>NZ_JASGJZ010000001.1:0-5416728 GCF_047601025.1 Pseudorhodoferax sp.
TGGATCAGCCCGGCACGCTGCGGGCTGTCGATGCAGGCCCGGAACGCCTCGCGCTCCAGCTGCACGGCCTCCTCGAAGGACTTGTCCAGCGTCACCTGCACGGCCTCGACGATCTTCATCGGCGAGAACAGGTGGGCCGACTTTCTGGCGATCTCGGCCCGCGCGGCGTCGATCGCCGCCTGCGCGGCGGCGCGGTCGGCCAGCCCTTGCGCATCGCGGGTGCGGCGCACCCCGGCGCCCCGGGCCAGCAGTTCCTCGGCATAGGCCAGGCCGGCGGCGCGGGCGTCCTCGCCCTCGGCGACGCGGTCCACCAGGCCGAGCGACACGGCCTCCCCGGCCTTGACGTGGCGGCCGCTGAGCATCAGGTCGAGCGCGGCCTGGGCACCGACCAGGCGCGGCGCACGCACCGTGCCGCCGGCGCCGGGCATCAGTCCCAGCTGCACCTCGGGCAGGCCGAACTTGGCATCGGGCAGCGCCACGCGGTAGTGGGCGGCCAGCGCGATCTCCAGGCCACCGCCCAGCGCGGCGCCGCGGATGGCCGCGACCACCGGCTTGCCGCAGTCCTCGATGCGGTTGCAGACCTCGGGCAGCGAGGGCGGCTGCAGCGGCTTGCCGAACTCGCGGATGTCGGCGCCTGCCAGGAAGTTGGCGCCTTCGCCGACGATCAGGATGGCCTGCACGCCGGCGTCGGCGTCGGCCGCCTCCACCGCCTCCTTCAGTTCCCGGCGCACGGCCGTGGAAATGGCGTTGACCGGGGGATTGGCAAGGGTGATGCACAGCACCTCACCGTGGCGGGTCGTATTGGCAACACGTGCATTCACGTCTTCGACCATGGGTCCGTCTCCTGAAGTCCGAATGTGGCCGGCATTCTCAGAAAAACATGGTTTTCATACAATGCCTGGCATATTTGACAGACTGTTGAATATCATTGGACAAATGGATCTGCAGTCCTTGGCCTTGTTCGCGGAAATCGTCGATTGCGGCAGCCTCAGCGATGCCGGGCGCAAGTTCAGGATGAGCCGGGCCAACGTCAGCTACCACCTGTCCCGGCTGGAGAAGTCGGTCGGCGTGCAGCTGCTGCGGCGCACCACGCGCCGCGTCGAGCCGACCGAGATCGGCCTGAAGATCTACCAGCACGCGCGCAACATCCAGGACGAGATGCTGGCCGTGCGCGAGACGGTCGCCTCCCTGGGACAGGAGCTGCAGGGCCGCGTCGGGCTCAGCGTGCCCAGCGGCTATGGCGAGATGGTCATGGGCGACTGGCTGATCGACTTCAAGCGGCTGTACCCCGGCATCGTCCTGGACGTGCTGTTCGAGAACCGCGCGGACAACCTGCGGGACGACGTGGACATCTCCATCCGCGTGATCGAGCAGGCCCCGCCCTCCCTGGTGGCCCGCAGCCTGGGAGAGGTGCGCTACCTCGCCTGCGCCGCGCGCGCCTACGCGGACGTCCACAGGCTGCCGTCCACGCTGCCCGAACTGCGCATCGCGCCGGTGATCACCTCCGGCGTCGTGGGCCGCCAGCTGCGGCTGTCGGCCTACCGGGGGTCGGAGCGGCACGAGGTCATGCTCGAACCGGTGCTGGTCTCGGAGCATTTCCCGTTCCTGCGCAAAGGCATCCTGGCGGGGCTCGGGGTCGGGCTCGTCCCCGACTACGTGGTGCTGGACAAGGTCGCCACGGGAGAGATCGTGACCACGCTGACGGACTATCGGCTCAGCATCTTCGGCACCCACATGTACCTGCTGTACATGCCCAACCGCCATCAGACCCGCGCCGTGCGGACCTGCATCGAATACCTGCTGCGCAAGGCCCACGCAGGCCCGGGAGGCGCTCCGGCCAAGCTGTCGCCGACCATTTGCTTATAACCAACCAAGCATAGCGGCAGAACGAACAAATCGTTTGGTTCTATGGAGGTGGCCGGTACAGTTCGGGTTTCCACCGAATCCGGCCGGTTCGCGCGCAACCGGCCCCTGCCGACCACGATGTACCAATACACCGACTTCGACCGCGAATTCGTCAAGCTCCGCGCCCAGCAGTTCCGAGACCAGCTCGAGCGCTGGCAGCGCGGCGAGCTGACCGACGAGCAGCTCCTGCCCCTGCGCCTGCAGAACGGCTGGTACATCCAGCGCTACGCGCCCATGGCCCGCATCGCCGTGCCCTATGGCGAGATCAGCAGCACCCAGCTGCGCATGCTGGCCCACATCGCCCGCGACTACGACCGGCCCGAGCCCGAGCTGCTGGCCCACGCCCAGGCCACGCAGGACCAGCTGCAGGCCGCCCAGCCGGGCCTGACGCTGGCCGCGGCGCCGCTCCAGTACGGCTACGGCCACTTCACCACGCGCACCAACGTGCAGTTCAACTGGATCCCCATCACCAAGGCCGCCGACGTGATGGACCTGCTGGCCAGCGTGCACATGCACGGCATCCAGACCAGCGGCAACACCATCCGCAACATCACCTGCGAGGCCTACGCGGGCATCGCCGAGGACGAGATCGTCGACACGCGCCCCTTCGCGGAGATCCTGCGCCAGTGGAGCACGCTGCACCCCGAGTTCGCCTTCCTGCCGCGCAAGTTCAAGATCGCCTTCAACGGCGCCGCCGAGGACCGCGCCGCCACCGGCTGGTACGACATCGGCCTGCAGGCGCTGCGGAACGACGCGGGCGACGTGGGCTTCACCGTCAAGGTCGGCGGCGGCATGGGCCGCACGCCGGTCATCGGCACCGCGGTGCGCGAGTTCCTGCCCTGGAACCAGTTGCTCAACTACATCGAGGCCGTGATCCGCGTTTACAACGGCTACGGCCGCCGCGACAACAAGTGGAAGGCGCGCATCAAGATCCTCGTGAAGGCCGAGGGCCAGAAGTTCATCGACGCGGTCGAGGCCGAGTACCAGGCCATCGTCTCGCAGGACGGCGCCCCGCACACCATCACCCAGGCCGAGCTGGACCGCGTGGCCGCCAACTTCGTGGTGCCCGAGCTCCGGCCCGCCGGCCTGCCCTCCAGCGTCGACACGCAAGGCCAGCTCTACCAGCGCTGGCTGCAGCAGAACGTGCGCGGCCACCGCCTGCCCGGCATGAAGGCTGTCACGCTGTCGTTCAAGCGCGTGGGCTTCGCGCCCGGCGATGCCGACGCGGACACCATCGACGCCCTGGCCCAGCTGGCCGACCGGTTCAGCGCCGGCGAGGCGCGCCTGACGCACGAGCAGAACCTGATGCTGCCCTGGGTGTTCGAGTCCGACCTGCCCGCGCTGTACGAAGCCGCGCGCGCCCTGGGCCTGGCCCAGCCCAACATCGGCCTCTTGACCGACATGATCGCCTGCCCCGGCGGCGACTTCTGCTCGCTCGCGAACGCCCGCTCGCTGCCGATCGCGGCCGCCATCACCGAGCGCTACCAGGACCTGGACGAGGTGTTCGACCTCGGCCCCATCGACCTGCACATGAGCGGCTGCATCAACTCCTGCGGCCACCACCACAGCGGCCACATCGGCATCCTGGGCGTCGACAAGGACGGCAAGGAGTGGTACCAGATCACGCTGGGCGGCGCCGACGGCACCGACCTCTCGGGCCCGGCCATCCCCGGCAAGGTGGTCGGCCCCTCGTTCTCGGCCGCCGAAGTGCCCGACGTGATCGAGGCCGTGCTCGGCGTCTACCGCGAGCAGCGCAAGAGCGGCGAGTTCTTCATCGACACGCTGCGCCGCGTGGGCCAGGACCCGTTCAAGGCCGCCGCCAACGCCGCGCGCCACCCCAAGCAGGCCGAAGAAGCCGTCGCCGAATAAAGCCTCTCACGATCCGAAGAACCATGAAAATCATCGCTGCCGGCGCCGCTCCTGAAAGCGCTGGAACCGAAAAAGTCCTGCAGATCGCCAACGACGCCGAGCTGGCCGAGATCGCCGCCGGCGGCGCGCTGCACGGCGTGGAGCGCATCGAGCTGAACTTCCCCAAGTTCACCGACGGCCGCGCCTTCAGCCAGGCCGTGCTGCTGCGCCGCCGCTACGGCTTCACCGGCGACATCCGCGCCACGGGCGACGTGCTGATCGACCAACTCGTGCAGATGCACCGCAGCGGCTTCACCAGCGCCGTGCTGGCCGAGGGCCAGAACCTGGCCGCCGCCGAGCGCCAGTTCGCGCGCTACCGCGCCTTCTACCAGGGCGACGTGCTGGAGCCGCGCCCCCTGTTCGCACGGGAGGCCGCATGAACCCCGCCCTGGACCTTGCCCGCGTCAACACCGACCTGGGCCGCGACGCCCCCGGCCTGGTGCAGTGGGCCCTGGGCCTGCACCAGCCCGCCATCGTCACCACCAACTTCCGCCCGTTCGAGGCGGTGATCCTGCACCTGGTCACCCAGGTGCAGCCCGACGTGCCCGTCGTCTGGATGGACAACGGCTACAACACCGAGGCCACCTACCGCTACGCCGACGAGGTGACCAAGCAACTGAAGCTGAACCTGCGCATCTACCTGCCGCTGCGCTCGCGCGCGCACCGCGAGGCGGTGGACGGCCCGGTGCCCGCGCTGGACGACCCGCGCCATGCCGCCTTCACCGAGGAAGTGAAGCTGGAGCCCTTCGCCCGCGCCCTGCGCGAGACCGCGCCCAAGGTCTGGTTCACCGCGCTGCGCGCCACCGACAGCGCCGTGCGCGCCCAGATGGACCCGGTGAGCATCAACCCCGACGGCCTGATCAAGGTCGCGCCGCTGCTGCACTGGTCGTCCAAGGACCTGTACGAGTACTGCGAACAGCACCGCCTGCCCAACAACTTCGACTACGTGGACCCGACCAAGGGTGAAGAGCAGCGCGAGTGCGGGCTGCACCTGGCCCATTGAACCGAGCATGCCCATGAACGCACGAACCGAACCCCATCTGATCCAGTCCGCCCTGAGCCAGGCGGCCGAGCACCACCACCACCTGAGCACCACCCACCTCGACGCGCTGGAAGAGGAGGCCATCTTCGTGCTGCGCGAAGTGGCGGCCGCGTTCGAGCGCCCGGCGCTGCTGTTCTCCGGCGGCAAGGACTCGCTGGTGCTGCTCAAGTGCGCCGAGAAGGCCTTCGGCGCCGGCCGCATCCCGTATCCGCTGCTGATGATCGACACCGGCCACAACTTCCACGAAGTGACCGACTTCCGCGACCTGCGCGCCAGGGAGCTGGGCGCCGAGCTGATCGTGCGCAGCGTGGAGGACTCGATGCGCCGCGGCACCGTGCGGCTGGCGCATCCGGGCGAGTCGCGCAACGCGCACCAGTCCGTCACGCTGCTGGAGGCGATCGAGGAATTCCGCTTCGACGCGCTGATCGGCGGCGCCCGCCGCGACGAGGAGAAGGCCCGCGCCAAGGAGCGCATCTTCTCGCACCGCGACAGCTTCGGCCAATGGCAGCCCAAGGCCCAGCGCCCCGAGCTGTGGACGCTGTTCAACACCCGGCACGCGCCGGGCGAGCATTTCCGCGTGTTCCCGATCTCCAACTGGACCGAGCGCGACGTGTGGCAGTACATCGCCCGCGAGGACATCGCCCTGCCCTCGCTGTACTACAGCCACGAGCGGCTGGTGGTGGAGCGCCGCGGCCTGCTGGTGCCGGTGACCGAGCTCACCCCGCTGAAGGAAGGCGAGACCGCTGAGCGCCGCCAGGTGCGTTTCCGCACCGTGGGCGACATCACCTGTACCTGCCCGGTCGAGAGCCTGGCCGCCACGCCGGACGAGATCGTCGTGGAGACGCTGCTGTCCGACGTCAGCGAGCGCGGCGCCACGCGCATGGACGACAAGACCTCCGACGCCTCGATGGAAAAGCGCAAGAAGGATGGGTATTTCTGATGACCGCCACGCTTGAACAGACCGCGGCCCCCGCCGCCAACGACGCCGCGCCCACCGCGGCCCTGCGCTTCATCACCTGCGGCTCGGTCGACGACGGCAAGAGCACGCTGATCGGCCGGCTGCTGGTGGACAGCAAGGCCGTGCTCTCGGACCAGTTGGCCGGCGTGCAGCGCCAGGGCCAGGACGGCCGCGAGACCGACCTCGCGCTGCTGACCGACGGCCTGTCGGCCGAGCGCGAACAGGGCATCACGATCGACGTGGCCTACCGCTATTTCTCCAGCGACCGGCGCAAGTTCATCATCGGCGACACGCCGGGCCACGAGCAGTACACGCGCAACATGGTCACGGCCGCCTCCAGCGCCGACGCCGCCGTGCTGCTGGTCGACGCGACCAAGCTGCAGTGGCAGGAGCCGGGCTTCCCGCTGCTGGCGCAGACGCGCCGCCATGCGCTGCTGGTGCAGCTGCTGCGCGTGCCGGCCGTCGTGTTCGCGGTCAACAAGCTCGACGCCGTGGCCGACCCGCAGCTGGCCTACACCCGCATCGAGGCCGCGCTGCGCGCCTTCGCACAAGAGGCCGGCATCGCGGTCGAGGCCGTCGTGCCGCTGTCCGCGCTGAAGGGCTGGAACGTGGTGGACCCCGCGCCGGACGCCCAGTGGTGCGGCTACCGCGGCCCGACGCTGCTGCACCTGCTCGAAGGCCTGCCGAACACGCCGGCCGAGACCGGGCTGCCGTTCGCCTTTCCGGTGCAGTGGGTCGAGAAGTTCTCGTCCTCCTCCGACACCAGCCAGGGCCGCCGCGTGTTCTGGGGCCGCGTGGCCACGGGCCAGGCCCGCGCCGGCCAGCGCGTGCGCGTGCTGCCGAGCGGGCAGACCGCGGTGATCGCCCGCGTGCTGAACCACGTGCGCAGCGAGCGCGAGGTACCCGCCAGCCACAGCGCCGGCATCGTGCTGGACCGCGAGGTCGACGTCTCGCGCGGCGACTGGCTGCTGGCCGAGAACGACGACGGCAGCGCGCTGCAGCCCGCGCGCGAGCTGTCGGCCACGGTCGCGTGGATGGACGACGAGCCGCTGGTGCCAGGCCGCGCCTACTGGGCGCTGCACGGCCACCGCTGGGTCAAGGCCAAGGTGCGCCGCATCGTGCACCAGATCGACATCCAGACGCTGGAGGAGCACGATGCCACGCAGCTGCCGGCCAACGCCATCGGCGAGGTCGAGCTGGTGCTGCAGGACGCGATCGCCACGCTGCCGTACCGCCAGTCGCGCACGCTGGGCGCGCTGGTGCTGGTCGACCAGGCCTCGCACAAGACCGCCGCGGCGGTGCTGGTGCGCTGATCCGCTGGCCGGTGCGCCCATGGCGGCCGCAGGGCCGTCGCGGGGCACCACGGCGAAACTCCCTAAAATTGCGGGTTTTCCCCAGCGGCCCCGCCCGCACCATCGAACACCACCATGACCCACGTCGTTTCCGAAAACTGTATCCGCTGCAAGTACACCGACTGCGTCGATGTCTGTCCCGTGGACTGCTTCCGGGAAGGCCCGAACATGCTGGTGATCGACCCGGACGAGTGCATCGACTGCGCGGTCTGCATCCCCGAGTGCCCGGCCAACGCCATCTTCGCCGAGGAAGACCTGCCGGCGGACCAGATCGCCTTCATCGAGCTGAACGCCGAGCTGGCCCGCGCCGACGGCTGGAAGAGCATCACCAAGCGCAAGCCCGCGCTGCCCGACGCCGACGAGTGGAACAACAAGCCGGGCAAGCTGGCCGAACTGGTCAAGTGATCCCGGGCCGCGCGTGATCGAGACCGACGCGCTGATCGTCGGCGCCGGCCCGGCCGGCCTGTTCCAGGCGTTCCAGCTCGGGCTGCAGGAGATCCGCGCGCACATCGTCGACGTGCTGCCCCACGTGGGCGGCCAGTGCGCCGCGCTGTACGCCGACAAGCCCATCTACGACATTCCCGGCGTGCCGGCCTGCACCGGCCGCGAACTCGTGGCCGCGCTGCAGCAGCAGGCCGAGCCGTTCGCGCCCGGGCTGCACCTGGGCCAGGAAGTCACCGCCCTGGCCGCCGAGCCCGACGGCCGCTGGCGCCTGGTCACCAGCAGCGGCCAGGCCTTCCTCGCCAGGAGCGTGTTCATCGCCGCCGGCATCGGCGCCTTCGAGCCGCGCCGCCTGCGCATCGACGGGCTGGCGCGCTTCGAGGGCGCGAACCTGCACCACCACCTGCCGGACGCCGCGCTGCTGGCCGGCCGCGCGCTGGCCATCGTCGGCGGCGGCGAGGACGCCGTGGCCGCCGCGCTGCAGGCCGCCCGCGCCGCGGCGCCGCCCTCGTCGATCACGCTGGTGCACCGCAAGGATGCCTTCGAGGCCGACGCGCGCGACCTGGCCGCGCTGCAGGCCCTGCGCGACGCCGGCCGCGTGCAGGTCGCCATCGGCCAGCCGACCGGCTTCGGCGCCGACGGCGACCGGCTCACCCACCTCGTGCTGAGCCATGCCGAGGGCCCGGACACGCGGCTGGCGCTGGACCGGCTGCTGGTCCGCCAGGGCCTGTCGCCGCGCCTGGGCGCGCTGGCCGGCTGGGGCCTGGCCATGGAGCGCAAGCAGCTGGTGGTCGACCCGGCCAGCTGCGCCACCGCCCTGCCCGGCGTCTACGCGGTGGGCGACGTCAACCACTACCCCGGCAAGAAGAAGCTGATCCTGTGCGCCTTCCACGAGGCCACGCTGGCCGCCTACGATGCGGCCGAGCGGCTGCAGACGGCGCGCAAGGTCGTGGTGGAATACACGACCACCTCGACGCGGCTGCACCGGCTGCTGGGGCTGGCCGCGGACGGCGGAACGGCCCCACGCCGCTGAGCCGCGCAGCGCGATGCGCCGGGCGCGCATCCGGCGCCCCCGGCACGGCACGCGGACATGGGAAAGGGTTTCGATGGACTGGAGAATCTATGCCTTGGGATCGGCGTTCTTCGCCGCCCTGACCGCCATCTTCGGGAAGGTCGGCGTGTCCGACCTCAATTCGAACCTGGCGACCTTCATCCGGACCATCGTCGTCCTGCTGGCCAGCGCCGCCCTGATCTCGATGCGCCAGGAATGGGTGCGCCCGGCGAACCTCCCGCTCAAGAGCATTCTCTTCCTCGTGCTCTCCGGCCTGGCGACGGGCCTGTCCTGGCTGTGCTACTACCGCGCGCTGCAGCTGGGGCCGGCGTCGCGCGTGGCACCCATCGACAAGCTCAGCGTCGTGCTCGTCGTCTTCTTCGCGGTCGCGTTCCTCGGCGAGCCGCTGACCTGGAAAACAGGGGTCGGCACCGTGCTGATCGCCAGCGGCGTCCTCCTGATGACGCTGTGAGAACGGGGGCGGCGTGATCCGGATGCACCCCGGCGCCGGCCCGGCACGGCGGCCGTTCGTGAACGGCCAATGGTTCGCCTGGTTCTTCGTGTGCCTTCTGGTCGGCAGCTTCATCATCCTCACGTCCGAGGTGCACGAGGCCCTGGCCGGGGAAAAGGAGCTGATCGGCGCCGTCGACCAGCTGCTGCTGCGGCTCGTCGTCGAGCACCGCACGCGGCTGCTGAACGGCATCGCCATCGACCTCACCGCGCTGGGCTCGGCCACCGGGCTGTCGATCCTGACGCTGTTCCTGTGCGTCTTCTTCCTTCTCCGGCGCAAGCTGCACCTGGCGGTGCACGCGCTGCTGGCGGCAGGCGGCGCGGCGGGGCTGACGGCGGCCCTCAAGTTCTACTTCGAGCGATCACGCCCCGACGCCGCGCTGCGGCTCGTGGACGTGCAGGGGTTCTCCTATCCCAGCGGCCACTCCCTGGCGTCGGCGGCGATCTATTTCACCTGCGCGATCCTGGTCGCCAGGCCGCTGCCAGGGCTCCGGTCCCGGTCCGTCGTATGGGCCTTCTTCCTGGTGCTGATCGGGACCATCGGGCTCACGCGCATCTACCTGGGCGTGCACTTCTTCAGCGACGTCCTCGCGGGCATCATGATCGGCATCGCCTGGGCCGCGCTCCTGGAAATCGGCATGAGTCACCTCGGCGAAAGGCTGCAGTGCAATACAAGAACCTGAGCTTCCGGCAGCGCCTGGGCTTCGCGCTCCAGGGGATCCGGCAGGCGTGGAAAGCAGAGAAGAGCCTGCGGTTCCAGTCCCTGGCGGCATTGGGCCTGTTCGTGTTCTGCGCGGTCGTGCGCCCGCCCCTCGTCTGGTGCGCGCTGTTCGCCGCGATGGCCGCCATGGTCCTCGCGCTCGAACTGGTGAACTCGGCCGTCGAGGCCATCCTCGACCGGCTGCACCCGGAACGCAACGCCTCCATCGGCTTCGCGAAGGACTGCCTCGCCGGCGCGGCGCTGGTCGCGAGCCTGGCATCGGTCCTCGTCTTCGCGCTCTACCTCTGGAGCGCCGTGTTCTGATGTGGCGGCGCCCGCCCCGTGCCCGTGTCGTGCGGGACCGGGCGGCTTCCCTGTCTTCTTCCATGGCGCCACCCGCAACCCACGCAGCCGGGTCGCCGGCAAGCGGTTCGAAGGGCCGCGAAACAGGCCATGCCAGCGGCCGCCGCGGAAGGAGCCTGGCCCGGCCGCAGGCGGCGTCTCTGCAGGGCGTTGGCGCAGCGCGAAGACCGGAGGTGTTCCGGTACGCCAGTCACCCGATGGCCGCGCGATAGGCCGCTTCCACCTTCTGCCGTAGCCACACGTGGCGCATGTCGCGCTGGAAGCGCGCGTGCCAGATCATGCGCGTCGGCAAGGGCTCCAGGTCGAACGGCAGCGGCCGCTGCTCAACGGGGAACAGCGCGGCGAGATGCCGGCCGACCGATGTCGACGCCGTGCACACCAGATCGGTTTCCGCGACCGCGCGCGCGGCGACGAAGTCGTTGGAGACCGACAGCGCCACGCTGCGGTGGATGCCCTTGGCGCGCAGCCGCTCCGCCACCGGGTCCTCGCTGTCGGTCATGCGGTGTATGGCCACATGCCGGGCTTCCATGTAGCCCTGGCGGGTCAGCGGCACGCGGGCCCAGCGGCTCGTGGCCGACACGAGGCCGACGAGGCGGTGCTCGCCCAGTCCCTGCTGGCGCAACGACGCGTCGGCGCCGATGAGGTTGCCCGCCGCGAGGTCCACCTCGCCCTGCTCCAGGGCCGCCAGCAGGCGCGACTGCGGCACCCGCACGCCGCGAATGCTGCAGCCCGGCGCCTCCTCGGCGAAGGCCGCCGCCAGACGCGGCAGCACGATGTATTCGGCCATCTCGGACATGCAGATGATGAATTCGAGATGGGCCGTGCGCGGATCGAAGCCGCCCGGCGGGCGGGAAATGGCGTCGAGATCGCGCATCAGCCGCGACACGGTGGGCTGCAACGCAATGGCGCGCGGCGTGGGCTGCAGCGCATTGCCGCTGCGGACGAACAGCTCGTCGTCGAAATACCGGCGCAGCCTGCGCAGGCTCTGGCTGACCGAAGGCTGGCTCACGCCCAGCACCTTGGCCGCCTTCGACACGGTGCCCGTGTCGAAGATGGCCTTGAGCGCCGCCACCATGGTGAGGTCCACGCGGCCTTCCCGGCGTGCCGCGCCCCGCTGATCCGAGGTCATAAGCGCTGATTATGGCGAACATAGGCCCGGGCGGCTTACCTGGCGCGGCGCGCGTCGGTGTAATCGGCGCTTCCAAGGCGCACGAACCTGCCATCCAGGAGACAGACATGCATTCCAGAAGACGTTTCATCCATGCCGCGGCGCTGGCCGCCATCGGCGGCGGCCTGCCTCCCGCCGCGCTGGCGCAGCCCTACCCTTCCCGGCCGGTGCGCCTGATCGTCCCGGCCTCCGCAGGCACCCAGATCGACGTGGCGGCCCGCTTCATGGCGGAAGCCGTCAGCCGCCGGATGCATGCGTCCATCGTGGTGGAGAACCGCGCCGGCGCGGGCGGCATGCTGGGCGCGGAGCTGGTGGCCCAGGCCGAGCCGGACGGCTACACGCTGCTGGTCGCCGGCATCCCGCTGTACCTGTCGCGCTGGCTGTCCGACGCCAAGGCGGGCTACGACCCGGTCAAGGATTTCGAACCGGTGGCGATGCTGTGCAGCTCGCCGCTGGGCATCGCCGTCGCGGCCGATTCCCCCTACCGGACGCTGGCGGACCTGGTGGGCGCGATGCGGCAGGCGCCCGACCGGATCACCTACTCCTCCGGCGGCGACGGCAGCGCCGCCCACATCTGCGCGGTGATGCTGAACGACATGACGAAGACGGCGGCCAAGCACATTCCCTACAAGGGCAATACGCCCGCGGTCACGGATCTGGCCGGCGGGCGCGTGGACTTCACCTGCCAGGGCGCGGGCGGCATCCTGCCGCTGGTCAAGGCCGGCAAGCTGCGGGCGCTGGCGGTCACCAACGACCAGCGCTGGGACGTGATTCCCGACGTCCCCACGGTCGTCGAGGCGGGCGTGCCGGGCTTCGACCTCACGGGCTGGATCGGCGTGATGGCCCGGGCCGGCACGCCGGCTTCCGTGGTGCAGAAGCTGTCCGATGCATTCGTGCAGGCCGCGGGCACGCCCGAGTTCAAGTCGTTCTGCGACCAGCAGCAGATGTTCGTCCAGGTCCAGGACCACCGGCAGTTCGCGGCCAGCGTGCCGGGCTACGCGGCGCAGCTCAAGCACCTCGCGCTGCTGGCCAGGAAGGGATGAGCGCCGATGCCGGACAGCTTTCCCATCGCCAATCGCGGACCGCTGGAAGGGGTGGTCGTGCTCGACTTCACCACCCAGCTGTCAGGGCCGCTGGCCACCTACCTGCTGGCCAGCATGGGGGCCACGGTGCTCAAGATCGAGGAGCCCGGCGGCGACACGGTGCGCAGCTACGCGCCCTTCGTCAATCCCGACGGCACGCTGAGCATGTGGCAGGAACACCCCGACGCCATGTCGCTGCCGATCCTCAACCGCAGCCGCGGCAAGCACGGCATCACGCTGAACCTGAAGGCGCCCGAGGCGCGCGAGATCTACCGCGCACTGGCCAGCCGCGCCGACGTGGTGATCGAGAACTTCGCCAGCGGCACGGCCGACCGCATCGGCATCGGCTACGAGGCGACGCGCGCCATCAACCCGCGCATCGTCTACTGCTCGCTCAGCGGCTTCGGCTGCGACGGCATGGGGGACCGTAAGGCGTTCGACGTGGTCATCCAGGCGATGAGCGGCATCGCCATGGCCAGCGGCGCCGACGGCGGCCCGCCGGTGCGGGTCGGCATGCCGATCGCGGACATGGTCGCGCCGCTGTTCGCGGTGACCGGCATCACGGCGGCGCTGCACCGGCGCCATGCGACCGGCGCGGGCGAATACGTCGACGTCTCGATGCTCGGCAGCCTGACCGCCTTGCTGGCCGTGGAGGACTGGCAGGCCATGGAACGCGTCGGCACCCCGACGCGCACCGGCAACCACCTGCTGCGCGCGACCCCGTTCGGGCTGTTCGCCTGCCGGGACGGCGACATCGCCATCGGTGCCGGCGCCAGGGACCCCTTCGCCCATGCGCTGTTTCGCCTCATGGGCCAGCCCGGGATGTGCAGCGATCCGCGCTACGCCACGCTGCCCGCGCGCTGCCAGCACCAGCAGGACCTCAACGACCTGGTCGGTACCTGGTGCGCCGGCCGCAGCGCCGACGAGGTCGAGCGCGAACTGCTCGCCGCAGGCATTCCCGCCGCGAAGGTGCGCACGCCGGCCCAGGCGGTGCAGGAGCCGCTGCTCGGCCGGCGCCGCGAGATCATGGACGTCGAACACCCCGACCTGGGCGTCGTGCCGGGGCTGAAGACGATGGGATTGCCGATCCGGTTCCACCAGGCCGAGTACGGCCACGGCGCCGCGGCGCCCCGGCTGGGAGAGCACAACGCCGCCGTCTACGGCCGGTGGCTGGGCATCGACGAGGACACCCTGTCCGCCTGGAAGGCCGCGGGCGTTTTCTGAGCGGAGCGGGTCCGAGCGTCTGGTCGGACGCACCCCTCAAGAGCACGGGTGGCTGGGCCGAAGAGCACCCCGCTTGCACACGCGGGTGCGCCTGGGCCGGCGGCCGCGCCGCAGATGCGGCCTGGCCCGCCTGCCGCCTACCGCTTCTCCAGCCGCTCCGGCTTGCCGAGATGGTGCACCTTGCCCTCGTCGGCGGGCTCGGGCAGCATCTCCGGCGCGGCCGCCGGCCAGGCCAGTGCCCGCGCGGCGTGGATCTCGCGCTCCAGCCGCGCCGCCCGCTGGGCGTACATGTCGGCCAGCGCGGCATGGTGCTCGGCGGCGGCCTGGTGCTCGATGCGCGCCAGGTGCGCTTCGCGCAGCAGGACGTCGGCGCGCCTCAGATGCTCGGCCGGATTGCGGCGCAGGAAATCGAACATAGGCATCTCCTGAAAACGGTCGCCCGATACGGTCGACCAACACGGTCGCCCAAGTGTGCACGCAAAATGGGTCGAGGTGGGGCAGCCGTCCGGCAGGCGTTGCGAATCGGCCGCAGTCTCGCGCTGCATCTGCGTCAAAAGCCCCCAGCCCGCGCTTCCGGGACAATACCCGGCGGCCTGGCGTTCCCCAGGCCGCTTGCCTTGCCGTGCCCCTACCCATGACCGAACCGCAACCCCTTCCCTTCTTCTCCCGCCTGGCCCTGGCCATCGGCACCTTCTTCGCGCTGCTGGGCGACGGCCGGCTGGCCGCGCGCGTGCAGGCGCTGCGCAGCGGCGCCGATGCGCCGGCCGCGCCGCCTGCACCGGTGCCGGCCCCGCCCCCGCCGGTCCCCGCCCCCTCGCCCGTGCGCGAGACCGCCGACGTCGACGCCGCGCTGCAGCTGCTCGGCCTGCTGCAGCGCGAGGCCCGCTTCGTCGACTTCCTGCAGGAGGACATCGCCGCCTACTCGGACGCCGACGTCGGCGGCGCCGCGCGCATGCTGCACGGCGGCGCGCGCAAGGTGCTCCAGGACACCTTCGACCTGCAGCCCATCCGCAGCGAGGCCGAAGGCAGCCGCCTGACGCTGCAGCCGGGCTTCGACGCCGCCAGCGTGCGCGTGACCGGCCACGTGGTCGGCCAGCCGCCGTTCAGCGGCACGCTGCAGCACAAGGGCTGGCGCGCCGCGGCCGTGCGCCTGCCGGCGCTGACCGAGGGCCACGACACGCGCGTGATCGCGCCGGCGGAGGTGGAGCTGTGAGCACGCCCGCACGCTACGCCATCGGCATCGACCTGGGCACCACGCACAGCGCGCTGTCCTGGGTCGACCTGCAGGCTCCCGAAGGGGCCGACGCGCCGCCGCAGATCCTGCCGATCGCCCAGCAGAGCGGCCCCGGCACGGTGCAGGACTACGCGCTGCTGCCCTCCTTCCTGTACCTCCCCCACCCCAGCGAGTTCGCCCCCGGCGACCTGGCCCTGCCCTGGAACCCGGCGCCCGGCCTGATCGCCGGCGAATGGGCGCGCAGCCACGGCGCGCTGACGCCGATCCGGCTGGTGTCCAGCGCCAAGAGCTGGCTCGGCCACGGCGGCGTGGACCGGCGCGCCGGCATCCTGCCGGCCGACGCGCCGCCCGAGGTCGAGCGCATCTCGCCGCTCGCCGCCAGCACGCGCTACCTGCAGCACCTGCGCGACGCCTGGAACCACCGGCATCCGGACGCGCCGTTCGAGCAGCAGCAGGTCACGGTCACGATCCCGGCCTCCTTCGACCCGGCCGCGCGCGAGCTGACGGCCGAGGCCGCCCAGGCCGCCGGCTACCACGGCATCACGCTGCTGGAGGAGCCGCAGGCCGCGCTGTACAGCTGGATCGCCGCCAGCGGCGGCGCCTGGCGCAAGCAGGTGCAGGTCGGCGACGTGATCCTGGTCGTCGACGTGGGCGGCGGCACCAGCGACTTCTCGCTGATCGCCGTGACCGAGGACGCCGGCAACCTGCAGCTGACGCGCGTGGCCGTGGGCGACCACATCCTGCTCGGCGGCGACAACATGGACCTGGCGCTGGCCCACGGCGTGGCCCGCCAGCTGGCGGCCGAGGGCAAGACCCTGGACCCCTGGCAGATGCGCGCGCTGACCTACGCCTGCCGCCTGGCCAAGGAGCAGCTGCTGAGCGACCCGGACCTGCCGAGCGCGCCGCTGGTCGTGCCCAGCCGCGGCTCCAGGCTGATCGGCGGCGCGATCCGCACCGAGCTGCCGCGCGAGCTGCTGGCCACGATCCTGCTGGAAGGCTTCTTCCCGGCCGTGGACAGCGACGCGCGGCCGATGCAGCGCGCGCGCGGCGGCCTCACGCAGATCGGCCTGCCCTATGCGCAGGACGCCGCGGTCACCCGCCACCTGGCCGCGCTGCTGGGCCGGCAGGCCGGCGCCACGGCGCAGCTGCCGGGCTTCGCGCCGCGGGAGGGCGCGCGCTTCCTGCACCCCACGGCCGTG
Organism: Pseudorhodoferax sp.; assembly: GCF_047601025.1. Classification (NCBI taxonomy): domain Bacteria; kingdom Pseudomonadati; phylum Pseudomonadota; class Betaproteobacteria; order Burkholderiales; family Comamonadaceae; genus Pseudorhodoferax; species Pseudorhodoferax sp. The sequence continues at coordinate 16,138 of NZ_JASGJZ010000001.1, forward strand.
CTGTTCAACGGCGGCGTGTTCAAGTCCGCGCTGCTGGCCGACCGCGTGCTGTCCACGCTGAACGCCTGGCTCGCCGCCGACGGCGCACCCGCCGCGCGGCTGCTGCAGGGCGCCGACATGGACCACGCCGTCGCGCGCGGCGCCGCCTACTACGGCCAGGTGCGCCAGGGCCAGGGCATCCGCATCCGTGGCGGCACGGCCCAGGCCTACTACGTCGGCATCGAGTCCAGCATGCCGGCCGTGCCGGGGCTGGAGCCGCCGGTGCAGGCGCTGTGCGTCGCGCCGTTCGGCATGGAGGAAGGCACGGAAGCCACGCTGCCGCCGCAGCAGCTCGGGCTGGTGGTGGGCGAATCGGTGCACTTCCGCTTCTTCGGCTCCTCGGTGCGGCGCGGGGACCAGGCCGGCACGCTGCTGGACGCCTGGGCGCCCGACGAACTGCAGGAGCTGGCCGGCATCGAGGCCCTGCTCCCCGCCGAAGGCCGCGCCATCGGCGAGGTCGTGCCGGTGCAGTTGCGCGCGCGCGTGACCGAGATCGGCACGCTGGAACTGCTGGCCGAAGCGGCCGGCGGCGGGCAGTGGAAGGTGGAGTTCGACGTGCGCGGGGATACCGTGAACTGAGCAGCCGACAAGGGCATCATCATCACGACCGGCACCTTCACCGCAGATGCACGCCGCACGGCGGATCGCGACGGTGCTCCGCCTATCGAATTCGTCGATGGAGACAAGCTGGTCGAGATGTTTGAGTTCGCAAGCTTGGGCGTGCGTCAACGGGTGGTCTATGAGATCGATCACGCGTTCTTTTCGGCCGCCCCCTGCCAGGCCAGGCGTAAAGGCCATCCCTTTCAAGGCTTTTCCGCTGCGGCGAATGGAGGGGCAACTCCATGCCAGGCTTCGTGGTGAGGACGAGACTCATGGCCCCGCAAACGATGAACATGGCATCGTGCGGCTTGCTGGTCGCAGAAGATGCATCGTGCGCATCAACTGCCTGCACAAGGCCCTACCCAGCCCCTCGGCAAGGCCCTTGAAAGGCGTGAGCACATAAGCACATTCAACCGGCACCGCCGCAAGGCATCGGCAGAGTCTGAAGAGACACGCCCGGCAGTGGTAGGCCGCCGCCATACCGCGCGATGTTCTCAATTTTGCTAACATCCCGCATGCCGTTCGAGATCAGCTACTTCCATGCACGCGTTCTCTCCGAGATCCAGTCATGGCCGGTCGACGTTCTTGCCGACTATGCACGACTGGTCGAGCTTCTGGCGGCGCATGGCCCCAGCCTTCGCTTGCCACATTCCCGCGCCTTCGGTGACGGCCTGTTCGAGTTACGCCCACGCGGTCGTTCCGGCATCGGCCGTGCGCTTTATTGCTTTGCCGTCGACAAGCGCATCGTTGTCCTGCACGCGTTCATCAAGAAATCGCAGCAGACGCCCGACAGTGAATTGAAACTGGCGCGCAAGCGCCTCAAGGAAGTGCAGCATGGCTGACCTGAAATACCAAGCCGTTCGCCACGATCACGCAGCATTCCTGGCCAAGGCCAGGCAACGGCCCGGCTTCGCCGAGGCCTACGATGCGCTGGAACTGGAGTACACGCTGGCCCACCAGATGCTGGCGGCACGCACCAAGGCCGGGCTGACGCAGGACGCGGTCGCCGAGCGGATGGGCACCACCAAGAGCGCGATCTCTCGGCTGGAGGCAGCCGGGCGGCACGCCCCTTCGTTGGCCACGCTGAAGAAGTACGCTGCCGCAGTGGGCTGCGAACTCCAGGTGAAGCTGGTGCCACAGAAGTCGGCATGACGCCGAAGCACGTCGCCAAAGGAGGCGGTCCGCACCCAATGCCCATCGCCGTTCCAAGTGCGCGCTGAATTCCGCATCGGCATCGACCTGGGCACGACCCACACCGTGCTCGCGTTCGCGCCCGTCGAGGGCGGCGACATCCAGGTCTTCCCGATCCCGCAGAGCATCGCGGCCGGCGAGGTCGCGGCGCGGCCGCTGCTGCCCTCGCTGCGCTTCCATCCGGCCGAGGGAGCGCTGGCCGCCGCCGACCTGCTGCTGCCCTGGCCATCGGACGACTGGGGCGTGCTCGGCGCCTTCGCGCGCGAGCTGGGGCAGCAGACGCCGGGCCGCCTGGTGGCCAGCGCCAAGAGCTGGCTGTCGCACCCTACGGTGGACCGCACCGCCGCGATCCTGCCCTGGGGCGCGCCGGACGAGGTGCCCAAGATCTCGCCGCTGGACGCCAGCGCCAGCTACCTGCACCACCTGCGGCTGGCCTGGGACCATGCCCACCCGCAGGCGCCGATGGCCCGGCAGGAGGTCGTGCTGACGGTGCCGGCCTCGTTCGACGAGGGCGCGCGCCAGCTCACGCTGCAGGCGGCGGAACGCGCCGGCCTGCCCGCCGTGCACCTGATCGAGGAGCCGCAGGCGGCGTTCTACGACTGGGTCTGGCACCGCCGCGGCGACCTGGCCCGCCAGCTCGCCGGCACGCGCCGGCTGCTGGTCGTGGACGTGGGCGGCGGCACCACCGACCTGACGCTGATCGACGTCGCGCTGGACGCGCAGGGGCGGCCGCAGCTCGCGCGCACCGGCGTCGGCGACCACCTGGTGCTGGGCGGCGACAACATGGACCTGGCGCTGGCGCGCTGGATCGAGCCGCGGCTGTCCGGCGGCGCCCCCGGCGCCCGGCTCGACGCCATCCAGCTCGCCCAGCTGACGCAGCGCTGCCGCGGCGCCAAGGAGCGGCTGCTGGCGCCCGGCGGCCCGGCCGAGGCCACCGTCACGCTGCAGGGCGGCGGCAGCCGGCTGATCGGCGGCGCGCGCTCGGCCCCCCTCACCCGCGCCGACGTGGACCGGCTGCTGGTCGACGGCTTCTTCCCGCAGGTCGCCGCCGACGCCGTGCCGCAGCGCGCGCGCGGCGCGCTGGTCGAGTTCGGCCTGCCCTACGCCGCCGACGCCGCCATCACGCGCCACGTCGCCGCCTTCCTGCAGCGCCAGGGCGGCCCGCTGCCCGACGCCGTGCTGCTGAACGGCGGCGTGTTCCACGCGGCCGCGCTGCGCGAGCGCCTGCTCGCCACGCTGGACGGCTGGCGCCCCGCCGGCGCGCCGCCGATCCGCCTGCTCGACGGCACGGCGCTCGACGCCGCCGTCGCCCGCGGCGCCGTGGCCTATGCCATGGCCCGCGCCGGCAGCGCGCCGCGCATCCGCAGCGGCGCCGCGCGCGCCTACTACCTGGTGCTGGAAGACAGCCAAGGCATCTGCCTGCTGCCGCACGGCGCGCCCGAGGGCGAGGAGGTGCGGCTGGACAGCCGGCGCTTCAGCCTGCGCCTGGGCCGTCCGGTGCGCTTCAACCTGGCGACCAGCTCGGCCGACCGGCACCACCGGCCCGGCGACCTGGCCGCGCTGGACGACGGCGGCTTCCAACGCCTGCCGCCGATCGCCGCCGTGCTGCACCCCAAGGCCGGCGCCGCCGCCGGCCAGGTGCAGGTGCTGCTCGGCAGCCGCATCACCGAGGTCGGCACGCTGGAAATGCACTGCGTGGCCGCCGACGACCCGCGCCAGCGCTGGAAGCTCGAGTTCCAGCTGCGCGGCAGCGCGCAGGCGCAGGAGGCGGCCGACGCGCCCGTCGTCGCCCACCCGCGCCTGCCGCAGGCGCTGGCCGCGATCGGCCGCGTCTACGGCGACAGGAAGCAGGGCGTGGACGCCAAGGAAGTCCGCCAGTTGCGCGCCGCGCTGGAGCGCCTGCTCGGCGAGCGCGGCACCTGGGACGCGCCGCTGCTGCGCGCACTGTTCGGCGCGCTGCTGCAGGGCGCCCGGCGGCGCCGGCGCACGCTGCAGCACGAGCGCACCTGGTTCAACCTGGCCGGCTGGACGCTGCGCCCCGGCTACGGCGACCCGCTGGACGGCTGGCGCATGGCGCAGATGTGGGAGCTGTTCGGTCCCGGCATCGCGCACAGCCACGACGCCCAGCAATGGTCCGAGTGGTGGACGCTGTGGCGCCGCATCGCCGGCGGGCTCGACGCCGAGCAGCAACAGATGGTCTACGAGGCCGTCGCGTACTACCTGCAGCCGGGCGGCGCCACCGACATCGACAGGCCCGACGGCCCGCCGATGCTGGCGCTGGACGAACTGCTGCGCATAGCCGCGGCCTTCGAGCGCATCGACGTGGCGCACAAGGCGCAGTTCGGCGGCTGGCTGCTGCAGCGCCTGCAGGCCACGCCGGCCGACCCGCAGGCCTGGTGGGCGCTGGGCCGCGTGGGCGCGCGCCAGCCGCAGTACGCCAGCGCCCACCACGTGCTGCCGCCCGCCACCGCGCAGGCCTGGCTGGCGCGCATCGCGCGCGAGCATCCGGACTGGGCGCGCCACGAGCCGGCCGCCTTCGCCGTCGCCCGCATCGCCCAGGCCACCGGCGACCGCGCGCGCGACCTGCCCGAGGCGCTGCGGCTGCAGCTCGCCGACGAGTTGGACGCCGCGCGCGCCGCGCCCAGCTGGGCCGCCATGGTGCGCGAGGTCACGGTGCTGGACGAGGCCGACCAGCGCCGCGTGGCCGGCGACGCGCTGCCGGCCGGGCTGGTGCTGGTCGGCGCGCCGTAGGCATCGCCGGCCCGGCCCGGCGGCATCAGCCCGCCCCGGCCGGCAGGCGGCGGTCGGACGCCAGCAGCGCCTCGTTCACCGCGGTCGCCAGCACCACGTCGGTGACGGGCTTGCGCAGCACCGGCACCGCCATCTGCGCGGCCCGCTCCCGCATGGCGACCGAGGTGTCCGCCGACACGATCACCGCCGCCAGGCCCGGCCGGGATGCGCGCAACCCCTCGATCGCCTGCAGGCCGTCGCGCCCGCCCGGCAGCCGGTAGTCCACCAGCGCGATCTCCGGCTCCAGCCCGTCCAGCAGGCCGAGCGCCTCTTGCAGCGACGCCGCGCAGGCGCACTGGCAGCCGTGTCCGTCCAGCAGGCGCCGGTAGGCGTCCCGCACGGCGGCGTCGTCGTCCAGCACCAGCACCCGCCGCGCGACCAGGGTCGGCAGCACGGCGTGCTGGTCGCCGATCACCGCGCCGTCGCCGTGCTCCAGCGGCAGCCACAGGTGAAAGCGCGTCCCCTGCCCGTCGCCGGACTCCACCTCGTAGCGGATGGACAGCGTCGTCGCGATGCGGCGCACGATGCCCAGGCCCAGCCCGGTCCCCATGACGCGGTCGCGCTGCGGATTGCCCAGCTGCACCAGGTCGTCGAAGATGCGGTAGCGGTCGCCCGGGTCGATGCCCGGCCCGGTGTCGGCCACCGTCAGGCGCACGGCGTCGGCCTCGACGCCGGCGCTCAGGGTGATCCCGCCGGCGGCGGTGAACTTGATCGCGTTGTCGATCAGGTTGGACAGCAACCGGCCCAGCAGGTCCGCGTCGCTCATCACCTGCAGATCCTCGGCGCAGTGCGCCTGCAGCTGCAGTCCCTTGGCGCGCGCCGCCGACTGGAAGCGCGCGCACAGCCCCTCCAGCACGCGCTGCAATGCGAAGCGCCGCATCGTCGGCTTGACCTCGCCGGCGTCCAGCTTGGACACGTCCAGCAGCCCGTCGAGCATCTGCCGCAGCACCTCGATGCTCTGGCGCATGTCGGCGCTGATGGCCTGCGCCTCGCCCGCCAGCGGCAGGCGCGACAGCGCGCCGCTGTTGAGCGACAGGCTCTGCAGCGGCTGCCGCAGGTCGTGGCTCGCCGAGGCGAGGAAGCGGCTCTTGGCCAGGTCGGCCTCCATCGCCGCGTCGCGCGCCTGCGCCAGGCGCTGGCGCTGCTCCGACAGGTCGCGCAGCAACTCCAGGTTCTCCAGCCGCATGCGGTAGGACTCCAGGTACATGCGGTAGTTGATCCTGGCGTAGCGCAGCTGGACGCCGAAGAACATCAGGGCCAGCGTGCCGACGCTCCAGCCGATCCAGGTGCCCGACAGGAACCACATCGCCGCCGTCGGTAGCGCATACGACGCCGCGTAGATGGCGTAGGCGCGCGGCACCATGAACGTGGTCGCCACGGCGCCGGCGCTCCACGACATCAGGATCATCGTCAGCAGCGCGTCGCGCTCCTGGCCCAGCGCCAGCATGAACAGCGCCGACCCGCCGTGCACGATGCCGACCGGCAGCTTGCTGCGCACGGCGCGGCGCAGGCGCTCCTCGGTGGGCAGGTCCGCCTGCACCAGCTGCGGCATGGCGCGGACCTGGATCTCCTTCACCACCACCACCGCGACCAGCCACGCCAGCACGATCGCCCAGTGCACGCCGCCGGTCCAGGCCAGGCCGGAGATCACCAGCCCGGTGGCGACCGTCGGCACGCGCACCCCGGCGCTGAACTCGGCCAGGTCGCGCACCTGCTTGCGCGCGAAGTCGTCCGCCGCCGGCCCCTGCGGCGACCATTCCCCGGCGCGCTGCTGCGGCATGCCCGTCAGCCGCCGAGCGCATCGGCCGCGCGCGCCTGCATCACGCGGCACATGGCGCCCACGCGGTTCTTCACGCCCAGGGCCCGGTACACCATCGACAGGTGGACCTTGACCGTGCCCTCGGCGATGTCCAGCCGGCGCCCGATGCTCTTGTTCGGCAGGCCCTGCAGCGCCAGCGCCAGCACCTCGCGCTGCCGGGCCGACAGCTCGCCCAGCAGGAAGCCCGCCAGGTCCTCGCTGCGCACCTCGTCGGCCTCGCGGTGGCGCACCACGTCCTCGGACAGCACGAACTCCGCCGGCACGTACACCCGCCGGCGCAGCACCAGCCGCAGCGCCGCCGCCATGTCGGCCTCGCCGTAGGACTTGGGGATGAAGCCGGCGGCGCCGGCCTCCAGCACGGCGCGGATGTGCTCGCTGCCGCTCTCGGCCGACAGCATGCAGATGGCGGCGCCCTCGAACGCCTGCTGCATGCGCTGCAGCGCCTGCAGGCCGGCCAGGCCCGGCAGGTGGTAGTCCAGCAGCACCAGGTCGAAGCGCCGGTCCGGCCGCGCGCAGGCGGCGGCCACGTCGCGCTCGGCCGCGAAGAACAGGGCGTCGTCCGGCGCGCCGATGCCGCGGTGCACCTCCTCCAGCAGGCGGCGCGTGCCGTTCCAGATCAGTTCGTGGTCATCCACCAGAAGCACCCGCACGCCAGCCTCCTCCCCGTCCGGCCCGGGCGACGCCGCCGGCGCGCAGGCGAGGCAGGTGCAGCTTAGCCCACGGCCGGCCGGCCGGGAACGGGCGGACGCCTAAACCAAAGCCATAGCCGACGGCGCAGGGCCGCGTGGGCCACGGTTTAGTGGCCGGCGCGCCGGCCACTTCCTAGACTTTTCGCGTCAGAAAGATCCCTGCACACGGCGAAGGACAGGAACATGCACCCAAAGACGAACGCGGCCCCGGCGCCGCTCGCGCCGGCGGAAGAACACCCCGGCACCCGGGCCCTGTGGTCGGCCCTGCTGGCCGGCCTGGACCGCTGCGCCCAGGGCGTGGCGCTGCTCGACGCCGGCGGCCGGCGCTGGTTCGCCAACGCCGCCGCGCGGCTGGCGTTCCAGCGCCTCGGCTGGTCCGCCGGCGCGCTACCGCTGGGCCCGCAGGCAGCGGCCTGGACCGCGGCCCTGGACCAGGTGTGCCACCGCGGCCGGCGCGAACTGCTGGAACTGGACCTGGCGCCGCCCCGGCACGGCATCACGGTCGCGCTGATGCCCGTGGCCGTGCCCGGCGCGCGGCTGGCCTTCGCGCTGTTCGGCCGCGACGACATCTGCGGCAGCGTGGAGCTGCAGCAGTTCGCGCTGCACCACCGCCTCACGGGCGCCGAGACCCAGGTGCTGGGCCTGCTCTGCAAGGGCCTGGCCGCCGCCGACATCGCGCGCACGCACGGCGTCACCAAGGCCACCGTGCTGACGCAGATCGCGGCGATCCGCGCCAAGACGCAGTGCACCAGCGTGCGCGCACTGCTGGCGGAGATGGCGCGCATGCCGCAGCTGGTGCCGTTGCTGGGAGTGCTGTAGGGGGTGATACACCGGGACAGGCGATTGGCGCCGCGCCGATCGGCGAACCCGGTACCGCTCCGTGCGCGCCCGACCAAGCCTGGTTTCCTATGCCGGAAGCATTGCCGTCGTCAACACAGACATTGGTCGGCCAATACCCCCAACGATCCCCATGCCAGCTGCTACGTAAGCACTGCGCTCCACGACCCGGTATCAATTCGACTATGGTCGTCAGCGTACCCAGCGCAGCCGCCGCTCATTCCGGCTCCGTTGCCAATCGACGCACGTGAAGACGTACACGACACCCAGCGAGGCCAGCTGCGAAGCCACGAAGTAGCACAAGGCCGCCCGGCTGCTCAGTGTCAGATCGAAGCGGTGGGCGACCACCGAACCGCCCGTGTACGCGGCGATGTAGCTCACGTAGCGCCCCGCGAAGAACGGCAGGGCCAACAGCGGCAACGGTGCACGCGAAAGGCCGTAGGCCAGGAAGAGCGTGTTGGAAGGGAATGGACTGAACGCGAACAACAGGAACGCGAGAACGCTCGTGCCGCGCCGCCGCTCGATGGCATCGGCCACCACCGTCAGATTGCTCCGCGTCGAGTCCGGTATCCAGCGACTGCCGGCAATACCCTGCGCAAGGCTCGCCAGCACAGAGCGCCCGGCCGCCGCGCCCGAAGCGGCAGCCGAGGCCACCAGCCACGGGCTGGCCTCGGGAAACCGAAGGCCGAAGAACGACAGCAGCAGCCAGGTCGGCGGTGCGAACGCCGGCAGCACATTCAAGGCAAACACCAGCAGGAACAGGATCAGCAGCGCGAGCATTCATTGTCCAGGCGTCTTGCCGACGACAGCCGTCGGAATGCTCACCCTCACCTCGAGCCCCGTCCGCGCCGCCGCATCGGCATGGCTCAGCCGGACGTCGGCCCCCATGCGATCCGCGATCGTCTTCACGATGGACAAGCCCAGGCCGGACCCCATGTCGTCGCTGCCGAGGACACGGTAGAACGGGTCGAAGACGCGTTGCCACTCGCTCTGCGGAATACTCGGCCCCGAATCCCTGACCAGCAGAACCGCACGGCCACCGGCCGTGTGCACCGACAGGTCGACCCGCCCTCCGCCGGGGGTATAGCGGATGGCGTTGTCCACCAGGTTCTTCACGAGCGTCCGCAAGTCCATTTCATGGACACGGAGCTCGGCATCGTCGTCCCCTTCCACGCCGACGTCGACCTGCCGGGCTTCGGCCAGCGGCATCAGGTCTTCCAGGACACGCCGATAGATGCGCTGCACGGAGACCAGTGACTGCGGAGCAGCCGGCACCAGTTGGGCTCTCGCCAGACTCAGCAACTGTTCCAGCAGGCCGCGTCCCCGCTCGATCCCCTGGCGCAGGACTTTGAGCTGCTCGCGGGCAGCCTCGGACATGTCCGCCTGCGCTAGCCGCTCCGCCTGCAGCGACAGTGCGGTCAACGGCGTTCGGAGCTCGTGGGCGGCATCGGCGACGAAGCGGCGCTGCGCGTCCATGGCCCGCGCGACGCGATCGAGCAGACGGTTGATGGCCGTGACGAAGGGCTGCACTTCCGCGGGAAGGCGATCATGCGCCACCGGATGCAGATCCTGATCGCCGCGACGGTCAATCCCGGCCGCCAGCGAGGAGATGGGGCGGAACATCTTGCGCACGAGCACCGCCACGATCAGCAGCAAGATCGGCACCAGGAGCAGGAACGGCATGACCGTGTGCAGAGCGCTCGAGCGGGCGATCTCGTCGCGGACGCCGGTCTCCTGCATCACGGCCAGCCGCTCACCCGAGCCCAGGGTCTTCACCAGGACACGATACGGCTCGCCCTGCAACTGGAGCGAATGCATGCCATCGGGCAGCGAGGGATCCAGCGGCAGCACCGTTCGCAGATCCGCCTTGCCAGCCGAGGGGGCGACAGCACCCGCGAGGAATTGAACCCTCACTCCGGATTCGTCGTTGCCGCCTTGCCTCCACTGGCTGCCAGTCTCCGCAACGGGCGCGTGGAACTGATACCGGCCGAACACCGCCGCGACCTGGTGCAGGACGTCATCCTGCAGTTCGTTGGCCTCGTCGAACGCAGCCACGAACGAGAAGAGCCCCGCCACCACGGCAATCGCCAGGATGGTCAGCGACAGCCAAAGGGACAGCCGCAGTTGGACCGAATCCCTCAGGCGTTGCTTGAAACCATCCATCCCACACCTCTGACGTTCTTGATGACGGCGTTCCCCAACTTCCGGCGCAATGCATGGATGAGAAACTCGACGGCATTGCTTTCGACCTCCTCGCCCCAGCCGTAGATACGGTCCTCCAGCTCGCCTCGCGAGAGAATGGCCCCAGGGCGCACCAACAGCGCCTGGAGCAGAGCGAACTCGCGGTTGGAGAGCTGCACCGGGTCGCTCCCGACGACTTTCGCGATCTTCGTCGCCGGGTCGAGGGTCACGAGGCCGTTGCCCATCACGGGAGTCGCCCCACCCCCCTTGCGCCGCAGTACGGCGCGCATCCGCGCCAGCAGCTCCGCCATCTCGAAGGGCTTGAGCACATAGTCGTCAGCACCGCCGTCCAGGCCGCGCAAGCGGTCATCCAATCCGTCGCGGGCCGTGATGATGAGCAAGGGAATCGGGTTGTCCCTGGCACGCAGTGCGCCCAGCACTTCCATTCCGTCCTTGCCTGGCAGGCCAAGGTCGAGCAAGACGAGATCGTAGGGGTGGCATCTCAGCGTATGGAGGGCGGTCTCCCCGTTCCGGACCCAGTCCGCCGCGTAGGAGGCATCTTTCAACGCCGCCTGGATCGCCGCGCCGATCATGGCGTCATCTTCGACCAGCAGAACGCGCATCTATTCTCCTGCAGCGACCGTGCCGCGCCTCCACTGCAGCAGCACCGGCAACAGCGACACGGCGACGATCCCCATGGACAGCCAGCTCATGTGCTCACGCACCCAGCTCAGGCCTCCCAACCAGTAGCCCGCCAGCATCAGGCCGGCGCACCATACCGCCGCGCCGGCCAGGTTGTAGACAGCGAACCGGCGCGGACACATGCCAGTCAGTCCGGCCAGGAACGGCGCTACCGTCCGAACGATGGGAATGAACCTTCCGATCGTGATCGTAGCCCCTCCGAACCGGTCGAAATAGTGTCGTGTCTTGTCGACGTGGTGGGGTTTGATCCAGCCGCGCCGGATCAGTTGCTGGCCGAGGGCGGATCGGCCGATCAGATAGTTGGTGCCGTCACCAAGCACTGCCGCCAATCCGATCATCAGAATGGCGGCGGCTGGCGATACACCGCTGATGCCGAGAAACGCCCCCGTCGCGAACAGGAGCGAATCCCCCGGAAGAAACGGACAGATGACCAATCCGGTTTCAAGGAACACGATGCCGGCCACCACCAGCACGCCGGCCATCCAGTTCTGTGCCATGAGCGCAACGATGTGCTCGGTGTTCGGCAACCAGCTCAGCAACTCGGTCGAGAGCATTCCAATTCCTCAAGGGAAGATTCAATCCGGTGGGGAGGCGTGGCGCAACAGTGCCGGCCAGCGCTTCCTCACTTGCCGTTCATCTGGTCCATGATCTTGATCAGGTCAGCCAGTGCCTGCTTGCAGGCGGCTGCATCCGGCTTGCTCTCGCGCAGCGCCGACAACGCCCGGTCGATGGCTTTGTCGACGACATGCCAATCGGCGGCTGCGCGGGGTTTCAGCCCTGCCTCGGCCGAGTCCCAGGACATTTCCAGATCCTTGATGCGCGCCTTCGCCCCCGGCAGATCCCCCTTGTCGACAACAGCGGCGACATCCACTGCGATGGCCCGGAAAGCGCCCAGATCTCCCAGCTTCGAGGGCGCTGCCGCCTGGGCGGAACCGATCAGGCCAGTTGGTGACGATGCGAAGTAACCCGCGGCCAGCACAGCCAGGCCCAGCATGGCGGCGGCGACGGGACGTACGATACGAAGTGATTTCATGGCGTTCCCCTTGAAGAAGAGATGAGAGGTTGAAAGAGATTGAGAGAGAGGTTGAAAGGGAAAATGTTGAGCGGTTCAATGCGCCGAGGCGCTTGACGGAGCCCGGTTGGCATCGCGTTGCGCGAAAGCGACCAACCCGACGATGACCACGAGAAAGAGGACACTGGTCATCTTCGCGCCGAGGCCGAGGCCGCCATAAGTCGGGGACTGCGACAACAGGTCGCCCAGCGCCGCACCGAGCGGGCGCGTCAGGATGTAGGCGATCCAGAAGGTCAGCACCATGTTCGCGCCCGTGTAGAACGCCAACGCGGTGAGCGCGATCAGGGCGCCGAAGACGACGACGCCCCATTGGAATCCCAGGCCCAGGGCTTCGGTCGCCAGGTCGCCGGCAGCGGTCCCGAGCGCAAAGGTGCACAGGATGGCGCTCCAGTAGAAGAGTTCCCGGGTGCGGGTGTCGATGGACTTGATCGAAAGCGTCCGCTCGTTCATGAACCAGATCGCGAAGATCGCGACCAGCGCAGCGGCAAACGCGGCCGTGCTGGCATACAGACTCACGCCCATGCGGTCGGTCAGTGTGTCGGTGATCTGGGTGCCCACCACGCTGACCAGCACGACGGTCAGCCAGTACATCCAGGGCACATAGCGTCGGGACCGCAACTGCGTGAGCAGTGCGACGGCCAGTAACGCCCCCATCACAGCGGTCGTCATGCCCTGTCCGAACCCGGCATCGACGGCCAGGTAGTCGGCGACCGTCTCGCCGACCGTGGTTGACATGACCTTGATGATCCAGAACCCCAGGGTGACCTCGGGAACCTTGTTGAGCAGACTGGTGGCATCCTTGCCGGAAGGCAAATTCATGGCGGGCTCCAAAGCGATGACTGCAGAGATTTCGAGGGAGTCTGGCCGGCCAGACTTAGGCCAGACATAGGAGCTACCGGCGAACCGAGCCGCGTCGGACCGGAAGAGCGGCCAGGTACAGATGGATGTGGTGGCCTGCGGCGCGTGCCGGCGCCATGTACCGCCCCGCGCTGTACCGCGCCAGCCAGGCACCCGTTGCAGCGACGAAAGCGGCGCTGGCGACGTTCAGAGGGAAGTGCTCGCCGACGTAGGCCCGGGCAACGGGTCTTCCCGGCACGGTCAGAACCAGCTCCATAGGGCGAGTGCGCCACCGAGCCGGCGTGCTGAACGCCATGGCCCACGGCAAAGAGGGGTGCTCCCTGGGGAAAGACGCGTCCGGGGCGTGCGCGAGAACGCCGCTCTCCAAGCCGGTCACGGACGGTCGTGGATGTGGCCAGGCCATTCCAATGATCTGGCGGATGCACAGTCCAGCCCCGGCGGAAGGCGTCGCTTCGAGTAGCCGCCTGCGGGCATGTGCACGGCCTCGGAGCCATCCAATCCCCACGGTGGCAGGGATCGCCCAGATGGCGCACTCGCCAGGAAGAAATCGCAAGGACCTGCGTCGCGGCACACGCAGTTCAGCCAGCGCATTGAGAAGCAGGAAGAGGGCTCGGTCCAGGTGACCCAAGGGATTGGAGATCGGCGCGCCGCCGGGAGGGCACGCCGGCCGGGGGCCCGCAGGTGGTCTGTCTCAGCCGGCGTGGCGGCGGCTACGATCGTCGTCATCGTGCTCGTCCCCGTCGCGGTCCCCCTTGTCTTCGACGGCAGACAGCACCGTGCCCTTGTCGGCATCGACGGTGACGTCGAACACTTTGCCGCCGCTCACCACCTCCACGTCATAGAGCCCGCCTTGCAGCGTGTGCTCGAACTCCGCGCGGGTCGCCTTCCCGTTGACGTGCTGCTCTGCCGTTGCGACGGCCTGAACGAGCGAGGTCTTGGCGTTGGTGATCGCCAGGGCATCGTTCTCCAGGTGTCTGTCGGCATAAGCCATGGTGCCGGCGCCGGCCATCGCAACCGCGGCGGCGGCGATCAGGGTCTTCTTGTTGAAGCGATACATCGAGTCTCTCCGAAGGAGCGCAGACATTTGCGCGTCGGCAAGACTACGGAGACAGACTTAGAGCGGCTAACAAAACCATGTCATCGTCAAACACTTGGCTGACGCACTACTGCAGCATGCGCGCCGGCACCAGTCCCAGTGCGCGCAGTTTGGGCTCCTCGTAGACCGAGTCCTCGGCCGGATAGCGCAGACTTGGAACCTGCGCAGCCTTGGCGCTGGCCCAGACAACGCTCTCGCCCGCCGGCAAGGTATCGATCTGCACGGTGTAGATCGGATCATCGAAGGCTGCCTTGGCGGCGATGAAAGTCCACCCTCGCGCCTGGAGCGCCGCGATCAGCTCCCCAAGCGCGGCGGCGTTGATCCTGCTCGTGTGCAGCAGCATCACATGGGCAGGGCTGCGGCCGAGGACCTGCCGGGCCAGACCATCGTAATAAGCGACACGGTCCAGCAGATGCTCGATGTACGCTGCCTTTACGCGATTGGCCTTGTCGGCATTTCCTTCGTCCAGCCAGGCCGCATAGACCTGGTTGTAGTACCAGTCGCTCGCGTCGATCGAAACCGGTGCGGCCCTGTAGCCTGCGGCCTGCATCCAGAGGCGCATGCCGTCCCGCTTGGCGAGCGTGTTGCCTTCCTTGAGATACGGAAAGCGCAGCATCTTCGTCCAGCCCGGGAGCCGGCTCAGCACGGCGTCGGCCTCCTCGACATCGCCGATGAAATCCGCGAGCGGCACCTGAGGCGATCCCAGGCTGCGGTGCCTGGACGTGTGGTTGCCGACCGCATGGCCCGCGTGCGCCCAGTCCCAGATGAGGTCGAGTCCCTGCGCCCGCCCGGTGCGCACGAGTGTGGGAAACACCATGGACGTCACGCTTGCATCGCGGAGCGCCTCCAGGATCTGCCGGTTCCACGACGGGGCCGCGGGCTCCTTCAGAGGATCGAGCCCGTCGTCGAATGTCAGCGCCACGGTCTGGGCCAGGACGCACGACGATCCGAGAAGGATGAGAAGCGCGGCAAGCGCGCGGCGCAATGCAGTCATCGCGATGCCCGTCTCAATGGTCGATGGCTGGCAGAAGCCGAAGCAGTTCGTCGCGCGCACGCAGGCCCGCGTTAGGCTTGAGGGCCTGCTCGTCCTGGATCAGGCGTGCAAATGCCAGCCTTCGCGCCCCCTTGGTTGCCCAGCCCACGTACCAGCCATAAGCGCGGCTTGCGTCATAGCGGTTGTCGCGGCCCGGCGAGCCGGTGCCCGTCTTGCCATGCACGGCCCAGCCGTCGACCGGTGCACCGTAGTTCGCGATGAGGGCGGTCATGTCGAAGGCAGGCGCACTCACCGGCAACTGGCGGCGCACGATCTTGCGCATGAACGCAAGCTGTTCCTCGGGGGAGATGCGCAGTGAACTCATCACCCAGACGCCGTTCTGTCCAGGATCATCGACCGGCACGGCAGAGACATCGGCATTGCCGTATTGAAAGGCCTTCACATACTGCGCGAAGCGCTCCTGCCCCACGCGTTTCACGACCTGCTGCGAGTACCAGAAGACGGAGTCCCTGATCCATGTGGTCGGCGTGATGTCGCGCCGCCAGGCATCACCACCCCAATCCGGATATCCCGTTTGATACGACAAGGCAGGCTGTGCAGCATCCTTCAGCACGCCTGCGTCGTAGCCCATGAGGCTGATGGCGAGCTTGAAAGTCGAGGCAGGCGTCACGCGCCCGGAGCATGCGGAGCCGCGCTGCAGAAGCACCTTGCCGGAATCGGCATCGGCGATCAGCGTGCACAGCTCATGCGCGGTCGCGAAAGGCGCTGAAGAAAGGACGGCCACTGCTGTCGCAGCGACCTGAAGGACGCGATTGCACATATTGTTTGTTTGCGAAAGGAAGGAGAGGAGCACGGTGCCGAGCGTGCTTCTGGAGCATCCTGTGGCACCCAGGAATCGAAGATGCCGGCCTGGTGTTCGCACGTGGTGTCGGGCCCTCGCGCCAGCGCGTTGAGTTTAGAGCGGTTAACAAAACGATGTTGGCGTCGAACACCTGATCGGCGTTTGACGCTGCATGGGTCGAAACAAGAACAAAGAGATCAGCGCCGCGCTGTTCAAGAAGATCGCGCCGCTGTTGCCGGTAGTCGTCGCCTCGGCCAAGGGCGGTCGCCCGCGAGTGAGCGACGAGATGGTCTCAACGGCATCCTGTTCGTGCTACGCATCGGCATCCCATGGGAGGAATTGCCCCAGGAACTGGGCTTCGGTAGCGGCATGACCTGCTGGCGGCGTCTGCGTGACTGGCAAGCCGCGAGCGCGTGGCATCGCCTGCATCTGCTGTTGCTCGATGAGTTGCGCGGCGACGGCAAGCTGGACTTCAGTCGTGCCAGCCTGGATGCGGCCAGCGTGGTCAGCCCCCCGGGGGCCAATACACAGGCCCCAACCCGACGGACAGGGGAAAGCTCGGCAGCAAGCGCCACATCATCACGGACCGACAAGGCATCCCGCTGATTTTCTGTGTCACCGGCGCCAACCGGCATGATTCGGTGATGTTCGAGCAACTGGTCGATGCCTTGCCGACAGTGCGCGGCTGTCGCGGTCGGCCCAAGCGCTGGCCGCACAAGCTGCATGCCGACAAGGGCTATGACTTTGCTCGTTGCCGCGCGCATCTGCGCAAGCTGGGCACCACGGCGCGTATTGTCCGGCGCGGCATCGAACGCAATGACCGACTCGGACGCCATCGCTGGGTGGTCGAGCGCACACACGCCTGGTTGGCTGCCTTCGGCAAGCTGCGTACTCGCTTTGAGCGCCGCATCGACATTCATGTCGCGCTGCTTTCTCTGGCTTGCTGCATCATCTGCGTTCGCCATCTCGCACCGTTTTGTTCGCTGCTCTTAGCTGTCACTGAGCCGGAGGACTTCCAAGGGTTGGTACGGCCCCGACGCCAAGTTGCCGGCTCTTCTTCGACCCAGTATGAGCCTGTCGCTGGTGGCGCGTCAGGAAGGTGCATCGGCCAGCCCGCTGTTCCGGTGGCGCAGGCCCGGGCACCAGGCGCACTGACGGCGATACCCACCGGCGAAGCCGTCGTGCCGGCCGCGGAGCTGGCCGCTATCCGTGCGGAGATGGCCAAGCGGCAGCACGTGCCGGACAAACCCGGCCAGCCTACCCCTCCACCCGCCCCACCGGCGCCCCCGCCGCCAGGTACACCCCCGCCTCGGCCAGGCGCTTCAGCCGCCCCGCGCGGTGCGCCAGCACCTGGGTTTCCATCTTCATCGCCTCCATCACGGCGATGAGTTCGCCTTCGGCGACCTCGGCGCCGTCCTCGGCCTTCCAGGCGGAGACGGTGCCGGCCACCGGGGCGGCGACCTCGGCCGGGTCGGCCTGCGGCGCGGCCGCCTCGGCGGCGCCGGCGGCAGGCGCCGCGGCCTGCAGGCCGCCCAGCAGCGCCGCCGGCAGTCCCAGCGTGACGCGCCGGCCGTCGATCTCGACCGCGGTGCGCAGCAGCGCGCCGTCCGCCGGCGGCGCGGCGCGCGCGGCGGCGGCCAGGTCGTTGGCGAAGTCGGTCTCGATCCAGCGGGTGTGGACCTTGAACGGGCCGTCGGCCGTGAAGTCCGCATGCGCCATCACCGCGCGGTGGAACGGCAGCACGGTGGCCAGGCCCTCGATGCGGAATTCCTTCAGCGCCCGCCGCGCGCGGGCGATGGCCTCGCCGCGCGTGGCGCCGGTCACGACCAGCTTGGCCATCAGCGAGTCGAAGCTGCCCGGCACGTGGGCGCCGGCGGTGACGCCCGCGTCCACACGCACGCCGGGGCCGCCGGGCAGGTCGAACACGCGCACCGGGCCCGGCGCGGGCAGGAAGCCGCGGCCCACGTCCTCGGCGTTGATGCGGAACTCGAAGGCGTGGCCTCGGGGCGCCGGCGTCTCGGTGACGGACAGCGGCAGGCCGTCGGCCACGCGCAGCTGCTCGACCACCAGGTCGATGCCGGCGGTCTCCTCGGTCACCGGGTGCTCGACCTGCAGCCGCGTGTTGACCTCCAGGAACGAGATGGCGCCGGCGGCGCTGAGCAGGAATTCCACCGTGCCCGCGCCCACGTAGCCGGCGCGGGCGCAGACGTCGCGCGCGGCCTGGTGGATGCGCGCGCGCTGCGCGTCGGTGAGGAACGGCGCGGGCGCCTCTTCCACCAGCTTCTGGTTGCGCCGCTGCAGCGAGCAGTCGCGCGTGCCGAGCACGACGACGTGGCCGTGCGTGTCGGCGATGACCTGGGCCTCGACGTGGCGCGGCCGGTCCAGGAACTGCTCGACGAAGCACTCGCCGCGGCCGAACGCGGCCACCGCCTCGCGCACGGCCGAGGCGTACAGGTCAGCCACCTCGTCCATGCGGCGCGCGACCTTGATGCCGCGGCCGCCGCCGCCGTAGGCGGCCTTGATCGCGATCGGCAGGCCGTGCTGCTCGGCGAAGGCCAGCACCTCGTCCGCGTCCCGCACCGGGCCGGGCGTGCCGGCGACCAGCGGGGCGCCGGCCTCCAGCGCGAGCCGGCGCGCCTGCACCTTGTCGCCGAGCGCGGCGATGGCGGCCGGCGGCGGGCCGATCCAGGTCAGGCCGGCGTCGAGCACGGCCTGGGCGAAGCCGGCGTTCTCGGACAGGAAGCCGTAGCCGGGGTGCACGGCGTCGGCACCGCTTTTCCGCGCCACGTCCAGCAGCTTGTCGATGGCCAGGTAGGTGTCGGCCGGCCGGCTGCCGGCCAGGCCCCAGGCCTCGTCGGCCACGCGAGTGTGCAGCGCGTCCAGGTCGGGGTCGGCGTAGACGGCGACGGAGCGCACGCCGTAGTCGGCGCAGGCGCGCGCGATGCGCACGGCGATCTCGCCGCGGTTGGCGATCAGGACTTTCTTCATGTCAGTTATCCATTGCGCTGGTGCGCCGCACACAGGGTATGAAACCGCATCGCAGGCAGCGGTTCGAAAGGCCGCGGAGCAGGCCATGCCAGCGGACGCCGCGGGACCGGCTTGGCCGGACCGCGGGCGTCGCCCCCTCGAGGGGGTTGGCGGAGCGCGCAGCGCGCAGACTGGGGGTGTTTCATTGCGTGATGGGCGCGAACGGCCGGAGGGGGTTGAAGCGGATGCGCGCGCCGACCGGGATCTGGCCGGCGAGGTCGAGGTGGTGCGGCGCGACGGCGCCGATCACCGGGTAGCCGCCGGTCAGCGGGTGGTCGGCCAGGAACAGCACGGGCTGGCCGCTGGCCGGCACCTGGATGGCGCCGGCGACGGTGCCCTCGCTCGGCAGCTCGTCGTGGCGGCGGCGCGCCAGCGGCGTCGCGCCGGCCAGGCGCAGGCCGACGCGGTTGGACTGGGGCGTGACGGTCCATTCCTGCGCGGCGAACAGGGCCACGGCTTCGTCGGTGAACCAGTCGGTGCGCGGGCCCAGGACGACGTCGAGCACCACGGGCCGGGCCGGCGACGGCAGCGCGGGCGGCAGCTCCGGCGCGCCGACCACGCCGTGGGCGGTGGCGTGCACCGGCAACCGGTCGCCGGCCGCGATCGGCGCAGGGCCGAGCCGGGCCAGCGTGTCGGTGGCGCAGCTGCCCAGCACCGGCGCGACGGCGAATCCGCCGCGCACGGCCAGGTAGGAGCGCAGGCCGGCCACCGGCGCGCCCAGCGCCAGCCGGTCGCCGTCGGCCAGCGCCAGCGGCTGCCAGCGCGGCTGCGGCAGCGGCGCGCCGCCGGCGGCCGGGGCCAGCGCCAGCGGGCCGTCGGCACCGGTGACGGCGACGACGGTGTCGCCCTGGCTGAGCAGCTCGAAGCCGCCGTCGACGGTCTCCAGCGCCGCCGCATCCGGCGGGTTGCCGACCAGCCGGTTGGCGGCGCGCAGCGCGGCGCGGTCCAGCGCGCCGGAGGCCGAGACGCCCTGCCCGGCCTGGCCGGGCCGGCCCAGGTCCTGGAACAGCGCCTGCAGGCCGGGCCGCAGGACCTGCAGCGCCGCGCCCGCGGGGGCCGGCGCGGCGGCGGGCGGCGCTGGTGCTGGCGCGGACGCGGGCGACGGCGACGGGACAGCGGCCGGCGCTGGCCGCGCCGCGCGCCGGGCGGCATCGACGAAGCGCACGCGCAGGCCCGGCTGCAACAACGCCGGCACGGGCCGCGAGAGGTCCCACATCGGCGCGCGCGTCACGCCGATCAGCTGCCAGCCGCCCGGGCTGGCCTGCGGGTAGACCGCGCTGAAGGTGCCGGCCAGCGCCACGGCACCGGCCGGCACGCGGGTGCGCGGCGTGCTGCGGCGCGGCACGTCCAGCCGCGGGTCGCCGCCGCTCAGGTAGGCGAAGCCGGGCGCGAAGCCGACGAAGGCCACGGCGTAGTCGCTGCCGGTGTGGGCGGCGATGACTTCGGCGCGCGTCATGCCGAGCAGGCCGGCGACCTCGTCCAGGTCCTCGCCGCTGTAGTCGACCTCGATCTCCACGCAGCGGCCGGCGCGCGCGGCCGCGCGGTCCAGCGGGCGCGCGGCGATGGCGGCGGCCAGCTGCGCCGGCGTGACCGCGGCCGGGCGGAACTGCAGCAGCAGCGTGCGCGCGGCCGGCACGATCTCGTCCACGCCGGCGAGGGGCTGCGCCTGCAGCGAGGCCAGCAGCGCCAGCGTCTGCGGCAGGTCGTCCAGCTCGACCAGCAGCGCGTCCAGGTTCACGGGAAGGAAGCGCATGGCCGGGGTCAGACGTGGTACGTGCTGTCGGGCACGTCGGTGATGAACATGTAGCCGGGCGCGTGCGTGATGGCGAACGGCACGCCCGAGGCCATGACGGCCGCCTGCGGCGTGACGCCGCAGGCCCAGAACACCGGCAGCTCGCCGGGCTCGATGCGCACCGGGTCGCCGAAGTCGGGCCGGCCCAGGTCGGCGATGCCCAGCGCGGCGGGATCGCCCACGTGCACTGGCGCGCCGTGCACCGAGGGGAAGCGCGCCGAGATCGCCACGGCGTCGGCCACGCGGTGGGCCGGGATCGGCCGCATCGACACCACCAGCTCGCCGTGCAGCCGGCCGGCCGGGCGGCAGGCGCGGCTGGTGCGGTACATGGGCACGTTGCAGCCCTGGGCGATGTGGCGCACCTCGATGCCGGCCTCGCGCAGCGGCGTCTCGAAGGTGAAGCTGCAGCCGATCAGGAAGGTCACCAGGTCCGGGTGCTCGCGCCACAGCGCCGTGGCGTCGGCCACTTCCTCGGCCAGCCGGCCGTCGCGCCAGACGCGGTAGCGCGGGATGTCGCTGCGCAGATCGGCGCCCTCGGCCAGCGCGGTGCGGTGGCCGCCGGCCTCGACCACGTCGAGCACCGGACAGGGCTTGGGATTGCGCTGCGCGTACAGCAGGAAATCCCAGGCCCAGTCGCGCGGCAGCGCGATCATGTTGGCCTGCGTCATGCCGGGGGCCACGCCGGCGGTGGGCTCGACGGCGCCGGCGCGGTAGCGGGCGCGGGCGCGGGCGGCCTGGGCTGGGGTCTCTTGCAGGGAAGACGTGCTCATGCGGGGCTCCGTTCGGTGAAGGGGCGCAGCGCCACGCCGGCCTGCTCCAGCGCGCGGCGCACCGCGGCGGCCATGGCCACGGCGCCGGGGCTGTCGCCGTGCACGCAGATCGAGTCGGCCTGCACGCGCGCCAGGCTGCCGTCCACGGCCTCGACCACGCCTTCGCGCGCCAGCCGCAGCATGCGGCGGGCGACCAGGTCGGCGTCGTGCAGCACGGCGCCCGGCTCGCGGCGCGAGACCAGCGTGCCCTGCGGCGTGTAGCCGCGGTCGGCGAAGGCCTCGGCCACCACGCGCAGGCCGGCGCCGGCGGCCCAGCCCGCCAGCGGCGAGCCGGCCAGCACCACCAGCGCCAGGCCGGGGTCGACGGCGCGCACGGCGGCGATCACGTCGCGCGCCTGGCGCTCGTCGTGGGCGATGGTGTTGTAGAGCGCGCCGTGCGGCTTGACGTAGGCCACGCGCACGCCGGCCGCGCGGGCCAGGCCCTGCAGCGCGCCGATCTGGTAGATGACGGCGGCCTGCAGGTCGCCGCTGGCGATGTCCATGTTGCGGCGGCCGAAGCCGACGAGGTCGGGGTACGCCACGTGCGCGCCCACCGCCACGCCGCGCGCGCCGGCCGCGCGCAGCGTCGCCAGGATGCCGGCCGGGTCGCCGGCGTGGAAGCCGCAGGCGACGTTGGCGCTGGTGACGATGTCCAGCATCGCGGCGTCGTCGCCCATGGTCCAGGCGCCCAGGCTCTCGCCGAGGTCGCTGTTGATGTCCATCTGCATGAGGAGTCTCCTTGCTGCGGAAATGTTCAGGCGGTGTCGAGGTTGCCGGACAGCTCGCGGCCCTGCGTCTCGGGCAACAGCAGCGCGGCCACCACCACCAGCAGGTAGGCGCCCGCCGCCAGGTAGCCGATGGCCACGCCCAGCGGCATGCTGTTGCTCATGGAGCCGATCACGGCCGGGAACACCGAGCCCACGGCACGGCCGAAGTTGTAGCAAAAGCCCTGGCCCGAGCCGCGGATGTGGCTGGGGTACAGCTCGGTCAGGTAGGCACCCATGCCCGAGAAGATGCCCGACAGGAAGAAGCCCAGCGGAAAGCCCAGCACCAGCATCATCGCGTCGGTCACCGGGATCTGCGTGTAGCAGGTCACCAGCACGCCGGCGCAGACCGCGAACAGCATGAAGCAGCGGCGCCGGCCGAGCCGGTCGGACAGCCAGGCGCTGGTCAGGTAGCCGGCGAAGGAGCCCACGATCAGCACCATCAGGTAGCCGCTGGTGCCCAGCACCGACAGGTTGCGCTCGGTCTTCAGGTAGGTGGGCAGCCAGGTGGTGACGGCGTAGTAGCCGCCCTGCATGCCGGTGGCCAGCAGGCTCGCCAGCACCGTGGTGCGCAGCACGCCGGGCTTGAAGATCAGCAGGAAGCTGCTGCTCTCGCCGGTCTGCGCCAGCCGGGCGCGGGTTTCCTGGTAGACCGGCGGATCGCTGATGTTGCGGCGGATCCACAGGATCACCAGCGCCGGCAGCGCGCCCAGCCAGAACAGCACGCGCCAGGCCAGCTCCTGCTCGAACAGCGCGTAGACCGCCCAGAACGCCAGCGCCGACACGCCCCAGCCCACGGCCCAGCTGCTCTGCACCAGGCCGACGGCCTTGCCGCGGTGCTTGGCGCGGATCATCTCGGCGATCAGCAGCGAGCCGACCGACCATTCGCCGCCGAAGCCCAGGCCCTGCAGCGCGCGCGTGACCAGCAGCTGCGTGGGCGAGGTGGTGAAGCCGCTCAGCACCGTGAAGAAGCTGAACCACAGCACCGTCAGCTGCAGCACGCGCACGCGGCCGTACTTGTCGGCCAGGATGCCGGCCAGCCAGCCGCCGATGGCCGAGCTGATCAGCGCGCCGGTGGCGATGGCGCCGGCCTCGGTCTTGGTCATGCCCCACACCACGATGAAGGTGGGGATCATGAAGGTGTAGATCATGTAGTCGAAGGCATCGACGCCGTAGCCGACGAAGGCGGCGACGAGCGTCTTGCGCTCGGACGGGCTGGTTTCACGAAGCCACATGGCGGGTTCCGTTTCTGAAGGGGTTGAAGGGGCTTGCTAGCAGGATGCGTTGAGCAATCGACGTGCCAACGTATTTCCTGGAAACAATTTTTGTTCCACTTGATTTATTGGATTGTTGAACAATATTGGCACATGCCGGCTAGGTGCTTGCCCTAGGACGGGGCGTGCGCAGCCCGGGCTGGTGCACCGGGCGGCGCGGTCGGCGGCCTACACTCGGCCGCCCGTCCCGCCCGCCACGAACCGCCGCCCATGCCTGCAGCCGCCCCCGCCCAGAACCTGTCCGACCGCGTCGCCGAGCAACTGCGCAGCCGCCTGGTCGATGGCGAGCTGGTGCCCGGCCAGCGGCTGTCGGAGGCGGCGCTGGCCGACAGCCTGCAGGTCTCGCGCAACACGCTGCGCGAGGCCTTCCGGATGCTGGTGCACGAGGGCCTGCTGGTGCACGCGCCCAACCGCGGCGTGGCGGTGGTGGTGCCCAGCATCGCGGCCATCATCGACATCTACCGCGTGCGCCGGCTGGTGGAATGCCAGGCGCTGGCCCAGGCCTACCCGCAGCACCCGGCGCGCAGGCGGCTGCGCCAGGCGGTGGAGGCCGCGCAGCGGCTGCGCGATGCGCAGGACTGGCGCGGCGTGGGCACGGCCAACATGGAGTTCCACAAAACCGTCGTGGAACTGGCCGACAGCGAGCGGCTGAATGCCATGTTCGCGCAGCTGCTGGCCGAGCTGCGGCTGGCCTTCGGGCTGCTGCGCGACCCAGAGTTCCTGCACGCGCCCTACGTGGACATGAACCTGCAGATCACCGAACTGGCGGAGGCCGGCGCGTTCGCGCAGGCGGCGGCCATGCTGCAGGACTACCTGGCGCACTCCGAGCGCACGGTGCTGGCCGTCTACGCGCGGCACCTGGCCGGCATGGAGGCCGCCGGCTGAACGGCCGCGGGCCGCGCCGGCCAGGCGGGACAATCCGGCGCATGTGCATTTCCCCGTTCCCCTCCCATCCCCCGCGCCGCAGCGTGCTGCTGGCGGCGGCCGGCCTGCTGGCCCTGCCCGGCCACGCCAAACCGCCGGCCAAGCCTGCGGCGCCCGCCGCGCCCCCGGTCTGGCCGCGCGCTTCGCAGGTGCCCGGCGGCGTGGCCCGCCTGTCGCTGGGACCGGCGCCCACGCGCCCGCAGGCGCGCGCCGGCGACGCGCCGGTGCTGGTCGTCGGCGATCCGATCGAATGGACGGCCATCGTCGGCATCGCGCTGTCGGCCGCGCCGGGCGAGGCCGCGATCACCGTGCAGCAGCCCGGCGGCGGCACGCGCCGGCTGCCCTACCGCGTCGCGCCCAAGAAGTACCAGGAGCAGCGGCTGACGGTGTCGCCGCGCACCGTCGACCTCTCGCCCGAGGACCAGGCGCGCTACGAGCTCGAGCGCAGCCACCTGGCGGGCGTCATGGCCACCTTCAGCGAACCGGTGCCGCAGCAGCTGCGCATGCAGGCGCCGGTGCCGGGCCGGCGCTCCAGCTCGTTCGGCCTGCGCCGGGTGTTCAACGGCCAGGCGCGCAACCCGCACAGCGGCATGGACATCGCCGCCCCCACCGGCACGCCGGTGCGCGCGCCGCTGCCGGGCCGCGTGATCGACGTGGGCGACTATTTCTTCAACGGCGGCACGGTCTGGCTGGACCACGGCGCCGGCCTGCTCAGCATGTACTGCCACCTGAGCGCGATGGACGTGCAGGTGGGCGACACGGTGCGCACCGGCCAGGCCTTCTGCCGGGTCGGCGCCACCGGCCGCGTGACCGGGCCGCACCTGCACTGGTCGGTGATGCTGAACCGGGCGATGGTGGACCCGGCGCTGTTCCTGGCCGAGGACGCCGCCTGAGGCGCGCCGCGCGGCCAGCCGGGCCGGCCGCGCGTCAGTCGTCCTCGTCCGAGGCGATGCCGGGGAACAGCACCTCGGTGAAGCCGAACCGGCTGAAGTCGCGCACGCGCATCGGGTAGAGCTTGCCGATCAGGTGGTCGCACTCGTGCTGCACCACGCGCGCGTGGAAGCCGTCGACGCTGCGGTCGATGGCGTCGCCGTAGGGGTCCAGGCCGGTGTAGCGGATCTTCGACCAGCGCGGCACCACGCCGCGCAGGCCGGGCACCGAGAGGCAGCCTTCCCAGTCTTCCTCCTCGTCGCTGGACAGCGGCGTGATGACCGGGTTGCACAGCACGGTGACCGGCACCAGCGGCCGGTCCGGGTAGCGCGGGTTCTTCTGGCCGCTGCCGAACACGACGACCTGCAGGTCCACGCCGATCTGCGGCGCGGCCAGGCCGGCGCCGTTGACGGCGTGCATGGTCTCGAACAGGTCGGCGACCAGCAGGTGCAGCGCGTCGGAATCGAACGCGGACGCCGGTACGGGCCGGGCCACGCGCAGCAGGCGCGGGTCGCCCATCTTCAGGATGTCGCGGACGGTCATGGGACCTGCGGCGCCAGCAGGGCCAGCATGCCCGCCTCGTCGAGCACGGCGACGCCGAGCCGCTGCGCCTTCTCTAGCTTGCTGCCGGCTTCCTCGCCGGCGACCACGTAGTCGGTCTTCCCGGAGACCGAGCCGGCCACCTTGGCGCCGGCGGCTTCCAGCCGCTCCTTGGCCTCGTCGCGCGTCAGCGTCGGCAGCGTGCCGGTCAGCACGAAGGTCTTGCCGGCCAGCGGCAGCGCGACGCGCTGTGCGGCCAGGCCGTCGGACTCGGGCCAGTGCACGCCGGCCGCGCGCAGCTGCTCCACGACCTCGCGGTTGTGCGGCTGGTCGAAGAAGGTGCGGATGCTCTGCGCGACGACGGGGCCGACGTCGTCGACTTCCAGCAGCTGCTCGATCGTCGCGTCCATGATGGGGTCGAGCCGGCCGAAGTACCGGGCCAGGTCCTTGGCCGTGGACTCGCCGACGTGGCGGATGCCGAGCGCGTACAGGAAGCGGCCGAGCGTAGTGCTCCGGCTGCCGTCCAGCGCCTGCACCAGGTTCATCGCGCTCTTGTCGGCCATGCGTTCGAGCATGGAAAGTTTTCCGACACCGAGCTTGTACAGCTCGGGCAGCGTGCGGATCAGGCCGCCGTCGACCAGCTGGTCCACCAGCTTGTCGCCCAGGCCCTCGATGTCCATGGCGCGCCGGCCGGCGAAATGCAGCAGCGCCTGCTTGCGCTGCGCCGGGCAGAACAGGCCGCCGGAGCAGCGGTGGTCCATGCCGCCGCGCTCGCGCACCACGTCGCTGCCGCAAACCGGGCAGTGCCGCGGCATGCGGAAGTTGGGCACGTACGGAACCCGCGGGGGAACGGTTTCGCCGCCGGGCCGCCCCAAGGCGAAACGCGCCCCCTCGGGGGGCAGCGAGGACACGTCAGTGCCGAGCGTGGGGGCGACGATCCCGACGACCTCGGGGATCACGTCGCCGGCGCGGCGCACGATCACCCGGTCGCCGATGCGCACGCGCTTGCGCCGCAGCTCGAACAGGTTGTGCAGCGTGGCGTTGCTGACCGTGGTGCCGCCGACGAACACCGGCTCCAGCTTGGCCACCGGCGTGAGCTTGCCGGTGCGGCCGACCTGGATCTCGATGCCGTTGAGCCGGGTGACCTGCTCCTGCGCCGGGTACTTGTGGGCCACGGCCCAGCGCGGCTCGCGCGACTTGAAGCCGAGCTGGCGCTGCAGCGCGAGGTCGTCGACCTTGTAGACCACGCCGTCGATGTCGAACGGCAGGCCGTCGCGCTCTGCGGCGATGCGCGCATGGAAGTCCGCCAGGCCCTGCGCGCCCTGCACGACGTCGCGGTGCGCGTCGACCGGAACGCCCAGCGCCGCCAGCGCGGCCAGCACGCCCGCGTGCGTGGCCGGCAGCTCCCAGCCCTGCACCTCGCCCAACCCGTAGGCGAAGAAGCTCAGCGGGCGCTGCCGGGCGATGCCGGCATCGAGCTGGCGCACCACGCCGGCGGCGGCGTTGCGCGGATTCACGAAGGTCTTGGCGCCGGCGGCGCGCTGGCGCTCGTTCAGCGCCTCGAAGTCGTCGCGGCGCATGAAGACCTCGCCGCGAATCTCCAGCACCGGCGCGGTCACGCGCTTGAGGTAGTGCGGGATGGCCTGGATCGTGCGGATGGTGTGGGTGACATCCTCGCCGGTCTCGCCGTCACCGCGGGTGGCGGCCTGCACCAGCTCGCCCTGCTCGTAGCGCAGGCTGATGGCCAGGCCGTCGAACTTGAGCTCGCAGGCGTAGGCCAGCGGCGGCGCGTCGTCCGGCAGCTTCAGCGCGTTGCGCACGGTGGTGTCGAACTTCAGCGCGCCGGCCGGCGTGGTGTCGGTCTCGGTCTTGATCGACAGCATGGGCACGGCGTGGCGCACCGGCGCCAGGCCGTCGAGCACGGCGCCGATCACGCGCTGCGTGGGCGAATCGGCCGTGACCAGCTCGGGATGCGCGGCCTCCAGCGCCTCGAGCGCCTGGTACAGGCGGTCGTACTCGACGTCAGGCACCTCGGGGTCGTCGAGCACGTAGTAGCGGTGGGCATGGTGGCGCAGCAGCGCGCGCAGCTGCTGCGCCTGCTCCGCGAGGTCGGGCACGGTCATTTCTCTATCCATGGCACGGCGCGCCGACCACAGTGCATGCGACGGGGGCCGCAGGCCGCGGGTCGAACGGCCGCGGAGCAGGCCATGCCGGCGGGGCGCCGCAGCCGGGCTTGGCCCGGCCGCTGGCGGCGCCCCGTCGAGGAGGTATGGGGCGGCCACATGGCGTTCCGCCGGCCGAACGGGGGTGGTTTCATCGCTAGCTGAACAGCCGGCGCGCCAGCGCCGAGCCGGCCGACAGTTCGCGCGCGTCCAGCGTGTCGTAGAGCTGTTCCAGCTCGGCGCCGATCACGTCCATGGCCTCGCGCGCGAGCGGGCGCGAGGCGTCGTCGGTGACCACGCCGTCCATCGCCTCGGCCAGGGCCGCGGCGGCCTCGCGCATGCGCACGAAGGGCTGCTCGGCGCGGCCGACCTGGGGCACGTCCAGCGTCAGCGTGACGACGCGGATGGCGGCGTGGTCCGGGTCGTCGGACAGCGCGGCCTGCGGGTCGAAGGCCAGGCCGAGCACGTGCGGCAGGCCGGGCGTGGCCGCCGGCAGCACCATGCGGCCAGGGATCAGGCCGGGCACGAAGCCCAGCCGGGCCGCGTGCTGGTGCAGGTAGCCGGGGCTCCAGGCGGCGTTGCGCGCGCGCAGCGTGAAGCTGAGCTGCGCGTCGTGCGCGCTGGCGAACTGGTCCAGCTCGCGCGCGCGCGCCACCTGCTCGCGCATGTCCGGGAACTCGGGCGCGCCGTTGACGGCATCGGCGAAGGCCTGGGCCTTCATCACGAATTCGGAGAACTCGATCTCGTTGAGCGCGCCGGTGCGGTTGGCCAGCTGCACGCCGGCCTGCAGCGCCTCGTAGCGCTGGCCGGCCTGCGGCGCCTCCCACTGCTGGGTGGCGGCGTTGCGGCCTTCGACGCCGAACGGCTTGCTGCCCACGCGGCGCGTGGCCGGCAGCGCGGCCAGCACGGCGTCGCCGGAGACGGGCGACTCCAGCGCGATCGGCGCGATCACGTCGATCAGACCGTCCAGCGCGGGGCGGCGCTCGGGCGCGGCCGGCAGCGGCAGGCCGTCGTCGAAGGCCGGCTCGCGGCGCTCGTCGCCGGCACCGGGTTCGGGTGGCAGGGCCGGTTCGGCCACGGGATCGGGACGGCGCGGCGCGTTGCGGCGCGACGACCAGGCGCCGTGCGCCACGACGGCGGCCAGCACCACGCCACCCGCCACGGCCAGTCCGATCTGCAGCGTGCTGCTCATCGGGATTCCTCTTGTTCGTATCTGGAAAGAATGGGGTTCAGGACTCGGCCATGGACAGCGCCGAGTCCATGTCCACGGCGACGATGCGCGAGACGCCCTGCTCCTGCATGGTCACGCCGATCAGCTGCTGCGCCATCTCCATGGCGATCTTGTTGTGGCTGATGAACAGGAACTGCGTCTCGCGGCTCATGCTGGTCACGAGTTTGGCATAGCGCTCGGTGTTGGCGTCGTCCAGCGGCGCGTCCACCTCGTCGAGCAGGCAGAACGGCGCCGGGTTGAGCTGGAAGATGGCGAACACCAACGCGATGGCCGTCAGCGCCTTCTCGCCGCCGGACAGCAGGTGGATGGTCTGGTTCTTCTTGCCGGGCGGCTGGGCGATGACCTGCACGCCGGCGTCCAGGATCTCCTCGCCGGTCATGACCAGCCGGGCATTGCCGCCGCCGAACAGCTCCGGAAACATGCGGCCGAAGTGGCCGTTGACGGTCTCGAAGGTGCCCGACAGCAGCTCGCGCGTCTCGTTGTCGATCTTGCGGATCGCGTCTTCCAGCGTGGTCATGGCTTCCTGCAGGTCGGCCATCTGGGCGTCCAGGAATTGCTTGCGCTCGCGCGCGGCGCCCAGCTCCTCCAGCGCCGCCAGGTTCACGGCGCCCAGCGCGGCGATCTCGCGGTGCAGGCGGTCGATCTCGGCCTGCAGGCCGGCCAGGCGCACGTTGCCCTCGAGGATGGACTGGGCGAGCCGGGCCATGTCCACGCCGGCATCGGCCAGCTGCTGTTCGTACTGCTCCAGGCCCAGGCGCGCGGCCTGCTCCTTGAGTTGCAGCTCGGTGATGCGCTGGCGCAGCGGGTCGAGCTCGCGCTCGAGCTTGAGCCGGCGTTCGTCGCTGGCGCGCAGGCGCAGCGTCAGGTCGTCGTAGGCGCTGCGCTGGGCGCCGAGCGCGGCCTCGCGTTCGAGCTTCAGCGCCAGCGCGTTCTGCAGCCCGGCCTGGGCGGCGGCGTCGGACAGGCGCGACAGCTCGTCGCGGGCGCGCCGCTCCTCGTCCTGCAGCGAGGCGGTCTGCTGGTCGGCCATCGCGATGGAGCGGGCCAGTTCGTCGCGCCGCGCGCCCAGGCTGCGGTGGGCGAACTGGGCCTCCTGGGCCTGGCGCTCCAGGCTGCGCTGCTGTTCGCGCGATTCGTTCAACCGGCGCTGGGCCTCGATCACGCGCTCGTCGAGCTGGGCGTGGCGCTCCTGGCTGTCGGCCAGCTGCAGGTCCAGTTCCTCGAAGCGGGCCTCGGCGGCGATGCGCCGCTCCTGCAGCTCCTCCAGCAGGGCATCGACCTCGGCCAGGTCGTCGCCGAGCCGGGCGCTGCGCTCGCGCGTCTGTTCGGCCAGCTGGCTCAGGCGCAGCGTCTCGACCTGCAGCGCGTGGCAGCCGCTCTGCGCGTCGGCGGCCTCGCGGCGCGCCGCGGCCAGGCGCTGCGAGGCATCGGCGTAGGCGGCCTCGGCGCGCACCAGGGCGCTGCGCGACGCTTCGCCGACCAGCGCCTGCGCGCGCAGCTGCTTGTCCAGGTTCTCGATCTCCTGGGCGCGGGCCAGCAGGCCGGCCTGTTCCGAATCCTGCGCGAAGAAGCTGACGCTGTGGGCGCCGACGGCGTGGCCCTCGCGCACGTAGATGGCCTCGCCCGGCTGCAGCCGGGCGCGCTGGGCCAGGGCTTCTTCCAGCGTCGCGGCCGTGTAGCAGCCGTGCAGCCAGTCGGCCAGCAGTGCGCGCTGGGTGGCGTCGGAACAGCGCAGCAGATCCAGCAGCCGCGGCAGCCGCGCCTCGCCCTCGGCCGCCCCGGCCGCGGGCGGCGCGTAGAAGGTCAGCTTCGCCGGCGGGCCCTCGCGGCCCTGCTGGCCGAGAAAGCCCTTGACCACGTCCAGCCGGAAGACTTCCAGCCCGCCCAGGCGCTCGCGCAGCGCGGCTTCCAGCGCGCTCTCCCATCCCTGCTCGATGTGCAGCCGGCTCCAGATGCCCTGCAGCCCGTCCAGCCCGTGCCGGGCCAGCCAGGGCACCAGCTTGCCGTCGGTGCGGACCTTCTCCTGCAGCGCCTTCAGCGCCTCGGCCCGGGCCGAGAGGTCCGCCTCCCGCGCGGATTCGGCATTGACAGCCTGCTGCCGCGCGCGGCGCTCTTCGTCCAGCCGCGGCACGCTGTCCTGCAGTTCCTGCAGCCGAGCGTCGGCCACGGCGGAAGCTTCCTGCGCCTCGGCCAGCTGCGCCTGCAGCTGGGCCAGCCGCACCTCGTCGGGCGCGGCCAGCGCGCGCTGGTCGGCCACCAGGCGCTCGCGCCGCTGGTTCAGCTGGCGCGACTGCTCGTCGATGCTGCGCTGCTCGGCCGCCAGCACCTGGATCTGCTGCTGCACCTGGACGACGCTGGTCCGCTGGGCGTTCGCCTGGGCCTGGGCCCGGTGCAGCGCGTCTTCCAGGTCCGGCAGGCGCGCCGCCTGCTCCTCGACCTGCGCGCCCAGCAATTCGGCGGCCTCCTCGGCCTGCTCGCCCTGGGCCGCCAGCCGTTCGATCTCGGCCTGGGCCTCCTGCCTGCGCACGCCCCACTGGCCGGCCTGCTCCTTCAGCGTGGCCAACCGCTGCTCCACGCGCTGGCGGCCTTCGACGACGAAGCGGATCTCGCTCTCCAGCCGGCCGACCTCGGCGCTGGCCTCGTACAGCTTGCCCTGCGCCTGGTTCACCTGGTCGCCCGCCGCGTAGTGCGCCTGGCGGATGGATTCGAGTTCGGCCTCGACATGGCGCAGGTCGGCCACGCGCGCCTCCAGCGCCGTCTGCGCCTCGGCCACCTCGGCACGCACCCGGGCCTGGTCGGCCTCGCTGTCGGCCCGCTTCAGAAACCACAGCTGGTGCTGCTTCAACGTGGCGCTGGCCTGCAGCCCGTGGTAGCGCTGCGCGACCTCGGCCTGCTTCTCCAGCTTCTCCAGGTTGGCATTCAGCTCGCGCAGGATGTCTTCCACGCGGGTCAGGTTCTCGCGCGTGTCGGACAGGCGGTTCTCGGTCTCGCGCCGGCGCTCCTTGTATTTGGACACGCCGGCCGCCTCTTCCAGGAACAGCCGCAGTTCCTCGGGCTTGGATTCGATGATGCGGCTGATCGTGCCCTGGCCGATGATGGCGTAGGCGCGCGGGCCCAGGCCGGTGCCCAGGAACACGTCCTGCACGTCGCGGCGGCGCACCGGCTGGTTGTTGATGTAGTAGCTGCTGGTGCCGTCGCGCGTCAGCACCCGCTTGACGGCGATCTCGGCGAACTGGTTCCACTGCCCGCCGGCGCGGTGGTCGGCGTTGTCGAACACCAGCTCCACGCTGGCGCGGCTGGCCGGCTTGCGCGCGGTCGTGCCGTTGAAGATCACGTCCTGCATGGACTCGCCGCGCAACTCGCTGGCCTTGCTCTCGCCCAGCACCCAGCGCACGGCATCCATGATGTTCGACTTGCCGCAGCCGTTCGGCCCCACGACGCCGACCAGTTGCCCCGGTAGCATGAAATTCGTGGGCTCGACGAAGGACTTGAAGCCGGCCAGCTTGATGGAGGTGAGGCGCAAGGACGACCTGTCGAGATCACGAAAGAGGAAGGGCGAGCGGGCATGCAGGCACGCGGCATCCCGGCGCGGGATTCTAGCGAGGGGCTGTGCGCACGCCGTGGAACGCGCGGTTCCTGCAACGATTCGGTCGCCACCGAAATGGCATCCGCGACAGGCATGTATCGAGTCCTCGTCCTTCCCTGTCGCTCCTGCGACCAGGGAGCCATGCATGCCGGCAACCCGCCGCGGACGGACGAACCCGCGCATTGCACGCTGTCGCCATTCTTTACACACAAAAAACGAACGATTGGGGAGCCGGATTTTTTCCAATGAAGATCAAATAGTTACCGAGCTTTCGACGGCTGGCACGCGATCTGCTTATGTGGTTGGGCGTGGGGCAAGGGCTCCATGGTTTTTAGACAAGGAGTAGTGATGAAGATTTCTTTCAAAAGCCTGCTGGCCGGCACCGCACTGGGCCTCGGCCTGAGCGCTTCGTATGCAGCCCCCGTTACGGTTGGCGGCGTCACCTGGAATCCGGATGCGCCGACGGATTTCTCCGGGCAAACCGTCAACATGCGCCAGTTCATCAACGCCCAGACGGGCGAACTGACGGGCTTCGGCGTCCTGACGGCAATCAATGGCAGGACCGACTTCTGCGCCGCCGCCAACTGCGAAGTGACGTTCCAGTTCAGCGGCTTCATGCCCGTGGGCCAGAGCGTCGTGCCTGGCGTGGGTGACACCATCACCTACAACGGTGGTTCCGTGCGGTTCTACGTCGGGGCTGCGGAAATCACGAACGCTGCCGACTACAACAGCCTGACCTGGGCGAATACCGGCAACGGCGAACTGTGGCTTGACCTGGCGAACACCGCGAACTTCCTGGGTAGCAACGTGGGTGGCACGCTGTCGGGCCTGGGTTACCTGGATGTCGTCGGTGGTCTGGCAGCAACGTACTTCAATACGGACAGCCAAACCTATCAAGGCGTCGACCACGACTTCCGGTTCACCGCATCGCTGTCGTTCCCCCATCAGGGTGGCAACAGCGACGTGACCGACATGTCTGGCACGGCCAACCTGTTCGGCGACAGCGCAGCTCCCGTCCCCGAGCCGGGCGTTCTGGCCCTGATGGGTGTGGGCATGCTGGGCGTTGGCGCCCTGCGCCGTCGCCAAAGCAAGAAGTAATCCACTTCGTGCTGCAAAAAACCCGCTTCGGCGGGTTTTTTTTCGTCCAGGCGTATCGCGCCGGACGCTGCAACGTGTGGGGCGCCCAAAGAACGAGCCGCACCATGCCCTATGGGGCAGAGGTCACATGGATCGCCCTCCTTCGACCGGCACCAACAGACCCGCGTCCGCCGCCATGCCCCGCAATGCCACCCAGATCGCCTGGATGCGGTGCAGGCCGCGGCTCTCCGGCGACAACATCGACATCCAGAAGGCGCGCACGAAGCTAACCTGTGCGGGCAGCACCGGCTGCAACCGCGCGTCGCCGTGCACGAGGAAGGCCGGCAGCACGCCGATGCCGGCGCCCGACAGCACCGCCTGGTGCTGCGCAGCGCGTAGCGCCGGGGCCGGCACAGTTCGGCCAGATAGCGCAGTTCCTTGCTGAACAGCAGGTCGTCGATGTCGCTGATGAAGACGTGCTTCTGCAGATCCTCCTCGCTGCGGATCGGCGGATGGCGCGCCAGATAGCCGGGCGCGGCGTACAGGCGCAGCATGCAGTCGCATAGCCGGACCGCGATCACGTTGCCGCGCGCCGGGCACTCCAGCGACACCACGATGTCGGCCTCGCGCTGGGACAGGTTCACGTTGCGCGGCACGGCCAGCAGGTCGATCACCAGCGTGGATGCTGCGAAGCGCACCAGCACCATGGTGCCGAAGCCCTCGGTCGCGCCGGTCCGCACCACGCCCGCCAGTTCGGCCCGCCCGCTGCGGCGCCGTGCCCTCGATCGCGCGGCAGGCGCCCTCCATGGCCTCGGCGTGCGGCAGCAGGCGGCGCCCGACTTCGCTGAGCTGGTATTCGCCGCCGGTCCGCGTGAACACCAGCGTGCCGATGCTCTGCTCCAGCGCGTGCAGGCGCCGCGCCACCGTGGTGTGCCGGACGCCGAGCCGGCATGCCTCAGCGCCGAGCTTGCGCGTGCGCGTCAGTTCCAGGAAAGAGCGCAGAGGGCCCCAGCCCATGGGCGCCGAGCATCGTGCAAATCTGCAGAGTGCAAGGGCTTTCCTGTCTATTGCTCCAAGAATTTGCACATGTAGCATCGTTGACCGCCAGAGGCGTACCGCCCATCCCTCTCCAGGAGACGTCATGTCCGCACTGCCCTCCCCCACCGCCGCGCCGGCGGTCCCCAGCGTCAAGCTGCTGATCGACGGCCGGTTCGTCGAATCGCGCAGCACGCAGTGGCGCGACGTCGTCAACCCGGCCACGCAGGAGGTGCTGGCGCGCGTGCCGTTCGCGACGCCGGAGGAAATCGACGCGGCCGTGGCCTCGGCCCAGGCCGCGTTCAAGACCTGGCGCAAGACCGCGATCGGCACGCGCGCGCGGATCTTCCTGAAATACCAGCAGCTGATCCGCGAGCACATGCCCGAGCTCGCGGCCCTGCTGACGGCCGAGCAGGGCAAGACGCTGCCGGACGCGGAGGGCGACGTATTCCGCGGCCTGGAGGTGGTGGAGCATGCCGCCGGCATCGGCAGCCTGCAGCTCGGCGAACTGGCCAACAACGTGGCCGGCGGCGTGGACACCTACACGCTGCTGCAGCCGCTGGGCGTGTGCGCCGGCATCACGCCGTTCAACTTCCCGGCCATGATCCCGCTGTGGATGTTCCCGATGGCGATCGCCTGCGGCAACACCTTCGTGCTCAAGCCTTCGGAGCAGGACCCGATGGTGACCATGCGCCTGTGCGAACTGGCGCTGCAAGCCGGCATCCCGCCCGGCGTGCTGAACGTCGTGCACGGCGGCGAGGACGCGGTGAACGCCCTCTGCGACCACCCGGACATCCGGGCCATCAGCTTCGTCGGCTCGACCAGGGTCGGCACCCACGTCCACCAGCGCGCCAGCCTGGCCGGCAAGCGCGTGCAATGCATGATGGGCGCCAAGAACCACGCCATCGTGATGCCCGACGCGAACAAGGAGCAGGCGCTGAACGCGCTGGCCGGCGCCGCCTTCGGCGCGGCGGGCCAGCGCTGCATGGCGGTGTCGGTCGCCGTGCTGGTGGGCGCGGCGCGGCAGTGGATCCCCGACCTCGTCGAGAAGGCCAGGACCCTGAAGATCGGCGCCGGCACCGAGCCGGGCGTGGACGTGGGCCCGCTGGTCTCCCGCGCCGCGCTGGAGCGCGTGACCGGCCTGATCGAGCGCGGCGTGGCCGACGGCGCGACGCTGGAGCTGGACGGCCGCAAGCCCGTGGTGCCGGGCTACGGCCAGGGCAATTTCATCGGCCCGACCATCTTCTCGGGCGTCGCACCCGGCATGGCGATCTACGACCAGGAGATCTTCGGCCCGGTGCTGTGCGTAGCCGGCGCCGACGATCTGGACGCAGCGATCGGCCTGGTCAACCGCAACCCGAACGGCAACGGCACGGCGATCTTCACGCAGTCCGGCGCGGCGGCGCGCAAGTTCCAGGAGGAGATCGACGTGGGCCAGGTCGGCATCAACGTGCCGATCCCGGTGCCGGTGCCGCTGTTCTCGTTCACCGGCTCGCGCGCCTCCAAGCTCGGCGACCTGGGCCCGTACGGCAAGCAGGTCGTGCTGTTCTACACGCAGACCAAGACGGTGACGGCGCGCTGGTTCGACGACGACACCGTCTCCCCGGGCGTCAACACCACGATCTCCCTGAAGTAGGCTCCGGCCCATGGACTTCGAGCTTTCCGGCGACCAGCAGGCCTTCGCCGACACCGCACGCGCGTTCGCCCGGAACGAGCTGGCGCCGCACGCGGCGCGGTGGGACCGTGAAGCCGTCTTCCCGCGCGAGGCCATCGCCAAGGCCGGCGAACTCGGCTTCTGCGGCCTGTACGCGCCCGAATGCATCGGCGGCCTGGCGCTGCCGCGGCTGGACGCCACGCTGGTGTTCGAGCAGATGGCGGCCGTCGACCCCTCGACCACCGCCTTCATCACCATCCACAACATGGCGACCTGGATGCTGGGCACCTGGGGCACGGCCGCCGTGCACGCACGCTGGGGCCAGGACCTGAGCAGCGGCCGCAAGCTCGCCTCCTACTGCCTGACCGAGCCCGGCGCGGGCTCCGACGCCGGCAGCCTGGCGACACGGGCCACGCGGCGGGGCGACGGCTACGTGATCGACGGCGGCAAGGCCTTCATCTCCGGCGCCGGCGCCACCGACGTGCTGGTGCTGATGGCGCGCACCGGCGGCGAGGGCGCGGGCGGCATCTCCGCCTTCGCCGTGCCGGCCGACGCGGACGGCATCACCTACGGCAAAAAAGAGCACAAGATGGGCTGGAACAGCCAGCCCACGCGCGCCATCGCCTTCGACAGCGTGCGCATCCCGGCCGATCACCGGCTGGGTGCCGAGGGCGAAGGCTTCCGCATCGCGATGAAGGGCCTGGACGGGGGACGCATCAACATCGCGAGCTGCTCCGTGGGGGCGGCCCAGGGCGCGCTGGACGCGGCGCGGCGCTACCTGCACGAGCGCCGGCAGTTCGGCAAGCCGCTGGCCAGCTTCCAGGCGCTGCAGTTCAAGCTGGCGGACATGGTGACCGAGCTCGTCGCCGCGCGGCAGATGGTGCGGCTGGCCGCCAGCAGGCTAGACGCCGGACAGGCCGACGCCAGCACCTACTGCGCCATGGCCAAGCGCTTCGCGACCGACGTGGGCTTCGCGGTCGTCAACGAGGCGCTGCAGCTGCACGGCGGCTACGGCTACCTGGGGGAATTTCCGCTGGAACGGCTGCTGCGCGATGCGCGCGTGCACCAGATCCTGGAGGGGACGAACGAAATCATGCGCCTGATCGTGGCGCGCCAGTTGCTGGAAAGCGACGTGGACATCCGATGAGCCCCGCCCTGCTGCTGCCCGAAGAGGCTCGCACCGCAGTCCGTACGGGCGAAGATGGTCCAGTGAGCCCCGCCCGGCGGCCCGAAGAGATCCGCACCGCAGTACGGAGCACGGAGGTTTTGGCATGAGCGAAGTCGTGCTGTTCGATGACATCGAGGCCGGGGGCGGCAAGCGCTTCGGCGTCGCCACGCTGAACGCACCGGCCGCGCTGAACGCGCTGTCGCTGGACATGGTGCGGCTGCTGACGCCCCGGCTGCGCGCCTGGGCCGCCGATGCCGGCGTGGCCGGCGTGCTGTTGACGGCCGCCGGAGAGAAGGCCTTCTGCGCCGGCGGCGACCTGCGCCAGCTCTACCGGACGCTGCTGGACTGCGGCCCCGCGCACAACGCGTACGCCGAGCGCTTCTTCGCCGAGGAATACCAGCTCGACCACCTGATCCACACCTTCCCCAAGCCCTTCCTGTGCTGGGGCCACGGCATCGTGATGGGCGGCGGCATCGGCCTGCTGGCGGGGGCCTCGCACCGCGTCGTCACGCAGCACAGCCGGCTGGCCATGCCGGAGATCGGCATCGGCCTGTACCCCGACGTGGGCGGCAGTTGGTTCCTGCGCCGCATGCCGGGACGCACCGGCCTGTTCCTGGCGCTGACCGGCGCGAACTTCCAGGCCGGCGACGCGCTGTTCACCGGCCTGGCGGACTTCCTGGTGCCGCAGGAACGCAAGACCGAGGTGCTGGCCCGAATCGCGGCCCAGCCCTGGAGCGGCGACGCGGCGGCCGACCGCGCCGCGCTGTCGCGCCTGCTGCTGGCAGCCGGCCAGGACCAGCCGGCGCCGGCGTCCAAGCTGCGCGAGCACTTCGACCGAATCAACGCGCTGATGGCCGGCGACGACCTCGCGGACATCGCCGCCCGGCTGGCCGCGCTGCAGAGCGACGACGCCTGGCTGCAGACCGCGGCGGCCACCTTCGCCAAGGGCGCGCCGAGCTCGGCCGCGCTGAGCTTCGCGCTGTGGCAGCGCGTGCCGCGCATGTCGCTGGCCGAGGTGTTCCGGCTGGAATACCAGGCCTCGCTCGGCTGCTGCGCGCACGAGGACTTTGCCGAGGGCATCCGCGCGATGCTGGTCGACAAGGACCGCAACCCGCGGTGGAACCCGGCACGGCTGTCCGACATCACGCCGGCCTTCATCGAAGACCACCTGCGCCCGCGCGGCGCGATGGCGCCGGAGCTCGCCGGCCTCGCCTGAAGCCCCGCATTCCAGGAGACGACACATGAAGATTGCCTTCATCGGCCTCGGCAACATGGGCGGCCCGATGGCCCTGAACCTGCACAAGGCCGGCCACGAGGTCCGCGGCGTCGACCTGTCGGCCGCCGCCTGCGACAAATGCCGGGCCGAGGGGCTGCCCATCGCCCCCTCGGCCGCCGCCGCGGTCGAGGGCACCGACGCCGTCATCAGCATGCTGCCGGCCAGCCAGCACGTCGAGGCGCTGTTCCTCGGCGCCGACGGCCTGCTCGGCCGGCTCCCCGCGGGCACGCTGCTGATCGACAGCAGCACGATCGCCGCCGCCACGTCGCGCAAGCTGGCGGAGGCCGGCGACGCGCGCGGCGTCGCCGTGCTGGATGCGCCGGTGTCCGGCGGCACCGGTGGCGCCGTCGCCGGCACGCTGACCTTCATGGTCGGCGGCGAGGCACCGGTCCTGGAGCGCGCCCGCCCGCTGCTGGAGAAGATGGGCGCCAACATCTTCCACGCCGGCGGCGCCGGCGCCGGCCAGACCGCCAAGATCTGCAACAACATGCTGCTGGGCGTCCTGATGATCGGTACCGCCGAGGCACTGGCGCTGGGCGTGGCCAACGGGCTGGACCCGCAGGTGCTGTCGGAGATCATGCGCCGCAGCTCCGGCGGCAACTGGGCGCTGGAGAAGTACAACCCCATGCCGGGCGTGATGCAGACGGCGCCGGCCGCCAGGGGCTATGCCGGCGGCTTCGGCACCGACCTGATGCTCAAGGACCTGGGCCTGGCCCAGGAGAGCGCCACCGCCGTCAAGGCCGCCACGCCGCTCGGCGGCCTGGCGCGCAACCTGTACGCCGCGCACAGCCTGGCCGGCCACGGCGCGCTGGACTTCTCCAGCATCCTGCGCCTGGTGCAGCCACCACCCCGGAAGGGCTGACTACGCCGTCAGCGCCTCGACCAGGCGTGCGGGCTGCACCGGCTTGAACAGGCAGGGCAGCCCGCTGGCACGGATCGCGGCGATGCGCTCGGGCGCCGTCTCGCCGGTCACCAGCAGGCAGCGCATGGCCGGCATGTCGCGCTGCACGCTGCGCAGAAAGTCCAGCCCGCTCTCCTGGCCCGGCAGGCGGAAGTCCGCCACCACCGCGCCGATGTCGTGGTGCCGCTGCAGCGCCTGGCGCGCCGGCGCCATCGCCGTCGCCACGGTCACGCGGCAGCCCTGGGCCGACAGCCAGGCGGCCGTGGCGCCGGCGCTGTCGACCTCGTCGTCCAGCACCAGCACGTGGGCCGGCAGCGGCCGGCGGGCGGCCGCACGGCCCGGCACCGGCGCGCCCGCGGCGACCGGCGGCACCGCCCGCACCAGCACCGAGAAGCAGGTGCCGTGGCCGGGCCGCGACCGCAGCCGCAGCGGATGCGCCAGCAGCGCCGCCAGCCGGCGCACGATAGACAGGCCCAGGCCCAGCCCCTGGGCGCGGTCGCGCTGCGGATTGCCGACCTGGTAGAACTCCTCGAACACCTGCGCCTGCTGGTCCCCGGCGATGCCGACGCCGGTGTCCACGATCTCGAAGCGCACCGCCGCCGCGCCCTGCGCGTCGCGCGTGCGCCGCGCCGCGACCAGCACGCCGCCCCGCTCGGTGTACTTGACGGCGTTGTCCAGCAGGTTGCCCAGCAGGCGCTCCAGCAGCAGCCGGTCGCTGGCCACGTGCAGGTCGCCGGGCGCGCGGATGCGCAGGCGCAGGCCCTTCTCCTGCGCGCGTCCGCCGTAGGTGTTCTGCAGCGAGACGAACAGCGGGTGCACGGCCAGCGTCTCGATGCGCGGCTGCACGGCGCCGGCGTCCAGCCGCGAGACGTCGAGCATGCCGTCCAGCGAGGTGCCCAGCATGCGCACCGAATGGCCCAGCCGCGCCACCGTTTCGGCCTGCGGGCCTTCGGCCAGCGCATGTTCCAGCACGGCGGTGAACAGCGACACCGCATGCAGCGGCTGGCGCAGGTCGTGGCTGGCCGAGGCCAGGAAGCGCGTCTTCTCGCGGCTGCCGGCTTCCACGCGCTCGACCTGCTCGGCCAGCCGGCGCGCCAGCTCCTCGTTGTGGAAGCGCGCCTGCAGCGCATCGACCAGCAGGTCCACCTGCTGCGCCGTCCACTTCAGCAGCGTGGAGGTGTATTGCGCCAGCGCCACCGCCATGGTCCAGCCGACCCAGCCGCCGGACCAGGCCAGCGCCAGCACCAGCCCGGTCATGGCGGGCACGACGAAGGCCGCCACGGTCTGGCGGTGCGAGCTCAGCACCGCCGCCGCGCTGGACACCATGCCGATGATGAACACCGTCATCAGCGCCATCGACGCCGTGTCGCCGTGCTGCATCACCAGCCAGGGCGCCAGGCCCCAGGCGCCGCCGAGCAGCCACAGCAGCTGCGTCTGGCGATGCAGCTCCGGGCCCAGCGCGGCGTCCGGCAGCGGCCCGCGCGCCAGCACGCGCCGGGTGTGCAGCAAGCGCAGCGCCTGCACCGCATGCACCGCCAGCGCCCACAGGAACACGCGCGGCGACGGCGCCAGCACGTAGAACAGCAGCCACAGCACCAGCGCGAACAGCACCGCCGCGGCCGAGGCCGCCAGGCTGTACTTCTGCAGCAGCAGGTCGAGCTGGGCGCGGCGCACGCGCAGCAGGCTGGGCTCGCCGCGGGCGGCGGCATCCACCAGCGCCTCGTGCAGCATCAGCCGGCGCCAGTACGGCGCCGTGCCGGGCGCGGCGTTCACGTCGGGAACAGGCCCAGCAGTTCGGCCCGCGAGCGCACGTTGAAGCCCAGGAACACCGAGGACACGCAGTTCTTCACCGTGCCCAGCGTCAGCCCGGTCTCCTCGGCGATGGCCTGGTTGTCCAGGCCGGCCAGCAGCAGCTCCAGCACCTGCACCTGGCGCGGGCTCAGGCCCATCCCGTGCGCGGTGCGCAGCGCCTCGGCCGCCGGCGAGGCACCGCCGGCGGCGGCCGGCGCAACAGCCTGCTGGCGCAGCACCTCGACCCAGGCGCCCATGCCGCCCGCGTCGGCCGACTTGCCGATGTAGGCCCGCGCGCCCAGGCGCAGCGCCTCCTCGCGGATGCGCACGTCCTGCGCACCGCTGAGCACCACCACCGGCACGCCAGGATGGTCGCGGCGCAGGATGCGCAGGCCGGCGAAGCCCTTGGCGTCGGGCAGCTGCAGGTCCAGCAGCACGAGAGCGATGCCGCCCGGCGCCGCGCGCAGCTGCGCCAGCCCCTGTTCCAGCGTGCCTGCCTCGGCCACCTCGAACTGGCCGGGAAACTGCTGCGCCACCAGCGTGCGCACGCCCAGGCGCACCAGCGCGTGGTCGTCGACGACGAGCAGCCGCCGGGCCGGCGCGGCGTCGGAAGCGGGATCGGGGGCCATGGGCGGGACCATACCAACAAGCCCCCGGCCGCACCAGCGGCGCGCCGGCCCGCCAGGCGCCCGGATGACCGTGGTCATCGCCGCGGAACGGCACGCCGATAATCGCGCGCCATGAATCCCCTGCTCGACCGCCTGCAGCCCTATCCGTTCGAACGGCTGCGGCAACTGTTCGCCGGCGTGACGCCGCCCGCGGACCTGCGCGCCATCAGCCTGGGCATCGGCGAGCCCAAGCACCCCACCCCGCCGTTCATCCAGCAGGCACTGGCCGATGCGCTGCACGACGGCCTGGCCGGCTATCCGGCCACGGCCGGCACGCCGGCGCTGCGCGCGGCCTGCGCCGGCTGGCTGCAGCGCCGCTATGGCCTGGCCCTGGATCCGGCCACGCAGATCCTGCCGGTGAACGGCTCGCGCGAGGCGCTGTTCGCCTTCGCGCAGACCGTGCTGGACCCGACGCGCCCCGGCGCCACCGTGGTCTGCCCCAATCCCTTCTACCAGATCTACGAGGGCGCGGCGCTGCTGGCCGGCGCCACGCCGTACTACGCCCCCAGCGACCCGGCGCGCAACTACGCGGTGGACTGGGACAGCGTGCCGGCCGAGGTCTGGGCCCGCACCCAGCTGCTGTTCGTCTGCTCTCCGGGCAACCCGACCGGCGCCGTGATGCCGCTGGACGAATGGCGCAAGCTGTTCGAGCTGCAGGAACGCCACGGCTTCGTCATCGCCTCCGACGAGTGCTACAGCGAGATCTACTTCGGCGACGCCGCGCCGCTGGGCGGTCTGGAGGCCGCGGCGCGGCTCGGCCATGGCGACCTGCGCGGCATCGTGGCCTTCACCAGCCTGTCCAAGCGCAGCAACGTGCCCGGCATGCGCTCGGGCTTCGTCGCGGGCGACGCCGCGCTGCTCAGGCAGTTCCTGCTCTACCGCACCTACCACGGCAGCGCGATGAGCCCGGCGGTGCAGGCCGCCAGCATCGCGGCCTGGAACGACGAGGCCCACGTCGAGGCCAACCGCGCCCTGTACCGCGAGAAGTTCGCCGCCGTCACGCCCCTGCTGTCGGCGGTGATGGACGTGCGCCTGCCCGACGCCAGCTTCTACCTCTGGGCCGGCGTGCC
Source organism: Pseudorhodoferax sp. (assembly GCF_047601025.1). NCBI lineage: Bacteria > Pseudomonadati > Pseudomonadota > Betaproteobacteria > Burkholderiales > Comamonadaceae > Pseudorhodoferax > Pseudorhodoferax sp. The sequence continues at coordinate 59,526 of NZ_JASGJZ010000001.1, forward strand.
GCTGCGCCCGGGCGAGCCGGTGGCCGGCAGCGACGAGCGCTTCGCCCGCGAATTGCTCGCTCAATACAATGTGACGGTCCTGCCCGGCAGCTACCTCGCGCGCGCCACCGGCGGCACCAACCCCGGCCAGGGCCGGGTGCGCATGGCCCTGGTGGCCGAGACCGCCGAATGCGTGGAAGCCGCGCAGCGCATCGTCCGATTCATCCAATCCAGATCCAACACAGCAGCATGAGCCAACAGCTTCAAACCATCATCGACAACGCCTGGGAGAACCGCGCCGCGCTGTCGCCGCAGTCCGCGCCGCAGGAGGTGCAGGACGCCGTCGAGCACGTGATCGCCGAGCTCGACGGCGGCACGCTGCGCGTGGCCACGCGCGAAGGCGTGGGCCGGTGGACCGTGCACCAGTGGATCAAGAAGGCCGTGCTGCTGTCCTTCCGCCTGAAGGACAACGCGGTCGTCAAGGCCGGCGAGCTGGGCTTCTACGACAAGGTGCCGACCAAGTTCTCCGACCTGAGCGAAGCGCAGCTGAAGGCCAGCGGCGTGCGCGTGGTGCCGCCGGCCGTGGCGCGCCGCGGCAGCTACGTCGCCAAGGGCGCGATCCTGATGCCCAGCTACGTGAACATCGGCGCCTACGTCGACGAAGGCACCATGGTCGACACCTGGGCCACGGTCGGCAGCTGCGCCCAGGTCGGCAAGAACGTGCACCTGTCCGGCGGCGTGGGCCTGGGCGGCGTGCTGGAGCCGCTGCAGGCCAACCCGACCATCATCGAGGACAACTGCTTCATCGGCGCGCGCTCCGAGGTCGTCGAAGGCGTGATCGTCGAGGAGAACTCGGTGCTCGGCATGGGCGTGTACATCGGCCAGAGCACGCCGATCTTCCACCGCGCCACCGGCGAGATCCTCTACGGCCGCGTGCCGGCCGGCAGCGTGGTCGTCAGCGGCGGCCTGCCCAAGAAGACCGCCGACGGCACGGCCTACACCACCTACTGCGCCGTGATCGTCAAGACCGTCGACGCGCAGACCCGTGCCAAGACCAGCCTGAACGACCTGCTGCGCGATTGAAGCAGCCGAGCGCCCCCGCGCAGGACCGGACATGAGCACGATGGAACGCATCCTGCGCCTGATGCAGGAGAAAAAAGCCTCCGACCTGTTCCTGTCGGCCAACGCGCCGGCGCAGATCAAGATCAACGGGCTGACGGTCCCGATCAACAGCCAGCTGCTGCCGGTCGACGCACCGCGCAAGCTGCTGGCCGAGGTCGTGCCCGACGGCCAGCTCGACGAGCTGGACCGCACCGGCGAGCTGAACACCGCGATCTCCGTGAACGGCGTCGGGCGCTTTCGCATCAGCGCCATGCGCCAGCGCGGCAGCTGCGCCGTGGTCGCGCGCTACATCCACAGCGAGATCCCGCCGCTGGGATCGCTGCAGCTGCCCGCGGTGCTGGGCGAGCTGGTGCTGCGCCGGCGCGGCCTGCTGCTGGTGGTCGGCGCCACCGGCGCCGGCAAGACCACCACGCTGGCGGCCATGCTGGACCACCGCAACGAACGCCAGAGCGGCCACATCCTGACGATCGAGGAACCGATCGAGTTCCTGTTCCGCAACAAGAAGTCCATCGTCAACCAGCGCGAGGTCGGCACCGACACGCAGTCGCTGCAGCTGGCGCTGAAGAACGCGCTGCGCCAGGCGCCCGACGTGATCCTGATCGGCGAGATCCGCGACCGCGAGACCATGTCGGCCGCGCTCGCCTACGCGCAGACCGGCCACCTGTGCCTGGCCACGCTGCATGCCAACAACAGCTACCAGGCGCTGAACCGCATCCTGAACTTCTACCCGGTCGAGGTGCGCCCGACCATGCTGGGCGACCTCGCGGCCGCGCTGCAGGCCGTGGTCTCGCAGCGGCTGCTCCGCACGGCGCGCGGCGATCGCGTGCCGGCCGTGGAGGTCATGATGAACACGCGGCTGGTCGCCGAGATGATCGAACGCGGCGACTTCACCGGCGTCAAGGACGCCATGGAGAAGTCCATCGCCGAAGGCTCGCAGACCTTCGAGGCCGACATCGCCCGGCTGGTCATGGACGGCGTGGTCGACCGCCAGGAGGGGATGAGCCACGCCGATTCGGCCACCAACCTGCTGTGGCGGCTGCAGAACGACTTCACGTCCAAGGCCGTGGTGCCGGACCCGCCGCCCGAAGAAGACGACCAGCCCTCCTTCACCGAAATCACGCTCGACGTGAAATCCTGACCCTCCCATGCACGACACCCTGCGCCTGGCCGAGCAGCTGATCGCCCGGCCCTCCGTCACGCCCGACGACGCCGGCTGCCAGACCCTGATCGCCGAGCGGCTGGCACCGCACGGCTTCGCCTGCGAGCGCATCGTCAGCGGGCCGGACGACTTCCGCGTGACCAACCTGTGGGCCCGCCGCGCCGGCACGGACGCGGCGGGCCGCACGCTGGTCTTCGCCGGCCACACCGACGTGGTACCCACCGGCCCGCTGGCGCAATGGCGCAGCGACCCGTTCACGCCCACGCACCGCGACGGCCGGCTCTACGGCCGCGGCGCCAGCGACATGAAGACCTCGCTGGCCGCCTTCGTCGTCGCGGCCGAGGAGTTCCTGGCCGCCACGCCGGCGCCGGCCCTGTCGCTCGCGCTGCTGCTGACCAGCGACGAGGAAGGCCCGGCGCGCGACGGCACGGTCGTCGTCTGCGAGCGCCTGCGTGCGCGCGGCGAGCGGCTGGACTGGTGCATCGTCGGCGAGCCGACCTCGGTCGAGCGCACCGGCGACATGGTCAAGAACGGCCGCCGCGGCACCATGAGCGGCCGGCTCACGGTGCTGGGCATCCAGGGCCACATCGCCTACCCGCAGCTGGCGCGCAACCCGATCCACCAGGCCCTGCCGGCACTGGCCGAGCTCACCGCGACCGCGTGGGACCGGGGCAACGCGTTCTTCCCCGCGACCAGCCTGCAGATCAGCAACATCCACGGCGGCACCGGCGCCAGCAACGTGATTCCGGGCGAGGTGGTGATCGACTTCAACTTCCGCTTCTGCACCGAATCCACGGCCGAGGACCTGCAGCAGCGCGTGCGGCAGGTGCTGGACCGCCACGGCCTGGAGTACCGGCTGGACTGGACCGTCGGCGGCCTGCCGTTCCTGACCACGCCCGGCCCGCTGGTCGACGCCGTGCGCGACGCGATCGCGGCCGAGACTGGGCTCGCGACCGAGCTGTCCACGACGGGCGGCACCAGCGACGGACGCTTCATCGCCCGGATCTGCCCCGAAGTGATCGAACTCGGCCCGCCGAACGCGACCATCCACAAGATCGACGAGCACGTGGCCGTGGCCGACATCGAGCCGCTGAAGAACATCTACCGCGGCGTGCTGGAACGGCTGGACCGGTCGCTGCGGTGACGACGACCGTCCTGCAGCTCGTCGAGGCCGGCGCGGCACGGCTGGAGGCCGCCGGCGTCGCCTACGGCCACGGCACCACCAACGCCTTCGACGAGGCCGCCTGGCTGGTGCTGTGGCGCCTGGGCCTGCCGCTGGATGCGCTGGACGACGTGGCCGCGCGCCCCGTCGCGCCGGCCGAGCGGCAGGCGGTGGCCGCGCTGCTGGACGAGCGCATCGCCAGCCGCAAGCCCGCCGCCTACCTGACGCGCGAGGCCTGGCTGCAGGGCGTGCCGTTCTACGTGGACGAGCGGGCCATCGTGCCGCGCTCCTTCATCGCCGAGCTGCTGGCCGACGGCACGATCGACCCCTGGCTCGGCGAACACACGCGCCACGTGCTGGACCTGTGCACCGGCAACGGCAGCCTGGCGGTGCTGGCGGCGCTGGCCTGGCCCGAGGTGCAGGTCGATGCGGCCGACCTCTCGCCCGACGCGCTGGCCGTGGCCCGGATCAACGTCGAGCGCCACGGCCTGGCCGGACGCATCCGGCTGATCGCGTCCGACGGCCTGGCCGCCCTGGACCGCCGCTACGACCTGGTGCTGTGCAACCCGCCCTACGTGAACCACGCCAGCATGCAGGCCCTGCCGCCGGAGTACCGCGCCGAACCGGCGCTGGCGCTGGACGGCGGCGCCGACGGCATGGACTTCGTCCGCGGCCTGCTGGCCGGCCTGCCGGCGCGGCTGTCGCCGCATGGCGTGCTGGTGCTGGAGATCGGCCACGAGCGCGCGCACTTCGAGGCGGCGTTCCCGTCGCTCCAAGCCGTCTGGCTGGAGACCAGCGCCGGCGCAGACCAGGTGCTGCTGCTCACGGCCGAAGCCCTCTGCTCCCCATGATCATCCTGAAGAACCTCGTCCTGCGCCGCGGGACCAAGGTGCTGCTCGACGGCGCCTCCACCGTCGTCAATCCCGGCGAGAAGGTCGGCCTGGTCGGCCGCAACGGCGCCGGCAAGTCCAGCCTGTTCGCGCTGCTGAACGGCAGCCTGCACGAGGACGCCGGCGAGTTCTCGGTGCCGCCGCAGTGGCGGCTGGCCCAGGTCGCACAGGACATGCCCGAGACCGACCAGGGCGCCACGGACTTCGTGGTCGAGGGCGACACCGTGCTGCTGGCCGCGCGCCAGCAGGTGGCCGCGACCGAGGCCAGCGGCGACGGCGAGCGCATGGCCCACGCGTACATGGAGCTGCACGACGCCGGCGAGCACGACGCCCGGGCGCGCGCCCAGGCGCTGATCCTGGGCCTGGGCTTCGCCGCGACGCAGCTGGACAACGCGGTGGACAGCTTCTCCGGCGGCTGGCGCATGCGGCTGCAGCTGGCGCGCGCGCTGATGTGCCCGTCGGACCTGATGCTGCTGGACGAGCCCACCAACCACCTGGACCTGGACGCCCTGGTCTGGCTGGAATCCTGGCTGCAGCGCTACGCCGGCACGCTGCTGGTGATCAGCCACGACCGCGAGTTCCTGGACGCCGTGACCGGCGTGACGCTGCACATCGAGCATGGCCAGTTGAACCGCTACGGCGGCAACTACAGCCGCTTCGAGGACATGCGCGCCGAGCAGATGGAGCAGCAGCAGGCTGCCTACGCGCGCCAGCAGGAGCGGATCGCCCACCTGCAGAAGTTCATCGACCGCTTCAAGGCCAAGGCCACTAAGGCCAGGCAGGCGCAGAGCCGCGTCAAGGCGCTGGCCCGCATGGAACGCGTGGCGCCGCTGCTGGCCGAGGCCGACTTCAGCTTCGAGTTCCAGGAACCGGCCAACCTGCCGAACCCCATGCTGTCCATGCGCGACGTGGACTTCGGCTACCCGCCCGCCGCCGACGGCATGCCGCCGACCGTGATCGTGCGCGGCGTCGGCAGGTCGGTGCTGGCCGGCCAGCGCATCGGCATCCTGGGCGCCAACGGCCAGGGCAAGTCCACCGTGGTCAAGACCGTGGCGCGCGCGCTGGCGCCGATCGCCGGCACCATCACCGAGGGCAAGGGGCTGAACATCGGCTACTTCGCCCAGCAGGAACTGGACGTGCTGCGCCCGGACGACAACCCGCTGGAACACATGGTCCGCCTGGCGCGCGACAGCGAGGCGGCCGGCCGGCTGAGCGGCCAGGCCACGCGCGAGCAGGACCTGCGCGGCTTTCTCGGCAGCTTCAACTTCGGCGGCGACATGGTGCACCAGGCCGTCGGCAGCATGAGCGGCGGCGAGAAGGCCCGCCTGGTGCTGTGCATGCTGGTCTGGCAGCGCCCCAACCTGCTGCTGCTGGACGAGCCGACCAACCACCTGGACCTGGCCACGCGCGAGGCGCTGTCCATCGCGCTGAACGAATTCGAGGGCACGGTCATGCTGGTCAGCCACGACCGGGCGCTGCTGCGTGCCGTCTGCGACGAGTTCTGGCTGGTCGCCCGCGGTGGCATCAGCCCGTTCGACGGCGACCTGGACGATTACCAGCGCTATTTGCTGGAGGAAGCCCGGCGCCAGCGCGAGGCGCTCAAGCCCGCGGCCGCGTCGGCGGCTCCTGCGGCATCGGCCGGCGCGCAGCGCCGCCACGAGGCCCAGCGGCGCCAGGAGCAGGCCGCGGCGCTGCGCCCGTTGCGCCGCAAGGTCGAGCAGCTGGACCGCAGCATGGCCGCGCTGATCGCGGAGAAGACCGGGCTGGAACAGCGGTTGTCGGAACCGCTGCCGCCCACGGCCCTGGCCGAGGCCGGCCGGCGGCTCAAGCAGATCGGCGAGGAACTGGCGGCCCAGGAAGAAGAATGGCTTCTTCTGTCGGAACGACTGGAAGCTTCCTGACAGATCTGTCAGGCGGGTTCGGCTACAGTGGCCGGCACAACCAACTTTCCGGAAAGCGCAACCATGTCACTGATCGGCACCATCATCGTCGGCTTCATCGTGGGCCTGCTGGCCCGGGCCCTCAAGCCCGGCGACGACAAGCTCGGCATCGTCATGACCTCCATCCTCGGCATCGCGGGCTCGCTGCTGGCCGGCTGGGCCGGGCAGAAGATGGGCTGGTACGCGCCAGGCGCGCCGGCGGGATGGATCGCCTCCATCATCGGCGCCATCGTGCTGCTGATCATCTACGGCATGGTCAAGGGCAAGTAATTCGCCGGACGCCGCCATGCCGAGCGCGCTGCAGCTGGCCGGCGGCGATCCCCGCCTCGTCGCAGCCGTGCGCCGCGCGCGCCGGCTGCTGCACCGCAAGGCCCTGCTGGCCGCCGCGGCCAGCGCCGTCCCGCTGCCGGGCGTGGACTTCGCGACGGACGCCGCGGTGCTGGTGCGCATGATCCCGGCGATGAACGCCGAGTTCGGCCTCACGCCCGAACAGATCGCCCGGCTGGAGCCGGCGCAGCGCGAAGCCGTGCGCAAGGCGGTGGAGCTGGTTGGCTCGCTGCTGGTCGGGAAATTCATCACGCGCGACCTGGTGCTGCGGGCCGCCAAGACCGTGGGGCTGCGGATGACGGCCAGGCAGGCGTCCAAGTACGTGCCGCTGGCCGGCCAGGTCCTCGCGGCGGCGATCGGCTACGGCTCGATCCGCCTGCTGGGCGAACAGCACCTGAAGGACTGCGTGCGCGTGGCACGCGATGCGCAATTGCTGCTGCCCGCGCCCTCGGATACGCCGAAGGCCCCGGGGCTCAGTGCCGGAACGGCTTGAGGTCCAGCCAGATCGTGTAGACCACGCGGTCCCCCCGGGCCTCGGCATCCTGCGGTGCGATGCGTGCGCCGCACACGCTGGTCTGCCCGGGCCGGCTCTCGTAGGCCAGCCGGCGCTGGAAGCGCGTTCCATCGCCATCGTGCAGAAACCCCACGCGGTGCCCGGCCACGCGCACCTCGACCGGCTCGCCGACGTTGCGCGTGGCGTGCAGCGTGGCCTCGCACTGGCCACCCTGCTCGGCCAGCGCGCGCTTCAAGGCAGGCTGGTAGCCCTCGGTCCCCGCGACCGGAAAGTCGAAGAGACCCAGTTCCGGCCAACGGTGCAACTCTGCCGGCGTGGAGCCGCCGGCGCGCGGACGCATTCCTGGATGTGATGACATGACGGAGTGGACATGGGCCGCAGGACGGGGCGGTCCGCCCCGCCCCCTGAGGCGGCGATGGCTCCGGTTTTAGCGGATTCGGCGGCGCTTGTCCAAGGACTCAGGTCAATGGACAAGCACACTGCCCTCAGTTGGACTGCGCCAGCTGCTCCAGGATCGCCGGGTTCTCCAGCGTCGAGGTGTCCTGCGTGATCTCCTCGCCCTTGGCGATGGAACGCAGCAGGCGGCGCATGATCTTGCCCGAGCGCGTCTTGGGCAGGTTGTCGCCGAAGCGGATGTCCTTGGGCTTGGCGATCGGGCCGATCTCCTTGGCCACCCAGTCGCGCAGTTCCTTGGCGATCTGCTTGGCCTCCTCGCCGTGCGGGCGTGGGCGCTTGAGCACGACGAAGGCGCAGACCGCCTCGCCGGTGGTCTCGTCGGGCCGGCCGACCACGGCGGCCTCGGCCACCAGGTCGGTCTTGGCGACCAGGGCCGACTCGATCTCCATCGTGCCCATGCGGTGGCCCGAGACGTTCAGCACGTCGTCGATGCGGCCGGTGATCGTGAAGTAGCCCGTCTTGGCATCGCGGATCGCACCGTCGCCGGCCAGGTAGTAGCCCTTCAGCTCCGCCGGGTAGTAGCTCTTCTTGAAGCGCTCGGGGTCGCCCCAGATCGTGCGGATCATGCTCGGCCAGGGACGCTTGACGACGAGGATGCCGCCCTGTCCGTTCGGCACGTCGTTGCCGGTCTCGTCGACGATGGCCGCGGCGATGCCGGGGAACGGCAGCGTGCAGGAACCCGGCACCAGGTCGGTGGCGCCCGGCAGCGGCGTGATCATGTGGCTGCCGGTTTCCGTCTGCCAGAAGGTGTCCACGATCGGGCAGCGGCCGCCGCCCACGTGCCGGTGGTACCACTCCCAGGCGGCCGGGTTGATCGGCTCGCCCACCGAACCCAGGATGCGCAGGCTGGACAGGTCGTACTGCCGGGGGTGCACATCGTCGTTGCCCTCGGCGGCCTTGATCAGCGAGCGGATCGCCGTGGGCGCCGTGTAGAACACCGTGACCTTGTGGTCCTGGATCATCTTCCAGAAGCGGCCGGCGTCCGGATAGGTGGGCACGCCCTCGAACACGATCTCGGTCGCGCCCAGCGCCAGCGGGCCGTAGGTGATGTAGCTGTGGCCGGTGACCCAGCCGATGTCGGCCGTGCACCAGAACACGTCGTCGTCCTTCAGGTCGAAGGTCCAGCGCGTCGTCAGCGCCGCCTGCAGCAGGTAGCCGCCGGTGGAATGCTGCACGCCCTTGGGCTTGCCAGTGGAGCCGGAGGTGTAGAGCAGGAACAGCGGGTGCTCGGCCTCCACCCACTCGGGCTCACAGGTGGTCGGCTGGCCTTCGGTCAGCTCGTCCATCCACAGGTCGCGCGGCGCCTGGAACGGCACCGCCCCGCCGGTGCGGCGCACCACCAGCACGTTGCGCACGCTCTCGCAGCCGCCCAGGCCGATGGCCTCGTCCACGATGGCCTTCAGCGGCAGCTGCTTGCCGCCGCGCACCTGCTGGTCGGCCGTGACCACGAGGGAGGCGCCGGTGTCGGCGATGCGGTCGCGCAGCGCATGGGCCGAGAAGCCGCCGAACACCACCGAATGGATCGCGCCGATGCGCGCGCAGGCCTGCATGGCCGCCACGCCGTCGATCGACATCGAGATGTAGATGGCGACGCGGTCGCCCTTCTTGACGCCGAGCGAGCGCATCGCATTGGCGATGCGGCAGGTGCGCTCCAGCAGTTCCTGGTAGCTGACCTTGGTGACCTGGCCGTCGTCGGCCTCGAAGATCAGCGCGGTCTTGTTCCCCAGGCCGCACTCGACGTTGCGGTCCAGGCAGTTGTACGAGACGTTCAGCTGCCCGTCGGCGAACCACTTGTAGAACGGGGCGTCGCTGGCATCGAGCACCTGCGTGAACGGCTTCTTCCAGCTGACGAACTCGCGTGCCAGCCGGCCCCAGTAGGCCTCGGGATCGGCCTCGGCCTCGGCCACCAGCGCGTCGTACGCCGCGCGGCCTGCCACGTGGGCATCGCGGGCCAGTTGCTCCGGCGGGGGATACAGGTGGGTGGCGGTCTGTTCGGTCATGTCGTCTCCTGCAGCGTTAGGCACAAAAGGGCGCGGCCGGCGACGCCCATCGGCGGCGATTGCACCACATCGCCAGCGGTTCGTGGCGCTAGGATCGCCCATGAACGTTGCACGACCGTGCTCCAACATTAACAAATGTTTGCAGCGTGACAGCCCCTGCGGTGGGCGTTACGCTCGGCATACAGCCCCGCGCCATCCATGAATCCTGTCCACACGCCGTCGGACGCGAGCGCCCTGCCCCCGCTGGAGCGCTACCACTCGCTGCAGACCGGCCTGGACCTGCTGGACCAGGGCCTGTCGATCTTCGACCGCGATCTGCGGCTGGTCGCCTGGAACCGGGCCTACCTGCGGCTGCTGGATTTCCCGGACCGCATGGGCTTCGCCGGCGCATCGTTCGAGAGTTTCATCCGCTACAACGCGTGCCGGGGCGAGTACGGCCCCGGCGACCCGGAGCAGCTGGTGGCCGAGCGCGTGCGCGCCGCACGCACCTTCGAGCCGCACGAGATCGAACGTGTCCGCCCCAACGGGCGGGTGCTGCACATCCGCGGCGAGCCGGTGCCCGGCCACGGCTTCGTCACCCTGTATTCGGACGTGACGCTGCAGCGCCAGGCCGAGGCCACGATCCGCGCCCAGAACAACGAGTTGGAGGCGCGCGTGGCGGCACGCACGGCCGAGCTGCAGCGCAGCGAGAAGCGCGTGCGCCTGGTGATGGACTCGATCCCGGCGCTGGTGGGCTTCTTCGACGCCGACCGCGTCTACCGCTACCTGAACCGCGGCTACCACGACTGGTTCCACGTCGACACGCAGCAGCCGGCGCGGGCCAGCGCGCGTGCGTTCCTGGGCGAGGCGGTCTATGCCGTGGTGCGCCCGCGCGTGCTGCGCGCGCTGCGCGGCCAAGCGCAGAGCTTCGAATACGAGCTGCGCACCCGCCAGGGCGAGCAGCGCATGGTGCGGACCTCGCTGGTGCCCGAGCGCACGCCCGACGGCCTGGTGACCGGCTGCTTCGAGCTGACCTTCGACATCACCGAGGAGCGCCGCACCCAGGTGCTGCTGGCGCGCGCGCACAAGCTGGAATCGCTGACGCACCTGACCGGCGGCCTGGCGCACGACTTCAACAACATCCTGACCGTGGTCATCGGCAACCTGGCGGCCATGGCCGAGGCCCGCGCCGGCGACGAGGCCACGCGCGAGTACGTGCTGCCGGCGCTGGGCGCGGCGCGGCGCGGCGCCGACCTGGTCAAGGGCCTGCTGAGCTTCGCCCGGCGCCAGCCGCTGGAGGCGCAGTCGGTCAGCGTCGGCGCGCTGCTGGAGACCGTGGCCGGGCTGGTGCGGCGCGTGCTGCCCGAATCGCTGGCGCTGGAGATCGACGCCGGCAGCGCGCCGCTGTGGACCTGGATCGACGCCACGCTGCTGGAGCAGGCCCTGATCAACATGGTGCTGAACGCGCGCGACGCCTGCGAGGCCAAGGGCCGCGGCGGCCGCATCCGCCTGCACGCCCGTGCCACCCGCATCGACGCCCAGGCCGCCACGCCGCTGCAGCTGTCGCCCGGCGATGCGATCCGCATCGACGTGGAGGACGACGGCATCGGCATGGACGCCTACACCCAGGCGCACCTGTTCGAGCCCTTCTTCACGACCAAGCGGCCCGGCCGCGGCACCGGCCTGGGCATGGCCGTGGTCTACGGATTCATCAAGCAGTCCGGCGGCGCGGTGGACGTGCACAGCACGCCCGGCGAGGGCACCACCCTGTCGGTCTGGCTGCCGGCGGCGCAGCCGCCTGCCGAGGCACCGCACGAGGAACCGGGCAGCCCCGGCGCACCGGGACGCGAACGCGGCCTGGCGCTGCTGGTCGACGACGACGCGCAGGTGCGCCGCGTCGTGCGGCGCCACCTGCTGGAGCTGGGCTACGTCGTGCTGGAGGCCGAGCAGCCGCAGGAAGCCGGCAAGCTGCTGGCCGCCACGCCCAACATCTCGCTGCTGCTGACCGACCTGGTCATGGCCGGCCCGCTGGATGGGGTGGAACTGGCCCGCACGGCGCGCGAGGGCCGCCAGGCGCAGGCGATCGTGATCATGACCGGCAACGTGCCGGACGACTGGCCGAGCGCGCCCGGCAGCCCGCTGCTGCGCAAGCCGTTCACGACCGAGCAGCTCGCCGCCGCCATCGAACAAGGGAGACTGACGTGAGTACAGAAATGCAACACCGCGCCGGCAACGACGCGAGCGCGCCGCCGGCGCTGGTCTACGTGATCGAGGACGACGCCGACGTCGCCGCGCTGGTGCTGGGCACGCTGCGCGAATTCGGCTTCGCCTGCGAGGTGTTCTCCACCGGCGGCGCCGTGCTGCGCCGGCTGCAGTACGAAAAGCCCGACCTGTGCATCGTCGACCTGGGCCTGCCCGACATGGACGGCCTGGACCTGATGCGCCGCATCACCGCCGGCTCCAGCGCCGGCGTGCTGATCCTCACCGGGCGCGGCCACACGGCCGACCGCGTGATGGGCCTGGAGCTGGGCGGCGACGACTACGTGACCAAGCCGTTCGAGTCGCGCGAGCTGGTCGCGCGCGTGCGCAGCATCCTGCGCCGGCGCAGCGCCGCCTCCGGCACGGCGCCGGGCCAGCGCCGCTACGCCAGCTTCCTCGGCTGGCGCATCGACTGCGCGGCCAACGTGCTGCGCGCGCCCGACGGCAGCGAGCACCTGCTGGGCACGGCCGAGACCCAGGTGCTGCGCTGCTTCGTCGAGCGGCCGCACCAGATCCTCACGCGCGAGCAGCTGATGGGCGAGCGCGACCTTCTGCCCACCAACCGCAGCATCGACGTGCGCATCTCCCGCCTGCGCCGCAAGATCGAGGCCGACCCGCACGAGCCGGCCATCATCAAGACCGTCTACGGCGCCGGCTACCTGTTCGCGGCCGACGTCAGTTGGGAGTAAGCCCGCTTTTCACGTTTTTGTGACGAATGGTTGCGAAACCGCCTCAGGGGGCAGCGCCGCAACGAAGATCGCGCCGCCTTCACTTCCCGGAGACAAGCATGCGCGATCCCGTGGTGGACAAGATCCAATCCCACCCCAAATACCAGGCGCTCAGGCGCAAACGCAACCGCTTCGGCTGGACGTTGACGATCCTGATGCTGATCGTCTACTACGGCTACATCGGCCTGATCGCCTTCGACAAGCCGTTCCTGGCCAAGCCGCTGGGCAACGGCGTGACGACCATCGGCATCCCGCTCGGCCTGGGCGTCATCGTCTTCACCATCGTCATCACGCTGATCTACATCCGCCGCGCCAACGGCGAGTTCGACCGCGACACCGCCGAGATCCTGAAGGACGCCACCAAATGAGCACGCGCCGCACTCCCCTGTTCCAACTGGCCGCCGGCCTGCTGCTGGCCGGCGCGGCCGGCGCGGCCATGGCCGCCGGCGGCGACGTCGGCCAGGTGGCCAAGCAGCCGACCAACTGGATCGCGATCGGCATGTTCGCGGTCTTCGTGCTGGCCACGCTCTACATCACCAAATGGGCGGCCGGGCGCACCAAGTCCGCGGCCGACTTCTACACCGCCGGCGGCGGCATCACGGGCTTCCAGAACGGCCTGGCGATCGCGGGCGACTACATGTCGGCGGCCTCGTTCCTGGGCATCTCGGCGGCCGTGATGGCCACCGGCTACGACGGGCTGATCTACTCGATCGGCTTCCTCGTGGGCTGGCCGATCCTGACCTTCCTGATGGCCGAGCGGCTGCGCAACCTGGGCAAGTTCACCTTCGCCGACGTGGCCGGCTACCGCTTCAAGCCCGGCCCGATCCGCGCGTTCGCGGCCTCGGGCACGCTGGTGGTCGTGGCCTTCTACCTGATCGCGCAGATGGTCGGCGCCGGCCAGCTGATCAAGCTGCTGTTCGGCCTGGACTACTGGGTCGCGGTGGTGATCGTCGGCGTGCTGATGATGGTCTACGTGCTGTTCGGCGGCATGACGGCCACGACCTGGGTGCAGATCATCAAGGCCTGCCTGCTGCTGGCCGGCGTGACCTTCATGGCCCTGATGGTGCTGGCGCAGTTCGGCTTCTCGCCGGAGGCGCTGTTCGCCAAGTCGGTCGAGGTGCGCACGCAGTTCGCGGCCAACAGCGGCAAGACACCCGAGCAGGCGGCCGCGGCCGGCCTGTCCATCATGGGCCCGGGCGGCTTCGTGAAGGACCCGATCTCCGCCATCTCCTTCGGCATGGCGCTGATGTTCGGCACGGCCGGGCTGCCGCACATCCTGATGCGCTTCTTCACCGTGCCCGACGCCAAGGAAGCGCGCAAGTCGGTCGGCTGGGCCACGGTCTGGATCGGCTACTTCTACCTGCTGATCTTCATCATCGGCTTCGGCGCGATCACGCTGGTGCTGACCAACCCCGAGTTCGCCGACACCGTCACGGGCGTGATCCACGGCGGCGCCGGCGCCTCCAACATGGCGGCCGTGCTGGTGGCCAAGTCGGTCGGCGGCAACGTGTTCTACGGCTTCATCTCGGCCGTGGCCTTCGCGACCATCCTGGCGGTGGTGGCGGGGCTCACGCTGTCGGGTGCCTCGGCCGTCTCGCACGACCTGTACGCCACGCTGTTCAAGCACGGCAAGGCCGACAGCGCGGCCGAGCTGCGCGTCTCGCGCATCACCACGGTGGCGCTGGGCATCGTCGCGGTGCTGCTGGGCATCGCCTTCGAGAAGCAGAACATCGCGTTCATGGTCTCGCTGGCCTTCGCGGTGGCGGCCTCGGCCAACTTCCCGGTGCTGTTCCTGTCCATCATCTGGAAGGACTGCACGACGCGCGGCGCGGTGATCGGCGGCTTCCTGGGCCTGATCTCCTCGGTCGTGCTGACGGTGCTGTCGCCGTCGGTGTGGGAGGCTACGCTGGGCCACCCGGCCGGCTCGGCGCCGTTCCCGTACACCTCGCCGGCGCTGTTCTCGATGCTCATCGGCTTCGTCGGCATCTGGCTGTTCTCGGTCACCGACCGTAGCCACCAGGCCGAGCAGGAGCGCGCTGTGTTCCCGGCGCAGCAGGTACGTTCGGAAACCGGCCTGGGCGCGTCGGCAGCCTCCTCGCACTGACCGGCACTGTCCCCTCGCGCCGCCCTGTCAGGCCGCCTCGCCGGCCGGACAGGGCGGCGCGCGCACGTTGGCGCCTCCCAAACCGGCGGTCTTGCAATCGCCGCCTGCCATCACCATCTGGCAGGCATGAAAGCCCTGCAAGCCCCCACTTTCCAGCACCCGGAACTTCTGCCGCTGCGCGTCCTGGCTGCGCTGCTGGACCGGCTGGAGCACAGCACGGTCCCCGTCGACCCCGGCCAGTACGCCAGCGTGGTGCGCCGCCTCGAACAGGCGCTGCGCGACGCGAAACCAAGCGATGCACTGCGGGATTTGCTGGCCGCCCATCCAGCGGCCTCCGAGTTGTACGAAAATACGCAGTACGAGGTCGCTGGCCTGTGCCGCTCGCCGCTGGAAGCATCCGTGGCAGCCGAGCAAGCCGCCAGGACCATGATCCAGCGCGCAATGCACACACCCAGGGAGAGTTCCGCCGATGGCCAAAGCTGAAGTGAAAACCGCAATCTTGGCCGACGGGCTGCGCTACAAGACCAAGGTCTCCGGTTCGCCCTTCACTGCCGGGACATCGATGGGCGGGTCCACGATGTCCTGCTTCCTGTGCGGCAAGCACCGCCTGCGGTCGCAGCTCGGTACCCGCAAGGTGATCGGCAAGTCCCAGGCCGTCTGCGCCCCGTCCTGCAAGGAACTGGACGCGATGCTCGCGCGCTGAGCGTCGTCGGCCCGGCCATCTGACAACTTTGCGAAGCCCTCGGCCGCCGATGCGCGGCCGAGGGCTTTCTTGCGTGCCTTGAGCCCGGGGCCGCCGGCCGGCGCTAGCATGGCCTCCCGCGCCACGCCATCCGAAAGCTCCATCCCATGCAATACCGCCCGCTCGGCAAGAGTCCCCTGAAGGTGTCCGCCCTGTGCCTCGGAACCATGATGTTCGGCGACCAGACGCCGCTGGCGGAGGCCACCGAGATCGTGGCCCACGCCCAGGACCAGGGCGTGAACTTCCTCGACACGGCCGACGTCTACACGCGCGGCGCCTCGGAGGAAATGCTGGGCACCATCCTCGCCGCGCGCCGCCACGACTGGATCGTCGCGACCAAGCTCGGCAACCAGATGGCCGACGCGCCGAACCACGGCCGGTACTCGCGCCGCTGGGTGCTGGCCGCGGCCGAGGCCAGCCTGCGCCGGCTGGCGACCGACCACATCGACATCTACTACCTGCACCGCGACTTCGAGGGCATGGACCTGGAAGAGCCGCTGCGCGCGCTCGACCAGTTGCTGCGCGACGGCAAGATCCGCTACTGGGGCCTGTCGAACTTCCGCGGCTGGCGCATCGCCGAGGCGGTGCACCTGGCGGCGCGGCTCAACATGCCCGGCCCCGCCGTCGTGCAGCCCTACTACAACCTGCTGAACCGCATGCCCGAGGTCGAGATCCTGCCGGCCTGCCGCCACCATGGCCTGGGCGTGGTGCCCTACAGCCCGGCCGCGCGCGGCATCCTGTCGGGCAAGTACCTGCCGGGCCAGGCGCCGGCCCCGGACAGCCGCGTCGGCCGTGGCGACCCGCGCGTGCTGCAGACCGAGTTCCGCGAGGAGTCGCTGCGCATCGCCCAGGAACTGCAGGGCCATGCCCGGGCCCAGGGCCTGACACTGGCGCAGTTCGCCACCCGCTGGGTGCTCGGCAGCGGCGTGGTGTCCTCGGTCATCGCCGGGCCGCGCACGCTGGCGCAGTGGCTGGACTACCTGCCCGCGCAGGAAGGCGCCATGACCGCCGAGGACGAGGCGCTGATCGACCGCCTGGTGCCGCCGGGCCATCCCTCGACACCGGGCTACACCGACCCGAACTACCCGGCCTTGGGACGCCACGCCCGCGCCATCGGCTGAAATTGGGCCGCTGTCCTACAGACGCTTCCAGGCCCCCGGGCCACACTGCCAGCCAGCAAAAACACGTCTTGTCGGAAAGGCCCAGATGATCAAAGTCGGCATCGTCGATGACCACGCCATCGTTCGCTCCGGTCTGCGGCAGTTCTTCTCGGACCATGTGGATCTGCGCGTGGTCGGCGAAGCCGCCAGTGGCCGCGAAGCCATCGACCTGGTGCGCAACACCGAGATGGACGTGCTGCTGATGGACCTGTCCATGCCCGGCCAGACCGGCATCGACGTGCTCGCGATGATCCGCGCCAAGGCGCCGGACCTCGGCATCCTGATCCTGTCGGGCTACCCCGAAGAGCACTACGCGATGAACCTGATCCGCCAGGGCGCGAGCGGCTACCTGAACAAGGAATGCGATCCGATGGAGATCGTGAACGCCATCCGCACCGTGGCCATGGGCCGGCGCTACATCACGCCGACGGTGGCCGAACTGCTGGCCCAGCAGATCAACCGCAAGGGCGACGAGGCGCCGCACGAGCAGCTCTCCGAACGCGAGTTCCAGGTGTTCCTGAAGCTGGCCAAGGGCGAGACGGCCGGCGACATCGCCAAGACCTTGTCGCTGAGCGTGAAGACCGTCAGCACCTACCGCACGCGGCTGATGGAAAAGCTCAACCTGAACTCCAACAGCGACCTGACCTACTACGCGCTGAAGAACAAGCTGATCGATTGAACGGGCGCGCTGCGGGCAGCGTTCCGTTCGCATCCGCCCGCAGCGCCGTCCTGCATCGGTCGCGGCGCGGGCCCAGCCGCCGATGCGTCCACGCGGGCTGCCTTCCTCAGTTGACAGCGCCGCGCGGCTGGTACGCGAAGCGCAGCACCACACGGTCGCCAGTGCACTCCAGTCCCACGCCCTCGGCCTGCGCCAGCGCCTGCACGTCCGGCCAGGCGATGGGGCGGTAGGCCTTGGCCGGCGGCGGTGGCTCGCCTTGCTGGGGCAGCAGCGCCAATTCCAGTTCGACCGCGGTACCGTCGGCGCTGCGCGCATCGATGCGGACCTCGGCCGGCGACGGCGCGGCATCCGTCAAGGCCATCAGGGCCGCAGGCAGCACGGCGCGCAGCGCCGGGCGTGACACCTCCGCCTGCACCTGAAGGGTCATGTCCGCCACCGAGAAACCACGGAACGACAGCTCCGTGGCCATCAAGTGCAGACACTCGTGCACGCCGGCCGCCAGCGGAACGGCCTCGTCCTCGCGCGGCGCCAGCCAGCCCATCAGCGCGACGCACTCGGCACTCGCCGCGCGCGACAGCGTGCTCAGCTCGCCGCTGTTGCGGCGCAGCGACTCCATGCTGGGCTCAGGCGCCTTGAGGCGGCGTTCCAGCAGGGTCGCCATCATGCCGACCGGCTGCAAGGCACCGGCGATCTGGTGCCGGATCGCCGAGCCCAGCCGGCGCAGCACCGCGTAGCGGGCGGCTTCGGCCGCGGCGGCGTCCGCCAGCGGTTCTCGGGACTGGTTGCGTGGCATCGCCTCGACGGCGTGCAGCATGGCGCTCGACATGGACCGGCACTCCCCTTGGATGAGACTGCGACGGTAGCGCAGGCACCGCGCCCGGCGCGGTCAGGCGCGGACACCTGCGGCTGTAGGCGGGCGCCGACAGCCCGGCAGGCGGACGCTCAACGCCGCGCCAGGCCGCGCCAGACCAACACCAGCATCAGCAGCGCGAAGCCGACGAAGCACAGGAACGACCAGTTGGCGATGGAGCCGCCCAGGAAGGTCCAGTCGACGGCCGCGCAATCGCCGCCGCCGGCGAAGATCATCGGCACCGCGCGCTTGAGCGGAAAGGTCTCGATCATCCCGTAGAGGTCGCGCCCGCAGCTGGCCACCTCGGGCGGATACCACTGCAGCCAGCTCTGGCGCGCCGCGACGAAGGCACCGAACCCGGCCACCGCCAGGGCCAGCACGCCGCCGGCCATGTGGGCGCCGCGCGAACGGAACAGCGCCGCCAGCCCCGCGACCACGGCCACCAGCACCAGCGCGTAGCGCTGCACGATGCACATCGGGCACGGCTCCAGGCCACCGACGTGCTGCAGGTACAGGCCGAAGGCCAGCAGCGCCACGCAGGCGAGGCTCGCCAACGCCAGCACCTTGCGCGGTGCTTCATCCAACATTCGCAACAGCATTCCCATCCCTTCTTCGTGCAGCGCTTCGTCGTCGACTGCCGCCCCGCGGGCGGCGGCGGCCGGAATTGTCGGCGATGGAGCCGGCAGGCCGCCGTTGGTTCCGCACGGATCGGGGATCAATCGTTGGGATACCAGCGCCGGCCGTCATCGCGCCGGTAGTACCCTCGCCCGTAGCCGCCGCGGCGATCGTCGTAGCCCGGACGCACGACCACCACCGGCGGCGGCACCGGCGCCACCACGACGGGCCGGCCGCGGTAGGGGTAGCCGGGCCCGACCGGGGCCACCACGCATCCGCCGAGCCCGGCGACGGCCAGCACGGCGAGAAGGGACAGGCGTTTCATGAGGGGCCTCCGGAGGCGAGTTGCGACAGGCCCATTCAACGTTCGCCGTCCATGGCGGCCGACGACCGGCCGATGAAGTTCTGTAAACGCGCGTAGCGGCCGGTACGCACCGGCCGATCGTCCTCAGCCGGCGTGCCGGCGCACCCAGGCCACGTATCTGTCCATCCAGCCCTGCAGGAACTCGCGGCCGGCCGGGCCGATGCCGCCGTCGGCATCGAACAGCCCGTCCTTGGCCTGCACGAAGGCCTCGGGCTGGGCCAGCGTGGGCACGTCCAGGTAGGCCAGCACGTTGCGCAGGTGCTGCTGCGCCAGCGCCGTGCCGATGGCGCCGACCGACACGCCGATCACGCCGGCCGGCTTGCCCGGGAAGGCGCTCTTGCCGTAGGGGCGCGAGGCGTGGTCGATCGCGTTCTTCAGCACGCCGGGAAAGGAGCGGTTGTACTCCGGCGTCACGAACAGCAGGCCCTGCGCCGCGCGGATCTCGGACTTCAGCCGCTGCACGCTCTCGGCCGGGTTGCCGTCGTCGTCCTGGTTGTACAGCGGCAGGTCGTCGATGCGCAGCTGCCTGAACGCGAAGTCCGCCGGCGCCAGCTTGGCCAGCCCCGTGGCGAGTTTGCGGTTGAACGAATCCTTGCGCAGGCTGCCGACAATGACGGCGATCTCGATTCCAGCCATGGTCGAATGTCCTTTCGATGTGAAAGAGATGTGGAAGAGGAGCCACCATAGCAAAGGCCGCCCCGCCCCTGCCTCCGGCAGGGCCGCTCAGGCCCGCAGCGCGCGCCGCGCCAGCGCCGCCTGCAGCAGCGCCAGCCCCACCACCATGCCCAGCGCCGCCGTCAGCGAACTGCCATGGGCCACGAAGCCGATGATGGACGGCCCGACCATGAAGCCGCAGTAGCCCACGGCGGCCACGGCCGAGATGCCCTGCGCCGGCGCCACGCCCGGCACCCGGGCCGCCGCGCTGAACAGCACCGGCACCACGTTGGCCAGCCCCACGCCCACCAGTGCGAAGCCCAGCAGCGCCAGCGCCACGCTGTCCGACAGCAGCACCAGCGCCAGCGCCGCGCCGGCCAGCAGCGCGCTGGCGCGCAGCAGGCCCACGGCCGACCAGCGCACGCGCAGCCGGTCTCCCAGGAAGCGCGTGGCCGCCATCGCCGCCGAGAAGCTGGCGTAGGCCATGGCCGCCCGCTGCTGCGGCGCGCCGCGCTCGGCCTGCAGGAACAGCACGCTCCAGTCGTACATCGCGCCCTCGACGACGAAGCCCAGGGCGGCCAGCAGCCCCACCAGCGCCAGTTGCCCGCGCGGCAGTGCGAAGCGGCCGTGCACCGCTTCGTGCGGCCCGGCCGGCGGCGCCGGCAGCATCTGCCGCACGCTCCAGGCGAGCAGTGCCGCGCTGCCCAGGGCCACGGCCCACAGGTGCAGCCGCGGCGCGACGGCGGCCTGCAGCAGCGCGGCGCCCAGCGCCGCACCGGCCATGCCGCCCAGGCTGAACATGCCGTGGAAGGCGCTCATCAGCGGCCGGCCGGCGGCGCGCTCCAGCTCGGAGGCGTCGGCGTTCATGGCCACGTCCAGCAGCCCGCTGGCCGCGCCGTACAGCGCCAGCAGCGCCCACAGCGCCACCGGGTGCGGCATCTGCAGCAGCAACGCGATGGCCACGGCCGACAGCATGCCGCCCCACCACGCCACGCGCCGCGCGCCGTGGCGCGCGATCAGCCAGCCGGCCTGCGTGAGGCCCGCCACCGAGCCGATGCCGGCGGCCAGCACCAGGCCGCCGATGGCGCCCACGCCCAGTCCATAGACCGCCTTGACGGTGGGGATGTGCACGCCCCAGGTGGCGAACAGGAAGCCGGCGCAGAAGAACAGGAAGCGCGCAGCCCAGTGCGCGCGCACGATCGCGGAGGAAGCCATGGCGCCCGACGATAGCCGACGCACATGGCACCAGCGCCGCACGGAGATTTCTGCGGGATAACCCGATTTGATGAACAATGCGGCCCGCCGACGACCAGCCGCACGCCATCGCCCGGCAGAAGAACGACTTCAGGACTCTTGCCGTGAAACTGCTCGCCAGCGTGCTCGCCTCCCTCGCCCTGGGCCTCGCCCATCCGGCGCAGGCCCAGCAACCCTCCCCCGCTCCCGTCAAGATCGGCTTCATGGCCGAGCTGTCCGGCCCGCAGGCCGCGCTCGGGCAGGACATGCTCGACGGCTTCATGCTCGCCGTGCAGCAGAACGGCGGCCAGCTCGGCGACGTGCCGGTGCAGGTGCTGCGGCGCGACACCCAGCTCAAGCCCGAGGTCGCCAGCCAGATCGCCGACGAGCTGATCGAGAAGGAGAAGGTGCCCATCGTCACCGGCCTGACCTTCGCCAACGTGATGATGGCCGTCACGAAGAAGCTGACCTCGGCCGGCGTCATCGTGGTCGGCGCCAACGCCGGGCCGGCGCCGCTGGCCGGCAGCCAGTGCACGCCCAACCTGTTCGTGGTGGCCAAGCAGAACGACCAGACCGCCGAGGCCATGGGCCGCTACGCCGTCGACCAGGGCTACCAGCGCATCGTCGCGATGGCGCCGAACTACCAGGCCGGCAAGGACTACGTGGGCGGCTTCAAGCGCAGCTACACCCGGCCGCTGGCCGACGAGGTCTATACCCCGCTGAGCCAGCTGGACTTCTCGGCCGAGCTGGCACGCATCGCCGCCGAGAAGCCCGACGCGGTCTACGTCTTCTACCCCGGCGGCCTGGGCGTGGCCTTCGTGCGCGCCTACCAGCAGGCCGGGCTGATGGGCAAGATCCCGCTGCTGAGCGTGTCCACCACCGACGGCACCACGCTGCCCGCGCTGAAGGACAGCGCGCTGGGCGTGCTGCACGCCTCCGTCTGGGGGCCGGACCTGCCGGCGCCGGCCAACCGCCGCTTCGTCGCCGACTTCGAGGCGCAGTACAAGCGCACGCCGTCCGAATACGCCGCCCAGGCCTACGACGCCGCGCAGCTGATCGGCTCGGCCCTGCGCAAGACCAAGGGCAGCACCGACGCCGCCGCGCTGCGCGCCGCGCTGAAGGCGGCGGACTTCGCCTCCGTGCGCGGCAGCTTCCGCTTCGGGCCGAACCAGTTCCCGGTGCAGGACTTTCACGTGTTCCAGGTCGCCCGCGACGCCAAGGGCAACGCCAACCTGAAGACGGTCACGCGGCAGCTGACGGCGCACCACGACGCGTACGTGCAAGACTGCCCGATGAAGTGAGCCTGTTCCTCGCCCAGCTGCTGAACGGGGTGCAGTTCGGCATGCTGCTGTTCCTGCTCGCCGCCGGCCTGACGCTGGTGTTCGGCATCATGAACTTCGTGCACCTGAGCCACGGTGCCTTCTACATGCTGGGCGCCTACTTCGCGGCGGCCACGCTGGCGCGCACCGACTCGTTCCTGCTGGCCGGGCTGGCCGGCGTGGCCGGCGCGATGCTGCTGGCGGTGGCCGTGGAGCGGCTGGCGCTGCGCCGCCTGTACGCGCGCGACCACCTGGACCAGGTGCTCGCCACGCTAGGCCTGATCATGTTCTTCAACGAGGTGGTGCGCATGGTCTGGGGCGCGCAGCCGCTGTTCGCGGCGCCGCCGGCCTGGCTGGCCGGCGCGGTACAGTTCGGCGAGTTCAGCTACCCGGCCTACCGGCTGGCGATCATCGCGGCCGGCCTGGCGGTGGCCGCCGGCATCCACCTGCTGATCCACCGCACGCGCGCCGGCATGCTGGTGCGCGCCAGCGCCACGCACCCGGACACCGTGGCCGCGCTGGGCGTAAACGCGCGGCTGCTGAACACGGCGCTGTTCGCAGTCGGCGCCGGGCTGGCGGCGCTGGCCGGCTGGCTGGTCGGCCCCACGGTGGCGGTGCAGTCCGGCATGGGCGACAACGTGCTGATCCTGGCGCTGGTGGTCATCGTGGTGGGCGGCATCGGCTCGGTGCGCGGCGCCTTCCTGGCCGCGCTGCTGGTCGGCCTGGTCGACACCATGGGCCGCGCCTACATGCCGCAGCTCACGCGCGCGCTGTTCGAGCGCAGCGTGGCCGACGCGGCCGGCCCGGCGCTGGCCTCGATGCTGATCTACCTGTGCATGGCGCTGATCCTGGCGGTGCGGCCCGGCGGGCTGTTCCCGGCCCGGCGGTGAGCCGCATGTTCCCCGAACCGCTGTCGTGGCGCGCGCCGCGCCCCTGGCTGGCCGGCGCGCTGTGGTGCCTGCTGCTGGCCATGCCGCTGCTGGCGCAGTGGGCCGGCTCCAGCTTCTGGCTGACGCTGGCCACGCGCATCGTGGTGTTCGCCATCGCGGCCAGCGGGCTGAACCTGCTGCTGGGCTACGGCGGCCTGGTCAGCCTGGGCCATGCGCTGTACGTCGGCATCGGCGCCTACGCGGCCGGCATCGCCGCCTTCCACGGCCTGGCGGACGGCTGGGCGCAGCTGGCCATCGCGCTGGCGCTGGCCGCCGTGGTGGCCGTGCCGCTGGGCCTGGTCTCGCTGCGCACGCGCGGCATGGGCTTCATCATGATCACGCTGGCCTTCGGCCAGATGTTCTATTTCCTGGCGGTGAGCCTGAAGGCCTACGGCGGCGACGACGGCCTGCCGCTGGAGCAGCGCAGCCAGCTCGCGCCCTGGCCGGCGCTGGAGGGCAAGGCCGCGCTGTACTACTTGGCGCTGGCCGTGCTGGCACTGGTCATGCTGGCCGCCTGGCGCGCGGCGCACGCGCGCTTCGGCATGGTGCTGCGCGGCTTTCGCGCCAACGAACGGCGCATGCTGGCGGCCGGCTTCGCGCGGCTGCGCTA
Organism: Pseudorhodoferax sp.; assembly: GCF_047601025.1. Taxonomy (NCBI): domain Bacteria; kingdom Pseudomonadati; phylum Pseudomonadota; class Betaproteobacteria; order Burkholderiales; family Comamonadaceae; genus Pseudorhodoferax; species Pseudorhodoferax sp. The sequence goes on from NZ_JASGJZ010000001.1 coordinate 83,300, forward strand.
CCAGCTGGCGGCCTACGTGGCCTCGGCGCTGGCCTGCACGGTGGCGGGCTGGCTGCTGGCCAACCTGACGGCGTTCGCCTCGCCGTCCTACCTGTCGTGGCAGGCCTCGGGCGAGCTGATCCTGATGGTGGTGCTGGGCGGCATGGGCACGGTCATGGGGCCGCTGGTCGGCGCCGCGGCGCTGCTGCTGCTGGAGGAATGGCTGTCGAGCCTGACGCAGCACTGGATGGCCATCCTCGGCCCGGCCATCGTGCTGGTGGCGCTGCTGTCGCGGCGCGGGCTGTGGGGCGCCGTGCTGCGGCGCGAGGGCAAGCCATGAGCCTCGGCCGGCCGCCCGAAGAGGCGCGCACCGCAGCCCGTACGGGCGAAGGTCGTCCAGCAAACGCCGCCGGATCACCCCGAAGTGCTCGCCCCGCAGCGCGTACGGACGACGGTATGCCGGTGGACCTCGCCGCCCACCCCGCCCCGCTGCCCGCGCAGGCCCGCACCGCGGCGCCCCGGCCCGCCCGCACGCCGGCCGCCGACGCCGCGCCGCTGCTGCAGGCCGAGGGCCTGGTCAAGCGCTTCGGCGGCCTGCTGGCCACCGACGGCCTGCAGCTCGCGCTGGCGCCGGGCGAGACGCACGCGCTGATCGGCCCCAACGGCGCCGGCAAGACCACGGCCATGGGCCTGCTGACCGGCGAGCTGCGGCCCGACGCCGGCCGCGTGCTGCTGGACGGCCGCGACGTCACGCGCTGGAGCGTGGCGCGCCGCGCGCGCGCCGGCATCGCCCGCTCCTACCAGATCACGCAGCTGCTGCCCGGCTTCACCGTGCTGGAGAACGTGATGCTGGTGGTGCAGGCGCGCGCCGGCGCATCCTTCGGCGCCTGGACGCCCGTGCACCGCCAGCCCGCGCTGACCGGTCCGGCCCTGGCCGCGCTGGAGCAGGTCGGCCTGGCCGGCCGCGCACATGCGGACGTGGCGGCCCTGGCCCATGGCGAGCACCGCCAGCTGGAGCTGGCCATGGCGCTGGCCCTGCAGCCGCGCGTGCTGCTGCTGGACGAACCGCTGGCCGGCATGGCCCAGGGCGAATCCGAGCGCATGGTCGAACTGCTGCTGCAGCTCAAGCGCCGCTACGCCATGCTGCTGGTCGAGCACGACATCGACGCCGTGTTCCGCCTGGCCGACCGCGTCAGCGTGCTGGTCGACGGCCGCGCCATCGCCAGCGGCGCGCCGGCCGAGGTGCAGGCCGACCCGGCCGTGCGCCGCGCCTACCTGGGGCAGGCATGACGGCGGCCGCGCCGCTGCTCGACATCCAGGGCCTGGCCGCCGGCTACGGCGCCAGCCGCGTGCTGCACGGCGTGGACCTGGCCGTCGGCGAAGGCCGCATCGTCACGCTGCTGGGCCGCAACGGCATGGGCAAGAGCACGCTGCTGCGCTGCGCGATGGGGCTGCTGCCGTGCCGGGCCGGCCGCATCCGCTTCGCCGGGCGCGACACCGCGGGCCTGGCGCCGTTCGAGATCGCGCGGCTCGGCCTGGGCTGGGTGCCCGAGGGCCGCCAGGTGTTCCCCACGCTCACCGTGGCCGAGAACCTGCTGGCCACCGCCGCCGACCGCCGGCACGCCGCGCGGCCCTTCACGCTGGAGCGCATCCACGGCTGGTTCCCCCGGCTGGCCGAGCGTGCCGGCCACCTGGGCGCCCAGCTCTCCGGCGGCGAGCAGCAGATGCTGGCCATCGGCCGCGCGCTGATGACCAACCCGCGCCTGCTGATCCTGGACGAAGCCACCGAAGGCCTGGCCCCGCTGGTGCGCGAGCAGATCTGGCGCGTGCTCGGCGAACTGCGCCGCGAGGGCCTGGCCATGCTGGTCGTGGACAAGCACCTGGGCCCGCTGGAGGCGCTGGCCGACCGCCACGTGGTGCTGGAGAAAGGCCGCGTCGTCTGGCAGGGCGACGGCGCCGCGCTGCAGGCCGAGCGGCAGGCGGTGCAGCGCTACCTGGGCGTCTGACCTCCATGCCGCCCGCGACCCACCCCACAGCAGCCCCGGCGGCCGACCTGCCGGCCGGCCCGGTGGCCGTCATCGGCGCCGGCACCATCGGCGCGGCCTGGGCCGCCTTCTTCGCGCTGGCTGGCCTGCCGGTACGGGTGGCCGATCCCGCTCCCGGTGCCGCCGCCCGGCTGGACGCCATGCTGGAGCGCGCCCGCCCCGCCATGCAGGCCCTGGGCACGCTGTCGGCCGCGCCCACCGCGCCGGTGCTGGCGCACGGCATCGGCGACGCCGTGTGCGGGGCCGCCTTCATCCAGGAGGCGCTGCCGGAAGACCTGGCGCTCAAGCAGCGCGCCTACCGCGACATCGAGGCCGCCGCGCCAACCGATGCGCTGCTGATGTCCAGCTCCTCCGGCCTCATGCCCTCGGCGCTGCAGCACGGGCTGCGCCATCCGCAGCGCCTGCTGGTCGCCCACCCCTGCAACCCGGCCTACCTGATGCCGCTGGTCGAGCTGGTCGGCGGCGCGCAGACCGCACCGGCCGCGCTGGACCGCGCCGAAGCCTTCTACCGCGCGCTGGGCAAGCAGACCGTGCGCCTGCGGCGCGAGGCCACCGGCCACCTGGTCAACCGGCTGCAGGCCGCGCTGTGGCGCGAAGCCGTGCACCTGGTCGCCGAGGGCTACGCCACCGTGGCCGACGTGGACCGCGCCGTGACCGACGGCCTGGGCGCGCGCTGGACGGTGTGCGGCCCGCACGCGATCTTCCACCTGTCCGGCGGGCCGCAGGGCATGGCCGGCTTCCTGGACCGCCTCGGCCCCGCCGTCGAGCACTGGTGGGCCGACCTCGGCCAGCCGACGCTGGACGCGGCCACGCGCGCGCTGCTCGTCGCGCAGATGCAGCAGGCCGCCGCCGGCCGCAGCCCGGACCAGCTGGCGCGCGAGCGCGATGCGTGGATGCTGCGCGTGCTGGGGCTGCGCCGCGGCGATCCGGCAGATTGAGGAGGCGCGCCAGGCTGGAACCCCGACGGCGATGCGGTGCCGCGCAGCAGTTGCCCCTCGGATGGCTGTCGACACCGAGCCATGGTGGACGCATGGCCCAGTACACCGGCCGAAGTAGCGCATGGAAAAACATGCCCGTTTCGGGTAGAGTTTCGGGATCGTGACGACGCAAATCCTCAAGCGCAAAGACTTTGCGCGATGGCAGGCAAGCGAGAAACTACCCGATGCCGTGCTGTGCAAGGCGGTCCAGGAAATGGAGTGCGGCCTGATGGACGCGGACTTGGGTGGCTTCCTCTACAAGAAGCGGGTCGCTCGACCCGGTGCGGGCAAGAGTGGCGGCTACCGCACGCTGCTGTCGATGCGGATCGGCAGCCGATGCGTGTTCCTGCATGGGTTCTCCAAGAACAGCAAGGCGAACATCACGCAGGAGGAGAAGAAGGCGCTGCAATTCGCAGGCAAGGTGTTCCTGGAACTGTCTGCCCGGGACCTGGCCATTGCATTGCGGGCAGGCGTACTACTGGAGGTGCATTGTGAGCAAGATCATTGAATCCCTGCGCGACGACCTCGCCGTGCTCCACAAGGCGGGGGCAATCAGCAAGGTGACGATGCGCAGTTTCGACGCCATTTGCCCGCCTCCGGTACGGGAGTTCAGTGCTGACGACATCAGGCACCTGCGCGAAAGATTGAAGTTCAGCCAGCCGGTATTCGCGCTGCACTTGCACACCTCGGCCTCGACGGTGCGCAAGTGGGAGCAAGGCGAAACGCATCCCACGGGGCCGGCGCTCAAGCTGCTCAACGTGATTGCAGACAAGGGCTTGCAGGCCATCATCTGATACCCGCGGGCATGGGCCGGCCGGGACGGTCGCGGCGGATCGCTGCGGCCACCGCTACCATCGTCCCCCGCGGTGCAAGCCGCGCCCGGGCCCGCGGGAAGGGTGGAACCCACTTGCAGACACATGCCAGGCACTTCGCCTTTGTGCAGCCGGACTTGCGGGCCGTCGGCGTTCCTGCACGGAGGTGCTCGTGAAGCGCATGCCCCTGCGGCCCGACCTGGGCCATCTGAAGAAACAGGCCAAGCAACTGGCGGCCGAGGCCCGCGCCGGCACGCCGGCCGCGCTGGCGCGGCTGCGCGGCCATCTGCCAGCCGCCGCCGGCCATGACGACGCGGCGCTGGCCGCCATGGACTGGAGGCTGCACGACGCGCAGTCCTGCCTCGCGCGCGAATACGGCTTCGCGTCCTGGGCCGAGCTGGCCGGCTTCGTCGCCGCGCGCCGGGCGCTGGCCGACGACCCGGCGCAGGCGCAGCGGCACTGGCTGGGCCTGGTCTATGCCGGCGACCTCACCGGCAGCCTGGATGGCGCGCAGCCCGCCGTCGCCGCGCGGCTGCTGGCCGCGCAGCCCGGGCTGGCCGCGGGCGATCCGCTGCTGGCCTGCGCGGTGGGCGACCTGGCGGCCGTCGAGGCCGCGATCGCGCGCGACGCCGGCTGGGTGCACCGGCCGGGCGGGCCGCTGCAGTTGCCACCGCTGCTGGCCGTCACGCATTCCAGCCTGCTGCGGCTGCCGGCCTTCCGCGCCGGGCTGCACGCCTGCGCGCAGCGGCTGCTCGCGGCCGGCGCCGACCCCGGCCAGCAGGTCGGCAGCCGCTGGCCGCCGGCCTCGCTGCAGGCGCCTTCCGCGACCGAGCGGCTCTCGGCCCTGTACGGCGCGGCCGGGCAGAACCACGACGCGGCGCTGACGCGCCTGCTGCTGGCCGCCGGGGCCGACCCGAACGACGGCGAATCGCTCTACCACGCGCTGGAGCATCCGGAATGCACGCGGCTGCTGCTCGAAGCCGGCGCGCGCGTCACCGGCACCAACGCGCTGTACCGCGTGCTGGACCTGGACGCCCTGCCCCAGCTGGAACTGCTGCTGGCGCACGGCGCCGATCCGAACGAGCCGGCGGCCGGCCCGCCCACCAGCGACTGGGGCCGCCCGCTGCTGTGGGCGATCCGCCGGCGCCGCTCGGCCGCGCACGTGGCCGCGCTGCTGCGCGCCGGCGCCGACCCGCGCGCCCGCACGCCGGACGGCACCGACGCCGCCACGCTGGCGCTGCGCCACGGCCTGCCCGAGGTGGCGGCGCTGCTGGCCGCGGCCGGGCTGCTGCCGCCCAGCGCGGCGCAGGCGCCGGACGAGCTGTTCGTCGCCGCCTGCGCCCGCGGCGACGAGGCCGAGGCGCGGTGCCTGCAGGCCCGGCATCCGGATTGGCCGGCCGCACTGGCGCCCGCGCAGCTGCGCCTGCTGCCCGAACTGGCGGCCACGGGCTGCCTGGACGGCGTGCGCTGCATGCTGCGGCTGGGCTGGCCGGTCGCCACGCCGGGCGGGGACTGGCAGGCCTCGGCGCTGAACCACGCCGTGTTCCGCGGCGATGCGGAAATGGCCCGGCTGCTGCTGGCCCATGGCGCGCAGTGGACCGAGCGCCACGGCTTCGGCGACGACTGCAGCGGCACGCTGTCCTGGGCCTCGGTCAACCGGCCCGACGGCCCCGGCGACTGGCTGGGCTGCGCGCAGGCGCTGGTCGCGCACGGCATGCCCGGCGCCCGGCCCGACCCGCAGGCGGCGGACACGGTGCTGCTCGACGGCCGGCGCAAGCGTTTCTCGGACGAGGTCACGGACTTTCTGCTCGATGCCGGCACGCCGCGCCAGCCTGCATAGACTGGCCGCGCCACACCACGAAAGGACCCACCGCATGCGCGACGACGACACGACGCCCTACACCCCGCCAGCCGTCTGGACCTGGAACAAGGCCAGCGGCGGGCGCTTCGCCAACATCAACCGGCCCGTGGCCGGCGCCACGCACGAGCAGGAGCTGCCGGTGGGCCGCCACCCGCTGCAGCTGTACTCGCAGGGCACGCCCAATGGCGTGAAGGTCACGGTGCTGCTGGAAGAGCTGCTGGCGGCCGGCCACGATGGCGCCGAGTACGACGCCTGGCTGGTCCCGATCGGCGAGGGCGCGCAGTTCGGCAGCGGCTTCGTGGCCGTCAACCCGAACTCCAAGATCCCGGCGCTGGTGGACCGCAGCGGCGCGCAGCCGGTGCGGGTGTTCGAGTCCGGCGCGATCCTGCTGTACCTGGCCGAGAAGTTCGGCGCCTTCGTGCCCGCGGCCGGTGCGCCAGGGCGGGCCGAGTGCCTGTCGTGGCTGTTCTGGCAGATGGGCAGCGCGCCGTTCGTGGGCGGCGGCTTCGGCCACTTCTACGCCTATGCGCCGGCCAAGATCGAGTACGCGATCGACCGCTACGCGATGGAGACCAAGCGCCAGCTCGACGTGCTGGACCGCCGCCTGGCCGAGAGCCGCTACGTGGCCGGCGACGCCTACACCATCGCCGACATGGCCATCTGGCCCTGGTACGGCCAGCTCGCGCTGGGCGAGCTGTACGGTGCCGGCGAGTTCCTGCAGGTGCAGGCATACCGCCACCTGCAGCGCTGGACGGCCGAGATCGCCGCGCGGCCGGCCGTGCGCCGCGGCCGCATGGTCAACCGCACCGCGGACGGCCCGGCCGGCCAACTGCGCGAGCGCCACGACGCGCGCGACTTCGACACGCCGCCGAAAGCGCCGGCATGAGCCCCGCCCCGCCGCCCGAAGGGGCGCATGCCCACCCGGAGGAACCGGGCCGCAGGCCCGAGGGCGGGCCAATGCGCCTGCAACGGCGGCTCCCCTGCGGCGAAGCCGTGCCCGCGCTCGGCCAGGGCACCTGGAACCTGGGCGACGACCCGGCCCGGCGCGGCGAGGAGATCGCCGCGCTGCGCCAGGGCCTGGACCTGGGGCTGACGCTGATCGACACGGCCGAGATGTACGGCGACGGCCGCGCCGAGCAGCTGGTCGGCGAAGCCATCGCCGGCCGGCGCGGCGAGGTGTTCCTGGTCAGCAAGGTCTACCCGCACAACGCCTCGGCCCGGGCCATGCCGCGCAGCTGCGAGGCCAGCCTGCGGCGCCTGGGCGTGGAGACCATCGACCTGTACCTGCTGCACTGGCCCGGCAGCGTGCCGCTGGCCGAGACGGTGGAGGCCTTCGAGGCGCTGCGCCGCGCCGGCAAGATCCGCCACTTCGGCGTCAGCAACTTCGACGCGCGGGCCATGCAGCAGCTGTGGCGCACGCCCGGCGGCCAGGCGGCGCAGGCCAACCAGGTGCTCTACCACCTCGGCGAGCGCGGCATCGAATGGGACCTGCTGCCCTGGCAGCGCGAGCACGCCCTGCCCGTCATGGCCTATTCGCCATTCGACCAGGGCCGGCTGCTGCGCCACCGGGCGCTGGCCGCCTGCGCGCAGCGCCACGGCCTGGCGCCGGCGCAGGCCGCGCTGGCCTGGCTGCTCGCGCAGGACGGCGTGGTCGCGATCCCCAAGAGCGGCAGCGCCGAGCGCGTGCGGCAGAACGCCGCCGCGCGCGACCGCCCGCTGCCGGACGGACTGCGCGCGGAGCTGGACCGGTTGTTCGCCCCGCCGGACGGGCCGACGCCGCTGACCATGCTGTAGGAGACGCGCCATGGCCGCAGCGGAGCGCGTGTTCATCTCCTACCGGCGCGACGACGCGGCGGGCTACGCCGGCCGGCTCGAAGAAGCGCTGGAGAAGCGCCTGGGCCACGGCAGCGTGTTCCGCGACCTGCTCGACATCCCGCCCGGCGCCGACTTCGTCGACACCATCCGCCAAAGCCTGTCCGGCGCGCGCACGGTGCTGGTGCTGATCGGCCCGCGCTGGGCCGGCGAGGCGCCGGGCGGCGCCCGCCGCATCGACGACCCGCAGGACTTCGTGCGCCTGGAAGTGCAAGTGGCGCTGCACGGCGGCGCGCAGGTGATCCCGGTGCTGCTGCCCGGCACGCGCATGCCCGCCGAGGCCGAGCTGCCCGAGCCGCTGAAGGCGCTGGCGCGGCGCAACGCGCTGGAACTGGGCGACCCGCACTGGGACGCCGACGTCGACCGCCTGGCCGCCGGCATCGACGGCGCACCGCGCCGCGCGCGCCGGCCGCTGCTGGTCGGCGGCGTGCTGGCGGCCGTGCTGGTGGCGGCGCTGGCCGCCGGCGTGGCCTGGCGGTCCGGCGGCGGCGCGCCGGCGGACGCGGCGGCGCGCTTCGTCGGCAGCTGGCAGGGCCCGGTGCGGTACGCCTGGGGCGACCGCTACGACGAACGCTTCGAATTCCAGCGCCATGCCGGCGAACTGACCGGCAGCGCCACCTTCCTGGGCTATCCGCGCGCCATCGGCCGGCTGCGCGTGGACGGCGGCAACCTGCACTTCGAGACGCACAGCATCGAGCGCGTCGGCGACTCCAGCAAGGAGCTGACGCACGCCTACGCGGCCGAGCTGCGCGGCCAGCCGCCCGACGAGGTGCTGGCCTTCAGGCTGGAGATCAGCGGCGGGCACAGCAGCAATCCGCCGATCGCGTTCGAGGCGCGCCGCGTGCCCGATGCCGCCCCGGCCGCCGGTGCGCCCGGCACGCCGGCCTCGCGCTGAGCACGGCGGACCGGGATTTCCGGCTCAACCCGCCGCGTAGCGCGCCAGCAGCGACAGGCCCGAGCCCAGCACCACCAGGTGCACCAGCCGCAGGAAGCGCTCGCGCGGCATGCCGAGCACCAGCCGGCGCCCGATCGCGCTGCCCAGCAGCATGGCCGGCAGCAGGCAGGCCGCCAGCACCAGCACGCCGCGCTGCGCGTACACGCCGGCCAGCGCGAACAGCACCAGCCGCGTCAGCGTGGACAGGCCGATCAGCGCCGACTGCGTGACGCGCTGGCGCGTCGGCTCCGCCACGCGGCCGGACAGGTAGATCGCGTAGAGGAAGCCGCCGCTGCCGAACAGCGCCGAGCACAGGCCGCCGACCAGGCCGAACGGCAGCGCCGCGCCCGGGCCGAAGCGGCGCTGCGGCCGGCGCACGAGCAGCTGGTAGCACGCATGCCCCGCCGCGAACACACCCAGCGCCAGCAGCAGCGCCTGCGGCCGGCCCGCCAGCAGCAGCGCCGCGCCGCCCAGGCTGCCCAGCGCCATCCAGGGCACGAGGCGGCGCAGTTCGCCGCGCTCGGCCTGGCGCCCGTCGCGCAGCAGGCCCAGGGCCGCCGCCGCGCAGTCCAGCAAGGCCAGCAGCGGCACGATGGTGGCCAGCGGCCACCAGTGGGCGAGCACCGGCCCGGCCACCAGCGCGGTGCCGAAGCCGGCCAGGCCGAACACCACGTAGGCCGCCGTGACGCCGGCCAGGGCCGGCAGCAGTTGGTCGGGCGGGATCGGCAAGGCGGCGAGAACGGCATCCATGCCGGGCAATCTAGCGGCCGCCGCGCGCCGGCGCCAATACAGAAAACGGCCGCCGAGCTTCTCGAAATCAGATCGCGGCCCGCAGCAGCGCGGCGAAGCGCTGCACCATCTCGCCGGCGTCGTGCCGCCACAGGCCCACGACCTCGCTCGTGGCCTGTGCGTCGTCCAGCGCCAGCGCCTGCACGCCCGGCGGCGCCAGCCGCGCCATGGACTGCGGCACGACCGCGATGCCCAGGCCGGCCTGCACCAGCGCCAGCTGCGTCCACTTGCGCGAGCGCACCGGCGCGGGCCGCGGCGCGAAGCCGGCCGCGCGGCACAGCGCGGCCACGCACTGGCCCAGGCCGCCGCGCTCCAGGTGCGGCGTGGCGACGAACGCCTCCCCGCGCAGCGCCGCCACCGGCACCGCCGCCGCGCCCGCCAGCGCATGGCCGGCCGGCACCAGCGCCAGCAGCGGCTCGCGCCACAGCGGCTGGTAGGCCACGCCCTCGTAGCGGCGCAGCAGTGGCGCGCGCGCCAGCCCCAGGTCGGCCCGGCCCTCGTGGATCTCCAGCGCCTGCGCCTCGGAGGAGGCCTGCGCGATCTCGATGGCGACGCCCGGCTGCTGCGCCGCGTGCGCGCGCAGCACGGCCTGCAGCCGCGCGTCCAGCGGCACCGAGCTGGAATGCAGCAGCTGCAGCTGGCCCGCCGTGCCGCGGCCGGCGTGGCGCGCATGCGCGACGGCGGACTCCAGCGCCGCCAGGATGCGGCGCGCATCCGCGTACAGCGCCCGGCCGGCGGCCGTCATCTGCAGCCTGCGGCTGTCGCGCAGCAGCAGCGGGACCTGCAGCGCCTGCTCCATCTCGCGCACCTGGCGGCTCAGCGCGGACTGCGCGATGAACAGCCGCTCGGCCGCGGCGCTGAAGCCGCCGGCGTCCACGATCTCGACGAAGTAGCGCAGTTGGCGGTGGCTCAGCATGGGCTGGCGACTCTACGCGCTTGGCGCGGCGGCGCGCAGCACCAGCACGGCGGTGCCGCTGTGGCATGCTCGCGCGGGACGTATCCGCCCGCCACCCGCCGCCCGCCATGAATTCCGACGCCCCGCGCTACTGGCTCATGAAGTCCGAGCCCGACGAATGCTCGATCGACGACGCGCTGGCCGCGCCCGGCCGCACCGTGCCCTGGACCGGGGTGCGCAACTACCAGGCGCGCAACTTCATGCGCGATGCGATGCAGGTCGGCGACGGCGTGCTGTTCTACCACTCCAGCTGCCCCGAGCCGGGCATCGCCGGCATCGCGCGCGTGGCCTCCGGCCCGTATCCGGACCCGACGCAGTTCGACCCGTCCTCGCCCTACCACGACCCGGCGTCCAAACCCGAGGCGCCACGCTGGCTGCTGCGCGACGTGCAGGCGCTGCGCAAGACGCGGCTGCTGGGCCTGGCCGAGCTGCGCGCGCACCCGGAGCTGGCGCAGCTGCAGGTGCTCAGGCGCGGCAACCGCCTGTCGATCACGCCGGTCGAGCCGGCGCATTGGCGGCTGATCACGGAGGACTTGCTGGGCGGCCGATAATCCCGCGGTTTGCACCGGGCCGCCCACGGCCCGCACGGAGGAATTCGACATGGCACGCATGGTGAACTGCGTCAAGCTCGGCCGCGAAGCCGAAGGCCTGGACCTGCCCCCCTACCCCGGCCCGCTGGGCAAGCGCATCTGGGAGAACGTCAGCAAGGAGGCCTGGGCCGCCTGGCTGCGCCAGCAGACCATGCTGATCAACGAGAACAAGCTGAACATGGCCGACCAGCGCGCCCGCCAGTATCTGGCGCGGCAGATGGAGAACCACTTCTTCGGCGCCGGCGCCGACGTCGCGCAAGGCTACGTCCCGCCCGCGCAGTGAACGCGTGAGCGAGCCGGTCGAGTGGCTGGCCGACGGCGCCCCCTACAACCCGCGCTACGGTGACCGCTACCGCTCCGAGGCCGGCGGCGGCCTGGACCAGGCGCGCGGCGTGTTCCTGCACGGCTGCGGCCTGCCCGGCGCCTGGGCGCAGCACCCGCACTGGACGATCCTGGAAACCGGCTTCGGCCTGGGACTGAACTTCCTGGTCGCCTGGCACGCCTGGCGCGGCGACCCCGCGCGGCCCGGGCGGCTGCACTTCGTCTCGGTCGAGGCGCACCCGGCCTCGGCCGAGGACCTGCTGCGCAGCGTGGCCGCGCACGCGGAGCTGCAGCCGCTGGCCGCCGAGCTGGCCGCGCAGTACTGGGGCCTGCGGCCCGGCGTGCACCGCCTGCGCTTCGAGCAGGGGCGCGTGCTGCTGACGCTGGCCATCGGCGAGGCCGCACCCATGCTGCGCGAGCTGGCCGGCGAGGCCGACGCGGTGTTCCTCGACGGCTTCAGCCCGGCGCTCAATCCCGGCATCTGGGACCTCGCCACGCTGAAAGCCGTCGCGCGCCACTGCCGGCGCGGCACCCGCCTCGCCACCTGGACGGTGGCGCGCGCCGTGCGCGACGCGCTGGCGCAATGTGGCTTCCAGTGCGAGCGCGTGCCCGGCGTGCCGCCCAAGCGCGAGCGGCTGCAGGCCGTCTACGCACCGACCTGGACGCCGCGCCACCGCCCGCAGCCCTGGGAGCATGCCGGGCCGCTGCCCGCGCCCGGCCGCTGCACCGTACTCGGCGCCGGCCTGGCCGGCGCCTGCGTGGCGCGCGCGCTGGCCGAGCGTGGCTGGCAAGTCGAGGTGCTCGACGCCGCCCCGGCGCCGGCGGCCGGCGCCTCGGCCCTGCCCGCCGGCCTGTTCGCGCCGCACGACACGGCCGAGGACACGCCGCTGTCGCAGCTCACGCGCGCCGGCGCACGCTGCACGGCCACGCTGCTGCAGCGCCTGCTGGCGCCGGGCGTGGACTTCGCGCTGAGCGGCGTGCTGGAGCGGCGCCTGCGCAGTGCCGGCGCACGGCCTGCCGGCACGCCGGACGACCGCTTCAGCCGCCCTGCGCCCGCCGACCTGCTGCGCCTCGCCGGGCTCGACGCGGACGCACCGGCACGCTGGCATGCGCTCGCCGGCTGGGTCCGGCCGGCGCGGCTGGTGCAGGCGCTGCTGCGGCATCCGGCCATCGCGTTCCGCGGCGGCTGCGCCGTCGCCCGCCTGCAGCCCACGGACCGCGGCTGGCAACTGCAGGGCGCCGGCGGCGCCGTGCTCGGCGACACCGCGCTGCTGGTCGTGGCCGGCGGCAGCGGCAGCGCCGCGCTGCTGCGCACCGCGCTGGATGCCCCGCCCGACCTGCGCGCCGTGCGCGGCCAGGTCAGCTTCGGCCCGTGCCCGCCGGACCTGCCGGCACCGCCCTGGCCGGTCAACGGCCACGGCCATTTCATCGCGCCGGTGCCGGGCGACGACGGCCCGCGGTGGATCACCGGCTCCAGCTTCGGCCGCGGCGACGAGCGCACGGACGTGCGCGACGCGGACCTGGCCTACAACCTGGACCGCCTGGCCGTGCTGCTGCCGGCCACGGCCCGGGCGCTGGCGCAGCACCCGCCGCCGCAGGCCTGGGCCGGCGTGCGCTGCGCCGCGCCGGACCGGCTGCCGCTGGCCGGCCCGCTGGCGCCGCCCGGGCTGTGGGGGCTGACGGCGCTGGGCGCGCGCGGCCTCACGCTGGCGCCGCTGATGGCCGAGCTGCTGGCCGCCCGGCTGCACGGCGAGCCGCTGCCCGTGCCGGCGCGGCTGGCGGCGGCGGTCGATCCGCGGCGCTGAAACGACGAGAGGGCCCGAAGGCCCTCTCATCACGCTGCCGGCAGTGCCGGGAGAACGTCAGCGCACCACGGCGATCTGCTCGCGCTGGCCGCCCTTGTAGGTGTACAGCGTCAGCGCGCCGTTCTTGATGTCGCCCTTCTCGTCGAAGGCGATGTTGCCGGTGATGCCCTTGTAGTCGATCTTCGCCAGCTCGGGCAGGTACTTCTCGGGCGCGGGCGAGCCGGCGTTCTGCATGGCCGTGGCGAGCACCTTGACCGCGTCGTACACGTAGGGCGCGTACAGCTTCACGTCGACGTTGAACTTCTGCTGGAAGTCGGCCTTGAACTTGTCCACGCCCGCCTTCAGGTCGCCGTCCACGCCGCCGGCCTCGGCGCAGACGACCTGGTCGTCGGCCAGCGCATCGCCGGCCAGCTTGGCCAGCTCGGTCGTGCAGATGCCGTCGCCGCCCATGAACTTGACCTTCAGGCCCAGCTGCTTGGCCTGGCGCAGCATCGGACCGGCCACGGCGTCCATGCCGCCGTAGAACAGGATGTCTGGCTTGGCCGCCTTCAGCTTGGTCAGGATGGCGTTGAAGTCGGTGGACTTGTCGGTCGTGAACTCGTGGCCGGCGATATTGCCGTTGGCGGCCTTGACGGCTTTCTCGAATTCCTCGGCCACGCCCTGGCCGTAGGCCGTGCGGTCGTCGATCACGACGATGGACTTGCCCTTCAGCTCGTTGACGGCGTACTTGCCCAGCGTGCCGCCCAGGTGCACGTCGTCGGCCACCACGCGGAACGTGGTCTTGAAGCCCTGGCGGGTGTACTTGGGGTTGGTGGCCGACGGGGAGATCTGCGGCACGCCGGCGTCGCTGTAGATCTTGGAGGCCGGGATGGTGGTGCCGGAGTTCAGGTGGCCGACCACGCCCTGCACCTGGCTGTCCACCAGCTTCTGCGCCACGGCCGTGCCCTGCTTGGGATCGGCCGCGTCGTCCTCGGCCAGCAGTTCGAACTTGGCGACCTTGTCGCCGATCTTGAAGCCGGCGGCATTGAGCTCGTCGATGGCCATGCGCGCGCCCAGCTCGTTGTCCTTGCCCAGGTGGGCGATCGGGCCGCTGGTGGGCGCGACGTGGCCGATCTTGACGGTGATGGTCTCGCCTGCCGGAGCCGGAGCAGCCGCGGAGGGTGCCGGAGCCGGAGCGGGCTCTTCCTTCTTGCCGCACGCGACCAGCGCCATGGCGGCCAGGGCGACCGCGGTCCATTTCAACTGCATATCAATCCTCCAGAGACGGAACGAACGAAAAATGTGTTTATACCGCGCCGCCCCGGCCGTTCGCGGGCCGGCCGGCGCCGGCTCGGCAGAAAACCCACAGGGGTTTCACCGGCCCTGGCGCGGCGGCGGCGCGGCGGCCAGGGCTTCGGCCAGGGCCTGGCGCACGGCGGCGCCGATCTCCTGGCGCAGGCGGGGCAGCAGCCGCTGCACCTGGCGCTCGACCGCCTCGTCGATGCGGCCCAGCGCATGCTCGAGCAGTTGCGCGTCGGCCAGCGGTGGGGCCGGCGGCGGAAGCTGCGGCCCGGCGGAGGCGGCGGGCACCACCGCCGCGGCGGCCGGGGCAGTCGGGCCGGCCGGAACCGCCGGCGGCGCATCGGCGATCTCGGTCAGCACCGGCACGTAGCGCGGCGGCGTGCGGGGCGGCTGCTGCGGACCGGTCACCGCTGGAGGTCCAGGTCGTGCCGCACGATGGCGTAGCCGCGCGCGGCATAGTGGCGCCAGCGCTCGCGCGCCAGCGCACGGTCTTCCGCATCGCCGCTGACGACCTCGATCAGCCGTTCGAAGCGCTCGAAGCCGGCCGGCACCAGGTCGCCCAGGTTGACCAGCACCGGGTGCACCGGCGCCTGCAGCGGGTCGGGCGCCAGCACCACCGGCGAGGCGTCCAGCACCCGCGGCGGGCTGCCGGCCTGGCAGTGCGGCACGAAGTCCAGCTGCGAGAAGGTCCACAGCTGCTGGTCGAGCCGGCCCAGCAGCGCATCCGGGCCGGTGACGACCGCGCGCGTCTGCCGGACGAGGGCCTTGCGCAGCAGGCGGCAGGCGTAGGCCAGCTTGTCGGGGGCGTTGAAGTGGAACGCGACCTCGGTCATGGCCCCGGGACGGCGGGTCTCAGCCAGCGGCGGCGCTGCGGCGCTTGCGGGCCGGCGCCGCCTTGGCGGCGGGCTGCGCCTGCAGCAGGTAGTGCAGCAGCAGGCCGACGGGCCGGCCGGTCGCACCCTTGGCGGCGCCGCTCTTCCAGGCCGTGCCGGCGATGTCCAGGTGCGCCCAGGGCTGCTGGCCGGCGAAGCGCTGCAGGAACTTGGCCGCCGTCACGGCGCCGGCGGCGCGGCCGGCGACGTTGGCCACGTCGGCGAAATGGGTCTTCAGGCCATCGGCGTAGTCGTCGTCCAGCGGCAGGCGCCAGCACGGGTCCAGCGCCTCCTCGCCGGCGGCCTGCAGCGCCGCGGCCAGCGCGTCGTCGTTGGCGAACAGGCCGCTGCGCACGCCGCCCAGCGCGACCACGCAGGCGCCGGTCAGCGTGGCGATGTCGATCACGGCCGCGGGCTTGAAGCGCTCGGCGTAGGTCAGCGCGTCGCACAGGATCAGCCGGCCCTCGGCGTCGGTGTTCAGGATCTCGATGGTCTGGCCGCTCATGCTGGTGACCACGTCGCCGGGCTTGATGGCATGGCCGTCGGGCATGTTCTCGCAGCTGGCGATCAGGCCGACCACGTTGACGGCGGGCCGCAGCTCGGCCAGCGCGCGGAACACGCCGAGCACGCTGGCCGCGCCGCACATGTCGAACTTCATCTCGTCCATCTCGGCGGCCGGCTTGATCGAGATGCCGCCGGTGTCGAAGCTGATGCCCTTGCCGACCAGCACCGTCGGCGCCGTGCCGCGCGCGCCGCCGTTGTAGCGCAGCACGATGAAGCGCAGCGGCTCCTGCGAGCCCTGGGCCACCGCCATGAAGGCCCCCATGCCGAGCTTGGCGACTTCGCGCGGGCCCAGCACCTCGCACTGGATGCCGCCGTGGCGCGCCAGGCTCTTGGCGGCGCCGGCGATCAGCGCGGGCGTGGCGTGGTTGCCCGGCCGGTTGCCCCATTCCTTGGCGAACTCCACGCCGGCCACCAGGGCCACGGCCTGGTCGAACGCGGCGCGCGCAGCGGCCACGTCGGCCACGGCCACGACGACCTGGGCCAGCTTGCGCGGCTCGGGCCGGGACTTGGTGGCGGTGTAGGCGTAGGTGGCGTCGGCCACCGCGCACAGGGCGGCACGCAGCGCCGACTCGGCCCAGGGCCCGGCGCACGCCAGCACCAGGCGCCGCGCCTGGCGCAGCGTGCCCATGCCGGCCAGCACGGCCTGGCGCACCTGGCGCGCGGCGCCGTCGCCGCTGCCGGCGAGCACCACGCGCGTGGCGGCCACGCCCTGCGGGCGGTACAGGGCCAGCGTCTTGCCGGGCTTGGGTTCGAAGTCGCCCGCCTTGCGGGCCTGTGCGATCCAGCCGGACAGCGCGTCGGCGCCCGGCTTGAAGTCCTCGGGCACAAGCACGAGCAGCGCGTCGCACTTGGCGGCAGCGCATCCGGCGGCGTCGAGGGACTTGAGTTCGAAGTTCATAATCCCGCCTTTTATCCGGCGGCGATGTTATTCCATTCCTCCCTGCGCAAGGAGCTGGCCCGGGGCTTCGGCGCCACCTTCGTCGCCCTGATCACCATCGTGATGACGATGCTGCTGATCCGCACGCTGGGACTGGCCTCCAAGGGGCGCGTGAACCCCTCGGACGTGATGCTGGTGCTGGGCTACACCATCCTCGGCCACCTGCCGACCATCCTGACGCTGAGCCTGTTCGTGGCCTGCGTGGCCACGCTGTCGCGCATGTACCGCGACAGCGAGATGGTGATCTGGTTCTCCGCCGGCCGCGGCCTGGCCAGCCTGTTCAGGCCGATGCTGCGCTTCGCCTGGCCGGTGCTGCTGGTGGTGGCCAGCCTGGCGCTGCTGGTCTGGCCCTGGGCCAACCTGCAGATCCAGGAGCTGCGCACGCGCTTCGAGCAGCGCAGCGACGTGGAGCGCGTGGCTCCCGGCCAGTTCCAGGAGTCGGCCGATGGCAGCCGCGTGTTCTTCGTGGACCGCGACTCGCCCAGCGCCCAGAGCGTGACCAACGTCTTCATGTCGCAGCAGGACAAGGACAAGGAGTCGGTGACCTCCGCGCGCGCGGCCCGCACCGAGGTGCGCGGCAACGACCGCTTCGTGCTGCTGACCGAGGGCCAGCGGCTAGAGACCACCCCCGGCAAGGACGGCATGCGCATCAGCGAGTTCCAGGAATACGGCACGCGCATCGGCGACGGCGGCGCGAGCGGCCCGCAGCGCGCGAACCCGCGCACGCTGGCCACGCCGGCACTGCTGGCCGACCCCTCGCCGGCCAACCTGGCCGAGCTGTCGTGGCGGCTGGGCTTCGCGCTGGCGGCCTTCAACTTCCTGCTGCTGTCGCTGGTGCTGGCCGGCGGCAACCCGCGCTCGGCGCGCAGCGGCAACCTGGTGCTGTCGCTGTTCGCGTTCGTCGCCTACTACAACCTGATCAACCTGGGCCAGAGCTGGATCGCGGCCGGCCGCATGGGCTTCGTGCCCTTCCTGCTGGCGCTGCACGGCGGCGTGCTGCTGCTGGCGCTGGCCGCGCTGGCGCAGCGGCACTACCGCTTCAGCCTGCGCGGCTGGCTGCGCAGCCGGCGCGCCGCCGCGCCGACCGCCGGAGCACCGGCATGAAGACCATCCGCCGCCTGATCTACCGCGAGCAGCTGACCGCGGTGGGCTTCGTCACGCTGGGCTTCCTGGCGCTGTTCTTCTTCTTCGACTTCGTCGACGAGCTGTCGGACGTGGGCCGCTACGGCGCCGCCGGCTACCAGCTCACGCACGCGCTGGCCTACGTGGCGCTGCAGGTGCCCAACCACCTGTACGAGCTGCTGCCGATCACGCTGCTGATCGGCACCATCTTCGTGATGGCGCGCTTCGCCCAGAGCTCCGAATACACCATCCTGCGCACCAGCGGCCTCGGCCCCTGGCGTGCGCTCGGCACGCTAGTGACGCTGGGCCTCGCGTTCGTGGTGCTGACCTTCGCGGTCGGCGACTACCTGGCGCCGCTGGCCGACCGCACCGGCCAGTTGCTGAAGGCGCGCTACCAGGGCCGCATCACCATCGGCCAGACCGGCGCCTGGCTCAAGGAAGGCGGCCAGGAGCATTCCTACGCGGCCAACGTCGCCGCGCTGGCGCCGGACGGGCAGATGCAGGGCGTGCGCATCTTCGAGTTCGACGCGCGCAACGCGCTGCGCTCGGCCGTGCAGGCCGAGCGCGCGCGCTTCACCCAGGGCGCCTGGGAGCTGGACAACGTGCGCCGCACCGTCTACCGGCACGAGGGCGCGCAGGCCCGCATCGAGCGCGAGCAGCTGCCCACGCTGCGCTGGCCGACCACCATCACCGCCGAGATGGTGACCACCGCCCTGCTCAAGCCCGACCGCATGAGCACGCTGGACCTGTTCCAGTACATCCAGCACCTGAACGCCAACCAGCAGTCGGCCCAGCGCTTCGAGATCGAGTTCTGGCGCAAGGTGTTCTACCCGGTCAGCTGCGTCGTGATGGTGGTGCTGGCGCTGCCGTTCGCCTACCTGCACTTCCGCAACACCGGCATCACCGGCTACGTGTTCGGCGGCGTCATGGCCGGCATCAGCTTCTTCCTGCTGAACAACGTGTTCGGCTACATCGGCAACCTGCAGAACTGGCAGCCCTGGCTGACGGCCGCGGCGCCGGGGCTGATCTATTCGGCCATTTCGCTGGCGGCCTTCGGCTGGCTGGTGCTGCGGCGATGAAGGGCGTCGTGCTGTTCGGCCACGGTTCGCGCGACCCGGCCTGGCGCGCGCCGATCGAGGCCGTGGCCGCGCGCGTCGCCGGGCGCGCCCCGGGCGTGCCGGTGCGCTGCGCCTACCTGGAGCTGTGCGCGCCGGACCTCGCCACCGCCGCCGCCGAGCTGGCGGCGCTGGGCGTGGACGAGCTGCGCATCCTGCCGATGTTCCTGGGCCTGGGCCGCCATGCGCGCGAGGACCTGCCGGCGCTGGCCCGGCGCGTGCGCGCGCAGCACCCGGACTTGGCCGTGCAGGTGCTGCCCCCGGTCGGCGAGCATCCGCGCGCGCTGGAGCTGTTCGCCGAACTGGCTCTCCTATAGACGAATCAAGTCATAATGAAGCTCGTCTTTAGGCGAAATCATTATGAATCTGCACCAGTTTCGCTTCGTCCAAGAAGCTGCGCGGCGCAACCTGAACCTCACCGAGGCCGCCAAGGCCCTGCACACCTCGCAGCCCGGCGTCTCCAAGGCCATCATCGAGCTGGAGGAAGAACTCGGCATCGAGATCTTCGCGCGCCACGGCAAGCGCCTGAAGCGCATCACCGAGCCGGGCCAGCACGTGCTGCGCAGCATCGAGCTGATCATGCGCGAGGTCGGCAACCTGAAGCGCATCGGCGAGCAGTTCAGCGCCGAGGACAGCGGCACGCTGTCGATCGCGACCACGCACACCCAGGCGCGCTACGTGCTGCCGGTGCCGGTGGCGAAGCTGCGCGAGGCCTATCCCAAGGTCAACGTGAGCCTGCACCAGGGCGCGCCGGACCAGGTGGCCCGCATGCTGATCGACGAGGTGGCCGAGATCGGCATCGCCACCGAATCGCTGTCCAACTACGACGAGTTGCTGACCCTGCCCTGCTACGAATGGCAGCACATGCTGGTGCTGCCCCGCGACCATGCGCTGGCCCAGAAGGAGCGGCTGACGCTGGAGGACATCGCGGCCGAGCCCATCATCACCTACCACCCCTCGTTCACCGGCCGCACCCGGGTGGACCACGCCTTCGCGCAGCGCCACCTGGCGCCGCGCATCGCGCTGGAGGCGATCGATTCGGACGTGATCAAGACCTACGTGCGCCTGGGCCTGGGCCTGGGCATCGTGGCCGAGATGGCGGTGCGCGACGACCCGAACTCCGACCTGGTGGCGCGGCCGATGGGCCAGCTGTTCGGCATGAACGTGGCGCGCGTGGCCTTCAAGCGCGGCGCCTACCTGCGCAATTTCGTCTATCGTTTCGCCGAACTGCTGAGCGACCGGCTGGACCGCCATCTCGTGGCCAAGGCGATGGCCGGCCACGGCAACGACTATGAACTCTGAACCCCGCACCCCCACCCTGCAGAGCAAGCTGCCCAAGGTCGGCACCACCATCTTCACCGTGATGTCCGCGCTGGCCGCGGAGAAGAACGCCGTGAACCTGGGCCAGGGCTTCCCGGACTTTCCCTGCGACCCGCAGCTGGTCGACGCCGTGGCCGACGCCATGCGCGCGGGCCTGAACCAGTACCCGCCGATGGCCGGCGTGCCGGCGCTGCGCGAGGCCATCGCGGCCAAGATCGCGGCGCTGCACGGCCACAGCTACAGCGCCGCCGACGAGATCACCATCACCGCCGGCGCCACGCAGGCCATCCTGACCGCGATCCTGGCCGTCGTGCGGCCGGGCGACGAGGTCATCGTGCTGGAGCCCTGCTACGACAGCTACGTGCCCAACATCGAGCTGGCCGGCGGCACCGTGGTGCGCGTGCCGCTGACGCCGGGGAGCTTCCGGCCCGACTTCGACCGCATCGCCGCGGCCATCACGCCGCGCACCCGCGCGATCCTGGTCAACTCGCCGCACAACCCCAGCGCCACGATCTGGTCGCGCGAGGACATGCTGCGGCTGCAGGACCTGCTGGCACCGACCGACGTCCTGCTGATCAGCGACGAGGTCTACGAGCACATGGTGTTCGACGGCCGCCAGCACGAGAGCGCCGCGCGCTTCCCGGGCCTGGCGGCGCGCGCCTTCGTGGTCTCCAGCTTCGGCAAGACCTACCACGTGACCGGCTGGAAGGTCGGCGCCGTGGCCGCGCCGGCGCCGCTGACGGCCGAGTTCCGCAAGGTGCACCAGTTCAACGTGTTCACGGTCAACACGCCGATGCAGCACGGCCTGGCCCGCTACATGGAGGACCCGCAGCGCTACCTGCAGCTGCCGGCCTTCTACCAGCGCAAGCGCGACCTGTTCCGCGAGGGCCTGGCGCGCACCAAGTTCCGCATCCTGCCCAGCGAGGGCAGTTTCTTCCAGTGCGTGGACATCTCGCAGGTCAGCCCGCTCAGCGAGTCGGAGTTCTGCTTGTGGCTGACCGCGGAGATCGGCGTGGCGGCGATCCCGCTGTCGGCGTTCTACGAGAGCGGCTTCGACCAGCGCGTGGTGCGCTTTTGCTTCGCCAAGGAAGAAACGACGCTGCGCACGGCGCTGGAGCGGCTGGCGCGGCTGTAGGTCGCGGCGGGCCCGGCCGTGGCGGCTGCTCCGGCCGGGCTCAGGCGGCCGGCGGGCGGGCCAGCGGGTTGGGTGTCGGCTCGGCGATCTTGCGGACCAGCAGGTTGCGGTCCGTGTGGTGGAACGGCTCGGCCTGGCCGCGGATCATCAGCACCGTGTCCTCGTCGTAGCTCCAGGTACCGTCCGCGTTCACCGTGACGGTGATCGTGAACTTCACGGTCTGGAAGTTGTGCTCCAGGAACGGCGCCGAGCAGATGCCGAAGTACGCGTGCCCCTGCGTCGCCTCCAGCGTGAAGCAGGTGGCGTCGGGCGACACGGTGCCGCCGGCCAGGGCGGTCTGCCCGCGCGGGATCGTCAGCGTGTGCATCACGGTGCCGGTCGCCGGCTCCCAGAGCCAGTAGCCGACCTGCTCGTGGTAGGTCTTGACCTGCCCGGGCTTGGTGATGTGCGTGTGGTAGCGCAGGCCGTACAGCAGCTGCGGGCCGTTGGTCTGCGGGTCGATCGGCTGCAGCTCGATGCGCTCGACGTAGGCCTGCTTCTTCGGGCCTTCGGCCTTGGGCTTGACGTCCAGCCCGCGCTGGCCCTCCCAGATGCCGGCCAGCGGGCGCAGCGGGCCGAGGTTGGCCAGGGTGTCGACGTCGACGGGATACGGTTCGGTGTAGATGTCGGCGGGTTCGAGGGTGCTCATGGTGGTGGGAGTCGTGGGGCAGGCGGCCACTGTAGCGGGACAATGCCCGGCCCGACCGATCGACCGCCATGCACGCCCCGTCCGACAGCCTCTCCCCCATCCTGCGCGCGCTGCAGGAACTGCCGCGCGAGACCGCCCCTGCCGGGACGCCCGGCTTCAGCGCCGAGGGCATGCTGGCGCTCGACGCCCTGGCCGTGGAGGTCGCAGGCGTCGGCCCGCTGGCGCAGCCGCTCGCCGCGGCCGCCGCCCAGGCCCTGCACGGCGCCAGCACGCCGGCCCGCCACGGCCTGCGCGAAGCCACGCGGCTGGACCGGCGGGTGCGCGACACCGGCGAGATCGCGGCCGGCGCGCTGGCACTGCACTGGCGCGACGGCGCGCTGCCGGCGCTGCTGGCCGACGTGGCGCAGCGCCTGGGGCTGCCCGGCCTGCAGGCCCGCGTGCACAACCTGCTGGTCTACGGCCCCGGCCAGTTCTTCAAGCCGCACCAGGACACCGAGAAGCACCCCGGCATGGTGGCCACGCTGGTGCTGGTCTGGCCGTCGGCCCACATCGGCGGCGAACTGCGCGTGCGCCACGGCGACGCGCAGGCCGGCTTCGCGTCGCAGCACCTGCAGGCCCCCGGCCTGCGCTGGTTCGCCTTCTACGCGGACTGCCGGCACGAAGTGCTGCCCGTGGCCGAGGGCTGGCGCGTGGTGCTGACGCTGGACCTGGTGCTGCCGCCCGGCGCGCCGGCACGGCCGTCCGCACCCGATCCGGCGCTGCTGGCCGCGCTGCGCGCACGGTTCGAGACGCCGGACGGCCCCCGGTCCGAGCCCTGGGCCTTCCTGCTGGAGCACGAGTACACCGAGCACGGCCTGCGCTGGGCGCTGCTGAAGGGCGACGACCGGCTGCACGTCCACGCGCTGCGCGCCGCCGCCCAGGCCCTGGGCCTGCGGATGCACCTGGCGCTGGCCGAGATCCACGAAAGCTGGACCGCGGTCATGCAGCCCGGACGGCGCGGCCGCGAGGAGCCCGAGGCCGACGAGCTGATCGACGAGGACATCGGGCTGGACTTCTGGGTCGACGCCGACGACCAGCCGCGGCGCGGGGCCGCGCTGGCCCTGTCGCCCCGCGACGCCGAAGGCTTCAGCGAGACCGGCGAGTCCTTCCTGGTCGACGAGGCCTACGAAGGCTACATGGGCAATTACGGCGAGACGCTGGACTTCTGGTACCGCCGCGCCGCCCTGGTACTGCAGACGCCGCACGGGGCCGAGGCCAGCCGCTTCGTCTCCGACATCGGCGCCGCGCTGGACGACGCGCTGGCGCTGGCCCGCCAGCCCGGCGGCGGCGAGGCGCTGGCCCGCCGCCTGGCCGCGGCGCGCGGGGCGCTGCAGTTCCACTGCCGCAACCGCGGCCGCGCCGTGCTCGCCGCCTACGCGGAGCTGGCCTGCGCGCTGCCCGATGCGGCCCAGGCCCGTGCGCTGTGCGATGGCTTCCGCTGGGCCGACCTGCAGCCCGGCGACGCGCCGGCGCTGGCCCGGCTGGCCGGCCGGTTCGGCGCCGCCTGGACGCAGCAGCTGCTGGAGCAGGCCTGGGCCCCGCTGCCGGCATCGCCATGGTCCTCGCCCTGGTACCAGGCCGAGCAGGAGCCGCGGCTGTGGCCGAGCCCGCTGCGCGCGTTCCTGGACGCCTGCTCGGCAGCCGGCGTACCCGCCGCGCTGGGCGCCGCCATGCGGACACACTGCCTGGCGCTGCTGGCCGGCGCCGACAAGGCGCTCGCCCGCGCGACGCCGGCGCAGCGCCAGGCGACGCTGCCGCTGCGCCTGGCCGCCGTGTGCGAACTGGCCGACGCGCTGCAGCCCTGGCCGGCGCAGGCCACGCCACAGCAGCGCAGTCTGCTGGAACACCTGCGGGCGCATCCCCTGGCGTATCCGCTGCGCGAACTGGCGCCGCTGTGGAAGGTGCTACCGAGGAACACCGCAGCCGCGCCCGAAGTGCGCGCCCTGCAGGCAGCCGTGGCGGAAGCCCTGCGGCAGGCGCTGGCCCGCCCGGCACCGGACGCCAGCGACGCCAGCCTCGACGCGCTCGACATCGAATGGACCTGCCGCTGCGCCGACTGCAGCCAGGTGATCCGCTGGGCCGGCCAGCCCGCGGCGCAGCCGCTGGTGCTGGCCATGGCCGAGGCGCGGCGGACGCACGTGCAGTCGCAGCTGCAGGCCGCGGCGGCACCGATCGGCGCGCAGACGCTGCGGCAGGGATCGCCCCACAAGCTGGTGCTGGACAAGCCGGCCGACCTGGCGGCGCGGCGGGCCGCACGGCGCCAGGCCTGGCAGGACGCGCTGGCGGCCACCGCGCCAGGTGCGAAGGCGCCGCGGCCGCGCGCCCTGTGACGCCGGCCCATGCGGCGCCGGCTCACTGGTGCAGCTGCGCCCAGGTCTTGTCCAGCCGCTTGACGCTGACCGGCTGCGGCGTGCGCAGCTCCTGCGCGAAAAAGCTCACGCGCAGCTCCTCCAGCAGCCAGCGCAGCTCGGCCATGCGCGCGTCGGCCTGGCCCTTGCGCTCGGCCACCAGGCGCCAGTAGCGCTGCTCCTGCGGCTTGAGCTCGGCCAGGCGCGCCGCGTCGCGCGCGGGGTCGGCGCGCAGCTTGTCCAGCCGCAGCGCCACGGCCTTCAGGTAGCGCGGGAAATGCTGCAGCTGCGCCCAGGGCGCTGCGGCCAGGAAGTTCTTGGGCATCAGGCGCTGCAGCTGCTGCTGCACGTCGGCCGCCACGTCCGCCGGCGGGCGGGCGTCCCTGAGCTTGCGCTGGGCCGCGGCGTACTCGGCGAGGATGGTGCCGGCCAGGCGCGCGACCTCGCCCGCGATCAGCGTCAGGCGGCCGCGGCCCTCTTCCACGCGGCGCTTGAAGGCGGCGGCGTCCGCGGGCAGCGGATCGGCCAGGAAGGCGCGCTCCAGCGCCAGCCCGATGACCTGGGCGCGCAGTTCCTCCTGCGTGCCGAGCGGCATGTAGGCCACGGCCATCTTCTGCAGGTCGGGGATGTTCTTCTCCAGGTACTTCAGCGCGTCGCGGATCTGCAGCGCCACCAGCCGGCGCAGCCCGGCGCGGTGCCGTGCGGCGGCCAGGTCGGGCTCGTCGAAGATCTCGATGCGCACGGCATCGCCGTCGTCGACCAGCGCCGGGAAGCCGACCACGCTCTGGCCCCCCTTGCGGATCTCCATCAGCTCGGGCAGCTCGCCGAAGTCCCACTGCGTGTGGCGCTGCCCGGCCGGCGGCTGCGGCGCGGCCGGCGGGGCCTTGGCCGCCGGCGCCGCGGCGGGCTGCGGGCCGGCCGCGGGCGGCTGCCGCGCCGGCGCCGGCGCACCGGTCTTCAGCGCCGCCAGCGCCTGGAACGCACCGCGCGCCTGCGTGCCGAGCTCGGCCTTCAGCGCGCCGAGGTTGCGCCCCATGCCGCGCTGGCGGCCGTGCTCGTCGACGACCTGCAGGTTCATGAACAGGTGCGGGGCCAGCATGTCGAGCTTGAAGTCGGCCCGCTTCACGTCCAGCCCGGTCTGGTCGCGCACGGCTTTCAGCAGCGCGTCGATCAGGCTGCCCTGCGCGAACGGCAGCTCCGCCGCCAGCCGCGCCGCCGATTCGGGCAGCGGCACGAAGCGCGAGCGCGGGCGCTGCGGCAGGCTCTTGAGCAGCGCCTGGATCTTCTCCTTCAGCATGCCGGGCACCAGCCATTCGCAGCGCTCCTCGGCGACCTGGTTCAGCACGAACAGCGGCACCGTGGCGGTGAGGCCGTCGCGCGCGTTGCCGGGCTCGTGCAGGTAGTTGGCCGCGCAGTCCACGCCGCCCAAGCGCACGGTGCGCGGGAAGGCCTCGGTGGTGATGCCGGCGGCCTCGTGCCGCATCAGCTCCTCGCGCGTGAGCTGCAGCAGCTTCGGGTTGGCCCTGGACGCCTCGCGCCACCAGGCCTCGAAGCTGCGGCCGCTGCAGACCTCGGCCGGCAGCTGCGCGTCGTAGAACGCGAAGATCAGCTCGTCGTCGACCAGCACGTCCTGCCGGCGCGACTTGTGCTCCAGCGCCTCGACCTGGGCGATGGTGCGCTGGTTGGCCGCGGCGAACGGCAGCCGGGTCTCCCAGCCGCCGGCGACCAGCCCCTCGCGGATAAAGATCTCGCGCGCCCCCGGCGCGTCGACGCGGCCGTAGGGCACGCGCCGGCCGCTGTAGACCACGAGGCCGTACAGCGTGGCGCGCTCCAGCGCGATGACCTCGGCCGCCTTCTTCTCCCAGTGCGGGTCCAGCAGCTGCTTCTTCAGCAGGTGGGCGCCGACCTCCTCCAGCCACTGCGGCTCGATGTTGGCGATGCCGCGGCCGAACAGCCGCGTGGTCTCCACGAGCTCGGCGGCGACGATCCAGCGGCCGGGCCGCTTCTTCAGGTGCGCGCCCGGGTGGCGGTGGAACTTGATGCCGCGCGCGCCCAGGTAGACGTCCTCGTCCTCGGGCTTGCAGCCGACGTTGCCGAGCAGGCCCGACAGCATGGCCTTGTGCAGCTGCTCGTAGCTGGCAGGGACTTCGTTGAGCCTCCAGCGGTGC
Organism: Pseudorhodoferax sp.; assembly: GCF_047601025.1. NCBI lineage: Bacteria > Pseudomonadati > Pseudomonadota > Betaproteobacteria > Burkholderiales > Comamonadaceae > Pseudorhodoferax > Pseudorhodoferax sp. The sequence continues at coordinate 109,829 of NZ_JASGJZ010000001.1, forward strand.
TCGGTCACGACGGTCAGCAGCTGGCTGTGGATGTCGCGCCATTCGCGCACGCGGCGCATGCTGATGAAGTTCTGGCGCAGCAGCTGCTCGTACTGCCGGTTGCTGAGCTTGTGGGTCTGGGATGTGGCCGCCGCGCTCCCCCCTGCGTGCGGTTCGCTGCCCTCCGCGGGGGCTGGCCGGGCGGCGGGGCGCCCGCCACGGCTGTCGTGCAGCCACTGCCACAACCGCAGGTAGCCGCTGAACTCGCTCTTCTCGTCGTCGAACTTGGCGTGCTGCTGGTCGGCCTGGGCCTGCGCGTCCAGCGGGCGGTCGCGCACGTCCTGCACCGACAGCGCCGCGGCGATCACCAGCACCTCGCTCAGGGCCTGCCGCTCGCGCGCGGCCAGGATCATGCGGCCCACGCGCGGGTCCAGCGGCAGCCGCGCCAGCTCGGCGCCGACCGGGGTCAGCACGTTCTGCTCGTCCACGGCGCCCAGTTCGTTGAGGAGCTGGTAGCCGTCGGTGATGGCGCGCTTCGAGGGCGCCTCGACGAACGGGAAGTCCTCCACCTCGCCCAGGTGCAGCGACTTCATGCGCAGGATCACGCCGGCCAGCGAGCTGCGCAGGATCTCGGGATCGGTGAAGCGCGGGCGGGCGTTGAAATCGTCCTGCGCGTACAGGCGGATGCAGATGCCGTCGGCCACGCGGCCGCAGCGGCCGGCGCGCTGGTTGGCCGCGGCCTGGCTGATCGGCTCGACCAGCAGCTGCTCGACCTTGCTGCGCAGGCTGTAGCGCTTGACGCGCGCGGTGCCGGCGTCGATCACATAGCGGATGCCGGGCACGGTCAGCGAGGTCTCGGCCACGTTGGTGGCCAGCACGATGCGGCGCTGGCCGTGCGGCTCGAAGATGCGGTCCTGCTCGGCCTGCGACAGCCGCGCGAACAGCGGCAGCACCTGGGCGTCGCGCAGCACCGGCTGGTGCTGCAGGTGGCCGCGCAGGTGGTCGGCGGCCTCGCGGATCTCGCGCTCGCCGGGCAGGAAGACCAGGATGTCGCCCGCCTGGCGGGGATCGCGCCAGAGTTCGTCGACCGCCTCGGCGATGGCCTCGTTCAGCCCGTGGTCACGCGACTCCTCGAACGGCCGCCAGCGCTGCTCGACCGGGAACATGCGGCCCGAGACGTAGAGGATGGGCGCAGGCCCCTGCCCGCTCCTGAAATGCTGGGCGAAGCGGTCGGCGTCGATGGTGGCCGAGGTGACGATGACCTTGAGATCGGGCCGCTGCGGCAGGATGCGGCGCAGGTAGCCGAGCAGGAAGTCGATGTTCAGGCTGCGCTCGTGGGCCTCGTCGATGATCAGCGTGTCGTAGGCCTTGAGCAGCGGGTCGGTCTGCGTCTCGGCCAGCAGGATGCCGTCGGTCATCAGCTTGACCGAGGCGTTGCGCGACAGCCGGTCCTGGAAGCGCACCTTGAAGCCCACGACCTCGCCGAGCGGCGTCTTCAGCTCCTCGGCGATGCGCTTGGCCACCGAGCTGGCGGCGATGCGGCGCGGCTGCGTGTGGCCGATCAGCCGGCCCTTGCCCTGCGGCGCGTTCAGCCGGCCGCGGCCCATGGCCAGCGCGATCTTGGGCAGCTGCGTGGTCTTGCCCGAGCCGGTCTCGCCGCAGACGATGACGACCTGGTGGGCCGCGATGGCGGCCTCGATCTCGCCGCGGCGGCCGGAGACGGGCAGGGATTCGGGAAAGTCGATGCGCAGAGTCACCCGTGGATTGTCCCACATGCAAACACGTGCCGCACGAGTTCACGTGCTACACTGCCTTTCACCTCGGAGGGCCCGCCATGACCAACCTGACCATCGCGCTGGACGAAGCCGTCGTCCGCCAAGCCCGCATCCGTGCCATCCAGGAGGGCACTTCGGTCAGTGCCAAGGTGCGCGAGTTCCTGACCGAGTATGCGCAGGCGCAGAGCCGGCAGCAGGCCGCGGGCGAGGCCTTCCTGGCAGCGGCGCGCGCCAGCAACAGCCGGCTGGAAGGAGGCTGGGACCGCGAAGCCTTGTACGACCGGCCCTATCGCCAGGAATGATCTGCTTCTTCGACACCAATGTGCTGGTATACGGCTACGACGCCACCGACGCCGGCAAGCGTGAACGGGCCCTGGACTGCCTGGAAAGAGCGGTGCGCGACGACACCGTGGTGCTGAGCACCCAGGTGCTGCACGAGTTCTTCCACACGGTCACGCGCAAGCTCAGGCCGCCGCTCAGCGCGCGCGAGGCAGCCCAGCAGCTGCGGCACCTGGCGCAGTTCCAGATCGTGGGGGCAACGGCGCAGAGCGCCCTGGCGGCGACCGCGCTGGCGACCGATCACCGCATCGCATGGTGGGACGCGCTCATCCTCGAAGCCGCGCTGCGCGCCGGCGCGCAGCGGCTGTACAGCGAGGACGGCTCGCATGGCCGGCGCTTCGGGTCGCTGGAGGTCGTCAACCCCTTCCTGGTCTGATCCAGCTACAGTCCGCGCCCATCATGTCCGCCGTCTTCAACTTCACCTTCGTCCCTTGGTTCCGCTCGGTCGCGCCGTACATCCACATGCACCGCGGCAAGACCTTCGTGGTCGGCATGGCTGGCGAGGCCATCGCGGCCGGCAAGCTGCACTCGATCGCGCAGGACCTGGCGCTGATCCAGGCCATGGGCGTGCGCATCGTGCTGGTCCACGGTTTCCGCCCGCAGGTCAACGAGCAGCTGCGGGCCAAAGGCCATGCAGCGCGGTATTCGCACGGCATGCGCATCACCGACGGCGTGGCGCTGGACTGCGCGCAGGAAGCCGCCGGCCAGCTGCGCTACGAGATCGAGGCCGCCTTCAGCCAGGGCCTGCCGAACACGCCGATGGCCGGCGCCACGGTGCGGGTGATCTCCGGCAACTTCATCACCGCGCGGCCGATCGGCATCGTGGACGGCGTGGACTTCCAGCACTCCGGCCTGATCCGCAAGGTGGACGTGGCGGGCCTGCTGCGCACGCTGGACATGGGGGCGCTGGTGCTGCTGTCGCCGTTCGGCTTCTCGCCCACCGGCGAGGCCTTCAACCTGGCGATGGAGGAGGTGGCGACCAGCGTGGCCACGGCGCTGCAGGCCGACAAGCTGATCTTCCTGACCGAGGTGCCGGGCATCCGCATGCAGCCGGGCGCGCCCGAGTCCGAGGACAACCCGATCGACACCGAGCTGCCGCTGGCCGCGGCCGAGCAACTGCTGGCCAGCCTGCCGGCGCCGCAGCAGCCGACCGACACGGGCTTCTACCTGCAGCACTGCGTGAAGGCCTGCAAGGCCGGCGTGGAGCGCAGCCACATCCTGCCGTTCGCGCTGGACGGCGCGCTGCTGCTGGAGATCTACGTGCACGACGGCATCGGCACGATGGTCATCGACGAGAAGCTGGAGAGCGTGCGCGAGGCCAGCAGCGACGACGTCGGCGGCATCCTGCAGCTGATCGAGCCGTTCGAGAAGGACGGCACGCTGGTCAAGCGCAGCCGCACCGAGATCGAGCGCGACATCCACCTGTACACCGTGGTCGAGCACGACGGCGTGATCTTCGGCTGCGCGGCGCTGTACCCCTACCCCGAGGCCAAGACCGCCGAGATGGCGGCGCTGACGGTCTCGCCGCAGAGCCAGGGCCAGGGCGACGGCGAGAAGATCCTGAAGCGCATCGAGCACCGTGCGCGCGAGGCCGGCTTCGGCAGCATCTTCGTGCTGACCACGCGCACCATGCACTGGTTCATCAAGCGTGGCTTCCAGCCGGTCGACCCGGAGTGGCTGCCCGAGGCGCGCAAGCGCAAGTACAACTGGGACCGGCGCAGCCAGGTGCTGGTCAAGAAGCTGGGCTGATCAGCGCGCCGCGGCCGGCGGCGCGACGTCCATCTGGTCGGCGTCGAGGAAGCGCTCGGCATAGCGCCGGTACACGCCCTCGCGCATGAACACGTCGAACAGGTCCGGGTCGATGTGGCCGGTCTTCTTCATGCGCACCATGATCTGCAGCGCCTGCGACACCTTCATGCCCTTCTTGTAGGGCCGGTCCGCCGCCGTCAGCGCCTCGAAGATGTCGGCGATGCCCAGCATGCGCGCCTGCAGCGACATCTGCTGGCGCGTCAGGCCCCGGGGGTAGCCGCGCCCGTCCATGCGTTCGTGGTGGCCGCCGGCGAACTCCGGCACGTTGCGCAGGTGCTTGGGCCAGGGCACCTGCTCCAGCATGCGGATGGTGGCGACGATGTGGTAGTTGATGACGCCGCGCTCGCGGGCCGTCAGCGTGCCGCGGCGGATCGACAGGTTCTCCAGCTCGTCGTCGCTCAGGAACGGCAGGTCCTCGCCCTGCGGCCCGCGCCAGCGGCGCGCATCGGACAGCGCCCGCAGGCGCTCCAGCGCCGCGTCGTCCAGCGATTCGCCGCCGATGTTGATCTTGTGCAGGAAGGCGCGGTCGTCCAGCAGCGCCTGCTGCTGCGCCGCCAGGTCCTCGGCGATGCGCGCGTCGGCCGCCGCGTCGGTGCAGGGTCGCAGGGCCAAATGGCGCCGGAGCGCGGCGATCTCGGCGTCGCGCCTGAGCACCTCGATGCGCGTGTCCAGCAGCGCGATGCGGTCGAACAGCGTCTGCAGCTTGGTGGCCTTGTCGACCAGGTGGACCGGCGTGGAGATCTTGCCGCAGTCGTGCAGCGGCCCGGCGATCTTCAGCTCGTAGCGGTCCCGGTCGCTCATCCTGAAGCTGGCCAGCGGGCCCTCGGCCGTCGCATCCACGGCCTCGGCCAGCATCATGGTCAGCTCAGGCACCCGGTTGCAGTGGTTGCCGGTGTAGGGCGACTTGTCGTCGATCGCCATGTTGATCAGCCGGATGAAGGACTCGAACAGTTCCTCCATCTGGATGATCAGCAAGCGGTTCGACAGCGCGATCGCCGCTTGCGAGGCCAGCGACTCGGCCAGTCGCTGGTCGGATTCGGAGAAGGTCACGACGCGGCTGCCGCCCGGCTCCTGGGCGTTGATCAGCTGCAGCACGCCGAGCACCTCGCCCTCGTGGTTCTTCATCGGCACCGTCAGGAACGACTGCGAGCGGTAGCCGGTCCGCGCGTCGAAGGCCCGCGTGCCCGAGAAGTCGAAGCCCGCGTGCGCATAGGCGTCGGCGATGTTGACGGTACGGGCGTGGATCGCCGCGTGCGTGGCGACCATGGCGTCGTTGAAGCTGCCGTCGGCGTTGACCAGCGGCAGCGGGGCGAAGTCGATCGGGCGGCCGGTCGTGCCGCCGAGGAAGAGTCCCAGCGAATGCGTCCGCATGATCTCGAAGCGCAGCGCGCTGCCGTCCTCGGTCAGCCGGTACAGCGTGCCACCGTCGGCCCGCGTGATCTCCTTGGCCGCGACCAGGATGCCTTCCAGCAGCGCATCGGTATCGCGCTCCTTCGACAGGGCGGCGCCGATCGCATTGAGCTGCTCGAGGCGGGCCAGCAGATCGCCTACGGAATCCGCCGCCACCTGACGTCCTTGTCGCGCTGCATGCAGTTCACATCACGGTAGGCATTTGTCTGGACGATGTTACATAAAACACGAAGCGGACGATTCCCGCGGTCCATTGGGGCATGATCCGGCCATGTCGGCCGTTCACCGCCCCTTGAAGCGCCCGCTGGACCGGGCCCGGCGGGGCGTGTGGTGACGCGTCCGCGCCAGGCTGCGCTGCCCTGGCTGATGCCGGGCGAGCCGCTGCCGCCGGTCGAGCAGGCCTGGGGCCTGGACGAACCGGCGCCCGGCCTGCTGGCGGCCGGCGGCAGCCTGGACGTGGACAGCCTGCATGCGGCCTACCGCTGCGGCGCCTACCCCTGGTTCAGCGAGGGCCAGCCCATCCTGTGGTGGAGTCCGGACCCGCGCATGGTGCTGGAAGTGGCGAACTTCCGGCTGCACCGCTCGCTGCGCAAGACGCTGCAGCGCTTCACCGCCGCGCCGGACTGCGAGGTGCGCTTCGACAGTGCCTTCGGCCAGGTGATCCGGGCCTGCGCCGACAGTCCGCGCGTCGGCCAGAGCGGCACCTGGATCGTCGACGACATGGTGCAGGCCTACGAGCGGTTGCACGCGGCCGGCATCGCCCACAGCGTGGAAACATGGAGCCGCGGCCGGCTGGTCGGCGGGCTGTACTGCATCGTGCTGGGGCGGGCGGTGTTCGGCGAGTCCATGTTCAGCCGCGCCACCGATGCCTCCAAGATCGCGCTGGCCGCGCTGGTGGCCTGGTGCCGCGTGCACGGCGCGACGCGCATCGACTGCCAGCAGAACACGCGGCACCTGGCCTCCCTCGGCGCGGCAGAAATCGCCCGCGCCGACTTCGTCGCCCAGCTGCGCCAGGATGTCCGCGCCCCCACCCCGCCCTGGCAGTTCGACCCCGTATACTGGTCCGCGTTGTTCACCCCAGTGTCCCGGACCGCGTGACCCATCTGAACGATCTGCCGCTGCAGGCACTGCAGTTTTACGCCACCGCGCCCTATCCGTGCAGCTATCTGCCGGACCGCCAGGCCCGGTCGCAGGTCGCCACGCCGGGCCATCTGATCCACAGCGACACGTATTCCGAACTGGTGCAGGCCGGATTCCGCCGCAGCGGCATGTTCACCTACCGCCCCCATTGCGATGGCTGCCAGGCCTGCATGCCGCTGCGCGTGCTGGCGCGTCCGTTCCAGCCCGACCGCAGCCAGCGCCGCGCCTGGAACCGCCACGCGGACCTGCGGGCCCGGGTGCTGAAGCTGTGCTTCGTGCCCGAGCACTACCAGCTCTACCTGCGCTACCAGAACGGCCGCCATGCCGGCGGCGGCATGGACCACGACAGCATCGACCAGTACACCCAATTCCTGCTGCAGAGCCGCGTCAACTCGCGCCTGGTGGAATTCCACGCACCCGGCAAGGACGGCGGGCCACGCCAGCTCAAGATGGTGTCGATCCTGGATATCCTGAACGACGGCCTGTCGGCGGTGTACACCTTCTACGAACCCGAGCCCCGGGCCAGCTACGGCACCTACAGCGTGCTGTGGCAGATCGAGCAGGCCCGCAGCCTCGGTCTGGACTACGTGTACCTGGGGTACTGGATCGCCCAGAGCGACAAGATGAACTACAAAGCCCGCTTTCACCCCCACCAGCTGCTGGTCGACGGGCAGTGGCGCGACCACGCGCCCACGCCATGACGATGAAGAGGAGCGATCCGTCGTCGGGCGGCACCCCGACCGTGCAGGTCATCGAGCGCATGTTCGCGCTGATCGACGTGCTGGCCTCGCGCGAGGATCCGATGTCGCTGAAGGAGATCAGCGAGAAGGCCGGGCTGCACCCCTCGACCACGCACCGCATCCTGAACGACCTGGCGATCGGCCGCTTCGTCGACCGGCCCGAGCCGGGCACCTACCGCCTGGGCATGCGTCTGCTGGAGCTAGGCAACCTGGTCAAGGGTCGGCTCAGCGTGCGCGATGCGGCGCTGGGCCCGATGCGCGAACTGCACCGGCTGATCCAGCAGCCGGTGAACCTGAGCCTGCGCCAGGGCGACGAAATCGTCTACATCGAGCGCGCGCTGTCCGAGCGTTCGGGCATGCAGGTGGTCCGCGCCATCGGCGGCCGCGCGCCGCTGCACCTGACCTCGGTCGGCAAGCTGTTCCTGGCGATGGACGATCCGCAGCGCGTACGCGCCTATGCCGCGCGCACCGGGCTGGCCGGCCACACCCGCAACAGCCTGACGCAGCTGCCGCAGCTCGAGCGCGAACTCGCCAAGGTCCGGCAGACCGGCATCGCGCACGACAACGAGGAGCTGGAGCTGGGCGTGCGCTGCATCGCCGCCGGCATCTACGACGACCAGGAGCGGCTGGTGGCCGGCCTGTCGATCTCCGCGCCGGCCGACCGGCTGGACGAATCCTGGCTGCCCAAGCTGCAGCGCACGGCCGACGACATCTCGGTCGCGCTGGGCTGCCACGGGCGCAGCGAAGCGCCGGCCTGACGCGGCAGGGCCACCAGGTCAGTGCCGGGTCGACACCGGCACCAGCTTCACCGCGCTGGCGCTGCCGGCCGTGATGGCTGCGCCGGCCTGGGCCTCCACCCACTTGCGTACGCGCTCGGCATCGCCGATGCGGCTCAGCTTGCCGGCCGAGTCGAGGAACACCATGATCAGCTTGCGGCCGGCGATGTGCGCCTGCATGACCAGGCATTGGCCGGCCTCGGAGATGTAGCCGGTCTTCTGCAGGCCGATTTCCCAATGGGGATTCTTCACCAGGCGGTTCGTGGTGCTGAACTGCAGCGTGCGGTGGCCGACGTCCACCTCGTAGCTGGGCGACGTGGACAGCTCGCGGATCGTCGGCTCCCGGTAGGCCGCGGCCACCAGCAACGCCAGATCATGCGCGCTGGACTGGTTGCTCGGCGACAGGCCGGTCGGCTCGACGTAGCGGGTGTCCTTCATGCCCAGCATCATGGCCTTGGCGTTCATGCGGCTGACGAAGGTGGCCATGCCCCCCGGGAAGGTCCGGCCCAGCGCATGCGCCGCGCGGTTCTCGCTGGACATCAGCGCCAGGTGCAGCAGCTCGCCGCGCGTCAGCGTGGTGCCGACGCTCAGGCGCGAGCGGCTCCACTTCTCGGTGTCCACGTCGTCCTGCGTGATCGTGATCAGCTCGTCCATCGGCAACCGCGCCTCGTTGACGATGACGCCGGTCATCAGCTTGGTCAGCGAGGCGATCGGCAGCACCGCGTTCTCGTTCTTGCGCAGCAGCACCTCGTCGGTCTCCTGGTCCACCACCAGCGCCACGCTGGACTGCAGTTCCAGCGGGTCGTCGGCCGCATGCAGGCCGGCCAGTTGCCCGAAGGAGGGCCGCGCCGGAACGATGGCCACCGCACGCGGCAGCTCCACGCGCTTGCGACCGCGGATGCTGACCTTGATCGGCTGGTGCCTGGCACTCGCAGCAGTGGCCACGGCCTTGCCGTGGATCCTGGCCTTGACCTTAGCCTTGGGCGCCGCCGCGACCTGCCGCTTCTCGGCGACGACCTTCTTCTTGCGCGGTGCGGCTTCTGCGTTCGGCCACGCCAGCGCGAGCAGGCAGCCGAAGATCAGCAGGGTTTGCAGAAGACGGTGCAGGTTGAAGAATCGACGAGAAAACATGCATCCACCTATTGAGAAACCGTGCCGGGTTCTGGAGTGTATCCACACTGAAAACTCTGCGCAAGATCAACGACTTGCGAGAATAACTTAAAGTCGGCCGGCGATTGTCGCCGGCGGTGGACGGAAACAGAAAGGCCGGCCCTTCGGGCCGGCCTTTCGAGGCAGAGATCAAGCTGTATGCAAGATCAGCTGGCAGTGGCCTCCTCGGCCTCGGGCCGGGGCTTGCCTTCCTTCTTGGGCAGCGGCGTGATGTCCAACTGCACCTCGCCGACCTCGCCGCCCTTCTCGTCCTTGGACAGCGCGATGTCGACGACCAGGCGCCCGCCGTCGGTCAGGCGGCCGAACAGCAGTTCGTCGGCCAGCGCGCGGCGGATCGTGTCCTGGATCAGGCGCTGCATCGGCCGCGCGCCCATCAGCGGGTCGAAGCCCTTGCGCGCCAGGTACTTGCGCAGCGCATCGGTGAAGGTGACCTCGACCTTCTTCTCGGCGAGCTGCTGTTCCAGCTGCAGCAGGAACTTGTCCACGACGCGCAGGATGATGACCTCGTCCAGCGGCTTGAAGCTGACGATGGCGTCCAGCCGGTTGCGGAACTCGGGCGTGAACAGGCGCTTGATGTCGGCCATCTCGTCGCCCGCCTCGCGCGGGTTCGTGAAGCCGATGGTCGCCTTGTTCATGGTCTCGGCGCCCGCATTCGTCGTCATGATGATGATGACGTTGCGGAAATCGGCCTTGCGCCCGTTGTTGTCCGTCAGCGTGCCGTGGTCCATGACCTGCAGCAGCACGTTGAAGATGTCCGGGTGCGCCTTCTCGATCTCGTCGAGCAGCAGCACCGCGTGCGGCTTCTTCGTGACGGCCTCGGTCAGCAGCCCACCCTGGTCGAAGCCCACGTAGCCCGGGGGCGCGCCGATCAGCCGGCTCACGGCATGCCGCTCCATGTACTCCGACATGTCGAAGCGGATCAGCTCGATGCCCAGGATGTAGGCCAGTTGCTTGGCGGCTTCGGTCTTGCCAACGCCGGTGGGGCCGCTGAACAGGAAGGCGCCGATCGGCTTGTCGCCCTTGCCCAGGCCCGAACGCGCCATCTTGACGGAGGACGCCAGCACTTCCAGCGCCTTGTCCTGGCCAAACACCACGCTCTTGAGGTCACGCTCCAGCGTCTGCAGCTTGCTACGGTCGTCGTTGGACACGTTCGCCGGCGGGATGCGCGCGATCTTGGCCACGATTTCCTCGACCTCGCTGCGGCCGATGGTCTTCTTGCGCTTGGAGGCGGTCAGGATGCGCTGGGCCGCGCCGGCCTCGTCGATCACGTCGATCGCCTTGTCGGGCAGGTGCCGGTCGTTGATGTACTTGGCCGACAGCTCGGCCGCGGCCTGCAGCGCGGCCGTGGCGTACTTGACGCTGTGGTGCTCCTCGAAGCGCGACTTCAGACCCTTCAGGATCTCGATCGTCTGCTCCACCGTCGGCTCGACCACGTCGACCTTCTGGAAGCGCCGCGACAGCGCCGCATCCTTCTCGAAGATGCCGCGGTACTCGGTGAAGGTGGTCGCGCCGATGCACTTGAGCGCACCGGAGCTCAGCGCCGGCTTGAGCAGGTTGGAAGCGTCCAGCGTGCCGCCCGAGGCCGCGCCGGCGCCGATCAGCGTGTGGATCTCGTCGATGAACAGGATGGCGTTGGGCTTGTCCTTCAGCGACTTGAGCACGCCCTTCAGGCGCTGCTCGAAATCACCGCGGTACTTGGTGCCGGCCAGCAGCGCGCCCATGTCCAGCGAGTAGACCTGGGCCTCGGCCAGGATCTCGGGCACGTCCTTCTGCGTGATGCGCCAGGCCAGGCCCTCGGCGATCGCGGTCTTGCCGACGCCGGCCTCGCCGACCAGCAGCGGGTTGTTCTTGCGCCGGCGGCACAGGATCTGGATCACGCGCTCGACCTCGTACTCGCGGCCGATCAGCGGGTCGATCTTGCCCTCCTTGGCGAACTGGTTCAGGTTCTGCGTGAACTGCTCCAGCGGCGAAGCCTTCTCGTTCTTCTCGGCCGCGCCCTCCTCGCTCTCGGCCTGGGGCTCGCTGGACTTGGTCGGCTCCGGCGGGTCGCTCTTCTTGATGCCGTGGGCGATGAAGTTCACCACGTCCAGCCGCGTGACGCCCTGCTGGTGCAGGTAATAGACGGCGTGCGAATCCTTCTCGCCGAAGATCGCCACCAGCACGTTGGCGCCGGTCACTTCCTTCTTGCCGCTGCCGGTGGACTGCACGTGCATGATGGCGCGCTGGATCACGCGCTGGAAACCCAGCGTGGGCTGGGTGTCCACGTCGTCCGTGCCGGCGACCTGGGGCGTGTTGTCCTTGATGAAGTTGGTCAGCGACTTGCGCAGGTCGTCGATGTTGGCCGAGCAGGCCCGCAGCACCTCGGCGGCGCTGGGGTTGTCCAGCAGGGCTAGCAGCAGGTGTTCGACCGTGATGAACTCGTGGCGTTGCTGGCGTGCCTCCACGAAGGCCATGTGCAGACTGACTTCCAATTCCTGGGCGATCATGAAGATTCCTTTGACACCGTGCTGATAACGTGCGCTCTACTTGGGTGTGGATGCCGGCCTTTCAACCTGTCATTCCACAGGCTCGCTGACGCATTGCAGCGGGTGACCCGCCTGACGAGCCGCCTCCAGGACCTGGTCGACCTTGGTGGCCGCCACGTCTTTCGAATACACGCCACAGACTGCTTTGCCATCCAGGTGGATCTTGAGCATGATCTGCGTCGCCGTCTCCTTGTCCTTGCTGAAGTACTCCTGGATGACCACGACGACGAACTCCATCGGTGTGTAGTCGTCGTTGAGCATCACGACCTGGTACATCTGCGGCGGCTTGACCCGCTGGGTACGCCGCTCGAGCACGACCGATCCGCCGTCGTCCGGCGCCGAAGGCTGCACCTTCGGCTGCACAGGTTTGGAGGGAGTTTTGGTGGCCATGCGGCCATTCTATCGATCGGTATTCCCTCGCGCAGTGGCCGCAGTTCACAGCCCTGCCGGGCGGTGGAGGCGGTCCGTCAGACGGTTTCGGGCGCGTGGACGGCGACCACCACGGTCTGGCGCTGGCCGTCGCGTTCGCGGCTGCGCAGCCACCACAGCGCGCCCTTGCGCACCGGCACTTCCGGCACCGTGGTCTGCAGCAGCTGGGCCACCGTCCGGCCCAGCGTCGGCTGGTGGCCTACCACGACGACGACGCCCTTGCCGGACGGCCATTGCACGGCCTCCAGCAGGTCCTGCGGCGTGGCGCCGGGTGCCAGCTCCGGCCGCACCTTGGCCTTGCGGCCCAGCGCGTCGGCCGTCTGCACCGTGCGCCGGGCCGGGCTGCACAGGATGCGTGCGCCGTCCGGCAGCTGGCGGTCCAGCCAGGCCGCGACGCGGCCGGCCTGCTTGAGGCCCCGTGCGGTCAGCTCGCGCCCCAGGTCGCTGCCGTCGGGGCTGTCGTCATGCGCCTCGGCATGGCGCCACAGGATCAGGTCCATCTCTCACGCACTCCTTGGCTTGGCATGCAGCAGCACCAGTGCCTGCTGCGCACTGTGGCGCTGGCCGTCCGGCCCCGCGCAGTCGTCGGCCCGGACGTAGCGGCCGTCCGGCCCCAGCGCCCAGGCGTCGCAGCCGTCGTGCAGGTAGGGCACCAGGCATTCGTCGATCACGCGCTGGCGCAGGGCCGGATCGTCGACCGGCCAGGCGACCTCGATCCGGCGCAGCATGTTGCGGCTCATCCAGTCGGCGCTGGACAGGTACAGCTGCTCGTCCTCGCCGTCGCGGAAGTAGAACACGCGCGTGTGCTCCAGGAACCGGCCGACCACGGAGCGCACGCGGATGTTGTCGGACACCCCCGGCAGCTGCGCCGGCAGCACGCAGGCGCCACGCACGACCAGGTCGATGCGCACGCCCTGCTGGCCGGCGTGCAGCAGCGCGCGCACCAACTGCTCGTCGGTCAGCGCGTTGGCCTTGACGATGATCCGGGCCGGCCGGCCGGCCGCCGCCGCCGCGGCCATGGCCGCGACGCGCTCGAGCATGGCCTTCTGCAAATGGAACGGCGCGACCAGCAGCCGCGCCATGTGCGCCAGCCGGCTCTGGCCGGCGATGTGCACGAAGACCTGTTCCATGTCCGCCGTCAGCGCCGGGTCGGCCGTGAAATAGCTCAAGTCTGTATACAGCCTCGCCGTGCGCGGGTTGTAGTTGCCGGTGGACAGATGGCCGTAGCGCCGCAGGCGCCGCCCTTCCCGCCGGGTGATCAGCAGCATCTTGGCGTGGGTCTTCAGGCCCACGACGCCATAGACCACCTGGGCGCCGATGCCTTCCAGCATCTCGGCCCAGTTGATGTTGGCCTCCTCGTCGAAGCGGGCCTTCAGTTCCACGACCACCATGACCTCCTTGCCGCGGCGCACGGCCTCGCGCAGCAGGCCCATCAGCTCGGGGTCGCTGCCGGTGCGGTAGATGGTCTGGCGCACGGCCAGCACGTCGGGATCGTGCACCGCCTCGCGCAGCAGCGCCGGCACGGCCTCGAAGCTCTCGAACGGCTGGTGCACCAGCACGTCGCCCTCGCGCAGGCGCTCGAACATCGAGCCCTCGACCGGAAAGCCGCGCGGCCAGGCCGGCTGGTGCTCCGGGAACAGCAGCCGCGGCGCATCGGCCAGGTCGATCAGCTGCGCCAGCCGGCCCAGGTTCACCGGACCGTGCACCCGGTACAGCGACAGCGCGGACAGCTTGAACTGCTGCAGCAGGAAATCCGACAGCCGCGGGTCGCAGCTGGCCGAGACCTCCAGCCGCGCGGCCTGGCCGTAGTGCCGGTACTCCAGGCCCTGGCGCAACGCGGTGCGCAGGTCGTCGACTTCCTCCTCGTCGATCGCGAGATCCGAGTGGCGCGTGACGCGGAACTGCGAGAACTGCCCGACCTGCCGGCCCGGGAACAGCTCGGCGAGGTGCGCGCGGATCACGCTGGACAGCAGCACCACCTGCGTGCGCCGGCCCGGGCGCTTGTCCGGCAGCCGGATCAGCCGCGGCAGCACGCGCGGCACCTTGACGATGGCGATGTCGTTCTCGCGGCCGAAGGCGTCCAGCCCGGTCAGCTGCACGATGAAGTTCAGCGACTTGTTGGCGACCAGCGGAAACGGGTGCGCCGGGTCCAGCGCGGTCGGCGCCAGCAGCGGGCGCACCTCGCGCTCGAAGTACTGGTGCACCCAGCGGCGCTGCTCGGCGTCGCGCTCGCCGTGCGAGACGATCTTGATGCCCTCGCGCTCCAGCGCCGGCTGCAGCACCTCGTTGAACAGCGCGTACTGGCGCTCGACCAGACCGTGCACCGCATCCGACAGCGCGCGGAACGACTCCGGCGCATAGGCCGCATCGCCGGCGCGCCGGCCGGCCGCATCCAGGTGGGCCGCGGCGCGGACCTCGAAGAACTCGTCCAGGTTGGAGGAGACGATGCACAGGTAGCGCAGCCGCTCCAGCAGCGGCACGTCGTCGCGCCGCGCCCAATCGAACACCCGCTCGTTGAAGGCCAGGATGCTGTGGTCGCGGTCCAGCAGCGGAACCGCCGCGGCGGCATCGGCGGCAGGCGGGACGAGGGACATGGGAAGGTGGCTGCGGAATGCGGGGTGCAAAGCGTCCGGCCAGTGTCGCGCCGGATCATGACGGTTTCATGTCAAACGCATGACAACCTGCCGCCACCTCATTCGTAGACGACCGCGGCCCGGCCCTCGTGCGCCTGGGCACGGAAGCCGGCCAGCGCGGCATCGGTCGGGAAGAAGCGGCTGTCCTCCAGCCGCACCGCGTCCTCGGCCAGGAAGTCGGCGAACCGCAGCGACAGCCGGAGCGGCAGGCCACGCACCAGTTCGCCGTGCTCGGACATCTCGGTCTTCGCCGGAAAGTCCTGCAGCAGCTGCGCGATGGCCGGCGGCTTGCAGCCACCGGCACCGTTGGTGCGGTCCACCTGCACGCGCAGGAACTTGCCGAAGCGGCAGCGCGCGCCGGCCAGGTCCCAGATTTGCTGCACGGTCAGCTGCATGCCGCCGCTGAAGCGGTCCGGCTGCAGCCGGCCCATCACCACGATCATCTCGTCGTCCTTCAGCACGTCCTTGTGCTGCAGGATCAGCGCCTCGTCGGCGCGCGCCTCGATCGTGCCGGCCTTGTCGTCCAGCTTGAACAGCGCGAGCTTGCCGCGCTGGCCGTTGATCACGCGCAGGTCGGTCACGATGCCGGCGAACAGCTGCGGCTCGCGCGTGTCGAGCAAGTCGTCGAGCCCGCGCTTGACGAACTGGCGCACCTCGCGCGCGACCTCGTCGAACAGGTGGCCCGAGAGATAGAAGCCGATGGCCGACTTCTCGTACGTCAGCTGCTCCTTCACGCCCCAGGGCAGGGCCTCGACCAGGTCGGGCTCCTTGGTGCTGGAGGCATGCGAATCCAGCATGTCGAACAGCCCGGCCTGGTTGGCGTTCGCCGCGCTGACGTTGGCGAACTCGAAGGCGCGGTCGATCGACGCCACCAGCGCCGCCCGGTTGCGCTGCAGGCTGTCGAAGGCGCCGGCCTTGATCAGCGCCTCCAGCGTGCGCTTGTTCAGGCGCGTGCGGTCCACGCGCAGGCAGAAGTCGTACAGGCTGGTGAACGCCCCGCCCTCGCTGCGCGCGGCGACGATGGCCTCGATCGCCTGCTGGCCCGTGCCTTTGATCGCGCCCAGGCCGTAGCGGATGACCGTGTCCGTGACCGGCTCGAAGCGGTACCCGCCGCGGTTCACGTCCGGGAACTCGAACGTGAGCCCCATCTTCAGCGCGTCCTCGTACAACACCTTGAGCTTGTCGGTGTCGTCCATTTCCACGGTCATGTTGGCGCAGAAGAACTCGGCCGTGTAGTGCACCTTGAGCCAGCCGGTATGGTAGGCCAGCAGCGAGTAGGCGGCGGCGTGCGACTTGTTGAAGCCGTAGCCGGCGAACTTCTCCATCAGGTCGAACACCTCGTCGGCCTTGTCCTGGGAGATGCCGTTCTTGGCCGCGCCGGCGCGGAAGATCGCCCGGTGCTCGGCCATCTCCTCGGCCTTCTTCTTGCCCATGGCGCGGCGCAGCATGTCGGCGCCGCCCAGCGAGTAGCCGCCCAGGATCTGCGCGGTCTGCATGACCTGCTCCTGGTAGACCATGATGCCGTAGGTCTCCGACAGCATCTCGGCCACCATCGGGTGCGGGTACTCCACCTCCTCGCGGCCGTGCTTGCGGTTGACGAAGCTGGGGATCAGGTCCATCGGGCCCGGCCGGTACAGCGCGTTCAGCGCGATCAGGTCTTCCAGCCGCGTCGGCCTGGCGTCGCGCAGCATGCCCTGCATGCCGCGCGATTCGAACTGGAACACCGCCTCGGTCTTGCCTTCCTGGAACAGCTTGTAGGTCGCCCTGTCGTCCAGCGGGATGTCGGCGTAGTCGAAGTTCTCCCGGCCCTTGTGGCGCCGGACGATGAATTCGCGCGCGATCTCCAGGATGGTCAGCGTCGCCAGGCCCAGGAAGTCGAACTTCACCAGGCCGATCGCCTCCACGTCGTCCTTGTCGTACTGGCTCACGGCCGAGTCGCTGCCGGGCTGCTGGTACAGCGGGCAGAAGTCGGTCAGCTTGCCGGGCGCGATCAGCACGCCGCCGGCGTGCATGCCGATGTTGCGCGTCATGCCCTCGAGCTTCTGCGCGTACTCGATGATGGTGCGCACGTCCTCCTCGTCCTGGATGCGCTGGGCCAGCACCGGCTCCATCTCGATCGCGTAGTTGTTCTTGTCGCCGTCCTTCTTCGGCTCGGGCGGGTATTGCAGCGTGACCGACATGCCCGGCTTGTTCGGGATCAGCTTGCTGATGCCGTCGCAGAAGGTGTAGCTCATGTCCAGCACGCGGCCGACGTCGCGGATCGCCGCGCGCGCGGCCATGGTGCCGAAGGTGGCGATCTGGCTCACGGCCTCCTTGCCGTACTTCTGCTTCACGTAGTCGATCACGCGGTCGCGGTTGCTCTGGCAGAAGTCGATGTCGAAGTCGGGCATGGACACCCGCTCCGGGTTCAAGAAGCGCTCGAACAGCAGCTTGTAGTGCAGCGGGTCCAGGTCGGTGATCTTCAGCGCGTAGGCCACCAGCGAGCCGGCGCCCGAGCCGCGGCCCGGGCCGACCGGGCAGCCGTTCTGCTTGGCCCAGTTGATGAAGTCGCCCACGATCAGGAAGTAGCCCGGGAAGCCCATCTTCAGGATGGTCTCGATCTCGAACTCCAGCCGCTCCAGGTAGCGCGGCCGCTCGGCGTCGCGCCGGGCCGGATCGGGATACAGGTGGGCCAGCCGCTCCTCCAGGCCCTCGCGCGAGACGTGGCGGAAGTAGTCCTCGGTGGACAGCTGCCGGCCGTCGACCGGCGGGATCGGGAAGTCCGGCAGCTGCGGCTTGCCCAGCACCAGCGTCAGGCTGCAGCGCCTGGCGATCTCGACCGTGTTGGCGATGGCCGAGGGCACGTCGGCGAACAGCGCCTGCATCTGCGCCCCGCTCTTGAAATACTGCTCGCGCGTGAAGCGCCGCACGCGGCGCTGGTTGGCCAGGATCTCGCCCTCGGCGATGCAGACGCGGGCCTCGTGCGCGTCGTAGTCGTTGGCGGTGGTGAACTGCACCGGGTGCGTGGCGACGACCGGCAGGTTCAGGCGCCCGGCCAGCGCCACGGCGGCGGCCACGTGCGACTCGTCGTCGGGCCGGCCGGCGCGCTGCAGTTCCAGGTAGAAGCGGTGCGGAAAGATGCCGGCCAGCTGCAGCGCCAGCGCGCCGGCGCGCGCGGCGTCGCCCTGCACCAGCGCCTGGCCGACCGGGCCGGCCTGCGCGCCCGACAGGCAGATCAGCCCGGCGTTCAGTTCCTGCAGCCAGGCCAGCCTGGCCACGGCCTGGGCCTTGACCACGTTCTGCGTCCAGGCCCGCGCCAGCAGCTCGCACAGGTTCAGGTAGCCCTGGCGGTCCTGGACCAGCAGCACGATGCGCGAGGTGGCGGCCGGGTCCTGGCCCAGGCCCTCGATCTGCACTTCGGCGCCGATCACCGGCTTGACGCCCTTGCCGCGCGCGCCCTTGTAGAACTTGATGGCGCCGAACAGGTTGTTCAGGTCGGTGATGGCGAGCGCGGGCTGGCCGTCGGCCGCGGCCAGCGCGACCAGGTCGTCGATGCGGTTGGTGCCGTCGACGACGGAAAACTCGGTGTGGAGGCGCAGGTGAACGAACATCCGGGCGATTCTAGGGATGCGCCCCTGGCCGGCGCCCCCTGCTCAGGCCGGGTCGCCCAGGTTCTCGTGGTGGGCGGCGGCGCCGCGCTTCCAGTAGGCCGCGGCGCGGATCGCGCGGCGGTCGTGGCCCTTGTCCTCGACCAGGATGCGGCGCACGGCCGCGGCCACGCCGGCCTCGGCACCGCACCAGCAGTAGCCCTCGCCGGCCGGCAGCGCGATGGCGCGCACCGCGTCCAGCAGCGCGGCGTCGTCGTCGGCCCACTGCAGGTCCAGCGCGGCGGCGCAGGCCAAGGCCGGGCGGTCGGCCGGCGCCACCTGCAGCCGCACGATGGCGCGCGTGCCGGCCGGCAGTTCCTCCAGCCGGCGCGCCACGGCCGGCAGCGCGGTCTCGTCGCCCACCAGCACGTGCCAGTCGTAGTCCACCGGCACCACGAAGGAACCGCGCGGCCCGGCCACGGTCAGCGGCTGGCCGGGCGCGGCCTGGCGCGCCCAGTCGGCGGCCGGGCCGTCGCCGTGCAGCGCGAAGTCGATGACCAGCTCGCACGCCTGCGTGTCGTAGCGGCGCGGCGTGTAGTCGCGTGCGACCGGCTCGCCGGCCGTCGGGAAGAACACCTTCACGTGGTCGTCGAACGAGGCGCTGACGAAGTCGGCCAGCGCCTCGCCGCCGAACACGATGCGGCGCATGCCGGGGCTCACCGCCTCCACGCGCCGGACCGTGAGCGCGCGGCGCCGGATCTCGTGGCGCACGCGCTGCACCTGCCGGCCGGCGGCCGCCGCGGAAGATTCATGGGACATGGGATTCACCAGTTGGTTGATAATGTCATCCATCATGCGTGAAGCAGTTGATAAAGTCAACCATCGACCGGGGCAAGACCCTGCGGACGACGAGGTTCTGGAGCTGGTGCACCAGGTCATGCACCGCTTCCGTGCCCGCCTGTTCCAGGCGCTGCGCCAGGGCCCCGGCGCGCTGACGCACATGGAAAGCAAGGTGCTGGGCTTCTTCGCCCGCCGGCCCGGCGCGACGCAGAGCGACCTGATCCAGCACACCGGCCGCGACAAGGCGCAGCTGGCGCGGCTGGTCAAGGGACTGCGCGAGGCCGGCCTGCTGGACGGCGAGCCCGACGCCCAGGACCGCCGCAGCCTGCGCCTGCGGCCGACCGAGCGCGGCCTGGCGCTGCAGCGCGCGCTGCACGAACAGGCACGGCGGCTGCAGGCCGAGGCCGTCGCCGGGCTGTCCGGCGAGGAGCAGGCGCAGCTGCTGGCGCTGTTGGGCCGGGTGCGCGAGAACCTCGACGCCGGCGAGCCGTTCAGTCCCGCAGCACGTGCAGCACCTCGGAGTGGAACTCGCGGCGGAACAGGATGAAGATCACCGCCGCCGCGGCCAGCGCGAACGCCATGGTCGAGAACACCCAGGCCGTCGCGGCGAACGACATGTAGTAGGCGCGCAACCCGTCGTTGAAGGTCTCCGCCGCCATGCCCAGCATCTTGCCGGCGCGGTCGGCGAAATGCTTGCGGTCGTACTTGCCGGAGGCGAAGTCCTCCGGGTCCGGCATCGAGCCGATCACCAGCGCGGCGAAGGTGTACTGCCGCATCGACCAGGTGAAGCGGAAGAAGGCATAGATGAAGATGCCGGTCAGCAGCAGCACCTTCAGGTCGAACACCTGGGCCGAGGTGCGCACCGCGAACGGGATCTCGCCCATCACGTCGGCCACCTTGTCGGTGGCGCCCAGCAGCGCCAGCAGGCCGCCGATGATCAGGATCGTCGTCGACGCGAAGAACGAGGGGCTGCTCGCCAGGCCCTGGGTGATGATGCCGTCCAGCATGCGCGGGTTGCGCGCCGTGGCCTGCACCATCCAGTAGCGCCGATAGCGGTTGGTGGTCTGCAGCAGCGTGGCGCGCTGGCTGTCGCGCGAATAGGCCGCGTAGCCCAGCCACAGCCCGAAGAACCAGACCAGCGCCAGCCAGTCGTACCAGGGCAGGAACGAGAGTGCCTTCATGGCCGCGCATGGTACGGATAATCGCGCCGTGAACGCCGTCCTGAACATCTCCGCCTACAAGTTCGTGCCCCTGGCCGACGCGCCCGCGCTGCGCGAGCGCCTGCTGGAGCGCGCCACCGCCCTGGACCTGAAAGGCACCGTGCTGCTGGCCGGCGAAGGCATCAACCTGTTCGTCGCGGGCGCCGAGGCGGCCGTGCGCGACTTCGTCGCCACGCTGCGCGCCGACCCGCGCCTGGCCGACCTGGCGCCCAAGGAAAGCTGGTCGGCCACGCAGCCGTTCCGACGGATGCTGGTCAAGGTCAAGCGCGAGATCATCCGCATGGACCAGCCGCAGATCCGGCCCGACTTCAGCCACGACGGCGGCCGTGCGCCGGCCGTCCCGGCCGCCACCGTGCGCCGCTGGCTGGACGCCGGCCGCGACGACGACGGCCGCCCGGTGGTCACGCTGGACACGCGCAACGCCTTCGAGGTGGACTGCGGCGCCTTCGACGGCGCGATCGACTGGCGGCTCGGCAAGTTCAGCGACTTCCCGGCCGCGCTCGCCGCGCACCGCGCCGAGCTGGAAGGCAAGACCGTCGTCAGCTACTGCACCGGCGGCATCCGCTGCGAGAAGGCCGCGCTGCTGATGCGCGCCGCCGGCCTCGCGCACGTCTACCAGCTCGAGGGCGGCATCCTCAAGTACTTCGAGGAAACCGGCGGCGCGCACTTCCACGGCGACTGCTTCGTGTTCGACGAGCGCGAGGCGCTGGCCAGCGACCTGAACGCGCGCCGCGGCTGAACGGCCAGGAGGCGCCTGCCTGCGCCCACCCAGGCAGGTGGCCGTGCCCGGCCGCTCCGTGCCGGCACGGCACCGGCGGCGCCCTCGGCAGCCATCAACCTGAAAACAGCAGTTGACTGGCCGGAACGCAGGCAAGTGCTTGCCGCTCCTTGGCATGGATCGACTGTGCGACTGACCCATTCGGAACTGCTCCGCAGTTGCCGAAAACGGCCGCAACCGCTTGCCAATACCTGTTTTCTTTGTTCCCGACATCACCCAACTGCCGTTTCCAGGGTGAATGGATCGATCGCGCCGACGACGGGGGGCACCGGGCCCCAGGCGCACGGCAGGCGCCGCCCTGGCTGGTGCCAAGGCCAGGACGGCAACGCCCACGTGCGGCCCGGCATGCCTCGGCCCGACCCAAGGGCGAGGCCCCGGGCACGGCGATGGCGAACCGGGTGAACACGCATCGGAACTGCGTGGGCGCGAGGGACGCGTCCACACCGGCTTCTCAGCCGGCGAAGCGGCGCTCCGGCAGCGGCAGGGCCCCGGTCTCGCCCGGCACCGGCGCGAAGCGGCCGGCCTCCCAGTCGGCGGCGGCCTGCACGATCAGCTCCTTGCGGCTGGCCACGAAGTTCCACCACATGTGGCGGTGGCCCAGGGGCGCGCCGCCGATCACGGCCAGCCGCGCCGGCCGGCCGCTGCGCACGGTGACCGCGCGGCCGGAGGGCAGCACCGCCATCTGCCGCGCGGCCACGCGCTCGCCGTCGATGTCCAGGTCGGCATCGACCGCGTAGACCGCCTGCTCGTCGGCCAGCGGCGGCAGCACGAAGGCCGCGCCGGCAGACAGCGCGATGTCCAGGTACAGCGTCTCGGAAACGGTCGCGACCGGCGAGGTGCAGCCGAAGGCCCGGCCGACCAGCACGCGCACCGGCGCGCCGTCGATGTCGCACTGCGGGATCTGCTCGGCCGGCGTGTGCTGGAAGCTCGGCGCATCCTGCTCGTGCGCCAGCGGCAGCGCGGCCCACAGCTGCAGGCCGTGGTTGACGTAGGTCTGCCGTGCCAGCCGCGCGGGCCGGCGCTCGGAATGGACGATGCCGCGGCCGGCCGTCATCCAGTTGACGGCGCCGGGGCGGATTTCCTGCCCGTAGCCCAGGCTGTCGCGGTGGACGATCGCGCCCTCGAACAGGTAGGTCACCGTGGCCAGGCCGATGTGCGGGTGCGGCCGCACGTCGTGGTCGTCCTCGGGCCGCTGCTCGGCCGGCCCGAAATGGTCGAAGAACAGGAACGGGCCGACGCCCTGGCGCGGCGCCGAGGGCAGCAGCCGGCGCACGACGAAGCCGCCGCCGAGATCCTTCTCGTGCCCGTTCAACAACAGCTCGATGGCCATGCGCGCTCCCTGGGTCGTGGACCGGGCCAGTGTATGCAGTCGGTGCGCCCGGCGGACGTCAGGCCGCGAGATCGAACACCAGCACTTCGGCGTCCCGGCCCGCGTCCAGCCGGATCTCCGGTTCGCCGGCCAGCAGCGCGGCATCGCCGCCGGCCAGGCGCTGGCCGTTGACGCTCAGCGCGCCGCGCACCAGGTGCACGTAGGCCTTGCGCGCCGGGTCCAGCGCCAGCCGGGCCTGCTCGTCGCCGTCGAACAGGCCTGCGTACAGCGCCGCGTCGGCATGCATGGTCACCGAGCCGTCGGCGCCGTCGCGCGAGGCGACCAGCCGCAGCCGGCCGCGCTTGTCCTCGGGCGCGAAGCGCTTTTGCTCGTAGCTCGGCGGCACGCCGCGCCGGTCCGGCGCGATCCAGATCTGCAGCAGGTGCGTGGCCTGGTCCGGCGCATGGTTGAACTCGCTGTGCAGCACGCCGCTGCCGGCGCTCATGCGCTGCACGTCGCCGGGCGGAATGGCCTTGACGTTGCCCAGCGTGTCCTGGTGCGCCAGCTCGCCGGACAGCACGTAGCTGATGATCTCCATGTCGCGGTGGCCGTGCGAGCCGAAGCCGGTGCCGGGGGCGATGCGGTCCTCGTTGATGACGCGCAGGTTGCCCCAGCCCATGTGCGCGGGATCGTGGTAGCCGGCGAACGAGAAGCTGTGGAAGGACGTGAGCCAGCCGTGGTCGGCGTAGCCGCGGTCGGCAGACTTGCGCAGGGTCAGCATGGGGGACTCCTTTCGATGCCAGCACTTTAGGCCGCCGCCATGCAAAGACAATGCACGCCTGTTGCCGCCATCGTTCAAACGCGCTGAATCCGCATGCCCCCCGCCACCCCCAGCCCCCGTGACGTGCTGACGCCCGACGCGCTGGCCATGCTGGCCGCGATCGCCGATACCGGCAGCTTCGCCGCCGCGGCGCGCACGCTCGGCCTGGTGCCCAGCGCGCTGACCTACCGCGTGCGCCAGATCGAGGACGCGCTGGACGTGCTGCTGTTCGACCGCAGCGCGCGCCAGGCCCGGCTGACCGAGGCCGGCGCCGAGCTGATGCGCGAGGGCCGCCGCCTGCTGCACGAGATCGACGCCGTGGCCAACCGGGTGCGCCGCGTGGCCACCGGCTGGGAGCCGCAGCTGACGCTGGCGGTGGACAGCGTGATCTCGCGCAGCACGATGCTGGACCTGTGCGAGGCCTTCTACGCGATCGCGCCGCCGACGCGCCTCAAGCTGCGCGAGGAGGTGCTGTCGGGCACGCTGGAGGCGCTGCTGACCGGCGAGGCCGACCTGGCCATCGGCGTGGCCGTGCAGGGCGGCACCGCGCGCGACCTGCAGATCCAGCCGCTGGGCCGCCTGCGCTTCGTCTACGCGATGGCGCCGCGCCATCCGCTGGCCGGGGCGCCGGAGCCGCTGGCCGACGCGCTGATCCAGCAGCACCGCGCCGTGGCCGTGGCCGACACGGCGCGGCGCGCCAACCTCACGCTGGGCCTGCTGGGCGGGCAGGACGTGCTGACCGTGCCCACCATGCACGCCAAGCTACAGGCCCAGCTGCGCGGCCTGGGCTGCGGCTTCCTGCCCGAGAACCTGGCGCGGCCATACCTGCAGGCGGGCCAGCTGGTGGCGCGGCGCGTGCAGCGGCCCGAGCGCGTGGTCGAGGTCGGCTACGCCTGGCATGCACCCTCCGGCGGCCTGGGCCTGGGCCGCGCGCTGCAGTGGTGGCTGCAGCAGCTGCAGAGCCCGGCCACGCGCGCGGCGCTGCTGAACGCGCCCCACGGCGTGTAGAGTCGGCGCATGACCAAGAAGCCCCAGCGCACCGGAACGGCCTCCTCGACACGCGCCGCGCCCCGGCACATCGCCATCGTCGGCGCCGGCATGGCGGGCATCGCCTGCGCGCGCACGCTGGTCCAGGCCGGCCACCGCGTGCGGCTGTTCGAGCGCAACGCGCTGGCCGGCGGGCGCATGGCCACGGCCGACAGCGCGTTCGGCGGCTTCGACCACGGCGCCCAGTACTTCACCGTGCGCGACCCGCGCTTCCAGCGGGCGCTGGAGCAGGCCGCGCCGCGCCTGTGCAAGCGCTGGAGCGCCAACACCGTGCACGTGCTGGACCCGCATGGCCGCGTGGCCGCCGCCGCGCTGTCGACCGGCGAGCCGCACTGGGTGCCGGTGCCGGGCATGCAGGCGCTGCCGCAGCACTGGGCCGCCCCGCTGCAGGCCGCGCAGGCCATCGAGTTCGGCACCCAGGTGACGGCCATCGCCCCCGACCGGCTGCAGGCCCGGCAGTGGCAGCTGTCCACCGAGGGCATGGCCGGCGCGCCCGACGCGCAGCGCGTGTTCGGCGGCTTCGACGACGTGGTGCTGGCGGTGCCCGCCGCGCAGGCGCTGCAGCTGCTGCGCGCCAGCAGCCTGGCGCCGGCGCTGCAGCAGCGGCTGCAGGCGGTGCAGGCCGGCCCCTGCTGGACGCTGCTGCTGGCCTTTCCGCAGGCGCAGCAGGCCGGCCTGCCGCACCTGGGCCCGCAGTGGAACGCCGCGCGCAGCACGCACCACCGCATCGCCTGGCTGGCGCGCGAGAGCTCCAAGCCCGGGCGCGGCCCGATCGAGCGCTGGACCGTCCAGGCCTCCACCGCCTGGTCGGCCGAGCACCTGCAGGACGATGCGCCGCGCGTGCAGGCCAAGCTGCGCCGCGCCTTCGAAGAAGTCACCGGCATCCGCGCCGAGCCGGCCTTCGCCGCGGCCCACCTGTGGCACCAGGCGCAGACGCTGGCGCCGCTGGGCGACAGCCACGTCCGCGACGCGGCGCTGCGCATCGGCCTGGCCGGCGACTGGTGCCTGGGCCAGCGCGTGGAGGACGCCTTCCTGTCCGGGCTGGAGCTGGCACTCGCGATGGCATGACGGCGCCGGGCTACGTCGGCCGCTTCGCGCCCTCGCCGACCGGCCCGCTGCACGCCGGCTCGCTGGTCGCCGCGCTGGCCAGTTGGCTGGACGCCCGCGCGCACAGCGGCCGCTGGCTGGTGCGCATCGAGGACGTGGACGCGCCGCGCTGCCCCGGCGGCATGGACGCGCTGATCCTGCAGCAACTCACCGCCTGCAGCCTCGTGCCCGACGCGCCGCCGGTGCGCCAGTCGCAGCGCGGCGCGCCGTACCAGTCGGCGCTGGACCGGCTCGCCGCCGCCGGCCTGGCCTATCCCTGCGCCTGCTCGCGCAGCGAGATCCTGGCCGCGCTGCAGGCGCGCGGGCAAGAACCGCAGCGCCACGGCGAACTGGTCTACCCCGGCACCTGCCGCGGCGGACTGCGCGGCCGGCCGGCGCGCGCCTGGCGCCTGCGCGTGCCGGCCGGGCCGCCGCTGGCCTGGCACGACCGCCGGCTCGGCCCGCAGCAGCAGGACGTGGCCGCCGCGGTCGGCGACTTCGTGCTGCGCCGCGCCGACGGCCTGTGGGCCTACCAGCTCGCCGTGGTCGTGGACGACGCCGCGCAGGGCATCACCGACGTCGTGCGCGGCGAGGACCTGGCCGACAACACGCCGCGCCAGATCCTGCTGCAGCGCGCGCTCGGCCTGCCGACGCCGCGCTACCTGCACACGCCGCTGGTGCTGGGCGCGGACGGCGAGAAGCTGTCCAAGCAGAACGGCGCCGCCGCACTGGACCTGCGCGCGCCCGCCGAAGCGCTGCAGGCCGCAGCCGCAGCATTGGGCCTGCCGGCGGCGGCCGGCGGGCCGGCCGAGCGGCTGGCGCACTGGGCCGCCGCCTGGCCGTACCGCTGAAGCGCGCGGCGACAATGCCGCGATGCCGCTTCCCCGCATCTACCTGGCCGGCCCGGACGTGTTCCGGCCCGACGCCGCCGAGGTCTTCGCTCGGCTGAAGGCCTGCTGCGCCCGCCTGGGCCTCGAAGGGCTGGCCCCGGCCGACGGCGGCCCGCACGCCGGCCCGGCGCCCGACGGCGACGCGCTGGCCCAACGCATCTACGCCGCCAACATCGCGCTGATCCGGTCCGCCGACGGCCTGGCCGCGAACCTGATGGACTTCCGCGGGCTGGAGCCGGACTCCGGCACCGTGTTCGAGGTCGGCTACGCCGTCGCGCTCGGCAAGCCGGTCGTGGCCTACGGCGTGCGGCCCGGCAGCTACGCCGAGCGCGTGGCCGCGGCGCTGCCCTGCGCGCACGACGGCGCCGGCGTGCTGCGCGAGACCGCCAGCGGCCTGATGGTCGAGGGCCTGGGCCAGCGGCTGAACCTGATGCTCAGCCGCTCGGCCGGGCTGGCCGACACGGCCGAGGCCGCGCTGCAGCAGCTGGCCGCCCGGCTGGGCGCGGCGGCCGCTCCCTACAATCCCGCCGCGTGAACACGCCCTCCTCTCCCGCCGCCGACGCACCCGCCGCGGCCGCCGGCCACCCCCCTGCGGGCACAGCCCATCCGGGCACAGCCCATCCGGGCACAGCCCATCCGGGCACAGCCCATCCGGGCACAGCCCATCCGGGCACAGCCCATCCGGGCACAGCCCATCCGGGCACAGCCCATCCGGGCACAGCCCATCCGGGCACAGCCCATCCGGGCACAGCCCATCCGGGCACAGCCCATCCGGGCACAGCCCATCCGGGCACAGCCCATCCGGGCACAGCCCATCCGGGCACAGCCCATCCGGGCACAGCCCATCCGGGCACAGCCCATCCGGGCACAGCCCATCCGGGCACAGCCCATCCGGACACCGCCCATCCGGACACTGCCCATCCGGGCATCGCCCATCCGCGCACGATCCGCAGCTTCGTCAAGCGCGCCGGCCGCACCACGACCGGCCAGGCCAAGGCCCTGCAGGAGCTCGGACCGCGCTTCGTGCTGCCGTTCACGCCGGCGCCGCTGGACCTGGCGGCCGCCTTCGGCCGCCAGGCGCCGACGGTGCTGGAGATCGGCTTCGGCATGGGCGACGCCACGGCCCACATCGCGGCCCTGCTGCCCGACACCAACTTCCTGTGCTGCGAGGTGCACGAGCCCGGCGTGGGCGCGCTGCTCAAGCAGGTCGGCGAGCGCGGCCTGGCGAACATCCGCATCCTCGCGCACGATGCGGTCGAAGTGCTCGACCGCATGCTGCCGCCCTGGGACGCCGCGCAGAACCCGCAGGCCCTGGCCGGCATCCACATCTTCTTTCCCGACCCCTGGCACAAGCTGCGCCACCACAAGCGCCGGCTGATCCAGCCGCCCTTCGTGGCGCGCCTGGCGCAGCGCCTGGCGCCGGGCGGCTACCTGCACTGCGCCACCGACTGGGAACCCTACGCACAGCAGATGCTGCAGGTGCTGTCGGCCGAGCCGCTGCTGCGCAACACCGCGGACGGCTACGCGCCGCGGCCGCACTACCGGCCCGAGACCAAGTTCGAGCGCCGCGGCCTGCGCCTGGGCCACGGCGTCTGGGACCTGGTGTTCAGGCGTGCCTGATCACAGCGGCGCCAGCACGCTGGCGCCCAGCAGCGCGAATACCACGATGCCCAGCGCGATGCGGTAGACCACGAACGGCATGTAGCTGCGCGTGGACACCAGCTTCAGGAAGCCGACGATCACCGCGTAGCCGACGAAGAACGCGATCGCCGTGGCCAGCCAGGTCTGGCCCGGGCCGACCGTGCTCTCCACGCCCCAGGTCTTGTAGAGCTGGTAGAAGCCCGACAGCAGCACGGCCGGGATCGCCAGCAGGAACGAATAGCGCGCCGCCGCCTCGCGCGTGTAGCCCAGGATCAGCCCCATCGTGATCGTGCCGCCCGAGCGCGAGACGCCGGGGATCAGCGCCATGGCCTGGGCGAAGCCGAACAAAATGCCGTGGCCCCAGGTCAGCCGGTCCAGCGTGCGCTGCTTGCGGCCCAGCCGGTCGGCCACCGCCAGCACGACCGCGAACGCGACCAGCATCGCGGCGGTGATGTGGAGGTCGCGCAGCGAGCCCTCGATCGCGTTCTTGAACAGCAGGCCGAGGATCGCGATCGGCAGCGTGCCGACCAGCACCAGCCAGCCCATGCGCGCGTCCGGCGACAGCGGCTGGCCGCGCTGCGCCAGCGAGGCGCACCAGGCGCGGAAGATCCGCGCGATGTCGTGGCGGAAGTACAGCAGCACGGCGGCCTCCGTGCCGATCTGCGTGATCGCGGTGAACGCCGCGCCGGGATCACCGCCGGAGGGCAGCAGCGGGCCGATGATGCGCAGGTGCGCGCTGGAAGACACCGGCAGGAACTCCGTGAGCCCCTGGATCAGCCCGAGGAACGCCGCCTCGCCCCAGCCGACCGCGCTCACCGCCCGCCTCCCGCCGGAAGATGCAGAACAGGCGACGGCGCGACAGGGAGCAGGACCATGGGAATTCGGGACGGGAAATGGAGGGCCGCCGATCATAAGCGGCCACCCAGGGTTTCCACTTATCTCCAGCCTGTCCGGCGGGCCCGGCCCGCCATCTGCGCGCGGCAGCCCGGCATTCGGTCACGCTTCCCGCCGCGCCTGGCGGGCCGCCCGCGTCAGACCCGCTCGGCCACCCACTCCTGCACCGAGTCCAGCGCCTTGGCCAGGCCGCTGGCGTCGGTGCCGCCGGCCATCGCCAGGTCCGGCTTGCCGCCGCCCTTGCCGCCGACCTGCCGGGCCACGAAGTTCACCAGCTCGCCGGCCTTGAGCCGGCCCACGCTGTCGGCCGTCACGCCGGCGGCGAGCTGCACCTTGGCGCCGTCGACCACGGCCAGCACGATGGCGCCGGTCTTGAGCTTGTCCTTGAGCTTGTCCATGGTCTCGCGCAGCGTCCTGGCGTCGGCACCGTCCAGCCGCGCGGCCAGCACCTTCAGGCCCTTCACGTCCACGGCCTGGGCGAGCAGCTCGTCGCCCTGGCTGGAGGCGAGCTTGCCCTTGAGCGCGGCGACCTCCTTCTCCAGCGCCCGCACCTGCTCCAGCGTCTGCGCGATGCGCGTCTGCAGCTCGGCCACCGGCGCCTTCAGGCTGCCGGCCGCCTGGCGCACGGCACCTTCCAGCTGCTGCAGGTAGGCCAGCGCGCTGGCGCCGGTGATGGCCTCGACGCGGCGGATGCCGGCGGCCACGCCGCTCTCGGAGACGATCTTGAACAGCCCGATGTCGCCGGTGCGGGCCACGTGCGTGCCGCCACACAGCTCGCGGCTGGTGCCGATGTCCAGCACGCGCACGGTCTCGCCGTACTTCTCGCCGAACAGCATCATGGCGCCGGTGGCCTTGGCGGACTCGATGTCCATCACGCGCGCCTGCGTGGCGGCGTTGTCCAGGATCTCGGCGTTCACGCGCTTCTCGATCTCGGCGATCTGCGCGTCCGTGACCGGCGCGTTGTGCGTGAAGTCGAAGCGCGTCTTGTCGGCGTCGACCAGCGAGCCCTTCTGCTGCACGTGGCCGCCCAGCACCTCGCGCAGCGCCTTGTGCATCAGGTGCGTGACGCTGTGGTTGCGCATGGTGGCGCGGCGGCGCGCCACGTCCACCCGCGCGTCGACGCGGTCGCCGACCCGCAGCCGGCCCTGCGCCAGCACGCCGTGGTGGCCGTAGACGTCGGCCTTGATCTTCTGCGTGTCCTCGACGCCGAACAGCAGGCCCTCGGCGGCGAGCACGCCGCTGTCGCCGACCTGGCCGCCGCTCTCGGCGTAGAACGGCGTGGTGTCGAGCACGACGATGCCGCTCTGCCCTTCGGCGAGCTGCTGCACCGGCGTGCCCTCGTGGTACAGCGCCACGACGGTGGCGGGCGCCTCCAGCTTCTCATAGCCAGTGAACACGTTGCCGGCGCCGGCGTAGTCCAGCGCGCGGTCCATCTTGAACTTGCCGGCGGCGCGGCCGGCGGCCTTCTGCTTCTCCATCGCGGCATCGAAGCCGGCGGCGTCCACCGTCACGCCGCGCTCGCGGCAGACGTCGTTGGTCAGGTCCAGCGGGAAGCCGTAGGTGTCGTGCAGCTTGAAGGCCACGTCGCCCGGCAGCGTCTGGCGGCCATCGGCCAGCGCCGCGTCCAGGATCTCCATGCCGTTTTCCAGCGTCTCGAAGAAGCGCTCCTCCTCGGCCTTCAGCACCTCGACGATGCGCTGCTCCGAGGCCTTCAGGTTCGGGTAGGCATCGCCCATCAGCGCCACCAGTTCGGGCACCAGCCGGTGGAAGAACGGCGTCTTGCGGCCGAGCTTGTAGCCGTGGCGGATCGCGCGGCGCACGATGCGGCGCTGCACATAGCCGCGGCCCTCGTTGCTCGGGATCACGCCGTCGGCGACCAGGAACGAGGTCGCGCGGATGTGGTCGGCGATGACCTTCAGCGACGGGTTGGCCAGGTCCGCGCAGCCGGTCTCGCGCGCGGCGGCCGCGATCAGCCGCTCGAACAGGTCGATCTCGTAGTTGCTGTGCACGTGCTGCAGGATCGCCGCCAGGCGCTCCAGGCCCATGCCGGTGTCCACGCAGGGCGCGGGCAGCTGCACGACGCTGCCGTCCTCCTGCATGTCGAACTGCATGAACACGTGGTTCCAGATCTCGATAAAGCGGTCGCCGTCCTCGTCCGGGCTGCCCGGGGGGCCGCCGGGGATGTGCGGGCCGTGGTCGTAGAAGATCTCCGAGCACGGGCCGCAGGGGCCGGTGTCGGCCATCATCCAGAAGTTGTCGCTCTTGTACTTGCCGCCCTTGTTGTCGCCGATGCGGATCACGCGCTCGGGCGGCAGGCCGATCTCCTTGGTCCAGATGTCGTAGGCCTCGTCGTCGTCGATGTAGACGGTGGCCAGCAGCTTTTCCGCGGGCAGCCGGTAGACCTGGGTCAGCAGCTCCCAGCCCCACTTCAGCGACTCGCGCTTGAAGTAGTCGCCGAAGCTCCAGTTGCCCAGCATCTCGAAGAAGGTGTGGTGGCGCGCGGTGTAGCCCACGTTCTCCAGGTCGTTGTGCTTGCCGCCGGCGCGCAGGCAGGCCTGCACCGAGGCGGCGCGCACGTAGGGCCGCTTGTCGGTGCCCAGGAACACGTCCTTGAACTGCACCATGCCCGAGTTGGTGAACATCAGCGTCGGGTCGTTGCCCGGCACCAGCGGGCTGGAGGCGACGACGGTGTGGCCCTTGGAAGCGAAGAAGTCCAGGAAGGACTTGCGGATCTCGGCGACGGTGACGGGCGGAGTGGTCTTCTGGTTCATGAGGCGGGGGTCGAAAAAACGGTCAGGCGGTCTGGAAGACGTTCATGCGCACTCGCTGGGCGGCGGCGATGGAATGGCCTTTGCCGGTGCCATGCCCGATGCCCCGATGGCGGCTTGGCCTGGAAGGGTCGGGGCTGGACGATGGCGGGCCATTATGGCCGCTGCCTCCAATGAAAAAGCCCAGCAGGGCGGATTCTGCTGGGCTTTCATGGATCGTCTTCGGAGGGATCCTGGCGGAAACGGACGTTATCGCCACCGCAACGCCCCAGCCCGATACAACGCCCGACGCACGCTCGCAAGGTGGCACCCAAACGCATCAGCCAGTACTGTCTGAGTGTAACAGCCCGTCTGATACAACTCCACCAACGCCTCCTCATCCTCCGCGCCTAGAACACGCGGCCGCCCCACCTTCGCACCCCGCGCAATCGCAGCCTGCTGGCCTGCGATCGACCGCTCCCGAATCAAGCTCCGCTCGAACTCGGCGACAGCCCCGAGCATCTGCAACATGAGCCGGCCCGCCGCACTCGACGTATCAATCGGCTCCGTCAACGACCGGAAACCAGCCCCAGCCGCTTCCATGCGCTCGATGATGTCCAGCAGGTTGCGCAGGCTCCGCGCCAAACGATCCAGCTTGAACACGACCAGCACGTCACCCTCACGAAGCGCCCCCAGTGCACGCTGCAGCTGCGGCCGGCGCCCAACGCTGCTGCCTTTTTCCTCATAAACCCGGCTGACACCAGCCCGGCGCAACGCATCCAGCTGCAGGTCCGTTTCCTGCTGATCAGTAGACACGCGGGCATAGCCGACCAGCATCAACGCCGCCCCACGTACGCCAGCACGACCAAGACCACGACAACAAGAGCGAACGCCAGCCAGTTTCGACGCCACGCCCTGCGATACCGCAAGCGCTGCAACTCATGCTCGCCCATCCGGAACAACGATCGCTCCACATGACCCGTCTTCTTACGCCACCAGTCACGATACCAATCGCGGTTATCAGCAGCCATAGTTACCCCCAAGTGAAGACAATACCCGAAACCCTGCCCGGCCGATCGCGGGGACGTGCTCACTCGACCCCTTCCGCAAGCTCCAGGGGCCGACCCTTCGGGCAGCCCTGCGGGCTGGTCTCGCATCCCCGCGATCGGCCGGAATACCCCACCTGGAATAGACCGCTCCCGGCTGCGATCTCCAGCCTCATCCCTACGTCCGTCTGCTGACGGACTCCGGCATGGGGCTGCGCCCCCTGGACCCCCGGAAGGGCCTTGCCCTTCCCCGCGCCGTCGCGCGGGCCCCCATCCCGTTCGTCGCCTTCAGGAAATGGTGCCTGTCGCTGGGGAGGACCGGGACGGATGCGATGGACCAGCCCGGCCGGGCGCACCCTATGGTGGCTGCGGGCGCGCTGGTGGCGTGGTGCCTGGACCGGGGCTAGGGCCCCGGCCTAATCCGGGTCGGTGCGCGGGCCCCCGGCGCCACCTGGGGCTGCGCCCCCGTCCCCCTACTCGATTGGTAGGCCGATGGCCCGGTGCCGCTTCTCCCGCTCGCGGTCGGCCCAGGCGATGAGCGCAGCATCGGCCGGGGATCGCTGCGGGTAGGTCAGCGGCAGAAAGCGGTCCAGGCTGGCCGGGGGCTCGGCGACTTTCGCGGGCACGTGGGCCAGCGCATGGTCGGCGCAGAACTCGGGCTCGCGCTCGACCTTGACGCCGGCGCCGTCGAAGCAGGTACAGCGGTCGCGCATGCGCGCGCAGCCGGCGAAGACAGCCGTCCCGCTGGCGGCCACCAGAGCCGGAGCCGATGCCAGTTGCGGCTCAAGCACTGGAAGCGGGCTTGCAGGGGCCAAAGCCGGCTTGATCTGCGGCGCACTGGCGGCCAAGGCCGGGGCCTTCGCGGCCGCGGTGGACGGCGCCCCGACCGCGACGGTTTGACCGCTGATCCGGTCGGAGAGACGGCCGTAGACCTTCGGGCCGAGGACACCGAGCAGGAGCGCGGCGAACAGGACGCCGAACAGGACCGTAGGCACTGCGCGCCGCTGCCGGGTGTGCAGGCTGCTGGACTTGTAGGTCTTCTCGACTTCCTTGCCGCGGCGCCACGGCTTCTTCGCGAACGCAGCCTTGTAGCTCAGCGTGCGCGAGACGCCGTCCCATTCGTAGACCGTCGCAAAGCGGCTGTTACCGAGCTTGCGCACGTGCAGATGCTGGCCGGCCAGCCGATGCACGGCGCTGTTGCAGAGCATCGGGTGTTGCGTCATCAGAATGAAGTCGATCCCGTAGTGACGATGGGTCTCCAGCTCCGTGATGCACTTGTCCTGCGCCTTGTTCATCACGGTGTAGGGCCATGGCTTCTGCACTTCGTCGAAGACGATCAGGTCGCCGGGCTTGACCCACTCGTGCCACGTCGCCAGCAGCGCGTCGTCGATCTTCTCGTGATCGAGCAGCAGGCCGTTCACGTTCGTGAGGATGCGGCGCCTCACGGTGACTTCGTTGCCATCAGGATCGATGGCCTTCTCTTCGTAGCCCTTGGCCGCCAGCGTCATCAGGAAGCGCTCGACGCACAGCGCGGTCTTGCCGGCGCCCGGCTGGCCGGTGATGACTGTGATCATCCGATGCTCCTCGACATGATCGAGGTCGCATGCTGCGCCGACCACAGCATCAGCTTGGTCGCGCAGGCACCGAGGATGATGCCCAGGCCCTTGCCGATCCAGAGGTACAGCGCGAACGCGAGCCAGTCCCCGGGCATGCTGTTGATCTGCGCGACGAGCTGAGACTTGAGCGTGTTGAGCGCGGCATCGACGCCGATGATGGAGACGACGCCGAAACCGAGGCTGACCAAGACTTTCGCCAGCATGGGCTCGATCAGGGACAGCAACCACGTACCGATCTTCATAGCCGCGTCTCCCCGGGCATGACAATGACGAATGCCGACAGGGTCGCCAGCGCAATCACCAGCGCGCGCAACGGGAATGCGTACTGGCATGCGGCCTGCCAGTCCCACACCTTCACGGTTTGGCCGATAGTGGCGAGACTGGCGTACACGTCGGCCGGGCAACTGCCCTCACCGAACAGGTTCTCTTCCGAATACGTGATCTGCTTTTCGCCGCGGGGAATCTCGCCCTCGGGCGTGTCGAGGTCGGGCTTCGCGCACGCGAGGATGTCGGGATAGAGGTCGCACATGCCGGGCTGGTCCTCCGGCTTCGCAGCCGTGTCTTCGTTCGACGTGCGTGTCTCTGTTTCTGTTTCGGTATGCTCCTCGAACGAACCATCTTGGTTGATGACCTTCGTCGTCGTCGTCGTGGTCGTGGTCGGAACTACCTTCACCTGATCGCCCGTCGTCGATACCGTGGTCTCCGACGTCGTCGTGACGATCCGCTCTTCCGTCCGTCCGTCCGGAAGGGTCCGCGTCGTGACCTTCGTTTCGGTCTTCGGCTGCAGAGACGGACTGGGCGTCGTCACAGTACTTGGCCCAACCTCGACCTTCCACGGTTCAATGCCGTTCTTGCCTTTCTGCTTCTCGGCCCACTCCCATTGCTTCTGCAACACGTCAGACGGCAGCGGATTCATGGCCTCATACTTCGGCCGCACCTGATCCCAGCTTGCCGGGACATCACTCGTCACTGTGCGATTCATGATCACAAAGGCGCCGCCGGCTTCATAGCCCATCGTCGGATTAATGTACTTATAAGAACACTGATCGTACGCAAGCTCCGACTTCGTAATCTTCGCCCCGTTCGACGGCAACGTCAAACCAACCAACGCCGAACACAACGCCTCTTTACTCACTGCCCACGGCGCCCCCGGCAATGTCACGGTGTACTGCTTGGAATTGAGGTCCAGCAGAAACGGGTTGTCCGGGTCATTGGCCGCATTCGGATTGCTGCGAATCTGCGCATGCTGCAAAGTCTCCGCCATGTCGGCCAGCATCATCACGACGCCGACAGGGCCAGCCAGCCGAGCAGCGTTACGCCAGAGGATGCCCATGCCAGCACCAAGCGCAGCCCGCGTGATCGGCGTAGAAACGGTCACCGGCACCTTATGGCCGGCGACCGACGCATTGCCGGACATGCCAACCACGGCGCCGCCGGACGTGCCACCACTGCCAAAATTGCTAGCGACGCTCCAGCCCGACGTACCGCCGAGCGCAGCACTCGGCTTCGTAGCTACCAACGTCCCGCCCGAGCCGATGCCCACGGTCACCGCGTTATTGCCCGTCACGCGCTGCATGAATCCGGCGAAGTCGGCCAGCCCGACCTCGGCGGCATTGGCTACCGGAACGCCAGCCAGAGCAAGAGCACAGAGCCCAGTGCGAATTGCATTTCCATGGTCCACATGTCACCCCTCGATCAATCGTCATTCGGCCCGCGGTCGAACAGCCGCTGCAGCCCCTTCCAACACGCGATGACGATGGCCGCGCCGAAGAACAGCGCCCATACATCGCTCATGTCCTGGATACGCTCGGCCTGGGCATCGGCGGCGTTCTCGCCGACCCAAGGCGCCATGGCCGAGATCTGGTTCTGCAGGCCGACCGTCGCCGACTGGAGGGCCTGGATCGCAGCCGCCTGGCCGATCAGCGGGTCCTCGTTGCCCGATGCATCCGGGAACGCCACGCACGTCATGCCGAACTTGTCGGCGTCGAAGTAAAACGAGCCGCCAGACACGTCCGCGTTACGGGACTGCTGGAAGAACCCGTAAGGGTTCGTGAAACCACCGTTCGAATAGCTCGCCGTCGTGCTCTGCCACTGCTGCGGGCTGAACACCGATGGGCGCGAGATAGTGCACATGTTCGCCATGGTCGGCTCGCTCCTGTTGACTGATGCCACTGGCCCGCACGCGAGCCAGCAGGATCAGGACTGATCAGGCGATGGGGTTACAGCCAACCCATCTTCGAGCCCAGCTTCTTCACGGCGAAGATGGCGATACCGGCGGCGATCATCAGGCCGATCGCGGCGACCACGTCGGTTTCATAGGTCTCGATGGCTTCGGCCGCGCCGGTGGGCAG
Organism: Pseudorhodoferax sp.; assembly: GCF_047601025.1. Taxonomy (NCBI): domain Bacteria; kingdom Pseudomonadati; phylum Pseudomonadota; class Betaproteobacteria; order Burkholderiales; family Comamonadaceae; genus Pseudorhodoferax; species Pseudorhodoferax sp. The sequence continues at coordinate 146,405 of NZ_JASGJZ010000001.1, forward strand.
GGCAGCGTGGGCTTGCGTGGAAAGGGCCAGGGCGACGACGCCAACCGGCGCCAGAAAGCGCTTCACAGCGTTCATGGAACAACTCCTCGAAAGGCGGTGTTCCTGCGGGATTGCAGGAGTGCACCCGGAGGCCCTCGGCGCTTCGCAGCGTTGGAGGGCTACCGGCTGAACTCAGTAGTCGTCAGCGGCACCGAGGCGGTCGAGGTCCACGACCTGCGCGGCATCTTCCAGGTCGCACCAGTCGGCCATGAGCTGGTGCGCCGCTTCGAGGTCCTGCACGACCCCGCCGCCGGCCTCGCGCAGCGAACACACCCATTCAGGCGTGCCATCTTCGAGGCTCGGCGCGAGAAATCGGCCGGTGGCCTGGGACTGCACCAGCAAGCGCATCAGGCCGCCTTGCCGATCGGCGACTTCGAGACGGGCACCACGTCCACGAGGGCAAGCCTGGAACCGTCCTTCGTGGCTTCCATCTCGAAGGTGGCTTCGACGAGGCAGGGGAGGCTGTCGCGGAAGTTGACCCACTTGTCGAATTCCTTGGCGTCGCCGCACTTGAATTCACGAGTCACGCGGCCGATGGAGCGGCCGACGCCGTTGTCCTTGAGGTCCACTTCGAGATGAAACTTGGTGCTGCTGAACGCCCGGCCTTCGATCTCGCCGACCGACTCCTTCACGGCGTGCAGCATGACTTGGTTCTTGAATCGCATGATTTCTCCTACGCCCTGGGTTGCCGGTCAAGCGAGGGCAGGGCAGAAGCCCTCGACCGGTTTGTCTCGTTCGGCCCGCCGCTGGAATGCGGCGGAAACCTCAGACTCCTTAAACATGCGCAGACGGCCGGGCAGCTTGCGCGCATGGACGAGGTCCAAGAAGCTATCGCCGGCGAACTTGAACGCCACGGCTATCGCAGCGCTCGCGGTGTTGTCCAGCCAGCGCCAGACGCGCGAGACTTCGGCGTCTGTGGTCTGCACGGGAAGACGTTCCCTGCAAGCGATGGACTCGGCGCACCAGTCGCTCGCCTCGAACTCGCGCAACTTGCTGGCATGCCATGGCGATGCACCTGCGAAGAAGTCGGCCGGGCGGCGCAGCATGTCGGTCGGCAGGTCGCGCAGCTTGTTGCCGTAGCGCAGCTCAATCCGCATCCAGGGCGAGCACTCGGCAGTGCCGAAGAGCTGGTCGCCTTTCTCATAAACGTTCGTCTGCTTGCCGGCTTCCTTGCTGCCGAAGTAGAAGGACCGGCCGCCCTCGCTGCGCGTGCTCCAGTCGCCGACATGGTTGCACTTCGGGGTTTTGCCGAGCACGTCCATCAAGCCGGCTTCGTAGTCGGCCTCGACTTGCAGGATGCCACCGGGCATGCCGTCGAACCAGTCCAAGGCAAGGTCGCAGCGCGTGACGGTTCCGTCGTGCTGGTCGATCAGGTCAGCCATGCGTTCACGCCAGCCATGGACGGCGAATGTGCAGGCGTGGCCGTAGAGGTTGACGTGGATGGTGCGCGTCTGCGCTTTCTGCCGCGGGCTGTCGCCGCTGGCGAGGAAGCCGATCCAGCCCACTTCCTGGCCGGCGCGCTCGATGCTCCAGCGGTGCCGGTAGAAGTCATGGCCCTTGCGCATTTCCGGGTGAACCACGAAGTCGGGACCGAGGGTACCGGCGACCTGCTCGCCGAGTTCCCAGGCTTGCGCGGCGGCCGCGAAGTCACCGCCCTGCAGCTCGCGCAATGTCGCGTGCAACTTTGCCATGCGAGGCTCGGCGTCCCAGATATTGCCGGACTGCCCGGCCGCAGGCGGGAACAGGACCTCGGCACTGGGCAGGACGTGGCGGCGCTGGATGGTGAAGCGGAGCCAGTCCACATGCACCGGCGCTTCACTCGCGCTGCGCTCGGCGAGCAGCCGGGCCTTGACTTCGGAGCCGTCGAGGACCAGGGGGGACAGCAGCGGCCGGGTCATCGGTTGTTCTCCCCGTGATTACCATCGGGGAGGGTAGAGCGCTCCGCGCGGCGGCGCGCTGCGCAGGCTTGCGCACCGCCGCGCTGCGCTTCGCCGCCCTGCTGGTCATCGACGGCGCGAGCAGCCGCTTGACCACGGACCACGACGGCATGGAGCGGGAAAGCCCAGCGGTGAAGGTCCAGCATGCCGGCACCGGACTGGCCGCAGAGGGTCATCATCGCCAGTCTCCCCGCTCCAGCGCAGCCACCACGGCCGCTACGTACACCAGCAGCATGAGCAAGACCAACATCGATGCGCAGAGGTCAGCCAGCAGTGCGTCGAGACCGGTCATCACAAGCCCGCCTCGCGCTCAAGGTCGAGCAGGATGGCGAAGACGAGGGCATCGCGCCGGAACGCATCGGCCAATCGCTCCAGCAGCTCAGCACCCGACACGACGCCGATCAGTCGCAGACGATCGGCGTCGGCCTTGCACTTGGCCGACTCGGCCAGAGCTTTCTGCATGAGCTTCACCGCCTCTTTGCCTTCGGGCTCGAACAGGGCGAGCTGCTGCAGTTCAATTGGGCTTGCGCGCTTCATGAACGCCCACCGCCCAGGTAGTCACGCCCCACCAACGGGCCGAAGACACGATCTCCGCAGCAGTGCAAGTCCCAACAGTTCCAGATGCCAGGACCGGAGCCCTTCGCCAGCACCATCCGGGCATCACGGACCCGAACGAACGAGGTGCCCCCCTTCGGCCCGGGGACCAGACCTGCAACCGGAGCCGCCACAGCACGGTGTGGCTGGTTGACCCTGGCGGCCGAGGGGGACGAAACGATGGCCTCAGAGGAGGCGGGGGACATTGGCAGAGGGGGCATGGCGGCTCCTTCGGAATTGTTGCCAAGATGGCAACGCGCCGAACATACCAGTACGTTGCCACCTTGGCAACACCAAGAGCGCCACAATGTTGCCAACGTGACAACTACGCCACACCGACTATGGAAACGACAACGATGCTCCTAGAGCGCGCACTCAAGATGAAGACGCCACCGGAATGGGCGCGCACGCTCGGCTTAGAACGCACTGCGTTTCACAACGCAAAACGCCGCGAACACCTGAGCCCGGCCGTAGCCTACGCCCTGGCCGAAGAAATGGGAGAGAACGCGGAGCTATGGGCTCTGATCGCCGCCGTGGAGTCAGAGAAAGACAGCGCATGCAAGGCCAGAATGCAAAAGAGGCTAGCCAAGCGGCTAGCCTCTTTGCGTACTGGCGGAAACGGAGGGATTCGAACCCTCGATGAGGCTCTACACCCCATACTCCCTTAGCAGGGGAGCACCTTCGGCCACTCGGTCACGTTTCCTGGAAAACCCGCGCATTATGGCACGAGTCGCGAGCCGTCCTCAGGCCGCGGCGGGCTGGTCGAGGTCGAACGCGCGGTGCAGCGCGCGCACGGCCAGCTCCATGTACTTCTCGTCCAGCACGACCAAGGTCTTGATCTCGCTGGTGGAGATCATCTGGATGTTGATGCCCTCCTCGCTCAGGCAGCGGAACATCTTGCTGGCCACGCCCACGTGGCTGCGCATGCCGATGCCCACGATGCTGACCTTGCAGATCTTGGCGTCGCCGACGACTTCCTGCGCGCCCAGCGCCGGCAGCACCTTCTCCTTCAGCAGGTCCATGGTCTTGGCGTACTCGTTGCGGTGCACCGTGAAGCTGAAGTCGGTCTTGCCGTCCTTGCTGACGTTCTGGATGATGACGTCGACCTCGATGTTGGCATCGGCCACGGCGCCCAGGATCTGGTAGGCGATGCCCGGCTTGTCCGGCACGCCCAGGATGGAGATCTTGGCCTCGTCGCGGTTGAACGCGATACCCGACACGATGGCTTGTTCCATTTGCTCGTCTTCCTCGAAAGTGATCAGCGTGCCCGACCTGGCCTCCTCGGCCAGGTCGATGTCCCAGGGCGTGAAGCTGGACAGCACGCGCAGCGGCACCTTGTACTTGCCGGCGAATTCCACGGAGCGGATCTGCAGCACCTTGCTGCCCAGCGAGGCCATCTCCAGCATCTCCTCGAAGCTGACGGTCTCCAGCCGCCGGGCCTCGGGCACGATGCGCGGGTCGGTGGTGTAGACGCCGTCCACGTCGGTATAGATCAGGCACTCCTGCGCCTTCAGCGCGGCGGCCACGGCCACGGCCGAGGTATCGCTGCCGCCGCGGCCCAGCGTGGTGATGTTGTCGTCCTCGTCCACGCCCTGGAAGCCGGTGACGATGACGACCTTGCCCTCGGCCAGGTCGGCGCGGATGCGCCGGTCGTCGATCGACTCGATGCGGGCCTTGGTGTAGGCGCTGTTGGTCTTGATCGGCACCTGCCAGCCGGCGTAGCTGACCGAGTCCATGCCCTCGCTCTGCAGCGCGATCGCCAGCAGGCCGACCAAGACCTGCTCGCCGGTGGAGGCCAGCATGTCCAGCTCGCGGTGGTAGGCGGCGCCCGGCTTCTGGGGCGCCAGTTCCTTGGCCAGGGCGAGCAGGCGGTTGGTCTCGCCGCTCATGGCGCTGGGGACCACGACCATCTGGTGACCGGCGCGGGCCCACTTGGCCACGCGCCTTGCAACGTTGCGGATGCGCTCGGTCGAGCCCATCGACGTGCCGCCGTACTTGTGAACGATGAGTGCCATGGATGTCGGCAGGGCGCTGGATGCGCTGCGGCCCGGAAGGCCGCGCCTGCGGGGGTTGTCAACTCGAAAGCGTGGGATTGTACCAATCGAGCCATGCCTCGCGGCGCCGCGCGAAGCCCGCGCCGACCCGCAGGTGCAGCCGGTGGCCGCGGGTGCTGCAGGCCGCGACCTGGTCCAGCAGCTCGGCCATCTGCGCCGTGCTGGCGGCCGTGCCGTGCACCGTGGCCAGCCAGTGGCGCAGCGCGTTGGCCTGGCGCGCGCGCGGCAGCGCGCGCAGGGCGGCGATGGCGGGCGGGATGCCGATGGCCTGCAGGTCCTGCTCGGCCAGCGCGCGCAGCAGGGCCTGCGCCTCGGCCGCATGCGCGGCGCTGCGCGCGAAGGTACTGCGGAACGCCGGGAACAGCCGCTGCAGCACCGGCAGCAGCTCGGCGCGGATGCGGTTGCGGGTGAAGGCGGTGTCGCCGTTGCTCGGGTCCTCGATCCAGCCCGCGCCCTGCGCCGCGAGCCAGCCGCGCAGGGCCTGGCCCGGCACCTGCAGCAGCGGCCGGTGCCAGCGCAGGCCGGCCTCCTCCCACCGCGCCGGCATCGCTGCCAGTCCCGGCAGGCCGGCGCCGCGGCTCAGCGCCAGCACGATGGTCTCGACCTGGTCGTCGGCATGCTGGGCCAGCGCCACGTCGCGCGGGCCGCCATCGGCCCACGCGCGCGCGGCAACCTCGGCGATGGCGGCGTAGCGTGCGCGCCGCGCCGCGTCCTCGGGGCTCTGGCCGCGCGCGTGGCGGGCCTGCACGTGCGCGACCGCCAGCGGCACGCCGAGCGCGGCGCAGGTCTGGCGGCAATGGGCCTCGAAATCATCGGCCGCGGCCTGCAGCCCGTGGTGCACGTGCACCGCGTGCACCCGGCCCGGCCAGCGCGCCGCGCAGGCGCGCAGCAGGGCCGTGGAATCGGCGCCGCCGCTGTAGGCCACGGCCAGCGGCAGCCGCGGCGCGAAGGCCGCGATGGCGGCCTCGAACGACAAGCTCAGATCAGCGTGACGCCGGTCTTGGCCTGCAGCGCCTCGCGCGTGACGCCGGGCGCCATCTCGACGACCTTCAGGCCCTCGGGCGTGACGTCCATGACGGCCAGGTCGGTGATGATGCGGTCGACCACGCCGACGCCGGTCAGCGGCAGCGTGCACCGGGGCAGGATCTTCAGGTCCTCGGTGCCGTCCTTCTTCTTCGCGACGTGCTCCATCAGCACGATCACGCGCTTGACGCCGGCCACCAGGTCCATGGCGCCGCCCATGCCCTTGACCATCTTGCCCGGGATCATCCAGTTGGCCAGGTCGCCCTTCTCGCTGACCTGCATGGCGCCCAGGATGGACAGGTTGATCTTGCCGCCGCGGATCATCGCGAAGCTGTCGTGGCTGCCGAAGATCGCGCTGCCGGGCAGCGTGGTCACGGTCTGCTTGCCGGCGTTGATCAGGTCGGCGTCCACCTCGTCGTCGGTCGGGAACGGGCCGATGCCCAGCATGCCGTTCTCGCTCTGCAGCCAGACTTCCTTGTCGCCGGTGTGGTTGGCCACCAGGGTCGGGATGCCGATGCCCAGGTTCACGTAGAAGCCGTCCTGCAGCTCCTGTGCCGCGCGCGCGGCCATCTGGTCTTGGGTCCAGGGCATGTCAGGCTCCTTTGACGTTGGTCTTGGCAGGGGTGTCGGCCACCGCGGCCTGGGCGATCACCGCCTGGGCCTCGACCTTGGCGGCCACCGGGTCCACCGGGGCGGCGGCACGCACGGTGCGCTTCTCGATGCGCTTTTCCGGGTGCTCGTTCAGCACGATGCGGTGCACGTAGATGCCGGGCAGGTGGATGTCGTCGGGCGCCAGCTCGCCAGTCTCGACGATGCGCTCGACCTCGACCACGCAGACCTTGCCGGCCATCGCCGCGGCCGGGTTGAAGTTGCGCGCCGTCAGGCGAAAGCGCAGGTTGCCGGATGTGTCGGCCACGTCGGCCTTGACCAGCGCCACGTCGGGCACCAGCGCGCGCTCCATCACGTAGGTCTCGCCGTCGAATTCGCGCAGTTCCTTGCCCTCGGCGACCAGCGTGCCGACGCCGGTCTTCGTGAAGAAGGCCGGGATGCCGGCGCCGCCGGCGCGCAGCTTCTCGGCCAGCGTGCCCTGGGGCGTGAATTCCAGCTCCAGCTCGCCGGCCAGGTACTGGCGCTCGAACTCCTTGTTCTCGCCCACGTAGCTGGAAATCATCTTCCTGATCTGGCGCGTCTCCAGCAGCTTGCCGAGGCCGAAGCCGTCCACGCCGGCGTTGTTGGAGACGACGGTCAGGTCGCGCACGCCGGACTCCTTCAGCGCATCGATCAGCGCCTCGGGAATGCCGCACAGGCCGAAACCACCGACGGCCAGCATCTGGCCGTCCTGCACGATGCCCTTCAGCGCCGCCTCGGCGGAAGGATAGATCTTGTTCACGGGAGAACCTCCTTGGGATGCGGATGCCGAACGATACTACGTAGCTGCATACGTAGTTTTTCCTAAACAGCAACCCGGATGGACATCGATTACCGGCTGGCCTTCGACCTGGCGCCCATCGGGCTGGCGCTGTCGCGCCAGCGGGTGATTGTGGATTGCAACCGCCACCTGTGCGAGATGTTCGGCGCCGCGCGCGAACAGCTGGTCGGCCAGTCCTTCCGCGTGCTGTACCCCAGCGCCGACGAGTACGAGCGCACCGGCGCGCGCATCGTGCCGATCATGAATGCGCGCGGCCACTACGCGGACGACCGCATCATGCGCAGGCTGGACGGGCGCCTCAAGGGCGAGCCGTTCTGGTGCCACGTGACCGGCCGCGCCTTCGACCGCCAGGCGCCGCACGAGGCCGGCATCTGGAGCTTCGAGGACCTGTCGGCCCGGCGCAGCGTGCAGGCCGGCCTGACGCCGCGCGAGCGCGAGGTCGCGGCCCAGGTCATGCAGGGGCTCACCGCCAAGGAGATCGGGCGGGTGCTCGGCATCAGCCACCGCACGGTGGAGATCTACCGCGCGCGGCTGATGCGCAAGTACTCCGCCGGCTCCACGGCCGACCTGGTGCACCGGCTGGTGGCGGGCCAGTAGGGCCGGCAGGGCCCGGCGGCCGGGCCGTGGGGCGCCCACCGCGATGTGACAATCGCCGCCCATGACCACGACCCCGGAACAGTACGTGCAGCAGAAGGCGGCAGCCTCGGGCAGCAGCTTCTACTACGCCTTCCTGTTCCTGCCGGCGCCGCGGCGCGCCGCCATCACGGCCTTCTACGCGTTCTGCCGCGAGGTGGACGACGTGGTCGACGAGGTCAGCGACCCGGGCGTCGCGCGCACCAAGCTGGCCTGGTGGCAGGCCGAGGTCGCCAAGTCGTTCGCCGGCCAGCCCACGCACCCGGTCATGCAGGCGCTGATGCCGCACGTGCCGGCCTTCGGGCTGGAGCAGCGCCAGCTGCAGGCGGTGATCGAGGGCTGCCGCATGGACCTGGAGCAGACCCGCTACCTCGACTTCGCGGGCCTGTCGCGCTATTGCCACCTGGTGGCCGGCGTGGTCGGCGAGACCGCGGCCCGCATCTTCGGCCAGACGCAGCCGGCCACCACCGGCTACGCCCACACGCTGGGCCTGGCCTTCCAGCTGACCAACATCGTGCGCGACGTCGGCGAGGACGCCATGCGCGGCCGCATCTACCTGCCGATCGAGGACCTGCAGCGCTTCGACGTGAAGGCCCACGAGATCCTGAACCGCCAGCACTCGGACCGCTTCGTCGCGCTGATGCGCTTCCAGGCCGAGCGCGCGCACGGCCTGTACGAGCAGGCGCTGGCGCAGCTGCCGGCCGCCGACTTCCGCGCCCAGAAGCCGGGCCTGATGATGGCCAGCATCTACCGCACACTGCTGCGCGAGATCGAGCGCGACGACTTCCAGGTGCTGCACCAGCGCGTCAGCCTGACGCCGCTGCGCAAGCTGTGGCTGGCGTGGAAGGTGCAGGCGCTGGGCCGGCTGTGAGGCTGGCCGTCGTCGGCGCCGGCTGGGCCGGCCTGGCCGCGGCCGTGCGCGCCGCCGGGGCCGGCCACGCCGTCACCGTGCTCGAGGCCGCGCGCACCGCGGGCGGCCGGGCCCGCAGCGTCGACCAGCCGCACGACGGCCGCACGCTGGCGCTCGACAACGGCCAGCACATCCTGATCGGCGCCTACGCCGACACGCTGGCGCTGATGCGCACGGTCGGCGTGGACCCGGACCAGGCGCTGCTGCGCCTGCCGCTGGACCTGCGCCTGCCCGACGGCACCGGCCTCGCCCTGCCCGAGGCCGCCCCGCCCTGGGACGCGCTGGCCGGCATCGCCCGGGCGCGCGGCTGGGGCTGGCGCGACAAGGCCGCGCTGCTGGCCGCCACGCTGCGCTGGCAGTTGGCCGGCTTTCGCCGGGAGCCGGACGCCAGCGTCGCCGCGCTGTGCGGCGGCCTGCCGCCGCGCGTGCTGCGCGAGTTCGTCGAGCCGCTGTGCCTGTCGGCGCTGAACACGCCGGCCGAGGCCGCCAGCGCCGCCGTGTTCCTGCGCGTGCTGCGCGACGCGCTGCTGGGCGGGCGCGGCGGCTCCAACCTGCTGATCCCGCGCCGGCCGCTGGGCGCGCTGTTCCCCGAGCCGGCCATGGCCTGGCTGCAGGCGCACGGCCAGGCCGTGCACCTGGGCCGGCGCGTGGAGCGGCTGCAGGCCCGCGGCGCCGGCTGGGCCGTGGACGGCGAGCCCTTCGACCGCGTGCTGCTGGCCTGCCCGTCCTGGGAAGCCGCGCGCCTGGTGCGCGGCGCGGGCGGCATCGGTGCCGACTGGCTGGCGCGGGCCGAGGCCCTGCGCTTCGAGCCGATCACGACGGTCTACGCCGCCAGCGCCACGCGGCTGCCGCGCCCGATGACCGCGCTGCGCGGCAGCCCCGAGGCACCGGCGCAGTTCGTGTTCGACCGCCGCCACCTGGGCGCGGACGGCCTGCTGGCCTTCGTCGCCAGCGTCAGCCGCGGCACGCGCGGGCAGATCGAGGAACAGGTGCTGCGCCAGGGCCGCGCGCAACTCGGCCTCGCCGACCTGCGCCCGGTCGCCACCATCGTCGAGAAGCGCGCCACCTTCGCCTGCACGCCGGGCCTGCGGCGCCCCGGGCTGCGGATCGCGCCGGGCCTCATGGCCTGCGGCGAGTACGTGGACGGGCCCTACCCCGGCACCCTCGAAGGCGCGGTGCGCAGCGCGCTGGCCGCCGCCGCGCTGCTCAGCTGAACAGCGCGCACAGCTCGCGCAGGTCCGCCACCTGCACGTGCGGGCGCAGCGCCTGCATCCACGGATGCTCGCCGCGATTGACCCAGGCCGTCTGCATGCCCGCGGCGTGCGCGCCCAGCACATCCAGCAGCGCGTCGTCGCCCACGTGCAGCACCGCGTCGGCCGGCACGCCGGCGGCCTCGGCCGCGGCATGGAAGATGCGCGCGTCGGGCTTGCCCACGCCGAAGCTGCTGGCGCTGAAGGCCGCACGGAAATGCGGCGCCAGGCCGATGCGGGACAGGTCCGCATTGCCGTTGGACACGGCCACCACCGGAAAGCGCTCCGCCAGGAATGCCAGCGCCTCCTGCGCATCCTCGTACAGCTCGACCTGGTGGCGCATCGCGATGAACACCTCGAAGGCCGGCCCGGCCAGCGCCTCGTCCTCGCCGGACTGCGCCAGCGCGCGGCGGATCGACTCGTGCCGCATGAAGCCCATGTCGTGCGAGCGGTCCAGGTGCTCGCGCACCACCTGCTCGCGCAGCAGCCGGCGCCGCTCGAGGTCGGCCCAGAGCCGGCCCGTGGCCGGCGCATGTTCGTCGAACCAGGTGCCGAGCGCCTTCTCGGCCTTGGCGATGGTCGGCCAGATCGGCCACAGGGTGTCGTCCAGGTCCAGCGTGATGGCCCGGACCTTCTCGATTGCAAGCATGGGTGCCGGAGAATAGCGCAATGCCTTCCCGCACCGCCGTCCTGTACTGCAACCTCGGCACGCCCGATGCCCCCACGCCGGCCGCGGTGCGCCGCTACCTCGCGCAATTCCTGTCCGACCCGCGCGTGGTCGAGATCCCGCGCGCCGTCTGGTGGCCGATCCTGCACGGCATCGTGCTGCGCGTGCGGCCGAAGCGCTCCGCCGCCAAGTACGCCAGCATCTGGACCGCGCAGGGCTCGGCGCTGAAGACCTGGACCGAGGCCCAGGCCCGCGGCATCGGCGCGCAGCTGGCCGTGCGCGGCCATGCCGTCGAGGTGCGCCCCGCGATGCGCTACGGCGCGCCGTCCATCCCCGATCAGCTCGACGCGCTGACGGCCGCCGGCGCCACCCGCATCCTGGTGCTGCAGGCCTACCCGCAGTACTCGGCCACCACCACGGCCAGCGTGCTCGACGCCGTGGCCGACTGGAGCCGGCGCCAGCGCCGCATCCCGGAGCTGCGCTTCGTCAACGACTGGCACGCCGACGCCGGCTACATCGACGCGCTGGCGAAGAGCGTCGAGCAGCACTGGGCCGCGCACGGCCGCGGCGAGTTGCTGGTCATGAGCTTCCACGGCATCCCGGCGCGCAACGTCGCGCTGGGCGATCCGTACCAGGCGCAGTGCCAGGCCACGGCCCGGCTGCTGGCCGCACGGCTGAGCCTGGCGGACGCGCAGTACCGCCTGACCTTCCAGTCCCGCTTCGGCCGCGCGAAATGGCTGGAGCCCTACACCGAGCCGACGCTGCGCGAACTCGCGCGCGGCGGCACCCAGCGGGTGGACGTGATGTGCCCCGGCTTCCCGGTCGATTGCCTGGAGACGCTGGAGGAGATCGCGATGGAAGGCCGCGCCGCCTTCCTGGCGGCGGGGGGGCAGGATTTCCGGTATATCCAGTGCTTGAACGACGGCGAAGCCGGCATCGCGGCGCTGGCGGGGATCGCTGAGCGGCACCTGGGTGGCTGGGAGACGCGAGAAGGCTGACGTCGGGGCGGGCACGACAAACCCGGAACATGCCCAGCGCAAAGTGCGCAAGAAGCACGACGCCTCTCTCCGCCACGAAGCCTGGCCTGGGGCGCCCGCCGCACGGTGACACAAACATGAAAGGCTGGCCTTGACGCGGTGACAGATTGGGATGAATTGGTAGGGATCGGCAGAGTTCGCCGCATGGTTCGCGGCACACGCTAAACGCCGCTCTGGGCGACTGCGAACGGCCAATTCCTGTCATTCGGCCAAATGTCAAAGAACGACAGCTCCAGACTGATTGCTGACGCTCAACCCGGGATCGCTGAACGACCGCTGCGATCTGGAGGATTCGGAAGAAGGTTGCCGCCTTCCTGAATTCCATCTTGTTCAGCCATGCACACCCGAGGAGAAAGTTGAGTTCCAGGAGACCAGATACGGACGCTTCTTCCACCAGTAGGACGGCACGTTCCAGTAGGGGAACGTGTTCCGGGCGCGGATTTCCGTCCACCTGCTCGAGCAGTTCAACCAGTTCGTCAAGCTTCGCAGAGAGTTCTTCACTGCGTGCGTAGGCTGCTGAGATGCCATCGCGACGTGCAGTGCCCGCGATCGCGGCAAGGAAAAGAAAAGAGTTCGATGGTGGGTCTCTCAGCCTGAAATGAACGGCACCCTCTTCCAGTCGCGCGAACCCCTCATCTGTCAGCAACTCAAGGTGCGACTCCAGGAACGCGCGAGATGCGTCCGCGTCGGGCTCGCCCGCCCAGGCGAGTGCCACCTTGATCAATTCCTCTATGTCTCTCTGATCGTCTGCCATTGCTGACCTCACATTGACAGTGTGTCGCTCGAGGGATCGGCGATTGCCGACCGACCGTACCCTCACGAAAACTTCGCCGGTTGCTCCTTGAATGTCTCCAGCGACGCTGTCAGCTTGCCGTCGTCGCCCCGGTCAATCACGACGTACTTGAGCGAGTAGGGGAAGTTGTCCTCGGCCCGCAGGTCATCGAGTGAGATTCCGGGATGCCTGTCTAGGTCGACATACCGTGTCCAGCTGCCTGGGTTGAAGTAGCGCACTTTGTGCGTGGCATCGCGATCGTCGGGAATGTGGGTGTGCCCCATCACGATGACCTGGGCCTTGTCCACCTTGCTTGCACGATTGCGTGCCACGAGGAGCAGTTCGTCCTTTCCGAAGTCGCCGCTCGACTTGATCTTGCCGAGGGTCTTGGGCATCGCCGCACTGAGCGTTGCATCGGACCCGGGCTCCAGTTTCTGGGCAGTTCCTGACGCCTCAAGTTCGGTCCAGTAGTCAAGGATGAACTCGGCGACCAGGATCTCGGTACGCAGATGGGCGCGCAATGCGGCGACGTCCGCAAAGCGGTCGGGATCGACTCGCCCGGCTGCATCCAGGAGGCTCTGTGCCAGGTTGTCGCTGCGCGCAACCTTCGCCAGCAGTACCTGACCATACTCATCCACTGACTTGATACTCATGGTCTTCGGATGTCTCGCCGCGAACTTCAGCAGCGCCCACGACGCAGCGAACAGGCCCCGCTTCTCCTCCTTCGCCAGCAGCCCTGCGAGTCGCTGTACCGGGTGCAGGTTGTCTGCAAACGGATAGCGCGCCTCGAGCCCGTTGACAAACTTGACCATGAACAGCGTTCCGGGGCACATCTCCAGCCGAGCTACACCAATCTTGTCCCTGAGGACGGGATTCGCCCACCGCTTGAACGTGTTGGCCGGATCGGGGATGTGTCCATGCCCGATCTGCAACGCGTCGTCATAGCGCGAATACCACTCCTCACCGCAGTCAAAGGCGACTGACGGTCGCGTGGCGCTCCTCAGCCTCTCCTGGACCCGCGGCCAGTAGACATCTACGTCGTGGTTGCCCGCGGCGATGGTCAGCGCGTTTCCTGCGTCGAGCAGTTCACCGAGCGCAACGAATGCGTCCTTGTGCCCGCTGAGAATGACTTCGAGCTTCTCCAGCGATTCCTCCTCGCTGCACCAGAAGCCGGTTGACTTGCTTTGGTACCCCTGCTGGTGCGCCTGAGCGAACTCCAGGAAGTCCCCGTTGATATAGAGCTCGAGATCCCGGGCCTTTCCCTTGGGACTCGCCGCCAGCATCCGGATGAAGGCAGCGAATTCACCGCTCTGGTAGACGTGGTCGTCCCCTGGATCGGCAAGACCGCCGCCGAGATGCAGATCACTGATGATGATGGTGCGACTCTTCATTGCCTCTCCTTGTCAATTGCTCAACTGACACTGCACACTGTAGAAGAGCGGTACCGGGTTGCCCTGGACGGCATGTGAGTTCCTCAGACGACGTACACGTTCGCCGAGGCTGCCCGTTCCGAACACACATTCATTGACCACATCGGCACCGAACTGGGCGCCGAACATCACGGGTACAGGGAAACTTGTCGCGATCAGCCCAAGCGCTCCCTTCCTCCTGAAGGACTCAAGGAAGCCGGTGAAGAACATCGGGGAAGTAGCCCCGCTGTAGCAGGCGTTCAGGAACACGATCGGGGCGTTTCTGTATTCACTCCCTGCTACGCCCGCCGGGCGGACGACACACTGACCGATCTCGTTCAAGTGGAGTTCCTCGAGACTCCCGGCAACTGGATCCGCCGCTGAGCCGTGGCAGTAGACGTAGACCAGATTCGCCGTTGTGCCTGCAGCCAACAGGATCTTCCTCATCTGGTCGCACTGGCTGCTGGATTCACAGGCCACATCCCGCCCCTTCAGGCCAGTCTCCAGCTTCGCGTGGATCTCCATCGGTGTCGGTGACCCGGTTCCGAGGATCGTCTCGTTGAGATTGAGGCTCACCTTGCGTGGTGCCACCCGATGGGTCCGCACAAGCGCCAGGTAGTCACCTGCGCCGACATAGGACACCTCCAGGCCAAACTTCGCACCCCAGAAGTCGCCACGCTTCACAGACATCCCACCACGCTCATCAGGCGGCAGATCCTTGCTGAACTGATGCGGGTACAAGATCTCGAACGGCAGGAAGACCTTGGACGTGGCGATCGTCAGCCGCGTGCCTGCCGGCTGCCCCTCAATGTAGTCGAACAACCTGATGACCTCGGCGTTCTCAGACCGCAACGCCATGTTGAGGATCGAACCAGCACTGGCAACCCGTTCGAAGCAGTCGGTCATGTCCTCGTTCTCCGCACTGCTCAACGGAGAGAGGGATGAACGGTTCCAGACATCGCTGACATAGAACGTCGCACCGAGTTCGGCGCGTATCTGCGCCAGCAGCGTCTGCAGGCTGCCCTTGTCCAGTTCAGTGTTGAGCGCTTTACCCACTGCCACCATTCCCGCGTCCGCGCTCGTGTGGACGAGGTTCATCATCAACCCGCCCACTGCGAGTTCGAGTGTCAGCAGCAGGTCTCCACCTCCCGCACCGGCTGGGTCGGTCGGTCCGCCAATCGCGTCCTGCAGGGCATCGGTCACATCGAGGTCGACCACGCTCGGCGGAAGGGACGTAGCTTCTGCCAAAGGTTCATCTGCCTCAGATTGCACGCGCGTCGTGAAGGTCAGCCCGTAGAGCTTCGTGCCTCCGGCGAAGAACTCCGCCGTCACGGGGACCTCCTCCGGACAATCCTTCGTAACGAACAGGTCAAAGCCGACCTCATCAAGCAGGACTCCGTCCTTGAAGCGGGCCACG
This sequence comes from Pseudorhodoferax sp., assembly GCF_047601025.1. Lineage (NCBI taxonomy): Bacteria > Pseudomonadati > Pseudomonadota > Betaproteobacteria > Burkholderiales > Comamonadaceae > Pseudorhodoferax > Pseudorhodoferax sp. The sequence goes on from NZ_JASGJZ010000001.1 coordinate 161,576, forward strand.
GCGGCTTCCGACCCAAGCGGGTCGAGGTTGAGCCCCTCGCCTGGCCAGATCACGATCGCCAGTCGCGCTTCCTTTCCAAACAGCGCGAGAAACTTGCGACCCTTGAAGGAAACCGACTGCACCAGCGTCGCCGCGATGCCTTGCCCGAAGATCAGGCGGACCGGCTTGTCGCGAACGAGGGAACGGCCGCGGCAGGCATCGCCTTCGAAGCGGAAGTGGAATGCTGGGCGCTCACCTTCGCCACCTGATTTCACTCCGTGGTTAGTCCGCTTCCAGGAGACACCGCGTTCCTCATCCGAGTTGCCAGGCTGCTCTGGTGCAGCACTTGCCGGAACTGGAATCTCCAGGCGGCGATCGTGGTACTTGTTGCTGTCTCGACGTTGCCACGCGATGTAGCCGACCACCGCAATCAACAGACCAAGTTGTGAGCCGACCCAGACGTAGTCCAGACGACTGAGCCAATCAACGATGGTCTCCACTGCTTTTCTCCTGCTTCAGTCGCACCATCGACACCGGGCTTGCAGCCAGGCGCGCAAGCCCGAGTCCGGGATCTGGCGCATGTCGAGCATCAGCTTGATGCGCCAGCTGTCGTCAGCACCCGCCGACTGCGGCTTCTGCTCTCCCAGTTCGTGTGCCAATGCCGCCCGCCTGGCCTCGACCTGTTGCAAGCTCCGCGCCGTGAGCTGTCCCTGCCGCGGGGGGTTCGGCAACAACTCCGAGATGACCGCGAGATCGCGGCGGACCGCCAGCCAGTCAGCCGTCCAGGCTCGCTGCTTCGCATCGGGACTTGCCAGTTGCCTGGCAACCGCAGGTGGCTCCCCGAGAATCGCGATCAACGCCGCGCGGGTTCGTTCACCCACCTTTGCGGAGTCGGCAGCCCGGAGCATCTCCTGTGCCTCCGACAGAGACAACCCGAGCCTGGCAACCGTCATTGGAAGAAATTCGGCCGTGTCGTCCCCGAGACGACTGCGCACGCGGGCAAGGACTTCGGCACGATCGGCCTGGGCCAGCCAGAGGTACGCCTCGGCCTGCAATGCCTGATCGCCCGTGGCTTCGTAGGAAGTGAATGCCCCCTTGGGAGGCACACCGGCGAGTCTCAGCAGGCGAACGGCCTGGAGGCGTACGCCAGGATTGCCATGGCTCGAAGCCAACTGCTCTAGCACCGCAGAGGAGTGCGCCGCGCCGCGGGCCCGCAGCGTGTCCAATGCGAGCATCAGGTCACCGACGTTGGAGTCGAAGCGCAATTCGGCAATACCTAGGGGGTCGGCGGCGGGGGCATCTCGCACCAGGTCCACCCGGATCGTCGCACCGCCGGGAGCCGCGGACAACCCCAACTGGAACGCCGGGCACTGCCGCACAAGCGCGCGCGCAGCCATCAGGCGGGCCGCGATGCCGGCAAGGTGCTCCAGCGATCGAACCTCAGGACACGCTCCCGCCGATGGCGGAGCCCCGGCCAGATAGCCCGCAGCAGCGTTCAGTGAGACCCGCGCGCCCTCGCCCGTGACCTGTGCTGCGAGCGCCTGCAGGAACAGCTGTTGCAGGCCGGCTCCACGGGCGGGGTCGGCAACGGCGAGATAGCTTGCGACAAGTCCGAGATACAGCGGCTGCCCGATGCTGGCTATTGCCGTGTCGGAAAGCCTGCAGCCGGTACGCAGTGCGACATCAATCTGCAGTCGCGCGAACTGGCCGTTTGCCGGACCGGCACCAAAGCCATCGAGATAGCGTTGTGTGGCGGGAGAACATCCAGGCGGCAGTTCCGCCAGGACCTGGAGGTGCACACCGCGCGTGCCCTGACCAAAGCCCATGGCCTCCGCCAGCCTCGCACCGTTCTCGGGCGACACCTGCATCAGGCGGGTCAGGGCGGCAGTGACTACCTCCTGCCTGGGCGAACGCGTGAGACTCTCGAGCAGTGGCACATCCTCGGCCGTGGCGATACCCGCCGCCAACAAGGCGGCCTTCGTGCCCAGTTCCCCCGCACCGCCATCCATGGCCAAGGCGGCAACCTCTGCCCGCGCCTCCTTCAGGCGGTCCGCGCCCGCGAACCAGCGCGCACGCCCCACCGCGTTGAGGTGGCGCAGAGGCTCATCGCGGAAGTCCTGGCCCCAGTCCGAAACGACTGGCTGCGCCTTCGCCAACGGCGAGGCCGCATCGATCTCATCGGCCTGCAAGTCGTACTGCCAGACCAGGCGCGGGTAGGCCAGCACGCGAAGAGCAGGATGCCCGCGGTAGAGAGCGAGGACGCCGCCCTCCAGCCGCAGGAAGTGGTGTGCTGCGAGGTACGCCCAGAGTGCCAGGACGGCGATGGCCACGACGGCGGACGTGCCCAGCAGACCGCGAAGCAGCATGGCCCTGAGCTGCTTTCGCGAGTACCGCTGCGTCCTCACCTGGACCTGGGCGAGCGTCAGACCCGCATGGAGGAACAGAAGTGGGTCGCGCGCATAGGTGGCGGTCGCCATCGGCTCCTGTGCGTTGCCCGCTCCGCCCTCACTCTCTCCAGCGACGGTTACCCGGTCATGCAGGAAGCGGTACAGGTCAGAGAAATAGATCGCGCCGTTCTGGTCACTGAGCGGTTCGCGCCCTGTCAAGGCATCGATCAACGCGACGCTGAACGCCGAACCCCTTGGTCCTTCCCGAGACACCTGCCCGGCGCGTGCGGCACTGAGAAGGATGCGGTGGTTGGCCGACGCTCCCGCGATGCGGAAGAACCCGGGCGCTCCCTCGGCCAGCGCTGCACCGCCGCAACAATCGAGCACGAGAAAGACGCCACGGGCTCTTGTGCCTCGAAGCAGTTCATCCAGTTCGCGCGCCGAGACGCCGGTCCCGGAAAGGTCCTGGGTGTCAGTGTCATAGGCCACGAGGACGAACTGTTCGTCCACGTCGGCGCCATGGCCCGCAAAGTAGAGGAAGAGAGTCTGCTCAGAGGTAGCCTGACGGCAGGCACTACCGATCGAAACCAGGACGGCCTCGCGCGTTGCCGCTTCGTCGCAAAGGCACTCGACATGGTCGGGTCGCAGGCGGCAGCCCCGTGGGTCAGTGAGTGCATCGCGGATTTCGCGTGTCTCGACCGAAGCGGCCGGGAGGGCCTCGATACCGGCATGGGCGTGGCGTGAGAGGCCGATGACGACGGCAAGCGTGTCGTCGCCAATCGACGAGGCGCTGGTCGTCCGCCGGTTGCCCATCACGAACTCCCTCCTGGATACCGGTCGCTGCGCGCCTGTGTCCGACGCAGCGCGGCCTGGAAAGGCGGTGCCAGGCCATTTCGCGCCATGATACCGTCTGGGAGCACATCATGGCACGGAGCGCCGCTCGGCTACCGCGTCGCGAATCCGGACCATTCTCAATTGACCGCGGATCGCCGGAACGGCGACCAATACCAGCCCCGTTCGCACGAGAGCGGCAGCCTCGTGATGTTTCGGCAAAGTTGCTCCAACCGGATGACGTGGTCGACCCAGTGCACCGTCGTCTACGACATGTGCCGGGCGCCATGAGGGACAGACCCCCCGGGCCCCTTGTAACTGAAGGCCAGCTGCTGGTCGTGGTCGCACTTGCCGCAGCCCAGCCTCTGGAACCAATGCGCCAGATGACGCACGCCAAGCAAGGCGTCGAACTCGCGCGTGATGAAGCGCGGCGGCTCCGAGCCGGTGCTGGCACCGATGGGCGCGATGAAGCTGGCGGCGTACCGCTGCACCAAGCGGTACAGCGTAGTCTGCCCAGGGCGGTGGCGTTCGTAGTGGACCGCGGCGCCATCCGGTGTCCGCTAGGGGCTGCCGGCCAGTGGCGTGCACGATGAGCTCCCGAAGGGGTTAGCCCGCATGATCTCAAGCCAGTGCCCCGCGCAACATGGCCCTGAGGGTCGCCTATAGATCTGCGTCCTCAGCCGCGGGACCACGTTCGGGTTTGTCGCTCTGCTCTAACCGGCGGCTTCAGGGCGATGAATTCGAGGGCGCGGACGTCGGAAGAAGGTCGATTGCGTCTGTTCAGGATCGCAGGCAGCAGACATCCGATGAGGCCGAGTGCGACACTGCCTGCGTGAGTTGCAGCGAACGGCTACTCCAGCCCGATGACCGGTCGCTCAGGCCATGCTCCAACTCCCACCCCGATGACCGGAATGTGCCCATCACCGAGCACAGGACGAACGACGCCGACCGACCGAGAACGCTGCACTGCCGACGTCTAGATCCTCGAGGTGACCGACAGCAGAGGGCGCATAACGCTCATCAGCAAGGGCGCAGACAGCGGCCAGGACCTGAGGCTGGGCAGCCGCGGCACGTGGCGCAACGCACGGCGCCACATGCAGAACGCCGTCAGTCCCCCACCCGCTCCAGAAACGCCCGCACCACGTCCAGCTGCGCCGGCACGTTCAGCGCCGGCGCGTGCCCGCAGCCCGGCACCTCGAGCACCTGCAGCCGCCCGGCCGCGCCGGGCCCGCGCGTGCGCATCTGCGCGACCGTCTCGGGCAGCACCAGGTCGGACTCGGCGCCGCGCAGGCACAGCACCGGCGCCTCGATCGCGTCCCAGGCGTCCCACTGCCGGTAGTCCTGCGGGTGGTGCTCGAACTGGCCGACGATGGCGGGGTCGTAGTGCGGCGTCACGCGGCCGTCGGGCAGGCGGCGCGTGGAGGTCTCGGCCAGCCGGCGCCACTGCGCGTCGCTGAGCCAGCCGTAGGGCGCGTAGGCCTGGCGCAGGAAGGCCTCCAGCTCGGTGACCGTGGCGAAGGCCGGCGGCTGGCCGGCATAGGCGCGGATGCGCGCGATCGCCGCGTCGGCCAGCTGCGGCGCCATGTCGTTCAGCACCAGGCTGCGGATGCGCGGCTGCATGGCCGGCAGCACCCGCCCGCCGGCGCAGGCCAGGCCGATGGCGCCGCCCATCGAGGTGCCGACCCAGTGCGCGCGCGCGATGCCCAGCGCGTCCATCAGCGCGGCGGCCAGCCGCACGTAGAACGCGATGCAGTACTCCTCGCGCGGCGCCGGGCTCCACTGGCTCAGGCCGCGGCCGATGGTGTCGGGGCAGACCACGCGCCAGCGGTCGGCCAGCGCGGCGGCCAGCTCGTCCATGTCGCGGCCGGTGCGCGCCAGCCCGTGCCAGGCGATGACCACCGGCGCGTCGGGCGGGCCCCACTGCATGTAGTGGAGTTCGCGGCCGGCGCAGGTGACGTAGTGCGAGCTGGGGAGCGTCATGGACGGAGGTTCAGTCGGGGATGGTCAGCACGCCGGCGGCGTACTCGATGCGGTCGGCCGGCGCCGGGGTGGCGGCGATCGGCGGCACGTTGGCGGCGGTGATGGCCGGCGCGGCGCCGGGTGCGCCGCCGCGCGGCACGGTGCGCACCACCTGACTGGGCGGCAGCGCGGTGCCGCGCTTGAGGTTCGCCCAGACGGCGTCGAGCGCATGGTTCAGGTAGACGTGCAGCGGGATGTAGCGGCTGTCGTAGCCGGGCAGCACGGCCGGCAGGCCGATGAAGCTGTCGAAATGCTGGGCGTTGGTGACCTCGACGTAGCTGAGCCGGCTGGCCGCGCCCTCGACCTTGCGGTTCAGCGCGGTGTACGGGCGCGAGGTGTGCGACACCGGCAGCAGCGCATCGTCGCGGCCGTGCACGATCACGGCGGGCTTGCCGCGCAGGTTGCCGCTGCGGCGCGTCTCGTCGACGCCGGCTTGCAGACGGCGCGCCAAGGCGTCGCTGCCGTCCACCAGCGCGCGCAGGCACAGCGCGCCGTCCAGGTTCATGTCGAAGGCGCCGGTGGAGGGCGAGCGCGACAGCAGGTCGCGCGCCGCCCCGCCCGGGTGGTTCTCGTTGATCAGCTGCACGTTGCTGGCCGGCGGCACGCCGTTGCCGGTGGCAAACATCGTGGCCAGCGAAACGGCATCGAGCGCCTGCGGCACGCCCGCCGCGGTGGTCGCGCCGTAGCCGTAGCCGCACAGCCGCTCCTGCACGCCGGCGCGGGCCAGCGCGTTGCCGAAGGCCACGGCCACGGCCGGCGCGACCTCGAAGGCGGCGAGCGAGGAGTGCAGCACCTGGGCCTCGGCTTCCCAGCCGTAGGCGCGCAGCCGGGCCAGCGCCTCCTCGGCCTGGCCGGCGGTGTCGGCCGCGGCCAGCAGGCCCTTGGCCTTCAGCGAGGCGCAGCGCTGGGTGGCCAGCGCGCCGAGCAGCGTGGCGTAGGCGGCCTGGTACGGCGCGCCGGCCAGGCTGGGCGCCAGCGACGCGCAGCCCTGGAACACCTGGGCCTGGGTCGTGAAGTCGAACAGCGTCTTCGCGCTGACCGGGATGGCGGCGCTGCCGCGCCGGATGGCGACGCCCGGGTCGGCCGGCAGTTCCACCGCCGGCTCGGACACCGCCACGCCGTCGATCCAGCCCTCGTCGTCGAGCTCGGCCGCGGCGATGGCCGCGCCGCCGCCGTTGGAGATGCTGGAGGCGATGACCAGCGTGTTGCCGCGGGTGAAGGTCTGCAGCCGCCGGCCGTCGCCCGCCAGTGCGCCCAGCCGCTCGTTCAGCACGTAGAACGCGAACTGCACGGCCTGCAGCGTGAAGCGGCCCCAGTCCTTCTCGGGGTTCTGCTGCGAGTGCGCGTGCTTGAAGGCGAAGCGGTCCGGCGTGGCCGCGTTGAAGGCGGCGCGCTCGGCGTCCGTCAGCGCGGCGCGGAACTGCGCGGCCGTGCCGGCCGTGGCCGCCGCGGCGCGCGTGCCGTCGATCAGCGGCACGGTGTCGTGCTGCAGGTCGTGCGGGGCGGCGCCCGTGCCCTTGTCGGTGTAGGCCACGGCGCAGCCGCGCTTGAGGCCCCACTCGCCGGCCGAGATCGCGCCGTAGATGCCGCGCGAGCCGGACGAGGTGGCCGTCACGATGCAGGGGTTGGCCGGATCGAAGCGGGCGGGTACCTGCACCAGCAGCGTCACGTTGCGCCGGCCGGTGCCGTCGTCGCTGTAGGCGACGTACTCGCCGCCGGCGATCCGGCCCTCGTCCGCGGTCACGCTGCCGTCCAGCGCCACGTTGGGGCCGTACAGCACGCCGTAGCCGCCCGCGGGGGTCATGTCCAGCAACGCGCGGTAGTTGCCGTGGATCGCGTTGCGGCGCAGTTCGGCGGCGGTCGGCGCGGCGGCGTCGGCATAGCCTGGCGCCGCGCCCTGCAGGCCGGTCTTGCCCAGGCCGGCCGTCAGCAGGTCGTCGCCGACGCCGTCGTACTCGACGTGGGTGACGGCGCCGACGAAGTCGGGCCTGGCATTGGGCTGGAGGCCGCCGCCCCCGCCGCAGCCGGCGGCCAGCGCCGCGGCCAGCACGCCCAGGATCTGGTGGTGTCGCATGGTCTCTGTCTCCTCGGGTGGAACGAACTCAGCGCCGCGCCGCGCGCGCCCGCAGCCGGCCGACGATGCCGGTCGGGAAGTGGTAGACCGACAGCACGAACAGCAGCCCCAGCCACAGCAGCCAGCGATCCGGCGTGAACAGCGCGGCCAGCCACGGCAGCCCGGCGGTGGCCTCGTTGGCCAGGCGCAGCAGGTCCTGCAGGTAGCTCTGCGCGACGACGAAAAGCGCCGCGCCGATGGCCGCGCCGTAGATGGTGCCCATGCCGCCGATCACGACGATCAGCAGGATGTCCACCATGATCTCGAAGCTGAGCGAGGTGTCCGGCCCGTTGTAGCGCAGCCAGACCGCCAGCATCGCGCCGGCCAGCGTGGCGAACAGCGCCGACAGCACGACCGCCGTGGTGCGGTAGACGACGACGCGGTAGCCGATCGCCTCGGCGCGGAACTCGTTCTCGCGGATCGCCTGCAGCACGCGGCCGAACGGCGAGTTCACGATGCGCAGCAGTGCCAGCAGCAGGCCCAGGGCCAGCAGGAACAGCCCGTAGTAACAGATCAGCCGGCCGTCCAGCGAGGCGCCGAGGAAGGGCTCCTCGGCCAGCTCGAAGCCCGGCGAGAGCAGCTCGGGCATCTTGAAGGTGAGCCCGTCCTCGCCGCCGGTGAAGCCGGACAGCTGCGAGGCCAGCGTCTGGAACGCCGAGGCCACGGCCAGCGTGATCATCGCGAAGAAGATCGCGCGCACGCGCAGCGAGAACAGCCCGACCGCCAGCGACAGCACGAACGACAGCGCCAGCGCCAGCCCGGTGCCCGCGGCCAGCGCGCCCCAGCCCGGGCCCATGCGCGTGGACGCGATCGCCACGCCGTAGGCGCCGATGCCGAAGAACATGGTGTGCGCGAAGCTGACGATGCCGGTGTAGCCCAGCAGCAGGTCGAAGCTGGCGACCAGCACCACGAACACCAGCACCTTGGCGGCCACGTTCAGCGCCTTGACGCCGGGGAACAGGAACGGCGCGAAGGCCAGGCCCAGCAGCAGCGCGACCAGGACCAGCGCCAGCACGCGGCTGCGCGGCAGGTCGTGCGAGAGGATGCGGCTCACCGGTGCACCCCCGCGGGCCTGCGGGCCGCTCCCTCCGGGACGGAACGGGCCCCTGCGGGCGGCCGGGCCGGGCTCATCGGTCCACCACCGGGTACACGCCCTGGGGCCGCCACAGCAGCACCGCCACCATCAGCGCGATGGCCGCGAACTGCGTGGCCACCGGCAGCAGGAAGCCGACGTAGTTGACCAGCAGCCCGACCAGCAGCGCGCCGATCAGCGCGCCCAGCGTGGAACCGAGGCCGCCGATGATGATGACGATGAAGATCAGCACGTTGACCTGCGCACCCATCTGCGGCACCAGGTTCTGCTGGAACAGCCCCCACATCACGCCGCCCAGGCCCGCCAGCGCGCTGCCGGCCACGAACACGCCGACGAACAGCCGGCCGATGCGGTAGCCGAGCGCCTCCACCATCTCGCGGTCCTGCACGCCGGCGCGGATCAGCAGGCCGATCTTGGTGCGCGCCAGCAGGAAGGCCAGCGCCGCGAACACCGCCGCGCCCACCACCACGGCCAGCAGCCGGTAGCGGCTGATCGCGGCGTCGCCCCAGAAGATCGAGCCGCGCAGCGCCTCGGGCAGCGGCAGCGGCAGCTGCGCCGGGCCCCAGACCATCTTGATGAACTCCTCGCCGATGATCATGCCGCCCATGGTGATCAGGATCTGCTTGAGGTGCTGGCCGTAGACCGGGCGCACGATGAAGCGCTCGAACGCCAGGCCGACGGCGGCGGCCACCGCCATCGCCGCCAGCATGGCCGGGAACACCGCCGCCAGGTTGCGCCACAGCTGCTGCGAGCCGGTCCAGTCGCCCATCGCCCCGAGCACGCTGCTGGCCACGAAGGCGCCGAGCGCGATGAACAGGCCGTGGCCGAAGTTCAGCACGTCCATCAGGCCGAACACCAGCGTCAGGCCGGAGGCGATGATGAACACGATCATGCCCATGGCCAGGCCGGCGACGGTGAGCGTGACCCAGGTCGCGGGCGAGCCGACCAGCGGCAGCGCCAGCAGGGCCAGCAGCGGCACCAGGGCCAGGGGCTTCCAGTCCACGCGGCTCACAGCGCCAGCCCCAGCAGCGACTGCTGCAGCGCCGCGTCCTGCGCGAACGCGGCCATGGTGCCGGCGTGCACGATGCGGCCGTCGTCCATCACGGCCACCTGGTCGCCCAGGCGCCGCGCGAAGTCCAGGTTCTGCTCGACCAGCAGCAGGGTCGCGCCCTCGCCCTTCAGCGTGGCGAAGGCCTGGATCATGTTGTCGACGATGGCCGGCGCCAAGCCCTTGCTGGGCTCGTCCACGATCAGCAGCGTGCGCGGCTCGACGATGGCGCGGGCCACGGCCAGCATCTGCTTCTGCCCGCCCGAGAGCTTGCCGGCCGGGTGGTGCCAGAACTTCCCGACGGCCGGGAACAGCCCCTGGATCCACCGCAGCCGCGCGCCGTCGATCTGCTCGGCGCGGCGGGCGGAGCGCGCCGCCAGCAGCATGTTCTCGCGCACCGTCAGGTCGGCGAAGATGCCCATGTTCTCGGGCACGTAGGCCAGGCCCAGGCCGGCGATCCGCGGCGTGGGCAGCTGCGTGATGTCCTGCCCGGCGAAGCGCACGCTGCCCTGCGAGGCCTTCCACAGGCCCATCACGGTGCGCAGCGTGGTGGTCTTGCCGGCGCCGTTGCGGCCCAGCAGCATCGTGACCTGGCCGCGCGGCACGGCCAGGTCCACGCCGTGCAGGATGTGGTAGGCGCCGATGTGGGTGTGCACGCCCTGCAGTTCCAGCAGGTTCATGCCTTGGCCGCCCCCAGGTAGGCCTGCTGCACGATGGGCGAGGCGATGACCTCGGCCGGCTCGCCGTCGGCCACCAGCCGGCCGTTGTGCAGCACGACGATGCGGTCGGCCAGCTCGCGCACCACGTCCATCTTGTGCTCCACCAGCAGGATGGTCTTGCTGCGGTCGCGCTTGAGGCGCCGGATCAGGTCCAGGATCACCGGCGCCTCGGCCGCGTTCATGCCGGCCGTGGGCTCGTCGAACATGAAGACCTGCGGCTCCAGCGCCATCAGCAGCGCGACCTCCAGCTTGCGCTGGTCGCCGTGCGGCAGGCTGGCCGCGGTGTCGTCCGCGCGCGCCGCCAGCGCGACCTCGTCGAGGATGGCGCCGGCGCGCACCGTCAGTGCGCGGTGGTCGCTCCAGATGCTCCACAGGTTCAGGCCGCGGCGGTGCGCGCCGTCCCGCGTGGCCTGCACGGCCAGGCGCACGTTTTCCAGCACCGTCAGGTGCGGGAACAGGTTGGTCAGCTGGAACGCCCGCCCCAGGCCGGCGCGGGTGCGCGCCGAGGGCGGCAGGCCGGAGAGGTCGCGCCCGTTCAGCGCCACCGCGCCGGCCGTGGCCGCGAGCTGGCCGGAGATCAGGTTGAAGTAGGTGGTCTTGCCCGCGCCGTTGGGGCCGACGATGGCCGTCAGCGTGCCGGGCGCGAACGCGCAACTGACGGCATCGACGGCGACATGGCCGCCGAAGCGGATCGTCAGTTCCCTGGTTTCCAGCACGCCAGGGCCTAGACGCTGTGCATGCGTCGACCGCGCCCGCGACGGGGCGCGCCGGGCCGCAGGCCTAGGGCGCCGCCCTGGCCGGTGCCGGGGCAAGGGCTGCGACGCCCGCGTGCGGCCTGGCGCGCCCCGGCCCGCGGGGCGAGGCCCCGGGCACGGCGGCGGCGATGCAGGTGGACGCTCATCGGGGGCCGCGCGTGGGGGTGAGGGATGCGTTCACCGCTCCTCAGCGCGTGTTGCGGATCGGAACGGCCATTTCCTCGGGCTTGATCTCGCGCACCAACTCCGGCACGCCCCAGGCGAAGGCCGGGTCCGCCTTGATGCGGAAGTGGTACATGCTCTGCATGGCCTGGTGGTCTTCCTTGCGGAAGGTCATGGTGCCCTTGGGCGTGTCGAAGCTCATGCCCTCCATCGCCGTGATGAGCTTGTTGGTGCCGGTCTCGCCGCCGGTCTTCTTCAGCGCCGTGACGACCGCCATCGCGGCCGTGAAGCCGCCGGCCGTGAAGAAGTCCGGCGGCGACTTGTATTCCTTGTAGTGCTGCGCGACCAGCGCCTCGTTGACCGGGTTCTTCGGCAGGCCGAAGTAGTAGTAGGTCGCGCCCTCCATGCCCGGGAAGCGCTTGTACGCGGTCATCGCCGGCAGGATGTTGCCGCCGCTGGCGACCTCGATGCCGTAGCGCTTGTGCAGGTCGGCGTCGGCCAGCGCGTTGAACGGCGTGGTGGCGCCGGCCCACACGACCCAGACCACCTTGCGGCCGGGCTTGTCCCGGAGCTGGTCGACGATGCGCTGGATGCCGGCGGTGAAGTCGGTCGTCGCCGGCGGCAGGTACTCCTCGTGCACGATCTTCGCCTTCTTGACGGCGTCCCGGAACGCCGCCACGCCGTCGCGGCCGAAGGCCCAGTCCTGCGCCAGCGTCACGATCTGCGTGCCCGGCTGGTCCAGCGCCACGGCGTTGCTGATCGCGTCCTGGCTGGAGTTGCGGCCGGTGCGGAACACGTACTTGTTCCACTTGTCGCCGGTGATGGAGTCGGCCACGGCCGGCTCGACGAGCAGGATCTTCTTGTACTCCTCGGCCACCGGCAGCATGGCCAGCGCCACGCCGGAGCCGGTGGTGCCGATGGCCAGGTCCGCCTTGTCGTCCGCATAGGCGGCGGCCAGCAGCGACTTGCCGAGGTCGGGCTTGCCCTGGTCGTCCTTCTCGATCACCACGAGCTTGCGGCCGTTCACCTGCATGGTGCCACCGGTGGCGTACTGCAGGCCCATCATCAGCCCGACCTGCGTCTGCTTGCCGTAGGCCTCCAGCGGCCCGGTCTTGCCGTAGACGTGGGCGATGCGGATCTCCTTGGGCTGGGCCTGCGCCCAGCCGGCGGCCAGGGCCAGTGCGGCGATGGCGGACAGGCGTGCCAGATGGCGTCGATGCATGGTGTCGTCTCCGAGTGGATATGGCTGAAATCCGCACAACCCATGCCATGCGGGCAAGTGATTGATTCACCATGTGTTTTCGGCGGAACATCCGACACTTTGGCCGATACGCAGGCATGCCGGATGTCCATCTTCCGTACAGATGCGCGCATTTCCGACAGGGTTTGCCCCGAGCCCGTTTGCCCGTCCGGTTGTAGGCCGGCACCGCGATCGTGCAGCGCCGCGCCGCAGCGGCCCTAGGATGGCGCCCGCCCCCGGCGCTCCCAGGCCGGAGGGCTCCCAAGGAGCCATACCCATGAAGATCCAGATCCGTCCCGCCTCCGTGCGCACGTTGGCCGGCACCGCGCTGCTGGCCGCCTGCAGCCTCGCCTTCGTCGGCTGCACCACGACCCGGCCCGAACACACGAGCACGCCGGCCTCCTCGCGCGCCGCCATCGACGCCGACGTGGACGCCGCGCTGTCCAAGCTGTACGCCAACGTGCCGGGCTCGCGCGAGATGGTCGCCAAGTCGGCCGGCGTGCTGGTCTTCCCCTCGGTCATCAGCGCCGCCCTGGGCGTGGGCGCCGAGTACGGCCGCGGCGCGCTGCGCGAGGGCGGCCGCACCGTCGGCTACTACAGCACCACGGCCGGCTCGGTCGGCTGGCAGGCCGGCGCGCAGTCGCGCGCGATCATCTACGTCTTCAGCACGCAGGACGCGCTGGCCAAGTTCCGCGCCAGCAAGGGCTGGACGGTCGGCGCCGACGCCACGGTGGCGCTGGCCACGGTCGGCGCCAACGGCCAGGTGGACAGCAACACCATCCGCCAGCCCGTGGTGGGCTACGTGCTGACCAACGCCGGCCTGGAGGCCGGCGTGGCGCTGCAGGGCGCCAAGATCAGCCAGGTGAACCTGTAGGTAGCCTGCCGGCGCGCCCCGCGCGCCATGGCACCTGCGAACGGCCGCGCGAGCGGCCGTTTTCCATTGCCGTGCCGCGAATTGGTAGAGGCAACCGGCAGCAACCGCACGCGCAGCAGCCCGCGGCCGGCGTGCTGCTGTGCGTTGTGCACCAGGTTGGCGGCGGCCTCGCGCAACAGCCAGGCTTCGCTCAACACTTGCCAGCGCTCCAGCGTGCTGGCGCACACGCCGACCGCGTGCTGCTGCACGTGCTGCCCACCGGCATCAAGCGCATCCGCCACTACGGCGTGTTGGCCGCCGCGTGCAGGGGCAGGAATTTGGCCGCGGCAGCCGGGACCTGCAGATGCCGGCGCCCAGCCCACAGGCCATCGCGTCGGCTCGAGACTTCCTCCAGCGTGTGGCGCGCATCGATGCGCTGCAGTGCCCGTGCTGCAAGCAGGGCACGCTGCGCTGCGTGCAGACGCTGGCCGCGCCGAAGTCACTGCCTGGGCCCGCCGCTGCACCGGGGCACAACCGGGGGCCACCTTGAGCGACGCTGCGCCGATGCCTGGCAACGCGCCGCCGCGGCGGTGCAGGCCGGGCATTGCCCGTGCTTGCGTCCAGGCCCTGGCGAGGCCAGCGCCGTGCGCTGGCGGCAATGCCGACGGGCCGCTCATGCGGCGTACGCCAAATGGGGGATGCCAGGCGCAGCCGTCGTGCCCATAATGGCCCGCGCCGTGCGAGGCTTCGCGCCGAGCATTCCCCTGTGGCACACCAGCGCCACGCCCTGTGGTCCGCGGTTCAGTCCAACGAGGTTTATCTGACGCCATGAACGTTGAGCGTGTTTTCTGGCCCTGGACGGCTTGGTGCCTGGACACCGTCTTGGGACTGGGGAAGTCCCTTCGTATTCGCTCCAGCGGACCTCCTTCGGCGATGGCCGAACTTCAGCATTAGATTTCTATTCGGTTTACATGTGGGAGAATGACAATGAAGTCAGCATCAGTTAAAGCATTTTTTTCATGTTCATTCAGAGATGCCGATAAGGAAGTGAACAACTTTTTCCGCGCGATTTGCGAGGGACTTGACGTCGCATGCCACAACGTAGATGGGGGCTATTCTGAATTACCTCCTGATAAGGCGCTTAGCATGATTGGAGAAGCAGATGCCGTGATCGCAATTGCGCCTGCAAGAAGCAAGCTCGGTGGCACAAATCAATTTTTTATGCCTGAGGCAGTAAGCAATGAAATATCTTTCGCATACAGCTTAAAAAACCATTGCTGATCTTCAAAGAAGAAAACGTACGCTCTGACGGCTTTCTCAGCAATTACGGAACACACTTCGTCTTTGATAGAACAAAACTCTGGACGAATGATTTTCTCAGGAGAGCTATTTCATCGATACACAACTTCAAACTGGGAGCACTTTCCGATCACGAGTTGCTTCTATCCCAAGAGGTTACCGAGTTCATTGCCCAAAGAGTCAGCCATCTTTATGAATTAGAGAGAGAAGGCGCGGAATTTTACTGGCAACACTCAATGCAACGGACAATTGACTTTACTAAAAATTTCAACAAGCCATTAAAGATTTCTCGATGGAATGATTTTTCAACTGACAAGACCGACGACGACCAAAAATCAATTGAATTGACTTTTGAGATTATAAAATCATCCAAAAGCTTTGACTTTAAAATTGAATACGAGGAACACACAGCCTACGGAGTTACTGCCAATGTTCTTTTCACCCCCCCGCCGGTAGCTGGCGACTCTATTGAATACTTTTGTTCGTTCCGAGGAAAACATCTATGTGCAACCTATTTGGAGGAAACCAAGTCAATACCTGAAGTCGATATTGGAGGTAGACGCTATGCTGCATTTGACGGGGTTATTCCAGTCAATCGCGCAAAAGACATAGAAATCCAATTTCGTTTTCCACGTGAATATCGGCTGGCCGAAAGCGACGCACAGTTCTTTGTTGCGAGTTTTTCTCAGGGTATTGACTATGTCGTTCAAAGCGAGATAGAACGGGCTCATATACAAAAAGAAGTTGTTGGCGGGAAGTTATCCATCACCGCCCGAATAACTAGTCCACTAATGCGACACGTTTATGGCGTCGCATGGGTTCCACCAGGTAGACCCAAGGCCACCGCCGAAAGCGATAAACCAATAAAAATCTAACACAATATTACAGCAAACCGCCTACGGCTGCCGCCGAATTCAAAGGCGACTTCAAAGCTGAAGTGCAACACCCCTGCAGAAATCATTCAAGCCGACCTTGCTCCGCAACGCGGCTTCATTCATTCGCGAAGCATCAGGAGGCCTTCTGCAAGAATCCAAGCACATCATTCGCAATGCTGTTGCGAAAGTCAGGAAGGCAGCAACTGTTTCCCATCCGCTCAATGCCGAAGCGGCGCGCCGGGCCATCTCGCTCGGAGACTCGACTGGATTGGCAACCGTTGGCATTCATCTCAACGTCGTTGCGCCGGGCGGCATGACCACGGTACTGCACAGCCACGAGTTCGTCGACGAATTCATCTACATCTTGTCGGGCGCTGCCACGGTTTTCCTGAACGAAGAAGAGTTTTCCGTTGCTGCAGGCGACTTCATCGGACTCCCCGCGCGCGGCCCTTCGCATTCGATGCGCAACACCGGCACGGCCGACCTGGTCTATTTGGTTGGCGGCAATCGGCCGGTCTTTGACGTTTGCAACTACCCCAAGCAGGGAAAACGCCTGTACATCTACGATTCCGCGAATGGGCGCGCAAGGGATCTGGTAGAGCTTGGCGAGATAAAAGCGCCTGGTTAGTCCGCTCCGAACAACGCGCAAGCCCCTGATCCAGCTTGCAGTTTTTCGGCTTGGCGGCCACGGGATTCGCAAGGCCTGGTTTCACCCAAGGCCGCTTTCTTGCGAATTCCTCAGGGCAGTCCGATCGGTCGAAGCCTTCGCAGCGGCAAACGGCCGAACTGTTCCGCCCGTGGTTGGACGAGCGGATCAACCACCGCTTGGCACTGTGGCCGGCCGCACGGATCGGGCGCCACGCGCATGCCAGGCAGTTCAAGCGCATGCGCAAAACCATGCCCCCATGTCGGCCGGGTACGCCGCGAAGTGCAACGCCAACGCGCCCGTCGCCCACGCCATGCGCAGCACGCGGTGGGCGCCGGGAACCCGGTGCCCGGCCATGGACAATCGGGCCATGCGTGACCGTGAGGGAGAACCATGAACAAGAACAAGAAGAAGGAGCCGCAGGGGAAGAAATCGAAATGGATCGGGCTGGGGCTGGCGGCCACGGCCACAGCCACGGCGGGGTTCATTGCCTACCACCATCCCGTCGTGCGCGATCGCTATGGGAGCGAGGAGGACTGCCGCGCCGACTGGGGCCCCCATGGCCACGAATGCACGCCCGAGCAGACATCCTCGTCGGGCGGCGGCAGCAGCGGCAGCGGCAGTATGGGGGGCGCCCGCGGCGCCTGGCTCGGCCCCAGCTACGAGCAGGGCGACCGCCCCGCCACCGCGCGGCCGTGGTCGGCCACGGGCGCCGACACGGTCACGCGCGCGGGCTTCGGCCGCACGGGCGCGCGCGTTTCGGGCGGCGGCTGATGCGGCGCGTGCGCATGGCGCCGCGCCCGGGCTGGCGCGAACGCTGCGAGGCCGTCGGCTTCGGCTGGCACAGCATCGACGGCGTGTACTGGGACGAATCGGCCGCCTACGCCTTCTCGCTGGCGCAGATCGAGACGCTGGAGCGGGCCAGCGCCGAGCTGCACGCCATGGGCCTGGACCTGGTGGCCGACCTGGTGCGCAGCGGCGACGTGGCGCGGTACCGCCTGCCCGACGGTGCGCTGGCGCTGATCTGCGATTCGTGGCGGCGCGGCGAGCCGGACCTGTTCGGCCGCTTCGACTTCTCGTGGAACGGCACCGGCGCGCCCAGGCTGCTGGAATACAACGCCGACACCCCCACCAGCCTGCCCGAGGCCAGCGTGGCGCAATGGTTCTGGCTGCAGGACGTGATGCCCCAGGCCGACCAGTACAACTCGCTGCACGAGAAGCTGCTGGCGCGCTGGGCCGAGCTGGCGTGTGGCCAGACGGTGCACTTCCTCGCCAACGACAGCGAGGAGGACCTGGGCAACCTGCGCTACATGCAGGACGTGGCCCAGCAGGCCGGCGTGCGCGCGCGCCTGCTGCCGCTGCCCGCGCTGGGCCACCACCGCGGGCTCGGCCGCTTCGTGGACGAGCGCAACCTGCCCGTGCTTCGCTGCTTCAAGCTCTACCCGTGGGAATGGCTGCTGCAGGACGAGTTCGGCCCGCTCATCGGCCCGGCGGGGCTGCGCCCCATCGAGCCGGCCTGGAAGATGCTGCTGTCCTCCAAGGCGCTGCTGCCGCTGCTGTGGGAGCGCCACGCGGGCCACCCCAACCTGCTGGCGGCCAGCTTCGCGCCCGACCTGCCCCTGCCCTGCGTGCGCAAGCCGCTGTCCTCGCGCGAGGGGCAGAACATCGCCATCCTGGGCGCGGGCGCCGCCCTGGAAACCCCCGGCCCGCATGCCGGCGAGCCCACCGTCTGGCAGGCCCTCGCGCCGCTGCCCGTGTTCGACGGCCAGCACACCGTGCTGGGCTGCTGGATGGTGCACGACGAGCCCGCGGGCCTGGGCGTCCGCGAGGACGCCACCGCCATCACGCGCGACACCAGCCGTTTCGTGCCGCACTACATCGCCTGAGCGGTGAGAACGCATTCCTCACACCCACGCGAGGCCCTCCGATGAACGTCCATTTGCTTCGCCGACGCCGCGCCCGGAACCTCGCCCTGCGAGCCGGGGCACGCCCAGGCCTCCCATGCGGGCGTTGCGGTCCTGGCCCTGGCGCTGGCCAGGGCATCGGCCTGCGCCTGCGGCCCGCCGCACCCCGTCGTGGGCGCGATCGATCCCTTCACCGCTTCTGACCGGACTGTTTCCCCACCACCATGCACCTCCTCAGTACCCTGCCGGCCTTCCTGGCCTATTTCGCCAGCGCCATGGGCCTGCTGGCCGCGTTCGTCCTCGTCTACCTGCGCATCACGGCGCATGCCGAGATCGCGCTGATCCGCCAGGGCAACATGGCCGCCACCGTGGCCTTGCTGGGCGCCGTGCTGGGCTTTGCCATGCCGCTGGCCAGTTGCATCGCCCACAGCGTGAGCCTGGCGGACATGTGCGTGTGGGCGGGCGTCGCCCTGGTGGTGCAGCTGCTGGCCTATGTGCTGGCCACGCACCTGGTGCCGCGGCTGACCGATGGCATCGACGAGGGCAACCTGGCGCATGGCAGCTTCCTGGGCGGCGTGTCGTCGGTCACGGGCCTGATCAACGCGGCCTGCATGGTCTATTGAGTCGAGCCGGATGGCTTGAAGCAACGGCACCGTCTACGACGTGATCGTCGAGACGGCCGGCAGGAAGGGCTCGGCCACCGAGCCGCGCATCGTGGCCAGGGCCGAGGGCATCGGCAAGCCGGCCGAGGACGAGGCCTTCCACGGCAAGGAGCCGCCGCCGTTGAAGGCGGCCTTCAATTTGGCGGTGACGCCGGCGCAGTCGCTGCGCCCACGGCCGCAGGCCATCGATCCGGCGCTGCCCGTGGTCGATCCCTGGGCCGGATTCCGCGAGTGATGTGCCCGGCGCCCGGGCTGTTCACTGCTCCGGCGGCACCACCATCACGTCGCTTTCCGCCAGCTC
The DNA here is from genome assembly GCF_047601025.1 of Pseudorhodoferax sp. Classification (NCBI taxonomy): domain Bacteria; kingdom Pseudomonadati; phylum Pseudomonadota; class Betaproteobacteria; order Burkholderiales; family Comamonadaceae; genus Pseudorhodoferax; species Pseudorhodoferax sp. Next base: position 180,462 of record NZ_JASGJZ010000001.1, read on the forward strand.
CAGCACCCGCTCGGCCACGCTCCCCAGCAGCAGCCCGGTCAACCCCGAGCGCCGCTGCGTCCCCAGCACGATCAGTTCGCCCGGATGCTCCGCCCCGTGCTCGCGCAGCAGCAGCCCGGGGTCGCCGTACGCCAGCCGCAGCCGGACCCGCGATCGCACGGCCAGCGGCAGCGGCGTCGCGTCCAGGAACAGCCGCGCCTGCTCCTCGGCGGCGGCGCGGCCGGCCTGGCGGGCCTGCTCCACGTCCATGCCGGCCAGCAGCGGATACGGGTTGCCGAAGGCGTGGAACAGCGTGAAGCCGGCCTCGGGGAACAGCGCGGCGGCGGCCTGCAGCGCACGGCGCGCGTGCTCGGAGAAGTCGCTGGTCACCAGCACCTGGGCATAGGCGGCGCGGGCGCGTTCGCGCACCACCAGCAGCGGCACGGGGCAGCGCCGCGCCAGCGTGTCCACGGTGGAGCCGAGCAGCGCGCGCGCCAGCGACTCGTGGCGCGCCACGCCAGTCACCACCAGGCCGCAGTGCTCGGCCCGGGCCACGGCCAGCACGGTGGCGGCGACCTCGCCACGCTCCACGCGCACGGCCAGCGGCACCCGCGCGTCGGCCAGGTCGGCGTGCAGCCGGCGCTCGGCCCGGCGCCGCGCGGCGCGCTCGGCCACGGCGTCGGACGACAGCGCCAGCACCGGATGCGAGATCAGCCCGGCGCCGCCGGGCAGCACCGCCAGGGCGACCAGCGGCGCCTGCCACTGGCGCGCCAGCTGCAGCGCGCGGTCCATCGCGCGGTCGCTGCGCGGGCTCAGGTCGGTGGCCAGCAGCACGGCCGGGCGGTCCTGCGGGTGGCCGGCCGCCGGATCGGCCGAGGGATCGTTCATGCGGATGCCTCCTTGTGCACGGCCAGTTCGTCGAACACCTGCCAGCGCCGCAGCAGCGCCTTCTCGATCTCCAGCACCACCATCGAGGCCGCGCCGATCGCCAGCACCAGCGCGCCGTCGGCCAGCGGCACGTCGCGCGTGTCGAACAGCGCCTGCATCCACGGCGCGTAGGTGAAGGCCAGCTGCGCCAGCACCACCGCGCCCACCGCGCCCAGCACGGCCGGCGTGCCGCGCGCGCCGGTCCAGGTGAACGAGCGCATGTGCAGGTAGCGCACGTTGAACAGGTAGAAGATCTCCAGCACGCACAGCATGTTGACCACCAGCGTACGCGAAAGCGCGTCGTCGTGGCCGCGCCAGTGCCCCCAGGCGAGGATGCCGAAGGTGCCGGCCGTGAACAGCAGCGAGACGAAGACCACGCGCCACAGCATGAACGGCGACAGCAGCGGCGCGTCCGGCACGCGCGGCGGGCGCTCCATCACGCCCGGCTCGGCCGGCTCGAAGGCCAGCGACAGGCCCAGCGTGATCGTCAGCACCATGTTGACCCACAGGATCTGCGGCGCCGTCATCGGCAGCGTCAGGCCCAGCACCAGCGCGGCGACGATGGCCAGCACCTCTCCGCCGTTGGTCGGCAGCGTCCAGGCGATGACCTTGCGGATGTTGTCGTAGACGGTGCGGCCCTCGCGCACGGCGGCGACGATGGAGGCGAAGTTGTCGTCGGCCAGCACGATCTGCGCGGCCTCCTTGGCGGCGTCCGTGCCCTTGTGGCCCATGGCCACGCCGACGTCGGCCTGCTTCAGCGAGGGCGCGTCGTTCACGCCGTCGCCGGTCATGGCGACGACCTCGCCCTCGGCCTGCAGCGCGCGCACCACGCGCAGCTTGTGCTCGGGGTTGGTGCGCGCGAACACGCTGGCGCGCCGCGCCAGGCCGCGCAGCTCGGCGTCGGAGGCGGCGTCCACGTCGGCGCCGGTGGCCACCACCGGGCGCTCGGCCAGGCCGAGCTGGGCGGCGATGGCGGCGGCGGTGGCGGCGTGGTCGCCGGTGATCATCTTCACGCGGATGCCGGCGGAGCGGCAGTCGGCCACCGCCGCCAGCGCCTCGGCGCGCGGCGGGTCGATGAAGCCCACCAGGCCCAGGAACACCAGTTCCGCCGCGGCGCCGAAGTCGAGCTGGTCCGGCGCCCGCGGCAGCCGGCGCAGCGCGAAGCCGAGCACGCGCTCGCCGTCCGAGGCGGCGGCCGCGATGGCCCGTTCCCAGTAGCCCGCGTCGAGCGGGTGCACCCGGCCGTCGGCGCCGAGCTGGCCGCGGCTCATGGCCAGCACGCGCTCGGGCGCGCCCTTGACGAACAGCTCGGCCTGGCCGTCCGCGCGCGCGTGCAGCGTGGCCATGAAGCGGTGCTGCGCGTCGAACGGGATCTCGTCGCTGCGCGGATGGCCGGCGCGCAGCGCGCGCGCGTCGAGCCCGGCCTTCATCGCCAGCGCCACGAGGGCGCCTTCCATCGGGTCGCCGTCGACCTTCCACTGGCCGGCGGCGTCCTGCGCGAGCTGGGCGTCGTTGCACAGCAGCGCGGCCTCGATCAGCGTGCGCGCGTTGACGGCCAGCGCGTCCTGGCCCTCGGGCAGCTCCAGCGCGCCGACCGGGGCATAGCCCGAGCCGCCGACCGCGATGCGCGCGTCCTCGGTCACCACGCGGCAGGCGGTCATCTCGTTGCGCGTCAGCGTGCCGGTCTTGTCGGAGCAGATCACCGTGGTGGCGCCCAGCGTCTCCACCGCCGGCAGCCGGCGCACGATGGCCTGGCGCCGCGCCATGCGGCGCACGCCGATGGCCAGCGTGATGGTGATCACCGCCGGCAGGCTCTCAGGCACCAGGCTCACGGCCACGGCCACCACCACCATCAGCGCCGCCACCCATTCCATGTCCTGCACGCCGACGGCGAACGCGAACAGCACGGCCGCCAGCAGGATGCACAGCACCGTGAAGCGCCGGCCGAAGGCGTCGATCTTGCGCAGCAGCGGCGTGGTCAGCGGCTGCACCCCGCCCAGCAGGCTGCTGATGCGGCCGATCTCGGTGTGCACGCCGGTGGCCACCACCGTTCCCAGGCCCTGCCCGGCCGCCACCAGCGTGCCGGAATAGGCCATGCCGTCGCGGTCGCCCAGCGCCGCCCGGGCGTCGACGGCGGCCTCGGACTTGGTGCTGGCCACGGACTCGCCGGTCAGGATGGCCTCGTCCACCAGCAGGCCGCGCGCGCGCAGCAGGCGCAGGTCGGCCGGCACGCGGTCGCCGGCCTCCAGCAGCACCACGTCGCCCGGCACCAGGCCGGCCACCGGCACGGCCAGGCGCCGGCCCTCGCGCAGCACGCGCGCGCTGGGCGCCAGCATCGCGCGCAGCGCATCCAGCGCCTGCTCGGCCTTGCCCTCCTGCACGAAGCCGACGATGGCGTTGACCAGCACCACGCCGACGATCACGCTGGCGTCGACCCAGTGGCCCAGCACCGCCGCCACCACCGCCGCGGACAGCAGGAACAGGATCAGCGCGTTGTTGAACTGCGCCAGGAAGCGCCGGAACGGGTGCACGCGCGGCGGCGCCGGCAGCTCGTTCGGGCCGTGGCGGGCCAGCCGCGCGGCGGCCTCGGCAGCGGTCAGGCCCTCGCGGCGGCTGTCGAGCCGCTGCAGGACGTCGTCGGCCGGCAGGGCATGCCAGTCGCTGGCGGCCGGCTCGGCCGCGGGGGAAGAAACATCGGTCGCCATGGCGTCAATGGAACACAGCCGCGTCACGGAATGAGCGAATTCAGCGCGCTAGACTGGGGATATTCGCTCGAATATCGTGCTCCCTTGACTTGCATCAATCGTGGCGCCCACCGCGCCGCGACAGTTCCCGCCATGTCCCTGCCCAACGCGCCTGCTCCGACCCAACAGCTCGACACCCTGGTCCACGCCGCCCTCGCCCGCATGAGCGGCTCGCTCTCGCCCACGTCGGCCCTGCTGGCCTGGCAGGACTGGGTGGCCCACCTGGCCGGCTCGCCCGGCCGCCAGATGGCGCTGGCCAGCCTGGCCGCCACGCAGGCCCAGGCGCTGGCCTGGTACCTGGCCGAGGCGCTGAGCACGCGCCCCGGCGACGCACGCGCGCTGGTGGCGCCGCCGGCGCAGGACCGCCGCTTCGCCGCGCCCGAATGGCGCCAGTGGCCATTCAACCTGTGGCACCAGTCCTTCCTGCTGGTGGAGCAGTGGTGGGATGCCGCCACGCACGGCGTGCCGGGCGTGGACCCGCACCACGAGCGCGTCGTCGCGTTCTGGGCGCGCCAGTGGCTGGACATGTGCTCGCCCGGCAACCGCATCGCCACCAACCCGCTGGTGATCAAGGCGACGCTGGCCGAGGGCGGCGCCAACCTCGTGCGCGGCACCCAGCACCTGCTCACCGACCTGGCCCAGGCCGCCACCGGCGAGGCGCTGGCCGCGCCGGGCGGCTTCGCGGTCGGGCGCGACCTGGCCGCCACGCCCGGCAAGGTGGTGCTGCGCAACCGGGTCATGGAGCTGATCCAGTACCAGCCGACCACCGCCGAGGTGCACCCCGAGCCGGTGCTGCTGGTGCCGGCCTGGATCATGAAGTACTACATCCTGGACCTCTCGCCGCACGATTCGCTGGTCAAGTACCTGCTGGACCAGGGCCACACCGTGTTCTGCATCTCCTGGAAGAACCCGGGCGAGGCCGAGCGCGACCTGGGCATGGACGACTACCTGCGCGACGGCTTCTTCGCCGCGCTCGACGCCGTGAACGCGATCTGCCCGCAGCGCCAGGTGCACGCCACCGGCTACTGCCTGGGCGGCACGCTGCTGGCCATCGCGGCCGCAGCCATGGCGCGCGACGGCGACGCGCGGCTGGCCAGCGTCAGCCTGTTCGCCGCGCAGACCGACTTCAGCGAGCCCGGCGAGCTGGCCCTGTTCATCGACGAGAGCCAGGTCAGCCTGCTGGAGGCGCAGATGGCCGCCACCGGCTACCTCAAGGCCAGCCAGATGGCCGGCGCGTTCCAGATGCTGCGCTCCTACGACCTGCTGTGGTCGCGCCTGGTGCACGACTACCTGCTCGGCGAGCGCGCCAGCATGAACGACCTGATGGCCTGGAACGCCGACGCCACGCGCATGCCCGCGCGCATGCATTCCGAGTACCTGCGCCGCCTGTTCCTGAACGACGACCTGAGCGAGGGCCGCTACCCGGTGAACGGCCGCCCGGTGGCGCTGAGTTCCATCCGGCTGCCGGTGTTCATGGTCGGCACCACCACGGACCACGTGGCGCCCTGGCGCTCGGTGCACAAGCTGCACCACCTGTGCCCGGCCGAGATCACCTTCGCGCTGACCAGCGGCGGGCACAACGCCGGCATCGTCAACCCGCCGGTGCCGGGCTCGCACCGCACCTACCAGGTCCTGACGCGGCCGGCCGGTGGCACGTACCTCGCGCCGGACGAGTGGCTGGCCGCCGCGCCGCTGCACCAGGGCTCCTGGTGGCCGGCCTGGCAGCAGTGGCTGGCGGAGCGCTCGGGCGCGCCGGCCAAGCCGCCGCGCATGGGCGCGGGCCACTACAAGCCGGTGGCCGACGCGCCCGGCCAGTACGTCCTGGAGAAATGAGAAGCCGTGACCCCATCGTCCCCACCCGCGCCGCGGGGCCTGCGGTCCTGGGCTGAGAAACGCTGGCCCGTCGTGCTGGTGCTGGCGCTGGCCGCCGGCGGCTGGTGGGCCTGGCAGTCCAGCCGGCCGCAGGGCCCCGGCCCGGGCTTTGCCAGCGGCAACGGCCGCATCGAGGCCACCGAGGTCGACGTCGCCACCCGCACCGGCGGCCGCGTGCAGGAGATCCTGGTCGACGAAGGCGCCTTCGTGCAGGCCGGCCAGCCGCTGGCGCACATGCAGATCGACATGCTGAACGCCCAGGCCGCCGAGGCGCGCGCGATGCGCCAGCAGGCGCAGACCGGCGTGGCCCAGGCGCAGGCGCAGGTGGCCGCGCGCGAGAGCGAGCGCGCCGCCGCGCGCGCCCAGGTGGTGCAGCGCGAGAGCGAGCTGGACGCCGCGCGGCGCCGGCTGGCCCGCTCGGAAACGCTGGCGCGCCAGGGCGCCGCCGCGATGCAGGAACTGGACGACGACCGCGCCCGCGTGCGCAACGCCGGGGCCGCGGTGGACGCCGCGCGCGCCCAGGTGGCGGCCGCGCAGGCCGCGGTCGACGCGGCGCGGGCCGCGCACGTCGGCGCCGAGGCGGCCGTCGAGGCGGCCTCGGCCACGGTCGACCGCATCGGCGCCGACCTGGCCGACACCGCGCTGCGCGCGCCGCGCGACGGCCGCGTACAGTTCCGCCTGGCCCAGCCCGGCGAGGTGCTGGCCGCCGGCGGCAAGGTGCTGAACCTGGTGGACCTGTCGGACGTGTACATGGGCTTCTTCCTGCCCGAGACCGTGGCCGGCCGCGTGCCGCTGGGCGCGGAGGTGCGCATCGTGCTCGACGCGGCGCCGCAGCTCGCGATCCCGGCGCGCGTGAGCTTCGTCGCCAGCACCGCGCAGTTCACGCCCAAGACCGTGGAGACCGCCAGCGAGCGCGAGAAGCTGATGTTCCGCGTGCGCGCGCGCATCGACCCGGCGCTGCTCAAGAGCCGGCTGGAGCAGGTCAAGACCGGCCTGCCCGGCGTGGCCTGGGTGCGGCTGGACCCGCAGGCGCCCTGGCCGGCCGGGCTCGACCGGCTGGTGCAGCCGGAGTAGCGGCGCATGGCCGGAGCGGAACCGCCGGTGGCGCGGCTGCAGGCGGTGCGGCTGGCCTACGGCGCCACCGTGGCCGTGGACGGCGTGGACCTCGACCTGCCGGCCGGCCGCATGGTCGGGCTGATCGGGCCGGACGGGGTCGGCAAGTCCAGCCTGCTGTCGCTGGTCGCCGGCGCGCGCGCGGTGCAGCAGGGCCGGGTCCACGTGCTCGGCGGCGACATGGCCGACCGGCGCCACCGCGCGCGCGCCTGCCCGCGCATCGCCTACATGCCGCAGGGCCTGGGCCGCAACCTGTACCCCACGCTGTCGGTCGAGGAGAACCTGCAGTTCTTCGCGCGGCTGTTCGGCCACGGCGCGGCCGAGCGGCGCCGGCGCATCGACCAGCTCACGCGCAGCACCGGGCTGCAGGCCTTCCTGGCGCGGCCGGCCGGCAAGCTCAGCGGCGGCATGAAGCAAAAGCTCGGCCTGTGCTGCGCGCTGATCCACGACCCGGACCTGCTGATCCTGGACGAGCCGACCACCGGCGTGGACCCGCTGGCGCGCGCGCAGTTCTGGGCGCTGATCGCGCGCATCCGCGCCGGGCGGGCGCACATGAGCGTGCTGGTGGCCACCGCCTACATGGACGAGGCGCAGGGCTTCGACTGGCTGGTGGCGATGGACGCCGGCCGCGTGCGCGCCACCGGCACGCCGGCCGAGCTGCTGGCACGCACCGGCAGCCGCACGCTGGAGCAGGCCTTCGTCGCGCTGCTGCCCGAGGAGCGGCGGCGCGGCCATGCGCCGGTCGAGATCCCGCCGCTGCCCGACGGGCAGGGCGCCGAGGACATCGCGATCGAGGCCCGGGACCTGACCATGCGCTTCGGCGACTTCACGGCCGTGGACCGCGTGAGCCTGCGCATCCGGCGCGGCGAGATCTTCGGCTTCCTCGGCAGCAACGGCTGCGGCAAGTCCACCACGATGAAGATGCTGACCGGCCTGCTGCCGGCCAGCGCCGGCCGGGCCTGGCTGTTCGGCCAGCCGGTGGACCCGCACGACATCGCCACGCGCCGGCGCGTGGGCTACATGTCGCAGGCGTTCTCGCTGTACGGCGAGCTGACGGTGCGCCAGAACCTGGTGCTGCACGCGCGGCTGTTCCACGTGCCCGAGGGCGAGATCGAGCAGCGCGTGCGCGAGATGTGCGAACGCTTCGGGCTCACCCAGGTGCAGGACGCGCTGCCCGAGGCGCTGCCGCTGGGCATGCGCCAGCGCCTGTCGCTGGCCGTGGCCATGGTGCACCGGCCCGAGCTGCTGATCCTGGACGAGCCGACCTCGGGCGTGGACCCGGTCGCGCGCGACGCGTTCTGGCGGCTGCTGGCGGAGCTGTCGCGGCGCGACCGCGTGACCATCTTCATCTCCACCCACTTCATGAACGAGGCCGAGCGCTGCGACCGCATGTCCATGATGCACGCCGGCCGGGTGCTGGACAGCGACGCGCCGGCCCGGCTGGTGCGCAAGCGCGGCGCGAAGACGCTGGAGCAAGCCTTCATCGGCTACCTGGCCGAGGCCGGCGTGGGCGACGCCGACGCGCCGGCGGACGAGGCCGTGGCCCTCGCGCCGGCCGCGGGGGCCGCGCCGGCGCCGGCCCGCCCGCCCCGCTTCTCGCTGCAGCGCCTGCTGAGCACCATGTGGCGCGAGGCGCTGGAGCTGCAGCGCGACCCGGTGCGCGCCACGATGGCGCTGGCCGGCTCGCTGATCCTGCTGCTGGTCATGGGCTTCGGCATCAGCACCGACGTGAACCAGCTGCGCTACGCGGTGCTGGACCGCGACCACAGCACGCTGAGCCAGAGCTACCAGCTGGACATCTCCGGCTCGCGCTACTTCGTCGAGCGCGCGCCCATCCTCGACCCGGCCGACATGGACCGGCGCCTGCGCAGCGGCGAGCTGGCGCTGGCGATCGAGATCCCGCCCGGCTTCGGCCGCGACCTGCTGCGCGGGCGGCCGGTGGCCGTCGGCGCCTGGTTCGACGGCGCCATGCCGCAGCGCGCCGAGACCGTGCAGGGCTACCTGCAGGGCCTGCACCAGCACTGGCTGGCCGAGCAGGCGCGCCGGCGCGGCGGCACGGCCGCGGCCAGCCAGGTGGCGGTGGAGAGCCGCTTTCGCTACAACCCCGACGTGGCCAGCCTGCCGGCCATGGTGCCGGCCGTGATCCCGCTGCTGCTGCTGATGTTCCCGGCCATGCTGACGGCGCTGGCGGTGGTGCGCGAGAAGGAGATGGGCTCGATCCTGAACCTGTACGTCACGCCGCTGTCGCGCAGCGAGTTCCTGCTGGGCAAGCAGCTGCCCTACGTCGGCCTGGCGATGCTGAACTTCCTGCTGATGGCAGGCATGGCCGTCACGCTGTTCGGCGTGCCGCTGACCGGCAGCTTCGCGACGCTGTCGCTGGCCGCGCTGCTGTACGCCTTCGCGGCCACCGGCATGGGCCTGCTGGCCTCGGCGGTCACGAAGAGCCAGATCGCCGCGCTGTTCTTCGCGATGGTCGGCACGCTGATGCCGGCCACGCAGTTCGGCGGCATGATCGACCCGGTGTCCTCCCTGCAGGGGGCGGCGCGCGTGATCGGCGAGGTCTACCCGGCCAGCCACATGTTCACGGTCAGCCGCGGCGTGTTCAACAAGGCGCTGGGCTGGCACGAACTGGCCGGCTCGCTGTGGCCGCTGGCGCTGTCGGTGCCGGTGATCCTGGGCATGGCGATCGCGCTGCTGCGCAAGCAGGAACGATGAAGCAGCGCCTGCTCAACGTCTGGCACCTGGGCGTCAAGGAACTGTGGAGCCTGTGGCGCGACCCGGTGATGCTGGTGCTGATCGTGTTCAGCTTCACCTTCTCGGTCTACACCGCGGCCAAGGGCATGCCCGAGACGCTGCAGAACGCGCCGCTGGCCATCGTCGACGAGGACCAGTCGCAGCTGTCGGCGCGCATCGTGTCGGCGTTCTACCCGCCGGCGTTCTCCAAGCCGGCCATGATCTCGCACGCCGAGGTGGACCCGGGGCTGGACGCCGGCATCTACACCTTCGTGCTGGTCATCCCCTCCGGCCTACAACGCGACGTGCTGGCCGGCCGCGCCGCCAGCATCCAGCTCAACACCGACGCCACGCGCATGATGCAGGCCTTCACCGGCAGCGCCTACGTGCAGCAGGTGGCGCTGGGCGAGGTGGCCGAGTTCGCCGGCCGCTACCGCGCCGCCGCCACGCCGGCGGTGGACCTGGCGCTGCGCGCGCGCTTCAACCCGACGCTGGACAAGTCCTGGTTCGGCAGCCTGTCGCAGATCATCAACCAGATCACCATGCTGTCCATCATCCTGACCGGCGCCGCGCTGATCCGCGAGCGCGAGCACGGCACCATCGAGCACCTGCTGGTGATGCCGGTGGCACCGGCGGAGATCATGCTGGCCAAGGTCTGGTCCATGGGGCTGGTGGTGCTGGTGGCGGCGGCGCTGTCGCTGCGGTTCGTGGTGCAGGGGCTGCTGCAGGTGCCGGTGGCCGGCGCGCTGACGCTGTTCTTCGCGGGCGCGGCGCTGCTGCTGTTCGCCACCACCTCGCTCGGCATCTTCATGGCCACGCTGGCGCGCAGCATGCCGCAGTTCGGCATGCTGGTGGTGCTGGTGCTGCTGCCGCTGCAGATGCTGTCGGGCGGCAACACCCCGCGCGAGAGCATGCCCGTGCTGGTGCAGAACGTGATGCTGGCCGCGCCGACCACGCACTTCGTCGAGCTGGGCCAGGCCATCCTGTTCCGCGGCGCCGGGCTGGACGTGGTGTGGCCCCGGTTCGTCTGGCTGCTGGTGATCGGCAGCGTGCTGTTCGTCTTGTCGCTGCGGCGATTCCGCAGGACCATCGCGCAGATGGCATGAGGCGCAATCCCCGCGTCCTCCGGCCAGCCCCGCCCGGCGCGGCCCGCCCTGCCCCGCAGGCGCCGCGTACCGCAACGATTTCAACAGGAGATGTCCATGAGCTCATCCGTACCGACCCCCTTCGCGCTGTACCAGGCCAACCTGGATCTGCTGATGCGGCTGGAGCAACTGCGCCAGCAGGCCAGCCGCCAGTGGCTGGACTTCGGCAGCGCGGCGCTGCAGCAGGACGCCGCGCAGGCCTTCGGCGAGGCCGGGGAAATGGGCCGCACGGCGAACTGGCAGACCCTGGCCGCGCTGCCGGCCGAGGCCTTCTGGCGCCAGCTGCAGCTGCAATTCGGCCGCTCGCAGGCCATGGCCGAGCAGGCCGCGCACACCCAGGCCGAATACGCCGCCGGCCTGGTCGACGCGGTGCAGCAGTGGCAGGCCCAGGCCACCCAGGCGCTGGGCGGCGACGCCGCGCAGGGCAGCAGCCCGGCCACGCACGCGATGCAGGACTTCCTGCGGCCCTGGCAGGCCTGGATGCCGCCGCGCGCCGGTCAGTGACCCTCGTCGGCTGCGCGCGCCGCGGGCACCCGGCCGGCGGCGCTCTGCGCCACGGCCAGGCGCTTGCGCAGCGACAGCTCGGACATGTCCAGCTCGGCCACCAGCGCGCGCAGCGAATCGTCGTTGATGTGGTGCGCCTGGCGCTCGGCGTACAGCGCGTTGCGCTCCACGTGCAGCGCCTTGAGCCGCAGTTCCAGCTCCACCACGTAGCGCATGCGGCGCTGGCGCACGGCCTCGGGCGATTCGGCCTGGGCCTCGGGCGTGGTGGGCGTGGCCGGGTCTTCCAGCAGGTCGATGCGCTTGCGGTAGTCCTGCGTCAGCCGGCCCACGGCCTCCTGCAGCTGGGCCTGCCGCTCCGGGTCGGCGCCGGCCGGCGGCAGTTCCCGGCCCAGGTGGGCGATGGCGGCCTTGCAGGCGGCCAGCCGGGCGCCGCGCTCCTCGCGCAGCGCGGCCGGCTCGCCGGCCGGCGGCAGCCGCCGCAGCACCAGCGGCAGGCCGATGCTGCCGGCCACCAGCGTCAGCAAGATGGTGCCGGTGGCCAGGAACACCAGCAGGTCGCGGCCCGGGAACGCACTGCCGTCCGGCAGCAGCAGCGGGATCGACAGCGCGCCGGCCAGCGTCACCGCGCCGCGGATGCCGGCCAGCGTGGTCGCCAGCGTCAGCAGCGGCGACGGCGCCTCGGTCATCGAGCCGCGCTGGTGCGCGCGCCACAGGCTGCCGCGCACCCCGAGCGTCAGCCAGATCCAGCGCAGCCCCAGCAGCGCCACGGTGATCAGCACGGCCTGGCCGGCCGGCCGCCACCAGTCGCCGCCGGCCTCGGCCAGCGTGGTGCCGACGATGGACGGCAGCTGCAGGCCCAGCAGCAGGAACACCGCGCCGTTGAAGGCCGACTCCACCATGGTCCAGGTGCCCTCGGTCTGCAGCCGCTCGGCCACGTACTCGCCGCGGCGCAGGTCGGCCAGGTTGGTGGTGACGCCGGCGGCCACCGCCGCCAGGATGCCGGAGACGCCGATGTGCTCGCCCAGCAGGTAGGCCGCGAACGGCAGCAGCACCAGCAGCAGCACCATCTGCGTGGCCGCCACGTCGCCCACGCGGCGCGTGACGGTCTCGCGCATGGTCGCGAAGCCCCAGCCCAGCAGCGCGCCCACGCCCAGGCCGCCCAGCGCGATCCACAGGAATTCCTTGGCCACCTCGGTCCAAGAGAACAGCCCGGTCAGCGTGGCCGCGACCGCGAACTTCAGCGCCACCAGGCCGGAGGCGTCGTTCAGCAGCGACTCGCCCTCCAGCAGGTGCATGGTCTTGGCCGGCATGCCCAGGTTGCGGGTGATCGCCGAGACCGCCACCGCGTCGGTCGGCGAGACCACCGCGGCCAGCGCGAAGGCGACCGTCAGCGGCATCGAGGGGATCAGCCAGTGGATCAACGCCCCCAGGCCGACCACGGTGAACAGCACCAGGCCCAGCGCCAGCAGCAGAATCGGCCGGTGCAGCGCGAAGAACTCGCGCTTGGGAATGCGCCATCCGTCGGCGAACAGCAGCGGCGGGATGAACAGCGCCAGGAACAGCACCGGATCGAAGGCGATGTGCAGCCCGTCCTGCGGCCAGGACAGCGCCGCGCCCAGCGCGATCTGGATCAGCGGCAGCGGAATGGCGCGCAGGTAGCGCGCCGCAATGCCGGTCAACGCCCCCAGCAGGAGCACCAGCAGCACGGTCTCAACGGTATGCATGATGAATGGATGAACCAGAACCGGCGGGCGCAGCCCCCGAACCCAGAAAGGAAGCCCGATGCAGGACACGCCGCCTGACCCCATTGTCTCCGGCACGCCGCAGCCGATGCTGCGCAACCGCACCTACGACGAGCTCGCCGTGGGCGACAGCGCCAGCATCGAGCGCCAGCTCACGCAGGAGGACATCCAGCTGTTCGCCGTGATGTCCGGCGACGTCAACCCGGCCCACCTGGACGCCGAATACGCCGCGGCCACGCAGTTCCACGGCGTCATCGCCCAGGGCATGTGGGGCGGCGCGCTGATCTCGGCCGTGCTCGGCACGCGGCTGCCCGGCCCCGGCACCATCTACCTGGGCCAGACGCTGGCCTTCCACCACCCCGTGCACGTGGGCGACCGGCTGACCGTGTCCGTGCGCGTGACCGCCAAGGACGAGGCCAGCCACCACCTGCGGCTGGCCTGCCACTGCGTGAACCAGGACGGCCAGTGCGTGATCGACGGCGAGGCCACGGTGCTGGCCCCCGTCGAGAAGATCGAGCGCCCGGCCGCGACGCTGCCCGAGGTGCGGCTGCGCACCGCCGACGGCCTGCCGCGGCTGCTGCAGCACGTGCGGCCGCTGGGCCCGATCCGCGTGGCGGTGGTCCACCCCTGCGACGCGCTGAGCCTTGGCGGCGCGCTGGACGCGCGCGCGGCCGGCCTGATCGAGCCGGTGCTGGTGGCCCCGCGCGCCAGGCTCCAGGCCGCGGCCGACGCCGCGGGCCTGAGCCTGGACGGCATCGCCATCGAGGACGTGCCGCACAGCCATGCCGCCGCCGCGCGCGCGGCCGAGATCGCCGGCCGCGGCGACGTGCAGGCGCTGATGAAGGGCAGCCTGCACACCGACGAGCTGGTGAGCGCGGTGCTGGCGCCCGCGGCCGGCCTGCGCACCGAGCGCCGGCTGTCGCACTGCTTCCTGATGCAGACGCCGGCCTACCCGCGGCCCTTCATCATCACCGACGCCGCCGTCAACATCGCGCCCACGCTGCAGCACAAGGCCGACATCATCCGCAACGCCATCACGCTGGCGCACGCGATCGGCGTGGCCGAGCCGCGCGTGGCCATCCTGGCCGCGGTGGAGACCGTCAACCCGGCCATGCCGGCCACGCTGGACGCCGCCGCGCTGTGCAAGATGGCCGACCGCGGCCAGATCACCGGCGCCGTGCTGGACGGCCCGCTGGCCTTCGACAACGCCGTCTCGGCCGCGGCCGCGCGCACCAAGGGCATCGCCTCGCCGGTGGCCGGCCAGGCCGACGTGCTGGTCGTGCCGGACCTGGAGAGCGGCAACATGCTGGCCAAGCAGCTCGAGTACATGGGCGACGCGGCCACGGCCGGCATCGTGCTGGGCGCGCGGCTGCCGATCATCCTGACCAGCCGCGCCGACAGCCGCGAGACGCGCATCGCCTCCTGCGCGATCGCGGTGCTGCTGGCGCACCACTTCCGGAGCAACCCGCCGTGAACGCCCCCGCATCCTCCTTCATCGTCGTGCTGAACTGCGGCTCGTCGAGCATCAAGTTCGGCGTGTTCGACGCCGCCAGCCCCGCGCGCACGCCGGCCTGGAACGGCAAGGTGCAGGGCATCGGCGGCCCCCGGCCCGACTTCGGCGCCAGCACCGTGCCCGTGCGGCCGGTGGACCTGGGCGCGGAGCACCCCTACGCCGCGGCGCTGCAGATCATCCGCGAGGAGCTGCTGCGCTGGCTGGCCGGCCGGCCGGTGGCCGCGGTGGCGCACCGCGTGGTGCACGGCGGCCCCCGGCACTTCGCGCCGATCCGCGTGGACGCGCAGGTGCTGGCCGAGCTGAAGGCGCTGATCCCGCTGGCGCCGCTGCACCAGCCGTTCGCGCTGGAGGCCATCGAGATCCTGCTGCGCGAGCGGCCCGGGCTGCCGCAGGTCGCCTGCTTCGACACCGCCTTCCACCACACGGTGCCGGTGGTCGAGCAGCTGCTGCCGCTGCCGTACGCGGCCTTCGAGCGCGGGCTGCGACGCTACGGCTTCCACGGCCTGTCCTACGAGTACATGGCCGTGGCGCTGGCCGAGCGCCACGGCGACGCCGCGCGCGGGCGCACCATCGTCGCCCACCTGGGCTCGGGCGCCAGCCTGTGCGCGATGCAGGACCTGCGGAGCCAGGCCACGACCATGGGCTTCTCGGCACTGGACGGGCTGATGATGGGCACGCGCACCGGCGCGCTGGACCCCGGCGCCGTGCTGTACCTGATGGAGATCGAGAAGCTCACGCTGGAGCAGGTCGGCCACGTGCTGTACCACGAGAGCGGGCTGCTCGGCGTCTCCGGCATCTCGGCCGACCAGCGCGTGCTGCTGGAGCGCGAGGCCGCCGAGCCGCGCGCCGCGCTGGCGCTGCAGCTGTTCGTGCGCCGCATGGTGCGCGAGACCTGCGCGCTGGCAGGCGTGCTGGGCGGGCTGGACATGCTGGTCTTCACCGCCGGCATCGGCGAGCACAGCGTGGCGCTGCGCGAGCGCATCTGCGCCGGCCTGGCCTGGCTGGGCGTGGACCTGGACCCCGCCGCCAACGCCGCCCACGCGCCCGTGATCTCCAGCGCCGCGAGCCGCGTGCGCGTGGCCGTGGAGCCCACCAACGAGGAATGGATCGCGGCGCGGCACGCCCAGCGGCTGCTCGACGGCCCGCGCGGCTGACCCTTTCCCCTCCCCTCCCCCGACACCGAAGACGAGGACCACGCACCATGTACAAGACCCTGCTCGTGCCGCTGGACGGCAGCGCCACCGCGCAGCTCGCGCTCGACGAGGCCGCCGCGCTGGCGCGGCTGTCCGGCGCCCGCGTGCACCTGCTGCACATCGTCGACGCGATGGAGCACATCACCGGCTTCGAGCCGCCGGCCGTGCACATCGGCGACATCCGGCCGCGCTTCCTCAAGGCCGGCCGGGAACTGCTGGACCGCGCCGCCCAGGCGCTGCAGGCCCAGGGCATCGCGAGCGAGACCACGCTGGTCGAAAGCGCCGGCGAGCGCGTGTCCGAGCTGATCGCCGCCCACGCCGCCCGCATCGGCGCCGACCTCGTCGTGCTCGGCACGCACGGCCGCCGCGGCGTCGAGCGGCTGCTGATCGGCAGCGACGCCGAGCAGCTGGCGCGCATCGCGCCGGTGCCGGTGCTGCTGGTGCGCGAGCGGCGCACGGCGGCGGGCTGAGCGGCGACGTCGGCCCCGGATGTCGAGCGCTTGATCGCACCGCCGAATGTAGCTACATTGGTAGCTACATTCATCCACCAGGGAGTGACATGCCCATTGCGACTGCCAAGCTGTTCGCCTCGGGCGGCAGCCAGGCCGTACGGCTTCCGGCCGAGTTCCGCTTCGACGATCTTTCGGAGGTCTACATCCGCCGCGACACCGCGACGGGCGATGTGATCCTGTCCGCCCGGGCTCCGGCCGACTGGGAGGCCTTCATGCAGCGGCGGGCCCGGATCGGGGCCAACGTGCCGGACGACTTCCTCGGTGCCGACGAACGCCGGCAAGGCAGCGAGACGCGCGACCCGTTCGCAGGCTGGAACGAGTGACCCTCTATCTGCTGGACACGAATGCCGCCAGCGCAGCCATGCGCGGCCACCCTGCATTCGACGCACGGCTGCAGGCGCTGGCGCCCGGCCGATGGTGCATTTCGGCGGTCACGCGGTCGGAAATCCGCTTCGGCGCGGCGCTCCGCCCCGAAGCCACGCGGCTGCACCAGCTGGTGGATGAATTCCTGCGCATCGCACCCGTGCTGCCTTGGGACGCCGACGCCGCGGACCGGCACGGCGTCCTGCGCGCCGACCTGCGGTCGCGCGGCCAGCCGATCGGAGACTTCGACGAGATGATCGCGGCGCACGCGCTCGCGCGCGGGGCCGTCGTGGTCACGGACAACACGCGGCACTTCGCCCGCGTGCCAGGCCTTGTGGTCGAGAACTGGCTGCGGCCATCGTCGCCCCCCTGACAGAAGCGCAAGCGCGACGGCCCGGCAGGCCCTGAACCCGCCGCGCCACCGGCGGCACCCACTCTGAACTACCCTCTCGGCACCCTCACTCCACGGAACCATTGCCCATGCGCATCGGAATGCTGACCGGCGGCGGCGACTGCCCGGGCCTGAACGCGGTGCTGCGCGCCGTCACCAAATCGCTGATCCGCCAGTGCGGGGCCGAGGTCGTCGGCATCGAGGACGGCTTCCTCGGCCTGATGGAGCAGCGCGTGCGCCCGCTCGGCTGGGACGACGTGAGCGGCATCGTGGCCGTGGGCGGCACGGTGCTGGGCACCCACAACCGCGCCAGCCCGCTCGACTGGCAGGGCCGCGACCGGCGCGACGAGGTGGTGCGCTACGCGCGCGAGACCCTGGGGCTGGAGGCGCTGGTCGTGATCGGCGGCGACGGCACCATGACCATCGGCCACGCGCTGGCCGAGCGTGGCCTGCCCATGGTCGGCGTGCCCAAGACCATCGACAACGACATCGCGGGCTGCGACCGCAGCTTCGGCTTCGACACCGCCGTGGCCACCGTCACCGAGGCGCTGGAACGCATCCAGACCACGGCGCAGAGCCACGGCCGCGTGATGATCGTGGAGACCATGGGCCGCAACGCCGGCTGGATCGCGCTGGAGGCCGGCATCGCCGGCGCGGCCGACGTGATCCTGCTGCCGGAGATCGACTACGACGTCGAAGCCGTCGCCGACGTCTGCCGCACGCGCGCGGCGCGCCGGCGCCACACCGTGGTCTGCATCGCCGAGGGCGCCAAGCCGCGCGGCGGCGCGCAGACCGTGCGCGAGCGCATCGCCGGCAGCCCCGAGCCGGTGCGCCTGGGCGGCGTGGGCCATGCGCTGCAGGCGCAGCTGCAGCCGCTGATCGCGAGCGAGGTGCGCACCACGGTGCTGGGCCACGTGCAGCGCGGCGGCCCGCCCACGGCCTTCGACCGCGTGCTGGCCACCCAGTACGGCAACACCGCGGCGCAGCTGGTGATCGAGGGGCAGTTCGACCGCATGGTCACGCTGCAGCACGGCCGGCTCACCAGCGTGCCGGTGGCCAGCGTGGCCGGCCGCAGCCGGCAGGTGCCGGCGGACCATCCGCTGCTGCGCTGCGCGCGGCAGATCGGCGTGGCGCTGGGCGAGCCGCCGGCCGGCGCCTGACCCGGCGCGCCGGCGCTGCACCGGTGGCGCGCGCCAAGGCATACTCAGGCGACCCGGCAGATGACGCGATGTATTTCATGGATTCCCAGCGCGACTCGCTGCAGCAGGCCGACCACCCTGGCGCGGCGGCCGCTGCATCGGCGAGTCTTGGCGACCAGCTGGCAGGCGGCTTGGTGGTCGCCGCCATCGTCACCGCCGCCTGCCTGTTCGGCGTCTGGACGCGGCTGACCGGCCAGTTGGCCGTGTTCTGGCCGGCCAACGCCCTGCTGCTGGGCATCATGCTGCGCTATCCACGGCTGGACACCACCGCCGGCTGGGTCGGCGCGGCCGCGGGCTATCTGCTGGCGGGCTACCTGGCCGGCGATGCCCTGCCGATCTCGGTGCTGCTGACGCTGTGCAACTTCGCCAGCGTGGTGAGCTGCTACCTGCTGATGGCCAGGCCGGGCTCGGAGGCGCGCCGGCTGCAGGGCGTCGGCAGCGTGCTGCAGATGCTGCTCGTCGTCATGCTGGCCGCGGGCGCCGCCGCTGCCGCCGGCGCCGTCGTCGGGCCGATCGCCTTCGGCCGCCCGGCGCTGCAGTCCGCCTGCGCCTGGTTCGTCAGCGAGATGTTCAACTACATCGCCATCCTGCCCGCGATGCTGTCGATACCGGCCGCCGTGCCCCGGCGCGTGCCGCGCCAGTGGCGCGCCAACCTGCCGCACTGGCGGCGGCTGGGGCCGCTGCTGGCGCTGCTCGCCTCGCTGGGCTGCGCGCTGGCGGTCGGCGGCCCGGGCGCGCTGGCGTTTCCGGTGCCGGCGCTGCTGTGGTGCGGCATGCGCTACGGGGTGTTCACCACCTCCGTGCTGACGCTGCTGACCACGGCCTGGACGCTGGTGGCCCTTTCCAGGGGCCACCTGAACATGGCGGTGGCGATCGACACGCCGCAGATGCTGATGTCGGTCCGCGTGGGCATCACGATGATCGCGCTGTCGCCGATCGCCGTGGCCAGCGCCGTGGCGGCGAACACCGCGCTGCTGGCGCGGCTGCGCCACATGGCGGAACACGATCCGCTGACCGGCATGATGAACCGCCGTGCCTTCGCGGAGCAGGCCGGCCGGGCGCTGGCGGCCGCGCGCGAGGCCGGCCAGCCGGCCGGGCTGCTGATCCTGGACATCGACCGGTTCAAGTCCGTCAACGACAACTACGGGCACTCGGCCGGCGACATGGTCATCGTGCACGTGGCCCATGCGCTGCGCAGCCGGCTGCCCCCCGGCCCGCCACTGCTCGGCCGCCTCGGCGGCGAGGAATTCGCCGTACTGCTGCCCGGATGCGACGCGCAGCAGGCCATGCGGATCGCCGAGAGCATGCGCCAGGCCTGCGCCAACCGTCCCGTGGCGATCGGCGACGGCCGCCGCCTGACGGTGACCGTCAGCATCGGCGTCGACACCGCCTCGCCCGCCCCGGCCCAGCTCGACCAGATGCTGCAGGCCGCGGACCGCGCGCTCTACGAAGCCAAGCACGCCGGCCGCAACCGCGTCGTCGCCTGAGAAGTTCAGGCCGAGGCACGCCAAGCCCCCTGCGGGCATTGCAGTCGTTGTCCTGGTGACCTGCCAGGACTGCACAGCTCGCGCCTACGCCTGTGGCCTGGCGCTCCCCGTCGTGGGCGCGATCGATCCATTCACCCGAGAAACGGCAGTTGGGTGATGTCGAAAACAAGAAAAAACAAGTATTGGCACGGGGTTGCGGCCGTTTTCGGCAACTGCGGCGCAGTTCCGAATGGGTGAGCCGCACAGTCGATCCATTCCAAAGGGCAGCAAGTACTTGCCCGCGTTCCGACCAGTCAACGGCTGTTTCCAAGTTCACCGCTTCCGAGAAGCGGCCGGCCGATCCGGCCTCGACGCGCCCCGCCCGCTGCTACCAAGGCACCGCCTGGCGGCGCTCTGCGCCCGCTCCGGCGCCGGGAGCCCTTCGGCGACACGGGAGCACACCGCCACTATTGCGCATAAGTGTCGAAAGTTCACCGATTGCATACATGGATACGTTTGGTTTCAAATCGACAATCCCATGCCGCCTCCTTCCCGACCTTCCCGCCGTGCTGTTTCTTGCCGCTGCCGTCTATGTCCTGCTCGTGTCCGCCCTGGCCGCGCGGCTCGCGATGCCGGGCCTGTGGCAGCGGGTCCGCGAACGCGCGGCCTGGCGGCTGCGCCCCTGGGCGGCAGCGGCGGCCCGCATCGGCCTGCGCGCGTCGGCGCGATGGGTCTGCGCCGCCGCCGTGGTGCTGGCGGCAGTCCCGGCCGCCACGCTCTGGCTGCGCGACCGGAATGCCTACGACGGCTACGACCACACCGCCAGCCGCGGCGTCAATCCGCAGGTGGCTCGCCTGCTCGAAGGCGAGAACCTGGTGCCGCCGGCGCCGCTGCCGCCGGAGCTGTTCATGACGCGCGAGCTGGAGCGCGCCCGCCCGGCCATCGCGACGGCAAGCCGCCAGTGGGAATTGCTCGACGCCGAGTTCCGCAGCCGCCTGCTCGCCGTCTACCAGGTGATGCGCGACCAGCACGGCTACGAGATGGTGCTGCTGGAGGGCTACCGCAGCCCCGAGCGCCAAGCCGAACTCGCGGCCCTGGGCCCCACCGTCACCTACGCGACCGCGGGCGCGAGCTACCACCAGTACGGACTGGCCGCCGACAGCGCCTTCATCATCGACGGCCGCATCGTCATCAGCGAGCAGGACCCGCGGGCGGCCCGCGGCTATGCGCTGTACGGCGCCGTCGCGCAGTCCGCCGGCCTGGTCTGGGGCGGCAGCTGGCGCAGCCTGAAAGACCTGGGCCACGTCGAGCTGCGGCGCCCCGGCGTCCTGCGCCGTACGGAACCCGCCCGGCCCCCGGCGTGACCGGCCGCCAGGGCCGTGCCGTCGCCACGGCCTGACGCCGCCGTCACATCACAGACGGTTCACTGCTTGGGAATGTTGGCCCGCGCGATCACCTCGTTCCAGCGGCGGATCTCGCGCTCCAGGCGGGCCTGCACTTCCTCGGACGTGCTGCCCTGGGCGACCTGGTTCAGCTTGAGCAGCTTGTCCTTCACGTCGGCCTGGGCGACCACGGTGTTGACGGCCTTGTTCAGGCGCGCCACCACGTCGGCCGGCGTGCCGGCCGGCACGGACAGGCCGTTCCACGACGACACGTCGAACTGCGCCAGGCTGCCGCCGGTCTCGCGCGCGGTGGGCACGTCCGGCAGCTGCACCGCGCGCTTGGCACCCAGCACGGCCAGCGGGCGCAGCGCGCCGCCGGTGATCTGCGGCATCAGCGGGCCCAGCAGGTCGATCATCGCGTCGAGCTGGCCGCCGCGCAGCGCCGTGATCACCGGCGGCGTGCCGTTGAACGGCACGATCTGCGCATCGATGCCGGCCGTGGTCTTGAACAGCTCGGTCGCCAGGTTCTGCGTGGTGCCGATCTGCGGCGTGCCGATGTTGAGCTGGCCCGGGTGCGCCTTGGCATGGGCCAGCAGATCGCCGAGTGTCCTGAAGCGGCTGTTCTGCGCCACCGCGATCGCCAGGTCGAAGCTGGCCATCATGGACACGGGCTTGAAGTCCTTCAGCGTGTCGAACGGCAGCGACTTGAACAGCGCCTCGCTGACCGCCGTGCCGGCCGACACCAGCAGCAGCGTGTGGCCGTCGGCCGGCGCACGCGCCACCTGCTCACCGGCGACGATGCCGCCGGCGCTGGGCTTGTTGTCGATGATGACGGGCTGGCCCAGCACCTCGGCCAGCTTCTGGCCCACGGTGCGCGCGGTCAGGTCGGCGCCGCCGCCGGCCGCGTTGGGCACCACGATCTTGATCGGCTTGGACGGGAAGGTCTGCGCCCGGGCGGCGCACGGCAGCAGTACCGCTGCGGCGCCGGCCGCCAGCAGGTCTCGTCTTTTCCACATGCGATGCATCCCTTTCGGTTGGCGATGCGCTGCCATTTGGCGCATCCGCCGGGGATTGTGGCGCAAGGCCGCGCACCTGCCGGCGGCTGTGGACCGGGTTCAGGACGGCACGGCCACCGCGTCCGTCGCGGCCCACGCCCCGCTGTCTCTGCGCAAAGTGGTAATCAACTCGTCCAGCGCTGCGACAGCGCCGTCCGCATCGCGCACGCGCAGGCAGCGCACGAGTTTGCGCCGCAGCGGATAGACGTCGGGCCTGGCCGGCGACGGCACGACATGCGTCAAGCGCTCGCGCAGCACGGCCGTCATGGTCTGCGCCATCAAGCCCAAGGCCTCGTTGTGGCCGGCCAGAGCAATCGACGAGAAGAAGCGCGCGATCGCCTCGATGCGTTGCGGCAGAGCCTCCGCGCCCTGGAGCTGCTCGATCTCGTGCGTGGCCGCCTCCACCGCGTCCACCTCGGCCTCCGAAGCGCGCGCGCAGGCCAGACGCAGCAAGGTGCCGTACAGCGCGCGGTAAGCCTCGTCGATGGCGGGCGTGTCCAGCCGGCCTTCGAGCACCCGCTTGCGCAGCGACTCGGCCAGCATCATGTAGGCGCCTTTGTAGAACACCAGCGCATGCTCGCTGGAGCCGGTGCCCATGTGCCGGACCTCGCCGATGAAGATGTCGTGGTCGCCGGCCTCGTGGCGTGCATGGACGCGGCACTCGAAGCTGGCCAGGCAGTCGTCGATCAACGGCGTGCCCAGCGGACCGGGAGCCCAGTCCACGCCCTCGAACTTGTCGGCGATCCTGCTCGACGCGAAGCGGCCGGACAGCGCATCCTGGCGCTGCGACAGGATGTTGATCGCAAAGTTCTCGGCCGCCACGAAGGTGCCCAGCAGGCTGCTGGCCTTGCGCAGGCTGAACAGCACCAGCGGCGGCTCCAGCGACACGGAGCTGAACGAGTTGCAGGTCAGGCCCACGGGCCGGCCCTCGGCGGTGGTGGTGGTGATCACGGCCACTCCGGTCGGAAAGCAGCCCAGCAGCTGGCGGAACAGCTTGGGATCGATGACCGTGGCGGGTGTCGTCGGATCGGTCATGGTGCAGGTGTCTCCTGGCGCTTGAAGAGTTGAACGATGTTGCCCTCGGGGTCGCGCAGCGAAAGCACCACGCCGTGCGTGCCCATGTCGCGCGTGCCCAGCACCTCACCGCCCGCAGCGGCCACGCGCTCGGCCGTGGCGGTGAAGTCGTCCACCTCGAACACCATGACGACACCAGAGGTGGCGGGCACCGCCTCTGCGCGGCAGGCCAGTGCCACGCTGGTGTTGCCCACGGCGTACTGGATCCAGCGGTCCTGGTCGCGGAACTTCAGCTGCAGGCCGAGAGCCGAGGCATAGAAGGCGTGGAGTTCGGCGGGCCGCTCGGCCACGACGAACACGTTCTGCAGGCGTTTGGGCGATTCCATGGCGTGTCTCATCGGTCGGGTTGGTAAAGGTTGCTGAGCGAAGCCTTGAGGAAGCCACCGTCGACCACCAGGTCTTGCCCGTTGACGTAGGCAGACGCGTCGCTGGCCAGGAAGCCCACCGCGCCGGCGATGTCGGCCGGCAGGCCCAGGCGCCGCGCGGGAATGCGCGCGGTGCGGCGCTGGAGCACGCCCTCGTCGCGGTAGTGCGGCTCTGACAGCGGCGTGCGCACCATACCCGGGCTGACCGAGTTGGCACGCAGGCCGCGCGGCCCCCACTCCACCGCCATCTGGCGCGTCAATGCCTGCAGCGCCGCCTTGGTCGGGCCGTAGGCGCCGACACGCGAGGGCGATTGCGCGGCGATCGAGGCCACGTTGACGATGCTGCCCGCCTGCTGCGCGAACATCATCGGAACCAGCGCCTGCGCGCACAGCAGGGCGCCGCGCAGGTTCACGCGGAAGATGCGGTCCCACAGGTCGATCGGCAGGTCTTCCAGCCCGACCGGCTGCGCCGTGATGGCGGCGTTGTTGACCAGCACATCGCAGCGGCCGAAGCGCGCGCGCGTCAGTTCGGCCATCGCGGCGATGGAGGCCGGGTCCGCGATGTCGCAGTGCACGGCCAGCGCGCCGTCCATCTCGCCTGGTGCGGCCGCGTGGCGGATGTCGGCCTGCACCACCTGCGCCCCCATGGCCTGCAGCTGCTGGCAGATGGCCAGGCCCAGCCCGCCGGATGCGCCGGTGACGACCGCCACGCTGCCCCGCAAGGCCCGGCTGTCGAACGTCGGCAACTGCATGGGCATCACGCGGCCACCGCGTTCATGGATTCGACTTCCTGGCGGATCGCCGGAATGATGCGCTCGCCCCACAGCTCGATCTGGCGCAGCATGGTCTTCTGGTCGAAGTCGCCCAGTTGCGTCTGCAGCGCGATGTGCTTGGGCCGCAGGATGCCGATCTCCTCCAGCATCTTGTCGATCACCTGGTTGACCGAGCCCACCGGCAGGTTCCTGCGCAGTTGCTCCATCGTCGGGTCGGTATCGGACGGCACCTCCCTGACCATGTAGCCGTCCTCGGACTGCGCCCGGCGGTACTTCAGGCTCTCGGAGATGCGACGTTGGAAGCGCGCGCAATCCAGATAGGCGGCGATCTCGGCGTCGTTGTCGGACGCGTAGGCGCAGCGCAGGAAGCCGAACTTCACGTCGCGGTCCAGATCCTTGCCGTTGTCGTCGGCCACCTTCACCAGGCGCTCGCGCAGCGCCATGACGGCCTCGGTGCCCTGGAGCAACGCCGTCACGAACAGGTTGTGGCCCTCGCGCACACCGCGCCCCAGCGCGGCCGGGTCGCCCGAGGTGATCCACAGCGGCGGCATCGGGTCCTGCACCGGGCGCACCGCGATCGAGCTGGGCGGCAGCTGCAGGAACCGGCCATCGTAGGCCACGGCCTTGCGCGTCAGCCCGCTGGGAATGATGTCCAGGAACTCGTCGTAGATCGCGGCCGCATCGTCGATCCCGATGCCGAAGCGTTGGAACTCGAACTGCTGGTAGCCCGAGCCCACGCCCAGGTCCAGCCGGCCGTTGGACACGGTGTCCACGAAGCCGACCTCAGCCAGGAAGCGGGCCGGGTGGTACAGCGGAAGAACGCACACCGCCGTGCCCAGCCGGATGCGCTGCGTCTGGGCCGCCATGTGCGCGATCATCATCAGCGGCGAAGGCGACAGCGAGTAGTTGTTGAAGTGGTGCTCGGCATACCAGGCGGTGTTGAAGCCGGCCTGCTCGGCCACCACGGTCTGCTCGATCGAGTTCTGGATGACCTGTTGCGAAGTCTGGTGGTAGCCACGTTGCTGCGCGAGGATGAAGACGCCGAATTCCATGGGGTGCTCCGTTGCTGAAGAGGGCGGTCCGATGCGATGAATTCTGTGGCTGGCCCTGTCCATCGGGAATATGGAAGCGGCGTGGTTCAGTCCTGCAGAAAACTGCGGGATCGACCGCCGCGACGGGCCGCACGCGCCAACGAAAACCGGGGCCGTGGCCCCGGTTGAACGAACGCACGGCGGTCAGCCGCCCTACTTGTCCTTCAACTCCGTCACGCGGGCCAGACCCTGCCAGATCTCTGCATCCTTCTTGATGGACGCCGCGTACTCCCTGGCCGTCCGGCTCACTGGCACGATCATGTTCTGGCCCTCGATCTTCTGGCGCACCGCATCGGTCTTCTGCAGCCGGTTGATCTCTTCGTTGAGCCGGTCGACGATGGCCTGCGGCGTGCCGGCCGGGACGAATACGCCATACCAGCCATCGGCCTCGAACTTGTAGCCCTGCTCGGACAGCGTGGGCAAGTCCTGCGTGGCCGGCCAGCGTTGCGAGCCAGTCTGGCCCAGCCCCACGAGCTTGCCCGCGCGCATGTGGGGCAGCGGCGACTGGATGTCGGTGAAGCCTACGCTGATGTTGTTGCCGATCAGGTCGGCCACTTCCGAGACCAGCGTCTTGTAGGGCGCGTGCGGCATGTCCAGCCCGTAGTGCGCCTTGATGCCTTCCATGGCCAGGTGGCCCGAGGAGCCGGTACCCCAGGAACCATAGGCCAGCTTGCCCGGGTGGGCCTTGGCATAGGCCACCATGTCGGCCAGGTTCTTGAAGCCCGTGCTGGGGTTGGCCACGAGCAGGATGCCGGCCGCGCCTACCTGCGCCACGGGCGTCAGGTCCTTTTCCGTGTCGTACGGCATCTTGGCGTGGATGACCGGATTGATCAGGATGGCGGACGACGGCGCGAACAGCAGTGTGTAGCCGTCAGCCGGCGACTTGGCCACGGTGTCGCACGCGATCAGGCCGTTGGCGCCGGCCTTGGGCTCCACCACGACGGGCTGCTTGAGTGCCTTGGACAAGGGCTCGGCGATCAGGCGCGCGAAGATGTCGCCGCCCGCGCCCGCCGATCCGGCGACCACGATGCGGACCGGCCGTGCCGGCCAGTCGCCCGTGTCGGCCTCGGCCTGGATTCCGGTGCCGAGCAGCAGGCCGCCGAGCAGCAGGGTTCGTCGGTGGATGGAAGTCGGGATCATTCAGTCTCCTTGATTGTTCGGTGAAGGGCTCAGGCCCCCACGGCCTGCGCGGCAACGGGGCTGCGCGCCAGTTCCTTCTGGATGGCCGGGATGATCCGTTCGCCCCAGAGCTCGATCTGCTTGAGCATGGTTTTCTGGTCGAAGTCGCCGAGCTGCGTCTGCAGCGCGATGTGCTTGGGCCGCAGGATGCTGATCTCCTCCAGCATCTTGTCGATCACCTGGTTGACCGAGCCCACCGGCAGGTTCTTGCGCAGCTGCTCCATCGTCGGGTCGGTATCGGACGGCACCTCCCTGACCATGTAGCCGTCCTCGGACTGCGCCCGGCGGTACTTCAGGCTCTCGGAGATGCGGCGTTGGAAGCGCGCGCAATCCAGATAGGCGGCGATCTCGGCGTCGTTGTCGGACGCGTAGGCGCAGCGCAGAAAGCCGAACTTCACGTCGCGGTCCAGATCCTTGCCGTTGTCGTCGGCCACCTTCACCAGGCGTTCCCGCAGGCTGCCGATGGCCTCGTTGCCGTTCAGCAGCGCGGTGACGAACAGGTTGTGGTGCTCGCGCACGCCGCGGCCCAGCGCGACCGGGTTGCCGGAGGTGATCCACAGCGGCGGCATCGGCTCCTGCACGCAGCGCACCGCGATGGAACTGCGCGGCATCTTCAGGAACTTGCCCTCGTACGAGAAGATCTTCTCGGTCATGCCCTGGTGCAGGATGTCGAGGAATTCGTTGTAGATGGTGCTGGCGTCCGCGATCTGCACGCCGAAGCGCTCGAATTCGAACTGCTGGTAGCCCGAGCCCACGCCCAGGTCGAGCCGGCCGTTGGACACGGTGTCGGCAAAGCCCACCTCGGCCAGGAAGCGCGCGGGTTGGTAGAGTGGCAGGATGCAGACCGCCGTGCCCAGGCGAATGCGCTGGGTCTTGCCCGCCATGTGGGCCACCATCATCAGCGGCGAGGGCGACAGCGAGTAATTGTTGAAATGGTGCTCGGCGTACCAGGCATTATGGAAACCTGCTTGTTCTGCCGCGATGGTCTGCTCGATCGAGTTATTGATGACCTGCTGGGATGTCTGGTGATAACCCCGCTGTTGGGCAAGAATGAATACGCCGAATTCCATGAATCTTCTCCGCAAAAGGTGCAGCCGCAAGGGTTGTCAAATTCTAGGGAGCCAAGCTGTTCTGGCTATCGCAGAAACTGCAGATGTGAACTGCAAAATCCGGAGGATTCATGGATAGATTGCGCGCCATGGAACTGTTCCTGTCGATCTCGCAGACGCGCAACTTTTCGGAGACGGCGCGCCGGTTCGGCATCTCGGCGACCGGCGTGTCGCGCATGATCACGGACATCGAGGAGGAGCTGAAGGTCAAGCTGCTGCTGCGCTCCACGCGCCAAGTCACGCTGACCGAATCCGGCCAGGAGTACGCGCGTGAGCTCGAAAGCATCCTGTGGCGCATCAAGGAGCTGCAGAGCAACATCACCGCCATCAGCACCGCGCCGCAGGGCCTGCTGCGCGTGCATTCGCGCGTGATGTTCGGCCTGGGCGTGCTGCCGGCGCTGATCGCGGCCTTCCGCAAGCGCTACCCGGCGATCCACATCGAGCTGACGCTGACCGAGGCCGCCGTGGACCTGCGGCGCGACCAGTTCGACATCGACTTCCGCATCTCGCCGCCGGTGGAAGCCGGTGTCAAGCGGCGCATGCTGTTCCAGAGCGACCGCCACCTGGTGGCCACGCCCGCCTACCTGGCCGGCAAACCGCCCTTGCGCCAGCCCGAGGACATCCTGGCGCACGACTGCCTGGCCTACCAGCTGCCCGGCGACCAGATCACCTGGATGTTCAAGCGGGACGGGCAGCTCAGCGAAATCGCGTTCCAGCCCCGCCATGTCAGCAACAGCGGCATCGCGCTGCTGGAACTGGCGCGCCTGGGTGAAGGCCTGGTGCTGCTGGACGACTACACCGTGGCCAACGACATCCGCATGGGCTGGCTGGTGCGCGTGCTGGACGGCTACCGGATCAGCAACAAGGGCTTCGACGAGGGCATGTACGCCACCATCCTGGACACACCCATCATCCCCGCGAAGATCCGCCTGTTCCTGGATTTCGTGGCCGAGCACGTGGCCGGGCCCGAGCTGCGCTTCGCCGCCCATGGCAAGGCCGCCGGCCTGCATGCCCCGAGCGCCGGCAACTGAGCCCTGGGCGCCGCCCGGCCGCCCGAAGGCGCTCGCACCGCAGCCCGTCAGGACGGCGGCCGTCTATCTATATCTGGTGAGCGCAGCTGGCACACCGGGCGCGCCATGCCGGCAAAGCCCAGGCCGCTCAGCTTGAGTACGGCGCCGTCCAGCGGGCCGGTGGCCTGCAACCGCCCGCTGTCGCTGATGCTGGTGACGAACAGGTCGGCCATGCCCGGGCCGCCGAAGCACAGCGCGCTCGGATGGGTAACCGGCAGGTCGATCCTGTGCGTGAGCCGCCCCTGCGGGTCGAAGCGGGCCAGGGCCCCCACCCGCACCAGCGCCATCCACAGCCCCCCCGCGGTGTCGAAAGCGCAGCCATCCGGCCCCGAGCCATACGCCTCGGTCCGCAGGAACACGCGCTTGTCGGCCAGGCGGCCGTCGGCCTCGATCCGGTACGAATAGACCACGCGCTCGCTGCTGTCGGCCACATGCAGGCGGCCGTCGAGCGGGCTCACGCAGGGGCCGTTGCTGATGCCCAGGCCGTCGTCGAGCTTGTGCAGATGCAGTTGCGGATCGAGCCGGTACAGCCCGCCCAGCGGCACCTCGCCCGGCTCGCGCGGCACATGCATGGTGCCCACCACGAAGCTGCCGTCGGCCAGCGCCGTGCCGTCGTTCAGGCGCAGCTGCGGATGGCTGGCCTCGATGCGCGCCAGCGTGCGCAGTTGCCCGCTGCGCAGGTCGAGCGCGGCGATCTCTTCCTTCAACGCCAGCACGATGCCCGCGCCGTCGTCGCCGTTGAACGCGAACGACCCCAGCGGGGGCGGCACGGGGTGGCGCGCGGCCACCGCGCCCGTGTCCGGATCCAGCGCCAGCACCAGCCCGGCGCGGCAGTCCAGCAGCCACAGCCGCCCGCCATGCCATACCGGGGATTCTCCCAATGCGGTTTTCAAATCTCCAAGGCGCTGGATATTCATGGTCGATTGGCAAACCCTGAAACTGCAGATTCAATTCACAGCGGCTGAAATCATTCGATTCTCCATCCATTGAATATCAGCCTGCTGGATGATAGCCAGGCCATCTCCCACGCCGCCCCGCGAGTCCTGCATTTCTTGCAGAACAGTACCGCGGATTCGACAGGAGTGATGTCAGGCGCCATTTCTACAATCCAGCCAGCGTATCGCCCTCGAGACAAACCAGCGCAAGCCGCCCGGTCTGCGAAGCCAGGACAGAACTTCCCGCGCCGGAACGGGCTGTTTGTCGACCGGTGCGATGTCCTGTGATTCTTGCCGCGGCAAGCCGGCTTTCAAAAACAGAGGTGGTGCATGAGTGAAGAATGGGTTCGCCTGGAAGTGTCCGACGGTGTCGGCCTGGTCACGCTGGACCGCCCGCCGGTCAATGCGCTGAACCGCGCCATGCGCCGCCAGATCGTGGCCACCTTCGATGCCATCGCCGAGCGCGACGACATCCGCTGCGCGGTGCTGACGGGCACCGGCACCATGTTCTGCGCCGGCGCCGACCTGAAGGACCGTCCCAGCGCCGAGATCGCCGGCGACTTCCTGGAGCACAACCGCATCACCCGCGAGACCGGCAACGCGATCCGCGAATGCACCAAGCCTGTCATCGCCGCCATCAACGGCGCGGCCCTGGGCGCGGGCTTCGGCCTGGCGGCGGCCTGCGACATCCTGTATGCGTCCGAGAACGCCACGGTCGGCATGCCCGAGATCAACGTCGGCCTGGCCGGCGGCGCCTCGATGCTCAAGACCCTGTTCGGCCGCTCCACGCTGCGCCGCATGTTCTTCACCGGCCAGCGCCTGACCGCACACGACCTGCTCAAGCGCAACGTGATCGAGGACGTGGTCGCCGAGAAGGATCTGCTGCCCGTGACCACGGCGCTGGCGCGCGAGATCGCGTCCAAGGCTCCGCTGGCCATCGCGTACGCCAAGCGCGCCGCCAACATGGTCGACGTAATGCCGCAGCGCGACGCCTACCGCTTCGAGCAGGAGTTCACCGTCGCCCTGTCCAAGACCGAGGACGCACGCGAAGCCCGCATGGCCTTCCTGGAAAAGCGCGCGCCCGTCTTCAAGGGGCGCTGAGCATGCCGGCCCAGGTGCAAGCCGCCCCCGGCGCGGGGCTGGACGCGTTCTTCCAGGCCGACGGCGTCGCCGTGGTCGGCGCCTCCGACGACATCACCAAGATCGGCGGCCGCCCGGTGCAGCTGCTGCGCAAGTACGGCTACGCCGGCGCGATCTACCCCATCAATCCCAGGGGCGGGATGCTGCAGGGCCTGCCGGCCTATGCCTCGATCCTGGACACACCCACGGCGCCGCAACTGGCCATCCTGGCCGTGCCGGCCGCCGCCACGCTGCAGGCCGTGCGCGACTGCGCCGCGCGCGGCGTGCGTGGCGTGATCGTGCTGTCCACCGGCTTCGCCGAGGCCGGTCCCGAGGGCGCCGCGCTGCAGGCCGAGCTGGTCCACGTGGCGCGCACGCATGGCATGCGCCTGCTGGGCCCGAACTGCCTGGGCGCCGTGAGCGTGGTGGACAAGCTGGTCGGCTCGTTCTCGATCGCGCTGGAGCAGAGCCTGCCGCCTGCGGGCCAGGTGGGCATCGTCTCGCAGTCCGGCAACATCGGCAGCTTCACCATGCGCAACATGGCCGACCGCGGCCTGGGCGTGAGCCGCTTCGTCGCCACCGGCAACGAGGCCGACGTGGACGTGGCCGACGGCATCGCCGCGCTGGCCGAGGACCCGGCCACCACCATCATCCTGTGCTGCATGGAGACCTGCCGCCACGCCGGCCGGCTGGCCGAGGCCCTGGACATGGCGCGCCACCGGCGCAAGCCGGTCATCGTGCTGAAGATCGGCGCCACCGCGCAGGGCCAGGCGGCGGCCGCCTCGCACACCGGCGCGCTGACCGGCTCCGACGCGGTGTTCGACGCCGTGTTCCGCCGCTACGGCGCGCTGCGCGTGCACTCGTTCGAGGAACTGCTCGACGTCGGCCACGCCGCCGTGCTGCTCGGCGCGGAACGCCTGCCCTCGACCGACGCCGTGACCCTGGTCGCGGCCTCGGGCGGCTTCGGCATCATGATGGCCGACGCGATGGTGCAGGCCGGCATGACGCTGCCCGCGCTGGCCGACAGCACCCGGGCGCGGATCCGCGAGGCCGTGCCCACCGCGGGCACCCACAACCCGGTGGATGCCTCGGCCCAGATGTCGGCACGGCCCGACATCCTGCTGAAGATGCTGACCGCGCTGCAGGACGATGCGAACGGCAGCACGCTGGTGCTGCTGCTGGCCCTGTCGCTGTACAACCCGCGCCTGCGCGGCGTGTACCTGGAGGCGCTGGAGAAGATCCGCGCCAGCCACCCCGATCGGCTGCTGGTCCTGATCAGCCAGGGCCCGCCCGACGCGGTGGCCGAAATCCGTGCGCTGGGCATCCCGGTGTTCCCCGGCATCCCGGCGGCGGCGACCGGGCTGGCCGGCCTGGTGCGGCTGGGCCGGCTCGCCGCCCTGCCCGCCGCGGCGGCCTACGATGGCCCGCGCGACCCGGTGGACCCGGCCGTGTTCCGCAACGAGTTCCATGCCAAGCAGGCCCTCGCCGCGGCCGGCATCCCGGTGCCGCGCGAAGAGGTGGTGGGCTCGGCCGACGAAGCCGTGCGCAGCGCCCGCGCCACGGGCTACCCCGTCGTGCTCAAGATCGCATCGGAGGACATCGCCCACAAGACCGAGATCGGCGGCGTGGCGCTGAACCTGCAGGACGACGCGGCCGTACGCGAGGCCTTCGACCGCCTGATGGCCAGCGCGCGGCAGCACGCCCCCGCGGCGCGGCTGGACGGCGTGCTGGTGGCGCCCATGGTGCGCGGCGGCGTGGAGCTGATCGCCGGCGTCTCGCGCGACCCGGTGTTCGGCCCGGTCGTCATGGTCGGCCTGGGCGGCATCTATGCCGAGATCCTCAAGGACGTGGCGGTCCAGGTGGCGCCGGTCTCCGAGGACGAAGCGCTGCGCATGATCCGCAGCCTGAGGATGTTCCCACTGCTGGACGGCGCACGCGGCCAGCCCAAGGCCGACGTGGCCGCCGCCGCGCGCACCGTGGCCCGGCTCTCCGAGTTCGCCTGCCGCCACGCCGCCGACGTGGCCGAGATCGACATGAACCCCATCCTGGTCCGGCCCGAGGGCGAAGGCGTCCTCGTGCTCGACGCGCTGATGGTGCCCGCCCCCACCCACTGAAGGCCCCATGCACATGGACCAGAACCCGGCCATCCCGGACGCCGCCGCCGGCCCGGCCGCCTACCGCCAGTACGCGCGCCAATGGCTGCGCGCCCACCTGCCCGCGCACATGCGCGCGGACAGCCTGGACTACCGCACGCCCACGCTGGACGAATGCCGCGACTGGGAAGCCGCGATGCACCGGGCCGGCCTGGCCGGGATGACCTGGCCCAAGGCCTACGGCGGCCTGGGCCTGACGCTGCGCGAGCACCTGGCCGTCAACAAGGAGATCGGCGCGCTGGCCATGCCCGAGAGCGTGAGCTCGATCGGCAAGGAACTGGCCGGCCCCATCATCCAGACCGTGGGCACCGAGCAGCAGAAGCAGCTGTTCCTGCCGAACATCCTGGCCATGCGGCATTTCTGGTGCCAAGGCTTTTCCGAACCCGACGCCGGCTCCGACCTGGCGCGGCTGCGCACCAGGGCCGTGCCCGAAGGCGACAGCTGGCGCATCAACGGCCAGAAGATCTGGACCAGCGGCGCGGCCAAGGCCCACTACTGCCTGCTGCTGACGCGCACCGGCACGGTGGCCGACAAGCACCGCGGCCTGCTGATGTTCGCCGTACCCATGGACACACCCGGCATCCGCGTGGTGCCGATCAAGTCCATCGACGGCAAGGAGTCGTTCGCCGAAGTCTTCTTCGACGACGTGGTGGTGCCCGACGGCGCGCGCCTGGGCGCGCCGGACGAGGGCTGGAACGCGGCCATCCGCGTGCTGTCCATCGAACGCGCGACCAACCGCATGTACCGCGCCTGGCGTTTCGAGTGCGAGCTGCGCCAGTTGGTCGCGGCCTGCCGGTCCGACCCGCTGCTGGCCACGCTGCTGGACGACGGCCACACGCAGCGCCGCATCGGCGAGGTGGTGGGCGAGATCGACGCGCTCAAGGGCCTGGTCGAGCGCACGGTGCGCCAGATGGTCGCGGGCGAGAAGATCGGCGCGCGCGGCTCGTTGACCAAGCTGTACTGGTCCGAGTGCCACCAGGCCTTCGCCGGCCTGGCGCTGTCGCTGGTGTCGCACGTGACGCCGCGCTCCAGCGCGCTGGCCCGGCGCGCCCGCCAGCACTTCAGCACCGGCTACCTGTTCGCCCGCGCCGAGACCATCTACGCCGGCACCACGGAAGTGCAGCTGGACATCATCGCCGACCGCATCATGCACTTGCCCAAGGACCTCTGACCATGTCGGACCAAGACCTCCAGCCCGAGGAATTCGCCCAGGCCGCGGCCGCGGCCATCGCCGACGCGCAGGCCCGCAGCTTCCGCGAGGCCGCCCGGGTGCTGGCCGGCGCCGGGCTGTGCGGCGTGTGCGCCGACGAGGACGCGGGCGGCCTGGCCCTGGGCACCGCGTTCGCGCTGCCCATCGTGGCCGAAGCCGGCAGGCTGCGCCTGCAGTGGCCGCTGCTGGAAACCATCCTCGTCGCCAAGGCGCTGGGCAGCTCCGCGCTGGCGGCCGAGCTGGCCGGCGGCACGCGCATCGCCACCTGGGCGCTGCAGGGCAGCCTGCAGGACGGCTATGCCGGCCAGGCGCGCCATGCCCGCGCCAGCGACTGGGTGCTGGTGGCCGACGGCCAGGGCGGCGCGGCCCTGCTCGACCTGGCCACCGTCCGGATCGAGGACGACCCGGCGCTGGACCCGGACCACCCGCAGTCCTGGCTGGGACTGGACCACGCCCGGGTGCTGGCCACGCTGGATGCCGCCGCGTTCGGCGCGCTGCAGCGCGAGCGCGACATCCTGGTGGCCGGCCTCGTCCACGGTGCCGCCGAGGGCGCGCTCGCCGCCACGGCCGCCTACCTGGCGACCCGCGTGCAGTTCGGCCGCCCGCTGTCGGCCAAGCAAGCCGTGCGCCACCTGCTGGCGCGCATGCGGCTGCTGCAGGAGGCCGCCCACGCGGGCATCCAGCGCGTGCTGGATGCGGACGAGTACGGCCAGCCGCGCGCCACCCGGCCGGTGCTGGCCAACGCCCTGTCCAGCGCCGCCTTCGTGCTGGAGAAGTCCATCCACCTGCATGGCGGCATGGGCTTCACCTGGGAGCTGCCGCTGCATGTGTCGCTGCGCGAGGTGCGCAAGTTCGACGCCGCCTTCGGCTCCGGCGCGCTGGCCCGCCAGGTCGGCCGCGACTTCATCCACTCCGCCTGAACCCAAGGAACACCGATGCACCAGGACCTGCTCGGCCGCGTGGCCCTCATCACCGGTGCCGGCGCCGGCATCGGCCGCGAGACGGCGCTGCAGATGGCCGCGCGCGGCGCCATCGTCTGCGTGAACGACCTCAAGGAGGAACTGGTCGCGCCGGTGGTCGACGACATCCACGGCCGCGGCGGCCAGGCCTTCGGCGCGCCGGTCAACATCGCCAGCCGCGAGGGCATGCGCGAGGCCATCCAGCGCGCGTTCGCGCACGCCCGGCGGCTGGACATCCTCGTCAACAACGCGGCCTGGGTGCGCTACCAGGCCATTGCGGACATCATGCCGGAGACCATCGAGCGCATGCTGGACGTGGGCTTCAAGTCCGTCATCTGGAGCCTGCAGGAGGCGGTGGCCGTGATGGACCCGCAGCGCGGCGGCGCCATCGTCAACGTGGCCTCGGTCGCGGCGCTGCGCTCGGCCGCCAACTCGGTGGTGTATTCGGGCATCAAGGCCGGCATCCTGGGCATCACCCGCGCGGCGGCAGCCGAGCTGGGAGCGCGCAACATCCGCGTGAACGCGGTCTGCCCGTCCGCCGTGCCCACCGAGGGCACGCAGCGCAACCGCAACGCCGAGCGCGACGCCAACCGGATCGCCCGCACGCCGCTGGGCCGGCTGGGCACCGTGCAGGACATCGCGCGCGCCATCTGCTTCCTGGCCAGCGACGAGGCGAGCTTCATGACGGCGCAGGCCTTGACGGTCGACGGCGGCATCACCTTGACGAACATCTGACGCGCGGGGCCGGAACATGCAGACGGTTCTGATCACCGGCGCCGCATCCGGCATCGGGCGCGACACGGCACGGCTGTTCGCCGCCGCCGGCTGGCAATGCGTGCTGGTCGACCACAACGCCGCCGCCTTGCAGCAGGTCGGCGCGGCCCTGCCCGCGCCGACTGGTGGTGCGCACGTGCTGCGCTGCGTCGACCTGACCGATGGACAGCAGATCGCCACGCTGGCCCAGGGCACGCCCGCGCTGGACGCCATCGTCAACAACGCCGGCATGTCCGACGCGTCGAACACGCCGCTGGCCCAGCAGGACGCAGCGCAGATGGGCCGCCTTCTGGCGCTCAACCTGGCTGCGCCCGCTGCCGTGGTCGATGCCTGCAGCGCGCTGCTCCGACCCGGCGCGCGGGTGGTCAACGTGTCCTCCGGCGCCGGCCTGCAGGCCATCCCCTGGCGCGGTGCCTACAGCCCGAGCAAGGCCGGGCTGATCGCCCAGACGCAGGCCCTGGCGCAGGCGCATCCGGAGTGGTGCGTGACGGTGCTGGCGCCGGGCTTCGTGCGCACCGAGCTGGTGGACGGGCTGATCCAGGCCGGCCGGCTGCAGCCCGACGCGGCCGTCGGCAAGATCCCGCTGGGCCGCATGGCCGCGCCGGCCGAGATGGCGCAGGCGCTGTACTTCCTGGCCAGCCGCGGAGCACGGCCCTTGAGCGGGCAGGTGCTGGCCGTGAACGGCGGCTCGTCCATCTACGGCGGCAGCCAGCGCTTCGCGCCGGCGGAGCTGGCGCCGCAGTCCCTGGACCTGCCGCTGCAACTGGAGGTCGCAGGGGGCGACGCAGCGCCGTGGCAGGCCGCCGCGCCCGCCAGCCCATCCGCCACGCACTACGCCGCCTGCCTCGATCTGTCGCCGCTGCAGGCGGCGCCGGCCAGCCTGCTGCAGGCCGTGCACGCGGCCGCCAGCCGCTTCGCCGCGCGCCACACGCAACGGGCCAGCCTGACCCTGCTGCTGCCGCGCGCACGGCCCACCCGCTGGCAGGACGCGGGCGACGCCGCCGCCGCCCGCATGCTGGTGGCGACCCTGGCCTGCGAATGGGGCGGCCGCGCGCTGCGCATCAACGCGCTGGAAGTCCCGCCCCACGCCGAGCCGCAGTCCCTGCATGCGCTGCTGCGCTACGTGTGCGGGGCCGCCGCGCAATACCTGACCGGGCAGACATTGGTCTGCCGAGACATCGCAACCCAGGAGGCCGCATGAACACCACGGGCATCGCCGACGGTGCGCTGCGCGCGCAGATCAAGGCCTTCTTCATCGCCGAGCGCGGCTACTGGCGGCCGTGGACCGAGACCCTGCTCGACCTGAGCCCCGGCTTCCTGCAACAGTACGCGCGCTACGCCGGCTACCCGGCGCGCACCGGGCCGCTGACGCCGCGCATGGTCGAGCTGGTCTACGTGGCACTGGACGCCTCGTCCTCGCACCTGTTCGCGTCCGGCCTGCAGACCCACCTGCGGCGCGCGCTCGAGGTCGGCGCCACGCAGGCCGACCTGTTCGACGTGCTGCACCTGGTCGCCGTGCAAGGCGTGGCCAGCGTGTGCCAGGCCAGCGACATCCTGGCCGAGCTGACGGCGTCGCCTGGTGAGCCGGCCATCGATGCCCGGCTGCAGCAGCGCATCGCCCGCGTCGGCCCCGCGCACGCCCTGTCCCTGGCCAGCCTGGCGCGCCGCGACCCGGGCTATGCCGAGGTGCTGCTGGACTTCATCGAGCACGGCCGTCCCGAGGGCGGGCTGACCCCGGCCGAGCGCAGCATCGTGCAGCTCGCCCTGCACGCGTGCTTCACCGCGTTCAACGCAGAGGCGGTGCGGCAGATCGTGACCACCGCCCTGGCGCAGGGCGTGCCGGCGGCCGAACTGCAGCAGGCCATCCAACTCGGCGCCCACCTGGCCGTGCATGGGACCGCGCTGGGGGCCGACGTGTTCCAGCAGGTCCGGGACGCGGGCGCGGGCGCCCCGCCGGCGCCCGGCGGCTGACGGCAGCGCCGCGCACCGCTTTCCGGGCACTCCAGGGGACACGCTGGAGGAACTGGCCCGCTGCATGCGAGCCGGGTCCGACCGCTGGTGCCGCTGCTGCAAAGCCTGAACCCGCCAAAGCAGGCGCAGTGCCTGAGGGCAAGGGCGCGCCTACTCGTTGGTGAGCTTGGCCGTTTTCGCCAGCCCTTGCCAGGTCGCGATGTCGCTGCTGACCGTGGCGGCGAACTGTTCGGCCGTCTTGATCGGCGGCTTGGGCATGTTCAGCGCGGCGAACTTCTTCTGGGTCTCCTCCGTCGCCAGGATGCGGTTGATCTCCTGGTTGAGCCGCTGCACGATCGGCTGCGGCGTCTTCGCCGGCACGAACACGCCGTACCAGCCGTCCACGTCGAACTTGTAGCCCTGCTCGGTCAGCGTGGGCACCTGCTGCAGCGCCGGGCCGCGGCCGGTCCCCGTCACGCCCAGCGCCACCAGCTTGCCGGTCTGGATGTGCGGCACCGGCGAGGCGATGTCGAGGAAGCCCACGCCGATGTTGTTGGCCAGCAGGTCGTTCAGTTCGGTGGCCGTGCCTTTGTAGGGCACGTGCGGCATGTCCAGCCCGTAGTAAGCCTTGATGCCTTCCATCGCCAGGTGGCCGGTGGAGCCATTGCCCCAGCTGCCGTAGGACAGCTTGCCCGGGTTGGCGCGCGCGTAGCGCACCATGTCCGCCAGGTTCTTGAAGCCGCTGGCCGGGTTGGCGATCAGCAGCACGCCGCTGGCACCCACCTGGGCCACCGGCAGCAGGTCCTTCTGCGTGTCGTAGGGCATCTTGGGCAGCACGATCGGGCTGATCGCGATCGACGACGACGGCGACAGCAGCATGGTGTAGCCATCGGGCGCGGCCTTGGCCACGAAGTCGTTGCCGATCACGCTGTTGGCGCCGACCTTGTTTTCCACATAGACCGGCTGCTTCAGCGCCTCCTGCAGCGGCCCGGCCAGCATGCGCGCGAAGATGTCCACGCCGTCGCCGGCGGCGCCCGGTGCGACCAGGCGGATCGGTTTGCTCGGCCAGGCGGCGCCCTGCGCCAGCGCCGGGGTGCCCAGCAGGGCGAGTGCGGACGCCAGGAGGGTCCGCCGGTGGATATGAGCATCATGCATGCAAGTCTCCTCGTTATGAAGCATCTCAGGCGCGTTGCGCCAATCGGGTAATGCCGTCCAGGATGCGCGGCCACATGCGCAAGGGCAGTGTGTGGCCCATTCCGGGCAGCACCATCAGCTCGGCACCGGGAATGCTGGCGGCCGTGTCCCGCCCCGCCGCCAGGGGGACCAGCGGGTCCACGTCGCCGTGGATCACCAGCGTCGGCACGGTCACGTTCCTCAGCGCCTCGCGCCGGCTGCCCGAGGCGAGGATCGCCACCAGTTGTCGAGCGCCCCCCGCCGGGTGCAGGCCGCGCGTGTGGTTGCGCAGGGCGCGCGCACGGTCGCGGGCCTCCTCTTCCTCGAACAGGCCAACGCGCAGTTGCTTCCAGGTCTGGATGTAGTGGGCCGTATAACCGTCGAGCGAACTCGGTGCCGGCTTGAAAATGGCCGACATGGCGCCGTACTGCGGCGCCGGCAGATCGGGCGCGCCAGTGGTGGACATGATCGAGGTCATCGTCCGCACACGCGCCGGCTCCGCGATGGCCAGCGTCTGCGCGATGGTGCCGCCCATCGAGGCGCCCACCAAGTGCGCCTTGGCAATGCCCAGAGCGTCCATCAGCCCGGTCACGTCGCGCGCCATGTCGCGCAGCAGATAGGGTGCGGCCACGGGCCGGCGCAGCCAGGCGCGCGTCATGGCCAGCGTCACGTTGGGCACGCCGGCGCTGTCGAGCCGGGTCGAGCGGCCGGCATCGCGGTTGTCGAAACGCACCACCCAGAAGCCCCGCAGCGCCAGGGCCTCGCAGAACTCGTCGTCCCAGCCCACCATCTGCGCGCCCATGCCCATGATCAGCAGCATCGGCGGGTCCGACGGCCGGCCGAAGGTCTGGTAGCACAGCTGCAGCCCGTTCGCCTGCGCGAACAGCTCGGGGCTGCGCGGCACCTCCGTCAAGCTCGCTCTCCCACGCCGTCGAACACGATCACGCTGCGCGCCACCTCGCCGCGCTGCATGGCGGCAAAGCCGTCGTTGATGTCTTCCAGCCGGATGCGGCGCGACACCATGTCGTCCAGGTTGAGCCGGCCCTGCAGGTACAACTCGACCAGGCGCGGAATGTCGTCGCGGATACGGGCCGAGCCCAGCGCCGAGCCACGGATCTTCTTTTCCAGGAAGAACTCGCTGCCCTCGATGGAAGCCTTGGCGCCGGGCGAGAACAGGCCGACGATGGTGGCGGTACCGCCCGGCTGCAGCATGCGGAAGCACTGCTCCACCGTGGCGGGCAGGCCGATGCATTCGAAGGAGAACTCCACGCCGCCCTCGGTCATCTCCTGCACCCGGGCGACCACATCGCCCTCGCTGGCCAGCAGCGTGTCGGTGGCGCCGAACCTGCGCGCCAGCTCCAGCTTGCCGGGCACGTTGTCGATGGCGATGATGCGCGCCGCGCCGGCGATGGAGGCCCCGTTCACCGCCGCCAAGCCCACGCCCCCGCAGCCCACCACCGCCACCGACGCGCCGGCCGGCACCTGGGCATTGCGGAACACGGCCCCGGTGCCTGTGATCACCGCGCAGCCCAGCAGCGCGGCGCGGTCCAGCGGCATGTCCTTGCGGATCCGCACCAGCGCGTTGCGGTGCACCAGCATCTGCTCGGCAAAGCCCGACAGGTTGAACACCTGGCTGACCGGCTGTGCGCCGTGCGACAGGCGCCGCGCCTTGCCGGGCGGTTGCTTGACCTCGGTGTCCATGCACAGCGCGAAGCGGCCTCCCAGGCACTGCCGGCACAGGCCGCAGAAGACCGACAGCGCACCGACCACATGGTCGCCGCGCTGCAGGTCCCGCACGCGTTCGCCCACGGCTTCGACCACGCCCGACACCTCGTGGCCCAGCACGCCGGGCAACGGGATCTTGCGCATGCCCTGCATGTAGTGCAGGTCGCTGTGGCACAGGCCGACGGCGGCGGTTCTCAGCAGCACCTCGTCCGGCCCGGGCGCGGCGATCGCCATCTCCTGGATCACCAGCGGCTGGCCGAACTCCTGCAGAACTGCTGCTCTCATCAGATGCGTCTCCCATGGATGTGTTGCACGGCCACGGCGGGGCCGGGCTGCGGCGCAGTATGGAGCGGCCACAGCTCCCGTGACCCGCAGTTTCTGCAACGATGGTTTGCGTACTTCGGTGCGCCACGAACGTTCGGCCCCACTAGATTCGTGGCGTTCCAAACTGGAGACACGACATGCCTGGAATGCACCTGCTCGACCGCGCCATCGGCGCGGAGTGGCCAAGCCTTGCCACCGAGGCCGACCTGCGTGCATTCGAGGCCATCCCCTACGCAGAGCGCATCGCCGCGCGCAGCACCTACGACGCGCTGCGCCTGGGCGCCGCGCACGACCCGGAGGCTTCGGCCCTGCAGTTCCTGGCCAATGCCAGCCCGGACGACGAGCCGGTGCCGATGACGCACGGCGAATTCTTCGGCCGCGTGACGCAGGTGGCCAACATGCTGCACGGCCTGGGTGTCGGCCCCACCGACGTGGTGAGCCTGATGCTGCCACTGGTGCCGCAGGCCTTCTGCGCGCTGTACGGCGCGCAGGCCGCCGGCATCGCCAACCCGATCAACACCTTCCTCGAAGCCGACCACATCGCGCACATCCTGCGCGCCGCGCGCACCAAGGTGCTGGTCACGCTGGGCCCGCGCGATGGCTACGACATCTGGGAGAAGGTCGCCCGCATCCGCAAGGAGCTGCCCGACCTGAAGGCCATCCTGGTGGTCAGCCGCATGGGGCCGCTGCGTGCGCTGGAGCACGACTTCGACGCCCTGGCCGACGCGCAGCCCGCGGACCGTCTGGTCAGCGGCCGGACGATCGCCCCGGAAGAGGTCGGCGCCTTGTTCCACACCGGCGGCACCACCGGTGTGCCGCAGCTCGTGCCGCTGACGCACGGCAACCAGGTCTACCAGGCCTGGGGCATGGCGCTGATGCTCCGCACCCGCCCCGGCAACACGCTGCTGATGGGCCTGCCGCTGTTCCACGTGGGCGGCGCGCTGACGCAGGGACTGCAGCACCTCAGCGCAGGCGGCACGCTGGTCGTGCTGTCGGCCGCGGGCTGGCGCAACAAGAACGCCATGCCCAACATCTGGCGCCTGGTCGAACGTTTCCGGCCCGCGCTGCTGGGCGGCGTGCCCACGGTGCTGGGCGCGGTACTGAACGTGCCGATGGAAGGACACGACGTGTCCAGCATCCGCACCGCCACGGGCGGCGGCTCCGCCATTCCGGTACCGATCGCCAACGCCTACCGCAACCGCTTCGGCCTCCCCATCCTGGAGACCTATGGCATGACCGAGGCATCCAGCTGCCACACCATCTCGTACGCCGACCGGCCGGTGTACCTGGGGTCGGTGGGCCACCCCCTGCCCTACAGCCGCGTGCGCGTGGTCGAGGTGGACGGCAAGGGCAAGTGCCTGCGCGACTGCCCGCCCGGCACGATCGGCGTGGTGGCCATGTGGGGCCCGGGCGTGTTCTCGGGCTATGCGACGGGCGCGCCCGACGCACCCTTCGTCGCACCGGGCTGGGTCAACAGCGGCGACCTGGGCCGCATCGACGCCAACGGCTACCTGTGGATCACCGGGCGCGCCAAGGACCTGGTGATCCGCGGCGGCCACAACATCGACCCCACCGGCATCGAGGAGGTGCTGTACCAGCATCCGGCCGTGGCCGTGGCCGCAGTGGTGGGCGAGCCCGACGCCTATGCCGGCGAGCTGCCGGTGGCCTATGTGCAGCTCAAGCCCGACCACGCGAACACCAAGCCGCAAGACGTGCTGCAGTACGCCGCCGCGCGCACGCCGGAACGCGCGGCCGTGCCGGTGCAGCTGTACTGCGTCGGGGCGATGCCGCTGACGGCCGTCGGCAAGGTCTTCAAGCCGGCCCTGCGGCTGGACGCCGCCGAGCGCGCCGTGCGCCGTCTACTGGCCTTCCTGGAGAAGGAAGGCTGCGAGCTCGAGGTCAGCGTGGCTGCGCACGCGGTGCACGGCAGCCTGATCCGCGTAACCGTGGCCTGCTCCTCGCCCGACGCGCGCGACGCGGCGCTGGCACGCGCCCGCGAGCAGCTGAATCCATTGACGATGAAGCACGAACTGCGGTGGAAGGAAAACGTCGCATGAGCAAGAAACCGCAGGAGATGGCCACCGACCCGATGGCCGCGTGGCGCGACTGGTTCGTCCAGTCCGAACGCCAATGGAGCGAGGGCCTCACGCGCCTGATGCAGGACGAGCAGCTGGCCAGGCGCATGGGCCAGGAAATCCACGCCGGCCTGCACCGCCAGAAGATGCTGCAGGAGAGCATGGCCGGCCCGCTGGGCATGATGAACCTGCCCTCGCGCGAGGACGTGCTGGCGCTGTCCGAACGCATCGGACGGCTCGAAGACGCCGTGGCGCGCGTCGAGGCGAGCCTGAACCGCACGGCCCCGCCGGCCACCCCGCGCCCGGCCCGCACGCGCAAGGCGCCGGCACCCGTGCCGCGCCAGGCCGGGCGATGAAGATGCCGGCCCCGCTGCTGGACCGGCAGCGCGCTGCCATGGCCACGCTGGAAGAGGAGATGGTGCGCGAGACCGCCGTTACGCCGCGCGAGCTGGTGTACGCCCGCGGGACCATGCGGCTGTACCACTACCTGCCACAGACGGACACGGTCTACCGCGTGCCGCTGCTGATCGTGATGTCGCTGGTCAGCAAGCCCACCATCTTCGACCTGACGCCTGGCCAGAGCTTCATCGAGCACCTGGTGCGGTCGGGCTTCGACGTGTACATGATCGACTGGGGCACGCCGCGCGCCGAACACCACACGCTGGGCCTGGACGACTACGTGGCCGACCTGCTGCCCGACTG
This sequence comes from Pseudorhodoferax sp., assembly GCF_047601025.1. NCBI lineage: Bacteria > Pseudomonadati > Pseudomonadota > Betaproteobacteria > Burkholderiales > Comamonadaceae > Pseudorhodoferax > Pseudorhodoferax sp. The sequence continues at coordinate 224,055 of NZ_JASGJZ010000001.1, forward strand.
CATCGCCCAGCTCTGCACCCATTGCGGCGAAGGCCAGGTCAGCCTGGTCGGCTATTGCCTGGGCGGCATCTTCACCACGCTGTACGCCGCGCGCGCGCACCGCGGGCCGCTGAAGAACCTGCTGCTGCTGGCCACGCCGATCAACGGCGAAGGCATGGCGCTGCAGCGCAAGCTGCTGAAGGCCCGGGGCCTGGATGTGGACCGGCTGGTCGACACGCTGGGCAACATTCCCTCGCGCATGGTCGAAGGCGCATTCCAGATGCTGCGCCCGTTGCAGAAGGCCTCGGGCCGGGCGACGCTGCTGAACCACCTCGACGACCCGGAATACGTCAAGGCGCACCTGCGCATCGTGCGCTGGGGTGCCAACGCCCTGCCCTTCCCCGGCCAAGCGTTTCGCCAGCTCGCGCGCGATTTCGTGCTGGACAACAAGATCGTGCAGGGCACGCTGGAGGTGCGCGGCACGGCCTGCGACCTGGCCCGCATCCGCGTGCCGCTGCTGCACGTGGTGGCGCAGCACGATCACGTGGTGCCTGCCGCGGCGTCGGCCGACCTGGTGCGGCTGGCCGGCAGCCCGGACAAGGAAGAGATGGTCATCAAGGGCGGGCATGTGAGCCTGGTGACCGGGGCGGCGGCAGCGACGCGGACCTGGCCGCACATCGTGGGGTGGCTGGGGGCGCGGTCGGTGTAGGGCGATCCGCCTGCGTGGCCCAATGCCAGCGGCTCCGGCCGGTCATCACACGCCGCTGACCACCGCATCCAGGGCGGCGGCGATAGCGCGGGCTCGATCCTTCGCCGACCCTTTGCTGGCGTTGAGAGACCGCTTGCCCAGTGGCGCCGCTTCGTACGGCACCAGCATCGGCGAAACACCGGCCACCTTGATCAAAGGACACGACCGCCGCGGCAGGCTGGCAGGCATCAGCGATGTCGGAGCGAGCGGAACCACGAAACGCATTGCCAGGCTGCGCAGAAGATCGGTCTGGATGTCGACGACATGCGGCCAGACATCGCATCCTGGGACCTGGGTTCTCACAAATGCCGTACCGGCTTCGGCAATGTTCGCCATCTAGCCTTGGCCTACGGTTTGCAGGAGGGCGCCCCGCGCCCGACCCGCCTACGGCTCCACGATGTTGAACATCGGATCGAACTCGTCCAGGCACTCCACGAAATTGCGAAACAGCGCTGCATCGCCGTGCACGTCCAGCTCGCTGCGGTCCAGCGCCGCCAGCAGCGCACTGCGCCCCGCCGACAGCTGGCCCAGTTGCTCGCGCGACATGCGCACCACCGCGTCGGCCGCTGCGCCATGGCTGCCCGGCAGATGGTTCAGCGCGCCGTTGGACAAGGTCAGCCGATGCGTGTCGATCCCGGACGCATCGCTCAGCTGCCAGTCGAACCGCGCCTTCAAGCCCTGCGCCTTCGGCCCGTTGACACGGATGCCCAAGTACTCCAGGAAGCTGCCGAAGGGCAGGATGGACACGATGTCCGGGCTGATCGACACGCCCTTGGGGGTCGAGGCAGCCGAGCTGCTGCGCAGCTCGCGCGCGGCCAGCAGGTACGAGTTGCGCCACGTGGCCGATTCGGCCTGGTAGCCCAACTGCTCCATCGCATCGGCGGACAGCTGCCGCGCTGCCTGGTGGCCCGGCTCCGCGAACACCACGTGGTTCAACGCTTCCACCACCCAGCGGAACTGCCCCGCCTCGTAGTCCTGCCGCGCCTTGGCCACCACCGCGTCGGCGCCACCCATGTACTCCATGTACTTCACGGCCGACGCCGCGGGCGGCAGCAGGTTCAGGTTGGCCGGGTTGCCATCGTAGGGGCCCAGGTAGTGGGCATACACCGCGTTCACGTTGTGCGCCACGGCGCCGTAGTAGCCGCGCGCGAACCATTGTTTGGAGAGTTCGCTCGGCATCATCAGCTCTTCGGCGATCTCGCGCGGCGTGCGGCCGTGGCTCATCAGGCGCAGCGTCTGGTCGTGCAGGTAGCGGTACATGTCGCGCTGCCCGGCCACGTACTGGGCGATGCGCTCGCCGCCCCACACCGGCCAGTGATGCTGCACGATCAGCGCGTCCACCTCCGGCACGAAGGCATCGAGCGCCTGATCCAGGTAGCGCGCCCAGGCCAGGGCGTCGCGCGTCTTGGCGCCGCGCAGCGGACAGAGGTTGTGCATGGTGTGGCAGGCGTTCTCCGCCAGGTTCAGCACGCGCAGGCCCGGGTAGTGCATGTTCATGTCGGCCGGCGCCTCGGTGCCGGGCGTGAGGTGGAACACGATCTCCACCCCGTCGATGACATGCCGCTCGACCGACTCGCGGATCAGCTGCGTCGGCGCGATGAAGCCGTCACCGCCGCGGCCCACGGCCTTGCCCAGGCCGCTGTCCACGTGCGCCATGGCGCCGGGTTCGAGCGACCAGCCGAACTGGAACAGCGCGCGTCGGCGCATCGGAACACCGGCCAGGATGGACTCGGAGAACGACTCTTCGGTGAAGCCGTTCGGCGCGATCACCTTGACACCTTGGCGCACGTCCCCCGGCCCGATCACGCCGCGCACGCCGCCGTAGTGGTCGCGGTGGCTATGGGTATAGATCACCGCGACCACCGGCCGGTCGCCTCGGTGCGCGCGGTACAGCGCGATGGCGGCGCGCGCATGCTCGGTGAACTGCAGCGGGTCCACCACGATGACGCCGGTGTCGCCCTCGATGAAGGTCACGTTGGCGAGCGAGAAGCCGCGCACCTGGTAGACGCGTGGCTTGACCTCGAACAGCCCGTGTACCGCGTTCAGCTGCGACATGCGCCACAGGCTGGGGTTGACGGTGTCCGGCGACTCGCCGGCCAGGAAGCCGTAGGGCTGCATGCTCCAGGAAACGCCGCCGCCGTCGGCATCGATGTGCGCATCCGGCAAGGTGGCGATGAAGCCGCGGCGCACGTCGTCGTAGTCGCCGCGGTCGCTGAAGTCGAGTTCGGCGCGCACGCGTGCATGGGCGGCCACGGTGTCGGGATGGGCAGGTCGCATGGTGGTTCTCCTGTGGTGGCGGCTCACTGCTCGATGGTGATCCTGGTCTCCTGCTGGAATTTCTTCCAGCGCACCAGCTCGCTGCGCAGCTCGCGGTCGAAGAACGCGGGCGTCATGTTGGGCGCGACTTCCGAGCCGGTGGCCGCCACCTTGGCCTTCATCGCCTCGGTGGAGAAGCCCGCGCTCAGGGCGTTGCTCAGTTTCTCCACCACATCCCTCGGTGTGCCGGCGGGCGCCAGGATCGCGATCCAGCTCTCGGTGCCGACGGTGGGGAACCCCGATTCCGCCAGCGTCGGCACGCTGGCCGCCACGCCCAGGCGCGCCTTGCCGGTCACGGCCAGCGCATTCACCTTGCCACCCTGCGCCAATGCCAGGCCCGTGGGGTCGGTGAAGGCGAAGTCCAGTCGCCCCGCCGCCACCTCCGTCATGATCTGGCCCTGCCCCTTGAACGGCACGTGCACGGCCTCGATGCCGGTGGCCCGCAGCAGCATCTCCGAGCTCAGATGCGCCAGTGTGCCGACGCCGAGCGAGCCGTACTGCAGCGGGCGCTTCTTGCCCAACGCCACGAGATCCTTGACCGACTTGAGCTCCGCGCTGCCGAACAGCACGTTGCGCGAAGTCCAGACGATGGCCACGGGCACGAAGTCCTTGAGCGGGTCGTAGCGGGCATTCGGCAGGAAGGCCGGATTGATCGCGATCGAGCTCGTCGTCGCCATCAGCAGCGTATAGCCATCGGCCGGGGCCTTGGCCACCAGGTCGGTGCCGATCACGGCATTGGCGCCGGGCTTGTAGTCGACATACGCCGCGGACTTGAGCTGCGCATTCAAGACCTCGGTCACCAGCGTCCCGAACACCGAGCCCATGCCGCCGCCGCCATACGGCACTACCAGCCGGATCGGCTTGTCCGGGTAGGTGGCGAAGGCTGCGGTGCTGAAGCCGGCGGTGGCGGCGAGCGCGGACGCGGCCAAGAAGGCGCGGCGTGTCGGGTGTGGCATGGATCGTCTCCTGCGCCCCCGGGGAGCGCTCGATGGCATTGCAGAAACTTGAAGGCCCGATGCTAGGGAGCACCAGCGCGGCCGATACATCGAGTCCTGCAAAGCAACTTTGCGCCAGCGCGTGCGCCACGCGCCAGGTTCTGGCCACACTGTGGCCAGGCTCGAAGGCCGCCATCCTCGCCACCAGGCATCGAGCATCACCACAGGACGTAGGGCATGAACAAGAGACAACTGCTGCAGGCATTCGGCGCCGCCGCGCTGCTGGCGCAGTCGAACCCGGGGACGGCGGCCATCGATTTCCCGACGCGGCCGGTGACCATCGTGGTGCCGTACGCGGCAGGCGGCCCGACCGATGGCCACACCCGCGTGCTTGCCGCCAAGCTGTCGCAGATGTGGGGCCAGCCGGTCGTGGTGGAGAACCGCGGCGGGGCCGGCACGCTGATCGGCACGCAGTACGTCAGCAAGTCCGCACCCGACGGCCACACCCTGCTGTTCACCGCCTACGCCTACACGTCGAACCCGATCCTGCGGCCGACCATGCCCTACGCCGCCGATGCGCTCAAGCCGCTCGTCCATATCGGCTCGAACGCCCTGATCCTGTTCGTCTCGGGCCGATCAGCGATGAAGAACCTGAAGGACGTGGTGAGCCGGGCGAAGGCCGGGCCTGGTCAACTCCGGCTGGCCTCGTCGGGCAATGCGTCCAGCCCGCACATCGCGCTGGAGCTACTGGGCCGCGCGATCGACGCGCAGATCCTGCACCTGCCCTACCGCGGCGCCGCGCCGGCCAAGAACGACGTGATCGCCGGCGTGGTCGACGGCATCTTCGACGGCAGCTCGTCCATGCCCCTGGCTCGTTCGGGCGCGCTACGCGCGATCGCGATCGCCTCGGAGCGCCGCCATCCTCAAGCACCGGAGGTGCCGACCTTCAGGGAACTGGGCGTGGACCTGCTCTACGCCACCTGGTACGGCATGCTGATTCCGTCGGCCACGCCACCCGCCATCGAGGGCAAGCTCAACGCGGACATCCGCACGGCGCTCTCCGATCCGGCGGTGAAGGCGGCGATCGCCGAGACAGGTGTGCAGCTGTCACCGGGCACGCCACAACAGTTCGCGGCGTTCCTGCAAGCCGAGTCGCGCAAGCTGCAGGCCTTGGTCGACAGCGGCGTGCGCATCGAAGTCGAATAGCGCGAACGTGCCAGCGCAGCCCGAACGCCTAGCCTGCACCAGGCTCGCGCAGCGCGTCGGCCATGAAGTCCACGAAGGCCCGCACCTTCAGCGGCAGCGTGCGGTTCTGCCGGAAGACGGCGAACACACCATTGGAGAACTGACGCACGGCGAACCGGTAGCCTGGCAACAGCCGCACCAGCGTGCCCGCCTGGATGTCCGCACGCACCACCGGCTCGGACAACAGGGCGATGCCCATGCTACCCATGGCGGCGAGGCGCAGCACCTCACCGTTGTTGGTGCTCAGCACGCCCTTGATCGGCAGTGCATGCTGCGCACCGTGCTCGTCGATGTACTTCCAGGTCGTCGGCTCCTGGTCGCGCCGATAGGTCAGGCACGGCAGCAGGTGCAGGTCGTGCGGGTGCCGGATGTTCGGATGCCGCTTCGCGAACGCAGCGCTGGCGACCAGCACTTCGTCGCTGCTGAGCAGGCGCTTGATGACGAAGCCCGAGTCCGTCGACTCGCCGGTGCGGATGTCGATGTCGAAATCCTGCTCGATGATGTTGACCGGGTGCTCGGACAGCTCGTACTCGACCTGGATGTCCGGGTACTGCTGCGCGAAGCGCGGCAGCAGCGGCGCGATGACGCGGATGCCGATCTGCGTGCGCGAGTGGATGCGTAGCCGGCCCTCGGGCCGCCGGCGGGCATCGCGCGCGGCCTGTTCTGCCTCGGACATGGCTTCGAGCACGTGCTCGGCGCGCTCGAGAAACGCCTGCCCGGCCTCGGTCAGCTTGAGATTGCGGCTGGTCCGGTCCACCAGCAGCACGCCCAGCTCATCCTCCAGCGCGGTGATCCGGCGCGAGATGGTGGCAGCCGACAGGCCCAGGCTGCGCGCCGCCGCAGAAAGACTCCCCTTCTTCTGCGTGGTCACGAAGATGCGCAGCGAGTCGAGTGCTTTCATGTCCGGCCTGCCAAAGAGCGCTGCGCCGACGCGCGACAAGGGCCGGTCAGCGCACCACGCCCAGCAGCCGGTCCAGCAGCTCGGGCTGCGCGCGCAGCTCGGCCGCGGTGCCGCGGTGCACCACGGTGCCGCGGTCCAGCACGGCGGCCACGTCGGAGATGGCCAGGATCGCCTGCGGGTGCTGCTCGACGATGATGGCCGCCAGGCCCTCCTCCCGCGTGATGCGGCGGATGGCCTTGAGCAGCTCCTCCGCGATGATCGGCGCCAGGCCTTCCAGCGGCTCGTCCAGCAGCAGCAGGCGCGGGTTGAGCACCAGCGCGCGGCCGACGGCCAGCATCTGCTGCTCGCCGCCAGACAGCTGCGTGCCGAGGTTGGCCTTGCGCTCGGCCAGCCGCGGGAACATCTGGTAGACGCGCTCGGGCGTCCACTGCGGCATGCCGGCGCGCGCCGGCCGCGCCACGGCCGTGAGGTTCTCGTGCACCGTCAGCGACTTGAAGATGTTGCGCTCCTGCGGCACCCAGCCGATGCCGGCCGCGGCGCGCTCGTGCGAAGGCAGTTCGTGCAGCGCCACGCCGGCCAGTGCGATGCGGCCGCCGTGCTGGCGCGTGGCGCCGGCCAGCGTGTTCATCAGCGTGGTCTTGCCGGTGCCGTTGCGGCCCAGCAGCGCCAGCGTCCGGCCCTCGGGCAGCGACAGGTCCACGCCGCTGAGCACCACCGCCTCGCCGTAGCCGGCCGACAGGTTGTCGATCTGCAGCAACTCAGGCATGGAGCTCTCCTTCGCCGAGATACACGGCCTTCACCTGCGGGTCGGCGGCGATCTGCTGCGGCGTGCCCTCGGTCAGCAGCGTGCCGTTGACCAGCACGGTGATGCGCTTGGCGAAGTCGAACACCAGGTCCATGTCGTGCTCGATCAGCAGCACCGACACGTCGGCCGGCAGCGCGGCCACGGTCTGCAGCAGCTCCTCGCGCTCGCCGGGCGGCACGCCGGCCACCGGCTCGTCCAGCAGCAGCACGCGCGGCTCGCAGGCCAGCGCGATGGCGATCTCCAGCAGCCGGCGCTTGCCGTAGGCCAGGTGCTCGGTGCGCTGGTGCATCACGTCGGCCAGGTGGAACTGCTGCAGCAGCTGCTCGCAGCGCTCGGCCACGCCGGCGCGCGCGCCCAGGCGCTCCCACCAGCGCGCCCCCAGGCCCTGGCGCTGCGACACCACCATGGCCAGCGTCTCCAGCGGCGTCATGGTCTGGAACAGCTGGCTGATCTGGAAGGTGCGCACCAGGCCGCGGCGCACGCGGGCGTGCGGGGCCAGGCGCGTGATGTCCTCGCCCAACAGCTCGATGCGCCCGCCGGAGGGCTCCAGCACGCCGGTCAGCAGGTTGATCAGCGTGGTCTTGCCGGCGCCGTTGGGGCCGATCAGCGCATGGCGCGCGCCCATCGCGAGGTTCAGCGTGACGTCGTTGGTGGCGGTGATGCCGCCGAAGCGCTTGACCAGCTTCTGCGCGGACAGGACGGTATCGGTCATGGCGCCGCCCCCCGCCGGCCGCCGAACCAGGTCCAGGGCCGGAACAGCCGATCGCGGCCGACCAGCACCAGCACCACGAGGAACAGGCCGAGCCAGAAGGTCCAGTACTGCGGCGTGATCGAGGCCAGCACGTCGTACATCAGCTTGAACACGATGGCGCCGAGCACGCCGCCGTACAGCCAGCCGGTGCCGCCCACGATCAGGATCAGCATCACGTCGGCCGAGCGGTGGAACTCGAACACGTCCAGCGAGGCGAAGCCCGTGGTCTGCGCCAGCAGCGCGCCGGCCGCCCCGGCCAGCGCCGCGGCCATGGTGTAGGCGCCGACGATGCGCGCGTTGACCGGGATGCCGATGGCGCCGGCGCGCAGCCGGTTGTCGCGGATCGCCTTGAGCGTCGCGCCCAGCGGCGAATGCACCAGCCGGCGCACCAGCAGGAAGCACACCAGCAGCACCACCAGCGAATACAGCGCGGCGGTGCGGCCGTACAGGTCGAACTCGAAGCGGCCCAGCACCGGGCCGATCACCACGCCCTGCAGGCCGTCGGCGCCGCCGGTCAGCCAGTCCAGCTTGTTGGCCAGCTCCAGCATGATCAGGCCCACGCCCATGGTCACCATCAGCCGCGTGAGGTCGGTGCCGCGCATGACGGTGAACGAGCAGGCGGCGCCCAACGCCATGGCCGTGGCCACGCCGGCGGCCAGGCCGACCAGCGGGTCCGGCATCACGTGCTTGGCGAACAGCGCGGCCGTGTAGGCGCCCATGCCAAAGAAGGCCGCATGGCCCAGCGAGACGATGCCGGTGTAGCCCAGCACCAGGTCCAGCGACACCGCGAACAGCGCGACGATGGCGATCTCGTTGACGATCAGCGCATGGCTGGGCAGCACGAAGGGCGCGGCGAAGGCCAGCAGCCACAGCACCGGCTCCCAGGGCCGCATGCGGCTGATGTTCAGGATGGAGGCTCGCGTATCGGCAGCCATCACTTGCCTCCCTTGCGCACGAACAGGCCTTGCGGCCGCCAGATCAGGATCACGATCATCAGGCTGTAGACGATGAAGGCCCCCATCTTGGGGATGTAGTACTTGCCGGCCACGTCGGCCACGCCCAGCAGCAGCGCGGCCAGCAGCGGCCCGGTGATGGACGAGGTGCCGCCCACCGCCACCACGATCAGGAAGTACACCATGAACTTCAGCGGGAACTGCGGGTCCAGCCCCAGCACCTCGGCGCCCAGCGCGCCGCCCAGGCCCGCCAGGCCCGAGCCGACGGCGAAGGTGGCCAGGAACACCAGGTTCACGTTGATGCCCAGGCCGGCCGCCACGCGCTGGTCGTCCACGCTGGCGCGCAGCCGGCTGCCGAAGCGCGTGGACGACAGCACGTACTGCAGCACCAGCGTGAGCGCCGCGCAGACCAGGATGATGAACAGCCGGTAGTGCCCCATGCCCAGCGCGAGCGCGCCCGAGCCGACCTCGGTGCGGCCCTTGAGCCATTCGGGCAGCTGCATGATCTGCTGCGTGGAGCCGATGAAATAGTCCACGCCGGCCACGGCCATGAAGACCAGGCCGATGGAGAACAGCACCTGGTCCAGGTGCGGCCGGCGGTACAGCGGGCGGTACAGCAGCCGCTCCAGCACCGCGCCCAGCAGCGCCGGCACGATGAAGGCCATCGGCAGGCTGACCAGGAACGGCCAGCCCGCGCGCTGCATCAGCAGCACCGTGGTGTAGCCGCCCACCATGGCGAAGGCGCCGTGCGCGAGGTTGATGAAGTTCATCAGCCCCATGGTCACGGCCAGGCCGACCGCCAGGATGAACAGCAGCATGCCGTAGGCGATGCCGTCGAAGAGGATGGTCAGCATCGGCCAGCACCCGCCGCGACCGGCAGGACATGCGCCCGCCGCCGGGCCGCCCCGACGCGGCCGCGCCCCCCCCGGAAAGTGGAGCGACACGCCGCGCGGCGGCGTGAACAGCCGGGGAACCTCATTTCGCCTTGCCCGGGTCCTTGACGTCCTTGATGACGTCGAACTCCACGTTCCAGAGCTGGCCGTCCTTTTTCTCGACCTTGCGCAGGTAGATGTCCTGCACCACGTCGCGGGTCTGCGCGTCGATGTACATCTTGCCGCGCGGGCTCTCGAAGATCTGGCCCTTCATCGCGCCGATCAGCGCCTCGCCGCCGCCGGCGCCCTTGGTCGTCTTCAGCGCCTCGTAGATCAGGTGCATGCCGTCGTAGCCGCCCACGGCCATGAAGTTCGGCCGCAGGCCCTTGTTGGCCTTCTGGAAGGCGTCGACGAACTTGCGGTTCAGCTCGGACGGGTGCGCGGCCGAGTAGTGGTGCGAGGTGACCACGCCCAGCGCGGTGTCGCCCATGTCGTTGAGCTGGTCGTCGTCGGTCACGTCGCCGGTGCCGATCAGCTTGATGCCGGCCTTGTCCATGCCGCGCTCGGCGAACTGCTTCATCACCGCCGCGCCGGCGCCCGAGGGCACGAACACGAACAGCGCGTCGGGCTTGAGGTCGCGCACCTTCTGCAGGAAGGGCGCGAAGTCCGGGTTGCGCAGCGGCACGCGCAGCGCCTCGACGACCTTGGCGCCGTTGTTGGCCATGCGGGCGTTGAAGAACTTCTCGGCGTCCAGGCCCGGGCCGTAGTCCGAGACCAGCGAGACCACGATCTTGATGCCGTTCTTGGGCGCCCAGTCGGCCAGCGCGACGGAGGCCTGCGGCAGCGTGAAGCTGGTGCGCACGACGTAGGGCGAGGCCTCGGTGATGCTGGAGGTGGCCGCGGCCATGACCACCAGCGGCGTCTTGGACTGCGTGGCCAGCGGCGCCACCGCCATGGCCGAGGGCGTGATGCCCATGCCGGCCAGCACGTTGACCTTCTCGTTGACGATCAGCTCCTGCGCCAGGCGGCGCGTCTGGTCGGGCAGGCTGGTGTCGTCCTTGACGATCAGCTGGACCTTCTTGCCGGCCACGGCATCGCCGTGCTGCGCCATGTACAGCCGCGCGGCGGCCTCGATCTGGCGGCCGGTGGTGGCCTGCTGGCCCGTCATCGGCAGGATCAGGCCGATCTTGAACACGTTGTCCTGGGCCAGGGCCGTCTGGCCGGCCAGGCCAGCCAGCGCGGCGGCGGCCAGCGTCAGCGCCGTGCGGCGCGTCGTGGGTGCATGCATGCAGTCATCTCCTCGGGTTGGCGACTCGTGCGGCGGACCGGCCGCGCGATGGCGCGAGTGTCTTGCACAAAACAGGCTGCTTCACCACTGGCATGGTTGCCACAGGGTTAATGCTGAGGCCGCCATGCATCTATCAGCTATGCCGATCCGCTATGGCACGGCGCGGCCGGCCGCGCCGGCGCGGTGCCGGGACGGCATCCTGCACTGCTGCCACCGCCGCGGGCGGCTCCGGCACCACCAGCCGCACGCCCGGCGCCCTGCCCTCCTGCGGCGCGGCCATGGCTTCGCGCAGGTTGCGCTGGGCGATGCGCGCGTGCTCGCGCACGATGGCCTCGGCACGCGCGCCCTCGCGCCGCTCGATCGCGTCCAGCACCTGGCGGTGCTGGTCCTGCGCCACGATCAGCATGTCGCGCGCCCGCGGCGAATCGGCCTGCTGCACCACGAAGGCCGAGGGCGAGGCGAACGGCAGCCGCACCACGCGCTCGATCTCGCGCGCCAGCACGGCGCTGCCGGCCATGCCGTGCAGCAGCTGGTGGAAGCGCTCGTTGCAGGCCACGTAGCGCTGGAACTGCGCGTCGTCCAGCGCGGCCTGGCCCAGCACGGCGTCGATGCCGGCCAGCGCCGCGCGCGCCTCGGCCAGCGCCTGCGGCGCCACGCCGCGCTCGGCCGCCAGCCGCGCGGCCAGGCCCTCCAGCGTGCCGCGCAGCTCGATGGCGTCGGCCACCTCGCGCTCGGAGAACACCCGCACCGCATAGCCGCCACCGGGCAGCGCCTGCAGCAGGCCCTCCTGCTCCAGCCGCAGCAGCGCCGCGCGGATCGGCGTGCGCGACACGCCGATGCGCTCGACCAGCGCCAGCTCGGCGATGCGCGCGCCCGGCGCCAGCGCGCCGGCCAGGATCAGCTCGCGCAGCCGCAGCTGGGCCCGCAGGGACTGCGATCCAGCGGCTTCAATGTATACATTCATCTGACAAATTCGGTCGATATCGCGGCATTCTGGCGTTTTTTGTGCATCGAGGTATACATTAGCGCCATTATTTTTCAAACCCACGGAGACCCCATGTTCCCGCGCAATGCCTGGTACGTCGCCTGCACGCCCGACGAAATCGACGAGAAACCCCTGGGCCGCCAGATCTGCGGCGAGCACATCGTGTTCTACCGCGGCGCGGACGGCCAGGTCGCCGCGCTGGAAGACTTCTGCCCGCACCGCGGCGCCCGGCTGTCGCTGGGCCAGGTCTGCGAGGGGCAGCTGGTCTGCGGCTACCACGGCCTGGTGATGGGCTGCGACGGCCGGACCGTCTCGATGCCCAGCCAGCGCGTCGGCGCCTTCCCGGCGATCCGCGTGTTCCCGGTGGTCGAGCGCCACGGCTTCGTCTGGGTCTGGCCCGGCGACCCGGCGCAGGCCGACCCGGCCAGGATCCACCACCTGTTCTGGGCCGACAGCCCGGACTGGGCCTACGGCGGCGGCCTGTACCACGTGCGCTGCGACTACCGGCTGATGATCGACAACCTGATGGACCTGACGCACGAGACCTACGTGCACAGCACCAGCATCGGCCAGAAGGAGATCGACGAAACGCCGGTCTCGACCAAGACCGAGGGCGACGAGATCGTGACCAGCCGCTTCATGGACAACGTGATGGCCCCGCCGTTCTGGCGCGCCAACCTGCGCGGCAACCACCTGCCGGACGACCAGCCGGTGGACCGCTGGCAGGTCTGCCGCTTCACCGCGCCCAGCCACGTGATGATCGAGGTCGGCGTGGCGCTGGCCGGCCAGGGCGGCTACCACGCCCCGAGCGACCAGAAGGTCTATTCCATCGTGGTCGACTTCATCACGCCGGAGACCGAGACCTCGCACTGGTACTTCTGGGGCATGGCGCGCAACTTCAACGTCAAGGACAAGGCGCTGACGGCCCAGATCCGCGAGAACCAGGGCAAGGTGTTCGCCGAGGACATGGCGGTGCTGGAGGCGCAGCAGCAGAACCTGCTGGCGTTCCCCGGGCGCAAGCTGCTGTCGCTGAACATCGACGCCGGCGGCGTGCGCTCGCGCCGCATCATCGAGCGGCTGGTGGCCGAGGAGCAGCAGGCGGCGCAGCCCGCCGCCGCGCAGGCGGCCTGACAATGCGCGCATGACGACATCCCGCCAGCGCTACCGCCGCCGCCCCGGCCGCCCCGTCGCCGCCGTCCAGCTGCGGCTCGACACCGAAGGCTTCGCCTACCGCCAGTGGGGCGCCGAGCAGCGCTGCAAGCCCGGCGACTGGCTGGTGGACAACGCCGGCGAGGTCTACACGGTCGATGCCGAATCCTTCGCGCGCAGCTACCGCGCGGTGGGCGTCGGCGCCTACGTGAAGACCGCGCCGGTCTGGGCCGAGCGCGCCACGGCCGCCGGCAGCGTGGCCACCAAGGAAGGCCGCACCCACTACGCGGCCGGCGACTACCTGGTCTCCAACGCCGAGGACGGCACGGACGCCTATGCGGTCGAGGCGGCCAAGTTCGAGGCGATGTACGAGCCGCAGGGCTGAGCCGGCTCAGCGCGCACACGGCGCGGCACCGCGCGGCGGGAAGGCCGTGCGCGCCATCAGCTCGTCGGCCTTGTACGGCTGGCAACCGTTGGCGTCGGCCCAGGCGCCGACCTGCACCAGCGCCTGGGTGTGCGCCGGCAGCTGCGACGGCATCGGCTGGATCACCTTGACCTGGATGCCGGCGCGCATCAGCGCCAGCGCGACCAGTTGCACGTCCTGCACCGGCACCGGCGTGCCGAACCACACGGCATTGGTTTCCTGCTGCAGCAGGCCCTGGCGCACGCGCACCTCGAAACCCAGCTGCGACAGCGCGGTGCGCACCCGGTCCTGGTCCACGTCCTTGCTCCAGATCTCCAGCACCGTGGCGGCGCGGCGCGCGGCGGCGCCTCTGCCCTCGCCCCCACCGGCGGCCGGCGCGTTGCGGAGCTCGGCGCCGCCACTGCCCGGGCCGGCGGCCGGCGCGCTGTCGGCGCGCGTCAGCCGGCCGATCAGCGCATCGGCGGTGGCCGCGTTGTCGTAGAGCCAGGCGTCGCCCTTGCCAGCCCAGCCGTAGCGCGTCAGGAGCTGCAGCTGGCGCAGGCGCTGCTGGGCGACGTTGGTCTCCTCGGTGGCGGCTTCCTTGGCGCGCATGGCTTCGCGCAGCGCGGCGTCCAGCCGCGCGTTCGACAGCTCGGCCTGCACCGCGAAGTAGCCGGCCGCCGCCGCCAGCACGCTGACCACGCACAGCGCCGCCACGGTCCAGCGCCGGATGCGGCGCTGGCGCTGCTGGTCCTCGCGCTCGCGCGCGGCGTCGGCCTGCTGGCGCGCGCGGCGCGCGTCGCCGGCGCGGCGCACCACCTCCACCAGCCGGTCGTGGATCAGCTCGATGCGCGGCACGTCGCCGGCCGGCTCCACGCGCAGCAGCCGGTGCTGCGCGGTCAGCCGCTCCAGCTCCGCGGCGTCGATGAAGCCCTGGGCGATGGCCTCGTCGCGCGCGTAGCTGCCGCGCGTGCGGCCCTGCACCAGGTAGTCCTCGATGAAGTGGCGCACCCGGCCCGGCATGCCGGCGATGGCCTCCTCGTAGAAGTCCTCGATGATGTTCGGCCCGGCCGCGCGCAGCAGCTCGGCGTCGATGCGCTGGCCCTGGGCGCGGCGCCGGTTCAGCTGCGCGCAGCACAGGCTCAGCATGACGGGCTCGACCACCGCCTCGCCGCCGGCCGGCGCGCTGGCGACGAAGTCCACGATCGCCTCGGCCGCGCCCGGCGCCAGCACCGCGTGGCCGGCGCGCTCGACGGCCTGCACCGCCTGCGCGCGCGTCATCGGCAGCAGCCGCATCGACTGGCGCAGCAGCGAGGGCAGCCGCGGCTCCCAGGCGCGCAGGTCGGGCAGGTAGTCCTCGCGGAAGCTCAGCACGCAGCGGTAGCGGCAATGCAGCACGTCCAGCGCCGCCAGCGCCGCCTTGTCCGAGGCGATGGCCGAGGGGATGCGGTGCTCCAGCAGGTCGCCCAGGCCGTCGAACACGGCGGCCGGCTGCCCCGCCGTGCGCGAGAACACCTCCTCGAACTGGTCCAGCACCAGCACCGGCGTCACCAGCCGGTTGTCGGCCGTCCACAGCTCGAAGTCCGGCCGGTGCAGGAAGCACCAGAGGTCCTCGCCCGGCGCCGGCTGCGGGCACTCCAGCCCGGCCGCGGCGGCGGCCTGCAGCAGCAGCTGCAGCAGCTGGTCCCAGGGACTGGTGCTGCACGAGAAGTCCAGCCGCGCATGCACCGGCAGGAAGCCGCCGGCGCGCAGCAGCGGGAACGCGCCGGCCTGCAGCAGCGAGCTCTTGCCCAGCCCCGACTTGCCGTACAGGGCGACCACCGCATGCGCCTGCACCAGGTCGGCCAGCTGCGCGGCCTCCTGCTCGCGGCCCTTGAACCAGGCCTGCGAGGCCTCGTCGTAGGCCGCCAGGCCCGGCCAGGGGCGCTGGTCGTCCAGCGCCGGGCCGGCCGGGGCGTGGGCTGCCGCGGCGGCGGCCATCACGCCACCCCCGCGCGCGCCGGGTTGCGCGCGTCGCGCAGCAGCTCGCGCAGCCGCGCCAGCGTGGCCGCGTCGGGCACGCCGCCGGGCGCCTGGCCGAAATGCAGGCCGCCCCAGTCGGCCACGCCGCCGGCGTAGCGCGCCGGGTCGGCGGCGGGATCGTCCACCACCAGCGGCACGACGAAGCTGCGGTTCAGCCCCAGCGCGCGCTGCTGCGCGGCGCGCCATTCGCGGAACACGAAGGCCTCCTCGCGCTGCAGCGCGGCCAGCGACAGCAGCGGCAGGAAGTAGCGGCACGAGGCGATGCCACCCATGATCTCGCGCGCGAAGTCCTCGCCCGGCTCGATGGCGCGGCGGTCGAACCAGACCTCGGCCTCGCCGCAGCCCAGCGTGCGCAGCGCCGCCACCAGCTGCTGCGCGGCCGCGGCGTCGGTGGCGCGCGAGTAGCTGACGAAGAACACCGCGCCGTGCGGCACCTCCGGCAGCTCCGGCGCCGGCGCCGCAGCCGGCATGGCGGGGGCGGGCTGCTGCTCGGCCAGCCAGCGGCGGTGCAGTTCCTCGACGAAGGCCGCCGGCGACGGCCCCTCCAGGCACTCGGTGTCCTCGCTGAAGGACTTCAGGAAGGTCGCCAGCTCGTCCTCGGCCTGCGCGCCGCGCGGCGCCTCGATCAGCCATTCGTGGCGCGTCTTCTCCGACAGCCGGTCCTTGTTGGTCAGCCGCAGGAAGAAGCGGCCCAGCCAGTCCGGCAGGCCGCAGCCCAGCATCAGCAGGCTGCGGTCCTGCAGCGCGCGCAGGAAGTTCACCGGCACGTTGCTGCCGCGCGCCATCACGTTGTGCGCGTACTCCAGCACGTCCTCGTCGTGGATCGCGTACACCGGCGCCGGTCGCGCCCGGCCGAACATGTAGAGCACCCAGGCCGGCCCGGCCGGCTGCGTGCTCCAGTCCTCCGGCAGGTCGCGCCACTCGTCGGTCGGCATGCGCGGCGCGTGCACCACCTCGCCCAGCGCCTGGCGCGGCCGCGCCGCCCGCAGCGCCTCGGCCAGCAGGCCGTCGGCGGTCATGCAGACGAACAACCGCAGGTCGGTGATCTCGGCCAGCTGGCGCAGCGGCGTGGGCAGCATGCCGGGCTCGCCCGCCAGGTCGTCCAGCAGGTCGGCCACGTCCACGTACAGCGCCTGCGGCTTGGCCAGCCGCCCGGCCAGCAGGAAGGAGACGGCGGCGTTGAGTTCGCGGAACGGCCGCAGCGCCGGCCGATCGCCGGCCGCCACGCCGTGCAGGTCCAGCAGCCGCTCGGCCAGCACGCGCTGCAGCGCGGAGGCGCCCGCCGCATCGGCCAGCAGCTGCGGGCCGATCACCGGCACCACGTAGCCGCTGCGGATCTGGCGCAGCAGGCGTTTCCAGTCGCTTTCGGTCATGCGCTTCCTCGTTGCGGCGCGGCGACTGCCCGCGCCTTCTTCGGCGCATAGCGCAGCAGCAGCTGCAGCAGGCTCCCGGCGGCCGCGCGCTCACCGGCGGACGGGTTGCTCCGGGCCAGCCAGCGCTCCAGCACGAACTCCTGCTGGTCGCGCGGCGTTCCCCACAGCCCCGGGGACGGCACGCGCCCGTGCAGGTCGTCGAACAGCGCGGCGATCTTGGGCAGCGCCTGCTCCAGCGTGCGCTGCTGCAGGGCCACGTAGATGTCCAGCTCGATGCGGCTGACCGCCAGCCAGAAGTCGGCCTTGTCGGTCAGCTGCTGGTCCAGCGATTTGCGCACCGCCGCCACGGCCTCGTCCGAGAACCCCGCCTGTTGCCCGCCCTGCGGATCCTGCGGGCGGATCAACTCCGCCGCCATGCAGTTGATGGCCGGGTAGTAGAGCTGCGGATGCTGCAGCGCCCGGGCCAGCTGCACGCCAGCGTCGTAGGCGTGGGCCATGGCGGTCAGCGCCTCGCCTTCGGCCTGCCGGAGCCGGGTGACGCGATCCCGCAGATCGGCGCAAGCCGCCTCGTCACCGGCGTCGGCGTCCAGCCACGCCTGCTCGATGACGGAGGCCTGGCGCTCCAGCATCGTTAGGCGCTTGAAGGCCGAGCCGATCAGGGCATGGCGCTCGATCGTGGGCTGCAGCTGCTGCAGCGACTGCAGCGTGTGCGTCGCCGCCGCGATGACCCTGCGCTGCTGCTCGATCGCCTGGCGGACCGCCTCGCGCCCCGCCGCCGGCGTACCGGCCCCGCTCTCCAGCGCATCCACCTGTCTCCACGCCTGCCGCACGCGCTGGTTGGCCAACTGCTCTGCCACCAGCAGCGAGGCGCTGGCATCGTTGGCGGCCAGCGCGCGCTCGTACCAGGCGATGCCCTCCTCGGTCAGGCCGGTCCCGATGCAGGCTGCACCCAGCGCCTCGGCCACCGACCCCACGTGGCCCCAGACCGTGCCGAAGCGCGCCACCAGGTAGCGAACGTGCTCCTGCAGCACGAGCTGGTCGCCTGGCTCGTACCTGGCGTCCATCGCGATCTTCTCCAGCGCAATCTTCAGGCCCACGGCGGAAGCGATGGCGCCGTACTCGGCCTGCAGGTCCAGGCCTGCCACGGGCCGGCCGGGGCCGTCGTCGTCCAGGCGGCGCAGGCGCCATTCCGGATCGCCATAGCACTGGTAGGCCGCCCAGGTGTTGCTCTGGGGAAACTTGCGCCAAGTGGCCTCGCGCGCCTCGCCGACCGCCTCGATGAAGCTCCGGCCCCCCAGCAAGGCCTGGTAGAAGGTCTGCGCGAACAGCTCGGCCGGCGCATCGTCCACCGCCCAGCCGGCGGCCACCACGCAGCGCACGCCGATGGCGATCAGCGCATCGGCCGTGCTCGCGGCGAAGTCGCTGCGGCTGAAAGGGTCCGGCGCCCACGCGAACTGCTGCTCCGGCCGCACCGCCAGGTGGCAGCAGTTGACGAACACCAGCTCGGGCACGGCGCGCATCTGTGCGATCTCGCGCGGCCCCAGCACGGTGTCGCCGGACAGCACCACGCCGCCATCGCGCCCCGGCTCGCCGTGGCCGGCCACGTGCACCACCCGGTAGGGCCGGGACATCAGCGCGTTGATGATGGCCGTCGCATCGGCCTGGCCCAGCAGGCCGACAACGCGGTCCGCGCCCACGCCCCGCGGCCCCTTCATCAGCGCAGCGATGGCGCGGGCCTCGCGCAGCGCGCCGTCCAGCCGGCCGTAGCGCGGCGGACACAGCGGCTCGCCGACGACCAGCACGTCGTCCTCGCGGCCGGTGTCGCGCACGGCGTCGCGGTAGCTGCTGGTCGCCAGCTTGCGGATCAGCCGGCTGCGGATGCTCCAGGGCACGTGATCGTGCTCCCGTCCCTTTTCCGACGCGGTGTCCAGCAGCTCCCAGGGCACGATGGCCGTGCCCTGGTCCACCTCCAGCAGCATCTGGCTGCGCCCGGCCAGGAAGGGCTCGATCTCCAGTGGCACCAGCAGCTGGAACAGCGTGCGCCCGATCTGGCCGGCCTGCGGTCCGCAGCGATGGTCGTTCGAAGCATTGCACAGCATCTGGTGCAGCAGCCGCGGCTGCGCGCGCACGGCCCGCAGCTCGGTGCGCGCGCGTCGGGTGTCCAGCCGGAACTGGATGTCGGCATGGGCCAGCAACTCGGCACCCGACGACGCGGCTCCGACCGCCTCCTCCCGCGGGTCGCGCAGCGAGGTGATGGAGATGAAGTCGTAGGCCGCGCCGCGGTAGGCCGAATCGACCTGGCGCCGGAGCGAGGCGGTGCCGGTCTCGATCGTCGGCGCGAGATCGAGTTCACCCGGCCGCGCGAGAGCCTGCACCTGCAGGCCGCGCCATGCCTCGGCAGCGCGCTCCAGGTACAGCTCGACCAGCCACAGGTGCGCCACGTGCGGCCAGGCCGCCCGCTTGAGGCGCTGGTTCAGGCGGGCGATGCGCGCATTGGCGGCGCGCACGCCGGTGGCGATGGCCCGGGCCGAGTTGCCCGGCTCGATGCCGATGCCGCCGCTGCCGACCAGCACCGCCGCCAGTTCGATGCCGGCCGGCCCGTGGGCAGCTTCCGCCAGCCGCTCGGTCCAGGCCAGCACGCCCTGGCACACGGTCTCGGCCAGCGTCGCCTCGGTCAGGCTGCCCTCGGCGCCGAGGCCGACCACCACCACGCCCTCGGGCCGCGGCAGCAGCGCCTCGTGCCGCGGCGCCGCGTGATTCAGGAACACCTGCGCGGCGCCGGCGGTCTGCGGATAGCGTCCGACCGACAGCGCGTCCTCCATCACCCCGCCCACCATCGCGTTCACGGCCAGTTCGGCGCCCGTGAGCCGCGAAGCGGTGTAGTGCCCCACCAGCAGCGGCTGCCGCACGAAGGCCAGGTTGGCGTTGAGCACCGTGACGCGCAGGGCCGGTGCACGCGGGCCGGCTTCGGCGCCGGCCCGCCGCTCCGGCGCCCGGTCGAACACCGCCTCCACCGAATCGGCCGGGCGCTCGCCGGCCAGCCGGCCGCGCGAGGGCCGGCTGCGCACGTGGGCGACCGGCGCCGGCGCGCCGCCGGGTTCGCTGCCGCGCCGCGCGCCGGCTGCGAGCACCTTCAGGCCCCGCGTGTCGCCCGTTTCCAGCAGCTCGCGGAACGCATCGAAGGCACTCCTGCGCGAGGGCAGCTTGCCGTGCTCGGCGTCCAGCGTCCAGGTACGCACCTGGGGCAGCAGGGCCGAGGCCAGCGTCACCCGGCCGTCGCCGCCGTTCTCGGCATCGAGGTAGACGAAGCCCTCGTCCGCCCACTCGTAGCCATCGGGGGTGAAGGACGCACGCCCCACCACCAGCAGCATGCGGTCGGCCCAGCGCGGCAGGTCCTCGTCGCGCTGTCGGTCCAGGCGCTGCCGCAGGGCGACGGCCTGCTCCAGCACCGACTTGGACGGCACGCCCCACTCGTAGGCCGCCAGCTGCGTGTCGCCGGCCTCCGTGGGGCGCGGATTGCGGTGCCACCAGCTGGCCTGGCGCACCCGCTCCAGGTCGTCCCGGGCCAGCTTCTGCCAGGTCTCCTCGCTCGACAGCGCCAGCTGCCGGTCCGTCAGCCCGGCCTGCAGCTGCAGGAAGCCCGGGAACTGCGCCATCAGCTGGCGCGCCTGCTGGCCACGGAACGGCGCGCCCACCCCCACCAGGAAGTTGCCGAACGTATCGTCCCCCGACAGCACCTGCATCGGCGCCCAGGAGCCGCCGTTCGGCGTGCCCAGCATCAGCAGGCGCCCGCCCTCGTGCAGGCACACCCGCTTCCAGACCTCCGGGCACTCCAGCATCATGGTGCGCACCAGCAGCCCACCCATGGAATGCGCGACAAAGCGCACCGGCATGCCGCTGGCCGCGCGCGCGTCCAGCGCCTGCTGCACGCGCTGGCCCAGCCGGCGCGCCTCCTCCTCCAGCGGCCGGCGCCAGTCGAAGCCGAACGGGATCACCTCGTGGCTCTGCTCCAGGTCGTCGATCAGGTCGTCGTAGAAATCGCCGAGCGGCCCACCGTCCCGGACGTTCCACTGCCCCGGCGCATACTCCAGCCGGCGCAGGCCGCCGAGCACGCGCCAGCCCAGCCACACGCGCCGGCCGTCGACCTCGATGTGGCTTCCGAGGATGCCTGGCAGCACGAACACGGCCGGCCGCTCCGGCCTCGGCACGGGGTCGCCGCGCACCGCGCCGCGGTGCCCGTCCGCGCTGCGTCCTTCCCACGACAGCGGCCCGATCGGCGCGAAGCCGGCCGGCGCGTCGCGCACCAGCCCATCGACGACCGCATCGGCCGTGCGCTTGTTGTGGAAATAGCCGAAGTGCGTGGCGTGCGCTCCCCGGTCGAGCAGGTAGCTCGCCCCGGCGCTGCGCGGCGCGCCGCCATACATGGAGCTGGTCTGGACCACGATGTCGTTGTCGGTCCAGTAGAACGCATCGGCCAGCAGCGTCTTGAGCCAGCCCAGCACCGAGTCGCCCTCGACGTCGCCGGCCACCACGCGCAGCTCGCCCGGCACCGGCGCCTGCGCGTCGTTGAGCCACTGCACCAGCGGGTTCTCCGGCGTCATCGCGTACAGCCCGGGCAGCGTCTCGGGGTCGAAGCGCTCGCGCGCGACGGCGGCCAGGAAGTTCACCAGCGCCGGCGCCACCGGCACGCCGGCCAGCTGCAGCGACCAGCGCAGCACCGACAGGTAGGCATCGAGCCGGCGCGACGCCAGCAGCGTGCCGCGCGCCGGGCAGGCCACGCGCACCACGCGCTCCACCGTCACCTCGCGCTCGGCCAGCGCCGCGGCCAGCGCCTGCAATTGCGCGCGCAGGCGGGCATGGCGCTCGCCCTGGAAGACGCCGAGCTCCTGCGCCGTCACCTCGCGCGTGGCGGCCACGCGCGCCAGCACCTCGGCCACCAGGCCGCCGCGCGAGTGCGAGACCAGATGCAGCTGCACCGGCACGCCCCTGGGCAGCGCCTGCACCAGCTGCAGCGCGTTGTCGATCGGGCTGTCGCCCAGCGTCGCGTGGTCCAGCGCGTAGACCTGGCCGCCGTAGTGGTCGAACAGCTCGCGCACGCGCGCCGGGTGCTGCACCCACAGCTGGCCGAAGGTGCAGGCCGTGTCGACGAAGGTGCCGTGCAGCAGCACCAGCACGGGCCGGCCGGGTGCCGGTACGTCGATGCAGGGCAGCGCCTGTTCCCTGCCGAGCGTGCCGAGCCGCTCGGGCGCCAGCCGGTAGACGCCCGGCGCCACGCCAGCGTCGATACGCTGGGCGATGTCCCTGGCCGCCCGTTCGGCCACGCCGGCGTCGTCGAACAAGCCGGTCACGATCTCCACCGCCCGCAGCACCACCCGGCCCAGGAAGCCCGCGCTGCGCGAAGCCGCCGCCTTCTCCAGCCCGCGCCACTGCAGCTCGGCCGGCACGCGCACCTCGCCAGGCTCCTCCGCCGGCTCCCCTGGCGCGCCCCGCTGCAGCGGCTGGCCATCGGCCTGCGCCAGCAGCAGGTCGCGCGCCGTCAGCGGATGCAGCACCAGCTCCGGCCCGCCCTCGACGTGCAGCACCACCACGTCCTCGCCGACCGTGGCGCTGGTGCGCACCAGCGCGCCGCCGTCGCGGCGGGTGGCCAGCTGCACGAAGGCCTTGCGGTGGCCGGGCAGGCCCGACGACGCGGGCGCCTCCGCCAGCTCGCCGCCGCGCGCGGCGAGCCGCTGGCCGGGAATCAGGAAGGTGATCTCGCGGGGCGTGGTGTCGGGCATGGTGGTCGTCCTGGCTGGGCTGGGGGGCTGTGTCTCGAACTCAGCGCGGGCCGCTGCGGGCCGCAGGCGCGGCGGCTTCGGCTTCGCAGCGCGTGACGGCGGCTTTGGCGTCGGCTTCTTCCTCGTCCGGATAGGCGCGGCGGCGTTCGGCGAGGGTCAGGCAGGGTTTGGCGACGGCACGCACGCGATCGATGAAGCCTTGTTCGGTCACCGGCCAGACCCTCACGCGGGTGCCTTCCCAGGTCAGGACGTGGCCGCCATCGGGGCTCCAGTCTGCTCCCGACGTATTGATCCATCCTCTAAATCCCGCTGCTTCCGCAGCACTCCGCAGGATTCCCGATGCCCGGCCTGTGCGGTCCCACAGCCGCGCCGTGTTGTCCCGGGATGCCGTCAGCACCGTCTGCCCGTCCGGGCTGAATGCCGCATGCACCACCGGCCCCGTGTGTCCGCGCAACTCGGCCAGCACCTGGCCGCTGCGGTCCCACAGCCGCGCCGTGTTGTCCTCGGACGCCGTCAGCACCGTCCGCCCGTCCGGGCTGAACGCCGCATGCAGCACCGGCTCCGCGTGCCCGCGCAGCTCGGCCAGCACCTGGCCGCTGCGGTCCCACAGCCGCGCCGTGTTGTCCGCGGACCCCGTCAGCACCGTCCGCCCGTCCGGGCTGAACGCCGCATGCACCACCCGCTCGGTGTGCCCACGCAACTCGGCCAGCACCTGGCCGCTGCGGTCCCACAGCCGCGCCGTGTTGTCCGCGGACGCCGTCAGCACCGTCTGCCCGTCCGGGCTGAACGCCGCATGCACCACCGGCCCGGTGTGTCCGCGCAGCTCGGCCAGCACCTGGCCGCTGCGGTCCCACAGCCGCGCCGTGTTGTCCGCGGACGCCGTCAGCACCGTCCGCCCGTCCGGGCTGAACGCCGCATGCACCACCCGCTCGGTGTGCCCACGCAACTCGGCCAGCACCTGGCCGCTGCGGTCCCACAGCCGCGCCGTGTTGTCCGCGGACGCCGTCAGCACCGTCTGCCCGTCCGGGCTGAACGCCGCATGCACCACCGGCCCGGTGTGTCCGCGCAGCTCGGCCAGCACCTGGCCGCTGCGGTCCCACAGCCGCGCCGTGTTGTCCGCGGACGCCGTCAGCACCGTCTGCCCGTCCGGGCTGAACGCCGCATGCACCACCCGCCCGGTATGTCCGCGCAGCTCGGCCAGCACCTGGCCGCTGCGGTCCCACAGCCGCGCCGTCTTGTCCCAGGACGCCGTCAGCACCGTCTGCCCGTCCGGGCTGAACGCCACATGCACCACCGGCCCGGTGTGTCCGCGCAGCTCGGCCAGCACCTGGCCGCTGCGGTCCCACAGCCGCGCCGTCTTGTCCCAGGACGCCGTCAGCACCGTCTGCCCGTCCGGGCTGAATGCCGCATGCCACACAGGATCGGTATGTCCGCGCAGCTCGGCCAGCACCTGGCCGCTGCGGTCCCACAGCCGCGCCGTGTTGTCCGCGGACGCCGTCAGCACCGTCTGCCCGTCCGGGCTGAATGCCGCATGCCACACAGGATCGGTGTGCCCGCTGAGCACCACCTTGGCCAGGTTGCGATCCATCACATCGAAGCGGACCAGCCGCGCCGGCGCGGCGAGCCGCCCTGCTTTCAGCACGTCCTGCAAAACCAACGCCGCAGCCGTGGGGTCGTCGTCTATGTAAGCACGTGCCAAGAACGCGGTGGCCGTGTCGCGTCCAACGGCCACGGCCGTCTTATTCTGGTCCGCGTCCCAGTAATACCACGCGGCGCCCGCCGCCATCGCCACGGCTAGCACCGAGACGATCATGGTCCAGAACCGCTGCCGTTGCGCCCGCCGCGCCGCCGCCTCGGCCTGCCCCTGCGCCTTCAGCGCCTCGTCCCGCGCCTGCCGCAAGGCCGCGCTCTCGCGCTGCACCTGCTCTGCTTCCCGCCGCTCGGCCTCCTGCGCCGCCAGCAGTTGCCGCGACTGCGCGATCAGCTCGTGCTCGGGCTCGGTCAGCAGTTCCGGATGCCGGCCGGCCTGGGCCTCGGCCTCGCGCAGGGCGGCCTCCGACAGGGCGCTGGCATCCAGGCGCTGCGAGCGCTCCCAGCGGTCGACGTAGGCGCCGAACTCGCGCCGCCACAGCAGGAAGCCGGCATCGAAGGGGGCCGCGAAGGCCTCGCCGCACAAGGCCGGCTGGTCCAGCGCCAGGCCCACCATCAGCGCGCCCTGCCGCGGCGGCGCGCCGCCGGGCAGGCCGGTGCCCGAGCCGCTGGCGCGCCACAGGTCCAGCAGCCGCGCGGCCACCAGCCGGTCGCGCAGCGCCACCGGGTCCAGCCCCGGCGGCCAGGCGCCCAGCGTGGCCAGCTGCTCCCATGGCAGCGCCTGCCCGGCCAGCTGCATGGCCGGCCCCAGCGTGGAGAGCGTGCGCACCAGCGCCTCGGTGGCCCGTGCCTCGGCCGGCGTGCAGCCGGCATGCCAGCGCGCCCAGGCCGCCTGCACGGCGGCCGGAATGCCGCCCGGCCCCTGCACGGCCTGCGCCGTCAGCCAGCCGCGGCGTCGGCTGTGCCACAGCGCCGGCAGCACGCGCGCGAGCTGGGCCACGGCCGAGGGCGCCGCGCCCCACTGCGCCTGCAGCACCGGCACCACGCCGGGCTCGACCACGTGGCCCAGGCGCGCCGGCGGCCGTTCGATGGCGGTGGCGAGGTCGTCGTCGCCGAGCGGCGGCAAATGGATGCGCAGCAGCGTGCGGCCCTGGGTGCCGAGCGCCCAGCGCTCCGGCGGCTCGGCCAGCAGGCTCTGCGCGAACGCATCGCGCACGACCAGGATGGCGCGGTCCAGCGGCCCCAGGCGGTCCAGCAGTTGGCCGACGCGGTCGATGCGTTCGGCCACGGCCGCCGCATCGCCGCCCTCGGCAAAGCTGTCGATGTGGTCGAGCACCCACCAGGCCGCCTGGTCCGGCGCGGGCTGGGGCCAGTCGCCCTCCAGCGCGGCCAGGTCGAGCCGGTGCACGCGGCGTCCGGGCGATGGAGCCAGGGCGGCCAGCGCCGGCAGCAGGCCCGCCTGCACGAACGAGGTCTTGCCGATGCCGGCCGCACCGGCCAGCAGCGTGACGCGGCTGGCCGCCACCAGCGGCGCCCACTGCGCCACCTGCGCCTGGCGGCCGAAGAACAGGTCCTGCTCGCTGCTGCTGAACGGGCGCATGCCCGGGTAGGGATCGGCCTGGCGCACGTCGTCGGCCGCGCGCGGGCCGGCCGTATCGGACGGCACGGGCGCCGGCCGCCACAGCGCGGCGATGCGCGCCGGCCACGCGGCGGGATCGCCGTCCAGGGTGGCGACGTGCACCTGCACCAGCTCGGGCGGCAGTTCGGCCGCATCTGCCGCGCCGCCTTCCGCGCCGACGCGCAGCGGCAGGACGCGCAGGCCGCGCTGCAACGCCAGGGTCAGCTCGGCGCGCTGCCATGCGCTGAGCCCCGGCGGCGCCAGCAGCAGCACCAGCCCCTGGCTGGCCTCCAGCAAACGCTGGCTGGCCTCCACGATGTCCACGCCGGGCAGCAGGTTGGCGTCCAGCGCCCCGACGCGCAGGCCCAGCGCCCGCAGGCCCTGGCGCAGGGCACCGCGCCGCTCCAGCGCCAGGCAGCGGTCGTCCAGCAGGAAGTCGTAGTCGGCATGGCTGCGCGTGGGATCGGCCAGCGGGACCACCGGCACCACCGGCGCCGCCGCAGGCGCATCCTGCAGCGCCTTCAGCTTGCCCGGGCGCGACGCCATCCAGACCAGCGCATCGGCCAGCCGCCGGAAGTTCTGCAGCACGGCCTGTCCGCCGGCGGTGGTGGCTTTCTCGCCGACCAAGCGCTCGATGACGGCGAACTCCGGGTCGTAGGGCAGTGCCAGCGCCGTGTAGTCCAGGCCGTGCTGGTACAGCGCGGCCGGCAGGTAGGTGGCGCGCGGAAACTTCTCTTCGAAGGTGCGCAGGAACTCGCCGCGGCGCGCGTTCTGGCCTTCCAGCCGCGCCGGGATCACGAGGAGCTGCAGCTCCCGCCCGCGCCGCAGCGCCAGCGTGGCCTCGGAGCGGAAGTCGCGCGCCACGCGCAGCGTGCCCTCGATGTTCTGGTCGTTCGCCGCGCACAGCATGATGGCGGCGTCGGCCAGTTGGTAGGCGCAGACGCCGCCCATCTCGGTGATGCCGGTGCGGCTGTCCACCAGCACCACGTCGTAGCCGCGGCCGCCGGACGGGCTGGTGAGTTCGGCGCGCAGCCAGTCGAAGAAGCGCTCGCCGTTCCAGTGGTGGAAGAAGTCGTGCCAGTCGAAGCTGCGCACGGCCTGGGCGTAGGCGGCGAAGCGCGCCTGCGGCTCGCGGCGCCCGGCGCTCATCAGGTCCACCCGCCCGGCGCCGGTCACGCTGGGAGCGGCATCCTGCACGTACTGCCACCACTGGCGGAAGGCGCGCGCCTCGAAATCCTCCTCGTTGGTCAGGGCGCGCCGGTAGTCGAGCAGCAGGTCGACCAGGCCGGGCTTCTCGCGGGCGCCGGCGGCATCCTTCTCCTCGAAGAAGTAGCGCTCCAGGCCCGGCGCCTCCAGGTCGAAGTCGATCACCAGCACGCGCAGCCCGCGCTCGGCCAGCAGGTAGGCGGCCGAGGCCAGGGCCATGGAGCGGCCGACACCGCCCTTGAACGAATAGAAGGTGTAGATCATGCGGCGCCGCCCGTCGGGGCGTACAGCTCGTCATGCCGTGTCGTGAAGCGCGGGTTGACCTCGGCCCCGCCCAGCACGGACACCAGTTCGGGCAGCACCATCTGCAGCCAGCGCCGCAGGCGCTCGGGGTTGGAGACGGTCAGCTCGCAGCGCGGGTCGTGCTCCTGGCCGAAGCGCCGCAGCAGCGCACCCACGTCCAGGCAGGAGCGCTCGGCCAGCATCGCGCGCAGGGGCTCGCTCGGCGGGTCGAGCGGCTGGGACGACACCACGGCCACGTTGTCGCTCTTGAGCAGCAGGCCGGCCTGCTCGCGCAGCAGGGGATGCAGCAGGCTCAGCTCGTCCACCAGCACCAGGCAACCCCGGTCGCGGACTTGCCGCAGCAGCTTCTGCGCCCCGTGGGCGGGCTGCAGCACGTCGTCGCTGCGGTAGACGTGCAGCACCAGGCGGATGCCATCGTGGCGGATGAACACGCGGTCGCGCTTGCTGCGCTCGGTGTTGATGCGCTCCAGCGCGGACCGCAGCAAGGCCATGGCACCCGGCTGGCCCGGGCCGAAGGGGTGCCAGTCCTCCCGCTGCGGGCCGTAGATCCCCGCCGGCCAGCCGCCGCCGGCGGCCAGCGCCTGCTGGGCCGCCAGCCGCCGGCCCAGTTCCTGCCGCAGCGGGTCCGGCCCGCCGTCCGCCGCCGCCGCGGTGCCGTCGGCCAGCGACCGGGCCTCTGCCTGCGTCATCGCCAGCACGACAACCGGCACCGCCACCGGCCGGGCATCCGCCAGCCCCGTGGCCAGCGCGCCGACGTGCGGCCGCAGGCCGCGGCACAGCTCGTCGAACGCCAGCCCCAGCGTGTCGTCGACGCGCACCACGGCGTCCGCCTGCCAGTCGGCCGGCAGGGGATCGCTGCCGACGTCCTCCGCCAGCAGCAGCCCCGCGCCGCCGCGGCGCAGGCGCTGGGCCGCCAGCGCGGCGGGCATCAAGGCGCCCAGGTCGCGGTAGATGGGCAGCGCGCGCCGGTCCATCCGCCAGACGACGGCGCGGCAGCCGGCACAGGCTTCCTCGAGCCGCGCCAGGTAGTGCGGCGGCTCCGGATCGACCACGATCAGCCGCAGGCGCGGGTCGGCCTGCACCTGCCGCGCCAGCTCGGCATCGGCCGGTTGCTGCGAGGACAGCGCGTCGACCACGATGCCGACGGGGGTCATCATCTCCCTGGGATGGCGGTCGTCCGACGTCATCAGCGGATCGGCCTGGGGCGCGGGCACCTTCAGCACGGCGGCCAGCACCAGCTTCTCCAGGTCTTCCGTGGTGCTGAACTGCCCGGCGACGACACCCTCGGAGTTGCCCAGGCGCTTGCGGAAATCGGCGATGCGGCTGCCGGCGCCGTTCTCGCCGCTGTCCACGTCGGTGAACGGGACGGGAATGGCGCTGCGGTCCTTGACGAACACGAAGCGGTACGGGAGCTTGGCAGCGGCCTGGAACTCGAGCTCGGTGATCGACAGGCCGTCGGGATTGGGCATCGGGCTCGCCGGGCAGTAGCCGTAGCGGTCGCCCACGATGCCGACGTAGATGCGGCAGGCACGCACGTCGCGGACGCAGGTGCTGACCAGGTCCGTCTCGCTGGCGCCATAGCTTTGCTTGACGCCAAAGCCCTGGTCCGTGAGCACCTTCAGCACGGCTGCGCGTTCCGCCTTCAGATCCTCGAGGGTCGACGACAAATAGACATCCGGCACGGCCCACCTCCTCGCCGCATCGTATACAAGCGAGGATCGTGCAACAAGCAGGCGAAACGTCTACAACCCGCTGCGAATCATCCAATTGATGGACGCGCCTGCGGCCAGGACCTGCAACGAATTGACGCGCGACAAGCATCCTGCCCGGCATGCGCCGCAGAATGAACGGCAACCTCCCGCCGCCACGCCCATGCCCAGCGCCTTCAACTTCTCCGCCTCGCCGTTCGACTGCCTGACGCCCGACGAGCAGGCGCTGGTGCGCGAGCGCATCGACATCGCCTACTTCCGCGCCGGCGAGACCGTGCTGGCGCACGGTGCGGCGCCCGAGCACCTGTTCGTGATCATCAAGGGCTTCGTGCAGCAGTACGAGCACGGCGACGCCGCCCAGGCCGTGGCCAGCTACGGGCCGGACGACAGCTTCGACGGCCGCAGCCTGGTGGCCGGGCGGGTGAACGGGCGCTTCGTCGCGGCCGAGGAGGTGCTGTGCTACCAGCTCGCGCGCGACGCGGTGCGCGAGCTGATCGCCCGCAACGCCACCTTCGGCGCGCTGCTGTTCGCGGACCTGTCGAACAAGCTGGGCGCCATCGCCGAGCGCCAGGGCCGGCACGAGCTGCAGTCGCTGACGCTGGCGCGGGTGGACCAGGCCTACGTGCGCGCCCCGGTGTTCATGGATGCGGACGACGACGTGCTCTCGGCCGTGCGCTTGTTCCGCGAGAAGCGCACCACCAGCGTGCTGGTGCGCGACGGCGCGGGCCCGGCGCCGCGCACCGGCATCTTCACCTCCAACGCGCTGCAGCGCGCGGTGCTCGACGGCCGGCCGCTGGATCGCCTGCCGCTGCGCGAGTTCTCCAGCTTCGAGCTGATCGGCGTGCGCGCCAGCGACCCGGTGGGCGACGCGCTGACGGTGATGGTGCGCCACAAGATCCACCGCGCCGTCGTGCTGGACCCGCACGACGGCCAGCGCATCGTCGGCGTGCTGGAGGCGCTGGACCTGTTCAGCTTCCTGTCCAACCACTCCTACCTGATCAGCCGCGACATCGCCGAGGCCGGGGACCTGGACGCGCTGGCGCGCGCGGCCGGGCACGTGACGCGGCTGGTGGTGCTGCTGGCGCGCGGCGGCACGCGCGTGGGCCAGATCGCCAGCCTGGTGCAGGCGCTGAACGCGCGGCTGTTCGAGCGCGCCTGGCAGTTGATCGCGCCGGCCGAGCTGGTGGCCAACAGCTGCCTGTTCGTGATGGGCAGCGAGGGCCGGGGCGAGCAACTGCTGCGCACCGACCAGGACAACGGCCTGATCCTGCGCGACGGCTATGCGCCGCCGCCGGACCTGGAGGCGCTGTGCGCGCGCTTCTCGGAGGCACTCGGCCGCTTCGGCTACCCGCCCTGCGCCGGCGGCGTGATGCTGTCCAACCCGGCCTGGCGCGGCAGCCAGTCCGCGTTCGCCGAGCGCGCGCGCGGCTGGCTGCTGCAGCCCAGCGGCGAGCACCTGATGGCGCTGGCGATCTTCCTGGACGCGCACCCGGTGTGCGGCGACGCCACACTGCTGGGCGCCGTGCGCGCGCGGCTGTTCGCGCTGGCCACCGACAACGACGGCATGCTGGCCCGCTTCGCGGCGGCGATCGACCAGTTCGCGGCCGAGGACCCGCACTGGTGGAGCCGGCTGCTGGCGCGCGACAGCGCCGGGCGCGAGGGCCTGGACGTGAAGAAGCAGGGCATCTTCCCGCTGGTGCACGGCGTGCGCAGCCTGGCGCTGCGGGCGCGGCTGGAGGAGACCTCCACGGCCGCGCGGCTGGAAGCCCTGGTGGCCGCCGGCCAGATCGACCCCGCCCTGGCCGCCGAGGTGGTGGACAGCCTGCACTTCTTCATGGGCCTGAAGCTCCAGGCCGGCCTGCACGAGATGGACACCGGCCACCCCGTCAGCGGCCGGATCGACCTGCGGCGGCTGTCCAGCCTGGAGCGCGACCTGCTGAAGGACACGCTGGAGGTCGTCAAGCGCTTCCGCCGCACGCTGCGCTCGCGCTTCCACCTGGACCAGATGTGATGCCCGCGCCCGCTGCCACCGCCGCGCCGATGCCCACCACCGGCTGGGCCGCCCAGGCCCGGCGCTGGTGGGGCCTGCGCCGGCTCAAGGACCCGGCCTTCGCCTTCCTGTGGGATCCACCGCCGCCGGACGAATGGGTGTCGCTGGACTGCGAGACCACCGGCCTGGACCGGCAGGCCGACGAGATCGTCGCGATCGGCGCCGTGCGCATCCGCGGCAACCGCGTGCTGACCAGCGAGCGGCTGGAGCTGGTGGTGCGCCCGAGCCGCCAGCGCGTGTCGGCCGAGGCCGTGCGCGTGCACCAGCTGCGCGAGCAGGACGTGGCCCAGGGCCTGCCCGCCGACGACGCCGTGCGCCAGCTGCTGCGCTTCGTCGGCAGCCGGCCGCTGGTCGGCTACTACCTGGAGTTCGACGTGGCCATGGTCGAGCGCGTGATGCTGCCGCTGCTGGGCTGCGGGCTGCCGCAGCCGAAGATCGAGGTCTCCGGCCTCTACTACGACCACGTGAACCGCCTGCGCGAGGCGCATGCGCGGCACGGCTACACCGACCTGCGCTTCGCCACCATGATGGCCGACCTGGACCTGCCGCAGCGCCACGCGCACGACGCCCTGTCCGACGCGATCATGGCGGCGCTGGCCTTCGTCAAGCTCAAGGCGCTCGCCCCATGAGGCGGCGCCCGCGGATCGGCCTGGCCCTGGGCAGCGGCTCGGCGCGCGGCTGGTCGCACATCGGCGTGATCCGCGCCCTGGTGCGCGCCGGCTTCGCGCCCGACATCGTCTGCGGCAGCTCCATCGGCGCGCTGGTCGGCGCGGTGCACGCGGCCGGCCGGCTCGACTGGCTGGAGGACTGGACGCGCCGGCTGAACTGGCAGGGCGTGCTGTCGCTGCTGGACCTGCGCATGGGCGGCGGCCTGATCGAGGGCAACCGCCTGGTCGAGTTCTTCAGCCGCCATTTCGAGGACCGGGGCATCGCCCAGCTGCCACTGGCCTTCGGCTGCGTGGCGACCGAGCTGGCCAGCGGCCGCGAGGTCTGGCTGCGCGACGGGCCGGTGATCGACGCGGTGCGCGCCTCCATCGCGCTGCCGGGCCTGTTCACGCCGGCGCTGCGCGAGGGGCGGCTGCTGGTCGACGGCGGACTGGTGAACCCGGTGCCGGTGTCGCTGTGCCGCGCGATGGGCGCCGACGTGGTCGTGGCCGTGGACCTGAACTGGGACCTGGTCGGCCGGCGCGCCCGCGCCAGCGACGACACCGCCGTCGCCACCGCCAACCTGGCGCCGCCCGGCCCGCTGGCCGCGCTGCTGGAGCGGCTCAAGCCGGCGCCGCGCGCCGCCAGCCCGGCCAACGGCGGCGGCGCCGATGCCGTGCCGCCGCCCATGCCCTCGCTGATGGACGTGCTGACCACCAGCCTGAACATCATGCAGGTGCGCATCACCCAGAGCCGGCTGGCCGGCGAGCCAGCCGACGTGCTGATCCGGCCGCGCCTGTCGGACATCGCGGCCATGGACTTCGACCGCGCCGCCCTGGCCATCGCCCAGGGCGAGAAGGCCGTCGAGCAGGCGCTGCCGCAACTGGCCGACTGGCTGGGGTGATTGCCGCGGCGCGCCGGCACCGCGGCTTACACTGCGCCGCCATCCGACCCACCCATCCACCACCAAGAGGAGCCACCCGCCATGCACGCCTTGCCCGCCCGCTACGACCACGTCGGCAGTTTCCTGCGCCCGGCCTACCTGCTGCAGGCGCGCGAGCAGAAGGCGCAGGGCACGATCAGCGCGGAGCAACTGCGCGAGGTCGAGGATCGGGCCATCGCGGAGGTCGTCAAGGCCCAGCAGGACGTGGGCCTGAAGAGCATCACCGACGGCGAGTTCCGCCGCACCTATTTCCACATCGACTTCCTGCAACAGCTGGGCGGCGTGCAGACCGACGTCCCGGTCACGGTCCGCAAGCCCGACGGCACCGAGGAGCTGGCCCCGCCCGTGATGCGCGTGACCGACAAGGTGCGCCACGCCAAGGACATCCAGCGCGCCGACTTCGCGTACCTCAAGAGCCAGGTCGCCGCCGGCTGCACGCCCAAGGTCACGATCCCCTCGCCCACCATGCTGCACTTCCGCGGCGGGCGCGCCGGCATCAGCCAGGCGGCCTACCCCGAGCTGGAGCCCGATTTCTACGACGACGTGGCGCGCGCCTACGGCGACGAGCTGCGTTCGCTGGCCGCGGCCGGCTGCACCTACGTGCAGATGGACGACACCAACCTCGCCTACCTGTGCGACGAGAAGATGCGCGAGGCCGCCCGCCAGCGCGGCGACGACCCGAACGAGCTGCCGCACCGCTACGCCCGGTTCATCAACAAGGTGGTCGCGCACAAGCCGCCGGGCATGCTGCTGGCCATGCACCTGTGCCGCGGCAACTTCAAGAGCACCCACGCCGCGGCCGGCAACTACGAGCCCGTGGCCGAGGCGCTGCTGCGCGAGATGGACCTGGACGCCTATTTCCTCGAATACGACGACGACCGCTCCGGCGACTTCCGCCCGTTGCGCTACCTGCCCAAGGGCAAGACCGTGGTGCTGGGCCTGGTGACCACCAAGTTCGGCGAGATGGAAAGCAAGGACGACCTGAAGCGCCGCATCGACGAGGCCGCCCGCTACGCCCCGCTGGAGCAGCTGGCGCTGAGCCCGCAGTGCGGCTTCTCCAGCACCGTGCACGGCAACAACATCGCCATGCAGGCGCAGTGGGACAAGCTGCGCCTGGTCGTCGAGACCGCGCGCGAGGTCTGGGGCTGACGCCGCCCTGAGGATCGGCCGGCGCCGTGGCGCACGCGCTGCTGGAGTGGCTGCCCAGCGTCTCGCAGCACCTGCTGTTCGGCGCGCTGGCCGTGCTCGTCTACGTGCTGACCAACCGCGCGCGCCGCCAGCCGCGCGCACCGACCACGGCCATCGCCTGGGTCATGGGCCTGGCGCTGCTGCCCTACCTGATGCTGCCGCTGTACCTGCTGTTCGGCCGGCGCAAGCTGCGCCCGGCCGGCCGGCCGCGGCTGCGCGGCAGCGGCCCGCCGCGCTTCAGCCACTGGGCCGCGGACCTGCTGGACGGCTTCGAGCTCGCGCCGCCCGGCGCCAACCGCACGCGCTGGCATGCCGACGGCCGCGCCGCGCGCGAGGCGCTGTGGGAAGTCATCGACGGCGCCCGCCACCGGCTGGACGTCTGCACCTTCATCATCGGCGCGGACCCGCTGGGCGACGCGGTGGTCGAGCGCCTGGCCGGGCGCGCCCGGGCCGGCGTGCGCGTGCGCGTGCTGCTGGACGGCTTCGGCGCGCTGCGGCTGCCGCGCCGGCACTTCGACCGGCTGCGCGCGGCCGGCGGCGAGGTCGCCGTGTTCCGCCCGCTGCTGAGCCTGCGCGGCCACGGCCCGCGCAACCTGCGCAACCACCGCAAGCTCGTGGTCGCCGACGACCACCGGCTGTGGACCGGCGGGCGCAACCTGGCGGCCGAGTACTTCGAGGGCGCGGACGGCCGCCCGCCCTGGACCGACCTGTCCTTCGACATCGAAGGCCCGGTCGCCAGCGCCGCGGCCTGGCAGTTCGCGCGCGACTGGAGCGCCGTGCGCCAGAGCCCGCCGCGCGCGGTGGTGCCGGCCACGCCGGTGGCCACGAGCGCGCCGGCGCAATTCCTGCCCAGCGGCCCGGACCAGGCCGAGGACACGGCCGACGCGCTGCTGATCGACGCCTGCTACCGCGCCGAGCACCGCATCCTGGCCGTCACGCCCTACTTCATCCCCGACGACGCACTGCGCGACGCGCTGCGCCGCGCGGCCCGCCGCGGCGTGGCCGTGGACATCGTGCTGCCGGCCGTCTCCAACCACCGGCTGGCCGACTTCGCGCGCAGCCGCGCGATGCGCGAGCTGGCCGAGGCCGGCGTGGCCTTCCACCTGCTGCCCGGCATGTCGCACGCCAAGGGCCTGGTGGTGGACGACACCCTGGCCCTGGCCGGCTCGATCAACCTGGACCTGCGCAGCCTGCTGCTGAACCACGAGGCCGGCGTGGTGTTCTACGGCGCGGCGGAGATCGGCTGGCTGGCGCACTGGATCGAAGGCCAGCGGGCGCTGGGACGGCCGTACCGGCCGCAGCGGCCGGGGCTGGCGCGGGACGTGGCCGAGGGGCTGCTGCTGGCGGTGGCGTTTCAGCTCTGAACGGCCAGCCGCGCGACCCGGGCGCGGCTGACAGTGAGGTCGCGCAGCCAGGCCGCGTTCGTCGGGTCCAGGCGTGGTCAGTGGGCACTCCAAGGTTGACGCCGGAACTCGAGGAAGGAAGAGGCGGTCCGGCAGGTGAACGCGCGCGGGTACGCGGTCACGACGGCCGCCGCCCGGATCGGGGGGGCGGCCTACCGCTCGTACCAATGGCTCAAGGCCGTCTCGCCGGACAACAGCGAGCAGCAGCCCGGGGAGCTGCCGCAAGCCAAGAGCGAGATGCCTCATGCCGGCGGTCCACCCGCATGGCAGCGCACGCCACGGCCCGGCAGGCGGCAGCCGCGCCCGCACGCTGCCTCCGTACGCCACCCCCAAAGTGACTTTCGACCACTGCGCACCGCCTCGCGCCTGCCTAGAGTGCATCGCATCGCCACTCCCGGCTGCACGACGTGATGCCCGCTGCGCTCGACCTCGACGGACTGCTCGCTCCCCTGCCAGGCCCCGCGCCTGGCGGGCCTGACCTCGAGCACGACCCGGACTTCCTGGCGCTGCAGGCGGCGGGCGCCGGCAAACCCGAGCGGCAGTTCGGCCAGACCGTGATCGCCGCCGCGCCGCCGGACTGGGCGGCCGTGCACCAGCATGCGCTGGCGCTGGCCACCCGCAGCCACGACCTGCGCATCGCCACCTGGCTGGCGCGCAGCGCCGCCCACGTGCAGGGCCTGGTCGGCATGGTGCAGGGCCTGCAGTTGGTGCACGGCCTGCTGGAGCATCACTGGGAGCACGTGCACCCGCTGCTGGACGCCAGCGACGGCAACGACCCCACGGCCCGCATCAGCGCGATCTGGCCGCTGTTCACCGCGGACGGCCTGGCCGACCTGCGCCGCGCGGCGCTGACGCCTGCGCGCGGCGCCGTCACCGTGCGCGACCTGGAACTGGCCTTCGGCGGCGCCAAGCCGTACGGCGGTGAAGCGGTGCCCACCGCCGAGGGCCTGGCCCCGGCGATCGCCGCCGCGCAGGCCCAGGTGCCGGCGCTGGCCGAGGCGATGCAGGCCGGCCTGCTGGCTGTGCAGGGCATGGCCGCGGCGCTGGACCGCCATCTCGGCGCCGGCCGCTCGCCCGACCTCAAGCCGTTGCTCGCGCTGCTGCGCGCCGTGGCCCTGGCCGGCCGGCAGGCGCAGGGCGCGGCCGCCGATGTGCCCGCGCTGCCTGGCGGCGCCGTGCCCGCCGCGCCGCCGGCGGCCGCCGCAGCGCCCGGCGCCATCGCCACGCGCGAGGACGCGATCCGCATGCTGCAGCGGGTCAGCGAATGGATCGAGCGCAACGAGCCGGCCAACCCTGCCCCGCTGTTCATCCAGCGTGCGCAGCGCCTGATGACCAAGAACTTCCTCGAGATCGTCCGCGACCTGATGCCCGACGGCGTGGGCCAGATCGAGAAGCTCACCGGTTCCACCAAGCAGGCCTGAACGAAGGCCCGTCCACACCCACCCGCCCACCGCGCCGCAACGACCACCAGGAGCCCGCCATGGCCACCAGCAGCCAGAAGTTCATCGCCCGCAACCGCGCCCCGCGCGTGCAGATCGAGTACGACGTCGAGCTCTACGGCGCCGAGAAGAAGGTGCAGCTGCCCTTCGTCATGGGCGTGCTGTCCGATCTGTCGGGCAAGCCGGCCGACCCGCTGCCACCGGTCAGCGAGCGCAAGTTCATGGAGATCGACGTCGACAACTTCGACGCGCGCATGGAGTCGATGAAGCCGCGCGTGAGCTTCCCCGTGCCCAACACGCTGACCGGCCAGGGCAACCTGGCGGTGGAACTGACCTTCAAGAACATGGACGACTTCTCGCCCGCCGCCATCGCGAGCAAGGTCGACGGGCTGAAGCAGTTGCTCAAGGCGCGCCAGGAGCTGGCCAACCTGCTGACCTACATGGACGGTAAGACCGGCGCCGAGGAGCTGCTGGCCCGGGTGATGGCCGACCCGGCGCTGCTGGCCGCGCTGGCCGCCGCGAAGAAGCCCGAGGCGCTCCCCGACGCCACGGCGGACGCCGCCGACAAGCCGGCCGACGCCGCCTGAGCCGCCGCAGCCTTCCGCCTCGACGACACCCCCCATCCGCCCCCGGGAGATACCCACCATGGACGCAGACACCCTCCAGACCCCAGCGCCGCTGCAGGGCATCGAGTACCAGGGCGGCGAGTTCGCCGCGCTGCTGAACCGCGAGTTCAAGCCCAAGTCCGACGACGCCAAGAACGCCGTGCAGAACGCGGTGCTGACGCTGGCGCAGCAGGCGCTGGCTTCCACCAAGCTGATCGACGGCGACGTGCTCGCCAGCATCGAGGCGATGATCGCCGAGCTGGACGAGCAGCTCACCCGGCAGGTCAACCTGATCCTGCACCACCCGGAGTTCCAGGCGCTGGAAAGCGCCTGGCGCGGGCTGCACTACCTGGTCAACAACACCGAGACCGACGAGATGCTGAAGATCAGCGTCATGAACATCTCGAAGAAGGAGCTGGGCAAGACGCTGAAGAAGTTCAAGGGCACGGCGTGGGACCAGAGCCCGCTGTTCAAGAAGGTCTACGAAGAGGAATACGGCCAGCTCGGCGGCGAGCCCTTCGGCGCGCTGGTCGGCGACTACTACTTCGACCACAGCCCGCCGGACGTGGAACTGCTGGGCGAAATGAGCAAGGTGGCCGCCGCCGCACACACGCCCTTCATCGCCGCCGCCAGCCCCAACCTGATGCAGATGGGCTCGTGGCAGGAGCTGTCGAACCCGCGTGACCTGACCAAGATCTTCACCACGCCCGAGTACGCGGCCTGGCGCTCGCTGCGCGCCTCGGAGGATTCGCGCTACATCGGCCTGGCGATGCCGCGCTTCCTGGCGCGCCTGCCCTGGGGCGCCAAGACCGCGCCGGTGGAAGAGTTCAACTTCGAGGAAGCGACCACCGGCGCCGACCACTCGGCCTACGCCTGGGCCAACTCGGCCTATGCGATGGCGGTCAACATCAACCGCTCGTTCAAGCTGTACGGCTGGTGCACGCGCATCCGCGGCGTGGAATCGGGCGGTGCGGTCGAAGGGCTGCCGACGCACACCTTCCCGACCGACGACGGCGGCGTGGCCATGAAGTGCCCGACCGAGATCGCGATCGGCGACCGGCGCGAGGCCGAGCTGGCCAAGAACGGCTTCATGCCGCTGCTGCACCGCAAGAACTCGGACTTCGGCGTCTTCATCGGCGCGCAGTCGCTGCAGAAGCCCGAGGAATACGACGACCCCGACGCCACGGCCAACGCCAACCTGTCGGCGCGCCTGCCCTACCTCTTCGCCTGCTCGCGCTTCGCGCACTACCTGAAGTGCATCGCGCGCGACAAGGTCGGCTCGTTCAAGGAACGCGCCGACATGGCCAAGTGGCTGAATAAATGGATCATGAACTACGTGGACGGCGACCCGGCCAATTCGTCGGAGGCGACCAAATCCAGGAAGCCCCTGGCCGCCGCCGAGGTCGTCGTCGAGGAGGTGCCCGGCAACCCCGGCTACTACACCTCCAAGTTCTACCTGCGGCCGCACTACCAGCTCGAAGGGCTGACGGTGTCGCTGCGGCTGGTGTCCAAGCTGCCGTCGCAGAAAGGCGCCTGAACCCGGCACCAAGAGACCCGGCGCGAGCCGTCGTGCGCGCCTGCCGTCCCTGTCCACCACACGACGTTCAACCCAACCCCTGAAGCGAGGAAATCATGGCCCATGTCGACTACTTCCTGAAAATCGACGGTGTCGAAGGCGAAAGCACCGACGACAAGCACTCCGGCGAAATCGAGCTCGAATCCTGGAGCGTGGGCGGCAGCAATGCCGGCTCGTTCAACAGCGGCGGCGGCGGCGGCAGCGGCAAGGTCGCGCTGCAGGACTTCCACTTCGTGAAGAAGACCGACAAGGCCTCGGCCAAGCTGCTGACCGCGTGCTGCACCGGCGAGCACCTGGCCACCGCCACGCTGGTGTGCCGCAAGGCCGGCGGCGAGCAGGAGGAATTCCTGACCATCATCCTTTCGCCGGTGATGGTCAGCAGCTACCAGAACGGCGGCTCGGGCGGCGCGGACATCATCCCGATGGAACAGGTATCGCTGAACTACGGGAAGATCGAGTTCAAGTACAAGCCGCAGGACGGCAAGGGCGGCCTGGGCGGCGAGGTCGTCGGCGGCTGGGACATCACGACCAACAAGAAGGTGTGACGTGACTCGCCGCCGCCTGGACTGCCTCACGGCGCGTGGAAGTCCCATCCGCCCCCGGGGGGCGCCGCCGGCGGTCCGGCCCCGCGCGCCCCGCGGCGGCCGCTGGCATGGCCGGCTCCGCGGCCCTTCGGACCGCTGCGGGCGGCCTGGGCTCCTGCGCTGCGGGTGGCGCGCCAGCGCCGTGGAGCATTGAGATGTTCCCCTCGCCAGCGGCAGGCGACGCCGCGTCCGACCTCTTCCTGCGCGTGCAGACCAAGCGCGCCGGCAAGGTCAAGGGCGAGGCCACGACCGAGGGCCACGCCGAGGAGATCCAGCTGCTGCGCTGGAACTGGGGCGTCAGCGCCAACACCGCGATCGGCTCGACCGAGCGCACGGCGCGGCGCGTGTACCGCCAGCTCGTCGTCACCAAGGGCATCGATTCGGCCTCCACCGCGCTGCTGGCCGCGCTGGCGACCAACGACGAGATCAAGGAAGCGGTGCTGACCATGCGCAAGGCCGGCGGCGAGGCGCTGGACTACTTCACGATGACGCTGAACGGCGCGCGCGTGGTGGCCGTGGACATCGACGTCGGCGACGACGGCCGGCCGCTGGAGCGGGTGTCGATCGCGTTCACCAAGGTCGGCATCGCCTACCAGCCCCAGGAGAGCGCCGGGCTGGGCTCCGGCACCTTCAGCTTCGACGACGAAGTCCTGCCCAGTTGAAAGGCCACGCCATGCCCACCGTGGACGTCCGCAACCGCCTACAGCCGGCCCTGCTGGACCGGCTGACCGACGACGCGCCCGGCGAGCGCCACGAGGCGGAAGACCGCCGCGTGATGTCCCGCGCGCAGCTGCGCCAGGCCGTGCTGCGCGACCTGGGCGCGCTGTTCAACGCCGTGCAGCCGCTGGGCGGCGCGGCGGAAGCGTACCCGCAGGTGGCGGGCAGCGTGCTGAACTTCGGGTTGCCGGCGTTGTCGGGCCAACTCGCGTCCCGGCTCGACGCCGGCGTGCTGGAGCGCGCCATCCGCCAGGCCATCCTGCGTTACGAGCCGCGCATCCTCGCCGAAGGCCTGCAGGTGCGCGCAGTCGAGCCCAGCAGCGTGCTGGACACGCACAACGTGATCGAGTTCGAGATCCGCGGCCGCCTGTGGTCGCAGCCGGTGCCGCTGGAGATCCTGCTGCGCACGCAGATGGACCTGGAGGCGGGGCAGGTGGAGGTGCGGGATGCGGCGGGCAGCGGCCGCGCCCGGACCTGAGCGGCAATACGCGGTCACAAGCGGCTATCACGGCATGGACCCCCACCTCCTGCGCCTCTACAGCGACGAGCTGACCCACCTGCGCGAGATGGGCGGCGAGTTCGCGCACGCCTTTCCCAAGATCGCGGCGCGGCTGGGTATGGAGGGCGTGGAGGTCGCCGACCCGTACGTCGAGCGGCTGCTGGAGGGCTTCGCCTTCATGGCGGCGCACGTGCAGCTCAAGATCGAGGCCGAGCAGCCGCGCCTGATCGCGCAGCTGCTGGAGGCGAGCTACCCCAACTTCCTGGCGCCGGTGCCGTCGATGATGGTGGCGCGCTTCGACGTCGACGTGCTGGACCCGAACCTCGCGCGCGGCCACGTGGTGCCGCGCGGCAGCGCCATCACGGCCGAGCTGGCGCGCGGGCAGGACACGCATTGCGAGTTCCGCACCGCGCACGCCGCCACGCTGTGGCCGGTGGAGCTGGTGGCGGTGCAGTACTTCACCCACGCGCCCGACCTGCCGCTGGCCCGCCTGCCGCAGGCCCAGGGCACGCAGGGCGGGCTGCGCATCGAGCTGCGCACCGGCGGGGGCCTGGGCTTCGACCAACTGGGCATGGACCGGCTGGCCTTCTACCTGAGTGCGCCCGACGAGGTGGCGCTGCGCCTGCACGAGCTGCTGCACGGCGCCGCCACCGGCACGCTGGTTGCCACCGGCGAGAGCGGCGCGGGCAACGCACTACCGGCCTGGCGCGGGCCGGACAGCCTGCGGCCGCTGGGCTTCGCCGCCGACGAGGCACTGCTGCCGGAGTCGCTGCGCGCGTTTTCCGGCTACCGGCTGCTGCAGGAGGCGGCTGCCATGCCGCAGCGGCTGCTGTTCTTCGAGATCGGCGAGCTGGCGGCGCGGCTGGCGCACGTGCGCGGCGACGAGGTGGAGCTGGTGGTGCTGCTGCGCCGTGGTGACGCGCCGCTGGAAGCGCTGGTCGATCGCGCCAGCCTGGCGCTGCACTGCACGCCGGCGATCAACCTGTTCAAAAAGCGGCTGGACCGCATCCAGCTCGGCCCCGGCGCCTGGGAATACCACGTGGTGCCGGACCGCACGCGGCCGATGGACTTCGAGGTGCACAGCCTGGAATCGGTCACCGGCCACGGCACCGGCGCCGTGGCGCAGCAGCAGTTCCTGCCGCTGTACGCCACGCCGCAGGCGGCCGGCGGCGGCGATGGCCATGGCGATGGGCCCGCGGCACACGGCTACTACACGCTGCGGCGCGAGCCGCGGGTGCGCTCGCAGCGGCAGATGCAGCAGGGCACGCGCTCGTCGTACATCGGCGAGGAGGTGTACCTGGCGCTGGTCGACCCGCGCCATGCGCCGTACCGCGAGGACATCCGCCAGCTCTCGGTGGCGGCCTGGGTCAGCAACCGCGACCTGCCGACGCTGCTGCCGCAGGGCGCCGGCCCGGACCGCCCGCCGCTGTGGCGGTTGGACGCGGCCGGCCCGGTGCGGCGCGTGGACGCGCTGCGCGGGCCGACGCGGCCGGTGTCGCGCCGGCCGGTCGGTGAGCTGGGCTGGCAGCTGGTCAGCCACCTGGGGCTGAACCACCTGTCGCTGGTCGGCGCGGCGCCGGCCGACGCGGCCGCCGCGCTGCGCACCATGCTGCGGCTGTACGCGCCGCCGGACGACGCGGCCTGGGCGCGCCAGGTGGCCGGCGTGCAGGCGCTGCAGGTTCGGCCCATCGTGCGGCGGCTGCCGTTCAAGGGGCCGATGAGCTTCGGCAGCGGCATCGAGATCGTGCTGGAGCTGGACGAACTGGCCTTCCAGGGCAGCAGTGCCTTCCTGTTCGCCAGCGTGCTGGAGCGCTTCTTCGCGCGGCACGCGGCCATCAATGCCTTCACGCAGCTGGTGCTGCGCACGCCGCAGCGCGGCGAGGTGATGCGCTGGCCGCCGCGCATCGGGCTGCGGGAGCGGGTGTGAGCGCCGCCGGGCCGCCCCAAGGTGCTCAGCACCGCAGCGCGCAGCGCGGAGATACCCCAGCGAACACGCAGCGCGACGCCGCGCGCGAGGCGCTGTTCGCATCGCTGCGCGACGCGCCCTGGGCGCACGATTTCTTCGCGCTGCTGCGCCGGCTGGAAGCGCTGCACCCCGAGGCCCCGCGCATCGGCCGCGCGCTGCGCCCGTCGCAGGAGCCGATCCGCCTGGGG
The DNA here is from genome assembly GCF_047601025.1 of Pseudorhodoferax sp. NCBI lineage: Bacteria > Pseudomonadati > Pseudomonadota > Betaproteobacteria > Burkholderiales > Comamonadaceae > Pseudorhodoferax > Pseudorhodoferax sp. Next base: position 266,786 of record NZ_JASGJZ010000001.1, read on the forward strand.
CAGGAACCCGAACTGGACTTCGCGCCCGCCCCGTTGGCCAGCTTCGCGCACGAGAAGCACATGCCGGCGCCGCGGCTGGGCGTGCGCTTCTTCGGCCTGCTGGGCCCGCAGGGCCCGATGCCGCTGCACCTGACCGAGTACGTGCGCGAACGCCTGCGTTGGCGCAACGACCCGACGGCGGCGCGCTTCCTGGACATGTTCCACCACCGCATGCTGGCGCTGTTCTACCGTGCCTGGGCCGATGCCCAACCCACCGTGCAGCATGACCGGCCCGGGCACGACCGCTTCGCCGCCTGGCTGGGCGCCGGCTTCGGGCAGGCTGCTGCGGCGCCGCTGCAGGGCGCGCTGCCGCGCCAGGCCCAGCTGTTCCAGGCCGGGCTGCTGGGCGCGCGCAGCCGCCACCCCGAGGGCCTGGCCAAGCTGCTGGCCCAGTACTTCCGCGTGCCGGTGCGCATCGAGGAGCACGTCGCGCACCGGCTGACGATCGCGCCGGAGGACTGCAGCCGCCTGGGCCATGCGCGCAACCGGCCCGAGCGCGTGGCCCGCCCCGCCGCGCAGCTGGGCCGCAGCGCCAACGCCGGCCACGCCGTGCCCGACCGGCAGTTCAGGTTCCGCGTGGTGCTGGGCCCGTTGACGCTGGCGCAGTACCACGACTTCCTGCCCGCCGGCCGCGCCTGGCCGCCGCTGCGCGACTGGGTGCGCCAGTACGCCGGGCTGGACCTGCGCTGGGACGTGCAGCTGGTGCTGGCGCGGGCCGAGCTGCCCGCGCCGCGCCTGGGCCGGCAGCTCGCACTGGGCGTGGCCTGCTGGCTGGGCCGCCGGCGTGCGCCGCGCGATCAAGGTGATCGCGGCGACCTGCACCTGCGCCCCGGCTCTTCGTTCCTGCGCCGCCATGGAGGCCACCATGCCTGAAATCTCTCGCGCCGCGCTGTTCGGCAAGCTCGACGCCACGGCCTACAAAGCCATCGAGGGCGCCACCGTGTTCTGCAAGCTGCGCGGCAACCCGGTGGTGGAGCTGCAGCACTGGCTCTACCAGATCCTGAATGGACAGGACTCGGACCTGCACCGCATCGTGCAGCACGCCGGCATCGACGCCGCGGCGCTGGCCACGGACCTGCTGGCCGCGCTGGACCGGCTGCCGCGCGGCGCCTCGTCGGTCACCGACCTGTCGAGCTGGGTCGAGAGCGCGGTGGAGCGCGGCTGGGTCTACGGCTCGCTGATGTTCGGCGACACGCGCGTGCGCACCGGCACGCTGCTGCTGGGCATGCTCAAGACCACCGGGCTGCGCGCGGTGCTGGTCTCGATCTCGCGCCAGTTCGAGCGCATCCAGGCCGACGCCCTGGCGCAGGACTTCGCGAAGATCGTCGCCGGCTCGCCCGAGGAGGGGCAGGCCGCCAGCGCCGCGACCACCGGCGGCGCTGCGCCCGGCGAAGCCAGCGGCGCCATCGCCCCGGCTGCGATGGGCAAGCAGGAGGCGCTGAAGCGCTTTGCCGTCGACCTGACCGAACGCGCGCGCAACGGCGAGATCGACCCGGTGGCGGGCCGCGACGAGGAGATCCGCCAGATCGTCGACATCCTGATGCGCCGGCGCCAGAACAACCCGATCCTGACCGGCGAGGCCGGCGTCGGCAAGACGGCGGTGGTCGAGGGCTTCGCGCTGCGGCTGGCGCGCGGCGACGTGCCGCCGCAGCTGAAGGACGTGCGCCTGCACATGCTGGACGTGGGCCTGCTGCAGGCCGGCGCCAGCATGAAGGGCGAGTTCGAAAGCCGGCTGCGCGCCGTGATCGACGAGGTGCAGGCCTCGCCGCAGCCCATCATCCTGTTCATCGACGAGGCGCACACGCTGATCGGTGCCGGCGGCCAGGCCGGCACCGGCGACGCTGCCAACCTGCTGAAGCCGGCGCTGGCGCGCGGCAAGCTGCGCACCATCGCCGCCACCACCTGGGCCGAGTACAAGAAGTACATCGAGAAGGACCCGGCGTTGACAAGGCGCTTCCAGGTCGTGCAGGTGGCCGAGCCGGACGAGGCCAAGGCCGTGCTGATGCTGCGCGGCGTGGCCGGCATCCTGGAAAAGCACCACCGCGTCGCGCTGCTGGACGAGGCCATCGAGGCGGCAGTGCGGCTGGCGCACCGCTACATCCCGGCGCGCCAGCTGCCCGACAAGGCCGTGAGCCTGCTGGACACGGCCTGCGCGCGCGTGGCCGTGAGCCAGCACGCCACGCCGCCGGCGCTGGAGGACTGCCAGCGCCGGCTGGAGGCGCTGCAGGTGGAGCAGGAGATCATCGCCCGCGAGGCCGCCATCGGCATCGACACGGCCGCGCGCAGCCGGCGCACCGCCCAGGCCATCGACGAGGAACAGACGCGCCTGGCCGTGCTGCAGCAGCGCCACGCCGAGGAGAAGGCCGTGGTCGACCGCATCCTGGAACTGCGCGCGCTGCTGCGGGCGCCGCAAGCCGAAGCGGCGCCCACGTCGGGAGCAATGCCCGTGGCCGATGGGGCAGCACCTGCGACTGACGGGGCTGCGCCCGTAGGCGAGGGCGCCGCGCCGCCGCCCGACCGCGAAGCGCTGCTGGCCGAGTTGACCCCGCTGCAGGCGCGCCTGGCCGCGCTGCAGGGCGACGCGCCGCTGATCCTGCCCACCGTGGACGAGCAGGCCGTGGCCAGCGTGGTGCAGGACTGGACCGGCGTGCCGGTGGGCCGCATGGTCAAGAACGAGGTCGAGGCCGTGCTGCGCCTGGCCGACACGCTGAACCAGCGCGTCATCGGCCAGAAGCACGCGCTGGAGATGATCGCCAGCCGCGTGCGCACCTCGCGCGCGCGGCTGGACAACCCGGGCAAGCCGGTCGGCGTGTTCCTGCTGTGCGGCACTTCGGGCGTGGGCAAGACCGAGACCGCGCTGGCGCTGGCCGAATCGCTGTACGGCGGCGAGCAGAACGTCATCACCATCAACATGAGCGAGTTCCAGGAGGCTCACACCGTCTCCACGTTGAAGGGCGCGCCGCCCGGCTACGTGGGCTACGGCGAGGGTGGCGTGCTGACCGAGGCCGTGCGCCGCCGCCCCTACAGCGTGGTGCTGCTGGACGAGGTGGAGAAGGCCCATCCCGACGTGCACGAGCTGTTCTTCCAGGTCTTCGACAAGGGCTGGATGGAAGACGGTGAGGGCCGCGGCATCGACTTCAAGAACACCATCATCCTGCTGACCAGCAACGTTGGCAGCGACCTGATCATGCGGCTGTGCCGCGACCCCGCACGTACGCCCGAGCCCGGGCAGATCGCCGCCGCGCTGCGCGAACCGCTGCTGCAGGTGTTTCCGGCCGCGCTGCTGGGCCGGCTGGTGGTCGTGCCCTACTACCCGCTGTCGGACGCGATGATGGGCGACATCGTGCGGCTGCAGCTGGGCCGCATCCAGCGGCGCGTGCAGGAGAACCACGGCATCCCCTTCGAGTACGACGACGACGTGGTGCAGCTGGTGGTCTCGCGCTGCACCGAGGCCGAATCCGGCGGCCGCGTGATCGACGCGATCCTGACGAACACCGTGCTGCCGCGCGTGTCGCACGAGTACCTGAGCCGGCTGGCGGCGGGCGACAGCCTGACGCGCATCCGGGTGGGGGTGGAGGGCGGGGATTTCTACTACGAGTTCGGGTGATGCCATGAGCGGCTTTCGCATTCCAGGTCCCGTGTGCGTCGAGGACCTGACCTGGTCCATACGGGACGGCACGTCGGCGCTGTGGTCGACGCCAACGCCAGGGCCGGTTTGCCTGGATGCCTCATGGTCTGCGGCTGTACGCCGCGAAATCGCGCAGGCCGATCTCGGCATGCTGTTTCGCAGTTGCCTGAACCCATTGGTCGGCCTGACAGACGACGACTACGCCGCGGCAGCGAAAACACTTGGCGTCGACGTCGCAACGATCCAGGCTGTGGCAGAAGTGGAAACCTCCGGTAAGGCTTTCGACACGCTCGGTCGGCCCCGCATCCTGTTCGAGCGCCACTACTTTCATCGTCTCACCGGTGGCCGATACGACCAGAGCCATGCCACCATCTCGGCGAAATTGGCCGGCGGCTATGGCAAGTTCTCGGCGCAGTACGACAAACTAGAGGAAGCTTTCGCCCTGGATGCCGATGCGGCTCTGAGTTCGGCGTCGTGGGGGCGCTTCCAGATCATGGGCAGCAACTACCATGCTGCAGGCTTCACATCCGTTCGCCAGTTCGTGCTGGCCATGACACGATCCGAAGCCGAACACTTGAAGGCGTTTGCCCGATTCGTGAGCAACAACCCGGCGATGGTGAAGGCGTTGCAGAAAAAGGACTGGGCCGGCTTCGCCAGGGCGTACAACGGCAAGGGATACCGGAAGAACCTGTATGACGACAAGCTCAAGAACGCCTACGAACGACTTGCGCCCAAAGCGGTGCAGCCTGTAGGCCAACCTGCCGCTGCCCCGGTCAATCCATCAAGGCTGCCATGAAGCCGATTGCCTGCGTGACCGTTTTTTTGTGCCTTGCGCTCTGCGGCAGGACAGCAACTGGACATGACGCCCAACCGACCCATTGCGCTCCGGCGGAAACGGCCTTCTCTTGTGCGACAGCGCGCGGCCGTGTACTGGCGTTGTGCAGCGCCGCTGACAAATCGGTTCTCTACCGGTTCGGTCGCATCGGCGCCATCGAGCTGCAATACCCACCCAGCACGCAGCCCCAAGCCGGGCCCATGCTGTACTCGGAGTACGGTCGCTACCAGACCGATCGGGTCGAGGTCCGCTTCGACCACCAAGGCACTGAATACACGGTCTTCGACTACCACGAAAACGGCCAGCGCCGCGCCGGTGTGCGCATCACAAGCACCGATACCAAAGAACGCGAGATCGCCTGCACCAGCCCCATCACCGGACGACTCGGTGCGCTCAAGAACCTGCTGCCGTGCGATGCTGACAGCGCGTTGAATCTCGGCACGTGCAAGTAGGCGCCTTGCCGTTTGAAGTGACACCGTTGGGGCTGCTGCCGACGCGCCGCCGCATCCTGATTGCCGCGGCGCTGTCGTGCTGGACAGCCGCCCACGCCATCGACAACCCCGATGCGCCGGACTACAACGCCGCGTTCCTGGAGCGTGCCCGGCCGTACGAGGAACGGCTGTCCCAGGCATCGAGCGCCAGCGAGACGACCGCAGCCGCCTCGGCGTATTCGACATTCCTGGACGCTGAACTGAACCGGGCCTACCAGGACCTGCTGGCGCGGATGGACGCGCCGGACACGCGGCAGGCGCTGGTGCAGGCACAGCGCGAGTGGCTGCGGTTTCGCGACGCCGAACTGCGCTTCATCGACCGGAACTGGACGCCGCAGAACTTCGGCAGTTCGTTTGCGCTGTCGCGTGCGGACTACCGCCACCGCCTCGTCAAGCAGCGGGTGTCGACGCTGCTGGCGTACTTGCAGAACTACCCGGCGAGGCCGGTGCGGGGCAAGTAGCTGTGGCCCGGCGCCGGGCGGGCCGGCCCGGCCCACTGCGTCAGTCGGTCCATCCTGCGTGATGACTTTGGTCGCTTGGCGGCCCCGCCGGCGGCCCGTACCGTTGCCCTGCAACACGCCCCCACCATGCCGGCCCAGTTCACGCTCACCTCCCCGCTGCCGCCCGAGGACTTGCTGTTCGAGTCCATGAGCTGCGCCGAAGGCCTGAGCGTGCTGGGCGAGATGCAGCTGGCGCTGGTCAGCGCACGGTCAGACCTGAAGCCCGAAGACCTGCTGGGCAAGACCATGGGCGTGACGGTGCAGCTGCGCGAGGACGCCAAGCGCTACTTCCACGGCTACGTGACGCGTTTTTCCATCGGCGCGCGCAGCGGCCGCTACTACGGCTACCAGGCCAGCGTGCGGCCCTGGCTGTGGTTCCTGACGCGCACCACCGACTGCCGCATCTTCCAGGACCTGAGCGTGCCCGACATCGTGAAGAAGGTGTTCGAGGACCATGCCGGCGCCAGCTTCGAGTTCAAGCTGTTCCGCAGCTACCGCAAGTGGGTCTACTGCGTGCAGTACCGTGAGAGCGACTACAACTTCGTCGCCCGGCTGCTGGAGCACGAGGGCATCTACTGGTACCTGGAGCACGGCGACGGCCAGCACAAGCTGGTGCTGGTCGATTCGAAGAGCGTGCACGACGCCGCGCCGGGCTGCGCCGCCTTGCCCTACTACGAGGACGCCGGCCAGGCGCCGCCGGACACCGAATGCGTCTCGGGCTGGCAGTTCGGCAGCAGCGTGGAAACCGACCACACGCTGCTGCGCAGCTACGACTTCGAGCGGCCTTCGGCGCTGCTGGAAGTGAAGGCGCAGAAATCGCCCCCCTACAAGATCGGCGCGCTGGAACAGTACGACTGGCAAGGCGATTACGTGCAGGCGGCCGACGGCACGCAGTGGGCCGAAGACCGGCTGGACGAACAGCAGACCCGCCACGAGACTGCGCAAGGCAGCACCAACGCGCACGGCATAGCCACCGGCCACCTGCTGGCGCTGGAACGCCACCCGTGCGACAACCAGAACGCCGAATACCTGGTGACGCGCACCACCGTGCACGCGCGCAACGACAGTTATGAAACCGGCGGCAGCGCCGGCAGCTGGCAGTGCGAGTTCTCGGCCATTCCTACGGATCAACAGTTCCGCCCGCCGCGGCGCACGCCCAAGCCCTTCGTGCAGGGGCCGCAGACCGCGGTGGTGACGGGGCCGTCGGGCGAGGAACTGTTCACCGACAAGTACGGCCGCGTGAAGGTGCAGTTCCACTGGGACCGCCAGGGCCAGAAGGACGGCAAGAGCTCGTGCTGGGTGCGCGTGTCGCAGCCCTGGGCCGGCCAGCAGTTCGGCTTCATGCACGTGCCGCGCATCGGGCAGGAGGTGGTGGTCGACTTCCTGGAAGGCGACCCCGACCAGCCGCTGATCACCGGCCGCGTCTACAACGCCCAGCAGATGCCGCCCTGGGAGCTGCCGGCGAACGCCACGCAAAGCGGCGTGCTGTCGCGCTCGTCCAAGGGCGGCGCCTACGGCAACGCCAACGCGCTGCGCTTCGAGGACAAGAAGGGTGCCGAGCAGGTGTGGCTGCACGCCGAGAAGAACCAGGACATCGAGGTCGAGAACGACGAGACCCACTGGGTGGGCCACGACCGCAGCAAGACCATCGACAACGACGAGACCGTGCGCGTCAAGCACGACCGCACCGAGACGGTGGACCACAACGAGACCATCACCATCGGCGTGGACCGCACGGAAAGCGTGGGCAACAACGAGAAGATCAGCATCGGCGTCAACCGCACCGAAGACGTGGGCAGCAACGAAACCATCAGCATCGGCGCCAACCGCACCGAGACCGTGGGTGCCAACGAGACCATCAGCATCGGCTCGAACCGCACGATCACGGTCGGCGCCAGCGAGACAGCCACCGTGGCGCTGCAGCGCACGCACTCGGTGGGCGTGAACGAGACCATCGCCATCGGCGCGGCGCAGGAGATTGCCATCGGCGCCGCGCAGGTGGTGGCCGTGGGCGCGATGCAGACCATCACGGTGGGTGCGAACCAATCCACCAGCGTGGGCGCGAAGCAGAGCACCGACGTGGCTGCGGACCGCAGCGTGCAGGTGGGCGGCGCGCAGAGCACCAGCGTGGCCAAGGCGCGCAGCACCAGCGTGGGCGAGGGCGACAGCCTGAAGGTGGGCAAGGACTTGGTCGTCGACGCCGGCGACTCGATCACGCTGAAGACTGGCAGCGCCAGCCTGACGATGAAGAAGGACGGCACGATCCAGATCAAGGGCAAGGACATCACGATCGACGGCTCGGGCAAGATCAACGTCAAGGCGTCGGGCGACGTGGTTGTCAAGGGATCGAAGATCCTGCAGAACTGATGCAAGGGGAGCGGCGCATGCATCCGAACGACCTGCCGGCATCGGCGACAGTGCCCGAAGAGGACGAGGCCAGCCTGCTGCCGCCGTTGCTGCGCGGCAGCGCGAACCCAATGCCCAGCGTGCCGCTGCCGGGCGTCGTGGTCGGCCGCCTGCTGGCCTTGACCGACGAGGGCCGCACGCCGCTGGTGAGCTGCGGCGACGATCAAGCGGCCATGCCGGCGCGCAGCACGGTGGACCTGCACGGTGCCCATATTGGGCAGGACGTGCTGCTGGTGCACGAAGCGGGCGACCCCAGCCGGCCCATCGTCATCGGCGTGCTGCGCGGCGCCGCCGGCTGGCCGGCCGACCAGAAGCCGGACACGGTGCAGGTCGATGCCGACGGGCAGCGTTTGGTCGTCAGCGCCAGGGAACAACTCGTCCTGCGCTGCGGCAAGGCCAGCATCACGCTGACGAAGGCGGGCAAGGTGCTGATCGAAGGCTCGTACCTGCTGTCGCGCTCGACCGGCGTGAACCGCGTCAAGGGCGGGTCGGTACAACTGAACTGAGCTTCCCATGTGGACCATTGCCAATACCACGCCCTATGCTGTCGAGGCGCAGTTGCTGCGTGACGCCAGCGGTGCTGAGACGTTGGCGGTGGTGACAAAGGGAAGCTTCGTTATTCGCGCCGACGGGCAATGCTGCCCTGATTGCGAGCAGACGCCGATTGTTCAGGTGCCGCAATACGCTGGCGTCCCGGCCTGCTCTAGTCTGTTGCGCGATACCGACTTCGTGTTGCACAAGCCGACCACCGATGTTTTGGTATCGGGTCATGCCTACGCGGGCGCACCTCGCCGCACGTCAACCATGGTGACGATGGAAGTTGGGCCAATCGCAAAGCGGCTGCGAGTCTGGGGAGATCGCCACTGGGAGCGCAGCGCGCTACGTTGGAGTGCGTCCGCGCCGCTGCCGTTCGAGCGTGTGCCTCTCTTGTACGAGCGAGCCTTCGGTGGCAGCGCCGGTGCTGCAAGGGCCGATGGCATCTGGTCATGCGACCCTCGCAATCCAATCGGCCGCGGATTCAAGGCTGCAGAGCTTCGTAGAGAAGGCGACCCCTTGCCCAACATAGAGCCTGAAGACGGTCGCCAAGCTCCGGCTGGGTTGGGCGCAATCTCGCGACATTGGTCGCCGCGTGTGGAGTTGGCAGGAACACACAATGAAGCTTGGCGCAGCAAGCGTTTCCCACTTCCACCCGAAGATTTCGATCCGCGCTTCTACAACGCAGCACCGTCCGATCAGCAACCACGACAGCATTTGATCGGCGGCGAACCGGCGTACCTGGAGAATCTCACGCCGGACGGCTCACTGCGGTTCGTAATACCCAAGGTTTGGCTAACTTTGAACACTACCATCGGTTTGGATGTTGAAGGGCATCGTGCCCAACTCCACACACTTGTATTGGTGCCGGATGAGCGCCGTGTCGAGATGACGTGGGTCAGCACTTTGCGCTGCCATGGCCGTGCGACGCGTATCCGCCGCATTCATGTCCGCGAGAAACCCCGCGTCGGATTGGGTGCGCAGATGCGAAGAAGGGCGGGCGCATGAGAATCGCTTCGGTTGGGGTCTGTACGGCCCTCGGCCTATGCGCGCGAAGCAGCGCGGCAGCAGTGCGGGCCGGACTGAGCGCCTTCAATGTTCATGATTGGATGGTTGACTCCGCCGGTGACAGAGTTGTCGTGGCACAGATGCCAGGAATTGACGATGGTGCCGACGCAGCACAGCGAATGGCTATGCTCGCCAGCAAAGCGGTGCTAGAGGCAATTGAGGGGTATGTGGAGCGATCGGCCTCCGGTACTGTGCCAGTATTTCTTGCTGTGCCGAGTGCGCGGCCGGGGCTGAACCGTCACTCGATTGAGCGAGCGGTCGATGCTGTAGTGCGCGAAATCGTGCGCTCCGGGTACAAGCCCGCTCTGACGCTGGTTGAAGCTGGGCACTCCGGCGGTCTAGTGGCGCTACGCGAGGCCTGTGGCGCGTTATCGCAGAAATATGGAGGCTGGGCACTCTTCGGTGGCATGGACTCGTGGCTGGAGCCCGAAACGCTGGAGTGGCTGGAGGCAGAGGACCGGTTGCACAACGCGGCTAATCCTTACGGATTCATCCCGGGTGAAGGGGCAGGTTTCTGTGTGGTACTCAACACATCGCGTACGCTATCTTCTGACACTACGTTAGAGGTGCTTGGGTCCGGCGTGGCATCAGAGACCGTGCCGCGTCGAGGCGAGGAGCCTTGCCTTGGATGGGGGCTCACGACAGCAATACAGGATGCAATCGGTTATCTACCCGACACAGCTTTAGTCGACGACGTCTTTTGCGACTTCAACGGAGAGTGGGACCGCGCAGATGAGTATGGCTTCGCAGTAGTTCGTACCAGCGGCAGCTTCGTTGATGCAACCGCTGCGCTCACGCCGGCCGACTGCTGGGGCGACGTGGGCGCCGCCACTGGCGCCCAACTGCTCGCGCTGGCTTGGCAAGCGGCTAAATGCCGCTGGCTCAGAGGCCACCACCTTCTCGTATGGACCAGTTCCGACGGGCCGCATCGGGCCGCAGCCCTGATCGGTGTGGTGCAGTAACAGGAAGCCTGCCATGCCCCTGACCGTGGGTATTAATGCCATTCGGCCTGCGCTAAGTGTTGCCCACAAGGGCAGCAACGGCATCTCCACCGCCATGGCGCCGGATGTCTGTAAGACGCCAAGTCCGGGCGGACCAGTGCCAGTGCCTTACCCCAACATTGCGATGTCCAGCAGCTTGGCCAACGGCACTACTACTGTCAAAACCGATGGCCAGTCCGCCGCCATCAAGGGATCGGAATACTCGCGCAGCAACGGAGACGAAGCGGGCGTGGCCGGGGGAGTCAAATCGGGCGTCAATATGAAGGAGGCTAAGTGGATCTCCTATTCCTTCGACGTGAAGTTTGAAGGTCAGAATGCCTGCCGTTTGTGGGATAAAATGACCCACAATCACGATAATACCCTATAGGTGCGGCATGGCAACCAATGCTCAGGGACCAACTCCGGGAACAGAGGTAATTGTTGTCGAATGTAACGTCAATTCAACGAAAAAGAAGGACTGGGATTGTTGTCAGTTGGAGCAGTACTGTGCAAAGATCGACGAGGTTGATGATCAGGTGCAACGCAAAACTTTCGAAGAACGTCCTGATAACTACGATGAACGACGCGATGAGGGGAATGATGCTGCAAAGAAATACCGCCGGTGTTGGAACCAAGCCGCCGCTGCGGGTGTGTTCGCCGCCCACGATGAAGAAGCGATCAAGAAGCAGTACTATGCCGACTGCGCGCACGCCAAGGCAAAGAGTAATAATTATACGATGACGGCGGAGATGGGTGAGCCAGACCATATTCACGAAATCCAAGCCGGAGGAGATCCGACCAATGTACGTAATCTGCGTTGGCTCGATCCCAGCGTTAATAAGTCCGTCCAGAACATCACAGCTACAGTGGGCAAAAGCTACGATGCCTCCAAGAAGCAAAGCGTCTCGGCAGACTGTTGTCCAGCGGAGGCGACCTACTGCGCGCCTCCGAAGACCTCGGACAGTAAGATCATTTCATGATCGCGAAGGAAGTTGATCCCATGAATGACGAATTGAAGGAACGGCTTAAGTCGATAATCGCGCGCATCTGCGAGCTGACTGACGAGTTAGGTCATTTGCAGGATTGGGATGATCCTCACGAACTGAGCCGTCCAGCCACGCCCGAGCAGATAGCGCAGATCGAACGTGTGGCAGGGTTCCCGCTGCCACCCGACTATCGCGCTTTTCTCGAGCTGCATAATGGTTGGCATGAATTCGTTGGCGAGAACGATATCCTAGCTGCCGAGCAGATGACGCCTGGGGCTATGGCGGATTCCATTGCCGATACTAGGTCTATTCAAGAGGAGAACGACGATCCAGCCCTACGCGGTTTCATCATCAACGCGTCGATTTCCGGGTCAGATATTGCCTATATCGACCCGGCCACGCAAAGACCGGACGGCACAGCCGACGTAGTTCGGTGGGACCCGCGCGCACGCGAGTATCACCGTTCCCCGAGCTTCATGGCCTATCTGGAGCATCACGTCGAACTGCTCCAGCGCCGCATCGCAAAGGAGCGGGCAAAGCTGCGTTAAAGCGAGAAGGCACTGCATGTTGCTGGAGCGACTTTATAAGGGTGACGTGCTATGTCGCGTCACCTTCGGTATCACGTTATATCTGCCGCAGGCGCCTACCCGGGACGAGGTCATGCGCGCCTACTCGGTTTATCGGAATCACTGTCCACCCGATTGCCGGCACCTGATCACGACCGTCAGGACACCGTTGTACCTGCCGCTGGACGCCGACGACCTCAGTCACGTGCATCGCAGCCTGAGCATGCAGGATCGCCGCCACGACGAAGGCATTGTGATCTGGGACGGTAAACCGGCCGAGCACTGGATGTTCTGGATCCAGGGTTGGCTGGATCCTAAGCTGGGGGCGGACACAGCTTCCTTTTGCCAGATCCAACTACCCGAAGACACTGACTGCGAGGTGTTGTATGGGCTGGCGCGCGGATTGGCGGACGAGCTACCGCTCTTGTCCGGGCATGCCGGATATACGGTGCAGTTCGACGCGCGGCTTAAAAACGCAGCCTTCGACCAGATTTATGCTTGGGCTAAACGTTATCTAGGCGTAGAGGTGGAAGACCTGAATCTGACCTTACCGTTGATGCGCGACGCTATCAAGGGCGCGAACTGGCTCACCTTGGTAGGCCACAATCTCTGGGCGCAGTTGATGGATCACCCCGACCGAGCACACGAATTGCCGGAGGGTGTGACCTATGAGCGGCTCCAGTACGCCGGGCTGTTCCGCGCCGGGGTCAAGCCAGTACTGGGCGATCGCAATCGGCGTGACTTTCCATACCTGTATGCCGTTATGGAAAAGGTGTTGCGGCCGCTGAAGCTGCAGCACCACCCCGAGTTCGCCGGCCGTTTCGGCCGAGAGCAGGCAACCGAAGCTTGGCTCTACCGCTTGCTCGATCCAGCGCGGTGGTGACAAAGCAGATCAACACTGATATTCCTCGCACTTAATCGGCCCATCACGTGAGATGGAGATGTGAGATGGGGTCGGGTCTTGAATTTTGCATTGCCTTGCATTACCTTGCTCGAAAATCCCCAACATCCCTTCTCCTTGTCAGCTTGACTGTGAGTATATTTATACACACACTCACACCATGCGCTACAGCTTCGACCCTGCCAAGCAAGCGAGCAACCTCAGGAAGCACGGCCTCCGACTTGGCCGACGCTCAGCAGGTGATCGAGTCGGGCCAGACGGTCGCCTTCGAGGACCGCCGCTTCGACTACGGCGAGGAACGATTCGTGACGCTGGGGTCGCTGGGCGACATGCTCGTCGTGATCGTGACGGCGGAAACCGAGGACCACATTCGCATCATCTCAATGCGCAAGGCAGATCGACATGAGCAAGGCTTCTGCCGCGAAAACCTCGGCTGAAACGCGCGAGGACGCGCCCCTGCGGCGAGCAGACATCGCTGCCGGCAAGCTGGTGCTGCGCAAGCGCAACGCCACAGGAGTCGTGCTGCCCAACAAGCAGCGTGTGAACATCTTCCTCGACGGCGCTGTGATCGAGCACTTCAAGGCGAAGGCCGGAGACCGGGGCTACCAGACGCTGATCAACGAAGCGCTGAAGCAAGCCATCCAGGCCGAGAGCCTCGAAAGCGTGATCCGCAAGACGATCCGCGAAGAACTGCGGCGCCCCTGATGCGTCATGTCCCGCCCCCTGCGCATCGAGTTCCCGGGCGCGGTCTACCACGTCACCTCCCGCGGTGACCGCCGCGAAGCCATCTACCGGGCGACGACGACCGCGTCGCGCAGCTGGACGTCATCGCGCAAGCGATGGACCGCTTCGATGCCCAGGCGCTGGCGTATTGCCAGATGGGCAACCACTATCACCTGGTGCTGCACACGCGGCAGGCCAACCTGTCGCGGCTGATGCGCCATGTGAATGGCGTCTATACGCAAGCGTTCAACCGCCGGCATGGCCTGGTGGGCCATCTGCTGCAAGGGCGCTTCAAGGCCATCCTGGTCGACACCGACACCTACCTCCTGGCGCTGTGCCGCTACGTGGAGCGCAATCCTGTGGCCGCAGGCCTGGTGCAACAGGCCTGCGACTGGCCCTGGTCCAGCTGCCGCGCCCACATCGGCTTGGCGCCCACGCCGCCGTGGCTGGACAGTGACGGCCTGCATGGCCACCTGCTCGGCCGCCCGGTCGCCACCCCGAAAGACCGCGCGCTGGCCACCGAGCACTACGCCCGCCTCGTGGTGCAGGCAAGACACGATGACGCCGGCTTCTGGGAACGCGCCGTTCACGGGCAGGTGTTCCTGGGCGATGAGGACTTTGCGCAGCGCATGCGGGCCCGGGCCGAACCGCCTCGGCTGGGCAGCGCCGAAACGCCTCAAGTGCAGCGCCAGGCTCAGCGCCCCGTGGACTGGGCGACGCTGTTGGCACAGAGCCAAGGCCATCGCAACCGGGCGTTGGTGCTGGGCTATCGGCAGCATGGCATGACGATGTCCGCGCTGGCGGCGCAGGCGGGGTTGTCCGTCTCCATGGTCAGCCGCATCGTGGCTGCCGCGGAACGCAAGCCATGAACAGCGATCGTGATCCTGTCCCCGCGCGGGCGTCGAGATCTGCTGACGCAGTTCTCAATTTGCGACAAGGTGGATGCCACCACCGTGGACCAGAGCAAGGAGTGAACATGGAAGTCCGCCCCATCCGCACCCAGGCCGACTACAAGGCCATGCTGGCCGAAGTCTCCAGACTGGTCGACCTGGCCCCCCGTCGCGACACGCCCGAAGGCGACCGCCTGGAAGTGCTGTCGCTGCTGGTCGAAGCCTACGAGGACGAGCATTACCCCATGCGGCCACCTACCCCGGTGGCGGCCATCAAGTTCCACATGGACAACACCGGCATGACGCCGGCCGACCTGGTGCCCTACATCGGCACGCGCGCCCGGGTTTCCGAGATCCTCAATGGCAAGCGTCCCCTGACCATGCCGATGATCCGGCGCCTGATGACGCTGGGCATCCCGGCCGAAAGCCTGGTGGGCCAGCCCGAACCCGTGGCGGCATGAGAGACATCTAGAGCCAACTCGGGTCGAGGAACCACATGTCCAACAAGCAGCGCGTGAACATGTTCCTCGACGGCGCCGTGATCGAGCACTTCAAGGCAAAGGCCGGCGACCGGGGCTACCAGACGCTGATCTGCGCCGCAGTCCACGGTTCGAGTCGGCAGTTGGCGACTACCTGGCCTACTGCAAGGAGCGAAATGTCAAGCCGGAGGGGGCGAGTCGCGAGCGCGTCCAGGCCGATTTCACGGCCGGATCACCGGGATCACCTTGCGCCCATGCCGCCGGTAGATGTGGAAATCGCCATCCAGCGTCAGCACGCGGCAGGGGTCGTAGAGCTCCGACATGCGCACCAGGCAGGCATCGGCCAGCGAGGCCGGAACGTTCTCGTAGCGCTCAAACAATGCCTTGACCGCCCCCAATTCCTCGCCCAGCGCCATGCCGATGCGAACGGCGCCACGTTCGATCAGGGCCAGTGCCACGGCGGGGTCGAAGCCGGCGCGCGCCAGCAGGAAGCAGGTCTCGGCGACCACGGCTTCGCAGGTCAGAAAGGGGCCGGGGTGCTGGGCGAACTGCGCCTTGGCCCAGGCATGGTGGCCGTCGTTGCGGCAATGCAGCGCCACCCAGGGGCCGGTGTCGAGCAGCAGGGTGGTCACGTCTGGCCGAACCCGTCCAGATGCCGGGGGTTCGAGGCCAGGTCAGACGGGCCACCTTCGAAACAGCCGACCAGGTCACCGGCCTTGTCCAGCGCCGAGACGAACGGCTGCACCGCATCCGCCGGGCGTGCAACGTAGGCCGCCAGCGCCCGGCGCACCAGTTCAGACTTGCTCAGATGGGCGCGTTGCGCCGCCTCCAGCAACTGTTCTTCCAGCGCAGGCGGGATCTTGATGGTCAGCGTGTTCATAGCAGGCGTATTACCGATTGCCTGGTGATATTACCCAGATCGTCGAGATGCCGTCAACGGGTGCTGCGACGCATGACCTTCGGGCATTGCCCATCGTCGTACGGCGCACCACGCCACGGGAGTCGGGGTCAGGTTCTAGGTCCGCCGCTTCGACTACGGCGAGGAGCGATGCGTGACGCTGGGGCCACTGGGCGACATGCTCGTCGTGATCGTGACGGCGGAGTCCGAGGACCACATTCGCATCCATCTCGATGCGCAAAGCGGATGACATGAGCAAGGCATCTGCCGCGAAAACCTCAGCTGAAGCGCGCGAGGACGCGCCCCTGCGGCAAGCGGACATCGCTGCCGGCACGCTGGTGCTGCGCAAGCGCAACGCCGCAGGGGTCGTGCTACCCAACAAGCAGCGTGTGAACATCTTCCTCGACGGCGCTGTGATCGAGCACTTCAAGGCGAAAGCCGGCGACCGGGGTTACCAGACGCTGATCAACGAAGCGCTGAAGCAGGCCATCCAGGCCGAGAGCCTCGAAAGCGTGATCCGCAAGACGATCCGCGAGGAACTACGGCGCCTCTGATACCCCATGTCCCGCTCCTCCGCATCGCGCCTGCCGGCGCCGCCCCCCGGGTCACTTCCTGCCACGACCGCCGCGACGCCATCTACCTGAGCGACGACGACCGCCGAGTCGAAGCATGGCTGACACGCGGGGGCACTGCGTTGACGGTCAGCCGGGGCGTGGCGGCCGTGGGCGGACGGCTCAACGCCAGGCGCCGCGCCACGAGCGACCGAGCGTGAGCCAGATCTCGTCGCATGCACCCGGCTCGCGCACGCTCCATCCGTCGATCTTGAAGACGGGCTCGCCCGGACGCTCGACATCCGGCACGGCCGTTGCCGCAAATGCGTGCGCGGGGTCGACCTCCGGCGCCGGAAGATCGGCCAGTGCCGGCCCGGCGACGAAGGCACCGGTCTCGAGCAGGAATGTTCGGCGCGTCGTCTTCATGTGGGGGCACCTTGCGCCATCGCGAGCAGCGAGGCCAGCGAGTCCGCCTGCGCGACGGCGCGCCGCGTCGGCCGGTTGGCGGCGTTGGCGCGCGCAAGCTCCAGCGCGCGCGCAAGGTTGCCGCCGCTGCCGGCATGGAACTCCGCGGCGTGGTCGGCGAAGGCCAGTGGATGGCGGGCGAGCAGCGCCTCGAAGCCGGCGCGCGCGGCGCAGAGCTGCGCAGCGGCCTCCTCGGCCCTGCCCTGCAGCGCGAGCACATCGGCGAGTCGCCAGGCGACTTCAGGGTCGCCGCTTTCCACGGCGGGCTCCAGCAGCACTTGCGCTTGTGTGAGGTCGCCGTCTTCCGCGACGATCTCGGCCAGATGCACGCGCGCCTTCACATACCCGGGCAGGTACTCGAGCGCGTGGCGATACCAGCAAGCGGCGCGCGGCGGGTCGGGCTCCGGCACCAGTTCGCCCCACAGCATGCCGAGCTGAAAACAGGTCCAGGCCAGCGGAAACGGCGACACATCGTCGTAAGCGGCGAGCGCCCGCCGATAGACCTCATCGGCTTCGTCGAAACGGTCCATGTCCGCCAGCAAGGCGCCGAGCGGGACCAGGTCCTCGAGGCGGCCGCTGGCCACGGCCCTGCGGCGCCGCGCGGCCAGCGCCGACGCCAGCCGCGCGCCGCAGGCCTGGTCGACGGCCAGCGCCTGGCGCTCGATCTCATCCGCCGGTGCACCGTGCCGCCGAGCCTGCGCGAGATGGCGCCGCGCGTCGGCGAAGCGGTGCGCCGCCGACGCGATCTGGGCCTGGACCAGCGCCGTGCGCGCCGACGCCGGATCGCACAGCGCAAGCGTCTGCGCGAGCGCCTCGAGCCGGTCGAGTGCCGTGACGTCGCCGGTGAACTGCAGCGTGAGCTGCTCCTCCTCGACGATGCGCTCGGCAGAGCCTGCGCGCAGCGGGTCGCGCGCGAACCGGTCCCAGGAGCGGCGCCGCGCGTTCTGCAGGTTGACGACGGCGATTTCCGCGTCGGTCACCGCGAAACGACCGCCGTCGAGCGCCACGGCCTCGATCACTCCATCGCTCCGAAGCGTGACGGCAGGCTGTCGACCCCGACCTTCAGCAGCGTGGCCACCATCAGCCGGACGATGAGCGTGGCCTGGTCGTTGGCCCGGAACTGCGCACGCCATTCGACGGTGCTGCCCGCGCCCTTGGGGCTGACGGTCAGCGTGCCGGTGTAGTCGGAAGCCGGCACGCCGGAGATGCCGGCGTAGCGGTAGGACCGCCTGGCGTCATCCATGGCTTCGAGACGCTCGACGATGGTCTTGCCGTCGATGGTCTCCACGGTGCGCAGCTGCCCGACGCCCGACCCCGCCAGCCGAACCTGCGCGACCAGCGGATGCCATGCGGCGTCAAACCGGCCGAGCAGCGCCCATACCTGGCCGGGAGGCGCTGCCAGATCGACGCTTTCGACCACCACCTGCAGCTCCGTGTTGGGCGTGGCGAGATAGGGAAACACCTGCATGCCGGGCTTGGTCGCGCTGGTCGCGCCGCCCTGCAGGAACTCGCGGTCCTTGTTGACCAGCCACGTCATCAGGATGTCGATGCAGTTCGCGTCGACGGTGCGGCCGCCGCCGGTCCTGTAGGCCTGGCCGTTGATCGTGCTCTTCTCGATCTCCAGATGGCTCGCATCGGTGATGGGCTTGCTCACGTCGAAGAGCAGGAAATCGTCGAAGAAGACGTTGACGTTCGCGGCCAGGGCGGCCGGGCTCCAGTCGGCGCGTCCATCCATCATGTCGTAGCGCTCGAAGCTCTCTTTCAGCCGCTGCCGGAAGAGCGGCGCGACCTCCGGCGCGATCGCGAACGGCGTCTGCTGGTTCCACAGGTCGCGCAGGTCGAGCCCGCCCTTCGCAATGGGGTTGAGGCGGATGTTCGTCTGCTCGGGGCGGCCGATCCAGTCGATGCGCGCCGGTATGGGCCCGACGGGAATGCCGGGGCGCGGCAGCGGCACGGTCTCCGCGACGACCCCGAACAGCGAACCCTTGTCGGGATCGAGCACACGGCGCGTGTCGAACTCGATCACGATCGCCAGCACGTTGTCGTGCAGCAGCAGGTTCGGCAGCTTCTGCAGGGTCCCGACGTTCACCGCCAGGTAGAACGGGTCGGACCGCAAGCCGGCGAAGATGCGGAAGACGCCGTCGGGGGTCGCCGTCCCCTTCTCGTCGTTGACGGTGACCGTGAGCGTGCGTCCGTCCGGCAGCGTGCAGGTGCCCCGCTGCACCGGCTTCGCACCCGGGCCGGCCCGCTCGAGGCCGCCGAAGCGGCACGAGAAGCGCACGAGGTCCTGGTCGCCGGCCTGGAACTTCGCCGCGTCGCCCGTGCCGGCGACCGTCACCCGGCGAATCGCGATCGCATGGTCGATCGCATTGGAGAAGACGGCGTCGGCGCCCGCGCCAGGGAAGACGTCCAGCGCCACGACGGTGCGCGACGGATCCTCCGGGCTCGTGAAGGCGAACAGGTCCGAGATGTCGGCGGGAGGATCGCTGAGCGTTCGGGGCCCGTCGATGTGGTCCGACATGGACGCTACTTCCAGGCCGGCTGCTGCGCACCCGATGGCGCCGCCGCTGCGCCGGTCGCGGCCTGTTGCGGGCCGCCGAACGGCGTGACGCGGCCGGGCGTCTCGGGAATCGATTTCAGGTACTCGATCAGCGCCCAGCGCTGCTCGTCGGTCAGCAGCGGGCCGATGACGCCGTTGCCGAGCGGCGCGTTTTCGAACGAGTGGCCGGCGTTCGAGTTGCCCAGCAGCGCCGTATCGAACAGGAAGCGGCCGGAGTTGCCGCTGGTGTCCACGCCCAGCTTCACCGGGTCGAACTCGCGCCCGACATAGAACTTCTTCGTGCGTTCGCTGGCCGGGACCAGCATTTCATACAGGTTGGGGACCGACCCGTTGTGCATGAAGGGCGGAGTCGCCCACACGCCGTCGCGCGGCGCCGCCTTGTAGACGGCATTCGGCGTCGGCGGCGGCGGAAGCTCGCGGAAGCCGTTGATCGGCACGAGCTGCTCCTGGGTCAGCTTGGCGTCGGCGATCGCGCGTGCGTAGATCGGCGCCACGAGGCTGCCCTTGAAGTCCTCCGACGTCAGCACGGGCTTGCCGCGGAACCGCCCCGGGAGTTTGTCGATGAGATCCCCGGTGAGCGCGTACGGCCGGATCGTCTGCGCCTGCGTGTTGTCGGTTCCCACGTAACTCTGCGGGACCAGGCCGACGAGGACGAAGCTCTTGCCGTACTTGTTGGGCTCGGTCCAGCGGTAGGGCCACATGTTGTGGCAGCTGGCGCAGTGCGTGGCGAACAGCGCCTTGCCGATCTTCGCCTTGTCGCGGTCGATCTTGCCGAGCAGGTCTTCCGGCCAGCTCGGCGGCGCCAGGCGCCACAGCTGGACCTCGACCCGGTCCAGGTTGTGGATGGCGGCGTTGGACGCGAACAAGCCCTCGGCCGGAGACTCGGCATGCAGGTTGATGTCCAGGTACACGCCCATCGTCTCGCCGAGGTTGCGCATCAGCGGATCCTGCAGGATCGCAGCCCACTGCGTCCACAGGCCCTGCGTGGCGTTCCACAGGAACGGCGGCTTGACGGGCGCGTTCGGCGTGGACGTGTTCTCCGGAATCCTGGGAACGTTCGAGGTCAGGCGGTTCTGGATCAGCGTGAGCGCGTCGAGGCGCGCCGGTCCCCAGGGGGAGGCCGAAGGCAGCGTGCGCGTCGCGTAGTGATGGGTGCCCGCGGCCTGCGCTTCGAAGCGCTTGCGCAACGCCGCCTTCGCATCCGCGCTGGTCGCGTTGAGGCGCGACGCCAGCCGATCGAACTTCGCGGGATCCTTCAGCGTCGCCTGCATCGCGGCGTCGAGCGACTGGATATAGGCTTGGTAGTCCAGCGCGTTGTTGTTGCCGCCGTCGATGCGGATGCGCTTGCCCTGGACCCGGAGCTCCGACGTGTGGCACATCGCGCAGGTCACGCCCGCGAACTCGCCGGTGGCGGCGCCCTTCCACGCCGGCTTCGAGATCACGGTCTTGCTGATGCCGATCGGCAGGCCGTCCGGGTTGGCCGGACTCCTGGGCTGCGGGATCACGCCATGGCGCTCGCTATTCGCGTCCGAGCGGAACAGCTCCTGGCTGTCGGCCAGCTCGAGGTGGAGGAAGATGTCGTACGACATCACCGTCGAGCCCTGGGAAAAGTTGTAGTACCAGTCCCGATCGTCCTGCGACCACGCCTGGTCGAGGTAGATCACGGACGCCGGCGCCGCTTGCGCGGCAGCGGGCTGCGCCGGGAACAAGGTGATGGCGCCGAACGATGTCGCCAATGCGGCGGCCCTCAGCGAGCGGCTGGTGAGTTTGCGCATCCGAACCTCCGGATCGTCATCGTGGGTCGATGCGATTGATGGTATCCACTCAGGTGTCTCCAGGCGGCTGCGCCGCCCCCATGCGTGCCCTGATGGTCGCGGTGCGTGAATTGATGTAGGCGGAGTCCGGGCGCTGCTCGGAGCGCCTGGGCGCCGGCAGCATCACCGCCAGCCGCACGGCTCGAGTTCGAGCCGCCACGGGTGAGCGTCGAGGCCCGGCCGGCTGATTGCTCGCGACGTACGTTCCGGGCACCGACGTGCCGTCCGAGCTGCACGAGGTGCGGCCCGGCAAGGCCGATGCGAACCATGGCGGCATGGGCGGATAGCGCCGACACCGTCGACCTCTTCGTGTCGGCCATCACCATCATGGAACTGAAGCTCGGCGTTCTGCCGATCAACGCAAGGACGCCGCGCACAGGGCCGTGCTGCGTGCATGGCTGGAACGGCCGTCACTACTGCCCGAGTTCTCCGCGCGCACGCTGCCGGTCGGCACCGCTGTGGCGCAACGCTGCGCCCGGCTGCGCCTGCCCGGCAAGCGCGGCGAGCGTGACGCGCTCATCGCGGCGACGGCGCTGGCGCCTGGCATGGCGGTGGCGACGCGTCGCATGGCCGATTTCGAGCCCACGGGGGTGGCCACTGTCACTCCGTGGCAGAAGCCGGAGTCAGCGGCATCGGCAAACCCGGGTCCGGCGCCGTCGAGATCCCGGGTTCAGCGCCCGGCCGGTACGCCGGGCGGCTCGGCAGCAGATGACTTTCGGACATTGCCCTTTCCGGGTCGGCGGCATGAACATGCCTGCGCCGGTCCACATCCGGCATCCAGGTACATCCCATGGTCACTGCCGCCAACGCCCACCACTTCGCCCAGCCGGAATGGCGCGTCATCGCCGCCGGTTTCGACACCGAGCGCTGGCTCCAAGATGGCCAGGCCGTGGGCACCGGGGGCATCCTTAACCCCCAGCCCACGCGGCTGCCCAGCGGCCAGTACTACTACCGCTTCGCCAGCAGTTCGTCGCCTGACGATGCCCGCTTCGGCGGCGGCTGGTGGCTGGACCACGACAACTTCGTACTCGTCCGCCGCTTTGCGGCCGAGCATGGCTATTCGCTGCGTGACGCGGCCAGGTTGATGCTGGCCTTGCCCCATGCCTGGACGCACGTCGACCAGTTGGTGCGCGCGTTGCTGCGCCAGCCGCTGCGGGCCTACACCGGCCTGGGCAAGCCGGCGCAGGGTGCGGCCACCGGCGCTGACCGCGGCACGCGCTGGATCCCCACGCAGCATGTGGCGGTGCGCCAGCTCTACGTGCCGGGCCTGGCCGCGGCTTCCGATGGCGGGCCGCTGTACCGCACGGTGTTCCAGCAGCCGGTGGAGGTGTCGGCGCTGGCTTGATCGCGGGGGCGCCGCAACCGGTCGTCGCCGGCCGGCCATCGGCCGGTTCTTCCTTCAGCGCAGCCTGGGCATGTCGGCCTTGGCCAGGGCGTTCATCTGGGCGGCGCGGAGCGTCTTCAGGCGGCCCATGAACGCCTTGGCGTTCTCGGCCCCGTAGGCGCGATGGCTGACGCCGAACAGCATGACGCCCGGCTCGCCGCCCGCGATCGTGGCGTAGCGGTACGCGTTCCACTCGACGATGACGTGGCCGGCCCGGTCCTTCGCGCTGACGACGAAATCCAGCAGCACCTCGCCGCTCTTCGGGTTCTGGACCAGGTCCATGTTCACGATCGGGTCGGAAGCCTTGCGCTGTTTCAGTGCCTGCACCTGCATGTTCGCCGCGTCGATCGCTTTCAGCTTGCCCGGCACCCGTTCGAGCAGCAGCATCTGCTCGTAGCGTTCCACCGCCTGGCCCGCCGGCACGTACTCCTGCTTGACGTAGCCGGCGCTGGGCTGAGCGCTCCAGGCCAGCACGAAGGACTTCCCGTCGAACCGGATGGGGCCGGGCACGCCCAGGTGATCGACGGCCTGTGCTGCCGCCGCGACGGAGGGCAGGCCGGCCGGCAGCAGGGCAGCGCCGGCGATCGACAGGGCGATGCGGAATGCAGCGCGCCGCGTTCTGGTCATGTTCGTTTCCTCCCGGGTTTCCATTTCCAGTTCGTCGATGCGATGTATAGCGCGACCTGGCCGCCGTGCCCCTGCGGACTTCCCGGCACCGGCTGAAGACTGAAGACGCCGGGCGCGGAGGCATGACTTAGGTCGCTGTCGGCGGCGCGGGGTTCTGGTGACCATGCACCCACGCCGTCGCCCGACGGCACTCCGGGTGTTCACCACGCCCGTTCGCCGACCTCGAAACCGCTGAGGAGAACGACCATGCGCGCAACCGCCGCCGCCCTTGCGATGCCGCCGCTTCCCGACTACCTGCCGCCCGAGGGCAGCCAGGCCGACGAGGCCCTGCCACTTGCGCCGCAGCCATTTCCGAAGCCACCGATCCTGCGGCTGCGCAGCGTGCGCTGCGGCTGCTGGCTGGTGTCGTACCGCCCGGCCGGCTCGCCCTTCGTGGCCTACGACGGCACGCTGCGCGTCGAATGCCACGACGCCGGCCGCACGGCCAGCGGGGATCTCTACCAGCGCCCGCTGCTGGTGCTGCAACCATCGCCCGCCGTGCCGGTGGCCGGGCGGCCACTGCCGATCGTGCGGCCGCCGATCTCCCTCCTCGGCAATCCGCCCAACCCGGCCAACGGCATTCCGATCCTGCCGCGCAACAGGTACCGCTTCTACATCCGCGTCACCGCGCTGCCCGAGCACTTCTACTTCGGCAACACCTTCACGCTCGGCTTCCAGCTCTACCGCTTCACGGCGCCGAACAGCTGGGCGCTGGACAGCATGCTGACCGCGACGATGACGCGCATGGCCGCGCCGGCCGGCTTCCCGTCGAGCTCGGACTACGCCGAGGGCGACGTGAAGAACGCCAGCGGCGTCGTCGTGGGGCGCTTCACGATGGGCTGGCTGTCGAAGTACTTCCGCCGCGCCTCGCTGGAGATCGACACCGTCTCCGGTTCCGAACGCCCGCTGGACAGCGGCGCCGGCCACACCTGGGCCACCGTAATGGACGAGCTCGGCTGGCAGATGAACGTGGTGCTCAGCGACACCAACGTCGCGCAGCCCAGCGGCGCGTCGTGGTCCGACGCCGAGATGCACGCGGCGATGCTGCAGCGACGCGACGCCGTCAACCTGGACAACGAGTGGCGCTACCACATCCTGGCGGTGAAGAACATCGACTCGACGCCGCGCGGCATCATGTACGACGTCGGTGGCACCGACTCGAACAACGTGCCGCGCGAAGGCGTGGGCATCGCTTCGCACTGGATCATCGACCCGGGCTGGGGCAGCGTCAGCGGCCAACGCTTCGGCACCGCCAAGGCACCTTATTTCCGCACCGCGGTGCACGAACTCGGCCATGCGATGGGGCAGTACCACAACAGCGCCGATTTCGGCTTCCTGTGCACCAGCGACGTGATTGCCGCCGGTGCCACGCCGGTCAACCCCTTCCCCGGAAACATCCGCTGGGCCTTCCACGCCACCGAGCTGAAGCGCTTGCGCCACTACCCCGATCCGTTCGTGCGGCCGGGCGGCGTGGCCTTCGGCGTGGCCTCGCAGACGACGCCGCCGATCACGCCCACCGATCTGGAAACCGGCATCGACGGTCTCGAGCTCGAAGTGCGTCCGCTGCTCGACGAGGTGCCGATCGGCGCGCCGGTGCGCATCGACTACCGGCTCGTCAACCGCAGCACGCAGCCGATCGCGGTGCCGGTGCACTTGAGCCTGAAGAGCGAGGCGATCAGCGGCAGCGTCGAGGACCCGGCGGGCACCGTTCGCAGCTTCCGCACCGTCGTGCGCTGCGTCGAGGACGACGCCTTCCGGATGCTCGCGCCGGGCGAGGAGGCCACCGAATCGGCCACGCTCATGCGCGGTGCCGAAGGTGCGCTGTTCGCCAGCCCGGGCCTGCACAAGATCACGCTCGAAGCGCACTGGGACGCCAACGGCGTGGTCATCGCCACGCACGGCGAAGCCAGCGTGCTGGTCAGCGACGTGGTCGACGCCAAGCACGGCGCGGCGGCGCACCGGGTGCTCTCGACACCCGACGCGCACCTGGTGCTGGCGATCGGCGGCGACCACCTCGCCGAAGGCATGGCGGCGATCCAGGCGGCGCTGGATTCGCCGGTGCTGCGCCCGCACTTCGCGGCCATCGAGGCCAAGCGCGTGGGCCGCCGGTTCGGCGCGCGCAAGGCCGATGTGAAGGGCGCCGCCGACCTGATCGACAGCAACACGGTGATGAGCGGCGCCGAGGTCGGCAAGCTGGCGGCCATTGCCGCCGGCGGCACCGCCGCGGTCGCCAAGGACATGGCCAAGACGCTCAAGTCCAAGGCCAGGAACGTGCCGATGCCGGCGGACGCGCGCGCCGCGCTCGACGCGCTGTGAGGCACCGCGTGGCGACGGCCGCGCCGTGGTGAGAGGCGGTGCGGCCGTCGTGGCTGGCGGCGCAGCCGCACTGGCCGCGGTGACCGCCTGCGGCTGCACCGTCTTCGCCCCACCCCGGGCGGCGGCACCCGGGCCTATGCTTGATGCCCCGTTCACGACAGGAGCAGTCGCCATGACTACCACGCACGACCCGCGGTTCGTCGGCACCTGGCGCAAAGTCTCGCGCGAGGCCTGCGCTGCGCGCTACCCCGCTGCGCTGCGTTTCGACGCCAACGGCCTCTATGCCGGCCAAGCCGAGACGGCCGGCCAGTTCACCTGGTGGGACAGCGGCACCTGGCAGCAGTCCCAGGCCGGCGAGCTGGCCTTGTCGGTGGCCAACGACGCGGTCGAGCGCTACGGCTTCGAGCTCGACGCGACGCGGCTCACGGTGACCGACGCCCAGGGCTGCGTGATCCGCTACGAGCGCGAGAACTGAAGCGGCCCTGCATCGCCGGCGCGGTGGTGGGACGGCGCGGGACCGCCGGCGTGGCCGCCACGCCCACCGCCGCGAGCGCGTCCCGCGCGCCGGATACGCAGATCCCTGATGCGAAGGCACCAGGGATCTGCCATATGGTGCAACACCATTCCCGGTCCTCCCGCTCGATCGAGGCCCTGGCCGTGCGGCGGGGGGGCGGTTGTGACCTTCGACGCCCGGGTAAACGGGGCTGCCGTAGAAGGCGTAGCGTCCAAGCACCTGGTGGTGCTGGCGTGAATGCGCACGCACGCCTCGTCGATCATGCACCCCGGCACGCCGGTGGTGCGCGAACGCATCGGCCAGCTTCCCCACACCCCCACCACGCAGGCCGGCTCGTGCAGTTGGTCATGAGACGAGGCGGCCATGGCGCCGAGCCGGCGCCGGCCCTGCTCCGCGTGGTGGCAACGCATGCAGGGCGCCACTGCTGGCCCGACGCCGTGCCCGCAGGCCGGCCGTTCAGTTCACGAACGTCGCCTTCACCCGCCTGGACACCAGCACGTAAGGCCCCCAGATCAGCGCCGCGGCCACGGCGCCGAAGAATTCCTTGAGCAGGTCCGGGTCCGGCACGGGCTCGTCCGGCAAGACCGCGTGCGTCAGCGCGCCGTCCACGGCCAGCAGCAGCGGCGTGGCCACCAGCAGCGCGATGAAGCACCGCCTGAATGCTTTCTTCTTCGACAGGAACAGGTAGGCGACGAACACCCACAGGGCGAGCAGGCCGATGTTCGCCATGAGTTCCCCGGCGATGACCGGTTGCCACAGCGGGTTGTAGGCCGGGTGGCCCGGATCGCCCACGGCCTGCCAGGTACCGTCCAGGAACAGGTCGCGGCACCATGGATAGAGCTGCATGGCGAGGCGCACCGGTGCGACGACGACGATGGCGCCGAGTGGCAGCAGCCAGCCGCGCAGGCCCACGGGCCCGCCGGGTGTGCCGGCATCGCCGTCGGCGCCTCCTTCGCCGCCTGCCGGACGGGCACGCCAGAGCGCGGCCAGGTTGATGCCGGTCGTCGCCACAATCACCAGGAACGGCACGAACAGCCCTAAGCCAACGGCGAATCCGGTCAGCAGGACGAAGGCGGCGAGCACGCCCATCAGCACCGCCATGCTCCCGTTCAGCGCCCAGGCGGCGATGGTCCAGCCCCTGCGCGCAGCGGGCCGCGCCAGGCAGAACGCGAGATACGGCAGAGCGAGCAGGACGAGCGCGAGACTGATCGTCCCGGCCTGGGCGGCCCCCTGCTCGACGCTGTGGATGCCAGCGCCCCCCAGCGCCAGCAGCGCGAGGATCGACAGGGACGAGGCGAGAGCCGTCTTGCGCATCGGATGGGAGCTTCTCGGTTGCGGCGCTGCGCCACGACCGCGCGCCAGGGCGGCCGATGCTATCCCGGGAATCGGCTCGGCCTGCTCCTCGGTGACTTGCAACTCGGAGATGCAAGCATCTCCATCAACAGGAGGCTTTGAAAGATGCCATCGGTCACCGTTCGGAACCTGCCCGACGAAGTCCATCGTGCCATCCGTGTGCGAGCCGCTCGCCACGGCCGCAGCATCGAGGCCGAAATACGAGAAATCCTGGAATCCGCGGTCAAGCCGCAAAGCAGAGTCAAGCTCGGTTCATTGCTGGCCGAGATCGGCCGCAAGGTCAAGCTGACCGACGAGGAGTTCGCCATCTTCGAGAGCGCACCTGACGCAGCGCCGGCGCGTTCCGCGCGTTCCGAATGATCCTGCTCGACACCAACGTGGTGTCGGAGCCTCTGCGGCCAGCGCCCGAAGCACGCGTCATCGAGTGGATCGATGCACAACCCCTGGAAACGCTCTGCCTGTCGGCCATGACCGTGGCCGAACTGCGCGCCGGCGTGGCGCTGCTGCCGGCCGGCAAGCGTCGCTCCAGCCTGCATGCATCCCTGGAAACACGGGTACTGCCCATGTTCGCCGGGCGCGTACTGCCCTTCGACATGGCTTGCACGAACGCATACGCCAACCTGCTGGCCAGGGTTCGCAAGGCGGGCCAGGGAATCGGAACGGCTGATGCCCGCAACGCAGCGGTCGCGCTCGCCAATGGCTTCACCGTTGCGACCCGGGACACGGGCCCTTTCCAGACCACCGGCCTGGCCGTGATCGACCCCTGGAAGGCGTAGCGCCGACCGTTGCCCTCGGCACGCCAGCCGCCACCCGGCAGTCGATCCGCACGGCGACAGGCCGCGATGCCGCTCCCGTTCCAGCGAGGCCTGTTCAGCGGCGCCCCCCTCCCCTCTCCCCGCCCGGCCAGGCGCTGCGGAAGGTGCCCGGCAGCGCCGCCTCGCTGTCGAAGGCGCAGAAGGAATTCAACCGCCTGAACCAGCGCCTGGCGCGGCTGCACGAGCAGCTCGCCGCCTGGCAGGCCACCGGTGAGGCGCTGGACCGGCGCCGGCTGACCCAGCTGGTGCCCCAGCAGCAGGCGCTGCGTGCCGCGCAGCGCGACGCCGCGCCGTGGATCGACGCCCACCTGCGGCATCCGCCGCCGGGCGGCTGGAGCTGGAACAGATCGACGCGGACCACCTGGCCAGGCCGCCCGACGACAAGCTGCGCCACTACGACCGCGTGCCGAAGGAGCAGCAGCAGTCGCTGGAAGACGAGCTGGCGCTGCTGCAGGCCCCGCTGTCCGCCACGCTGCAGCAGCCACCGCACCGGGCCTGCTGCACTGGCCCGCGAAACTGCTGGTGCAGGCCTTCGAACATGCGCTGGACGACGCGGGCAGCGCGCTGCAGGCGATCCGCGAGGACGTCCAGCTGCTGCGCGATGCGCGCACCCGGGCACAGTTCCTGCGCGTCGTCGAGGTCGAAGATCCCGACGACGGCTTGAGCCCGATGGAGTCGATGATGTTCGACGCCGCGCTCGACGAACTGCTCGCCGACCCGCCACCGGCGCGCGGCAACGTGGGCCGCAAGCGCAAGCCGCGCTGACCGGGACATGGGGACGACGGCGCTGCAGCGCGCCGCATGGCCCCCCGCCCGGTGGCAGCTTCCCGTGATGTGCGCGGCCGCAGCGTGCGGAAGGCGCAGCCCGGCCGCTTCGACCACAGCGGCCCGGGCCTGCGCGACTGCTGCGAAGTGCAGTCGCAGCGCCACGAGGTGCGCTTCGACGACACCTGGGAGATGACCGACCGCGCGGCCGCGGACTGCGCGCGGCTACCGCAACCGGCCCGGCCCGGTACCGCCCCTCACCGCGTGGTGTAGCCCCCGTCCACCAGGTGGTAGCTGCCGGTGATGAAGCCGGCGTCCCCCGAGAGCAGGAAGCAGGTCAGCGCCGCCACCTCGTCGGCCGTGCCCAGGCGGCCGATCGGATGCAGGCCCACCAGGCTGGCGTAGACCTGGGGATCGAGGTTGGACAGCAGCGGCGTGTCGATGAAGCCCGGGCCCACGGCGTTGATGCGGATGCCCTTGGGCGCGTATTCCATCGCCGCGGTCTTGGTCATGCCCAGCAGCGCGTGCTTGGCGGCCACGTAGGGGATGGAGCCGCTCCAGCCCACGCTGCCCAGGATCGAGGCCATGTTGACGATGGCCCCGCCGCCGGCGGCCAGCATCGCCGGGATCTCGTACTTCATCGAATACATGACGCTGTGCAGGTTCACGCCGATGACGCGGTGCCAGTCCTCCAGCGGGTAGTCCGCGGTCGGATGCGAGGGCCCGCCGATGCCGGCGTTGTTCACCGCCAGGTGCAGCGCGCCGAAGGCTTCGACGCTGCGCTCCACCATGCGCCGCACGGCCTCGGCGTCGGCCACGTCCAGCTGGACGGCGATGGCGTTGCCCAGCGTGTCGGCCAGCGCCTGCGCCGCCTCGCCGTTGAAGTCGGCCACGACCACCTTGGCGCCGCCCGCCGACAGCCGGCGGCACACCGCCTCGCCGATGCCCGAGGCGCCGCCGGTGACGATCGCCACCTTGTCCGCGAATGCTGCTGTACTCATCACGTGCCTTTCAATCATGGAAGCAGATAGGTTCATTCTCGGCAGCGGCCGCCGGCCGGACCTTGACCTCGATCAGGGAATACCCGCCACCACCTGCCGGGCCCCGTGCCCCGCCGGGCCGCGCCGCCGGATGACTTTCGGACCTGCGCCGCCGCCCGCGGCCGGCCCATCATGCGGCGCAGCGCCACATGCTGCGAGGAGACGGCCCCATGGACATGCTGATCGCCCTGTCCGCCCTGCCCGCCAGGCCGGCGGCACCCGCCGGCTTTCGCCTGCGCAAGCCCATCGGCCCCGAGCACGACCTGGTCGCCGCCTGGGTCGCGCGCTGCTTCTCCCCCGCCTGGGCCAGCGAGGCGCGCGCCGCGCTGGCCAACCGCCCGGCCAGCCTGTTCGTCGCCACGTGCGGCGAGCCGGCGGAACTGCGGGGCTTCTGCGGCTACGACGCCACCGCCCGCGGCTTCGTCGGCCCGATCGGCGTGCAGGGCGACGCCCGCGGCCAGGGCCTGGGCGCCGCGCTGCTGCTGGCCTGCCTGCACGACATGCGCGCCACGGGCTACGGCTACGCGGTCGCCGGCGCGGTCGGCGCGCCGGGGTTCTTCCGCCGCGTCGCCGGTGCCATCGACATCCCCGGCTCCACGCCCGGCCTCTACGCCGGCCTGCTGCGCGCGCCGCCGGCAGCGCCATGACTTTCGTTCATTGCCGCGGCCCCCGGCCGCGTCCAGCATGCCCCCATGCCCGAAGCCGCCCGCGACGAAACCCTGCTGACGCCGACCACGCGCGACACGCATGACGCGCGCGACGCCACCGGCGCCCCTGCGGCGCCTGCCGCCCCCGACCTCGACGCCACCCGCATCGCCCCCGCCAGCCCGGCCCCCCACGCGCCACTGACGCACACGCGCACCGCCACCCGCGGCACCGGCCTCACGCTGCCCGGCGGCGGCCCGGGCGCCGAGCCCGAGGTCCGCCAGGTCGGCCGCTACCGCATCCTCGACAAGCTCGGCCGCGGCGGCATGGCCACGGTGTTCAAG
Source organism: Pseudorhodoferax sp. (assembly GCF_047601025.1). Taxonomy (NCBI): domain Bacteria; kingdom Pseudomonadati; phylum Pseudomonadota; class Betaproteobacteria; order Burkholderiales; family Comamonadaceae; genus Pseudorhodoferax; species Pseudorhodoferax sp. Next base: position 297,942 of record NZ_JASGJZ010000001.1, read on the forward strand.
GCGCACGACCCGGACATCGGCCGCGACGTGGCGATCAAGTTCCTGCACGCCTCGCTGTGCGAGGACGAGGAATACCGCGCCCGCTTCCTGCGCGAGGCGCGCGCGGCCGGCGGTCTGTCGCACCCGCACATCGTGACCGTGCACGACGTCGGCGAGATCGACGGCCGGCCCTACATGGCCATGGAGCTGCTGGACGGCGAGCCGCTGGCCGACCTGCTGCAGCACGGCCGCCCGCTGCCGGTGCGCGACGTGGTGGTCATGGGCATCCAGCTCGCACAGGCGCTGGACTACGCGCACGGCCGCGGCATCGTGCACCGAGACATCAAGCCCGGCAACATCGCGCGGCTGCGCGGCGCGCAGGGCATCAAGGTCATGGACTTCGGCATCGCCCACATGGCCGCCGCGGCCGGCGAGCAGCGCACCCGCGTGGGCGACGTGCTGGGCACGCCGCAGTACATGTCGCCCGAGCAGATGGAGGGCGGCAAGGTGGACGGCCGGTCCGACCTGTTCTCCGCCGGCATCGTGCTGTACCAGGCGCTGACGGGCCAGCGGCCCTTCAACGGCGACAGCGTGGTGACGCTGGCCCTGAAGATCGCCAAGGAAGACCCGGCGCCGATCGAGAAGCTGCGGCCGGACGCCCCGGCCTCGCTGCGCCGCGTGATCGACCGCTGCCTGGCCAAGGCGCCCGGCAAGCGCCACCAGAGCGGCGCCGCGCTGGCCGAGGCGCTGCAGAAGGTGCTGGCCGAGATCGACGAGCAGGCGCGCGAGGGCGCGCAGGCCCGCGGCGGCGTGCCGCTGCGGCTCAAGTGGGCCGGGCTGATGGCGCTGATCGTCGCGGTGGTGATGGGCATCGCCTCGGCCGTCATCGTGCAGCGCCAGCAGGCCGCGCTGATGGCCCAGGTCGGCGACACCGGCGCGGCGCTGGCGCGCTTCATCGCCGCGCAGAACGCCGTGGCGGCGCTGGGCGAGGACTGGGTGGTGGTGGACGTGGCGCTGCAGCAGGTGATGCAGACGCGCGACTTCGACAGCCTGACCGTGGTGGACCGCAGCGGCACCGTGCGCGCCGCCAGCCGGCCCGAGCTGGTCGGCCAGCCCTGGCACGCGCCGGCCGGCGAGGCCCTGGGCGCGGCCCGCGGCGTGCAGCGCACGCGCTACCTCGCCGGCGGCGAGCCGGTGCTCGGCTTCACGGCGCCGATCCTGTTCCAGGGCAAGCCGGTCGGGCAGGTCGCGCTCGGCCTGCCGGAAAAGCCGCTGGCCGCCGTGGCGCGGCTGTCGATGGGGCTGATGGCGGTGCTGGCCGTGGTCACGGTGCTGGCCGTGGCGCTGGCCATGTACCTCGTGGCGACCTGGTTCGCGCGGCCGGTCCGCCTGGTCGGCGAGGCCATGGACGAGATCGCCGCGGGCCGGCTGGACTTCCGCATCGCCGAACAGCGCAACGACGAGTTCGGCCAGCTCTACGCGGCCTTCGACCGCATGGCCCAGGCGCTGCAGCAGCGCGCGGCGGCACCCGCCACTGCCGACGCCGCGGCCGCCCCGGTCCCCACCACCACGGCCGAGCCATGACCCCCGCCCCGCCGCGGCTGGCCGCGCTGCTGCTGCTCGCGGCGCTGCTGCTGCTCAGTGCCTGCACGGCACCGCCGCCCCTGCCACCGGCCCGCATGCCCGAGGCCGCCGCGGCCCCGGCCACCGCCGGCGACGGTGTGCTGGCCCGCGGCACGCGGCTGCTGGTCGTGCAGCCGCGCCCCGGCGACACGCTGCGCAGCATCGCCGCGCGCTGGCTCGGCAGCGCGGACGAAGACTGGCAGATCGCCCAGGCCAACGGCGGCCCGGACGCGCTGCAGCCCGGCCAGCCGCTGGTCGTGCCGCTGCAGCCCATGAACCCCGGCGGCGTGGCGGCCGGCGCCTACCAGACCGTGCCGGTGCTGTGCTACCACCGCTTCGGCGCCGGCGGCGGGCGCATGGTGGTGTCGCCGGCCCACTTCGCCGCGCAGATGCAGTGGCTGGTCGACAACGGCTACCGCGTGGTCCGGCTCGACCGGCTGGCGGACTACCTGGCCGGCCGCGCGCCGCTGCCACCGCGCGCCGTGGCCATCACGGTGGACGACGGCCACGCCTCCTTCCACCAGTACGCCTGGCCGGTGCTGCGCCGGCTCGGCCTGCCGGCCACGCTGTTCGTCTACACCGACTTCATCGGCTCCGGCCAGGCGCTGAGCTGGCCGCAGCTGCAGGAGCTGGCGGCCTCCGGCCTGGTCGACGTGCAGGCGCACTCCAAGACGCACCGCAACCTGATCGAGCGCGGCGCCGGCGAGAGCGACGAACGCTACCGCCAGAGCCTGGAGCAGGAAACGCGCGTGCCGCGAGAGCTGCTGGAGCAGCACCTGGGCACGCCGGTGCGGCACTACGCCTTCCCCTATGGCGACGCCAACGCCCAGGTGCTGGACCTGCTGGCGCGCCAGCACTACCAGCTCGCCTTCACCGTCACGCCGGGCGGCAACCCCTTCTTCGCGCAGCCGCTGATGCTGCGCCGCACCATGATCTACGGCGACCACGACCTGGAAGCGTTCAAGGCGCGCTTGCAGACCAGCCGGCCGATCGGGACCGCGCCATGAGGCCGGCGGCCGTGCCGGCCCTGGCGCTCGCCGCCGCGCTGGCATTGGCCGGCTGCGCCGGCGCGCCGCCGGCACCGCCCGCCGACGCCGTGGCCGCCCCGCCGCCCAGCCCGCACGCGGACGGGCTCAGCCCGTTCGAAACCCGCCAGCGCGTGCGCGCGCTGGTGCTGGAGGACGAGCAGCGCTGGGCCGAGGCCGCCTGGGCCTGGGAGGTGCTGATCGTGCTGCGGCCCGGCCACGCCCCCTACCGCGAACGCGCCGCCGCACTGCGCCGGCGCATCGACGCCGCCGTGGCCGAACAGCTGGCGCGCGGCCAGGCAGCCCGCCGGCGCGGCGCGACCGACCAGGCCGCCAACCACTACCTGCACGCGCTGGCGCTGCAGCCCGACCAGCCCGAGGCGGCCGACGCGCTGCGCGCACTCGAACGCGAGCGCAACCAGCGGCTGTACCTGGGGCGGCTTTCGCGGCTCACGATGAGCTTGCGCGGGGCGTTGGTGACGCCGGTGCGGGCACAGGCGACGATGCCGGCTATTGGGGAAGGGATGGAAGAACCGTAACGGGCAGAAGGTGCGAGAGGCTGCACCCGCGGAACGGACGAACCGGCAATTGACCTCGTGCGCCGAGGCGAATTGTCTTGGAAATGGATGGCATCCCGGGCATGTAGTTCAGAAAGTACCTATTGGCTCAACGACTGCCTCATAGTGACAGCCGCGCCAATCCCCTACAGCGGATACACCCACAGAATATTAGGTTTCCAAAATCCATTTGGAATCACAAAATGCACCGCACCACATCCAGCTTGAGTTCAACAAGAAGACTATCGTGGAACGCTTCATTCAATAGTTCGAAAGAACATTCAGCAGCCAGCCCTTCTCCGTCATCTTCATGAATCTGTTCGCCTTCGTATTTGCAGGAGGAATCGGGCGGTTGTGCTTCTTGGAAAATCAAGAACCTTTGCAGCAGGTGTTCAATGCGCCCATAGCCTTGCTCGGTACACTGTTTGGCTGGGTACTCGGCATGTTTTCGCGCCGTACACGGACAAAGAGGCAGCTCGCTTCTCATCAATTTCCCAAAAATCACCAGCCACGGTCCCGATGATGGAACTCTCTTTTGCACTACGCTGGCGTGCAGTTCGGTCGGATTGCTCGGATCGCGAGGCTTGCATCAACCATGGACGCACCGCCGCCGACCAAGTATCGGCTTACGTATTTCATTGTCGCTGCTGAAGCCGATCTACAGCACCCAATGCAGGGTCTCTGAACACAACGAAATCAGATGAAAGCGCAAGCCAGCGCCGTCATCGAAAATTTAGGCGGCCTAAATCGGCTGCACCTTTACCAAGTTGATGAGGGACTTGGAGATTTCATCCATCAAGCGTTGACTTAGGCCGTAGAGCATGCGTAAGATAGCGAGGCCTAAAACTAGTTAGGCAGCAAGCACAGCGCCCAATCGCACTCCCGCCCGAAAGTCAACAGAGACTGTACGCCATGAGAAGTCACGAAGATAGCAATCCTGCGCAAGGTGGCTCGTCCAACTCTGGCTCGCGAAACCGCACCGAATCAGGTCACTACGATCCCCCAGATAGACACACGCCGGATCGATCAGACAAATCGATCGATCCAAAAACCCAACTCACGTCTTTCGACAGCATATTTAAGTATGAAGGCATGGATTGGTTAACGTATGACGACAACATCTCACTGGAGCTGAGTAGTTCACTTTCGATCGAAGGCATTCCTGCAGTCAGCGTGTCACTAGACCAGTCGAATAGGCCTCTGCAGGATCGCCTATCCATCGACATTCCCCTAGGATCGGGCAAGTTGTCCATTGGCGCGGATGGGAGCCTGAATGCCGCCGTAGGCTGGGATCTAAAAGTCCCGCTGACAGACTACAGCGTTGCAGGAGTCGAAGTCTCTGCAAATCTTAGGTGCCCAGATGAAGGAAAGTGCTACGACTTCGGCGCAAAGGCCAAGGCAGGACCCCTATCCTTTAAGTATGAAGGAGCAGTCCGAATGGGCCCAGGCTCAATCAGAGCGTCGCAAGATCTGCTGCGCAATCTCGAGAACTCCATACGCGCCAATCGGTTTTAATCACCCAGCAGATCGAGGAATATCCAATGAAACGCATATTCTCACCGGACGTATTACTGTCCAATCAGCATTGGATCGAGGGTGACTCTCCACTCAAAGCTCTAGGAAAATGGAATCTTCCAGACCCAGACTCTTTTTTGAGAGCACTGCAGGGCAACAAAGGATTCCCCCCGATCGCCAAGGCGACGACTCACGGCGTCAGCATGCTACCTGCGAGTGGGATCCGACCGCCAACACTGAATCCCTATCTACAGACCGAAAATCTTAGCCTCGGCCGCCTCGTATACAACGACTGCGTGGAACTGAGAAAGCGGATCGAATCGCTGCAGATAGATATATTCAACTTAGATCAAACGTTGTTTGAATTTGAAGAGAAGGCCCTTTGCAGAACGAATGACATAAAAAGATTGGAGGATTCTTTAAGCCGCACCGAGTCGACGATAACCCTGCGAACAGAAGACATTGGGCGTGCGGAGAACGAGGTACGACGAGTAGAGGCAAGGCTAAAGGACTATGGCCCCGATTCCGCAACGCAATCCGTCACTAAAAGGTCGGCAGATAAGGTGACGCTTCAGTTCTGGCCCTTGGTATTCGGATCTACAACGGGAGGACAACCGACGCTTTCGGCATACACCAATGCTGATGCGCAACGAAGATCTGATGCAGGCCTCGCCGCCGACCTTCCCTTTTCGTCAACATTTAACGCTCTTAGCGCGGAGGCGATTTTTGCCGCCAAGAGCGAAGTCGATGCGATTCAGCAAAGCGTGCAATTGGCTATCAACAATCTATCGGCGCTGAAAGCCGAGCACCAGGCCCTCGAGAGCACCAGAGCTGGCCTGGAGCTACAAATTGCGGGACTCAAGAAGTCGCACGCGACCGACGAGGAGATCATCCGTCGTAAGCGAGCTCAGTTCTCGGAAAATGGAACCTTCAATCTGAAGCGTCGATTGCAAGACTCACTGGTTCTGTATGACGATCTATTGGGCACGCTTCGCCAGACATTATTTGCCGTAGAGTATGGGCAGGCCCTAATTTTTGGATGCCACATCGATGGCTTCGATGCCGGCTCCCAAACAAGAAGCAATCGCTACATCTTCACAGACATGAGTCAGATACAGCCGACAGCAGACCTACCTTCCCTTGATGAAACTTGGATATCTCTTGATCGCCTCGGTTTATATCTGTCGCAAGCGGAGGCTCGATATCGCCAGATCATCCAGCGGCGACGATACAAAACTCAAACGATTCGCGTAGATGGAAATCTCGATGCGAACGGGGATCTTAAGCGAGCGATAAACCTTAGTGAGAGGGATAACGACAATCTAGTCAGAAAGTCATCGCGCATAGTTGGCTTCTCCATCACAAATCTGGGGGATCCCATTGATCTAAGTATGAAGATTTCGAACTCCTTTGAGAACCTGAACGACGTGGATGCAGAGTTCTTGAAAGGCTTTAGTGCAGAACTGGAAGCATCTAGCCTGCATCCACCGCCTATCCAACTACAACCCATTCAGGTTTTCGACACATCATCCTATATCAACCGAGCCTTTTCCGGAGTCATAAATATTTCTGCCCATGCTTCGGAGTCTGAATCCAAACTGGTGCGGCTGCGACTCAATATTGTTTTTGCAGACGAGGGCGTGAGTTCAACAGCCTGACTCCCAGAGCGCCACATTGCTGCCTAACCCCTCTACAGGGACTTCCCACTCCGTCAACACCACCTCATAGGCTTTCTTCCTGATCAACGGTATTCGCATTCATTGATCGCTGACGCACGATGAAGCCAGAAGCCACCGCGAAAGGACAGACTGCACATCTACAGGCGGGCTTGTGTCGGCCAATTGGTCCGAGGCCCCAGATACGAACCGCTCGGCAGGACTCCATTCGTTCGTCGTGCTTGAAGCACGCCAGGGTTACCGAGCTCACCTGCCGCCGGTCTGACCTGTGGTGGGTATCTGCTTGTCGCACTTCCAATTCAGAACAACTCTTCAGGTCGGCGCCGGCTTTTGCCGCACCGCTGGTATCGCGGGCACATGGTCGGGGTCGAACGCGCCATCGCGCGTAAGCACCGCCCACAAGATGCGGGCGTTCTTGTTGGCCAGCGCCACGACGGCCTTTTGCCAGCCCACGCGTTCTTTGAGTTGTACCAGCCAGCAGCTGATGCGATCGCTGCGTTTGGCTGCGCTCATCACAGCCGACTTGGCGCCCTGGATCAGCAGCGTGCGCAGGTCGTCGTCGCCGCGTTTGGTGATGCCCCCGAGCCTGGCTTTGCCGCCGGTGGAGTTCTGGCTGGGCACCAGGCCGAGCCAGGCACCGAACTGGCGCGCATGGGCGAACGGGCCGAACTCGCCGATGCTGGCCACCAAGGCCGATGCCGTGGTCGGGCCCATGCCCAGCAGCGCAGCGGCCTTGGTGGCCCGCGCATCCGCGTGTACATGGACGGCGATGCGCTCGTCGCACCAGGCGATCTGCAGGTCGATGTCGATCCAGTGCAGATGCGCACGTTGCAAGGCCAGCCGTGCCACGCCGGGGATTTCGTTGCTGGCATCTTCGATCACCCCGGCCAGCACCAGACGCAACGCATCGGGGCCTTGCGCGAACACCAGCCCGAACTCGGTGAGCAGGCCGCGGATGCGGTTGATCAGCGCGGTGCGCTCTTCCTTGAAGCCTTCCCGCAGGCGGTGCACGGCCAGCTGGCCCTGCTGCTCGGCCGTCTTGACCGGCACGCAGCGCATGTGCGGTCGGCCTGCGGCCTCGCAGATGGCGGCGGCATCGTTGGCGTCGTTCTTGCCGCTCCTGCCGGCCATGCGGTAAGGCGTGACGAAGTGGCCCGCGATCAGCCGGGCCTCCAGGCCCAGCAGGCGCAGCCGGCGGGCCACATGGTGGGCGCCGCCACAGGTTTCCATGGCCACGATGCAACCGGCCGGCAACTGCGCGCACCAGGCAAAGAACCGATCCACCGGCATGGCCTTGGCCAGCGCCACGCGGCCCTGCGCATCGACCGCATGCACTTGGTAGACCCGCTTGGACAGGTCCACCCTACCCGCGCCACCGGCGCCCGTGTAATCTCCGTCATGGACTTCCCCTTTTTCCGTTTCAGATTGAACTTCCGCGAGTCAATCTTGGTGCCTGGACACCGTCTTGGGACTGGGGGAGTCCCTTCGTATTCGCTCCAGCGGACGGCTTCGCCGCCCGCTGAGCTTATTCGTTAGTCCGCCAATGAACATTCAGAAGTCTGAAGCCGCTTTCTTGGAGCACCTAGCAGAGGCCGTTAGCACCTGGGCCTTGGCAGGGACTACCAGCCTAGATGATCCAAGCAGCATGGAGCATGCTGATGCTTGGGCCACTCTTTCCACTAACCTGAAAAGTCCGGAGTCCAGACAGGCCTTCCGCGTAGCTGTCACGGACTTACTTGGTGGCGTCATCCATACAACATTGGCATCGTTCAGCGGGGGATCTTCCCTGTCGGATACTACCGACCTCACTATCCAAGATCAGGACGGCCATGTATTCATTCGCCATCTTCACGAGTTCTGGCCGCACTTTCTTGAGGACGCGGTCTAACAATTCATTCAAGCCGACCTTGCTTCGCAAGGCGGCCTAATTCATTCGTTAGGCGTCAAAATCAACCACATCGGGAGGGTCGCACTTGAAAGTCTTCATAAGTTGGAGCGGAGATCGGAGCCACGCGCTTGCCGACGCGCTTCATGATTGGATGCCGCTGGTACTCCACTACGTCGAGCCGTGGTTGTCACAGGCGGATATCGAAGCTGGCCAACGCTGGGCTGACCAAGTAGCTAAGGAACTTGAAGCCTGCAACTTCGGCATTTTGTGCATCACACGCGAGAACGTGGGATCGCCTTGGGTTCTGTTTGAAGCCGGTGCGTTGGCGAAGTCAATGCAGGGCAGCCGAGTCATACCGCTGCTGCTCGGCTTGGAGTTTCGAGACATCACCGGGCCATTAGCCCAATTTCAAGCAAAGAAGATCGACCGAACCGGATTGCTCGAAGTCATCCAGTCACTCAATCAGTCCTCGCAGCACCCTGTACCGGAGGCGCGGGTAAAACAGCTTTTCGATGCTTTGTGGCCAGAACTTGAGAAGAAGGTTACGGCCATTCCGAACCTAGCCACTCCAGCCAAACATGCTCGGCCTCAGCCAGAGATTCTGGAAGAATTGGTGGCAAGTGTTCGAACCTTAGACGGTAAGTTCCGTGAAATCACGGAAGACGGGCCTCGCGCGCTGCGACATCGGGGGCGTAGGTTTCATCCGATGATGGTTCACGAGATCATCCGATCCCTCGGTTCGAAGCGCGGCGACCCTGTAGCCTTGTTAATTGTCGCCAGTATGTTTCGTGAAGAGATGCCTTGGATGTATGAACTCGGTATGGAGGCGTATCGACTCTCCAAGGACGGCAGCCCTGAAGAGGCTACTGCGGCTCGCCGACGGTTCCTTCGGGCCGCAGACCTCATGAGGCGTGGACCATTCGGACCCGAGGATTTCGGATTCGACACGAAGATGATACATATGATGATCCGAGACTTGGATCATCTTCTCAATTTCGAGCCTGAACCTGAAACTGACCCCGCGGCGTCAGAACCTGCCTGGTCTCGGTTGCAGCGCAACAAAATCGAAAAGTCGGAGTAGCGTGTTGACGCCTCTCTACAGGAACTTCCCACTCAGTCAACACCACCTCATAGGTTTTCTTCCTGATCAACGGTATTCATATTCATTGACCGCTGACGCACGATGAAGCCACAAGCTACCGCAAAAGGACAGACTGTCGTTTGAAAAAATCTGGAATGAATCACAAGGCCCAGGCCGATGAAAATGGTGGCCAGGCAGAGTTTTGGCTCAAATTGAGCATTTGTGTTTTTGGGCAAGCCTGGCGCTTCTAGTCATTGCCGTGCTGGCGTCAAGAAAAGTACTGGCCTGGATAACCAACTCTTAATTGGAAAATCGAGTTTTTCCAATCCTCACCTCCCACGCCACCAACCGCGCGAGTCTTCCGTAGAGGATTCGACAAGCGGGCTTGCACGACGAGTTCTTCGCCGTCCTATTACTGGCCGGAGAGTTGCTGCTGCCGGATCACGGCACTACGATTGATACCCAGCCAGCAAAGAATGGAGCGACCCCATAATTCATTCAAGCCAACGCTGCTTCGCAGCGCGGATAGATTCAAGCACCGAGCAACACAAGAATGTCTTCACCCCTCCTGGCATCCCTTCCAGTGGAGTTCGGCAATGCCGGTTCCGCTGCCACCAACGGAACCGGCTGGTTCATCGGGTTCAGTGATTGGAGCAAGTCGGCACCCCACGATCTGCGGCACATGCCCAAGGATCTTGCATCCTCGAATCTGTGCGTCAAATGGTATGCACATCCAGCAGGCGATCCGAATGGCGAAGAGAAGCCCGTGAGTACTGGCCGCACGATCTCCCTGTTGGTCTCCACGCAGAGCCGGTTCCGACTCGACTTCAGTGCGGATCCCTCATTCGCGCCAAGCGCCACGCTCACATATTGGCTGAAGCACGCCGGCGACTATGCCATCTGGGGGGCCGGTATCTACCATCGCGCGTTCGGCCATGAGCCGGCGACCATTCTCACCGTCCGCTGGGAGCCGGGGCGAAGTACAGCCTGACTCGGCACGCGGCGGGCGGATCGCCGCGCCGGTGCAATGCCGCGGCCTTGCGTGGGGCATCTCATCGGATCAGATGGATACGCGTGCGCGCCCCTATCGGCAGCGGGTGTTTCTACCACCTCCCGGTCTCCACGGCTTCCTGCCGCAGCCGGCGCAACCGCCCCGACAATCGCCATCCACTTCTGGAGAGCGCCATGCGCGAATCTTCCCCGCGGGGTGCTGCCGTCCGCTTCGGCCGGATGGCCCCGACGGTATCTGTCTCGGACATGGCGAAGGCCATCGATTTCTATGGTTCCATCCTCGGGTTCACGAAGGTCTTCGAGAACGGCAACCCGGTGGGATTCGCCATCCTCCAGAAGGACGGGGCCGAACTGCATCTCGCCCTGCACCGGGGCCACCAGGCCAGCGCGTGCAACGTGGCGCACCTGATGGTGGAAGATGCCGCCGCGCTGTACGACCATCTAGCGCGGAGCAAGGTGCGGATCATCAAGACGATGCGCGATGCGGACTTCGGCCTGCGGTGCTTCGTCTTCGCCGATCCGGACGGGAACCGGATCGACGTCGGCCAAGGCCTGTAGCAGCGCCGACCGCCCCCTCCTCCTCCAGCCCGAGCCACCATCCGATGCAGCGACGCTCCCCGGCCTTCCTCCATGCGCTGGCCGTCTCGCGGGTCCGGCAGCGGCTGCTCGACCATGCGTTCCCGCGCGCGCAGATGACGCTGATCTCGGCGCTGACCGGGGGCTTCGGGCTGCTGAGCTCCTTCGCGCTGCTCCAGCTCGGGCTGGACAGCATGACCGTCCGCTACCCGCTGGCGGTCGGCTGCGCCTACCTGTTCTTCCTGTTCCTCATCTGGCTCTGGCTGCGCACCAACGCTGCGGACTACGCCGGCGCGGCCGATCTCCTGCCGGGTTCCGGCAGCCCGGGCGGCGGCGGGACGGCCGCGGCGCCGGCGTTCCGCAGCGGCGCGGGCGGCGACTTCGGCGGCGGCGGCGCGGCGGCCTCCTTCGATGCGCCGGCCGGTGTGGCCGATGCCGCCGTTCCCGCACCCGCGGACGCCGGCTCGCCCATCGGGGATGCGCTCGGCGCGGCCGCCGATGCGGACGAGTTCGCGGTGCCGCTCGCGGCCCTGGCGCTGGCGGCCGGCCTCGCCGTCGCGTCGTTCTACGTCATCTACATCGCGCCGCTCGTCTTCGCGGAAGTCCTCGTGGATGGCGCACTCTCCTATGCGCTGTTCCGCTACCTGCGCGGCCGCGATCCCCGGCACTGGCTGGCCAGCGCGGTCCGGCGCACCGCGGTGCCGTTCGCCGCCACGGCGGTCTTCGTCGCCCTCCTCGGCGCCGGCCTGTCGGCCTATGCGCCGGGCGCCAGTTCCATCGGGCAGGTGTTCGGGCACGCCGGCGCCACGGGGCCGGCGCGGTGACGCCGGACCGGTCGCTGGCGCCCGTCGCCGCCCATGCAGCGGGCCGGGCGGACCTGCACGGCCCCGCCTGATCAGTGAGCGCGTGACGGCGGCGGCGCCGCCGGCACGGGATGCGCCCTCACTTCGGCAACTGGTCGGCGCGCCGCTTCAGGTCCACGGCGCGCTGGCGTTCGAGGCGGGCGCCGCTGTTGCCGGGGTCGATCGCCAGCACCCTGTCCCATGCGGCGATGGCGCCGTCCAGGTCCTGCCGCGCGAACGCGGTGCGCGCCTCCAGGCCGTGGCGCTCCACCAGGCGCCGGCGCAGCGCGTCGGCACGCGCCTGGGCGCCGGGCTGTTCCAGGCCGGCGGCGCGCTGGTACTCGGCCAGCGCCTGCTCCGGCCGGCCGGCGCGCTCGGCCGCCTCGGCGCTGCGCATCGCGCGCTCGCCGGGCGTGGGTTCCGGCGGCGGAGGGGGCGGCGGTGGCGGCTCGGGCGGCGGGGCCGGCACCGGCGGGGGCTCCGGAACGGGCACGGGCACCGGCACCGGCGCAGGCGGCGGATGCTGCGGCGCAGGCGCAGGCGGCACGGGCTTCGGCGGCGGCGCGGGAACGGGCGGCGCCGTGCGCGGCTTGCCCGGGATGCGCAGCACCTGTCCGCCGCTAAGCTGGCGCGGCACCTTGATGCCGTTGTAGCGCGCCAGGATGTAGAAGGCGTAGATGTCGCCCAGGAAGTTGCCGGCGATGCGCGACAGCGTGTCGCTGGGCCGCACCTGGTAGGGGAAGGACTCGCTGCCCAGCTCCTGCACCGGGTCGACGGTGATCTGGCGCATCAGGTTCTGGGCGAGCTTGTTGGCGGCGTCCAACTGCAGCGCCCGCTCCAGCTCGGCACGGGCCTCGTCCTCGCGGCCGGCTTCCAGCAACTCGACCACGGCCTTCGCGATCTTCTGCGCCTGCGTGCGCTCGGCCACGGTGGCCGGCTGCGGTGGAGGCAGCGCCACGGGCGGCAGCGCGGGCAAGGGCGGCGCCACGGCCACCGGCTCCGGCGCGGATGCCGGCGGCTTGGCCGGCCCGGCGCAGGCCGCCAGCAGCGCCAGCGCCACGGCGGCAGGGACGGTACGCAGCAACGGGGAAGGCGGGGCCATGCCGGCAAGTATGGAAGCCGCCCGCGCTCCGCGCACATGACTTTGGGCATGCGCGCCGCGGCCCGGCGCGGCGCAGCATGGCAGCCGACCGCCATGCACGCCGAAACCGGATCCTTCTTCTCCACTGCCGCGCCCGCCCCCGCGCCGCCACCGCCGGCGCGCGCGCCGCTGCAGCGCCCGCCGATCCCGGCCATCGTGCAGCAGCACGCGGAAGAGGCCGCCCACCTGCGCCACGTGCGCAGCGTGCTGCTGCGCGCGCCCCACGTGCGGCTGCTGCAGCTGCAGCGGCTGGACGACCGGATCGAGGCGCACCTGGACGGCCTGGCCGTGGCCGGCGCCTACGGCCTGGCGCGCGCGCAGGCCGCGCTGGAACGGCTGGGCTGCGGCGAGGTCTTCGCGGCGCTGGCGGCCGCGCTGGCGGCGCGCGACACGGCCCTGCAGCAACAGCTGCTGGCGCTGGCACCGGCCGCGCCCGAGGCCTGGCGCGGCGTGGTCTCGGCCTTCGGCTGGTCCACGCCCGGCCTGCTGCGCGACGCCGTGCGCTCGCTGCTCGCGGCGCCGGCCGACTGGCAGCGCGCGCTCGGCCTGGAAGCCTGCCGCCTGCACCGCGTGGACCCGGGTCCGCCACTGGCCGCCGCCCTGCGCAGCACATCGCCGCTGCTGCGCCAGGCCGCGGTGCGCTGCGCCGCCGAGCTCGGCCGGCACGCGCTGGCGCCGCTGGTGCTGGCCGCGCTGCCCGAGGCCGAGCAGGCCGGCGCCCTGCCCCTGGCCGCGCATGCAGCCCACGCCGCCTGCCTGCTGGGCGACCGCGGCGCAGCGCTGCAGGCGGTCGAGCGCCTGGCCTTCGCCACGCCGGCGGCCTGCGACCGGCTGCGCCCGCTGGCGGTGCAGCTGCTGCCGCCCGCACGCACGCGCGAGCACCTGCGCGGCTTCGCCCAGGCCGGCGGCGGCGCGCTGCGCGAGGCCGTCCGCACGGTCGGCTGGCTCGGCGACCCGGCCTTCGTGCCCTGGCTGCTCGAACGCATGGCCGACCCGCGGCTGGCGCGCGTGGCCGGCGAGGCCTTCAGCGCCATCACCGGCGCCGACCTCGCGGCGCTGGACCTGGAGGGGGCGCAGCCCGAGGGCTTCGCCGCCGGCCCCAGCGACGACCCGGACGACGAGGACGTCGCGCTCGACGACGACGAAAGCCTGCCCTGGCCCGACCCGGCGCGCATGCAGCGCTGGTGGCAGGCGCAGGCGCCGCGCTTCCCCGCCGGCCGGCGCTGCTGCGTGGGCGGGCCGGCCGCGCCGGAACACCTGCAGCAGGTGCTGCGCGAAGGCTCGCAGCGCCAGCGCGCGCTGGCCGCGCAGCAGCTGGTGCTGCTGCAGCCGGGGCAGCCGCTGTTCCCGCTGGCCGCGCCGGCCTGGCGGCAAAAGCGCCTGCTCGGCCTGGCGCGCACGGGGGCCTGATGGCGGCGCGCTGGATCTTCGGCGCGCTGGCGCTGGTCTTCCTGGTCCTGGCGCTGGCCCGCGCACGGCGGCTGCGGCGGCTGGACACGGCGGCCCATACCTGGGGCTGGCTGGCGCTGGTGTTCGGCGCGGTGGCGCTGTGGCTCACGGTGACTTTCGGACGTTGAACCGGCCGCGGCGCAGCGACACCATCCGCGCAAGGAGCGCTCACCATGACCCTGACCCTGCGCGCGGTGTCGCTGAACGAGCTGCCGCTGACCCAGCCCCTGACCGCCCGGTTCGACGCGCGCGGCGGCACCATCGGCCGGGCCGACCACAACACGCTGGCCCTGCCCGACCCGGAGCGCCACATCTCGCGCCAGCAGGCCGAGATCCGCGCGCAGGCGGGCGGCGGCTTCGTCATCCGCAACATCGGCAGCGCCAACCCGATCAGCGTGGCCGGCCAGCCGCTGCACCAGGGCGAATCCGCACCGCTGCAGGCGCACGACGAACTGCGCATCGGCGGCTACCGGCTGGAGGTGGTGGCCGATCCGCCGGCCGGCGATGCCGGCGCCACGCAGGTGCAGCGCGCGCCCACCGCGCCCGCCGCCCTGCCGGCCTCCGCCCTGGCGGCCTCCGCCCTGGCTCCCGCTGCCCTGCCGCCCGCGGCATCGGTCAACCCGTTCGCGGACCTGCTGGGCACCGCCGCGCCGCCGCCGGCACCGGCGGCATCGCCGGCCGCGCTGCTGCCGGACGACTTCGACCCCTTCGCGGCCCTGGCGCCGGCCGCCCCGGCCCGGCCCGCCGCCCCGGCCGCGGACCCGTTCGCCGACCTGCTGCCGGCCGCGCAGGAGCGCTCGATCGACGAGCTGTTCGGCCTGCAGGGCGGCGCCGGCGCGCACGACGCGATGGCCGGCTTCATGGCCGGGGGACCCCCTGCGCTCCCCGCGCCCGCCGCCCCGGCCGCCGTGCCCGATCACACGCCGGCGCTGCATGCCCCCTTCCTGCCGCACGCCGCAGCGCCGCCCGCCGCCGTCCCCGCGCCGCCGGCCGCCTCCCCTGCACCACCACCACCTGCCGCGCCCACCACGCCTGCCGCAGTACCGGGAGCGCCCCCGGCCGGCGAGCTCTGGCAGGCCTTCTGCGCCGGCGCCGGCATCCGCCCCGAGCTGCCCGAGGGCGCGGCCGCCGAGCGCATGCGCCTGGCCGGCGAGCTGCTGCGCACGGCGGTCGAGGGCACGCTGCAGATGATGGCCGTGCGCGCCGCCACCCGGCAGGAACTGCGCGCGGCCGTGACCGTGATCCGCGCGCGCGACAACAACCCGCTGAAGTTTTCGCCCGACGCGCAGTCGGTGCTGGAACAGCTGCTGCGCCCGCCGCTGCGCGGCTTCCTGCCGGCGCCGGTGGCCATGGCCGACGCCATGCGCGACCTCGTGGGCCACACCATCGGCACCATGGCCGGCACGCGCGCCGCGCTGGACGGCATGCTGGCGCGCTTCGAGCCCGCGGTGCTGGAATCCCGGCTCAGCAGCCGCTCGCTGCTGGACAGCGTGCTGCCGCAGAACCGCAAGGCCCGGCTGTGGGAGCTGTACCTGCGCCACTTCGAGGCGCTGCGCGACGAGGCGCACGAGGACTTCCACACGCTGTTCGGCAAGGCCTTCCTCCAGGCCTACGAGGAGCAGGTCGCGCGGCTGGACCGCCCCGCCCCCGCGCCCGCGCCCGCCGCCCCCGGCGCCACCCCGTGAGACGCACCATGCCCGCGCCCGCCCTGTGCCTGCGCACCGCGGCCTGCACCGAGCCAGGCGCCCGCACCGTCAACGAGGACGTGCTGCTGGTGCACGACAACGGCCCGGCCTGGTTCGCCGTGCTGGCCGACGGCGCCGGCGGCCACGCCGACGGCCAGCGCGCCGCGCGCTGCGCGGTCGCCAGCCTGCAGGCCGGCCTGGCCGACGCCACGCTGCCCTGGCGCCCGGAAACGCTGACCGGCGCGGTGCTGGCGGCCCACGCCCAGGTGCGCCGGGACCGCCAGGGCGGCGCGCCCATGCACACCACGGTCGTCGCGCTGTGCATCGACCTGCAGCGCGGCTGCGCGCTGTGGAGCCACGTGGGCGATTCGCGCCTGTACCGGCTGCGCGGCGCACGCATCGAACAGGTCACGCGCGACGACACGCTGGTGCAGGGCCTGCTCGACGCCGGCGTGCTGACGCCCGAGCAGGCCGGCAGCCACCCGCACCGCCACCACCTGGCCGCCGCGCTGGGCATCGACGAGGAACTGCGGCCGCACACCACGGCGCCGCAGCCGCTGGCCGACGGCGACGCGTTCCTGCTCGCCAGCGACGGCTGGTGGGCCAGCGCCGGCGACGCGCTGATCGCCGCCAGCCTGCACGCCGCCGACTCGCCCGCGGCCTGGCTGGACGCGATGCGCGCGGCCATCCTCGCGCAGGAGCGCGAGGACCAGGACAATTTCAGTGCGGTGGCGGTGTGGGTGGGAAACGCGAGCTGAGCGCCTCGTCGGAATATCAATCGATCTGGATGTTGGCCGCTCTCGCCGCGGCGCCGATCAGCTTGTTCGACGCATCGATGCGCGCGACGAATTCAGCCGGCGTGCTGAACACGGGTTCGATCGCGAGGCCCCTCATCTTCTCCTTGACGCTTTCGGATGCCATCGCGGCCGCCAGTGCACCTTGAATCTTCGCCACCGTCGCGTCAGACGTTCCCTTGGGCGCATGCAGGCCGAACCAGTTGGAGATGTTCGACAGATCCGCCAGCTTCACTTCCGCGGCGGTCGGCACATTCGGCAGCGCCGGCAACCGCTTCTTGGCAGTGACGAAGAGCGGCTTGAGCTTGTCAGTCTTGATGTAAGGCTCGAGAGATGGCAGGCCATCGCAGAACAACTGCACCTGGTTGGCAACGAGGTCGGTCAGCGCCGCGCTGCTTCCCTTGTAGTGGACCGGCACCATTTGAATACCGGCGTGCTGCAGAAAGATCTCCTGAACGACGTGCAGGCTGCCCCCGGGACCGCTGGTCGCGTAGTTCAGCGCACCCGGCTTGGACTTCGCCAACGTGACGAACTCGGCAAGGGAATGTACGCCTGTACCGGTGCTCGCGACGAAGATGAAATCGCCTTCACCAATCAGAGAGAGATGGCGCAGTCCATTGATGGGGTCCGCGGGCAGTTTCTTGTACGTGTTCGGGCTGTAGACGATCTGCGCGCTCGAGGAAAACAGCAGGGTGTGGCCGTCGGGCTCCGAGCCGGCGACGAAGGCGGTACTGATGTTGCCGTTCGCACCAGGCTTGTTGTCGATGATGACGGGTTGCCCGAGCTTGTCGGACATCACCGGCGCGATGGTTCTCGCCAAGATGTCGGTCAGCCCTCCCGCAGCAAACCCCACGACGATCTTGATCGGCTTGGAGGGATAGGCCTGGGCCTGGGCGGGCGACGTCGCAAGACCTGCAGCACCGCTGAAGGCCAGTGCCAGTGCGAAGTGTCGACGATTCAATGGGGTCACGTTGTGTCCTCTCAAATGGCGGTATGCCGGCGGTAGTCAGGAAGTGAACGTTCGAGCAACGCCGCTGCCACGTGAGACATGCGCTACGGCCTCATAGGCCGCAGCGGCATCGTCCTTCGCAGGGACAGCGTGGGACGGGAACTCCGGTCGCATCTTCATGATGCTCATCCACGGTCTTCTGTTGCTGCCTGGAGCGTGGGCCGGTCAGCCCAGCATCTCCGCGATGCGCACGCTGCGGGCTTCTCTGGAAGCCAGGTCGACGGCGAGAACCGCCGCGAGCGTCATCGTTCCATCGCGGGCCGTAACCAGTGGCGGTTGTTCGCCACGGATCACTGCGGCGAAGTGCTCGAGCTGATTCACGTATGTCAGCGAGCGGTCTTTCGGCATGTGCTTGCGCACCAGCGGCTGCTGCCAATGGCCTCCCTGCTCCTCATGGCGCCACAGATTCATCGTGGGCACCGCCAGCGAAGCCTTGCGTCCACCGATGAAATAGCAGTCCTCGGGCTGGTGCGGGAAATAAAGGGCCTGTCCGGAAGCGATGTCCCAGGAATACGGTGACGGCACGGCGTCGCTGATGAGGAACGTGCCCACGGCGCCGCTTGCAAAGCGCATCACCACGGCCGCGGTGTCTTCGACCTCGAACTTCCGGATGCTGTTCGACGCGATGGCTTGCACGCTGTCGATTTCGCCGCAGATGAAGCGCAGGCAGTCGATGTCGTGAATGAGGTTGATGAGCAGCGGGCCGCCACCGGCGCGCCGGCGCCATTCGGCAGCAAAGTAGTTGTCGGGCTTGTTGACGAGCCACATGCCGTTCACGGCAACGATCTGGCCGAGCTCGCCGTCCTGCACCGCGCGGCGCGCCGCCCGGATGTCGGGACTGTGCCGGCGATGGTGGCCGATCAGGATCGGCACACTGGCGGCCTCACTGGCCTTGGCCAACTGCAAGGCAGCCGTCACGGTATCGGCGACGGGCTTCTCCATCAGCATCGGAACACCACGCTCGATGCAGGCAAGGCCGGCTGCAAGGTGCATCTGGTTCGGCAGTGCGACGATGGCGCCGTCCGGCTTCGTCTCGTCCAGCATCTGTTCGTAGCTGGCGTAGCACGGGATGCCCAGCTCTTTGGCATAGGCCTGCCCGTCCGGGGAAACATCGGCGATGGCCACAAGTTCCGTGCGAGGGTGGTTGCGCACGAGCGTCGCGTGTTCTCTGCCAATCAGGCCAACGCCCATCAGGACGATGCGAAGTGGTGTCATGGTTCTATCTCGTGTGGTCTCGGCGTGCGAAGGCCGGTTGGAAAAGCGGGTGGCTGCGCTGCGTGCCGCCGCGTATGACGGTGTTTGGAGGGACGCCTGCGCTGCCATCGGCACCTTCGACCGGTCGGCGGACGCAGCAGGCCGCCCGCATCGCCGACGCTCGCGGCCATCGAAGCAGAAGACGCAAGCGCATGGGCGGCCTGCCGGCGACCGTCGTCCAGGGTCGCATCTCTCAGATCTCCGTCAGGCGATTGGCCAGCCAGTCCAGCGCGTGGATGTAGCCGTCCGTGCCCATGCCGGCGACCACGGCCGTCACGACCTTGCTCATGAGGGAGTTGTGGTAGACGGCCTCGCGTGCATGCACGTTGGAGATGTGCAGTTCGAGTTTGAGACCTTCGAACATCTTGAGGGCGTCCATCAGCACGACGGACGTAAAGGTCAGGCCGGCCGGATTGATGATGATCCCGGCGGCTTTCCGGTCCACGGCGTCGTGGACGCTCTCGACGAGGTCGCCCTCGAAGTTCGACTGGCGAAAGTCGATCTCGAGGTTCAGTGACAAGGCCCTGTCAGCGCACCGCTGCTTGACCATCGCCAGGGTTTCGGCCCCGTAGATGTGCGGCTCGCGGGTTCCCAGGCGATTCAGGTTGGGGCCGTTGAGGATGTAGATCAGGCGGGACATGGCGTGCTCCTCGGGTTCGACTGCGAGCCGCGGTATCGACGGCGCATCGTTGATGGAGGAATTCTAAGTCACCCAAATGGGAATAGATAGATATCTTTAAGTCAAAATTTCACCAAAATCAGGGAAAACACCTACCAATAAGTCCCGATTGAGTGAATAAAGATTGCCATTGTGTACAACAACCACGTCGCCCGCATCAAGCTCGAACCCCGCTCGCAACCCGATGGCCATCGGAGCCGGGCATTCCCTCGGTGCCGTGCTGGACGCCTGCGTCCGACGCGGCGTCCGGGTGGCCTCGCCTCGGCAAGAGCACGATGCCGACATCGGCGTACAGCGCACTGCGCAAGCGCCGCGCGGCCGTTCACTGAAGATCGGCTCCGGTCCGGTTTCGCCGTCCAGCGCATGGAGCAAGGCCGTCGACGGTACCCACCGCATGGTCGAGGAGAGCGCCTTGGACACTGAGTCCGTGGCCCTGACGAGCGGCGGCATCGATGGTCTTGGAAAAGATGCCAGCGGTGCCCGGTGGCGAATCCTTGAAGGTGCCCAGGCGATTCTTCCGGCAGTCCATGCGGCTGGCGCCCTCCTGGCCATCGATGCGCTGCATCCGATGTATGCGGCGGACCGCAACGCGATCCGCAGGCCTCCATCGCCAGCCCCCTGATGAGCGGCTTTCAGGTGTCCGACCGGCCCGTTCCAGCGACCGATCCGGCGTTCGGCCATCGGCACGATGGGCGATGGCGCGATCGACGTGCGCCGCATCCGGCATATGGTGGCCGAGGCCAGGTTCGCAGGCCCCATCGGGGCGGAGATCCTGTCAGCGCGATGGCCTGCCCGCCTCCTCGACGAAATCATCGAAGCCGGCCAGCAGCGTGTCGCCGCTCCGTGGTGAACCACGTCCTCGCGGGATCACCCGTGGTGCACAATCAACGGCATCCCCTTCTCTGCACCGGCTCAAGTTGCCGACGAACCCGACCAGCCATCCGAGGGTATCGGTCTTGAAATGACTAGCCTGAACAAAGTCGCGGCAGGCATGGAAGTCACTTCTGTGGAGTCCCGCTCACGCAATGCCGAACGCACCCAGCGTGCCATTCTCGATGCCGCGCTGCAAGCGTTCGCGACCACCGGCTTTGCCGGCACGCGGCTGGACCACATCGCCGACGCGGCCAAGATCGACAAGCGGCTCATCTACTACTACTTCAAGAACAAGGAAGGGCTGTTCCTCGCCGTGCTGGAGGATGCCTACCGTGGCATCCGCGAAGCGGAATCCAAGCTCGACCTAGACGCGCTGGGCCCAATCGAGGCCATCAGAAAGCTGGTCGAGTTCTCCTGGAGCTACTACCTTGCGCATCCGGAATTCGTCACGCTGATCAATAGCGAGAACCTGCACCGCGCAAGGCACCTGGAGAAGTCAACGCTGATCCGGGACATCAACTCGCCCCTCATCGACACGCTTGGAAAGATTCTGGAGAAAGGCCGTTCTCAAGGAGTCTTCCGTGGCGGTGTCGACCCGCTTCAGCTGTATATCTCCATCGTCGGCCTGACCTACTTCTACCTGTCGAATCAGCACACTTTGTCGCTCGTCTTCGGACGCAATCTGATGGCGACCAAGGCCCTCAATGAGCGTCTGTCACATGTTGTGGAGTACACGTTGGGCTACTTGGTGCGCGAGTGACGGGCGCTGCTCCAGCCATTCCGCAACCTGTCCTCGCCGCCCCTCCAGCACGCCGTTGAACCGCCGGCGCAGCGGCTCCCAGAACCCGCATCGCCAGGCAGCCCGTGCTTCCCGCTGCCCGCCCTTCGTCGAAGCAGACCTGCGTACTGCGCATCAGAACTTCAGCAGCAGCCGGACAGCCTGATGCACATCCGGCAAGCCACCGACGTCGCACGGGTCGGCCATGCGGGCAGACCACCACCGCGTTCGCCCCTCTTGCCGCTCCTGCGGCGCGAGACAGGCCCCGGGCCATGGCGGCGCCGCCGCTACCGTGGCCTCGAACGCCGCCAGCGACGCGCCGCGCTCCAGCGTCCCCAGCGCCGCCCGCTCCAGCGCGGCGTACCAGTCCTCCGGCATCGCCGCTCCCTCCCCCTCCCCCGCCTGCAGCACCACCAGCGGAAAGTACCGCCCCACCTTGTCGCAGCTGGGCATCAGCACGCCGAACCACCACTGCGCGTCGACCACGCCCGGCGCCCAGGCGAAGCGCAGCAGCGGCGCCTCCAGGTAGGCCTGGGGCCAGCGTTCGCCCAGGGCCTGCGGCAGCGCCTGCATGGTGGCGGACAGCCAGCGGTCGAGCTGGCGCAGCACCGGCTCGGGCAGCCGCCGGTGCGCGAAGTCGCCCAGCATGGCGAGCTTGCCGAACCAGCCCGGCGGCCCGGCGGCTACAGCCCCGCCGGGCACGCGAACTCCCGCAGCTCGCGCAGCCGGAACGGGTTGCGCACGCTGCTGGCCGTGACCTCGAACACGGCCTTGCGGCCGCCCACGTCGAAGGTGGCGCGGAAGCGCTCGGGCGCGCCGGTGGGCTCGATCTGCACCCGGTCGAACAGCCGTAACAGCGCCCACGGCCCGCTGTCCACCAGGCCCGAGGCGCCGCTGGCGCTGGGCGGGCTGAGCTGCACGCGCACCTCGGAGCTGCCGCGCGGGCCGGGCCACTGCACCGCCGTCGGGATCTGCGGGCCGTGGGCGTAGCGCACGATCTGGCCGTCCACGTCGAGGATGAACTGCTGGATCGTGGCGTCCATCTCGATCGGCTTGAAGTCCAGCCGCAGCGCGGGCCCGCCGGCGCCGGGAAAGAAGGTCTCGCGGATCGCCGCGGCGCGCTGGAACTGCGGCAGCGTGCCGGCGTCCGCGCCCAGCGGCGTGCCCTCCACGGCGCGGAAGCGCCAGGGCCGCGTGCTGGTGTCCACGTAGGGCGCGAGCCGGCTCTGGAACACCTGGTCGATCTTGCCGCCGGGGCCGAACAGCGTGGCGAAGTCGGCCTGCGTCACGTCGCGCGGCGAGCCGGCCACCAGCGGGTAGCGGCCGGCCACGGCCTGCTGGCAGAACTCGCCGACCTGCGAGCGCACTTCCTGCGCGAGGTTCTGGCGCATCAGGCCCTGGGCGATCTGCGCGCTGCCCTGCGACAGCGTCTCCATCATCGTGCGCAGCGGCTGCGGCATGCGCGCGGCCTCGGCCTTCACGCGGTTGGGCAACGGCGAGGGCGGCGGCGCCGCGCCGCCCTGCAGCGCGGTCTGCACGGCGGTCAGCAGCAGGTTGACCTCGGCCACCAGGGCCAGCGTGTCGTCCAGCGGCGCGCGCCCGCCCGGCAGCGGCGTGACGAAGTGGCGCAGGCCGGCGAAGCGGCTGTCGACCAGTTGCTCCTCCAGCGTCTGCGCCGGACCGGCCGGCGCGCCGGTGGCGGCACCGCTGACCAGGCCGGCCAGCTTCTTCTGCGATTCGCGCACGAACTGCTGTGCGCGCTGCTCGGCCGTCTCCACGGCGCCGCCGCCGGCCCCCAGCGTGGTCTCGCGCGCGATGCCCTTGAGCAAGGGCGGCAGCGGGCTGTCCGGCGCGGACAGCAGGCGCGACATCTGCACCGACTGGCCGAGCTGGCCCATGGGCTGCAGCTTGATGTCGGCGATGAAGGCCTCCCAGGTGGCGGCGTAGTCGGCGAGGTACAGGCGGCGCACCTCGTCCACCAGCGGCGCGGGCGCGCGCAGCCGGGCCGCGGCGTCGCGCGGCGCGTCGGCGACGGCCAGCACCCAGGGCTGCTCGGCGGCGAGCTGGTCCGCCACCTGGCCGACCTGCTTCTGGAAGCCCTTCAGGTAGCCGTCGCGCGTGTACAGGCCGGGCACGCCCTGCGTCAACGGCACGCCGCTGGCGCGGGTGAACACCAGCGCGGCGCCCGGGCCGGCTGCGCGCGCGACGCTGAACGCGGGGAAGTCCTGGCCCAGGCCCTGGCTGCGCAGCCGCGCGTACACCCGCTGGGCCAGCGGCTGGGCCGCCAGCTGCGCGCGCACCGACTTCAGCAGCGCCGCATCGGCCGGCAGCGGCGAGGCCACGCCGCCCTGCTCCAGCAGGCTGTCCAGGTGGTCCTGCAGCTGCTCGCGCTGGGCCGGCGTCAATTCACGGCGCGTCGTGTCCCAGTCGTCCTGCACGTGGCGGCGCAGGTCGTCGGCCGAGAAATGCGCGGGCTCGTGCAGCATCACGTAGACCTTCAGCGCCTCGTACTGCGGCTCGGGGCTGCCGGCGCTCTGGCGCAACTGTTCCTCCACGCGCAGCGCCAGCCGCGGCAGCAGCGCGTCGGCCAGCATGCGCCGGTAGGCGGCCTGGGCGGCGCTGTCGAGCTTGCCCTGCTGCGACAGGCCGAACCCGCGCCAGCCGCCGGCCCCGCCCTCGGCCGGCTGCGCCAGCGCGCGCGTGGCCTGCAGCGCCGGCAGCAGCGGCAGCAGGTCGGGCGAGGCGCGGTTCGGCGTGGCCGCCAGCAGCTGCTGCACCGGGCCGGCGCGCGCGGCCACGTCGTCCACGTAGCGGCGGTTGTCGGCGTAGCTGCGCCACCAGGTGGCGGCCAGCCCCACCGCCAGCAGGCCGACGGCCGCGTAGCCGGCGCCCAGCAGCAGGCGCTGGCGCCGCGCCCACCCGCGCCGCGTGCCGGCCAGGCCGGCTTCGGCGAAGACCACCTCGTCCAGCAGCCGCTGCAGGAAGTAGCTGCGCCCGCTGGCCTGCTGCGGCGCCAGCACGGCATGCTCCAGCCGGTAGCGGCGCGCCACGCTGCCGAGCACGCGGTCGATCGGCGCGCCCTCCTGCGTGCCGCTGATGAAGTACACGCCGCGCAGCAGCGGCTGCGCCTGCAGCGCCGAGGGCGCGAACACGTCTTCGGCGAACGTCTGCAGCGCCTCGCGCAGGCCGGCGAACTGGACCGGGAAGCCGTAGATGCGCGCGCGCCGGGCCGGGTCGCGCTCGGCCTGCAGGCGCTCGACCAGGCCGTCGAGCAGGCGCTGGCGCAGGGCGTCGAACTCGGCCGGCAGCGCGGCCAGCGGGGCCGCGCCCTCGCGCGGGAAGGTGAAGCCCCAGGGCGCGGCGCGCTCGGCCTTGTCGAGCGTGGCGAAGTAGTCCATGAAGCCGGCCAGCAGGTCGGCCTTGGTCACCAGCAGGTAGACCGGGAAGGCGATGCCGAGCCGCTCGTGCAGCTCCTGCAGCCGCGCGCGCACCGTCAGCGCATGCGCGGCGCGCTGCGCGGCGGGCGCCAGCAGGTCGCTGGCCGAGACGGCCACCAGCACGCCGTTGATCGGCTGGCGCGGGCGGCTCCTGCGCAGCAGCTGCAGGAAGCCGTCCCAGGTGGCCTGGTCGGTGCCGGGGTCGCTGTCCTGCGTGGTGAAGCGGCCGGCGGTGTCGACCAGCACGGCGCGGTCGGTGAACCACCAGTCGCAGTGGCGCGTGCCGCCCACGCCGCCGATGCCGCGCGGCGCCTGCCCGCCGAGCAGGTCGGCCAGCGGGAAGTTCAGGCCGCTGTGGCGCAGCGCCGTGGTCTTGCCAGCGCCGGGCGCGCCGATGATCACGTACCAGGGCAGCTGGTACAGGTGCCGGCCGCCCAGGCGCGCGGCCCAGCCCTTCAGCGGCCCCTGCGCGC
The DNA here is from genome assembly GCF_047601025.1 of Pseudorhodoferax sp. Taxonomy (NCBI): domain Bacteria; kingdom Pseudomonadati; phylum Pseudomonadota; class Betaproteobacteria; order Burkholderiales; family Comamonadaceae; genus Pseudorhodoferax; species Pseudorhodoferax sp. The sequence continues at coordinate 323,287 of NZ_JASGJZ010000001.1, forward strand.
CGAAGCGCATGCGGGCCAGCGCCTGCAGCGCGCGCTCGAACTGCTGGCGCACGGCGGCCAGGTCGGCGCTCTCGCGCGGGCCGGCCTCGGCCGGGGCCTGCACCAGCTGCTGCACCACGGCGGCGTTGCCGCGGCGCGCGCGCCAGCGGCCGAACGCGGCCAGCGCGGCGGCCAGGCCCCACAGCGCGGCGATGGCGGTCCAGCGCTGGCGCTCGCTCTCCAGCGGGCGCGCCTCGCCGAAGGCCAGCAGCGGCCCGGCGATCCACAGCAGCAGCGACAGCGCCGCGAGCAGCAGCGCCAGCAGCAGCCAGCGGTTGAAGACGAGGCCGAGCAGCTTCTTCATCATCGTACGGCTCCCGATGCCGCGGGCGCCGGCGCGGCCGCCGCCGGCGGGCGCCCCAGCACCATCAGCGTGATCTCCACGCGCCGGTTCAGCGCGCGGTTGCCGGCGCTGTCGTTGGGCACCAGCGGGTCGGCGTCGGCGCGGCCTTCGGCGCGCACGCGCTCGGGCGGCAGGCCCTTGGCCAGCAGCAGCGCGCGCACGGCGTCGGCGCGCTCCTGCGACAGGTGCCAGTTCGACGGGAAGCGCGCCGTGCGGATCGGGCTGCTGTCGCTGTGGCCGGTGACCAGCACCGTGCCGGGCAGCTGCGCCAGCGCGGCGGCGATGCGGCCGAACAGTGCCTCGTGCCCGGCGGCCGGCTGCGCGCTGGCCGGCGCGAACAGGCCGTCGCCGCGCAGCGTGACGACGCTGCGGTCCACCTCGTCGCGCACGGCCAGCAGGCCGCCCTTCACGTCGGGCTGCAGCAGCTGGGCCAGCCGCGGCATCGGCGCCGGCGGCGGCGGCGCGACCACCGGCGGCGTGAGCCGCAGCGACTGGATCTGGCCGAACACCGCGTCCGAGCGCTCGGCCAGCGACAGCGAGAAGCCCGTGTAGGCCAGCGCCAGCAGCAGCGCCGCCCCGGCCGCGCCGGCGGCCAGCGGCAGCCAGGTCGGCACGCGGCGCTGCGGCAGCGGCGCCACCTGCCAGTGCGCGGCCAGCGCGCGCGCATGGTCGCCGCGCTCGCCGCGCACGATCTGCGCGAGCCGGTCGCGCACGGCCTCCAGCTGCGCGGCGCCGTTGTCGATCACGCGGTAGCGGCCCTCGAAGCCCAGGGCCAGCGCGCAATAGATCAGCTCCAGCAGGTCGCGGTTGGCGGCCGGCTCCTGGGCCAGCCGGGCCATCAGCTGGAACACCTTCTCGCCGCCGCGCGTCTCGTTGTGGAACATGGCCAGCAGGCTGTGCCGAGCCCAGGCGCCGGAACCGCCCCAGGGCGTGTCGGCGGCGGCCTCGTCGAGCATGGTGCACAGCACGTAGCGCGCGGCCATCGCGCGCTCGGGCGCGATGCCGGCGGCCGCGGCGGCGGCCGAGAAGTCGCGGATGCCCTGGGCCAGCGCCTGGCGCAGCGCGGCCGGGTCGTCCACGCGCTGCGTGGCCCGCAGCGGCGGCACCAGCAGCAGCAGCCGGTTGGCCAGCGCCAGCAGCGGGTTCAGGCCGGCGTCGGCGGCGGGGGCGTCGGATTCCGGCGCCGCCGGCGCGGCCGCGGCGGGCGCCGCGGCGCGCGCGCCGCCGCCGGGGCGCGGCTTGACGAAGGTGCGCTGTTCGTCGAACGCGGCGAAGGGGTCGTCGAGGGCCGGGCGGTCCATGGCGGTCATGCGCGGATGGCCCAGAGCTCGAGCTCCAGGCCGGGGAACTCGCCGGCCACGTGCAGCGCCAGGCTGCCGCTGCGTTCGAGCTGCTTGTACAGTTCGCCGCCGCGGTCGAGCTCGAAATAGTGGCAGCCGGCGTGGAACGGCAGCTGCCGCGGCGCCACCGGCAGCGGGCGCAGCGCGACGCCGGGCAGCTGCAGGTTCACCAGGTCGCGGATGCGGTCCACCGGGCCGAGCTTGGACTGCGCCGGAAAGCGCAGCCGCAGCTGCTCGGCCGGCAGCTGCGCATGCACGGCCAGCACCAGGCTGCCGCTGCGCAGCAGCTCGGCATCGGCCACGACGGCGGTGCGCACGCCGTGGCTGCGGTCGGTCAGCGCGATCTGCTCGGCGTGGCGCTGCAAGGCGAAGGACAGCATGCCGCGCAGGTCGTCCAGCAGCGGCGCGAAGCTGGCCTGCAGGTCGTCGTGGCGGTACAGCGGGTACTCGCGCGGCAGCCGCGCGCCGGGCGCGAAGGCGGCCAGCTCGCCGGCCAGCTGCAGGCAGTCGCGGTGCAGCAGCTCGGGGTGCGCGTGCGGGGCCAGCGCGTGCTGGCGCAGCAGCGGCTCGGCGCGGTTGAGCGTCTGCAGCATCAGGAAGTCCGCCAGCTCGGACACGCCGTGCGCGAGCTGGCCCATGCGGCCGGCCAGCGCCTCGGCGCGCTGGCGCACCAGGCCGTGCAGCAGCGCGGCCATGGCGGAGAGCTGGCCGCTGGCGTCGATGCGCAGCTGCGGCGCCACGTAGGTGCGGTCGAGCACGAGCTGGCGGTCGGCGCGGCGCTCGGCGACGCGCGCCACGCCCAGCGCGGCATCGGCCTCGCCCAGGTCGCGCGCGCGCACCAGGCGCAGGCGCAGCGCGGCGGTCTGCACCGGCTCGGGCTCGTCGGCCACGCTGGTGCGGTCGCGCAGCACGCGGTCGACGACGCGGTAGCGGCCGCGGGCGGCCTCGCCGTCGGCCGCGTCGAAGTCCACCTCGTCGACGCCCTCGCGCGCCAGCGGCGCGGCCAAGCAGACGACGTCGTCGCGGGCGTCGTCCGGCAGCGCCAGCGGCGCCGGCATGCGGTCGGCCGGGCCGAGGTCGAACGGCGTGCCGTCCGGCAGCACGCCGGCCGCGCGCGCCAGCGCGATCCGGCCCTGCGCCAGCTGCGATTCGTCCAGCGCCAGCACGGTGAAGCCCCAGCCGTGCACGGCCAGCGCCTGCAGGCGGCGGTCCAGCAGCGTTTCCAGGTAGCGCGTCTCCTGCTGGAAGTGGTGCGGCTGCAGGAACATGCCCTGCGTCCAGACGACCTTGTCCGCCGCCGGGCCGGCGGCCGGAGCGGCCTCGGGCGGCCGCGCGGCGTTCACGGCGCCATCTCCGCCGACACCGCCAGCGCCCCGGCGCGGACCGTGAGCTGGTGCGCCTGGCCCGGCCGCACCGGCAGCACCACGCGCCAGCGCGCGTGCTCGATGTCGCGGTAGGCCGCGAACACGCCGATGAAGCGCGTCTCCGGCGCCAGCGTACGCCGCAGCGGCAGGCTCTGGCCGGGCTGCAGCGTCAGGTCTTCGCGGGCGACGAGCTCGGCGCCGAGCTCGCCCTGGTCGCGCTGGTAGAGCGAGACGAAATCGGCCGCCGTGAAGGCGGTGTCGGCCTTGAGTTCGTACAGGCGCAGCAGCAGCGGCGACGGCCGGCCGCTGACGCTGGTGTTGAGCCCGGCGGCGGCGGCCACGCTGCCCGCCACGGTGGTCGGCGGCACCTTGGGCGGGCCGCCGCAGGCGGCCAGCGCCAGCGCCGCCAGCAGCACGCCGCGGCGTGCGACACAACCCGATCCATGGCCTGCGATGCGCATCGGCTTCCCCTGTGCAACCCGGAAACCAGCATAGCCAGCGGCCCGCGCGCCGGCGCGTGACGAAGGTCATCGGCGGTGGCCGCCGCCGTTCGCCCGGCACAGGCGCGTTTCGCGCCGGCGGCGCGGCGTTCCGTCGCATCGCGCTGGCCCGCTCGGCAGCCCGTGGGCACAGTGCGGCCATCGCCACTGCCACACGCCGGACCGCCATGCTGCTGCAGATCCTGACCCATACGCCCGCCTGGGTGTTCGCCGTGTTCGCGCTGCTCGCCTGGCTGGGCGGGCGCCAGCTGCGGCCCGGCAGCACGCCGCTGGCGCGCGCCGCGGCCCTGCCGCTGGCGATGGCGGTGCTGGCGGCCTACGGCGTGGCCACCGCCTTCGGACGGTCCGGCGCGGGGCTGCCGGCGCTGGCGGGCTGGGCGGCCGCCGCCGCGCTGGCGCTGGCCGCCGCCGGCCGCATGCCGCTGCACCCCGCCGTGCGCTACGACGCCGGCACCCGCCGCTTCCACCAGCCCGGCAGCGCCGTGCCGCTGGCGCTGATGATGGGCGTCTTCGCGACCAAGTACGCGATCGGCGTCACGCTGGCCCTCCACCCGGGGGTCGCGCACCAGGCCGGCTTCGCCGTCGGCATCGGCACGCTGTACGGCCTTTTCAGCGGCGTGTTCGCGGGGCGTGCGCTGCGGCTGGTCCGGCTGGCGATGCGCCGGCATGCGCCGCCGCCGGCCGCGGCCTGAACGAATCCTTTCTTCCCACCGATTCACCAGGAGCCCGACATGAACGCCACGCCTGCCTTCGACACCCGCCAGCTCGACCAGTTGGCCCACCGCCGCGCCCGGGCCAAGCTGGGCTGGTACCTCCACGCCGCCGTGTACGCGGTGGTCAACGCCGGGCTGATCGCCCTGTCGCTGGCCAGCGGGCGGCACTGGGCCATGTTCCCACTGCTCGGCTGGGGCCTGGGGCTGTTCTTCCACGGCCTGGCGGTCTGGGCCTTCGCGCCGGGCAGCCCGCTGATGGGCCGCATGGTCGAGCGCGAACGCGAGCGCCTGCAGGACCGGACCGGCCGGCGGTAGGCCGCCCGCCCGCTTGCGTCTTCGTCAAGAATCCGCCACACCCGAACCGTGCCGAACGCCGCCATGCCGACCCTGCTGCGCCACTACCTGCACGTGCTGGCGCTGTGCTGCATCGTCGCCGTGCTCACCACGCTGATCTGGCCGACCCGCGTCTACCTCGTCCAGCTCGTCTATTCGCTGTGCATCGGCAGCCTGTGCTGGGGCGTGATCGAGACCGGGCGCGCCCTGGTGCCCGCGCGCCACTGCCACCCCTCGGCCGACGGCGGCAAGGGCTGGCCCCGGGGCTGGCGCGGCGCGCTGGTGGTGGCCTGCGGCATCGCGGTGGGCTTCCTGGCGGGCGACTGGCTGGCGCTGCAGCTCGTGGGGCCGGGCGACGGCCAGCACGCGCCGGCCCCCAACAAGAGCTACGTGGGCCTGTACATCACCATCCTGGCCGGCGCCGCCGGCGCCTTCTACTTCCACGCCCGCGGCAAGGCGGCGGCCATGGCGGCCAGGATCGCCGCCGCGGAGCGCGACGCCAGCGAGGCCCGGCTGAAGCTGCTGGAGGCGCAGCTGGAGCCGCACATGCTGTTCAACACGCTGGCCAACCTGCGCGTGCTGATCGCGCTGGACCCGCCGCGCGCCACGCGGATGCTGGACCACCTGGTGGCCTTCCTGCGCGCGACGCTGCAGGCCTCGCGCAGCACCGAGCACACGCTGGAGCAGGAGTTCTCGCGGCTGCGCGACTACCTGGAGCTGATGGCGGTGCGCATGGGGCCGCGCCTGCGCTTCGTGCTGGAACTGCCGCCGCCGTCGGCGCAGCGCCCGGTGCCGGCGCTGTTGCTGCAGCCGCTGGTGGAGAACGCGGTGCGGCACGGCCTGGAGCCGCAGGTCGCCGGCGGCACGGTCAGCGTGCGTGCCTGGGAGGACGGGGACCGGCTGTGGCTGGAAGTGACGGACGACGGCGCCGGCCCGGCGCCGGACGGCGCGCCGCAGGGCACGGGCTTCGGGCTGTCGCAGATCCGTGCGCGCCTGGCCACGCGCTACGGCGACCTCGCCGGCCTGCGGACCCAGGCGGGCCCGCAGGGCGGCATGCAGGCGCTGCTGTGGTTGCCATTGCTTCCTGCGGCGCCCGGCTAGGGAATGCGCCGCAGAAGAATGGCCAGCAGGATCACATACAAGACAAGAAAGATTTCCAGCATGTACGCGACGTAGCAAATGCCGCGCCTGACAAAAAACTGCAAAATATTTCATAGAGAATCAACATGTTGCAATCTCGATCGCGAAATGGTGCACAGGGGCACTTGACTTGTGCACAGCAGCATGTCAATCAAATCGACATGGCGTTTCCATGGATGCGCGCGCCCTGATCGCCGAGGACGAACCGCTGCTCGCCGAGGCGCTGCGCCGCGAGCTGGCCCGCGCCTGGCCGGCGCTCGATGTCGTGGACAGCGTGGCCGACGGCGCAACGGCCGTGCGCCAGGCCCTGGCGCTGCTGCCGGACGTGGTGTTCCTGGACATCCGGATGCCGGGCCAGAGCGGCCTGGACGCCGCCGTCGAGCTGGCCGAGCGCTGGCCGGCCGCCATGCCGCTGCCGGCCGTGGTGTTCGTGACCGCGTTCGACCACTACGCGGTGCAGGCCTTCGACGCGCAGGCGGCGGACTACCTGGTCAAGCCGGTGCAGCCGGAGCGCCTGGCCCGCACCGTGCAGCGCCTGCAGGCGCGGCTGGCGCAACGCCGGCAGAGCCAGGCGGACACGGACGCGCAGACGCTGGCGCAGCTGCGCGACTGGCTGGCGCGGCAGGCCGGCCCGCTGGGCACGGCGCCTGCAGCGGACGGCGCTGCGCCGCTGGCGCAGATCCAGGCCGGCGTGGGCAACGCCATCCACCTGGTGCCGGTCGAGCAGGTGCTGGCCTTCGAGGCCGCCGACAAGTACGTGCGCCTGCTGACGGCCGGCCGCGAGTACCTGATCCGCACCCCGCTGAAGGAGCTGCTGCCGCGGCTGGACGCGCAGCGCTTCTGGCAGATCCACCGCGGCACCGTGGTGCAGGCGGCCGCCATCGACACCGTGGTGCGCGACGAGCACGGCCGGCTGCAGCTGACGCTGCGCGGCCTGCAAGACGAACGCTTCGCCGTCAGCCGGCTGTACGCCCACCTGTTCCGGGCGATGTAGGCGGCACGGCCTGCGCGCATTCGACCAGCCAGTCGCGCAGCAGCGCCAGCGCCGCCGGCGGGTCGCTGCGCTCCGGCCAGACCAGGTAGTAGCCGCGGCTGCCCTGCAGCGGCCGGTCGCAGGCCACCACCAGGGTGCCGCGCGCCAGGTCGTCCTCCACCAGCAGGCGCGGCACCAGGGCCACGCCCAGGCCGTGCGCGGCGGCCGTGGCCGACATCGAGAACAGCTCGTAGCGCGGCCCGCTCTGCCAATGCGCGGCCGCCACGCCCATGGCCTCGAACCACTGCCGCCAGGCGTCGGGCCGGGTGCTCTGCTGCAGCAGCGGCAGCGCCGCCACCTGCTGCGGGCTCAGCCGCCTGCGGCCGGCCAGCAGCGCGGCGCTGCAGACCGGCACGACCTCCTCGCTCATCAACAGGACGGCGCGGGTGCCGGGCCAGTTGCGCACCTGCTCGGGCGTGCCGGCGTACAGCGCGGCGTCGAAGCCGTGGTCGCTGAACAGGAAGGGGCGCGTGCGCGTCTCGATGTTGACGGTGATCTGCGGGTGGCGGCGCGCCAGGTCCGGCAGGCGCGGGATCAGCCAGCGCGTGGCGAAGGTGGCCACGGCCGCCAGCGCCAGCGAGTCGCCGGCCGCCTGGCCGGCCATCGCGTTCAGCGTATCCAGCTCCAGCCCGTCGAGCCGGCGCGCGACCTGGCGCGCATAGTCGCGCCCGCTGCCGGTCAGCGCCACGCCGTGGCGCGTGCGGCGGAACAGCACCACGCCGAGAAACGCCTCCAGCGCCGCGATCTGGCGCGAGACGGCGCCCTGGGTCAGCGCCAGTTCCTGCCCGGCGCGGGTGTAGCTCTCGTGCCGGGCCGCGGACTCGAAGCAGACCAGGGCCTGGGTGGTGGGCAGCTTGCGGCGCATGGTATTCGCGATCCACACATTTCAGGCGTCCGATCGTAGCAACTGTCCGCCCCAGATGTGCATGGAGCGCATATCTCGATCAGCAATCATCGTTTGCCGGCGCGCACGCCCTGCGGCTAGGATGGCGCCTCTTTCTTTCACCTGCCCCCTCCAAGGAGACGCCATGGCCACGGCCCGATTCGACTGGCAAGACCCCCTGCTGCTGGACCAGCAACTGAGCGCCGACGAGCGCGCCGTGCGCGACGCGGCCCATGCCTACTGCCAGGGCAAGCTGGCGCCGCGCGTGCTGGAGCAGTTCCGCCACGAGAAGACCGACGTGACGATCTTCCGCGAGATGGGCGAACTGGGCCTGCTGGGCCCGACCATCGCCGAGCAGTACGGCGGTCCGGGGCTGAACTACGTCTGCTACGGCCTGATCGCGCGCGAGGTCGAGCGCGTGGACTCGGGCTACCGCTCCATGGCCAGCGTGCAGTCCTCCCTGGTCATGGTGCCGATCGACGCCTTCGGCACCGAGGCGCAGAAGCAGAAGTACCTGCCCAAACTGGCCCGGGGCGAGTGGATCGGCTGCTTCGGCCTGACCGAGCCCGACCACGGCTCGGACCCCGGCAGCATGGCCACCCGCGCCCACAGGACGGCGGGCGGCTACCGGCTCAAGGGCAGCAAGATGTGGATCACCAACAGCCCGATCGCCGACGTGTTCGTGGTCTGGGCCAAGGAGGTCAGCGAGGGCGGCGCGGTCGGCCCGATCCGCGGCTTCGTGCTGGAGAAGGGCATGCAGGGCCTCAGCGCCCCGGCGATCCACGGCAAGGTCGGCCTGCGCGCCTCGATCACCGGCGAGATCGTCATGGACGACGTGTTCGTGCCCGAGGAGAACGCCTTTCCGGAGATCCAGGGCCTGAAGGGCCCGTTCACCTGCCTGAACAGCGCACGCTACGGCATCAGCTGGGGCGCGCTGGGCGCGGCCGAGGACTGCTGGCACCGCGCCCGCCAGTACGTGCTGGACCGCCGCCAGTTCGGCCGTCCGCTGGCGGCCAACCAGCTGATCCAGAAGAAGCTGGCGGACATGCAGACCGAGATCACGCTGGGCCTGCAGGGCAGCCTGCGGCTGGGCCGCATGAAGGACGAGGGCATCGCCTCGGTGGAGGTCACCTCCATCCTCAAGCGCAACAACTGCGGCAAGGCGCTGGACATCGCCCGCATGGCGCGCGACATGATGGGCGGCAACGGCATCAGCGACGAGTTCGGCGTGGCGCGGCACCTGGTCAACCTGGAAGTCGTGAACACCTACGAGGGCACGCACGACGTGCACGCGCTGATCCTGGGCCGCGCCCAGACCGGCATCGCCGCCTTCGGGAACTGAGCATGGCGACCACCGCTACCGGCGCGCTGGCCGGCCTGAAGGTGCTGGACCTCTCGCGCGTGCTGGCCGGCCCCTGGTGCACCCAGATCCTGGCGGACCTGGGCGCCGACGTGGTCAAGGTCGAGCTGCCGCGCGCCGGCGACGACACGCGCCACTGGGGCCCGCCGTTCCTGAAGGACGCCCAGGGCCACGACACCACCCAGGCCAGCTACTTCGCCGCCTGCAACCGCAACAAGCGCTCGGTCACGATCGACATGGCGCGGCCCGAGGGCCAGGCGCTGATCCGCCGCATGGCGCGCGAGGCCGACGTGCTGGTCGAGAACTTCAAGGTCGGCGGCCTGAGGAAATACGGGCTGGACTACGCCAGCCTGGCGGCCGAGAACCCGCGCCTGGTCTATTGCTCGGTCACCGGCTTCGGCCAGGACGGGCCGTACGCCGCGCGCGCCGGCTACGACCTGCTGATCCAGGCTTCCAGCGGCATGATGAGCATCACCGGCCGCGCCGACGGCGAGCCCGGTGGCGGCGGCGTGCGCGTGGGCGTGGCGCTGACCGACCTGTTCACCGGCGTCTACGCCTCCACCGCGATCCTGGCCGCCCTGCGCGCGCGCGACGCGACCGGCCGCGGCCAGCACGTGGACATGGCGCTGCTGGACGTCGGCATGGCCATCCTCGCCAACCAGGCCACCGGCTACCTGAACACTGGCCAGGTGCCGCAGCGCCAGGGCAACACCCACCCCAGCCTCGCGCCGTACCAGGACTTTCCGACGGCCGACGGCGCGATGCTGCTGGCGATCGGCAACGACGGCCAGTTCGCGCGCTTCTGCGAGGCCGCCGGCCATCCGGAATGGGCGCAGGACGCGCGCTTTCTCACCAACACCGCCCGCGTGCGCCACCGCGGCACGCTGATCCCGCTGATGGAAGAGGCGACGCGCCGTCGCACCACGGCCGACTGGATCGTGCTGCTGGAAGACAAGGCCGTGCCCTGCGGCCCGATCAACGACATCGGCCAGGCCTTCGCCGATCCCCAGGTGATCGCGCGCGGCCTGCGCGTGGAACTGCCGCGCGACGCCGGCGACGGCATCGCGTCCATCGCCGGCGTGGCCAGCCCGCTGCGCCTGTCCGAGCACCCGCCGGTGCTGCGCAACGCGCCGCCGGCGCTGGGGCAGCACACCGAGGAGGTGCTGCGGGAACTGGGCCTGTCGCAGGCGGAGATCGACGCCCTGCGCGCGGCCGGGACGGTCTGAAGCCGTGTGAACGCATCCCCCGCACCCACGCGGGGATTCCGGTGAGCGTGCACGTGCATCGCCATCGCCGCGCCCGGGGCCTCGTCCTTCGGGCCGGGACACGCCAGATTCCATGCGGGCGTTGCAGTCCTGGCCCTGGCAACAAACAGCCAGGGCGGCGGCCTGCGCCTACGCCTGGGGCCCGGCGCACCCCGTCGCGGGCACGATCGACTCGCCCACGGCTTCTCTGACGCGGCGGTGCCGCTTCAGCCGCCGCGCTGGCGCAGCGCCTCGTACAGGCACACGCCGCTGGCCACCGACACGTTCAGGCTCTCCACGGCGCCGCGCATGGGGATGCGCACCAGCGCGTCGCAGGTCTTGCGCGTGAGCTGGCGCATGCCCTCGCCCTCGGCGCCCAGCACCAGCGCCACCGGCGCGGCCAGATCGGCCTGGTAGAGCGTGCGCTCCGCATCGTCGCTGGTGCCCAGGCACCAGATGCCCCGCTCCTTCAGCTCCCCGAGCGTGCGCGCGAGGTTGGTGACCATGAAGTACGGCACCGTCTCGGCCGCGCCGCTGGCCACCTTGGCCACCGTGGCGTTGATGCCGGCGGCGTGGTCCTTGGGCGCGATCACCGCGTGCGCGCCGGCGCCGTCGGCCACGCGCAGGCAGGCGCCCAGGTTGTGCGGATCGGTCACGCCGTCGAGCACCAGCAGCAGCGGCGGGCCCTGCAGGCCGTCCAGGAACTCGTCCAGCGAATGCTGCTGCGGCAGCGGCTGCACGCGCGCGGCCACGCCCTGGTGGCCGTGGCTGCCGGCCAGCCGGGCGATGCGCAGGCCGTCGGCCTCGATCAGCCGCGCGCCGGCCTCGCGCGCACGCTCCAGGAACTGGCGCATGCGGGCATCGCGCCGGGTCGGCTCGTAGTAGATCTCGACGATGGACTGCGGCGCGGTCTTCAGCCGCACGCCGACCGCGTGGAAGCCGAACAGGACTTTGGGGGCTGACATAGGGCGCGGATTATCGGCGCCAGCCGCACGCCATCCGTCAAATGGAGGATGAAGACGCCCGCCCCGCGCGGCCCAGGCACTTGGACGAAACGCGCATGAAACGCCGACGCCATAAGTTCAAGCGGTCACCCACTGCGGAGATCGCCATGCATTCCATCCCTCGCTTCACGCTCCCACGACCGGTGGCACTGCCGCGCTGGCCATGGGTTGTATGCGCCGCCGCGCTGGTCGCCCATGCTGGCCTGCCACCCGCCTGGTGGGGGCCGCCAGCGCCGCCCAGCCCGACGGTCGCCGCCCTGGCATCGGGCAGTGATTCGCTGGACTGGCTGCGCAGCGACGCGGCCATCCAGGCGCCGTACGCCGCCATGGCGCTGACGGCCGCCCTGCTCGACCGCTTCGAGGCCGGCGGCGACAGCCAGGCGCTGTTCGAAGCCATGCTGGTGCTCGACCAGCACTGGGACCGTCCGGATTTCCTGGCCTCGGGCCTGATCCAGCGCGTGGTCGAGCGCCATTGCCCGACGGCACTGCAGTTGCGGCGCTTCTGGCTCTGCGAGGCCGGCGAATGAACTCGCCCGGCGCGCGCTGACATGATCCCCGATCCGCATGCACTGGCCAGCGCCCCCTGGCTCGCGGCCATCGCCTGGGCCTACCTGGTCACCAACGTCGGCCGCATCGTGACCTACGTGCCGCAGATCGTGGCCGTCTGGCGCTGTACCGATGGCGCGCGCGCGATCTCGCTGTTCACCTGGGGATCCTGGATGGTGGCCAACGCGACCGCGCTGGCGTACGGAGCGCTGGTGCTGAAGGATCTGTTCTTCCTCGCCATCACGGGCATCAACATGTTCGGCTGCAGCGCCGTCACGTTGATCGCGGCCTGGCGGCGCATCGCGTTCCGGCGCGCGCAGCGCGGTGCTGCGCAGGCCCTGCCGCCAGCCACGCAACGCGGCTGTCTGGTGCGCGCCAACGAGCAGGAGCTCACATGCACGTCCATCGCACTGCCCCCGCGGTAGCGCCTGCGCCGCTTGGCCGGTGCCAGCTACGGAGCGCCCGCCGGCATGCAGTCCGCCAACGACACAGCCCAGGCGGCCGATCCGGCCGATTTCGCCGTCGGCAAGATGAAGCAGGTACACGTGCCGGTGCATCGGATGGATGCGCCCGACAGCCGACGATCGGCGCAACGGAAAGACCGGGCGAAGGCCTTCCGTACGCAGATGCAGGCCCACCCGCTCGCCCTGGTGAGCTCGGTGGCCATCCCTGCTCATCCCTATGGGGTCTGCAAGACCGGACTGGCGATCCGCCGTCCCGACAGCGGCAGCCTCAGCAGATCCATCGATCCGTGGAACATGCCGCGGCGAACGTCGCAGGAGTACGACCAACAGGACGCCAGGGTCGTCATCTATCTACGTCGTGGGCCGATCGATATCCCTGCAAGCCTCGAGCCGGCCCGAGCACCATGACGGCACCTGGAACTGGTGGTGTGCGAGCAGGGGTTCGGCGGCCACGTCGCCGATGGCCTGGGACCTCGACGACATCCGGCACCGCGAAAACTGGGGCCATGCGAGCGCTGTGCGACGGCCCGGCCTCGCCCCACCTCGGCGCCGTACACAAATCTGTCGAGGACCGGCCCTGCGGTCGCTTGTAGGCACGGTGCTCGCCCGCTATGGTGAACTGCCATGTCGCCCTTGCCACCCGGATCCCTGCATGCCACGGCACCGTTCGAACGGCAGCTGCCGCATCGCCTGGCGTCGGACGCGCGGCCGCATGCGGCTGAAGTGAAACACCCCCCGTCTGCGCGCTGCGCGCTGCGCCAACCTCCTCCGGGGGGCGGGGGGGCCGCGGCTCCGAGCCTGCCTGCGCGGGCCAGGACGGCCCGACGAGGCGGCTCCTCCGGAACCGCTGCGGCCTGCAAGGCACGCCTGCGGTCCGGCCAAGCCGGCCCGCGGCGCCCGTTGGCAGGGCGGCCTGCTCCGCGGTCTTTCGAACCGCTGCTTGCAACCCTGTTCCGTGCGACGCAGGCAGCGCGCCAGCGCCGTGGAGAACTGAAATGAAACCACCCCGTTTGGACTTCTCACTGCGTGTAGAAGTCCCATCCCCCTCAAGGGGCGCACCCGGCGGCCTGGCAGAGCCAGTTCCGCGGGTGCACTTGCATGGCCTGCTCCGCGGCCTTGTGAACCTTTGCCTGCAAGCCGGTTTCATGCCTTGCGGGTGGCGCGCCAGCGCCATGGAAAACTGAGATGGACACGGTCACCACACACCGCCTGCGGCTGTTCGGTGACGTGAGCTGGCACGGCGCCGGCCGCGTGCTGCCGTTCCGGCCCGAACGGCGCTTCCAGCTGCTGGCCCTGCTGGCCTGCCGGTGCGACTGGGGCACGCGGGAGCAGCTGGCCGAACAGCTCTGGCCCGAGCGCACGCCCGCCGACGCGAAGCGCAACCTGCGCAAGGTGATCCTGCAGGCCAGCTGGCTGGCCGCCGCGCTGCCACTGGCCCCGCCGCTGGAACTGCAGGGCGACCGGCTGCGCTGGGCTCCGGCCAGCGACCTGGCCGACTTCCTGCACGCGTGCGACGCCGGCTGGCATGCGCAGGCTGTGCAGGCCTACCGGCCTGGCCTGCTGGACGGCATGAAAGCAGGCCTGGGCGAGGCCGCACTGGACTGGCTGGCGCGCCAGCGGGCCTGGCTGGAACAGTGCTGGCACCAGGCCGTGCAGCATTGGCTGGCGGCGCTGGCGCACGACCCCGCGGCAACGGCCGACGCCGCCGAACTGGTGCTGGCGCGCGATCCGCTGCACGAGGCCACGCTGCGCGCACTGTTGCGTGCCTGCACGGTGCTGGGCGAACCGGCCCGCGCGCAGCGCGCGCAACAGCGGCATGCGCACCATCTGCAGCAGGAGCTGGGCCTGGCGCCGGCGCCGGACCTCGCAGCCGCTGCGCCCTCGCACGCGCCGCTGGTGCCGTCGGCGATGCCTGGCGTTGCGCCTGCGGCCGTGCACCGGATCATCGAAGCCGCCATGGACGTGGTGGCCGCCCCCGGCAGTAGCCGGCGCTGCTGCAGCGGCTGACCGAGGCCACGCACGGCATCGGCACCCTGGTGACGGCCTGCTCCTCGTTCACGCAGCCGCAGGGCGGCTTGATGGTGTGACGCATGGGCTGCATCCCGATTCGGCCCCGGCGCTTCCTGGAGCGCTACCAGGACACCCCCTGGTCGCGCGCCATGCTCGAGGTGCCGTACGGACGCGCCGTGGACCAGACCACGCTGGCTCCGCGCCGGCAGGTGGAGGACTCCCCGTTCCATGACGAAATCATCCTGCCGCAACGGATCCGCAACATGGCCGTGATTGGCATGCCCCTGGACCAGCGGCACGCCTCTGGCGGCATCAGCCTCAGTTTCGGCGGAGCGCAGGCGTCGGCACGGTCCGAGCAGGCGCAGCGGCTGCTGGAACAGGTGGCGCCCTCTCTGCAGCGCGCGACTTCGGCGATGCTGCGGTGGCAGGGCCTGCCACCCGCCACCGCACGGGAAGACAGCCTGCAGCTGCTGCCCACTGCCGCGATGATCCTGGCGGCCGACGCCCGGCCGCTGTTCGCGAACGCGCGAGCCGAGTCGCTGCTGTCGCGCGGAGATGCCCTGCGCGTCCTGCGCGGCCGGCCGCTGGCCGCCCATCCCGCCGACGTCCCGCGGTCTGGACGCGCTGTTGCGCGAAGCCGCACAGGCCCCCACCACGCCGATGACCCATCTCTGCGCCGAACTGCGGCTGCTCGGAACGACGGCCGGCGTCAGGCTGCGCATCAGCGCCGCGCCGCGCCGCTCGGCACGGGCCCGGCGTCGCGAGCGTTGCCTCCCGGTGCGGCCGTATTGCTGCTGGCCGATCTGATGGCCTGACCGGACTCCGGGGCCGGCAGGCGCCCGGGCGCAGCCCGCCGCCGTCGGCCTCGCAGCGACACGGTGAAGGCATGGACCGCAGGTGCGTGGCGATGCCGCACGCCACGGACGCGCGGCCACACACGGCAGATCTGCTGAACTGAAGCTCAGGCCGCCACGCGCCCGGCCTCGATCACGATGCGCCGCTCGCATTGCGCCGCGATCTCGCGGTCGTGCGTGACCAGCACCAGCGTCGTGCCGAGCTCGCGGTTCAGCTGGAACATCAGCTCCATGACCTTCTCGCCGGTCGCGAAATCCAGGCTGCCGGTGGGTTCGTCGGCCAGCAGCACGGCGGGCTGCACGACGAAGGCGCGCGCCAGCGCCACGCGCTGCTGCTCGCCGCCGGACAGCACCCGGGGATAGTGCGCCAGGCGCTCGCCCAGGCCGACGCGGGCCAGCATCTCACCGGCAGCGGCGCGGGCGTCGCGCCGGCCCGCCAGTTCCAGCGGCAGCATCACGTTCTCCAGCGCCGTCAGGTTGCCCATCAGCTGGAAGCTCTGGAACACGAAGCCGATCTTCTGCGCGCGCAGCGCGGCGCGCCGGTCCTCGTCGAGCGCGAACAGGTCCTGGCCGGCGATGCGCACGGTGCCGCGCGTGGGCGTGTCCAGCCCGGCGATGATCGACAGCAGCGTGCTCTTGCCGGAGCCCGAGGCACCGACGATGGCTGCGGTTTCCCGCTCGGCCAGGACGAAATCGATATCGCGCAGAATGTCGAGCGTTCCCGTCGAGTCGGCCACCGACTTGAACACGTGTTCGACAGCAACGAGCGCGGCGCCGCGGGAGACGGGCATGGAAGGGCTTCCTGGTTTGAGACGACGACACTTTATCGCCGGGCTGTACATCCCCTGGGCGGCCGGGCCTTCCCGTGCGCAGGGCCGCGGGCCGCACCGCATCCTGGTGGTCGGCGACAGCTTGTCGGCCGAGTACGGGCTGCGCCGCGGCAGCGGCTGGGTCGCGCTGCTGGCGCAGCGGCTGGCGGCGCAGAAGATCCCCGCCGAGGTGCGCAACGCCAGCATCAGCGGCGACACCACCTCCGGCGGCCGCGCGCGGCTCGCCGCGCTGCTGGCCGACTTCCAGCCGACCCTCGTGGTGCTGGAACTCGGCGGCAACGATGCGCTGCGCGGGCTGCCGCTGAAGAACACGGCCGACAACCTCGCCGCCATGACCCAGGCCGCGCAGCAGGCCGGCGCCCGGGTGCTGATCGTCGGCATGCAGATGCCGCCGAACTACGGCGCGGCCTACGGCCGCCAGTTCGCGGACCTGTTCGCCGAGGTCGCGCGCACGCACAAGGCCGGCCTGGTGCCGTTCCTGCTCGAAGGCGTGGCGGACGGGCCCGACGCCGCGGCGCTGTTCCAGGCCGACCGCATCCACCCGCGCGAAGAAGCGCAGGCGGCGATGCTGGACAACGTCTGGCCCGAGCTGCGCAAGCTGCTGCGGTAGGCGCGCCCATGGCCGTCGACCGCGTGCCGGCCGCAGAGCTGCTGTCGCGGCTGGAGCAGTTCTCCGCCATCGTCGACGCGCGCAGCGAGGACGAATATGCCGAAGACCACCTGCCCGGCGCCCGCAACTGGCCGACGCTGACGAACGAGGAGCGGCGCATCGTCGGCACCGCGTTCAAGCAGATCAGCGCGTTCGAGGCGCGCAAGCGCGGCGCCGCCATGGCGGCACGCAACATCGCCGGCCACATCGAGCGCGAGGTACTGGAATTGCCCCGGGACTGGCAGCCGCTGCTGTACTGCTGGCGTGGCGGACAGCGCAGCGGCGCGCTGGCGCTGATCCTCGACCAGATCGGCTTTCGGGTGACGCTGGTGGACGGCGGCTACAAGGCCTTCCGCCGCGCGGTGGTCGACGACATCCCGCGGCGCTTGGCGCCGCTGGCGCTGCGCGTGGTCTGCGGCACCACCGGCTCGGGCAAAACGCGGCTGCTGCAGGCGCTGGACCGCGAGGGCGAGCAGGTGCTGGACCTGGAAGCCCTGGCCAATCACCGCGCCTCGGTGCTGGGCGCGCTGCCGGGGCTACAGCAGCCGGGCCAGAAGCGCTTCGAGACGCTGGTCTGGGAACGCCTGCGCGGCTTCGATCCGGCGCGGCCGGTCTACGTCGAGAGCGAGAGCCGCAAGGTCGGTAACCTGGCCGTCCCCGAATCGCTGATGCAGGCCATGCGCGCCGCGCCCTGCCTGCATCTGCAGCTGCCGGCAGAGGAGCGCGTGGCACTGCTGCTGGAAGACTACGCATTCCTGCTGCGCGATGCCGGCTACCTGTGCCAGCGGCTCGACGTGCTGCGCGCCATGCGCGGCAACGCCACGGTCGACGGCTGGCAGGCGCTGGTCCGTGCAGGGCGCTTCGACGCGCTGGTGCGCGCACTGCTGCGCCAGCACTACGACCCGGGCTACCTTGGCTCCATCGGCCGCAGCTTCAGCGGCTTTGCACAGGCCGCGACATGGCAGGCCGAGGATCGATCGGACGCCGCGATGCAGGCCCTGGCGCGCCGCATCGCTGCGGTGGGCTGAACCTCAGGGCGCGGCCGGCGGCGGCAGCTCCGGTGCAGCGTCGTCGTCGGCCTCGTCGTCCGGCGGTGCGTCGCCCTCGCCCGGTCCCAGCAGCTTGCGCTCCGCCTTGGCCTTGAGCTTCTCCTCCTTCTTGCGCTTCTTGGCAAGCTCCCTCTGCCGCTTCTCGTATCCGTAGTTGGGTGTGGCCAATCTCGTACTCGCTTCACAACAATCCTGCGCCTGACTCTAACAGCACCCGCGCATACAGCGAAATGCCGCGAATACAAGGGCGGAGAGCCCATGGACTGTACGCAATCAGGTGCCGAATGCGTGCACCATGGCCTGCTCCAGGTCCGCCTGCAGGTCGCGCACGTCCTCCAGGCCCGCCGAGAAGCGCACGAGGGTGCCGCGGCGCAGATGGGCGGGCCAGCGCTGGCGCATCTCCTGCAGCGCGTAGGGCACCACCAGGCTCATCGGGCCGCCCCAGCTGTAGCCGAGCTTGAACAGCCGCAAGGCGTCGCAGAAGGCGTCGACCTGCGCCTGCGTGAAGCGCTCCGCCAGCACCACGCTGAACAGGCCGGCGGCGCGGCCCGGCATCTGCAGGCCGTCGCGGCCGCACAGCGCGGCCCAGTGCTCGTGGCCCGGCGAACCGGGCAGCGCCGGATGCAGCACCTGTGCACACTCGGGCCGCCCCTGGCACCACTGCGCCAGCGCGCGCGCGGTCGCGTCGTGCGCACGGTAGCGCAGGGCCAGGCTGGGCAGCGCGCGCAGCACGGCCTCCGCATCGTTGGCGCCCACGCCCAGCCCCAGCCGCATGTGCGTGAGCTTGAGCCGGTGGTGCAGCGCGTCGTCGCGCGTGACGATGCTGCCCATCAACACGTCGCCGCCGCCGCTCGGGTACTTGGTCAGCGCATGGATCGACACGTCCACCGCCAGCGGATCGTCCGGCGAGCCCAGGTCGAAGGGGTCGAAGGCCAGCCCGGCGCCCCAGGTGTTGTCCAGCGCCGCGGTCACGCCGCGCTCGCGGCAGATGCGCACCATGGCCACGAGGTCCGGGAACTCCAGCGTCACCGAGCCCGCGGCCTCCAGCCACACCAGCCGCGTCTTCGGGCCGATCTTCGCCGCCAGGTCCTGCACGTCCATCGGGTCGTAAAAGCGGTGCGTGACGCCGAAGGCGCGCAGCTCGCCGGCCGCCAGCGACTTGTTCGGGCCGTAGGCGTTGTCCGGGATCAGCACCTCGTCGCCGTGCGCCAGCAGCGACAGCGCCACGCTGGCGATGGCGGCCAGGCCGCTCGGCACCAGCAGGCATTGCAGCCCGCCTTCGAGCGCGGCCAGGCGCTCTTCCAGCGTGAACGTGGTCGGCGTGCCATGCAGGCCGTAGGTGTAGCCGGACTTGTTCTTCCAGTCGCGGCTGCGCATGGCCGCGACGTTCGGGAAGATGACCGTGGACGCCTTGAACACGCCGGGCTGCGGCGCGGCGAAGGCGGTGGGCGGAAGGTAGGGGTGGTGGATCAGGTCGGTCGTCGAACAGCTCATGCGAGCATGTTAGACCTTCCACTTCTCCAGCAGCTGCGCGGGGCGCATCGTGTCGTAGCCCTCGAAGGGCTGGTGGATCCAGGGGTTGGTCGGCAGGAACTCGACCGAGTAGTCCGGCGTGAACTGCGACACGCCCTTGGTCCACAGCACGGCGCTGCGCAGCTCGACGATGGGCGCGTAGCTGGTCTTGAGCAGTTCGATCACGGCCTTCAGCGTATGGCCGCTGTCGGCCAGGTCGTCGACCAGCAGCACGCGGCCGGCGATCTCGCCCTTGGGCGTGGTGATGAAGCGCGCGATGTCCAGCGAGCCCTGGCGCATACCGGCATCGGCCCGATAGGAGCTGGTGGACATGATGGCCAGCGGCTTGTCGAAGATGCGCGACAGGATGTCGCCGGGCCGCATGCCGCCGCGCGCCAGGCACAGGATGGTGTCGAACTCCCAGCCCGACTGGTGCACCTTGATCGCGAGTTTCTCGATCAGGTTGTGGTACTCGTCGTAGCTCACGTACAGGTGTTTGCCGTCTTCGGTCAGCATGGGAGGTTCTCCGTAGGGTCAGGCCGCCTGGTAGGGATGGCGCATCATGATGGTGTGGTCGCGGTCGGGACTGGTCGAGACGATGTCGATCGGCACGCCCGTGGTCTCCTCGATGCGCTGCAGGTAGCGGCGCGCATTGGCCGGCAGCCGGTCGTACGCGGTGACGCCCACGGTGGATTCACTCCAGCCCGGCAGCGTCTCGTACAGCGGCGTGCAGCGCGCGATCTCGTCGGCGCCCATGGGCAGGATGTCGATGGTCTTGCCGTCGAGCTCGTAGCCGGTGCACAGCTTCAGTTCGGGCAGGCCGTCCAGCACGTCCAGCTTGGTGATGCACAGGCCCGTCAGGCCGTTGACCTGGGCCGAGCGCTTGAGCAGCGCGGCATCGAACCAGCCGCAGCGGCGCGAGCGGCCGGTGGTCACGCCCTTCTCGGCGCCGACCGTGCTCATGTGGTAGCCCGGCGTGCCCGGCGTCTGCCAGTCCAGCTCGGTCGGGAACGGACCGCCGCCCACGCGCGTGCAATAGGCCTTGGTGATGCCCAGCACGTAGTGCAGCAGGCCCGGCCCGACGCCGGCGCCGGCCGCGGCGTTGCCGGCCACGCAGTTGCTGGAGGTCACGTAGGGGTAGGTGCCGTGGTCCACGTCCAGCAGCGTGCCCTGGGCGCCTTCGAACAGCAGGTTGGCGCCGGCGCGGTGCGCGTCGTTCAGCTCGCGCGACACGTCGGCGATCATCGGGCGCAACTGCTCGGCGTGGCGCATGGCCTCGGCGTAGACCGCGTCGAAGTCGACCGGCTCGGCGTGCAGGAAACCCGTCAGCACGAAGTTGTGCAGTGCCAGCAGTTCGCGCAGCTTGGCCGCGAAGCGCTCGGGATCGTTCAGGTCCTGCACGCGCAGCGCGCGGCGCGCGATCTTGTCCTCGTAGGCCGGACCGATGCCGCGGCCCGTGGTGCCGATCTTCTCGGTGCCGACCTTCTCGCGCGCGGCCTCGCGCGCCACGTCCAGCGCCGCATGGAACGGCAGGATCAGCGGGCAGGCCTCGCTGATGCGCAGGCGCGAGCGCACCTCCACGCCGGCCTTCTCCAGCCCCTCGATCTCCTCCAGCAGCTTGGCCGCCGACAGCACCACGCCGTTGCCGATGTAGCACTTCACGCCCGGGCGCATGATGCCGCTGGGGATCAGGTGCAGCGCGGTCTTGCGGCCGTCGATGACCAGCGTGTGGCCGGCGTTGTGGCCGCCCTGGAAGCGCACCACGCCCTGCGCGCTCTCGGTCAGCCAGTCGACCAGCTTGCCCTTGCCTTCGTCGCCCCACTGGGTGCCGACCACGACCACGTTGCGGCCCGCGGCCGCCGGATTGCCTGTCTTCATGTCTTCGATTGCCTGTCGGCTACTGGTTCAGATGGCTTGCACGACCCATTGACCGTCCGCGTGCTGCAGCACGCGGTCGCAATGGAACTCATCGACTTCGCTTTCGTGCCCCGGGAGCACGCAGACCACGGTCTCGCCGCGCGCGCGCAGCGCGGCGATGGCCGCATGCAACGCCGCGCCTTCGCCCCACGGCGCACGGATGGCGGCGCGCAGCGGCCGCGGCGGCACGGCCGCGACCAGTTGCTTGAGGTCCAGGCTGAAGCCCACGGCCGGCCGGTCGCGGCCGAACACGGCGCCGACCGCGTCGTAGCGGCCGCCGCGCACCAGCGCGTCGCCGGCCTGCGGCGCATAGATCGAGAAGCGCACGCCGCTGTAGTAGGCGTAGCCGCGCAGGTCGGCCAGGTCCACGCGCACCGTGGCCCGCCCGCCCAGCAGCGTGGCGCAGCGGCGCAGTTCGGCCAGCGCCTGCTGCAGCGCCGGCCGCGCCGGCAGCACGCGCTCGGCCTGGTCGAGCACGCCGGCGTCGCCGTACAGCTGCAGCAACGCCTGCAGCCCCTCGCGGTCGGCCTGCGGCAGCGCGCGCGTCAGGCGCGCCAGCTCGCCGGCATCCTTGGTGGTCAGCGCCTGGTGCGCCTGGGCCTGCACGGCGGGCGGCAGCGCGCCGTCGGGCAGCAGGGCCTCGACGATGCGCGCATCGCTCAGGTCCACGGTCGGCATGTGCAGGCCGGCGGCGGCCAGGCAGTCCAGCGCCAGCAGCAGCACCTCGAAGTCGGCCTCCAGGCCGTCGTGGCCGTAGATCTCGGCGCCGAACTGCAGCGGCTCGCGCGTGGCATGGGCGCGGTCGGGCCGGGTGTGGGCCACTGGGCCGCAATAGCACAGGCGCGCGACGCCCTGGCGGTTCAGCAGGTGGGCATCGATGCGGGCGACCTGCGGCGTGGTGTCGGCGCGCAGGCCCAGGGTGCGCCCGGACAGCTGGTCGACCAGCTTGAAGGTCAGCAGGTCCAGCGCTTCGCCGGTGCCGGTCAGCAGCGACTCCAGGTGCTCCAGCAGCGGCGGCATCACCAGCTCGTAGCCGTAGCCACGGGCGGTATCCAGCAGTGCGCGGCGGAGTTCTTCGATGTGCCGGGCCTCGGAAGGCAAGACATCGGCGATGTGATCCGGCAGGACCCAGGCGGACATGGGAAAACTGTACGCTGTTAAAAGCGGGATTCTACCGGCCTGGCCACGCCGCTCAGGACAGCGCGGCCAGCAGCAACAGCCCCAGCAGCACGCTGCACATGCCGAAGAAGCGGATCTGCCCGTCGGTCAGCGCCAGGATCTGCGCGAACATGCGCCGCCACCCGCCGGGCGAGAGCAGCGGCATCAGGCCTTCGATGACCAGCACCAGGGCCAGGGCGGCCCACAGCGTGTCCACGGATACAGGGGACCGTCAGCGGCCGGCCGCCGCGCCCGCGGCCGGGCTGCGCATGGCGCGGAAGAAGTCCGACGACGGATCCAGCACCATCATGTCGCTCTTCTTGCCGAAGCTGGCCTTGTAGGCCTCCAGGCTGCGGTAGAACTGCGCGAACTGCGGGTCGCGGCCGAACGCCTCGGCATACACCGCGGCGGCCTGGCCGTCGCCCTCGCCCTTGACCTTCTGCGCGTCGCGGTAGGCATTGGCGATCGCCACCTCGCGCTGGCGGTCGGCCTCGGCGCGGATCTTCTCGCCCTCGGCCGCGCCGGTGGAGCGCAGCTCGTTGGCCACGCGGCGACGCTCGGCCTCCATGCGGCGGTAGACCGACTCGGTGATCGACTCCACGTAGTCCACGCGGGTGATGCGCACGTCGATCACGTCGATGCCCCAGGGCCGGCCGCCGCGCACGGCTTCCAGCACCTCGCGCTTGACGTCGGCCATGAGCTCCTCGCGGCGGGAGGACAGCAGGTCGCGCACAGTGCGCTTGTTGATCTCTTCCTGGAAGGCGTTGCGCACCACGCGGTTGAGCTGGTTCGCGCCGGCGCTTTCGTCCAAGCCGACGTTGCGGATGTATTCCGAGGGATCGATCACGCGCCAGCGGATGTACCAGTCGATGACCACGCGCTGGCGCTCGGCCGTCAGCAGCGGCTCGGGGTCGGTGCTTTCCAGCGTCAGCAGGCGCTTGTCCAGGTAGCGCACGTTCTGGAACGGCGGCGGCATCTTGAAGTGCAGCCCCGGCTCGGTGACGACCTTCTTGATCTGGCCGAGCGCGTAGACCACGCCGTACTGGCGCTGGTCCACGACGAACAGCATGGAACTGGCCAGCGCCAGCAGCACCAGCAGCGACGATGCGATGAATCCGACTCTGTTCACTTGTCGCGCCTCCCTAGCGCATGTCGCGTTCGCGGGTGCGGCCGTCGCGGGCGCGCAGGTCGCCGGCAGCGGCCGACGATGGCAGCGGCGGCGGCACGTTCGATGTGGACGACGAACCCGTCGCCGCGCCGGCCAGGCCGGCCTCGCCGAGCGCCGCGGCACCCTGCGTGCCGGACGCCTGCATCAGCTTGTCCAGCGGCAGATACAGCAGGTTGGCGTTCTGCCGCGAGTCGACCAACACCTTGGTCGCGTTGGCATAGACCTGCTGCATGGTCTCCAGGTACATGCGGTCGCGCGTGACCTGCGGCGCCTTCTGGTATTCGGTCAGCACCGAGCTGAAGCGCTGGGCATCGCCCTGCGCCTGCGCGACGATGCGCGCCTTGTAGCCCTGGGCCTCCTCCAGCAGGCGCGACGCGGTGCCGCGTGCACGCGGGATCACGTCGTTGGCATAGGCCTCGGCTTCGTTCTTGGCGCGCTCGCGCTCCTGGCCGGCCTTGAGCACGTCGTCGAACGCGGCCTGCACCTGCTCGGGCGGCCGCACGCCGCTTTGCTGCAGGTTGATGCCGACGATCTCGATGCCGACCTTGTAGCGGTCCAGGATGGTCTGCATCAGCTCGCGCACCCGCGGCGCGATCTGGTCGCGCTCCTCGGCGATCGCCTGATCCATGCGCATCTTGCCCACGACCTCGCGCACCGCGGTCTCGGCCGCCTGCACCACGGCCACCGTCGGGTCCTTGCTCTCGAACAGGAAGGCGCGCGCATCGTTCAGCCGGTACTGCACCGCGAAGCGGATGTCGACGATGTTCTCGTCCTCGGTCAGCATGGCCGAATCGCGCAGGCCGGTGGCCTTGATGATCACGTCGCGGCCGATGTCGATCGAGCGGATCTGCGTCACGAACACCAGCTCATGGCGCTGGATCGGATACGGCAGCCGCCAATTGAAGCCGGCACCGACGGTGGAGTGGTAGCGGCCGAACTGGGTGATGACGGCCTGCTGGCCTTCCTGCACGATGAAGAAGCCGGTGCCCAGCCAGATCAGCACGGCCACGGCACCGATCAGGCCGACACCCAGGCCGGCGCTCTTCATGTCGGGCTGGAAACCACCGCCGCCGCCCATGCCGCCGCCGTTGCGCCCGCCGCCCCGGTTGCCGCCGCCGAACAGCCCGCCGAGCTTGCGGTTGAAGTCGCGCCAGAGTTCGTCCAGGTCCGGTGGTCCCTGGTTGCCACCGCGGTTGGGCGCCTGCCGCGGCGGCTCGTACGGGCGCTCGCCCTCCGGGCGCCGTGCGTCGGGCTTCTCGTCCGGATCGCCGGCCCTGTCGTCTCCACGGCCCCAGCGGGGATCGTTCAGATTGAACATGCCGCGGATTCGGCCGGGCAAGCCCGCCCAGGCCGACGGCCGAGAAGAAAGGTTCATGCGCTCAGATCTCTTGTGGTCAACGGATGATTGTGCCGAAGCGGGGATCGGCCTCATGATACCCAGGGGAATCAGCCGATTCACCGGGCCCCGAGGGTGCGATCTGCTCCGCGCGGCGCGCCAATTCGGCCCGCAGCGCCGCCAGCCCCTCGCCGCTGCGGGCGCTGACGAAGACGCGGTCGATCTGCCGCCCGTCGACCTCCACCGTGTCGGCCAGCTGCAGCGGGCGCTGCGCCGCGTCCAGGGCATCGAGCTTGTTGAACACCAGCAGCTGCGGCACGTCCTCGGCGCCGATCTCGGCCAGCACGCGGCGCACCTCTTCCATCTGCTCGGGATGGTGCAGATTGGAGGCATCGACCACGTGCAGCAGCAGGTCGGCATCGGCGGCCTCCTGCAGCGTCGCGCGGAATGCGTCGACCAGGCCGTGCGGCAGGTCGCGGATGAAGCCCACGGTGTCGGACAGCGACACGGAGCGCCCGGCCTCGCCGAGGTAGAGCTGTCGCGTCGTCGTGTCCAGCGTCGCGAACAGCTGGTCGGCCGCATAGGCGCGCGCCTTGACCAGCGCGTTGAACAGGCTGGACTTGCCGGCGTTGGTGTAGCCCACCAGCGAGATCGTGAACGCTTCGCGCCGCTCGCGCTGGCGCCGCTGCGTGCCGCGCTGGCGCACCACCTTGTGCAGCCGCTCGCGCGTGCGCTTGATGGCCTCGCCGATCATGCGGCGGTCCAGCTCGATCTGGCGCTCGCCCGGGCCGCCGCGCGTGCCGATGCCGCCGCGCTGGCGCTCCAGGTGCGACCAGCGGCGCACCAGCCGCGTGCTGAGGTACTGCAGCCGCGCCAGCTCGACCTGCAGCTTGCCTTCGTGGCTGCGCGCACGCTGCGAGAAGATCGTCAGGATCAGCATCGTGCGGTCGTTGACCGGCAGCTCCAGCGCACGCTCGAGGTTGCGCTGCTGGGCCGGGCTCAGCGCCTGGTCGAACAGCACCTTGGTCGCCTGGTGCATGCGCGCCAGCAGCTTGATCTCCTCGGCCTTGCCGCTGCCGACGAACAGGGCCGCGTCCGGCGCCTTGCGCTTGCAGGTGATGCGGGCCACCGGCTGCAGGCCGGCGGTCTGCGCCAGCAGGCCGAGTTCTTCGAGCTCGGCGTCGAAATGCGGCAGCCCGAAATCGACCCCGACCAGAATGGCCGAGGCCGTCGCCGGGCTCGCAACAGGAAGTTCAGTCAATCGGATGGGACCGGGAGCGCGCACCGCTCGGCGCGCGACGCAGGCCGGTGAGACACCGGCGGAACGGGAGATGTCAGTGCGCGGCGTCCGCGTCGTCCTGGGCCGGCTGGAAGTTCACCGCGCGGCCCGGAACGATGGTCGAGATGGCGTGCTTGTAGACCATCTGCGTCACGGTGTTGCGCAGTAGCACGACGTACTGGTCGAAGGATTCGATCTGGCCCTGCAGCTTGATGCCGTTGACCAGATAGATCGAGACCGGCACGTGCTCGCGGCGCAGTGTGTTCAGGAACGGATCCTGCAGAAGTTGACCTTTGTTGCTCACGATATCCTCCGTGTTCAGACAGTTGTTATTAGGGAGGCAGGAACATACCACAGCGGTCCGGCGCCCTCCGTGGAAATACCGATGTCCTTAGACCTCGTGTTGGGACCTTCAGCGATCCTTCTTGTCGGCATAGGGATTGGCCGAGGTCTTCATCTCGATGCGCAGCGGCGTGCCGGTGAGCTCGAATTCCTTACGGAAGCGGCCCTCCAGGTAGCGCTTGTAGGCATCGGTCACGTGCTCCAGCGAGTTGCCGTGCACGACGATGATGGGCGGGTTCATGCCACCCTGGTGGGCATAGCGCAGCTTGGGCCGGAACATGCCGCTGCGCTTGGGTGCCTGGAACTGCACGGCCTCCAGCAGGAGCCGCGTCAGCACCGGCGTGGACATCTTGCACATGGCCGCCTTGTAGGCCTGGGCGATCGCGCCCCACAGCGGCCCCAGGCCCTGGCGCTTCCGGGCCGAGATGAAGTGCAGCGCCGCGAACTTGAGGAACGCCAGCCGCGTCTCGATCGAGCGCTGCACCAGCTCGCGCTGGTAGGCGTCCACCGCATCCCATTTGTTGATGGCCAGCACCACGGCACGGCCACTCTCCAGGATGTAGCCGGCGATGTGGGCGTCCTGGTCGGTCACGCCCTGCGTGGCGTCCAGCAGCAGCAGCACGACGTGGGCGTCCGCGATGGCCTGCAGCGTCTTGACGACCGAGAACTTCTCGATCGCCTCGAACACCTTGCCGCGCCGGCGCAGGCCGGCGGTGTCGATCAGCTCGAAGCGCTGGCCATGGCGCTCGAACGGCACGCTGATCGCGTCGCGCGTGGTGCCGGGCATGTCGAACGCGACCAGGCGCTCCTCGCCCAGCCAGGTGTTGATCAGCGTGGACTTGCCGACGTTGGGCCGGCCGGCCACCGCGAGGCGGATCACGCCGGGCTCGTCGCCCGCTTCTTCCTCGGGCTCCTCCGGCAACGCCAGCGGCGCCAGCGCCAGCTCGACCAGCGTGCGCACGCCCTGGCCGTGCGCGGCCGAGACGGCATGCACCTCGCCCAGGCCCAGCTCGAAGAACTCGCCGAGCTGGTGGCCCTCGTGCATGCCCTCGGCCTTGTTGGCCGCCAGCACGCAGGGCTTGCCCAGGCGGCGCAGGTAGTCGGCGATGTCGTGGTCCTGCGCCGACAGGCCGGCGCGCGCATCGACGACGAAGATCACCACATCCGCCTCGGCCACGGCCTGGCGCGTCTGCTTGGCCATTTCCTGGTAGATGCCGCTCTCGGCCGTCGGCTCGAAGCCGCCGGTGTCGATGACGATGAACTCGTGCCGGCCCTGCTTGCCGTTGCCGTAGTGGCGGTCGCGCGTAAGGCCGGCGAAGTCGGCCACGATGGCATCGCGCGAGCGCGTCAGCCGGTTGAACAGCGTGGACTTGCCGACGTTGGGCCGGCCCACCAGGGCGATGACGGGCTTCATGGCCGCTGCATCACTCCGGCACGAAGCCGAACACGCCGCCGTTGCGCGTGACCACGACCAGCGTGTCCTCGGCCACGACCGGCGCCGCCGCGATGGGCGAGCCGTCGGTCGCCACGCGCGTCAGCGGCGAACCGTCCTCGCGCGAGACGAAATGCACGAGGCCGGTCTCGTCGCCGACGATGACCGAGCGGCCCAGCGCCAGCGGCGCCGTCAGGCGGCGGTAGCGCAGGCGCTCGCTGACCCAGGCGCGCTCGCCATCGCTGCGGCGCCAGGCCACGAGCCGGCCGTCGGCCTCGGGCCCGTAGACCATGCGCTCGTCGCCGTGCACGCCCTGGTAGCCGGCCGACGGCTTGCTCCAGGCGAGCACGCCGCGCCCGGCATCCACGCAGCCCAGGCTGGCCTGGTAGGCGCGCGCGCAGACCGAGTCGCCGACCCGGCTGACGCGGCCGACCAGATCGACCAGGCGCTCCACGTCGTTGGTGCCGCGCGGCGCGGCGATCGGCACGTCCCAGCGCACCTGGCCGTTCGTCGGGTTCAGCCCCACCAGCCGGCCGCCCAGGCCGACGACCAGGGTGTCGCCCACGGCCAGGATCACGCCGCTCTGGCTCAGCACCAGCGGATCGCCGGGGCGCTGCTGCGACCACAGGCGCCGGCCGCTGCCGCCGTCCAGCGCGGTCACGGAGCGGTCCGTGGCGAGCACGAACACGCGCCCGCCGGCCACCAGCGGCGCGGTGACGACCTGCGCGGTCAGGCGCTGGCGCCACAGCTCGCGGCCGGCCTCCAGCGCCACGATCTCGTTGTCCTGGGTGGCGACGGCCGCGCGCTGGCCATCGCTGCCGACGCCGGCGGACAGGCGGCCCTTGACCGCGCCGCGCCACAGCTCGCGGCCGCTGCGGGCATCGAGCGCCAGCACGGTGCCGTCGCTGCTGGCCAGCGCGACCTGCGCGCCGCTGACATGCACGTCGAGCGGCAAATCGACCCGGCCGACCCTGGCGCTCCAGGCCTGGCGCACGCCCAGCAGGTGCGGATCGGGGCCGAGCTCGGCCGGCTTGGGCTTGCTGGTGCCGCAGCCGGCCAGCAGCGCGGCGGCGGCGAGGCCGAGGAGCGTGCGGCGGGCCGTCATTGGGCGGCTCCCGGCGCAGTGGGGTCCACGCCCAGCGCGTTCAGCTTGACTTCGACCATGCGGCGGTAGTCCACGCGCGGCCCCAGGCCGTCGTAGGCCTTGCGGTACTCGGCCACGGCCTCGGCCTTCTTGTCCTGCGCGGCCAGGATGTCGCCGCGGCGATCGGCGGCCAGCGCGGCGAACTCGCCCGGGAAACTGCCGCCGAGCTGCTTCAGCGCGTCGTCGTAGGCCTTGGCGTCGAGCAGCAGGCCGGCGAGGCGCAGCCGCGCCAGCGCCTGGTAGCCGGGGTCGGACGCCTTCTCGGCGACCCAGGTCAGCGCGGCCCTGGCGCCGTCGGCATTGCCCTTCTCGTGCAGCACCTTGGCGGTCAGCAGGCCGGCCTGCTGCGCGTAGACGGTGCCGGCGTACTTGTCGCGGATGTCGCCGAAGGCGTGCTCCAGCCGGGCGGTATCGCCGGCCTTGGCGGCGCGGTCGACCTCCTCGAACAACGCCGAGGCCTGGGTGGCCTGGCTACGCTGCCAGTACTGCCAGCCGTTCCAGCCGGCAAAGCCGGCCAGCACGAGGATCAGCAGCCAGGTGATGGCGTTGCCGTAGCGCTGCCATAGATGCTTGACCTGGTCGAGCTGTTCCTGTTCTTCGAGATCGAGATGTTTTGCCATGGAGGAAGAAGCGCGATCAGGGGCGCGGAATCAAGCGCGGGATTGTAGGGCGGCGGCCCATTCGGCCGGATCGGCGAGGGAGCGGCGCTGCTGCGCCCCCTGCCCGTCGCGCAAGGCCTTGACGGTCACCTCGCCGGCCGCGGCCTCCTCTTCGCCGAAGATCAGCGCGTAGGCGGCGCCACTGGCGTCGGCCTTCTT
This sequence comes from Pseudorhodoferax sp., assembly GCF_047601025.1. Lineage (NCBI taxonomy): Bacteria > Pseudomonadati > Pseudomonadota > Betaproteobacteria > Burkholderiales > Comamonadaceae > Pseudorhodoferax > Pseudorhodoferax sp. Next base: position 353,091 of record NZ_JASGJZ010000001.1, read on the forward strand.
GAACTGCGATTTCATGCTGCCGCCGCCGGCGTGCAGCACGACGGCGAGGCCGGCGTCGCGCAACTGCTCCAGCACGGCCATGGCCTGCGGCAGCCGGGCCGGCTGCGGCACGATGGCATAGGCCACGGGCGCGGCGCCGGGCACGGGCAGGCCCAGTTCCTGGATCAGCAGCAGCAGGCGCTCGATGCCCAGGCCGAAGCCCACGGCCGGCGCGGGCTTGCCGCCCATCTGGCCGATCAGGCCGTCGTAGCGGCCGCCGCCGCAGACCGTGCCCTGCGAGCCGAGCTGGTCCGTGACCCACTCGAAGACCGTGAGGTTGTAGTAGTCCATGCCGCGCACCAGGCGCGGGTTCACCCGGTAGGCCAGGCCGGCGGCATCGAGCACGGCGCGCACGGCGTCGAAGTGCGCGCGCGATTCGGCGCCGAGGAAGTCCATCAGCTGCGGCGCCGCCTCGACCATGGCCTGCATGGCCGGGTTCTTGGTGTCCAGGATGCGCAGCGGGTTGCTGTGCAGGCGGCGGCGGGCGTCCTCGTCAAGCACGTCGGCATGGGCCTCGAAATGGCGGATCAGCGCCTCGCGGTGCGCCTGGCGCTCGGCCGGCTGGCCCAGGCTGTTGAGCTCCAGCCGCACGTGCCGGCCTTCGGCCAGGCCGAGCCGCTTCCACAGCGCGCGCGTCAGCAGGATCAGCTCGGCGTCCACGTCCGGCCCGGCGAAGCCCAGGGCCTCGACGTCGAGCTGGTGGAACTGGCGATAGCGCCCCTTCTGCGGCCGTTCGTGGCGGAACATGGGCCCCAGCGTCCACAGCCGCAGCGGACCGTTGTACAGCGCGTTGTGCTCGACCATGGCGCGCACGATGCCGGCCGTGGCCTCGGGCCGCAGTGTCAGCTTGTCGCCGTTCATCGCATCGGTGAAGGAGTACATCTCCTTCTCGACGATGTCGGTCACCTCGCCCAGGCCGCGCACGAACAGCGCGGTCGGCTCGACCACCGGCGTCACGATGTACTGGTAGCCATAGCGCGCCAGCACCTCGCGCACGGTGGTCTCGAACCAGTGCCACAGCGCGGAGTCGGGCAGCTTGTCGGTGCGCGGCACGCTCGCCGGCAATATGTCGTTCATGCCTTTGACGGCATTGATCTTGTCAGCCATGGGAATCCGGGTTCAGGCGGCGCTGGCCGTGGAGGCCTGGCCGAAGCGCTTTTCGATGTAGTGCTCGACGATCTGGTGGAACTCGGCCGCGATGTTGTCGCCGCGCAGCGTCATGGCCTTCTGGCCGTCGATGAACACCGGCGCGGCCGGCGCCTCGCCGGTGCCGGGCAGGCTGATGCCGATGTCGGCATGCTTGCTCTCGCCCGGGCCATTGACGATGCAGCCCATCACGGCGACCTTCAGGCCCTCGACGCCGGGGTACCTGCCGCGCCAGACGGGCATCTGCATGCGCAGGAAGTCGTCGATCTGCTTGGCCAGTTCCTGGAACGTGGTGCTGGTGGTGCGCCCGCAGCCCGGGCAGGCGGTGACGCTGGGCACGAACACCCGCAGGCCCAGGGCCTGCAGGACCTCCGAGGCGATGACCACCTCCTGCGTGCGCGGCTCGCCGGGCTGCGGCGTCAGGCTCACGCGGATGGTGTCGCCGATGCCCTCCTGCAGCAGGATGGACAGCGCCGCGGCCGAGGCCACCGTGCCCTTGGTGCCCATGCCGGCCTCGGTCAGGCCCAGGTGCAGCGGGTAGGTGCAGCGGCGCGCCAGCTCGCGGTAGACGGCGATCAGGTCCTGCACGCCGCTGACCTTGCAGCTCAGCAGGATCTGGCTGCCGTCCATGCCGAACGATTCGGCCAGCTTCGCCGAATCGATGGCCGAGGTGACCAGCGCCTCGTACATCACCTGCCTGGCGCTCCAGGGCTGGGCGCGCCGGCTGTTCTCGTCCATCAGGCCGGCCAGCAGTTCCTGGTCCAGGCTGCCCCAGTTGACGCCGATGCGCACCGGCTTGCCCCAGCGCATCGCGGCCTCGATCATCTGGCCGAACTGCTTGTCCTTCTTGTCGCCCTTGCCCACGTTGCCGGGGTTGATGCGGTACTTGGACAAGGCCTCGGCGCAGGCCGGGTGCTCGGTCAGCAGGCGGTGGCCGTTGTAGTGGAAGTCGCCGATCAGCGGCACGTCGATGCCCATGCGGTCGAGCTGCTCGCGGATGTAGGGCACCTGCGCGGCGGCCTCGGGCGTGTTGACGGTGATGCGCACCATCTCCGAGCCGGCCAGCGCCAGCTCCTTGACCTGGATCGCGGTGCCGATCGCGTCCACCGTGTCGGTATTGGTCATGGACTGCACGCGCACCGGCGCGTCGCCGCCCACGGCCACGATGCGGCTGCCCCAGGCGACGCGGGCCTGGCGGCTGCGGCGGGGGGGGATCGTCGCCGCGGCGATCGGAGTAGCGGGTGGGGTGGTTGGCATGCTCATTTCACCTCGAAGCGCGCCACGCCGCTGCGGGCGGCGGAGCGCACATCCTGTACCTGGCCGCGCACCTGGATCTCGACCGCGTCGATGCGGCCGACCACGACCTCCAGCGGCGGCGTGCCGTCGACCGGCACGCTCTCGCCCGCCTTCAGCGTGCGCCGCAGCAGCACCTTGCCCGTGGCGTCGGTGACCCTGGCCCAGGTCTCGGCCTTGACGTCGAAGCGCAGCAATCCGGCGGCAGGCGGCGGTGCCACCGGGGCCGGCACGGCGGCGTTGGCCGCGGGCTGCGCCGGCGCGAGGGGCGCCGCGGCAACGGCAGGCGCCGGCTCGGCGCCCGGCGCCACGCGTTCGGTGACCAGGCCCGGCGCCGCGGCCTGCGCAGGCTCCTCCGGCACGGTGGCGGCCTCGGGCTCGGCCGGCGCGTCGGCGCCGGTCGGCCACAGATAGATCGCCAGCGCGCCGAGCAGCAGCACGGCCACGGCCCACATGGCCGGGCTCAGCCGCCCGCGCCGCGCCGCGCCGGCGCTGCTGCCGGGCTCGAAGCGCGTATTGATGGCCGGCGGCGCGACCGGCACGTCGGGGCCGCCGATGGCCGGCATCAGGGCCAGCACCGGCTGGGGATCGACCTTCAGGCCGCGGCAGATGCTGGCGGCCAGCCCGCGGGCGAAGGCGATGTCGGGCAGCAGGTCGAAGCGGCCGGCCTCCAGCGCCTCCAGCTTGCGCACCGGCACCTTCAGCGCGGCGGCCAATGCCGCCGCGTGCAGGCCGGCCCGCTCGCGCGCCTCGCGCAGCATGGCGCCGGCCTGCTGGGCCGGGCCGGAGGGCATCGACCCGGAGGGCGCGCCCGCCGCCGATGCCGTCGTCGAGTCCGGGGAAAGGGGAGCGTCACTCATCGAATGCCTGGCGTTCCAGCGCGAGGTACTCGCGCGACTGGGGGAAGCGGTTGCGCAGCTGCAGGGCCAGCTGTTCCATGGCCTGGCGATTGTCCAGGCGACGTTCGACCTTCACGCCCAGCCACAGCGATTCCGCATTCGCGTACTCGGAGTTGTTGATGCGGCGGATGTAGAACTGCGCGCGCGCGTCGTCGCTGCGCTGGTGCAGCAGCTGCGCCAGGTTGTAGCCGGTGATGGGGTTGGCCGGGTCCAGCTCGTAGGAGCGCGCGAAGCTGCGCTCGGCATCGGCCAGTTGCCCGGCGCGCTGCTGGCACATGCCCTGGGCCAGCCAGGTCTTGGCCTTGTCGGCATAGGTCGGGTGCGCCAGCGCCTGGCCGAAGAAGGCGACCGCCTGCTCGTAGCGGCCCTGCTGGCACAGCAGCCAGCCGTAGTTGTGGGCGGTGCCGGGCTCGCGCGGATTCAGGCGCAGCGCCTGGCGGAAGCTCTCCTCGGCCAGCGGCAGGTCGTTCAGCCGCATGTAGACCAGCCCGCGCAGGTTGAAGGCCTCGGCGAACCCCGGGTCGGTGGCCAGCGCGAGCTTGACCTCCTCCAGCGCGACCGTGGTCTGCCCCTGGTCGAAATAGCGCGAGGCCAGTTCCAGCCGCACGCGCGCGCGCCGGCGCGCCTCGGTTTCCTCCGACGGCAGCACCAGGTCGGCCTGCGGCGCCGTGGCCGAAGGGCCGCCGGGCCCCGCGCAGCCGGCCAGCTGCAGCGCACCGGCCAGCGCCAGGCCGCCCAGGGCCCACGCCCCTGCGAAACGCCGGCAGGTCCGCCGCATCGCTCAGCCCCCCGCCGCCAGGCCACCCGCCGGCTGCAGCGGCACCTGCCGCTGCAGCGCGATGCGCTGGGCCACCCGCGTGCGGTCCTTCACGTCGCCGGCCAGTTGGCCGCAGGCCGCGTCGATGTCGTCGCCGCGGGTCTTGCGCACCGTGGTCACGATGCCGGCGTCGGCCAGCAGCCTGGCGAAGGCGGCGACCTGCGGCGCACCGGAGCGCTTCAGGCCCGACGCCGGGAAGGGGTTGAACGGGATCAGGTTGAACTTGCACCACACGCCCTGCGTGCGGTGACGCTCGACCAGCGCGATCAGTTCGCGCGCATGCTCGGGCTGGTCGTTCACGCCGTCCAGCATGCAGTACTCGAAGGTGATGAAGTCGCGCGGCGCATGCGCCAGGTAGCGCTGGCAGGCCGCCATCAGTTCGTCCAGCGGGTACTTGCGGTTCAGCGGCACCAGCTTGTCGCGCAGCGCGTCGCCGGGCGCGTGCAGCGAGACGGCCAGCGCCACCGGGCAGTCCTGCGCCAGGCGGTCGATCATCGGCACCACGCCGGAGGTGGACACCGTCACGCGGCGGCGCGACAGGCCGTAGCCATGGTCGTCCAGCATCACCCGCAGGGCCGGCACCAGCGCCGCGTAGTTCTGCAGCGGCTCGCCCATGCCCATCATGACCACGTTGGACACCACGCGCTCCGCCGTCCCCAGGTGGCGGCGCAGGAAATGCTCGGCGAACCACAGCTGCGCCAGGATCTCGCCGGTCGTCAGGTTGCGGCTGAAGCCCTGGTGCCCGGTCGAGCAGAAGCGGCAGCCGACCGCGCAGCCGGCCTGCGAGGAGATGCACAGCGTGCCGCGGTCGTCCTCGGGGATGAACACGGCCTCCACCGCGTCGCCCGCGCCGACGTCGAACAGCCACTTGATCGTGCCGTCCTGCGACATGTGCTGGGCGACGACCGGCAGGGCCCGCACCGTAGCGCAGCCTTCGAGCTTGCCGCGCAGGGACTTGGCCAGGTCGCTCATCTGGCCGAAGTCATCGGCGCCGCGCTGGTGGATCCAGCGGAACAGCTGGGTCGCGCGAAAGCGCTTCTCGCCCAGGCGCTCGCAGAAGGCGGCGAGGCCGTCGAGGTCGAATTCCAGCAGGTTGGCGGGGGTGGCGGTGCTCATCGTCTGGTCACGCCCCCTGCGCCCGTCCCGCGCCGGCGAAGCCCCCGAACGCGGCGGCAGGGCGCGGGTCGTCGCATGTCAGCGCGAGTAGATGTTGAGGCCCGGGAAGAAGAAGGCGACCTCGGCCTGGGCGGTTTCGGCGGCGTCCGAGCCGTGCACGGCGTTGGCGTCGATGCTGTCGGCGAAGTCCGCGCGGATGGTGCCGGCGGCGGCCTTCTTCGGGTCCGTGGCGCCCATCAGGTCGCGGTTCTTCAGGATGGCGTTCTCACCTTCCAGCGCCTGCACCATGACCGGGCCGGAGATCATGAAGTCCACCAGGTCCTTGAAGAACGGGCGCTCCTTGTGCACGGCGTAGAACTGCTCGGCCTCGGCACGCGACAGGTGCACCATGCGCGCGGCGACGATCTTCAGGCCGGCGGCCTCGAAGCGGGCGTAGATCTGGCCGATCACGTTCTTGGCAACGGCGTCGGGCTTGATGATGGAAAGGGTGCGTTCGAGGGCCATGTCGGTTCGGTTCTGGTTGAAATTTTGATTCGCAGGGATGGCGAATCGTTGAAAGGAAAAGCGCTTCGCGTGCGCGAAAAGCATGGGATTTTAGCCGGTGCGCAATCCTGCATTCCCATGCAGGGCACCGGCCAGGCAGGTGCCGGCGGGCGGTTCAGCGCCCGCGCCCACCGCGGCGGGCGCTACCACCACCGCCGCCGCCCCCTCCCCCGCCGCCGCGGCGGCGCTGCTCCTGGCGCTGGCGCGAGAAGCTGTCGGCGCCGATGTAGCCGAAGGAGGTCTTCATCGGATCGGGCTGCGCACCGCCGCCGCCGGCATTGCCGCCGCCGCGCTTGGCACGCTGGCCGCCCGGCGTGCTGACGGCCAGCGGATTCGGGATCGGCCCTTCGCCCCGGCTGCCGCCCTCGCGGCGCGGGCCGCCCTGCGGCGGCCGGTTCGGCGCGGCCTTCTGGCCGCCGCGCTTGCCGCGCCCGCCGCCGGCATTGCCGCGCGGCTGCCCGGCGGGCGGGGCGGCCTCGCTGCCGCGGCGGTCCTTGCGGTGGTTGCGGCCGGCCGGTTGCGGCTGCGACGCACCGGCCGCGCGCATCAGCGCCTGGATGTCGCGCGCGTCGAGCTCCAGCGCCGCGCCGCGCTTGAGGCCGCGCGGCAGCAGCATCGCGCCGTAGCGGATGCGGATCAGCCGGCTGACGGCACGGCCGACGGACTCGAACATGCGGCGCACCTCGCGGTTGCGGCCTTCGGTGATCGTCACGCGGTACCAGCAGTTGGAACCTTCGCCGCCGCCCTCCTCGATGCTGCCGAACTGGGCCGGGCCGTCGTCCAGCTGCACGCCGTCGAGCAGGCGCTGCTTCTCGTCGTTGCCGAGCGCGCCCAGCACGCGTACCGCGTACTCGCGCTCCAGGCCGAAGCGCGGATGCATCAGCTTGTTGGCCAGTTCGCCGGAGTTCGTGAACAGCAGCAGGCCTTCGGTGTTCAGGTCCAGCCGACCGACCGACTGCCACTTGCCCTGCATGAGCTTGGGCAGCTTGCGGAACACCGTGGGCCGGTTCTGCGGGTCGTCGTGGGTGACGACCTCGCCGGCCGGCTTGTGGTAGGCGATCACGCGCGGCGGCGGCGCGTCGATGCGAATGCGGATCGGCTTGCCGTTGAGCTTGACCTGGTCGCCGTACTGGATGCGCTGGCCGATGTGGGCCGGCTCGTTGTTGACGGTGATGCGGCCTTCGGTGATCAGCTGCTCCATCTCCAGCCGCGAGCCCAGGCCGGCCTGGGCCAGGATCTTGTGCAGCTTGGGCGTCTCGGGCTGCGGCGGCAGCACGCGCTTGGGCGGCGCCAGGTCGGGCGCGGCCTCGTCGGCGTCGAAGCGGCCCGACACCACGTCGGCGAAACGGCTGTCGTCGGCCGGCTCGGCCGCCGCGGCCTGCGGCGGCGGACTTGGCGGGACCTCGGCAGCGGGCAAGGCGGACGCGACGGACTCGAGATCGTGCGCTTCTTCGTCGTCGGGAGGCGTCGTGGCACCGGGAAGTTGGTTCATGGTCGGGATTCCGCAGTTTCGGAAGCGGCGAGGTCAGGAGAAACAAGGGCGGCGGCACCGGGGTCAGCCGCCGCGTCGGCATCGCCCTCCATCGGCAGCGCCGCCTGGGCCGGATCGGCCTCGGCCAGCGCGGCCAGCAGCCGGGCCCGCTGGGCCGGATCGTCGACCACCGGCAGCTGGTCCAGCGACTCCAGTCCCAGGTCGTCCAGGAACTGGCGCGTGGTCGCGAACAGCGCGGGGCGGCCGACGGTCTCGCGGTGGCCGATCACCTCGATCCAGCCGCGATCCTCCAGCTGCTTGAGCACCTGCGCGTTGATGCTGACGCCGCGGATCTCCTCCATGTCGCCGCGCGTGGCCGGCTGGCGGTAGGCGATGATGGCCAGCGTCTCCAGCGCGGCACGGGTGTAGCGCGGCGGCTTCTCGGGGTGCAGGCGGTCCAGGTAGGCGCGCATGGCCGGCCGGCTCTGGAAGCGCCAGCCCGAGGCCACGCTGACCAGCTCCAGCCCGCGCTGCGCCCATTCCTGCTGCAGTTCGGCCAGCAATGCCTTGACGGAGTCGGCGCCCAGCGCGTCGTCGAACAGCACCCGCAGCTCGCGCACGGGCAACGGCTGCGGCGAGCACATCAATGCCGCCTCGAGGACATGCTTGGCCTCTGCCGAATTCATGGCTGGTACGGTTCCGGGGTAGGCACCAAGGGGGTGCGGGCTCGGATGCGTCGCCTTGCGGGCTGCGTATGGCCTCGGCGACGGGCATCGGGCGGGTGCGCTGCGCGCCTTGCTGGAAAAAGGTCGCCTGCGCGGTCAGGGATTGTAGCCCAGCCCCCAATGGGCGAGCGCCGCGCGCAGGTCGTCCGGCAGCGGCGCCTGCAGCGCCAGCGCGGCCCCGGTGATGGGATGCCGGAAGGCCAGCCGCTCGGCATGCAGCGCCTGCCGCGCGAGCCCCGCGGCCGGCGCGCCGCCGTACAGCACGTCGGCCACCAGCGGGTGCCCGATCGACGCCGCGTGCACACGGATCTGGTGCGTGCGCCCGGTGTGCAGCGTGCAGCGCAGCCAGCAGCCGGCCTCGGCCTGGGCCAGGCACTCGAAATCGGTGCGGGCGGCTTTGCCGGCATCGCGTGCCAGGTCGACCACGGCCATGCGCAGGCGCTGGCGCGGGTCGCGGCCGATCGGCGCGTCGACCGTGCGCGTCGCCGGGCCCTGCCAGCGGCGGTGCGCGAGCGCCAGGTACTGCCGGCTGACCTCGCGCCGCGCGATCATGGCCACCAGCGCGTCCATGCAGGCGCGCGTGCGCGCCACGACCATGAGGCCGCTGGTGTCCTTGTCCAGCCGGTGCACGATGCCGGCGCGCGGCAGCGCGGCGGCGGCCCGGTCCAGCGCCAGCAGGCCGTTCAGCAGCGTGCCGCTCCAGTTGCCGGGCGCCGGGTGCACGACCAGGCCGGCCGGCTTGTCGATCACGCGCAGGTGCGCGTCCTCATGCACGATGCGCAGCGGCATCGGCTGGGCCACGAAGGCCTGGCTCTGCTGGGTCGGCCGCAGTTCGACCCGCACCGCATCGCCGATGCGCACGCGCGCGGCGCTCTTGCGCGCCGCGGCGCCGTTCAGGTGCACGGCGCCGCCGTCGATCAACTGCTGCAGATAGCTGCGCGAGAACTCCGGCACCAGCGCCGCCAACGCGCGGTCCAGGCGCTGGCCATGCCAGTCGGCGCCCACGGCGACCGCGCGCCACTCGGGCACGCCGGCCAGTCCCGGCGCGTCTTCCCCGTCTTCGGCCAAGGCATCGTCCAGGGGGGGGGTCGATATAATCGCCGCCGCTTTTGTCAAGGGATTCGCCCGTGTTCCATCGCTTCAAATTATCGGCCCTCGCGCCGCTGCTGCTGGCCGCTGCCCTGGCGGGCTGCGCCACCAAGACGGTGGACGAAACCGAGAACTGGAGCCCGAACCGGATCTACAGCGAGGCCAAGGACGAACTCAACTCCGGCGGCTACGAACGCGCGATCACGCTGTTCGAGAAGCTCGAAGGCCGCGCCGCCGGCACGCCGCTGGCGCAGCAGGCGCAACTGGAGAAGGCCTACGCCTCCTACCGGTCCGGCGAACCGGCCCAGGCCATCGCCACGCTGGACCGCTTCATCAAGCTGCACCCGGCCAGCCCGGCCCTGGACTACGCGCTGTACCTCAAGGGCATCGTCAACTTCAACGACAACATGGGCCTGTTCGCGTTCCTGAGCCGGCAGGACCTGTCCGAACGCGACCAGAAGGCCGCCAAGGATTCGTTCGAGGCCTTCAAGGAACTGGTGTCGCGCTTCCCGGACTCGCGCTACACGCCGGACGCGCGCCAGCGCATGACCTACATCGTGAACTCGCTGGCGCAGTACGAGGTGCACGTCGCGCGCTATTACTACACGCGCGGTGCCTACGTGGCGGCCATCAACCGCGCGCAGATCGCGCTGGCCGACTACCGCGAGGTGCCGGCGCTCGAAGAGGCGCTGTACATCATCTACAAGAGCTACGACGCCCTGGGCATGGCGCAGCTGCGCGACGACGCGCTGCGCGTGCTGCAGACCAACTATCCGCAGAGCGCCTACCTGCAGCGCGGCTTCAGGCCGAAGGACGATCCGTGGTGGAAGGTCTGGTAGCCGCCGCCAGTTCGTCCAGGGCCTGGAGGAACTGCGCCTCGTCTTGCAGCTGGCGCATCGGCGGCAGCGCCGCCCGCAGGCGCCGCCCGTAGCCCATCTGCACCAGCCGCGGGTCGCACACCACGAGCACGCCGCGGTCGTTCTCGCTGCGGATCAGGCGGCCGGCCCCCTGCTTCAGCGCCACCGCGGCCTCGGGCAGGAAGTACTCCTTGAACGCACTGCCGCCGGCGGCCTCGATCTGCTGCGCGCGCGCCTCGACGATCGGGTCGTTCGGCGGCGGAAACGGCAGCTTGTCGATCACGACCAATTGCAGCGCGTCGCCCGGCACGTCCACCCCTTCCCAGAACGAGGCCGAGGCCACCAGCACGCAGCCGCCGCCGGCGTGCGCCCCGTCGCGCAGGCGCTCCAGCAGCGCGCGCCGGGTCATCTGCCCCTGCAGCAGCACCTCGCAGCGCGCTGCCAGCGCCTGCCGCAGCGCCTGCCCGATGATGCGCAGCGCGCGCAGCGTGGTCGTCAGCACCAGCGTGCGCCCGCCCAGGCGCAGCGCGGCCTCGGCGACCAGCGCGGCGACCGCCGGGCCATGCGCGGCATCCGCGGGCCGCGGCAGGTGGCGGGGCACGTACAGGGCGGCCTGCCTGGCATGGTCGAACGGGCTGTCCACGCGCAGCACCTCGGCCTCGGCCAGGCCGCAGGGTTCGGTGAACCAGCGCAGCGCGGCATCGTCGCCGAGCGTGGCCGAGGTGAACACGTAGGCACGCCGCGCACCGTCGGGCGCGAGCAGCCGCTGCTGCAGGGTGTCGGCGATCGACAGCGGTGATTCCAGCAGCCGCAGGTGCAGTCCCACGTCGACCCAGCGCACCGCGTCCGTCGCACACGGCCGGGCGAACCGCTCCAGCCGCTCGGCCAGCACCTGGGCCCGCGCATGCAGCCGCGCCAGGTCGGGCGACTGGGCACCGACGCCGGCGAGCACCGCGACCAGCGACCGCAGCGCCTGCGCCAGGTCGTCGAGCGCCTGCTGCCACGCCGCGCCGTCGATGCCGTCGGGCGCCGCGCCATGCCAGCGCAGCCGCGTGCCGGGCGGAAGCGGCCCGGCCAGCATGCGCAGGTCGCGCGCGGCCCGCTCCAGCGGCGCCAGCCAGGCCGGCCAGTCGGCCACGCCGCCGGCCTGCGCGCGCGTGGTCGCCAGCGCATCGCGCACGAAGTCCAGCAACTGCGCCGTGCCGAGCCGCTGACCCAGGAACTGCACGCCGGTCTCGTTGAGCTGGTGCGCCTCGTCGAACACGACCACGCGGACCGTGGGCAGCAGTTCGGCCACGCCGGACTCGCGCACCGCGAGGTCGGCGAAGAACAGGTGGTGGTTGACCACGACCACGTCGGCGGCCATCGCTTCGCGCCGCGCATGCACGACGTGGCAGGCGCCGAACTGCGGGCATTCGCTGCCCAGGCAGTTGTCGCGCGTGGAACTGACCAGCGGCAGCAGCGCGGAGCGTTCGTCCAGCGCCGTCAGTTCCGCCAGATCGCCGCTGCGCGTGGCCAGCGCCCAGCGCTCGACCTCCGCGAGCTGCGGCAGCAGCCCGGCGGCCTCGGGGCCGAGCGCCTGCCGGGCATGGTGCAGGCGGTGCAGGCACAGGTAGCTGCTACGCCCTTTCAGCAGGGCCACGCGCGCGGCCAGCCCCAGCGCCTCGCGCAGCCGCGGCAGGTCGCGGTCGAACAGCTGGTCCTGCAACGTCTTGGTGGCCGTGGACAGCAGGACGCGCTCGCCGCACAGCAGCGCCGGGACCAGATAGGCGAAGGTCTTGCCAACGCCGGTGCCGGCCTCGACGACGAGCGCGCCGCCGTGCGCGATCGTCCGGGCGACGGCCTCGGCCATCGCGATCTGGCCCGGGCGGGGCTGGTAGTGCGTGGCCGCGCGCCCGATGGCGCCGCCGGGCGCGAAGGCCGCGCCGACGTCGTCCAGCCAGGCATCCGGGCCGGCGGACGGCACGCGGTTCAGGCCGGCTCCCGCGGGTCCAGCAGCAGCTCCAGCTGCGCGATCCGGTCGCGCAGGCGCAGGCGACGCTTCTTCAGGCGCTGCAGCAGCAGTTCGTCCACGGGCGCCTCGTGCGCCAGGCGGTCCACCATGGCATCGAGATCGGCATGCTCGATGCGCAGCTCGATCAACTGGCGGTCGGGGGAATGGAGATTGGCAGACACGGTGCTGGCCCGTGGCCGGCAGGGGCGGCGCAGCGGAGCACTTGATAATACGCGCTGCCTTCATCTCCCCGCGCGTCCGCATGCCCCCCTCTCCCGCTCCAGGATTCCGGCTCAGTGCCGCCACCGGCATCCACCGGGGCGATCGGGAGTACCAGCAGGACCAGGTGGCGCTGCTGCAGCATCCGCGCGTGACCGGCTGCCTGCTCGGCATCGTGGCCGACGGCATGGGTGGGCGCAGCGGCGGCCGCAAGGCCGCGGACCAGGTCCAGCTGACCGCGCAGCAGCTGTTCGAGCGCTACGATCCGCAGCAGGACGACGGCGCCGAATTGTTGCGCAGCCTGGTCGCGCAGGCGCATCTGGTGATCCAGCTGACCGCCATTTCGGCCGAGCAGGAGCCGCACAGCACGATCGCCGCCTTCCTGCTCCTTCCGCAGGGGGAATGCCGCTGGATCCACGTCGGCGATTCGCGCATCTACCACTTCCGCGGCGGCCGGTTGGTGCACCGCACGCGCGACCATTCCTACGTGGAGACGCTGGTGGAGCGCGGCGAGATCAGCGAGGAGCAGGCGCGCAGCCACCCGGACTCGAACATCCTGATGAGCTGCCTGGGCAGCCAGGCCGACCCGCCCGCCGTGGCCCACCGCATCGCGCAGCTGCAGCCGGGCGACGTGATCCTGGCCTGCAGCGACGGGCTGTGGCACTACTTCGGCGACGAGGAACTGGGCAGCGTCGTCAGCACGCTGGCGCCACGCGCCGCGGCGGAGCTGCTGGTCCGCAAGGCGCGCTCGCGTGCGCGCGGCGGCGGGGACAACCTGTCGCTGGTGATCGTCGGCGTCTCGCCCCTGGCAGGCTGACGCAAAAAGGCCCGGCGGTGCGAGCGCCGGGCCTGTGCTGCCGCCGCCGGGCGGCGGATCTCAGTGGAACTGCTCTTCTTCGGTCGAGCCGGACAGCGCCTTGACGCTGGACGAACCGCCCTGGATCACCGTCGTCACGTCGTCGAAGTAGCCCGCACCGACTTCCTGCTGGTGCGACACGAAGGTGTAGCCCTGCTCGCGCGCGGCGAACTCGGGTTCCTGCACCATCTCGACGTAGTGCTTCATGCCTTCGCCGCGTGCATAGGCGTGGGCGAACTTGAAGGTGTTGTACCAGTTGACGTGGATGCCGGCCAGCGTGATGAACTGGTACTTGTAGCCCAGTGCGGACAGCTCGTCCTGGAACTTGGCGATCGTCTTGTCGTCCAGGTTCTTCTTCCAGTTGAAGGACGGCGAGCAGTTGTACGACAGCAGCTTGCCCGGGCTCTTGGCGTGCACGGCCTGCGCGAACTCGCGGGCGAAGCCCAGGTCCGGCGTGCCGGTCTCGCACCACACCAGGTCGGCGTAGGGGGCGTAGGCCACGCCGCGGCTGATGGCCTGCTCCAGGCCGTTCTTGACGCGGTAGAAGCCTTCCTGCGTGCGCTCGCCGGTCAGGAACGGTTTGTCGTTGGCGTCGTGGTCGCTGGTGATCAGGTTGGCGGCCTCGGCGTCGGTGCGGGCCAGCACGATGGTCGGCACGCCCATCACGTCGGCGGCGAAGCGCGCGGCGATCAGCTTCTCGCAGGCTTCCTGCGTGGGCACCAGCACCTTGCCACCCATGTGGCCGCACTTCTTGACGGCGGCCAGTTGGTCCTCGAAGTGCACGCCGGCGGCGCCGGCGACGATCATGTTCTTCATCAGCTCGAAGGCGTTCAGCACGCCGCCGAAGCCGGCTTCCGCGTCAGCCACAATGGGCAGGAAGTAGTCGATGAAGTCCTTGTCGCCAGGGCCGATGCCGCGGCCCCACTGGATCTCGTCGGCGCGCTTGAAGGTGTTGTTGATGCGGCGGACCATGGTCGGCACCGAGTCGTAGGCGTACAGCGACTGGTCGGGGTACATGGTCTCGCTGGTGTTGCCGTCGGCCGCCACCTGCCAGCCCGACAGGTAGACGGCTTCCAGGCCCGCCTTGGCCTGCTGCATGGCCTGGCCAGCGGAGATCGCGCCGAAGGCGTTCACGTAGCCCTTCTTGGCCGAGCCGTTGATCTTCTCCCACAGCTTCTCGGCGCCGCGCTTGGCCAGCGTGTACTCGATCGGCAGCGAGCCGCGCAGGCGCACCACGTCAGCCGCGCTGTAGCCGCGCTTGACACCCTTCCAGCGGGGGTTGGTCGCCCAGTCTTTCTCCAGGGCGGCGATCTGCTGTTCGCGGCTGAGTTGCTCGGTCAGGGATTGGGGCATGGAAGTACTCCAGAACGTTGATGGGATGGATGAATTCTATGTCTTATATAAGACTTGAAACGGATCATATGTCTTATACAAGAGGAAAAATTTTCTCTTATAAATCAATGAAATTCCATTGACGTTTCTCAATAAGAAACCATCTATCCGCATTGCGAAAGATGAAGCACAGGCGATCACTCTCAGAATTTCATAATGCGGAAAAAAATTTCTGATGGTGCAGCGCAGCAACCTCATCGCGCCACGTGGGCGATCCAGTCGCCGCCCGCGATCACGGGCCGGCCCGCCACGCGGCCCGGATCGATCTCGTACAGCAGGCACGGCAGCACCTTGCCGGCGACGTCGACCGGCAACTCGCGCCGCACGTACTCGCCGGTCTGCTGCGGATGGACCTCCTCGATCTCGTCGAGCACGGCCAGCAGCGGCGGCGTCACCGCATACACCTCGCCCTTCACGCGCCGCGGCCCGCCCAGCACCACGCCAGGATAGTGGCGCAGGTCGTACATCGTGCCGGCCACTTCGGCCTCGCCGATCCAGCGCGGCGGGGGCGCGAGCCGGTTGATGTCGTTGCTGCCGCCGCGGCGCAGCGTGCCGTAGACGAAGACGTACAGCGGGGAAGCTTCGGGGCGGGACATGGCGGACTCCTCGGCAACGGCAAATGGGTTCAGCGGGCCTTCGAGCGATGCGCCGCCTGGCGCACGTTCTCGCGGCGCGCCGGAACCAGCGGCGCATGCTCGCGCGGCGCGTTCAGCACGATGGACGTGGAGGTGTCGGCCAGCACGCAGAACTTGCTGACCACCGCATCCAGGTGCGGCACGTCGATCACCGCGATCTCCAGCACCCAGCTGTCCTCGCCCGTCACGTTGAAGGCATTGATGACCTCCGGCGTCTGCTCGATCAGCTTGACCACGCGTGCGTACTCGGCACGGGCGACCCGCACCAGCGCGCGGATACCGTAGCCAAGACGCGACAGATCGAGCTGTGCGCGATAGCCCTTGATGACCCCCGCGATCTCCAGCTTGCGCACGCGTTCGGTGACCGCGGGCTGGCTCAGATGCACGCGCCGGCCCAGCTCGGCCATGGTCAGGCGCGCGTCGCGCTGCAGTTCGGCGAGGATCCTGTCGTCGTAGGTATCCAGCGCATGGGCTTCGGAATTCATCGCGGGCTCTTTGAGATTTCAAAGGAATGTCCGATTCTAGTTTTCACAAACAATGCCATTGGCGATTTTTCCTTCTCTGGCGCAACATCGACCCGGTCATCCAGCCGGCCCGGCCCGCCACGGCCCGGCGCCGTGCCGCCGCAGACCCACCAGACCGACCGCGCCGCCACGCCGGCGGACAGGCGCAGCGCAGTGCCTCGGCCCACGCGGAAAACACCTGCGCGCCCCGCAAAAAAAGCAGTCTTCTCTCTTGGAAGCGCGTTTCTTCTCCATTAGCATTCGCGAAGCCAGTGAGGAAGCTGTTTCGCTGGTGACGACGCAACACCAATAAGGAATCCCATCATGGCAACTGCGAAGAAAGCGCCGGCGAAAAAGGCACCGGCGAAGAAGGCGGCGGCGCCCGCCAAGAAGGCGCCGGCAGTGAAGAAGGCCGCGGCAACCGCCGAGAAGGCGCCCGCCAAGAAGACGGCCGCTGCCGCGAAGAAGGCACCCGCCAAGCAGCGCACCGTCAACGCCGCCTTCATGAAGGCCCTGACCCCGAGCGCGGCACTGGCCGGCATCGTCGGCGCCTCGCCGATGCCCCGCACCGAAGTGGTCAGCAAGCTGTGGGTCTACATCAAGAAGAACAAGCTGCAGGACGCGACCAACAAGCGCATGATCAACGCCGACGCCAAGCTGAAGGAAGTCTTCGGCAAGGCCCAGGTGTCCATGTTCGAGATGGCCGGCCTGATCGGCAAGCACCTCAGCTGACGCCGCAAGGCAAGCTTTCGAAGGCCGGCTCTGCCGGCCTTTTTCACGTCAGCGACGAGGACAAGGGCCAGCCGCCCTCGCCATCGCGCACGCGCCGGCCCATCGCCCGGAGGCGCCGCAAGTTCGTGCTTTGCAGACAGAGCGCGCCGGGCGCCGATCGCACCGCGGCATGCCAGCCGCGCACCAGCCGGCCGCCCCCAAGCCACCGCATCAAGGTTCAGGCAGCATGCGCCGGGTTCGCCGGACTGCGCCAAGGCGCCGGCGCGTTCGGAACTGGAATCAGGATCTCGACGCACAAGCCGGTCGACTCCGCATCGCCGCCGCCCCCGAAGCGAATCTCCGCGCCGATGCGGCTGGCGATCGCCTGGACGATCGCCAGGCCCAGGCCCGAGCCGATCTGCTCGCTGCCGAGCACGCGGTAGAACGGGTCGAATACCCGGGCCCGCTCGGCAAGCGCGATGCCCGGGCCGGTGTCCTGGATCCGCAGCACCGCATGCCCCTGCGACAGGCCCACCGACAGATCGACTCGACCGCACTCCGGCGTGTAGCGAATGGCGTTGTCCACCAGATTCTTCACCAGGGCGATCATGTCCAGTTCGCCGACCCACACCTGGGCGTCCTGCGTGCCTTCGATGCCGATGTCGATGTGCCTGGCCTCTGCCAGCGGCATGAGGTCTTCCAGCACCCGGCGGTAGATGGCCTGGACGGAGAGCGGCGCCGCCGGCGGCGCGGTGGATGCCTGGGCCCTGGCCTGGCTGAGCAATTGGTCCAGCAGGTTCCGGCTGTGCTCGATCCCCCGGCACAGCACCGCCAGCCGCTCGCGGGCCGGGCCGGACATGTCCGCATGGGCCAGCCGCTCCGCCTGCAGCGACAAGGCCGTCAGCGGGGAGCGCAGTTCGTGCGTCGCGTCCGCGACAAAGCGGCGCTGGGCGTCCACGGACGGAGCCACCCGGCCCAGCAGCCGATTGATGGCGACCACAAAAGGCCGAATCTCCGCAGGGACATGGCCGTCCTCGATGGGGTGCAGTTCCTGCTCGGAGCGCCGATCGATATCCCGCGCCAGCGCTGCGATGGGCCGGAACATCTTGCGCACCAGATCGGCCACGGCCCACAGCAGCACCGGCACCAGCAACAGGAGGGGCATCACGGTACGCAACGCGCTGTCGCGGGCGATCTCGTCGCGGAAGGCCGATTCCTGGGCGACCGCGATGCGTTCGCCCGCCGAGGTGGTCCTGACGAGCACCCGGAACCTCTCGCCATCCAGCGCCAGCGTATGCAGGCCATCGGCCAGGGTGCTCCGCAACGGGAGCGGGCCGCCCGTGTCCACGCCCGGCGACGACGGCAACTGGCCCAGGCGCCGCCCGATCACGCGCGCTTCCTCGTCGCCGCCCTGGTCGTGCGCCTCGCCGACCGGACCATCGGGCGACAGGTGCTGCCGGTCCATGATGCGGGCCACCTGGCGCAGCACGTCGTCCTGCAGCTCGTGCGCGTCCCCGAAGGCCGAGTGGAACGAGAACATGCCCGCCACAGCGGCCACCAGGAGAATGGCGAGCAACAGGGTCAGGGACAGCTTGCGCTGGACCGATCCATTGCCGGTGCTGCTCAGGCGCTTTTGGAGACCATCCATCCCACACCTCTCACGTTCTTGATGACCGCGCTGTCCAGCCTGCGCCGCAGCGCGTGGATCAGGTACTCGACCGCATTGCTTTCGACTTCCTCTCCCCAGCCGTAGATGCGGTCCTCCAACTCGCGGCGCGACAGGATGGCGCCGGGTCGAACCCGCAAGGCGTGCAACAAGGCGAACTCGCGGCTCGACAGTTGCACGGGCGGCCCGCCACCGACGCTGGCCTCTTTCGTCACCGGATCGAGGCGACCACCCCATTGCCGAGCAGGGGCGACGCCACGCCGGCCTTGCGGCGCAGCGCGGCACGCATCCGCGCCAGCAGCTCCGCCATCTCCAAGGGCTTGGGCACGTAGTCGTCGGCGCCGCCGTCGAGCCCGCGCAGACAGTCAGTTCCTGCGCTCCATCCATCTGGCTGCGGCCATGGTGTGGCTGGCCTGGCGATGGACCTCGCGCAGGCCAAGCGGATGATTCGGGATTGGATGGATGACACGCGCCCCGAGCTTGGAACATTGCTGGCCAGACGCTTGACGTGAACTGTTTTTCCGCCATTCACCTGCACGCCGGCGATTGCGGCGGTGTATACCCAATCTGGTATGCGTTGGACGGTGCTCGTTGCCAGCTTGGACGACTGGCCTGGGTTATGGTCTGGCCACGACTTTTACCAGGCGGCAACCTGGGCGCAGCATCCACGCTCGTCGATGGCGTGGACCGGCGGCATCGTCGTCTGCTTCGCGGTGGCCTTGTGGTCGCTCAGACGCTGTGACGCACGAGAGGACGGCAGCCTGCCACTGCTTCAAGAGGTTTAGGAAGCCGAGATGATCCTGTCCTGTCGCAGCAACTATTGGCGCGAGCGGCGCCGGGCCAGCATGGCCGATATGGCGCTCGCGCTGGAAAGCACACCCGAGGCGCTTGAACCCACGCTCGAACGCAACGCGCACGCGCGCAGGATCGAGGGCGAATTGGGCTGCGGTTCGACCTGTTGCAGAAGTGACCCGGCGACGGTGGCGGTGTATGAATGGACCGCCCCGGAGACGTCGGGCGCCGGTTGAGGAATGAATCGTGGTGGTCGCGCCTGCTGCGTCGGTACTGGTCGTGATCGGTATCCACCGCGAGGAGCTGGCTTTCGGCCGTGAAGTTGTGGCCGAGCTGGCGCCAGACGAGGCGCAGGTACTGGAAGTCCCCGACGGTCTGTCGGGGCGCCGGCCGCGGCCGGACCAGTGCTTTCGCTATGACCTGACGCATGAGGCGCTGTACCTGCAGCTGCTTCCTCACATGCGCGGCCGCCACCGGCTGCTGATCGACCTGCATGTGGGTGCCGACCGCGACGGCCCCTGTGCCGACCTCATGTGCGGCGATGCGGTGCTGGCCGAGCGACTGCGGAATGCACTGGCTCGGGGGCCGGCCGGCGTGCGCGTGATTCAGCTCGGTTCGCCAGATGCCGTTCCGACTCGTACCGTGATTCCCCAACAGATCTGGCGAAATCCGGCGTTTTTCTATCTGTGCATGGAAATCTATCTGGCCGCTGACGGCAGCGCGCGGCCGCAGGCGGTGGAACTGGCAAGGCGATTGATCGAGCTTGCTGCGCAATGCATCGACCATGCCGTCGCCGCGCCGGACGACCGCTGTTGAATGCCGCCTTGCAGGCATCTTCCTCGGTACGGCACTCCTGCAACCGCGGCCGGATGCGGGAATGGGCCGTGAGGAGGCAATGAAGCAGAACGGCGCCGGGGCTTGATCTGTATCAGATTTGCGGCAGAAAAAATAACATAGAGTGAGAACGAGTACTATTTGATGACGGCGTGAAGATGCCGCTTCAACATGGCTCCGCAGGAGGCGCAGCTGGGAAGACTGCACCCTCTTTCCCATTCATTGTTTCCCCGTGGAGCCGCATCATGAGAACAATAAAGAATCGTAGTCATGTGAGCTTGCCTGCACTTGCCTGCGTGCTTGCCGTGATCAGCATGCCGGTTCTGGCCGAACGTCCGATGGTGGTCGATGATGCCGGGACGCTGAAGCGCGGCGGCGCCAAGGTCGAGTTCGGCTGGAGCCGGGATGACTCGTTGAAGGGCTTTGAGGGTGCTGTCGGCTACGGCCCGATCGACAACGTGGAGCTCGAGTTTGGCTTCGGAAGGGCGAAAGACCGCAATGAGTCGCCCAGTATCACGGTACGTGGCATGGGCGCGGCGGTGAAGTGGGTGCCGCTACGGTCCGAAACCGGCTTGTCTGCCGGCCTGAAGTACGAATATGGGCGTGAGCGTGTCAGCGGCGAAGGTACTTCGCATGCCAATGCGCTGGCGGGCCTCGCGACCTGGTCCTTCGAAGCTGGACCGCGGGTTCACCTGAACCTTGGCCGTGAATGGGTCCGCGACGACGGCCACATCGACTTCTGGGGCGTGGGTGCGGATTTCCCGCTGACCGTGCGGTGGCAGTTGACGATCGAGACTTTCGGTGAGAAGCATGCCGGTCCGGATCGTCAGATCGGCCTGCGTTATGAAATCTTCAAAGGCTTCAAGGTCTCCGGAGCGGTGGGACGCGGCAATGATCGCACCATCGCCAATGTCGGCGTGGCATGGGAGTTCTGAGGAAAGAGTTGACCTGCGTCATCACCTCCTGCCTCAGAGAGCATAAAGTCATTCACAGATGATTCGGATTTGCGTAGCCCATCGAGGCTACCGGTCGACATCGCCTGCATGCAATCATCGTGGACGCAGTGAGCCCCGTCATTGGTGTGGCGATGTTCACTGCGCTTGCAAGGGTCAGGGAGTGAAATGCCGGAGTTTGAAGAATTGCGCGTCTTTCTGCGTGATCTGCATATCGCACATCACATTCGAGGGCGCATCCGGCTGAAGTTGGACACGCGCCCGGTTTCCATGGACGTGCCGCGCGCGCAAGCGCGTGGGTTCCAGGCGGTGCTGGACCATATTCCCGGTGTCGCGTCGGTACAGGTCAACCTGCTGGCGCGTTCCTGCACCGTGCACTACGACCCGAAGGTGATTCCCGAACGAGCCTGGGGTGACCTGCTGGACGGTGTCGATTCGGACGCCGCGGCGATTCTCGAACGGATTCTGCACGACGCCTATCTGGAGGTAGTCAATGCAAAACTATGACGAATTGATTCTGCGCACTCGGCGTATCGACCGGGCTGCGCCTTTCCCCCTGGCGCACCAGGCGGTCAGGATCGCCCTCTATGAGGAGTATGCGGCCCGCGGTTTCTATGCGCGCGTGGTCGAGTCTTTTGGCGGGCAGGCGCCATTCTCCAATGTGCTGCGCTCGAAAGAGCAGCACGTGGCGGCCTTGTTGAGGCTGTGCGAGCGTTTCGGCATTCCGCGGCCGCTCGATCCCTTTCCACAGGAGTCCACCGTGGAGCCGACCTGGCTGGCGAACTGCCAGCGGGCCGTCGCAGGCGAGGTCGGCAACGTGCAGATGTATGCCTATCTGCTGAGCCAGGTCGCCGAGCCGGAAGTGCGCAAGGTGTTCCAGAACCTGCAGGCGGCCGCGCTGCAGGACCATCTGCCTGCTTTCCGCCAGGCTGTGGTCGCGGCGCAGGCGCAGGAGAGCTATCACACCGCGCGTGGCATCGCGCCGCAGCAAGCCTATGCACGCCATGGGCCGCTGTCCGATTTCCTTGAACGCGCTTTCTCGCAACTCGGGCCTTATGCCGGCCCGCTCGGCGTGTTCAGTCCGCTTCTGCGCAATGCGCATCCCGCCCTGCTGGCCGGCATGGCAACGGGGGGCGCAGGAGTCTATCTGTGGAAGCACAAGGCCAGCCGTCATCGCAAGGAGAACTGACATGTTCCCGTTATTACCGTTTGTCGCCGGTGTCTTGACCGGCGCAGTCGCCCTCCGCCTGGTCAAGACCGACAAGGCCAAGGCGGGCGTCGAGGCGGGCGTGGAGAAAGCCCGCGCCGGCATGGAGAAGGCCCAGGGCACGTTGCGTGGCGCCGCGGTGTCCAGCCTGGAGGCGATCGAGAACGCCTCGGCGCAGGCGCGCAAGCGCCTGGCTGCCAAAGGCGTTGAAGTCGCCGATGCTGCGGCAGCCGGCGGCGCGGCTGAAGACACTTCCCCCGCGGATGCAAGCCCGGCGGATCAGGCCAGGAAACCCGCCCGGGCGCCCAGGAAGCGCGCGCCGAGCACGGCGGCCAGGCCTGGGAAAACCAGGGCGGCATCCGCCGCCAAGGAGGATGCCGGATCATGAAGAACACGATCGCCCCCTACCCCGGCGTTGCACCGTACGCGCCGGCGATGATGCCGCTTGGCGTGCCGTTGCGCGCCAGCGGCGCGGCCTTCGCCCAGGGTTTCGTGGCGGCTGGCTGCCTGTCGGCTTTCCAGGATCGCCAGACGCTGCTGTCATCGCCGTCGCCGGTTGAGCTGAAGCGGGTGCTGCGCCACGCGCTGCAGGGTGGCGCCGCGCTGGCGGCCGGCACGCGGGCCGCTGCCGCTTTCCAGCAGCAGGACTACGCCCGGATGCTGGTCGCGACGGCGGCCGGTGCGGCGGGTGTGCTGATCATCGAACGACTGCTGCGCGATGCCGCGCAAGCCGAACAGGAGAATCAAGATGGCTAAAAAGAACAAGCAGAAGCGCGGCCGTGGCGGCCAGGCCATGCAGAGCGATGCCGGGCCGGGACAGTACGGCCAGCAGCCCAATGCACAGCCCTGGGGGCAATATGGCATGCCCGGCGGCATGGAAGCCGGTTTCGCCCAGGGTTTCGCGCAAGGCATGGGTCCGGGCTACGGGGCGGCGCCCCAACAGCCGGCTGCCGATGGCGGCTTCCTGCAGGGCATGCCGGCTTTCCTGCGTACCGGCAACACCGAGCAGTTCCTGCTTGGCGCGGTGATCGGCGCGGCCGCGGCCTGGGTGCTGAGCGACGAGGAACTGCGCGGCAAGATCGTGAAGTCGGCGATGAGGCTGTATTCGGGCGTGGCCGGCGGTTTCGAGGAAATGAAGGAGCAGATGGCCGACATCCGCGCCGAAGTGGAGGCGGAGCGCCACGGAAACGCATGATGAACGCCGGCTGGATGTCCGCGCTCGAACCGCTCCACGCCGCGCGTGGCCGCGCGCGCTGGCGCTACACCTGCCGCCGGGGCGCACCGCTGGAGGCGCGCACCATCGAGCGCGCGGTGGAGGCCATCGCCGGCGTGCGCAAGGCGCGGGTCAATCCGGCTGCCCGTTCCCTGGTGGCCGAGTTCGATGCCTCGGCCACGACGGCCGACCGCATCGCGCTCGACATCCTGCGCATGGCGCCGTTGCAGACTCCCCCCGCAGAAGGCGAAGAACCCAGCGCCGCTCCGGTGGCGCTGAGCGCCGCCACGCTGCTTGCCACCCGCTCGCTGCAGGCCGGGCTGCAGGCGCCGGTGGCAGTGGGCGCAGCGATCCCCCTGCTGGGCGAGGCGGTCGACGATTTCCTTGAAAAGGGCGTGACCTCGCATGTGCTCGAAGCGATGGCGGTGGCGATCTCGATCGGACGCAAGGACTACCTCGCGGCGAACATGACGTCCTTCCTGCTCGCGCTGGGCGAGTTCCTGGAGGCGTCGATCGAGCGCCGTTCCGACGACCTGCTCAAGCATCTGCTGAAGCCCGACGTGGGCGAGATCTGGGTCGAGCGCGACGGCAAGGAAATACAGCTCGACGCCGCCGAAGTCAAGGTCGGCGACACCGTCATTGCCGCCACCGGGGGGGTGATTCCGGTCGATGGCACGGTGCTTGGCGGCGAAGCCATGGTCAACGAGGCGACGATGACCGGCGAAAGCGTGCCGGTCGCGCGCCGGCGCGGCGACGCGGTGCTGTCCGGCACGCTGGTCGAAGAGGGCCGCCTGCGCATCTATGCCGAGCGGGTCGGCGCCCAGGTGGCGGCGGCGCGGATCGCGGACTTCGTCGAGCATTCGCTGGCGGTCAAGGGCGCCACCCAGCTCGAAGCCTCACGCATGGCCGACCGGCTGGTGCCGATGGTGTTTGGCCTGGCCGGTGCCACCTGGCTGGTGTCGCGCGATTGGCAGCGGGTGGCGGCGGTGCTGCAGGCCGATTATTCGTGCGCGCTGAAGCTGGCGACACCGGTCGCCTTCAAGGCGGCGATGTACGAGGCGGGCAAGTCGGGCATGCTGGTCAAGGGAGCCAAGGCGCTGGAACGCTTGGCGGAGGCCGACACCTTCGTCTTCGACAAGACCGGCACGCTGAGTACCGGCAAGCTCCAGGTGACCGATTCGATCGCCTTCAAGCCCGGCTATGCGCCCGACGATCTGATCAATCTGGCGGCGTCGGTGGAGGAACACTACTTCCACCCGCTCGCGCTGGCGGTGGTCGAGGCATCGCGCCACCTGCACCATCCGAAGCACTTCGACCACAAGGAAGTCGAGTTCATCGTCGCCCATGGCGTGGCCAGCACCATCGACGGGCGGCGCATCGTCGTCGGCTCGCGCCATTTCGTCGAGGACGACGAGGGCATCACCACACAGAAGCATCGCAGCACCATCGAGCGCCTGCGCCAGGAAGGCAAGACCTTGCTCTATGTCGGTTTCGGCGGCGAATTGCTGGGCGTCATCGCCATGCGCGACGGCCTGCGCGACAACAGCGCCGCCACGGTCCGGCACTTGAGGCGCCTGGGTGTCAAGCGGGTGTTGATGCTCACCGGCGACCATGCCGATCGCGCGCGGGCGATGGCCGAAGAGCTGGGGCTGGACGAGTTCCACGCCGGGCTGATGCCCGAGGACAAGGCGCGCATCCTGCAGGAACTGGCTGCGCAGGGCGCGCGCATCGCCTTCGTCGGCGATGGCGTCAACGATGCGCCGGCGCTGAGCGGCGCGCACGTCGGCATCTCGATGCACAACGGCGCCGACGTCGCCCGCCTGGCGTCCGACGTCGCGCTGCTGGAGGACGACATCGCGCGTGTGGCCGACGCGAAGGCGCTGTCGCTCGCCACCAAGCGGTTGATCGACGGCAATTTCAAGCTGACCGTTGGCCTCAACACGTCGATCCTGTCGGCTGCCGCGTTGGGCTGGCTGACGCCGGTCGCCGCCTCGGCGCTGCACAACGGCAGCACCATCGCCATCCTGCTGCGGGCGCTGGTCGGCGCCGGCCTGCCGCGTGGCCGGCGCGCGGGCAAGGCCTTGCCGCCCGCAAGGAGAGCGGTCGCATGAGTCCCCCGGACCATTCCCGTTCCTTTCCGCTGGCGATGGCGAGTGAGGGCGAGCCGGTCCGGGTCGTCGGCATCCTGGGCGGCGCATCGATGGCGCTGCGCGTGGCCGAACTGGGCCTGAACGTCGGCTGCGAACTGATCGTGCGCCAGCGCCAGGGGGGCGGCCTGGTGGTCGGCCGCGGCGAGACGCGCTTTGCGCTCGGCGGCGGCATGGCGCACAAGATCATGGTGGTGCGGATCGCGGGTTGATATCGGCCCGTATCCGGCGGTAGTGGCGAGGAGAGAAACCGCAGGACGGGCACGGTGCCGCGATGCGGAAACAAGCGCGCATTGTTTTGAATGCAAATGAGTATGAAAACGGCTGCGCCGATTCGATAGGAGGTTTCAGATGATGCTCAAGCAACTCGCGGTAGGCGACCGCGCCAGGGTGTCCGGCTTTTCCGAGGCGGGCAGCCCCTACCGTCGCAAGCTGCTGTCGCTGGGCCTGACACCCGGCGCGGAACTGGTGGTGATGCGGGTCGCGCCCATGGGCGATCCGGTCGAGATCCGGGTGCGCGGTTTTGCGCTGACCTTGCGCAAGGACGAGGCGGACGCACTGAGTGTGGAGAGGTTGTGATGAAAAACGAACACGTCCTTGCCCTGGTGGGCAATCCGAACTGCGGCAAGACCACGCTGTTCAACGCACTGACCGGCTCACGCCAGCGGGTCGGCAACTGGCCCGGCGTGACGGTCGAGAAGAAAAGCGGCGAATATCGCCAGGGCGGCCTGCGCTTCGAGGTGGTCGATCTGCCCGGCACGTACTCGCTGGACGTCGTCGACCGGGAAGTGTCGCTCGACGAGAGCGTGGCGCGTGACTACGTCCATAGCGGCGAGGCGGACCTGGTCGTCAACATCGTCGACGCCTCCAATCTCGAACGCAATCTGTACCTGACCACTCAGCTCGCCGAAATGCGGGTGCCGATGCTGGTGGTGCTCAACATGATCGACGTGGCCCGAGACAAGGGGCTGCGCATCGACACCGACGCATTGTCACGCCGCCTGGGCTGCCCGGTGGTGCCGGTGGTCGCTTCCGATGGTGAAGGCGTGGATGCGCTGAAGGCGGCGATCAACACAGCGGTGGTGGCGCGCCAGCCGGCGAGCGCCGTCGTGGCCTATCAGCCCGCACTGGAACAAGCGATCGACACGCTGGTGCCGAAGCTCGAAGCCGCGGCACAGGCCGCGGGCACTTCGCCGCGCTGGCTGGCGGTGCGCCTGCTCGAAGGCGACGAACTGGCGTGCAGGGCGGCCGGCAGCGAACTGGCCGCCGAAGCCGCACGACTGGGCGGCGAATTGGGCGAGGACCTGGACATCATGGTGGCGGACGCGCGCTACGGCCTCGCCAACCGCATTGCCGGCGAGGCCTTGACGGTCAGCGGCCGGGTCGACCGCGACATCACCGACCGCATCGACCGCATCGTGCTGAACCGCGTGCTGGGCGTGCCGATCTTCCTGCTGATGATGTACCTGATGTTTCTGTTCACCATCAACATCGGCGGCGCTTTCATCGACTTCTTCGACCAGTTCACCGGCGCATTCCTGGTCGACGGCCTGTCCGAGCTGCTGACCCGCCTGGGCGTGCCGCAATGGCTGACAGTGCTGCTGGCGCAGGGCATCGGCGGCGGCATCCAGGTCGTCGCGACCTTCATCCCGATCATCGGCTTCCTGTTCCTGTTCCTGTCGGTGCTGGAGGATTCCGGATACATGGCGCGCGCAGCGTTTGTCATGGACCGTTTCATGCGTTGGGTCGGGCTGCCGGGCAAGTCCTTCGTGCCGCTGATCGTCGGCTTCGGCTGCACCGTGCCGGCGATCATGGCGACACGCACGCTTGAAAACCGTCGCGACCGGCTGATGACGATCGCGATGGCGCCCTTCATGTCCTGCGGCGCCCGCCTGCCGGTGTATGTGCTGTTCGCCGCCGCCTTCTTCCCGCAAGGGGCGCAGAACGTGGTGTTCGGGCTGTACATCATCGGCATCGCCGTGGCGGTACTGACGGGCCTGGCACTGCGCCATACGCTGATGAAGGGCGAGCCGACGCCCTTCATCATGGAACTGCCGCCTTATCACCTGCCGACCGTCCGTGGCGTGCTGATCCACGCCTGGGAACGTCTGCTGGGTTTCGTCGTCCGCGCCGGGCGGGTGATCGTGCCGATGGTGCTGGTGCTGAACGTCCTCAATTCGGTCGGCACCGATGGCAGCTACGGCAACGAGGACAGCGATGCGTCGGTACTGGCCGCGGTCGGGCGCGGCATTGCACCGGCGTTCGCGCCGATGGGGCTGACCGCGGAGAACTGGCCGGCGACGGTTGGCATCTTCACGGGCGTGCTGGCCAAGGAGGCGGTCGTGGGAACGCTGGATGCGGCCTACACGGCGCTCGCCGCCAAGGATGCCGGAGAAAAGGTGGACGGGGATGACAAGCCGTTCGACCTGGGCGCCAGCATCGCCGCGGCTTTCGCCACGATTCCCGAGAACCTTGCCAAGGCGCTCGGCGCCTGGGCCGATCCGATGGGACTCAACGTGGGCGACCTCAGCGACGAAGAGCGGGCGGCCCAGGAGCAGGAAGTATCCGCCAGCACTTTCGGCGCCATGGCTGCCCGCTTCGATGGCGCTGCGGGCGCGTTCGCCTACCTGCTGTTCATCCTGCTGTATTGCCCCTGCACGGCGGCGATCGCGGCGGTGTACCAGGAGTCTGGCGCGCGCTGGACGGTGTTCGTCGCGGCCTGGACGACCGGACTGGGCTATGGCCTGGCGACCATCTACTACCAGGCGGCGACCTGGGCGCGGCACCCGGGCGCGTCGATGATCTGGATCGGCGGCATCCTCATTGGCTTTGCAGCCGTTTTGTGGTCGCTGCGGCGCTATGGCGCGCGCGGAGACAGCGGCCTGCCGCTTCCGCAACAGACCTAAGGAGGACGACATGATTCTGTCCCGTCTCAGTACCTATCTGCGCGAACGGCGCCGGGCCAGCGTGGCCGATATGGCGCTCGCGCTGGAAAGCACGCCCGAGGCGCTCGGGCCCATGCTCGACACGCTCCAGCGCAAGGGGCGTGTGCGCAGGATCGAAGGCAAATCGGGCTGTGGCTCGACCTGCTGCAAATGCGACCCGGCGACGATGGCGGTGTATGAATGGGCCGCCGTGGAGACGTCGGGCGCCGGTTGAGAAGTGCATCGCGGCGGTGGTCGCGCCTGCTGCGCCAGCGCTGGTCGTGGTCGGCCTGCACCGCGAGAAACTCGCCTTTGGCCGCGAGGTGGCAATAGGACTGGCGCGGGACAAGGCCTCGGTGCTGAAAATCCCCCGACGGGCTGCCTGTGCGCCGGCCGACTGGCGGCAGGCCGGACTGCAGCGGCTGGCTTCGGCCCGGCGCCGTGTCAGCGCAGCAGGTGGCGGCGATGCACGCCGAGGTGCACGCCGAGGCAGGCGACGAACACGACGCCAGTGGCCGCGTGCCAGCGTTTGTTGCCGGCAGCGGCCAGCGCCAGCGAGGTGGCGAGGCTGCCCATCATGCCGATCTTGGCGCAGCGGTTCACCTGCATCCGTAATGAGCGCGCGCCGGCGGGGCGCTGGGGCGCTGCCAGCGCCATGTCGATCAGCGCATCGACTTCGTTCTCGAGCCGGACGGGGTCGATTCTGTCCGGCGCATAATGCAGCACGATGCTGCCAGCCACGGCATTCGGCTCGATGATGGCCACGCCTTCCACACGCCGCAATTCGGCTTCGACCAGGGCCAGCCGGGCGCGGCTGCGCAGCGTCTTGTCACGGATGCGAATACGGCCTGGCAGCGAGGACACGACGCGGCTCATCGGCAGCTTCCGTGTTCATCGGGTGTTCCGCCGGTGCGATTGCCTGCCTGCGAACAGGACTTGCGGGATTGCGTGCGCATGGACAAGGGGCCGGGCAAGCCCGTCGGGAATCAGTGAATCAATGACTATAACCACTCGATGGGCCAGGCTTCGGCGTCGGTCTTGTTGTTCCGCACGCACTCGGCCAAGGACGGCGGGAACCCACGAAAACAGGCGCGGGCCCGCACGACTGGATGCACGGGCATGCCAGTGCCCGCCATGCAGACAGTCCGCGACGTCAGCGAGCGTTGTCCCCGTATCCGCGGGGACTCAAAGACTCACTCGTGACCGGCAGACGGATTCGAGTGAAATTCAACCATGCCCGGAGACGGCGGGATCGATCTGCGGGCCTTCATCCATGTGGCGCCGTGTCATGCGCGAAGGCAGCTGTACCCGCGCTGCCGTGCATCACCGTCCGCGCACTCAGCCCCGCGCTGGGCACATTGCTGCATGACCTGCAATGACCGGTTCGACCGGATTGCGGAAGTTCCCGTACGGTTCTCTCAATGACTGGCGGATGGGCAAGTCGGTCTCCATGCCTTTTCCGCCGTGCGAGTCCTTGCCCGCAATCATCTGGAGGCGGCATGAACCACTCCAGCGAGCCTTCCCCGCTGGCCGTGGCAATCGCCATCGCCATTGACCGCTCGGCGGCCGCCCTGGATCGCATGCGGTCCGGCCACCGAATGCGGCGACGACATGGAATCGTTCAACCAGGGAGCGATGCGATGCGCGCGACCAGGAAGCCGCGGCGGGGTCCGGCGCCTCCAGCCGATCCCCCACATGCCATCAGAGACTCGGGACAGCCTTCATGAACGGCCGCGCTGGCCCAGGGCCGCCTGCGTGATGGCCGTCAGGGTGCCGCGGGTGGTGATGACCTCCGGGTCCAGCACGGCCTCGATCAGCGTGCCCTCGCGGCGCTCCAGCGCGGCCAGCAGCTGCGCTTCGAACTCCTCGGTCCGCGTGATGCGCACGCCGGCGTAGCCATAGGCCTCGGCGAGCTTCACGAAGTCCGGGTTCGCCAGCGCCGTGCCGCTGACGTTCAGCGGGTACTCGCGCTCCTGGTGCATGCGGATCGTGCCGAACATGCCGTTGTTCAGCAGCAGGACGATGCTCTTGGCGCCGTACTGCATGGCCGTGGCCAGTTCCTGCCCGTTCATCATGAAGTCACCGTCGCCGGCGATCGTGAAGGCCGTGCGGCCCGTCGCGATCGCCGCGGCGATGCCGGCCGGCACGCCGTAGCCCATGGCGCCGTTGGTCGGCGCCAGCTGGGTCTTGTGCCCCTTGGCCAGGCCATGGTGGCGAAAGAAGCGGTGCATCCAGCTCGCGAAGTTGCCGGCGCCGTTGGTCACCACCGCGTCGGCCGGCAGGTGCTTCTGCAGCAGGCCGACGATGGCCGGCATGTCGATGTCGCCGGGCAGGGCCTGGGGCTGCAGGTTCTCCAGGTAGTCGGCATGGCAGGCCTGCGTCCAGCCTTCCCAGGCCAGCGTGGTCGGCGCCGCCAAGACCTCCAGCGAGCGCGCGGCGGCATTCATCGTCGCGTTGATCGCCAGGTCGGCCTGGTAGACGCGGTTCAGCTCCTCGGCGCTGGCGTGGATGTGCACCAGCTTCTGCCGGCTGCGCGGCGCCTCGAGCAGCGTGTAGCCGCCGGTCGTCATCTCGCCCAGGCGCGGGCCGATGGCCAGCAGCAGGTCGCTGTCCTTCACGCGCTGCGCCAGCCGGGGGTTGATGCCGATGCCGACGTCGCCGGCGTACTGCGGGTGCCAGTTGTCGAAGGTATCCTGGAAGCGGAAGGCGTTGCCGACCGGCAGCTTCCAGTTCTCGGCGAAGCGCTGCAGCGCCTGGGCGGCCTGCGGCGTCCAGCCGCTGCCGCCGGCGATCACCAGCGGCCGCTCGGCCGCCAGCAGCATCTCGCGCAGCGTGCGCAGCGCGCCGGGGTCGCTCCAGGCCGTCACGGCCTCCACGCGCGGCAGCGGCACGGCGTCGACCTGCTGCACCAGCATGTCCTCCGGCAGCGCCAGCACCACCGGGCCGGGCCGGCCGTTCATCGCGGTGGCGAAGGCGCGCGCCACGTATTCCGGAATGCGCCGCGCGTCGTCGATGCGCTCCACCCGCTTGGCGAAGCCCTTGGTGCTGGGGCCGAAGAAGCTCTGGTAGTCCACCTCCTGGAACACCTCGCGGTCGCGCGAGTCGCTGGCCACGTCGCCGACGAACAGCACCATCGGCGTGGAATCCTGGAACGCGGTGTGCACGCCGATCGAGGCGTTCGTGGCGCCCGGGCCGCGCGTGACGAAGCACACGCCGGGCCGGCCGGTCAGCTTGCCGTGGGCCTCGGCCATGAAGGCCGCGCCGCCTTCGTGGCGGTTGATCACGAACCGGATGCGGTCCCGGTAGGCGTGGAAGCCGTCCAGCGCCGCCAGGTAGCTCTCGCCCGGCACGCCGAACACGTGGTCGACGCCCTGCTCGACCAGACATTGCACCAGCAGATGGCCTGCGATCTGTTTGCTCATGGAACTCCTAGGGATGCCGTGTTGCGCAACGGCGCGGATTGTGACGCGGCCGCGGCCTCCGTCCAACCGAACCCGCGTAGCGATGCGGCCGGCGGCGGCCACCGTGTCACGCCGCTGCAATGTACGCCGGGCAGCATCCGTGGGGCGCCCTGCCCTCCCTGCCGGGGCCCTTTCTTTTCCTTCGCACACGCCATCCACAACATGCTTCCCAGACTTGCCGTCTCCGCCGCCATGGCCCTTGGCCTGGCCAGTCCCGCCTTCGCGCTGAACATCGTGCTGTCCAACGACGACGGCCTGACCAGCAACCTCAAGGCCTTGTACGACGCCCTCAAGGGCGCGGGCCACGACGTGGTGGTCTCGGTGCCCTGCACCGGCCAGAGCGGCCGAGGCGCCGGCATCGTGATGTACAGCACGGCGACGATCGAGGCCACCAGCGACCCGCAGGTCACCGCCAAGGGCGGCTGCCACAACGGCGCGGCGCCCGCCGGCGCACCGGCCGTCGGTCCCTTCACCAAGGCGGGCTACACCAACGGCGACTTCTTCTACGTGCACGGCACGCCGGTCATGGCGACGCTGTACGGCCTGGACGTGGCGGCCAAGAACCGCTGGGGCAAGGCGCCGGACGTGGTGCTGTCCGGCCCCAACGAGGGGCAGAACCTGGGCGCCATCATCAATTCCTCCGGCACCGTCAGCAACGTGCAGGCCGCGGGCGCGCGCGACATTCCGGCGATCGCGCTCAGCGCCGACGGCGACACCACCGACAACACCGGCCTGGCGAACCCGAAGTCGGCGATCGTGGCCCAGCTGACGGTCAAGCTGCTGGACGCGCTCAAGGCCAAGGCCGGCACCGGCCCGCTGCTGCCCGCGGGCGTGGCGCTGAACGTCAACTTCCCCAAGGAGATCGCGGCCGGCACGCCCTTCGCCTTCTCGCGCATCGGCACCTTCAACGCCTACGGCCTGACGTTCAACAACGCGGTGCCCTACGGCCTCGGCATCGCGATGAACACCGGCGCGCCGACCGCCGCGCAGCGCGAGGACGAGTCCGTCGTCTACCGCAGCAAGGTGGCGGTGTCGGCCATGCAGCTGGGCTTCGAGCACCGGCCGGCCGGCCAGGAATGGCTGCGCCTGCGCCTGCGCGACCTGTTCGCCGAATGAGGGCCGACGACGTGAAGCGCTCGATCCTGGCCGCGGCGGCCTGCGCTGCCGCGGCATCGATGACCGCCTGCGGCGGCGGCGACGACTCCCGGCCGGCGGTGACCGTGGGCGACCTGCCCGCCGGCGTCCACATGGTCAGCACCGGCAACGCGGACCAGCCCACGGTAGGCCGCTACTACGCCAGCGCCGACGGCAAGCGGCTGCTGGTGCTGGAGGACGACCACGACGCCGCCAGCCTGCTGCTGCGCCGCCCCGGCGGCGGCAGCCCCTGGGTGGCGGTGCCGGAGCCGCAGGCCGATCTCGACGTGCAGTTCCTGCGCAGCCAGGCCGTGGCTGCGGCCACGCCCGCGCTGCCGGCGCTGGCCGGCCGCTACGTGGTCCGCCTGTCCGACGGATCGGCCGCGGACTTCCGGATCGGCACGGACGGGCGCCTGACGGCGGGAACGCTGTCGCGCTGCCAGCTCAGCGGCACGCTGGCGGCGGGCGCGCTGCCCGGCACCCTGTCCGCCACGCTGGCGGCCAGGGACTGCCCGGGCCTGCCCGCCAGCGCCACCGGCGTGCTGGTGCAGGACCCGTCGGACGCGCCGGCCGCCCTGCGGCTGCTGGCCGACGACGGCAGCCGGCTGGTCGACCTGCGCGGCTACGGCGAGCCCGGGGCCTGACATCCCGCCCCAGGGGGCCGGCACGCCCGGCCCGCGCCGCCGCGTGGTGTAGAACCGCCGGCATGACAGAACAGACAGCAGCCGCCCACCACGCCGCGAACCGCCGCGGCATCCTGATGATGGTGGGCGCCATGGCCGGCTTCGTGGCCAACGACACCCTGGTCAAGTACGTCAGCGCCAGCCTGCCGTCGGCCCAGCTGATCTTCCTGCGCGGCGCCATGGCCTCGCTGCTGGTGCTGGGCCTGGCGCTGGCGCTGGGGGCCGGCCGGCAACTGGGCCGCGTGCTGCAGCCGCGCGTGGCGCTGCGCGCCGCCGCGGACGCCTGCGGCACCGTGCTGTACCTGTTCTCGCTGTTCCACCTGCCGCTGGCCAATGCCATCGCGATCAACCTGGCGGCGCCGCTGTTCATGGTGCTGTTCGCGGTCTGGCTGCTGCACGAGCGGCCGGGCCCGGCGCGCTGGCTGGCCGTCGCGCTGGGTTTCGCCGGCGTGCTGTGCGTGGTGCAGCCGCGCGGCGACAGCTTCAATGCCTGGGCGCTCCTGTGCCTGCTGGGCACGCTGTTCCAGGCCATGCGCGACCTGCTGACGCGGCGTATCGATCCGGCCATCCCGTCCATCGTGGTCACGCTGTCCACCGCGCTGGCGGTCACGCTGCTGGCCGGCGCGCTGTCGCTGGCGCAGGGCTGGCAGCCGGTCGGCGCGGCCCAGCTCGGCTGGCTGGCCGGCGCCTCGGTGTTCCTGGTGACGGGCTATTTCCTGATCATCCAGTGCATGCGCCAGGGCGAGGTGTCGCTGACGGCGCCGTTCCGCTACTCGGCGCTGCTGTTCGCCGTGGCACTGGGTTTCCTGGTCTGGGGCGACGTGCCCAACGCCTGGGCCTGGGCCGGCATCGCGCTGCTGCTCGGCTCGGGCCTGTTCGTGGTGCACCACGAGCGCAGCCGGCAGGCCCGCGCGCAACTGCTGAACGCGCAGCCGGAATGAACGTCGCCCCTTGAAAACATCCGTTGACCATCCATATGGATGGCATCGAGATGTTTTCCATGAGTACGACCACCTCCACCCCCCGCACCGGCGAGTCCGAGAAACTCACCATCAACCTCGGCTACGTCGACCTCGGGCAGATCGACCTGCTGGTCGCCGAGGGCTTCTACGCCAACCGCAGCGACTTCATCCGCACGGCGATCCGCAGCCACCTGGCCACGCACGCCGAGGCGCTGCGCCAGGTCGTGGCACGCAAGATGCTGGTCCTCGGCCTGCAGCATTTCACGGCCGCCGACCTCGAACGCGTGCGCGCCGCGGGCGAGAAACTGCAGGTCCGCGTGCTCGGCCTGGCCAGCATCGCGTCCGACGTGACGGCCGAACTGGCGGCCGACACCATCGAATCCCTCACCGTGCTGGGCGCGCTGCATGCGAGCCCGGCCGTCCGCGCCGCACTCGCCGGGCGCATCCACTGAGAGCCACCATGAAGCACTTCTTCCCCGACCTGCTGGAACAGGCCACCCGCCTCACCCGGGCGGGCGACCTGCAGGCCGCCACCGCGCTGATCCAGCGCGCACTGGGCGGCCATGCGCCGGCGCCGCAGACGGCGCCGGCCGACGACGGGCTGGTCATCGACGCCGAGACGCGCGTGGTCGACGATGATCCGGCCACCCTAGCCAGCCCGGCCGCCTCATCTGCCCCAGCCGACCCTGCCGCCGCGGGCGAGCAGTGGCTGCACGGCCAGCACGCCCACGGCGGCCGCCAGATCCGCTACCGGCTCTACGTGCCCCCGGCGCCGGCCGGTGCCGCCGCCGCTGCCAAGCGCCCGCTGGTGCTGATGCTGCACGGCTGCACGCAGGACCCGGACGATTTCGCCGCCGGCACGCGCATGGACGCGCTGGCGCGCGAGGCCGGCGTGCTGGTGCTGTACCCGGAGCAGCCGCACCGCGCGAACGCCCACGGCTGCTGGAACTGGTTCAAGCCCCAGCACCAGCAGCGCGAGCGCGGCGAGCCGGCGCTGCTGGCGAGCCTGGTGCGCACGGTCGCGGCCGCGCACGGGGCGGACCCGGCGCGCCTCTACGTGGCCGGCCTGTCCGCCGGCGGCGCCATGGCCGACATCCTGGGCCGCGCCTACCCGGACCTGTTCGCCGCCGTCGGCGTGCATTCGGGCGTGCCGGCCGGCGCCGCGGCCGACCTGCCCGCCGCGCTGGCCGCGATGCGCGACGGCGGCCATGCCGGCCCGCAGGCCGGCGCCGCCGTCCGGCCGCTCATCGTGTTCCACGGCGATGCCGACGCCACGGTGCACCCGGCCAACGGCGCCGCGCTGGCCGAGGCCGCGCGCCAGGGCCAGCCGCAGGCCGGCCCCGCCGAGACGCGCCGCGGCCAGACGCCGGACGGCCGGCGCTTCACGCAGACCGTGTTCCGCGCGCCCGGCGGCGCGAGCCTGGTCGAGTACTGGCAGCTGCACGGCCTGGGCCACGCCTGGTCCGGCGGCAGCGCGGCCGGCAGCCATGCCGCCCCCGGCGGCGTGGACGCCAGCGCCGAGATGCTCCGCTTCTTCCTGTCGCACCGGCAGCCGTCGTCGGCGTGACAGCCGGCGCGCCCGCGCGCCCCTAGAATCGCGCCCGCCCCGCACGGCCACCGCCGCGCGGGGCGAAGCGTTCTCAGGGCGGGGTGCAATTCCCCACCGGCGGTGATGGCGGGCTTGCCCGCACGAGCCCGCGAGCGCCTCGCGCCCCGCGCGCGAGGGTCAGCAGATCCCGGTGCGATCCCGGAGCCGACGGTCACAGTCCGGATGCAAGAGAGCGCGAACGTCCGGGCCGCGTCTGCGGCCCTGCGCTCGTGCGCCCTGATTCAGGCCAACCTTGCTCCAAGGAAACACCGTGAGTCAGCTCAACGACCTTCCCCTCCCCACGCACGCCGGCGGCGACCGCCGACGCATCGCCTTCGTCGAGGCGCAGTGGCATTCCGACATCGTCCACCAGGCGCGCGAGGCCTTCCTCGCCGAGATGGAGCGCCTGGGCGTGCCGCGCACGCAGATCGACGTGCTCGACGTGCCCGGCGCCTTCGAGATCCCGCTGCACGCCAAGCGGCTGGCGCTGTCCGGCCGCTACGCCGCCGTCGTCTGCTGCGCGCTGGTCGTCGATGGCGGCATCTACCGCCACGAATTCGTCGCCGACGCCGTGGTCAGCCGGCTGATGGACCTGCAGCTGCAGACCCTGGTGCCGATGATCTCGGCGGTGCTGACGCCGCACCACTTCCACGAGCACGTGGAGCACCGCAAGTACTTCCAGCAGCACTTCGCCGTGAAGGGCACCGAGGCCGCGCAGGCCTGCGTGCAGACGATCGCCGGACTGCAGCGGCTGGAGACGTTGCTGGCGGCTTGATCCCTACGGGCCCACCCCCTGCGGGACCCCACCCTCCGGGTGGGGTCCCGCAGGGGGCGGTCCCTCCGGGCTGGCGCCCTCGCCTGGCTGGCTTGCACGGTCGAGGCGGGCGGTGCTGATTCGATGGACTTCACGGCAGAGCTTGCGCCCTCGCCCGGCTGGCTTGCACGGTCGAGGCGGGCGGTGCTGATTCGACGGCCTTCACGGCAGAGCTTGCGCCCTCGCCCGGCTGGCCTACGCGGCTGACAGGCGGGCGTGGCTCAGGCGTGCGCGGGGGCTGCGGGCGTGCGCCGCACGCGGCCGACGTTGAACGCGCTGGCGATCAGCACGGCCTGGACCAGGGCCAGGCCGACGAAGATCGCGCGGTACTGCTGCCGGTCCATCAGCGTGCCGAACACCAGCGGCGCGATGGCCTGGCCGATGTCCAGGCCCGAATACACCACGCCGTAGACACGGCCGCTGGCGTTCGGCGGCGTGGCGCGCTTGACGATCATGTCGCGCGACGGACCGGCCAGGCCGGCGCCCAGGCCCATCAGGCCGAACAGCACCGGCACCAGCGCGCCCGGCACGTCCAGCAAGCCGAGGCACAGCGCCACGCAGGCCGCGAAGCCGATGCCGATGGCCACCACCTTCTCGCAGCGCGTCGGGTCGGCCACCAGGAAGCCGCCGCCCACCATGGCCGCGGCGCTGCAGACCATGTAGACCGTCAGGCACAGCGCGGCCTGAGCCACCGGCACCGCGTGCAGTTCGCGCGCGGCGCCGGGCGCGAAGGCCTGCACGGCGCCCAGCGCCATGGCATAGAAGAAGAAGAAACCGAAGCACATCCAGACGGCCGGGATGCGCAGGAAGCCGAAGCTGCTGTCCGCCGCCGCGCCGGGCTTGGCCGCCGGCGCGGCCGGCAGCGCCAGCTTGTCGCCGTGCACCAGCAGCAGCACCAGCACGGCCGTGGCGAACACGCCCGCGCAGACCAGCGCCGTGCGCCAGGACACCGCGATCGTCACCGGCACCAGCAGGGCCGGCGCCAGCGCCCAGCCCAGGCTGCCGGTGATGCCGTGCACGCTGTAGCCGTGGCCCAGCCGCGCCGGGCTGATCTTGCGGTTCAGCAGCGTGTAGTCCACCGGATGGAACACCCCGTTGCCCAGGCCGGCCACGACGGACCACAGCGCCAGCATCCAGTACTGCGTGCTGGTCGCGTAGCCGAAGGCCGCCAGCGCCAGCAGCGCCAGTCCGCCGAACAGCACCGGCCGCGGCCCGAAGCGGTCCACCACGAAGCCCGAGGCCGCCTGCACCGCGCAGGAGACCACGAAGAAGATCGTCATCAGGAAGCCCAGCTCCGCGTAGCCGACGCCGAAGGCATCCTTCAGCCAGGGGAACAGCGGCGCCAGCAGCAGCTGGCTGAAGTGGCTGACCAGGTGGGCGATGCCCACCAGGCCGATGACCTGCGCGTCCTGCCTCAGGCCCGCCTTGCCCGCCGGCAGGGAGGCCGCTGATGTGGTGCTCATGGGGCGCGATGCTACGGCTTCCGAATCGCGACGAAACGACAGACTTCGTCGAATACCGGACAATCCGGCCCATGCCCGGCCGCACCACCCGTCTCGTGCCCCTCGGCGACACGCACACCTTCACGCCGGACGCCGCGCGCCCGGTGCGTGTGCGCGCGCGCAGCATGCCGGCGGACACGCACTTCGAGCCGCACCGCCATCCGTGGGCACAGCTGGCCTACTGCGCCACCGGCACCGTGCGCGTGCGCGTGCTGGCCGGCGAGCAGGGCCCGGGCGAGACGACCTACATCCTGCCGCCCTCGCGCGCGGTCTGGATCGCACCGGGCGAGATGCACTGCATCGACGTGCTGGAGGCAGCCGAATTCCGCACCCTGTACCTGCACGCGGACGTGACGCCGCCCGGCTGGCGCGGCAGCCGCATGATCGTGGTCTCGCCGCTGCTGCGCGAGCTGGTGCAGGCGCTGGACCTGGCGCCGCGCCCCGAGCGCGAGGCGCTGCTGATCCGGCTGGTGCTCGACGAGATCGCCCATGCCGACCCGCAGAAGCTGGCCGTGCCGATGCCGCATGCGCAGCACGGCGACAAGCGGCTGCGCGCGGTCTGCGAGGCCGTGCTGCGCCAGCCTTCCGCGCGCACCACGCTGGCCGGCTGGGCCGCCGACGTGGGCGCCAGCGAGCGCACCATCGCCCGGCTGTTCCGCGACCAGCTGGGCACCAGCTACCAGCAGTGGCGCCAGCAGGCCGCGCTGGCGCACGCGCTGCCGCTGCTGGCGCGGGGCGCCTCGGTCGCACAGGCGGCCGCGGCCACGGGCTACGCCAGCGAGAGCGCGTTCTCGGCCATGTTCAAGGCCGCCATGGGCCAGCCGCCGAGCAGCGTGCAGGGACGCTGACCACACCGGCCACGGCCGGTCGCGCGGCGCGCCAGCCGGCCTGCGGCGCTCAGGCCGCCAGCGCCACCCCGCCCGACAGCCGCTGCGCCACCGCGTCGCGCACCGCCGCCGGCGCCTCGCGCAGCAGTGCCGGCCATTCGGCCTGCGCCTGGCGCACCAGCTGGCGGGCGACGCGCAGCAGGTTGGGCACGCGCAGCAGCCGCGCGGCCTTCAGCAGGGCCTCCAGCTGGTCCCAGCCGAAGGCGCGCAGCCGCGCGTCGATGGCGCGGTTCACGGCGTATTCGCCCGGCGCCACGTCGGCGAACAGCGCGCTGACGCAGACCGGGTCGTACAGCGGCGCCAGCACCGGGGTGCGTGCGTCGGGGTACAGCAGCGCCCAGTTCTTCAGGTGCGCGTCGGTGTTGCCCAGCAGGACGAAGGCGACGAAGCGCGCCACGAACTCGCGCACGTCCGGCGCCGGGCGGGCCGAGTAGCGGTCCAGCACCTGCAGCATGGTGGCGTAGTCGCGCACCATGTCGCGGCCGTACTTGTGCTGCGGCGGGTACTGCAGCGCCTGGGCGAACTCCTCCATGTGGATGCGCAGGCCGTCCGGCCCGCGGTCGAAGCGCGGCACCGCGAGGATCTGGTCGAACGGCACCTGCTCGGGCAGTTCGGCGTCCGCGCGCGAGATCACGTACGCCTGCGCGCAGGCCAGGCCCAGCGCCCCGCACAGGCGGTAGCCGGCCATCTCGTTGGCGACCAGCTCGGGGTGGCGCGCGGTCGGCAGCTTCAGGATGAAGGCGCCGGCCTGGCCGCGGCGGCGCACCACGTAGCGCCGGCCGTCCTGCACGGCCGAGAACTTGGTGACCACGCCGGGCAGCGCCGCGGCGTCTTCCACCGGCGCCTCGACGAAGCCGGGCTCCAGCACGTCCAGGCCCAGCGCGGTGTGCCAGTGGCGCACCACGTCGGGGATGCCCTCGCGCGCGGGCACCGGCTCGACCTCGATGGCGCCCATCAGGTCGTGGCCGGCCGCGGCCAGCAGCTCGAACTCGTCGTCGGGGCTGCAGCCGCGCTCGCGCGCCAGCCGCTCGCGGTTGTGGCCCTCGGACAGCAGGTTGGCGAAGTACGGTGGCCAGCGCCCGCCCAGGCTGACCAGCCGCGCGTCGTGCGCGGCCGAGAGGATCTGGCGCGTGGCCGGCTCGCTCTCGCCGCGCAGGGCCAGCGACAGCAGGGGCCGCGCCGGATCGGCGATGTAGTCGGCGTCGAACGAGGCGCGCAGGATGTCGCCGTACTGCGACAGGTAGCCGATCGCGCGCCGGCTGCGGTCCGGCAGGTGCAGGTGCATCCGCAGGTAGCGGATCGTGGTGGCCGCCGGCATGCCTTC
The DNA here is from genome assembly GCF_047601025.1 of Pseudorhodoferax sp. Classification (NCBI taxonomy): domain Bacteria; kingdom Pseudomonadati; phylum Pseudomonadota; class Betaproteobacteria; order Burkholderiales; family Comamonadaceae; genus Pseudorhodoferax; species Pseudorhodoferax sp. The sequence continues at coordinate 393,486 of NZ_JASGJZ010000001.1, forward strand.
GCCCATACGGGCGGCGGCGCGGGCACCTTGGGGCAGCCCGGCGGGACTCACCGGCCGCGCCCGATCGCGTCGACCACCGAAGGCGGCGCGCCGGCCCCGGGCGGCTGGGCCAGCAGCCGGCCGCCGGCGCGCACGAAGGCCTCCAGCTCGGGCCGCAGCGCCGCCGGCACGGCCAGCAGTTCCAGGCCCAGCACGCGCGCCATCTCCAGCAGCGTGGACAGGCGCGGGTCGATCTCGCCGGCCTCGGTGCGCTGCACCGTCATGCGCGACAGGCCGGCGGCGTCGGCCAGCGCGGCCTGCGTCATGCCGCGGGCCTTGCGGGCGTCGGCCAGCAGCGTGGTGATGCTCATTTAAATGATCTTTCAATGCATGAAGATCATCAAGAGTAGCACAACCACCGCCCATACGGCAGGTCGCGCTTTCGCGGCACAGGCCCAGCCGTCCTTGTCCTACAGGTGAACGGCGCCATGCGGGGTACACCTCGTCTCGCTCTCTGCCTGCCCCCAACCACACCATGAACCCGACGCGCTGGACCCGCGGAAACGACCTGCAACTGCTGGAGAACGGCGAGGAATTCTTTCCGCGCGTGTTCGAGGCCATCGCCGGCGCCCGCGAGGAGGTGGTGCTGGAGACCTTCATCCTGTTCGAGGACAAGGTCGGCCTGGACCTGCATGCGGCGCTGCTGGCGGCGGCGCGGCGCGGCGTGCAGGTGGACGTGACGATCGACGGCTTCGGCTCGCCCGACCTGTCCGAGCGCTTCGTCGGCACGCTGTGCGAGGCCGGCGTGCGCGTGCACGTGTTCGACCCCGGCCTGCGCCTGTTCGGCTGGCGTACCAACATGCTGCGCCGCATGCACCGCAAGATCGTCGTGGTCGACGCGCAGCTGGCCTTCGTCGGCGGCATCAACTACTCGGCCGACCACCTGATGGACTACGGCCCGCAGGCCAAGCAGGACTATGCGGTGCAGATCCGCGGCCCCCTGGTCGGCGACATCCACCGCTTCGTGCACGCCATGCTGGCCGAAGGCACGCGGCGCCAGCAGGGCGTGCGCCGCTGGTTCCGCCACCGGCCACTGCTGCGCAAGCGCGCCAGGGCGCTGCCGCCGGCCGGCGACGCGCAGGCCATGCTGGTCACGCGCGACAACGTGCGCCACCCGAACGACATCGAGCGCTACTACCGCCTGGCGATCCGCGCCGCGCGCGAGCGGGTCACGATCGCCAACGCCTACTTCTTCCCCGGCTACCGGCTGATCCGCGAGCTGCGGCGCGCCGCCGGGCGCGGCGTGCAGGTGCGGCTGATCCTGCAGGGCGAGCCCGACATGCCGATCGTGACCATGGCCGCGCGCATGCTGTACCACCACCTGGTGCACGCGGGCGTGGAGGTCTACGAATACTGCGAGCGCCCGCTGCACGGCAAGGTAGCGCTGGTGGACGACCAGTGGGCCACCGTGGGGTCGAGCAACCTGGACCCGCTGAGCCTGGCGCTGAACCTGGAGGCCAACGTGCTGATCCACGACCGCGCCTTCAACCGGACGCTGCGCGCGCGGCTGGACCACCTGGTGGATACCGCCTGCCGGCCGATCGACCGCGACACCATCGGCGAACCCACACGCTGGCAGCTGCTGCGCAGCTTCGTGGTGTTCCACGTGCTGCGCCGCTATCCCAGTTGGCTGGGCAGCCTGCCGCGCCACCAGCCGCAGCTGGAGCCGGCCGGCCCGCCGCAGGTCAGGGAAGCCGCGCCATGAGCGCCACCAGCCTGCGCCGCCCCGCGGCCCTGCCGCGCCAGGCGCATCCGGTGCGCCAGGGCATCGCCGCCCGCGCGTGGTGGCCCTGGGCCCGCCGGGCGCTGTGGGGCGCGTTCTTCGTGGCGGTCGGCATCCTGCTGGTGAACCAGGCGCGCACCATCCACTGGGACGAGGTCGCGCAGACGCTGCGCAGCCTGCCGCCGTCGGTGCTGCTGCTGGCGGGGGCACTGGCCTTCGCCAGCCACCTGCTGTATGCCACCTTCGACCTGATCGGCCGCCACGCCACCGGCCACCGGCTGCCGGTGCCCACGGTGATGGGCATCACCTTCGTCAGCTACGCGTTCAACCTGAACTTCGGCGCGCTGGTCGGCAGCGTGGCCTCGCGCTACCGGCTGTACGGCCGCCTCGGGCTGGACCACCTGCAGATCGCGCGCATCCTGGGGCTGAGCCTGGCGACCAACTGGCTGGGCTACCTGCTGCTGGGCGGCCTGGCCTTCGCGCTGTTCCCGCCGGCGCTGCCGGCGGACTGGCACATCGCCCCCGGCGTGCTGCGCATCGCCGGCGCGCTGCTGGCCGCCGCGGCGCTGGGCTACCTGGCGCTGTGCGCCGTCGCCGGCGCCGCGCACCGCAGCCTGCGCCTGCGCGGCCATACGTTCAGGCTGCCCTCGGGCCGCATGGCGGCGCTGCAGCTGGCGCTGTCGTGCGCCAACTGGGCGCTGATCGCGGCCGCCATCCACGTGCTGCTGCGCCAGCAGGTGGACTACCCGACGGTGCTCGCGGTGCTGCTGCTGGCGGCCGTGGCCGGCGTCGTCACGCACGTGCCGGCCGGCCTGGGCGTGCTGGAGGCGGTGTTCGTGGCGCTGCTGGGCACGCAACTTGCGCCGGCCACGCTGATCGGCACGCTGCTGGCCTACCGCGCGCTGTACTACCTCGCACCGCTGGCGCTGGCCGTGGTGCTGTTCCTGTTCCTGGAGCTGCGCCACCGGCAGCGCCCCCGCGACGCATGACGATTCCCGACGACCTCCCCCTCGCCCCGCTGCTGGACGCCGACCGCTCGGCGCTGTTCCTGGACTTCGACGGCACGCTGGTCGAGCTCGCGCCCGAGCCCGACGCCATCGTGATCCCCGACACGCTGGTGCCGCTGCTCGCCGCGCTGCGCACGCGCCTGGGCGGCGCGCTGGCGGTGGTCTCGGGCCGCGCGGTCGGCGCCATCGACACCTTCCTGCACCCGCTGGACCTGCCGGTGGCCGGCGTGCACGGCAGCGAGCGGCGCGCGGCCGACGGCAGCCTGGTGCTGCTGCCCGCGCCCTCGCTGGACGCCGTGGAACGCGCCGCCGCCGACCTGCTGCGCCGCCACCCCGCGCTGGCGCTGGAGCCCAAGCGCGGCGCGCTGGCGCTGCACTACCGGCAGGCGCCGCAGCTCGAGGCGCTGTGCGGCGAAGTCATGCAGGCCGCGGTGGCCGCCTCGCCCGGCGTCAGCCTGCTGCACGGCAAGATGGTGTTCGAGGCCAAGTCCGCGCTGGCCGACAAGGGCATGGCGATCGGCGCCTTCCTGGGCGAGCCGCCGTTCGCCGGGCGCACGCCGGTGTTCCTGGGCGACGACACCACCGACGAGCCCGGCTTCGCCGCCGCACAGCAGCACGGCGGCACCGGCATCAAGGTCGGCCCGGGCACCACGCAGGCGCGCCACCGCATCGCCCATCCCGCGGCCGTGCGCGCCGCGCTGCAGGCCTGGGTGGAGGGCCCCGCCCCGCGCTGACCCCCGCCCCTGCCGCCCATCCATCCCCCATTGCCCACCCCAGAAAAGGAATACCGCGTGGCCCGTCTCGTCTGCGTCTCCAACCGCGTCGCCGATCCCCGCAAGACCGAAGCCGGTGGCCTGGCCGTGGCGCTGTCCGGCGCGCTGCAGGCAGGCGGCGGCCTGTGGTTCGGCTGGAGCGGCAAGGTCCTCGACATCGAAGGCCCCACGCCGGAGGACACCCACGTCCATCTGCACCAGGCCGGCAACGTCACGCTGGCCACGCTGGACCTCTCGCAGTGGGACCACGACGCCTACTACCTCGGCTACTCCAACGCCGTGCTGTGGCCGGTGTTCCACTACCGGCTCGACCTGGCCGACTTCGACGCCGGCTACATCGAGGGCTACCGCCGCGTGAACCAGCTGTTCGCGCGCAAGCTGCTGCCGCTGCTGCGCGAGGACGACGTGATCTGGGTGCACGACTACCACCTGATCCCGCTGGCCGGCGAGTTGCGCGCGCTGGGCAGCCGGCACAGGATCGGCTTCTTCCTGCACATCCCGCTGCCGCCGCCGCAGATCTTCGCGGCCATCCCGGCGCACGAATGGCTGGCGCGCTCGCTGTTCGCCTACGACCTGGTGGGGTTCCAGAGCGAGGCCGACCTGCAGCACTTCAACCACTACGCCGCCATCGAGGCCCACGCCGAGGACCGCGACGGCGACGGCCGGCGCTGGCGCGCCTTCGGCCGCACGCTGCGCACCGCCGCGTTCCCGATCGGCATCGACGTGGAGGAATTCGACGCCCTGGCCACCGCCCACGACGCCACCGAGATGTACCGCCGCATGCGCGAGGAATACTCGCGCCGCCAGTTGCTGGTCGGCGTGGACCGGCTGGACTATTCCAAGGGCCTGCCGCACCGGCTGCGCGCCTTCCGCGAGCTGCTGCGCCGGCACCCGGACAACATCCGCCGCGCCACGCTGATCCAGATCGCCGCGCCCAGCCGCGAGAGCGTGGACGCCTACGGCGACATCCTGCGCGAGCTCGAAAGCCTGGCCGGCTCGATGAACGGCGACTTCGGCGAACTGGACTGGATGCCGGTGCGCTACATGCACCGCACGATGGCGCGCCGCCGCCTGCCCGGCCTGTACCGCGCCGCGCGCGTGGCGCTGGTCACGCCGCTGCGCGACGGCATGAACCTGGTGGCCAAGGAGTTCGTCGCCGCGCAGGACCCGGAAGATCCCGGCGTGCTGGTGCTCTCGCGCTTCGCCGGCGCGGTCGAGCAGATGCGCGCCGACGCCGTGCTCGTCAACCCCTACGACAGCACCGCCATGGCCGACGCGATCCAGTTCGCGCTGCAGATGCCGCTGGCCGAGCGCCGCCGCCGCCACGAACGCCTGATGGACGGCATCCGCCGCTTCGACGTGCACTGGTGGTGCCGCAGCTTCCTCGACGAGCTGGCCGCGGCCGACGCCGAGGAGTCGGGGCCCGACTGGCTGCGGCTATAGCGCCGGCCCGTGCTGCGCCGCGGTCCTCAGGGTGGCGCAGTGCTGGCGTTCCTGCCCGGCGATGGCCGGCAGCTTCTGCAAGACGGCCGGATCGAAGCTGCTCAGCACGACCGAGCGGTACAGCTGCGCGATCAACCGGACCAGGCTGTCGCCATCCACGTCGTTGTGGCCGTCGATGATGCTGGCGTCGCGCACTATCACGTTCCAGACCGGGCTGTACGGCGAGTGGTACTCCGGCAGGTCGCCGTTGCCGACCAGCACTTCGTGCGCATCGAGGTTGTAGTCCGGCAAGTAGTAGGGCAGATGGCTCAGCACGGCGCCGCCCGCGAACAGGGCGCCCCAGCCGGCCACGCCGCGCCCCTCGCTGCCCTGGCCATCCGGCTGCAGCACGCGCGCCAGGTTCTCGTCCACCAGCGCGGCGGCCATGCAGGCCTCGAACAGGTCCTGCGGCGGGACGGAGCTGGCGGTGCTCCGCGCGGCGGCGTCCGCGCAGAACAGCTGGTCCTCGGCCGACGGCGTCGCGCCGGAAGCGCAGCGGCGGCGGATCTCGTCCGCCAGCGCGGCATGCGCCGCGGCGGCCTCCTGGTCCGCCTTGCGCATCTCGTCGAAACGCGCCTGCGCCTGGCTGCTGCGCGCTGGCTCCCCCCGTGACGTCCCGGCCGGCTGCGCCCCGGGCGCATGCCCCGCCGCCTGCTGCTGCAGGAACTTGTCCCAGCCGACCACCACATGGGTGGTGTAGCGCGGGTCGTGGCCCATCGTGCGCAGGCTGCTGCGGCTCTCTTCCTGGGCAACGTAGTCACGCATCTCGGCGCTGAGCTGCGGGCTGTAGGGACGGTTGTTCTCGAACACCGTGTTCAGCGCCCGCACGGCGTAGAACGCCTGCCGCGTGGCCAGGTCGTGCTCGGAGGTCAACACCACCATCACCGGCTTCTGGTTCCGGCAGAAGGCGCCGGTCCGCGGGTTCCGGATCTGGCCGCGGCGCATCACGGCCTCGTGCAGCGGCTCGTAGCGCGCGCCTTCCACGGCCGGGTTCAGCAGCACGATCAGGTCGGCATAGCCGCGCACCAGCGCGCGGCCGCCCTGGCGGGCGCTGGGACCGGGGCGGCAGCCCTCTTCGTCCGGATCGACGAAGCGGCCGCTCGCCACGTTCTCCACCAGTTGCTGGGCCACCGCGTTGTGCACGATCAGCGCGCCGAACGAATGGCCGACGATCAGGTGGCGAACGGCCAGGCACTGGTAGACCGTGCCCAGCACGGACTCGGACACGCCGAGCGAGTTGGGAGCGGCGTTGTCCTTTCCCTTCCCGGTCGCCGGCCCCGGCTTCGCTGCGGCGGGCCGCGCCGATGCCCGGCCCGCGCCGCCGGCCGCTGGCGCCCCGGCCTCGGCCGCGGAACCGCAAGCCGCGCCTTCCTCGTCGTTGCGCAGCTCCTGGTAGGCCCGCACCGTGCCGAACAGCTCGCGCACCGAACCCACCGCCACGTTCTGCGCGGTGTTCTTGCGGTCCCAGACGGACAGCAGCTCCCACGGGGCCAGCAACGTACGCAGCAGTGCGCTGTCCGCGGCGTCGGTGGCGGTGGTGGACAGGCCGCGCCAGCCCACGTAGATGCCGACCACCTGGCGCGGGCAGCGCGCCGGGTTGTACTGGGGCCGGGCCTGCTCGCCGGCGTAGGTGTAGCGCAACACCTGGCGCGCCAGCTGGACGTTGCCGTCGTCGTGGCGCGCGTTGTGGCGCCAGCCGTGCACGAAGGTCACGATGCTCAGGCCGCCGCCACCGTCGCTGCAGTCCTCCGCGGGCTTGCCCGACCGCGCCACCGCGCGGCCGCGCTGGCGCATGTGCTGCAGGTAGCGCTCCAGCCGCGTCATCTGCGCCCGGTCGTAGAAGCGGCCCTGTTCGTCGAACTCGACGAAGAACAGCTTGTACTGGTCGGTGCTCTCGATCGCGTAGGCGTAGCAATCCAGCCGCTCGGTGCGGCGCTGCGCGCGCAGTTCGACACGCCGCAGGCTGCCGTCCGCGGCGGGGTCGTAGCGCGCGCACTCGGCCTCGTCCGGCGCCAGCGGGGCCTCTTGCACGATCGTGCGGTACGGCGCGACCGAGGTGCAGCCGGCGCACAGCAGCGCCAGCAGGCCCGCGATGCCCAGGGCGCGCAGTACGCCGCGCACACGCGACCACCCGTGGTGTTGGTTGTTGCCCGGGGTCATGGTTGCACTCCTTCCGCGGCCTGCCGGCGCAGGAACGCCAGCATCCCGGCCGCCATGTCGTCGAACAGGGGGTTGAACGTCAGCCGGCGCAGCAGCGGGCCGGCCGACGCAGCGGGCGGTACCGGCAGTTCGCCGTACACCACGGCGCGGTCCGGCGGCCGCCCTTCGCAGGCTGGGGGCAGGGGGCGCCGCGCCGGGCGGGCGCCCAGGCAGGCACACCATGCGTCGCCCGGCGGCAGCCCATCGTCGTCATAGGCCAGGCAGTCCACGTAGTCGCCCCCGCGGCCGTAGTGCGGGTTGCCGGGGCGCACCGGCAGCGCCGGGTGGGCGATGTCCCGCACGTCCGGCGCCGCGGCGGCGTCCACCACCCGCGCCCGCGGGTCGGCGGCCGCGCGGCGCACCAGCGGGTCGGAATGGGCGGCGGCGCCAGGCGCCGCCAGCCAGAGCCGGCTGCCGTCCACGGACCGGGCGAGGAAGCGCTCGACGGTGACGCGCGAATTCACCGTGTGGTCGTCCAGGCTCAAGGCGATGAACACCGGCAGCGGGAACGGGCCCTCTTCCCTGTCCAGCACCTGCGCCAGCCGCGCGACCTGCGCGCCGCCGTTGAGCGCGAACGACTCGTACTTGGCGAAGTCGCCGTCGTCGTGCTCGCCGAGCCAGGACTTCAGGCCGCTGGCGGCGAGCAGGCGCAGGACCAGGGGCTTCTGCGCCCGGCGGTCGAGCGGCTGCAGCGCGGGCGATACCAGCACCAGGCTGGCCAGCGCCGGCGCACCGGGCTGCGGGTGCTGCCGGTACGCCGCCAACATGCCGAGCGCCCCGCCCGTCGAGAAGCCGACCAGGTGCACCCGGTCGGCCTTGCCCGCGAAGCTGCGCACGCCCCACTCGGTGGCCGCCAGCCAGGTTTCGTAGCGCACCCGCAGCAGGTCGCCCGGCACGGTGCCGTGCCCGGGCAGCAGCAGGCTGCGCGCCATCGTGCAACGCCCTGGCGCCAGGGGCGCGCGGGCCAGGGCATCGCCCAGGTCGCGCATCAGGAAGGCCGAATCCGTGAGGCCGTGCACCAGCAGCAGCGCATCGGTGTTCTCCGCCGTGCAGTCCGTGCCGGCCCCTGCGGCTCGCGGCCACTCGTGCGGCCCGACCAGCGCGGCCATGGCCTCGCGGTCGGCCGGCGTGCGCTGCGCCGCCACCACGGTGTTGCGGGCCGCGATGCGCCGGCGCGCTTCCTCCGCGTAGGCCGCGAAGGTCCGAGGGCGGCCCTGCGCGTCGAGCCACATCGGCGTCGCCGCGTCTTCGCTCGGCACCAGCCGCGCGGGCGGCGCCGCGCAGCCGGCCAGCGCCAGGGCCGCCAGCGCCGCGGCCAGCCGCGCCCGTCCGGCGATCGCGCCGGTCCATCCCCCGTGTCGTCCGTGCATGTGGCTACCCTCCTGCGGGCAGCATAGGCCCGGCGAGGCGCGTCGCACATCATCCAAACGGATGACGTCTCCGCCAGCCCGGCGGCCTGCCATAACATCGCTTGCCCCCGCCGGTCCTGCCTGTGCTGACCGGGCCGACCCATGGACTTGCCGGAAACCATCCCCGCCCCCCTCGCCCGCGCGCACGGCCTGGCCTGGCTGCGGGCGCTGCCGGGCCGGCGTGCGGTGCGCGAATGGCTGCTGTGGGGGCTGCTGTGGTTGGTACTGCTGGCCTATGCCGCGCACGCGATCCGGGCCGCGCGCGAGGCGCTGGTCCAGCGCGACCTGGAACGCCTGCAGAACCAGGCCGAGGCCGTGGAGCTGAACCTGGTGCGCCAGCTGCAGGGCGTCAGCGACGCGCTGGCCAGCGTGCGCTACCTGCTGTTCTCGGGCGACCTGTCCGCCGCATCCCCCGGCCACCCCGTATCGCCGCAGCTGCGCCTGCTGGCCAGCGCCATGCCCGGCGTGGGCGTGCTGCAGGTGCTCGACCCACAGGGCCGGGTCGTGGCCGCCAGCCGGCCCGGCCTCGTGGGCCAGGACTTCCAGCTGCGTTCCTACTTCCAGCTCGCCCGCAACGACCCCGACGGCGCCGGGCTGTACGTATCGCCACCGTTCGTGGGCGTGTCCGGCCGCGTCGCCACCGTGTTCGCCCGCAACATGCGCGGCGACGATGGCCGGGCCGCCGGCGTGGTCACGGCCTCGCTGGACGCGGAGTACTTCGAGCTGGTGCTGCGCGCGGCGCTGTACGCCGGCGACGCCCGCGCCACCGTGGTGCACGGCGGCGGGCAGATCATCGTCAGCTCGCCGATAGAGTCCTCGCGCCCGGGCTTCAACCTGAACCAGCCCGGCTCGCTGTTCGAGCGGCACCTGCGCAGCGGCCAGGCCACGACCGTGCAGCAAGGCCCGCTGGCCGACGGCGGCGGGCCGCGCCTGGTGGCCATGCGCACGATCCACGCCCCCGGGCTGCGGCTGAACCAGCCGCTGGTGGTGCGCATGAGCCGCAGCGCCGACGCGGTGCTGGCGCCCTGGCGCGCCCAGACGCGCCACGAGATCCTGCTGCTGCTGGCCGCCATGGCCGCCAGCGGCGCCTGGCTGCGCTGGCACCAGCGCCGCCGCAGCCTCCAGGAGCGGATGGAGCGCGCCGCCGCCCAGGCCGAACGCCGCAGCGCGCGGCAGCTGGAATTCGGACTGCGCGGCGCCGACCTCGGCCTGTGGGAGTGGGACCTGGCCGGCGACACCGTCACCGTGAACGCGCGCGACATGGAGATGCTGGGCCTGACGCCCACCAGCCAGCCGATGCAGACCTCGTTCTGGCGCACCCTGGTGCACCCGGACGACATGCCGGCCCTGCAACAGGCCGCCCGGGCCCTCCTGCGCGGCGAGACGCCCAGCTACCGGATCGAGCACCGCCGCAAGCACCGGGACGGCCACTGGATCTGGGTGCTGAGCAACGCCATGGTGATGGAGCGCGACGCCCGCGGCCGGCCGCTGCGCGTGGTCGGCACCCACCTGGACATCACCGAGCGCAAGCGCTCGCAGCTCGAACTGGAGCGCATGAACGCGCAGCTCGCCACGCTCTCGCTGACCGACGAGCTGACCGGCGTCGCCAACCGGCGGCAGTTCGACCTGACGCTGGCCGCCGAATGGTCGCGCGGGCTGCGCCAGTGCCATCCGCTGGCCCTGCTGATGATCGACGTGGACCATTTCAAGGCCTACAACGACGCCCTGGGCCATCCCCAGGGCGACGCCTGCCTGCGGGCGGTCGCGCAGGCGCTGTCGTCCTGCCTGCGCCAGCCGGTGGAGCAGCTGGCGCGCTACGGCGGCGAGGAGTTCGCCGTGCTGCTGGTCGAGGCCGACGCGCAGGCCGGCGCCTGCGTGGCGCAGCGCTGCCTGGAGGCGGTCGCCGCCGCGGCCCTGCCGCATCCGGACGCGCCCTCGGGCCCGTACGTCACGGTCAGCATCGGCGTGGCCAGTGTGGCGCCGCACGGCGGCCTGGCACCGGGACGGCTGGTGCAGGCCGCCGACGCCGCGCTGTACCGCGCCAAGCAGCAGGGCCGCGCCCGCTGCGTGGTCGCCAGCGACGCCGACCTGCTGCCGGAAGCACGCCCCACCGGCCTGCAGCCGCAGGCGCTCTGAGGTACCCGCCCGCCGCCCCCGCGCATGCACATCGCCCGACCGTCCGAGATGAGCCCGGCCCTGTCGGTCTACCTGGACCTGCTGCGCTTCCTGGCCGCGGCGGCGGTGTTCCTGCTGCACGCCGGCTTCCACCGCATCTCGGGCGGGCTGCCGGGGCTGTGGCACCTGTCGGTGTTCGGCGACGACGCGGTAATGCTGTTCTTCGTGCTGTCCGGCTTCGTGATCGCGCACGTCGCCGCGCGCGGCGAGAACCGGCCCGCCCCCTACCTGGCGGCCCGGCTGGCGCGGCTGTGGTCGGTCTGCGTGCCGGCACTGGCACTGACCGCCGCGCTGGACGCCGTGGGCATGCGGCTGGCACCGCAGCTCTATGCGTTCGAGCTGTACGAGTACAGCCACCCGGCCGCGCGCCTGGCGGCCTGCCTGCTGTTCCTGCACGAGTTGTGGTTCTGGTCGATCCAGCCCTTCACCAACACGCCGTACTGGTCGATCGGCTACGAGTTCTGGTACTACCTGCTGTTCGCGGCCGCCCTGTTCACGCGCGGCCGCCGGCGCGTCGCCGCCGTCGCGCTGGTGGCGCTCGCCATGGGCCCCAAGATCGCGCTGCTGCTGCCCGTGTGGCTCGGCGGCGTGTGGGCCTGCCGCACGCCGCTGGCCGACCGCCTGCCCCGCCCCGCGGCCGTCGCGCTGTGCACGGCCACGCTCGCGCTGTACCTGGCCTACCGCTTCTCGCTGCTGCAGGAAACGCTGGACGCGCTGACGCTGCAATGGATCGGCCCCGTCTGGCTGGCGCGGCTGGGCTTCTCGCAGCACTTCCTCGCGAACTACCTGGTCGGCACGCTGGTCACGCTGCACTTCGTCGGCGCGCGGCGGCTGCTGCGCGATGCCGCCGCGCCGCCGGCGGCGCTGGAGCGGCCGATCCGCTGGCTGGCCGGGCTCACCTTCGCGCTGTACCTGTTCCACCAGCCGCTGCTGCAGTTCTTCGGGGCGCTGGCCGACGGGCTGGGGCTGGTGGAGCAGCGGCGCCTGCTGGTCGTGCTGGGGCCGCTGCCGGTGGTGGCGCTGCTGGGCCCGCTGGCCGAGCGCGGCAAGGCGCCGCTCCGGCGCTGGCTGATGCGGATGGCCGGGCGGTGAGCGCGGCGGCGGCCTGGAGGCGGCCAGGCCACCGCGCGCTGCGGCGCGGGGCACCCACTCCCGGCTGCCCCGGCCCGCGCCGCCGCGCCTTCACGAATGCCGCGGTCTCTTGCCCGAGAAAGCGGCCGCGCGGCACATGTGCGCCTGCGGCGCCCCCCGTTCCCAGCATGGCGCCGGCCGGTCCGGACGCGGATGCGGAATGCCGCGGCCATCGATGCGCGCGATCACAGTGTTCCAGCTGCGCACGCCGTCGCGGTCCAGCTCCAGGCGCAGCAGCCAGCCGGTGTTGTTGTCCGCGTCGCTGAACCCGTCGAACACGAAATTGCCGAGGCTGTAGACGATGGGCTTGCCGCGATAGGTCTCGACGTCCTGCGTCACGTGCGGATGGCTGCCGATCACGGCGTCGGCACCGGCATCGATCATCAGGCGCGCGAGCGTGCGCTGGCGCGCATCGGCCAGCGGCGCATGCTCGATGCCCCAGTGCATGAAGGGAATCACCAGGTCGGCGCGATGCACCGTGCGCGCCGCGGCGATGTCGCGGCGCACCTGCTCGTCCTCGCTCCAGGCCACGCCCGGCTTGTCGGTGTCGGCCTCGAAACTGCGCGGAAAGAATTCGTCGTAGCCCAGCAGGGCGATGCGCAAGCCCTTGCGCTCGACGATCAGCGGCGCATGCGCCTCGGCCAGGTCGTGCCCGCCGCCGAACACGCCGATCCCGGCCCGGCCCAGCAGGCCGAGCATCTGGCCGAAGGCCCGCGGCCCGTAGTCGCCGCTGTGGTTGTTGGCCAGGCTGACGGCATCCAGGTGGCGCTTGAGCACCGCCACGGAACGCGGATGGGCGCGGAACGTCCACGGCTTGTCCGCCTCCGCCCGGCCCGTGCTGGCGACGACGCATTCGAGGTTGGCCACGCGCACGTCGGCCGCGGCCAGGATGGCGCCGAACGGACCGAGCGGATCGTGTCCGCGCGCGATCGCCCTGCCCGGGCCGCCGGCCAGCATCACGTCGCCGACGATGGCCAAGGAAACCGGCGCCGGCGCCCCATCCTGCGCGCCCGCGCCAGCGCCTGGCAGCGCGAACGCGGCGCCCAGTGCGAACGCCAGCCGCGCCGCCATGGTCCTGAGCGACGCCGGCATCTCGATGGTGGGGTGGCGCCGCATGCTCACTCCTCGCGCAGCGCGCAGTCGTAGCTGAACTCGCGCCCCAGGCGCGGTTCGTACAGGTAGACGGTGCCGGTCAGGCTGGCCGGCCCGGCACCGCGGTGCGGCTGCGGCGCCAGATACTTGGCCTCGTGCAGCAGGCGTACGCCTTGCGCATGGCCGTCGGCCGCGTTTCCGGCGTCGTAGTACGTGTAGAGCTTGATGTACCCGATGCGGCGGTCGTCGCCGACCACGACCGCCTTGAAGCGGAAACGGTTCACGCGCAGCGCGGCCACGCGGTAGGGATCGGTCGTCGGCGCGGTCCGCGTGTCGGTGACGGTATCGCCCTGCTCCAGGTGGCAATGCAACAGCGGCGCCGCGGCGGCGTCGATGCCGCTGCCCAGCGCCAGCAGGGCCGGCAGCAGGCTGCTGCCCAGCAGCGTCTTGCGAAGAGAAGAAGCCATGGCGCCCTTTGCATCGCCTGGCCGGCCCATTCCGGGCCGAGAACCAGCTGGCGCAAATGCTAGCGCCATCGCCGCTTGCCAGGGTGGACGGCAGGCCGCGCGCCCTTGCAGGGGCGAAGAAGCCAGCAGCCCGCAGAGCGCGTCAGCGGTCCGGGCCATGGCAGCCCGTGCCTTGCGAGCCACGCCCTCGCCGCTCCCATCGAGGCCTTGCCGCGGAAGTGCCGATGGCAGCCATCAGCCGTGGACGCGCATGGATGCGGTGACGCCCTGGCGCTTGCGAAAGAGCGCCCCGCACCGATGCCGGCGTTGTTCACGCCCAGCTCTCCACCACCCCGGCGTCCGAGAACGCCGCCCAACGCGCCGGCCACGAGAGCGTTCAGCGGACACTCAAGGTGGAGCACTGCCGCTGCCTACACCTTCCATGCGGCCGGTTTGCGCAAGCACGAATGCCTGGACGCGATCGAGTGACTGCACGATGTGCGAACGAGGCGGCACGCCCTCGAATGCACCGACCGGCCCCAGGCAGATCAACGGCTTCGCGAAGCGCATGGCCAGCCGGATCTCGTCCAGCGTCCCTCTTCCCCCGGGCAGTGCGATGACGACGTCACTGGTGAGCACGTTCACATGGTTGCGGTTCAATGCATCGTCGGACGCGCCCACTTCCTTGCGTGGCAATGGCGTCACGATGGGCAGATCGACAAACGGATTGGGATAGCCGGCGACCGGCACGAACCCACGCGACGCGTGGGCTTCGCTCGGCACGATCCCGATCGAGCGGCCACGCCGCCCCGGTGTCGACGCGAATGCACGCGCCACCGACACCATCACGCCCTGCCCAGCCCCCGTCAGCAGGTCGAAGCCATGGCTGGCGATCCACGTGCCGAGCGGCGTGGCCCATTCCGGCCACTCGTCCTTGCCCGAACCCATCACACCGATGATCGCCATGTCGTCCTCCCTCGTCGGCCACGCGAAGCGCGCCGCGTGTCGCCAGATTCATCGCTCATTCGCCACGGCACGCCCCCTGCGGGCATGCGACACCGCGAACACTGCCCGGGGCATTGGCCAGGGACATGGGACTCCGGGTCGAGGCCTTCCTCCGCGAGCCATCCAGTATCGCGCGCAGCGCCGCAGGCGCGAAGGCGGGAAAGACGGGGGGATCGAGGTCGCGCGGTCGTAGCGGCACAGACGGCACGGGGCGCGGCCCGAAAGCCCGGCGGCGCATCGCGCCGGCACGTCCAGGCCGGTCTCTTCAGGAGGATCCGGCAATCCTGAGCGCCTGGAGTACGCAGCTCGTCCGCGATGGCCGTGGGGCGGCGGCGCGCGGACGCGCGCCAGGTCTTCCGCCGAGTCGGCGGCGCAGCCTTGGCGCCGGAAGGAATGGTCGCATCCGCCTACCGGCTGGCCGAGTCTCATGGGACATCCATGCGCATTTCCCACGGAACACCAGCACCGTCCAGGCCAACGGGAAACACGCCAGCCGCAACATTGCTGCCGGTGATGTGCAATATCACTGACGTTCCATTGACTGATATTGCCTATCCGCGAATGATCGCGGCCCAGGCACGGACGCCCTTCGCACGGAGCGCCGCGCCCCGCCAAGCACGGCGCACACGTGCGCCGGCCACCACGACCACGACAGGAGACGCCCCCATGCATGAATGCCCCGTCACCGTCTTTCCACCGCAGATCCGGTGGGAGACCGATGGCACCAGCCGCATCCCGTTCCAGGCCTACACCGACGAGGCCCTGTACCGCAAGGAACTGGACCGCTTCTTCTACCAGGGCCACTGGTGCTACGTCGGCCTGGAAGCGGAGATCCCGAACCCCGGCGACTTCAAGCGCACCGTGGTCGGCGAGCGCTCGGTGCTGATGGTGCGCGACAAGGACGGCTCGATCCATGTGGTGGAGAACGTCTGCGCGCACCGCGGCATGGCCTTCTGCCGCGAGCGCCACGGCAACCGCGAGAGCCTGACCTGCCCCTACCACCAGTGGAACTACACGCTGTCCGGCGACCTGCAGGGCGTGCCGTTCCGCCGCGGCGTCAAGCAGGACGGCAAGGTCAACGGCGGCATGCCCAAGGACTTCAATCCCGCCGACCACGGCCTGACCAAGCTCAAGGTGGCCACGCGCGGCGGCGTCGTGTTCGCTGCGTTCGACCACGGCGTGGAACCGCTGGAGGACTTCCTGGGCCCGGTGATCCTCGGCTACTTCGACCGCCTGTTCGACGGCCGCCGGCTGCGCATCCTCGGCTACAACCGCCAGCGCATCCCGGGCAACTGGAAGCTGATGCAGGAGAACATCAAGGACCCCTACCACCCGGGCCTGCTGCACACCTGGTTCGTCACCTTCGGGCTCTGGCGCGCCGACAACAAGTCGCAGCTGTTCATGGACGCCCGCCACCGCCACGCGGCCATGGTCTCCGCGCGCGGCAGCGCCGGCAAGTCCGAGCAGGTCACGCAGGTCTCCAGCTTCAAGGACAGCATGCAGCTGCACGACGCGCGCTTCCTCGACATCGTCCACGAGGACTGGTGGGGCACGCCGACGGCCGTGATGATGACCGTGTTCCCCAGCGTGATCTTCCAGCAGCAGGTCAACAGCGTGTCCACGCGCCACATCCAGCCCGACGGCCACGGCGCCTTCGACTTCGTCTGGACGCACTTCGGCTTCGAGGACGACAGCGAGGAGATGACGCGGCGCCGGCTGCGGCAGGCCAACCTGTTCGGCCCGGCCGGCTTCGTCTCGGCCGACGACGGCGAGGCGATCGAGTGGTCGCAGGAAGGCTTCGAGACCAAGCCCTGCCACCGCACGCTGGCCGAGCTGGGCGGGCGCGAGGTCGGCGACACCGACCACATGGTGACGGAGACGCTGATCCGCGGCATGTACGAATACTGGCGCACCACGATGGAGGCCTGACCATGGACGCGCAGGACTACTTCGAACTGACCCAGCTGTACGCCCGCTACGCCAGCGCGCTGGACGCGGCCGACTGGGACGCCTGGCCCGAGTTCTTCCTCGACGCCTGCATCTACAAGCTGCAGCCGCGCGAGAACCACGAGCGCGGCTTCCCGCTGGCCACGCTCTCCTTCGAGAGCAAGGGCATGCTGAAGGACCGCGTCTACGGCATCCGCGAGACGCTGTTCCACGATCCCTACTACCAGCGCCACGTAGTCGGCGCGCCGCTGGTCCACCAGGTCGACGCCGACGGGCGCATCCACGCCGAGGCCAACTACGCCGTGTTCCGCACCCGGCTGTCACGGGAGTCGACGGTGTTCAACGTCGGCCGCAGCATCGACGAGGTCGTGCGCACGCCGCAGGGCCTGAAATTCGCCTCGCGCCTGGTCGTCTACGACAGCGAGATGATCCCCAACTCGCTGATCTACCCGATCTGAGGACGCCGCCATGAGCACCCAATGGATCGACGCGGCCGCCGAGGGCGACGTGCCGCAGGACGACGTGATCGGCCTGGCCGTCGCCGGGCGTGACATCGCGCTGTACGGCGTGGACGGCAGCGTCTTCGCCACCGACAACGTCTGCACGCACGGCCATGCGCGGCTGTGCGACGGCTTCCTGGAAGGGCACGAGATCGAATGCCCGCTGCACCAGGGCAAGTTCGACGTGCGCACCGGCCAGCCGACCTGCGCGCCGGTGACCGAGGCGCTGCGCAGCTACCCCGTGAAGATCGAGGGCGGCCGCGTCTGGCTGGCCCTCGACTGAAGCGGCCCACCCTCCAGGAGTCCACCATGACTGTCGAGCGACCAGAGGTCGCGGACGGCGCGCGCGCGCCCGCGAGCATCGTGATCGTCGGCGCCGGCCAGGCCGGCGGCTGGGCCGCCCAGACGCTGCGCAAGGAAGGATTCGCCGGGCGCATCGTGCTGATCGGCGAAGAGGCGCACCGGCCCTACGAGCGCCCGCCGCTGTCCAAGGCCGTGCTGGCCGGCGCGGCGCAGCACGAGAGCACGCGGCTGATGCCGCCCGAGGCCTTCGACGCGCTGGCGCTGGAGTGGCGGCCCGGCACGCAGGCCAGCCGCATCGACCGCACCAGCAAGCAGGTGCTGCTGGCCGACGGCACGGCGGTGGCCTACGACAAGCTGATCCTGTGCACCGGCGGCCGCGCCCGCACGCTCGCCCTGCCGGGCAGCGAGACGGTGGCGCTGCACACCCTGCGCACCATCGACGACGCGCTGCGCCTGGCCCCGGCCCTGGCGCCGGGCCGCAGCGTGGTGGTGGTCGGCGGCGGCTGGATCGGCCTGGAGGTGGCCGCCACGGCGCGCCAGCTGGGCGCCGAGGTGGTGGTGCTCGAGACGCAGGAGCGCCTGTGCGAGCGCAGCGTGCCGCCGCAAGTGTCCGAGCACCTGCTGGCGCTGCACCGCGCCCAGGGCACGCGCGTGCTGCTCGGCGCGCAGGTCCGCGGCTTCGCCCGGCAGGCCGACGGCCGCCCGCAGGTGCAACTGGCCGATGGCAGCGCGCTCGCGTGCGACGCCATCGTGCTCGGCGTCGGCCTGGTGCCGAACGACGAACTGGCGCGCGCGGCCGGCCTGGCCTGCGACGGCGGCGTGCTGGTCGACGCCGGCTGCCGCAGCTCGGACCCGGACATCCTGGCGGCCGGGGACGTCGCCGTGGCGGCCAACCCCTGGGCCGGCCGCCGGCTGCGGCTGGAATCCTGGCAGAACGCGCAGGAGCAGGGCATCGCCGCCGCGCGCTCGGCGCTGGGCCTGCCGGTCGACTACCAGCCGCTGCCCTGGTTCTGGTCCGACCAGCACGGCATGAACCTGCAGATCTACGGCATCCCCACGTCGGCGCACCGCGTCGTGCGCCGCGGCGACGCGGCATCCGGCAGCTTCGTGCTGTTCTTCCTGGCCGGCGACGTGGTGCAGGCGGCGCTCGGCCCGAACGCGGCCCGCGACCTGCGCTTCGCGCGGCGGCTGATCGAGCAGCGCAAGCCCGTGGACGCCGAACGCCTGGCCGACCCAGGCACCCCGATGTCCAGGCTCTGACGGCCCGGCGCCCCGACAACGACAAGACGGAGACAACCCCATGCGACAGATCGACATCCACCAGCTCGCGGACGACGCGCGCTTCAACCGCTTCCACGGCCTGGTGCTGCTGTGGTGCGCCCTGATCATCATCTTCGACGGCTACGACCTCGCGGTCGTGGGCATCGCGCTGCCTTCGATCATGAAGGACATGCAGGTCGATCCGACGCAGGCCGGCTTCATGGTCAGCTCGGCGCTGTTCGGCATGATGTTCGGCGCCATCTCGCTCGGCACCATCGCCGACCGCATCGGGCGGCGCTGGGCCATCGTGCTGTGCATCGCGCTGTTCAGCCTGTTCACCGCGGCCGCGGGCCTGACCCGCGACCCGGTGCTGTTCGGCGTGTCGCGCTTCCTCGCCGGTCTGGGCATCGGCGGCGTCATGCCGAACGTGGTGGCCCACATGACGGAGTACGCGCCCCGCAGGATGCGGGCCACGCTGGTGACGCTGATGTTCAGCGGCTATGCGGTCGGCGGCATCGTGGCGGCGCTGCTCGGCAAGGGGCTGATCGAGAGCTATGGCTGGCAGTCCGTGTTCTTCGCGGCGGCGGCGCCGGTGCTGCTGATCCCGCTGATCCTCAAGTCGCTGCCAGAATCGATGCCGTTCCTGCTCGCCAAGGGCCGGCACGAGGAGCTGCGCCACATCGCCGCCCGCATCGACCCGGACCATCCGCCGCAGCCCGGCGACCGGTTCACCGTGCCGGCGCACGACAAGGCCGACGGCGCGCCCGTGCGCCACCTGTTCACCGACGGGCGCGGCTTCAGCACCATCATGTTCTGGATCGCCTTCTTCATGTGCCTGTTCATGGTCTACGCGCTCAGCTCCTGGCTGACCAAGCTGATGGCCGGCGCCGGCTACAGCCTGGGCTCGGCGCTGACCTTCGTGCTGGTGCTGAACGCCGGCGCCATCGTCGGCTCCGTCGGCGGCGGCTGGCTGGCCGACCGCTTCCACATCAAGTACGTGCTGGCCGCGATGTACGCGCTGGCGGCGGTGTCGATCAGCCTGCTGGGCGTGCCCATGCCGCAGGAACTGCTATTCATCGTGGTCGCGCTGGCCGGCGCCTCGACCATCGGCACGCAGATCGTGGCCAACGCCTACACCGGGCAGTTCTATCCGATGGCCATCCGCTCCACCGGCCTGGGCTTCGCGCTCGGCATCGGGCGCAGCGGCGCCATCCTGGCGCCGATCCTGATCGGCGTGCTGGTCGGCTTGCAGCTGCCGCTGCAGCAGAACTTCCTCGCCATCGGTATCCCGGGCCTGGTCGGCATGCTGGCCGTGCTGCTGATCGACCACGGCCGCTCGGCGTCGCACCAGCATGCCGCCCCGGCGGCCGAAGCCGCCAAGCCCGCGCCGGCCACGGCCGCGCGCGCCTGAACACCCCCTCCCCACCCCACGAAGGACATCCCATGACCGCCGCCACCTACCTCTGGACCCCGCCGCCCGTCTACTCGCTGCCCGTGCGCGGCCGCAGCGAGCGCCTGCCGATCCACCGCCTGTTCTTCGTCGGCCGCAACTACCACGCCCATGCCGTCGAGATGGGGCGCCCCGTCGACAAGTCGGCCGAAGTGCCGTTCTACTTCACCAAGGCGCCGTCGACGCTGGTCGAATCCGGCGCCACCGTGGCCTACCCGCCGGGCACGGCCGACTACCAGCACGAGATGGAGCTGGTGCTCGCCATCGGCGCGCCGGGCTTTCGCGTGAGCGAAGCCGACGCGCCCGGCCT
The DNA here is from genome assembly GCF_047601025.1 of Pseudorhodoferax sp. Taxonomy (NCBI): domain Bacteria; kingdom Pseudomonadati; phylum Pseudomonadota; class Betaproteobacteria; order Burkholderiales; family Comamonadaceae; genus Pseudorhodoferax; species Pseudorhodoferax sp. Next base: position 413,737 of record NZ_JASGJZ010000001.1, read on the forward strand.
CATCTACGGCTACGCCTGCGGCCTGGACATGACGCGCCGCGACCTGCAGCTCGCGGCGCGCGAGAAAGGCCGCCCCTGGGACCTGGGCAAGGACGTCGAGCAGTCGTCCGTCGTCTCCGAGATCGTGCCGATGCCGCAGGCCGTGCTGAGCCAGGGCGCGCTGTCGATGGCGGTCAACGGCACGGTGCGCCAGCAGTCCGACCTGTCCAAGCTGATCTGGAACATCCCGGAGCTGATCGCGGACCTGTCCAGGTACTACCACCTGCAGCCCGGCGACCTGGTCTTCACCGGCACGCCCGAAGGCGTGGGCCCGGTGCAGGCCGGCGACCGCATCGAAGGCCGCATTGAAGGCGTCGGCACGATCGCCCTGGACATCGGCCCCGCCGAATGACGGCGCGACAGACGACGGAGAGCCCGCCATGACCATCGACCTGACGCCCTCCCCCGTGCGGCTGCACGCCACCGCCGCGCCGGGACAGCCCGAGCCCACGCCCGCGCTGGAGCAGCTGTACCGCGGCTTCGAGCAGGAGCTGCTGGTGCCGCTGTGGACCGAGATCGGCGACCTGATGCCGCTGCATCCGAAGTCCAAGGCCGTGCCCCACCTCTGGCGCTGGGAGCGGCTGAAGGCGCTGGCCGCGCAGGCCGGCGAGATCGTGCCCGTGGGCCGCGGCGGCGAGCGCCGCGCCATCGCGCTGGCCAACCCCACGCTGGGCGGCCGGCCCTTCGCCACGCCCACGCTGTGGGCCGCCATCCAGTACCTGATGCCGGGCGAGGACGCCCCCGAGCACCGCCACACGCAGCACGCCTTCCGCTTCGTGGTGGAGGGCGAGGGTGTATGGACGGTGGTCAACGGCGACGCCGTGCGCATGTCGCGCGGCGACTTCCTGCCGCAGGCGGGCTGGAACTGGCATGCCCACCACAACGCCGCCACCGAGCCGATGGCCTGGATCGACGGCCTGGACATTCCGTTCTCGTACTACGCCGAGAGCCAGTTCTTTGAGGCCGGGCGCGAGAAGATCTCGTCCGCCGAGCGCAGCACGGCGCAGCGGTCGTACTCCGAACGGCTGTGGGGCCACCCCGGCCTGCGCCCGGTTTCCAGCACGCAGGCCCAGCCCGCCACGCCGTTGCTGGCGTACCGGTGGGCCGACACCGACCGCGCACTGGCCGACCAGCTGGCGCTGGAAGCCGAAGGCCAGCCCGGCACGCTGAGCCCCGGACATGCGGCCGTGCGCTTCACCAACCCGACTACCGGCGGCGACGTGCTGCCGACGATGCGCACCGAGATGCACCGCGTGCGCCCGGGCGCCACGACGCTGGTGCAGCGCGAAGTCGGCTCCTCCGTGTTCCAGGTGTTCGACGGCAGCGGCACCGTCACCGTGGGCGAGCGCACCTGGCAGGTGGCACGGGGCGACCTGTTCGTCGTGCCGTCGTGGCAGCCGTTCTCGGCCCGGGCCGGGGCGGACGGCCCGCTCGACCTGTTCCGCTTCGGCGACGCGCCGATCTTCGAGGCCCTGCACGCCCACCGCACCCAGGTCACCCGCTGAGCGGGCCGCTGGCAGCGGGGTGTGCCCCGCTTCATCCGCCCGTCCACAGGCCGACTGCGCCCGACCCATCAAGAAAGCCCACGCCATGTCCTCCGCCATTCGCTCGCCTCTCGTCCGACCACCGGCAGCCGGCCTCCGCGCCCGGGTCCTTCCGCTGTGCGCCCTGGTTCTCGCCGGCGCGACATGCCTGCCCGGCGCCCTGGCGCAGACCTTTCCCGCCAAGCCGGTGCGCTCGGTGGCCCCGTACTCCCCCGGCAGCGGCCCCGACGCCGTGATGCGCATCCTGGGGGAGCGCCTGTCGCGCACCTGGGGCCAGCAGCTGGTCATCGACAACAAGCCGGGGGCCAACGGCTTCATCGCCATCGGAGATGCCAAGCGCGCAGCGCCGGACGGCTACACCGTGCTGCAGCTGGACAACACGCACATGGCCCTGCAGCCGCACGTGTTCAAGCAGCTGCCCTACGACCCGGCGAAGGACTTCGAGCCGGTCGCACCGGTCTATTTCACGAACTTCTTCATCGTCGTAGCCGCCGATTCACCCTGGAAGGACGTGGGCGACCTGGTCAAGGCGGCGAAGGCCGCGCCTGGCGATGTCACGTACGGCTCCTGGGGCATCGGCAGCGTGGCCCACGTCGGCGCGGCGATGTTCGAGGCCGCGACCGACACGAAGATGGTGCACGTCCCGTTCAAGGACATGGGCAATGTCTACACGTCCATCGCCACGGGCGACATCAAGTGGGCGTTCGGCACGGCGGCGACCGCCGGCCCGATGTACCAGGCGAAGAAGGTGAAGTTCCTGGCGCTCGCGGCACCCCGGCGCCTGCCGGGCTATGCCGACGTGCCGACCGTCGGCGAGGCGGGCGGCCCCGCCGGATTCGAGGTGAAGACCTGGGTCGGCCTGTTCGCCCCGGCAGGCACGGCGAAGGCTGTGGTCGACAAGATCAACGCCGACGTCGGCCAGGTGCTGGCGACCGCCGAGGTCAGGGAGCGCCTGGCGACCTTCGGCTTCGAGCCCTACATCGGGCCGCCGGCCGAACTCACGAAGGCCATCGAACGCGATTCGCGCACGTTCGGCGAAGTCGTCAAGCGCGCCAGGATCTCTCTGGACTGACCATGAAGCTCTACACCTTCTTCCGCAGCGGCACCTCGCACCGTCTGCGCATCGCCCTGAACCTCAAGGGCCTCGCCTACGAGCAGGTCGCGGTCGACCTGCGGCGCGAAGAGCATCTCGCCGCGGCCTTCAAGGCCATCAACCCACAGCAGTTCGTGCCGGTGCTGCAGACGGAGGGCGGCGTCATGACGCAGTCGCCAGCGATCATCGAGTGGCTGGAAGAGCGCCATCCGGATCCGCCGCTGCTGCCGGCCGACGCAGGCGACCGTGCCCGAGTCCGTGCGCTCGCGGCGATCGTGGGCTGCGACATCCACCCGGTGAACAACCGGCGCATCCTGGAAGCGCTGCGCCACCGCTTCGGGGCCGACGATGCCGCGGTCGCCGACTGGTGCGGCACCTGGATCAGCGCCGGGTTCGACGCCATCGAGGCCCTGCTGGCGGCAGACCGGCAACGCGGCGACTTCTGCTTCGGCCACGGCCCCACGCTGGCCGACGTCTACCTGGTGCCGCAGGTCGAGAGCGCGCGGCGCTTCGCGGTCGACCTCGCGCGCTGGCCATGCGTGCAGGCGGTCGACCGGGCCTGCGCGCAGCTGCCGGCGTTCCGCGAGGCGGCGCCGGCCGCGCAGCCCGACGCGGCCTGAGCCAGCGTGGACGGGCTACTGCGGCCCCTGCGCGGCGTCGGAGCCGAACAGCTCGAAGACCACGCGGCGCAGCCACTGGTTGAACGGCTCGCGGTGCACCTTGGCATGCCAGAAGACGTTGATCGGCGCCTCGGGCAGCTTCACCGGATGGGCGCGCAGCGCCAGCCCGAACGGCTCGACCAGCTCGTCGGCCAGCCGCTCGGGCACCGTGGCGACCAGGCCGGTGCGCTGCAGGATGTGGCCGACGCCCACGAAGTGCGGCACCGTCAGCCGCACCAGGCGCTCGATGCCGGCCTTGCGGATCAGCTCGTCGACCTTGCCGTGGCCGGTGCCGGCCGCCACGATCACCAGGTGCTCGGCCGCCGTGTAGTCGGCCAGCGTCACGCGCGGCCGCTCCAGCGCGTGCCCGCGCCGGAACAGGCAGACGTAGCGCTGGCGGAACAGCCGCCGCTGGAAGAAGCCGGCCTTCAGGTGCGGCAGCAGCCCGATCGCCAGGTCGACCTTGCCGGACTCCATGTCGTCGCGCAGGTTGACCGCGGTGTTGCGCACGGTGTTGAGCGTGACGCCCGGCGCCTCGTGGCCCAGGCGCTCGATCAGCGCGGGCAGGAACACGATCTCGCCGATGTCGGTCATGCCGATGGTCACGGTGCGCCTGACGCTGGCCGGATCGAACTCGACGCGCTGGTTCAACCCGCTGTGGATCATGCTCAGCGCGTAGCCGATCGGCTCGCCGAGCTGCTCGGCGAACGGCGTCGGCACCATGCCCGAGGCCGTGCGCAGGAACAGCTCGTCGCCGAAGATCCGGCGCAGCTTGGCCAGCGCATTGCTCACCCCGGGCTGCGTGAGCCCCATGTTCTCCGCCACCTTGGACACGCGGCGCTCGACCATGAGCTGCTGGAACAGGACCAGAAGGTTCAGGTCGATGTCGGACAGTTCCATCGCGTGGCATCCTCCCTCGTGAAAAGGCCCGTCCCGGGCCTGCCGGTGGACGATTCTCCAGCAACCGTCCGGCCGCCCGTGGGCGGCGGCACCATGCCATGGACATCCTCGTTCAGCCGCTCAACCGCGTGATCCGCGTGGCGCCCGGCGCCAACCTGCTCGAAGCCCTGCGCGCGGCCCAGGTGCCGATGTCGTACTCCTGCCTGTCCGGGCGCTGCGGCACCTGCCGCTGCCGCGTGCTGGCCGGCGACGTGCTCGACGGCGGGCGGGCCCAGCAGCGCCCGCTGGACGGCATGGACGGCGCGCTGCTGGCGTGCCAGACCTACCTGACCGGGCCCTGCACGATCGAGGTCCCCGCGCCGCAGGAGGCGGTGGTGCACCGGGCATGCATCGTCAAGGCCAGGGTCGCGGCCATCGAACCGCTGGCGCGGGACGTGCGCCGCCTGCTGCTCCGGCCCGCCAAGCCGCTGGCGTTCTCGCCGGGCCAGTACGCCCAGCTCACCTTCGCGCCCGGGCTCTCGCGCCCGTACTCGATGGCCAGCCTGCCCGGGCAGGAACTGCTGGAGTTCCACGTACAGCTGATGCCCAGGGGCCGCACCAGCGCCCACATCGCCGGCCGCCTGCGGGTGGGCGACGCCGTCCGGGTCAGCGGCCCGCTCGGCGCGGCCTACCTGCGCCCCCGGCACGCGGGGCCGTTGCTGTGCGTGGCCGGCGGCACCGGGCTCGCGCCCATCCTCTGCGTGATCCGCGGCGCCGTGGCGGCCGGCATGCGCAACCCGATCCACCTGTATGTCGGCGTGCGGTCGCCGGGCGATCTGTACGGCCTGGACTGGATCGAACAGTTGCGCCGCGATCATCCGGCCCTGGTGGCGCACATCGTCGTCGCATCGGGCGCGAATCCCGCCACCCAGCGCCGCGGCCTCGTGACGCAGGCCATCGCCCAGGACATCGCCAGCCTGCACGGCTGGCGCGCCTACCTGCGCGGCACGCCGCCGATGGTCGAGACCACCACGCTGGTCGCCCTGGGCAAGGGCATCGACCCGATGCATGTCCACGCGGATGCGTTCTACATGCAGGGCAACTGAGGAATGCCGGCGCCCAGGCCGCAGGCTACCGGCCGACACGGGCCTCGATGCGCCGGTTGCGTGCCTGGCCCTCGGGCGCGCTGCTGTCGGCGACCGGGCGATCGGGGCCCCGGTCCGAGGCGCTGAACGCTCCAGGTGAAGCGAGACCGACAGCCTCGCCTTGAGGACGCTCTTCACGGATTGCTTGGGTCTGTGCTGAAGCGACGGAGCCACCCAATGTGGGCGGTTGCGCGCTGGCGCAATGCCCTGCCATCGCTCGCAGGCGTCCGCAGATCTTCCGAGCGCCGCGATACAGGCCTTGGCCGGCCCTTCATGCCCCGGCCAGGCGCACCTGGGCCATCAGCACGGCCTGGCCATCCACAGATTGCTCAAGGCGGCTAGCGTCTCGGGCTGCGCCATGTTCTTGGCCTCCCTCGTTGGCCAACGCGAAGCGCGCCGCGTGTCGCCAGATTCATCGCTCATTCGCCACGGCACGCTCCATGTGAGCACACGACGCCGCGAACGCTGCCGGGGGCATTGGCCAAGGACATGGGACTCCGGGTCGAGGCCTCCGTACAAGAGCCATCCAGTATTGCGCGCTGCGCCGCCGGTGCGAAGGCGTGAGAGATGGAGGGATCGAGGTCGCGCGGCCGTGACGGCAAAGACGGCATCGGATGCAGCCCGAAAACCCGGCGACGCATCGCGCCGACACGCCCAGGCTGGTCTCTTCAGGAGGATTCGGCAATCCTGAGCGTCTGAATCAGAAGGTGGTACAGACTGTCCACGGCCTTGGAGCCGCGTGACGCACGGCTGCGGTACACCGACACTTCCATGGGTTCCAGCGGCCCCAGCCCATGCACGCTGCCCAAGATTTCCAGATGCGACGGCGCGCTGCACCGGGTCAGAACCGCAACGGCCAATCCGCTCTCGACAGCTGCAATCTGGCCCGCCAGGCTGGAGCTGTTGTAGACCACCTTGTACCGACGCCCCTGCAAGCCCAATGAATTGATCGCGCTGCGCCTTGCCAGACTGGTGCGTTCATAGACCGCGATAGGCAAAGGATCACGCCGCCACGCGTCGAACTGCGGCGAGCCCACCCACACCATCGGTTCGTGGAACAACAAGGTGCCGCGTCGGGCGTGGTCGCGCGAGATCAGCGCCAAATCCAGGTCGCCACTCTCGACGCGCGGAATCAGGGATGTCGATTGCTCGCAGTTCAGCTCGATCTCCACGTTGCCGTATCTCGGGGCGAAGCGCTTGAGAACGGGCGTCAGGTAGCTCGCGGCGTAGTCGTCTGGAACCCCCAGGCGAACGCGGCCCGTCAACTCCTCGCCGTGGAAAGCCACCTGCACCTCCGCATGCAGATCGAGTATCCGTCGGGCGTAACCCAGCAGGACTTGCCCGTCAGGCGTGAGTTGGTGCTGCCGTGGGCCGCGCACCAAAAGTTGCCGCCCCACGGCAGCCTCCAGTTTCTTGAGCTGCATGCTCACGGCCGATTGCGAGCGATGCAGTTCCGGCGCGGCGCCGGACAACGAACCCGCGTCCACGACCGTGACAAAGCATTTGAGCCAATCGACTTGCAGGTCTGGGCTGTGCATGACGCTTCCGTGATATTCGATCCTCGGATGGAAGACTGCAGAATTATGCGCTTTTCGTTACCTCCTGACTGGTGCATCCTTCCGGCCTGCACGTCTGCCAACGGCTGACCTTCGCAAGCGATCCATGCTTCGCCGCGACGCTGAAAGAAGTACATGAGAAAGAGATGAGGCTTTGACAAGCACTCCTGCCATTGCATATGAACTTGATCGCCGCAGCGTATGGCTTGGCTTCAAGCAGTTGCTCCCCATTTCCCTTTTCGTGGTCGTTTTCGGCCTGGCATTCGGGCTGGCCGCCCCGCAGTCAGGACTGGACATCCCTTCGACCGTCCTCATGAGCACCCTGGTCTTTGCCGGTGCTGCGCAGTTCGCCGTGCTGGATCTGTGGGGATCGCAAGTGCCCCTGATCCCGCTGGTCATCACGGTCTTTGCCGTCAACGCCCGGCACCTGCTGATGGGGGCCACGCTCTATCCGTGGATGCGCCATCTGCCGCCTGCCAGACGATACGGAGCCATGCTGTTCGTCTCCGATGCCAACTGGGCCATGTCCATGCAGGCATTCGGACGTGGCGAGTCCGGCCTGGGGCTGCTGCTGGGTGGCGGAATCGCCTTGTGGCTGGCTTGGATACTGGGTTCCTGGCTGGGCCTCTACTTCGGCAATTCCATTCATGATCCGGTGCGCTGGGGTCTGGACATGGTGATGGGCTGCTTCCTACTGGCGATGGTGATTGGCGGACAGAAGAACCTGCGTCTGTTCGTCATATGGACAGTCGCTGCCTGCTCGTCGTTGCTGGCTTACTCGTATCTTCCGGAAAACAGCCACGTCGTCGTGGGGGCGTTGGCGGGCGGTGTTCTGGGCATAGTCTGGATGGAGAAAAATCCATGAGCATCGAATCGACAGTCACCGGCACGCTGGTCATCATTCTGGTCATGGCGGTGGTGACACTGGCTACCCGCTGGGGCGGAATCTTCGTGATGTCGTTCATTCCCATCGGCCGCAAGATGCAGCAGTTCATCCGTGCCATGTCCGGCTCGGTGTTGGTGGCACTTCTTGCGCCGCTGGCAATGAAGGGTGACAACGCCGCGCGGCTGGCGCTGCTGGTCACGGCCACCGTGATGCTGCTGCTGAAGAAGCCTCTGCCCGCGATCGCTGCCGGCATCATCGCGGCAGCGTTGCTCCGCCATTTTTTCTAGGCGCGTCGTGACAACCATCACCTTGTTCAAACTTGCCGCAGCGCCCTTTCTGATCCTTTCCGTCACCTGGCTGGCCCGCCGCTTCGGGCCTGCCGTGGGCGGACTTATGATGGGTATTCCGCTCTTGACCGGGCCTATCTCGATCTTCACGGCCGTGGAGCAAGGCGCGGACTTCGCCCGCCAATCCGCAGCCGCCAACCTCGTGGGGCAGGTATCTACGTGCATCTTCTGCTTCGTGTACGCAGCAACGGCAGCGCGCAGGGAGGCATGGGCCAGCGCGGCATGTGGAATTCTGGGCTTCTTCGTCGCCACCCTGGTCTGGAGCCAGTTTCACTGGTCGCTGCTAACGGCGGCGCTCTTTTTTTCCGTCAGTCTCGCAGTACTGGGCTGGAGCTTTCCGAAACTCCCTACCAGCGCACCCGGTCGCACGGCACCGAAATGGGAGCTGCCGGCACGAATGGTCGTCGCCGGATGCTTTGTGCTGGCCATCACGCTCGTCAGCGCACACCTTGGGCCACAGCTGAGTGGACTGACCGCCCCCTTTCCCGTGTTCGTGCTGATACTTGTGGTCTTTACCCATTTGCACGATGGAAATGGCGCGTCCGCCGCCATGACCAAAGGCGTCATCCTGGGATCTCCAGCCTTTGGAGCATTCTTCATGACTGTCGCCGCAGGGTTGGAGCGCCTTCCGATCACTGTGGTCTACCTTGGCGCCACGCTCCTGAGTGTTGGCGTCGGCGGGGGCATGCTATGGCTCCTCGAACGCTTCAAAGTTGGACACGCCTCGGCCTGAGCACCGTGCCCTCGGCAGGGCCGCAGTTCAAGATGAAGCATTGAGTTTCTTCAACTACTCCGAAACCGCCGTGGCCAACCGCGCCAGCCGACGGACCCCTCCGCCCCACCGCACACGCCGACATGCACCGCCCCGGTTCGTGCCGTCCAGCCCGGTCGACAGCGTGGTGCTCTACGTGGTCCCGACCGACGGCGTGCCGGAGCAGTTCGCGCGAACGTCGCCCGGGCATTGACCGAGGACACCGGACTCTGGGTCAAGGCCTCCCTCCGGGTGCCGTCCGGGGTCGACGGCCCATTCACGGAGACCAACCAGTACCCGACCGAGGACTCCCCGCCCCTGGGCACCAGCCTGGCGAGGCGGCTGGCGGATGCGAGCGCGCGGACGTACTTCATCGTGCTGACCCGATCGCGACATCAACGCCCGCTCCCGGAATTTCCGGTTCCAGTTCTCGCTGCACGGCCCGATGGTGCGCACCTCCGTGCTGTCCCCGGCGCGGCTGGCGTACGCGCAGGATGGATCACCGGCCCCGGCCGAGGTGGTCGCGCTGCGCACGCGGAAGATGCTGATGCGCATCGTGGGCGAGATGAAGCTCGGATGGACGAGAACGGCCGACCTGGCCGATCCCATGTACGCGCCGCTCATGTCGGTGAAGACATCGACCGCATGCGCCTGGTGCATACGGTGCGCAGGCGCCGGCCCCTGGCGCAGTAGCGCCCGGCATTCCCGCACCGGAACGGCCACCCGGCCGCGAGGGGCGGCCAGCCGGCGCCGCAAGGCCCGGCCGCCTGCGCGGCCTCAAGGTTCGTGCGGTGTGTGCGGTGTGCGCGCGTCGATCCAGAACGCCGCCACCGGCAGCGCCTGCAGCGCATCCGCCAGGCGCAGCACGCCGCGCGGCAGGCGGCGCGGGCTGTGGCTCAGCACGTCCAGCGCGAGCTGGTCGCCCTCGCCGCCCGGCCAGCCGGCGAAGGCCGGCGCCAGGTCCACGCTGGCGTCGCCCCAGCAGGCTTCGCCGACCGGCGCACGGCCAGGCTCGCGCAGCAGCCGGGCCAGCAGCCGCGCGGCCAGCACCACCAGCAGGCCCTCACGCGTGCGGCGCGCGTAGGCCACCACGTGGCCGCGCGCGCGGCCGGTGGTCCGCAACGGGATGTAGGCGCCCTGCGCGAACAGCGCCGGGTCCTCGCGGCGCAGGGCCAGCAGGCGCCAGGTGGCCCAGAGCTTCAGGCGCCCGTCCTGCGGCGTGGCGGCCATGTGCGCCAGCGCGGCCAGGCGCTCGGGCTCGGGCGCCAGCAGCAGCGCCTCCAGCGCGGCCAGCGTGCCTTCGCGCAGCGCGTAGTCCACCGGACGGCGGTTGTCCGGGTCCACCAGGCTCAGGTCCTGCATCTCGTTGCCCTGGTAGAGGTCGGGCACGCCGGGCGAGGTGAACTTGATGGCCACTATCGCCAGGCTGTTCAGCGCGCCGAACCAGGCCAGCTGGGCGGCCAGCGCGCGCAGGTCGGCCAGGGCCGGGTTCGGCGCCGGCCGGGCCAGCAGGCCTTCGACGAAGGCCTGCAGCGCCTGCTCGTAGTCCTCGTCGGGACGGACCCAGCTGGTGCGCAGCTTGGCCTCGCGCGCGGCCTTGCGCATGTAGCGCACGATGCGCTCGCGGTAGGCGGCCAGCGCTTCTTCGTCCAGTTCGCCGGGCGGCAGGCTGCCGAGCAGCGTCTGGTAGAGCAGGAACTCGTCGTCGCGCGAGGGCGCGGGGCCGCCGGGCAAGTCGCGGCGCAGCGAGCGCGTCCAGCGGTGCCAGCGCGACAAGCCCAGCCGCCACGGCGCCGGCCGCTCGGACAGCACGGCGATGCGGTTGCGCACGTCCTCGCTGCGCTTGTTGTCGTGGGTGGAGGTGGCCAGCAGGGTGTGCGGCCAGCGCGCGGCGCGGTCGGCGCTGGCGCCGTGGAAGGCCGCCAGCGTCAGGCCCAGGGCCTCGGGCTCGCCGCCGACCTCGTTCAGCGAGACCAGGCGTAGGTGGCGGTAGAAGGCGCAGTCCTCCACGCCCTTGGCCGCCAGCGGCGCGCAGAACTGCTGGAAGCGCCAGGCGAAGCGGCGCAGCGGCAGCAGCGCGTCGGCGCCGCTGCCGGGCGCGCACTCGCCCAGCAGGCAGCGGCGCAGGAAATCGAACACGCTGGGGTCGGCGATGGCGCTGCGCCGGCGCGCCTGGGCGACGGCCCAGTCGATGAAGCGCCGGTCCTGCTCGCTGGCCTGCTCGACCACGTAGGTGCGGTAGACCGGCATCGCGGCGGCGGTCTCGGCGATGGCCTCGCGCAGCGTGGTGAAGCCGTAGTCGCGCGTGCGGCGGTTGGCGCCGGCGATGCGCTTGAGCTGCGTGGCCAGCAGGTTCAGCTCCGCGCCCAGCGCACCGTGGGCGACGGCGCGCTTGGCGGCGAACACCGTGTCCGCGTACGGCTCGGCGTTGCCGGTGAAGCTGCGCCAGATGCGCTCCATGCGCGCGCCCTGGCTGCGGTCGGTCACCAGGCCGTTCAGCAGCGCGCCGAAGCGGTAGCCGGTGGTGCCGTGCAGCGGCCAATCCCGCGGCATGTCGGCATGGGAGGCGGTGATCTTCTCGGCCACGACGTACAGCGCCAGCGCGTCCGGCTCCGGCGCGGCGTCGGGCTGCAGCGCGGCGCGGCGGCGGCGGTAGCCCTCCTGCAGCCGCGCGAAGTACTGCGCCGGGTCGCGCAGGCCGTCGGGGTGGTCGATGCGCAGGCCGTCGACGATGCCGGCGGCCGCCAGGTCCAGCGCCAGCGCGTGCGTGGCCTCGAACACGCGCTCGTCCTCCACGCGCAGGGCGGCCAGCTCGTTGATGTCGAAGAAGCGGCGGTAGTTGATCTCGTCGGCCGCCACGCGCCAGAAGCCCAGGCGCCAGGCCTGCTGCTCCAGGAAGGCGTGCAGCGCGTCGCGCGCCGGCGCGCCGTTCAGCAGCTCCAGCGCGCGCTGCAGCGCCTGGGTGGCCGGCGCCTTGCGCTGGCCGGTGAACTCGGCGAAGGCCAGGCGCAGCCGGCCCGCGGCCTCGGCGCGTTCGCGCGCGCCGGCGGCGCCGCGGTCGGCGCGCGGCGGCAGGGCGTCGGCCTGCTCGGCCAGCAGGGTCAGGCCCTGGGCCGTGTCGGCGTCCTCGGCCACGTCGGCGGCCAGGCGCAGCACCGGGCCCCAGGTGCCGGGGTCGGTCGGGAAGCGGTGCTCGAAGTAGCGCAGCGCGAGGCGGTGCTCCTGCGGCTCCCAGTGCAGCTGCAGCTCGCCGCGGTCCAGCACCTCGCCGTAGGGTGCGCCCAGCACCGGCAGCAGGACCTTGCCGGCCATGGCCGGGTCCATGGGCTGCCAGTCGATGTCGAAGAAGCCGGCGTGGGCCGAGGCCTGGCCATGCTCCAGCACGTCGGCCCACCAGGGGTTGTCGCCGCCGATCACGCCCATGTGGTTGGGCACGATGTCCAGCAGCAGCGCCAGGCCCTGGCCGCGCGCGGCCAGGGCGAAGCGCTCGAAGCCGGCGCGCCCGCCCAGCTCGGGGCTGATCTCGCGCGGGTCGGCCACGTCGTAGCCGTGCAGGCTGCCGGGCCGCGCGCGCGTGATCGGCGAGCAATAGACGTGGCTGACGCCCAGCCGCGCCAGGTACGGCAGGATGGCCGTGGCGGCGGCGAAGTCGAAGCCCTGGTGCAGCTGCAGCCGGTAGGTGGCGCGCGGGATCGTGGCGCCTGCCGGCGAACCGGCTTCCGGACGGGCGGCGGCGCGGGCGCCTTCCGGCGGCCGGGCGGCGCTCGCTGGCGCACGGCCCGGTCCCTCCGGGAGTGAAGGATCCCCTTCGGGCGGCCGGGCGGGGCTCACGGAACCTCCACGGCGACGCGCACGGCCCAGGGCGGCAGGCTGCCGTCGGGCGCGGCGTGCAGGTGCAGGATCGGCCGGGCCGCGGGCGGCAGGACGGCGGGGGCCTGGCCGAAGTTGGCGGCGATCTCCCAGCGGCTGCCGTCGGCCAGCGTCCAGCGCACGTGCAGCAGTTCGCCGCCGCCCAGCACCTGGCCGCCGCGCATGGGGCCGGCCAGGCGCGGCACCAGGTGCGCGCGGCGCAGCGCCAGCAGCCGGCGCACCAGGGCCAGCCGCTCGCGGTGCGGCGGCTGCGCGCGCTCGTCCCACTGCAGCCGGGAGCGGGCGAAGGTCTGCTCCGCGTTCGGGTCCGGGATGCGCGCGCGGGCCGCCGCGTCGGCGAAGGCCGCGAAGCGCCTGAACTCGTTGCGCCGGCCCTCGCGCACGGCCTCGGCCAGCGCGCCCTGGAAGTCGCAGAAGTACAGGAACGGGGTGGATGCCGCGTACTCCTCGCCCATGAACAGCATCGGGATGTGCGGCGCGAGCAGCAGGCAGGCGTAGAGCGCGTCCAGCCGCCCGGCCGGCGCCAGCGCCGACAGGCGCTCGCCCAGCGCGCGGTTGCCAACCTGGTCGTGGTTCTGCAGGAAGGAGACGAAGGCCGTCGGCGGCAGCGCGCCGCTGGGCTCGCCGCGCGGGCCGCCCTGGTGGGCCGAGCGCTCGCCCTGGTAGACGAAGCCCTGGGCCAGCGCGCGGGCCAGCCGCTGCACCGGGGCGTCGGCGTAGTCGGCGTAGTAGCCGTCGGTCTCGCCGGTCGCGAGCACGTGGGCGGCGTGGTGCAGGTCGTCGTTCCACTGCGCGGTGGCCAGGCCGGCGGGCGCGAGGCGGCTGGCCTGGTTGGCGTCGTTCTCCAGCACCAGGTGCACGTGGCGGCGCCGGCCGGGGCCGGCCTGCAGCGCCTGCGCGATCTCCTCGACGATGGGCCGCGGCGAGCCGTCGCGGATCTGGTGCACGGCGTCCAGGCGCAGGCCGTCGGCATGGAATTCCTCGACCCAGTACAGCGCGTTGGCGACGAAGAAGGCGCGCACCTCGGCGCTGTGCGCGCTGTCGAAATTGATGGCCGCGCCCCAGGGCGTCTGCTGCGCGGGGTTGAAGAAGTCCGGGCAGTAGCCGTGCAGGTAGTTGCCGTCGGGACCGAAGTGGTTGTAGACCACGTCGACCAGCACCATCAGGCCGAGGGCATGGGCGCGGTCGACCAGGGCCTTGAGCTCGTCCGGCGTGCCGTAGCGCGACTCCGGCGCGAACGGCAGCACGCCGTCGTAGCCCCAGTTGCGCGCGCCCGGGGCGTCGGCCAGCGGCATCAGCTCGATGGCGGTGATGCCGAGTTCCGCCAGCTCCGCCAGCCGCCCGGCCGCGGCCGCGAACGTGCCCTCGGGCGTGAAGCAGCCGACGTGCAGCTCGTAGACCACGGCCTCGTGCCAGGGGCGGCCGCGCCAGCCGCCGTCCTGCCAGGCGTAGGCGGACGGGTCCGTGACCTCGCTGGGGCCGTGCACGTCCCCGGGGTTGCGGCGCGAGGCCGGGTCGGGCACGGGATGGCCGCCGTCGAGCCGGAAGCGGTAGCGCGTGCCGGGCCCGGCACCGGGCACGTCCAGCGCATGCCAGCCGCCGGCCTGCGCCTGCATCGGCCGGGCCGGGCCGTCCTGCAGCAGCAACTCGGCGCGCCGCGCCCCTAGTGCCCACAGGCGGAAGCGCACGCCCCCGCCGGGCAGCAGGCTGGCGCCGAAGTTCATCGCAGGCCGTCCGGCGGGTCGCGCCGGTCGTCGGGCTTGGACGGCCACCAGCGCTCCAGCTGCGCGGCGGCCCAGTCCTTGCCGCCCAGGCCGAAGGCCAGCGCCACGGCCAGCACCACGCCGCCCAGGATCAGCAGGAAGGCGTCGCGCACGAGCGTGCCGCCGATGCCCATCTGGTCCAGCGCGATCATGACCACGAAGGCCAGCACCGCGTAGTAGGCGATGCGCGCGAGCGCCGTGTCGTGGATGCCCACGCCCTTGCAGTAGGTGGCCACCGCGTTGGACACGAAGCGCGCGAAGTACGCGCCGAAGGCCAGCACCAGCAGCGCCACGATCAGCTGCGGCACGAACAGCATCACGCGGCTCAGCAGCTCGGTCACGTGCGTCAGGCCCAGGCCGCTGAAGGCCACGATCAGCGCGGCCAGGATCACCACCCAGTAGGACAGCAGGCCCAGCAGCCCGATGGTGTCGGCCTGCGTGCCGCCCTGCTGCAGGAAGCCGTCCAGCCCGGCGCGGCGCGTGAGCACGTGGAAGTTGATCGCGCGCAGCCCCTTCTCGACCGTGAAGCGCGCGGCCTTGGCGATCAGGAAGCCCGCCAGCAGCACCAGCGCGGCGATGGCCAGCCGTGGCAGGAACGCGCCGACCTGGAACAGGAAGGCGCGCACGGGTTCGAGCATGACGTTGATCTGGTCCATGGATGCCGTGCCTTTCCGCGTTCAGGAAGCGGCCCCGCCGTGCGCGAGGGCCAGGATGCCGGCCAGCGGGATGTGCACCCAGTCCGGCCGGTTCTCGAGTTCGTAGCGCAGTTCGTACAGCGCCTTGTGCAGCTCGAACAGCGCCAGCAGGCTCAGCGCCTGGTCCGACACGGCCAGCGGCGTGCCGGCCACGGTGTCGCGGTAGGCCTGCAGGAAGGCGGCGCGCGAGGCCGCCTCCCAGGCGCGGGCCGGGCCGGCCAGTGGCGCCAGCTCCTCGGGCGTGTGGGCGACGCTGCGCAGCGCGCTGGCGCGCGCGTAGTCGAACGAGCGCAGCATGCCGGCCACGTCGCGCAGCGGCGACTGCCGGGCGCGGCGCGCGTCGAAGTCGCGGCCCGGCTCGCCCTCGAAGTCGACGATCACGAAGTCGTTGCGCGTCAGCAGCACCTGGCCCAGGTGGTAGTCGCCGTGGATGCGGATCTTCAGGCCCTCGTGCTCCAGCAGGCCGGCGCCGGCGATGCGCTGCGCCAGCCGGGCGCTGCCGGCCAGCACGGCGCGCGCATCGTCCTGCACGGCGCCGTGCAGGCGCGGCAGCGCGGCCTGCAGCAGGTCCAGGCTTTGCTGCAGCTCGGCCTGGGTCTGCTCGCGCCAGGCCACGATGTCGGCCGTGGACAGCGGCTCGGGGTCGAACGCGGCATCGCCGCTGCGGATGCCCAGCGCCAGGTGCAGCTCGGCGGTGCGGCGGCCCAGCGTCTGCATCAGCGTGACGTGGGCGCCGTGCACGTCCTCGGGCATCGGCGCGGCCACGGGCGCGCGCAGCTCCTCCAGGTGGCGCTCCAGGTAGCCGAGCAGCCAGGCCCAGCCGTCGCCCTGGTTCTCCACGTGGGCCTGCAGCAGCATCAGCGTGCTGGCGGTGCCGTCGGCCGCCACGTACTCCACGGTACCGGCGACCGGCGCGCAGTGCGGGAACTTCGCGACCTCGGTCAGGAAGCGGCCGACCTCGAACTCCGGGTTCACGCCGCGGCGCATGCGGCGGTAACCCTTCAGGAACAGCCGCTCGTCCACCAGCACCACGGTGTTGCTGCTCTGCGCCTGCGGGCGCTCGATCGGCAGCTGGGCCACGTCGCGGCCGGCCAGCTCGGCGAAGCAGCGCGTCGGCACGAAGCGGATGCAGCCGGCGCCGGCGGCCAGCACGCGGCCGGCGCCGATGGCGGCGATCACGGCGCGGCAGAAGCGCTCGTCGGCGAAGGCGTCGGCCATGTAGCCGACCTCGGCCTGCTGGCGCACGCGGGCCACGGCGGCCGGCGCGAAGGCGCGGCAGCGCTCCTCCTCGCGGTCTTCCCAGGCCAGGGACAGCGGCACGAAGTAGGCCTGCTCCTCGTGGCCGGGGCCGGGCGCGCCCTCCGTCGCCACCAGCGCCAGCAGCCAGGCGTCGTCGCCCTGCTCCCACAGCGCGTGCTGCACCATGCGTGCGCGCTGCAGCGCCGTGCCCTTGGCCGCGTACCAGCGCTGCGCCTCGATGTGGCGCGGCAGCACTTCGTGCTCGAACTGCTGGCGCGTCTTGACGGCCATGCCGATGCGCCAGGGCACGACCTGGTCGCGGAACAGGCTGTTCCAGCCGTCGAACAGCACCAGCACCGGCCGGTCCTCGGCCGGCAGCAGTTCCTGGTGCCAGCTCGGCACGGCCACGTCGGTGGCCAGCCGCAGCCAGTAGAAGCCGTGCGCGGCGATGGTCATCAGGTAGGGCAGTTCGCCGATCGGCGGGAACGCCGCGCGGCCCAGCATCTCCACCGGCACGCGGCCCTTGAAGCCGGACAGGTCCAGCTCGGCCGGCTGCGCCGAGCGCGCGAGGTTGACCACGCACAGGATGACCTCGTCGCCGTGCACGCGCAGGTAGGCCAGGATCTTGCGGTTGCCGGGCTTGAGGAACACCAGGTCGCCGCGGCCGAAGGCCTTGCTGGTCGCGCGCACGGCCAGCATGCGGCGCATCCAGTTCAGCAGCGAGGCCGGCTCGCGCTGCTGCTGCTCCACGTTCAGCGCCTCGTAGCCGTAGACGGCGTCCATGATCGGCGGCAGGTACAGGCGCTGCGGGTCGGCGCGCGAGAAGCCGGCGTTGCGGTCGGGGCTCCACTGCATCGGCGTGCGCACGCCGTTGCGGTCGCCGACGAACACGTTGTCGCCCATGCCGATCTCGTCGCCGTAGTAGATGATGGGCGAGCCGCGCATGGACAGCAGCATGCTGTTCATCAGCTTGATGCGGTCGCTGTCGTTGTCCATCAGCGGCGCCAGGCGCCGGCGGATGCCCACGTTGATGCGCGCACGCGGGTCGGCCGCGTACGTGCTGTACATGTAGTCGCGCTCCTTGCTGGTGACCATCTCCAGCGTCAACTCGTCGTGGTTGCGCAGGAAGATGGCCCACTGGCAGCTCTGCGGGATGTCCGGCGTCTGCTGCATGATCTCCGTGACCGGGAAGCGGTCCTCCTGCGCGATGGCCATGTACATGCGCGGCATCAGCGGGAAGTGGTAGGCCATGTGGCACTCGTCGCCGTCGCCGAAGTACTCGCGCACGTCCTCGGGCCACTGGTTGGCCTCGGCCAGCAGGAAGCGGTTGGTGTAGTTCGCGTCGATGGCCGCGCGCAGCTGCTTGATGATGGCGTGCGTCTCGGGCAGGTTCTCGTTGTTCGTGCCCTCGCGCTCGACCAGGTAGGGGATGGCGTCGAGCCGGAAGCCGTCCACGCCCCGGTCCAGCCAGAAGCGCATGACCTCGAAGATCGCCTCCAGCACCAGCGGGTTGTCGAAGTTCAGGTCCGGCTGGTGGCTGAAGAAGCGGTGCCAGAAGTAGGCCTTGGCGACCGGGTCCCAGGTCCAGTTCGAGGTTTCGGTGTCGGTGAAGATGATGCGCGTGCCCTGGTACTTCCGGTCGGAATCGCTCCAGACGTAGAAGTCGCGCTCGGGCGAGCCCGGCGGCGCGCGGCGCGCGCGCTGGAACCAGGGATGCTGGTCCGAGGTGTGGTTGATCACCAGCTCGGTGATGACCTTGAGGTCGCGCCGGTGCGCCTCGGCCAGCATCTCCTCGAAGTCGGAGAGCGTGCCGTACTGCGGGTGCACGTCCAGGTAGTCGGCGATGTCGTAGCCGTCGTCGCGCAGCGGCGAGGGGTAGAACGGCATCAGCCAGATGGTGTTGACGCCCAGGTCCTTCACGTAGTCGAGCCGGCTGGTGACGCCCTTGAAGTCGCCCACGCCGTCGGCGTTCGAGTCGACGAAGGCCTTGACGTTGAGCTGGTAGATCACCGCATCCTGGTACCACAGGCCGGCGTCGCCGGTGGGCGTGACCGGCCCCTGCCCGGCCCCGGGCAGGTGGGGGACGCCGTCGGCGGCCGCTTGTTCCGGATTCTTCATGCAGCGTCGCTCCTCTCGATGGCAAGCACGTGGGCCGGCATCTGCGACGGCACCAGGATCACGAAGTTGCCGCCGTCGCGCCAGTCGAAGCACTGTCCGGTGAGCAAGTCCCGGGCCACGAAGCCGCCGCCGTCCACGCCGAGCCAGCCGGCGTCCACCTGCACCCAGCCGGTCTGGGTGAAGGTGGCGTCGATGTTCACCACCGTCAGCACCGCGTTGCGGCCGTCCGCGTCGCGCTTGGCGTAGGCCACCAGGTAGGGGTTGCTGGTGTCGAAGAAGCGCAGCGAGCGGTTGGACTGCAGGGCCGGGTATTCCTTGCGGATGCGGTTCACCGTGGCGATGAAGCCGGCGATGCTGTCCGCGCGCTCCAGGCTCAGTTCGCCCCAGTGGCGCAGCTGGTACTTCTCGGAGTCCAGGTATTCCTCGCTGCCGCGCTCGCGCGGCTCGCCCTGCAGCAGCTCGTAGGGCGGGCCGTAGATGCCGTAGCTGGCCGACAGCGTGGCCGCCAGCACCAGCCGCGCCATGAAGATGGAGCGCGGGCCGTGGTGCAGGTGCTCGTTCAGGATGTCCGGCGTGTTGGGCCAGGCGTTGGGCCGGTAGTAGTCCGCCCCCGGGCCGTGCGCCAGCTCGGTGAAGTACTCCATCAGCTCGTGGCGGCTGTTGCGCCAGGTGAAGTAGGTGTAGCTCTGCGAGAAGCCCAGCTTGGCCAGCCGGTGCATGACCTTGGGCCGCGTGAAGGCCTCGGCCAGGAACAGCACGTCCGGGTGCTCGGCCTTGATCGCCGCGATCACCCATTCCCAGAACGCGAAGGCCTTGGTGTGCGGGTTGTCCACGCGGAAGATGCGCACGCCCTGCGCGATCCAGTGGTCGAACACGTCCTTCAGCGCGGCCCACAGCGCGCGCCAGTCTTCCGTCTCGAAGTCGAACGGGTAGATGTCCTGGTACTTCTTGGGCGGGTTCTCGGCGTACTGCACGCTGCCGTCCGGGCGGCGGCGGAACCACTGCGGATGCTGCCGGACCCAGGGATGGTCCGGCGCGCACTGGAACGCGATGTCCAGCGCGATCTCGATCCCCAGCGCGTTGGCGGCGCCCACCAGGTCGCGGAAGTCGGCCAGCGTGCCGAGCGCCGGCAGCACGTCCTTGTGGCCGCCCTCCTCGGCGCCGATGGCCCAGGGGCTGCCGACGTCGCCCTCGCGCGCGATCAGCGTGTTGTTGGGGCCCTTGCGGCGGCTGCGGCCGATCGGATGGATGGGCGGCAGGTACAGCACGTCGAAGCCCATCGCCGCCACGTAGGGCAAGCGGGCCTGCACGTCCCTGAACGTGCCGTGGCGCCCCTCCTCGAGCGCGGCCGAGCGCGGGAACATCTCGTACCAGGTGCTGAAGGCGGCACGCGGCCGGTCCACCGCCAGCGGCAGCCCGTCGGGCCCGGCGTACCAGCAGGCGTGGCGGCGGTCCGGGTAGCGGCCGGCCAGCTCGGCCAGGTCCTCGGCCAGCGCCAGCTGCTTGATGGCCTCGACCTCCAGCGAGACGGACTCGATCTCGGCGATGGTGGCGCGGCTGGCGGCCTCGGCGCGGCTGCGCAGGTTGTCGGCCAGGCTGGCCAGGCGCGCGCCGTCCTCGCCGCCGGCGCGCCCGGCGGCCTGCTGCACCAGCTCGGCGCCGACGCGCGCGGCCAGCAGGATGTCGGCCAGGTCCACGCGGCGCAACAGCTCGGCGCGCCAGGAATCGAAGTGGTCCACCCAGGCGCAGACCGTGTAGCGCCAGGGGCCGGGCGCGTCGGGCGCGCAGGCGGCGGTCCACACGTCGTTGCCCTGGGGCTGCATCTCGGTCTCGCGCCAGGCAGGCTCGCCGGCGCGGCGCCAGCACAGGCGCGCGCGCACCTTGTCGTGGCCGTCGGTGAACACGTGGGCCGTGACCTCCAGCGGCTCGTCCACCACGCGCTTGACGGCGAAGCGGCCGGCGTCGACCTGGGGCAGCACGGCGTCGATCACGGCGCGGGCCTGGCCGTCCGCCGGCAGCGGCGGCAGGGGCGCGGCTGCAGTAGCGGGCGGGGCGGCGCGGCGGCGCCGCGGCGGGCGGTCAGGAGTCGGTGGTGGAGTCGTCATGGGCATCCGTTTCGAGGCGAAGCATCAGGGTGGACAGCGGCGGCAGCGTCAGGCAGACGGAGAACGGGCGGCCGTGCGCGCCGTGCGCCTCGGCCTGCACGCCGCCCAGGTTGCCCATGCCGCTGCCGCCGTAGGCGGGCGCGTCGCTGTTGAGCACTTCGCGCCAGCGGCCGGCCGCCGGCACGCCGAGCCGGTAGCCGTGGCGCGGCACGGGCGTGAGGTTGCAGGCCACCAGCACCGGCGGCGCGCCCGCGCCGGCCTGGCGCACGAAGGCGTAGACGCTGGCGCGCGCGTCGTCGCAGGCGATCCAGTCGAAGCCGGCCGGCTCGAAGTCCAGCGCGTGCAGCGCGGGCTCGGCGCGGTACAGCCGGTTCAGGTCGCCGACCCAGCGCGCCACGCCGGCGTGCAGGGGCTCGCGCGACTGCGGCCAGTCGATCTCGCCCTCGTGCGCCCATTCGCGCCCCTGGCCGAACTCGCCGCCCATGAACAGCAGCTTCTTGCCCGGGTGCGCCCACATCCAGCCGAACAGCGCCCGCAGGTTCGCGAATCGCTGCCAGGCGTCGCCCGGCATGCGGCCCAGCAGCGAGCCCTTGCCGTGCACCACCTCGTCGTGCGAGAGCGGCAGCACGAAGCGCTCGTGGAAGGCGTAGACCAGCGAGAAGCTGAGCTGCCCCTGGTGGTGGCGGCGGTACACCGGGTCCAGGCCGAAGTACTGCAGCGTGTCGTGCATCCAGCCCATGTTCCACTTCATCGAGAACCCCAGGCCGCCCTGCTCCACCGGGTGCGTGACGCCGGGCCAGGCGGTGGACTCCTCGGCGATGGTCAGCGCGTCCGGCAGCTCGCGCGCGACGGCCTGGTTCAGCACCTGCAGGAAGTGCACGGCCTCCAGGTTCTCGCGCCCGCCGTGCCGGTTGGGGATCCACTCGCCGGCCCGGCGCGCGTAGTCCAGGTACAGCATGGACGCCACCGCGTCCACGCGCAGCCCGTCGAAGTGGTAGTGGCGCAGCCAGAACAGCGCGGACGAGAGCAGGAAGCTGCGCACCTCGTCGCGGCCGTAGTTGAAGATGCTGGAGTTCCACTCCGGATGGAAGCCCTGGCGCGGGTCGGCATGCTCGTACAGGTGCGTGCCGTCGAAGGCCTGCAGCCCGTGCGCGTCGGTCGGGAAATGCGAGGGCACCCAGTCCAGGATCACGCCGATGCCGCGCTGGTGCAGGTGGTCGACGAAGAACATCAGGTCCTGCGGCGTGCCGTAGCGCGCCGTGGGCGCGAAGTAGCCGGTGGTCTGGTAGCCCCACGAGCCGTAGAACGGGTGCTCGGTCACCGGCAGCAGCTCCACGTGCGTGAAGCCCATGGCCAGCACGTGCTCGGCCAGCGCCGGCGCCAGCGCGCGCCAGCCCAGGAACTGGCCGTCGTCGCGGCGCCACGACCCCGGGTGGACTTCGTAGACGGACATCGGCGCGCTGCCGGCCTGGCGCACCGCGCGGCCGGCCATCCAGGCCTGGTCCTGCCAGGCGTAGTCCAGCGTCCACAGCCGCGAGCCGGTCGCCGGCGCGAGCTCGGTCGCCAGCGCATGCGGATCGGCCTTGTCCAGGGGCTGGCCGTGGGACGTCACGATGCGGTACTTGTAGGCCTGTCCATGGTGCGCGCCGGCGGCGCCGCCCTCCCAGAGGCCGCTGCCGTCGGCGCGCGGCGCGAGCGGGTCCGCGCCCGCGTCCCAGCCGTTCCAGTCGCCCACCACGCTGACGGCGCGCGCATTCGGCGCCCACACCGCGAAGTGCGCGCCCTGGCCGTCGGGGTGCAGCACGCCCCCCATTTTCTCGGCCAGGTGCGTATGCGTGCCTTCGCGGAAGTAGTGGAGGTCTTGGTCAGTCAGTGTGCTCATGTGCTCGGAGGGAAGAAGCACGCGACGCGCGGCCCGCGCGCGCCGCAACAAGGTTCAACACGGCGGCGTACGGCGCGCCGTGCCCGAAGTCTGCACGCATTCGATTCCGATGGCGAGTCGCCCGCCCTGTTGCGCCTGTAGGCAAAGACCGCGAAATGCCGGCGGCGGAGGTGCAAACCCGTCCATCGGGTCAGGTCGAACGGAGAAAGGAAACAGATGGGCGAGCTTTTCATCGTGGACGGGTCATTCATCCTGATCGTCGTGGCGCTCGCGGCACTGACCGGCATGCTCGGCATTCGCCACATTCCGCAGCGCCGCCCGCCGCGCCTACCGCGACTGGCTGTCCGCCAGCAACATGCAGCCGCTGGAGCCCACGGGCGAGCGCAAGCCGCGGAGCGCCCATGCACGCCGATGAACTGTTCCCGGGTTTCTCGGCACAGGACGTCGAGGTGGATGCCGGCGTGCGGCTGCGCGTGCGCACCGGCGGCCGCGGCCGGCCGCTGCTGCTGCACGGCCATCCGCAGACGCACGCGATCTGGCACAAGGTCGCGCCCGCGCAAGCCGCGCAGTTCACGCTGGTGCTGGCGGACCTGCGCGGCTACACGGCGACGCGTCCAAACCGGCCGGGGACGCGGACCATGCGAGCTACAGCAAGCGGACCATGGCGCGCGACCTGCTGCGCGTGATGCGCGGGCTGGGCCATGCGCAGTTCGACGTGCTGGCGCATGACCGCGGCGCGCGGGTCGCCCACCGGCTGGCGCTGGACCATGCCGCCGCGGTGCGCCGCCTGGTGCTGCTGGACGTCGCGCCGACGCTGGCCATGTACGAGCAGACCGGCGAGGCCTTCGCGCGCGCCTACTGGCCACTGGCTCTTCCTGATCCAGCCCGCGCCGCTGCCCGAGCGCCTGATCGAGGCCGACCCGGCCGCCTACGTGCGCGAGGTGATGGGCCGGCGCAGCGCGGGCCCCGCGCCGTTCGACCCGCGCGCGCTGGCCGAGTACGAGCGCACGCTGGCGCTGCCGGGCACGGTGCATGGCATCTGCGAGGACTATCGCGCGGCGGCCGGCATCGACTTCGCGCACGACCGCGCCGACCACGACCGCGGCGTGCGCCTGGCCATGCCGCTGCTCGCGCTCTGAGGCCGCGATGGCGTCGTGCACCGCTGCTTCCAGCCGCTGGACGCATGGCGCCGCGCGCCACCGACGTGCGCGGCGGCGCGCTGCCCTGCGGCCACTACATCGCCGAGGAAGCGCCCGACGCGCTGCTGGCCGAGGCGCTCGCGTTCCTGGACCGGCCCTGACAGGCAGCAAGCCCCGTCCGGAACGGCAGCGGCTGGTGGACCGCGCGCCGCAACGCCGACCGGAAGCGCCGGGCGGCCGCTTGTCCGCCTTGCGGCCGTAGCTGCGTGGAACAGGCGTGGCCCTGAAAAAGCCACGCACCGTTCCACCCATCCTCCAAGAAAGGCTTTCCCATGCAACGGTTTCCCATTGCCCTGGCATTCGCCGCCTGCAGCACGCTGGCCACGGCCGACGTCATCGTCACGCGCGACGCGGCCACGATCGCCGCGTTCCAGAGCGGCGCCACCGTGCTCGACTTCGAAGGCAGCACCCCCCATGGCCGAACGCCACAGGCCATCAGCAGCTACACGTCGGGCCTGGCGGTGGACCCGGGCGCCTTCCTGTTCGACCAGGCCCCGGGCGTCAAATTCACGGTGGGCGGCATGGTGGGCGTGAATGCGCCGGCCATCTACCGGCTCGAAGGCGCGGTCGCCGGCGATGCGCATTCCGGCAGCAACGTGCTCGGCACGGTGAACTTCGACGGCGAGACGAACTTCGGGCCAGGCGCCTTCATGGAGGTGTTTTTCCCGAGCAAGGTCTCGCGCGTGGGCTTCTGGGTCAACCAGCAGCTCGACTTCGTCACCCTGATCGCGCAGAACACCATCTTCGCCTTCTCGTTCGAAGACGAGGAAATCCTCGAAACGGGCGTTGGCGATGCCGGCTACTTCGTCGGCATCGAACACGACAGCGCCGACATCGGGGGCTTCAAGATCTTCGGCCGTGGATCGGAAGGCTTCACGATCGACGATTTCACGTTCGGCGGCGTCAGCGCATCGGTTCCCGAGCCGGGCAGCCTGGCGCTGTTGACGGGCGGCCTGCTGGGCCTGGGGTGGCGGCTGCGCCGCGCGGCGGCCTGAACCCGCCGGCCCAGGCCGGCCCGGGCGATGGGTGCATGCGCCCGGGCACGCCCGCCGCGCGCCAGGTCCGCGCGACCTGGCGGCAGGCTTCCCACGACCGCGGCGCGGCGCATGCCTCAGCCGCCGGACCGCCGGCGCCAGCGCCGTGCGGGTGGTTTCAATCCCACGCCGGCCCCTGTGCCGACATCCCCACCACCCAGACGATGTCGTCGACAAGCTCTTGCTCGAACCAGCTGCGCAGCAGCGGCGTGTCCACCAGCGCGATGCGCCAGTCGCCGGCCGGGTCGATGCCGATGAAGGGCCGCCAGCCGGCGCCCGAGGGACGGCGCGTGCTGGCCATGCCCTCGACCGTGCGGACCGCCGCGCTGCTGACGGTCTCGCTGCCGCCCGCCGCCAGATGGTGCACGGCCGCGATCTCCAGTTCCTCGCGCAGCCCGTCGCGCCGCACGCAGACCAGCGACAGCTGCTCCACCGCGCGCGCCTGCGCATGGAACAGGAAGTCCTCGCCGCGCAGCGGCAGGTCGATGCGCATGCGGCGCGCCGGGTCGGGCTCGGCCTGCGCGTTGTGCAGCGCGTACCAGGCGTCGGGGAACTGGTGGCGCACGCTGAACAGGCGCTCGCCCCCCACGCGCCGGCCCAGGCCGGCGACCACCTTGCGGCGGTAGTCGCGGCTGTCCAGCGCGCTGTAGTCCAGCGTCAGCAGCACGTCGGCGATCTGGCCGTAGTCGAACGGGTTGGCCGGCTTGGGCAGATCCAGCCGCCAGGCCGCGTCCACGCCCATGCCCTCGAACGGCAGCAGCAGGCCGCGGTCCGGCTCCAGCTCGAACAGGCCGCTGGCCTGGCTGGTGCCGGTGAACGCGATGGCCTCGGCCGGCCGTGCCAGCGTCACGCTGGCGAAGCCGTCGCGCTCGACCACCACGCGCGACAGGCCGGGCGTGGACAGCGTGGCCCGCACGCCGCGCACCGCCGGCACCGTGGCCACCATGGACAGCCGCACGCGCCGCACCAGGCGCAGGTGATGGCCCGGGAACTCGGCGTCGAACATGCGCATCGGCGTGTGGAAGGCCAGCACGCCGGTCTCGCGCAGGCGCTGCAGCTCCAGCGGCGCCAGCTGGGCCAGCGAGAGGGTCTGCGACAGCTGCAGCCGGCGCCGGTCGGTTTCGAACGCGAACTGGTCCAGCCGCGCGATGTCCTGCAGCAACCGGGCCGAGCCGGTCAGGCCGCGCCGGTCGGCCGGCGCGGATGCGCCTTCGGCATCGCTCTGCCAATAGTCGGGCCCGATGAAGGCCAGGCCGCGCTCCTGCCGTTCGAACGCCAGCTGGGCCTGCGCCAGTTGGGCCAGCGCCGTGGCCTGCTGCAGGAAGTAGGCATAGACCTCGCCCAGCACGCGGCCCATCCACTCGAACAGCTCGGCCTGGGTGAACTTGCGCGCCAGGAAATCGGCCAACGCCTCAGCGTGCTCGACCTGCAGCAGCGCCTGGCTGCGCTCGGCGCGCGCCAGCGCCTGCTGCTGGCCGGCGCGCGCCACCTGCAACTGGCCGACGCGCAGGTCGAAGTGCGCCAGGCCGAGCTGGTAGTTCAGCGCGCCGCGGCGCTCCAGCATGTCCGCAGCCAGGCCGGCCATCCCGCCGAGCTTGCTCCAGCCCGTCGTCGGCGCCGTAGCGATGCTGTGCAGCTTGGACACCATGCGCAGGAAGCTGCCGAAGCCGGCCTCGCGGTCGAGCTGGGCCTGTGCGTGGTCCACCAGCGCCTGCGCGCGGTCGCGGCCGGTCGCGGCCTGGGCCAGCGCCAGCCCGGCATCGGCCACGCGCAGGTCGTGCTGCACCACGGTGCTGCGTGCCAGCGCCATGCCCTGACGCGCCTGCAGCTCGGTCAGCGCGGCCGCGTCGGCCGCCACCAGCGCCGATAGATAGGCCGACTCGATCTGCTGCGCGATCGCCACGTGGCTCTGTGCGCGCTCCAACAGCGCGCCGAAGCGGTAGGGGCTGGGCAACACCTGGGTCGATGGATCGTCCAGCAGGACCAGCGGCAGACCGGCCAGGTTCAGCCCGGCATGGATCTTGTCCAGGCTGGATTGCGCGCGCGACACCTGCGCGTCCCACAGCGGGTTCGGCGGATGGCGCTGCGCCGCGGCCGGGTCGGGCGCGGCCTCGGGCAGGCTCAGCAACGCCAGCGCCGTCTCGTACAGCGTGCGTGCGCGCACCGTGGCCTCGGCCTGGTTGCGGGCGAACTCGGTGTCTGCATAGCGCATCAGGCAGCCGGCGATGCTCTGCACCGTGTAGCGCGTGTAGGCATTGCGCCGCGTGCGCGCGATCGCGTGCGGGTTGTCCGGATCGGACAGCCATTCGGGCACGCGGTCATAGCGGGAATCGATCGCGGCCTCGCGCGCCAGGCCGTGCCAGATGCAGCGCCGGCCGGCCGCCAGGTCGAACGCGAACACCGTGCGGTACCAGCCCAGCGCCGCCAGGAACTGGCCGGCCTGCTGCAGCTGCAGCGCGATCGACATGGGCACGAACCAGAACACCTCCCACAGCCAGGTCGGCACCGCATGCGCGGCGCGGTCCGCCACGAGTTCGGTCGACAGCGCCTGCAGCGCGGCCAGGCCCTGGTCGTCGCGCTCGTCGGTGATCGCGGCCACCGCGCCCGGCAGGTCCACGCCCGGCTCGGACCGCAGCGCAGCCAGGTACTCGGCGGCGAGTGCGCGCGCCGACGCCGGCGACAGCGCCGCCTGCGCGCGCAGCCGGGCCAGGTGCGCCGTCCAGGCTGGGCTGGGTGCCAGGTGCGGCGCGTCGGGCAGGTACAGCGTCGGCAGAAGCTGGTTCTCCGGATAGGCGAACACGCGCTCGGCTGCCAGCCAGGTCTGGTAGCTGCCGATCCAGGCCCATTCGCGGTCGAAGCCGGCGTCGGCGCGGATCTCCCAGCCGGCACCGCCGTCGGCCGGGCCGAGCCGGCCGGCGCGCAGCGAGAACAGCAGGCCCTGCAGCGTCTCGATGGCCTGCATCACGCGCGAGACCCGCACCGTGGTGCCGTCGCGCAGGTCGATGGCCAGCGCGTGCGACAGCCGGGTGGCCGCGGCCTGGGCGCCCAGCGGCGGCTGCTGCTGGGCGCCCCAGTGCGCGATCAGCGCGTCGCGCAGCGCCGGCAGCGCGCGGTCCTGCGCGAAGTCCACAGCCGCGGCGAAAGCCTGGCGCACGGCCACGGCCTGGGCCTGGCGCGCCTGCAGCGTGGCAGCCCAGGCGGCGGCCTCGCCCGCTTCGCGCCGCCAGGGGCCGGCCGGGTCCGCGGCGGGGGCCGCCGGATCCGGCTCGGCCTGGAAGCGCTCGGGCTCCAGCACCAGGGCGGCGGCGCGCTCCTCGCTGCGCCAGGCAGCGGCCAGCCGGCGCTTGGCGACCTGCAGCGCGATGTCGTGCACCTCGGCCCACTGGGCGGCCTGCAGCGGCAGGCCGTCGTCCAGCGTCGCGCGGCACTGCGCCAGCAGGCGGAAGGCCGGGCGCGCCAGCGCCATCGGCTGCAGCACGGGGGTGATGTCGATGCCGTCGGCGTCCTGCTGCAGCAGCGCGGCGAAGTCCAGCGGGCCGATGCATTCGCCAACCAGCAGGTCGAAGCGGGCGCCCTCCGCGGCCCCGGCGCCGATGGCGCGGATGCGCGCCAGCTCGGCCGCGATCCAGGCCGCGCGTGCCGTCCACAGCACCTGGGCCTGGTCGTCGCCACCGCGCTGGCGCAACTGGCCCGGTGCCACCAGGTCCGGATCCAGCAGCGGCAGCGGCTGCGCGGCGCCATCGCGCTCCTGCGTGTCGCGGCGCTGCCAGTCCTGGCGCAGCGCGTCGAGCTGGGCCAGCAGCAGCGCCCCCACTGGCGGCGGCGCCGGCAGCGGCTCGGCCGCGGCGATGGGCTGCAGGCCGAACAGGTGCTCCAGCGCGGCATCGTCCAGCGAGGCCGGGTCCAGCGCCAGCGCGTCCAGCACGTCCGGGCGGGTGCCGGACAGCGCCAGGCCCAGGCGCGCGGCCAGAGCCTGGCGCTCCTCATGCGTACCGGCGCGCGCCAGGGCCAGCGCCTGGGCGTCGGTGCCGAACTGGTGCAGCAGCGCCGCGTACACGTCGGCGCGGAAGGCCTGGTCGAGCGCGGCCGGCACGGCCTGCGCCAGCCGGCGCCGCAGCACCTCCACCGCGATGCGCGTGCGCGCCACCGGCGCCACTGCGCGGGCGTACCGGGCCGGATCGGTCAACGCGTCGAAGGGCTGCAGGAAACGCACAGCCAGCGCCTGCGCATCCGGCCCGGGACCGCCGTCGATGGCCACGCAGCGCCGCGCGAAATCGCGCAGCGCACGCAGATAGGCCGGGCGCTCGAACACCTGCTCGACCTCGCCGAGCTCCACCGGGATCTGCACCACCAGGTAGCGCTGGGCCGTGGCCACGCTGCCGAAGCCGTCGACCGCGCGCACCGTGAAGCGGTGCTCGCCGGCCGGCATCTGCAGCGGCAGCCGCCAGCTCGACCAGTCGCCCCGGGGGTTCTCGGCCGGCACGAACTCGGCATCGCCCAATTGCACCTCCACGCGCACCAGGCCCGAGGTGGAGCCCTCGCCGTCCGAGGCGCTGCCCGACAGCACGAAGGGGTACGGCAGCATCGCCGGCGTGACCGGCGAGGTGAAGCCGTCCACCTGCAGCAGCGGCGGCTCGGCCTCGGGCCGCACCGTCACGCTGGAGCTGCCGCTGGCCGGGATCTCCTCGGGCGGTTCGCCGCCCGGGCCGGGCGGGCCGTACAACACGCCCGCGACCTGCACGACGAGCTGAACCGGCTGCTGCGCGCCGACGTGGGCCGGCAGCGCGCCGGACCAGCTCCATTGGAAGCCGCCCAGCGTGACCGGCGGCGACAGCGCCACGCCGTCGCACTGCAGGACGACATCGTGGATGACGCCGTTGAACGGCGTGATGCGGCCGCTGGCCTGCAACTGGCGGCCGACCACGGCGCCGGGCGCTGGCGCGGTGAACTGGATGCCGATGCCGCCGGCGGTGGCGTGGACGGATGCCTGTGCGGTGCGGCGGGAGGGATGGGTGTACATGGTGGTGGATTCCTGGTGTTGATTGAAGGCCGTCAGATGCCGGTGATGTTGGGCATGTACAGGTCGATCACGCCCCGTGTGACCACGCGTTCCAGGGCGTTGATGCCCTCGACGTCGATGCCGACCGATGCCTTGGCGCGCACCAGCGGCAGGCTCAGCAACCCATTGGCCTTGCGCGTCTCCAGGCCGTAGCTGCCGCCTATGCCCACCATGGCGCCGGCCTCGACCGTGACGTGTCCGCGGGGCCGAGCGGGTCGGCGCTGCACCATCGCGCCAGGTCAGCGGCTGCTGCCGGTGAAAGGGTCGGGTGCGAACTTCTCGCCCATGCCGCGCAGCACGCCACCGCCTTCGGGCAGCGAAATGGGCGACGCGACGGCGGCAGTGGAGGGACTGTCCATGGAGCATCCTTTCGTGGACCGGTGGCGCGAGAGAACGACCGGCGGTATCGGGCCGCGACGGCCGGGGGGGTCCGCGCGGTGCTGTTGGTTTCACGCCGCAGGCCGGCCAGGACGGACGCGCTGCCTGGCGGGCTTCCACAAATCTGCGGACAAAGGGCGCCTGCAACACACCCCACACAGAGACGAAGCGCCCACACTCGGCCCGTTCGGCCATCCGTCGAGCCCCACGCCATGCCATTGCGCCGCCCCTGTTCCACCGCGACGCCGCGCCCGCTGCGCGCGGCGGTGTTGCCCGGGCTGGTGCTCGTGGTGATGGCGATGGGGCCGGGCCCCGCCTGGGCCGCGCAGCCGGTGCCGGCGCGCGCTGCCGCGGCCGGGCGCGACGCGCCGAATGCCACCCGGCCCGAGCCGGTGCATGCGCCGGGCGAACTGTGGCGTGCGCCTGCCGCACCGGTGCCGCAGGCAGTGAACCTGGCCCGGCGCGTGCTGCTGGACGCCTGCCGGCGCGACCCGGCCCTGCGCTGGCATTGGCTATGCCAGAACGAGCCGTAGGCGCGCTACTCGCCGGCCGGCTCGTGGGCGCCGACCGGCACCTGCTGCGCCAGTTGCTGCCAGCGCCGCTGCTGCTCCGGCGTTGCCGTCCAGGCATTGCCGAACAGTTCTTCGCCGTGCTGGAACATGGCCAGCGCCAGCTGGGCCGAGGGCGCGTGGCCGGTGTCGGCCAGCCGCACGAAGCGGCCGTAGGCAGCGGCATAGCGCTGTGCGCGGAACGCCTGCACGGCATGGTCGTGCAGGACCTGCTGCCGGGCCGTGGACATGGGCGGCAGACCGGATGGCGGCACGTCGTACGCGAAGGCCGCGCCGCCGGCTGTCACCAGGGCCAGCAACCAGTACGAGGTCGAACGGGAAATGGACATGAGGGTCTCCGTGTGATGGTTGAAACACCCCGTACCACGCAGCACGCACGCCGCGGCGGACGCGGCGCCCGCATGTCCGCCGCGCTGCGCCGGCTGCGTGGGACCGGTCGTGGGGGCGCGTGCCACCCGCCCTTTCACCTCACCGGATGCCCGCCATGCCAAGTCCCGACCTGCGCAGCGATCCACCTGCCATCGACCCCGCGCGCCATGCCCGGCGCGCGCACCTCGATCACGCCATGCAGCCGCTGCCGGCCGCGGCATCCACTCTGCCCTGAAATGCAACCGGGCACCCCATTCAGCGCAGCGCGCCGGTCTTCACTCCCTCTCCCTCTGGGAGCGGGTTGGGGTGAAGGCCTGCACGACGCCGCGCCACCCCCCACCCCAGCCCTCCCCCGCCAGCGGGAGAGGGAACAGCGTCGGCTCCGGTTGCATGCGATGCGGGTGGCGCGCAGCGCCATGGACAACTGAGATGCCCTCACCGCGCCAGCATCTGCGACAGCAACAGGCGCGCGCGCTCCCAGTCGCGCCGCACGGTGCGGTCTGTCACGCCGAGCGCGGCGCCGATCTCCAGATCGCTGAGGCCGGCGAAATAGCGCATCTCGACCACGCGCACCAGCCGTGCATCGACCTCGGCCAGGGCTTCCAGCGCTTCGTGCACGGCCAGGATCTCCTCGTCGGTCGAGGCACCCAACTGCTCGGCGGCGAGGGTGTCCAGCGTGACATGCTGCAGGCCGCCGCCGCGCCGGTCCGCGCTGCGCCGGCGCACGAAGTCGATCAGGATGGAGCGCATCGTCGACGCGGCATAGGCCAGGAAGTGCTCGCGGTCGGCGACCTGCACGCCACCGCCGCGCTGCATGCGCAGATAGGCTTCGTGCACCAGGGCCGAGGTATCCAGCAGCGTCGGCCGGCCGCCGGCCAGGCGCGAACGCGCCAGGCGCCGCAGTTCGCTGTACAACGCCGGAAACAGCGCCTCCACCGCGGGCGGAGCCACGGCCGGGCCGGATGCGGGCGGGGTCTCGGTCGCCATCGGCCGGAGCATAGCGCCTGGCACCGCCGCTCCGCGGCGGGCCTGATCACGACAAGGAACACGAGCATGCTGCAGATCCGTCCCTTCCTGCCCGCCGACGCTGCCGGGGTGATCGCCCTGGTCCTGCCGATCCAGCAGGCGGAGTTCGGCCTCGCCGTCACGCTGGCCGACCAGCCCGACCTGGCCGACATCGCCGGCTTCTACCAGCGCGGCCAGGGCAATTTCTGGGTCGCCACGGCCGACGGCGCTGTCGTCGGCAGCATCGGATGGCTGGACATCGGCGACGACCAGGGCGCGCTGCGCAAGATGTTCGTGGCCCGCGGCTGGCGCGGGCCGGCCCACGGCGTGGCCCGGCAGTTGCTCGACGGACTGCTCGCCTGGGCCACGGCCCGGCGTTTCGGCACGGCATGGCTGGGCACCACCGAGCATTTCCAGGCTGCGCACCGCTTTTACGCCAGGAACGGCTTCGCCGAGATCGCGCGGACCGCGCTGCCGGCGCGCTTTCCCGTCATGGCCGTCGACACGCGCTTCTTCCGCCGGCAGCTCTAGCACGCCGCATGCCGCACCGTCCTGGCTCATGCAGCGCATGCCGGCTCCTTGGGGTCGCTGGGAAAGCGCACCCAGCCGTCCAGCACCGCCTCGAAGCCAACCTGGATGCCCTGGGTGCTGCGCAGGCGCGCCAGGTGCAGCGTGCCGCGCGCAGCGTCCACGCTGGCCTGGGCCGCATCGGGCTGAAAGGCCGCGACCCACCAGCGGGTGTCCAGGTGCAGCAGCGTCACCGCCAGCACGCGCCGGTCGCGGACACGGAAGGCCAGGGTGAACTCGTAGGTCCCGCCGTCGGTGTGCAGCGTCGATGGGAAGCGCACGAAGCAGTACGGCTCGCCCGACAGGCCGTCGGGCTCGCGCAGCGCGATGGTCGCGCCGGCCCCGGGTGCGAGGCGCAGGTCGCCGGCGTGCGTAACCGGCGCAGCCTCGACGATCGCCAGCGCCACATGGGGCGACGCGTCGGCGGGCGGGTCGTCCCCGCCGCCACAGGCTGCGAGCGACAACGCGATGGCCAAGCCGGCCGCGGCACCTGGATGAAACATGCTGCACCTCCTTATCGATGGAACTCCGTTCCACGCAGTCGCGCGCGCAGGCAGGACAGCGGGCGCCCCGGCGCCGTCGCCCATGTTCCGGGGATGTGCCCGATGTCCGGTTCGGTGCAGACAATGCGTGGAACGGTCGACAAGGATGCTGCTTGACCCCCATGCGCCCGCCTCCCGACATGCAGACCCTGCGGCAGCTCAACCAGCTCCTGGCCGCGGCGCTGGACCTGCCGCCGGAGCGCCGCGACGCCTGGCTGACCACGTTGCCGCCGGACCATCGACCGCTGCTGCCGCAGTTGCGCGCCATGCTGGCGCGCGCCGCGCTGGAGACCGACGACTTCCTGCAGCGCGGCGCCCCTGCGCTGCTGGCCGCGCAGGGCCTGGTGGAAGACGCGCCGGGCGACCGGATCGGCCCCTACCTGCTGGTGGCCGAGCTCGGGCGTGGCGGCATGTCCACCGTCTGGCGCGCGCGGCGCTGCGACGGCGGCCTGCAGCGTGAGGTGGCGCTGAAGCTGCCGCACGCCAGCTGGGCGCACGGCTTCGCGCGGCGCATGGCGCGCGAGCGCGACATCCTGGCCACGCTGGAACACCCGCACATCGCGCGGCTGTACGACGCCGGCCTGACGGAGCAGGGCCGGCCCTGGCTGGCGATGGCCTGCGTGGACGGGCAGCCGATCAACCAGCACTGCCACGCACACCGCCTCGGCGTGCCGCAGCGGCTGCAGCTGTTCCTGCAGGTCGCCGACGCCGTGGCCTACGCGCACAGCCGCCTGGTGGTGCACCGCGACCTGAAGCCGAGCAACATCCTCGTCACCCCCCAGGGCGAGGTCTGCCTGCTGGACTTCGGCATCGCCAAGCTGCTGGACGACGACGATCCGGCGATGACGGATCTCACGCGCCAGCTCGGCCGGCCCATCACGCCGGACTACGCCGCGCCCGAGTACCTGGGCAACCACCCGGTCGGTACCCTGGCCGATGTGTTTTCCCTGGGCGTGGTGCTGTACGAACTGCTCGTCGGGCAGCGGCCCTACACGCTGGGGCCGCGCGTGCAGGCGGACATGGAAGAGGCCCTGCACCAGGTCCGCGTGGTGCCGCCGAGCCTGCGTGCCGGCGACGCGGCCACCCGCCGCGCGCTGCGCGGCGACCTGGACACCATCGTGCACAAGGCGCTGCGCGTCTCGACCGCCACGCGCTATCCCAGCGTCGAGGCCCTGGCCGGCGACATCCGCCGCCACCTGCAGGGCGAACCGGTGCTGGCACAGCCGCCGAGCTGGCGCTACCGTGGCATGAAGTTCCTGCGCCGACGCCGGCTGCCGCTGGCCGTGGCCGCCCTGGTGCTGGCCTCACTGCTGGCCGGCCTGGGCGCCGCGCTGTGGCAGGCCTCGCACGCGCGCGAGCAGGCGCAGCGCGCCGAGCAGGCCAGGCAGTTCGTGACCTCGATCCTGCGCCATGCCCAGCCGCGCCAGGGTGCCGCCGGCGCGGTGCTGGCGGCCGACCTGCTAGCGGTGGCCGGCGAGCGCATCGAGCAGGAGCTGGCCGCCGAGCCACGCGTGGCGGCCGAGCTGGGCGTGGTCGTCGGCGAGGGCCTGGCCGGGCTGGGCGATCCATCGCGCGGTGCTCCCGCCCTGCGCGCGGCCGTGGCGCGGGCGACGCTGGTGCACGGCCCACGCCACCCGTTGAGCATCCACGCACGCGCGCTGCTGGCCCAGAGCCTCGAGCTGCACCATCCGGACGAGGCCGGCCGCATCGCCGATGCGCTGGTGCCCGATGCGCTGGCCGGCTTGCCGACGACCGCGGCCGACGCCGTGCTGGCGCTGCGCAGCCAGGCGCTGCAGCACGCCCGTCGCGGCGACGCGCCGGCCGCCTACGCCACGCTGCAGCAGGCGATCGCGCTGGCCGAGCAGCACCTGGGGCCGCGACACGAGCAGACCGTGCTGACCATGGGCCTGCTGGCCAGCACCTACGGCCGCTTCTACCAGCACCGCGACCAGCTCGGCGCGGCCGAAGAGGCCCGCGCGCGAGCTGAGGCGAGCCTGGGGGCGCTGCGGCCCCAGGTCACGCTGGCGCTGGTGGAGCGCTGGTACGGCGCGGCACTGCGCAGCAACGACCGGCCGGCCGATGCGGTGCCGATCCTGCGCCGCGTGCTGCAGGACCAGCGCGTTCTGGACGGCAG
Source organism: Pseudorhodoferax sp. (assembly GCF_047601025.1). Classification (NCBI taxonomy): domain Bacteria; kingdom Pseudomonadati; phylum Pseudomonadota; class Betaproteobacteria; order Burkholderiales; family Comamonadaceae; genus Pseudorhodoferax; species Pseudorhodoferax sp. The sequence continues at coordinate 449,164 of NZ_JASGJZ010000001.1, forward strand.
CGACACGCCGCGCGTGCACATGGCCATGTACCAACTCGGCCTGGCGCTGTCGGAGACCGGCAAAATCAACGAAGCGCTGGTGCTGCTGAGCGCGAGCGTGGCCATCGACGCGCAGCAGCGCGGCGAGGACAACCTGGACCAGCGCGACACGCGCGCGGCGCTGGCCGGAGCGCTGGGCTATGCGCGCTTCGCCGACGAAGCGCATGCGCTGTCGGTCGAACTGGAGCTGGCGCCGCGGCCGTTGCGCGCCGACGCCAGCCCGGTCCAGATCGCGCAATTCCTGCGCCACGCGCAGATGCAGGCGCTGCGCAACGAGGCTGACGCCGCTGCGCAGATGGTGCAGGAAGCCGTGCAGCGCATCGGCGAGGCGCAGGCCGGACTGCGCGCCGAGGCTTGGGCGATCGCCGCCCTGAACGCACGCTTGCAGCGCCGTACCGACGAGGCCATCGCCCATGCGCGCCGCGCCTGGGACGACCCGGGCCGCACGGCCACCCGGCGGTCGGGCCAGGCCGTGATCGCGGCCGAGCTGGCCAGCGCTTGGCTGGACCGCGGCGATGCCGCGCAGGCCGCGCCCTGGGTGCGGCAGTCGCTGGCGCTGTTCGAGCAGGCCCAGGTCGAGCCCTCGCCGCGCTCGGCGCCGGCCTGGGTCGCGCAGGCCCGGCTGCTGCTGCACGAGAGGCGCGCCGCCGAGGCGCTGCGCGTGCTGGAGCCGCTGCTGGCCTCCTGGCGCGCGGTGCATCCCGACAGCGCCTGGCACGGCGAAGCGCTGCACTGGTCGGCGCGCGCGCTGGCGCAGCTCGGCCACGCGCAGGATGCACGCAGGCAGCGGCTGGCCGCCGCCGCACTGCTGGCCACATCGCCGCTGCCGATGCTGCGCGCGCTGGCCTCGAACCCTGGCTGATGTCCGCCGCGGCGACGCCAGTGCGTGGTGCAGGCTGAAGCGCAAGCCCCCGTCCAACCACCCCACACCCGCAACCCGACCCAGGAGACCCGCGCCATGAGCATCCCGACAGAACCCCCACGCGGCGCAGCGCGCAAGGCCTGCCCGCCCCGCATCGCGCTGGTGCTGGGCAGCGGCGGCGTGCGCAGCGTCGCGGCCATCGGCGTCGTGGACCGGCTGGCGCGCGAAGGCATCCGGCCCGACCTGGTCGTGGGCTGCAGCTCCGGCGCGCTGTTCGGCGCCACCATCGCAGCCGGCATGAACGCCGACGATGCGCTGGAAACCGCGGTCCGCCTGTGGACGGCCGACCTCACGCGCCAGAAGCGCTGGCGCGCGCTGGCGCAGCTGCTGGCACCCCGATGGGCCGGGTTCGACGCCGATTTCTCGCTGCGCGACAACCGCCGCATCGCCGAGCGGCTGAACAGCGCCTTCGGTGGCCTGCGGCTGGAACAGCTGGCCACGCCGCTGCGTGTGGTCGCCACCGAAGCGGCCACCGGCCAGCGCGTGGTGCTGTCCGAAGGACCGCTGACGGACGCGCTGCTGGCCAGCATGGCCGTGCCCTTCATCTTCCCGAGCGTGCAGATCGATGGACGCCGGCTGGTCGACGGCGTGGTCAGCGATCCGCTGCCGGTCGGCGTGGCTGTCGATGCGCAGGTGGTCATCGCGCTGGGCCTCCGTGGTGAGATGCCGCGCCGGCCGAACAGCGCCAAGCGGCTGGCGGCGCAAGCCACCACTGCCATGATCAACAACCTGATGCAGGCGCGACTGGACGCCGCGCGCGCCAGCGGGCAGCGCATCGTCTCGCTGCACCTGCCGCTGAGACAGCACGTGGGGCTGTGGGAAACCGGCGCCATGCCGGCACTGTCCAACCTCGGCCGCCAGGCCGCGCAGGCCGCGCTGCCCGAGCTGTGGAACGCACTGCAGGACGGGCACGAGCGGCTGGCCGCCTGAGCCGCGTCAATCGAAGAGCCCGCTCCTTCCCCTCTGGGGGACGGCTGGGAGGGGGCGCGCACGACAGGCGCCGCGGCCCACCGCTGGCCCCCGCCCTTCCCCACAAGCGGCAGGGCGCAGCGTCGGCTGCCATTGCACAGGACTGCGATTGGGGCTCAGAACGGCAGCGTTGCCGACACGCCGGCCAGCCAGGTGCGCCCCGGCGCCGGTTCGAAGAAGCGGCCACTGCCCTCGTTGACGATGACCGAGCCGGCGTAGCGCTTGTCCAGCAGGTTGTCCGCGCGCACGAAGCCCTGCAGCTCCCAGCCGGCCAGCCGCGCGGCGTAGCCGACGAAGGCCGAGGCCACGCCGTGGCCGGCTGCGGCATCGTCGTTCAGGTCGTTGACCTGCACGCGGCCCAGCGCGCGCCACTCCACGCCGCCGCGCCAGCCCGACGGCGGCTGCCAGGCAGCGCCGGCGTACAGGCCGGGCCTGGCCAGGCCCGGCAGGCGCATGCCGGCATGGGGGTCGTCGTGGTAGCGCGTCCAGCGCGGTGGAGGCCAGCCGCGCGCGCAAATGCTGCGCGAAGGTCTGCGTCCAGCCCAGTTCGAAGCCGTCGCGGCGCGTGCGGCCGGCGTTGCCGAACACGCTGCGCCCGCCGCTGCTCGACAGCGTGACGATCTCGTCCTTGGTGTGGGTCTGGAACACGGCCGCGTTCCACTCGCCCCGCGCGCTGCGGGCCTTCAGGCCGAGTTCCAGGCTGTCGCTGCGCGCCGGCTGCAGCCCGAAGTTCAGGCCCGGCCGACCGTCGCCGCGATAGGACAGCTCGTTCAGCGTCGGCGTCTCGAAGCCCTTGCCGGCGGCCGCGTACGCGCGCAGGCCGCCGGTGACGGCGTAACTCGGGCACCGGCAGCGTGGCGCCGTAGCGCGCGCGGCCGCTGCCGTCGCCGCGCGGGGCCAGCGGGTCGGCCGCGGGATCCCAGCCGTTCCAGTCGCCGATCACGCTGACGGCGCGGGCGTTCGGCGCCCAGACCGCGAAGCGGGCGCCGTCGCCGTCGAGCACGCCGCCGAGGCGGCCCGCCAGGGCGGTGTGCGTGCCTTCCCGGAAGTAGTGGAGATCTTGTTCGGTGAGCATGCTGGTGCGGTGCGGGCCGCGCAGGCCGCGGCGAAACGGAGGCGCCAGTGTGGCCGCGCCGCACCGTGGCGCCCAGCGGACACCTGCGGCACCGGCTGTAGGCCGAGACCGCGAGCGACCCCGGGGCGGTGGTAAAACCGCGGCGGTTGAGGTATAGGGAGCATCCGTGGGCACGCTGTTCGAGATCGATTGGTCGTTCATCCTCATCGTGGTACTGCTGGCCGTGCTGACGGTGTCGCTGGTCGTGCGCCACCTGCTGCTGCGCCGGCAGCAGCGCAAGGCCGAGCGCCGCGCCGCGCGCCGCGCCTACCGCGAGTGGCTGCGCAGCAGCCAGGCCGCGCTGGACGGCGTCCCGGCGGACGGCGCGGGAGCGGGCGGGGACGACGCCCGCCCAGGGTTCACGCCAATGTCACGCGATTGACACACTGCTAGGCTCGGCGCCGGCCCGATCGGGCCGTTTTCGTTTCCGACCGCAGCGTGAGAGCCATGCACAAGACCATTTCCAACATCCTCCTGGCCGGCGCCGCGCTGGCCGCCAGCGCGGCCGCGTCGGCCCAGCAGGTCAACGTGATCTGCTCGGTGCAGGCCGACTGGTGCAACATGATCGCCACGGTCTACGCCAAGACCACCGGCGTGAAGATCAATCTCGCGCTCAAGGGCTCCGGCGAGGCGCTGGCCCAGCTGATCGCCGAGCGCGACAACCCCAAGACCGACGTCTGGTTCGGCGGCACCGGCGACCCGCACCTGCAGGCCGCCGAGCAGGGGCTGACGCTGGAGTACAAGTCGCCCTCGCTGCCCCAGCTGTACCCCTGGGCGCAGCAGCAGGCCGCCCAGTCCGCCTACCGGACGGTGGGCATCTACATGGGCCCGCTGGGCTTCGGCTACAACACCGAGCTGCTGGCCAAGCGCAAGCTGGCCGCGCCCAAATCCTGGGCCGACCTGCTCAAGCCCGAGTACAAGGGCGAGATCCAGGTGGCCAACCCGGCCTCCAGCGGCACGGCCTACACCATGATCGCCACGCTGGTGCAGTTGATGGGCGAGGACAAGGCCTTCGACTACCTGAAGGCGCTGCACCGCAACGTCGGCCAGTACACGCGCTCGGGCACCGGCCCGATCAAGGCCGTCGCGCGCGGCGAGACCGCCGTGTCGATCAGCTTCGTGCACGACGCGCCGCAGGAGCGCATGCAGGGCTTCCCGGTGGAGACCAGCACGCCCAGCGAAGGCACCGGCGCGGAGATCGGCTCGATGAGCATCGTCAAGGGCGCGCGCAACCTGGAGCAGGCCAAGAAGTTCTACGAATGGGCGCTGACGCCCGGCGCCCAGGCCTTCGGCGCGGCGGCCAAGCAGTACCAGCTGCCGTCGAACAAGGCCACCGCGGTCGACCCGAACGTGCCGGACTTCAAGAAGATCAGGCTGATCGACTACGACTACCGGAAATACGGCAGCAGCACCGAGCGGCGGCGGCTGATCGCGCGCTGGGAGAAGGAAGTCAACTCGCTGCCGCGCTGAGCCGTGCCGCGCCATCCCAACGCCGCCCCCTGGCTCTGCGTCGCGGCCGGCCTGCTCGCGTACCTGGTGCTGCCCTGGTACGCCATCCAGGACACCAGCTGGTGGCAGGCGCTGCCCGGCGTCTTCTCCGAAGGCGATGCGGCCAACGGGCTGCTGCAGGCCCTGCGCCAGGGGCGCGGCTGGCTGCTGGTGGGCGTGGCGGGCCTGGCGCTGGCCGCCATCGGCGCGCTGCAGCCCGCCGGCCGCGCGCAGGGCCGCTGGCTGCTGGCCGGCGGGCTGCTGGGCGCGGCCGGCCTGGCGCTGGCGGGCTTCTCGATCGGCGCGCGCGGCTGGAGCATCGCCACGCTGCAGGCGCTGTTCGGCGAGCTGTCGGTCAACCAGTTCGGCATCGGCGCCGGCGGCTTCGTCGCCATCGCCGCGCTGATCCTGCTGGCGGCCTTCGGCCTGGCGCGGCTGGGCTTCTTCCGCGGCGACCTGTTCGTCGCGGGCGCGGTGGTCGGCTGCGGCGTGCTGCTGGCGCTGTTCATCGCCTATCCGGTCGGCAAGGCGCTGGCCGGCGCGTTCCGCACCGAGGACGGCGACTGGTCGCTCGCGGCCTTCCTCGGCCGCGTGTTCACCGAGCGCATCTGGGGCCTGTCGTGCCTGGCCGGCGGCGCCAGCTGCGGCGTGGCCTGGAACACGCTGCTGCTGGCGCTGCTGGCGGCCGCCGGCACCACGGTGCTGGGCACCATGATGGCGCTGATGGCCGAGCGCGGCAGCCGGCGCTGGCAGGGGCCGCTGCGCGTGGTCGCGCTGCTGCCCATCATCACGCCGCCGTTCGTCGTGGGGCTGGGCCTGATCCTGCTGTTCGGCCGCGCCGGCATGGTCAACCAGCTGCTGGAGAACTGGTTCGGCGTCGCGCCCACGCGCTGGTTCTACGGGCTGCCGGGCATCCTGACGGCGCAGCTGTTCGCGTTCACGCCGATCGCGTTCATGATCATGCGCGGCGTGGTGCAGGGCATCGCGCCCAGCCTGGAGGAGGCCGCGCAGATGCTGCGCGCGGACCGCCGCCGCACGTTCTTCACGGTCACGCTGCCGCTGCTCAAGCCCGGGCTGGCCAACGCCTTCCTGGTCGGCTTCATCGAGAGCATCGCGGACTTCGGCAACCCCATCGTGGTCGGCGGGCAGTACAGCGTGCTGTCCACCGACATCTTCTTCGCGATCGTCGGCGCGCAGTACGACGCCGGCCGCGCCGCGGCGCTGGCCTGGGTGCTGACGGGCTTCGCGCTGGCGGTGTTCGCGCTGCAGCGCGGCGTGCTCGGCCGGCAGAACTACACGACGGTCAGCGGCAAGGGCGACGCCGGCATCGCCATGCCCCTGCCCGACGGCGTGCGCCGCGCCTGCCACGGCGTGGCCCTGCCCTGGATCGCGTTCACCGTGGTGGTCTACCTGTTCGCGTTCGCCGGCGGCTTCGTGCAGACCTGGGGGCGCGACTACACGCCGACGCTCAAGCACTTCTGGACCGCGTTCGCGCTGGAATGGGGGCAGTACGGCCTGGTCTGGGCCGGCACCGCCTGGAACTCGCTGTTCACCACGCTCAAGCTCGCCGGCATCTCCGCGCCGATCACGGCGGCGGTGGGCCTGCTGATCGCCTGGCTGCTGGCGCGCAACACGTTCCGGGGCCAGGGCGCCTTCGAGTTCGCGGCGCTGCTGGCGTTCGCGATTCCGGGCACGGTGCTGGGGGTGAGCTACATCCTGGCCTTCAACGTGCCGCCGCTGGAGCTGACCGGCACCGGCCTGATCATCGTGCTGTGCTTCATGTTCCGCAACCTGCCGGTGGGCGTGCGCGCCGGCACGGCGGCGTTCAAGCAGCTGGACCGCTCGCTCGACGAGGCGTCGATGATGCTGCGCGCCTCCACCGCGCAGACGCTGCTGCGCGTGGTGCTGCCGCTGCTCAAGCCCGCCCTGGTCGCGGCGCTCGTCTACAGCTTCGTGCGCGCGATGACCACCGTCAGCGCCGTGATCTTCCTCGTCACGGCCGAGAACGAACTGGCCACCACCTACATCATCGGCCGCGTCGGCAACGGCGACTACGGCGTGGCGCTGGCCTACTGCACGGTGCTGATCGTGCTGATGTCGCTGGCCACGGCGCTGATCCAGCTGCTGGTCGGCGAGCGCCGGCTGGGCCGGCGCAGGACGCCCCCGCAAACGGGCCAACCCACGATGGAACAACCCGCATGAACGGCATCGAATTCCGCAACGTCACCAAGCGCTACGGCAGCGACCCCAAGGCGCCGCTGGCCGTCAAGGGCATCAGCTTCGAGGTGCCGCAGGGCACGCTGACCACCATCCTCGGCCCGTCGGGCTGCGGCAAGACCACCACGCTGCGCATGATCGCGGGGCTGGAGTCGCCGACCTCCGGCCAGATCCTGATGGGCGGGCGCGACGTGACCACGCTGGGCCCGGCCGAGCGCAACGTCAGCATGATGTTCCAGAGCTACGCGCTGTTCCCGCACATGGACGTGCAGGACAACGTGGCCTACGGCCTGCGCATGAGCGGCGTGGCCAGGCCCGAGGCCGCGGCGCGCGCCCGCGAGGCGCTGCGGGGCGTCGGCCTGGTCGGCTACGACCAGCGGCTGCCGAGCGAGCTGTCCGGCGGCCAGCAGCAGCGCGTGGCGCTGGCGCGCGCGCTGGTGCTGGAGCCGGCCGTGCTGCTGTTCGACGAGCCGCTGTCCAACCTCGACGCGCGGCTGCGCCGCGAGATGCGCGAGGAGATCCGCGCGATCCAGCAGCGCCTAAAGCTGACGGTGGCCTACGTCACCCACGACCAGAGCGAGGCGCTGGCGGTGTCGGACCAGATCATCGTGATGGACCACGGCGTGATCGCCCAGCGCGGCACGCCGCAGGCGCTGTACAGCCGGCCGCAGAGCGAGTTCGTCGCCGGCTTCATGGGCGAGGCCATGGTGTTCCCGGCCGAGGCCCGGGCCGACGGCCAGGTCGCGCTGGGCCCGCTGGCCTTCACGCCGCGCCATGCGGTCGCGGCCGGCCCGGTCAAGGTCGCGGTGCGGCCCGAGGCCTGGCGCATCGGCGCGCCCGGCGGCCTGCCGGCCACGCTGAAGAAGGCGGCCTACCTGGGCAGCGTCTACGAGTACAGTTTCGACACGCCGCTGGGCAGCGTCTTCGTGGTCTCGCCGGACCTGGAGAACCCCCTGGCGCCGGGCGCGCAGACGGCGCTGGGGCTGGGTACGCACGGCGTGTCGGTGGTGCAGCAGGCCGCCGCGTGAGGCGGCGCCCGCGCGGCTAGAACCGCGCCGTGGCCGACACGCCCGCTAGCCAGGTGCGCCCCGGTGCCGGCTCGAAGAAGCGGCCGCTGCCCTCGTTGACGATGACCGAGCCGGCGTAGCGCCGGCCCAGCAGGTTGTCGGCGCGCACGAAACCCTCCAGCTCCCAGCCAGCCAGCCGCGCCGCGTAGCCGGCGAACGCCGCGGCGACGCCGTAGCCGCCGGCGGCGTCGCTGTTGGCGTCGTCCACGGGGACGCGGCCCTGCGCGCGCCACTCCACGCCGCCGCGCCAGCCGGCCGGCGGCCGCCAGGCGGCGCCCAGGTACAGGCTCTGGCGGGCCAGGCCCGGGATGCGCGCGCCGGCATGCACGCCGCCGGCGTAGCGCGCGTCCAGCGCGGTGTAGGCGAGCTGGGCCTGCAGGTGCCGGTGGAAGGTCTGCGACCAGGCCAGCTCCAGGCCGTTGCGGCGCGTGCGGCCGGCGTTCTGGTAGAGGGTGCGCCCGCCGCTGCTGGACAGCGTGGCGATCTCGTCCGCGGTGTCGGTGCGGAACACCGCGGCGCTCCATTCGCCGGCCTGCGCGCCGCGCGACTTCAGGCCCAGCTCCAGGCTCTTGCTGCGCGCCGGCCGCAGCGCGAAGTTCAGGCCCGGCTGGCCGCCGGCGCGGTAGGCCAGTTCGTTCAGCGTGGGCGTCTCGAAGCCCTTGCCGGCCGTGGCGTACAGGCGCGTGGCCTCGCTGGCCGCGAAGCTGGCGCCCAGCACCGGCAGCGTGGCGCCGTAGCGCGCGGCGCCGCTGTCGTCGGGGTTCTGGGCGTTCACGAAGCGGTCCCGCGCATCGAAGCGGATGCGGCTGTGGCGCAGGCCGGCGTTCAGGCGCCAGCGCGCGGCGGGCGCCCAGTCGGCCTGCAGGTACTGGTCGAAGCTGCGCACGCGGTTGCGCTCGTCGCGGCGCAGCGCGCCCTGCACGCCCAGGCGGTCGCCGACGAAGTTCTGGTAGCCGCGCCGGTCTTCGCCGAGGCCGTCGTAGGCCAGCCCGCCGACCAGCGTCAGCGGCGCGCCGGCCAGCGTGGCATGCCAGGTCCAGCGCAGGTCGCCGCCGGCGTAGCCGCGCTCCAAGTCGATCATGCCGCCGGGATGCAGCGGGCTGCCCTGGGCCGCCGCGGGGATGGCCTGGAACTGCGTGGTGCCGCGCCGCCCGCCGTACAGGCTGGCCTGCCAGGCGTGGGCCTCGCTCGGGTGGTGCTCGTAGACCAGGCCGGCCTGGGTCTGGTCCATGGTCTTGCGCGTGTCGTACTGCAGCGCCGGCGGCGCGACGCCGCGCGGGCGGGCCTGCCACTGCGCGCGCGTCAGGCCCAGCGGGTCCTCGGCCCGGGGCAGCGCCACGCGGTTGGCGACCAGCGTCAGCTTGCCGTCCGCGTGCGGGCGCAGCGTGAACTTGGCGTTGGCCAGCACGCGGCGCGCGGCGCTGTGCGCGCGGTAGCCGTCGGTCGCGAAGCGGCTGGCCGAGACCACGTAGCCCAGGCCGCCGTCGTTCGCGCCGGTGTTGCCGCTGGCCTTGGCGCCGAAGCGCAGCAGCCCGTCGCTGCCGGCGGCCGCGTCCAGCCGCAGCGCGGGCGCGCCGCGGCCTTCCTCGGTGAAGACCTGCAGCACGCCGCCGGAGGAGTTGCCGTACAGCGCCGAGAACGGCCCGCGCAGCACCTCCACGCGCTCGGCGGAGGCGATGTCCACGTGCGAGAGCTGGCCCTGGCCGTCGGGCAGCGTGGCCGGGATGCCGTCCACGTACAGCCGCACGCCGCGGATGCCGAAGGCGGCACGCGCGCCGAAGCCGCGCACCGAGATCTGCACGTCCTGCGCGTAGTTCTGCCGCTCGCGCGCGGCCAGCCCCGGCACGGCCGCCAGGCTCTCGGACAGGTTGACCTGGGCGCGGCCCAGGCGCATGTCGGCCCCGTCGATGCGGTCGATCGAGGCCGGCAGGTCGCGCGCCTGCGCCTCGGTGCGCGTGGCCGTGACGACCACCGACTGCAGCGCCGGCGCCGCCGCGTCGCCCTGCGGCCAGGCGGCCGGCGGCAGCGCGCAGAGGGCGAGGGCAAAGGCGAGGAGCGGCAGGCGGTGTTCCATGGCGGTCGGAGGGTTCGGGACGCCGCGGCGGCGCGGCGGCGGCATCGTCCAAGTATCGGGCCCGGGGGCGAGCATGCCTCGGGCCCCCCGCTCCCGCATCCGGCGCCGCGCAGGCCGGGTGGCGGCCGGTGCCGAAGGCCTGCCGCGGGCTCAGCGCCGGTGCGCCCTCTTCTTCAGCCGCCGCACCTCGCGCAGCTGGTGGCGGAACGCCGCCACCGCCTCCTGCGCCTCGGGCTGCCACTCGTGGACCGGCAGGTGGTCCAGCACCGCTTCCAGCGCGTCGCCGAGCTGGCCGAGCTGGCGGCCGTAGCTGCCCACGTCGTCGAGGATGAGGCGCTCCAGCGCGGGATCGGACGACTTGCCCAGGTTGATGTTCACCCACCCGACCTGGCCATTGGCGACGCGGCTCGCCCAGGTCCAGGGGTTGATGTCCTGCTGCAGTTGCGAGGGTGCCAGCGGCACGTAGAAGTTCGACATGTGTCCCTCCTTGGAACGGCCATGCGCGGCCACCGCGTGGATTGTGCGGCGCAGCATGCCGCCGCGCATCCTCCCGATGGTGGACGGCGGCCCGTCAGTCGAAGATCTTCCCGGGGTTCATCAGGTGCAGTGGGTCCAGCGCGTGCTTGATGGCGCGCATGGCCGCCAGCTCGGCCGGCGTGCGGCTGCGGCCGAGGTAGGGCTTCTTGTGCAGGCCGATGCCGTGCTCGGCCGAGACGCTGCCCGCGAAGTCGCCGACCAGGCCGTAGACCAGCCGCTCCAGGCCCTCCACGTCGCCGGCCACGGTGGACGCGTCGGTGGAGACATGCAGGTTGCTGTCGCCGATGTGGCCGAAGAACACGCTGGCGTGGCCCGGCCAGCGCGCATCGAGCGCGGCGCGGCAGGCGACGGCGAAGCGGCCGATCTCGGCCATGGGCAGGCTCACGTCGAAGTTGACGGGCGGGTGCATGCGCACGGGCAGCTCGGCCGTGGCCTCGCGGATCTTCCAGAAGGCGCGCGCCTGGGCCTCGGACTGCGCGATGGCGGCGTCCAGCACCAGGCCGTCGGCCAGGGCCGGGGCCAGCACCTCCTCCAGCACGGCCGGCAGCCGGGCGGCGTCGGGACCGTCGAGGTCGACCAGGGCCAGCAGCGGATGCGGCGCGGCCAGGGGCTCGCGCAGCTGCTGCCAGGCCAGCGAGGCAGCCACGAAATCGCGCCACATGAGTTCGAACGCCGCCAGGCCGGCGCCGGCCCGCCGCTGCAGCCGGGACAGCAGCGCGAGCGCGGCGTCGTAGTCGGGCACGGCGGCCAGCATGGTCGCGCGCGCGGCCGGCGCCGGGTGCAGCCGCAGCAGCGCGCGCGTGACCACGCCCAGCGTGCCCTCGGCGCCGATGAAGAACTGCTTGAGGTCGTAGCCCGTGTTGTTCTTCTGCATGGGGCGCAGCATGGGCAGCACGCTGCCGTCGGCCAGCACCACCTCCAGCCCCAGCGTCTGCTCGCGCATCATGCCGAAACGCAGCACGCCGTTGCCGCCGGCGTTGGTGGCCAGCGCGCCGCCGACCTGGGCCGAGCCGCGCGCGCCGAAGTCCACGCCGAACAGCAGGCCGCGGGCGCTGGCCGCCTCCTGCACCGCCTGCACGGTGGCGCCGGCCTGCACGGTCAGCGTGCGCGTGGCCTCGTCCACCTGCTCGATGGCGTGCATGCGCTCCAGCGACAGGGCCACGCCATCGGCCAGCGGGCAGGCCGCGCCGGCCAGGCCGGTCATGCCGCCCTGCGGCACGACCGGCACGCGGTGCCGGGTGCACAGCGCCAGCGCGGCGCTGACCTGACCGGTGCTGCGCGGGCGCAGCAGCGCCAGCGGGCGCACCGGCGGCACGCCGCTCCAGTCGGCCAGCTGGCGCGCGGGGATGGCGTCGCCGGTGGCGACCGCGTCGTCCCCCAGCGCCGCGCGCAGGGCCTGGACGAAGGCGCTCACCGGCGCGTCTCGGCGAAATCGAGCACGGCCCGCAGCATGCGCGCCAGGTGCGGCTGCACGCCGGCCGCCACCGCCGGCAGGTAGTCGAAGGGCAGCGTCTCCTGCATGTAGCTGCTCTGCGTCATCTCCAGCTGCACGGCGTGCTGGCCGTCCCCGGGCCGGCCGTGGTGGCGCGTGATGTAGCCGCCGGTGAAGCGGCCGTTCAGCACGCTGGTGTAGCCCGTGGCCTGCCGGGCGATCGCCAGCAGGCGTTCGGCCAGGGCCGGGTCGCAGCTGCTGCCCTGGCCGGTGCCCAGGTTCAGGTCGGGCAGCTTGCCGTCGAAGAAGCGCGGCAGCACCGAGCGGATCGAATGCGCGTCCCACAGCATGGCGATGCCGTGCTGCGCCTTGATGCGCGCCAGCTCCTCGGCGAGCCGGGCGTGGTAGGGGTGCCAGATCGCGTCGCGGCGCGCGGCGATCTCGGCCTCGCCGGGCTGGTCGGCCGGGTCGGCGTAGATGGAGGTGTCGTCGAAGGTGTCGACGGGGCACAGGCCCGTGACGCTCCGGCCCGGGTACAGGCTGGCGCCGTCCAGCGGGCGGTTCAAGTCGATCACGTAGCGCGAATGCGTGGCCACGAGCACCGAGGCGCCCAGCGCATCGGCGAAGTCGTACAGGCGCTCCAGGTGCCAGTCGGTGTCGGGCACGTGGCGCGCCTCGGCCGTGAAGCGCGCGGCCAGCGCGGGCGGCACGTGGGTGCCGACGTGCGGCATGGAGACCAGCAGCGGGCGCGTGCCCTGGCGGAAGCGGAACGGCGGTTCGGTGGTGGAAAAGCGCATGGCGACCTCTCGGAAACGGGGAGCGGGCGAAGCGGCGGCCTCAGGGCGCATCCTGCAGCAGCCGCCGGCGGGCCTCGACGAGCCCCGCCGCCGCCTGCAGGTGGTCCGCATGGCGCCCGGCGCGCACGCGCGCCCGGCCCGCCACGTGGACGGTGCCGACCGCGCTGGTGCGGTGGCTCGCGAACACGTGGGCGGACAGCATCTCGGCCGCCGGCAGCCCGGCCAGCGCCGGATGCCGCGCGTCCAGCGTGACCAGGTCGGCCTGCTGCCCCGCGGCCAGGCCGGCGACCGGGCGGGCCGCCGCCTGCGCGCCGCCGGCCACGGCGGCCAGGGTCATCGCGGTGGCCACGTGCGGCTGGCCCGGCGCCGCCATCACGTTGCGCCGGCGCGTGGCCAGGCGCTGGCCGTACTCCAGCAGCATCAGCTCCTCGGCCGCGTTCACGCAGGTGTGGCCGTCCGAGCCCACGCCCCAGGCGCCGCCGGCGGCCTGCCAGGCCGGCCAGTCGAACAGGCCGTCGCCGAGGTTGGCCTCGGTGCTGGGGCACAGGCCGGCCACGGCGCCGCTGGCGGCCGCGCGGCGGATCTCGCCGGCGTCCATGTGCGTGGCGTGCACGAGGCACCAGCGCGCGTCCACCGGCGCGTGGTCCAGCAGCCAGGCCACGGGGCGCTGGCCGCTCCAGGCGATGCAGTCGTCGACCTCCCGGGTCTGCTCGGCGACGTGGATGTGCACCGGCGCCGTGGCGTCGAGCGCATGCAGGCCGGCCACGGCCTCGCGCAGCGCATCGGGCGGCACGGCGCGCAGCGAGTGCGGCGCCAGGCCCAGGCGCACCGCCGGCGCGCCGTCGGCCCCCGGCGCACCCTGGGCCGCGCACAGGGCGTGCAGCCGCGCCAGCAGCCGCAGCATGTCGTCGGTGGCGCGGATGAAGCGGCGCTGGCCCTCGGACGGCGGCGTGCCGCCGAAGCCGCCGGTCTGGTAGAGCACGGGCAGCAGCGTGAGGCCGATGCCGGCGCGGCGCGCGGCGCGCAGCAGGGCCAGCGCGAGTTCGGCGTCGTCCGCGTAGGGCCGGCCATCGCGGTCGTGGTGCACGTAGTGGAACTCGCAGACGCTGGTGTAGCCGGTCTCCAGCATCTCCACGTACAGGCCGCAGGCGATGGCTTCGAGCAGGGCCGGGTCGAGCCGGCCCGCGAAGCGGTACATCAGCGTGCGCCAGCTCCAGAAGCTGTCCTCGCCCTGGCCGCGGTACTCGGTCAGGCCGGCCATGCCGCGCTGGAAGGCGTGCGAGTGCAGGTTGGGCAGGCCGGGCAGCACCGGGCCCTCGGCCTGGGCGGCGTCCTGGGGCCGCGCGGCGCCCGGCTGCACCTGCACGAGCGTGCCGGCGGCGTCCCAGCGCAGCAGGACGTCGCGCGCCCAGCCCGTGGGCAGCAGCGCGTCGGTGGCGAACAAGGCATTCATACGGCACCCTCCGCGAGACGCCCCTGGCGCACCACGCAGCGCACGGGCCGCTGGCCGAACCAGTAGGCCAGCTCGGCCGCCTCCTCCAGGTTCCACAGCACGAAGTTCGCCGGCCGGCCGGCGGCGATGGCGCCGTGCGTGTCCTGCAGGCCCAGCGCGCGCGCCGCGTGCGTGGTGATGCCGGCGATGGCCTCGGGCACCGTGAGCCGGAACAGCGTGCAGGCCATGTTCGCCATCAGCAGCAGGCTCAGCGCCGGCGAGGTGCCGGGGTTGTGGTCGGTCGAGACGGCCATCGGCACGCCCGCCGCACGCAGCGCCGCGACCGGCGGCAGGTGGGTGTCGCGCAGCGTGTAGTAGGCGCCCGGCAGCAGCACGGCCACGCTGCCCGAGGCCGCCATGGCGTCGACGCCGGCCTGCGACAGGTGCTCGACGTGGTCGCAGGACAGCGCGCCGTAGCGCGCCGCCAGCGCCGCGCCGCCCATGTCCGACAACTGCTCGGCGTGCAGCTTGACCGGAATGCCCAGGGCCTGCGCGGCCTGGAACACCTGCTCGGTCTCGGCCAGCGAGAACGCGATGCGCTCGCAGAACACGTCCACCGCATCGACCAGCCCTTCGGCATGCAGGGCCGGCAGCATCTCGCGGCACACCAGGTCGGTGTAGTCCTGGCTGCGCCCCGCGTACTCGGGCGGCAGCGCATGCGCGCCCAGGAAGGTGGTGCGCACGGTCACGCCATGGGCGGCGGCCAGTTGGCGCGCCACGCGCAGCTGCTTGCGCTCGTGCGCCAGCGACAGGCCGTAGCCCGACTTGATCTCGACCGCGCAGACGCCCTCGGCCAGCAGGCTGCGCAGCCGCGCCGAGGCGCTGGCGAACAGCGCGTCCTCGCTGGCCGCGCGCGTGGCGCGCACGCTGGCGACGATGCCGCCGCCGGCCCGGGCCACCTCCTCGTAGCTGGCGCCGGCCAGGCGCATCGCGAATTCGTTGGCGCGCTGGCCGCCGTAGACCAGGTGGGTGTGGCAGTCCACCAGGCCGGGCGTGACCAGCGCGCCCTGCCCGTCGCGGCGCGGCGCGGCGGCATGGGCCGCGGGCACGGCGTGCGGGTCGCCGGTCCAGGCGATGCGGCCGTCCGCGACGGCGATGGCGCAGGGCCGGCCGTCCAGGCCGGTGAGGCCGGTCCACAGGCCGTCGGCCGAAGGCAGGGTGTCGAAGGAAGGCATCGGGGCTCCTATCCGGCGGCGTGCCATTGCACGGCCAGCAATGCGGCACCGGCGTCTGCGGTGTCCAGGCGCCAGGCGGGGGCGGCTTCCGGGTCGATGCCGGCCCACCACAGGCCCTGGCCCTGCGCGAGCGGCCGGCCATTCGCCCGCCAGCCGCCGCGCCAGGCCAGCAGCAGGCCGTGCGGCGCGGCCGGCAGCACGCCCGCACCGCGCAGCACCTGCAGTTCCGCGCGCAGCCGGCCGCGCCGCGTCATCACGTTGAAATCGCTGGAGGCACCGCCCAGCAGCGTGCAATCGATGGCCGTGTCGCCGCTGAACGCGAACGGCACCAGCGGCGTCGCCAGGCGGTGGTCCACGCCCTCGCCGTGCAGGCGCACGCCGTCGCCGTCGAGCAGCGTGATGACGCGGTCCACCCCGGCGAACACCGAGAACGGCCCGCTGGCCGCGATGCGGGCGATGCTCACGCGCCAGTCGAAAGCGTCGAAACCGGCGCCGGGCGGCCAGCAGGCGATCTCGCGCGTGCTGCCGCCGCCGTTCTTCCAGGGCGTGGCGGGCAATGCCGCCACGTCGAAGCGGTGCACCGACATGCCCACGGGAGTACCTGCGGTGCGAGCCTCTTCGGGCGGCCGGGCGGGGCTCATCGCACCAGCCCTCCCTGGCTCAGCCGCCGCTCGAAGTGCCGCAGCACCAGCATGACCGTGCCGGTCAGCGCGAAGTACACCGCGGCGATGGCCAGATAGACCTCCAGCGAGCGGTAGGACACGCTGATGATCTTCTGCCCCTCGTGCATCACGTCGTGGATGGTCAGCAGCGAGACCAGCGCCGAGTTCTTGATCAGCGCGATGAACTCGTTGCCCAGCGGCGGGATCATGCGCACCACGGCCTGCGGCAGGATGATGTGGCGCATGGCCGTGGGCGCCGTCATGCCCAGCGACTGCGCGGCCAGGGTCTGGCCCTGGTCGATGGACTGGATGGCGCCGCGCACGATCTCCGACACGTAGGCGCCCGAGTAGACGCCCAGCCCCAGCACGCCGCACAGGAAGGCCGGCAGCAGCACGCCGAAGTGCGGCAGGCCGAAGAACAGGATGAACAGCTGCACCAGCAGGGGCGTGCCGCGCACCACGGTCACGTAGGCCGTGCACGCGCCGTGGAGCCAGCGCCGCCGCGGCTGCAGCCGGCCGATGCCGACCAGCAGGCCCAGCACGCAGCCCAGCAGCAGCGCGCAGACGGTGATCTCGACCGTGACCAGCGTGCCGCGGGCGAGCGCGTCCCAGCCGCCCCAGACCGGCGAGAAGTCCAGTTCCATGCTAGATCCTCAGGGCGCCGCGCCGGCGCGCACCGCCTTCGGCGCCACTCGGCGCGCCACGGCGCAGCAGGCCGCGGGGCAGGCCCTGCCGGCGACATCCGCGGGACGCGGCTGCGCCAGGCCGCCGGATGTGCCCACCTTCGCGCAGCGGCAGGGGGGAGCCGCGCAGCGGCGGCCCGGGGGGATGCCTCCTCATTGCGCCGGAAACCATTTCCTGACGATGGCGTCGTACGTGCCGTCGGCCTTGAGCCTGGCGATCGCCTCGTTCACGGCCTTGGTGAGTTCCGGCGTGTCCTTGCGGATCGCCATGCCGTACTCCTCGGTCGTGAGCTGCTCGGGCAGCACCTTGAGGCCCGGGCGGGTGCGCACGTACTGGAAGGCGGCCGGCTTGCCGGTGACGGCGGCGTCGCTGCGGCCCACCTCCACGAGGTTGAACATCTCCTGGTTCTTCTCGACCTCCACGAGCTGGACCTGGGGATGGGCTTCCCGCAGGTAGCTCACCGACTTGGTGCCCACCTGCACGCTGACCTTCTTGCCCGCCAGGTCGGCCGGCGTGCGGATCGTGCGGTTGTCGGCCTTGACCATGGCGACCAGGCCGCCCGCGTAGTACGGCGCGGTGAAGTCGACGACCTTGCGGCGCTCGTCGGTGATGTAGATGGCCGAGACGGCCATGTCCACGCGCCGGGAGACCAGCGCCGGGATCAGGCCCTTGAAGTCGATGTCGACCCACTCGACCTTGCGGCCGAGCTGCTTGCCGACGGCCTCCACGAGCTCGGTGTCGAAGCCGGTGCGCTGGCCGTTCTCGAAGAACTCCATCGGCGGGAAGGTGGCGTCCGTGGCGACCTTGAGCACGGCCTGGGCATGGGCCTGGCCCAGCAGGGTGGACGACAGCAGGGCCAGGGCAAGCAGGTGGCGGCGCAGTGGCATGGGAGGTTCTCCGGTTGCAAGGAAAGGAAGGCGCGGGGCCGTGCAGGATGGGGTCAACCCAGCAGCCGCGGAAACAGCGGGTGGTCCATAGGCGCGCCGGCCGGCAACTGGTCGGCCAGGCCCGGGAAGTCGGGCGAGGTCTTCCAGCGCCGCGGCGCGTGGCGGATGTCGTCGCCCAGGAAGCGCAGCGAGAACACGCGGCGGCGCTGCGGGCCGTCCACGCCGGCGGCCGCGTGCAGCGTCAGCATGTGGAAGCACACGAAGTCGCCCGGCGCGATGTCCCAGCCCAGGATGGGAAAGCGCTCGCGCGCGCCGTCGATGTCGGGCAGGTCCGCCAGGCTGCCTTCGGGGAACCACTTGGCCTGGTGGTCCATGAAGGTGCGCGGCATCAGCCAGGGCCCGCGGTGCGAGCCGGCCACGAACTCCAGCGTGGACGCGCGCGGCACCGGGTCGACCGGGATCCACATGCTGACGTTCTGCATGCCGTCGATGTTGTAGTAGGGCTGGTCCTGGTGCCACGGCGTCTTCTGGCGCGTGCCGGGCTCCTTGACCAGCAGGTGGTCGTGGTACAGCCGCACTTCGCGCGAGCCCATCAGGCGCCGGGCCAGCAGCGCCAGCGGCGTCTCGAACACGAAGCGCCGGTAGGCGGCGATGTGCTGCCAGTTGCAGAAGTCCTCGAAGAAGCGGCCCGGATCGTCCGGGCGGCTGGCGACCAGGCCGCGCGGGCTGGGCTCGGCCAGGTTCTGTTCGATGCCCTGTGCGAGCAGCGCGAGTTCCTCGGCCGTCAGCAGCTGGCGCACGACGCAGGCGCCGTCGCGCTGAAACTGCGCCACGGTGGCGTCGTCCACGCGCTCGGCCACGCGCCGGCGCAGGGTTCCGGTGTCCGGCAGGCCGTCCATCTCACCGCACCATGGGCAGCTTGAGGCCGAACTTCTTCGCCGTCGCGATGGCCAGTTCGTAGCCGGCGTCGGCATGGCGCATGACGCCCGAGGCGCAGTCGTTGACGAGCACGCGGGCCAGGCGCCGGTCGGCCGCCTCGGTGCCGTCGCAGACGATGACCATGCCCGCATGCTGCGAATAGCCCATGCCCACGCCGCCGCCATGGTGCAGGCTGACCCAGGTGGCGCCGCCGGCGGTGTTGAGCAGCGCGTTGAGCAGCGGCCAGTCGCTGACGGCGTCGGTGCCGTCGCGCATGCCTTCGGTCTCGCGGTTGGGGCTGGCCACCGAGCCGGTGTCCAGGTGGTCGCGGCCGATCACGATGGGCGCCTTCAGCTCGCCCGTGCGCACCATCTCGTTGAAGGCCAGGCCCGCGAAGTGCCGCTCGCCCAGGCCCAGCCAGCAGATGCGCGCCGGCAGGCCCTGGAAGGCGATGCGCTCGCGCGCCATGTCGAGCCAGCGGTGCGTGTGCTTGTTCTGCGGGAACAGTTCCTTGATCCTGGCGTCGGTCCTGTAGATGTCCTGCGGATCGCCCGACAGCGCGACCCAGCGGAACGGGCCCTTGCCCTCGCAGAACAGCGGGCGGATGTAGGCCGGCACGAAGCCCGGGAAGTCGAAGGCGTCGTGCACGCCGGCGTCGAAGGCCACCTGGCGGATGTTGTTGCCGTAGTCCACGGTCGGCACGCCCATGGCCTGGAAGTCCAGCATCGCCTGCACGTGCCGGGCGCAGCTCCGGGCCGCGGCCGCCTTCAGGGCGGCGTGCTGGGCGGGGTCGGCCATCGCGGCCTTCCACTGCGGCACGGTCCAGCCGGCCGGCAGGTAGCCGTGGATCAGGTCGTGGGCCGAGGTCTGGTCGGTCACGAGGTCGGGCTTGAGGCCGCCCGCCTGGGCACGCCGCACGAGCTCGGGCAGCACCTCGGCCGCGTTGCCCAGCAGCGCGATCGAGACCGCCTCCCTGGCCGCGGTGTGCCGGCGCAGCAGTCCGATGGCGTCGTCGATGTCCTGTGCCTGCCGGTCCACGTAGCGCGTGCGCAGCCGGAAGTCGATCGAGCTCTGCTGGCATTCGATGGTCAGCGAACAGGCGCCGGCCAGCGTGGCGGCCAGCGGCTGCGCGCCGCCCATGCCGCCCAGGCCGGCGGTCAGGATCCACTTGCCGGCGAGGTCGTTGCCGTAGTGCTGGCGGCCGGCCTCGACGAAGGTCTCGAAGGTGCCCTGCACGATGCCCTGGCTGCCGATGTAGATCCAGCTGCCCGCCGTCATCTGGCCGTACATGAAGAGGCCCTTGCGGTCCAGCTCGTTGAAATGCTCCCAGTCGGCCCACCGGGGCACGAGGTTGGAGTTGGCCAGCAGCACGCGCGGCGCGTCGGCATGGGTCTTGAACACGCCCACCGGCTTGCCGGACTGCACCAGCAGGGTCTCGTCGGCCTCCAGCTCCTTCAGCGAGGCCAGGATCTGGTCGAAGCACTCCCAGTTGCGCGCGGCGCGGCCGATGCCGCCGTACACCACCAGGTCCTCGGGCCGCTCGGCCACGTCGGGGTGCAGGTTGTTCTGGATCATGCGGAACGGCGCCTCGGTCAGCCAGCTCTTGCACGACAGCTGCGTGCCCGTGGGCGCGGCGATCCTGCGGTCAGGGTCGTGGCGGGTGCCGATGCCGGCGACGAAGGGGACGGGTGCGTTCATGGCGGGTGCTCCTTGGATGCCTCGGTCGGGCGGGTCAGGCGTGGCTGGGCAGGATGGCGCGCAGCGGCGCGGGCCAGGCGCCACCGTCGGCACGCAGCGCCCACAGGCGCATGGCCTCGACGTCGGGCGCGAGCAGGCGGTCCTGCGCGAGGAAGGCCACGCGCGCGCGGATGGCGGCGAACTCGGCCTCCAGCAGCGGCGAGGACTCCGGGCCCCGCTTCAGCTCGATGCCCTGGCAGGCGGCCATGGCCTCGATGCCGACGACCACGGCCGTGTTGTCCACCATCGCGGCCAGGCGGCGCGCCGCGAAGGTGGCCATCGACACGTGGTCCTCCTGGTTGGCCGAGGTCGGCAGGCTGTCCACGCTGGCCGGGTGGGCGAGCGACTTGTTCTCGGACGCGAGCGCCGCGGCCGTGACCTGCGCGATCATGAAGCCGGAATTGACCCCGCCGTCGCGCACCAGGAACGGCGGCAGGCCCGACAGGCCCGTGTCGAGCAGCAGTGCCATGCGGCGCTCCGCGATGGCGCCGATCTCGGCGACCGCCAGCGCGACGATGTCGGCCGCGAAGGCCACCGGCTCGGCGTGGAAGTTTCCGCCCGAGATGACTTCCCCGGTGTCGGCGAAGACCAGGGGGTTGTCCGAGGCCGCATTCGCCTCGATCGCCAGCACGCGCGCCGCATGGGCCAGGTTGTCCAGGCAGGCGCCCATCACCTGCGGAATGCAGCGGATCGAGTACGGGTCCTGCACGCGGCCGCAGTCGGCGTGGCCCGGGATGATCTCGCTGCCCTCCAGCAGCGCCCGCACGGCGCCGGCCACGGCAATCTGGCCGGGCTGGCCGCGCGCCGCGTGGATGCGCGCGTCGAAGGGCTTGATCGACCCCTGGATGGCTTCGAGCGACAGCGCGCCGGCCACCAGGCCCGCGGCGAACACGTGCTCGGCGCCGAACAGGCCGGCCAGCGCCAGCGCGGTCGAGACCTGGGTGCCGTTGAGCAGCGCCAGCCCCTCCTTGGGGCCCAGCACGAAGGGCGCGAAGCCGGCGCGCCGCATCGCCTGCGCGCCGGCGATCACGTCGCCCTCGGGCGTCGTCACCTCGCCCTCGCCGATCAGCACGCAGGCCAGGTGGGCCAGCGGCGCCAGATCACCGGAGGCGCCAACCGAGCCCTTGCCGGGAATGCGCGGCAGCAGGCCGGCGTTGTACAGGGCCAGCAGCGCATCGATGATCTCGGGGCGCACGCCGGAATGGCCGCGCGCCAGGCTCACCGCCTTGGTGGCGAGCACCAGGCGCACCACGCCGGACGGCAAGGGCTCGCCCGTGCCGGCGCTGTGCGACAGCACCAGGTTGCGCTGCAGCTCGGCCAGCCGGTCGGCCGCGATGGTGGTCTGCGCCAGCTTGCCGAAGCCGGTGTTGATGCCGTAGGTCACCTGCCCCTGCTGCACGATCCTGGCCACGGCCTGCTGCGCCTGGACGACGCGTGCGCGCGTGGCCTCGGACAGCGACAGGACAGCCGCGCCCGCGTGCACGCCGCGCAGCATGCCCAGCGTCAGCCCCTGGCAATCCAGCGCGAGTTCCTCAGTCATACCGATCCCCTTCGAATGCCCGGGCCGATGATGCGCCGGTGCCTGCCCTTCGGGCCGCCATGCACTGCTCCGCGCCTCGCCACATGCACGGCTTCTTCAGTGCCATATCGGAATTCAACGGCGCTGCAGGCCCAGCTCCGCCGTGAAGCGATAGCGCGAGCCCGGGTGATACAGGCGGGCCCACGTGGCCGGCAGGCCGTCGCTCCAGGTGAAGCGGGTCAGCACCAGGCACGGCTCCTGGGCCTTGAGCTTGAGCAGGGACGCCACCTGCCGCGAAGGGGCCAGCGCCTCGATCACGTGCCTGGCGCGCGAGATCGGCGCCATCTGCATCAGATAGTCCCCCAGCGCGCGGGTGCGGAAGTCCTGCTTCATGAACTCCGGCGCGATGCGCCCGTTCACGTAGCGGTCCTCCAGCTGGATCGGCATGCCGTTCTCCAGGTGCAGCACCAGGGCGTGGAAGAGCAGGCTGCTGGCAGGCAGTTCCAGCGGCACGTCCGCCGCGTCGCGCCGCATCTTCTCGAGCTTGAGCACCTCGCACGAATGCTGGTGGCCGCGCGCGCGGATCTCTTCCTGGATGCTCTGGACGGCCACCACCGTCGCGGCGACCTTGGGCTCGGCCACGAAGCTGCCCAGGCCCTGGACCCGGCGGATGTGCTGGTCCGCCGTCAGCTCGCGCAGGGCGCGGTTGACCGTCATGCGCGACACGCCGAACAGCCTGACCAACTCCGCCTCCGAAGGCAGGCGCTCGCCGGTCTTCCATCTCCCCTTCTCGATGTGCTCCAGCACCCAGCGCTTGACGCGCAGGTACGCCGGTTCGCCGTTCTGGGCAGGCGCGGGGCCGAGCTCGGTCATGGCGTTCGGCAGCGGAGCGCGATGCCTCCTGCGCAAGACGCGCGGGAATGCCGCACGGCCGCGCGCAGCCCGACCTGCCCGGATGCACGCGCCGCATGCTGGCGTTCCTTCACGCTACGGGTGCACCAGATAGCCGAGCCGCTCGAGCACGTCCTTTTGCTCCTTCATGTACTGCTGCGCCCATTTCTTGTACTCCTGCGGCCCCAGATAGGCCGAAACCTGCATCAGGTTGTCCATGGAGGCCTGGTAGGCCGGATCGCCCATGGACTTCCTGAACGCGTCGTGCAGCACCTGGACCTGCGCCGGCGGCACGTCCTTGCCGGTCACCAGGCCGTAGGGGGCCGTGGCCACGATGTCGTAGCCGGATTCCCGGACCGTGGGCACGTCGGGCCACCTGGCCAGCCGCTGCGGCGCGAAGGTGCCCAGCAGCTTGAACTTGCCGGTCTCCACCATGCCCGCCCAGCTCGGCGCGTCCACCAGCATGTGGATGTGCCCGCCGCCCAACGCGGTGGCCGCATCGGAATAGCCCTTGAAGGGCACGTGCGTCGCCTTGCCCCCGGCCTTGGCGAACAGTTCCTCCGTCGCCAGGTGCGGCACGGTCATCGCGCCCGGCGTGCCGAAGCTGATCGTTCCCGGGTTGGCCTTGGCATCGGCCAGCAGTTCGGCCAGGTTGTGCCAGGGCGCGTCCGCCCGCACGACCAGTCCATAGGCGAAGCCGGTCACGTTGATGACATAGGACACGTCGGTCATCGGGTCCCAGGGCACCTTCTGCAGATACGGCAGCCGGAACGCCGTGGTCGGCCACAGCGCCACCACGTGGCCGTCGGACGGGGTCTGCTGCAGCGCCACGATCCCCATCGTGCCGGACGCACCGGGCCGGTTGACGACCGTCACCGGCTGCCCCAGGTGCTTGGCCGCGGCCTCGGCCATCACGCGCATGTGCCCGTCGGCCGCGCCCCCGGGGGGATAGGGCACGACCAGCGTCAGCGGGTGGCTGGGAAAGGGGCTCTCGGCGAATGCACCGGGGGCGCAGAAGGCGAGGGCTGCGATGGCGCAGCCGACCGCGTGCCGTCGGGTCGTGGGCATGGGGACGTCCTTGTCGGGCCTGGGTAGGCGGTGGTGGTGGATTCAGGGGGCCGCTGCAGCCGGCTCGCGCTTGCGGCTCACCGGCATGCCGAGGCGGAAGGAATACTCCCCTCCGTACCGGTTCTCGAAATCGGGCGCCAGCGGCCGGCCATGGTCGGCGCGCAGCCACAGGCGCAGCAGGTGCCGGCGCCGCTCGGGCTCGTCGTGGTCCACGTACTCGGTGCGCGCGTGCATCACGGTGGCGTTGTTCAGCAGCATGATGTCGCCCGCATCCAGGCGCAGGTCGTAGCGCAGGCGGGCGTCCTCGGACGCCTTCTCGAAGGCATCCGCGGCCTGCACCTCCTCCTCGCCGAGCGTGGTGCCCAGCCGCTTGGCGGCCATGTTGATGTAGTTGCGCGAGTAGCGGCAGGACAGGCGCCCGGCATGCCACGAGAACACCGGGATCGGATGGTCCGTCACCGGGCCGTAGCCCGGACGCTCGTCGCCGAACAGGTCGCACACATAGCCCCGGAAGAGCTGCGGCAGGACCTCGGGGCGGGTGCGCAGCAGTTCGTTGAAGACGGACATCGAGCTGACGATGCCGTTCTCGCCGCCGGACTTGGCGGGACGCACGCACAGCAGGCCGAGGATGTCGCAGTCGTCGGCATGGAAGCGCAGGCGCGAATCCGTGGTGTAGGCCCGCACGTTGGGCATCCCCACCTTGCGGTTGGGCTCGGCCATCACGTTCTCCAGCGCATCGCCATAGGGATTCTGGGGAATCACGGTGCCGACCAGCGCGCCGATGCCCAGCCACAGCAGCTTGAGCTGCTCCATGCCGAACCGCTGCACCGGCAGGCCGGTGATCTTGACGACGCCGCGCCCGTTCTCGAGCACGTCGCGCAGGCGCACCAAGTCCTCGCGCCAGGAGGGCACGTCGAAGTCCTCGCGGCGGATGGACAGCGGATCCACGCCCGCGTCCAGCAGCCGGCGCGAGGCACGGTCCAGCTCTTCCACCACGGCGCCGTCGAGATGGAACAGCCAGTCGGACGCCTGCGCCAGGTCGGCCCCGACCCAGGCCTCCGCCCCCTCCATCGGATGCGAAGGCATGGGGGGTGCAGCGGCTGTGGTTCGGTCGTTCATGCCAGGAATCTCCTATTTGTATAGACAGGACGGATCAATTTATCGATGCTCCGTCCAGGACTGTCAATCAGGACTGTCATCCGGCCGCGGGCGACGCGGCGTGAGCGGAACCGGGCCCCCGGCAGGAGCAGGCATGCACCGGATCGACGTCCATGCAGGGCTGTCCCTCATCGCGAGGCCATGGCACGCAATCGGCGTGCCACGCGGCGTGCAGGCGGCGACCCGGCCGGCCCGGGGTCAATGCTCTGCCGCCGCCATCGATTCGGCGCGGATCTCCTCCGTCAGCCGGGCCTTGAGTTCCATGAACGCGGGCGTGGTCTTGACCGTGTAGTGGCGCGGGTGCGGCAGGTCCACGGCGATCTCGGTCTTGATGCGGCCCGGCCGCGCGCTGAACACGGCCACGCGGCTGGCCATGAAGATGGCCTCGTCGATGTCGTGGGTGACGAACAGCACCGTCTTCTGCTCGGCCTCCCAGATGCCCAGCAGCAGCTCCTGCATCAGCACGCGGGTCTGGTTGTCGAGCGCGCCGAAGGGCTCGTCCATCAGCAGGATCTTGGGGTCGTTGGCCAGCGCGCGCGCGATGGCCGTGCGCTGCTGCATGCCGCCGGAGAGCTGCTTGGGAAAGTGCTGCTCGAAGCCGCGCAGCCCGACCTTGGCGATGAAGTAGTCGGCGCGCTCCTTCTGCTGCGCCTCGGGCAGGCCGCGCTCGCGCAGGCCGAAGCGGATGTTCTGCGCCACGTCGAGCCAGGGGAACAGCGTGTAGCTCTGGAACACCATGCCGCGGTCGGCGCCCGGGCCCTCGATGCGCTGGCCGTCCAGCAGCACCTGGCCGGACGTCGGGTCGTCCAGCCCCGCGACGATGCGCAGCAGCGTGGACTTGCCGCAGCCCGACGGGCCGAGGATGGTCACGAAGTCGTTCCTGCGGACCTCGAAGTCCACCGGCTGCAGGGCCTGCGTGGACTGGCCGCCGGGGCTGGTGAAGGTGCGCGAGACACCGCGGATCGACAGCTGGTTGCGCATGGCGTGGCTCACAGGCTGGCCCAGGCGAACAGCTTCCTGTTGACCGCCTTGAAGATGAAGTCGGAGACCAGCCCGATCAGGCCGATGACGATGATGCCGAAGATGATCTGGCCGGTGTTCAGCAGCGCCTGGCTGTCGGTGATCATGTGGCCGATGCCCGAGGACGAGCCGATCAGCTCGGCCACGATCACGTAGGTCCAGGCCCAGCCCAGCACCAGGCGCAGCGTCTCGGCGATGCCGGGCGCGGCGCCGGGGATCAGCACGCGGCGCACGATGCCGCGGCTGTCGGCGCCCAGCGTGTAGGCGGCCTCCACGAGGTCCTTGCGCGCGCCGCCCACCGTCACGGCCACCATCAGGATGATCTGGAACACCGAGCCGATGAAGATCACCAGCAGCTTCTGCGTCTCGCCGATGCCGGCCCACAGGATCAGCAGCGGAATGAATGCGGACGCCGGCAGGTAGCGGCAGAACGAGACGAAGGGTTCGAGGAAGGCCTCGACCGGCTTGTACGCGCCCATCGCGATGCCCAGCGGCACGGCGACCACCGCCGCCAGCACGAAGCCGCCGACCACGCGCCAGACCGTCATGCCGATGTCGTGGGCGAAGCCGTACTCGGTCAGCAGCAGCCAGGCCTCCTGCACCATCGTGACGGGGCTGGCCAGGAAGGTCGGCGAGACGAAGCCGCCGAGCGTGAAGAACGCCCAGACTGCCACGAACAGCACGAAGAAGCCCAGGCCCAGCAGCCAGCGGGCCGTGGGGCTGACGGGGGCCAGCGGCACCATGCCGCGGCGCCGGCGCCGCGGGGCCGCGGGCACGGGGGCGGCGGGCGCGGCCGGGGGCAGGACGCGGGTGCTGTCGCCGGCCATCGCTTACTGGATGTAGCGGGCGTCGTACATGGCCGACCAGTTGTCGGGCAGCTTGCGGATCACGCCGGACTCCAGCAGGATCGCGGCGGCCTCCTTCATGAAGGCCTCCAGCTCGCCCGCGAAGAACTTCTGGTTGGCCGCCTTGTCCTGCCAGCGCAGGTAGCTCGCGGACTTGGCGAAGGCCTCGCCGGTCTGCTTGACGGCGCCGCCCATGATCTCGTTGGACTTGGCCGGGTCGCTCTGGATCATCTCCAGGGCCTGGAAGTACGAGTCGGCCAGCGCCTTGGCGGCCGTGCCGTTGGCCTTGAGCCAGTCGGGCGCGCAGCCCAGCGTGTCCTGGATGTGCGGGAAGTCCAGCGTGGTCGCCAGGATCTTACCGGCGCTGGCGTTGCCGCGCACGGTCGAGAGGTAGGGCTCGTAGGTCACGGCCGCGTCGTTCTGGCCGGCCACGAAGGACTGGGCGGCCGGCTGCGGCGCCAGCGTGACGGTCTTGACGTCCTTCACGTGCATGCCGTTCTTGCTCAGCATCCAGGCCAGCGTGAAGTACGGCGCCGTGCCGGGCGCGTCCACGGCCACGGTCTTGCCCTTGAGGTCGGCGAAGCTCTTGATGTCGTTGCGCACGGCGATGCCGTCGGCGCCGTAGGACTTGTCGAGCTGGAAGATCTGCACGATGGGCACGCCGTTGGTGTTCCAGGCCACGTGCGTCTCCACCGTGGTGGCGGCGCACTGGATGGACTTGGACGCCAGGGCCAGGTGGCGGTCCTTCTGCGGGACCATCTTGATCTCCACGTCCAGCCCGTTCTTCTTGAAGATGCCGGCCTTGTCGGCCAGCGTCAGCGGCGCGAAGCCGGTCCAGCCGGACATGCCGATCACGACCTTGGTCTGGGCCGCCGCCCCCTGGGCCACGCCGGCCAGCGCGCCGGCGGCCAGCAGGGTGGCGAGCTTGGAGAAAACAGTCTTGGCCATGCGGCCCTCCTCGGTTGGGATTGAACGCTGCGAACGCGCCGGCGGCGGCCTCCAGGGCCGCGCGGGGCGCAGTCTCATTCGCCTGAGCAGGCCTGTATATACAGACAAACCCACGACATCCCGGGAATGGGGCGCCGCGCGGGCCGGTCTGGTGCGCGGCTACCGGCGCGGCACGCGGGCAGGCCGGAACGCCCGGCGAATGCGCGGACTCCGCAGAAAGCGTGCCAGGCTCAATCGAGGTTGCGGTCGAGCGCGAAGCCGCGCATCTGCGCCTTGATGCGCGCCAGCTCGGCCTCGTCCAGCGCCACCAGCGGCGGGCGTACGCGGCGCCAGCCGGCGTCGCCGTCGAGCAGGGCCATGATGGCCTTGAACGCGGCCGTCATGCCGTAGCCGCCCAGGATGTCCAGGAAGGCGCGCACGCGCTGCAGGTCGCGCTGCGCGGCCTCGTCGCCCTGGGCCACGGCCAGGCGGCCGACCAGGTGCGGCATCACGTTGGCGATGCCGCTCACGGCGCCCAGGCTGCCGCGCGCGCCCATGGTCGGCAGGTCGGGCTCGTTGCCGACCCAGACCTGCATGCCGGGCATGAAGGCCTCGGCGTAGGCCACGGAGTCGGCGCGCGTGCAGCCGCTGTCCTTCAGGCCGATGATGGTGTCGGGGTACAGCCGGCGCAGCGCGGCGATGACCGGGTGCGACAGCGGCACGCCCGAGATCTGCGGGATGTGGTACAGCACCACGCGCAGGCGCGCGTCGGCCGCGCCGTCGATGACATGGCGATAGCAGTCGATGACGCCCTGGTCGGGCACGCCCTTCAGGAAGAACGGCGGCAGGATCAGGCAGCGCGTGGCACCGACCGAGAGCGCGTGGCGCGTGAGCTCCAGCGTATCGGGCAGGGCCGCGCAGCTGGTCGAGACCAGGATGCGCTCGGCCGGCACACCGCCGGCGATCAGGCCTTCCAGCGCGGCGCGGCGTTCGGCCACCGTGAACGACGGGCCCTCGCCCGTGGTGCCGAACGGCGTCACGCCGGCGCAGCCTTTCTCGATCAGCGCCTTGGCATGCCGCGCGAACCGGGGGATGTCGATGGAGAGGTCGGCGTTCAGCGGCGTCAGCAGCGCGGGCCAGATGCCGGCATGGGGAACGGAGGTGGTCATGGCAGTGAGGGTCTTTCGGATCGGGGGAATCAGGCGCCGCCGCCGAACTGCTCGTCGAGCTGCTGGTGGTGCGGCAGGCCGACGGTGTCGGCGAACGCAGCGTACGACAAGCCGGGCTGCGCCAGCGCGCCCGGCGTGCCGCCGGCATGCAGGGCGGCCAGGGCGTCCTGCACGGCGCGCGCGGCGCTGAACAGGGCCGTGACGGCGTAGAACACGATGGAAAACCCCATGGCCTGCAGCGCGGGCGCGGTGAGGGCCACGGCCGGCGTGCCGTCGACGATGGAGACGACCTTGGGGCCGGCCACGCGGCGCGCCACGGCCTCGACTTCGGCCACGGTCTTGATGCCGTCCACGAACACGAGGTCCACGCCGGCGTCCTGGTAGCGCCGGGCGCGCGACACCGCTTCGTCGATGCCGGCGGCCGGCAACGCATCGGTGCGGCCGATGACCAGCAGCGGGTCCCCGCCGCGCGACTGCACGGCGCAGCGCAGGCGGCGCGCATTCTCGGCCGCGTCGATCAGCCGGATGCCGGCCATCTGCCCGCAGCGCTTGGGCGCGACCTGGTCCTCCAGGTGGATCGCCGCCACGCCGGCCTGCACGTACTCGCGCACCGTGCGCTCGATGTTGGACGGGCCGCCGTAGCCGGTGTCGGCGTCGGCGATCACGGGGATGCCCACCGCGCGCACCATGTCGCGCGCGTGCGTGGTCATCTCGGTCTGCGTGAGCAGGCCGATGTCGGGCTGGCCCAGCCGCGTGGCCGTGGCGCCGAAGCCGGTCATGTAGATCGCGGGAAAGCCCGCGCGCTCGACCAGGCGGGCGCTCAGGCCGTCGTAGGCGCCGGGCGCCTGGACGATGGTTCCGGCGGCGAGCAGGCGCCGCAGGGTGGCTGCAGGGTGTTCCATGGCACCTCAGTTCATCATCAGGCCGCCGTCGACGTTCAGCGCCTGGCCGGTCATGTAGTCCGATTCCGGCGCGGCCAGGAAGGTCGCCACGTCGGCGACGTCCTCCGGCCGCTGCGGCCGGCCCAGCGGGATGCCGGCGATGCGCTGCTGCCAGACCTGGCCTTCCTGCAGGCCCTGCAGCGCGCCCCAGGCGCGGTCCATGCCGCGCCACATCTCGCTCTCCACGAGGCCGGGGCAGATCGCATTGACCGTGAGCCGGGGCGCGAACGCGATCGCGGCCGACTGCGTGAGGCTCAGCACCGCCGCCTTGCTGGCGCGGTAGTGCGGGATCACGGCGGCGATCGGCCCGGCGCCGCTGCGGCCGGCGATCGACGCCATCGTGACGATCTTGCCGGCCGGCCGGCCGGCAGCCAGCGGGGCCTGCTGCAGCATCTGCCGCGCGGCGGCCTGCAGCGTCAGGAAGCAGCCCTTGACGTTGACGCCGAGCATGCGGTCCCAGTCCGCGCCGTCCAGCTCCAGCAGCGGCTTGAGCTGCATGATCCCGGCGTTGCAGACCATCACGTCGAGCCGGCCGCCGGCCGCCACGGCCTGCTGCACCAGCGCGGCGCAGTCCTCGGCGCGCGTCACGTCGCCCGGCACGGCCAGCGCGCCGATCTGCTGCGCGGCGTGGCGGCAGCGGTCGGCATCGATGTCGGAGACGACGACGCGCGCGCCGCGCTCGGCGAACCGGCGCGCCACCGCCAGGCCGATGCCCTGGCCCGCGCCCGTGACCGCGACGACGAGCCCTTCGCTCACGGCGCCCTCCGGCGCACCAGCGGCTGGTCCTGCACGTAGGTGCGGTTCCACACCGGCGAGACCACCAGCTCGTTGACGCACACGTGCGCGGGCGCCTCGGCGATGAAGCGGATGACGCGGCCCATGTCGGCCTCCTGCAGCATGCGCGCCTTGTCGGCCTCGCTCGGCTGCACCGGCCGCTTCTTCAGGATCGGCGTGGCCACCTCGCCCGGGCACAGCGCCGTGGCGCGCAGGCCGTTCACGCATTCCTCGATGTTGAAGGAATGCGTCAGCGCCATCAGCGCGGCCTTGCTCGAGGTGTAGGCCGGGCCGGTCATGTACTCGTAGTGGAAGCCCGCGAACGAGGCCACGTTGATGACCGTGCCCTGCCCGCGCGCGCGCATGCCCCGGACCACCGCCAGCGTGCAGTAGGTGGCGCCGTTGAGGTTGATGCCCACCACGTCGGCGAAGGTCTCGGCGTCGGTGTCGCACCAGTAGCGCTTGGGGTAGTTGAGCCCGGCGCTGTTGACCAGGATGTCGACCCGGCCCAGTTCGGCCTGGATCGCGCCGGCCACCGCGTTCACGGCCCCGGCATCGGCCACGTCCAGCGGCCTGGCGGTGATGCGGCCCGCGGGCGCGCCGCGCGCCTCGGCCTCGGCGATGGCCTGCGCCAGCTTGGCCGCGTCGCGGCCGGAGATGACCACGCGCGCGCCGGCCTTGGCCAGGTCCACCGCACCGGCCAGGCCGATGCCGCTGCCGCCGCCGGTAACCCAGGCGACCTGCCCGTCCAGCAGTCCGCTCATTGCCCGCGGATCCGCTTGAGCTCGGCCTGCACCATGGCGATCGGCTCCTCGCCGATGGCCTTGGCGTGGCGCTCGTAGATCACCTTGGTCTTCTCGCGGATGCGCGCCATCTCGGCCGGCGCGATCTCGTTGACGGCCATGCCCTTGCCGCGCAGGTTGTCCACGCTCTTGGCCTCCATCGCGCGGTTGGCGCGGCGCTGCTCGGCGCGGCCGACCACGGCGCATTCCTTGAGCACGGCCTGCTCCTGCGGCGACAGCCCGTCCCAGATCTTCTTGGAGAACAGCACCAGCGTCGGGCTGTAGGCGTGCTTGCTGAGCGTGAGGTACTTCTGCACCTCGTAGAACTTCATGTTTTCGATGTTGGTGAACGGGTTCTCCTGGCCGTCCACGGTCCGGGTCTCCAGCGCCGAGTAGACCTCGGTGAAGGCCATCGGCACGGCGTTGGAACCCAGCGTCTTGAAGGTGTCGAGGTAGACGTTGTTCTGCATCACGCGCATCTTCACGCCCTCGAAGTCCTCGGCCTTGGTGATCGGGCGCTTGGAGTTCGTGGTGTGGCGGAATCCGTTCTCCCACCAGGCCAGGTTGACGAGGCCCACGGCCGGCAGCTTGGCCGAGAACCAGTCGCCGACCTTGCCATCCAGCAGCTGGTCGGCCTCGGCCGCGGTGTCGAACAGGAACGGCAGGTCGAACACACCCAGCGCCGGCACGATGGAGACCACCGGCGCGGTGGAGGTCAGCACCATGTCGATGGAGCCGGTGCGCACGCTCTGGGTGCTGGTCAGGTCGCTGCCGAGCGCGCCGTCCCAGAACGCCTGGATCTTCATCTTGCCGCCGGACTTCTCCAGCGTGCAGGCGCCCATGGCGGCCAGGCCGTTGCCCATCGGGTGTTCCTTGCTGACGCCGTTGGAGACGCGGAAGTTGCGGTTCTGGAACTGCGCGCTGGCCGGGCCTGCGGCCAGGGCCAGCGCGGCGGCGGCCAGCACGGTGGGCAGGGCGCGGGGGAACGGGGTCATGTCATGTCTCCGGGTTGAAGAGGCGGGAATCAGCTGAACCACCTGAGCGGCACCAGCACCAGGTCGGGGAACAGCACGAGCAGGAACAGCACGGCCAGTTCGGCCCACAGGAAGGGCCACAGCCCTTTCATCAGGTCCTTCATCGAGATCTTGGCCACGCCGCAGATCACGTTCAGCACGATGCCCACGGGCGGCGTGATCAGGCCGATGGCGTTGTTCATGATGAACAGCACGCCGAAGTAGACCGGGTCGATGCCGGCCTCCTTGATCACCGGCATCAGCACCGGCGTCAGGATCATCAGCGTGGGCGCGAAGTCCAGCGCCGTGCCGACGACCACGACCAGCGCCATGATCACGAACATCAGCACGATCTTGTTGAACATGAAGGGCTGCAGCATGGCCGAGACCTGCTGCGGCACGTCGGACGTGGTGATCAGCCAGGCCGACACCAGCGCCGCGGCGATCAGGAACACCACGACCGCAGTGCTCTTGGCCGCCGACACCAGCAGGCCGTACACCGCGCGCAGCGGCAGCTCGCGGTAGACCAGCGCGCCCAGCACGAAGGCATAGACGCAGGCCACCACGCCGGCCTCGGTCGGCGTGAACACGCCGAACTTCAGCCCGCCGATGATGCCCAGCGGCATCAGCAGCGCCCAGACGCCGTCCAGCGCGGCGCGGCCGCGCGCGGCCATGCTCTGGCGCGGCAGCACGGACACGTTGTCGCGCCGCGCCACCCACTGCCAGGCCAGCAGCAACGCCACGCCCATCATCAGCCCGGGCGCGATGCCGGCCAGGAACAGCTTGCCGATGGACACGTTGGCGATCACGCCGAACACGATCAGCCCGATCGACGGCGGCAGCACCGGCGCGATCACGCCGCCGGCGGCGATCAGGCCGGCCGAGCGCGGCACGTCGTAGCCGGCGCGCCGCATCATCGGGATCAGCAGCGCGCCGATGGCGGCGGCGTCGGCCGCCGCGCTGCCGGAGATCGCGGCCATCATGACCGAGGCGAACACCGCCACCAGGCCGAGGCCGCCGCGGATGTGGCCGACCCAGGCCAGCGCGAAGTTGACGATGCGCCGCGAGATGCCGCCGGCGTTCATCAGCTCGCCGGCCAGCATGAAGAACGGGATCGCCAGCAGCGGGAAGCTGTCGGCGCCCTCGATCAGCTTCTGCGACAGGATGGTGGTGTCGATCTGGCCCTGCGCCACCATCAGCGCCGCGCCACAGACCAGCAGCGCGAACGCGATCGGCAGGCCCAGCAGCATCGCGCCGAGCAGCGAGACGGTGAAGACGGCGATGGTCATGGCCTGGCCGCCTGAGCTTCCGCGTGGGTGTCGGGCAGGGCCTCCTCGCTCTCCTTGATGGCGATCAGCTCGCCGTCCGTGATGCGGCCGGTGGCGATGCGCCACAGCGTGTGCAGCGCCATCGCCGCGATCGCCACGCTGGTGAGGTAGGACACGCCGAACACCCAGATCATCGACAGGCCGGTGACCGGCGCGGCCGTGGTCGCGTTGATCTCGTGCTGCACCCAGGTGCCGCGGAACATCATCGCGCAGCACAACAGCACCATGCCCTGGCACAGCGCCAGGCAGACGAGCTTGCCGCGGCGCGACAGCCGGCTGACGAAGTTGTCCATGCCCAGGTGCGCGCCCTCGCGCATGGCCACGATGGCGCCGATGAAGGTCAGCCAGATGAAGAAGAAGCGCGACAGCTCCTCGGACACCTCGATGCCCGAGTTGAAGACGTAGCGCAGCACCACGTTGCCGAACACCATCAGCACCATGCCCAGCAGCAGCACGGCGAGCACCGCCTCCACCGCCTTGAAGACGCGGTCCATGGTCAGATGACCTTGCCGGGGTTCAGCAGGTTGTGCGGGTCGAGCGCCTGCTTCAGCGTGCGCATCAGCGCGATCTCCTCGGGGCTGCGCGCGTACGACAGGTAGGGCTTCTTGGCCGTGCCGATGCCGTGCTCGGCCGAGACGCTGCCGTTGAACGCGCGCACCGTGCCGTAGATCGCGTCGTCCATGCGCTTCTTCGGCTGCGCCTCGAGCGGCAGGCCCGGCACCCAGGCGACCAGGTGCACGTTGCCATCACCGATGTGGCCGTAGTAGATGCTCTCGCAGCCCGGGATCTGCTCGGCCAGCGCCGCCTTGCATTGCGTGGCGAAGGCGTCCATGTCGCGCACGGCCAGCGCCACGTCGTAGGAGATGTGCGGGCCCAGCACCTGGAAGAACTCCGAGCAGGCATCGCGCAGCGCCCAGAACGCCTGCGTGTCGGCCATCGACTGCGCCACCGCGGCGTCGGCCAGCACGCCGCTGCCGGCGAAGCGCTCCAGCCAGTCGGCGAAGCGCGGGCCGTCCACGGCCTCGTCCGTGCCCTGGGCCTCGACCAGCACGTAGAAGCCGTGCCGGCCGGCCACCGGCGAGCGCACGCCCACGCGCTCGGTCACCACCTGCCAGTAGTCCGGCCACATGACCTCGAACGCCGACAGCAGCGGCCCCAGGCCGCGCCGGGCCTCGCCCAGCAGGCGCACCACGGCCGCGTAGTCCGGCAGCGCGCACAGCGCCGACAGTGTGCAGCCCGGCTGCGGATGCAGGCGCAGCACGATGCGCGTGATGACGCCCAGCGTGCCTTCGCTGCCGATGAAGAGCTGCTTCAGGTCGTAGCCGGCGTTGTTCTTCATCATCTTGTTCAGGCTGGTCACGATGGTGCCGTCCGGCAGCACCCATTCCAGCCCCAGCACCAGCTCGCGCGCCATGCCGTAGCGGATCACGCGGTTGCCGCCGGCGTTGGTCGACAGGTTGCCGCCGATCGCGCAGGAGCCGCGCGAGCCCAGGTCCAGCGCGAAGTACAGGCCGGCCTCCGCGGCGGCGCGCTGCACCGCCTCCAGCGGCGTGCCGGCGCGCACCGTCATCGTGGAGCCGGCGGTGTCGATCTCCTCCACGCCGACCATGCGCTCCAGCGACAGCGCGACCCAGCCATCCTCGGGCCGGGCGCCGCCGCACAGGCCGGTCAGCCCGCCCTGCGGCACCACCGGCAGCATGGCCTCGCGGCAGGCGCGCAGCGCGGCCGACACGCCCGCGGCGTCGACCGGCCGCACCACGGCCAGCGGGCGCGTGGGCGGCTGGGTGCTCCAGTCGTTGCGGTTGCGTTCCGGCACGTCGTCGCCGATCAGCACGGCGGCCGCGCCCAGCTGCTCGCGCAGCCGCGACAGGACTTCGATGGCCCGGGCCGCGTCCACGCCCGGCAAGCTGGTGGTGTTCATGGCCGCGCAGTGTCTTGTATGTAAGGTACTAAAGCACTAGTACAAACACCGATGGCAGGCGCAGCCGCCGGCGCCGCGGCCCGCGGCGGTATCTGCGAGACTTCCGCGCATGCCGGACCCCAACGCCCTCCGCTTCAAGATCGACACGCCCAGGTCGCTGGCCGCGCAGGTCGCGCAGCGCCTGCGCGACGCCATCGTGGACGGCCAGTTCGCGCTCGGCGAGATGATCGCGGAGGAGACGCTGGCCGCCTCATTCGGCGTGAGCCGCACGCCGGTGCGCGAGGCGCTGGCGCAGCTGCAGTCGCTCGGCCTGGTGGCGGTGCGGCCGCAGCGCGGCAGCTACGTGTTCGAGCCGACCGAGGCCGACGTGGAGGCGCTGTGCGAGTTCCGCTGCCTGATCGAGCCGCGCGCGGCCGAGCTGGCGCACCGCAACGCGCGCGAGCAGACCATCGCCGACCTGCAGGCCGCCATCGCCGAGATGGCCGCCGCGCGCAAGGCCAGGGACGGCGTGCGCTACAGCCGCGCCGACACGCGGCTGCACGAGGCCTTCGTGCTGAACTGCGGCAACCCCTACCTGCAGGCCGCCTACGCCACGGCCGGCGCCAAGATCGCGGCCATGCGCACGCACCTGTCGGCCACGCAGGACGTGCTCAAGCCGGCCGGCTTCGAGCAGCACCGGCAGCTGCTGGCGCATTTCGTCGCGGGCGACTTCGCCGCCTTCGACGCGCTGATGCGCGAGCACGTGGCCGGCACGCGGGCGAGCTACGTGGCCAACCTGAAGGCACGGCGCGGCGCCCGCGCCTGACGGGGCCCGCCGCCTACCGCTGCAGCCGCGGGGGCTCCAGCTCCATGCGGTAGGCCAGGCTGATGAAGAGCGACTGGGCCAGGCACAGCGTGGAGGTCAGCGAGCGGAAGCCGTAGGGCGCGCTGTCCTGCACCAGCAGCGTGGCCGACGCCTGCCGGACCAGCGGGCTGAACTTGCTGTCCGTCAGCGCGATCAGCCGCGCGCCGCGCGCCAGCGCGGCCTCCACCACCTCCAGCGTCTCCTTCGCATAGGGATCGAAGGACACGGCGATCATGACGTCGCCCTCGGACATGGCGCGCATCTCCGCGTGCTGCATGTGCCCCAGCCCGTTCAGCCAGTGGATGGGCTTGCTGGTTTGCTGCAGCGCATAGGCCAGGTAGGCGCCCACCGGGAAGGCGCGCCGGGCGGCCACCAGCCACAGGGCCTTGGCCTCCACCATCAGCGCCACGGCGGCCTCGAAGTCCGCGTGCGCCAGGCCGGCTTCGAGCGCCTGCAGGCTCTCCACGCTGCCGCGGATCACCTCTTCGGCGATCCGGGCCGACGCCAGCGGCCGGGCGCCGCTGCCCACCAGCGAGCGGATCCGGTCGCGGTAGTCCGGGTGCGGCACCAGCTTCTGCGCGGCCTCGTGCCGGAACAGCGCCTGCATCTCGGAAAAGCCCGACAAGCCGAAATGCTGCGCGAAGCGCACCACCGCGGACGGCTGCACGCCGCACTTCGCCGCGGTCTCCTGGATGCCCTCCAGGCCCATGCGCTCGCGATTCGCCTCCACGTGCCGGGCGATGAGCTTGAGCTGCCGGCTCAAGCCGTCGAAATGGGCGCGGGCCATCACCAGCAGTTCTTCCGCGCTGGCGGGCTTGCGGGTCGGCAAGGAATCTTGGGAGGCGGTCATCGGCGGGTACCGGAGTCAGGCAGCGCGCGCGCAGCCGCGCGGGCGCGCCCCAAACGGTACAACGGGCGGCGGCCAGCACAACGCCGCGGCCTCCGGGTTTCATCTATCGGAGAAGCCTTTTTCATATATTTCTATATTTCCACGTAATAGATAATAATTTCTACAATCCCCGGGTGCCGCGCCCCTCTGCCCCAGGCACCTGTCCGCGGCCCCATCGACATTCTTCTGGAGACCTGCATGACCCCTCCCCCACCCGGCCGCATGGCCGGCAAGGTAGCTCTGATCACCGGCGGCGCCAGCGGCCTGGGCTTCGCGACGGCGCGACGGCTCGTGCGCGACGGCGCCCGTGTGGCGCTGGCGGACGTCGACGAGGACCGCCTGCGCGCGGCCGTCGCCGAACTCGGCGCGGGCGACGGCCAGGTGCGCGCGTACCGGCTGGACGTGCGCGATGCTGCCAACGTCGGGCAGGTGGTCGGCCAGGCCTGCGCCGACTTCGGCGCCATCGACGTGCTGGTCAACAGCGCCGGCGTGAGCCACCAGGGCTCCGTGCTCGACAACACCCTCGACGCCTGGGACCGCGTGATCGGCATCAACCTGACGGGCAGCTACCTGTGCACCCAGGCCGTGGCCCGGCACATGGCCGAGCGCAGGGCGGGACGCATCGTGTTCCTGGCGTCCATCTCGGGCCAGCAGGTCTGGTCCGGCCGCGTGGCCTATTCCTCGTCCAAGGGCGGCGTGCTGGCGCTGGCCAAGTCCTGCGCCATCGACCTGGCGCCCTTCGGCATCACGGTGAACTCGGTCTCGCCCGGCCCCATCGAGACGCCGCAGACCGCGACGCTGCACAACGAGATCGTGCGCAACGCCATCGTCTCAGCCACGCCCATGGCCCGCTACGGGCGCCCTGACGAAGTCGCCGACGTGATCGCGTTCCTGGCGAGCGACGACGCCCGCTTCGTCACCGGCCACGACCTGGTCGTCGATGGCGGGCTGACCAGCGCGGCGATCCTGTACGACCTCGCCAAGAACCCCCAGCCCGTTTGACATGAGACACCCCCGGCCTGCGCGCTGCGCGCTTCGCCAACCCCCTCCAGGGGGCGGAGGGCCGCGGCTCCAAGCCTGCCTGCGCAGGCCTGGACGGCCCGACGAGGCGGCTCCTCCGGAGCCGCTGCGGCCGGCAAGGCACGCCTGCGGCCGGGCAAGGCCCGTCCGTGGCGCCCGCGGGCATGGCCTGCTCAGCGGCCGTTCGAACCACTGCCTGCAGCCCGGTTGCATGCGCTGCGGGTGGCGCGCCGGCGCCGCGGAAAACTGAGATCCCGCTCCATCCCCCTTCCCTTACGACCTCGACCGACAGGAGACACCGCACCATGTCCGACTTCCAGCCCAACGCCGCCCGGCGCACCGCACTGCGCGCCGCATTGATCGCCGGCAGCGCGCTTCTCGCCGTCCCGGCCGTGCACGCCCAGGCCGAATGGCCGACCAAGCCCGTGACGATCGTTGTGGGCTACCCGCCCGGAGGCCAGACCGACTTCGTCGCGCGGGCCCTGACGACGGGCATGCAGAAGGTGCTCGGGCAGCCGGTGATCATCGACAACAGGGGCGGCATGAACGGCAACATCGGCAACGACTACGTGATGAAGTCGCCGCCGGACGGCTACCGGCTGCTGGCCGGCAACGGCGTGATGACCATCGCGCCGCACACCTACAAGAACACGCCGGTCGTCGATCCGCTGAAGTTGACGCCGATCGGCACCATGCTCACCTCCGGACTGGTGCTGGTCGTGCCGGCCACCTCGCCGATCAAGGACTACCAGCAGTTCGTGCGCTTCGTGCAGGAAGAGGGCAAGAAGACCGGCATCAACTACGGCAGCTCCGGCGCCGGCGGCCTGACCCACGTGACGATGGAGCTGCTGCGCGAGCGCCTGGGCAAGCCGGCCATGAACCACGTGCCGTACAAGGGCGGCGCCGCGGTGGCCGTGGACCTGATCGCCGGCCGCGTCGAAGCCATCTTCGACGCCGTGTCGGTGGTCTCGCCCTTCATCAAGTCGGGCCAGATGCGGCCGCTGATGGTCACGACCCGCACGCGCGTGCCAATCCTGCCGGACGTGCCGACGGCCGACGAGGTGGGCCTGAAAGACTTCGAGATCAGCTCCTTCATCGGCTTCTACGGCCCGCCCGGCCTGCCCGCCGCCGTGGTACAGAAGGCCAACGCCGCGATGAACGCGGCGCTGAAAGACCCGGCCGTGGTGCGCTCGGTCGTCGAGCGCGGCGACGAGCCCGGCGGCGGCACGCCCGAAGACCTGGCCAAGCTCACGCGCGACCAGTTCACGCTGTGGGGCGCGGTGGTGAAGGCCAACGACATCCGGGCGGATTGATGCCCAGCGTGGCCGTCGTCGGCGCCGGCCTGATCGGCCGGGCCTGGGCCATCGTCTTCGCACGGGCCGGCCGGCAGGTCCGCCTGTACGGCACCCGGTCCGCGACGCTGGACGCCGCGGTGCGGAGCATCGCAGACACCCTGCACGACATGGATGCCACCGGGCTGCTCGACGAGACACCCGGCGCGATCGCCGCGCGCATCGCGCCCACGGATTCGCTGGCAGGCGCCTGCACCGGCGTGGCGCTGGTGCAGGAGAACATCCCCGAGACCGTGCCGGCCAAGCAGGCGATCTTCGAGCAGCTCGACGCGCTGGCGCCGCCCGACGCGGTACTGGCCAGCTCCACCTCGTGGATCCCCGCCTCGCGCTTCACCGCAGCGCTGGCCGGGCGCCACCGCTGCCTGGTGGCGCATCCGACGAACCCGCCCAACCTGGTGCCGCTGGTGGAGGTGTGCCCCGCCCCGTGGACTGCGCAAGACGCCGTGTCCCGCGCGATGGACCTCTACGCGCGCGCCGGCCAGGAGCCGGTGCTGGTGCGGCGCGAGATCGACGGCTTCCTGCTCAACCGCATCCAGGGCGCCGTGCTCAACGAGGTGCTGAACCTGTTCGAGCAGGGCTATGCGAGCACGGCCGACCTGGACAAGGTCATGAAGCACGGGCTCGGCCTGCGCTGGTCGTTCATGGGGCCGTTCGAGACGATCGACCTGAACGCGCCGGCCGGCGTGGCGGACTATGCGCAGCGCTACGGCCACACCTACGCCGCGGTCGGCGCCTCGCAGGGGCCCAACGCCTGGTCACCGCAGCTCGTGGCCGGCATCGAGGCGGAGCGCCGGCGCGTGCTCGGCGCCGACCAGCTGGCGCAGCGCGCCCGCTGGCGCGACGTGCGCCTGATGGCGCTGCGCGCGCACCAAAGACGGCAGCCGGACGGATCGGAGCCATGATGGACACGGGTGTTGAAGGCCTGCGCGTGCTGGTGACGGCCGGCGCGCAAGGCATCGGACTGGCGATCACCGAAGCCTTCGCCGCGGGTGGTGCGCAGGTTCACATCTGCGACGTCGACGAGCGGGCGCTGGCCGAGGTTCGCGCACGCTGGCCGGGCGTCGGCCAGAGCGTGGCCGACGTGTCCGACGCGGCGCAGGTGGACGCGCTGTTCGCGCAGCTGGCTTCGCGCTGGGACAGCCGCCTGGACGTGCTGGTCAACAACGCAGGCGTCGCGGGCCCCACGGCCGCACTGGAAGACGTGGAGCCGGAGGCCTGGGCCCGCACGATCGCGGTCAACCTGACCGGCACCTTCCTCTGCGCGCGGCGGGCCGTGCCGCTGCTCAAGGCGGCCGGCGGCGGCGCCATCGTCAACCTGTCGTCCACGGCCGGCCGGCTGGGCTTTCCGCTGCGCACGCCGTACGCGGCCTCCAAGTTCGGCGTCATCGGGCTGACGCAGACCTGGGCGATGGAACTCGGCCCCTGCGGCATCCGCGTCAACGCGGTCCTGCCGGGCGTCGTGGCCGGCGAGCGCCAGGAGCGCGTGATCGCGGCCAAGGCGGCCTCCCTGGGCATCGGGCACGAGGCCATGCGCGCGCGCGTGCTGTCCAAGGTGTCGCTGCGCAGGATGGTCAGCGCCCAGGACATCGCGCACCAGATCCTGTTCATCTGCTCGCCGGCGGGCGCTGCCATCAGCGGCCAGAGCCTGTCGGTCTGCGGCAACGTCGAGCACCTGGGCTGAGAAGCTTCAGCCCCCCGCCCGCCACAGCGGGCGGCACAGGGCCAAACCCAGCACCGGCCCGGGCAGCAGCAGCCAGGCGGTGCGCAGGCCCCAGCGCTCGACCAGCACCGTCGTCAGCGCGATCGCGGCCACGGTCAGCGCAAAGCCGATGGAGTTCTGGATCGCCAGCGCGCTGCCGACCCACTGCGGCGGGCAGCTGCGGGCCGACAGCGCGGAGAACTGCGGCGAATCCGCGACCACGGCAGCGCCCCACACCGCGAACAGCAGCACCAGCCCGGCCGCCGGCAGGCGCTCGCCGACCGCCGCGCAGACGACGCAGCACAGGCCCGACAGCGCCAGCGCCCCGCCGGCCACGCGCGCGCTGCCCAGGCGCTGGCTCAGCGCGCCGCCGAGCAGGCAGCCCGCCGCCCCGGCCGCGATGACCGCGAAGGACAGCGCCGGCACGCTCCAGCCGGTGCGCTGCGCGAGCCCGGCCTGCGCCAGCAGCGTCGGCACCAGCGTCCAGAACGCGTACAGCTCCCACATGTGGCCCCAGTAGCCCAGCGCCGCGGCGCGCAGCTGCGGCGCCGCGAAGGCCTGCAGCACCGAGGCCTGGACGCCGCGGCGCCCGCGCAGCGGCGGCGGCGCATGCGGCCCGTCGCCGAGCGCGGCGACCAGCCCGGCCGCCGCCAGGGCCAGCACGGACGAGGCCGAGATCACCAGCTGCCAGTCCCAGGACGAACCCAGCGCGCGCAGCGCGTGCGGCAGCGCCGTGCCCA
The DNA here is from genome assembly GCF_047601025.1 of Pseudorhodoferax sp. Lineage (NCBI taxonomy): Bacteria > Pseudomonadati > Pseudomonadota > Betaproteobacteria > Burkholderiales > Comamonadaceae > Pseudorhodoferax > Pseudorhodoferax sp. Next base: position 491,275 of record NZ_JASGJZ010000001.1, read on the forward strand.
GCGTCAGCATGGCCACCAGCAGCGCCAGCGCGGCGCCGGCGCGCGCGGGCGCCCAGCCGACGATCAGCTTCATGCCCAGCGGGTACACGCCGGCCAGGCTCAGGCCGACGCAGAACCGGAACGCCATGCCGCTCGCCAGCCCCGTGGCCAGGAAGGCGAAGCCGAGGTTGCATGCCGCGCCCAGCACGGCGCTGGCGACGAAGATGCGGCTGGCCGCGAAGCGGTCCGCCAGCCCGGCCAGGGCCAGCACCAGCGTGCCGAGGATGAAGCCCAGCTGCACCGCGCCGGTCAGCCAGCCGATGCCCGACGCACCCAGGCCCCAGGCCCGCGCCAGGTCGTCGGCCGCGGCGTTGGCGCTGAACCACAGCGAGGTGCCCAGCAGTTGCGCCAGCGCGACCGTGAAGACCGCGCCACGGTGCTGCGGCGCGCTCATGCGGCCGCGCCTTTGCGCTTCTGCGGCCGGCGCCGCGCCACCTGGCCGCCGCCGCGCCCGGGCAACGCGCCCGCGCACCGGATCTGCTGCCGCGGCGCCTCGCCAGCCGCCATGTGGGCGGGCACGGCCAGCACGCGCGGCAGGCGCGCGGGTCCCAGCGGGTGGAGCGCAGGAGCGACGAACAGGGGCATGGCAAACCAGGGGCGGCAGCAGCCGCGGGGCGAAGCCGCCGAGCATACCTAGGGCCGACGCCAAGCAACGCCCGTCGGAGCACGCCCTAGACTCGCCGCATGCGCCCCCCCTCCCCCGCCCCCACGGCGCTGGTGCTGACCGGCGGCGGCGCGCGGGCGGCCTACCAGGTCGGCGTGCTGCAGGCGCTGGCGCAGCTGCGGCGCGCGGCCGGCGCGGCGGCCGCGGGCAACCCGTTCCCGGTGCTGGTCGGCACCTCGGCCGGCGCGATCAACGCGGCGGCGCTGGCCTGCGGCGCGGCCGACTTCGACCGGGCCGTGACCGCGATGGGACTGGTCTGGCAGCGGTTCCGGCCCGAGCAGGTGTACGACGTCGGCACCCTGAAGCTGCTGGACGCGCCCGGCCACCTGCGCATGCTGTGGGGGCTGGCGCGGCTGCTGGTGCGCTGGCGGCACGCGCAGCCGGCCAGCCTGCTGGACAACGCCCCGCTGGCCGGCCTGCTGGAGCGGCTGGTGCCGCTGAAGCGCCTGCCGGCGCTGCTGCGCGCCGGGCACCTGCAGGCGCTGGCGATCACCGCATCGAGCTACAGCGGCGGCGACCACGTCAGCTTCTACCAGGCGGCGCGGCCGATGCAGCCCTGGCTGCGCTCGCAGCGGCGCGCCGTCCAGGAGCCGCTGACGCACGCCCACCTGCTGGCCTCCGCGGCGATCCCGTTCGTGTTCCCGGCGCAGGCGCTGCCGATGCCCGAGGGCACGGAATACTTCGGCGACGGCAGCATGCGCCAGTCCGCCCCGCTGTCGCCGGCCATCCACCTGGGCGCCGCGCGCATCCTGGCCGTCGGCGCCGGCCGGCTGCAGGAGCCGCCCGGCATGCCGGCGCCGAACGCCCACACCGGCGCGCCCAGCGTGGCGCAGATCGCCGGCCACGCGCTGTCCAGCATCTTCCTGGACGCGCTGCCGGTGGACGTGGAGCGGATGCTGCGCATCAACCAGACGCTGGCGCTGGTGCCGCCGGCGGCGCGCGCGGCCACCACGCTGCGCCCGGTCGAGCTGCTGCTGATCACGCCCTCGCAGCGGCTGGACGCGATCGCGGAGCGCCACGTCCACAAGCTGCCCGGCGTCGTGCACCGGCTGTTCGCCGACCACCGCCCGCGCCCGGCCAGCGCCGCGCAGGCCGCCGCCTTCGCCAGCTACCTGCTGTTCGACGCCGGCTTCACCTGCGAGCTGATGGCGCTGGGCCGGGCCGACACGCTGGCGCGCGCCGGCGAGGTGCGGGCGTTCATGGGCTGGGGGTGATGCCCAGCTCGGCGCAGACGCGCTCCAGCGTCACCTTCAGCGCCGCCACCTCGTCCTGCAGCCGCGCCACCTGCGCGCGCAGCGCCGGCACCTCGCCGGCCGGGTCGGTGGCCGGCAGCGGCGCGTCCAGCGCCGCGGCGGCCTCGGGCGCGCCGCCGGACAGCAGGTGCATCCAGCGGCTCTCGCGCGCGCCGGGCAGGCGCGGCAGCCGCGCCACCAGCGCGCCGGCCGGCCGTTCGGCCAGTTCGTCCAGGAAGGCCTCGACCGAGGAGATGTCGGCGAAGTTGTGCATGCGCTCGCTGGCGATGCGCAGCTCGCCGGCGGTCTGCGGGCCGCGCAGCAGCAGCACGGCCAGCAGCGCCTGCGACTGCGAGGGAATGCGCAGCACACCGTCGGCGTTGTGGGCGTAGCGCATCGCGCGGCCGCCGCTGCTCTCGCTCGCCAGGCTCATCGCGCGCAGGTTGTCCAGCGCCTCCTGCACCTGCGCGTCGGTCAGTTCCATGACCGGGTGCCGGCTGGTCTTCTGGTTGCAGCCGGCCACCAGGCCGTTCAGCGTCAGCGGGTAGGTGTCGGGCACGGTGCGCTGCTTCTCGATCAGCACGCCGAGCACGCGGGCCTCGGCCAGGGACAGGATGGGGACCGTCATGCGCCGCCCCGGATGCGCGCGACCAGCGCCTTGGTGAACGCGGCGGTGCCGGCCGTGCCGCCGTACAGGTCGCCGGTGCGCACGCGGTCCACATTCAGCGTCTCGTCGATGGCGGTGCGCAGGCGGCGCGCCAGGTCGGGCAGCCGCACGTGCTCCAGCATCAGCGCGGCGGCCAGCAGCAGCGCCACCGGGTTGGCGACGCCCTGGCCGGCGATGTCGGGCGCCGAGCCGTGCACGGCCTCGAAGATCGCGGCGTCCTTGCCGATGTTGGCGCCGGGCGCCATGCCCAGGCCGCCGACCAGCCCGGCCACCAGGTCCGACAAGATGTCGCCGAACAGGTTGGTCGTGACCAGCATGTCGAACTGCCAGGGGTTCAGCACCAGCTTCATCGCGCAGGCGTCGACGATCACGGTGTCCAGCGCGAACCGGCCCCTGTAGCGCTCCTCGTACAGCTGCAGCCCGGTCTCCAGGAAGATGCCGGTCAGCGCCTTCATGATGTTGGCCTTGTGCACCAGCGTGACCTTCTGGCGTCCGGCGGCGACCGCGGTGTCGAACGCGTACTCGAGGAGGCGGCGGCTGCCGGCGCGGGTGTTGATGCCGGTGGCCATGGCCACGGCGTGCGGGTCGCCGTCGATCTGCACATAGTGCTCGTGGCCGATGTACAGGCCCTCCAGGTTCTCGCGCACGACCAGCAGGTCGATCTTGTCGAAGCGCCCGCCCGGGATCAGGGTGCGCGCCGGGCGCAGGTTGGCGTAGAGCTGGAACTCCTCGCGCAGCCGCACGTTGGACGAGCGGTAGCCGCCGCCCGAGGGCGTCTCCAGCGGCCCCTTCAGCGCCAGCCGCGTGCGGCGGATGCTGGCGAGCGTGGCCGCGGGCAGCGGGTCGCCGGCGGCCTGCACGCCGCCCAGGCCGGCGACCTGGCGGTCCCAGTCGAACGGCGCGCCGAGGGCGTCCAGCGCAGCCAGCGTGGCCTCCACGATCTCGGGGCCGATGCCGTCGCCGGCGATCAGGGTGGCGGGGATGGGGATGGTCATGGCGGGCCTCCTGGCTACGGAAACGCGGGGCAGCATAACCGGCGGCGGCCGCCGGCGCGGTTCAGGCAACTGCTACGGCCGCCCGGGAACCCAGGCCAGTACATCCCACAAAGTAGCCGACGCGGGCATGCCAGCGGGCGGGCGTTGGTGGATCGGCTGGAGGAGCCGGTCGACGGTCTCGCGATCGGAAAACGGGATGGCAAGCGCCGACTGGATGGCCATGGCGGCCTGTTTGGCATCCAGCTTGACAGCCACCGCCGCCAGTCCCTGGCTCAGGGCACCCAGGGCACCTGCATTCGTGGCCGCGCCCATCGCCTGGAGCACCGGCTCGATCGCCCGCCCGGCCTGCTGCGCATCCAGCTTGGCAGGCACCGCCGCCAGGCCCTGGCCCAGGGCACCCAGGGCCAATGCATTCGTGGTCGCGCCCATCGCCTGGAGTACCCGCTCGATCGCCCGCCCGGCCTGCTGCGCATCCAGCTTGGCAGCCACCGCCGCCAGGCCCTGGCCCAGGGCACGCAGGGCCAATGCATTCGTGGTCGCGCCCATCGCCCGGAGCAGCGGCTCGATCGCCCGCCCGGCCTGCTGCGCATCCAGCTTGGCAGGCACCGCCGCCAGTCCCTGGCCCAGGGCACGCAGGGCATCTGCATCCGTGGTCGCGCCCATCGCCTGGAGCACCCGCTCGATCGCCCGCCCGGCCTGCTGCGCATCCAGCTTGGCAGCCACCGCCGCCAGTCCCTGGCCCAGGGCACGCAGGGCATCTGCATCCCTGGTCGCGCCCATCGCCTGGAGCACCCGCTCGATCGCCCGCCCGGCCTGCTGCGCATCCAGCTTGGCAGGCACCGCCGCCAGGCCCTCGCCCAGGGCACCCAGGGCAACTGCATCCGTGGTCGCGCCCATCGCCTGGAGCAGCGGCTCGATCGCCCGCCCGGCCTGCTGCGCATCCAGCTTGGCAGCCACCGCCGCCAGGCCCTCGCCCAGGGCACGCAGGGCAAATGCATCCGTGGTCGCGCCCATCGCCTGGAGCAGCGGCTCGATCGCCCGCCCGGCCTGCTGCGCATCCAGCTTGGCAGCCACCGCCGCCAGTCCCTGGCTCAGGGCACGCAGGGCATCTGCATCCCAGGTCGCGCCCATCGCCTGGAGCAGCGGCTCGATCGCCCGCCCGGCCTGCTGCGCATCCAGCTTGGCAGCCACCGCCGCCAGGCCCTCGCCCAGGGCACGCAGGGCACCTACATCCGTGGTCGCGCCCATCGCCTGGAGCAGCGGCTCGATGGCGTGCGGCGTCGACAGCCCCACACCCAGAGAGGCAACCGCACGCAGCGTATCGAAACCCGCAGCATCCGAAGCCGGCATGACGACCTGCTGGATCAACTGATCGCGCAATGCCGCCGAACGGCCGGCGAGTGCTCGCGTGATGACCCAAGCATGCCGGCTGAACAACCGCGCCAATCCAGGATCACTGCGCAGCTTGATCGCAAACGCCAGCCGGACTTTCTCGTCGGCAGTCATCAGCTGCCGTACCGCCTCGTCATCGAGTTGCTGCACTTGCTGCACTGGCGCGAGCTGGTGCCCGATCTCGTTGGCCTCGGCATCGACGAGGCGCACCTGCTGCTGCAAGATCCACATCCCCCCGCCGAACACGGCGACCACGACGCCGAATCCCGCCAGCGCCCACGGCAAACCCGCCACGTAGTAGGCCAGCCGGGTGAACGACTGCTCGTCCACCGACATCCAGTGCCCACGCCGCTGGCGCAGCCGGTCGAACGCGATGCGTTCGCCGCGGCCGGCCGTCGCCTCCCTCCAGCGCCGGCCACCCGCCACCCAGTCCTGCACACGCACGATCAGGCGGTCCAGCGCACCCTTGTCCTCGGCCTGGCCGTCGACGCCGCGCAGCCACTGGCCGTAGCGCACCCATTGCGTGGCGATCTGTTCATGCGCCAGTTCGACCGTGTGGCTGGCGTCGCCGGCCGCCGCCGAGAGGGCCGCGCCGCCGGCCCGTTCACCCTCCGCCGGCTCGCGCCCGAGCACGAGCAGGCGGTTGGACTCGCGCGTGCCCAGCTGCTGCGCGACGGCCCAGGCGGCGGGCGCGAACTCGTCGCGGTGCGCGCGGCGCCGCGTGACGCCGCCCTCGGCGGACTGGGTGACGAGCCGGACGAACACCGTCTCGGCCAGCGCCGCGCGCGCCGGGCCGAGCCGGTGCAGCGCTTCTTCGGCCGCATACGCCAACGCGCCTTCGACGCGGCCGATGTCCTTGTAGGCATCGAGCAGGGTGGGGTGCCTGTTCCGCTCGGCCCAGGTCTTGAACAGGGCCATCTCGACCAGGGCCAGTTCGCCCGGCTCGCCGCCCACGTCACGCAGCACCTCGGCAGCCAATACCGCCGCCTGCCGCGCGTCGACGCCCGCCAGCGCCAGCGGCTTCTCGATGCAATCCCGGAGCTGCGTGTCGGCCATGCGGCGCAGGCTGAAGCATGCCGCCCGCCCATCCGCCTCCAGCCGCTGGTACAGCCCGGCATGCGACGCCGTCTGGAAGAAATGGTCCCGGCGCATGGTGGCGACGACGCGCACGCGCCGGTCCACCGGCGCCACGGCCAGCAGCAGTCCGTCCAGGAAGGTGGTGCGCAGGCGCCCGTCCAGCGTCTGCGTCCACAGTTCCTCGAACTGGTCCACGACCAGCAGCACCTGCGCACCGCGCGGCGCGCCTGCGCGCAGCACGTCGGCCAGCGCGCTGGCGTCACCCTGCTTCAGGCGGCTGCAGGCCTGGTCGAACAGCGCGGCCTGCAGGTCCGGCACATCGCGTGCGCTGTCCGACACCGCATCGACCAGCGCCTGCAGCGGCACGTTCAACGGCCGCATCTGCACCACGTGCCAGCTGCCCGGGCCCGGGCGCGGCGCGCCGGGGTCGGCCAGCCGGCCTTCGCGGAAGCCGGGCACCACGCCGGCCTGCACCAGCGAAGACTTGCCGGCTCCGCTGTCGGCGACCACCATGACCAGGCTTTGCGTGCGCAGCCTGTCCAGCAGTTCGCGCGTCTCCTGATCGCGGCCGAAGAACAGGTGGGCATGGTCGGCGCCGAAGGCCTCCAGGCCGCGGAAGGGCTCGTCGACCAGCGCGATGCGGCGCGGCTCCGCCGCGTCGCCCAGCACGGCGGCGATCAGTTGCTGCAGACCGTCGTCCGCCGACAGGGCCACGCCCTGGTAGTGGCGAGCGAACGGCGGCAGCCGCGCGATGTCGAGCAGGTTGCGCTCGACCACGGGCAGGAAGGGGTAGTGCGCGCCGCGCCGGCCGTCTGCGATCACGCGGTCCAGCGCCACCCGCACCTCCATGCGCACCCAGTGCTCGGCGCCGGCTTCGCTGAGGTAGACCGCGAATGCCGTCGATTCCTGCGCGATCGCATATTCGAGCTGGTCCATCCACGGCGTGCCGGGGCGCAGGTCGCGCTTGTCCACCCAGACCCTGAGCCCACGCGCGCGCGCCGCCGGCGCGGCCTCGATGCGCCGGGCCAGCGCCAGCGCGGCTTCGGTGTCGCAGCCGGCGTGCGACAGGAACAGCAGCGGCTCCCCCATGCTCTCTCCTCCGTGGCGCGGCCGCGGGATCGAGTCGCCCGTCGGCCGGCGCAGCATAGCGTTACGCTGGTGCGCCGGCATCGTGCAATTGGTGGATATTTGCCAGCCCGCTCCGCCATTGCCCTGCCGCACCACATGACCGCCCCGCCCTTCTCCCTGCACTACCTGCTGTTCGACCCCAGCGCCGGCACCGACGGCACCGGCCTGTTCGAGGCCATGGCGGCCGTCGTGCCCGCGGACGCCGCCGCCGTCGAGGCCGAGATCGCGCAGGTGCTGGACTGGGCCGGGACGCAGTTCCCCGACCGCGGCCCGGTGGAGGACGGCGGCGACTGGGAGGCCGAGCTGCAGGTGGCCGACGACGTCGGCGGCGCCGGCCAGCCGCTGCGCGTGTTCAGCCTGTCGCTGGCGGGATCGGCCGCGTTCTGCACGGCGTTCGAGCAGCAGTTCGGCGACGCCATCGCTTGAAGGGAACCCCCATGCCGAGGAAGCTGCTGCCGCTGCCCGCCCTGCTGTCCTGCGCCCTCGCCTGCGGTGCCGCCGCTTCGGCCGCGGCCGAACGCACGGTCCAGGCGCCGGGGCCGCTGGCGCCGCTGCAGGGCACGCTGGCCGGGCCCGGCACGCCGGCCGCGCCGGTGGTGCTGGTGATCCCGGGCTCCGGCCCGACCGACCGCGACGGCAACGCGCCCGCCGCCGGGCTGCAGGCCGCCCCCTACCGGCGGCTCGCGCAGGCGCTGGCCGCGCGCGGCATCACCACCGTGCGCATCGACAAGCGCGGCATGTTCGGCAGCGCCGCCGCCGTGGCCGACGCGAACGCGGTGACGGTCGAGGACTACGCGGACAACGTCCACGGCTGGGTGCGCGCGCTGCGCGGCGACACCGGTGCCGGCTGCGTCTGGCTGCGGGGCCACCGCGAGGGCGGCCTGGTCGCGCTGGCCGCGGCCCGCCGCGGCACCGAGGGCCTGTGCGGCCTGGTGCTGGTCGCCACGGCCGGGCGGCCGCTCGGCCAGGTGCTGCGCGAGCAGCTGCAGGCCCATCCCGCCAACGGCCCGCTGCTGGGCCAGGCGCTGCCGGCGATCGACGCGCTGGAGGCCGGCCGGCGCGTGGACGTCTCGGCCCTGCACCCGGCGCTGCGGCCGCTGTTCCATCCGCGCGTGCAGGGCTTCCTGGTCAGCAGCTTCGCGCTCGATCCGGCGCAGCTGCTGGCCGGCGTCCAGCTGCCGGCGCTGGTGCTGCAGGGCGGGCGCGACCTGCAGGTCGGCGTGGCCGATGCGCGCCGCCTGGCGGCGGCCGCGCCGGGCAGCCGGCTGGTGCTGCTGCCCGCAGCGAACCACGTGCTCAAGGCCGTGCCGGCGGACGACCGCGCGGCCAACCTGGCAGCCTACGGGGATGCCCGCCTGCCGCTGGCCGCCGGCGTGGCCGAGGCGATCGCGGACTTCGTCGCGGCGCCCGGCCGCACGCGGTAGGTGGGCGCCGGCTCAGCCGCCGCGCTCGTCCGTCGGCGACGCGGAAGCAGGCGCGGCATCGCCCTCCTCACCGGCCGCGTGCCGCGCCAGGCCCAGCCCGGCCATCCCGCCGGCGGCCATGCCGGCGCCGCCGCCCTGCCCAGCCCCGCCGCCGCCCGCGCGCCCGCCCTGGGACGCGCCCGCCGCCGCGCCGCGACCACCCCCGGCGCCGGTGCGCAGCGGCCCCTGCCGGGGCACCGCCACGTCGGCCGAAATCGCCTCCAGGTCCAGCACCTGACGGATGAAGGTGCGCAGCGACAGCACCAGCTCCGCGGTCTCGATCTGGCGCCCGGCGACCATGTCCTGCGCGGCCCGGGCCGCCAGGCGCACCTGCTCGGCGGTGCCGAGCAGGATGACGTCGGACAGCGCCGCCTCCACCGCATCGCGGATGCGGCGGCGGCGCTCGGCACCGGCGCCGCCGTCGTCCGCGCCTTCGCCGGCGGTCTCGGCGGCGCGCTGGCGCTGGTCGCGCAGGTGGCGCGGGTCGACCGCCAGCTCGCCGGTGAACGAGCCGCCCAGCGTCTTGTAGGCCGCGATCAGCGTCTTCAGGCGTTCGTTGATCTGGCGGTTCTGGCGCTCGCGGCGCTGCTGCACGCGCTGCATCACGAGCAGGCGGACCGCGACCGCCACCAGCGAGACCAGCACCAGCCCCAGCAGCGTGGACAGCACGCCCTGCCAGGAACTGAAATCGATGGGGCTGCGCATGCGGCGGAGGATACCGGCCGGACGGACGTCCCGTCAGGCGGCCGGCGGCCGCGAGGAAGGCCGCGTCAGCCCGTCAGCCGGCCAGGTGCGCGAGCATCAGCTGGCGCAGCACCGGCAGGCGACCGGTGAAGAAATGGTCCGCGCCCGGCACCACGACCACGGGCTGCGTGCCGGGCCGCGCCCAGTCCAGCACGTTGGCCAGCGGCACGACCTCGTCGCGCTCGCCGTGCACGACCAGCGCGTCGGCGATGCCGCCGGGCGTGTCGAACCGGCGGCCGCTCGGCACGCTGCCGAACGGCATGCCGGCCAGGCCCACGCGCCACGCGGGTTCGCCGCGCGCCGCCAGGGCGTGCGCCACGCGCGCCTGCACGAAGGCACCGAACGAGAAGCCGAGCAGCGCGAGGCGCCGGCCGGGCCAGGCGGCGCGCAGGGCCGCGCACAGCGCCAGCACGTCGTCGGCCTCGCCCCGGCCCTCGTCGTGCACGCCGGCGCTCGCGCCCACGCCGCGGAAATTGGGGCGGGCGACCTGCCAGCCGGCCTCGGCCAGCGCACGCGCCAGGAACTGCGGCAGCTTGTGCCGCGCATGGCCGCCCAGCAGCGGCTGCGGGTGGGTGACGACGGCGATGCCCGCCGCGGTCGTGCCCTGGACGCCGGCCGGCGCGTCGAGCAGCACTTCCATCGGCCCGGCGGGGCCGTCGAGCAGCTGCACGCCCGCCGGCGCGGCCGGCTCCAGGCGCATGGCGCTCAAAGCGCCTTAACCAGCTCCGGCACGGCCTGGAACAGGTCGGCCTCCAGCCCGTAGTCGGCCACCGAGAAGATCGGCGCCTCCGGGTCCTTGTTGATCGCCACGATCACCTTGGAGTCCTTCATGCCGGCCAGGTGCTGGATCGCCCCGCTGATGCCCGCGGCGATGTACAGCTGCGGCGCCACGATCTTGCCGGTCTGCCCGACCTGCAGGTCGTTGGGCGCGTAGCCGGCGTCCACCGCCGCGCGGCTGGCTCCGATCGCCGCGCCGAGCTTGTCGGCCAGCGGGGTCATGACTTCGTTGAATTTCTCCGCGCTGCCCAGCGCCCGTCCGCCGGAGACGATGATCTTGGCGGCGGTCAGTTCGGGGCGTTCGCTCTTGGCGATTTCCGAGCCGAGGAAGGCGCTCTTGCCGGTGTCGGCGACGGCGGCGAGGCTTTCCACCGCGGCGCTGCCGCCGCTTTCGGCGGCAGCGTCGAAGCCGGTGGTGCGCACGGTGATGACTTTGACGCTGTCGCCGCTTTGCACGGTGGCGATGGCGTTGCCGGCGTAGATCGGGCGCTCGAAGGTGTCGGCGCCGATGACTTTGGTGATGTCGCTGATCTGGGCGACGTCCAGCCTGGCGGCTACGCGCGGGGCGACGTTCTTGCCGCCGGCGGTGGCCGCGAACAGGATGTGGCTGTAGCCGCCGGCGATGGCCAGGACTTGGGCGGCGATGTTTTCGGCCAGGGCGTGGGCCAGGCTGGGGGCGTCGGCGTGCAGGACTTTGGCGACGCCGGCGATCTGGCTGGCGGCCTGGGCGGCGGCGCCGGCGTTGTGGCCGGCGACCAGCACGTGGACGTCGCCGCCGCAGGCTTGGGCGGCGGTGACGGTGTTCAGCGTGGCGCTTTTGAGGCTGGCGTTGTCGTGTTCGGCGATGACGAGGATGCTCATGGCGTGTCTTTCTTCAGATGACCTTGGCTTCGTTCTTGAGCTTGGCCACCAGGGTGGCGACGTCGGGGACTTTGATGCCGGCCGAGCGTTTGGGCGGTTCGCTGACTTTGAGGGTCTTGAGCTTGCTTTGCACGTCTACGCCGAGGTCTTCGGGCTTGACGGTCTCCAGCGGCTTTTTCTTGGCCTTCATGATGTTGGGCAGCGTGACGTAGCGCGGCTCGTTCAGGCGCAGGTCGGTGGTGATGACGGCCGGCGTGGCCAGTTCCAGCGTCTCCAGCCCGCCGTCGACTTCGCGGGTCACCTTGACTTTGTCGCCGGCCACTTCGACTTTGCTGGCGAAGGTGGCCTGGGGCAGTTCGGCCAGCGCCGCCAGCATCTGGCCGGTCTGGTTGCAGTCGTCGTCGATGGCTTGCTTGCCCAGGATCACCAGCCCGGGTTGTTCCTTGTCCACCAGGGCCTTGAGCAGCTTGGCCACCGCCAGCGGCTGCAGTTCGGCGTCGCTTTGCACCAGGATCGCGCGGTCCGCGCCGATGGCCATGGCCGTGCGCAGCGTCTCCTGGCATTGCGCCACGCCGCAGGACACCGCCACCACTTCCGTGGCCGCGCCTTTTTCCTTCAGGCGCACCGCCTCTTCCACCGCAATCTCGTCGAACGGGTTCATCGACATCTTCACGTTCGCAATGTCCACCCCGCTCGCGTCCGACTTCACCCGGACTTTCACGTTGTAGTCCACCACGCGCTTGACGGGGACCAGGATCTTCATGGGCTCTCTCCTCAGATGGCGCGCTCGGCGCGCAGTTGTGCAATCGATTCGGACGTCCAGCCGAGCTCGTTCAGGATGGCGTCGGTGTGCTGGCCCAGGTCGGGCACGGAATCCATGCGCGGCGCGAAGCTGCTGGTGCTGGCGGGCGGCAGCAGCGCGGGGATCGGGCCGGTCGAGGTCTCCACCTCGGTCCAGCGCCCGCGCGCCTTGAGCTGCGGGTGCTGCCAGACGTCGTGCATGGTGTTCACGCGCGCGTTGGCGATCTGCGCCTCGTCCAGCCGCTGCAGCACCTCGTCGGCCGTCAGCTTGGCGAAGCTGTCGACGATCAGCGCCCGCAGGGCCTCGCGGTTGGCCACGCGGCGCGAGTTGGCGGCGAAGCGTTCCTCGGTGGCCAGGGCCGGCTGGCGCAGGACCTTGTCGCAGAACTTGGCCCATTCGCGCTCGTTCTGCAGGCCCAGCATGATGGTGGCGCCGTCGCCGGCGGGGAACGGCCCGTAGGGGTAGATGGTGGCGTGCGCGGCGCCGGCGCGCGGCGGCGGCGCCGCGCCGTCGAACGCGTAGTACAGCGGGAAGTTCATCCACTCGACCATGCTCTCCAGCATGGACACGTCGATGCGGCTGCCCTGGCCGGTCTTGCCGCGCTGGATCAGCGCTGCGAGGATGCTGCTGTACGCGTACATGCCGGCGGCGATGTCGGCGATCGAGCAGCCGGCCTTGGCCTGTTCGTCGGGCGTGCCGGTCACGGACAGGAAGCCCGACTCGCTCTGGATCAGCAGGTCGTAGGCTTTCTTGTCGCGGTAGGGGCCGGGGTTGCCGGGCGCGTCGCCGTAGCCGGAGATGTCGCAGACGATCAGCCGCGGGTGTTTCTCGTGCAGCGCCTCGAAGGACAGGCCCAGCCGCGCGGCCGCGCCGGGCGCGAGGTTCTGCACCAGCACGTCGGCCTGCTCCAGCAGTTGGGCCAGCACCTGCTGCGCCTGCGGATGCTTGACGTCCAGCGTGAGGCTTTCCTTGGAGCGGTTGGTCCAGACGAAGTGCGAGGCCAGGCCGCGCACGCGCTCGTCGTAGGCGCGGGCGAAGTCGCCGGCGCCGGGGCGCTCGACCTTGATCACGCGCGCACCCAGGTCGGCGAGCTGGCGCGTGCAGAACGGCGCGGCGATCGCGTGTTCCAGCGTGACGACGGTGATGCCGTCCAGGGGGCGGGTCATGGCGCGGCCTCCTGCGTCAGAACGAGCGCGGCAGCCCGAGGATGTGCTCGGCCACGAACGAGTAGATCAGGTTCGTGGAGATCGGCGCCACCTGGTACAGCCGGGTCTCGCGGAACTTGCGCTCGATGTCGTATTCCTTGGCGAAGCCGAAGCCGCCGTGCGTCTGCAGGCAGACGTTGGCCGCCTCCCAGCTGGCCTTGGCCGCCAGGTACTTGGCCATGTTGGCCTGCGCGCCGCAGTTCTGGTGCGCGTCGTAGCGCTTGCAGGCCTCGAAGCGCATCAGGTTGGCCGCCTCGACTTCGATCAGCGCGTCGGCGATCGGGAACTGCACGCCCTGGTTCTGGCCGATCGGCCGGTCGAACACGACGCGCTCGCTGGCGTACTTGCGCGCCCGCTCGATGAACCAGTAGCCGTCGCCGATGCACTCGGCGGCGATCAGCGTGCGCTCGGCGTTCAGCCCGTCCAGGATGTACTTGAAGCCCCGGCCTTCCTGGCCGATCAGGTTCTCCTCGGGAATCTCCAGGTTCTCGAAGAACAGCTCGTTGGTCTCGTGGTTCACGAGGTTGGGGATCGGCCGCACGGTCAGGCCGTTGCCGGTGGCCTGGTGCAGGTCGACGATGAAGATCGACATGCCCTCGGACTTCTTCTTCACCTCGGCCAGCGGCGTGGTGCGCGCCAGCAGGATCATCAGGTCGGAGTGCTGCACGCGGCTGATCCAGACCTTCTGGCCGTTGACGACGTAGCGGTCGCCCTTCTTGACGGCGGTGGTCTTGATCTTGGTGGTGTCGGTGCCGGTGGTCGGCTCCGTGACGGCCATGGACTGGATGCGCAGCTTGCCGGCGGCGATGCCGGGCAGGTACTTGTCTTTCTGCGCCTTGGAGCCGTTGCGCAGCAGCGTGCCCATGTTGTACATCTGGCCGTGCACCGCGCCGGCGTTGCCGCCGGAGCGGTTGATCTCCTCCATGATCACCGAGGCGGCGGTCAGGCCCAGGCCGGTGCCGCCGTACTCCTCGGGGATCATCGCGGCCAGCCAGCCGGCCTGGATCAGCGCGTCGACGAAGGCCTCGGGATAGGCGTCGTCGGCATCGATCTTGCGGAAGTACTCGTCCGGGAACTGCCGGCACAGCTGGCGCACGGCGTCGCGGATCTCCTGGTGGTCGTCGCTCTCGTTGAACATGGTTCGGTCTCCTGGGGTCTGGGGGTTGGACTTGCGGGATTCGGATTCAGTACAGGGTGACGGTGGCGTCCATCGCCAGCAGGCCGTCTTCGGTGCGGGCCCACAGCTTCACGGTGTCGCCGTCCTGCCGTCCGCAGACGGCGAACGGCGCGGTGTCCAGCAGCGGCTTGACGGCGCGGAACTGGAAGGTCTTCACGCGCGCCTCGGGCAGTTGGCGGCGCAGCAGGTCCAGCAGCAGCGTGGCGATCAGCGGGCCGTGCACGACCAGGCCGGCGTAGCCCTCGACCTCGGTGACGTACTGGCGGTCGTAGTGGATGCGGTGGCCGTTGAAGGTCAGCGCCGAATAGCGGAACAGCAGCACGGGGTCGGGCACGATGCGGCGCTCCCACTGCGCGTCGGCGGGCGCGGCCACGCCGGCCGGCACGGGCTCGCCGGGCGCCGGCATGTCGCGGTAGACGATGTCCTGCTCTTCCAGGATCGCGAGCTGGCCGTCGCCGCGCACCTCGTGGCGCACGTTCACGAACACCAGCGGGCCGGTGCGGCCTTCCTTGAGCCGCACGTCCAGGATGCGCGAGGTGCGCGACAGCACCTGGCCCACGTGCAGCGGCGCCGGGAACTCGATGCGGCTGCCGGCCCACATGCGCCGCGGCAGCGGCACCGGCGGCAGGAAGCCGCCGCGCTGCGGATGGCCGTCGGGCCCGACCTGCGACTGGCGCGCCACCGGCAGGAAGTACAGCCAGTGCCAGCAGGGCGACAGCACGTCGCCGGGCCTGGGCGCCGCGTCGTCGCGGTCCAGCGTCGCGGCGAGCGCGCGCACGGGCGCGGCCGTGGCCACGTCCTCCAGCGTCTCGGTGCGGCCGATCCAGCCGCGCAGGTGGTCGATGTCCAATGCCATCCAGTGTCTCCTCGTTGTGCGATGGTTGCGCATTCTGCAAGCCGCGCAGCTATCTGTGAAATACTTTGTGCGGCTAACAGCTAGCTGGATCCCATCTACATCGACCATGGAACTGCGGCAACTGCGCTATTTCGTCGCCGTCAGCGAGGCCGGCAGCCTGCTGAAGGCCTCGGCGCGGCTGCACGTGGCCCAGCCGGCGCTGGGGCAGCAGATCGCCGCGCTGGAACACGAGCTGGGCAGCCGGCTGTTCGACCGCTCCAGCCGCGGCATGCAACCGACCGAGGCCGGCAAGGTGTTCCTGCAGCACGCGCAGGTGGTACTGGCCGACGTGGAGCGCGCGCGCATGGCGGTGCGGGCGTCCTCCGCCATCGTCTGCGGCGAGGTCGCCATCGGCCTGCCGACCACGGTGGCGCTGATCGCCACCACGCCGATCCTGCAGGCCTGCCGGCGCGAGCTGCCGCAGGTGCGGCTCAAGGTGGTGGAAGCCTACAGCGGTTTCCTGCGCGAATGGCTGCTGTCAGGCCGGCTGGACCTGGCGCTGCTGTACGGCGACCCGTCCGACGTGATGCTGGCCAAGCAGCCGCTGCTGGAGGACCGGCTGGCGCTCGTCACCGCCCCGCGCAGCGCCCCGCTGCCCGAGGCGCTGCCGCTGCCGGCGCTGCAGGACTGGCCGCTGGTGCTGCCGGGCAGCGAGCACGGGCTGCGCCGCATCATCGACGAGGCTTGCGCTCCGCTGGGCCTGGCGCTGCACGTGGTGGCCGAGATCGAGTCCCTGCCCAGCGTCAAGAAGGCGGTGCAGGCGCGCATCGGCAGTACCGTGCTGCCGATGGGCGCGGTGGCCGAGGAGGTGGCGGCCGGCACGCTGTGCGCCGCCGCCATCGACAGCCCGCGCATGGCGCGCCGCGTGCTGTGCGCGACCAACCTCTCGCGCCCGCCCACCGCGGCGGCCACGGCCGTGAACGCGCTGGTGCAGCGGGTGCTGCAGGAGATGGTGGCCGGCGGCACCTGGCCGGCACGCTGGATCGGCGCCGCGAAGCCGTAGCCCCGCTGATAATCCCGGCGACCATGCGCTGCGCCGCCCGCTTCCGTTCGCTCGCCCACGGCCTGATCGGCCGCGCGGCGCTGCTGTGGTTCGGGCTGGCGCTGCTGGCCGCCGCCGCGTCGCCGCTGGTGCATCCGCAGGCGATGGAGCTGGTCTGCTCGGCCGGCGGCAGCGTCAAGCTGCTCGTGCACACCGACGACGGCGTGCAGGAGATGGGCGCCTCGCACCTGGACTGCGCGGCCTGCCTGCCGGCCGGTGGCGCGCCACCGGCACCCGCCGCGCTGCGATGGCCGCCGCCGGCGCCGCCCGGCCACGCGCTGCGACCCATCGTAGCTGCGCGCACCGCGTCGGCCGCGGCCGCGCCGCTGCCGGCACGCGGGCCGCCCGCGGCCTGAGCTTCGCGCACCGTCCGTCCGTCGCCGCGGCCGCGCATCGCACGGCGCCCCCGCGACGCCCGGGCCGACTGCGCTCCGCCTGGCGGCCGCACGGTGGCCGCTCGGCACGCCCGTCGCCGCCAGTGGCGTCGACGACTGGACGACGACCCGTACCGGAATTTCCTCCGGCCCGCAGCGCATAGACACGCGCACCGCGGAGCCGAGACCCGAGCCCCCTCTTTCCCCAAAAGGACGACACCATGCCGACCTCCGCCCACCCGATCGCCCGCTGCATCGCCGCCGGCGCCCTGCTCTGCGGCGCCAGCGCCTTCGCCCACGTCGCACTGCCGCCGGGCGGCGCCACCGCCGGCAGCGACTACGAGGCCGCGTTCCGCGTCGGCCATGCCTGCCAGGGCGCCAAGGCCACCACCGGCCTGACCGTCCGCCTGCCGCCCCAGGGCTTCACGCTGCTGGACGTGCCCGCACGCACCGGCTGGAAGATCGAACGCGACGCCGGCACCGTGCGCTGGACCGCCGACAGCGCGGCCAGCGCCCTGCCCGCGGACCAGCCCGCCGAATTCGTGCTGCGCGGCAGGCTGGGCAGCACGCCCGGCCCGCTGTACTTCAAGGTGCTGCAGCACTGCGACACCGGCAGCACCGACTGGGCCCAGTTGCCCAGCGGCGCGGCCGGCGAGAAGCTGCCCCTGCCGGCCGCACGGCTGGACGTGCTGCCGCCCGGCGTGGCCGCCGTGCACGTGCAGGACGGCTGGGTGCGCGCCAGCGTGCCCGGCCAGCGCGGCACCGGCGCCTTCATGAAGCTGCAGGCCCCGGCCGGCGCCCGCCTGGTGGCCGTCGAGTCGCCGGCCGCCGGCGTGGCCGAGGTGCACGAGATGAAGCTGGAAGGCGACGTCATGCGCATGCGCGCGGTCGACGCCCTGCCGCTGCCGCCGCGGCAGACCGTCGAACTGAAGCCAGGCGGCTACCACGTGATGCTGATGGACCTGAAGCAAGCGCTGCCCGCCGGCAGCACGGTACCGCTGACGCTGCGCTTCAAGGACGCGGCGGGCGCCGACGCCCGCCTGGAAGTCGAGCTGCCCGTGCGCAGCGCGCCGGCGCAGGCGGCCGCAGGCGCCGGCCACCGGCACTGACGCACGACCGGCATGCCGGGGAGACCCGGGATATCCCCGATGCCCCGGCAGGCGCCAGCGTGAACTCGCTCACGGCACGTTCATACGCGCCCGGTATTCTCCAACCCCGCCTGTCCATGCGAACACATGGGCAAAGGAGACTGGGCCTCTCCCGCTCGCCCGGAGCGAAACCCGGGCGCCAATTCCACGCTCCGCCGCCTGCCGGCGGGGCGTCCGCGCAGCAAGCGCCGCGGTCCTCCACACGATTCCACGACCACCCGGAAAGCAAAAAGGGCAGCCCGCATGGGCTGCCCTTTTCAACATCGAGTGGTGCCGGCAAGAGGAGTCGAACCCCCGACCTTCGCATTACGAATGCGCTGCTCTACCAACTGAGCTATGCCGGCCGAAACCGAAACTGCCTGCCGCTGGCAGCAGGCAAAGCCTGCTCCGGCGAAGCCCGCGATTATAGCTTTACTTTTCCAGGTGATAGCGCGTGACGCGCTCGACCTCGTTCTTCGAGCCCAGGATCACGCTCACGCGCTCGTGCAGCTTGGCCGGCTGCACGTCCAGGATGCGCTCGCGGCCGTTGGTGGCGGCGCCGCCGGCCTGCTCGACCAGCCAGCCCATGGGGTTGGCCTCGTACATCAGGCGCAGCTTGCCCGGCTTCTCGGGCTCGCGCTTGTCCCAGGGATACATGAAGATGCCGCCGCGCGTCAGGATGCGGTGCACGTCGGCCACCATGCTGGCGACCCAGCGCATGTTGAAGTCCTTGCCGCGCGGGCCTTCCTTGCCGGCCAGGCATTCGTCGATGTAGCGCTTCACCGGGGCGTCCCAGTGGCGCATGTTGCTCATGTTGATCGCGAATTCCTTGGTGTCCTCGGGAATGCGCAGGTTCTCCTGCGTCAGCACGAAGGAGCCCTGCTCGCGGTCCAGCGTGAACATGGCCACGCCGTCGCCGACCGTCAGCACCAGCGTGGTCTGCGGGCCGTAGATGCAGTAGCCGGCCGCGACCTGCTTGCAGCCGGCCTGCAGGAAGTCGGACTCCTGCACGCCGGGATGGTCTTCGGGCTTCTTCAGCACGCTGAAGATGGTGCCGATGCTGACGTTCACGTCGATGTTGGACGAGCCGTCCAGCGGATCGAACAGCAGCAGGTATTCGCCCTGGGGATAGCGGTTCGGCACCACGTAGATGCCTTCCATCTCCTCCGAGGCCATGGCGGCCAGGTGGCCGCCCCATTCGTTGGCCTCGATCAGCACCTCGTTGGCGATGATGTCGAGCTGCTTCTGCAGCTCGCCCTGCACGTTCTGCGTCTCGGCCGCGCCGAGCACGTCGCCGAGCGCGCCCTTGTTGACGGCGAAGCTGATGCGCTTGCAGGCGCGCGCGACCACCTCCAGCAGCAGGCGCAGCTGCGCCGGGATGTGGCCGTCCACCCGCTGCTGCTCGACCAGGTAGCGGGTCAGGGAGACTCTCTGGGTCATGGGGATTCCTCGTGGAAATGAAAGATCAGTCGAGCGCGCGGGTGACGACCTCGCGCACGTCGTTGGACAGGTCGGGCTTGGCCGCCACCCGGGCCAGCGCCTCGCGCGCGGCCGTGCGGTAGGGCTCGGCCAGCTTGCGCCAGCGGTCCAGCGCACGCGCCAGCCGCGCCGCGACCTGCGGGTTGATGCCGTCCAGCTCGATCACGCGCTCGGCCCAGAACACGTAGCCGGCCGCGTCGCGGCGGTGGAAGCCGCCCGGGTTGGCGTTGCAGTAGCTGAAGATCAGGCTGCGCGCGCGGTTGGGGTTGCGCAGCTGGAAGTCCGGGTGCGCCATCAGCTGCTTGACGGCCGGCAGCACGTTGCCGTCGCGGTCCGGCGCGCCGGCCTGCAGCGCGAACCACTTGTCCAGCACCAGGGCCTCGTCCTTGAACATCGCGTGGAAGCGCGCCAGCGCCTGCGCGGCCAGCGGGTGCGCACTGCCGACCAGGGCCGACAGCGCGTTGAAGCGGTCGGTCATGTTGCCGGCGTCCTTGAAGCGCTGGTAGGCCTTGCCGGGCCAGACCGCATCGCCGCTGGCACGGGCGGCCAGGCACAGCTGGGCCAGCGCCAGGCCGGCCAGCGCGCGCCGGCCGCTAGAGACCGGATCGGGCCGGTAGGCGCCGTTGTCGCGGTGCGCCTCGTAGGCCCACTGCCAGTCCTCGAACAGGGCCGTGGCCAGTTGCTCGCGCATGGCGTCGCGCACGGCGTGGATGCGCTGCGGGTCGACCTCCTCCAGCTGCTCGGCCAGGTAGCCCTCGGAGGGCAGCGTCAGCACCAGCTCCTTGAAGGCCGCGTCCAGCGCCGGGTGGCGCAGCACGGCGCGCATGGCGTCCACGAAGGCGGCGTCCAGCGGCGGCTGCGCGGGGGTCCAGCCCGCGTCGCCGATCGCCCGCAGCGCGCGGCGCAGGGCCAGGCGCTGGCCGGCCTCCCAGCGGTTGAACGGGTCGCTGTCGTGCGCCAGCAAGGTCAGCAGCTGGGCATCGGTGTAGTCGATGTCCAGGATCACCGGCGCCGAGAAGCCGCGCAGCAGCGAGGGCACGGGCTCGGCCGCCAGGCCCTCGAACACCAGTTCGTGGTGCGGCTCGGTCATCACGAACAGCGCCGGCTGGCCGGTGGCGAGTTCCTGGCCGTCGGCGGCGAGCAGGCCCAGCGCGACCGGGATCACGAAGGGCTCCTTGTGCGGCTGGCCCGGCGTGGGCGGGCAGCTCTGGGACAGCTGCAGCACGTAGCGGCCGGTGGCGGCGTCGAACCGCCCCGCGGCCTGCACGCGCGGCGTGCCGGCCTGGCCGTACCAGCGCTTGAACTGCGGCAGCCGGCGCGCGAGCTCGGAGTCCGGGTTGGCGTCGGCGATGGCCTGCGCGAAGTCGTCGCAGGTCACGGCCTGGCCGTCGTGGCGCGCGAAGTACAGCTTCATGCCCGCCGCGAAGCCCTCGCGGCCGACCAGGGTCTGCATCATGCGCACGACCTCGGCGCCCTTCTCGTAGACCGTGACGGTGTAGAAGTTGTTGATCTCGACGTAGCTGTCGGGCCGCACCGGGTGGGCCATCGGGCCGGCGTCCTCGGGGAACTGCGCGGTGCGCAGCACGCGCACGTCCTCGATGCGCTTGACGGCGCGGGCCGAGGGCTCGGCGCACAGGTCCTGGCTGAACTCCTGGTCGCGGAACACCGTGAGGCCTTCCTTCAGGCTCAGCTGGAACCAGTCGCGGCAGGTCACGCGGTTGCCGGTCCAGTTGTGGAAGTACTCGTGGCCGACCACCGACTCGATGTTGGCGAAGTCCACATCGGTCGCGGTGGCCTGGCTGGCCAGCACGTACTTGGTGTTGAAGATGTTCAGGCCCTTGTTCTCCATGGCCCCCATGTTGAAGTCGCTGGTCGCGACGACCATGAAGCGCTCCAGGTCCAGCGCCAGGCCGAAGCGGGCCTCGTCCCAGGCCACCGAGGCCATCAGCGAGCGCATCGCGTGCTCGGTCTTGTCCAGGTCGCCCGGGCGCACGTAGACCTGCAGCAGGTGGTCGCCGCCCAGGCGCGAGCGGATGCGCTGCTCGCGCGCGACCAGCTTGCCGGCCACCAGGGCGAACAGGTAGCAGGGCTTGCGGTGCGGGTCGACCCACTTGGCGTAGTGGCGGTTCTCGTTGCCCTCGCCGGCCAGCGGGCCGTGCTCGACCAGGTTGCCGTTGGACAGCAGCACCGGGTAGAGCGTCTTGTCGGCACGGAGCAGGACGGTGTAGCTGGCCATCACGTCCGGACGGTCCAGGAAGTAGGTGATGCGGCGGAAGCCCTCGGCCTCGCACTGCGTGAAGAACGAGCCGTTGCTGACGTACAGGCCCATCAGCTTGGTGTTCTTGGCCGGCGCGCAGGTGGTGAAGATCTCCAGCGTGAACGGGCCCGCCTCGGCCGCGGGCAGGTCCTCCAGCACCAGCTGGTCGCCCTCGATGCGGAACGAGGCGCCCTGGCCGTCGACCAGCACGCGCGCCAGGTTCAGTTCCTCGCCGTCCAGGCGCAGCGGCTGGGCCGGCACGTCCGGGTTGCGGCGCAGCACCATGCGGTTCAGCACGCGGGTCTTGGCCGGGTCCAGGTCGAAGGTCAGGTCGACCGTGTCGATCCAGAAGGCCGGGGCCTGGTAGTCCTCGCGGCGGATGGCCACGGGCGGTTGGCTCTGCGCATCACGCATGTGCAACATCGAGCATCTCCAGAAATTTCGAATGGGCGAGTTCTTGGTAGTCGCGCACGGCGGCGACCACGTGCGGGCCGGCGAGCTCTTCGGGCGCGTGCGTGCTGCACACGGCGACGGCGCGCATGCCGGCGCGGCGCGCGGCCTCGATGCCGAAGGGCGCGTCCTCGAACACGATGCAGTGCGCGGGCGCCACGCCGAGCCGGCGCGCGACTTCGAGAAAGATGGCGGGCGTGGGCTTGCCGGACAGGCCCTCGTCGCCGCCGACGACGGCCTGCGGCCGCTGGCGCCAGGCCAGCCGGCCGAGCACGAAGTCGATGTTGTCGCGGTCGCCGGCCGTGCCCATGCCCAGCTTCAGGCCGCGCGCGGCGGCAGCGGCGGCGAAGGCCGAGAAGCCGGCGATCTCGCGGAAGTCCGCGGCGAACAGCGCGCGGTAGATCGCTTCCTTCTGGCGCACCAGGGCCTGGGCCTCGGCCGGCGGCAGGGCGCGGCCGAACACCTCGGCCATGCACTCGACGCCGGTGCGGCCGTTGGTGCGGGCCATGATGTCGGCGGCGTCCAGCGCCAGGCCGTGGTGGCGGCAGAAGTGCACCCACGAGCGTTCGTGGAACGGCAGGGAATCGACGATGGTGCCGTCCATGTCGAAGATCAGCGCCTCGGTCCTCATCAGATGCCCTGCTTCAGCGAGGCTTCGATGAACGCATCGAGGTCGCCGTCCAGCACCTTCTGCGTGGCCGAGATCTCGACGTTGGTGCGCAGGTCCTTGATGCGGCTGTTGTCCAGCACGTAGCTGCGGATCTGGTGGCCCCAGCCGACGTCGGTCTTGCCTTCCTCCAGCTTCTGCTGCTCTTCCATGCGCTTGCGCATCTCGTGGTCGTACAGGCGCGAGCGCAGGCGGCGCCAGGCCACGTCGCGGTTGCTGTGCTGGCTGCGGCTGTCCTGGCACTGCACGACGATGCCGGTCGGCATGTGCGTCAGGCGCACGGCCGAGTCGGTCTTGTTGATGTGCTGGCCGCCGGCGCCGCTGGCGCGGTAGGTGTCCACGCGCACGTCGGCCGGGTTGATCTCGATCTCGATGGAGTCGTCGATCTCCGGGTACACGAAGATGCTGGCGAAGCTGGTGTGGCGCCCGCCCGAGCTGTCGAACGGCGACTTGCGCACCAGCCGGTGCACGCCGGTCTCGGTACGCAGCAGGCCGAAGGCGTACTCGCCCTCGACCTTGATCGTGGCGCTCTTGATGCCGGCGGTGTCGCCGGGCGACTCGTCCTCGACCGTGGTCTTGAAGCCCTTGCGCTCGGCGTACTTGAGGTACTGGCGCAGCAGCATGCTGGCCCAGTCGCAGGCCTCGGTGCCACCGGCGCCGGCCTGGATGTCGACGAAGCAGTTCAGCGGGTCGGCCGGGTTGCCGAACATGCGTCGGAACTCCAGCGCCTCGACTTCCTTGGCGAGCTTGCCGCTCTCGGTCTCGATCGTGGCCAGGCCGGCGTCGTCGCCCTCGTCCCGGCTCATCTCGTACAGCTCGGCGTTGTCCGCCAGCTCGCGGCCCAGGCGCTCCAGCGTCACGACCACGTCTTCCAGGGTCTTCTTTTCCTTGGCGAGTTCCTGGGCCTTCTTCGGGTCGTTCCAGACCGCCGGGTCTTCCAGCGCAGCGTTGACGGTCCTCAGGCGTTCGGCTTTGGCATCGAAGTCAAAGATACCCCCGTAGGTCCTGGGTCCTTGCGGCCAGGTCCGCCAGCTGGGTGCCGATCTGGTTGATGCGTTCTGCGTCCATGGTGCGTGCTCGTGTGGTCGGTGGCGCCTTGCGGCGAAACCGGCGATTTTCTCATGCGTGCGCCCGCCGGGCGGGCGGCGGCCCGGCCGCGGCGCGCGCGGCTACCGGTCCAGGAATTGCGCCATCCGCGCCGCCACGGCGCCGGGCTGGTCGTGCTGCAGCATGTGGCCGGCGTCCTCGATGCGCACCACGGTGCAGTCGGCGATCTCGCGCAGCCGCGCGTGGTAGTCGTCCAGCGTGTAGTGGCCCGGCCACCATTTCGCCAGGCTGTCGTCCGCGGCCTCCATGGCCAGCACCGGCGCCGTGATCGCGCGGTACAGCGCCAGCACGTCGTCCACGCGCATCGGCTGCGCGAAGACGATCTTGTGGGCCTCGTCGCCGAGGATGCGCCAGGCGCGGCGCCCGTCGGGCTGCGCGACTTCGGCCGACCACTGGCGCGCCAGCCAGTCGGCCTGGTCGCGCGGCAGCCGCGGGTTGGTCTTCATCAGCCGGCGCGCCACGCCGTCCACGCTGTCGTAGCGCGCCAGCGCCATCCGGCCGCCGTGGAACTGCTTGAGCTCGTCCATCCAGCGCGCGTAGCGGGCCGGTACGTCCGCGCTGCCGGCGGGCGGCGGGCCGAAGCCCTCCAGGTTCACCAGCCGGCGGATGCGCTGCGGGCGGATGCCGGCGTACAGCATGGCCACGTTGCCGCCCATGCTGTGGCCGGCCAGGTGCACCGGGCGGTCCGGCGCGTAGTGGTCCAGCAGGAAGTCCAGGTCGGCCAGGTAGTCGCCGAACCAGTAGTTGTCCACCGGTGCGGCCGTGGTCAGGCCGTAGCCGCGCCAGTCCGGCGCGATGACGAAAGGCTCGCCCGGCAGCGCATCGACGACGAACTGCCAGGAGGCCGACACGTCCATCCAGCCGTGCAGCAGCACCAGCGGCGTGCGGCCGGGCGCCGGCTCGCCCCACAGCCGCACGTGGTAGTCGTGCAGGCGGATCGGCACGAAGTCGCTGCGGGACGGGCGGATCGGCTGGTACATGGCGGCGATGGTAGCCAGGGCCTGCGCCCGAAGTGGCACACTCGCCAGCCTCCACCGTTCCTGGACGTCCCACCATGCGCACCGTTCCCCTGGGCCGCAGCGGCCTGAAGGCCACCGAACTCTGCCTCGGCACCATGACCTTCGGCGAGCAGGTCGACGCGGCGTCGGCCCATGCCATCCTGGACCGCTCGCTCGACCTGGGCATCGGCTTCATCGACACGGCCGAGATGTACGCCGTGCCGGCCCGCGCCGAGACCTATGGAGCGACCGAAACCATCCTCGGCGACTGGTTCGCGGCCCGCCCCGGCGCACGCCAGCGCGTGCTGCTGGCGACCAAGGCCGCCGGCCCGCCGCGCGGCATGCCGTGGATCCGCCACGGCCGGCCGGACTTCAAGGCCAGCGACATCGTCGAGTCCTGCGAGGCCAGCCTGAAGCGCCTGCGCACCGACGTGATCGACCTCTACCAGATCCATTGGCCGGCGCGCAACGTGCCGTCCTTCGGCGAGCGCTACTACGACCCGGCCAAGGAGCGCCCGGCGCCGTCGGTCGAGGAGCAGCTGCACGCGCTGGACAGCCTGGTGCGCGCCGGCAAGGTGCGCGCGATCGGCCTGTCGAACGAGACGCCCTGGGGCGTGCACGAGTTCGTGCGCCTGGCCGAGGCCCACAGCCTGCCGCGCGTGGCGACCGTGCAGAACGCCTACTGCCTGATCAACCGCAGCGTGGAGAACGCGCTGGACGAGACGCTGCACCGGCTGGACGTGGCGCTGCTGGCCTACTCGCCGCTGGGCTTCGGCCTGCTGACCGGCAAGTACGACGCCGGCGGCACCAGCGGCCCGCAGGCGCCGGCGCAGGCGCGCATCGCGCGCTACGCCTCGGTGCGCAGCGGGCGCTGGGGCCGGCCGGCCGCGCTGGAGGCGGCGCGGCGCTACAGCGCGCTGGCGCGCGAGCACGGCCTCACGCCCACGCAGCTGGCGCTGGCCTTCTGCCGCAGCAAGTGGCAGGTCGCCAGCACCATCCTGGGCGTGACCAGCGTGGCCCAGCTGGAGGAGGACGTGGCGGCCTACGCCACCGCGCTGCCCGAGGGCGTGCCGGCGGCGCTCGACGAACTGCGCCTGGAGCTGGGCGACCCCGCGATCTAGGCCGTGGGCAAGCAGCATGTGTCGGAAACGCCCGCCACGCAGCTGCTGCGGGCGCACGGCGTGGCCTTCACCGAGCATCCCTACGCGTACCTGGAGCACGGCGGCGCCCAGCACAGCGCCGAGGTGCTGGGCCTGGACCCGTTCACCGTGGTCAAGACGCTGGTCATGCAGGACCAGGACGGCCGGCCGCTGCTGGTGCTGATGCACGGCAACCGCAAGGTCTCGACCAAGAACCTGGCGCGGCAGATCGGCGCCAAGTCGGTCGAGGCCTGCGCGCCCGAGGTCGCCAACCGGCACAGCGGCTACCTGGTCGGCGGCACCTCGCCGTTCGGCACCAGGCGGCGCATGCCGGTCTACATCGAGGAGAGCATCCTGGCGCTGCCGCGCATCGCGATCAACGGCGGGCGGCGCGGCTACCTGGTCGGCATCGACCCGCAGGCCTGCGTACGCCTGCTGGACGCCCGGCCCGTGCAGTGCGCGCTGCCGCTGTGATGCCCGCTGGCACAATCCGCGCGCCCCGCGCCTGACCCATGCAAGACCTGAATCCCCTCCTCGCCACCCTCGCGGCCTACCTGCTGGGGTCGCTGTCCTTCGCCGTGATCGTGAGCCGGACCATGGGCTTGGCCGACCCGCGCAGCTACGGCAGCAAGAACCCGGGCGCGACCAACGTGCTGCGCTCGGGCAGCAAGGCCGCGGCCGCCGTCACGCTGCTGCTGGACGCGCTGAAGGGCTGGCTGCCGGTGGCGCTGGTGGCCTGGTACGGCGAGCGCTTCGGCCTGCGCGGCGGCACCGTGGCGCTGGTCGGGCTGGCGGCCTTCCTGGGCCACCTGTACCCGGTGTTCTTCCGCTTCCAGGGCGGCAAGGGCGTGGCCACGGCGCTGGGCGTGCTGTTCGGCGTGCACTGGGGGCTGGGCCTGGCGGCGGCGCTGACCTGGATCATCATCGCCTTCTTCTTCCGCTATTCCTCGCTGGCCTCGCTGGTGGCGGCGGTGTTCGCGCCGACGTACTACCTGTTCGGCGACGGCCTGGCCTGGTATGCGGACAGGCGCATCGCCGTGGCGCTGGGCGTGATGGCGCTGCTGCTGTTCTGGCGGCACCGCGAGAACATCGGGCGCCTGGTCCAGGGGCGCGAGTCGAAGCTGGGGCAGGGCCGCAAGAAGTAGCCGTCAGAGGCGGTGCTCGCGATCGGCCTGCAGCGCCTGGCGCAGCAGGGCCTGGTGGTTCAGGCGCACGCGGTCGCGCAGCAGGTCCGGCGTGATGGCCGAGCGGATCGACGGGCCGCCGCAGGCCGCGCGGCGCAGCCGCGGCACCCGCAGCCGCTCGCCGCCGCGGCCGAGCACGATGGCGAGCAGCGGCTGGCTGGGCCGGGAACCGCGGCGCAGCACCAGCGCCACCTCGCCCGAGTCCAGCCGCACGAAGCTGCCCGGCGGGCACAGGCCGATGGCCCGCACCAGCGCCATGCCGACCGGCTCGCGCGCGCCGTCGTCGCGGGACAGCAGCGCACGCACGGTCTCGACCACGCTGCACGCCGCGCGCGTGCGGCGCGGGCTCAGCAGCGCCCCGTAGCGGTCCACGACCTGCAGCACGCGGACCAGCCGCTGCGCCGGCGCCAGCTCCTGCAGCGGCCCGGGCGCCGTGCGCTCGTGGTGCGCCGCCACGGCCTGCAGCCAGGCCGTGTCGTCCACCCCCAGTTCGCGCAGCAGCAGGCTGCCGACCCGGCCATGCGTGTCGATCTGTACCTGCTGCGCCGCGCTGGGGCGCCCGGCCTGCTCGGCCAGCTGGTTCTGCAGCGCGGTCATGGCCAGGTTCATGGTCAGGGCCGCGCCGACCAGGCTCTCGCGCTCGTGCGCCGGCAGGGCCAGCTCGGCGGCCGCCACGTGGCACAGCACGGCGCAGACCAGCGCATGCGCGCTGCTGTACCCCAGCGAGCGGTTGGAGGCGAGCTGCACCAGCAGGTACAGCCCGGTGTCCATGTCGTGTTGCAGCAGGTCCTGAATCCAGCGATCGTACTGGCGCACCTTGCGCGGGAACTCGGCCACCCGGCGCGGGCGCAGCAGCAGCGTCGAGAGGCCGGCCTCCAGGTCCGCCCACAGGCCCAGCAGGTCGTCGTACTCGGCCTCCTGCGGGTGGGGAACGGCGGTGGGCTCCATGGCGTCAGTAGCGCTGCTGGAGCACCATCCGCTCCTGGCTGCGCGTCATCTCGAAGCGGCCCAGCACGTTGTTGCCGAGCAGCACGTAGGGCATGGCCACGGGCACGACGACGGCATCCACGCCATGCAGCTCGGCCTCGCCCAGGCGCAGCGTCGCGAGCCGGACCGCCCAGCCCTGCACGGTGCCGTTGGCCGTGGACAGCCGCACGCTTTGCCCCTCGCGGTAGGCCAGCCCCAGGCGGTCGGCCTCGGCCGCGCCGAGCGCCACGGTGCTCGCGCCGGTGTCCACCATGAACTGCACGAGCTGGGCGTTGATGCGGCCCTGGCCGGTGAAGTGGCCGCGGCCGTCGGCCTGCAGCACGATGCGCTGCGCGCCGCCGGCCGGGCCCACGCTGGCGGGAGCCTCGCCCAGCCGCACGCTGGCGCGCCGGCCGCCGATGTCGAGCTCGGCCTGGTCGCCCTGCACGGAGACGAGCGTCACGCCGCGCCAGCGCTCGCCGACGGCCAGGCTGCGCGGGCCTTCGCCATCGACCACCAGCAGCGCGCGCCGGCCCAGCACGCCGGTCAGCGCGACGGCCTGGGCCCGGGCGGCCCCGGCCCAGCCCAGCGTCGCGGCCGCCAGCGCGGCGGCCAGGGCCGGGCGCCGCTTCATCAATCCCGGAAGTTGTTGAAGGACAGCGGCACGTCCGCCACGTCCTTGCGGATCAGCGCCATGGCGGCCTGCAGGTCGTCGCGCTTGGCGCCGGTCACGCGCACGGACTCGCCCTGGATCGCGGCCTGCACCTTGAGCTTGCTGTCCTTGACCAGGCGCTGGATCTTCTTGGCCAGTTCGGCCTCGATGCCGTTGCGCACCTTGATGACGCGCTTGACCTTGTCGCCGCCGATCTTCTGCACCGCGCCGATGTCCAGGAAGCGCACGTCGACTTCCTGCTTGGTCAGCTTGTTGCGCAGCACGTCGATGATCTGGTCGAGTTGGAAGTCGGCGTCGCCGGTGACGGTGATCTCCTTGTCCTTCAGCTCGATGGCGGCGGACGTGCCCTTGAAGTCGAAGCGGGTGCCGATCTCCTTGGCGCTGTTGTCCACGGCGTTGCGGACCTTGACCAGATCGGCTTCGCAGACGGTGTCGAAAGAGGGCATGGGACGGTTTCCTGGAGGTTGCGCCGACCCGTGGGCAGGGGCGCCGGGCCGGCATGCGATGCGACAATTCCCGGATGTTAGTCGAGAAGAATGTCCCGCTTCGGGCCTACAACGCCTTCGGCATCGTCGCGCGCGCGCAGACGCTGGTGCGCGTGGCGAGCGATGCCGACGTGGCGGCGGTGCTGGCCGATCCGGCGCTGGCGGCGCTGCCGCGGTTCGTGCTGGGCGGGGGCAGCAACATCGTGCTGACCGGCGACGTGCATGCGCTGGTGCTGAAGGTCGAGGTGCCGGGCCGCCGGCTGGTGCGGGAGACCGACAAGGCCTGGATCGTCGAGGCCGGCGCCGGCGAGAACTGGCACGACTTCGTGGCCTGGACGCTGGCGCAGGGCTGGCCCGGCCTGGAGAACCTGGCGCTGATTCCCGGCACCGTGGGTGCCGCGCCGGTGCAGAACATCGGCGCCTACGGCGTGGAGCTGCAGGACCGCTTCGACGCGCTGGACGGCATCGACCTGGCCACCGGCCGCCCCTTCACGCTGGATGCCGCGCAATGCGCGTTCGGCTACCGCGACTCGGTGTTCAAGCACGCGGCGGCCGAGCTGTCGGACTTCGGCCTGGCGGGCCGGGCCCTGATCACGCGCGTGCGGCTGCGCCTGCCCAAGGCCTGGAAGCCCGAGCTGGGCTACCTGGACCTGGCGCGCCGGCAGGCCGAGGCCGGCATCGCCGAGCCGACCGCCCGGCAGGTGTTCGACTGGGTCTGCGAGATCCGGCGCAGCAAGCTGCCGGACCCGCGCGTGCTGGGCAACGCCGGCAGCTTCTTCAAGAACCCCACGGTCACGCCCGAGCAATGCGCCGACATCATCGGCCGCGAGCCGCGCGTGGTGCACTACCCGATGCCCGACGGCAACGTGAAGCTGGCGGCCGGCTGGCTGATCGACGCCTGCGGCTGGAAGGGCAAGAGCGTGGGCAACGCCGGCGTGTACGAGAAGCAGGCGCTGGTGCTCGTCAACCGCGGCGGCGACGCGCACCCCGCCACGGGCGGCGAGGTCATGACGCTGGCGCGCGCGATCCAGACCAGCGTGTACGAGCGCTTCGGCATCCGGCTGGAGCCGGAGCCGGTGGTCGTCTGACCGCCGTCAGCCGAAGTGGCAGATGTAGTGGTACGGCCCGCCCTCGGCCGTCACGCGGATGTCGAACTTCGCGTTGCCGGGTACGCTGAACGTCTCGCCGGGGCCGGACTGCACCCAGGCATCGCTGCCGGCCAGCCGGTATTCGCAGCGACCGCCCACGCATTCCATGATCTCGGGCGCGCCGGTGCTGAAGGTCAGCTCGGCCGGCAGGATCACGCCGACGCTCTTCTTCGTGCCGTCGGGGAAGGTGATGCCGTGGCTCACGCACTTGCCGTCGAAATACACGTTGGCCTGGGTCGTGACGGTCACGCCGGCGATGCTGCTGGTGGTCATGCTCTGAACAGTTGGAGTGGAGAAATCAGTGGCGCCGTGCCGCCCAGGCCTCGGGCGAGAAGCCCACGGTCGCGGGCCCCCGGCTCCATTCGACGACCGGCCGCTTGATCACGCTGGGATGCGCGCGCATCAGCGCGGCGGCGCTGGCGGCATCGTGCACGGCCGCCTGCGTGGCGGCGTCGAGCCTGCGCCAGGTCGTGCCCTTGCGGTTCAGCAGGGCTTCCCAGCCCAGCGCGGCGATCCAGTCGTCCAGCTGCGGCGGCACGCCGGCCTTCTTGAAGTCGTGGAAGGCGTAGGCGATGCCTTGCCCGTCGAGCCAGGCGCGCGCCTTCTTGACAGTGTCGCAGTTCGGAATGCCGTACAGCGTGGTCATGGCCCGCGATTATGGCGGGGGCTTTGCGACAATCCGCGCCCTATGCAAAGTCCTCCAAGTCCTGCCCGCAGCCTCGCCGACTGGCTGGCGCACTGCGAGCGCCTGCACGGCCGGCCGATCGACCTGGGCCTGGAGCGCGTGCGCGCGGTGGCCGAACGCCTGCAGCTGCGCTTCGACTGCCCCGTGGTCACCGTGGCCGGCACCAATGGCAAGGGGTCGACCTGCGCGATGCTGGAATCCATCGCCGGCCAGGCCGGCTGGCGCACCGGCGTCTACAGCTCGCCGCACCTGGTGCGCTTCGAGGAACGCTGCCGCATCGCCGGCGTGCCGGTGGCCGAGCAGGACCTGCTGGCGCAGTTCGCGCGCGTGGAGGCCGCGCGCGGCGAGGAGGCGCTGACCTACTTCGAGTTCACCACGCTGGCCATCCTCGCCTGCATGGCCGCGGCCGGCCTGGACCTGGCGATCTTGGAAGTCGGCCTGGGCGGCCGGCTGGACGCGGTCAACGTGGTCGACGCCGACTGCGCCGTGATCACCAGCATCGACCTGGACCACATGGAGTTCCTGGGCCCGGACCGCGAAGCCATCGGCCGGGAGAAGGCCGGCATCATGCGCCCCGGCCGCCCGGCCATCGTCAGCGACCCGATGCCGCCGGCCAGCGTGCTGCAGCACGCACGGGACATCGGCGCGGACCTGTGGCGCTCGGGCGTGGACTTCCGCTTTTCGGGCGACCAGCAGCAGTGGTCCTGGGCCGGGCGCGGCAAGCGCTACAGCGGCCTGGCATATCCGGCGCTGCGCGGCGCCAACCAGCTGGTCAATGCCGCCGGCGTGCTGGCCGCGCTGACGGCGCTGCGCGATCGCCTGCCGGTCCCGGCCCAGGCCGTGCGGGCCGGCCTGGCGCTGGTGGAACTGCCGGGCCGCTTCCAGATCGTGCCGGGCCAGCCCACGCTGGTGCTGGACGTGGCGCACAACCCGCACGCCGCCGCGGCACTGGCCGCGAACCTGGATGCGATGGGCTTTTTCCCCGACACGCATGCGGTCTTCGGCGCCATGGGCGACAAGGACCTGGACGGCATCCTGCGCCGCATGGCGCCCGTGGTCGACCACTGGTACTTCTGCGACCTGCCGGGCCCGCGCGCCGCACGCGCGGCCGACCTGCTGGCGCGCTGGCAGGCGCTGAACACCACGCGCAAGGACGTCACCGCCGCGGCCTGCGACGGCCCCATGGCAGCGCTCCAGACGGCCCTGTCGCAGGCGGACCCCGCTGATAGAATCCTCGTCTTCGGGTCGTTCCTGACCGTAGGTGGCGTGCTGGAGCACGGCCTGCCCAAGCTGCACGCCAAGCACCTCGGTACCTGAACTCATCTCCATGGCTTTCTTCAAGTTCCGCGCACGTGGTCAGCACGGCGACGACCCGCCGGCCAGTCCCGCGGAATCCATCGACGACATGCGCCGCCGCGCGCGCCACCGGCTGATCGGCGCGGCGGTGCTGGTGGCGATCGGCGTGCTGGGCTTTCCACTGCTGTTCGACACCCAGCCGCGCCCGGTGCAGGTCGACATCCCGATCGAGATCCCCGACCGCGACAAGACGCGCCCGCCGACCGCCGCAGCCGCCGGCCGCGTGACGCCGGCCGAGCCCGAGGCGGCCGCGCCGCCGGCCCGCCCGGAACCGCCGCCGACCGTGACCGCCGATGCCAGCCTGGGCGCCCGCGAGGAAGTGGTGCCGGACCACGCGCCGGCCGCTGCGCCGCCGGCCCCCGCCAAGGCCGGCGCCGAGCCGAAGCACGAACCGAAGCCGGCGGCGCCGAAGCCCGAACCGAAACCCGAAGCGAAACCCGAGCCGAAGAAGCCCGAGCCCAAACCCGAACTGAAGCCCGAGCCGAAGCCTGAACGCAAGGCGCCCGACGACGGCGCCCGCGCCCGCGCGCTGCTGGACGGCAAGGCCACGCCGACGCCGGCGGCGGCGGCGCCCGCCGTCGCTGCGGCCGACCAGGCCGGCCGCTTCGTCGTGCAAGTCGGCGCGTTCGCCGATGCCGACAAGGCGCGCGAGACGCGCCAGCGCCTGGAACGCGCCGGCCTGAAGACCTACACGCAGGAAGTCGACACCAAGGACGGCAAGCGCATCCGTGTCCGCGTCGGGCCGTTCTCGCAGCGCGCCGAAGCCGACAAGGCGGTCGAACGCCTCAAGGGCCTGGGCCTGCAGGCCTCGGTCCTGTCGCTCTGACCGACGTTCGTGCATGCCGATCCTCGACTGGGTGATGCTGGCGGTGCTGGCCTGTTCCCTGCTGCTGGGAGCCTCGCGCGGGCTGGTGTTCGAGGTGCTGTCCGTGCTGGGCTGGATCGCGGCCTTCGTGCTGGCCCAGTGGCTGGCGCCGGGCGTGGCGCCACAGCTGCCGCTGGGCGATGCCTCGTCCACGGTACGCTACGTGGCGGCATTCGTGCTGGTGTTCGTGCTGGCGGCGTTCGCCTGCGGGCTGGCGGCGACGCTGTGCAAGCGGCTGATCCAGGCCGTGGGCCTGCGGCCGGTGGACCGCGTACTGGGCATGGTGTTCGGGCTGCTGCGCGGCGCCATCTTGCTGCTGGCGGCCGGCGTCATCGTCACCAACACGGCGCTCCAGCGCGAAGCCTGGTGGCGCGAATCCACCGGGGCCGGCATCACGGTGTCGGTGCTGCATGCGTTCAAGCAGGCGCTGCCGCCCGGCCTGGCCCGGTACCTGCCGTGATCCTTTCCTCGATGCGCGCGGCCTGCCCCTGAAGCCGCGCCACAACCCTGCGAGAACTACCTATGTGCGGAATCGTCGGTGTCGTCAGCAACGCCCCGGTCAACCAGCTGATCTACGACGCGCTGCTGCTACTGCAGCACCGCGGCCAGGATGCGGCCGGCATCGTGACCCAGCAGGACCGCAAGTTCTACATGCACAAGGCCAAGGGCATGGTGCGCGACGTGTTCCGCACGCGCAACATGCGCGCGCTGCCCGGCAACTGCGGCCTGGGCCAGGTGCGCTACCCCACGGCCGGCAACGCCTACAGCGAGGAAGAGGCCCAGCCCTTCTACGTGAACGCGCCGTTCGGCATCGTGTTGGTGCACAACGGCAACCTCACCAACGCGCATGCGCTGAAGGCCGAGCTGTTCAGCACCGACCACCGGCACACCAACACCGAGAGCGATTCGGAAGTGCTGCTGAACATCCTGGCCCACGAGCTGGAGCACGCCACGCGCGGCGTGCCGCTCAAGCCGGCCGACGTGTTCGCGGCCGTGCGCAACGTGCACCGGCGGCTGCGCGGCTCGTATGCCGTCATCGCCTCGATCGCCGGCTACGGGCTGCTGGCCTTCCGCGACCCGTACGGCATCCGCCCGCTGGCGCTGGGCCGCAGCGGCGACACCGTGATGCTGGCCAGCGAATCGGTCACGCTGGAGGGCACGGGCCACGACTTCGAGCGCAACCTGCAGCCCGGCGAGGCCGTGTTCATCGACCTCGGCGGCCAGGTCCACGCCGAGCAGTGCGCCGAGGCGCCGCGGCTCAACCCCTGCATCTTCGAATACGTCTACCTCGCCCGGCCGGATTCGGTCCTGGACGGCATCTCGGTCTACCAGGCGCGCCTGAACCTGGGCGAGGCGCTGGCCAAGCGGCTGGTGTCCACGCTGCCGCCGAACAGCATCGACGTGGTGATCCCGATCCCCGAGTCCAGCCGGCCGAGCGCGATGCAGCTGGCCCAGCTGCTGGGCCTGCCGTACCGCGAGGGCTTTGTGAAGAACCGCTACGTCGGCCGCACCTTCATCATGCCCGGCCAGGAAGTGCGCAAGAAATCCGTGCGCCAGAAGCTCAACGCGATCGCCAGCGAGTTCAAGGACCGCAACGTGCTGCTGGTGGACGACTCCATCGTGCGCGGCACGACCAGCAAGGAGATCGTGCAGATGGCGCGCGACGCCGGCGCCCGCAAGGTCTACCTGGCCAGCGCCGCCCCGCCGGTGCGCTACCCCAACGTCTACGGCATCGACATGCCGACCAAGGACGAGTTGGTCGCGCACGGCCGCAGCGTGGAGGAGATCCGCGCCATCATCGGCTGCGACGCGCTGATCTACCAGGACGTCGAGGGCATGAAGAAGGCCGTCGGATCGCTGAACCCGGCCATCGCGGGCTTCGACGCGTCCTGCTTCG
This sequence comes from Pseudorhodoferax sp., assembly GCF_047601025.1. Lineage (NCBI taxonomy): Bacteria > Pseudomonadati > Pseudomonadota > Betaproteobacteria > Burkholderiales > Comamonadaceae > Pseudorhodoferax > Pseudorhodoferax sp. The sequence goes on from NZ_JASGJZ010000001.1 coordinate 526,292, forward strand.
ACGGCGTCTACGTGACCGGCGACATCTCCGAGGGCGACATCGCGCGCCTCAGCGAACGCCGCGTCGGCGGCAGCGAGGACGATGCCGACTCGTCCCGCCTGGCCCTGCCCAACGCCCCGGAAGCCGCCTGAACCTCTTCGACCCCATGACCCAAGTCCGCACCCGCTTCGCCCCGTCGCCGACCGGCTTCATCCATCTCGGCAACATCCGCTCGGCCCTGTACCCCTGGGCATTCGCGCGCAGCACCGGCGGCACGTTCGTGCTGCGCATCGAGGACACCGACCTGGAACGCTCCTCCCAGGCCGCGGTCGACGTGATCCTCGAAGGCATGCGCTGGCTCGGCCTGGACCACGACGAAGGCCCCTTCTACCAGATGCAGCGCATGGCGCGCTACAAGGAAGTGCTGGCGCAGATGCAGGCCGAAGGGCTGGTCTACCCCTGCTACATGAGCGTGGCCGAGCTCGACGCGCTGCGCGATCGCCAGATGGCCAGCAAGGAAAAGCCGCGCTACGACGGCACCTGGCGCCCCGAGCCCGGCAAGGTGCTGCCGCCGGTGCCCGAGGGCGTGCGGCCGGTGCTGCGCTTCAGGAACCCGCCAGACGGCGTGGTCGCCTGGGACGACAAGGTCAAGGGCCGCATCGAGATCCGCAACGACGAGCTGGACGACCTCGTCATCGCGCGGCCCGACGGCACGCCGACCTACAACTTCTGCGTCGTCGTCGACGACATCGACATGGCCATCACGCACGTGATCCGCGGCGACGACCACGTCAACAACACGCCGCGGCAGATCAACATCTTCCGCGCGCTCGGCAAGGAACCGCCGGTCTACGCCCACCTGCCCACCGTGCTGAACGAACAGGGCGAGAAGATGAGCAAGCGCAATGGCGCCAAGCCCGTCACGCAGTACCGCGACGAGGGCTTCCTGCCCGACGCCATGGTCAACTACCTCGCCCGCCTGGGCTGGAGCCATGGCGACGACGAGATCTTCAGCCGCGCCCAGTTCCTGGAATGGTTCGACCTGGACCACCTGGGCCGCAGCGCCGCGCAGTTCGACGAGGCCAAGCTGCGCTGGGTCAACGCCCAGCACCTGAAGGCCATGGCCGACGAGGCGCTGGCGCCGCTGGTGGCCGAGCAGCTGCAGCGCCAGGGCATCGAGGCCGACGAGCGCCTGGGCGCGATCTGCGGCCTGTTCAAGGACCGCTGCGACACCACGGTGGCGCTGGCCGGCTGGGCCCGCGCCTTCTATGCCGACGTGCAGCCCAGCGAAGCCGACCGCGCGCAGTACCTGACCGACGCCGTGCGCCCCGCGGTCGCGGACCTGGCCAGGCGCCTGGAGAGCGCTGCCTGGGACAAGGCCTCGATCGCCGCAGCGATCAAGGAAACCCTCGCGGCCCACGGGCTGAAGATGCCCGCGCTGGCCATGCCGGTCCGCGTGCTCGTGATGGGCACGCCGCAGACGCCGTCGCTCGATGCCGTGCTCGCGCTGTTCACTCGAAAAAAAGTCGTCGAGAAGTTGAGCAGTTTCTGAAAACCGGTATATACTGCGAGGCTCGACACCGACGAAGACGTAAACATCAAGACAACTTGATGAGCGACTGAATCGAAGGGGGTATAGCTCAGCTGGGAGAGCGCTTGCATGGCATGCAAGAGGTCAGCGGTTCGATCCCGCTTACCTCCACCAAAGTGTCGAACGTCCAGGTTATGACCCTATCGTCTAGAGGCCTAGGACATCACCCTTTCACGGTGAGTACCGGGGTTCGAATCCCCGTAGGGTCGCCAAGTCAGTAGCGCTTGGATTGCCGAAAGGCAGTCGAAGCTACCTACCAGGAGTGGTAGTTCAGTTGGTCAGAATACCGGCCTGTCACGCCGGGGGTCGCGGGTTCGAGCCCCGTCCACTCCGCCAAAGAATCAGCCCAAGTGGTCCGTCCACTTGGGCTTTTTTCTTTTCTGCGCGCCGAGCCGCGTTGCCGGCCGTGCCGCCACGGCATTCCCCGTCTGTCGATTGACAGAAAGTCCATAGCTGTACAAACTGTCCATCCATGACAGCGCGTACGCCCGAGCAGCGCCTGCTGCTCCAGCAGGTCGAACACATCGCGGAAGGCCTTGCCCGGACCTTCGCGCCGTTCTGCGAGGTGGTGGTGCACGACCTGCTCGATCCCGCGCACGCCGTCCTCGCGATCCACAACAACCTGTCGGGCAGGCAGGCGGGCCACCCGGCGACGGAACTGGGGCTGGCCCGGATCCTCGATCCCGGGTTCGAGCCGGTGATCGCCAACTATCCGAACCGGTTCGCGGACGGCCGCCAGGCCAAGAGCACGTCGATCGGCATCAAGGACGCCGAGGGCCGCTACATCGCGGCGCTGTGCTTGAACATCGACCTGACGATGTTCCAGGGCTTCCAGCGGGTCATCGACCAGTTCGTGTCGGTCCAGCCCGACGCCGCCGCCGACGAAAGCCTGGACCCCGCGGGCGCCGAGCTGATCCGGGCGCGCATCGACCAGTTCGCGGCGCGGCTGGCCACGACGCCGCGCGCGCTGAAGCCACAGGACCGCCGCGCCCTGGTCAAGGCGCTGAAGACCTCCGGCGCCCTCGACATCCGCCGTTCGATGGAGACCGTGGCGGCGCACCTGGGCGTGTCCCGTGCCACGGTGTACAGCGATGCGCGGTGACGCCGCCGGCCCCATTTCCCAGAACGCCGCGCCGCGAGGCGCGGGACACGCCGGCACCCGGCCCGGCCAACCACCAAGGAACCCCATGGACACCCTGCCCACCTTCACCGACGTCGTCGTGGCCGCCAGCCGGATCAAGGGCCAGGCGCACCGTACCCCGGTGATGACCTCGCGCACCCTCGACGAGGAACTCGGCGCCCGGGTGTTCTTCAAGTGCGAGAACCTCCAGCGGATGGGCGCCTTCAAGTTCCGCGGCGCATTCAACGCCTTGTCCAGGTTCTCGCCCGAACAGCGCAAGGCGGGGGTGGTCGCCTTCTCCTCCGGCAACCATGCCCAGGCGGTCGCGCTGTCCGCGAGGATCCTGGGCATTCCCGCCACCATCGTGATGCCGCACGACGCGCCGGCCGCCAAGGTCGCCGCCACCAAGGGCTACGGCGGCAACGTCGTCCTCTACGACCGCTACACGGAAGACCGCGAACGGATCGGGCGCGACCTGGCCGACCGCCACGGCCTGACGCTGGTACCGCCGTACGACCATCCCGACGTCCTGTCCGGGCAGGGGACGGCGGCGCTGGAACTGTTCGAGGAGGTCGGCCCGCTCGATGCCTTCTTCGTCCCGCTGGGCGGCGGCGGCCTGCTGTCCGGCTGCGCGCTGGCGACGCGCGCCCTCGCGCCGGACTGCCGGCTCTACGGCGTCGAGCCGCACGCCGGCAACGACGGCCAGCGCTCGTTCCGCAGCGGCTCCATCGTCCACATCGACACGCCGCAGACGATCGCCGACGGCGCCCAGACGCAGCACCTGGGCCACCTGACCTTCCCCATCATCCAGCGCGACGTGACGGACGTGCTCACCGCCACGGATGACGAGCTGGTCGAGTGCATGGCGTTCATGGCCACCCGCATGAAGCTCGTCGTCGAGCCCACCGGCTGCCTCGGCCTGGCCGCCGCGCGGCAGATGAAGGCCGCGCTGAAGGGCCAGCGCGTGGGCGTGCTCCTCAGCGGAGGCAACGTGGACATGGCCCGCTTCGCCAGCCTGCTCGGGTCCCGGCCCTGAGCTCCCGCCCCCACCCTCTTCCGCCGTCGCGACCATGACCGCCCTCCACGACCTGAACACCCCCGCCGCCCTGATCGACACGCAGCGCATGCAGCGCAACATCCAGCGCATGCAGGAGCGCATGACGGCGCTCGGCGTGCGCTTCCGGCCCCATGTCAAGACCACCAAGTGCCTGCCCGTCGTGCAGGCGCAGGTCGCGGCGGGGGCCCGGGGCATCACGGTCTCCACCCTCAAGGAGGCCGAGCAGTTCTTCGACGCGGGCATCTCCGACATCCTCTACGCGGTGGGCATGGCACCGGGCAAGCTGCCCCAGGCGCTGGCGCTGATGCGCCGCGGCTGCGACCTAAAGATCATCACGGACAACGCCGCGGCCGCGCGGGAGATCGGCCGCTTCGGCGCCGCGCACGGCGCCGTGTTCGAAGCGTGGATCGAGATCGACACCGACGGCCACCGCTCCGGCATCGGGCCGGAGGACGAGGCGCTGCTGCAGGTCGCGCGCACGCTGCACGAGGCCAGCATGCGCGTGGGCGGCGTCATGACCCACGCGGGGTCCAGCTACGACCACGACGACCATGCCGCGCTGCTGGCCATCTCCGAGCAGGAGCGCGCGGGCGCGGTGCGGGCGGCGCAGCGGCTGCGCGACGCCAGCCTGCCCTGCCCCGTGGTCAGCATCGGGTCCACGCCGACGGCGCTGACGGCCGAGCACCTGGAAGGCGTGACCGAGGTGCGCGCCGGCGTCTACGTGTTCTTCGACCTGGTGATGCGCAACATCGGCGTGTGCACGACGGACGACATCGCGCTGAGCGTCCTGACGACCGTGATCGGCCACCAGGAGGAGAAGGGCTGGGCGATCGTGGACGCCGGCTGGATGGCGATGAGCCGCGACCGCGGCACGCAGAAGCAGCGGCAGGACTTCGGCTTCGGCCAGGCCTGCACCGAGGACGGGACGGTGCTGGACGGCTACCTGCTGAGCGGCGCCAACCAGGAGCACGGGATCCTGTCGCACACCGGCGCGCCGGACCGCCGCATCGCGGAACGGTTCCCGATCGGGACGCGGCTGCGCATCCTGCCCAACCACGCCTGCGCGACCGGGGCGCAGCACCCGGCGTACCAGGCCGTCCGGCCCGACGGCCGCATCGAGGCGTGGCCCCGCTTCTACGGCTGGTGAGCACCGCACCGCCGCGATGGACGGCAACGCTGGCTGGCCACGCGGTGCGCCAGCGCGGGCTCCGGCCGCGGCCGGCCCGCAACGCAGGGCGCGGCCCGATCACCACCACCCCAGACGACCTGCTGCCCATTTTCCGGGCACCGCGCCGCAGGCCGCGCCAGGCAAGGCTTCGCGAAGATGCCCCCGCGGTTGTCCACAGCCTTGCCCACGGCCGGCGGGCACAACCACCCTCCCGCCGACAGCGCTCAGTCCTACAGAGGGCGCCCGGTGCCGGGGCTACGATCCCCGCAAACAGGGGCCGTGCATGCCACTCCGCATCTTCCTGGTGGAAGACAACCCCCTCATTCGCCAGGCGATGGCCGAAACCATTGGTGACCTCGTCGGTGGAGGGGAATTCGTCGGCTGGGGCGCCGACCAGGCCGAAAGCATCCGGGCGCTGCTGGACCTGGGCGACGGCTGGGACGTCGCCATCGTCGACCTGTTCCTGAAGACCGGTTCCGGCCTGGGCGTGGCACGAGCGCTGCAGGCCCGGGCCGCGCACCAGCACGTGTTCGTCGTGACCAACTACGCGACGGACGACATGCGCGAACGCTGCGCGCAGCTGCGCGTCGACGCCGTGTACGACAAGTCGACCCAGCTGGAGCACCTGATCGAGGCGCTGGTCCGCCTGGGATCGCCGCTGCCGCCGACACCGTGACGCCCGGCACGGCCGGGCAAGCCGCGGGACCGTGGCACGGTGGCGCACAGCGTGACGCGCCACCCTCCTACACGCGGCGCGACAGGCGCCGCCCATGCTCCCCGCCGACGCCGTTCCACCTTGGAACGGCAGCGACAGGAGGCGGACCATGGACGTCGCACAGGCGCGCACGCTGGCGGAGCTGGAGCAGAACCGGCCGGATGCCGTCTGCGCCATCCTCCACGATTCCGGCTACGGGGAACTCGCGGACGATTGGCAGGCGGCCTCCAGCGCGTTCGAGACCGCGGCCGAGGGCTGCCACGCCGTGGCGTCCTCGGCGGCCGAGGACCCCATCGTCGACGCGGGCGTGCTGCGCGCCTATGCCCGCCTGTGCCTCAGCTGGTGGCCCATCGCGCGCCTGCGCGAAGAGGCGCGCGCCTGCATCGAGCACCCCGGCTGACGGGCAGGCTCAGGCCTGCGGGCGCAGCGCGCCGCGGATGTCGGCCAGCAGGTCTTCGAGCGCCTGCAGCTCGAAGGGCTTGTTCAGCGCCCGCACGTTCGGGCCGATCGACGCCAGTTCGCCGGCCATGTCGTAGCCGGAGCACAGCACCACCCATTGCTGCGGCCTGCGCTGCGTGGCCTGACGGGCCAGGTCGACGCCGGACAGGCCCGGCAGGCCGACGTCGGTGACCAGCACGTCCCATTCGCCGTCCTGCTCCATCAGCGCCAGCGCCTCCTCCCCGCTGGCGCACACGGCGAGCCGGTGCGCCGGATCCTCTTCAAGGAGCATGGCGATGGAATCGCGCAGATCGTCGTTGTCCTCGACGTACAGGATGCGGATGGGATCGGCCATGGCGTCGCAGGTTCTCCTAGAAACGGTATTTGAGCCCGATGCTGGTCGCGCGCACCCAGCCGTCCTCGCCGCCGGCGAAGTCGAAGCGGTGGCGCTGCCAGTCCAGCACGGCCGACCAGTTGCGCGCGAAGGCCCAGTCCACGCCCAGGCCATAGGCCGGGCCCCAGCCGCTGGCGCGGCCCGTGGCCAGGCCGCTGCCGGGCGCCGCATCGACCCGCGTGCGGCCCCAGGTGGCACCGACGCGGCCGAACACGCCGAAGCCGGCGCCGATATCGGCCCGCCCCAGCAGGCTGAAGTTGACGCCCTCGGCCCGCGTGTCGCCGCCGCCGCGCTCGGCCTCGCCCAGGTACAGCAGGCCCAGCTCGGCGCCGAGGTTGGGCGTGAACATGCTGCCCACATAGACGTGGCCGGACAGGCTGGGCTGGTCGCAGCTGCCGGCGCAGTCCAGCCGGTAGCTCGGTCGGCCCAGGCTGGCGCCGGCATAGGCGCCCGCGCCGGGCGCCCAGGCGCTACCGCTGCGCCCCAGGTCGTAGTTCGGATTGGCCGACTGGGCCAGGGCCGTGCCACATGCCAGCAGGCCCGCGGCCAGCGCCGCATGCATACGCAAGCTGTTCATACGTCCTCCTGGAAACCGAACCGGCCAGGGGCCTCCGATCGCCGCCGCCGGCCCGTCATGCCATTGTGGAACAACTGCCCGCTCGGCACAGGTGTCGATGAACCGATCGCGGCCACGACGGGGCGCGGCGGGCCGCAGGCCGCCGCCCTGGCGGGTGCCAGGGCAAGGATTGCAACGCCCGCCTGCCGTCGGGCATGTCCCGGCCCGAAGGGCGAAGCCCGAAGAGCGTCGGCGGCGCGAGAAGCAGGTGGTCATCGGGCCGCGCGTGGGCGTGGGCGGTTCGTCCACGCCTTCTCAACGTCGGCGCGCGGCGCAGTCGCGGCAGCGGCCGTACAGCGTCAGCTCGTGCCGCTCGACCGTGAAGCCGGCCGGCGCCAGCTGGCCCATGTCGCCGGGGCAGGCATGCACGTCGAACACGCGCTGGCAGGCGGTGCAGCGGAAATGGTGGTGGTGCGGGTGGCCGTGCAGCTCGAAGCGCGGCGCCTCGCCCGGCAGCTCCACCGCCTGCACCTCGCCCGCCTCGGCCAGCTGCTTCAGGTTGCGGTAGACAGTGGCGATGCCCAGCGCCGGCACCTCGGCCTGGGCCAGCGCCAGGATCTCGGCCGGCAGCAGCGGGCGGCCGGCCTCGGCCAGGGCCTGGCGGATCGCGTCACGCTGGCGGGTGCTGCGCTCCACGCTATTTCCCGCGGTACTTCTCGACCCGGGCCACGCGCATGGTGTAGCCGGCCACGCCCATGGACGACGGCGCGCGCTCGATCTCCAGGCGGCCGTAGGCCCAGACCGCGTCCATGGTGCGCAGGCCGGTGAACGGCTTGGCCGCGCGGCCCAGCAGGATCTGGTTGGACGGCGGCGGCGGCGTATGGATGCAGGCGCCGAAGTACGGCACGAGCAGGAACTCGCGGATGCCCTGCTTGCCTTCCTCCAGCGGCACCAGGTAGCCGGGCAGCTTGGCGTCGATGCCGTTCATCGCCGGCACCGTGGGCGCGTTGTCCCAGATCTCGCGCAGCTTGTCCATCAGCGCCTTGGCGCGCGGATCGCTGTCCTGCAGGCCGGCCGGCAGCTCGCCCAGGTCCTTCATCGGGTCCCAGCCGGCCGGCACCAGCTCGTCCCAGGTGATCTCGCGGAAGCCGGCGGCCCGCACCGCCAGCGGCGCCAGCAGCGCCGCGGCGCCGGCCGCCAGGACGGTGCGGCGGCGCGGCATGGCACGAAACTCTGTGGGCATCTCAAGTCCTCGGGGTCAGGCCGTCGGCCAGCGACAGGCGGTAGGCACGCCAGCCCGGCACCAGGCTGGCCAGCACGCCGGCCGCCAGCAAGGCGGCCAGCAGGCCCCATTGTGCGGCGCTGGGCCAGGCCAGCCGCAGGCCGAGGCCGAACTCCGACTGCAGCCAGGGGCCGGCGGCGGCGATCACCGCCCACAGCGCGGCCAGGCCCAGCCCCAGGCCGGCCAGCGTGACCCACAGGCCTTCCAGCGCCAGCAGCCCCACGATCTGCAGCGGCCCGGCGCCGACGGCGCGCAGCACGGCCAGTTCGCGCCGGCGCTCGTTCAGGCCGGCCAGCACCACGGCCACCAGGCCGGCCATGCTGACCAGCGCGACCAGGCCCGACATGGCCAGCAGGGCCTGCTCGCCGGGGCCGATCACGTCCCACAGCTCGTCCATGGCCACGCCGGGCAGGATCGCCATGACCGGCTCGCCGCGGTAGTCGTTGATCCAGCGCTGCACCGAGAACACCTGCGCGCGGCGCTGCAGGCCGACCAGCGCGGCCGTCACGGACCGGGGCGTCAGGTCGGCCGGCAGCGCGGCCGGCGCGGCGCCCGGCAGCCGCATGCCGCCGACCCAGTCCGCGTGCAGCGCCTGCATGGCCTGCAGGCTGATCAGCACGCTGCGGTCGATCGGCGTGCCGGTGCGCGCCAGCACGCCGACCACGCCGAAGGGCTTGTCGGCATGGCTGTCCTGCTCCAGTTCGCCGCTGCCGTGCGCCAGCGTCAGGCGCTGGCCCAGGCCGTAGCCCAGGCGTTCGGCGACCTCGGCGCCGAGCACGGCGTCGAACAGCTGCACGAACGGCCCGCCCGCGGCGAAGCGCAACGGCTGCTGCTCGCCATGGCGCAGCCGCTCGAAGATCTGCACGCTGGTGCCGACGACCGGAAAGCCGCGGTGCGAATCGCCCAGCGACAGCGGCACGACCCAGGCCACGGCCGGCTGCGCGGCGACGGCCTGCACCGTGTCCCAGCCGATGTTGTTGCGCGGGCTGCCGACGTGGAACACCGCGTACAGCAGCAGCTGCACCGAGCCCGTGCGCGGACCGACGATCAGGTCGGTGCCCGACACGGCCGAGGCGAAGCTGTCGCGCAGGTCGCCGCGGATGCGCTCCACGCCCAGCAGCATGAAGGCCGACAGCGCGATGGAGGCGGCCGTCAGCGCCAGCGTGAAGCGCCGGTTCCAGGCGCTGCGCAGCGCCAGCATGGCCAGGAAGGGCCTCATGCCGCCCCCCCGCCGGCCGCGCGGTTGAGCGCGGGCAGCGCCACCTGGCGGCGAAAGCGCGGTGCCAGGCGGCGGTCGTGGCTGACGAACAGAAGCGCGCTGCCGGCGCCGGCGCAGGCCGCCAGCAGCAGCTCGACGAAGGCGTCGCGCCGGTCCTCGTCCAGCGCCGAGGTCGGCTCGTCGGCGATCACCAGCGCCGGCGTGCCGACCAGGGCGCGCGCCGCCGCCACGCGCTGCTGCTGGCCCACCGACAGCTGGCCGGGCTGGCGCAGCCACAGCGCCTCCTCCAGCCCCATGGCCGAGAGCCAGTGGCCGGCCTGCGCGCGCGCCGAGCCGCCCTGGGCGGCCGCCGCCCGCCGCCGCGGTGCCGAGAAGCGGCAGGGCAGCAGCACGTTGTCGAGCACGCTGAGGTAGGGCAGCAGGTTGAACTGCTGGAACACGATGCCGGCATGGTCCACGCGCCAGCGGTCGCGCGCGCTGCGGCCCATCGCGCGCCAGTCGCGCCCCTGCAGCGCCACGCGGCCGTGCTGCGGCAGCAGCACGCCGGCCGCCAGCGCCAGCAGGGTGCTCTTGCCGCAGCCGCTGGGGCCGTGCACGAACACGGTGTCGCCGGCCGCGACCTCGAGCGCGTCGATGTCCAGGCAGTCCGCGCGGCTGCCCGGCCAGGCGAAGCGCAGGCCCTGGACCTGCAGGGCCGGCGCGCTCACCGCACCAGCGGCAGCCGCGCCGCGGCCTTGCGCAGCAACGTCAGGCCCTGGCCACCGGGCCCGGCCACCTGCGCAGCCACGGTGCGCACGCCCGGGAAGGCGTCGAACAGCCGGACGTCCAGGTGCTGCGCCGTCCGGCGGCAGTCGAAGCTGGCCGTCAGCACCAGGTCGGCATGGGCCTCGCCCGCCGGCCCGGGCGCCGCGGAAGCCGCGGATGCCGCCGGCGCAGCCGTGCCCAGGCCCAGCACCGGCGCCTCGATGCCGACCTCGGCCAGCGTGCATTCGGCCGCTGCGTCGGGCACGAACAGCTGGTCCGCCGCACGCAGGCGCTCGGCCAGCGCCGTGGCGCGGCCACGCTCGGCGACGGAGCGCGGCGCGCGCTCGAAGCCCAGCAGGTCGTGCAGCGGCGATTCCATGCGCAGGCTGAGGCGCTGCGCCTCGACGGCGACATCGAGCTCGATGCGGCCATGCGTGTGCGCCTCGTGCGCCGGGGCCAGCGCCGGCGCGGCCAGGGCCAGCGCCAGGGCGGCGACGCGGACCGGATGCTTGCGGAGAGAGGACATGCTGCGTTCCTGTGTCGAAGCCGCTCGGACCGTCCGGACGCCGCGGCAGTTCCCTACTGCACGGCCGGCGCCTCGGCCGGGACGTGCTCGTGCTCGTCATGGTCGTGCGCCTCGTGCCCATGCGCATGCACGGGGTCGTGGTGGCCGTGGCCATGGTCGTGGCCGTGGTGCGCCACGATGCCGACCGCGCCCACCAGCGCGATGCCGGCCGCCAGCCAGCTGACCTGCGCGACCGTCTGCCGCTTGGTCAGCCGCGTCTGCAGCTGCGGGATCAGGTCGGCCAGCGCGACGTAGACGAAGCTGCTGCCGGCCACGACCAGGAAGTACGGCAGCCATTCCTGCAGCCGATCCAGCAGCCACCAGCCGGCCAGGCCGCCCAGCACCGTGGCCATGCCGGCCAGCGTGAGCTTGAGCACGGCCGCGCGCGGCGCGCCGGCGCCGGCATCGAGCACGACCAGATCGCCGATGTGGTGCGGCACTTCGTGCGTCAGCACGGCCAGCGCCGCCACCACGCCCAGCGCCGGGCTGGCCGTGAACGCCGAGGCGATCACGATGCCGTCGCCGAAGCAGTGCACGCTGTCGCCGGCCAGCACGGCCCAGCCGCCGCCCTGGCCGTGGTGGTGATGGCCGTCGTGGTGCCGGTGGCCGTGGTCGCCGTGCCCATGGTCATGCTCGTGCGCGTGTTCGTGGCCGTGGTGCCACAGCTGCACCTTGTCGAGCAGGAAGAACACCACCAGGCCCGCCAGCAGCACGCCGAACAGCACGGCCGGGTCGGTGCCGGCGAAGAACGCCTCCGGCAGCAGGTGCACGAAGGCCGTGGCCAGCAGCGCGCCGGCCGCGAAGCTGAGCAGGTAGCGCCGGTCGGCCACCAGCCGGCGCTGGCGCAGCGCCAAGCGCAGCAGCAGCGCGGCCAGCCAGACGCTGCCGACGCCGGCGGCCAGGGTGGCGATCAGGATGCCGAGCAGGTCCATGGCGATGCGCAATCCGTCACAAGCAAAAAAGCGAAGGCGGGAGGCCTTCGCAACGCGCTAATGATACCGCATGCTCAGTATCGAGGCAGCGTGGCCGGGGCGACGACCCGGCCACGCGCGTTCGCCGCCGCTGCCCGCGGCTGGTACCGGCGCCCTGACGATGCTCAGATCGCCACCAGCTGCCGGATGCCCTTGGCCTGCATCTCGCTGCCCGGCCCGCGGGCGATGAAGGCGCCGCGCTCCATCACCAGGTATTCGTCGGCCAGTTCCTCGGCGAAGTCGTAGTACTGCTCGACCAGCAGGATGGCCATGTCGCCGCGGTCGGCCAGCATGCGGATCACGCGGCCGATGTCCTTGATGATGCTGGGCTGGATGCCTTCGGTCGGCTCGTCCAGCACCAGCAGCTTGGGGCGGGGCGCCAGCGCGCGCGCGATCGCCAGCTGCTGCTGCTGGCCGCCCGACAGGTCGCCGCCGCGCCGGTGCAGCATCTGCTTGAGCACCGGGAACAGCTCGTACAGCTCGGCCGGCACCGGCGTGCCGCCGCTGCGGTAGGCCAGGCCCATGCGCAGGTTCTCCTCGACCGTCAGCCGCGCGAAGATCTCGCGGCCCTGCGGCACGAAGCCGATGCCTGCGCGCGCGCGCTCGTAGGGCGTGGCGCGCGTGATGTCGCGGCCGTCGAACCGGATGGTGCCGGTCTTGATCGGCACCAGGCCCATCAGCGATTTCAGCAGCGTGGTCTTGCCGACGCCGTTGCGGCCCAGCAGCACCGTGACCTTGCCGAGCTCGGCGTGCAGCGCCACGTCGCGCAGGATGTGCGAGCCGCCGTAGTACTGGTTGATGTTGTCGACTGTCAGGATGGCCATCGTCATCGTCCCAGGTAGACCTCGATCACGCGCTCGTCGGCCTGGACCTCGTCCAGCGTGCCCTGCGCCAGCACCGCGCCGTCGCACAGCACGGTCACGATCTCCGAGATGGTCTTGATGAAGCCCATGTCGTGCTCCACCACCATCAGCGAGTGCCGGCCCTTGAGCGTGAGGAACAGCTCGGCCGTGCGCGCCGTCTCCTCGTCGGTCATGCCGGCCACGGGTTCGTCCAGCAGCAGCAGCTTGGGGTCCTGCATCAGCAGCATGCCGATCTCCAGCCACTGCTTCTGGCCGTGCGAGAGGTTGCCGGCCAGGCGGCGCTCGCTGCCGGCCAGGTGGATGGTCTGCAGCACCTCGGCCAGGCGGTCGCGCTGCGCCGAGTCGAGCCGGAAGGCCATCGACGGCCGGACGCGCTTGTCGGTCTTGAGCGCCAGCTCCAGGTTCTCGAACACCGTCAGCTGCTCGAACACCGTCGGCTTCTGGAACTTGCGGCCGATGCCCAGCTGCGCGATCTGCGGCTCGGTGTGGCGCAGCAGGTCGATGGTGCTGCCGAAGAACACCGTGCCGCTGTCGGGCCGCGTCTTGCCGGTGATGATGTCCATCATCGTGGTCTTGCCGGCGCCGTTGGGGCCGATGATGCAGCGCAGCTCGCCCGGCGCGATGTCCAGGCTCAGCTTGTTGATGGCCTTGAAGCCGTCGAAGCTGACGCTGACCTCCTCCAGGTACAGGATGCGGCCGTGCGTCACGTCCACCTCGCCGGGCGTGGCGATGTGCGAGAAGCCGGCCTCGCGGCCGCCGGACGCGGTGGCGCCCGTGGCCACCGGGTGGGCGGCGCGCTGCAGGCGGCGCGCGCCCTCTTCCATCAGGTCGGGCGTCATGCGCGCTCCTCCTTGCCCCGCGCGGCCACCTTGCGCACCAGCCCCACCACGCCCTGCGGCAGGAACAGCGTGACGAGGATGAACATCGCGCCGAGGAAGTACAGCCAGTATTCCGGGAAGGCCGTGGTGAACCAGCTCTTGGCGCCGTTGACGAGGAAGGCGCCGACGATGGGCCCGATCAGCGTGGCCCGGCCGCCCACGGCCGCCCAGATCGCGATCTCGATCGAGTTGGCCGGCGACATCTCGGTCGGGTTGATGATGCCGACCTGCGGCACGTACAGCGCGCCGGCCACGCCGCACATCATGGCCGAGAGGGTCCAGACCGTGAGCTTGTAGTGCACCGGGTTGTAGCCCGAGAACATCACCCGGCTCTCGGCGTCGCGGATGGCCTGCAGCACGCGGCCGAACTTGCTGCCCACCAGCCAGCGCGCGAACAGGAAGAAGCCCAGCAGCACGAGGCCGGTGATGACGAACAGCGTCATGCGCATCTGCGGCGTGGCGATCGGGATGTCCAGGATGCGCTTGAAGTCGGTGAAGCCGTTGTTGCCGCCGAAGCCGGTCTCGTTGCGGAAGAACAGCAGCATGGCGGCGAAGGTCAGCGCCTGCGTGATGATCGAGAAGTACACGCCCTTGATGCGCGAGCGGAAGGCGAAGTAGCCGAACACGAAGGCCAGCAGCCCGGGCACGGCCACCACCAGCACCATCTGCAGCACGAAGGAGCCGCTGAAGGCCCAGTGCCAGGGCAGTTCCTTCCAGTCCAGGAACACCATGAAGTCCGGCAGCGCGCTCTTGTAGTTGCCCTCCAGCCCGATCTGGCGCATCAGGTACATGCCCATCATGTAGCCGCCCAGCGCGAAGAACAGGCCGTGGCCCAGCGACAGGATGCCGGTGTAGCCCCAGATCAGGTCCATCGCCAGCGCGCAGATGGCATAGCACATGATGCGGCCGAGCACGGCCACCGAGTAGTCCGACAGGTGCAGCGCGCTGTCCGGGGGCACCAGCAGGTTCAGCGCCGGCGCCAGCGCGCAGACGGCCAGCAGCGCGGCCAGGAAGGCGGCCCAGCCGGGCCGGCTCAGCAGCGGCGCGCGGCCCGGCAGCGCGACGCGGGCCGCCGGCGAGGAAAGAGTCGTGGCGTTCATGGGGTTCAGGCCTCCGCGCTGCGGCCCTTCATCGCGAAGATGCCCTGCGGCCGCTTCTGGATGAAGACGATGATGATGACGAGCACGGCGATCTTGGCCAGCACCGCGCCGGCCCAGCCCTCGAACAGCTTGTTCAGGATGCCGAGGCCCAGCGCGGCGTACACCGTGCCGGCCAGCTGCCCGACACCGCCGACCACGACGACCATGAAGGAGTCGACGATGTAGTTCTGGCCCAGGTCCGGGCCGACGTTGCCGACCTGGCTCAGCGCGCAGCCGGCCAGGCCCGCGATGCCCGAGCCGAGCGCGAACGCGTAGGTGTCCACGCGCGCGGTGTTCACGCCCATGCAGGCGGCGATCGGCCGGTTCTGCGTGACGCCGCGCACGAACAGCCCGAGCCGCGTGCGCCCGATCAGCCAGGCCATGGCGGCCAGCACCAGCGCCGCGAACACGATGATCAGCACGCGGTTCCAGGGCAGCGCCAGGTTGGGCAGCAACTGGATGCCGCCGCTCATCCACGACGGGCTTTCCACCGCCACGTTCTGCGCGCCGAAGGTCGAGCGCACCAGCTGCATCAGCACCAGGCTGATGCCCCAGGTGGCCAGCAGTGTCTCCAGCGGGCGGCCGTACAGGAAGCGGATCACGCCGCGCTCCAGCACCGCGCCGACCAGCGCCGAGGCCAGGAAGGCCGCCGGGATCGCCGCGATCAGGTAGGCGTCGAACGCACCCGGCAGGTACTTCTGGAACAGGCCCTGCACCACGTAGGTCGCGTAGGCGCCGATCATCATCAGCTCGCCGTGCGCCATGTTGATCACGCCCATCAGCCCGTAGGTGATGGCCAGGCCCAGCGCCACCAGCAGCAAGATGGAGCCCAGGCTCACGCCGGTGAAGGCCTGGCCCAGCCGCTCGCCCCAGACCAGGCCTTCGTCGATGGACGCGATGGCCGCGCGGATGGCCTTCTGCACGGCCGGGTCCTGCTCCTCGGCCAGGCGCTCGTTGAGCAGCAGCTTGGTGGCGGGCCGCTTGTTCTCGGCCAGCGCGGCGGCGGCGGCCAGGCGCTGGCCCGCGTCGTCGCTGGACAGCAGGCTGGCGGCGCGCGCCAGTTCGAGCTGCTCGCGGATGGCCGCGTCCTGCTCGGCCGCCAGCGCCTTCTCGATCAGCGGCAGCCGCGCCTGCGACGGCGCGCCGGCCAGCGCGCGCGCGGCCCCGGAGCGCACCGACGCATCGGCGCTGCGCAGCTGCAGCGCGGCGATGGCCACGTCCAGTTCGCCGCGCATCAGGTTGTTGTTGACGACGTCCTCGGCGTCCTCGGGCACGGCCACCTCGGCGCCGCTGGCCGGGTCGAAGCCCTTGCCGTCCCGCACCACGAAGGCCTTGTCGGCCGTGACGCGCACGGCGTCGTCGGCCATGGCCCGCAGGAACGCCTCGGTCCGGCCGTCGCCCTGCTCCACCGCCTGGATCACGGCGGCCGTGATGGCCTCCACCCGCTCGGACGAGGTGCCCGAGGCCATGGCCAGCGCGGCCTCGTTCGTCAAGGCGCGGGCCGGCAACGCGGCCGCACCCAGCAGCAGCGCCAGCACCGCGGCCAGCGCTTTCATCCAACTTCGCAAGGCAACCCCCTGATCTGCATCGTGCTCATGGAACGGAGGGGCGCGCGGCCCCTTTCCGTGGCGCGGCCGGAAACCGGCTCACGGGCTCACTTCTTCTCGGGCTCGTCCTTCTTCTTGTCGTTGCCTTCGATGTACGGGCTCCAGGGCTGGGCCTTGATCGGGGCCTTGGTGCGCCAGACCACGTTGAACTGGCCGTCCGGGCGGATCTCGCCGATCAGCACCGGCTTGTGCAGGTGGTGGTTCTTGGGATCCATGGTCAGCGTGAAGCCGCTGGGCGCGTCGAAGGTCTGGCCGGCCATGGCGGCGATGACCTGGTCGGCGTCGGTGGACTTGGCCTTCTCCACCGCCTGCTTCCACATGTGGATGCCGACGTAGGTGGCCTCCATCGGGTCGTTGGTCAGCGGCTTGGTGGACTGGCCGGGCAGCTTCTTGGCCTTGGCGTACTCGGTCCACTGCTTGATCCAGGCGGTGTTGGTGGGGTTCTTCACGCTCATGAAGTAGTTCCACGAGGCCAGGTGGCCGACCAGCGGCTTGGGATCGAGGCCGCGCAGCTCTTCCTCGCCGACGCTGAAGGCCACCACCGGCACGTCCTTGGCCTTCAGGCCGGCGTTGCCCAGTTCCTTGTAGAAGGGCACGTTGGAGTCGCCGTTGATGGTGGAGACTACCGCCGTCTTGCCGCCCTGGCTGAACTTCTTGATGTCGGCGACGATGGTCTGGTAGTCGCTGTGGCCGAACGGGGTGTAGGTCTCCATGATGTCGGCGTCGGCCACGCCCTTGGACTTCAGGAACGCGCGCAGGATCTTGTTGGCCGTGCGCGGGTACACGTAGTCCGTGCCCAGCAGCACCCAGCGCTTGGCATTGCCGCCTTCCTTGCCCATCAGGTATTCCACCGCGGGGATGGCCTGCTGGTTCGGCGCGGCGCCGGTGTAGAACACGTTCTTGGACAGTTCCTCGCCCTCGTACTGCACCGGGTAGTACAGCAGCGCGTTGTTCTCCTCGTAGACCGGCAGCACCGACTTGCGGCACACCGAGGTCCAGCAGCCGAAGGTCACGGCCACCTTGTCCTGGGTGATCAGCTGCTTGGCCTTCTCGGCCGCCAGCGGCCAGTTGGAGGCGGTGTCGATCACCACCGGCTCGAGCTTCTTGCCCAGCACGCCGCCCTTGGCGTTGATCTCCTCGATGGTCATCAGCGCCATATCCTTCAGCGCCGTCTCGGAGATGGCCATCGTGCCCGACAGGGCGTGCAGCACGCCGACCTTGATGGTGGACTGGGCGAAGGCGGGCAGGCTGCCGGCCATGCCGGCCAGGACGATGGCCGCGGCGGCGGCCTTCAGGGTGAAGCGAGGTTGCATGTCGAAGAACTCCCGGTGGTTGGTGGATCGCTGGGTCCGGCGGCGCCGCGCTGCGGACGCCGTCTGAGGTCGGGATCGATCCTAGGAACAAGCCCCGCCGGGGCCTATACGCCAGGTGGCGTACGCGGGCGGCGCCGGGGCGGGCGCGCAGCCGCCGGGCGGTCGCCCACTTGCGCGGTATCCGCTACATGAATGCGCTTTGATTCGCTCAATCCTCTTTAGAATCGATCCTACGAATACGCTCTGTCCCCGACGACCATGCGCACACGCCCGCCCTGTCTGTCCCGCACGGCGGGCGTTTTGCTGGGCCTCGCCATGCTCGCCGGGCCGGCCGCCGCGGCGGACCTGGTCTACGTGGTCCAGCCCGGCGACCATCCCTGGAACATCGCGCAGCGCTACCTGGTGCGGCCGTCGCTGGCCTGGCAGCTGGTGCAGCGCGAGGGCATCGCCGATCCGCACCACCTGCAGCCCGGCACCCGGCTGCGCCTGCCGCAGGCATGGCTGCGCCGCGTGCCGGCCGCTCTGGAGGTGGTGGCGACCGAGGGCGCGGCGCGCGTGCGCGGCGGCAACGGCCGCTGGCGCCCCCTGGCCGCCGGCGACCGCCTGCAGCCGCCGGCGCGGCTGCAGACCGGCCCGCACGACAGCGCCAGCATCGGCTTCGAGGACGGCGCCCGCGTGCTGCTGCTGCGCGACTCGGAGCTGCAGATCCACGCCGCCACCCGGCGCGTGCTGGACGGCAATTCGGCGGTCTCGCTGGAGCTGCTGCGCGGCCGCGTCGAGAACGACGTGGCGCCGGCCGCCGCGCCGGGCCGGCGCTTCGAGATCCACACCCCGGCCGCGGTCGCGGCCGTGCGCGGCACGCGCTTTCGCGTGCAGAGCCAGGGCACCGGCCGCGATACCGTGACGCACGCCGAGACGCTGTCCGGCGCGGTACGGCTGAGCACCCCGGCCGGCGCCGTGCTCGCCGTGGCCGGCCACGGCAGCACCGTCCAGGCCGGCCAGGCGCCCGCCACGCCGGTGCCGCTGCTGCCGGCGCCGGACCTGTCGCAGCTGCCGGACACGGTGCAGCACCTGCCGACGGAGCTGGCGTTCCAGGGCCTGCCTCGGGCCAGCGGCTACCGCGCCCAGCTGGCCAGCGACGCCGGCTTCGCGTCGACGCAGCTGGACGAGCAGTCGAACGCACCGCGGCTGCGGCTGGGCGAGCACCTGGCCGACGGCCGCTACGTGCTGCGCCTGCGCGCCATCGACGCGCAGGGCCTGGAGGGCCTGGCCGCCGAGCGGCCGCTGCGCATCCACGCGCGGCCGCCACCGCCGATGCAGATCGAGCCGCCGCCCGGCGCCACCGTCACCGAGGCGCAGCCGCTGTTCCGCTGGACCGAGGCCGACGCCCCGGGCGGCAGCTACCACCTGCAGTTGCTGGACCAGGACGGCGCGCCCTGGCTGGACCAGCAGGTCGCCAGCGCCAGCCTGCCCGCCGACCGCGCGCTGCCGCCCGGGCACTACCGCTGGCGCGTGGCGCGCATCGACGCCGACGGAAGCCAGGGCCCGTTCGGCGAGCTGCAGGCCTTCCGGCGCACCGAGCCGGGCCCGGTGCCCCAGCTCGCGGCGCCGGCGCAGGACGGACGGCTGGTGCTGAGCTGGAGCCCGCAGGCCGGCGCCGCCGGCTACCGGCTGCAGCTGGCGCAGGATGCCTCGTTCGCCGCGCCGCTGCTGGAGCAGCGCACCGGGGACGCGCAGGCCGCGCTGCCCGCGCTGGCACCCGGCCGCTACCTGGCGCGGGTGCAGCGGATCGGCAGCGCCGATGCGCCGGAACCCTGGGGCGCGCCGCAATCCTTCACCGTCGAGGCGCCGCCCACGCCGACATGGCCCCGCCTGCTGTTGCTGCTGCCGCTGCTGTTCCTGTAAACGGCGATCGCCGGACCGCTTGAGCACCGACGCCCTCTTCCCGCCGCGCGAGCCCGCCCCGTCGACCCTCGGTGCGCGGCTGCGGCAGGCATTGGAGCGGGCCGGCTGGTGGTGCGTCGGCGTGGGCACCGCGCTGCTGCTGGCCTGGATGCAGCCGCAGTGGCTGCAGCGGCTGGACCTGCTGGCCTACGACCTGATGCTGCCGCAGCGCAGCGCCGACACGCAGGCGCCGGTCGTCGTCGCGGTGGACGACGACAGCCTGGAGCGCCTGGGCGCCTGGCCCTGGCCGCGCACGCTGCATGCGCGCATGGTCGATGCGCTGCGCGATGCCGGCGCCGGTGCCGTCGGCATCGCCGTGCTGTTCGCCGAACCCGACCAGCGCGACCCGGCCGGCGACGCGGCGCTGGCCGCGGCGCTGGCACGCCACGGCCGCGTGGCGCTGGCCGTCGCGCCCGCGCGGCGGGCCGACGGCCGCATCGGCGCCGAGCTGCTGGGCCCGCGGCTGGCCGGCCCGGCGCCGCAGGCCTGGCTTGGCCACGTGGACGTGGAGACCGACCTGGACGGCCAGTCGCGCAGCCAGTACCTGTACGCCGGCCCCGGCCGCGCCGACGTGCCGGCGCTGGCGCTGGCCGTGCACGAGCTGGCCGGCACCGGCCGCTCCCAGCTCGAGGTGGCCGCCGGCATGGCCCCGCGCGCCGGCGGCGACGACGCCTGGATCCGCCAGGGCGAGGCCTTCGTGCCGCGCACCGCCGGCGTGCCGGTGGTGTCGTTCGCGGCGGCGCTGGCCGACCCGGCGCTGCTGGCGCAGGCGCGCGGGCGCGCGGTGTTCATCGGCGCCACCGCCGGCGGCCTGGGCGCCATGCTGGCCACGCCGCTGGCGCAGGCCCCGCACGCGCCGATGCCGGCCGTGCTGTTCCACGCCCAGGTGCTGGACGCGCTGCAGCACGGCAGCCTGATCACGCGGCTGGCCCCGCCCTGGTCGCTGGCCACGGCGCTGCTGCTGACCAGCCTGGTCTGCGCGGCCTGCCTGGCCACGGCGCGGCATAGCCACGCGCTGCCGCTGCCCGGGCGGGCGCTGGCCGGCCTCGCCGTGCTGGCCGCGCCGCTGCTGCTCAGCGCCGCACTGCTGCAGTACCAGCGCTGGCTGCCGCCGGGCCTGGCCGTGGCCACGCTGGCCGTGGCGCTGACGGTGCGCGAGGCAGCCAAGCTGCGCGCCGTGCAGCGCCAGCTGCAACGCTCGCGCCAGCACGCGCAGGCCGCGCTGCGCGCCATCGACGACGCCGTGATCACCATCGACGCGCAGCACCGGACCGTGCGCTTCGCCAACCCCACCGCGCAACTGCAGGCCGCGCCGCAGCTGCTGCAGGGCCGGCCGCTGCAGGCCTACCCGCTGCAGAGCGACAGCCACGAGGCGCTGCGCACGGCCGTCGACGCCTGCCTGGGCCGTGGCGTCAGCGTGCACCTGCGCGAACTGCTGTACCTGCGGGCCCCGGGCGGCCTGCGCAGCCTGCGCGCCACGGCCAACCCGCTGCGCGGGCCGTCCGGCGGCATCGAAGGCGCGGTGCTGGTGTTCAACGACATGACGGCCGCGCTGGCCGCCACCCGCGAGCGCGAGCACGCCGCCACCCACGACGCGCTGACCGGCCTGCCCAACCGCGTGCTGCTGCAGGAGCGGCTGCAGCTGGCGCTCTCGCGCGTGCAGCGCCAGCGCAGCATGGCGGCCATCCTGTTCGTCGACCTGGACCGCTTCAAGCACATCAACGACACGCTGGGCCACCGCGCCGGCGACGAGGTGCTGCGCGTGATGGGGCAGCGGCTGCGCGACCTGTGCCGCGACACCGACACCGTGGCGCGCTGGGGCGGCGACGAGTTCGTGCTGATCCTGGAGGACATCGGCGGCCCGGAGGGCGCGGCCATGGCCGCGGCCAAGATCGTCGACGCGCTGTCCTGGGACATCGCGCTGGGCGCCGAATTCAACCACCGCCGCCTGCCCAGCTCCGGCAGCGTGGGCGTGGTGCTGGTGCCGCGCGACGGCACCGAGGCCGAGGACCTGCTGTCCAAGGCCGACATGGCCATGTACCGCGCCAAGAGCCAGCCCAAGGCCAGCTTCCACATCTGGGCGGACGACATCAACGCGCGCATGCACGACCGGCTGGCGCTGGAGGTGGACCTGCGCCAGGCGCTGCAGAACGCGCAGCTGGTGCTGCACTACCAGCCGCAGGTCGCGCTCGGCTCGGGCCGGCTGGTCGGCATGGAGGCGCTGATGCGCTGGCAGCGCACGCCGGCCGCGCTGCTGCCGCCGGCCGAGTTCCTGCCGGTGGCCGAGGAATCCGGCCTGATCATCGACATGGGCGCCTGGGCCGTGCGCGAGGCCGCGCGCCAGGTCGCCGCCTGGCAGGCCGCCGGGCTGCAACCGGTGCCGGTGGCCGTCAACGTCTCGGCCCGCCAGTGCATGACCACCGACCTGGCGCAGGTGGTGCGGCAGGCCCTGCGCGAGACCGGCATCGCGCCGCGGCTGCTGCGGCTGGAGATCACCGAGACCACCGCCATGGCCCAGGGCGAGCACGTGATCGCGCTGCTGCAGGAGCTGCAGGCGCTGGGCATCGCGCTGTCGCTGGACGACTTCGGCACCGGCTGCTCCTCGCTGGCGCACCTGAAGCACTTCCCGCTCAGCGAGCTGAAGATCGACCGCAGCTTCGTCGCCGCCCTGCCCGAGGCGCGGCACGACGCGGCCATCGTCCACGCCACCGTGGCGCTGGCGCGCGGGCTGGACCTGCGCGTGGTCGCCGAGGGCGTGGAGAACGAGGCCCAGGCCCGCTTCCTGGCCGGCTGCGGCTGCGACTGCGCCCAGGGCTACCTGTACGGCCGGCCGCAGCCGGCGGCGCAACTCGCGCCGCTGCTGTCCGCGCGCTGAAACGCTGCCGGCCCCGCGCAGGCCGGCCGGCGCCGATTACGGGAAGCCGACCCGGTCCAGCAGTTGCTGCACCTGCGGCTGGCGCTCGGCCACGGTCGCCACCGGGATGGTCTCGGACTTGAAGCCGTTCGGGCTCATGGCCTGCAGCGCCGGGTTGTCCACGCGGATGCCCCTGGCGGCCGGCCACTCGTTGTTGCCGTTGGCGAAGTGGGCCTGCGCCTGCGGCGTCGCCAGGTATTCGAGGAAGGCGATCGCGTTGGCGCGGTTCTTGGCATGGCGCGCCACGCCGCCGCCGGCGATGTTGACGTGCGTGCCCCAGCTGTCCTGGTTCGGGAACGACACGGCCACCTTGTCCGCCACGGCCTTGTCCTCGGGCTTGTCCGAACGCATCAGGCGCGCCACGTAGTAGCTGTTGCTGACGGCGATCTGGCATTCGCCGGACGCGACGCCGCGGATCTGGTCGGTGTCCCCGCCCTTGGGCGGCCGCGCCAGGTTGGCCTGCAGCCCCTTGAGCCAGGCCTCGGCCCCGGCCTCGCCCAGGTGCTGCGTGACGGCGCTGAACAGGCTGAGGTTGTATGGGTGCGAGCCGGAGCGGATGCAGACGCGGCCCTTGTTGCGCGGATCGGCCAGCTTCTCGTACCGGTCCACGTCCTCGGGCTTGACGCCGGCCTTGTCGTAGACGATGACGCGCGCCCGCGTCGAGAAGCCGAACCACGACAGCCCGCCATCGGCCGCCGGCAGGCTGCGCAGCGTGGGCGGGATCGCCTCCTCCAGCCTGGCCGAGCGGATCGGCTGGAACAGGCCGTCGCGCTCCAGCCGGTGCAGCCGCGCGGCGTCGACCAGCAGGATCACGTCGGCCGGCGACGCGGCGCCTTCGGACTTCAGCCGCGCGACCAGGCCGGCGTCGTCCGAATCGATGCGGTTGATCCGGATGCCGGTGGCCTTGGTGAAGTCGGCGTACAGCGCCTCGTCGGTGCTGTAGTGGCGCGCCGAGTACAGGTTCAGCTCGGGCGTCTGGGCCGCGGCGGTACCGGCCAGCAGCAAGGCGGCCAGGGTGGTCGGGACGAACGGGATTCTCATGGCATCTCCGGGACAAAGGATGAACGATGGATCGACGCGCACGGCGCCATGCGGCGCCGTGCGCCGGGGTCGTCCTGGCAGGCGGCGCAGATGACCTGGATGCGCAGCGCCGCCGCGCCCAGGCGCAGGCCGTGCGCGTCGCAGATCCGGCCGACCACGCGCGCCAGCTCGGCGTCGCGCACGGCGATGCTGCGCTGGCAGCAGCGGCACGCGATCTGGTGCTCCTGCGCGGCGCCGTGCCCGCGCAGCCAGAACACGCTGCGGCCGCTGTCGTGCCAGTCCTTCTCCAGCACCTGCCGCGCCACCAGGCCGCGCACGGTCTTGTAGATGCTGGGCACGCTGATCCAGGCGCCCTGCAGCAGCAGCTGCTCGGCGATCGCGTCCACGGTCAGCCGCTGCTGCGGCGCCGCGTGGAACACCTGCAGCACGGCCAGCCGGCAGCGCGTCGCGCGCAGCTGCGCCTGGTCCAGCGTGGCTCTGGCGCCCGCGAGCGACATGGCTTCGCCGGACACGGTCAGAACGCCGCGTTCAGCGCCACGCGGAAGGCGCGCGGCGAGCCGGGCGTGATGTTGGTGTTGCTGTGCGCGTTCGCGTAGTACGCCTTGTCGAACAGGTTCTCGACGTTGAGCTGCAGGCTCAGGTTCTTGTCGACCTGGAAGAACACCGCGGCGTCGAAGCGCGTGTAGCCCGCCAGCGCGACGTTGGAGGCGGCGACGGCCAGCTCGTTGGCCGCGAACGATTTGCTGCGGTGGATCACGCCCAGGCCGAATCCCCAGGCCGGCGTGACGTCGTAGCGGTTCCACAGCGCGAAGGTGTGCCGTGGCACCAGCGCCACGGCGCCGTCCGGGCGCAACGTGGCCGCGGTCCGGCCCATGAACCGGGCATCGCTGTAGGTGTAGCCGCCAGCCACCGACCAGGCCGCGGTGACCTTGCCGCTGACGCCGAGCTCGACGCCCTCGGTGCGCTGGCCGTCGCTGAGGATGGTGCGCGTGTTGGTCGGATCGGTCGGGTCGAGGATCACGACGTTGGACCGGTCGAGCCGGAACAGCGCGGCGGTCACCGCCAGGTCGGGACGCACCTCCCACTTGGCGCCCAGTTCGTAGTTCTTGAACTTCTCGGGCGCCAGCGCGGCGTTGGTCACCGACAGCGACGCCAGCTGCTCGCCCGCGCGCGGCTGGTGGGCGATGCTGTAGTTCGCGTACAGCGACAGGTTCGGCTGGGGCTTGTAGATCACGCCCAGGCGCGGCGACACGAGGTTGTCGGAAGACTCGAAGCGCTGGCCGTTGCGGCGGTTGGTGACGTCGGCCGAGAAATGGTCGACGCGCACGCCGCCGATGATCTGCCACTGCGGGCCGAGCTCGATCTGGTCCTGCAGGTAGAACGCCGCGACCTTGGCGGTGCCCTCGTTGTCGGTATCCGTGGCGCTCTGCCGGAACGTGATGGGCAGGTTCGTCACCGGGTTCGCCAGCGGCACGCCGACGCTGGTCAGGCCACCGGGGAAATACCCGGTCTCGCGGAAGTTCGTGGTCTCCTGGCGGCCCAGCTCCACGCCACCCAGCAGCTTGTGCTTGACGACGCCGGCGCTCAGGTTGTAGGTCAGGTCGGTCTGGTTGAACACGCTCTTGCGCGTGGTCGCATTGTTGTAGGCGGCGATCGTGACGGTGGTGCCGGTCGCGTCGACGGCACCCGGGAATACGTTCTGGTAGAACTTGTCCTGGTCCGCCACGCGCAGGCGGTTGCGCAGCACCGCGCCGCCGCCGAACTCATGCTCGACCGCCAGGTTGAAGGCGTCCAGGCGCGACCAGGTCGGGCTGCCGGACGCATTACCGAAGAAGGTCGAGGCGTCGGTCCGCACCGGCCGGCCCTGGAACGAAGGGATGCCGCGGTCGGCGATGCGGTCGTCGCGGAAATGCTCGTAGCCGGCCGTCACCAGCGTGCGGTTCGTGGCCTTCCACGACAGCGTGGGATTGACGCCCGTGCGGCGCAGCCAGACGCTGTCGCGGTAGCTGTCCGAGTCCTCGTGCATGGCGTTCAGCCGGAACGCGAGGTTCTCTCCGATCGGCCGGTTCAGGTCGACCGCGATGCGCTTGTTGCTGTCCGAACCCAGCGTCACGGAGCCGCCGATCCGCGGCGTCCAGTGGGCCTGTTTGGAAACGCGGTTGATCAGGCCTCCGGTGGCACCGCGGCCGAAGATCATGGCGTTGGGGCCGCGGAAGACCTCCACGCGCTCGATGTTGTACAGGTCGCGGTAGTACTGGACGTCGTCGCGCACGCCGTCGATGTAGAAGTCCGCCGTCGTGACGATGCCGCGGAAGATCGGCGTCTCGCGGTTGCCCTCGCCCTGCGCGAAGCCGACGCCGGGCACGTAGCGCAGCGCCTCGGCCAGGCCCTGCGAACCCTGGTCGCGGATCTGCTCCTGCGTGACGACGGAGATCGACTGCGGCGTGTCGATCAGCGGCGTGTCGGTCTTGGTGGCGGTGGTGCTGCGCGTGGCCGCGTAGCCCTTGTCGAGCTCTTCCTTGACCGTCACGGCCGGCAGCGATGCGCCGGCCTGCGCCAGCGCCGAGGACGGCGGCAGCGCCAGGCCGCCGGCCGCGAGCAGCAACTGCGCGGCGAGCGCGGCGGGACGTCGGCGCAAGGCCGTGCGGGACACGGGAACGTGCTGCAGGTGAGGCATGGGTGACGCGGCGAAAGGAAGGAGGGAATCGGACGGCGCGTCGTCCGCGCCAGCGTTCTGCGTCCCCGTCCGAGGCGCCGCGAACCGGCACCTCGAATGAGAACGATTTTCAGACGGGCGCCAATGTAGGGGCACATCAGTAGTACTGTCAAGTACTACTGATGTGCCCGATGAACAGCCGTGATTCCGCGGTGTTCGTCTTCCCGAGTGGCCTTTGGAGTGCTACCGGTCAGGACTTCTCGGCGCGCGTGGTGCGGATGCCGCGGATCTGGCCCCGCACGGCCTTCCAGAAGTTCTCGGTCCCCTCGACCAGGCGCCAGGCGTTGGAGCGGTGCGCCAGCACGCCGACCTCGGGCAGCAGCTCGCGCAGGTGCTTGATGTTCAGGATCTTGCAGTACTTGCGCACGGTGCCGGGGCTGTGGATCAGCATGATCACGCGCCAGCCGTACTGCCGGCCGACGATCAGCATGCCGATGGCGCTCTCCAGCTCGTCGAGATTGCCGTTGAAGTTGTCGACCGCGCGGTCGATGACACCGAAGATTTCCTGATCGTTCACGGGCATGCGGTTGCAACGGAGGAACGGGCGAGTGTCGCAGAGCGGCAGATACACTTCCTGGGAATCGTTTTCATTCGAGGAGCCGGCACGCCGCCATGCTTGAGCCCGCTTTCCTGGTGCTGCGCGAATGCGCCGAACTGATGCTGATCGCCTGGACGGCCCGGGCCTGCCTGGTGCGCGCGCGGCGGCACGACCTGCTGCCCTGGCTGCGCGGCGGCACGGCGGCCGGCGTGGTGCTGGGCGCCGCCCTGGCGGTGGCGCTGGCCGCGTTCTCCTGGAGCACGCGCACCCAGGCCGTGCTGTCGGTGGCGCTGGGCCTGTCCGTGCTGGGCATGGCCAGCGCGATGCTGTCCTCGCGGCTGTCGATCGACCACCACGTGGGGCGCTGGCTGCAGGACGCGATCGATTCGCCCGCCGCGCCGGCCATCGTCGCCGTGTTCCTGGCGCTGGCGGCGCTGCGCGAGACGCTGGAGATCGGTATCTTCCTGCACGCCGCCGCCGCGGCCGAAAGCCTGCCGCGGCTCGCCGCGGGCGCGGTGCTGGGGCTGGCCGCAGCCGCGCTGGTGGCGCTGGCGTTCCGCAGCATCGCCTCGCGCGTGCCGCTGCTGGCGCTGTTCCGGCTGTCGTCGCTGCTGCTGTGCCTGCTGGCCATCCAGCTGGCGCTGGGCGGCCTGGGCCAGCTGCTGGCCGCGCTGCCGCAGGGCGACACGCCCGGGCTGCCGGCGCGGCTGGCCGGCCTGCTGGAACCCGGCCAGCGCGCCTACGGCTACCTGTGCGCGCTGGCGATGGTCGGGCCGGTGGTCGTCGCCGCGCGGCGCTGGTGGGGCGAGTCCGCCGCGCGCGCGCCGTCGTAGCCGCGCTTCAGGCCCGGAACTGCGGCTGCAGCGGCCGCACCCGCTGCATCGCCACCGTGGCCGCGGCCGTGCGCGTCTCCACGCCGAGCTTGACGTAGACGCGCTCCAGGTGCTTCTTCACGGTGGCGGGGCTGGCGCCCAGGATGTCGCCGATGTCCTTGTTGGTCTTGCCCTTGACCAGCCAGTACAGCACCTCGGCCTCGCGCGCGGTCAGGGCGAGCGAGAGCGACAGCGCCTCGATCACGGCGGCGTCCGATTCCTCGCGCATCACGATCAGCCAGTCGCCGCCGCCTTCGCCCTCGCCGTCGCCGGTCTGCTGGTGCAGCCGCAGCGTCAGGCGGCGCGCGCCGTGCTCGATGGCCAGCGGCGGCGGCTCGATCTGCTGCTGCGCCGCGGCCAGGTGGGCGCGCAGCCAGTCCAGCACCACCACCGGCGCCAGGCTGCCGCCGCCGGCCGGCACCGGGCCGCCGCAGTAGCGCTGCAGCAGCTCGCGCGCCAGCGCGGTCTGCCACATCAGCCGGCCGTCGCTGGCACGCACCGTGATGCTGGCGTAGCCGAAGGCGTCCAGCGCGTTGCGGGCCTGGCGGCGCTCGCGCGCGCTGGCCAGGTGCACCTGCATGCGGGCCAGCACCTCCTTCGGGCGGATCGGCTTGGTCACGTAGTCCACGCCGCCGCACGCCAGCGCGGCGACGAGGTGCTCGGTCTCCGTCAGGCCGGTCATGAAGATCACGGGGATGTGGGCCGTGGCCGGCGCGGCCTTCAGCCGCCGCGCGACCTCGAAGCCGTCCATGCCCGGCATCATCGCGTCCAGCAGCACCACGTCGGGCACGGCCTGGGCCGCGCGCTGCAGCGCCATCTCGCCGCTGGTGGCGACCAGCACGGCGTAGCCGGATTCGTCCAGCGCGTCGTGCAGCATGGCCAGGTTGTCGGGCACGTCGTCGACGATCAGCACCACGTCGCTGTTGGCGCGGTCCAGGGTCTGGTCAAGCGGGTCGGCGGGCATCGGCGTCGGCAAGCAGGCGGCTCATGGCCTCGAAGTCGAATTGTCGGGCCAGCGCGCGCAGCGGCTGCACGAAGGCGGCGCATTCGGGCTGGCTGCGCTCGATCGCGTCCAGCGCGTTCAGCACGCCGCGCGGAAAGCCCAGGTCCACGGCCCGGCGCAGCGCCTCCAGGCCGGCGGCGTCGGGGCGGGCCAGCGCATCCGGCGGGGGCGAAGGCGCCGGCGGCGCGGGCGGCGGCGCCTCCAGCCACTGCAGGCCGAGCTGGCGGCCCAGCCAGTCCAGCAGTTCGGCGAAGCGCACCGGCTTGACCATGAAGTCCTCCGGCCGGATGCCGGCGTCGTTCTCCAGCCCCTTGTCGAAGGCGTTGGCCGAGACGATGGCGATGCGCGGCTGGACCGCCGCGCCGGGCAGCAGCGCGCGCACGCGGCGGATGGTCTCCCAGCCGTCGATGCCGGGCATGGCCAGGTCCATCAGGATGGCGTGCGGGCGGTAGCCGGCGACCAGCAGGTCCAGGCAGTCGTGGCCGCTGGCCGCCGTGCGCAGCGCGAAGCCCAGCGGCTCCAGCAGGTGCACCAGCAGCTCGCGGTCGGCCTCCTCGTTGTCGACGACCAGGACGCGGCGGCGCTCGCCGGCGTAGCCGCGCCGCACCGGCGCGGCGCCAGCGGCCGGGCGCGCGGCGGCACCGTACAGCTCGGGCAGGAACAGACGCACCTTGAACGTGGAGCCCTGGCCCAGGGTGCTGGCGGCGGTCAGCTCGCCGCCCATCAGGTCGGTCAGCATCTTGGCGATCGTCAGGCCCAGGCCGGCGCCGCCGGCGGCCGGCTGGCCCGGCGCGCCGGCGCGCGCGAAGGGTTCGAAGATGCGCTCCAGCGCCTGCGGCGCGATGCCGGGGCCGCTGTCGGCGATCTCCAGCGTGGCCATCTCGCGCTGGTAGCGCACGCGCAGGCGCACGTGGCCGGCGGCCGTGAACTTGATGGCGTTGCCAAGCAGGTTGATCAGGATCTGGCGCACGCGCTGCTCGTCGGCGCGCACGAACTCGGGCAGCTGGCCCTCGGGCTCGAAGTGGAAGGCCAGGCCGCGCGCGGCGGCCTGCAGCTCGAACATCGCGGCGACCTCGTGCACCGCGTCGGCGAAGGCCATGGGCCGGATGTTCAGCGTGAGCCGGCCGGCCTCGATGCGCGCCACGTCCAGCGTGCCGTCGATGAGCTGCAGCAGGTGCTCGCCGCCGCGCTGGATGACCTGCACCGCATGGCGCCGGTGCGGCGGCACGGCGGCGTCCTCGCCCATCAGCTGGGCGTAGCCCAGGATGCTGTTGAGCGGCGTGCGCAGCTCGTGGCTGATGGCGCTGATGTAGCGGCTCTTGGCCTGGTTGGCCTGGTCGGCCTGGCGGCGCGCGTCCTCGGCGACCTGGCGCGCGCGCTGCAGCGCGGCGTCGGTCTCGCGGTGCAGCGCGATCTCGCGCATCAGCAGGTGGGTCTGGCGGTTCGATTCCTCCTGCGCGACCTGGCGGCTCTTGTGCGCCAGCACGAACCACCAGGCCACGATGCCGGCCGCCAGCAGCAGCGCCAGGTAGGCCTTGAGGAAGCCCGAGCGCAGCAGCGCCTCGGCGCCGCCGGTGCCGGCGGCCGCCGTCTCCTGGCTGTAGAGCACGCCGAACACCGCCGCCAGCGCCGGCACCACCGCCAGCATCAGCAGCAGGAAGTGGGCGAGGCCCGTGTCCAGGTAGGGCCAGATGCGCCGCGGCAACAGCCAGCGCAGCGCGGCCGACCACTGCCAGGCCAGCGCGGCCTGCGGCTTGCACAGGTCGCCGCAGCGCGCGTCCAGCGTGCAGCACAGCGAGCAGATCGGGCCCTGGTAGGCCGGGCAGTGGGCCATGTCCGGGCCCTCGTAGTCGCGCTCGCAGATCACGCAGCGCTGCAGCGCGGGCGCCGGCCCGGCCTGCGCCTGGCGGGCGATGTAGTAGCGCCCGCGCGTGCACCAGGCGATCAGCGGCGCCGCCGCGAAGGCCGTGCCCATCGCGATCAGCGCCGAGAATGCCTGCGCCAGCGGCCCGAACGCGCCCAGGTAGGCGGTGATCGACAGCAGCGAGGCCAACGCCATCGCGCCCACGCCCACCGGGTTGATGTCGTACAGGTGGGCGCGCTTGAACTCGATGCCCGGCGGCGACAGGCCCAGCGGCTTGTTGACGACCAGGTCCGCCACCACGGCCATGATCCAGGCGATGGCCAGGTTGGAGTACAGGCCCAGCACCTCGCCCAGCGCCTGGAACACGTTCATCTCCATCAGCATGAACGCGATCAGCGTGTTGAACAGCACCCAGACCACGCGCCCCGGGTGGCTGTGGGTGACGCGCGAGAAGAAGTTGGACCAGGCCAGCGAGCCGGCGTAGGCGTTCGTCACGTTGATCTTGAGCTGCGAGACGACCACGAACACGGCGGTGGCCGCCACCGCCCAGCCGAGGTGCGGGAACACGTACTCGTAGGCCGCCAGGTACATCTGGTTCGGGTCCACCGCGCGCTCCTTGGGCACCATGTGGCTGATCGCGAGGTACGCCAGCAGCGCCCCGCCCAGCATCTTGACCACGCCCAGCACCACCCAGCCCGGCCCGCCGGCCAGCACGCCGAACCACCAGCGCCGCGCGTTGGCCGGCGTGCGCACCGGCATGAACCGCAGGTAGTCCGCCTGCTCCCCCATCTGGGTGATCAGCGCGATGCCGACCGTCAGCGCCGCACCGAACAGGGGCAGGCTGAAGCCGGGGTGCGTGGCCTTGTCACCAACATAGTGCACGATGCCCGCGAACGCACCGGGATCGAGCATCAGCACGTAGACGAAGGGCACGACCAGCATGACCAGCCACAGCGGCTGCGTCCACAGCTGCAGCCGGCTGATGGCCGACACGCCGTGCGTGACCAGCGGCACCACGACCAGCGCGCAGACCAGGTAGCCCCAGCTCGGCGGGATGCCCAGCGCCAGCTCCAGCGCGTAGGCCATCACGGCCGCTTCCAGCGCGAAGAAGATGAAGGTGAAGCTCGCGTAGATCAGCGAGGTGATGGTCGAGCCGATGTAGCCGAAGCCGGCGCCGCGCGTCAGCAGGTCCATGTCCAGCCCGTAGCGGGCCGCGTAGACGCTGATCGGCAGGCCGGCCAGGAAGATGATGAGCCCGGTGGCGCAGATCGCGAGCACGGCGTTGACGAAGCCGTACTGCACCAGCAGCGTGGCGCCCACGGCCTCCAGGATCAGGAACGAGGCCGCGCCGAACGCGGTGTTGGCCACGCGCCAGGGCGACCACTTGCGAAAGCGCTGCGGCGTGTAGCGCAGCGCGTAGTCTTCCATGGTCTCGCGCGCGACCCAGTCGTTGTAGTCGCGCCGGACCTTCACGATGCGCTGCGGCGCGCTCTTGTCGGGGGCGGGGATGTCGTCGTGCACGGCCACGGGGCTGCGCAGCTTTCATGCCACGCCCGGCTGGCAAGGGTTGGGCGGGCACGGCCCTTGCTGGAGAATGGCCCGATGGAACTGACACCGCGCGAGAAGGACAAGCTCCTGGTCTTCACCGCCGCCCTGCTGGCCGAGCGCCGCCGGGCCCGCGGCCTCAAGCTCAACTACCCCGAAGCCGTGGCGCTGATCTCGGCCGCCGTGATGGAAGGCGCGCGCGACGGCAAGACCGTGGCCCAGCTCATGAGCGAAGGCCGCGGCGTGCTGGCGCGCGCGGACGTCATGGAGGGCGTGCCCGAGATGATCCCCGACATCCAGGTCGAGGCCTCCTTCCCCGACGGCACCAAGCTGGTGACCGTGCACCAGCCCATCGTCTGACCCCCCTGGAGACACCATGCCCGACACCAAGCGTCCCCTGCGCCTTGCCGCCACCGCCGCCCTGGCCGCGCTGCCGCTGCTGGCGGCCGCCCACACCGGCGCCGACGCCGGCGCGCACCACGGCTTCGCGGCCGGCCTGCTGCACCCGCTGACCGGCGCCGACCATCTGGCCGCGATGCTGGCCGTCGGCGTGTGGAGCGCGCTGGCCGCGCGCCGCCCGCGCGACCTGCTCTGGGCGCCGCTGGGCTTCGCGGCCATGCTGCTGGCCGGCGCGCTGGCGGGCCGGGCCGGCCTCGCGCTGCCGGCGGTGGAACCGATGATCGCGGCCTCGCTGCTGGTGATCGGCCTGCTGGCGGCCACGCGGCTGCACCTGCCGGGGCCGGTGGCGGCCGTGCTGGTCGGCACGTTCGCGCTGTTCCACGGCATCGCGCACGGCACCGAGCTGGCCGGCACGGCCGCCATCGCCGGCATGGTGCTGGCCACGGCGCTGCTGCACGGCGCCGGCATCGCCATCGGCTGGCTGCTGCGCGAACGCGCCGCCGCGCTGCCGCGGCTGGCCGGCGCGGCCGTCGCGCTGTTCGGCGCCACCTTGCTGCTGCGCCTGGCCTGAAAAGGCGTGAACGAACCGCTCACACCCACGCGCGACCCGATGACCGCCTGCTTCTCGCATCACGCGTGCTCCCAGGGCCTCGCCCTGTGGGCCGGGATGCGATCGATTCATTCACACCTTCTGAGCCCATGATCCCCGGCGAACTGATCACCGACGACGGCGACCACGCGCTGAACCCCGGCCGCCGCACGCTCACGCTGCTCGTGAAGAACGCCGCCGACCGGCCCATCCAGGTCGGCTCGCACTACCACTTCGCCGAGACCAACGGCGCGCTGGACTTCGACCGCGCGGCCGCGCTCGGCATGCGGCTGAACATCGCCTCGGGCACGGCCGTGCGCTTCGAGCCCGGCCAGCAGCGCACCGTGGAACTGGTGGACTACGCCGGCGACCGCACGGTCCACGGCTTTCGCGGACTGGTGCAAGGAAAGCTCTGACCATGGCCACCATCGACCGCCGCGCCTATGCGGAGATCTTCGGCCCGACCACCGGCGACCGCGTGCGCCTGGCCGACACCGACCTCGTGATCGAGGTCGAGGACGACTACACGCTGCGCGCCGGCGGCTACGGGGAGGAGGTCAAGTTCGGCGGCGGCAAGACCATCCGCGACGGCATGGCCCAGTCGCAGCGCACGCGGGCGCAGGGGGCCGTCGACTGCGTGCTGACCAATGCGCTGATCCTGGACCACTGGGGCATCGTCAAGGCCGACATCGGCCTGAAGGACGGCCGCATCGCCGCCATCGGCAAGGCCGGCAACCCGGACGTGCAGAGCGGCGTGGACATCGTGATCGGCCCCGGCACCGAGATCATCGCGGCCGAAGGCGCCATCGTCACGGCCGGCGGCATCGACAGCCACATCCACTTCATCTGCCCGCAGCAGATCGAGGAGGCGCTGGCCTCCGGCGTCACCACCATGCTGGGCGGCGGCACCGGCCCGGCCACCGGCACCTTCGCCACCACCTGCACGCCCGGCCCCTGGAACATCGCGCGCATGCTGCAGGCCGCCGATGCGTTCCCGATGAACCTGGGCTTCCTCGGCAAGGGCAACGCCAGCCTGCCCGGCGCGCTGCTGGAGCAGGTCGAGGCCGGCGTGATCGGCCTGAAGCTGCACGAGGACTGGGGCACGACGCCGGCCGCGATCGACAACTGCCTGGCCGTGGCCGACGCCACCGACGTGCAGGTGGCGATCCACTCGGACACGCTGAACGAGTCGGGCTTCGTCGAGAACACCATCGCGGCGACCAAGGGCCGCGGCATCTGCGCCTTCCACACCGAGGGCGCCGGCGGCGGCCATGCGCCGGACATCCTGCGCGTGGTCGGCGAGGCCAACTTCCTGCCCTCCTCGACCAATCCGACGATGCCGTACACCGTGAACACGCTGGACGAGCACGTGGACATGCTGATGGTCTGCCACCACCTGGACGCCGGCATCGCCGAGGACCTGGCCTTCGCCGAATCGCGCATCCGCAAGGAGACCATCGCCGCCGAGGACGTGCTGCACGACCTGGGCGCGATCAGCATGATGAGCTCCGACAGCCAGGCCATGGGCCGCGTCGGCGAGGTCGTGCTGCGCACCTGGCAGACCGCGCACAAGATGAAGGCGCAGCGCGGCGCCCTGCCCGGCGACGGCGCGCGCAACGACAACTTCCGCGCCAGGCGCTACGTGGCCAAGTACACGATCAACCCGGCGATCGCGCACGGCATCGCCCACGAGGTCGGCAGCGTCGAGGTCGGCAAGTGGGCCGACCTGGTGCTCTGGAAGCCAGCGTTCTTCGGCGTCAAGCCGGCGCTGGTGCTCAAGGGCGGCTTCATCGCGCTGGCCGCGATGGGCGACCCGAACGCCTCCATCCCCACGCCGCAGCCGGTGCACTACCGGCCGATGTTCGGCGCCTTCGGCGGTGCCGTGGCGCGCGGCTCGCTGACCTTCGTCTCGCAGGCCGCGCTGGCCGCCGGCGTGAAGGAACGCTACGGCCTGGCCAAGCCCCTCAGCGCGGTGAAGGACATCCGCCAGGTGCGCAAGCAGCACCTGGTGCACAACGGCTACCTGCCGGTGATGGAGATCGACCCGCAGACCTACGCGGTGCGCGCCGACGGGCAGCTGCTGACCTGCGAGCCGGCCAGGGTGCTGCCGATGGCGCAGCGCTACTTCCTGTTCTAGTGCACCGGCGCCCCGCAACCCGCGGCGGCCGCCGGCGCCCGGCCCGCGGCCGCGGGCCGCGGATGCCGTCAGAACGTGTAGCGCGCGCTCAGCATGGCCGAACGCGGCGCGCCGGGCAGCAGCGAATTGGCGACGCTGCCGTGCGCCGAGGCGATGTACCTGCGGTCGAACAGGTCGTGGACGTTCAGCTGCAGGTCGAACCTGTCGAAGCGGTAGGCGACCATGGCATCCACGGTGACGTAGCCGGGCAGCGTCGTGGCATTGGTGGAGTCGGCATAGCGCGCGGCCACGTAGTTGGCGCCGGCCTGCAGGCCATGGGCGAGCTGCTTGGTCAGCCAGAGGCTGGCGCTGTTGCGGGGCGTCGGCGTGGCGGCCTTGCCCTGCACGGCGGGGTTCAGCGAGCGGCTGATCTTCGCGTCCAGATAGGCGTAGCCGGCGGAGACGCGCCGGCCCTCGCGCAGGTCGCCCGCCAGCGCCAGCTCCAGCCCGTTGGTGCGCTGCATGCCCACCGGAATGGCCACGCTGGGGTTGGCCGGGTCGCCGGTGACGATGTTGGCGCGCTCCAGGTTGAACAGCGCCGCCGTGGCCGTGGCACGGCCGTCCAGCAGGTCGATCTTGGCGCCGATCTCCGGGCTGGTGGTCTTCTGCGGCTCGGTGGTCCCGTTGCCCGCCGTGAGGTTGACGTTCTCGCCCGCCGGCTGGAACGAGCGGCTCACCGAGACGTCGTAGGACTGAATGGACGTGGGCTGGTCGACCAGGCCCGCGCGCGGGCTCCAGGCGGTGTCGGTGCGGCTGGGAATGGCGGCGACGTCCACCTTCTGGTGGAAGGCGTCGTAGCGCAGCCCCAGCAGCGCCTTCCAGTGGCTGGAGAGCGTGATCAGGTCCTGCACGTAGGCGGCGACGCTGCTGCCGCCGGTGCTGGTGCCGCCCGCGCTCACCGTCGGCGTGGGGTTGGCGACCGGCGAGACCGGGCGGTAGGCGTCGACCGGCGTGGCGCTGCCCGAGCGGCTGACCTGGCCGCGGTCCTGCTTGCCCAGCTCCAGGCCGTACAGGATCTGGTGCGCCATGCCGCCCAGCGTGGCCTTCTGCGTCAGCTCGGTCGGGTTGAACAGGCCGTGCTCCTGGCGGCTGCGCGCGACCTTGAAGCCCGACGGGTAGAGCGCCAGGTTCGCGTCGGGCGACACCGCGCCGGCGGAGGTGATGTAGCGGTCGAGCTCGTAGTCGTAGTAGCGCAGCGCGTTGCGGATCGACCATTCGCCGTTGAAGCGGTGCTCCAGCGTGGCGCCGCCCGAACTGACCGTCGAGGTCGCCGTGTCCGCGTCGCGCGCGTTCGCGGCGCCGTAGTAGGTGCCGGGCGCCACGTCGATCGGACGGCCCTGCCACGCGGGAATGCCCCAGTCGGTCACGCGCTTGTCGTGCAGGTAGTCGGCCTGCAGCAGCAGCCGCGTGTCGGGGCCGCACCTGAGCAGCATGGAGGAGGCGATGGCCTCGCGCTCGAGGAACTGCTGGTCGCGGAAGCCGTCCGCGCGCTCCACGGCGCCGGTCAGGCGGATCGCCACGGTGTCGCTCACGTTGCGGGCGATATCGAACTCGCCGCGGCGCTGGCTCCAGCGGCCGAGCTGCAGGGCCACCTCGCTCCTGTCGATGCCGGGCTTCTTGGTGATGCGGTTGATCATGCCGCCCGGGGAGCCGCGCCCGTACAGCACCGAGGCCGGCCCCTGGATGACCTCGATCTGCGCCACGTTGGACAGGTGGCGGCAGTACATCGCATCGTCGCGGAAGCCATCGACGAACTGGTCGCCCAGCGCGCGGAAGCCCCGGATCAGCACCTGGTCGCGCTGCCCGTCGCCATGCGACAGGCTCACGCCGGGCACGGCCTTCACGGCGTCCTCGATCGAGCGCACGCCGCGGTCCCGCATCAGCTCCTGCGTGACCACGTTCACCGTCTGCGGCACGTCGCGCAGCGGCACGTCGATCTTGGTGGCGCTGGTGGATTCGACGGGGTTGTAGGCAGCGTCCTGGCTGCCCTGGGCCCGCACCTCGGGCAAGCGGGCCTGGGCAAGCGGGCCTGGGCAAGTGCGGCCTGGGAAAGCGCCGCGGGCGCGGCGCATGCCGCGAGCAGCGCGGCGGCGATTCGGTTGGGGCGTCGATGATCCATGAGACAGGGCGGGCGGGAATGCGCTGGCTGGCTCGGCGCGAACGCCTGGCTGGCCGGGCGACGGCGGGCGCCATCGCAGAAACGGCGCGGATGTCGGACGACGGGTCACGGCCGGGCCGATGGCGCACGGCATGCCCTGCTGGCGGAGCAACGGCCGCCGGCCGGACGCTCAGCGGCGCACGGCCTGCCCGCGGATCCCCTGCGCGCAGCCGGCTTCGGCCCGAGGGCCGGCCGCCACGTCCGGCATGGCCAGGCGCGCGTCATGCACAAGCACTTCGCGGCCGGTCCGATTCCCGCCTCGCCACATGAGGTTATAACCCTCGGTCGACCACCCCTCTTCCACGCCACTGCAACCACCATGCTCACCGCCAGCAAACTCATGCCCCGGGGCGCCGGCCTCGCACCCGTGCTGCTCAAGCGCGCCGCCACGATCGAACTGGACTGGGACATCCGCCAGAAAAGCCGCTTCGACGCCGTCGATTCCCTCGGCCGCCAGATCGGCGTGTTCCTGCCGCGCGGCAGCGTGGTGCGCGGCGGCGACGTGCTGGTGGCCGAGGACGGCTCGCTGGTCCGCGTGCTCGCCGCGCCGCAGGACGTGCTCCGGATCACGCACTGCACCGCGCACGGCACGCCGTTCGACCTGACCCGCGCGGCCTACCACCTGGGCAACCGGCACGTGCCGATCGAGCTGCAGCCCGACCACCTGAAGATCGAGCCCGACCACGTGCTGGCCGACATGCTGCGCGCCATGCACCTGATCGTGACGCCGTCGGTCGAGGCCTTCGAGCCCGAGGGCGGCGCCTACGGCGCGCAGGGGCATGGGCACGAGCACGGCCACGCGCATGAACATGAGCATGAGCATGGCCACGACCATGCGCACGCCTCCCACGGCGGGCCGGCCCACCAGCACGACCACGGCCACCACCACGAACACCACGCCCATCCGCACGGGCACGGCCACCAGCAGTAGCCGTCCGACGGCCGCGCCGCGCGCCGGCTGCCAGAATCCGCCCCTTTTCATTTCCGCAGCACGAGGCTCCTCCATGCGACAACTCACCCCCGCCGGCCAGCAGGCGATCGACGACATCGCGCGCCGGCACGGCGTCAGCACCGAGGCCGCGCTCGCGATGCTGGACGCCGTGGTCCGCGGCAACGGCAGCATGGCCCAGTTCAGCCACCCGGAGTTCGCCGGCTCCGGCCAATGGATGCGCGGCGGCATGACCATGGTGTCGGACATGTTCAACAACGCGCTGAAGACCCGGGTCGACAGCCTGTGCCTGGCGCTGTCCGACCTCGTCGCCCGCGAGCCCGGGCTGGTGCAGACCGGCAGCTTCCAGTCGCAGTCCCAGAACGGGCAGGAGCAGTACCACGGCAGCTACGCAGCGCCCGCCGCGGACACCGGCGGCAGCGGCCTGTTCGCCCCGCCGCCGCCCGACTGGTGGGGCCCCAGCCTGCGCTGGCCCAACAGCACCGGCGCGCAGAACGGCCAGCGCTACGCCTATTTCGCGCAGGCCCGGCGCCTGGCCATCGACACCGGCGGCCACGTGACCATCTACGACACGCTGGACCACCAGATCGGCGGTGTCTCGCAGCAGCAGTCCGGCAGCGGCCTGCTGGCCTTCACCAGCCAGTACGGCACGGTGGACCTGGCCAGCCTGCCGGTGGTCTCGGTGGACGGGCAGGCGCCGGCGCCCGCGGCCGCCCCGGCGTATGCGTCCATGCCCGCAGCCGCGCCGGCACCGGCCGCCGCGGGCAGCGACGTCTTCGCCACGATCGAGCGCCTGGCCGAGCTGCGCGCCAAGGGCGTGCTGGACGAGGCCGAGTTCCAGGCCAAGAAGACCGAACTGCTGGGCCGCCTCTGAACCCGCTCGCCCTCGCCCCCGCCACGCTGCTCGGCCTGATCTGGCTGGCCTCGCCGGCGCTGCCGGTCGGCGGCTTCAGCTACTCCGAGGCGCTGGAGGCGGCCGTGGACGCCGGCCTGGCCGACGGCGAGCCGCAGGCCGGCGCCTGGCTGCTGGACCAGTTGCAGCTGTCGCTGGCGCGCGGCGACCTGGCCGTGCTGGCGCAGGCCGTGGACGGCTGGGCGCAGGCCGATGCCGCGCGCATCGCCGCGCTGGACCGCTGGATGCTCTGCACCCGCGAATCCGCCGAGTTCGTGCTGCAGACCGAGCAGATGGGCCGGTCGCTGCTGGAATGGCTCAAGCTGCAGCACCCGGACGCGCCCGCGGCCTTCGCCGGCCTGGCGCCCAGCTACCCGGTCGCCTTCGCCTTCGCCGCCGCCCGCGCCGGCGCCGCGCCGCGCGAGGCCTGCCTGGCCTACGCCTTCGGCTGGGCCGAGAACATGGTGGCCGCGGCCGTCAAGGCCGTGCCGCTGGGCCAGAGCGCCGGCCAGCGCATGCTGCAGCGGCTGGCCCAGGCCATCCCGGCCGCCGTCGAGCAGGCCATCGCCGTGCCGGCCGGCGCGCAGCAGGCCTTCGCCCCGATGCTGGCCATCCTGTCGGCCCGCCACGAAACCCAGTATTCCCGCCTGTTCCGATCCTGAACCTGCCATGACCACCACCGCCCTGCACCACATCCCGCACCGCACCAAACCCCTACCGCCGCTGCGCGTGGGCATCGGCGGCCCGGTCGGCTCCGGCAAGACCACGCTGCTGGAGATGCTCTGCAAGGCCATGCGCGAACGCTACGACCTGGTCGCGATCACCAACGACATCTACACCAAGGAGGACCAGCGCCTCCTGACCGTCAGCGGCGCGCTGCCGGCCGAGCGCATCATGGGCGTGGAGACCGGCGGCTGCCCGCACACCGCGATCCGCGAGGACGCCTCGATCAACCTGGAGGCGATCGACCGCATGCTGGCCGACTTTCCCGACGCCGACGTGGTCTTCGTCGAGAGCGGCGGCGACAACCTGGCCGCCACCTTCAGCCCGGAGCTGTCGGACCTCACGATCTACGTGATCGACGTCGCCGCCGGCGAGAAGATCCCGCGCAAGGGCGGCCCCGGCATCACCAAGAGCGACCTGTTCGTGATCAACAAGACCGACCTCGCGCCCTACGTCGGCGCGGACCTGGCCGTCATGGAGGCCGATACGCGCCGCATGCGCACCAACGCGCGCGGCCAGCTCAAGCCCTTCGTGATGACCAACCTGCGCACGCGCGCGGGGCTGGACGAGGTGGTGCGCTTCATCGAGGAGCGCGGCCTGCTGCGCCAGGGCGCCTGAGTAGAATCCGCGCCTGCCGGAAGCGTGGCAGAGCGGTTGAATGCACCGGTCTTGAAAACCGGCGACCCGCAAGGGTTCGTGGGTTCGAATCCCACCGCTTCCGCCAGGCAAGGAAACGGCCCCGCGCATGGGGCCTTTTTCATGGGCCCTTCCCCACGTGCCGGCACGGCTTCCCGATAAGCGGCCTGCGGGCCAAAGCAGTCGAGAGGTTGATGTGAGTTCGGACACGGATGGAAAACTGGTCAGCGCGCTGGTGCGAGGCATCTCCATCCTGCAGTGCTTTTCCAACAAGTGCCAGGAACGCAGCAGCAAGGAGCTGATGGAGCTGACCGGGCTGCCCAAGCCCACGCTGTTTCGGCTCGTCGACACCTTGTGCGAACTGGGCTTGCTGCGCTATTCGGAGCGGCTGTCGAAGTACGTGCCCGGCATCGGGCTACTGAACCTGTCCTCGCCGGTGCTCACGCGGCTGGCCCTGCGCCAGTTCGCCCGTCCGCAGATGCAGGCGCTGGCAGACCTGACCGAAGGGCAGGTGCAGCTGGCCGTGGGCTACCGGCACCAGCTGTGCCTGGTGGAACTGGCCAATGGCATGGGCAATTCCGCGTTCCGCCCCGAGGAGGGAGTGCAGATCTCGCTGCCGCGCACGGCCACCGGCCGGGCCTATCTGCTCAAGCTGCCGCCGCGGGAACTGGACGCCTACCTGCGGGACCTGCGCGCCCAGGCGCCCGAGCGCGCCGACAGGCTGGTGGAGCGGCTCGCCGATGCGCGCCGCGACCTCGACCAGCGGGGCTTCTGCCGCAGCCACCAGGACCTGCACCGCGACATCAACTCGATCGCCGTGCCGATGGCGCAGCCGATCGATGGCGAGCACTGGGTGTTCTCGCTGACCCTGCCGGTCTTCAGCCCGCTCAACGACAAGTGGGACGCGGAACTCGGCCCGCGGCTGCAGACGCTGGTGCGCTCCGTGGAAGGCGTGGTGGGCTCGTCGGGCGTGTCGTGACGATGCGGACTCGCCAGCGCTGGCCTCTGGTCCGGCAAGGCAGCGCGCTCAGGAGCGCTGCGCCTTGCCTTCCTCCTGCAAGGCGCGCCACTGGATCTTGCCGGTGGCGGACTTGGGCAGCTGCGCGACGAACTCCACGATGCGCGGCACCTTGTAGGCGGCCATCTGTTCGCGGCTCCAGGCGATGATGTCCTCCTCGGTGACCGGCCCCGCGCCGGACTTGCACACGATCAGCGCCTTGACGGTCTCGCCGCGCCGGGCGTCCTCGACGCCGATCACGCAGGCCTCCTGCACGGCCGGGTGGGCGTAGAGCATGGCTTCCACCTCGGCGGGCCAGACCTTGTAGCCCGAGGCGTTGATCATGCGCTTGAGGCGGTCGCGCATGAAGTAGTAGCCCTCCTCGTCGACCGAGACCAGGTCGCCGGTGCGAAAGTAGCGGCGGCCCTGGTGCTCGAAGAAGGCCTGCTGCGTGGCCTCCTCGTTGCGCCAATAGCCCAGCATCACCTGCGGGCCGCTGGTGGCCAGCTCGCCCACCTCGCCCTGCGGCAGCTCCTGCAGCGTCTCCGGGTCGACGACCATCGAATGCACGCTCTGGGTCGGAATGCCCAGGCATTGGCGCTTGCCGTGCTGCAGCGGGTTGGCGTGCAGGAAGGCGGCGGTCTCGGTCAGCCCGTAGGCCTCGTTGTACGACAGGCCGAAGCGCTCCTTCAGCGTGGCCGAGACGGCCTCGGGCATGGCCGCGCCGCCGCCGGCCAGCAGCGCCAGGCTGGACAGGTCGATCCGGTGCGCATCGGCCTGCGCCAGCAGGTCGATCACCATGCTGGGCGGCGCCGTCCAGGCCGTGACGCGGTGGCGCTCGATCAGGCGCGCGGCCAGCAGCGGATCCCAGCGCGGCATCATCACCACCGTGCCGCCGCACATGATCGACGTGTTCATGCCGGCCTGCAGGCCGAGCATGTGGAACATCGGCGCCACGGCCAGGCTGGTCGAGTCGACATGGATGCCGCGCCAGACCAGCGCGGACACCACCGGCGCCTGCAGCGTGGCGTGGGTGTGCATGCAGCCCTTGGGATGGCCGGTGGTGCCGGAGGTGTAGGGAATGATGGCCAGGTCGTGCGGCCCGGCGGTGCGCGGGGCGGGCGCCAGCCCGGCCTCGACGGCGGCCTGGAAGCCGTGGTAGTTGCCGGCCGGCAGCGGCATGCGCGGCGCCGCCACCACATCGGGCAGCGGGTCGACCGGCTGCGCCGGCAGCACGTCGCTGTAGGCATGGACCAGCGCGGCGCCGAGCAGCCCTTCGTCCATGCAGGGCTGCACGCTGGCCACCAGTTCCTGCGCGACGATGGCCACGCGCGCGCCGCTGTCCTCGACGTAGTGGCGCAGCTCGTGGGCGGTGGTCATGGCGTTGACCGGCACCACCACGGCGCCGGCGCGGAACAGGGCGTAGCAGGCGACCACGAACTGCGGGCAGTTCTGGCTCTGCAGCAGCACGCGGTCGCCGTGGGCGACGCCCAGGCGCTGCTGGCAGTAGCCCGCCAGCGCCTCGACCTGGGCCAGCAGCGACCCGTAGGCGATGCTCGCGCCGCCGAAGACGATGGCGGGCTTGTCGGGGTAGCGGCGGGCCGCCACGTAGAGGTGGTCGTCCAGCGTGACCTGGGGAACGCGCAGCTCCAGGGGCACGCCCTTCGGCCAATGGGGAGGATGCGAAACCGTCATGCGATTGCCTCGTAGGGACCGGCGGTCCGGTGCTTGCTGATCAGATGCCCTTCCACACCGGCTTGCGCTTCTCGGCGAAGGCGGCTGCGCCCTCGCGCGCATCCTGCGAGGCGAACACCGGGTTGGTGATGGCGCGCTGGAGTTCGAACATCTCGGACTGCGGCCAGTCGGCCGACTCCTGCACCACGCGCTTGCTGGCGATCAGCGCCATCGGGCCGTTGGCGGCCACGCGCTGGGCCAGCTCCAGCGCCGCGTCCAGGGCCTGGCCGGGCTCGGCCAGGCGGTTCACCATGCCATGGCCGTGGGCGCGCTCGGCATCGAGCATGTCGCCGGTCAGGATGTATTCCATGGCGATGTAGTACGGCAGGCGCTTGGGCAGGCGCGGCAGGCCGCCGGCGGCCGCGACCAGGCCGCGCTTGACCTCGGGCAGGCCGAACCTGGCGTTGCGCGCCGCCACGACCAGGTCGCAGGCCAGCACCATCTCGAAGCCGCCGGCCAATGCATAGCCCTCGACGGCCGCGATCAGCGGCTTTTGCGGCGGCTTCTGCACCAGGCCGCAGAAGCCCCGGCCCGGCAGGGTCGGGAGCCTGCCTGCCAGGAAGCCCTTGAGGTCCATGCCGGCGCAGAAGGTACCGCCCGCCCCGGTGACGATGCCGACCTGCAGCGCCGGGTTGGCGTCCAGCTCGTCCAGCGCCGCGGCCATGGCCTCGCTCATTTCCAGCGTGGCGGCATTGCGGGCCTCGGGGTTGCTCAGCGTCATGATCTGCACGTTGTCGCGCACATCGACCAGTACGGTGGAAGTCATGGCAGGTGTTCTCTCGTCGTCGAAGGGGGCCGGAGCCCGTCAGCGGGGCTGCATGCGGATGGCGCCGTCCAGGCGGATCGTCTCGCCGTTCAGCATGGGGTTCTCCAGGACGTGCAGGGCCGTCAGCGCGAATTCCGACGGGTGGCCGAGGCGCGCGGGGTGCGGCACCATGGCGCCGAGCGACTGGCGCACGTTCTCGGGCAGCTTGGCCAGGATCGGCGTGTCGAACAGGCCCGGGGCGATGGTGCACACGCGGATCAGCTTGGTCGAGAGATCGCGCGCCGCACAGATCGTCATGCCGATCACGCCGGCCTTGGACGAGGCATAGGGGATCTGGCCGATCTGGCCTTCGTAGCCGGCCACCGACGCGGTCAGCACGCAGGCGCCGCGCTCGCCATCGACCGGCTCGTTGCGCGCCAGGGTGGCGGCGGCCAGGCGCAGCACGTTGAAGCTGCCGACCAGGTTGACCCGCACGATGTTGCTGAACTTCTCCAGCGAGCCGGGGCTGCCGTCCTTCTCCAGCACGCGCATCGGCCCGCCGATGCCAGCGCAGTGCACCAGCGCGCGCAGGTTGCCGAACTGCTCGGCCGCCGCGACGGCCTGGGCCATCTGGCCGGCGTCGGCC
The DNA here is from genome assembly GCF_047601025.1 of Pseudorhodoferax sp. Taxonomy (NCBI): domain Bacteria; kingdom Pseudomonadati; phylum Pseudomonadota; class Betaproteobacteria; order Burkholderiales; family Comamonadaceae; genus Pseudorhodoferax; species Pseudorhodoferax sp. Next base: position 570,972 of record NZ_JASGJZ010000001.1, read on the forward strand.
ACATCGGCCTTCACGTAGCGCAGCTGGCCCTGGTACTTGCTCTCCAGGGCGGCGCCCAGTTCGTCGTTCAGGTCCACGGCCACCACGTTCAGGCCGCGTTCGAGCAACTGGATGGCCGAGGCTTCGCCCAGGCCCGAGACGCCGCCGGTCACGAGGGCGGTCATTCCTTTTTGCAACTTCATGGAATTCCTTCAGGGATGGTTCGTCCGCTGCTCAGCGCAGCACTTCGATGATGGTGGCGTTGGCCATGCCGCCGGCCTCGCACATGGATTGCAGGCCGTAGCGCCCGCCGCTGTCCTCCAGGGCGTGCAGCATGGTCGTCATCAGGCGGATGCCCGAGGCGCCCAGCGGGTGGCCCAGCGCGATGGCGCCACCACGCGGGTTCAGGCGCTCGCCGTCCGCGCCCAGCTCCTTCTGCCAGGCCAGCGGCACCGAGGCGAAGGCCTCGTTGATCTCGTAGTGGGCGATGTCGCCAAGCTGCATGCCGGCCCTGGCCAGCACGCGCTGCGTGGCGGGAATCGGCGCCGTCAGCATGTACAGCGGGTCGTCGCCCACCACGTCGAAGGCGACGAAGCGCGCGCGCGGGCGCAGGCCGAGCTGCTCGGCGCGCTGCTCGCTCATGATCAGCATGGCGCTGGCGCCGTCGGTCATCTGCGAGGCGTTGCCCGCCGTGGTGTGCCAGCCGATCTGCGGAAAGCGCGCGGACAACTCGTCGTTCTGGAACACGGCTTTGAGCCCGGCCAGCTTGTCCACCGTGGTGCCGGGGCGGATGGTTTCGTCGGCCGTGGCGCGGCCCGCCGGCGTGTCGATGCCGACGATCTCGCGCGCGAACTGGCCGGCCGACTGCGCGGCGTGGGCGCGCTGGTGCGAGCGCACCGCGTATTCGTCGAGCTGCCGGCGGTCCAGTCCCCACTTGGCGGCCACCAGGTCGGCCGACACGCCCTGGCCCACCAGCCCGGGATAGAGCGCATCGAGGCGCGGGCCGGTGATGCTCTTGCCCATGCGCGCCGAACCCATGGGCACGCGGCTCATGGACTCGACGCCGCAGGCGACCACGATGTCCTGCACGCCGGCCATCACCGCCTGGGCCGCGAAGTGCACCGCCTGCTGGCTGGAGCCGCACTTGCGGTCGATGGTGGTCGAAGGCACGTGCGCCGGCAGGCCGGCGGCCAGCCAGGCCATGCGGCCGATGGTGCCCGACTGCTCGCTGATCTGGTTGACGCAGCCGCACACCACGTCGTCCACCGTGGCGGGGTCGAGCCGGTTGCGCGCGACGAGCTGTTCCAGCACCTGCGACAGCAGGTCCACCGGATGTACCTGGGCGAGTGCGCCGTCGGACTTGGCCCGTGCCATGGGGCTGCGGATGGCATCGACGATGACGGGTGTGTTCATCTGCTTAATGGTCCATTTGTTCCGAAAAATTCATCTTAGACTATCGAAAAATGAATCATACGTAGTGTTTTCCCTATATATTGGCCCACAAAATTCAGAACACACTTCGAAAAATTAGTTTTTCGAGACTATTGATCCAAAATCCACCAGGATGGTATGTGCTGCGTGCCAGTCTTCCGTCCACCCGTGAGACGCCTATGAAAGACCTGATCCAACGCACCGTCTACCGCGAAGACCATGAGCTGTTCCGGGAGCAGGTGCGCCGCTTTTTCGAGAACGAGGTCGTGCCCTTCCACCACGCATGGGAGCGCGCCGGCATCGTGCCCAAGGACGTGTGGCGCAAGGCCGGCCGCGAGGGGCTGCTCAACACCATGCTGCCCGAGCCCTACGGCGGCGGCGGGGACTTCGGCCATGCCGCCGTACTGATCGAGGAAACCGCCCGCACCGGCGCCAGCGGCCTGGGCTTCGCGCTGCACTCGGACATCGTCGCCCCGTACATCCACCGCTACGGCAGCACCGCGCAGAAGGACCGCTGGCTACCGCGCATGGCGGCCGGCGAACTGATCGGCGCCATCGCCATGACCGAGCCCGGCGCCGGCAGCGACCTCAAGTCGGTGCGCACCACGGCGCGACGCGACGGCGGCCACTACGTCGTCGACGGGCAGAAGACCTTCATCACCAACGGCATCAACGCCGGACTGGTCATCGTCGTCGCCAAGACCGCGCCCGAGCTGGGCGCCAGGGGCGTGTCGCTGATCGTGGTCGAGGACGGCACGCCCGGCTTCTCCAAGGGCCGCAAGCTGGAGAAGATCGGCCTGCTGGCGCAGGACACGTCCGAGCTGTTCTTCGACGGCGTCCGGGTGCCGGCGGACCACCTGCTCGGCGAGGAGAACCAGGGCTTCAAGTACCTGATGCACGAGCTGGCGCAGGAACGCCTGGTGGTGGCCGTGCGCGCGGCCATGTCCATCGAGGCCTTCCTGCACAGGACCATCGACTACACCCGCGAGCGCCAGGCCTTCGGCCAGCCGGTGTTCGAATTCCAGAACACGCGCTTCAAGCTCGCCGAGGCCAAGGCCCAGGCCACGATGCTGCGCGTGTTCGTCGACGACTGCATCGCGCTGCACCTGCACCGCGCGCTCTCGCCCGAGCGCGCCGCCATGGCCAAGCTCAATGCCACGGCGCTGCAGAACCGCCTGCTCGACGAGTTCCTGCAACTGCACGGCGGCTACGGCTACATGAGCGAATACCAGATCGGCCGTGCCTGGGCCGACGCGCGCGTGGGCCGCATCTACGGCGGCAGCGACGAGATCATGAAGGAAATCATCGCGCGCACGCTCTGAACGCACACCCTCTGCCGCCTGCACCTTCCCCTTCCCTCAACGCATCCATTCCGACGGAGACATGCACATGACCATGAACATCACCCGCCGCCGCAGCCTGGCCCGCCTGATGGGCGCGGCCTCCCTCGCCCTGGCCGGCACCTGGAGCACGGGCGCCCTGGCCGCCGACAACTACCCCTCCAAACCGGTCCGCATGATCGTGCCGTTCCCGCCGGGCGGCGGCACCGACATCATCGCGCGCCTGGTGGGGCAGCAGCTCAACACCCGCTGGGGCCAGCCGGTGGTGGTCGAGAACAAGCCCGGCGCCAGCGGCATCCTGGGCTACAACACGGTGGCCAAGGCGCCCGCCGACGGCTACACGGTGCTGCTGGGCATCACCACGCTGATCCAGATCCCGTGGCTGTACAAGGACGTGCCCTACCAGCTCTCCGACCTGACGCCCGTCTCGCAGATCGCCAAGTCGGCAGACATGCTGATGGTGCCGCGCAGCTCCGGCATCACGACGATCCAGCAGTTCATCGAGAAGGCCAAGGCCGCACCCGGCACGTTCAGCTACGGTAGCTACGGCAACGCCACTTCTTCGCACATGAACGGCGAACGCTTCAAGCAGCAGGCCGGCATCGACATGGTGCACGTCCCCTACCAGGGCGCAGGCCCGCTCATGGCCGCCCTGCTGGGCAACCAGGTCAGCCTCGCGCTGGTCGATGCCACCACGGCCTATCCGCACCTGAAGTCCGACAAGGTCAACATCCTGGCGGTCGCGGGCGCCCAGCGCCACCCCGCGCTGCCGAACGTGCCGACCATGACCGAGTCCGGCATTTCCGGCCTGGAGGCCAACGGCTTCTTCGGCCTGTTCGTGCCCGCCAAGACGCCGCAGGCCGTCGTCGACAAGCTGGGGGCGGAAGTGGCCGCCATCGTCCAGTCGCCCGCCGTCCGCCAGCGCCTGCTGGACATGGGGCTGATCCCGGTGGGCTCGCTGCCCAAGGACTTCAAGCCCCAGATGGACAAGGACGCCGAGCACTGGAAGCAGGTGGTGAAGTCGGCCGGCATCACCATCAATTGAGCGAGGGCGCGGCACGGCCGCCGGCCAGCCGCCGCGGCATGCGCACCGTCGGCGTACCGCGCGCCTGGGCGGGAACCCGCCGGCCCCGCCGCGCTTCTCCGACACCGGCATAGGAAGGCTCCTACACGGGCGCGCGCCGCGCGCTTTCTAGAATCCCGGGCACATGCCCGCACCCGCCCACCCCCTCGGCCGCCCCCGCTGTCCTCCTCTTGCGCCGGCGGCCGGCGCCCGGGAGTGACGCGGGTGCCGGTACGCGACGATCCGCTGCCCAGGTCGCGCCTGCGGCTGCCCTTGCCGCTGCCGACCCTGGCCGGCTTCGGCGTCGCGCTGCTGGCCGTGGCGCTGATCGCATGGTTCTCGCTGCAGGCCATGGACCAGCGCCAGTCCATGGCCAGCCGGGTCACGCGCAGCAACGCCGCGATCGAGCAGTTCAACGCGCTGCTCTCGCACCTGAAGGATGCCGAGACCGGCCAGCGCGGCTACCTGATCAGCGGCCGGGAGTCCTACCTGCGCCCCTACGACGAGGGCCGCTCCAGGCTGCAGGCCACGTTCGAGCAGCTGCAGCAGATCGAGGCCGACCAACCCGGCCAGCTCGAACGCCTGCGCTCCATCCGGCAGCTGGCCGACCAGAAGCTCGACGAGCTGGCCCGCACCATCGCGCTGCGCCGTGCCGGCGACGGTTCCGGCGCGCTGGCGATCATGCTGGGCGACGGCGGCCGGGACATGATGGACGAGCTGCGCCGCCTGGTGGCCGAGGCCGGGGCCGACGAGCGCGCGCGCCGCCAGGTGCACCAGGAGGAATGGCAGGCCGCCGTCGCGTATTCCACGCACGTGCAGGTGCTGGGCGCGGCGACGCTGCTGGTGCTGATCCTGGCCGCGGCTGCGATCGCGGTGCGCGAGCACCGGCGGCGCGAGGCCGAGCTGTGGGTGCACGCCGGCCAGACCGGCCTGGCGCAGCGCATCCAGGGCGAGCACCGGCTGGAGGCGCTGGGCGAGCGCGTGCTGTCCTACCTGGCCGGTTACCTGGACGCGCAGGTCGGCGCGCTGTACCTGGCCGAGCCGGACGGCAGCCTGCGCCGGCTGGCCGGTTTCGCGCTGCCGGCCGACGGCGCGGCGCTGCGCCCGGGCGAAGGGCTGCTGGGCCAGGCCGCCCGCGAACGGCGCACGCTGCGCGTGCAGGAGGTGCCGCCCGGCTACCTGCCGGTCAGCTCGGCGCTGGGCCGGGGCGACCCGTGCGAGCTGCTGGTCGCCCCGGCGCAGGTCGACGGACGCGTGCACGCCGTCGTCGAACTGGGCTTCACCCGGCGGCTGCGGCCGGTGGACCAGCAGTTGCTGGAGCGCCTGTCGGCGCTGCTGGCGATCGCGGTGCGCACCTCGCACGACCGCACGCGGCTGGAGGAGCTGCTGGAGGAAACCCAGCGCCAGGCCGAGGAGCTGCAGGTCCAGCAGGAGGAACTGCGCGTGACCAACGAGGAGCTGGAAGAACAAAGCCGCGCGCTGCGCGAATCGCAGGCGCAGATGGAGATCCAGCAGGCCGAGCTGGCGCAGCGCAACGCGCAGCTGGCGCAGAACTCCCTGCTGGTGGAGACGCAGAACGACGCGCTGCGGCAGTCGCAGCAGGTGCTGTCCGAGAAGGCCGCCGAGCTGGAGCGCGCCAACCAGTACAAGAGCGAGTTCCTGGCCAACATGAGCCACGAGCTGCGCACGCCGCTGAACTCCACGCTGATCCTGGCCAAGCTGCTGGCCGACAACAAGGCCGGCAACCTGAGCGACGAACAGGTGCGCTACGCGCAGACCATCGCCTCGGCCGGCAACGACCTGCTGGCACTGATCAACGACATCCTGGACCTGTCCAAGATCGAAGCCGGCAAGGTCGAGGTCCGCGCCGAGACGGTGCAGCTGGCTGGCCTGGTCGAGGGCCTGGCCAAGAGCCTGCGGCCCACGGCCGAGCACAAGGGCCTGGCGCTCACCGTGGCCGTCGCGCCCGACGCACCGCGGCAGATCGTGACCGACGCGCAGCGCGCCGGCCAGATCCTGAAGAACCTGCTGTCCAACGCCATCAAGTTCACGCACCAGGGCGAGGTCGCGCTGAGCCTGGCGGCCGGGGCCGACGGCGGCGCCGTGCTGGCGGTGCGCGACACCGGCATCGGCATCGCGCCGGAGCAGCACGGGCTGATCTTCGAAGCCTTCCGCCAGGCCGACGGCAGCACCCACCGGCGCTACGGCGGTACCGGCCTGGGCCTGTCGATCTCGCGCGACCTGGCGCATCTGCTCGGCGGCACGCTGCGCGTGGACAGCCGGCCCGGCGCCGGCAGCACCTTCACGCTGGCGCTGCCGGCGCGCTGGACGCCGGCCGGGGCGGCCACCGCGCCGCCGCCGGCCGCGCCGGCGCCCCGCGCCGCGCCGCCCGGCCCCTTGCCCGTGCCGCCCGCCGCGCCGGCCGTGCACGAACCCGCGCCCGACGACGACCGCGCGGCGCTGCGGCCCGGCGCGCGGCTGATCCTGGTGGTCGAGGACGACCGGCGCTTCGCCGCCATCCTGCGCGACCTGGCGCACGAGATGCAGTTCCAGTGCGTGCTGGCGCACAGCGCCGCCGACGGCCTGGCCGCCGCGCTGCAGTACCAGCCCAGCGCGATCCTGCTGGACATGAACCTGCCGGACCACTCGGGCCTGGGCGTGCTGGACCGGCTCAAGCACGACGCGCGCACGCGCCACATCCCGGTGCACGTGGTGTCCGTCGCCGACTACACGCAGGAGGCGCTGGAGCGCGGCGCCGTCGGCTACGACCTCAAGCCGGTGCAGCGCGCCCAGCTGGTCGAGGCGCTGCAGCGGCTGGAGGCCAAGTTCTCGCAGGCGCTGCGCCGCGTGCTGGTGGTCGAGGACGACCCGCGCCAGCGCGAGAGCATCGGCCAGCTGCTGGCCGGCCCGGAGGTGCGGATCCGCGCCGCGGCCACCGCGGCCGAGGCGCTGGCGGCGCTGGAGGAGCAGACCTACGACTGCATGATCATGGACCTGAACCTGCCCGACCTGTCCGGCTACGAGCTGCTGGAGCAGATGGCCGCGCGGGAGGGCACGGCGTTCCCGCCGGTGATCGTCTACACCGGCCGCTCGCTGACGCGCGAGGAGGAGCAGCGCCTGCGCCGCTTCTCGCGCTCCATCATCATCAAGGACGCCCGCTCGCCCGAGCGGCTGCTGGACGAGGTCACGCTGTTCCTGCACCAGGTGGAGTCGCAGCTGCCGGCCGAGGCCCAGCGCCTGCTGCGCCTGGCGCGCGACCGCGACGGCACGCTGGAAGGCCGCACCGTGCTGGTGGTCGAGGACGACGTGCGCAACATCTTCGCGCTGACCAGCGTGCTGGAGCCCAAGGGCGTGAAGGTGGAGCTGGCGCGCAACGGCCTGGAGGCGCTGGCCGCGCTGGAGCGCGCCCGCGGCGGCACGCCCGAGGCCCGCATCGACCTCGTGCTGATGGACATCATGATGCCGGAGATGGACGGCCTGACCGCGATGCGCGAGATCCGCCGGCAGCCCGACTGGCACAAGCTGCCGATCATCGCGCTGACCGCCAAGGCCATGCGCGACGACCAGGAGAGATGCCTGGCCGCCGGCGCCAACGACTACATCGCCAAGCCGCTGGACGTGGAGCGGCTGCTGTCGCTGCTGCGGGTCTGGATGCCCCGCGGGACATCGTGAGCGGCCGCTGCCATGCCCCACACCGTGTTCGAGATCGAGATGGCGCTGCTACTGGAGGCGATCTACCGGCGCTACCACTTCGACTTCCGCGGCTATGCCCGGGCCTCGCTGCGCCGGCGGCTGCGCGCGGCGATGGCGCGCTTTTCCTGCGCCACGCTGTCGCAGCTGCAGGACCGCGTGCTGCACGAGGCCGGCAGCTTCGCCGCCCTGCTGGACTACCTCACGGTGCAGGTCAGCGAGATGTTCCGCGATCCCGGCTACTTCCTCGCGCTGCGGCGCGAGGTGGTGCCGCTGCTGCGCACCTACCCCTCGCTGAAGATCTGGGTGGCCGGCTGCAGTGCCGGCGAGGAGGTGTACTCGCTGGCCATCCTGCTGCGCGAGGAAGGCCTGCTGGAGCGCTCGCTGATCTACGCGACCGACATCAACGCGCAGGCGCTGCAGCGCGCCGAGGCCGGCGTCTACGAGCTGGACCGCATCGCCGCCTTCACGCAGAACCACCAGCGCGCCGGCGGCACCAGCTCGCTGTCGGACTACTACACCGCCGCCTACGGCCGCGCGGCGTTCGACAAGAGCCTGCGCCGCCACGTGGTGTTCTCCGACCACAGCCTGGCCACCGACTCGGTGTTCGCCGAGGTACAGTTCGTGAGCTGCCGCAACGTGCTGATCTACTTCGACCGGGCGCTGCAGGACCGCGCGCTCGGCCTGTTCCGCGACGCGCTGTGCCACCGCGGCTTCCTGGGCCTGGGCAGCAAGGAATCGCTGCGGTTCTCGGCCTGCGCGGACGCGTTCGTGGACTTCGTGCGCGAGGAGCGCATCTACCGCAAGGCCGCCGAACCATGACGCCGCACCCGCTCGACGACGTCCAGGCCGTCGCCATCGGCACCTCCGCCGGCGGCGTGGACGCGCTGCTGCGGCTGCTGCCGGCGCTGCCGGCCGGGCTGCGCACGCCGGTGTTCGTCGTGCAGCACCTGCCGCGCGAACGCCCCAGCCTGCTGGTGGACATCCTGGCGCCGCGCTGCCGGGTGCCGCTGCGCGAGGCGCAGGACAAGGAACCGGTGGAGCCCGGCACCGTGTACATCGCGCCGCCGGACTACCACCTGCTGCTGGACGCCGGGCCGCGGCTAGCGCTGTCGGTGGACGCGCCGGTGCACTACTCGCGCCCGTCGATCGACGTGCTGTTCCAGTCCGCCGCCGAGCTGTACGGCCCGCACCTGCTGGGCCTGGTGCTGACCGGCGGCAACCAGGACGGCAGCGCCGGCCTGGACGCCATCCGCGCCGCCGGCGGCCTGACCGCGGTGCAGGACCCGGCCGACGCCCAGGTCGCGCTGATGCCCGAAAGCGCGCTGGCCGGCGGCCCGGTCGACTTCGTGCTCCCGCTGCCGCGCCTGGCAGCCCTGCTGGCCACGCTGCCATGAACACCGCCGGGCCGCCCCCAGGTGCTCGCACCGCAGCCCCTGCGGGCGAAGGGATGCCGGCGGGCGGCGAGCAGCCGTCCCACCCGCCGCCGGCCGCCGCGCCGCCCGCGCAGGACGGGCCGATCAAGTGCCTGGTCGTCGACGACCTGCAGGAGAACCTGCTCGCGATGACCGCGCTGCTGCAGAGCGACGAGGTGCAGGTGCTGCAGGCCCGCTCGGGCGTGGAGGCGCTGGAGCTGCTGCTGCAGCACGAGGTCGCGCTGGCGCTGCTGGACGTGCAGATGCCCGAGATGGACGGCTTCGAGCTGGCCGAGACCATGCGCGGCAGCGCGCGCACGCGCCACGTGCCCATCATCTTCGTGACCGCCGGCGCACGCGACGCGCAGCGCCTGTTCCGCGGCTACGAGGCCGGCGCGGTGGACTTCCTGCACAAGCCGGTGGAGCCGCACGTGCTGCGCAGCAAAGCCGACGTGTTCTTCCAGCTGCACCGGCACAAGCAGCAGCTCGCGCGCCACCTGCAGGAGCGCACCGAGACGCTGCGGCTGCACGAGCTGTTCACCGCCATGCTGGGCCACGACCTGCGCGGACCGCTGTCGGCCATCACGATGGCGGCCGAGCTGCTGGCGCGCCGGCCCGACGAGCACGTGCGCACCGTCGGCCAGCGGCTGCTGCGCAGCAGCCGCTGGATGGGCCGCATGATCGAGGACATGCTGGACCTCGCGCGCACGCGCCAGGGCGGCGGCATGCCGATCGCGCGCAGCCGCTTCGACCTCGCCGCGCTGGGCGCGCGCGTGGTGCAGGAGCACCAGCTCGCCTGGCCCGGCCGGGCCGTGGAGCTGCAGGCGCAGGGCGCGCTGCACGGCGAATGGGACGAGGACCGGCTGACGCAGGTGCTGTCCAACCTGCTCGGCAACGCGCTGCGCCACGGCAGCGACGCCGTGCCGGTGCAGCTGCGGCTGGACGGCGACGACGCCCGGCAGGTACGCATCGCCGTGCGCAACGGCGGCGAGATCCCGGCGGACGTGCTGCCGCACATCTTCGACCCGTTCCGCAGCGGCCGCGCCAGGCCGGCGCCGCAGGGTGCGCCGCGCGGCGGCGGCAGCGGCCGCGCCGACGGGCTGGGCCTGGGCCTGTACATCGTGCAGGAAATCGTGCGCGCGCACGGCGGGCAGGTGCAGGCCGCGTGCGGCGGCGGCGCCACCACCTTCACCATCACGCTGCCGCGCCAGGGCTGAAACCGCCCGCGGGCAGGGCGGACATCGTCCTACGCCGGCTCGCGGGGCAGGCCGGCCCCGGCGCTGCGGGCGGCGCCGCAACCTGTCGTGGTCCGCGGCGCAAGAGAGGCGCCGCGACATCCCCCTTCGACCACGGGAGCAACCGACATGGCACACCGCGACCCGCAAGCCCCCTGGCGCGCGCAGCAGATGGAGCAGTACGCCAACAGCCCGCGCCAGTACGGCGATCGACACCGCCACCCGCAGGACGGGGACGACGCCCGCGACGGGGGCGCCCGCTCCGGCCGCGGCGGCTTCTCGCGCCACGACCCGGTCCAGTCCGGCTACGGCCGGGCCGGCGCGCCCGACGTGTACGGCCAGCCCAGCGGCGGCTACCCGCGCGCCCCCTGGCACGGCCACCATGGCGGCTACGACCACTGGCGGGGCGACCGCCACGGCCCCGGCTACGCCGGCCAGGACTACCGAGGCGCCCCACCCGGCGACGACGGGCACGACTGGCAACGCGACCGCAGCAAGGGCTCTTTCCAGGGCGGCTCGGGCGGCTATCGCCCCGACACCGGCCCCCATGCCGGCAGCCAGACCCATGGCCGCCACGGCGACCAGCTGAGCGACGGCACCCACGCGGCAGACGAGCGCCAGGGCCGCGACGCCCCCGACGACCAGCAGTAGCGCCCTGCACCTGCACTAGCTCCAGCTCCAGCTCCAGCTCCAGCTCCAGCTCCAGCTCCAGCTCCAGCTCCAGCTCCAGCTCCAGCTCCAGCTCCAGCTCGACGAGGATGACGCCTCCTGACGCGGCGAGCGCCACAAGAAGTTCTCTGAAGAATTGGACGACTCTGGGACTGGCGCCGCAGCCAGCCGGGCGCCTCGCCGGCCGCGGCACGCACCGAAAGCAGCACCGACCCCACAAGTGACACCTCGCCGCGCCGCTCAGCCTGGAAACGGCAGTGGGGTGATGTCGAACACGAAGAAAAGCAAGTGCTGGCACGGGGTGCCGGCCGTTTTTCGGCAACTGCGGAGCCGTTCCAAATGGGTGAGCCGAACAGCCGATCCATTCCAGGGGGCGGCAAGCATTTGCCTGCGTCCCGACCAGTCAACGGCCGTTTCCACAGGGTCAGTCGGCCCGGTGCGGCGCGTCCGGCTCGTTGCGGCGCGCCCCGCGGATGTTCAACGCCGCCAGGCCGAGCTGCAGCGCGATCAGCGCCGGCGCACGGGCGTGCAGGCCCCAGCCGATCCACAGCACGTTGCTGAGCAGGAACAGCCAGAAGCCCCAGCTGCGCCGCCGCCGGGCCTGCGAAGCGACCAGCCACGAGGCGGCCAGCGTGATCGCCATGGCGGGCCATTGCAGCAGGTCGGCGTCCATGCATCGCTCCTTCGCGCGTCGTCGGGGCGGCCAGTCTCGCGCCGCCGCCTTCCCTGCGCCGCAGGACGCCGAAGCGCTTCGCTGTAGGCAGGCAGCCGCCGCAGGCGCGGCGCGGCTGCCCGCCGGCGCCGGCGCGTTCAGGGATGCATCTCGTCCACCGCCTGCGGCGCGCGGTGCGCCGACAGGCACGACAGCACGGCGCTGGTCACCAGCGCCATCGCCGCCCATTCCCAGCCGGTCGGCCAGCGCGCCTCCCACAGGAAGCCGTAGAGCAGCGCGAACAGCGTCTCGAACACCACCATCTGGCCGATCAGCGTCAGCGGCAGCAGCCGGCTGGCCTGGTTCCACAGCGCATTGCCGACCACCGAGGCCAGCAGCGCCACGCCGGCCATGACGCCGGCGAAGCGCCACCAGGCCGCCGCCGGCTGCTGCGTCAGGTCGGCCAGCACGAAGGCCGGCACGGCCAGCACCAGCGCCTGCGCGCCGGTGACGACGCCGGTCAGCAGGCTCCAGTCGTGCGCCGACACGCCCTGCAGCCGCGCCAGCCAGCGGCTGTTGCCGATGGCGTAGCTCGACCACGACACCAGCGCCCCGACCGCGCAGCCGAAGCCCAGCAGCCGCTGCGCCAGCGGCGCCCCGGTGCCGCGCGCCACCGACTCCCAGGCGATGCACAGCACGCCGGCCAGGCCGAGGACCAGCGAGGGCGCCAGCCGCGCCAGCGGCACCGCGCCGGCGCCGCGGCTGCCGACCCAGGTCACGGCCACCGGCAGGAAGCCGATCACCAGCGAGGTCATGGCCATGCCGCCCAGCTGCACGCTGCTGGCCAGCAGCACGTAGTACAGGCTGTTGCCGAGCAGGCTGAGCCAGAACAGCGCGCGCCAGTCGGCCGGGCCCAGCCGCGCGCGCAGCACCCGCCAGCGCGGCAGCATCAGCGCGCCGGCGATCAGCCCGTAGGCCAGGTAGCGTGCGGCCGACAGCTGCAGCGGCGAGAACTCGGGCGCCAGCTCCGGCGCGAGGAACACCAGGCCCCAGGCCGCGCCGGCGGCGATGCCGCAGGCCACGCCCAGCCAGGTGCCGGAAGATGCGGTCATCGGCAGGTGATGCAAGGAACGGGGACGCCGAGCTTATCCGCTGGCGCTGTCGGCGCCGTCCGACAGCCGCTGCCGGCCCCGGCCGCCGCGCCGGCGCCGCGCCGGCCCCTGCCGGCGGCGCCCGCGCCGGCGTAGGCTACCGCCCATGCGCCTGCAACCGCCCGGCCGTGGCCTTCGGATCCTGCTCGCCGCGTTCGGCGCGCTGGTGGTGTTCGCGCTGGTGTTCGACTGGGACTGGCTGCGCGGCCCGCTGAACCGCGCGATCAGCGAGAAGACCCAGCGCCGCTTCGACAGCAGCCACCTGGACGTGCGGCTGGGCTGGCACCCGGTGGTGCGCCTGACCGACGTGTACTTCGCCAACGCCGACTGGGCCGACCGCGGCGGCGGGCGGCCGATGGCCCGCATCGGCACGCTGGAGTTCTCGGTCTCGCTGCGCGACCTGTTCGGCGGCCGGATCCTCGTGCCGCGCGTGGCGCTGGACGATGCCGAGCTGAACTTCGAGAAGGCCGCCGACGGCCGCCGCAACTGGGTGCTGGCCGGGCCGTCGGACGCGCAGGCGCCCAGCCGCCTGCGCATCGGCAGCCTGGCGGTGCGCGCCGGCCAGCTGCACTACGCGGACCGCGGCGTGCCGCTGGCGCTGGACATCGCGGTCGACACCGTCGACCGCGCCACCGCCACCGCCCCGGCCGGCGACGCCGGAGCCGCGACCCGCGCCGGCGACGCCGGGACCGCAACCCGCACCGCCGAGGCCGAGGCCGGTGCCGCATCCGGCCGCGCCCGCTACACGACGCGCTACCGCTTCTCCGGCCACTACCACGACGCCGGCTTTCGCGGCCAGGCGCTGACCGGCGATGTGCTGAGCCTGCAGGACACCGGCATCCCGTTCCCGATCCAGGGGGAGCTGACCGCCGGCACCACGCGGCTGCAGGTGGAAGGCACGGTGGCCGACGTGGCCCGCCTCGGCGGCATCGACGTGCGCCTGCAGATCGCCGGCCGCACGCTGGCCAACCTGTACCCCTTCCTGCTGCTGCCGCTGCCGGCCTCGCCGCCGTACCAGCTGTCCGGCCACCTGACGCTGGACGGCGGCCGCTACGCGATGCGGGACCTCCGGGGCCGCATCGGCAGCACCGACGTGGCCGGCGAGGCCGCCTACCTGCAGCGCGCGCCGCGCCCGCTGCTGACGGCGACGCTGCACAGCCGGCTGCTGAACCTGCCCGACCTGGGCCCGCTGGTCGGCCTGACCACCCGGGCCTCCACCGATGCCAGCCCGCCCACGCAGGCCGAGACCGCCACGCGCGACAGCGCGCGCGCCCGGGAGCGCCGCGCCAGCGGCGGGCGCGTGCTGCCCAGCGGCACCGTGCCGGCCCCGGCGCGGCTGCTGCCGGCCGGCCGCTTCGAGGGCGGGCGCATGCAGGCCATCGACGCCGAGGCCGACCTGCGCGTGGACCGCATCGACGCGCCCGACTTCATCGCGCTGAAGAACCTGCGCGTGCGGCTGGACCTGAAGGACGGCGTGCTGCGCCTGGCCCCGTTCGACGTCGACCTGGCCGACGGGGAGATCCGCTCGACGCTGCGACTGGACGCGCGGCAGCAGCGCCTGCGCGCCGAAGTGGACCTGACGGCCCGGCGCCTGCACCTGGCGCGGCTGGTGCCCCCCTCGCCCCGGCTGGCGCCCGCGGCCGGCACCGTGGGCCTGCGCGCGCAGCTGCGCGGCAGCGGCAACTCCATCGCCGACCTGGCCGCCGGGGCCGACGGGCAGGTGCAGGCCGCGCTGTCGCGCGGCCAGGTCTCCAACCTGCTGGACGCCGTCTCCGGCCTGAACGGCGGCAAGGTCATCGCGCTGCTGCTGGGCGGGGACAAGCCGATCGCGGTCCGCTGCGGCGCCGCGTCCTTCGGCGTGCGGGACGGCCAGGGCCGCGCCGACCTGTTCGTCATCGACACCGAGGACACCCGCATCGAAGGCACGGGCGGCTTCGACCTGGCGCACGAGCGGCTGGACCTGACCATCGCGCCAAAGCCCAAGAAGCCTGGCATCCTCTCGCTGCGCACGCCCGTGCACGTGAACGGCAGCTTCCGCGCGCCCGGCTTCGAGCTCGACAAGGCGGGCCTGGCGCTGCGCGGCGGCGGCGCGCTGGCGCTGGCCCTGGTCAACCCGCTGGCCGCGCTGCTGCCGCTGGTCGAGACCGGGCCCGGCGAGGAGACGGACTGCCGGCAGCTGCTGGCGCAGGCCGGCCCCGCGACGCGTGCCGCCGAACCCGATCCACGCAAGCCCCGCACCGCCCAACCATGAACGCACCGACCTCCCCTTCCACCCCGGCGCCGGCCGAGCAGGCGCCCCGTCCCGACCGCCCGCTGATGCCCACGCCGCGGCAGTGGCTGGCGCTGTGCCAGCAGACCGTGACGCGCTGGGCCGGCGACTACGCGCCCAGCATGGGCGCGGCGCTGTCGTACTACAGCGTGTTCTCGATGGCGCCGCTGCTGCTGATCGTGATCTCGGTCGCCGGCCTGGTGTTCGGCGAGCGCGCCGCGCACGGCGAGCTGTTCGAGCAGCTGGCCGGCCTGATGGGCGCCGACGCCGCGCGCGCGCTGGAGACGCTGCTGGCCAGCGTGAACAAGCCGGCCCAGGGCATCGTCTCCACGCTGATCGGCCTGGGGGTGCTGCTGATCGGCGCCACCACCGTGTTCGGCGAGCTGCAGAACGCGCTGGACCGCATCTGGCGCGCGCCCGCGCGCGACACCTCCGGCGGCCTGTGGAAGCTGCTGCACACGCGGCTGCTGTCCTTCGGCATGGTGCTGGGCTTCGCCTTCCTGCTGATGGTCTCGCTGGTGCTGGGCGCCGTGGTCTCGGCGCTGGGCAAGTGGTGGAGCAGCGCGTTCGCCGGCTGGGAAGTCCTGGCCCAGCTGCTGAACGTGGTGCTGGGCTTCGCGCTGACGACCGGCGTGTTCGCGATGATCTACAAGATCATGCCGCGCGTGCAGGTGCGCTGGTACGACGTCTGGATCGGCGCGGCCGTCACGGCGCTGCTGTTCACCGTGGGCCGCTTCCTGATCGGGCTGTACATCGGCAAGAGCGGCGTGGCCTCCAGCTTCGGCGCCGCGGGCTCGGTGATCGTGATCTTCGTCTGGGTCTACTACTCGGCCCAGGTGTTCCTGCTGGGGGCGGAGTTCACCTGGCTGTACGCGCGGCAGTACGGGTCGATGCGGAACCTGCCGCCGGCGGATGCGCCGCCGCCCCGCGGCTGACACCCTTGTACGATGGCCGCGCGCCCCTCTTCCCTTCCGCGCCCATGCCCTCTGCCGCCCGACCGCCCCGCATCCTCTTCGTCTGCACCGGCAACATCTGCCGCTCCCCCACGGCCCATGCGCTGCTGGTCCACCAGGCCCGGGCGGCCGGCCTGCCCGTCGAGGTGGACAGCGCCGCGATCTCCGACGAAGAACGCGGCAACCCGTTCGACCGGCGCGCCGCGGCGGAACTGCGGCGCCGCGGCGTGCCGGCGCACGAACACCGCGCGCGCCAGGTGCGGCGCGACGACTTCGCGCGCTTCGACTGGATCGTGGGCATGACCGCCGCGCACTGCGCGGCGCTGCGCCGGCTGGCGCCCGCCGGCAGCCAGGCGCAGGTGGCGCTGC
The DNA here is from genome assembly GCF_047601025.1 of Pseudorhodoferax sp. Classification (NCBI taxonomy): domain Bacteria; kingdom Pseudomonadati; phylum Pseudomonadota; class Betaproteobacteria; order Burkholderiales; family Comamonadaceae; genus Pseudorhodoferax; species Pseudorhodoferax sp. Next base: position 587,188 of record NZ_JASGJZ010000001.1, read on the forward strand.
TGCTGGACTTCGTGCCCGGCGCCGAGGGCCGGGACGTGCCGGACCCGTGGTACGGCAGCGCGCAGGACTTCGTACACGCCTTCGACCTGATCGCCCGGGGTGTCGACGGGCTGATGGAGCAGCTCCGCCCACCGATCCCGTGACCGGCAGCACCACGCCGCCGAGACCAGCCTGGAGCACCGGCCCGTGGCCGATGGGCAGCGCACGGCCGGCATCTACCGCCGCAGCGTCATGCTCGCCAGCGGGCGCCACGCCATGCTCGACGACGGCCCGGGTTGCAGCCTGGTGCCGTGGCAGCCGGTGATCGAGCGGCATCTGGGCCAGCAGATCAGCGCCACGGTGCGCGGCGCAGGCGTGTCGTGGGAGCTTGGCCGCCAGCGCGGGCCGGCCGTCTGAGCCCACCCCTGTCGCATTTCAGGCGGCCGGGGCGTGCTAATGCGAGTTATTCTCACCTGGACATCTATAATTGGTGCTCCCCGTCACACCTTGCGCCATGGATCCAGCCGCTGCCACGTCTCAGCCGCTGCACGACGGGGCATCGTCATTGCAGGGTGGATTGGATTCTCCGTGGCAGCGCACTACTACAACCAACTGCTGAGTTTCTGCGCCCGCACCCTGAAGGACCGCGCCGCCGCGGCCGATCTGGTGCAGGAGGCCTATGTGCGCTTCCTGGGCGCACAGCAGTCCGGCGCGGCCATTGCCAACCCTCGCGCGCTGCTGTTCCGCACCACGCGCAACCTGCTGACCGACCAGCACCGGCGCGCGAAAGTGCGCGAGCACCTGAGCCTGGACACGCTGCTGGAAGAAGACCAGCCCCTGGCGCCCCAGCACTTGCAGCCCGAAGAAGTCCATGCTTTCAGCCAGTACGCGCAGACCATCCACGCCGCCATCGAAAGCCTGCCGCCGCGCTGCCGCGAAGCCTTCATCCTGAACCGCTTCGACGGCCTCTCGCATCAGGAAGTAGCGGACCAGATGGGTATTTCGCGCAACATGGTGGCCCAGCACGTCATCCGGGGCGTGCTGGTCTGCAAAGCCTGCGACGACCGGTTTCATGGCCGAAGAACGAAGGCAGCGGAATAAAAAACCGAAACAGCTGCTTTCAGACCTCCACTGATCGGGCTCTCGTGCGTCTGTACAGATAGGAAGCCCACCTTTCCCACATGAGCCAGCCCGATCCCAGCCGTCCTTCCCCCAAGGCCGACACACCGCCATCCCCGCAGGAAGAAGCGGACGCACGCGACTTCGCCGAATTCATCGCAGGCCAGGACCCGGTGGATGCGGCCGCCGCCGGCTGGATGGTGCGCCGCCAGGACGGCCTGACGCCCGAGGAAGAGGCCGAGCTGGAGGAATGGCTGGCGGCCGACCCGGCCCATGCCAAGGCCCTGGAACAGGTGGAGGGCGTCTGGGGCCGGCTGGAAGAACTGCCCGAGGAAGGCGTGGATGCGCTCAAGGCCGGGCTGCCGTCGCATGCCACCGGCGCGGTGCTGCCGCCTTCGGTCGCGGCACCGACTCCGCAGGCCACGGAGCCACGGCGGCGGCTGGCCCGGCCTTCGTCGCCCGCATCCCCGGGCCGGCGCTCCTGGCTGCTGGGCCTGGGCCGCCTCGTGCCCCAGGCCGCGGCGGCGGCGGCCGTGGTGGGCGGCGGCTGGTACGGCTGGAACGTGTGGCAGCGACAGCCCGTCTTCGAGCAGGCATTCACCACCGTCCGAGGCCAGCAGCAGAACGTGAAGCTGCCCGACGGCAGCACCCTGATGATGGACACCGCCACGCGGATCGAGGTGGCCCTGTACCGCCAGCGGCGCGAGGTGCGACTGGCGGACGGGCAGGTGCATTTCGCCGTCCAGTCCAACCCCGGTCAGCCCTTCCACGTGCTGGCGGGCAGCACGCGCGTCACCGTGGTCGGCACGCGCTTCACGGTGCGGCGCACGCGCAGCGGGCTGGGTGACGAAGGCGGCGTCAGCGTGGTGGTGGAAGAGGGGCGCGTGCGCGTCGCCAGCCGTTCGGGGCAGGAGCAGGAACCTGCCGCCACGGGGGCCGCCGAGGGCGAGGCCATCGAACTCGGCGCGGGCCAGGCCGTCACGGTGAATGCCGCCGGCACGCTGGGGCCGGTGGGCCGCGATGCCGCCCCGGCCGCCTGGCGCGAGGGGCGCGTCAGCTTCAACGGCACCCCGCTGGCGCAGGCGCTGGCCGAGTTCGAGCGCTATGGCGACACCGGCCTGGTCATCCGCGACCCGGCGGTCGCCGCGCTCCGGGTGCATGGCAGCTTCGATGTGCGGCGGGTCGGCGCCTTCGCCAAGGCGCTGCCGCAGGTCCTGCCCGTCCGGCTGCACACCAGGGACGGGCAAACCGAGATCGCCCTGGCCCCCGGCGGGTAAGGTCAAGCGTCGGTTCCTGGCCCGGGCTTGTGCCAATCCTTCTTGCTTGCCTTTGCCAATGCATTCCACTCGTCCGGCGGGTTTCCGCGTCCGAGCATCTTCTCGAACACGGCATACGGATCGGACTTGCTGCCCGATGACCGCAGGGTCTGCTCATCGTTGATCCAGGCGTAGACGATGACCCTGGCCTTCGAGTCGTACCGGAAGAACAGCCGATACCGCCTCCCCAGCTTGGCCCGGCGCCAGTGGCGATAGGCTGGCCCCATCGTATTGACCCGACGGTACTCGTCATGCGCCGGATCACCCGGCACCACGTCTTCCATCAAGTGGACCAACGCGCGGAAGAACTTGACGTTGGCGTTCGACCCGAATCCCTGCGGGTCGTTCTCCTGCGCACGCAGCACGGCTGCGCGCAATTTCATCAACTGCCCGATCAGGTTGTCGTGGAACAGCAGTGCCCAGCCATGCCGTTGCATCAGATTTCCACGTCCTCGTCGAAGTCGTCGTCCAGGCTCAGCTTGTGGCCCGCGTGCTCCAGCATCGTGCGTGCCAGATCCTCCGGTAGACCGCGAATGTTCCGGCCAGCTTCGAGATCACGAGCAAGCAGGTTCAGGAACGCACCAATGGCGGGGTCTTCGTGCTCGGCATCAGCACGGGTCACAACGACTTCGCCGTCGCGCAGCTCGAACGCCACCTTGCCGCCGGTATCCACCCCCAGCGCCTGGCGGATGGGCTTGGGCAGCGTGATCTGGCCCTTGGAGGTCAGTGTGGCGACTTCATGGATAGCAGGCATGACGGTTCTCCCGATGGCGACCCCTCATCGCAAGGAAAACTCCTTACCACGTCAATGCGCGGGCCAGTCCGGCGCGAACGACCTGGCTGGCCGAGCCGTCGCGACCGTTGGCGAGTTGCTGCTCGAAGCTCAATGGCTTCGCCGCGTCGCCCAGGACCAATGAAAAAAGTCGCCCGGCGACCTCAACACTTTTGCGGGTCGTGCGTCAGCACAGGTAGGAACCCTATTTTTCTACTGTGGAGATCGCACCCATGCCGCACCCGGCCCAACGTTTCCGGCTCGCCCCGCTCACCCTGGCCACCGCACTGGCCTTGTCCTCACTGGGGTTTGCTGCGCTGCCGGCCCACGCTCAGAGCGCCGAAGCCCCCGTTGCCATCTCGCTGCCCGCGCAGCCGCTGGGCACGGCGCTGAACGAACTGGCGCGGCAGGCGCGGTTGCAGTTGATGGTTCATCCCGATCTGGTGGCCGGCAAGCAAGCCCCCGCCGTATCGGGCAACCTGACGCCCCGGCAAGCGCTGGATCGGCTGCTCGCGGGCAGCGGACTGGGGGCCAGCATCAATGGGACCGAAGTTGTGGTGCGTCCCGCGCCGGCGCCATCTTCGTCGTCACCAGCAACGCTGGCGGAAGTCATGGTCAGTGCGCAGGCAGTGCGCCCAGGCGATTTGCCCGAAGCCTACGCCGGCGGACAGGTCGCGCGGGGCGGCCGCGTTGGCGTTCTGGGCAACAAGGATTTCATGGAGACGCCGTTCAACGTCACGAACTACACGAGCCAGGTCGTCGAGGACACGCAGGCGCGCAGCCTGGCCGACGTGGTGTCCATCGCCGACCCCTCGGTGCGTACGTACGGCAGTCAGGGAACCTTCGCGGACGGTTTTCAGATTCGCGGCCTGGCCTTCAACAGCGTGGACGTGTCGTTCAACGGCATTACCGGCATCGCGCCGGTGTGGCGGCTGATGCCCGAATTCCTGGAGCGCATCGAGGTGCTGAAAGGCCCCAACGCCTTGCTCAACGGCTCTGCCCCGTCCGGCAACGTGGGCGGAGCGATCAACGTCGTGCCCAAGCGCGCGACAGATGCGCCCATTTCGCGCGTGACGGCGAGCTATGAGTCGAAGAGCGTGGGGCAGGGGAGCGTGGATTTGGGCCGCCGCTTCGGAGAAAGAAAAGAGTTCGGCATCCGGTTCAACGGCACCTACAGAAGCGGCGACCACGCGCGCGACTCGGCGGAGGAACGCAGCCGGCAGATGGCGCTGGGCCTGGACTACAGGGGCGAGCGCCTGCGCCTGGAACTGGATGTCATGCAGCAGAAGCAGGTGACGCATGGCGGGCTATGGGGTTCTCCCGCCCTGGCGCCGACGGTCACCAAGGTGCCCGCCGCGCCGTCCAATACCCGCAACTGGAACCAGCCCTGGGAAAGCAGCGACATTGATGACAGCGTCGTTGCGGCGAGGGCCGAATACGACATCTCGGAGCATCTTTCCCTCTACGGCGCTGCGGGGCGGAACAAGAGCGAACAGCACTACGTGACGTCCAATGGAACCATCCTGGACGATGCGGGTACGCTGAGGCAGGCGTTCCGCACGCACGTCACCCCTTACGAGGTCAGGGCTGCCAACGTCGGCATGAGAGGCCGCCTGAAGACGGGAGCGGTCGGCCACGAATGGAACGTCGGCTATGCGTGGCTGGACTACGAGAGCTGGAACCGGGTGGGCACCGTGCTGCCCGGTACTTTGACGTCCAATCTGTACGACCCCGTCGTGGCGCCCTATCCGACGGCGATCAACATGCCCGATTCGACCGTCAGAAGTGGTCGGCGGCGGCTGTCCAGCGTCGCCGTGTCCGACACTCTGGGCTTTGCCGAGGATCGCGTGCAACTGACGCTGGGCCTGCGCCGCCAGCAGGTTCAGATCCTCGGCTTCAATGCGACGACCGGGATTCAGGCGACCACTTATGACCGATTCGCGCTGACGCCCATGGTGGGCGTGCTGTGGAAGCTGAGCCCGTCCACCTCGGTGTATGCCAACTACATCGAGGGGCTGAGCCCCGGCGAAATGGCACCGGCCACGGCGGCCAACGCGGGCGATGTGTTTGCCCCCTACAAATCCAAGCAGGGCGAGGCGGGCGTCAAGTTCGACCTGGGGCGTTTCGCGGTGACGGCCAGCGTCTTCCAGATCAGAAAGCCCAGCGGCGGTCTGGACCCGTCCACGCGGCACTACAGCGTCAACGCGCAGCAGCGCAATTCCGGCATCGAGCTGAACGTTTTTGGCGAACCGTGGCGCGGCCTGCGCGTGCTGGGCGGCCTGGCTTACATCGACGCCAAGCTGGCCCGCACGAGCGATGGCGCCAACGAGGGCAACACGGCGCCCGGCCAGCCCAAGACGCGCTTCAACCTGCAGGTGGACAAAGACATCGAAGCGGTGCCTGGGCTGAGTTTCGGCGCCGGGATGATCTACACCGGGCCACAGTACCTGGACAACGCAAATGCCTTCCGCATTCCCGCATGGACGCGCTTCGACGTCGGCGCCCAGTACCGTACCCGCATCCAGGGACGCGGCATGACCTTCCGCGCGAACGTTCTCAACGTGGCCGACAGGAGCTATTGGCAGCAGGGCCTGTTCGCGGGCGACCCGCGCACCGTCCGGCTTTCGGCGTCGATGGATTTCTAGTCGAACCGGGTTCCGGCGCCTGCCAGCCAATCGCGGATAGCTGTTGTTGATCAATGGAGAGCCCAATGTTGATGAGAACCCTGCTCTCACTCACCCAAGCCAGCCTGGCTGTATCGGCCCATGCTCACCAGCTCTGGCTCGAACAACCCGCCAAGGACGGTGCAATAACCCGCATCAGGACGGGTGGCGTGCCACCCGCCCCGGCAGCGGCGCCCAACCAGTGAGCGCCGTGCTCGCCAGGGCCCTGGGCGCGGGGCCGCTTGTCTCGCGCATCGCCGCCGCGGTGCTGGGCGGCTATGCGCTGGCGGCGCTCGCCAGCGTGGCCGCGGTGGCGCTGCCAATCGACCGCGCGCAGGCCGTGCTCACGGGCATGCTGGCCAGCTTCGCCGTGTACGCGGGCGCAGTGGTCTGGGTGTTCGCCGTGCGCAGCGCGCGGCGCGCCTGGGCCGGGCTGCTGGTGGCGGCGGTGCCACTGGGGCTGGCCGCCTGGTCCGTCTGGAACGGAGGCTCCCCCTCATGACCCGCCGCCCCAACGACACGAAGCCGGCCCAGGCGGGGCCGCAACCGCGCGGCATCCGCCAGACCATGTCCGACCTGCACATCTGGGCCGGGCTGCTGGCGGGATGGATCCTCTACGCCATGTTCCTCACCGGCACGGTGAGCTACTTCAAGGACGAGATCTCGCAATGGATGCGGCCCGAGCTGCCGCACCAGGCCGAGGTGCCCGACCCGGCGCTGGTGGCCGCGCGCATCGCGGGCGAGCTGCAGATGGTGGCCGCAAGCAGCCCGCAGTGGAGCATCGGCCTGCCCGATGCGCGCAACAACATCGCCAGCGCCTTCTGGCGCACGCCGGGCGTGGAAGGGGGGCGGGCCTTCCAGAACGCCACCTTCGACCCCGCCACCGGCCACAAGGTGGCAGCGCGCGACACTGGCGGCGGCGAATTCTTCTACCGCTTTCACTTCCAGTTCCACTACATGCCGGTGCTGTGGGCGCGCTGGCTGGCGGGCTTGTGCGCCATGTTCATGCTGGTGGCCATCGTCAGCGGGGTGATCACGCACAAGAAGATCTTCATCGACTTCTTCACCTTCCGCTGGGGCAAGGGGCAGCGCAGCTGGCTCGATGCGCACAACGCGCTGTCCGTCTTCGGCCTGCCCTTTCACGCCATGATCACCTACACCGGCTTGGTGACGCTGATGTCGCTGTACATGCCGTGGGGCGAGCAGGCGGCTTTCAAGACGGCGCCCGAGCGCCAGCAACTGCGCGCCGAGACGAGCGCCTTCGTCCAGCCCGGCAAGCCCACCGGGCAGACCGCGCCACTGGCCTCCATCGAGGACATGGTGCGCCAGGCCCAGGCGCGCTGGGGCCGCGACAACATCGACCGCGTGATCGTCTCCAACCCCGGCGACGCCAGCGCGCGCGTGAGCATCACCCGCGGCGACGAGGGTCGCGCCTCGGTCAGCCCGCAATACCTGCTCTTCGACGGCGCCACCGGCCGGCTGCTGCAGGCCAAGGAGCGCGTCGGCCCCGCCGCCGAAACGCACGGCGTGATGTACGCACTGCACCTGGGCCGCTTCAGCGACACGGTGACGCGCTGGCTGTATTTCCTGGTCAGCCTGGCCGGCACGGCCATGGTGGGCACGGGTTTGGTGCTCTGGACCGTCAAGCGCCGCGCCAAGCTCCCCGCCCCCGACAAGCCGTACTTCGGCTTCTGGCTGGTGGAGCGACTGAACATTGCGGCCATCGCGGGTCTATCCGTGGGCATGGCCGCCATGCTGTGGGCCAACCGGCTGCTGCCGCTTGGACTGTCAGGCCGGCGCGACTGGGAGATCCACGCCATGTTCATCGCCTGGGGCGCGACACTGGTATGGACCTTCGCGCGGCCGGCCAAGAAGGCATGGGTGGAGCTGCTGTGGGCGGGTGCCGCGCTGCTGGCGCTGCTGCCGGTGCTCAGCGCGCTGACGACCGAGCGGCCGCTGTGGCGCAGCCTGGCCGAGGGCGACTGGGTGTTCGCCGGCTTCGATCTGACGCTGTGGGCGCTGGCCGCCCTGCATGCGGCGCTGGCGATCCGCACGGCGCGCCACCAGCCCAAGGTGCGCCCGGTGCGCAAGGCGGCGGCCAAGGCCGAGCCGCAGCCTGCGCTGCGCGAGGCCAACCCATGACGACCGTACACCTGATCGCCGCGCTGCTGTGCGTGGCGGGCTTCGCGGGCCTGGCGCTGGCGATGGAGCGTCATCAGGAAGACCTGTTCAAGCCCCCCCTGGCGCCCGCGCGCACCCGGTTGCTGCGCTTCGGCGGCTGGGCCTTGCTGCTGCTGGCCCTCGCGCTGCTGGTGCGCGCCTCTGGCTGGTCGCTCGGGCTGGTGGCTTATTCAGGCCACACCAGCTTCGGCGCGGGCGCGGTGTTCCTGGCGCTGCTCGGCATCGAGCGCTGGCGGCTACGCTGAACACCTCTTTTTTCTCTTTTCCCTCTCTGAAAGGTGCTGTCATGACTTTCCGCTTTTCCCCGCTGGCCGTTGCGGCCCTGTGCTTCGCCTGATGGCACGGGCCGCGGCGCGGCGCGTGAAGCACGGCCCGGTGGACAGCGTGTGGTCGGCGCGCAAGGCGCCCGTTGCGCCCACTGTGCAAGCTGCTGCGCAGGAGGCTTGAGGCCCATGCAGGCCACGAACCGCCGCCGTTCAGGCGCGCGCCGCCGGTTGCACGCTGACCTGCAGTCCCAGCGCATGCAGCACTTTCAGCACGGTGGCGAAGCTGGGGTTGCCCTGGCTGCTCAGCGCCTTGTACAAGCCCTCGCGCGTCAGGCCGGAATCGCGGGCGACCTGAGTCATACCCCGTGCCTTGGCAACGTCGCCCAGGGCGGCGGCCAGCAGCGCCGGGTCGCCATCCTCCAGCACGGCAGACAGGTACTGCGCGCACGCCTGCTCATCCTGCAGGTAGTTCGCGGCATCGAACACCGCCAACTCTGCAACTTTGACTTTGCTGCTCATGGTTCACTCCTTCGTCTCGCCCTCTTCGGGCTCCAGAGTCGCGGCCAGTGCCCGTGCAGCCGCGATGTCCGCCTGCTGGGTGGACTTGTCCCCACCGCCCAGCATCACGATCACCACGGAACCGCGCTGCACGTAGTACATGCGCCAGCCCGGACCGAAGAACTCGCGCATCTCGCACACACCATTGCCGACCGGCTTCACGTCGCCCAGGTTGCCAAGCGAAGCCTTGCGAAGCCGGGCCAGCAAACGGCGCTGAGTCATACCGTCTCGCAGCCCGGACAGCCAAGCCTCGAACTGCGGCATCAGGCGGAGGGTGTACATGCGGGAATTGTAATCCATGGTTCACAAAATGGTGTGCAAGCCTTCGCCCCCCGTTCTTCTTTTTTCTCTGTTGTCTCTTTCTGAAAGGTACTGTCATGACTTTCCGCTTTTCCCTGCTGGCCGCTGCTGCTCTGAGCGTTGTACTGGCCGGCTGCGCAGGCAATGGCCCCACGGCTTCGGGTACTTCTGCCTCCGTGGCCACCGCCTCGGCCCAGGTACAGCGCCAGGCGCTCGCCAAGGGCCTGTACGAGCTGGCCTACAGCCCGCACCAGAACGCCGTGTTCGTCGCCTCCTCGGGCGGCTTCGGCCCCGATGCGGCGCCGGCCAAGGTGCTGCGCCTGAGCCCGCAGACCCTTGCCGTCGAGCGTGAGATTCCCCTGGAGCGCAAGGCTTTCGGCGTCACCCTCGATGACGCAGGCGGGCGCTTGTACGTGGGCAACACCGTGGACCTGTCGGTGACCGTGGTGGACATCGTCAACAGCCGCGTGGTCGGCGTGGTGCAGTTGGAGGAAAAAGTCGCCGCCAAGGACAAGGACGGCAAGGACGTGCAGCGCTACCCGCGCGACCTGCGCGAGCTGGCGGTCGATGCGGCCAGCAAGCGCCTGTTCCTGCAGGGCCACGGCGGCGCCAACGGCAGCGTGCTGTACGTGGTGAACACCGAAACCCTGAAGGTCGAGAAGATCATCCCCGGCCTGGGCAACGCCAAGGCCCCTGGACTGGCCTTCGACGCGGCGGGCCAGCGCCTGTTCGTGACGAACCTGCTGGGCGAGCTGATCACCCTGAGCACCCGCACGCTGGAGATCACGAACCGCGTGAAGACCGAGGCCGAGCAGCCGCTGAACATCGCCTTCGACGCGGCCACGCAGCGCCTGTTCGTGACCGATCAGGGCGCGGAGAACATCCGCGCCTTCCAGACCCGCAGCATTCCGGGCTTCACCTCGAAGCACCCCGGCAACCGCGTGGCCGTGCTCGACGCCAACAGCGGCAAGCTGGTACACAGCATCCCCACGGGTGCCGGCCCGATGGGCATCCTGCTGGATGCACCGCGCAAGCGCCTGTATGTGACCAATCGGGCCGCAGGCACGGTGAACGTCTACGACAGCGCCAGCTACGCGCCGCTGGGTACGGTGAGCCTGCCCACGCACCCGAACAGCCTGGCGCTGGATGCGCGGCGCAACGTGCTGTACGTGTCGGTCAAGAACGGCCCGAACGACCCGAAGGACGCGCCCGAGAGCGTGGCGCGCATCGGGTTCTGACAACGGCTGAACCCCCGCCGCATGCCCGGTTCGCCTGTTGAAAACGCCTCGATGACGATGCCGGAATCCGCACCCAAGCGGATCAGGAAGGCGGGCATGCTGATGACCTTCGTGTCGGCCGGACGCTGGCGGGCAAGCCACCCCCGCTGACCACCTATCTGCTGCGCCGCGACGCCGAGCCGTCGCAGGCACTGGCCCGCTTCGTGGAGCGGTTGCAAGCCCTGGGGCCGAGAGGCGTCTAGCCATTGGCTCATGCCTTGGCTTGGAAAACGCCATGAACGACACCGCCCGCAGCAGCCTCCTCGGGGGTAACCCCCCGCCCCTACCCGCCCCGCCGGCACCGGCGAGCGCGCCGCCGCGGCCGGCGATGCCGCTGGCGACGGCGCCGACATCCGGCCCGGCCGCATCGTGGCGCCCGGCGTGGGCGCCACGGCCGACGGCCACGGCGAAGTGCCGGGCCTGGCCGGCGAGGACGGCGAAGGCGCGGACGAAGGCATCGAGGGCACCGGCGACGACGATGACGGCCGCTGAACGGCACGGCCGCCTGCCGCACGATGGCCTGCCGAACGGAATGCCCGGCGTCGGTCACGCCTTTGTCACGGTGCCGTCACACCGCCGACGCAGCATGCCGGACCTGCGCCCTGCCTGCCGATGGACCAAGACCGCCCGCCTGCCCACTCGCGCGACCGCCTGCTCGAATGCACCCGGTACGGCGCCGACGCGCACGGGCTGATCTGCGGCTACCGCTTCGCGGACCCGCTGGCGCCGGCCGAGGCGCTGGATTCGGACGAAGCCGCGCGCTGGCTGGCGCAAGCCGGGGCGCCGGACGGTGGCGCCGGCTTCGCCTGGCTGCACTTCAACCTCGCGCACGCGGGCGCCGAGCGCTGGCTGCGCCGCCACGCCGGCCTGCCCGAGGCCTTCTTCGACACGCTGCACGACGGCCAGCATTCCACCCGCATCGAGCGCGACGCGCATGCGCTGATCGCGGTCATCAACGACGTGCAGTTCGACTTCGCGTTCGAATCCTCCGACATCGCCACGCTGTGGATCGGCGTGGACCGGCGGCTCGTGGTGACGGCGCGGCAGTCGCCGCTGCGCTCGGTGGACCGGCTGCGCACCGCCATCAAGCGCGGCGAGACCATGCGCTCGACCACCGAGCTGCTGGAGCGGCTGCTGCGCGCGCAGGCCGACGTGCTGGTGGACGTGGTGCGCGGCGTGACGCGCCGCATCGACGGCCTGGAGGACGACCTGCTGGCCGGCAAGCTGGACCACAAACGCACGCGGCTCGGGGTGCTGCGCCGGCTGCTGGTGCGGCTGCAGCGCCTGCTGGCACCCGAGCCGGCCGCGCTGTTCCGGCTGCTGCAGCGCCCGCCGGCCTGGATGGCCGAGGGCGACGTGGACGAACTGCGCCAGGCCTGCGAGGAGTTCCCCGTCGCGCTGCGCGACATGGCGGCGCTGCAGGAGCGCACCAAGCTGCTGCAGGAGGAGATCGCCGCCGCCGTCAACGAAGGCACGGGCCGCAGCCTGTACGTGCTGACCATCGTGACGGTGCTGGCGCTGCCGATCAACATCCTGGCCGGGCTGTTCGGCATGAACGTGGGCGGCATCCCGCTGGCCGAGAACCCGCACGGCTTCTGGATCCTGGTCGCGCTGGTCGGCGCCTTCACGGTGTTCGCCGGCTGGCTGGCCTGGCGCGCCGGGCGCGAGCGCTGAATCGCCCGCTCCCGCGGGCCGCGTGCGACCATCGCCCCATGGAGATCGAGTTCAAGTTCCAGATCCCGGCCGAACGGCTGGCCGGCGTGGCCCAGGCCCTGCAGGCCGGCGACACGCGCCGCCAGCGGCTGCAGGCGCGCTACTTCGACACGGCCGACGGCGCGCTGGCCGCGCAGGGCGCCGTGCTGCGGCTGCGCAAGGAGGGCCGGCACTGGGTGCAGACGGCCAAGGCCCTGGGCGAGGGACCCGTGCATCGGCTGGAGCACAACGTGGCGCTGGGCGCCGCCACGCCGGCCATCGTGCAGCCCGAGCTGCATGCCGGCACGCCGGCCGGCGACCGGCTGCGGCAGGCGCTCGCCGGCCGGTCGGGCGCGCTGCTGGAGGTCTACGGTACCGACATCCGGCGCACCACGCGCGTCGTCGCCCATGGCGCCAGCCGCATCGAGCTGGCGCTGGACGAAGGCCACGTGACCGCGCCGCCGGCGCGCCGCGCCGCGGTCTGCGAACTGGAGCTGGAACTGCTCGAAGGCGAGGTCGCCGACCTGGCGGCGCTGGCCGGGCAGTGGGCCCGCGAACACGGGCTGTGGTTCAGCACCGTGTCCAAGGCCGAGCGCGGGCTGCGGCTGGCGCGGGACCTCGCCACGGGCCCGGCCGTCAAGGCACGGCCGCCGGACCCCGGTGGCGGCATGCCCGGCGGCGCGGCGCTGCAGCAGGCCGTGCTGCGCGCCTGCCTGGCGCAGATCCTGCCGAACGCAAGCGAGGTCGCCGCCGGCAGCGACGAGGCCGAGCACATCCACCAGCTGCGCGTCGGCCTGCGCCGGCTGCGCACGGCGCTGCGCGAACTGGCGCCGCTGGGCCCGCACCTGCCGGCACATTGGCAGGCACCGCTGCGCGAGGCGTTCGCGGCGCTCGGCGCGCGGCGCGACCGGCAGCTGCTGCAGGCCGTGGTCGTGCCGCAGCTGCGCGCGGCCGGCGGACCGGCCCTGGCGCTGGAGGGCGACGACCTCGCGCCCGCGGCCGGGCCGGTCGTGCGCGGCGAGGCACTGCAGGCCGTGCTGGTCAAGGCCATCGGCGCGGCGGCCGGCCCCGCCGGCGCGGGCATGGCGCCGCAGGCGGTGCGCCGCCACCTGAAGCGTCGCCTGGACCGGCTGCACGCGGGGCTGCTGCACGAGGGCCGGCACTTCGACGCGCTGCCGCCCGAGCGCCAGCACGCGCTGCGCAAGCGGCTCAAGCGGCTGCGCTACCTGGCGGAGTTCGCGGGGCCGGTCTTCGGCGCCGGGGGCGCGGAACGGTTCGCGCGCCTGCTGGCGCCCGCGCAGGACGCCCTGGGCGCCTGCCTGGACGAGCAGGTGGCGCTGGCGGCATGCCGCACGCTGGCCGCCCGCGTGCCCGAGGCCTGGTTCGCGGTGGGCTGGCTGCAGGCGCGCCAGACGCAACTCGCGCGCGCAGGACGCAAGGCCCTGCGCGCGCTGGGCGGCGCGCCGAGGTTCTGGAAGAAGAAGGGCTAGCCGGCGCTCAGGCCGGCTTGGCGCCGCCCTCGGGTGCGCCGAGCCCCTGCACCTGCACGGCGACGTCGTACAGCTTGGCCTTGCCGGCGTAGTAGCGGTCCAGCCGCCATTCCTTGACGATCTGCACGGCCAGGTCGAACTCGGCCAGGCTCAGCGCGTAGAGGCGCTCGAGGTGGAAGGGTTCGCGGGATTCGAGCGACAGGACCAGGTCGGCCAGCGTCTTGGCGGCAGGCGCGTACGGGTCCTTGGCGATCAGTTTCTTGGCTTCCTTGATGGCGTTCAAAGGCAGGTTCCTCGTTCGGGGCACTAGGGCGAACCCGCATTGGACACTGTCGACACGGCAAAAATTGTGTCAATTCCGTGACCATTGCACGACCCACGACGCGCGATGTGGTGCAGACGGCCGCCATCAGTCCCTTGGCATCGCCACCAATCCGTCGAAAAACTTGACAGACTAGCTCCTCATAAGCACTGCAGACCTGTCAAATCTCACAGATTCCCTTTGTAAAACATGCGTGTATTAAAACAGGCATGTAACGTGCTGTTGCATTTGGCCACATTGGCAATGTGTTCCCTCGATCCATCCAACGGAGTCATCCATGCAGCTCATCCACAAGGCAACCGCGGCTCTGGCACTCGTCGGCGCGCTGGCGCCTGCGGCGTTCGCCGACATCGTCACGCTTCCCGCCTCCGCGTTGCACTCCTCGGCCAACGTCTACACGCCGAACGGCTACTACACGAACAACCTGGGCGCCGTGGCCGTCATGACCGGTGGCGGCAACGCGGCCAACGTGGGCGCGGCCAGCGGCCGCAACGACGACGGCTTCATGGCGCTGAGCCTGGGCTTCAACTTCACGTTCTTCGGCTCGACCTACAACAGCCTGTACCTGAACAACAACGGCAACCTCAGCTTCGGTAACGGGATCTCGGCCTACGTGCCGACCGGCCCCACCGGCGCCAACTCCCCCGTGATCTCGGCCTTCTTCGGCGACGTGGACACGCGCGCCACCGCTTCCGGCGTGATGCACTACAACCTGTCGGCCGACGAACTGGTCGTGACCTGGGACCACGTGGGCTACTACAACACGCAAGGCAGCCCGCTCAACAGCTTCCAGATCGTGATCCGCCGCGACGGCTATGCACTGCCCGCCGGCGAGGGCCTGATCGGCTTCTTCTACGGCGACATGGACTGGGAACGCACGCAGACCAGCACCACGGCCGCCGTGGGCTTCGGCGACGGTGCAGGCAACGCGATCGTGATCGCCGGCTCCAACCAGGCCGGCATGAACAACGTCGTGGACAACAAGTACATCTGGTTCAACGCGGCCCTGGAGCCCGTCGACCCCGAAGAACCGGGCGAAGTGCCAGAGCCCGCGTCGATCGCCCTGCTGGCCAGCGGCCTGCTGGGCATGGGCCTGGTGGCGGCCCGCCGCCGTCGCCGCGACTGAAGCGGTCCGGCATCCCACGCGAGGCGGCCTGCGGGCCGCCTTTTTTCATTTCCCCATGACTCCAGCGCCGCATTTCGCTGGACTACGCCAAAGCCGGATACAGCAGGTTTATCAATGACTTGGGCGAGCTCGCCAGATGCCGGTGCGTTCCGAAACCTGGCCCGCCTTCCCTGCTGGTGGCCCGATGAGGCCCCTGGGAAACGGGTCTTTCC
Organism: Pseudorhodoferax sp.; assembly: GCF_047601025.1. Lineage (NCBI taxonomy): Bacteria > Pseudomonadati > Pseudomonadota > Betaproteobacteria > Burkholderiales > Comamonadaceae > Pseudorhodoferax > Pseudorhodoferax sp. The sequence goes on from NZ_JASGJZ010000001.1 coordinate 602,461, forward strand.
TCATCGATGCCTGCATCTCTCGTCTGGTTACGCCACTGTCAATGCAAACGGTTTGAGCCCCCGGGCGGCGATCAGGTAGGGAGCCATCAGGATCAGCGCCTCGGTTGCACGCGCGGACTGGATGCCGCCCAGGTCCAGCATCTGCCCGGCCAGCCATCCGAGCTCGGCCAGCAGCGCCTTCACCTGGTCCTTGGCGCCTGTGTCGTCGCCGCTGATGAACACCGTGGGCGGAGTCGGCAGGCTTTGGGGTGCCGCCATGACGGTGAAAAGCATGGTGTTCAGTGATTTCACGACGCGCGTTTGCGGCAGTGCGGCCTGCAGGCGCTCGGCCAGGCTGCTGTTCGGGTAGAGCAGCCCGCTGGGCATGCCGTTGGCCGTGCGCTCCGTGGCGTTGGAGACGTCCAGCAGCACCTTGCCCTGGAGCGGCGCCTGCAGCGCCTGCAGCATCTGCAGGGCGGTGTCGCCCGGCGTCGCGTTGATGACCAGTGGGGACGCCGCTGCCGCGTCGGCGAGCGACGCATGCCGCAGCGGCGGTCCCTGCCACTGGTTCTTCCCGATGGCGGGGTCACGGTGGCCAAGGGTGACGTCGTGTCCCTTGGCGGCCAGAGCTTGTGCGAGCGTGGTACCGACGCGGCCGGAGCCGAGGATGCTGATGTTCATGAGGGTTTCCTGGAAATGAAATGAGTAGGTTCGACGGCGGTGTTCAGGCCACGGGGCTCAGCGCGCGCACCGCTTCGCCATGTACGCCCGGCGCGCTGGCCAGGAAATCCTCGCTGGCCAATGTCCAGGGACGGCCCCGGGTGTCGGTGACGACACCGCCGGCCTCGGACACCAGCAGCGCGCCTGCGGCCAAGCCCGAGCGCACGTCGCTGTACTGCCAGAAGCCTTCGATCTGCCCGGCAGCCACCATCCCGAGTTCGAAGGTGGCCGGCACCGTCATGCGCACCACCAGCGCCGCATTCAGCATGGACGTGATGGATTCGCCGAGACGGCGGTGGGTTTCAGGCGTCTCGCCGGGCCTGGCCTGGCCGGTGGTGACGATGGCGGCCTTGAGTTCGGTCTTGGTGGACGGGCGCATCGGCACGCCGTTCACGTATGCCGCGCCGCTGCCGCGCACGGCGGTGTAAAGGCGGCCGGCCACGGGTTCGTGGACGGCGGTCAGCACGGGAACGTTGTCGCGTACCAGCGTCGCGCTGACGCCCCATGCGGGCAGGCCATGCACGTGGTTCACGTTGCCTTCCACGGGGTCGAACACCCACCACTCTCCGCCAGACAGCGCGCCGCCTTCCAGCTCATCGTCCACCCAGCCAGCGTTCGGGCGGGCGGCCATGAGAAGTTCGCGCGCCACGGCGAGCGATGCGTCGTCGTTTGCATGGATGGCGGCCACGACGCCTTGCAGATCGTCGGGAGTGCGCGTCTGGGCGTCGAAGCGGGCCAGCATGTGGACGCCGGCGGCGCGCACGGCGGCTACGACCGCTGCGAGCAGCGCGCCGTCGTCGTCCGCATGGGTGGCGGCGTGTCTGGCGAAGCGCTGGGCGGTCGCGAGAGAGAGATTGGTCGAGGAGTCCATTTCATGCCTTTGAGGGTTGCAGCGTTGCCGCCCGGGTGTGTGATGGGTTCATTTTTGGCCGCCGCCCAATTAACATCAAATCAAACGTCGTTAACGATCAATTAACCCATATGCAACTGGACATGAACCTTCTGGTGGCGCTTGACGCGCTGCTGGACGAGGGGAGCGTGGGAGGCGCCGCGGCCCGCATGCACGTCAGCTCTCCCGCGATGAGCCGCACGCTGGACCGCATCCGGCACATGACGGGCGATGCCATCCTGGTGCGCACCGGCCGCCACATGTCGCCGACGCCCTACGCGCTGGCCATACGCGAGGAGGTGCATGCCGTGGTCACGCGCGCGCAGGCCGTGCTGGCGCGCCAGCGCCGCTTCGAGCCGGCCGAGATGGAACGCAGCTTCACCATCCAGTGCCACGACGCGCTGGCCTGCGCGCTCGGCCCCGCCTGGCTGGCCAGCCTGCGCCGCGCGGCGCCGCGATCCAGCCTGAGGGTGCTGGCGGAGGCATCGATGGACACGCCGGAACTGCGCCAGGGCCAGGTTGACCTGCATATCGGCGCGACCATTCCCACGCAGGCGGATCTGCTGCACGCCATCCTGGGCGAAGACAGGCTCATGGTCGCCATGCGGCCGGAGCACCCGTTGGCAGGCCGCCGGCTCACGGTACGCAGCTACGCTGCGGCCGACCATGTCACGGTTTCTCGCCGGGGCAGATTGCACGATCCGGTGGATGAACTGCTGGCCGCCCAAGGGCTGTCGCGCCGCGTAGCCGCTTCCGCGCCGACGGTCGCCGCGGCCTTGTGCATGGCAGGGGCCGCCGACTTGCTGGTGGTTGTGCCGGAGCGCGTCAGCGCATTGCTGGTCAATGCCATGAAGCTGAAGACTGCCGCACTGCCGCTGGCGGTGTCGCCGCTGCCCGTCGTCGCGACCTGGCATCGGCGCCATGACGGAGACCCTGCCCATGCATGGCTGCGCGAGCAAGTGGGCGAGAGCGTCAAGTGTTGGACGGCATCCTCGGCGGGGCGGCCCTGAGCCGTTCCACGGCCACGCCGCTCCGACCCTGCGCGTCGTGGCGGCAGCCCTATCTTGGAACGTAAACGCGCACTTAAGGCAGCTTGGCGACCACCTTGATCTCAAACTGGAAACCGTAGAGCCACGTCACGCCAATGCCGGTCAAGGTCGGATAAGGGGCTTCGCCCCAATATGCCGGAAGGACACTCCAGATGGCGTCGAGATTCGATTCGGGATCGACGACAAAAAGGGTGACGTCAACCACATCGTCAAACGTGCAGCCCGCAGCAGCGAGAACCGCATCGAGATTGTCGAACGCCAACCTGATCTGCGCTTTCAGATCGGGTTCAGGCGAACCATCCTCGCGGCTGCCAACTTGTCCCGAGACGAACAAAAAACCATTGGATTTGACGGCCGGCGAATACCGATTGCGCTCATAAAGCGCCTGTCGTCCGGCGGGAAAGACCACTTCACGTTTTGCCATGTCCATACCTTTGCAACGGGGAGAAATCCGCCCGATGAGCGAAGAGGGCACTTTACAACCGACTGGTCGCATTGATAAACAAGCGACTTTGTTCATCATTGTTTGTAGAATACAAACAATCCAAGGTAATGGAGGACAAGGGATGGATCGATTTGATGCGATGCGCGCCTTTTCCCGGGTGGTAGAGGCAGGCAGCTTCACCAAAGCGGCCCAAACACTTCAAATGAGCAAAACCACGGTGACGCAACTGGTTCAGCAGTTGGAGGCGCGCTTGCGCGTCAAACTGCTCCATCGCACCACCCGCAAGCTCAGTGTCACGCCCGATGGGGCTGCCTACTACGAGCGCGTCGTACGCCTGCTGGCAGACATGGACGACGCTGAAACCAGCCTGTCCAGCGCTGCGGCTGCGCCCAAGGGGCGGCTGCGGGTGGATGTCCCCAGCCCACTGGCCCGTCTGGTTCTGGTGCCAGCGCTACCAGCTTTCCACGCGCGCTACCCCGATATCCAGTTCGACATGGGCGTAAGCGACCGGATGGTGGATCTGATCGGCGACAACGTCGATTGCGTGGTGCGCGGTGGTGAAATCACCGATCAATCCCTTATGGCACGTCATGTCGGCGATTTGCAAATCGGTGCCTACGCCGCACCGAGCTATGTAGAACGCCTTGGCGCTCCTGAGCATCCACGAGAAATGGAGAACACAGACCATCGCATCGTGGGATTCATGCACCCACGCACCGGTATGGTCGAGCCTAGAACCATGCACTGCGGGAATGAGCGCATTGAAGTCAAGAGCCGCTATGTGCTCGCAGTCGACGATGGAAATGCCTACCTCGAAGCGGGGCTGGCTGGGCTAGGGGTGCTTTGGCTGCCAACCTATATGGCGGCAGCACATCAGGCTCGTGGCGAATTGATCCCGGTATTTGAGCAATGGCGTTTCGACCCCATGCCTCTGTACGTGGCATTTTCCCCGAACCGCCATGTCAGTGCCAAGCTGCGAGTTTTTATCGACTGGATCGTCGAGTTGATGAAAAAGCCCGTCCCCAGGGCCAACGGGGAGCCGTTACATCCCTACCTTCTCTGATTTCCCCTTTGCAACTGCGGCGGCCTATGTGCAACTGACCAAGTGCATGTCAGATCGACAAATTGCTGCCGCAAGAAAACTTGACAACGGAGATTTTTCAGGCGCTCGACGTTCTCGGCTCAGGCGGCCAGGCGCAGGTGCCGGGCATCGGCGGCTGCGGCCATCACGCCGGCGATGCGGTCGGGCAGTTCGAGCACGGCGCGGTTGCGAAAGCCCGCGACGCGCGCGCGGTAGGCGGGCAGCGCAGCGGCCAGGTCGCGCACGGCCGGTCCCACCTCACCGAAGCCGGGCAGCACCAGCCCCATGCCCTGCTGCTCCAGCCAGTGGGTGTTGTAGCGCTCCTGCGGCATGGTGAACGCGTTGCGCGTGGTGACCACGGGCAGGCCGGTGAGCAGCGCTTCGGACAGGCTGGCCGGGCCGGGCTTGCCGATGAAGAAATCGGCCAGCGCCAGATGCCGCCGCACCTCGCGCGTGAAGCCCAGCACCACGCGCGGCGCGGCGGCCGGCTGGCGGCGCAGCCGCTCGGCCAGCCGCGCATGGCGGCCGCACAGCAGGATCAGCGGCGTGTCCGGCAGCGCGCGGGCGATGCGCTCCATCGCCATCGAGCCGGCGCCGCCGAACATGACGGCGCCGACGGGCGGCCCTTGCCCATCGTGCGCCGGCAGGCCGAGCGCGCGGCGCGCGGCCTGCCGGTCCAGCGCCAGCGGCGCGTGGAAGTCCGGATGCAGCGGCACGCCCTCCACCGCGTGCAGCCGCCGCGGATCGTGGCCGGCCGCGCGCGCCTGCGCCAGCGCATGCGGCGTGCCGCAGACCAGGTGCTGGGCGATGCCGTCCTCGCGCCAGAAGTGCGGCGGATGGTCGGCCATGTCGGTCATCACCGTCACGAAGGGCACGCCCGGCAGCGCCTGGGCCAGGCTCTCGCCGAGCGCGCGGTTGAAGTTGGGGATCAGCGAGACCACGCAGTCCGGCCGCCGCGCGCGCCAGTGCCCGGCCAGGCGCTGGCACAACAGGCCGTGGGCCATGCGGATCAGGCCCTGCAGCAGCTTGAGCTCCTGCGCCAGCCCCAGCGTCCAGCCGCGGGCGAGGCGCTTGTTGTACAGGTCTTCGGGCGCCATGCCGAGGCAGCGCTGGAACAGGCCCTGCGGATCCACGAGGTCCACCAGGTGCACCAGTTCCACCTGCCAGGGCCGCTGCTGCAGCCGGCAGGCGGCCTGGAGCGCCAGCGCGGCCGCACGGTGTCCGCCGCCGGCGTCGAAGTAGACGAGATCGACCTTCATGGCAGCCCCGCGACGGCGGGTGGCAGCGCGCGCACGGCCCGCCCGGGCGCGTGCGCCTGCAGCAGCTGGACGAAGGCGGTCTCCATCTCGGCCACGATCCGGTCCCAGGCCAGGCCTGCGGCGGCCTGTGGCGCGCGTGCGCACAGGCGCCGCACCAGTTCCGGCGCGCGCGCGAGGCGCCGCGCCTCGGCCAGGAAGCGCGTGGGCTGGTCGTAGGGCGCGAGCAGACCGTTGTCGCCGTGCACGATCAGCCGCGCGGCGGCGGCGTAGCCGTAGGCCAGCACCGCCAGGCCGCTGGCCAGCGCCTCGGTGGTCACGTTGCCGAAGGTCTCGGTCGTGCTGGGAGCCAGGAAGACGTCGCCGCTGGCATAGTGCGCGGCCAGCGCCTCGCCGCGCAGCACGCCGGCGAACACCACGCCCTGGCCGGCCCAGGCCCGCTCCAGCGCAGGCCGCAGCGGGCCGTCGCCGGCCACCACGAGCAGCACGCGCGGATCGACCGTGCGCATGGCCTGCACCGCCTGCCACAGCAGGCCGAGGTTCTTCTCGGGCGCGAGCCGGCCGACATGGACCACGACCGGCGTGTCCGGTGCGGCGCCCCAGGCCGCGCGCAGCGGTTCGCTGCGCCGGCCGGGATGGAACAGCCGAGTGTCCACGCCGCGCGCGACCACCTGCAGCCGCGCGAAGCCTTCGTCCACCAGCTGCCGGCGCAGCGACTCGGTCGGCACCATGGTCAGGCCGCAGCGGTTGTGGAAGCGGCGCAGGTAGGCCATCAGCGGCCCGTGCAGCCAGGCGAGGCCGTAGTGCCGGCCGTAGGCGTGGAAGTTGGTGCGGAAGTCCGAGGACAGCGGCAGCCGCAGCCGGCGCGCCGCGTGCAACGCCGACCAGCCGAGCGGCCCTTCGGTCACCACGTGCACCAGGTCCGGCCGCGCCGCCGTCCACAGCCGCACCAGGGTGCGCGTGGCCGGCAGGCCCATGCGCAGGTGCGGATAGCACGGGATCGGCAGGCCGCGCAGCAGTACCTCGGAGGCAGCGGCATCGGAGGCGTCCTGCCGCGGACGCACCAGCTGCACCGCGTGGCCGCGCGCGCGCAGGCCCTGCACGCAGCAGGCCAGCGTGGCGGCCACGCCGTTGACCTCGGGCGGATAGGTTTCGGTGACGACGGCGATGCGCAGCGGGCGACGCGCGGGCGCCGGCGCGTCCGCAGCGATGGGGGCGGGGGCGGCGGGTGGCATGGCCCGATGCTGGGGGGCGGCCGCGACAGCGGCGTGACGGCTGCGTGTCGGTCCGGCGTCAGGGCCCCAGCGCCGGCCGCCCTGTCATCAGCCCTTCATTCCCTCTCGCCACGATCGCCCCGCATCACCACGGGAGCCAGCGTGCACGATTTCCTGAAAACCCTGCAGACCCAGCGCGACGACGACCACCGCTACTACCACCACAGCCGCATCAACCAGAGCCTGCACCTGCTGTCGGCCTGCACCTTCGTGGCCTGCTATGCCCTGCTGTTCGTGGACCCGGCCGCGGCCGCGCTGCTGGGCTGGACCGTGGCGATGTGCGCGCGCCAGGCCGGCCACTTCTTCTTCGAGCCCAAGGGCTACGACCATGTGAACCAGGCCACGCATGCCCACAAGGAAGCGATCAAGGTCGGCTACAACCTGCGCCGCAAGGTGGTGCTGATGCTGCTGTGGCTGGCCGTGCCGCTGGCGCTGTGGCTGGAGCCCGGCGCCTTCGGCCTGCTGCAACCCGCCACCAGCCTGGACGGCTGGCTGCGCCACGTGGGCCTGGCCTGGCTGGCGCTGGGCGCCGCCGCGGTGCTGGTACGCACCGTGCACCTGTTCTTCCTGCAGGGCGTGGTGAGCGGCCTGGCCTGGGCCACCAAGATCCTGACCGATCCCTTCCACGACATCAGGCTGTACTGGAAGAGCCCGCTCGCGCTGCTGCGCGGCGAGCTGATCGACCCCATGCACGGCGCGGCCCGCTGACACGGACCGGCCCGCCGCGTCAGAGGCCGTGAATGGATCGATCGCGCCCACGACGGGAGGCGCCGCCGGCCCCCTGGCGTAGGCGCAGGCCGCCGCCCGGGCGGGTTGCCGGGGCCAGGACGGCAGCGCCCGCATGCGGCCTGGCGTGCCCCGGCCCGAAGGGCGAGACCCCGGGCACCGCGTTGGCGGTGCACGTGGACACTCATCGGGAAGCTCGCGTGGGTGTGAGGGATGGGTTCACCACCGCTTCTCAGCGCCGGAGCAGTTCGCGCAGGATGCTGCGCCGGATCGACGCCTGCGTGAGCCCCTGCGACTGCCACCACCAGCCGTCGGCCTGCATGGCCCGGCAGGCGGCGACGAAGCGGCGGGCCACTTCCTCGAAATCCTGCTCCCCATGGTCCAGACTGAAGATCAGCCGGCCGGTGCCGACCCAGCTCAGCGCCAGGCCCTCGGCCCGCAGGTAGTACTGCAGCATCCAGTGGTAGCGCGAAGCCTGCGTGTAGCCCACCGCCCAGACGGTGGACATGGCGCCCACGCGCACCGGCACGCCGGCCTGCTCCAGCAGCGCGTTGAGCCGCGCGGCGCGCGCGCCCCAGGTGGCGTCCAGGCCCTCGTACAGTGCCTGCACGCCGGGCGTGGCCAGGCGTTCGAGGAACACCTGCATCGCGCCCATCACGTAGGGGTGCGCGTTGAAGGTGCCGCGGGCCAGGCAAACGTCGGCCGGCCGGTCCTCGCGCCAGCGCTGCATCAGCCGGTGCGGCCCGCAGACCACGCCGACCGGCAGGCCGCCGCCCAGCGTCTTGCCGTAGACCACGAGGTCGGCCCGCACGCCGAAGTACTGCTGCGCGCCGCCGGGCGCGAGCCGGAACCCCAGGAACACCTCGTCGAGGATCAGCACGATGCCGCGCGCACTGCAGACCTCGCGCAGCCGGCGCAGCCAGTCGGTGTAGGCCGCGCGGTCGAAGGCCGGCGCCGGCCGGCCGGCCAGCAGGCCGGCATCGGACGGCGCGTTGGCGTTCGGATGCAGCGCCTGCAGCGGGTTGACCAGCACGCAGGCGATGTCCCGCCGCCGCGCCAGCACGCGCAGCGCGCGTTCGTCCATGTCGCGCAGCGTGTAGGTGTGGCTGGCGCCCACCGGGTTGCCCACGCCGGGCTGCACGTCGTCCCACCAGCCGTGGTAGGCGCCGCAGAAGCGCACCAGGTACTTGCGCCGCGTGTGGTAGCGCGCCAGCCGCACGGCCTGCATCACGGCCTCGGTGCCGGACATGTGGAAGGACACCTCGTCCATGCCCGAAAGCGCACGCAGCGCGCGCACGTTGTCCAGCACGGCCGGGTGGTAGCTGCCGAGCACGGGGCCGAGCGCCTGCACGCGCGCGCTGCCTTCGGCGATGCAGGACTTGTAGAAGTCCTGCCCGAACAGGTTCACGCCGTAGGAGCCCGCCAGGTCGTAGAACCAGTGGCCGTCCAGGTCCTGGACCTGCACGCCGCGCGTGGCCTGCACGAAGGCGCCGACCGGCAGGCGCTCGCGCAGCAGCCGGCTGTACTGGAACGGCACGCGGTAGCGGCCGGTGAACTGCAGGTCGGCGATGCCCTCGCGCGCGGCCTCGGTCGCGGCCAGCGTGCGCGGATGGCGCTGCGCGAACAGCGCGGCCAGCCGCGCCAGCGCCGCCTCGCGGCGCGCGGCCACCTCGGCCGGCGCGCCGTCGGAGTCGAAGAAGCGCTCGGGCCCGAAGCCGTAGTACGGCAGCCCGCGCGCCACGCGGCGCGCGAGCTTGGAGTGCCCGGCCAGGGAGCGGTGCTTGGCGCGCGACAGCGCGAGCCGCTGCTGCGCGGCCGGCAGCAGGGCCAGCGCGGCGGCGGCGCCCAGGCCGCCCAGAAGGGTGAGTTCGTTCATGGGGTCGTGCGAGTGAAGACCCCGCATTGGTAACCCGGCTACTTGTCAACACGATGAATCACGCCCCCGTCCCCTCCCCCCGCGCGCGCTGGCGCGACCGCCTGCTGCTGCAGGAGGACCTGAACTTCCTGCTGACCAACCGCGTGCCGCGCGCGGCGCTGACGCGCTTCATGGGCTGGTTCGGCAGGATCGAGCAGCCGCTGGTGCGCCGCGCCTCCATCGCCGTGTGGCGCGCCTGCACCGAAATCGACCTGTCCGACGCGCAGGAGCGCGAATTCAGCAGCCTGCATGCGATGTTCACGCGCGCGCTCCAACCCGGCGCGCGCCCGGTGGATATGGATCCGCAGGTGCTCACCAGCCCCTGCGACGCCATCGTCGGCGCCTGCGGCCCGGTGGCCGGCACGCAGGTGTTCCAGGCCAAGGGCTTCCCGTACGAGATCGGCGAACTGTTCGGCGACGCCGAGGCGGCCCGCCCCTGGCACGACGGCGTGTACGCGACGCTGCGCCTGACCTCGGCCATGTACCACCGCTTCCACGCGCCGCACGACGGCACGCTGCAACGGCTGACCTACCTGTCCGGCGACACCTGGAACGTGAACCCGATCGCGCTCAGGCGCATCGAGCGGCTGTTCTGCCGCAACGAGCGCGCGGTGCTGCGCATGCGGCTAGACACGGGCCACGCGATCGCGCTGGTGCCGGTGGCGGCCATCCTGGTGGCCAGCATCCGGCTGCACTGCATGGACACGCTGCTGCACCTGCGCACGCTGGGCGCGCGGCCGCGAGACTGCGCGGAGCGCTTCGCCAAGGGACAGGAGATGGGCTGGTTCGAGCACGGCTCGACCATCCTCGTGTTCGCGCCGCGCGGCTTCGCGCTGTGCGAGGGCATCGCCGAAGGCACCCGACTGCGCATGGGGCAGGCGCTGATGCGGCTGCCGGCGTAGCGCCGCCCGGCATGCACGACGCGTGAACCCGTCCTCCGGTGCGTCGTCCTACCGGGCGGCCTGCGGGCCGCTTTCCGTTGCCGTGCCCGGATCAGGCCGCGGTCTGCCCAGCGGCCGCCGCAGGCGCCTGCTGCGCCGGGTCGCCATGCCAGTGCAGTAGTTCCAGCCGGCCGTCGTGGTGCTCCACCAGCGCGCTCAGGCTCTCGACCCAGTCGCCGTCGTTGCAGTACAGCGTGCCGTCGATCTCGCGCATCTCGGCGCGGTGGATGTGGCCGCAGACCACGCCCTGGTAGCCGCGCCGGCGCGCCTCGGCGGCCACCGCCTGCTCGAACGAGGTCACGTAGTTCAGCGCCTTCTTGACCCGGCCCTTCAGGTAGGCCGACAACGACCAGTACGGCAGCCCCATGCGGGCGCGCAGGCGGTTCAGATGGCGGTTCAGCCGCAGCGTGAGCTCGTACAGGTTGTCGCCCACGTAGGCCAGCCACCGGGCGCACTGGATCACGGCGTCGAAATGGTCGCCGTGCACGACCCACAGGCGCCGGCCGTCGGCCGTGGTGTGCACGGCCTCCTCGCGCACCTCGATGCCGCCGAAATGGTGGCCGGCGAAGCCGCGCGCGAACTCGTCGTGGTTGCCCGGCACGAACACCACCCGGCAGCCCTTGCGCGCGTGGCGCAGCAGCTTCTGCACCACGTCGTTGTGGGCCTGCGGCCAGAACCAGCGCCGGCGCAGCTGCCAGCCGTCCACGATGTCTCCGACCAGGTACAGGGTCTGGCTGGGATGGGCCTTCAGGAAGGCCAGCAGCGCGGTCGCCTGGCAGCCCGGCGTGCCCAGGTGCAGGTCGGAGATGAAGACGGTGCGCCAGCGCGGCGGCGGGTCGTCGGCCTCCACGCCGGGCCCCGGGATGGACGCATGGGACGCACCGGACATGCCGAGCGCGGCGCGCATCATCGGCGACAAGCCCCGCGGGTCGGGCCGTGCGGATACGGGCAGCTGGGTCATGGTCGGCTCCTGGCACGCGCATCTGCGGATGCGCACGGAGCCGAGTGTGCGCAGCAGGCATGACCGGCGCGTGTCGCGCCGATGGCAGCGCGGTGACGCGCGCCGCAGCCGGCGTCAGCGCAGCGTGGCGGCGATGCGCTCGGCGCAGCGCTGGGCCTGCGCGTGGTCGCGCGCCTCGACCATCACGCGCAGCACCGGCTCGGTGCCGGAGGCGCGGATCAGCACGCGGCCGTCGTCGCCGAGTTCGCGCTCGACCTCGGCCTGCGCCCGCGCCATGGCGGTGTTGGACTTCCAGTCCTGCCCCGGCGCCAGGCGCACGTTGATCATGGTCTGCGGGAACAGCGCCAGCTCGCCCAGCGCCTCCGACAGGCCCTGGCCGCTGCGCACGCAGACCTGCAGCACCTGCAGCGCGCTGACCAGGCCGTCGCCGGTGGTGTGCTTGTCCAGCGCCAGCAGGTGGCCCGAGCCTTCGCCGCCGAGCAGCCAGCCGCGCTTCTCCAGCTCCTCCAGCACGTAGCGGTCGCCGACCTTGGCGCGCACCAGCTCCACGCCCTTGGCCTTCAGCGCGACCTCGACGGCCTTGTTGGTCATCAGGGTGCCGACCACGCCGTCGACGGCTTCGCCGGCGCGCTTGCTGCGCTGGGCGCCGCCGCGCGACAGCCGTTCCTTGACCATCAGGTACAGCAGCTCGTCGCCGTTGAACAGCCGGCCGTCGCGGTCCACCAACTGCACACGGTCCGCGTCGCCGTCCAGCGCGACGCCGAAGTCGGCCCCGTGGGCACGGACGGCCTCGGCCACGGCCTGCGGATGCGTGGCGCCGACCTTCTCGTTGATGTTCAGGCCGTCGGGATGGCAGCCGATCCGGACGACCTCGGCCCCAAGCTCGTGGAACACCATCGGCGCGATCTGGTAGGCGGCGCCATTGGCCGCGTCGACCACGATCTTCAGGCCCTTGAGCGTCAGCGGGCTGGGGAAGGTGCTCTTGCAGAATTCGATGTAGCGGCCGGCCGCGTCCTCCAGCCGCGTGGTCTTGCCCAGGCTGGCCGAATCCACCCACTGCGGCGGCAATTCGAGCGCGGCCTCGACCGCAGCCTCCCATTCGTCGGACAGCTTGGTGCCCTGGGCGCTGAAAAACTTGATGCCGTTGTCCGGGTACGGGTTGTGGCTGGCGCTGATGACCACGCCGAGGCTGGCGCGCTGTGCGCGCGTCAGGTAGGCGACGCCGGGCGTGGGCAGCGGCCCGAGCAGCACCACGTCCACGCCGGCGGAGTTGAAGCCGGATTCGAGCGCGCTTTCCAGCATGTAGCCGGAAATCCGCGTGTCCTTGCCGATCAGCACGGTCGGCCGCGCCTCGGTCTGGCGCAGCACCCGGCCTACGGCGTGCGCCAGGCGCAGCACGAAATCGGGGGTGATCGGGGCCTGGCCCACGGTGCCGCGGATGCCGTCGGTGCCGAAGTAGCGACGTGTCATAGGTCTTGTGCTTTCTTGTCAGGAATTGGAATGGAAGGAAGAGGCGGCGCGCCAGACGCGCAGCGCCGCCACGGTTTCACGCACGTCGTGCACGCGCACGATGCGGGCACCGCGCTCCACGGCCAGCAGGGCCGCCGCCACGCTGGGCAGCACGCGCGCGGCCGGCGCGCTGTCCCGCATGCCGGCCGCGGCGGCCAGCGAGGACTTGCGCGACCAGCCGACCAGCAGCGGATGGCCCAGGTCCAGCAGTTCACGCTGCCGCGCGAGCAGCGCGAAGTTCTGCTCGACCGTCTTGCCGAAGCCGATGCCGGGATCCAGCGCGATGCGCTCGCCCGCGACACCGGCGGCGCGCAGCGCCGCCGCCGCCTCGGCCAGGAAGGCCCGCACCAGCGCCGGCGCCTCGCCCTGCATCGGCTCGCGCTGCATCGTGGCCGGCTCGCCATGCATGTGCATCAGGCAGACGCCGCAGGCCGGGTGCCGCGCCACCGCGGCGCGGGCGGCACCCGGCACCTCGCCCGCCGCCGCGTCGTACCAGCGCAACGCCCAGATGTCGTTGACGATGTCGGCACCCAGGTCCAGCGCGGCCTGCATGACCTGCGGCTTGTAGGTATCGACCGAAACCGGCACGCCCAGGCGCACCGCCTCGCGCAGCACCGGCAGCAGCCGGGCGAGTTCCTGCTCGGCCGGCAGCGAGGCCGCGCCAGGGCGGGAGGACTCGGCCCCCAGGTCCAGGATGTCGGCGCCCTCGGCCAGCAACTGCTCGCAGTGGCGCAGTGCGGCACCGGGGCCGTCCAGGCGTCCGCCATCGGAAAAGGAATCCGGCGTCAGGTTCACGATGCCCATGACGCGCGGCTGCGCCAAATCCAGGCGAAAGCGTGCGGTTTGCCAGAACATGTAACCAGAAAATGCAAACGGGGCCGTGGGGCCCCGCATTATCTGTGCTCAGATTGAACGAATCAGGTGGAATCCTTCACGCTGCCGACGGCGAAGGCTCCGGATTCACGGCCGGCGCCCCCCCGCTGCCACCGCCGTTGCCGCCGGAAGGCGTCCGCGGCGTCCAGTCCTTGGGCGGGCGCGGCTCGCGGCCAGCCATGATGTCGTCGATCTGCTCGGTGTCGATGGTCTCCCATTCGAGCAGCGCCTTGGCCATCGCATGCATCTTGTCGCTGTTCTCCTCGATCAGCCGGCGCGCCAGCGCGTACTGCTCGTCGATGATGCGGCGCACCTCCGCGTCGACCTTCTGCATGGTCTGCTCGCTCATGTTCGTGGTCTTGGTGACCGAGCGGCCCAGGAACACCTCGCCCTCGTTCTCGGCGTAGACCATCGGACCGAGGGCGTCCGTCATGCCGTAGCGCATGACCATGTCGCGCGCGATCTGCGTCGCGCGCTCGAAGTCGTTACTGGCACCGGTGGTCATCTGGTTCATGAACACCTCTTCCGCGATGCGGCCGCCGAACAGCATGCTGATCTGGTTCAGCATGTACTCCTTGTCGTAGCTGTAGCGGTCCTTCTCGGGCAGGCTCATGGTCACGCCCAACGCGCGGCCACGCGGGATCACGGTGACCTTGTGCACGGGGTCGCACTTGGGCAGCAGCTTGCCGATCAGCGCGTGGCCGGACTCGTGGTAGGCGGTGTTGCGCCGCTCTTCCTCGGGCATGACCATGCTCTTGCGCTCCGGGCCCATGATGATCTTGTCCTTGGCCTTCTCGAAGTCCTGCATCTCGACCACGCGCGCGTTGCGGCGCGCGGCCATCAGCGCGGCCTCGTTGCACAGATTGGCCAGGTCGGCGCCCGACATGCCGGGCGTGCCGCGCGCGATGATCGCGGCGCTGACGTCCTGGCCGATCGGCACCTTGCGCATGTGCACGCCCAGGATCTGCTCGCGGCCGCGAATGTCGGGCAGCGTCACGTAGACCTGGCGGTCGAAGCGGCCCGGGCGCAGCAGCGCGGCGTCCAGGATGTCGGGGCGGTTGGTGGCGGCGACCACGATCACGCCCAGGTTGGTCTCGAAGCCGTCCATCTCGACCAGCATCTGGTTCAGCGTCTGCTCGCGCTCGTCGTTGCCGCCGCCCAGGCCGGCGCCGCGCTGGCGGCCCACGGCATCGATTTCATCGATGAAGATGATGCAGGGCGCGTTCTTCTTGGCGTTCTCGAACATGTCGCGCACGCGGGCCGCGCCCACGCCGACGAACATCTCGACGAAGTCGGAGCCCGAGATGCTGAAGAACGGCACCTTGGCCTCGCCGGCGATGGACTTGGCCAGCAGCGTCTTGCCGGTGCCCGGCGGGCCAACCAGCAGCAGGCCGCGCGGGATGCGGCCGCCCAGCTTCTGGAACTTCTGCGGATCCTTCAGGAAGTCCACGACCTCCTTGACTTCTTCCTTGGCCTCGTCGCAGCCGGCCACGTCGGCGAAGGTCACGGTGTTGCTGCTCTCGTCCAGCATGCGCGCCTTGCTCTTGCCGAAGCTGAACGCGCCGCCCTTGCCGCCGCCCTGCATCTGGCGCATGAAGTAGACCCAGACGCCGATCAGCAGCAGCATCGGCCCCCAGCTGACCAGCAGGGTCATCAGCAGCGAGCCTTCCTCGCGCGGCTTGACGTCGAACTTGACGTTGTTGGCGATCAGGTCGCCGACCAGGCCGCGGTCCAGGTAGGTCGCGTTGGAGCGCACGCGGCGGTCATCCGTCGTGATGGCGACGATCTCGGTGCCGCCCTGCCCTTCCTGGATCGTCGCGGACTTGATGCGCTTGTTGCGGACTTCCTCCAGGAAGTCGGAATAGCCCATGTAGCCGGCACCTGCGGTGGCACGCGTGTCGAACTGCTTGAACAGCGTGAACAGCACCATGGCGATCACGAGCCAGACAGCAACTTTGGAAAACCAGGGATTCTTCAAGCGGGGACTCCGGTAGGCCGTGTGACAGACGGCGGCGCTCAGCGTACTTGCGTGCCATTCTAGGCATTTCAAGCGGTCGGCATGGCCGTAAAACCCGCGTCAGCCACGGCTTCAGCAAGGGTTTAGGCTTGTTTTCCGGCGTTTGGCACCGCGTTCTTCAAACCGATGCCGACCAGGAATGTCTCGGAGGATTTGTCGCGCGAGGCCTTGGGCTTGACCGGCTTGACCACGCGGAAATGGTCCTTGAACAGCTTGACCAGCTGGCTGTAGCCACTGCCGTGGAACACCTTGGCGACCAGCGCGCCTTCCGGCTTGAGCTGGGCGCTGGCGAACTCGACGGCGAGTTCCACCAGATGGCTGATGCGCGCCGCGTCGGCCGATTCGATGCCGGACAGGTTGGGGGCCATGTCGGAAACCACCACGTCGGCCCGGCTGCCGGCCAGGGCCAGCTGCAGCCGCTCCAGCACCGCGGGCTCGCGGAAATCGCCCTGCAGGAACTGCACGCCCTCGATCGGCTCCATGGGCAGGATGTCCAGCGCCACGATGGTGCCGTTCAGCTGGCCCACGGCCGCGCCGTCGGGCGACAGCCGGCGCCTCAGGTACTGGCTCCAGGCGCCGGGAGCCGAGCCCAGGTCCACCACCACGTGGCCGGGCCGCAGCAGGTGCAGGCTTTCATCGATCTCCTTGAGCTTGTAGGCGGCGCGCGCACGGTAGCCTTCCCTGGTGGCGAGCTTCACGTAGGGGTCGTTGACATGGTCGTTCAGCCATGCCTTGTTGACCTTCTTGCTTTTGGTCTTGACTTTCATGCTGCCGGGATAATACGAGGATGCCCCATATCCAACTCACCCCCGCGCAGCGCAAGGTGCACCGCGCCGAAGCCCATTCCCTGGACCCCGTGGTCATGGTCGGCGGCAATGGCCTGACGCCCGCGGTGGTGCGCGAGACCGATCTCGCGCTGCAGGCGCATGGACTGATCAAGGTACGCGTGTTCTCCGACGACCGCGCCGAGCGCGAGTCCATCTACCAGCAGCTCGCCGACCAGCTGAACGCCGCGCCGATCCAGCACATCGGCAAGCTGCTGGTGCTGTGGCGGCCCAAGCCGGTCGAGGCCAGGGAGCACGCGCAGGACGAGGCCCGCAAGCCCGGGCCGCGCGACGTGAAGGTGCTCAAGTACAGCAAGCGCGGCGGCCAGCGCCCCGAGGTCAAGGTGCTGCGGGTGCTCGGCAACCAGCGGCTGACGGCCGGCGGCAAGGTCAAGAAGGCGCGCCCCGCCAAGACCTCGGCGAAGAAGCAGCAAGGCTGAAGCGTCAGCGCGGCGCCACCTGGTCCAGCGCCGCGGCCAGGTGGCCGACCGTGCGGTCCACGTTGCGCCACTTCTCCAGGCCGAACAGGCCGATCCGGAAGGTGCTGAAATCCGGCCCCTCGTCGCACTGCAGCGGCACGCCGGAGGCGGTCTGCAGGCCGGCGGCCAGGAATTTCTTCGCGTTCTGGATGTCCGGGTCGGTCGTGTAGCTGACCACCACCCCGGGCGCCTTGAAGCCTTCGGCCGCCACGCTGGGAAAGCCGCGCGATTCCAGCAGCGCACGCACCTTGGCGCCCAGTTCGACCTGGGCCGCGCGCACCTGCTCGAAGCCCCAGTCACGCGTCTCCAGCATCACGTCGCGCAGCCGCACCAGCGCGTCGGTCGGCATGGTCGTGTGGTAGGCATGCTGGCCCTTCTCGTAGCCCTCGGCGATCTGCATCCATTTCTTGAGATCGCAGGAGAAGCTGCTGCTGGTCGTGCCCTCGATGGCTTCGCGCGCCCGCGCGCTCAGCATGACCATCGCGCAGCAGGGCGAGCCGCTCCAGCCCTTCTGCGGCGCGGAGATCAGCACGTCCACGCCGGTGGCCTGCATGTCCACCCACATCGCGCCGGAAGCCACGCAGTCCAGCACGGCCAGCGCGCCGACCTCGTGCGCGGCCGCGGTCACGGTGCGCAGGTAGTCGTCGGGCAGGATGATGCCGCTGGCGGTCTCCACGTGCGGCATGAACACGACCTTGGGCTGCTCGGCGCGGATCGTCGCCGCGACTTCCGCCGCCGGCGCCGGCTGCCAGGGCGCCTGCGGACCGTCGCCCAGGCGGCGCGCCTTGCAGACCACCGCACCTCCGCCGAGCCCTCCGGCGTCGAAGATCTGGCTCCAGCGGTAGCTGAACCAGCCGTTGCGCACGATCAGCACCTTCTCGCGGTTGGCGAACTGGCGGGCGACGGCCTCCATGCCGAAGGTGCCGCTGCCCGGCACCAGCACCGCCGTGTGGGCGTGGTAGACCTGCTTCAGCGTGGCCAGGATGTCCTGCATGACGCCGGCGAAGCGCTTGGACATGTGGTTCAGCGCACGGTCGGTGTAGACCACCGAGAATTCCAGCAGGCCGTCCGGGTCGACATCGGGCAAGAGTCCGGGCATGGTCAGTCTCCTTCTTGTTCAGGATGCGGCGCGGGGCGCGCCAGTTGCCAGAGCGTTGTTGCGGCACAGACCCATTGCAGCAGCAGCATGCCGCTGCCCAGGTTGTGCCAGAGTTTCAGATTCTCGCGGGCCACGATGCGCGGCGCGACCGCGAATTCCACCAGCAGCGCCAGCAGCAGACCGCCCAGCACCCAGGGCAGCACGGACCGCGCCCAGGCCGCCGTACGGTCGGCATCGCGCGGCCGCGAAGCGACCAGGATCAGCATGCAGCAGCCCAGCGTGGCCCAGGTCTGGGCGCTGAACAGCCGCGCCGCCGCGCCGCCCGCGAGGGCCGGGCTGGGCAGGTGCGCGAACAGCAGCGGCACGATCCAGAACAGCGCCGTCAGGCTGCCCCACCACAGGGCAGCGGCCAGCAGGGGCAGGCGCGTGGCGGAGCCCATGCTCAGATGTAGCGCACCGCCACGATCTCGTAGTGCTTCAGGCCGCCGGGCGTCTGCACCTCGGCGCTGTCGCCCTCGGCCTTGCCGATCAGCGCGCGCGCGATCGGGCTGGAGATGTTGATGCGGCCCTGCTTCAGGTCGGCCTCGTCCTCGCCGACGATCTGGTAGGTCACGGCCTGGCCGTTGTCCTCGTCTTCCAGGTCGACGGTGGCGCCGAACACGACCTTGCCGCCGGCGTTCAGCGTGGCCGGATCGATGACCTGCGCCACCGACAGCTTGCCCTCGATCTCCTGGATGCGGCCTTCGATGAAGCCCTGGCGGTCCTTGGCCGCGTCGTAGTCGGCGTTCTCGGACAGGTCGCCCTGGGCACGCGCCTCGGCGATGGCATTGATCACGCCGGGACGGTCCACGGTCTTCAGGCGGTGCAGCTCGGCCTTGAGCGCCTCGGCGCCGCGCTTGGTCACGGGAAATGTGGTCACTGTTCGGGTCTCCAAAAAACAAACCGCCGAGCGTTGCCGTTCGGCGGTGTTGGGTGAGCAGGCTCAGACGAGGCTTCGTCCAGTCAGCCGGCTCAGGATCGCCAGCGGACTTGCGGCCGGATTGTATTGGGCCGCAGCAGGCAGGTGCAACGTCTGCTCGGCCATGAACTGGCCGGACATCACCGCGTGCGAAGTCTGGTCGGAAAAGCAGACCCAGACCGTGCCGGGCTGGAACGCCACCGTCTGCTGCGGCGCACTCTGCTGGTAGCCGAGGTCGGACTTCATGGCGTCGTGCAGCTGCAGCATGAGGTGGTCGTACTCGCTGCGCAGCGACTTGGTCACGCGCAGCGCCCGCAAGGCCTTGGCCTGCCAGCGCACATACGGCTTGAGCCGCGGCAGGAAGCGCTGCGCCACCTGCTCGAACGGCTCGCCCACGCGCCACACGCGCGGCTCGCCATGCGGGTTCAGGTTGATGAAGACGCGCAGGATGCGTTCGCCATAGTTGGGCCGCGACGGAAACGCATCGACGTGCAGGCGCCGGTCGTCGGCGCGCCAGGATTGCTGGCGCGTTGCGACCTGGGCCGGACGGAAGCTGGTGGGCGCCATGCGCAAGGCCGGGCCGTAGTGCGGCAGCAGCGCATCGACGAGCTGGCGGGCCTGGCCGCGGAACCGCGCGACCATGGAGGCCACGGCCTGCTGGCGGGCCGGATCGCCCGCCGCGCCCTTGAGCCGGCCCGATCCGTCCAGGCTGATGTTGCGCGAACCCTCCGCCAGCAAGGACGGATCGAGCAACTGCCGCTCCTCGGGCGACAGCGCAAAGCCCAGGCGCGGGAACACCAGCACCTTGCCTGCCTCGAGGGCCTCGACCCAGGCGTCGTCCGCGCGGGCGCCAGCCCAGTCGGCCAGGTCCAGCTCCAGCAGCTGCGAAGCCATCGCTCCCTCCGCCGATCAGGCCAGCTGGGCGTGCATCTCCTGCACCGAGATCACGTCGAGCTGGTCCAGGTAGCGCATGCCCTCCACCGCCGCCTCCGCGCCGGCAATGGTCGTGAACGTGGTCACGCGCGCCAGCAGCGAGGAGGTGCGGATGGCCCGGCTGTCGGCGATCGCATTGCGGCGCTCCTCGACCGTGTTGACCACCAGCGCGATCTCGTTGTTCTTGATCATGTCCACGACGTGCGGCCGGCCCTCGGTGACCTTGTTGACGATCCTGACCGCGATGCCGGCCGCGGCGATGGCCGCCGCCGTGCCCTTGGTCGCGACCAGCTCGAAGCCCAGCGCCACCAGCGCGCGCGCCACCTCGACGGCACGCGGCTTGTCGCTGTTCTTGACCGTCAGGAAGGCGGTGCCGGCGCGCGGCAGCCGGGTGCCGGCGCCGAGCTGGCTCTTGACGAAGGCCTCGCCGAAGGTCTTGCCCACGCCCATGACCTCGCCGGTGGACTTCATCTCCGGGCCGAGGATGGTGTCCACGCCCGGGAACTTGACGAACGGGAACACCGCCTCCTTCACGCTGAAGTACGGCGGCGTGACCTCGGCTTTGACGCCCTGCTGGTCCAGCGACTGGCCGGCCATGCAGCGCGCCGCGACCTTGGCCAGCTGGATGCCGGTGGCCTTGGAGACGAAGGGCACGGTGCGGCTGGCGCGCGGATTGACTTCCAGCACGTAGATCACGTCCTGGCCGTCCTTCTCCTGGATCGCGAACTGCACGTTCATGAGGCCGACCACGTTCAGGCCTTCGGCCATGGCCGCGGTCTGGCGCTTGAGCTCGTCCACCGTCGCCTTGCCGAGGTAGTACGGCGGCAGCGAGCACGCCGAGTCGCCGCTGTGCACGCCGGCCTGCTCGATGTGCTCCATCACGCCGCCGATGAACACGCGGCCGGTGGCGTCGCGCACGGCATCGACGTCGCACTCGATGGCGTCGTTCAGGAAGCGGTCCAGCAGCACCGGCGAGTCGTTGCTGACCTTCACCGCCTCGCGCATGTAGCGCTCCAGGTCGCGCTGCTCGTGCACGATCTCCATCGCGCGGCCGCCCAGCACGTAGCTCGGGCGCACCACCAGCGGGTAGCCCAGCGCCGCGGCCTTCTCCAGCGCCTCGGCCTCGGTGCGGGCCGTGGCGTTGGGCGGCTGGCGCAGGCCGAGGTCCTGCAGCAGCTTCTGGAAGCGCTCGCGGTCCTCGGCCGCGTCGATCATGTCGGGCGAGGTGCCGATGATGGGCACGCCGGCGGCCTCCAGGCCGAGCGCGAGCTTCAGCGGCGTCTGGCCGCCGTACTGCACGATCACGCCCTCGGGCTTCTCCTTGGCCACGATCTCCAGCACGTCCTCCAGCGTCAGCGGCTCGAAGTACAGGCGGTCCGAGGTGTCGTAGTCGGTCGACACGGTCTCGGGATTGCAGTTGACCATGATGGTCTCGTAGCCGTCCTCGCGCATCGCCAGCGCCGCGTGCACGCAGCAGTAGTCGAACTCGATGCCCTGGCCGATGCGGTTGGGGCCGCCGCCCAGCACCATGATCTTCTTACGGCCGGTCGGCTCCGCCTCGCACTCCTGCTCGTAGGTGGAATACATGTAGGCGGTGTTGGTCGCGAACTCGGCGGCGCAGGTGTCCACCCGCTTGTAGACCGGGCGCACGCCCTGCGCATGGCGCGCAGCGCGCACGGCCTGCTCCGTGGTCCGGAGCAGCTTGGCCAGGCGCCGGTCGGAGAAACCCTTGCGCTTGAGCGTACGCAGCTCGTCGGCCGAGAGCCGGGACAGCGCGGCCTCGCCGTGCTCCTCGGTGTGCCGGTCCAGGTCCAGCTCGATGCGGACGATCTCCTCGATCTGCACCAGGAACCACTTGTCGATCTTGGTCAGCGCATGCACCTCGTCCAGCGTCCAGCCGGAGGCGAAGGCGTCGCCCACGTACCAGATGCGCTCCGGGCCGGGCTCGCCCAGTTCCTCTTCGAGCTTCTCGCGGTCCTGCGTCTTCTCGTTCATGCCGTCGACGCCGACCTCCAGGCCGCGCAGCGCCTTCTGGAAGCTTTCCTGGAAGGTGCGGCCCATGGCCATGACCTCGCCCACGCTCTTCATCTGCGTGGTCAGGTGGCTGTCGGCGGCCGGGAACTTCTCGAACGCGAAGCGCGGGATCTTGGTCACCACGTAGTCGATGCTGGGCTCGAAGCTGGCCGGCGTGGCACCGCCGGTGATCTCGTTGCGCAGCTCGTCGAGCAGGTAGCCGATGGCCAGCTTGGCCGCGACCTTGGCGATCGGGAAGCCCGTGGCCTTGGAAGCCAGCGCCGAGGAGCGCGACACGCGCGGGTTCATCTCGATCACGACCATGCGACCGTCGGCCGGGTTGACCGAGAACTGCACGTTGGAGCCGCCCGTGTCCACGCCGATCTCGCGCAGCACCGCCAGGCTGGCGTTGCGCATGATCTGGTATTCCTTGTCGGTCAGCGTCTGCGCCGGCGCCACGGTGATGGAGTCGCCGGTGTGCACGCCCATCGGGTCCAGGTTCTCGATCGAGCAGACGATGATGCAGTTGTCGGCCTTGTCGCGCACGACCTCCATCTCGTACTCTTTCCAGCCCAGCAGCGATTCCTCGATCAGCAGCTCGCTGGTCGGCGAGGCCTCCAGGCCGCGCTTGCAGATGGTCTCGAATTCCTCGGCGTTGTAGGCGATGCCGCCGCCGGTGCCGCCCAGCGTGAAGCTGGGGCGGATCACGGTCGGGAAGCCCACGTGCTTCTGCACCGCCCAGGCCTCGTCCATCGAGTGCGCGATGCCCGAGCGCGCCGAGCCCAGGCCGATCCTGGTCATCGCGTCCTTGAACTTCAGCCGGTCCTCGGCCTTGTCGATGGCCTCGGGCGTGGCGCCGATCAGCTCGACCTGGTATTTGTCCAGCACGCCGTTGCGCCACAGGTCCAGCGCGCAGTTCAGCGCGGTCTGGCCGCCCATGGTGGGCAGGATGGCGTCGGGCCGCTCCTTGGCGATGATCTTCTCGACCGTCTGCCAAGTGATGGGCTCGATGTAGGTGACGTCGGCCGTGGCCGGGTCCGTCATGATCGTCGCGGGGTTGCTGTTGATCAGGATGACCTTGTAGCCCTCCTCGCGCAGCGCCTTGCAGGCCTGCACGCCGGAGTAGTCGAACTCGCAGGCCTGACCGATGACGATGGGGCCGGCACCGATAATCAGGATGCTGCGGATGTCTGTGCGCTTAGGCATGCTTGCCCTCCGCCTTGTACGTTTCCATGGACTGCGTGAAGCGGTCGAACAAATAGCCGATGTCGTGCGGGCCGGGCGAGGCCTCCGGGTGGCCCTGGAAGCAGAAGGCCGGCTTGTCGGTGCGGGCCAGGCCCTGCAGCGTGCCGTCGAACAGGCTCACGTGCGTGGCGCGCAGGTTGGCCGGCAGCGTCTTCTCGTCCACGGCGAAACCGTGGTTCTGGCTGGTGATCGACACGCGGCCGTTGTCCAGGTCCTTGACCGGGTGGTTGGCGCCGTGGTGGCCGAACTTCATCTTGAAGGTCTTGGCCCCCGACGCGAGTGCCATGATCTGGTGGCCCAGGCAGATGCCGAAGACCGGGATGCCGGTCTCGATCAGTTCGCGCGTGGCCTCGATCGCGTAGTCGCAGGCACCCGGGTCGCCCGGGCCGTTGGACAGGAAGATGCCGTCCGGCCGGAGCTTGAGCACGTCGGCCGCGGGCGTCTGCGCCGGCACCACGGTGATGCGCGCGCCGCGCTGAGCCAGCATGCGCAGGATGTTCTTCTTGACGCCGTAGTCGTAAGCGACGACGTGGAACTTCGGCGTGATCTGCACGCCGTAGCCGGCGCCCAGCTTCCACTCGGTCTGCGTCCACTCGCAGGTCTCGCGCACCGAGACGACCTTGGCCAGGTCCAGGCCCGTCATGTCCGGCACGGCCTTGGCGGCGGCGACGGCCTGGTCGATGGCGGCCTGGGTGATCGCCGTGCCCGCCGCCAGGCCGACGATGGCCGCGTTCTGCGTGCCCTGGCTGCGCAGGTGGCGCGTGAGCTGGCGCGTGTCGATGCCGGCGATGGCCACGGTGCCGTTGGCGGCGAGGTAGCCGTTCAGCGTCGAGGTGCTGCGGAAGTTGGAGGCGAGCAGCGGCAGATCCTTGATGATCAGGCCGGCGGCATGGATCGTGTCGGCTTCGACGTCCTCGGCGTTGATGCCGTAGTTGCCGATGTGCGGGTAGGTCAGCGTGACGATCTGCTGGCAGTAGCTCGGATCGGTCAGGATCTCCTGGTAGCCGGTGATGGCCGTGTTGAACACGACCTCGCCAACCGTGCGGCCCGGAGCGCCGATGGAACTGCCGAGGAAGACCGTGCCGTCGGCGAGCGCCAGGATCGCGGGCGGAAAGGATCCCTGAAGGGAGGAAAGCACTGGGTTCTCCGGATGTGGCGGTCGCCCGGCGCCCTCAGGGTCGGCGGTGCGGGGCACGCCGAACGCTTCCTTGGGACTGCTGCTTTCGTGGGGATCTGGCTGGGGATGCGGCCGAACGACGCAATTGCGAAAAGCCCACGATTGTAGCCCGGGGTATGCCCCGCGGCTGGCCGGGCGCCTGCCCACCCGGCCCGGCGCAGGGCCATTCAGTCCGGCGCGGCGCTGGCGTGCAGGCAGATCGCCGCCGCGGCCGCGACGTTCAGCGATTCCTCGCCACCCGGCTGGCGGATCCGGATCGTCGACGCCGCGCGTGCCAGCAGCCCCGGCGACACGCCCTGCCCTTCGTGGCCCAGCAGCCAGGCGCAGGGATGCGGCGGTGCCGCCTCGTGCAGCCACCCGCCGTGGTGCGAGCTGGTCGCCACCAGCGGCACCTGCAGCGCCACCACGTCGTCCTCCGCTGCGCCTTCGATCAGCCGCAGGCCGAAGTGCGCGCCCATGCCGGCGCGCAGCACCTTGGGCGACCACAGGCCGGCCGTGCCGCGCAGCGCCAGCACCTGGCGAAAGCCAAAGGCCGCCGCGCTGCGCAGGATGGAGCCGACGTTGCCGGCATCCTGCAACCGGTCCAGCACCACGGTGGCGGCGCCGGGCTGCAGCGGCGGGTCCTGCGGCAGCGCCAGCACCAGGCCGAAGCCGGCCGGCGACTCCAGCACGCTGAGCTGTGCCCACAGCGCATCGGCCAGGCGCAGCTGCGGCACGGCCGGATCGAGCGCCAGCACGGAAGCGGCGTCCACCGCCCGTTCGGCGCACACCAGCTGCGCCGGACGCCAGCCGCGCGCCAGCGCGGCACGGCACAGGTGGTCGCCCTCCACGAACACGCGGCCCTGGCGGCGGTAGGCGCCGTTGTCCTGCGCCAGCCGGCGCAGGTCCTTGAACTGCGCGTTGTCGCGCGAGCGGATGTCGAGCACGCTCACGACAGCCGATCCACGCCGGCCACGCGCAGACCGGCCGCCCGCACCGGCGCGAAGGACTGCCGGTGCAGCGCGCAGGCGCCGTGCACGCGCAGCGCCTCCAGGTGGGCTGCCGTGCCATAGCCCTTGTGCGCGTGGAAGCCGTACTGCGGGTACTGCGCGTGCACCTCGGCGCACCAGCGGTCGCGGTGCACCTTGGCCAGGATGGATGCCGCCGAGATCGCCGGCACCAGCGCATCGCCCTTGACCACGGCCTCGGACAGCACGTCCAGCACCGGCAGCTGGTTGCCGTCCACCAGCACGCGCGCCGGCTTGAGCCGCAGGCCGCGCACGGCGCGCTGCATGGCCAGCAGCGTGGCCTGCAGGATGTTGAGGCTGTCGATCTCCGCGACCGACGCCTCGCCGATCGCGCAGCACAGGGCCTTCTCGCGGATCTCGTCGTACAGGCGCTCGCGGCGCAGCGGCGTCAGCGCCTTGGAATCGGCCAGGCCGGCGATCGGCCGGCGCTCGTCCAGGATCACCGCGGCCGCCACCACCGGGCCGGCCAGCGGGCCGCGGCCCGCCTCGTCCACGCCGGCCAGGAGGCCGGAGGCGGTCCAGTGCAGCACCTGCTGCTCAGCCGCCAAGAATCTTCTCGATCGCATCGCTCGCCAGTCGCGCAGTGTCGCGCCGCAGCTCCAGGTGCAGCGCCATGAACCGTTGTTGCAGGGCCGTGATTGTCTCCGGGGATTCCGTGCGCAGGCGCAGCCAGCGCTCCAGCGCATCGGCCAGGGCGGCGGGCGTGGCCGCGTCCTGGATCAGCTCGGGCACGACGAAGTCGCGGCACAGGATGTTCGGCAGGCCGATCCACGGCTGCAGGTTGCGCCCGCGCATGAGCCAGTACGACAGCCGGTTCATGTGGTAGGCGATGACCATGGGCCGCTTGAACAGCGCCGTCTCCAGCGTGGCCGTGCCGCTGGCCACCAGGGCCACGTCGCAGGCCGCCAGCACGGCATGCGGCTGGCCCGGCACCACCAGCAGGCGCCCGCCCAGGCCCGACGCCTCGGCCAGCCTGCGGATCTCGGCCTGCAGCGCTGGCACGGCCGGCACCACGAAGCGCAGCTGCGGCCGGCGCTGCAGCAGCAATCCTGCGGCGGCGAAGAAGCGGGCCGCCAGATGCTGGATCTCCGAGCGCCGGCTGCCGGGCAGGACCGCCACCACCTCGCCCTGCGCCGGCAGGCCCAGCGCCTCGCGCGCCTGCTGCTGATCGGGCTCCAGCGGGATCACGCTGGCCAGCGGATGGCCGACATAGGTCGCCGCCACGCCGTGTGCGGCCAGCAGCTCCGGCTCGAACGGAAAGATGCACAGCACGTGGTCGGCGCTGCGCTTGAGCGTCTCCACCTTGCGCGCACGCCAGGCCCAGAACGACGGGCTGACGAAATGCACGGTCGGGATGCCGGCATTCTTCAGCCGCGCCTCCAGGCCGAAGTTGAAATCCGGTGCATCGATGCCGATGAACACGTCCGGCCGCTCGCGCAGCAGGCGGTCGCCGAGTTCGCGCCGGATCGCCAGCAGCCGGCGCAGGTGCGGCAGCACCTCCAGGTAGCCGCGCACCGCCAGCGTCTCGCAGGGCCACCAGGCCTGGAAGCCCCGCGCGCGCATCTGCGCCCCCCCGATGCCGGCTGCCTGCAGGTCCGGCCAGCGCGCCCGCAAGCCGTCGAGCAGCAGGCCGGCCAGCAGATCGCCGGAGGCTTCTCCGGCCACCATCGCGCAGCGCCGGGCCGGGGCGTCGTCCGCCATGGCCGGGTCAGCGCGCAATGCCGCTGGCCGAGCTTTTCAGGAACGCCAGCATCGCCGCGACATCGCCCGCGGCCTCCGGCTGCTGCGCTGCCAGGTCGCCAATCGCAGCGACGGCATCGTCCAGCACCTTGTCCTGCCGGTACAGCAGCTTGTGCATCTCGCGAATGGCGGCCAGGCGCACGGCGGAAAAGTCGCGCCGGCGCAGGCCGACCAGGTTGACACCGCGCACCTGCAACGGATTGCCATCGACCACCATGAACGGCGGCACATCCTTGTTGACGTGGCTGGCAAAGCCGACCATGGCGTGCGCGCCGATGCGCATGCGCTGCAGCACGCCGGTCAGGCCGCCGACGGTGACCCAGTCGCCGACCTGCACGTGGCCGGCCAGCGTGGCGTTGTTGGCCATCGTGACCTGGTCGCCGACCTGGCAGTCGTGCGCGATGTGCACGTAGGCCATGATCCAGTTGTCGCTGCCGACGCGGGTCACGCCGACGTCCTGCACCGTGCCCAGGTTGAAGGTGCAGAACTCGCGGATCACGTTGCGGTCGCCGATCACGAGCTCGGTCGGCTCGCCGGCGTACTTCTTGTCCTGCGGCACGGCACCCAGCGACGCGAACTGGAAGATGCGGTTGTCGCGGCCGATCGTGGTGCGGCCCTCGATCACGCAGTGCGGACCGATCTCGGTGCCGGCACCGATGCGCACGTGCGGACCGATCACGCTGAACGCGCCGATGCGCACCGCGGCGTCCAGCTCGGCCGCGGGATCGACGATCGCGCTGGGATGGATGTCGGCCATGCGCCCCGCCCCTTCGCGGCTCAGGCCACGCGGCGCATGGTGCACATCAGCTCGGCTTCGCAGGCGACTGCGTCGCCGACGCTGGCCGTGCCCTTGAACTTGTAGATGCCGGCCTTCATGCGCAGCAGTTCCACGTCCAGCACCAGCTGGTCGCCCGGCTCCACCGGCCGCTTGAAGCGCGCGGCATCGATGCCCGCGAAGTAGTAGACGGTGTTGTCGTCCAATTCCTCGCCGCTGCTGGCGAACGACAGCAGCGCCGCCGCCTGGGCCATCGCTTCCAGCATCAGCACGCCGGGCATGACCGGGCGGTTCGGGAAATGGCCGACGAAGTAGGGCTCGTTGATGGAAACGTTCTTCAGCGCCTGGATGCGCCGGTCCTTCTCGATGGACAGCACGCGGTCCACCAGCAGGATCGGGTAGCGGTGCGGCAGCTTCTTCAGGATCTGGTGGATGTCCATCATCATGTCTTCTCTTGGTCTCGTGCGGCGGCCTGGCGCTCCAGCGCGCGCAGGCGTTCGCGCAGGGCGGGAAGCTGGCGCAGCGTGGCCGCGGCCTTCTCCCATTTGCCGAATTCGTCCAGCGGAAACACACCGCCGTAGGCACCGGCCTTGCGGACGCTGCCGGTCACCGAGGCGCCGCCGCCGATGTGCACATGGTCCGCGATCGTCGCATGGCCGGTGACCACGGCCGCGCCGCCGATCGTGCAATGCTCGCCCACCGTAGTGCTGCCAGCGATGGCCGAGCAGCCGGCCATCGCCGAGTGCCGCCCGATGCGCACGTTGTGGGCGATCTGGATCAGGTTGTCGAGCTTGACGCCGTCCTCGATCACCGTGTCGCCCAGTGCGCCGCGGTCGATGCAGGTGTTGGCGCCGATGTCCACGTCGTTGCCGATGCACACGGCGCCAAGCTGCTCGATTTTCTCCCAGTGCCCGCCGGCCGGCGCGAAGCCGAAGCCGTCGCCCCCGATCACGGCGCCGGGCTGGATCGTGCAGCGCTCGCCCACGACACAGCGCTCGCCGATCGTCACGCGCGAGGTCAGCACGGTGCCGGCGCCCACGCGCGCGCCGCGCTCGACCACGCACAGCGGGCCGATCCAGGCGGTCGGATGCACCTCGGCCTCGGCGTCCACCACGGCGCTGGGATGCACGCCGCCGGTCCGCGCCGGCGCGTGTGCGCGCTTCCACAGCTGCGTGAGCCGCGCGTAATACAGATAGGGGTCGTCGGCGACGATGCAGGCGCCGCGCGCACGCGCCGCCTCCTGCGCGGCCGGCGCCACGATCACGCACGCCGCCCGGCAGGCGGCCAGCTGCGGCTGCAGCTTGGGGTTGCTCAGGAAGCTGATCTGCTCCGGCCCCGCCGTGGCGATCGGCGCCAGTCCCTCGATGCGCACGGCAGGATCACCGTGCAATTGCCCCCCGAGGGCGTCGACGATGCTGCCTAGAGCCAGTGCCACGTCAGATCGGGCGTCCGGACGCTCACTTGGCCGGGCTGGCCGCGTTCAAAGCCTTGATGACCTTGTCGGTGATGTCGAGCCTGGGGTTGATGTACGCCGCCTCCTGCAGGATGGCGTCGTACTTCTCGGTTTCGGCGACCTGCTTGATCACGCGGTTGGCCTTGTCGATGACCTGCTGCAGTTCCTCGTTCTTGCGCGCGTTCAGGTCTTCCTGGAACTCGCGGCGCTTGCGCTGGAAATCGCGGTCCTGCTCGGCCAGCTGGCGCTGGCGCGCGGCGCGCTGGCTCTCGGCCATGGTCGGCGCCTCGCGCTCGAACTTTTCGGAGGCGGACTTGAGCTGGTTGCCCGCTTCCATCAGGTCTTTTTCACGCTTGGAGAATTCCGCCTCCAGCTTGCTCTGCCCCTGCTTGGCCGGGTTGGCCTCGCGCAGCAGGCGGTCGATGTTGATGAAGCCGATCCGGACGACTTCTTCCGCCTGCGCATGCGCGCATGCCGCAGCCAAGCTCAGCAGCAGCGCTGCTCCGAAGGGACGCAAGAAAGTCTTCATTAAAAGGTCGTACCTATCTGGAATTGAAGTTTCTGGATTTTATCGCCCGCGAACTTTCGCACGGGATTGGCGATCGCCAAGCGCAGCGGGCCGACAGGGGAAATCCAGCTGACGCCGATGCCAACCGAGGCGCGCATGTCGCTCAACTCGAACTTCTCGTTCTCGCCGTAGACGTTGCCGACGTCGAGGAAGCCAAACATACGCAGCGTGCGGTCGTTGCCGGCGCCGGGGAACGGCGTCAGCACCTCGGCATTCAGCGTGATCTTCTTGGTGCCGCCGATCACGGAACCGGTCACGTCGCGCGGGCCCAGCGTGCCCTGCTCGAAGCCGCGCACCGACCCCAGGCCGCCGGAATAGAAGTTCTTGAACACCGGGAACGGATGGCCGGACAGGCCCTTGCCGTAGCCGAACTCGCCGTTGAAGGCCAGCGTGTACTGCTTGTTCAGCGGAATGTAGTGCTGGTATTGGTAGCTGCCGCGCAGGTAGCGCGCATCGCCGATCAGGCCGATCTCGCCGTTGAGCTTCTGCATGCGGCCGCGCGTGGGCGCCAGCGTGCTGTCGCGGTCGTCGCGCGACCAGCCGACGGACAGCGGGAACGAATAGCTCGTGTAGCCGAACTGGTCCGCATACGCCAGGTACGCCGCCGGGATGTTGGTGCCGGGCTTGATCGTCGTGCGCTCGACCGTGCCGCCGAAATAGACCGTGTCGATCTCGCTGAACGGCACGCCGAAGCGCAGGCCAGCGCCGGTGGTCTCCAGCTGGTAGTTGCCACCCTGGTCGCTATAGGGGCGGGAGTTGCGGTGGAACAGGTCCAGCGACAGCGACACGCCATCGGTCGTGAAGTACGGGTCGACCGTGTTCAACACGATGGTGCGGTTGTACTTGCTGGTGTTGATGTCCAGGCCCAGATAGTTGCCCGAGCCGAACGCGTTCTCCTGCTTGATGCCGAACGACAGGGCGAGCTTCTCGGCACTGGAAAAACCGGCGCCCATCTGGATGCTGCCGGTCGGCTTTTCGACCACGGTGACCTGCAGGTCAACCTGATCGGGCACGCCGGGCACTTCCAGCGTCTCCATGTTGACCTCGGTGAAGTAGCCGAGCCGGTCGACCCGGTCGCGCGACAGGCGGATCTTGTTGCCGTCGTACCAGGACGACTCGAACTGCCGGAACTCCCGGCGAATCACCTCGTCGCGCGTGCGCGTGTTGCCCACGACGTTGACGCGCCGGACATAGGCGCGCCGCGAGGGCTCGGCCGTCAGCAGCAGCGCCACGGTGTTGTTGCTGCGGTCGATCTCGGGCCGGGCCTCGACGTTGGCGAAAGCGAAGCCGTAGTTGCCGAAGTTGTCGCGGAAGGCCTTGGTGGTCTCGGCCACGCGGTCGGCGTTGTAGGGCTCGCCGGCACGGATCGTGACCAGGGACTTGAATTCGTCGTCGCGGCCGAGGAAGTTGCCATCCAGCCGCACGCCGGACACCACGTAGCGCTCGCCCTCGAAGATGTTCAGCACGATGGTGATGTCCTGCTTGTCCGGCGAGATCTCGACCTGGGTCGACTCGACCCGGAACTCCAGGTAGCCCCGCGCCAGGTAGTAGGAGCGCAGCGTCTCGATGTCGGCGTTGAGCTTGGCGCGCGAGTAGCGGTCGGACTTGGTGTACCAGCTCAGCCAGCCGCCGGTGTCCAATTCGAACAGGTCGCGCAGCGTGGACTCGCTGAAGGCCTTGTTGCCGACGATGCGGATGTTCTTGATCTTGGCCGGCTCGCCCTCGGTGATCGTGAAGGTCAGGTTCACGCGGTTGCGCTCGATCGGCGTGACGGTGGTCACGACCTCGGCGCCGTACAGGCTGCGGTTGATGTACTGGCGCTTGAGCTCCTGCTCGGCGCGGTCGGCCAGGGCCTTGTCGAACGGCCGCCCCTCGGTCAGGCCGATGTCGCGCAGGGCCTTCTTCAGCGCGTCCTTGTCGAATTCCCGGGCGCCGGCGAACTCCACGTCGGCCACCGTCGGGCGCTCCTGCACCGCCACCACCAGCACGTCGCCGCTGACCTCGATGCGCACGTCGGTGAACAGGCCCAGGCCGAACAGCGCCCGGATCGCCGAGCCGCCCATCTCGTCCGAGTAGGTGTCGCCCACGCGGAACGGCAGCGAGGCGAACACGGTGCCCGGCTCGACGCGCTGCAGGCCTTCGATGCGGATGTCACGCACCTTGAAGGGGTCGACCGCCCAGGCCTGTTGGGCCGCGAACAGCAGGCCCATGGCCGTCATGAGCGCGCGCGTGCGGAAGCGATGCTTGGGATGTTTCATGGATGAAGATGGCGGGCTGACGGCATCTGCGAGGCGGGTCGGCAGCAGGAGGGGTGGGCGCCCGGTCAGCCGAAGATTCGCGTCACGTCGTTGAACAAGGCGATGGACATCATCACGAGCAGCAGGGCGACCCCGGTGCGCTGCATGCGTTCCATCCATGCATCCGACACACCCCTGCCCGTCACGGCCTCCCAAAGATAATACATCAGGTGCCCTCCATCGAGGACCGGCAGCGGCAGCAGGTTCAGCACGCCCAGGCTGACGCTGATCAGCGCCAGAAACACCAGGTACTGCGTCAGGCCGAGGCTGGCCGACTTGCCGGCGTAGTCGGCGATCGTCAGCGGACCGCTGAGGTTCTTGAGCGAGGCCTCGCCGATCACCATGCGGCCCATCATGCGCAGCGTCAGCGCCGAGACCTCCCAGGTGCGCGCGACGCCGTTCCACAGCCCGTCGA
Organism: Pseudorhodoferax sp.; assembly: GCF_047601025.1. Classification (NCBI taxonomy): domain Bacteria; kingdom Pseudomonadati; phylum Pseudomonadota; class Betaproteobacteria; order Burkholderiales; family Comamonadaceae; genus Pseudorhodoferax; species Pseudorhodoferax sp. Next base: position 635,079 of record NZ_JASGJZ010000001.1, read on the forward strand.
ACAGGCCGTGGCGGACGGTGACCATGGCCGGAGGCGCGCCGACGTAGGCGCCGATGCGGCCGATCCACTGCTCGCCCTCGCGCTGCGGCTGCGGCGCCACGACCAGATCCAGCACGCGGCCGTCGCGCTCGATGCGCCAGCGCTGCGGCCGCGGCGCGTCCTCGTCGACGGAGCGGCGGATGGTCTCGCGCAGTTGCTGGCCGTCCACGATAGGGGTCTCGCCGATGGCCAGCACCAGGTCGCCGCTGCGCAATCCGGCCTGGGCACCGGCGCCGTCGGGCACCAGTTCTCCGACCAGCGGCCGCGTCCATGGCGCCACGATGCCGATGCTGCGGAACAGGCCGGCGTCGGCCTCGTGCGCCTGCAGCCGCGCCAGTGGCAGCGTGACCTCGTGCACGCCGCGCCCGGCTTCGGCGTCCTGCGGCGCCACTTCGAGGCGCAGGTCGCGGCCATCGAGCGCGCCGCGCGTCAGCAGCCAGCGCAGCTCCTCGAACGACTGCAACGGCTGCAGGTCGTCGTCCTCCCAGCCGGCGCGCAGCACCCGTTCGCCGCCGCGCAGACCGGCCTGGGCGGCGATGGATGCCGGCGTGGGACTGGCCAGCACGGCGCGCGGCTCCTCCACGCCCATCCAGCTGACGACTGCGTACAGCAGCGCGGCGAGCAGCAGGTTGGCGGCAGGGCCAGCCGCCACGATGGCGGCCCGGCGGCCCACGCTCTGCGTGTTGAATGCCAGGTGCCGCTCGCCGGCGACCACCGGCGCCTCGCGCTCGTCCAGCATCTTCACGTAGCCGCCCAGCGGAAAGGCGCCGATCACGAACTCGGTCGGTGAGCCCTTGGGCTGCCAGCGCCATAGGATCTTGCCGAAACCGATGGAAAAGCGCAGCACCTTGACACCGCAGGCCACCGCGACGCGGTAGTGGCCGTACTCGTGCACCGCGATCAGCAGGCCCAGGGCCACGACGAAGGCCGCGACGGTCAGCATGGCGTTCCTTTCACAGGCTGGCGATCCCCTGCTGCGCCACTGCGCGCGCCTGCGCGTCCAGCGCCAGCAGGTCCCCCAGCGTTCCGGGATTGGAGGGCTGCACCCGCTCCAAAGTTGCAAGGTTGAGGCCGTGGATCTGGTCGAAGCGGATGCGGCCCGCCAGGAACGCGGCCACCGCCACCTCGTTGGCGGCGTTCAGCACCGCGCAGGTGCCGGGCGGCGCGCGCAAGGCGTCCCAGGCCAGGCCCAGGCATGGAAAGCGCACCGGGTCCGGCGCCTCGAAGGTCATGGCCGCCATGCGTGCGAAATCCAGCCGCGGCGTGCCGCTCTCGATGCGCTCGGGCCAGGACAGGCCGTAGGCGATCGGCACACGCATGTCCGGGGTGCCCAGCTGCGCCATGACCGACGCGTCCTGGAACTGCACCATGGAATGGATGATCTGCTGCGGGTGGATCACCACCTCGATCCGCTCCGGCGCGACGCCGAACAGGTACCTCGCCTCGATCACCTCCAGCGCCTTGTTCATCATGGTCGCGGAATCGACCGAGATCTTGCGGCCCATCGCGAAGTTCGGATGCGCACACGCCTGCTCGGGCGTGACCTCGCGCAACGTCGCCGGATCGCGCGTACGGAACGGGCCGCCCGAGGAAGTCAGCATGATCTTCTCGATGCGGCGTGCCCAGGTCGACGCATCCTCGGGCAGCGACTGGAACACCGCGGAATGCTCGCTGTCGATCGGCAGCAGCAGCGCGCCGCCGGCCTGCACGGCATGCAGGAAGACCTCGCCGCCCACGACCAGCGCCTCCTTGTTGGCCAGCAGCAGGCGCTTGCCGGCGCGCGCCGCCGCCAGGCATGGCGCCAGGCCCGCCGCGCCGACGATGGCGGCCATCACGGCATGCGTGTCGGGATGCGCAGCGACTTCGGCAATGGCCTCGGCGCCAGCCAGCACCTGCACCGGCAACCGCTCGGCCCGCACCCGCTCGCGCAGCGCGCGGGCGGCCTGCGCATCGGCCATCACGGCATAGCGTGGGCGGAACTGCGCGCATTGCCGCAGCATCGTCTCCACCTGCGTGGCGGCCGTGAGCGCCAGCACCTCGAAGCGGTCGGGATGGCGCGCCACCACGTCCAGCGTGCTGACGCCGATGGAGCCGGTGGAGCCCAGAATGCTCAGGCGTTGCTTCATGCGAGCAGGCAATACAGCATCATGGCTAGCGGCAGCGTCGGCAGCAGCGCGTCGACGCGGTCCAGCACGCCGCCATGGCCCGGCAGCAGGCCGCTGCTGTCCTTGGCGCCCGCGCTGCGCTTGACCAGCGATTCCACCAGGTCACCGACCACGCTCATGGCGCACAGCAGCAGCACGGCCAGCGGAACCAGCCAGGGCGCGGCGCGCCAGATGCGGCTGTAGAGGTTGCCGCCCGCGACACCGTCGACGAGGATCCAGCCCGCGGCCAGCAGCAGCACGCCGATCGCGCCGCCATAGACGCCCTCCCAGCTCTTGCCCGGGCTGATCCCGGGCGCCAGCTTGCGGCGCCCGAAGGTGCGGCCGGAAAAATAGGCCCCGATGTCGGCCATCCAGACCAGCGTCAGCACCGACAGCAGGAAGCCGATGCCGATCACCCGTGCCTGGGCCACCGCCAACCAGGCCAGGCACAGCGCCAGCAGGCCGCCGGGAATGCGCAGCGCCGCGGGAATGCCTGCCCAGCCGGCCACGCCCCGCCGCAGCAACAGCACGCCGGCCAGCACCCAGGCGCCGCCGGCCAGCGTCCACAGCGCGGCAAAGGGCGCCGTCAGCCAGCCGGCCTGCCAGGCGGCCGCACACACGCCGGCGGTGACCACGGCCAGGGCGACCGAAGCGGCCTGCCCGCACTGGTTCAGGCGCCCCCATTCCCAGGCGCCCGCGGCGATCATGACCAGCGCCAGTGCGCAAAACGGCGCGGGGTCCCGGTAGAACAGCGCCGGCAGCAGGATCGCCAGCAGGACGATCGCCGTGAGGATACGCGTGCGCAGCATGGGCAGGCCTCAGGCCGGCTGGCGGCCGACCACCTGCTCGGACGTCTTGCCGAAACGCCGCTCGCGCTTTCCGTAGGCAGCGATGGCCTCGTCCAGCGCCTGCGGATCGAAGTCGGGCCAGAGCTTGTCGCTGAACACGAACTCCGAATAGGCCGACTGCCACAGCAGGAAGTTGCTGATGCGGAACTCGCCGCCAGTGCGGATCACGAGATCGGGATCGGGCACGTGCGCCAGCGCCATGGCGGCGTTCAGGCTGGCCTCGGTGATCTCCTGGCCTGAAGCGGCCACGCGGCGCGCCGCCTGCGCGATGTCCCAGCGTCCGCCGTAGTTGAAGCAGATGTTCAGCACCAGGCGCCGGTTGCCGGCCGTGTCGCGCTCGGCCTGCTGCAGGCCGTTGCGCACTTTCTCGGACAGGGCGTCGAGCGCCCCGACGAAGCGCAGCTGCACGCCGTTGGTCTTCAGCGGGGCCACTTCCTTGGCCAGCACGCTGACCATCAGCGACATCAGGCCCGAGACCTCGTCCTGGGGACGGTCCCAGTTCTCCGAGGAGAAGGCGAACACCGTGAGCACCTGCACGCCGCGGTCCAGGCAGGCCTGCACGCAGCGGCGCAGCGATTCGACGCCCTGGCGATGGCCTGCCACGCGCGGCAGGAAGCGGCGGGTCGCCCAGCGGCCGTTGCCGTCCATCACGATCGCGATGTGGCGCGGGACGGCGCCCCCGGGTTGCCTCATCAGACGGCCAGGATGTCCTGCTCTTTGGCCGCCACGATGTGGTCGACCTCGGCGATGTGCTTGTCGGTGACCTTCTGGATCTCGGCCTCGGCACGCTTCTGGTCGTCCTCGGACGCCTGCTTGTCCTTGACCAGCTTCTTGATCGCCTCGTTGGCGTCACGGCGCAGGTTGCGGATCGCCACCTTGGCGCCCTCGCCCTCGCTGCGCGCGACCTTGGTCAGTTCCTTGCGGCGTTCCTCGCTCATCACCGGCATGGGCACGCGGATCAGGTCGCCCATGGAAGCCGGGTTCAGGCCCAGGTCGCTCTCGCGGATCGCCTTCTCGATCTTGGCGCCCATGCCCTTCTCCCAGGGCTGCACGCTGATCGTGCGCGCATCGAGCAGCGACACGTTGGCCACCTGGCTGATCGGCACCAGGGAACCGTAGTACTCGACCTGCACGGCGTCCAACAGAGCCGGATTGGCGCGGCCGGTCCGCAGGCGGGCCAGCGCGCTCTTCAGCGCGACCAGCGACTGGTCCATGCGGCTGTCCGCCGTCTTCTTGATGTCTGCAATCGTCATTGCTCTCTCCGACTTGTCGAATGGGCGCCGGAACAGCGCGCCTCAGGCATAGACCAGGGTGCCTTCGTCCTCGCCCAGCACCACGCGCTTGAGCGCGCCGCTCTTGAAGATCGAGAACACCTTGATCGGCAGCTTCTGGTCACGGCACAGCGCGAAGGCCGTGGCGTCCATGATGCCCAGATTCTGCGAGATCGCCTCATCGAACGAAATACGGCCGTAGCGCGTGGCGGTCGGGTCCTTCTTCGGATCGGCCGTATACACCCCGTCCACCTTAGTGGCCTTGAGCACCACCTCCGCGCCGATCTCGGCGCCGCGCAGCGCAGCCGCCGTATCCGTCGTGAAGAACGGGTTGCCCGTGCCGGCCGCGAACACCACGACCTTGCCTTCCTCCAGATACTGCAGGGCCTTGGGCCGCACGTAGGGCTCGACCACCTGCTCGATCGCGATGGCCGACATGACGCGCGCCACCAGGCCGGCCTTGTTCATGGTGTCGGCCAGGGCCAGCGAATTCATGACCGTGGCCAGCATGCCCATGTAGTCGGCCGTGGCGCGATCCATGCCGACCGAACCGCCGGCCACGCCCCGGAAGATGTTGCCGCCACCGATGACCACGGCGACCTGCACGCCCATCCGCGTGACCTCGGCCACCTCCTCGACCATGCGCACGATGGTGTCGCGGTTGATGCCGAACGCATCGTCCCCCATCAGCGCCTCCCCCGACAGCTTCAGCAGGATGCGCTTGTGGACCGGCGTCTGGTCTGGCATGGACATTTTCCTCAGGTGATGCGATGGAGCGGAATGGTAGCGCGGCCCGGTCACGTCGCCGGGCCGCAGGCGGGGTCCGTGGAACGAATCAGGCCGCGGACTTGGCGGCGGCGACCTGCGCCGCCACCTCGGCCGCGAAGTCGTCGGCCTTCTTCTCGATGCCTTCGCCGACCACGTACAGCGTGAACGACTTGATCTGCGTGTCCGCCGCCTTGAGCATCTGCTCGACGCTCTGCTTGTCGTTCTTCACGAAGGGCTGGTTGAACAGCGAGACTTCCTTGAGGAACTTCTGCACGCCACCTTCGATGCGCTTGGCGACGATCTCGGCGGACTGTGCCGGCTTGCCGGCAGCCTCGGCGGCCTTGCGGTCCTCCTCGGCCTTGGCGGCGGCGACGGAACGCTCCTTCTCGACCAGTTCGGCCGGCACGTCGGCAGCCGACAGGGCCACCGGTTTCATCGCGGCCACATGCATGGCCACGTCCTTGGCGGCCACTTCGCTGCCCTCGTACTCGACCAGCACGCCGATGCGGGTTCCGTGCAGGTAGCCGGCCAGCTTGGCGCCGTCGGCATAGCGCTTGAAGCGGCGGAAGCTCATGTTCTCGCCGATCTTGCCGATCAGGCCCTTGCGCACGTCTTCCAGCGTGGGGCCGAAGCTGTCCTGCTCGTAGGCCAGCGCCCCCAGGGCGGCGATGTCGGCCGGGTCGTGCTGCGCGATCAGCCTGGCGGCTGCCTGCGCCATGGCCAGGAAGCTGTCGTTCTTGGTGACGAAGTCGGTTTCGCAGTTGACCTCGACCAGGGCGCCGGTCGTGCCGTCGATCGCACTGGCGATCACGCCTTCGGCCGTGATGCGCGAGGCGGCCTTGCCCGCCTTGTTGCCCAGCTTGACGCGCAGCAGTTCCTCGGCCTTGGCCATGTCGCCGCCGGCTTCGGTCAGCGCCTTCTTGCACTCCATCATCGGGGCGTCGGTCTTGCCGCGCAGTTCGGCAACCATGCTTGCGGTGATAGCAGCCATCTTCAAATCTCCATCTCGATGCAACAAACTAAAAAAAAGGGGCCCTGCAGCCCCTCTTTGGTCGCGCGAAGGTTCGCGCGCGAAGCAGGCTCAGGCGGCCTCTTCGTTGACCTCGACGAACTCGTCGCCGTTCTCGGCGGCCACGGCCTTGGCCACGTCTTCGGTGGCGGCGTTGCGGCCTTCGATGATCGCGTCGGCGATGCCGCGGGCATACAGCGCAACGGCCTTGGCCGAGTCATCGTTGCCGGGGATCACGTAGTCGATGCCCTCGGGCGAGTGGTTGGAGTCGACCACGCCGATCAGCGGGATCTTCAGCTTGCGGGCTTCGGCCACGGCGATCTTGTGGAAACCCACGTCGATCACGAAGATCGCGTCGGGCAGCGCACCCATTTCCTGGATGCCGCCGATGTCCTTTTCCAGCTTGGCCATCTCGCGGGCGAACATGAGCTGCTCTTTCTTGCTCATGTTGTCCAGGCCGGCTTCCTGCTGGGCCTTCATGTCCTTCAGGCGCTTGAGCGAGGTCTTGACCGTCTTGAAGTTGGTCAGCATGCCGCCCAGCCAACGCTGGTCGACGAAGGGCACGCCGGCGCGGCGGGCTTCCTCGGCCACGATCTCGCGGGCCTGGCGCTTGGTGGCCACCATCAGGATGGTGCCGCGACGGGCCGTCAGTTCCTTGGCGAACTTGGCCGCCTCCTGGAACATCGGCAGCGTCTTTTCCAGGTTGATGATGTGGATCTTGTTGCGATGGCCGAAGATGAAGGGGGCCATCTTGGGGTTCCAGAAGCGCGTCTGGTGGCCGAAATGGACACCTGCTTCCAGCATTTCACGCATGGTGACGGACATGGTCTGCTCCGAAGGTTGGGTCTAAAATCCAGCCCGTTTTGCGCTTGGCCGAACGGCCTGCGCAACACCTTGTTATGGACTGGTTTGCGATTCGTTCTGCGGCTCGCGCGGCACGACGTGCGCCGCATCTGCCATGGCATGGCGCCATCCCGCAAAACCCAAGGATTCTAGCACGCCACCGCAACTTCCCGCGGGCCCATCCATGCACACCATCACCCCCGATCGCCCCTGGCCGCTGCATGACGGCGCCGCCACGCGCCGCCACGAAACCGCCGCCATCGCCGCCGCCGGCCCTCAGGTCCTGATGCGACGCGCCGGCCTGGCGACCGCGCGGCTGGCGCTGGCGCTGGCACCGCATGCGCGGCGCGTCTGGATCGCCTGCGGCCCGGGCAACAACGGCGGCGACGGCCTGGAAGCCGCTGTGCAGTTGCAGCAGCGCGGCAAGAGCGTGCTGGTGCAATGGCTGGGCGACGCCGCACGCCTGCCGGCCGACGCAGCGGCCGCGCTGCAGCGCGCGCAGGCCGCGCAGGTCCCGTTCGCGGCCACGCCGCCGGCGCTCGGGCCCGAGGACCTGGCCATCGACGCGCTGCTCGGCCTCGGCGGCGGCAGGCCGGTGGACGGCGCGATCGCCACGGCCGCGGCCGCACTGAATGCCTGCGGCGCCCCGGTGCTGGCGATCGACCTGCCGACCGGCCTGGACGGCGATACCGGCGCCGCGCGCGGAACCGCCGTGCAGGCGCAGCACACGCTGACCGTGCTGACGCTCAAGCCGGGCCTGTTCACCGGGCACGGGCGCGACCTGTCGGGCCAGGTCTGGTTCGACGACCTGCAGGCCGGCGATGCGCCCCCGCCCACCGCATGGCTGCAGGGTCCGCCCACCGCAGCGCCGCGCCTGTACGCCAGCCACAAGGGCAGCTACGGCGATGTGGCAGTGCTCGGCGGCGCGCCCGGCATGCGGGGGGCTGCGGTGCTCGCGGCTTCGGCCGCCCTGCATGCTGGCGCCGGCAGGGTCTACGTGGCCACGCTCGGCAGCGGCAATCCCGAACTCGCCACCGAACTGCCCGAGCTGATGTGGCGCTCCCCCGCTTCGCTGGCGCTGGACGCACTGGCCATTGCCTGCGGCTGCGGCGGCGGCACCGCCGTTGCCGCCGTGCTGCCCGCCGTGCTCGACGCAGCCGCACGGCTGGTGCTCGACGCCGACGCGTTGAACGCGGTGGCGGCCGACGCCGGCTTGCAGCAGCAACTGCGCCAGCGCTGCGCGCACGGCCTGGCCACGGTGCTGACGCCGCATCCGCTCGAAGCCGCCCGGCTGCTCGGCGGCTCGGCTGCCGAGATCCAGGCGGACCGGCTGGCGGCGGCGCGCCGACTCGCGGAGCGTTTCGGCGCCGTGGCCGTGCTGAAAGGTTCGGGCACCGTGGTGGCGGCTCCCGGCCACACGCCGGTGCTCAACCCGACCGGCAATGCCCGCCTAGCCACCGCCGGCACCGGCGACGTCCTGGCCGGCCTGCTGGCCGCCCGTCTGGCCGCGGGCGACGGCGCCTGGGAAGCGGCCTGCCATGCGGTGTACCGCCATGGCGCGCTCGCAGACGGCTGGCCCACCGGCCGGCCGCTGACCGCGGCCGCGCTGGCACGCGCCGCAGGCGCCTGAAAACCGCCCGGAGGGAGGGTCAGCCGCGGCCGACGAACGGCATCTTGGTGGCCATGACCGTGTGGAACAGCACGTTGGCTTCCAAGGGCAGGTTGGCCATGTACAGCACCGACTGGCCGACGATGTTCACGTCCATCAACGGCTCCACCGCGATCTCGCCATTGGCCTGCGGCACGCCCGTGGCCATGCGCATGGCCATCTCCGTGGCAGCGTTGCCCACGTCGATCTGGCCGACCGCGATGTCGTGCTTGCGGCCGTCCAGCGCGGCGGTCTTGGTCATGCCCTTGACCGCGTGCTTGGTCGCCGTGTAGGCGATCGAGTTGGGCCGCGGCGTCGTCGCGGAGATCGAACCGTTGTTGATGATGCGCCCGCCGCGCGGCGTCTGCGACTTCATCACGCGGAAGGCTTGCTGGATGCACAGGAACATGCCGGTCAGGTTGATGTCCACGACGTTCTGCCACTGCTCCAGCGGCAGATCCTCCAGCGCGACGCCCTGCGCGCTCACGCCGGCGTTGTTGAACAGCACGTCCACACGCCCGAAGGCCTGGACCGCCCCGTCGAACAGCGCGCGCACCGATTCCGGACTGCGTACGTCGGTAGGCAGCACCAGCGCGGCATCGCCGGCCGCCGATGCGGCCTTCACTTCTTCCAGTGGTTCACGCCGGCGCCCGGCCAGTACCACGCGGTAGCCGTCGCCCAGCAGCGCCAGCGCCGCGGCCTTGCCGATGCCGGAGCCCGCCCCCGTCACGATCGCCACCTTTGCATTCGCACCCATCGTCTTCTCCTGTGTTGCGGGTCGTCGTCCGGCGCGCACGGCTCAACGCCGTCCGCGCCCCTTCTTCTTGGCCGCGGCCTTCTTGCCGGCGCTCTTGAGCGTCTGCACCAGCGCGCTCTCCTGGCCCGCTTTGCCGTCACGGCCCTTCTGGGCCTTGCTGCGGCCGCCACCGGCGTCGACACGGCCGCCTGGCCCCGGGCGGTCGCGCGGCACGCCCTTTTCCTTCATCGCGCGGGCCAGCAACTCCTCGCCCTCGCGGATCAGCCGGAAGTCGATCTTGCGCCCGTCCAGGTCCACGCGGCTGACCTGCACCCGCACGCGCGTGCCGATGGCATAGCGGATGCCGGTACGCTCGCCGCGCAGCTCCTGCCGCGCTTCGTCGAACTTGAAGTATTCGCCGCCGAGTTCGGTGATGTGCACCAGCCCTTCGACATACATCGCATCCAGCGTCACGAAGATGCCGAAGCTCGTGGCCGCCGTCACCACGCCGCTGTACTCCTCGCCCAGGTGCTCGCGCATGTACTTGCACTTGAGCCAGGCCTCGACGTCGCGGCTGGCCTCGTCGGCGCGGCGCTCGTTGGCGCTGCAGTGCAGGCCGGCGGCCTCCCAGGCCCGCACCTCCGCGTCGGCCTTGCGCGGCCGCGCGCCGGGCGCGCCGTCCCCACCCTCGGCCGGCACGCCCCGCGTCTTCTGCAGCCGCTTGGCCAGCTTGGCGTGGGCCTCGCCCGGCGTCGGCAGTGCCGGCAGCTGGTAGCGGGTGCGGGCCAGGATGGACTTGATCACACGGTGCACCAGCAGGTCCGGATAGCGCCGGATCGGGCTGGTGAAGTGGGCGTAGCCCTCGTAGGCCAGCCCGAAGTGGCCGCTGTTGATCGGCGTGTAGATCGCCTGCTGCATCGACCGCAGCAGCATGGTGTGGATCTGCTGCGCGTCCGGACGGCCCTGGGCCGCCTCCGCGATCGCCTGGAAGTCGGCGGGCGTCGGATCGTCGCCGATGCTCAGCCCGATGCCGACGGCCTTCAGGTAGTTGCGCAGGGTCTCGCGCTTCTCGGGCGTCGGCCCCTCGTGCACGCGGTACAGCGCGATCCGCTTGTGCTGGACGATGAAGTCCGCGCTGCAGACGTTGGCAGCCAGCATGGCCTCCTCGATCAGGCGGTGGGCATCGTTGCGCACGCGCGGCTCGATGCGTTCGATGCGGCCGTTCTCGTCGCAGACGATCTGCGTTTCCACGGTGTCGAAATCGACCGCGCCGCGCCGCTCGCGAGCGCCCAGCAGTGCGCGGTAGACATCGTGCAGATGCTCCAGCTGCGGCACCAGGGCCCGGCGCCGCAGCGCCTCCGCGCCCCGCGTGTTGGCCAGGATGGCCGCCACCTCGGTGTAGGTGAGGCGCGCATGGCTGTACATCACGGCCGGGTAGAACTGGTAGGCATGGATCTCGCCCTTGGCCGTGACCAGCATGTCGCAGACCATGCACAGCCGCTCGACCTCGGGATTCAGCGAGCACAGGCCGTTGGAGAGCTTCTCCGGCAGCATCGGAATCACGCGCCGCGGGAAGTACACGCTGGTCGCACGCTCGTAGGCATCGACGTCGATGGCCGAGCCGGTCTCTACGTAGTGGCTCACGTCGGCGATCGCCACCAGCAGCCGCCAGCCGTTCGCCGACCGCGCGCGGCCGACCTTGGCCGGTTCGCAGTACACGGCATCGTCGAAATCGCGCGCGTCCTCGCCGTCGATGGTCACCAGCGGCACGTCGGTCAGATCGACACGGTGCCGCTTGTCCTGCGGCCGCACCTTGTCGGGCAGCGCACGCGCCTGCGCGATGCAGGCCTCGGAGAACACGTGCGGCACGTCGTACTTGCGCACCGCGATCTCGATCTCCATGCCCGGATCGTCGACCTCGCCGAGCACCTCCTTCACCCGGCCGACCGGCTGGCCGTACAGCGCCGGCGGCTCGGTCAGTTCGACCACCACCACCTGCCCGGCCTTGGCCGTGCCCGTGGCGCCCTTGGGAATCAGGATGTCCTGTCCGTAGCGCTTGTCCTCGGGCGCGACCAGCCAGACGCCGCTTTCCTGCAGCAGCCGGCCGATGATGGGCTGCGGCGGACGCTCGATGATCTCGACCACGCGCCCCTCGGGACGGCCCTTGCGGTCGTGGCGCACCACCCGGGCCTTGACACGGTCCTTGTGCAGCACCGCGCGCATCTCGTTGGACGGCAGGTAGATGTCGGACTGGCCGTCGTCACGCAGCACGAAACCGTGCCCGTCGCGGTGTCCCTGGACAGTGCCCTCGATCTCTTCGAGCAGGCCTGTCGTGAAGTTCGAATTTTTGATGATAGAATCTTCCTCTTTCCTGAAATGCCCAGGTGGCGGAATTGGTAGACGCACTAGTTTCAGGTACTAGCGAGTAACATCGTGGGGGTTCGAGTCCCTTCCTGGGCACCAATCATAGATTGGCAATCACACCGGAAAAGACCACAACGGAGCCGCTGAGCAATCAGCGGCTTTTTTGTTGCCCGCGCCATGCCGCGGCTACGGACGAGACGCGCCGCCCCAGCGCATTTTTTTGCCGCGGCGACATGCATGCCGTTGGCCGTGCCAAAACAATTGCTAGAATGCGTGTTTTCCTGAAATGCCCAGGTGGCGGAATTGGTAGACGCACTAGTTTCAGGTACTAGCGAGTAACATCGTGGGGGTTCGAGTCCCTTCCTGGGCACCAGATCCATCGCCGTGACGCGATGACAGGCAAGCCGCTGAATCTTCAGCGGCTTTTTTGTTGGCCAACGCCGCATCAGACCGGCTGCGCCACGAGATCGTGGCCTTGCGTGCCGACGATGCGGGCGCGCGTGAACTCGCCGACCTTCAGCGTCTTGCTGATCTTCTGGGGCGGCAGCAGCCGCACCACGCCGTCGATCTCGGGTGCGTCCGCATAGCTGCGGCCCACGCCACCCTTGCGGCCCAGGCCCGGCGCCGCATCCACCAACACCTGCATGTCGGCGCCGACGCGCCGGCGCAGCCGTTCGGTCGAGACCTGCTCGGCCACGGCCATGAAGCGCGCGCGGCGCTCCTCGCGCACCGGCTCGGGCAGCATCGGCGCGATCGCGTTGGCCGCCGCGCCTTCGACCGGGCTGTAGGCGAAGCAGCCGGCGCGGTCGATCTGCGCCTCGCGCACGAAGTCCAGCAGATGCTCGAACTCCTGCTCGGTCTCGCCCGGAAAACCGGCGATGAAGGTGCTGCGCACCACCAGTTCCGGACAGATATCGCGCCAGCGCTGGATACGCTCCAGGTTCTTCTCGCCGCTGGCGGGCCGCTTCATGCGGCGCAGCACCTCGGGATGGCTGTGCTGGAAGGGCACGTCCAGGTACGGCAACACGCGGCCGGCGGCCATCAGCGGCAGGATCTCGTCGACGCTCGGGTAGGGATACACGTAGTGCAGGCGCACCCAGGCGCCATGCGGCTCGGCCAGTTCGCCCAGTGCCTGCACGAGTTCCAGCATGCGCGTGCGCACCGGCCGCCCTTCCCAGAACCCGGTGCGGTACTTCACGTCCACGCCGTAGGCCGAGGTGTCCTGACTAATCACCAGCAGTTCCTTGACGCCGCCCTCGAACAGCGCCCGCGCCTCCCTCAGCACGTCACCCACCGGCCGCGACACCAGGTCGCCGCGCATCGAGGGAATGATGCAGAAGGTGCAGCGGTGGTTGCAGCCCTCGCTGATCTTCAGGTAGGCGTAGTGCCGCGGCGTGAGCTTGATCCCCTGCGCCGGCACGAGGTCGACGAAGGGATCGTGCGGCTTGGGCAGGTTGGCGTGCACCGCATCCATGACCTCCTGCGTGGCATGCGGGCCGGTCACGGCCAGCACGCTGGGATGCACCTGCTGCACCAGATTGCCGCCGTCGGCACCGGTCTTGGCGCCCAGGCAACCGGTCACGATCACCCGCCCGTTGTCGGACAGTGCCTCGCCGATCGTGTCGAGACTCTCCTTGACCGCATCGTCGATGAAGCCGCAGGTGTTCACGATCACCAGGTCGGCACCTTCGAAGGTCTTGCTGGTCTGATAGCCCTCGGCACTGAGCTGCGTGAGGATCAGCTCCGAATCCGTGAGGGCCTTGGGGCAACCCAGGCTGACGAATCCGATCTTGGGGGTCTTCGTGGGAACGTCGGCGACATGCATCATGTGATTGTCGCCGCGCTGGCCACCGCCCTATGCGGCACCCGCTTCAACGCTTGACGCCCAGCGAGCCGAGCAACTGCTCGGTCTGCTTCTGCATCTGCTCCTGCATCTGCACGAAGATGTTCTTGGACTGCTCCACGTAGCTGCCCATCATCCTTTGCATCAGCGGCGACTGCATGGTCAGGAACTGCGCCCAGAGCTCGGGCGACATGCTCTTGGACTGCTCGGTCAGCTTGGTCTGGACGTCCACGAAGGCCTGCATGTTCTTCTCGAGGTAGGGCCCGATGAAGCTCTGCATGGTGTTGCCGTAGAAGCGGATGATGTTGGCCAGCGCCTGCTCGGTGAACAGCGGCGCGCCGCCCGCCTCCTCTTCCAGGATGATCTGCAGCAGGATGGAGCGCGTCAAATCCTCGCCGGTCTTGGCATCGCGCACGACCAGCGGCTCGCTGCCCATCACCAGCTTCTTGACCTCCGCCAGCGTGATGTAGGTGGAAGTGGCTGTGTCGTACAGACGCCGGTTCGGATACTTCTTGATGACACGCTCGGCCGGCTTGTCGGCACTGGGCTTGTTGGTCTGCACTGCAATCCTCGGATGGAGATGATGGTGCGCGCTGCACCGCAGCAGATTCTATGAAGCGCACCGGGCCACCCGCCCAAGGTTAACCCTGAACGCTGAAAAACCGGGCACTGAGAAGGAATTCCATCGCCTGTGTGTGTTTCCATCTGGTCCATGGAAACAAGCGATGGTAGGCGCGAAGGGACTCGAACCCCTGACCCCCACCATGTCAAGGTGGTGCTCTAACCAGCTGAGCTACGCGCCTGCCGATAGACTACGATTATAGCCACAGTTTTTGCCGACATTCAAGCCGGCCCCAAAAATTCAGCGGCGCCGGGCCGAGCGCACGCCCGGCACCTCGGCCACGACGCCCAGCACGCGGGCGAGCCGCGCGGCATCGGAGACCTCCACCGTGAACGTCATCCACGCCGTGCCCTTGACCGACTGGGTCTGCACGCCGATCACGTTCATGCGCTCCTTGGCAAAGACGTCCGAGATGTCGCGCAGCAGCCCCTGGCGGTCGGCCGCCTCCACGGCCACGTCGACCGGATAGACGGCCGATGTCTCCTGGCGCGCCCGGCCCCATTCCACCTGGATCACGCGCTCGGCGTTGCGGGCGGCCATCTCGCGCAGGTTGCTGCAGTCGGCACGGTGGATGCTGACGCCCTTGCCCCGCGTGACGAAGCCGACGATGGCATCCGGCGGCGCCGGCCTGCAGCACTTGGCCAGCTGCGTCATCAGCGAATCGACGCCGACGACCAGCACGCCGCCCTTGTGCGCACCGCGCGCCTTCTTCAGCAGGGGCTCGTCCGGCGGGGACGCCGGCGCCGCCGGACGCAGCAGCAGCTCGATGTTGCGCAGCGAATACTCGTCCTTGCCGACCACCTCGAACAGCGCATCGGCGGACTTGAACCCCAGCTGCGAGGCGATGTCGTCCAGCCGCAGCGCCGTCTTGCCTTCGCGCTGCAGCAGCTTTTCCACCATCTCGCGCCCGCGCGTGACCGTGGCATGCAGCGCGGCGGCGTTGAACCATGCCCGCGCCTTGGCGCGGGCACGCGGGCTGACGAGATAGCCGAGCTCGGCATTCAACCAGTCGCGCGAGGGGCCGCCTTCCTTGGCGGCCAGGATCTCGACGGTCTGTCCGTTCTGCAACGCGGTGTTCAGCGGCACCATCGCGCCATCGACGCGTGCGCCGCGGCAGCGGTGGCCCAGGCTGGTATGGACCGCGTACGCGAAATCCACCGGCGTGGCCCCGGCCGGCAGCTCGACCACGGCCGCCTCCGGCGTCAGCACGTAGATGCGGTCGCTGAGCAGGTCGACCTGGTGGCCGTTGGCCGGCAGGCCGGCCGGGCGCACCTCGCCGGACAGGTCGCGCTCCCAGGCCAGCAACTGGCGCAGCACGGCGATCTTGGCGTCGTAGGCGCCGCTGGCCGACACGCCGGCGTAGCCCTTGGCGCCGGCCTCCTTGTAGGCCCAGTGGGCAGCCACGCCGTGCTCGGCGTGGTCGTGCATGGCCTGGGTGCGGATCTGGATTTCGATCGGCTGGCCCAGGCGGCCGGCGTCCAGCCGCGGCCGCACCACCGTGTGCAGCGACTGGTAGCCGTTGCCCTTGGGCCTGGCGATGTAGTCGTCGAACTCGTCCGGCAGCGGCTGGAACTTCTCGTGCACCCAGCCGAGCACCGCATAGCAGTCGGCCACGGTGGGCACGATCACGCGCAGCGCGCGCACGTCGAACACCTGCTCGAAGCTCAGCGACTTGCCGCGCATCTTCTTGACGATGCTGTAGATGTGCTTGGGCCGGCCCTGCACGGTGGCGGCGATGCCCTGGGCCTGCAGTTCCTGCTGCAGCGTGCTGCGCAGCTGCTCGATGCCGGCCTCGCGCTCGGTGCGCTTTTCGTCCAGCAGGCGGGCCACCTGCTTGTAGGTCGCCGGCTCCAGGAAGCGGAACGCGAGGTCCTCCATCTCCCACTTGATCTGCCAGATGCCCAGCCGGTTGGCCAGCGGCGCGAACACCTGCAGCGACTCGCGCGCCAGTTGCTCGCTGACCGGCGTCCGGCTGGCCGCGCACCAGCGCAGCGTCTGCAGCCGGGAGGCCAGCCGCAGCATGACCACGCGCAGGTCGCGCGAGAACGCCAGCAGCATCTTGCGGACGGTCTCGGTCTGCACCGCGGGATCGTCGACCAGGTGCGCGGACGACCGCGCACCGCGCGACAGCCGCTGCACGCGCATCAGCTGCGTGGTCTCGACCGCCAGCGTCGCGAAGTTCTCGCCGAAGGCCTTGGCGATGACCTCGCGCGGGCGGTTCAGGTGCACGCAGGCGTGCACCAGATAGCTAGCGGCCTGCATGGCCTCCGAGCCACCGACGGCGCGCAGAATCTCGGCCACGGCGTCGGCATGCGCCAGCGTGTTCTCGCCGGAATCCAGCGTCTCGCCGGCGATCAGCGGCTCGGCGAACGCGCGGGCGCGGGCCAGCGCATGCACCTGGTCGGCCAGCGTGCGCTCGCTAGCGGCGATCAGGTCGTTGACCGGCACCGGCGTCGCCAGCGGCGCACCGCCCTGCCGCACCGCCGACGGCTTCACCGCCGTGGCGCCGGATCGGCACCCAGCAGGAATTCCTGCACGATGCGGATCTGGTCCTCGCGCACCAGCGTGGGCGCATGGCCCACGCCGGGCAGTTCGACCAGCCGGGCGCGCGGGCCGCGCTCGGTCATGCACTGCGCGGTCTCGCGTGCCAGCAGGTCCGATTCGGCGCCGCGCAGCAGCAGCGTCTCGGCGCGGATCTGGTCGTACATCTGCCACAGCGCGGTCTCGCCCCGCGCAGCGGCTTCCTCGGTCAGCGCGTCGAACGGCTCGGCGATGCGCGGGTCGTAGTGCAGCAGCAGCTCACCCCCGGTCTGGCCGGGCACGGCCGGACGCACCATGTGGCGCGACAGCTCCAGCCACTGCTCGCGCGTATGCGGGCCGAAGCCGGTGGACACCGCCCACATCGCGTCGGCCGCCGCCTCCAGCGAGGCGAAGCTGCCGCTCTTGCCCAGGTAGGTGCCGATGCGCTGCAGCGCCTGCCATTGCACGGCCGGGCCGACGTCGTTGAGCACCAGCCTGCGCAGCGGCGCCGGCAACGGCAGCCCGGGCTGGCCGGCCACCACCATGCCGATCAACCCGCCCATGCTGGTGCCGACCCAGTCCAGCGACGCGATCGGCGCCTGCGCGTGCAACTGCGCCAGCAGCGCCAGCATGTCGGCGGCATAGACCGGGATCTGGTAGCCGGCGGAATCGGCCAGCCAGTCGCTGCAGCCGCGGCCCACGACGTCGGGGCAGACCACGCGCATGTGCGGCGCCAGCGCACGCGCCAGCGCATCGAAATCACGGCCCTGCCGCGACAGGCCGTGCACGCAGACCAGCACGTGCGGGTGGCCGCTGTCGCCCCACTGCCAATAGGCCATGCGGTGCCCGCCCGCCGCCTCCGGCGTTGCAGCGGGGGCTGCGGCAGCGGGACCGGGGCAGACGACGTGGTGCAGGGCGGGAGCGGTCATGGCGGGCGATCGGATGGCGGAGCAGGGTCGGCCATCCTAAGCCATCTACTTCAGCTGCACGCTGCCGGACACCGTGACCGTGACGGCGGTCTTGCCCGCCTCCACCGGCACCGGCGCGGCATCCGCATACGCCTTGGACTGCATCGCCGCCATGCGCGGGTGCGGCAGCGTGCCGGCATCGTCGGCCATCACCGACACCTCGCGCAGCGCATAGTCGGCGAAGCCGAAGGCGCGCGCCAGTTCGGCCGCCTTGGCCCGGAACTGCGCAATGGCCATGGCCTGTGCCTGGGCCTCGACGCGCGCGCGCTCCTCGCGGCTCAGGCTGAACGCCACCTGGCTCACCGTCAGGCCCGACACGCGGGCCGCGGTGCTGGTGATGCGCCCGAAGTCGCGCCCCTCCAGCACGATCTCGGCCGACCCCTGCCAGGTGCTGATGCGGCCGTCCTCGGTGTGGCGCGGGTACAGGCTGAAGCCGCCGCTGCGCACTTCCAGCTGGCCTGGCGCCGCGGCCTTGCGCGCCTCCGCCAGCGCGGCGTCGACGACGGCCTTCAGCTGCGTCTGCACCGTGGCGGCATCCGCCGCCTGGCGCGTGGTGCCCAGCGTCAGGCTCAGATGGTCCTGCGGCACGTCGACCGTGCCGCTGGCCGACAGCTGCACGACGTTCTGCGGCGGCGGCAGCGGCTGGGCCTGCAGCGGCGCCGCGAACAACGCGACCGCGCCGGCCAGCCAGGCGATGGAACAGGACTTCTGCATCAGGGACATGGGTACGTGACCTCCATTTTTGAACAAAGGGGCGATCCTCGCCCCAAACTGCATACAGGCGGTAAAACCCCGCGCCCGAGTTGTAACAGTGTGTCCAGGACGGGGCCTTTGGGCCGATCGGCGGGCATCGCGTTGCAGAATCGGCGCGCTTACAGCTTCCGTGCAATCCCTATGTCTCAGACATCTTCCCGACCCGACAAGATTCTGGTGGTGGATGACGACTCGCGCATCCGCGACCTGCTGCGGCGCTATCTGGTGCAGGAAGGCTTCGAAGTCATCCTGGCGGAAGACGGCAAGGCATTGAGCCGGCTGATGCTGCGCGAGACGGCCGACCTGATCGTGCTGGACCTGATGATGCCCGGCGAGGACGGCCTGTCCATCTGCCGCCGCCTGCGCGCCGCCAACGACCGCACGCCGATCATCATGCTGACGGCCAAGGGCGAGGACATCGACCGCATCGTCGGCCTGGAGGTCGGCGCCGACGACTACCTGGCCAAGCCCTTCAACCCGCGCGAACTGCTGGCGCGCATCCACGCCGTGCTGCGCCGCCGCCCGGCCAAGGAAGCGCCCGGCGCCCCGTCGACCGACAACGAGGTCACGAACTTCGGCCCGTTCGCGTTCGACATGGGCGCGCGCACGCTGCGCAAGAACGGCGAGGAACTGCCGCTGACCACCGGCGAGTTCGCGATGCTCAAGGCCCTGGTGCGCCACCCGCGCCAGCCGCTGTCGCGCGAGAAGCTGGCGCTGCTGGCGCGCGGCCGCGAGTTCGAGCCCTTCGACCGCAGCCTGGACGTGCAGGTCTCGCGCCTGCGCAAGCTGGTCGAGCAGGACGCCGCGGCGCCGCGCTACATCCAGACCGTCTGGGGCGTGGGCTACGTGTTCGTGCCGGACGGCGCCAACTGAAAAGCCCGTGAACGAGTCCCTCCCGCCCACGCGAGGCCTCCGGTGAGCGTCCACGCGCATGGCCATCGCCGTGCCCGGGGCCCTGCCCTTCGGGCCGGGGTGCGCGCTCGATTCGTTCACAGCTTCTGAGAAGGCGGCGAGCGCGCGTTCCCTCGTGCTGTTCAGCCCCTCCCCCCCTCAGCCGGATCTCTCGGACGGCACCAGCCCGGCGCCGCTGGAACTGCAGCCGCCCAGAAGGGGCGGCGCCCGATCGCTGCTGGCGATCAGCATGTTCTGGCGCACCTTCATCCTGCTGACCATGCTGCTGCTGGGCAGCATGCTGGCCTGGCTGCAGACCATGCGCCAGCTCGAGTTCGAGCCGCGCGCGATCCAGACGGCGCAGCAGATCGCGGCGCTGGTCAACCTCTCGCGGGCAGCGCTGCAGTACGCCGACCCGATCGCCCGCGTCTCGCTGCTCAAGGCCATGGCCGAGCAGGAGCGCGTGCGCATCGCGCCGCACGAACCCAAGGACCGGTTCGTGCCGCTGGACAACAGCGCGCTGAACCGGCGCATCGTCGCCGAACTGGTCTCGCGGCTGGGCAACGGCACCGTGGTCGCCAGCGCCGTCAACGGCGAGCCCGGGCTGTGGGTCGGCTTCACGATCAACGGCGACCCGAACTGGCTGCAGACCGACCTGGACCGCTTCTCGCCGACCAACAGCACGACCTGGCTGATCTGGCTGCTGACCACCGGCGCCATCTCGCTGGCCGGCGCAGCGCTGATCGCGGGGCTGATCAACCGCCCGCTCAAGCATCTGCTGGTCGCGACCAGCCGCGTGCGCGAGGGCGACTTCGTGGCCGGCCAGCTCGACGAAGGCAGCGTGACCGGCGAGATCCGCGAGGTCAACATCGGCTTCAACCGCATGGCGCAGCGGCTGGCCAAGGTCGAGCAGGACCGCGTGGTGATGCTGGCCGGCATCTCGCACGACCTGCGCACGCCGCTGGCGCGGCTGCGGCTGGAGACCGAGATGAGCGTGGGCGACCCCGACGCGCGCGCGCACATGGTGGCCGACATCGAGCAACTCGACCGCATCATCGACAAGTTCCTGGACTACGCGCGGCCGGGCCACATCGACCTCAAGCCGGTGTCGCTGAACCAGGTCGTCGAGGCCTGCGCCTACGCCGTGCGCGACCACGACGACATCCGCATCAACATCATGCTGCCCGAGCAGCTGTGGGTCATGGCCGACGCGACCGAGCTGGCGCGCGTGCTGTCCAACCTGCTGGAGAACGCGCGCCGCTACGGCAAGACGCCCGGCACCGACGTGACCGAGGTCGACATCGCCGCCAGGGCACGCGACGACTGGGTGCTGATCAAGGTGCGCGACCGCGGCCCCGGCGTCAGCGAATCGCAGCTGGCCGACCTGTCCAAGCCCTTCTTCCGTGGCGACACCGCGCGCACCGCCGCCACCGGCGCCGGCCTGGGCCTGTCCATCGTGGACACCGTCGTCAACCGCATGGGCGGCGGCTTCCAGCTGACCAACACGCGCTCCGGCGGCCTGGCCGCGCACATCCGGCTGCAGCGGGCGCGCCGGGTCGGTCAGTCCTGATAGAGCAGCGCCGCCGCGCGCGCCTCGATGCTCTGGCCCTGCCCCACGGGGCCCAGCTTCTCGGCCGTCTTGGCCTTCACGTTGACCTGGCCGACCTGCAGGCCCAACGTGCGGGCGATGCCCGCGCGCATGGCCGCGACGTGGGGCGCCAGCCGCGGTGCCTGGGCGATCACGGTGCTGTCGATGTTGCCGATGCGGTAGCCCTCGGCCGCCACGCGGCGCGCAGCCTCGGCCAGCAGCGCCATGGAGTCGGCGCCGGCGAACTGCGGGTCGCGGTCCGAGAAATGCGTGCCGATGTCGCCCAGCGCGGCCGCGCCCAGCAGCGCGTCGGTGATCGCGTGCAGCAGCACGTCGGCATCCGAGTGGCCCAGCAGGCCCATGGCGTACGGGATCGTCACGCCGCCGATCACGAGCGGGCGGCCGGGCACCAGGGCGTGCACGTCCCAGCCCTCGCCGATGCGGATGTTCATGTGGATGCTCCCTGCCGCCGGCCGCGCAGCACCTGCTCGGCCAGGGCGAAGTCTTCCGGATAGGTGACCTTGAAGTTCAGCGCGCCGCCCGGCACCAGCCGCGGCGCCAGGCCCAGGGCCTCGACCGCGCTGGACTCGTCGGTCACGGCGTCGGCATCGGCCGCCAGCGCAGCGTCCAGCGCGCGGCCCAGGAGGCCGATGCGGAACATCTGCGGCGTCTGCGCCAGCCACTTGTCCGCGCGCGGCAGCGTGGCCGCCACGCGGCTGGCACCGTCCTCCTGCTTCAGCGTGTCGGGCAGGCGGTGCGCCAGCAGGCCGCCGACCGGGTCGCCGGCGCAGGCGTCGATCAGGGCCTCGATCTGGTCCGGCGTGACCAGGCAGCGCGCGGCGTCGTGCACCAGCACCCAGTCGTCGTCGGCGGCGCCGTGCGCGACCAGGGCGCGCAGGCCGTTGCGCACGCTCAGCGCGCGCGAGGCGCCACCGCAGTCGCGCACCAGGCAGGGCGCGCCGTGCCGCTCGAGGAAGTCGTCGCCGGGCGCCACCACCACCAGCACGGCGCGGATGCGCGGCACGCCGGCGAAGGCCGCCAGCGTGTGCATCACCATCGGCTGGCCGGCCACGCTCCGGTACTGCTTAGGCTGCGCCGCGCCCGGCCGCAGCGCCCGGCTACCGCTGCCCGCGCAGGGGATCAGGGCGTAGTGGCGCGCATCGTTCTGCTTGTCCATCCGCGCGATTCTAGAAAGCGGTCCTCCCTAAAATGGCCAGACACCCCCCGCCCTCGCCCGGCGGGGGGCTTTTGCGTTTTCAGCTCCCGCCCCATGGACCTTCCCAAGCTCACCCCCGGCAAACGCTTCACCCTGCCCCGCCCGCCGGGCTCCGCCGACGCCCTGCTGCTGGCCCGCCTGGCCGAGCGCGACCAGGCCGGCCGCAAGGTCACGGCCATCGTGACCTCGGACGCGAACGACGCGCAGCGCCTGCTGGAGGAACTGCGCTTCTTCGCGCCCGGGCTGCGCTGCGCGCTGTTCCCGGACTGGGAGACGCTGCCCTACGACACCTTCTCGCCGCACCAGGACCTGATCAGCGAGCGCCTGGCGACGCTGTGGCGCCTGTACGCGGGCGCCGCCCAGGGCGATCCGCAGGCCGGCGTGGACGTGGTGCTGGTGCCGGCCACGACCGCGCTGTACCGCCTGGCGCCGCCCGGCTTCCTGGCCGGCACGACCTTCCACTTCCAGGCCAAGCAGAAGCTAGACGAGGCCCGGCTCAAGGCGCAGCTCACGCTGGCCGGCTACAGCCACGTGACCCAGGTCGTCAGCCCCGGCGAGTACGCGGTGCGCGGCGGCCTCATCGACCTATTCCCGATGGGCTCGCCGGTGCCCTACCGCGTGGACCTGTTCGACGACGAGATCGACTCGATCCGCACCTTCGACCCCGACAGCCAGCGCAGCCTGTACCCGGTGCCCGAGGTGCGGCTGCTGCCGGGCCGCGAGTTCCCGATGGACGACGCCGCGCGTGCGCGCTTCCGCAGCCGCTGGCGCGAGCTGCTGGAGGGCGACCCCACGCGCAGCCGCATCTACAAGGACATGGGCAACGGCGTGGCCACGGCCGGCATCGAGTACTACCTGCCGCTGTTCTTCGAGGACACGGCCACGGTGTTCGACTACCTCGGCGAGGCCGCCACCGTGGTGCTGCACGGCGACCTGGACGCCGCGTTCCAGCGCTTCTGGCAGGACACGCGCGAGCGCCACCGCCTGCTGCAGGGCGACCCCGAGCGGCCGGTGCTGCCGCCGCAGGCGCTGTTCCTGTCGAGCGAGCAGTTCTACGCCGAGGCCAACCGCCATGCCCAGCTGGCGCTGCGCCCGGCGCCGGCCGACGGCGGCGCCAGCCCGCCCTATGCCGAGTTCGCGCCGCTGCCGCCGCTGGCCGTGCTGCGCGGCGCCGAGGAGCCGCTGGCCAAGCTGGCCGGCCATCTGCGCGACAGCCGGCAGCGCGTGCTGCTGCTGGCCGAATCCGACGGCCGGCGCGAGAGCCTGCTGGACTTCGTGCGCGCCAGCCGCCTGAGCCCGCCGGTGTTCGACAGCCTGGCCGAGTTCCAGCAGAGCGACGAGCAACTGGGCATGGCCACCGGCGCGCTGGCCGCCGGCTTCGCCTGGCCGGAGGCCGGCATCGACTTCGTGACCGAAACCGAGCTGTTCGCGGCCGGCCCGACCACGCGCCGGCGCCGCAAGCAGGAACAGGTCAGCGACGTCGAGGCGCTGATCAAGGACCTGGCCGAGCTGAACGTGGGCGACCCGGTGGTGCACGCGGCGCACGGCATCGGCCGCTACCTGGGCCTGGTGAACCTGGACCTGGGCCAGGGCAACACCGAGTTCCTGCACCTGGAATACGCCGACAAGGCGGTGCTGTACGTGCCGGTCAGCCAGTTGCACCTGGTCAGCCGCTACACCGGCGTCAGCGCCAGCGAGGCACCGCTGCACAAGCTCGGCTCCGGCCAGTGGGAGAAGGCCAAGCGCAAGGCCGCCGAGCAGGTGCGCGACGCCGCCGCCGAGCTGCTGAACATCTACGCCCGGCGGGCCGCGCGCGAGGGCCATGCCTTCCGCTTCTCGGCGCAGGACTACGAGACCTTCGCCAACGACTTCGGCTTCGACGAGACGGCCGACCAGAACGCCGCGATCCACGCCGTGATCCAGGACATGGTGAGCCCGCGGCCGATGGACCGGCTGGTCTGCGGCGACGTGGGCTTCGGCAAGACCGAGGTGGCGCTGCGCGCGGCCTTCGTCGCCGTCACCGGCGGCAAGCAGGTGGCCTTCCTCGCGCCGACCACGCTGCTGGCCGAGCAGCACTACCAGACGCTGGTGGACCGCTTCTCCAAGTGGCCGGTCAAGGTGGCCGAGATGAGCCGCTTCCGCTCGGCCAAGGAAATCACGGCGGCCGCCAAGGGCATCGCCGACGGCAGCGTGGACATCGTGGTCGGCACGCACAAGCTGCTGTCGGCCAGCGTGAAGTTCAAGAACCTGGGCCTGCTGATCATCGACGAGGAGCACCGCTTCGGCGTGCGCCACAAGGAGGCCATGAAGGCGCTGCGCGCCGAGGTCGACGTGCTGACGCTGACGGCCACGCCGATCCCGCGCACGCTGGGCATGGCGCTGGAGGGCCTGCGCGACCTGTCGGTCATCGCCACCGCGCCGCAGCGCCGGCTGGCGATCAAGACCTTCGTGCGCAGCGAGAACAACGGCGTGATCCGCGAGGCCGTGCTGCGCGAGCTCAAGCGCGGCGGCCAGGCCTACTTCCTGCACAACGAGGTCGAGACCATCGAGAACCGCCGCGCCAAGCTGGAGGAGCTACTGCCCGAGGCGCGCATCGCCGTGGCCCACGGCCAGATGCCCGAGCGCGAGCTGGAGCGCGTGATGCGCGACTTCGTGGCCCAGCGCTTCAACGTGCTGCTGTGCTCGACCATCATCGAGACCGGCATCGACGTGCCCAGCGCCAACACCATCGTCATCGCGCGCGCCGACAAGTTCGGCCTGGCCCAGCTGCACCAGCTGCGCGGGCGCGTCGGCCGCAGCCACCACCAGGCCTATGCCTACCTGATGGTGCCCGACCTGGACGGCCTGACCAAGCAGGCCCAGCAGCGGCTGGACGCGATCCAGCAGATGGAGGAGCTGGGCTCGGGCTTCTACCTGGCGATGCACGACCTGGAGATCCGCGGCGCCGGCGAGGTGCTGGGCGAGAACCAGAGCGGCAACATGCTGGAGGTCGGCTTCCAGCTCTACAACGAGATGCTGTCCGAGGCCGTGCGCAGCCTGAAGGAAGGCAAGGAGCCGGACCTGCTGGCGCCGCTGTCGGCCACGACGGAGATCAACCTGCACGCCCCGGCCCTGCTGCCCGACGACTACTGCGGCGACGTGCACCTGCGCCTGTCGTTCTACAAGAAGCTGGCGACGGCGAAGAACGCGGAACAGGTGGACCGCCTGCTGGAGGAGATCGTCGACCGCTTCGGCAAGCTGCCGCCGCAGGCGCAGACGCTGATCGACGTGCACCGCCTGCGCGTGCTGGCGCGGCCCTACGGCGTGGTCAAGGTCGACGCCGCGCCGGGCGTGATCCACATCACCTTCAAGCCGAACGCGCCGGTGGAACCCATGCGCATCATCGAGCTGATCCAGAAGAACAGGCACATCAAGCTGGTCGGCAACGAGAAGCTGCGCATCGAGCGGGCCCTGCCCGAGCCGCGCGAGCGCGCGCAGATGGTGCGCGACGTGCTGCGGCACCTGGGCCAGCCGGTGGCGGCGCAGCCCGCCTGATCCCCCCATGGCGCTGCTGCACGCCGCCGCCCTGCTGCTGGCGCTGGCTATCGCCCTGGCGCTGCGCCCCTGGCGCATGCTGGCCGGCGCACGGCTGGCAACGCCGCTGCTGGCCA
The DNA here is from genome assembly GCF_047601025.1 of Pseudorhodoferax sp. Classification (NCBI taxonomy): domain Bacteria; kingdom Pseudomonadati; phylum Pseudomonadota; class Betaproteobacteria; order Burkholderiales; family Comamonadaceae; genus Pseudorhodoferax; species Pseudorhodoferax sp. Next base: position 660,800 of record NZ_JASGJZ010000001.1, read on the forward strand.
CGCTAGTTGTGCTGCCGGTGCTGTGGGCGCTGCCGGCGCTGCACCCCATGCCACTGTCGCTGCGCTGGTCCGGCGCCTGCCTGGTGCTGCTGATGCTGGGCTGGCCGCTGGCCGTGCCGGCGCTGCTCGCCGTCGGCGCGCTGGCAGCGCTGATCGGCGGCCTGCCGGTCGACGCAGCCTTGGCACTGGCGGTGTGGCAGGGCCTGGTGCCGGCCACGCTGGCGCTCGGCCTGGGCGCACTGGTCCGGCGCCTGCCGCGCAACCCGTTCGTCTACATCTTCGGCCGCGGCTTCTTCGGCACGCTGCTGTGCACCTTTGCCGCACTGCTGGCGGAGTACACGCTGGTCGCCGAGCTGCCGCCCGCCGACGTGCAGCTACCGTTCGTCGCCCTGTGGCTCATGGCCTGGGCCGACGCCATCGTGACCGGCATGCTGGTCGCTATCTTCGTCGCGTTCCGCCCGGACTGGCTCGCCACCTGGTCGGACCGGCACTACCTGCCCCGCCCATGACTACTGACCAGAGCTTCGCCCCCGGCCTCGTGATCCGCGGCCTCGCATCCCCGCGACGCCTCGCGGATTTCAAGCTGATCGCGTTCGACATGGACTCGACGCTGATCAACATCGAATGCATCGACGAGATCGCCGACGCGGCCGGCAAGAAGGCCGAGGTGGCGGCCATCACCGAAGCCACGATGCGCGGCGAGATCAAGGACTTCAAGGAGAGCCTCACGCGCCGCGTGGCGCTGCTCGCGGGCGTGCCGGTCGCGGCGCTGCAGCGGGTCTACGACGAGCGCCTGCGGCTGAACCCCGGCGCGGCCGAACTGGTGGGCGCCTGCCAGGCCGCGGGACTGAAGGTACTGCTGGTCTCGGGCGGCTTCACCTTCTTCGCGGACCGCGTGCGCGCGCGGCTGGGGATCGACTTCGTGCGCGCCAACCTGCTGGAGGAGGCCGATGGCCGGCTGACCGGCCGCGTGGTGCCGCAGTGCTGGGGCGACATCTGCGACGGCGCCGAGAAGCGCCGCACGCTGCTGGAGGTGGCCTCGCTGCTGGGCGTCGATCCCCGCCAGGCCATCGCGGTCGGCGACGGCGCCAACGACCTGCCGATGATGGGCGAGGCCGGCCTGTCCGTGGCCTACCACGCCAAGCCCAGGGTGCGCGAGCAGGCCATGGTCTCGATCGAGACCGGTGGCCTAGACCGCCTGCTCGAGCTGCTGCGGCCCTGACGCCGGCACGATGCGTGAAGATTCTTGCGGACCCGTGAACCCCCGATTCCGAGGGGATTCGATTGCCCCGCAAGACCTTGCATATTTGTTGCTACACACTGGCAGCGAGAGACTATGATGGTTTGAACCTAGCCGCCAAACGCGACCCAAAGCGTTGACAGCCGATCCCGAGTCACCAGGAGAAACGATGTCGATCTTTGCCCGTTACCAGGACCGCTTCGAAGCCGCGCAGGAAGAGGAGATGTCGGTCCAGGAGTACCTGGAGTTGTGCAAGCGAGACCCCTCGGCCTATGCCAGCGTCGCCGAGCGCATGCTGCTGGCGATCGGGGACTCGGAGCTGGTGGACACGCGCACCGACCCGCGCCTGTCGCGCATCTTCGCCAACAAGATGATCCGCGTGTACCCGGCCTTCCGCGACCTGTACGGCATGGAAGAGGTGATCGAGAACATCGTCTCGTACTTCCGCCACGCGGCCCAGGGCCTGGAGGAGAAGAAGCAGGTGCTGTACCTGCTGGGCCCGGTGGGCGGCGGCAAGTCCTCGCTGGCCGAGCGGCTCAAGTACCTGATCGAGAAGGTGCCGTTCTACGCGATCAAGGGCTCGCCGGTGCACGAGTCGCCGCTGGGCCTGTTCGACCCGAACGAGGATGCCGACCTGCTGGAGACTGACTATGGCATCCCGCGCCGCTACCTCACGACCATCATGAGCCCCTGGGCCGTCAAGCGGCTGCAGGAGTTCGGCGGCGACATCACCAAGTTCCGCGTGGTCAAGATCCGGCCCTCGGTGCTCAAGCAGATCGCCGTGTCCAAGACCGAGCCGGGCGACGAGAACAACCAGGACATCTCCTCGCTGGTCGGCAAGATCGACATCCGCAAGCTGGAGACCTATTCCCAGGACGATCCGGACGCGTACTCGTATTCCGGCGGCCTGTGCCTGTCCAACCGCGGCGTGCTCGAGTTCGTGGAAATGTTCAAGGCGCCGATCAAGGTGCTGCACCCGCTGCTGACCGCCACGCAGGAGGGCAACTACAAGGGCACCGAAGGCTTCGGCGCGATCCCGTTCGACGGACTGATCCTGGCCCACTCGAACGAGGCCGAGTGGCAGGCCTTCCGCAACAACCGCAACAACGAGGCCTTCCTCGACCGGATCTACATCGTCAAGGTGCCGTACTGCCTGCGCGTGTCCGACGAGATCAAGATCTACGAGAAGCTGGTCGTCAATTCCTCGCTGGGCCATGCGCCCTGCGCGCCGGACACCCTGCGCATGCTGGCGCAGTTCTCGGTGCTCTCGCGGCTCAAGGAGCCGGAGAACTCCAGCATCTATTCCAAGATGCGCGTGTACGACGGCGAGAACCTGAAGGACACCGACCCGCGCGCCAAGAGCTTCCAGGAATACCGCGACTTCGCCGGCGTCGACGAGGGCATGACCGGCCTGTCCACGCGCTTCGCGTTCAAGATCCTGTCGCGCGTGTTCAACTTCGACCACCGCGAGGTGGCGGCCAATCCGGTGCACCTGATGTATGTGCTGGAGCAGCAGATCGAGCAGGAGCAGTTCCCGCCCGAGATCGGCGAGAAGTACCTGCGCTACATCAAGGAGTACCTGTCGCCGCGCTACGCGGAGTTCATCGGCAAGGAGATCCAGACCTCCTACCTGGAGAGCTACTCCGAGTACGGCCAGAACATCTTCGACCGCTACGTGGTCTATGCCGACTTCTGGATCCAGGACCAGGAGTACCGCGACCCGAACACCGGCGAGATCCTGGACCGCGCCGCGCTGAACGACGAGTTGGAGAAGATCGAGAAGCCCGCCGGCATCTCCAACCCCAAGGACTTCCGCAACGAGGTCGTGAACTTCGTGCTGCGCGCCCGGGCACGGCAGGACGGCAAGAACCCGGCCTGGACCTCCTACGAGAAGCTGCGCGCGGTGATCGAGAAGAAGATGTTCTCCAACACCGAGGACCTGCTGCCCGTGATCTCGTTCAACGCCAAGGCCAGCAACGAGGAGCAGAAGAAGCACCAGGACTTCGTGAACCGCATGATCACCAAGGGCTACACCGAGAAGCAGGTGCGGCTGCTGTGCGAGTGGTACCTGCGCGTGCGCAAGTCGTCCTGAGGACCGGGGAGGCGGAGGCCATGACATGAGCGTGCGCATCGTCGACCGACGCTACGACAGCAAGAACAAGAGCTCCGTCAACCGCAGCCGCTTCATCCGGCGCTTCAAGGGCCAGATCCGCAAGGCCGTCTCGGACGCGATCAACAAGCGCGGCCTGAAGGACCTGGACGAGGGCGAGAAGATCGGTATCCCCGGCAAGGACATCGACGAGCCCCAGTTCGAGCACGGCCGCGGCGGCGTCTGGGAAGCGGTGCGCCCCGGCAACGACCGCTTCAACGCCGGCGACCAGGTCGAGCGTCCCAAGGGCGGCGGCGGGGGTGGCGGCGGCAAGGGCCAGGCCAGCAACGAGGGCGAGAGCCTGGACGACTTCGTCTTCACGCTGACCAAGGAAGAATTCCTGGACATCTTCTTCGACGAGATGGCGCTGCCCAACCTCGTCAAGCAGCAGCTGGCCCAGATCGAGCAGTACAAGCGCACGCGCGCCGGCTTCGTGCAGACCGGCGTGCCGACCAACGTGAACCTCACGCGCACCATGCGCGGCGCCGCCGGCCGGCGCGTGGCCATCGGCGGCCCGTACACGGCGCAGCTGCGCGCGCTGGAGAAGGAGCTGGCCGAACTGCGCGAGACGCTGCCCGAGGACGACCCCGAGGTCGAGCGCGTGCAGCGCGAGATCGCCAAGCTGCGCGCCAAGATCGAGGCCATCCCCTTCGTCGACACCTTCGACCTGCGCTACAACAACCGCGTCAAGACGCCCAAGCCCTCGACCCAGGCCGTGATGTTCTGCCTGCTCGACGTGTCCGGCTCGATGGACGAGGGGCGCAAGAACGTGGCCAAGCGCTTCTTCATGCTGCTGTACCTGTTCCTGAACCGGAACTACGAGCACATCGAGGTCGTGTTCATCCGCCACCACACCGTGGCCAGCGAGGTCAACGAGGAAGACTTCTTCACCTCGCGCGAGTCCGGCGGCACCGTGGTCTCCAGCGCGCTGACGCTGATGCACGAGATCATCGTCAAGCGCTATCCCAGCAGCGTATGGAACATCTACGGCGCACAGGCCTCCGACGGCGACAACTGGCACGACGACTCGCCGCGCTGCCGCGAGATCCTGGAGAACCAGATCCTGGACCTGACGCAGTACTTCGCCTACATCGAGATCACCGACGGCCCGCCGCAGAACCTGTGGGAAGAGTACGAGAAGCTGCAGGCCGGACGCGCCGGCCGCTTCGCGATGCAGCGCATCGCCACCCTGGCCGACATCTACCCCGTGTTCCGCGAACTGTTCAAGCGCCGGGCCTGAAGACCGCCTGGCGCCGCCGCGAGGGAAACCCATGCTGACCAAGACCCAGTTCCAGCCGCTGCCCGGCGGCTCCGAATGGAGCTTCGAGGCCATCGAGGCCTACGACGAGGCCATCGCGCGCGTGGCCCGCGACTACGGGCTGGATTGCTATCCGCACCAGATCGAGGTCATCAGCGCCGAGCAGATGATGGACGCCTACGCCTCCATCGGCATGCCGGTCTACTACCACCACTGGTCGTTCGGCAAGCATTTCCTGGCCACCGAGAACCGCTACAAGCGCGGCCAGATGGGGCTGGCCTACGAGATCGTCATCAACTCCAACCCGTGCATCGCCTACCTGATGGACGAGAACACGCTGCCGATGCAGGCGCTGGTGATCGCCCATGCGGCCTACGGGCACAACTCGTTCTTCAAGGGCAACCACCTGTTCCGGCAGTGGACCAGCGCCGACGCGATCATCGACTACCTGGTGTTCGCCAAGAACTACATCGCGCAGTGCGAGGAGCGCCACGGCGTGGAGGCCGTAGAACGGCTGATCGACGCCTGCCACGCGCTGACCAACGTGGGCGTGGACCGCTACAAGCGCTCGCCCAGGCTGTCGCTGGAGAAGGAGACGCTGCGCCAGAAGGAACGCGAGGAATACCTGCAGGCCCAGGTGAACGACCTGTGGCGCACGCTGCCGCCGCGCCACGAAGCCGAGCAGCACAAACACGTGGAGCGCTTCCCGAAAGAGCCGGAAGAGAACCTGCTGTACTTCATCGAGAAGCACGCGCCGCTGCTGGAGCCCTGGCAGCGCGAGATCGTGCGCATCGTGCGCAAGATCGGCCAGTACTTCTATCCGCAGCGCCAGACCCAGGTCATGAACGAGGGCTGGGCCACCTACTGGCACTACACCATCCTGAACACGCTGTACGACCAGGGCCAGCTGTCGGACGGCTTCATGATGGAGTTCCTGCAGTCGCACACCAACGTGGTCTACCAGCCGCCGTACAACAGCCCGCATTTCTCGGGCATCAACCCGTACGCGCTGGGCTTCGCGATGTGGCGCGACATTCGCCGCATCTGCGAGGAGCCGACCGACGAGGACCGCGCCTGGTTCCCCGAGATCGCGGGCTCGGACTGGCGCAAGACCTTCGACTTCGCGATGCAGAACTTCAAGGACGAGAGCTTCGTCGCGCAGTTCCTGTCGCCCCGGCTGATGCGCGAGTTCCGCTTCTTCTCGGTGCTGGACGACGACAGCCGCAGCAGGCTGGAGATCCAGGCCATCCACGACGAGAACGGCTACCGCGCGCTGCGGCGCCAGCTGTCCGAGCAGTACGACCTCGGCAGCCGCGAACCCAACATCCAGGTGTGGAACGTGGACCTGCGCGGCGACCGCTCGCTGACGCTGCGCCACTTCGCGCACCAGCGCCGCCCGCTGGGCGATTCGGCCGACACCATGCTGTCGCACCTGGCCTCGCTGTGGGGCTTCAACGTGCGGATGGAGCGACAGAACGCCGACGGCTCGGTGGAACTGGTGGCCGAGCACCGGCAGGACCGGCGCCGGCGCGCCGGCGATCCGCCGGCGCCCTGAACGGCGTGGCCGGCCTGTCGCGCCGCCGCTGGCTGGCAACGCTCGCCGCGCTGCCGGCCGCGGCGCATGCGGGCTTCAATTTCTTCACCGGCGAGTACACGGCCAGCCATACCGAACTGCAGGCCCTGGTGGACCGGCAGTTCCCGCTGGAGCAGCGCTACGCCGAAGTCTTCAGCGTGCGCCTGCACGACCCGCGGCTGGGCCTGAACGCACGCGCGCAGCGCACCGCCATCACGGCCGCGCTGGCCATCGGCAGCCCCTGGCTGGGCACCGGCCTGGTCGAGGGCACCGTGGCGATGAGCAGCGCGCTGCGCTGGGACGCCGCCACCCGCACGCTGCGGCTGGACCGGCCCAGCGTCGAAAGCCTGGAACTGCAGGGCCTGCCGGGCAGCGACGCCGACCGCCTGCGCCGCATCGGCGCCGTGGTCGCGCAGGAACTGCTGCACGACCACGTGCTGCGCAGCTTCACGAAGGAGGAAATGACCTTCGGCCTGAAGACCTACGAGGTCGGCGCGATCACCGTGCTGGCGGACGGGATCAAGGTGGCCTTGCTGTAGATGCGCAAAAAAAAGGCCGCTGAAGCGGCCCTTTTCTGCGGAGCGAACCCCTTGCGGGACTGGACTGCTACTTCTTCTGCGGCGGCAGGTCCGTGCAGGTGCCGTGCGCCACCTCGGCCGCCATGCCGATGCTCTCGCCCAGCGTGGGGTGAGGGTGGATGGTCTTGCCGATGTCGATCTCGTCGGCACCCATTTCGATGGCCAGGGCCACCTCGCCGATCATGTCGCCGGCGTGCGTGCCGACGATGCCCCCGCCCAGGATGCGGTGCGTCTCGGCGTCGAACAGCAGCTTGGTGAAGCCCTCGTCGCGGCCGTTGGCGATGGCACGGCCCGAGGCCGTCCATGGGAACAGGCCCTTCTTGACCTTGATGCCCTCGGCCTTGGCCTGGTCCTCGGTCAGGCCGACCCAGGCGACCTCGGGGTCGGTGTAGGCGACGCTGGGGATCACGCGCGCGTTGAACGCGGCGCTGGCCAATTCCTTGTCGCCCTTCTGCTCGCCAGCGATGACCTCGGCCGCCACGTGCGCCTCGTGCACCGCCTTGTGCGCCAGCATGGGCTGGCCGACGATGTCGCCGATGGCGAAGATGTGCGCCACGTTGGTGCGCATCTGGATGTCCACGGGGATGAAGCCGCGGTCCGTCACGGCCACGCCGGCCTTGTCGGCGCCGATCTTCTTGCCATTGGGGCTGCGGCCCACGGCCTGCAGCACGAGGTCGTAGACCTGCGGCTCCTTGGGCGCGTTGGCGCCTTCGAACATGACCTTGATGCCGTCCTTGGTCGCCTCGGCGCCGACGGTCTTGGTGCCGGTCATGATGTTGTCGAAGCGCGGCGCGTTCATCTTCTGCCAGACCTTGACGAGGTCGCGGTCGGCGCCCTGCATCAGGCCGTCCAGCATCTCCACCACGTCCAGGCGCGCGCCCAGCGTGGAGTAGACCGTGCCCATCTCCAGGCCGATGATGCCGCCGCCCAGGATCAGCATGCGCTTGGGATCGGTGCCCAGCGCCAGCGCGCCGGTGGAATCGACCACGCGCGGATCGTCCTTGGGCATGAACGGCAGCTGCACGGCCTGCGAACCGGCCGCGATGATGCAGTGGCGGAACTTGACGACCTGCTTCTTGCCGGTCAGCTCCTGGCCGGTGCCCGAGGTTTCCTGCACTTCCAGGTGGTAGGGGTCGATGAAGCTGCCGACGCCGCGCACGGTGGTGACCTTGCGCATCTTGGCCATGGCCGCCAGGCCGCCGGTCAGCTTGCCGACGACCTTGTTCTTGTGCGCCAGCAGCTTGGCGCGGTCGACCGTGGGCGGCGCGAACTCCACGCCCAGCGCGGCGAAGTGCTTGACCTCGTCCATCACGGCGGCCACGTGCAGCAGCGCCTTGGACGGGATGCAGCCCACGTTCAGGCAGACGCCGCCCAGCGTGGCATAACGCTCGACCAGCACGGTCTTCATGCCCAGGTCGGCGCTGCGGAACGCGGCGGAGTAGCCGCCGGGGCCGGCGCCGAGCACGAGCGTGTCGCATTCCACGTCCACCGGGCCGGCATAGCTGCCGGCGGCCTGCGGGACGGGCGCGGACGCCGCAGGAGCCGGCGCCTTGGCCGGCGCGGCCGCGGCGGGCGCCGGCGCGGGAGCCGGTGCCGGCGAGGCGGTCGCGGCATCGGCCTCCACCGTCAGCACCACCGAACCCTCGCTGACCTTGTCGCCCACGGCGACCTTCAGCGCGGTGACCTTGCCGCCGTGGCTGGCCGGGATCTCCATCGAAGCCTTGTCGCTCTCCACGGTGATCAGCGACTGCTCGGGCTTGATGACGTCGCCCACCTGGACCAGCAGCTCAATGACGGCGACGTCCTTGAAGTCGCCGATGTCGGGAACCTTGATGTCGATGCTTGCCATGAATCTCTCTCCATTGCCGCGCCTCGGGCGCCGGCCTATTTCTTCGTCTTGACCGTGTACACCTCGGCCGGACCGGCCGAGTTCTTGTCGAATTCGCAGCCGGTCTGCACGCCGATCAGCGCGAGCTCGCGGGCGGTCCGGGCGTGGCGCGAGGCCGCGTGCATGGCTCCGAGCGCGAAGCTGCGCCCCGAGCCGATGCCCCAGAACTCCTTGAACTCGAACACCTCGCGGTAGCTGTACAGCCCGTAGATGCCGCTGGCGTTGGCCAGCAGCACGCTGAACTGGCTGGACTCGTAGGGATCGCCGTCCTCTTCCTTGGTCTGCAGGAAGAAGCGCTCCTTCAGGATGGGATGCAGCCGCGTGAAGGTCTCGAACACCTCGTCCTTGCCCGACAGGCGCAGTTCCTCGCGCGGCAGGCCCGCGAGGGCCTTGCGCAGCACGGGGAAGTGCGCCACGGTGCCGGCCATGCCCACGTAGGTGAGCCCGTCCGGCGTGTCGAGCGGGAAGATCTTGCTGTTGTCCTCGAAGCGGTGCGTCAACCGCGTGTCGCCGAAGGTGACGAGCGTGTCGGCCGCGATCGCGACCTGGCCCGCCTTCTTCACGACAACGACGGTCGTCATGCCCGCGCCGTCAGAGCAGGATCCGGCGGAAGTCGGCGAGCAACTGGCCGAAGTAGGCGTTGAAGCGCGCAGCGGCGGCGCCGTCGATCACGCGGTGGTCCCACGACAGCGACAGCGGCAGCATCAGCCGCGGCTGGAACTGCTTGCCGTCCCAGCGCGGTTCGATGTTGCTCTTGCACACGCCCATGATGGCGACTTCCGGCGCGTTGATGATCGGCGTGAAGTAGCGCCCGCCGATGCCGCCCAGCGAACTGATCGTGAAGCAGGCGCCGCTCATGTCGGCCGGGCCCAGCTTGCCGTCGCGCGCCTTCTTGGCCAGGTCGCCCATTTCCTGGCTGATCTGGATCACGCCCTTCTTGTCGGCGTCCTTGATCACGGGCACGACCAGGCCGTTCGGCGTGTCGGCCGCGAAGCCGATGTGGAAGTACTTCTTGAGCACCAGCTCCTCGCCGTCCAGCGAGGCGTTGAACTCGGGGAACTTCTTCAGTGCAGCGACCGAGGCCTTGATCATGAAGGCCAGCATCGTGAGCTTGACGCCGGACTTCTCGTTCTCCTTGTTGGTGGCGACGCGGAAGGCTTCCAGGTCGGTGATGTCCGCGTCGTCGTGGTTGGTGACGTGCGGGATCATGACCCAGTTGCGGTGCAGGTTGGCACCGCTGATCTTCTTGATGCGGCCCAGCGGCTTGCGCTCGATCTCGCCGAACTTCGTGAAATCGACCTTGGGCCAGGGCAGCAGGCCCAGCGCGGCACCGTCGGCACCACCGCCACCGGCCGGGGCCTTGGCGGCCTGGGCCCGGGTCTGCACCGCGCCGCTCATCACGGCCTTGGTGAAGTTCTGGATGTCGTCCTGCGTGATGCGGCCCTTGGCGCCGGAGCCCTTGACCTCCTCCAGCGGCACGCCGAGTTCGCGCGCGAACTTGCGCACCGACGGCGAGGCATGGGGCAGGCTGGCGCTCGGGGCCTTGGTCGGGTCGTGCGCGGGCGCAGCGGCCGCCGCGGGCGCCGATGCAGGCGCCGGCGCGGAGGCAGCAGCCGGTGCGGGCGCCGCGGCGGCTGCCGCCGCCGGGGCCGGAGCGGCTGCACCACCGGCGCCTTCCAGCACGGCGATCAGGTCGCCCTGGTTGACCTTGTCGCCGACCTTGACCTTCAGCTCCTTCAGCACGCCGGCAGCCGAGGACGGGATCTCCATCGAGGCCTTGTCGGACTCGACCGTGATCAGCGACTGCTCGACCTTGACCGTGTCGCCGGGCTGGACCATGACCTCGATCACGGCCACGTCCTTGAAGTCGCCGATGTCGGGTACGCGCACCTCGACCGGGCCGCTGGCCTGCGCCGGCGCGGCGGCGGGCGCAGCCGCGGCCGGCGCCGGGGCGGGTGCGGCAGCAGGTGCCGCGGGAGCTGGAGCCGGCGCCGCGGCGGCAGCGCCGTCGGCCTCCAGCAGCAGCACGACCGAGCCTTCGCTGACCTTGTCGCCGACCTGCACGCGCAGTTCCTTGACCACGCCAGCCGCGCTGGAGGGGATCTCCATCGAGGCCTTGTCGCTCTCCACCGTGATCAGCGACTGCTCGACCTTGATCGTGTCGCCGGGCTGGACCATCACTTCGATGACGGCCACGTTGTCGAAATCCCCGATGTCGGGGACCTTCACTTCCACCAATGCCATGTTGTGCGTCTCGCTCGTTGTGGTTGTGGGTTGTCAGGCGTACAGCGGGTTGACCTTGTCGGTCTTGATGCCGTACTTCTGGATGGCTTCGGCGACCTTGGCCACCGGCAGCTTGCCGTCCTCGGACAGGGCCTTCAGGGCAGCCACCACGATGTAGTGGCGGTTCACCTCGAAGTGCTCGCGCAGCTTGCTGCGGAAGTCGCTGCGGCCGAAGCCGTCCGTGCCCAGCACCTTGTAGGTGCGCCCGTCCGGGATGAACGGCCGGATCTGCTCGGCGTAGGACTTCATGTAGTCGGTGGACGCGACCACCGGGCCGGTCGAGCCGGACAGCTGCTGCGCCACGAAGCTCTGGCGCGGCGCCTCGGTCGGGTGCAGCAGGCTCCAGCGCTCGGCATCGGCACCGTCGCGGGCCAGTTCGTTGAAGCTCGGGCAGCTCCACACGCTGGCGGCCACGCCCCAGTCCTTCTCCAGCAGTTCCTGGGCGAAGAAGCTCTCGCGCAGGATGGTGCCGCTGCCCAGCAGTTGCACCGTCGGCGCCTGGTCGCCCAGCGACGGGGCCGCCTTGCTGAGGTACATGCCCTTGATGATCTGCTCCTCGGTGCCGGGCTGCAGGCCGGGCATCGCGTAGTTCTCGTTCAGCAGCGTGATGTAGTAGTAGACGTTGTCCTGCTTCTCGACCATGCGCTTGAGGCCATGGTGCAGGATCACGCCGACTTCGTGCGCGAAGGTCGGGTCGTAGCTGACGCAGTTCGGGATGGTGCCGGCCAGGATGTGGCTGTGGCCGTCCTCGTGCTGCAGGCCCTCGCCGTTCAGCGTGGTGCGGCCCGAGGTGCCGCCCAGCAGGAAGCCGCGCGCCTGCATGTCGCCGGCGGCCCAGGCCAGGTCGCCAATGCGCTGGAAGCCGAACATCGAGTAGTACACGTAGAACGGCACCATGATGCGGTTGTTCGTGCTGTAGCTCGTGGCGGCGGCGATCCAGCTGGCCATGCCGCCCGCTTCGTTGATGCCTTCCTGCAGGATCTGGCCGGCCACGTCTTCCTTGTAGTACATGACCTGGTCCTTGTCGACCGGGGTGTACTGCTGGCCATGCGGGTTGTAGATGCCAATCTGGCGGAACAGGCCTTCCATGCCGAAGGTGCGCGCCTCGTCCACCAGGATGGGCACCACGCGCGGGCCCAGGGCCTTGTCGCGCAGCAGCTGCGTTAGGAAGCGCACGTAGGCCTGGGTCGTGGAGATCTCGCGGCCTTCGGCGGTGGGCTCGATCACGGACTTGAAGGTATCCAGCGACGGCACGGTGAAGCTCTCGTCGGCCTTGGTACGGCGGTGCGGCAAGTAGCCGCCCAGGGCCTTGCGGCGCTCGTGCAGGTACTTCATCTCCGGCGTGTCGTCGGCCGGCTTGTAGAACGGCAGCTCGGCGAGCTGGCTGTCGGGCACCGGGATGTTGAAGCGGTCGCGGAAGAACTTGATGTCCTCGTCGCCGAGCTTCTTGGTCTGGTGCACGGTGTTCCTGGCCTCGCCGACCTTGCCCATGCCGAAGCCCTTGACGGTCTTGACGAGCAGCACCGAGGGCTGGCCCTTGTGGTTCTGGGCGGCGTGGAACGCGGCGTAGACCTTCTGCGAATCGTGGCCGCCGCGCTGCAGGTCCCAGATCTCGTCGTCGGTCATGTGCTCGACCATCTTCAGCGTGCGCGGATCGCGACCGAAGAAGTGCTTGCGCACGTAGGCACCGTCGTTGGCCTTCATGGCCTGGTAGTCGCCGTCGTTGCACTCCATCATGATCTTGCGCAGCGCGCCGTCATGGTCCTTGGCCAGCAGCGCGTCCCAGCCCTTGCCCCAGATCAGCTTGATGACGTTCCAGCCCGAGCCGCGGAACTCGCCCTCCAGCTCCTGGATGATCTTGCCGTTGCCGCGCACCGGGCCGTCCAGGCGCTGCAGGTTGCAGTTGATCACGAAGATCAGGTTGTCCAGGTTCTCGCGCGCGGCCAGGCCGATCGCGCCCAGCGATTCGACCTCGTCCATCTCGCCGTCGCCGCAGAACACCCACACCTTGCGATTGGCGGTGTCGGCGATGCCGCGGGCGTGCAGGTACTTCAGGAAGCGCGCCTGGTAGATCGCCATCAGCGGGCCCAGGCCCATGGACACCGTGGGGAACTGCCAGAACTCGGGCATCAGCTTGGGGTGCGGGTAGCTGGACAGGCCCTTGCCGTCGACTTCCTGGCGGAAGTTCAGCAGTTGCTCTTCGGTGAGCCGGCCTTCCAGGTAGGCGCGGGCGTAGATGCCGGGCGCCACGTGGCCCTGGATGTACAGCAGGTCGCCGCCATGGTTTTCGCTCTCGGCATGCCAGAAGTGGTTGAAGCCGGCGCCGAACATGCTGGCCAGCGACGCGAAGGAGCCGATGTGGCCGCCCAGGTCGCCGCCTTCGGGCGGATGGTGGCGGTTGGCCTTGACCACCATGGCCATCGCGTTCCAGCGCATGTAGGCACGCAGGCGCTGCTCGATCTCCAGGTTGCCCGGGCTGCGCGCTTCCTGGCCGGGCTCGATGGTGTTGACGTAGCCGGTATTGGCCGAGAACGGCAGGTCCACGCTGTTCTGGCGCGCATGCTCCAGCAGCTGTTCGAGCAGGTAGTGCGCGCGCTCAGGCCCTTCGCTGGCGATGACGGCGGACAGCGCGTCCATCCACTCGCGGGTTTCCTGGCTGTCGATGTCCTGCGAGTCGTTGGCGGCAGCGCCAGGCAGGTTCTGGGGTTGGGCGGACATGCAGTCTCCTATGGATTTGAACAAAGGTTGGCACGGTGCCATCGACCGGTGCGCCACAAGTGTCGCACAAGCCGATCTGTTTTCAAATAGCAGTTTACAATTTCGCCATATGGGAAGATCATCGACCAACGGCTGCAGCATTCCACACCAAGCTTTTGGCAGCACAACTGCGGCAAACCCTCACATACACTGCCGCTGATGCGCCCCCCCTCCTCTCCCCGACCGGCCAGCGCCGTGTCCGGCAGCACCGACCTGCCGGCGCAGTGGCGGGCCTGGTGGCGGCGCCAGGCGCCGCACCGCCAGGACCGGCTGGCGGCGCTGGCGCCGCTGGTGGCGGTGGTGCTGTTCCTGGCCGCGATCGCGTCCTCGTTCATGTATCTGCGGCTGGAAGAAGCCGACCGCGAGCAGGAGGCCGTCAAGCGCGACGTGGAGTACGCGCTGCAGCAGATCCGGCTGCGCCTGCTGGAACGCCAGGAACAGCTGATGCGCGTGGCGCGCGACGTGGCCAACGAGGAAGTCGACGTCGAGGAGTTCGTCAGCCGCTCGCAGTCGCTGATTTCCCAGTATCCCGAGCTGCAGGCCGTCAGCTGGATCGACGAGCGCCGCCGCATCAAGACCAGCTACGCCGCACCCAGCCTGCAAACCCCGCAGATGCGCCAGGTCGACGACGTACTGCGCCCCGGCGAGACCGAGACCAATTTCAGCCTGGCGCGCGACCTGCATCAGCCGGTCTACGCCCAGCCGCTGGGCAACGGCAGCGACCTGACGCCGCTGCTGCAGCTGCACATCCCGCTGGCGACGCGTGGCCGCTTCGCCGGCGTGGTGCTGGCCGAGTTCGCCCCGGACGCGCTGCTGCGCCACGGCGTGCCGGCCGAGGTGCTGAACAAGTACGCCGTCGCGCTGCTGGCCGCCGACGGCCGCGTGCTGGCCGGCACCGTGATGCCGGCGTCCACCGGCTCGCGGCTGCTGCCCTGGTCGAGCCAGGCCGAGCCCTACGAGGATCCGGTCGCCCCGGTCGGCAACGGACTGATCCTGCGGGCCCAGCCTTACCGCACGTCGCAGGGCGTGGTCGGCTCGGGCCTGTTCTGGCTGGTCGGCGCGCTGTCGGTGCTGACGGCCTGGATGCTGATCGGCAACTGGAGCCACACGCGCCGGCGCCAGCAGGCGCAGCAGGCGCTGGTCGCGGAAACCAACTTCCGCCGCGCGATGGAGAACTCCATGCTGACCGGCATGCGCGCCATGGACCTGCAGGGCCGCATCACCTACGTCAACGCGGCGTTCTGCCAGATGACGGGCTGGAGCGAGAAGGAACTCGTGGGCCGCACCGCGCCGTTCCCCTACTGGCCTCGGGAAGACCTGGAATACCTGATCGCCCGCCTGGAGGACGAACTGAACGGCCGCAGCACGCCGTCGGGCTTCCAGGCGCGCATCAAGCGGCGCGACGGTTCGCTGTTCGATGCGCGGATGTACGTCTCGCCGCTGATCGACGCGGTCGGCAAGCAGACTGGCTGGATGGCCTCGGTCACCGACATCACCGAGCCCAACCGCATCCGCGAGCAGCTGTCGGCCTCCTACGAACGCTTCACCACCGTGCTGGAGGCGCTGGACGCGGCCGTGTCGGTGGCGCCGCTGGGCAGTCAGGAACTGCTGTTCGCCAACAAGCTGTACCGCCAGTGGTTCGGCTCGCAGACGCACGGCCACGAGATGCTGGTCGTGCGCGCCGGCATGCCGGCCTTGCCGCCGGCCGACGAGCACCTGGACGACGTCGACGCCTTCGCCGGCCTGCCGACCGATTCGCTG
This sequence comes from Pseudorhodoferax sp., assembly GCF_047601025.1. Classification (NCBI taxonomy): domain Bacteria; kingdom Pseudomonadati; phylum Pseudomonadota; class Betaproteobacteria; order Burkholderiales; family Comamonadaceae; genus Pseudorhodoferax; species Pseudorhodoferax sp. Next base: position 676,287 of record NZ_JASGJZ010000001.1, read on the forward strand.
ACCACCGGCGAAGTCGAGAGCGCCGAGATCCACGCCGTCGAACTGGGCAAGTGGCTCGAGGTACGCGCACGCTACCTGAGCTGGGTCGACGGCCGGCTGGTGCAGATGGTCATCGCCACCGACATCACGCCGCGCCGGCTGGCCGAGGAACAGGCCGCGCAGCAGGAAGAGCGCGCCCAGGCCTCCAGCCGCCTGATCACCATGGGCGAGATGGCCTCCAGCGTCGCGCACGAACTGAACCAGCCGCTGGCGGCGATCACCAACTACTGCAACGGCATGGTCTCGCGCCTGAAAGGCAACGGCCTGGCCCACGAGGACCTGCTGTCGGCGCTGGAGAAGACCGCGCGCCAGGCCCAGCGCGCCGGGCAGATCATCCATCGCATCCAGTCCTTCGTGAAGCGCAGCGAACCCCGGCGGGTACCGACGAACACACAGGAGATCGTGCAGGAAGCCGTGGAACTGGCCAGCATCGAACTGCGACGGCGCAACGTGCGCCTGACAACCTACGTGGCCGCGCGCCTGCCGCAGCTGATGGTCGACCCGATCCTGATCGAGCAGGTGCTGATCAACCTGCTGCGCAACGCCGCCGAGGCGATCGACACGGCCGAACGCCCGCCGCAGCGCCGCAACATCGAGCTGCGCGTGCTGCCGCGCCAGGAGGGCGACGAGCCGGGCATCGAGTTCTCCGTCACCGACACCGGCACCGGCCTGTCGCCCGAGGCCATGGAACATCTGTTCGAGGCCTTCTTCTCGACCAAGCCCCACGGCATGGGCATCGGGCTCAATCTGTGCCGTTCCATCGTCGAGTCGCACACCGGAAGGATGCAGGCGCAGAACATCTACAATGGGACGGAGTGCACGGGGTGCCGGTTTTCCTTCTGGATTCCGTTGGCAAAAGCGGCCAACGCCCTGTCAAATCCAGCCAAACCAGCCAAAAGCCCCGGAGTTACCGCATGAGTCTGATCCCCAAGAAAGGCACGGTCTACGTCGTCGACGACGACGAGGCCGTGCGCGATTCGCTGCAGTGGCTGCTGGAAGGAAAGGACTACCGCGTTCGCTGTTTCGAATCCGCCGAAGCCTTTCTGAGCCGGTACGACCCGCGCGAGGTCGCCTGCCTGCTGGTGGACATCCGCATGGGCGGCATGAGCGGCCTGGAGCTGCAGGACAAGCTGCTCGAGCGCAAGTCCCCGCTGCCCATCGTCTTCATCACCGGCCATGGCGACGTGCCGATGGCCGTGGACACGATGAAGAAGGGCGCGATGGACTTCATCCAGAAGCCGTTCAAGGAAGACGAGCTGGTGCAGCTGGTCGAGCGCATGCTGGACCATGCCAAGGACGCCTTCAGCGACCACCAACAGGCCGCCAGCCGCGGCGCGCTGCTGTCCAAGCTGACCTCGCGCGAGTCGCAGGTGCTCGAGCGCATCGTCGCCGGCCGGTTGAACAAGCAGATCGCCGACGACCTGGGCATCAGCATCAAGACCGTGGAGGCGCACCGCGCCAACATCATGGAAAAGCTGAACGCCAACACGGTGGCCGACCTGCTGAAGATCGCGCTCGGCCAGGCGGCCAAGGCATGACGGCCCAGCTGATCGACGGCAACGCGCTGGCGCGGCAAATCCGCGCCGACGTGTCCGGCCGCACCACCGCGCTGAAGGCGCGCGGCATCCAGCCGTGCCTGGCCATCGTCCTGGTCGGCGACGACCCGGCCAGCCAGGTCTACGTGAAGCACAAGGTCAACGACAGCAGCGAGACCGGCCTGGAGGCCCGTCTGGAGCGCTACGGCGCCGACCTGCCCGAGGCCGAGCTGCTGGCCCGCATCCACGCGCTGAACGCCGACCCGGCCGTGCACGGCATCCTGGTGCAGTTGCCGCTGCCCCGGCACATGGACAGCCAGAAGGTCATCGAGGCGATCTCCCCAGCCAAGGACGTGGACGGCTTCCACGTCGCCAGCGCCGGCGCGCTGATGGTGGGCCGGCCCGGCTTCTGGCCCTGCACGCCGCACGGCTGCCTGCGCATGCTCGACGCCATCGGCTACGAGCTGCGCGGCAAGCATGCGGTGGTCATCGGCCGCAGCAACATCGTCGGAAAGCCGATGGCCATGATGCTGCTGGCGCGCAACGCCACGGTCACGGTCTGCCACAGCGCCACGCAGGATCTGGCCGCCTTCACGCGCCAGGCCGACGTGATCGTCGCCGCCGTCGGCAAGCAGGACATCGTCACGGCCGACATGGTCAAGCCCGGCGCCGTCGTCATCGACGTCGGCATGAACCGCAATGCCGAAGGCCGGCTCTGCGGCGACGTGGACTTCGACGGCGTGCGCGAGGTCGCCGGCTGGATCACGCCCGTGCCCGGCGGCGTCGGCCCGATGACGCGCGCCATGCTGCTGGTCAACACGCTGCAGGCGGCCGAGCACGCCGCGGCCTGAGCGGCCCCGGCCGCCGCGCCGGGGGCTTGCATTGCGCTGCGCTGCCGCAAAATGCGGCCCATGCAGCCCAACCCCCTTCTCTCGTTTTCCGACCTCCCGCTGTTCGACCAGATCCGCCCCGAGCACGTGGCGCCCGCCGTGGACCAGTTGCTCGCCGAGGCCGACGCCGCGCTCGAACAGGTGACCGCCCCGGACTTCCCGGCCGACTGGACCGCCATGGCCCGCGTGCTGGACGTGGCCACCGAGCGGCTGGGGCGGGCCTGGGGTGCCGTCAGCCACCTGAACGCCGTGGCCGACACGCCGGAGCTGCGCGCGGCCTACAACGCGGCGCTGCCGCGCGTGACCGAGTTCTGGACCCGCCTGGGCGCCGACGAGCGCTTGTACGCCAAGTACAAGGCGATCGATCCGGTACCGCTGACGCCAGCCCAGCGCCAGGCCCTGCGCAACGCCATCCGCAACTTCGTGCTCGGCGGCGCCGAGCTGACCGGCGCGGCCAGGGAGCGCTTCGCCGCGATCCAGGAACGCCAGGCCGAGCTGTCGCAGAAGTTCAGCGAGAACGCGCTGGACGCCACCGACGCCTGGGCCTACTACGCCAGCGCCGACGAGCTCGACGGCGTGCCCGAGGACGTGCGGCAGGCCGCCCGCGCCGCCGCCCAGGCCGAGGGCAAGGACGGCTGCAAGCTCACGCTGAAGCTGCCCTGCTACCTGCCGGTCATGCAGTTCGCCCGCAGCAGTGCGCTGCGCGAACGGCTGTACCGCGCCTACGTCACGCGCGCCTCCGAGCAGGCCGAGGGCGACGGCAAGCGCTTCGACAACACCGCGCTGATCCGCGAGATCCTGGCGCTGCGCCAGGAGGAGGCCGAACTGCTGGGCTACCGGAACTTCGGGGAAGTCTCCGTGGTGCCCAAGATGGCCGAATCGCCGGACCAGGTCATCGCCTTCCTGCGCGACCTGGCCAGGCGCGCCAAGCCGTATGCCGAGCGGGACGTGGCCGACCTGCGCGCCTTCGCGCTGCAGCAGCTGGGCATCGCCGACCCGCAGCCCTGGGACTGGAGCTACATCGGCGAGCAGCTCAAGGAGCACCGCTACGCGTTCAGCGAGCAGGAGGTCAAACAGTACTTCACGGCGCCCAAGGTGCTGGCCGGGCTGTTCAAGATCGTCGAAACGCTGTTCGAGGTGTCGATCCGGCGCGACGAGGCGCCGGTCTGGCATCCCACGGTCGAGTTCTACCGCATCGAGCGCGCGGCGCCCCAGGCCGGCGGCGCGCCGCAGCTGGTCGGCCAGTTCTACCTGGACCCCTCGGCCCGCAACGGCAAGCGCGGCGGCGCCTGGATGGACGACGTGCGCGCCCGCTGGCGCCGGCCCGACGACGGCCGCCTGCAGACGCCGGTGGCCCAGCTGGTCTGCAACTTCGCCGCCGGCGTGGACGGCAAGCCGCCGCTGCTGACGCACGACGACGTGACCACGCTGTTCCACGAGTTCGGCCACGGCCTGCACCACATGCTGACCCAGGTGGACGAGCGCGACGTCTCCGGCATCAGCGGCGTGGAATGGGACGCCGTGGAACTGCCCAGCCAGTTCATGGAGAACTTCTGCTGGGAATGGGACGTGCTGCGCCACATGACGGCCCACGTGGACACCGGCGAGCCGCTGCCGCGCGCGCTGTACGACCGGATGCTGGCCGCCAAGAACTACCAGAGCGGCATGCAGACGCTGCGCCAGATCGAGTTCGCGCTGTTCGACATGCTGCTGCACACCGGCCAGGCGGCCGACGGCGACTTCATGGCGCTGCTGGCGTGCGTGCGCGAGGAGGTCGCGGTGCTGCCGACGCCCACGTTCAGCCGCACGCCGCACACCTTCGGCCACATCTTCTCGGGCGGCTACGCGGCCGGCTACTACAGCTACAAGTGGGCCGAGGTGCTGAGCGCCGACGCCTACGCGGCCTTCGAGGAGACCGCCGGGCCGGACGGCCGGCCCAGCATCGAGACCGGCCGCCGCTACCGCCAGGCCATCCTGGAGGCCGGCGGCAGCCGGCCGGCGATGGAGTCGTTCAAGGCCTTCCGCGGGCGCGAACCCACGCTGGACGCGCTGCTGCGGCACCAGGGCATGGCGTGATGCGCGCAGCGGCGTCGGCACGCCTCCTGCCGGGCGGCCTGGCCGTGCTGCTGCTGGCCGCCGGCGCCGCCTCGGGCCAGGTCGTCATCTACCGCCAGGTCGGCACCGATGGCCGCGTGACCTTCTCCGACCGGCCGCTGGGCGAGCACAGCACGCCGGTGAACACTTCGGCCAGCCCCGGGGCGGCAGACGCGCCCACCCTGCCCCTGGCGCTGCGGCAGCTCGCCGAACGCTATCCCGTGACGCTCTACGCCGGCCCCGATTGCGGGCCCTGCGATGCGGCGCGGCAGCTGCTGACGGCGCGCGGCGTGCCGTTCAGCGAACGCACGGTGCAGACCGGCGAGGATGTCGAGGCCCTGCAGCGGCTCGCCGGCGAAGCCAGCCTGCCGGTCGCCACGATCGGCGCCCAGCGGCTGCGCGGCTTCTCCGCGCCGGAATGGACGCAGTACCTGGACGCGGCCGGCTACCCCGCGACATCGCAGCTGCCGGCCGGCTACCGTCCGCCGGCGCCGCAGCCGCTGGTGGCGCTGCAGCCGGTGCCGGCCCTGCCACGCCCCGCAGCGCCGTCCGCCGGCGCGACCGGGTCGGCGCCGGCGGACGGCAGCATCCAGTTCTAGAACTGCAGCGTCTTCACGCCCTCGGGCGTGCCGAGCAGGCAGACCTGGGCGCGCTGGTGCGCGAACACACCCACCGTCACCACGCCCGGCCACTGGCTGACCCGGGTCTCGAAATCCAGCGGATCGGTGATCGACAGCCCGGCCACGTCCAGGATGTGCTGGCCGTTGTCGGTCACCAGCGGGCCGCTGCCATCCCTGGCCTGGCGCAGCGTCGCCCGCCCCCCCAGGGTGGCGAAGCGGCGCACCAACTGCCGGGCGGCCATCGGCACCACCTCCACCGGGACCGGAAAGCGCCCCAGCACCGGCACCTGCTTGGAGGCATCGGCGATGCAGACGAAGCGGCGCGACTGGGCCGCGACGATCTTCTCGCGCGTCAGCGCCGCACCACCGCCCTTGACCATGCAGCCACTGCCGTCGATCTCGTCGGCCCCGTCCACGTAGACGGCCAGTTCGCCGACCTCGTTGGCGTCGAACACCGGGATGCCCAGCGCCTTCAGCCGCGCGGTGCTGGCCTCCGAGCTGGACACCGCACCGGGGATGCGGTCGCGCAGTTCGGCCAGCGCGTCGATGAAGCAGTTGACGGTGGAGCCGGTGCCCACGCCCAGGATCTCGCCGGGCACCACGTAGGCCAGTGCGGCACGGCCGACCAGGGCCTTGAGTTGGTCTTGCGTCAGGCGATCAGGGGAAGTCATCTGGGAGAATCCGGCGGTTTGCTGTAACGGCCGAGAATTATCCGATGCCCCTGCTGCCGCCCCGGCTGTCCTACGCCCTGGCCCGGCCCTTCCTGTTCGGCCTGGATGCCGAAACCGCCCACGACGCCACGATGGCCGCCCTGGCCCGCGCCCACGGCACGCCGCTGGCCTGGGCCTGGTGCGACAGCCGAGTGGACGACCCGGTCACGGTCGCCGGCCTGCGCTTTCCAAACCGCATCGGCCTGGCCGCCGGACTGGACAAGAACGCCCGCTGCATCGACGCGCTCGGCAGCCTGGGCTTCGGCTTCGTCGAGGTCGGCACCGTCACGCCGCTGGGCCAGCCGGGCAACCCCAAGCCGCGCATGTTCCGGCTGCCGCGCGCGCAGGCACTGATCAACCGGCTGGGATTCAACAACGAGGGGCTGGCCGCCTTCCTGGCCAACGTGCAGCGCGCGCGCTTTCGCCAGCAGCCGGGCCAGCCCATGCTGCTGGGCCTGAACATCGGCAAGAACGCGGCCACACCGACCGAGCGCGCGACCGAGGACTACCTGGCCTGCCTGGCCGGCGTCTACCCGCACGCCGACTACGTGACCATCAACATCTCCAGCCCGAACACCAAGAACCTGCGCGCGCTGCAGGGCGACGCCGCGCTGGACGCGCTGCTCGGCGCGCTGGCCGGGCGCCGCGCCGAACTGGCACGCGAGCACGCCACGCCGGACGCCGGCGGCAACGCGCGGCTGCGCCGCGTGCCGCTGTTCGTGAAGATCGCACCCGACCTGGACGAAGGCCAGGTCGCCGTGATCGCCGCGACCCTCAAGCGCCACGCCGCCGCCGACGCCGCGGCCGACCGCCTGGGCTGGGGCCTGATCGCCACCAACACCACGCTGGCGCGCGACCGCGTACAGGGCCTGCCGCACGCCGAGGAGGCCGGCGGCCTGTCCGGCGCGCCGCTGCTGGCCGCCAGCAACCGCGTGATCCGCCAGCTGCGCGACGCGCTGGGGCCGGACTTCCCGATCATCGGCGTCGGCGGCGTGCTCAGCGCGCGCGATGCGCTGACCAAGGTCGAGGCCGGTGCCGACCTGGTACAGATCTACACCGGCCTGATCTACCGCGGCCCGGCGCTGGTGCGGGAAGCTGCGCTGGCGCTGCGCGACCGCCGCGCCGGATGACCGAGCCGGCGGACGGCCTGCCGCCGCCGGCCCGCTACCGGGCCATGGCGGTGATCCTGCTGGGCATCGCGGTCTCGGTGCTCGACGCCACGCTCGTCAACCTGGCCCTGCCCGGCATCGCGCGCGAACTGCAGCGCCCGGCCGCGGACGCGGTCTGGATCGTCAACGCCTACCAGCTCGGCGTGCTGACGCTGCTGCTGCCCTGCGCCAAGCTGGGCGACCTGCTGGGCTACCGGCGCGTCTACCTGTGGGGCCTGGCCGTCATGCTGCTGGGCACGCTGGGCTGCCTGCTGGCGCGCGACATGGCGCCGCTGGTCGCCGCGCGCGCGGTACAGGGCATGGGCGCGGCCGGCGTCATGGGCGTGAACGCGGCGCTGGTGCGGCTGACCTATCCGCGCGCGCTGCTGGGGCGCGGCATCGCGCTGAACTCGATGACGGTGGCCGTCGCCTCGGTGGCGGGCCCCAGCCTGGCGGCGGCCGTGCTGTCGGTCGCCAGCTGGCCCTGGCTGTTCGCGCTGCAGCTGCCGATCCTCGCGGGACTGCTGCTGTTCGGTGCGCCGGCGCTGCCGGGCAATGCGCATGCGCCGGCCGGCAACGGCCTGTCGCCCCTCGACGTGGTGCTGAACGCCGCGATGTTCGGCCTGGTGTTCCTGGGTGCGGACCGGCTCGGCACCCGTGCCGGCACGCCCGGCAGCGCGCTGCAGGCCGGGCTGCTGCTGGCGGCCGGCCTGGCCATCGGCGTGTTCTACGTGCGGCGCCAGCTCGGCCAGGCCATGCCGCTGTTCCCGGTGGACCTGCTGCGCATCCGCGTGTTCGCGCTGTCGATGTGCAGCTCGGTCACCGCGTTCGCGTCGCAGATGCTGTCGCAGATCGCGCTGCCCTTCCTGCTGCTGGAGAACTACGGCCGCTCGCACGTGGGCACGGGCCTGCTGTTCACGGCCTGGCCGCTCGGCAGCATCGTCGCCGCGCCGATCGCGGGCCGGCTGATCGGCCGCGTGCCGGCCGGCCTGCTGGGCTGCGCCGGCATGTGGACCATGGCCGCCGGCCTGGCGCTGCTGGCCCTGCTACCCGGCCAGCCGTCCGACCCCGACATCGCCTGGCGCATGGCGCTGTGCGGCATCGGCTTCGCGCTGTTCCAGTCGCCGAACAACTACCTGATCGTGACCTCGGCCCCACCGCAGCGCGCCGGCGGCGCCAGCGGCATGCTGGGCACGGCGCGGCTGACCGGCCAGAGCATCGGCGCCGTGCTGCTGGCCGTGCTGTTCAGCCTGGCGGGATCGCGGGGTGGCCACGGCGCCGCGCCGCCGCTGGCGCTCGGCCTGGCCGCAGGGCTGGCCGCCGCATCGGGCTGCTTCAGCCTGCTGCGCACGCGCAGCACGCGCGCCTGACCACCGGGGGTCCGGGCCGCGTAGTGGCGCGAGTGAGTCGTGAGGCTGCCCCTGGAACCCGGCGTGCACAGTCCGCTCGTCAGGCGACAGATGTGTGCTGCGCCACCAACCAGCGTTGCTCGAACTGCATGGGGCTGAGGTTACCCAGCGCCGGATATCGCCACCAGTGGTTGTAGAAGACGGCTTTTTGGGGAGGACGCCAGCACGCGGCATGCGAGCGGCGCAGCCGCCAAGAGGGTGAGGTGGTGACGGCTTGGCCGCTGGATCGCGCCTGCATCGTGGCTGAAGTTTTCTCCCAACAGGGAGAGAGACCCCTTCCGGGCAGCCAGCGCCAAAGAACGTCGGGGTTCTGCACCCGGCCGGCACGAGCAGCGGACAAGACCCCGACAGAGGACGGCGAGCCGATCCTCGGCGGCATTGCGGCCGGTCCAGATGCGGGCAGCATCGTTGTCCAGAACGCCAGCGCTGCCGCCCCTGTCGGGCCGCCGGGCAGCACGAGTGCCCTGCAGCGCGCGCATCGCCATGCGGTTGACGGTCAGGGGGAAGACGACCACAACCACTTCCACGACGACCACGCCATTGGCACCCGAGACTGATCGCGGCAGATACCGGCCTGCCCCGGTTTACGCCCTTCGGGTCCCACCCCGCGCGTCTTTCCTCACACCAATGCACTCACGCCACTTGCTGGGACACGAACCATTCAACGGATACGCATCGCCACCTTCACCGGCACGCGCGCCACGGGTTGCCCCACTGGAGCGGCCAAAGAAAAACGGGTTAGCCCCTTGTGAGGACTAACCCGTTGATTTTTATGGCGCGGCTGGCAGGAATCGAACCCACGACCCCTTGGTTCGTAGCCAAGTACTCTATCCAGCTGAGCTACAGCCGCGAAGCCTTGCATTATAGGGTAGTTTTTCGAAAGTGCACAAATTTTTTTATGCGCCCGCTGCCGCACCCGGCGATGGGGCCCGTCGGCACCGTTCTCGCACGACCGCCGTCGCGGCACGAAAAGCCCCGACAATCCCCGGCCAGATCCTCCGTCCCCATCCATGAATCCCACGACCGAACCCACTTTCGACGTCGCCCTGTTCGGCGAAGCCATGATGCTGCTGGTGGCCGACCGGCCCGGTCCGCTGGAAGACGCGACCGCTTTCCTCAAGCGCACCGCCGGCGCCGAGACCAACGTGGCCATCGGCCTGGCGCGGATGGGCTTCACGGTGGGCTGGGCCAGCCGGCTGGGCAGCGACAGCATGGCCCGCTACCTGCTGGCCAGCATGCGCGCCGAAGGCATCGACTGCTCGCACGTCGTCTGCGACCCGGCGCAGCGCACCGGCTTCCAGTTCAAGGGCCGCGTGACGGACGGCAGCGACCCGCCGGTCGAATACCACCGCAAGGGCTCGGCCGCGAGCCTGATGACGCCCGCGGACATCGACGAGCCCTGGCTGCGCAGCGCGCGCCACCTGCACGCCACCGGCGTGTTCGCGGCCGTCTCGGCCAGCACGCTGGCCACCAGCATCCGCACCATGGAGATCGCGCGCGCCGCCGGCCGCACCATCTCGTTCGACACCAACCTGCGGCCCACGCTGTGGGAAAGCCGCGCCGCCATGGTCGCGGCCATCAACGGCCTGGCCGCGCGCGCGGACTGGGTGCTGCCCGGCATCGAGGAAGGCGAGATCCTGACCGGCGAGACCGCGCCCGAGCCCGTGGCCGCGTTCTACCGCGCGCAGGGCGCGAAGCTGGTGGTCGTGAAGCTCGGCGCGGACGGCGCCTACTACGACAGCGACGTGGCCGGCACCGGCCGCGTGCCGGGCTTCCCGGTCGCGCAGGTGGTGGACACCGTGGGCGCCGGCGACGGCTTCGCCGCCGGCGTGGTCAGCGCGCTGCTGGAAGGCAAGAGCGTGCCCGAGGCGGTGCGCCGCGGCGCGTGGATCGGCGCGCGCGCGGTGCAGGTGCTGGGCGATACCGAAGGCCTGCCGACGCGGGCACAACTCCAGGAGGCAGGACTATGAGCATCGACCGCAAGAACATTCTGGTATTCGGCCCGCTGCCGCCGGACCAGCTGGCGCGCCTGCAGGCCGCGCACGCCGTGACCGTGGCCTTCCCCAAGACCGACGCCGCCGCGTTCGAGGCCGCGCTGCCCTCGGCGCACGCGCTGATCGGCGCCAGCCATCCCGTCGACGCCGCGCTGCTGGACCGCGCGCCGAACCTGCGCGTGATCTCCAGCGTCTCCGTCGGCGTGGACAACTACGCACTGCCCGAGCTGCAGCGGCGCGGCATCGTGCTGTGCCACACGCCCGGCGTGCTGGACGAGACCGTGGCCGACACCGTGTTCGCGCTGCTGATGGCGACCAGCCGCCGCGTGGTCGAGCTGGCGAACCTGATCCGCGACGGCCGCTGGACCCGCAGCGTCGGCGAGGACCTGTTCGGCTGGGACGTGCACCACAAGACCCTCGGCCTGCTGGGCTTCGGCCGCATCGGCCAGGCCATCGCGCGCCGCGCCGCGCTGGGCTTCGGCATGCCGGTGCTCTACCACGCGCGCCGGCCCGTGGACCTGGCCGCGCAGGCGCCCGAGCTCGCCGGCAAGGCCGTCCACACGCCGCTGCCCGCGCTGCTGGCGCAGTCCGACTTCGTGGTCGCGATGCTGCCGGCCTCGCCCTCCACGCGCGGCATGCTGAACGCCGAGGTCTTCGCGCAGATGAAGCCCGGCAGCTTCTTCGTCAACGGCGGCCGCGGCGCCACCGTGGACGAGGCCGCCCTGCTGCACGCGCTGGACCACGGCCCGCTGCGCGGCGCGGGGCTGGACGTGTTCGCCACCGAGCCGCTGCCGCAGGACTCGCCGCTGCGCACGCACCCGCGCGTGACGCCACTGCCGCACATCGGCTCGGCCACGGCCGAGACGCGCCACGCCATGGCCGCGCTGGCCGTCACCAACCTGCTGCAGGCCCTGGCCGGCGAGCGGCCGGCGGCCGTCTACGACACCAGCGCCGGCTGAACGCGCCGTGCGCGCCGCGCGCCCGACCATCACCGACGTGGCGGCCGCGGCCGGCGTGTCCAAGGCCACGGTCTCGCGCTTCTTCAACCACCGCGAGCGGCTGCTGAGCCCGGACATCGCGGCCCGGGTCGAGGCCGCGATCGCGCAGCTCGGCTACGCGCCCAGCCCGATGGCCCGCGCGCTGAGCCGCGGCCGCTCGCGGCTCATCGGCCTGGTGGTGGCCGACATCGCCAACCCGTATTCCGTGGCCGTGCTGCGCGGCGCCGAGCAGGTGCTGCGCGAGGCCGGCTACCTGGTCATGCTGGCCAACCTGGGCAACGAACCCGGCCGCGAGCGCGACGCCATCGAGGCGCTGGACGACTACCAGGTCGACGGCTTCATCCTGAACACGATGGGCCCCGGCGCCGGCATGCCCGACGCCGCCATGGCCGCGCAGGGCAAGCCCGTGGTGCTGGTGGACCGCCGGCACGCCGGCATGGCCGCGGACTTCGTCTCGCTGGACAACGCCGGCGCGATGGCCGAGGTCTGCGCGCACCTGCTGGACGGCGGCTGGCACGAGCTGCTGTACGTGACCGAGCCGGTGGCCGGCGTCAGCACCCGGCGCGAGCGCACGGCCGCGTTCGGCGACTGCGTGCGCGCCCCGGCGGCTGGCACGGTGTTCGAAAGCCATGCCGGCGACGACGACGCGCTGCGCCGCGCGCTGCAGGCGCTGCACGCGCGCGCCGCCGTGCACCGCCGCCGCGCCGCCGTGGTCGCCGGCAACGCGGTCGTCACGCTGCGCGTGGCGCACGCCATGCGCCAGCTCGGCTGGCAGTTCGGCCGGGAACTGGGCTTCGTCGGCTTCGACGACCCGGACTGGGCCGCGCTGATCGGCCCGGGCCTGTCGTGCATCGCCCAGCCCACCGACGCGATCGGCCAGGGCGCCGCGCGCTGCCTGATCGACCGGCTGCAGGGCCATGCCGGACCGGCGCGCGAGCTGCTGTTGCCGGGGCGGCTGGCGGTGCGGGGGTCGTCGGCGGCATAGTCCGCCGCCGAGCCTTCAAGCGCCGCGGGCGCCCTCTCCGCGCGCCGCCGCCAGCGCCGCCTGCAGCGCCGCGATCAGACGCTCGGCCACCAGCTTCACGATCGCGCCGGGCGGCCGCGCCGCGTCCACCACCACGCTGATGCCCTGCGGCTCGGCGCCGCGGTCGCGGATCGGCACGAACACCAGCCGGCCGTCCGCCAGCTCCGGCGCCACGTCCAGCTCGGACGTGAACATCAGGTGCCGGCCGCCCAGCGCCAGCTGCTTGGCCAGCTGCAGCGAATTGGTCTCCACGCAGCGGCTCGCCTCCTTGAACAGCCAGCTGTACTGCGCCTCCAGGTGGCGCCGGATCGTCAGCGCCTTGCTCTGCAGCGCGACCGGATGGGCCGTGGCCTCCTGGAAACTGACGCTCTGGCGCTGCGCCAGCGCGTGGCCCGGCGCCACCACGCAGCCCAGCGGCAGCTCGGCCTTCCACAGCACCAGCAGCTCGCGCCGCGGCGCCAGGTTGAAGATCGCCGCCAGGTCGGCCTTGCCGGCCATCAGCACCACTTCGGCGTCGTCGGGCGTGGCCAGCTCGATCGACAGGCTGACCAGCGGATGCTGCGCGCCCAGTTCCCCGACCAGCGCCGGCAGGACGCTGGTGGCGTGGCTGTCCATCGCCACCAGCGCCACGTGGCCCTGGTGCACGCCCTCGATGCGGCGGATCTCGCCGACCAGGCGGCGCTCGTCCTGCCGCCAGCGGCGCGCCAGCGTGATCAGCGCCTCGCCCGAGGCGGTGAGCCGCATGCCGCGCGGCAGCCGCTCGAACAGCGGCACGCCGAGCGCGTCCTCCAGCTGCAGGATCTGGCGGTTGATCGCCGACGCGGCCACGTGCAGCTCGCGCGCCGCCTTCTGGATCGAGCCGGAGCGGGCCACCTGGTCGGCATAGCGCAGGCCGGCGGGAACGAGCGAATGGCGCATGGAAGCCCTCTGTCAATGGAAGCGCCGATCGTACTGATCTTGCGCATGGAACGTAGCCAAATCGGTGATGGACGGCAATGAAAGGCATGCCTACGATGCGCCTCCATGACGACACCTGCGACCCTGGACGAACTCAACACCTGCACGCCCGCGGCCTTCAGCGCCGCGCTGGCCGACATCTGGGAGCACGCGCCCTGGGTGGCCGAGCGCGCGGCGGCGCGGCGCCCCTTCGCCGACGTGGACGCGCTGCACCGCGCGATGGTCGAGGCGGTGGCCGCGCTGGACGAGCCGGCGCGCGTGGCGTTCTACGCCGGCCACCCGGAACTGGCCGGCGCCGACGCCCGCCGCGGCGCGATGACCGATGCCTCCATCGCCGAGCAGGGCTCGCTCGCGCTGGCCAGCCTCGACGCCGCGGAGGCGCAGCGCTGGGACGCGCTGAACCGCGCCTACCGCGCGCGCTTCGGCTTCCCGTTCATCCTGTGCATCCGCCGCCATACGCGGGAGTCCGCGCTGCGCGCCTTCGAGCAGCGCCTGCAGAACGACCGGGCCACGGAACTGGCCGCCGCGCTGGACGAGATCGCCGCCATCACCCGGCTGCGACTGGCGCAGCGCGTGGCCGCCGCCCCCACCCATTCCTGAAACCGACGAACCGCCACCACCATGCACACCCGACGACAACTCTCCCTGCTGGCCTGCGCACTGGGCCTGCTGGCCGCCGCCGCACCGGCCGGCGCCCAGGGGCCGTACCCCGACCACCCGGTCAAGCTGATCGTGGCGCTGCCGGCCGGCGGCGGCGTGGACATGATCGCGCGCCTGGTCGGCCAGAAGCTGGCCGCCATCACCGGCCAGCCCTTCGTCGTGGACAACCGGGCCGGCGCCTCCGGCCGCATCGGCCTGCCGCTGGTGGCCAAGGCCGCGCCGGACGGCTACACACTGATGGCCTCGCCGGCCTCGTTCCTGACCACCAACAAGAGCATCTTCAAGGAACTGCCCTACGACCCGCAGGCCGACTTCGCGCCGATCACCAAGCTGGCCGACCAGGCCATCGTGCTGGTCGTCAAGGACAAGGAGAAATTCCCCAGCGCCGGCGCCGTGCTGGCCGCCGCCAGGGCCCGGCCGGAGGGCCTGACCTACGCCTCCTCCGGCGACGGCAGCCCGCAGCACCTGGCCGCGCTGATGTTCGAGACGCGCACGAAAGTGCGCATGACGCACATCCCCTACAAGGGCGGCGCGCTGGCCATCAACGACATGCTGGGCGGCAACGTGGACCTGCTGTTCGCGCCGCTGCCCGAGGCGCTGCCGCACATCAAGTCCGGCAAGCTGGCGGCGCTGGCGCTGATGAGCGGGAAGCGCTCGGCGCTGATCGCCGACGTGCCCACGATGCGCGAGGCCGGCATCGACAACATGGTGTTCCAGACCTGGATCGGCCTGCTGGCGCCTGGGCGCACGCCGCGGCCCGTCATCGACCAGCTCAACCGCCAGGTGCACGCCATCCTGCAGGGCGCGGACGTGCGGAGCCAGCTGCACGAGGCCGGCATGGACGTGGCGCCGACCACGCCCGAGCAGTTCGGCCAGACCATCGCGCAGGAGATCGCGCTGCACGCCGAACTGGTCAAGGCCGCGGGACTGGTGCCCCAATGAGCGGCGCCGTGCAGCACCGCCAGCCGGCGCCCGGCGCGCGGCGCCGCCTGCTGCTGGGCGCCGGCGCGCTGGCCGCCCCGTGGCTGGCCGGCTGCGCCGGCGGCACGCGCGCCGCGCCGCCGGCGCGCGTGGCGGCCCTGTTCGCCGGCAACGTGCGGGACGGCGGTTTCATGGAGGCCGGCCGCCTGGGCCTGGAGCGCGCGGCCGCGGAACTGGGCGTGCAGACGCGCTACCTCGACGCGGTGCCGCCGGTGAAAGCCGAGCTGGCCCGGGCGCTGGAGACGCTGGCGCAGGCCCAGCCGGACCTGGTGATCGCGCACGGCGGGCAGAACAACGAAGCCTGCGCCGAGGTCGCCGCGCGCCATCCGCGGCTGCGCTTCGCCGTCACCCAGGGCGCGGTGCGCGGCGCCAACCTGGCCAGCTACGACGTGCTGCAGGAGGAATCGGCCTACCTGGCCGGCGTGCTGGCCGCCAGCATCAGCCGCACGCGCGTGGTCGGCCACATGTCGGGCATCCGCGTCGCCCCCGGCCTCAAGGGCCGCGCTGCCTACGCCGCCGGCGTGCGCGACACCGACCCCGGCGTGCGGCTGCTGACCAACTTCTCCGGCAACCAGGACGACGAGGCGCTGTCGCGCCGCGTGGCGCTGGCGCAGTTCGACGCCGGTGCCGACGTCGTGTTCACCATGCTCAACGCCGGCCGCGGCGGCGTGACCGAGGCCTGCCGGCTGCGCGGGCGGCGGCAGATCGGCAACGTGGTCGACTGGACCGCGCGCGACCCGGCGGTGTTCGCCGGCTCGGCCATGGCCGACGTCGGCTCGGGCCTGTTCGACGCGGTGCGCGACCTGCTGGCGGGCCGCTTTCCCGCCGGCGAGATCCGCACGCTGGGCCTGGCCCAGGGCGGCGCCGTGCGCCTGGCCATGGCGCCGGACGTGCCCGCCGCCGCGCGCGCCCGCGTGGAGCAGGCCGCCGCGGCCATCGTCGCGGGCCGGCTGCACGTGCCGACCACCTACGCCGGGCCGGAGTTCGCCACGCCGGCCTGAACGGCGCCGCTGCGCCACGCCGGCAGCACCTGCGGCGCGACGGGCGCCACGCTGAGCACCTGCGCCAGGCAGGCGCGCAGCCAGGCGTGCGCCGGGTCGGCCGCATGGCGCCGGTGCCAGCGCATGCACACCGGCTGCGGCGCCAGCGCCAGCGGGACCTCGAACGGCTGCAGGCCCAGGGGCTGCGCCATGCCGCGCACCATGCGTTCGTTGACGCAGGCCACCAGGTCCGACTGCGCGGCCGCCAGCAGCGCCGCGTAGGCGTTGGGCACGGCCAGCTCCACCGTGCGCTGCAGCCCGCGCTCGGCGAGCGCCAGGCCCACCGCCGAGCGCTCGCCCGGCCGCAGCAGCACGTCCACGTGCCGCGCCGCCGCCCAGCGCCGCAGCGTCAGCCGCCCGGCCAGCAACGGATGGCCGCTGCGCGCGGCGCCCAGCAGCGACTGCTGCGACAGCACCTGCGCCTCGGTCTCGCCGTCGGCCGCCAGGCCGGTGCCGACGTCCACGTCGATGCGCGCCTCGCGCAGCGCGGCGGCGTCGTGGTAGGTCGCCGGCAGCAGCTGCAGCCGCGCCCGCGGCATGCGCGCCTGCAGCGCGCGCAGCAGCGCGCTGGCGAACACCACGGCGTAGCCGTCGGGCGCGCGCAGCACGAAGCAGCGCTCGCGCGTATGCCACTGCTGCGCGTCGGCGCCGGCGCGCAGAGCCCGGGCCTCCTCCAGCAGGCGGCGCACCGGCTCGGCCAGCGCCCGCGCGCGGGCCGTGGGCACCATGGCGCGGCCGGCCCGCACCAGGATCGGATCGCCGAACACCTCGCGGATGCGGGCCAGCGCATGGCTCATGGCCGGCGTGCTCAGGTGCACGCGCTCGGCGGCGGCCGTCACGCTGCCGGTGGCCAGCAGCGCGTCCAGCGCGGCCAGCAGGTTCAGGTCGTAGTCTTTCATGTGGTGCAATCCTGCGTTCCAGCGATTGCACTGTACAGAACGCAGGGCGGGCCGCAGACTCGCCCGCTTTCCCCCTTGCGCCACCCGCCCATGCCTCATCCCTCGCCCCGCCCCGCGTTCGCCATGCTGATGCTGCTGCTGGTCCTCGCCGCGCTGGACCAGACCATCCTCTCGACCGCCGCGCCGATCATGGCGCGCGAGCTGCCGGGCCACTGGCCGATCGCCTGGGTCTTCTCGGCCTACCTGCTGGCGGCCACCGTCGTCATCACGCTCTACGGCCGGCTGGCCGACGTGCACGGGCGCAAGCCCATGCTGCTGCTGGCCACGGGCCTGTTCGCGCTCGGCTCGCTGGCCTGCGGCGCCAGCACCGACCTGCGCCAGATCGTGCTGGGGCGCGCGCTGCAGGGCGCGGGCGGCGGCGGGCTGATGACGCTGAGCATGCTGGCCGTGCGGGACCTGTACCAGCCCGCGCTGCAGGGCGCGCGCAAGGCGCAGCTGGGCGCGGCCTACGGCCTGGCCACGATGTTCGGCCCGCTGGCCGGCGGCTGGCTGGTGCAGGGGCTGTCCTGGCACTGGGCGTTCTGGATCAACGTGCCGCTGGCCGCCCTGGCCTGGGCCGTGCTCGCGCGCACGCTGCCGGCCGCGCCGGATGCGGCGCCGGCGGACGAACGCGCCATCGACTACCCGGGCGCGGCCCTGCTGGCGCTGGCGCTGTCCGCCCTGCTGCTGGCCACCCAGCATGCCCGCCTGGGCCTGCCGGCCTGGCTCCCGGCCGGCCTGCTGGTCGTGCTGGGGCTGAAGCTGGCGCTGGGCTTCCTGTGGCGGCAGCGGCGCGCGCGCCAGCCGCTGCTGCCGCTGTCGCTGTTCGCGCGGCCGGCCTACGCGGCGGCCAGCGCGATCGCGCTGGCCTGCGGCATGGCGCTGTACGCCGCCGTGGCCTTCGTGCCGCAGTACCTGCAGGCCGGCCTGCACCTGACGCCGAGCCAGTCGGCCTGGCACCTGGCGCCGCTGATGGCCGGACTCACGGCGGCGGCCATCGCCTGCGGGCGGCTGCTGCGCGCGCAGTGGCCGGTGGGCCGGCTCGCGCAGCTGGCCGGCGCGGCCATGCTGCTGTCCTTCGGCCTGCTGACCGCGGCCGTGCACTGGTGGCCGCAGGCGCCGCTGGCGCTGTCGGCCGCGCTGGCGCCGTTGGGCGTGGGGCTGGGGCTGGCCTTCCCGGTCGTGACCGTGGTGTCGCAGCGCACCGCGCCGCCCCGGCACCTGGGCGTGGCGACGGCGGTACCGGTGATGCTGCGCAGCCTGGGCGGCGCCTTCGGCGTGGCGCTGCTGGCGATGCTGCTGGCCGGCGACATCGCCGCGCAGCTGCAGGCCCAGCCGCGGCCCGCGCCGGGCCTGGCAGCCGGCGCCGAGGCCTGGCGCGCCGCGTTCGCGCACGGCCTGCAGCAGGTGTTCTGCGGCGGCATGGCGGCCGCGCTGCTGGCCATCGGCGCCAGCCGGTGGCTGCCGGCACGCCGGCCGGCCACGGCCCCATGACCGCTCCCGCGCGGGCTACCGGTCCCGCGCGGGCCATTGGTCCCGCGCGGGCTGCGGGCCCGGCGCGCCGTCAACCCGGGGCGTCACCATTCCGCCACGCTGCCGTCCGCGTGCCGCCACTGCGGGTTGTGCCAGTCCGGCGGGTGGCGGCTGGCGTGCAGCACGCGCTCCTCGTCGATCTCCACGCCCAGGCCGGGCCTGTCCCAGGCGGCGATGTGGCCGTCCCGGATCGCGAAGTCCTGCTTGTTGACCACGTAGTCCAGCAGCTCGGCGCCCTGGTTGTAGTGGATGCCCATGCTCTGCTCCTGCAGCACGGCGTTCCAGGCCACGAAGTCGATCTGCAGGCAGGCCGCCAGCGCGATCGGCCCGAGCGGGCAGTGCGGCGCCAGCGCCACGTCGTGCGCCTCGGCCATCGCGGCGATGCGGTGGCATTCGGTGATGCCGCCGGCGTGCGACAGGTCCGGCTGCAGGATGGCGATGCCGCCGCGCTGCAGCACCTGCTTGAACTCGAAGCGCGAGTACATGCGCTCGCCGGCCGCCAGCGGGATGGCCGTGGCCGCGGCCAGCGCCGGGTAGTGCTCGGCCTGCTCGGGCAGCACCGGCTCCTCGACGAACAGCGGGCGCAGCGGCGCCAGCGCCTGCAGCAGCGGGCGCGCCATCGGCAGCGCCACGCGGCCGTGGAAATCCAGGCCGAAGTCCACGTCCGTGCCGAAGGCGTCGCGCACCTGCGCCGGCACGGCGACGGCGCGGTCGATCGCGCGCACCGAATCGAGCATGCGCAGCGCCTCGCAGCCGTTGAGCTTGAAGGTGTCGAAGCCGCCCTCGCGCAGCCGGTGGATCTGCTCCACCACCTGGGCTGGCCGGTCGCCGCCGACCCAGCTGTAGACCTTGATGCGGTCGCGCACGCGCCCGCCCAGCAGTTGGTGCACCGGCGCGCCCAGCGACTTGCCGAGGATGTCCCACAGCGCCTGGTCGATGCCGGCGATCGCGCTCATCAGCACCGGTCCGCCGCGGTAGAAGTGCGTGCGCAGCATGGCCTGCCAGTGGTCGTTGATGCGGCGCGGGTCCTGCCCGACCAGGGTGGCGCAGAGCTCGTGCACCGCCGTCTCCACGGTGCGCGCGCGGCCCTCGACCACCGGCTCGCCCCAGCCGGCGATGCCTTCGTCGGTCTCGATCTTCAGGAACAGCCAGCGCGGCGCGACGTGGTAGGTGTGGAAGGCGCGGATCTTCATGGCGCCACCTTCGCCAGCCTGGGCGCCGGCCGGCGGTGCACCGTCGCGCCGCGCACGGCCATCGGCACGCGGGCGCCGGCCGCCCGCCGCTCGGCCAGCTGCTCGCGCAGGTCTTCCTCGGCGCTGGTGACCAGCACCACGGTGGCGGCCTGCGCGCCGGCAGGATCGCCGCGCTCGATCGCGGCGCACACTGCCTCGTGCAGCGGCAGCGACAGCGCCGGCCCGCCGGGCTTCTTCACGACGATCGCGAAGCTGGCCTCCAGCATCGCCGCCATGGCCTCCTGCATCTGGCGCAGGTACTGGTTGCCGCAGGCGGCCAGGATGGCGGTGTGGAAGGCCAGGTCGGCCTCCACGTAGTCGCCCTTGCCGGCCACGGCGCGCGCCATGGCCATGTAGGCCGCGCGCAACGCACGCCGCTCGGCCGGGCTGGCGCGCCCGGCCGCCAGGCCGGCCGCGGCCGGCTCGACGATGCGGCGCAACTCCATCAGGTCGCGCGCCATGCTGGTGTCGAAGTCGGCCGAGGCCGCGCGCCAGGCGATCACGGCCGGATCGAACAGGTTCCAGTGCACCGTGTCGCGCACCAGCGTGCCGACGCGGCGGCTGACCTCCAGCATGCCCTTGGCCATCAGCGACTTGATGGCCTCGCGAATCACGATGCGCGAGAAGCCGAAGCGCTCGCCCAGTTCGGGCTCGGACGGCAGCAGCGCGCCCGGCGGGTACCGGCCGGCGCAGATGTCGCGGCCGAGTTGGTCGACGACCTGCTCGTGGAAGGTGGTGGCGCGGGTGGGCGTTGGCTTGCTCATGGATGACACCAGCATGGCACGTATGACGTACCACGGACCGGCCGATCCTGCGCCAGAAATGCCTGAAACCGGTTTCGGGTTTTCACGCATTCGGCAAACGTCATACCTCCTCTACATTCCGCGGCCATGAACCAGACCGCTCCCCGCAGCCCCTTCGACCTGTCCGGCCGCACGGCCCTGATCACCGGCTCCACGCGCGGCATCGGCTTCGCGCTGGCGCAGGGCCTGGGCCGCGCCGGCGCCCACATCGTCGTCAACGGCCGCCAGCAGGCCGCCGTCGACGAAGCCGTCGCGCGCCTCGCGGCCGAAGGCATCGGCGCCAGCGGCGCGGTGTTCGACGTGGCCCAGGAAGCCTCCGTGGCGGCCGGCTTCGCCGCGCTGGACGCCGCCGGCCGCGAGATCGACATTCTCATCAACAACGCCGGCATCCAGCACCGCAAGCCGATGCTGGAGCTGGAACTGGCCGACTGGCAGCGCGTGCTGGACACCAACCTCACGGCCGCCTTCCTGGTCGGGCGCGAGGCCGCGCGCCGCATGGTCGCGCGCGGGCGCGGCGGCAAGATCATCAACATCGGCTCGCTGACCAGCCAGGCCGCACGCGCCACGGTGGCGCCTTACACGGTGGCCAAGGGCGGCATCAAGATGCTGTCGCGCGCGATGGCGGCCGAATGGGCCGACAAGGGCATCCAGGCCAACAGCATCGGCCCCGGCTACATCCTGACCGACATGAACCAGGCGCTGGTGGACAACCCCGAGTTCGACGCCTGGGTCAAGGCCAGCAACCCGACGCGGCGCTGGGGCAAGCCGGAGGAACTGGCCGGCACGGCCGTCTACCTCGCCTCCTCCGCCTCGGACTACGTCAACGGCCAGATCATCTACGTCGACGGCGGCTGGCTCTCCGTGCTCTGACCATGGCGATCCGCATCACCGACGTCCGCGCCATCGCCACGGCGCCGCAGGGCATCAACCTGCTGGTCGTGAAGGTCGAGACCAACCAGCCCGGCCTGTACGGCCTGGGCTGCGCCACCTTCGCCTACCGCCACCTGGCCGTGCAGTGCGTGGTCGAGCAGTACCTCAAGCCCCTGCTGGTCGGCCGCGATGCCGAGGCCATCGAGGAACTGTGGCAGTTGATGCACCAGAACGCCTACTGGCGCAACGGCCCGATCGAGAACAACGCGATCTCCGGCGTGGACATGGCGCTGTGGGACCTGAAGGGCAAGCTGGCCGGCATGCCGCTGTACCAGCTGTTCGGCGGCGCGGTGCGCGCGGGCGTGCCGGTCTACCGCCATGCCGAGGGCCGCGACCTGGCCGAGCTCGTCGACAGCATCGCGCACTGGCGCGCGCAGGGCGTGCAGCACATCCGCTGCCAGAGCGGCGGCTACGGCGGCGGCGGCTTCGGCCCGGCGCCGGCGCGCGCGGCGGAGGGGGCGCCCGAGGGCATCTACCTGGAGCCGCGCGCCTACGTGCGCGACACGGTGGCGCTGTTCGACGCGCTGCGCAGCCAGGTCGGCTTCGAGGTCGAGCTGGTCCACGACGTGCACGAGCGCCTGCCCCCGGCCGACGCGCTGCGCCTGGCGCAGCAGCTGGAGCCCTATGCGCTGTTCTTCCTGGAGGACGCGGTGCCGCTGGAACAGGGCGACTGGCTGCGCCGCCTGCGCGCGCAGACCAGCACGCCGCTGGCCCAGGGCGAGTTGTTCAACCACCCGCTGGAATGGCGCACGCTGATCGCCGAGCGGCTGATCGACTTCATCCGCGTGCACCCTAGCCAGCTCGGCGGCATCACGCCCACGCGCAAGCTGCAGCTGTTCGCCGAGCAGTACGGCGTGCGCACCGCCTGGCACGGGCCGGGCGACCAGTCGCCGGTGGGCCACGCGGCCAACATCCACATGGACCTGGCGGCGCGCAACTTCGGCATCCAGGAATGGTCGGGCACCGAGCCGCCGAACTTCGTGATCCAGGAGCTGCGCGGCTCGGGCAACGCGCTGCTGGACGTGTTCCCCGGCCTGCCGGAATGCCGCGGCGGCCACGTCTACCCCAGCGGCCGACCCGGCCTGGGCGTGGACCTGGACGAGGCCGAGGCCGCCCGGTACCCCTGCAGCGCCGGCGTGACGACCTGGACGCAGACGCGCCTGCTCGACGGCAGCCTGGCCCTGCCCTGACCCGTTCCCTTTCCCTTTCCCACAGGAGCATCCCCGTGAAGATCGTGTTCCACGGCCAGAACGCCGGCGGCTTCCGCCACGGCTTCGGCGCGCTGGTCGGCCCCGGCCACGAGATCGTGCACGTGGGCGACCTGCTCGACGGCCCCGGCGAGGCCGCGCAGTTCGCCGCCGCCGAGGTGCTGATCGGCACCAGGCTGGACGCATCCATGCCGCGCCTCGAACGCCTGCGCCTGTACCACGCGCCGGCGGCCGGCACCGACATGATCGACACCGCCCGCCTGCCGGCCGGGGCCGCGCTGTGCAACTGCCACGGCCACGAGTTCGCGATCGCCGAGTACGTGTTCGCCGCGCTGCTGGCGCCGCACGTGCCCCTCTCGGGCGCCGACGCCGACCTGCGCCGCGGCGAATGGACCTACTGGGCCGGCCGGCCGAACGCGCTGCGCACCGAGCTGGGCAGCCAGACCATCGGCCTGCTGGGCTTCGGCCACATCGCGCAGGCGATCGCGCGCTGCGCACGCGCGTTCGGCATGCGCGTGCATGCGGCCAACCGCAGCCCGGTCCGCAGCGCCGACGTGGACCGCGCCTTCGCGCTGCCCGAGCTGCACGACTTCCTGGCCAGCGTGGACATCGCCGTCGTCACGCTGCCGCTGGTGCCCGAGACCCAGGGCATCGTGGACGCCGCCGCGCTGGCCGCCATGCGCCCGGGCGCGGTGCTGGTCAACGTGGCGCGCGGCCCGGTCGTGGACGAGCAGGCGCTGTACGACGCGCTGCGCCGCCGCCACCTCGGCCGGGCCGTCATCGACACCTGGTACCGCTACCCGACGCCGGCGCAGCCGGTCTGCGCGCCCTCGCGGCTGGACTTCGCGGCGCTGGACAACGTGCTGATGACGCCGCACATGTCCGGCTGGACCGAGGGCACGGTGCGCCGGCGCCAGCAGACCATGGCCGACAACATCCGCCGGCTCGACCAGGGGCAGCCGCTGGTCAACCGGCTGCAATAGACCCCCACCCAAGAGGAGACAACGCCATGAAGTTCGCACGACTGCTGCTGGCCTGCGTGGCCGCCGCCTGCCTGCCGGCCGGCGCCCTGGCCGCCAAGTTCAACCTGAAGCTGGGCCACGCGGTGAACACCACGGACGGCCAGCACGCCGCGGCGCTGAAGATGGCCGAGCTGGTCAAGGAGCGCACCAAGGGCGACGTGGTCATCACCGTCTTTCCGTCCAGCACGCTGGGCACCGACTCGGCCATGATCAGCGGCGCGCGCGGCGGCACGATCGACATCGTCTCCAGCGGCGCCTCCAACTACAACGGCATCGTGCCGAACACGGCCGCGTTCGAGCTGCCCTTCGTGTTCCGCAGCGCGCAGCACGCCTACGCGGTGCTGGACGGCCCGATCGGCAGCGGCGTGCTGGAGGAGTTCTCCGCCCAGCGCCTGAAGGGCCTGGCCTACTGGGAGAACGGCTGGCGCGCGTTCACCAACAGCAAGCGCCCGATCCGCACGCCCGAGGACGCCAAGGGCCTGAAGATCCGCTCCACGCCCAACCCTTACCACATCCAGGCCTTCAAGCTGCTGGGCATGAACCCCTCGCCGCTGGCCATCGCCGAGCTGTACTCGGCGCTGGAGACCGGCGCCTTCGACGCGCAGGAGCACCCGATCAACGTCACGCTGTCGGCCAAGTTCTACGAGGTGCAGAAGTACCTGACCGTCAGCAACCACATCTACTCGCCGCTGATCCTGGTCATGAACAAGGCCAAGTACGACGCGCTGCCGCCCGAGTACCAGGCCATCGTCGTCGAGGCCGCCCGCGAGGCCGCCCGCTTCCAGCGCGCACTGAACGCCAGCAACGCCGGCCAATGGGTGGACGAGCTCAAGAAGGCCGGCATGCAGGTGGTCGAGCAGGTGGACATGGCGCCGTTCCAGAAGATCGTCTCCGCGCCGATCGCCAAGACCTTCGGCGAGAAGCACGGCGCCGCGCTGCTGCAGGCCATCGAAACCACCACCCCCTGACAACCCCCATCCGCAACAGGAGTCCCCATGCCGTTCCGCATCGCCCCCGCCACCCGCCGCACCGTGCTCGCCTTCGCCGCCGCCTGCGCGCTGGCCACGCCCGCCCTGGCCGAGATCAAGGCCCGCATCGGCCATGCCATGCCCGAGACCCACCCGCAGGCCATCGCGATGAACAAGTTCTGCGAACTGGCGTCCACCTACACCAAGGGCAACGTCAAGGTCCAGGCCTACCACAGCGCCGTGCTCGGCAGCGACGAGAAGCAGCTGCAGGCCGTGCAGTCCGGCACGCAGGACTTGTACATCGGCACGCTGGCGCCGCTGTCCACCCGCGTGAAGGAAGTGCAGGTCTGGGACCTGCCCTTCCTGTTCCGCAACGAGCGCGAGGTCTACGCCGTGCTGGACGGCGCCTCCTCCAAGCAGATCTTCGCCAAGATCGAGCCGGCCGGCCTGATCGGCCTGACCTGGACCGGCATGGGCTTTCGCAACCTGTCCAACAGCAAGCACGCCGTCAACAAGGTGGAGGACGTCAACGGCCTGAAGATCCGCGTGATGACCAACCCCGTGGCGCTGGAGACCTGGAAGACCATCGGCGCCAACGCCACGCCCATGGCCTTCGCCGAGGTGTTCCCGGCGCTGGAGATCAAGGCGCTGGATGGCCAGGAGAACCCGCTGCTGCACATGTACGCCAACAAGATGCAGGAAGTGCAGAAGTACATCACCGTGACCAACCACGTCTACACGCCGGTGGCGATGGTGGCGTCCAAGCGGTTCTGGAACAGCCTGTCGGCCGAGGACAAGGCCGGCGTGCAGAAGGCCGCCACCGAAGCCGGCCTGCTGCAGCGCAAGCTGCTGGACGAAGGCGATGCCGCGGTCGTGGGCAAGTTCAAGGCCGAGGGCGTGGCCGTGAACACCATGAGCGCGGAAGAACTCGCGCGCGTGCAGGAGAAGGTCAAGCCCGTGGTCGCCAAGTTCGCGCCGCAGATCGGCGAGGACTTCGTCAAGGGCTTCATGGCCGAGATCGAGCAGGCGCGCGCCGCCGCCAAGTAAGCCAAGGCGACAACCACGGGAAGGAACCGCCATGGGTGGAGCATTGAAAGCGCTGGCCGACGGCCTGACGCGCCTGCTGGAGTGGGTGATGGTGGGCTGCATGGTCGTCATGCTGGTCATGGTGTTCGGCAACGTCATGCTGCGGCTGTTCCTGAACACCGGCATCGACCTGTCGGAGGAGGTGCCGCGCTTCGCCTTCGTGTGGCTGACCTTCCTGGGCGCCATCGTCGGCATGCGCAAGCGCGCGCACCTGGGCGTGGACCTGGTGGTGCAGATGCTGCCCACGCTGGGCCGCCGCGTCTGCTGGGGCATCAGCCAGGCCATCATGGCCGTGTGCTGCGGCTACATCGTCTACGGCACCTGGCTGCAGCACGACATCATCGCCGGCAACGCCTCGCCCGTGGCGCAGTGGAGCATGCTGTGGGTCTACGGCGTGAGCTACCTGACCGGCACGGTCATCGGGCTGATCTGCCTGTCCAACCTGGTGCGGCTGTTCCTGGGCCAGGTGCGCGACGATGAGCTGATCGACGTGCACGAGGAAGGCATGGAAGAGGCGCTGGAGGCCGAGCGCGAGATCAAGGCGCAGGGCGCCGCCAACGGGGGCCGCGCATGACGATCTTCATCTTCATCGCCTCGCTGCTCGGCCTGATGGCGCTGGGCATGCCGGTCGCGTTCGCGCTGATCGGCTGCGGCCTGGCCATCATGTACACCATGGGCTTCACCGATCCGCAGATCGTGGTGCAGAACATGTGGGACGGCGCCAACAGCTTCCCGCTGCTGGCCGTGCCCTTCTTCATGCTGGCCGGCGAGTTCATGAACGCCGGCGGCATGACGCGGCGCATCATCCAGATGGCCATGGCCTGGGTCGGCCACATCCGCGGCGGCCTGGGCTACGTGGCCGTGGGCGCGGCCGTCATCATGGCCAGCCTGTCGGGCTCGGCCGTGGCCGACACCGCCGCGCTGGCCGCCGTGCTGGTGCCGCTGATGCGCAACGCCGGCTACGACGTGAACCGCTCCTGCGGCCTGATCGCCTGCGGCGGCATCATCGCGCCGGTGCTCCCGCCGTCGATCGCGATGATCCTGTACGGCGTGACCGGCGGCGTGTCCATCACCAAGCTGTTCATCGCCGGCATCGTGCCCGGGCTGCTGATGGGCGTGGCGATCCTGCTGGCCTGGCGCTGGTGCATCGGCCGCGACCCCATCGTCACCGAGCCCAAGCGCTCGATGGGCGAGCGCCTGGACGCCACGCGCAAGTCGCTGTGGGCGCTGGTGCTGCCGGTGGTCATCATCGGCGGCCTGAAGGCCGGCTGGTTCACGCCGACCGAGGCGGCCGTGATCGCCGCGGTGTACTCGCTGCTGGTGGGCATGCTGGTCTACCGCGAGATCAAGCCCTCGCAGCTGTTCCACCTGATCTACCGCGCGGCCGAGACCACGGCCATCATCATGTTCCTGGTGTCGGCGGCCGGCGTGTCGGCCTGGCTGATCACCACGGCCAACATCCCGCAGCAGCTGGCCGACCTGGTGGCGCCGCTGATGGACAACAAGATGCTGCTGACCTTCGCGCTGATGATCCTGGTGCTGCTGGTCGGCACGGCGCTGGACTTCACGCCCACGGTGCTGATCATGACGCCGGTGCTGATGCCGGTGCTCAAGCAGGCCGGCATCGACCCGGTGTACTTCGGCGTGCTGTTCATCATGAACAACGCCATCGGCCTGGTCACGCCGCCGGTGGGCACGGTGCTCAACGTGGTCTGCGGCGTGGCCAAGATCCCGATGAGCGGCGCGATCCGCGGCGTGGTGCCGTTCATGGTGGCGCAGACCATCGTGATGTTCCTGCTGGTGGTGTTCCCGCAGATCGTCATGTGGCCGCTGGAATGGATGACGAAATGACGACTTTCCCCCCAACCGAGACGAGACACTGAACATGGAAGCCCTAGTCATCCACGCCCCGAAGGACCTGCGCGTCGAGGACGTGCCGACGCCGCCGGTCGGCGCCGGCCAGGTCCGCGTGCGCGTGCGCGCCGGCGGCATCTGCGGGTCGGACCTGCACTACTTCCAGCACGGCGGCTTCGGCACGGTGCGCATCCAGCAGCCGATGGTGCTGGGCCACGAGGCGGCCGGCGCGATCGAGGAGCTGGGCGCGGGCGTCACCGGCCTGGCGGCCGGCACGCGCATCGCGATCAACCCCAGCCAGCCCTGCGGCGCCTGCCGTTTCTGCCAGATGGGCCTGCAGAACCACTGCCTGGACATGCGCTACTACGGCAGCGCCATGCGCATGCCGCACGTGCAGGGCGCGTTCCGCCGCGAGATCGTGATCCACGCCAGCCAGGCCTTCGCGCTGGCCGACGGCGTCAGCGACGCCGAGGGCGCGATGGCCGAGCCGCTGGCCGTGGCGCTGCACGCGGTCAACCGGGCCGGCCCGCTGCTGGGCCGCAGCGTGCTGGTCACCGGCTGCGGGCCGATCGGCGCGATGGTGGTGATCGCCGCGCGCCGCGCCGGCGCCACCCGCATCGTGGCCACCGACGTGGTCGCCAACACGCTGCGCAAGGCGCTGCAGATCGGTGCCGACGAGGCCATCGACGTGGCCACGCAGCCCGAGGCACTGGCCAAGTACGCGGCCGAGAAGGGCCAGTTCGACGTGCTGTTCGAGTCCAGCGGCAACGCCCAGGCGCTGCGCGCGGCCTTCGACGTGGTGCGCCCGCGCGGCGTGATCGTGCAGCTGGGCCTGTCGGGTGCCGAGCTGACGCTGCCGTTCAACACCGTGGTGGCCAAGGAGTTCGACCTGCGCGGCACCTTCCGCTTCCACGAGGAATTCGGCACGGCGGTGGCGCTGATCAACCAGGGGCTGGTGGACCTGAAGCCGCTGGTCTCGGCCACGCTGCCGTTCCGCGACGCCGGCCGCGCCTTCGCGCTGGCGGCGGACCGCACGCAGTCGATGAAGGTCCTGCTGAGCTTCGACTGAACCTTTTTCCGGAGACGACCCCATGCACCGCACCACCCGCCGCCTGTTCACCGCCGCCCTGGCGGCCCTGGCCCTGAGCACCGGCGCTCACGCCCAGGAGGGCCGGCACGCCCGGCTCGGCCACTCCTTCACCGACGACCACCCGCGCGCGGTGGCCATGAAGCAATTCGCCGCCGACGTGGCCAAGGCCACCGGCGGCAAAGTGCAGATCGACGTCTACGGCAGCGCCCAGCTCGGCGCCGAGGACAAGATGCTGATCGCGCTGCAGAGCGGCACGCAGGACCTGTACATGGGCGCGCTGGCGCCGCTGTCGGTGCGCCGCAAGGAACTGCAGGTGTTCGACTTCCCGTTCCTATTCGCGAGCGACGCCGAGGCCGCCCACGTGCTGGACGGCCCGGTCGGCCGCAAGATGCTCGACGGCCTGGCCGAGATGAACATCCAGGGCCTGGTCTGGGCCGGCGGTGCGTTCCGCGACATGTCCAACAGCAAGCGGCCGCTGAACAGCATGGCCGACATGAAGGGCCTGAAGGTCCGCGTGATGCAGAGCCCGATGGCGCTGGCCAGCTTCAACGCCATGGGCATGAACGCCGTGCCCATGGCCTTCAGCGAGGTGTACCCGGCGCTGGAGATCAAGGCGCTGGACGGCTACGAGCACCCGGTCGTCGACATGGTGGCCAACAAGATGTACGAGGTGCAGAAGTACCTGACCGTCACGCGCCACGTCTACACCCCGGTCGCGCTGCTGGCCAGCAAGCGCTGGTGGTCCGGCCTGACGCCCGAGCAGCAGCAGGCGGTGCAGAAGGCGGCCGAGCAGGCCCGCACGCTGCAGCGCAGCCTGGAGCTCAAGGAGGCGGCCGCGGCCGTCGAGCAGCTGCGCTCGCACGGCATGGGCGTGACCGAGATGCCGCCGGCCGAGCTGCAGAAGATCCGCGCCGCGGTGCAGCCCGTGATCGACAAGAACACCGCCACGATCGGCGCCGACTTCGCCAAGAGCTTCTACGGCGAGCTGGAAAAGTACCGGGCGGCGAAGCGCTGACGCGGGCCGGCCGCCGCGCTTGAAATCCGGCGCGGCGGCCCGCAGCTGCGGCGAACCCCGCCGACCGCCGCCGCCATGACCAGCCCGCTCCACATCGTCTGCCCCCACTGCCACACCACCAACCGCGTCGCCGCCGCCGACCTGGCCAGCGCGCCGGACTGCGGCCGCTGCCACCAGCCGCTGTTCGGCGGCCATTCCGTGGCGCTGGACGGCGCCAGCTTCGAGCGCCACGTGGGCCGCAGCGGCATCCCGGTGCTGGTGGACTTCTGGGCGCCGTGGTGCGGCCCCTGCCGCATGATGGCGCCCGCGTTCGAGCAGGCCGCCGCGCAGCTGGAGCCGCAGGTGCGGCTGGCCAAGCTGGACACCGAGGCCGAGCCGGCGCTGGGCGCGCGCTTCTGCATCCGCAGCATCCCGACGCTGGCGCTGTTCCGCGGCGGGCGCGAGATCGCGCGCCAGGCCGGCGCCATGGGCGCGGCGGACATCGTGCGCTGGACGCGGGCGCAGCTGGCGCGCGCGGCATAGCCGCGTTTGACTCCCTGAGTCTGGCAGCGCGCCTCAACGGCGCGTGAACGCCGGCGACCATGCGCTGACCGCCGCCAGGCGGTGCGCACACTCCTTCACCGCGGGGGCCAGTACAGGCAAGCGTTCCGCCGTGACGCGAATCGAAGGCCCCGCGATGCTGACGGTGCCCACCGGCTCCCCGTCTCCCGGACGACGGATCACCGCCGCCACGGCACTGGTCCCGGCCTCGTAGGCCTCGAAGACAACGGCGTAGCCGCGTGCGCGCGTTTCCTCGATGCGATCCATCAGTTCGCGCATGGAAGACGGCGCGCCCGGCCCCATCGATGCCGCTTTCTCGATGCCGTGCTTGGCGATGAGCTGCAACGCACGCTCCTCGCTGACGGCGGCCAGCAAGGCCAGACCGTTGGCAGTTGCAGGCAGATAGACGTCCGCTCCCGAATCAGGGTCATAGCGCAGCCCCGAGCGAGCTCCCTGGGCCTTGGCGACCCAGATCAGTTGGTCGCCTTCCATCACCGCAAGCCTGGCCAACTCGCCTGTGACGTCGGCCAAGTCATCCAGCAAGGGCTGAGCCGCATCCACGATGCCGCTGGCCGCCAAGTAGCTCAACCCCAGCGACGCCAGCTTGACCGTCAGGAGGTACTGCGTGCTACCCGGCTCCTGCTTCACATAGCCCATTTCCTTCAGATCCGCCAGAAGCCGGTGTGCGGCGGTACGGGGAATCCCGAGCTGATCTGCGACTTCGTGCATCGGCAGTCCGCGCACGTTCCGCACCAGAAGCTCAAGGATGGAAATCGCGCGATCGCGGACCGATGCCATGTCTTTCTCCCATGAAACGCAGTCGCCATCCTAGTGCCACATGGGATGGCGTTTCAGTCGGGGGTGAAGATCTGATAGGTATAAACCCTATTTATGGTATAGAGTTTCAATTGGTATTCTGTTTCAAATTAGGAGCCATCCATGAAAGTCGCCATCGATTCATACAGCTACCACCGCTACTTCGGGGAGATCTATCCCAACCTTGAACGGGATCCAGGGTCACGCATGACCGTGGCGGACTTTGTGGAGCGAGCACACATGCTGGGCGTAGCAGGCGTATCGCTGGAGTCGTGCTTCCTGCCAAACCCCAGCGCCGAGGAGATCACTCGACTGCGAACCCAACTGGACGACCTGAACCTGGAACGGGTGTGGGCCTGGGGCCACCCCGGCGGATTGCAGTCCGGCGCAGCGCCACAACAGTTGACCGATCTGATGCGC
This sequence comes from Pseudorhodoferax sp., assembly GCF_047601025.1. Classification (NCBI taxonomy): domain Bacteria; kingdom Pseudomonadati; phylum Pseudomonadota; class Betaproteobacteria; order Burkholderiales; family Comamonadaceae; genus Pseudorhodoferax; species Pseudorhodoferax sp. The sequence goes on from NZ_JASGJZ010000001.1 coordinate 707,841, forward strand.
CACACTGAAATCGCTGCGGCCGTGGGTGCGCCCGTCATGCGCGTCTGCTGTGGCGGACGCCGCACGCGGCCCGCAGACTGGCCGGCTCACAAGGCGGCCCTGCTACCACTGCTGCGCGAGGCGTGCGCACACGCCGAACAGCACGGCGTGGTCCTGGCCATTGAGAACCACATCGACTTCCTGGCCGACGAACTTGTCGAACTGATCGAGACGATCGGTTCTTCTTGGCTGGGGGTATGCCTGGACACCGCCAACAACCTGCGCATGCTGGAAGACCCGGCCATCGCGATCGAGAAGCTCGCGCCCTATGCACGGGCCACGCACATCAAAGACGTGACGGCCCACCGCGGCAACCCGCGCGAGTTCGCCTTCTGGCCCAGCGTACCCCTTGGCCGCGGGCTGATCGATCTGCCACACGCATTCACCGCCCTGCGCCGCCATGGCTATCAAGGCCTGCTGGCTCTGGAAATCGACTACCTGCATCCGGACTACCCCAGCGACGCGGACGCGATCGCCGACAGCCTGGCCTACATGCGCAGCCTGCTCTGAGCGCTGCTCCCTCTACCTTGCATTCATATCTACGGAGACTCGTGTCATGACAGTTGCTGCCCGACAGCTCGACATCCAAGACTTTCTCGACGGTCGACCTTTCGGATCGTTCCAATGGAAGATCCTGCTGCTTTGCATCGGCGTGCTGATACTGGACGGTTTCGACGTGGTGGCCATGGGCTTCATTGCGCCAGCACTGGTCGCCGACTGGAACATCCCTCGCGAAGCGCTGGGACCGGTACTCAGCATGGGCCTGTTCGGCCTGGCCATCGGCGCCCTCGCGGGCGGCCCCCTCGCAGACCGGTTCGGCCGGCGCAAGGTCATCATCGCGTCGGTCTTCTTTTTCGGCCTGATGAGCCTGCTTTCGGCCTGGTCCCCGAGCATCACGGCACTGTCGGCAATGCGCTTCCTGACCGGCCTGGGCCTGGGCGCTTCGCAACCCAATGCCGCCACGCTCGCTTCGGAATACGCTCCGAAGAAGTACCGCTCGCTGATGGTCACCGTTGTCTACTGCGGGTTCACGCTCGGTGCTGCGGGTGGCGGCTTCTTCGCCAACTATCTCATCACGACCCATGGCTGGGCCTCGATCCTGTTCGTGGGCGGCGTGATCCCGATCGCCTACGCCATTCTGCTGGTTCTGGTGCTACCCGAATCGGCCAAGTTCCTGGCCGTCAAGCATGACGGCCGCACCCAGTTGGAACGGATCGTCAACGACATTGAGCCTGGCCAGGCCGATGCCCAGACCCGCTTCACCACGCCGGAGAGCGAGCACGCCGGCAAGACCGCAGTCCGGCTGGTGCTATCGAAGCCGCATACCAGCGTGACGATCGCGCTGTGGGCAGGCCTGTTCATGAACCTGCTGACCGTCTATTTCCTCAATAGCTGGCTGCCGATCATGGTCAAGGACGACGGCTTCACGCTGGCCGATGCCGCCATGGTCGGGGCGATGATGCAGTTGGGCGGCACCCTGGGCAATATCGCGATCGGCTGGAACATGGACCGCTTCAGCCCGCACAAGGTCCAGATGGGCACCCTGCTGGGTGCGGCGGTTTTCACCGTCCTGCTCGGCTACCTCAGCCCGGGACTGCACGCCCTGATGGCGCTGTGCTTCCTGCTCGGCTTCTGCATCAACTCGTCCAATACCGGCTGGACCGCCATGGCAGCCAGCTACTACCCCACGAAGATGCGCGCCACCGGCACCAGCTGGATGACAGGCATCGGCCGCTTCGGCGCCATTTCCGGAGCCTCGGTCGGCGCGGTATTGCTGAGCTTCAAATGGGACTTCGGCCAGCTGTTCCTGGCGCTGACGCTGCCGATCGGCATCGCCATCGTGGCCGCATGGATTCAGGGCCACCATCGCACCCCGGAAACGGATCCAGCCAAGACACTCGCGCACTGAAAAGAAGGAAACAAAGCATGTCCGTCGTCTCCACCGTGGGATTGATCGGTGCCGGCGCCATTGGGCGTGCACACCTGAATGGCGCAGCGCAAGCTGCCGGCATCAAGATCGTCGGCATCGCCGATCCGAATCCCGCAGCGGCCCAACTGGCCAACGAATTCGGCCTGCCTCATTTCACCGACCACCGGACGCTGCGCGACACGCTGCAGCCGGACGGCGCCATCATCGCGACACCCAACGCCTTGCATGTGCCCATGGCGCTCGAATGGCTTGCCGAGGGCAGGCCCGTGCTGGTCGAGAAGCCCGTGGCGGGCACGGTTGAAGAGGGCCGGCAACTCGCACACGCTGCGGATGCGGCCAAGGTACCGGTCCTGGTCGGCCACCATCGCCGACACAACCCGATCCTGCGCAAGGCGCGCGAACTGGTGCGTGAAGGAGCGCTTGGCCGCCTGGTGTCGGCCAGTGTGCTCGCGACCTTCCTCAAACCCGACGCCTACTTCGAGCAGGCTTGGCGGCGCTCCAATGGGGGCGGGCCTGTACTCATCAACCTGATCCACGAAATCGATCTGGTGCGCTTCGTCTGCGGAGAAATCCGCAGCCTGCAAGCTTTGACGTCGAACGCCATTCGCGAATTCGAGGTCGAAGACTCGGCCGCGGCGCTGCTGCGCCTGGACAACAACGCATTGGTCACCATCACGCTCAGCGACACGGCAGCCTCGCCGTGGAGCTGGGACCTCGCTTCCGGCGAAAACCCCGCCTTCTCTCGCTCGCAAGCGGAAAGCCACTTCCTGTGCGGTACCAATGCGTCGCTGGCCTTGCCTACCCTGCGCACGTGGCGGTACCCGGGCGAACGCGGCTGGTTCCAGCCGCTGGAGCCGGGGAGCATCGCTTTTCAGCCTGCCGATCCCTACATCGAACAGATGCGCCACTTCGGCGCAGTGATCCGCCGCGAAGAAGCACCGTTGACGGACGCGCTCGACGCAACCCGCACGCTCGAAGTCACGCTCGCCGTGCGGCAAGCTGCCCAGTCCGGCACCATGGTCTATTTCTGACCGGTTGCGAAACGCCCCTCACAGCGCCCGCAGCACCGCCCGCACCGGCGAAGCGTCGGCCGTGGCCAGCCGCAGGGGCAGCGCGATCAGTTCGTAGTCGCCCTCGGGCACCTCATCGAGCACCAGGTTCTCCAGCACGCGCAGGCCGCGCCGGCGGATCGCCTGGTGGCTGTCCAGGGTCTTGCTGTCGGCCGGGTCGATGCTGGCGGTGTCGATGCCGATCAGCTGCACGCCCCGGTCCGCCAGGCGCTCCACGGTCTGCGGCGCGTAGGCCGCCAGCCGCGGGTCCCAGCGGTCCTGCGGCATGCGCGCGTAGGTGCGCACCAGCAGGCGCGGCGGCAGGCCGTCCAGCGCATGCTGCAGGTGGCGCCATTCGACCAGCGGGCCGCAGCCGATGGCGTGCACCACGCGGCACGGGCCGAGGAAGGGCTCCAGCGGCACGGCGCCGATCGGCGCGCCGGCCGGGTCGTAGTGCAGCGGGGCGTCGGCATGGGCGCCAACGTGCGGCGAGAGCGTCAGCTCCGACACGTTGACCGGGCAGCCCGGGCCGATGCGGGCCGCCCAGCGCTGGCGGTAGGGCGTGTCGCCCGGGAACACCGGCGTGCCGGCGTGCACGGGCGGCGAGATGTCCCAGATCTGCATGCGGCCGCGTTCCTCCATCGGCGGATTATCGGCACGCCGCAAACCGCTTGGAGCGCGCCGGCGCCGTTCGCACAATGGCCGCACGCCAACCCGCGAGGCCACGCCATGACCCCATCCCTGTTCGCCCACGTGCCGCCCTATCCGGGCGATCCCATCCTGTCGCTGATGGAGGCCTTCCAGGCCGATCCGCGCGCCGACAAGGTCAGCCTGTCGATCGGCCTGTACTTCGACGAGCAGGGCCGGCTGCCGGTGCTGGACGCGGTGCGCGCGGCCGAATCGGCGCTGCTGCAGGAGATCGGCCCGCGCCCCTACCTGCCGATGGAGGGGCTGGCGGACCTGCGCGCCGCGGTCCAGGCGTTGGTATTCGGCGCCGCGTACGCCGCCGTGGCCGAGGGCCGCATCGCCACGATCCAGACGCTGGGCGGCTCCGGCGCGCTGAAGGTCGGCGCGGACTTCCTGCACCGCTACTTTCCCGAAAGCGGCGTCTGGGTCAGCGACCCGACCTGGGAGAACCACGAGGCCATCTTCGAGGGCGCCGGCCTGGCGGTGCAGCGCTACCCCTACTACGACCCGGCCGGCGGCGGCCTGCGCTTCGGCGACATGCTGGCCTGCCTGGACCGGCTGCCGGCGCGCAGCATCGTGCTGCTGCACGCGAGCTGCCACAACCCGACCGGCGTGGACCTGTCACCCGCGCAGTGGGACGCGCTGGTCCCGGTGCTGCGCGCGCGCGAGCTGATCGCCTTCGTCGACATGGCCTACCAGGGCTTCGGCGACGGACTGGACGAGGACGCCTACGGCGTGCGCGCGCTGGCCGGCGCCGGGCTGCAGTGCTTCGTCGCCAACTCGTTCTCGAAGAATTTCGCGCTGTACGGCGAGCGCGTCGGCGGCCTGTCGGTGGTCTGCGCCGACGCCGCGGCCGCCGGCACCGTGCTGGGCCAGTTGAAGGCCACGGTGCGGCGCAACTACTCCACGCCGCCGACGCACGGCGCGCGCGTGGTCGCCCGCGTGCTGCGCGATCCGGCGCTGTTCGCCTGCTGGCAGGACGAGACGGCGGCGATGCGCCGGCGCATCCGCGCCATGCGCGAGCGGCTGCACGCGGTGCTGCACGAGGCCTGCCGCGGCCGGCGCGACTTCGGCTACTTCCTGACGCAGCGCGGCATGTTCAGCTACACCGGCCTGTCGGCCGGGCAGGTGGACCGGCTGCGCGAGCAGCACGGCATCTACCTGGTGCGCTCCGGCCGCCTGTGCCTGCCGGGCCTGACCGGCGCCAACGTGGACCGCGTGGCCCGGGCCATCGCCGCCGTGGCCGGAGACGCCTGATGGCCGGCCCCACGCCCGAGCGCATCGTCCGGCAGGAGAAGGCGCAGCTCGACTTCAGCCAGGCGATGAGCTATGGCGACTACCTGCAGCTCGACGCCCTGCTGAGCGCGCAGCAGCCGCGCTCGCCCGCGCACGACGAGCTGCTGTTCATCGTGCAGCACCAGACCAGCGAGCTGTGGATGAAGCTGGCGCTGCACGAGCTGGCGGCCGCCCGGCGCTGCATCGCGGCCGACACGCTGAACGCCGCCTTCAAGATGACGACGCGCGTCTCGCGCATCCTGGAGCAGCTGGTGCACGCCTGGGACGTGCTGGCCACGATGACGCCGCCCGAATACAGCGCCATGCGGCCCTACCTGGCCAGTTCCAGCGGCTTCCAGAGCTACCAGTACCGCTGCATCGAGTTCAACCTGGGCAACAAGAACGCCGCCATGCTCAAGCCCCACGAACACCGGCCCGACCTGCTGGCCATGGTGCGCGCGGCCTACGAAGCGCCCTCGCTGTACGACGAGGCGCTGCGCCTGCTGGCGCGGCGCGGCCTGGAGATCCCGGCCAGCCACCTGGTGCGCGACTGGACGCAGCCCTACGCCGCCAGCGACGCGGTGACCGCCGCCTGGCTGGAGGTCTACCGCCACCCGCAGCAGCACTGGGACCTGTACCAGCTGGCCGAGGAGCTGGTGGACATCGAGGACGCGTTCCGCCTGTGGCGCTTCCGCCACGTCAGCACGGTCGAGCGCATCATCGGCTTCAAGCGCGGCACCGGCGGCACCAGCGGCGTGGCCTACCTGCGCAAGATGCTGGACGTGGTGCTGTTCCCCGAGCTGTGGCACGCGCGCACGGAACTGTGACCCACCACCCTCGCGTGGCTGCCCCGGTTCGGGACGGGCCGACGCCCTCTCCCTCTCCTCTCTATATATAGAGTCCCCGGCATGAAACACGTCGTCGACACCGGCCTGCCGCCGCCCAAGCAACCCTTCTCCTGGGCCGTCAAGGGCACGGGCGCCCTGCTGTTCACCGCCCACGGCCCGGTGCGGCCCGACGGCAGCATCGACACCGGCCCGATCGCGCAGCAGGCACGCCTGACCTTCGCCAACCTGCGCGCCGCGGTGCAGGCCGCCGGCGGCACCCTGGCCGACGTGACGCAGGTGCTGGTCTACATGACCGATGTGGCCGACATGCCGGCCATCGACGCCGTGTACCGCGAGTTCTTCGAAGCGCCCTACCCCAACCGCTCCAGCGCCGCCGTGGCCGCGCTGGTGGTGCCGGGCATGAAGATCGAGATCGTGGCCTACGCGATGGTGTAGCGCCGCCGGCCGCGGCTACTCGGCCTGGATGCGGGCCGACTGGATGAGCCTGCGGAAGGCGGCCGATTCCTCGGCCACCCGGGCGCGCAGGCCCTCGGGCGCCGAGCCCACGGCGTTCCAGCCCTGCTGGAACAGGCGTTGGCGCACCTCGGCAGCGCGCAGCACCTCCGGCACGGCCTCGGCCAGGCGCTGCTGCGCGGCCCTGGACAATCCGGCCGGGCCCACGAGCGCGGTCCAGACCTCGAGGTTGAAGTCCTGCACGCCCATCTCGCCGAGCGAAGGCACCTGCGGCGCCAGCGTGCTGCGGCCGCTGGTCAGCCCGACGAAGCGCAGCCGGCCGGACTGGACGTGGGGAGCGGCGATGCCGGGCGGCACCAGCGCCATCTCGATGTGGCCGCCGATGAGCGCCGTGACCACGCCCGGGTTGCCCTGGAACGGCACATGCACCGGCGCGAGGCCCGGCATCCTGGACTTGAGCCACTCCATGCCCAGGTGGGCGACGGACCCGCTGCCCACCGAGCCGTAGCTCCAGCGCTCGCCCTGCGCACGCGCGGCCGCGAAGAACGCCGGGCCGGCCGGCAGGTCGGCGCGCGTCACGAGCGCGAGCGGCGCCGTCGTCAGCAGGCTGAGATAGGCGAAGTCGCGGGCCGGGTCGTAGGACAGCCCGGGGTTCAGCAGCCTGGCGGTCGTGAGGTTGCCGTTGATGACGACGCCCAGCGTGTGGTCGTCCGCCGCCTTGGCGACCACGCCAGCCGCCAGGTTGCCCGAGGCGCCGGCGCGGTTCTCGACGATGACCGGCTGGCCGAGCGCGCCGGCCAGGCCGTCGGCCAGTGCCCGGGCGGCGGCATCGGGCGTGGAGCCGGCGGGAAAGCCGACGACGAGCCGCACCGGCCGCGTCGGCCAGGCGGCCGGCTGGCCGCCCCAGGCCAGCAGGCTGCTGCCTGCCAGCACGGCGCCGATGGCCAGGCGATGGAAATGGCTGCGTTGCATGGGAATGTCTCCTATGAAGGGTGAAGGGAATCAACGGTCCTGGCCGAGGTAGGCCCCGGCCGCCACCAGCGCACGCTGCAGGGCCGCGACGTCGATCTGGCGCGGGGCGGCACGGGAAGCCACGGCCAGCGCCGCCGCCGTGCCGGCCGCCTGGCCCATGGCGAAGCACCCGCCCGAGACCCGCGCCGCGGACTGGCCGCCATGCGTCATCGAGGCGCAGCGCCCCGCGACGAGCAGGTTGTCGATGCCGCGCGGCAGCAGCATCCGGTACGGCAGGTGGTTGAAGCCCCGGCAGTGCGGGATGTCCTGCCAGCGGAAGCGGATGTCGCCGGCCACGTGCTCCTCGACCATCCAGCCGTTGACGCCGATGGTGTCCTCGAAGCTGGCGCAGGCGAGCACGTCCTGCTCGGTAAGCTGGTAGTCGCCCAGGATCCGGCGCGTCTCGCGCACGCCGACCTGGGGCGCCATCTCCAGGATGTAGGCCTGCTCGAAGCCGGGCGCGTAGTCGCGCAGGAAGCCGTGGAACTCGACGATCTGCCGGCGCCCGAGGACCTCGGCGCGGCTCAGCTGGCGGGCGTCGGTGCCGTCGACCGGGCTGCCGTCCGGGTTCGCCAGCTGCGTCACGTTGGCGCGCCATTCGGCGGTGTGCTTCTGCGGCCGGATGATCGGCGTGCGGCGCGGGAAGGTACGCCCGTCCTGCTCGGCCCGGGCCATCAGCGGCCCGAAGTGGTTCCAGGCGTCGCCGGCGCGCGCCGCGTCCACGCCGTGCACGCGGAACATCGTGGACGGATACATCATGTCCTCGTGCCCGGTCGCGCGGCCCTTCTCGAACGGCGCGCCGGCGTGGAACGCCAGGTCGCCATCGCCCGAGCAGTCGATGAAAACCTTGCCCACGATGGCCTGACGGCCGGACTTGGTCTCCACCAGCAGCGCGTGGACCACGCCCGGCGCGCCCATCAGCACGCCGGCGGCCCGTGCATGGAACAGGAGTTCGGCGCCGCTGCCGAGCACCAGCTCGTCGGCCGCGACCTTGAAGGCCGGGTTGTCGTAGGCCTGGGCGGCGATCTTGCCGCCGAAGAGCAGGTGCGGCTCGTTCAGGCCGCCGAGCTGGCGCATGCGGTCGAGCAGCACGTCCGCCAGGCCGTGGACCACCTGCTCGATGCGGCCGTGCACATTGGCGTGCAGGCCGCAGAAGTTGGTCACGCCGGCGGCCGTGCCCATGCCGCCCAGGAAGCCGTAGCCCTCCACCAGCAGCGTGCTGCAGCCGGCGCGGGCGGCCGCGGCCGCCGCCATGATGCCCGCCGGGCCGCCGCCGAGCACGACCACATCGACGTCGGCGAACACCGGGGTCTGCCGGGCAGGCTCGGCGAGGGTTCTGGAACGGGGTCTCTCGTGCATCGTCATGGTGTCTCCATCAACAGGTCAGGGAATGGGCGGGATCGTAGATTCATCGCTGATCGACAACAATCAGCCATATCGAGAGCAATAAATTCTCGAATCGAGAATTCACATGGACACCCTGACCAACCTGAAAGCCTTCCTGGCCGTGGCCCGCACCGGCAGCTTCGCCGCCGCGGCGCGGGAGCTGAAGGTGGCGCCCTCCGTGGTGACCAAGCGCATCGGCCAGCTCGAATGGCGGCTCAAGGCCGGCCTGTTCGAACGCAGCACGCGCCGGGTCGGCATGACGGCCACCGGGCTGCGCTACCTGGCGTCCGTCCAGCGCATCGTGGCCGACGTGGACGAGCTGTTCGCGGAACTGCCTGCCATGGGCCGGGATCTGCAGGGCCGGCTGCGCATCAAGGCGCCGGGCACGCTGGCCGTGCACCTGCTGGGCCCGCTGCTGGAGCGCTTCCAGGCGCTCCATCCCCTGGTCAGCATCGAACTGCTGACGCTGGACCGGCCGGTCAACCCGGTCGACGAAGGCTTCGACGTCGTGCTGACGCTGATGCCCGACGCCTTCGCGGGGGTGGTGGAACAGCCGTTGTGCCCGATGCAGCGGATCCTGTGCGCGTCGCCCGCCTACCTGGAAGGCAAGGGCACGCCCGCGCACCCGAGCGACCTGGCGCGCCACGACATCCTGAACTTCTTGCCGACGGGCACCCAGTGGACCTTCGAGGGCGCGGCGGGCGAGGTCCTGGTCCGCGTGCATCCGCGCCTGGACACCAACGAAGGCCAGCTGCTGCTGTCCAGCGCCCTGGCGGGGCACGGGATCGCACGGCTGGGCGCCTACCTGTGCGACCGCCACGTGCGGGCGGGCGCGCTGGTGCCGCTGCTGCCGGGCTACACCATCAAGCCGCTATGGCTCCGGGCCCTGGTGCCGGACAGCCGCATCCAGGTCGCCCGCGTGCAGGCGCTGGTCCAGTGGCTGAAGGACGCGCTGGAACCTGCCGGCACGGCCGGGGAGCCTGCCCAGGGCTGACGCCGTGCGGCCTACGCGAAGCCCTCCAGCGGCGGCAGCCCGTGCCGCGCCCGCGCGCGGCCGCAGGCGTCGCTGCCGGCCTCGAACTCGCGGCAGGGCGAGGGGCGCCATTCGTAGATGCCGCAGCCGACCTGCTCGCCCAGCCGGCCGACCAGGGCCGCGCAGCGGATCGGCACGTGGTCGGTGCCGCGCATGCGGGCGGTGTTGCCGTTGACTTCCACGGTGAGCCCGTCGGGCACGCTGCCGCCCTCGCTCTCCAGTTCGTAGACCGAGAAGTCGACGCGGAAACAGGCGCAGCAGGCGCCGCAGGACTGGCAAGTGGACATCGATCGCGCCCGGTGCCTCTTGCGATCAGCCGCGCTGCGCCTGCGCCGCGTCGCGCCGGCGCAGCGCACGCGCGAAGAACAACGCCATGCCCAGCACGCCGCAGCCGGCGCCGGCCACCACCACGGGCGAACCCAGGCGCTCGGCCAGCGCCGCCGCCAGCACCACGCCCAGCGACTGGCCGATGAACAGGCAGATCGAGAACATGCCCACGCCCATGCTGCGCGCCTGCGGCGCCATCTGCGTGGCATTCGCCTGCAGCGTGTTGTGCAGCATGAACAGGCCGAAGCCACCGACCAGGCCGGCCAGCGGCGCCAGCACCGCCACCGGCGTGAAGGCCAGCGTCAGCGCCCCGAAGCACAGCAGCGCGGCGCCGGCCAGCACCAGGCCGCGCTCACCCAGCCGCGGAATCAGCCAGCGCGCCATGGCCATGTACAGCACGCCGCCCACGCCGGCCGTCGCCGCACTGGCGCCGGCGGCCGCCAGCGACAGCCCCAGCCGCGCATGCAGGTGCGAGGCCCAGATCGCCATCGTGCCGAAGGCCAGCGCGCCCTCCAGCACGGCGACCAGCAGCACGGCCCGCACGTGCGGCCGCCGCACCAGGCCGCGCAGCTGCGCGAAGAAGCCGCCGGCGGCCGGCGCCGCCGCTGCGCCCGCCAAGCCGGCCATGCGGTGCGGCGCGCGCTGCTGCGCCCGCCAGTCGCGCCACTGCAGCGCGCCGACCAGGCCGAACAGCGCCGTCAGGAACCAGAATGCCGAGCGCCAGCCGAACCAGTCCGTGAACAGCCCGCCCAGCAGCTGGCCGCTGACCAGGCCCAGCGTGGAGCCCAGCCCCAGCAGCGCCAGCGTCTCCTGGCGCTGCGCATAGTCCACGGCGTCGCCGACCCAGGCCAGCGCCATCGGGATCATGGCGGCGGCGGCCAGCGCCACCAGCACCCGGCCCAGCACCAGCGTGCCGAGGTCCGGCGCCAGCGCCGACACCACGCTGCCGACGCTGCAGGCCAGCGTGGTGACCGTGACGAGCGGGTACTTGGCCACGCGGTCGCCCAGCGGCCCGTAGACCAGCAACGCCGCGCCGTAGGCGATCGCGAACAACGACACCACCTGCGCGGCCTGCGCCAGCGACACCGAGAACTCCTGCGCCAGCGCCGGCAGCATGGCGTCGCAGATGCGCTGCACCGACATGCTGGAGAAGTTGGACAGCGACAGCAGCAGGATGGAGCGCCGCAGCGCGGGCGTGAGGGCGGGGGAAGCGGGCATGGTCTGGCGGCGCGGCGGGCCGAGGCGCGCGATTCTAGGAGGCCGCGCCCCCGGCAGCGGCCGGCACCCCCTCGGCACGCCCGCGGACCGTCGACGGCCGGGCCGGTGGCGGATAGTCGAGGTCACGACGGCCGGGCCGGCACGGGCACCCTGCCATTCGAGCATCCCGCGCCCGCATGGCAGGGCGATGTCGCCGCGGCACGCGCTACGCGACGCGCCCGAGCAGCAGGTACTCCATGAGGGCCTTCTGCACGTGCATGCGGTTCTCGGCCTCGTCCCAGACCACCGACTGCGGGCCGTCGATGACCTCGGCCTGCACCTCCTCGCCGCGGTGGGCGGGCAGGCAGTGCATGAACAGCGCGTCGGGCTGGGCCGCGCGCATCATGTCCTCGTCCACGCACCAGTCGGCGAAGGCCTGGCGGCGCACCTCGTTCTCGGCCTCGTAGCCCATGCTGGTCCAGACGTCGGTGGTCACCAGGTGGGCGCCGCGGCAAGCGTCCATCGGGTTCTCGAACACCTGGTAGCTCTCGCTGGAGCGCAGGCCGGCCACGGACTGGTCGATCCCGTAGCCGCTGGGCGTGCTGACGTGCACCTTGAAGCCCAGCACCTCGGCCGCCTGCAGCCAGGTGTTGGCCATGTTGTTGCCGTCGCCGACCCAGGCCACCGTCTTGCCCTGGATCGAGCCGCGGTGCTCCAGGAAGGTGAAGATGTCGGCCAGGATCTGGCAGGGATGGAATTCGTTGGTCAGGCCGTTGATGACCGGCACCCGCGAATGCGCGGCGAAGCGCTCGATCTTGTCCTGGCCGAAGGTGCGGATCATCACCAGGTCGACCATGCGGCTGATGACCTTGGCGCTGTCCTCGATCGGCTCGGCGCGGCCGAGCTGGCTGTCGCCAGTGGTCAGGTGCACCACGCTGCCGCCCAGTTGGTACATGCCGGCCTCGAAGCTCACGCGCGTGCGCGTGCTGGCCTTCTCGAAGATCATGGCCAGCGTGCGGTCCACCAGCGGGTGGTGCTTCTCGTAGGCCTTGAACTTGCGCTTGATCAGCGCGGCGCGCTCGAACAGGTAGGCGTACTCGGCGGCGTCCAGATCGCTGAACTGCAGGTAGTGCTTCATGGTCACGCCACCGGTTCGGCCAGGAATTCCCGCACCAGCGGGGCCAGGATGGCGACGATCTCGTCGGCATCGGCCTCGGGCAGGATCAGCGCGGGCACCAGGCGGATCACGCTGTCGGCCGTCACGCTGAGCAGCAGGCCGCGCTCGGCCGCGCGCGCGGTCAGCGCGCCGCAGGGCCGCGCCAGCTCGATGCCGATCATCAGGCCCTGGCCGCGGATCTCGCGCACGCCGTCCACGCCTTCGAAGGCCCGGACCAGCTGCTGGCGCAGGTGGGCGCCGACCCGCGCGGCGTTCTCCAGCAGGCCTTCCTCCTCCATGATGCACAGCGTCTCGATGCCGGCGCGCATGGCCAGCGGGTTGCCGCCGAAGGTAGTGCCGTGGTTGCCGGGCTGGAAGAGATCGGCCGCGCGGGGGCCGGCCAGCACCGCGCCGACCGGCACGCCCGAGCCCAGGCCCTTGGCCAGGCTCATGGCGTCGGGCACGATGCCGGCCCACTGGTGGGCGAACCACTTGCCGGTGCGGCCGATGCCGGTCTGGATCTCGTCGATCATCAGCAGCCAGTCGCGCGCGTCGCAGAGCTCGCGCACCTGCTGCAGGTACTCGCTCCGCATCGGGTGCACGCCGCCCTCGCCCTGGATGGTCTCCAGCATCACGGCCACGACGTTGGGGTTGCCCTCGGTCCGGGCCTTCAGCGCGGCCAGGTCGTTCAGCGGCACGCGGATGAAGCCTTCGACCAGCGGGCCGAAGCCCTGCTGCACCTTGACGTTGCCGGTGGCGCTGAGCGTGGCGATGCTGCGGCCGTGGAAGGCGTGCTCGTAGACCACGATCTCCGGGCGCTCGATGCCCTTGCCATGGCCGAACTTGCGCGCCAGCTTGATCAGCGCCTCGTTGGCCTCCAGGCCGGTGCAGCAGAAGAAGGCGTTGGTCATGCCGGCCAACTGCGTCAGCCTGGCGGCGAGCTGCTCCTGGCCCGGCACGTAGTAATAGTTGGAGCAGTGGATGAGCCTGGCCAGCTGCTCCTGCAGCGCCGGCACCAGCTTGGGATGGTTGTGCCCCAAGGTGTTCACGGCGATGCCGCCCAGGCCGTCGAGATACGATTTGCCGTCGGTGTCCCAGACGCGCACGCCCTGGCCATGCGACAGCGCGATCGGCACGCGGCCGTAGGTGTTCATGACGTGGGGGGAAGTGGGCGCTGCGGCGTCGGTCATGGTGCTGATCTCTCCTGGGCGAGGCGAAAACGGGGGGATTCAGCAAGTCCGGCGCTTCCTCGGCAATCGGCCGGGGCCCGCTGAACGGCGATTCTAGGCGCAGGCATCGCGTGCCTTTTTTGACATTTGCGCATCGCAGTCATGCCCGCAGCGGCGGGGCGCTCGGCTAAACTATGCCGCACTGCAGCAATGGCACTGTTCTTGCTGACTGGCCCTTACCCTGCCGGCCCCTGCGCCGGCCCGCACTTCCCTCCCACCAGATGACCCCGCCCCCGTCCAAGGAAGTCTTCATCCAGGGCATGACGCGCGATGGCCGCACCTTCCGGCCCAGCGACTGGGCCGAGCGGCTGGCCGGCGTGCTGAGCCAGTTCCGGCCCGGCGGGCCGCAGCCCGGCAGCCACCTGAGCTACTCGCCCTGGTGCGTGCCGACGACGATCAACAACGTCAAGTGCGTGGTCGTGCACCGCGACCTGCGCGACTACGACGTGATGGCCTGGGACTTCGTCATGAACTTCGCCAAGGACAACGACCTGCAGGTGGCCGAGGCCTGCCTGCTGCCGGATCCGCCGCCGGCGGCGCGCTGAGCCTCTCGCCACCGAAGCTCCCCCAACGAAAAAACCGCCCGAAGGCGGTTTCTCGTTTCTTGCTGGCAGCGCACCCGGTCAAACGGCGGACTGCGCGGGCAGCCCGGGCGGGTGTGTGGCCGGGTTCAGGCCGCGGCGGTGGCCAGGGCCTTGACCTTGGCGGCCAGGCGGCTCTTGTCGCGCGCGGCCTTGTTCTTGTGGAAGATGCCCTTGTCGGCCACGGAGTCGACCACGGACTGCATCTTGCCGAACAGTTCGGTGGCCTTGGCCTTGTCGCCGGAGGCGACGGCCTTCTCGACGTTCTTGACGAAGGTACGGTATTTGGAGCGCAGCGAGGTGTTCGCGGCGTTGATCTTGACGTCCTGGCGGACGCGCTTGCGGCCCGACGCGAGGCGCGGGTTCTTTTTCTTCGGCTTGGTGGCCATGGTGGATGTTCCTTAAAGGCTTGAGGATGTTGCCAGCAAAGCCCGCCAGTATAGCAGCGGCGTCAAGACCGGCCGCGCCGGCGCCCGCGCTGGCTACACTCGCGCCGGTGAGTCTCCTCAAATCCGCCTCCACGGTGTCGCTGCTGACGCTGGCGTCGCGCATCACCGGCCTGGGCCGCGAGCTGCTGATGGCGTCGCTGTTCGGCGCCAGCGCCCTGACCGACGCCTTCAACGTCGCCTTCCGCATTCCCAACCTGTTCCGCCGGCTGTTCGGCGAGGGCGCGTTCAGCCAGGCCTTCGTGCCGGTGCTGGCGGCCAGCAAGACGCAGCACGGCGAGGCCGCCACCAAGCAGCTGATCGACCACGTGGCCAGCATCCTGACGGCCGTGCTGGTGCTGCTGTGCCTGGCCGGCGTGCTGGCCGCGCCGGCGCTGGTGTGGGTGCTGGCCAGCGGCCTGCAGCAGGACGCCACGGGCTACGGCGCCGCGGTGACGATGACGCGCTGGATGTTCCCCTACATCGGCTGCATGTCGCTGGTGGCGCTGGCCTCGGGCATCCTGAACACCTGGAAGCGCTTCGCCGTGCCGGCCGCCACGCCGGTGCTGCTGAACCTGTCGATGATGGGCGCGGCCTGGTTCGGCGCGCCGCGGCTGCAGGCGCTGGGCATCGAGCCGATCTACGCGATGGCCGCCGGCGTGATGCTGGGCGGCGTGCTGCAGCTGGCGGTGCAGGTGCCGGCGCTGGCCAGCCTGGGGCTGCTGCCGCGCGTGCGCCTGGGCTGGGCCGGCCTGCGCGCGGCCTGGGCCGATCCCGGCACGCGCCGCATCGCGCGGCTGATGGCGCCGGCGCTGCTGGGCGTGGGCGTGGCCCACGTCTCGATCCTGATCAACACGCAGATCGCCTCGTACCTGGCGCCCGGCAGCGTCAGCTGGCTGGGCTATGCGGACCGGCTGATGGAGTTCCCGACCGCGCTGCTGGGCGTGGCCCTGGGCGTGGTGCTGATGCCGCAGCTCGCCGCCGCGCATGCGGCCGGCGACACCGCCCGCTATTCCGGCATGCTGGACTGGGGCCTGCGGCTGGTGGTGCTGATGGCCGTGCCCAGCGCCGTGGCGCTGCTGACCTTCGCGGTGCCGCTGGTGGCCACGATCTACCACCACGGCGCCTTCCGCGAGGAGGACGTGCACCAGACCAGCCTGGCGCTGATGGGCTACGGCGCCGGCCTGTGGGGCCTGGTGGCGATCAAGGTGCTGGCGCCGGGTTTCTACGCGCGGCAGGACGTGCGCACGCCGGTGATGATCGCGCTGGTGGTGCTGGTCTGCACGCAGCTGATGAACCTGGCGCTGGTGCCGCTGCTGCAGCACGCCGGACTGGCCCTGTCGATCGGCCTGGGCGCCACGCTGAACGCGGCGCTGCTGCTGGCCGGCCTGCTGCGCCGCGGCAGCTACCGGCCGGGGCCGGGCTGGGGCCGCTTCCTGCTGCAGGTGGTGGCAGCCAGCGCGCTGCTGGCGATCTTCCTGATCTGGGTGGCACGTGCCTTCGCCTGGACGCAGGTGGGCCACGGCTGGCTGCGCATCGGCGCCATGGCGGCGGCGCTGGCGGCGTCGGCCGTGGTGTATTTCGGCGCCGCCTGGGCCGCCGGCATCAAGCTCAAGCGGCTGCTGCGGGCCGGCTGAGCCGGCCCGGCCCCGGCTTGACGTGCCCAGGCCGGCCCATTACAAAGGTTCCGATGCAGCCGAGCTTTCCGATCCCGACACCGCTGGACTATTTCGCCGCGCTGGTCCAGAGCGACGAGCAATTCCCCCTGCTGGAAGCCAGCGCCAGCGTGGCCCAGGACGAATACCCCGAGATGGACGTGCAGCAGGTGCTGGGCGACGTGGACCAGTTGCTGGCGCGCATCAAGCGCCGGCTCGCGGCGGACGCGCCGCCGCTGCACCGCCTGCGCATGCTGAACCAGTTCTTCTACCGGGAACTGGGCTTCGGCGGCAACGCCAACAACTACTACGACCCGGACAACAGCTACCTGAACGCGGTGCTGCGCACGCGGCTGGGCATCCCGATCTCGCTGGCGGTGATCTGGATGGAACTGGCCCAGGGCCTGCACCTGCAGGTGCGGGGCATCAGCTTTCCGGGCCACTTCCTGGTCAAGGTCAACCTGCCCAAGGGCCAGGTGGTGCTGGACCCGTGCAGCGGCCAGTCGCTGAGCCGCGAGGACCTGGTGGAGCGCCTGGCGCCCTACAAGGAGCAGCAGCGCCTGGAGCACGGCGAGCACTTCGACGTGCCGCTGGGCCTGTACCTGCAGTCGGCCCGGCCGCGCGACATCCTGGCGCGCATGCTGCGCAACCTCAAGGAGATCCACCGCAGCCAGTCCGACGCGCAGCGCCTGCTGGCGGTGCAGAACCGGCTGGTGATCCTGCTGCCCGAGGCCTGGGCCGAGTACCGCGACCGCGGCCTCACGCATGCCGACCTGGGCCACACCGACGAGGCGGTGCTGGACCTGGAGAAGTACCTGATCTGCGCCGACGAGGCGCGCGACACGGCCGTGATCGCCGACCGGGTGTCGGCGCTGCGCCGGCTGCGGCACTGAACCGCGCGCGCTACGCGCCGGCCAGGAAGATTTCCTGCAGGTCGCTCAGGAAGTCGAAGCCCTTGTCGGTCGGCCGTACGTGCGCGCCCTCGCGCAGCAGCAGGCCGCGCCGCTCGCCTTCGGCCAGCCCGGCCGCGATGGCCGACAGCGGCAGGCCGGTGCGCTCGGTGAAATCCGCCAGCGCGAAGCCCTCGCGCAGCCGCAGCACGTTCAGCATGAACTCGAACGGCAGGTCGGCGCGGCGCACGTCCTCGTCCTGCGCCAGCGCGGCGCCGGCCAGCGCCTGCTCCATGTACAGGCCGGGCTCGCGCAGCCGCACCTGGCGCACGATGCGGTGCGCGAAAGTGAGCTTGCTGTGCGCGCCGGCCCCCAGGCCCAGGTAGTCGCCGAACTGCCAGTAGTTGAGGTTGTGCACGCAGCGGTGGCCGGGCCGCGCATAGGCCGAGACTTCGTAGCGCTGCAGGCCCGCGGCGGCCGTGGCCGCGGTGATCTGGTCCAGCATCGCGTAGGCATCGTCGTCCTCGGGCAGGGCCGGCGGATGCTTGGCGAACCAGGTGTTGGGCTCGATGGTCAGGTGGTAGACCGACAGGTGCGGCGGCGCCAGCGCCAGCGCGGTGGCCAGGTCCTGCGCCAGCCGCTCCGGCGTCTGGCCCGGCAGCGCGTACATCAGGTCCAGGTTGAAGGTGTCGAAGGCCTCGCCCGCCTCGGCCACGGCCGCGCGCGCCTGGGCGGCGTCGTGGACGCGGCCGACGGCGCGCAGCAGCGCGTCGTCGAAGCTCTGCACGCCCACCGACAGCCGCGTGACGCCGGCCGCGCGGTAGGCGCGGAAGCGGTCCTTCTCGAAGGTGCCGGGGTTGGCCTCCAGCGTGACCTCGCAGTCGGCCTCCACGCGCAGCCGCGCGCGCACCGCGCCCAGCAGTTCGTCGATCGCCTGCGGCGAGAACAGGCTGGGCGTGCCGCCGCCGATGAAGATGCTGTGCACCGTGCGGCCCCAGACCAGCGGCAGCGCGGCCTCCAGGTCGGCCACCAGCGCGGCGATGTAGCGCCGCTCCGGCAGCTCGGCCGGCGCGGCCACCTGCGTCACGGCCGGCGCGCCGGCGCCCGCCCAGCGCACGACGGCGTCGTCGCCGCGCACCGCGTGCGAGTTGAAATCGCAGTAGGGGCACTTGCGGATGCACCAGGGCAGGTGCAGGTACAGCGCCAGCGGCGGCAGGGCCTGCAGCTGCAGCAGGCCCGGGCGCATCAGCTGCGTCAGGTCGCGCGAGCGCATGTCACAGCCAGCGCTCGCGGATCAGCCGCAGCATTTCGCGCGCGGCCTGGCCGCGGTGGCTGTGCGCGTTCTTCACCTCGGGCGGCAGCTGCGCGAAGGTCCGGCCGAAGGCCTCGATCCACATCACGGGGTCGAAGCCGAAGCCGCCGTCGCCGACCGGCGCATCGGTGATGCGGCCGGCCGCGCGGCCGACCGCGATCAGCGGCTCCGGGTCGTCCGGGCTGCGCACGGCCACCAGCGTGCTGACCAGCGCGGCGCGGCGGTCGGCGACGCCGCGCATCTGCTCCAGCAGCGCGCGCACGTTGTTCGCGTCGCCCTTCTCGTAGCCGAACCGGGTGGCGTAGTAGGCCGTGTCCACGCCGGGCAGGCCGCCGAAGGCAGCGACGCACAGGCCGGCGTCGTCGGCCACGGACGGCAGGCCGGTATGGCGCGCGGCGTTGCGGGCCTTGGCGAGCGCGTTCTCGACGAAGGTGCGGAACGGCTCCTCGGCCTCGGGTACGCCGAGCCGGCCCTGGGCGATCAGCTCCACGCCCAGCGGCGCGAACAGGGCCTGCAGCTCGGCCAGCTTGCCCTGGTTGTTGGAGGCCAGAACCAGTTGCATCAGCCGGCCAGCGCCTCGAGCTGCAGCGCGATCAGCTCCTGGATGCCCTTGTCGGCCAGCTGCAGCAGCCGGTCCATCTCCACGCGCGTGAAGGCCGCGCCCTCGGCCGTGCCCTGCACCTCGACGTAGTGGCCGGCGCCGGTCATGACCACGTTCATGTCGGTGTCGCAGGCCGAGTCCTCGAGGTATTCGAGGTCCAGCAGCGGCGTACCCTGCACGATGCCGACCGAGACCGCCGCGACCGGCTGCACGATCGGCGAATGCGCCAGCCTGCCGTCGGCCAGCAGCTTGTTCACGGCGTCCTGCGCGGCCACGAAGGCGCCGGTGATCGCGGCCGTGCGCGTGCCGCCGTCGGCCTGCAGTACGTCGCAATCGAGGTGGATGGTGCGCTCGCCCAGCCGGCCGAGGTCGAACACGGCGCGCATCGAGCGGCCGATCAGCCGCTGGATCTCCTGCGTGCGCCCGCTCTGCTTGCCGCGCGCGGCCTCGCGGTCGCTGCGCGTGTGCGTGGCGCGGGGCAGCATGCCGTACTCGGCCGTGACCCAGCCCTCGCCGCTGCCGCGCTTGTGCGGCGGCACGCGCTCCTCGACCGAGGCGGTGCACAGCACGCGCGTCTGGCCGAACTCGATCAGCACCGAGCCCTCGGCATGGATGGTGAAGCCGCGCGTGATGCGCACGGGCCGCAGCTGGTCGGCGGCGCGGCCGCCGGTTCTTGCAAATTCAGTCATGGGGCGATTGTCGCAACTTGCCCGCACTGGCGACGCTGGCAAGCGCGCGACGGCCACCCGGCCCGCGGAGGGCCCATAGTAGGATCGCCGACCTTTGCAGCAGCGCCGGCGCGGCGCCCTCCTTCTTCCATGACGCATCCGACGACCTCCCTGGACAAGGCCAAGATCAAGTTCCTGCTGCTCGAAGGCGTGCACGCCTCCGCCGTGGAGGTGCTGCGCGCGGCCGGCTACAGCCAGATCGAGACGCTGCCCTCGGCCCTGCCGGACGAGGAGCTCAAGCGCCGCATCGCGGACGTGCACTTCCTCGGCATCCGCTCGCGCACGCAGCTGACAGCCGAGGTGTTCGCGCATGCGCACAAGCTGGCCGCCGTCGGCGCCTTCTGCATCGGCACCAACCAGATCGACCTGCAGGCCGCGCGCGAGCGCGGCATCGCGGTGTTCAACGCCCCCTACTCCAACACGCGCTCGGTGGCCGAACTGGTGATCGCCGAGGCCATCCTGCTGCTGCGCGGCGTGCCGGCCAAGAACGCGGCCGCGCACCGCGGCGGCTGGCTCAAGACGGCCGAGAACGCCTACGAGATCCGCGGCAAGACGCTGGGCGTGGTCGGCTACGGCGCCATCGGCACGCAGCTGTCGGTGCTCGCGGAAGCGCTGGGCATGCAGGTGCTGTTCCACGACATCGTGGCCAAGCTGCCGCTGGGCAACGCGCGCCAGGTCGGCAGCCTGGACGAACTGCTGGCCGCCAGCGACATCGTGAGCCTGCACGTGCCCGAAACCCCGGCCACGCAGTGGATGATCGGCGCCGCGCAGATCGCGGCCATGAAGCCCGGCGGCATCCTGATCAACGCCTCGCGCGGCACGGTCGTCGAGATCGAGCCGCTGGCCGAGGCCGTGCGCGCGGGCCGGCTGCTCGGCGCGGCGATCGACGTGTTCCCGGTCGAGCCGCGCGGCAACAAGGACGAGTTCCAGTCGCCGCTGCGCGGCCTGGACAACGTGATCCTGACGCCGCACATCGGCGGCTCCACGCTGGAGGCGCAGGCCAACATCGGCATCGAGGTGGCCGAGAAGCTGGTGCGCTACAGCGACACCGGCACCACCACCTCGTCGGTCAACTTCCCCGAGGTCTCCCTGCCCTCGCACCCGGGCAAGCACCGGCTGCTGCACGTGCACCAGAACCGGCCCGGCGTGCTGTCGGACATCAACCGCATCTTCTCGGACAACCGCATCAACGTCGCCGCGCAGTACCTGCAGACCA
This sequence comes from Pseudorhodoferax sp., assembly GCF_047601025.1. Taxonomy (NCBI): domain Bacteria; kingdom Pseudomonadati; phylum Pseudomonadota; class Betaproteobacteria; order Burkholderiales; family Comamonadaceae; genus Pseudorhodoferax; species Pseudorhodoferax sp. Next base: position 728,869 of record NZ_JASGJZ010000001.1, read on the forward strand.
ACGACGCGATCGGCTACGTGGTGATCGACCTCGACGCCGGCTCGTCCGAGCTGGCGCAGGAAAAGCTCGCCCAGGTGCCGGGAACGATCCGCAGCCGCGTGCTGTTTTGAGGGGAAGTTAACTCCCCGCATGGCGCCCCCTGTGGGTATCTGAACCCGCCAGGGCGCCACATGCCAACACAGATACCAACAAGGTGTTGGCATGTCACGGCGTTGAAGCAAAAGAAAAACCCGCAATGCCAGGAAGCATGCGGGTTTCGAAAGGTTCTGGGATTCTTGGTGCCGATTGTCGGAATCGAACTGACGACCATCCGCTTACAAGGCGGGCGCTCTACCAACTGAGCTAAATCGGCGAACCGGGCGATTCTATCCACCCCGCCCCAGTCTACTTGACGCGCTTGAGCGAGGGCCGGCCCGGGTGGCCCCCTGGCTTGGGCGGCTCCGGATCGTCGCCGCCCTCCTCGCCCTCGGTGGAGTCCACCGGCGCCAGCGGCCGCACCCGGGGCGCCGGCTCGTGGGCCGCCGCCGGCGGGACCGCGGGCGCAGCAACGCCGGCACCCGCCACTGGGGACGGAAAGGCCATGCCCTGGCCATTCTCGCGGGCGTAGATCGCGATCACGCGGCTGACCGGCACCAGGATCTCCCGGGCCACGCCGGCGAAGCGCGCCTTGAACTCGATGAAGTCGTTGCCGAGCTTCAGGCCGCTGGTGGCGTCGAAGCTGACGTTCAGCACGATCTCGCCATCCTTGACGTACTCGCGCGGCACCTGCACCGATTCGTCCACCAGCACGGCGATGTACGGCGTGAAGCCGTTGTCGGTGCACCATTCGTACAGCGCCCGGATCAGGTACGGGCGGGTGGAAGTGGTGTCCAGCGCGTTCATGCGGCGTCCCGTTCCGCGCTTACTTGCGCATGACCTTCTCGGAAGGCGTCAGCGCCTCGATGTAGGCCGGGCGCGAGAAGATGCGCTCGGCGTACTTGAGCAGCGGCGCGGCGTTCTTGCTGAGGTCGATGCCGTAGAAGTCCAGGCGCCACAGCAGCGGCGCGATGGCCACGTCCAGCATCGAGAAGTTCTCGCCCAGCATGTACTTGTTCTTCAGGAACACCGGCGCGAGCTGCGTCAGGCGGTCGCGGATGTGGGAGCGCGCCTTCTCCAGCGCCTTCTCGTTGCCCTTGGAGGCGCGCGACTCCAGCAGGCCCACGTGCACGAACAGTTCCTTCTCGAAGTTCAGCAGGAACAGGCGCACGCGCGCGCGATCGACCGGGTCGCCCGGCATCAGCTGCGGGTGCGGGAAACGCTCGTCGATGTACTCGTTGATGATGTTGGACTCGTACAGGATCAGGTCGCGCTCGACCAGGATCGGCACCTGGCCGTACGGGTTCATGACGCTGATGTCTTCCGGCTTGTTGTAGAGATCGACGTCGCGGATCTCGAAGTCCATGCCCTTTTCGAACAGCACGAAGCGGCAGCGGTGGGAGAAGGGGCAGGTCGTTCCCGAGTACAAGACCATCATGAGAGAAGACTCCTAAAAATCAAAAGAGTGGGCTGCGTAGCCGCACCCACTCTGTACGAGCCCGCGGACGGTGCCGCGGGCGCGGCTGGCTTACTTGACGTCTTTCCAGAACGCCGCGTTCAGACGCCATGCGATGAAGGTGAACACCATCAGGAACAGCAGCACCCAGACGCCCACGCGCACGCGGGTGTTCTGCGCCGGCTCGGCCATCCAGGTCATGAAGTTCACGAGGTCGCCGACGGCCTGGTCGTACTGCAGCGGCGTCATGGTGCCGGGCGTGACCTGCTCCCAGCCCTTGAACACGTGGGTCGTATGGCCGTGGCTTTCGACCTCCTCGAACACCGGCTTGCGCTCGCCCTGCAGTTCCCACAGCACGTGCGGCATGCCGACGCTGGGAAAGGCCAGGTTGTTCCAGCCGGTGGCCTTGGTGTCGTCGCGGTAGTAGGTGCGCAGGTAGGTGTACAGGTAGTCGGCCCCGGTGCCGCCGTGGCCGGCGCGCGAGCGCGCCACCAGCGTCAGGTCGGGCGGGTTGGCACCGAACCATTCCTTGGCCTGGCGCGGGTCGATCGCGGCCTTCATGGTCTCGCCGACCTTGTCGGTCGTGAACAGCAGGTTGTCCTTGATCTGCTGCTCGGTGAGGCCGATGTCCCTGAGCCGGTTGAAGCGCATGAACGCGGCCGAGTGGCAGTTCAGGCAGTAGTTGACGAACAGCTTGGCACCGTTCTGCAGCGAGGCCATGTCGTTCGTGCGGACCGGCGCCTTGTCCCAGGCGATGCCGTCTTCGGCCGCGTGCGCGCCGACGGCCAGGCCCAGCGACAGCAGCAGGCCGGCGAGGAAACCGTGGAGATTCTTTTTCATGATCTGCTTGTGCTCCCTGGGCTCAGTGCGGGTTGAACGTCACGCGCGCGGGCACCGGCTTGGGCTCGCCCAGGCGGCTCCACCAGGGCATCAGCAGGAAGAAGCCGAAATAGAACAGGGTACCGACCTGGGACACACGCTCGCCGATCGGCGACGGGGGCTGCACGCCCAAGTAGGCCAGGACCAGGAAGTTGATCACGAACACGCCGTAGACGTACTTGTGCCAGTCCGGACGGTAGCGGATCGACTTGACCGGGCTGTGGTCCAGCCAGGGCAGGAAGAACAGGATGATCACGGCGCCGCCCATCACGACCACGCCCCAGAACTTGGCGTCGATCGACAGCATCAGCGCGATAGCCACGAGCGCGGCGACGGCGATGATGCCCTTGACGAAGCCCGGCAGGCGCAGCTTGAGGATCATCAGCCCGGCGCCCAGCACCACGCAGGCCACCAGCACGTACACCATCTCGGCGGTGATGGCCCGCAGCATCGAGTAGAACGGCGTGAAGTACCAGACCGGGGCAATGTGCGACGGCGTCTTCAACGGGTCGGCCGGGATGAAGTTGTTGTATTCGAGGAAGTAGCCGCCGAGCTCGGGCGCGAAGAAGATGACGGCGGTGAACACCATCAGGAACACGCACACGCCGAAGATGTCGTGCACCGTGTAGTACGGATGGAAGGGGATGCCGTCCAGCGGCTTGCCGTTGGCGTCCTTGGTGGCCTTGATCTCGATGCCGTCGGGGTTGTTGGAGCCCACGTCGTGCAGCGCCAGCAGGTGCGCCACGACCAGGCCCAGCAGCACCAGCGGCACGGCGATCACGTGGAAGCTGAAGAAGCGGTTCAGCGTGGCGTCGCCGACGACGTAGTCGCCGCGGATCAGCAGCGCCAGGTCGGGGCCGACGAACGGGATCGCGGAGAACAGGTTCACGATCACCTGGGCGCCCCAGTAGGACATCTGGCCCCAGGGCAGCAGGTAGCCCATGAAGGCCTCGGCCATCAGGCACAGGAAGATCGCGCAGCCGAAGATCCAGACCAGCTCGCGCGGCTTGCGGTACGAGCCGTACAGCAGGCCACGGAACATGTGCAGGTAGACCACGACGAAGAAGGCCGATGCGCCCGTGGAGTGCATGTAGCGGATCAGCCAACCCCAGGGCACGTCGCGCATGATGTACTCGACGGACGCGAACGCCACGTTCGCGTCCGGCTTGTAGTGCATCACGAGGAAGATGCCGGTGACGATCTGGATCACCAGCACCAGCAGCGCGAGCGAGCCGAAGATGTACCAGAAGTTGAAGTTCTTCGGCGCGTAGTAGTCCGACATGTGGACGCGGTACGCGTCGAACGCCGTCGGGAAGCGGTTGTGCAGCCAGTTCGTCGCGTGCGCGCCGATCGACGCGTTCGGCGAGATTTCCTTGAATTCAGCCATGTCCGTCGTGCCCCCTCAAGCCTTCTTGTCCTCGCCGATCAGCAGGCGCGTGTCGGACAGGTACATGTGCGGCGGCACCTCGAGGTTGTCGGGCGCCGGCTTGTTGGCATACACGCGGCCCGCCATGTCGAAGGTCGAGCCATGGCAGGGACACAGGAAGCCGCCGGCCCAGTTGTCCGGCAGCGAGGGCTGGGCGCCGGGCTGGAACTTGTCGACGGGAGAGCACCCGAGGTGGGTGCAGATGCCGACCACGACCAGCACTTCCGGCTTGATCGAGCGCGCCTCGTTGCGCGCGTACTCCGGCGTCAGCTCGGACGGCTTGCGCAATGACTTGGGATCGGCGAGCTGGGAATCGAGCTTGGGCAGCTCGGCGAGCTGCTCCGGCGTGCGGCGGACGATCCACACTGGCTTGCCGCGCCATTCCACGGTGACCTTCTCGCCCGGCTTGAGCGCCGAGATGTCGACCTCGACGGCGGCACCCGCAGCCTTGGCGCGTTCCGAAGGCTGGAAGGTGCTCACGAACGGAACGGCGGTTGCAACGCCGCCCACCGCCCCCGCGCAACCGGAGGCGATCAGCCATGTCCGCTTGCTACGGTCGACTGGAATGTCACTCATGGGGTTCCTCGATCGATGTTGTCACTTATTGGAGTCAACAGGAGATTGTAGCGGAGCGTTTTCGGCGCCCCAGGCGCTGCGAGCCGCTCCGCCCGCCGCCTGCGACGCGCTTTTTTTGCAGCGACAATGCGCGCGTTTTCAATCCCGGAAGGAAACTGGTCATGGGCATGATGCAGGAGTTCAAGGAATTCGCCGTCAAGGGCAACGTGATCGATCTCGCCGTGGGCGTGATCATCGGCGGTGCCTTCGGCAAGATCGTCGATTCGGTCGTGGCCGATCTGATCATGCCCGTCATCGGCCTGGTGTTCGGCAAGCTGGACTTTTCCAACCTGTTCCTGGTGCTGGGCACGGCCCCCGCCGACACGCCGATGACGCTGGACGCGCTGCGCAAGGCCGGCGTGCCGGTGCTGGCCTACGGCAACTTCATCACCATCGCGGTGAACTTCATCATCCTGGCCTTCATCATCTTCATGATGGTCAAGCAGATCAACCGCCTGAAGCGCGCGGAACCGCCCCCGCCGCCCCCGGCCGTGCCGGAAGACATCGCGCTGCTGCGCGAGATCCGCGACAGCCTGAAGAAGTGACGCAGCCGCGCGCCGGCTAGCGGACCAGCTGGCGCGCCATGCGCAGCGCCTCGACCAGGCTGCGCGCATCGGCCCGGCCGGTGCCGGCGATGTCGAAGGCCGTGCCGTGGTCCGGGCTGGTGCGCACCAGCGGCAGGCCCAGCGTGACGTTCACCCCCTGCTCCACGCCGAGGTACTTCACCGGGATCAGGCCCTGGTCGTGGTACATCGCGACCACCACGTCGAATTCGCCGGTGCGCGCCCGCATGAAGACCGTGTCGGGCGCATAGGGGCCGCTGGCGTCCATGCCCTCGGCACGCGCGGCCGCGATGGCCGGCGCGATGGTGTCGATCTCCTCGCGGCCGAACAGGCCGCCCTCGCCGGCATGCGGATTCAGCCCGGCCACGGCGATGCGCGGCGCCCGCTGCAGCAGGCCCGCCAGCGCCGTATGCGTGATGCGCAGCGTCTGCAGCACGTTCCCGAAGCTCACGGCATCCAGCGCCGCCCGCAGTGCCACGTGGATGCTCACCAGCACGGTGCGCAGCTCGGGATTGGCCAGCATCATGCGCACCGGCATCTGGTCGACGCGCAGGCCCGCGTGCGCGGCGGCCTCGGCCTGCAGCAGCTCGGTATGGCCCGGAAACGGCACGCCGGCGGCCGCCAGGGCTTCCTTGTGCAGCGGGGCCGTGACCAGCGCCGCCACCTCGCCGCGCAACGCGGCACGCGCGGCCCAGGCGACGCAGTCCGCCGCCAGCCGCCCGGCCGCCGCGCTGACCACGCCGAACGGCATCGGTGCCATGGCCGGTCCCGGCTGCAGCACCGGGATGCACCGTGGCGGCACCTGCCAGGCCTCCTCGGCCATCTCGATCGGCGCCAGCGCAGGCGCCACGCCCGGCAGCAGCGCCGTGGCGCGGCGCATCAGGCCCACGTCGCCGACCACGAAGTAGCCGCGCAGCAGTTCGGGCTCGGCGCAGTAGGCCTGGGCGATGATCTCCGGGCCGATGCCGGCGGCATCGCCGAGCGTGATCGCGATGGGCCGCGCGGACATCAGGCCGGATTCCCGATGTCGATGAAGCGGTGCTGCAGGCCCAGCTCGTCCGCCAGATGGGCCGCCACCGCGGGCGCACCGTAGCGCTCGGTCGCATGGTGGCCGCAGGCCAGGAAGGCCACGCCGCACTCGCGCGCCAGGTGCGCCTGCGGCTCGGAGATCTCGCCGGTGATGAAGGCCTGCGCGCCTGCGGCGATGGCCGCCTCGAAGTAGGACTGCGCGCCGCCGGTGCACCAGGCGACGCGGCGCAGCGGCCCCGCGTCCGGATCCACCAGCGTCACACCGCGGCCCAGGCGCGCCTCGACGTGCCGCGCCAGCGCGGCGGCATCGTCGAACGCCGCCTCGCCGAGGAAACCCAGGTCCTGCTCGCCGAAGCGCGCCGGCAACAGGTCGAAGCCGAGCACCTTCCCCAGCTGGGCGTTGTTGCCCAGTTCGGCATGGGCATCGAGCGGCAGGTGATAGGCGTACAGGTTGATATCGTGCCGCAGCAGCAGCGCCAGGCGCTGCTTCATCCAGCCCGTGACGGTGCCGCTCTGGCCGCGCCAGAACAGGCCGTGGTGCACGAAGATCGCGTCGGCCCCGTCGGCGATCGCGGCCTCGATCAGCGCGCGGCTCGCCGTGACGCCGCTGACCAACCGCCCGACCCCGGCCCGCCCCTCGACCTGCAGCCCGTTCGGGCCGTAGTCCTTGAAGCGGGCAGGCTGCAGCAGCGCGTCGCAGGCCTGCAGCAGTCGTTCACGGGTCACGGTGGTCATCGCGCGATTGTGTCAGGCCAGCGCCAACGCCAGCGGCGGGCCCGGCCCGTTGCCCGACAATGCGCCATCTCCCCCCGATCCCCCTGTTTGCCACCATGAAGCGCTTCTGGCTGCTGTTCTCCCAGGCCGTGACCGTGTTGCTCGCGGCCTATTTCGTCGTCGCCACGCTGAAACCCGAGTGGCTGAACCGGCGCAGCGTCATCGGCGGCAGCCTGTCGGTCATCGAGGCACCGCCCAGCCCGCCGGGCAGCGTCGCCGCCGGCAGCTTCGCGCCGGCGGCCAAGCGCGCCGCGCCGGCCGTGGTCAGCATCAACACCAGCACGGCGGCGCGCCACCCGAACAGCAACGACCCCTGGTTCCGCTTCTTCTTCGGCGACCGCGGCGCCGAGCCCCAGGCCGGCCTGGGCAGCGGCGTGATCGTCAGCCAGGAGGGCTACGTGCTGACCAACAACCACGTGGTCGAAGGCGCCGACACGATCGAGGTGGTGCTGAACGACGCCCGGCGCGCCCAGGCCCAGGTCGTCGGCACGGACCCGGAGACGGACCTCGCGGTACTGAAGATCGACCTGGACAAGCTGCCGGTCATGGTGCTGGGCAGCTCCGACGCGCTGCAGGTCGGCGACCAGGTGCTGGCCATCGGCAACCCGTTCGGCGTCGGCCAGACCGTCACCAGCGGCATCGTCAGCGCGCTGGGCCGCAACCAGCTGGGCCTGGCGCTGTACCAGGACTTCATCCAGACCGACGCGGCCATCAATCCCGGCAATTCCGGCGGCGCGCTGGTGGACATGTCCGGCAACCTGCTGGGTATCAACACCGCGATCTATTCGCGCTCGGGCGGCAGCATGGGCATCGGTTTCGCGATTCCGGTGTCCACGGCCAAGCTGGTGCTGGAGGGCATCGTGCGCGACGGCCAGGTCACGCGCGGCTGGATCGGCGTGGAACCGAACGACCTGTCGCCGGAACTGGCCGAGACCTTCGGCGTGAAAGCCACCAGCGGCGTGATCATCACTGGCGTGCTGCAGAACGGCCCGGCCGCGCAGGCCGGCATCCGCCCCGGCGACGTGATCGCGCAGGTGGCCGGCCGGCCGGTCGTCAACGTCTCGGAACTGCTGTCCAGCGTGGCCGCGCTGAAGCCGGGCGAGAGCGCGCCCTTCGCCGTGCTGCGCCGCGGCGAGCAGCTGACCGTGCAGGTCACGCCCGGCGTGCGGCCGAAGCCGCAGCACCTGCAGCAGCGCCCCTGATCACGAACCGCTGCTGCCGGCCTTGGCGTCGGCCTCGTCGGCCGGCCCCTGGGTGTGCTTGATGAACAGCTGCGCGGCCCAGATCCCGACCTCGTACAGCAGGCACATCGGGATCGCCAGCGCCAGCTGCGACACCACGTCCGGCGGCGTGACGACGGCCGCGACCACGAAGGCCAGCACGATGAAATAGCCGCGGAAGCTCTTGAGCTTGTCCACGTCGACGATGCCCATGCGCGCCAGCACGATCACGGCGATCGGCACCTCGAAGGCCAGGCCGAAGGCCAGGAACATGGTCAGCGCGAAGGTCAGGTAGGCCTCGATGTCCGGCGCGGCCGTGATGCTCTTGGGCGCGAAGCCCTGGATGAACTTGAACACCTGGCCGAACACGAAGAAATAGCAGAACGCCACGCCGATGAAGAACAGGATGGTGCTGGAAATCACCAGCGGCATCACCAGCTTCTTCTCGTGCGAGTACAGGCCCGGCGCGACGAACGCCCAGACCTGGTAGAGCACCACCGGCAGCGCGACCATGAAGGCCGCCATCAGCAGGATCTTCAGCGGCACCAGGAACGGCGAGATCACCGAGGTCGCGATCAGCGTGGCGCCGTGCGGCAGGGCCGCCACCAGCGGAGCGGCCAGCAGGTCGTACAGCGTGCCCGGCCCCGGGTACACCGCCAGCACCGCCGCCACCACGCCGACCGCGAGAACGGCCTTGATCAGCCGGTCGCGCAGCTCCATCAGGTGCTCCACGAACGGCTGCTCCGTACCGGCGAGTTCGTCTTCCTTGTTGTTCGGGTCAGCCATGGTGCTGGCGGCCTGGACACTGCACGTCCGGCCGCCGGCCGGACGCGGCGCCCGCCGCGTTCAATTGGGTTTCTGCGGCCGGTAGCGGGCCACGCGCGCGGCGCCGGACAGGGCCTTGGTGCGGACGCCGGCGCGCGCCTTGTACCACTGGGGCGTCGCGCCCCGTTTCACGCGCCAGTGCTTGTTGGGGTGCTTGTATTCGGGATAGCGGGTGAAGCTGTCCGCCGTGGTGGTCGGGGCGGACGAAACGCCGCTCTCGCCCGTGAGCCCGGCCGTGGTGGCGGCCCAGTCCTTCTCGAGGTCCGACGCCGTCGACTGGATGGAAGTCTCCACGTCGCGCGCGGCGCTGACGACCGAGTCCTTCATCTTCTTGAGCTCGTCGAGCTCCATGGACCGGTTGACTTCGGCCTTGACGTCGGCGACGTAGCGCTGCGCCTTGCCGAGCAGCGTGCCCACGGTGCGCGCCACGCGCGGCAGCTTCTCCGGCCCGATGACGATTAGCGCCACCGCGCCGATCAGCGCCATCTTGGAAATGCCGAGGTCGATCACGGCGCGATCAGGACTTGTTCTTGGCCTCGACGTCGATCGTGGCCTTCTCGGCACCGGCCGCGTTGGCGACCTGGGCGTTCGGCGCAGCCGGCTTGTCGTCGGCGCTGCCGTCCTTCATGCCGTCCTTGAAGCCCTTGACGGCACCGCCGAGGTCGCTGCCCATGTTCTTGAGCTTCTTGGTGCCGAACACCATGACCACGATCAGCAGCACGATCAGCCAGTGCCAGATGGAAAACGAACCCATGGTGTACTCCTTGCGAATGGGGCGAATTTTAGTCGGCGGGACGAAACACTCCCGCCCGCGAGTGCTTGGTTCAGCCGCGCGCCCAGGGACGCGGGCCTCCCAGCACGTGCAGATGCAGGTGGTGGACTTCCTGGCCGCCCTCGGCGCCGGTGTTGACCATCAGGCGGAAGCCGCCTTCCGGGTACGGGTTGCAGCCCTCCTGCATGGCCAGCCGCGGCGCCAGCGCCATCATGCGACCCAGCATCGGCGCATGCGCATCCGACACCTGGGCCATGGACGCGACATGCGCCTTGGGCACGACCAGGAAATGGATGGGCGCGGCCGGCCGGATGTCGTGGAACGCAAAGAACTCCTCGTCCTCGTGGACCTTGCGGGACGGAATCCGCCCCTGGACGATCTTGCAGAACAGGCAATCGGGGTCGTGCATGGAGTACTCGCTCAACGGGGAAAGCCGACGGGGCGGCTGGCATTCATGTCCACCATGCCGCGGACGATGCGGTACAGGAACCAGACCGAGATCACCAGCCAGGCGATGGCGCCAGGCAGGTACAGCAGCAGGTACAGCGGCAGCGTGACCAAGTACAGCACGCCGGCCCACAGCACCGAGCGGATGCGCCAGGAGAAGTGGCTGGCCTGCCAGGTGCCCTCGGCATCGGGCTTCTTCACGAGGTCGATCACCAGCGCGACGATCAGCAGCGCGATGCTGGGCTGCGCGCCAGGCACCACAGCCGCCACGGCCACGATCAGGTGCAGCAGGTAGCTGACCCAGCCGATGGTCTTGAGCTGCTGGGCCTGCTGGTCGTCCTTGACTTCCACGTCGATGATGTCAGCCATGGCTTTCTCCTTCGCGGGCGACGGCCTTGCGCAAGGCCTTTTCCTCGATGCCGCTGGTGCCTTCGCGACGCACCAGCTCGGCGACCACGTGCTGCGGGCCGCGCCCGTAGTGGGCCAGCGCCACCATGGAGTGGAACCACAGGTCGGCCACCTCGCCGACCAGCTTGTCGCGCAGGTGCTCCAGGTCGCCGCGGCCGGCGTCGACGTCCTTGGCGGCCATGACGACCTCGGTCGCCTCCTCGCCAATCTTCTTCAGGAAGGCGTCCGGCCCCTTGTGCAGCAGCCGGGCCACGTAGCTGGCCTGCGGATCACCGCCGGCCGCCGGCCTGCGGCTCTCGATCACGGCGGCCAGGCGGGCCAGGGCATCTGGGGTCGGGAGGTTCATGGCGGCCTATTTGTAGATGGACTCGGGGTCTTTCAAGACCGGATCGACCGTCTGCCAGCCCTGGCCGTCGAAGCGGCGGAAAAAGCAGCTGTGCCGGCCGGTGTGGCAGGCGATGCCGGGCTCGTGCCCCCGCTGCGTGACCTTCAGCAGCACCACGTCGGCGTCGCAGTCCAGCCGGACCTCGTGCACGGTCTGCACGTGGCCGGACTCCTCGCCCTTGAACCACAGCTTGCCGCGCGAGCGGCTGTAGTAGACCGCACGGCCCAGTTCCACGGTCTTGCGCAGCGCCTCGCGGTCCATCCAGGCGAACATCAGCACATCGCCGCTGGCGGCCTCCTGGGCGATGGCCGGCACCAGGCCCTGCGCATCCCACTTGACTTCGTCCAACCAATCCATCGCGGCATTGTCCGCCATCGCGCCCGGCATGCCGATGACGGCTACAGGCGTACGGGAATGCCGCGGGCGGCCATGTGCTCCTTGGCCTGGCGCACGGTGAATTCGCCGTAGTGGAAGATGCTGGCGGCCAGCACCGCGTCGGCGCCGCCGGCCTGCACGCCGTCGGCCAGGTGGTCCAGGCTGCCGACGCCGCCGGAGGCGATCACCGGCACGTCCACCGCGTCGCTGACGGCGCGCGTGAGCGCCAGGTCGAAGCCGGACTTGGTGCCGTCGCGGTCCATGCTGGTCAGGAGGATCTCGCCGGCGCCGCGGCGGGCCATCTCGCGCGCCCACTGCACGGCGTCCAGGCCGGTATTCCTGCGGCCGCCGTGGCTGTAGACGTCCCAGCCCGGGCCGCGCTGCGCCGCCTCGTCGGGCGTGCGGCGCTTGGCGTCGATGGCCACGACGATGCACTGCGCACCGTACTTGTCGGAGGCTGCGCTGATCACGTCGGGATCGGCGATCGCGGCGGAGTTGAAGCTGGTCTTGTCGGCGCCGGAATTCAGCAGCCGGCGCACGTCCTCGACGGTGCGCACGCCGCCGCCCACGGTCAGCGGGATGAAGACCTGCGCGGCCACGGCCTCGATGATGTGCAGGATCAGGTCGCGTCCGTCGCTTGTGGCCGTGATGTCCAGGAAGGTCAGTTCGTCGGCGCCCTGCTCGTTGTAGCGCGCGGCGATCTCCACCGGATCGCCGGCGTCACGCAGTTCGACGAAGTTGACGCCCTTGACGACGCGGCCGCCGGTGACGTCCAGGCAGGGAATGATGCGTTTTGCCAGCATGAATGGAAGAAAGGAGCGCTGGCTCAGGCCAGCTGGAGCCGCTGCCAGCCGGACCAGCGCGCGTCCGGCGCCAAGGCGACGGGCCGCTCGACCTGGGCCGCCTCGACGCACAGCATCTGCGCATGGCTGTCGGGCGCCATGTCGGCCATGCCGGCGCACTTGGCGGCGCCGGGGTTCCAGACCACGGTGTCCTCGAAGCTCGCGCTCTGCGCGATCGACAGCACGGTAGCGCCGTCGTGCAGCCGCAGCGGCGCGGCGGCGGCACGGAACACGCGGTCGAACTCGCCGTCCAGGCGCACGGCGCCGGCATGCGGCACACGGCGATCGGTCAACGCATCCCAGCAGGGCTGGCCGTCCAGGCCATCGAGCCGCACCGCGGCGGCATCCTGCACGCGCAGGTAGGTGTGCAGCGCCCCGGTGAAGGACCAGGCGGTGGCACCAGTGTTGTGCAGGTCCAGCCGCATGGCCAGCCGGCCCGGGCCGAGCCGCAGCGTCAGCGCGAAGTGGAAGTCGTGCGGCCACGTCGCCCGCGTGGCCGCATCGCTGGCCAGCTCCAGCGTCAGCTCCAGGTCGCCGCTGGCCGCGTCCACGCGCGCGCCGCCGGCACGCCAGGGCAGGTTGCGGACGAAGCCGTGCTTGGGCAGCGGGCCGCGTTCGTTGAACTGCGGCAGGCACACCGGCACCCCGCCGCGGATCGCGCTGCGGCCGTCGAACAGCGCGCGCGGGCTCAGGAACAAGCGCTCGGCGCCGGCGCCCGTCCAGGACAGCAGGTGCGCGCCGTGCAGCGCCACCAGCAGGCTGTTATGCCCGTCCAGGCTCAGCCGCAGGCAGGGCTGGCCGCGGAACGACTCGACGGCGGCAGCCGGCTCAGCCATTGGGATACTGGTCGGCGCGCTCCTGCGCACGGGCGAAGTCCAGGTCGCCGGTGTAGATCGCGCGGCCGCAGATCACGCCTTCGATGCCCTCGTCCTCGACGGCGCAGAGCTTGTCGATGTCGGCGATGTCGGACAGGCCGCCCGAGGCGATGACCGGCGTGTTCAGGGCCTGGGCCAGCTTGACGGTGGCCTCCACGTTGATGCCGGTCAGCATGCCGTCGCGGCCGATGTCGGTGTAGATGATGGACTCGATGCCGTAGTCCTCGAACTTGCGGGCCAGGTCGACGACCTCGTGCCCGGTCAGCTTGCTCCAGCCGTCGGTGGCGACCTTGCCGTCCTTGGCGTCCAGGCCCACGATGATGTGGCCGCCGAACGCGGTGCAGGCATCGTGCAGGAAGCCGGGGTTCTTGACCGCGGCCGTGCCGATGATCACGTAGCGCAGGCCGGCGTCGAGGTAGCGCTCGATCGTGTCCAGGTCGCGGATGCCGCCGCCCAGCTGCACGTCCACCTCGTCGCCGACCTCCTTCAGGATGCGGCGGATGGCCAGTTCGTTCTTCGGCTTGCCGGCGAAGGCCCCGTTGAGATCCACCAGGTGCAGGCGCCGCGCGCCCTGGTCGACCCAGCGGCGCGCCATCTCGGCCGGATCGTCGCTGAAGGTGGTGGACTGTTCCATGTCGCCTTGCTTGAGGCGCACGCATTGACCGTCTTTCAGGTCGATCGCGGGAATGAGGAGCATGGTGCCGGAAGCAGCAGGAGCCGAAGAAAGGGAGTCAGGGATTCCAGTGGAGGAAGTTGCGGTACAGCGCCAGACCCTGCGCAGCGCTCTTCTCCGGGTGGAACTGGGTCGCAAAAATATTATCGCGGGCAATGGCGCTGGTAAAGGTTTGCCCGTATTCCGTCACGCCGGCGCTGTGCTCCGGGCTGGCCGGGCGCGCGTAGAAGCTGTGCACGAAATAGAACCAGCTGCCCTGTGGTACCTCGCCCCAGACCGGGTGGCGACGGCCGCCGTGCTGCTGCTGGACCACGCGGTTCCAGCCCATCTGCGGCACCTTGTAGCGGCTGCCATCGGGCTGCAGGCGGCCGTGCAGCTGGAAGCGCACGACGTCGCCGCCGATCAGGGCCAGGCCCGGCGTGTCCTGTGCCGCATCGCCGGCGCGCACTTCCTCGCTGCGGTCCAGCAGCATCTGCATGCCGACGCAGACGCCGAACAGCGGCTTGCTGCGCGCCGCCTCGAGCACGGACTCCATGAGACCGGAGTCGAGCAGTTCGCGCATGCAGTCCGGCATCGCGCCCTGGCCCGGCAGCACCACGCGGCCGGCGGCGCGCACGACGTCGGGATCGGCCGTCACCTGCACCGCGAAGCCTTCGCCGGCCGCGGCCGCCTGCACGGCCTGCGACACGGAACGCAGATTGCCCATGCCGTAGTCGACCACGGCCACGGTTCTGTCAGTCATGGATCAGAGCGAACCTTTGGTGGAGGGAATGGTGCCGGCCGCGCGCGGGTCGAGTTCCAGCGCCGCGCGCAATGCCCGGGCGAAGGCCTTGAACACGGTTTCGCACTGGTGGTGCGCATTCTCGCCGCGCAGGTTGTCCACGTGCAGCGTCACGAAGGCGTGGTTCACGAAGCCCTGGAAGAACTCGTGCGCCAGCTGGGTGTCGAAGCCACCGATCATGCCGCTCTTGAACGGCACGTTCATCACCAGGCCGGGACGGCCCGAGAAGTCGATGACGACGCGGCTCAGCGCCTCGTCCAGCGGCACGTAGGCGTGGCCGTAGCGGCGGATGCCCTTCTTGTCACCGATGGCCCTGGCCACGGCCTGGCCCAGCGTGATGCCCACGTCTTCCACCGTGTGGTGGCCGTCGATGTGCAGGTCGCCGTCGGCCTGGACGTCCAGATCGATCAGGCCGTGCCGTGCGATCTGGTCCAGCATGTGGTCGAAGAAGCCGATGCCGGTGGCCAACCGGGCCTGGCCGGTGCCGTCCAGGTTCACGCGCACCGTGATCCGGGTCTCGGCGGTGTTGCGGCTGACTTCGGCCGTACGGGCAGCGGGAGAAGATGCGTGGGTCATAGGGAATCCTGCAGGGCGCGCAGCATCTGCGCGTTCTCGTCGGCCGTGCCGACGGTCAGGCGCAGGCAGTTGGCCAGCAGCGGATGCATTCTAGAAACGTTCTTGATGAGCACGCCGCGGGCCTTCATGCGCTCGAACACGGCCTGGGCGTGCCCTTCGTCGCTGCCGTTCACGCGCACCAGCACCATGTTGGCATCGCTGTTCCAGGCCGTGACACCCGGCATGGCCCGCAGCGCCGCCAGCAGCGACTCACGCTGCGCACGCAAGTCGCGTGCCTGTGCGGCGAACACCTCGGCGTGCTCCAGCGCGAACAGCGCGCATTCGGCATTCAGCACGCTGACGTTGTAGGGCGGGCGCACCTTGTCGAACTCGGCCACCAGCGCGGCCGGTCCCATCAGGTAGCCCAGGCGCACACCCGCCAGGCCGAACTTGCTCAGCGTGCGCATCAGCAGCACGTGCCCGTGGCGCGCCACGCGGTCGAGGTAGCTGCGGCTCGCGAACGGCTGGTAGGCCTCGTCCATGACCACCAGGCCCGGCGCGGCCGCGACGATGCGCTCGATGGCGGCGTCGTCCCACAGGTTGGCGGTCGGGTTGTTCGGGTAAGCCAGGAAGACGATGGCGGGCCGGTGCTCGGCGATGGCAGCCAGCATCGCGGCCTCGTCGAGCTCGAAATCCGCCGTCAACGGCACGCCGACGAACCCAAGGCCCTGCAACTGCGCGCTCATCGCGTACATCACGAAGCCCGGCACTGGCGCCAGGACCGTGGCGCCCGGCCGGGCGCAGGCCAGGGCCAGCAGCGAGATCAGCTCGTCCGAGCCGTTGCCCAGCATCAAGGCGAAGCCCTCCGGCAGCCCGGCGTGGGCGGCCAGCGCGCGGCGCAGTTCGTCGATGCGCGGGCCGGGATAGCGGTTCAGCGCCAGCGCGCCCAGGCGCTGGCCCAGCGCCTGCTGCAGTTCGGGCGGCAGCCGGTGCGGGTTCTCCATCGCGTCCATCTTGAGCAGGCCGGCGGCGTCCTGCACGACATAGGCATGCAGGTCGCGCACGTCGGGGCGGATGCACTGGAGAGCGGAAGTCAGGCGGGACATGCGGGAAGTTCGTCCGGTGAGAACAGGAAAGGGTTGAGGATGGTGAGCGACTCCACGCGCTGGCCGTGCTGCAGGTCTTCCGTGAGCAGATGGCCGCAGCCAGCCTGCATGGCCGCGGCGACGATCAGCGCATCGCAGAAGGGCAGGCCGTGCCGTGCCTCCACGCCCCAGGCGGTCTCGATGGTCTGGTGGTCGAGCTGCCAGGGCTGCCACAGCTGCAGCCGGCGCACCTTGGCACGCGCATCGCCCTGGGCCATGCCGAGCCGGCGCACGGCGCTGACGTAGTACTCGTTCAGCACCTGCATGCTGATCCGGCCGCGGTGCGCCCGCCAGAGGTGGTCCAGCCACTGGCGCGCGCGCAGGCGCTTGGCCTCGTCGGCACCGTCGTCCGCGTACAGCAGGACGCCGGTGTCAACGAAAACGGTCGAGGCGGCCGACATCGAATTCGTCACGCGCAGGGCATGGCACACCGGAGGACGTCCAACTGCGCTCGTCGGCCTGCCATTCACGGTAGGCCCGCTCGTAGGCATCGTCGTGCCGCATCTTCTCGGCCAGCATTTCGCCGACCAGGCGCGACACGCTGGAACCGCGCCGCGCGGCCTCGATGCGCACCCATTCGAGCACTGCATCTTCCACGGTGATGGTGACGTTCTTCACGCCAGGATGCTACACGAGACTCGTGGAACACGAAGATCGTGTCCTGATGCCCTACTCCACCGGCACCAGCAAGGTCCAGGGTTCGACCTCCAGGGCGCGCGCCAGCCTCTCGATGTTGGACAGCGAGACATTCCAGACGGAGCGTTCGATGGCAGAGACATAGGTGCGGTCCAGCTCGCAGACCAGCGCCAGCTTCTCCTGGGACCAACCCTTGGCCACCCGCAGGCTGCGCACATGCCAGGCCAGGATGCCGCGCAGATCGCCGCGGTCGGGCTGAATTTTTGGAAGTGAAGGCTTGGCCGGCACCTCGCTGAGCTTCGCCACCTGCTCCATTTGCATCCACGGAGTTTGCTTCTCATAAAACACGGCCCGGTCGGCGCGACTGCGCCACGCCGGCCCGCCGAGCCGATCAAGTTCTATCGCCAGGCAGTGACCATCCACCAAGGAAGGAGCGTGAACATGACTGGGCGGTCTCAAATCCGAAATGCAACACCGGGCATTTGTTGATCGATTAATGGATTGTCGCGTCGCGGTGTTCGGCGATGCCGTGCACGAGGTCGCGCATGGCCTGGATGGGGCTGCGCCAGTCCAGTGTGGCGCGCAGCCGGTATTCAGCAGGTCGGCAATGCAGTCCAGTCGTCCTGGCTGTAGGCCGACAAATCGGTGCCCTTGGGCAGGAACTGGCGCAGCAGTCCGTTGGTATTCTCGCACCTGAGCAGTCAAAGACTTCGTCAACGGCAAGCTCGGGTTTACGCTGATTTGACGGGGTAGCCCAAGCGGGCATCCGCTACGGTCCGCAGCGGTACGCGTTCTGCAGCGCGGCCGACATGACGAGTTGCACCGGCATGTCGGCCTCGTACAAACCGGCGTGGCGGGTCAGTTCGCCCTGGTACAGCGAGCGGGCCATGGCAGGCTCGAAGCGGCGGCGGCCGACGCAGAACGGCGGCTTCCCGCCGGTGCGCTGGACGGTATCGGCGCCTTCGCGCAGCCCCTCCATCACGCCGACGAGGTAATAACCGGCGTGAGCGCGACCGTCCTCCTCGCTGGCCTCCAGGGTGCGCAGTTCGCGGATGCTCATGGCCTGCGCTGCCACGGCACCGGCCAGCGCCAGGGCGCCGGCCAGGAGCCGCGACCGCCGCCGCATGGCCGTGCTCAGCGGCCCAGCCGCATCTCGGCCGCGCGCGCGTGGGCCTGCAGGCCCTCGCCGTGCGCCAGCACCGAGGCGATGCGGCCGAGCGCCTGCGCGCCGGCCGCGCTGACCTCGATCAGGCTGCTGCGCTTCTGGAAGTCGTAGACGCCCAGCGGACTGGAGAAACGCGCCGTGCCCGAGGTCGGCAGCACGTGGTTGGGGCCGGCGCAGTAGTCGCCCAGGCTCTCGCTGGTGTAGGCACCGAGGAAGATGGCGCCGGCATGCCGCAGCAGCGGTTCCCAGCGGTGGGGTTCGGCGCTGCTGACCTCCAGGTGCTCGGGCGCGATGCGGTTGCTGATGGCGCAGGCCTCCTCCATGTCGCGCGTGAGGATCATCGCGCCGCGGCCGTTCAGGCTGGCGGCGATGATGTCGGCGCGCGGCATCTGCGGCAGCAGGCGGTCGATCTCGGCCTGCACGCGGTCGAGGTAGGCCGCGTCCGGGCTCAGCAGGATGCTTTGTGCCAGTTCGTCGTGCTCGGCTTGGCTGAACAGGTCCATCGCCACCCAGTCCGGCGGCGTGCTGCCGTCGGCCAGCACCAGGATCTCGCTCGGGCCGGCGATCATGTCGATGCCCACGGTGCCGAACACGCGGCGCTTGGCCGCCGCCACGTAGGCGTTGCCCGGGCCGGTGATCTTGTCCACGGCCGGGATGGTGACCGTGCCGTAGGCCAGCGCGGCCACGGCCTGGGCGCCACCGATCGTGAACGCGCGGGTGACGCCGGCCACGTGCGCCGCCGCCAGCACCAGCAGGTTCTTCTCGCCGCGCGGCGTCGGCACGACCATGACGATCTCGCCGACGCCTGCGACGTGCGCCGGGATGGCGTTCATCAGCACGCTGGACGGATAGGCCGCCTTGCCGCCCGGCACGTAGATGCCCACGCGGTCCAGCGGCGTGACCTTCTGGCCCAGCAGCGTGCCGTCGGCGTCGCGGTAGGTCCAGCTCTCGCCGCAGGCCTTCTTCTGCGCCTCGTGGTAGGTGCGTACGCGCGCCGCGGCGGCCTGCAGCGCATCGCGCTGCGCGGCAGGCAGGCCGTCGAAGGCGGCCTGCAGCTCGGCCGGGCTCAGCGCCAGCGCCTGCAGGTCCGGCGCGTCCAGGCCGTCAAAGCGGCGGGTGTACTCCAGCACCGCGGCATCGCCGCGCCGCTGCACGTCGGCCAGGATCTCGGCCACGCGCTGCTCGATCGCGGCATCGGTGTCGGCCGACCAGTGCAGCCGGGTCTTGAACTGCGCCTCGAAGTCGGCGCTGGCGGTGGACAGGCGCAGGGGCCGGGCGAGCAGCGTCATGCGGTGGCCTCCTCCAGCCGGTGCGCGCGCACGGCGGCGGCCAGGCCGTCGAGCACCGGGCGCAGCGCGTCCTGCTTGAGCTTGAGCGCGGCCTGGTTGACGACCAGGCGCGCGCTGATGTCCATGATGCGCTCGACCTCCACGAGGTCGTTGGCGCGCAGCGTGTTGCCGGTGGACACCAGGTCGACGATGGCATCGGCCAGGCCGGTCAGCGGCGCCAGCTCCATGCTGCCGTACAACTTGATCAGGTCCACGTGCACGCCCTTGGTGGCGAAGAAGTCGCGCGCGATGCCGACGTACTTGGTCGCCACGCGCAGGCGCGAGCCCTGGCGCACGGCCGAGGCGTAGTCGAAGTCCTTGCGCACGGCCACGCTGATGCGGCAGCGCGCGATCTGCAGGTCCAGCGGCTGGTACAGGCCCTGGCCGCCGTGCTCCAGCAGCGTGTCGCGGCCGGTGATGCCCAGGTCGGCGCCGCCGTACTCCACGTAGGTCGGCACGTCGGTGGCGCGCACCAGCACCACGCGCAGCTCGGGCCGGTTGGTCGGCAGGATCAGCTTGCGCGAGGTTTCGGGATCCTCCAGCACCTCGATGCCGGCTGCGCGCAGCAGCGGCAGCGTCTCGTCAAAGATGCGGCCCTTGGACAGCGCCAGCGTGATCATGCCTTGATCCTCTCGATGTCCGCGCCGATGCCGCGCAGCTTGGACTCCATGCGGTCGTAGCCGCGGTCCAGGTGGTAGACGCGGTCGACCACGGTCTCGCCCTCGGCCACCAGGCCGGCGATGACCAGCCCGGCGGAGGCGCGCAGGTCGGTCGCCATCACGGTCGCGCCCGACAGCCGCGGCGCCCCTTCGATCAACGCGACCTTGCCGTCGACCTGGATATGGGCACCCAGCCGCAGCAGTTCGTTCACGTGCATGTAGCGGTTCTCGAAGATGGTTTCCGTCACCTTGCTGGCGCCCTGCGCGATGCAGTTCAGCGCCATGAACTGGGCCTGCATGTCGGTCGGGAAACCCGGGTACTCGGTGGTGCGGAAGCTCTGCGCGCGCAGGAAGGCATAGGCCGGCGCGTCGGCCTGGATGCGGATGCCGCCGTCGACGGCCTGCACGCGGGCCCCGGCATCGCGCAGCTTCTCGACCACGGCGTCCAGGTGGTCGGCCCGGGCCTCGCGCAGCAGCACGTCGCCGCCGGTCGCGGCGACCGCGCACAGAAAGGTACCGGCCTCGATGCGGTCGGCCACGACCCGGTGGCTGCAACCATGCAGGCGCTCCACGCCCTGGATCACGATGCGGCGCGTGCCGTGCCCCTGGATGCGCGCGCCCATCGCGATCAGCATCTCGGCCAGGTCGGGGATCTCGGGCTCCTGCGCGGCGTTCTCCAGCACCGTCTCGCCCTCGGCCAGCGTGGCGGCCATCATCAGGTTCTCGGTGCCGGTCACGGTGACCATGTCGGTCGTGATGTGGGCGCCGTGCAGCCGCGTACGACCGGCCGGCAGGCGGGCGACCATGTAGCCGTGCTCCACGTCGATCTGCGCGCCCATGGCCTGCAAGCCCTTGACGTGCTGGTCCACCGGGCGCGAGCCGATCGCGCAGCCGCCCGGCAGCGAGACCGTGGCCCGGCCGAAGCGCGCCAGCAGCGGGCCCAGCGCCAGCACCGAGGCGCGCATGGTCTTGACCAGGTCGTAGGGTGCCTCGGGCTTGTCCAGCGCACGCGCGACGAGGGCCACGCGGCCGTCCTCGTGCTGCTCCACGGCCACGCCCATGTTGCGGATCAGCTTCAGCATCGTGGCCACGTCCTGCAGGCGCGGCACGTTGGACAGCTGCACCGCCTCCTCGGTCAGCAGGGCCGCGCACAGCTCGGGCAGGGCCGCGTTCTTGGCGCCGGAAATACACACCTCGCCGGCCAGCCGGGGGCCGCCGCGAATCAACAGTTTGTCCATCGGAAGCAGTTCAGGAAATCATCGGGAGGCTCGCCGGAAGCCCGCAGTACGCGGGCGCGGCAGCCGTCAGTGCTGCGGCCGGCCTTGCGCGGCCCACTCGGCCGGCGTCAGCGTCTTCATCGACAGCGCGTGCACTTCGTCGTTGCGTATTTTCTCACCCAGCGTCGCATAGACCATCTGGTGGCGCTGGATCGGCCGCCGGCCCTCGAAACCGGCCGCCACGATGGTGGCGAACCAGTGCCGGCCGTCGCCTTCGACGTGCAGGTGCTCGCAGGACAGTCCGGCGGCGATCAGGGTGCGGAGTTGGTCGGCGGTCATGGCGGGGGCTAGTTGCGGATCTTGTAGCCAATGCGCAGCAGGCGCACGGCGATGCCGCTGACGACGACCAGCGCGACGCCGACGATGCCCAGGCTGATCCAGGGCGAGATGTCGCTCACGCCGAAGAAGCCGTAGCGGAAGCCGTCGATCATGTAGAAGAACGGGTTCAGGTGGCTCACGGTCTGCCAGAAGCCGGGCAGCGAGTGGATGGAATAGAACACGCCCGACAGGAAGGTCATGGGCATGATCAGGAAATTCTGGAACGCCGCCATCTGGTCGAACTTCTCGGCCCACAGGCCGGCGATCACGCCCAGCGTGCCCAGCAGCGCCGCGCCCAGCAGCGCGAACGCCACGATCCACAGCGGCGCCTGCAGGTGCGCGCCGGTGAAGAACACCGTCACCAGGAACACGCCGAGCCCGACCAGCACGCCGCGCAGCACGGACGAGCCCACGTAGGCGACGAACCAGGCCCAGTGCGACAGCGGCGTCAGCAGCACGAACACCAGGTTGCCCATGATCTTGCTCTGGATCAGCGAGGACGAGCTGTTGGCGAACGCGTTCTGCAACACGCTCATCATGACCAGCCCCGGCACCAGGAAGGCGGTGTAGCCGATGGTGTCGTAGACCTTGACCTTGTCTTCCAGCACGTGGCCGAAGATCAGCAGGTACAGCACGGCCGTCAGCACCGGCGCCGCGACGGTCTGGAAGCCGACCTTCCAGAAACGCAGCACCTCCTTGTAGAACAGCGTGCGCCAGCCCTGCATCGCCACCATCCGCCTCACGCCACCAGCGCCAACGGGCTGCGCTCGGCCGCCATGACCTGCAGGAACACGTCCTCCAGGTCGGCCTTGCGGATCTCCACGTCTTCCACGACCAGGCCGGCCTGGCGCACCGCCGCCAGGTACTGCTCGATCTCGAACGCGCCGTGCGCCGGCAACTGCACGATGCGGCCCGTCACGCGTGCGTGCTGGGCCAGCGCCGGCGGCAGCTCGCGGTCCACCTTGAAGCGCAGCACGTTGCTGGAGGCGGACTTCAGCAGCGCGCTGGTCTCGGCCAGCGCCACCACGCGGCCCTGCTTGAGCATGCCGATGCGCGTGCACAAGGCCTCGGCTTCCTCGAGATAGTGGGTGGTCAGCAGCACCGTGTGGCCCTGCTTGTTCAGCCGCGCGATGAATTGCCACAGCGTCTGGCGCAATTCCACGTCCACGCCGGCGGTGGGCTCGTCCAGCACGATCACCGGCGGCCGGTGCACCAGCGCCTGGGCCACCAGCACGCGGCGCTTCATGCCACCGGACAGCTGGCGCATGTTGGCGCCGGCCTTGTCGGCCAGGCCCAGGCTTTCCAGCAGTTCGTCGATCCAGGCCTCGTTGCGGCGCACGCCGAAATAGCCGGACTGGATGCGCAGCGCCTCGCGCACGCTGAAGAAGGGGTCGAACACCAGCTCCTGCGGCACCACGCCGAGCTGGCGCCGCGCCTGCGCGTAGTCGGCCTGCACGTCGTGGCCCATGACGGCCACGCGGCCGCTGCTGGCCCGCGACAGGCCCGCGAGGATGCTGATCAGCGTGGTCTTGCCCGCGCCATTGGGGCCGAGCAGGCCGAAGAACTCGCCGGGCTCGATATCGAAACTGACCTGGTCGAGCGCACGGAACGGGCCGCTGGAACGCGTACCCGCGTAGATTTTGCTGACCGACTGGAACGAGATGGCGGGCATGGGGAACCCGGCATTCTATGCCGCCGCCCCGTTTCGCGCAGGCGGCGCCGGCCGCAGCCCTCTCTACGCGGCAGCGGGCAGCAGCATGTCCACGCCGTACAGCCCGGCCAGCGCGCGCAGCCGCACGGGCAGGCCGCGCACGGTGAAGCCGCGGCCCTGCGCCATGGCCTCGCGCCGGCACTCCAGCAGCACCGCCAGCGCCGACGAATCGAACTGCCGCAGCGCGCCGGCATCCACCAGCACCGGGCCCTGCAGCGACGCCATGCCTTGCAGCAGCATGTGCAGCGAGGCCGAAGCCTGCGCATGCGTCAGCTCGGCCGGGAGCACCAGCATCAGCCGCTCTTCTTCTCGTTGGACTGGTTGCGCTGGGTCAGCGAGGCGATCAGCCCGTCCAGGCCCTTGGCATTGATTTCCTGGGCGAACTGGCTGCGGTAGGTCTCCACGAGCCAGATGCCCATCACGTTCAGGTTGTAGATCTTCCAGCCCGCGCCCTGGCCGGGCGTCTTTTCCATGCGGTATTCGAGCTGGGCCGGATCGCCGCGGCCACGCACCTCGGAGCGCACCACGACGTCCTTGTCGTCCGGCCCGGCACGCAGCGGCCGCACCACGACCTCCTGCTCGTTGACCTGGGCCAGCGCGCCGGAATAGGTGCGCACCAGCAGGGTCTTGAACTGGGCCTGCAGCTGGCGCTTCTGCTCGTCCGTGGCCTGCCGCCAGGCCGGTCCCACCGCCGAGGCCGTCATGCGCTGGAAGTTCACGTTGGGCATGATCTTGCTGTCGACCAGCGCCATGATCCTGCCGATGTCGCCGGCCTGAATGGATTTGTCGGCCTTGATCGCGTTGAGCACCTCGGTGGACAGCCGGTTGATCAGGGCATCCGGCGCCTCGTCGGCCGCCCAGGCCAGGGGCAGACCTTGCGCCAGCACCAGGGCCGCGGCGCCCGCCCACCGGGCCAAGTCTCTGCGCTTCATCATCGTCGTGTTCTCCATGCGGGACCTGACCCGCCGTTCAATTCAGGGGTGGTGCCGCAGGCCTTCGGGCACGCAGACTCCCGCGCCCGGCCGTGCAGCATGCAGCCGACTATGCAGCGCCTATTGCTCGGGCGCCGACGGATCGTCGATGTTTCCGTCGTAGTCCGTGGCGCCGCGCAGCTGCAGGTAGGCATCCCGCGTGAAGCTGTACTTGTCCAGCGCCGCCTCTTCGAGCACGTTGCCCACGCGCAGCAGCTGCGCGCGCGTGTGGATCAAGCCCAGCCCGTACATCCCGTAGCGCACGCCGCGGTCGTTCACATGCGACACCGGGTTGCCCCAGAGGTCGACCGGCAGCGCCGCCGTCTCGCGCACCGTGGACGGCCCCAGCACCGGCAACACCAGGTACGGCCCGCTCGGCACGCCCCAGTGGCCCAGCGTCTTGCCGAAGTCCTCGCGGTGGCGCGGGATGTCCGCGTCGCTGGCGATGTCGATCAGGCCGCCGATGCCGAACAAGGTGTTGAGCTGGACACGGAACAGGCTTTCCGCGGCCGCCTGCCCGCGGCCCTGCAGCAGCGCATTCACGCCCGTCCACGCATCGGCCAGGTTGTTGAAGAAGTTGCGCACGCCGGTGCGCACCGGGCTGGGCAGCACTTCGTTGTAGACCTCGGCCACGGGCTTGAACACCGCACGGTCCAGGCCTTCGTTGAACGAGTAGACGCTGCGGTTGAACGGTTCGAGGGGATCTCGCGGGTCGGCGTTCGGACCGGTGGCGCAACCCGTCGACAGGGCCACGGCCAGCAGGCCGGCCGCGAGGGCGGAACTTCGGGGAACGGGGCGCTTCATGGGATCACTCCACCTCTCTTTATTTCTTGGGTGCCGGCGTCTCCGCAGCCTTGCTGTAGAGGAACTGGCCGATCAGGTTCTCCAGCACCACGGCCGACTGCGTGGTCGTGACGGTGTCGCCGGCCTGCAGGTTGTGTTCGTCGGCGCCGGCCTCGATGCCGATGTACTGCTCGCCCAGCAGGCCGCTGGTCAGGATCTTGAGAGAACTGTCCTTCGGAAAAGTGTAGCGGCTCTGCATCGCCAGCTGCACCCGGGCCTGGAAGCTCTTGTCATCAAAATCGATGGTTTCCACGCGCCCGACGACCACGCCGGCGCTCTTGACGGCCGCCTTGGGCTTCAGGCCGCCGATGTTGTCGAACTTCGCCGTCACCGTGTAGGTGGACGACAGGTTCAGGCTGGTCAGGTTGGCGGCGCGCAGCGCCAGGAACAGGATGGCCGCCGCGCCCAGCAGCACGAACAGCCCCACCCATACATCCGTCTTGCTTCGTTGCATCGCCTTCTCTCCGCGAGCGCTTTCAAATGTTGAACATCACGGCCGTCAGCACGAAGTCCAGTGCCAGTACGGCCAGCGAGGCCACGACCACGGTGCGCGTGGTCGCGCGCGACACGCCCTCGGGCGTCGGCAGGGCGCGCCAGCCGGTCAGCAGCGCCACGAAGGTCACGGTGAATCCGAACACCACGCTCTTGAGCACGCCGTTGCCGACGTCGGCCAGCCAGTCCACGCCGCCCTGCATCTGGCTCCAGAACGCACCCGCGTCCACCCCGATCAGCACCACGCCGACCAGCCAGCCGCCCAGGATGCCGACCGCCGAGAACAGCGCCGCCAGCAGCGGCATCGCGATCACGCCGCCCCAAAAGCGCGGCGCCAGCACCCGGCGCACCGGGTCCACGGCCATCATCTCCATGGCGGCCAACTGCTCGCCGGCCTTCATCAGGCCGATGCCGGCCGTCAGCGAGGTGCCGGCCCGGCCGGCGAACAGCAGCGCCGTGACCACCGGCCCCAGCTCGCGCACCAGGCTCAGCGCCACCAGCAGGCCGAGCGCCTCGGACGAACCATAGCGCTGCAGCGTGTAGTAGCCCTGCAGCGCCAGCACGAAGCCCACGAACAGGCCGGAGACCATGACGATGGCCAGCGAGTAGTTGCCCAGGAAGTGGATCTGGTCGCGCACCAGGCCGAAGCGCCGCAGGCTCGCGCCGCCCAGCGCCAGCAGCCGCAGGAACAGCCGCGTGCCCTGGCCCAGGTCGGCCAGCGCGCTGCGCACGGCGAAGCCGATGTCCGCAGGCTTGTACCAGCTCATCGCCGGCTCCGCGCATGCGGCCCGTGGGCGGGACCGAAGTCCTCGTCCACCGTCGGGCCGGGGTAGTGGAAATGCACCGGGCCCTCGGCCTCGGCGCTCACGAACTGGTGTACCAGCGGGTCGGTGCTGGCGCGCACCTCGGCCGGCGTGCCCTGGGCGGCGATCGAGCCGTTGGCCAGCACGATGACCTGGTCGGCGATCGCGAAGGTCTCGTCCAGGTCGTGCGAGACGACGATGCTGGTCAGGCCCATGGCGTCGTTGAGCTGGCGGATCAGCCGGGCGGCGGTGCCGAGCGAGATCGGGTCCAGGCCGGCGAACGGTTCGTCGTACATCACGAGTTCCGGGTCCAGCGCGATCGCGCGCGCCAGCGCCACGCGCCGCGCCATGCCACCGGACACCTGGCTGGGCATCAGCGTGCGCGCGCCGCGCAGGCCGACGGCGTTCAGCTTCATCAGCACGATGTCGCGGATCAGCGGCTCGGCCAGATCGGTGTGCTCGCGCAGCGGAAAGGCCACGTTCTCGAACACGTCCAGGTCGGTGAACAGGGCGCCGAACTGGAACAGCATGCCCATGCGCCGGCGCACGGCGTACAAGCCCGCCTCGTCGAGCGCGGCCACGTCCTGGCCATCGAACAGCACCTGGCCCTTCTGCGGCCGGATCTGCCCGCCGATCAGGCGCAGCACGGTGGTCTTGCCCCCGCCCGAGGCACCCATCAGCGCCGTGACCTTGCCGCGCGGCACGGTCAGCGAGACACTGGCGAGAACCGGCCGCTCGCCGTAGCCGAAGGAGAGGTCCTGCAGGACGACGAGGGGGTCGGAAGAAAGGGAAGAATCGTCCATCAACAACAAGGCCGGAGGAGATCCGGCCTCGGACGATGATAAGGGATACCGCGTATTGCTGCGTATGCGCGGCAGATCCCCTCAGCGCGGCAGGTCCGAGAAGCCCATCAGGAACTCGTCCACCGCGCGCGCCGCCTGGCGCCCTTCGCGGATCGCCCACACCACCAGCGACTGGCCGCGCCGCATGTCGCCGGCGGCGAAGACCTTGGACACGTTGGTGGCATAGCCGCCGTCGAACTCGGTCGTGGCCTTGGCGTTGCCGCGCGCGTCCTTGTCGACGCCGAAGGACTCCAGCACGCTGGCGACCGGGCTGACGAAGCCCATGGCCAGCAGCACCAGGTCGGCCTTGAGCACCTGCTCGCTGCCCGGCACCTCGACCATCTTGCCGTCCTTCCACTCCACGCGCACGGTCTTCAGGCCGGTGACCTTGCCCTTCTCGCCGATGAATTCCTTGGTCGAGATCGCGAACTCGCGCTCGCAGCCTTCCTCGTGGCTGGAACTGGTGCGCAGCTTGATCGGCCAGTAGGGCCAGGTCAGCGGGCGGTTCTCCTCGGCCGGGGGCTGCGGCATCAGCTCGAACTGGGTCACGCTGACCGCGCCGTGCCGGTTGCTGGTGCCCACGCAGTCGCTGCCGGTGTCGCCGCCGCCGATCACGATCACGTGCTTGCCGTCGGCCCGCAGCTGGCCCTTGAGCTTGTCGCCGGCGTTGACCTTGTTCTGCTGCGGCAGGAACTCCATCGCGAAGTGGATGCCGTCCAGCTCGCGGCCCGGCACCGGCAGGTCGCGCGACTGCTCGGCGCCACCGGTCAGCAGCACGGCGTCGAACTCCTGGAGCAGGTCGTCCGCCGACACGTGGTGCTTGGCCCAGTTGGTGACCTTGGAGTCCTTGGGCCAGTTGCCCACCACGGTGCCGGTCTTGATCGTCACGCCCTCGGCCTTGAGCTGCTCGGCGCGGCGGTCGATGTGCACCTTCTCCATCTTGAAGTCCGGGATGCCGTAGCGCAGCAGGCCGCCGACCCGGTCGTTCTTCTCGAACAGCGTGACGTCGTGGCCGGCGCGGGCCAGTTGCTGCGACGCGGCCAGGCCGGCCGGGCCGGAACCGACCACGGCCACCTTCTTGCCGGTCTTGTGCCGGGCCGGCTGCGGCGTGATCCAGCCTTCTTCCCAGGCCTTGTCGATGATGGCGTGCTCGATCGACTTGATGCCGATGGCGTCGTCGTTCACGTTCAGCACGCAGGCCGCCTCGCAGGGCGCGGGGCAGATGCGGCCGGTGAACTCCGGGAAGTTGTTGGTGGACTGCAGCACCGCGATCGCGCTCCTCCAGTCCTGCCGGTACACCAGGTCGTTGAAGTCCGGGATGATGTTGTTGACCGGGCAGCCGTTGTTGCAGAACGGCGTGCCGCAGTCCATGCAGCGCGCGCCCTGCAGCTTGGCCTGCTCGGGCGTCAGGCCCACCACGAATTCCTTGTAGTGCTTCAGGCGCTCCTCGACCGGGCGGTAGCCCTCCTCGATGCGCTCGTATTCCATGAAGCCGGTGATCTTTCCCATCGTGCTCTTCCTCGTTGTTCTCGCTCAGACCGATGCCGCCTGCGCCACGGCGTGCGGTTCCAGGCCCACGTGGGCGTTGTTGCCGCTGCTGGCCAGCTCGACCTTGCGGTCGTGGATCTCGCCCAGCGCGCGCTTGTACTCGTTCGGGAACACCTTCACGAACTTGCCGCGCGTGCTGGCCCAGTCGTCCAGCAGTTCGCGCGCGCGCTTGCTGCCGGTCCAGCGGTGGTGGTCCTCCAGCAGCTTGCGCAGCAGCGCCTCGTCGGTGGTGCCGTTGTGCCAGTGGCCGCGCGGCACGGTGGCGGTCTGCTCGGCCGTGGCCAGCACCTTCTCCAGCGTGACCATCGAGGTGTTGCAGCGGCTGGCGAACTGGCCGTCCTCGTCGTAGACGTAGGCCACGCCGCCGCTCATGCCGGCCGCGAAGTTGCGGCCGGTCTTGCCCAGCACCGCGACCGTGCCGCCGGTCATGTACTCGCAGCCGTGGTCGCCCGTGCCCTCGACCACCGCCGTGGCGCCGGACAGCCGCACCGCGAAGCGCTCGCCGGCCACGCCGCAGAAGTAGGCCTCGCCAGTGGTCGCGCCGTACATCACGGTGTTGCCAACGATGATGTTGCGCGCCGGCTCGCCGCGGAAGTCCAGGCTGGGCCGCACCACCACCCGGCCGCCGGACAGGCCCTTGCCGGTGTAGTCGTTGGCGTCCCCGATCAGGTACAGCGTGATGCCCTTGCACAGGAAGGCGCCGAAGGACTGGCCGCCCGTGCCCTCGAGCTGGATGCGGATGGTGTCGTCCGGCAGGCCCTCGGGGTGCACGCGCGTGACGGCGCCCGAGAGCTTGGCGCCCACGGTGCGGTTCACGTTGCGCGCGACCTCCATGAACTGCACCTTCTCGCCCTTCTCGATGGCGGCCCTGGCCTTTTCGATCAAGCGCGTGTCCAGGTTCTTCTCCAGGCCGTGGTCCTGCGCCTCGACGTGGTAGCGCGGCACGTCGGCCGGCACCTCGGGCAGCGCGAACAGGCGGCTGAAGTCCAGGCCCCTGGCCTTCCAGTGGGCGATGCCTTTCTTCATGTCCAGCAGGTCCGAGCGGCCGATCATGTCGTCGAACTTGCGGATGCCCAGCTGCGCCATGATCTGGCGCACTTCCTCGGCGACGAAGAAGAAGTAGTTCACCACGTGCTCGGGCTTGCCCGAGAACTTCTTGCGCAGCACCGGATCCTGCGTGGCCACGCCCACCGGGCAGGTGTTCAGGTGGCACTTGCGCATCATGATGCAGCCCTCGACGACCAGCGGCGCCGTGGCGAAGCCGAACTCGTCGGCGCCCAGCAGCGCGCCGATGGCGACGTCGCGGCCGGTCTTCATCTGGCCGTCGGCCTGCACGCGCACGCGGCCGCGCAGGCGGTTCAGCACCAGCGTCTGCTGGGTCTCCGCCAGGCCGATCTCCCAGGGGCTGCCGGCGTGCTTGATCGACGACCAGGGCGAGGCGCCGGTGCCGCCGTCGTGGCCGGCGATCACCAGGTGGTCGCTCTTGCACTTGGTCACGCCGGCGGCGATGGTGCCGACTCCGACCTCGCTGACCAGCTTGGTGCTGATCGAGGCGTGCGGCGCCACGTTCTTCAGGTCGTGGATCAGCTGGGCCAGGTCCTCGATCGAGTAGATGTCGTGGTGCGGCGGCGGGCTGATCAGGCCCACGCCGGGTACCGAGTAGCGCTGCTTGCCGATGTACTCGGTGACCTTGCCGCCGGGCAGCTGGCCGCCCTCGCCGGGCTTGGCGCCCTGCGCCATCTTGATCTGGATCTGGTCAGAAGAAGACAGGTACTCCGCCGTCACGCCGAAGCGGCCCGAGGCCACCTGCTTGATGCGCGAGCGCAGCGAGTCGCCGTCGCGCAGGGGCATGTCGACCTCGACGTTCTCGGCACCGATGATGCTCTTGAGCGTGTCGCCGGCCTTGATCGGGATGCCCTTGAGCTCGTTGCGGTAGCGCGCCGGGTCCTCGCCGCCCTCGCCGGTGTTGCTCTTGCCGCCGATGCGGTTCATCGCGATGGCCAGCGTGGAATGCGCCTCGGTGGAGATCGAGCCCAGCGACATCGCGCCGGTGGCGAAGCGCTTGACGATCTCGGCCGCCGGCTCGACCTCGTCGACGGAAATGGCCCGGGACGGATCGATCCGGAACTCGAACAAGCCACGCAGCGTCATGTGGCGGCGGCTCTGGTCGTTGATGATCTGGGCGTATTCCTTGTAGGTGCTCCAGCTGTTCGCGCGCGTGCTGTGCTGCAGCTTGGCGATGGCGTCGGGCGACCACATGTGCTCCTCGCCGCGCGTGCGCCAGGCGTACTCGCCGCCGGCGTCCAGCATGGTGGCCAGCACCGGGTCGTCGCCGAAGGCGGCGGCGTGCATGCGCAGCGCCTCCTCGGCGATCTCGAACACGCCGATGCCTTCCACGCGGCTGGCGGTGCCGGTGAAGTACTTGTCCACGGTGGCGCTGTTCAGGCCCACGGCCTCGAACAGCTGGGCGCCGCAATAGGACATGTAGGTCGACACGCCCATCTTGGACATGATCTTAGACAGGCCCTTGCCGATCGCCTTGACGTAGTTGTAGATCGCCTTCTCGGCCGACAGC
The DNA here is from genome assembly GCF_047601025.1 of Pseudorhodoferax sp. NCBI lineage: Bacteria > Pseudomonadati > Pseudomonadota > Betaproteobacteria > Burkholderiales > Comamonadaceae > Pseudorhodoferax > Pseudorhodoferax sp. The sequence continues at coordinate 760,157 of NZ_JASGJZ010000001.1, forward strand.
GCGCCCGGCAGGTCGGCGTGCATGGCCGCCAGCGTCTCCATCGCCAGGTAGGGGTGCACGGCCTCGGCGCCGTAGCCGGCCAGCACGCCGAAGTGGTGCACCTCGCGCGCGCTGCCGGTTTCCACCACCAGGCCGGCCGTGGTGCGCAGGCCCTCGCGCACCAGGTGCTGGTGGATCGCGCTGGAGGCCAGCAGTGCCGGGATCGCGACGCGGGCCGGGCCGACGGCGCGGTCGCTGACGATCAGGATGTTGGCGCCACCCTTGATCGCATCCACCGCTTCGGCGCACAGCGAGGCCAGCTTGGCCTCCACGCCCTCGCGGCCCCAGTCGGCCGGGTAGGTGATGTCCAGCGTGGCCGAGCGGAACTTGCCCTGCGTATAGCGCTCGATGTCGCGCAGCTTGGCCATGTCGTCGAAGTCCAGGATGGGCTGGCTGACTTCGAGCCGCATCGGCGGGTTGACCTGGTTGATGTCCAGCAGGTTGGGCTTGGGGCCGATGAAGCTGTTCAGCGACATCACGATGGCCTCGCGGATCGGATCGATCGGCGGGTTGGTGACCTGCGCGAACATCTGCCGGAAGTAGTTGTAGAGCAGCTTGTTCTTGGACGACAGCACCGCCAGCGGGCTGTCGTTGCCCATGGAGCCGATGCCCTCCTCGCCGGCCTGGGCCATCGGGCTCATCAGGAACTTGATGTCCTCCTGCGTGTAGCCGAAGGCCTGCTGGCGGTCCAGCAGCGGGACCTCGCTCTTGGGCGGCTCGGCGGCCGGCGCCTGGACGCTGTCGAGCTTGATGCGCAGGTTCTCGATCCACTGCTTGTAGGGCTTGGTGTTGACGGTGAGCGACTTGAGCTCCTCGTCCTCGATCATGCGGCCCTGGTCCAGGTCGATCAGGAACATCCTGCCGGGCTGCAGCCGCCACTTCTTGACGATCCGGTGCTCGGGCACGGGCAGCACGCCGGACTCGGACGCCATGATGACCATGTCGTCGTCGGTCATGATGTAGCGCGAGGGGCGCAGGCCGTTGCGATCCAGCGTGGCGCCGATCTGGCGGCCGTCGGTGAACACGATGGAGGCCGGGCCGTCCCAGGGCTCCATCATCGCGGCGTGGTACTCGTAGAACGCGCGGCGGCGTTCGTCCATCTTCTCGTGCTGCTCCCAGGGCTCGGGGATCATCATCATGACGGCCTGGGCGATCGGATAGCCGGCCATGGTCATGAGCTCGAGGCAGTTGTCGAAGGTGGCGGTGTCGGACTGGCCGGCGAAGCTGATCGGGTACAGCTTGGCCAGGTCGGCCGCCAGCACCGGCGAGGACATCACGCCCTCGCGCGCGCGCATCCAGTTGTAGTTGCCACGCACGGTGTTGATCTCGCCGTTGTGCGCGACGTAGCGGTACGGGTGGGCCAGCGGCCACTTCGGGAAGGTGTTGGTCGAGAAGCGCTGGTGCACCAGGCCGATGGCCGAGATGCAGCGCTCGTCCGCGAGGTCGTCGTAGTACACGCCCACCTGGTCGGCCAGCAGCAGGCCCTTGTAGACCACGGTGCGGCTGGACATCGAGGGGACGTAGTACTCCTTGGAGTGCACCAGCTCCAGGTTCTGGATGTTGGCGCTGGCGGTCTTGCGGATCACGTACAGCTTGCGCTCCAGCGCGTCCTGCACGATCACGTCGCTGCCGCGGCCGATGAACACCTGGCGGATGATGGGCTCGGTCTGGCGCACGGCCGGCGACATCGGCATGTCCTTGTTGACCGGCACGTCGCGCCAGCCCAGCAGCACCTGGCCTTCGGCCTTGATGGCGCGCTCCAGCTCCTGCTCGCAGGCCATGCGCGAGGCATGTTCCTTGGGCAGGAAGATCATGCCCACGCCGTACTCGCCGGCCGGCGGCAGCGTGACGCCCTGCTTCGCCAGCTCCTGGCGGTACAGCGCGTCCGGGATCTGGATCAGGATGCCGGCGCCGTCGCCCATCAACTTGTCGGCGCCGACGGCGCCGCGGTGGTCGATGTTCTCCAGGATCTTCAGCGCCTGGGTCACGATGTCGTGGCGCTTCTCGCCCTTGATGTGGGCCACGAAGCCCAGGCCGCAGGCATCGTGCTCGTGCGCGGCGGAATACAGGCCGTGCTGGGCCAGGTGTTGGATCTCGGCATCCGTGGTCATCGACGCACTCCTTCGTTCTTGCTCGGTCGTTCGCGGGGGAAGCGGAGCATAGTGCGTTGCAACAAGGATGCCAAGAAGAAAATTCAGGGTCAGATCACTATTATTCCTTGATTTTTTTCATCAACAATTATTCGGGGACATATCAAAAACGACCGTGTTCAGTCACTCTTGCGTGGCCGGCCGGGTCGGCCGCGCGTGAGCCGGCGCGGCACCGCCCGCTGCAGCCGCTCCACGAAGGCGGGATCGCCGAGCACCCAGCCCCCCAGCACGGAGCGCGTCAGCGCCTCCTGCTCCAAAGTGGGCAGGCCGGCATGCACCATTTCGGCGTAGGCGGCCTCGCGCGCGAACGGCGTGTTGCCCAGCGTCCAGTAGTCCGCCGGGGGCACCAGCCAGGCGTCGTGGCGCTGCCCCGCATAGTGGCGGTGGCTGGACCAGGCGTAGTCGGCGGCGGCCTGCACCAACCCGGTGCGAACCGGGTTCAGATCGAAGTACGCCATGCACGCCAGCACATGCGCGCCGGGCTGCAGCACGGTGGAGCGGTAGCGGCCCTCCCACAGCGTGCCGCTGCGGCCATGGGCCTGGTTGAAGCTGCGCACGTAGCGGCGCCCCACGCCCTGCAGCATGCGCGCCAGCGCGCCCTCCTCGGCCGGCGGCGTCAGCAGCAGGTGGAAGTGGTCGGGCATCAGCACGTAGGCGTGCAGCGCCACGCCGGCCGCCGCGGCCTCGCGCGCCAGCAGCGCCAGCATCTCGGCGTGCTCGTCGTCGCTGGTGAAGATGGGCTGGCGGTTGTTGCCCCGCTGCAGCACGTGGTGCACCTGGCCGGCCAGCGACAGACGGGGCAGGCGGGCCATGGACCCCTCAGGCGTGCGGAAGCAGGTCGAAGCGGGTCGCGCGCAGGCTCTGCAGGCCGAACGCGTCGAGCAGGCCGTCCAGACGTTCGGCGGCGCTGCGCTTGCCGCGGCCGGTGCGGCGCGCCACGATCAGCTCGTTCTTCAGGCTGTGCTCCCAGCCCACGAGTTCGGTCACGGTGACCTGGTAGCCGCAGGCCTCCAGGTACAGGCAGCGCAGCACGTTGGTGATCTGGCTGCCGATCTCGCGCGTGTGCAGCGGGTGGCGCCACAGCTCGGCCAGCGGCGTGCGCGCCAGCGCCAGCGCCTTGTGCTGGCGCAGGCAGGCGGCCACCTCGGCCTGGCAGCACGGCACCAGCACCATGCTGGCGGCCTGCTTCTCCAGGCCGAAGCGGATCGCGTCGTCGGTCGCCGTGTCGCAGGCGTGCAATGCCGTCACGACGTCGATGCGCGGCGGCAGCTGCACGGCGCGCGCCGCCTCGGCGGCGCTGAGGTGCAGGAACGACATGCGCTCGAAGCCGAGCCGGGCGGCCAGCTCGCGCGAGCGCTCGACCAGTTCCCCGCGCGTCTCGATGCCGTAGACATGGCCGGGCCGCTGCGCGAACACCAGGTCGTACAGCATGAAGCCGAGATAGGACTTGCCAGCGCCATGGTCGGCGAGCAGAACCGGCGCATCGGGCGCGAAGCCCTCGCGGATCTCGCGCTCGATGAACTGCACCAGGTGCTGCACCTGCTTGAGCTTGCGCCGCGAGTCCTGGTTCAGCCGGCCGTCGCGCGTCAGGATGTGCAGCGCCTTCAGCAGTTCGATCGACTGGCCGGGGCGCAGTTCGTCCGCCAGCGCGGCCAGCGGATCGGGCGCCGCGCGCTTCTTCGTCGTCATGCGGCCCCCCGGCCGGCGCCGACGTCCAGCGCGGCCCAGCCTTGCGGGCCCAGCCGCTCCAGCGTCTCGATGTTGCGCTCGAAGATCTCGGCCGCGTCCGGAAAGGCCTCGACCGCGCGCGCCACGCTGTCCTCGCGCAGCAGGTGCAGCGTGGGGTACGGGGAGCGGTTGCTGCAGTTGGTCACGTCGTCCGGCGTGGTGCCGGCGAACTGGAAGCCGGGGTGGAAGCTCGCGACCTGAACCACGCCGTCCAGCGCCAGCGCCTCGACCAGCGCGTCGGCGCGGTCCAGGAAGTCGTTGAAGTCGAGGAAGTCCGGCAGCGCCTGCGGCAGCACCAGCAGCGTGGTGTCGCGCACCGCCGCGTCCAGCGCCACCAGGTCCTGCAACTCGCGGCGCAGGTCGGCCTCGACCGCATCGGCGTCCTGCGCCCCGCTGACGGCTAGGTGCAGCCGGCCGGTGGCGTGCACGGACTTGGCGAAGGGGCACAGGTTCAGGCCGATCACCGCGCGCTCCAGCCAGGCGATGGTGTCGGCCCGCACGGCCGCGTCGGACGGCGTGGCCATGCTCACCCCAGCAGCCGGCGACCGGTCAGCCGCTCGTGCTCGCGCGCGGCGAAGCGGTCGGTCATGCCGGCGATGTAGTCGGCCACGACGCGGGCTTGGCCGTCCTGCCCAGCCTGCGCCAGCCGTTCGGCCGCGCGCCCGGCAAAGCCGCCGGCCATCTCGTCCGGCGCCGCGCGGTAGGCCGCGAACAGCTCGCGCACCACGGTCTTGGCCTGCTGCGTGACCTCGCCCACCTGCGGATGGCGGTACAGGTTGCGCATCAGGAACTGCTTGAGCGCCAGCGAGGCCTCGCGCATCGCCGCGCCGAAGCCGATCAGCGGCGGACAGCGCCGCGCCGCGTCGGCGCTGTCCGGCGCGGCCTGGGCCAGCGCGGCGCCGCTGGCGCCGATCACGTCGTAGACCTGGGCGCTCAGCATGCGGCGGATGGTCTCGTACAGCAGCCGCCGGCCGCGCAGATCCGGATGCTCGCGCAGCGTCTCGCGCCGGAAGTCGTCGAACAACGGCACCGCCTCCAGCTGCTCCAGCGCCAGCAGGCCCGAGCGCACGCCGTCGTCGATGTCGTGCGCGTTGTAGGCGATCTCGTCGGCCAGGTTGCACAGCTGCGCCTCCAGGCTGGGCTGCGTGCGGTCGAGGAAGCGCCGGCCCACGTCGCCGGGCATGGCGGCCTCCAGCCGCTCGGCGTTGGTGCGCGAGCAGTGCTTCAGGATGCCCTCGCGCGTTTCGAAGCACAGGTTCAGGCCGTCGTAGCGCGGGTAGCGCTCCTCCAGTTCGTCGACCACGCGCAGGCTCTGCAGGTTGTGCTCGAAGCCGCCCCAGTCGGCCATGCACTGGTTCAGCGCATCCTGCCCGGCATGGCCGAACGGCGTGTGGCCCAGGTCGTGCGCCAGCGCGATGGCCTCGACCAGGTCTTCGTCGAGCCCGAGCGAGCGCGCGATCGAACGGCCCAGCTGGGCGACTTCCAGCGAGTGCGTGAGCCGGGTGCGGAACAGGTCGCCCTCGTGGTTCAGGAACACCTGGGTCTTGTAGACCAGCCGGCGGAACGCCGTGGAGTGCACGATGCGGTCGCGGTCGCGCTGGTACTCGGTGCGCGTGGGCGCCGGCGCCTCGGCGAAGCGCCGGCCGCGGCTGCGGGCCGGATCGCAGGCGTAGGGAGCCAGCGCGGCGTGCATACGGGCCCTATGCGCAGCTGGCGTCGATGACCTCGCGCACCAGCGCATCGGGCGCACCGCGCACCACCGCCTTGCCGATGCCGTCGATCAGCACGAACTTGATCTCGCCGGCCTCGGCCTTCTTGTCCAGGCGCATCAGCGCCAGGTAGCGGCCGGCGTTGTCGGCCGCGTCCAGCACCGGCGCCACGGTCGGCAGGCCCGCGCGTTCGACCAGGCGCGCGATGCGCGCGACGGCCGGCTCGTCCAGCAGGCCCAGCCGCGCGGACAGCCGCGCGGCCATCACCATGCCGCAGCCCACGCCCTCGCCGTGCAGCCAGGCGCCGTAGCCCAGGCCGGCCTCGATCGCATGGCCGAAGGTGTGGCCGAAATTCAGGATCGCACGCAGGCCGCCTTCGCGCTCGTCCTGGCCCACGACCTCGGCCTTGATCTCGCAGCTGCGCCGCACGGCATGGGCCAGCGCAGCCGGGTCGCCGGCGCGCAGCGCGTCCAGGTGCGCCTCGATCCAGTCGAGGAAGGCGGCGTCGGCGATCGGCCCGTACTTGATGACCTCGGCCAGGCCGGCGCCCAGTTCGCGCGGCGGCAGCGTCTTCAGCACGCCCAGGTCGCACACCACCAGCTGCGGCTGGTAGAACGCGCCGACCATGTTCTTGCCCAGCGGGTGGTTGATGCCCGTCTTGCCGCCGACCGAGGAGTCGACCTGGGCCAGCAGCGTGGTCGGCACCTGCACGAAGGGCACGCCGCGCATGTAGCTGGCCGCCGCGAAGCCGGTGATGTCGCCGACCACGCCGCCGCCGAGTGCGAACAGCACGGTCTTGCGGTCGCAGCCATGGGACAGCAGCGCGTCGAACACCAGGTTCAGCGTCTCCCAGGTCTTGTAGGCCTCGCCGTCGGGCAGCACCACCGTGTGCACGGCCCCGTAGCGGCCGGCCAGCGCCTGCTGCAGGCGGCCGGCGTACAGCGGCGCCAGCGTGGTGTTGGTGACGATCAGCGCACTGGCCGCGCGCGGCAGGCCGGCATAGCTGTCCGGCGCGTCGAACAGGCCGGCACCGATGACGATCGGGTAGCTGCGCTCGCCCAGCGCGATCTGCACGCGGGCGGCGGAAGAAGCGGAAGGGGAGGCATCCATCAGGGCGCGAAGTGTAAGTCGCCGCGATCAGCGGCCCTGGCGCTGCACCAGGCCGACGATGGTGTTGACCAGCGCCGAGGTCGAGGGCCGGCCGATCGTGATGACGTCGTGCGCGGTCTCACGGTACAGCGGATCGCGCTGCGCGAACAGCTCGCGCAGCCGCGCCAGCGGATCGGCCACCTGCAGCAGCGGGCGCACCTGGTCGTTGCGCAGCCGGCGGTAGACCTCCTCGGGCGTCGCGAACAAGTAGAACACGCGCGCATGCTCGCGCAGGCAGGCGCGGTTGGCCGGCCGCAGCACGGCGCCGCCGCCGGTGGCGATCACGGCCGGCCCGCCGGCCGTGATGTCGACCAGCGCCTGCTGCTCGAAGTCGCGGAAGCCGGCCTCGCCCTCGCGCTCGAAGTATTCGCGGATCGAGCAGCCCAGCCGCTGCTCGACCCAGTGGTCAGCATCGACGAATGGCAGTTGGAGCCGGCGCGAGAGCTGGCGGCCGACGGTCGACTTGCCCGAGCCGGGCAGGCCGATGAGTGCGATGTTCAATTGACAACCTCATTCCACGTTCTTGACGATTGTCGTCGTCAAGCCGGAAGGTGCCGTCACGCGGATCGAAATGCTGTTGCCGGCCTGGCATCCATCGAGCGTCAACACGATGCGGCTCTCGAGGAGCTCGTCGGGCCGTCCGGCGGTGGGCCGGGCGCTGGGCAGGGGCGAGCCGCCCACTTCCTTCACCGTGCAGGTGCTGGGCGTCGCCGTCGCGCTGACCGTCGTGCCTGCCGGCATCGGGATGCTGCGCGGGTTGTCGAGGCTGCTCAGCAGGAACCTGAAGTTCCCCGCGGTCGCACTTTCGAAGACGATGGAGGGCTGGGACGACGCGAACAGGATGATCGCCTGCTGGCGGACCGTCGTCGCCAGCCCGGCGTCGCAGGTATCCTGGCGCGACGGGAACGCCCCTCCTGCCGCAGGGCAGGCACCTGTGCCACCGCGGGGCACGTAGAACTCCCCGGTGTCGGCCGTCCCGTTCTCGTTGTCATCGCGGTACGCGTCGCCCATCTGCATGAGGTGATCGGTCCCCGCATCGAAGATGTTGTTGCCGTTCACGTCCACGTAGTCTTTGGTGCCGGACGCATACGCCAGCACGGATACCCGCCCGCCGAGCGGCCGCGGGTTCTGGGTCTCGTAGCTGACCGAGCACTGCGAGATGCCGTTGATGCGCGTCGTGGCGCAACTGCGCACCACCTGGCCGCCCTCCGCCGTGAAGTTGACGACCGTTCCATCCGCCACGGCATTGCCCTGGCGGTCCGCCAGGCGAACCGTGAGGGTCGTGGAACTGCCGTCCCTGCCCCAGCCTTCCAGGGCGGCCTGGCCGACGGCCAGGCTCATGAAGCGCTGCGACGGCGGGCCCGACGCGACCGTCAGATTCTGCGTCTCGGCAAACACCAGCGGGCTGGACCCCGCCAGTTCGGCACGCAGCTTGACCGGCCCGGGAATGGTGCCGGAGAACAGCGACACCGACACCAGCCCGTCCTGGTCGCTTGTCGCGGTCACCGGGGCGGTGGCGCCCGAAGCACCGATGCCGACGCCACCGGGGTTCGTCTCGATGCTGAAGCGGACCGGCACGTTGGCCAGCGCCGAGCCGACGGACGACAGCACCCGGAACTGCACGACCGACTGCTCGGCCGCACCGGTGCCGGCGATGAAGATCTGCTCCGGCGTCGCGCCGACGAAGGTCAGCGTATTGGCCACCGGCACGGCCACGCTGAGGGTGGTGGACTGCGCCGCCGCGCCCGGGCTGGAAGCGGTCAGCGTCACCATGCCGTTGCAGGGACGGCCATCGGCCGCCACCGCGCTGTAGGTCACCGAGGCCGTGCCGCTGCCATCGGTCGTCACGCCGACGCCGCCGTCGCTGGCGTTCTGCCCATTGATGCGGCCGCAGGTCGCGGAGAAGGCGACGTTCACCGGAACCGCCGCAGCGGGCGCACCGCCGATGGACGCCGTGGTCGACACCGTGGCATTGCCGCCGGACGGCAAGGACGCCGGTGCCGCGGTCAGCGCCGACAAGGACAGGCTGGACGCGGAAACTCCAAAATCCAGCGACGCGGCGACCTCGGCCCCGTCCACGGTGGCCGCGGCCTTCAGGCTGGCCGCACCCAGCGCCGAGATCGAGGCCGGCTCGATCGCGACTTCGGCGATGCCGAGGTCGTTCGTCAGCGCGGTGGCGGGCGTCAGCTCAGCCTGGCGATGGCCTCGTCCGACACCGAGAACGCCACGAGGCGCCGCGCGATCGCCGCGCCGGCGGCGCTGCGCAGCGTCGCGCGGGCGGCGAAGGCCCCGCCCGCGCTGATGCTCGACACGGCGGTGCCACCGCCGTTCACCAGGGCCACCGCCATCGTCGGCACCACCGGCGTCGTGCCGCCGCCACCACCGCCCGTGCCTGTGCCCGTCGTTCCCACGCTGCCCCCGCCCCCGCCGCAGGCCGCCATCAACCCGGCCGCCGCGGTGGCCACCACATACCGCATCCAACGCATGGTGCTCCCCTCGAAAGTCCTGTTGTCGCTCAGCGACCGGCCATCAGGTCGGCAATCATCTTGGGCGTGATGAAGATCAGCATCTCCTGCTTGTTCGACGTCCGCGTGCGGCTCTTGAACAGGTTGCCGGCGATCGGGATGTCGCCCAGCAGCGGCACCTTGGTCACGTCCTCGACCTCGCTCAGCTCGAAGATGCCGCCGATCACGACCGTGCCGCCGTTCTCCACCAGCACCTGGGTCTTGATGTGCTTGGTGTTGATCGCGAAGCCGGCCGAGGTGCTCTGGCCCACGCTGTCCTTGTTCACGTCCAGGTCCAGGATGATGTTGCCCTCGGGCGTGATCTGCGGCGTGACCTCCAGCTTCAGGTTGGCCTTGCGGAACGCGATCGAGGTCGCGCCGCTGGAGGTGGCCACCTGGTAGGGCAGCTCGGTGCCCTGCTCGATCAGCGCCTTGGTCTGGTCGGCCGTCACCACGCGCGGGCTGGACACCACCTTGCCCTTGCCGTCGGCCTCCATGGCCGACAGCTCCAGCGACAGGAAGCGGTTGGCCGCGGCATTGAAGATCGACACCGCGAAGCTCGCGGCCTCGGTCGCGCTGCCCTGGGCCACGGCCGGCAGGTTCACGAAGTTGCTGCTGGTGTTGACCGTGCCGCCCATGCCCGCGCTGGCCACGGCATTGCCGTAGCTGGTGCCGAGGGCCACGCGGTTGTTGCCGGAGATGCGGTAGCCCCCGTCGCCGCCCCGCTGCGCCCGCAGGTCGCCGCCGCCCAGCCGCACGCCGATGGACTTGCCCCAGGTGTCCGAGGCCTCGACGATGCGCGCCTCGATCAGCACCTGGCGCACCGACACGTCGAGCTTCTTGATCAGCTCGTTGACGGCGGCGATCCGGCTGGCCACGTCGGTCACGAACAGCTGGTTGGTGCGCGGCTCCGGGATCGCCGTGCCGCGCACGCTGAGGAAGCGGCTGGCGCCGGTGCCGCCGCCCGCGGCGGTGCCGGTGATCTGCGCCGCGATGTCCACGGCGCGCGCGTAGTTCAGCTGGAACGACTGGGTGCGCAGCGTCTCCAGGTTCTCCAGCGCGGCGGCGGACTCCAGGTCGCGCTTCTTGCGCGCATCGATCTCGTCTTTGGGCGCGATCCACAGCACGCTGCCGTTCTTCTCCATGCCCAGGCCCTTGGCGTCCATGATGATCTGCAGGGCCTGGTCCCAGGGCACGTCCTTCAGGCGCAGCGTCACCGCGCCGGTGACCGAGTCCGAGGTGACGACGTTGAAGTTCGTGAAGTCGGCGATGACCTGCAGTAGCGAGCGGACCTCGATGTTCTGGAAGTTCAGCGACAGCTTCTCGCCCGAGAAGCCCGGGCCCTGGCTCAGCCGCGTCGGGTCCACGCGCTGCGGCCGCACCTCGACGACGAACTGGCCGTCGCTCTGGTAGGCGCTGTGCTCCCAGGCGCCGCGCGGCTCGACCACCATGCGCACCCGGTCGCCGACCTCGAAGGTGGAGATGGTCTGCACCGGGGTGTCGAAGTCGGCCACGTCCAGCCGCCGGCGCAGGCCCTCGGGCAGCGAGGAATTCAGGAACTCCACGACCAGGCTCTGGCCCTGCTGGCGCACGTCCACGCCGACCTGGGCGCTGCCCAGGCTCACGACCACGCGGCCGGTCTGGTCGGGCCCGCGGCGGAAGTCCAGGTCGCGCAGCGGCGCGCGGCCATGGGCGCCGGCGTCCGGGAACAGCGGCGTGGCGGCCGGCAGCTGCGCCGCGGCCACCGGCTGGAGCACGATCAGGATGGAATTGCCCTGCAGCTGCGCCCGGTAGGTGGTGGCCTGCTGCAGGTTCAGCACCACGCGCGAGCGCTCGCCCACGTTCAGCACGCTGGCCGAGCGCAGGTTGCCCTGGTTCAGCTCGATCGGCGTGCGCGGCAGCGAGGTCACCACGCCCGGGAAGTCCAGGGCGATGCGGGCCGGCGACTGCAGCGCCAGCCCCGCCGGCAGCGCCGCGGGCGCCTCGCTGAGGTCGATGCGCACGACCTCGGTGCCGTTCTGCAGCGCGCCGCTCACGGCTTCGATGGCCGGCAGCGCCCAGGCCCCGCAGGAGGCCAGCGCCAGCGCCAGCACGGCGGTGTACCGGGCCAGGCCGGCCAGCATCGGTTTGTACTTGTTCATTTACGCCCTTCCTGCAGCGGCAGAGTCGCCGTGCGCTCGGTCCATTCGCCGCCGCCGTCCTGCACGATCTCGCGCAGGATCACCTCCGATTCGTCGATGCGCGTGACCTTGCCGTAGTTCTGGCCCAGGTAGTTGCCCACGCGCACCTGGTACAGCAGGTTGTCGATCCTGATCAGCGCCACCGGCACACCGCCGCGGCGCAGGCTGCCGACCATGGCCATGGCGTCGAGCGGGTAGGCCTCCAGCGGCTCCCTGCGGCGCGCCAGCTCGGGCGTGATCAGCCCGCTGTTGGCGGCGCTCTGCGGCCCCTCCTGGCGCAGCGCCTGCACCAGCCGCTGCGCGCTGAAGGGGTCGACCGCATCGCCCTGCGTGTAGGCCTGGGGGACGAATTGCTTGGGTTCGATCAGCGGCGTCACGCGCGCGCGCACCTGGGTGCGCCGCTCGGCCATCCACTGCTGCAGCTCCTCGGGGCCGGAGCCGCCGCAGCCGGCCAACACCAGCAGCGCGGCACCCGCCAGCAGCCCGGACCGCAGCCGGCGCGTCACCTGCGTCACTTCGACGCCCCCTTGGCGGCGGCCTGCTGGGCGGCGATCTCGTCGGCGTCGAGGTAGCGGAAGGTGCGGGCCGTGGCGTCCATGGTCAGCGCGCCGTCGCGGGCCGGCACGATGGCGATGTTGTTCAGCGTGACGATGCGCGACAGGTTGGCGACGTCGGCCGCGAACGCGCCGATGTCGTGGAAGCGCCCGGTCACGCGCAGCGTGATCGGCAGTTCGGCGTAGTACGGCCGCACCACCACCTGCCCGGGGCGGAACAGGTCGAACTGCAGGTTGCGGCCGAGGCCGGCCTGGTTCACGTCGGACAGCAGCGCGGCCATCTCGGCCTTGCTCGGCAGCTGGCGCTCCAGCTGCGTCACGTACTGCTGGATCTGCTCGCGCTGCTTCTTCAGCGCCTCCAGGTTCACGGCCTTGACCAGCCGCGCCTCGTAGGCCTGGCGCAGCTCGGCCTCCTGGTTCTGCGCACTCGTCAGTTCGTCCTCCACGCTGCGCAGGTAGGCGAACCACACGATGGCCAGGGCGACGAGCACGACGAAGGCCAGCAGCAGCGTGCGCGGCAGCACCGGCCATTGCGAGGCGTCGGACGGATGCAGGTTGCGGAACTGCCCGGCCAGCCGCGCCCACTGCGCGGCGACGTTGAACCGTGGGGGGCGGGGGGGAGACCGGGTCGCCACGCGTGCGCTCCTCAGGGCTTGGCCGGCGCGGCGGCGGCCTGCACCTCGCTGGCGCGCACCAGCCGCACGCGCAGGTTGAAGTTGGCCACGCGCCGGTTGTCGCGCGGCCCCAGTGCCACGTTGCCGGCCACGATCTCGGACAGGTCCGGCCTGGACAGCCAGGGAGTGTTCTCGGCCAGGTTGCGCAGCAGCTCGGAGATGCGCTCGTTCGACTGCGCCACGCCCTGCAGCGTGACCGCCTGGTTCTCCTGGCGCAGGCTGGTGATGTAGACACCGGCCGGCAGCGCCTTGGTCAGTTCGTTCAGCAGGTGCACCGGCAGGTTGCGGTCGGCCTGCAGATCCTCCACCGCCTTCTGCCGCGCGGTGAGCGAGGCGATCTCCTGCTCGATGTTGGCGATTTCCTTGATCTGCACGTCCAGCGCCTGGATCTGGCTGCGCAGGAACTGGTTGCGCTCCTGCTGTGTCTCGATGCGCGCCTGGAAGCCCAGGTAGATCACCGCCCCCACGGCCAGCCCGGCGAGCGCCGCCAGGCCCAGCATGACGTGGAACGCCTCCTTGCGGGCCTTGCGGGCAGCCTCGCGGTGCGGCAGCAGGTTGATCAGGATCACTGCAGGAATCTCCGCATCGCCAGCCCGCACGACGTCAGGTAGGCCGGCGCCTCGCGGCCCAGGCGGGTCACGCGCACGTCCTGGCCGATCTCCATGCCGTCGAACGGATTCACCAGGCTGCACGGGAACGAGGTCTGCTGCGTGACCGCCTCCACCAGCCCGGCCAGCGGCGCCGAGCCGCCGGCCAGCATCACGTGGTCGACCCGGTTGTGCGGCGTGCTGGTGAAGAAGAACTGCAGCGCGCGGCCGATGTCGTGCGCCAGCGTCTCGACGAACGGCGCCAGCACCACCTCGGCATAGTCCTGCGGCAGCTCGCCGCTGCGCTTCTTGGCCTCGGCCTCCTCGGGCGAGAAGCCGTACTGGCGCACGATCATCTGCGTCAGCTGCGCGCCGCCGAACGGCTGGTCGCGGTCGTACAGCACCTGGTCGTCGCGCAGCACGTGCATGCTGGCGGTCATGGCGCCGATCTCGAACAGCGCCACGATGGTGCCGGCGCCCTTGCCGGGCAGCCGCTCGATCAGCCGGCCCGCGGCCAGCCGCGAGGCGAAGGATTCGATGTCCAGCACCACCGGCTTGAGCCCGGCGGCCTCGGCCAGGCCCTGGCGGTCCTGCACCTTCTCCTTGCGCGAGGCGGCGATCAGCACCTCCAGGTCGCCGGGCGCGCCGGTGCTGGGGCCGACCACGCAGAAGTCCAGGCTGACCTCGTCGACCGGGAACGGGATGTACTGGCTGGCCTCGGCCTCGACCTGGAATTCCATCTCCTGCTCCGTCAGCCCGCCCGGCATCACCAGCTTCTTGGTGATCACGGCCGAGGGCGGCAGCGCCAGCGCCACGTTCCGGGTGCGGGTGCCGCTCTTCTTGACCAGGCGGCGCAGCGCCTGCGCCACCTCGTCGAATTTCTCGACGTTGCCGTCGGTGATCCAGCCCGCCTCCAGCGGCTCGATCGCGCAGCGCGACAGCAGCAGCTGGCCTGCCGGATCGTGGTCCAGCTCGACCAGCTTGATGCTGGAAGAACTGATGTCGATCCCCAGCAGGGGCGCCGGCTTGCGACTGAAGAGCGTCCCCAAAGATATCAAGCGAAGCCCCCGAACCGGTCGGAAATGGATACAAATACTGACAAGCGTTTTGAATACTATCAGCAACAGTTTGACGGGAACCGACTCGCGCCCCCGGAATCGGACACGGCGTTGTCAAAAGCCGACGCGCAGCGGGCCCTTCTGAACGCCGCGGCCGAACGCCCTGGGGGCATGGCCGGGCCCCGGCAGCCACCGCAGCGCCGAGGCAAAATGGCGGGCCGCGCACAGACCTCCGGCAGCCTGCGCGACAGCCTTCCAGACCCCGCGCTCCCCTCGAATTCCTATGCCTCCCAAGCCCTCTTCCGGCACCTCCTCCAAGGCCGGCTCCGCCGCCGCGCGCAAAGGCCCCCTGGCCCTGGCCGGGCGCGTGCTGGCCTGGGCGCTGGCCATCGCCGCCGCCGGCGTGGTGTCGCTGGTGCTGCTGGCCGCCGTGGCGCTGGCCGTGGCCTATCCCAACCTGCCCGACATCTCCGACCTGGCCGACTACCGGCCCAAGCTGCCGCTGCGCGTGTACGCGGCCGACGGCGCGCTGCTGGGCGAGTTCGGCGAGGAGCGCCGCAACCTGATGCCGATCACGCAGATCCCCAAGATCATGAAGGATGCCGTGCTGGCCATCGAGGACGCGCGCTTCTACGAGCACGGCGGCGTGGACTACAAGGGCGTGCTGCGCGCGGCCGTTGCCAACCTGGGCCGCTTCAAGAGCCAGGGTGCCTCGACCATCACGATGCAGGTGGCGCGCAACGTGTACCTGTCCTCCGAGAAGACCTACACGCGCAAGATCTACGAGATCCTGCTGACCTTCAAGCTCGAGCACCTGCTCTCCAAGGACCAGATCCTGGAGATCTACATGAACCAGATCTTCCTGGGCAACCGCGCCTACGGCTTCGCGGCGGCCTCGGAAACCTACTTCGGCAAGCCGCTGCAGGACATCACGATCGCCGAGGCCGCCATGCTGGCCGGGCTGCCCAAGGCGCCGTCGGCCTACAACCCGATCAGCAACCCGAACCGCGCCCGCACGCGCCAGCTCTACATCATCCAGCGCATGCAGGAGAACGGCTTCATCACCGCCGCGCAGGCCGAGGCCGCCAAGCACGAGGAACTGCACATCCGCCCGCCCAGCGAAGGCCTGCGCGTGCATGGCGAATTCGTCGCCGAGACGGTGCGCCAGCTGATGTACGCGCAGTACGGAGACGCCACCTACACCCGCGGCCTGAACGTCTACACCACGCTGTCCTCCACCGACCAGATCGCCGCCTACAACGCGCTGCGCCGCGGCATCATGGATTTCGAGCGGCGGCAGATCTACCGCGGCCCCGAGAAGTTCATCGAACTGCCGCGCGACGCCGCCGAGATGGACGACGCGGTCGACGACGTGCTGCAGGAGCACCCGGACAACGGCGACGTGCTGTCGGCCGTGGTGCTGGAGGCCGGCCCGAAGCGCGTGCTGGCCGTGCGCGGCAACGGCGACCGGATCGAGATCACCGGCGAGGGCCTGCGGCCGGCGCAGTCCGGCCTGGCCGCCAGTGCGCAGCCCAACGTCAAGATCCGCCGTGGCGCCGTGATCCGCGTCGTCAGGACGCCCAGGAACACCTGGGAGATCACCCAGCTGCCCGAGGTCGAGGGCGCCTTCGTGGCCATGGACACGCACACCGGCGCGGTGCGCGCGCTGGTCGGCGGCTTCGACTTCCAGAAGAACAAGTTCAACCATGCGACGCAGGCCTGGCGCCAGCCGGGGTCCAGCTTCAAGCCCTTCATCTACTCGGCCGCGCTGGAGAAGGGCTTCACGCCGGCGACCCTGGTCAACGACGCGCCGCTGTTCTTCGACGCCGGCTTCACCGGCGGCCAGCCCTGGGAACCGAAGAACTCCGACGGCCGGTTCGACGGCCCGATGACGCTGCGCGCCGGCCTGGCCAAGTCCAAGAACATGATCTCCATCCGCGTGCTGCAGGCCGTGGGCCCGCAGAACGCGCAGGAGTGGATCACGCGCTTCGGCTTCGAGGCCGAGCGCCACCCGGCCTACCTGACGATGGCGCTGGGCGCCGGCTCGGTCACGCCGATGCAGCTGACGGCCGCGTATGCGGTGTTCGCCAACGGCGGCTACCGCGTGAACCCCTGGCTGATCGCCAAGGTCACCGACCACCGGGGCCGCACGCTGGTGGAAACCACGCCGCCGGTGCTGGACGAGAACGTGCGCGCGATCCCCGCGCGCAACGCCTTCGTGATGACGCAGCTGCTGGGCGAGGTGACCTCGCGCGGCACGGCCGCCCGCGCCCAGGCCATGCTCAAGCGCCCGGACGTGTACGGCAAGACCGGCACCACCAACGACGCGATCGACGCCTGGTTCGCCGGCTACCAGCCCACGCTGGCGGCCGTGGCCTGGATCGGCTACGACCAGCCGCGCAACCTGGGCGCGCGCGAGTCCGGCGGCGGCCTGTCGCTGCCGGTGTGGATCAGCTTCATGGAGCAGGCCCTCAAGGGCGTTCCGGTGAGCCAGCCGGCGCCGCCGCCCGGCGTGGTCAACAGCGGCGGCGAGTGGTTCTACGAGGAATACGCGCGCGACACCGGCGTGGGCAGCCTGGGCCTGGATGCGGCGCTGCCGGCGGCCAACGGCAGCGCCGCCGTGGCGCCGCCCCCCGCCGAGGAGCGCAACCGCATCCTGGACCTGTTCAGGAACTGAAGCGCACCGGCTGGCCGGCCTGGGCGCTGGCGTCCTGCGTCAGCTGGGCGAAGAACTCGGCCCCGCCCTTGGTGTCGCGCCACTGCCCGTCCTCGAACCGGTAGTGGTAGCCGCCGGACTGGCTGGCCAGCCAGACCTCGTGCAGCGGCTTCTGCAGGTTCACGACGATCTGGCTGCGGTTGGGGAACACCAGCGTGACCATGCCGCCGACGCGCTGGTTGTCCAGGTCGGCGTCGCTGGTTTCGTTGATGCGGTCGCAGCCGGCTTCCACGGCCGCCAGCAGGCGTTCGGCGCGGTCCATGAATTCGGGGTCGGTCATAATTTCAGGGATGTCGAGGGTGAAGAACATTCTAGGAAGCGCCATCTTGGCACTGCTGGCCGCAGCCTGCGGGCAGAAGGGCGATCTGTACTTCTCCCAGGATCCGGCCGCCGCCAACCGCGCCTCGCTGGTGCAGTCGCTGCGGCCGTCCATGCCGGCGTCGGCCGCCTCGGCGCCCGCGGCGGCACAGCCGCTGCCGGCGCTCGAACCGGCCACTCCGCCGCTGCCGCTGCCCGGCAGCTGAAGCGGCTGAAGGCGCGCGGCCGGGCAGTCCTTCAAATCCATGGCCGCGAGGCCGCACGACCTTGCGTGATGCATGGCCACCCGCACGGCGGCTGCCTATGATCCCCGGATTCCCGTCCACCCCTTCGCCATGACCGACTCGCCCCTGCCCGGCCACCCCCAGATCCACTACCGCGACGGCGCGCTGCACGTGGAAGACGTGCGCGTGGCCGACCTGGCCGCCCTGCACGGCACGCCGCTGTTCGTGTATTCCAAGGCCGCGATGCTGGCGGCGCTGGCGGCCTACCAGCGCGGCTTCGCGGGCCGGCGCGCCCGCATCTGCTACGCGATGAAGGCCAACTCCACGCTGGCCGTGCTGCAGCTGTTCGCCCGCGCGGGCTGCGGCTTCGACATCGTCTCGGGCGGCGAGCTGGCGCGGGTGCTGGCGGCCGGCGGCGATCCGGCCAAGGTCATCTTCTCCGGCGTCGGCAAGACGCGCGCGGAGATGCAACAGGCGCTGGTGCACGGCATCGCCTGCTTCAACGTGGAGAGCGCGGCCGAGCTGGACGTGCTGAACGAGGTCGCGCTACAGGCCGGCCGCACGGCGCCGGTCAGCATCCGCGTGAATCCCGACGTGGATGCGCAAACCCACCCCTACATCTCCACCGGCCTCAAGGGCAACAAGTTCGGCGTCGCGCACGACGAGGCGCTGGCGCTGTACCGCCACGCCGCCGGGCTGGAGGGCCTGCGGATCGTCGGCATCGACTGCCACATCGGCTCGCAGATCACGCAGGCGTCGCCCTACCTGGATGCGATGGACCGCGTGCTGGACCTGGTCGATGCGATCGAGGCGGCCGGCATCCGGATCGAGCACATCGACTTCGGCGGCGGCCTGGGCATCGACTACGGCGCGCCGGACGGCACCGAGCCGCCCGGCGCCGACGGGCTGTGGCAGCAACTGCTGGCCCGCCTCGACGCGCGTGGCTACGGCGAGCGCCTGCTGATGATCGAGCCCGGCCGCTCGCTGGTCGGCAACGCCGGCCTGTGCGTGGCCGAGGTGCTGTACCTCAAGCCCGGGGGGCAGAAGAACTTCTGCATCGTCGACGCCGCCATGAACGACCTGCCGCGGCCGGCCATGTACGAGGCCTACCACCGGATCGTGCCGCTGGCGCTGCGCCAGGATGCGCAGGCCACCGCCTACGACGTGGTCGGCCCGGTCTGCGAGAGCGGCGACTGGCTGGGCCGCGAGCGCACGCTCGCGGTGCAGCCCGGCGACCGGCTGGCCGTGCTGTCGGCAGGCGCCTACTGCATGAGCATGGCCAGCAACTACAACACCCGCGGCCGCGCGGCCGAGGTGCTGGTCGACGGACGCCGCGCCACGCTCATCCGCGCGCGCGAGGACGCGCAGGCGCAGATGCGCGGCGAGACGCTGCTGCCGGACTGAAGCGGCGCCACAGCCGCCACAGCCATAGCGCGCCCACGATGGCGGCATAGGCCGCGACTTCGGCGAAGTCGTTCTTGCCCGCGCGCATCCAGAAGAAGTGCAGCAGCGCCAGGCCGGCCGCCGCGTAGACCAGCCGGTGCAGCGCCTGCCAGCGCCGCCCGCCCAGCGCCTTGACCGCGCGGTTGGACGAGGTCGCGGCCAGCAGCGTCAGCAGCGCCAGCGCCGCGAAGCCGGCCAGGATGAACGGCCGCTTGGCGATGTCGGCGGCGATGTCCGGCACCTCGAAGCCCATGTCGAACCAGGCGTAGCACAGCAGGTGCAGAACGGCGTAGAAGTACGCGAACAGCCCCAGCGGGCGCCGCAGCCGCGCCAGCGCCGGCCAGCCCGCGAGCACGCGCAGCGGCGTGACGGCCAGCACGATGCACAGGAAACGCAGCGTCCAGTCGCCGGTCGCGCGGATCAGGTGCTCGGCCGGGTTGGCGCCCAGCCGGTCCGCGAACGCGCCGAACACCAGCCAGCAGAACGGCAGCAGGCACAGCGCGAACACAACCGGCTTGGCGGCCGGATGCAGCAGCGCCTTCACGTCAGAAGTTCTTCGCCAGGTCCATGCCGGCGTAGAGCTGGCCGACCTGCGGCTCGTAGCCGTTGAACAACAGTGTCTTGCGCTTCTTGCTGAACAGGCCGTCCTCGCCGATGCGGCGTTCGGTGGCCTGGCTCCAGCGCGGGTGGTCGACGTCGGGATTCACGTTGGAATAGAAACCGTACTCGTGCGCGGCGGCCTTGTTCCAGGCCGTCGCCGGCTGTTTCTCGACGAACCGGATCTTGACCAGGCTCTTGGCGCTCTTGAAGCCGTACTTCCAGGGCACGACCAGGCGCACCGGCGCGCCGTTCTGCTTGGGCAGCACCTCGCCGTACATGCCGAAGGCCAGCAGCGTCAGCGGGTGCATGGCCTCGTCCATGCGCAGGCCTTCGGCGTAGGGCCACTCGAGCACGCGCGAGCCGACGAAGGGCATGGTCTTGGGATCGGCCAGGCTCAGGAACTCCACGTACCTGGCACCCGGCTGCGGCTCCACCTTCTGGATCAGGGCCGACAGCGAATAGCCGACCCAGGGGATGACCATGGACCAGCCCTCGACGCAGCGCATGCGGTAGATGCGCTCCTCCTGGGCCGAGAGCCTGAGCAGATCTTCCAGCGCGTACGCGCCGGGCTTCCTGACCAGGCCCTCGATCTCCACGGTCCAGGGCGAGGTCTTCAGCGTGTGGGCGTTGCGGGCCGGGTCGGACTTGTCGGTGCCGAATTCGTAGAAGTTGTTGTAGCTGCTCGCATCCTCGTACGAGGTCGGCTTCTCCATGGTCATGGCGCCGGCCACCGCGGAGCGCGCGCCCGGCAGCGGCGCCAGCCTGTGCGGCCGCGCGACCGGCTGGGCCAGGGCCGCGCGAGCGGCCCAGCCGGCCAGCGCGGCGCCGGCCGCACCGCCGGCCATCCAGCGCATCAGTTCGCGCCGGCCTGCATGCACGCGCCGCGGCGTGATCTCGCTGGCATGGGGATGGATGAAACCGTCGGCGTGGGTCCAGATCAGCATGCGAAGCTCCTGCGGGTGCGCCCGTTTCGGACCCATACGTGGTCAAAGCGTTCCGTAGCTGTGCAGGCCCGACAGGAACATGTTGACGCCGAGGAAGGCGAAGGTCGTGATGGCCAGCCCCGCCAGCGCCCACCAGGCCGCCACGGTGCCGCGCAGGCCCTTCATGAGCCGCATGTGCAGCCAGGCCGCGTAGTTGAGCCAGACGATCAGCGCCCAGGTTTCCTTGGGGTCCCAGCTCCAGTAGCCGCCCCAGGCCTCGGCAGCCCACAGCGCGCCGAGCACGGTGGCGATCGTGAAGAACGCGAAGCCGACGGCGATGGCCTTGTACATCACGTCGTCCAGCACCTCCAGCCCCGGCAGCCGGGCCGCGATGCGCCGGCGGCCGAGCAGGATGCCGGCGACGATCAGCGCCGAGACGCCGAAGTACACCGCCCAGTAGCTGCTGACGCCCTGCACGCCGCCCTGGCGGAACACCACCGGCTCGAAGCACAGCACCACGCCCAGCAGCCACAGCGGCGCCAGGCGCCACCAGCGCGTCTCGCCGGCCTGCTGCTTGATCAGGTAGGCGAAGGCCACCATGGCCGCCAGCGCGAAAGTGCCGTAGCCGACGAAGTTGGCCGGCACGTGCAGCTTCATCCACCAGCTCTTGAGCGCCGGCACCAGCGGCTGGATCTCGTGCGCCTCACGCACCACCGTGTACCAGAGCAGGAAACCCACCGCCGCGCTGATGACCAGCAGCACGAAGGCGCCGAGCGCGCGCGTGCGGTACTGGGCCTCGAAGTACAGGTAGAAGGCCGCCGTCAGCCAGCAGAACAGCACGAACACCTCGTACAGGTTGCTGACCGGGATGTGGCCGATGTCCGGGCCGATCTGGTGGCTCTCGTACCAGCGCACCATGCTGCCGACCAGGGCCATCGTGACCGCCGCCCAGGCCACGCGCGAGCCGATCAGCTCCAGCGACGCCGCCGGGTTGCGCGCCAGCATGCCGGCCCAGTAGAACGCGGTGCTGACGAAGAACAGCATGCTCATCCACAGGATGGCCGACTGGCTGGACAGGAAGTACTTGAGCCAGAACACCTGGTCGGCGCGCGCCAGGTCGGCCTGCCCGCCCGACTGGTAGGAGGCGATGGCCAGCAGCGACAGGCCGGCCACGACCAGCATCAGCACGCGCAGCGGCCGCCAGAACCAGCCCAGCCAGACCAGCGCCGGCACGGTGCCGGCCAGGATCCACTTCTCGTAGACGTCCATGGCCGCGTGGTAGCGCGCGAAGGCCAGCACGCCGCCGGCCACGGCCAGCAGCGCGAACAGCCAGTCGAACCAGCTGCGCCGGGCCAGGAAGCCCTCGTTCAGGACCAGGGTGTCTTCGTGCGTGATGGTGTTCATTGCTTCGCTTCCTGCTGCGCGCCGATCAGCTGGCGGCCGAGCCGCTCGAATTCGCGGTCCACGTCCAGCGTCCGGCGGTTGGACGACAGCGCCATGGTCGCCTCGGACCCGGCGCCGAGGCCCTGCGGCGTCAGCCAGACCCACAGCCGGCGCTCGCGCACGTAGAGCATCGCGAAAACGCCGACGATCAGCAACAGGCAGCCCAGGTACACGATGTTGCGGCCCGGCGCGCGCGCGACCTGGAACACGCTGGCCTGCACCTGGCGGAAGTCGGCCAGCATGAAGGCCATCGGCGCCGGGTACAGCAAGGCGTCGCTGAGCGACAGCACGGCCTGGGTCATGAAGCCCTGGGTGCGCGGCGCATCGGGATCCAGCGGCTTGGCGCCGGCGCGCTCCTGGGCCAGCTGGACCAGCTCGAACAGCGTGCCGTTCAGGATGCGCACCAGCACCTCGCCGGCGCGGGCGCGCTCGGCCTCGGGCACGTTGGCCTCGATGAAGTCGGCGATGGCCTGCAGGCCGCCGCGCGGCACAGCCTGCCCTTCGGCGCGCCCGCCGCCGGCGAACAGCGCCAGCGCCTTGGAGCCCGAGGCCGCCAGCTGGGCGGCCAGCTCGGGCCGCTGCGGATCGACCGCGCGCTGCGCGTAGCGCTGCACGGCCTGCTCGCGCAGCGCGGGATCGCGCAGCGCCGCGTACAGGCGCACGAAGGTGTCCATGCTGTCGTCCGCATCGGCCGGGATGCGCAGGTAGCGGAAGGGCTCGGCCGGCGTGGCGCGCACGCCCAGCAGGAAGGCCAGCGCGCCGTCGCCGGTGTCCACCGGCAGCATGTAGTTGTGGAACTCGCGCGCCTGGCCGGCCGCGTCGCGCAGCCGGTAGGTGATGCTGGGGCCGACGTTGCGCAGCTCGCGCTGGGTCGCGGTCTTGTTGCCGGCACCCAGCCGCGCGTCGATGGCGGCGCCCAGGTCGACCTTGCGCACGTCCACCGCGCCGTCGGCCGGCGCGCCGCCCAGGTTCTCCACGTTGATCACGCGCAGGGCGGTGTACTCCAGCGTCATCGTGTCGCCGCCGCGCACGAGTTCGGTGCTGGCGCCGATCTGGCCCTCGACCTCGAACGGCTGGCCGCCCGGCACCAGCGGCACGGCGCGCAGCTTCACCGTGGAGCCGCCGTCGTCGAAGCTGGACTGGTAGATCTCCACGCCCTTGTAGCGCACCGGGTGGTTGACCTCCACGCGCGCCGGCGTCTGCGCGCCGGTCTCGCGGTCGTGGATCACGATGTCGCTGGCGAACAGCTTGGGCATGCCGGTCGAGTAGTACTCGACGATGAACTTCTTCAGCTCGACCGCGAACGGCAGCTCCTGCAGCAGCACGCCGTCGGACTGCGACAGGATGGCGGTGCTGGACTGCGTGCCCTCGGCCACCATCAGGTTGCCGCGGAAGGTCGGGTTGCGCATGGACAGCCGGTGCTCGGGCGCGACGTCGGCGATCATGCCGCCGCCCCGGTAGACCGACTTGCCGTTGAACCAGGTCTGCGCGCGCACGACCAGGTCGCCGTCGAACAGGCCGCCGATGCAGATCAGCACGATGGCGCTGTGCGCGGCCAGGTAGCCCAGCTTGTTGGCCGCGCCGGCCTTGGCCGCGACCATCCAGCCCTCGCCCGCCGGCGTGTCGCGGCGCTGCAGCTTGACCTTCCAGCCGGCGCCGGCCAGGGCCTTGCCGATGCGCGCGGCGGCGGCGGCGGGGCTGCCGGCCACCTGGCCGTGCGCGCGGTGGTGGAAGGCGTTCAGGCTCTGCGCGCGGATGTCCTGCTTGTAGGCTTTCAGGTCGGCCAGGATCTTCGGCGTGCTGCGCACGATGCACAGGGTCGTGCTGACGACCAGGAAACCCAGGATCAGCAGGAACCACCAGGCGCTGTAGACCGCGTTCAGGCCGAACTTCTCGAACAGCAGCGCCCAGAACGGGCCGAACTGGTTGACGTAGTTGGCGGACGGCTCGTGCTGCTTGACGACGGTGCCGATCACGGAGGCGATGCAGACGGTCGTCAGCAGCGCGATCGCGAAGCGCATGGACGACAGCAGCTCCACCACGGCCCGCCAGGCGTGGGAGCCGCTGCGCACGCGCAGGCCGTGGGTGGAAGTGCTCATCGAAGCTCGCCGGGGCGCCGTTCAGGCGCCCATGAAAAAAGCGGGCCATCCGCCCGCGGGCCCGCCGTGCTGCCCTTCGACCGGATGGCCCGTTCCTTGGGTCGGGGAAGCCGGCATTTGGTTCCGCGCGCGCCGCGCGCCGCGCGCGTCAGCGCAGGCCGGCGATGTAGTCGGCGACCGCACGGATCTCGCGGTCGTTCATCTTGGCGGCCACGCCGGTCATCTGCACGTTGTTCAGGCGCTTGCCGTCGCGAAAGGCAAGCAGCTGCGCGACCGTGTAGTCGGCATGCTGGCCGGACAGGCGCGGGTACTGCGACGGGATGCCGGCGCCGTTGGGGCTGTGGCAGCCAGCGCAGGCGGCGATCTGGCGGTCCGGGATGCCGCCGCGGAAGATGCGCTCGCCCAGCATCACCAGGTCCTTGTCCTTGGCGAAGCCGGGCTTGGCCTTCTGCGCCGTGACCCAGTAGGCGATGTTGCGCATGTCGTCCTCGCTCAGCGTGGAGGCGAAGCCCTTCATGACCGCATCGTTGCGCTTGCCGTCCTTGAACTCGCGCAGCTGCTTGATCAGGTACTCGGGGTGCTGCTGCGACAACCGGGGGTTGGCCGGGATGGTCGAGTTGCCGTCCGCGCCGTGGCAGGCCGCGCAGACCGCGGTGAAGCCCTGCTCGCCCTTGACCAGATCCGGCTTGGCCGTCTTGGGCGCGGCCGGCTGCCCCTCCTCCGCGGCGATGCTTGGAAACGACAGCGCTGCCAGCGCGGCAGCCAGGATCATGCAGGCGGGCAACTTCATATCGAGGGTCGTTTTATGTGCGCAAAACCCGGCGATTCTACAATGCGCCCCCGCGCCTTCCCTGCACCCTCCATGACCTCTCCCGCCCCTGCCGCCGCCCTCGCCACGGGCTGGCTGCACACGGCGCGCTTCCTGACGACGGCCGCGCAGCTGCACCAGCTGCCGGCGCCGGGCGTGCCCGAGATCGCTTTCGTCGGCCGCTCCAACGCCGGCAAGTCGACCTGCATCAATACGCTGACGCAGCGCAAGCAGCTGGCCTTCGCCTCCAAGAAGCCCGGCCGCACGCAGCACATCAACCTGTTCGCGCTGGGCCGCCAGGGCGCGACCGACGCGGTGCTGGCCGACCTGCCGGGCTACGGCTACGCCGCCGTGCCGCTGCAGGACAAGCTGCGCTGGCAGCGCGTGATGGCCAACTACCTGGCCAGCCGCGAGAACCTCGCGGGCGTGGTGCTGCTGTGCGACCCCCGCCATGGCCTGACCGAGCTGGACGAGGGCCTGCTGGAGGTGATCCGCCCGCGCGTGGAGCAGGGCCTGCCCTTCCTGCTGCTGCTGACCAAGGCCGACAAGCTCACCCGCAGTGAGGCGGCCAAGGCGCTGTCGATCGCGCGGCTGCAGGCCGGCGGCGGCCAGGCCATGCTGTTCTCGGCGCTCAAGCGCCAGGGCGTGGACGAGGTCAGCCAGCTGCTGTGGGACTGGGCGCATCCGGAGCAGCCGGACGCCCCGCCCCCGGCGGCGGCGCCTCAATAGACCGGGGGCTCCCCGGGCGGACGGGTCTTGAAGCGCTTGTGCACCCAGAAGTACTGCTCGGGCATGGCGTCGATCCAGCCCTGCAGCCGCTGGTTCATCAGCGCCGTGTCGGCGGTGGCGTCGGCGGTCGGGAAACCATCCCAGCCCGGCAGCACCTGCACCTCGTAGCCGTCGTCGGTCAGCCGCGTGACCACCGGCACCACGCGCGCGCGCCCCAGCCGCGCGAAGCGCGACAGCGAGGGCACGGTGGCCGCCGGCACGCCGTAGAACGGCACGAACACCGAGTCGCGCGCGCCGAAGTCCATGTCCGGCAGCAGGTAGACCGGCTCGCCGGCGCGCAGCGCCGCGACGATGGGCTTGACGCCGTCGATGCGGCCGTACAGCTTGGCATTGCCGAAGCGCTGGCGCCCCTGCTTGACCCAGGCGTCGACCGTCGCGTTGGACTGCTGCGTGTAGATGGTCGCGAACTGGCGCCGCACCTGCTGCGACAGCGCCGTGGCGCCCGCGTCCAGGCCCACGAAGTGCGGCGCGAACAGCAGCCGCGGCGCCAGGCCGTCGAACTCGTGCAGCGCGCCGGTCAGCCGCAGCCGCGCGCGCGTGACCTCCGGGCGGCCGTGCCAGAGCCAGGCGCGGTCCAGCCAGGCCTGCACGAAGACGACGAAGTGGCGCCTGGCCAGCGCCTCGCGCTCGGCGGCGGACAGCTGCGGGAAGCACAGCGCCAGGTTGGTCAGCGCGATGCGCCGGCGGCTGGCCACCACCCGGTACAGCAGCCGGCCCAGCACGGCGCCCAGGCCGCGCACCCAGGCCAGCGGCAGCGGCGCCAGCAGGCGCAGCAGCGCGATGGCGATGCGCGCCATCACCGCGCAGCGCCCCGGTTCGACAGTGGGGACATCGACAACCTTCTAGAATCAGCGCCGTCGCCGAGTTACTGAACTACTTGCAGGGCGACGTTAAACACAACTGCTAAAGCGTTCGCCGCAAGCTCCCCGCAAGAGGCAACGCACAAGACGTAACCGCCTTTTACGAAGCGAAGGAGTTTATTCAAATGGCGAGCGACTTCCTGTTCACCTCCGAGTCCGTGTCCGAGGGGCATCCCGACAAGGTGGCCGACCAGATCTCCGATGCGATCCTCGACGCGATCTTCCGGCAGGACCCGCGCTCGCGCGTGGCCGCCGAGACACTGACCAACACCGGCCTGGTGGTGCTGGCCGGCGAGATCACGACCAACGCGCACGTGGACTACATCCAGGTCGCGCGCGACACCATCAAGCGCATCGGCTACGACGACACCGACTACGGCATCGACTACAAGGGCTGCGCGGTGATGGTCTGCTACGACAAGCAGTCCAACGACATCGCCCAGGGCGTGGACCATGCCAGCGACGACCACCTGAACACCGGCGCCGGCGACCAGGGCCTGATGTTCGGCTACGCCTGCGACGAGACGCCCGAGCTGATGCCCGCGCCGATCTACTACGCGCACCGCCTGGTCGAGCGCCAGGCGCAGCTGCGCAAGGACGGCCGCCTGCCCTTCCTGCGCCCGGACGCCAAGAGCCAGGTGACGATGCGCTACCTGGACGGCAAGCCGCACAGCATCGACACCGTGGTGCTGTCGACCCAGCACCACCCCGACCAGAGCGAGACGCCGACCAAGATGAAGGCCAGCTTCGTCGAGGCCGTGGTCGAGGAGATCATCAAGCCGGTGCTGCCCAAGGAGTGGCTCAAGGACACCAAGTACCTGATCAACCCGACCGGCCGCTTCGTCATCGGCGGCCCGCAGGGCGACTGCGGCCTGACCGGCCGCAAGATCATCGTCGACACCTACGGCGGCGCCTGCCCGCACGGCGGCGGCGCCTTCAGCGGCAAGGACCCGACCAAGGTCGACCGCTCGGCCGCCTATGCCGCGCGCTACGTGGCCAAGAACATCGTGGCCGCGGGCCTGGCGCGCCAGTGCCAGATCCAGGTGGCCTACGCGATCGGCGTGGCGCACCCGATGAACATCACGGTCTACACCGAGGGCACCGGCGTCATCTCCGACGAGAAGATCGCCGCGCTGGTGCGCGAGCACTTCGACCTGCGGCCCAGGGGGATCATCCAGATGCTGGACCTGCTGCGCCCGATCTACGAGAAGACCGCGGCCTACGGCCACTTCGGCCGCGAGGAGCCGGAGTTCAGCTGGGAACGCACCGACAAGGCCGCCGCGCTGCGCGCCGCTGCCGGCCTGTAGGCGGCCCCGCCCCCGATGAGCGCAGAGGCACCGCCCCTGTGGCGCGGCCCGCGCTGGGCCCTGGCGGCGCTGCTGGCCCTGCTGGGCACGCTGGCGCCGTTCGCGATCGACACCTACATCCCCGCCTTCTCCGGCATCGCCCGCGCGCTGGGCGCCACGCCGGTGGAGATGCAGCAGACGCTGTCGGCCTACCTGTTCGGCTTCGCCTGCATGAACCTGTTCCACGGCGCGCTGTCGGACAGCTTCGGCCGCCGGCCGGTGGTGCTGTGGGGCATCGCCGTGTTCACGCTGGCCTCGGCCGGCTGCGCGCTGTCGCGGGATATCGGGCAGCTGGTGTTCTTCCGCGCGCTGCAGGGGCTGTCCAGCGGCGCCGGCATGGTGGTCTCGCGCGCGGTGATCCGCGACGTGTTCCCGCCGGCCGAGGCGCAGCGCGTCATGAGCCAGGTGACGATCTACTTCGGCGTGGCGCCGGCCATCGCGCCCATCGTCGGCGGCTGGCTGTTCGTGCACCTGGGCTGGGCCAGCGTGTTCTGGTTCCTGACCGTGGTCGGCGTGCTGCTGTGGGCCTGCATCTTCCGGCTGCTGCCCGAGACGCTGCACGCCGGGCACCGCCAGGCCTTCCGCGTGCGCGAGCTGCTGCGCGGCTACCGCCAGCTGCTGGCCGACCCGCGCTTCCTGCTGCTGGCGCTGGCCAGCGGCATCCCGTTCAACGGCATGTTCCTGTACGTGCTGTCGGCGCCCGAGTTCCTGGGCACGCTGCTGCATCTCGCGCCCACGCAGTTCTTCTGGTTCTTCCTGCTGACCATCGGCGGCATCATGGGCGGCGCCTTCGCCAGCGGCCGGCTGGCCGGGCGCATCGCGCCCAAGCGGCAGATCCGCCACGGCTTCCTGGTGATGACCGTGGTGGCCGTGCTGAACCTGGCCGCCAACCTGCTGTGGACCGCGCACCCCGCCTGGGCGCTGCCGCCGATCGCGGTGTTCGCGTTCGGCTGGGCGCTGATGGTGCCGGTGGTCACGCTGCTGGTGCTGGACCTGTACCCAGCACGGCGCGGCATGGCGTCCTCGCTGCAGGCCTTCGTCGGCTCGGCCGCCAACGGCGTGGTGGCCGGCGTGGTCGCGCCGCTGGTGATGCATTCCACGCGGCTGCTGGCGCTGGCCTCGCTGGCGATGATGGGCGTGGGCCTGGCGGCCTGGATCGTGCTGCACCGCCGCTGGCCCGAGATCGGCCGCCACGCGCACACGCACGCATGACGGATGGGCGGCGGCGGGCTCAGCCGCCTGCCGCGTGCTGCGCGTGCAGCTCGTACAGCGCGTAGAACGGCACGCCCATGAACAGACGGAACGAGTGCCCCATGACCGCGTACAGCGGGTCGTAGCCCTCCATCACCATGTGCACCGCCTCCAGCTGCAGCCGCCCGTGCGGCGCGGTCAGCTCGGCGATGCGCAGCGGCCCCCAGCTGAATTCGGCCGCGGTGTGCCGCACCGAGGCATGCAGCCGCGCGTTGCCCGACGCCAGCCCGGACAGCGCGTCGAACACGAACACCGAGCCGGCCGGGGCCCGCGCGCCGAACTCCGCCAGAATGCCCCGCACGGTGGCCGGCGGCAGGTACATCAGCACGCCCTCGCACATCAGGAACACCGGCGCGCCCTGCCGGTCCGGCGCCAGCCCCAGGCGGTCCCACCAGCCCGGCTGGCCGATGTCCAGCACGGCCAGCCGGTGCCGCCGGCCGTCCGGACCGCCCCCCGGCAGCTGCCGGCGGATCGCCACCACTTCCTCCAGGTCCCCTTCCACCATGCGGCAGCGGCCGTTGTCCAGCCACTGGAAATAGTGGCTCAGGCCGCAGCCCAGGTTGACCACCTGCCCGGCCGGATGGCGCGCCAGGTAGTCCAGCGCGCGCTCGCGGAACACGCGCGTGCGCGCCAGCACGCCGTAGACGCTGGGCCGGTCGTCGAGCCAGTCCTGCCCGTCGTCGCCGATGGCATCCAGCCACGCGCGGGCATGGACGTCGCCGATCGCCACCTGCGGGAACAGCGCGTCGCCATGGGCGCGGGCCGCCAGCGGGATGCGCAGGGTCGAAGGCACGGCCGATAACGCCACGCTGCCAGAGGCGGGCGCCTTCCGACCGCGCCCCGTCCTCGGTGAAGTCGATTCGTGCATCCTTGCGACCTTAGCAAATCCCCGGCGCTGCGGTAATGCGCTTGCGCAAGATAGGGACGAATCGCCGTCTGCACCCGGCCACTTTTTTCGCCGGACCACTCTTGAAGCGTCACATTTCGCCGCTATGATTAGCACTCGCTGGGGTCGAGTGCTAACAGGCACCGCGATCCCGCGTCTTCGGGGCGGCAGCCCGCGGCTGCCCCCAGCAACCCAAGTGCAACGCAACCTTCTTCAGGAGATGCAATTGAAACTTCGTCCTTTGGCCGATCGCGTGATCGTCAAGCGTGTTGAAAGCGAAACCAAGACCGCCTCGGGCATCGTGATCCCCGACAACGCCGCCGAGAAGCCCGACCAGGGTGAAGTGCTGGCCGTCGGCCCGGGCAAGCGGGACGACGATGGCAAGCGCGTCGAACTGTCCGTCAAGGTCGGCGACCGCGTGCTGTTCGGCAAGTACTCGGGCCAGACCGTCAAGGTCGACGGCGACGAACTGCTGGTGATGAAGGAAGACGACCTGTTCGCGGTCGTCGAGAAGTAAGCCCTTCGCCCACCCCCTGTTGAAACGAATCCGGAGAAACATCCATGGCAGCTAAAGACGTCATTTTCGGCGGCGACGCCCGCGCCCGCATGGTCGAAGGCGTGAACATCCTGGCCAACGCGGTCAAGGTGACCCTGGGCCCCAAGGGCCGCAACGTGGTGCTCGAGCGCTCCTTCGGCGCCCCCACCGTGACCAAGGACGGCGTGTCCGTGGCCAAGGAAATCGAGCTGAAGGACAAGCTCCAGAACATGGGCGCCCAGATGGTCAAGGAAGTCGCTTCCAAGACCTCGGACAACGCCGGTGACGGCACCACCACCGCCACCGTGCTGGCCCAGGCCATCGTGCGCGAAGGCATGAAGTACGTGGCCGCCGGCATGAACCCGATGGACCTCAAGCGCGGCATCGACAAGGCCGTCGCCGCCCTGGTCGAGCAGCTGAAGAAGGCCTCCAAGGCCACCACGACCTCCAAGGAGATCGCCCAGGTCGGCGCCATCTCCGCCAACAGCGACGAGTCCATCGGCAAGATCATCGCCGACGCCATGGACAAGGTCGGCAAGGAAGGCGTGATCACCGTCGAGGACGGCAAGAGCCTGGACAACGAGCTGGAAGTCGTCGAGGGCATGCAGTTCGACCGCGGCTACCTGTCGCCCTACTTCATCAACAACCCGGAAAAGCAGGCCGCCCTGCTGGACAACCCCTACGTGCTGCTGTTCGACAAGAAGATCAGCAACATCCGCGAACTGCTGCCCACGCTGGAAGCCGTCGCCAAGGCCGGCCGTCCGCTGCTGATCATCGCCGAGGAAGTCGAGGGCGAAGCCCTGGCGACCCTGGTGGTCAACACCATCCGCGGCATCCTGAAGGTCGTGGCCGTCAAGGCGCCCGGCTTCGGCGACCGCCGCAAGGCCATGCTGGAAGACATCGCCATCCTGACGGGCGGCAAGGTCATCGCCGAGGAAGTCGGCCTGACGCTGGAGAAGGTCACGCTGGCCGACCTGGGCCAGGCCAAGCGCATCGAAGTGGGCAAGGAAAACACCACCATCATCGATGGCGCCGGCAGCGCTGCCGACATCGAAGCGCGCGTCAAGCAGATCCGCGTGCAGATCGAGGAAGCCACCAGCGACTACGACCGTGAGAAGCTGCAGGAACGCGTGGCCAAGCTGGCCGGCGGCGTGGCCGTGATCAAGGTCGGCGCCGCCACCGAGGTCGAGATGAAGGAGAAGAAGGCCCGCGTGGAAGACGCGCTGCACGCCACCCGTGCCGCCGTCGAGGAAGGCATCGTGGCCGGCGGCGGCGTCGCGCTGCTGCGCGCCAAGCAGGCCGCTGGCGCCATCAAGGGCGACAACGCCGACCAGGACGCCGGCATCCGCCTGGTGCTCAAGGCCATCGAAGCCCCGCTGCGCGAGATCGTCTACAACGCCGGCGGCGAAGCCTCCGTCGTCGTGAACGCGGTGCTGGCCGGCCAGGGCAACTACGGCTTCAATGCCGCCAACGACACCTACGGCGACATGATCGAGATGGGCATCCTGGATCCCACCAAGGTCACCCGCACCGCGCTGCAGAACGCCGCCTCCGTGGCGTCGCTGATGCTGACGACCGAGTGCATGGTCGCCGAGGCGCCGAAGGACGAGTCCCCCGCCCCGGCCATGCCCGGCGGCATGGGCGGCATGGGCGACATGGGCATGTAAGCCTCCTGTCGCAGGCCGTCCGTCCGGACGGCCCCGACCGAAGAAAAACCCGCCGGGCTCGCACCCGGCGGGTTTTTCGTTTTCGGGCTGGCCGGCCGGTGCGCGGCCCGGCGGGGGCGCTGCGTTGCCTGGCAGCGCCCCCTCCGCGCCTCAATCCAGCGTCAGCTTCTGCTTGCTCACCACGTCCTTGTAGATGGCGAACTCGTTGCGGATCTGCTCGGCGAACTGCTCGGGCGTGTTGGCGATCACCAGCGAGCCGGTTTCCTCGATGCGCTTCTTCACCGCCGGCTCCGCCAGCACCTTCTTCACGGCGGCATTGATGCGGTCCACCACCTCGCGCGGCGTGCCCTTGGGGCCGACGATGCCGTAGTAGGCCATGCGGTTCACCGGCTCCAGCCCCACCTCCTTGAAGGTGGGCACGTCGGGCAGTACCGCCAGGCGCTGCGGCGCGGCCACCACGATGGGGATCAGGCGGCCGTCCTTGATGAAGGGCAGCGACGAGGGCAGGTTGTCCAGGTTCATGTTCACCTGTCCTGCCACCACGTCGTTCAGCGCCGGGCCCGCGCCCCGGTAGGGGATGTGCGTCATCTGCACGCCCGCCATGCTCTTGTACAACTCCATCAGCATGTGGGTGATGCTGCCGGTGCCGGTGGAGGCGTACGAGTACTTGCCGGGGTTCTTCTTCAGCTCTTCGACGAAGCCCTTGTAGTCGTGCCCCGGGAACTTGGGGTTCACCGCGATCACGTTCGGCGTGGCGGCGATGTTGATGATGGGTACGAAGTCCGTCTCGGGGTTGTACGGGAACTTGGGCGTGATGGCCGGGTTGGTGGCCGTGGTGGACACGGTGGCCACGCTCAGCGTGTAGCCGTCGGGCCTGGCGCGCATGGCTTCGGTCGCGCCGATGGTGCCGCCGGCGCCGCCCTTGTTGTCCACCACCACCGGATGGCCCAGCTCCCGCCCCAGCGGATCGGCCACCACGCGGGCGATGATGTCGGTGGTGCCGCCGGCGGCGAAGGGCACGATCAGGCGGATCGGCTTGTTCGGGTAGGCGGCCTGGGCCAGCGCCGCTGCGCTCGCCGCAAGGACCAGGCCGCCCAGCAGCGCGCGGGCGCCGAGGCGCAAAGCAAAAGCAGGCATGTGCATCATCTCCTTCGGTGGTTGGTCAAAGAATGGTGGGTGCGCCGCTCAGGCGCGGCAGCGCACGATGTGGTGCTGCACCCCCAACGCGGCGCAGCGCGCAACGCCCAGCATAGCCATGTTGCGATCCATCTCGCCGAACAGCACGCCGATGGCATGGCCCACGCCGGCCTCCTCCGCCAAGGCAGCCACCACGGCTTCGATCACGCGCAGGGGCGGAGCTGCGTGCGCCTGCACTGCAGTGCATCCTCGCCGCTGAGCAGGCCCTTGACCTGCACCGGCCGGCAGCGGATGGCTCCGACGCGATCTTCCTGGCCGATGCGTGATGGTGTTGGCCCCTTCCCGGCTCAACAGGCATCGTCCGTTGCCGGTGCGCCGCCTGCGGCCTCTTCGCGCAGCACCTGCGTGGCGGCCTGCTCGACGATGCGCAGCACTTCCCGGCAGGCCGCCGTGGGCGGCCGCAGCGCCGACACCCGCAGCACGATGTTGCGGCGAAGTGCCGGCGCGACCACCGGGGCGGCCTGCAGCATGCCGGCCGCGACTTCGGCGCGCACCGCGCTGCCGGCCATGATGGCGTGCACGCCGGCGGTGCGGATCAGCTGTTTCTGCAGGTCCAGCGCATCGCATTCGGCCACCACGTTCAGGCGGATGCGGCGGCGCGCGGCCCAGTGCTCCAGCAGATTGTGGAAGGCGTAGGGACGCCCGGGCACCACCAGCGGCACCCCATCCAGCCGGGCGAAGGCCACGCTGGCGGCCGCGGTCAGCGGATCGCCGGGCGGCCCGACCAGCACGTGCGCCACGGTCCCGATCGGAATCTCCCGGCTGTGGTGTTCGCGCGCGTTGGTGGACAGCAGCGCCAGGTCGACGTCGCCCTCCGCGACGCGCTCGGCCAGCGCCCCGCTCAGGCCCGAGGAAAGACGCAGCACGATGCCTGGAAAGCGCTGCCGCACCGCCGTGAAGACCTCGGTCGCCAGCCGCGGCGAGAACGATGCCAGCACGCCCAGGTGCACCGTGCCGCTGGGCGTCCGCAGTTCGCCGCGAGCGTCCTGCAGCATCCGGTCGGCCTGCGCGAGCCAGTCGCGCACGCGCGGATACAGCCGCTGGCCGGCCTCGTTCAGCCGCAGCCCGCGCGCGCCGCGCTCGAACAGGCGTCCGCCGCAGGCACGCTCGATGGCCGCGAGCTGGCGACTCAGCGCCGGCTGCGCAACGTCGCGCGCCGCCGCCGCGAGGGTCAGGCTGCCAAGGTCGGCGATCTGCACGAACAGCCGCCACTGTTCCAGGCTGGGAGCGTTCAAGCCATTCCTCCGAAGGCATACGTAGTCTGCCCAGCATAACGATAGGCGCCATGCGCTGGGCTGCCTAGACTGGCCGCCCAGTGCCGGCGCCGTGCCGCCAGCGCGTCGCTGCCAGGACTCCACGCATGACCAGCCCCGCCGCCACCCGTCCCAACGTACTGTTTCTGATGGTCGACCAATGGGCCGGCCCGCTGTTCGGCCATGCCGGCCATCCGGTGATCCAGACGCCCACCATCGACCAGCTCGCGCGGCTGGGCACGCGCTTTCCGCACGCCTACAGCGAGTCGCCGATCTGCATCCCGGCACGGCGCAGCGTGATGACGGGCCTGTCGCCGCGTGGGCACGGCGACCGCTCCTTCCTGCCGGCCGAGCCGATGCCACGCACGCCGCTGCTCGCCCAGTGCTTCCGCAATGCGGGCTACCAGGCCCAGGCGATCGGCAAGCTGCACGTCTTCCCGCAGCGCGACCGCGTCGGATTCGACGATGCGCTGCTGGCCGAGGAAGGCCGCCCCGGCCTCGGCGCGGTGGACGACTACGACCTGTTCCTGGCCGACCGCGGCCAGGCCGGCCAGCAGTTCATGCACGGCATGAGCAACAACGGCTACGAGCACCGCCCCTGGCACCTGGACGAGTCGCTGCACGTCACGAACTGGATCACGCAGGCCGCCGCCCGCGCCATCAAGCGGCGCGACCCGACGCGGCCGGCCTTCTGGCATGTCTCCTACAGCCACCCGCATCCGCCGCTGGTGCCGCTGTCGGCCTACCTGGACCTGTACCGCGACGCCGAGATCGACCTGCCCGTGGCCGGCAACTGGTCGCGCCCTGCCGACCGGCTGCCCAGCGCGCTGCAAGTGATCCGCAACTACTGGCCCGCGCCCCACACGCCGGCCACGCACCGTGCGCTGCGCCGTGCCTACTACGCGCTGTGCACGCACATCGACCACCAGATCCGCGTGCTGATCGGCACGCTGCGCGAGGAAGGGCTGCTGGACGACACGGTGATCCTGCTCACCTGCGACCACGGCGACATGCTGGGCGACCACGGCCTGTGGGCCAAGCGGCTGTTCTACGAAGGCTCCGCACGCGTGCCCATGATCCTGGTCGGCACCCGGCACTGCGAACGCGTAGCGCAGGGCGGTGTGGACACGCGCCTGGTCGGCTTGCAGGACGTGATGCCCACGCTGCTGGACATGGCGGGCATCGCCGTGCCCGATACGGTGGAAGGCTTGTCGATGGTGGGCGAGCAACGGCGCGAGATCCTGTACGGCGAGTGCGGCGAGCAGCACAACGCCTCGCGCATGGTCCACGACGGGCGATACAAGCTGATCTGGTACCCGGCCGGCAGCGTAGTGCAGCTGTTCGATCTCGCGAACGACCCGCGCGAGCTGCACGACCTGTCCACCGACGCCGCCCCCGTGCGGCGTCGGCTGGAAGAGGCGCTGATCGCCTCGCTGTACGGCGACGACCTGCGGTGGGTACAGGGCGGCCGGGTGGCCGGCTATGCACCCGAAGGCCTGCGCCTGCGCCCGGACCGCATGCTCTCCGGCCAGCGTGGCGTGCACTACCCGCAGCCGCCGGTGGACCACCCGGACCGCACGGCCATCCGCCCCGCCTGAGAAGCCGTGCACGCATTCCCCGCGCCCGCGGCAAGGCCCTCCATCGGCGCATGCCTGCATCGCCATGGCCGCGCCTGGAACCCCGCACCTCGGGCCGAGGCGCCCAAAGACTGCGGTGCGCCGCACGCCGGCGTGGACGTCACCGATGCATCCGCATGCGCCCGGCGCCCGCCCACCTTTCCCCATGCCCACGACCGGAGACTTCCCCATGATGCACTTCCCGCGCCTCGACGCTGCGCCCAGCCCACCCACGCGGCGCACCCTGCTGCGCGGCGCCGGCCTCGCCGCCGCCTGTGCTGCCACCCCCTGGGCACTGCGACCGGCCGCCGCCCAGGGGGACTATCCCGACAAGCCGCTGAAGCTGATCGTGCCGTACCCTCCGGGCGGCAACACCGACGTGGTGGGCCGCATCTTCTCCACGCCGCTGGCCGAAGCCCTGGGCCAGCCCGTGGTGGTGGACAACCGCGGCGGTGCCGCGGCCGTCATCGGCGCCACGGCGGCCGCGCGCTCGGCCCCGGACGGCTACAACCTGTTCATCGGCGACCTGGGCAGCCTGTGCATCAACCGCGTCGCGCGGCCGGACCTGCCCTACGACCCGGTCCGGGACTTCACGCCCGTATCGTTGCTCGCCACCGTCTCGGTGCTGGTGGCCGGCCGCAACGACCTGCCGGCCGCGAACTTCCGCGACGTGCTGGCGATGGCGCGGGCACAGCCCGGCAAGCTGCGCTGCGGGACCAGCGGGGCGGGCAGCATCGGCCACCTCGTGCTGGAGATGGTCAAGCACATGGCCGGGGTCGACATCGTCCACGTGCCCTACCGCGGCGGCGCGGCGGCGGTGACCGACGTGCTGGGCGGCCACATCGACTTCATGATCGACGGTGCGGCCTTCACCCAGGCCAAGGCCGGCAAGCTCAAGGCCCTGGCCGCCACCGGTGACCGCGTGCCGGCGCTGCCGCAGGTGCCGACCATCGCCGAGTCGGGCATCCCGGGCTTCCACTTCACGAACTTCTGGGGCTACCTGATGCCGACCGGCGCGCCGACCGCTGCGGTCCAGCGCCTCAGCGGCGAACTCCAGCGCATCGCCAAGCTGCCGGCCGTGCGCCAGCAACTGGAGTCCGCCGGACTGGCCGCCGCCGGCTCGTCGCCGCAAGCGTTCGGGCAGGAGATCCGCGTGGCCTACGACAAGGTCGTGCAGATCGTGTCGAGCGCGAAGATCGAATTCAACGGTTGACCCCCGCGCATGGCTGCGCGGTACGCCTCGCGGCTCAGCGCTCGCGCACCACGGCCTCGGCCTGGGCGACGCGGGCCAGCGCCTCCTCGAAGCTGGTGAACCAGGCCTGCTGCACCGCTGGCGAGCAGTGCGGGATCCAGGTGCGCAGCGTGTCCTCGATCGCGCGGCGCAGGAGCTGGCCGGTCTGCTCCGCCGAGAAGCCCTGGCTGCCGGCGGGCGCGGCGCAGCCCATGCCGCGCAGCAGCTCCGTCGCCACGCCGGCCTGCGCCCGCGCGGACAGGCCGCCGACGTCGGTAGGGCGCCCGCGGCCGGTCACGCCGACGGCGGTGGAATCGTCGAACAGCGCGAAGGGCGGCATGCGCGCACTGCGGCGCGGCAGCGGCTCGCCGGTCATGTCGTCGTACAGCGCGTCCTCGTCGTCGAGCGGCTGCTCGTCCTCGTGCGCGGCCTCCACCAGCAGCGAGAAGCGGCCGATGCGCAGCACGTCGCCGGCGCCGAGCGGCGACTCGTCGGCCGGGCCCAGCCGCGCGCCGTTGTGGATCACCGGGTTCAGGCCCATGTTCACGAGCCGGAAGCCGTCGTCGCGCCAGTCCACGCGCGCGTGCAGCCGCGAGACCGAGCGCTCGGCGTCGGACAGGACCAGCGTGTTCTGCCGCGAGCGGCCCAGCGTGCCGCCCTTCTCGCCGAACACGGCACTGGCGGAGGGGCCGCCGTCGCCCTCGATGCGGATGCGCAGTGCAGACATCGCTCAGCCCCGCAGCCGGCCGAGCAGCGCGGCGGTCGCAGCGTCCAGCCCGTCGGCCGCGCCGCTGGACAGGCGCGGCTCGATGTCCTTGGCCAGCACCTTGCCCAGTTCCACGCCCCACTGGTCGAAGCTGTTGATGCCCCAGACCGAGCCGCTGGTGAACACGCGGTGCTCCTGCAGCGCGATCAGCGCGCCCAGGCTGCGCGGCGTCAGCGCCGGCAGCAGCAGGAAGGTGCTGGGCCGGTTGCCAGGGAAATCGCGGTGGCCGCCGGCGTCGGCCCTGCCCTGCATCAGCGCCTGGGCCTGGGCCAGCGCGTTGGCCAGCAGCGCGGCCTGGTGGCCGGGCAGCGTGTGCGCGGCCTCGCGCACGGCGATGAACTCCACCGGCACCACGTCGGTGCCCTGGTGCAGCATCTGGAAGTAGGCGTGCTGGCCGTTGGTGCCCGGCTCGCCCCACAGCACCGGCGAGGTGCCGTAGGGCACGGGCGCACCATGGCGGTCCACGCGCTTGCCGTTGCTCTCCATCTCCAACTGCTGCAGGTAGGCCGGCAGCCGCGCCAGCGCGCTGTGGTAGGGCGCGATGGAACGGCTGGTGAAGCCCATGAAGTTGCGGTACCAGACGTCCAGCAGGCCCAGGCGGATCGGCAGGTTGGCGGCCAGCGGCGCGCTGCGGAAATGCCGGTCCATCGCATGCGCGCCGGCCAGCAGCTCGCGGAAGCGCTCGGCGCCGATGGCGATCGCGATCGGCAGCCCGATGGCCGACCACAGCGAGTAGCGCCCGCCCACCCAGTCCCAGAAGCCGAAGATGCTGGCGATGCCGAATGCACGCGCGGCCGGCACGTTGCTCGACAGCGCGGCGAAGTGGCGCGCCACGTCGGTGCCGCCCTGCGCCTGGAACCAGGCCAGCGCCGAGCGCGCGTTCAGCATGGTCTCGGCCGTGGTGAAGGTCTTGGAGGCGATCAGGAACAGCGTGCTGGCGGGGCGCACCTGGCGCAGCACGGCGGCCAGCTCGTGCCCGTCGACGTTGGAGACGAAGTGCAGGCGCCGCCCGGGCGCGGCGTAGGCGTCCAGCGCGCGCACCACCATCTGCGGGCCGAGGTCGGAGCCGCCGATGCCGATGTTCACCACGTCGGTGATGGCCGCGTCGGCGCGCACCTGCTCGGCGTAGGCCAGCATCGCGTCCAGCGTCCGGTGCACCTCGGCCAGCGCCTGGTCCCAGGCCGCGCCGGCCTGCGGCGCGCCCGCCGGCGCGCGCAGCAGCGTGTGCAGCACGGCGCGCTGCTCGGTGTTGTTGATGGGCTCGCCGGCGAACATGGCGTCGCGGTGCGCCTCCACGCCGGCCTGGCGCGCGAGATCGAACAGCAGGTCCTCGGTGGCCGCGTCGATCCAGTTCCTGGACAGGTCGGCGAACAGCTCGGGCGCCTCCTGGCCGAAGCGCGCGGCGCGGCCAGCATCGGCCGCGAAGGCGCCGCGCAGGTCGAAGCCGCCGGCATGGCGCTGGCTGAGCGCCCGCAGCTGGCCCCAGGCGGGCAGCTGGTCGCAGCGTGGCCGGGTGTCCCAGGCAACCAGGCGCATGGGTGTACCGTCGCCCGTACCGGCTGCGGTGCGAGCCTCTTCGGGCGGCCGGGCGGGGCTCATGCCGCGGCCTCCAGCAGGCGGTCGAGCTTGGCGGCATCGGCCGCGAACGCGCGGATGCCCTCGGCCAGCTTCTCGGTGGCCATGGCGTCCTCGTTCAGCGCGTAGCGGAAGCCCGCCTCGTCGTACTGCACCGGCGCGACGTCCTGCGCGCGCGCGGTCTCGGGATCGAGCGCGCGCGCCAGCGGCGCCTCGCTGGCGGCCAGCGCGGCCAGCAGCTCGGGGCTGATCGTCAGCAGGTCGCAGCCGGCCAGCGCGGTGATCTGGCCAGTGTTGCGGAAGCTCGCGCCCATGACCTCCGTCCTGATGCCCTGGTGTTTGTAGTAGGTGTAGATCTGCCGCACCGAGCGCACGCCGGGATCGGCGGCGCCGGCGTTGGCGGCCTCGTCCCAGCCCGCGCCGGCGGACTTCTTGTACCAGTCGTAGATGCGGCCGACGAAGGGCGAGATCAGTTGCACGTCGGCCGCGCCGCAGGCCACGGCCTGGCAGAACGAGAACAGCAGCGTCAGGTTGG
Organism: Pseudorhodoferax sp.; assembly: GCF_047601025.1. Lineage (NCBI taxonomy): Bacteria > Pseudomonadati > Pseudomonadota > Betaproteobacteria > Burkholderiales > Comamonadaceae > Pseudorhodoferax > Pseudorhodoferax sp. Next base: position 800,570 of record NZ_JASGJZ010000001.1, read on the forward strand.
TGCGGATGCCCTGGCGCTCCAGCCGCGCCGCGGCCTGGATGCCCTCCCAGGTCGAGGCGACCTTGACCAGCAGCCGCTCCAGGGCGATGCCCTCGGCCCGGTACAGCGCCGCGATACGTTCGCCGCGGGCCACCGTGGCGTCCTCGTCGAAGCTCAGCCGCGCGTCCACCTCGGTCGACACGCGGCCCGGGATGATGGCCAGGATCTCGCAGCCGAAGCGCACCAGCAGCCGGTCCACCACCTCGTCCAGCGGCCTGCCGCGGAAACGTTCCACCGTCTGCTGCAGCAGCGGCGCGTAGTCCGGCCGCTGCACCGCTTTCAGGATCAGCGAGGGATTGGTCGTCGCATCGGTGGGCTTGAAGGCGCCGAGCTGCTTGAAGTCGCCGGTGTCGGCGACGACGGTGGTGAACGCCTTCAGGGCGTCGAGTTGGTTCATGGCGGATCGCAATCGGGTTGAAGCGGTTGGCAAGAATAGTGCAAGCGCGTATCCGCCCTCCCGCAAGGGCGCGCTGCCGCACCGAAGTGTACGGTCGCATGAAACCAAGTTACATTCAAAACCCTCCATTCATGTAACACCATGAGCTTCGACCTCGTTTTCTTCGGCGGCACCGGCGATCTGACCTGGCGCAAGCTGATGCCGGCCCTGTTCCAGTCGTTTCGGCACGGCACGCTGCCGGCCGACGGGCGCATCCTGGCGATCGCGCGCGACGACCTGGACGACGACCGCTACCGCGCGCTGATCCAGGAGCGCTTCAACGCGGTCGAGGGCGAGAAGCGCCCCAGCGACGAGGAGTTCAAGAAGTTCGCCTCGCTGCTGTACTACCTGCGCATGGACCTGTCGCGGCCCGACGACTACCGCCGCCTGGCCGACAAGCTGCTGAGCCGCGACGCCGACTCCATCGTGATGTACGTGGCCACGGCGCCGGCGCTGTTCACCCAGGTGGTGGAGCAGATCGCCGCGGTCGGGCTGAACGGCCCCCGCACGCGCGTGGTGCTGGAAAAGCCGCTGGGCCACGACCTGGCCTCCAACCGCGCGATCAACCAGGCCGTCGCCCGCGTGCTGGACGAGAACCAGGTGTTCCGCATCGACCACTACCTGGGCAAGCCGTCGGTGCAGAACCTGTTCGCGCTGCGCTTCGGCAACGCGCTGTTCGAGCCGATCTGGCGGCGCGAGCACATCGCCAACATCCAGATCACGATCGCCGAGGACCTGGGCGTGGAAAAGCGCGGCGCCTTCTACGACCAGACCGGCGCGCTGCGCGACATGGTGCAGAACCATGCGCTGCAGCTGGTCTGCGCGATCGCGATGGAGCCGCCGATCAACGCGCACGCGGACGCCATCCGCGACGAGAAGCTGAAGGTGCTGCGCTCGCTCAAGCCCTGGAACCCCGAGACGCTGGGCCTGCACACGGTGCGCGGCCAGTACCAGGCCGGCACGGCCTACGGCCAGCGCGTGCAGGGCTACCTGGACGAGCCCGGCGTGGACCCGGAAAGCCACACCGAGACCTTCGTCGCGCTGCGCACCGAGATGGAGAACTGGCGCTGGGCCGGCGTGCCGTTCTACATCCGCACCGGCAAGCGGCTGTCCTCGCGCGACGCGCGCATCGAGGTCAACTTCCGGCCCACGCCGCACGCGATCTACGACGCGCCGCCCGGCAGCTTCAACCGCCTGGCCATCAACCTGCAGCCCAGGGATGGGCTGGAGCTGCACCTGATGTCGCAGGGCCAGGGCAGCCGCAAGAAGGGCAGCAGCGCCGAGCGGCTGGTGCCCGTGCAGCTGGACCTGGACTTCGACAAGCGCTTCGGCAGCGAACGCGTGGGTGCCTACGAGCGGCTGCTGCTGGACGTGCTGGACGGCCGGCTGAACCTGTTCGTGCGCAGCGACGAGCAGGAAGCCGCCTGGCGCTGGGTCGAGCCGATCCTGGACTACTGGAAGAACGACGTCCGCGGCCCGCGCGGCTACGCGGCCGGCACCTGGGGCCCCAGCGCCTCCAGCGCGATGATCGCGCGCGACGGGCATTGCTGGAGCGAGGAAGCGTGAGACGCCGTGAACGCGTCCCTCACGCCCATGCGAGGTCCCCGATGAGCGTCCACGTGCCCCGCCAGCGCCGTGCCTGGGGCCTCGCCCTTCGGGCCGGGACACGCCAGGCCCCGTGCGGGCGTTGCAGTCCTCGCCCTGGCACCGGCCAGGGCGGCGGCCAGCGCCTATGTCTGTGGCCTGGCGCAACCCGCCGTGGGCGCGATCGATCCATGCACGGCTTCTGAACCCGATGCTGGACCGCATCCGCGCCTGCCTGCCCTCGCTCGCGCCCGCGGAGCAGCGCGTGGCCAGGCTGGTGCTGGCCGACCCGCGCGCGTTCGCGCAGCTGCCGGTGGGCGCGCTGGCGGAGAAGGCCCACGTCAGCAAGCCCACGGTGGTGCGCTTTTGCCGCAGCGTGGGCTACGACGGGCTGGTGGACTTCAAGCTCAAGCTGGCCGGCAGCGTCAGCGAGGGCGTGCCCTTCATCCACCGCGCGGTGGACATGGACGACAAGACCGGCGACGTGCTGGTCAAGGTCATCGACAACACGGTCGCGGCCTTCCTGAAGTACCGCAACGAGGCCAGCGTCTCGGCCATCGAGAAGGCCGCCGCGACGCTGGCCGCGACGCTGCAGACCGGCCACCGCGTGGAGTTCTACGGCGTCGGCAACTCCGGCATCGTGGCGCAGGACGCGCAGCACAAGTTCTTCCGCCTGGGCGTGAACGCCGTCGGCTACAGCGACGGACACATGCAGGTGATGGCGGCGTCGATGCTGCGCGCGGGCGACTGCGTGCTGATCATCTCCAACTCGGGCCGCACGCGCGACCTGATGGACGCCTGCGGCATCGCCCGGCGCAACGGCGCCACCACCATCGTGCTGACCGCCAGCGGCTCGCCGCTGGCCAGCGCCGGCGACATCCACCTCGCCGCCGACCACCCCGAAGGCTACGACCACTACAGCCCCATGGTCTCGCGCCTGCTGCACCTGATGGTCATCGACATCCTGGCCACCTGCGTGGCGCTGCGCATCGGCGGCGCGCGCCTGCAGCCGATGCTGCAGCGCATCAAGGACAACCTGCGCAGCAAGCGCTACACCTGAGCCCGGCCGGCGGCGGCCGGGCGCCGTGTCAATGCGCGCCCGCGAGCACCTGCGGCGCCTCGGTGGCCGGCGGCGTGTTGCGGCTGCGGCCGCAGCGCACGATGCCGTCGATCATGACCATGCCGATGCCGGGGATGTCGCCCAGTTGCACGCTGTCGAGCAGCGTGCGGCCGGCGGTGTGCTGGGCCTTGTCCATGAACACGAAGTCGGCGGCGCGGCCGACCTCGATCAGGCCGCAGTCGAGCTTGCGCAGCCGGGCCGTGTTGCCGGTCGCGAAGCAGAACACCAGCTCGGCCGGGATGCCGGCCAGGCTGGACAGCATGGCCACCATGCGCAGGATGCCCAGCGGCTGCACGCCCGAGCCGGCCGGCCCGTCGGTTCCGAGGATCACGCGGTGCGGGCACTTGAGCTGCAGCGCCGTCTGCGCCGCGGCGATGGCGACCTTCTCGTTGCCGTTGTGCACGATCTCGATCGCGCGGCTGGATTTCTCGCACAGCTCGCAGACGTGCGCCTCGGGCAGCGAGGTGTGGCCGCCGTTGATGTGGCCGATCACGTCGGCATCGGCCTCCAGCACCACGTCCTTGTCGATCAGGCCCGAGCCCGCGATCGACGGGCCGCCGGTGTGGATGGTGCTCTGGATGCCGGCGGCCCGGGCCCACTTGACCATGGTCGCCGCCTCGGTGCCGCCCTTGACCGTGCCCAGCCCGATCTCGCCGAGCAGGCCGACGCCGGCCGCCGCGAGTTCGCGGAAGTCGCTCTCGACCATGCCCTTCTCGATCACCGGCGCGCCGGCCAGCACCTTGACGCCCAGCGGCCGGAAGTTGTCGAACGCGCGCTGCGCCGTGATCGCCAGCGCCTTGAGGCCGACGATGTCCTTGGGCCGGCCGGGCAGGTGCACCTCGCCGGCCGAGATCATCGTGGTGACGCCGCCGTGCAGCGTGGATTCGATCCAGCCCAGCTGGCCCTGCCGCGGCGTCCAGTCGCCGAACACCGGGTGCACGTGGCTGTCGATCAGGCCTGGGGCGACGCAGGTGTGCCTGGCGTCGATGACGGTGTCGGCACGGTCGACGTCGCAGTCCGCGAGCTTGCCGACGGCGGTGATGCGGCCGTCGTGGACGACGATGGTGTCGGCTTCGAGGACGGGCTGGTCGAGGTCGCCCGACAGCATCAGGCCGATGTTGCGGATGACGACTTTTCCGGATGCGGCGGTGGCGGCGGCTTCTGCCATAGCGTGGTTTCTCCGTGGGGGCTGTGGGAATCTTGGGGCACGGGCTGCCGCAGCACCGTGCGCAGCACCGCGTCCACGACGAAGGCCTCCCACTGCGCCGCGGCAGCCGGGTCGTCGATGCGCTGGCCCAGGAACTCGGACAGCGTGAAGCGGTTGGACTGCGGGAAGTAGCCCAGCGCGGCGATCATCATGTAGACGTCGCGCACCGAAAGATCGGAACGGAACACGCCCTGCGCCGCGCCCGCGGCCAGCAGCAGCTGCAATACCGAGATCGCCGGCGAGGAATACCGCTGCGCCGACTCCATCTTCGCGATGTGCCGGCCCTGCAGCAGGTTCTCGTTGTTCAGCAGCGTGACGAACTCGGGGTGCCGGCGGTAGTAGCCGCAGACGAAGCGCACCACCTTCTTCAGCGACTCCACCGGCGCGTGCTCGTCCAGCGCCAGTTCGGCCTCGGCCTCGTTCATGCGCCGGTAGATGTCCTCGATCACCGCGATGTACAGGCCTTCCTTGCTGCCGAAGTAGTAGTAGATCATCCGGTCGTAGGACTTGGCCGCCTTGGAGATCTGGCCCACGCGCCCGCCGGCATAGCCATGCCGGGCGAAGACCTTGGTCGCCGCGCGCAGCAGGTTCCCGCGCGAGACGAGGACGGCCTGCTCGCGCACGCCCGGCTTGCGCGGGCCGTCGTCGGTCTTCCTGGCCGGCCGGGGCATGCAGGGCCCTACTGCTCGACGAAGGCGCGCTCGACGACGAAGTCGCCCGGCGTGGTGGTGTTGCCTTCCTTGAAGCCGCGCTCCTCCAGCATCTTCTTGAGGTCGCGCAGCATGGCCGGGCTGCCGCACAGCATCACGCGGTCCTCGGCGGCGTTGAGCTGCGGCAGGCCCAGGTCGTTGCAGAGCTTGCCGGTCTCCAGCAGCTCGGTGATGCGGCCCATGTTGCGGTAGGGCTCGCGCGTGACCGTGGGGTAGTAGCGCAGCTTGTCCTTGACCAGCTCGCCCAGCACCTCGTGCACGCACAGGTCCTGGTCCAGCAGGTCGTGGTAGGCCAGCTCGTCGACCTGGCGCACGCCGTGCACCACGACGACGTGCTCGTAGCGCTCGTACGTGTCCGGGTCGCGCGCGATGCTCAGGAACGGTGCGAGGCCGGTGCCGGTGCCGAACAGGTACAGGCGCTTGCCGGGCAGCAGGTAGTCGGTGACCAGCGTGCCGGTGGGCTTTCTGCCGACGATGATGGAGTCGCCGACCTGGATGTGCTGCAGCTTGGAGGTCAGCGGGCCGTCGGGCACCTTGATCGACAGGAACTCCAGGTGGTCCTCGTAGTTGGCGCTGGCGATGCTGTAGGCGCGCAGCAGCGGCTTACCGTTGGCGCCGCGCAGGCCGATCATCGTGAAATGGCCGTTGGAAAAGCGCAGCGAAGGGTCGCGCGTGGTGGTGAAGCTGAACAAACGGTCGGTCCAGTGGTGGACCGACAGGACCTTTTCTTCGTTGAAAGCGCTCATGACGTTCTGACGGTTGATGCAAGAGGGAAAACGGCCGATTTTTTCACAGGCCGCCGCCCGCGCTGGCGTCTCCGGCATGCCGGCTGCATGGGCTTTCGGCCCGGCGCCGCCGTGCCGGCAGGCTTGCGGCGTCCACCGATTCTGGCTAGCATCTGCCGCACAACGTTAAGTGAATGCTACATGAAATGCATTGCCGCGGCAATGCACTGCAAGCGGAGCCCCACGATGCTGAACGAGCACACCAAGACCGACGGCCTGCCCGACCTTCCCGAAGTGGTGCTGCCACAGGGCCTGGAACGCGCGCGCCCGCGCAACGAGCGCATGGCCAGCGACAGGATCGAATGCAACGCCTGCCCGGTGCTGTGCCAGATCGGCCGCGGCCGCGCCGGCGCCTGCGACCGCTATGCCAACCAGGACGGCGTGCTGGTGCGCGTGGACCCGGTCGTGCTGCTGGACCGGACCATCGCCGCCGAGCAGCCGCTGGTGCCCTTCACGGCGCGCGACGCCGCGGGCGGAGACGCGCCGGCGGCCCTGGCCACCGCACCGGTGTTCGTGACCGGCATCGGCGCCTCCACCACCTACCCCGACTACAAGCCCGCGCCCTTCATCGTCGCCTCCGAAGCCGATGGCGTGGACATGGTGACCGTCGTCACCGAGGGCATCTTCAGCTACTGCAGCCTGAAGGTGAAGATCGACACCGACCGCTGGCTCGGCCCCGAGCAGGCCAACGTGCGCTGCAAGGGCGAGGTCGTCGGCCACGTGACCACGGCCGAGTACGGCTCGCAGATGCTGTCACTCGGCGGCGTGCACCACCTGACCGGCGGCAGCAAGAAGGAAGGCCGGGTGACGCTGGAGGCCATGCAGCGGCTCGGCAACAAGGAGGCCGTGGAACTGAGCATCGACGGCGGCGCGCAGTTGGAGATCCAGGCCGGCCGCGCGCCCATCGTCAACGGCGTGCGGGAGCAGCGCATGCGCGTGGGCTGCGGCTCGGCCACGGTGGGCATCTTCGCCCGGCAGTTCCAGGGCGTCTGCGACGAGGTCATCGTCGTGGACGACCACATCACCGGCGTGCTGACCGAGCACCAGGCCGGCCGCTGCCTGGCGATGCGGCCGGCCGGCGTCAAGGTGCGCGGGCGCAAGTCCACGCCGGGCCGCTACTTCCAGGTCGCCAACCCGGGCACCGGCTGGGGCGGCACCGACATCGCGGACCCGCTGTCCATCGTCGAGGCCTGCGAGGAAGGCACGGCCTGGCCCGGCCTGCGGCTGCTGATGGTGTCCACCACCGGCGAGCACGCAGCCTGGTACGTGCTGGACGAGCAGTTGGTGCCGCAGCCCGCGCCCATGCCCGGGGAGGTCGCGCACGTGGTCGCGCGCATCGGCGAGAACTGCGAACCCTCGCTGACCACCGTGCTGTTCCTCGGCGGCGCCGGCGGCAGCCTGCGCGCCGGCGTCAGCGAGAACCCGGTGCTGCTGACGCAGGCGATCAAGCACAGCGTGGTCAACGTGACGCTGGGCGGCGCGCCGGCCTACGTCTGGCCCGGCGGCGGCATCACGGTCATGGTCGACGTGATGCGCATGCCCGACAACAGCTTCGGCACCGTGCCGACGCCGGCCATCGTGGCGCCGCTGGAGTTCACGATGCGGCTGGACGACTACCGCCGGCTGGGCGGCCACATGGCGCAGGTGCGCTCGCTGGCCGACACGCTGGCGCACGGCGCCTGGCACGACGACGGCGCGCCGCGCGCGCGCCGCATGCTGCCGCCGGCCGCCGCGAACGGCTGGCCGGTGGGCCGGCCGCCTCTGCTCGGCTGACGCGGCATGGGCCCGCGCCGCAGCCCGCTAGCCGGCGGACGCCTGCACTTCCAGCACGGCCCGATCGACCTGGTGATCGGCGCCGAGGGCGAGGCCGGCGCGGTGCAGGCCGCGCACGAGGCCGCCTGGCAGCGCTTCGCCGGCGTGCTGGCCGAGCTAGTGGCCGAGCTGCCGCTGCTGCGCGCACCGGTCGGCGACGCCTGCCCGCTGCAGGGCGTGGTGGCGCGCCGCATGTGGGCCGCCTGCGCGCCGTACCGCCAGGGCTTCATCACGCCGATGGCGGCCGTGGCCGGCGCGGTGGCGCAGGACATCGCCGCGCACTACGCGCGCGACGGCATCGCGCGCGCCTGGGTCAACAACGGCGGCGACATCGCGCTACACCTCGCGCCCGGCCGCCGGGTGCGCGTCGGCCTGTTCGCCGACATCGCGCGCCTGCAGCACCTCCAGGCGCAGCGCGGGCTGCCGACCGATGCCCGCTTCACGCTCGCCGCGGAGCTGCCGGTGCGCGGCGTGGCCACCAGCGGCTGGCGCGGGCGCAGCTTCTCGCTGGGCATCGCCGACAGCGTGACCGTGCTGGCGCGCGACGCAGCCATGGCCGACGCCGCCGCCACCGTGATCGCCAACGCGGTCGATGCGCTCGACGCGCGCATCGTGCGCCGCCCGGCGAACACGCTCCGGGACGACACCGATCTCGGCGCGCGCCTGGTCACGGTCGACGTGCCGCCGCTGCCCGCCGCGCTGGTCGAGCAGGCGCTGGACGCCGGCCTGGCATGCGCGCACCGGCTGCGCGCGGCCGGCCTGATCTGGCATGCGGCCCTGGCCTGCCAGGGCCGCTGGCGCGCCACCGAGGGCCTCGCGGCACAGCAGTTGGTGCAGTAATTGCTTAATGAAAAGTACCTAGTCCGCCCGCGCCCCGACCACCCCACAATGCCGCCACCGTCGTACCCTTGCCACCCGTCATGACCGCCCAGATCCGCAAGCTGCTCGTCCAAGTCGAAGAAACCCGCCTCGAAATGGGGCAGCCGGTGACGCCGCCGGTGCGCCGCGCACTGGCCATGGCGGTGATCGCCAATCCCTACGCCGGCCGCTACGCCGAGAACCTGGACGAGCTGATCGCGATCGGCGAGGAACTGGGCGGCCTGCTCGGCGAACGGTGCGTCGCCGCGCTGGGCATCGCGCCCGCCCAGGCCGAGGGCTACGGCAAGGCCGCCATCGTCGGCGAGGCCGGCGAACTGGAGCACGCGGCCGCCATCCTGCACCCCAAGCTCGGCGCGCCGCTGCGCCGCGCGGTCGAACGGGGCGCGGCCCTGGTGCCCTCGGCCAAGAAGGTCGGCGGCCTGGGCTGCGCGATCGACGTGCCGCTGGGCCACAAGGACGCCGCCTTCGTGCGCAGCCACTTCGACGCGATCGAGGCGCGCGTGCCCGACGCGCCGCGCGCCGGCGAGATCGTGGTGGCCGTGGCCGTCACCGCCGGCGGCCGGCCGCTGCCGCGCGTGGGCGGCCTGCAGGCCTGCGAGATCGAAGGCAGGGACGGCCTGCGCTGAGAATGTGTCCATCGTCACCCCCAGGAGTCTTTCGATGATGAAGTCCATGCCCACGCGTCGCGCGTTCAGCGCCGTCTCGCTGCTGGCGCTCGCCGCGCTCGTGCCCGCCCATGCGCAGGGCGTGATCCGGATCGGCGAGATCAACAGCTACAAGGCCCAGCCCGCCTTCCTGGAGCCCTACAAGAAGGGCATGGACCTGGCGGTCGAGGAGATCAACGCCCAGGGCGGCATCAACGGCAAGAAGATCGAGCTGATCACGCGCGACGACAACGGCAACCCCGGCGACACCGTGCGCATGGCCGAGGAACTGGTCTCGCGCGAGAAGGTCGACGTACTCACCGGCGCCTTCCTGTCCAACACCGGCCTGGCGCTGGCGGACTTCGCCAAGCAAAAGAAGTTCTTCTACCTGGCCGGCGAGCCGCTGACCGACAAGATGACCTGGCAGGGCGGCAACCAGTACACCTTCCGCCTGCGCCCTGGCACCTACATGCAGGCCGCGATGCTGGTGCCCGAGGCGGCCAAGCTGCGCAAGAAGCGCTGGGCCATCGTCTACCCCAACTACGAGTACGGCCAGTCGGCCACGGCCGCGTTCAAGAGCCTGCTGAAGGCGGCCCAGCCCGACGTGGAGTTCGTCACCGAGCAGGCCACGCCGCTGGGCAAGGTCGACGCCGGCAGCGTGGTGCAGGCGCTGGCCGACGCCAAGCCGGACGCCATCTTCAACGTGCTGTTCGCGGCCGACCTGTCCAAGTTCGTGCGCGAGGGCAATACGCGCGGCCTGTTCAAGGACCGCGCGGTGGTCAGCGTGCTGACCGGCGAGCCCGAGTACATGGACCCGCTGAAGGACGAGGCGCCCGACGGCTGGATCGTCACCGGCTACCCCTGGTATTCGATCAAGACGCCCGAGCACGAGGCCTTCCTGAAGGCCTACCAGGCTCGCTTCAAGGACTACCCGCGCCTGGGCTCGATCGTCGGCTACAGCATGATCCGGTCGGCCGCGGCGGGCATCGCCAAGGCCGGCAGCACCGAGGCCGACAAGCTGGTCGCGGCGTTCAAGGGCCTGCAGGTGGGCACGCCGTTCGGCACCATCACCTACCGGCCGGAAGACCACCAGGCCACCATGGGCGCCTTCGTCGGCCGCACCAAGAACGAGGGCGGCAAGGGCGTGATGGTGGACTACGTCTACCTGGACGGCGCCGATCCGCGCTTCCAGCCGCCGGCCGCCGAGGTGAAGAAGTCCCGCTCGGCCGAGTAGCCCTGCGCATCCCGCGGCCCGCCACCGACCCATGAGCTTTTCCGGACTCATCGTCCAGCTGCTGAACGGCCTGGCCGCGGCGTCCTCGCTGTTCCTGGTCGCGGCCGGGCTGTCGCTGATCTTCGGCGTCACGCGCATCGTGAACTTCGCGCACGGCTCGTTCTTCATGGTGGGCATCTACGTCGCCTACACGCTGGTGGACCGCTTCGGCGGCCTGCTGGGCTTCTGGCCTGCGCTGGCGCTGGCCGCCGTGGCCGTGGGCGTGCTCGGCGCCGTGGTCGAGATGCTGCTGCTGCGGCGCATCTACAAGGCGCCCGAGCTGTTCCAGTTGCTGGCCACCTTCGCGCTGGTGCTCGTCATCAAGGACGCGGCGCTGTGGCTGTGGGGGCCCGAGGAACTGCTGGGCCCGCGCGCGCCGGGCCTGCGCGGCTCGGTCGAGATCCTCGGCCGCCAGTTCCCGTCCTACGACCTGTTCCTGATCGCCGTGGGGCCCGTGGTGCTCGCCCTGGTCTGGCTGCTGCTGACGCGCACGCGCTTCGGCACGCTGGTGCGCGCCGCCACGCAGGACCGCGAGATGGTCAGCGCGCTGGGCGTGAACCAGGCCTGGCTGTTCACGGCGGTGTTCGCGCTGGGCGCCCTGCTGGCGGGCCTGGGCGGCGCGCTGCAGCTGCCGCGCGAGCCGGCCACGCTGGAGATGGACCTGAACACCATCGGCGCGGCCTTCGTCGTGGTGGTGGTGGGCGGCATGGGCTCGCTGCCCGGCGCCTACGTGGCCGCGCTGCTGATCGCCGAGCTCAAGGCCCTGTGCATCTGGCTCGGCGTGGTCGACCTGTTCGGCGTCAGCGTGTCGTTCTCCAAGCTCACGCTGATGGTGGACTTCCTGGTCATGGCCGCCGTGCTGGTCTGGCGGCCCTGGGGGCTGATGGGCCGGCCGCAGGCGCCGAACCGCTACGTGGGCCTGCCCGAGGCGCCGCTGCGCCGGCCGGGCGCCGCCTACGTCGCCGCCGCCGCGGCCCTGGCGCTGGTGCTGGCCGCCGTGCCGCTGCTGGTGGCGGAGAACGCCTACGCCACGGTGCTGCTGATCGACCTGCTGGTGGCCGCGCTGTTCGCCACCAGCCTGCACTTCATCATGGGGCCGGCCGGCATGCATTCGTTCGGCCACGCGGCCTACTTCGGCCTGGGCGCCTATGCCGCGGCGCTGCTGGTGCGCGCCGGCGGCATGCCGATGGAACTGGCGCTGGCGCTGGCGCCGCTGGCGGCGGCGCTGGGCGCCCTGGTGTTCGGCTGGTTCGCGGTGCGGCTGTCGGGCGTATACCTGGCCATGCTGACGCTGGCCTTCGCGCAGATCACCTGGGCCATCACCTACCAGTGGGACAGCTTCACCGGCGGCAGCAACGGGCTGACCGGCGTGTGGCCGTCGGCGGCCTTCGCCGACAAGCGCATGTACTACTGGCTCACGCTGGCGCTCGCCGGCCTGGGGATCTGGTGGCTGCGCCGCGTGCTGTTCGCGCCGTTCGGCTACGCGCTGCGCGCGGGCCGCGACTCGGCGCTGCGGGCCGACGCGATCGGCATCGACGTGCGCCGCATGCAGTGGATCGCCTTCGTCATCGCCGGCGCGGTCGGCGGCCTGGCCGGCGCGCTGTTCGCGTTCTCCAAGGGCAGCATCTCGCCGGAGTCGCTGAACGTGTCCAGGTCCATCGACGGCCTGGTGATGGTGCTGCTGGGCGGGGTGCAGACGCTGGCCGGCCCGGTGGTCGGCGCGGTCAGCTTCACCTGGCTGCACGACATGGTGGCGCGCAGCACCGACTACTGGCGCGCCATGCTGGGAGGCATCATCTTGCTGCTGGTGCTGCTGTTCCCGCAGGGCATCGCGGGCTCGGTGCAGCGCATCGCGGCCCGGCTGCGGAGAGACCACGCATGAGCCTGCTGACCGTCTCGCAGCTCGGCAAGTCGTTCGGCGGCGTCAAGGCCGTGGACGGCATCGACTTCGAGTTGCAGGCCGGCGAGCTGCTGGCGCTGATCGGCCCCAACGGCGCCGGCAAGTCCACCACCTTCAACATGGTCAACGGCCAGCTGCGCGCCGACCGGGGCTCGGTCCGCCTGAACGGCACCGAACTCATCGGCAAGAAGCCGCGCGAGATCTGGCGCCTGGGCGTGGGCCGCACCTTCCAGATCGCCGAGACCTTCGCCTCGCTGACCGTGGTCGAGAACGTGCAGATGGCCCTGCTCTCGCACGACCGCCGGCTGCTGTCGATGTGGCGGCGCGCGGCCGACCACCGGCGCGACGCGGCGCTGGCCTTGCTGGAGCAGGTGGGCATGCGCGCGCAGGCCGACCGGCCCTGCAGCGAGCTGGCCTACGGCGACGTCAAGCGCGTGGAGCTGGCCATCGCCATGGCCAACGATCCCAAGCTGCTGCTGATGGACGAGCCCACGGCCGGCATGGCGCCCAAGGAGCGCAACGCGCTGATGGCGCTGACCAAGCAACTGGTGGTCGAGCGCGGCATGGCCGTGCTGTTCACCGAGCACAGCATGGACGTGGTGTTCGCCTATGCCGACCGCATGATCGTGCTGGCGCGCGGCCGGCTGATCGCGCAGGGCAGGCCCCTGGAGATCCGCGACCACCCCAAGGTGCAGGAGGTCTACTTCGGCAGCGGCAAGACCTTCGAGAAGGACAAGGTGGCGGCATGACGCCCACGCTGCTCGAGGCCAAGTCCCTGTGCGCCTGGTACGGCGCCGCGCAGATCCTGTACGACGTGGACCTGCACGTGAACCGCGGCGAGGTCGTGGCGCTGATGGGCCGCAACGGCGCCGGCAAATCCACCACGCTGAAGGCGCTGATGGGCCTGCTGGACAAGCGGCGCGGCGCGATCCGCTTCCTCGGCCACGACCTTTCGCGCGCCGAGCCGCACGAGGCCGCGCGGCTCGGCCTGGGCTTCGTGCCGGAGGACCGGCGCGTGTTCACCGACCTCACGGTCCTGGAGAACCTGGAGGTCGGCCGGCAGCCGGCGCGCCATTGGGCCGACGGCACGCCGGCGCCGCTGTGGACGCCCGAGCGCCTGTTCGCGCTGTTCCCGAACCTGGGCGAGATGCCCGACCGCCCCGGCGGGCGCATGAGCGGCGGCGAGCAGCAGATGCTGACGGTCGCGCGCACGCTGATGGGCAACCCCTACCTGGTGCTGCTGGACGAGCCCAGCGAGGGCGTGGCGCCGGTCATCGTCGAGCAGATGGCGCACATGATCCTGGAGCTGAAGACGCAGGGCGTATCCATCCTGCTGTCGGAGCAGAACATGCACTTCGCCGAACTGGTCGGCGACCGCGCCTACGTGCTCGAGAAAGGGCAGATCCGCTTCGAGGGCACGATGGCCGACCTGGCCGCCGACGAGGACGTGCGCCGCGCCTACCTGAGCGTCTGAACCCCCTGATTTCCTCCACGACCGGGAGCCTCCCATGACCTTGCACCGCAGAACGCTGCTCCGCTCCACCGCCACGCTCGGCCTCGCGGCCCTGGCGCCGCCGCTGCTGGCGGCCGGCGGCAAGCTCCGGCCCGGTGCCAGCGCGGCGCTGATCGTGGTCGACGTGCAGAACTGCTTCGTCGACGGCGGCACGCTGCCGGTCAAGGGTGGCGCCGAGGTCGTGCCGGTCATCAACCGGCTGGCCAAGGCCTTCCGCAACGTGATCGTCACGCAGGACTGGCACACGCCGGGCCACGCCTCGTTCGCCAGCGCCCACGCGGGGCACAAGCCGTTCTCCAGCATCCGGCTGCCCTATGGCGAGCAGGTGCTGTGGCCCGACCACTGCGTGCAGGGCACGCCGGACGCCGCGCTGGTCGAGGGCCTGGAGCTGCCCACGGCCCAGTTGATCATCCGCAAGGGCTACAACCCGGGCGTGGACAGCTATTCCGCCTTTCAGGAGGCCGACCGCAAGACCGTGACCGGCCTGGCCGGCTACCTGAAGGCGCGCGGCATCAAGACCGTCTACGTGACCGGCCTGGCCACCGACTTCTGCGTGGCCTGGAGCGCGCTGGACGCGCGTGCGGCCGGCTTCGAGACCTACGTGGTCGAGGACGCCACGCGCGCGATCGACCTGAACGGCTCGCTGGCCGCCGCCTGGAAGCAGATGGCCGCCAAGGGCGTGCGGCGCATCCAGTCGAGCGACGTCGAAGGCGTGTGACCGCCCGGTGGCCATGTTCGCGCTGCAGGTCAACGGACAGGCGCGGCAGTTCGACACGCCGCCCGCCACCACGCTGCTGCAGCTGCTGCGCAACGACTGCGGACTGAACGGCCCCAAGTACGGCTGCGGCCTGGGCCAGTGCGGCGCCTGCACGGTACTGGTGGACGGCCGGGCCGCGCGCGCCTGCGTGATCCCGGCGCGCGGCGTGGCCGGGCGCAGCGTCACCACGCTGGAGGGCCTGGGCACGCGCGCGCAGCCGCACCCGGTGCAGCAGGCCTTCATCGACGCCCAGGCCGCGCAGTGCGGCTACTGCCTGAACGGCATGGTCATGACGACGTGCGCGCTGCTGGCGCGCGTGCCCGATCCCACGCCCGCGCAGATCCGCGCCGAGCTGTCGCACAACCTGTGCCGCTGCGGCACGCACCTGGAGATCCTGGACGCGGTGCAGCGCGCGGCCCGCCTGTGCGCGCAGGAGCGGCGCTGATGCGTGCGGCGGCGCTGCTCCCGCGCGCTGCGCTGCGCCGCGCCGACGGCGTGCTGCTGGTGCTGCGCGACGTGCCGCCGGCGCCGCCGCCGGCGCCCGGCCAGCCGCCGGCCGTGCCGGGCGATCCGTCCGAGGGGCAGGAAGTGCTGCTGGCGGTCTGGGACGACGGCAGCGCCACCGGCCTGGCCGGCCATGTGGACCTGGGCACCGGCCTGCGCACCGCGCTGAGCCAGCTCGTCGCCGAGGAGCTGGACCTGCCGATGGACCGCGTGGCCATGCACATGGGCAGCACCGCGGCCGCGCCGAACCAGGGCGCCACGATCGCCAGCGCCTCGATCCAGATCCACGCGGTGCCGCTGCGCCAGGCCGCGGCCCAGGCACGCGCCTGGCTGCAGGCGCAGGGCGGCGCCGGCGCGCTGGCCGGCCGGCACGTGGAGCTGCTGCTGGACCCGCAGGCCCCGCTCAAGCCCACGGCCGACCATCGCCTGGTCGGCCGCAGCGTGCCGCGCGTGGACATCCCGGCCAAGGCCTTCGGCGAAACGGTGTTCGTGCACGACATGCGCCTGCCCGGCATGCTGCACGGCCGCGTGGTGCGCCCGCCCTACGCCGGGCTGGACGCCGGCGAGTTCGTCGGCAACACGCTGGAGAGCGTGGACGAGTCGTCCATCGCCCACGTCGGCGGCATCGTGGCCATCGTGCGCCAGCGCGACTTCCTCGGCATCGTGGCCGAGCGCGAGGACCAGGCCGAGGCCGCCATGGCGGCGCTGCGGGTGCGCTGGAAGCCCTGGCCCGGCATCGCCGGCGTGGACCGCACCGAGCAGGCCCTGCGCGCCAACCCGTCCACGCGCCGGCTGCTGCGCGAGGACGGCCAGGTCGACCAGGCGCTGGCCGGCGCCGCCCAGCGCCTGCCGCGCACCTACGTCTGGCCGTACCAGCTGCACGGCTCCATCGGCCCCTCCTGCGCGCTGGCGCACTGGCATGGCGAGCCGGCCCAGACCGTGGCCACGGTCTGGGCCGGCACGCAGAACCCGCACGTGCTGCGCGCCGACCTGGCGCTGCTGGCCGGCGTGGCGCCGCCGCGCATCGACGTCGTGCGCATGGAAGCGGCCGGCTGCTACGGCCGCAACGGCGCCGACGACGTGGCGGCCGACGCGCTGCTGCTGGCGCGCGCCGCGGGCCGGCCGGTGCGCGTGCAGCTCACGCGCGCGCAGGAGCACCAGTGGGAGCCCAAGGGCGCGGCCCAGCTGATGCAGATCGACGGCGGGCTGGCCGCGGACGGCGCGCCCGCGGCCTACGACTTCCAGACTTCCTACCCCAGCAACGGCGCCCCCACGCTGGCGCTGCTGCTCACGCGCACGGTCGAGCCGGTGGCCCGCGCCTTCGAGATGGGCGACCGCACGGCCGTGCCGCCCTACGCCTACCCGCACCTGCGCGTGGCCGCCAACGACATGCCGCCGATCCTGCGCGCGTCGTGGCTGCGCGGCGTGTCGGCGCTGCCGAACGCGTTCGCGCACGAGTCCTACATCGACGAACTGGCCACGGCCGCCGGCGTCGACCCGGTCGAGTACCGGCTGCGCCACCTGCCGGACGAACGCGCCGCCGAGCTGGTGCGCGCCACGGCCGCCAAGGCCGGCTGGATCCCGCACACGGCGCCGCGGCAGCAGCCCGCCGCGGGCGACATCCTCAAGGGCCAGGGCTTCGCCTACGCGCGCTACGTGCACAGCAAGTTCCCCGGCTTCGGCGCGGCCTGGGCCGCCTGGGTGGCCGACGTGGAGGTCGACCGGCGCACCGGCGAGGTCCACGTCGGCCGCATCGTCGTCGGCCACGACGCCGGGCTCATGGTCAACCCGGCCGGCGTGCAGCACCAGGTGCACGGCAATGTGCTGCAGACCACCAGCCGCGCGCTGAAGGAGCGCGTGCCGGTGGACGCCGCCACCGGCGTGCCGCTGAGCCGCGAATGGGGCAGCTACCCGATCCTGAACTTCCGCGAGGTGCCGGTGGTCGAGGTGCTGCTGATGCCGCGGCCCGGCGAGCCACCGCTGGGCGCGGGCGAATCGTCCTCGGTGCCCGGCACGGCTGCGATCGCGAACGCGATCTTCGATGCCACCGGCGTGCGCCTGCGCCAGCCGCCGTTCACGCCCGAGGTCGTGCGCGCCGCGCTGCAGCAGCGGCCGCTGCCGGCCGGCGAACGCAGCGCGGATGCCAACCCTCACTCCAGCCCTCTCCCACAGAAAGAGGGAGCCAAACGGTGGCCATGGCGCCGACGTCCCCCTCTCCCCGCCGGGGAGAGGGCTGGGGTTGGGGGTGGCCCCCCCGCCGACGCCCCATGGCCTCGGCCCCGCCCCCCGTGGGCCACCACCCTCGCCTTCCTGCTCGGCGGCATCGCCACGGCCGCCGGCCTGGCCGGCTGGCGCAGCGAGATCGCGCCGATTGCGCGGCCCGACCCCGCGACCTTCAGCACCGCGACGATCGAACGCGGCCGGCTGCTGGCCGCGGCCGGCGACTGCGTGGTCTGCCACACGGCGCCGGGCGGCGTGCCCAACGCCGGCGGCCGCGCCATGGACACGCCGTTCGGCACCGTCTACACGACCAACCTCACGCCCGACGCCACCACCGGCATCGGCGGCTGGTCGCTGGCCGCGTTCCAGCGCGCCATGCGCGAAGGCATCTCACGCGACGGGCACCACCTGTACCCGGCCTTCCCGTATACCGCGTTCACCCGGATGACGGACGAGGACATCACCGCGCTGTACGCCTACCTGATGGCTCAGCCGGCCGTGGCGTCGCAGCCGCCGCAGACCAGGCTGCCGTTCCCGTTCGGCCTGCGCCCGCTGCTGGCCGGCTGGAACGCGCTGTACCTGGACGCCGGGACCATGGCGCCGGACCCCGCGCGCACGCCGCAATGGAACCGCGGTGCCTACCTCGTGAACGGCGTCGGGCACTGCAGCGCCTGCCACACGCCGCGCAACGCGCTGGGCGCCGAGCGCGGCGGCACGGCCTTCCTGTCCGGCGCGCTGGTCGACGGCTGGGAGGCACCGGCACTGACCACGCTGTCGCAGGCGCCCGTGCCCTGGACCGCGCAAAGCCTGTACGACTACCTGCGCCACGGCTACAGCCGCACCCACGGCACGGCCAACGGGCCGATGGCGCCCGTGGTGCGCGAGCTTGCCGCGCTGCCCGACGCCGACATCCGCGCCATGGCCGCCTACCTGGCCTCGTTCAACGCTCCGGCGGCCGACACCACACCCGAGGCCCAGCCCGCGGCCACGCTGCCCGGCCCGGCGCAGCGCCTGTTCGAGAACGCCTGCGGCGCCTGTCACCACGACGGCAGCGGCCCGCAGCTGCTGGGGCTGAACCTGCCGCTGGCGCTGTCGACCAAGCTGCACAGCGACCGGCCCGACAACCTGCTGCGCGTGATCCTGGATGGCGTGCAAGAGCCGGCCGGCCCCGCGGTCGGCTTCATGCCAAGCTTCGCCGGCGACCTGTCGGACGCGCAGATCGCGGCGCTGGCGGGCTACCTGCGCGGGCGCTTCGCGCCAGACAAGCCGGCCTGGCCGGACCTGGACGGCCACATCGCGGAACTGCGCGCGCGTCCAGCGCATGCCGCGCGCTGAAGGGCTGTCAGACGGGCTTGCGACCCGACCGTCGCGGCTCGTAGAGCCACTTGCGTATCTTGTGCGCGATGATCCCCTTTTCCAGCGGCCTCCCGTGGTCTCCGCGCCTTTCGGCGCGAGAGCTGGTCCAGAGGCAGTCGGCAGGCAGCCCCTGTTTGATCAGGTGCACACGTGTAGGCGGCTCGGCTAGAAACACGTCGACGAAGGAATCGATGCGCCTCTCCTGGAAATCCACGATCTCGGCTCGCATCCGCATGCATCTCGTCGGCCTACGGCGCTCGTAGCGTGCCACGCAGCCGGGAAGCCGGGGTAACGTACTTCAAGCCTATCGTGCAAGGAGGACCTGTGGCCCCGGTCAATGGTGGTGACGCAGGCACTGTCCGCAGGCGAGGCGCCGTTCCTTTGCTTCGAGTTGGCGCGGTGGTGGCTCATCCAGCAGCGTTCGGTGGGCCTGCCGATCCGACAAGGGTTACGCCCGATCTCCAGGCAAGCGCCACTTCATTACCCTCCCCTGCGCCAAGCTGGCAGGCATCGATGCCGGCAACGGGAGAAAAGATGAAAAAGATTCTTGCAACCGTGTCGCTGACTGCATCGGCCTTGCTTGGGCCGGCGACCGCCGCAGCCCACCCCTACACACTGTATGAGTTCAAGGTGCTGTCCTACCAGTGCTCCTGGGGAGACGGATCGATCGTGGACGCGACGGTCTGCAACAACGGGACCTACGGGCTCGACGACCTGAACGGGCTCCGCGTTGGCCTTTCCGCGGACGAGGGCTTTTTGCACATCGAGACCCACTGGTATTTCGAAGAGCCGGGCAATGCGTACTACAGCAGGTCCAACGTTTCCTACAACAACTTCGGCAGGATCGGAACGAGAGTCGATCTGGCAGCTGAGTTGTGCTTCGACGGACCCTATGGATCCTACGGATCCTACTTCTGCAGGCTGGACTCCGCCTTCCGGTTCGACGAAGTTCTGAACGGACTCACCGGCTACCTTTTCACACTGACCACCAACGACCAGGTCGAGATGTGGTCGGGAGGGTCGACGATTTGGAGTGGCTTCTACGGGTCCGACAGTCTCGGGCCTTACAGGCTGTACTTCACCGGGACGTGGTACGAGACACCCGAGCCGACCACTCTCGCCCTCTTCGGTGCCGGCCTGGTAGGAATGATTGGACTGCGGCGTCGGAGGGCTGAAAAACGTGGCCGCAACGACTGCACCAGCATCTGCCCGTCTCCTGGATACCCCAGGAATGCCAGCAGGCTCGCACTGGCTCCGTAGCACCGGGCAGGAATACCACGATCAGATCGCCGACTTGGCCGTCGGCCAGGTCGGGGCGGTTACGCCGACACATCAAGCGGCGTGATCGACAACCTGCTGCGCGTGATCCTGGAAGGCGTACAGGAACCGGCCGGGCCCGAGATCGGCTTCGTGCCGGGCGTCGCGGACCACCTGTCGGACGCGCAGGTCGCCGAACTGGCGGCCTACCTGCGCCAGCGCTTCGCGCCCGGCCGGCCTGGCAGGGCCTGGCCGAGCGCGCCGCGGCGCTGCGCGCGTCACCCTGAAGGTGAAGGCCCGGACGGGCGTGGCAGGTACAGCGCGAAGAACAGCAGCAGCAGGAACAGGAAGGCCACGCGCGGCATGTCCATCACGCTGCTGACCAAGCCCAGCGCGCAGCCGCCGGCCAGCGCCGCCGCGAGATAGGGAGCCGCCGGCTGCCCGCGCGCGGCGCCGAAGGACACGCGCCACAGCGCCGTGCCGGCCGCGCCGAGGAACACCAGCAACCCCAGCGCGCCGCGTTCGATCAGCCACTCCAGGTACAGGTTGTCGATGTGCCAGGGCAGGAAATAGGCGTCCACCACCGGATACCAGCGCGCCATGCCCTGCTCGAAGCCGCCATTGCGCAACAGGGCCGTGCGCGGCCCGGCCGACAGCTGCAGGTTGTCGATGTCCACCACGCCACCGGGCCGGGCCACGGCCAGCTCCAGGCTGGCGCGGCGTGGCGCCCAGGACGCACCGGCCTGCAGCGGCGGGCCCAGCAGGCTCGCCTCCAGGCGCACCCAGCCCGGCTCGGCGCCCGGGCGGTACACCACCAGGCGCCGCTGGCATCCTCCCTCGTACAGCAGGTGGCGCTCGCACACCAGCACCCGCAACTGCACCGGCTGCGCCGCGCGCACATCGAACGCGATGCGGTAGCGCTCGCCCGGAACCAGCGGCACCTGCTGCGTCAACGCGTAGCGGCCGGCCAGCTGCCCGCGCGTGGGCGGCCCGTACAGCCGCAGGAAGCGCCCGCCGGCACGCTGGCCATCGTCATCGTCCAGCACCACGGCAGCCCCCGGGAATTCGCCGTCCCGCCCCAGCCCGGCATAGCGCACCGGCAGGCGGCCCAGGCCGATGCCGGCCAGCCAGTCGCGCGGCGCCTGCAGCACCGAGACGCCGCGCGACCAGTGCGCGACGCGGCTGCCGAAGTCGTTGTCGGCGTCGCGCAGCCGGTCGGCCAGGAAGCTGCTGGCCAGCGCCATCGCCAGCACCTCCAGCACCAACAGCACGCACAGCACGGCATTGGCGCGGCCGCGCCAGGGCGGCCGCGCGGCCGCGACGCGCGGCGGGCGGTGCAGCAGCACGCCGGCCACCACCAGCCCCCCGAGCACGGCACCGTAGACGCCGCGCGCGAAGGTGGTCAGGCACACGTAGGCCAGCACCTGCACCAGCAGCGCCGCGCCCAGCCAGGCCAGCGGCCGGCGCGAGGCCCGCACGGCCCAGACCGCGAACGGCACGGCCAGCGCCAGGTAGGCGTCGATGGCGGCGCCGCCCACGTGCATCTCCCAGAACAGGCCGACCGTGCGGTAGTCCAGGCCGAAGTTCAGCAGGCCCGGGATGGCCGCGCGCTCCCACAGCACGCCCAGCATCAGGCCGGTCAGCCCGGCCACCATGCCGGCGCCCAGCCGCCGCTGCGCCACCTGCGGCGAATGCGCCAGCGCGGCGCGCAGCAGCGGCACGGCCAGCAGCGCGTAGGCCATGGCCTTGCCGACCCGCAGGCTGTTCGCGAACGAGGTATAGGCGCCGGCCTCGTGCTGCGGCAGCCTCTGCGCGTCGGTCCAGGCCAGCGCCAGGCCGGCCAGCAGCGACAGGCCCAGCAGCGCCGGCAACGCGTCGCGCCAGTCCCGGCACGCCGGCGCGGGCGCCCCCTGCCCCAGCGCCAGCCGCGCGTGGCCGGCGGCCAGCGCCGCCAGCAGCAGCAGGTCCGACTCGTCGGCGGCGATCCAGCCGGTCCACGGCGCCAGGCTCAGCAGCGGCACGGCGGCCGGCACGACGGCCAGCCACAGGCCGGGCCAGCGCCAGGCGGCCAGCAACCACGCCACCAAGGCCGAGCTCACCAGCACCGGCGCCAGCGGATGCTGCCAGGCCAGCCACAGGCCCAGGCCCGCACAGCCCAGTGCCGCCAGCGCGCTGGCCGTTTTCCGGCCGCGCGCAGGACCCGGCAGGATTTCAGGATTTGCCGACAAAAAGAAGAGGATGGTTCCGGATGCGCCGATGCTGCACTGCAGCACCGGCGGGTTTGGTCGCTAAGATAGGCGCTTTCGCCGCCGCGGGCGGCATTGTCCACGCTCATCTCTCACTGCATCATGAAAATCACTGTCGTCGGAACCGGCTATGTCGGCCTCGTGAGTGGAACCTGCCTGGCCGAAGTCGGCAACGACGTGCTGTGTCTGGACCTGGATCCCGAAAAGATCCGCATCCTCGAGGAAGGCGGCATCCCGATCTACGAACCCGGCCTGCAGGACATGGTCCGGCGTAACGTCGCGGCCGGCCGCCTGCACTTCACGACCAGCATCGAGAAGGCCGTGGACCACGGCACCATCCAGTTCATCGCTGTCGGCACGCCGCCGGACGAGGACGGCTCGGCCGACATGCAGTACGTGCTGGCCGCCGCGCGCAATATCGGCCGGCTGATGACCGACTACAAGGTCGTCGTCGACAAGAGCACGGTGCCCGTCGGCACCGCCGAACTGGTGCGCGCCACCGTGGCCGAAGAGCTGAAAAAGCGCGGCGTCGACGTGCCCTACAGCGTGGTCTCCAACCCCGAGTTCCTGAAGGAAGGTGCGGCGGTGGACGACTTCATGCGCCCGGACCGCATCGTCGTCGGTGCCGAGGACGAGCAGGCCATCCTGCTGATGAAGGCCTTGTACGCGCCGTTCCAGCGCAACCACGAACGCCTGATCGTCACCGACGTGAAGAGCGCCGAACTGACCAAGTACGCCGCCAACGCGATGCTGGCCACGCGCATCAGCTTCATGAACGAGTTGGCCAACCTGGCCGAGAAGCTGGGCGCCGACATCGAGATGGTGCGCCAGGGCATCGGCTCGGATCCGCGCATCGGCTACCACTTCCTGTACCCGGGCTGCGGCTACGGCGGCTCGTGCTTCCCCAAGGATGTCAAGGCGCTGATCAAGACCGCGGCCGACAAGGCAGACATCGAGCTGAAGGTGCTGACGGCCGTGGAGGCCGCCAACGACGCCCAAAAGCACGTGCTCTCGACCAAGATCAAGGCGCACTTCGGCGACCTGAAGGGCAAGCATTTCGCGCTGTGGGGCCTGGCGTTCAAGCCCAACACCGACGACATGCGCGACGCCCCCAGCCGCACGCTGGTCGCCGACCTGCTGGCTGCCGGCGCCACCGTGACGGCCTACGACCCGGTGGCCATGCACGAAGCGCACCGCATCTTCGGCGACACCGCCGGCCTGCACTACGGCGATGCGCCGATGGCCTGCCTCGAAGGCGCCGACGCCCTGGTCATCGTGACCGAATGGAAGGAGTTCCGCAGCCCGGACTTCGATGCCATCAAGTCCCGGCTCAAGAGCCCGGTGATCTTCGACGGACGCAACCTGTACGACCCGAAGTTCGTGCGCGGCATGGGGCTGACCTATCTGCCGATCGGGCGTTGAAGCGTTGAAGACACCCGGCAGCGGCGTGCACGGACGCCCGGCCTGACATGCTGTTCACCACCGCGACCTTCGCGTTCGTCTATCTGCCGATCGTGCTGGTCGGCTTTTTCCTGTGCGGCCGGCGCTCGCCGGTCCTGGCCGCCTTCTGGCTGTTCGCGGCGTCGGTATTCTTCTACGGGTACTGGATGCCGGAGTTCACGCTGCTGCTGCTGGGCTCCATCGGCGCCAACTTCTTCATCGGCCAGCGCATCGGCGGCGCGCAAGGTCAGGCCCGTCGCGCCTGGCTGGCCACAGGCATCGTCCTCAACCTCGGGGCGCTGGCCTACTTCAAGTACGCCAACTTCTTCATCGACAACCTGGATGCGCTGCTGGGCGTGGACTGGAAGATCGGCCGGGTCGTGCTGCCCATCGGCATTTCCTTCTACACCTTCACGCAAATCGCCTACCTCGTCGATACCTGGCAGGGCAAGGTCCGCGAGGCACGGCCCGTGCACTACGGACTGTTCGTGACCTACTTCCCGCATCTGATCGCAGGGCCGGTGCTCCACCACGCGCAGATGATGCCGCAGTTCGGCGACGCCCGGGTCTACCGCTTCGACGGCGCCCACTTCGCCGCCGGCATGGCCATCTTCTGCATCGGGCTGTTCAAGAAGGTCGTGCTCGCCGATGGCATCGCGCCGTACGCCGACGCCGTGTTCGCGCCCATCGACACCGGTGCCCACGCCAGCGCCGCCGAGGCCTGGATCGGTGCGCTGGCCTATACCTTCCAGCTGTATTTCGATTTCTCGGGCTACTCCGACATGGCGATCGGACTGTCCTGGATGTTCAACATCCGGCTGCCGTTCAACTTCGACTCACCCTACAAGGCGCTGAGCATCAGCGACTTCTGGCGCCGCTGGCACATCTCGCTGTCCACCTTTCTGCGCGACTATCTGTACGTGCCGCTGGGCGGCAACCGCAAGGGCCGCATTCGCCGCTATCTGAACCTCGGCATCACCATGGTGCTCGGGGGGCTGTGGCACGGCGCGAGCTGGTCCTTCGTGCTGTGGGGCACGCTGCATGGTGTGTACCTGATGGCCAACCATGCCTTCCGCGCCATCACCGAAGCGCTGGGCTGGCGGCCAGCGCTCGATGCCAGCCTGGCGTTCCGCGCCGTTGCCTGGCTGGCGACCTTCCTGGCCGTGGTCATCGCCTGGGTGTTCTTCCGCGCGGAAACCCTGCCGGGCGCCATGCGCATGCTGCAGTCGATGGTGGGGCGGGCCCCGGCCGATGTCGATGCCGGGCTGCTGCTCTGGAACGCCGGGCTGAAACCTGCCGTCGCCATCGGCTGGTGCGCCGTGCTCGGGGCCGCTGCCGTACTGCTGCACAACAGCAACCACATCGGCACGCGCCTGCTGCAATGGATGGAT
The DNA here is from genome assembly GCF_047601025.1 of Pseudorhodoferax sp. Taxonomy (NCBI): domain Bacteria; kingdom Pseudomonadati; phylum Pseudomonadota; class Betaproteobacteria; order Burkholderiales; family Comamonadaceae; genus Pseudorhodoferax; species Pseudorhodoferax sp. The sequence goes on from NZ_JASGJZ010000001.1 coordinate 825,643, forward strand.
GCCCGGCCCGCCTGGCGCCCCGTGCTGGCCGGAGCGGCGATCGCGGGCGCGGTCGCACTGGTGATCGTGAACACCACCCGCAGTTCGGTGAGTGCCTTCATCTACTTCAATTTCTGATGGCCCGCAGACTGCTTTCCTTCCTGGCCGGACTCGCCGCCGCGGCGGTGATCGCCGAAGTCATGCTGCGCCTGCTTCCCGTCTCCACGGCGACGATGACGGGTTACTACCATGATCCGGACCTGTTGACCTACCCGTCGGGCCACACGTGGACGATGGCGACGGGATGGGATCTGCGCAACCCGCAGACGCTGCACGCGAACAACTGGGGATTCGCCGCGGCGCACGACTTCGTGCCGGATGCCAGCGCCGTGGCGCTGGTCGGCGACAGCTACGTCGAGGCGTCCATGCTCGCGCCCGGCGATCGGCCGGCCGCCCAGCTCGAAGCCCTGCTCGGCGGCACGCGCCGGGTCTACGCCCTGGGCACGCCCGGTACGGCCATGCTCGACTACGCGCAACGCATCCGCTTCGCCAGCGAGCGCTTTCAGATCCGGGACTTCGTGGTGCTGATGGAAGGGGCGGACGCCCGGCAGGCCCTGTGCGGCTCAGGCAACGTGGTCAGCCGCTGCCTGGATCCCGCGACCTTGCAGCCGCGGATCGTGCGGCAGCCCCCGCCGAGCTTGTGGGCCCGCATTGCACGCCGCTCTGCACTTGCGCAGTACCTGATGAGCCAGTTGCGCTTCAAGCCGGCGACGCTCGTCAAGGCCACCTTCACGCGCACGCCGCCGGAGGACCGCGACGCTACCGCCGAGAGAAGCCGGCCGGTGGTGCCAGCTCCGCAACAGGTGCAGGCCAAGCGGGCCATGGTCGATGCAGTGGTCGCGGAGTTCTTGGCCACGATTCCGCGCGACGCGGTGCGGCGTCTCGTCATCGTCGTCGACGGGCAGCGTAACGGGCCGGCCAATCCCCCGGAGCTGGCCGACCTCGAGCGTGCGTATCTCATCGAGCGCCTGCGCCAGAGCGGAGCCATCGTGCACGATCTCGAGTTGCGCTATGCAGAGCATGCTGTGCACTCCGAGCGCTCCCTGGCAGTCGGCCCTTACGACGGCCATCTGAATAGGTTGGGCGTACGGCTGGCCATGTCGGCCGCCGCCGAGTCGCTACGGTAGTTTTCCGCGCAACGCGGTCAGACCAGCACTTCCACGCAAGCAGGGTGGCCGAGAAATGCGGCAGGGCTGGCGCTGGCTCCATAGGCACCAGACTGGAACACCACGATCAAATCGCCCACCTGCGCCTCGGGCAACGGCATGCGTTCGGCCAGCAGGTCCAGTGGCGTGCACAGCGGCCCCACCACGGTAGCGGTCTCGCAGGCGGCAGCGTCCATGCGATTGCCGACGGCCACCGGATAGTTGCGCCGCACCACCTGCCCGAAGTTGCCGGACGCCGCCAGATGGTGGTGCATGCCACCGTCGGTGACGAGGAACACCTGCCCGCGCGAGATCTTGCGGTCGACCACGCGGCAGACGTACACACCGGCCTCGCCGACCAGGTAGCGCCCCAGCTCCAGCGTCAGCGACGCCCCGGGCAATTCCCGCTCACACCGCGCCTGCAGCGCCGCGAGGTGGTCGGCGATCGGCTGCAGCGCGAGCCGCTGCTCGCCCGGAAAGTACGGAATGCCGAAGCCACCGCCCAGGTTCAGCACGCGCACCGGCGCGGGCGCGTGGGCAGCCAGCCGCAGCGCCAGTTCGTACGACTGGCACTGCGCTGCGCAGATCGCCTCGGCTCTCAAGTTCTGGGAGCCGGCGAACAGGTGGAAGCCTTCGAACGAGAGGCCGGCCGCGGCGATCTGGCCGAGCAGATCCGGCACCTGCTCGGCGTCCACGCCGAACGGCTTGGGTCCGCCGCCCATGCGCATGCCCGAGCCCTTCAGCTCGAAGTCGGGATTCACGCGCACGGCCACGCGCGCCGGCATCCCGAGCGCCGCCGCGGCCTGCGCCAGCACACCGATCTCGCGCGCCGATTCGATGTTGACCAGCACGCCTGCCGCCACGGCCTGGCGTAGCTCGGCGTCGCGCTTGCCGGGACCGGCGAAGCTGACTTCGGCCGGGCTGGCGCCGCCGTCCAGCGCCACCTTCAACTCGCCGGCCGAGGCCACGTCCACACCATCGACCAGCCCGGCCATGAACCCGACCAGCGCCGGCATGGGGTTGGCCTTCATCGCGTAGTGCAGCCGCACGGCCGCAGGCAGTGCCGCGCGCAGTTCGTTCACCTGCGCGCGCAGCAACGCGCGGTCGTAGGCATAGAACGGCGTCCGGCCGACGCGCTCGGCCAGGCGGCGCAGCGGCAGGCCGCCGACCTGCAGCTCGCCATCGACGATCGGAAACTGCGTCATATCGGTGTGGCGCAGCGATGCACGCGGCGCGCCCGCGGGCGGCTGCTCAGCGCTCACCGCGGGCCTCCGTCGCAACGCCGTAATGCTGGCGCAGCCAGGCGCGGTCGATCTTGCCGTTCGGGTTGCGCGGCAACTCCCCGGCATGCACGTGCACGCAGGCCGGCAGCATGTAGGCTGGCATCGCCGCACGGCAGGCGGCCAGCACGGCCGCGCCATCGGGCACCGGGGCAGCCGCCACAACCAGATGCACGACCTGGCCCAGCGTCGCATGCGGCACACCAAAGGCGGCACACTCGGCAACCAGGCCAGTGCCATACACGATGTCCTCGACCTCGGTCGGACTGATGCGATAGCCCGAGGACTTGATCATCTCGTCGCGCCGGCCGATGAAATACAAAAAGCCCTCGGCATCGCGGCGCACGGTGTCGCCCGAATACACGGCCAGTTCGGGCAGCGGCAAACCGCCAGCCCGGGCCGGCAGCGGCCGATAGCGCTCGGCCGTGCGCAGCGGATCGTTCCAGTAGCCCAGGGTCACCAGGGCGCCACGGTGCACCAGTTCGCCCGGCTCGTCGACGGCGCAAGGCGAACCGTCCTCGCGCAGCACCAGAATCTCGGCATTCGGAATGGCCTGGCCGATGGAGTCCGGCCGCCGATCCACCTGCTCGGGCGGCAGATAAGTCGAGCGGAAAGCTTCGGTCAGTCCATACATCAGGAAGGGCCGGGCCCGCGGCACGCGCTGGCGCAGCGCGTCCAGCGTCTCGCGCGGCATGTGGCCACCGGTGTTGGCGAAATAGCGCAGATGGGTGCCGATTGCCTCCGGCCATTCCAGCTGCGCCAGCTGGATGTACAGCGGCGGCACCGCTGTCAGCCCGGTGACCCGTTCGCGCGCCATCGCGCTCAACACGTCGCGCGGCAGCAGGTAGTTCAGCAGCACCACGCACGCGCCGCTCAGAAAGGCCGTGGTCAGCTGGCTGAAGCCGGCATCGAAGGACAACGGCAGCGCCGCCAGCAAGATATCGCTGGGCTGGTTGTCCAGGTACGAAGCGACGCTGGACGCGCCGGCCACCAGGTTGCGGTGAGACAGCACCACGCCCTTGGGGCTGCCGGTGCTGCCCGAGGTGTACAAAATAGCCGCCATGTCCTGGTCCACGATGCGGTGCGGCGCGCGCGCGCCAGCCTGCACCAGTGCGGCCCAGTCCAGCAGCGACAGCCGCGCTGGCAGCGCCGCCGGACGCTCGCTCGCCTCGCCGCCGGTCACCACCACATGGCGCAGCGCGGGACAGTTGACCAGGCGCGGGGCCAGCAGCGCCAGCCGCTCGCGCGAGGTCACCAACACTCCAGCACCGCTGTCCACCAGCACGTGGACGACCTGCTCGGGCCTGAGCACCGGGTTGACCGGCACAAACACCGCGCCAGCCTGGGCCGAACCAAAACAAGCCTGCACCATCGGCAGGCTCTTGTCGAGCCAGACTGCCACGCGCTCGCCGCGCGCCACGTCCAGCGCCAGCAAGCCCTGGGCGCACTGGTGTACCGCGGCATGCAGCGCGGCATAGTCCTGCCGCTGGGCTCCGGCACACAACGCCACCGCGCTCGGCCAACGTTGCGCGGCCTCATCCAGCAGATGCGGCAACAGCGTGGGAATGGGCATTCGGAAAGTATCGCATGCAGGATTTGGGCGCTGGCGCCGGCCGTGGACCGGAGCCGACCACCGGTCCACGCCACCGACCCGCGGGGCGCTCCTAGAATGGTCGGCCCTGCTGTCTTCGCTTCTGCTCCACGCACCATGGCCGTATTGCCCGAGGTCCTGCACGTTCTGGACGAGACCCTGAACCTAGCCGGCCGCAGTGCCGGCTTCGATGCCGACACCGCTTTGCTGGGCGCACTGCCTGAACTCGATTCCATGGCCGTGGTCAGCCTCATTGCCGGGCTGGAGCAGCACTTCGGCATCGTGCTGCCGGACGACGAGCTCGACGGCAGCGTATTCGCCAGTGTCGGTGCGCTCAGCGATTTCGTGGAACGACAGCTGCAACACCAGGCATGAGCCACGGCCCGCAGGCCTTCTTCCTGCCGGCCGCGCCGGGCCAGCGCTATGCGCTCTACCACGCGCCTGCGGACGGCCCGGTGCGCGGCTTGGTGCTGTACTGCCCCCCCTTCGCCGAAGAGCTGAACAAGACGCGCCGAATGGCTGCGCTGCAGGCACGCGCGCTGGCGCAGGCCGGCTTCGCCGTGCTGCAACTGGACCTGCTGGGTTGCGGCGACAGCGACGGCGACTTCGCCGACGCACGCTGGGACATCTGGCTGCACGACCTGCGGACCGGCCTGCACTGGCTGCAGCAACACCACCCTGTCGCCCCTGCGCCCTGGCTCTGGGGCCTGCGCGCTGGCTGCCTGCTGGCCGCTGACCTGGCACGCAGCCTGGATCGGGAGTGCCGGCTGTTGTTCTGGCAACCCGCGTTCGGCGATGGCGGGCAGCAACTGCAGCAGTTCCTGCGGCTGAGGCTGGCGGCCTCCATGCTGAACACGGCAACTGCCGACGCCGCCCCAGCCGCGCCGACGATGGCGGCATTGCATGCCAGCCTGGCGGCTGGAACGGCGCTGGACGTCGCGGGCTACACGCTGGCCCCCGCGCTGGCGGCCAGCCTGCAGGCCAGCCGCCTGAGCCCGCCGGCGCCCGCACGCCCGTCGGCCCGGCTGTACTGGCTGGAGGTGACGAGCCGGCCCGATGCCACGCCCAGCCCCTTGGCCACGCGCACGCTGGCGGCCTGGCAGGCGGCTGGCTGGCAGGCCCGGGCCAGAGCTCTGCCGGGACCGGCGTTCTGGCAGTCGGCCGAGATCGAGGAAGCGCCGGCGCTACTGGCTGCCACGACCGCGGCGCTGTGCGAGGAATACCTGCCATGAGCGCACCGGCCGGCTATGGTTACCACGAACAGGCGCTGTCGTTCGCCTGCGACGACGCACTGCTGCAAGGCGTGCTGACGCTACCGCCTGCGGGCCAGCCCTGTGCGCCGGTGGGTGTGCTGATCGTGGTCGGCGGCCCCCAGGTCCGCATCGGCAGCCACCGACAGTTCGTGCAATTGGCACGGCATCTGGCGCAGGCCGGCCACGCCGTGTTGCGCTTCGATGTACGCGGCATGGGCGACAGCACCGGCGTACCGCGCAACTTCGAGACACTGGATGCGGACATCGCCGCCGCAGTCGACACGTTGCAGCGCAGCGCCGGCGTGTCGCGTACGGCGCTCTGGGGCCTCTGCGATGGCGCCTCGGCCAGCCTGCTGTATCTGGACAGCACGGCCGATCCGCGCATCGCCGGCCTGGCGCTGATCAACCCCTGGGTGCGCTCAGAACAGAGCCTGGCGCGCACCCACGTCAAGCACTATTACCGCGAGCGACTGTTGCAGAAGGACTTCTGGACCAAGCTGCTGCGCGGCGGCGTCGGGCTGCGCGCACTGCACGAGCTGGGCACCAACACCCGCCGGGCCTTGCGACGCGCACCGCCCGCCACGCCGCAGCGCAGCTTTCAGCAGCGCATGGCCGCAGCCTGGCAGCGCTTTGACGGTGGCCTGCTGGTTGTCCTGAGTGGGAACGATTGGACTGCGCGCGAGTTCGAAGAGCAATGGCAACAAAGCCCGGACTGGGCGGCAGCACGCCGGCGCGGCGGCGAACAATGGCTGCGGCTGGCCCAGGCCGACCACACGCTGTCCGATCCAGTTGCACAGCGCGCAGTGCAGGTCGCTACCGCGCAATGGCTGCAAAGCCTTTCGACGCGCCACTGAACATGGACGCTCCGGCGTCCGGAAAGGAATGCTGGACATGGATGCCTGTGAACTGCTGAGTGCAATCGGCAACGGCTGCCTCGCCGCGCTCTCCCGGAATGCGGCTTGGCTGCTGGCCGCTCTTGTGGCCATCGCGATACTTGCTGGCGGTCTCGGCCTGCGGGCACGGCAACGCCGCGCCCCGCGCCGAGCGCAGCGCGGCCAGGCGCTGCGGCGCCGCCTGCTGGCCGCGCTCGCGTTGCTACCGGGCGGCGCATGGACCGCATCGCCCTCACCGCAGCGACCCATGCCGCGCTCCGAAGGAGACGTCCCAGGCACCGCCCTGACGACGTTGCGACTGCGCAACCTGGACCGCCGGCAGGCTGTGCCCGCGGGTCAGGCGTCGCCGATGTTCGGCCAGCCTTTTCGCCAGGGCGACGTCGCGCCTGGAGCGTTGCCGCGCTTCACGCTGGAAGACGGTACGCCCTGCCCGGCCACGCTGTGGGGTATGAGCTACTGGCCAGATGGATCGCTGAAGTTCTGCTCCGCCATGCTGCTGCTGCCCCGCGCGGTCGGGGCCGGACAGATGCTGACACTACAGGTCTGGCCCGATGGCCAGGCCGGCGCGCCCAGCCGCCGCCGTGTCGAGGAATTGCGCGCCGCCGCGTTGTGCGTCGAACTCGAGGGCCGCGACGGGCTGGCCGGGCGTTGGCGCTCCAGCCTCGACGATGGCATCCGCGACGGCCGCGACGTGGTCCGGCTGGCAGACGGCCCTGCCGGCAGCATCTGGCGCATCGGTGCGGAATTCCGCGACATGCACGGCCAGGCCCATGGGCAGCTCTACTGCTGGCACTACATCGCTGCGCTGCAGGATCCTGGTGGTGCGCTGCAGGGGCTGCGCTACCTCGGCCGCGTGGCCCAGCCCTGGACCGACGTGGCCCAGCCACCGGCACGCCACCGCGATCTGAGCGCTCGGCTGCTGAGCGGCGACACCGAGATCCGTGCGCTACAAGGCCACAGCGACAGCGAAACGCCGGGCGATACGATCCGGCTGCCGCACTACGGCTCGTTCTTCACGGCCGGCGTCGACGCCACCTGGGACTGCCTGCAGCCCGATGGCCAGCCCGATACCGCGACACCGCTGCAGGTACGCCCCGACGCGCGCTATCTGCAGCGTTCGCGCTTGGTGCCGCCGTACGACCTGCGCGCCGACATCCGTCTGGCTACGGATGCGCAATACCATCCGATGGGGCGCGGTACGGTCACACGCGGCATGGGCACGACCGGCGAACGCACCGACATCGGTGTCTGGCCGGAGTGGAATGTGCAGCACCTGATCACGCAGGACCCGTCGCACGAACGCGTCGCACGCGTCAACGCCATGGCAGCAGCCGGATGGCGGCTGAACATGCGCAAGCGCGGCACGCGCCAACCGGTACCCTGCGTAGCCAACCGCGCGCGCTATGCCGGCCTGGGCCCAATCGAGGCCAACTGGCGTGGCTACAGCTACGCCAGCGGCATGGTCAAACCCGGCCCTAACGAATCGTTGTGGAAGGAAGACACCGCCCATCGCCCGGGCTGCGTCTACTGGCCCTACCTGTTCTCAGGCGAGCCGCAGTACCTGGATCTGCTGGTCGAGCATGCGTTTGCCCATGTGCTGGATCTGAACCAAGGCACCAACACCTATGCGACCACGCCGCCGATCACCAGTCTCTACATTGACGGCTGGAAAGGCGAGCGCAACATCCGCGTCGGTGCCGACGGCCCTGTACGCCTGGGTGCCGGTGTGCTGTTCAATGGCGCTGGCGGCCTGCGCATCGCTGCCTGGTCGTCACGCGATGTCGCCCAGGCAGCGGCCCTCAGTCCACACCAGCCGGCGGACGGGGCCGCCACGCGCGAGTACCTGCACGATGTGATGGACGCGGCCTACGCCGCGTTCGACGACTACGCCACACGCATGCCTCGGTCCTTCACGCAGGCGGGCATGTTCGTACTGCGCAACACCAATGAAAGCCCATGGATGCAAGCCTATTTCTCATGGTCGCTGTGCCACCAGGCTGACGTGTTGGGCACGCCGGCGGCTGCGCGTACGCGCGCCTACCTGGCGCGCTTCTGGCGCAGCTATGCCGCGGTCGCCGACATCGGCGGCATGACAGCGTATCGGGCCAACTTCTGGATCGGCAAACGCATGGTCGAACGCGTCGAGGACGTCGTTTCGCTGCGCCAGGGCCGCATCGCGTTCAGTGCCTCGACCGGGCGGGGCACCATTCTGGATGAGCGCAAGGATCCGAAACTTGCGTGGAATCCCAGTGATGGCGACGTGTTCGTATTCGGAGCACCGGAAGCCAGCCCGCTACTGCCTTCGCCCGTCGTACAACCAGGCCAACGCCTGTATGCCGTGAACTGCCAGGGGCCAAGCCTTCAGCTATCCGAGCGCCCGGGCGGCAACCCGCTGGCAATTCCGGTCGATGTCGAGATTGCCTCGTACATGTGCCGCGCGCGCAATCTGGGCCCGGCCGTTCTGGGGGGAGGCCACGCCTACAACTACGCATCCAACCTGCGCGGTGCGCTGGCGTACCATCAACAATGCGGCGACGATGTCGACGCAGCCAAGACTGCGATGGACCGCATCGTGGATGGTCAGCGCACGCGCTTCGATAACCGCGCCAAATACCTGATCGCCTCGCGCTGAGGCTTCACCGCCCCAAGGTCAGTCGCGCCTGCAGGCGACGCACAGCTCGGCCGCCGAAATGGCGCGCTGCCGCCAACAGGCCGCGCGGTCGACTCCAGCGAAACGCCACCAGTCCTACACGTACGCGCCGATGGCTCATCCAATCGCGCTTGTATGCATCGTCGCCGGTCAGGTAGTCCACCTCCTGCACCCGATCCACATCCATCACGTGCTCCATCAGCGCTGCGGTCAGCACCGAGCCCGGCGAGAAACGCTCGTAGCCCTGCACATAGGCAAGTTTGTAGATGTTGGCCTTACCTTGTTGGACCAACCAGACCTGGGCGGCGACGGCCCGTCCCTCGATATGCAGCACCCCCAACCTCAGCCAGCCCCGGCGCGCCGCCAGCCGGATCAGACCGGGCATGAACTGCGGGCAGGGTTCGGCCTGCTTCCAACTATGCCGATAGATCGCTTGGAAATCCGCGATCGCCGCGTCCAGGTGCTCGTCGGCATCCTGGTGGATGGACAGGCGCATGCCGTCGACACGCGCCAGGCGCCGTCGACCGCGTGCGATGCTGTTGCGCAATGGTGATGGCACGGTGGCCATGTAGTCGGCAAAGCAAGCATGGCGTACCGGCAGGTACCAGTTACCAAAGCACTCAAAACGATCCATCCAATAGCCGTGCTGGCGCAATGCCATACGCAGTTGCGCCAGCCAAGCAGCATCCTCGTCCAGCGGCTGCAGTTGCAATACATCGGAAGACGGCTGCTGTCGCAGTGTCCCGGCCAGAACACGCCAAGCCTCGGCAGGCGCACCCTGGGCACCCGCCGGCCCATACAAACTGCTATAGAAATTACTCAGGCTCGACAACGTCCCAGGACGCACCAGCAAAGGCAGCACACACCGCGCATCCGCCGTGTCGCCCCAGGACAAACCCAGTAGACAGGGTTGCCCACCACCCACCAAGCCATGCTGGCTCAAGAGCTCGTACCAATCGAGCGTGAGAAAAACATCGCAGGATGCGTCAGTTCCATCCAGAAAACGCTGCGTTTGCACGAAATCAGACAGAAAAACCGACTTAATGTTTGACAATTGACGCTCAATTTGGCTCATATGCTCTGCCATTGTCGCTGCTGGCGTTGCTACGCCACTCGGTCATGCTGATTTGCTGCTCTCCTTGTCATCATCTTGTTCCTGCGAAGCGCCATGCCCTGGCAAAAACACCCCGGACACGACCTGTGCCCGGCTCCGCCGGCTTCTCGATCGCGTACCGGTGGCCAGTGCTCGGCGTTCGACCTGGTCGGCGCACTGGTGCAGCCGCTTGCGCGCAAGCCACACCATGCTGACCACCTGTCAACATCCGATCGAACTTCCGACCAACCTTGCAGACTTGGCGACGGCATCCATGCCATCGAAGTACAGGAACTGTGCTGTCTCGCCGCCTGTGCGTTGCGTCTCAGCGCCACGCGTTGGAACAGCGTTGTAGCCTAGCCACCCCGTTGGGGGCACACCCCATGATCCGAGTCAATTCGGCACAAGATAATCGCAAATAGTCAAGTCATACTGCAAAATTGGCAACGATGCAGGCAAAAGCCCTGCGAAGATGTCGAACACGACGCGCAGGGCCCCATCGCGACGTATCGCCCCGGTGCCTCGCCCACACTCCTTCGAGTCCTATCCATGACGTCCACGCCTACAAACCTCTTCAGCCAGTTCCACTCGTTGCGCCAACGCGGCGCGCAGCGCTTGTGCAAAGCGTTGTTCGAGCGCAACGCACGCGCCATTCTGGAGAGCCCTCCTGCCGTGTCAGGACCACAACCATGCACCGTACTATCCATGGTCCACACCCGCGACGTCTTGGCCTACTTGGTCGCGTTCAAGTCGTTCTGGGCACAGGTCGGACCGTCCCACGCCGTGGTGGTGTGCGACCCGAGCATCACCGCCGATGACCGACGCGTGCTGCTGGCGCACATCCCGCATCTGGAATTGCGTGACGCCGACGAGTTCACGCATCCGGACATCCCGCGCGGCGGGGTCTGGGAGCGTCTGTTCGCTATCGGCCACTACAGCGCCAAGCAATACACGCTGCAGCTCGACGCCGACACCGCCACGATCGGATACCCAGACGAAGTGATCGCCTGTATCTCAGCGAACCGCGGCTACATCCTTGCGGAGCACGCCAATACCTGCATCGAACCCATCAGCGCCAGCGTGGAGCGTGCCCGCACCATGCGCAGCCAGCACATCCAGGTCGTTGCGGAAATGTCCCTGACCTCCGTCGGTCTTCCGGACGATGCGCGCTACGTTCGTGGCTGCGCGGGCTTCAGCGGCTTTCCGCAAAGCGGCGACATGGCCGAGCGCATCGTGGATTTCTCGCGGCGCATGCAGCGCCAGTTGGGCGATCGATGGCGGGAATGGGGCACGGAGCAGGTCAGCTCGAACTTCATCGTGGCCAACCTACCCGATGCTCAGGTGTTGCCGCTGCCCAAGTATGCGGCAGCTCACCAGATCGATGCGAACTCGGTATTCATCCACTTCATCGGGCCGGTCCGCTTTCGCGACCGCCTGTACGAGCGCACGGCGGTACGCATCGCGCGCGCGCTGCAGACCAATGCACAGCCGCTCCGTGCCGCATCAGCCCGCTAAGCACCGTAGCCGGCTGATGCAGCCACCAACCTGTCTAGCTCTGCGACGGCGTCTGGCTGCGGACGAAGTCGTCCAGGGCTTGCATCGTGCGCCGCAAGGCCTCCGCATGCACGGCATCCTGGCTGAGCAACGGCGTGGCCCGGTCGCGGCAGTCCGCCAGCTGTGCCAGCAGCGGCTCCAAAGCCTGACGCGACGTATTTTCCGGCAACGGCGGTGTCCAGCCCCGACCGCTCATGCCCATGCGCATCAGGCGACGCTTGAGGTTGCTTTTGAGGACGTCACGCTCGCTGCGGAATTGCTCCGCATCCCACAACTCCGCAAGTTCCAGCGGTTGATAGACCATGTCCAACGACTCGGCCCAATCGCACCACTTGAAGTCCAGGATGTGTCGATAGGCCTTGACCGGAACCCACGGCACGCGCAGGGCGTCCGCAACGATGGCCGCATGCATGGCCTCGGCAATGACGAACTTGCTCTGGCAGATCTTTTGGATCGTAGTGTGGATATCTTCCCCGGGATCCAGAAATACCAGGCCCAGACGCTTGCAGATCATGCGCCAATCGGCACGCCACAAGCTATCGTGATGCGGCATGTAGGCTACCGATGCGGTCGTGCGAGGCCGCTTGGGCATCAGCTGCCTGACCAGAATGGCTGGGTCCGTGATCGCCTTGTCGGGCTGCAAGCCCAGCGCAGCGGCGGAACGCGGCCCGCGCACGAACACGAAGTTCCAGCGCGCGTCAACTGGCGCTGCGCCGTGGTAGCCCACGCCCGAACCACAGACATGGATACGCTCGTCGCGCGGCGCCCGGTCGTTGATGAGAGTGCCAATGCCAAGGATGTAGTCCCTGGACAGGCCGTCGAACAGTTCCGGATAAAGCGAATACCAGATCCAAGGATTCAGGTCATCGCCAAAGTTTCCAGCCGAATCCTTGTAATAGAAAAGTTGCACTCCAAAGCCCAACCATCAAATAGACAAGTGAGGCATGGTACAGCATGCTTTTCGACGCTCACCTGTGCCTACATCATTCATTGCACAGGCCTGCATCGATCGGCACATCAAATGCTTGAGACCTCGCCATGATGACCAATTCCCTGTCGATCAGTCGAAGCATGTTCAACGTACTGACGCGCGGGAAGCTGTCGATCCTGCTGTTCCATGCAGTGCCCAAAAGTACCTCGGAACTGGTCAACGACCTGACCCTCGCGGAATTCGAGCGCATCGTCGACTTCGTCGGCCGACAGTTCAACGTGATGCCGCTAGACGATGCCGTCCAAAGGTTGGCTGAGAACCGACTGCCCGAGCGTGCTGCAGCAATCACCTTCGACGACGGCTACGACAGTTGGCTACAGGGCGTCGCGCCGCTGCTGCTCAAGCGCAATCTGCATGCCACGTTCTTCATCACTACCGCGCAGTTCGACCAGGAGCGCATGTGGCACGAGCGCGTCGCTCTGGCGCTCGCCCAGTTGCCCGGCCCGACCTTCGACTTGCCAGGCTTCGGCTTGCCGCAGTTGGACCTGAGCTCGCTCGCTCTGCGTCGTCGTGCGTTGCAACTCATCGAGCAATTGCTCAAGTACCAGCGGCTGGAAGTGCGCGACAGCTTGCTGCAGCGCCTCGAGCGCTGCGCCGGCACGGTGCAGCAGCAGCTGCCGTCGTTCACGGCAGACCAAGTGCGGGCATTGCACACCATGGGCTTCGGCATTGGCGCACATACGGTGCGCCATCCCATTCTGGCCTTGTGCGACCGCGCCGAAGCCCAGCGCGAGATCGGCGAAGTTCGAGAAATCCTGGCACACCAGATCGGCGCACCGGTTCGCGCCTTCGCCTATCCCAATGGCCGCCCAGGAGTGGACTTCGTGCGCGAGCATATCGACATGGTGCGCGCTGCTGGCTATGCCTATGCCGTAACCACCGAATCCGGTGCCGCCGACATCCATACGCCCCGTTTCGAGATCCCCCGCTTCACTCCCTGGGGACCGAGCGGCATGCGCATGGGGCTACAACTGGCGCGCAATCTGCGCAAGCGACCGCGTTATGTGTCATTGCCGCGAACACAACACCCCGCAGCCGATACCGATCCTGGCCAACGCCCCCTGGTCACCTTCGTCGAAAACGGTTCGGGATTCGGCGGAGCCGTGGTCGCGTTACAGACACTGCTGCGCAGCTCCGAACAGACCGGATACCGCTATGAGGTGATCTCCAATCTGCCGAGCGGCGATTTCGAGCGTCTGCCAGCGGTCTGCGCACACCGGGTCATCGCGGATCGCTGGGTCAACTTCCGCCCGCTTTCGCAACGTGTGCGCCAGCAGCTGGGCCAAGGTCTGGTGGCTCGGTCCACGTTGTTTCTGCTCGGGCGACTAGACGACCTTTGCAATCGGCTGCCCTACTTCCTTCGCCTAGCCGCTCATGTGGCGCGACACCGACCAGCCATCATCCACGGCAACAACGACCCCAGCTCCAACCGCGAGGCCATGCTGGTGGCACGCCTGCTCGGTATTCCGTATGTCCAGCATGTTCGCGGAGCCATCAGCGACAGCCTGGAGCGTCGGTACATGCGCAACGGCCCGGACCTGTTCGTTCCGGTTTCGCGCTGGCTGACCGGAGAGTTGCTGCTGGCTGGCGTACACGCCGAGCGCATCCGCCACATTTACGACGGCGTAGAAACCTCCAATCCCGGCACCGCAGCGCCCTCCGACCTGCGCGCCGAACTGGGGCTAGCGCCCGATACCATCCTGGTAGCGATGGTCGGCATGCTGGTACGTTGGAAGGGACAGGACCTGTTTCTGGACGCCGTGGCTCGGCTGCGGCAAGGCCCGCGCCCCGTAGCGTTTCTGCTGATTGGCGGTACGCCTGAACGCGGAGACAGCGGATATGCACAAGGTCTGCAGCAGCAGGTGCAAGTCCTCGGCTTGCAGCGCATCGTGCATTTCCTAGGCAAACGCAATGGCCTGCCGGCACTGCTGCCCCAGATCCAGATCTGCGTCTCCGCATCGACCGAGCCGGAACCCCTCGGCCTGGTCATGCTGGAAGCGCTCATGCAGGGCTGCCTGTTCATCGGCCCGGCTTTCGGAGCGGCCTGCGAAGTCGTCGAAGACGGCCGTACCGGCTACCTGTTCCAGCCCGGCTCGGCGGCCTCGTTGGCGGCCAAGCTTGCGCTGGCGATCAATCGCTGCGACGATGCATCGACTGCAGCGCAGGGCCGTTCGCTGGTCGAGACGTGGTTTTCCGGCCCACGCTGCGCACAGCACACGCAGCAATTGCACGAGCAACTACTGCACCTGAGGCCCCATGGCCCGGCGGAGTAAGGCAACGCACGGGGGCAAATCAGTTTCTGTTGCGCACCAGTTGATCCAAATGCTGTGCCAGTCGCTTCGCCTGTTCGCGCCGCGAGTAGCGCGCCAGCCGCTCCAGGTTGGCAGCAAACGGCGCCGCATGCTGCAACTCGGAACGGCTGGCCAGCCATTGCACCAGCGCCCCCTCGATCTCCTCGGTGCTGGTAATGTCTGCCAACCACGCATGATCGAACGAGCGCACCAGAGCGGCAGTATCGCCCTGCGGGTCGACTGCGGCCAGTATCGGACGTTGCGCGCGCAGGTACTCGTAGACCTTGGCAGGCACCTGGGCATTGAAGGTCGTTCCCTGGAACAGCAACAGCAGATCTGCGCCCAGCATCTCCGACAGAGCTTGGGCGTGCGCGAGCTGTCCAGTGCACTCGACCACATCACCGACACCATGCTGGTGTGCCAGACGCATGACCTCATCGCTGTGCACAGGCGCGCGAAAGCGTGCTACCACGCCATCGCGCGGCACGACACCAGCACGCAACAGTGCAGCCAGCGCTGCAAAGAACGCCGACGGATCACGATCACCGGGATAGATCAGGCCACTGTGCAGCAACAGCAGCTTGTTCTGCGCCGCCCCGAGCCGCATCGGACGCAGCGGCACGAACGACTCCTCATCGTAGCCATTCTCGATCACCACGCATTTGTGCGCGAAGGCCGGATAGCGCTGCCGGTGTGCCGCTGCAGCACGTTCCGTGGTGAACACGCACAGAGCGGCGTGCCGCATCACGCTTTGTTCCAGCCGTTGCCAAAGCCGGCGTTTGAGTGGCTCACGCGGATGGTCGCCGTTGAGCATGGGATCACGGAAGTCAGCAACCCACGGCACGGCACTGCAGCGCGCCAGCGTGACACCGATCAAGTGAGCGGTCGCGATCGGATAGGTGCTCCACAGCAGGTCTACCCGACCTTGCCGCAGCTGCCGCCAACCCGCCCAAACCGCGGGCAACCACCAACTACTCCAGCGATCCGGCAACGCCAGCGTCAGCGGGTACTTGCCATACAGGCTGAGCTGGCGCGCGGTGTCCAGCGCCATGGCGCGGACGATCTCCACTGACGGCGGCACTTCCTCGACCAGATCGGTGCGGACCTGTTCGTAGGCACGGGGCTGCGCCGTCAGCACATCCGCCTGCCAAGCAGACCTGGGCAAATGCTTGACGAAGTTGAGCGTGCGAAGCACACCACTGCTTCCCGATTGCGGCGGGAAATGGAAGGCCACCATCAAAGCCCGGCGCGTTGCATGCGTACGCGTTTCCGGCAGAACACGCGGAGACCGCAGCATGTTGCGTGCAAACTGCCAAGCCATTTTCGCGAACGAAGGCCCCCAGGGCGTGAAGCGCGGCAACTGGAACACCGACTGCCCGGCACGCGCCACACCCCAGTCCGTCGTGACGGCATAGCGGTAGCCTGCACGGCGCACCATGTCGACATGGGACACGTCCAGATCACGCCCGAACTGTCCGTTCGGATAGGCAAAGCCATCGACGCGACCGCCCACCAGTCCTTCGAGATCCTCTCGCGACGCCGCGATCTCCCGGTAGGCCTCCTGGCTATCGCATCGGCGAAGGATCGGATGGCTGATCGTGTGTGCCCCGATGCCGAAACCTGCGGCGTGCAGCGCTCGCAGATCGGCAACCGGCATCACCGGCGTGGTCTGGCACATCACACCGCATAGAGACTCCAGGTGCTGTAACGCTTCTTCGCGCTCGCTCAATCGCATGTACTTGAGTTTTGCGCCAACGCGCGCCACCGTCTGGCTCCGCGCCACAGGCCCTTGCATTGGAAGATCACGCAAACCCGGGCGCTCCAGGTCCAGGATGGTCATCGCCACATTGGCCTGCCGCACCGCATGCACGATGCGCTCGCTCCAGACCGGCACCCCCTGGAACTGACCGGTCGTGACGAAGAATGTGGCGTGCATGCCCAGACGCTGCAATACCGGCATCACGCCGGGTACCCAGTCCTGATAACCATCGTCAAAAGTGATGCAGGCAGCGCGGCGCGGCAACGTACCGGCGCGCAAGGCCACCACTGCGTCGGCCAGCGGCAGCACGCGAAACAACCGCCCGACAGCCTCCAACACGCCCTGCACCGTCGCCAGATCCGGCTCATGAGGCACAAGCGGATCAACCTGCAAGGGAACCTTGTGGAACAACAGCACGGACAGCTTGCCGTGGGACAACATATTGAACAGGGGACTCAGCATAGCCCAGCCTCAATGCGTCGCGGTGCGGGGTCGCGACAGCCGGCGCCGTAGATAACCGAGCACCATGCTTTCCAGGCCATCGGGACAACCCAGCAACCGCCAACTCACCGCGCACCATGCGACGTAGAACACCCCCCCCATCAAAATACCAATCGCCAACTGCACGGCCGGCGCCTGCACATGGCCCATGGCCCAGCGCACCAGCAGATACATCAGCACGGCACCGATTACAGGCCGGATCAATGCCATGGCGAGCGCCCGCAGCCGCAGTTCGCAATAGCGCCAAGCAAAGAACATCGCCGCCGCCGCACCGCACAGCGCGCCGCAGGCACGTGCCCAGACCAGGCCATAGATAGACAGCATCGGGACCAGCACCAGCGCCGCAGCGAGAAAAGCCACGAACTCGGTCCACACCGTCATGCTGTGCTGCTTAGTCCGGCCGCGCATGACCAGCAGCGTATTCAGGCTGCCCGGCATGGACTGGATCGCGCCCACGATAGCAAACCCTGCCACATACGGTGCAGCTGCCGACCAGTTCGGCCCCAGTACCAGTACGGTCGCCGGGCCGGCCACTGCGGCAAAACCTAGGCCGAGCGCCCAGGTCACGGTATTCGCCGCTCCGGCTGCCTTGATCACAGCAGCATTGATCTGCTGTACGCTTCCGGTCATCGACGACAACAGGGGCAGCAAGGCTCGCAGCAATGCAGGGCCGACCTCGGAAGTGGGCATCTGCCCGAAATCGGAGCCCACGCTGTAGACACCGAACTGCGCCGAGTCGGTGGCCACGCGGCCGGCCACGAGCTCATCGCCGCGTCGCATCACGAAGCTGCCGATGCTCGACAGCATCAGCCACTTGGTGACAGCCCAGATTTCGCCGATCTTGCTGGTATTCCACCGCGGCCGATATGGGTGCATCCAATAGCTCAACAGCGTCATGCTGATCTGCCCGGTCGCGATTCCCATCACCAAAGCCCGGTAGTCGCGCAGCATCAACCCGGCTACGATGGTGACGATCACTCCCAGCACCTTGGAGATCACCTGCAGCTTGAAATCCAAGGAGAAGTTGAACGCCTTCTGCGCCAGCGTGACGCCGATGTTCGCCATGCAGGTCACGGCCATGCACAGCCCCAGCGTCCACAACACGTACATGACACGCGGCTCGCCGAAATAGCGCACGGCCAGGGGCGACACCAACACCAGTACAGCAAACACGATGCAGCCCTGGATGACGCGTAACGTCCAGGCCGAATCGATATCGTCGCGGTCAACCTCGGCCTTGCGCAGCAATGCTGTGCTTGCGCCGAAGTCCAGGAACGCCTGGATCAGCCCGACCACCACGGAGGCCATGGCCACGACGCCGTACTCTGCCGGCAACAGGATCCGGGCCATGACCACGGTGTTGAGCAGGCCCAGCAGCCGGACCGACCAGCGCATGCCAACTGCCCACGCCGCACCGCGCACCAAGGTGCTCTTGCCGCTCGCCGCGGTCATGCACCGGTTCCAGCATAGCGATTCAACAACCGCCTCAAAGCACCTTCGGAACACGCAAACTGCGGAGACACGAAGCGCCCCTTCACGAAGACCGAGACCTCAGCTGGGGCTCGTCCGAACTGGACACCATATCAATCGACGACGTGCTCCCGTGCCTCAGGACGAACTGGCGCAGACACTCCAACAGGCACGCCACCACATAGAAGGTCTCGAAGTAAGCCAGGCTGACAGCCGCCCCGCCCACCGCAAAGGCCAGAATGGACAACCCCAGCGCGTCGGCCATGTCGCGTGCCCATAGCATGGTGGGTTGACCCTTAGTCAGTTGCCGTACGTGACGAGCAGTCAAGAAACAGTTGAACAACACGCAGAGAAATATCAGTAACCCTACGAAGCCGTGGTCTCCCAGTACTTCGAAGTAAATGCTGTGCGCAGCCTTCGCGAAGGTCGAGAAGTGTTCGGAGAGATGCTTGAACAGCAGCCCATCGGCCGGTCGCACGCCGAACCACAGTTCAGGTGACTGCATGGCATGAAAGCCGGTTCCGAACACCGGATTCTTCAAAGCCAGCGCCGTCGCCACGTTCCATGCTTCCACGCGCCCCATGAACGACGCATCGTCACTTGCGGTGCCGATGGTCTCGATGCGTTCGAACCAGCGCTCGGGGCTGAGCACGAGTACCAGCACGACACCTGCCACAACCATGGCGCCAGTCAGTACCTTGCGCCGCGTCGTAAGCACCAGAACCAGCGCGAACATAGCCATCGCCACAAATGCTCCCCGCGAGTTGGATCCCACGATGGCCAGCACCGTCGCCACCAGGACCCCGAGAAAGCCCAGCCGAACGACACGCACCTTGGAATACTGGTACAGATACAGCAGGATGGGCAACACCATCACCAGTGCCACACCGAAATGGTTGTTGTCACTCATCTTGGTACCCGGCAGGCCAATCACCTTGTGCCCGCCGGCGGTGACCAGCGTCTTCAGCCCTTCGGCCAAGCCATGAAATCCCAGCCCCAACGCGATAGCAATCATCATCGCGTGCAAACGCAAACGCGAAGTGACAAAGAGGCACATCAGTAAGCAATACGTAACCGACTTGACCAAATCAGAGTAGATGGAGAAGTTGTTGACCGCGCTCGGCTTGGCCAACACCGCACTGACCGAAACATGGGCCATGAACAACAGGATCAGGCCGCTCGTGGGATTGAGCGTGAAGCGCCCTTTTTCGTGGACCTTCCCAATCAATACGAACATCAGTGTGATCAGCGCGAAAAACAAGTTGTAGCGCAGCGATCCCATGAAGCCGTACATGTAGAACGGCACGGCGATCACCGATGTCCATCCCCAGACCAGGTAGGCCGCAAACGCATTGGAAAGCGTGATCGGAACGATGATGAACATCATCCCCAGCATCATTAGGTCACGCACCTGGCTGTTCTTCCTTTTGGCTGCGCAGTCCCTTTTGCACCTGATCGGTCTTGGACTCCAGGTACGACAGCATGCCCAAGCTGCGTTTGCCCGGCGGAGACCGGTCGGCCTTGCTCACAGCCAAGATCAGCAAGATCAGCAGCACGATGTCAAGCGTGAACAGAGCAGCTTCCATGGCGTCGCAGTGCTAGCGCCTCAGCGCCAGATCCCGCGCGTATCGATCACGATCTTGTCCTTGATCGTCTCCGGATCGATGGCCTTAAACTCATCGTGGTCGACCAACAGCAGCAGGATGTCAGCGCTCTTCATCACCTGCTTGAGGTCGTGCAGCGGGATATCGATCTTGTCGGCCGTCACATTGGGGTCGCAGGCCAGCACCTGACCCACGTCCTCGGCGATCAGGTCGCGCACGATGTCCAGCGACGGCGACTCCCGCAGGTCGTCGATGTTGGCCTTGAAGGTCAGCCCCAGGCAACCGATCACGGGTGACTTGAATCGCTCGGCCTTGGCCTTGACCTTGTCGATCACCCAATGCGGCTTGGCGTCGTTGACTTCGCGCGCGGTCTTGATCAAGCGCGACTGGACCGGCGCGCTGGAGACGATGAACCACGGGTCGACCGCGATGCAGTGCCCGCCCACGCCGGGGCCGGGTTGCAGGATGTTCACGCGCGGATGGCGGTTGGCCAGCGCGATGGTCTCCCAGACATTCACCCCCAGGTGGTCGCAGACCAGTGACAGTTCGTTGGCGAACGCGATGTTCACGTCACGGAACGAGTTCTCGACCAGCTTGGACAGCTCGGCCGTGCGGCTGTCGGTTTCCAGGATGGCGCCGTTGCAGAAGGTCTTGTACAGCTCGCGCGCCTTGGCCACGGCAGCCTTGCTGGTGCCGCCGATGATGCGGTCGTTGTCGACCAGTTCGCGCAGGATGTGGCCCGGCAGCACGCGCTCGGGGCAGTGCGCGGCATGCACCTTGCCTTGCAGTTCGGGCCGCGCGTCCACGATGGTCTTCTCGATGAATTCCGTGGTGCCGACCGGCGAGGTGGATTCCAGGATCACCAGGTTGCCCTCCCGCAGGAACGGCGTGATGGCCTTGGTCGCGGCTTCCACGTACGACAGGTCCGGCGCCTTGGGATTGCCGTTTTCTTCCTTGAACGGCGTGGGCACGGCAATGATGAAGGTATCGCCCTCCTCCGGCGTCAGCGAAGCCTTGAGATTGCCGCTGTTCACGGCCGAGCGCACCAGCACGTCCAGGTCGGGCTCGATGATGTGGATGCGGCCGGAGTTGATGGTGTCCACGGCGGCCTTGTTGACATCCACGCCCAGCACGGTGTGACCCTTGGTGGCCAGCATGGACGCAGTGGGCAAACCGATGTAACCCAGGCCCATGACGACGATTTTCTGCGTGTTGTGTGCCATTAGCGGCTCTCTTTCCAGGATTGAACGGCTTGAAGAATGCGGCCGACGGCCTGGCCGTCGCCGTAGGGGTTATGGGCTTTGGACATGCGGACATAGGCCGCCTCGTCCTGCAGCAGCCGCGTGGCCTGCTCGACGATGGCGCTGCGCGAGGTACCGACCAGCAGTACCGTGCCGGCCGTGACGGCCTCGGGCCGCTCGGTGATATCGCGCATGACCAGCACCGGCTTGCCGAGCGAGGGCGCCTCTTCCTGCACGCCGCCGGAGTCGGTGATGATCAGGTGGGCGCGGTTCATCAGGTAGACGAAGGGCAGGTAGTCCACCGGCTCGATCAGGTGCACGTTCGACAGCCCGCGCGCAGCCAGGATCTCGTTGACCGGGCGGCGCACGTTGGGGTTCAGGTGCACCGGATACAGGATCTCGGCGTCGGGCGTGCGCTCGGCGATGTCGGCCAGCGCGTTGCAGATGTTCTCGAAGCCGGCCCCGAAATTCTCGCGCCGGTGGCCGGTCACGAGAATCAGGCGCCGTGCCGGGTCGAGAAAGGAGAAGCGCTGCTGCATCTCGGCGCCCAGCGCCGGATCGGTCTCGAGCTTGCGCACGACCGCGAACAGCGCATCGATCACGGTGTTGCCGGTCACGAACACCGAGGCTTCGGCCACACCCTCGCGCAGCAGGTTCTCGCGCGAGGTGGCGGTCGGCGCGAAGTGCAAGTCGGCCACGGCGCCGGTGACCTTGCGGTTGATCTCTTCGGGAAAGGGTGCGTACTTGTCGCCGGTGCGCAGGCCAGCCTCGACGTGGCCGACTGCCGCGCGCGCATAGTAGGCGGCCAGGCTCGTGGCCAGCGTGGTGGTGGTGTCGCCATGCACCAGCACCAGGTCGGGCCGCTCTGCCGCCAGCACCGGCTTGAGTCCGGCCAGCACGCTGCAGGTCACGTCGTAGAGGTCCTGGTTGGGCTTCATGACGTTCAGGTCGTACTGCGGTTCGATCTCGAACAACCGCAGCACCTGGTCCAGCATTTCGCGATGCTGGGCAGTCACGCAGACGACCGTCTCGAAACGATCGGCCGCAGCCTGGAAGCCCTTGACCACGGGCGCCATCTTGATGGCCTCGGGCCGGGTGCCAAAAACGATCAGTACTTTCGGTTTCATTGCTTGCGTCCTGCTACCAAGCGGGTAAACGGTGCCCGGTAGTTGGCGGCGCTGTTGCGCCAATTGCGAACTTGCTCCACGAACTGCCGACCATGGGCCTTCATGGCCGGCCAGCGTTCGCTCTGGCGCAGCAGTCCCAGCACGGCAGCAGCCAGTTCGTCAGCATCATCGGCCCTGAACAACACACCAGTGCGATCGTGCTCGACCAGTTCGCGGTGACCGCCCACATCGGAAGCGACGAAGATGCGCCCTTGCGCCATGGCCTCCAGCGGCTTGAGGGGCGTGACGAGCTCGGTCAGCCGCATCGAATGGCGCGGATAGGCCAGCACGTCGATCAGGTCGTAGTAGCGGCTCACATCCTTGTGCGGCACGCGCCCCGTAAAGACGATGCGATCGGCCATGCCCAGGCGGGCAGCCTGGGCCCGCAGGTTCTGGTCCTGCGGGCCACCGCCGACCAGCAGCAGGTGCAGGTCGGGCTGGCCCTGTACGAGGCGCGGCATCGCATCGATCAGGAGATCCAGCCCCTCGTACGCATAGAACGAGCCGATGAAGCCGACCACCGGCCCCTGCCCCAGTCCGAGCTGCTGGCGCAGCGCAGGATCCGGCGGTTGGGAAAGCTGGAACGACTGCGGATCGACGGCATTGGGCACCACGCTCACCTTGGCGGCCGGAATGCCGCGCGCCAAGATGTCGCCACGCAGGCCTTCGCAGATCGTGAACACATGGGCCGCGCGGCGCACGGCATAGGTCTCGAGCGCGCGCGTCGCGCGATAGCGCAGACTGCCCTCGCGCGTGGTGCCGTGGTCGACCGAGGCATCCTCCCAGAACGCGCGGATCTCGTAGGTGACCGGAATGCCGAGCTTGCGCCCGACCTTCAGGGCCGGCAGCACGTTCAGCACCGGCGAATGGGCGTGGATCAGGTCGGGCTTGACCTCGCGCGCCACCTCCTCGATACGCCGCCCTAGCTGGCGCAGCAAGGCCAGTTCGCGCGTGACCGGAAAGCGGTCCCACACCGAGGGATCGGCCGGGGTGCGGTAGAAGAAGAAACCTTCGGACTCCTCCACGTCGTGCTGGTCGCCCTCCTGCTTGGGCGAGGTCAGGTGGAAGGTTTCCCAGCCCAGCGCGCGCTGCTCGCGCAGCAGCGCGGCCGAACGGAAGGTGTAGCCGCTGTGCAGCGGCAGCGAATGGTCGAAGATGTGCAGGATGCGCATGGGAAGTCGGGGAGATCAGGCTGGCCGGCCGGAGAACACCGCGTCGTAGCGGCGCACCATGGCCGACAACGCATGGTGCTGTTGCGCCTCTACGCGAGCCGCCCGGCCATGGCGCTGCGCCAGCGCGACATCGCCCAGGTAGGCAGCCAGGGCACGCGCCATCGCGGCATCGTCCTGCGCAGGCACCAAGGTACCGGTCATGCCGTCGGCCACCACTTCGGGCGTGCCCCCGACTGCGGTCGCGACGATGGGCAGGCCGCAGGCCATGGCCTCCTGCAGCGTGCAGGAGGTGCCTTCGGTCAGTGAAGGCAGCACGAAGCAGTCGAGCATGCGCAGCACCTCGGGCACGTCGCTGCGGGCGCCGGCCAGCCAGGCCAGGTCGCGCACGCCGGCACGCACCAGGATGTCGTCGATCTCGGCGGCCAGCGGCCCGTCGCCGACGAACACCAGGCGTGCACGTTCGGCCGCCTGCGGATGCATGCGCAGCAGTTCGACGAAGGCACGCGCCAGCGCAGGCTGGTTCTTGACGGTCTGCAGCCGACCGACGGTGCCGAGCAACCAGTGCCGGCCAGGCGTGAAGGGACAACCCGGCACGGCAGCCCGTGGCTCCTGCGCCGGAACGAACAGGTCGGTATCGACGCCATTGGCGATCAGCGAGCGCCGATCCGCTGGCACGCCGACGGCCTGTTCCAGGTAATCGTCGAGATCGCGTGACACCGTCACATAGTGCGACACGAAAGGTCGGTACACCCTGCGCAGGCGCCGGTAGCGCACATTGCGGCCGTGCGGATCGTGCGCATCCCAGCCGTGCTCGGCATGCACGCGCCGCGGCACGCGGGCCAGCCAGGCCAGCGGCGTGACCTCCAGCGCTGCCAGGTTGCAGGTGTGCAGCACGTCCGGGCGCAACCGGCGCAGCAGGCCGTAGATGCGGCGGTACAGCGGGATGGCGTGGCCTTCGGGCTTGTCCAAGGCGATGAATTCGACATCGGGCCGCGCCACGCGCTGACGGAAATCGTCGATCGTGGTCAGCGACACCAGGGTGTGCCGGTAATGTTCCGCAGGCAGACGGTTGATCAACTGCACGATCACGTTCTCCAGCCCGCCGATCGAGAACCGGTAGACGAAGTGGACGACGTGCAGTGGGCGGCGCGCTTCAGCCAACGTGCGGCTCCGCCGGCCGATGGCTCGTGATCTGGCGGAACAGCCGCAGCTGTCCCTGCGTGGTCGCATCCCAGGAGAAGGTTTCCGCATGCTGGCGCGTGGCGCTGCGCTCGGGCAGGCTGGAAAACAGCCGCTGCCAAGCCTGTACCAGGCCCGCCGCAGAACGCTCGTGCATCAGCACGCCGGCCGCAGGCTGGCTCACGACTTCCGGCGTACCCCAGATGTCGGTGGCGATCACGGGCGTGCCACAGGCCATGGCTTCCAGCAAGACGTTGGCCCAGCCCTCGCGGCTGGAGCACAACGCCAGTGCGTCGGCCGCGCTGTACCACCACTTGAGTTCGGTTTGCGGCACCACGCCGGCGAAATGCACGCGTTCGCGCACACCCAGGGCCGTGGCCTGGCGCTCCAGCGCCGCACGCTCGGGCCCGTCACCGGCTAGCAGTAGGCGTACGTCCGCGGGCAAGTCGGGCAAGGCCTGAATCGCCAGATACTGGCCCTTGCGCTCGATCAGGTGGCCGACGCACAGCAGCAGCCGCGCGTCCGCCGGCAGGCCGAGCCGCTCACGCGCCGCCGCGCGCGACTCCGGCACGAAGCGCTGCAGGTCCACGCCGTTGCGCAGCGTATGCAGCTTGCCGGGATCGCCGCCGAGTTCGCGCAGCCGGTCCATCAGCGCCTGGCAGACGCCGATCGAGGCGCGCGCATGCGCGGCCGCCGACAGGATCAGCTTGCGCGGCACGGTGTATTCGGGAATCAGATTCAGGTCGGTACCACGGGCGGTGACCACAAAGGGCTTGCCGAGCCAGCGCGACAGCAGGCTGGCGGCCACACCATCCGGGTAGTAGTAGTGCGCATCGATGAGATCGAAATCGAAACCTTCACGCTGCAGGCGGCGGATGGTCCGCCAGGCGCCCAGCGCCATCGTGAACGGCGTGATGCTCATGCCGAAGCCGGGAAACACCAGGAAGCGCGGATGGTGCACCTCCAGCCCGTTGCGCTGCTCCAGCCGTGGTGTCTCGGCGAAGCGGCCGTACTCACCGAAGCGCTTGCCGCGCAGCGGAAACCAAGGCACCGGCGCCACCACCTTGGCCTGCACCTCGCCGGTCTTGAGCAGTTCGCGCAGCCGCGTTTCGACGAAGATGCCATGAATAGGCCGAACCGTGCTCGGATAGAGACTGGAGAACAGCAGGATGCGAAGCGGTTTGTTGGACATGAACTGCGCATTATCCGCAACGATCTGCGGAGGATCGTGCGCCATAGTGCTCAAATTTGGACCGAGGCGCGCTCTGTCTGTCGCAGGAATGCCTCGAACATCAACAGCGTCCACAGTGGCGCCGAAAAGTCACGCTGGCCGCTCTGGTGCTGGCGCACCATGCTGCGCAGCGTGCCGGCATCGAAGTAACCGGCGTCCAGCATGCGCGGGCCCAGCAAGGCCTCGCGCGTGCGCTCGGCCAACGGGCCGCGCAGCCAACTGGCCAGCGGCACCGAGAAACCCATCTTGGGCCGGTACAGCACGTCCGCCGGCAACCGCGGCTCGAACGCCTTCTTGAGCAGGAACTTGCCTTCCTGGCCCTGGATCTTCAGGCTCGTGGGCAGCGTGGCCAGCCACTCCACCAGCAGGTGGTCCATCAGCGGCTCGCGCACCTCCAGCGAATGGGCCATGCCGGCGCGGTCCACCTTGGTGTTGATGTCGCCGACCAGCCAGGTCTTGTAGTCCAGGTACTGCACCAGAGCCAGCGGATCGTCGGTGCTGGCGCGCTCCGCATGCCGGCGGAACAGGTCGAGGGCGCTGTAGCCGCCGAGCCGGCGCTTGAAGTCCGCCGAATACAGGCGCTCGCGCTCGTCGGCCCGCAGCACCGAGACGCTGTGCAGGTAGGCCTGCGCCGAATCGAAGGCCAGTGCCTGGAAGGTGGTCTTGGCACGCAACACGCGCGGCGCCCAGTCGGCCTTGGGGTATAGGCTGCCGAGCGCACCGAACAGCGGCT
This sequence comes from Pseudorhodoferax sp., assembly GCF_047601025.1. NCBI lineage: Bacteria > Pseudomonadati > Pseudomonadota > Betaproteobacteria > Burkholderiales > Comamonadaceae > Pseudorhodoferax > Pseudorhodoferax sp. Next base: position 852,479 of record NZ_JASGJZ010000001.1, read on the forward strand.
TGCGCACGGCCAGCGGAAGCGCGCGGCGCGCCTTCTCCTCGGCCAGGTGCAGCCGGTAGCGACGGTAGCCGCCGAAGCTCTCGTCGCCACCGTCGCCGGACAGTGCCACGGTCACGTGCTTGCGGGCCATCTGGCAGACCCGGTAGGTCGGCACGGCCGAACTATCGGCGAACGGCTCGTCGTACAGCCAAGCCAGCGTGTCGATGAGGTCGAAGTCGTCGCTGCCGACGATGTCCAGGCTGTGGTCGGTCCCATAGCGCTCGGCCACCATCTGCGCGAACTGCGATTCGTTGAAGCGCGGGTCCTCGAAGCCGATCGCGCAGGTCTTGATCCTGCTGCCAGCCACCTGGGCCATGGAAGCGACCACGGCACTGGAATCCACGCCACCGGACAGGAAGGCGCCCAGCGGCACGTCGGCGACCAGGCGCAGCCGCACCGACTCGTCGATACGCTGCAGCAGTTCGGCCTGTGCGTCACGCAGCCCGATCGGGTTGTCCAGCGTGAAACGCACATCCCAGTATGGCTGCGGCGCCGGCAGCTCGCCCATGCCGCGGCGCAACAGCAGCTTGTGGCCCGGCGGCAGCTTGTAGGCACCCTGGTAGATGCAGCGCGGATCGGCCACGTAGCCGAGCGCGAAATACTCCTCCACCGCCAGCGGATCGATCGTGCGTGCGAAGCCCGGATGGGCGGTGATGACCTTCAGCTCGGAGCCGAACACCAGGCTGCCGTCCGGCAGCAGTGCGTAGTGCAAGGGCTTGACGCCCATGCGGTCGCGCGCCATGAACAGCACCTGCTGGTTGCGGTCCCAGATCGCGAATGCGAACATGCCGCGCAGACGGGCCAGACAGTCCTCGCCCCAGGCCTGCCAGGCATGGACGATGACCTCGGTGTCGCTGCGCGTCTTGAAGACATAGCCCAGGGCTTTAAGCTCGACGGTCAGCTCGCGGTAGTTGTAGATCTCGCCGTTGAAGACGATGACGACCGAGCGATCCTCGTTGAACTGTGGCTGGATGCCGGTGGCCAGGTCGATCACCGACAGGCGACGGTGGCCCATGGCCAAGCCGGGTTCCAGGTGCAGGTCCGCCTCGTCGGGACCGCGGTGCGCCTGTATGTCATTGATGGCCGACATCAGCGCGGGCGAAAAGGCACGGGTGCCGCGCAGGTCGAACAAGCCAGAAATACCACACATGTCTGGTTTCTCCCTCGTCAGCGCGCACGCGTCTGCTGCAGGCTGGCCTCGATGGCCTGGCCGTTGGCGCGCACGAAGGCCGCCAGCGTTTCGCGCGGATCTTCCCCTTCGCGCACCGGGGTGTAGACGATGACGACCGCCGAATCGTCGCCCTGCCCGGTCAGCCGGGACAGCGCGCCGTGGATCTTGGCCGTCGCATCGCTGGCGATCAGCCGCCCGTTGACCCAGTAGAGCTGCCAGACCAGCAGCCGCGGCGCCGCCACATCGCTGACGATCGAGCTGCGCAGCTCCGCTTGGCGCACGGCCACGTCGCCGCCATTCCAGGGTGCGGTGGCGCCGGACGATGCCACCTGCGCCCATTTCTTCTCGGCAGTTCGCGCCAGCTGATTCTCGGAGCTCACCAGCTTGCGCTCGGTGCTCTGGTTGCGGTAGTAGCCAATGTAGATGCCGACCTGCCGGCCATCCTTGGCGGCTCCGCGGACCAGTTCGGCCGACGGATTCTGGAACGCGGGTTTCCAGTCCGGCGACGGCGGCTCGGCCAGTTGCCAACCATCCTGCAGTTCCGCCTGCAGCGCCAACTGGGGCTGCGCCTGGTTCTGGGTGCGTTCCAGCGCCCAGATCACGCCATGCGGCGCCAATGCGACCAGCACCAGCGCGAGCAGCACCGCCGGACGTGCCATTGCCTGGCCCTCTCGCCGGGCACCGGTCGCCGCGGGCAGCGCCGCCGGCACCTCGGGCGCCGTGTCGGCCCAGCGTGCGCCGATCGCGAACATGATCAGAATCACCACGCCGAAGAACAGCCAGCCGTAGATCAGGTGGTCCACGCCGGTGGCAATGGTGTTGCCCGAGTAGTGGCCCAACATCACGATCATGTAGGCGCGCAGCCAGTTGGCGACCAGCGGCACCAGGATGGACACCAGCACGAACAGTGCGCGCTTGCGCGCCGACTGATAGTTCAGGTAAGCGAACAGCGCACCCACGGTGACCGAGGCAATCAGGTAGCGGATACCGCTGCAGGCCTCGACCACCGACCAATGGCCCGAGGGGATCACGAACTGCTGGCCTTCGCGGTACACCGGAATGCCCGACAGGCGCAGCGCCAGCACGGTGAAGTCGGCCGTCCACTCCATGAGCTTGGGCATCATGAAGTCACCGATCGGCACCGCGAAGAACATGAAGAACAGCGGAAACAGCAGCGCCCCGGCCACGCGCCAGCCCAGCACGGCCGGCACCGCCAGCACCAGCAGCGCGATCAGCGCCAGTTGCGTGGCGGCATTGACGGCCACCAGATCGCCGGCCAGCCACAATGCCGCCGCGCCGGCCATCAGCAGCACAGCCAGCGCACTGGGCTGCGGCACCAGGCGGGCCAAGGCATGGCGCTGGCGCCACACCAACCACAGCACGATCGGCAGCACCAGAAAACCGTGGGCGTAGGTCTCCGACCGGGCCCAGATCGAGACCATGCCCACGACAGTTTCGCGGTACAGCAGCAGCAGACCAGCAACGACCAGCACGAAGATGGTCATCGACCGCTGCCAAGGCGAGGAAGGCACGGACTGCACGGAAGCAGACGTCAGGGGCATGGGGCGACTGTTCATGTCGGTGCGAGCGCCGGCGCAGCCGGCGTGGCAAGGTGGAGATGGCGGTCGATGCCGGACAGGTGCGCATCCCAGCTGAAGCTGTCCAGTACCTTGGCGCGTGCGGCCACACCCACGGTGGCCACGCGCGCCGGATCGGCAAGCAAGCCATGGACCTGGGCCACGAAGTCGGCCGCATCGGATGCGGGAAACATCTCGACGCCTGCGCGCGCGCCGATCGCCTGGGCGCATTCGGCCGTCGCGACCACAGCCTTGGCCATGGCCATGGCTTCGAGGATCTTGTTCTGGATGCCACGCGCCACGCGCAGTGGCGCCACCACCAGCGCCGCGTGCTGCAAATAGGGGCGCACGTCGTCCACAGTGCCGGTTACGACCACGGCCTCGGACGCCAACGCCTGCACGGCTGGCGCCGGGTTGCGGCCGACGATGTAGAAGCGCAACTGTGGCCAGCGCTGTCGCAGCGTCGGCAGCATCTCGGCACAAAACCAGGTCGCGGCATCGATGTTGGGCCAGTAGTCCATGGCACCAGTGAACACCAGCGGCAGTTCGCCTTCGGCATAGGGCGACGGACGCGCCGCGTCCGGCACGAAGAAGCCCGCGTCGACGCCGTTGCCGAGCGGTTCCACGCGTGTCGCGCTTTCCTGGGCACGGGCCCGGAACAGATCGGTCTCCTGCGGCGTGACGAAGAAGGAGTGACGCGCGCGACGCGCCACGCTACGCTCGAACGCCAGCAGCCGTTCGCCTTCGCGCCGGTACAGCCAGGACAGCGGCCAGGGGCGCGCCGCAGCGTACTGGGTCCACTTGGCCGAATCCAGGTCGACGAAATCGACCAGCATCGGCAGGTCGGCCGGCGCGTACTGCGCCATCGCCGAGGAGAACACCACCGTCGCATCCACCCGATGCACGGCCTGCATCTCCCGCACCCATTGCGCCAGACCAGCGTCGCGGTAGTAGGCCAGCGTCAGCGCCTCGCCGCGCAGCAGCCCGGTCAGACTGCGCAGGCGGGCACGGCCCGGATGCAGGCGGGCCACGTACAGGTCGGGGCAAAACGCGCGCAGAGCCGGCAGATGCGCCTCGTCCTGTGGATCGTCGATGAACGTGCCCAACAGCACCCGGTGCGAACGCTGCAGGTGCCGCAGCAGGTGATACGAGCGCACCTTGTCACCCTTGTTGGGCGGATAGGGCAGGCGGTGCACCAAGTACAGCAGTGTGGCCATGGCGGCATCAACCCAGGTTGCGCACGATGTGCGGACCGATGAAATTGACCACGGCGCGCGGCATCCGCCGCCAGGTGCGGATCACGAACTGGTACTTGGCGTTCGAAGGGTTGTTCTGCGGGATTGCGTCGCGCTTGTAGAGCTGGTACTCGTAGTACAGCGGCTGCGGCTCGAAGCCCCAGTTCTTCTTGAACGAGAACGAGCCCGTGCCCTGCTTGCTGCGGCCATAGTCGAACACGCGGATGCCACGCGCCGCGGCACGGCGCATCAACTCCCAATACTTGAAGTCGTTGGCAGCCAGGTCGCGCGCAGCCTCGTCGTCACCGGCGTAGTAGGGCAACACCTCGTCGCGGAAGTAAAAGCTCAGCACGCTGCTGAGCGGCTTGCCTTCGGCCGTGGTGACCGTCAGCACCTCGCAGTCTTCGCCGAACGTGCGCTGCAGTGCCTGGAAGTAGCGCTTGGACATCGGCGGGGTGCCGTGCCGGTGCACGTTGTCGGCGTACAACGCGAAGAAGCGGTCCACCGTCGGATCGACATGGCTCTGCAGGCCGTTCTTGATGCCCTTGCGCACCATGGCGCGTTGCTTGCGCGGGATGGCCTGCATGTTGGCTTCGTCGTCCGCAGACAGGATCTTGCGAAACGTGACGTACAGATCCTGCATCGGCCAATCTTCATGCCGGCGCTGCAGGTTGCGCAGTTCCAGATGGTCGACGCCGAGCCGGCGCGCGATGGCCTGAGCCTGCTGCTCCAGCGCCGCCGCCGCCGCATCGTTGGTCGCAGCCACTCCGCCATAGACGCCGAAAGGCAGGCTGACCAGCGCGTTGCCGAACAATCGACTCTTGACATGGCCGAGCGGCAACACGCCCTCGATTTGGCCATCGTTCTCGGCATAGAGGTAGTGGCTGTCGTGCCGGAACACGTCGCGCAGCAGACTCTGCCAGCCAGCGCGGTGGAAAAAGGTGGCCGACGGGCAGCGCAGGACAAAAGCGTCCCAGCGCCGGGCCCCCGCCATGTCGCCCGGCGCAAGGTGTTTGACGGTCAGCATCGCAATCGGTCAGGCCGTGGTCGCCACGGAGGCGACGGTTCGGTTCAAGAAAATCTGGTCCATGCGGCCCCAGCGGAAATCGGTCAGCAGTCGTTGCAGACGCTTCTCCATGCGGCCAATGTTCACGTAGTGACGGAAGCGCGACTTGGCGTCGATCCCGGCCACACGCGGTTGCCCCGGATCGATCTCCCAGGGGTGGAAGTAGAAGATCGCCGCCTCGTGGTCGCCGCCGTTCACTCGACCGAGCATCCAGCGCGACAGGCCGTACGGCAGCAGGCGAAAGTAGCCACCGCCGCTGGAGGGCAGGTTGCGATTCAGCACGCGCAACGTCGTGACGGGAATCTCCAGCAGGCCATCGCGTACCTGGTAGGCGAAGCGGGGCGCGTCCGGCATGCCGTAGTGGTCGTGCTGGATCGGGTAGATGCTGGAGCTGTACCGATAGCCCGCCGCGAGCAGGCAGTCGAACGCCCACAGGTTACCGGTGCCGATGGAGAAGCTGGGCGCACGGTAGCCCTTGACAGCCACACCGCCGATGTCTTCCAGGATCGCCTTCGCGCGCTGGACGTCGTCGAGAAAGGCGGGTTCACTCAAATCGCTGGCTCGCTCGTGACCGTAGCCATGGCTGGCCAGTTCATGGCCCTCGGCGACGATCCTGCGCACGATCTGCGGATAGCGTTCGGCAATCCAGCCGAGCGTGAAGAACGTGGCCTTCGCGCCGCGTTCGGACAGCATGTCCAAGATGCGATGGACGTTGCGCTCCACACGGCATTCCCGCGCATCCCACTCGTCTCGCCGGATATAGGGAGCGAAGGCCGAAACCTGGAAGTAGTCCTCGACGTCGATGGTCAAGGCGTTCGTGATGGGAGCCGAGGCAGTCACGAGGCTTTCTCCTCTGCGCCGCGCCTGGCAGACGCCACGAGTTTTTTCAGCATGGCAAGCAATTCCAAATTGATGCGCTCCAGGCGCAGCAAACTGCGCTCGAGACGTTGCAGGCGGTCGCCCTGATGTTCCTGACCCAGGCTGGTGATCCGTGCGTCCACACCGTCCAGCACGGCCGGATCGAACTGCAGATCGTTGAAGTCCGCATCGAACTCCAGCGACGGCGCCTCGGCCGGCGACGCCATCACTGCCGTGCGCGTCGTGCCAGACTCTTCGCGGATCTCCTGGGCCACGGCGCTGGCATCTTCCGCGGTCAAGGTGTCCTTCTCATTGAGGAAGCCGAGCAGCAGCATCCGATCGCAGATCGCATTGATCCGGCGCGGAATGCCTCCGCTGGCTTCGAAGATGACGGCAAAGGCCTCAGGCTCGAAGTGGGGCCGGCCAGTGCTGCCGGCACATTTCAGCCGATGCTCGATGTAGCCCTGGGTTTCCTCCAGGTCCAGCGGGCCGATGTGGCAGGCCGCGATGACGCGCTGGCGCAACTGCTGCATCTGCGGGTGCTGCAGGATCTCGCGGAACTCGGGCTGACCCACGAGAAAACTCTGCAGCAAAGCCTGGTTGCCGAACTGAAAATTCGACAGCATGCGCAGTTCCTCAACAGCGGGCGGCGTCAGGTTCTGGGCCTCATCGACGATCAGCAGGCAGCGCTTGCCCTGTACGGTCTGGCCGACCAGGAAGGCCTCCAGCGCCATCAACAGGTCGGCCTTGGACGCGTCCTTGACGCGTACACCGAACGCCGCTGCGACCATGCGCAATGTGTCGTCGGCCTCCAGTTGCGTGCTGACGACGTTGCCTGCTACAACCTTGCTGGCATCCAGGCTGTCAAGCAGACCACGCACGATCGTGGTCTTGCCGGCACCGACCTCACCCGTGATGACGATGAAGCCCTCGTTGCGCAGTACGCCGTAATCCAGGTACGCCTTGGCGCGTCTGTGCTGCTTGCTGGCGAAATAGAAAGCGGGATCGGGATTGAGCTGAAAGGGCTTGCTGCTCAACCCATAGTAAGTTTCATACATGGAATCAGAACCGCATGGAAAGCCCGCCACGCACCGATGATTCGGTGTACGACGAGGCTGCGGCAGTATCGGAAAGGATGCGTCGCACGCCCACCGTAGCCGTCGTGTCCTTGCTCAGGCGCGTGGACAAGCCGACATCGAGCGATCGCAACTCGCTACGCTGCATGCGGGTGTTCTCGCCGGACGATCGACTCTGCGAAGCGACCACGTTGAAGGAAGTCAACGGAGTCAGCCGGCGCGAATACGCCACGCTGAATCCATGCTGACGCACGAAGTTGGAACTGCCGAGGTCGCCTCCGGCACCAATCTGCAGCAAGCGGCTAGTCTCTTGACGCGAAGCCATGAAGGTCAGCGAATCGCGCAGCCCCAACAGGGTAAAGGACAAGTTCTGCCGGCGGTTCAGTGTCATCGCCGATGTGAGCAAGCTCAGATCCACGTTTCTGGAGCCATCTTCCCCAGTCTGCGCCAAGTAACTCTCGACCAATTGCGCACGCAAGACAGGATCTGGTTCGACCGAAGCGAACTGATAGAACAAAAGATCGTACAGCGGCCCCATGCTGAACGACGTATTCTGCCCTGGAGTCGCTGATGCATCGCGTGTATCTGAGAAGCGCCACGCCGTACGCGGGGTACGATGCTCAAAACTGATCGCGTGTGCATTTCCGAAAACACGCTTTTCCAGCAGCGCAGACACGTTCGTGCGATTGGAGATAGCCCATTGAACACGCCCTCCCATAGTCACATCGCTCTGCTTGTCGTTCTCCTGGGAAGCATAATTGTTCGACTCCCAGCCAGGAATCAACGATACGCTCAACTGGGGCGTGAACAGATAGGTCAAGAATAGCCGGATCCGGCTGGATTCATAACCACGGCCCACAATGTAATCCTGAGTTTGCCGGCTAGTATCCAACGTCCAACTAAACGCACGCAATTGACTTCCACTGTTCAGCAGCAACGAGTATTCATCCAAATCGTAGTCTGCAGTGCCAACCGATTTGGCCCTGTACATGGTACGTGCATAACGCGCCTGATAGTTCGCCCAATCACCGAACCATCCACGCACATAAGGTGAAACACGGTACATGCGCGTTTCGGTACGGTTGTTGTTGATGCTGACACCATCATCTGCCAGCGATCCGAATGCCGAGATCGTATCCTGCGACATTCTTCCGTTGAAGTCGATGAAGGCAAAGTTTTCCGCCAATTCATAGGATCCGAAAGCGTTCAGGCTATTCTGATTACGATTCAGCGAAGAATGGCTCGCATAGAACAAGCGCCGAAACGAATAGTCAGCGTAAGCCTTGAGTCGATCTCCATCCGCCGTGAACCGAAAACCGGGCTGGACCGACATCACGAAATCAGACCCGCTGGCCCCCACACCACCTGCCTGCGGACGGACATTACTCGTCCAAGTACCTTCAACATTCACGCGCGGGACGAAAGACACAGACCGCTCGCGCTCTCCAGAGTCCGTCTCTCCAACAGCAGACCGGGGAAGACCCGCGGCAGAAGCAATGTCCCCACGCGATTGCGCATTGGACAATGAGGCAATGCAGAGCAGGCACGCAAGACTAGTCGCACGCAAGCCCTTTCCGGCAATGAGCAAGCGGGAAGCCATCAAAACAGGCATCGACGACATGCCTCAGTGCTGGCCGTACCCATATCCATGTCCATACCCATATCCATACCCATAGCCGCCCCCAGAGGCGCTCCTCGCCTGATTCAACACCATCATCTTCACAGGACAGGATTCGATGGTCGCCAGCGCATGCTGAACGTCGCTCTGCAATGTCTTGCCTGCATGCACCACCATCACGATCTGGCCCATATGGGTCGCGAGCACCCGGGACTCGGTCGTCAGCAGCAGCGGCGGCGAATCGAAGATGATGATGCGATCGGAATACCGCTTGGCAATATCACCAATCAGCGCCGTCATGGCGTCGCTGGCCAACAGTTCGGTTGCGCGCGTGTGGGGTGTACCGCTGGGAAGCAGCGATAGTTTGTCGATATTCGTTCGCAGCAGCACCTGCGAAAGTTCGACCTGATCATCCACCAGCAAATCCAGCAAACCGCGGCTCGCCGGCAAGCCCAGCATGCGCAGAATCGAGGGTCTGGCGACATCCGCATCGACCAGCATCACCGTGTTGTCCAGTTCTGTCGCGATGCTCATTGCGAGATTCAACGCATTGAAGCTCTTGCCCTCACCGGCTACGGCACTGGTAACCATGATGAGGTTGCCATTAACCACGGGCGCCGTCCCTTTTCCCATGGCATTGGCGATCAGTGGACGCTTGATCACCCGGTACTGATCGGCGATCTGAGACCGTGGAGCGTTGGGGCTGACAAAGCCCGCAGCCGTCAACGCGTCAAGATCAAGAGTCACTTGGCGCGACATGACCGGAGCGCGCGCCAGCGCCGCCGGAGCTGCCAACTCCACCGATTTCGGCGGAACCACCACATCCGGCACAGCCACTCCGGCTTGTCGCAACTGCTCAAGTCGACGGGAAGCCTGTTCGATCAAACTGCTCATAGCATCCTCACGCGACCCTGCTGGCCATTACAGCCATCAATCCGATTCCCAGTCCGAAACACACCACAAGGCTTCCGGATGCAACAGCAAACTTGAGAAGATTTCTGCGCTCCTGCTGCTTTGCCTCTTCGCTGATCATCAGTGTCACCACTCCTAGCAGTGGCAAACCGACCGCATGGCGCAGCGACTGTGCGTTGTGGAACACAGGCCTGACTTGTCCAAGCCCGATAGCAACCGCCACGCCCGCGCCGAGCGAAACAATCAAAGCGCCCAACAGCAGCAGCGACCGGTTGGGTGCGACTGGGCGCGGCGACACACGTGGCGGATCGATCAAACGGAAGTCGGCCACACCTGCGACGGAGTCCAAATTTCCGGTCAGCGAAGCCGATTCGCGCCGAGCAACCAGATCCTCATAATTCTTCTTGTTGATTGCATAGTCACGGTTCAGCTGTGCAAACTCTGCCTCAATTTGCGGCGCCGTTTTGGCCTGCTCTTGCGCGCGTTCGTAGCGCGACTTGTATTCGGCAACCCGCGCACTCAGCGACGCGACCTGCACTTCCGCTGTGGCAAGCAGACGTCCCAACTCCTGCGTCACAGGGCTGGAAGTCGCTGCGCTAGCCGGGTTGGCCATTGCCGCCTTGCGCTGCTCTTCGACCTCACGGTGTTTTTGGGCTTCCAACTCCTTGATCGCACGACGCGTCGCCACGACATCCGGATGCTCGTCGGTGAATCGCTGTAATAGCGTATCAAGCGCGCGCTTTTGTTCATCCAAACGGGCATCGAGCTGCGGCGTCGGGAACAAGCGGCTCGCATCAGCACTCTTGGCCGCGGTAGCGATCGCGGCCCGCTCGGCATCAAGTTGGCGCTTGGCCGTATCCCGCGCGCGCTCGGCCTCTATCAACTCCAGACGCGCCTGATTGTATTGCCCTGCAAGCTCGCCAATGCGCGCAGCAGCGTCTGGCCCTGCCTGGGACTGCATTTCAATATTGCGCAGCCTGAAATCCTTCAACCGTGTTTCAGCCTCCTGCAGGCGCGCCTCGTACATCCGAATCTGGTCAGCGATAAACTTCTGCGCAGCCTCTGTGTCCTTACGCGAATCACCCAGACTCGATTCCACGAAGATGGACACGAGCGATTGAACCACCCGCTGCGCCCGCTGAGGCACGGAATCCTGATATGTGATCGTGTAAAGATTGTCGCGTCCCGCACTACGAATCTGCAACTCACCCATCAGCGAGTCGATCATTTTCTCGCGCTCAGCAGGCGATTGCGTCTTCAGATCCAAATCCGCCATACGAATCAGCTTTTCCACGTTCGGGCGACTGATCAGCGTACGGCTTAGCATCGCAACCTGCTGATTCACATTGGGCTGAACCGCCAAGCCGGACATCAGCGGCTTCAAAATGGACTGCGTATCGACGAAGATACGTGCAGACGCTTCATATTTATCGGGGATCCTTAACACTACGGCAGAACCCACGATCGCGACGATCCATGCCGCGAGCAGCCCCCACCACCGGTATTTCCATGCACCCTTGGCGAAATTGGAAACCTGACTGATCAACTCGTCCATCGGTCAGAACCAGCTTTGCGGAATCACCAGGATATCGCCCGGCTTCATCTCGACGTTATTCGAAATGTCACCCCGCTTGACGAGGTCACGCAGCCGCACGGAGTACTGCCTTCCTCCTTCGGACGTACGCAAGATCGTTGCGCCATTTCCGTCGGCAAAATCCGTCAATCCACCTACGGCAATCATGACATCAAGCAAAGTCATCTTTTGCTTATAAGGCAGGAATTGCGGCTTGGCCGCCTCGCCCACAACGCGGATCTGCTCGCTATACGGCCCCACAAACGTGGTCACGACCACGGTCACGACGGGGTCACGCACGAACTTCCCGAGCAGATTCTCGATTTCTCGCGCAATCTCCGTGGAAGTCTTACCCTGCGCCACCAATTCATCGACCAATGGCGTGGATATCTTTCCATCAGGCCTTACCGGTACCGTTTGAGAGAGCTCCGGATTGCGCCAGACAATGATGTTCAGATCGTCACCAGGACCTACGATGTAGTTATAGTCCCCAGAAGCCGCCAAGGCGGGAGCCGGAGGATATTTGTTCGAAGCACAGCCCACCACGGACGCAGCTGCCAGCACGAACCCAAGCCTGCACAATACACGCCGGATAATGGAGTGATGAATTTTCAAGATAATCCCCTACAGTATTCGATGCGGCTACGGAGCGGGGCACTATAGCGCACTTCCCTCGCCACCCACGATGACGCACGGGCGACGACCGGTGCAGGTGCACCCGGTTGACCCCTCAATTCTCCACGCCACGGCCGATCATTCGCGCTAAAAATGCACACAATGAACCTCGACCAAGCACTCGCCGCCTGGACGCAACTGCTAGGCGCAGACCACGTGCTCAACGCTGACCGGGCCCTGCGCACCTATGGGCAGGACACGACGGGCGCCGAACGACACATCCTGGCAGCACTGCAAATTGTAGAGATCACCCAGGTGCAGGAAGTCGTGCGGATCGCACACGCCTACCACGTCTCCATCTATCCGATCAGCACTGGCCACAACTGGGGCTACGGCACCGCGCTCCCTGCACGCTCCGGCAGCGTGCTGGTGGACCTCGGCCGGTTGCAGCGCATTGTGCATTTCGATGCGGAGTTCGGCGTCGCCACGGTGGAGCCGGGCGTGACGCAAGGCATGCTGGCGGATTTCCTGGACCGCGAAGGCCATCCGTATCTCGTGCCGGTCACCGGCGCCGGTCCGACGTGCAGCCTGCTGGCCAATGCCCTCGAACGCGGCTATGGCGTGACGCCGCTGACCGACCACTTCGCCGCAGTGACCGACCTCGAGGCGGTGCTGCCGGACGGCTCCCTGTACCGGACCGCCCTGCGCGAAGCTGGCGGCGAAGAACTGGCACGTCTGTTCAAGTGGGGCGTCGGCCCCTACTCGCCGGGCCTGTTCACGCAAAGCGGTTTCGGGATCGTGACGCGCATGAGCATCCTGCTGGCGCGACGCCCGGAGTGCATCAAGGCGTGCCTGTTCAGCCTGAAAGACGACGCCCTGCTGGAAAAGGCTGTCGAGCGCGTGCGACAGATCCTGGGCAGGTTGCCCGGCACGGTGGGCGCCATCAATCTGATGAACCAGCACCGTTTACTGGCGATGTCGGCTCCCTACCCCGCAGACCAGCTCGGGCCCGATGGCCTGATCCCGCCCAACGTCGTCCAGGAACTGGGAAGGCAGTACCAGATCCTGCCGTGGACGGGCTTCGGCACTCTCTACGGCACGCGCCGCGTCGTGGCGGCCGCGCAGCGGGAGATCCGCAGCGCCCTGTCCGGCATCGCCAGCCGCCTCATCTTCGTCACGCCGAGCGGCGCCAAGAGCCTGGCCCGGCTGGCCAAGCGCTTGCCGGGCGCGATGGTCAAGCGACTGGGCAGCACGGCCGAAACACTGGCCCTGTCGCTGGAACTGGTGGCGGGGCGTCCCAATGAAACCGCCCTGCCATTGGCCTATTGGCGCAACGCGAACGCACCGCGCGGCAGCCAGCGCGACCCGGCGCGTGACGGCTGTGGATTGATCTGGTACGCACCGCTGGTGCCGATGCGCCCCAGCGCCATGCGCGGCTACGTCGACATGGTCAAGCAGGTGACGCGCCGCCACGGCATCGAGCCGCTGATCACGTTCACCACGCTCAGCGACAAGCTGGTGGACAGCACCGTGCCGATCGTGTTCGAGCGCGACCAGCCGGACAAGGTCGCGGCCGCCCAGGCGTGCTACGAAGAACTCGTCGATGCGGGGCGGGCACTGGGCTATTTCCCCTACCGCGTCGGCGTAGCCGGCATGTCGAAGCTGGTCGGCCTGCAGGACACGGCCACGCGCTTTCACGCGCGACTGCGCGAGAGCCTCGACCCGCACGACATCCTGGCGCCGGGACGCTACCGCTGAAACTCAGACCCGGTAGTAGCCCCGGTACCACTCGACGAAGCGGTAGATGCCCTGTGCGATCGGCGTGGACGGCAGGAAGCCGACCCATTGCTGCAGCGCATCCGTATCGGCATAGGTCGCCAGCACGTCGCCGTCCTGCAGCGGCAGCAAGCGCTTTTCGGCCTGCCGGCCCAGGGCTTGCTCGATGCAGCCGATGAATTCCAGCAGCGGGACCGGATTGCGGTTGCCGATGTTGAAGACGCGGTATGGCGCATGGCTGGTGGACGGATCCGGCGCGGCGGCGTCGAAGGCTGGGTCGGACTGCGCCGGGCGGTCGAGGACGCGCACCACCCCTTCCACGACATCGTCGACATAGGTAAAGTCGCGCTGCATCTCGCCGAAGTTGTAAACGTCGATCGGCCGCTGCTCGAGGATGGCCTTGGTGAACAGGAACAAGGCCATGTCCGGCCGACCCCAGGGGCCGTACACGGTGAAGAAGCGCAAGCCGGTCGTCGGCAGGCCGTACAGATGGCTGTAGGTATGCGCCATCAATTCGTTGGCTTTCTTGGTCGCCGCATAGAGGCTGACCGGATGGTCCACCGGATCGCGCTCGGCGAACGGCATCTTGGTGTTGCCACCGTAGACGCTGGAGCTGGACGCATAGACCAGATGCTGCACCTGCTGGTGGCGGCAGGCCTCCAGGATGTTCACGAAGCCCACCAGATTGCTGTCCACATAGGCGTGCGGGTTGCGCAGCGAATAGCGCACCCCCGCCTGGGCCGCCAGATGCACGACGCGGTCGAAACGTTCGCGCTCGAACAGCGCGGCCATGCCCGCACGATCGGCCACGTCCATGCGCACGAAACGGAAGCCGGACGCCTGCTGCAGCTGCGCCAGCCGGTCCTCCTTCAGGCGGACGTCGTAGTAGTCATTGAGATTGTCCAGTCCGACGACTTCGTCGCCTCGCGCCAGCAATTTGCGCGCAACCCCCATGCCGATGAAACCGGCAGCTCCCGTAACGAGGATCTTCACGAAGCGGACTCCTGCGCGTACTGCTGCGCCATCTGGCTATCGATCGCCTTCCACAGCGGCTGGATCATCAGCCGCAGCCTGGTCTCCACCGTGGCCACGCGGATCACCGAAGGCACCCGCGTGCCCCTGTGCTCGATCGGCGCTCCGATCTGCGTCACTTCCACGCCCAGCTTGGCGAAATGCTCGGCCAGCCGCGGCTCCGTCAACGTGAACAGGTATTCGACCTGCCTGCGCTGCGCCAGCAGGACGGCCGCCAAGTACAGCGACACGGGAATGTACGGAAAGCGCGGCTGCTGCGCGTCGCCGAAGTCCTGCACGTCCAGCGCAACCGCCTTGTGCGCCTCGCCGCGGCGGCGCCGGAAGTCGGACAGCACGGCCAGCCGCGACACTTCCGCGATGCGGTCGCGCGGCAGGCGCGAGGGGTCGATCTGGTCGCGGAACAGCGAGTCACGGCAGGCCTTCTCGAACGGCAGCAGCGCCTGGGGATCCTGCGGATCGGCGAACACGACGCGTGCGCAGCCCACGAGCCGCGGCGAAGCCTCGGCGGTGCGCAGCAGGCAGTGCGCGGCCCGCGCATCGTAGGCGTCGGTCTCCCGCTGATCGGGGCGGACCGGCTCGAAGCCCAGTTCGCGGGCATAAACGTCGTGGCGGATGAAGAACACCTTCTCCTGGTCGGCGGCGCTCAGTGCCGGCGCGATCCTGAAGAAACGGTTGAAGTTTTCGGCGAGATTGAGTCTGGACATCGGCTCCTCCATGTGGCAGGCGCAACGTGCTGGCGCGGCGGCCAGCCCTGCGCGGCATTGTCGCTCGCGGCCGACAGGAGTGTCGCCACGGCACAACAAAGTACGCTGAATGAACAAATCTTTCGCAAGGGTGTGTCGCTCAGCGCGCATTTGCTACATTTTGAGGATGGCTGCAGTCGACAAGGCGAAGAGCGCCCACCCGGTAGCCCTGCCCGGCCTCGGCAGGGCCCTCATTGCCGCCGGCAAGCTGAGCCAGCAGACCGCCGAGGAGCTGTACCGCAACGCGCAGGCGAACCGCACCAGCTTCATGGCGGAACTCACGGGGTCGGCCGCCGTGTCGCCGTTCGATCTCGCGCACGCGATGTCCGCAGCCTTCGCGGCGCCGGTGATCGACCTGGACGCGCTGGACCTGCAGCGCCTGCCGCAGGATCTGCTGGACCCCAAGATCTGCCAGACCTACCGGGTACTGCCGCTGTCGCGGCGCGGCAACCGGCTGGCCGTCGCCACCGCCGACCCGTCGGACCAGGAGGCGGCAGAGAAGATCAAGTTCTCCACCCAGCTGGCGGTGGATTGGGTCATCGCCGAGTACGACAAACTCGCGCGGATGCTGGAGACCAGCCTCGGCCATCCCAGCACGGCCATGCAGGCCCTGGCCGGCGCGGAGTTCGAGTTCGACGACGCCGCGGTGGCCGCAGCGACGGACACCGGCGAATCGGCCGCCCTGTCGGAAATCGAGGACGCGCCGGTCGTCAAGTTCCTGCACAAGATGCTGCTCGACGCGATCGCGATGCGGGCCTCGGACCTGCACTTCGAGCCCTACGAGCACACCTACCGCGTGCGCTTTCGCATCGACGGCGAACTGCGCGAGATCGCCTCGCCGCCGGTCGCGATCAAGGACAAGCTGGCCTCGCGCATCAAGGTGATCTCGCGGCTGGACATCTCCGAGAAGCGCGTGCCGCAGGACGGCCGCATGAAGCTCAAGATCGGGCCGGACCGCGTGATCGACTTCCGCGTCAGCACGCTGCCCACGCTGTTCGGCGAAAAGATCGTGATCCGCGTCCTGGACCCGAGCAGCGCCAAGCTGGGCATCGACGCGCTCGGCTACGACCCCGAGGAAAAGGAGCGGCTGCTGCGCGCCATCGGCCGCCCCCACGGCATGATCCTCGTGACCGGTCCGACCGGTTCGGGCAAGACGGTTTCCCTCTACACCTGCCTGAACCTGCTGAACAAGCCCGGCGTGAACATCGCCACGGCGGAAGACCCGTCGGAAATCAACCTGCCGGGCGTGAACCAGGTCAACGTGAACGAGAAGGCGGGGCTGACCTTCGCCGCGGCGCTGCGCTCCTTCCTGCGCCAGGACCCGGACATCATCATGGTCGGCGAGATCCGCGACGTGGAGACCGCCGACATCGCGATCAAAGCCGCCCAAACGGGCCACCTGGTGCTGTCCACACTGCATACCAACGACGCGCCGGCCACCCTCACGCGCCTGCGCAACATGGGCATCGCGCCGTTCAACATCGCCTCCAGCGTGATCCTGATCACGGCGCAGCGGCTGGCCCGGCGGCTGTGCCCCAGCTGCAAGCAGCCGGCGGACCTGCCGCGGCAGGCGCTGCTGGACGCGGGCTTCGCGCCGGCGGAGCTGGACGGCAGCTGGCGGCCCTACCATCCGGTCGGATGCAAGCAGTGCAACAACGGCTACAAGGGCCGCGTCGGCATCTACCAGGTCATGCCGATCAGCGAGGAACTGCAGCGCATCATCCTGGCCGACGGCAGCGCGCTGGACATCGACCGCCAGGCCCGTGCCGAGGGCGTGCGCTCGCTGCGGCAGTCCGGGCTGCACAAGGTCCGGCTGGGCGTGACCTCGCTCGAGGAAGTCCTCGCCGTCACCAACGAGTAGTACCAGTACCGCGAACGGGAACGCTATGGCCACCGCAGTCTCCAGGGACGTCAAGGAGTTCGTCTTCGAGTGGGAAGGCCGGGACCGCAACGGCAAGCAGGTCCGCGGCGAGACGCGCGCCGCGGGCGAGAACCAGGTCCAGGCCTCGCTGCGACGCCAGGGCGTGTTCCCCACGAAGATCAGGAAGCGCAGGATGCGCTCGGGCAAGGCCGTCAAGCCCAAGGACATCGCGGTCTTCACGCGCCAGCTCGCCACCATGATGAAGGCCGGCGTGCCGCTGCTGCAGGCCTTCGACATCGTCGGCCGCGGCAACAGCAACGCCAACGTGACCAGGCTGCTGAACGACGTGCGCATGGACGTGGAGACCGGCAGCTCGCTGAGCTCGGCGTTCCGCAAGTTCCCGCTGTACTTCGACAGCCTGTACTGCAACCTGGTCGAGGCCGGCGAGGCCGCGGGCATCCTGGAGGCGCTGCTGGACCGGCTGGCGACCTACATGGAGAAGACCGAGGCGCTGAAGTCCAAGATCAAGTCGGCGCTGATGTACCCGATCTCGGTCATCCTCGTGGCCTTCGTCGTGGTGGCGGTGATCATGATCTTCGTGATCCCGGCGTTCAAGGAGGTGTTCTCCTCCTTCGGCGCCGACCTGCCCACCCCCACGCTGCTGGTGATCGCGGTGTCCGAATTCTTCGTCCAGTACTGGTGGCTGATCTTCGGCGGCCTGATCGGCGGCATCTACTTCTCCATGCAGGCCTGGCGGCGCAACGAGCGCGTGCAGCAGGTCATGGACCGGGCGCTGCTCAAGCTGCCCGTGTTCGGCCCGCTGATCGAGAAGTCCTGCCTCGCGCGCTGGACGCGCACGCTGGCCACGATGTTCGCGGCCGGCGTGCCGCTGGTCGAAGCGCTGGACTCCGTGGGCGGCGCCGCCGGCAACGTCGTCTACGCCGTGGCCACCGACAAGATCCAGCAGGAAGTCTCGATCGGCACCAGCCTGACCAGCGCCATGACCCATGCCGGCGTGTTCCCGGGCATGGTGCTGCAGATGACCTCGATCGGCGAGGAATCCGGCTCCATCGACCACATGCTGGGCAAGGCGGCCGACTTCTACGAGCAGGAGGTCGACGACATGGTGGCCGGCCTGTCCAGCCTGATGGAGCCCGTCATCATCGTGTTCCTGGGCGGGCTGATCGGCAGCATCGTGATCTCCATGTACCTGCCGATCTTCAAGCTCGGCCAGGTCGTCTGATGCCGCCCGCCTGGCTGGACGCCGCGCTGGGCGGCGTGCTCGGCCTGGTGGTCGGCAGCTTCCTGAACGTGGTCGTCCACCGCCTGCCGGCCATGATGTACCGCGGCTGGCTGCGCGAGGCCGCCGACAACCTGATGGCCGCGGACCCACGGATGGGCGTGCCAGTGTCGCTGTGGGACCTGGTGTTCCGCGGCCAGCGCGCCGCGCCGGCGCAGCTGCACGCCAGCGCCGCAGCGGCCGGCGCGGCGCTGCAGGCCCTGCCGCGCCTGGATCTACTACGCCCGGGCTCGCGCTGCGACCACTGCGGCCACCCGATCGCCTGGTACGAAAACCTGCCGGTACTCAGCTGGCTGGCGCTGCGCGGCGCCTGCTCGGCCTGCCGGCAGCGCATCGGCGCACGCTACCCGCTGGTCGAGCTGGCGACCGGCGTGCTGTTCGCGCTGTGCGCCTGGCGCTGGGGCCTCGGCCCGACGGCGGCGGCGTGGGCGCTGTTCGCCGCACTCCTCGTGTGCCAGTTCCTGATCGACCTGGACACCCAGTTGCTGCCCGACCCGCTGAACTACCTGCTGCTGTGGTCCGGCCTGGTGGCTGCGGCGCTGGGCTGGACCGTGCCGCTGGCCTCGGCCGTCTGGGGCGCCGTCGCCGGCTACCTGGTGCTGTGGTGCTTCTTCCACGCCTACCGGCTGCTGACCGGCAAGGAAGGCATGGGCTACGGCGACTTCAAGCTGCTGGCCGCGCTGGGCGCCTGGCTGGGCGCGGACCACCTGCTGGCCATCCTGCTGCTGTCGTCCGTCGTCGGCGCGCTGCTGGGCGGCCTGCTGCTGCTGCGCGGCCGCCTGGCGCACAAGGACGTGCCGATCGCCTTCGGCCCGTTCCTGGCCGGCGCCGGGCTGCTGTGCCTGGTGCTGGGGCCGGCCGAGGTGCGGCACCTGGCGCCGTTCGCATTCCCGTTCTGACCCATGAAGATCCTGGGCCTGACCGGCGGCATCGGCAGCGGCAAGAGCACGGTGGCGGCCATGCTGGCCGGCCTGGGCGCGGCGCTGATCGACGCCGACGCGAATGCGCGGGCCGTGACCGCCGCGGGCGGCGCGGCGATCGAACCCCTGCGCGCCGCGTTCGGCCCGGCGCTGATCACCCCGGAAGGGGCGCTGGACCGCGCGCGCATGCGCGAACTGGTCTTCGGCGATGCCGAGGCCAAGCGGCGGCTCGAAGCCATCGTGCATCCGCTCGTGGGCCTGCTGGGCCGGCAGCAACACGACACGGCCCTCGCCGCCGGCCGCCGCTGCGTGGTCCACGACATCCCGCTGCTGGTCGAATCGGGCCGCTGGCGCGCGCAGCTGGATGCCGTCTTGGTCGTGGACTGCCAGCCGCAGACGCAGATCGCCCGCGTGATGCAGCGCAGCGGCCTGACCGAGGCCGCCGTGCGGGCCATCATCGCCGCACAGGCGCCGCGCGCGCTGCGCCTGGCGGCGGCCGACGCCGTGATCTGCAACGACGGCATTTCCCTGGAACAGCTGAGGATAGAGGTGCACGGGTTCGCGCAAGCCTTCGGGCTATGATCGGCGGCGAACGGAAGCCGAGTGTGATCCTGTACGAGTACCCTTTCAACGAACGCATCCGGACCTATCTGCGCCTGGAGCACCTGTTCCGCCGCCTGGTCGAGCTGATGCCGCGCGAGGCCCCGGTCGACCACCATTTCGCGCTGGTCACGCTGTTCGAGATCATGGACGTCGCCGCGCGCGCCGACCTCAAGTCCGACGTCCTGAAGGACCTGGAGCGTCACAAGACCCAGTTGGCCGGCTACCGCGACAACCCCTCGATCGACCAGCGCCTGCTGGAGGACGTGATCGCGCAGCTGGAGCACTGCTTCACGGCCCTGCACGAGCAGTCCGGCAAGGCCGGCCAGCCGCTGACCGAGAACGACTGGCTGATGAGCCTGCGCAGCCGCGTCAGCATCCCGGCCGGCACCTGCAGCTTCGACCTGCCCGCCTACTACCACTGGCAGCACCTGGACGCCGAGGTGCGGCGCCAGGCCATCGCCGAATGGGCCGGCGCGCTGGCCCCGCTGGCCGAATCGATCCAGCACCTGCTGAGGATGCTGCGCGATTCCGGCGCACCGCAGAAGGTCATGGCGCTGGCCGGCCAGTTCCAGCAGAACCTGCCGCAGGGCCGCACCTACAACCTGATGCGGCTGCGCATCGATCCGGCGCTGGGCCTGATCCCCGAGATCAGCGGCAACCGGCTGATGGTGTCGGTGCGGCTGATGCACCAGGGCGAGGACGGCAAGCTGCAGCCCGCAAGTGAAGATGCGGCCTTCGAAATGGCGCTGTGCGCCTGAGGCCCATGGCCACCGGCACGCCCACCACGACCGCACGCTGGGTCGACTGCCCGACCTGCAAGGGCAAGAGCCTGTACGCGCCCGGTAATCCCTATCGCCCGTTCTGCAGCGAACGCTGCAAGAACCTGGACTTCGGCGCCTGGGCCAGCGAGAGCTTCTCGGTGCCGGACCCGACGCCGCCGGACGACCAGCCCTTCGGCGATCCGCGGCTGCAGTAACGCCCGGTTCAGCCGCGGCAGCCAGAGCGCGGCCGCCCCGCGGCAGCCTCCCCTGCCGGCGCCCCATCCCCCCGTACCCGACACAGGCATCCAGCCGTGTGGCTTGCCGCCCACACCCTGCAGCCGCTTGCCATTCAAAACAGCAACTGATAATAATTATCAAATAGACTCCTGACCCGCCAGCGACAACACCGGGACTCTCGTGGCCGGGAAGCCAGCTCTTCCCCCAACCAACGGAGATTCCCATGGCCCGCACCAAGCGCCGACCATCCGCACAGCCGCCGCAGCGGCGTCTGCACACCTCGCTCGCATCACCCCTCGCCCTGTACGGCGGCCATTCCCGCCTGCACCTGGTCGCGCTGACGATCGCGGCAAGCGGCGGCACGGCCCATGCACAGACGAGCGCGCCGCACACCGAGCCCGGGGCCACCCAGCTGCCCACGGTCACCGTCAGCGCCGACCAGGAACAGACCGGCACCGCCGAGGACGGCTATCTGGTCAAGAAGATCACCGGCGTCGGCCTCTGGGGTGCACGGGATCTGCAGGACACGCCGTATTCGATGAGCGTCATCCCGGAGGAGCTGATCGAGAACGCCAACGCCAAGGACATGGACCAGATCTTCCGGATGAACCCGACCACGCAGGAGACCGCGCGCATCGCCAGCGATTCGACGGACGGCGCATGGGTGACCATCCGCGGATTCCAGGTCAACAACCCCGTCGTCAACGGCATGCCCTACGCCAGCCGGGTCGGCGGCACGCCGATGATGCAGGACATCGAGCGCGTCGAGATCATCAACGGCGCGACCGGCTTCCTGTACGGCGGCGGACGCGTCGGCGGTGCCGTCAACTACGTCACCAAGAAACCCACGCTCCACGACCTGAGAACGGTCAGCGTCGGCAGCTATGGCGGCAGCACATACTTCGGGCACGTCGACCTGGGAGGACAGATCGACCGGAACAGCGTGTTCGGCTACCGCTTCAACGCGCTCTACCAGGATGGCGAGACCAGCCGGAAGGAGAAAAAGAAAATCGGTGCGGCCAGCCTGGTGCTCGACCTGAAGCCGAGCGACGATTTCTATACCGATCTGCGCATCAGCTACAAGGACACCGAGAACCCCGGTCCGACGATCTTCTGGGGCGGCAACCGCGGCGAGCCCATCGACTATTCCGGCGCCGGCATCCGGCGGAACCAGAGCTACACCCCGGAATGGCAGAAGCACCAACTCACGTCGAAGAAGATCGAGAACAGCGTCAAGTGGAACATCAGCGACGTCTTCACGCTGAGAACCGGCGTGTTCCATGAACAGGTGGACCGGTCCGGCGGCGATGCCAGAATCCGGTACGTGAACGGCATCGTTCAGCGCAACTCCTGGTACGGCAACCCCTCCAAGGGAGAAAACAGCAAGCTCGGCGCCGCTGCCTACCTGGACGCTAAGTTCGCAACGGCCGGGGTGCGGCACACGCTGACGGTCGGCTACTCGTCCAGCACCGAAAAGACCAAGAGCAGCCAGGGTGGTTCGAGCTTCCTGATCCCCGCGGACACCACGCCCGACGGGTTCCGGAACTTCCCGATGCCCGCAGGATGGGGCAGCGCGGTGCAGGCGCCCACGCCCAACAACAAGACGCAGTTCCAGAACGTCCTGATCGGGGACGACATCCAGTTCAACGAGCACTGGTCTGCGCTGGTCGGGGGCAACTATGCCTCCATCACCACAAAGAACCTTCGAACCAACGTGGTCGGCTATGACCAATCGGCCTTCACGCCGACGCTGTCGCTGATCTACAAGCCGTTCAGCAGCCTGAGCACCTACGCCACGTACATCGAGAGCCTGGAGCAGGGAGCCACCATTCCCGACGATCCGGAATACGCCAACCCGGGAGGGGTTCTCGCCCCCTACATCAGCAAGCAATACGAAATCGGCGCGAAGTACAAGCTGAACGAGCGGACGCTGCTCAACCTGGCCGTGTTCCGGATCGAGAAGGCCGACACCTTCGACACCGAGGATCTGAGCATCCCTGCCGGGACGCCGGGCAGGATCACGCGCACCCGGGACGGCCTGCAGGTCCACCAGGGCGTGGAAATCGGCATCACGGGCAAGGTGACGGACAACCTCACGCTGATCGCCGGCGGCACCGTGATGGACCTGAGCCTCAAGAAGAACAACACCCCGGCGCTGGACGGGAAGAAACCCACCGGCGCCGCCAGCAGGATGGCAAAGATCTACGCCGAGTACCGGATTCCGGGCGTCGAGGGCCTGAGCGTGTCGGGGGGTGCCTACTACACGGGCAAAAAATACGACGACCAGGCCAACACCGTCGTCGTGCCCGCCTACACCTTGTTCGATGCGGGCATCCGATATGCCGCCAAGCTGGGTCGATATCCGACGACGTTCAACTTCACCGTCCAGAACATCGCGGACAAGGTGTACTGGTCGAACACCCGGGCATTGGGCGATCCGAGAACCTTCGCCTTCACCGTGAAGACGACGTTCTAGGACGCCATCGCCTCACACGCCATGGGTCGGCCCGGTGAAGCCGCGTTCGCGGGCGAGCCAGTCCAGCACCGGCAGCGCGCCCGGCAGCACCGGTGCCAGCCGCACCGGCAGCGCGGCCCAGGCATGGCGCTGGCCCTCGCGCATCTCCAGCTGGCCGGTCCAGTGCCGCACCTTGCAGAAGCTGAGCCGGACCAGCGCGTGCGGATAGTCCACGAGTTCCTCGCGCCAGGGTTCGGCCGCGCCGATCACGATGCCGATCTCCTCCTGCAGTTCGCGGCGCAGCGCCTGCTCCACGGTTTCGCCGGCCTCCAGCTTGCCGCCCGGGAACTCCCAGTAGCCGGCGTAGACCTTGCCCTCGGGCCGCGACGTCAGCAGGAAGCGGCCCTCGGCGTCGAGCAGCACGCCGACGGCGACGTCGACGGGCCGGCGATCCGGCCCGCCTTCGCGTGGCCGGTCGCCGTCGGCCACCAGCGCCGGCGCGGTCATGCCGCCGCGTGCCGGCCGGCGTAGTCGCGCGCGAACTGGTAGGCCACGCGGCCGCTGCGCGAGGCGCGCTCCAGCGCCCAGACCAGCGCCTCGGGCCGCGCCGCCTGCTGCGCCGCAGGGGACACGCCGAACGCGCCCAGCCACTGCGCGACGATGGCCAGGTACTCGTCCTGCGTGAACGGGTAGAAGCTGACCCACAGGCCGAAGCGCTCGGACAGCGAGATCTTCTCCTCCACCACCTCGCCCGGATGCACCTCGCCGTCCTCCGTGTGCGTGTACGTGAGGTTCTCCTTCATGTACTCGGGCAGCAGGTGGCGGCGGTTGCTGGTCGCGTAGATCAGCACGTTGGGCGTGGCAGCGGCCACCGAGCCGTCGAGGATGGACTTGAGCGCCTTGTAGCCGGGCTCGCCGTCCTCGAAGCTGAGGTCGTCGCAGAAGATGATGAACTTCTCGGGCCGGCCGGCCACCACCTCGACGATGTCGGGCAGGTCCGTCAGGTCGGTCTTGTCGACCTCGATCAGGCGCAGGCCGCGCGGCGCGTATTCGTTCAGGCAGGCGCGGATCAGCGAGGACTTGCCCGTGCCGCGCGCGCCGGTCAGCAGCACGTTGTTGGCCGGCCTGCCCTCGACGAACTGCAGCGTGTTGCGCTGGATCTTCTCCTTCTGGCCGTCGATCTCCTTCAGGTCCGGCAGCCGCATGACGCCCACGTGCCGCACGGGCTCCAGCAGCGCATGGCCGGAACTGCGCTTGCGGTAGCGGTAGGCGATGGAGGCCGCCCAGTCGGGTTCGGAAAGCGGCGCCGGCAGCACGCGCTCGATGCGCGCCATCAGTTGCTCGGCGCGCAGCAGCATGCGCTCGAAAGCCTCGTTCATGATCTGTAGTCGGCGTTGATGCTCACGTAGTCGTGCGAGAGATCGCAGGTCCAGACCGTGTCGACGGCCTCGCCGCGGCCCAGGCCCACGCGGATCGTGATCTCGCTCTGCCGCATCACGCGCTGGCCGTCTTCCTCTCGGTACTCGGGACGGCGGCCGCCGCGGGTGACCACGTGCACGTCGTCCAGGAACAGCTCGATCTTCGTCTGGTCCAGGTCGGCGATGCCGGCGTAGCCCACGGCCGCCAGGATGCGGCCCAGGTTCGGGTCGCTGGCGAAGAAGGCCGTCTTGACCAGCGGCGAGTGCGCGATCGCGTAGGCCGCCAGCCGGCATTCCTCGGCGGTCCGGCCGCCCTCCACGCGCACGGTGATGAACTTGGTCGCGCCCTCGCCGTCGCGCACGATGGCCTGGGCCAGCTGCTGCGCGACCTGCAGCAGGCCGGCCTTCAGCGCGCGGCCGTCCGGCTGGTCCCAGGACGCGACGACCGGATGCGCCGCCTGCTGCGTCGCGATCAGCACGAAGGAGTCGTTGGTCGAGGTGTCGCCGTCGATGGTCACGCGGTTGAACGAGGCGTCGGCCAGTTCCTTGACCAGGTCCTGCATCAGGCCGGGCGCGATCTTCGCGTCCGTCGCCAGGTAGCCCAGCATCGTCGCCATGTTCGGCCGGATCATGCCGGCACCCTTGCTGATGCCGGTGATGGCCACCGGCACGCCGGACAGCACCACCTGCGTGCTGAAGGCCTTGGGCACGGTGTCCGTGGTCATGATGCCCTCGGCCGCGCGCGCCCAGTGGTCGGGCCGGGCGTCGGCCACGGCCGCCGGCAGGCCGGCGATGATGCGCTCGCTCGGCAGCGGCTCCATGATCACGCCGGTCGAGAACGGCAGGATCTGCTCGGGCGCGACCCCGAGCTGCTGCGCCAGCGCCACGCAGGTGGCCTGCGCGCGGGCCAGGCCGTCGCTGCCGGTGCCGGCGTTGGCGTTGCCGGTGTTGACCAGCAGCGCCCGGATGCCGTGGCCGGCCGCCAGGTGCTGGCGGCACAGCTGCACCGGCGCGGCGCAGAAGCGGTTCTGCGTGAACACGCCGGCGACGCAGGCGCCCTCGTCGAGCAGCACGACCGTCAGGTCCTTGCGGCCGGCCTTGCGCACGCCGGCCTCGGCGACGCCGATGCGCACGCCGGCCACGGCGTGCAGGTCCGCGGGATGGGGGGGAAGGAGATGGACGGGCATGGATTTCCTTATGCCAGCTTGCCGTGACACTGCTTGAACTTCTTGCCGCTGCCGCAGGGGCAGGGGTCGTTGCGGCCCACGCGCTGGCCGTTCAGCGCGAACGCGTTGCCGCCGGCGGGCTGGCCCTCGGCGCGGGTCTCGGCCTCGCCGGTCTCGGTCGGCGCGGTGTAGGTCACGTTGGCCACGTGCTCGCCACGCTGCTCCAGGTCGTGGGCGGCCTGGCCGGCCTCCTCGCTGGACTGGATGCGCACCGTCATCAGCAGCTTGGTGACGTTGTTCTTGACCGCATCGAGCAGCTGGCCGAACAGTTCGAAGGCCTCGCGCTTGTATTCCTGCTTGGGCTGCTTCTGCGCATAACCGCGCAGGTGGATGCCCTGGCGCAGGTAGTCCAGCGCCGAGAGGTGCTCGCGCCAGTGCTGGTCCATGCTCTGCAGCAGCACCATGCGCTCGAACTGGGTGAACTGCTCGCCGCCGACCAGCGCGACCTTGGCCTCGAAGGCCGCGTCCGCCGCGGCGATGACCTTCTCGACGATGTCCTCGTCGGTGATGTCGCTGGCGGCCTCGACCTCGGCGGCCAGCGGCACCGGCAGCTGCCAGTCCTCGGCCAGCGTCTTCTCCAGGCCCGGCAGGTCCCATTGCTCCTCGACCGACTCGGCCGGCACGAACTGCCGCACCACGTCCGTGAAGCAGCCGTGGCGCAGGCCGCGGATCACGTCGGAAAGGTCGGCCGCGTCCAGGATCTCGTTGCGCTGGGTGTAGACCACCTTGCGCTGGTCGTTGGCGACGTCGTCGTACTCCAGCAGCTGCTTGCGCATGTCGAAGTTGCGCGCCTCGACCTTGCGCTGCGCGCTCTCGATGCTGCGCGTGACGATGCCGGCCTCGATGGCCTCGCCCTCGGGCATCTTCAGGCGGTCCATGATGGCCTTGACGCGCTCGCCGGCGAAGATGCGCATCAGCGGGTCGTCCAGGCTCAGGTAGAAGCGCGAGGAGCCCGGGTCGCCCTGCCGGCCGGAGCGGCCGCGCAGCTGGTTGTCGATGCGGCGCGACTCGTGCCGCTCGGTGGCGATGATGCGCAGGCCGCCGAGGGACTTGACCAGCTCGTGGTCCTTCTCCCACTGCGCGCGCAGCTGGGCCTCCTCGGCGGCGAGCGCGGCCTCGTCCTTGCCGGGATGGGCCGCGTGCAAGGCCTCGATGGCCTTTTCCAGGTTGCCGCCCAGCACGATGTCGGTGCCGCGGCCGGCCATGTTGGTCGCGATCGTGATCATCTTCGGCCGGCCGGCCTGGGCCACGATGTCGGCCTCGCGCGCATGCTGCTTGGCGTTGAGCACCTGGTGCGGCAGCTTCGCGCGGATCAGCAGCTGGTCGATGATCTCGGAGTTCTCGATCGAGGTCGTGCCCACCAGCACCGGCTGGCCGCGCTCGTGGCATTCGCGGATGTCGGCGATGGCGGCGTCGTACTTTTCCTTGGTGGTCTTGTAGACGCGGTCGAGCTGGTCCTCGCGCCGGTTCGGCCGGTTCGGCGGGATCAGCGTGGTCTCCAACCCGTAGATCGACTGGAACTCGAAAGCCTCGGTATCAGCCGTGCCGGTCATGCCGGCCAGCTTGGCGTACAGGCGGAAGTAGTTCTGGAACGTGATCGAGGCCAGCGTCTGGTTCTCGGGCTGGATCGCCACGCCCTCCTTGGCCTCCACCGCCTGGTGCAGGCCGTCGCTCCAGCGCCGGCCGGCCATCAGGCGGCCGGTGAACTCGTCGACGATCACGACCTCGCCATCCTGCACCACGTAGTGCTGGTCGCGGTGGTAGATGTGGTGGGCCCTGAGCGCCGCGTTCAGGTGGTGCATCAGCGTGATGTTGGCCGGGTCGTACAGCGACGCGCCCTCGGGGATCAGGCCCAGGCCGGCGAGCAGCCGCTCCGCGTTCTCGTGGCCCTGCTCGGTCAGGAACACCTGGTGCGCCTTCTCGTCGACCGTGAAGTCGCCCGGCTTGGTCACGCCCTCGCCGGTGCGCGGGTCGGCCTCGCCCTCCTGGCGCGTCAGCGAGGGCACGACCTGGTTGATCGCCAGGTACAGCTGGGTGTGGTCCTCGGCCTGGCCGCTGATGATCAGCGGCGTGCGCGCCTCGTCGATCAGGATCGAGTCCACCTCGTCGACGATCGCGTAGTACAGGCCGCGCTGCACGCGGTCGCGCACCTCGTAGACCATGTTGTCGCGCAGGTAGTCGAAGCCGTACTCGTTGTTGGTGCCGTAGGTGATGTCGGCGCCGTAGGCGGCCTGCTTCTGCTCGCGCGGCATCTGCGGCAGGTTGATGCCGACCGACAGGCCCAGGAAGCCGTAGAGCCGCCCCATCCAGGTGGCGTCGCGGTTGGCCAGGTAGTCGTTGACCGTGACCACGTGCACGCCCTTGCCCGCCAGCGCATTCAGGTAGACCGGCAGCGTGGCCGTCAGCGTCTTGCCCTCGCCGGTGCGCATCTCGGCGATCTTGCCGTAGTGCAGCGCCATGCCGCCGAGCAGCTGCACGTCGAAGTGGCGCATCTTCATGACCCGCTTGGAGCCTTCGCGCACGACCGCGAAGGCCTCGACCAGCAGCGAGTCCAGCGTGGCGCCGGCCGCCACGCGGTCCCTGAACTCCTGGGTCTTGGCGCGCAGTTCGTCGTCCGAGAGCTTCTCGAACTGGGGCTCCAGCGCATTGATCGCCTGCACCGACTTGCGGTACTGCTTCAGCAGCCGCTCGTTGCGGCTGCCGAAAATCTTGGTCAGGAAGTTGATGGTCATGGATGCGGGGCCGTTGCGCGCGCGGGGCAGCGGCCGGAATTCCTCGAAGCGGTGGAAACCGGGACGGCCGGGCGGGGCGCCGCGAAGGCAGCGGCCAGCTCTTGCCAAACCGGCGATTTTATGCCGTGCCGGCAACCCCGATAATCCCGGCCATGCACGCTCCCCGCCGTTCCTTCACGCTGCAGCAGGCGGTGGAAGACTCCGCCCCGCTGGCCCGCCTGACGGCCCTGGCGCGCGAGTCGGCGGGCCGGCTGGCGGCAGTGCAGGCGCTGATCCCGGCGCCGCTGCGCCCCTCGGTCCGGCCCGGCCCCATCGACGGCGGCAACTGGTGCCTGCTGGTGGACAACAGCGCCGCCGCGGCCAAGCTGCGGCACCTGGCGCCCACACTGCAGGCCGCGCTGCAGCGGCGCGGCCACGAGGTCGAGGCCATCCGCGTGAAGATCCAGAAGCGGACCTGAGGCGCGACCCTGCGCGGTGCGGTGCCAGCGCCCGGTGGGTGCGCGAGATGTCGATCGCAGGCTTCAGGCGGCGGCGCGGCCCGGCATCCCGGCAGGTCGGGCCTGTGGCCCGCCGGACGAAAAGCACCAGGCCTCGCCCTGCACGATGTCGGCCAGCACCTGCGCCGTCTTCACGGTGTCGTCCGCCAACAGGGAGATTGAATGATCGAGGCGGTCATTTCCTTCCTGTCGCTTTGGGAGCCGCCGGTGCAGCGGCCGGCAGGTGCAGCAGGGCCCGCATCCACTCCGAGGCGGCACGGCCGGCTTCTTCGCCGCTGAAGTCCTAGGCCTCCTTCATCAACACCCAGCCATGGGCGCCGCCGACGCGGTGGACGACGGCGGCCAGCCACCGGGCACCGGCAGCGCGGAGATCGGGCCGCACCGCGCACACCGCCGCCAGGATGGCGGCCTGGCGCGCGGCGTCGCCGGCGCGGCGCAGCTCGCGGCCGGCGCGCGAGAACATCCACTGTGCCGCTTGGCCAGAAACCGGGCCCGGCCGCCGATCCTGGCGCGCCGCCGGCGACGGCGAGCACCGCGCGCGCCCACATCCTCAGGGTTGAACCTCGAAGCTCAAGGTGGCCGTATGCCGCACATCCTGGTAGGTCTTGCCGTCCACCGTGGCCGAGCCGTTGTCGACCCGCGCCGTCACCTCCAGCACGTACAGGCCCGGAAACCAGGGTGTGAAGCGCACGCTGCCGTCCGCCGCCGGGCGCAGCACGCGGCTCCAGCCTTCGCTGGTGGCCACGTTCACCTGGCTGGCGGCCACCGGCCGGCCCTTGAAGAACAGGCGGAAGGTGTTGCCATCGGGCGCCGTGGGCACCAGCTCCAGGTCGTTCACCGCCTTGATCTCGGTGCGGCCGAAGCGGGCCTGGTAATAGGTCAGCACCTCGCCGGCAACGCGCGTGGCGACGAAGCGCACGTCGCCGCCGCCCGCCGGTGCGATGGCGAAGTGGTCGCCCTGCGCTTGCGCCGCAGCGGCCGTGCCGTCGGGCAGCACGGTGTGCGCGTCCCGCAGCGCGGGCAAGGCGGCCAGCGGTTTGTGCAGTTCGCCCACGCGCGCCGTGGCCTGCCCTGCCTCGCGCTGCAGCCACAGGTAGTCCGCCCAGGCCGGCGCGCCCAGCGCCAGCGCGGCAGCCGCCAGCAGGCTGCGAATTTGTGCACGGTTCGGTTTCATCATCCTCACTCCCTTCCGCCGGCCACCCAGGCCAGCACGTTCAGCCAGCGCGGCCGCCACGCCAGCACCAGCGCCACGGCCAGCGCCGAGGCGCCCAGCACCATCACCCAGACCAGCACCGCCATCGATGCGTGGTCCGCCCGCAGGAATTCGCTCACGCCGTCCACCGCGCTGCGCGGCGGCTCTTCGCGGATCACCTGGCCGGTACTGGCCTTGAAATGGATGCCTTCGCCGGTGAGGGCGATGCGGTCAGTGCCGGCGCGGTAGATGCTGACATAGCCGTTGGCGTCGCCCACGTGGGTGAGCGACAGCGCCCCCCTCGCCCGCCATGCCCTTGGCCGCCCAGCGGCGCTGCGCCTCGGTCACCATGGTGTCGACCGAGGCCAGGGGGGCCGGCTCGCCAGAACGCTTTCGCGGCAGGCCGGTTTCCTGCGCCTCCAGCCTCTCGTGCAGTTCGTGCAGTTCGTGCAGCGGATGCAACTGGGTCTCGGCCACCGGGAAATAGATGCCCGAGAAGATCGCCAGCCCGGTGAAGGCGAAGAAGAAGTGGAAGGGCAAGGCCAGCACACCCGTCATGTTGTGCAGGTCGAGCGTGCTGCGCTGGGTGGCTTTCCTGGGGCGGAAGGTGAAGAACTCGCGGAACACCTTGCGGTGCATGACCACACCGGGGACCAGCGCGGCCAGCATCGACAGCCCAGCCAGGCCGACGATCCAGAAGCCCAGGTTCTTCCATGCCAGGTGCAGGCTGTAGTGCAGCGGGTAGAAGAAACCGCTGCCGATCTTGAGCCGGTCATCGGGCAGGGCCGCGCCGCTGCGCGGGTCGAGGGTGCGGCTGGCCCAGGCGGTGTCGTCAGGGTCGCGGACGCCCGGCACCTCCCACTCGGCATGGATGCCCGGCACCGGATCGCGGTGCGTCGTATAGGCGCCCCAACTGCGCACGGCGCCGAAGTGCGTGGGCATGGGGCCATCGACCTTGCCGCACCGTTGCGCCAGGCTCTCGGCGGCGGGCTGCATGCCCTCGAACACCAGGCGCAGCACGCGGTCGAACGAGGGCATGGGCTGCGCGGCGAAGCGTGACCGGGGAATCGCCCAGCGGTCGATCTCGCGGTCGAACACCGACAGCGCGCCGAAGAAGAAGCACACCATCAGCACGAAACCCAGCACCAGGCCGAACCAGGTGTGCCGCCAGGCCATGGACTGGCGGAAGCTGGGGATGACGCAGCTTTAGGCATCAATCATGGCCGACCGCCAGCAGCCCCCTCCGCAGGCACGCGACTGACCGCAGCCGCCGGACACCGGCAACGCCAGGGCATGACCTTGCGCTACATGCTGGACACCAACATCGCCAGCGACCTGCTGCGCGGTGGCTCCCCTCGCCTGGAGCAGCGCCTGCGGCGCGAGCGCGTCGATGCCGTGTGCATCTCCGCCATCACCCGCGCCGAGCTGCGCTACGGCGTGGCTCGCCTGCTGCCTGCCGCCACGCGGCTGGAGCGCGAGGTGCAGCGCTTCCTGCAAGGCATCGCCACGCTCCCCTGGGACGAGGCCGCCGCAGATGCCTACGGCCCTGTGCGCGCCGCGCTGGAGCGCGCCGGCACGCCCATCGGCGCGCTGGACACGCAGATCGCCGCCCATGCGCTGATCGCCAACCTCACGTTCGTCACCCACAACGTGGACGAGTTCCGCCGCGTGGCTGGCTTGCGCGTGGAAGACTGGGTCAGCGGCTGATCGAAACAACATAGTTCCTCAGCCCACCAGCCGCGATTGCAGCGGCGAAGCCGCACCGGCCATCACCGCCCCGCCGCCGGCCAGCACCGCCCACACGCGCCACGGGCTGCGCGCGACGAAAGCCCACGGCAAGACCACCAGATACAGCAGCAGGCCCGGCATGGTGGCCAGGTGCTCGGCGTCTTGGAGCGGCAGGCCCAGCGCGACCAGGCCGCTCAGCTAGCGCTCGGTCCACCGTCCCCTGGCTCACGCGAGTTCATGGCGCGCGGTGCATCACGGCGGCGCGCGTCACTTGATCTCCTCGTCGCCGATATCCAGCGCAATCCCCGGCTTGGCCTCGATCACCACATAGAAAGGCACCGCAGGCCGCTCGAAGCTGAACCGCCCCTGCCCGTCCAGCCGGCCCCCCAGCAGGATCGCATCGCCATCGGCGGCGACCACGTCGATGCGCGCGCCGGGCACCGGCCGGCCATCGATGCCGGCCGTGCAGCGCACCACCCGGGCGCCCTGCGGCTCGCACCGGCCCGCCAGCTCGTAGCCGTGCGCCCAGGCCGGCTGCGCGCCCAGCGCCATCACGCTGGCGCACGCCAGCAGTCGAAAGGGTTTGCTCATGTCATCGGCTCCTGTCTCTCGCCCACTGCGCCGTGGCGGGCGATGCCTGCGCCAGCGGAACCGCCACCCGGTGCTTGCTGCCGTCCCAGCCCTCCAGCGTCAGCCACAGCTGCGCGTCGGGCCGGATGTCCTCGGGCACATCCCCCACGGCGAACATCCGGTACGGCGTGCCTTGCAGCAAATGGCCCGACGTGCGCACATCCCCGCGCGGCCGCCCCAGGCGCACGTAGACCGCCTTCACCTGCCTCACGGCATCGCCGCGCAGGGCCAGGGTGAAGGCTTTTTCATACTCGCCACCGACCAGCCGGGGCGGCCCCTGGAGCCATTCACCCAGCGTCAGGCGCCAGGGCCCGGCGTCGAAATCGCCCGCGATGCGCTGGCCCAGGCCGGCGCGGGCAGCCGGCTTGTGATCCGCCAGGTACTGCGGCAGCAGGGCCAGCGGCAGCATCAGCATCAGCCCGCTCAGGTGAAAGCGCCAGCGCCGCCAATGGGCCGCGAAGCCGGGCCATGCTTCCGCCGTGGCCCTGGCCGTGCGCTTGAGCCAGATCACCAGCCCCGAAGCCACCAGCGTGGTCAGCATCAGGCCGAAGAAGAAGTACACCAGCTTCAGCCCCAGGCCCACGAAATCGCCCGTGTGCAAGGGCCGCATGGACTGCGTGACCAGCTCCAGCCAGGATCGGTTGCCGATGCTGCGCACGTACTCCAGCTTGCCCGAATACGGGTCGATCCAGACACCTTCGGTCAGCAGCGGCCAGTGAGCGCCCTGGCCCCGCACGCGGATGGGCGCGAACGCATGGTCGCCCATCGAGAAGAACGACGCCTCCACCCCAGGGAACGTCTCCCGCATGATCTGCGCGGCCTTGTCCAACCCGATGCGAGGCGGCACCTGCCCGCCTGGCGCCGCAAGCGGCACACCCTCGCGGTCCAGCATCACGGGTACAGCCGGACCGGTTTCGGGCAGCTCCACATGGCTGGCCTTGAACACGATGTCCGTCAGGAACCACAACCCCGTGATCGCCATGATCAGGATGAACGGCACCGACCAGATGGCGATCAGCCGGTGCAGATCGCCCCAGAACACCCGCGCGCCCTGGCGCCAGCGCAGGCGCGGGTGCAGGTACCCGCGCCAGAAGCGCTTGTAGACCACCAGGCCGGTGATCAGCGAGCCGAGCAGGGGCACGGACAGCAGCGACACCAGGAGCCAGCCGACGCTGGCCTTCATGTCCTTGAACAGCAGCCAGCCGTGCAGGGCCTGCATGAACGAGCGGAAGGAGAACCCCTCGGGCTCGCTGCCCTGAATGTGGCCGGTGTACGGGTTCACGTAGTGATCCACGGACTTGCCGTCGGGATACTCCGCCTTCACCGTCCAGGCGAACATCGACTTCACGGGCCGGTCGAGGCGCCGGATGATCGCCTCGGGGTGCTCGCGGGCGATGACCGCCAGCACCCCGTCGTAGCCCAGCATCCGCGCATCGCTGGACGGCGGATTGGCCCGCACCTCGGGCCTGGCCAGCCAGACGATCTCCTGGCTGACCGTGGCGATGGAGCCGGTCAGGCAGACGAAGAACAGAAACACCCAGATGGGCAGCGCCAGCCAGCCATGGGCCAGGAACCACCAGCGGGCGGAAGACGCGGTTGAAGCCATAGGAATTCACATAAACTCAAAATACACTCATAATCCGAGCATTCATCACACCAAGGTCACGCCATGCCCGCCACCACCGCCGCAGCCACCAAGCGCGCCAACTTCGACCTGACGCCCGAGCAGGACGAAATCCTGGCCAACCTGCGCACCGCGCTGTCCGCCTCCAGCGTCAAGGACACCGTGCTGCGCGCCGCCCAGCTCGCCACCCTGCTGGTGAACGAAGCGCGCCAGGGCAACCACCTGTACGTCGGCCGCAGCGCGCAGCAGGCCACGCGCCTGGCGATACCCGAGCTGGAAGCCAACCTGCCGCCCGCCTGGCAATGGCTGGTGGAGCGCCCCCACCCGTGGCGGCGCCAGCTGTGGATCAAGGGGCGCAAGCTGCTGGCCAGCGCCGTCTGGCTCGACGCCCAGGCCAACGGCCTGAGCGAGGAAGAAGCCGCCGAAAACTGGAACCTGCCGCTGCCCGCCGTCGAGGAAGCCTTCGCGTACTGCGAAGCCCACCGCGCGCTGATCGAGGCCGAGGCCGACGAGGAACGCCAGCGCCTGCTGGTCGAAGGCCTGAATCCAGAAAAAGCGCCGGTACAAGACGCATGAAACTGCTGGTGGATGAAGACAGTCAGGCCCGCCGCCTGCTCGACGCCCTGCGCCACGCCGGGCACGACGTGGCGAGCGTGGCCGAACTGGGCTGCAACGGCCTGCCCGACGCCGAGGTCTTCGCCCGGGCGCAGAGCGAAGGGCGTGCCCTGCTGACCCACAACGTGGCCGACTTCCTGGCGCTGGCCCGGCAGGCCGGCGGTGAACACGCTGGCGTGCTCGCCGTCTTCCGCGACGGCAACCCGCGCAACACCATGGGCCACGAGCAGATCGTGCGGGCCATCGGCGCGCTGCAAGCGGCTGGCCTGCCCGTGCAGGGCCAGTTCCATGTCCTCAACCATTGGCGCTGAGGCGCGTCAGAAACTACCGCGCAGGGTCAGCATGAAGCGGCGCGGCTCACCCGTGTAGTTCGCGTAGTAATTGGGCCGGACATATGACAGGTAGTGCTTGTCGAACACGTTGTTGATGTTCAACGCTGCCTGCCACTTGGGGTTGATCTGGTAGGCAATGCGCGCATTCCAGACCGAATAGCCGCCCTGCACCGGATCCAGCCGCGTGGTGCTGCCCGTGCGCATGGCACTGCGGTAGTTCACCCCCGTGCCCAACTGCCACTGGCTCCACGCGCCAGGCAGCTTCCAGTTCGACCACAGGCGGAATATCTGCTCGGGCGTGTTGTAGTTGAACGGCGTGCCCACCAGTTCCGGTTGTATATCGACCTTCAGGTACTTGTTGCGCTGGTAGGTGTAGCCGCCGCTGATCTGCCAGCTTCTCGTCAGGTTGCCATGCACCTCCAACTCGATGCCTTGGGTGCGAACCTTTCCCGCCGACTGATAACAGAGACCGGCGCCGCTGGCACCGCAGGTCGACTCATTGCCGTCCCACACGGCAAGGTTCTTCTGATCGATGCGGAACACCGCCAGGGATGTATTCAGCGCGCCATCGAACAACTCGCCCTTGACCCCGGCCTCGTAGTTGGCGCCCAGAATCGGCTCCAGCACCTTGCCGTGAACGTCCATCTCAGCTTGCGGCTTGAAGATGTCCGCGTAGCTGGCATAGGCCGACCATTGGGGCGTCACTGCATAGACCAGGCCGGCGTAGGGGGTGAATGTGGCATCCTTCTTGATGTAGGTTACCGATGGCCCGGTGTTGCTGTATAGGTAATTCGCATCGTATATGAACCAACTGATGCGCGCTCCGAGAACGGAGGTCAGGCGACTGGTCAGTTTGGTGCGCACCATGCCGTAGAAGCCCTTCGAGACGGTATCTATGTCGTTGGTGGCAATCCGGGTGGGCGTGGCCATGCTCAGCGGGGGCACATCCCGAACGATGGTCGGCAGCGGGTAGCCAAAGTGATTACGGTATTGGACATAGGCGTCGTCCCTCGCCTGCTTGCCGTAGTTGGCGCCCAGCACGACGTCATGCTGCAGACCTGCTGCTGTGAATTTCCCGGTGAGGCTGGCGTCGATGCCGTAGCTCTTGGTTTTGTAGTGGTAGTCGTAGCCGAGGCCGGGCATCACCCCTCCACCAATCGGAACAAGGCCATTGGGAGTGGAAACGAGTTGTGAAGAGTCATCCTGGAGATAAGTGCCAGCAACTTTTAACTTCCAGTCGGCATCGAAGTTGTGCTCCAGGTCGGCGATGAGGCGTGTTTCCGTTCTCTTGTCGCCACTCCAATCCGCACTGATGTAGGCCGAGCTCGGCAGACCGAGCAGGCGGCCGTCCGTATAGGTAGGGATGCCGTCGTATTCCGCGCTGTTGCCCTTGCGCCTTGAATGCACCAGGCCCATGCCGAAGGTGGTGTCCGGCGCCAGGTCGAAATCCAGGGCGCCATAGGCATTCAGGTTTCTGTCGGACACGGTATCGAGGAAGGAGCCGGTGCGCTCGTAGTCGAGCACCAGGCGGCCGCGCACACGGCCATCCTTGTCGAGCGGGCCGCCCGCATCCAGTTGCGTGCCGTAGGTGTCCCATGAACCGGCGCGCCCCTCGACGGTGATGCGCTTGTCCGCGAGGCCGCGCTTGCGTACCAGATTGACCGAGCCGGCCGGGTCGCCCGCGCCTTCCAGCAGGCCCTGCGCGCCGCGCAGCACTTCCACGCGGTCCAGATCGACCGTGCTGGCCGCGAAGGTGTTGCCCCAGGGGCCGAAGCGGGGCAGCGGCACGCCGTCGTATTGCACACTGGCGACAGGGAAGCCGCGCGAGGTGATGTCGCTGCCGCCTTGAGCCCGCTTGACCAGGGTGACGCCGGGCGTGTTGTCGAGTACGTCGTACAGCGTTTCCAGCCCCTGGTCGTCCATCTGCTGGCGCGTGATCACGGTCACCGACTGCGGAATGTCCTTGAGCGACTCCGCCCCCTTGAACAGGGTCGCGCCCCGGGCGGCGTAGGAGCCGGTGCCTTCGGTCGATGGCTCGCGTAACGGTGCTGCCGTAACGATCACTTCAGACAAAGCGGTGCTGCTTGTCCGGGCCGCCGACACAGGTGCAGCCACCCGGGTCGACCTGCGCAGGGAATACCCGCCGCCCGGCTGCGCCAGTGGCTCGAGCCCGCTGCCCTCCAGCAGCTTCAGCAAGCCGCTCGTGACGCTGAGGCTGCCGTTCACGCCCCGCGTGCTCCGTCCGGCGACCAGCGCCTCGTCGTAGGAAAGGTTCACGCCCGCAGCGCGCGCGAAGCGGTCCAGCGCTGCATCGAGCGGCCCGGCGGGAATGTCGAAGCTCTTGACCGCATCGCCCTTGGGCAGCGCCGTGGCGGCGGCGGAATTGACGCCCGAGTCCTGGGCGCGGGCCTGCTGGGACGCGGTCGCCGCGCCGATGACCAGGCCGCCCGCCAGTGCACCCTGGAGGGCGACGGCCAGCACGGTGGGCCGCAGGCGGGCTCTGCTGTTCGCGCTGCCTGCCCGGCGGGCGGTGCCCCGCAGCGTCGGCAAGGCTGCGAAATTCGGACTCCGGGTGATGCTCATGTCGGTCGTTCCCTCAGGTAGGTTCAAAAGTTCTCCTACCTGGCCAGCCGAACGAGAATCCGAATCCCCTCAGTTGTGCGAAGAAAAAATTTTCCGGATCAGGCCCAGTCCTCGAGCGCCAGCCCGGCAACCCTGGAGAACTCTCGCGTGTTGTTGGTGACGAGGATGCTGCCGGTGGCGATGGCATGGCCTGCGATGGCGGTGTCGTTGGGGCCGATGGGTGTGCCCGCCTGCGAGAGCGCCTGTTTCACCTGGACGGCGGCGTCCACGGCGTGCCGGTCCCAAGGCAGGATGCCGTCGAGCCTGTGGACGAAGCCGTCCACCAGCAGCGCATGGCGCGGCGACGCCTTCCTGCCGATCTGGCCGTAGCGGATTTCGGCATAGGTGATGGCAGAGATCACGATGCGGTGTTTTTGCGCGCTGATGTCGGCCAGACGCTGCAAGACCGATGCGGGCATTTCGCGCAGGATGAACGAACAGATGTTCGTGTCGAACATGTAGGTGGTCACGGCGCAATCCGGCCTTCATCGTCCACCACGGCTTCGCGCTCCTGCATGAAATCCGCGTCGGCCTTGGCCAGCGAAGCCAGGGAGAGCCAGTCCTGCCGGGCCGGGCGCAGGGTGATGACGTCGCCCTCGCGGGAGATTTCCAGCTCACGCACGCCCTCATAGGCCATGTCCACGGGCAGGCGTATGGCCTGGTTCTTGCCATTGATGAACAGAGATACGGTGCGCATGACGGCCTCCTTGCATATGCTTGGCATATGTTGTCGGTAAAGAGGTTGTCGGGCTGCTCCAGCCCCGCCATGACCCACCAGCGCGTCAGGTAGGTCCCGCTGACGGGCTGGGTCTGGATGAGGAACTGCAGCGCCTGGTCGGAGCCGTTCACGGCGGCCCGCTGGCGCTGGCGGCGAACTGCCGCAGTCGCCGTTCTTCCGCCTGGGCCTCGGCCAGCAGTTGGCCCCAGTCGTCCGGGGGGCGGCCGCTTTGCAGCATCTTGTGGAACACGGCGTAGGCATCGGATTTGGCGCCGTAGGTGCGCAGGGTGGTTTCATCGTTCACCCAGGCAAATACGATGACCCTGGCGCCGGTGCTGTAGCGGAAGAACAGCCGGAAGCGCCCGCCGCCGAACTTGGCGCGAAACCAGTGTTTGTGCCCAGGCCCCAGCGTCGTGCCCTGCCGGTATTCCGGGCGGGCGGGGTCTTGCGGGATGGTGTGGAACACCAGCTGGCACAGGACGGCCAGCAATTTGGCATTGGCCGACTGGCGCCAGCCGCCGGGGTCTTTGGCCTGCGCGCGTTCGACGGCGGCGGCCAGCCTGTCAACCTGGTCGAGAAACAGCGGATGCGCGAACAGTTGCCAGCTCTGGGCCGGGGCGGGGGACATGGTCAGAGATCGACGTCGCCATCGATGGGGGCGTCGAGATCGACCTCGACGCCGCTGGAGAGGGCGCGCAGGCGCTCGGCGAAGCCGGCATCCAGGGGCCGCAGCCGCTCGGGGTGGGCGGCGATGTCGTGCGCCAGGAACTCCAGGAACGCGGCAAGCACGGGGTCATCGTCTTCCTGCGCTGCGGCGCGGGTCAGCACGACCTCGCCGCCCGGGCGGATGGTGTAGTGGAGTTTGTCGCGCTTGCCCAGCCGCAGGGCCCGGCGCACCGTCTCGGGCACCGTGGTCTGGTAGCGGTCGGTCAGCGTGGATTCGGCGTCGAGCGCGGCTGGCATGGCATGTTCCCGTCAAGGCGATGGAGGGAGTGATGCGCGCATGGTAATGCATTTGCATTGCCACGACAATGCAAATGCATTTCAAGCAGCGGTCTCGCGCGGCCGCACCATGACCCACCAGCGCGTCAGGTAGGTCACGCTGACGGGCTGGGTCTGGATGAGGAACTGCAGCGCCTGGTCGGTATCGCGGATGTGGAACAGGCCCGACACGCGCAGGTCTGCCACGCGCGGGTCGCAGACGATGCGGCCGTGGCGGTAGCGCGCCATCTCGGCCAGCAGGTCCTGCAGGCGGATGTTCCTGCCGGCGATGACGCCCTCGGCCCAGTCGTCCGCGCCGAAGCCCTGCACCTCGGCCGGTTGAGTGCCGTCTTCCATGAGCCAGCGGCTTTCTCCGGCCGGCACGACGGCGGACGTGCCGCCGACGGGGTGCAAGGCCACGGAGCCCTGCTGCACGCTGACGCGCGCCCGCCCGTCATCGAGCCGTACCGTGAAACGGGTGCCCAGCGCCTGCATGCGGCCGAAGGGGGTCTGGACCCAGAAGGGACGCTTGGCGCCCTGGTGCGCCACGGCGTCGGCGTCGACACCGGTGGTGACGAGGATTTCGCCGCGCCGCAGGGTGATGAGGCGGCTGCCGCCGGACAGGTCGATGCCGACGGCGCTGTCGGTGTTGAGCACGAGCACCGTGCCATCGCCCAGGCGCAGGGTCTTCTGCTCGCCCACGCCGGTGCTGGCGTCGGCCAGCACGCGCTGCCAGGGCGCGTACGCGCGGGCCAGCCATCCGGTGGCGACGGCGATGCTGCCCCAGGCCAGCAGCTTGACCGCATGGCGGCGGCCGGCGGCGCGCTGGTCGCGCAGGCCTTGCGCGGCCTGCAGAGCGTCGCTGGCCAGTTGGGGCGGCAGCCCCTTCAGTTCGGACTGGAAGCCCTTGAGGCCGCTCACGCGCTGCCAGGCGACGCCGTGCAGGGGGTCGGCTTGCAGCCAGCGCTCGAAGGCCTGGCGGTCCCGCGGGCTGGGCCGGTTGTAGTGGAGCCGGATGGACCAGCCGATGGCCGCCTGGATGAGGGATTCGGACAGCCGGCCGGCCTCGGCCGCTGCGGCGCTGGTCGAGCCGGTCTCCATGTCAGAAGGTGTGAATGCACCGATCGCGGCCACGACGGGGCGCGGCGAACCGCAGGCCGCCGCCCTGGCGGGTGCCAGGGCAAGGACTGCGGCGCCCGCGTGCGGTCCGGCGTGCCCCGGCCCACAGGGCGAGGCCCGAAGAGCGCCGGCGGTGCGGGAAGCAGGTGGCCATCGGGCCCCGCGTGGGCGTGAGCGGTTCGTTCACACCTT
Organism: Pseudorhodoferax sp.; assembly: GCF_047601025.1. Lineage (NCBI taxonomy): Bacteria > Pseudomonadati > Pseudomonadota > Betaproteobacteria > Burkholderiales > Comamonadaceae > Pseudorhodoferax > Pseudorhodoferax sp. Next base: position 893,533 of record NZ_JASGJZ010000001.1, read on the forward strand.
CTGGTCCTCGAAGCACGCGGCGTAGCAGGCGCGCAGGCCCTTGGCGATGTAGCGCTCCACCGTGGCCAGCGACACGCCCAGGCGCTGGGCGATCTCGGGGCAGGTCAATCCGTCGAGCTGGGCCAGCAGGAAGGCGGTGCGCACCGGTGGCTTGAGCGTATCGAGCATGCGGTCGATCGCGATCAGCGTCTCCAGGAAGATCCTGCGTGTCTCGGGCGACGGCGCTTCGGGCTCGGGCAGCGCGGCCAGGGTCTCCAGCCAGGCTTGTTCCAGCGCGCGCCGGCGCCAGTGGTCGATGACCAGGCCGCGCGCGATGGTGGACAGGTAGGCGCGCGGCTCGTCCAAGGCCGGAACCTGACGGCGGACCAGCACGCGCATGAACGTGTCCTGCGCGATGTCGGCCGCATCGAAGGAATCACCCAGCCTGCGGCGCAGCCAACCCTTCAGCCAACCGTGGTGATCGGTGTAGAGGGTTTCGACCTGCTGTTGATGAAGCGCGACTTCCGGGATGCCCACGATGCCCTTCCATCGCTGAATGGCCAGTGAAGGGGGCGCATGTTAGCAAATGAGAAATATTCACATTTCTGCCGTAACCGTGGTCGGCCTGGAAGGAGTCCATCGATGCCGGCGCCCAAGCTTCTTCCCCACAGGCACAGCCCGCCATCCAACCCCACGCCCGTACTGCACGCAGACGGCCATGCGGTACGCCTCTTCGGCAGCATCACCGACGGGGCTGCCAGTCGCGACTCGCACCGGACGCGCAGGAGGTCTATGCGCTGGAGGTCTTGCAGGCCTCCAGCGGTGACGACGACGGCTTTTACCCTCGGGGCAGGCAGGGGCGTTTCGGCACTCGGTACCGGTGCGCAGGGGGAACAGGCCTCCGGAGAACACGGCAAAAAGGCCCGCTTGTTCCCCATCATGTTCCCTGCCCTGGGCCACGCGGTCTCGATCCCCATCGAGACGTTGCGGACACAAAAAAGCCCCTAAGCTGTTGATCGACTTAGGGACCTGTGCGGGGTTCCGAGCGTCTACGGAACCGCTTGCAATGAATTTCTGGGGTGGCTGATGGGACTCGAACCCACGACAACCAGGATCACAACCTGGGACTCTACCAACTGAGCTACAGCCACCACGACAGCCTCGCATTATAGCGCGGCGCGCGCCACTCACTGCGCGGCAGTCGGCTCGGGCACGTCGATCCGCACCTTCATGCGCTCCTTCAGCAGCCCGTAGTAGGCCAGGCTCTCGGCCAGCGACCAGGTCTGCGCGTATTGCTGGCGCGCCTGCTGCTCGGCTTCGGGCGGCAGCGGCTGGGCCGGGGCCAGCTTCTCCACGCGCACTACGGCGTAGCCGTCCGCCCCCAGATCCACGCCGACCCAGGCCGGCAGCGCGGCGGGATCGGCCCGCAGCGCCGCGTCCACGACCTTGGCCGGCAACTGGTGTGCCTCGTTGCGCGCGACCGTGATGGCGGCGGGCAGGCCGGCGTCGGCATCGGCCTGCGTCTTCCACTGGGCCAGCCGCTCCTCGCCCTGCTTCTTGGCCAGTTCGGCCGCGCGCTGCGCGATCCAGCCTTCGCGGACGCGTTCGCGCACCTCGGCCAGCGGCAGCGTGCGCGCCGGCGAATGCTGGACCACGCGCGCGGACACCAGCTGGTTGGCCCCGGTCTCGATGGCTTCGGTGTTGCGCTTGTTCTGCGTGGCATCGGCCGAGAACACGGCCTCCAGCAGGCGGGGGTTGGCCAGCACGCCGGTCGCGCCGGCCGCGGGCTGGGGCGTGACGGTGGCCGTGCGGATCTCCAGCTTGAGCTTGTCGGCGACGGGCTTCAGGCTGTCGGACTGCTCGTAGACGGTGTTGGTGAACGTCTCGGCCGTCTCGGCGAACTGGCGCTGGGCCTGCTGGGCCTTGAGCTCGGATTCCAGCTGCGGTCGCATCTCGGCGAAGCTCGGCGCCTTGGGTGCACGGATGTCGGTCAGCTGGATGATGTGGTAGCCGAAATCGGTTTCCACCACGTCGCTGATCTCGCCTTTCTTCAGCGCGTAGGCCGCGTCTTCGAAGGGCTTGACCATGGCGCCGCGCGTGAAGAAGTCCAGGTCGCCGCCGTTCGGCGCGGAACCCGGGTCCTGCGAGTTCGCGCGCGCCAGCGCGGCGAAGCTGCCGGGCGCCTTGCGCAGCTGCGCCAGCAGTTCCTCGGCGCGGGCCTTGGCCTTGGCGCGCTCCTCGGCCGGGGCGCTGCGGGGCGCGTTGATCAGGATGTGGCTGGCGCGGCGCTCCTCCTGGCCGCCCAGGCGCGTGCGGTTCTGCTCGTAGTAGGTCTTGAGGTCGTCCTCGTTGACGGCGATGTGCTGCTTGACCGCGTCCAGGTCGAGCACCACGTACTCGATCGTCGCCTGCTCGGGCGCCTGGAACTGCGCCACGTGGTCCTTGTACCAGCCCTCCAGGTCGGCATCGCTGGGCGCCAGGCCGGCGTGGAAATCACCGGCCGCGAAGCGGGCGACGCGCACCTCGCGGCGCTGCAGCAGCGCGCCGAACGCCGCGTCCGCGGCGCCGTTGGAGGCGAACGACGACTCCAGCGGCCCGGCCATGACCTGGCGCGCGGAGAGCTGGTGCCGCACGCTGGCCTCGAACATCTCGGGCGTCATGCCCTGGGCACCCACCAGCGCGCGGTAGCGCTCCACGTCCAGGCTGCCGTCGGGCTTGCGCAGGCTGGCGATGGTCGGGTCCTCCTGCAGCGCCCGCGCCAGCCGGGCGTCGGTCGTCACCAGGTGCTCCTTGTCGGCCGTGCCGGCCAGCACGCGGTCGCGCACGAGGCGCTCCAGCGTGGCGTACTTGGCCTGCGGCGAATCCAGCTGGCGGGTGTCCAGGCTGGGCGTCTGGGCCAGCAGCCGCTGGACCTCGTTGCGGTGCGCGACATCCCATTCGGCCTGGTTGATGTCCGCGCCGGACACGCGGGCGACGGCACTGCCGCCCTCGTTCATCCGGGAATAGCCCTGCAGCCCGAAGAACACGAAGGACGGCAGGATCAGCAGGAACAGCACGCCCATCATGATCTTGGTGTGCTGGCGGACGAAATCGAACATCGGCGTGCTCTCGCAGAAATGACAAAGGCGAACGCAGCGTTCGCCTTGGCTGGGGATGGTGGGTGCTGAGGGGCTCGAACCCCCGACCTACGCCTTGTAAGGGCGCCGCTCTACCAACTGAGCTAAGCACCCCAACCGTCATCGGTGGTTCAGTTCAGGGCATCTTTCAGGGCCTTGCCCGGGCGGAACTTGGGAACCTTGGCGGCCTTGATTTTAATCGTCGCGCCGGTGCGGGGATTGCGGCCGGTACGGGCCGCCCGCTTGCCGACCGCGAACGTGCCGAAACCCACCAGAGACACCGTGCCGCCCTTCTTCAGGGTCTTCTTGACCGCTTCGATCGTCGATTCCAGCGCGCGCGTCGCGGCGGCCTTGGAGATGTCGGCGTTGGTGGCGATGTGTTCGATGAGTTCAGTCTTGTTCACGAAGGATGCCTCGCTTGGGTTGTGCGGTCGGAAGTCGACACGAAATGCCTCCACGGCCCGCGCTGGAAGCGGCGCGCATCTGACGAGGGGGAGTGGAAACGAATTGTTGCGGCGGCGCCGGTGGCCCGAGCCACCTCCGCGAGTCGCATGGCGCATGCGTCGGCGCGGAGGCGGATTCTAGACGGATTTGCCAAGGCTACCAGTTGTTTTACAGCTGGCGAACCGGCTGCCGCCGGCGCCTTCGCGCACGCCGTCAGAGGGCCTGCGCGATCGCGCGCCCGAGATCCTGCGTGGAGGCCCGGCCGCCGATGTCGGGCGTGCGCGGCGCGCCGCTCCCGGGGTCGAGCACGGCCTCGATCGCCCGCAGCACCGCGTCGTGCGCGTCCTTGTGGCCGAGGAATTCCAGCATCATCGCGCCGCACCAGATCTGCCCGATCGGATTGGCGATGCCCTGGCCGGCGATGTCGGGCGCCGAGCCGTGCACCGGCTCGAACAGCGAGGGCGTGGTGCGGTCCGGGTTCAGGTTGGCGCTGGGCGCGATGCCGATGGTGCCGGTGCAGGCCGGGCCCAGGTCGGACAGGATGTCGCCGAACAGGTTGGAGGCCACCACCACGTCGAAGAAATCGGGCCGCTGCACGAAGTGCGCGGTCAGGATGTCGATGTGGAACTTGTCGAGTTGCACGTCGGGATAGGCCTTGGCCATGGCGGCCACGCGCTCGTCCCAGTACGGCATGGTGATGGCGATGCCGTTGGACTTGGTGGCGCTGGTCAGGTGCTTCTTCGGGCGCGTGCGCGCCAGGTCGAACGCGAATTTCAGCACCCGGTCCACGCCGTGGCGCGACATCACGGTCTCCTGCATCACGATCTCGCGCGGCGTGCCGCCGTACATGCGCCCGCCGATGGACGAGTACTCGCCTTCGGTGTTCTCGCGCACGATGTACATGTCGATCTCGCCGGGCGCGCGGGCGCTGCCGTCGCGCCGCACCACGGGCGCCACGATGCCGGGCATCAGCCGCGCCGGGCGCAGGTTGACGTACTGGTCGAACTCGCGGCGGAACAGCAGCAGCGAGCCCCACAGCGACACGTGGTCCGGGATCTTCTCGGGCCAGCCGACGGCGCCGAAATAGATCGCGTCGTGGCCGCCGATCTGCTCCTTCCAGTCGTCCGGCAGCATCTTGCCGTGCCGCTCGCAGTAGTCCCAGCTGGAGAAGTCGAAGTGGTCGAACTGCAGGTCGATGCCGAAGCGGCTGGCCGCCGCCTCCAGCACGCGCAGGCCCTCGGGCATGACTTCCTTGCCGATGCCGTCGCCGGCGATCACGGCGATGCGCTGCTTGCTCATCGGTGCTTGCTCCTCAACGCGCGCGCGCCCGGATCTCGGGAATCGCCTTGCGCAGGTAATAGACCATGGACCAGACCGTCAGCACCGCCGCCAGCCAGATCAGCCAGGCGCCCCAAGCGCCGGTGTCGACCACGCCGAACACCCGCCCGTCGTACAGCAGGAACGGGATCGCCACCATCTGCACCGTGGTCTTGAGCTTGCCGATCATGTGCACGGCCACGCTCTTGGAGGCGCCGATCTGCGCCATCCACTCGCGCAGCGCCGAGATCGCGATCTCGCGGCCGATGATGATCAGCGCGACGAACACGTCGGCCCGGTTCAGGTGCACCAGCACCAGCAGGCTCGCGCAGACCAGGAACTTGTCGGCCACCGGATCGAGGAAGGCGCCGAACGAGGAGGTCTGGTTCAGCCGGCGGGCCAGGTAGCCGTCCAGCCAGTCCGTGGCCGCGAACAGCACGAACATCACGGTGGCGATCAGGTTGCAGGTGGCCGGCGGCAGCGGCAGGTAGAACACCCCCACGATCAGCGGAATCGCGACGATGCGCGTCCACGTCATGATGGTGGGAATCGTCCAGAACATGGCGGCGGATTGTGGCATGCGGCCAAAGGCCGGCCGGACCCCGGTCTCAGAAGCAGAAGCCGTGAATGGATCGATCGCGCCCACGACGGGGTGCGCCGGGCTGCAAGCGCAGGCCGCGGCCCTGGCCGGTGCCAGGGCAGGGACTGCAACGCCCGCATGGGAGACGTGCCCCGGCCCGACGGGCGAGGCCCCGGGGCGCGGCATCGGCATCGGCATCGGCATCGGCATCGGCATCGGCGAGGCGAGGCGAGGCGAGGCGAGGCGAGGCGAGTGGACGTTCATCGGGGCCCCGCGTGGGCGTGAAAGATCCGCTCACCGCTTCTCAGTGCAGCGCCTTGTAGATGCGCTCGGCCAGTTCGCGCGAGACGCCGTCGACCGTGGCGATGTCGTCCACGCTGGCCGCCGCCACGCCGCGCACGCCGCCGAAGCGCTGCAGCAGCCGGGCCCGGCGCTTGGGGCCGATGCCGGGGATTTCCTCGATGCGGCTGCCGCCGGTGCGCACCTTGGCGCGCGCGGCGCGCATGCCGGTGATCGCGAAGCGGTGCGCCTCGTCGCGGATCTGCGCGACCAGCATCAGCGCGGCCGAGTCGCGCGCCAGCGTAGCCTTGGGCCGGCCGTCGGCGAACACCAGCTCCTCCAGGCCGACCTTGCGGCCCTCGCCCTTCTCCACGCCGACGATCAGGCCGATGTCCAGCCCCAGCGACTTGAAGACCTCGCGCGCCATCGACACCTGGCCGCGGCCGCCGTCGACCAGCACCAGGTCGGGCATGCGGCCGGCGGGCTTCGCCGCGTCGGCGGCCGCAGGTTCGGTGGCGGCGTCCTCGGCCGCGGCCTGCGGCGAGAACTTGGCGTAGCGCCGCGTCAGCACCTGGCGCATGGCGGCATAGTCGTCGCCGGGCGTGATGTCCTGGATCTTGAAGCGCCGGTATTCCGCGCTCTGCATCCGGTGCTGCTGGAACACCACGCAGGAGGCCTGGGTCGCCTCGCCGGCCGTGTGCGAGATGTCGAAGCACTCGACGCGGAACTGCTCCAGGTCGTCGGGCGCGAGGTCCAGCGCCTCGACCAGCGCGCGCGTGCGCGCCTGCTGCGAACCTTCCTCGGCCAGCAGCCGGGCCAGCTGCAGCGCGGCGTTCTTCTGCGCCATCTCCAGCCACTGGCGGCGCTGCTCGCGCGGCTGGTGCTGGGCCGACACGCGCGTGCCGCTGTCGGCCGAGAGGGCCGCGATCAGGTCCTTGGAGACCGGCTCGCTGGTGATCAGCAGCGGCGGCACGGCCACGCCGGTGTAGTGCTGCGCGATGAAGGCCTCCAGCACCTGCACCTCGGCCGTCGCGGCCGCCTGCGCGTCGCCCTCCGCCGCGGCCGCCTGCACGGCCACGGCGTCGTCCACGTGGCTCGGAAAGTACGGCCGGTCGCCCAGGTGCCGGCCGCCGCGCACCATGGCCAGGTTCACGCAGGCGCGTCCGCCATGCACCTTGACGGCCAGGATGTCGGCATCCTTGTCGGTGCCCGTGTCCATGCTCTGCTGATGCAGCACGCGCGACAGCGCGCCCATCTGGTTGCGCAGCTCGGCGGCCTGCTCGAACTCCAGCTTCTCGGCGTGCGCCAGCATGCGCTGCTCCAGCGTGGACAGCACCTGCTGCGTGTCGCCGTCGAGGAAGCGCTCGGCGTTGCGCACGTCCTCGGCGTAGTCGGCGGGCGCGACCAGGTGCACGCAGGGCCCGGAACAGCGCTTGATCTGGTAGAGCAGGCACGGCCGCGTGCGGTTCATGAACACCGTGTCCTCGCAGGTGCGCAGGCGGAACACCTTCTGCAGCAGCAGGATGGATTCCTTGACGGCCCAGGCGTTCGGGAACGGGCCGAAGTAGCGGTGCTTCTTGTCCACGGCGCCGCGGTAGTACGCCACGCGCGGGAAGTCCGACGGCGCGGTCTGGCGCGAGGTCGAGAGCTCGGTCGACCCGGCGGCGGTGATCTTCAGGTACGGGTAGCTCTTGTCGTCCCTGAACAGGATGTTGTACTTGGGCGCCAGCGCCTTGATCAGGTTGTTTTCCAGCAGCAGCGCCTCGGCCTCGGAGCGCACCACCGTCGTCTCCATGCGCGCGATCGAGGCCACCATGTGGCCGATGCGGGTGCCGCCATGGGTCTTCTGGAAATAGCTGGAGACGCGCTTCTTCAGGTCGCGCGCCTTGCCGACGTAGAGCAGCTGGTCGGCAGCGTCGAAGTAGCGGTACACGCCCGGCAGCGCGGGCAGCGCCGCGACCTGGGCGAGCAGTTCGTCGGAATGCGGGGAAGGCATGGCCGTATTGTGGCCACGCCGCCCCGGAGCCACCTGCCGGCCGGCAGGCGCGTCCGGCTCACGCCACCACGCCCTTGGCGCGCAGCAGCGCGATCTGCTGCGCCGTCAGGCCGGCCTCGCGCAGCACGGCATCGGTGTCGTCGCCCAGGCCCGGCGCGCTGCTGCGGATGCGGCCCGGCGTGGCCGACAGCTTGGGCACCACGCCCGGCACGGTGACGGTGTAGCCGTCCCGCGTGGGCTGCTCCAGCAGCATGTCGCGCGCGCGGTAGTGCGGGTCCTCGGCGATGTCGCGCGCGGTGTAGACCTTGCCGGCCGGCACCCGCGCGGCGCCCAGCTGGTCCAGCACCTGCTGCACCGTGCGCTGCGCGGTCCAGGCGCCGATGGCGGCGTCGATCTCGGCCACGCGCGCCACGCGGCCGGCGTTGCCGGCCAGGTCGGGCGCGTTCGCCTGGTCGGCCCGGCCGATCGCGCCCATCAGGCGCTTGAAGATGCTGTCGCCGTTGCCGGCCACCAGCACCCAGCCGTCGCTGCAGGGGTAGGCGTTGCTGGGCGCGATGCCGGGCAGCGCGCTGCCGGCGGCCTCGCGCACGGCGCCGAAGGCGCTGTACTCGGGGATCAGGCTCTCCATGCAGTTGAACACCGCCTCGTGCAACGCCACGTCGATCACCTGGCCCTGGCCGCCGTTGACCCTGCGGTGGTACAGGGCCGTCAGCACGCCGATGGCGCCGTGCAGCGCGGCCAGCGTGTCGCCGATCGAGACGCCGCAGCGCACCGGCACGCGGCCGGGCTCGCCGGTCAGGTGGCGCAGGCCGCCCATGGCCTCGCCGACCACTCCGAAGCCGGGCCGGTCGCGGTACGGGCCGCTCTGGCCGTAGCCGGAGATGCGCAGCATCACCAGGCCCGGGTTCAGCCGGTGCAGTTCCTCGGGCGACATGCCCCAGCCCTCCAGCGTGCCGGGGCGGAAGTTCTCGATCAGCACGTCGGCCTCGGCGATCAGCCGGCGCGCGACGTCCTGGCCTTCGGGCTGGCGCAGGTCCAGCGCCAGCGAGCGCTTGTTGCGCGACTGCACCTGCCACCAGACCGAGGTGCCGTTCCTGATCAGGCGCCAGTTGCGCAGCGGATCGCCGCCGCCGGGCGGCTCGATCTTCACCACGTCGGCGCCGAATTCGGCCAGCGTCTTGCCGCAGAAGGGGCCGGCGATCAGCTGCCCCATCTCGACCACGCGCACGCCGGCCAGGGCCAGCGGCGTCTCCGTCGTCGTCTCCATCGGTTGCATCTCCCTGCGTTGCGAACGGGCCGCATCATGCGCCAGGCCGCAGCCGGCGCGAACCGCCGCGGCATGCTGGCCGCCGGCGGCGGCCGCTACGATGCCGCCCATGGAACCCGACCCGGCCCGCTGAGAAAACCGCCGAGAAGCCCGATGAACTGGGAACTGTTCTGCCGCGTGATCGACAACCACGGCGACCTGGGCGTGAGCTGGCGGCTGGCCGCCGACCTGGCCCGGCGCGGCGAGCGCGTGCGCCTGTGGTGCGACGACGCCGGCGCGCTGGCCTGGATGGCGCCCGCCGGCCAGGCCAGCGTGCAGGTGCGCCCCTGGCCGGACGCTGCACCGGCCGACGGGCTGGGCGACGTGGTCGTCGAAGCCTTCGGCTGCGAACTGCCCGGCGCCGTGCTGGCTGCCATCGCCGCGCGCCAGCCGCGGCCGGTGTGGATCAACCTCGAATACCTGTCGGCCGAGCCGTACGTGGAGCGCAGCCACGCCCTGCCCTCGCCGCTGCTGGCCGGCCCTGCGGCGGGCTGCACGCGCTGGTTCTACTACCCGGGCTTCACGCCGTCGACCGGCGGGCTGCTGCGCGAGCCGGACCTGCTGGCGCGCCAGGCCGCGTTCGACCCGGCGGCGTGGCGCGCCCGCGAAGGCATCGACCGGCCTGCCGTCTCGCTGTTCTGCTACGAACCGCCGGCGCTGCCCGCTCTGCTGGCACGCGTGGCCGAGGCCGGGGCGCAGCTGCTGGTCACGCCCGGCCGCGCGGCGGCCGCGGTGCGCGCGCTGGCGCCGGCCGGGCCCGTCGCCTGGCTGGCCGCGCGGCCGCAGCCGGCCTTCGACGAGTTGCTGTGGGCCTGCGCGCTGAACTGCGTGCGCGGCGAGGATTCGCTGGTCCGCGCGCTGTGGGCCGGCCAGCCGCTGCTGTGGCAGATCTACCCGCAGGACGACGGCGCCCACGCGGCCAAGCTGCTGGCCTTCCTGGACTGGCTGCAGGCCCCGGCCTCGCTGCGCCAGGCCCACCTGGCCTGGAACGGCCTGGCCGACGCCGCGCTGCCGCCGCTGACCGCGGCGCTGCTGCAGCAGTGGCGCGACTGCGTGCAAGCGGCCCGCCGGCGCCTGCTGGCCCAGCCGGACTTGGCGGCGCAGCTGCTCCGGTTCGCAGCCGAAAAACGATAAAATCGTGGGCTTTGCGATTTCTCGCAACATCCGACGCAGCCCAGCGAAGAGTCCGGGGTTGCGCCCCGGCCGCCTTCCACCTGCCGGGCTTTCCAACCTCCCCTACTGAACGCTTATGAAGATCGCTCAAGAAATCCGCGCCGGCAACGTGATCATGCACGGAAAGGATCCGATGGTCGTGCTCAAGACCGAATACAGCCGCGGCGGCCGCAACGCCGCCACCGTGCGCATGAAGCTCAAGAGCCTGCTGAACAACTTCGGCACCGAAGTCGTGTTCAAGGCCGACGACAAGATGGACCAGATCGTGCTGGACAAGAAGGAGTGCACCTATTCCTACTTCGCCGACCCGATGTACGTCTGCATGGACGCCGAGTACAACCAGTACGAGGTGGAAGCCGAGAACATGGGCGACGCGCTGAACTACCTGGAAGACGGCATGCCGCTGGAAGTGGTGTTCTACGAAGGCAAGGCCATCTCGGTGGAACTGCCCACCAGCGTCGAGCGCGAGATCACCTGGACCGAGCCGGCCGTCAAGGGCGACACCTCGGGCAAGGTGCTCAAGCCCGCCAAGATCGCCACCGGCTTCGAAGTGTCCGTGCCGCTGTTCGTGTCGCAGGGCGACCGCATCGAGATCGACACCCGCACGGGCGAGTACCGCAAGCGCGTCTGAGCGGCGGTCGCGCAGGCCCCAGCAAAAAAAGCGCCCGCGGGCGCTTTTTTCATGGGCCCGTGCGCGGCGCGGTCAGCGCTTGAGCAGCACCTTCAGCACGTTCTGCACGCGCCGCGCCGTGGCCTGGTCGTAGGGGCTGGCCAGCACCTTGGCCGCGTCCTGCGCCCAGGTCTGGGCCGGGGACGGATCGCCGCGCCGTGTCAGCAGTTGCAGCTGCAGCATGCGGCGCGCGGCCAATTGGTCGGCCGGCGTCGGCGCCTCGGCGGCGATCTCCATGCGCAGCAGGGCCTCGCGCGCGGCATCGGCGTCGCCGGCCGGGCCGCCGATACTCTGCACCCACTGGCCGCGCACGGCCGGCGTGACGCCGTGGCCCAGCTCCTGGGCGCTGGGCACCTGGTCGGCGGCACGCTTCTCCCAGGCGCCGAGCAGGTTGGTCAGCACCTCGCCATGGGCCTGGGCCGCCAGCTTGCGCAGCGCGGCCTGGGCGCTCTCCAGCGCCTCGCGCTGGGCGCGGAAGGCGGCATCGCCCAGGCGCGGACCGCGCTCGGACCGCGGGCCGCGCTCGTCGCGGCGGGGGTCGAATCGCTTGTCGCCGGGGCGGCCACGGCCACCGTCGCGGTCCCTGTCGCCGAAACGGCCGCCGCGCGCCGCCGCCGGCTCCGGCCGACGGGCGCCGGGGCGGTCGTCGCCGCGCACGGCCACGACGGGCTTGCGCGGCGCCGGGGCCGGCACCGGAGCAGGCGCCGCCTCTTCCACCGTCTCGGCACCTTCGGCGGCGGGCGCGGCTTCGGCAGGCGCCGCCGCTTCGACCGGTGCCGCTTCGGCCGGTGCCGCCGCGGCGGGCGCTTCGGCCGGCGCGGCGGCCGCCGCAGCAGCGGCCACGGCCGCCGCCTGGCCACGCGTCGCGGCTTCCAGCGCGGCCATCGAGGCCTTGATCTGCTGCGCATCGCCGGTGGCGTTGGCAGCCTGCAGCGCGCGCGCGGCGTCCAGCACGGCGCGGTCCACCGCGCTCAGCGCGGCGGCGGCCTTCTCGCGCTCCTCGGTCTTGCGCTGGAAGGCCTCGTCGATCGGCTTGCGGAAGGCATCCCACAGCTTCTGCTCGAACTTGCGCTCCAGCGGCACGCTCTGCGCCTCGGCCTGCCAGCGCTGCTGCAGCGCCTTGACGGCGTCGATGCGCAGCTGCGCCGCGGCACCCAGCGCCTTGGCCTCCTCGATCAGGGCCTGGCGGCGCTGCACGCTGGCCTGCTTCGCCTGCTCCAGGCCGGCACCGGCCTCCTGCAGCGCCTGCTTCCACTGCGCCTGCAGCTCGGCAAAGGCCTTCTCGCCCAGGTGGCCGGCCTCGCGCCAGCGGTTCTCGAACTGATGCAGGCCGCGCGACAGGTCCTTCCAGTCGGTGCTGGCCGCGTGCGCCGCGCCCCAGGCCTTGAGCTCGTCCAGCAGCGCCTGGCGCTGGGCCCTGTGCTCGGTGGCCTCGGCCTTGCGCTTGTCCAGCCAGGCCTCGACGACCTTGTGCGCGGCGTTGCAGGCTTCGTCGAAGCGGCGCCACAGCCCATGGTTGGCCGGGCCGCCCTGGTCGGTCTGCTTCCACTGCTCGCGCATCTGGCGCAGCGTCTCCTGCATCTTGCGGCCGCCCAGGGAATGGCCCTCGGGGCGCTTGAGCAGGCCCTCGGCCTTGATGACCAGCTCCTCGCGCAGCTGGTCGGCGCGCCAGCGCTGCCAGCCTTCGAGCTCGCCGGCCGAGGCCAGCGCGGCATGCACCTCGGCCTCCAGCTTCTCGCCGATCAGGCGGCCGTGCTCCTTGAAGGCATTGCGCAGCGCGGTGGCCGCGGCGGCGCTGGCCTTGCCGTGGCCCTCGGTCACCTCCTGCTGCACGCGGCGCAGGGCTTCGGCGACGCGCTGCTCGGCCTGCTCGCGCTGGGCCGGATCGACGGCCGGGCGGGCCGGCCTGGGCTCGGACGCAGCCGGCGGCTCCAGCGTCTCGCCGCGCGCCAGGCGCAGCGCATCGGCCCAGATCTGCACCGGCGGCAGCGGCGCGGCGACGTCCTCGGAGGCCACGCGGGCCTGCTCCAGCGCGCCCTGGAAGGCCTCCCACACCACCAGCAGCTGGGCCTTGGAGTTCTCCAGCAGCGGCGGGAACTTGCCGTCCACGCTGGCCCAGTTGGCATCGCCGGCCAGGCCGGCGGCCTGCTCCTGCCAGTGCGCGACGTCGGCCTGCAGCACGCCGAGCTGGGCCAGCGCATCCTGCCAGGGCTTGGTGGACAGCACCTCGATGCGCTGGGCCAGCAGCACGGCGGCCTCGCGCTGCACCTGCACGCGGTGCTGCAGATCCTCGATGCCGCGCACGCGCTCGGCCAGCCGGGTCTTCAGCGAGGCCAGCGGCTCGCGCGACAGCGGCGCGCCGGCCTTGGCGGCGTCGCGCTGCCAAGCCATGGCGTCGGCGATGTTCAGGCGCTGCAGCGCCAGCAGGGTCTCGGCCTTGGCCGCCCATTCGGCGGCGATGGCCTCCTGGCCACGCGCGCGCTTGATCTCGTCGAGCTTCTCGCGCAGCGGCTTGGCCGCGCCGCGGTCGCGCACGCTGAGTTCCTGGAAGACCTGCTGGATCTGCTCGGCGTCCGGGTTGCCGGCCAGCCATTCACGCACGCGTGCGGCGCGCTCGCCCGAAGTCGGCGCCGAGAACGCGCCGCCGGTCAGCGCGTCCAGCGCCTGGGTGTCTTGGGATTTGGAGGGAGTCGATGTCACCACGGGTGTTCTGCGAAAAGTGGCTGCGGCCGCCCCGGCATGCAGGCGGCCGCAGAAAACGATGGGGGCCCGCCAGAGCGCGCGCCGAGCCCGGCATTTTCGCCGGATTTGCGGCCCCGGTCCCTTGGGGTGTGTCAGGGGGTGGCCAACTCCAGCTGAGCGTGGGGCGACCAGCCCGCGCCGCCGTCCACGGTCTTGGGCGCACCGAGGAACATGCGATCGGCCGCGACCTGGCGGCTGGCCAGGTAGTCGCGCACCGCCACGCTGCGCTGCACCGCCAGGTCGCGCATGGCGTCGTCCGGGACCGTCATCGCGTCCAGCAGCAGCTGTTCCATCTCGGGCACGGGCAGGTCCTTGGCCAGGCCGATCGCGTTGCGCGGCTTGTCCTTCAGGTCGGCGCGCTGGTAGATCGCCTTGAGCAGCGCCGGATACTCGTCGGCGCCGACCTGCACGGGCGCGCCATCGGCCGCGCCGGCCGCAGCCCGCTGGCCGACGGCCAGCGACTGCCGGCGCTTTTCGGCCCGCACCATGCGCGCCAGCCGCGCCCGCTTGAAGCCCTCGCGCTCGACCTGCTCGCTGGCCGTGCCGACGACCGTGAGCTTCAGGCCGGGCCGGTCGGCCAGCGCCCGGGCCACCTTGTCGAGCCGCTCCTCGGCCGGCTTGTCCAGCACGGCGCTGCCGGCCGCGAACGGCACCTGGCCGAGCTCCTCGCCACCGCCGCCGAAGGCACCGGCCAGCAGGCTGAACGGCGCGGTCACGGCCTTCAGGATCAGGTTGCCGATGGCCTTCAGGATCACCGGGCCGAGGCTGAACTGCGGGTCGTTCAGCGACCCCTGGATCGGCAGGTTCAGGTCGATTACGCCGTTGCGGTCGGCCAGCAGCGCGGTGGCCAGGCGCACCGGCAGGCTCGCCGGCGCACCGGGCACGGGGTCGCCGAAGGTCAGCTGGTTCAGCACCAGGCTGTTGCTGGCGGTCAGCTGGCCGTTGGGCAGCACTTCGTAGTGCACGTCCACGCTGAGCTTGCCGCGCTCGATGCCGTGGCCGGCGTACTTGACCGAATAGGGCGACAGCGGCGGCAGCTCCAGGTCGCGCACCTTGGCGCGGATGTCCAGCGCCAGCGGCTTGGCCAGCGGGTTCAGCTTGCCGTCGATCTCCAGCGCGGCCGTGCCCTCGGCGCGGCCGCGCAGCGTGAGGTCGGCCATGGCCGGCGTGCTGCCTGCCGCGCCGGCGGAGTCGAAGGCGCTGAGCCGGCCCTGCAGCTCCGTCAGGTTGGCCGTGTAGTTGGGCTTGATGAAGCGGTCGGAGAACAGCACGCGGCCGCCCTGCACCGCGATCGGGCCGAAGCGGATGCTGGGCGGCGGACCGGCCTCGGACTTGCCGGCCGCCGCCTTGCCGGCCGCCGCGGGCGCCGCATCGGCCGGCGCGGACTTGACCAGGTCCTGCAGATTGATGCGCCCGGTCTCGTCGATCATCACGCGGGCGTAGAAATCGCTCAGCGCGGTGTCCTGCACGGCGACCGACGTGGCCGCGCCGGGCGCCAACTGCAGCGCCAGGCCGCGCAGGCGCAGGACGCTCCAGGTCAACAGCTCGCGACCGCGCGCAGGCCGGTCGCCGCGCTGCAGCGCGCGGAAATCCTCCACGCCCAGGTCGCCGGCCACCCGCAGGGCCGGCCCGCCGGCCTGGGCCGCATAGCGCAGCTGGCCCTTGAAACTGGCGTCGGCGCGCGCGAGCTCGAGGTTCAGCGTATCGCCGAAATACGGCTCCAGCGCATGCAGCGGCAGCTTCTGCGCGTCCAGGGTGGCCTGCAGCACCAGCGGCTCGGGCGTCAGCTGGCCGCGCAGGCCGAGCCGGCCGGGCGCCGCACGGCCCGCGCCCACGGCAACGGACAGTTCCACCGGCACGGGCTGCTTCAGCTGGTCCGAGCGCAAGGCGCCGACGTGCACCTGCAGCGCTTGCAGGTCCAGCGCCACCGGCCGCGGCACGGCGGCATCCGAGAACGACACGGCACCCTGCTCCACGGCCAGGCTGCGCAGCGCCACGGTCCACGGCTTGTCCTCGGCCTTGGCCGCAGCGGCCTGCGGTTGCGGTTGCGGTTGCAACCAAGCCTCGTACATCCAGCGGCCGTCGGCGCCACGGGCCACGGCGGCGCGCGGACGGTCAATGCGCACGGCACCGAGGTCGGCCAGGCGCTGGGCCACATCGATGCGGGCGCCGCGCAGCTCCAGCGCCCGGATGTCCTGGGGCGCACCCTCGGTCTTCAGCGCCAGCTGGGCCAGCGTCGCGCGCTCGGCCGTCACGACCAGGCCGCCCTGGGCGTTCCAGGCCACGCCGAGCTCGGCCGACAGCTCGCCCTCCAGCCGCGGCTTGAGCACGCCGGCCAGGTAGGCCGCGAACGGCTGCAGGCGCAACTGGGCGATGCTGGCACGCAGATCGGCCGCCTGGTCGGTGCCCTGGCCCTGGAACTCGAGTTGCGCCGGCGCGGCTCCGCCAGTGCCGGCGAGTTCGGCCGAGCCCTGCAGGCGCGCGGGCTGGGCGAACGGGTAGGCCACGTCTTCCAGCGACAGCGACAGCTGCTGCAGCACGAGTTCGGCAGGCGGACCGGATGGCGCGGCCGCCGCGTCGCGCCAGCCGATGCGGCCATCGCGCAGCAAGGCCTTGGCCAGCGTGACGCGCCAGCCGGCCTGAGCCTCCGCCGGGGCGGCCGTGGCCGCCGATGCGGGTGCCGACGCGGGCGCGGCCGCCGACGCGGAGGTCGACGGCGCCGGCGCTGCGCCGCCGGCCGCGGACGATGGCGCGACATTCAGCCGGCCGGCCGCATCGCGCCGCAGCTGCAGCTGCGGCGCATCGATCTCCACCGCCTGCAGTTTCACGAGCTGCTCCAGCGGCCGCAGTTCGGCGATATCGACGCCGATGCGCGCGACCTGCAGCAGCTCGCCATCCGCGCCATCGTGCAGTTGCAGGCCGTGCGCCTGCAACCGCCCGCGCAGCACGACCGAGGCCGCGGGCGTCTGCTCGAACTCCAGCTGAAGGTCCGCATCCAGCACGCCGGCGAGCAGCCGTGCCGGCAGGCTGCGCGGCAGGTAGCCCAGGTAGGGCTTCACGTCGAGGTCGGCGATGCGCAGGCTGGCGGCCGTGCGGCGCGAGGCCACGAACGGGGTGCTCTGCGCGGCGGAGTCGAAACGGCTGCCATTGAGCTGGAACGCCAGCCGCGGCTCGGTCTCGACCTCACGGTAGGTCGGCAGGTTGCTGATGAACGGCACGCCCAGCTGCAGGCCGCGCAGTTCGTGCGTCTGGCCGACCACCGCATCCTCGAAGTCCACGCTGCCGCCGTTGAGCGTGATGTTGTACAGCGCGAACGAGGGTGGCCGGCTCTCGGCCTTCGGCTCGGGAGACGGCGCCGACAGCCTGGCCAGGATGTCGTCGATGTCGTACTGGCCGGGCGCCTGCTGGCGCAGCACCAGGCGCGGCTGGTCCACGGACAGCGCATCGAGCACCGGCGCCAGCCGCCATACCGACGTCAGCGCCGCGTTCGCATAGATCTGCGCGACATGCAGCTGATCGCCAGTTCCGTCGGCCGTGCGCACCGCCAGATCGCGCAGCGTGAGCTCCAGGCTCCAGGGGCGGAACTCGACCGCGCCGATCGCCACCTGCCGACCCAGCGCCTGCGCCAGGCCGCGCTCGGCCTGCGGCTTGACGATGGCCGGCACCCACAGCATGCCGGCGCTCCAGATGAAGGCGAGTGCCAGCAGGACGAGCAGCGTGCGGCGCAGCCAGGGCGGAAGACGGGAAAGCAGCGGGGCGAACATGGCCGGATCGTACTTGCCCCGGCCCAAATGGAAAGCCCGGCGACAGGGTGGCCTGTCGCCGGGCTTGGCAGCGGACTCATCGTCTTTCGCCGCCGTCGTCGCAGGCATGGAGATCAACGTCCTGCCGTGCGGTGAAGGCAATGCATTGCCTTCGTTGGGTCCGGGGCTGCAACCATTGGCACGAATGCCGCCGAATCGCTCCTACCGGGGAATGCTCGCGTCGTGCAAGCGCCTCCAATGTAGTGCGCTTCCACGGACCTGGCAAAGCCAACGTCTCAATGGCAGCAGAGGTGGCCATTGATGTGCTTGTGTTGACAGAAAACACCACTTTTCTTATTTTTATCACGCAAATACGCATAAGAAATCAATTCTTAATTCTTGACTCGTTATTAAGACCCCTCCTACAATCGCCGCCAGCCCCCAAGCGGGGCCTCTGGGGTTTACCCGCAGCGCCGCAGAGCCGGCCGATGAATCGCCCTCCTGCCAGCGCAGGACGTCCGCGGTTCCGGACACATGGACCCCATCCGATCGACAAGCCCCGCCTCGTTCTACGACGTCGCGGCGGTTTCTGAGACGAGGAAGGTATGGAACTACTGCGGAATTTCGGGCATGGCTTGAAGACCTTCGGGTCGGACGTCGCCCAGGGGTTCTTCGAGATCACGCACAACGGCTTCGCGCTGGTGGGGCTGGCCGTCGCGGTGGCGGCGGGCGTGGCCCTGGCGCGCCCCGACCTGCGCCACACGGCCGAGATCGAGCTGATGGGCTGGCTGCAGGAGCGGCACATCGCGACCACCGAGGCCGCATGGCAGCCCTCCGAGCCCGGTGCCATCGAGCGCGCCACCGCCACCAATCCGGCCGAACTGCCCAAGCAGCAGGCCGCTGTCGCGTTCTGGATCAGCAAGAAGTACCGCGTCGCGCCCGAACCCGTCGGCGCCCTGGTGGCCGAGGCCTTCGAGGTGGGCCGCAAGACCAAGCTGGACCCCACGCTGATCCTGGCCATCATGGCCGTGGAATCGGGTTTCAACCCCTTCGCGCAGAGTCACGTGGGCGCCCAGGGCCTGATGCAGGTCATGACACGCGTGCACACCGCCAAGTACGAGCGCTTCGGCGGCACGCTGGCCGCGTTCGATCCCCTCACGAACCTGAAGGTCGGCGTCAAGGTGCTGCAGGAATGCATCGCGCGCGCCGGCTCGATCGAAGGCGGCCTGCGCCACTACGTGGGCGACGCGCTGGGCGAGCAAGGCGGCGCCTATGCCGCCAAGGTCATGGCCGAGCACGCCCGGCTGTTCCAGGTGGCCACCGGCCGCGCACTGCCGCCGCCCGAGCCGCGCACCATCCCGGCCGTCGCGCCTGCCGGTGGCACGCGCGACGCGGAGCCCGTGCAGACCACGGCCGACGAGACGCTGGTCTCGCTGTCCAACGCGTCCTGAGCCTTCCCGGGCCGGGCCGGTGGCCTCGGCTACACTAGCGGCCGTACGCAACTGGCGATAGGCAGCGGTCATGCGCAGATCCGCTGCTGACGTGGACCCGCCGGACTCACCACAGCTCCTCGACAACCACTGGGAAGCGTACCGCGGCCATCTGTGTTTTTTCGGCGCCGCGTTCAGCCGTTCGCCTGGGCAGCCCTTGTAACCATTTACAAGGCCGACGCTGTGAGGACTGCCATGTACGACCGCAACATCCTGATCGAACGCACCGACCCCGAGCTGTACGCCGCCATCCAGGCCGAGAACCGGCGCCAGGAAGACCACATCGAGCTGATCGCGAGCGAGAACTACGCCTCGCCCGCTGTCATGGCCGCCCAGGGTTCGCAACTGACCAACAAGTACGCCGAGGGCTATCCCGGCCGCCGCTACTACGGCGGCTGCGAGCATGTGGACGTGGCCGAGCAGTTGGCCATCGACCGCGTCAAGCAGTTGTTCGGCGCCGATGCCGCCAACGTGCAGCCGCATTGCGGCGCCTCGGCCAACCAGGCCGTGTTCCTGGCGTTCCTGAAGCCGGGCGACACCATCATGGGCATGAGCCTGGCCGAGGGCGGCCACCTGACGCACGGCATGGCGCTGAACATGAGCGGCAAGTGGTTCAACGTGGTCAGCTACGGACTGAACGCGCAGGAGGCCATCGATTACGACGCGATGGAGCGCAAGGCACATGAATGCAGGCCCAAGCTGATCATCGCCGGGGCCTCGGCCTACAGCCTGCACATCGACTTCGCGCGCTTCGCCAAGGTCGCGCGCGACGTCGGCGCGCTCTTCATGGTCGACATGGCGCACTATGCCGGGCTGATCGCGGCCGGCGTCTACCCGAACCCGGTGCCGCATGCCGACGTGGTGACCTCGACCACGCACAAGAGCCTGCGCGGCCCACGCGGCGGCATCATCCTGATGAAGGCCGAGCACGAGAAGGCCATCAACAGCGCCGTGTTCCCCGGCCTGCAGGGCGGCCCGCTGATGCACGTGATCGCCGCCAAGGCCGTGGCCTTCAAGGAAGCGCTGTCGCCCGAGTTCAAGGCCTACCAGCAGCGCGTGCTGGACAACGCCCGCGTGGTCGCCGAGACGCTGACCGCGCGCGGCCTGCGCATCGTCAGCGGTGGCACGCAAAGCCACGTGATGCTGGTCGACCTGCGCGCCAAGGGCATCACCGGGAAGGAAGCCGAGGCCGTGCTGGGCGCCGCCCACATGACCATCAACAAGAACGCCATCCCGAACGACCCGGAAAAGCCCATGGTCACCAGCGGCATCCGCGTCGGCACGCCGGCCATGACGACGCGCGGCTTCGGCACCGACGAAGCCCATGCCACGGCCCACCTGATCGCCGACGTGCTGGACAACCCGCGCGACGAGGCCAACCTGGCCCAGGTGCGCCAGAAGGTGGCCGCACTGACGCAGCGCTTCCCGGTCTACCGCTGAACGGGCTGTGGCGTGAAGTGCCCGTTCTGCGGCCACGCCGAGACGCAGGTCGTCGAGACCCGCGTCTCGGAGGACGGCGGCTTCATCCGCCGCCGCCGCCAATGCAGCGGCTGCGACAAGCGCTTCACGACCTATGAGCGGGCGGAGGTCAGCTTTCCGGCGGTGGTCAAGAAGGACGGGCGCCGCGTGGACTATTCCCCGGGCAAGCTGCGGTCGTCGTTCGCGCTGGCACTGCGCAAGCGGCCCGTGGAAACCGCCCTCGTCGATGCCGCGATCGAGCGGGTCGAGGAGCAGCTGCTGAGCCTGGGTGTGCGCGAACTGCCGTCCAGCCGCATCGGCGAACTGGTCATGCGCGAACTCAAGAAGCTGGACGAGGTCGCCTACGTGCGCTTTGCCAGCGTCTACCGCAGCTTCGCGGACATCGAGGAGTTCAAGACGCTGGTCGACGAGGTGCGTCGCTAACTACTTCACAGATCGTATGCAGAGCACTCTCGCCGTGATCTTTGCACATTGTTTGTAACCATTTGCATCCATAGACTGCGCCTCAGTTGACCTTCGTCCTGAGGCGCTTCTTGTTCCCTCCACCTCTCCACCCGGCCCGCATCGCACGCCGCACGGCGCGGGGCATCACCATGGTCGAGGCGCTGGTCTGCCTGGCCATCCTGGCGGTGCTGGCAGGGCTGGCCGCGCCGTCCTTTCACCATGCACTGCAGAAGCAGCGCATCGCCGCCGTCCGGACGGAACTGACGACGGCGCTGCAGTGGGTCCGTTGGGAAGCCCTGCGGCGCAACGCCACCGTCTCCCTGGCCCGCCGCGAGGACTGCGGCCTGCTGCTGCGCTCCGCCGACGAGTGGCACTGCGGCTGGGACATCGTGGCCACCGGCCCCGAGCACGAGCGCGAAGTGCTGCAGCGCTTCGAACTGCACCATGGGCTCCATCTCGTCCACCCGGGCGGCGGCGCCACGCTGGCCTACGCCCGCTCCGGACAACCGGCGCAGGTCGCCCACAAATTCGTCGTCGGACTGCCGGCCGACACCTCCCTCGGCGTGGCCACCACATCGCACGCCATCACCCTGTGCATGAACCGGACCGGCAGGGTTCGCACCATCGAAGGACAAACATCATGCTGAAGCAACGCGCACACCGCCCCTCCCAGCGCCGGGCCCAGAAGGGCATTTCCCTCGTCGAGTCGCTGGCCGCCATCCTCGTGCTGGCGCTGGGCGTGGGCGGCCTCGCCTGGACCCAGGCCAGGCAACTGGCCGATGGCCGCGACTCCGCCGCGCGCGCGGCTGCGGTACTGGCCATCCACGACCTGACCAACCGCATGCTGTTCAACCACCATGCCGTGGCGCGCGGCGACTATCGGCTCGGCTGGGACGAACAGCCGGCCGCACCGGGCTGCGAGGAACGCCGCTGCTCAGGCACCGAACTGGCCCGCGCGGACCTGGCATCCTGGCGCGCCGCACTGGCACGGAGTGTGCGCGGCGGCAACGCCACCGTGTTTCCCGCTGCAGAAGGATCGCACCGCATCGGCATCGCCGTTGCATGGCCGTCGCGCAACGCGGCCCAGCAGCCGCGCGTCCTCACCCGCGAGCAGCACGGGCTGGAGTGCCCGCAGGACCACCTGTGCCATGTCGTCTACGCCTCGCTCTGACGCCCAGCGCGGCGTGATGCTGCTGGAACTCGTCACGGCACTGGCGATCGGCATGATGGTGACGCTGGCCGCCTTCGGCACGCTGGCCTTCATGCAAGCCTCGGCCGGACTGCAGGGCGACGCCTTCCGGTTGCAGCAGCGCGTCGAGGTGGCATTGCTGACGATCGGCGAGCAGTTGCAGCCGGCCGGCGCCATCGAACTGGTCGAGACCCCGCAGGGCACGGTGCGCTTCAGCACCGCGTTCGACGGCTATGCCGGCAGTGGCCACTCGGTACAGGGCGAGGAAGGGGCCGGCGGACGGCCCGACGTGCTCGCCGTCAGCCGCGAAGACGATGGCGAGGCCCGTGACTGCCTGGGCAACCGGCCCGACGCATCGCGCACCGGCGTCCGCATCGACAGCCGCTTCACGCTGTCCGGAGACACGCTGCGCTGCCTGGGCGCCCATGCCGCCACGGGAAGCCAGGTCGTCGCCGACGGCGTGGAGGACTTCCAGGTGCACTACGGCTTGCGCACCCCGTCCGACCCGGCAGCGCCGTTCCACTTCGTCGCCGCGGACGCTGTCGCGGGCCGCTGGCAGGACGTCGGGGCGATCCAGGTGTGCCTGCAGGTCCGCGGCGACGGCCGCCATCCGCAAGCCGCCACCGTGCGCAACTGCCGGGGCCTGGAAACGCCAGCCGACGGCCGCTTGCGGCAGGTCGCGCACGCGACCTTCGCCCTGCGCAACGCCGCGCTGTGAAAGCCGACGATGCGGACCCGCGGCATCGCCCTGATCAGCGTACTGGTGGCGCTGATGCTGGCCAGCATGGCCGTGCTGGCAGCAGGCCGCATGGGCCTGCTGCACGAGATGCAGACGGGCCGGCAGGCCGACCAGTTGCGCGCGCAGGCCGATGCGCAAGCCGTGCTGCTGGACGCCGAGGCGGACATCCTCGGCGCCCGCGCCGACGGCAGCCCATGCCGCCCCGATCGGGTGCATCCGGCGCAGCCCGCTGCAGGCTTCGTCGGCTGCCGGACCCGCGGCACGGGCATGCTGCCGGCCGCACCCTATTTCCCGCAAAGCCTGGCCGAATTCGATGAGGTGCGGGCGCTGCTGCAGGTCGGCGCGCGCTTTCCGTGCCGCGACGGCATCTGCGCGCCGGCCAGCCTCGCGGCACTGGCCGCGCTCGAAGACGCGCCGGACGCCCTGGCACACGCGGCCCGTTTCGGCCAATACACACAGGCCGATGCGGACGCCGCAGCGCCGGAGGCGACGCGGCCCCGCGCCTGGTATTGGGTCGAGATCTTCCGCTACCAGAACGACGCGACTGCCGCCCCGCACCACGCCGCGCCCGATCCGAACCGGCCCTTCGTCTACCGCATCACCGTGCTGGCGCAGGGCCTGCACCCCGGCACGCGTGCCGTCGTGAAGAGCCTGTTCGTTCCCTATCCGAGCACGCAACTCCAATGAAGCCCCTCTGGCGCGTCCCCATCCTGGGCCTGCTGGCATGGCAGGCGGCGCTCGCGCATGCGCAATGGCAGCCAAGCGGCATGGCCGCCGAGCCGGCGCTGCCGCAGCGCAGCCCGCGCCTTTTTGTCGCGCAGTACGATCCGGCCACCGGCGCTGGCGACCTGCTGGTCGTCCGTTCGGCCGTCGACACCGCGCAGCCGCTCTGGCAGGCAGCGCAGTTGCTGCAGCCGCGCCGATCCGCGGACAGCCGCGAACCGCGGCACATCGTGCTCGGCGCCGTCGCCGATGCCGACCGCCGCGGCCCGTCCGATGCGCTCGCTGCGCGGCTGCATGCTGCGCCCCTCGGCGCCGTGCTGAACGCCCTGCCATGGCCGGTGCGCGCCGGTTCGCCAGACCGACCTGCGATGGTCTACGTCGGCGCGCACGACGGCATGCTGCACGGCTTCGACGCCGACGACGGCCAGGAGCGCTTCGCCTACGCGCCGCGTGGACTGCTGCCGCGCCTGTCGGCCGGCGCCCGGGATGCCGCGGTCGACGGTCCGGTCTTCGGCGGCGAGGCGCCGATCGGGCCGGAGGGTGCCCTGCACCCGCTGCTCGTCGCCGGGCTCGGCAGCGGTGGGCGCGGCTTCTTCGTGCTGGACGTGAACGCACCACAGGCCTTCGCCCCGGACCGGGTGCTGGCGGACCTCAGCGACAGCACCGATGCCGACATCGGCCAGCTGTTCAGCCCGCCCGTGCTCGCGGACGACGCCGCCAACCGCGCCCGCCACGTCGTGCAGCTCGGCAACGGCCGCTGGGCGCTGGTCGTGGGCAATGGCTACTTCAGCCGCGCCGACCGGCCGGTGCTGCTGTTCCAG
Source organism: Pseudorhodoferax sp. (assembly GCF_047601025.1). NCBI lineage: Bacteria > Pseudomonadati > Pseudomonadota > Betaproteobacteria > Burkholderiales > Comamonadaceae > Pseudorhodoferax > Pseudorhodoferax sp. The sequence continues at coordinate 917,763 of NZ_JASGJZ010000001.1, forward strand.
TACCTCGACCAGGCGCGCGAACTGGCCCGCCTCACGCCCTGCCCGTCCTTCGGCCCCTGCACGTACGCCGGCAGCAACGGACTGTCGATGCCGCGGCTCCTGGACGTCGACGGCGACGGCCGCATCGACCGCGCCTACGCCGGCGACCTGCAGGGCCGGCTGTGGCGGTTCGACCTGGCTGGCGGCGAACACCAGTGGCGAGTCGCGCACGAAGGCCGCCCCCTGTTCACGGCCTGCGACGCGCAAGGCCGGCCGCAGCCGATCACGACCGCGCCTCATGCGACGCCCCATCCGCGCGGCGGCATCATGCTGGTGTTCGGCACCGGCCGCCACCTGCGGCCCGGCGACCGCGGCGACACCCGCCCCCAATCGATCTACGGCGTGCGCGACGACGGCAGCGGGCCGCTGCAGTCCGGCACGGCCGACTGCGCCCGGCCCGCCATCATGGCCGCACGGACCTATGCCGCCCCGGTCACGCTGCACGGCACGGACTACTACGGTGTCGCCGGCGCACCGGCCGGCGACACCGCGCAGCGCGGCTGGTGGATCGACCTGCCGCGGCCCGGCCAGCGGGTCTTGCTCAACCCGCAGGGCTTCGAGGGCTACAAGGTCCTGGTCCACAGTGTGGTGCCCCACGGCGCAGCAGGCCGGCCCTGGACCGATGGACAGACCTATCTGTCGGTGCTGAACCTGCTGACCGGCGATGCGCCAGCGCAACCGGCGTTCGGCATCGCGGACGGGGCCTTGGCACCGCTGTCGCCGGGCATGGCCCGCGTGCCGCCGGGGCAAGCCGTGCTGCAGCGGCTGCCGGGCCAGGGCCAGGTGCTGGTGCAGTACCCCGGCGCCGCGCCGGTGGTGCTGCGCACCGCGCGCACCACCGGCGCACGGGCCGGCTGGCACGAACGGCGCTGACGGCGTCATCGCCGAGAATTCCGGCGTGACCATCGACCACATGCCCGAAGCGCTGGCCCTGGCCGAACGCGCGCTGACCCTGTCCAACCCCAACCCGCGCGTCGGCTGCGTGCTGGCCGACGCTGCCGGCCGCGTACTGGGGCGCGGCTTCACCCAGCAGGCCGGCGGGCCGCACGCCGAGATCATGGCGCTGCGCGACGCGCAGGCGCAGGGCCATGCGGTCGCCGGCGCCACGGCCTGGGTCACGCTGGAGCCATGTTCGCACCATGGCCGCACCGGCCCGTGCTGCGACGCTCTGATCGCCGCCGGCGTCGCCCGCGTCGTCGCGGCCTGCGTGGACCCGAATCCCCGGGTCGTCGGCCAGGGCCTGGCCCGGCTGGCAGCAGCCGGCGTCGCCGTCGAAATGGGCTCCTGCGCGGACGAAGCCCGGGCGCTGAACATCGGCTTCTTCAGCCGCATGCAGCGCGGCACGCCCTGGGTGCGCATGAAGGTCGCGGCGTCGCTGGACGGCCGCACCGCGCTGCCCGACGGCCGCAGCCAATGGATCACCGATGCGCCGGCCCGTGCCGACGGCCACGCCTGGCGCGCCCGCGCCTGTGCGGTGCTGACCGGCATCGGCACCGTGCTGCAGGACGACCCGCTGCTGGACGTGCGCCTGGTCCCCACCAGCCGCCAGCCGCACCTGGCGCTGATCGACAGCCGGCTACAGCTGCCGCCGACGGCGCGGCTGTTCGGCCCCGCGCGCCGGCTGCTGGTCTACCACGCCGTCGGCGACGAGGCCAAGGCCGACGCCCTGCGCGCGCGCGGCGCCACCGTGGTGCGCCTGCCCGGTGGCACGCCGCCCACCGCGGCGAAAGTCGACCTGGCCGCTGCGCTGCGCGACCTGGCCGCACGCGAGGTCAACGAGGTGCACGTGGAGGCCGGCACCCAGCTCAACGGTTCGCTGCTGCGCGAAGGCCTGGTGGACGAACTGCTGGTCTACCTCGCCCCCCGGCTGATCGGCGAAGGCCTGGGCATGGCCCGGCTCGGCCCGCTGGCCGCGCTGTCCGACGCCCAGGTTCTGCAATGGGGCGCGATCGACCGCATCGGCCCCGACCTGCGCATCCTGGCCCGCATCCCCGGCCGCGACTTCTGACCGCGCGCCGGCCGCGGGCGCAAAGCCTGCGAAAATGAGCGGCTATGTTCACGGGAATCATCACCGGCGTGGGGCGCATCGCCGCCGTCCACGACCTCGGCAGTTCTTCGAGCTTCGGCAAGCGCCTGGAGATCGAGGCGCCGGCCGACTACCTCGACGACGTGGGCCTGGGCGACAGCATCGCGCTGAACGGCGCCTGCATGACCGTGACCTCGCTGGACCTGCCGGCGCGCCGGTTCACGATCGACGTCTCGGCCGAGTCGCTGGCCCGCACGGCGGGGCTGGACCGTACCGGCCGCGTCAACCTCGAGAAGGCCCTGCGCGCCCACGACCGCCTGGGCGGCCACATCGTCTCGGGCCACGTCGACGGCCTGGGCCGCGTGCAGCGTTTCGAGCAGGTCGGCGAAAGCTGGGCGCTGGACATCCTGGTGCCGCCGCAGCTGGCGCACTACCTGGCGTACAAGGGCTCGATCACGGTCCAGGGCGTGAGCCTGACCGTCAACGCCGTGCAGGACGGGCCGCAGGGCTGCCTCGTCGGCATCAACCTGATCCCCCACACGGTCGAGCACACCACGCTGGGTGACCTGTGCGCCGGTTCTCCCGTGAACCTGGAAATCGACACCATCGCACGCTACGTCGAACGCATGCTGCGCCACAAGGAATCCGCATGACCCCCCCCTCCCCCGCCCCGATCTCGCCGGTCGAGGACATCGTCGCCGAGATGCGGGCCGGCCGCATGGTCATCCTGGTCGACGAGGAAGACCGCGAGAACGAAGGCGACCTGGTGCTCGCGGCCGACCACGTGACGCCCGAGGCCATCAACTTCATGGCGCGCCACGCGCGCGGCCTGATCTGCCTGACGCTCTCGCGCGCGATATGCGAGCGCCTGCGCCTGCCGCCCATGGTCGCGCGCAACGGCGCCAAGCACGCCACCGCGTTCACCGTCTCGATCGAGGCCGCCGAGGGCGTGACCACCGGCATCTCCGCCGCCGACCGCGCGCGCACCGTGCAGGCCGCCGTGGCGCCCGGCGCCCGGGCCGAGGACCTGGTGCAGCCTGGCCACATCTTCCCGTTGCAGGCCGTGGACGGCGGCGTGCTGCTGCGCGCCGGCCATACCGAGGCCGGCTGCGACCTGGCCGTGATGGCCGGCTGCAGCCCGGCCTCGGTGATCTGCGAGGTCATGAACGACGACGGCACCATGGCCCGGTTGCCGGACCTGCAGCTGTTCGCCGCGCAGCACGGCCTGAAGATCGGCACCATCGCCGACCTGATCGAGTACCGCAGCCGTACCGAATCGCTGGTCGAACGCATCGGCAGCCGCGAGATCCAGACCGCATTCGGTCCGTTCCAGCTGCACGCCTACCGCGACAAGCCCAGCACCAGCGTGCATCTGGCGCTGGTCAAGGGCAGCTGGCCGGCCGACGAGGCGGTCGCCGTGCGCGTGCACGAGCCACTGTCGGTGCTGGATCTGCTGGAGGTGGACCGCGCCATGCATTCCTGGAGCCTGCCGGCCAGCCTGGCCCACATCGAAGGCGCCGGCCGCGGCGTCGCCGTGCTACTGAACTGCGGCGAGAGCGCCGCCGAGCTGCTGGCCCAGTTCGACGGCACGGCCCGCGCCGCCCAGGCACCGGAGCGCGGCCGCATGGACCTGCGCACCTACGGCATCGGCGCGCAGATCCTGCGCGACTGCGGCGTGCAGCGCATGCAGCTCATGAGCCACCCGCGCCGCATGCCCAGCATGGCCGGCTATGGGCTGGAGAACACCGGATACCTGACGCCCCCCAACTGCAGGAAGGATTGACATGCAAGGCGCCAACCAGGGTGAACCCGCCGCCGGCGACGCCCGTCTGAACGGCCAGGGCCTGGCGATCGGCATCGTGCAGGCCCGCTTCAACGCCGAGATCACCGACGCGCTGGCCGATGCCTGCAAGCGCGAGCTGGCCGCCCTCGGCGTGCGCGAGGACCAGATCGCGCACGAGACGGTGCCCGGCGCGCTGGAAGTGCCGCTCGCACTGCAGGCCATGGCCGCCGCGCGCCGCTACGACGCGCTGATCGCGCTGGGCTGCATCGTGCGCGGCGAGACCTACCACTTCGAGCTGGTGGCCAACGAATCGGGCGCCAGCGTCAGCCGCGTCGCGCTGGACCATCGCATCCCGATCGCCAACGCCATCCTGACCACCGAGAACATGCAGCAGGCCGTGGCCCGCCAGAGCGACAAGGGCCGCGACGCGGCGCGCGTCGCCGTCGAGATGGCCCGCCTGCTCGAACGGCTGCGAACATGAACGAGATCGACGAGAACGGCCTGCCCCAGGGCCACCAGACCCGCACCGGCCGCACCGCCACCGGCGCACGCAAGGCCGCGGCCAAGAACCCCCGCAGCCGCGCCCGCGAATTCGCGCTGCAGGGCCTGTACCAGCACCTGGTGGGCCGCAACGAGGCCACCGCCATCGACGTGTTCACGCGCGACCTGTCGGGCTTCCACAAGGCCGACGCCGTGCACTACGACGCGCTGCTGCACGGCTGCATCCGCGAGGAAGCCGAACTGGACGCGCTGATGCAGCCCCAGCTGGACCGGCCGATGGCCGAGATCTCGCCGATCGAGCACTGCATCCTGTGGATCGCGATCTACGAGATGCGGCACTGCCTGGACGTCCCCTGGCGCGTGGTGCTGAACGAGGCCATCGAACTGGCCAAGGAGTTCGGCGGCACCGACGGCCACAAGTACGTAAACGGCGTGCTGAACGGGCTGGCGCCGCAGCTGCGCGCCACCGAAGTGCAGGCTGACCGCGCCAAGAAAGCCGGCGCATGAGGGTCTCGCGCCGCGCGCAGGCGATCGAGCCCTTCTATGTGATGGAAGTGGCCAAGGCGGCCTCCGACCTGGCGCACGCAGCGGCCGGCGGCGACCGGCCGATGATCTTCCTGAACATCGGCGAGCCCGACTTCACCGCCCCGCCGCTGGTGCAGGAGGCCGCCGCGCGCGCCGTGCGCGAGGGCCGCACGCAATACACGCCCGCCACCGGCCTGCCCGCGCTGCGCGAACGCATCAGCGCCTGGTACGCCGACCGGTTCGGCGTGCAGGTGCCGGCGCGGCGCATCGTCGTCACGGCCGGCGCCTCGGCCGCGCTGCAGCTGGCCTGCCTGGCGCTGGTCGAGGCCGGCGACGAGATGCTGATGCCGGACCCGAGCTACCCCTGCAACCGGCACTTCGTCAGCGCCGCGGAAGGCCGCTCCCGGCTGCTGCCCACCACGGCGGCGGAACGCTTCCAGCTCAGCGCCGCCAAGGTCGCCGCGGCCTGGGGGCCGGACACGCGCGGCGTGCTGCTGGCCTCGCCGTCGAACCCGACCGGCACCTCGATCGCCCCGGACGAGCTGGCGCGCATCCACGCCGAGGTCCGGCGCCGCGGCGGCATCACGCTGATCGACGAGATCTACCTGGGCCTGTCCTACGACCCGGCCTTCGGCCGCAGCGCCCTGGCGCTGGGCGAGGACCTCGTCAGCATCAACAGCTTCTCCAAGTACTTCAACATGACCGGCTGGCGCCTGGGCTGGCTGGTCGTGCCCGACGCGCTGGTGCCGGTGGTCGAGCGCATGGCGCAGAACCTGTTCATCTGCGCCAGCACGGTGGCCCAGCATGCCGCGCTGGCCTGCTTCGAGCCCGAGAGCCTGGCGCTGTACGAGCAGCGCCGGGCCGAGTTCCGCGCACGGCGCGACTTCTTCGTGCCGGCGCTCGACGCGTTGGGCCTGGCGGTGCCGGTCATGCCCGACGGCGCCTTCTACGCCTGGGCCGACTGCTCGGCGGCCTGCGCGCGGCTGGGCGTGCCGGACAGCTGGGAGCTATCGTTCGCGCTGATGCGCCAGGCGCACCTGGCGGTCACGCCGGGCCGCGACTTCGGCCAGGCCGACGCCGGCCACTTCGTCCGCTTCTCCACGGCCAGCTCGATGGCGCACCTGCAGGAAGCCGTGGCCCGGCTGCGGCCGCTGCTCGCATGACGCAGGAGACCTTCCGCTTCCCGGTGCGCGTGTACTGGGAGGACACCGATGCCGGCGGCATCGTGTTCTACGTGAACTACCTGAAGTTCTTCGAGCGCGCGCGCACCGAGTGGCTGCGCGCCAAGGGCATCGGCCAGCAGCAGCTGCGCGAGCAGACCGGCGGCATGTTCGTCGTCAGCGACACGCAGGTGCGCTACCTGCGTCCGGCCCGGCTGGACGACGCGCTCGTCGTGACGGTGGCGATGGAACGAATCGGCTCGGCCTCGCTCCTATTGGCGCAGCAGGTGCTGGCCGGCCCCGGTGCGGCCGACCCGCTGCTGTGCGAGGGCCGCATCCGCATCGGCTGGGTGCAGGCCGACAGCCTGCGCCCTGCGAGAATTCCGCCTTTCGTCCTGAACGTCCTAGAGCATCCATGACGCACATCGCGCGCCCACCCGTCCGGAGTCCCCGATGACCCAGGACATGTCCATCCTGCAGCTGGTGCTCAACGCCAGCTTCGTCGTCCAGTTCGTGATGGCCCTGCTGATCTGCGTGTCCGTCGCCAGTTGGGCCGCCATCTTCCGCAAGCTGTTCGCGCTGAAGAAGGTGCATGCGCTGAACGAGGAGTTCGAGCGCGACTTCTGGTCGGGCAGCAACCTGAACGAGCTGTACGCCGCCGCCACGCAGAATGCCAAGAGCGCCGGCCCCATGGAGCGCATCTTCGCCAGCGGCATGCGCGAGTACCAGAAGCTGCGCGAGCGCCGCATCGTCGACCCCGGCACGCTGATGGACGGTGCGCGCCGCGCGATGCGCGCCAGCTTCCAGCGCGAGATGGACGTGGTGGAGTCCAGCCTGTCGTTCCTGGCCTCGGTCGGCTCGGTCTCGCCCTACGTGGGCCTGTTCGGCACGGTGTGGGGGATCATGCATGCGTTCACCGGCCTGGCGAGCCTGCAGCAGGTCACGCTGGCCACGGTGGCGCCCGGCATCGCCGAGGCGCTGGTGGCCACGGCCATCGGCCTGTTCGCGGCGATCCCGGCGGTCGTGGCCTACAACCGCTTCGCACGCGAGATCGACCGCACCGCCATCCGCCTCGAGACCTTCATCGAGGAGTTCTGCAACATCCTGCAGCGCAACGTGGCCTCCCAATCGGCCTCCGGACACTGAGGAAACGCCATGCCCGCCACCGTCTCGCGCGGCCGCGGCCGCCGCACCATGAACGAGATCAACATGGTGCCCTTCATCGACGTGATGCTGGTGCTGCTGATCATCTTCATGGTCACGGCGCCGATGGTCACGCCCAGCCTGATCGACCTGCCCAGCGTGGGCAAGGCCGGCCGCCAGCCGGACAAGGTGATCCAGGTCGTGATCGGCAAGGACGAGCGACTGCAGGTCAAGGGCGGCGACGACAGCCAGTCGGTCTCGCAGCGCGAGCTGGCCGGCGCCGTCAAGCGCGCCCAGGGCGAGGACAAGGATGCCCCGGTCGTCATCAGCGCCGACCGCAACGTCAAGTACGAGACCGTGGTCAAGGCCATGGATGCGCTGCAGCGCGCGGGCATCGCGCGCGTAGGCCTGTCGGTCCAATTGGGCGGGCAGTAAGGGAGCGGCCCGCGCGATGGCCACCCTGTCGCACGCCGTGCCGGAGCCGTCCAGCCTCGCGCCGCCGCAGCCGGAAGGGCTGGGCCGCTCGATCGGCCTGGCGCTGGTGGTACATGCGCTGCTGATCGCGGCGCTGACCTGGGGCGTGCACTGGAAGTCGCAGGAAAGCCCGGCGGTCGAGGCCGAGCTGTGGTCCAGCGTGCGCCAGCAGGCCGCGCCCCGCGCCGTGGCCCCGCCGCCCGCCCGCCCCGAGCCGGAACCGCCGCGGCCGCAGCCCCGGGTCGAACCGCCACCACCGCCGCCGGCGCCACCCGCGCCGGCCAAGGCCGCGCCTCCCAAGGCCGAGCCGCCGCCGGACACGCGCGTGCGCGATGCCCAGATCGCGCTCGAACGCGAGAAGAAGGAGCGCGAACGCAAGGAACGCGAGCGCGAACTGGCCGAGCAGCAGCGCAAGGCCGAAGCCGAGAGGCGCCGCCAGGAGGAACTGGCCGAGGCCAGGCGCGAAGCCCAGCAAAAGGTCGAAGCGCAGCAGAAGGCCGAAGCCCGGCAAAGGGCGGAAGCCCAGCAGAAAGCGGAAGCCCAGCAGAAAGCCGAGGCCCAGAAGAAGGCCGAAGCGCAGAAGAAGGAAGCCGAGGAACGCAAGGCCGCGGAAGCCGCCGAAGCCAAGCGCAAGCAGCAGGCAGCCGCCGCCAAGGCCGCCGAGGAAAAGGCCGCCGAAGCCCGCCGCCAGGAGAACATCCGGCGCTCGCTCGGCATGGCCGGCGCTTCGGGCAGCAGCACGGCCACCGGCAGCGCATTGCAGTCGGCCGGCCCGTCCGCCGGCTACGGCGCCCGCGTCGCGGCGCGCGTGCGGCCCAACATCGTGTTCCCCGACAACGTGCCGGGCAACCCCAGCGCCGAGGTCGAGGTGCGCACCGCACCGGACGGCACCATCGTCGGCCGCCGCCTCGTCAAGTCCAGCGGCTACAAGGCCTGGGACGACGCCGTACTGCGCGCGATCGACAAGACCGAGACGCTGCCACGCGACATCGACGGACGCGTGCCCTCGCTGATGACCATCAGCTTCCGTCCCAAGGAATAGAGCCTCGCCCGGCCGCCAGAAGAAGCCCGCACCGCAGCCCGTACGGGTGAAGGCATCCAGTGAGTACCAAGAAGAAAGCCCGCGTCCGCGGGCTTTCCTGATGCCGGCGGGCCGTGCCCGCCGTGTGGCCCGGGATCAGGCCGCGACCTTCTCCGCCACCTCGGTGTAGTCCTCGATCTTGTCGAAGTTGAGGTATTGGTAGATCTTGTCGCCATTGCTGTTGATGACGCCGATGTCCGCCATGTACTCTTCCTTGGTCGGGATGCGGCCGAGCTTGGAGCAGATGGAGGCCAGCTCCGCCGAGCCGAGGTACACGTTGGTGTTCTTGCCCAGCCGGTTGGGGAAGTTGCGCGTGCTGGTGGACATGACCGTCGCGCCCTCGCGCACCTGGGCCTGGTTGCCCATGCACAGCGAGCAGCCGGGCATCTCGGTGCGCGCGCCGGCGTTGCCGAACACGCCGTAGTGACCTTCCTCGGTCAGCTGCTGCGCATCCATCTTGGTCGGCGGCGCGATCCACAGCTTGACCGGGATGTCGCGCTTGCCTTCCAGCAGCTTGGACGCCGCGCGGAAGTGGCCGATGTTGGTCATGCACGAGCCGATGAAGACTTCGTCGATCTTCGCGCCGGCGACGTCGGACAGCGTCTTCACGTCGTCCGGGTCGTTCGGGCAGGCCACGATGGGCTCGTGGATGTCGGCCAGGTCGATCTCGATGACCGCCGCGTACTCGGCGTCGTCGTCGCCCTTGAGCAGTTGCGGGTTCTTCAGCCAAGCTTCCTGCGCGGCGATGCGGCGCTGCAGCGTGCGCGCGTCCTGGTAGCCCTCGGCGATCATCCACTTCATCAGCGTGATGTTGCTGTTGATGTACTCGATGATCGGCTCTTTGTTCAGGTGCACCGTGCAGCCGGCGGCCGAGCGCTCGGCGCTGGCGTCGGACAGCTCGAACGCCTGCTCGACCTTCAGGTCCGGCAGACCCTCGATCTCCAGGATGCGGCCGGAGAAGATGTTCTTCTTGCCCTTCTTCTCGACCGTCAGCAGGCCCTGCTTGATCGCGTACAGCGGGATCGCGTTGACCAGGTCGCGCAGCGTCACGCCGGGCTGCATCGTGCCCTTGAAGCGCACCAGCACCGACTCGGGCATGTCCAGCGGCATCACGCCGGTGGCGGCCGCGAACGCGACCAGGCCGGAACCGGCGGGGAAGCTGATGCCGATCGGGAAGCGGGTGTGCGAATCGCCGCCGGTCCCCACGGTGTCGGGCAGCAGGAAGCGGTTCAGCCAGCTGTGGATCACGCCATCGCCCGGGCGCAGCGCGATGCCGCCGCGCGTGCTCATGAAGTCGGGCAGCTCATGGTGCATCTTCACGTCCACCTTCTTCGGGTAGGCCGCCGTGTGGCAGAAGCTCTGCATCACGAGGTCGGCCGAGAAGCCCAGGCAGGCCAGGTCCTTGAGCTCGTCGCGCGTCATCGGGCCAGTGGTGTCCTGGCTGCCGACGGAGGTCATCCTGGGCTCGCAGTAGGTGCCCGGGCGGATGCCCTGGCCCTCGGGCAGGCCGCAGGCGCGGCCGACCATCTTCTGCGCCAGCGAGAAGCCCTTGCCGGAATCCACGGGCGCCTGCGGCAGGCGGAACAGCGTGGAGGGCGGCAGGCCCAGCGCCTCGCGCGCCTTGGAGGTCAGCCCGCGGCCGATGATCAGCGGGATGCGGCCGCCGGCGCGCACCTCGTCGAACAGCACGTCGCTCTTGACCTTGAACTCGGCGATGACCTTGCCGTCCTTCAGCGCCTTGCCCTCGTAGGGACGCAGCTCGATGGTGTCGCCCATGTTCATCTGGCTCACGTCCAGCTCGATCGGCAGCGAGCCGGCGTCTTCCATGGTGTTGTAGAAGATCGGTGCGATCTTGCCGCCCAGGCAGATGCCGCCGAACCGCTTGTTCGGGATGAACGGGATGTCCTCGCCGGTGAACCACAGCACCGAGTTGGTGGCGGACTTGCGCGAGGAACCGGTGCCGACCACGTCGCCGACGTAGGCCACCGGCAGGCCGCGCGCCACCAGGTCCTGGATGAACTTGACCGGGCCGCGCTTGCCGTCCTCTTCCGGCACGAAGGATGCGCCTTCGCGCTTGTTCTTCAGCATGGCCAGCGCGTGCATCGGGATGTCCGGGCGCGTGGTCGCGTCGGGCGCGGGCGACAGGTCGTCGGTGTTGGTCTCGCCGGGCACCTTGAACACGGTGAAGGTGATGCTCTGCGGCACTTCGGGACGGCTGGTGAACCATTCGGCATCGGCCCAGCTCTGCAGCACGGACTTGGCGTTGGCGTTGCCGGCGTCGGCCAGTTCCTTGACGTCGTGGAACTGGTCGAACATCAGCAGCGTCTTCTTCAGGCCCTCGGCGGCCACGGTGCCGACCTCGGCATCCTTCAGCAGGTCGATCAGCGGACCGATGTTGTAGCCGCCCAGCATGGTGCCCAGCAGTTCGGTGGCCTTGGCGCGGCTGATCAGCGGGCTCTTCTCGGTGCCGTGCGCGACCGCGGCCAGGTAGCTGGCCTTGACCTTGGCCGCGTCGTCCACGCCGGCCGGCACGCGGTGCGTGATCAGGTTCAGCAGGAACTCTTCCTCGCCAGCGGGTGGCGCCTTCAGCAGCTCGACCAGCGCTGCCGTCTGCGTCGCCGACAAGGGCAGCGGCGGAATGCCGAGCGCAGCGCGTTCGGCGGCGTGGTCACGGTAGGCTTGCAACATGGTTTTCTTCTCCGGTTCTGGGATGTGGGGAAAGGGGAGTCCGCACGCGCCCGGGGCGTCAGCGCGCCTTGGCGGACGGCGATGCAATCGTCGTGCCGACCTGGACCTCGCGGGCACCGGCGGGCGTGCCGTCGAGCACGCTGGGCGGGGGCCGGAGCTTGAATTCCTCGGCCACGGCAACCTGCTGCGGACTCTTGCATTCGTCCGCCAGGCGCTGGCCGAGCTTGTGGTTCATCAGCATGGACTTGTTGGCCAGTTGCAGCCAGACGGCCCCGGCCTTGGCGTCCTCCAGCCGGATCGCCCCCGTGGAGGTCGGCACCGGCACCAGCCGGTAGTGGGTCTTGGCCATCTGCAGATCGAAGTAGCCCGGCTTGGCGGTGTCGGCCACCAGCTTGACCGAAGCACCCATTTCGCACGGCAGGTCGCCGACGTGCACGCGCTCGGCAATGGCCAGTTCGGCCGCGCCCAGCACTGCCTCGGCGGACGGCGAATGGGCCGCCAGGGCGCCGACGTCCAGCGGCTTGGCCGCCGGCTTGGCTTTGGACACTTTCTTGGCAGGGGCGGCCTTGGCGGGCGCCTTGGCCGGCGCCGCGCCATGCTTGGGGGTGGCGGTCTGCGCCGCCGCCGTGCCGGCCGCCAGGGCCAATGCCATGCTCAGGATCGCGGTTTTCATCGTTGCGCCTCCGTTGCCGGGCGGTGCGCGTCCCGGCGCTCGTCAAAGTAGGGTTGCATGTCGGGCGGCAGCGGCCGTCCGGTCTGGTGTGCACGCTCGAGCACCTGCCAGAAGTAGCGGTAGCTGGCGCGGTCGTGCAATTGTTTTTCGAACGCCACCGGCGCCCAATCCGCCGCCACGGCGGCCTGGATCAGGCGGGCGGCCCGTTCGATCTCTTCGGCGCCAGGCGCCATGGCCTCGATGATGGGCCGAATCTGTGCCGGATGGATGCTCCACATGCGGGTGTAGCCGAACTCGCGGGAAGCACGCCGGGCCGCAGCCTGCATGGCCTGCGGATCGGAAAATTCGGTGACCACGCAGTGCGACGGGACCTTGCCATACGCGTGGCAGGCCGAGGCGATCTCCAGCTTGGCGCGCACGACCAGCGGATGCGTGAACTGGCCCTGCGCGCCCATGGCTTCGGCCGGGATCGCACCGCCGTGCGCGGACACGAAGTCCATCAGGCCGAAGCTGATGGACTGCACGCGCGGATGCGCGGCGATCTCGAAGGCGCGGTGCACGGCAGCCGGCGACTCGATCAGCACCTGCAGCGGCAGATCGACCGCCCCGGCCGCCAGCAGGGCCTGCTCGGCCTGCTGCACATCCTGCACGGACTCGACCTTGGGCACCATGATGTGCGCCAAGCGGCTGCCGGCCTGGCCGGCGATCGTGGCCATGTCCGCCGCGAAGGCCGGATGGTCCACCGGGTGCACGCGTGCCGCCACGCGGGCCCGCGGATCGGCCGCCTGCGCCAGCGCCACGACCAGCGCCGCGTGGTCCGCCTCGCCGCCGACCGGCGCACCGTCCTCGCAGTCCAGCGTCACGTCGAACACGCAGGCGCCGAACTCCTCGATCATTTCGGCCTGCAGCTGCAGGCTCTTGCGCATGCGTTGCTCGACGCCACTGTAGTGGTCGCAGACGGGCAGCACGACCAGACCGGCGTGCGAGCCCAGCAGCACGTCGCGCGGATGGGCGGAGGCAGGTGGATTCATGGGTGCGGAGGCTTGTGCGCCACGAGGAACAGGCGCGGGAACGCCAGCAGCCGTCGCCCGTCGCTGCGCGGCGGATAGGCCGCGTCGATACGGCGTGTGTACTCGGCCACGAAGCCGGCCTGCTGCGCGGCCGTCGGCAGCCGGTCCAGGAAAGGCCGCAGGCCGGTGGCGCGCAGCCAATCGACGATGGCTTCGGCCGAGTTCATGCGGTGCTGGTAGACGGTATGCCAGATGTCGACCTCGGCCGCCAGCGGCGCCAGCAGGTCGTAGTAGTCGGCCACGCCCAGCAGCGGCGTGCGCACGCGGGAGGCGTCGCCGATGGCGACACGCCAGGCCGGCTCGGCCGCGACCTCGCGCATCAGGCGGTGCGAGGGCTGCTGCAGGTTGTCCGGCATCTGCACGGCCAGCACGCCGCCGGGCGCCAGCTGCGCGAACAGCCGGGGCAGCAGCCGCGCATGGTCGGGCACCCACTGCAAGGCCGCGTTGGCGTACAGCAGGTCCGGGGCCGCACCCTCGGCGGCGGCCCACCCGGCGATGTCAGCCTCCACGAAATGCACTGCCGGCAGGCGCTCGCGGGCGCTCTCCAGCATGCTGGCCGAACTGTCCAGCCCCGTCACCTCGGCCCCGGCGAAGCGCCGAACCAGCAGTTCGGTGGAGTTGCCCGGGCCGCAGCCCAGGTCGACGACCCGGGCCGGTGCCTGCAGCGGCACGCGCGCCAGCAACTCGGCGGCCGGGCGTGTGCGCTCGTCCTCGAAACGACGGTACAGCGCCGGATTCCAGTCGCGCATGGCCGGACGGACAGGATCAGAGCAGGTGGGCGACGCCGGCCTGCTCGTCCTGCAGCTCCTTCAGGGTCTTGTTGATGCGCTCCTGGCTGAACGCGTCGATCTCCAGGCCTTCGACGACATGGTATTCGCCGTTGGCCGTGGTGACCGGGAAGCCGAACATCACGTCCTTCGGGATACCGTACTGGCCATCCGACGGAATGCCCATCGTGACCCACTTACCGTTGGAACCCAGCGCCCAGTCGCGCATGTGGTCGATCGCCGCGTTGGCGGCCGAGGCGGCGGACGACAGGCCGCGCGCGTCGATGATGGCGGCGCCGCGCTTGCCCACGGTGGGCAGGAACACGTCGGCGTTCCAGACCTGGTCGTTGATCAGGTCCTTGACGCTCTTGCCGCCGACCGTGGCGAAGCGGTAGTCGGCGTACATGGTGGGCGAGTGGTTGCCCCAGACCGTCAGCTTCTCGATGTCGGCGACCTTGGTGCCGGTCTTGGCGGCGACCTGGCTCAGCGCGCGGTTGTGGTCCAGGCGCAGCATGGCGGTGAAGTTCTTGCGCGGCAGGTCCGGCGCGCTCTTCATCGCGATGTAGGCGTTGGTGTTGGCCGGGTTGCCGACCACCAGCACCTTGACGTTGCGGCTGGCCACGGCGTTCAGCGCCTTGCCCTGGGCGGTGAAGATCTGGGCGTTGGCGGCCAGCAGGTCGGCCCGTTCCATGCCGGGGCCGCGCGGACGGGCGCCGACCAGCAGCGCGTAGTCGGTGTCCTTGAACGCGGTGTTGGCGTCGCCATGGGCTTCCATGCCGGCCAGCAGCGGGAACGCGCAGTCCTCCAGTTCCATCATCACGCCCTTGAGCGACTTCTGCGCCTTCTCGTCCGGGATCTCCAGCAGTTGCAAGATCACCGGCTGGTCCTTGCCCAGCATCTCGCCCGAAGCGATGCGGAACAGGAGGGCGTAACCGATTTGACCAGCGGCACCGGTGACGGCCACGCGGACAGGCTTTTTGCTCATGAGAAAGGCTCCGGAATGGAAGATGAGAAGAACCCCTGCCCGGACGCCGCACGGCGAACGCACCGGCCGAGGAACAGCATAGGAGTTTACCCGTGTTCGAGGGTTCGGGTCAATTTGTCTTATGTCTTATATAAGATAAGATTGCCCCGCCATGCCCATGCACAGTCCGCCCCCCGACGCCGAAGCTCCGGTCGGCGGCAGCCCGCCGCCGCCGACGCCGGCCTTCAGTCCGCTGTACCAGCAGATCAAGGGCCTGATCCTGCAGAGCCTGCAAGCCGGGGAATGGAAGCCCGGCGAGCTGATCCCGAGCGAGATCGAGCTGGCCGGCCGCTTCCGCGTCAGCCAGGGCACGGTGCGCAAGGCCGTGGACGAACTGGCCGGCGACAACCTGCTGGTGCGCCGCCAAGGCAAGGGCACGTTCGTGGCGACGCACACCGAGCAGCACGTGCGCTACCGCTTCCTGAAGCTGGTGCCCGACGACGGCGACCTGGACCGCGAAGGTCCAGCGCAGCGCCGCTTCCTCGAATGCCGGCGCAGCCGTGCCAGCGCCGAGATCGCACGGGCACTGGGCCTGCGCACCGGGGATGCCGTGATGCAGGTCCGGCGCGTGCTGTCCTTCGCGGGCCAGGGCGCCGTGCTGGTGCCGACGATCCTGGAAGACCTGTGGCTGCCCGGCGGGCCGTTCAAGGGCCTGACCGCCGAGCTGATGGCCGCGTTCCGCGGACCGACGTACGCGCTGTTCGAGACCGAGTTCGGGGTGCGCATGGTGCGCGCCGAGGAAAAGATCCGCGCCGTGCTGCCGGACGCGGAGCAGGCCGGGATCCTGCAGGTCTCCACCGGCACGCCGCTGCTGAGCGTGGAACGCGTCGCCTACACCTACAACGACGCCCCGATGGAGCTGCGCCGCGGGCTGTACCGGACGGACACCCACCACTACCGCAACGACCTGAGCTGAAGCGGCTCCGGCCCTGGAGCCGCCTGCGCGACCGGCGATGCAACGCTTGGTCGCAGTTCGCTTGTTGCGTTGCAATAGAATTTTGGGTTGACCGCTCGACACAATTACAAGGCAGTTACATCCACGAAAGCCAATTCATGACCGAAACCGCCTCTTCAGCCCGGCCGCAGCGCCCCCAGTTCCGCAACATCAACATCTTCACGGATGTGCGCACCTACCGCCTGCCGCCGGCGGGCTGGGTGTCGATCCTGCACCGCGTCAGCGGCGTGCTGATGTTCGTGCTGATGCCGTTCATCATCTGGATGTTCGATACCTCGGTGTCCTCCGAGCTGTCCTTCGCGCGTTTCAAGGCGGCCTTCAACGTCGGGCTGGGCTGGGTGCCGGGCTGGTTCCTCAAGCTGGTCGTGCTGGCGCTGATGTGGGCCTACCTGCACCACTTCATCGCCGGCCTGCGCCACCTGTGGATGGACGTCAGCCACGACGCGGTCAGCAAGCAGTTCGGCAAGACCTCGGCCATCACGGTGCTGGTGCTGAGCCTGGGCCTGACGCTGGTCCTGGGCCTGAAGCTGTTCGGCGTGTACTGATCCCACGAGAAGGAAGAGTCCCCCATGGCTGTCAACTACGGATCCAAGCGCCTCGTCGTCGGCGCGCACTACGGCACGCGCGACTGGCTGGCGCAGCGCGTCACCGGCGCGCTCATGGCCCTGTTCACGGTGATCGTGCTGGCCCAGCTGCTGCTGAGCCGCGGCCCGATCGGCTACGACCTGTGGGCCGGCATCTTCGCCGCCCAGTGGATGAAGGTGCTGACCTTCACCGTCATCCTGGCCCTGCTCTACCACGTCTGGGTGGGCATCCGCGATGTGCTGATGGACTACGTCACCTCGGCGGTCTGGCTCCGTCTCGTGCTCCAGATTTTCACCATCATCTGGCTGGTCGGCTGCGCCGGCTGGGCCATCCAAGTTCTCTGGAGGCTGTGAGCATGGCGTACACCAAGCAAAGCATCAACAAGCGCAAGTTCGACGTCGTGATCGTCGGTGCCGGCGGCTCCGGCATGCGCGCCGCGCTGGAGCTGTCCCGCGCCGGCCTGTCCGTGGCCTCCCTGTCCAAGGTGTTCCCGACGCGCTCGCACACGGTGGCGGCGCAGGGCGGCGTGTCGGCCTCGCTCGGCAACATGTCCGAGGACAACTGGCACTACCACTTCTACGACACGATCAAGGGCTCGGACTGGCTGGGCGACCAGGACGCGATCGAGTTCATGTGCCGCGAGGCGCCCAAGGTCGTGATCGAGCTGGAGCACTTCGGCATGCCGTTCGACCGCAACCCGGACGGCACCATCTACCAGCGCCCGTTCGGCGGCCACACCGCCAACTACGGCGAGAAGCCGGTGCAGCGCGCCTGCGCCGCGGCCGACCGCACCGGCCACGCGATGCTGCACACGCTGTACCAGCAGAACGTCAAGTCCAAGACCAACTTCTTCGTCGAGTGGATGGCGCTGGACCTGGTCCGCGACGCCGACGGCGACGTGGTCGGCGTGACCGCGCTGGAACTGGAGACCGGCGAGCTGTACCTGCTGCAGGCCAAGGCCGTGCTGCTGGCCACCGGCGGCGCCGGCCGCATCTTCGCGGCCTCGACCAACGCCTTCATCAACACCGGCGACGGCCTCGGCATGGCCGCGCGCGCCGGCATCCCGCTGCAGGACATGGAGTTCTGGCAGTTCCACCCGACCGGCGTGGCCGGTGCCGGCGTGCTGCTGACCGAGGGCTGCCGCGGCGAGGGTGCGATCCTGCTGAACAGCAACGGCGAGCGCTTCATGGAGCGCTACGCCCCCACGCTGAAGGACCTGGCGCCGCGCGACTTCGTCTCGCGCTCGATGGACCAGGAGATCAAGGAAGGCCGGGGCTGCGGTCCGAACAAGGACTACATCCTGATGAAGCTCGACCACCTGGGCGCGGACACCATCCGCAAGCGCCTGCCCTCGGTGGAGGAGATCGGCCACAACTTCGCCAACGTGGACATCACCAAGGAGCCGATCCCCGTGGTGCCCACCATCCACTACCAGATGGGCGGCATCCCGACCAACGTCAACGGCCAGGTCGTGGTGCAGCAGGGCGGCATCGACAACCACGTCGTCAACGGCCTGTACGCCGTGGGCGAGTGCTCCTGCGTGTCGGTGCACGGCGCCAACCGCCTGGGCACGAACTCGCTGCTGGACCTGCTGGTGTTCGGCAAGTCCGCCGGGCGCCACATCGTGGACTTCGTCCGCGGCAGCGGCGAGCACAAGCCGATGCCGGCCGATGCCGCCGACCGCACGCTCGAGCGCCTGAACCAGCTGCAGGAGTCCAGGGATGGCATCTACGCCCAGGATCTCGCCAACGAGATCCGCAGCACCATGCAGCAGCACGCCGGCGTGTTCCGCACGCAGGCCAGCATGGACGAGGGCGTGGCCAAGGTCAACGCCATCCGCGAGCGCGTGGGCACGGTCACGCTGAAGGACAAGTCCCAGGTCTGGAACACCGCGCGCATGGAGGCGCTGGAAGTCGACAACCTGATCGAGGTGGCGCAGGCCACGATGACCTCGGCCGCCGCGCGCCGCGAGTGCCGCGGCGCGCACACCGTGTACGACTACGAGCACCCGGCCGACCATCCCGACTTCCCGCTCGGCCGCAACGACAAGGAATGGATGAAGCACACGCTGTGGCACAGCGCCGACAACAGCCTGACCTACAAGCCGGTCAACCTCAAGCCGCTGACGGTCGAGTCCATCCCGCCCAAGGTCCGCACGTTCTGAACAAGGTCCCATCACGATGAAGCGCACATTCCACATCTACCGCTACGACCCGGACAAGGACGCCAAGCCCTACATGCAGACCGTCGAGATCGAACTCGACGGCCACGAGCGCATGCTGCTCGACGCGCTGGTCAAGCTGAAGAAGCAGGATCCGTCCATCGCCTTCCGCCGCTCCTGCCGCGAAGGCGTCTGCGGTTCGGACGCGATGAACATCAACGGCAAGAACGGCCTGGCCTGCCTGACCAACATGAACACGCTGAAGGACCCGATCGTCCTGAAGCCGCTGCCCGGCCTGCCCGTGATCCGCGACCTGATCGTCGACATGACGCAGTTCTTCAAGCAGTACCACTCGATCAAGCCCTACCTGATCACGGAGAGCCAGGCCCCCGACAAGGAGCGCCTGCAATCGCCCGAGGAGCGCGAGGAGCTGAACGGCCTGTACGAGTGCATCCTGTGCGCGAGCTGCTCGACCAGCTGCCCGAGCTTCTGGTGGAACCCGGACAAGTTCGTCGGCCCGGCCGGCCTGCTGCAGGCCTACCGCTTCATCGCCGACAGCCGCGACGAGGCCACCGGCGCGCGGCTGGACAACCTGGAAGACCCCTACCGGCTGTTCCGCTGCCACACGATCATGAATTGCGTGGACGTGTGCCCCAAGCACCTGAACCCGACCAAAGCCATCGGGAAGATCAAGGAAATGATGGTGCTGCGCACCGTCTGATAACGTGGCACAGGTGCAGGAAGTCCTCGACGAACGCTCCCTGGCGCTGCTGCGCTGGCGGTGCCGCCGCGGGCTGCTGGAGAACGACCTGTTCCTCGAGCGCTTCTTCGAGCGCCACGGCTCCCGGCTCACGGTCTCCCAGGCGCAGGCGCTGTCCCGGCTGATGGAACTGGGCGACCACGATCTGCTGGACTTGCAACTGGCACGAAAGACGCTAGCCCAGGTCGGTCCCTCGCTGGACACCGCGGACACACGCGACGTTTTGAATCTGTTGAGAGAAAACCGCTGAAAGGGTGAACATGAAACTTGCCGAAAACAAAGCCACGCTGTCGTTCAGCAATGGCAGCCCCAGTGTCGAGCTACCGGTCTACCACGGCAGCGTGGGCCCGGATGTGATCGACATCCGCAAGCTGTACGCCCAGACCGGGATGTTCACCTACGACCCCGGCTTCCTGTCCACGGCCTCCTGCCAGTCCGCCATCACCTACATCGACGGCGACAAGGGCGAGCTGCTGTACCGCGGCTACCCGATCGAGCAGCTGGCGACGAATTGCGACTACCTGGAAACCTGCTACCTGCTGCTGAACGGCGAGCTGCCCAATGCCACCGAGAAGGCACGCTTCACCAAGCTCGTGACCAACCACACGATGGTCAACGAGCAGATGCAGTTCTTCCTGCGCGGCTTCCGCCGCGACGCGCACCCGATGGCCATCATGACCGGCCTGGTCGGTGCGCTGTCGGCCTTCTACCACGACAGCACGGACATCAACAACCCGCAGCACCGCGAGATCGCGGCGATCCGGCTGATCGCCAAGATGCCCACGCTGGTGGCCATGGCCTACAAGTACACCGTGGGCCAGCCCTACATGTACCCCAAGAACGAACTGTCGTATGCGGGCAACTTCCTGCACATGATGTTCGCCACGCCGTGCGAGAGCTACCAGGTCAGCCCGGTGCTGGAACGCGCGCTGGACCGCATCTTCATCCTGCACGCCGACCACGAGCAGAACGCCTCCACCTCCACGGTGCGCCTGTGCGGCTCCTCGGGCACCAACCCCTTCGCCGCCATCGCCGCCGGCGTGGCCTGCCTGTGGGGCCCGGCCCACGGTGGCGCCAACGAAGCGGCGCTGAACATGCTCTACGACATCCAGAAGGAAGGTGGCGTGGAGAAGATCGGCGAGTTCATCAAGAAGGTCAAGGACAAGAACTCCAGCGTCAAGCTGATGGGCTTCGGCCACCGGGTCTACAAGAACTACGACCCGCGCGCCAAGCTGATGCAGGAAACCTGCAACGAGGTGCTGACCGAGCTGGGCCTGGAGAAGGACCCGCTGTTCAAGCTGGCCAAGGAGCTCGAGAAGATCGCGCTGGAGGACGAGTACTTCGTCTCGCGCAAGCTGTATCCCAACGTGGACTTCTACTCCGGCATCGTGCAGCGCGCCATCGGCATCCCGGTGCCGCTGTTCACCGCCATCTTCGCGCTGGCCCGCACGGTCGGCTGGATCGCCCAGCTGAACGAGATGATCGGCGACTCGGAGTACAAGATCGGCCGCCCGCGCCAGCTGTTCACCGGCTCGCCGCGCCGCGACGTTCCGCCGATCGCCCAGCGCTGATCCCGCCGTCCCGGCCGAGCAGCCCCGCCGCCCTGTGCCGCGGGGCTTTCGTTTGCGCGCTCCGGCAGCAGGGGCATCGCGCATCACGATGCCTGCGGCGTGCATTCCGGTGGAAAATCGCCGCCCTCGTCGCCGTTGGCGATGACCGAGCCATGATGAAACCGTCCGAGCGCAACTTCGCCCGCCGCATCGACCTCACGTCGCTGCAGCTGTTCGTGGCCGTCTGCGAACTCGGCAGCATCGGCAAGGCGGCCGAGCGCGAGTTCATCGCGGCCTCGGCCGTCAGCAAGCGGCTGTCGGACCTGGAAGCCACGCTGCAGACCACGCTGCTGTACCGCCACGCGCGCGGCGTGGACCTGACGCCGGCCGGCGAAAGCCTGCTGCACCATGCTCGCTCGGTGCTGTTCAGCCTGGACCGCATGCAGGGCGAGCTCAGCGAGTACGCCGACGGCGTGCGCGGCCATGTGCGCGTGCACGCCAGCATCTCGGCCATCGTGCAGTTCCTGCCGGAAGACCTGGGCGCCTTCGCGCGGCGCCACGGCGGCATCAAGATCGACCTGGAGGAGCACCTGTCCAGTGCGGTCGTGCGCGCCGTGCAGGAGGGCGCGGCCGACCTGGGCATCTGCAACGCCGCGGTGGCCGAGCTCGCCGGCGGGCAGGCGCTGCAGACCCGCCCCTACCGCAGCGACCGCCTGGTGCTGGTCGTGCCGCGCGGGCACGCGCTGGCGGGCCGCGGGCCGCTGCCGTTCGAGGCCTCGCTGGCCTTCGACCACGTCGGCCTGCACAGCGACAGCTCCATCCACCTGGCCACGCGCAGCGCCGCGGCCGGCCTGGGCCGCACGATCAAGCTGCGCATCCAGGTCACCGGCCTGGACGCCATGTGCCGCATGATCCACAACGGCCTGGGCATCGGCGTGATGCCGCTGCGCGCCTTCGAGCTGACGCACGGCGTCGGCGCGCTGGAGCACGTGGCCTTGAGCGATGCCTGGGCGATGCGGCAGATCCGCATGGTCGCGCGCGACTTCGCGGCGCTGCCGGTCACGGCGCGGCTGCTCGTCGAGCACCTGGCGCCCGCCCCCGAAACCTCCGGCCGGCCGGCGTCCGAAGACGCCGCGCTGGCCGCCTGATCCCCACGCCACAACAAGGAAGACTCCATGAGCCTCACGACCAGCCAGACGGGTGCCCGCACCCTCTACGACAAGATCTTCGACGAGCACGTCGTGCACACCGAGGAGGACGGCACCGCCATCCTCTACATCGACCGCCACCTGGTGCACGAGGTCACCAGCCCGCAGGCCTTCGAAGGCCTGCGCCAGGCCGGCCGCAAGGTCTGGCGCGTCAGCTCCATCGTGGCCACGGCCGACCACAACACGCCGACCACCGGCTGGGAGCGCGGCTACGACGGCATCGCCGACCCGATCAGCAAGGAGCAGATCACCACGCTGGACGCGAACATCCAGGAGTTCGGTGCAGCGGCGTTCTTCCCGTTCATGCACAAGCGCCAGGGCATCGTGCACGTGATCGGGCCGGAGAACGGCGCCACGCTGCCCGGCATGACCGTCGTCTGCGGCGACAGCCACACCAGCACGCACGGCGCGTTCGGCGCGCTGGCGCACGGCATCGGCACCAGCGAGGTCGAGCACGTGATGGCCACGCAGACGCTGCTGGCCAAGAAGGCCAAGAACATGCTGGTCAAGGTCGAGGGCCGGCTGCCGCGGGGCTGCACCGCCAAGGACATCGTGCTGGCCATCATCGGCCGGATCGGCACGGCCGGCGGCACCGGCTACACGATCGAGTTCGCCGGCTCGGCGATCCGCGATCTCAGCATCGAGGGCCGCATGACCGTCTGCAACATGGCGATCGAGGCCGGCGCGCGCGCCGGCCTGGTGGCCGTGGACGGCAAGACCATCGACTACGTCAGGAACCGCCCGCTGGCGCCGACCGGCGTCGCCTGGGACCAGGCCGTCGCCTACTGGAAGACGCTGCAGTCCGACCCCGGCGCCAAGTTCGACGTCGTGGTCGAGCTGGATGCCGCGCAGATCAAGCCGCAGGTCACCTGGGGCACCTCGCCCGAGATGGTGCTGCCGGTCGATGCGCGCGTGCCGGACCCCGACAAGGAGAAGGACGCCGGCAAGCGCGCCGCCATCGAACGCGCGCTGACCTACATGGGCCTGGAGCCGAACAAGGCGCTGAACGACATCTTCGTCGACAAGGTGTTCATCGGCAGCTGCACCAACAGCCGCATCGAGGACATGCGCGAGGCCGCCGCGGTGGTCAAGAAGCTCGGCCAGAAGGTCGCCAGGAACGTCAAGCTCGCGATGGTGGTGCCCGGCTCGGGCCTGGTGAAGGAACAGGCCGAGCGCGAAGGCCTGGACCAGATCTTCAAGGCCGCCGGCTTCGAGTGGCGCGAGCCCGGCTGCTCCATGTGCCTGGCCATGAACGCCGACCGGCTGGAGCCGGGCGAGCGCTGCGCCTCCACCAGCAACCGCAACTTCGAAGGCCGCCAGGGCGCCGGCGGGCGCACCCACCTGGTCAGCCCGGCCATGGCCGCCGCGGCCGCGGTGCACGGCCACTTCGTCGACGTGCGCCAGTTCGCCTGAAAGGCCCCCTGCGATGAAGACCACGACCGCCCTGCTCGCCGCCGCGCTGCTGCTGGCCGGGTGCAACACCGTCAAGGGCGTCGGCAAGGACGTGCAGAAGGCCGGCCAGGCCATCGAACGCGCCGCCCAGTAACACCAGCAGAGAACACCGCCATGCAGAAATTCACCATCCACCAGGGCATCGTCGCGCCCATGGACCGCGAGAACGTCGACACCGACGCCATCATCCCCAAGCAGTTCCTGAAGTCGATCAAGAAGACCGGCTTCGGCGCCAACCTGTTCGACGAGTGGCGCTACCTGGACAAGGGCGAGCCCGGCGTGCCCGAGTCCCAGCGCAAGCCCAATCCGGACTTCGTGCTGAACCAGCCGCGCTACCAGGGCGCCTCCATCCTGCTGGCGCGCAGGAACTTCGGCTGCGGCTCCTCGCGCGAGCACGCCCCCTGGGCGCTGGACCAGTACGGCTTCCGCGCCATCATCGCGCCCAGCTTCGCCGACATCTTCTTCAACAACAGCTTCAAGAACGGCCTGCTGCCCATCGTGCTGGGCGAGGCGCAGGTAGCCAGCCTGTTCGACGAGTGCTTCGCGTTCCCCGGCTACCAGCTGACGATCGACCTGGAGCGCCAGGTCATCGTGCGGCCGCAGGGCGAGGAGATCGCGTTCGAGGTGCAGCCCTTCCGCCGCTACTGCCTGCTCAACGGGCTGGACGACATCGGCCTGACGCTGCGCTACGCCGACAAGATCCGCGCCTTCGAGGCCGAGCGCCTGGCCGCCAAGCCCTGGCTGGCCAACACCATGGCCTCGGCCTGAGCCCCTTTTCCCAACCCTCCACCACACCACCCATGAAGATCGCAGTTCTGCCGGGCGACGGCATCGGCACCGAGATCGTCGAGCAGGCCGTGCGCGTCCTGAACGCGCTGGCCCTCCCGTTCGAGATGGAGACCGCCCTGGTCGGCGGCGCCGCCTACGACGCCCACGGCCACCCGCTGCCCGAGGCCACCCTGAAGCTCGCGCAGCAGGCCGACGCCGTGCTGTTCGGCGCCGTCGGCGACTGGAAGTACGACACGCTGGACCGCCCGCTGCGGCCGGAGCAGGCCATCCTGGGCCTGCGCAAGAACCTCGGCCTGTTCGCCAACTTCCGCCCGGCCATCTGCTACGAGCAACTGGTCGACGCCTCCAGCCTCAAGCCCGAACTGGTCGCCGGCCTGGACATCCTGATCATCCGCGAGCTGACCGGCGACATCTACTTCGGCCAGCCGCGCGGCCGCCGCACGGCGCCGGACGGCCACTTCCCCGGCGCCGAGGAAGCCTTCGACACCATGCGCTACACCCGGCCGGAGATCGAGCGCATCGCGCGCGTGGCCTTCGAGGCCGCGCGCAAGCGCGGCAAGCGCGTGACCAGCGTGGACAAGGCCAACGTGCTGGAAACCTTCCAGCTCTGGAAGGACGTGGTCACCGAGGTCGGCAAGGACTACCCGGACGTCGCGCTGGACCACATGTACGTGGACAACGCCGCGATGCAGCTGGTCAAGGCGCCGAAGAAGTTCGACGTGATCGTGACCGGCAACATGTTTGGCGACATCCTGTCCGACGCCGCCGCGATGCTGACCGGCTCGATCGGCATGCTGCCCTCGGCCAGCCTGAACGCGAAGAACCAGGGCCTGTACGAGCCCAGCCACGGCAGCGCGCCGGACATCGCCGGCAAGGGCGTGGCCAACCCGCTGGCCACCATCCTGTCGGCCGCGATGATGCTGCGCTTCTCGCTGAACCAGGCAGAGGCCGCCGACCGCATCGAGGCTGCGGTGCAGAAGGTGCTGGCGCAGGGCCTGCGTACGCCCGACATCTGGAGCGAGGGCACGACCAAGGTCGGCACGCGCGAGATGGGCGACGCGGTGCTGAAGGCACTGGCCTAGGCCCGGGCCCAGCCGCCCCATGGCCGATGGCGATGCCGGGGGCGGCCTGGAATCCCGCTGCCTGTGCCTGGACATCGAAACCCGGCGCGACGACAGGACCGCGCTGCAGGAGATCGGCGCCTACCGCCCCGACCAGGGGCGCCGGCTGCACCTGTCCGGCCAGGCGCCGGATCTCGCGGCCCGGCTGGACGCCCTCACCGCCGGCGCCGCCTACCTGCTGGGCCACAACATCGCGGTGTTCGACCAGCCCGTCCTGCGGGTGCTGCATCCGGCGCTGGCGCTGCACCGGCTGCCGCTGGTCGACACGCTGGAACTGTCGCCCATCGCGTTCCCGCAGAACCCCTACCACCGGCTGGTCAAGGACTACAAGCTCTGCACGCTCGCGCGCAACGACCCGGTGCGCGACGCCGAGCTGGCCCACGCGCTGTTCGGCGAGCAGAAGCAGGCCCTGGTGCAGCGCATCCGCGACCACCCGGACGAGGCGCTGTGCCTGCACTTTCTGCTCACGCCGGCCGACGGCCCGGGCCTGCCCGCATTGCTGGCCGCCTGGCGCGGGCAGCCACGGCCTGCGCTGGCGCAGGCGGCATCGGCCTGGCGCCGGTGCACCGACGGCAAGGTCTGCCGGCGCGCGCAGGCGCAGCTGCTGGCGCACTGGCTGCCCGACCCGGCCTGGCACCAGCCGCTGGCCTACGTGCTGGCCTGGCTGCGCGTGGCGGGCGGCAACTCGGTGCTGCCGCCGTGGGTTCGGCACAACATCCCGCGCACGCGCGAGGCCATCGCCGCGCTGCGCGACACGCCCTGCGACGACCCGGCCTGCACCTGGTGCCGGGAACAGCACCAGCTCGAACGGCTGCTGCCGCGCTTCTTCGCCCCGTTCACCGCATTCCGCCCACTGCCCGCCACGCCCGACGGCCGCAGCCTGCAGCGCAGCATCGTCGAGCACGGCATGGCCGGCCGCTCCGCGCTGGCCATCCTGCCGACCGGCGGCGGCAAGTCGCTGTGCTACCAACTGCCGGCGCTGGCCCACTACTACCGCACGGCCGCGCTGACCGTGGTGGTGTCGCCGCTGCAGTCGCTGATGAAGGACCAGGTGGACAACCTGGTCGCCCGCGGCATCACCTGCGCCGGCTACCTCAACGGCCTGCTCGGCCCGATCGAGCGCCGCGCCATGCTCGACCGGCTGCGCCTGGGCGACCTGGGGCTGGTCTTCGTCGCGCCGGAGCAGTTCCGCAGCCCCGCGTTCGTGCAGGCGCTGGCGCAGCGCGAGGTGCGCGCCTGGGTGTTCGACGAGGCGCACTGCCTGTCCAAGTGGGGCCATGACTTCCGGCCGGACTACCTGTACGTCTCGCGCTTCATCCGGCAGTTCCAGCCGGCACCGTCGCCGGTGTTCTGCTTCACGGCGACGGCCAAGCCCGACGTGGTGCAGGACATCCTGCGCCATTTCGACCGGCAGCTCGGCCTCGCGCTGGTGCCGCTGGAAGGCGGTGTGGAGCGCATCAACCTCGCCTACGAGGTGCTGCCCGTGCCGACCGCCGCCAAGTTCGGCGAGACGCTGCGCCTGCTGCAGCAGGCGCAGCGCGAAGACGGCGGCGCCATCGTGTTCTGCGCGCGCCAGAAGACCGTGGAGGAGGTGGCCGCCTTCCTGAACCAGGCCGGGCTGGCCTGCGGCCACTTCCACGGCGGCATGCAGGCGGCCGACAAGCGCGCGGTGCAGGAGGACTTCATCGCCGGCCGCCTGCGCGTGATCGCCGCCACCAACGCCTTCGGCATGGGCGTGGACAAGCCCGACGTGCGGCTGGTCGTCCACCTGGACACGCCCGGCTCGCTGGAGAACTACCTGCAGGAAGCCGGCCGCGCCGGGCGCGACCAGGCGCCGGCACGCTGCGTGCTGCTGTACGACGACGCCGACCTGGACGTGCAGTTCCGCCTGCTCAAGAACGCCCGGCTGAGCCAGCACGAGATCCAGACCATCCTGAAGGCGCTGCGCGCCATCGAGCGCAAGGACCGCGCGCAGGGCGAGGTCATCGTCACCAGCGGCGAGCTGCTGATGGAGCTGCCGGACCAGCAGCGCATCGACCCCGACGCACGCGACGCCGACACCAAGGTCCGCATCGCCGTCGCCTGGCTGGAGGAGGCGCGCCTGCTGGAGCGCCACGAGAACCACACCCGGGTGTTCCCCGACAGCCTGCGGGTCGCGAGCCTGGACGAAGCCCGCGAGCGGCTGGCGCGCCAGCTCGGGCCGCAGGCCGACCTGCAGCCCTACCTGGACCTGCTGGCGCCGCTGCTGCAGGCCGATGCCGACGAAGGCCTGTCCACCGACGCGCTGGTGCTGGCCACCGGCCGCGACGCCCGCGCCGTGCAGGCCATGCTGCGCGAGCTGGACCGGTGGCGGCTGCTGTCCAACGACACCGAGATCGGCGTGACGCTGCAGCGCGCACCCGACACCGGCCAGCGCCTGGCCGAGCTCGAGCGGCTGGAAGACGCGCTCGTCGCCGCGCTGCGCGAGGCGGCGCCCGATGCCGGCCCGGACGACTGGCAGCTGCTGGACGTGCGCCGGCTGTGCGACCTGCTGCGGCGGCGCACGCAGCTCGACCTCGCACCGGAGCGGCTCACGCGCCTGCTGAAGTCGTTCGCCGAGCCCTTCGGCCAGGGCACGGGCCAGCGCGGCTTTTTCGCCCTGCGGCCGGCCGGCGCCGACCACCGCCAGCTGCGGCTGCAGCGCGACTGGCGCGACATCGACCGCATCCGCGCCCGCCGCCTGCAGCTGGCCCGGGCCCTGGTGCAGCAG
This sequence comes from Pseudorhodoferax sp., assembly GCF_047601025.1. Classification (NCBI taxonomy): domain Bacteria; kingdom Pseudomonadati; phylum Pseudomonadota; class Betaproteobacteria; order Burkholderiales; family Comamonadaceae; genus Pseudorhodoferax; species Pseudorhodoferax sp. The sequence continues at coordinate 946,047 of NZ_JASGJZ010000001.1, forward strand.
TTCCTGCGCCTGCGCCAGGGCAACCAGCTGCTGGTGACCTGCCCGCAGGGCACGCTGGAAGCGCAGCTGCGGGCCGACGCCACGCTCGCCGGCCTCGACATCCGGGACTGGGACAGCGCCCTCGCCGCGGCGCTGCTGTACCTGCACGCCAACGAAGTGCTGCACCTGGCGCGCGGCAAGGCCGTGTTCCGTTCGGCCATGCGCATCGCGCTGAACCCCGAGGCGCGGCGGCGCCAGTTCAGCAAGGCCGACCACGCCGAACTGGCGCTGCACTACAAGGACAAGGTCGTGCAGGTGCACGTGATGGCCGAGTACGCCCGGCTGGCGCTGCGCAAGCTGCAAGCGGCGATGGACTTCATCGTCCACTACTTCGCGCTGGGCCGCGCCGAGTTCGTGCAGCGCTACTTCGCCGGCCGCAAGGAGGTGCTGGACATCGCCGCCACCGAGGCCACGCACCGCCGCGTGCTGACCGACCTGGCCAATCCCGCGCAGCAGGCCATCGTCGCCGCCCCGCTGGAGGGCAGCCAGCTGGTGCTGGCCGGGCCCGGCTCGGGCAAGACGCGGGTGATCGTGCACCGGGTCGCCTGGCTGCTGCGCGAATGCATGGTGCGGCCCGAGGAAATCATGGTGCTGGCCTACAACCGCTCGGCCGCCTCGGAGATCCGGCGCCGGCTGTGGGCGCTGGCCGGCGCCGACGCCGGCGGCGTGACCGTACAGACCCTGCACGGCTTCGCGATGCGGCTGACCGGCACCAGCTACGCGGTGGCCAGCGAGCACGGCGAGGAAGTGGACTTCTCCGCCGTGATCCGCCAGGCCACGGCCAGCCTGCAGCAGGCCGACGCGGGCGAAGGCGCCGGTGCGTCCGCCGCGCGCGACCGGCTGCTGAGCGGCCTGCGCTTCCTGCTGGTCGACGAATACCAGGACATCAACGGCGAGCACTACGCGCTGATCAGCGCCATCGCCGGCCGCACGCTGCACGGCGAGGAAGACCGCCTGTCGCTGATGGCCGTCGGCGACGACGACCAGAACATCTACGCCTTCGGCGGTGCCAGCGCGGCCTACATCCGGCAGTTCGAGGCGGACTACCAGGCCCGGCGCCACAGCCTGCTGGAGAACTACCGCTCCACCGCCCACATCGTGCAGTGCGCCAACCGCGTGATCGCGCCGGCGCGCGGCCGCATGAAGGACGGCCAGCCGCTGCGCGTCGACCACGCCCGCCGCGCGGAGCCGGACGGCGGTGCCTGGGCCGCGCGCGACCCGCTGGCCGGCGGCCGGGTCCAGGTGCTCGAAGTGCCGCCGCAGCCGCTGCAGGAAGCCGCCCTGGCACTGGACGAACTGCAGCGGCTGCATGCGCTGGCGGCCGATGCCGGCAGCGCCGGCTGCTGGGGACGCTTTGCCGCCATCGCGCGCCGCAAAGCCGATCTCGATGCCCTGGCCGCGCTTTGCCGCGCGCGCGGCATGCCGGTGCAGCTGCTGCACGACAGCCGATCCGTCCGCCTGCACCAGACCCGCGAAGGCGCGGCCCTGCGCGCCCTGCTGCAAGGCGCGGCGCGCCGCACCCCGCGCAGGCGGATGCAGGTGCGTCCGGGCGCCCTGAGCCGCTGGTTCCGGCGCCGCCACGGCCAGCCGGTGGACGGCTGGATCGCCCACCCCTGGCGCGCAGCGCTGGCCCGCTTCATTCGCGACGCCGAAGGCGCGGCGGGCGGCTACCCCCTGCTCGCGGGCGACGTGGTCGAGGCGCTGCACGAGCACGCCGGCGCCGTGCAGGGCGACGCCCCGGCCAACGCCCCGATGACGCTGATGACCGCGCACCGCGCCAAGGGCATGGAGTTCGACCACGTGCTGATCCTCGACGCCGGCGGCTGGCTCGACGGCAGCGACGACGAACGCCGGCTGTACTACGTCGCGATGACGCGCGCCCGCCTGACGCTGACACTGTGCGAACGCGCGGGAAGCCGCCATCCCTTCGTGCGCGCCACCGACGGCCTGGCCCTGCGCGCGCGCCCCATGCCGGCGCCAACGCTGCCGGCAGGCTGGACGCGCGTGGCCGGTGCCGGCCCGGCCGACGTGGTGCTGTCCTGGCCGGCCCGCGCCGCCCCCGCCGTGCACGCGGCCATCGCCGCGCTCGACGTCGGCGCGCCGCTCGCGCTGCGGCGGCGTGGCGACGGGCAGGAAGGCTGGGAGCTCGCCGACGCCGCCGGCCGCACGGTGGGCCGCATGGCCAGGCGCTTCGCGCCGCCGCCGGGCCGGCTCGTGCAGGTTCGCGTCGCCGCCCTCCTCGCGCGGCGTGCCCGCCCGCAGGAGACGGCCCGCGTGCCGGCGTGGGAAGTGGTGCTGCCGGAGTTCGAGTGGGCCGAAGCCGGCGGCTGACGCCATATGGCTACAATTGCGCCTTATGTCCGCCGCCGCCCTCCTTCTCGCATACCCCACGCCCTGCGGCGTGGCTGCGGCAGCCGGCATCTCCACCAAAACCACGACCACCATTCGGGGCTGATCCAGCCTGGTTCGTCGTGCGCCCTTCCTGGCCTCGAACGAGCCAGGCGATCAGTCCGTACGGCGCTGTTTGTTTTTACTTGAAAGGGCAATGTGATGAAGGTAGGTAATCTGGTCGGCCTCGTCGGCTGGCGCGGCATGGTCGGCTCCGTGCTGATCGACCGCATGCAGGCCGAGGGCGATTTCGAGCTGATCGAGCCAGTGTTCTTCTCGACCTCCAACGCCGGCGGCAAGGCCCCGGCGCAGGCCAAGAACGAGACCACGCTCCAGGACGCCTACGACATCGACGCGCTCAAGCGCTGCGACATCATCGTCACGGCCCAGGGCGGCGACTACACCACCGAGGTCTTCGGCAAGCTGCGCGCGGCCGGCTGGAACGGCCACTGGATCGACGCCGCCTCCACGCTGCGCATGAAGGACGACGCCGTCATCGTGCTCGACCCGGTCAACCTGCCCGTCATGCAGCGCGCGCTGGCCAAGGGCGGCCGCAACTGGATCGGCGGCAACTGCACGGTCAGCTGCATGCTGATGGGCGTGGGCGCGCTGTACAAGGCCGGCCTGGTCGAGTGGATGACGACCATGACCTACCAGGCCGCCTCCGGCGGCGGCGCCCAGCACATGCGCGAGCTGCTGACGCAGTTCGGCACCCTGCACGCCGAGGTGCGCGAGCTGCTGCAGGACCCCAAGTCCGCGATCCTGGAGATCGACCGCAAGGTGCTGGCCCGGCAGAAGAGCCTGAGCGCCGACGAGACCGCCAACTTCGGCGTGCCGCTGGGGGGCAGCCTGATCCCCTGGATCGACAAGGACCTGGGCCTGGGCAAGTCGCAGGGCGACGCCGACTGGGGCGTCAGCCGCGAGGAATGGAAGGGCGGCGCCGAGACCAACAAGATCCTGGGACAGGGCCCGTCCTTCGGCACCGCCATCACGCCGGTGGACGGCTTCTGCGTGCGCGTCGGCGCCATGCGCTGCCACAGCCAGGCGCTGACCTTCAAGCTCAGGAAGGACGTGCCGCTGGCCGACATCGAGGCCATGATCGCCGCCGACAACGACTGGGTGCGCGTGGTGCCGAACACGCGCGAGGACACGCTCAAGAGCCTGACGCCCGTGGCCGTGACCGGCACCCTGGACATCCCGGTCGGCCGCATCCGCAAGCTGGCCATGGGGCCGGAGTACGTGGGCGCCTTCACGATCGGCGACCAGCTGCTGTGGGGCGCGGCCGAGCCGCTGCGCCGCACGCTGCGGGTGCTGCTGCAGGCCTGATCGCCCGCCGCCGCAGGCCGCGGGCCTGCGGCCGGCCGTCGGCTTGTCACCCCCAGGCATTGCTGCTACCGTTGTTTTTTGAACCCATGGATGCCCATCCATTTGCTGCATGATGATTCGAACCCCTGCTGCTGATCCGGCGTCGGTCGCGCCACCGAAGAAACCGGGACGGCAGGGTTGGAAGCGCAGCATCCTCGCCGCCGCGGTGGCGGGTGCGCTGGGGGCCGCGCTGTCGCCGGCGCAGGCGCTCACGCTGGGCCGCCTGAAGGTGCACTCCGCGCTCGGCGAGCCGCTGCGGGCCGAGATCGAGCTGCCGGACATCACGGTCGACGAAGAACGCACGCTGCGCCCCTCAGTCGCCGGACCGGAAGCCTTCCGCGCCGCGGGCCTGGACTACAACGCCGCGCTCGCGGGCCTGCGCATCACGCCGCAGCGCCGGCCCGATGGCCGCATGGTGCTGCTGCTGAGCGGCGACCGGCCGGTCAGCGAACCCTTCGTCGACCTGATCCTGCAGGCCGACTGGGCCGCGGGCCGCGTGGCGCGCGACTACACGCTGCTGCTCGACCCGCCGCCGCAACGGCAGGCGCCGGAGGCGGCCGTGACGGCGCCGCAGCTGCTGCCCCAGGCCCCGGAGACACCGGCACCGACCCCTGCGCCGGCCCCCGCCCAGACCCTTGCGCCGGCCGCGCCACCGCCCGCGGCGCCGCCTTCCCCCCGCCCGGCAGCGCCCGTGGCGAGCGGCGCCGGCGGCAGCACATCCGTGACGGTGCGGCGCGGCGACACGGCCGGCCGCCTCGCGGCGGCCCACAAGGCGCCGCAGGTCTCGCTGGACCAGATGCTGGTCGCGATGCTGCGCAGCAACCCCGACGCGTTCATCGACGGCAACGTCAACCGGCTGAAGGCCGGCGCCGTGCTGACGCTGCCCAGCGCCGAACAGGCCTCCGGCGTGCCGCAGCCCGAGGCGGCGCGCGTCGTCGCGGCGCAGGCGCGGGACTTCAACGCCTACCGCGGCCGCCTGGCCGCGCAAGCGCCGACGGTCCGCAGCGACGCCGAGCGCTCGGCCAGCGGCCGCGTGCAGGCCGAGGTGGAGGAACACCGCCCCGCCGTCGCCACGGACCGGCTGACGCTCTCCAAGGGCGGCGTGCAGGGCCAGCGCGAGGAGCAGATCGCGCAGCAGAAGGCCGCCAGCGAAGCCGCCGAGCGCATGGCCGAGCTGTCGCGCAACATCCAGGAGCTGAACCAGCTCGGCGCGGGCGCCGCGACCGGGGAAGAGTCGACTCCGCCCGCCGCCGCCCCGGCGGCCGAGGCCGCCAGCGCCGCCACCGCGCCCGCGGTGGCGGTACCGCCGCCGGCCGTACCCGACGACGCCAGCGCACCCGGCCTGCTGCACCGCAACCCGCTGCTGCCGGCCGCCGCCATGGCGCTGCTCGCGCTGCTGGCCGGGCTGGGCGTCTACCGCCGGCGCCGCCGTGCTGCCGCAGCCAGCGCGGCGGCGCCGGCGACGGCCGACGGCCTCTTCACCGGCAGCGGCGGCAAGCACGTGGACACGGCCGCCGGCGCACTGGGCCCGTCCGACGGCGGCGGCAGGCCCGACCCGGTCGCCGAAGCCGACGACTGCCTCGCCCGCGGCCACGACCTGCAGGCCGAGGAAATCCTGAAGGAGGCACTGCGCACCGCGCCCGAACGCGCCGCCGCCATCCGCGCCAAGCTCGCGCAGATCCATGCCCGTCAGCGCGAAGCCGCTGCCGCCGTGGCCGGCGGAGCCGCGGCCAAGCTGGCAGCGGCTGCCGCCACGCCCTTCCAGGCCGTCGCCACGCCCTTCCAGGCCGCCGCCGCCACGAACGCCCCGGTGCTGCCGGACATCGTGCTCGACCTGGGCGATCTGGAGGCGCTGCCGCCCGCCCCGGCCGGCGCCGCCGGACCGCTCCGGCCCGACGACGCCTTGGACTTCGACGGGCCCACCGGCCAGCCGCTGCTGAGATCCCCGGCGGCGACACCTCCGGCACCCGGGCCCATGCCGTTCGACCTAGGCGCGCTGTCGCTGGACCTGGACGAGACGCCGGCACCCCGGGCGGCGCCGGGCGCCGGCGACCCGCTGGCCACCAAGCTGGCGCTGGCCGAGGAGTTCCGGGCCATCGGCGACCTCCAGGGCGCCCGCGCGCTGAGCGAGGAGGTGCTGGCCGAGGCCAGCGGCCCGCTCCGGGCCCGGGCGCGGCGCTTGCGGGACGCGCTGGGCTGAGCCCGGCATCCGCCACGGGAGAACCGGTGCGCCTGGCACTCGGCGTCAGCTATGCGGGCCAAGCCTACGACGGCTGGCAGAGCCAGCCCTCGGGCAACACCGTGCAGGACCGGCTCGAAGCCGCGCTGCGCCAGTTCACGCAGCAGCGCATCGGCACCGTCTGCGCCGGCCGCACCGATGCCGGCGTGCACGGCCTGATGCAGGTGGTGCATTTCGACACCGACCTGGACCGCAAGGAGCACGCCTGGGTGCGCGGCCCCAACAGCTTCCTGCCCGGCGACATCGCCGTGCACTGGGCGCGGCCCGTGCCGGCCGACTTCCACGCCCGCGCCAGCGCCATCGGCCGGCGCTATGCCTACGTGCTGCTGGAGTCGCCGGTGCGCCCCAGCGTGGAGCGCGGCCGCGTCGGCTGGGTGTTCCGCCCGCTGGACCCGGCGGCGATGCAGGCCGCCGCGCAGCAGCTCCTGGGCGAGCACGACTTCAGCTCGTTCCGCGCGGCGGAGTGCCAGGCCCGCACGCCGGTCAAGACCATGCGCCGCATCGAGATCGCGCGCCGCGGCGCCTACTGGCGCTTCGAGTTCGAGGCCGACGCCTTCCTGCACCACATGATCCGCAACCTGATGGGCTGCCTGCTGGTCATCGGCAAGGGCGACCGGCCGGTGGACTGGATGGCCGAGGTGCTGGCCGCACGCGACCGCCGCGCCGCCGCGCCGACCTTCGCACCCGACGGCCTGTACTTCCTGGGCCCCGTCTACGCGCCGCACTGGGGCCTGCCGGACCGCACGGCTGCCTATGATTGGCTGCCATGACCACACCCCCGGCGGCCACCCGCACCCGCATCAAGATCTGCGGCATCACCCGCGAGCAGGACCTGGAGGCCGCCGTCGCGGCCGGCGCCGACGCGGTCGGCTTCGTGCTGTACGACAAGAGCCCGCGCCACGTCGCGCCGCGCCGCGCGGCCGCGCTCGCGCGCCGGCTGCCGCCCTACGTCACGCCGGTGCTGCTGTTCGTCAACGCGCCGGCCGCAGAGGTCGCCGCGGCCTGCGACCAGGTGCCCGGCGCCGTCGTGCAGTTCCATGGCGACGAGACGCCGTCGCAGTGCCTGGCCGCCACGGCGCGGCCCGCGCGGCCGTTCATCCGCGCGGCGCGCATCCCGCTGGCGCCCGGGGCTTCGTTCGACTTGCTAAGATTCGCGGCCGATTTCGCCCAGGCCCAGGCCATCCTGCTCGACGCCCATGTCGAGGGATACGGCGGCGGCGGCAAGGTCTTCGATTGGTCACTCCTGCCTCCAAGCGTCAACTCTCACCTCGTCTTAAGTGGTGGGCTCACGCCTGCAAACGTGACCGATGGCATCGTGCAGGTACGGCCGCGCGCGCTGTCGCTGGCCGTTGACGTGAGTTCCGGCGTCGAGGCTGCCAAGGGCATCAAGGACGCCGGCAAGATCCACCGCTTCGTCGCGGCCGTGCGCGCCGCCGACGCATTGCAATGAAGCACCCCCAGTCGTCGCGCTGCGCGCTCCGCCAACCCCCTCCAGGGGGCGACGCCTGCGGTCTGGCAAGGCCAGTCCCGCGGCGTCCGCTGGCATGGCCTGCTCCGCGGCCTTCCGAACCTCTGCGTGCGACCCAGGCTGCCAGACCATGGGTGGCGCGCCACGCAACCGATTGTTGACATGCCAATTCCCTACCAGCAGCCCGACGCGTCGGGCCATTTCGGCATCTACGGCGGCAGCTTCGTCTCCGAGACGCTGACCCACGCCATCGCCGAACTGCGCGAGGCCTACGCGCGCTACCAGCACGACCCGGCCTTCCTCGCCGAATTCCACTACGAGCTGGCGCACTTCGTCGGCCGGCCCTCGCCCGTCTACCACGCCGCGCGCAGCAGCCGCGAGCACGGCGGCGCGCAGATCTTCCTCAAGCGCGAGGACCTCAACCACACCGGCGCGCACAAGATCAACAACGTCATCGGCCAGGCGCTGCTGGCCCGCCGCATGGGCAAGCCGCGCGTGATCGCCGAGACCGGCGCCGGCCAGCATGGCGTGGCCACGGCCACGATCTGCGCGCGCTACGGCCTCGAATGCGTGGTCTACATGGGCAGCGAGGACGTCAAGCGCCAGAGCCCCAACGTGTTCCGCATGAAGCTGCTCGGCGCCACCGTGGTGCCGGTGGAAAGCGGCAGCCGCACGCTGAAGGACGCGCTGAACGAGGCCATGCGCGACTGGGTCGCCAACGTGGACGACACCTTCTACATCATCGGCACCGTCGCCGGCCCGCACCCCTACCCGATGATGGTGCGCGACTTCCAGAGCGTGATCGGCAACGAATGCCTCACGCAGATGCCCGAGATGCTGGCCGCGGCCGGCTGCGCCGGCGCACAGCCCGACGCCGTGGTCGCCTGCGTGGGCGGCGGCAGCAACGCGATGGGCATCTTCCACCCCTACATCCCGCACGCAGGGACGCGGCTGATCGGCGTGGAAGCCGCCGGCGAAGGCCTGGACAGCGGCAAGCACGCCGCCTCGCTGCAGCGCGGCAGCGCCGGCGTGCTGCACGGCAACCGCACCTACCTGCTGCAGGACGAGAACGGCCAGGTGACGGAGACGCACAGCATCAGCGCCGGCCTGGACTACCCCGGCGTCGGCCCCGAGCACGCCTGGCTGCAGGAGATCGGCCGCGCCGAATACGTCGGCATCACCGACGCCGAGGCGCTGGACGCCTTCCACTACCTGTGCCGCACCGAGGGCATCATCCCGGCGCTGGAATCCAGCCACGCCTTCGCCTACGCGCGCAAGCTGGCGCCGGCGATGCGGCCGGACCAGAGCATCCTGGTCAACCTGTCGGGCCGCGGCGACAAGGACATCGGCACCGTGGCCGACCTGTCGGGCGAGGACTACTACGACCGGCCGTCGATGCGCGGCCACGCCGTCAAGGGAGGCAAGCTGTGAGCCGCATCCAGAAGACGTTCGAAGCGCTCCAGGCCCAGGGCCGCAAGGCGCTGATCCCCTACGTGACGGCCGGCTTCCCGTACGCCGACGTCACGCCCGAGCTGATGCAGGCCATGGTCGAGGCCGGCGCCGACGTGATCGAGCTCGGCGTGCCGTTCAGCGACCCGATGGCCGACGGCCCGGTGATCCAGGCCGCCGGCGAGAAGGCGCTGGCGCTGGGCATCGGCATGGCCCAGGTGCTGGACATGGTCAAGGCCTTCCGCACCCGGGACACGCAGACGCCGGTGGTGCTGATGGGCTACGCCAACCCGGTCGAGCGCTACGAGCAGCGCCACGGCGCCGACAGCTTCGCGCGCGACGCCGCCACGGCCGGCGTGGACGGCGTGCTGATCGTCGACTACCCGCCCGAGGAATGCGCCGACTTCGCCGCCAGGCTGCGCGCCAGGGGCATCGACCTGATCTTCCTGCTCGCGCCCACCTCGACCGAGGAGCGCATGCGCCAGGTCGGCGCGGTCGCCAGCGGCTACGTCTACTATGTCTCGCTCAAGGGCGTGACCGGCGCCGGCACGCTGGACACGGCGGCCGTGGAAGCCATGCTGCCGCGCATCCGCCGCCACGTGCGGCTGCCGGTCGGCGTCGGCTTCGGCATCCGCGACGCGGCCTCGGCCCGCGCCGTCGGCCGCGTGGCCGACGCCGTGGTGATCGGCAGCCGGATCATCCAGCTGCTCGACGGCCAGCCGCGCGAGCGCGTGGCCGCCACGGCGGCCGAGTTCCTGCGCGGCATCCGCCAAGCGCTGGACGCATAATCCCGCCCCCTGCCAACAGGAAAGAGTCCAACCCCATGTCCTGGCTCGAAAAACTGCTCCCCGCCAAGATCCAGCCCAGCGACCCCGCCGAGCGCCGCCAGGTGCCCGAGGGCCTGTGGATCAAGTGCCCCAGCTGCGAGAGCGTGCTCTACAAGACCGATCTCGAGAAGAACCTGAGCGTCTGCCCGACCTGCGGCCACCACCACCGCATCGGCGCGCGCGCGCGGCTCGACGCCTTCCTCGATGCCGAGGGCCGCTACGAGATCGGCCAGGAAGTGCTGCCGATGGACCCGCTGAAGTTCAAGGACAGCCGCAAGTACCCCGAGCGGCTGAAGGAAGCGCTGGAAGAGACCGGCGAGACCGACGCGCTGGTCGTCATGGGCGGCGCGCTGCACGGGCTGAACGTGGTCGCGGCCTGCTTCGAGTTCGACTTCATGGGCGGCAGCATGGGCAGCGTGGTCGGCGAGCGCTTCGCCCGCGGCGTGCACGCGGCCATCGACCAGAAGGTGCCCTTCGTCTGCTTCACCGCCACCGGCGGCGCACGCATGCAGGAAGGCCTGATGAGCCTGATGCAGATGGCCAAGACCAACGCCGCGCTGACGCGGTTGGCCCAGAAGGGCCTGCCCTACGTCAGCGTGCTGACCGACCCGACCATGGGCGGCGTCAGCGCCGGCTTCGCCTTCATGGGCGACGTGGTCATCGCCGAGCCCAAGGCGCTGATCGGCTTCGCCGGCCCGCGCGTGATCGAGTCCACCGTGCGCGTGACGCTGCCCGCGGGCTTCCAGCGCGCGGAATTCCTGCAGCAAAAGGGCGCGGTCGACCTGATCTGCAACCGCAAGGACCTGCGCCGCACCATCGCCAACGTGCTGGCCATGCTGCAGCGCCAGCCGGCCGACGCGGTCAGCTGAGCCGTCATCAGCCCAGGACCAGCCCGCTCAGCACGCTGCGCAGCGCGTGCTGCAGCACGATCGACGCCACCTGCAGCAGCACCAGCAGGATCAGCGGCGTCAGGTCCATGCCGCCGACCATGGGCACGATGCGCCGCAGCGGCCGCAGCGGCGGCTCCACCAGGCGCGCAATCACGTCGTGCAGCGGCGAATGCGCCTGCACCCAGGACAGCACGGCGTAGACGATCAGCAGGCCGGTGAGGCCGTAGACCACCAGCCCGATCACGCCGAACACGGCCATGATCGGCACCACCACCAGCGCCCCGCCCGTCATCAGCCACAGCAGCAGGTACTGCGCCAGCTTGAGCAGCACCGCGCCGGCCAGGCTGGCCAGATCCCAGCGCCCCGCCGGCGGCACCAGCCGGCGCAGCGGCAGCACCAGCCAGTCCGACAGCGCGAACACCAGGTTGCCGATCGGATTGCCGAACGGGATGCGCTGGTGCTGCATGTACAGCCGCAGCAGGCAGGCGCTGCCCAGCAGGCCCGCGGCGACTTCCAGCAGGAACGAGAAGATTTGATACAGCATGCGGACGGATGAAAACCGCATGGGATGATAGCGGCTGCACTTTCCGCCCCGGCCGACCGTCGTGCTTCCCTCGCCGCTGCCCCTGTTCCCGCTATCCACCGTGCTGTATCCCGGCGGCCTGCTGCCGCTGCGCATCTTCGAGGTGCGCTACCTGGACCTGGTCCGCCAGTGCCGCCGCGACGGCTCGCCGTTCGGCGTGGTGGCCCTGCACCAGGGCAGCGAGGTGCGCGTGCCCGGCGCGCCGGCCGAGGAATTCCTGCAGGTCGGCACGCTGGCCCACCTGCGGCACGCCGACGCCCCGCAGCCCGGCCTGATGCTGATCGCCTGCGAAGGCGGGCAGCGCTTCCGCATCCAGGCCGCGCGCCAGTTGCCGCACGGCCTGTGGACGGCCGACGTGGCGCTGCTGCCGGACGACCCGCCGGTGGCCGTGCCCGAGGACCTGCGGTCCGCCGCCCGCGCGCTGCAGCAGCTGCTGGACGACTGGCGCGCGCGCGGCATCCCCGAGGACCGGTGGCCGCTGCGCCCGCCCTGGCGCTGGGACGACTGCGGCTGGCTGGCCAACCGCTGGTGCGAGCTGCTGGCGCTGCCGCTGGCCGTCAAGCAGCAACTGATGGAGCTGGACAACCCGCTGGTGCGGCTGGAACTGGTGGGCGACCTGCTGGCCCGCCAGGACCGCCGCTGAGCCATGCCGGCACGCGGGGCCGCGGTCTCGTCCGCCGTGCTCGGCTGGCCGCGTGCGCTCAAGCGCATGGTCGTCGTGCTGGTCGACGTGCTGCTGTCGCTGGCGGCCACCTGGATCGCCTTCACGCTGCGGCTGGACACGGCGCACTGGCCGAGCGAGGACCAGTGGGCCGTCTACGCCGTGGCGCCGCTGCTGTCGGTGCCGGTGTTCGCGCGCTTCGGCCTGTACCGCGCGATCTTCCGCTACACCGGCGTGGCCACGCTGATCGCCACGGCCAGGGCCACGGCGCTGTACGGCGCGCTGCTGCTGGCGGCGCTGGCCGCGATGCAGGCGGCCGGCCTGTCCCTGGTGCCGCGCAGCCTCGGCATCCTGCAGCCGCTGATCTTCCTGGTGCTGGTGCTGGCCAGCCGCATGCTGGCCCGCGGCTGGCTCGACCGGTCGACCCGGCGCCGGCTGCGCGCGCCGACGCGGCTGATGATCTACGGCGCCGGCCAGGCCGGGGCCGAGGCCGCCGCCGCGCTGATCAACGCCCAGCGGCCGCACCGGCTGCTCGGCTTCGTCGACGACGACGCGGCCAAGGTCGGCCGCAGCATCCACGGCGCGCGCGTGTTCGCGCCGCAGGAACTGCCGGCGCTGATCGCGCGGCTGCACGTGGACGACATCCTGCTGGCCATCCCCAGCGCCACGCGCGAACGGCGCAACCGCATCCTGGAGCGGTTGCAGCCGCTGCCGGTGCGCGTGCGCACGCTGCCCAGCCTGGACGACCTGGCCAGCGGCCGCGTCAGCGTGCAGGACATCCGCGAGCTGGACGTGGAAGACCTGCTGGGCCGCGCGCCGGTGCCGCCGCGCCCGGAGCTGCTGGCGCGCAACCTGGCCGCGCGCACCGTGCTCGTCAGCGGTGCCGGTGGCAGCATCGGCAGCGAGCTGTGCCGCCAGATCGTGCGCGAGCGGCCCGCCCGGCTGGTGCTGCTGGAGCACGGCGAGTACGCGCTGTACAGCCTGCACGCGGAGCTGAAGGCGCTGTGCGCGCGCCAGGGCCTGGACGTGGCGCTGGTGCCGGTGCTCGGCAGCGTCGTGCACTACGCGCGCATGGCGGCCCTGTGCCGGCGCTGGCGCCCGGCCACGGTCTACCACGCGGCCGCCTACAAGCACGTACCGCTGGTGGAGGACAACGCGGCCGAGGGCGTGATGAACAACGTGCTGGGCACGCTGAACCTGGCGCGCGCCGCGATCGAGAGCGGCGCCGGCCACTTCGTGCTGGTCTCCACCGACAAGGCCGTGCGGCCGACCAACGTGATGGGCGCCAGCAAGCGCGTGGCCGAGCTGATCCTGCAGGCGCTGGCCGCGCAGCGCGACGTGGCGTTCGACGCGCTGGCCGACACCGGCCCGGCCACGCTGCGCAACGCCACGCTGTTCTCGATGGTGCGCTTCGGCAACGTGCTCGGCTCCAGCGGCAGCGTGGTGCCGCTGTTCCGCCGCCAGATCGCCGCCGGCGGCCCGCTGACGGTCACCCACGCCGAGGTCACGCGGTACTTCATGACCATCGCCGAGGCCGCGCAGCTGGTGCTGCAGGCCGGCGCGATGGCGCGCGGCGGCGACGTGTTCGTGCTCGACATGGGCCGGCCGGTGAAGATCCTGGACCTGGCGCGGCGCATGGTCGCGCTGTCCGGCCTGACGGTGCGCGACGCGGCCCACCCCGACGGCGACATCGCCATCGCCATCACCGGCCTACGTCCGGGCGAGAAGCTGTACGAGGAACTGCTGATCGGCGACGACCCGGAGCCGACGGAGCATCCGCGCATCCTGCGGGCGCGGGAAGAATTCATCGGATGGGCCGAGCTGAAGGCGCCGTTGCAGGCGCTGGCGAACGCGGCGCGGCATGGGGAAGCGGAACGGATGCTGCAGGTGCTGCGGGAGCTGGTGCCGGGATTCGTCACGGACGGCCGGGGCCCCCCCGCGCTGGTGCAGATGCCGTGATGGTGGCGCCACGGACACCCGAGCAACCGGCCGTCCTGTTCACGGTGCTGATGTGCGCGCACCGCGACGACGGCTTCGTGATGCCGGCCATCCACAGCGTGCTCGCGCAGACGGAGGGCGCGTTCGAATTCATCATCGTGCTCAACGCCTGTCCGGACAGCCTGGAACAGCGCATCCGATCCCTGGACGACCCGAGGATCGTGGTGCACCGCACGGAGATCGGGCAACTGGCGTTCAACCTGAACCTCGGCCTGCATTTCAGCCGCGGCCGGTACATCGTCCGCTTCGATGCCGACGACCTCTGTCATCCCGAGCGCCTGCGCTGGACACGCGAGATCCTGGCCGCCCATCCGGAGGCCGACGTGGTCGCCGGCTCCTGCCGCACGATCTCGGAAGCGGGAGAGGTACTGGGCGTGCGGGATATCGGCAACAGCGCCGACTGGCGCCGGACGCTGCGCTGGAAAAACCCCTTCGTGCATCCCGCCACCACCATCCGGCGCGACAGGCTGCTGGCGTTCAAAGGCTATGCCAATGGCCTGCGCAGCGAAGACTACGACCTGTGGCTCAGGATGGCCGAGTCCCCCGACGTCACGGTCGTGACCTCCTCGCTGCCGATGATCGACTACCGGGTCTCGCCCCAGCAGTCCAGCGGCAGCCTGCTCGGCTATGCCGAGGTCGCGGGCCACATGCTGCGCAGCCTGCTGGTCGCCCCCAGCGTCGCGAAGCTGCTGGGACTGCTCGTGGCCATCGGCAAGACGATCGGCAGAGCGATGCGCAGGTGACGGCATCGACCGCAGGGGCCGCGTTCAGACCTGCTGGTGGATGGCCTCGATCCTGCGGGCGATGCCTTCCCAGCCGAACCGTCTGGCCGAAGACGCCGCAGCGGCCTCCAGCAGCCGGTCCACGTCGAGGTCGCCGGACCGCGCGCGGGCGCACAGCCCTTCCACGGCCCGGTAGAAATCCTTTGGATCGTCCAACTGCACCAGGCTCGGCTCCCGGTATTCCTCCTGCATGCCGGCCGCCGTGGTCAACACGATGAGCCGATGCTGGTAGGCCTCCAGTACCGCGTTGTTGGCCGTCGCATACTCCAGCGGCAACAGCATGAACAAGCACCGTCCCAGTACGGCCGCGTAGTCCTCGTGGCTCAGCCGCTCACGGTGGCAGAACACCTGCGCATGTTCCGGCACACGGATACGGTCGAAGTCCACGCCGACCAGATGGAACTCGCAGCACCGCGACCGTTCGTCCTGCAATACCGCGTTCAGAAAAGCCAGATCCCGGTAGTTCCTGCCGACGACGCAGATGGCCGGCCTGGCCTGCAGCAAAGGCTTCTTCGACGGCGCGCCCGGACGGGACACGACCACGCCGTGGGGAACGACCGACATGCGCGGTATCCCGAACTGGTGCCCGTAGGCGGCCGCCGCATCCGCTGTCAAGGCGATGCCATGGTCGACGCAGCGCACGCAGCGCAGGAACAGTCCGCGGAACGCCTTGCGCAGCCATGCCTTGGCCGCCCCGCCCTCGCGGCTCACCTGCAGCAGCGAAGCAGGCGAGAGATGCAAGGTCATGACGATCTTCTTGCGCAACACATGCTTGAGCACCAGCGGGGAAAGAAAGACCAGCCCTTCGGGATACAGGTAGTGGATGACGTCCGCGCGCGCGCCCTTCACGATCGTCGACAGTTCGACCGCCAGGCGCCGGAACGCCAGGTCCAGGCCCGTGGTGGGGCGCCCCGAGAAGAGCGGCGTGCAGTCGTACACCTGCGCCGAGCGCAGGTGCTCCATCAGGCGCCCGTATCCCGAATAGGCGTCGTGATGGTGGTAGTGGAACCCGACCACGAGCGTCTTGCGCGTCATCGGGCCCGTCCCGCGCGCAAACGCAACAGTACCGTCGCCACGCCCACGGCTGCATACGCGGCGATCTGCGCCATCGACATCCGTTCGGCCACCGAATCGACCGAACCGAGCGCGAGGTAGCCGAGCAGCAGCCCCAGGCACCACAGCGCAGTCAGGCCGAAGGTCGTCCACAGCCGGCCCCTGGCGATGAAGACCTGGCCCGCAATCGAGTTGAATACCAGCAGCGGAACGGACAGCAGCGTCAGACGCACGACCGTCAACGCCTGCGGCGTCGGCGCGCTCGACGTGAACAGCCGCCACGCCATCTGCGGGTACGCCATCAGCGCGGCCAGCACGGCGATGCCCAGCAAGGCCGCCGCGCCGCCGTAGGGAACCCCGCGCCCGCCCGACACGACCAGGTGGCGCAAATGCACCGGCATCCACAGCGCGACCGGCACCATGAACAAGTTGCGCAGCTGATTCCCGATGTTGTAGAGCGCCGCCGCCGGCATGCCGCCTTGCACGCCCACCACGGACACGGAGATGAACACGGCGGGATTCAGCAAGGCGTTTGCCAACGCCAGCGGCAGCGCGCGGTGCAGCACCGCCCGGACGCCCGATGGCCCCATCGTGCGCCAGTCCGCCGCCGCCAGGGCCGCGCACGACAGACTTCCGGCGCCGAGCACCACGCCCACGCCGGCCACGGTCCACCATGCGGCGGCACCGAATGCGAGCAGGGCGGGCAACAGCGCGGCCACCCCGCCCACCCATGCGAGCCGGCGCAGGCGCATGCCATCGCCGTCCACCAGCAATCGCGCCGCCACCAGCATGTAGGCTGTCCCGCCCATGGTGTACGCCGCCACCGCGGCCAGCGCGCGGCCATCGAGCATCCGCCAGTCGGCGGGCAAGACAGCGCCGGCAGACAGGGCGAACGCCAGCAGCATCACCGCGCCCGTCGCGACGAAAGCCAGCTTCAGCGCCGCCAGGAAGGCGTTCCGGCCGCTGCCGCCTGCTGCATCGCGGCCCGCCAGCATCACCTGGGCCAGTGACATGCCGACCGGACCCTGGACAGCGAGCGCCAGGGTCTGCCCCACGGCCCATTGGCCGAGCACGTCGAGGCCACAGAACTGGCCGATGCCGATCATGAGCGAGACCGTGCCCACGCGCTGCATCAGGCTGCCCGCCGCATGCATCGCGCCGGCGGAGCCCGCCAGCCGCGCGAGGCGCCCCATTACCGCCAGGCTCCGCCCACCGTCACGCTCTCCGCCATGAGCTGGCGGTACAGCGCCACGGTGTCCCGGACCACGATGCGGTCGTCGAACAGGCGCTGCACGCGTTCGCGTCCGGCCCGTCCCATGGCTGCGCGCTCCTGGCCATCGCGCAGCAGCCGCTCCAGCGCCCGGGCCAGCGCGCCCGCGTCGCGTGGAGGCACCAGCAGCCCCGTCACCCCATGCTCGACCGCCTGCCGGCAGCCCGTGGCGTCGGTGCTCACGACGGCGAGGCCGCACGCCATCGCCTCCAGCAGGAACTTGGGCAGCCCCTCGCGGTACGACGGCAGGCAGGCGATGTGGCACTGCCGCAGCACCGCGGCCATGTCGTCGCGGTGGCCCCACCATTCCACCGCACCCTCGGCCTGCCAGCGCTCGAGCTGCTCGCGCGTCAGCGAGGAGGGATTGGCCGGATCGGGCGCGCCGACCAGCACGCAGCGCACGTCCACCTGGCGTGCCCGCAGCAGCCGCGCCGCCGCGACGAATTCCTGCACCCCCTTGTCGCGCAGCATGCGCGCGCCGAGCACGACCACCGGCGTGCCGGCGGGCGGCTCGGCCGGCGCGAACACCGCCATGTCCACCCCGGCCCCGCGGATCAGCACCGCGTCGTCGGCCCGCACGCTGCCGTCCCGCACGCTGGCCGCCAGGTCTTCCTCGTTCTCGAACACGACCTTGCTGCCGGGCGGATCGAGCAGCGCACGCAGGGCCAGGCGCACCAGCGCACGCAGCGCCCTGCCCCGGGCGCCGCCGGCCGTGAACACGTAGCCCATGCCGACCGGCGCGTTGACGACCGCCCTCAGGCCCAGGCACCGCGCCACGAGGCTGCCGTACAGGATGGGCTTGAGCGCCACGTGGTGCAGCAGCTCCGGCCGCTCGGCCCGGTAGGCGCGCCAGACCTGCCGCAACACGCCGAGCTCGCGCAGCGGATGCGTACCGCTGCGCTCCATGCGCAGCGGCAGCAGGCGGAAACCGAGCTGGCGCAGGCGCTCGCCGTGCGCGGCCACGCGCGTGAGCACCAGCACCTCGTGGCCGGCGCGCTGCGCCGCGATGGCACGGTCCAGGAAATGCGAGCAGAAGAACCAGTCCTCGGAGATGAAATAGAGCAGCTTGGCCATCGGATCACAGGCAGATGCGCAGGCCGGCGCCCGGGTCCTGTCCACTAACATTGTGCGCCCCGATCCCTACGCATCGCCCACATGCCCGCGCCCGCCGCCCCGCCCATCGTCCTGACGGGGGGCAGCGGCTTCGTCGGGCGGGCCGTGGTCCAGGCGCTGGCACGGCGTGGCTCGGCGCTGCGGCTGGCCGGCCGTGCGGCAGCGGCCCCGGTGCCGCTGCCACCGCATGTGCAGACCGTGGCCGTCGCGCCGCTCGGCCCGCAGGCCGACTGGTCGGCCGCGCTGCGCGGCGCCTCGGCCGTGCTGCACCTCGCCGCCCGCGCCCACGTGCTGCGCGATCCGGCCGCCGACCCGCTGGCCGCCTACCGCGCCGTCAACACCGCCGGCACGCTGCGCCTGGCGGAGCAGGCGGCCGCCGCCGGCGTGCGCCGCTTCGTGTTCGCCAGCACGGTCAAGGTCCACGGCGAGTCCACGCCGGCCGACCGGCCGTTCACCGAGGACATGGCGCCGGCGCCGCAGGATCCCTACGCCCTCAGCAAATGGGAGGCCGAGCAGGGCCTGGCGGCGATCGCCGCGCGCACCGGGATGGAAGTCGTCGTCGTGCGCCCGCCGCTGGTCTACGGCCCCGGCGTGCGCGCCAACTTCGCGGCGCTGGTGCGCGCCGTCGCGCGCGGCTGGCCGCTGCCGCTGGGCGCGATCGACAACCGGCGCAGCCTGGTCGGCCTGGACAATCTCGTGGACCTGCTGCTGCTGTGCCTGGAGCATCCGGCCGCCGCGCAGCAGACCTTCCTGGCCAGCGACGGGGAGGACCTGTCCACGCCCGCCCTGCTGCGCCGCCTGGCCGCCGCGATGGGCCGGCCCGCGCGGCTGCTGCCGGTGCCGCCGGCGCTGCTGCGCGCGGGTGCCGGCCTGCTCGGCCGCGGCGCGGCCGTCGAGCGCCTGTGCGGCAGCCTGCGGGTGGACATCGCCAAGGCCCGCCGCGTGCTCGGCTGGGCGCCGCCGCTGGGCGTGGACGAAGGCCTGCGCCGCACCGTCCAGGGCCTGCGGTGAAGCGGCTGTTCGACATCGCCCTCGCACTGGCGCTGCTGCCGCTGCTGGCGCTGCCGCTGCTGTCCATCGCCCTGGCCGTGCGCCTCACCTCCCCCGGCCCCGCCCTCTACTGGTCCGACCGCGTCGGCCGCCGCAACCGCCTGTTCCGCATGCCCAAGTTCCGCAGCATGCGCACCGATACGCCGGCCGTGGCCACGCACCTGCTGGAACGGCCCGAGCAGTGGCTCACGCCGATCGGCAGCTTCCTGCGCCGCAGCAGCCTGGACGAACTGCCCCAGCTGTGGAGCATCCTGAAGGGCGA
Organism: Pseudorhodoferax sp.; assembly: GCF_047601025.1. NCBI lineage: Bacteria > Pseudomonadati > Pseudomonadota > Betaproteobacteria > Burkholderiales > Comamonadaceae > Pseudorhodoferax > Pseudorhodoferax sp. Next base: position 965,484 of record NZ_JASGJZ010000001.1, read on the forward strand.
CATGAGCTTCGTCGGCCCGCGCCCGGCGCTGTTCAACCAGCACGACCTGGTCGCGCTGCGCACCGAGGCCGGCGTGGACGCGCTGCCGCCCGGCCTGACCGGATGGGCGCAGATCAACGGCCGCGACGAGCTGCCGATCCCGGCCAAGGTGGCGTTCGACCACTGGTACCTGCAGCACCGCAGCCTGCGGCTGGACCTCGTGATCCTGTGGCGCACCGCGCGCAAGGTGCTGGCGCGCGACGGCGTCTCGCATTAGCAACAACCCTAAAATCGCCGGTTTCGCCGCGGGCAGCCCGCCCGCGCGCCACCCGCTCCCATCCAGCCATGTCCCACCCCACCGCCACGCCCACGCCTACCGACGACAACCAGCTCATCGCCGAGCGGCGCGAGAAGCTCAAGGCCCTGCGCGAACGCCAGGCCCAGGGCGGCGGCGTGGCCTTCCCGAACGACTTCAAGCCGCAGGACAAGGCCGCCGACCTGCATGCCCGCCACGACGGCCAGGACAACGAACAGCTCGAAGCCGCGCCGGTGCGCGCCGTGGTCGCCGGCCGCATGATGCTCAAGCGCGTGATGGGCAAGGCCTGTTTCGCCACGCTGCAGGACGCGACCGGCCGCATCCAGCTCTACATCACGCAGGACGCGGTGGGCGCCGAGACGCTCTCCGCGTTCAAGCACTGGGACCTGGGCGACATCGTCGGCTGCGAGGGCACCTTGTTCCGCACCAAGACCGGCGAGCTCTCGGTCAAGGCCAGCAGCGTGCGCCTGCTGACCAAGTCGCTGCGCCCGCTGCCGGACAAGTTCCACGGCATGACGGACCAGGAGCAGAAGTACCGCCAGCGCTACGTGGACCTGATCACCGACGAGCAGGCGCGCGCGCGCTTCGTCGCGCGCAGCCAGGCCGTGTCGGCGATCCGCGCCTTCATGGTCGAGCACGGCTTCCTGGAGGTGGAGACGCCGATGCTCCACCCGATCCCCGGCGGCGCCAACGCCAAGCCCTTCGTCACCCACCACAACGCGCTGGACCAGCAGATGTTCCTGCGCATCGCGCCCGAGCTGTACCTGAAGCGCCTGATCGTCGGCGGCTTCGAGCGCGTGTTCGAGATCAACCGCAACTTCCGCAACGAAGGCATCTCGGTCCGGCACAACCCCGAGTTCACGATGATGGAGTTCTACGCGGCCTGGTGGAACTACCGCGACCTGATGGACTTCACCGAGGCGCTGGTGCGCCATGCCGCGCAGACCGCGCGCGGCACGCTGCAGCTGTCCTACCAGGGCCGGGAGGTGGACCTGTCCCGGCCGTTCGCGCGGCTGACCATCCGCGAGGCCATCCTGGCCCACACCGAGGCCGGCGAGAACGTGGACAGCGCCGAGTGGCTGGTCGCCGCGCTGCGCCGGCTCGGCCTGACCGAGGAGAAGGACCGCCTGTCGCGGCGCAGCCTGGCCAGCCTGCAGGTGCTGTACTTCGAGGAGGCGGTGGAAGAGCAGCTCTGGCAGCCGACCTTCATCATGGAGCACCCGACCGAGATCTCGCCGCTGGCGCGCGCCAACGACGAGCGGCCCGAGGTCACCGAGCGCTTCGAGCTCTACGTCACCGGCCGCGAGTTCGGCAACGGCTTTTCCGAGCTCAACGACGCGGAGGATCAGGCCGCGCGCTTCGCCGCCCAGGTCGCGGCCAAGGACGGCGGCGACGACGAGGCCATGTTCTTCGACCACGACTTCGTGCGCGCGCTGGAATACGGCATGCCGCCCACCGGCGGCTGCGGCATCGGCATCGACCGGCTGATGATGCTGCTGACCGACAGCCCCAGCATCCGCGACGTGATCCTCTTCCCGGCGCTGCGCCGGGAAACGTGAAACATCCCGGCCCAGGCTGCTGCGCTGCTCCCCCTTGCGCCGCGCGCAGGGGGCCTGCCCGGCAGCCAGGCAGAGCCAGTTCCGCGGGCGCCCTGGCATGGCCTGCTCCGCGGCCATGTGAATCGCACCGCGCAAAGGGGTCGCTGAGATGCGCTTGAGAGCCTACTTGCCCGCCTGGGCGCACGAATGGATCGACGTGCTCGTGCCCGGCCTGCAGATCGTCGGCATCCTGGTCGCGGCCTGGCTGCTGCAGTACCTGCTGCGCCGCCTGGTGGCCCGGCTCGGCACGCGCTACCAGTTGCCGGCCGACCTGGTGACGCCGGCGCGCAACCTGCTGCGCTACCTGATCTACGGCGCCGCCTTCCTGCTGGTGATGGAGCGCCTGGGCGTGTCGGCCACCGTGCTGTGGACCGGCTTCACCGGCTTCGTGACGGTGGCGGCCATCGCCTTCTTCGCGGCCTGGAGCGTGCTGTCCAACCTGTTCTGCTCCGTGCTGATCTTCAGCACGCGGCCGTTCCGGCTGGGCGACGTGATCGAAGTCATCGACGCCGGCGACAAGCCCGGCATCAAGGGGCGCGTGGTCAACATCCAGCTGGTCTACACCACGCTGGAAGACGTGCTGCCCGACCACAAGGGCGCCCTGCTGCAGGTGCCCAATTCGCTGTTCTTCCAGAAATCGCTGCGGCGCTGGCGCGCCGCCGAACTGCCGACCGGCGGCGACGCACCGTGACGCCGCCCGCGGCGCCGGCGCTCGGCATCGACTTCGGCACCTCCAATTCCGCGGTCGCCCACGTCGGCGCGGACGGCCTGGCCCGCGCACTGCCGGTCGAGGGCGCGCACACCACGCTGCCGACCGCCGTCTTCTACAACACCGAGGAAGGCCTGCGCCATTTCGGCCGCGACGCGGTGGCGCAGTACCTGGCCGGCTTCGAGGGGCGGCTGATGCGCTCGCTCAAGAGCGTGCTGGGCAGTCCGCTGATGCAGGAGGCCACGGCCATCGGCGACGCGCTGGTGCGCCTGCAGGACGTGGTCGCGCTGTTCCTCGCCGAGCTGGCCGCGCGGGCCGAACGGCAACTGGGCGCGCGGCCGCGCCGCGTGGTGCTGGGCCGGCCCGTGCACTTCGTCGACGACGACCCGGTGCGCGACCGCCAGGCCGAGGACAGCCTGCGCGCGGCCGCCCGCAGCGCCGGCTTCGAGCAGGTCGCCTTCCAGTACGAGCCGATCGCCGCCGCGCTGGACTACGAGCGCCGCATCGCGCGCGAGGCCGTGGTGCTGGTGGCCGACATCGGTGGCGGCACCTCGGACTTCACGGTCGTGCGGCTGGCCCCGGACCGCCGGCTGCACGCCGACCGCAGCGCCGACGTGCTGGCCACGCGCGGCGTGCACGTCGGCGGCACGGACTTCGACCAGCGGCTGAACCTGGCGCGCGTGATGCCGGCACTGGGCCTGGGCCACCACGGGCCGGACGGGCGCGAGGTGCCGAGCAAGGTGTTCTTCGAACTGTCGTCCTGGCACCTGATCCACTGGCTGAGCGGGCCCAGGGCGCAGTGCGAGGCGCGCGGCCTGCGCGTGAACTACGGCGACCTGCGGCTGCACGAGCGGCTGATGCGGGTGCTCGAGCACGGCCAGGGCCACCGCATCGCCGAGACCGTGGAGCGGGCCAAGATCGAGGCCTCGCTGCGCGATGCGCCGGCGGACATGGAACTCGGCTGCGTCGAGCCCGGCCTGCACGTCGCCCTGACGCCGCGGCAGCTGGCCGAGGAACTGGCCGCCCTGCTGGCACAGGTCGTGGGCTGCGCGCAGGACTGCGTGCGCGCCGCCGGCATCGCGCCCGCCGGCCTGCAGGCCATCTACCTGACCGGCGGCTCGTCGGCGCTGCGGCCGTTCCAGGCGGCGCTGGCGGCCGGCCTGCCGGGCGTGCCGCTGGTCGAGGGCGACCTGTTCGGCGGCGTGGCGGCCGGGCTGGCCTACCAGGCGCGGGCGCTGTACGGCCGCTGAATCAGGGCAGCTTCCAGAGCGCCTGCATGTAGGCCGGCTGCGTCATCAGCGCCTCCCAGCCGGGCGCCGGCGCCAGCGGCAGCAGCGCCAGCCGGCGCAGCTCGGAAGCCTCCGACGGCTGCCAGCGGCCCTCGACCTGCGCGCGGGCCACGCCGTCGATCAGCGCATCCAGCGCTTCGCCGCCGTCCAGCGACTGGTTGCACAGCAGGGCCAGGTCGCAGCCGGCGTCCAGCGCCGCGAGCGCGGCCTCGGCGTAGTCCAGCGTGCGGCCGTCGAGCCGGCGCGCGCCGGCCATGCTCAGGTCGTCGCTGAAGATGGCGCCGCCGAAGCCCAGCGTGCCGCGCAGGACGTCCTGCAGCCAGCGGCGCGAGAAGCCGGCCGGGCGGGCGTCGACGCGGGGATAGACCACGTGCGCCGGCATCACGGCCGTCAGCACGCCGTCGAGCCAGCGGTAGGGCTGGGCGTCGTCGGCCAGGATGGCCTTGAGGCTGCGGCGGTCCACCGGCATGTCGGTGTGCGAGTCGGCGCGCACGAAGCCGTGGCCGGGAAAGTGCTTGCCGCAATTGGCCATGCCGGCCTGCAGCAGGCCGTGCGCGAGGCAGCGCGCCAGCATGGCGACGACGCGCGGATCGCGCGCGAAGGCGCGGTCGCCGATCACGGTGCTGCCGCCGTGGTCCAGGTCCAGCACCGGCGTGAAGCTGAAGTCCACGCCGCAGGCGCGCAGCTCGGCGCCGAGCACGTAGCCGCAGGCGGTGGCCGCGGCCATGGCGGCCAGTGCGCCTTCGCCCGGCAGGGGGCCGGCGTCCTGCATCCAGCGTGCGCCGAGCGCGCGCATCGGCGGCAGGTGGGTGAAGCCGTCGGTGCGGAAGCGCTGCACGCGGCCGCCCTCGTGGTCCACGCAGACCAGCAGGTCGGGCCGCAGGGCCTTGATCTCGGCGCACAGGGCCGTGAGCTGGGCGCGGTCCTGCCAGTTGCGGCCGAACAGGATCATGCCGCCGACCAGCGGGTGGGCGAGGCGGCGGCGGTCGTCGTCGGTCAGCGCGGTGCCAGCGATGTCGATGACGAGGGGGGCGTGCTGCATGTCAGTTCTCCACGGCGCTGGCGCGCCACCCGCAGCGCATGCAACCGGGCCGCAGGCAGGGGTTCGAAAGGCCGCGGAGCAGGCCATGCCAGCGGGCGCCGCGGGCCGGCTTGGCCGGACCGCAGGCATGCCTTGCAGGCTGCAGCCGCTCCGGAGAAGCAGCCTCGTCGGGCCGTCCAAACCTGCGCAGGCAGGCTGGGAGCCGCGGCCCGCCGCCCCTCGGAGGGGGTTGGCGCAGCGCGGAGCGCGCAGACCGGGGGTGCTTCACTTCAGTTCTTCTCGACGACCACGAAGCTGGCCGCATAGTCGGTCTCGTCCGTCAGCGTGACGTGGGCCGTCAGGCCCCGCGCCTCGAACCAGGTTTTCAGCTCGCCGTGCAGCACGATGACCGGCTGGCCGCTGGCCAGGTTGGCGATCTCGCAGGCGCGCCAGGTCATCGGCATGCGCATGCCCAGGCCGATGGCCTTGCTGAAGGCCTCCTTGGCCGAGAAGCGCGTGGCGAGGAAGCGCAGGCCGCGCTCGGGCCAGCGCGCGCTGCGGCGGCGGAACACCGCCAGCTCGCCGTCGCCGAGCACCTTCTCGGCGAAGCGCTCGCCGTGCCGCGCGACGCTCTCGCGGATGCGGCGCACGTCGCAGATGTCGGTGCCCAGGCCGTGGATCATGCACGTGCCCGGCCGGCTGCGCCAGGGACGCGCTGCGGCCCCTTCGGGGCGCAGCGAGTATGCGACGCGACGGACGCGGGGGCCATGTTCATGCCGCGATGCGCGCCAGGTAGGCGCGCACGGTTTCGGCGTAGCCCAGTTCCAGCGCATCGGCGATCAGCGCATGGCCGATCGACACCTCCTGCACGGCCGGGCAGGCCTGCAGGAAGGGCGTGAGGTTGGCGCGGTTCAGGTCGTGGCCGGCATTGACGCCCAGGCCGGCCGCCGCGGCGGCCGCAGCGGCGCGGGCGAAGGCATCGAGCACCTCGGCCTGGCGCGCCGTGCCGAAGGCCGCGGCGTAGGGCTCGGTGTAGAGCTCCACGCGGTCGGCGCCGACGGCGCGCGCGCCGGCCATGGCGGCGGGATCGGCGTCCATGAACAGGCTCACGCGCACGCCCAGCGCGCGGGCCTCGGCGATCAGGGGCCGCAAGCGCTCGCCGTCGCGCGCGAGATCCCATCCATGGTCGCTGGTGAACTGGTCCTCGCTGTCGGGCACGAAGGTGCACTGCGTGGGCCGCACGGCGCGCACGAAGTCCATCAGGTTCTGGAACGGGTTGCCCTCGATGTTGAACTCGCGGCCGGGCCAGGCCTGCATCCGCTGCGCCAGTTCGTGCACGTCGCCGGCACGGATGTGGCGCGCGTCGGGCCGCGGGTGCACGGTGATGCCGTGCGCGCCGGCCGCCAGGCACAGCTCCGCCGCGCGCAGCACGCTGGGGATGCCCAGGTGCCGCGTGTTGCGCACCAGCGCGACCTTGTTGACGTTGACGGACAGCGCGCAGCGCAGCGCAGAGGTGGGAGAGGTCATAGGGCTTGCAGGTCCAGCAGCAGCTGCCGCGTATGCAGCGCGGCGCCGCCGCAATGGTAGTGCAGCAGGTTGCGCAGCTGCGGCTTGAGCGCCCCGTTGAGATGGGCGCAGGCATGCAGCGTGGCCATGAAGGGCGCGGCATCCTGCAGCGCCTGCTGCAGCGCCTGCCACTGCGCGCCGGCCAGGCCGGCGCGGTCGTCCCCATGGCGCGCACGCAGGCCGCCTTCGGGCACCAGCACGTACTGCGCGGCGGGATCCAGCGGCGCCAGCGTGGCGGTCTCGGCGTCCAGCGCCGGCAGCACGCCGGTCTCGCGCAGCAGCAGCAGCTCGAAGCTGCGCAGCACGGCCTGCTGCGCCTCGCCGTGCTCGCTGGCCAGCAGCGCCACGGCCTGAGCGTAGGCGTCGAACAGCTCGGGGTGCGCGTCCTCGCGCGCCAGCAGGCGCAGCAGCAACTCGTTCAGGTAGTAGCCGGCCAGCAGCGCGCCGCCGGTCGGCATGACGTGGCCGCCGGCCCATTCGGCGCCCTTGAGCGTGCGGATCTCGCCATCGCCGCCGAAGGACAGGCGCAGCGCCTGCAGCGGCAGCAGCACGGGGCGGAAGCCCGAGCTGGGCCGCTTGGCGCCCTTGGCCACCAGCGCCACGCGGCCATGGCGCCGCGTGAACACGTCCAGGATCAGGCTGGATTCGCTCCAGTCGTAGCGGTGCAGCACATAGGCCGGCTCGTCGAGGACACGCCTGGTGGCCACATCCTCACTCGTAGCCGAAGGAGCGCACGCGCGCCTCGTCGTCGGCCCAGCCCGAACGCACCTTGACCCACAGCTCGATGAAGACCTTGGCGTCCAGCAGCCGCTCCAGCTCCACGCGCGCCTCGGTGCCGATGCGCTTGATGCGCTCGCCCTTGTCGCCGATGACCATGGCCTTGTGGCCGTCGCGCTCGACCACGATGGTGGCCGCGATGCGCACCATGCGGCCCGGGCCGCTGCGCGCGGGCTCCTCGTCGAACTTGTCGATGACGACGGTGGAGGTATAGGGCAGTTCGTCGCCGGTCAGGCGGAACAGCTTCTCGCGCACGGTCTCGCTGACCAGGAAGCGCTCGCTGCGGTCGGTCAGCTCGTCCTCGGCGTACCACCAGGGCTGCTCGGGCAGGTAGCGCTCGCAGATCGCGAACAGGCGCTCGACGTCCTTGGGGTTCTTGGCCGACATCGGCACGAACTCGGTGAACGGATGCCGCTCCTGCATGGACTTGAGCCAGGGCGCCAGCTCGCCGCGGCGGTGCACCTTGTCGAGCTTGTTGGCCACCAGCAGCACCGGCACGCCGGGCTTGAGCAGCGACAGCACCTTGGCGTCGGCCAGCGCGAAGCTGCCGGCCTCGACCACGAACAGCACCAGGTCCACGTCGCCGACGGCGCCCAGCACGGTCTTGTTCAGCGAGCGGTTCAGCGCGTTGTCGTGCCGCGTCTGGAAGCCCGGCGTGTCCACGAACACGAACTGCGCGGCGCCGATCGTGTGGATGCCGGTGATGCGGTGGCGCGTGGTCTGCGCCTTGCGCGAGGTGATGCTGATCTTCTGGCCGACCAGCGCGTTCAGCAGCGTGGACTTGCCGACGTTGGGCTTGCCGACGATGGCGATCAGTCCGCAGCGCTGCGGACCGGCCGGGGCGGCGTGCTCGGGGGCGGCGGGCGTTTGCTCTGTCATGGCTTGCTCGCTTTCAGTCTGGCCAGCATGGCGGCCGCGGCGGCCTGCTCGGCAGCGCGGCGCGAGCCGCCGATGCCGCGCTCGGCCAGGCCCAGCTCCTCGACCGTGCACTCCACGTCGAAGGTCTGGCGGTGCGCCGCGCCCAGCGTGCTGACCACGCGGTAGGCCGGCAGCTTCATCTTGCGGCCCTGCAGCCATTCCTGCAATTCCGTCTTGGCGTCCTTGCCGATGGCCTGCATCTGCGGGTTGATCGCGACCTTGGCGAACAGCCGGTGCACCAGCGCTTCGCCGGCCGCGAAGCCGCCGTCCAGGTAGACCGCGCCGATCAGCGCCTCCAGCGCATCGGCCAGGATGGAGGGGCGGCGGTGGCCGCCGGAGCGGGCCTCGCCCTCGCCCAGGCGCAGCAGGTCGGGCAGGCCCAGGCCCAGCGCGATCTGGTGCAGCGTGTCCTGCTTGACCAGGTTGGCGCGCACGCGCGAGAGGTCGCCCTCGGGCTGGTCCGACAGGCGCTGGTACAGCAGGCCCGAGATGGCCAGGCTCAGCACCGAGTCGCCCAGGAATTCCAGCCGCTCGTTGTGGTCCGCCGAGAAACTGCGGTGGGTGATGGCGCGCAGCAGCAGGCGCTCGTCGGAAAAACGGTGTTGCAGCCGCTGCTGCAGCGCAGTCAGGTCGAGCATCACGGGCGCGGCGCTACCGGGACCGGCCCCGGTACTTCAGCAGCAGATAGGCCGGGCCGAACAGCTCGATCTCCTTGTCGTAGGCAAAGGAGACGACGACCTTCTCGCCCTGCTTGCCGACCTCCAGGTCGCTGCCCTTGATCGAGGTGATGTCGTCGACCTGCGCCGCGCGGTCGAAGATCTGGCGCACCTCGGCCACCGTGGTGCCGGCGCAAGCCCGGTCCACGGCCTTGCGGATGGCCTGGTACTCGAGGACCGTGGGCACGATCCTGGCGCCGATCACGAACGCGAACACGACCAGCGCACCGACGATCAGCACGCCGAAGAAGCTCAGTCCCGCCTGGCGGGCGCCCGGACGCCGGATCTTCCGGTTGTGCACTGCCCCCGCCCTCCGTCAGTCGAATGCGCCGATGCGGCCGAAGTCGCCGAAGTTCATCCAGATGAAGAACGCCTTGCCGACGATGTTGCCGTCGGGCACGAAGCCCCAGTAGCGCGAGTCCAGCGAGTTGTCGCGGTTGTCGCCCATCATGAAGTAGTGGCCCGGGGGTACCTTGCAGACCACGCCCTCGACGCTGTAGCGGCACTGGTCCTTGAACGCGAAGTTCTCCACGCCCGGGATGAAGGCCGGCCGGTCATCGTCGATCAGCAGGCGGTGCGGCTTGCCGCCCAGTTGCTCCTGGTACTGCTTGAAGTAGCGCATCGCGTCCTTGTCGAAGAACTCGGGCACGGGCTGGATCGGCACCGGCTGGCCGTTGATGGTCAGGCGCTTGTTCAGGTAGGCCACCTCGTCGCCGGGGATGCCGACCACGCGCTTGATGTAGTCCAGGCTGGGCTTGGGCGGGTAGCGGAACACCACCACGTCGCCGCGCGCGAGCGGCTGGCCCTCGGTGATCTTGGTGTTCAGCACCGGCAGGCGGACGCCGTAGTGGTATTTGTTGACCAGGATGAGGTCGCCGACCAGCAGCGTCGGGATCATCGAGCCCGAAGGGATCTTGAACGGCTCGAACAGGAACGAGCGCAGCAGGAACACGACCAGGATCACCGGGAACAGCCCGGCCGTCCAGTCCAGCCACCAGGGCTGCTGCAGGATGAGGCTGCGGGCCTCGGCCAGATCGACATTGTCGACCTGGGTGATGCCCTTGCCGGCCAGCTCCTGGCGGCGCTGGGCGGTCTGCTGCTCCAGCCGCTCGGCCGCGGCGCGGCGGCGCGGCAGGAAGACGAAGCGCTCGGCCAGCCAGTAGGCCCCGGTCACGACCGTGGCCATGAACAGCAGCAGCGCGAAATTGCCTTCGATGCGCCCCAGGTACCAGGCCCCGCCGTAGGCCACGAAGGCCGCGAGGATCGCGGCGGTCAGCGCTGGCATCAGTCTTCCACCTGCAAAATGGCCAGGAAGGCCTCCTGTGGAACTTCCACCGAGCCGATCTGCTTCATGCGTTTCTTGCCAGCTTTCTGTTTTTCGAGGAGCTTGCGCTTGCGGGTGATGTCGCCGCCGTAGCACTTGGCGAGCACGTTCTTGCGCAAAGCTTTGATTGTCTCACGCGCGATGATGTTGGCCCCGATGGCGGCCTGGATCGCCACGTCGTACATCTGCCGCGAGATGATCTCGCGCATCTTGGCCACCACGGCGCGGCCGCGGTACTGCGACTGGCTGCGGTGCACGATGATGGACAGCGCATCGACCTTCTCGCCGTTCAGCAGGATGTCGACCTTGACCACGTCGGACGCCCGGTACTCCTTGAACTCGTAGTCCATGGACGCATAGCCGCGGCTGACGGACTTGAGCTTGTCGAAGAAGTCCAGCACGATCTCGCCCAGCGGCATCTCATAGGTCAGCATGACCTGGCGGCCGTGGTAGGCCATGTTGATCTGCACGCCGCGCTTCTGGTTGGCCAGCGTCATGACCGGGCCGACATAGTCCTGCGGCATGTACAGGTGCACAGTGACGATGGGCTCGCGGATCTCGGCCGTCTTGCCGATGTCCGGCATCTTCGACGGGTTCTCGACCATCAGCACTTCGCCGTCGTTCTTGACGACCTGGTAGACCACGCTGGGCGCGGTCGTGATCAGGTCCTGGTCGAACTCGCGCTCCAGCCGCTCCTGCACGATCTCCATGTGCAAGAGGCCCAGGAAGCCGCAGCGGAAGCCGAAGCCCAGCGCCTGCGAGACCTCGGGCTCGTAGTGCAGCGAGGCGTCGTTGAGCTTGAGCTTCTCCAGGCTGTCGCGCAGCGCGTCGTACTGGTTGGCCTCGGTCGGGTACAGGCCCGCGAACACCTGCGGCTGGATCTCCTTGAAGCCGGGCAGCGGCTCGGTCGCGGTGAAGGCCGCGCCGCCGCTGCCGCCGCGCACCAGCGTCACCGTGTCGCCCACGCGCGCGGCCTGCAGCTCCTTGATGCCGGCGATGATGTAGCCGACCTCGCCGGCCTCCAGCGCCTCGCGCGACTGGTTGGCCGGCGTGAACACCCCGAGGCTGCCGGCCTCGTAGGTCGCGCCGCTGGCCATCAGCTTGATGCGCTCGCCCTTGGCCAGGCGGCCGTCGACCACGCGCACCAGCATCACCACGCCGACGTAGCTGTCGAACCAGCTGTCGATGATCATCGCGCGCAAGGGCCCGTCGGGGTTGCCGCGCGGCGGCGGCACCTTGGCGACGATGGCCTCCAGGATCTCGTCGATGCCCATGCCGGTCTTGGCCGAGCACGGGATGGCCTCGCTCGCGTCGATGCCGATCACGTCCTCGATCTCGGCGCGCGCAGTGTCGGGGTCGGCCTGCGGCAGGTCCATCTTGTTCAGCACCGGCACGACTTCCACGCCGAGGTCCAGCGCGGTGTAGCAGTTGGCCACGGTCTGCGCTTCCACGCCCTGGCTGGCATCGACGACGAGCAGCGCGCCTTCGCAGGCGCTGAGGGAGCGGCTCACCTCGTACGAGAAGTCCACGTGGCCCGGCGTGTCGATCAGGTTGAGGTTGTAGATCTGGCCGTCGCGCGCCTGGTAGCGCAGCGCGGCGGTCTGCGCCTTGATAGTTATCCCACGCTCTTTCTCGATGTCCATCGAGTCGAGGACCTGGGCTTCCATCTCGCGCTCCGCGAGGCCGCCGCAACGCTGGATCAGCCGGTCCGCCAGCGTCGACTTGCCATGGTCGATGTGCGCAATGATCGAAAAGTTTCTGATGTGCTGCATCAACGAGAAGCGTTAAGTAATTGAATTTAGAGGGCGCACAAAAAGAAAAAGGGCGCGTCGATCAACGACGCGCCCCGAACCAACAATCTTTGGCAACTGCGATAGTTGGAGCTTCATTGTAGGCAAAAAGGGCTGGCTGCGTCGCTGAACGCACGGCAGCACAGGGTCGTTGCAAGGTGGCAACAGGATTTTATATACAGCTTATCCACAAGATCGCGGGATAGTTCCTTGGACAACTTGTGGGCGCCCTGTGGATCGGCACGGGCATGGTTGTTGGCATCCCGCATCGTGGGTTCGGGCCTGGCTCCATATGCCGCACAAGGCCCGATTGGGCCGCTGATTCTATCCAAATCGCTTGAGCAGACCTGCCAACGCAGGCGTACACCAACCTCCCCAGTCCACAGGGGAGGCCCGCAAAAAAGTCAGCAGCGGACTTCCCCAGGGCCCGGAAAGGACCGCAAAAACCCCAAACCCGAGCGCCGCCGGGGGCCTTGTGTGTACGCCAACGGTCAGCGAACCGGGCGGATCAGCGCGTATTGCGCCCAGTCCCCGCGGCGGAACAGCACGTTCACCGGCTTGCTGCGGTCGACCTTGGCCACCACGGCCTCGAAGTCCTTGACGCTGCCGATCTCGGTATTGGCGATGGCCACGATCACGTCGCCCTCGCGCAAGCCGGCCTGCGCGGCCCCCTCCGTGGCCGCCTCGACCTTGACGCCGCCCTTGATGCGCATGCTCTTCTTCTGCGCCTCGCCGATCTCGCTGACCGTCAGGCCCAGCGCCTGGCCCGCCGCGGAGCTGCGCGGCCGCTCCTCCTTGCCGGCGGCCTTGGCCACCGGTGCGTCGGGCTCGACCTCCGCCACAAGGATGCTCAGGTCGCGCGTCGCGCCGCGGCGGAACACGGTGACCGTGCTCCTGCTGCCCGGCTTGGTGTTGCCGACCTGGCGCGGCAGCTCGCCGAAGCGCTCGATCGGCTTGCCATCGAAGCGCACGATGATGTCGCCGGCCTCGATGCCGGCCTTCTCGGCCGGGGAGCCCGCCTCCACGCTGCGCACCAGCGCGCCCTGCGGCTTGCCCAGGCCGATGGACTCGGCGACGTCCTTGGTGACCTGCTCGATCTGCACGCCGATGCGCCCGCGCGAGACGCGGCCGTTCTCGCGCAGTTGCTCGGCCACGCGCGTGGCCTCGTCGATCGGGATCGCGAACGAGATGCCCATGAAGCCGCCCGAGCGCGAGTAGATCTGGCTGTTGATGCCGACCACCTCGCCGCGCAGGTTGATCAGCGGGCCGCCCGAGTTGCCGGGGTTGATGGCCACGTCGGTCTGGATGAAGGGCAGGTAGTTGCCGGTGTCGCGCTGCTTGGCGCTGACGATGCCGGCCGTCACGGTGTTCTCCAGCCCGAACGGCGAGCCAATGGCCATGACCCACTCGCCCACGCGCAGCCTGCCGACGTCGCCCAGCTTGACGGCCGGCAGGCCCGTGGCGTCGATCTTCACGACGGCCACGTCGGTCCGCTTGTCGGACCCGATCAGCTTGGCCTTGAACTCGCGCTTGTCGGTCAGCGTGACCAGCACCTCGGTGGCGCCTTCGACGACGTGCGCGTTCGTCATGATCAGCCCGTCGGCGCTGAGGATGAAGCCCGAGCCGACGCCGCGCGGCTGGTTGTCGCCATCGGGCTGCTGCTGGCGCGGGATGTTGGGCAGCGGGATGCCGAAGCGGCGGAAGAATTCGAGCATCTCCTCGTCGGCCGCCCCCCCGCCTGGCGACGACGGTGCACGCTCCACGGTCCGGATGTTCACGACGGAGGGACCGACCTGGTCCACCAGCGCGGTGAAGTCGGGCAGGCTGCTGAGCTGCGGGGCCTGCGCCAGCGCCGGCTGCAGCAGCAGCGGCGCCGCCAGGGCCAGCACCAGCGCCGCGGCTTGCGGGCGCCACGGCCATCCAACGAAGCGGGGCATCTTCATCATCCTTGTTTCCTTCCTGTGCGGGCGGGCCTGCACCCGCCGTGTGCGATTATTTTCGGCTGCGTTGCAGCGCGCTGGCGAACGCCTTCAGCGTGGCGGGCGGCACTTCGCCCACGGCCGTCAGCCACCAGCCCTGGTGGCGCTGCATCAGCGATTGCGTGGCCCCCATGGCGACCAGCCCGGGCTTGGCGACGCGCTGCGGATCGAGCGGCTCCAGGAACAGCGAGACGGAAGCCAGGCCATCGGAGAACACCCACTGCACGATCGTCGGCGCGGCGCCGGCGTGGGCCGCGCGCTTGATGCAGTGCATGGCCTGGAAGCCTGGCACCGGCTCGCGCAGTTCCCAGCCCTCGTCGGCGGGATCGACGACCCGGGTCTCCAGGCGTTCGATGCGGTATCCGGCCGTCTTATCCATCATGCGGGCCAGCGCGCTCAGGCGCACCGGCGCATCGATCTGCAGTTCGGAGAACGCCGCCTGCTCCAGCACCCGGCCGTCGTGGTCCAGCGTCTGCAGCTTGAGCACGAGGCCGGACTTCTTCTCGCTCCAGATCCGGTAGCCGTAGCGCAGCTTGTCCTTGGGCTTGATCAGCACGATGTCGGCCTCGAAGCCTGCCGCACGATCCTGGCCGAGCTGACGCACCGTGTAGAACTCGGGAATGGAGCTGTCGACCGCCTGCAGCAGATTCGGGAACAGGCCGAGCGCTTCGCGCTTCTCGATGCGGGCGACCTTCGCGTCCTGCAGGAAGGTGACGACATGGTCGTTGCGGCGGAAGGTCATCCGCGGCGGGCCGCTCAGCGCATCCACGCGCTCGATCTGCTGCTCGCCCTCGCAGGCATGCCAGATGCGGGCGCTCGCGAGCATCGCATCGGAGGAGACGACGAAGCTGCCCGAATAGGTGCGCTTGCGCGAGGCGTCGTGCATGCGCCGCAGCCACTCGCCGATGCTGCGCTGCTCCGCGCCCGCCGTCGGCGCATCGCCAACGGCATCGGCGACCGGCTGCGCACCGGCGGCCGACGCACCCAGCACCACCAGCAAGGCCAGGACGCTGGTGCGGCAGAACGGAAGAAAAGCCATGGGCGGCAGCCGCGCGCTCAATCCGTCCTCATCTCATCGATCGGAGGCCGAGAAGGTCGCGCTGCGCAGAAAGCCCGCCGGCGCCGGCATCTGCAGCGCGCTCGACCCGCCAGCCTGCTTGTGGGCCGCCAGCAACTCGTCGAGACGGGCGTCGCGGATCATCACCTGCGCCTCGCCGCTCGGCAGCGTGACGATGCTCTCGACAGGAACGGGGCTTTCGGCCACGACCGCGACTTCCGGCTGCGTCTGGGCCGGCGGCGCCACGAGCGCCATCTGCGACGATGTCGCCACCGGGCCGGAGCCGCCCACGATGCCCCAGGCCAACGCCGCGACCGCAGCGAACGAGGCGCAGCCCGCCACCATCTTCCAGCGGAAGCTGGCGTCGTTGGCGGGTTCGGCGCGCCGCACGACGGCCTGCAGCGGCTCGGCCAGGACCGGACGCTCCAGCGCCAACGGTCCTTCCTGCGCCAGGCGCGCCTGCAGCCGCCCCAGGAAGCCGGCAGAGGCATGCGCAGCCGCCTGCTCCCCGCCGCGCAGCACATCGCCGATCAGGTGGTAGGTCTGCCAAGTGGCCAGTACCGCCTGCACCCGGCCGGCCTGGCCGGCCGCATCCATCAGCGCAGCGACATCCTCGCCCGCCAACTCGCCATCGGCGAGGGCGGACAGCCGTTCGCGGAGCCTCAAGACTTCGTTTTCATCCATCGTCGTCACCTGCAACACTCGTCCCACCCGCCATCACCAGCGCTTGCCCGACTGGTTCTCCAGCAACGGCTTGACCTTCGCCGAGATCGCTTCCCGCGCCCGGAAGATGCGCGAACGCACGGTG
The DNA here is from genome assembly GCF_047601025.1 of Pseudorhodoferax sp. NCBI lineage: Bacteria > Pseudomonadati > Pseudomonadota > Betaproteobacteria > Burkholderiales > Comamonadaceae > Pseudorhodoferax > Pseudorhodoferax sp. Next base: position 981,331 of record NZ_JASGJZ010000001.1, read on the forward strand.
CCGATGGGGCAGTTCATGGCTTCCGCGATTTCCTCGTAGCTGAGCCCTTCGATTTCCCGCAGCGTCACGGCCTGCCGCAGATCGTCCGGCAAGGCTTCCATCGCCGCGTTCACTGCTTCGGAAATCTGCTGGGCGGCCAGCACGGTATCCGGCGTCTCGTGGCTGATTGGTTCGGTTTCCGAGCGATAAGTTTCATGCTCGTCGTCGCTGCTGGAGCGCAGCGCGGCCTCGGCCACGGTCGGATCGCGCTTGAGGTCCATCAACGCCTTCTTGGCGGTGTTGACCGCGATGCGGTACAGCCAGGTGTAGAACTGGGCGTCGCCGCGGAACTTCGGCAGTGCGCGGTAGGCGCGCAGGAACGTCTCCTGGGCAATGTCGTCCACCAGATCCACGTCGCGCACCATGCGGGCGATCAGGCGCTGGATACGGCGCTCGTACTTGAGCACCAGCAGCTCGAACGCGCGCTGGTCGCCCGCGACCGTGCGCTCGACGAGCACCAGATCGCTGTCCGAAGAAGGCGCTGCATCGCTCACGGCGCTAGGGGAGACGGCGCGCCGGCGGCGTCCACGGGGACGGGGGCATACAGCGCGCGGCGCAGGTCGTTCCAGGACTGCGGCCGGGCCGAACGTTCGAGGTAGCGCCAGCGCGTGCCACGGGGCAATCCGTGCAGCCGCAGCAGCAGACCGTGCTGCAGGTCGAGCCGCAGATCGGGCACCACGGCGTACTCCCCCCGCTGCGTGGCGTCGGCCGCATCCGACCACCACCAGTGCGCCCCATCCCAATGCAACAGGCCGGGACGCATGCCGCGCCACTGGAACAGGCCGACCGCCAGCGCTGGCACCACGCTGGCCAGCACGACGGCCAGCGGCCAGAACGCAGTCCCCTGCCGCCACCACCAGCCGCACACCGCGAGGGCCGTGCCTGCCAGCAGCACCGGTACGGAACCGGCACGCCAGGACCGCGCCACCGGATAGCGGACCGCCGGGGCGCTGTGCATGCGGTGGATGAACGCGTCTGCGACAGGATCAGACGCGCTTGAACACCAGCGAGCCGTTGGTGCCACCGAAGCCGAAATTGTTCTTCAGCGCCACGTCGATCCGCAGGTCGCGCGCGACGTTGGCGCAGTAGTCCAGATCGCACTCCGGATCGGGCTCGACCAGGTTGATCGTGGGCGGCACCTTCTGATGGTGCAGGGCCAGCACCGTGAACACGCTTTCGATGCCACCGGCGCCGCCGAGCAGGTGGCCGGTCATGGACTTGGTGGAGTTGATGGCCAGCTTGTGCGCATGGTCGCCGAACACCGCCTTGACGGCATTGGTCTCGTTCACGTCGCCCAGCGGCGTGGAGGTGCCGTGCGCGTTGAGGTGCTGGACCTGGTCGGCATTCAGGCCGGCGTTGCGCAGCGCCATTTGCATGGAGCGCCGCGGGCCATCCACGTTCGGCGCGGTGATGTGGTGGGCATCGCCCGTCATGCCGAAGCCGACGAGCTCGGCGTAGATCTTCGCGCCGCGCGCCTTGGCGCGCTCGTACTCTTCCAGCACCAGCACGCCGGCACCCTCGCCGAGCACGAAGCCGTCGCGGCCCTTGTCCCAGGGGCGCGACGCCGCCTTGGGATCGTCGTTGCGCGTGCTGAGCGCGCGCGCCGCCGCGAAACCGCCGATGCCCAGCGGCGAGACGGTGGACTCCGCGCCGCCGGCGACCATCACGTCGCAATCGCCGGACTCGATCATCCGGGCCGACAGGCCGATCGCGTGCAGGCCGGTCGTGCAGGCCGTGACCACGGCGATGTTCGGACCCTTGAAGCCGAACTTGATCGAGACATGGCCCGAGATCATGTTGATGATCGAGGCAGGCACGAAGAACGGCGACACCCGGCGCGGGCCGCGGTTCATCAGCTCGGTATGGGTCTGCTCGATCATGGGCAGGCCGCCGATGCCGGAACCCACGTTGCAGCCGATGCGCGTGGCCTCCTCTTCGCTCAGCGCCTCGCCGGTCGCCAGCCCCGCATCCTCGACCGCCTGGCAGGCCGCGGCGATGCCCAGCTGCATGAAGCGGTCCATGTGGCGCGCTTCCTTCTCGGGGATGTACTGGGCGACATCGAAGCCCTTGACTTCGCCTGCGAACTTGCAGGCCAGGCCGCTCGCGTCGAAGCTCTGGACCAGATCGATGCCGGACTGGCCGGCCAGCAAGGCCTGCCAGGACGACTCCACCGTTGTTCCAACCGGGCTGATGCAGCCCAGACCCGTGACGACGACACGACGACGCGACATATGCGGCAGTCCTTCGGCCTCAGGCCTTCTGGTGGCTGTTGGCGTAGTCGATCGCGTTCTGCACCGTGGTGATCTTCTCGGCGTCCTCGTCGGGAATCTCGATGCCGAACTCGTCTTCCAGCGCCATGACCAGTTCGACGGTATCCAGCGAGTCGGCGCCCAGGTCGGCGACGAACGACTTCTCGTTCGTGACCTGGGACTCCTCCACGCCCAGCTGCTCGGCAATGATCTTCTTGACGCGTGCTTCGATATCGCTCATGGTTCCCCCATCGGGTTTGTAAAGAATCGGTGATTTTAGCGAGGCCGTCCTGGCGGCCGGTACTCCTTGCGGATGCAAGGAAACCAGCCACCACGCGGCAGCTACATGTACATGCCGCCGTTGACGTGCAGTTCCTGCCCCGTCACGTAGGCGGCCTCGGGCGAAGCCAGGTAGGCCACGGCATGCGCCACGTCGGACGGCTTGCCCAGGTGGCCCAGCGGAATCTGGCCCAGCAGCGCCTTGTGCTGCTCCTCCGAGAGCTTGCCCGTCATGTCGGTGGCGATGAAACCGGGCGCGACGCAGTTGACGGTGATGCCGCGCGCGCCCAGTTCGCGCGCCAGCGCGCGCGTCATGCCCGCCACGCCGGCCTTGGCCGCCGCGTAGTTGGCCTGGCCCGGGTTGCCGGAGGCGCCGACCACCGACGTGATGTTGACGATGCGGCCGTAGCGCTGCTTCATCATGCCGCGCATGACGGCGCGGCTCATGCGGAACACGGCCTTGAGGTTGGTGTCGAGCACCGCGTCCCAGTCCTCGTCCTTCATGCGCATGGCCAGCGTGTCGCGCGTGATGCCGGCGTTGTTGACCAGCACGTGCAGGCCGCCGTGCTGCTGCACGATGGCATCCACCAGCGCTTCGGCGGCCTTGGCGTCGTTCACGTCCAGCACGCGGCCGCTGCAGCCGGGGTGGGCGGCCAGCGCCTCGCCGATGCAGGCTGCGCCGGCCTCGCTGGTAGCAGTGCCGACGACCCGGTAGCCACGCTGCGCCAGTTCCTGCGCGATCGCTGCGCCGATGCCGCGCGAGGCGCCGGTCACCAGCGCGACCTGTTCCTGGATGGCGGGATGGCTCATGCCGCGGCTCCTTCCAGCTGGGCCCTCGACTGGGCCAGCGTCGCGGGATCGTAGACGGCGCCCGACGCCAGTTCCGGATCGATGCGCTTGACCATGCCGGCCAGCACCTTGCCAGGGCCGCACTCCAGCAGGGTCGCCACGCCGCGCGCCTTGATGGCGCGCACGCACTCGACCCAGCGCACCGGCCCGAAAGCCTGGCGGTACAGCGCGTCGCGGATGGCATCGGCGTCCTGCTGCACGGCCACGTCGATGTTGTTGACGACCGGAATCTGCGGCGTGCCGAACGCGAGGCCCGCCAGGCGCTCGCGCAGCCGCTCGGCCGCCGGCCGCATCAAGCTGGAATGGAACGGCGCGGACACCGGCAGCGGCAGCGCACGCTTGGCGCCCTTGGCCTTCAGCAGCGCACAGGCCTGCTCGACCGCCAGCTTGCTGCCGGCGATCACGGTCTGGGCCGGGTCGTTGAAGTTCACCGCCTCGACGACCTCGCCGGCCTGGTTCAGCGCCGCCTGGGCCTCGGCGCAGCCGGCCGCGACCTGCGCGCTGTCCATGCCCAGGATCGCGGCCATGGCGCCGGCCCCCACGGGCACGGCCTCCTGCATGGCCTGGGCGCGGAAGCGCACCAGCGGCGCGGCCTGCGCCAGCGTCAGCACGCCGGAGGCGACCAGCGCCGAGTACTCGCCCAGCGAATGGCCGGCGACGACGGCCGGCGCGAGGCCGGTCTCGGCCATCCAGGCGCGGTAGGCGGCCACGCCGGCGACCAGCATCACCGGCTGCGTGTTGGTGGTCAGCGCGAGCGCCTCCTTGGGGCCTTCGCGGATCAGCCTGGCGACATCCTCGCCCAGCGCATCGGATGCTTCGGCCAGTGTCTGGGCCACGGCGGCATGGCCTCCCCAGCCATCGAGCATGCCGACGGCCTGCGAGCCCTGGCCCGGAAAAACGAATGCGAACGGTGTGGTCATGGCTTGTAGGGCGCCCGGGCCATGGCGACCCGGTCGGCGCGCCGCGGTCTCCTCAAAAATTCAGCAGGACGGCGCCCCAGGTGAAGCCGCCGCCGACGCCTTCGAGCAGCAGCAGGTCCCCCTTGCGCACCTTGCCGCTGCGCACGCCGTGGTCCAGCGCCAGCGGGATCGAGGCGGCCGAGGTGTTGCCGTGCTGGGCGACCGTGACGACCACCTTGTCCATCGGCAGCCTCAGCCGCTTGGCCGCGCTCTGCATGATGCGGATGTTGGCCTGGTGCGGGATCAGCCAGTCGATCTCCTCCGGCGCCTTGCCGGCCTTGGCCAGCGTGGCGCGGGCGGCGTCTTCCAGCACGCCCACGGCCAGCTTGAACACGGCCTGGCCGTCCATCTTCAGCAGCGGATCGCCCAGCACCCGGCCGCCCGACACGTTGCCCGGCACGCACAGGATGCCGACATGCCTGCCGTCGGCATGCAGGTCGCTCGCCAGCAGGCCGGGCGTGTCGGACGCTTCCAGCACCACGGCGCCGGCACCGTCGCCGAACAGCACGCAGGTCGTGCGGTCGTTGAAATCGAGGATGCGCGAGAACACCTCGGCGCCGACCACCAGCGCCCGCGTCGCGGTGCCGGCGCGGATCATCGCGTCGGCCACCGTCAGCGCATAGACGAAGCCGCTGCACACGGCCTGGATGTCGAACGCCGGGCAGCCGGCGATGCCGAGCTTGTGCTGCAGGATGCAGGCGGCCGAAGGAAAGACCATGTCCGGCGTGGACGTGGCCATGATGATCAGGTCGATCTGCTGCGGCTCGACGCCTGCGGCCTGCATCGCGGCCTGCGCGGCCGGCAGGGCCAGGTCGCTGCTGGTCACGTCGGGCGCCGCGAAGTGGCGCGCCTCGATGCCGGTGCGCGCGACGATCCACTCGTCGGAGGTCTCGACACCGCGGCCGGCGAGTTCGGCGACCAGATCGGCGTTGCTGAGCCGGCGCGGCGGCAGGTAGCTGCCGGTCCCCGAGATGCGTGAATAGGTGGGCATGATGATGTCAGTGGGCTGCCAGCTCGGCCGGCGCCTCGGCCCCGGCCGCCACGGCCTGCTGGGGCATGGTCTTGGCGATGCGCGCCTGCACCCGGTCCAGCAGCTTGTTGCGCGCCGCATCATACCCGCGGCCCAGCGCCTGCTCGAACGCGAACGCATCGGCCGAGCCATGGCTCTTGAACACCAGCCCCCTGAGGCCCAGCAGCGCCGCCCCGTTGTAGCGGCGATGGTCCAGCCGGCTCTTGAGGGCCTGCAGCACCGGATAGGCCAGCAGGCCAGCGAGCCTGGTCCAGAGGCTGCGCGAGAACTCGGCCTTCATGAAGCCGCCGATCATCGAGGCCACGCCCTCGCTGCTCTTGAGCGCGACGTTGCCGACGAAGCCGTCGCAGACCACAAGGTCGGTCGTGCCCTTGTAGATGTCGTTGCCCTCCACGTTGCCATGGAAGTTCAGGTGCCCGGCCGCGTGCGCGGCCTGCAGCAGTTCGCCGGCCCGCTTGATGACCTCGCTGCCCTTGATGGCCTCCTCGCCGATGTTCAGCAGGCCGACCGTGGGCTCGTCATGCCCCTTGAGCACCGAGACCAGGGCCGCGCCCATCAGGCCGAACTGCAGCAGGTGCTCGGCCGTGCAATCGACGTTGGCCCCCAGGTCCAGCACCGTGGTGGCGCCGCCGCGGGCGTTCGGCAGCTGGGTGGCGATGGCCGGCCGGTCGATGCCGGGCACGGTCTTGAGCAGGTAGCGGGCGATGGCCATCAGCGCGCCGGTGTTGCCGGCGGACACGGCCACGTCGGCCTTGCCGTCCTTGACCTGGGCAATGGCCACACGCATCGAGGAGTCGCGCTTCTTGCGCAGCGCCACTTCGACCGGGTCGTCCATGCCGACGACCTCGGTGGCGGCAACGCTCTGCGCACGCGGATGGGAGAAGCCTTTGAGCGCCTCTGGCAGGCCGACCAGCAGCAAGCGGGCATCGGCGTGCGCCTCGAGGAACGCGCGGCAGGCCGGCAACGTCACGCCGGGACCGTGGTCCCCCCCCATGCAGTCGACAGCGACGGTGATCATGGCGTCAACTGTACGCCCGCGATCCGGACGATTGCATCGCGGACGAATGAAGAAACGGCCACCAAGACAAAGGCCCGTCGCTACGGAAGGTAGCCACGGGCCTTGCAGGCGAAACGATCAGGCTTCGGACTTGTTCTTGAGCACCTGGCGGCCACGGTAGAAGCCGTTGGGGCTGATGTGGTGGCGCAGGTGGGTTTCGCCGGTGGTGGGTTCCACGGCGATGCCGGGCACGCTCAGCGCGTTGTGCGAGCGGTGCATGCCGCGCTTGGACGGCGACTTCTTGTTCTGCTGGACTGCCATGGTCGGCTCCTGGACGAATGAATGAGGATTGCGGGGACCGCAACCCCGATTTCTCCATGCGTACCGGGTACGACCTGGTACGTAGAGCGCGGGTCACGATCTGGCCGAAGCATGCACCATCACAGGCGCACGCGGCACGCGAAGCCCATGATTATAGCCCGCCGCCGGGCAAAGAGGAAAGCTAGGTCTTGCGCCCGAGGCCGGCCAGCGCGCCGAAAGGGTTGGGCTTGTCGGCCTGGGCCTGCTCGAAGCCGGGATCGGCGTGCTGCAGGGGCACGGGTGCCGGGCAGACCGCGTGGCGCGGCACCAGCGGCAGCGCCATCAGCAGTTCGTCCTCGACCAGCGCCTGCAGGTCGAACGCGGGGTCCAGCGCCAGTACGTCCTCCTCGGCCTCCTCGTCCTCGGCGGCGGCCTGGGCCTCGTCGGCGACGAAGCGGAACCAGCGGTCGACGGCCAGCGTCTCGTCCACCGGCTCCAGGCAGCGCTGGCAGGTCAGCGGCACCTCGGCCTCGGCCTGCAGGTGCAGCCAGACCTGCGGCGCGTGGCCGGGGGGCTTGCGCAACTCGCCGTGCGCCTGCCAGCGCACCGGGCGGTCGGCACCTCGGCCGCCGGCCTCTTCGAACAGTCGCGGATAGTCGGACAGCCGGTCTTCCTCGCTGCGTTCGCCGCCGCTCTGGGCGAAGGCCTTGACGTCCAGGCGGTACCCCTTCTTCTGCGCGTTCATGCGGGGCAGTGTAAGAGAATCACCGGATGCCACGACTGATCCTGGGCTCCACCTCGCGCTACCGCCGCGAGCTGCTGGCCCGCCTGCGCATCCCCTTCGACGTGGTCGCCCCCGAGGTCGACGAAACCCCGCTGCCGGGCGAGGCGCCTGACGCGCTGGCGCGCCGGCTGGCACTGGCCAAGGCGCATGCGGTCGCGGCGCGGCATCCGGACGCGGTGGTGATCGGCTCCGACCAGGTGGCCGACCTGGAGGGACAGTCCCTCGGCAAGCCGGGCGACCATGCGCGCGCCACCGCCCAGCTGCGCGCGATGCGCGGCCGCACCGTGATGTTCCAGACCGCGCTGGCCGTGGTGCACCGGGCCAGCGGCTTTGCCGACAGCGCGCTGGTGCCGGTTCGGGTGCGCTTCCGCGCACTGGACGACGCCGAGATCGAGGCCTACCTGCAGGCCGAGCAGCCGTACGACTGCGCCGGCAGCGCCAAGAGTGAGGGCCTGGGCATCGCCTTGCTGGACGCCATCACCAGCGACGACCCGACCGCGCTGGTCGGCCTGCCGCTGATCGCGACCTGCCGGCTGCTGCGTGCGGCCGGCCTGCGCCTGCTGTGAACGGCCGCCTCTACCTGGTGCCGGCGCCGCTGGACTTCGGCTGCGCCGTGCCGGCGCCGCTGGAGCAGGCGCTGCCGCTGGCCACGCTGCAGGTGGCGGCCCGCCTGTCGCACTGGATCTGCGAGAACGCCAAGAGCACGCGCGCCTACCTCAAGCGCATCGACGCCGTGGTGCCGCTGGCCACGCCGCTGCAGCAGCAGGTGCTGACCGAACTGCCGCGCGAAGTGCACAAGAAAGGCGACCACGGACCGGGCTTCGACGCCGCCCCGCTGCTGGCCGCCGCGCTGCAAGGGCAGGACGTCGGCCTGGTCAGCGAGGCCGGCATGCCGGCCGTGGCCGACCCGGGCAGCTCCGTGGTCCGCGCGGCCCATGCGCTGGAGGTGGCCGTGGTGCCGCTGGTGGGCCCCAGCGCGCTGCTGCTGGCGCTGGCGGCCAGCGGGCTGAACGGCCAGAACTTCGCCTTCGTGGGTTACCTGCCGCAGGATGCGCAGGAACGGGTGCAGCGCATCCGGCAGCTGGAAGCGCTGGCGCTGAAGACCGGCCAGACCCAGTTGTGCATCGAGACGCCCTACCGCGGCGAGGCGCTGCGCCGCGCACTGGTGCAGACGCTGCAGCACAACACGCGGCTGGCGATCGCCAGCGGGCTGACGCTGCAGGACGCGCAGATCGCCAGCCGCACGGTCAAGGCCTGGCGCCAGCACCCCGAGCCGCTGCCGGACGCGCCGGCCGTGTTCGCGCTCGGCCGCTGATCAGCGCAGCGCCGGCGCCGCGCGCAGCGCGCGCACCGCCCCCTCGCCGAACGCCGCGCCGAAGCGCTTGGCCAGCCGCTCGGCCACGTTCTCGCGCTGCGTGTAGTCGACGATGTCCTCGGCCTTGACCACGTCGCGCGCCACGTAGTCCAGGCTGCCGAGCTGGTCCGCCAGCCCCATCTGCACGGCCTGCTCGCCGGTCCAGAACAGGCCGCTGAAGGTCTCGGGGGTTTCCTTCAGGCGGTCGCCCCGCCCCTTCTTGACGACGCCGATGAACTGCCGGTGGATGGTGTCGAGCATGGCCTGGGCCTGGGCGCGCTGGGCTTCGCTCATCGGGCTGAACGGGTCCAGGAAGCCCTTGTTCTCGCCCGCCGTCAGCAGCCGGCGCTCCACGCCCAGCTTGTCCATCAGGCCGGTGAAGCCGAAGCCGTCCATCAGCACGCCGATGCTGCCGACGATGCTGGCCTTGTCGACGAAGATCTGGTCCGCGCCGACCGCGATGTAGTAGGCCGCCGAGGCGCAGGTTTCCTCGACCACGGCGTAGACCGGCTTGTTGTGCTTGGCCTTCAGGCGCAGGATTTCGTCGTTGACGATGCCGGCCTGCACCGGGCTGCCGCCCGGCGAGTTGATCACCAGCACCACGGCCCGGGCGCCCTCGTCCTCGAAGGCGCTGCGCATGGCCGAGACGATGGATTCGGCGCTGGCGTCGGCGCCTGCGGCGATCTCGCCCTTGACCTCGACCATGGCCGTGTGCGCGGTGCTGGTGCTCGGCGAAGGCGCGGCGCGCAGCAGCGCCAGCCAGGCCAGCGCGACGAAGAAGCCCAGCCAGGCCAGCCGCGTGAAGATCTTCCAGCGCCGGGCGGCGCGCTGCTCCTTCAGCGAGGCGAAGGCCAGCCGCTCCAGCAGGCTGCGCTCCCACTGCGGGTCGGACGGCGCGCGGCCGGGGGTTTGCGGTTCGGTCATGGCGGCACTAGAAGAAAACGGGTTGCAACTGGGAGTGAGTATGCCAATGCACCACGCCGTCACGCTCCGACAGCGCGATGCGGACGAGTCCGCCGCGGCACGGGCCGCCCACGCAGCCGCCGCTGGCCGGATCGTAGGCCGCGCCATGGGTGGCGCACAGCAGCCACCGGCCGCTGTCGTCGAAGAAGCGGTTGGGCTGGTAGTCCATCTCCATGGCGACGTGGGTGCAGCGGTTCAGGTAGGCATGGGCCTGGCCCTGGTGGCGGATCGCGAACGCGCGGCAGGTCTGGCCGTGGTAGAGGACGTCGAACGGCACGGCCTCGCCGCCGTCGACGAGATCGCGCGAATGGCACAGGGCGATGGCGTCCATGGCCTGACGCTGGCGGGCTTCAGGGCCGCGGCGCGAGCAGCCAGTCGTGCAGTTCGCGGACCGACTGGGCGACGAACAGCGGCCGCAACGCCGCGAAGTCTTCGTGCGGATGGGCGCCGTAGCCCACGCCGACGCCGGCGCAGCCGGCGTTCAGCGCCATCTGCAGGTCGTGCGTGGTGTCGCCGACCATCAGCACGCGCTCGGGCGGCACGTCGAACTCGCGCATCAGTTCCTGCAGCATGCGCGGATGCGGCTTGCCGGCGGTCTCGTCGGCCGTGCGCGAGCCGTCGAAGATGCCTTGCAGCTCCACCGTGCGCAGCGCCTCGTCCAGCCCGCGGCGCGACTTGCCGGTGGCCACGGCCAGCAGGATCTGGCGCGCCTTGAGCGCCTCCAGCAGTTCTGGCACGCCGGGGAACAACACGATGTCGTTCTGGTGCCGCATGTAATGCAGGCGGTAGCGCGCGCCGAGTTCGGGATAGCGCTCGGGCGGCACGTCCGGCGCGGCGTGGGCCAGGGCCTGCGGCAGGGCCATGCCGATCACGAAGGCGGCCGCGGCGTCCGTCGGCACGGTCCCGCCCACGTCGCGCACCGCCTGCTGGATGCAGCGCGTGATGATGGCCGTGGAGTCGAACAGCGTGCCGTCCCAGTCGAAGGCGATCAGGTCGAAGCGTCGGGCGTGCATCGGGCGATTGTCACTCCGCTGGCGCGCAGGCCGCCAGAAAGCCATCGAGCTCGGGCGGCAGCGCCGCCTGCAATTCCACCGGCGCGCCGCTGGCCGGATGCGCGATCCGCAGTTGCCAGGCGTGCAGGAACATGCGCGCCAGCCCGCGCCGGGCCAGCGCCTTGTTCAGCGCGAAGTCGCCGTACTTGTCGTCGCCGGCGATCGGATGGCCCTCGCTGGCCAGATGCACGCGGATCTGGTGCGTGCGGCCGGTCTTGATCGTGACCTCCAGCAGGCTGAATTCGGCCAGCTGCCGGGCCAGCTTCACCAGCGTGATCGAGCGCATGCCCTCGGGGTCGTCCCGGGCCGTGACGCGCACGCGGCGCTCGCCCTCGGTGCCGCTGCGGCCGGGCAGCAGGTAGCGCACCAGCGGCTTGTCCAGCACCTTGCGGTTGGCCGGCCAGGCGCCGACCGCCAGCGCCAGGTAGGTCTTGCCGGTCTCGCGCCCGCGGAACTGGTCCTGCAGCGCCTTCAGCGCGCTGCGCTTCTTGGCCACCAGCAGCACGCCGGAGGTCTCGCGGTCCAGCCGGTGCACCAGTTCGAGGAACAGCGCACCGGGCCGGGCCATGCGCAGTTGCTCGATCACGCCGAAATCCACGCCGCTGCCGCCGTGCACCGCCACGCCGGCCGGCTTGTCGATGGCGAGGAAGGCCTCGTCCTCGTACAGCACCGGGAAACTGCGGGCCGGCGCGGCGCGGCCGGCCATGGCCTGCGCCTTGTGCTCCGCACGTTCCGACAGCCGCAGCGGCGGCAGCCGCACCTGGTCGCCGAGCGCCAGCCGGGTATCGGCAGCGGCCCGCCCCTTGTTCACCCGCACCTCGCCGCTGCGGATGATCCGGTAGACATGCGTCTTGGGAACGCCCTTGAGTTCGCGCAGCAGGAAGTTGTCCAGCCGCTGGCCCTCGGCGTCAGCGCCGACCTGCACGGTCCGGGGGGCCGGCGGCGCCGATGCCGGCGCTGCACCTATAATGTTCGTCACCAGCGTCTTGGCCTGTAAGTGCTTGATAAACCACGAGTTTAGAGCACACTGCCCAACACGCTGCACGGCGATGCCCCTCGGAGGCGTCGGCAGCCGACCCGGTCCGCGCAGGCCGCGGGGCCAGCCGACAGGCGTTCGGGGCGAGCGAAGCGATCGAAACCCAGATACGGAATACCCCAAGCCGGCCTGGCGACCATGCACCGCGCATGGCTGCCAGGCCGGCGGATCAGAGCAAGCACATGGTGCGGAGACCATCCTCCCGAACCGGCCGGCGCGGGCAGACGCCCGCGCGGCCGGCGTCGCGCGCAGGCCACGCACCGCCACGGCCTGCCTGGCCGTCCGCAGCCGCTGCGGACGGGCCGAGCCGCCCCGGCCCTTGCCGCCATCCACGCGCCCATGCCCCACGCCATGCGCCTCGTGCGCCTGCGTGAGGGCTCTCCGGCAATTCCTTGCGTTTCGGTCACGTTCGTTCAGGCATCCGAAGAGTCGCACCACAGCGCGACGTTTTGACGACAGAGACCGGGCTCCGCGGAGCCCCATGAGGAACGCACCATGAAACGGATGCTGATCAACGCCACGCAGGCCGAAGAGCGCCGCCTGGCGATCGTGGACGGGCAGAAGCTGCTGGACTACGAGATCGAGATCGAAGGGCGCGAGCAGCGCAAGGGCAACATCTACAAGGCCGTGGTCACGCGGGTCGAGCCCTCGCTGGAAGCCTGCTTCGTGGACTACGGCGAGGACCGCCACGGGTTCCTGCCGTTCAAGGAAATCTCGCGGCAGTACTTCGCCGAGGGCGTCTCGGTCAGCCAGGCGCGCATCAACGACGTGATCCGCGAGGGCCAGGAACTGCTGATCCAGGTCGAGAAGGAAGAGCGCGGCAACAAGGGCGCGGCGCTGACCACGTTCATCTCGCTGGCTGGCCGCTACGTGGTGCTGATGCCCAACAACCCGCGCGGCGGCGGCGTCTCGCGCCGCATCGAGGGCGACGACCGGGCCGAGCTGAAGGAGGCGATGGACCAGCTCGACTACCCCAAGGGCATGAGCATCATCGCGCGCACCGCCGGCATCGGCCGCAGCGCCCCCGAGCTGCAGTGGGACCTGAACTACCTGCTCAAGCTGTGGAAGGCCATCGACGAGGCCGCCAGGAGCCTGCGCAAGCCCGAGCTGATCTACCAGGAATCCAACCTGGTCGTGCGCGCGCTGCGCGACTACTTCAACCACGACATCGGCGACATCCTGATCGACACCGACGACGTGTACGAGCAAGCGCACCAGTTCATGGCGCACGTGATGCCCGAACACGCGCCGCGCGTGAAGCGCTACCGCGACGACGCGCCGCTGTTCAGCCGCTTCCAGATCGAGCACCAGATCGAGTCGGCCTACGCCCGCACCGTGAGCCTGCCCTCCGGCGGCGCCATCGTGATCGACCACACCGAGGCGCTGGTCTCGATCGACGTGAACTCCGCGCGCGCGATCCGCGGCGGCGACATCGAGGAGACCGCCACGCGCACCAACCTGGAGGCGGCCGACGAGGTCGCGCGCCAGATGCGCCTGCGCGACCTGGGCGGCCTGATCGTGATCGACTTCATCGACATGGAGGAGTCCAAGAACCGCCGCGAGGTCGAGAACCGCCTGCGCGATGCGCTGCGCCAGGACCGTGCGCGCGTGCAGTTCGGCACCATCAGCAAGTTCGGCCTGATGGAGATGAGCCGCCAGCGGCTGCGCCCGGCGCTGTCCGAGGGGGCCTCCATCCCCTGCCCGCGCTGCGGCGGCTCCGGCCACATCCGCGACACCGAGAGCTCCGCGCTGCAGATCCTGCGCATCATCCAGGAGGAGTCGCAGAAAGACAACACGGCCTCGGTGCTGTGCCAGGTGCCGGTGGAAGTGGCCTCGTTCCTGCTGAACGAGAAGCGCACCGAGATCGCCAAGATCGAACTGAAGCAGCGCATCAACGTGCTGATGGTTCCGAACAAGACGCTGGAAACGCCGAACTACCGCATGGAGCGGCTCAAGCACGACGATCCCCGTCTGGACCAGATGCAGGCCAGCTACAAGCTCGCCGAGGAGGTCGAGGACCCGACGGCCGTCACCCGCCGCTCCAAGGAGCCGACCAACAAGCAGCAGCCGCTGATCAAGGGCGTACTGCCCGATGCGCCGGCGCCGCAGCCCGTGCCCAAGGCCGTGGAGGCGCCCGCGCCAGCCCCGGCCCCGGCTCCCGCGCCGGCCTACGTGCCGCCGGTGCCCGAGGAACGCGGCTTCATCGGCTTCATCAAGAGCCTGTTCGGCGCCCGCCCGGCCACGCCGCCGGCGGTTCCGGCCCCGGTGCCGGTGGCCGCGCCAGCCCCGGCGCCGGCCGCGCCTGCGCGGCCGGAAGGGCGCGGCGCGCGCGGCGAAGGCCAGGGCCGCGGCGGCCGTGGTGGCCGCGGCCGCAACGGGGAAGGCCGCGAGGCCCGTGAGAACCGCGAACCGCGGGCACCGCGCGCCGACGAGCCGCGCAACGGCGAGCAGGCCGACAGCCAGGGCCGCAGCGGTGGCCGCGGTGGCCGCGGCGGCGAACGCCAGGGCCAGGGCCCGCGCCAACGTCCCGATGGCGAGGTGCGTGCCGACGGCCAGGCCAGCCTGCCGCCGGCAGACATCGCCGACGCCGAGCAACTGCCGGCGGAACGCCAGCGCGCCCCGCGCAACGGCGAGCGCGGCGACGGCCGTGAACCGCGCGAGGGCCGCGAACGCGGTGGCCGCGGCGGCCGGCCCCGTGCCGAGCGCGAGCCGCGCGAGGAGCGCGTACCGGGCGAACTGACCGACGCAGCAGCGCCCGAGGAGGACGTGACGCCGCCGGCCCGGCCCGAACGCACCGAACGCCCGTCGTACTTCGCGGCGACGCCCGATGCCTCGGACGCTCCCGCCGTCCCTGACGCCCCCGCCACCCCGGCAGTCCAGGCACCACCGGTCGCCGACACCGCCGCGCCCGCCGAAGACAGGGCCGCGGCGGCCGCACCAGCCGACGAAGCCGAGGAGCCCCCGCGCCGCGAGAAGCGCTCGCGCGACCGCTACGGCCGCGAACGCCGCGAACGCACGCCGCGCCCGGCCGAAGCCATCGCGGACGAGGGCCAGCAGCCGGCCGCTGCAAGCGCCGCCGAAGCAGCCGCGCCGGGCGCACTGCCCAAGGTGCAGCCGTTCGCGCTGCCGGTGGCCGAACTGGAGCAGGTCGCGCTGAACTCGGGCCTGCAGTGGGTCGTCACCGACGCCGCCAAGAGCGCCGCCGTGCAGGCCGCCATCGCCGCCGAGCCCAAGCCCGTGCACGTGCCGCGCGAACGCCCGCCCGTGGTGCAGGTCTCGGACGAGCCGCTGATCCTGGTGGAGACCCGGCGCGACCTCGGCAACATGCAGCTGCCGTTCTGACCGCAGCCGGCACCCGGCGCGAGCCGCCCTTCGGGGCGGCTTTTTTTTGGAAAGAAACGGCGGCTACAGCAGGGCCGCTTCGCGCAGCGCCCGCTGCGCCTCGGCCTCGTCGCCGCGCTGGGCCGCCAGCACCGCGCACGCCCGCCAGGCGTTGCGCCGCAGTTCCACGTCCTGCAGGCGCGCCAGGGCCTGCACCGTCAGCTGCTGCGCCTTGCCCCAGAGCTGGTGCCGCAGGCAGGCGATGCCGGCCAGGTACTGCAGCTCGGCCGATTGCGGGTGCTGGCGCTGGGCCGCCTCGATGCGTTCGAGCCACTGCAGGTCGCTGGCGCCGGCTTCCTCGGCATCGAAGCCGGCTTCCAGCGCCTGGATCAGCTTGACCAGCGTCGCGTCGTGCTCCGGCAGGCGCGGCGCGCGCATCAACTCCTCCCACACCGGCAGCAGCCACTGGCGCGACAGCACCACGTCGCCCTGCAGTTCGGCCAGGCGCCGGCCGGCGTCGATCGCCACCTCGGGGATGGCGCGCTCGGCCGGCTCGAGCTGGGACCAGGCCCGCTGCAACTGCACCGGATCGTGGGCGTCCTGGAGCAGCTCCAGCGCCAGCCCCTTCAGGATCAGGTTCGCGGCCTCGGGCGAGAACGCCCGGTGCTTGGCCAGCAGGCGCGCCGTTTCCAGCGCCGGCACGGTCTGCCGCGCCAGCCGCGCAGCCTTCAGCCGGGTGCGCAGCGCCACCGTGCGCCGCGCCGCGCCTTGCGGCATGTCGTCCAGCCGCCGCAGTGCGGCCTGGGGATCGCGGTCGTCCAGCGCCCAGCGCGCGGCGCGCAACTGCACGCCCTCGCGGGTCTCCTGCGCATCGCGGTCGGCAAGGCTCTGCAGCACCTGCTGCAGGTGCGCGTCGCGGGTGGCCCGGTCCTGCAGCGCATGGGCGCTCTCGGCCGCGACGACGTGGGCCATGGCGCGCAGCTTGCCGGCATGCGGCAGGCGCAGGCCGGCGGCATCCAGCATGTCTTCCTGCTGCAGCGCGGCCTCGGCCGCCTTGCGCGCGCGCAGGAAGCGGCCGGCGAGCTGGTGCGTCACGCCGTCCAGCACGGCCGCATGCATCGCGCGCTCGCGCTGCTGCAGGCGCCAGCGCTGCGCCTGCCGCGGCATCGACAGCAGTGCCGACAGGCCGCGCAGCGCCAGATGCAGCAGCGCGAAGCCGACGACGAGCAGCACGATCACGAGGTTCAGCGACAGGTCCACCCGGTACGGCGGCACGAACAGCGTGACCATGCCGTCGTTGTTGCCGGCCAGCAGCGCCGCGCCGGCCGCCAGGCCGAACAGCGCGAGGAACCAGAGCAGTGCGCGCATCATGTCAGAAGCCGTGAACGGATCGATCGCGCCCGCGACGGGGTGGGCCGGGCCACAGGCGTAGGCACCGGTGCAGGCTGCCGCCCTGGCGAGTGCCAGGACAAGGACTGCAACGCCCGCACAGGGCCTGGCGTTCCCGGACCCGAAGAGCAAGGCCCCGCGCACGGCGTTGGCGATGGACGTGGACGCTCATCAGGCATCTCGCGCGGGTGCGACGGATTCGCTCACGGCTTCCAAGCGGTCCACGGCGCCGGCCCGCCCGCCGCGCTTCGGATGGCCACGGGGCGGAACGGTGGTTCGACGTCATCGGCCCGCCGCGGCCGTGGCCAGCGCCGAGAAGGTTTCGTCCACGCGCGGCAGCTCCACCGCCTTCAGCTGCGCCTGGACGTCGGACAGCGTGTGCGCGACCTGCTGGGTGCGCCGCGCGGCCGGGTCGAAATAGCGGTTCAGCGCCAAGGCGGCCGCGCCCGCGTCGGCCCGTGCCGAAACAAACTGGCGCGCCAGCAGGGCCACGCGCACGTTCAGCAGCCGCAGCTTGAGGTTCTCGCGCAGGAAGTAGCCCTGCTCGGGCGCCAGCAGCGCGGCGTCCGGCTGGTCGATGCGCGACACGCGCAGCAGGCGCATGGCTTCGCGGCGCATCTGCTGCCACAGGCGCAGCCACCATTCGGCCGCCGGCGGCTCCGTGTCGCCGGCCCGCACCCCGGCGCCGGCAGCCAGCATGGCATTGGCCAGCGGCAGCTCGTCGACCTGCCGCACCAGGTCGTCGAGCTTGCCGAGCAGGGCCTGCGTGTCGGTCATCTGGGTGGCGCCGATGTGTTCGATGTCGCGCGCGATCGCGCGGCGCACCGGCTCCAGGCTGGGCTGCGCCGCCCGCTCCAGGCGCTGGTCGGCGGCGCGCAGCGCGGCCAGCAGCGGCTCGGCGCTGAGCGTCAGCTGGGCTTGCTGCTGCGCCAGGCGCAGCGAGGATTCGAGGTCGATGACCAGCGTCTCGTCGCGCGAGCGCGACACGCTGGCCAGCAGTTCGTCGACCTGGCTGCGCTGCACCGCGGCTTCACCGAGCTTGACGTCGGCCACCGCCTGGCGCGCGGCGGTCTCGCGCGCGAGATCCTGGGCCTCGCGCGCGGCCGCGCGCGCCTCCAGGGCGCGGGCCTGGGTGTCGCTGCTCTGGCGGGCCAGGCTTTCCTGCATGCCCGCGACCTTCTGCCACAGCAGGCCGGTAGCGCCCAGCGCGATCACCACCAGCAGGGCGAGAAACAGCACCAATGCCCGCAGCACGGCGGTCGATGCCGGCCTTGCCCGGGGGCCCGGCCCCCTCGCGGCGCTGTCCGGCGGAGGCTCTGGGGACGGCTCGGCATTCATCGCGGCGATTCTATCGACGCCAAAACGGCCGCCAGCGTGGGCTGCGTGACGGCGACGCGGCCGAAGCCGGCGCCGCGGGCCGCCTCGGCGATGCGCGCGTGCGTGGCCAGCGCGGCGGCGCGCGCCCAGGACTGGCCGGGCAGCAGCCGCTGCAGATGGCGCACCGCATCGGAACTGCTGAACAGCCACAGTCCCCCATCGCCCGCCGCCGACGCGCCGGCCCGCGCCGCCGCGTCCCACGGCGGCAGGCGGCGCTGGTAGGCGACCAACTGGCGCAGCGCCACGCCGCGCGCCGCCAGCTGCTCGGCCAGCCAGGGCCGGCCGCCCAGGCGCCCCTCGGCATCGGCGCCGCGCACGATCAGCACCCGGGTGCCGGCCGGCATGGCATGCACGCCGACCCGCTGCCACAGCGCTTCGGAATCGAACTGGGCGGCCCCGTCATCCGGCGCGTCGATGCCGGCCTGCGGCACGCCGGCCGCCCGCAACGCTCGCACGGTGCCCGGCCCGGTGGCCCAGGCGCGCGTCGCCGCAGGCCAGGGCATGGCGCCGGGCCGGGCGGAGAACAGCGCATCGACCGCATTGGCGCTGACGAACATGGCGGCGCGGCAGGCCGGCAGTTCCTCCCAGGCCTGCCGCAGCGGCGCCGGGTCGACCGGCGCGATCTCGATCAGCGGCAGCGGTTCGGCCGGCACGCCATGGGCGCACAGCTGCGCGCACCAGGACAGGGCTTCGCGCAGCGGCCGGGTGACCAGCACGCGCATGCGCCGCCCTCAGCCGACCGCGTGCGCACCGCCGGCGCGCAGCGCCTGCGCCACCTGCCGGCCCAGGGCCTCGGCGTCGGACAGGCTCCCCACGGCGGCTTCGGCTTCGGCACGGACCAGCACGCCGCGGACGTCCGGGTCGCCCCAGGCGCCGCGCAGCCGCAGGCCCGCGGCCCCCCATTGCGCATGGGCGGCCAGCGGCATGGAGCAGCTGCCACCCAGCGCGCGGCTGACGGCGCGCTCGGCCGCCACGGCCAGCCAGGTCGGCGTGTGCGCCAGCGGCGCCAGCAGGGCCTGCAGGTCGGCGCGGTCGGCCCGCACCTCGATGCCGAGCGCACCCTGGCCGGCCGCCGGCAGCATGGCGTCGGGCTCGAAGGTCTCGCGGATGCGCTCCTGCAGCCCCAGCCGCTTGAGGCCGGCCGCCGCCAGCACGATGGCCGCGTACTGCCCGTCGTCGAGCTTGCGCAACCGCGTGTCCAGGTTGCCGCGCAGCGGCTGGATGTCCAGGTCCGGCCGCAGCGCCTGCAGCAGCACGCCGCGGCGCAGGCTGGAGGTGCCGACGACCGCCCCGTGCGGCAGGTCCGCGAAGCGCGCATGGCGCGGCGAGACGAAGGCATCGCGCGGGTCCTCGCGCTCCGGCACGCAGGCCAGCGCGAAGCCGTCCGGCAGCTCCATCGGCACGTCCTTGAGCGAATGCACGGCGAGGTCGGCGCGGCCCTCCTGCAAGGCGGCTTCGAGCTCCTTCACGAACAGGCCCTTGCCGCCGACCTTGCTGAGCGTGCGGTCCAGGATCTGGTCGCCGCGCGTGGTCATGCCGAGCAGGCTGGCCTGCACGCCGCGCCGGGCCAGCAGCGCCTGCACATGCTCGGCCTGCCACAAGGCCAGGCGGCTCTCGCGGGTGGCGATCACGACCGGGGGGAACGAAGAGGAAGCGTGCACGCTGGTAACCAACCGGGAACGGGCCGGCAGCGGCCGCGGGGGCCGGATGCTAGCATGGGGCGTTCTCCCACCAAGGCGTGGCATCGTTCTTGCACAACGCCTTGCAGCCCCCTCCCCCTCCGCCATGAAGACACACGAACCGGCGCCCGCCTCTCCCGCCGCGGCAGCGGCTTCCTCTCCCGCACCGGCGCCGCGCAGTCGGACCGCCGCGCGCGACAACGAGCGTCCGCTGGTCGAGGATATCCGGCTGCTCGGCAGGCTGCTCGGCGACGTGATCCGCGAGCAGGACGGCGCTGCCGCGTTCGACCTGATCGAGCAGGTGCGCAAGCTGTCGGTCGCGTTCCGCCGCGACGCCGACGAAGAAGCCGACAAGGCGCTCAAGAAGCTGCTCAAGAGCCTGACCGGCGACCAGACGGTCAGCGTGATCCGCGCCTTCACCTACTTCAGCCATCTCGCCAACCTGGCCGAGGACCGGCACCACATCCGCCGCCGCGCCGTGCACGAGCGCGCCGGCAACACGCAGGAAGGCAGCATCGACGTGGCGCTGTCGCGCCTGCGCTGGGCCGGCATCGCGCCCAAGGCGATCGCGATGACGCTGGCGACCAGCTACGTCTCGCCGGTGCTGACCGCGCACCCGACCGAGGTGCAGCGCAAGAGCATCCTGGATGCCGAGCGCGACATCGCCCAGTTGCTGGCCGCGCGCGACGAGATCAAGCTGCGCGCCCAGCTGGCCAGCGGCGGGCGCGATGCGCTGACGCCGCGCGAACTGGCCGCCAACGAGGCCCAGCTGCGCGCACGCGTGATGCAGCTGTGGCAGACGCGGCTCCTGCGCTACACCAAGCTCACGGTGGCCGACGAGATCGAGAACTCGCTCTCCTATTACGAGTCGACCTTCCTGCGCGAGATCCCCAAGCTGTACGCGCAGCTCGAACGCGAACTCGGCAACCAGAGCGTGGCCAGCTTCCTGCGCATGGGCCAGTGGATCGGCGGCGACCGCGACGGCAACCCCAACGTCACCGCCGAGACCATGGAATACGCGCTGCGCCACCAGGCCGAGATCGCGCTGCGCTTCTACCTGACCCAGGTGCACCGCCTCGGCGCGGAGCTGTCGCTGTCGGCCCGGCTGGTCAGCATCCCGCCCGAGATGCTGGCGCTGGCCGAACGCTCGCCCGACCCCAGCGAGCACCGGCGGGACGAGCCCTACCGGCGCGCACTGACCGGCATGTACGCGCGCCTGGCCGCCACGCTGAAGAGGCTGACCGGCGGCGACGCCGCGCGCCATGCCGTGGCGCCGCAGAACCCGTACCTGACGTCCGAGGAATTCCTGGCCGACCTGCGCACGATCGAGGCGTCGCTGAAGTCGCACCACGGCGCGGCCTTCACGGCGCAGCGGCTGCACCCGCTGATCCGCGCGGCGGACGTGTTCGGCTTCCACCTGGCCACGCTGGACCTGCGCCAAAGCTCCGACAAGCACGAGGAGGTGGTCGCCGAACTGCTGGCCACGGCCCGCGTCGAACCCGACTACGCGGCGCTGGACGAGGCCGCCAAGCGGGCGCTGCTGCTGCGCCTGCTGAACGACGCGCGGCCGCTGCGCGTGCTGGGCGCGCAGTACTCGGACCACGTGCGCAGCGAGATCGCGATCTTCGAGAGCGCGCGCAGCGTGCTGGAGCGCTACGGCCGCAACGCCATCCGCCACTACATCATCAGCCACACCGAAACCGTCAGCGACCTGCTGGAGGTGCTGCTGCTGCAGAAGGAAGTGGGCCTGATGCGCGGCATGCTGGACGAGCCCAAGGGCCGCGGCGCGCGCGCCGAGGGCGCCGTCTGCGACCTGATCGTGGTGCCGCTGTTCGAGACCATCGAGGACCTGCGCAATGCCGCGCCCATCATGCGCGACTTCTACGCGCTGCCGGGCATCGCGCAGATGATGCAGCGCTCCGGCGGCGAGCAGGACATCATGCTCGGCTACTCCGACAGCAACAAGGACGGCGGCATCTTCACCAGCAACTGGGAGCTGTACCGCGCCGAGCTGGCGCTGGTCGAGCTGTTCGACGAGCTGGCCGCCAGCCACGACATCACCCTGCGCATGTTCCACGGCCGCGGCGGCACCGTGGGCCGCGGCGGCGGCCCGAGCTACCAGGCCATCCTGGCCCAGCCGCCCGGCACCGTGCGCGGGCAGATCCGGCTGACCGAACAGGGCGAGGTGATCGGCTCCAAGTACGCCAACCCGGAAATCGGCCGGCGCAACCTGGAAACGCTGGTCGCCGCCACGCTGGAGGCCACGCTGCTGCAGCCGACCAAGGCCGCCACGCCGGCCTTCCTGGACGCCGCCGCCGCGCTGTCCGACGCCAGCATGCGCGCCTACCGCCAACTGGTCTACGAGACGCCGGGCTTCACCGACTACTTCTTCGAGTCCACGCCGATCCGCGAGATCGCCGAGCTGAACATCGGCTCGCGCCCGGCCTCGCGCAAGGCCACCCAGAAGATCGAGGACCTGCGTGCGATCCCCTGGGGCTTCAGCTGGGGCCAGTGCCGGCTGACGCTGCCGGGCTGGTACGGCTTCGGCTCGGCCGTGGAGGCCTTCCTGGCCGGCACCGGGCAGCAGGACGATGCCAGCAGCGGCAGCCGCAGGAAGGCATCCGGCGCCAAGGAACGGCTCGCGCTGCTGCAGAAGATGTACCGCCAGTGGCCGTTCTTCCGCACGCTGCTGTCCAACATGGACATGGTGCTGGCCAAGAGCGACCTGGCGCTGGCCTCGCGCTACGCCGAGCTGGTGGGCGACGCCAGGCTGCGCCGGAAGGTGTTCGGCATGATCGAGGCCGAGTGGCTGCGCACGGCGCAGGCGCTGGCGCAGATCACCGG
This sequence comes from Pseudorhodoferax sp., assembly GCF_047601025.1. Lineage (NCBI taxonomy): Bacteria > Pseudomonadati > Pseudomonadota > Betaproteobacteria > Burkholderiales > Comamonadaceae > Pseudorhodoferax > Pseudorhodoferax sp. The sequence continues at coordinate 1,003,832 of NZ_JASGJZ010000001.1, forward strand.
CGAGAAGCAGCGGCTGTCCGGCAACCCGGCGCTGCAGCGCTCGATCCGCCACCGCTTCCCGTACATCGACCCGCTGCACCACCTGCAGGTCGAGCTGGTGCGCCGCTACCGCGAAGGCAAGGCGGACGAGCGCGTGCGCACCGGCATCCACATCTGCATCAACGGCATCTCGGCCGGGCTGCGCAACACCGGCTGACGGGCGCCGGCGGCGGCATGCGCTCGCCTGCCGCCGGTCTCAGCGCATCACTGCGAGCGGCCGTAGACGTCCTCGAAGCGCACGATGTCGTCCTCGCCCAGGTAGCTGCCGGACTGCACCTCGATCATCTCCAGCGGCAGACGCCCCGGGTTTTCCAGCCGGTGCGTGGCGCCGAGCGGGATGTAGGTGGACTCGTTCTCGGACACCAGGTAGGTCTCCTTGTCGCGCGTGACCTTGGCCGTGCCCGACACCACGATCCAGTGCTCGGCCCGGTGGTGGTGCATCTGCAGCGACAGCTGGCCGCCGGGCTTGACCACGATGCGCTTGACCTGGAAGCGCGCGCCGTTGTCCACGCTGTCGTACCAGCCCCAGGGGCGGAACACCTTGCGATGCAGCTGCCCTTCGCTGCGGCCATCGCGCTTGAGGGCCTCGACGATCTTCTTGACGTCCTGCGTCCTGTCCTTGCGCGCGACCAGCACGGCGTCGGCCGTCTCGACGACCACCAGGTCGTCCACGCCCACGCAGGCGACCAGGCGGCCCTCGGACAGCGCCAGCGTGTTGTGGCTGTCGTGCAGCAGCACGTCGCCCTGGACCACGTTGCCGTCGCCGTCCTTGGGCAGCACCTGCCACAGCGCGTCCCAGGCGCCCACGTCGGACCAACCGGCCGACAGCGGCAGCACCACGCCGGCCGGCAGTCCTTCGGCGCCCGCGGTCAGGCGCTCCATGACCGCGTAGTCGATCGAGTCGCTGGGGCAGGCGGCGAAGGCGACCTTGTCCACGCGCAGGAACTCGCCGTCGGCTGAACCCTTGCTCCAGGCGCTGTCGCAGGCCGCCAGGATGTCGGGCCGGCAGGCGCCGATGGCCGCCAGCCAGTTGGACGCCTTGAGCATGAACAGGCCGCTGTTCCAGGCGTAGCCGCCGGCGTCCAGGTAGCCCTGGGCCGTGGCGCGGTCGGGCTTCTCGACGAAGCGCGCGATCAGGCGCGCACCGCCCGCGCCATCCGCGTAGGGAGCGCCGGACTGGATGTAGCCGTAGCCGGTCTCGGGCGTGTCCGGCGTGATGCCGAACGTGACCACGGCGCCGGCATCGGCCAGGCACGCACCCTCGGCCACGGCAGCCTGGAACGCCTGCACGTCCACGATCACGTGGTCGGCCGGCATCACCAGCAGCACCGGGTCGGCACCGTCGCGCCGTGCGACCAGCGCCGCCAGCGTCAGCGCTGGCGCCGTGTTGCGGCCGGCGGGCTCCAGCACGATGGTGCCGGGCTTGCCCATCAGCCGCAGCTGCTCGGCGATCACGAAGCGGTATTCCTCGTTCGACACCACCATCGGCGGCGCCAGTTCGGCTCCCTGCAGGCCCTCGACCCGCCGCACCGTGGCCTGCAGCAGGGAATCGTCGCCGATCAGCGGCAGCAGTTGCTTGGGATATTTCTCGCGCGACAGCGGCCACAGACGGGTGCCGGAGCCTCCGGACAGGACGACGGGTTGGATCAGCATCGGACGTTCGTTTCTCGACAGGCGGTTCAGGAAATCAGCGCGCGTAGCCGTTCGGGTTCTGGCTCTGCCAGCGCCAGGCATCCTGGCACATGGCGACCAGGCCGCGCTCGGCGCGCCAGCCCAGTTGCTCGGCCGCGGCAGCCGGGTCCGCATAGCAGGAAGCCACGTCGCCAGCACGGCGCGGCGCGATCTTGTAGGGCACGGGCCGGCCGCTGGCCTGCTCGAAGGCGCGCACCATGTCGAGCACGCTGTAGCCGGTGCCGGTGCCCAGGTTCACGGTCACGCCGCCGGCGCGCGACTGCAGCCGCTCCAGCGCCCGCAGGTGGCCGATGGCCAGGTCCACGACGTGGATGTAGTCGCGCACGCCGGTGCCGTCGGGCGTCGGATAGTCGTCGCCCCAGACCTGCAGCTGCTCGCGCCGGCCGATCGCGACCTGGGCCACGTAGGGCATCAGGTTGTTCGGCACGCCGCGCGGATCCTCGCCGATCAGCCCGCTGGCGTGCGCGCCGACCGGGTTGAAGTAGCGCAGGATCGCGATGCGCCAGCTCGGGTCGCTGCGCTCCAGGTCGCGCAGCATGTCCTCGATCATCAGCTTGCTGCGGCCATAGGGATTGGTGGCCGACAGCGGATGGTCCTCGGTCAGCGGCAGGCGCTGCGGATCGCCGTAGACCGTCGCCGACGAGCTGAACACCAGCTGGCGCACGTCGCAGGCGCGCATCGCCTCCAGCAGCCGGAGCGTGCCGACGACGTTGTTGTCGTAGTAGTCCAGCGGCTTCTCGACCGACTCGCCGACGGCCTTCAGGCCGGCGAAATGGATCACGGCGCCGGCGCCGCTGTCCCGGATCGCCTGCTCCAGCGCCGCGCGGTCGCGGATGTCGCCACGCACCAGCGCCGGTGCCTTGCCGGTGATGCGCTCGATGCGCGCCAGGGACTCGGGGTTGCTGTTGCTGAAGTTGTCGAATACCGTGACGGCCTGGCCCGCCTGGAGCAGTTCGACACAGACATGGGAGCCGATGTAGCCGGCGCCTCCGGTGACAAGAATCATATGGGTGGAGCCCGAAACAGGACCGGCGCGTGCCGGCAATGGAGATCTGGCCGCTTGCGCGACAGGTTCGCAAAAAGAATAGCACGTGCCGTGCCACCAATCGTGTCGACCACGACACACAACCGGCATGGAATTTGGTAGGACCCCCGAGAGTCGAACTCGGCACCAACGGATTATGAGTCCGCTGCTCTAACCAGCATGAGCTAGGGTCCCAGGCGGCCAGCGCGGGCGCCCGGGATTGTAGGAGAGGCTCAGCGCGGCCGGCTCAGCGCATTGCTGACCAGCTTGGACGTGATGTCCACGATCTGGATCATGCGGTCGTAGGGCATGCGCGTGGGCCCGATCACGCCCAGCGTGCCGACCACCTGGCCGTCGACCTCGTACGGCGCGCTGACCACCGACAGCTCTTCGATCGGCACGACGCTGCTCTCGCCGCCGATGAAGATGCGCACGCCCTCGGCACGGCTGGAGACATCCAGCAGCCGCAGCAGCTGGGTCTTCTGCTCGAAGAGGTCGAACGCGCGGCGCAGGTTGCGCATGTCGCTGGAGAAATCGCTGACGGCCAGCAGGTTGCGCTCGCCCGAGATCACGACCTCGCCCGCCGGCTGGCCCGCCTGGGCATCGATGCTGACGGCCGCCTGCATCAGCGTGGCGATCTCGGCCCGCAGGCGCTCGACCTCGCCGGCCAGCCGGTCGCGCACCTGCTCGAACGCCAAGCCGGCGTAGTGGGCGTTCAGGTAGTTGGCCGCCTCGACCAGCTGCGACTGGGTGTAGTCCACCTCGGTGAACAGCACGCGGTTCTGCACGTCGCCATCGGGCGAGACGATGATGACCAGCACGCGCCGCTCCGACAGCCGCAGGAACTCGATGTGGTGCAGCACCGAGGCGCGCCGCGGCGCCAGCACCACGCCGACGAACTGCGACAGGTTGGACAGCAGCTGCGCCGCATTGGCGATGACCTTCTGCGGCTGCTCGGCGACCAGTTCGGGGGGCTGCAGCCCGTCGCGCTGGACGGTCAGCATGGTGTCCACGAACAACCGGTAGCCGCGCGCCGTGGGCACCCGCCCGGCCGAGGTGTGCGGGCTGGCGATCAGGCCCATGTCCTCCAGATCGGACATCACGTTGCGGATGGTGGCCGGCGACAGGTCCAGCCCGGAGGCCTTGGACAGGGTGCGCGAACCGACGGGCTGGCCGTCGGCGATGTAGCGCTCGACCAGCGCTTTCATCAGCAACTTGGCGCGATCATCCAGCATCGGCCCATTCTAGTGAGGTAAATTTGTCGGATGAACCCCACATTCCGCCGCGTCGCGCTGTTCGGCAAGTACCAGCCTTCGGCCTTCGGCGGATCGACGCCGACGCCGCCCGGCGCGTTGCGCGAGATCGCGCAGTTCCTGATCCGCCAGGGCTGCGAGGTGGTGCTGGACCGCCAGGTCCAGGCCAGCACCGGGCTGACCGAGTTCGAGGCGCTGGACGTCCAGGCGATCGGCGAGCAATGCGACCTGGCGCTGGTCGTCGGCGGCGACGGCACGATGCTGGGCATCGGCCGGCAGCTCGCCCCCTACGGCGTGCCGCTGATCGGCATCAACCAGGGCCGGCTGGGCTTCATCACCGACATCCCGATCGACGGCTACCAGGCCGCGCTGGCGCCGATGCTGGCCGGCGCCTACGAGGAGGACCACCGCAGCCTGATGCACGCGCGCGTACTGCGCGACGGCGCATGCGTGTTCGACGCGCGGGCCATGAACGACGTGGTCGTCAACCGCGGCGCGACCTCGGGCATGGTGGAACTGCGCATCGAGATCGACGGGCACTTCGTCTCCAACCAGCGCTGCGACGGCCTGATCATCGCCACGCCGACCGGCTCCACGGCCTACGCGCTGTCGGCCGGCGGGCCGCTGATGCATCCGTCGATCCCCGGCTGGGTGCTGGTGCCGATCGCGCCGCACACGCTGTCCAACCGGCCGCTGGTGCTGGCCGATCCGGCCGAGGTGGCGATCGAGCTGGTGTCCGAGCGCGACGCCAGCGCGAACTTCGACATGCAATCGCTGGCCGCGCTGCAGCAGGGCGATCGCATCACGGTCCGGCGTTCGCAGCACTGCGTGCGCTTCCTGCATCCCAAGGGCTGGCACTACTTCGACACGCTGCGGGTCAAGCTGCACTGGAACGGGGGCGCCTGAAATGAACCACCCCCAGTCTCCGCGCCGCATGCTGCGCCAACCCCCAGGGGACGGAGGGTCGCGGCTCCAAGCCTGCCTGCGCAGGCTTCGACGGTCCGCCGAGGCCGCTCCTCCGGAGCCGCTGCGGCCCGCAAGGCACGCCTGCGGTCCGGCAAAGCCGGCCCGCGGCGCCCGTTGGCATGGCCTGGGCCTTTCGAACCACTGCTTGCCGTCCAGTTGCATGCCTTGCGGGCGGCGCGCCGGCGCCGTGGAGAACTGACATGCTGCGGCGCATGCACCTGCGCGACTTCGTGATCGTGCGCGAGCTCGAGCTGGACCTGGCGGCCGGCTTCACGGTGCTGACCGGCGAGACCGGGGCCGGCAAGTCCATCCTGGTCGACGCGCTGCAGCTGGCGCTCGGCGCACGCGCGGATGCCGGCGTGGTGCGGGAAGGCGGCGCGCCGCGCAGTGAGGTCAGTGCGGAATTCGATGCCACGCCGGCCGTTGCCGGCTGGCTGCAGCAGTCCGGCTTCGACGCTGCCGACACGCTGCTGCTGCGCCGCAGCATCGACGCCCAGGGCAGGAGCCGCGCCTGGATCAACGGCAGCGCCGCGACCGCCGCGCAGCTGCGCGAACTGGGCGACCTGCTGCTCGACATCCACGGCCAGCATGCCTGGCAGAGCCTCACCCGCCCGGCCAGCGTGCGCGCGTTGCTGGACGCCTACACCGGGCTGGACGTGGCGCCGCTGGAACGCCTGTGGGCTGGCTGGCGCACCGCCCTGCGCACGCTGGACGACGCGCGCACCGCGCAGGATTCGCTGCAGCGCGAACGCGAGCGCCTGGCCTGGCAGATCGCCGAAGTCGACAAGCTGGCCCCCGGCATCGACGAATGGGACAGCCTGAACGCCGACCATGGGCGGCTCTCGAACGCCCAGGCGCTGCTCGATGCGCTGCACAGCGCGATCGCGGCGCTGGAAGACGACGACCAGGGCGCGCTGCGAGGCCTGGCGCGCGCGCAGTCGGTGCTGGCCGACCAGCAGCACGTGGCGCCCGAATACGGCGCGATGGCCGAAGTACTGGCCGCCAGCCTGGCCCAGGCCGAAGACGCGCTGCACACCCTGCATGCCAGCCTGCGCCGCACCGAGCTGGACCCCGGCCGCCTGGCCGTGCTGGACGAACGCCTGGGCCTGTGGATGGGCCTGGCGCGGCGCTACAAGCGCCCGCCGGCGGATCTGCCCGCGCTGTGGGCCGGCTGGAAGGAAGAATTGGCGCGCCTGGACGCGGCCGCCGACCTGGACGTGCTGCAGGCGGCCGAGCGCGCCGCCTTCGCCGCCTTCGAGGCCGAGGCCCGGCGCGTCGGCAAGGCTCGCGCGCTGGCCGGGCCGAAGCTGGCCAAGGCCGTCACGGCCGCGATGCAGGCGCTGGGCATGCAGGGCGGGCGCTTCGCGGTCGCGCTGGAGCCGTTGGCGGAGCCGTCCTCGCAGGGCCTGGAAGAGGTGCAGTTCCTGGTCGCCGGCCATGCCGGCAGCACGCCGCGCCCGGTCGCCAAGGTGGCCTCGGGCGGTGAGCTGTCGCGCATTGCGCTGGCCATCGCCGTCACCACCAGCTCGCTCGGCGGCGCGCCCACGCTGATCTTCGACGAGGTCGACTCCGGCGTCGGCGGCGCCGTGGCCGAGACCGTGGGCCGGCTCATGAAGCAGCTGGGCGCCGAGCGCCAGGTGCTGGCCGTCACGCACTTGCCGCAGGTCGCGGCCTGCGCCGACCACCACCTGGTCGTGTCCAAGCAGCGCGAAGGCGCGGCCACGCTGAGCCGCGTGGCCGAGGTGCGGGGCGAGCAGCGCGCCGCCGAGGTGGCCCGCATGCTCGGCGGCGAACGGCTGTCGGGCACCACGCTGGCCCATGCCCGCGAGATGCTGGGGGCGGCATGAGGCAGGCCGGCCCGCTCGAGATCGTGCTGATCACCGGCATGTCCGGCTCCGGCAAGTCGGTGGCGCTGCATGCGCTGGAAGACGCCGGCTACTACTGCGTCGACAACCTGCCCCCGGAACTGCTGCTGACCTTCGCCGAACTGGAGCGCCAGCACGGCACGCTGCGCGTGGCGATCGCGATGGACGTGCGCAGCGCCACGGCGCTGCCGCTGGTGCCGGCCCAGCTGCATACGCTGCGCAGCCAGGGCACCACGATCAAGTCCCTGTTCCTGGAGGCCGGCACCGATACGCTGGTGCGCCGCTATTCCGAGACGCGCCGCAGGCATCCGCTGTCCCGGCGCGACCTGCTGGACCAGCAGAACGCGCTGTACGAGGCCATCGAGCTGGAGCGCGAACTGCTGGCCGACCTGCGCGAGCAGGCCCACGTGATCGACACGACCATCATCCGCTCCTCGCAGCTGCAGGGCTACGTCAAGTCGCTGATCGCGGCGCCGAACAGCCAGCTGACGCTGGTGTTCGAATCCTTCGCGTTCAAGCGCGGCATCCCGCTGGACGCGGACTACGTGTTCGACGTGCGCATGCTGCCGAACCCCCACTACGACCCGGACCTGCGGCCGCTGACGGGCATGGACGCGCCGGTCGCCGACTTCCTGCGCCAGAGCGCCGAGGTCCACCGGATGTTCCGCCACATCGAGGGCTTCCTCGTGCACTGGCTGGAGCCGCTGGCGCGCGACCACCGCAGCTACGTCACGGTCGGCATCGGCTGCACCGGCGGGCAGCACCGGTCGGTCTATCTGGTGGAGGAACTGGCGCTGGCCTTCAGCCAGAACTGGGTCACGCTCAAGCGCCACCGCGAACTGGACGCGCACGCCAGCAGCGTCATGGGACCGGCGCCCGGTCCCACGTGGGGGACAACAGTCTTCTGACCGGCGCCGGCAGGCCGAGCCGGTCGAGGTCCGCAGCAGTGGCCCAGAGGCCGTCGCCGCCCCACTCGGCCGGCCGCAGCGGCACGCGCACCGGGTGCAGCAGCAGATCCTTGTGCGTCAGCACGTGCGTGAACGCCGGCAGGGCCTCGGCCAGCGCATGCCGGGCTGGCGGCAGGGCGGCCAGCAGCGCGGCCTCGTCCTCGAATACGGGCAGGCAGTGCAGGCCGGCCCAGACGCCCCGGCCGGGCCGCCGCACGACCAGCACGCGGCCGGCGTCGTCCTCGGCCCACAGCAGCCACCAGTCGGCGTGGCTGCGCCGCAGCTTGCGCGTCTTGACCGGGTAGTCCTGCGTGCGCCCCTCGCGCCGCGCCACGCAGCGCGCCTGCAGCGGACACAGCAGGCAGGCCGGACTGCGCACGGTGCAGACGGTGGCGCCCAGATCCATCAGGCCCTGGGTGTAGCGCGGCATCGCCTGCGGATCCCCGTCCGGCGGCGGCAGCAGCTCGGTCGCCAGCGCCCACAGCGCGCGCTCGTGGCGCGACTCGGCCAGATCCTCGCCGAAGCCCAGCAGCCGCGTCAGCACGCGCTTGACGTTGCCATCCAGGATGGCCACGTGCTCGCCGAAGCAGAAGGCCGCGATCGCCGCGGCGGTGGAGCGCCCGATGCCCGGCAGCGCCTGCAGCCCCTCGGCCGTGCGCGGGAACTCCCCGCCGTGCACGGCCACGACCGCGCGCGCGCAGGCGTGCAGGTTGCGCGCGCGGCTGTAGTAGCCCAGCCCGGCCCACAGCGCCAGCACCTCGTCCTCGCCGGCCGCCGCGAGTTCCCGCACGTCCGGAAAGCGCGCCAGGAAGCGCGCGTAGTAGCCGACGACCGCCGCCACCTGCGTCTGCTGCAGCATGATCTCGGACAGCCAGACGCGGTACGGGTCGCGCGTGTTCTGCCAGGGCAGCCGATGGCGGCCATGGCTGGCCTGCCAGCGCACGACCTGCCCGGCCGCCCATCCCGGCGCGCGCGGATTCAGGCTTTCTGGCACTGCGGGCAGAAGAAGGTCGAGCGCTGGCCCTGGCGGATCGCGCGGATCGGCGTGCCGCAGACGCGGCAGGGCTGGCCGGCGCGGCCGTAAACCATGGCTTCGAGCTGGAAATGCCCGGCCTCGCCGGTGGCATCGGAGAAATCGCGCAGGCTGCTGCCGCCGCGCTCCACGGCCCGCTCCAGCACCTCGCGCACCGCGGCGTGCAGCCGGCGCGCACGCTCAGCGCCCAGCCGGTGCGCGCGCGTCGTCGGCCGGATGCCGGCCTGGAACAAGGCCTCGGACGCATAGATGTTGCCGACGCCGACGACCAGGTCGCCCGCCAGCAGCACCTGCTTGATCGGCGCGGCGCGCTGCCGCAGGCCGGCATGGAACAGCGCCGCGTCGAAGCCCTCGTCCAGCGGCTCCACGCCCAGGCGCCCCAGCAGCTTGACGGCCTGCGGTGCCTGCGGCCCGTCGACGTGCACCACCGCGCCGAACCGCCGCGGATCGTGCAGGCGCAGCACGCCGCGCGAAGTCTCCAGGTCGAAGTGGTCGTGCGGACCGGCCGGGCCCGCCACCGCATCGAAGCGCAGGCTGCCGGACATGCCCAGGTGCAGCAGCAGCAGGCCCTGGTCGAGGTCGATCAGCAGGTACTTGCCGCGCCGGCGCACGGCCTCCACGCGCCGCCCCAGCAGCGCCTGCGGCGCGCAGCCCAGGGCCCAGCGCAGCGGCTTGCCCAGGCGCACGCCGGTCACGGCGGCGCCGGCGATGCGCTCGGCGAAACTGCGGCGCGTGACTTCGACTTCGGGCAACTCCGGCATGGGCGAAAGGCTTGGGCGGCGTGGATTATGATGGGTCGATGAAGCGACTCCTGCGACCGGCCGCCCGCAGTCTCGTCTCGCTGACACTCGCGCTGGGCCTGCTGCCGGCGCATGCGCAGACACCCGCCGCCGGCCCCGCGACCGATACCCCTGCACCCGATACGCCACCGGCGCAGTCCGCGCTGACCTCCGAGCTGTTCTACGAGCTGCTGCTGGGCGAGCTGAGCGTCACCACGGGCGACCGCGCCGCCGGCTATGCGCTGATCCTGGACTCCGCGATCAAGGCCAAGGACCCGCAGCTGTTCCAGCGTGCCATCGCGATCGCGCTGCAATCGCGCTCGCCCGATGCCGCGCTGCGCGCCGCGCGGGCGTGGCGCGACGCGCTGCCCGATTCGCGCGAGGCCAACCGCTTCCTGCTGCAGGTCCTGGTGGCCGCCAACCGGCTGCAGGATTCCATCGAGCCGCTGCGCAGCGAGATCGCCAGCAGCCCGCCGATGGAGCGCAACGCCGCCATCCTGGCCGTGCCGCACGTCTATGCCCGCGCGCCGGACAAGCAGCTCGCGCTGCAGGTGGTGGAGCAGGCCCTGGAGCCCTACACCGCGGACAAGACCACGGGCGCCTCCGCCTGGAGCAGCATCGGCCGCATGCGCCAGCTCGCCGGCGATGCGGCAGGCGCCCTGGACGCCGCCGCACGGGCGCAGCAGATCGAGCCCGGGGCGCTGGCGCCGGCCCTGCTGGCGCTGGAATTGTTCGGCCGCAGCCGGCCGCAGGCCGAGGAAATCGTGCTGCGCCAGTTGCGCGCCAGCCCGTCGCCGGAGATGCAGCTCGCCTACGCCCGCGCCCTGCTCGACGAGATGCGCTACGCCGAAGCCACCGCGCAGCTCGAAGAGCTCACCGTCCGCCAGCCCGACTTCGCGGACGGCTGGCTGGTGCTGGGCATGCTGCAGACGCAGGACGGGCGCACCAGCCAGGCCGAGGCCTCGCTGCAGCGCTTCCTGGCGCTGGCCCAGGCGCTGCCCGACAGCGAACAGCGCAAGCGCGCCGTCAACCAGGCCTACCTGGCGCTGGCCCAGGCCGCCGAGAAGCGCAAGGACTACGCCGGCGCCGAGGGCTGGCTGAACCGCATCGACGGCGCCGACGAGTTGCTGGCCGCGCAGGGCCGCCGCGCCTCGCTGCTGGCGCGGCAGGGCCGGGTGGACGAGGCCCGCGCGATGATCCGCGCGCTGCCCGAGCGCAATGCCGACGAGGCGCGCATGAAGCTCAACGCCGAGGTGCAGCTGCTGCGCGACGCCAAGCGCTACCGCGATGCCTACGACCTGCTGCAGGCCGCGCTGGAGCGGTCGCCGGACGATCCCGACCTGCTCTACGAGCAGGCCATGATGGCCGAGCGGCTCGGCCACCTCGACGAAATGGAACGGCTGCTGCGCCGCCTGATCGCGCTGCGGCCCGACTACCACCACGCCTACAACGCGCTCGGCTATTCGCTGGCCGATCGCAACGTGCGGCTGGACGAGGCCAAGCGCCTGATCCAGAAGGCGCTGGAATTCGTGCCGAACGACCCCTTCATCGCCGACAGCCTGGGCTGGGTGGAATTCCGTCTCGGCAACCGCGAGGAAGCCCTGCGCATCCTGGAGCGCGCGTTCACGGCCAAGCCCGACGCCGAGATCGCCGCCCATTTCGGCGAGGTGCTGTGGGCCGCCGGCCAGCGCGAGCGCGCGCTCGCCATCTGGCGCGAAGGCCTGGCGCTGTCGGCCGACAACGAGACGCTGCGCGCCACGCTGAAGCGGCTGCGCATCCGCGGCCTCTGACGCCGATGCCCACCCCGGCACCGGACCACGCCCGCCGCGCCCTGCTGCTGGCCGCCGCCCTGGGCCTGGCAGGCTGCGCGGCCCTGCCGCCGCCGGCCGACTACCCACTGCTCTGGGCCGGCCGGCTCGCGCTGCAGATCGCCAGCGATCCGCCCCAGTCGTTCAATGCGGCGTTCGAACTGCGCGGCGCGCCGCAGGCCGGCGAACTGCGGCTGTATTCGCCGCTGGGTTCCACGCTGGCCGAACTGCGCTGGGCGGCGGGCCGGGCCGAGCTGCTGGCCCGCGGCGAGCTGCGGCTGTACGACTCGATCGATGCCCTGACCGAGGACGCCACCGGCACCTCCCTGCCGCTGGCAGCCCTGTTCGCCTGGCTGGACGGCCGGCCGGCCGACGTGCCCGGCTGGCAGGCCGACCTGTCGCGCATCGCCGACGGCCGCCTGTCGGCCCGCCGCGACATGCCGCTGCCGCCGGCCGAACTGCGCGTGGTGCTGCAGCAGCCATGAAGACGTTGTACGACGTGGCCGCACCGGCCAAGCTGAACCTATTCCTGCACGTGACCGGGCGCCGTGCCGACGGCTACCACCTGCTGCAGTCGGTGTTCATGCTGATCGACTGGCACGACAGCCTGCACTTCGAGCTGCGCGGCGACGGCGGCCTGAGCCGCGAGGACCTCGCCGCGCCACTGCCGGCCGACGACCTGGTGCTGCGCGCCGCGCGCGCACTGCAGCAGGCCGCCGGCACCCGCCTGGGCGCGCACATCGGCGTGCACAAGCGCATTCCGAGCCAGGCCGGCCTGGGCGGCGGCTCGTCCGACGCGGCCAGCTGCCTGCTGGCGCTGAACCGGCTCTGGGGCCTGAACCTCGGCGTGCGCACCCTGTCGCGCATCGGCCTGGCGCTGGGCGCGGACGTGCCGTTCTTCCTGTTCGGCCGCAACGCCTGGGTCGAGGGCATCGGCGAATCCCTGCAGCCGGTGGCGGTGCCGCCGGCCCGCTTCCTGGTCGTCAAGCCGGCCGAGGGACTGGAGACGGCCAGAATTTTCACGTCGCCACTTCTCAAGCGCGACACGGATCGTGCTACACTCTTAGGCTTTGCTGCAGACCCATTCGGCTTTGGCCGAAACGACTTGCAGACCGTCGCTCAGAACCTGAGCGCAGATGTCGCCAAAGCCCTCGGATGGCTTGCAGCGGCTGGCGCAACGGGCAAAATGACGGGTTCTGGAAGCGCAGTGTTCGCACCCTGGTCCTCGCCGGAGCATCCGGCGGTTCCGGAGGGCTGGCAGGCACGGCTTTGCAGCAATATGGATGTCCATCCCTTGGCGGGGTGGGCCTCCAGCGACGATTGAACGGTGGACGGCCTGGCCGGACACCTGTGTAGGGGAGTCGCCAAGTTGGTTAAGGCACTGGATTTTGATTCCAGCATGCGAAGGTTCGAATCCTTCTTCCCCTGCCACCTGACAAGCCGGGCCTGACACAGGCCCGTTTTTTTCTGGCGGTTTTTTGCCGAGGCACGTGATGCAGGCCCATCCCGACTTCATGATCTTCACCGGCAACGCCAATCCGGGCCTGGCGGCGGAGATCGCGCACCATCTGGGCATCACGCTCGGCGCCGCCAGCGTGGGGCGCTTCTCGGACGGCGAGGTCACGGTCGAGATCAACCAGAACGTGCGTGCCCGCGACGTGTTCGTGGTACAGAGCACCTGCGCGCCGACCAACGACACGCTGATGGAGCTGCTGATCATGGTCGACGCGCTCAAGCGCGCCTCGGCCGAGCGCATCAGCGCCGTGATCCCCTACTTCGGCTACGCCCGGCAGGACCGCCGCCCGCGCTCGGCGCGCGTGCCGATCACGGCCAAGGTCGTGGCCAACATGCTGCAGGCCACCGGCGTGGACCGCGTGCTGACCATGGACCTGCACGCCGACCAGATCCAGGGCTTCTTCGACATCCCGGTCGACAACATCTACGCCTCGCCGGTGCTGCTGGGCGACCTGCGCCAGAGGAACTACGAGGACCTGATCGTGGTCTCGCCCGACGTCGGCGGCGTGGTACGCGCACGCGCGCTGGCCAAGCAGCTGAACTGCGACATGGCCATCATCGACAAGCGCCGCCCCAAGGCCAACGTCAGCGAGGTGATGCACGTGATCGGCGAGATCGACGGCCGCAACTGCGTGATCATGGACGACATGATCGACACCGCCGGCACGCTGGTGAAGGCGGCCGAGGTGCTCAAGGAGCGCGGCGCCAAGAGCGTCTACGCCTACTGCACGCACCCGATCTTCTCCGGCCCGGCCATCGAGCGCATCGCCCAGGGCTCCGCGCTGGACGAGGTCGTGGTCACGAACACCATCCCGCTGAGCGAGACCGCCGCGGGCTGCCGCAAGATCCGCCAGCTCACCGTGGCGCCGCTGATCGCCGAGACGATCCAGCGCATCGCCCGCGGCGAGTCGGTCATGAGCCTGTTCTCGGAGCAGAACAACCTGTTCTAGGTCCCGCAGGCGCCAAGCCGCGCCGCCTCGTCCGAGGCGGCGTCTTTTCAACCGGAGCGGAGCTGGTCGCGGCCCGTTTCCACAGGAGTTCACATGAAATTCGTCGCTTTCGAGCGCAACAAGCAGGGTACGGGTGCGAGCCGCCGTCTGCGCATCACCGGCAAGACGCCCGGCATCGTCTATGGCGGTTCCGGCGAGCCCCAGCTGATCGAGCTGGACCACAACGCGCTGTGGCACGCCCTGAAGAAGGAAGCCTTCCACTCCTCCGTGCTGGAGATGGAACTGGCGGGCCAGGTCAGCAAGGTGCTGCTGCGCGACGTGCAGATGCACCCGTTCCGCCAGCAGGTGCTGCACATCGACTTCCAGCGCGTGGACGCCAGGACCCGCATGAACCTGAAGGTGCCGCTGCACTTCAAGGGCGAGGAAGAGTCCGACGCCGTCAAGCTGGACCACAACCTGGTCAACCACGTGACGACCGAACTGGAAGTCAACTGCCTGCCGGCCGACCTGCCCGAGTTCATCGAGGTGGACCTGTCGGGCCTGAAGAACAACGGCACCATCACGCTGAACGACATCAAGCTGCCCAAGGGCGTGAAGTGGGTCGGCCACGGCCGCAAGACGCCGGTGCTGGCATCGGCCACGGCCCCGGCGGTCGAGGAAGAAGCCGCGCCGGCCGCCGCAGCCGCTGCGCCGGCGGCTCCCGCCAAGGGCAAGGGCAAGAAGTAAGCCCTGCGCTCCGCCACGACGGCCCGCCTCGGCGGGCCGTTTCTCTTGGCGGCCGATCGGAAACAATCGCAGCCATGATCAAGCTCTTCGCCGGCCTCGGCAATCCCGGCCCCGAGTACGAACAGACGCGGCACAACGCCGGCTTCTGGTTCATCGACGCGCTGGCACGCGAACTCAAGGTGTCGCTGGTGCCCGAGAAGAACTACTTCGGCCTGGCCGCGCGTGCCCAGGTGCAGGGCCGGACCGTGTGGCTGCTGCAGCCGCAGACCTTCATGAACCTGTCGGGCAAGTCGGTCGCGGCGCTGGCGCGCTTCTTCAAGATCGCGCCCGAGGAAGTGCTGGTCGCCCACGACGAACTGGACATCGTGCCCGGCCAGGTCAAGCTCAAGCAGGGCGGCAGCCATGCCGGCCACAACGGCCTGCGCGACATCCACGCCCAGCTCGGCTCGCCCGACTACTGGCGGCTGCGCCTGGGCATCGGCCACCCGGGCGCCAAGGACCAGGTGCTGGGCTGGGTGCTGAAGAAGCCGTCGGCCGAGCACCGCGCGGCGATCGACGAGTGCATCGCCCGCTCGGCGCGCGCGTTGCCGCTGCTGGCGGCCGGCGACTTCACGCAGGCCATGCTGCAGATCCACACCAGCAAGCCGCCCCGGCCGAAGCCGCCGCGGCAGGCGCCGCCGCCCGCTCCCGGGGCCTCAGAAGCGGTGAATGGATCGATCGCGCCCACGGCGGGTGGCGCCGGGCCACAGGCGTAGGCGCAGGCTGGCGCCAGGGCAAGGACTGCAACGCCCGCATGGGAGGCGTGCCCCGGTCCCAAGGGCGAGGCCTCGGGCACGGCGATGGCGATGTGCGTGGACGCTTATCGGGGGCCTTGCGTGGGCGGGAGGGATCCGTTCACAGCTTCCTGGCCTAGATCGGCGACCGGCTTGCCGGCCTCGGCCTGCAGCCGGCGATACCTGGCCCACAGGGTCTCGCGGCTCTCGACGAAATCCGGATGCACCGGGATGCAGGCCACCGGGCAGATCTGCACGCACTGCGGCTCGTCGAAATGGCCCACGCACTCGGTGCAGCGGCCCGGGTCGATCTGGTAGAACGCCTCGCCCATGGAAATCGCGTCGTTCGGGCACTCGGGCTCGCAAACGTCGCAGTTGATGCACTCGTCGGTGATGGTCAGCGCCATGGGCGCGATTATCCCGCCGCGGCCGCGCCGATATCATCGGCCGCACGATGACCCGCCCCGCACGAGGCCCAAGGCCCGCCCTCCTGCCCGCCCGCCGCATGCGATGAGCCTGTTCCTGGCCAAGCGCCTCGCCACGCTGCTGGCCACGCTGGCCGGCACCTCGGTCATCGTGTTCCTGGTGCTGGACATCCTGCCCGGCAACGCCGCGCAGATGCTGCTGGGCCCGGACGCCGCGCCCGAGGCCGTGGCCGAACTGGCCGCCCGGCTGGGCCTGGACCAGCCGGCCTGGACGCGCTACGGGCACTGGATCGCCGGCCTGGCGCGCGGCGACCTGGGCGACAGCTACGCCTACGGCTCGCCGGTGCTGGACCTGATCCTCGAGCGCCTGGCGCTGACCGTGCCGCTGGCGGTGCTGGCCATGCTGCTGACGACCGCGCTGGCGCTCGCCGTCGGCGTGGCGGCCGCGGCGCGCCACAACCGGCTCGGCGACGTGGGCCTGATGGGGCTGGCGCAGGTCGGCATCGCGATCCCGAACTTCTGGTTCGCGATCCTGCTGATCCTGCTGTTCTCGGTGAAGCTGCAGTGGTTCTCGGCCGGCGGCTTCGACGGCTGGGGCGAAGGGCTGGACGGGCTGCTGCAGGGCCTGAAGGCGCTGGCCCTGCCGGCGCTGTCGCTGGCCGTGGTGCAGGCCGCGATCCTGGCGCGCATCACGCGCTCGGCGGTGCTGGAGGTCATGCGCGAGGACTTCGTGCGCACGGCCCGCGCCAAGGGCCTGGGGCAGCACACCGTGCTGTGGCGCCACGTGCTGCGCAACGCGCTGATCCCGGTCGTCACCGTGATGGGCATGCAGTTCGCCGAGCTGATGGCCGGCACCATCGTGGTCGAGAACGTGTTCTACCTGCCGGGCCTGGGCCGGCTGATCTTCCAGTCGATCGCCAACCGCGACCTGGTCGTCGTGCGCAACTGCGTGATGCTGCTGGCGGCCATGGTGGTGCTGGTGAACTTCGTCGTGGACCTGCTGTACGCCGTGATCGACCCGCGGCTGAAGGCCAGCGACGTATGACGCCGCCGGGCCTGTGGCCGCGCGCGCGGCGCCACCCCAGCTTCGTGCTCGGCGCCGCGCTGACGGCGCTGCTGGTCGCCGCCGCCCTGCTCTCCTACCTGTGGACGCCCTGGCCGCCGCTGGAGATGGACATGGCCGGCAAGCTGCAGGGCCCCAGCGCGCAACACTGGCTGGGCACGGACGCGTTCGGGCGCGACGTGGCCTCGCTGCTGCTGGTCGGCGCGCGCGCGTCCATCCTGGTCGGCGTGATCGCGGTCGGCATCGGCCTCGTCGCCGGCACCGCCCTCGGCCTGCTGGCGGCCGCGCGGCGCGGCTGGGTCGAGGAAACCGTGATGCGGCTGGCCGACTTCTCGCTGGCGTTTCCGGCCATCCTGTCGGCCATCATGCTGACGGCCGTGTTCGGGCCCGGCATCACGAACGCCATCGTCGCCATCGGCATCTACAACATCCCGATGTTCGCGCGCATCGCGCGCGGCTCGGCCAACGCGGTCTGGGCGCGCGAGTACGTGACGGCCGCGCGCGCCTGCGGCAAGGGCGCCCTGGCGATCACGCTGCAGCACGTGCTGCCCAACATCTCGGCCGCGCTGATCGTGCAGAGCACGATCCGCTTCGCGGTCGCGATCCTGGCCGAGGCCGCGCTATCGTACCTGGGCCTGGGCACGCAGCCGCCGCAGCCGTCCTGGGGGCGCATGCTGAGCGAGGCGCAGACGCTGATGTTCCAGCAGCCCTTGCTGGCCGTCTTCCCCGGCATGGCGATCGCGCTGGCGGTGCTCGGGCTGAACCTGCTCGGCGACGGGCTGCGCGACCTGCTGGACCCGCGCCTGGCGGGAACGAGATGACGGCCCCCCTTGTGCACGCCCCGCTGCTGCAGGTGCGCGACCTGCGCGTGCGCCTGCAGACGCCGCGCGGCCCGGCCGAAGCGGTGCGCGGCGTCTCCTTCGACCTCGCGCGCGGCGAGACGCTGGGCATCGTCGGCGAATCCGGCTGCGGCAAATCCGTCACCGTGATGGCGCTGATGGGCCTGCTGCCGGCCAGCGCGCACGTGTCGGGCAGCATCCGCCTGGACGGCCGGGAGCTGGTCGGCCTGCCCGAGCGCGCGCTGTGCGGCATCCGCGGCAACCGCATCGGCATGATCTTCCAGGAGCCGATGACGGCGCTGAACCCGGTGCACACGGTGGCGCGCCAGGTGGCCGAGCCGCTGCGGCTGCACCGCGGCCTGTCGAAGGCCGAGGCGCGGCGCGAGGCGCTGGCGCTGCTGCAGCGCGTGGGCATCCCCGACGCCGCGCAGCGGCTCGACGCCTACCCGCACCAGTTCTCCGGCGGCCAGCGCCAGCGCATCATGATCGCGATGGCGCTGGCCTGCGGGCCGGACCTCCTGATCGCCGACGAACCCACCACCGCGCTGGACGTGACGATCCAGAAGCAGATCCTCGACCTGCTGGCCGGGCTGGTGGCCGAGCGCGGCATGGCGCTGGTCCTGATCTCGCACGACCTGGGCGTGATCGCGCGCAGCGCCGCGCGCATGCTGGTCATGTACGGCGGCACCGTGGTCGAGAGCGGCGCCACGGCCGGCGTGTTCGGCCGCCGGCTGCACCCCTACACCCGCGGCCTGTTCGCGGCGCGGCCGGCGCTGGACGCGCCGCCCGGCCAGCGGCTGGCCACCATCCCCGGCAGCGTGCCCGAGCTCGCGGACCTGCCGCCCGGCTGCCCGTTCGCCGGCCGCTGCCCGCACACGGTGCCGGCCTGCAGCGCGGCGGTGCCGCCGCCCGTGCGGCTGCCGGACGGCCATGCGGCGCGCTGCATCCGGCTGGACGAGATCGCCGGGGTGGCGGCATGACTGCGCTGCTGCAGGTGCAGGACCTGGTGCGCCACTACGCGCTGCCGCGCGAGCGCCTGTTCGGCCCGCGGCCGGTGGTGCGGGCGCTGGACGGCGTGAGCTTCGCGCTGCCGGCCGGGGGCAGCCTGGGCATCGTCGGCGAGTCGGGCTCGGGCAAGTCCACGCTGGCGCGGCTGGTCATGGCGCTGGACCGGCCAACCGCGGGCAGCGTGCACCTGCTCGGCCGCGACCTGCACCGCCTGGACGCGGCCGCGCTGAAAGCGGCGCGGCGCGACTTCCAGATGGTGTTCCAGGACCCCTACGGCTCGCTGGACCCGCGCCAGACCGTGGCCCGCATCGTCGCCGAGCCGCTGGCGGCGCTGGCCGGCGCCGGCGCCACCGAGCAGCGCGAGCGCGCCGCCAAGACGCTGGCCGCCGTCGGCCTGCGCACGAGCGACCTGGACAAGTACCCGCACGAGTTCTCCGGCGGCCAGCGCCAACGCATCGCGATCGCACGCGCGCTGGTCACGCGGCCCCGGCTGATCGTGGCCGACGAGCCGGTCAGCGCGCTGGACGTGTCGGTCCAGGCCCAGGTGCTGAACCTGATGCAGGACCTGCGCGAGCGCTACGGCGTGGGCTACCTGCTGATCAGCCACGACCTCGCCGTGGTGCGGCACCTGTGCGACGAGGTCTGCGTGATGCACCGCGGCCGCATCGTCGAGCGCGGCGCGCCGCAGCGGCTGTTCCGCCACACGGAGCACCCCTACACCCAGGCCCTGCTGGCCGCCGTGCCGCACGCCGCGCCGCCGCCGGTTTGAGGTATGTTCCGGCCGTCCCGTTTTCTCCGACCTTTCCAGGGAGCCTCCCCATGCTGAACCGCCGTACCGTGCTGGCCGCCAGCAGCGCCACCGCCCTCGCCGCCGCGCTGCCGGCCGGCGCCCAGTCCCGCAAGGACGCCATGGTGCTGGGCATGACGCTGGAGCCCGCCGGGCTGGACCCGACCACCAGCGCCGCCGCCTCGATCGCCGAGGTCACGCTCTACAGCATCTACGAGACCCTGACCAAGATCCAGCCCGACGGCCGCGTGGTGCCGCTGCTGGCCGAGGGCTGGGACGTCTCGCCCGACCTGAAGACCTACACCTTCCGGCTGCGCAAGGACGTCAAGTTCCACAACGGCGAGCCGTTCAACGCGCAGACCGTCAAGTTCGCGTTCGAGCGCGCCGGCGGCGACAAGAGCACGAACAAGGACAAGCGCCAGTTCGCGAACCTCGGCGTGCAGGTCGTGGACGAGCACACCGTCGTGCTGCTGAACAAGGAGATCGACCCGGACCTGCCGTTCGCGCTGGGCCAGGCCACGGCCATCATCGTCGAGCCCAAGAGCGTGGACACCAACGCCACGCGGCCCGTGGGCACCGGCCCGTACCAGCTGGAAAGCTACAGCAAGGGCGCCTCGCTGTGGCTGCGCAAGTGGGCCGGCTACCGCAACCCGGCCGCCGCGAAGCTCTCGCGCATCGGCTTTCGCTTCATCTCCGACCCGGCCGCGCAGGCCGCCTCGCTGCTGGCCGGCGACGTGGACGCGTTCCCGCGCATCGCCACGCGCGTGGTCGCGCAGTTCAAGGGCAACCCGCAGTTCCAGACCATCCTGGCCGGCTCGCGCGCCAAGACCATCCTGGCCATGAACCACCGCCGCGCGCCGCTGAACGACGTGCGCGTGCGCCGCGCCATCCTGGCCGCGATCGACCGCAAGGCCGTGATCGACGGCGCCGCCGACGGCTTCGGCACGCCGATCGGCAGCCACTACGTGCCCGACGCGCCGGGCTACGTGGACACGACCGGCATCAACCCGTTCGACCTGGACAAGGCGCGCCGGCTCATGCAGGAAGCCGGCGTGAAGACGCCGCTGGAGCTGACCATGACGCTGCCGCCGCCGCCCTACGCGCGCCAGGGCGGCGAGGTCATCACGGCCCAGCTCGCCAAGATCGGCATCCAGGTGAAGACGCAGAACGTGGAATGGGCGCAGTGGCTGTCGGGCACCTACGGCGGCGGCTTCAACTACGACCTGTCCATCGTCTCGCACGTCGAGCCCTTCGACCTGGGCAACTACGCCAAGCCCGAGTACTACTGGGGCTACGACTCCAAGGAATTCAAGGCCCTGTACGACCGGATCATGAACACCGGCAACCTGGCCGAGCGCAACAAGCTGCTCGGCGAGGCGCAGCGCCTGCTGGCCACGGACGCGGCCAACGGCTTCCTGTACCAGCCGCAGTTCCCCACGATCGCCAAGCGCAACGTGCGCGGGCTGTGGACGGCGCTGCCGATCTTCGCGAACGACCTGGGCGCCCTGCACTGGGCTTGACATGAAACACCCCCGGTCTGCGCACTGCGCGCTGCGCCAACCCCCTCGAGGAAGCGAGGCGCCGCGGCTCCGAGCCTGCCCGCGCAGGCCTGGACGGCCCGACGGGGCGGCGCCTCAGGAGCAACCGCGGCCTGCACGGCACGCCTGCCGCCCGGCCAGGCCGGCCCGCGGCGTGCGCCGGCAGGGCCTGCTCCGCGGCCGTTCGAACCGCGGCGCGCGGCCCGGTTCCATGCGCTGCGGGTGGCGCGCCAGCGCCGTGGAACACTGAAATGCGAGCGCTGCACGACTTGTCGGCCCGGGAACTGGTCGCGGCCTACCGCCGGCGCGAGCTTTCGCCGGTGGAGGTCGCGCAATCGGTGCTGGACCACGTCGCGCGCTGGGAGCCGCGCCTGGACGCGACCTGGCTGCTGCAGCCCGAACGGGCGCTGGAGCAGGCCCGCGCGTCGGAGCAGCGCTGGCAGCGCGGCGCGCCGCTCGGCCCGGTCGACGGCGTGCCGGCGACCCTCAAGGAGAACATCGCCACGCGCGGCGACCCGGTGCCGCTGGGCACCGCCGCCACGGTGCTGGAGCCGGCCGCGGCCGATGCGCCGCCGGCCGCGCGGCTGCGCGAGGCCGGCGCCGTGGTCCTGGCCAAGACCACCATGCCGGACTACGGCATGCTGTCCTCCGGGCTGTCGAGCTTCCACCGGCTCGCGCGCAATCCCTGGGACCTGTCGCGCACGCCCGGCGGCTCCAGCGCCGGCGCCGGCGCGGCCGCGGCGGCCGGCTACGGGCCGCTGCACGTCGGCACCGACATCGGCGGGTCGATCCGCCTGCCGGCCGGCTGGTGCGGCGTCTTCGGCCTGAAGCCCAGCCTGGGCCGCATCCCGATCGACCCGCCCTATACCGGCCGCGCCGCCGGCCCGATGACGCGCAGCGTGGCCGACGCCGCGCTGATGATGCAGGTGCTGGCGCAGCCCGACGCGCGCGACAGCATGGGCCTGCCGGCGCAGGACATCGCCTGGGACCGGTACGACCGCGGCGCCGAGCGCCTGCGCGGCCTGCGCCTCGGGCTGCTGCTGGACGCCGGCTGCGGCCTGCCGGTCGAGCCCGAGGTGCGCGCCGCCGTCGCGCGCGCGACCCGGCTGTTCGAGCAGGCCGGCGCCATCGTCGAGCCCATGGCGCCGTTCCTGACGGCGGCCATGCTGGACGGCATGGACCGCGGCTGGCGCATGCGCAGCCACGTGGACCTGCTGGCGCTGCCGCCCGCGCGCAAGGCCGCCGTGCTGCCCTACATCCGCGCCTGGACCGACAGCGTGGCCGGCATGGACGGCATCGCCACCTACCGGGCCATGGCGCAGTACCACGCCACGCGCGTGGCCACGGTGGCGGCCTGCCGCGGCTTCGACTACGTGCTGTCGCCGGTCTCGCCGGTGCCGGCGCCGCCGGCCGAATGGGCCTCGCCGACCAACGACCCGCTGCGCGCGCTGGAGCACATCGCGTTCACGGTGCCGTTCAACATGTCCGAGCAGCCGGCCGCCTCGATCGACTGCGGCCGCACGGCCGGCGGCCTGCCGATCGGCCTGCAGATCGCCGGCCAGCGCTTCGACGACCTGGGCGTGCTGCAGGTCGCGCATGCCTTCGAGCAGCTGCGCGGGCCGCAGCCGCCCTGGCCGGAGCCGTGATCCGCGACAGCCTGGGCAACCCGGCCACGCTGCACGACGCGTCCAGCCTCGCCTTCCTGGACGACTTCGCGCAGGGCCTGCTGCGCTACGAGCCGCGCGCGGTGCGGCTGCTGGAGATCGCCCCGGCCGACGGCTCGGCCATCGTGCAGGCCGCGGCCGCCGCACTGCAGATGTTCGCCGAGACGCCCGATGCGCCGGCCAGGGCGCTGCCGCACGTGCAGCGCGCCTTGGCCGCGGCGCCGGCCGCCACGCCGCGCGAGCAGCGCTTCGCCGCAGCCGTCGCGGCCTGGGTCGCCGGCGACATCCCGCGCGCGATCGCGCTGCACGAGGAGCAGGCCGCCGAGCATCCGCGCGACCTGGTGTCGGTCAAGCTCGGCCAGTACCACCTGTTCAACCGTGGCGACGCGCCGGGCATGCTGCGCCTGGCCCGGCAGGTGCTGCCGGCCGCGGGCGACGTGCCGCAGCTGCACGGCATGCTGGCCTTCGGCTGGGAGCAGTGCCATTTCCTGCGCGAGGCCGAGGCCGCCGCGCAGCAGGCCCTGCGCGGCGAGCCGGGCGAGCCCTGGGCGCACCATGCGCTCGCACACGTGATGCTGACCGAGGGCCGGCTGCGGGAAGGCTGGCAGTTCCTGCAGGCGATGGCGCCGCACTGGGACGGGCTGAACTCCTTCATGCTGACGCACAACTGGTGGCATGCCGCGCTGTTCGCGCTGGAACTGGACGACGCCGGGGCGGCGCTGCGGCTGTACGACACACGCGTCTGGGGCGTGCTGAAGACGTATTCGCAGGACCAGGTCAACGCCGTCTCGCTGCTGGCCCGGCTGGAACTGGCCGGCGCCGGCGTGGGCCCGCGCTGGCAGGAACTGGCGCCCTGGCTGGCGCCGCGCGTGGCCGACCACGTGCTGGCGTTCCTGGACCTGCACTATCTCTACGGCCTGGCACGCGCCGGCCGGCCCGAGGCGGACGTGCTGCTGGCCGATCTCGCCCGCCATGCGCAACAGGCGCCGCAGGAGGCCTGGCGCAGCGTCGCGCTACCGGCCGCGCAAGGCCTGCTGGCGCATGCGCGTGGCGACCACGCCACGGCCGCGCGGACCCTGGCCCTGGCGCTGCCGCGCCTGCGCGAGATCGGCGGCAGCCATGCGCAGCGCGACCTGTTCCAGCAGCTGTACCTCGATGCGCTGGCCCGAAGCGGCCAGCTCGCCGAGGCCCAGCACCTGTTGCAGCAGCAGGCGCGGCTGCAGCCGGCCTCGCGCCGGCTGGACCGCCAGGCCCGGGCCGTGGCCCAGGCCCTGGGGATCGGTCAGAACCGGTAGCCCAGGCCGACGCCGATCAGCACCGGATCGACGTCGAAGCTGCCGATCTTCTGGCCGGCGGCCTTCACGTCGGTGCCGATCCAGACCTTCTTCACGTCGATGTTCAGCGACAGGCCCTTGTACGGCAGCGGGATGTCCACGCCCACCTGCAGCGCGCCGCCGAAGCTGTTCTTGTCGATGCTCACGCCGGCCGGCAGGTGCACCGAGCTGAAGCGCGTGTAGTTGATGCCGGCGCCCACGTAGGGGCGGATCTGGCCGGTCGGGTTGAAGTGGTACTGCGCCGTCAGCGTAGGCGGCAGGTGGCGCAGCGTGCCGATCGTGGCGCCGCCGGCGCGCAGGTCGTGCTTCTGCGGGTAGGTCAGGATCAACTCGGCCGCGATGTTCGGCGTGAAGAAGTAGCTGATGTCGACTTCCGGGATCCACTTGTCGTTGACCGACAGGCCGAGGCCGGTGCTGTCGTGGTTGGCACTGTCGAGATGGACGGCGCGCGCGCGCACCTGCCACGGGCCCTGGGCCGCGGTCTGCGCGACGGCGGCGCCAGCCGCCAGCATGCCCAGCACGGCGGCGGCGATCACTTGCTTCTTCATGGTCTTGCTCTCTTGGATGTCTGCTCTGTGGGGATGTCCCATGGCCGATTACAGAGGCGCGGACCACGGCCGCGTTTGAGCCCGGTCAAGCACGGCCGGCCGGTGCCGGGCGGCTGCAGCGGGTTTGCGCTGGGTCAAATCCCGGTGTCGCGTCTACGCGACGATCACAGGCCCAGCCGGTCGCACAGCGCCAGCGTCGCGGCCGACTGGTTCATCGTGTAGAAGTGCAGCGCCGGGGCGCCGCCGGCGCGCAGGCGCTCGCACAGGCCGGCCACCACGTCCAGCCCGAAGGCCTTGATCGCCGCCGTGTCGTCGCCGAAGGCCTGCAGCCGCAGCCGGATCCAGCGCGGGATCTCGGCACCGCAGGCGTCGGAAAAGCGCATCAGCTGCGTCGAGCTCGTGATCGGCATGATGCCCGGCACGATCGGCAGGTCCAGCCCCTGGCGCTGGCACTCGTCGCGGAAGCGGAAGAACGCGTCGGCGTTGTAGAAGTACTGCGTGATCGCGCCGTCGGCGCCGGCGCGCGCCTTGGCCGCGAAGGCCGCGAAGTCGGCCTCGGGCGAACGTGCCTGGGGGTGCACCTCGGGATAGGCCGCCACCTCGATGTGGAAGGCGTCGCCGGTCTCGGCGCGGATGAAGGCCACCAGGTCGCTGGCGTACTGGAACGCGCCGCCGGCGCCGTAGCCGCTGGGCAGGTCGCCGCGCAGCGCCACCAGGCGCCTGACGCCCATGGCGCGCAGCTCGGCCAGCTGCGCGCGCACGCTCTCGCGCGTGGCGCCGATGCACGAGAAGTGCGAGGCCGCGTCCACGCCCTCGGCCAGGATCTCGGCCACGGCGCCGAAGGTGCCCTGCTGCGTGGAGCCGCCGGCCCCGTAGGTCACCGAGCAGAACTGCGGCCGGCGCGCGTACAGCGCCTGGCGCACCGTGCGCAGCTTGGCGACGCCCTCGGGCGTCTTGGGCGGAAAGAACTCAAAGCTCACGGGGAGCGGGTTCGCGCTTGTCATGTTGTCCTCAACACCATCAGGAATTCGCGGTTGCCATCGCCGCCCAGGATCGGGCTGTCGTACCAGCCGGCGACCGCCAGGCCCAGCGCACCGGCGCAGGCGCGCAGCTTGTCCTGCACCTCGCCGTAGGCGGCGGCATCGCGCACGATGCCGCCCTTGCCGATGCGGCCGGGCTGCAGCTCGAACTGCGGCTTGGCCAGCAGCAGCATCGTGCCGCCGGCCGCCAGCAGCGGCGCCAGCGCCGGCAGCACCAGCGTCAGCGAGATGAAGGACAGGTCGCCGACCACCAGGTCGAAGCCGCCGGCCGGCAGCGCACCGCCCAGGTCGGCGGCCGCCAGCGCGCGGGCGTTCACGCCCTCCAGCGCCGTCACGCGCACGTCGCCGCGCAGCCGTCCGTGCAGCTGGCCGTGGCCCACGTCCACGCCGACCACGCGCGCCGCGCCGTGCTGCAGCAGGCAGTCGGTGAAGCCGCCGGTGGACTGGCCCACGTCCAGGCAGATCCGGCCCCGCGCGTCCACGCCGGCCAGGCGCAGCGCGGCTTCGAGCTTCAGGCCGCCGCGCGAGACGTAGCGCGTCTCGGCGTCGTCCTCCAGCTGCAGCTCGGCCGCGGCCGGCAGTTCCTCGCCGTTCTTGGCCACGCGCCGCCATGCGCCCTCCGGCAGCCGCCACTGCACGCCGGCCGCGATCAGCCGCTGCGCCTGCGCGCGCGAGGCGGCCCGGCCGCGCTCCACCAGCAGCTGGTCGGCGCGCATCGCCCTGCGTCGCTCAGTAGCGGTAGGTGTCGGGCTTGTACGGCCCGTTCACCGGCACGCCGATGTAGGCGGCCTGCTCCTTGGTCAGCCGGGTCAGCTCGGCGCCCAGCTTGGACAGCTGCAGCCGCGCGACCTTCTCGTCCAGGTGCTTGGGCAGCACGTAGACCTTGCCCACCGCGTAGTCCTTGGACTTGGTGAACAGCTCGATCTGCGCGATGGTCTGGTTCGCGAAGCTGGACGACATCACGTAGCTCGGGTGGCCGGTCGCGCAGCCCAGGTTCACCAGCCGGCCCTTGGCCAGCAGGATGATGCGCTTGGCGGCCTTCCTGCCCTGCCTGGGGAAGATCACGTGGTCCACCTGCGGCTTGATCTCCTCCCACTGGCAGTGCTTCTCCAGCGAGGCGACGTCGATCTCGTTGTCGAAGTGGCCGATGTTGCAGACGATGGCCTGGTCCTTCATCGCGGCCATGTGCCCGAAGGTGATCACATCGCGGTTGCCGGTGCAGGTCACGAAGATGTCGGCCTTGTCGGCCGCGTACTCCATGGTCACGACGCGGTAGCCCTCCATGGCGGCCTGCAGCGCGTTGATCGGGTCGACCTCGGTCACCCAGACCTGGGCCGACAGCGCCCGCAGCGCCTGGGCCGAGCCCTTGCCCACGTCGCCGTAGCCGCAGACCACGGCGACCTTGCCGGCGACCATCACGTCGGTCGCGCGCTTGATGCCGTCCACCAGCGACTCGCGGCAGCCGTACAGGTTGTCGAACTTGCTCTTGGTCACCGAGTCGTTGACGTTGATCGCGCGCATCTGCAGCGTGCCCTTGGCCGACATCTCCTGCAGGCGGTGCACGCCGGTGGTGGTTTCCTCGGTCACGCCGATGATGTTCTTCAGGCGGCGGCTGTACCAGGTGGGGTCGTCCTTGAGCCGGGCCTTGATGGCGGCGTGCAGGATCTTCTCCTCCTCGCTCTTGGCCTTGCCCAGCGCCTTGATGTCCTGCTCGGCGCGCGCGCCCAGGTGCATCAGCAGCGTGGCGTCGCCGCCGTCGTCCAGGATCATGTTCGGGCCTTCGGCCTTGCTGCCCTTGGGGCCGAACTCGAAGATGCGGTGGGTGTAGTCCCAGTAGTCCTTCAGCGACTCGCCCTTGACGGCGAACACCGGCGTGCCGGCCGCGGCGATGGCGGCGGCGGCGTGGTCCTGCGTCGAGAAGATGTTGCACGAGGCCCAGCGCACCTCGGCGCCCAGCGCCTGCAGCGTCTCGATCAGCACGGCGGTCTGGATCGTCATGTGCAGCGAGCCGGCGATGCGCGCGCCCTTGAGCGGCTTGCTCCGGGCGTATTCGTCGCGGATCGCCATCAGGCCGGGCATCTCGGTCTCGGCGATCGCGATTTCCTTGCGGCCCCAGGCCGCCAGGGCCAGGTCGGCGATCGCGCAGTCGGTGGGCAGCAGCTGCTGGGAAGAGGCGGGGGCGTTCATCGAAGCTCCATGCTCCCTCGTCGGAGGGCGGGTTGATCACAGCCACGGCCTGGGGGGAAGCACTCACCGCACGGAGCCGCGGGCGAGCGTCGTTGCGAAGGGGGATCCGAGCCTCGCGGCCGCTCCGCCATGGCGGGGACCGCTGCAACGCTCCTCGGAAGGCTGCGGATTATAGGGAAGCGAGCGCCGCCAGGCGCTGGCGCGCCAGCGTGCCCGCGGCGGCGGCCAGGCCGGGCGCGAACCACTCGCGCGCCACCTCGGGCGCCAGGCCCTCGCGCGCGCGGCCGATGTTGGCCTGCATGCGGGCCGCGTCCACGCGCAGGCCCGGCAGCGCGACCGCCAGCGCGCGCACGCTGCCGTGCACGGCCATCCACAGCGCCGGCCACTCGGCCAGCTCAGCCTGCCAGCCGCCCAGCGCGCGCTCGTGCTGCTGCACCATCGCGGCCAGCAGGCCCGCCACGCGCTGCGGCGCGCGCTGCGCCGCAGCCAGCGCCACCATGGCGGCGACCGGGTTGCGCTTGTGCGGCATGACCGAGGAGCTGCCGCGGCCCGGCTCGGCCGGCTCCATGACCTCGCCGACCTCGTGCTGGCCCAGCAGCGCCAGGTCGGCCGCCAGCTTGCCCAGGCTGCCCGCCAGCAGCCCCAGCGCGCAGCCCAGCGCGACCCATTCGTCGCGCTGCGTGTGCCAGGCTGCGCCGCCGTCGCGCAGGCCCAGCGCCGCCGCCATGCGCGCGCGCACGGCGGCGATGCGCGCCGCATCGGCGCCGGCCTGCATCTGCGCCAGCGTGCCCACGCCGCCGCCCAGCTGCAGCTGCAGGGCCTGGGCCGCCGCCGCGCGCAGCCGCGTGCGGGCCCGCAGCAGCGGCGCGGCCCAGTCCACGCACTTGAGGCCGAAGCTGGTGACCGAGGCCGGCTGCATCAGCGTGCGCGCCAGGATCGGCGTGTCCGCATGGCGCGCGGCCAGCGCCAGCAGGGCGCGGATGGCCGCGTCCAGGTCGGCCTCGACCAGCGCCAGCGCGTCGCGCGTGACCAGCGCCAGCGCGGTGTCGATGACGTCCTGGCTGGTGCTGCCGTGGTGCGTGAAGGCCACCGCGTCGGGATTGAACAGGCCCACGGCCTCGCGCAGCGCCTTGAGCAGCGGGATCGCCACACTGCCGGCGCGGCCGCTCTCGCGCACGATCTTGCCGACGTCGAACAGCTCGACCTTGCAGGTGTCGATGATGGAGCGGGCCGCCGGCGCCGGGACCAGGCCTTCCTCGGCCTGGGCCTGGGCCAGCGCCGCCTCGAAGCGCAGCATCGCGGCCACGACGCTGGTGCCGCCGAACACGGCGACCGTCTCCGACGTCGACAGGTAGTCCTCGAAGATGCTCATGGCCGCGCCGGCCGCGCGTCAGTACTGCAGCGTGGCGACCGACCGCAGCTCCTCGGCCGTGGTGGTGCCGAAGCCGAAGAACTCCAGGTAGGCCGGGATCTGCTCGAACAGCATGTCGGTGCCGACCTGGATCTGGCAGCCCTTGTCCAGCGCGGCGCGCAGCAGCGGCGTGATCTCGGTCTTCATGACGACCTCGCCGACGAAGGTGTCCGGCGCGATGCGCGCCACGTCGAACGGCAGCGGATCGCCTTCGTTCATGCCCAGCGGCGTGGCGTTGACGATGATGTCGTAGCCGGCCGGATCGTTGGAGCCGGTGCGCACCTGCAGCTGCGGATAGTGCTGGCGCAGGCGCTCGCCCAGCGCCTCGGCCGAGGCGCTGCGCGCGTCGAACAGCGCCAGCTCGGCCGCGCCGGCCTGGGCGATCGAGGCCGCGATGGCCGAGCCCACGCCGCCGGCGCCGGAGACCAGCACCCGCGCACCGGCGAAGCTGCGGCCCTTGCGCTGCACGCCGCGCACGAAGCCGGCGCCGTCGAACATGTCGCCCAGCAGGCTACCGTCGGGCCGCTTGAGCACGGCATTGCAGGCGCCGGCGATGCGGGCCGTGGGCGTGGCCTCGTCCACCATGTCCAGCGTCACGACCTTGTGCGGCATCGTGACCAGCGCCCCCCGCAGGTTCGAGAAGCGCATGATCTGGCGCAGCGAGACGGCGTAGTCCTCGGCCTGCACGCCCATCGGGACGACCACCGCGTCGATGCCGCGGTGCGCGAACCAGGGGTTGTAGATCATCGGCGCCTTGAAGCTGGCCGTGGGGTAGCCCAGGTGCGCGATCAGCGTGGTCTTGCCGGTGATCATGGGCACCGGCGGCGTGGGAACGGTCGTGTCGCTCATCGTGGTTCAGGCGGCGTTGCCGCGCAGGGATTGCTCGCGCAGGCGATGGTATTCCTCGGCCGGGACCGGGACGGCATCGGGCTGGCCGAGATCGCTCATGTGGATGCGGAAGGTCTCGCGGGCGCTGGCGGCGGCCAGCGCGGCGATCACGGTGATGCCGAAAGCCAGCGCGCCCACGGTCAGCCAGATGTTCTGCGCGCCGGGCGGGGCCACGAAGGTGAACAGCGCCGGCAGCATGGCCGTGGCGGCCGTGCCCAGGTTCTGCGAGATGGCCATCGCCGACACGCGGGTGCGCGTGGGGAACAGCTCGGGGTAGAAGCTGGGGAACACGGCGTTGTAGCCCTGGTAGACCACGCCCCACATCAACAGCGACATGATCACCGCCAGCGTCACGTTGTGGATGCTGATGGCGTACAGGTAGCCGAAGGCCAGCAGCCCGGACAGCAGCGAGCCGACGATCAGCGGCGGCTTGCGGCCGATCCGGTCGGACAGGTTGCCGACGTACGGGATCACCACCACGGCCAGGATGTTGCCCAGCACCGGGATCCACAGGTACACGTCCTTGGCGAAGCCGACGCCGTAGGCTGGCTGCACCGCGTAGGCGGCGCCGAAGATCGTGGCCACCACCGGGATCACGTTCATCAGCGCCATCAGCACCACGCGGACCATGTCCTTCCAGGAGTACTTGAAGGCGTCGACGATGGGCGAGCGCGCGCGCTGCGTCTGCACGCTCTTGTCGGTGAAGGCCGGCGTCTCGTCCACTTCGCGGCGGATGATCCAGCCGGCCACGATCACGATGAAGGACAGCAGGAACGGGATGCGCCAGCCCCAGCTGTTGAAGGCCTCCTCGGGCATGTAGTGGGCCAGCGGCAGGAACACCGCGGCGGCCAGGATCTGGCCGGCCTGCACGCCCTGCAGCGTGAAGCTGGCGAAGAAGCCGCGGCGGCCGAACGGCGCGTGCTCCAGGATCATCGAGCTGGCGCCGGAGATCTCGCCGGCCACCGCGAAGCCCTGCACCAGGCGGCACACCACCAGCAGGAACGGCGCCCACAGGCCGATCTGGTCGTAGGTGGGCAGCAGGCCCACGGCGATGGTCGAGAAGCCCATCAGGAACATGCACCAGATCAGCACCGACTTGCGCCCGTGCGTGTCGCCCAGGTGGCCCAGCACGAAGGCGCCGATGGGCCGGGCCACGTAGCCCACGCCGTAGGTGGCCAGCGAGGCGATGATGGCGATGGCCGGGTCGCCCTTGGGAAAGAAGATCTGCGGAAAGATCAGCGAGGCGGCGGTCGCGTAGATGAAGAAGTCGTAATACTCCAGCGCCGAGCCGATCCAGCCGCTGGCTGCGGCCTTCTTCGACTGGTGCCGGCCCTGCGGCTCGGACGCCGTGGCAGAACTGCTCATGCTTGTCTCCAAAAAGATGTTCGACGGGCACACGCATGGTGCGTGTGGGTCGCAATGTAGAAGGGCGGCATGCATCGGCACAGCCCGGGAACAAGCCGCTTGTTCGATCATCGATCATTTTGGTTCGATAATCGAACAGTCCTAGGGTTTCCACCAGACCCCGATGCCCACCCTCCCCCCTGGCCCTGCCGCCCTGGACCGGCGCGACTGGATCGCCGGGCTGGAGCGCGGCCTGGCGATCATCGAGTGCTTCGACGGCGAGCATCCGCGCATGACGGCCAGCGAGGTCGGCCTGCGCTGCGGCATGACGCGCACGGCCGCGCGGCGCTACCTGCTGACGCTGCAGCACATCGGCCACGTGGCCGGCGACGGCAAGCTGTTCTGGCTGACGCCGCGGGTGCTGCGGCTGGGCCAGTCGTACCTGGAATCGGCCCGGCTGCCGCGTGTGGTGCAGCCCTTCCTGCAGCGCGTGGCGGCCGGCACGCACGAGACCGCCTACCTGTCGGTGCTGGACGGCGACGAGGTGGTCTTCATCGCCCGCAACGGCCCCAACCGCAGCATGAACACCGGCTACGTGCTGGGCGCGCGCGCGCCGGCGCAGCTGACGGCCTCGGGCCTGCTGATGCTGGCGCTGCGCCCGCAGGACGAGACCGAGCACTGGCTGGCCACGCGCGAGCTGGTGGTGTTCACCTCGCACACCATCGCCAGCAAGGAGCGGATGGCGCTGGAGTTCGCGCGCATCCGCGCCCAGGGCTGGGCGCTGTCGGAGCAGCAGCTGGACCTGAACTCGCGCGGCATCGCCGTACCGCTGCGCGACCGCCACGGCACCCTGGTCGGCGCGCTGAACGTGACCATGCCCATGGGCCACGAGAGCAGCGAGGACGCGGTCGCCCGCGTGCTGCCGGTGCTGCGCGAGACGGCGCAGGCGATGCGCAACCTGATCTAGCACGCCATGCCCCGGGAATGCGCGAGCCCTTGGCCGGGCGGCAACGCCGCGCGCCGGACGCCCGCTCGCATGCCACCAGCGCTCGGTCCGGCCGGCAGGCAGCAGCTCCGCCGCCGACGCGGCCCCAGGCGGCAGAATGGCGCGCACCCGACAGCCAGGGCACGAGGAGTGTTTCGATGGCCGCCGTCCAGATCCTGCTCTCCGCCGTCAGCGCGGAATTCGAGACCTACCGGGAAGCGCTGCAGCGGCACCTGACCACGCGCGGCAGGTCCGTCGTCATCCAGGAAGACTTCGCCGCGGCGGGCACGCCGACGCTGGACAAGCTTGCCGGCTACGTCGCGGCCTGCGACGTGGTCGTCCATCTGATCGGCGACCTGCCAGGCGCGCCGGCGCAGCCGCGTTCGGTACAGGCGCTGGGCGATGCGTGCCCCGATTTCGGCGAGCGTTTCCCCGTGCTCCGGGCCTACCTGCACCCCGGCGGGCCCGCCCTGTCCTACACGCAGTGGGAGGCCTGGCTGGCGCTGTACCACCGCAAGCGGATCATCGTGGCGGCGCCGCGGGACGGTGCGCCACGCGGGCCGCGCTACACGCCGCCGGGCGAGGCGGACCGGGCGTCGCAGGCCTTGCACCGGTCCCTGCTGGCCTCGCAGGAATGCCATGCCGAGATCGGCTTCGACAGCGTCGAAGGGCTGGCGATCGAACTGCACAAGGCGCTCGCCGTCGTCCCCGGCAGCCCAGCCAAACCCTGCGATCTGCCGCCGGCCGCGGGCCGGTTCGTCGGCCGTGCCGAGGCGCTGGCCGATCTGGCCGGCCGCCTGCGTGCCGGGCGGAACACGGCCGTGGTCGGCGCCGCAGGCTTCGGCAAGACGGCCCTGGCGGCGGCGGCCTTGCGGCAGGTGGTGGGCGACGACGGTGAACGCCTGGTCACCAGCCCCTGGCCGGACGGCATCGTCCTGCTGGATCTGTACGTCCATCGGGGCCAGGCCGAGCCCGCCTGGCACGCGCTGGCCAACCGCGTGAAGGGCGCCGACTTCCTGCCCGACCGGCCCGGCGCCGACCGCGCCGCCCAGGCCTTGCGCGACCAGCGCCTGCTCGTCGTCGTCGAAGGCGCCGAACAGGCCGACGGCCTGGAAGGGCGCCCGGCCTTGCCGGAGTTGCAGCGCCCGCTGGGCTCCGGTTGCCGCTGGCTCATCCTCACGCGCCTGTTGACGCAGGCGGACCCGGCCCACCGCGTCTGGCTGCAGGAACGCCTGGGCGACGACGAGGCCGCCGAGTTGCTGGACCAGCTGACCGGCCGGCCGCTGCCGCCCGACCTGCGCGAACCCCTGCTGGACCTGTTGCAAGGCCACCCGCTAGCCCTGACCTGGGCCGGCAAATTGGTGGCCCGAGGCGACGAAGACCCGCACTGGCTGTTGCGCGAATGGCGGGCCGGGCCGCTGCCCTCGCTGGCCGACCCGATGGAAGGCCGGCGCACGCTGGCCTGGCTGTTCGACCGCAGCGTGAGCCGGCTGGACGCGCCGGCGCGCGCCGTGCTGTCGGTGGCCGGATGCCTGGCGCCGACGCCGGTGCCGCTGGCCGCGTTTGCGGCTGCGCTGGGCCAAGAAAAGGAGAGTGTGCTGCGCGCCGGTTTGCGCGGCCTGGTGCAGCACGGCCTGATGCACGTGAGCGAAGCAAGCCCATCGGCGCATTGGCAGTTCGCCCATGTCCTCGCCTATGGCCATGCGCGCGAGCGATGCCCCGCACCGGAGCCGGTGCCGGCCGCCCTGGCCGATTGGCTGCTGCAAGTCGTGCAAGCCGAGTTGGAGGCGGCGGTGTCGGCCGACGCCAGCCGGGTTGCGGCATGCCTGGAGCATGCGGACGCGCTGCTCAAGGCGGGCGTGCGGCGGCAACTCTGGGAGGCGCTGCTGATGCCGCTGCTCTACGAGGTGTGCGATCGCCTGCAAGCCTTGGGCTGGTCCGCGCAGGTCGAAGCCGGTCTGGCGGCGGTGGCCGCCGGATTCGAGGCTGTACCACCCGAGCGCACATCAGAACCGGAAGTCGAACGCGAATGGAGCGTTCTCGCCCATCGCCGAGCCGATCTTTACCGGTTGCGTGGCGACCTGGCCGGCACCGAACGCGCCTACCGGGCGGCGCTGGCCGTGCGCGAGCGGCTGGCCCAGGCCGACCCGGGCAATGCCCAATGGCAACGCGACCTAAGCGTCAGCCAGAACCACATCGGCCAGGTGCTCAGCGCACAAGGCGACCTGGCCGGCGCCGAACGCGCCCATCGGGCGGCGCTGGCCGTGTCCGAACGGCTGGCCCAGGCCGACCCGGGCGATGCCCAATGGCAACGCGACCTGAGCGTCAGCCAGAACCACATCGGCCAGGTGCTCAGCGCACAAGGCAACCTGGCCGGCGCCGAACGCGCCTACCGGGCGGCGCTGGCCGTGCGCGAGCGGCTGGCCCAGGCCGACCCGGGCAATGCCGAATGGCAACGCGACCTGAGCGTCAGCCAGGACAACATCGGCCAGGTGCTGAGCGCGCAAGGCGACCTGGCCGGCGCCGAACACGCCTACCGGGCGGCGCTGGCCGTGCGCGAGCGGCTGGCCCAGGCCGACCCGCGCAATGCCGAATGGCAACGCGACCTGAGCGTCAGCCAGGACAACATCGGCCAGGTGCTGAGCGCGCAAGGCGACCTGGCCGGCGCCGAACGCGCCTACCGGGCGGCGCTGGCCGTGGCCGAACGGCTGGCCCAGGCCGACCCGGGCAATGCCGAATGGCAACGCGACCTGAGCATCAGCCAGAACTACATCGGCCGGGTGCTGAGCGCACAAGGCGACCTGGCCGGCGCCGAACGCGCCTACCGGGCGGCGCTGGCCGTGCGCGAGCGGCTGGCCCAGGCCGACCCGCGCAATGCCGAATGGCAACGCGACCTGAGCGTCAGCCAGGACAACATCGGCCAGGTGCTCTGCGCACAAGGCGACCTGGCCGGCGCCGAACGCGCCTACCGGGCGGCGCTGGCCGTGGCCGAACGGCTGGCCCAGGCCGACCCGGGCAATGCCCAATGGCAACGCGACCTGAGCGTCAGCCAGGACAACATCGGCCAGGTGCTGAGCGCACAAGGCAACCTGGCCGGCGCCGAACGCGCCTACCGGGCGGCGCTGGCCGTGGCCGAGCGGCTGGCCCGGGCCGACCCGGGCAATGCCCAGTGGCAACGCGACCTGTCGTACTCGCTCGCGTTGATGGCCGGACTGCTCGAACAAGCAGGCTCCAGGGCCGATGCATTGGAGATGGCCAGGCGCAGCCTGGCCATCAACGAGCGCCTGGCTGCACTGGACCCGCGCAATGCCACCTGGCAGAACGATGTGCAGGTGAGCCGCGCCACCGTGCAGCGCCTCGGAGGATGAGCCGCCCGCCGCGGACTTCGCCTGGCACGCGCCTAGCCGACTGCACTGGTTTCTGGACCGACGAGCGCCAGGCGATCCGCAGCGACGGCCCATCGCGCGCGCCGAGCAACAGGCCGACCGCTGCCGCCTGCTCGAGGGCGTAGCGACGGAGCGGCATGCGCCCGGCATCCAGCGCCCCCGCGGTCCGCAGGTCGCCGCGGAGGGAACCGAGGGAGCGGCGAGCTTGCTATTCTTCCCGCCGCGCTGCGGCGCGAGGAGACATCCCCCATGACCCCACCACCGGACCGGCATGCCGCCGATTCGCGCCACGCCTGGATGCGCCTGGCCGTCACGCTGCTGCTGATGACGGTGGGCAGCAGCGGCATGTACCTGGTGTCCGTCATGCTGCCGGCCGTGCAGGCCGAGTTCGGCAGCACGCGCTCCGACGCCGCGCTGCCCTACACGCTGCTGATGCTCGGCTTCGGCCTGGGCGGGGTGCTGATGGGCCGGCTGGCCGACCGCTGGGGCGTGATGTGGCCGCTGCTGCTGGGCGCCGCCAGCCTGGGCCTGGGCTACCTGGCCTCGGCGCTGTCGGGCAGCATCCTCGTGTACGCGGCCGTGCAGGGCGTGCTGGTCGGGCTGCTGGGCAGCGGCGCGGCCTTCGCGCCGCTGGTGGCCGACACCTCGCTGTGGTTCGTCCGGCGCCGCGGCCTGGCCGTGGCCATCTGCGCCAGCGGCAACTACCTGGCCGGCACGGTGTGGCCGCCGGTCGCGCAGCATTTCGTCGAGACCGTGGGCTGGCGCCACACCTACCTGGGCATGGCGCTGTTCTGCAGCGTCACGATGGCGGCGCTGGCGCTGCTGCTGCGCGAGCGCCCGCCGGCCGTCCAGGCCGCCGCCCCGGGCGGCACCGCGCCGGGCGCGGCGGCGGCAGCGCGGCCGTTCGGCCTGTCGCCGGGCATGGCCGAGGCCCTGCTGTGCGTGGCCGGCACGGCCTGCTGCGTGGCCATGGCCATGCCGCAGGTCCACATCGTCGCCTACTGCACGGACCTGGGCTACGGCGCGGCGCGCGGCGCGCAGATGCTGTCGGTCATGCTGGGCTTCGGCATCGCCAGCCGGCTGATCTCGGGCGCGATCTGCGACCGCATCGGCGGCCTGCGCACCCTGCTGCTGGGCTCGGTGCTGCAGTGCGCGGCGCTGCTGATGTTCCTGCCGTCCGACGGCCTGGTGCCGCTGTTCGTGGTGTCGGCGCTGTTCGGCCTGTTCCAGGGCGGCATCGTGCCGTCCTACGCGATCATCGTGCGCGAGCACTTTCCGCCGGCCGAGGCGGGCGCGCGCGTGGGCACGGTGCTGATGGCCACGCTGCTGGGCATGGCGCTGGGCGGCTGGCTGTCGGGCAAGGTGTTCGACCTGACCGGCAGCTACCGCGCGGCCTTCCTGAACGGCATCGCCTGGAACCTGCTGAACATGGGCATCGCGCTGACGCTGCTGCTGCGCACGCGGCGGCGCGGTGCGACACTCGCGGCATGAAACCCTGGTGGATCCCCCTGGCCTGGCTGCTGGCCGGCAGCAATGCCCTCGCCCAGGACAACTGCGAGGCCCTGCGCGGCGACATCGAGGCACGCATCCGCGCGGCCGGCGTGGCCGGCTTCTCGGTCACGGTGCTGGACGCCGCGCAGCCGGCCGACGGCCGCGTCGTCGGCAACTGCGCGATGGGCCGCAAGAAGATCGTCTACGCACGGCATGTGGCGCCGCCCGCGCCGGCCGCGGCCCCCATGCTGACCGAATGCCGCGACGGCTCCACCCCGCTGGACGGCCGCTGCCGCCCCTGACGGCGTAGGCGGCGCGCCGGCCGGCCGGGCGGGACCGGCCCCGCGCGTTTGGCCGAAAATGCGCGCTTTCGTCCCGCAGCAACGCGCTGCGCCCCTCCCTCTGGAACCGCCCTTGTCCTACGCCTCCGAAACCCGGCGTCGCCGCACCTTCGCCATCATTTCCCACCCCGACGCCGGCAAGACGACGCTGACCGAAAAGCTGCTGCTGTTCTCCGGCGCGATCCAGATCGCCGGCTCCGTGAAGGCGCGCAAGGCCAGCCGCCACGCCACCAGCGACTGGATGGAGATCGAGAAGCAGCGCGGCATCTCGGTGGCCAGCTCGGTCATGCAGATGGCCTACCGCGACCACGTGATCAACCTGCTGGACACGCCCGGCCACAAGGACTTCTCCGAGGACACCTACCGCGTGCTGACCGCGGTGGACTCGGCGCTGATGGTGATCGACGCGGCCAACGGCGTGGAGGCGCAGACGCGCCGGCTGATCGAGGTCTGCCGCCAGCGCGACACGCCCATCATCACCTTCGTCAACAAGATGGACCGCGAGGTGCGCGAGCCGCTGGACATCCTGGACGAGGTGGAGCGCGAGCTGGGCATGCCCTGCGTGCCGATGACCTGGCCGGTCGGCCAGGGCAAGGCCTTCGGCGGC
Organism: Pseudorhodoferax sp.; assembly: GCF_047601025.1. Lineage (NCBI taxonomy): Bacteria > Pseudomonadati > Pseudomonadota > Betaproteobacteria > Burkholderiales > Comamonadaceae > Pseudorhodoferax > Pseudorhodoferax sp. Next base: position 1,042,088 of record NZ_JASGJZ010000001.1, read on the forward strand.
ATCGTCAACCTGCGCACCCAGGCGATGACGGTGTTCGAGGCCGGCAGCGAGCGCCGGCCGCAGGACTTCGAGACCGTGCCGCTGGCCGAGCGCGCCACGCTGGAGCAGCGCTTCGGCCACGAGTTCGCGGCCGCGATGGACGGCATGGAGCTGGCCGCCGGCGCCTCGCCGGCCTGGGACCGCGAAGCCTTCCTCGCGGGCCGGCAGACGCCGGTGTTCTTCGGCTCGGGCGTCAACAACTTCGGCGTGATGGAAGTGCTGGACGCGCTGGTCGACCTGGCGCCGCCGCCGCAGCCGCGCGTGAGCACCGTGCTGGTCAACCGCCAGCCCGTCACCCGGGAGATCCGGCCCGAGGACGAGGACTTCGCCGGCGTGGTGTTCAAGGTGCAGGCCAACATGGACGCCAACCACCGCGACCGCATTGCCTTCGTGCGCATGGCCTCGGGCAAGTACGCGCCGGGCATGAAGCTCAAGGTGCAGCGCACCGGCAAGGAACTGCGGCCGACCTCGGTCGTGACCTTCATGAGCCAGCGCCGCGAGGCGGTGGACGAGGCCTACGCCGGCGACATCATCGGCTTCACCACGCACGGCGGCGTGCAGCTGGGCGACACCATCACCGACGGCGCCAACCTGCAGTTCACCGGGCTGCCGTTCTTCGCGCCCGAGATGTTCATGACCGTGATCCTGAGGAACCCCTTGCGCACCAAGCAGCTGCAGCAGGGCCTGGCCCAGCTCGGCGAGGAAGGCGCGATCCAGGTGTTCAAGCCCGAGGCCGGCGGCGCGATGCTGCTGGGCGCCGTCGGCCAGCTGCAGTTCGAGGTCGTGCAGCACCGGCTGAAGACCGAGTACGACGCCGACATCCGGCTGGAGGGCTGCCAGTACACCGGCGCGCGCTGGATCACGGCCGACACGCCGGCCGAGCTGCGCCAGTTCGTCGACGCCTACCCGGCCCGCATGGCGCGCGACGCGGCCGACACGCTGGCCTTCCTGTGCACCAGCCCGTACGACGTTCGGCTGGCGCAGGAACGCTTTCCGAAGATCCACTTCCACCCGCTGCGCGAGCACGCGGGGCTGGCGCTGCAGAGCGCCGGATGAAGCCGCTGGCGGCCCACTGGCCGGCAGGCGCCTCGGCCGGGCTGCGCGGCGTCTTCACCGACATCGACGACACGCTGACCACCGGCGGCGCGATCACGCCCGACGCGCTGCAGGCGCTGGCCGACCTGCAGGCCGCCGGGCTGGCGGTCGTCGCCGTCACGGGCCGCTCGGTCGGCTGGAGCCTGCCGTTCGCGGCCGCCTGGCCGGTCGATGCCATCGTGGCCGAGAACGGCGCCGTGGCGCTGCTGCGCCGGGCCGGCGGCGGTGGCGTCGAGAAGCGCTACCAGCAGGACGCGGCCACCCGCGCCGCCCACTTCGCGCGCATGCAGGAGGTGCTGGCGCTGATCGAGCGCAGCATCCCCGGCGCGCGCCGCGCCGGCGATTCGGGCGGCCGCGAGACCGACATCGCGGTCGACCACAGCGAGTTCGCCCAGCTCAGCGAGGCGCAGATCGACAAGGTGGTGCTGGCCATGCGGCACGAAGGCCTGCACGCCACCGTCAGCTCGATCCACGTGAACGGCTGGTTCGGCGGGCACGACAAGCTGCAGGGCGCGCGCTGGATCGTGCGCGAACTGTGGCAGCGCGACCTGGACGCCGAGCTGGACCGCTGGGCCTATGTCGGCGACTCGACCAACGACGCGCGCATGTTCGGGGCCTTCGCCCTCAGCGTGGGCGTGGCCAACATCGCGCGCTTCGTGCCGCACCTGTCGCAGCTGCCGCGCTACGTGACCGCGGCCGAGCGCGGGGCCGGGTTCGCGGAGTTCGCGTGCCTCGTGCTGGCGCAGCGCCGGCCCTGACGCCGGCCCATGGCCGGGGCCGCTGCCCCGGCGTTCACTACTTACTGCGACCGGGCCAGGCCCAGCTTGTCGATGACGGCCTTCTCGCGCGCGACGGTCTCCTGCGCGAACTTGGCGTAGTCGGCCGAGCTCTTGTAGTCCGGCAGCATGTCGTACTTGGCCAGCGCAGCCAGGTAGCTGGTCTCCTCCATGGCCTTCTTGAAGGCGTCGTGCAGGCGCTTGACCACCTCGGGCGGCGTGCCCCGGGGCGCGCCCAGGCCGAACGGCGAGTTCTGCACGATGTCGTAGCCCAGCTCCTTCAGCGTGGGCGCGTCGGGGAACTTGGCCAGGCGCTTGGCGCCCCAGGTGTTCAGCACGCGCAGCCTGCCGGCCTCGACGAACGGCGCGAAGCCGGTGGAATCGGCCGCGGCCATCAGCTGGCCGCTGGTCACGGCCAGCATCAGGTCGGCGCTGCCCTTGTAGGGCACGTGCTGCAGTTGCATGCCGGCCTCCTGGGCGATCAGCTCGGTCGTCAGGTGCGGGCTGGTCAGGGTGCCGGTGGAGCCGTAGGTCAGCTTGCCGGGGTTGGCCTTGGCATAGTCCACGAAGTCCTGCCAGGTCTTGAACGGGCTGTCGGCCGGCACCACGATGCCGAAGGCGTAGCCGGTCAGGTTGATCACGTAGGTGATGTCCTTGAGCGGATCCCAGTCGAGCTTGGTGGTGTAGCCCACGCGGAACACGCCGAGCGGGATCTGCGCCAGCGTATAGCCGTCGGCCGGCGCGCTCTGCAGCGCCTGCGCCGGCAGCGTGCCACCGGCACCGGGCCGGTTCTCGATGATGACCGGGTAGCCCAGCGCCCTGGCCGCGTTGTCGGCCAGCGCGCGCATCGTGATGTCGGTCGGCCCGCCGGCCGGAAACGCGATGATCAGCTTGATCGGCTTTTCGGGGAAGGTCCTCCAGGCCTGGGCCTGGGCCGGCGATGCCACGAGCATGGTGAGCGAGGCGAGCGCGGCGGCGCCCAGCAGGGAACGGCGGAACATGGTGAGCCTTTCGTGGCGGCAGAAAAACCTGCCATTTGGCCGGCGCCGTGCGGCAGTTGCAACCGGGAAGTCCCTCATACGCAGGCATCGATTGCCGCGGCGACGCGGCAGCCGCAACGCGCTGCCGCAAGCAGAATCGCTCGGCAGCTCCGAACCAGGACATTCCGCCCATGCTCGCCATCCATGCCGACACCACGCACGTGATCCAGCTCGCAGTCGGGCCAGCCTTCATGCTGGCCGCCATCGGCGCCACGCTGACGGTACTGACCAACCGCCTCGCGCGCATCAACGACCGCACCATCAAACGCAAGGACGACCTGGACAAGGCGGACGCCGAAGCCAATCCGACGCTGCAGCAAGAGTTGCAGGCGCTTAACCGGCGCGCCAAGGTCATCAACGCCGCCATCACCGCCGGTGCCGGCTGCGCGATCCTGGTGTGCGTGCTGATCGGCTCGCTCTTCCTCGGCAATGAACTCGCCATTCCCTTCGACCGGCCGGTGGCCGCCCTGTTCGTGCTGGCCATGCTGGGGCTGATCGCCACCTACGTGCTGATGCTGGTGGATATCTACATGGCGCAGCACAGCATCAATCCGACCTGAGCGCGGCGCCTGCGCGGATGCGTGCTCCAGCGCATCCGGCCATGTCTGTCCAAACTTCTATCCTGTTAGTCCACGCGCGACAAACAGGACACACGAGCCGATACCGGCGATGCACTCCGGCCTGAGACGCTGCGCTGCAGACGCTGTAGCCCTAGCGCGCGTCAGCTCGCGCGCGCCATCCGTCGCGGCCGAGGAATCACCGGCCCCGAAGAAGCCCGCACGACCAAGTCGGGGCGCAGGATGATCCGCTCGATCGGCCGCTCGGGCTCCTCCAAGCGGTCCATCAGCAGCTTGCCAGCCACACGGCCGATGCTGTCTCTGCCGATGGACAGGGTGGTCAGCCCCGGTTGCCAAAGCGCGGACTCGGACACGTTATCCATGCCCACCACCGATACCTCTTGACCAGGCTCAATGCCAATGCTCCGCAGTCCGAGCATGGCGCCAAAAGCGATCGTGTCGTTGAAACAAAGCAGTGCTGTGGGTGCATCGCGGCCCTGCATCAGGCGCACGGTCTCGCGGAACCCATCCTCGCGCGTGGCTGGAAATTCCAAGATCCAGTCGTCGTTGGACCTGATGCCCGCCTCTTGCAGTGCCGTGCGAAAGCCTTCATAGCGATCTTGGCCAGTTGACGTGAGTCTGGCGCGCCCGAGGTAGCCGATGCGTTCGTGGCCCAAGTCCAGCAGGTGCTTCGTCGCGATCTGTGCGCCCACCCGGTTGTCGTTCCCAACGTAGTCGCTTTCCACGCCCGCCACGTAGCGCGTCACTTGCACCACCGGCACCTTCCAGGCCAGCAGTTGCTCGACGTGCTCCTTGGGCGTAGCGATGGCAGGGGTTAGCAAAACGCCTTCCACGCGGTACTGCCGCAGGGTTTGCAAGAAGTTGAGCTGCCGGGGGATCGACTCGGCGCAGTTGCCGAGGAAGAGAACGCGGCCTAACTCTTCAAGCGCTTCTTGAATGCCAGCGGTCACATCCGCGAAATAAGGGTTGACGAGGTTGCACATCGACACCCCAACGATGCGCGAGGTAATGCCGCGCAGATTGCCAGCCGCCCGGTCGTACACGTAGCCGACCTCTTTCAGGACGGCACGGACCTTGGCCTTGGTGGCCTCGGCTACCAGAGGGCTGTTGTTCAGGACCATGGAGACGGTGCCGGTCGCCACCCCCGCGGCCTGGGCAACATCTTTCAGAGTGACTCGTTTCGTGGACATGGGGATGTGCTGTTGCGACCCAGCATACCCGCTTCGAGAGTTGGAACAGGGCCGCCGCGGGTCGGTTGTCACATAAGGGTTATCCCTAGATCACAGCAAGAATTGAATCGATTCAAATCCGTTTTGAGTCGTTTGAATCGATTCAATTCCATCAATTGCTTGTTTGCTCCAGGAGACTGTTCATGAACCGTTCTGTGTTTGTCCGCGCTGCGCTTGGCGCCGTCGCTCTCGCCTTTGCCATGGACGGCGCGATGGCGAGCGACTACCCGAACCGGCCCATCGAGCTACTCGTGCCCTACGCCGTGGGCGGTGGAACCGATGCGGTGGGCCGCGCCTTCGCGGACGCTGCAGGCCGTTACCTGGCGAACGGCATGATCGTGGTGAACCGCCCGGGCGCAGCGGGTGCGATCGGTCACTCCGAAGGCGCGCGCGCCCCAGCCGATGGCTACAAGCTGACCATGGTCACGCCCGAGATCAACTTGGCCTACCTGCAAGGCATCGGCAAGGCGCGCCCGGCGGACTTCACCTTCATCGCCCGGCTGAACATTGACCCGATCGTCCTGATCGTGCCGGCGAACTCCCCGTTCAAGACGGTACAGGACGTGCTGGCCAAGGCCAAAACCAAACCGGGAGAAGTTGCTCTGGCCAACTCCGGGAAGGGCGCGACCTATCACCTCGCCGCCGTGGCCCTGGAAGAGAAGACCGGCCTGTCGTTCAACAACATTCCCTATATCGGCGCTGGCCCCGAAATGACCGCGATCCTGGGCAACCAAGTCGAAGGCGGCTTCGCGACAACGGGCGAGGCCGGCACTTACGTGAAGACGGGCAAATTCCGCCTGCTCGGCGTGATGGCCCCCGAACGTCTCAAAGAGTTCCCGGACGTGCCGACCTTCAAGGAACAAGGCGTGGACCTCCAGCTCGGCACCTGGCGCGCGCTGGCCGCTCCCAAGGGCACGCCGCCTGCCGTGATAGCCAAGCTCAAGGAGGTGGTCGCCAAGGTCGTGCAGGAACCGCGCTACCAGCAGTTCTTCACGCAGCAGTACCTCGGCATGGTCTACGAGGACGGCGACAAGTTGCCTGCGGAGCTGGAACGTGAGTTCAAGTTCTACAGCGACATCGTGACCAAGCTTCAGTTGAAGTGAGATTTTGAGATGCGCGACAAGACGATGACGGCCGCCGAGGCAGCGGCCCTAATTTCCAACGGTGCCACTGTGGCCGTCACGGGCTCGGGCGGCGGCCTGGTGGAGCCGGATGCGGTGTTCGAAGCGGTCGAGCGGCGCTTTTGCAATGGCGAGGGCGCTGCAGGCCTGACGCTGGTCCACTCGCTGGGCCTCGGCGATCGCAACAAACGCGGCTCCAACCGCTTTGCCCACGACGGCATGGTGCGCCGCGTGGTCGGTGGTCACTGGACCTGGTCGCCGCGCATGCAGGCGCTGGCCAAGGACAACCGTATCGAGGCCTACTCGCTGCCCGGCGGGGTCATCACCCACCTGTTGCGTGAAATCGGCGCCGGCCGTCCTGGCCTGATCACCCATGTGGGCCTGGGCACCTTCGTGGACCCACGGCTGGGCGGCGGACGCATGAACGCCGCCGCCAAGGACGACGTGGTCGAACTGCTTCAGCTCGATGGCAAGGAGTACCTGCGTTACAAGCCGTTCAAGGTGGACGTGGCCATCATCCGCGGCACCTATGCCGACACGGCCGGCAACATCTCGCTGGAGGAAGAGCCGGCCGATCTGGACGGCTATGCCGTGGCGCTTGCCGCCCACAACAGCGGCGGCAAGGTCATCGCCCAAGTGCGCGAGGTCGTGCCTGCGGGCAAGCTCACCCCCCGCAGCGTCGCCATCCCAGGGGCGCTGGTGGATGCCGTGGTCGTGGTGCCCGAGCAGATGCAGACCTACCGGGGCAACTTCGACCCTTCGCTGATCGGCCATGATGGTGAATTCGACCGTCCTGCAGCTTCCACCGACCCGCTCAAGCGCATCATCGCGCGCCGCGCAGCCCAGGAACTGCATCCTGGCGACAGCCTGAACTTCGGCTTCGGCGCCTCGGCTCTCGTCGCCTCGCTGATCGCAGAGAGAGGCGCCCAGGCCGACTACTGGATGACCATCGAGCAGGGCATCCACGGCGGCCACATGATCGACGACGACCTGTTCGGAATGGCCCACCATCCTTCGGTCATCATCGATTCGCCCTCACAGTTCGACTTCTATAGCGGCGGCGGCCTGGACATGACGTTTCTGGGCATGGCCGAGATGGACGGCGACGGCAACGTCAACGTGTCCAAGCTCAACGGCAATGTCAACGGCCCCGGCGGCTTCATCGACATCTCCCAGAACGCCAAGACCGTGGTGTTCTGCGGCACCTTCGACGCCAAGGGCAACCAGGTGAAGGTGGAGGGCGGCAAGGTCCACGTCCAACAACAGGGCCGCATCCGCAAGCTGGTCAAGGCCGTGGACCATGTGACGTTCAGCGGCAAACAGGCGCTGCAACGCGGCCAGCGCGTCCTATACGTGACCGAGCGCGCAACCTTCGAACTGACGCTCGAAGGCGTGCAGTTGATCGAACTGGCACCAGGCGTCGACCTGCAACGCGACGTGCTGACACAAATGGACTTCGCGCCAGTCGTGCGCAACGTGGGCAGCTATGCCAAGGAAGTGATGCAATGAACGACAACATTCTCAGCGTGGAAAACCGTGGGACGGTTCGCGTCCTCACGATGACCGGCGTGCCGCGCCGCGGCAACCCCATGTCGCCCGAACTCAGCCGGGCTTTGCTCGATGCACTGGCCCAAGCCATGGCCGACACCAACGTGCGATGCGTGGTCCTAGCCGGAACGCCGACCCACTTTTGCGTAGGTGCCGACCTGGTCGACGTTGCCAAGCTGCAAGGCGTGCAGGCCATCCTGGATGGCTGGCTCGACGACCTGGACCAGATCCGCAAGATGTCCAAGCCCATCATCGCCGCCGTGCGCGGCTACGCGGTGGGCGGTGGCTTCGAGCTGGCTTTGTACTGCGACCTGATCGTAGCGGCCGAAGACGCCAAGTTCGCACTGCCGGAGACCGGCATCGGTGTCATCGCTGGCCAGGGCGGCAGCCAACGCTTGATCGGCCTGGCCGGCCGGGCCGTTGCGGCTGACCTGATCCTCACGGGCCGCGAACTGTCGGGGCTGGAGGCCAAGGGCTACGGCATCGCCGCGCGCGCCGTGCCTGCAGCCGATGTGGTCGACACGGCCGTTGCGATGGCCGAAGCGGTCGCGCAACGCAGCGCGCCGGCCGTGGCCTTCGCGCGCGAAGTGATCTACGAGGCCACGGAAGCTCCCATACGACAGTCGCTGCGCATCGAACGCTTGCTGGCGGCAGTGGTGCTGGATACGAGCGAAGCCAAAACGCGCATCGGCAATTTCCTGGAACGCCGCAAGGCGCCCAAGGCTTGAGGACACTGCAGTGAAGCTCGAACAACTTGACGGATCAACGCTGCTGTACGGAATCGTGGGCGACCCGATCACTGCGGCGCGTTCGCCCGAAGTGTTCAACACCATGTTCGCGCAGAAGGGCATCAACGCTGTGCTTGTGCCTTTGCATGTGGGGCAGGGCGACCTCGAGACGGCCTGGGCCGGCCTGTCAATGCTGCGCAACCTGCGCGGCTTGGTGATCACGATGCCGCACAAAACGCGCGTGCTGCCGCTGATGTCTCGCATCGGCGAAGCGGGCCAACTGGTGGGCGCGGTCAACGCCGCCCGTCGCGAACCCGACGGAAGCTGGCATGGCGACATGTTCGACGGCATCGGCTTTGTCGCTGGCCTGCGTGCACAGGGCCACGAGCCGGCAGGCTGGAACGTGCGGCTGTGGGGCGTCGGCGGCGCGGGCAGCGCGATCGCGCTAGCCCTGGCGCAGGCCGGCGTGGCCGGCCTGGTTTTGCACGACCGCGACGTGCTGCGCCGCGACCGGCTGTGCCGGCAGTTGCAGCAGGCCTTCCCTCATGTCGACATCAGCACGGGTGCACATCACTTCAAGGTGGATGCCGTCATCAACGCCACGCCTCTAGGCATGCAGGCCACGGACCCGCTGCCGTTCGACCCCGCCGAACTGCCGCGCGAGACGCTGGTGGTGGACGTGGTCACGAAGCCGGAGATCACGCCGCTGCTGCAACGCGCGATGGACACCGGCCATGCGGCTCACGCCGGCAAACACATGCACCTGGGGCAGGCACGCTGCGTCGCCAGGTTCTTCGGCTACGAACTGGACTGAGCGCCCGCGCTGCATCGTTCAACACATCGCGCACGCATTGGCGGGCGCATTCCCAAGGAACCATCATGTCTCTGACCATCACGCTTCCGACCCTGCAAGGCACGCAGGCCTATACGCTCTCCGGCAAGCAGCCCGTGCGGCCGCCGGCAGGTGTGAAGTTCAACCGCATCGCCTACTCGGCCGCCCACGTCGTCGCCGATCCGCTTGCCGCCCATGACCCCTGGATCACGTCCGCCATCGACTGGGACTCGACCATCGCTTACCGCCAATACCTGTGGTCGCTGGGCCTGGGCGTGGCGGAGGCCATGGACACGGCCCAGCGCGGCATGGGCATGGACTGGCCGACCTCGCTGGAGTTGATCCGCCGTTCGCTGGACGCGGCCAAGGACCATCCGGGCGCTTTCGTGGCATCGGGCTGCGGCACCGACCACCTGGACATCGACGCGGTCAAGACCGTGGACGACGTGGTCCGCGGCTATGACGAACAGATGGCAGCCATCGAAAAGCTCGGTGGCAAGCTCATCATCATGGCCAGCCGCGCGCTGGCCCGAGTGGCCAAGAGCCCGGCCGACTACGAGCGGGTCTACAGCCACGTGCTGACCCAGGCCAGTCAGCCCGTCGTGTTGCACTGGCTGGGTGAGATGTTCGATCCGGCGCTGGCCGGCTATTGGGGCACCCAGGACGTGGATGTCGCGATGGACACCGCGCTGGGGGTCATCGCTGCCAATCCGTCCAAAGTGGACGGCATCAAGATCTCGCTGCTCGACAAGGACAAGGAAGTCGCCATGCGCCGGCGCCTGCCCGCTGGCGTGCGCATGTACACAGGCGACGACTTCAACTATGCGGAACTGATCGCGGGCGACGGCTGGGGCAGCAATCCGCTGCACGGCAAGAGCGATGCGCTGCTGGGCATCTTCGACGCCATCGCGCCGGCCGCCAGTGCAGCTCTGGGCGAGTTGGCCCAGGGCAACATGGAGCGCTTCCACGCCATCCTGGGTCCCACGGTGCCGCTGTCGCGCCACATCTTCGCGGCACCCACGCGCTTCTACAAGACCGGTGTGGTGTTCATGGCTTGGCTCAACGGCCACCAAAGCCATTTCAGCATGGTGGGCGGCCAGCAGAGCACGCGCAGCGCTCAGCACTTCGCCGAACTGTTCCGGCTGGCCGATGCAGCGAACCTGCTCGAGAAACCCGAGCTGGCCATTCAGCGCATGCGTACCCTGATGGCGCTGTACGGAGTCCAGTGATGCGCGACTTTTCCGCAGACCACCGCTGGCTGTCGATCAACACAGCCACGGTTCGCAAGAGTCTGGGCAAAGACCTGCCGCTGCCTGCCATCCTCGATGCCTGCGCGGCGCGCGGCATCCGCGCCGTGTCACCGTGGCGCGACCAGGTGCAGGCCGCCGGGCTCAGCAAGGTGGCTCAGCGCGTGCGCGCACACAGCCTGGAGTTGTCCGGCTACTGCCGTGGAGGCATGTTCCCCGCGACCGATGCCGGAGGGCTGCAAGCAGCTCTGGACGACAACCGCCGTGCCGTGGACGAGGCGGCCGAACTCAAGGCACCGTGTCTGGTCCTGGTGGTCGGCTCCCTGCCGGGCGCCTTGCAGGGCAAGGCGGCATTCAATGACATCGCAGTGGCCCGCACCCAAGTGCGTGACGGCATCGCCGAACTGCTGGAGCATGCGCGCAAGGCTGGCGTGCCGCTGGCCATCGAGCCACTGCACCCGATGTACGCCGCCGACCGGTCCTGCATCAACACGCTGGAACACGCGCTGGACCTGTGCGACGAGCTGGATCCAGGGCGCAGCGGCGCCCTGGGTGTCGCGCTGGACGTGTACCACGTGTGGTGGGACCCCAAGCTGGAACAGCAGATCGCGCGCGCCGGCAAGGAGCGCCTGCTGGCCTTTCACGTCTGCGACTGGCTGACCCCGACAACCGACATGCTCAACGACCGCGGAATGATGGGCGATGGCGTGATCGACATTCCCAGGATCCGCGGCTGGGTCGAAGCCCAGGGCTTCGCCGGCCATTCCGAGGTGGAGATCTTCTCGAATCGCTGGTGGCAGAGGGACCACGGCACGGTGCTGGACCTGTGCATCGAACGCCACCGCAGCGTGGTCTAGAACGGCGTGAAAACGCCAACAAGGAGATTGGAAATGAATGCAGCAGCTTCTGGCGACAAGGTGCGCCGGGCCTTCGTGACGGGTGGCCGCCGTGGCATTGGCCGTGGCATCGCCTACGCGCTTGCGCAAGGAGGCTTCGATGTCGTCATCGGCGACCTGACGCGCGACGCCGACGCGGAGGAAACGCTCCAGGGTATTGCCGAGCGCGGCACACGCGGAGCCTTCGTGACTTGCGACGTGGCCGACATCAACGAGCACCAAGCCGTGATCGACCGCGTCGAAGATGCGATCGGCCCTCTGGACTGCCTGGTCAACAACGCAGGCATCAGCGTGGCCAAGCGCGGTGACCTCCTGGAAACCACGCCGGAAAGCTTCGACCAGCTGATGTGGGTGAACCTTAAGGGACCGTTCTTCCTGACGCAGAAGGTCGCCTCGCGATTCCTCGAACGCCGGGCCGATGGCTGCTACCGCTGCATCGTCAACGTATCGTCAGCCAATGCCTATGCGGCTTCGCCGAACCGTGGCGAATACTGCCTGTCCAAGTCGGCAGTCAGCATGGCGACCAAGCTGTTCGCAGCACGCCTGGGCGAGGCGGGCATCGGCGTGTTCGAAGTACGTCCGGGGGTGATCCGCACCAACATGACCGCAGTCGCCGCCGCCGATTACGACAAGCGAATCGCGGCAGGCCTGACCCCGATCCCGCGATGGGGAGAAGTGCAAGACGTGGGTCGCGCCGTGGCGGCCCTGGCCAGCGGCGCCTTCGGGTTCAGCACCGGCGATGCCATCCATGTGGACGGCGGGCTGCACATCCCGCGCCTGTGACTTTCCAACACACCTTGACGAGGACAGACATGCTCTTTCGCACCATCGTCGTGGCCATGGGGCTCGCCGCCACCATGCTGGCCCCGGCCCAGGCCGAAACCTACCCGGCCAAGCCGGTGGAGATGATCGTTCCCTGGCCTGCCGGCGGAGGCACCGACGTGATTGCACGGGTGTACGCCGAGGCAGCGCGACCGCATTTTTCGCAACCGATCCTGATCGTGAACCGACCCGGTGCTATTGGCTCCATCGGCTTCTCCGAGGCCGCTGCGGCCAAGCCCGACGGCTACAAGGTCGTGATGGCCACGCCCGAATTGCTGATCGCGCCGTACCTCAAGATAGGCCGGGCGACCTTCGCGGACTTCGTGCCGATCGCACGGATCAATGCCGACCCGTCGTCTATCACCGTGCAGGCGGATGCGCCGTGGAAGACGGTGGGCGAGTTCCTGGCCTACGCAAAGTCCAAGAATGGCGAGGTGACGATCTCGACCTCGGGCAACGGCGCGATTCCCGACATCGCCGCCGCTGCGCTGGAGGACAAGACGGGTATCAAGTTCACACGGGTGCCGTATCAGGGCGAGGCGCCGGCCATTCAGGCCATTCTTGCCGGCCAAGTGGATGCCACCGTGGTGGCCCCTGGTGCCATGAGCAGCCACGTGAAAGCTGGCAAGCTGCGCATTCTTGCGGTCACCTCCGCCCAGCGTGTGGCCGAGTTCTCCGATGTGCCCACACTCAAGGAAAGCGGTGTGGATCTGGTCATTGGGACTTGGCGCGGTCTGATGGTGCCCAAGGGCACACCGCCCGAGGTCGTCGCGCAGTGGCGCGAGCTGACCCGCAAAGTCAGCGCCGAGCCGAGGTATCAGGAAACGCTGAAGAAGCAGAACGTGAATCTCATCTACGAGGACGGCTCGGCCTTTGAAGCCGTGTTGCGGGAGAACGATGCGCTGTTCAAGCGCCTGGTGCCTACGCTCCAGGTGACATCCAAGTAAACCAGGCGGGCGCAGCATGAAGTAACGGCGAAAGCGCAGATGAGGCCGCCCGACAACCGGCTGGCTCGCCGCCTTCAGCCGCCGACCCTTCTTCCCCTCAACGTCTCAGCACCGGCGCCAGCGCCACGCCGGTAGCCGTGCCCTGCCGCACCAGTTCCTCCGGCGGCGCCGCTCCCACCACGGTGCCGCCGCCCTCGCCCCCCTCCGGCCCCAGGTCCACCACCCAGTCCGCCTCGGCGATCAAATCCAGGTCGTGCTCGATCACGACCACGCTGTGGCCGCCGTCGACCAGGCGGTGCAGCACGCGGATCAGCTTCTCGACGTCGGCCATGTGCAGGCCCACCGTCGGCTCGTCCAGCACGTAGAGGGTGTGCGGCGCCTTCTGGCCGCGGCGGCCCACCTCGTCGCGCACCTTGGTCAGCTCGGTCACGAGCTTGATGCGCTGCGCCTCGCCGCCCGAAAGCGTGGGTGAGGGCTGGCCCAGCGTCAGGTAGCCCAGGCCCACGTCCTGCAGCAGCTGCAGCGGGTGCGCGATGGCGGGCATGCTGGCGAAGAAGCCGACGGCCTCGTCGACTTCCATCTGCAGCACCTCGCCGATGCTCTTGCCGCGCCAGCTGACGGCCAGCGTCTCGGGGTTGAAGCGGGCACCGTGGCAGCTTTCGCAGGGCACCTTCACGTCGGGCAGGAAGCTCATCGCGATGGTGCGGATGCCCTGGCCCTCGCAGCTCGGGCAGCGGCCCTCGCCAGTGTTGAACGAGAAGCGGCCGGGGCCGTAGCCGCGCGCCTTGGCCTCCAGCGTCTCGGCGAACAGCTTGCGGATCGTGTCCCAGAAGCCGATGTAGGTGGCCGGGCAGCTGCGCGGGGTCTTGCCGATGGGCGTCTGGTCGACCTCCAGCACGCGGTCGACCTGCTCGTAGCCGAGCACGGCGTCGCAGCCGGTCCACACCGGGCCGCGCAGCGTCAGCGCCGCCAGGCCCGACTGCGTGGACTTCTGCGCGACCACGTTCTGCACGTTGGCCAGCAGCACGTCGCGCGCCAGCGTGGACTTGCCCGAGCCGCTGACGCCGGTCACGGCGACCAGCCGCTTGAGCGGGATGTCCACGTCCACGTGCTGCAGGTTGTGCTCGCGCGCGCCGCGCACGGACAGGCGTGCCGCGCCGGCCTCGACCGCGCGGCGGGGCTTCAGCGGGTGCCGCATCGCGTGCAGCAGGTAGCGGCCGGTCACCGAATCACCGGCCTGCGCCAGGTCCTCGGCGCGGCCCTGGGCGACGAGCCGCCCGCCGCGCTTGCCGGCGCCGGGGCCGATGTCGATCAGGTGGTCGGCGCGGCGGATGGTGTCCTCGTCGTGCTCGACCACGACCAGCGTGTTGCCTTTGTCGCCGAGCTTGTGCAGCGCGTTCAGCAGGATGTGGTTGTCGCGCGCGTGCAGGCCAATGGTCGGTTCGTCCAGGATGTAGCAGACGCCCTGCAGGTTGCTGCCGAGCTGGGCCGCCAGGCGGATGCGCTGGGCCTCGCCGCCCGACAGCGTGGGCGCGCCGCGGTCCAGCGTCAAATAGCCCAGGCCCACTTCTTCCAGGAATTCGAGCCGGCTCGCGATCTCGGGCAGCAGGTCGCGCGCGATGCCGGCCTCGCGCGGCGGCAGGCGGCCGGGCGCCATCAGGCCGGCGATCCACTGCCGCACCTGGCCGACGGACAGGCGCGCGATGTCGGTGATGGCGCGGCCGTCGAAGCGCACGGCGCGCGCGGTCGCGTTCAGCCGCGTGCCCTGGCAGCTCGGGCAGGCCGTGTCGCCGACGTCCTCGGCCTCGGGTTCGGCGAAGCTCTGCTCGCGGCCCTTGTGGTCGTCGGCGCGCACCGAGTCGTCGTAGACGGCGCGCTGCGCCTGCGTGAGCTTGACGCCGGTGCCCACGCAGTCCGGGCACCAGCCGTGCTTGCTGTTGTAGGAGAACAGGCGCGGGTCCAGCTCGGCGTACGAGGTCGCGCAGACCGGGCAGGCGCGCCGGGCCGAGAAGGCCAGCAGCTCGCCGATGTGGGCGGTGGGCGTGCCGGCCGCCAGCGCGGCGCGCAGGCCGTCGAGCCGGTGCAGCACGTGCACCACGCCCTTGCCGTGCTCCAGCGCCCGCGCCAGCGCCTCGCGCAGCCGCGCCTCGTTCTCGGGCGTCACGTCCAGGCTGGACACCGGCAGCTCGATGGTGTGCTCCTTGAAGCGGTCGATGCGCGGGAAGTTGGTGGTCGGCAGGAAGTTGCCGTCCACCCGCAGGTGGGTGAAGCCGCGCGGCCGCGCCCAGTCCGCCAGCTCCGTGTAGACGCCCTTGCGGTTGAGCACCAGCGGCGCCAGCAGGCCCACGTGCTGGCCGCGGAACTGGCGCATCAGCTGCGCGGCGATGCTGTCCGGCGTTTGCGGCTGCACCGCCGCGCCGTCGTGCACGCAGTGCTGCACGCCGAGCTTGACGTACAGCAGGCGCAGGAAGTGCCAGACCTCAGTGGTGGTGCCTACCGTGGACTTGCGCCCGCCGCGCGACAGGCGCTGCTCGATCGCCACCGTCGGCGGTATGCCGTAGACCGCGTCGACCTCGGGCCGGCCGGCCGGCTGCACGATGCTGCGCGCGTAGGCGTTCAGCGACTCCAGGTAGCGGCGCTGGCCCTCGTTGAACAGGATGTCGAAGGCCAGCGTGGACTTGCCCGAGCCGCTGACGCCGGTGACGACGTTGAAGCTGCCGCGCGGGATGCGCACCGAAAGCGCCTGCAGGTTGTGCTCCCTGGCGTTGACGATCTCGATCGCCGCATCGGCCTGCGCGGCGTAGCGCGGCGCGGCCGGCTCCTCCGCCGCCAGCGGCTGGCCGGGCTGCATCGCGGCCTCGTAGTCGCGCAGCGCGGCGCCGGTGTGCGAGGCCGGATGCTGCTGCAGATCTTCGGGCGTGCCGGCCGCGACGACCTGGCCGCCGGCGTCGCCGCCCTCCGGGCCCAGGTCGATCAGCCAGTCGGCGGCGCGGATCACGTCCAGGTTGTGCTCGATCACGACCAGCGAGTGCCCGGCCTCCAGCAGCTTGCGCAGCGCGCGCATCAGCTTGGCGATGTCGTCGAAGTGCAGGCCGGTGGTCGGCTCGTCGAACAGGAACAGCTGGCCCTTGCGCGCCACGGCCTGGCGCGTGCTGGCCGCGCCCTTGGCGGCCTCGGCCAGGAAGCCGGCCAGCTTGAGCCGCTGCGACTCCCCGCCCGACAGCGTGGGCACGGGCTGGCCCAGCTTCACGTAGTCCAGGCCCACGTCCACGATGGGCTGCAGGGCGCGCACGACCTCGCGGTCGCGCTCGAACACCTGCACGGCCTCAGCCACGGTCAGTTCCAGCACCTCGGCCACGCTGAAGCCGCGCAGGCGCGCGTCGTCCGCGGCACGGCGCTCGATCTTCACCTCCAGCACCTCGGGCCGGTAGCGCTGGCCGTCGCAGTCGGGGCAGCGCAGGTAGACGTCGGACAGGAACTGCATCTCCACGTGCTCGAAGCCCGAGCCGCCGCAGGTCGGGCAGCGCCCGTCGCCGCTGTTGAAGCTGAACTTCGAGGCGGTGTAGCCGCGCTGGCGCGCCAGCGGCGCGTCGGCGAACAGCGCGCGGATGGCGTCCCAGGCGCCGACGTAGCTGACCGGGTTGGAGCGCGCGGTCTTGCCGATCGGCGACTGGTCCACGTAGACCACGTCGGCCAGGTGGTCCGCGCCCAGCAGCCGGTCGTGCCGGCCCGGCGCCTCGGTGGCGCGGCCGAAGTGGCGCAGCAGCGCCGGCGCCAGCACGTCCTGCACCAGCGTGGACTTGCCCGAGCCGCTGACGCCGGTCACGCAGACCAGGCGCTGCAGAGGGATGTCCACCGTCACGTTCTTGAGGTTGTGCTCGCGCGCGCCTTCGAGCACCAGGCGCGGCGTGCCGTCGGCCACGGCGCGGCGCTGGCCGGTGCCGATCTGCCAGCGCCCGCCCAGGTATTGGCCGGTCAGCGTGTCGGCGTGGCGCAGCTGCGCGGTCGTGCCGTCGAACACGATGCGGCCGCCGCGCGCGCCGGGGCCCGGGCCCATGTCGATCATGCGGTCGGCCGCGAACATCACGGCCGGGTCGTGCTCCACCACGACCAGCGTGTTGCCGGCATCGCGCAGGCGCTGCATGGCCTCGATGATGCGGTGCATGTCGCGCGGGTGCAGGCCGATGCTGGGCTCGTCCAGCACGAACAGCGTGTTGACCAGCGAGGTGCCCAGGGCCGTCGTCAGGTTGATGCGCTGCACCTCGCCGCCGGACAGCGTGCGGCTCTGGCGGTCCAGCGTCAGGTAGCCGATGCCCACGTCCTGCAGGTAGCGCAGCCGCGTGGTGATCTCCTCGAACAGCAGCTTCAGCGCCTGGGCCTCGCCATCGCTGCCGCCGGGCTGCGCGGCGGAGATGCGGTCGAAGAAGCGCGCCAGCCGCTCGATCGGCAGCAGCATCAGGTCGTGCAGGCACAGGCCCGGCAGGGCTTCGAGCTGCGCGCGCGTCCATTCCACGCCCCGGGGCATGAAGCGGGCGGACGGGACCAGCACCGCGTCCGCATCCTCCCGGCCGCCCAGGCGCCACAGCAGGCTCTCGGCCTTCAGCCGCGCGCCGCCGCAGGTCCCGCAGGGCGTGTAGCTGCGGTACTTGGACAGCAGCACGCGGATGTGCATCTTGTAGGCCTTGCTCTCCAGGTACTCGAAGAAGCGCTTGACGCCGTACCACTGCTGGTTCCACTTGCCGTTCCAGTGCGGCGAGCCGTGCAGCACCCAGTGCTGCTGCTCGGGCGTGAGCCGGTTCCAGGGGGTGTCGCGCGGAATGCCGGCGGCCTCGGCATGGCGCATCAGGTCGTCCTGGCATTCCTGCCATGCGGGCGTCTGCATCGGCTTGACCGCGCCGCCGCGCAGCGTGAGCCGGTCGTTCGGGATGACCAGGTTCCAGTCCACGCCGATCACGCGGCCGAAGCCGCGGCAGGTCTCGCAGGCGCCGGCCGGCGAGTTGAACGAGAACATCGACGGGATCGGGTCGGCGTAGCGCAGGTCGCTGTCCGGGCAGTGCAGGCCGGTAGAGAAGCGCCAGATCGCGGGCGCGGCCTCGCCGTCGGCCGCCAGCGCGTAGACGTTCAGCCGGCCGGCGCCGCGCTTCAGGCAGGTCTCGATCGCCTCGACCACGCGCACGCGCTCGGCGCTGCCGAGGCGCAGGCGGTCGGCCGTGACGTCCAGCAGCTTGCGCGGCGCGGCGGGCGTGGCCACCTCGCGCTCGGCCTGCACGCGCGTGAAGCCGCTGGCGGCCAGCCACTCGGCGACCTGCTCGCCGCTGGTGTTGGCCGGCAGCTCCACGGGAAAGGTCAGCACCAGGCGCGGGTCGCCCTGCTCCGCCGCGCGCCGCTGCAGCTCGGCGTAGATGCTGTCCGGCGAATCGTGCCGCACCGGCTGCGCGGTGACGCGGTCGAACAGCCGGCCGGCGCGCGCGAACAGCAGCTTCAGGTGGTCGTTCAGCTCGGTCATCGTGCCGACCGTCGAACGCGAGCTGCGCACCGGATTGGTCTGGTCGATCGCGATCGCCGGCGGCACGCCTTCCACGCGGTCCACCGCCGGCTTATCCATGCGGTCCAGGAACTGGCGGGCGTATGCGGAGAAGGTTTCCACGTAGCGCCGCTGCCCTTCTGCGTACAGCGTGTCGAACACCAGGCTGGACTTGCCCGACCCGCTGGGGCCGGTGACGACGGTCAACTCGCCGGTGCGGATGTCCAGGTCCAGGTTCTTGAGGTTGTGCTGGCGCGCGCCGCGGATGCGGATGGTCCCGTGAGGCATCGAACGAATGGAGTCAGGCCAAACAGTCGATTCTAGGGAGCCAGGCCCTTTCGGGCCGGCGCGCGCGCATTGGCATCGCGTGCACACAGGAATGCGAAAAACATCTCGCCATGCCCGGTGAATTTCCGGCCGCCGGGCATGTGTGATTTTGTTTCTCGATGTATCCGGGGCAGCAGCACAGAATTCGAGCAAACAAATTGAAACATTTGATCATCTTCTGTATCAAGGCTGCCATGTCGACCACCGCTCCCTGTGTCCTCGCCGTCCGGAACGCCCTCGTCCTGCTGGCGGCGTGCACCAGCATCGCCGCATTCGCGAAGGCCCCGCCCGGAATTCCGGCCGGGGGGCTGATGTCCCCGGACCCCTGCACCGTCGTCCCCGGCGTGGCCGCCGTGGCGCCCGCCGCGCCGCGCAAGCCGCGCGTGGTCCGGCCGAAGCCCGTGGTGCGCGCGGACACGGGAACGGCCGTGCCGGTGCCGGTCGCCGCCCGCAAGGCCGTGCGCCCACGCCCGCGCCCGCGGGCCGCGCCGCCGGTGGCCGTTGCCCCCAAGCTGCCGTCGGGCTGCGGCATCGCGTCGCCCGTCGCCGCGGCGCTGGGCCGGCTGGCGCCGCCGGCAGCGCAGATCCTCGGGCGCAGCGAAGTGCCGGACGCGTCGCTGCCGGTCCTGACGCTGGCAGCGGACGACGCGCCGGCCGCGCCGACAGGCGCCCGGGCGCCCGCGGCGCCACGTGCGGGCGACGCCCCCGCCACCACCGAGGCGCCGTCTGCGCTGCCGGTCGCCATGCTGCCCGTCGCGTTCGCCGGCCCCATCGCCGGTGCCCTGCAGCGTGGCGGGCCGCAGGCCGAAGACCTGCATGGCGACGAACCGCAGGACGCCAGGCGGATGCCCCCGTTGCCGTCCGCACAGGATCCGTTCGCGGAATCGGCGCCTGCCGGTCCCCTGGTCGAGCGGCAGCCCGGGCCGCAACCCACCCCGGGAAAGGGCACTGCCGGACAGAACCAGAACCAAAAACCCGAAGCCACGGCGGAAGTGCCCGAGCCCGCGACGCTGGCGCTGGCGCTGGCCGGCATCGTCGCGGCCTGCCTGAGCCGGCGGGCCCGGCGCGCGCCACAAGCGTGAACCTGCGCGCCCCGTAAAAAAGCCCGGCGACGCCGGGCTTTTCTTCATCCGCCGCGGACCGCGTCAGTCGTTCGCGTAGATGTCGTTGTCCTTGGTCTCGCGCACGAACAGCGTGCCGACGACCAGCGTGATCGCCGCCACCACGATGGGGTACCACAGGCCGCTGTACATGTTGCCGGTCTGCGCCACGATGGCCAGCGCCGTGGCCGGCAGCAGGCCGCCGAACCAGCCGTTGCCGATGTGGTAGGGCAGGCTCATCGAGGTGTAGCGGATGCGCGTGGGGAACATCTCCACCAGCATGGCCGCGATCGGGCCGTAGACCATGGTCACCAGGATCACCAAGTAGACCAGGATCAGCACGGCCATGAAGGTGTTCATCTTGGCCGGGTCGGCCTTGGCCGGGTAGCCGGCGGCCTTCAGGTCGTCGGCCACGGCCTTCTTCAAGGCGGCGTCCTTGGCCTTCAGCTCGTCGGCCGGCAGGCCGGCGGCGCTGTAGCTGGTGATGAGCTGCTCGCCGATCTTGATCGTGGCCGGCGCGCCAGCCGGGCCGGCGACGTTCTCGTAGCTGACCGAGCTGGCCGACAGCACCTGCTTGGCGATGTCGCAGGAACTCGTGAACCTGGACGTGCCGGTGGGGTTGAACTGGAACGAGCACTCGTTCGGATCGGCCGTCACGACCACCTGGTTCTTGGCCTGGGCCGCGGCCAGGTCGGGGTTGACCGCGTTGGTCAGCGCCTTGAACACCGGAAAGTAGGTCAGCACGGCCAGCAGGCAGCCGGCCAGGATGATGGGCTTGCGGCCGATCCGGTCGGACAGGCTGCCGAAGATCACGAAGAACGGCGTGGCGATGAGCAGCGCGATCGCGATCAGGATGTTGGCCGTGGCGCCATCCAGCTTGAGCTGGCCGGTCAGGAAGAACAGCGCGTAGAACTGGCCCGTGTACCAGACCACGGCCTGGCCCGCCGTCAGGCCGATCAGCGCCAGGATCACGATCTTCAGGTTGCGCCACTGGCCGAAGGACTCGGACAGCGGCGCCTTGGACACCTTGCCCTCGGACTTCATCTTCAGGAAGGCCGGCGACTCGTTCATCGACAGCCGGATGTAGACCGACACCGCCAGCAGCAGGATGGAGACCAGGAACGGGATGCGCCAGCCCCATTCGGCGAACGCCGCCTCGCCGGTGGCGGTGCGCACGCCCAGGATCACCAGCAGCGACAGGAACAGGCCCAGCGTCGCCGTGGTCTGGATCCACGAGGTGTAGAAGCCGCGCTTGCCGGGCGGCGCGTGCTCGGCCACGTAGGTGGCGGCGCCGCCGTACTCCCCGCCCAGCGCCAGGCCCTGCAGCATGCGCAGTACGATCAGGATGACGGGCGCGGCCACGCCGATGCTGGCGTAGCCGGGCAGCAGGCCGACGATGAAGGTCGACAGGCCCATGATCAGGATCGTGACCAGGAAGGTGTACTTGCGACCGATCATGTCGCCCAGCCGCCCGAACACCAGCGCGCCGAACGGCCGCACGATGAAGCCGGCGGCGAATGCCAGCAGCGAGAAGATGGTGCGCGACGCCGGGTCCAGCGCCGAGAAGAACTGGTTGCCGATGATCACGGCCAGCGTGCCGTACAGGTAGAAGTCGTACCACTCGAACACCGTCCCGATGGACGATGCCAGGATGACCTTGCGCTCTTCCTTGGTCATCGGGCGGCTGGCCTGCGCCGCCCCCCCGCCCGCTTGCGTTGCCGTTGCCATGGCTGTCTCCTTGTATGCAGCCCCCGACGCGGGAGCACGCGTGCATTCTTCGAGCGCGCACTGACCCGTCTCTGACGTCGGGCCAACAAGTTCTTACAAATTGGGTAGTAACCCGCAGACCCCGTTGCGGGATGTGGAGCGGCCCGTTCAGGACGGCCGGCGATCCAGCGCCGACGGCCGCTCCGGCGCCGATTCCCACAGGCCGGACGCGAACCAGGCATCGTCCTGCAGGCAGGCCCGCAGCATCGGCAGCGCGTCCAGGCCCCAGAACACCCGGCCGTCCACGACCAGGGACGGCACGCCGAACACGCCTGCCGCGACGGCCTCGTCGGTGTTGGCGCGCAGCACGGCCTTGACCTCCGCGCCGGCGGGATCGCGGCGCGGCGCCAGCTGCGCGGCCAGGGCCTGCAGCCGCTGCGGGTCGTCGGCAGGCGCGCCGCCGCGCCACACGTGGCGCAGCACGGTCTCGCAGACATGACGGTTGGGCTGCGGGCCGGGCCCGCAGGCCAGGGCCAGGCGCAGCAGCGCCAGCGGCGCGAACGGGTGCTCGGCCGGCAGGTCCATGGGCACGCCGTGCTGCTGCGCCAGCCACAGCACCTGGCGGTAGACGAAGGCGCGCTTGGCCGGGATCTCGGCCGGCCCACGCAGGCCGTGCGCCTGCAGCAAAGCGCCCAGCAGCACCGGCTTGTAGCTGACGTGGTAGCTCAGGCCGTCGAGCGCCTGCGGCAGCGTCTCGAACGCCAGGTAGGCGTAGGGCGACAGGAAGTCGAGATAGAAGTCGATGCGTTTCATGCCACGGCCCTGCGCGCGCGTTCGAGGATGCGGGCCCAGACGGCGCGGCGCGCGGCGTCGTCCATGCCGGACCAGCCGGCGATCTCGTCCAGGCGGCGCAGGCAGCCTTCGCACAGGCCGTCGGCCCCCATGCGGCAGACCGACACGCAGGGCGAGCCGACAGCGCCGTTCGCGGCCAGCAGGCGCGGACCGCGGCGCAGCAGGGCCTGGGCCGGCGTCACGGCGCCTGCACCACGACGTCGGCCACGGGCGCGCCGCCGGTCAGCGCCGCCAGGTCCTGCGGCCGCAGCCGGAACACGGCGTGCGGATGGCCGGCCGCGGCCCAGATCTCCTCGAAGCGGAACAGCTCGCGGTCGATCAGCGTGACCGGCGGCGTGGCATGCGCCAGCGGCGCGACGCCGCCGATCGCAAAGCCCGTCCTGGCCCGGACGAAGTCCGCATCGGCGCGGCCGGTCTTGCCGACCAGCGCGTCGACCTTCTTCTCGTCCACGCGGCGGTCGCCCGAGGTCACCACCAGCACCGCCGCGTCGTCGCCCTTGCGCCGGAAGACGATGCTCTTGGCGATCTGGCCCATCGCCACGCCCAGCGCGTCGGCCGCCTGTTGCGCGGTGCGCGCGGCGTCGTCCAGCAGCTGCGGCGCATGCGCGTGGCCGGCCGCCTGCAGTGCGCGCGCGACGCGCTGCACACCCTGCGGCCATGCCGCGATTTCGGCGCCGCACATCAGTGGACCACCCGCTTGACCAGCAGCAGGCTCGCGCCCATGGCCATCAGCACGCCGCCGAACACCCGGTTCTGCGAGCGGCGCGCGCGGGCGCTGCGCAGCAGCCGCTGCAGCCGCGCGGCCAGCCAGGCGTAACCGTGCATCACGACCATGTCGACCGCGACGGTGGTGGCCAGCAGGACCAGCAGCTGCAGCCACAGCGGCCGCGCCGGGTCGATGAACTGCGGCAGCACGGCCACCATGAAGACGATGCCCTTGGGGTTGGTCATGTTGGTCAGCGCGCCGCGCAGCACGCGCTCGCGGACCGACAGCGTGGCCTCGCCGAACGGCAGGCCCGCGGCTTCGGCCGCCACCGGCGCGCGCCACTGGCGCCAGCCCAGCCACAGCAGGTAGGCCGCGCCGACGATCTTGACCACGAGGAAGGCCGTGGCCGAGGCCATCAGCAGCGCGCCGATGCCCACGCCCGCCACCAGCAGCGTGAACGCCAGCCCGATCTGCAACCCCACGATGGTGGCCGTGGTGCGGCGCACGCCGTAAGCCAGGCCGTGGCTCATGCTCAGCACCGCGCCCGAACCCGGCGACAGCGCGATGGCCCAGGCCGCAAGGCAATAGGCCAGCCAGACGTCCAACGCCATGTCAACTCTCCTTCTTCGTACGGATGGCCTTGGACACGCGCGAGTGCGGCTCGCGGCCCAAGGCCTGGCTGATGTAGACGCCGGCATCGATCAGCGCGTCGAGGTCGATGCCGGTCTCGATGCCCATGCCGTGCAGCATGTAGACCACGTCCTCGGTGGCCACGTTGCCGGTCGCGCCCTTGGCGTAGGGGCAGCCGCCCAGGCCGGCGACCGAGGACTGGAAGTTCCACACGCCCAGCGCCAGCGCCGCCAGCGTGTTGGACAGCGCCTGGCCGTAGGTGTCGTGGAAATGGCCGGAGACGTGGTCGACGTCGTAGTGCGCCAGCGTGGCCTCCAGGGCCGCCTGCACCGCGCGCGGCGTGCCGACGCCGATGGTGTCGGCCACGTCGACGCGCTCGACGCCGATGTCCTTCATCAGCCGCGCCAGGTAGCCCACCTTGCCGGGCGCGATCTCGCCCTCGTAGGGGCAGCCCACGGTGCACGACATCGCGCCGCGCACGGCGATGCCGCGGGCGCGCGCGGCATCGGCCACGGGCGCGAAGCGCCCGATGCTCTCGGCGATCGAGCAGTTGATGTTCCTGCGGCTGAAGGCCTCGCTGGCCGCGCCGAACACGACGATCTCGTCGGGCCACTCGGCGCGCGGGCCGGCGACGGCCGCCTCGAAGCCCTGCAGGTTCGGCGTCAGCACCGAGTAGCGCACGCCGGCCCGGCGCCGGATGCCGTGCATGACGGCGGCGGCGTCGGCCATCTGCGGCACCCATTTGGGGCTGACGAAGCTGGTGACCTCGATCTCCGCGAGCCCGGCGTCCTGCAGCCGCTGCACCAGGCCGATCTTGACCTCCGCCGGCACGGGCTGCTTTTCGTTCTGCAGGCCGTCGCGCGGTCCGACGTCGACGATCTTCACGCGGGCGGGGAGCTTCATGGCGGGACTCTTTCGGGCTGGAAATGCAGGCGAGCCCGAGAGCCTAGCGCATCGCGCGCCACCGCATCGGCCGGTCGAGTATCGGAACCGGCGCGCGGCAGCAGGGCCTCGGCGCCGCTCAGTACCCGCGCTCCGGATCGACCACCCCCGCGACCTCTTCCCCGCGCGCCAGCGCCCGGATCTTGCCGGCGATCTGCGCGATCGACTCGGTGCGCAGCGTGCGCGCGGAGGCGTGCGGCGTGATGCCGATCTTCGGGTGCGTCCAGAACGGATGGCCGGCCGGCAGCGGCTCGGCCTCGAACACGTCGAGCAGTGCGCCGGACAGATGGCCGCTGTCGAGCAGCGGGATCAGGTCGTCCTCGACCAGATGGCCGCCGCGCGCGATGTTGATCAGGTAGCCGCCGCGCCGCAACGCCGACAGCGTGGTGCGGTTCAGGATGCCGCGCGTGGCGTCGGTCAGCGGCAGCAGGTTGACCAGGATGCGCGTGCCGACCAGGAAGTCGCCCAGCCGCGCCTCGCCGGCGAAGCAGCGCACGCCGTCGATCTGCTTGCGCGAGCGACTCCAGCCCAGCACCGGGAACTCGAACTGCGCGACCGCCTGCGCGACCCGCCCGCCCAGCACCCCGAGGCCCAGGATGCCGACCGGAAAGTCCGCCCGCTCGCGCGGCGCGCGGTAGGTCCAGCGGCCGGCGCGCGCCTCGGCCTCGTAGGCGTCGAACTCGCGGAAGTGGCGGATCACCGCGTGGCACACGTACTCGGCCATCTGCACCGACATGCCGGCGTCGTCCAGCCGCACGATGCGCACCGCGGGCGGAATCGCCAGCTGCAGCAGCGCGTCCACGCCGGCGCCGATGTTGAACAGCGCCTTCAGGCCCGGCTGCGCGTCGACGAAGCCCTGCGGCGGCGCCCAGACCACGGCGTAGTCGGCCGGCGGCTGGCAGGGCGCCCAGGCCAGCACCTCGGCCTCGGGCAGGGCCTGCTGCAGCCCCTGCACCCAGGGCTCGGGCTTGTTGCCGGTCAGGCAGACGGTGATGCGCATGGGATCGGACCTTTCGTGCCGCAAAGCCGCCCATGCTAGCCGCTACGCCGCCAGCGTCAGCAGCGCCGCGCCCTCGGCCACCTGGTCGCCGGGCGCGTACAGCAGCTCGGCGACCGTGCCGTCGGCCGGCGCGGCGATGGTGTGTTCCATCTTCATGGCCTCCAGCACGGCCAGGGCCTGGCCCCTGGCGACCTTGTCGCCGGCCCGGACCGCGAACGAGACCACCTTGCCGGGCATCGGCGCGGTCAGCCGGCCGTCTTCGCCGGCGTGCTCGCCGGCATGGGCCAGCCGGTCGGGCAGCACGACCTGCGCGGCGCCGCCGGGCGTGAACACGTGCACGGTCTCGCCCTGGCGCACCAGGCCGACGGCCATGCGGCGGCCGGCGAACTGCAGGTCCACGCGGCCGTCGGCGCGCGGCGCGAAGGCCAGCGTGCCGACGGCCTCGACGGCCGCCAACTGCAGGCGGCCGTCGTGGGCGACGCGCAGTTCGGCGCTGCCTTCCCGGCCGCCGAACCGCCAGTCGAAGCGGCGCACCATCGGCGCGTAGGCGCGCCAGCCGTCGCCGCGGCTCCAGGGATCGGCCCAGCCGCCGGAGGGCGCCGCCTGCTCGGCCAGCAGCGTCTGCGCCACGGCGCCGGCCAGCGCCAGCGGCAGGTCCACCGGCTCCTGGCCGAACAGCTGCGCCTGCTCGCGCTGGATCAGCGCCGTGTCCAGGTCGGCCTGCGCGAACGCGCGGGTGGCCAGCACGCGGCGCAGGAACTGCACGTTGTTCTGCACGCCGACCACGCGCATCGCGGCCAGCGCCTGGTCCAGCCGCGCCAGCGCCTGCTCGCGCGTGTCGCCGTGCACGATCAGCTTGGCGATCATGGAGTCGTAGAACGGCGGGATCGCATCGCCTTCGCGCACCCCCGAGTCCACCCGCACCGGGCCGCGTTCGAAATGCACGCATTGCGGCAGCCGGTAGGCGTGCAGCGTGCCGGTGGCGGGCAGGAACTGCTGGTCCGGGTTCTCGGCGCAGATGCGCGCCTCGATCGCATGGCCCTGGATGCGCAGCTGGTCCTGGCGCAGCGGCAGCGGCTCGCCGGCGGCGACGCGCAGCTGCCACTCCACCAGGTCCAGCCCGGTGATGGCCTCGGTCACCGGGTGCTCGACCTGCAGCCGGGTGTTCATCTCCATGAAGAAGAAGTCCATCGCGCCGTCCGGCCGCTGCTCGACGATGAACTCCACCGTGCCGGCGCCGACGTAGCCGACCGCGCGCGCGGCGGCCACGGCGGCTTCGCCCATGCGCTGGCGCAGCGCCGCCGTCAGGCCGGGCGCGGGCGCCTCCTCCAGCACCTTCTGGTGGCGGCGCTGCACCGAGCAGTCGCGCTCGAACAGGTGGACGACCTGGCCATGCACGTCGCCGAACACCTGGATCTCGACGTGGCGCGGGCGCTGCACGTACTTCTCGACCAGCACCGCGCCGTCCCCGAAGCTGCTGAGCGCCTCGCGCTGGCACGCGGCCAGCGCGGCCGCGAAGTCTTCCGCCCGGTCGACCGCGCGCATGCCCTTGCCGCCGCCGCCGGCGCTGGCCTTGATCAGCACGGGGTAGCCGATGCGCGCGGCCTCGCGCGCCAGCAGCGCCTCGTCCTGCGCGCTGCCGTGGTAGCCCGGCACCAGCGGCACGCCGGCCTGCTCCATCAACCGCTTGGCCGCGGCCTTCAGGCCCATCGCCTGGATCGCCGAGGCGGGCGGGCCGATGAAGACGAGGCCGGCTTCGGCGCAGGCGCGGGCGAAGTCCTCGTTCTCGCTCAGGAAGCCGTAGCCGGGATGCACGGCCTCGGCGCCCGTGGCCCGGGCCGCCGCCAGGATGCGCTCCCAGCGCAGATAGCTGTCCTGGGGCGCGCTGGCGCCGATGTGCACGGCCTCGTCGCAGGCCTGCACGTGCTGGGCGTCGGCGTCGGCGTCGGAGTAGACGGCGACGGTCTGCACGCCCATGCGGCGCGCGGTGGCGGCGACGCGGCAGGCGATCTCGCCGCGGTTGGCGATCAGGATCTTCTGGAACATGTCTCAACGTCCTTGCAGGGGCGCGGTGCGCGCGAACAGCCCGGCGAGCCTGCGCGCCACGAGGCGCAGGAACCGGAACAGCACCACCAGCAGCACCGCGCTCAGCACCAGCGCCAGCAGCAGGCAGATGCCGAACACGAGGGGATGGTGCGTCGCCAGCCACACGGCGGCCACGACCAGCCCGTCCTCCAGCAGGCTCAGGCCCAGGTTGGAGAACGGCTCGGGCGAGGCGTTGGCCGCCACGCGCGTGGTCGCCTTGGTCGCGAACGCGGTCGCCGCCAGCGAGCCGCCGAGCAGCGCGGCCACGGCGCCCATGGTCGCGCTGTCGGCGCCGAACACGCCGGCCGCCAGCGCCGCGCCGGCCGGGATGCGGATGACCGCGTGCACGGCGTCCCACAGCGAGTCCAGGCCCGGGATCTTGTCGGCGAAGAACTCCACGAACAGCATGCAGCCGCTGGCCGCCAGCATGGCCGGGTGCTGCAGCACGTGCAGGCCCTGCGGCAGCGGCAGCCAGCCCAGCCAGCCGGCCATGCCGACCAGGAACACCACGGCGTAGAGCCGGATGCCGCTGGCCCAGCCCAGCACGCCGGCCAGCGCCAGCAGCTGCGCCAGGTCCAGCGCCTGGGTGCCGGCCTGCACGGCGTGCCCGGCCTGCCCGGCCGCCACGCCCAGCCAGGCGGCGAATGCGTTCCACCAGTGGGTCAGCGTGTCCATGGTCACAGCGGGGATGGCTTCAGCGCGGCGGCAGCCAGGCCGGCGCGCGCTTGTTCAGGAACGACTGCACGCCCTCGCGCCCCTCGGCGCTGGCGCGGATGTCGGCGATGCCTTCCACCGTGGCCTGGATCAGCGCGGCGTCGATGGCGCGGCCGGCCACGTCCTGCACCAGTTGCTTGCAGGCCTGCACGGCCGCCGGGCCGGCGTGGACCAGGGCCTGCGCCAGCTCGGCCACCCGGGCGTCCAGCGCGGCGGCCGGCACCACCGCATGCACGAAGCCGATGCGCAGCGCCTCCGCCGCGTCGAAGCGCTCGGCCGTCAGGAAGTAGCGGTGCGCCGCGCGCGGCCCCATGGCGCGGACCACGTAGGGGCTGATGGTGGCCGGGATCAGGCCCAGCCTGACCTCGGACAGGCAGAAGCCCGCCGTGTCGCTGGCGACGGCGATGTCGCAGGCCGCCACCAGCCCGGTGCCGCCGGCGTAGGCGTCGCCCTGCACGCGCGCGATCGTGGGCTTGGGGCAGGCGTACAGCACGCGCAGCATCTCGGCCAGCTTGCCCGCGTCGGCCAGGTTCTCGGCGCGGGTGTAGTCGGCCATGCGGCGCATCCAGCCCAGGTCGGCACCGGCGCAGAAGGCCTTGCCCTGCGCGGCCAGCACGATGCAGCGCACGTCCTCGCGCGGGCCGAGCGCCGCGAAGGCCTGCGTGAGTTCGGCGACCAGTTCGTCGTTGAACGCGTTGCGCACGTCCGGCCGCGCCAGCGTGACGGTGGCGACGAAGTCCTGGACGGTGGTGGTGAGCATGGCCATCGCGGGAGTTCTCCTCACATGCGGAACACGCCGAACTTCGGCGCGGGAATCGGCGCGTTCAACGCCGCCGACAGGCCGAGCGCCAGCACGCGCCGGGTGTCGGCGGGGTCGATCACGCCGTCGTCCCAGAGCCGCGCGGTCGCGTAGTAGGGGTGGCCCTGGTGCTCGTACTGCGCGCGGATCGGCGCCTTGAAGGCGGCCTCCTCCTCGGCGCTCCACTGCCCGCCCCGGGCCTCGATGCCGTCGCGCCGGACGGTGGCCAGCACGCTGGCGGCCTGCTCGCCGCCCATCACGCCGATGCGCGCGTTCGGCCACATCCACAGGAAGCGCGGCGAGTACGCGCGCCCGCACATGCCGTAGTTGCCGGCGCCGAAGCTGCCGCCGATGACCACGGTGAACTTCGGCACGTTGGCCGTGGCCACGGCCGTGACCATCTTGGCGCCATGGCGCGCGATGCCCTCGTTCTCGTACTTGCGGCCGACCATGAAGCCGGTGATGTTCTGCAGGAACACCAGCGGGATCCGGCGCTGGCCGCACAGCTCGATGAAGTGCGCGCCCTTCTGCGCGGCCTCGGAGAACAGCACGCCGTTGTTGGCGACGATGCCGACCGGCATGCCCTCGACGTGGGCGAAGCCGCAGACCAGCGTGGTGCCGTAGCGGGCCTTGAACTCGGCGAGCGCGCTGTCGTCGACGACGCGGGCGATGACCTCGCGCACGTCGTAGGGCTTGCGGGTGTCGGCCGGAATCACGCCGTACAGCTCCTCGGCCGCGTAGCGCGGCGGGCGGCTCTCGCGCAGCGCCATCTGCGGGTCTTTCCGGCGGTTCAGGCTGGCCACGGCCTGGCGCGCCAGCGCCAGCGCGTGCGCGTCGTCCTGCGCCAGGTGGTCGGCCACGCCCGACAGGCGCGTGTGCACGTCGCCGCCGCCCAGGTCCTCGGCGCTGACGACCTCGCCGGTCGCGGCCTTCACCAGCGGCGGGCCGGCCAGGAAGATCGTGCCCTGCTCCTTGACGATGATGGACTCGTCGCTCATCGCCGGCACGTAGGCGCCGCCGGCCGTGCACGAGCCCATGACCACGGCGATCTGCGCGATGCCCTGCGCGCTCATGGTGGCCTGGTTGTAGAAGATGCGGCCGAAGTGGTCGCGGTCGGGGAACACCTCGTCCTGGTTCGGCAGGTTGGCGCCGCCGGAATCGACCAGGTAGATGCAGGGCAGGTGGTTCTGCTGCGCGATCTCCTGCGCGCGCAGGTGCTTCTTGACCGTCATCGGGTAGTAGGTGCCGCCCTTGACGGTGGCGTCGTTGCAGACGACCACGCACTCCACGCCGCTGACGCGGCCGATGCCGGCGATCAGGCCGGCGCAGGGCGCGCTGTCGCCGCCGCCCGCGTCGGGGTACATGTTCAGCGCCGCCAGCGGCGACAGCTCCAGGAACGGCGTGCCCGGGTCCAGCAGCAGCTGCACGCGCTCGCGCGGCAGCAGCTTGCCGCGCGCGGTGTGCCTGGCGCGCGCGGCGGCGCCGCCGCCCTCCGCCACCTGGGCCAGCCTGGCCTGGAGGTCCGCCACCGCGGCGCGCAGCACCTCGGCGTTGGACTGGAAGTCCGCCGAGCGGACGTTGAGCTTGGTCTCCAGGGCTGGCATGGAACGGGTTCTCCGCGCGATGAGGCAGTGCCGCGAGCGTAGCCCGAGTCGGCCTGCAATGGGCGCCACGATGGTTGCAGATCGTGCCAGGCGCCGGCGCCGCCGGTGGACGGGCTGCACGGGCCGGCCATACGGGAGCCCGGAGAGCCGCGGCGCTACCATCGGCGGCCCCGCCGCCGCACGCCGCCCATGCCCACCCTGCCGTTCGCCCACGTCCTTTCGCTGTCCACCGCGCAGACCGCGATCGAGGCCGCGGCCACGGTGGCGTTCGCGGCCTCGGGCCTGCTGGCGGCGGCGCGCAAGCGGCTCGACGCGGTGGGCGTGTGCGTGGTGGCCGGGCTGACGGCCTTCGGCGGCGGCACGCTGCGCGACGTGCTGCTGGACCGCCGGCCGTTCTTCTGGGTCGAGCACGCCGGCTGGCTGTGGGGGCTGCTCGCGCTGTGCGCGGCGGCCATGCTGTTCATGCGCGCGCGGCATTTCGCGGCCACCGAACGCGCCATCCTGTGGCCGGACGCGCTGGGCCTGGGCCTGTTCACCGCCAACGGCACGCAGATCGCGCTGGCCGCCGGCATGCCGCCCATCGTGGCGGTGCTGATGGGGATGATGACCGCCGTCTTCGGCGGCGTGCTGCGCGACATCGTCTGCAACGAGATCCCGCGCGCCTTCAGCGACCACCAGCCCTACGCCGTCTGCGCGTTCGCCGGCGGCTGGGTGGTGGTGCTGGGCCACGCGCTGCGCATGGACGACTGGCTGGTGCTGGCCGCCGGGGCCGGCAGCGCCACGCTGCTGCGGCTGGTGGCCTGGTGGTCGGGCTGGACGCTGCCGGCCTGGAACACCGGCGAGCCGCGGCAGGAATGAGCCGTCAGGCCGTGGCGCCCTGCTGCAGCAGCGTGGTCAGGGCGTGCGAGCCGGCGGCCATCGCGCCTTCGTAGCTGTCGTAGCTGTCCTCGCTGCGGCGCACGGTGCGCTGGGCGCGGCCCCGGTCGTCGGTCTCCATCAACGCCCAGACGTAGCTGCCCGGCAGCGGCTCGTGGACGACGAGCTGGATCGGCTTGTGGGTCATGTGAGTCTCCTCTGGTGACGGGCGCCGCCCGCGGGGCGCAGGGCCCCGCGCGCCATGCGGCGCCGGCCGGCCAGTCTATGCCTGGCCGCCGGCCCGGTCCGTACGGCCCTGCGCCGAGCAGGGGTACGACCATTCCTGCAGCAGCCCGGGCAGCAGCGCCATGTCGGTGAACACCGTCACGGCGCCGGCGGCGCGCAGCGCCTCGGCCGGGCTGTGGCCCGGGCCGCCCGGGCTGTAGCCGAACACCGTGGCGCCGGCGGCCGCGCCGGCCGCGACGCCGGTGACCGTGTCCTCGACCACCGCGCAGCGCCGCGGGTCCGCGCCCAGCGCCGCGGCGGCGGCCAGGTAGACGTCCGGGTGCGGCTTGGAGCGCGGCATCTCGTGGCCGCTGAAGATGCGGCCCGCGAAGCAGTCGAGCAGGCCGACCTTGCCCAGCTGCAGCTCGACCTTGCCGCGGTCGGCCCCGGAAGCGCAGGCGATGCGCCCGCCGGTGGCCGCGTGCAGCGCACGCACCGCCGCCGGCGCGCCGGGCACGGCCGCGAGATCGCGCGCCAGCGCCGCATTGCGGCGCGCCCAGAACGCCTGCAGCCATTCCTGCGTCAGCGGCTGGCCGGTCTCGCGCTCGATCCGCGCCGCCTCGTCGCGGACGGCCTTGCCGATGAAGATGCGCATGCACTCCTCCGGGCTGAGCCGCCAGCCGCGCTCGCCCAGCATCTGGACCAGCACGCCGTGGGTGATGGGTTCGGAATCGACGAGCACGCCGTCGCAGTCGAAAAGGATGGCCTCGAATCGCATGCCGCGATTGGACCATGCTGCGCCGCGGCACGCCGGGCGGCGGTCAGGCCGCGGCGTCGAGGTAGTACCAGCGCCCGGCCTCGCGCACGAAGCGGCTGCGCTCCTGCAGCCGGTGGGCCCGGCCGCCGGCGTCGCGGTAGCGTGCCACGAACGCCACCTCGGCCCGGTCGGCGCCGGCCGGCCGGTGCGCCTGCACCTGCAGGCCCAGCCAGCGCACGCCCGGCTCGAAGTCCAGCCGCGCCGGGCGATGGCGCGCATGCCAGGTCGCCAGCAGGTAGTCGGCCCGCTCGCGCACGAAGGCCGTGTAGCGCGAGCGCATCAGCGACTCGGCGTCGGGCGCGGGCGTGCCGCCGAAGTCGTCCAGGTAGCGGCCGCAGCAGGCCGCATAGGCCAGCGGGCGCCGGCGCGCGTCGAGCCGGCCGCAGGGGCAGGCCGTCATGCCAGCGCCCGGGTGACGAGGATGCGCTGCACGTCGTTCGTGCCCTCGTAGATCTGGCACACGCGCACGTCGCGGTAGATGCGCTCGACCGGGAAGTCGCGGACGACCCCGTAGCCGCCCAGCGTCTGGATCGCGGCGCTGCAGACGCGCTCGGCCATCTCGCTGGCGAACAGCTTGGCCATGGCGGCCTCCTTCAGGCAGGGCCGGCCGGCGTCGCGCAGGCTGGCGGCATGCCAGACCAGCTGGCGCGCGGCCTCGATCTGCGTCGCGCAGTCGGCCAGGCGGAAGCCCACGGCCTGGTGCTGCAGGATCGGCACGCCGAAGCTCTGGCGCTCCCTGGCATAGGCCAGCGCCACCTCGAACGCGCTGCGCGCCATGCCCACGCTCTGCGCGGCGATGCCGATGCGCCCGCCCTCCAGCGCGCCGAGCGCGATCCGGTAGCCCTCGCCCTCGGCGCCGATCAGGTGGTCGGCCGGCACGCGGCAGTGCTCGAAGCGGACCTGCGCGGTGTCGCTGCTGTGCTGGCCCAGCTTGTCCTCCAGCCGCAGCACCGTGTAGCCGGGCGTGTCGGTCGGCACCAGGAAGGCGCTCAGGCCCTGCTTGCCGGCGCCCTTGTCGGTCACCGCGATGACGATGGCGAGCTGGCCGTTCCGCCCGCTGGTGACGAACTGCTTGACGCCGTCGAGCACCCAGCCGCCGCCGTCGCGCCGCGCGGTGGTGCGCAGCGCCGAGGCGTCGCTGCCCACGTGCGGCTCGGTCAGGCAGAAGGCGCCCAGCAGTTCGCCGCGCGCCAGCGGCACGAGCCAGCGCTGCTGCTGCGCCGCGCTGCCGTAGCGCATCAGGATGGCGTTGACGGGGCAGTTGGTCACGCTGATCGCGGTGCTGGTGCCGCCGTCGCCGGCGGCGATCTCCTCCAGCACCAGGGCCAGCGTCAGGTAGTCGAGGCCGGCGCCGCCGTAGGCCTCGGGCACGCAGATGCCGTAGGCGCCGAGCGCGGCCAGGCCCTGGTGCGCGGCCTTCGGGAAGTGGTGGTCGCGGTCCCACTGCGCGGCGTGGGGCCACAGCTCGGCCTGCGCGAAGGCGCGCACGGCCTCGCGGATGGCTTCCTGGTCGGGGGTCAGCAGCATGGGGATGTCTCCGTGCGAAGCGGCCCGGCGGTGCCCCGCGTCAGAAGGTGTGAATGGACCGGCCGCGGCCACGACGGGGCGCGGCTGGGCGCAGGCGCAAGCGCAGGCCGCCGCCCTGGCGGGTACGACACCCGCGTGCGGCCTCGCGAGGCGAGGCACGGGCAGCGGCGGGGGTGCAGGAGGCAGGTGGCCATCGGGCCTCGCGCGGGCGTGCGCGGTCCGCTCACACCTTTTCAGACCAGCTCCAGCGCCAGCGCCGTGGCCTCGCCGCCGCCGATGCACAGCGTGGCCAGGCCGCGCTGCTTGCCATGTGCCTGCAGCGCATGGATCAGCGTGACCACGATGCGCGCGCCGCTGGCGCCGATCGGATGGCCCAGCGCGCAGGCGCCGCCGTGCACGTTGACGATGTCGTGCGGCAGGGACAGGTCGGCCATCAGCGCCATCGGCACCACGGCGAAGGCCTCGTTGATCTCCCACAGGTCGACGTCGGCCACGCCCCAGCCGGCCTTGGCCAGCGCCTTGCGCGTGGCGCCCACGGGCGCGGTGGCGAACCATTCGGGCGCCTGCGCGTGCATCGCGTGGGCCACGATGCGCGCGACGGGCCGGGCGCCCAGGCGCTCGGCCGTGGACGCGCGCGCCAGCACCAGCGCGGCGGCGCCGTCGTTGATCGACGAGCTGGAGGCGGCGGTGATCGTGCCGTCCTTGCGGAACGCGGGCTTGAGCGCGGGAATCCGGTCGAGCCGGATCTTGCCGGGGCCCTCGTCCACGTCGACCACGGTGTCGCCGCCGCGGCCCGGAACGGCGACCGGCGCGATCTCGGCCCGGAACGCGCCGGACCGCGTGGCGTCCTGGGCCCGCTGCACGCTGGCGATGGCGAAGCGGTCCTGCTGCTCGCGCGTGAACCCGTAGCGCGCCGCGCAGTCCTCGCCGAAGGTGCCCATCGAGCGGCCGAGCTCGTAGGCGTCCTCCAGGCCGTCGAGCATCATGTGGTCGAAGATGCGGTCGTGGCCGATGCGGATGCCGCGGCGGCCCTTGGGCAGCAGGAAGGGTGCGTTGGTCATGCTCTCCATGCCGCCGGCGACCATGACCTCGTGCGTGCCGGCCAGCAGCATGTCGTGGGCCATGATGGCCGCCTGCATGCCCGAGCCGCACATCTTGGACAGCGTGACGGCGCCGGCGCTCTGGGGCAGCCCGCCCTTGAACGCGGCCTGGCGCGCCGGCGCCTGGCCCTGGCCGGCCATCAGGCAGTTGCCGAACAGCACCTCGCCGACCGATGCGGGCGCGACGCCGGCGCGCTCGACCGCGGCCTTGATCGCCACGCCGCCCAGGTCGTGCGCCGCGAGGCTGGCGAAGTCGCCGAGAAAGCCGCCCATGGGCGTGCGCGCGGCGCCGAGGATCACGATGGGGTCTTGCGCGTGCGGGGCCATGCCGTCTCCTTGTCTCGATGGATGCTGCGGAGGCCTATTCTTCCTCGTCCTCGTCCGGCTGCACCGCGCCGTCGGCGCGCGGGTAGCGCTTGATCGCGTCGCGGAAGGTGTCGATCACCATGTCGGGGTGGTCCACGCTGACCTTCAGGTCGTTGACCAGGCCGTCCCTCAGGCCGTAGCACCAGCCGTGGATGGTGAGCTGCTGGCCGCGCGCCCAGGCATCCTGCACCACGGTGCACAGCGCCACGTTGCCGACCTGCTCGATCACGTTGATCTCGCACAGCACGTCGTGCTGGCGCTCGGGCGGCAGGTGGTCGATGCGCTTGCGGTGGCGTAGCCGCAGGTCGCCGATGTGGGCCAGCCAGTTGTCGGCCAGGCCGATGCGCTGGCCGAGCAGCACGGCGCGCACGCCGGCGCAGCCGTAGTGGCCGGTGACCATGATGTGCTCCACCCGCAGGTGCTCCACGGCGAACTGGATCGTGGACAGCGCGTTCAGGTCCGAGTGCACCACCACGTTGGCCACGTTGCGGTGCACGAACACCTCGCCCGGGTCCAGGCCGGTGATCTCGTTGGCCGGCACGCGGCTGTCGGCGCAGCCGATCCACATGTAGCGCGGCTTTTGCTGCGCCATCAGGCTGGTGAAGAAGCCGGGCCGCTCGCGTTCGACGCGGGCGGCCCAGGCGCGGTTGTTGGCGAGCAGGTTGTCTAGCGATGCGGCCATCGTTGGTCATTCCTTGCAGGGCTGGGAAGGGCGGTGTCTGCTGCGCCGCAGCAAACTCGTGGATTGTGCAAGGTTCGCGCCAGTCGCGCCGGCGGCGACCGGCGCGCACAGGTGACAGCCGGATCGGGGCGGCGTTCCTAGAATCCCCGCGCATCCCCGCAGGCGCGGCACCGCGCGTCGGTCCCACCAGCGACTTCCCTCCTTTTCTCTCCCATGAACGCACTCGAAAGCCAGCTGCACTATCCGTTCGGCGACCAGTTGCCGGCACCGGGCGCGGCGCTGCCGGTCGCCGATGGCGTGCTGTGGCTGCGCATGACGCTGCCGTTCGTGCTGGACCACATCAACCTCTGGCTGCTGCGCGACGAGATCGACGGCCGCGCCGGCTGGACCGTGGTGGACTGCGGCATCGCGCGCGAGGAATCCCGCGCGCAGTGGGAGCAGGTGTTCGCCACGCAGCTGGACGGCCTGCCGGTCCTGCGCGTGGTCGTGACCCACATGCACCCGGACCACATCGGCCTGGCGCACTGGCTGTGCACCCGGTGGAACGCGCCGCTGTGGATCAGCGCCACCGACTACCACGTGGCGCGGCTGAACCTGCTGGCCGCCGGCGGCACCGGCGGCGAGGCGGCCGCGGCCTTCTTCCGCCGGCACGGCCTGCTGGACGAGGAGCGGCTGCGGCAGGTGCGCGAGCGCCGGCAGTTCTACCCGGACATGGTGGACGGCATGCCGCAGCACTACGTGCGCCTGCTGGACGGCATGGCGCTGACCATCGGCGGCCGCCGCTGGCACTGCATCAGCGGCTACGGCCACGCGCCCGAGCACATCGCGCTCTTCTCGCCCGAGGCCGGCGTGCTGATCAGCGGCGACATGATGCTGCCGCGCATCTCGACCAATGTCAGCGTCTACGCCAACGAGCCCGAGGCCAACGCGCTGCAGCTGTTCCTGGACTCGATCGACAAGTTCCGCGCGCTGCCGCAGGACACGCTGACGCTGCCGGCGCACGGCAAGCCGTTCCTGGGCCTGCACACGCGCGTCGGGCAGCTGCACGACCACCACCGCCAGCACCTGGCCGAGGTGCTCGAGGCCTGCGCCACGCACGGGCCGCGCGCGGCGATGGACCTGCTGCCGGTGCTGTTCAAGCGCCCGCTGGACCTGCACCAGACCGGCTTCGCGATGGGCGAGACCGTGGCGCATCTGCACAAGCTGTGGTTCGACGGCGTGCTGCGGCGCAGCCTGGACGCGGACGGCGTGTACCGCTTCGCGCTGGCGGGCTGATCCGGGCGCACCACCGGCTTCCGGGCCGGCGGGGTCGCCCCTCCTCTCAATACCCGGCCAGCAGCGCCCGGTAGTCGCGCGCCGTGGCCGGCGAGGCCGCGTCCAGCGCCTGCTGCCAGGAGGTCTGGTGCCGCAGCACCAGCCGCGCGTCGGCCACGGCCCTGGAGCGGCAGAACCAGTGGCAGGTGTGCTGCATCAGCAGCAGCTCGGCCATCATCTGGCGCGCCTGCGCCTTCCCGGACAGGCCGCGCGCGTTGGCCGCGACCTCGGCGATGCCGCGCGCGTGGATCGCGAAGGCCTCGCGCACGTCGAACAGCCGGCGGCGCGGCAGCAGCTGCTGCGCCCAGGGCATCCACAGCGGCAGCTTGCTGACCTGGGCCTGCGGCGCCGCGATCTTGGCCACGTCGGCGGCGAAGCGCTCGAACTGCGCGGCCAGCGCCTGCTCGGTGCTGGCCAGCATGCCGCGGATCTGCGCCGCGCGCCCGGCCTCGGCCTCGCCCAGCCAGCGCAGGTAGCCGTCGATCAGCGTCTCCATCTGCTGCTCGATCTGGTAGGGCTGCAGGCAGCGGCCGAGCAGCTGCACGCGCTGCTGCTGCTCGCGCTTCTTCTGCACCTGGGCGGCCACGGCCAGCAGCGCCAGCACCAGCAGGGCTTCGGTCATGCGCGCGCACTCCTCGGTGACATCAGGACCATGGCGGAATCGTCTCCTCCTTGAGCTGGCCGCGCAGCGCGGCGTAGTCGGGCACGATGGCGCCCACCGTGTCCCAGAAGCGCGGGCTGTGGTCCATCACGCGCAGGTGGCTCAGCTCGTGCACGACCACGTAGTCGATGATGGGCAGGCGCAGGTGGATCAGCCGCCAGTTCAGCCGGATCGCGCCGCTGGCGCTGGCGCTGCCCCAGCGCGTGCCGGCGCTGGACAGGGACAGCCGCGTCCACTGCACCCCCAGCTGCGGCGCGTAGTGCGCCAGGCGCTCGGCGAAGAGGCGCTTGGCCTGGCGCATCAGCCAGGCCTGCACCGCGTCGCGGATCTGCTCGGGCGCGGCGCCGCGCGGCAGCGCCAGGCGCAGCACGCCGCGCCCCTCGTCCAGCGCGGCGCCGCCGGGACCGACGCCGTGGCGCGGCTCCAGTTCGAGCCGGACCGGCCGGCCCAGGAACGGCAGTTCGGCGCCGTCCCGCCAATCGATGCGCGCGGCCGCCTGGCGCTGCTGGCGCTCCTGCGCCTGGGCGAGCTTCTTCAGGATCCAGCCGCCCTTCTCG
The DNA here is from genome assembly GCF_047601025.1 of Pseudorhodoferax sp. Classification (NCBI taxonomy): domain Bacteria; kingdom Pseudomonadati; phylum Pseudomonadota; class Betaproteobacteria; order Burkholderiales; family Comamonadaceae; genus Pseudorhodoferax; species Pseudorhodoferax sp. Next base: position 1,081,080 of record NZ_JASGJZ010000001.1, read on the forward strand.
CGCACGGCGGCGTCCACGTCGGCCAGCGCGACCCAGCGCGGCGCGCTGACGACCAGGCCCTCGGGGCCGACGACGAAGCCGATGGTGCGGCGCGGCGCGCGCTTGAACGCGTAGGCGACCACGGCGCCGTCCAGCCGCGCCTGCCGGTTCGCGCGCGGATGCGCGAAGCGCACCGGCGCCAGCGTCCCGGCGGCCGGCGCCGCGTCCGGCGCCGAGGTCGCCGGCGGCCCGAGGAAGTCGAGGGCCAGCTGGACCAGCGGCCTCACCGCGCCCCCGGGTAGGCCTCGGGGTCGAGCCGGCGCATCTCGGCCTCGATCCAGGCCTGCACCTCGCGCATCAGCTCGTCGGCCTGCCGGCCGGCGGTCGGGATCGGCCGGCCGATCGAGATGTCGACGACGCCGGGCCGCTTGACGAAGGCCTTGCGCGGCCAGCACTTGGCCGAGGTCACGGCGATCGGCACCACCGGCGCGCCGCAGGCGATGGCCAGCCGCGTGCCGCCGGACTTGTACTGCCCCACGCCGCCGCGCGGAATGCGCGTGCCCTCGGGGAACATGATGACCCAGTTGCCCTGCTGCAGCAGCCGGCGGCCCTGCTGCACGACCTTGGCGAAGGCGCGCGCGCCGCGCGAGCGGTCGATGTGGATCATGTCCATGCGCGCCATGGACCAGCCGAAGAACGGGATGTAGAGCAGCTCGCGCTTGAACACGTAGGCCAGCGGGTGCGGCATGATGGCCGGCATCACCAGCGTCTCCCAGGTGGACTGGTGCTTGACCAGCAGCACGGCCGGGTCGGTGACGCCCCGGGGCAGGTTCTCCATGCCGGTCACGCGGTTGCGGATGCCCAGGATGAAGCGCCCCCCGGCCACGGCCACCTTGAGCCAGGTGGCGCAGATCCAGTACATGCGCGTGCGGCTGACGAACAGCGAGGCGAGGATCGCGAACGTGGCCCAGGGCACGATGGTCACCACCATCCACAGCAGGTGCAGCACCGAGCGCACGAAGGCCAGCAGCCAGGCGCCGGCGGACAGGCCGGACCTCATGGCGCGATCGTCTGGCGCGCCAGCATCTCGCGCGCGATCAGGAATTCGGCGAAGGCCATCAGGTCCAGGTGGACCACGGTGTCGGGCGGGCAGCCGGGTGGCGTGCCCTCCTCGCGCCAGGCGCCGGCCTTGCCGGTCAGCACCAGGTGCGGCTCGCAGCCGGCGGCGGCGCCGGCCTGCAGGTCGCGCGCGCTGTCGCCCACGGTGGGCACGCCGCGCAGGTCCACGCCCAGGCGCTCGCCGATCTGCTCGAACAGGCCGGACCGGGGCTTGCGGCAGGCACAGCCGTCGTCGGGCGTGTGCGGGCAGTAGAACACCGCGTCCAGCCGCCCGCCCAGGGCCGCCAGCGCCTTGTGCATCTTGGCGTGGATGGCGTTCAGCGAGACCACGTCGAACAGCCCGCGCCCCAGGCCCGACTGGTTGGTGGCGATGACCACGTGCCAGCCGTTGTGGTTCAGCTTGGCGATCGCCTCCAGCGCGCCCGGCAGCGGCACCCATTCCTCGGGCGACTTGACGAACTCCTCGCTGTCGGCATTGATGGTGCCGTCGCGGTCCATGATCACCAGCTTCATGGCCGGCTTGCCGCCCATCACGCCGCCAGACGCGCCAGGTCGGCCACGCGGTTCATCGCGCCGTGCAGCGACTTCAGCAGGCCCAGCCGGTTCAGCCGCACGTCGGCCTGCTCGGCGTTGACCATCACGCCGTCGAAGAAGGCGTCGACCGGCTCGCGCAGCACGGCCAGCGCACGCAGCGCGCCGGTGTAGTCGCCGGCCTCGAACAGCGCGTCGGACTGCGGCACCACCTGCGCCATCGCGGCGTGCAGCGCGCGCTCGGCCGGCTCGGCCAGCAGCACCGCGCTGACGTGGGCGTCGGCCTCGGGCGCCTTCTTCAGGATGTTGGCGATGCGCTTGTTGGCGGCGGCGATGGCCGGCGCCTCGGCCAGCGCGGCGAACGCGCGGGCCGCCTCCAGCCGGCGCGGGAACTCGCCCCAGGCCGGCCGCACGGCGATCACGGCGTCGACCTCCTGGGCGCTGTAGCCGCCCTCGCGCAGGTAGCCGGCCAGCCGCTCGTAGACGAACTGCAGCAGCTGCGCGTTGCTGGCGGCCGGGTCGGGCAGCAGGTCGCCGAAGACCTCGCCGGCGGCGGCCACGATCGCCGGCAGGTCCAGCGGCAGCGCGCGCTCGACCAGCATGCGCAGCACGCCCAGCGCGTGGCGGCGCAGCGCGAACGGGTCCTTGTCGCCGGTCGGCAGGTTGCCGATGCCGAACATGCCGACCAGCGTCTCCAGCTTGTCGGCCAGCGCGACCACGACGCCGGCCTGGCCGCGCGGCAGCGCGTCGCCGGCGAAGCGCGGGCGGTAGTGGTCCTCGATGGCGTCGGCCACGGCCTCGGGCAGGCCATCGTGGCGCGCGTAGTAGCGGCCCATGATGCCCTGCAGCTCGGGGAACTCGCCGACCATGTCGGTCAGCAGGTCGGCCTTGGCCAGCGTGGCGGCCACGTCGGCATCGTGCACCAGGGCTTCGTCGCCCAGGCGGCGCGCGATGTCGCGCGCGATCGCGCGCACGCGCTCCACGCGCTGGCCCTGCGTGCCGAGCTTGTTGTGGTAGACGACCTTGGCCAGGCCGTCCACGCGCGCGGCCAGCGTGCGCTTGCGGTCCTGGTCGTAGAAGAACTTGGCATCGGCCAGGCGCGGGCGCACCACGCGCTCGTTGCCGCCGACGACCGCGCCCGGGTCCTCGGGCCGGATGTTGCTGACGACCAGGAAGCGGTTGGTCAGCCGGCCCTCGGCGTCGAGCAGCGGGAAGTACTTCTGGTTGGCCTTCATGGTCAGGATCAGGCACTCCTGCGGCACGTCCAGGAACTGCTCCTCGAAGGCGCAGACCAGCACGTTGGGCCGCTCGACCAGGGCCGTGACCTCGTCCAGCAGCGCCTCGTCCTCGATCGGGCGCACGCCGCCGCCGACCTGCGCGGCCGCGGCGGCGAGCTGGCGCTCGATCTCGGCGCGGCGCGCGTCGAAGCCGGCGATCACGGCGCCGTCGCGCGCCAGCGTCTCGGCGTAGGCGTCGGCATGGGCGATGACGACCGGCGAGCGGGCCGCCTCGAAGCGGTGGCCGTGCGTGCTGTTGCCGGCCTGCAGGCCGAGCGCCTGCACCGGCACGACCGCCGCGCCGTGCAGCGCGACGAGGCCGTGCGCCGGGCGCACGAAGCTCACGCTGGTCCAGCCCGGCAGCTCGCAGCCCGATTCGAGCTGGTAGCTCATCAGCTTGGGGATCGGCAGCCTGGCGATGGCTTCGAGCAGCGCCTTCTGCAGGCCCTCGGCCAGCGTCACGCCGGGCAGCACGCTGTGGAGGAACAGCGCCTCGGCCTTGCCGTCGACGCGGCGCACGAGCCCCGGCACGGCGCTGGCATCGGCGCCGAGCGCGGCCAGCCGCTTCAGCAGCGCCGGCGTGGGCTGCTCGTCGGCGTCCAGGCCGACCGAGACCGGCATCAGCTTGGTGGACTGCGGCCGGTCGGCCGCCTGCGGCAGCACGCTGGTGACGTGCGCGGCCAGCCGGCGCGGCGAGGCGAACGGCGTCAGCACCGCATCGGCGCCGGCCAGGCCCTGGGCGCGCAGCTGCTCCAGCAGCTGCGTGCCGAAGGCATCGCCGAGCTTGCGCAGCGCCTTGGGCGGCAGTTCTTCGACGAACAGTTCGACGAGCAGGTTTTGTGCGGGCATGGTCAGGCGGCCACCTTGTCTTTCTTCGGGATCTGCGCGACCCATTCGCGCGGCGCCATCGGGAAGCCCAGGCGCTCGCGGCTGTCCACGTAGCTCTGCGCCACGGCGCGCGCCAGGTTGCGGATGCGGCCGATGTAGGCGGCGCGCTCGGTCACGCTGATGGCGCCGCGCGCGTCCAGCAGGTTGAAGCTGTGGGCGGCCTTGAGCACCTGCTCGTAGGCCGGCAGCGCGAGCTGCTGCTCCATCAGGTGGCGGGCCTGCTTCTCGTGCGCGGCGAAGGCGGTGAACAGGAAGCCGGCGTCGGAATGCTCGAAGTTGTAGGCCGACTGCTCGACCTCGTTCTGCTTGTAGACGTCGCCGTAGCTGAGGCCCTCGGTCCACTGCAGGTTGTAGACGTTGTCCACGCCCTGCAGGTACATGGCCAGGCGCTCCAGGCCGTAGGTGATCTCGCCGGTGATGGGCCGGCAGTCGATGCCGCCGACCTGCTGGAAGTAGGTGAACTGCGTGACTTCCATGCCGTTCAGCCAGACCTCCCAGCCCAGGCCCCAGGCGCCCAGCGTGGGGTTCTCCCAGTCGTCCTCGACGAAGCGGATGTCGTTCTTCTTCAGGTCGAAGCCCAGGGCTTCGAGCGAGCCCAGGTACAGGTCCAGGATGTCGACCGGCGCGGGCTTGAGCACCACCTGGTACTGGTAGTAGTGCTGCAGGCGGTTGGGGTTGTCGCCGTAGCGGCCGTCCTTGGGGCGGCGGCTGGGCTGCACGTAGGCGGCCTTCCAGGGCTCGGGGCCCAGCGCGCGCAGGAAGGTGGCGGTGTGCGAGGTGCCGGCGCCGACCTCCATGTCGTAGGGCTGCAGCAGCGCGCAGCCCTGCCCGGCCCAGTACGCCTGCAGCTTGAGGATGATTTGTTGGAATGACAGCATCGATGCGGGGCCGGGCCGCGCGGGCCGGCGGTGGGATTCAACGCTGCGCGCGGGGCGCGCGCAAACCGTGGATTCTACGGTCGCCGCCGGCGCCGCCAGGCCAGCGCCACCACGGCCAGCGCCGGCCCCCACAGCGGCGCCAGGCCCAGGCGGCCGGCCCACCAGGCGTAGGGCGTGATGCCGGTGTGGCCCTGCACCTCGCCGGTCAGCACGCCGCGCGTCAGGCGCGGCAGCGCGTGGGTGACCCGGCCCTGGGCATCGATGATGGCGGTGGCGCCGGTGTTGGTGGCGCGCAGCATCGGGCGGCGGAACTCCAGCGCGCGCATGCGCGAGATCGCCAGGTGCTGGTCGATCGCGATGCTGTCGCCGAACCAGGCGATGTTGCTCATGTTCACGAAGACCGTGGGCGCGCGCGCCGGGTCCACGAAGCGCGCCGCCAGTTCCTCGCCGAACAAGTCCTCATAGCAGATGTTCGGCGCCAGCCGCTGCGCGCCCAGCGCCAGCGAGGCCTGGCCGACGCCGCCGCGGCGGAAGTCCCCGAGCGGGATGTCCATCATCTCGGTGAACCAGCGGAACAGCGGCGGGACGAACTCGCCGAACGGCACCAGGTGGTGCTTGGCGTATTCGTAGTACGCGACGCGCCCGGGCACCAGGCCGACCGCGGCATTGATGTAGCCGTGCGTCATGTCGCCCAGCGGCATGCCGACCAGCGCGGCCTGGCCGCCGGCGGCGAAGCGCGCCTGCAGCGCCTGCCAGTAGCCGATCGGCAGCTGCTCGGGTAGCAGCGGCAGCGCCGTCTCGGGCGCGACGACCAGCGGCGTGGCGGCCTGCTGCAGCTGCTGGCCGTACCAGCGCAGCGACAGCTCGATGCCTTCGCCGGGCTCGAACTTCACGTCCTGCGGGATGTTCCCCTGCAGCAGGCTCACGCGCAGCGGCTCGGCGATGGCGTCGCGCGCCGGCGCGCGCCAGTGCAACAGCGCCGACAGCGCGGCCACGGCCAGCAGCGCGCCGGCGGCCCGGGCGCCGCCGCGCGCCGGCACCGCGGCCGTGCACGACGCGGCCAGTGCCGCGGCGAACGCCGCCAGCGCGCCGATGCCGTACACGCCGACCCAGGGCGCGAACGCGGCCAGCGGCCCGTCCACGTGCGCATAGCCCGCCGCGCCCCACGGAAAGCCGGTGAACCACAGGCCGCGGCCGAGCTCGGCCAGCGTCCAGGCGGCGGCCCACAGCAGCGCGCGGCCGAGCGTGTGCCGCGGGTCGCAGGCCCGCACCACCGCCGCCGCGGCGGCGTAGTACAGCGCCAGCAGCGCCGCCAGCACCGCCACGGCCAGCAGCGCCAGCGCCGCCGGCAGGCCGCCGTAGACGTGCATGGAGATGAACAGCCACCAGACGACGCCGGCCAGCCAGGCGCAGGCGAACAGGAAGCCGCGCAGCGCGGCGGCCCTTACGCCGGGCGCGCCGTCGACCAGGCGCACCAGCACCGCCAGCGCGGCCAGCTGCAGCCACCACTGGGGCTGGCCGTTCCAGGGAGCGGCGATCGACAGCGCATGGGCCAGGCCGGCCGCAGGCGCGACCGCCGCCGCCAGCCAGGCGCCGGCCGGGAAGCGCCGGGTCATCCGGCGCCGTCGCCGGTCCCGTCGACGGGCGCCACCTTGAACCAGCGCACGGCGCCGCCCTTGGTGTGCAGCACCAGGAAGCGCAGGCCGGCCAGGTCGTGGCGCTCGCCGCGGCGCAGGCCGTGGCCGGCGTCGTGCGCGATCAGGCCGCCGATGGTGTCGAAGCGATCGTCGCCGGCGCCGTCCTGCAGCCGCACGCCGAAGGCCTCCTCCACGCGCTCGACCGGCGTGTCGCCGCTGACGCGGTAGGTGCGGTCGGCCAGGCCGAAGATGTCGCCATGGTCCTCGGCGATGTCGAACTCGTCCTCGATCTCGCCGACGATCTGCTCCAGCACGTCCTCGATGGTGATCAGCCCGGCCACGCGGCCGAATTCGTCGATGACCACGGCCAGATGGTTGCGGTTGCCGCGGAACTCGCGCAGCAGGTCGTTCAGCCCCTTGTTCTCGGGCACGAACACCGCCGGGCGCAGCAGCGCGCGCAGGTTCAGCTCGGGAGCGCGCTGCAGCTTGAGCAGGTCCTTGGCCAGCAGGATGCCGATGATGTTCTCGCGCTCGCCCTCGTAGACCGGAAAGCGCGAGTGGGCCGTGGCGATGACCTGGTGCAGGATGGCGTCGTAGGGCGCGTCGATGTCCAGGCAGTCCATGCGCGTGGCCGCCACCATCACGTCGCCGGCCGTCTGGTCGGCCATGCGGATCACGCCTTCGAGCATGACGCGCGACTCCGGGCCGATGACGTCGTTTTCCTCGGCGTCGTTCAGCGTCTCGATCAGCTCGGCCCGCGAGTCGGGGCCCGGGTGGATGAATTCCGCCAGGCGCTGCAGGAAACTGCGCTTGTCTTCGCGCTCGGGGCTACCGGGCGCGGCGCGCCCGGGATGGGAGTCTGACACTAAGGGCTGGCACGGCGTGCTGTGGTGGGGGAGCCGCAAGGATAGCGGATCGCCCCCGCGCGGCCCAGCGCGCGCCGGCCGGGCGCGGGCTCAGCGGCCGGACTTGGCGCGCGCCTCGCGCACGCCGGCGCGCACTTCCTGCAGCCCCGCGAGGAAGCCGCGGAATTGCTTGGCCTGGGCCTTCCAGTGGTAGTCCGTCAGCGCCACCTGCTGCTGCAGGAGCTCGCTGACGCGCGAGTCCAGCGTGGCCGCCGGCAGGCGCAGGTAGGCCTCGGACTCGGAGCCGTCGCGCTCGACCGTGGCGCCGGCGTTGCGGGCGATCTTCAGCATCGCGGTGTTCTCGCTGAGCGCGTGGATGAACAGCATCTGCACGCCTTCGTTGCGGGCATGCATCGCAGCGCGCTCGAACAGCCGGCCGCCGTAGCCGCGCCCCCGCGCGTGCTCGGACACGGACACGCCGAACTCCGCGCAGGAGGCCAGCGACGGATCGACCGAGAACGCCAGGTGCGCCATCGCGATCAGGTCGAGCCGGCGGTTGTAGATGCCGAAGATCTCGTCGCGCCCGAAGTCCAGGCCGTCGGCGTAGCGGCGCACGTGCTCGTCGGCCGCGGCGTAGCCGAAGCGCAGGTAGCGGTCGTGCGGCGACAGCGCCAGCAGGTGGCGCTTGATGCGCTCGCGGTGTTCGGGGCCCAGCGAACGGATCGGCACGATGACCGGGGTCGCGCGGCGCACGTCTGCCCCGGGGTGCATGCGGGCCTGCATGCTGCCGGCGGCCGCGGCCGGGATCGGGGAGGAGCTAAAATGCTGCATTGCAACAATATACGCCCGGCATGTCCGGCGCGCTGAGAAAAGTCGACGTTTCTTGGACGAACTGCAGGGAATTTGCGGCGGCGCAACAAACGAAACAAACGCCGGAGCACCTGCAACCCGCCTGTAACGTGCCCTGCCCATACTCCGACCGCATCGCCGCGCCCCCTTGCCCAGGATCAGGAGGAAACCCTTGTCTCAAAGTTCTTTCGGCATGTTCACCGACAGCCCGCTGGACGCCGGTTCCGCCCCGCGGGGCTGGTGGCGCCAGCTGTGGTCGCGGCGCGAAGGGCGGCTGGACGACATCCGCCGCCGCATGCTGGCGCAGCTGGACGCCGTGCCCGATGCCGCGCAGCACGCGCCGCTGGCCGGGCGGATCCAGTCGGCCCGCCACGCCGAGGACCTGTGGGCGCTGCGCCAGGACTGGATGCAGGCCCTGGCCGACGTCCAGGGCCTATTGCTCGCGCGCCAGCGCCTGAGCGAAGTCAGCTTCATGTTCGCCGGCCTGCTGGACCGCGAGCAGCACGCCCGCGACTGCCTGGAGATCCTGCAGCAGGCCGCCGGCCCCGCCCGCGGGCTGGTGCGCGACGCCCAGCAGGCGCGCAGCGACCACTGAAGCGGACGCCTCCGCACCCCGCCCGGTCGGCGCCTCTTCATCGCCCGGCATCGCCGGCGGCGCCGGCCCAGGCCAGCGTCTCGCGCATCACCTCTTCGTGGAACGCCAGCGCCACGTGCGCCTGGCCGCGCAGCAGGCGGTTGTCGGCGCCTGCGCGCGTGGCGGTGGACACCGGGAACACGACGTTGTCGCAGTCGGTGTACCAGCAGGTGAACGGCGGCCGGGGCGCGCCCGCCTCGTCGCGCGCCAGCTCCGCGAGCCAGCGGCTGCCCGGGCGCATCTGGCGCGCATTGCGGCCGTGGCCCAGCCGGGCCATCCAGGTGCCGGCATGGGGGGCCGCGATCGTCACCACGCGGGCCACCCGGGCCGCCGCGCCGGGCCGGCGCAGCCAGGCGCGGGCGGCCAGCCCGCCCATGCTGTGGCACACCAGCACCGGCGGCAGGCCGGTGGCGGCTTCCAGCCGGGCCACGGCCGCCTCGACGATGGGCGCGTAGTCGTCGATCGAGCCGAACACCGGCTCCAGGCTCACGGCCACGCACGGCAGCCCCTGGGCGCGGGCCCGGCGCAGCCAGGGCGCCCAGAAGCCGCGGTTGCAGACCAGCCCGTGCACGAACACCACGCCGCGCCGGCGCACGGCCGGCAGGTGGTCGGGCTCGGCCGCGGCACGGAACGGCTGGCGCCAGAAGAACACCTGCAGGCCGCACCCCAGTTCGCGCGCCCAGGCGCGCAGCAGCGCCGCCGCGCCCGGCCGCGGCACCGGATCGTCGCCGTGCCGGACCAGCAGCGCGAATTCGGCGGCCAGCAGCGCGCCGTAGCCCAGCACCGGCAGCGCCAGGCCCGCCAGCGCCAGCAGCGGCGAGCGCGGCCACACGCCGACGGCCCAGGCCAGCGACGGCAGGGCCAGGAGCAGGCAGAGAAGTCGTTGCAGGCGCGCGAGCACGGCGGTCGTCCCAGGGCGCCGCATTCTCGCCCGGCGGCGCCGCCGGGACGACGCGGCGCGGCCCGGCACGGCCTGTGCGCCCCCCGCCGCTATAGTCGCCGGCGTCCGACAGCAACGGAGATCACCATGGAGTACGAGAACATCATCCTGCGCGTGGAGGCCGGCAAGGTCGGCGTCATCACGCTGAACCGCCCCAAGCAGCTGAACGCGCTGAACGACGCGCTCATGAACGAGCTGGGCGACGCGCTCAGGAAGCTGGACCAGGACGAGCACATCGGCTGCATCGTGCTGACCGGCAGCGAGAAGGCCTTCGCGGCCGGCGCCGACATCGGCGCCATGGCGGCCTACAGCTTCGCCGACGTCTACAAGGGCGACTACGTCACGCGCAACTGGGAGCAGGTGCGCGCGATCCGCAAGCCGGTGATCGCGGCCGTCAGCGGCTTCGCGCTGGGCGGCGGCTGCGAGCTGGCGATGATGTGCGACTTCATCATCGCGGCCGACAACGCCCGCTTCGGCCAGCCGGAGATCAAGCTCGGCGTGATCCCCGGCGCCGGCGGCACGCAGCGCCTGCCGCGCGCGGTCGGCAAGGCCAAGGCCATGGACATGGCGCTGACCGGCCGCATGATGGACGCGGCCGAAGCCGAACGCGCCGGCCTGGTCAGCCGCGTCGTGCCCGCCGACAAGCTGATGGACGAAGCCCTGGCCGCGGCCCTGTCGATCTGCGAGTTCTCGCAGATCGCCGTGATGGCGGCCAAGGAATCGGTGAACCGGGCCTTCGAGAGCGGCCTGTCGGACGGCGTGATGTTCGAACGCCGCCTGTTCCACGCCCTGTTCGCCACGGCCGACCAGAAGGAAGGCATGGACGCCTTCGTGCACAAGCGCAAGGCCGCGTTCAAGAACCAGTAGCGCGTGCGGCGAAATTCCCGCGCTATAATGCGCGGCTCGGCGCTTTAGCTCAGTCGGTTAGAGCGATGGAATCATAATCCACAGGTCCGCGGTTCGAGTCCGTGAAGCGCCACCAGATACATCAAGGGGCTACGTGAACACGTAGCCCCTTTTTCTTGGTGCGCCCGTACCGGCGCACCCCACGAAGAAGGCCGCCCGATGGGCGGCCTTCTTGCTTGACGCAGCGACTGGCGATCAGACTTCGCCGCGGACGATCAGGCCGTTGTGGACCGCGTAGACGGCCTCGGCGCGCACCGCGTCGCGGCTCAGCGTGCTCTTGGCGCTGGCCAGGGCGTCGACCTCGGCGCCTTCGGCGGTCTGCGGCAGCGTGCCGTCGCGCCGGGCCTGCAGGTAGTCGTTGCGCACGGCCTCGCGGCTCAGGCCGCTGACGTTGGGGGAAACCTCCACCGGGACGCCGACCTCGCCGCCGAAGGCAGCGATGTTGTCGGCCGCGAAGCTGGGAGCGGCGGCAAAGCCGGCAGCAGCGATCAGGGCGGAGGCGAACAGCTTGGTATTCATGATGGATTCCTTCTCGAATGGCGGATGCAACTCGGCATCGCGGCGAGGGCGGACCCCATGTCCGTCGTCGTCCTCGACGAGGCGTCTTGCCTTGCTATGCGCGTCTCATCGATGGAATGAATTGTGGGCGCCGCCCCTCGAAAGAAAAACGGTCCGCGCGGCAATGGACCGTTTCCGGTGACGCAACAGCACCGGCGCGGCGGCCTGCCCGTTTGGCGGGCACCGCGCCGCAGGCCGCATGGGGCCTCGCTCGCGCGAGATGCCCACGCGCTTGTCCACAGCCTTGCCCACCGGCAGCGGGAACAACCCGCCGTTCCGCGCGGATGTCAGAGACCCGGGGGTGCGTGCGCACGCACGGCCGCCGCCGCCTCGGCCACGCCCTCGGCGCCGCACACGACCAGCCGCAGCCGGCGCTCCAGCCACGGCAGCATCGGCGCACCGGGCGCCGGCGCGCGCAGGGCATCCGGCGGCACGTCCGGCAGTGCCGGATCGGCAACGCGTGGCGCGCCCGCCAGCCGCGCATCGACCTCGGCGGCCGCGGCCGCCAGCGCCTGGCGGGCCGCCGCGGCGTCGAGCTGGTCGCCACGGCGCTCGACCAGCGTGCGCGCGGCCGACAGCTGCGCCAGCAGCAGGTGGCAGCGCGTCAGCAGCGTGGCCATCGCCGCCAGCGGCACCTGCACGCGCGCGGGCTCGGCGCGGCTGCGCTGCGCGCTGGCGGCGATGGAGCCGATGGCCTCGTAGAACTCGCGCCGCGCCAGCCGCAGCGCCACGTCGGACCGCCCGGCCTCGGGCTGGCGCAGCGCCTCGGCGGCCAGCGTGCGGGCGGCGGCCAGCACGCGCGCCAGCAGCCGCTCCAGCCCGCGCCGCTCCCAGGCCGGCAGCACGTAGCAGAAGGCCCAGGCCAGCAGCGCGCCGAGCAGCGTGTCGGCCAGGCGTTCGCCGACGGCGTAGCCGCCCATCGGCTGCGCCATGTGGGCCTGCAGCAGCGCCATGATGGTGGCGGCCGTGGACGTGACGAGGTAGCGCACGTTGGCGAACGCGTGGGCCGTGCCGACGGCCAGCAGGAACGCCGCGCCGGACAGCCAGGGTTGTCCGAGCCAGGCGAACAGCAGCACCAGCAGGCAGCCGAGCACAGTGCCGGCCACGCGCGCGTCGCGGCGCGCCAGCGTCTGGTCCAGGTTGCCGCGCAGCACCACGGCCACGCTCAGCACCAGCCAGTGCGGATGCGAGGTCCAGGGCAGCGCCAGCGCCAGGAAGTAGGCCGCGGCCAGCGCGCAGCCGCTGCGGATCGCATGCCGCAGGATCGGCGAGTCCAGCCGGCGGTGCGGCGCCAGCGCCGCCAGCGGCCAGCCCTCGGGGGAGACGAAGAACTGCAGCTCGGCCACGTCGAGCGGCACGGCGGCGGCCTCGCCGCGCCAGGCCAGCTCCATGCGCACGAGGTCCTCGTCGACGTGCCGCGCCCGCTCGCGCAGCGCGGCGGACAGCGCGGCGCGCCGCGGGTCGCCGGCGAACGCGGTCAGCGCCGCGCCGAGGGCGTCCGCGTCGGCCGGCGGCAGCGTGAAGGGCCGGCCCGTCTGCACGGCCAGCGCCAGCAGCTCCAGCGCGGCGGCGGCGGCGTCGATCCGGGCCGACAGCGCCAGCCGCAGCCGCTCGGCCGCGGCGTCGGTGCCCAGCAGGTTGAGGTCCAGCTCGCTGCCCAGCAGCGTGTCGCGCAGGCCGATCGCATGCAGCAGCACGGCGATGCCGCGGGGCGCATCGGGCGCGCCGGCGGCGCTGAACAGCAGGTCGCGCGCCGGCTGCAGGCGCTCGTCCAGCCCCGCCTGCCGCTGCATCCAGTCCTGCAGCGGCAGCGCGCCGGCGGCCTCGCGCGGGCCGGCCGCCAGCATGCGCGCCCGCGAGCGGAACAGCGCCGCCGTGGCCGACAGCACGCCGGCCAGCGCCAGCGCGCGGTAGCGCGGCTGCAGCCAGCGCGACGTGGCGACGGCCCAGCCGATGTAGAGCGCGGCGCCAGCCGCCATCCAGCCCGCATGCAGCAGCTGCACCTGCCAGCCACCCGGCGCCGGGCCGGCCATGGAGAACACGACGGCCAGCACCGGCACGAAGGAGATCGGCCCCGCGCGCACGCCCCAGGCCAGCAGCATGCTGCCGCCGAAGGCCAGCACGCCGACCAGCACGCCGAGCACGGCCACGTGGCCGCGCAGCGCCGTGACCAGCAGGCCGGAAACCAGGCCGACCGCCGCGGCCAGCACCGTGCGGTGCCAGGTGCGGCGCGGCGGATTGGGCGTGTCGGCCAGGCTGGCGTAGATCGCGCCGCTGGTGGCCAGCAGCGCCGCCTGCGCCCCGCCGGCCGCGCCCGCCAGCATCTGCACCAGCAGCACGCCCAGCGCGACGCCGATGCCGTTGAGCAGGTAGGCCGGCAGTTGCAGCGCCCAGCGGCGCAGGCGGTCGGCAAGGGTCACCGGGCGTTCTCCGTTCGTCGTGGGCGGCGATCTTAGAACGGGCCGGCGCCCTAAAATCCCCGGCCCAGCCTCTGGATGAACACCATGAACCGCTGCCTTCGCGCATCCGCGCTCCTCGCCTGCTCGCTGACGCTCGCCGCCGCCGCCCCGGCCCAGCAGCCGGTGCGCGCCTTCCCGGACGAGGCGCTGCGCGGCGTGCTCGAAGTCACCCGGCCGCCCGAGATCCTGCTGGACGGCCGGACCGACCGGCTGTCGCCCGGCGCCCGCATCCGCGGGCCGCGCAACGAACTGGTCATGTCCGCCAGCCTCGTCGGGCAGCGCCTGGTGGTGAACTACGTGCGCGAGACGCAGGGCCTGGTCCACGAGGTCTGGCTGCTGAACGAACAGGAAGCCGCGCTGAAGCGCCCGGGTGCCAGGCGCGCGCGCAACTTCGTGTTCGCCTCCGAGCAGAACGACCGCCCGCGCGACGACGGCAAGACGCCGTTCCACCTGCTGCCCAAGTACGGCCAGTGAGAAGCCCCATGCCCAAGAAAGTCTTCATCAAAACCTTCGGCTGCCAGATGAACGAGTACGACTCGGACAAGATGGCCGACGTGCTGCACGCCGCCGAGGGCTACGAGCCCACGCAGGACGTGGAGGAAGCCGACCTGATCCTGTTCAACACCTGCTCGGTGCGCGAGAAGGCGCAGGAGAAGGTGTTCTCCGACCTCGGCCGCGTCCGGCACCTGAAGAAAAAGGGCGTGCAGATCGGCGTCGGCGGCTGCGTGGCCAGCCAGGAGGGCGAGGCCATCATCGCGCGCGCCCCCTTCGTCGACGTGGTGTTCGGCCCGCAGACCCTGCACCGCCTGCCCGAGATGCTGGCCGCGCGGCGCCAGCAGGACCGCCCGCAGGTGGACATCAGCTTCCCCGAGATCGAGAAGTTCGACCACCTGCCGCCGGCGCGCGTGGAAGGCGCCACGGCCTTCGTCTCGATCATGGAGGGCTGCTCCAAGTACTGCAGCTACTGCGTGGTGCCGTACACGCGCGGCGAGGAGGTGTCGCGCCCGTTCGAGGACGTGCTGGTGGAGATCGCCGGCCTGGCCGACCAGGGCGTCAAGGAGGTCACGCTGCTGGGCCAGAACGTCAACGCCTACCGCGGCCGCATGGGCGACCCGCGCAAGGGCGGCGACGAGATCGCCGACTTCGCGACGCTGATCGAGACCGTGGCGGAGATCCCGGGCATCGCGCGCATCCGCTACACCACCAGCCACCCGAACGAGTTCACGCCGCGGCTGATCGAGGCCTACGCGCGCGTGCCCAAGCTGGTGAGCCACCTGCACCTGCCGGTGCAGCACGGCTCGGACCGCATCCTGATGGCGATGAAGCGCGGCTACACGGCCATGGAATACAAGTCCACCGTGCGCAGGCTGCGCGCGATCCGGCCCGACATGGCGATGAGCAGCGACTTCATCGTCGGCTTCCCGGGCGAGACCGAGGAAGACTTCGGCAAGATGATGAAGCTGATCGACGACATCGGCTTCGACAACAGCTTCTCGTTCATCTTCAGCCCGCGGCCGGGCACGCCGGCGGCCAACCTGCCGGACGACACGCCGCACGCGGTCAAGCTGCGCCGTCTGCAGCACCTGCAGGGCGTGATCGACGCCAACGTGCGCGCGATCGCCGCGCGCCGCGTGGGCACGGTGCAGACCATCCTGGTCGAAGGACCGTCCAGCCGCCTGCGCGAGGGCCAGCCCGAGCTGATGGGCCGCACCGAGTGCAACCGCGTGGTCAACTTCCCCGGCCCGGCGCGGCTGATCGGCCAGATGGTGCAGGTGCGCGTGACCGAGGCCATGTCGTACTCGCTGCGCGGCGAGGTCTGCACGCGTGAACCCGCGCTGACCGCTTGACGCGCCCGCGCCCGCGCCCGTCGTTCCGCCAGCTGCTGCTGGCGGCTTTCCTGCTGATCGCGATGCTGCTGGGCGGCGTGGCGCTGCGCGCGGTGTTCACCTTCGACCTGCTGATCCAGCGCAGCCTGGGCTTCTCGGCGCGCACGCTGCAGCTGGGCGGTGCGGCGCAGTTTCTCAGCGAGCGCAGCGCCACGGCCGAGCGGGCCGCACGCCAGTCGCTGATCCTGAACGACCTGCCGCTGCGCCGGCGCTTCGCCGAAGCCGCGCGCGAGGCGCGTGCGACCGTCGACGGCCTGCAGCCGGCCGACCTGCCGCAGGAGCTGGCCGAGCGCTGGCGCGGGCAGATGGGCCGCATCGACCAGCTGATGGACGGCCCGCAGGACACCGCGCTGGACCGCGAGCGCGCCATCGCCGCCGAGTTCCGCGAGCTGGACGCGCTGAACGTGGCGATCGCGCAGCAGATGCAGGCCACGATCGAGCAGCGCCGCCAGGCGCTGAACGCCGAGATCGACGCGCGCCGCGCGCAGACCATGCAGCAGGTGATCGCGATGCTGGTGCTGGCGCTGCTGCTGGCCATCGCGCTCGGCCTGTGGCTGGCGCGGCCGCTGAAGCGGGTGGAGCGTGCCATCGTCGGCCTGGGCGAGAACCGGCTGGACCAGCCGATCGAGATCCAGGGCCCCTCCGACGTGCACCGCATCGGCCAGCAGCTGGACTGGCTGCGGCTGCGCCTGTCGGAGCTGGACGCCGACAAGGCCCGCTTCCTGCGCCACATCTCGCACGAGCTGAAGACGCCGCTGGCCGCGCTGCGCGAGGGCGTCTCGCTGCTGGAAGAGGGCGTGGCCGGCGAGCTGAACGACAACCAGCGCGAGGTCGCGGGCATCCTGCGCCAGAACACCATGCAGCTGCAGGAGCAGATCGAGGCGCTGCTGCGCTTCAACGCGGCGGCCTTCGAGGCGCGCCAGCTCCGGCGCGAGCGGGTGGACCTGCTGGCGCTGATCGAGGCCCAGGTCGACGCCCAGCGCCTGCAATGGCGCGCCAACCAGCTCACGGTGCAGGTCGAGGGGCCGAGCGTGACGGCGCAGGTGGACGCGGCCAAGATCGGCACGGTGCTGGCCAACCTGCTGTCCAACGCGATCCGCTTCTCGCCGCCGGGCGGGCGCATCGAGCTGCAGTTGCAGCAGCTCGACCAGCGCGTGCAGATCGACGTGATCGACCAGGGCCCCGGCGTGGCCGCGGCCGACCGCGAGCGCATCTTCGAACCCTTCTACCGTGGCCAGCGCCAGCCCGAGGGCGTCGTGAAAGGTACTGGCATCGGTCTTTCGATCGTTCACGAATACATCGCAGCGCATGGTGGCAAGATGACGCTGCTGGCCGGCACGCCCGGCGCCCACTTCCGCATCGAACTGCCCCATGTGTCCTGAACCACGCGCGGCCCGCGCGTTCCCTCCCCTTTGGTCTGCGCTGGCCGCCGCCGTGCTGGCCGGCTGCGCCGTGCCGCCGCCGGCACCGCTGCCGCCGCCCGCCGTCCCGGCCGCGCCCCCGCCGCCGGCCGTGGTCGCGCCGCCGCCGGCCGGGCCGGTGGTGGCCCTGCCGGTGCAAGGCGGCCTGCCCGGCGGCGTGCGCACGGAAGGCAGCACCACCTCGCACGCCCTGCTCGTCTACGCCGACCGCGTGCGCCGCATGGCGCCGTCCGAGCTGGCGCAGGAGCTGACGCGGCTGTCGGAAACGCCGGAGCCGCAACGCCAGCCCGGCCAGGAACTGCAGCTGGCGATCGCGCTGGCGCAGACGCGCGTGCCGGCCGACCTGGCGCGCGCGCTGGGCCTGACCCAGCGCGTGCTGGGCAATCCGCGCGAGGAGGCCCGCGGCCTGTACCCGCTGGCCGGCATGCTGGCCGCGCGCTACGCCGAGCAGCGCCGGGTGGAGGACGCGCTGGACCGCCAGGCCCAGCAGCTGCGCGACCAGCAGCGCCGCATCGACCAGCTGAACGAGCGGCTGGAGGCGATGCGCGCGCTCGAGCGCAGCCTGACCTCGCGCCCGGCGCCGGCCAACAACGGTGCGCAGCACCGCCTCCCCCAGCAGCCCTGACATGGCCGCCACCGCCCCCCGCGCGCACCTGCTGGTCGTCGACGACGACGCGGACATGCTGCGCCTGCTGTCCATGCGGCTGACGGCCGCCGGCTACCGCGTGACGGCCGTCGGCTCGGCCGAGGCGGCGCTGAACCAGCTCGACATCGAGCCGCCGCAGCTGGTGCTGTCCGACGTGCAGCTGCCCGGCCGCGACGGGCTGGCGCTGTTCGACCTGGTGCGCGCCCGGCACCCGGCGCTGCCGGTGATCCTGCTGACGGCGCACGGCACCATCCCCGACGCGGTGGAAGCCACGGCGCGCGGCGTGTTCACCTACCTGACCAAGCCCTTCGACGGCAAGGCCCTGCTGGACAAGATCGCGCAGGCGCTGTCGCTGTCGGCGCCGGCCGCGCCGGTGCCGCAGGCCGGCGGCGACGAGCGCTGGCGCGACGAGATCGTCAGCCGCTCGGGCCGCATGGCCGAGGTGCTGGCCGAGGCCAAGATGGTCGCTCAGTCCGACGCCAGCGTGCTGATGCTGGGCGACAGCGGCACCGGCAAGGAACTGCTGGCGCGCGCGATCCACAACGCCAGCGCGCGCGCGAAGAAGCCCTTCGTCGCGGTGAACTGCGGCGCCATCCCCGAGGCGCTGCTCGAATCGGAGCTGTTCGGCCACGTGCGCGGCGCCTTCACCGACGCCGTGACCAACCACAAGGGCCTGTTCCAGACCGCCGACGGCGGCACGCTGCTGCTCGACGAAATCGGCGACATGCCGCTGGCGCTGCAGGTCAAGCTGCTGCGCGTGCTGCAGGAGCGCGCGGTGCGCCCGCTCGGCTCCAGCCAGTCGATCCCGGTGGACGTGCGCATCCTGTCGGCCACGCACCGCGACCTGGAGAGCGCGATGGCGGCCGGCCAGTTCCGCGAGGACCTGTACTACCGCCTGAACGTCGTCACGCTGACGCTGCCGCCGCTGGCCGAGCGGCGCGAGGACATCCCGCTGCTGGCCCAGCATTTCCTGCAGCGGCTGGCGAGCAAGTACCACAAGCGCCTGTCCGGCTTCGCGCCCGAGGCGCTGAAGGCGCTGACCGCCGCCGCCTGGCCCGGCAACGTGCGCCAGCTGCACAACGTGGTCGAGCAGGTATGCGCGCTGTCCACCACGCCGCTGGTGCCGCTGGCGCTGGTGCAGCGCGCGCTGCGCCAGCCGGCGATCGAGGTGCTGCCCTACGCCGAGGCCAAGCGCAAGTTCGAGCGCGAGTACCTGATCAACCTGCTGAAGCTGACCGACGGCAACGCCGCCGACGCCGCCCGCCTGGCCGACCGCAACCGCACGGAGTTCTACCGGCTGATGCAGAAGCACGAGCTGACGCCGGGCCTGTTCAAGGGGGAATCGGCGGCTCCTGGCGATGGCGTCGCCGAACCACGACAAGGCTAAGTCCTTGTCGCTCCAGAAGAATCCAGCAAACACCGGTTGACTTGTCGCCGTTTGGCGACAAAACCAGGGGGTTCCGGGGCCGTTTTCCGGGACCGGCCGGCAGGATCCTCGAAAAATCCATGCAAGTCTTTGATTCAGCATGGATTTTTCGGCTGGCATGGGGTTTGCACTAGAAGGGCATGAGCATCGTCTCCCACCCCTCCACGCAACCCGAGAGCACCATGGACCCACAACACTTCGCCCGCGTCGGCCGGCAGATCGTCGGTCGCGCCTGGGACCAGCAGCGCAGCGCGCTGCGTGCGGAGCGCCACCCGAACTCGGTCACCGCGCCGCCGGTGAACCGCGGCTCGATGACGCCGCGCCCGTGGCGCGGCTTCTGGAACAGCGTGGGCACGGCCCTGCTGATGTCGCTGCCCGGCGTGCGGCCGGCCGCCGCCCGCGTCGCCCAGGCGCCGCAGGAGCCCTGGCAACGGGCCGCCAGCCGCCGCCGCCTGGCGCTGCTGCTGATCGTGCTGGCCACCACCGCGCTGGCCACCACGCTGTTCGCCGGCATGCAGCCGGACTACGACAACCTGTTCCTGGAGATCGGCCAGTTGTCGCTGTTCGCGCTGCTGTCGGCCTGGATCGTGTCGGGCTTCGGCACCGCGCTGATGGGCTTCTTCGTCGTGCTGCGCGGCGACCGGCATGCGCTGTCGGCCCGGCAGGTGCGCGACCACGCGATGCCGACCGGCGCCGATGCGCGCACGGCCATCATCATGCCGATCTGCAACGAGGACGTCGCCACCGTGTTCGCCGGCCTGCGCGCCACCTGCGAGTCGGTGCTGGCCACCGGCCACGGCCGCGCCTTCGACGTGTTCGTGCTGTCCGACAGCAACGACCCGGAGAAGCAGCGCGCCGAGCGCGCCGCCTGGGAAGACCTGCGCGCCGTGCTGGCCGCCGAGGGCCAGGGCGCCCCGGGCATCGAGGTCTACTACCGCCTGCGCACGCGGCGCACGCACCGCAAGGCCGGCAACGTGGCCGACTTCTGCCGCCGCTGGGGCAAGGACTACAAGTACATGGTCGTGCTGGACGCCGACAGCGTCATGAGCGGCGACTGCCTGACCTCCATGGTCAAGCTGATGCAAGCCCATCCGCGCGCCGGCATCATCCAGACCGCCACGCAGTCGATCGGCCACCAGACGCTGCACGCCCGCGCGCAGCAGTTCGCCTCGCGCATGACCGGCCGCCTGTTCACGCTGGGCATGCAGTACTGGCAGCTGGGCGAGTCCCACTACTGGGGCCACAACGCCATCATCCGCGTCCAGCCCTTCATGGAGCACTGCGCGCTGGCCCCGATCAAGGGCACGGGCGGCCTGTCCGGCGGCATCCTGTCGCACGACTTCGTCGAGGCCGCGCTGATGCGCCGCGCCGGCTTCCACGTGTGGCTGGTGTCCGACCTGGTCGGCAGCTACGAGCAACAGCCGCCGGACCTGCTGTCCGAGCTGCAGCGCGACCGCCGCTGGTGCCAGGGCAACCTGCAGAACGCGCGCCTGATGGCCGAGCCCGGCATCGCCGGCGTGCACCGCGCGATGTTCGCGACCGGCGCCATGTCCTACCTGTCGGCCCCGCTGTGGCTGGCCTTCATGACGCTGGGCACCGCGCTGTGGCTGAACGGCCATGCCCAGGCCACCGGCCTGGCCGGCGTGGGCCAGGCCCTGTCGGCCGTGCCGGGCGAGCTGGTCGGCCTGTGGGTCTGGACGCTGGCCGTGCTGTTCCTGCCGCGCGTGCTGGGCATCGCCGCCGTGCTGATCCAGGGCGAGCAGCGCCGCTACGGCGGCACCTTCGGCCTGGTCAAGAGCGCCGCGCTGGAAGCCTTCATGGCCATGCTGCAGTCGCCGGTGCGCATGCTGGCCCACTCGTTGTTCGTGCTGGTCGCGCTGACCGGCCTGAAGCTGGAGTGGAAGTCGCCCCCGCGGGAAGCCGCGGCCCTGCGCTGGCGCGATGCCGCGCGCAGCCTGGCACCGATGAGCGGCGTGATCGCGCTGCTGGCCGCCGGCATCGCGCTGATCGACCCGAGCGCGCTGGTGTGGCTGCTGCCGGTGGGCCTGCCGCTGCTGCTGGCCATCCCCGTCAGCGTGCTGACCAGCCGCAGCGACCTGGGCGCCGCCATGCGCCGCCAGCGCTGGCTGCTGATCCCCGAGGAAAGCTGGTCGCCGGCCGTGCTGCGCCGCGCCTGGATGCACGCCAGGCTGCCGCTGCGGCAGACGCCGCTGGCACTGGCCGCCTGAGCCGCCACGCCCCACGGAACGCCCCGCCCCCCGCGGGGCGTTTTCGTTTTCCGCCGCAGCAGCCCCATACGCATTGCGCGCACACCCCGCACGAAAATCGATGCTTGGAAGCCGCGCCCGGCCTGCCTAGGATGCAGGGCCGGGCGGCGGTCCAATGGCGCGGCCGCGCGGCCCGGCTCCACTCTCCAAGCAAGGCACTTTCCCATGACATCTTTCCGCCCGTTCCTCCAACCCGCGGCCTGGCTGGCCGCCGCGGCCCTGCTGGCCGGCTGCGCCACGGGGCCGGGGCCAGCGGCCTCCGTCGCCGCCGCGCCGGCGCCCGCGGCAGCGGCCGCGCCGATCCGCGTCAAGGTCTTCGTCGCCGCCATGTTCGAGATCGGCCGGAACACGGGCGACCGCGCCGGCGAGTTCCAGCACTGGTACGAGCGCTACTGGCAGAACGCCACGCCCATCCGCGTGGCCGGCGCCATCGCGCCCGTGTACTGCAACAGCGACGGCGTGTGCGGCGCGGTGCTGGGCATGGGCAAGGTCAATTCCTCGGCGTCGATGCAGGCCATCCTGCTGAACCCGGCCTTCGACTTCTCCCAGGCCTACTACCTGATCACCGGCGTGGCCGGCACGCCGCCGTCCCGCGGCACCATCGGCGACGTGTTCTGGGGCAGCTGGCTGGTCGACTACGACCTGGGCCACCGCTGGGCGCCGGAGGAAAACACGCCGGGCGCGCCGACCTTCATGCCGCGCAAGGGCTACGAGGAATACCGGCGCTTCCGGCTCAACCCCGCGCTGCTCGGCTGGGCCATGCAGCTGTCGGCCGGCACGCCGCTGAAGGACTCGGACAGCGCCCGGGCCTACCGGCTGCGCTACCCCGATCCGCGGGCGCGCCGCGCGCCGTCCGTGGGCGAGGGCACGCACGTGACGGGCGACACCTTCTTCCACGGCCCCGGCCTGTCCAAGGAGGCGCAGTACATCGCCAAGCTCTACGGCGCGGACGACTACGTCATCACCGAGATGGAAGCCGCCGCGATCACGCTGGTGATCCAGCGCACGCATGGCACCGAGCGCGTGATGAGCCTGCGCGGCGCCGTCAACTTCGACCAGGGCAACCCGCGCGAGACCACGCTGCAGCACCTGGACCCGGCGCCCGGCGAGACCGCCGGCGGCTTCGCCGAGACGGTGGACAACATCGCGCGCGTCGGCGAGCGCGTGGTCGACCACATCGTGAGCCAGTGGCCGGAATGGTCGGCCGGCGTGCCGCCGCGCTGATCCTGCCTGCGCCCTCACAGGTACCGCATCGAGGTGGCGCGCAGCGCGCCCGGTGCACAAGGCACCGGAGCGGCTGCACGTGGCCGCCAGCGTCGCCAGATCCTGAAGCGAGCTGGTCTGGAAGCCGTTGTTCGCGCTGCCGGTGCTGAACCGGCTGCAAGGCGGCATCGTGGTGCCCGCGCAGCGCGCCCTGCCGCAGTGCACGCAGAACTTCGCGGGCCGCCGGGGCGCGCCGGCTGGCGCAGCGGGAGCAGGAAGCCGCCGCGCAGCAGGACCATCTGCGCGCAGCGCGGCCCCGGGACTCTGCATCCGAGATGCCGCGGCGCGGCGCGCGCGCCTATGCTGGCGGCCCGAAGGCGAAGCCATGCACGATCCCGCCGCCAAGTTCGACGCCGAACGCGCCGCCGAATACGCACGACAGAGCCGCATCGCGCTGGCCGGCTACGAGGCCTGCCACGAGCTGGCGGCCTGCCTGCTGGCAGGCGGCGCAGGGACCGGCCCCGCACGAAGCCGCCCCGCGCACGATGCTGGTGGTCGGCGCCGGCGGCACGGCGCAGGAGATCCAGTGCATGGCGCGCCTGCAGCCCCAATGGCGCTTCACGGCCGTCGACCCCTCGCCGCAGATGCTGGGCCAGGCCATGGCCCGGCTGCGGGCGCTGGGCCTGGCGCGGCAGACCGAAGCCGTGCTCGGCACCGTGCAGGAGCTGCCGGCCGCCCGGCGCTTCGATGCCGCCACGCTGATCGGCGTGCTGCACCACCAGAACGGCGACGATGCCAAGCAGGCCGTGCTGCGCTCGATCGCGGAGCGGCTGCCGTCCGGCGCGCCGCTGGTGCTGGCCGGCAACAGCCAAGCCTATGCGAGCCGCCCGCTGCGGCTCAAGGCCTGGGCCGAGCGCTGGCGCATGGCGGGCGCCGGGCCCGAGGAAGCGCAGGCCAAGTTCGCAAAGATCCTGCACGCTGCCGATCCACCGGCCTCGGAGCAGGCCCTGCTGCGACTGATGGCGGAGACCGGCTTCGTGCGCGCCGAACGCTTCTTCGCGAGCCTGTTCTGGACCGGCTGGATCGCGTTCCGCGTTTGAGCTGCGGGCAAGGCTAGAACGGCAGCTTGGGCATGCCGCCCCCGCCGCCCATCAGCCCCTTCATGCCACCCATGCGCTTCATCATCTTCATGAGGCCGCCGCCCTTCATCTTCTTCATCATCTCCTGCATCTGGCCGAACTCGTTGAGCAGGCGGTTGACCTCCTGCACCTGCACGCCGGCGCCGGCGGCGATACGGCGCTTGCGCGTGGCCTTGATCAGCTCGGGCTTGCGGCGCTCCAGCGCCGTCATGCTGTGGATGATGCCCTGCTTGCGGCGGATCTCGCGCTCGGCGCGGTCCATGTCCATCTGGCCGGCCTTGGCCGACAGCTGCGTGGGCAGCTTGTCCATCAGCGTGGACAGGCCGCCCATCTGGTTCATCTGCTGGATCTGCGCCAGGAAGTCGTTCAGGTCGAAGCCCTCGCCGCTCTTGACCTTGGCCGCCAGCTTCTGCGCCGCGGCCACGTCCACGTTGGCCGTGACCTGCTCGACCAGCGCCACGATGTCGCCCATGCCCAGCACGCGGCCGGCGTGGCGCTCGGCGTCGAAGGCCTCCAGGCCGTCGATCTTCTCGCTGGTGCCGGCGAACTTGATCGGCGCGCCGGTGACGTGGCGCGCCGACAGCGCGGCGCCGCCGCGCGAGTCGCCGTCGGTCTTGGTCAGCACGATGCCGGTGAGCGGCAGCGCCGCGCCGAAGGCCTTGGCCACGTTCATCGCGTCCTGGCCCTGCATGGCGTCGACGACGAACAGCGTCTCCACCGGGTTCAGGACCTGGTGCAGCTCGCGGATCTCGCGCATCAGCGCCTCGTCCACCGCCAAGCGGCCGGCGGTGTCGACGATCAGCACGTCGAAGTAGTGGCGCCGGGCGTGGTCCAGCGCGGCGCGCGCGATGTCCACCGGCCGCTGGTCGCCGGCGCTGGGGAACCATTCCGCGCCGGCCTGCCGGGTGACGGTCTTGAGCTGCTCGATGGCGGCCGGGCGGTAGACGTCGGCCGAGACCGTCAGCACCTTCTTCTTGCGCTTGTCGGTCAGCAGCTTGGCCAGCTTGGCCGTGGTCGTGGTCTTGCCGGTGCCCTGCAGGCCGGCCATCAGGATCACGGCCGGCGGCTGCGCGGCCAGGTTCAGCTCGGTCTGGCCCTGGCCCATGGTGGCGGCCAGCTCGCGGTTGACGATGCCGACCAGCGCCTGCCCGGGCGACAGCGAGCCCAGCACCTCCTGGCCCAGCGCCTTGTCCTTCACGCGGGCGATGAAGTCGCGCACCACGGGCAGGGCCACGTCGGCCTCCAGCAGCGCCATGCGCACCTCGCGCAGCATGGCGGTGACGTTGTCTTCGGTGATGCGGGCCTGGCCGCGGATCTGCTTGACCAGGCGCGAGAGTTTTTCGGTGAGGGCGGACGCCATGGTGGTCCTTCGCTCCGCGGCGGGAGCCTGTTGCGGGAGACGGGAAACAGCGGCCGGGCCGCAGGGGCGAGCCGCTAAACTGCCGGGATGATTCTAGCGAGCGCGTCCCCGGCCATCGTGCTGCTGTCGGCCGCCGCCGTGCTGGCCTACGCGGTGCCCGCGGCGCTGGCCTCGCGCCTCAATGCCCGGGGCAACCGCCACGCGCTGCTGCCGGCCTGGGTACTGCATGCGCTGGTGCTCTGCTGGGGGCTGTGGATCACGGCCACGCCGCGCTTCGGCTTCGCGCCGGCGCTGTCGGTCACGGCCTGGCTGGTGCTGACCGTGTATGCCGTCGAGAGCCACGTGTTCCCGCAGCTGCGCGCGCGCTGGACGCTGGCCGGCTTCGGCGCGCTGGCCGTGCTGCTGGCGCTGCTGTTCCCCGGCACGCCGCTGCACGAGAACGCCTCGCCCTGGCTGCCGCTGCACTGGGCGCTGGGCATCGCCTCCTACGGCCTGTTCGCCGCGGCCGTGCTGCACGCCTGGCTGATGCGGCGCAGCGAGCGCGCGATGCGCGGCGCCGGCACCGCCTTCCCCGGCGTGCCGCTGCTGACGCTGGAGCGGCTGACCTTCCGCTTCGTGCAGGCCGGCTTCGTGCTGCTGACGGCCACGCTGGCGGCCGGCTTCCTGTTCGGCGAGTCGCTGTACGGCAGCGCCGCGGCCGGCTGGCGCTGGGACCACAAGACGGTGTTCTCGGTGCTGTCCTGGGCGACCTTCGCGGTGCTGCTGCTGGGCCGCGCGCGCTTCGGCTGGCGCGGCCGCACGGCCGTGCGCGTGCTGTACGCCGGCGCGGTGCTGCTGCTGCTGGCCTATGCGGGCTCGCGCTTCGTGGTCGAGGTGCTGCTGGGGCGGGGCACGGCATGAAGCTGCTGATCGTCCTCGCCGTCATCGCCTTCGGCATCTGGCTGTGGCGCTCGCGGCATCCGCCACCGCCGCCGGCCGCGCCGCCCGGCCAGCCGCGCGCCGGACAGCCGGCCGAGATGGTGCGCTGCGCGGCCTGCGGCCTGCACCTGCCGCTGGCCGACGCCGAGCGCAGCGCCCGCGGCGTGTACTGCAGCAAGGAACACCGGCGCCAGATCGAGGGCTGAGGCGCTGTGCACGCATCCCTCGCGCCCACGGGCGTCCGCCCGATGCGCGTCCCCCCGCATCGCCATCGCCGTGCCCGGGGCCTCGCCCTTCGGGCCGGGGCACGCCTCCCATGCGGGCGTTGCAGTCCTCGCCCTGGCACCGGCCAGGGCGGCGGCCTGCGCCTGCGCTTGTGGCCCGGCGCACCCCGTCGTGGGCGCGGTCGATCCATCCACGGCTTCTGAGAAGGCGTGAGCGCGCATCCCGCCCGGCCGGCCCGCGCCGACGCGCCCCCCCCGCCCGGGCCGGTCGCGGCCGGCGACCCGGCGGCGCTGACGCGCGCCTGGTACGGCTTCATGACGGCGCGCGCGACGATCGCGCTGTCGCTGCTGCTGCTGCAAAGCGTGCTGTACGTGCTGACCGACGCGGTGCCGGCCTGGCTGCTGGTGCTGGCCGCGCTGTACTTCGCCAGCACGCTGTCGGTGCGGCTGATGGCCCGGCCGCAGCTGCCGCGCCATGCGCTGGACCCGACCTGGCTGGCCACGGCCGGCCTGGACGTGCTGGTCATCGCGCTGCTGCAGGTGTTCCAGTCCGGCACGCTGAGCTACGCGCCGCTGCTGGGCGTGCCGCTGCTGCTGACGGCCGTGCTCGGCACCCGCGGCATGGCCGTCGGCATGGCGCTGGCGATCACGGTGCTGCTGCTGGCCGAGACCGGGTGGAACGCGGCGCGCGGCGGCGGCGACGCCACCGGCCGCTACCTGCAGACCGGCCTGGCCGGCCTGGGCTACCTGCTGGTCGCCTTCCTGGCCAACCAGCTGGCGGCGCGGCTGGTGCGCGAGGAGCGGCTGGCCCTGGCCGGCCAGCGGGCCGCGCAGCTGCAGACGCAGGTCAACCAGCTCGTCATGGAGACGCTGGCGGACGGCGTGCTGGTGGTCGGCACCGACAGCGGCATGCGCACCGCCAACCCGGCGGCGCGCCAGCTGCTGGGCCTGTCCGGCGGCGACGCGCTGCCGGCGCTGGCGCCCCAGGCCGGCTGGGCGCCGCTGCTGGCGCTGGCCCGCAAGACCTTCGCCCAGCACGCGCCGCAGAAGGCCGACGTGATGCTGCGCAGCGCGACCCGCGGCGCGCGGCACCTGCGCGTGCGCACGCGGCTGACCGAGGCGCCCGGCGAGGCCCAGGAGCGGCTGTGCGTGATGTTCCTGCACGACCTGCGCGAGGTCGAGGCGCGGCTGCGCATCGAGAAGATGGCGGCCATGGGCCGCATGTCGGCCGCGGTCGCGCACGAGATCCGCAACCCGCTGTCGGCCATCGCCCAGGCCAACGACCTGCTCGACGAAGACCTGGCCGAGGACGGCCCGCGCCAGCTCACGCGGATGATCCGCCAGAACGCGCAGCGCCTGGCGCGCATCGTGGACGAGGTGCTGGACGTGGCGCGCGTGCCCGAGCCGGGCCGCACCGCGCCGGCCAGCCTGGTGCTGGACGCCACCGTGCGGGCGGCCTGCGAGGACTGGCTGCGCCAGGCGCCGCAGCAGCGCCGCCTGCAACTGGACCTGGCCACCGCCGCCCGGCCGGTGGACTTCGACACCGAGCACCTGCGCCGCGTGCTGGTCAACCTGCTGGACAACGCGCTGCGCCACGCCAGCGGCCGCGCGGCGGCGATCCAGGTGTCCACGCGGCTGTCGCCCGAGCGCCAGTCCAGCCTGCAGGTCTGGAGCGACGGCGCGCCGCTGGACGAGTCGGTGGAGCGGCACCTGTTCGAGCCGTTCTTCTCGTCCGAGAGCCGCTCCAGCGGCCTGGGGCTGTACATTTGCCGCGAGCTGTGCGAGCGCCACCGCGCCACGCTGGGCTACCAGCGCGCCACGCGCAGCCTGGACGGCGCCACCGTGGCCGGCAACGAGTTCTTCGTGCTGTTCCGGCCGCCCAAGCCCGAACCCCGCCCCGACGCCCGACCTGCATCCGCGCCCTGAACCCATGCCGCCTCCCCCGAACGCTTCGCCCGCGGCGATCCTGGTGGTCGACGACGAGCCCGACCTGCGCACGCTGTACGAGCTGACGCTGCTGCGCGAGGGCTACCGCGTCGAGACCGCCGGCACGCTGGCCGAGGCCGAGGCCGCGCTGCAGGACCGGCGCTTCGCCGCCGTGATCACCGACATGCGCCTGCCCGACGGGCTGGGCCTGTCGCTGCTGCAGCGCCTGCGCGGCCAGCAGCGGCCCGAGCGCTGCGTGATCATCACCGCCTACGGCTCGGCCGGGAACGCGGTGGAGGCGCTCAAGGCCGGCGCCTTCGACTACCTCACCAAGCCCGTGGACCTGAAGCAGCTGCGCGCCGTGGTGGCCTCGGCCGTGCAGGAGCACGAGCCGGCGGCCCAGCGCCCGCCCGCGCGCGCCGGCGCGCCCGAAGGCGCCGCCGCGCAGCCGGCGCTGGAGCGGCTGGTCGGCGACTCCGAGCCCATGCGCCAGGTCAAGCAGCGCATCCTGAAGGTCGCGCGCAGCATGGCGCCGGTGCTGGTGCGCGGCGAGTCGGGCACCGGCAAGGAACTGGTGGCGCAGGCCCTGCACGCGGCCAGCCACCGCGCCGCCGCGCCGCTGGTCGCGGTGAACTGCGGCGCCATCCCCGAAAACCTGCTGGAGGCCGAGTTCTTCGGCGCCAAGCGGGGCTCCTACACCGGCGCGCTGCACGACCGGCTGGGCTACTTCCAGGCCGCGCGCGGCGGCACGCTGTTCCTGGACGAGATCGGCGACCTGCCGCTGGCCATGCAGTCCAAGCTGCTGCGCGCGATCCAGGAGCGCAGCGTGCGCCCGCTCGGCTCCACGCAGGAGGACGTGGTGGACGTGCGCATCGTCAGCGCCACGCACAAGGACCTGGCGGCCGAGGTGCGCGCCGGCCGCTTCCGGCAGGACCTGTACTACCGGCTCAACGTGATCGAGATCGTGGTGCCGCCGCTGCGCGAGCGCCGCGAGGACCTGCCGGCGCTGTGCGCGGCGCTGCTGGCCCGCATCGCGCACGAGTCCGGCACGCCGGTGCCGCCACCCTCGGCCGCGCTGCTGGCCGAGCTGCAGCAGCACCCGCTGGCCGGCAACGTGCGCGAGCTGGAGAACCTGCTGCACCGCGCGGTCGCGATGAGCGAGGGCGAGGAGCTCAGCGCCGACTTCTCCGACAGCGCCTCCATGGGCATCGAACCGGCGGCCCCGAGCGCGCCGGACCACCACGAGACGCCCAGCGACCTGCAGGCCTACCTGGACCGGCAGGAGCGCGCCATCCTCGTGCGCGTGCTGCACGAGACCGGCTTCAACCGCACCGCCGCCGCGGCGCGGCTGGGCCTGTCGCTGCGCCAGATCCGCTACCGCATCGCGCGGCTGAACATCGCCACGCCGGACCAGGACCCGCATGACGACGCCGGCTGACCCGCGGGCGCCGCGGACCCTGTGGCAGGACGGCGGCTGGTACCGCTTCGCGCGCCGCCAGCCCTCGCCGAACTGCGGCCCGCGGCCCGCGGGTGCGCAGATCGACCTGCTCGTGCTGCACTCGATCAGCCTGCCGCCCGGCCGATACGGCGGCGACGAGGTACTGGCGCTGTTCGACAACCGGCTGGACTGGGAGGCGCATCCCTACTTCCAGCAGATCCGCGGACTGCAGGTGTCGGCGCATTTCCTGATCCGCCGCGGCGGCGAGCTGTGGCAGTTCGTGGACTGCGACGCGCGCGCCTGGCACGCCGGCCGCTCGCGCTGGCGCGGGCGCGACGAGTGCAACGACGACTCCATCGGCATCGAGCTCGAAGGCCTGGAGGGAGACACGTTCGAGCCGGCCCAGTACGACACGCTGGCCAGCCTGTGCGCGGCGCTGGCGCAGCGCTATGCGATCGCCCACGTGGCCGGCCACGAGCACGTGGCGCCGGGCCGCAAGCAGGACCCCGGCCCCGGCTTCGACTGGGCCGCGCTGCAGCGCGCCACCGGCTGGCCGCCGGCCTGGTTCCCCCCGGCAGCGGCAGGGATACGCCGCGGCTGACGAGACGCCGGCCGCGCCGGCCCAGCAACGGCGCCGGCTGCGCCGCGAAACCGGCCGCCAGGCCGCATGCCGGCTGGCTTTCCACCCCGGGATCCCGATGCCTGCTGGCCTCGCGGGCGGTGTGCCGCAATGCAGCATGGAAGCTTGCTCGCACACTACCGGTAGTGGCTAGAATCCCTTCCAAGCCCCAGATATGGGGTCCCGCCAGATCACCCAGGGCGGTCCGGCGCGCCCCTCGCGGTGCCGCCAGGCGGTCCGCCCCCTCCATCGTTCCCAGCCCAAGGAAGCCATGCACACAGCAGCTCACGTCTCCTCTTCCTCGTCCGTATCGCCGGCCGGCGCACCCGCGCGCCGCGCGGCCGACAACGCCGCCCAGGACCTGCTGGCCCACTACCAGATCATCCGACGCAACGGCGCCGTCGTGCCGTTCGAGCCCAACAAGATCGCCGTGGCCATGATGAAGGCCTTCCTGGCCGTGCACGGCACACAGGGCGCGGCCTCGGCCAGCGTGCGCGAGATGGTGGACACGCTGACGCAGGCCGTGGTGCGCGCGCTGATGCGCTCGCGCCCGGGCGGCGGCACCTTCCACATCGAGGACGTGCAGGACCAGGTCGAGCTGGGCCTGATGCGCGGCGGCCACCACGAGGTCGCGCGCGCCTACGTGCTGTACCGCGAGCGCCGCGCGCAGGAACGCCTGCGCCAGGGTGAGCAGGACAAGCCGGCCGCCGCGCCCCTGCTCCACGTGCTGGACGGCGGCGAGCGCGTGGCGCTGGACGTCGCGCTGCTGCAGCAGCTGATCGCCGACGCCTGCGCCGGCCTCGGGGCCGACGTGCGGCCCGAGCCCATCGTCGCCGAGACCATGCGCAACCTGTACGACGGCGTGCCGATCGAGGAGGTGCACAAGGCCGCCATCCTGGCCGCGCGCACGCTGATCGAGAAGGACCCCGACTACACCTACGCCACGGCCCGGCTGCTGCTGCACACCATCCTGAAGGAGGTGCTGGGCGAGGAGGTGCCGCAGGCCGACATGGCCACGCGCTATGCCGACTACTTCCCGCAGTTCGTCAAGAAAGGCGTGGAGGCCGAACTGCTGGACGACAAGCTGCTGCAGTACGACCTGGCCCGCCTGGGCGCGGCGCTGAAGGCCGAGCGCGACCTGAAGTTCGACTACCTGGGCCTGCAGACCCTGTACGACCGCTACTTCCTGCACGTGCGCAAGCAGCGCATCGAGTTGCCGCAGGCCTTCTTCATGCGCGTGGCGATGGGCCTGGCGCTGAACGAGATCGACCGCGAAGCGCGTGCCATCGAGTTCTACGAGGTGCTGTCGAGCTTCGACTTCATGTCGAGCACGCCGACCCTCTTCAACAGCGGCACGCTGCGCTCGCAGCTGTCCTCCTGCTACCTGACCACGGTGCCGGACGACCTGGACGGCATCTACGAGTCGATCAAGGAGAACGCGCTCCTCTCGAAGTTCGCCGGCGGCCTGGGCAACGACTGGACCCGCGTGCGCGCCCTGGGCAGCCACATCAAGGGCACCAACGGCGAATCGCAGGGCGTCGTGCCTTTCCTCAAGGTGGTCAATGACACGGCCGTGGCGGTGAACCAGGGCGGCAAGCGCAAGGGCGCGGTCTGCACGTATCTCGAGACCTGGCACCTGGACATCGAGGAGTTCCTGGAGCTGCGCAAGAACACCGGCGACGACCGCCGCCGCACGCACGACATGAACACGGCCAACTGGATCCCGGACCTGTTCATGCGCCGCGTGATGGAGAAGGGCAGCTGGACGCTGTTCTCGCCCTCCTCCGTGCCGGACCTGCACGACCTGTTCGGCGCCGACTTCGAGCGCGCCTACGTGGCCTACGAGGAAAAGGCCGCGCGCGGCGAGATCCGGCCCAGCAAGACGATTGCGGCCGTGGACCTGTGGCGCAAGATGCTGTCGATGCTGTTCGAGACCGGCCATCCCTGGATCACCTTCAAGGACGCCTGCAACGTGCGCTCGCCGCAGCAGCACGTGGGCGTGGTCCACAGCTCCAACCTGTGCACCGAGATCACGCTGAACACCAGCGACACCGAGACCGCCGTCTGCAACCTGGGCTCGGTCAACCTGCTGCAGCACCTGAAGGACGGCGCGGTCGACCACGCCAAGCTGAAGAAGACGATCTCGACGGCGATGCGCATGCTCGACAACGTCATCGACATCAACTACTACGCCGTGAAGAAGGCGCGCGACTCCAACCTGCGCCACCGCCCCGTGGGCCTGGGAGTGATGGGCTTCCAGGACGCGCTGTACGAGCTGCGCATCCCCTACGCCAGCGAGGCCGCGGTGCAGTTCGCCGACCAGGCGATGGAAGCCGTCTGCTACCACGCCTACTGGGCCTCGACCGAGCTGGCGGCCGAGCGCGGCAGGTACAGCAGCTTCAAGGGCTCGCTGTGGGACAAGGGCGTGCTGCCGATGGACTCCCTGGGCCTGCTGGAACAGGCGCGCGGCGGCTACGTCGAGGTCGACCGCTCCAGCACGCTGGACTGGGAAGCGCTGCGCGCGAAGATCAAGGCCGACGGCATGCGCAACTCCAACTGCGTGGCCATCGCGCCGACCGCGACCATCTCCAACATCATCGGCGTGGACGCGTCGATCGAGCCGTGCTTCGGCAACCTGTCGGTCAAGTCCAACCTGTCGGGCGAGTTCACCGTCATCAACCACTACCTGGTGCGCGACCTCAAGCGCCTGGGCCTGTGGGACGACGTGATGATCATGGACCTCAAGCACTTCGACGGCTCGCTGGAGCCGATCGACCGCGTGCCGCAGGACGTCAAGGCGCTGTACGCCACGGCCTTCGAGATCGAGCCGGCGTGGCTGGTCGAAGCCGCCGCGCGCCGCCAGAAGTGGATCGACCAGGCCCAGTCGCTGAACATCTACATGGCCGGTGCCTCGGGCAAGAAGCTGGACGACACCTACAAGCTCGCCTGGGTGCGCGGTCTGAAGACCACCTACTACCTGCGCACGCGCAGCGCCACGCATGCGGAGAAATCCACCGTCGCCGCGGGCCGGCTGAACGCCGTGTCCTCGGGGGCCGACGAGGTGCCGCGCATGAGCGCGCTCGACGCCGCGGCCGCGAAGGCGCGCGCACAGATGGACGCGCAGATGCATGCGCCGCTGGGCGCCTCGCCAGCCACCGACGTGAAGTTCTGCGGCGTCGACGACCCCACCTGCGAGGCCTGCCAATAAGGCCTGCGTCACGCGCTCCGCGGCATCGTGTGCGAGGCCCTCGCAGCACGATGCCGCGGAGCAACAAAACCTCTGCGGCGCCCCGTGTGAAGCCTTTGCTTTTCAGGGCGCCGCTTTCATAATCTCGCCACTGGAAAATCTATGCTGACCTGGGACGACGAAGTCAAGCCCTCTTCGCCATCGCACACGCGAAGCGGTTCCATCGGGCACCGCGAAGTGCCTGTCTCTCCTCTCGCGCAACCCTCCCTCGCACCGCACGTCGGCGACGTCGCCATGCCGCCGGTCGCGCCGGCCAGCGTGCCGCGCGCCAGCGGCGCGCCGGTGCCCACCGCGCGCCGCGTGAACGCGGCCGACAAGCGCATCATCAACGGCCAGACCGACGTCAACCAGTTGGTGCCGTTCAAGTACAAGTGGGCCTGGGAGAAGTACCTCGCCACCTGCGCCAACCACTGGATGCCGCAGGAGGTGAACATGAACCGCGACATCGCGCTGTGGAAAGACCCGAACGGCCTGACCGAGGACGAGCGCCGCATCGTCAAGCGCAACCTCGGCTTCTTCGTCACCGCCGACTCGCTGGCCGCCAACAACATCGTGCTGGGCACCTACCGCCACATCACGGCGCCCGAGTGCCGCCAGTTCCTGCTGCGCCAGGCCTTCGAGGAGGCGATCCACACGCACGCCTACCAGTACATCGTCGAGTCGCTGGGCCTGGACGAAGGCGAGATCTTCAACGCCTACAACGAGGTGCCCTCGATCCGCGACAAGGACGAGTTCCTGATCCCGTTCATCGACGCGATCATGGACCCGGACTTCAAGACCGGCACGCCCGAGAACGACCAGAAGCTGCTCAAGAGCCTGATCGTGTTCGCCTGCCTGATGGAGGGCCTGTTCTTCTACGTCGGCTTCACGCAGATCCTGGCCCTCGGCCGGCAGAACAAGATGACCGGCGCGGCCGAGCAGTACCAGTACATCCTGCGCGACGAGTCGATGCACTGCAACTTCGGCATCGACCTGATCAACCAACTGAAGCTGGAGAACCCGCACCTGTGGACGCCGGCGTTCAAGGACGAGATCAAGGCGCTGTTCCAGCATGCGGTCGAGCTCGAATACCGCTACGCCGAAGACACCATGCCGCGCGGCGTGCTGGGCATGAACGCCTCGATGTTCAAGGGCTACCTGCGCTACATCGCCAACCGCCGCGCCACGCAGATCGGCCTGGAGGCGCTGTTCCCGAACGAAGAGAACCCGTTCCCCTGGATGAGCGAGATGATCGACCTGAAGAAGGAGCGCAACTTCTTCGAGACGCGCGTCATCGAGTACCAGTCCGGCGGCGCGCTGTCCTGGGACTGAGAAGCTGTGAACGCATCCCCCACGCCCACACGAGGCTCCCGATGAGCGTCCCCGCGCATCGCCAACGCCGTGCCCGGGGCCTCGCCCTCCGGGCCGGTGGCCTCTCCCTCCGGGCCGGGGCACGCCAGACCCCATGCGGTCGTCGTTGCCCTGGCTCCAGCCAGGGCAACAGCCTGTGCCTGTGGTCCGGCACTCCCCGTCGTGGGCGCGATCGATCCATTCACCGCTTCTGAGGCGGCAGCACGGCATGTTCCACCGCACACCACGCCACCCGAACCGCACCGCCAGAGTGCCGGCGTGCATGTGTCCTGAATCCATGGCGCTGGGGCCCCGGGCTCCAACGCCATGCATCGCTTGCAGCGCCCCGACGCGCGGCAAGTGCTCCTTGTAATCCGAATCACGGAGAACACCATGGCAACTGCGAAGAAACCGGCCGCGAAGAAGGCCGCCCCGGCCAAGAAGGCGGCACCTGCGAAGAAGGCCGCTCCGGCCAAGAAGGCCGCGCCCGCGAAGAAGGCCGCCCCGGCCAAGAAGGCGGCGCCGGCGAAGAAGGCCGCTCCGGCCAAGAAGGCAGCGCCCGCGAAGAAGGCCGCTCCGGCCAAGAAGGCGGCGCCGGCGAAGAAGGCCGCTCCGGCCGCCAAGAAGGCAGCGCCCGCGAAAAAGGCCGCTCCGGCCAAGAAGGCAGCGGCGCCGGCGAAGAAGGCCGCCTCGGCCGCCAAGAAGGCAGCAGCCCCCGCGAAGAAGGCCGCTCCGGCCAAGAAGGCGGCAGCCCCCGCGAAGAAGGCCGCCGCCGCGCCCGCGAAGAAAGCCCCGGCCAAGAAAGCCGCCGCCAAGAAAGCTGCCCCCGCGCCTGCCGCCGCCCCAGCCACCGCGACGCAGACCACGCTGAACCCGCAGGCGGCCTGGCCGTTCCCCACGGCCAGCAAGCCCTGAACGCCGCCCGCACGCGGCGTGCAAGCAGCCCGGCGCCGCCAAGGCCCCGGGCTTTTTCTTTGGCCGGACGGACCTACAGGCCCAGCGCGCTGCGGTCGACGCGGTAGTTCTGCGGACCGCGCTCGGCAATCTTCAGCGCGCCGATCCGGCTGCCCAACGCCGCGCAGCGCACCAGCGGCCAGCCCTGCTCCAGCCCGTACAGCAGCGCCGCGCGGTAGGCATCGCCGCAGCCGGTGGGATCGACGACCGCCGCGGCCGGCACCGGCGCGACCGGCGTCCTCTCGCCATCCACCCAGACCTCGCTGCCCTCGCCGCCCAGGGTCACGACCAGGCCCTGCACCTGGCGCGACAGCTCGGCCAGGCCGAGGCCGGTGCGCTCGCAGAGCATGCGGCCCTCGTAGTCGTTGACGGCGACCCAGCTCGCCAGCTCGACGAAATGCCGCAGCGCCGCGCCGTCGAACATCGGCAGGCCCTGGCCGGGGTCGAAGATGAACGGGATGCCCGCGGCCGCGAACTGCTCGGCATGCTGCAGCATCGCGTCGCGCCCGTCCGGCGAGATGATGCCCAGCTTCACGTCGGGCCGCGCCACGATCTGCGTCCGGTGCGCCTGCATCATCGCCCCCGGGTGGAAGGCGGTGATCTGGTTGTTGGCCTGGTCGGTCATGATCATGGCCTGGGCCGTGTAGCTATCGTCCAGCACGCGCACGTACTCGGTGGAGATGCCCAGCGTGCCCAGGCGTTCCAGGTAGCCGGCACCGTCGCTGCCCAGCGCGGCCATCGGCAGCGGCACGCCCCCCAGCTGCCGCAGGCCGTAGGCGATGTTGCCGGCGCAGCCGCCGAAGTCGCGCCGCAGCCCGGGCACGAGGAAGGACACGTTCAGGTTGTGGATCTGGTCCGCCAGGATCTGGTCGGCGAACCGCCCCTCGAAGCGCATGATGGTGTCGAACGCGAGAGATCCGCAGATGATGCTGGCCATGGGGTAAGGGTTTCGGAAAGTCAGGGATAGAAGGCGTCGAGGTGGTAGCCCACCACGCGGGCCCGGCCGGCGTTGTCGGCCATCTGCAGGTCGACGCTGGGGGACCATTCGCCGTGCGGGTCCAGCGCGTCGGGCGGACCGCCCAGCTCCTGCGGCGACAGCACGCGGCGCACCACGGCCTGCCCGGTGATGTCCTTCAGCGTCAGCGCGATGGCCGGCAAGGCGACCGGATACGGCGCGCGGTTGCGCAGCGTCAGGCTCAGCCGGTAGCCGCTGTCGCCGACGACATGGAACGAGGAGCCGTCGATCACGACCGCATCGATGCGGCGCAGCGGCTGCACGCGGCAGCCGGCCGGCGCGCACAGTGCGTTCAGCAGCGGACGCAGCGCCGGCGCCCTGGCGCCGAGCCGGTCGCGCTCGTGCACGGCCAATTGCCACAGCAGGCCAAGCGCCAACAGCCACGCGGCCACGCGCCAGGCCGAGCGTCCGGCCAGCTTGGCGCGCCCCTGCGTCGCCGGGGCCGCGGCCGGCTCCTGCGCATCGCGCAGAAAGGACAGCTCGGCCAGCGCTGGGTCGATCGGCGCGGGCGGCGGTGGGGCAGCGACCACGCGCGGCGCGGCCGGCGCGGCGCGCGGTGCGTCGCCGGTGGGCCGCTGCAGCAACAGGCCGGCGGCATCGGGTGCGGCGCCGCCATCCGCACGGCGCGGCAGCGGCGCCGGCGCTGGCGCCAGCGCCACCACCAGGCGGTCCGGGCGCGCCGCAGCCGACGGTGCCTCGGCGGCGGGCGGTTCCGGGGGAATGGTGGTGGTGCCATCGGCACCTTCTTCGCTGGCCTGCGCCTGCCGGAACTCGGCATAGCCCAGGTCCAGCGAAACCGCAGGATCGGTGACCGGAATCTCGGGCGCGGCCTGCGGCAACCACTGCGGCGCCACCTCGACCAGCGTGGGCGCCTGTGCCGCGGCCTCGGCCGCCGGACCGGCAGCGGGCGCTTCGGCCACCGGTGCGGGCGCGGCCAGCGGCTGCGGCGCCGGCTCAGGCCCGGCGGCCGGGTCGTGCAGCGTCTGCGCCGCGTCGAAGATTTCGCCGCACTGGCCGCAGCGCACCCAGCCCTGCGAGATGCGCAGCTGATCGGGCACGACCTTGAAACGGGTTCCGCATGCCGGGCAGCGGGTGACCATCGAACCCATGCGCCTGCACTGCCTCAGCGTGGCGGCGCGGCCGCGCGGCGGGCCGTCATCAGCACCCAGCCGTCCTCCTCGTCCGCCACCTCGAGCGCCAGGTGCGGCGCATAGGCCTCCTGCAACTCGCCGGCCTGGCGCGCCAGGATGCCGGCCAGCACCAGCGTGCCGCCCGGCGCCACGTGCGCGCACAGCAATGGCGCCAGCACCTTCAGCGGCGTGGCCAGGATGTTGGCCAGCACGACCGCGTACTCGCCCCGCGCCGCATCGGGCAGGCCGGCCCGCAGCACGGCGCCGTTGGCCTGCGCGTTGGCCTCGGTCGCCTGCACGGCGGCCTTGTCGATGTCGACCGCGTCGACCTCGCGCGCGCCGTGCCTGGCCGCCGCGATGGCGAGGATGCCGGAGCCGCAGCCGTAGTCCAGCACCCGGCCCCAGCCGGCCGCGGGCTGCTGCGCCGCAATCCAGCGCAGGCACATGCGCGTGGTGGGGTGCGTGCCGGTGCCGAAGGCCAGGCCCGGGTCCAGCCGGATGATCCGCGTCGCGCCGGGCGGCGGCTCGTGCCAGGTCGGCACGATCCAGAACGAGGGCGTGATCTCGACCGGCGCGAACTGCGACTGCGTGAGCCGCACCCAGTCCTGGTCCTGCAGCGGGCTGGCGCCCAGCCACTGGCAGCCGGCGAAGAAGTCCTGCGCCGTCAGCAGCCGCTCGGCCTCGCGGGCCTGGGCTTCGGTCGAGAACAGCGCCGTCAGCCGCGAGCGCTGCCAGCCCTCAGCCGGCGGCGGCAGGCCGGGCTCGCCGAACAGGGCCTGCTCGGCCTCGGTGTCGCCGTCGGCGTCCTCCACGCTGACGGACAGCGCATCGAGCGCCTCCAGCGCATCGCTCAGGGCCTCGACCCGATCCTCGGGGCACAGCAGGCGCACCTCGAACATGGCTACCTCTTGTGCTGGGCGAGCCACTCTTCGAGATAGTGGATGTTGGTGCCGCCGGCCATGAACTTGGCGTCCACCATCAGATCGCGGTGCAGCGCGACGTTGGTGTTGATGCCCTCGATGACGGTCTCCGCCAGCGCCGTGCGCATGCGCGCCATGGCCTGCTCGCGCGTATCGCCGTGCACGATGATCTTGCCGATCATGGAGTCGTAGTTCGGCGGCACGAAGTAGTTGGCGTAGGCGTGCGAGTCCACGCGCACGCCCGGGCCGCCGGGCGGATGCCAGGTCGTGATGCGGCCCGGCGACGGCAGGAAGTTGTACGGGTCCTCGGCGTTCACGCGGCATTCGATCGCATGACCGCGGATCTCGATCTGGCGCTGCGTGAACGGCAGCTTCTCGCCGGCCGCCACCATGATCTGCGTGCGCACGATGTCCACGCCGGTGATCCATTCGGTCACCGGGTGCTCCACCTGCACGCGCGTGTTCATCTCGATGAAGTAGAACTCGCCGTTCTCGTAGAGGAACTCGAAGGTGCCGGCGCCGCGGTAGCCGATGCGCTTGCAGGCGTTCACGCAACGCTCGCCAATGCGCTCGATCAGCTTGCGCGGGATGCCGGGCGCGGGCGCCTCCTCGATGACCTTCTGGTGGCGCCGCTGCATGGAGCAGTCCCGTTCACCCAGGTACACGGCGTTCTTGTACTTGTCCGCCAGCACCTGGATCTCCACGTGCCGCGGGTTCTGCAGGTACTTCTCCATGTACACGGCCGGGTTGCCGAAGGCCGCGCCGGCCTCGGCCTTGGTCATCTGCACCGCGTTGACCAGCGCCGCCTCGGTGTGGACCACGCGCATGCCGCGCCCGCCGCCGCCGCCGGCGGCCTTGATGATGACCGGGTAGCCGATCTGCTTGGCCAGGCGGCGCATCTGCACCGGATCGTCCGGCAGCTCGCCTTCCGAGCCGGGCACGCAGGGCACGCCGGCCTTGATCATGGCCTGCTTGGCCGAGACCTTGTCGCCCATCAGCCGGATCGACTCGGGCGTGGGGCCGATGAACTGGAAGCCGCTCTTCTCGACGCGCTCGGCGAAGTCGGCGTTCTCGCTCAGGAAGCCGTAGCCGGGATGGATGGCCTCGGCGTCCGTGACTTCGGCGGCCGAGATGATGGCCGGCATGTTCAGGTAGCTCTGCGCCGAGGGCGCGGGGCCGATGCACACGGCTTCGTCGGCCAGGCGCACGTACTTGGCGTCGCGATCGGCCTCGGAATAGACCATCACGGCCCGGATGCCGAGTTCGCGGCATGCCCGCTGGATCCGCAGGGCGATTTCGCCGCGGTTCGCGACCAGGATCTTTTTAAACATTGTGGCTCCGCGGCGAAATCGCCCCGCACGCT
Organism: Pseudorhodoferax sp.; assembly: GCF_047601025.1. NCBI lineage: Bacteria > Pseudomonadati > Pseudomonadota > Betaproteobacteria > Burkholderiales > Comamonadaceae > Pseudorhodoferax > Pseudorhodoferax sp. The sequence continues at coordinate 1,121,011 of NZ_JASGJZ010000001.1, forward strand.
GCGCGTGCCCGGGCAATGTGCCGGACTGCGTCCGTCCGCGCCAAGGCACGAGCGCCCCGGTTGGCGACCAGGATCTTCTTGAACATGCTCACTCGATGACGAACAGCGGTTGGCCGTACTCGACGGCCTGGCCGTTCTCGCACAGGATCTGCGTGATGGTGCCGGCCTTGTCGGCCTCGATCTCGTTGAGGATCTTCATGGCCTCGATGATGCAGACCGTGTCGCCTTCCTTGACCGTGCTGCCGACCTCGACGAAGGCCTTGGCGCCCGGGCTGGGCGAGCGGTAGAAGGTGCCGACCATCGGCGACTTGGCGACGTGGCCCTTGACCTGGGCGGCGGACGCCGCAGCCGGCGCAGCGGCGGATGCCGCGACCGGGGCGTCCGCGACCAGGGCGGGTGCGGCCTGCACCACCGGGGCCGGCGCGTAGACCTGGGCCTGGGCCGGCAGGCCCTTGACGATGCGGACCTTGCCTTCGGCTTCGGTGATTTCCAGTTCGGACACGTTGGAATCCGAGACCAAGTCGATCAAGGTCTTGAGTTTGCGCAAATCCATGAAGGCTCCTAATGCCCCAGCCGAAAAAAGTTGGAATCTAACCGAAATCCCAGGATCTTTCGCCTATTGCAGGCAAATGGACCGTTCATCGGCGATCTGGGGCGGACTAGCGGGACCGTGTGCAGGTCAGGCAGCGCGGATCTGCACTGTCCACCGGCGCAAATCCTCGGGGGTGATCTGACCCATTTTACGTTCATGAACATTTCCACGGCCGTCCAGCACCAGCGAAAACGGCAACGCCCCCGCGTCGTTGCCCAGCGCGCGCACGGCCGACAGCCCGGCCATGCCCAGGATGCCGACCGGGAACGCCACCGGCGTCCTGGCCAGGAAGGCCTGGACGCCGGCCGGCCGGTCCACCGCCAGGCCGACGACTTGCCAGCCGTTGGCGCGGTGTTCACGGAAGAAGGCGTCGATCAACGGCATTTCCTCGACGCAGGGCGGGCACCACGGCGCCCAGAAGTTTGCCAGCAACGGCCGGCCGCGAAAGCCCGCCATCGCCAGCGGCGTCCCGTCGGGCTGCGTGCTCTGCAGGCTCCACAGCGGCTGCGCCGCAGCGGCGGAGGCGGCAGGCGGGCGCCGCGTCCACCAGGCCACGCCCGCGCCGGCGGCCAGCGCGATGCCGCCGGCCGCCGCCAGCCACGCCCGCCGGCCCGCGGGCCGCGCGCCTTCGGGCCGTTGCGCGGCGCTCACGCCCCCGCCTCCTGCGCGACCAGCCAGCGCACCGCCTCCGGGCTGCCGCGCGGCGTGCGTCCGCGGGCGTCGGGCCGCAGGGCGCCGCGCAGGTCGTCCAGGTCGTGCAGCAGCAGGTGCACGCCGATGGTCTCGCCGAGTTCCGGACAATCGCTGTGCAGGCTCAGCGCCTCCACCGGCTCGCCGCGCAGCCCGGGCACGGTGCGCGGCTCGTAGCGCACGCCGTGGTCGATCAGCGCGATCTCGGCCGACTTGGGGTCGTCGCAGAAGAGCTGCAGGTAGACGTCGGAGCGCCGCGTGGCCGTGCCGTGCCAGACGGCGCCGGCCAGATACGGGCGAAAGGCCTGCAGCCGCTCCATCCAGCGCAGCGCCAGCCGCCGCAGCGCGCGCAGCTCGGCCGGCTGCGTGTCGGCGTGGAAGAGCGCCAGGTGCTCGCGCACGGCATCCTCGAGCTCCTCGTTGTCCGGCAGCCGCGCGCGCAACCCCAGGTCCAGCTGCTGCCGGGCGCGGCGCTTGGCCGCCCCCCATTCCAGCCCGTCCTCCACCACCAGCCGCGCGGCGGCGGCCGCGATCTCTGCGCTTGCCCTGTCCATGGGGCGCGATTGTGCGCCTGCGCCACTCCTAGAATCCCGCGATGCACATCCACATCCTGGGCATCTGCGGGACCTTCATGGGCGGCGTGGCCGCCCTGGCCCGCGAGGCCGGCCACCGCGTGACCGGCTGCGACGCCGGCGTCTACCCGCCCATGAGCGACCAGTTGCGCGCGCTCGGCATCGAGCTGATCGAGGGCTTCGGCGCCGACCAGATGGCCTTGCAGCCCGACGTGTTCGTGGTCGGCAACGTGGTCTCGCGCGCGAGGATGGCCCCCACGCTCCCCGCTTCGCGTGGCTCGCAGCCCTCCGAGGGGGCGCCTGGCGCCCTGGGGCAGTCCGGCGGCGGCGCGGTGGCCGGCGGCACGCCCAAGTTCCCGCTGATGGAAGCCATCCTCGACGCCGGTGCGCGCTACACCAGCGGCCCGCAGTGGCTGGCGGAGCAGTTGCTGCAGGGCCGCCACGTGCTGGCCGTCGCCGGCACGCACGGCAAGACCACGACGACCTCGATGCTGGCCTGGATCCTGGAATGCGCGGGCCTGAACCCCGGCTTCCTGGTCGGCGGCGTGCCGCTGAACTTCGGCATCTCGGCCCGGCTGGGCGCGCCGGGGGGATGCTTCGTGATCGAGGCCGACGAGTACGACACGGCCTTCTTCGACAAGCGCAGCAAGTTCGTGCACTACCGGCCGCGCACCGCCGTGCTGAACAACCTGGAGTTCGACCACGCCGACATCTTCGACGACCTGGCCGCGATCGAGCGCCAGTTCCACCACCTGGTACGCACCGTGCCGGGCCGCGGCCGCGTGGTCGTGAACGCCGAGGAAGCCAGCCTGGCGCGCGTGCTGGCCCAGGGCTGCTGGAGCGAGGCCGTGGGCTTCGGCGCCGGCGGGCGCTTCACGGCCGAAGGCACGGCCGAGCATTTCCAGGTGCTCGACCAGGGCCGGCCGGTGGCCGAGCTGCGCTGGCCGCTGTCGGGCCTGCACAACCGCATGAACGCGCTGGCCGCGATCGCCGCGGCCGAGCATGTGGGCGTGGCGCCGGCGCAGGCGGCCGCGGCCCTGCAGCGCTTCGAAAACGTGCGCCGGCGCATGGAGCTGCGCGGCGCGGTGGCGGCCGCCAGCGGCACGATCCGCGTCTACGACGACTTCGCCCACCACCCGACCGCGATCCGCACCACGGTGGACGGCCTGCGCCAGCAGATCGGCCCGTCCGGCGGCCGCATCCTGGCGATCTTCGAGCCGCGCAGCAACACCATGAAGCTCGGCACCATGAACGCCCGCCTGCCCTGGAGCCTGGAGGGCGCGGACCTGGCCTTCTGCCACGCGGCCGGCCTGGGCTGGGACCCGGCCCAGGCGCTGGCCGCGATGGGCGCGCGGCTGCAGGTGGCGGGCGACATCGACACCCTGGTCGCCCAGGTGCTGGCCGCCGTGCGCCCCGGCGACCACCTGCTGTGCATGAGCAACGGCGGCTTCGGCGGCGTGCACGTCCGCCTGCTGGACGCCCTGCGCGCGCGCTTCAGTAGCTGACCGTCATCGCCGCGAGGTCGACGCGGACCACGGGCCGCGCCAGCGCCGCGCTGGCGGCGCGCGCGAACGCGGCGGACCACTGCGCGTCGCCGAGCCGCTCGATCCCGGCGGCCCCGGCGATCGCGACCAGCTTGTCGACCAGCAGCACCTTGCCGGTGGCGCGCAGCGGTTCGCAGTCGAGCTGCACGAACTGCTGGTCCAGCCAGGCGCGCGCCGCCTCCGGCGGCATGGCCGGCGCACCTGCCGGGTCGAAGCGGAACTCCTGGCCGTCCGCCAGCCTGACCGACACTTCACTGCGCATGGGGCACCCCGTCTCGGCCGCGACCGTGCGCGCTCAGCGCGCCGCTTCGCGCCGCGTCGCGACGGCCTGGGCCAGCCGCTCCAGCAGCGCGACCGAAGGCTCCCAGCCCAGGCAGGCGTCGGTGATGCTCTTGCCGTACTCCAGCTGCTGCACGTCGTCCTTGCCGGGCGTGAACTTCTGGGCGCCGGCGACCAGGTGGCTCTCCACCATCACGCCGAACACCTGGCGCGAGCCGCCCTCGATCTGCGCGGCGATGGCCTGCGCCACCTCGGTCTGCTTCTCGTGCTGCTTGCTGCTGTTGGCATGGCTGCAGTCCACCATCAGGCTGGGCTGCATGCCGGCCGCGGCCAGCTCCTTGCAGGCGGCCTCCACGCTGGCGGCGTCGTAGTTCGGCGCCTTGCCGCCGCGCAGGATCACGTGGCAGTCCCGGTTGCCCTGGGTCTGCACGATGGCCACCTGGCCGTTCTTGTGCACCGACAGGAAGTGGTGGCCGCGCGCCGCGGCCTGGATCGCGTCGGTGGCGATGCGGATGTTGCCGTCCGTGCCGTTCTTGAAGCCGATCGGCGCCGACAGCCCCGAGGCCAACTCGCGGTGCACCTGGCTCTCGGTGGTGCGCGCGCCGATCGCGCCCCAGGCGATCAGGTCGCCGATGTACTGCGGCGAGATCACGTCCAGGAACTCGCTGCCGGCCGGCAGGCCCAGCCGGTTGATGTCGATCAGCAGCTGGCGCGCGATGCGCAGGCCCTCGTCGATGCGGTAGCTCTCGTCCAGGTAGGGATCGTTGATCAGGCCCTTCCAGCCGACCGTGGTGCGCGGCTTCTCGAAATACACGCGCATCACGATCTCCAGCTGGTCGGCGTAGCGGTCGCGCAGCGGCTTCAGGCGCCGCGCGTACTCCATCGCCGCGGCCGGGTCGTGGATCGAGCAAGGGCCGATCACCACCAGCAGCCGGTCGTCGCGGCCGGACATGATGTCCTGGATGCGGTGGCGCGTCCGGCCGATCAGCGCCTCGATGGCCGTGCCGCGGATCGGGAAGAAGCGGATCAGGTGTTCCGGAGGAGGCAGCACGTTGATGTCCTTGATGCGTTCGTCGTCGGTCTGGCTGGTCTTCTCGACGTTCGCGTACCAGGTATCGGAGGTCTGCTGCGTGCTCATGGTGCTTCCTGTGTGTGGTTGGAATCGATGGGGACAAAAAGAAACCGCCGGTCCTTGCGGCACCGGCGGTTCTGGAGGGGTCTGGTGGTCTGCTGTCTACGCGCGCGCCTCTCGTCCGCCGGAGTCCGGGAACCAAAAGTAGGCAAAGTAGAACGCGCGGGCGGCAGGCATGGAGGGCGACTCTAGCACAGAAGTCAGGCCGTGCCGCCCACGGTCAGCCCGTCGATGCGCAGCGTGGGCTGGCCGACGCCGACCGGCACGCTCTGGCCCTCCTTGCCGCAGGTGCCGACGCCGGGGTCCAGCGCCATGTCGTTGCCGATCATGGACACGCGCGTCAGCGCGTCCGGGCCGTTGCCGACCAGCGTGGCGCCCTTCACCGGGTACTGGATCTTGCCGTTCTCGACCCAGAACGCCTCGCTCGCGGAGAACACGAATTTGCCCGAGGTGATGTCGACCTGGCCGCCGCCGAAGTTGCTGGCGTACAGGCCTTTCTTGATGCTGGCGACGATCTCGGCCGGATCACGGTCGCCGCCCAGCATGTAGGTGTTGGTCATGCGCGGCATCGGGATGTGGGCGTAGCTCTCGCGCCGGCCGTTGCCGGTGGGCCGGGCCTTCATCAGGCGCGCGTTCATCGCGTCCTGGATGTAGCCCTTCAGGATGCCGTCCTCGATCAGCACGTTGCGCTGGCTGGCATTGCCCTCGTCGTCCACGTTCAGCGAGCCGCGGCGGTCGGCGATCGTGCCGTCATCCAGCACCGTCACGCCCTTGGCCGCCACGCGCTGGCCGATGCGGCCGCTGAAGGCGCTCGAGCCCTTGCGGTTGAAGTCGCCCTCCAGGCCGTGGCCGATGGCCTCGTGCAGCAGGATGCCGGGCCAGCCCGAGCCCAGCACCACGGTCATCTCGCCGGCCGGGGCCGGGCGCGAATCGAGGTTGGTCAGCGCCGCGTTCACGGCCTGGTCCACGTATTCGGCGATGCGCGCATCGTCGAAATACGCCAGGCCGAAGCGGCCGCCGCCGCCGCTGGAACCCATCTCGCGCCGCATCTGCCCGTTCTGCCGGGTCTCGGCGATCACGGTCACCGACAGCCGCACCAGCGGCCGCACGTCGGCGGCCAGGGTGCCGTCGGCGCGCGCAACCAGCACCACGTCGTACTCGCTGGCCAGCCCGGCCATGACCTGCACGATGCGCGGGTCCTTGGCGCGCGCGCGGTGCTCGACCTGCTCCAGCAGGCCGACCTTGGCCTGGCTGTCCAGCGTGGCGATCGGGTCGAGCTGCGGGTACAGCGCGCGGCTGCCGGCGATCTTCTGCGCCGGCACCTTGGCACGCCGGCTCTGCGCGGCCGAGGAGATCGCGCGCACGGTGCGCGCGGCGTCCAGCAGCGAGGCCTCGGAGATGTCGTCGGAATAGGCGAACGCCGTCTTCTCGCCGCTGACGGCGCGCACGCCCACGCCCTGGTCGATGCTGAAGGAGCCGGTCTTGACGATCCCCTCCTCCAGGCTCCAGCCCTCGCTGCGCGTGTACTGGAAGTACAGGTCGGCATCGTCGACCTTGTGCGCCTGGATCTCGGCCAGCGCGCGCTGCAGGTGCGCCGGCGTGAGGCCGAAGGGATCGAGCAGTAGCTGCTGGGCGGTGGCGATGCGGGCCAGGGTGGGTTCGCGGGAAATCATCCGGCGATTCTAGGAAGGCGGGCTCAGGTCTGCAGCAGACGCTTGGATTTGGCGATCGACATCAGGATGCCCAGGCCCATGCCCAGCGTGACCATGGCCGTGCCGCCATAACTCACGAACGGCAGCGGCACGCCCACCACCGGCAGCATGCCGCTGACCATGCCCATGTTCACGAACGCGTAGGTGAAGAAGATCAGCGTGACGGCGCCGGCCAGCAGGCGCGAGAACAGCGTCGGCGCGTCCAGCGCGATGGCCAGGCCGCGCAGGATCAGCAGCACGAAGGAGACGATCAGGAAGGCGTTGCCGAGCAGGCCGAATTCCTCGGAGTAGGCGGCGAAGATGAAGTCCGTGGTGCGCTCGGGGATGAACTCCAGGTGCGTCTGCGTGCCCTGCATGAAGCCCTTGCCGAACACGCCGCCCGAGCCGATCGCGATCATGCCCTGCAGGATGTGGAAGCCCTTGCCCAGCGGGTCGCGCGTCGGGTCCATCAGCGTGCAGACGCGCTGCTGCTGGTATTCGCGCAGCACGACCCAGCGCACGCCCTCGCGGCACAGGTCGTCCGCGAACCAGACCAGCAGGAAGACGCCGGCCAGCCCCAGCAGCACCGGCGGCGCGATCAGCCGCCAGGGCAGGCCGGCGAAGAAGATCACCGACAGCCCGGCCGCCGCGACCAGGATGGCCGTGCCCAGGTCGGGCTGGTGCATGATCAGCAGCACCGGCACGGCCAGCAGCGCGAAGGCGACGCTGAAATCCAGCGGCTGCACCTGGCCCTCGCGCTTCTGGAACCACCAGGCCAGCATCAGCGGCGTGGCGATCTTCAGGATCTCGCTGGGCTGGATCACGATGCCGACATTGATCCAGCGCTGCGCACCCTTCTTCACGATGCCGAAGAATTCCACCCCCAGCAGCAGCGCCACGCCCGCCACGTAGACCGGCACCGCGAACTTCATCAGGGTCTGCGGCGGCACCTGGGCCACGACAAACAGGATGGCGCCGGCCAGCAGCATGTTGCGGCCGTGGTCGACGAAGCGCGTGCCATGGTCGTAGCCGGACGAGTACATGGCCAGCAGCCCGGCGCCGCACAGCAGCGCGATGGCGCACAGCAGCGGCACGTCGAAGCCGCGCAGCAGCGGCAGCGCACGGCGCCAGAGCGGGGGGTTGTCGAGGACGGCGGCCATGGTGGGCGCGGATTATCCGTGCCGCGCCCCGCCCGCGCGGATGCGGCGCCCGGCCGCCACGCACCGCGGCAGGCGGCATCCAGCCTTGTGTACCGCTGCTGTAGAGTCGCGGCCACCATGGCCCTGACCCATCTGCTCTACCTGCACGGATTCCGCTCCTCGCCGCAGTCGGCCAAGGCGCGGCTGGTGGCCGGGCACGTGCGCGCGCGGCATCCGCAGCTGCACTGGTGGTGCCCGCAGCTGCCGCCCTCCCCGCGCCAGGCCATGGCCGAGATCCTGGCCGGCACCGCGGACTGGCCGCGCGCGGGCATGGCGGTGATCGGCTCCTCGCTGGGCGGCTTCTACGCCACCTGCGTGGCCGAGCAGACGGGCTGCCGGGCCGTGCTGCTGAACCCGGCCGTGCACCCGGCGCGCGACCTGGCGCGCCACATCGGCGTGCAGGCGGCCTGGCACGACCCGGCGCAGCGCTTCGACTTCACGGCCGCGCACGTGGAGGAACTGCGCGCGCTGGAGCGGCCGCCCGAAGCCCCCGCCGCGCGGGCCGCGATGCCGCGCATCTTCGCCATCGTCGCCAAGGGCGACGAGGTGCTGGACTGGCGCGAGATGTGCGCGCGCTATCCCGGCGCCCGCATCCGCCTGCTCGAAGGCAGCGACCACGCGATCAGCGAATTCCCCGCGTACCTGGACGAGGTGTTCGCATTCCTGCTCGCCTGAATCCTCTCCGCGCTCACGGACAATAGCGCCCATGTACGCATTGTTCGAGGAAGCCGGCAAGTTCCTGACCGGCCGGGTGCTGTCCGAGGCCGAGGCCTCGCTCCAGGCGGAGCTGGACAGCGGCAAGCGGGTCAAGGTCAAGGCCGCCAACCTGCTGCTGAAGTTCGACAAGCCCGCGCCGCAGGCGCTGATGGCCGAGGCCCGTGCGCAGGCCGACGCGATCGAGCTGGACCTGGCCTGGGAGTTCGCCAGCGACGACGAGTTCGGCTTCGCCGACCTGGCGCGGGTGTATTTCAGCGACGACGCCACGCTGGCCCAGCAGGTCGGCGCGCTGCTGCGGCTGCAGGAGGCGCCGCACTATTTCCGCCGCGCCGGCCGGGGGCGCTTTCGCAAGGCGCCGGCCGAGCAGGTCCAGCAGGCGCTGGCCGCGATCGAGAAGAAGCGGCTGCTGCAGCTGCAGATCGACCAGTGGGCGCTGGAACTGGCCGAAGGCCGCTGCCCCGCGCCGATCCGCGACCAGCTCTACCGCATCCTGTTCAAGCCCGACAAGAACGGCGCGGAGTACAAGGCCGTGGTCGAGGCCGCGCGCGCCACGCATACGGCGCCGCTGGCGCTGCTGCAGCGCGCCGGCGCGATCGACTCGCCCTACCAGTTCCACTGGCGGCGCTTCCTGTTCGAGCACTTCCCGAAAGGCACGGGCTTCGCCGCGCTGCAGGCGCCGGCGATCACGGACGAGTTGCCGGTGGCCGCGGTGCGCGCCTACTCGATCGACGACTCGATGACGACCGAGATCGACGACGCGCTGTCGGTCCAGGGCCTGGGCACGGATGAGGTCACGGTGGGCGTGCACATCGCCGCGCCCGGCCTGGCCATCGTGCCGGGCTCGGCCATCGACCAGGTGGCGCGCACGCGCCTGTCCACGGTCTACATGCCCGGCCACAAGCTGACCATGCTGCCCGACGAGGTGGTGCAGGCCTACACGCTGCAGGAGGGACGCGACTGCCCGGCCGTCTCGCTGTACGCGCGCTTCGACGCGCAGAGCCTGGAGCTGCGCGGCGCCGAGACGCGGCTGGAGCGCGTGCCGATCGCGGCCAACCTGCGCCACGACAAGCTGGACACGGCCATCACCGAGGCCTGGCTGCTGGACGCCGAGCCGGCGCCGCTGCCCGGCCTGCCCGAGGCGGTGCGGCCGGCGGAACTGGCCTTCCTGTACCGGCTGGCCCGCGACCTGAAGGCGCGGCGCGAGGTCGTGCGCGGCAAGCCCGAGACCTTCACCCGGCCGGACTACACCTTCCGCCTGGTCGACAGCCCCGAGACGCCGCTGGGCGACGAGCCGGCCGGCCGCGAGCGCGTGGAGATCGGCGTGCGCCAGCGCGGCGCGCCGCTGGACCTGATCGTGGCCGAGGCCATGATCCTGGCCAACAGCCACTGGGGCCAGTGGCTGTCCGCCTGCGGCGTGCCCGGCATCTACCGCAGCCAGGCCAGCCTGGCGCCGGGCATCAAGGTGCGCATGGGCACCAAGGCGCTGCCGCACGCCGGCATCGGCGTGCCGGCCTATGCCTGGAGCACCTCGCCGCTGCGCCGCTACGTGGACCTGGTGAACCAGTGGCAGATCATCGCCTGCGCGCGCCACGGCAGGACGGCGGCGCTCGCCGCGCCGTTCAAGCCCAAGGACGCCGCGCTGTTCTCCGTCATCTCGGCCTTCGACGCCGCCTACACCGCGTACAACGGCTTCCAGGCCGGCATGGAGCGCTTCTGGACGCTGATGTACCTGCAGCAGAACGGCATCGCCGAGCTCGACGCCCAGGTCATCAAGGAAGGCCTGGTGCGGGCCGACAGCCTGCCGCTGGTGCTCTCGGTGCTCGGCGCGCAGGGCCTGCCGCGCGGCGCCCACGTGCGCGTGAAGCTCGGCGCGATCGACCTGGTCGCGCTCGACGTGGCCGGCACCGTGACCGAGCAACTGGACCCGCCCGGTGCCGCGCCGGCCGACGAGGCCGCCGAGGCGGACGACGAGGAAGCCGCGGCCGGCCCGATCGCGATCGCCGTGGACCTGGCCGCGCCTGCCACGGCCGAGGACGCCCCGGGGCCATGAGACCCGTCGCCTGGCGGCGCGGGCCCAGCACGCTGCAGGCCGCCCTGCTGTTCTCGGTGCTGGTGCACGCGGCCGTGCTGGCGATCCGCTTCGCCAACCCGGCGGCCTTCGACCGGATGTTCCAGGACTCGCCGCTGGAGGTGATCCTGGTCAACGCGAAGTCCTCCGACGAGCGCCCCGACAAGGCCCAGGCCATCGCCCAGGCCGCGCTGGCCGGCGGCGGCGAGGCCGGGACCGGGCGCGCCACCTCGCCGCTGCCGCCCTCGCTGCAGGCCGACCTCGGCGAGACCATGGAGGAGGCGCAGCGCCAGCTCGATGCGCTGCACCAGCAGCAGACGCTGTTGCTGGCCCGGGTCACGCGCCAGCTCGCGGCGCTGCCGCCGCCGGACCCGCGCGAGAAAGCCGACTCGCCCGAGGCGCGTGCCCAGCAGGAGCGCCGACGCCGGCTGATGCAGCACCTGGCCGAGATCGAGCGCCGCATCGCGGCCGAGAACGCGCGGCCCAAGCGCCGCGTGGTCAGCCCCGCCACGCGCGAGGAGGCCTACGCCACCTACTACGACGCGCTGCGCCGCAAGGTCGAGGACAAGGGCACCGAGAACTTTCCCGAGCAGAACGGCCGCAAGCTGTACGGCGAGCTGGTCATGATCATCACCGTGAACCACACGGGCGAGGTGCTGTCCACCGACGTGGCCGAGAGCTCGGGCAACCGGCGGCTGGACCAGCGCGCCCAGGCCATCGCGCGCAGCGCCGGCCCGTTCGGCCGGTTCAGCGAGGCCATGCGCCGCAAGGCCGACCAGATCCTGGTGGTCTCGCGCTTTCGCTTCACGCGCGACGACCAGTTGAGGACCAACGTGAGCACGACACCATGAACCAGCCTCCCTCCTTCGACTACTGCGTGATGGGCAACCCGGTGGCGCACAGCCGCTCGCCCTGGATCCACGCGCGCTTCGCGGCGCTGACCGGCCAGTCCATGGCCTACGACCGGCTGCACGTGCCGCTGGACGGCTTCGCCCAGGCCGTGCGCGACTTCGCGGCCAGCGGCGGCAAGGGCTGCAACGTGACCGTGCCGTTCAAGCTCGAAGCCTTCGCGCTGGCCCGCACGCGCTCGCCGCGCGCCGAGCTGGCCCGCGCCTGCAACACGCTGCGCTTCGACGCCGAAGGCATCCACGCCGACAACACCGACGGCGCCGGCCTGGTGGCCGACATCACGCAGCACGCCGGCCGGGCCATCGCCGGCGCGGACCTGCTGCTGATCGGCGCCGGCGGCGCCGCGGCCGGCGTGCTGGGCCCGCTGGTCGCGGCCGGCGCGCGGCGCATCGTGGTCGCCAACCGCACGCCGGACAAGGCGCTGGCGCTGGCCGCCCGCCATGCCGCGCTGGCCGCCGAGCACGGCTGCCGGCTGGAAGGCTGCGGGCTCGACGCCATCGACGGCCGCTTCGGCCTCGTCGTCAACGGCAGCGCCAGCAGCCTGGCCGGCGCCGCGCCGCCGGTGCCGGCCTCCGTGCTGGCGCCCGGCGCGCTGGCCGTGGACATGATGTACGGCCCCGCGGCCCAGCCCTTCCTGGCCTGGGCGCGCGCGCATGGCGCGACCGCGCGCGACGGCCTCGGCATGCTGGTCGAGCAGGCGGCCGAGTCCTTCGCGCTGTGGCGCGGCGTGCGCCCGCCCTCGGCGCAGGTGCTGGCCGAGCTGCGGGCGCTGGTCGACGCGGGATGAGCTGCCTTCCGTTGGCCATCGCAGGATTGCGGGCGGCGCCTTGCGCACAGGCGGATTGAGATGCGCGTCTTCGGCCGCTGGTTGCTGCTGCTCGCCGCCGCGGCGCTGGCGCTGCAGCTGTTCTTCGTCGCGCGCATCGCGCTGATGGCCTGGGCCGATCCGCAGTCCACCGCGTTCCAGCGCTCCGAGGCCTGGCGCCTGGCCTCCGGCGGCGGCGACTGGCGCTGGCGCCAGCAGTGGGTGGACGAGAACCGCATCGCCGACCACCTCAAGCGCGCCGTGATCGCGTCGGAGGACTCCGGCTTTCCCGAGCACGACGGCGTGGACTGGCAAGCCATCGAGAAGGCCTGGGAGAGAAACGAGAAGGCCGAGGCCCGCGCGGCGCAGGGCAAGTCCGCGCGGGCGCCGAAGATCGTCGGCGGCTCCACGATCACGCAGCAGCTGGCCAAGAACCTGTTCCTCTCCGGCGAGCGCACGCTGCTGCGCAAGGGCCAGGAACTGGTGCTGACGCTGGCGCTGGAGGCGCTGCTGGACAAGCGCCGCATCCTGACGATCTACCTGAACAGCGTGGAATGGGGCGAAGGCGTGTTCGGCGCCGAGGCCGCGGCGCGGCACTACTACCGCAAGAGCGCGGCCCAGCTGACGGCCTACGAGGCGGCGCGGCTGGCCGTGATGCTGCCGCGCCCGCGCCACTACGAGAAGCAGCCGAACTCGCCCTACCTGGCCAGCCGCGCGCGCACCATCGTCGCCCGCATGGGGCAGGTCGAACTGCCATGACGGCGCGCCCGGCGCTGCCGTCCCTGCGCATCCTGGGCATCGACCCGGGCCTGCAGACCACCGGCTTCGGCGTCGTCGACGCCGAGGGCGCGCAGCTGCACTACGTGGCCAGCGGCACGATCCGCACCGGCGCACGCGCGCAGGGCGACCTGCCCGGCCGGCTGAAGGTGCTGTACGACGGCATCCGCGAGATCGCCGCGCGCTACCAGCCGCAGGCCGCCTCGGTCGAGATCGTGTTCGTGAACGTGAACCCACAGTCCACGCTGCTGCTGGGCCAGGCCCGCGGCGCCTGCGTGACGGCGCTGGTCTCGCGCGAGCTGCCGGTGGCCGAGTACACCGCGCTGCAGATGAAGAAGGCCGTGGTCGGCCATGGCCGTGCCGACAAGAGCCAGATCCAGGAGATGGTGCGCCGGCTGCTGCGGCTGCCCGGCCTGCCGGGCAAGGACGCCGCCGACGCGCTGGGCCTGGCGATCACGCATGCGCACGCGGGACTGGCCATCGCGCGGCTGGCGGCGGCCACGCCGCTGGTGCCGGTGACCACGGGCATGTACCGCAAGGGCCGGGCCCGCTGAGCCGGCGACGGGGATCAGAGCACGCGCTCGAGCACCAGCACCGCGAAGAAGCCCAGCGCCGCCAGCAGCGTCCACTTCAGCGTGACCAGGCCCCAGCGCTTGTAGTGCGGCCGGCCGGTGCCGGCGTAGAACGCGAACAGCACGCCGGCGGCCAGCAGCAGGAAGAAGATCGCCCAGCGGAACAGCAGCATCGGCCGCGGCCTCGCCGGCCTACCAGGCCGGCACCGGCTGGGCGAAGCCCCGGGGCGCCTTGCGCTCGTCCTCGAAGGTGACGATCTCGTAGGCCTCGGGCTGGTCCAGCAGCGCGCGCAGCAGCTTGTTGTTCATCGCGTGGCCGGAACGGAACGCGCTGTAGGCCGCCAGCAGCGGCTTGCCGATCAGGTACAGGTCGCCCATCGCGTCCAGGATCTTGTGCTTGACGAACTCGTCGTCGTAGCGCAGACCGTCGGCATTGAGCACCTTGTAGTCGTCCATCACGATGGCGTTGTCGAGTCCGCCGCCCAGGGCCAGGCCGTTGGCGCGCATCATCTCCACGTCCTTCGTGAAGCCGAAGGTGCGCGCGCGCGCGATGTCGCGCGCATACGAGCCCTCGGACAGGTCGAACTCCACGCGCTGGCCGGTGGAGTCCACGGCCGGGTGGTCGAAGTCGATCTCGAAGCTGAGCTTGAAGCCGTGGTAGGGCGCCAGCAGCGCCCACTTGCGGTTGGCGCCCTCGCCTTCGCGCACCTCGACCGGCCGGGTCACGCGGATGAAGCGGCGCGGCGCGCGCTGCAGCTCGATGCCGGCGCTCTGCAGCAGGAACACGAAGGAAGCGGCCGATCCGTCGAGGATCGGCACCTCCTCGGCGTTGATGTCCACGTACAGGTTGTCGATGCCCAGCCCGGCACAGGCCGACATCAGGTGCTCGACGGTGTGGACCTTGGCATTGCCGCTGGAGATCGTCGAGGCCATGCGCGTGTCGGTCACCGCCATGGCGGTGATCGGGATGTCCACCGGCTCGGGCAGGTCCACGCGCCGGAACACGATGCCGGTGTCCGGCTGCGCCGGGCGCAGCGTCATCTCCACCCGCTGGCCGCTGTGCAGTCCCACGCCCACGGCCTTGGTGATCGACTGGAGAGTACGTTGCGCAAGCATCGCGTGATTTTAGTTGGCGGCCCCGCGACCCGTGCGCCGTGGGGCGATCGATGTTCCGATCGCCCCGATCGACAGCCTCAATCGGCCTGCTTGCGCAGGAAGGCCGGGATCTCGTAGTCGTCCATGCCGCCGGAGGACAGCGCGTCCACCCGCGCCGTGGCCTGCGTGCGGTTCGGCGTGCGCCAGACCGCCGGGCCGCGCAGCGACTCGTAGTCGGGCTGCGCCAGGCCGATGCCGGCGCTGGCCATGCTCAGCGTCGGGATCGCGAAGCCCTGGTTGTCGGTGCCGGTGCGCTGCACCACCTGCAGCGGCGGCGCGGCGCGGCGCTGGTTGCGGGCCAGGCCGGTGGCGACCACGGTCACGCGGATCTGGTCGCCCAGGCTGTCGTCGTAGGCCGTGCCGTAGATCACGTGCGCTTCGGCCGAGGCGTAGGCGCGGATCGTGTTCATGGCCAGGCGCGACTCGGCCAGCTTCAGCGAACCCTTGGCCGCGGTGATCAGCACCAGCACGCCCTTGGCACCCGACAGGTCGATGCCTTCCAGCAGCGGGCAGGCCACGGCCTGCTCGGCGGCGATGCGGGCGCGGTCGGGGCCGTCGGCCACCGCCGTGCCCATCATGGCCTTGCCGGGCTCGCCCATGACGGTGCGCACGTCCTCGAAGTCCACGTTCACGTGGCCGGGCACGTTGATGATCTCGGCGATGCCGCCGACGGCGTTCTTCAGCACGTCGTTGGCGTGGGCGAAGGCCTCGTCCTGCGTGGCGTCGTCGCCCATCACCTCCAGCAGCTTCTCGTTCAGCACCACGATCAGCGAATCGACGTTGGCTTCCAGCTCGGCCGTGCCGTGGTCGGCGTTGGACATGCGTTTGGGGCCTTCGAAGTCGAACGGCTTGGTGATCACGCCGACGGTCAGGATGCCCATCTCCTTGGCCACCCGCGCGATCACCGGCGCCGCGCCGGTGCCGGTGCCGCCGCCCATGCCGGCCGTGATGAACAGCATGTGCGCGCCGCTGATGGCCTGGCGGATGTCGTCCACCGCGGCCTCGGCCGCCTCGCGTCCCTTCTCGGGCTTGCTGCCCGCACCCAGGCCGGTGGTGCCGAGCTGGATGGTCTTGTGCGCGGCCGTGCGCAGCAGCGCCTGGGCGTCGGTGTTGGCGCTGATGAACTCGACGCCCTGCACGCCGCAGCCGATCATGTGCTCGACCGCGTTGCCGCCGCCGCCGCCGACACCGATGACCTTGATCTGGGTGCCGAGGGCGAATT
The DNA here is from genome assembly GCF_047601025.1 of Pseudorhodoferax sp. Taxonomy (NCBI): domain Bacteria; kingdom Pseudomonadati; phylum Pseudomonadota; class Betaproteobacteria; order Burkholderiales; family Comamonadaceae; genus Pseudorhodoferax; species Pseudorhodoferax sp. The sequence continues at coordinate 1,136,935 of NZ_JASGJZ010000001.1, forward strand.
CTTCCGATTCGATCATTTCGATGGGCATGGTTTTCTCCTTCAATCTTCAAAAAATGGGTTGCAGTTGCCGGATGGCCGTATGGGATTGCGCTGGTTGATCCGAGGGTTCTTGTGCGTTCGCAAGGGAGGCGGGTGCGGACTTCGCCATCGGCCCGCCTGGAGCGGGCCGGGCGGACCGTGGACCGCAGCGTGCAGGTACGACATCGCCGGGCCTCAGAAGTTGCCGATGAACCAATCTTTCACGCGGCCCATGGCGGTCTTCATCGAACCCGCCTTCTGCGCGACCTTGAAGCCGCGCATGCGCGCCACGCGCCCTTCCTCCAGCAGGCCCATCACCGTGGCCGCGCGCGGCTGGCCCACCATGTCGGCCAGCGCACCGGAGTACTTGGGCACGCCCCGCCGCACCGGCTTCAGGAAGATGTCCTCGCCGAGCTCGACCATGCCGGGCATGACCACGCTGCCGCCGGTCAGCACGATGCCGGAGGACAGCACCTCCTCGAAGCCGGACTCGCGGATGACCTGGTGCACCAGCGAGAAGATCTCCTCCACCCGCGGCTCGATCACGCCGGCCAGCGCCTGGCGGCTCAGCATACGCGGGCCGCGGTCGCCCAGGCCCGGCACCTCGACCTGGGCGTCCGGGTCGGCCAGCAGCTGCTTGGCGTAGCCGTTCTCGACCTTGATGTCCTCGGCGTCCTTGGTCGGCGTGCGCAGCGCCATGGCGATGTCGCTGGTGATCAGGTCGCCGGCGATCGGGATCACGGCCGTGTGCCGGATCGCGCCACCGGTGAAGATCGCCACGTCGGTGGTGCCGGCGCCGATGTCCACCAGCGCCACGCCCAGCTCGCGCTCGTCCTCGGTCAGCACCGACAGGCTGGAGGCCAGCGGGTTCAGCATCAGCTGGTCCACGTCCAGGCCGCAGCGGCGCACGCACTTGATGATGTTCTCGGCCGCGCTCTGCGCGCCGGTCACGATGTGGACCTTGGCCTCCAGCCGGATGCCGCTCATGCCGATCGGCTCCTTGACGTCCTGGCCGTCGATCACGAATTCCTGCGGCTCCACCAGCAGCAGCCGCTGGTCGGTGGAGATGTTGATGGCCTTGGCGGTCTCGACCACGCGGGCCACGTCGGCCTGCGTCACCTCGCGGTCCTTCACGGCCACCATGCCGCTGGAGTTGATGCCGCGGATGTGGCTGCCGGTGATGCCGGTGTAGACGTGGGCGATCTTGCAGTCGGCCATCAGCTCGGCCTCCTTGAGCGCCTGCTGGATGCTCTGCACGGTGGCGTCGATGTTCACGACCACGCCGCGCTTCAGGCCGCTGCCCGGCGCCACGCCGAAGCCGGCGAGCTTCAGGTCGCCGCCGGGCAACACTTCGGCCACCACCGCCATCACCTTGGCCGTGCCGATGTCCAGCCCCACCACCAGATCCTTGTATTCCTTTGCCATGTTCACGTGTTCCTGTCGTTCGGCGTCATTTGCGTTTGGGGGCGGGTGCCGTGGCCACCGTGGTCACGCCGCGCAGCCGCAGCGCGTAGCCGGCGGGGTAGCGCAGGTCGGCCGATTCCAGCGCCTCGGCGCCACGGCCGTACTGGGCGGCCACGGCGCCCACGGTCTGCACGAAGCGCGCGATGCGCTCGCCGATCTCCTCCGGCGTGCCGCGCCCCAGTTCCAGCACGGCGCCGCTGCCCAGCAGCACGCGCCAGCTGCCGCGGCCGGTCAGCTCCAGCTGCACCACCGCGGCGTTCAGCGGGTCGAACATCGGCGCCAGCGTGCGGTACATGCCCAGCACCTGGCCCGACTGGCCGTCCGGGCCGAGCAGGCGCGGCAGGTCGCTGCGGTGCACTTCGTCCACGTTGGCCTCGAAGATCTCGCCGAAGCTGTTGAGCAGCTGCGATCCGCTCTCCGGCCCCCAGTAGGCGGCGGCCTGGTGCTCCTGCAGCGTCACGCCCAGGCGGTTCGGGAACTCGCGGCGCACCACGGCGCGGCGCACCCACGGCACGTTCTCGAAGGCCTGGCGCGTGTCGTCCAGGTTCACCGTGAACAGCGTGCCGCGCAGGTGCGGCCCGACGTTGTTCTTCAGCGTAACGGCGTTGTTGTGCGTGACCTCGCCGCGTACCTCGATCCCGCCGAGCGCGAACACCGGCTGGCGCAGCACCCACAGGCACAGCGCGCCCAGCACCAGCGCGCCGAAGATCAGGAACAGCACCGTCGCGGTAGCGTTCATGAGCCTGACGTCCATCGGTGCGGGCAGGGCGGGGTTCATGCGCGTACGGCCCCCGCGTCGTCCAGGGTGGCGGCGGCGAGCACGCGCACGCACAGCGTCGGGTAGTCGATGCCGGCCGCGCGCGCGGCCATGGGCACCAGCGAGTGGCCGGTCATGCCGGGCGAGGTGTTCATCTCCAGCAGGAAGGGCCGGCGGTCGCTGGCGCGGATCATCAGGTCGGCCCGGCCCCAGCCGCGGCAGCCCAGCGCGCGGTAGGCGGCCAGCGTGATGCGCCGGATCTCCTGCTCCTCGGCCTCGGGCAGGCCGCTCGGGCACAGGTAGCGCACGGCGTCGGTGAAGTACTTGTTCTGGTAGTCGTAAGCGCCCTCGGGCGCCTGGATGCGCACCACCGGCAGGGCCTGGGCGCCGGCCCCGGTGCCGAGCACCGCGCAGGTGACTTCCTCGCCGTCGACGAACTCCTCGCACAGCACGTCCGGGTCGTACCGGGCGGACAGGCGGACGGCGTCCAGCATCTCCGAGTAGCCCTGCACCTTGCTCACGCCGATCGACGAACCCTCGCGCGGCGGCTTGACGATCAGCGGCAGGCCCAGCACGTCGGGCACCTGGCGCACGTCGGCCGGCGCCTGCTGGCCCGCCTGCAGCACCACGTGGCGCGGCGTGGGCAGGCCGCAGGCCTGCCAGATGCGCTTGGTCATGACCTTGTCCATCGCGATGCTGGAGGCCATCACGCCGGAGCCGGTGTACGGGATGCCCAGCAGTTCCAGCGCGCCCTGCACCGTGCCGTCCTCGCCGTGGCGGCCGTGCAGCGCGACGAAGCAGCGGTCGAAGCGCTGGTGCTTGAGCTCGGCCAGCTCGCGCTCGGCCGGGTCGAACGGGTGCGCGTTCACGCCGGCCAGGCGCAGCGCGTCCAGCACGCCGTTGCCCGACAGCAGCGAGATCTCGCGCTCGGCCGAGCTGCCGCCCATCAGCACGGCGACTTTTCCGAGGGATGCGGGCGTGCCCATCACCGTGCCGCCTCCAGGTCGACCAGCCGGGCGGGCACGCCGCCGATGGAGCCGGCTCCCATGCACAGCACCACGTCGCCGTCGCGCGCGTTGGCGCGGATGGCCTCGGGCATCTTGCCGATCTCGTCCACGAACACCGGCTCGACCTTGCCGGCCACGCGCAGCGCGCGCGCCAGCGCACGCCCGTCGGCGGCGACGATGGGCGCCTCGCCGGCCGCGTAGACCTCGGCCAGCAGCACGCTGTCGGCCTCGCCGATGACCTGCACGAAGTCTTCGAAGCAGTCGCGCGTGCGGGTGTAGCGGTGCGGCTGGAAGGCCAGCACCAGCCGGCGGCCCGGGTAGGCGCCGCGCGCGGCGGCCAGCGTCACGCGCATCTCCACCGGGTGGTGGCCGTAGTCCTCGATCACGGTGTAGCGGCCGCCGTCCGGCGCGGACAGCTCGCCGTAGACCTGGAAGCGCCGGCCCACGCCCTTGAACTCGGCCAGGGCCTTCAGCACGGCGGCGTCGGGCACGTTCAACTCCACCGCGACGGCGATGGCCGACAGCGCGTTCAGCACGTTGTGGCGGCCGGGCAGGTTCAGCACCACGTCCAGGTCGGGCAGCGTCACGCCGTTGCGGCGCTGCACGCGGAAGTGCATCTGGCCGCCGACGGCGCGCACGTCGAGCGCACGCACCTCGGCCTCCTCGCCGAAGCCGTAGCTGGTGATCGGGCAGGTGACCTGCGGCACGATCTCGCGCACGGCGGCGTCGTCGGTGCACAGGATGGCCGTGCCGTAGAACGGCATGCGGTGCAGGAAGTCGACGAAGGCGCTCTTGAGCCGGCCGAAGTCGTGGCCGTAGGTCTCCATGTGGTCGGCGTCGATGTTGGTCACGACGGCCATGACCGGCAGCAGGTTCAGGAACGAGGCGTCGGATTCGTCGGCCTCGACCACGATGTACTCGCCGCCGCCGAGCTTGGCGTTGGCGCCGGCGCTGTTGAGCTTGCCGCCGATCACGAAGGTCGGGTCCAGCCCGGCCTCGGCCAGCACGCTGGCGACCAGGCTGGTGGTGGTGGTCTTGCCGTGCGTGCCGGCGATCGCGATGCCGCGCTTCAGCCGCATCAGCTCGGCCAGCATCAGTGCGCGCGGCACCACCGGGATGCGCATCGCGCGGGCCTGCTGCACCTCGGGGTTGTCGTCGCGCACGGCGGTGGAGATGACGACCGCGTCGGCGCCGCGCACGTGCGCGGCGTCGTGGCCCGCGTGGGTGCGGATCCCCAGGCCCGCCAGGCGCCGCAGCGTGGCGCTGTCGGCCAGGTCCGAGCCGGAGATCTCGTAGCCGAGGTTGCTCAGCACCTCGGCGATGCCGCTCATGCCGGCACCGCCGATGCCGACGAAATGGATGTGACGGACGGCGTGTTTCACTTGCTCGCCAATGCTTCGATCTGGTCGGCGACACGGGCCGCCGCTTGGGGTTTCGCCAATGCGCGGGCCTTGCCGGCCATGGCCAGCAGTTGCGCGCGCGTGAGGCCGGCCAGCAGTTCTGCCAGCCGGCGCGGGTTCAGTTCGTCCTGCGGCAGGTGGATGCCCGCGCCCTGCGCGGCCAGCCACTGCGCGTTGTCGCGCTGGTGCGCCGTGGTGCTGACGACCAGCGGCACCAGCACGGCCGCGACGCCGGCCGCGCACAGCTCGCTGACGGTCACGGCGCCGGCGCGGCAGACCACCACGTCGCAGTCGGCCAGCGCGCGCGCCATGTCGTCGATGAAGGGCCGGACCTCGGCCGCGACGCCGGCGTCGGCATAGGCCCGGGCCACGGCCGCGTCGTTGCCCTGGCCACACTGGTGCAGCACACGCGGGCGCTGCGCCGGCTCGATCTCGGCCAGCGCCTGCGGCAGGCACTGGTTCAGCACGCGCGCCCCGAGGCTGCCGCCGACGACCAGCAGGCGCAGCGGCCCGTGCCGGCCGGCGAAGCGCTCGGCCGGTAGCGGCAGCGCCTCGATCTCGGTGCGCACCGGGTTGCCGGTCACGCGGGCCTTGCGGATGCGCGCGACGTCGGGCCCGTCGAAGCCGAAGGCCACGGCATCGGCCACCGGCAGCAGCGCCTTGTTGCTCAGCAGCAGCGCGGCGTCGGCATTGACCAGCGCCAGCGGCTTGCCCAGCGCCGTGGCCATCAGCCCGCCGGGAAAGCAGACGTAGCCGCCCATGCCCAGCACCACGTCGGCATGCCGGCGGCGCAGGATGCGCAGGCACGACCAGAACGCGCCCAGCATGCGCAGGCCGCCGGTCATGGCGTGCAGCAGGCCCTTGCCGCGCAGGCCGGTGAAGCCGATGGTGTCCAGCGGAATGCCCGACGGCGGCACCAGCCGGTTCTCCATGCCGGTGCGCGTGCCGAGCCAGCTGACGCTCCAGCCGCGCGACTGCAGTTCGCGCGCGACCGCCAGCCCCGGGATCACGTGCCCGCCGGTGCCTGCCGCCATGACCACCAGGTGCGTCATGCGCCGCGGCCCCCGTACATCAGCTGGCGGCTCTCGTAGTCCACCCGCAGCACCACCGCGATGGCGACCACGTTCATCAGGATGGCCGAGCCGCCGAAGCTCATCAGCGGCAGCGTGAGGCCCTTGGTCGGCAGCGCGCCCAGGTTCACGCCCATGTTGATGAAGGCCTGGAAGCCCATCCATACGCCGATGCCCTGCGCCACCAGGCCGGAGAACACGCGGTCCAGCGCGATGGCCTGGCGGCCGATGTGCATGATGCGGCGGATCAGCCAGAAGAACAGCGCGATCACGCACACCACGCCGACGAGGCCGAACTCCTCGCCGATCACGGCCAGCAGGAAGTCGGTGTGGGCCTCGGGCAGCCAGTGCAGCTTCTCCACGCTGCCGCCCAGGCCGACGCCGAAGATCTCGCCGCGGCCGATCGCGATCAGAGAGTGCGACAGCTGGTAGCCCTTGCCCAGCGCGTGCTTCTCGTCCCAGGGGTTCAGGTAGGCGAAGATGCGCTCGCGCCGCCATTCGGAGGTCAGGATCATCAGCCCGAAGGCGACGACCAGGATCGCCGCGATCAGGAAGAACATGCGCGCGTTCACGCCGCCCAGGAACAGGATGCCCATGGCGATCACGGCGATGACCATGAAGGCGCCCATGTCCGGCTCCAGCAGCAGCAGCACGCCGACCAGGCCCACGGCCACGGCCATCGGCAGCACCGCGCGCCAGAAGTTCTCCTTCACGTCCATCTTGCGGACCATGTAGGCGGCGGCGTAGAGCACCACCGCGAGCTTGGCCAGCTCGGACGGCTGGAAGTTCGTGACGCCCAGCGGGATCCAGCGCCGCGCGCCGTTCACGCCCTTGCCGATGAAGGGCACCAGCACCAGCACCAGCAGCGCGACCGACAGCAGGAACAGCCAGCCCGAGTACTTCTCCCAGGTCTGCATTGGCACCTGGAAGGCCAGCAGCGCGGCCACGAAGGCGGCGCCGATCGCGACGATGTGGCGCACCAGGAAGTAGGTCTGCGTGTAGCCCTTGAACCTCGGGTTGTCCGGCATCGCGATCGAGGCCGAATACACCATCACCAGGCCCCAGGCCAGCAGCGCCACGCAGACCCACAGCAGGGCCTGGTCGAAGCCCAGCACGCGCACCGGCGTGACCGGCGTGCGGCCATAGCCGCCCGTGCCCAGCCGCACCGGCATCTCGTCGACGCCCTTCTTGCCCCGGCCGCCCCACCAGCCCGGCAGCCGCATCTGCAATCCATTCATCCCGGTTCTCCCAGTACGGTGCCGGCATCGTCGGCCAGCGCCTGCACCGCGGCGCGGAAGACCTCGGCCCGGTGCTCGTAGTTGCGGAACATGTCGAAGCTGGCGCAGGCCGGCGACATCAGCACCGCGTCGCCGGGCCGGGCGCGGCCGGCGGCCAGGCGCACCGCCTCGTCCATGCCGGCGGCCTGCTCGCAGGCGACGCCGCAGTCGGCCAGCGCGGCGCGGATCAGCGGCGCGTCGCGGCCGATCAGCACCACCGCGCGCGCGTGGCGCGCCACGGCCGGCGCCAGCGGCGCGAAGTCCTGGCCCTTGCCCTCGCCGCCCAGGATCGCGACGATGCGGCGGTCGGCGCCGAGGCCGTTCAGCGCGGCCAGCGTGGCACCCACGTTGGTGCCCTTGCTGTCGTCGAAGTACTCCACGTCGGCCACGATGCCGATCGGCTCCACGCGGTGCGGTTCGCCGCGGTACTCGCGCAGGCCGTACAGCATGGGCGCCAGCGCGCAGCCGGCGGCCGTGGCCAGCGCCAGGGCGGCCAGCGCGTTCACGGCGTTGTGCCGGCCGCGGATGCGCAGCGCGTCGGCCGGCATCAGGCGCTGCAGGTGCAGTTCCTCGGGCGCCTCGGAGCGACGGCGCTTGAGGCCGTCGCTCTGCAGCGCGCGCACCAGCCAGGCCATGCCGCCCACGATTTCCAGGCCCCAGTCGCCGGGGCGCTGCGGCAGGTCGGCGCCGAAGCTCTGCCATGCGCGCGCGGCCGCCGGCCTGGCGCGCGCGCCCTTGGCCGGCGCCGGCTTCGGCAGCATGGCCATGACCTCGGCGTCGTCGCGGTTCAGCAGCATCAGCGCCCTGGCGCCGAAGATGCGCGCCTTGGCCTGGCCGTAGGCGGCCATGGAGCCGTGCCAGTCCAGGTGGTCCTGCGAGAGGTTCAGCACGGTGGCGGCCGTGGGCTCGAACAGGCTGCCGCACGCATCGAGCTGGAAGCTGGACAGCTCCAGCACCCAGACCTCGGGCAGGTCGTCCGCGGCCAGCCGCGCGGCCAGCGTGTCCAGCAGCGTGGGGCCGATGTTGCCGGCCACGGCCACGCGCTTGCCGGCGCGCTCGACGAGCTGGCCGGTCAGCGCGGTCACGGTGGTCTTGCCATTGGTGCCGGTGATAGCCAGCACGGCCGGGCGGTAGCCGGTCTCGACGGGCAGCGGCGCGAGCACCGGCGCGGCCTCCTCGTCGTCCGCCGGCATGGCGGGCGGCACGTCGTCCGGCGCGGGATCCTCGGCCGGCCCCTCGGCGGCCGGGGCCGTCGCGGTGTCCTCGCGCAAGTCGGCCAGCGCCTGCGCGAACAGGTCCAGCTCGCCGCCGGCGACGATGCCCGCCGCGCGCGCCGCATCGAGCACCGGCGCCACCTGCGCGGGCGACAGCCCCGGCGAGCGGTAGACCGCGCGCACGTCCTGCCCCTCGACCAGCGCGGCCGAGAACGGGCCGGCGACGAAGCGCACCGCGGGCCATTCCTGACGCAGCGCGTCCAGCTGCGGCGGCGCCGCGCGCGTGTCGGCCACGGTCACGCGCGCGCCGTGCGCGGCGCACCAGCGCGCCATCGCCAGGCCCGAGGCCCCGAGGCCCAGGATCAGCACCGGGAGGTCTCGAAGATGTTTCATCGCAGCTTCAAGGTGGACAGCCCGATCAGGCACAGCAGCATGGTGATGATCCAGAAACGCACGACGACCTGCGTCTCCTTCCAGCCGCTCTTCTCGAAATGGTGGTGCAGCGGCGCCATCTTCAGGATGCGCCGGCCCGCGCCGTATTTCTTCTTCGTGTACTTGAACCAGCTCACTTGCACCATGACCGACAGCGCCTCGACCACGAAGATGCCGCCCATGATCGCCAGCACGACCTCCTGGCGCACGATCACGGCGATCGTGCCCAGCGCGCCGCCCAGCGCCAGCGCGCCCACGTCGCCCATGAACACCTGGGCCGGGTGCGCGTTGAACCACAGGAAGGCCAGGCCCGCACCGGCCAGCGCCGCGCAGAAGATCAGCAGCTCGCCGGCGCCGACGATGTTGGGCAGCAGCAGGTACTTGGCGAACACGGTGTTGCCGGTCACGTAGCAGAACACCCCGAGCGCCGAACCGACCATGATCACCGGCATGATGGCCAGGCCGTCCAGGCCGTCCGTCAGGTTCACGGCGTTCGACGAGCCGACGATCACCAGGTAGGTCAGGATCACGAAGCCCAGCACGCCCAGCGGGTAGCTGACCTCCTTGAAGAACGGCACCTGCAGGCCGGCCTTGGGCGGCAGGTCCAGGTCGAAGCCGGACTGCACCCAGCTCACGAACAGCTCGAACACGCGCTGGTTGGAGTTCTCCGAGATCGAGAACACCAGGTACAGCGCGGCGACCAGGCCGATCACGGACTGCCAGAAGTACTTCTCGCGCGAGCGCATGCCTTCCGGGTCCTTGCGGACGACCTTGCGCCAGTCGTCCATCCAGCCGATCGCGCCGAAGCCGAAGGTGACCAGCATCACGATCCAGACGAAGCGGTTGGACAGGTCGAACCACAGCAGCGTGGACAGCGCGATCGCCAGCAGGATCAGCACCCCGCCCATCGTGGGCGTGCCGCTCTTGGCCAGGTGCTCCTGGATGCCGTAGCCGCGGATCGGCTGGCCGATCTTCAGCTCGCGCAGCTTGCGGATCACGAACGGCCCCATGCCGATGCCGATGAGCAGCGCCGTCATGGCCGCCATCACGGCGCGGAAGGTGATGTACTGGAACACGCGCAGGAACCCGAGTTCCGGCGACAGCGTCTGCAGCCACTGGGCCAGGCTAAGCAGCATGCGCGCCCTCCTGCTGCAGGGCCTGGACCACCCGCTCCATGCGCATGAAGCGCGACCCCTTGACCAGCACGCTGGCGACCGCGGGCCGCAGCGCGCGCGCGGCCTCGACCAGCGCCTGCACGTCGCCGAAGTGGCGGGCGCCGGCACCGAACGCGGCGACCGTGCCCGCCGTCTGCGCGCCGAGCGCCAGCAGGTGCTCGATGCCGGCCGCGCGGGCCTGCTCGCCGGCCTCGGCATGCAGGCGCGGGCCGGCCTCGCCGACCTCGCCCATGTCGCCCAGCACCAGCAGGCGCGGGCCCGGCAGCGCGGCCAGCACGGCGATCGCGGCGGCCACGGAGTCGGGGTTGGCGTTGTAGCTGTCGTCCACCAGCGTGCCGCCGCCCGGCAGCGCCAGCGCACGCGAGCGGCCCTGGACCGGCTCGAACGTCGACAGCCCCTGGGCGATCGCCGCCAGCGGCACGCCGGCGGCCTGCGCGCAGGCCGTGGCCGCCAGTGCGTTCAGCACGTTGTGGCGGCCGGCGATGCGCAGGCTGCAGCCGAAGCCGCCCTGCGGCGTGCGCACGCGCAGCTGCCAGGCGCCCTCGTCCCAGCGCGCGTCGTCGGCCGTCACCTCGGCCAGCCCCCCGGCGTCGAGCCCGAACGCGAGCACCTCGCGCCCGCCCGCCAGCTGGCGCCACAGGGGCGTGAAGTCGTCGGCGGCCGGCACCACCACGCGGCCCGCAGCGGGCAGCGCGGCGATGACCGCGCCGTTCTCGCGCGCGACGGCCTCCACCGTGGCCATGAATTCCATGTGTTCGCGCTGCGCGTTGTTGACCAGCGCGACCGTGGGCTGGGCGATCGCCGCCAGCGCGGCGATCTCGCCGGGGTGGTTCATGCCCAGCTCGACCACGCCGACGGCGTGCTCCGCGCGCAGCCGCAGCAGCGTCAGCGGCAGGCCGATGTCGTTGTTCAGGTTGCCCTGCGTCGCGAACGCGGCCGTGCCGGCATGCGCGCGCAGGATGGAGGCGGTCATCTGCGTGACCGTGGTCTTGCCGTTGCTGCCGGTCACGGCGATCAGCGGCAGCGCGAACTGCGCGCGCCAGCCGCGGGCGAGCCGGCCGAGCGCGGCGACGGTGTCGCCCACCTCGATGCAGGGCAGGCCGTGCGCGGCGAAGCCGCCGCTGGCGCCGGGATGGCACAGCGCGGCGGCGGCGCCGGCGGCCCTGGCCTCGGCCAGCATGGCGTTGGCGTCGAAACGCTCGCCGCGGATCGCGACGAACAGGTCGCCAGCCGCCAGCGTGCGCGTGTCGCTGTGCACGCGCGCGACGGCCGTGGCGCCATCGCCCCGCAGGGCGCCGCCGGGAATCCAGGCCAGGGCCTGCTGCAGTGTCATCATGGTCATGCGGCGCTCCTCGCCGCCAGCGCCGCCTCGGCGTGCGCGCGGTCGGAGAACGGCAGCTGCACGCCGGCGATCTCCTGGTATTCCTCGTGGCCCTTGCCGGCCAGCAGCACCACGTCGGCGGCGCCGGCCTGCACCAGCGTCTCGGCGATCGCGCGGGCGCGGTCGGGCTGGAGCGTGGCCGCCTGCGGGCACGCCAGGCCGGCAGCGACCTGGGCCAGGATGGCCTCGGGATCCTCGTGCCGCGGGTTGTCGCTGGTCACCACCACGCGGTCGGCCAGCCGCTCGGCCGCCGCCGCCATCAGCGGGCGCTTGGCCGCGTCGCGGTTGCCGCCGCAGCCGAACAGGCACCACAGCCGGCCGCCGCGCGCCGCGGCCAGCGGGCGCAGCGCGGCCAGCGCCTGCTCCAGCGCATCGGGCGTGTGGGCGTAGTCGATGGCGACCAGCGGCCGGCCCTCGGCCGCCAGGCGCTCCATCCGGCCGGGCACCGGCAGCAGCGCGCCGCAGGCCTGCACCGCCGCCGGCAGGGCGAAGCCGAGCGCGCGCAGCGCGGCGATCACGCCCAGCAGGTTGTTCACGTTGTACTGGCCGATCAGCGGCGTGGCCAGCCGGGCCCGCGCACCGTCCTCGCGGACGGTGAAGGCCAGGCCGCCGTCCTCGTAGGCGATGTCCTCGGCCACCAGCCGCGCCACGCCGCGGGCCGAGACGGTCCACAGGTCCAGCGCGCGGCCGGCCAGCGAATGCGCCAGCGTCGCGCCCTTCGGGTCGTCCAGGTTCACCACCACCGCCGCCAGGCCCGGCCAGTCGAACAGCGCGGCCTTGGCCTGCCAGTAGGCGTCCATGCCGGCGTGGTAGTCCAGGTGGTCCTGCGTGAAGTTCGTGAAGATCGCCAGCCGGATGCACGTGCCGTCGAGCCGCCGCTCGGCGATGCCGATGGACGAGGCCTCGACCGCGCAGGCCGCCAGGCCGGTGTCCACGAATTCGCGCAGCCGCGCCTGCAGCAGCACCGGGTCGGGCGTGGTCATGCCGGTGGGCACCAGCGCCGGCGGCACGCCGGTGCCCAGCGTGCCGACCACAGCGCAGCCGCGCGGCACCACGTCCGCAGCCTGCTGGGCCGCGCCCAGCGCCTGGGCCAGCCACCAGGCGGTGGAAGTCTTGCCGTTGGTGCCGGTCACGGCCAGCACGTCGAGCTGCCGCGAAGGCTGCTCGTAGTAGGCCGCGGCGATCGGGCCGGAACCGGCCTTCAGGCCGTCGAACGCGGCGACAGCCGGGCCGTCGAGCGCATAGGAAGCGCAGCCGTCACGCTCGACCAGGCAGGCGGCCGCGCCCTGCTGCAGCGCCTGCGGCACGAAGCGCCGGCCGTCCGTGGCGGCGCCGGGCCAGGCGATGAAGCCGTCGCCGGGGCCGACCAGGCGGCTGTCGGTGTGCAGCGCGCCGGTCACGCGGCCGCGCAGCCAGGCCGCGGCCGCGGCAGGGGTAGGCAGCAGCCGCATCAGAAGGATTCCTCCACCGGCGAGGCCACCACCTGCGGCTGCACGGCCATGTCCGGCTGCACGCCCATCATGCGCAGCGTCTGCTGCACGACCTCGCTGAACACCGGCGCGGCCACGGTGCCGCCGTAGTAGGAGCCGGCGCTGGGCTCGTCGATCATCACGCCGACGATCACGCGCGGCTTGTCGATCGGCGCCATGCCGGTGAACCAGGCGCGGTACTTGCCGGCCGCGTAGCCGCGCCCGGCCTGCTTGCGCGCCGTGCCGGACTTGCCGCCGACCGAATAGCCCACGGTCTGCGCCAGCTGGCCGGTGCCGCCGGGGCCGGCGGCCATCTGCAGCATGTGGCGCACGGCGGCGGCGTTCTTCGCCGAGAACACCCGCGTGCCGACCGCCGGCTCGCTGCTCTTGAGCAGGGTCACCGGGATGATGGAGCCGTCGTGCGCGAAGGCGGTGTACGACTGCACCATCTGGAACAGCGAGGCCGACAGGCCGTAGCCGTAGGCCATGGTCGCCTGCTCCACCGGCTTCCAGGTCTTCCACGGCCGCAGCCGGCCGCTGACGGCGCCGGGAAACTGCACCTGCGGCTTCTGGCCGTAGCCGAGCGCGGTGAAGGTGTCCCACATCTGGTGCGGCGTCATCTTCTGCGCGATCTTCAGCGCCCCGACGTTGGAGGACTTCTGGATCACGCCCTCCACGGTCAGCGTGCCGTAGTTGTGCGTGTCGCTGATCGTGAAGCCGCCGATCTGGAAGCGCCCGGGGCCGGTCTCGACGATGGTCTGCGGCGTCACGCGGCCGGCTTCCAGCGCCGTCGCGATCGTGATCGGCTTCATCGTCGAGCCGGGCTCGAAGGTGTCGGTCAGGGCGCGGTTGCGCAACTGCTCGCCGGTGAGGTTGCGGCGGTGGGCCGGGTCGTAGCTGGGGTAGTTGGCCAGCGCCAGCACCTCGCCGGTCACGGCGTCGAGCACCACCACGCTGCCGGCCTTGGCCTTGTGCTTGGCGACGGCGTCGCGCAGCTTCTGGTAGGCGAAGAACTGCACCTTGCTGTCGATGGAGAGCTGGATGTCGCGTCCGTCCACCGGCGGCACCTGGTCGCCGACGTCCTCGACCACGCGGTGCAGCCGGTCCTTGATCACGCGGCGCGAGCCGGCCTTGCCGGCCAGCTCGTGCTGGAAGGCCAACTCCACGCCCTCCTGACCCAGGTCCTCGACGTTGGTGAACCCGACCACGTGGGCGGCAGATTCGCCCTCGGGGTAGTGGCGCTTGTATTCCTCGCGCTGGTAGACGCCCTTGATCTGCAGCGCGGCGATCTGCTGCGCGATCGGCGCGTCGACCTGGCGGCGCAGCCAGACGAAGGTCTTGTCCTCGTCCTCCAGGCGCTTGTTCAGCTCCGCCAGGGGCATGTCCAGCAGCTTGGCGAGCTGGCGCAGCTTGGCGGGGTCGCGGTCCACGTCCTCGGGAATGGCCCAGATGCCGGCCGCCACCACGCTGGAGGCCAGCAGCAGGCCGTTGCGGTCCAGCACGCGGCCGCGGCTGGCCGGCAGCTCCAGCGTGCGCATGAAGCGCACCTTGCCCTGGCGCTGGAAGAAGTCGTTCGCGATGACCTGGATGTAGGCCGCGCGCCCGGCCAGGGCCACGAAGCCCAGCGCCAGCGCGGCGACGATGAACTTGCTGCGCCAGACCGGCGTCTTGCTGGCCAGCAGGGGACTGGAGGTGTAGCGTACGCTGCGACTGCCCTGGCTCATCGGGTCCTCGCCTTCTGGGAAGCGCCCGGCGCCGAGGCCGCCGGCAGCGCCGGCATCGGGATCGGCCGGCCCGTGCCGGTGCTGATGTATTGCGTGATCGCCGGCGTGGCCGTGCGCATCTGCAGCTTGTCCTTGGCCAGCGTCTCCACGCGCAGCGGCGTGGCTTGCGCGCGCCGCTCGACCTGCAGGCGGTCGTGCTCCACGTCCAGCCTGCGCGCCAGCTGGCCGGCGCGTTCGAGTTGCACGTACAGGGCGCGCGACTCGTACTGCGTGCGCACGAGGTACATGGCGCTGGCGATCACGGCCAGCAGCAGCACGAGGTTCAGGCGCGTCACGCCGCCCGCCTTTCCGCCACGCGCATCACCGCGCTGCGGGCGCGCGGGTTGGCCGCGACCTCGGCGGCCGAGGGCATCACCCGGCCCAGCGACCGCAGCGGCATCGCGGCCGCCTGCCCCAGCATCCAGCCAGGCGAGCGCCGGTCCACCGCCTCGCGCGAATGCCGGGCGATGAACTGCTTGACGATGCGGTCTTCCAGCGAGTGGAAACTGATCACCACCAGCCGCCCGCCGGGCGCCAGCACGTGCAGCGCGGCGTTCAGCGCCTGTTGCAGCTCTTCAAGCTCGGCGTTGATGAAAATCCGAAAAGCCTGAAATGTGCGCGTTGCAGGGTCCTTGCCCGGCTCGCGGGTTTTGACCGCGCCAGCCACGATCCGGGCCAGTTCGGCGGTGGTTGAAACAGGGCCCCGTTCCTGTCGGCGAGCAGCAATCGCCTTTGCAATCGGAACAGCAAACCGTTCTTCGCCATAGTCACGAATCACCTCCGCGATGGTTGTGGTGTCGGCCGAGGCCAACCACTCGGCCACGCTGGCACCGCGCGTCGTGTCCATGCGCATGTCCAGCGGACCGTCGGATCGGAAACTGAAGCCGCGCGCCGGATCGTCCAGCTGCGGCGAACTCACGCCCAGGTCCATCAGCACGCCGGCCACGCTGGCCGCCGGCAGTTCGCCGAGCGCGTGGAAGGGCTGGTGGCGGATCGAGAAACGCGCGTCCGCGATCTGCGCCGCGGCCGCCACGGCCTCGGGATCGCGGTCGAACGCGATCAGCCGATCCTGCGGGCCGAGCCGCGCCAGCAGCAGCCGGCTGTGGCCGCCGCGGCCGAAGGTCGCGTCCACGAAGGTCCGCGGCGCCGGGCCGGCCGCCTGCGGGCCGAGCAGCGCCGCCACGGCTTCGTCCAGCAGGACGGTGGTGTGGGTCCAGGAAGCTTCCACCGCGTGCCTCAGAACGCCAGGCCCTTGAACGATTCGGGCGGCGGCGCGCGCATGGCCTCTTCTTCCTTGGCCTTGTGGGTTGCCTTGTCCCACAGCTCGAAGTGGCTGCCCATGCCGATCAGCATGACTTCCTTGTCGATGCCCACGCCCTCGCGCAGTTCGGGTGCGACCAGCACGCGGCCGGCGGCGTCCATCTCCACGTCCAGCGCATTGCCCAGGAAGATGCGCTTCCACCACTGGCCTTCGGGCGGCAGGGCCATGATCTTCTCGCTGAACGCCTCCCAGGCATCGCGCGGAAAGACCATCAGGCAGCCGTGCGGGTGCTTGGTGATGGTCAGCTCGATGCGCTCGCGGCCCTCCTTCTGCAGGGCGGCCCGATACCGGGTCGGCATGGAAAACCGACCCTTTGCATCGAGACTGAGCGACGAAGGCCCTTTGAACACCAGACACCACCTTGGAACCGCGCAGAGGAAAAAGGGGCCCCGCCAGCCCCAATTTCCCACATAAATCCACTTTCTCCCACTGTAGCACCAAAAAAGCGCGGCACCTGGACCGGTGCCGCGCTTTTTCGTGAATCAAATCAATGACTTAGCTAGCAGATTCGCAGCAATGACTGAACGCAAAAAACGTTAAAAATGAAGTACTTATGCTGACTTTTGCATGCAAAGCGTCAGCTCGGTGACAGATGTCCACTGTGCACAAACACAGAGTGCGTTTTTCCACCATTCAGAGGATGTAGCGCGAGAGGTCCTCGTTGCGGCTGAGCTCGCCCAGGCGCGCGTCCACGTAGGCGGCATCGACGACGACGGTCTGGCCCTGCAGCCTGGCGGCCTCGAAGCTGACCTCGTCGAGCAGGCGCTCCAGCACCGTGGCCAGCCGGCGCGCGCCGATGTTCTCGGTGCGCTCGTTGACGTCGTAGGCGATGGCGGCCAGCCGCGTAACGCCTTCGGGCGTGAACTGCAGCGTCACGTCCTCGGTGGCCAGCAGCGCCTGGTACTGGCGCGTCAGCGACGCATGGGTCTGCGTCAGGATGGCCTCGAAGTCCTGCACCGACAGCGACTGCAGCTCCACCCGGATCGGAAAGCGCCCCTGCAGCTCGGGAATCAGGTCGCTGGGCCGCGACAGGTGGAACGCGCCGGAGGCGATGAACAGCATGTGGTCGGTGCGCACCACGCCGTACTTGGTCGACACGGCCGCGCCCTCGACCAGCGGCAGCAGGTCGCGCTGCACGCCCTGGCGCGAGACCTCGGCCGCGCCGCCCTCGCTGCGCGAGGTGACCTTGTCGATCTCGTCGATGAAGACGATGCCGTTCTGCTCGGCGTTGTGCACGGCCTGGACCTTGATCTCCTCCTCGTTGACGAGCTTGGCGGCCTCCTCCTCGGTCAGCAGCTGCATGGCCTCGGCGATGCGCAGCCGGCGCGTCTTGCGCCGGCCCTGGCCGAGCTGGCTGAACATGCCGCGCAGCTGCTCGGTCATCTCCTCCATGCCGGGCGGGCCCATGATCTCCAGCGCCTGGCGCGCGTCGGCCACCTCGATCTCGATCTCCTTGTCGTCGAGCTGATGCTCGCGCAGCTTCTTGCGGAACGCCTGCCGCGCCGTGCCGTCGGCCGGCCGCTCGGCCGGCGCCGCGCTGGCGGAAAAACCGAAGCCGTCGGCCGCCGGCACGCGCGCGGGCGGCAGCAGCACATCGAGCACGCGCTCCTCGGCGGCGTCCTCGGCGCGTGCGCGCACCTTGCGCATGGCCTGCTCGCGCGTCTGCTTGACGGCCACGTCGACCAGGTCGCGGACGATGGTGTCCACGTCCTTGCCGACGTAGCCGACCTCGGTGAACTTGGTGGCCTCGACCTTGATGAAGGGCGCATCCGCCAGCCGGGCCAGCCGGCGCGCGATCTCGGTCTTGCCGACGCCGGTCGGGCCGATCATCAGGATGTTCTTGGGCGTGATCTCGGCGCGCAGCTTCTCGTCGACCTGCTGGCGGCGCCAGCGGTTGCGCAGCGCGATGGCGACGGCGCGCTTGGCCTCCTTCTGGCCGACGATGTGGCGGTCGAGTTCGGAGACGATCTCCTGGGGGGTCATCGAAGACATGTTCAGAGCACCTCGATCGTGTGGTGCATGTTGGTGTAGATGCAGATCTCGCCGGCAATGGCGAGCGACTTGCGCACGATCTCCTCGGCCGGCAGCTCGGTGTTCTGCAGCAGCGCGACCGCGGCCGACTGCGCATAGGCGCCGCCCGAGCCGATGGCCACGATGCCGTGCTCGGGCTCGAGCACGTCGCCGTTGCCGGTGATGATCAGCGAGGCGTCCTTGTCCGCCACGGCCAGCATCGCCTCCAGCCGGCGCAGCACGCGGTCGGTGCGCCAGTCCTTGGTCAGTTCGATGGCGGCGCGCGCCAGGTGGCCCTGGTGCTTCTCCAGCTTGGCCTCGAAGCGTTCGAACAGCGTGAAAGCGTCGGCCGTGGCGCCGGCGAAGCCGGCCAGGACCTTGCCGTGGTAGAGCTTGCGCACCTTGCGCGCCGAGCCCTTGACGACGATGTGGCCGAGCGTGACCTGGCCGTCGCCACCGATGGCGACCTGCACGCCGGACGGCGTGGCGCGGCGCACGCTCAGGATGGTGGTGCCGTGAAATTGCTCCATGGATGGGAAACCCGGGGTTGGAAAGCGTGGAAGGCGGACGCCACCGTGCAGCGGTTGCTGCCGGCCGGCGGGCGCGGCGGACGCTGGTTCCGTCAGCCGCGGTAGGGCAGGATTGTCGCGTGTTCGGCCACGCCGATCACGTGGAAGAACAATGCCACCAGGCGGTGCATGCCCTGGAAGCGCACGTGCCGGCCGGCACCCTGCTGCTCGGCCGCCCAGTTCAGCACCGAGCCGGCGGCCGCGAAGTCGATGCGCACCAGCGCCTGGCAGTCCACCACCAGCGGCTCGCCCGCGCCGGCACGCCCGGCGATCGCCGCCAGCGCCGGCATGGCATCGCCGCGCACGACGCCGGACAGCGCACCGTCCGGCGCCGGCTCGGTGCCGGACGGTGCGCTGCCGGCGCCGGGCTCCCACGTCGAGAAGCCGCAGCGCGACGGCTCCCAGGCCGGCGGCGGCACCTCGTAGGTGATGCAGTATTCCAGTCCCACCAGGTCGAACTCGTCGGGCCGGTGGGCCACGCGCAGCCAGGCGAGGCGCAACCGCCACCAGTCGGCCGGCTGCTCGCGCTGGCCGGACACGGTGTGCTGGCGCAGCAGCAGCTCCAGCTGCGCGGTGCCGCCGCAGTGCAGCCGGGTCTCGCGGCCGGCCCAGTCGGCCAGCAGCCGCACCAGCGGTTCGACCGCGTCGAATTGCAGCGTGACCAGCGGCGACCAGTCCAGCCGCAGCACGGCAGGCCGGCGCTCGGCCGCCTGCACGGCCAGCGCCACCACGTCGTCGGCGCCCAGCACGCCGGGGCAGGTCCAGTCGTGCTGGCCGCCGGCACCGCGCTCCGCCTCGTCGGCCGGGCTCGCGGCGGGCTCGGCGATCGGGCGCCAGGCGGGCGCCGCGCCCTCGCCGCGCATCGCGAAATCGATGGCCATGGCGTCGAAGCGGGCCTGCTGGCCGGTGGCGCGGTACAGGTCGAACAGCGCGGCCCAGGCCCGCCGCCGGGCCGACAGCGGCGCCCCGCCGTCCAGCACGGCCAGCAGCGCGGCCTCGGCGCCCTGGTCGTCGCCGTTGGCGAAGCGGATCGCGGCCTCCTCCAGGCTCGGGTCGAGCTGCAGGACCTCGTCGACGGCGGCGGCGCCGAACGACAGGTCCAGGCCCGGCAGCATGTCCTCCGCCGGCGCGGCGCCGGCCCGGGCATCCGGCCGCTCCGACGGCGGAATCACGTCGGTGGCGGCGAAATCGGTCTGGCGCGACTCATCGGCGCCGCGCGGCACGCCGTCCGACAGCCCGGAATGCACGGTGGGCGCGAACTGCCGCGAATGCTGCGCCTCCTCGCCCGACGGCATCGCCTCTCCCCCGGCACGGGGGCGGGGCCACTGCTGCGCCATCTGGGCCTCGATCTCGTCGATCTTCTGCAGCGTGCCGGCGCGCTCGGTGTTGCCGGGCTGGTCGCTGTCGAAGAACGAGGGCGCCGCGGAGGACAGCGGCGCCGGCATCGTGCCGGCCGTGCCGCGCCGGCGCAGCCGGCGCAGCTGGTCGAACTCCCGCCTGCGCACGAAGTCGTTCGCGCGCTTGCGTTCGATCATCTCCTTGAGCACCTGCTTGCTGTAGCGGCTCTCGCGGTCCTCGGCCGGATGCTGGTCCGACCAGCCCAGCGTCGGGCCGCGGACGAAGCGGGCGACCTTGGACAGCAGTCCGCGGGAAGGCTGATCGTCCTGGGGCATGCAAGGAAAAGCGCGCGGTCGGAACGGTGCGGAGGAATGCCGGCGCGGCGCTCAGTCGCCGAACATCTTCTGCTTGAGCTCGCGGCGCTGCTGGGCCTCCAGCGACAGCGTGGCCGTCGGGCGCGCCAGCAGGCGGCCGACGCCGATCGCCTCGCCGGTCTCGTCGCAGTAGCCGTAGTCGCCGGCGTCGATGCGGGCGATCGACTGCTCGATCTTCTTGAGCAGCTTGCGCTCGCGGTCGCGCGTGCGCAGTTCCAGCGCGTGCTCTTCCTCGATCGTGGCGCGGTCGGCCGGATCGGGCACGACCACGGTGTCCTCGCGCAGGTGCTCGGTGGTCTCGCCGGCGTTGTTCAGCATGTCCTGCTTCAGCGCCACCAGCTTGTGGCGGAAGAAGGCCATCTGCTTGTCGTTCATGTATTCCGAATCCGGCATGGCCAGGACTTCGGCGTCGGTCAGTTCCTCGGCCGACTTGGTCTTCCAGTTGTTGGCCAGCTTGGGATCCTTCTTCAGGGCGGCGAATGACGGAGCAATCATGGGGAAGACATCTCTTGCTGAAAACGGAAGGCGGCGGGGGAACCCCACCGCCGGCGGCCACGGATAGTACGGGTATTTGGACGGTCCGCGAAGCCCTCGTACCGGCGTCGGGATCGGCCGCGGTCCGCGGCGTCGGCCCGGTTTATACCCCCATTGGCGGGCTTTTCCGCGCCGGCGCCCCGCCGCCCGTCAGACCAGGCACTGCTCCAGGCCCTGCACGAAGATGTCCTGCGGCAGGTCGATGCCGATGAACACCATCTTGCTGGTGCGCGGCTCGCCCTCGGCCCAGGCCGGGCCGAGGTCGCTGCCCATGAGCTGGTGCACGCCCTGGAAGATCACCTTGCGCTCGGTGCCCTGCATGTGCAGCACGCCCTTGTAGCGCAGCATGCGCTGGCCGTAGATGTTGACCACCGCGCCCAGGAAGTCCTCCAGCTTGGCCGGGTCGAACGGCCGCTCGGCCTTGAACACGAAGCTCTTGACGTCGTCGTCCACATGGTGGTGGTGGCCGTGGCCGTGCGCATGCGAGGGATGGTCGCAGTGCTCGCCGTGCGCGTGGTCATGGTCGTGGTGGTCGTGCGCGTCTTCCTGCAGGAAGTCCGGGTCGATGTCCAGCTTGGCGTTCAGGTTGAAGCCGCGCAGGTCGAACACCTCGTTCAGCGCCACCTCGCCGAAGTGCACGGCCTTCTGCGGCGCGCGCGGATTCATGTGCTTCAGGCGGTGCATCAGCGCGTCGACCTCGTCCTGGGCCACGAGGTCGGTCTTGCTGATGAAGATCTGGTCGGCGAAGCCCACCTGGCGGCGCGCCTCCTGGCGCTCGTTCAGCTGCTCGGCCGCGTGCTTGGCGTCCACCAGCGTCAGGATCGAGTCCAGCAGGTAGCTCTCGGCGATCTCGTCGTCCATGAAGAAGGTCTGCGCGACCGGCCCGGGATCGGCCAGGCCGGTGGTCTCGATGACCACGCGGTCGAACGCCAGTTCGCCCTTGCGCCGCTTCTCGGCCAGCATGGACAGCGTGGAGCGCAGGTCCTCGCGGATCGAGCAGCAGACGCAGCCGTTGTTGAGCTGGATGATCTGTTCGCCCGGCTCGGACACCAGGATGTCGTTGTCGATGTTCTCCTGGCCGAACTCGTTCTCCACCACGGCGATCTTCTGGCCGTGGGCCTCGGTCAGCACGCGCTTGAGCAGCGTGGTCTTTCCGGCGCCGAGGAAGCCGGTGAGGATGGTGGCGGGGATCAGGCTCATGGGCTGCCTCGAAACGCAAAAGCGGCAAAGTTTAGTGGCCCCGGCAAGACCATGCTCAGGTCTTGCGCATCACGACCAGCCCCTTGAGGTACTCGCCCTCCGGAAAGCAGATCGTCATCGGGTGGTCCGGCGCGGCGCCGGTGCGCTGCACGATGTAGCCGTCCACCCCGGCGTCGATGCCGGCGCCGGCCACGATCTTGTGGAACAGGTCCGGCGCGATGCCGCCGGAGCAGGAATAGGTGAACAGCACGCCGCCGGGCTCCAGCAGGCCGAGCGCCAGGCGGTTGATGTCCTTGTAGGCGCGCGCGGCGCGTTCGGCATGCGCCGCCGTGGGCGCGAACTTGGGCGGGTCGAGCACGATGGCGTCGAAGCGCCGGCCCTCCGCGGCGAAGCGGCGCAGCGTGGCGTTGACGTCGGCGTCCAGGCAGTCGGAGCCGGCCGGGTCGAAGCCGTTTAGCGCCACGTGCGCCTGCACGCGCGCCAGCGCCGGGCCGGAGGAGTCGACCGAGGTCACTCGCCCGTCCCGCACGCCCGCCGCGCGCATGCCGGCCAGCGCCGC
This sequence comes from Pseudorhodoferax sp., assembly GCF_047601025.1. Classification (NCBI taxonomy): domain Bacteria; kingdom Pseudomonadati; phylum Pseudomonadota; class Betaproteobacteria; order Burkholderiales; family Comamonadaceae; genus Pseudorhodoferax; species Pseudorhodoferax sp. Next base: position 1,159,267 of record NZ_JASGJZ010000001.1, read on the forward strand.
CACGGTGAAGCCGCCGGTGTAGCTGTAGCAGTTCAGCACGCGGCGGCTGCCGAGCCGCGCCACGGTGTCGGCGAACAGCCGGCGGCTGTCGCGCTGGTCCAGGTAGTAGCCGGTCTTGTGGCCGGTGGCCACGTCCAGCGTCAGCCGCCAGCCGTGCTCGGTGATCGTCAGCCCGGTCGGTCCCCCGCCGCGCAGCCAGCCGGTGGCTTCGGGCAGGCCCTCGAGGCCGCGCACGCTGGCGTCCGAGCGTTCGTACAGGCGGTCCAGGCCGGTCAGGTCGAGCAGCGCGTCGGCCAGCGGCTGCTTCCAGCGCTCGCTGCCCGCGGCGCCGAACTGGGCGACCAGCGTGTCGCCGTAGCGGTCGACCACCAGGCCGGGCAGGCCGTCGGCCTCGCCGTGCACCAGGCGCAGCGCGTCGCTGGCGATCGGCAGGCGCTCGCGCGCCGCGATGGCCCGGGCCAGCCGTTCGCGCAGGAAGGCGGCGTCGATGCGCTGGCCCTCGTCGAAGCTCCATGCGCGGGCGCGGATGCGCGAGGCCGGGCTGAACGCCGCCCAGGCCAGGAAACGGCCGTCGGCGGCCTCCACGCGCACGGTCTCGCCGGCATCGCCGCCGCCGCGCGCGATGGCCGACTCGAAGATCCAGGGATGGCGGCGCAGCAGGGATTTCTCCTTGCCCTCGCGCAGGCGGATGGTTTTCATGGGTTCTTGCGCCGGGCGCGCGGGTGTGCGGCGTCGTAGGCCCGCGCCAGGTGCTGGAAGTCCAGCCGCGTGTAGACCTGGGTGGTGGCGATGTTGGCGTGGCCCAGCAGTTCCTGCACCGCGCGCAGGTCGCCGCTGGACTGCAGCACGTGGCTCGCGAACGAATGCCGCAGCATGTGCGGATGCACCGGCGTGGCCAGCCCGGCCTGGCGGCTGCGCCGGCGCAGCCGCTGGCGGATCGCCTGCTGGGTCAGCCGCGTGCCGTGGCGGCCGATGAACAGGGCCGGGTTCAGCGCCGTGCCGCTGCCGCGCAGCGCCAGCCAGGCGCGCAGCGCCTGTCCGGCCGCATGGCCGATCGGCACGCTGCGCCGCTTGCTGCCCTTGCCCAGCACGTGCGCCTCGCCGGCGTCCAGGTCGACCCAGCCGAGCGCCTGCGGGCCGGGCGCCACGTCCAGGCCGGTCAGCTCGGCCACGCGCAGGCCGGCGCCGTACAGCAGTTCGACCATCGCGGCGTCGCGCGCCTCCAGCCAGGGATCGTCGGCCTCGCCGGCGAACTCGGCCAGCTGCACGGCATCGTCCACCGACAGCGCCTTGGGCAGCGGCTTGCCGGCCTTGGGCGCGCGCACGTCCTGCACCGGATTGGCGGCGACCCGGCCCTCGCGGCCCAGCCAGGCATAGAAGCCGCGCCAGCCCGACAGGATCAGCGCGATGCCGCGGCCGCTGCGCCCGCCGGCGTGCATCTGCGCGACCCAGCGGCGCACGTGGGCGCCGTGCACCTGCGCCAGCGCCACCTGGGCGGCCTGGGCGAACGCCTGCAGCTTCTCCAGGTCGCCGCGGTACAGCGCCAGCGTGCGCGCGGCCAGGCGGCGCTCCACGCGCTGGTACTCGAGATAGCGCCCGACCAGCGCGGCGTCGTCCATCGGCCTACTGCAGGCGCGAGAGCGCGGCGCCGGCCAGTTCGGCGATGCGCTCCAGGAAATCCGTGCCCATGCCGGACTCGAAGCGCGCCGGGTCGGGCGAGGCCAGCACCAGCATGCCGAAGGCCGGCTCGGCGCCGCCGGGCCCGCCGGTGCGCAGCGGCATCAGCGCGACCGACATCGCCTCGGCCGGCGCAGGCAGCCACTGCACGGCCTCCAGCCCCGGGTTGACGCCGCAGAACGGCGCGGTCAGCGAGGAGGCGAAGCTCTTCGCATCCTCGCTGACGCCCTGGGCGAAGCCATGGCCGGCGTACTCGCCCGCCACGTGCCAGACCTTCAGCGCCGCCTGCGGCACGCCGAACTCGGCCTGCACCTCGGCCACGATGCGCTGGGGCAGTTCCGCCGGCGCGCGCGCGCGCAGCAGGCTGCGCGCCCAGCGCTGCAGCTTGTCGGCGATCAGCATGTTCTCGTTGCCGTGGCGGATCATGTCCATGATCCGGCGCTCCAGGCCCTTGATCTTCTCGCGCAGCATCTCGGCCTGGCGCTCCTGCAGGCTGACCGCGCGATTGCCGTGCGGGCTGGTCAGCTGCACGGCCGTCAGCAACTCGGCATGGCGCTCGAAGAAAGCCGGGGTGTGGATCAGGAAGTTGGCGATGTCGTCTTCGGTGATCGGGTGGGTGGGGGTCATGCGGGGATTCCGGGAAATCGGTCGGGAAGGTCGATCTCGCCTTCGAAGACGGTCTGCGCCGGGCCGGTCATGCGCACGGGCTGGCCGGGACCGTCCCAGGCAATGGTCAGCAGGCCGCCGCGGGTGTGCACGTCCACCGGGCTGTCCAGCCAGCCCTGGCGGATGCCGGCGACCACGGCGGCGCAGGCGCCGGTGCCGCAGGCCAGCGTCTCGCCGGCGCCGCGCTCGTGCACGCGCAGCTTCACGCGGCGGCGGTCCAGCACCTGCAGGAAGCCGGCGTTCACGCGGTTCGGAAAGCGCGGATGGTGCTCGATCCGCGGGCCCTGCTCGGCCACCGGGGCGGCGTCCACGTCGTCCACGCGCTGCACGGCATGCGGATTGCCCATGGACAGCACGGCCAGCTCGACGATGGGGCCGCCGGCCTCGTCGTCCAGCGCCAGGTGCCAGGGGCCGACCTCGGTGGCGCCCACGGGCGCCAGGCCGGCCGCGTCGAACGGCACGGCCGCGGGCGTGAACACCGGTGGCCCCATGTCCACGGTCACGCGGCCGTCGGCCTCCATGGCCGGCGCGATCACGCCGGCGGCGGTGTGCACGCGCAGGCGGTCGCGGTCGGTCAGGCCGTGCTCGCGCACGTAGCGGAAGAAGCAGCGCGCGCCGTTGCCGCACTGCTCGACCTCGCCGCCGTCGGCGTTGTGGATCACGTACTCGAAGTCCACGCCCGGGCCGGTGGACGGCCGCACCGACAGGATCTGGTCTGCGCCGACGCCGAAATGCCGGTCGGCCAGGAAGCGGTACTGCTCGGGTCCGAGGTTCAGCAGGCCGCGCGTCTCGTCCAGCACCACGAAGTCGTTGCCGGCCCCGTGCATCTTGGTGAATCGGATTCGCATGGGGCGGGATTATCGCGGCGGCACGCCGGCGCCGCAGCCGGCAGAATCACCGCCATGCCCCGCCCCAGCCAACTGCTCCACCCGCAGCGCACCCCCGCCGTGCCGCGTCCCGCCGCCACCGTGCTGCTGCTGCGCGACGCGCCGGCCGGCCCCGAGGTGCTGCTGACGCGCCGCTCGGCCAGCGCCAGCTTCACGCCCGACGTCTTCGTGTTCCCGGGCGGCGCCATCGACGCGGCGGACCACGCGGCCGGGAGCCTGGCCACGCGCCGCGGCGGCCAGGACGATGCGTGGCTGGCCCCGGCCGTGGCCGCCGTGCGCGAGGCCTTCGAGGAGCTCGGCGTGCTGCTGGCGCGCCATGCCGACGGCCGCTGGGCCAGCGCCGCCGACGTGCAGGCGCTGGAACGGCGTGCGCCGCTGCTGCCCCAGTGCGCCGAGCGCGGCCTGGTGCTGGCCACCGACCAGGTGTTCGCGTTGGCGCACTGGACCACCGGCCCCGATCAGCCGCGGCGCTTCGAGGTGCCGTTCCTCGTCGCGCGCATGCCGGCCGGCCAGCAGCCGGTGGCCGACGAGGCCGAGCAGTTCGAACCGGTCTGGATCCGCCCGGCCGAGGCGCTGGAGCGCCATGCCGGCGGCGGCTTTCCGCTCATCCTGCCGACGCGGCACACGCTGCAGCGCCTGCAGCCCTACGCCAGCGTGGACGCCGTGCTGGCCGCCTGCGCGCAGGGCGGGCCGCTGTGGACGTCCTGCCCGCGCGGCGGCTGGCTGGGCGGCCGGGAAGTGCGCGTCATGGAGCACGAGCCGGCCTACGGCGAGCTGGCCCTGGTCTGCCCCGACGGCCAGCTGCTGCACGCGCTGGACTGGCGCCACGACCGCCCCGTGCAGCTGCTGCGCCACCTGCAGCGCCTGACCTGCGGCAACCCGGGCGCGATGACCGGCCCCGGCACCAACAGCTACCTGGTCGGCGACGCCGCCAGCGGCTTCGTCGTGATCGACCCCGGCCCGCCGGACCTGGCGCACCTGGAGCGGCTGTTCGAGGCCGCCGGCGGCGACGTGCGCGCCATCGTCTGCACGCATTCGCATGCCGACCACGCGCCGCTGGCCCGGCCGCTGGCCGACCGCGTCGAACGGTCCGGCCGGCCGCGCCCGCCGGTGCTGGGCCTGGCCTCGCGCCCGACCGCGCGCCCGGCCAGCCACTTCACGCCGGACCGCGCGCTGGCCGACGGCGAGCGCCTGGTGCTGCAGGGCGACGGTGGCATCGCCCACACGCTGCGCGCCATCCACACGCCCGGCCACGCGGCCAACCACGTCTGCCTGGTGCTGGAGGAGGACGCGCTGCTGTTCAGCGGCGACCACATCCTGAACGGCAGCACCACCGTGGTCGACCCGCCCGACGGGCACATGGGCGACTACCTGGCCTCGCTGGACAAGCTCGCCGCCGCCTGCGCCGAGGCCGGCATCGCCTTCATCCTGCCGGCGCACGGCCATGTGCTGGGCGACGCGCCCGGCGCCATCGCGCGGCTCCGGCAGCACCGCCTCGCGCGCGAAGCCAAGGTGCTCCAGGCCATGCGGGCGATCCCCGGCGGCGGCCCGCGCGACTGGGTGGCCATCGCCTACGACGACGTGCCGCAGCGCATCTGGCCGGTGGCCGAGCGCTCGATGCTGGCGCACGTGGAGCACCTGCGCGAACAGGGCCTGGCGTGAGCGACGCGATCGACTTCTCGGCCCTCACCGAGCACCAGCGCTACAAGCTGATGGCCAGCCTGATCGTGCCGCGGCCGATCGCGCTGATCACGACGCTGAACGCCCAGGGGGTGGTCAACGCCGCGCCGTTCAGCATGTTCAACATGCTCGGCGAGGAGCCGCCGATCGTGATGGTCAGCATCAACCGGCGGCAGGACGGGGACCTGAAGCACACGGCGCAGAACATCGTGGCCAGCCGCGAGTTCGTGGTGCACATCGCCGACGAGGCCATGGCGCGGCAGATGCACCGCTGCGGCGAGAACTTTCCGGCCGAGGTCAGCGAGCTGGCCGCCGTGGGCCTGACCGCCGCGCCCTGCCGCCAGGTGCGCCCGCCGCGCATCGCCGAGGCGCCGGTGGCCTTCGAATGCACGCTGCACGAGCTGCTGGAGACCGCGAGCCGGCAGATCTTCATCGGCCGCGTGCTGTGGCTGCACGCGCGCGAAGGCCTGGTCGACACCGAGGCCTGGCGCGTGCGGCTGCAGGCGTACTTTCCGGTCGCGCGCTTCGGCGCCAGCTTCTACGTGCACACGCGCGAGCGCTTCTCGCTGGAAGCCGGCGCGGCGCCGCGCACGGCAATCGATGAGCTCTGACCCGCACGGCGAACGCCTAGCCAAGCGCGTCGCCGCGCTGCGCGGCTGCTCGCGGCGCGAGGCCGAACTGCTGATCGCCCACGGCGCCGTGGCCGTCGATGGCGTGCCGGCGACCGCCCCGCAGCAGCGCGTGCGCCCCGGCCAGCGTGTGGACGTGGCACCGGACGCCCGCCCGCAGCCGCTGCCGCCGGCCACGCTGCTGGTGCACAAGCCCGCGGGCCTGGCCTGCGACGCAGCGGATTTCTGGGCCGCCCTGCAGCGCGACGCCAGCGACGCCGCCCATGGCCGCCCGGCCCTGCCCGGGCTGTTCATGGGCCAGCGCTGCGCGGCGCCGCTGGCCGCGCCGGAAAGCGGCCTGGTGGTGTTCACGCAGGTGGCGGGCGTGGCGCGCCGGCTGGCCGACGCCGAAGCGCCGCTGGAGCACGAGTTCGCGGTCGAGATCGCCGGCCCGGTGGCGCCCGAGGCCCTCGCGCGCCTGCGGCCGGCCCGCGCCAGCATCGCCGCCCACAGCGCGCAGCGCACGCTGCTGCGGCTGGTACTGCCGGACGGCGCGGCGCCGGGCGAGGCGCTGCGGCTCTGCCTGGGCCTGGCGCCGCAGGCCGTGCGCCGCCTGCGCATCGGCCGGCTGCCGCTGGCCGGCCTGCCGCCCGGGCACTGGCGCTGCCTGCGCCCGGCCGAACGGTTCTGACAGGGTGTCTGCCCGGGGGCGCAGGCGGGTGGTCGCCGCCCGGTAGCCCGAAGACACCCCCTCAGGCTGCGATCTCGTAAAGCGCGGCGGCCGATCCGCCCGCCCGGATACGGCGCAGCCAGTGCGCTACGCGCGGCACCCAGCGCGAATCGGTCGCAAACTCCGGAGGCCACATCGGCCGGAAGCCAAGCAGGGCGTGCACGAGCGCGTCGGTGTCATCCGCATGGGCGTGCGCGAGGGCCTGCAGCGCCTGCGCGTGCGGGTCGGACAGCGCATAGGCGCCACCGTCTTCGTCCCTGCCCTGCAGATAGCGCATCCACACCGCGCAGGCAAATGCGAGCAGGTCCACCGATCGGCCAGCGTCCAGCGCTTCGCGCAGCGCAGGCAGCCAGCGCAGGGGAATCTTCAGCGAACTATCCGTTGCGATCTGGTGCACGCGGTGGTGCAGATGCGGGTTGGCGAAGCGCTCGATCAGCGCGTCGCGGTATTGCGGCAGCTCCGGCCGGGTCAGGCCGGGCATCGCCGCCTGCGTCATGAAAGCATGCACGAAGCGGCGCACCGGCGGCCTGGCGATGCCGTCGGCCACCGTCTCCCAGCCCTGTACCGCGCCGAGCAGCGCCAGCGCTGTGTGGCTGCCGTTGAGCATGCGCAGCTTGGCATCCTCGAACGGCTTGACCTCGTCGACCAATGTCACACCCGCGGACGCCAGCGCATCCGCGTCAGCTGGATCGGCCAGGCGCCGCTGTAGCACCCACTCCCAGAATGCCTCCGTGCTCAAGGCCGCTTCGTCGTTCACGCCCAGGGCGGCGGCGGTGGCTTCGCGCTGCGCTTCGGTGGCGGCCGGCACGATGCGGTCGACCATGCTGTTCGGAAAGGCGCAGCACTCGCCGATCCAGCTCGCCAGCACCGCGTCACGTGCTTGGGCCTCGGCCAGGCAGAGCGCCTGCAGCTTGCGGCCGTTGTCCGTCAGGTTATCGCAAGAGGCGATGGTCAGGCCCGGCCGCCCCGCCACGCGCCGCGCAGCCAAGCCGTCGACGATGAGCGCGGCCAAGTCGGGCCCGTAGCCCTTCTCTGTGACAGTCAGCGTAAGCCAGCGCGTGGCATCGGCGGCGATGGCCCTAACCACCCGATCCCGCTCGCGGGTCGCCACGCAAGTGTGCAGCAGAGCGCCCGGTACCTGCCAGCGAAGGCCGGCGGCGGAGGCGATCTGCACGGAATATAGGCCGTCCTGCGTTGCCAGCGCGTCAGCCAACGCGGTACTGCGCATCGCCACGCCGCACACACCCCAGCGGCGGTCGCCCGCGGCGAGAAGCCGGTCGAACACGATGGCCTGGTGGGCCCGGTGAAAAGCGCCGAGCCCGAGATGGACCACGCCGGCAGGCACAGCGGTGCGCTCAAAGCCGGGGTACTGCACGTCGGCGCCGGTATCCAGCGCGCGGGCCGGCAAGCCGGCACGCAGACGCTCTGACGAAAGAAGGTTCTGCATGGAAACGGAAGGAAGCGAAGAGATCGAATTGGAAACCGGATGGACCAATATTCGATAGTGGTAAACCACTAGTGCAATTTGGTCTCCCACTTTAAACAATTGGTCCTACCACTTTGAGCCATTCACTATGCACCTGCGCGTCATTCCCAATCCGAGCGGGCCCGAAGGCGAGGGCAAGCCAACCGATCGCTCATACCTGCGCCTGGCGTCCCAACTGCTGCAGTTGATCGCGCAGGGCGAGATCAAGGTCGGCGAGCGCCTGCTCTCCGAACGTGCACTGGCCGAGCGCTTCGATGTGAGCCGGACTTCGGTGCGCGAGGCCATGATTGCGCTGGAGATCCAGGGCATCGTCGAGGTGCGCGGCGGCTCGGGCATCTATGTCACACAGCAACCGGCTGCGGCGACGGCCTCGCAACCGGCTTCGCCCTTCATCCCGGCCTCAGAGCCCGGCCCCTTCGAGTTGCTACGCGCCCGCTGCCTGATCGAGGCCGAAATCGCTGGCGTGGCCGCCGAGTCGCGCAAGGATGCCGACCTGGACCGCATCTTCATCTCGCTGACCGAGATGCGGGAGAACCTCGACAACAAAGAAGCCAACGAGGCGGCCGACCAGCAGTTCCACCTGCGCATCGCTGAATCCACCGGCAACAGCGTGCTACTGCAGATGGTGAGCGCGCTGTGGGCACAGGCGCGCGGTCCGGTGTGGAACAAGATCGAGCACCACTTCCACACGCCGGAACTACGGCTGGCCTCCCATGCCGACCACCAGCGCATCTTCAAGGCGCTGGTGGCGCGCGATGGAGCCGAGGCGCGCCTGGCGATGCGCGCGCACATCGAGCGCGTGATCAACGAATTCACCCAGGCCTGGCGCTGAGGCGCACGGGCTTCCCTGCCTCATCCCAAACAAGGAGACATGACATGAACAAAGCCTACCCATCTTCCCTGCGCTGCCTCGCCACCGGCGCGGCGCTGGCGCTGGCCGCCTCCACGCTGCTGGCTCAGACCCCGCCGGCGCCAGGCGCGAGCCCGCGCATCGACGCCATCCGCAAGGCCGGCGAACTGCGCGTGGGCGCGCTGCAGAACGCGCCCTGGCTGATCGCCAACACCAGCGGCGAGGGCGAAGCGTGGAGCGGTCCGGCCTGGATGCTGGCCAAGGAGTACGCCCGGCTGCTCAACGTCAAGCTGGTGCCGGTGGCGGTGTCGCACGAGACCAAGGTGCCGGTACTGGCCTCCAACCAGGTCGACATGACGATCAGCCCGCTGGGCGAGACGCCCGAGCGCCTGAAGGTGGTGGACTTCGTCATCTACTCCTCCACCTCGGTATGCATGTTCGGCCGCGCCGATAACAAGAAGTTCGCGGCCGCGCAGTCTGTCGATGCACTCAACAGCCCCGACGTGACCATCGCCTACTTCACCGGCGGCGCTGAGGAGAATTGGGTCAAGGAACGTTTCCCCAAGGCCAAGCTGCGCGCCGTCGCCAGTTCGGGCGCCACCGCGCCGGTGGAAGAAGTGATGGCCAAGCGTGCCGACGCCGCTCCCATCAACCGCGTGCCCTGGGTCGGCCTGCAGCAGAAGGTCAAGGGCCTGGCCGTCCTGCCACGCGAGAACAACTGCCAGACCAGCAGCGAGAAAGCCTCACCGGTCGGACTGGCGATCGACAAGGGCCAGCCGGCCTACCTCGACTGGCTGCGCCAGGTTGCCAAGGCGCAGAAGGCGCAACTGGACGCAGACGAGGCGCGCATCGTCGGCACGATGAAGTAGCGGTGCCGCCGTCCAGAGGACCTGGCCATGGACTTCGACTTTTCCCCCATCGCCGACAACTGGCGCTTCTTCGCTGGCGGCCTGGGCATCACCGTGCTGCTGAGCGTGGTCAGCGCCGTGACGAGCATCGCCGCCGGCCTGCTGATCGCACTGGCGCGCATGTACGGTCCCGGCTGGGCGCGCAAGCTGCTGGTGTTCTACATCGACAGCATGCGCGCGGTGCCAGTGCTGGTGGTGCTGGTGTGGATCTACTTCGCGCTGCCGCTGCTCACCGGCATCGCCTTCCCGCCCTTCTGGGCTGCGCTGGTGGCGCTGACATTGCACATCGCGGCCTACGCGGCCGAGGTGTTCCGCGCCGGCATCGAATCGGTGCGCCCGGGCCAGACCCGCGCGGCACTGGCACTGGGCATGTCGCGCGCGCAGATCCTGCGCAAGGTGGTGCTGCCGCAGGCCACCGTTCGCATGCTGCCGGCTTTCGGCTCGATCCTCACCATTGCCATCAAGGACACGGCGATCGCCACCGTGATCGCCGTGCCCGAGCTGATGCATCGCGCCGAGACCATCGCTGGCCAGAGCTACCGGCCTGTGGAGGTCTACACCGCGGTGATGGTGGCCTTCTTCTGCATCCTGTTCCCGGTCACGCGCGCGGTGGATCGCCTCTACCAGCGCGTCGCACACCTGGGCCGTTCCTGAGGAGGACCAAGCCATGAATCTCGACTGGTCCGTCGTCTGGACGCACCGCGACGCGTTGGTCAGCGGAGCGCTGATGACCGTCTTGCTGACAGTACTGACCATGCTGCTGGCGCTGCCCGGCGGAATTGCCCTGGCGCTGATGCGGCTGTCGGCCCACCGGCTGCCGCGCGGCGTCTCGATGGCGTTCGTGGAGTTCTTCCGCAACCTGCCGTTGATCCTGGTCATCTACTGGGCCTTCTACGTCATGCCGATGGTGTTCGACGTGCAGTTCTCGCCCTTCACGACGGCGGTGGTGGCGCTGGTGCTGAACGTATCGGCCTACAACGCCGAAACCTTCCGCGCGGGCATCAACTCGATCCGCAAGGGGCAGATGGAGGCCGCGCTGGCCATGGGCATGTCGCGCCGGCAGGCCATGTTCAAGGTGGTGATCCCGCAGGCCGGCCGCCGCATCCTGCCAGTGATCGCCAGCACCTGGGTCTCGCTGTTCAAAGATACCTCGCTGGTCTCGGTGATCGCCGTGAGCGAGCTGGCCTACAGCGCCATGCAGATTCGCGCCCAGACCTTCCGTGTGCTGGAGATGCTCACCGCCATGGCGGTCCTCTATTGGTTGATGGGCTATCCGCAGGCCAAGCTGGTCGACTGGATCCACCGCAAATACGGAGTCAAGGAATGAATCAGACTGCTGTCGCCACCTCCGCCACGCACGTACGCAAGAGCGCCGACCTGCCGCCGGTGCTGGTCTACGAAGGGGTGCGCAAGCACTATGGGAGCTTCGTCGCGCTCAACGGCGTCTCGCTGCAAGTCAACAAGGGCGAAGTGATGTGCCTGATCGGGCCCTCTGGTTCGGGCAAGTCGACGCTACTGCGCTGTACCAACGCGCTGGAGGTGATTGACGGCGGCCGTGTGCTGCTGGATGGCGTACCGCTGCCGGCGCAGGAATCGGAGGTACGCAAGGTACGCCAGCGCATGGGCATGGTGTTCCAGAGCTTCGAGCTGTTCCCGCACAAGTCGGCGCTGGACAACGTGGCGATGGGCCCGGTCACCGTGCTGGGCATGGCAGAGGACAAGGCCCGCGAGCGCGCCATGGCGCTGCTGGAGAAGGTGGGCCTGGCCGCCAAGGCCGGCAACTTTCCGGCCAACCTCTCGGGCGGCCAGCAGCAGCGCGTGGCGATCGCTCGCGCGCTGGCGATGGAACCCGAGGTGATGCTGTTCGACGAGCCCACTTCCGCACTCGACCCCGAGACCGTGGGAGAGGTACTCAGCGTGATGCAGAAGCTCGCGCAGGAAGGCATGACCATGATCGTGGTCACGCACGAGATGAGCTTCGCCCGGCGCGTCGCTGACTGGGTGGTGGTGTTCGAGTCCGGCGCCATCATCGAGCAGGGACCGCCCGCGCAGATCTTCGACAACCCGACGGTGGAGCGCACGCGCGACTTCCTCGGCCACCTTGGCTGGCACGGCTGAGCCCCGGCAACCCCTTGTCCCTTCCCCACTCGAACGCCATGAAAATCACCAACGCCCGCGTCATCGTCTGCAGTCCCGGCCGCAACTTCGTCACGCTCAAAATCGAGACCGACGAGGGGCTCACCGGCATCGGCGACGCCACGCTCAACGGCCGCGAACTCGCGGTGGCCAGCTACCTGCAAGACCATGTCGTTCCCTGCCTGATCGGGCGCGATGCGCACCAGATCGAAGACATCTGGCAGTACCTCTACAAGGGCGCCTACTGGCGCCGCGGCCCGGTAACGATGAGCGCCATCGCTGCCGTGGACACGGCGCTGTGGGACATCAAGGCCAAGGCGGCCGGCCTGCCGCTGTACCAATTGCTGGGCGGCAAGAGCCGCAGCGGCGTGATGGTCTACGGCCATGCCAACGGCAGCGACATCGAGCACACCGTCGACGAGGTGCTGCGCTATGCCGACGAGGGCTACAAGGCGATCCGCGCGCAGAGCGGCGTGCCGGGGCTGGAAAAGGTGTACGGCGTAGGCACGGGCACGCGCTTCTACGAGCCGGCCGACAGCGACCTGCCGGCCGAGCATGACTGGTCGACCGAGAAGTACCTGCGCCATGCGCCGAAGCTGTTCGAGCGCATCCGCGAGAAGCTCGGCTTCGAGCACCACCTGCTGCACGACGTACACCACCGCCTGACGCCGATCGAGGCCGCGCGTCTGGGCAAGGACCTGGAGCCCTGCCGTCTGTTCTGGATGGAAGACCCCACACCGGCCGAAAACCAGGAAGCCTTCCGCCTGATCCGCCAGCACACCACCACGCCGATGGCGGTGGGCGAGATCTTCAACTCGGTCTGGGACTGCAAGGATCTGATCCAGAACCAGTTGATCGACTACATCCGCGCAACCGTGGTGCATGCCGGCGGCATCACGCACCTGCGACGTATCGCAGACCTGGCCGCGCTCCACCAGGTGCGCACCGGCTGCCACGGCGCCACCGACCTGTCGCCGGTATGCATGGGCGCAGCGCTGCACTTCGACTTGTGGGTGCCCAACTTCGGCATCCAGGAGTACATGCGCCACACGCCCGAGACAGACGCCGTGTTCCCGCATGCCTACACCTTCGACCAGGGCATGCTGTATCCGGGCGATGTGCCAGGCCATGGCGTGGAGATCGACGAAGCGCTGGCCGCCAAGTACCCCTACAAGCGCGCCTACCTGCCGGTCAACCGGCTGCAACGGGACGGCACGCTGTGGAACTGGTGACCTCGCGTGCCGACACGCATCGGTCAATCCCGAGAGCTGCGTGGAAGCCGCCTTGCCAGCGGCTGCAAAGCCCCGCCGCGCGGGCTCTTTCATTTCGGGAACACCGTCTAGAAAAGTGTGAAGCCCGCCGATACGCCGGATTCTGTGCGCCGGGGTCGCCCCCGGCGTGGCCGCCATTCCTCTGGGCCGCCTGTCGCCAGGCGGCTCGATGCTACCTACCCGCCGGCTCCGCGGAGCCACATCGACGCCGGCCTATTTGGTATTGCTGCGCGCAGAGATTGCCCGTTTCACCCGAACTCAATCGGCTCGTCTCTGTTGCTCTGATCCTCACCTCGCGGTGGAGAGCCGTTAGCTCCTGCGCTGCCCTGTGCAGTCCGGACGTTCCTCCAGTGCGGCCTTTCGGCACTTGCACCAGCGGCGGCCTAGCGGGCTTCACCCGCGGGATTATCGCCCGGGCGCACAATGCGCGGCTGTTTTCAACCGACAGGAGCCAACGCATGAAGGCCGACAACGTCCTGCACACCATCGGCGGCACGCCGCACATCCGCATCAACCGCCTGTTCGGTGACGCGGCCCGGGTCTGGGTCAAGTCCGAACGCAGCAACCCGGGCGGCTCGATCAAGGACCGCATCGCGCTGGCCATGGTCGAGGACGCCGAGCGGTCCGGCCGGCTGCAGCCCGGCGGCACCATCATCGAGCCGACCTCGGGCAATACCGGCGTCGGCCTGGCCATGGTGGCGGCCGTCAAGGGCTACAAGCTGATCCTGGTGATGCCCGACTCCATGTCGATCGAGCGCCGCCGCCTGATGCTGGCCTACGGCGCCAGCTTCGAGCTGACGCCGCGCGAGAAGGGCATGAAGGGCTCGATCGCGCGCGCCGAGGAACTGGTGGCCAGCACGCCCGGCGCCTGGATGCCCCAGCAGTTCGAGAACCCGGCCAACATCGAGGTGCACGCCCGCACCACGGCGCAGGAGATCGCGGCCGACTTCCCCGACGGGCTGGACGTGCTGATCACCGGCGTCGGCACCGGCGGCCACCTGTCGGGCTGCGCGCGGGTGCTCAAGCAGAAGTGGCCGCAGCTCAAGGTGTTCGCGGTGGAGCCGCAGGCCTCGCCGGTGATCTCCGGCGGCCAGCCCGCGCCCCACCCGATCCAGGGCATCGGCGCCGGCTTCGTGCCGAAGAACCTGGACACCGCCCTGCTGGACGGCGTCGTGCAGGTCGACGCCGAGGCCGCGCGCGAGATGGCGCGCCGCAGCGCACGCGAGGAGGGCCTGCTGGTCGGCATCTCCTCCGGCGCCACGCTGGCGGCGATCGCGCAGAAGCTGCCCGAGCTGCCGGCCGGCAGCCGCATCCTGGGCTTCAACTACGACACCGGCGAGCGCTACCTGTCGATCGAAGGCTTCCTGCCGGCATGAAGCGGACCACGCCCTGGCGATCAGTTGCCACGCCCCTACGGCCCAGTCGCTGGGGCGGAACAAAACTGCCTGCACCACCCTGATCAAGCGCATCGTCCTGCCGTGCAGCTCGCTTTTCCTTGTGCGCAGCGTCGCCTGGTAGCGATGAAAGCTCAGCGATCAGAGCGTCGCGGGAAAACGCTGAAGCACAAGCCTTGCTCCCGCATTGGACAGGTGATTCGAGTCACTGTACAAAGCCTGGGATTCGACTACCGCCGCGCATCGGTCAACAAAAAACGTGTCGCACAGCGCACTCTCCGGACGAATCCTCACCAGATTAGGATGCTCACCCAGTTCGTCCAGAACCTTCTCTGCCCGCCGGTTCCTCCGTTGGTACTGCTCCTCGCTGGTCGATAAATTGACCCTGGCATTTGTCTTCAAGGCCAGCTTCTCGCCATCGACCGCAACATCCCACCCTGCCTCAGGTATCGGATACACGAGGTAGACGCGCTTCCCAGATTTCAGCAGACGGCCCAGATCTTCCGAAATGCATTTGGCGATGAAGGCTCGTCGATCTTCGTCGCTTCGATAGGCGCTTGAATTCTTGAATTCAATTCCGTCATACACCACCCTTTCCGTCGCACCGCGCTCGACACCCCCCTCGCCGTTGTCAAATCGGTCGAATTCCAGATACAACGTAAAACGTGCGGAAACAACGACGAATTCGATAGATGGGTCCGTCTCGATGAGACGGAATGCTGCCTCGTAGTGCTCATGGCATGCGTCCCCATAGCTCGGCATGTCAATTCGATACAGACCCGTCACCGGCGGACATCCGGCCTTCGTCAGCACGTAAGCCCCGCGACCTTGCGCCGCCAATACTTCGTCAAGCACGGTGGCCATCGATTCCGCGTGCGAATCGCCGATCAGCACGCCTGCAACAGCAGCCTTGCTGCCGACGACGACCCGCTCCGAGAGCGACCCTCTTATTTTATTGGAGTCCTGCGAGGATTTCGAAATCGCCATCGCGCTCTCGTTGAGCCGGCCAGGGAATCCGCCTGTCACGATACCGAGCGTACCGACGCCGATAAGCACCAGGGTACCGACCCCGCTAAACGCAAAAATCTGGCGCTGCCCGAAGCGTGCTCGATCCCTGAATGGCCGCTCTACAAATCGCCAGCTCAAATAGGCCAGAACCAGCGTCAGAATCACCAGCCAAATGAAGATGGTATGGCTCGGACTTCCGATGGAACCATGTCGGGCGAATGCAAACAATGGCTGGTGCCACAGGTATGCACTGTAGCTAATGAGGCCAATCCCCACAGGAAACGGATGTGAGAGCAGCTTGCCTACCGTCGTGCCTTGGCTTGCAAACAGGATGATGAGAGCCGTCCCCACAGTAGGAAGCAAGGTGTAGGCACTTGGAAACGGAATGGTGGAGTCGAACAGGAATATGGAAGAGACCAGCATGACGAGCCCCACCCATGCCAACACCTCCGCGACCGGCGGCTTCGGCACCCACTTTTCGGCCCGGGCAAGGTAGAAAGCGACAAAAGAGCCGATCAGCAACTCCCAGCACCGCGTGGGCAGGAGGTAGAACGCCGCATCAGGTCGATGCGTCGAAGCCCACTGTGCGGCACAAAGGCTCATCAATGCAATGACGCCCAGCGTCACCAAGATGCGACGTCGACCATATTTCCACATCACCAGCAGCAACACCGGAAAAACAAGATAATATTGCTCTTCGACCGCCAGACTCCAAGTATGGAGCAGAGGCTTCAATTCTGCCGAAATATCGAAATATCCACTGGTAAACCAGAACAGGACATTCGAGAGGTAGAGAGAAACAGCAACGAGGCTGTATGAAAACCTCTCCATATCCTCCGGCAAAAGCCATAGCCACGCGAGTGGCAAGCACACCAGCGCCACAAGAAAGAAGGCCGGCAGGATTCGCCGGGCGCGCCGCTCGTAGAAGGTGGCGATCGAGAACCGGCCCTCCTCATTTTCTTTCAGGAGAATCGACGTGATCAGATAGCCGCTGATTACGAAGAAAACGTCGACTCCGACGAAGCCGCCACTGAAGGCAGAAAACCCTGCGTGGAACAGGATGACCGGAATGACTGCAACTGCTCGAAGCCCATCCACTTCGCGACGATATTCCATTTTTTCCAGGCTAGAATTCTTCTTGGGAAGATGATTATCGAACAACCCGGCGCATTGCATGGCGCAATCACCAACGGTCATTTTTCAACAAGGTCATGCGATACGTTCTCCATGCGAGTTTACCCGAATGCATCGACTGCCCCTCTCGCAACTGACCAAACGCCGTACAGTTGGGCTGCTGTGTACCGCTCTACCGAAATTTCTGGCTTCTCGGCGCAATGGGGCCACTCGCTCTTCGGCCACGGCTTTGTTGGTTTAGCATGAATGCCATGCCTGACCTCGTCGCTGCGGCCGCACACGACCTTCCCCCGCTGCAAGCCGAATTCCACCGCCTGAGCGACGCCCTCGCCGCCGAGCGCGCGCGGCTGGAGCACTGGCAGCAGGCCAGCAGCGACTTCCAGCAGCAGCTGGCCGCGGCCACGGCACCGCTGCGGGCGCAGCTGCGCGCGGTCGACCGCAGCCTGCTGCTGTTCCTGGACCATGCGGCCGACCAGGCGAACCTGGGCCGCAGCGACCTGCGGCTGCTGCACGCGCTGGCGCGCGACATCGCCGCCATGCTGCTGCGCGATGGCGACGACGCCGAGCTGCGCGCGCTGCACCAGCGCCACCTGCATGCGGCGCCGGAGCCGGAATCCACGCCGCCACCGCCGGACGACGACACCCCTGCGGCCGCCGCACCGCTGCCGGACGACGGCGAGGACTGGATGGCCGCCTGGGAGCGCCTGGAGCAGGACCAGCACGCCACGGCCCACGCCCGTCAGCGCGAACGCGAGCGTCGCAAGGGCGAGGCGCGGCGCCAGCGCCGCGCGGCCCTGCCCCGGCCCGAAGAAGGCAGCCGGACGCTGCGCGAGGTCTACCGCCGGCTGGCCAGCGCGCTGCACCCCGACCGCGAGAGCGACCCGGCCGAGCGCGCGCGCAAGACCGCGCTGATGCAGCGCGCCAACCGTGCCTACGAAGCCGGCCGCCTGGTCGACCTGCTGCAGCTGCAGATGGAGACCGCGCAGATCGACGCGCAGGCCGTGGCCCGCATGGGCGAGGACGCGCTGCGCCGCGCCAGCGCCGTGCTGGCCGAGCAACTCGGCGAACTGCGCCAGGAGGCGGCCGACACCGAGGCCGCCTACCGCCGCCTGCTGAAGCTGGGCCACGGCGCCGAGGCCACGCCGGCCCGCGTCGCCCGTGCGCTGAAGGAGCAGGTGCGCGCGCTGCAGCAGGACGTGGCCTATTACGAATGGGAGCGCCAGGCGCTGCAGGACGATCCGCGCATGCTCAAGGAATGGCTGCGCGAGCAGGGCTGACCTATCATCGGCCGCCCCACCCGCCTCGCCCGATCGCCACGGGCCATGCCATGCTGAGACTCTCCGAGATCAAGCTGCCGCTCGGCCATGCCGCGCCGGCGCTGCCCGAAGCCATCGCCGCCAAGCTGGGGTTGCCCTCCTCGGCCATCGCCTCCCACACTGTCCACAAGCGCAGCATCGACGCGCGCAAGGCCCAGCTGCTGCTGGTCTACATCGTCGACGTGGAACTGGCACCCGGCCAGGACGAAGCCGCCGTGCTGGCGCGCCTGCGGGGCGACCCGCACGTGGCGAGCACGCCCGACATGGCCTGGCGCGCGCCGGTGCGGCTGGCGCAGCCGCCGGCGCAGCGGCCAGTGGTCGTCGGCTTCGGCCCCTGCGGCATCTTCGCGGCGCTGGTGCTGGCGCAGATGGGCTTCGCCCCGATCGTGCTGGAGCGCGGCCGGAGCGTGCGCGAGCGCACGCAGGACACCTGGGACCTGTGGCGCCGGCGCGTCCTGCACCCGGAGTCGAACGTGCAGTTCGGCGAGGGCGGCGCCGGCACCTTCTCCGACGGCAAGCTGTACAGCCAGATCAAGGACCCGCGCTTCCTGGGCCGCAAGGTGCTGGAGGAGTTCGTGAAGGCCGGCGCGCCCGAGGAAATCCTGTGGGAGGCGCACCCGCACATCGGCACCTTCCGCCTCGTGAAGATGGTGGAGAACATGCGCGCGGACATCGTGGCGCTGGGCGGCGAGATCCGCTTCGAGCACAAGGTCACGGACATCCTGGTCGACGGCGGCGCGCTGCGCGGCCTGGTGGTGCTGGACCAGGCCACGGGCCGCACGCACGAACTCGCCGCCTCGCACGTGGTCATGGCCCTGGGCCACAGCGCGCGCGACAGCTTCACGATGCTGCATGCGCGCGGCGTGCCGGTCGAGGCCAAGCCGTTCTCGATCGGCTTTCGCGCCGAGCATCCGCAAAGCCTGGTCGACCGCGCGCGCTGGGGCCGCCACGCTGGCCATCCGGCCCTGGGCGCGGCCGAATACCGGCTGGTGCACCACGCGCAGAACGGCCGCTCGGTCTACAGCTTCTGCATGTGCCCCGGCGGCACCGTGGTGGCGGCCACCAGCGAGCCCGGCCGCGTGGTCACCAACGGCATGAGCCAGTACTCGCGCGCCGAGCGCAACGCGAACTCCGGCATCGTGGTCGGCATCACGCCCGCCGACTATCCGACGACGTACGAACACCTCGACCTGCCGCCGTCGGCGCAGGGCCGGCCGCACCCGCTGGCCGGCATCGAGCTGCAGCGCCGGCTCGAATCGGCAGCCTACGTGCTCGGCGGCAGCGACTACAGCGCGCCCGGCCAGCTGCTCGGCGACTTCATGGCCGGACGGCCGTCCACCGCGTTCGGCGACGTGCAACCCAGCTACCGGCCCGGCGTGCGCCTGACGGACCTGCACCAGGCGCTGCCGGCCTACGCGATCGAGGCCATGCGCGAGGCGTTCGCGGCGTTCGCGCGCAAGATTCCCGGCTACGACCGACCCGACGCGGTGCTGACCGGCGTGGAGACGCGCACCTCCTCGCCGATCCGCATCGCGCGCGGCGCGGACGACCTGCAGTGCCCCGGCGTGGCCGGGCTGTTCCCGGCCGGCGAGGGCGCGGGCTATGCCGGCGGCATCCTGTCGGCCGGCGTGGACGGCATCAAGGTCGGCGAGGCCGTGGCCCGCGCCATGGCCAACCGCTGAACCCAGGCTCCGCGCTGCGCGCTGCACCATCCCCTTCCAGGGGGCGGAGAGCTGCGGGCTCCCAACCTGCCTGCGCACAGGCTCGGACGGTCCAACGGGGCGGCTCCTCAGACGCAGCTGCAGCCTGCACGGGCACGCCTGTGCACCGGCAAAGCCGGGCCGCGGCGTCCGCTGGCGTGGCCGGCGCCGCGGCCTTTCGAACCGCTGGCGGCGGCCCGGCTTCATGCGCTGCGGGTGGCGCGCCAGCGCCGTGGAGAACTGACCAAGCCAAGCGGCGGCGGCCCTTCACGGGCACGCCGCCGTTCGTGAGGGACGGATCAGCCCTTGGCGTTCTGCAGCGCGGCGATGCGCTGCTCGATCGGCGGGTGCGTGGCGAACAGCGCGCCGATGTTGCCGGTGATGCCCATGGCTTCCACGGCCTTGGGCAGCTCGCCCGGGTGCAGGCCGCCCAGGCGGGCCAGCGCGTTGATCATCGGCTGGCGGCGGCCCATCAGGTGCGCAGCACCGGCGTCGGCGCGGAACTCGCGCTGGCGCGAGAACCAGGCCACGATGATGGCGGCCAGGAAGCCGAGCACGATGTCCAGCACGACGGTGGTGACCATGTAGCCGATGCCGGGGCCGGAGTTCTCCTCGTTGCCGCGGCGCAGGAAGCTGTCGACCGCATAGCCGATCACGCGCGAGAGGAACACCACGAAGGTGTTCATCACGCCCTGGATCAGCGTCATCGTGACCATGTCGCCGTTGGCGATGTGGGCGACCTCGTGGCCGAGCACGGCCTCGACCTCCTCGCGCGTCATGTTCTGCAGCAGGCCGGTGGACACGGCGACCAGCGCGGAATTCTTGAACGCGCCGGTGGCGAAGGCGTTGGGATCGCCCTGGAAGATGCCGACCTCGGGCATGCCGATGCCGGCCTTGTCGGCCAGGCGGCGCACGGTGTCGACGATCCAGGCCTCGTCGGCGTTGCGCGGCTGCTCGATCACCTGCACGCCGGCCGACCACTTGGCCATCGGCTTGCTCATCAGCAACGAGATGATCGCGCCGCCGAAACCCATCACGAGCGCGAAGCCGAGCAGCGCGCCCAGGTTCAGGCCGTTGGCCGTGAGGTAGCGGTTGACGCCCAGCAGACTGGCGACGATGCCCAGCACCACCACGACGGCAAGGTTGGTGAGGACGAACAAGGCAATGCGTTTCATGGATTCTCCGAGGGGCTCCCTGGGGTTCTGTGGGGGACGGCTGCGCACATGGGGGCAGTGTGCACAAAGCTCAAGCCGCGCCCGGCAATGTCCTTTGTTCTGGTACGTCTGAACGGCCGGCGCGGCGGAACACCAACGGATCATCATAGAAGGCCGGGTCGGCATTCCCGGCGCACCATCCGGGCACGCCGAGCACGGGCAGCGGCGCGAACGGCTTGGCCTGCCAGGCCGCCGCGTCCATGGCGCCGGCCAGCCAGGCGTCCACGTCAGCTATCGAATCGAGAGCTGCCGGCGCGGCCACCACGTGGGCGGTCAGCGGCTTGCGCGGCCGGTACAGTTGCTCCAGCAGGCCGTGGCCGAACACCAGCAGCCGGGCCTGCCGCCAGTCGCCGCGCCGCGCGACGAACAGGCCCTGCCAGTCCCGCGCGCGCAGCGCATCCCACATGGACCGTGAGGCCAACAGCAGCGCGCCGTTCTCGTCGAACAGCGTCAGCGCGTCGCGCAGCGGACCGCGCCGCGGCCCCCGGCCCAGGCGCTCGATCTCGGCCGCGTGCAGCGCATACAGCCGGGCCTTGGCGCGCGGGAAGTGCAGCCAGGTCAGGCCGTTGAGGAAGTCGTGCCGGTCCGGCCGGACCGGCACCCGGCCGGTGGCGTGCACGAAGGACTCGTAGGCCTGCCCCGGCGGCAGCGCGGCCTGCGGCACGAACCGGCATGGCGCCGCCGGATGGCGGTCCAGCGCCTCCGCCAGCGGCCGGCCGCCCGCCAGCGCGGCGACCAGCGCCCGGCCGATGGCCGCGTACGGCGCCAGCCAGGGCGCCGTCCAGTCCGGCGGCTCCAGCGGCATGCCGGCCCCGCGCTGCGCCGGCCCGACCGGCTGGGCCACGGGCTGCCTCAGAAGCTGTGCACGAATCGCTCGCGCCCACGATGGAGGGCGCCGGCCCCCAGGCACAGGCGCAGGCCGCCGCCCTGGCAGGTGCCAGGGCAGGGACTGCAACGCCCGCCCGTGGCCAGGCACGCCCCGGCCCGACGGGCGAGGCCCCGGGCACGGCGATGGCGATGCACGTGGGCGCTCATCGGGGGCCGCGTGGGTGCGAGGGATCCGTGCACGGCTTCTTCAGGCCCCGGCCACGCGCCAGCGCAGCGTCTCGCCGGCGCGCAGCGGCTTGAGGTTGGCCTCGCCGAAGGCGTAGCTGTCGGGCACGGTCCACGCCTGGCGGCGCAGCGTGACGGTGCCGGTGTTGCGCGGCAGGCCGTAGAAGTCGGCGCCGTGGAAGCTGGCGAAGCCCTCCAGCCGCTCCAGCGCGCCGGCGGCCTC
The DNA here is from genome assembly GCF_047601025.1 of Pseudorhodoferax sp. NCBI lineage: Bacteria > Pseudomonadati > Pseudomonadota > Betaproteobacteria > Burkholderiales > Comamonadaceae > Pseudorhodoferax > Pseudorhodoferax sp. The sequence continues at coordinate 1,181,208 of NZ_JASGJZ010000001.1, forward strand.
GAAGGCCTCGGCATACATCTCCAGCGCGGCGTGCGCGGTGTAGCAGCCGGCGCAGCCGGCGGCGTGCTCCTTCAGGTGCGCGGCGTGCGGCGCGCTGTCGGTGCCGAGGAAGAACTTGGAGCTGCCGCCGGTGGCGGCCTCGACCAGCGCCAAGCGGTGCGTCTCGCGCTTGAGCACCGGCAGGCAGTAGTAGTGCGGGCGGATGCCGCCGGTGAAGATGGCGTTGCGGTTGTACAGCAGGTGGTGGGCCGTGACCGTGGCGGCGGTGTGGGCGTCGGCCTCGCGCACATACTGGGCGGCTTCGCGCGTGGTGATGTGCTCGACCACGATCTTCAGCGCCGGGAAGTCGCGGCGCAGCGGGATCAGCTGGGTGTCGATGAACACGGCCTCGCGGTCGAACAGGTCGACCGCCGGGTCCGTGACCTCGCCGTGCACCAGCAGCACCATGCCCTCGCGCTGCATGGCCTCCAGCGTGGCGTAGATGTTGCGCAGCGCGGTCACGCCGGAGTCGCTGTTGGTGGTGGCGCCGGCCGGGTACAGCTTGGCCGCCACGATGCCGGCCGCGCGGGCGCGGCGGATCTCGTCGGGGGCCAGCTGGTCGGTCAGGTACAGCGTCATCAGCGGCTCGAAGTCCAGGCCGGCGGGCACGGCCGCGAGGATGCGCTCGCGGTAGGCCAGGGCCTGCGCGGTCGTCGTCACCGGCGGGCGCAGGTTGGGCATCACGATCGCGCGCGCGACCTGCGCGGCGCTGTGCGGCACCAGCGTGCGCAGCACCTCGCCGTCGCGCAGGTGCAGGTGCCAGTCGTCGGGGCGGGTCAGCGTCAGGGTGTCGGGGGTGGCTTGCATGGCGGGCGATTCTCCCACCGCCACCCGGCATGCCGGCGGCCGCGGCGCCTGGCCGCGGGGCGCCGGCGGCCGGATCGGTAGCGCCCCGGATAAGGAAAGTCCCCATGCGGCGGCGCAGCACGCGCTCCTATGATCCTGCGCCGGTGCCGCCCGGCTCGCCCGCCCGGCGGCTTTCGTTTTCCACCTGCCGCATCCATGCCCCCTGAGAACGACCCCGGCCTGCCGGACGGTCAGGCCGCCCCGGCCGACGAACCCACCCGCGTTCCCCTGGCGATCGAAGACTGGCTGACCGTGTTGATCATGGCCGCGCTGGCGCTGATCACCTTCGCCAACGTGATCGTGCGCTACTTCACCGACTCCTCGTTCGCCTGGACCGAGGAGTTCTCGGTGTTCCTGATGATCCTGCTGGCCATGGTGGCCGGCTCGGCCGCCGTCGCGCGCGACCGGCACATCCGCATCGAGTACTTCAGCGACGCCGGCTCCGCGGCGCGGCGCCGGCGCCTGGCGCAGTTCGGCGCGCTGATGGTGGCGCTGCTGTTCTTCCTGATCGCCGCGCTGTCGCTGCGCATCGTCTGGGACGACTGGCGCTTCGAGGAGACGTCCCCCGGCATCGGCGTGCCGCAGTGGTGGTACTCGGTGTGGCTGCCGGTCGTCTGCACGGCGATCGGGCTGCGCGCCGTGGGCCTGTTCATCCGGCGCAGCCGGGCGCCGCGGTGAGCGCGGCGCCGGCCGTGGAGGCCGCGGCATGATTGCCGCGCTGCTGTTCGCCGCATTCCTGGCGATGATGCTGGCCGGCGTGCCGATCGGCGCCGCGCTGGGCCTGGCCGGCGCCGCCTGCATCGCGCTGGCCAACACCGGCGCCCAATGGTTCGGCCTGCTGGCCGTGCCGCAGAACTTCTACGCCGGCCTGGGCAAGTACCCGCTGCTGGCGATCCCGATGTTCGTGCTGGTCGGCGCGATCTTCGACCGCTCGGGCGTGGCGCTGCGGCTGGTGAACTTCGCGATCGCCATCGTCGGCCGCGGGCCCGGCATGCTGCCGCTGGTGGCCATCGTGGTGGCGATGTTCCTGGGCGGCATCTCCGGCTCGGGCCCGGCCAACGCGGCGGCCGTGGGCGCGGTGATGATCGCGGCCATGTCGCGCGCCGGCTACCCGGTCGCCTACTCGGCCAGCGTGGTCGGCGCGGCCGCGGCCACCGACATCCTGATCCCGCCCTCGGTGGCCTTCATCGTCTATTCCGTGCTGGTGCCGGGCGCCTCGGTGCCGGCGCTGTTCGCGGCCGGCATGGTGCCCGGCGTGCTGGCGGGGCTGGCGCTGATCGTGCCGGCCGTCTGGATGGCGCGCCGGCACGGCATGGGCGCGCTGGAAGCCAGCCTGCCGCGCCCGCCGTTCTGGCGCAGCCTGCGCGAGGCGGTCTGGGGCCTGGCGGCACCGGTGCTGATCCTCGGCGGCATGCGGCTGGGCTGGTTCACGCCGACCGAGGCGGCCGTGGTCGCGGTGTTCTACGGGCTGTTCGTCGGCATGGCGGTGCACCGCACGATCGCCGTGCGCAACCTGTTCACGATCCTGCGCGAGGCCGGCGAACTCTCGGCCGTGATCCTGATCGTCGTCTCGCTGGCCGGCATCTTCGCGTACTCGCTGTCCACGCTGGGCGTGATCGACCCGGTGACCGACGCCATCGTCCACTCGGGCCTGGGCGAGTACGGCGTGCTGGCGCTGCTGATCGCGCTGCTGATCACGGTCGGCATGTTCCTGGACGGCGTGTCGATCTTCCTGATCTTCGTGCCGCTGCTGTGGCCCATCGTGCAGCACTACCAGTGGGATCCCGTCTGGTTCGGCGTGATCCTGACGCTGAAGGTCGCGCTGGGCCAGTTCACGCCGCCGCTGGCGGTGAACCTGATGGTGTCGTGCCGCATCGCCGGCGTGCGCATGGAGGAAACCGTGCGCTGGGTCGGCTGGATGCTGGTCGCGATGTTCCTGGTCATGGTCGCCGTGATCGCCTGGCCACCGCTGGCGCTGTGGCTGCCGGCCCGGCTGGGCTACTGATTTCGCAACGAGAAGGAGACTGTCGATGAAGTTCCGCCGCACCCTGCTGGCCCTGGCCGGCGCCGCCGCCGCACTGGCCGCCCTGCCCGGCGCCGCGCTGGCCCAGGGCAGCTACAAGCCCGAATACAAGATGTCGCTGGTCCTGGGCACCGCCTTCCCCTGGGGCAAGGGCGGCGAGATCTGGGCCAACCTCGTGCGCGAGCGCACGCAGGGCCGCATCAACATCAAGCTGTACCCCGGCGTCTCGTTGATCCAGGGCGACCAGACGCGCGAGTTCAGCGCGCTGCGCCAGGGCGTGATCGACCTGGCCGTCGGCTCCACGATCAACTGGTCGCCGCAGGTCAGGGAGCTGAACCTGTTCTCGCTGCCGTTCCTGATGCCGGACTACGCCGCCGTCGACGCGCTGACGCAAGGCGAGGTCGGCAAGGACCTCTTCGCGCGGCTGGAGAAGGCCGGCGTGGTGCCGCTGGCCTGGGGCGAGAACGGCTACCGCGAGATCACGAACTCCAAGCGGCCGATCCGCGCGCCGGCCGACCTGAAGGGCCTGAAGATCCGCGTGGTCGGCTCGCCGCTGTTCGCCGACACCTTCACCGCGCTCGGCGCCAACCCCACGCAGATGAGCTGGGCCGACGCGCAGCCGGCCTTCGCCAGCGGCGCGGTGGACGGGCAGGAGAACCCGATGGCGCTGTTCACCGCCGCCAAGCTGCAGACCGTGGGCCAGAAGTTCGTGACGATGTGGGGCTACGTGGCCGACCCGCTGGTGTTCGTCGTGAACAAGGAGGTCTGGGAGTCCTGGAGCAAGGAGGACCAGGCCATCGTGCGCCAGGCCGCCCTCGACGCCGGCAAGCAGGAGATCGCGATCGCGCGCAAGGGCCTGTCCGAGGCCGACAAGCCGCTGCTCAAGGAGATCGCGGCCCTGGGCGTGACGGTGACGCACCTGTCGGCCGACGAGCGCGATGCCTTCGTGAAGGCCACGCGTCCGGTCTACACCAAGTGGAAGGCCCAGATCGGCAGCGCCCTCGTGGACAAGGCCGAGAAGGCGATCGCGGCGCGCAAGATGTAGGCGGCGCGCGGTTCAGCGCAGCAGTTCGCCGCAGGCCTCGGGCTGGAAGGTCACGGCCTGCACGCGCAGCGCGGCGGCGCGGCCGTCGGGCTGCGTCCAGCGCGCGAGCGCACCGGCACGCAGGCCCAGCAGCGCCGCGCCCACGGGCGACAGCACCGAGACCTGGCCGCGCGCGGCATCGGCCTCGTCCGGATAGACCAGCGTGAGTTCGCGCAAGCCGCCATCGGCCTGATCGGGATCGCAGACGCGCACGCGCGAGCGCATGGTCACGACGTCCGGGTCCACGGCGTCGGACGGCACGACATCGGCATCGTCCAGCAGGCGCTGCACGGCGGGATGGGCCCCGGCCGCCAGGCAGCGGCCGATGCGCACGTGGTCCAGCTCGGTGAGGACGCGGAGGGTGGCGGGGGAAACGGAACGGTCGGACATGGCAGGACTCCTGGAAACGACATCGCCGGGGGTGAGCCCGGCGATGCGGTTGGCGAGGGATGGAGCGGTGCTCGCCGGGCTCAGGAGTCTGCGGTGGTATCTCGGCCGATCCGACTGCCGGCCGCGCCCGCGCGCATGCGGGCCGCGCGGGCGGTCTGCTGCAGGACGGGGATGGCGGCGGGCGCGGACATGGTGGGGCTGGATTGTCGCAGCTTCGTCAGTGCTGCAGGATCTTGTTCAGGAAGTCCTTGGTGCGCGGCTGGCGGTTCTCGGGGTGGGCGAAGAACTCCTCCTTCGAGCAGTCCTCCAGGATGCGGCCGCCCACGTCGATGAAGATCACGCGGCTGGCCACCTTGCGCGCGAAGCCCATCTCGTGCGTCACGCACATCATGGTCATGCCCTCCTTGGCCAGGCTGACCATCACGTCCAGCACCTCGCCGACCATCTCCGGGTCCAGCGCCGAGGTCGGCTCGTCGAACAGCATCACGATCGGGTCCATCGACAGCGCCCGCGCGATCGCCACGCGCTGCTGCTGGCCGCCGGACAGCTGGCCCGGGAACTTGTCCTTGTGCGCCATCAGGCCGACGCGGTCGAGCATCTTCAGGCCGCGCGTCTTGGCCTCGTCCTGGCTGCGGCCGAGCACCTTGATCTGCGCGATCGTCAGGTTCTCGGTCACCGACAGGTGCGGGAACAGCTCGAAGTGCTGGAACACCATGCCGACCTTGGAGCGCAGCTTGGGCAGGTCGGTCTTCGGGTCGTTGACCTTGATGCCGTTGACGATGATCTCGCCCTTCTGGATCGGCTCCAGCGCGTTCACCGTCTTGATCAGCGTGGACTTGCCCGAGCCCGAGGGGCCGCACACCACCACCACGTCGCCCTTGTCGATGCTGACGCTGCAGTTGTTCAGCACCTGCACCGGGCCGTACCACTTCGAGACGTCCCTGATTTCGATCATTTTTTCAGCCATGGCTTGTTCCCCTTCAACGGATGATGGCAATCTTCCTGTGCAGGCGCTTGACCAGGTAGGACAGCGAGTAGCACAGGATGAAGTAGACGACGGCGGCCAGCAGGTAGGCCTCTTCGGGGCGCCCGAAGTTCTTGCCTGCGGTCTCGAAGCCCTTGAGCAGGTCGTACGCGCCGATGGCGTAGACCAGCGAAGTGTCCTGGAACAGGATGATGGTCTGCGTGAGCAGCACGGGCAGCATGTTGCGGAAAGCCTGGGGCAGGATGACCAGCGTCATGTTCTGCTTGTAGGTCATGCCCACCGCCATGCCGGCGAAGACCTGCCCGCGCGGGATCGACTGGATGCCTGCGCGCATGATCTCGGAGAAGTAGGCCGCCTCGAAGCAGATGAAGGTGATCACCGCCGAGGTTTCCGCGCCGATGGGCCGGCCGATCACGAAGGGCACCAGCAGGAAGAAGCCCAGGATCACCATCACCAGCGGGACGGAGCGCATGCCGTTGACATACGCGGCCGCCGGGAAGTCCAGCCACTTCTTGCCCGACAGGCGCATCAGCGCCAGCAGGGTGCCGAAGAAGATGCCGCCCAGGGTGGCCACCACCGTGAGGAACACGCTGAAGTAGAAGCCCTTCAGCACATAGTTGCCGATCAGGTTCCAACTGTAGAAGGAAAAGTCGAGATTCATCATGTCAGTGGCCTCCCGTACCGCCGGCCGCGACGAAGCCCGGCACACGGAGCTTGCGCTCGATGAAGGTCATGATGCGGTTGACCAGCATGGCGCTGATGACGTAGAGGATCACGACGCCGATGTAGATCGGGATCTGGGCCGAGGTTTCCTCGCCGGCCTGCAGGTAGAACTGCGTGAGCTCGGGGATCGACACCGCGAAGGCCACCGACGAGTTCTTGAAGATGTTCATGGACTCGCTGGTCAACGGCGGCATGATGATCCGGTAGGCCATGGGCAACAGCACGAAGCGGTAGTACTGCGGCGTCGTGAAGCCCACGGCCATGCCCGCGTAGCGCTGGCCGCGCGGCAGCGCCTGGATGCCCGAGCGCAACTGCTCGGCGATCCGCGCGGACGTGAAGAAGCCCAGCGCGCACACCACCAGCACGAAGGGCGGCAGCTCGCGCATCGGCGGAATCATCTTGGGCAGCACGAAGTACCAGATGAACACCTGGACCAGCAAGGGGATGTTGCGAAAGAGTTCCACCCAGGCATTACCGAAGCGCACCAGCCAGGGGCTGTCCGGCAGCGTGCGCAGCGTACCGACGATCGAGCCGACCACCAGCGCCACGAACAGGGCCGTGAGCGCCACGCCCACGGTCCAGCCCCAAGCGTTGAGCATCCATTGCAGATAGGTCTGGTCAGACCCGCGTGCGAAGCAGCTGGCGACCACTTCGTTGGTGAGCGTGTCCTGGCAGAAGACCGACATGTCCAGGTTCAGCATCTATCCTCCTTCGCGGGTCGGGGCCCGCGCCCGTTCATCGAAAAGCCCGCGTCGGCAGAAGCGCCGCGCGGGCTTGGCTTTTCAGGTCAGACGCCGTCTTACTTGGGAGCGTAGGCCTCCATGGGCTTGTCGTTGGGGTTGGCCCAGGCCGCCTTGGTGCCTTCCGACGCGGGCATGTTCAGGTTGACGTTGTTCGGCGGGATGGGCTGTGTGAACCATTTGTCGTACAGCTTGGCCAGCGAACCATCCTTGATCTGGCGCACGATGCTGTCGTCGATGGCCTTCTTCAGCTTGGCGTCGCCCTTGGGCAGCATGCAGGCGATGGGCTCGACCGAGAGCACTTCGCCGACCATGTGGAAGTCGCCGGGGTTCTTGGACTTGGCGGCGTTGGCGGCCAGGATGGAGCCGTCCATCACGAAGGCATCGGCGCGGCCCGACTCGAGCAGCAGGAAGCTGTCGGCGTGGTCCTTGCCCATAACTTCCTTGAAGTCGATGCCTTCGGCGCGCTTGTTCTTGCGCAGGGTTTGCACCGTCGTCGTGCCAGTGGTGGTCGCCACGGTCTTGCCCTTCAGGTCGGCGATGCCGTTGATGCCCGAGTTCTTCTTGGTCAGGATGCGAATCTCTTCCACGTAGGTGGTGTAGGCGAAGTCGACGTCCTTCTGGCGGGCCGTGTTGTTGGTGGTCGAGCCGCACTCGAAGTCGATGGTGCCGTTCTGCACCAGGGGCACGCGGTTCTGCGAGGTGATCACCTGGTAGTTGATCGTCAGCGGCTTGCCGACATCCTTGCTCAGGTCCTTGATGATGTTCTCGGCCATTTCGGTGTGGAAGCCGACGTACTTGCCGCCGCCCAGCGTGTAGGCCAGGCCAGACGAATCACGCACGCCGAGGTTGACCGCACCGCGCTCCTTGATCTTCGCCAGCGTGTCCGTGCCCTGCGCGGCGGCTCCGCCGGCCGCGAGCGCGGCACACACGAACGCGAGGATGTGCTTCTTCATTCAATCTCTCCTAAAAAAACGAAAGGAAATCAGACCTTAATCCGGGGAATGGCATGCAGCGGAAATACCCGCATGCCCCACGCAGGTGCATGTGGCGTGCGACGAAGCAGCTTGCATGCCAATGCGGGCCGATACGGTGCGGACGGCTTCAGCTGCGCCCCACTTCCGTGAGATAAGCCCACAGTGCCTGCGCCGAGCGCTTGGGCGCGCCATGGGCGCCGGGCTTCTCGCGGTAGGCGCGCACGTCCAGCGTCATCTCCAGGCCCGGCATGCCGGCCGGCACGGCGCTGACCAGCCGGCGCGCGCGCACGTCCTTCTTGACCGCGCTGTAGGGCAGAAAGGCGATGCCGTGGCCTTCGAGCGCCATGGCCTTCAGGCCTTCGGCCATGTCGGTCTCGTACACCCGGTCGAGGTGGATCGGCGTGGGCGACTGCTTGAGCATCTGGTCGACCATCTGCCCCATGTAGGCGCCGGGCGCGTAGCCCAGGTAGGGCAGCAGCTGGCCGGGGCGGCCCGGCAGCTGGTAGAGCGGCGCGCCCTCGTCGTCGGCCTTGACGTAGGGCGCCATGACCTCCCGGCCCAGGCTCACCATCTCGTAGCGGTCGGCCGCGAGCGGGAACGGCTGCGAACTGTGGTGGTAGACGATCAGCAGGTCGCAGCTGCCCTCGACCAGGCGCATCACGGCGTCGTGCACGTTCAGCGCGATCAGCCGGCTCTTGAGCGGGCCGAACTGCTCGCGCAGGCGGGTGACCCAGGCCGGAAAGAAGGTGAACGCCAGCGTGTGCGGCACGGCGAACTCCACCACGTCCTGCCCGGCCGAGTTGTGGCCGCGCAGCATGGCGCGCGTGCTCTGCAGCGCCTGCAGCACCTCCAGCGACTGGGCGTAGAGCGTCTCACCGGCCGGCGTGAGCCGCGTGGGATAGGAGCTGCGGTCCACCAGGTCGGTGCCGGCCCAGGCCTCCAGCGCCTGGATGCGGCGCGAGAACGCCGGCTGCGTCACGTGCCGCAGCTGGGCCGAGCGGCTGAAGCTGCGCGTCTCGGCCAAGCTGACGAAATCCTCGAGCCATTTGGTCTCCATCGCCGCATTATGGAACGCTGCCCGCACGCGGCGCGGACCGGCGGGACGGCGTCACTCGATCGCCGTCACCGCCCACAGCAGCAGCATCAGCACGACGTAGGGAAACGCCACCGTGGGCCGCGCCGCGTGCGCCAGGTACTCGCCCAGCAGCCCCACGATGCCGGGCCGGCCGGCCTGCCATTCCGAGTACAGCTGGCAGCCTTGGCCGGCGCCGGCCGCCGGTTCGCGCAGCAGCGCCTCCACGCGCAGCAGCCGGGCGACCAGCCGCGACTGCCCGGTGCGCACGATGCCTTCCTGCACCCACAGCACCAGGACCAGCGCCATCGTCAGCACCGCGTCGAAGCCGAGCGCCACCGCGACGACGGCGACCGCCACCGCGGCCAGCTTGATCCACAGCGCGCTGGCCTCGCCGCGCTCGCAGTCGTGGTGCAGGGCGCTCCATTCGCGCCCGAGCAAGGGGGTCTCGTTCCGTTCTTCCATGCGGCGAAGCATAGCCGCGCGCCGCGGGCTACCAGGCGGGCCGGCGCTTGTCGATGAAGGCCTGCACGCCTTCCAGCGCGGACGGCTCCATCATGTTGCAGGCCATGGTCTGGCCGGCATCCTGGTAGGCGGCGGCGATGCCGACTTCCAGCTGGCGGTAGAACAGCGCCTTGCCCATGGCCAGCGCCGCGCGCGGCTTGGCGACGATGCCGGCGGCCAGCTCGGCCACGGCGCCGGCCAGCGCATCGGGCGCGGCGACGCGGTTGACCAGGCCTTTCTCGCGCGCCTCCTCGGCACCGATGAAGCCACCCGTGACCAGCATCTCGAACGCGGCCTTGCACGGCAGGTTGCGCGACAGCGCCACGCCGGGCGTCGCGCAGAACAGGCCGACGTTGATGCCGCTGACGGCGAAGCGCGCGTCGCTGGCGGCCACGGCCAGGTCGCACATCGCGACCAGCTGGCAGCCGGCCGCGGTGGCGATGCCCTGCACCTGCGCGATCACCGGCACCGGCAGCTGCCGGATCGCCAGCATCAGCTTCGTGCACCGCGCGAACAGGCCCTGGTAGTAGGCGAGCGAGGGCTCGGCCCGCATTTCCTTCAGGTCGTGCCCGGCGCAGAAGGCGCGGCCGGCCGCGGCGACCACCAGCACGCGTAGCGAGGCGTCGCGCGCCGCGTCGTCCAGTTCGGCCTGCAGCGCGGCCAGCATGGCCTCGCTCAGCGCGTTGAAGGCATCGGGCCGGTTCAGCGTCAGCGTGCGCACGCCGTGCGCGTCCTGGCGGCGCAGCACCAGCGGGGCGGGGGTGTCGTCGGTCATGGTGGAGTCTCCGTTGCGGCGCGCAGTCTGCCACCGCCGCACAATGCCGTGCATGCCTGCCGCCCCCAAGGCCCTGCCCGCGATCGACCCGGCCCGCTGCACCGGCTGCGGCCGCTGCGTGGGCGCCTGCCCGCCGCACGTGCTGTCGCTGCAGGTGCCGGGCGGCGGGCGCTGGGGCCGCAAATGCGCGACGCTGCACGAGGCCGCCGGCTGCACCGGCTGCGCGCTGTGCCATGTGTGCTGCCCGTTCGATGCGATCCGGATGGAACGCACGGACCGCCGCGCATGACGCCTAGCCGCCCTTGGCCCGCTGGCGCAGCTCGAACTTCTGGATCTTGCCGGTGGCGGTCTTCGGGATCGGCTCGAAGCGCACGTCGCGCGGCACCTTGTAGCCGGCCAGGTGCGCCTTGCAGTGGGCCACCAGTTCCTCGGCCGTGACCTGCGCGCCGGGCCGGGCCTCGACGTAGGCCACCGGCGTCTCGCCCCACCGGGCGTCGGGCTTGGCGACCACCGCGCAGGCCGCGACGGCCGGGTGGCGGTACAGCACGTCCTCGACCTCGATCGAGCTGATGTTCTCGCCGCCGCTGATGATGATGTCCTTGCTGCGGTCCTTGATCCGGGCGTAGCGGTCGGGCTCCAGCACGGCCAGGTCGCCGGTGTGGAACCAGCCGCCCTCGAAGGCCTTGCCGGTCGCGGCCGGGTTCTTCAGGTAGCCCTTCATGACCACGTTGCCGCGGAACATGATCTCGCCCATGGTCTCGCCGTCGGCCGGCACCTCGGCCAGCGTCTCGGGGTCGAGCACGGTCATGCCCTCCTGCAGCGCGTAGCGCACGCCCTGGCGGCCGTTCAGCCGGGTCTGCTCGGCCAGGTCCTCGCCGGCCCAGCTGGCGCGCTTGGCGGCCACGCTGGCCGGGCCGTAGACCTCGGTCAGGCCGTAGACGTGGGTGATGTCGAAGCCGATCTTCGCCATGCCTTCGATCATCGCGGCCGGCGGCGCCGCGCCGGCCACCATGCCGCGCACGCCGGCCACGCCTTCGCGCAGCGCCGGGTCGGCGCCGACGATCAGGCTGTGCACGATGGGCGCGGCGCAGTAGTGCGTGACGCCGTGCTCGCGCATGGCCGCCAGGATGGCCGGCGCCTCCACGCGGCGCAGGCACACGTGCACGCCGGCCTGCAGCGCCACGGTCCACGGGAAGCACCAGCCGTTGCAGTGGAACATCGGCAGCGTCCACAGGTAGCGCGGGAACTGCGGCATGGTCCAGGTGACCACGTTGCCCACGGCGTTCAGGTAGGCGCCGCGGTGGTGCGTGACCACGCCCTTGGGGTCGCCCGTGGTGCCGCTGGTGTAGCTGATGGCGATGGCGTCCCACTCGTCCTGCGGCCCCTGCAGTTGCTGCAGCGGCGCATGGGCGGCGAGCCAGTGCTCGTATTCGTGCGCGCCCAGGCGCCGGTGCTCGCCCGCGTATTCGCTGTCGGCCACGTCGACGACCAGCGGCGTGCGGCCGAACTGCTGCTGCTGCAGCGCCAGCGCCTTGGCCATCACGGGTGCGAACTCGCAGTCGGTGATCAGCACCCGGGTCTCGCAGTGGTTCATCTGCCAGGCCAGCAGCTCGGCGTCGAGCCGGGTGTTCAGCGTGTTCAGCACCGCGTTCAGGCCCGGCACGGCGTAGTGCGCCTCCACCATCTCGGGCGTGTTGGGCAGCATCACGCTGACGGTGCCGCCGCGGCCGACGCCGGCCGCGCGCAGGGCCGCGGCCAGCCGGCGCGCGCGCTCGTGCACCGCGGCCCAGGTATAGCGGCGCGCGCCGTGCACCACCGCCGGCAGGTCGCCGAACACCTCGGCCGTGCGCGCGAGGAAGCTCACGGGCGACAGCGCGACGAAGTTGGCGGGGGTCTTGTCCAGGTGCTGGTCGTAGATGCTCATGGTGTGTCTCCCCGTAGCGGCTACGACCGTGCGGACGGACCGGCGGACGCGGCCCGCGCCTCCTGCACCGCGATCGGCCGCGGCCGGCCGTCGTCGCCGATGGCCACGTAGGTCAGCGTCGCCTCGGTCACCTTCACGTAGCGCGTCTCCGTGCGGCGCTCGGCGTAGACCCCGACCTCCACCGTGATCGAGGTGGTGCCCACGCTCTGGACGGCGGCGTAGAACGACAGCAGGTCGCCCACCCGCACCGGCTGCTTGAAGACGAATTCCCTGACCGCGACGGTGGCGAACTTGCCGGCGATCAGCCGCGCCGGCAGCACGGAGCCGGCCAGGTCGACCTGGGCCATGACCCAGCCGCCGAAGATGTCGCCGTTGGGGTTGCAGTCCGCCGGCATGGGAATGACCTTGAGCACCAGCTCCATGCCGGAGGGAAGCTCGGCCGGCGGCTGGAGCTGGATCGGGGGGCTTGCATCGTGGGACATCCGGGACAATCTCCGAAGAACGAAAACCAGAAGACGGCCGCGATTGTCTGCCATGCCACCCGCCTCCCTGCCTGCCGCCAGCCCCGGCCCCACCGCCCGCTCGGACGGGGCCACGCTGCGCCGGCTGCTGCCCTACCTGTGGCAGTACAAGTGGCGCGTGGGCTTCGCGCTGGCCTTCATGGTCGGCGCCAAGCTGGCCAACGTGGGCGTGCCGGTGCTGCTCAAGCGGCTCGTCGACGCGATGACGCTCCAGCCCGGCGACCCGGCCGCGCTGCTGGTCGTGCCGACCGGCCTGCTGCTGGCCTACGGGCTGCTACGGCTGTCCACCTCGCTGTGCACCGAGCTGCGCGACCTGGTGTTCGCCAAGGCCACGCAGGGCGCCGCGCGCGCGATCGCGCTGCAGACCTTCACGCACCTGCACGCGCTGTCGCTGCGCTTCCACCTGGAGCGCCAGACCGGCGGCATGACGCGCGACATCGAGCGCGGCGTGCGCGGCGTGGAGTCGCTGATCTCGTACTCGCTCTACAGCATCGCGCCCACCCTGGTCGAAGTGGCGCTGGTGCTGGGCATCCTGGCCCTGCGCTTCGACGCCTGGTTCGCCTGGATCACGGCGGCGGCGCTGGCGCTGTACATCGTGTTCACCGTGGTGGTGACGGAATGGCGCACGCAGTTCCGCCGCCAGGTCAACGAATTCGACTCCACCGCCCACACGCGCGCCATCGACGCGCTGCTGAACTACGAGACCGTCAAGTACTTCGGCAACGAGGCCTACGAGGCGCAGCGCTACGACGAGAGCCTGCAGCGGCTGCGCCGCGCGCGGCTGAAGAGCCAGAGCACGCTGTCGCTGCTGAACGGCGGCCAGCAGCTGATCATCGCCGTGGCGCTGGTGGCGATGCTGTGGCGCGCCACGCTGGGCGTGGCGGAAGGGCGCATGACGCTCGGGGACCTGGTCATGGTCAACGCCTTCATGATCCAGCTGTACGTCCCGCTGAACTTCCTGGGCGTGATCTACCGCGAGATCAAGCAGAACCTGACGGACCTGGACCGCATGTTCGCGCTGATGGAGCGCGAGCGCGAGGTGGCCGACGCCCCCGGCGCGCCGCCGCTGGACACCGCGCGCGGCTGCGCCGTGCGCTTCGACGGCGTGGACTTCGCCTACGAGCCGAACCGGCCGATCCTGCGCGGCGTGTGCTTCGAGATCCCGCAGGGCCGGACGGTGGCCGTGGTCGGCCCCTCCGGCTCGGGCAAGAGCACGCTGGCGCGGCTGCTGTTCCGCTTCTACGACGTGCAGGCCGGGCACATCGGCATCGGCGGGCAGGACGTGCGCGCCGTCACGCAGGCCAGCGTGCGCCAGGCCATCGGCATCGTGCCGCAGGACACGGTGCTGTTCAACGACACCATCGCCTACAACATCGGCTACGGCCGGCCCGGCGCCACGCAGGCCGAGATCGAGGCCGCCGCGCGCGCGGCCCACGTCCACGGCTTCGTCGCGGCGCTGCCGCAGGGCTACGCCACCATGGTCGGCGAGCGCGGGCTCAAGCTCTCCGGCGGCGAGAAGCAGCGCGTGGCGATCGCCCGCACGCTGCTGAAGGACCCGCCGATCCTGGTGCTGGACGAGGCCACCTCGGCGCTGGACTCGGCCAACGAGCGCGCGATCCAGGCCGAGCTGCAGTCCGTGGCGCGCGGGCGCACCACGCTGGTCATCGCGCACCGGCTGTCCACCGTGGTCGACGCGCACGAGATCCTGGTCATGGAAGCCGGCCGCATCGCCGAGCGCGGCACGCATGCGCAGCTGCTGGCGCTGGGCGGGCGCTATGCGCGCATGTGGGCGCTGCAGCAGGACGAGCCGGCCGCTGCGCCGCCGGCCGAAGGTCACCAGCTGGCCGGATCGACGCCGTAGAACGCCGCCAGCTCGGCGTACAGCGCCGGCTGCGCCGCGGCCATCCGCGGCCCCTGCTCGAAGAAGGCCTCGGTGGCGACGGCGAAGAACTCGGCCGGACTGGTGGCGGCGTACGGGTCCAGCGGCGCGGCCTCGCCGCGCCCGAGCTGCGCGCGCAGGGCGTCGAAGGCCTGCTGCAGCACCCGCGCCCAGCGCCGCCCGTCCATGCCGCGCGGCAGCGGCGGCGCGCCGTTGGAGCGGCCGTCGGCCTGGTCGAGCTGGTGCGCGAACTCGTGCAGCACCACGTTGCGTCCGTCCGCCGGGTCGGCCGCACCGGCCAGCACGTCGTCCCAGGACAGCACCACCTGCCCCTGCGACCACGACTCGCCGGCCAGCGCCTGGCGCTCGCCGCGGCGCACGCCGCCCGGTTCCGCGTGCACCCGGTCGACCAGGAACGCGCCGGGATACAGCAGCACCTGGCGCAGCCCGGCGTGGTGCCAGTGCGGCCGCCCCAGCAGCAGCAGGCAGGCCTGCGCCGCCACGACCACGCGCATCGCCTCGGTGACCACCAGGCCGCGGCAGCCGACGAAGGGCTTCTCGGCGATGAACACCTGCATGCGGCGCTCCAGCTCCCGCTGCAGCGGCGCCGGCAGCCGGCCCACGATCGGCACCTGCCGCGCCAGCACGCGGCGCCAGGCGGCCGGGAACGGCCGGCCGGCCAGCGCCCGGCGCCGCCGCGCCCGCCACCACGGCGCCAGCGCGATGCCCGGCACGGCCGCCAGCGCCCCCAGCACGATGGCGCCGAACAGGAACTGGGACAGAGTGGGCATGGACCCTAGCACGTGGCGGCGCCGGCCGGGGTTTTCAAGCGATGGCCCCCATCGCCAAACGCGACGCGGCGCCGCGCCCGCGTGCGCTACGCTCGGCCGCACCATGGACCTCGCCACCCTGCCCGCCTGGGCCTGGATCCCGATCACGCTGGCCGCCGCGTTCGCGCAGACCGTGCGCAACGCCGCCCAGCGCAGCCTGACCAGCCAGGCCGGCACGCTGGCGGCCACGCTGGCGCGCTTCCTGTACGGCCTGCCGTTCGCGCTGCTGTACGTGCTGGCCGCGCAGCTGCTGCCGGCCGCGCCGCTGCCGGCCTTCCATGCCGGCTACTTCGGCTGGGTGGCCATGGGCGCCGTGGCCCAGCTGCTGGCCACGGCCTTCCTGCTGCAGGCCATGCAGCAGCGCAACTTCATCGTCGGCGTGGCCTTCTCCAAGACCGAGGTGCTGCAGGTGGCGCTGTTCTCCACGCTGTTCCTGCACGAAGTGCCGACCTGGCTGGCCGCGCTGGCCATGCTGCTGGCCACGCTGGGCGTGGTGCTGCTGTCGCTGCCGGCGCAGCGTGGCGCGGGCCCCGACGGCGGCAGCGGCCGGGCCGTGCTGTTCGGCATCGCCTCGGGCGCCGGCTTCGCGCTGTCGGCCGTCGGCTTCCGCGGCGCGGCGCTGGCCATGCCGGGCGTGCCGCCCTGGCTGCTCGGCGGCTGGGGCGTGCTGTGGGCGCAGCTGCTGCAGAGCCTGCTGCTGGGCGGCTGGCTGCTGGCGCGCAACGCGCAGGCGCTGCGCGCGATCGCGCGTGTGTGGCGGCTGTCCATCCTGGCCGGCGCGATGGGGGCGCTGGCCTCCACCGGCTGGTTCACGGCCATGGCCATGCGGCCCGCGGCCGAGGTGCGCACGCTGGGCCTGGTCGAGGTGCTCTTCAGCTACCTGGTCTCGCGCCGCATCTTCCGCGAGAAGCTGCGCCCGGCCGAGCGCTGGGGCCTGGCCCTGGTGCTGCTGGGGCTGGTGGGCATCTGCCTGCAGCTGTGACGCAGGCCCTGCCGTAACATCGCGGCCGGCCGCCGCCAGGCCGGCCACAGGCTGCCAGCCACATCGATCCGGATCGATCAGCCACAGCTGCCACAGGTGCCTTCCGTGCGCAGCCGCATCGCTCCACCGCCCACACCCCTCGCCTGCCGCCGCCGCGCGGCCATGCGCGGGCACGGGCCGGCGTCGTCTGCCACGCCGCACCGCGTCCGAAACGCATCGAGGAAGAAGCAGATGAACGAACATGCGAGGGAGCGCCGCGCGATCGCGCGCGCGATGGGAACGGCGATGGGCGTGCTGGCCGCCGGCACGCTGGGCCTGGGGGCAGCCCGGGCCCAGGATCCGCCCACGCCGCCGCTGCCGCCCGAACAGCCCGCCGCGGCCCAGGCGCTGCCCACCGTGCAGGTGCGCGAAAGCAGCCTGGACGCCACGACCGAGCATTCGGGCTCGTACACCACCGGCGGCGTGTCCATCGGCAAGGCCACGCGCTCGCTGCGCGAAACGCCGCAGTCGGTCACCGTGATCACGCGCTACCGGCTGGACGACCAGAACATGCGCACCGTGGACGACGCCCTGCTGAACGCGCCCGGCGTCATCGCCGAGTACCAGAGCAGCACCGAGCGCAGCTTCTACGCGCGCGGCTTCCCGATCGACCAGGTGCAGTTCGACGGCGTGCCCACGGTGCGCGGCAGCGGCTTCACGACCAGCTACGACCTGTCCGCGTTCGACCGCGTGGAGATCCTGCGCGGCCCGGCCGGCCTGTTCGACGGCGCCGGCCAGCCCGGCGGCACGATCAACCTGGTGCGCAAGCGGCCGACGCGCGACCCGCAGTTCCAGGCCAAGGCCGAGGCCGGCCGCTGGAACTTCAAGCGCGTCGAGGCCGACCTGAGCCGGCCGCTGAACGCCAGCGGCACGCTGCGCGGCCGCATCGTCGCCGCCTACGAGAACCGCGAGTTCTTCTACGACTACGCCGAGGCCGACAAGCAGGTGCTGTACGCCATCGTGGAGGCCGACCTGGGCCCGCGCACCACCGTGGGCCTGGGCCTGAACTACGAGCGCAACGACTCCGTCCCCTTCTACACCGGCCTGCCGCGCTACAGCAACGGCGCCGACCTGCGCCTGCCGCGCTCGCGCTACACCAACGGCGGCTGGTCGACCTCGGACATCCGCAACACCACGCTGTTCGCGGACCTCAAGCACCAGTTCAACGCCGACTGGCGCATGAAGCTGGCGGTCTCGACGCTGCGCGAGGACAACACCGAGGCCACCGGCGCGGGCTCCGGCGCGATCAACCCGGCAACCGGCGTAGGCTTCCAGCTCTCGGCCTTCGACCAGCGCCTGGACTCCGAGCAGCACGTGCTCGACGGCCACCTGATCGGCAGCTTCGAGGCGCTGGGCCGGCGCCACGAGCTGGTCGTCGGCGGCAACTACCAGAAGCTCGAGCGCAACATCGCCAGCCAAGCCTACGCCAGCTTCCCGGTGGACATCTTCCACTACGACCCGCGCGACTACACGGCGATGCCGACCACGCCCTCGCGCGCGGCGACCAACACCACGCTGGACCGCACGCAGAAGGGCGTGTACGGCTATCTGCGCTGGTCGCTGCCGGCGGCCACGCGGCTGACCTTCGGCGGGCGCCTGAGCTACTTCGAGAGGGACCTGCGGAACAACGTGACCGGCACGTACAGCACGCCGCCGTACAAGGAGACGCGGGTCTTCACGCCCTATGCGGCGCTGGAGCACGACCTCGCCCCCGACTGGACCGGCTACCTCAGCTACGCGAGGAGCTTCGTGTCGCAGGCCGAACGCTTCACCGCCAGCGGCGACCGGCTGGAGCCGGCCCGGGGCTACAACGTGGAGCTGGGCCTCAAGGGCGCGCTGCTGCAGGGCCGGCTGAACGGCTCGGTGGCGCTGTTCCACTCGATCGAGCAGAACCGCGCCCAGGTGGATGCGAACAATCCAGACCCCTGCCCGGGCAACCCCGCCGGCACCGGCGCCTGCTACGTGGCCGAGGGCAAGGTGCGCAGCCAGGGCCTGGATGCCGAAGTCACGGGCGCGCTGACGCCGCGCTGGCAGATGGCCGCCGGCTACACCTTCAACACCACGCGCTACCTGCACGACCGCACGGCCAGCGGCGCGCCCAGCGCCAACGAGGGCCGGCCCCTGTCCACGTTCACGCCCAGGCACCTGCTGCGCCTGTGGTCGGCCTACCGGCTGCCGGGCACGCTGCAGGCATGGACCGTGGGCGGCGGCGTGAACTTCCAGACCAAGATGTACAAGACCAACTCCAGCGGGTCGATCCGCGTCGAGCAGGGCACCTACGCGGTCTGGAACGCCCGCGTGGCCTGGCAGGCCACGCGCAACGTCACGCTGGCGCTGAACGCCAGCAACCTGTTCGACCGGACCTACTACCGGACCATCGACGTCGCGCGGCTGAACTGGTACGGCGAGCCGCGCAACGTGACGCTGTCGATGCAGGCCGTGTTCTAGCGTCCCGCGCGCCCGCCGCGTACAGTCGGCGACGGCCGGCGGCCCGCGGCGGCACCAGACCCGGCGGGCGCCGCGCCACCCGCAAGGAGCGCCCATGCCATCGTCCGCCCCCCGCCCGGCCGCCGTGCCGCCGCGCCGGCTGCTGCCTGCCGTGTTCGCGCTGCTGCTGGCCGCTTGCGGCACCGTCGAGAGCCTGAGCCCCGGCATGGCGCGCGAGGAGGTCGTCGCGCGCTGGGGCCTGCCCACGCGCGTGGTGCCGCTGGGGCAAGGCCAGCGGCTGCAGTACACGTTCCAGGGCAATGTGCGCGAGGCGGTGATGGTGGACCTCGACGCCGCCGGCCGCGTGGTGCAGGCGCGCCAGGTGCTGAACACGCGCGACTTCGCGCGCGTCCCCATCGACGGCAGCTGGACGCGCGCCGACGTCGAGCGCGAGTTCGGCCCGCCGTTCTCGCTCGGCACCGTGGCGCGCTGGGACGGCGCCATCCTCACCTACCGCTGGCACGACGGCCCGATGAACCAGCTGTTCTGGGTCTACCTCGATCCGGACGGCCGGGTGCGCCGCACGCAGACCGGCATCGAGCTGCGGCAGTTCCGCGACCCGCGCTAGGCAGCCTGCGGCGCGCACGCCGCGAAGAAGCCCCGAAGCTGCTCCCGCACCGCCGCCGCGCAGCCGCATTCCATCGGCTCGCTGGCCAGCAGGCTGCCGGGCCAGCCGGTGGCCGGCGCCAGCACCTCGGCCTCGACCGCCACGCCGGCCTGACGCAGCCGCTCGGCGAACGCGCAGGCCTCGTCGCGCAGCGGATCGTCGCGCGAGGTCAGCACCAGCGTGGGCGCGATGCCGGCCAGCCGCAGCGAGGCGCCCGGCACGGCGTAGGGGTGGCTGGCGTCCCGCGGGCAGCGCAGGTACTGGCGCCAGCCTGCGGCCCACTTGTCCTGCGCATCGGCGCAGGCGCCGGCGCGCACCGAGGCCATGCCCACGCACGGGTCCAGCATCGGCGAGACCAGGATCTGCCCGGCCAGCGGCGGATGCGCGCGGTCGCGCGCGATCAGCGCCGTGGCCGCGGCCAGGTTGCCGCCGGCCTCCTCGCCGGCCAGGAACACCGGCGCGCCGGCGCCGGCCAGCCGGGTGCGCTGGCGCCAGGCCCACTGCAGCACGCCGTAGCCGACCTCGATGGCCTGCGGGAACGGATGGGCCGGCGCCAGCGGATAGGCGATGGACGCCACCACCGCGCCGGCCCCGGCCAGCACGCTGGCGAACTTGACGCCGCAGTCCAGCCCGCCGGCCGTGAACGCGCCGCCATGGAAATGCACCACCAGCGGCGCCGCCTGGCCGCACCGGCGCTCGCCGTACAGGCGCGCCGGCACCGGCGCCAGGCCCGGCAGTTCGACCACGGCCTCGCGCCAGGGCGCGAGGCACGATGGCGGCGGCGGGATGGGCGGACGGTCGAGAGGGGCGGACATGGCAAGTCTCCTGGTACAGGCGGGGGATCCCACCCCATGGACTGTAGGGCGATCGCGCCGCCGGATAAATGCCCCTGCCGGCCCTCGACTGTTTCCCGGCCGCACACAATCGCCGGCTCGATCCCTCCGAGAATCGCGCCGGACCGTCCAGGCACCCGGCTTCCGACGGATTCACGGAACACCGAGAGGAAAGCCGATGGACCAGATCCAGTCCATGCGCGTGTTCACGCGCGTCGTCGAAGCGGGCAGCTTCACCAGGGCGGCGGAATCGCTGGACCTGCCCAAGGGCACGGTGACCAAGCAGATCCAGGCCCTGGAAACCCGCCTGCGCGTGAAGCTGCTGAACCGCACCACGCGCCGCGTGATCGTCACGCCCGACGGCGCCGCCTACTACGAGCGCGTGCTGCGCCTGCTGTCCGACCTGGACGACATCGAGGCCGGCATGGCCAACGCCCAGGCGCGGCCCAGCGGCAGGCTGCGCGTGGACATCGGCGCCTCGGTCGCGCGGCTGCTGGTGATGCCGGCGCTGCCGGAATTCTTCGCGCGCTACCCCGACATCCAGCTGGACCTGGGCGTCGGCGACCGGCCGGTGGACCTGATCGCCGACAACGTGGACTGCGTGATCCGCGGCGGCGAACTGTCGGAACAGTCGCTGGTGGCGCGGCGCATCGGCAACGTGGACTTCGTGACGGTGGCCGCGCCGGCCTACCTCGCGCGGCACGGCACGCCCGCGCATCCCTCGGAGCTGGAAAATGGGCAGCACCACCTGGTCGGCTTCTTCTCCTCGCGCACCGGGCGGCAGTACGCGCACCACTTCGAGCGCGACGGCGAGGTGGTCGAGATCCATGGCCACTACCAGGTCGCCGTGAACGAGAGCAACGCGGCGTCCGACGCCGCGCGCGCCGGCCTGGGCATCGCCGGCCTCACGCGCCTGGACGTGGCGCCGCACCTGGCCAGCGGCGCGCTGGTGCAGGTGTTGCCGGACTGGCGGCGGCGCACGCTGCCGTTCTACGTGGTCTACCCACCCAACCGCCACTTGAGCGCCAAGGTGCGCGCCTTCGTCGACTGGGCCGCCGAACTCTTCGCCCGGCACCCGGACCTGCGGGTGCGCTGAGCGGCGGCGGACGCGCCGCGCATGCGGCGCCGGCGCTCAGCCGCCGTCGTCGCCGTCGCGCAGCTCGAACAGGCCGGGGCGGTCGGTCTCCACGAACACCGGCACGCGGTCCTCGCTCGTGCGCGGGCCGATGGCCATGTCGCCGTCGGCCAGCGCGCTGAGCACCGAGGTGCCGTTGGACAGCGCCTCGCCATAGGTGCGGCAGCTCTCCTCGGCCGCCAGCAGCACCTCGAACGGCTCGTCGTCCTCGAAGCGCTCCAGCACCACCCAGCGGTACTCGCCGGTACGGGGCTCCTGAACGGTCAGGGCAAGGGATCTGAGGGCTGGCAGTGGCATGGTGTGGCCTCCGTGGCGAAATCGGTCCCGGTCCGTCGGGCAGCGGCCCAGGGAACGGGCCGCCGGTGCATGCTAGCAATTCGGCCGCGTGCCATCCACCGCGCCGTGAATGGGCATGCCGGCACCACGACGATGGCGGCGGCTGCGCCGGCGCGGGCCGGCGAGAATCGGGCATGCACCGCCCCCTCTTTCCGTTGCTGGCCGCGCTGGCGCTGGCCGGCTGCGCCAGCACGGCGCCGCCCCCGGGCCCGCCGGCCGCGCCCGCGACACCGCCGGCGCCGGCCACGCCGGTCGCCCCGGCCGCGCCGGCCGCCGAGCCGCCACCAGCCCCTGCCGCCGCGCACGACTTCGCGCAGTGGATCGCCCGGTTCCGCGAGCAGGCCCGCGCCGCCGGCATCGACGCGGCCGTGCTGCACGCGGCCTTCGACGGCGTGCAGTACCTGCCCGAGGTGGTCGCGCAGGACCGCGCCCAGCCCGAGTTCACCCGCAGCATCTGGGACTACCTGGACACCGCCGTCTCGCCCACCCGCGTCGCGCGCGGGCAGGACAAGCGGCTCGAGGTGCGCGCCGCGCTGGACGCCGCCGCCGCGCGCTACGGCGTGCCGGCCGAGACCGTGGTCGCGATCTGGGGCATGGAGAGCAACTACGGCACGCACTACGGCAGCACGCCGACGATCGACGCGCTGGCCACGCTGGGCTTCGACGGCCGGCGCGCCGAATGGGCGCGTGGCCAGCTGCTGGCGGCGCTGCGCATCCTGCAGAACGGCGACATCGCGCGCGAGCGCATGGTCGGCTCCTGGGCCGGCGCCATGGGCCAGACGCAGTTCCTGCCGACCAGCTTCCTGGCCTACGCGGTCGACGCCGACGGCGATGGCCGGCGCGACATCTGGGGCAGCATGGCCGACGTGGCGGCCTCCACCGCCCACTTCCTCGCGCGCGAAGGCTGGCAGCGCGGCCAGCCCTGGGGCCTGGAGGTGCGGCTGCCGCCCGGCTTCGACCTCGCCCGCGCCGACGACGCGCTGCGCCAGGCCGGCGCGCAATGGGCGGCCGAGGGCGTGCGCCCGGCCGCGGGCGGGGCGCTGCCGGACCTGCCCGACGCCAGCCTGCTGCTGCCGGCCGGCGCGCGCGGCCCGGCCTTCCTGGTCGGCCCGAACTTCCGCGCGATCCTGCGCTACAACAACGCCACCAGCTACGCGCTGGCCGTGGGCCTGCTGGCCCAGCGCATCGCCGGCGGCCCCGGCGTGCAGGCCGCCTGGCCGCGCGATCTGCACCCGCTGTCGCGCAGCGAGCTGCGCGCGCTGCAGCAGGCGCTGAACGGCCAGGGCTTCGCCAGCGGCACGCCCGACGGCGTGCTGGGGCCGGCCACGCGCGCCGCGATCCGCGGCTGGCAGCGCCGCCAGGGGCTGCCAGCGGACGGGTTCCCGACGCAGGAGCTGCTCGGGCAGGTGCTGGCGCGCTGAGCAGCCGCGAACGCATCCCGCACGCCCATGCGGGGCCCCCGCGATGAGCGTCCATGTGCATCGCCGACGCCGCGCCCGGGACGTCGCCCTTCGGGCCGGGAGCACGCCGAACGATCCCAGGCGGGCGTTGCAGTCCTTGCCCTGGCTCCAGCCAGGGCGGTGGCCCGCGCCTACGCCTGGGGTCCGGCGCACCCCGTCGTGGGCGCGATCGATCCATTCGCCGCTTCGGGGCACTCCGCGGCGTGGCGCGCGCTATTCCTCCGACGCCGCCAGCGTCACGCGCTCCTTGCGCGTGCTGCCGGCGCGCCACAGCGTCAGCTCGGCCTGCTCGCCGGCCTGGCGGCGCTCCAGCGCGTTCAGCACGTCGTCGGCATTGGCCACGGGCTCGCCGTCCACGGCGGTGATGACGTCGCCGGCGACGATGCCGCGCTCGTTGCGCACGAACGCGCGCAGGCCCGCGCGCGCGGCCGGGCTGCCCGGCTGCACGCGCACGACGGCCACGCCCGGAGGCAGGCCGAGCGCGCGGTTCAGCTCCTGCGGCGCGTAGGCCACGCCCAGCGCCGGACGCACGAAGCGGCCGTCGCGGATCAGCCGCGGCACGATGCGGTTGACCTCGTCCACCGGGATCGAGAAGCCGATGCCGGCACTGGCGCCCGAAGGGCTGTAGATGGCGGTGTTGACGCCGATCAGCCGGCCGGCCGAATCGAGCAGCGGGCCGCCGGAGTTGCCCGGGTTGATGGCCGCGTCGGTCTGGATCGCGCCGCGGATCGTGCGCCGCGTGACGGACTCGATCTCGCGGTTCAGCGCGCTGACGATGCCAGTGGTCAGCGTCTGGTCCAGCCCGAACGGGTTGCCGATCGCGTAGACGGCCTGGCCGACCTGCAGGTCGCCGCTGGTGCCCAGCGGCAGCGGGCGCAGCCGGGCGGCCGGCGCGTCGATCTTCAGCACGGCGAGGTCGCGGTCCGGGAACACACCGACCAGCTGGGCCTTGTGCGTGCTCTGGTCGGCCAGCGTCACGCGCGCGCCGCTGGCGCCCTGGATCACGTGGAAGTTGGTGACGATGTGGCCCTGGGCGTCCCAGACGAAGCCGCTGCCCGTACCCTGCGGCACCTGCTGCACGTTGCGCGAGAAGAAGTCGCGCTCCAGGGCGAGCGAGGTGATGTTCACGACCGAGGGCGAGGCGGCCTTGAACACGGCGATGTTGTTCTGCTCGTCCGCCGACAGCGCGCCGCGCGGCGCGATGGCACGCGGGGCGGCGTCGGTGCGGGCCAGCAGCGGCGGCGCGGCACAGGCGAGCAGCACGGCGCACACGGCCGCATGGAAGAAGGGGCGCGGGTGGATCATGGGCGGAAGTATGGCGCGGCCCGATGCGCGATGATCGCGGCCATGCACCCCATGGCCTACGCGCTCCTGCTGTTCCTGCACGTCGCCGGCGCGGCCTTCTGGGTCGGCGGCATGGCCGCGATGCACCTGTGCGTGCGGCCGGCCGCCGCCAGCGTGCTGGAGCCGCCGCAGCGGCTGGCCTTCATGGCCGCGGCGCTGGCGCGCTTCCTGCGCGGCGTGGACGTGGCAATGGCACTGCTGTGGGCCAGCGGGCTGGCGCTGTTCGCCGCCCTGGGCGGCTTTCGCGGGACGCACTGGCGCATCCACGCCATGTTCGCGCTGGCGCTGGCCATGACGCTGGTCTACGGCTTCGTCCGCGGCCGCGCGTTCCCGGCGCTGCGCGCGGCCGTGGCGCAGTCGCAGTGGCCGGCGGCGGGCGCGCGGCTGGCCACGGTGCGCCGCCTGGTCGGCGTGAACCTGGCGCTGGGCACGCTGGTGTTCGCGGTGGCGCTGGCGGGGCGGGCGGTCTGACACCGACATTCGCGCCTACCGCCATCCGCACCGTCCAGCGCATGCGCAGCGGCCCGCACATCTGCCTGGTCGGTCCGGGCGGCGCCGGCAAAAGCAGCGCCGGCGCCGCCGCGGCCACGCGGCTCGGCCTGCCTTTCATCGACCTCGATGCACGCTTCATCGTGGCCGAAGGCTGCATCCACGCCGTGATCGCACGCCATGGGTACGACGCCTACGCGGCGGCCAATGTCGCCATCTACGCCGCGTGCGTGGCGCGGGCTGCAGGGCCGGCGGTGATCGCGCTGTCGTCCGGCTTCATGGCCACCGGAGCGACGTCCACCCGCGCTATGCGGCCCTGCGGCAGGCGCTGCTGGCCAACCCGTCGTCCTTCGTGCTGCTGCCGTCACTGGCCCTGGCCGCCTGCGTCGCCGAAACTGTGCGCCGCCAGCTCGGCCGGCCCTTCGCGCGCACGGCCGAACGCGAGGAGCAGGTCATCCGCGACCGCTTTCGCGCTCTACCGCGACCTGCCCTTGCCCAAGCTCACGACCATGCGGCCGGTGGCGCGGATCGCGGCGGACATCGCGCGCCGCGTGCGCCCGCACTGACGCACCCTACGCCCAGCCGGCCGCGTGGCGCAGACGGATGCCGCTCGCATGCAGCGAGCTGTTCCACACCGGCCGCAGCGGCGCCAGCGCGGCGACCGGCCGCAACTCCGTTCCCGATGCGTGCAGGGCTGCACGCAGGTCCGTGAGCGCTTCGGCGCGCAGCGGCCGTACCGCCTGCGCCGACACGTGCATGCCAGCGTCGCCGAGGCTGCGAAAGCCAGCGGGCGGCAGTTCGTAGCGGGTCAGCGCTGCAGCGGCGATGCGCGGCATCCACGCCTGTTCGACATAGGCGACGGCGCTCAGGCCTGGCGCCAGGCGACCCAGCCAGCGCTGCCGGTCCGCGGCGACGGTCGCTGCGGTCGACCAGACCACGATGCGCGGGCAGTCGCGCGGGAACAGGTACAGCCGCTGGTGCGCTTCATCGATGGCCCAGACCAGCGGACCGTTGAGCCACTCCCTGCCCGGCGGCCGCGCAGACGGCACACGCACGGGCCGCGGGACGAAACAGCCGATACCGGGATCGTCGCTGAAGTGGAACAGGCGCACCGGCGCGGCAAGAGGCCAAGCGTCGCGCGCCGACATTCAGTGCCCGTTCAGCAGCGCGCGCAGCCGTCGCACCTCGCGCTGCAGGTCGATGATCAGCGCCGCGGCGTCCACGCCGACGCCGAAGTCGCGCTGCAGCCGGCGCGCCTGCAGCGCGCAGCCCAGCGCCTCGCCGTGGAACACCCACTGCTCGCGCGGCGCGGCCGGCTCGGCCGGCGCGATCAGGCCGGCCTCGACCAGCTCGAACACCCATTCCACGCGGTCGCCCACGGCGCGCGCAAGCGCGCTGGCCGGCAGCGGGTGCAACTCGTCCACGGGCGTGCAGTGCGCGATGGTCACGGTCGTCTGGCGGATGTTCATGTCTCAGGCTCCAAGGGTGCGGCGCGGGTCGAAGCCGCTGCTGGCCCTGGCCAGGGCCTCGTAGGCCGCGCGGGCGGCGTCGGTGTCGGCCGGCGGCAGCGCGATCTCCAGCTCCAGGTACAGGTGGCCGGGCTGCCTGCTGCCCAGGCCGCGCTCCTTCAGCCGCAGCCGGCGGCCCGGGCGCGAGTTGGGCGGCACGCCCACGTCGACCACCTCGCCGCCCGGCAGCGGCACGCGCACCTGGGCGCCGAGCATGGCCTCGCTGGGCGTGACCGGCAGCTTCATCGTCAGGTCGTTGCCGTCCACGCGCCAGCGCGCGTCGGGTGCGATGCGCACCTCCAGGAACAGGTCGCCGGCCGGCTCGCCGCCGTGCCCTGGCAGGCCCTGCCCCGCCAGGCGGATGAACTGCCCGGGCCGCACGCCGGCCGGGATGCGCACCTGCAGCGTGCGCTGCACGACCTGCGGATGGCCCTCGCCGTCCAGCTCCAGCGCGCGCAGCTGCAGCATGCGCTCGCCGCCGCGCAGCGCGGTCGGCACGTCGATCTCGATGGCGGCGTGCTGGTCCTCGCCGCGCGCACGGGCCTGGCGCTGCTGCGCCTGGCGGCGCTGGGCGGCGCCGAACAGGGACGAGAAGAACTCGCTGAAGTCGGCCTCGTCGGCCGGGCCGCCATGGCTGCGCTGGAAGTCGAAGCCCTGGTCCCAGCCCGGCGGCGGCTGGAAGCCGTGCGCGTCGGCGCCGCCGGCATGGCGGCCGCTGGCCACGCGCTCGGCCAGCGCGTCGTAGGCGGCGCGCTTTTCCTTGTCGCGCAGCACGTCGTAGGCCTCGTTGACCTCGCGCATGCGCTGCTCGGCGTCGGCTTCCTTGCTGACGTCGGGGTGGTACTTGCGGGCGAGCTTGCGGTAGGACTTGCGGATCTCGTCGTCCGTGGCCGTCTTCGGCACGCCCAGGGCACTGTAGTAGTCCTTGAATTCCATGGTGCTCCCGGATGCGGTGATCCGCGCCATGGTGGGGGCGGCGAAGCCGGATTGCAAGACGCCGCGCCGGGCCGGCCGGCCTGGCCAGCGGCCCGGCCGGCGGCGCGCCGGGTAGCATGCCCGGCCATGCGCACGCCCCTCCTCGTTCCCCTGGCCGCGTCGGCCGTGCTGGCCGCGCTGCCGGCCGCGGCGGCGGACCCGATCCCCTCGCGCATCGCCGAGGTCACGCTGTATCCCGGCAGCGCCACCGTGCAGCGCGTCGCGCGCGTGCCGGCCGGCAGCCGGCAGCTGCGCCTGGACTGCCTGCCCGCGGCGCTGGACGCGCAGAGCCTGCAGGTCTCGGCCGGCGCCGGCGTGCAGCTGGGCGAGACGGCCGTGCTGACCGAGGACCGCGCCGCCGTGCCGGCCTGCCGCGATGCGCCGCTGGACGCGCGCATCCGCGACCTGGAGGACCGCAAGGCCGCGCTGCAGGCCGAGCATGCGGCGCTGGACCTGGTCACCGGCTACCTGAAGGGCCTGGGCGGCGGCGAGGCCCGCGCCGCCGACGCCCGGGCCGTGGCCGGCGTGGCCGAGGCCGTGCGCCGCACCGGCCAGGACGCGCTGGCGCGCCAGCACCAGCTCGCGCGCGCCCAGGCCGAACTCGACCGCGAACTCGCCCCGCTGCTGGCCGAGCGCCAGCGCGCCCAGGGCCGCAGCGGCCGGGTCGCGCGCGTCACCGTCACGCTGGCCGCCGCGCGCGATGCCGAGCTGACGTTGCGCTACCAGCTGCGCGGCCCGGGCTGGACGCCCGCCTACCGCGCCCAGCTCGACACCGCCACGCGCCGGCTGCGGCTGGAGCGCCAGGCGCTGGTCGCCCAGTCCAGCGGCGAGGACTGGCGCGGCGTGCGGCTGGTGCTGTCCACCGGGCAGCCGCTGCGCGCCGCCGGCGGACGCGAGCCGGCGCCCTGGCGCGTCGGCCTGGCGGCACCGCCGCAGGCCGGCGCCGAACTGCGCCGGCTGGCCGCGCCGGCGCCCGCGGCCATGCTGGAGCGCGCGGACGCGGCCGGCGCCCCCGAGGCGGCCGAGCCGGCGTTCGAGGTCCAGGTGGACGAACAGGCCTTCGCCACCGAATTCCGCGTGCCCCAGCCGATCGACGTGCCCTCGGACGGCCAGCGCGTGGCCGTCACGCTGGGCCAGCACGAGGAACAGGCCACGCTGGCCGTGCGCACCGCCCCGCAGACCGAGGCCGCGGCCTGGCTGGTCGCCGAGTTCGCGCCGCCGCCCGGCATCTGGCCGGCCGGGCCGCTGCAGCTGGTCCGGGACGGCGCCTTCGTCGGCAGCACGCGCTGGACGCCGCCGCAGCAGGCGCAGGCCAGCCTGTCCTTCGGCGTGGACGAGCGCGTGCGCGTGCAGGCCGAGCCGGAACGCGACACGCAGGGCAGCACCGGCGTGTTCGGCGGCCGCGCAGAGCGCCGCGTGCAGCGCGCCTGGACCATCGAGAACCGCCACGACGGCCCGGTCGCGCTGCAGGTGCTGGAGGCCGCGCCCGTCGCGGTCGACGCGCAGGTGCGCGTGCAGACCGAGTTCGCGCCGCCGCCGGCCGAGCTGGAATGGCAACGCCGGCCCGGCCTGGTGCTGTGGCGCACCGAGCTGGCCGCCGGCCAGAGCCAGCGCTTCACGGCCGGCTACCGCATCGACTACCCGCAGGACCGGCGGCTGGAGCACCGATGAAACTGCTGCTGCAGCGCGTGCGCGAGGCGCGCGTGGACATCGCCGGCCAGACCGTCGGCGCCATCGGCCCGGGCCTGCTGGTGCTGGTCTGCGCCGAACGCGGCGACGCCGAGGAACAGGCCGACCGGCTGCTGGCCAAGGTGCTGAAGCTGCGCATCTTCGCCGACGCGGCCGGCAAGATGAACCTCAGCGTGCAGGACACCGGCGGCGGCCTGCTGCTGGTGAGCCAGTTCACGCTGGCGGCCGACACCCGCGGCGGCAACCGGCCGGGCTTCTCGGGCGCGGCCGCGCCGGAAGACGGCCGCCGGCTGTACGACTACTTCGTGGACCGGGCGCGCGCATTGCACCCGGTGGTGGCCACCGGCCGCTTCGGCGCCGACATGCAGGTGCACCTGGTCAACGACGGGCCGGTCACGATCCCGATGCAGGGCTGAAGCAACCGCCGCGCACCGGGCCGCCCGTCACGTCCCGCCCACGTAGGGATTGCTGCGCCGCTCGCGCCCGAGGGTGCCCTCGGGCCCGTGGCCCGGGACGAACACCGTCTCGTCGCCCATCGGCCACAGCCGCTCGACGATGCTGCGGACCAGCTGGTCGTGGTCGCCCAGCGGGAAGTCCGTGCGCCCGATCGAGCCGGCGAACAGCACGTCGCCGACGAAGGCGCGCTGCAGTGCGGGCGCGTGGAAGACCACGTGCCCCGGCGTATGGCCGGGGCAGTGCCGCACCTGCAGCACGTGGCTGCCCAGCGTGACGGTGTCGCCGTCGTGCAGCCAGCGCGTGGGCGTGAACGGCTTGGCCGGCGGAAAGCCGAACATCGCGCTCTGCTGCGGCAGGCCGTCGATCCAGAACTGGTCGTCCGGATGCGGGCCGACGATGGGCAGGCCCAGCCGCTCGGCCAGTTCGCCGGCGCCGCCGGCATGGTCGATGTGGGCGTGCGTGAGCCAGATCTGTTCGAGCGTCAGGTCGCGGCGCCGGACCTCGGCCAGCAGCCGGTCCAGGTCGCCGCCGGGATCGATGACGGCGGCCTGCCGCGTGGGGTCGTCCCACAGCAGCGAGCAATTCTGCTGGAACGCGGTGACGGGAATGGTGTGGTAGCGCAGCATGGGACGGAGGCGGGGAAGTGGACAACGAAGGATCGATCGAACGGCGCGCAATGTATCGGGCTTCTCGCCGCCCTGCGTCGGGAGGGGCCGCCCGGCGGCATGACGGGCGCTTCCCGGGGCAGGCTGTCGTGCCGGGTCAGCGTGCGTGGCGCTGCAGCGATCCGGCCCGCTCGGCCAGCCCGCGCAGCCACGCCGGCCCGAGGCCGAAGCGCCGTTCCAGCCGCGCCGCCCGTGCCAGGCACTGTTCCAGCCATTGCCCGCGCGCCTTGCCCGACCGCTTGAGCCGGCTCTCCAGGTCGAAGGCTTCGGCCCGCGACGCGAAGCGGACGGCGCCCAGCAGGTGCCATCTGCGCCCGCGCGTCCACCCGGTGTTGGTGGCGGCATTGTGCGACCGGAACCGGTTCCGCAGGTTGGTCGTCGCGCCGATGTAGACGACGCCGCAGCGGGACACCAGCAGATAGGTCCAGCCCCGGTCCGTCCGCACCGTCCTGCCCGTGCCGGTGCCGGCCGGGCGCTTCGGCTTCTCCGTGTAGCGGCCGCGCCGGTAGTGCGAGTTCACGCCGTACACCACGTTGACGGAAATACCCAGCGCCTGGGCGATCTGCTCGCAGGTGAAGCGGCCTTCCCGGAGCATGGCCAGGATGGCGGCGGACTGCGGGGACGGTGTTGCCATGTCGGCATCCCTTTCTGTGCGGCGGCGTGCATGGCACGACCGGATGCCGATTCTGGCGGCGCGCGGCCGGCCGGTGCCGGCGGCGGGGCATTGGCCCCGGTCACGGCGCCTGCAGGCCGTCCAGTTCCGCCAGCCGCCGGTACAGCGTGCGCAGGCTGATGCCCAGCGCGCGCGCCAGCGACGCCCGGTCGCCTGCATGGCTGGCCAGCGCCGCCGCGAGCGCCGCGCGCTGGGCTTCGCGCGCGGTGCCGCCGCGCCGCGCGGCCGGCGCCGCGGGCTGGCCGGCCGGCGCCGCGCCGATCGCCAGCGCGCGCGCCACCACCTCGGCCGTCACGGTGTCGCCATCGGTCAGCAAGGCAGCGCGCTCCAGCACGTTGCGCAGTTCGCGCACGTTGCCCGGGAACGGATGGGCCGCCAGCGCGGCCAGCGCGGCCGGCGCCATCTGCAGGCGCCGCCGCGGCGCCAGGCGCGCCAGCAGCGAGGCCGCCAGCAGCGGGATGTCGCCGGGCCGCGCCCGCAGCGGCGGCAGCCGGATCGGAAAGCCGCCGAGCCGGTAGTACAGGTCCTCGCGAAAGCGGCCGCCGGCCACCATGGCCGGCAGGTCGCGGTGCGTGGCCGACACCACGCGCAGGTCGGCATGGCGCAGTTCGGTGCTGCCCACGCGGCGGTAGGTGCCGCTCTCCAGCAGGCGCAGCAGCTTGACCTGCATGGGCAGCGGGATGTCGCCGACCTCGTCCAGGAACAGGGTGCCGCCGCTGGCCGCCTCCACCAGCCCCGGCCGCGCGGCCTGGGCGCCGGTGAAGGCGCCGCGCTCGTGGCCGAACAGCTCGCTCTCGAACAAGGTCTCGGGCAGGCTGGCGCAGTCCGCCACCACCAGCGGCCGGGCCGCGCGCGGGCTGGCCTCGTGGATCGCCCGGGCGGCCAGCTCCTTGCCGGAGCCGGACTCGCCCAGCAGCAGCACGCTGGCCTGCGAGGGCCCCACCCGCGCGATCAGCGCCAGCATCTCCCGGAACGCCGGCGCGCGGCCGATCAGGCCGCGCGCCGAGGCCTGGCCCTGGGCCACGCCCAGCGGCGCCATCTTCTCGACGAAGAAGGCTGGCGTACCGGTGGCGTCGCGCAGCGGCACCAGCTCGATGTCCACATAGGCCTCGCCCTGCGGCGTGTGGTGCAGGTGCAGCACGCGCTCGCGCTGCCCGCTGGTGAGCGAGCGCGCCAGCGGGCAGCTTTCGCCGGCGCGGTCGCACGGCACGGCGAAGCCGTGCGACACGTCGTGGCAGGTGCGCCCGAGCACCGAGGCGCCCGGGCTGAACCGGGCGCGGTAGGCGGCGTTGGCGGCCAGGATGCGGTAGCGCCGGTCGAACAGGATGTGCGGTTCGGGCAGCCCCTCCAGGTAGGCGGCCAGTTCGGGCGGGGCGGCGTCGGGGGCGGTCGGCATGGCGGGCGACACTGTGCCATGGAACTGCCATGGCATGCCATTCACGCCTGCCATTTCGTCACCCCTGGCAGGGACTGCGCCATGCGCCACGCGCAATTCGTTGATGCAGAACGGTTTTTCATAAAAACCCCGCTGGCACGCAACTTGATGCATGTCATGGCATGACCGACCGTCACCTGCTCCACCACCTGGCCGCCGCGGTGCTGATCAAGCTCCTCATGCTGGTCGCGCTGTGGTGGTTCTTCGTCCGCGACGCCCGCGTGGCCGTCGATGCCGAGGCCGCCGCCCGGCATGCCGCGGCGCCCCTCCCGAAAGCTTCCCGATGATTTCCGAGCAACTCGTCGACCTGTCGCGGCTGCAGTTCGCCGCCACGGCGATGTACCACTTCCTGTTCGTCCCGCTGACGCTGGGCATGGTCTGGCTGCTGGTCATCATGGAGACGGTCTACGTGATGACCGGCCAGGTGGTCTGGAAGGACATGACGCGCTTCTGGGGCAAGCTGTTCGGCATCAACTTCGCGCTGGGCGTGACCACCGGCATCACGCTGGAATTCCAGTTCGGCACCAACTGGGCCTACTACTCGCACTACGTGGGCGACATCTTCGGCGCGCCGCTGGCGATCGAGGGGCTGATGGCCTTCTTCCTCGAATCGACCTTCATCGGCCTGTTCTTCTTCGGCTGGGACCGCCTGTCGCGCCCGCAGCACCTGCTGGTGACGGTGCTGATGGCCGTGGGCACCAACCTGTCGGCGCTGTGGATCCTGATCGCCAACGGCTGGATGCAGAACCCGGTGGGCGCCGAGTTCTCGTGGCAGACCATGCGCATGGAGATGACGGACTTCTGGGCCGTGGTCTTCAACCCCGACGCGCAGGCCAAGTTCGTGCACACGGTGTCGGCCGGCTACGTGACGGGCGCGATGTTCGTGCTGTCCATCTCGGCCTGGTACCTGCTGCGCGGCCGAGACGTCGCCTTCGCCCGGCGCAGCTTCCGCGTGGCCGCGGCCTTCGGCCTGGCCAGCGTGTGCTCGGTCATCGTGCTGGGCGACGAGAGCGGCTACACCGTGGGCGAGGCGCAGCAGACCAAGCTCGCGGCGATGGAGGCGATGTGGGAGACCGAGCCCGCGCCGGCCAGCTTCAACCTGATCGCCGGCATCGACGAGGCCGGGCAGAGGAACCGCTGGGCGGTGGAGATCCCCTACGTGATGGGCCTGATCGGCACGCGCTCGGTCACGCGGGAGATCCCGGGCATCCGCGAGATCAAGGCCAGGAACCGTGAGCGCATCGTCAACGGCATCGCCGCCGTCGCCGCGCTGGAGACGCTGCGCGAGCACCGCGACGACGCGGCCGCCCGCGAGACGCTGGAGCGCACCCGGCACGACCTGGGCTTCGGCCTCCTGCTGAAGAAGTACACGGCCGACGTGCGCCAGGCCACGCCCGAGATGATCGACCGCGCCATGCACGACACCGTGCCGCGCGTGGCGCCGATGTTCTGGAGCTTCCGCCTCATGGTCGGCCTGGGCTTCGCGATGCTGGCGCTGTTCGGCCTGGCGTTCTGGAGCACGCTGAAGACGCGCCGGCCCACGCCGCGCTGGCTGCTGCGCTGGGCGCTGTGGATGCTGCCGGCGCCGTGGATCGCCTGCGAGCTGGGCTGGCTCGTCGCCGAGTACGGCCGCCAGCCCTGGACCATCTACGGCGTGCTGCCGACGCACCTGAGCGTGTCCACGCTCAGCGTGGAGAGCCTGTACGGCTCGCTAGCCGGCTTCGTCGGCTTCTACACCGCGCTGCTGGCCGTGGAGATGTGGCTGATGGTCAAGTTCGCGCGCCAGGGCCCGGGCAGCCTGGGCACCGGCCGCTACCAGTTCGAAGCCGCCCACGCCTGAACCGACGGGAACCTCCACCATGATCGACTACCCCACCCTCAAGCTCATCTGGTGGCTGCTCGTCGGCGTGCTGCTGATCGGCTTCGCCATCATGGACGGCCACGACATGGGCGTCGCCACGCTGCTGCCGTTCGTCGGCCGCGGCGACGACGAGCGCCGCGTGGTCATCAACACCGTCGGCCCGCACTGGGACGGCAACCAAGTCTGGTTCATCACCGGCGGCGGCGCGATCTTCGCGGCCTGGCCGCTGGTCTACGCCACGGCCTTCAGCGGCTTCTACTGGGCCATGCTGGCCGTG
This sequence comes from Pseudorhodoferax sp., assembly GCF_047601025.1. Taxonomy (NCBI): domain Bacteria; kingdom Pseudomonadati; phylum Pseudomonadota; class Betaproteobacteria; order Burkholderiales; family Comamonadaceae; genus Pseudorhodoferax; species Pseudorhodoferax sp. The sequence goes on from NZ_JASGJZ010000001.1 coordinate 1,215,771, forward strand.
CTGTGGGCGCTGTTCCTGCGGCCGGTGGGCTTCGACTACCGCAGCAAGATCCACGCCGCCGCCTGGCGCAACGGCTGGGACTGGGGCCTGTTCGTCGGCGGCACCGTGCCGCCGCTGATCTTCGGCGTGGCCTTCGGCAACCTGCTGCAGGGCGTGCCCTTCCAGTTCGACCGCTTCCTGGTGTCCACCTACACCGGGACGTTCTGGCAGTTGCTGAACCCGTTCGCGCTGCTGGCCGGCGTGGTGGCGAGCAGCATGGTCACGATGCACGGCGGCACCTACCTGGCGCACCGCACCGTGGGCCCGATCCAGGCCCGCGCCGTCCGGGCCGCGGTGGGCGCCGCGCTGCTGATGGTGGCGGCCTTCGCCAGCGCCGGCGCGTGGCTGCGCTGGGGCGGCATCGAAGGCTTCGCGATCAATTCGCCGATCGACCCCGCCGCGCTGCCCGATCCGCTGGCCAAGACCGTGGTGCGCAGCGCCGACGCCTGGTGGGCCAACTACCGCGCCGTGCCCGCGCTGTGGCTGCTGCCGCTGCTCGGGATCGCCGGCGCACTGCTGGCCGCTGCGCTGGCGGCGGCGCGCCGCACGCTGGCGGCCTTCATCGCCTCGGCGCTGGCGATGGCCGGGGTGATCGGCACGGCCGGCGCGGCGATGTTCCCGTTCGTGCTGCCCTCGTCCAGCATGCCGGCGGCCAGCCTGACGGTGTGGGACAGCGTGTCCAGCCACCTGACGCTGGGCCTGATGTTCTGGGCCACGCTGCTGTTCATGCCGCTGATCGTCCTCTACACGGGCTGGGCGTACCGCGTGATGCGCGGCAAGGTCACGGTCGAGCACATCCGCGCCAACCGCCATACCGCCTACTGACACCGAACGAAAAGGAGAACCGCATGTGGTATTTCGCCTGGATGCTCGGCATCGGCTTCGCCGTGCTGCTGGCCGTGATGAACGCGCTGTGGGGCGAGCACGAGCAGTCCCGCATCGACGGCGCGTCTTGAGATGAGACACCCCCAGTCTGCACGCTGCGCCCCCCTCCAGGAGACGGAGGGCCGCGGCCCCACGCCTGCCTGCGCGGACCCGGACGACCCGACGAGGCAGCTCCTCCGGAGCCGCTGCGGCCTGCAAGGCACGCCTGCGCTCCGGCCAAGCCGGCCCGCGGCATCCGCTGGCCGATCCTGCTCCGCGGCCGTTCGGACCGCGGCTGGCGGCCCGGTTCCATGCCCCGCGGCTGGCGCGCCGGCGCCGTGGAGCGCTGAGACGGCAGCCCCGGCCTCCGCGCCGCGCGCATCGGCGCGCGTGCACCTGCCCAGCCTGGCGCTGGCCGTGTCGATCATGCTGGCCGGCACGCTCTACCCGCCGCTGCTGGCCGACGCCCAGGGGCAGGCCGACCACCGGCTGGCCCTGGCGCTGTTCTGGGCCATGAGCGCCGGCTTCGTGCGCGGCGTCGGCTTCGTGCCGCGGCGCGCACCGTGGCGCTGGCTGTTCTCGGGCCCGGCCGCCGCGCTGGCGCTGGCCGTGGCACTGGCCCTCGGGCTGGCGCGCTGACGGGGCCGGCCGCTACCAGGGCGCCGCTTCGCCGCGAAGCGCCCGCAGCGCCAGCAGGAAGGCGGCGGCGTTCCAGCTCTGGCCGGCCATGCCCATCGGCGCCAGGGTCCGGCCCTGGAACCATTCGGTGAAGCGCCAGCCGTCCTGCGCGTTGGCCTCGGCGAGCCGCTGCATCGCCGCCCAGGCCTGCGCCTGCAGCCCCTGCCGCGCCAGCGCCAGCGCCCAGAAGCCGCCGACGAAGGGCCAGATGCCGCCGTTGTGGTACTGGTGCACCAGGTTCTGCCGGTGCCGGCCCATGTAGGGCCGCCACAGCGGGTGCTGCTGCGACAGCGGGTGCAGCACCACGCGCACGGGCCAGGGCAGGTCGGCCTGCGCGGCCGCGATGGTCCGCACGATGCGCCCGGCCACGGCGCCGTCGGCCAGGCCGCACAGCACCGCGAGCACGTTGCCGAACACGTCGCCCTCGTCGCCGACGGAGGCGAGGTTCACGAAGCTCAGGTACAGGCCCGGGTCGCGCCGGCCGCGCCGCGCGTAGTGGCGCAGCAGCCGCGCGCGGTGGTATTCGGGCAGGTCGCGCTGGAACGGGTTGAACAAGTGGTTGAAGTGGTGGCGCGTGGCGTCCGCGTCCGCCAGGCCGAAGCGGCGCTTGACCTCATGCCACAGCGCGTTCGTGTACAGCACGTAGCCCGAGCGCGGCATGATGTCGGCCCAGTCGCTGGCCTCGTTCTGCTGCAGCAGCCGCAGGTGCTGGTGCTCCTGCGCCAGCAGCCACTGGATCGCCAGCGGCACCTCGCGCTGCCAGCGCGCCGGGCCCGCCCGGCCATGCCGGCGCACATGGTCCACCGCGATCAGCCACCACAGCGTGGCGTCGATGCAGCCCAGGTACCAGAAGTCGGCGTCCAGGCCCTCGGGGTCCACGTACTTGGGGATCTGGCCGTTGGCCGCCTGCTGCGCGGCCAGCGCGTCCAGGCTGGCCACGGCGCCCCGCTCCAGCGCCGGCACGCCGCTGCCGCACATGGCCATCACGCAGATCGCGGCGTCGCGGCCGAAAATGCGGGTGTAGCGCCGCGCCACGGCGGCCGGCGTGCGCCGCGCGGCCAGGATGCCGTGCGGCGTGAGGTTCTCCTGCAGCAGCGCCAGCGAGGCGCGGGCGCAATCGTCGACCAGGGGGGAAGGCGTCATGGCGTGGTGGCGGATTCTCGCAGCCGATCGTTGCGCCGAGGCACTGGCCGGCATGCCCCACGCGATGCGCGTCTGCGCCCCGGTGCCACCACCGCCTCAGTGCTGGCGCGCGTCGGCACGACGACGATCGAAACGCTGCTCGACGACCCGGGTGCCCCACTGCGCACCCTCCGACTCCTGCGTCAACCGGAAACCGAAGGACTCGTACAGATGGCGTGCGGCGTCCAGGCCCTTGAATGTCCACAGATAGGTTTCTTCAAAACGCTCGTCCACGAACTGCATCGCACGGGCCATCAACTGCCGCCCCACGCCGGTTCCACGCAAGGCATCGTCGACGATGAACCATCGCAGATGCGCAACCCCTGTCGCCGGATCGCCATCCATGGCGAGGGAGGCCAGTGCGCGGCCACCTTCCCTATAGAGCCACAGGGACTTCCCGTCGGCCGGCAGGGCCTCGGCAAAGTCGGCCAGTTCCGTCGCCACCTTCTTCTCGAAGAACACACCGAATCCCCAGTGCCCCGAATAGAACCTGCCATGAAGACTGGCTATGTCGCCAATGCAACCGGGCTGGTAGCCCTCCTTGATCCCCGTCGCAGCCTCTTCGACCGGCGCGTGGGAGCCCGTGCCCTGGGCCAGTGCATTGGCGTACAGCCCCAGCGCACGCACCAGCATGGGCTGATCCGCAGGCACGATGCGGCGCAGCGCATCGGCAACCTGGGCCGTTGCGAAGCGGTCAATTTTTTCCCGCAACACCTGCCCGGCATCCGTCAGATAAAGCGCAGACGAACGCCCGTCGTCGCCTGTGGCCTGTCTCTTGAGAAAACCGCCGGCCTCCAGCCTGGCGAGTTGCCGGCTCGTATTCGATTTGTCCAGTCTCAGGACATGGCCCAGGTCCCTGGCATTGATCCCTGGCGCGGCGCCGATTTCAAGGATGGCATGCACCGCAGAAGGCGCAAGCTCCGTGTCCGCCAGGGTGGCCCGCATGAATCCCAGCGCTCTCACCAGTTTCCGGGAAAACTGCCGCAGTTCCAGGATGGTGGCATCCGGTGAATGAGGCGGTGTGTCGACGATGTCCATCAGCCATCCCTGTCAGTTGCGGTGCGCAACCAATATAGTTGCGCACCGCAACTTGGTCAATGGACATAGAAGCCGACACGCATGCCTCGGCTTGTCAACGCAACATATGGAGAAGTTGCCGAACGCATCAACGCAACGCAGGTACGTCGCGCTGCACCTCGATGGTGACGTGCGCCAGCGCGTGGATCGGGGCCAGCAGCGCCTTGTAGTGCGCCGGCTCCTGCGGCTCCGTGGCGATCAGCGCGACGATCGCCGCGAAATGGCCGGGACCGACCTGCCACACATGCAGGTCCGTGACCTCGCTTCCCGTCGGTGCGATCGCCTCGCGGATCTCCTGCCGCACCGCCTCCCCCTCGGCCGCGGCATCGAGCAGCACGCTGCCGGCGTCCCGGATCAGGCCCCATGACCAGCGCGCGATCACCAGCGCGCCGACCACGCCCATGGCGGGATCGGCCCAGGTCCAGCCACGGCTGCGCCCCAGCAGCAGGGCGACGATGGCCAGCACGGAGGTCATGGCATCGGCCACCACGTGCAGGTAGGCGGCGCGCAGGTTGTTGTCGCGGGACGGCCCCGGTGCATGGTGCGCATCGTGGTGGTGGTGCCCATGGGGATGGCGGTGGCCGTGGGCATGGTGGTGGTGGCCATGATGGAGGGGGTCGTCCCGGAGCAGCCAGGCGCAGACCAGGTTGACGGCCAACCCCACGGCGGCCACCTCGATCGCCTGCGTGAAATCGACGGGGACCGGCCGGGCCAGCCGCAGCAGGCTCTCCCAGCCGATCAGCAGCGCCACCAGGGCCAGCAGCACCGCGCTGGCGAAGCCCGCCAGGTCGCCGAGCTTGCCAGTGCCGAAGGTGAAGCGCGGATTGCCCGCATGCCGGCGCGCGAAGCGGTAGGCCAGCGCGGCGATCAGCATCGCGCCGGCATGGGTGGACATGTGCCAGCCGTCGGCCACCAGCGCCATCGAGCCATAGAGGGTGCCCGCCACGATCTCCACCAGCATCATGCCGGCCGTGAGGCCGATCACCAGCCAGACCTTGCGCTCGTTGCGCCGGTGGTCGCGGCCGAGGAAGCAATGGTCGTGGCGCGCCGCCGGGTGGGTGGTCGTGTTCATCTGCCGGTTCCTGTCGCTGCATGGGGCCGCCTGCGGGCGGCAGGCTCATTTCATGTAGGAGCGGATGACCTCGATCATTTCCTCGCCGCCCTGGCGCCGCTCCTGGTCGGTCGGGGCGTCCAGGACATGTTCACGCAGGTGGTCCTCCATCACCTCGGCGGTCAAGCCGCCGACCGCGCCGCGCACGGAGGCGATCTGGCGCAGCACTTCGACACAGGCGGCATCCGCCTCCAGGGCGCGCTCGATGCCCTCCAGCTGCCCCCTGATGCGGCGGACGCGGGCGATCAGCTTGTCTTTCTGGCGGGCGGTGTGGGACATGGCGGCGAACTTTCCAATATAGCCTGGGGGACTATATTACCCGGGCCGGCACGAAAATCCCATCCCGTGGCGCTCTACGATGGCATGGCGTACGCCGTGATGGACCGAACCCAGGGAGACACCGATGGAAGAAGAGCGCATCCACGAGTTCTTCGAGCGCTACCGAGACCGCTTCCGCCAGGGGCTGCACAACGCCGCGGACCTGGATGACGTCGCCTCGGCCTACGCCAGCGCCTTCGTCGCGGCCTCGCCGGCCGGGGTCATGGCCGGCCGGAACGACGAGCCACTGAAACAGGCCATGCGCGAGGGCTTCGAGCGCTACCGCCGGATCGGCACCAAGGACATGGACCTGCGCGGTGTCCGCATCCACCCCATCGACGAGCACCACTGCCTCGCGCACGTCGCCTGGACGGCGACCTACGACCGCGGCGCGGCACCGGACGTCGCCATCGACTTCGACGTCCACTACCTCGTGCAGCTGCACGATGGCGAGCCCCGCATATTCGGCTGGGTGTCGGGCGACGAGCAGGCCCTGCTGCGGCAGCACGGCATCCTGTGAGGCCGTGAGGTGGGCGGGCCGCCGCGAGGGCGCCGCCGCCGGCGGCCCGGGCCTCGGCATCGCGCCCGGACGCCGTCAGGCCGCCTCGCCGCCCTCGTCCTCGCCCGTCGGCAGCCGCAGCAGGCCGGCACGGGCGTCGTACTCGAACACCTCGCCGTGCCGCGCCCAGGACACGGCCGTGTGCAGCAGGTCCGTGGCCTCGGCCTCGCCCAGGTGCTCGCGCAGCAGGTCCAGGAAGGGCTTGTCCGGCAGCTGGCCGCTGGCCTCCTGCTCCAGGCTGTGGCGGATGTGCGCGACCAGCGGCACGTGGGCCAGCAGTTGCTGGCCGAACAGCTCGCGCCGCAGGCCGTGGCCGCCGTCCACGTAGCGCCGGCCCAGCGCGGACAGCTGCAGGTCGCCGCTGTCCAGTTGCACCAGGCCGAGCTGGGCCAGCGCGTGGGCCAGCGGCAGCAGGTCGGCGTCGGCGAGCTCCGACGCCTCGGCCAGCCGGGGCAGGTCGGCATGGCCGTCGAAGGGCTGGTCGGCCAGCAGCTCCAGCAGGCCGTCCATGCGGCCCACGTCGGCCCGCGGCAGCCGGGCCGCCAGCGCCGGGCGCGTCGCCCCGGCCCCGCGGGCCGCGCGGCCGGCGCCGGACGTCATCAGCGCATAGATCTCGTCGACCAGCGCCCGCGCGTCGGCGCCGTCGGGCTCGCGCGGGCGCGGCAGCTGGATCGCCAGCTGGCAGCGGATGCGGCCCGGATCGGCGGCCAGCACCAGCACGCGGTCGGCCATCACCACGGCCTCCTCGATGTTGTGCGAGACCACCAGCATGGCCTTGGTCGGCATGCTGCCGCCCTGCCACAGCTCCAGGATGTCCTCGCGCAGGCGCTCGCCGGTCAGCACGTCCAGCGCGGAGAAGGCCTCGTCCATCAGCAGCACGTCCGGCTCGGTCACCAGGGCGCGCGCGATGCCCACGCGCTGGCGCATGCCGCCCGACAGCTCGCGCGGCAACGCGCCTTCGTAGCCGGCCAGGCCGATCAGCGCGATCGCCGCCCCGGCCTTCGCCGCGCGCGCGGCGCGCGCCATGCCGCGCGCCTCCAGGCCCAACTCCACGTTCTGCTGCACCGTGAGCCAGGGGAACAGCGCGAACGACTGGAACACCATGCCGATGGCCCGCGCCGGCCCGAACAGCGGCTGGCCGCGGTAGCGCACCTCGCCCGCGTCGACCGGCAGCAGCCCGGCCAGGATGCGCAGCAGCGTGCTCTTGCCCGAGCCCGACGGCCCCAGCAGCGCCACGATCTCGCCTTCGCGCAGCGACAGGTCCACCCGGTCCAGCACCGGCCGCACGTGGCCGTCGGCCGAGCGGAAGGTCTTGCCGACGCCGGTCAGTTCGAGGATCGCCCGGGCCATGCGCGTCACCCCTGCATGCGTTCGGAGGCGAGCCGGTACAGCCGGCGCCAGACGAAGCGGTTCAGCCCCATGACGAACACGCACATCACGCCGATGCCCAGCGCGATGCGCGGAAAGTCGCCCGCGGCCGTCATCTCGGCGATGTAGCGGCCCAGGCCCCGGGCCGCCAGCGTGGTGTCGCCCCAGCTGACGTATTCGGACACGATGCTGGCGTTCCACGAGCCGCCGCTGGCGGTGATGGCGCCGGTCACGACGCTGGGGAACACGGCCGGCAGCAGGTAGCGCCGCCACTTCAGCCAGCCCGACAGGCCCAGGTTGGCGGCGGCGAAGCGCAGCTCGGCGGGAATGCTGCTGGCGCCGGCGATCACGTTGAACAGGATGTACCACTGGGTGCCGAACACCATCAGCGGCGACAGCCACAGGTCCGGGTCCAGCCGCCAGTGCACGATGGCCAGCACGAACACCGGGAACAGCAGGTTGGCCGGGAACGCCGCCAGGAACTGCGCCACCGCCTGCAGCCGGCCCGACCAGCGCGGGTCCATGCCGATCCACACGCCCACCGGCACCCAGACCACGGCCGCCAGCACGATCAGCACCAGCACCCGTGCCAGCGTCCAGCCGCCCAGCACGAACACGTGGCCCACTTCGCGCCAGCCGACCTCGGTGTGGATGAAGGCCAGCAGCCGCCAGGCGGCCAGCAGCACCACGGCGGCCAGCAGCGCGTCCCAGCCGCGGCGCAGCCAGGGCGCCGGCGGCCGCGGCCGCGCGCGCACCGAGGTGCCGTCGTAGCCGCGGCGGAACAGCGTGAAGCTGCGCTCGAACAGCGCCACCGCGCGGCCGGCCAGCGCGCGCACGCCCTGGGTGCGGCGCAGGAGATCCAGCAGCCAGGACTGCGGCGCCGCGTCGCTGCTGCCGTCCTCGAAGCGGAACTTGTCGGACCAGGCCACCAGCGGCCGGAACAGCAGCTGGTCGACGAGCAGGATGCCGGCCAGCATCGCGGCGATCGCCCAGCCGATCGCGTGCAGGTCGCGCGCCTCGATCGCCAGCGCGATGTACGAGCCCACGCCCGGCAGCTTGATGCTCTGCTGCGACACGGTGATGGCCTCGGAGGCGACCACGAAGAACCAGCCGCCGGACATCGACATCATCATGTTCCACAGCAGGCCCGGCATCGCGAACGGCAGCTCCAGCCGCCAGAAGCGCAGCCAGGCCGACAGCTGGAACACGCGCGCGGCCTCCTGCAGCTCGGCCGGCACGCCGCGCAGCGACTGGTACAGGCTGAACGCCATGTTCCAGGCCTGCGAGGTGAAGATCGCGAAGATCGCCGCGCATTCCACGCCGAACAGGTTGCCCGGGAACAGCGCGATGAAGCCGGTCACCGTGATCGACAGGAAGCCCAGGATCGGGATGGACTGCAGGATGTCCAGCATCGGCACCAGCACCTGCTCGGCCGCGCGCGACCGCGCCGCCAGCACGCCGAACGCGGCGCTGAACAGCAGCGCCGCGGCCATCGCCAGGAACATGCGCAGCATGGTGCGCAGCAGGTAGTAGGGCAGCTGCCACGGGTCCAGCGACAGCGGCAGCGCGTCGCCGAGCTGGTAGGGCCGCGCCATCTGCGCGGCGCCGAAGCTCAGCAGCACCAGGACGGCCAGCACCAGCGGCAGCAGGGCCCAGTCCCAGCGGTTCGTCCCGGCCTCGGCCAGCGGGCGGGCAAAGAATTCGCGGTGCTTGTGGCGCATGGGGGGCTCGCGGGCGCCGGCAGTGTAGCCGGCGCGGAGCGGCTTGCGGGGGCGGCCGCGCGCTATGCTGTCCGGCCCGCCACCACCCGTCGAACACCGTGCCGCAGCTCCCCGCCCTCGTCACCAACGAACTGGACGTCCTGGCATCGCTGGTGCCCCTGGCCCAGGCCCGCATCGTCGAAGCCGGCTGCGGCGCCGCCCAGCTCGCGCGCGCGCTGCTGGCGCGCTACCCCGAGGCCCGGGTCACCGGCCTGGAGGTGGACGAACGCCAGCTCGCCAAGAACCTCGCCGCGCCCGCCACGCCGGGGCTGCAGTTCCTGCACGGCGGCGCGCAGGCCATGCCGCTGCCCGATGCCGCGTTCGACGGCGCGCTGATGCTCAAGTCGCTGCACCACGTGCCGGTGCCGCTGATGGACCAGGCGCTGGCCGAGATGGCGCGCGTGCTGCGGCCCGGCGGCTGGCTCTACGTGTCCGAGCCGGTCTACGCCGGCCCCTACAACGAACTGGTGCGCCTGTACAACGAAGAGGGCGAGGTGCGCGCCCAGGCCCAGCGCGCGCTGGACCGCGCCGTCGCCACCGGCCGCTGGCGCCAGGCGGCCGAGCACCGCTTCGACATGCCGGTGGGCTTCGCCAGCTTCGCCGAGTTCGAGCAGCGGCAGATGCGGGCGACCTATGCCGACCACCGCATCGACGACGCGCTGCTCGCGCGCGTGCGCGCGCACTACGCGCGCCATGCCGACGCCACGGGCGCCGTCGCCTTCGAGCGGCCGGTGCACGTGCGGCTGCTGCGCCTGGACCGTTGAATCACGCCCCGTCGCCGCCGTCCTCGCGTCGCTCGAGCGCCAGCATCTGCGCGCGCCGCGCGCCCTCGCGCCGCAGCCAGGCGCGCGGGGTCGCGCCCGACCAGCGCCGGAAGGCGCGCGCGAACACGCGGGCCGACTCGTAGCCCGCCTGCTCGGCGATGCGCTCGGGCGGCAGCACGCCGGCCTCCAGCTGCTCGGCCGCCAGCGCCATGCGGTGCTGGGTGAGGTAGCCGATCGGCGTGGCGCCCACCAGCGCGCGGAAGCGCTCGGCGAAGCGCGAGCGCGACATCGCCGCCTCGCCGGCCAGCAGCTCCACCGTCCAGTCGCGCTGGGGCTGGCGGTGCAGCGCCATGATCGCGCGCGCGATGCCGGGGTCGGACAGCCCGCGCAGCCAGCCCTGGCCCAGCGCCGACTGGCGGCCCAGGCGCTCGCGCAGGACGTCGACCAGCAGCAGCTCGCCCATGCGCGCCGCCGACAGCCGCCAGCCGGGGCGCCGGTCCAGCGTCTCCACGATCAGCGACTGCATGGTGGCGGCCAGGCAGCCGGCCAGCGGCAGCTGCGCCGCGCGCAGGTGGACCAGCGGCGGCAGCAGGTGGAACACCGAGTGCCGGCAGTAGGCCGAGAACCACAGCAGCGCGGAGAAGATCTCGGTCGCCGCGCCGCCGCCGCCGTGGCTGAAGACCAGCGGGTTCTCGTCGCGCGGGCCGTCGGCATGCCGCGCGATCAGCTCGGCGAACGGCGTGGCCGGCACGTCCGGCGCCGAGGCGATGGTGTGGGCCGCGCCCAGCGGCAGCATCACCAGGTCGCCGGCCTGCACCTGCACCGGCGCCTGGCCGGGCAGCCCGATCCAGTAGGGCGCGCCGCGCGACAGCCGGATCATGGTGCCGGGCAGGCCGTCCGAGCGCAGCGCCCAGGGCGCGGTGAGCGCGAAGCGCGCCGTCACCGCCCGCTCCGAGCGGCAGACCGCCAGCACCTCGCTCAGCACGTCCATGGCGCGGCCCGCGGGACGATGGGTGCTTTTTTCTGGACGCCGGGCGGTGGAGCGCCGCCGCCCGCCTGCGAACAATTGCGCTGCGTCAAGCTCTGTTCCTGGAAAACACCTCGAACGCCGCAGCATACCGCCGGCCCCCACCCCCATCCGCAACACTCTCTTGGAGGAAGACACCATGAACCAACCCCTGAACATCGCCATCGCCGGCGGCGGCGTGGGCGGCCTGGCCGCCGCCATCGCGCTGCGCGCACAAGGCCACGACGTCACCGTGTTCGAGCAGGCCAGGGGCTTCTCGCGCGTGGGCGCCGACATCAACCTCACGCCCAACGTGGTGCGCGCCATCGACGGCCTGGGCGCCGGCCCCGCCATCCGCGCGCGCGGCGCGCAGCCCAGCTTCCGCATCAGCCGCGACTGGGACACCGGCCAGGAGACCTCGCGCCTGGGCATGGGCAACGTGGCCGAGCAGCAGTACGGCGCGCCGCAGGTCACCATCCACCGCGCCGACATCATCGACGCGCTGGCCGAGCGGTTCCCGATCGAGAACATCCGGTTCGGCAAACGCATCCAGACGCTGACGCAAGGCGACGACGGCGTGACGCTGCAGTTCGACGACGGCACCCGCGCCCGCTTCGACGTGGTGGCCGGCGCCGACGGCATCCACTCGCGCGTGCGCACCGCGCTGTTCGGCGAGGAACACCCGCGCTTCACCGGCGTGGTGTCGTTCCGCTCCGTGGTGCCGACCGAGCGCGTGCAGCACGTGCCCGAGATCGAGGCCTTCACCAAGTGGTGGGGCCCGACGCCGCAGAGCCAGATCGTGACCTTCCCGCTCAACCAGGGCAGGGAAACCTTCATCTTCGCCACCACCGGCCAGGACAGCTGGACCGAGGAATCGTGGACCAGCGAGGGCGACGTCGAGGAGCTGCGCAGCTTCTACAAGGACTTCCACCCCGACGCGCGCGCCCTGCTCGACGCCTGCGACAGCACGCTCAAGAGCGCGCTGTACGAGCGCGACCCGCTGCCGCGCTGGTCGGTCGGCACCGTGACGCTGCTGGGCGACGCCTGCCACCCCATGCTGCCCTTCATGGCGCAGGGCGCGGGCATGGCGATCGAGGACGCGGTGGTGCTGGGCCGCGCGCTGGCCGGGGTCGGCACCCGGGCCGACGCCGAAAAGGCACTGCGCGCCTACGAAAACACCCGCAAGGAACGCACCGCCAAGATCCAGATCGGATCCCGCGGCAACCAGTGGATGAAGACCCAGGGCAACGCCGACTGGGTCTACGGCTACGACGCCTGGTCGGTGCCGCTGCAGGCGGCCTGATCCATCGGCCGGCGGCGTGCCGCACCCGCTGCAGCACGTGCGCCAGGCCGGACTCGTCGACCGCGGCGATGCGCTCCAGCGCCGCGTCGGCCGCCGGCGGCAGCACGGATACGATCACCGCCCATGATCGGACGACTGCAGGGCCTGCTGGCCGTGAAGAACCCGCCGCAGGTGCTGCTGGACTGCCACGGCGTGGGCTGCGCGGTGGACGTGCCGACGAGCACCTTCTGCAACCTGCCGGCGCTGGGCGCGCGCGTCATGCGGCTCACGCATTTCGTCGTGCGCATCGAGCGGGCGCCCGAGAGCCTGGCCCAGTAGGCATGGACGGGGGGCGCGCGATGAACCTGCGCCAGCTGCGCTACTTCGCCAAGGTGGTGGAGACCGGCAACATGACGCGCGCCGCGGCCGAGCTGCTGGTGGCGCAGCCGGCGCTGGGCATGCAGGTGCGCCAGCTGGAGGAAGACCTGGGCGTGGCCCTGCTGCGCCGCCACTCGCGCGGCGTGGAGGCCACGCCGGCCGGCGCACTGCTGTACCAGCGGGCCTGCGCCATCCTCGGCCTGGTGGAGCAGACGCGGCGCGAGATCGCGTCCATGGCGCCCGACGCGGTGCAGGCGGTGCGCCTGGGCATGACGCCCAGCCTGATGCTGGCGATCGGCGCGGCGCTGGCGGTGCGCGTGCGCGAGGCGCTGCCGCACGTGCGGCTGAGCCTGGCCGAGGAGATGAGCCATGTGCTGGTCGACCAGTTGGTGCGCGAGGAGCTGGACCTGGCGCTGGCCTACGGCGTGCCCGAGCACCCGGCGGTGGCGCGCGTGGCGCTGCACCACGAGGACCTGGTGCTGGTCACGCTGCCCGGCGGCGCACCGCGCCGGCCGGTGGCGCTGGCCGAGGCGCTGGAGGAACGGCTGGCCATCCCCGAGCGGCGCGACGTGGTGCGCGAGACGGTGACCGAGGCCGCGCATGCGGCCGGGCTGGAGGTGCGCCTGGCCTACGAGGTGCGCTCCATCGCCGCGATCAAGGGCCTGGTACTGCGCGGCGAGGCGGCCAGCATCCTGCCCTACGCCTCGGTCATCTCGGAAGTGCAGGCCGGCCTGCTCGACGCGCGCGCGGTGGTCGCGCCGGCGCTGCGCCGCACGCTGTACCTGGCCTGGCCGCAGCGCCGCGGCCCGCTGCCGCACGAGGCGGCGCTGGTGGCCGAGATCCGCGCGGCGCTGGAGGATCTCACCGCGCGGCTCGGGGCGCTGGCGCACCCGGCCTGAGGCGCGCGGGCCGCCCAAAGAAAATCTTCGGCCAGCGCGAGCCAAACGGTATTGGACGCGGCGGCGGCCGCCCGCTCCAATGCGGGGCTTCACCACGCACGAGACACGCCACCATGGGGCTGAACGTTCCCGAAGACCTCGCGCGCGAGCTGGCGCTGGCCAACCGCATCCTCTACGACCACCAGATCGTCGACGGCCTGGGCCACGCCAGCGTGCGCCATCCGGACGACCCGCAGCTGTTCCTGCTGTCGGCCAACCGCGCACCGGCGCTGGTGCGGCCGCAGGACATCGTCTGCTACCGGCTGGACGGCAGCGCGCTCGACCCCGAAGCGCCACGCCCCTACCTGGAGCGCTTCATCCACTCGGAGATCTACCGCGCGCGGCCCGACGTGCAGGCCGTGGTGCACTCGCACTCGATGAGCGTGATCCCGTTCGCCTGCGCAGGCCAAGCGCTGCGCCCGCTGTTCCACATGGCAGGCTTCCTCGGCGAAGGTTCGGCGCACTTCGAGATCCGCGACGCCGGCGGCGACACCGACATGCTGGTCAGCAGCCCCTACCTGGGCCAGGCGCTGGCGCGCTCGCTGGGCCAGCACAGCTGCGTGCTGATGCGCGGCCACGGCTCCACCGTGGTGGGCACCGGCCTGCGCCAGGCGATCTACCGCGCCATCTACGCCGAGGCCAACGCCAAGCTGCAGCTGTCCACCCAGGCGCTGGGCGAGCCGCAGTACCTCAGCACGCGCGAGGCGCAGCTGTCCTCCGACATGAACGACGGCCAGATCCCGCGCTCGTGGGACCTGTGGGTACAGCGCCTCGGCGCACTGGATTTCTGACATGGAGGCACGCATGCAACGACGCCCTCTTCTCGCCACCCTGTGCCTGACCGCCGCGGCCCTGGCCGGCGGCCCGGCCGCGGCGCAGAGCTACCCGAACCGCGCGGTGCGCCTGATCGTGCCCTACGGCACCGGCGGCGGCTCGGACATCCTGGCGCGCCAGATCGGCGCCGAGCTGCAGCAGGCCTGGGGCCAGGCCGTCGCGGTGGAGAACAAGGCCGGCGCCTCCGGCAACATCGGCAGCATGGAAGTGGTGCGCGCGCCGGCCGACGGCTACACGCTGCTGCTGCAGAACAGCACCATGCTGACCAACCTGGGCGTGCAGGGCAAGCTGCCCTACGACCACGAGAAGGACCTCACGCCCATCCTGCTGCTGGGCGTGACGCCGATCGCGCTGGCCGCCCATCCCTCGGCCGACGTGAGCGACCTGAAGTCGCTGGTGGCCGCCGCCCGGGCCAAGCCCGGCGGCCTGGCCTACGGCTCCTGCGGCATCGGCACGCCGCAGCACTTCGCGATGGAACTGGTCAAGCAGAAGGCCGGCTTCGAGGCGGCACATGCCGGCTACAAGGGCTGTGTGCCGGCCGTGACCGACGTGGTCGGCGGGCAGATCCCGCTGGCCATGGTCAGCGCCAACCTGCTCGCGCCCTACGCGAAAGCCGGTCGGCTGAAGGTGGTGGGCGTGACCACGCCGCGCCGCTACGCGCTGCTGCCCGACACGCCCACCTTCGAGGAACAGGGCTTGAAGCCGCTGGACTTCTCCACCTGGTTCGCGCTGATGGGGCCGGCCAAGATGCCGCCCGACGTGGTGGCCAGGATCGCGGCCGACGTCAGTCGCATCCTGGACAAGCCGGCGGTGCAGGCCAACCTGTCCAGCGCCGGCGTGGAGCCGCTGCGCGGCGATGCCGCCGCGCTGGCGCGCCTGATCCGCGAAGACGCGGCGCGCTACGTGGCGCTGGCGCGCGCGGCCGGCATCAAGGCCGAGTGACCGGGTCCACGGCGACGGCGCCCGGTCGGTGCCGCTGCAGGCGGCCTGCGCGGCCGGCGCAGGGCGGCCCTCTCCCGCGCGGTCGGAAGCCCTGCCATCCGGCCGGTCATCCCGGGCCGTGATGCCGCCCCGGGGCCGTCGGGCCAGGACTTGGACGGCGTGGCGCCGCCGTTCGGCTTCAGCGCGATTCGACGGGCCGAAGCGGCCCCTGAAGCGCACGGCGGCCGGCACGGTGCGGCCGGACGACGCCACCGCTGCGCATCCCGTCGCCGCAGGCAGGCTTTCCCGAACTGCCCGCGACCGAGATGCGGCTGGACAAGGCCGGCTGGGAACTGCCGCGCGCGGCCCCATGCCTCTACGCCTCTACGAATACCTGCGCGAGCAGCTGCCGCCCTGGCGCGCGCGGGAAAGGGACGCCGCGGGAAAACCGCCGGACCGGGAGCCCCGGAACGCCGGCATGGCCTTGCGGGCCGGGCGTTCAGCCGTAGGGCGCAGCGAACCCCAGCCGCAGCAGGATCTCGGTTTCGCGCGCCTCCATGGCCTCGGCGTCCGCCTCGCCGGTCTCGTGGTCCCAGCCCTGGGCGTGCAGCGCGCCGTGCACCAGCAGGTGCGCATAGTGCGCCTGCAGCGGCTTGCCGGCCTCGCGCGCCTCGCGTTCGACCACCGGCGCGCACAGCACCAGGTCGGCCGCCACCACGGGCTCGCTGGCGTAGTCGAAGGTCAGCACGTTGGTCGCGTAGTCGCGGCCGCGGTAGTCGCGGTTCAGCGCCTGGCCCTCCTCGGCGCCGACGATGCGCACGGCGATCTCGGCGTCGCGCTCCAGCGCATGGCGGATCCAGCGCGCGACCTTGTGGCGCGGCAGCGCGGCGCGGTGCGCGGCCGCGCCGTCGAACGCCGCGAACTGCAGCGATAGCTGCAGCGCGTTCATCGCCCGCCCCGGCGCGCGCGCACCGCCTGCTCGGCCGCGTCGCGCCCGTCGCCAGCCTCGGGCGCGCGCCCGCGCGCGTCGTAGGCATCGACGATGCGCGCCACCAGCGGGTGGCGCACCACGTCGGCGCTGGTCAGCCGGCTGATCGCGATGCCCTGCACGCGGCGCAGCACGCGCTCGGCATCGACCAGGCCCGACAGCTGTTGCTTGGGCAGGTCGATCTGGCTCACGTCGCCGGTGACCACGGCCTTGGCGCCGAAGCCGATGCGGGTGAGGAACATCTTCATCTGCTCGGGCGTGGTGTTCTGCGCCTCGTCCAGGATCACGAAGGCGTTGTTCAGCGTGCGCCCGCGCATGAAGGCCAAGGGCGCGATCTCCAGCGCGTTGCGCTCGAAGCTCTTGGCCACGCGCTCCGGGCCCATCAGGTCGTACAGCGCGTCGTACAGCGGGCGCAGGTAGGGGTCGATCTTCTGCGTCAGGTCGCCGGGCAGGAAGCCCAGCCGCTCGCCGGCCTCCACGGCCGGGCGCGTCAGCACGATGCGCTGCACGGCCGAGCGCTCCAGCGCGTCGACCGCGCAGGCCACCGCCAGGTAGGTCTTGCCGGTGCCGGCCGGGCCGATGCCGAAGGTGATGTCGTGGCGCGCGATGTTGTCCAGGTAGGTCGCCTGGTTCGGCGTGCGCGCCTTCAGGTCGCCGCGGCGCGTCAGCAGCGGCGGGCCGTCGTCGGCCCCGCCCATCGCGGCGTCGCCGGCCAGCATCAGCTGCACGGTGCCGGTCGCGATCGGGCGGCCGGCGATCTCGTACATGGCCTGCAGCACCTCCAGCGCGCGCTGCGCCTTCGCCTTGGGGCCTTCGATGCGGAACTGCTCCTGCCGGTGCGCGACCCGGACCTGCAGCGCGGCCTCGATCTGGCGCAGGTGCGCGTCCATGGGGCCGCACAGGTGGGCCAGGCGGGTGTTGTTGGGGGGCGAGAAGTCGTGGCGGACGATCATGGGCCGCGATTGTCGCGCCGCTACCATCGCGGCCCATGATCGGACGACTGCAGGGCCTGCTGGCCGAGAAGAACCCGCCCCAGGTGCTGGTGGACTGCCAGGGCGTGGGCTACGAGGTGGACGTGCCGATGAGCACCTTCTACAACCTGCCGGCGCTGGGCGAGCGCGTGACGCTGCTGACGCATTTCGTCGTGCGCGAGGACGCCCAGCTGCTCTACGGCTTCGGCACCGCGGCCGAGCGCAACGCCTTCCGCCAGCTGATCCGCATCAGCGGCGTGGGGCCGCGCACGGCGCTGGCGGTGCTGTCGGGCCTGGGCGTGGCCGACCTGGCGCAGGCCGTCACGCTGCAGGAGAGCGGCCGGCTGGTCAAGGTGCCCGGCATCGGCAAGAAGACGGCCGAGCGGCTGCTGCTGGAGCTCAAGGGCAAGCTCGGCGCCGACATCGGCCCGCAGGCCGCCGTGGCCGACGAGCACCAGGCCGACATCCTGCAGGCGCTGCTGGCGCTCGGCTACAGCGACAAGGAGGCCGCCGCCGCGCTGAAGGCGCTGCCCAAGGACGTGGGCGTCAGCGAGGGCATCAAGCTGGCGCTGAAGGCCTTGTCGAAGGGATGAGGCCTGCGCCATGGGCGCGCGATCGGTTACGGTGACAGGCCTGTCCCAGGCCCGACGGGAGGTCCCCATGCTCTGGCGTTTCTCCGCCAACAACACCCACCTGTACCCAGGCGCCCTGCTGCGCAGCCTCGATGCCCCCGGCAAGGGCGCACTGTCGGCCGGCGATGCGCTGCTGGTGGAGTTCAGCGACGGCGTCGCCGCCAGCGGCCAGTTGCTGCACGCCGGGCCGAATGCGGCCGTGCTGCAGATGCCGGCCTACCGCACCCGGCGCCAAACGACGGTCGCGGCGCGAAGCTGGCGCCTCGTTCCCGGCGGCACGCCGGGCCTGGTGCGCGTGCAGACGCCACTGCCCACCGCATCGGCGTAAGCCCTGGGCGGCCGCCCCATCGACAACACGCCAGTCGGCCAGCGAAAGCGGCTTTCGCCAGGACTCGGTTGCCGGGCAGCGCTTCAAGCCCCCGGGCCCTTGGTGGTCCTTCACCGCGGCCATTCGAGGACGGCACGTGCCAGCGCGCCGGCGCCGATGACGATCGGCACCAGCGGCCACACCAGCCCCTACGGACATCCAGGGCGAAGAGGAACAGCCGCGCCAGAGCCGACAGCACGAGGCCGCCGATCAGCGCGCCGATGGCGCAGCCGGTTCCGCCGCGGTGGCGCCACGGTCAGCACCAGCTTGCGGGCATCGGCATCCTGGCGCCTCCGCAGGTGGTTGACGATCGGTGTGACCACCGTTTCCCAGTCGGCGATGCATGGACCCCGCGCTCGCAGAGCATCGCGTTCGGGCCTGGGCCGGTACGGAATCTCGAGCTTCTGCGTGGGAACGCCGGCATGGCGCAGGAAGCCTTCGAAGGCATTCCTGTGCTTCGTCCAGATCGGTCCCAGCCGCTGCTGGCGCCGCGGCCACCCGCCCAAGGCCACCGCGGCAACAGCGGCCGGCGCTGCAGCCGCAAGCTCAGTACCGGTTCTTGCCCAGGAACTTCCGCTCCGTCACCCGCCAGGTGCCCTGCTGCTGCTCCAGCAGGTACTGGTACCTGTTGCTGGGGAAGTTGTTGGGGTCGTTGCCCGCATGCTCGGACGAGACGATGACGAACCGCCGGTCGCCGGCCCTCTCCAGCTTCCGGATGAACCGCGGGTCGACCACCTGGCCCAGCACCTGGCCGAAGGCGGCATTGCTGCGCACCAGGAACGGCCGCGACGCCGAATACCGCCCCACCTCGCTGACGAAGTACGAGGACGTGCCCGAGCCGCGGTTGCAGCCCATGTCGCCCCCCCACAGGATGAAATAGGTGGACCAGCCGCCTGCCGCATCCCGCTCGACCGTGTGGATGTTCGCGTAGTTCTCCGCGGCACCCGGGTGCGCCTCGAACGTCGTATCGCAAGCCACCGTCTGGGAATGCTTGACCAGCACCTCCAGTGCCTGGAGCTTCTCCTGGGCCTCGGTGTCGGCCTGGGCCAGGGTGGACGCACCGAGCAGCAGCGCGGCGAGCAGGGTTGTTTTCACGTGGGGACCTCCTTCGGTTGGACCGGGCGGCCGGACGCCGCCTCGGCCTTGCAGCCACCCGGGAAGTGTCGCCCGGCCGGCCGGCCGACACTTGGCCAGGAACCGTCGACGGACCACATGCGACACAGCCCCCTGGGCTATTTTTCATCCGGCCCCATGGTCCACGCCATCCGCCGGAAAGACGCTAGATCACCCCGTCCTTCTGCATCGACTGGACGATGACCTGCACGAAGGAATTGACCAGTTCCGGCATGGAGTTGTAGCCGGCGGACGTGGTGGTCGCGGCGGACCAGATCACGGTGGCGTCCTTGGTTTCCAGCAAACGGGTGTCGACATGCACGTTCTGCGTGGTCGTCACCGACGGCGGGATCGAGGGGGCCCACATGGTGTTCCAGTAGCCGGCCCAGCCACCCCAGCCTGGGCCCCAGCCCATGCCTGCGCCCCAGCCCGGCCCCCACGCCGGCCCCATGACCATGCCCGGATCGACGTTGACCTGCGAGCTGACGTTGGTCACGCGCGACACCAGCGCATACGACACGCCGGCCTGGGTGACCACGGCACGCAGCTGCTCCTGGGTGACCTCGCCGTCGCGGGCCAGGAACTTGTAGGACTGCACGGCCTTGACGCCCTGGCCGGACAGCTGCTGGACCATGCGGTCCTCGATCAGCCGGCGGTTGGTGGCGTCTTTCGTGGCGGCCATGACCATCACGTTGTCCACCGGCTTCTTGCCGGCAAACTGCGGGTTGACCCACTGCGCGTCCAGCGACGTGGGGGAACTCGCGCACCCCGCCAGCACGACGGCAACCATTGCAAACAGGGCCACACTCAAGCGCTTCAGCATGTTGAATACTCCAGGTTGGTGGTTCGTTCATTCGGGCATGGAAAGGATGGAGCCCCCTCGGTGAGATCGCGCCGCACCCCATCGCCCAGCCCTGCCGGGCCCCGGACTTTATCCGTATCGCCACCACCAAGCCCTTTCCCAAGGCGGCCAATCCGTCGCTGGGCCGCTCTACACCGCACCCTCCCACTTCATGCCGTGGCGGGTGCGATATGGCCAGCCGCAGGCCCGCCGACTCGGGCCTCGTGCACACGGTGCTCGCCACGGCGGCCGACATCCACGACGTGCCGCACGCCGGTGCGCTGCTGCACGGCCAGGAGCGCATGGCTTTCGGCGATGCCGGGCACCGGCGTGGACAAACGCGAAGAAGCGCACGGCCGGCGGGCATGTGGCGATGCCGCCGGGCAGGCACCGGCAGTGGGACTCCAAGCGCAGCCGCTACAAGGAGCCGGCCAAGAACAAGGCACTGTCGTTCAGCCTGTCCGGGCAGGCCAATCGCGTCATCGCCAAGCGATCACTGCTGGCCGCCCCCATGCCCGAGGTGCGGCTTGAATGCGCACAGTGGCCTCGAGGCAAGTGCAAAGGGGCCTGCATGACGGCAGTGCAGGACAGGACGCATAAACCCGGCCCACCACGCCTTCGCATCGCGCTCGTATGAAGCCGTCATGCACCGCTCATGAGCAGCGAATCCTTGGTCGTCCCATGACACCCGTACCCCAGAAAAGTTGATTGCGATGAAATCATCGCTGGGCCCGGATCGGGGTACGGGCGAATCCGGAATGTCACGGAACCGTCTGGGACGTTCTGAGCGCGATTTCGGAGCTAAGTCCTTGTCGCACAAACAAAAACGCCTAGTCGGGAGGGACTAGGCGTAGATGATTGGTGGCCTGGGGCGGAATCGAACCACCGACACGCGGATTTTCAATCCGCTGCTCTACCAACTGAGCTACCGGGCCGTGAAGCCTGCCATTATATATCAAGCCGAAGAGCGTTTTCCGCGGGCGAGATCGACGCCGAGTTGCTTGAGCTTGCGGTAGAGGTGGGTGCGCTCCAGGCCGGTCTTCTCGGCCACGCGCGTCATCGAGCCACCCTCCTGGGCGAGATGGAATTCGAAGTAGGCCTTCTCGAAGCCGTCGCGCGCCTCGCGCAGCGGCTTGTCGAGCTCGAAGGTCTGGCGCGCCTGGGGGCCGCTGTCCACCACCGGCGGCGCCACGGCCGCGGGGCCGGCGCCGGCCGGCGCTTCGGCCGCGTCGGTCCGGCCGTCGAAGGCCATGCCGGGGACGCCGGGCAGCCCCGGCTTGCGCACGCCGCTGCGGGCCAGCGCCTGCTCCACGGCCTTCAGCAGCTTCTGCAGCGTGATCGGCTTTTCGAGGAAGGAATGCGCGCCGATCTTGGTGGCCTCGACGGCAGTGTCGATCGTGGCGTGGCCGCTCATCATGATGACCGGCATGCCCAGCATGCCGGTCGTGGCCCATTCCTTGAGCAGCGACACGCCGTCGGTGTCGGGCATCCAGATGTCGAGCAGCACGAGATCGGGCTGCGCGCGCGCGCGGGCGGCCCGGGCCTGCGCGGCGTTCTCGGCCAACTCGACGTTGTGGCCTTCGTCGTTGAGGATCTCGGACAGCAGGTCGCGAATCCCGAGTTCGTCGTCGACCACGAGTATGTTTGCCATGTTGGATGAGAAAGCGCAGTTGCCGGTCCGGCAGGGGCCGCTAGGCCGCACCGTCGATCGGGAATGATAGCGACACTTGCGCGCCGACCGTGGCGCCGTCCTGCAGGCGGTTCGACAGGTCGATGCGCGCGCCGTGGTCGTCCGCGATCTTCTTGACGACCGCCAGGCCCAGGCCCGTGCCGCGCGGCTTGGTCGTGACATAGGGCTCGAACGCGCGCTTGAGGATGGGCTCGGAAAAGCCGGTGCCCTGGTCGCGCACGGTCAGCCGCACGCAGCGCGCGCTGTCCAGCCATTGCGTGCGCAGCAGCACGTGGCCGGCCTCGCCGCCCGCGCGGCCACTGGCCTCGGTCGCGTCCTGGGCGTTCTGCAGCAGGTTGTGGATGACCTGGCGCAGCTGCTCGGCGTCGCCGCGGATCGGCGGGCAGCGCGGGTCCAACTCCAGCTGCACCGGCACCGTGGCGGCTTCCTGCGGGTACAGCTGCATCACGTTCTGCACCAGCACGTTGAGGTCCAGCGGCTTGAGTTCGGCCGCCGGCAGCCGGGCGTAGTCGCGGAACTCGTTGACCAGCCGCTTCATGGCCTCGACCTGCTCGACGATGGTACGCACGGACTTCGCCAGCAGGGCCTGCTCGGGCGTGTTGCCAAGCTTGGGCGCCAGCTTCATCTCCAGCCGCTCGGCCGACAGCTGGATCGGCGTCAGCGGGTTCTTGATCTCGTGCGCCAGCCGGCGCGCGACCTCGCCCCAGGCCTGCGTGCGCTGGGCCGACACGATCTCGGAGATGTCGTCGAACACCAGCAGGCGCGTCTGGTCCGGCAGCAGCGCGCCGCGCGCCAGCAGCATCAGCGCGTCCTGCGAGAACGGCGACTGCGCGGGGCGCAGCTCGAACGACTGCTGCCAGTGGTCCACGCCGAAGTGGTCGCGGCCGTCGCCGAGCCGGTCGAACTGGGCCTGCACGCTCTGCGCGAAGGCCTCCAGGCCGCTGCATTCGGCCATCGGGCGCCCCTCGAACGCGGCCAGGGGCGCGCGCAGGATGCGCGTGGCGCCCGGGTTGGACGACAGCACCCGCCCCTGGCGGTCCAGCACGACCACGCCGGAAGTCAGGTTGTCCAGGATGGTCTGCAGGTAGGCGCGCGCGTCGTCGAGCTGCTGCAGGCTGCGGTTGGCGGCCAGCCGCGCGTCGGCCAGCTGCTGGGTCATGTCGGCGAACGAGCGCGTCAGGCCGGCCAGCTCGTCGCGGCTTTGCAGCTGCGGCTTGGGCGTGAGGTCGCCGGCGGCCACCTGGCGCACGCCGTGCGCCAGCAACAGCAGCGGGCGGGCCAGCTGGTTGCCCAGCAGCACCGCCAGCAGCACGGCGCCGAACACCGCGAGGAACAGGCTCAGCGTCAGCGTGCCGATGTACATGCGCTGCAGGCCGGCGCGGGCCAGCGCGCGCTCCTGGTACTCGCGGTTAGCCTGCTGCACCGCCAGCGCGTTGTCGACCAGGATCTGCGGCAGGCGCTGGCTGGCCTGCAGGAAGCGCGGCTCGGCCAGCAGGCCGACACTGTTGCTGGGCACCATGGCCAGCGCCTTCACGTGCGGCTGCGGCGGCGCCATGCCGGCGACCGGCTCGTCCAGGCCTTCGACCATGGCGACGAAGCGCTGGCTGCGCGCGTTGCGCAGTTGCTGGGCGGTGGCGCGCTCGGGCGCCTCGAGCACGCTGGACAGGCCGGCGCTGGCGATCAGCTGGCCGGACGCATTCCACAGCACCACCTCGCCGGCGGCCAGCTGGTCGCGGATGCGCTCCAGCGCCAGGCCGGCCGCCGCGTCGGGCACGTCGGCCAGCTGGGCACCGGCCTGGCGCGTCTTGTTGCCCAGGTCGTTGGCCAGCACCTCCAGCGTGGTGCGGCCCAGGTTCACGCCGGCGTCGAGCGCGCCTTCGACCTTGACGTCGAACCAGCTCTCGATCGAGCGCGAGACGAACTGGTAGGACACGATGTAGATGACCAGCCCCGGCGCCAACCCGACCAGCGCGAAGATCGCGGCCAGCTTGACCAGCAGCCGGCTGCCGAAGCGCCCGCGGCGCACGCGCACCGCCAGCCGCACGGCGGCCCACAGGATCACCGCCAGCAGCACGGCGGCCACGACCACGTTGAGCACCAGCAGGCGCGCGTAGTTGCGCTCGTACAGTTCGCGGTTGCCGGTGGCCTGGGTCAGCAGGAACAGCAGCACCAGGCCCAGGCCCAGCACCACGGCCGTGCCGATGCCCAGGCCCCAGCGCAGCGCGCGCGCGCGGCGCCGCGCCTGCTGGGCGAGGTCGGCGGGTGCAGGCACGCTCATCGTGCGCCGACGGGTGGAATCCGCACGCTGGCGCCGACCGACAGCTCCCACTCGGATTCGCCGACCGCGCCGATCTGGAACGGACGCGGCAGCTGCGAAACGTCCAGCCCGAAGCGAAAGCGCAGCAGGTGCTCGCGGTCGGTCGGGATGCTGGCGGCATCGGCGATGTGCCAGCGCGCGATGCGCTGCACGCTGGCCAGCGCCTCGGGCAGCGCGTCGAAGGTCTGCGCCAGCGTCACGCCCTGGCCGCTGCTGTCGATCGGGCGCGGGCCGACGTTCAGGCGCCAGCGCCGCGTCAGCGGCTGGTAGGCCAGCCGCATGTGGCGCGAGACGCCGACGATGCGCTCGTCGGTCCAGTACCAGCGCTCGCGCAGGATCTCGGCCTCGGCGACGAAATACATCGGAATGCCCTTGAGCATCGCGTCCTCGACCGGATGCGGCAGCTCGAACTGCACCTGGGCCGTCAGCTCCAGCGCGCCGTCCACGCGCTGCAGCTGCAGCTCTGTGATCACGGCCTTGCCCGGCGCCGGCGCCTGGGCGTCGACCGCGCCGCCCAGCGCCAGCAGCTGCAGCGCGAGCAGCGCCCGGCAGACGCTAAGCCGGGCCCTTCTCCAGCAAGCTGTAAAAGAAACCGTCATTGTCACGCCGACGATTGTCCGGGACGGCCGCGTCCACCGCGGCGCTGCGGGGGATTAAATGGCCGGGCGCGGGCCGCATTCGCGCGTCGGTGTGGCGTGCACGAAACGTTTCGATGCGCTCGCGCCCTTCGGCCAGGAACACCGAACAGGTGCAGAACAGCAGCCGGCCACCGAGCGCCAGCAGCGGCCACAGGGTCTGCAGCAGCCGGTCCTGCGTGGCCGCCAGCCGGGCGATGTCGGCCTCGCGCCGCAGCCAGCGCACGTCGGGATGGCGACGCACGATGCCCGAGGCGCTGCAGGGCGCGTCCAGCAGGATGGCGTCGAACGGCTGGCCGTCCCACCAGGCGTACGGGTCGCCGGCATCGGCGGCCCGCACCCGCGCCGCCAGGCCCAGCCGTGCCAGGTTCTCGTGGATGCGGGCGCAGCGCGCCAGGTCCACGTCCAGCGCCAGCAGGTCGGCGTCGGTGCGTTCCAGCAGGTGCGCGGTCTTGCCGCCGGGCGCCGCGCAGGCGTCCAGCAATCGCAGCGGCCGGCCGGCCGGGCGCGCCAGCCCGTCCAGCAGCAGTGGGGCGGCCAGCTGCGCGGCGGCGTCCTGCACCGAGAACGCGCCCTCGGCATAGCCGGGCAGCTCGGGCACCGGGCGCGGGCGCGGCAGCAGCAGGCCGTCCTCACCGATCGGCTCGGCCGCGATGCCGGCCGCGGCCAGCCGGGCCTGCAGCGCGGCCACGCTGCTGCGGCGCCGGTTCACGCGCAGCGTCAGCGGGGCCGGGTGGTCGGCGGCCTGTAGCACGGCCTGCCAGTCGGCGGGCCAGTCGCGCTGCAGGCGCTCGATCCACCAGCGCGGGTGGTTCCAGCGCGCCACCGGGTCGCGCGCGCTGGCCGCCAGCAGCGCCTCGCGCTCGCGCAGGAAGCGGCGCAGGCAGGCGTTCACGAAGCCGGCCTGCGCGCGCGCCGGGCCGCGGCGGGCGGCCTCCACGGTCTGGTCGACCAGCGTGAAGGGCGTGTACGGCGCGCCGGCCTCGTCCCAGCCCAGCGCGAGCGCCAGGCACAGCAGCGCGTCGGCCGGCGGCGGTGGCGCGCGCCGGGCCAGCAGCGCGCGCAGCGCCTCGGCGCGGCCGAGCTGGCGCAGCCCATGGAACAGCAGGGCCTGCGCCGCCGGCCGCAGCCCCGGCGGCACCGCTGCCAGCGCGGCGGTGGCGGACTGGCCGCCGCGCACGGCCTGCAGCGCGCCCGCCGCGGCCTGCAGTTGCCGCCACAGCGGCGGTGACGGCGGTGAAGAAGGCGTGGGCACGTTCATCCCGGCACGCGTGCCCGCTTGAAGCCGAACAGCCAGGCCAGCAGCACGGCCGGGAACTGGCGCACGGCCCGGTTGTGCAGCTCCACCACGGCGGCGTAGGCCCGCTCCGCGGCCTGCACTTGCGCCGTGACGGATTCCCACTCGGCCCGCAGCGCCACCACCGGCAGGCCGCTGCGCGCCTGGAGCAGCGTGTCGTCGTCCAGGTATTGCCAGGCCATCAGCAACACGGCCCGCGCGGCCGTCAGCCCGGCCATGGCCGGGCCGTCGCTGGGCTTGCTGCGCACGGCCGCCAGCGAGGCGCCGAACTGCGCGCCGGCGGCCTGCAGGTTGCGCCAGGGATCACCGGCGCGCGGCGGCCCGTCGCCGGCCGCGGGGGGCACGTGCTCGGCGATCCAGGCCTGGTAGCGCTCGAACTGGCCGACCAGGCTCGCGAACACCGACAGCAGCTTGGCGCGCAGCCGCACCAGCCGGTTGTAGGCGCCGACGCCCCAAAACAGCAGCACCGCGGCCACGCCGCCCCAGAGCACCGGCCCGCTGAAAACCCAACCCGTCACGCACACCTCTCCATCGCTCGCCCCAAGAAAAAGCCCCGGAGCCCTGCGACAGGAGCTCCGGGGCCACCCGATGGCGACGGCTTATTCGCCGGCGGGCGCGCCGCCGGCCTCGTCGGCGGTGGCTTCCTGTTGGCCGGCCAGCTCGGCGGCCTCGGCCTCGGCGATGGCGCGGCGCTCGGCCTCGTCCATGGCGTCCTTGGCCTTGCGCGCCTGGTGGTAGGCCATGCCGGTGCCCGCCGGGATCAGGCGGCCGACGATGACGTTCTCCTTCAGGCCACGCAGCTCGTCGCGCTTACCCATGATGGCCGCCTCGGTCAGCACGCGCGTGGTCTCCTGGAAGGAGGCCGCGGAGATGAACGAGTCGGTCGACAGCGAGGCCTTGGTGATGCCCAGCAGCAGGTTGCTGTAGGTCGCCGGCAGCTTGCCGTCGCGCTGCAGCGCCTCGTTGGTGTTGAGGATCTCCGAGCGTTCGACCTGCTCGCCGGCGATGTAGCCGGACTCGCCCGGGTTCTCGACCACGACACGGCGCAGCATCTGGCGCACGATCACCTCGATGTGCTTGTCGTTGATCTTCACGCCCTGCAGCCGGTAGACGTCCTGCACCTCGTCGACGATGTAGCGCGCCAGCTCCTCCATGCCCAGCAGGCGCAGGATGTCCTGCGGATCGGCCGGGCCGTCGACGATGGATTCGCCCTTGTTGACCACCTGGCCTTCGTGCACCAGGATGTTCTTCTCCTTGGGCACCAGCTCTTCCCAGACCTTGCCGTCCGGGTCGGTGACCTGCAGCCGCACTTTGCCCTTGGTCTCCTTGCCGAACGACACGGTGCCGGTCAGCTCGGCCAGCAGGCCCTTGTCCTTGGGCGTGCGGGCCTCGAACAGCTCGGCCACGCGCGGCAGGCCGCCGGTGATGTCGCGGGTCTTCTGGCCTTCGACCGGAATGCGCGCCAGCACCTCGCCGGGGCCCACGTCCTGGCCGTCGCGCACCTGGATCAGCGCGCCGATCGGGAAGCCGATCGTAACCGAGTGGTCGGTGCCGGGGATCTTGACCTCGTTGCCGTTGGCATCGGCCAGCTTGATCTGCGGGCGCACGACCTTGGCCGCGCCGCGGCGCTTGGGATCGATGACCACCAGCGTGGACAGGCCGGTGACTTCGTCGACCTGGCGGGCGACCGTGAGGCCCTCCTCCACGTTCTCGAACTTGGTCGTGCCGGCGAACTCCGTGATGATCGGGCGCGTCAGCGGATCCCAGTTGGCCAGCACGGTGCCGGCCTTGATGGCCTGGTCGGCCTTGACGGTCAGCGTGGCGCCGTAGGGCACCTTGTGGCGCTCGCGCTCGCGGCCGTGCTCGGAGATGATGATCTCGCCGGAGCGCGCGATCACCACCAGCTCGCCCTTGCTGTTGGTCACGTAGCGCATCGTGGCGTTGAAGCCGACGGTGCCGCTGGACTTGGCTTCCACGCTGGATGCGATGGCCGCGCGCGAGGCGGCGCCGCCGATGTGGAAGGTGCGCATCGTCAGCTGCGTGCCGGGCTCGCCGATGGACTGGGCGGCGATCACGCCGACGGCTTCGCCGACGTTGATCAGGCCGCCGCGGCCCAGGTCGCGGCCATAGCACTTGGCGCAGATGCCGAAGCGGGTCGCGCAGGTCAGCGCGGTGCGGACCTTGATCTCGTCCACGCCGGCGGCTTCCAGCTCGTCGATGGTGTCCTCGTCCAGCATGTTGCCGGCCGGCAGCAGCACGCCGCGGTGCTCGGGGTGCAGCACGTCCTCGGCCGCGACGCGGCCCAGCACGCGGTCGCGCAGCGACTCGATGACCTCGCCGCCCTCGACGATGGCGCGCATCGCGGTGCCGTGGTCGGTGCCGCAGTCGCTCTCGGTCACGACCAGGTCCTGCGTCACGTCGACCAGGCGGCGCGTCAGGTAGCCGGAGTTGGCGGTCTTCAGCGCCGTGTCGGCCAGGCCCTTGCGGGCGCCGTGGGTGGAGATGAAGTACTCCAGCACGTTCAGGCCTTCGCGGAAGTTCGCGGTGATCGGCGTCTCGATGATGGAGCCGTCCGGCTTGGCCATCAGGCCGCGCATGCCGGCCACCTGGCGGATCTGCGCCGCGGAACCGCGCGCGCCCGAGTCGGCCATCATGTAGATGGAGTTGAAGGACTCCTGGTCCACTTCCTTGCCGTGGCGGTCGATGACCTTCTGCTTGGACAGCTGGGCCATCATCACCTTGGAGACTTCGTCGCCCGACTTGCCCCAGATGTCCACGACCTTGTTGTAGCGCTCGCCGGCGGTCACCAGGCCGGAGACGTACTGCTGCTCGATCTCCTTCACTTCCTTCTGCGCGCGCTCGATGATGCCGCGCTTCTCGTTCGGCACCAGCATGTCGTCGATGCAGATGGAGATGCCGGCGCGCGTGGCCAGGCGGAAGCCCGACTGCAGCAGCTTGTCGGCGAAGACCACCGTTTCCTTCAGGCCGCACTTGCGGAACGAGGCGTTGATCAGGCGCGAGATCTCCTTCTTCTTCAGCGCCTTGTTGATCAGCGCGAAGGACAGGCCCTTGGGCAGGATCTCCGACAGCAGCGCACGGCCGCCGGTGGTCTCCCAGACCTTGGTCGAGGGCACGAATTCACCGGTCGCCTTGTCCTTGGCGTACTCCGTCAGGCGCACGTTGATCCGGGCGTTCAGGTCCAGCTCGCCGGCGTCGAAGGCGCGGCGCACCTCGCCGGTGTCGGAGAAGATCAGGCCCTCGCCCTTGCCGTTGATGCGCTCGCGCGTCGTGTAGTACAGGCCCAGCACCACGTCCTGCGAGGGCACGATGGACGGCTCGCCGGACGCGGGGAACAGGATGTTGTTGGAGGCCAGCATCAGCGTGCGGGCTTCCAGTTGGGCCTCGACCGACAGCGGCACGTGCACGGCCATCTGGTCGCCGTCGAAGTCGGCGTTGAAGGCCGCGCAGACCAGCGGGTGCAGCTGGATCGCCTTGCCTTCGATCAGGATCGGCTCGAAGGCCTGGATGCCCAGGCGGTGCAGCGTCGGCGCGCGGTTCAGCAGGACCGGGTGCTCCTTGATCACCTCTTCCAGGATGTCCCAGACCACCGGCGTGCCGGATTCCACTTCCTTCTTCGCCGCCTTGATGGTGGTGGCGATGCCCATCGCCTCCAGGCGCGAGAAGATGAAGGGCTTGAACAGCTCCAGCGCCATCAGCTTGGGCAGGCCGCACTGGTGCAGCTTGAGCGTCGGGCCGACCACGATGACCGAGCGGCCCGAGTAGTCGACGCGCTTGCCCAGCAGGTTCTGGCGGAAGCGGCCGCTCTTGCCCTTGATCATGTCGGCCAGCGACTTCAGCGCGCGCTTGTTCGCACCCGTCATGGCCTTGCCGCGGCGGCCGTTGTCCAGCAGGCTGTCGACGGCCTCCTGCAGCATGCGCTTCTCGTTGCGCGCGATGATCTCCGGCGCCTTCAGCTCCAGCAGGCGGCGCAGGCGCGAGTTGCGGTTGATCACGCGGCGGTACAGGTCGTTCAGGTCCGACGTGGCGAAGCGCCCGCCGTCCAGCGGCACCAGCGGGCGCAGGTCCGGCGGCAGCACGGGCAGCACGTCCAGCACCATCCACTCGGGCTTGATGCCGGACTTCTTGAACGCCTCCAGCAGCTTGAGCCGCTTGGCGTTCTTCTTGATCTTGACCTCCGAGCCGGTCAGGTCGTTGCGCAGCTTGTCGATCGCATCGTCGATGTCGATCGATTCCAGCAGGTCCTTGATGCCCTCGGCGCCCATCTTGGCCGTGAACTCGTCGCCGTATTCCTTGCGCTTGGCGTCGAAGTCGTCCTCGGTCATGATGGTGTACTTCTTCAGCGGCGTCATGCCCGGGTCGGTCACGACGTAGGCCTCGAAGTACAGCACGCGCTCGATGTCGCGCAGCGTCATGTCCAGCACCAGGCCCAGGCGGCTGGGCAGCGACTTCAGGAACCAGATGTGGGCGCAGGGCGCGGCCAGGTCGATGTGGCCCATGCGCTCGCGGCGCACCTTGGTCTGGGTGACCTCCACGCCGCACTTCTCGCAGATCACGCCGCGGTGCTTCAGGCGCTTGTACTTGCCGCACAGGCACTCGTAGTCCTTGATCGGCCCGAAGATCTTGGCGCAGAACAGGCCGTCGCGCTCGGGCTTGAAGGTGCGGTAGTTGATGGTCTCGGGCTTCTTCACCTCGCCGAACGACCAGGAACGGATCTTCTCGGGCGAGGCCATGCCGATCTTGATCGCATCGAAATGCTGATCCGGCGTGAACTGCTTGAACAGGTCGAGTAGTGACTTCATAGCGTTTTCCTTTGCCTTGCCTGCCTCAGTTGCGTTCCAGCTCGATGTCCAGGCCGAGCGAGCGGATTTCCTTGACCAGCACGTTGAACGACTCCGGCATGCCGGCCTCGATCGCGTGCTCGCCCTTGACGATGGACTCGTACACCTTGGTCCGGCCGACCACGTCGTCGGACTTCACCGTCAGCATCTCCTGCAGCGTGTAGGACGCGCCATAGGCCTCCAGCGCCCACACTTCCATCTCGCCGAAGCGCTGGCCGCCGAACTGCGCCTTGCCGCCCAGCGGCTGCTGGGTGACCAGCGAGTACGGGCCGGTGGAGCGGGCGTGCATCTTGTCGTCGACCAGGTGGTGCAGCTTCAGGAAGTGCATGTAGCCCACGGTGGTCGGGCGCTCGAAGCGCTCGCCGGTGCGGCCGTCGATCAGGTAGGCCTGGGTGCGCGTCCCGGTCAGGCCCTTGGCCTGGGCGATCTCGTCCGGGTAGGCCAGCTGGAGCATCGCGCGGATGTCCTCCTCGCCCGCGCCGTCGAACACCGGCGTCGCGAACGGCACGCCCTGCGACAGGTTCTGCGCCATCTCCAGCACCTGCGCGTCGTCGAGCTGGTCCAGCGCCTCCTGGCGGCCGGCGCCGTTGTAGACGGTCTCCAGGAAGCTGCGCAACTCGGCCATGCGGGACTCGTGCTGCAGCAAGTCGCCGATGCGCTGGCCCAGGCCCTTGGCGGCCCAGCCCAGGTGCACTTCCAGCACCTG
Source organism: Pseudorhodoferax sp. (assembly GCF_047601025.1). Taxonomy (NCBI): domain Bacteria; kingdom Pseudomonadati; phylum Pseudomonadota; class Betaproteobacteria; order Burkholderiales; family Comamonadaceae; genus Pseudorhodoferax; species Pseudorhodoferax sp. The sequence goes on from NZ_JASGJZ010000001.1 coordinate 1,247,266, forward strand.
GCCCACGTTCATGCGCGAGGGCACGCCCAGCGGGTTCAGGCAGATGTCGCACGGCGTACCGTCGGCCATGTAGGGCATGTCCTCGACCGGCACGATCTTGGACACCACGCCCTTGTTGCCGTGGCGGCCGGCCATCTTGTCGCCGGGCTGCAGGCGGCGCTTGACGGCCAGGTAGACCTTGACCATCTTCAGCACGCCGGCGGGCAGCTCGTCGCCCTGCGTCAGCTTCTTGCGCTTTTCCTCGAAAGCCAGGTCGAAGGCGTGGCGCTGCTGCTCGATCGAGTTCTTGATCGATTCGAGCTGCGCCGCGACCTCGTCCTCGGCCGGGCGGATGTCGAACCAGTGGAACTTGTCGACCGAGGCCAGGTAGGCCTTGTCGATCTTCGTGCCCTTGGCCAGCTTCTGCGGGCCGCCGTTGGCGACGCGGCCGGTCAGCAGCTTCTCGATCCGGTCGAAGGCGTCGGCCTCGACGATGCGCAGCTGGTCGTTCAGGTCCAGGCGGAAGCGCTTGAGCTCGTCGTCGATGATCTGCTGGGCGCGCTTGTCGCGCTGGATGCCCTCGCGGGTGAACACCTGCACGTCGATCACGGTGCCCTGCGAGCCCTGGTCCACCCGCAGCGAGGTGTCCTTCACGTCGCTGGCCTTCTCGCCGAAGATGGCGCGCAGCAGCTTTTCCTCCGGCGTCAGCGTGGTCTCGCCCTTGGGCGTGACCTTGCCGACCAGCGTGTCGCCGGGCATGACCTCGGCACCGACGTAGATGATGCCGGACTCGTCCAGGCGGTTCAGCTGCTGCTCGGCCAGGTTCGGGATGTCGCGGGTGATTTCCTCGGCGCCCAGCTTGGTATCGCGCGCCATGACCACCAGTTCCTCGATGTGGATCGAGGTGTAGCGGTCGTCGGCGACCACGCGCTCGCTGATCAGGATCGAGTCCTCGAAGTTGTAGCCGTTCCAGGGCATGAAGCCGATCAGCATGTTCTGGCCCAGCGCCAGTTCGCCCAGGTCGGTCGAGGCGCCGTCGGCCACCACGTCGCCCTTGGCCAGCACGTCGCCCTTCTCCACGATGGGGCGCTGGTGGATGTTGGTGTTCTGGTTGGAGCGCTGGTACTTGATCAGGTTGTAGATGTCCACGCCGACCTCGCCGGCCACGGCCTCGGCGTCGTGCACGCGCACCACGATGCGGGTCGCGTCCACGTAGTCGACCACGCCGCCGCGGCGGGCCGTGACCACGGTGCCGGAGTCCACCGCCGAGACGCGCTCGATGCCGGTGCCGACGTAGGGCTTCTCGGGGCGCAGCACCGGCACGGCCTGGCGCTGCATGTTGGCGCCCATCAGCGCGCGGTTGGCGTCGTCGTGCTCCAGGAACGGCACCAGCGAGGCGGCCACGGAGACGATCTGCGCCGGCGACACGTCCATGTACTGGATGCGCTCGGCGCTGACCAGGATGGATTCGCCCTTCTCGCGCGCGGACACCAGCTCGCCGGTCAGGCGGCCTTCGTCGTCCAGCTGCGCGTTGGCCTGGGCGATCACGTACTTGCCTTCCTCGATGGCCGACAGGTAGTCGATCTGGTCGGTGACCTTGCCGTCCACGACGCGGCGGTACGGCGTCTCGATGAAGCCGTACTCGTTCAGGCGGGCGTACAGGGCCAGAGAGTTGATCAGGCCGATGTTCGGGCCTTCCGGCGTCTCGATCGGGCAGACCCGGCCGTAGTGCGTGACGTGCACGTCGCGCACCTCGAAGCCGGCGCGCTCGCGCGTCAGGCCGCCCGGGCCCAGGGCCGAGACGCGGCGCTTGTGCGTGATCTCCGACAGCGGGTTGGTCTGGTCCATGAACTGCGACAGCTGCGAGGCGCCGAAGAATTCCTTCAGCGCCGCCGAGATCGGCTTGCTGTTGATCAGGTCGTGCGGCATCAGCGGCTCTTGCTCGGCCTGGCCCAGGCGCTCCTTGACGGCCTTCTCGATGCGCGCGAGGCCGGCACGGTACTGGTTCTCGGCCAGCTCGCCGACGCAGCGCACGCGGCGGTTGCCCAGGTGGTCGATGTCGTCCACCTCGCCGCGGCCGTTGCGCAGGTCCACCAGGATCTTCACGACGGCCAGGATGTCGTCGTTGGTCAGCACCATCGGGCCGGTGGCTTCGTCGCGGCCGACCTTGGCGTTGAACTTCATGCGGCCCACGCGCGACAGGTCGTAGGTGTCCGGGTTGTAGAACAGGCGCTGGAACAGGGCTTGCACCGCGTCCTCGGTCGGCGGCTCGCCGGGGCGCATCATGCGGTAGATGGCCACGCGGGCGGCGAACTCGTCGGCGGTCTCGTCGCCGCGCAGCGTCTGGCTGATGTAGGCGCCCTGGTCGAGCTCGTTGGTGTAGATGCAGGGCAGGTCCTGCACGCCGGCGGCGCGCAGCTTCTTCAGCAGCGTCTCGGTCAGCTCGTCGTTGGCCTTGGCCAGGATCTCGCCGGTGTCGGGATCGACGACATTCTTGGCGACCACGCGGCCGACCAGGAAGTCCTCGGGCACGCTGATGTGGGTGGTGCCGGACTGCTCCAGTTCGCGCGTGTGGCGCGCCGTCACGCGCTTGTCCTTGGTCACCACGACCTTGCCGGACTTGTCGGTGATGTCGAAGCGGGCGATCTCGCCGCGCAGCCGGTCGGGCACGAACTCCATCTGCGCGCCGCTGTCCATCAGGCGGAAGTTGTCGTTGACGAAGAAGTTCGCCAGGATGGACTCGGGGTTCAGGCCGATGGCCTTGAGCAGGATCGTGACCGGCATCTTGCGGCGGCGGTCGACGCGGAAGTACAGGATGTCCTTCGGGTCGAACTCGAAGTCCAGCCAGGAGCCGCGGTAGGGAATGATGCGGGCGCTGAACAGCAGCTTGCCCGAGCTGTGCGTCTTGCCCTTGTCGTGCTCGAAGAACACGCCCGGCGAGCGGTGCAGCTGCGAGACGATCACGCGCTCGGTGCCGTTGACGATGAACGAGCCCTTGTCGGTCATCAGGGGCACCTCGCCCATGTAGACTTCCTGCTCCTTCACTTCCTTGACCACCTTGGACTGCGGCGTGGAAGACTCGCGGTCGTAGATGATCAGCTGCACCTTGGCGCGCACGGCCGAGGCGAAGGTCAGGCCGCGGGTCTGGCACTCGCGCACGTCGAAGGCCGGCTTGGCCAGGTTGTACTCGACGTACTTCATCTCGACGTAGCCGTTGTGCGAGACGATCGGGAAGGCCGACTCGAATGCGGCCTGCAGCCCTTCGTTCACGCGCCGAGACGGTGGCACGTCCGCCTGCAGGAAGGCCGTGTAGGCATCCTTTTGCATCTGCAGCAGGTAGGGAACTTCCAGCACGCTGTCGCGGCTGCCAAAGTTCTTGCGAATGCGCTTTCGTTCGGTGTAGGTATAGGCCATGAGATCTCCGGGCGAGGATTCGAATCCTGGTGACTGAGGCGCCGGGTGCTCTCGGCCCGGCGAAGCTTGGCGGCTGGCCACTACCAACCTATGGCGGACGGCGATGCGTTGCACATCGCCCGGACCAAGACGTCTTCTGCAGTCGAGTCAGAAGACACTCGAAAGCGGATTGCACCGCTTTCGGCTGCCATCTGCAGCGAGGTGCCGCAACACCCCACAACGCCAAAGGCTGGAGGCCTGCGAACAGGACGCTCCAGCCTTCGGCGGAAGGTCGATTACTTGAGCTCGACCTTGGCGCCGGCGTCTTCCAGCTTCTTCTTGGCGGCTTCGGCGTCGGCCTTGGCGATGCCTTCCTTGACGGCCTTGGGAGCGCCGTCGACCAGGTCCTTGGCTTCCTTCAGGCCCAGGCCGGTGATTTCGCGCACGGCCTTGATGACGGACACCTTGTTGGCGCCGGCTTCCAGCAGCTGGACCGTGAACTCGGTCTTCTCTTCGGCGGCCGGGGCGGCGGCACCGGCGCCGCCGGCGGCGGGAGCCGCCATGGCGGCGGCGCTCACGCCGAACTTCTCTTCGATGGCCTTGACCAGGTCGTTGAGCTCGAGGACCGTCATGCTGTCGAGCGCGGTCAGGAATGCGTCTTTATCGAATGCCATTTTGATTTCCTAGAAAACTGTTGGTGTGGTTGCCGCTCAGGCCGCGGCAGCTTCTTGCGCTTCGGCTGCGGGCTCCGCAGCGCCTTCGTCCTTCTTGGCCGCCAGCGCGCCCAGCACCACGGCCGTGCGCGAGATCGGGGACATCAGCAGGCCGCACAGTTGGGCCAGCAGGACGTCCTTCGAAGGGATGTTCGCCAGTTGCTTGACGCCGTCGACGTCCAGGGCCTTGCCACCGAACGCGCCGCCGCGGATGACCAGCTTGTCGTTGGTCTTCGCGAAATCGGCCACCACTTTCGCGGCGGCCACGGCATCGGCGGAAAAGCCGTAGATCAGCGGACCGGTCATCTGGTCGGCGACGACCTCGAACGGGCTGCCGGCGACGGCGCGGCGTGCCAGCGTGTTCTTCAACACGCTGAGGGTCACGCCAGCGCTGCGCGCGGTCGAGCGCAGTCGGGTCATGTCGGCGACCGTGATGCCACGGTATTCCGCCATCACGAGCGTCTGAGCGTTTGCGGCGAGGCCGGTCACTTCGGTGATGACCGCTTCTTTCTCACTGCGATTCAGACTCAAGGTCTACTCCTTTGGTATGTGCCTTGGGGCCAGAGCCCGGCGGCACGCCTTCTTGCAGCGACCAACTGTTTCCGGAAACGGATTCCGTCCGCAGCGGGATCGCCATCTGCGTTGGCGGCTTGCGCCATTAAGCCCTGCCCTCGACGGGAAGAGCGCCAACGGTCTCGGATGGCCCGCACGGCTCGCGCCGCCCGACCCACCACGTCGGAGGACCTCCGGCAGGAAGCCCTCCGCATTTCGTTGCGACTACGCCGAGAGGCTCTGGGTGTCCACGCGGACGCCCACGCCCATGGTCGACGACACCGCCACCTTGCGCAGGTACAGGCCCTTGCTCGAGGCCGGCTTGGCCTTGTTCAGCGCCTCGATCAAGGCCAGCAGGTTGCCCTGCAGCTTGTCGTCGTCGAACGAACGGCGGCCGATCGTGCCGTGGATGATGCCGGCCTTGTCGACGCGGAACTGCACCTGGCCGGCCTTGGCGTTCTTCACCGCGGTCGCGACGTCGGGCGTCACGGTGCCGACCTTGGGGTTCGGCATCAGGCCGCGTGGACCCAGGATCTGGCCCAGCGCACCGACCACGCGCATCGCGTCCGGCGCGGCGATCACCACGTCGAACGGCATGTCGCCGGCCTTGACCTGGGCAGCCAGGTCGTCCATGCCGACGATGTCGGCGCCGGCGGCCTTGGCTTCCTCGGCCTTGGCGCCCTGCGCGAACACGGCGACGCGCTTGGTCTTGCCGGTGCCGTTGGGCAGCACCACGGCGCCGCGCACGACCTGGTCGGACTTCTTGGCGTCCACGCCCAGCTGCACGGCCACGTCGATGGACTCATCGAACTTGGCGGTGGCGGCTTCCTTGACGATGGCCAGCGCTTCCGTCAGGGGGTACAGCTTGGTGCTGTCGACCTTGCCCTGCTGCGCCTTTTGCTTCTTGGTCAGCGTGCTCATTTAGACACCCTCCACATTCACGCCCATGGAACGGGCCGAGCCGGCGATGGTGCGCACGGCGGCGTCCAGGTCGGCGGCGGTCATGTCCTTCATCTTGGTCTTGGCGATCTCCTCGAGCTGGGCCCGGGTGATCTTGCCGACCTTGTCGGTGTGCGGCTTGGCCGAGCCCTTGTCCAGCTTGATCGCCTTCTTGATCAGCGTGGTCGCCGGCGGCGTCTTGATGATGAAGGTGAAGCTCTTGTCCGCGAACGCGGTGATCACCACCGGCAGCGGCAGGCCCGGCTCGACGCCCTGGGTCTGGGCGTTGAACGCCTTGCAGAACTCCATGATGTTCAGGCCGCGCTGGCCCAGCGCCGGGCCGATCGGGGGGGACGGGTTGGCCTTGCCAGCTGGCACCTGCAGCTTGATGAAGCCGACGATTTTCTTCGCCATGATTGAAACTCCGTACGGGTGTTGGCGCCAGGACGAGGCCCTGGCTCCCCGGGGGTGGAAGACTCTTGGGGGACAGACGGCACCCGCGCCGAGTCGGAAAGCGCGGGGCCGGGAGCACGGCCGACGGGGCGGCCGTCGCTCAGGTCTTCTCGATCTGGCTGAACTCCAGCTCGACCGGGGTCGCACGGCCGAAGATCGTGACCGAGACGCGGACCTTGTTCTTGTCGTAGTTGACTTCCTCGACCGAGCCGTTGAAGTCGGTGAACGGGCCTTCCTTGACGCGCACGTACTCGCCGACCAGGAATTCGACCTTGTGGCGCGGCTTCTCCACGCCTTCCTGCATCTGGCTGACGATCTTGACGACCTCGTCGTCGGAGATCGGCGCCGGACGGTTCTTGGCACCGCCGACGAAGCCGGTCACCTTGTTGGTGTGCTTGACCAGGTGCCAGGTCTCGTCGTCCATCAGCATCTCGACGAACACGTAGCCCGGGAACAGGCGGCGCTCGGTCGTGCGGCGCTGGCCGTTCTTGACCTCGACGACCTCTTCGGTCGGCACCAGGATGCGGCCGAACTTGGACTGCATGCCGGCGCGGTTGATGCGCTCGGTGATGTTGCGTTCCACGGCCTTCTCCATGCCCGAGTAGGCATGGACGATGTACCAGCGGAAGTCCGGGTTGGCCGGCCCCGGAGTCGCTTGCGGCGCGGGGGATTCGACAGCGTCAGTCATTTATCTCTTCCAACCCAGGATCAGGTCGTACAGCACCCATTCCAGGGTCTTGTCCGTCAGCCACAGGAACAGCGCCATCACAACGACGAAGGCGAACACGTAGCCCGTCATCTGCATGGCCTCCTTGCGCGTCGGCCAGACGACCTTCTTGACCTCGCGCGAGGCGTCGCGGCCGAATGCGATCAGCTGCCGGCCCGGCTCGCTGGACAGGAACAGGCCGACCGCGGCCGCCAGCCCCACGACCAGCGCCGCCCATTGCGCCACCTGGCCCTGGCGGCCCAGCAGGTAGAAGCCTGCCACCGCCGCCACGACCAGCGCCGCGGCGACGGCCATCTTGGCCTTGTCCGCGCCGGTACTGACAGTTTCAACTTGCGAAGTCGCCATGTCGGCCAAATTCCTGGATGCAAACACAAGCGCCGTTGCAGACGCCAAAGCCCGTCAGGTCATGACGGGCTTTCGAGGGGCCACCTGGTCAGATCAGGTGGCAGGGGCAGTAGGAATCGAACCTACAACCTTCGGTTTTGGAGACCGACGCTCTGCCAATTGAGCTATACCCCTCCGAACATCGTCACTCGATGATCTTGGCGACCACGCCTGCGCCGACGGTCTTGCCGCCTTCGCGGATGGCGAAGCGCAGGCCTTCTTCCATGGCGATCGGGGCGATCAGCTTGACGGTGATCGACACGTTGTCGCCGGGCATGACCATCTCCTTGCCTTCGGGCAGGCTGATGGCGCCGGTCACGTCGGTGGTGCGGAAGTAGAACTGCGGGCGGTAGTTGTTGAAGAACGGGGTGTGGCGCCCGCCTTCGTCCTTGCTCAGCACGTACACCTCGCTGGTGAAGTGGGTGTGCGGCTTGATGGAGCCGGGCTTGCACAGCACTTGGCCGCGCTCGACTTCTTCGCGCTTGGTGCCGCGCAGCAGGATGCCGACGTTGTCGCCGGCCTGGCCCTGGTCGAGCAGCTTGCGGAACATTTCCACGCCGGTGCAGGTGGTCTTGACGGTCGGGCGGATGCCGACGATCTCGATTTCCTCGCCGACCTTGATCACGCCGCGTTCGACGCGGCCGGTGACCACCGTGCCGCGGCCGGAGATGGAGAACACGTCTTCCACGGGCATCAGGAAGGTGCCGTCCACGGCGCGTTCGGGGGTGGGGATGTAGCTGTCCAGCGCGTCGGCCAGGTTCAGGATGGCTTTCTCGCCCAGTTCGCCCTTGTCGCCTTCGAGCGCCAGCTTGGCCGAGCCCTTGATGATGGGGGTGTCGTCGCCGGGGAAGTCGTACTTGCTCAGCAGTTCGCGCACTTCCATCTCGACCAGTTCGAGCAGTTCGGCGTCGTCCACCATGTCGCACTTGTTCAGGAAGACGATGATGTACGGCACGCCGACCTGGCGGGCCAGCAGGATGTGCTCGCGCGTCTGGGGCATGGGGCCGTCGGCGGCCGAGCACACCAGGATGGCGCCGTCCATCTGGGCCGCGCCGGTGATCATGTTCTTCACGTAGTCGGCGTGGCCGGGGCAGTCCACGTGGGCGTAGTGGCGGTTGGCCGTCTCGTATTCCACGTGCGCGGTGTTGATCGTGATGCCGCGCGCCTTTTCTTCAGGGGCCGCGTCGATCTGGTCGTAGGCCTTGGCCTGGCCGCCGAACTTGCTCGACAGCACCGTCGTGATGGCCGCCGTCAGCGTCGTCTTGCCGTGGTCCACGTGTCCGATCGTCCCGACGTTCACGTGCGGCTTGGTACGCTCGAATTTCTCTTTTGCCATTGTTCGACTCCGAAAAAATTAACGCTCTATCTCGCCAAGACCCCACGCGCTGCGCCTGGGCGCGGGAATTCGTGGTGCCCATTGCGGGAATCGGACCCGCGACCTCTCCCTTACCAAGGGAGTGCTCTACCACTGAGCCAAATGGGCGCTCAAACCTACCGGAACCGATCGATCACTGCACTGGAGCGGGAGACGGGAATCGAACCCGCGTCATTAGCTTGGAAGGCTAGGGTTCTACCATTGAACTACTCCCGCCTCGCCCCGCCGCCGTCCGCCTGGACCACGGCGAGCGACGCGCTTTCGCAACACCCCACAAAACCCGATCGATCGATTCCTACCGTTGTTCTTGCTGGTGGAGAGGGCTGGATTCGAACCAGCGTACTCGTTAGAGGGCAGATTTACAGTCTGCTGCCATTAACCACTCGGCCACCTCTCCAGCGAACCCGGGACTATAGCACAACTATTTCCGATGTCACGCACTTTCGGCAAGCCGCCAGTCGAGCGCGCCGCCGCGCTCGGCCAGCCAGCGCTGCGCCCGGCCGAAGTGGCCGCAGCCCACGAAGGGTACCGGCGGCCGCAGCGCCGACAGCGGCGACGGATGGTTGGCCTGCAGCACCAGCGCCTGGCGGCCGTGCGCCTGCGCGGTGCGCTCGATCAGCGGCGCCTTGGCCTGGGCATGGGCGCCCCACAGCAGATAGGCGCAGGGCGAGGCCGCGCCGGCCACCTGGGCGATCAGGGCGTCGGTCAGCGCCTCCCAGCCCTGGCGTGCATGGCAGCCGGCCTGGCCCTCCTCCACCGTGAGCGTGGTGTTGAGCAGCAGCACGCCGCGCTCGGCCCAGGCGCGCAGCGAGCCGGACACCGGCGGTGCCAGCCCGAGGTCGCGCTGCAGTTCCTTGAAGATGTTGCGCAGCGAGGGCGGCGGGCGCACGCCCGGCGCGACCGAGAACGCCAGCCCTTCGGCCTGGCCCGGCCCGTGGTAGGGGTCCTGCCCCAGGATCACCGCGCAGACCCGCTCCGGCGGCGTCAGGCGCAGCGCGCGCAGCGGCTCGGGCGGGTAGATGCGCGCGCCGGCGGCATGGCGTGCGGCCAGGAAGTCCTGCAGGCGGCGCCCGGCCGGGCTGTCGGCGAAGGCCAGCACCGTGGCCTGCCAGCCCGGCGCCACGGGGCCGAGCGGCGTCATGCGGCGAACAGCGCCGACAGCGCCGCGCCGGGATCGGGCGCGCGCATGAAGGCCTCGCCGACCAGGAAGGCATGGATGCCCGCCGCGCGCATGCGCTGCACGTCGGCCGGCTGCAGGATGCCGCTCTCGGTGACCAGCAGCCGGTCGGCTGGCACGGCGGCCTGCAGGTCCAGCGTGGTCTGCAGCGAGACCTCGAAGGTGCGCAGGTTGCGGTTGTTGACGCCGACCAGCGGTGTCTTCAGCCGCAGCGCGCGCGCCATCTCGGCGGCGTCGTGCACCTCGACCAGCACCGCCATGCCCAGGTGGTGGGCGATGGCCTCGAACTCGGCCATCTGCGCATCGTCCAGGATGGCCGCGATCAGCAGCACGCAGTCCGCGCCCATCGCGCGCGCCTCGTAGATCTGGTAGGCGTCGACCATGAAGTCCTTGCGCAGCACCGGCAGGCCGCAGGACGCGCGCGCCTGCTTCAGGTAGTCCACGCTGCCCTGGAAGAACTGGCGGTCCGTCAGCACCGACAGGCAGGCCGCGCCATGCTCGGCGTAGCTCTGGGCGATGTCGGCCGGGATGAAGTCCGCGCGCAGCACGCCCTTGGACGGGCTGGCCTTCTTGACCTCGGCGATCACAGCCGGCCGGCCGGCCGCGATCCGGGCGCGCAGCGCGCCCACGAAGTCGCGCGTCAGCACGCGCGATTCGGCATCCGCGCGCACCTCGGCCAGCGGCCGGCGCCCCTTGGCCGCGGCCACTTCCTCGTGCTTGACGGCGGCGATCTTCTGCAGGATGTCTTCGGCCATGTCCACCTCACGCGGCCAGGGATTGGGTCAGCGCGGCGAACTGCGCCAGCTTGGCCTTGGCCGCGCCCGAGGCGATGGCCCGGCGCGCGGCGGCGATGCCCTCGGGGATGCTGGCGCAAACGTCGGCGGCATACAGCGCCGCGCCGGCGTTCAGCACCACGATGTCGTGCGCCGGCCCGTGCTCGCCGTCGAGCACGCCGCGCACGATGGCCTCGGACTGCTGCGGCGTCTGCACGCGCAGCGCCCGGTTGCTGACCATCGCCAGGCCGAAGTCCTCCGGATGGATCTCGTACTCGCGCACCTCGCCGTCCTTCAGCTCGCCGACCAGCGTCGCCGCGCCCAGGCTGACCTCGTCCATGCCGTCCTTGCCGTAGACCACGATCGCATGCTCGGCCCCCAGGCGCTGCAGCGCCCGCACCTGGATGCCGACCAGGTCCGGATGGAACACGCCCATCAGGATGTTCGGCGCCGAGGCCGGGTTCGTCAGCGGCCCCAGGATGTTGAAGATGGTCTTGATGCCCAGCTCCTTGCGCACCGGGGCCACGTTCTTCATCGCCGGGTGGTGGTTGGGCGCGAACATGAAGCCGATGCCGACCTCGCCGATACAGCGCGCGATCTGCCCGGGCGTGCAATGGATGTTGACCCCCAGCGCCTCCAGCACGTCGGCGCTGCCGGACTTGCTGGACACGCTGCGCCCGCCGTGCTTGCTGATCTTGGCGCCCGCCGCCGCCGCGACGAACATCGAGCAGGTCGAGATGTTGAAGGTGTGCGCGCCGTCGCCGCCGGTGCCGACGATGTCGACCAGGTGGCGCGTGTCGGCCACGTGCACCTTGGTCGCGAACTCGCGCATGACCTGGGCCGCGGCCGTGATCTCGCCGATGGTCTCCTTCTTCACGCGCAGGCCGGTGACCAGCGCGGCCATCAGCACCGGCGAGCACTCGCCGCGCATGATCAGCCGCATGATGTGCAGCATCTCGTCGTGGAAGATCTCTCGGTGTTCGATGGTGCGCTGCAGCGCTTCCTGGGGCGTGATGGACATGGGACGGGTCTCGTAAGGGAAAAGGGTCATCGGACGGCAGGGGCATCGGCCAGCGCCAGCCGCAGCCCGAAGCCGACGAACAGGACGCCGGCCGCGCGGTCCAGCCAGTGCATGCCGCGCTGCACGCCGCCGGAGCGGCGCGCCAGCCAGGCCGCGGCCAGCGCCCAGCCGACGTGGACGGGCATCGCGTTCAGGTTGAACAGCGCGCCCAGCAGCACGAACGCCCGTGCGGCGTCCGGCGCGCCCGGCGCGATGAACTGCGGCACGAAGGCCAGGAAGAACAGCGCGACCTTGGGGTTCAGCACGTTGGTGCAGAAGCCGTCCAGGAACACGCGCCGCAGCGCCACCAGGGCCCGGCCCGCGGCCGGGCCGGCGGCCTGCGCCAGCGGGCGGGCGCCGGGACGCGCGCGCAACAGCTTCACGCCGACGTAGAGCAGATAGGCCGCGCCCAGCCACTTGAGCGCGGAAAACGCCGCGGCCGACGCCGCCAGCAGCGCGCCCACGCCGACGGCCGCCGCCGCGACGTGCACGCAGCAGCCGGCCGTGACGCCCAGCCCGGCGACGATGCCGGCGCGCGCGCCGCCGCGCAGCGCATGGCGCACGATGCACAGCACGTCGGGCCCCGGCGTGAGGTTCAGCAGCCAGCCGGCGGCGACGAACAGCAGCAGCTGATGCAGCTCGGGCACGGCACCGACCTCAATGCACCGCGAAGTAGTCGCGCACGGCCGCCGCGGCGCGGTCGACGCCGGCGGCGTCCACATCCAGGTGCGTCACGAAGCGCAGCTGGTACACGCCGGTGGCCAGGACGCCGCGCTCCGCCAGCCACGGCAGCAGGCCGGCCGCGCGGCCGCGCAGCGCTTCGTCCGGCGTCGCGAACACGATGTTGCTGTGCGGCGCCTGCACGTCGAGGCCCGCGATGCCGGACAGCCCCTCGGCCAGCCGCCGCGCCAGCGCATGGTCGTCGGCCAGCCGCTCGACGTGGTGGTCCAGCGCATGCAGCGCCGCCGCGGCCAGCAGGCCGGCCTGGCGCATGCCGCCGCCGGCCATCTTGCGGATGCGGTGCGCCCGGCCGATGAACCCGCGCGAGCCGCACAGCGCCGAGCCCACCGGCGCGCCCAGGCCCTTGCTGAAGCAGACGGAAACGCTGTCGAAGCACTGCGCGATGCGCCGCGCCTCGGCATACGGATCGCCGCCCGCCGCCTGCGCCACCGCGGCGTTGAACAGCCGCGCCCCGTCCAGGTGCCGCGCCAGTCCGTGCCCGGCCGCCAGCCGGGTCGCGGCCTGCACGTAGTCGAACGGCAGCAGCTGGCCGCCCAGCGTGTTCTCCAGCGCCAGCAGCCGCGTGCGCGCGAAATGCGCGTCGTCGGGCTTGATCGCGGCCTCGATCTGCTCCAGGGGCAGCGTGCCGTTCCCGGCGTGCGCGATCGGCTGCGGCTGCACGCTGCCGAGCACCGCGGCGCCGCCCGCCTCCCAGCGGTAGCAGTGCTGCATCTGGCCGACGATGTACTCGTCGCCGCGCTGGCAGTGCGCCAGGATGGCGCACAGGTTGCTCTGCGTGCCGCTGGGCACGAACAGCGCGGCCTCGAAGCCCAGCAGGCCGGAGATGCGCTGCTGCAGCGCCTGCACCGTGGGGTCGTCGCCGAACACATCGTCGCCCAGCGGCGCGGCGAACATGGCCTCGCGCATGGCGCGGGTCGGCCGCGTGACCGTGTCGCTCCGCAGATCGACGACCGGCGCAGCCGCCACGGTCACTTCTGCTCCAGGAAGTTGCGCAGCATGGCGTGGCCATGCTCGGTCAGGATGGACTCTGGGTGGAACTGCACGCCCTGCACCGGCAGCTCCTTGTGCCGCACGCCCATGATCTCGCCGTCGTCGGTCCATGCGGTGACGGCCAGCGCCGGCGGGCAGTCCTCGCGCTGGATCGCCAGCGAGTGGTAGCGGTTGACGGTGAAGCGCTCCGGCAGGCCGGCGAACACGCCTTCGCGCGTGGTCGTGATCTCGCTGGTCTTGCCATGCATCAGCTGCCGTGCGCGAACGATCCGGCCGCCGAAGGCCGCGCCGATGCTCTGGTGGCCCAGGCACACGCCCAGGATCGGCAGCTTGCCGGCGAAGTGCCGGATCGCCTCGACCGAGATGCCGGCCTCGGCCGGCGAGCACGGGCCGGGCGAGATCACCAGCAGGTCGGGCGCGCGCGCCGCCACGCCGGCCACGTCGATCTCGTCGTTGCGGAACACCTCGACCTCGGCCCCGAGCTCACCGAAGTACTGCACCAGGTTGAAGGTGAAGCTGTCGTAGTTGTCGACCATGAGGAGTTTCATTGACCCGACTCCTTGATTCCAAAGGTGTTTCCAATCCTCGAAAACACGCCGTTATAGCCGACCATCGCAAGAGCGCCCCGGTTCGGGACGTCCGCAGGCCACCCGTCTCTCCCACGAGGGACGGGTGAACAACTTGCCAAAGGGAATCTGCTCAAGGGCATCGGACATCCTCCAAGGGTTGGAGCCGCCGTACCGGAAAGTTTCTGACCTTGCCACCGGGACGGCGACAAGGTTGCGGTCTGCACCGCAGCGACATGCCGCTTCCTACTGGAAGCGCCACCACAGGATTGCGTTGATCGGGGAGGTGGAAAGCATGTGAAGAGCGCAGGATTCTACATGCCGGGCTCGATGCCCGGCCCTCGTCGTTCACGAGAATGGAGACTGCGGACCGGGCGCCACAGCGCCCGGCAGGTGGCTCCAGGATGCTGTGCCCCCTTCCTTGAATACACGAATTGTTACACCCAGGAACACCTACATGACTCTGCCATCGCACGAGCCGCCGCGCTGGCTGCGCGATCTCGTTCGTTTCCTGCCATTGAAAAGCCAGTTCGTGCTGTCGGGCAACGTGCGCGACCTCCAGGCGGTGGAGGTCGCTCCCGGCACGGTCACATCCCAGACGCTGCATCAGACGCTGGGCGACACGCTGCGCCGAGCGGGCTACGCCCAGACGTTCCTCTACCAGCCGCTGATGGGGTTCTCCACGATCACCGCCGCCGGCGAAAGCACCGCGGCGGGAGACGCCATCCTGGCCCAGTTCGGACTTTCGGTCGCCAACGGCCTGGCGGCGGCCGGGCCCGACGTCCTGGGGGCGACGCTGGAGCGCCTGGTGCACCACCAGGGCGAACCTTGCGCACTGGTCGTCGACTTCGCGTCCCGGCTGCTGGCACGCAACACGGACCTGACGCCACCGGAGAACCAGCTGTTCACGCGCGCGCTGATGCTCTCCCATCAGGCGCGCAGTCGCCCGGCAGGCCATGACCGGCGCCCCTTCTTCAACGCGATCATCTGGGTGGTCGAGCGCGAAGGCGATCTGCCGGACTGGTTTCTGGTCGGCAATCCCCGCATCCGCCACATTCCCGTGTCCCGGCCGGACCACCTGGCCCGCCGCGCGCTGGTGCCAGCGCTGCTGCGGCCGCTGGCCGGCTTCGCGCAGGCGTCTGCCGAGGCGCAGCTCAAGGCACAGAACGCCTTCGTCGACGGCACCGAGGGCATGCTGCTGCTCGACTTGAACGCCATCGCCGTGCTGGCGCGGGTGGAGGGTGTCCCGCTGGAGCACGTCGCCGACGCGGTGCGGCGCTACAAGGTCGGCGTGACCGAAGACCCGTGGCTCAAGATCGACCGCGACAAGATCCGCGATGCAGAAGCTTTCATCCGGCAACGCGTCAAGGGCCAGGATGCGGCCGTGGTGCACATGCTGGACATCGTCAAGCGCGCCATGACCGGCGTGGGCGGCAGCCGCCGCGGCAACCGGCCACGCGGGGTGGCCTTCCTGGCTGGGCCGACCGGCGTGGGCAAGACGGAACTGGCCAAGACGATCACCAGCCTGCTGTTTGGTGACGAGAGCGCCTACATCCGTTTCGACATGTCCGAGTTCAGCGCCGAACATGCCGATCAGCGCCTCATCGGGGCGCCGCCCGGCTACGTCGGCTACGACGCGGGCGGCGAATTGACCAATGCCATTCGTGAAAAGCCTTTCAGCGTGGTGCTTTTCGACGAGATCGAGAAGGCCCACCCGCGCGTGCTGGACAAGTTCCTGCAGATCCTGGACGACGGCGTGCTCACCAGCGGGCGCGGCGACAGGGTCTACTTCTCTGAAGCCTTGATCGTGTTCACCTCCAACCTGGGCATCTACCGCATGAACGAGGCCGGCGTGCGCGTGCTCAACGTGTCGGCCGCCGAGCCTTATGCGCAGGTGAGCGAGAAGGTCCACGGCGAGATCGATCGCCATTTCAAATTGGTGCTCAACCGTCCGGAAATCCTGAACCGGATCGGCGAGAACATCATCGTCTTCGATTTCATCCGGGAGGACATCGCCGGGCAGATCTTCGAGCAGATGGTCGGTACGACGCTCGCGGACCTTCAAGTCCAGGCACTGCAGGTGCAGTTGTCGGACGGCGCACGCGACGCACTGCGCGGGCTGTGCCTGCAAGACCTGTCCAACGGCGGGCGCGGAATCCGCAACCAGGTGGAGGCCTACCTGCTCAACCCGTTGGCACGCATGCTGTTCGATGTCGACGCCCGGCCTGGGCAGGCCTTCATCGTGGAGACGCTCGATGCCGAGGGCCTGGCCCTGACCCCCGTCCCGCCCGCCGACCGTTCATGAAGCTCGGCCTGTCTCGGGTGCACTTTCCCGTGACCACGCTCGGGCCCGGCCGCCGCCTGGGGATCTGGCTGCAGGGATGCTCCATCCGCTGTCCTGGCTGCATTTCCGCCGACACCTGGCGCGTCGCGGAGCAGCCGGTGGACGTGGCTGACCTGGTGGCGAGCATCGCGCCCTGGCTTGCCCAATGCGACGGCGTGACGGTTTCCGGCGGTGAACCGTTTGATCAGCCCCAGGCACTGGCGACGCTGCTGGGCCGCATCCGCCAGCTGAGCAGCGTTGACATCCTGGCCTACAGCGGCCATCCCTACGAGAAGCTGCAGGGCTTCCTGGCGGCCTGGCCGGGCCTGATCGACGCGTTGATTTCCGACCCTTTCGAATTCCATCGACCCCAAACCAAGCGGCTGCGCGGCAGCGACAACCAGCGCCTGCACCTGCTCACCGAGCGCGGCCGCGAACGCTTCGCGGGCTATGACGAACAACCGGCCGGCCCGGCAGACCGCCAACTCGATGTCATGCTCGACGACGAGGGCGTGGTCTGGCTGGCAGGCATCCCGCGCCGCGGGGACATGCAGCGCCTGCAGGATCTGCTGCGGGCACAAGGCCATTTCTCAATCACCTCCGAAGCGCCCGTTGCGGTATGCAAGACGCCACGATGATCCGTTTCTGCCCCAACTGCGCGACGGAGCGTCCGCTGTTCGAGATGTTCTGCGAAGGCTCGGTCGACGGCCGGCGCTGCGACTGGAGCCTGGCCGAGGTGCCGATCCGGCCCGCCGGATGGCGGCCGGCCGTCGTCGTTCCGGTCCAGCCGCCGGCACCGGACGAGCCGCCGCTGACCTGCACCAACGGTCACGCCATGGATGCAGGCGACCTGATCTGCGCGCAGTGCGGCGCGGATGCGGCCGCCATCGATGGCCCGGCGCCGCAATCGGACACCACCACAGGCACGCCGGCGTCATGGGCAGACGACGCGCCGGCCACCACGGCACCTGACGCTGCCGCAGCGCCGTCCGGCCAGGAAACCATCATCGAGGGTTGGCGCGTACTGCGGCAGATGAGCAGCACCGTCGGCTTGCGGGACCGCTACCTGGTCGAGGAGGCCGACGGCGAACGCCGCGGCGTGCTGACGCTGTACCACCAGGGCGCCGAGCCGGACCCTTCGGTCTACGACGCACTCAAGCGGGTTTCCAAGGCCCACGTTCTGGACATCTTCGCCACGGGGCGCTGGAACGAGCGTGCCTACGAGGTCGCCGAGGCGCTGACAGGCGGCACGCTGGCCGACCTGGGCATCGTGGCCACCGGGCCGTCGGCGATCCGGCAGATCGTCTATGAACTCGGCCGAGCCCTGGACGCCCTGGCCGAGGTCGGCCTGCGGCACCGGGATCTGCGGCCGGGCACGCTGCTGGTCCGGCACCGGGATCCGCTGGATCTGGTGATCGGCGGCTATGGCTCGGCACGCCTGTCCGAATTCGACCTCGACATCGTCTCCCCTCTGGAGATCACCCGCTACACGGCGCCCGAGGCCGTGGCGGGCGGCGTGGCCGCGGCCTCGGACTGGTGGAGCCTGGGCATGGTCCTGCTGGAACAGGTCACGCAGGGCCGTTGTTTCGAAGGCATCCATCACCAGGCCTTCCTCATCCATGTCCTGGCCAATGGCGCGCCCATTCCAGATGATCTGGACCCCGCCACCACGATGCTGCTGCGCGGATTGCTGACCCGCGACAGGCTCAAGCGCTGGGGTTGGCCACAGGTCCAGGCCTGGCTCGACGGCAAGCCCATCGACCTGCCCGCACCGACGCAGGAGGCCGAACGCCACCACGCCGGCCCGGCCATCGCGCTGGGTGGAGCGCGCTACCACGCGCCCCGCGCCTACGCCCTGGCGGCAGCCGAGGCCGGCAACTGGGAAGAAGCGCGCGAGCAACTGTTGCGCAGCGTGGTGGTCAGCTGGGCACAGGACGCAGGTGCCGACGCCTCGGTTCTCGCCGGCCTCAGGCGCGTGGCGCGCCACGAGACCCTGGAAGAAGACTTCCGGCTTCTGGCGGCGCTGAAGATCCTCAATCCGGAGATACCGCCGATCCACCGCGGCGACATCGTCACGCCGCGCTGGCTGCTGGCCCATCCGCTCGAAGCCTACGCGCTCATCACCGGGGAACTGCCCGACCTGCTGGATGAACTCGGCACGGAAAGCTGGCTGAGCCAGCTCAAGGCCCGGGCGCATGCGGTGAGAACCCGGGCCCGCCACCTGGCGATCGAGCTGGACGAGGACAGCGCGCGCATCCACCTCTTGAGCACCTCCCGCGCCAAGCTGGCCGCCGAATGGGAGGCGCGCCGCCGCCTGCTGCCCGACACCGAGCACCATGGCCTGCTGGGCCTGATGGAGCGCCGCACCCTGGGCGAGGAAGACCTGATCGTCCTGCTGAGTGCGTCGATCGGCCAGTTCCGCTCCTGCGATGCCCTGGTGGAAGAAGCCAGGCTGCTGGCGCTGGCCAACGGCGTCCACCAGTTCTCGGAGCGCGCAGCGCAGGAACTCGTGCGCTGGCCGCGCAACGAGATCATGCAGGCCGTGGCCGAGCGCACCGAAGGGTTCGCACGCTGCGCCAACCCGGCCGTCAATGGCTGGGCGGACGACTTCCGCCTGGAAAGGCGGATACCGATCGCACGGGCGCTGGTGCTGCTGTCCATCCCCCAGGCGCAATGGCAGGCGCTGCAGAAGCAGGCGTACGTCACCCAGATCCTGGACTTCTTCGAGAAAAAGATCGTCAGCACCGTCATGCGCGGCCCGCTCGTCCGCATGACGATCGGCAAGACCACCACGCGGGTCGACCTGGCCGAACTGCGCACGCCGCGCATGGACCCGGCCGCGCTGCTGGATCACCTTCTGCAGCGCAACGACCGCGCGATCGCGCTGGACCCGGCCGCCTTCGACGCGCCCGAGAGTTCGGTCAGGGCACGCCTGCAAAGCCTGGAGCGCCACACGCAACTGCACAAGCGCGACACGGGCATCGATGGGCTCTACCTGGGTTTCCCGTTCCTGCTGACGCGCGATGCCAAGGCCGGCGCCACGACGCGCATCGCACCGGTTCTGCTGTGGCCGGCCCGCGTGCACCACGAGCTGGGCTCGCGTGGCCGCGTCAACATCGCGTTTGACAGCGAACGCGAGGAGGTGCGCCTCAATCCTGCCCTGGAGGGACTCGTCGGGCCGGAATCGATCGTTCGCTGGCGCAAGGCCGTCGACGAGTTGCTGGGCCGGTCTGCCCTGCGCGCGGCAGATGTCATCGATGCACTGGGAAACCTCGCGACGCCGCGCAACCGGTCGCTCATGGCGCTGCCAAACCCGAAGGTCCAGGTGCCGGTCCGCAGCATGGAACTGGAATGCGCGGCCGTCCTGTTCCACGTCACCTTCATCGGCCAGGCGATCGGCGAGGACATCCGCCAGCTGAAGTCGATACCGTCCGCCGGCACCGGCCTGGAGACGGCCCTGCGCCTGAACACCGAGACGCCACCGTCGAATGCGGCACTGCCAACCCCGCGCGAGGCGGACCGCTTCTTCACGGTGCACAGCGACCCATCGCAAGAGGAGGCGGTGCTGCGCGCCCGGGCCGCCCCTGGCCTGGTCGTCGAAGGCCCGCCCGGCACCGGCAAGAGCCAGACCATCGTGAACATGGTGGGCGACGCCATCGGCCGCCGCCAGAGCCTGCTGATCGTCTGCCAGAAGCACGCGGCCCTGGAGGTGGTGCACAAGCGCCTCGTCGCGGAAGGCCTGGGCAACCGGGTCGTCATGATCAACGACGTGAACAAGGACCGCAACCCGGTCATCAAGGCCGTGCGCGAGCAGGTGGAAGCCTTGCTGCGGCGCAAGACCGATCCTGCCGCCCCCATCCGCCGCAGCCGCCAGGAGACGGGCGCACGCATCGAAGCGCTCGAAGGCGCCCTGGACCGCCATCACCTGGCCTTGCACCACATCGACGAACGGATCGGGGTGAGCTACCGCACGCTGCTGGGCGAACTGATCCGGCTGGAATCGCCGAAGCCGCCGCTCGATGTGCCGGCGCTTCGGTCCAGGCTGGAGCGCCTGAACAGCGGTGAGCTGGCGACGCTGGAAGAAGAAATCGCACCCATCGTCAGGCATTGGCTGCCGGCCCGGATCGAAGGCAGCGCCCTGGCCCAGTTGCAGCCCTTCGCCGCCGATCCAGCCACCCTGGCCGACTTCGGCGATGCGTTCCAGGCGTTTGCGCAGGCCGAAGCGACTCGCTCAGATGAACTGGTCGCCCGGCAGGCAGGATTTGAAGTCGATGACCCCGCGCCGCACCGCCAGTGGCTCGCCACGCATGGGCGTCAATTCCTGGACCTGGCGGACGACGACCGTGCAAGACTGGCCCGTTGGCTCAGGCTCTTTCGCGCCCCCCCGGCGCCGCCACCTGCCCAGGAGATCATGGACGCGCTGGGCCGCGTGCGTGACACGCTCGCGGCCTGCTCGATCGAGCACCACGACCTGCGGCTGTCGCCGGTCTTGTGCCGCATGCCCACGGACGCGCTGGAGCAGCTGCGGAATCGGGCCGCCGAGGCCATGCCGACGGCCAGCATCCTGGCGCGACTCAACCCGATGCGCTACCTGCGCAAGCGCCGCCTGCAGGCCTTTCTGGTGGTCGCAGGCGACATCGCCTCCCCCGCCCGCATCGACGCGCTGCTGGCTGCGACGCAGCTGGAATTGCAGTTGCGCCCGCTGCGCACCTCGCTGCAAAACCTGCATGTCCAGCTGCAGTTACCGGAAGTCGGTCAGGACGCCGTTCTCGATTTGGCGCCGACGGTGGCTGGAACACTGCACGCGCTGCAGCGCATCGCCCTTCTGGCGTCGCACCTGGCCGCGGCCCCCTGGCCGGACGCGCTGGACAAGACCGCCCTGCTCGGTTCGCGCGAGGCGTTCCTGCGGCTCTATGCCGAATACGACAGCGCCTTTGCCCGCTGCGAGATGCGTGCGTCGAGCCAAGCGGCCTTGCAGCGGCTGGACAGCTGGATGCAACCCGATTGGCTCGCCGCCTGCGCGCAGGCCATCGCCCGCAACGAGACCGCAGCGGGCCTGGTGCGGCCGATCCAGGCGGCCCTGCCGACCTTGGCGGCGTACCAGCATTTCCGCGGGCGGGCTGCACGCCTGAGCGAGGAAGCGCTCGCGATCCTGGGCATTCTTCGCACCAAGGAAGCCCAACTGGCAGCCCTGCCCGCCCCGGAACTCGAGGGCGAGGTCCGGCGCCTGGTCAATCGGGAGGCCCGGCTGGGATGGAAACGCGCGATCGAGCAGGCCACGCCGGAACTGGTGATCGAGCGCGAGGAACTGGAGGCCAAGGTCTCCCACCTGGCCGCATTGGACGAGCAGATGCGCACACTCAACCGCCAGTTGCTGCGGGAGGACTATGACCTGGCGGCGATCCGTCCGCTCAAGGAATGGGAGGACATCACGCGCCTGACCGGCCAGCGCGCCCGGCGCCTGCGCGAGTTCATCGAGTCGGGCGCCGGCCTAGGGCTGATGGCCCTCAGGCCGGTCTGGCTGATGAACCCGGACGTGGCGAGCCGGGTGCTGCCGCTGAAGGCGGCGCTCTTCGACACGATCATCTATGACGAGGCCTCCCAGATGCCGGTCGAATACGCGCTGCCGTCGCTCTACCGGGCCCGCGTGACGGTGGTCAGCGGCGACGAGAAACAGATGCCGCCGACGGCGTTCTTCGCCAGCAAGGTGGAAAGCGACGAGGCGCAGGCTTTTGACGGCGAAGGGCCCGACGAGGATGCCACGGAGGAAGAACGCGAGACTTTCGACGAGACCTGGAACCGGCGCGAGATCAAGGACTGCCCGGACCTGCTCCAACTGGCGCGGACCAGCCTGCCCAACTCGCGGCTGCAGATCCATTACCGCTCCGCGTACCGCGAACTGATCAACTACTCGAACGCGGCCTTCTATGGCAACGACCTGAGCGTTCCGGTGCGCCACTCCGACAAGACCATCGCCTCGGTCCGGCCCATCGAGATGGTCAGGGTCGACGGTGTCTACCAGGATCAGACGAACCCGGCGGAAGCCGAGCGGGTGGTCGACATCCTGGCGGAGCTCTGGAAGCAGCCCTACGCGGACCGGCCGTCGGTGGGGATCGTGACCTTCAACCGCAGGCAGGCGGACCTGATCGAGGAGGCGCTGGAAGCGCGCGCCGAAATCGACGCCGATTTCAGGGCAGCCTACCGCCTGGAGAGCCAGCGCAACGAGGATGGCGAAGACATGGCGGTGTTCGTCAAGAACGTGGAGAACGTCCAGGGCGACGAGCGCGACGTGATCGTGTT
The DNA here is from genome assembly GCF_047601025.1 of Pseudorhodoferax sp. Lineage (NCBI taxonomy): Bacteria > Pseudomonadati > Pseudomonadota > Betaproteobacteria > Burkholderiales > Comamonadaceae > Pseudorhodoferax > Pseudorhodoferax sp. The sequence continues at coordinate 1,269,711 of NZ_JASGJZ010000001.1, forward strand.
CTCCTCGACATTCGGGCGCAACCAGCAAGGCACCTTCCGCCGCTTCTTCGGCGTCCTCGGACAAAAGGGCGGCGAACGCCGGCTCAACGTGGCCGTGACCCGCTCACGCCGCAAGATCTACATGGTGACGTCGATGCCCATCAACGACATCTCGGATGCCCTGGCCACGCGCCGCAAGCTGGCGACGCCGAGGGATTTCCTGCAGGGCTACATGGCGTACGCACGCAGCATCTCCTGCGGCGACTTCGCGAGTGCCCGAGCGCTGCTGTCGCACTGGGCGGCTCCCCGGCCCGAATCGGCCCAGGCCGGCCGGCACGCCGAAGACGGGTTCAGCCTGGCCGTGGGCGAGTATCTGAAGGCACTGGGGCGCACGGTGGCTGCGGCGACGGCGGACGATGCCTTCGGCCTGGATTTCGCGATCGAACACCCGTCGACCGGCCTGTTCGCCATTGGCATCGAATGCGATTCGCCGCGCCATGATCTGCTGCGGCAGGCCCGTGCGCGCGAGGTGTGGCGGCCGGCGGTGCTGCGCCGCGCCGTGCCGGTGATCCATCGGGTGTCGTCGCAAGGCTGGTACCACGACGGCGCTGCCGAGCGCCGCCGCCTGCAGGAAGCGATCGACAAGGCCATGGCACTGGGGGCATCGCAATGAGCGGGCCCAAGGTGGTACGGATCGTCACCCGCGAAGAGCGCCGGGCCCAATCCATCGCGATTGCAGGCCAATTGGAAAAGGCCCTGCACCGCTGGCGCACGGGCGCGCAGGCAGCCGGCGAACTGGATGAGGCCGAACTGGCCGGCACGCTGGCGCGCCATCGGCAACTGCGTGCGATGCTCGACGCCGACGAGTTCAGCCACTTCAACCAGCAGGCGGGCCACGAGATCGCGTTCCTGGCGTCGGACCTGGAACAGCGGCGCGAGCGTGCGTCGGCCCGGCGTGCCAGCGAGCGCCTGGCCAAACGGCGCGCCGGCCAGAATGCCCGCACGCTGCTGCAGGCCCTGCAGGACAAAGGGGTGGCGGTAGATCCCCATGTCATGCAGATCCTGGAACGTGCCGCACGCGGCAAGGCGGAAGCGAAGGCCGCCGAAGCCGCGCTGGCGGCCGGTTTCCGCATGCTGGCGCCAGACGACGAGAAGACGCCCACCCTTTCGCAAGCGCACCGGGATCTGGCCGAGCGTCTCGCGACCGACGGCGTGGACCCGTCGTTCGCCCAATGGAAGGCGGCACAGGAAGCCCGGAAGCCGACAGCCGACGACGACCCGCGGATCGCATCGATCGGCCGGCAACTGGAACTGCTGCGGCTTCTTGGCGACAACGCCATGGCCATCGACGCGTTCGAGCAGCGCCTGGATCGATGCCTGCAGGCGCCCCCGGACAGCCGGACGAGCATGCAGCTGGACAGCCTGGGCGTCGAACTCACGGCGGCGGTGCGCGACGCCCGGAGACTGGAAACGCTAGCCGGCGAGGCCGCAGCGGTCCTCGCCGAACTCTCGGCCCTGGGCGACGAGGCGGCGGCCCAGGTTGCATCGCAACTGCAGGCCGCGATCACCGGGCGCGATGGCTCGGCCATTCAGCAGGCGATCGACGCCGGCCGGGCCGCCATCGCCACCGCCGTGAAGGCCGCCGCCGCCCGCGCACGACGCGCGGCCGTGCTCCAGGGCCTGGCCAAGCTGGGCTATGCCGTCCATGAGGGCATGGAGACGGCCTGGGTGGAATCGGGGCGTGTCGTGATCCAGAAGCCGAGCCTGGACGGCTACGGCGTCGAATTCTCGGGCGCGCCCGACGCCGAGCGCCTGCAGGTGCGCACCGTCGCCCTGGCCCAGGAGCGCGACACCGCGCGCGATGCGGATGCCGAGCACCTGTGGTGCGGCGACTTCGCCAGGCTGAAGGACGACCTGGCGCTGGCAGGCTCCAGCGTCGTCGTCGACAAGGCGCTGGGCGTGGGAGCCGTGCCGCTGAAGGTCGCGCCGGTCAACGGCGCCCATGCGTCCGGAAGGAGCGCCATGGCCGCCCCCCGGGTTTCCGGCCGCGCCGGCTGACCCGTTGCCGCCGTCACCCGGGCGGGCCGGTGCCGTCGTCCAACACCGCCGCCACCTCCCGCCGCAGCGACATCGGCAGCGCCGGCCCGCGGCCGAAGCGCAGCACCAGGTCCGGCCGCAGGGCGGGCTCGCCCGCCACGGCGGCCAGCGCGGGGCGCAGGCCGGGCACTTCCACCGGCTGGTTCACGAAGGCCAGCCGCAGGCCGAGCGCCGTGGCCTGCAACGCGAACTGCTGGCAGGCGCGGCCGAGCTGCCACCAGTGCGGCGGGTCGGCGCGCTCGGCCAGGAACACGGCGATGCCGGCGGACGAATCGACCTGGCGGGCGTAGCGCGCGTTCTCCGCCGCGGCGCCGAAGAAATGCTCGAAGGCCAGCCGGCCCAGCGCGTCCGGCAGCACCGGGCGGCCTGCGGTGGCCGCGAACAGGCCGTCGCCCGACGCCAGCGCGTGGCGCGGGTTGAAGCGCAGCCAGGCCCGCAGTTCGCGCAGGAAGGCGGCGTCGGCCATCTGCGCGGCGTTGCCGGCCACCACCAGATCGCGGATGCGGCCGATGCGCGGCCGGTCGGCCAGCAGCACGCAGCGCACGCCCGGCCAGGCCGCCGCGCGCTCCAGCAGCGCCAACTCGGCCGCGGGCAGCGGCCGGCCGTCGTAGACCGTGCGCGTGCTCTGGCGCTGCGCGATGGCCGGCAGCAGCGGATGCCGGCGCGCCGGGCCCGGTGCGTATTCGTAGCGCAGGCCGCCCGGCATCGGCACCAGTTCGCCCGGGTGCCCGGTGGCCGCGGCGGCGATGGCGAAGTTCTGCGCCGCGCAGCCCAGGCTCACGTGCAGGTGGTGGTCGTCCGGATCGACGGCCGGCGTGCGGCGCGTGGGATCCGGCAGGATCTCGACGGCACCCGGTCGCAGCCTGAAGCGCCAGGGCTGGGTGTTGTGGCTGTTGGCCGCCAGCGTCGCCAGGCGGATGGCCTCGTGCAGATGCGGCGCCGCGATCGGCGCGCGCAAGCGCTGCGCCCGGGCCGCGTAGCCGGCCATCGAGCCGGTCACGCGGCGCCAACCGGCCGCGGCCAGCAGCGCGCCCGCGCCGCCGCCGATGAACAGGGTTCGATACCGCATGCGCGCATTGCAGCGCGGATGCCGGCGCCGCGCCTTGATGCGCGTCAGGACGGTCGCGGCGCGGCGCGGGCGGCCCGGCGGCGCAGCCGGCGGGCCGGGCCGCTTACTCCAGGCCCTCTTCCACCAGCTCGCTCGCCCGCAGCAGCGCCCGGGCCTTGGCCTCGGTTTCCTTCCACTCCAGCTCGGGCACCGAGTCGGCCACCACGCCGGCGGCGGCCTGCACGTGCAGCGTCTGGTCCTTGATCACGCCGGTGCGGATGGCGATCGCCACGTCCATGTCGCCGGCGTAGCTGATGTAGCCGCAGGCACCGCCGTACAGGCCGCGCTTGGTCGGCTCCAGCCGGTCGATCAGCTCCATCGCGTGCACCTTGGGCGCGCCGGTCAGCGTGCCGGCCGGGAAGGTGGCGCGCAGCACGTCCATGTTGGTCATCCCGTCCTTCAGGATGCCCTCGACGTTGCTGACGATGTGCATCACGTGGCTGTAGCGCTCGACGGCGAAGGCCTCGGTGACCTTGACGCTGCCGATCTTGGCGATGCGGCCGATGTCGTTGCGCGCCAGGTCGATCAGCATCACGTGCTCGGCGCGCTCCTTGGGGTCGTTGACGAGCTCGACCTCGGCCGCCTTGTCCTGCTCGACCGAGGCGCCGCGCGGCCGCGTGCCGGCCAGCGGGCGGATCGTGACCTTCTGCTCGCCGGCCTCGGTGACCTCCTGGCGCACCAGGATCTCGGGCGAGGCCCCGACCACGTGGTGGTCGCCCATGTCGTAGTAGTACATGTAGGGGCTGGGGTTCAGCGAGCGCAGCGCGCGGTACAGCGACAGCGGCGACTCGGTGTAGCGCTTGCTGATGCGCTGGCCGACCTGCACCTGCATGAAGTCGCCGGCGGCGATCAGCTCCTTGGCGTGCGCCACCGCCTTCAGGTAGTCGGCCTTGGCAAACGGGCGCTCGGCCGGGTGGGCCTGGGTCGGCCGGACCTGCGGCGCGCTGACCGAGTAGCGCAGCTTGTCCTTCAGCTCGCGCAGCCGGCGCTTGGCGTTGGCATAGGCCTCGGGCTGGCGCGGGTCGGCGTAGACGATCAGGTACAGCTTGCCCGACAGGTTGTCGATGACGGCCAGCTCCTCGCACTGCAGCAGCAGGATGTCGGGGCAACCGAGCTGGTCGGGCGGGCAGCTGCGCTCCAGCTTCTTCTCGATGTAGCGCACCGCGTCGTAGCCGAAGTAGCCGGCCAGCCCGCCGCAAAAGCGCGGCAGCCCGGGCCGCAGCGCGACCTTGAAGCGCTGCTGGTAGGCCTCGATGAAGTCCAGCGGGTTGCCGGTGGCGGTCTCGACCACCTGGCCGTCGGTCACGACCTCGGTGCGGGCGGCGTCGCCGAAGCCGCTGGCGCGCAGCAGCGTGCGCGCCGGCAGGCCGATGAAGCTGTAGCGGCCGAAGCGCTCGCCCCCGACCACGGATTCGAGCAGGAAGCTCAGCTTGCCGCCACCCTGGGTGTGGGCGAGCTTGAGGTACAGCGAGAGCGGGGTTTCCAGATCGGCGAAGGCCTCGACGATCAGCGGGATGCGGTTGTAGCCGTCCTTGGACAGGCTCTTGAATTCCAGTTCAGTGATCACAGCGTGCTTTCGGGGAAGAAGGCGCCGGTGGGGGCGCCTTGCGGTCGACCGGAGCCCTTGCGCGCGGCATCCGCGAAGGGCGCGGGCGCACGGCGCTGCGCCGTGCAATCAGGTGCGGTGCGTCCTCGGCTTGCGCCAGGGCCAGGCTCCCCGGCCCGCGCAAGCGATCGACCTGATGCTGTGAATGGACATGGCCGGCGAGTGTAGCAAACGCACTTCCGGCGAACCGGCCCGGCGCCCGCTGCGCGCGCAGGCCGGGAACGGCCCCTGCGTCGCGTGTCACGCCGGCACCGATCCGGCCAGCGGGCGGTCCCAGTGCCGGTGGCGGCCGATGGCCTCGACGAAGGCGCGGGCCGTCTCCGCCGTGCCGGGGCCGAGCACCACGCCGGGGTGCGGCCGCAAGGCGTCGGCGTCGGCGCCCGCTGCGAGGCCGAGCGGCCGCAGCAGGACGGCGCCCTCGCCCAGCGCGCAGACCGCCTTGCCGTGCCGGTAGGCCTGCAGCACGCAATGCTGGGCCGCGCCGCTGGCGGCCAGCGCCCGGGCCGCGCGCGCGCCGCCGGCCACCAGCACCGCGTCGAACAGCACCGAGGGCATGCTCGCCAGCGCATGGTCCACGGCGAACGGGCGCCCCGCCTCGGTGGCCACCGGCGCCCGCTGCGGCGCCAGCACCAGGCAGCGCGCGCCGGCGTCCTGCAGGGCCTGCAGCACGGGCCGCAGGCCCGGCGCGTCGACGCCGTCGGCCACCAGCACCGCGACCCGGCGCGTGGCGATCGGCTGCGTGCCCGGCGCCGGCCCGGCCGCCATGCGCAGCGCGGCGGACTCCTCGACGGCCAGCGCGCCGCGCGCCCCGCGAAAACCGGCCCGCCCGGCCGCGGCCCGGGGGTCGGGCACCAGGCCCAGGCCCGCAGCGACCTTGCGCGCCAGCATCGCGTCCACGTGCGCCAGGTTGTCCACCATGCGCTGGCGGACGTCCAGACGCTCGACCTGGGACAGCTCGAAGCGGAAGGCCGCCACGATGTGCTCCTTCTCGAACGCGCCCTGGCTGTGCCAGAACAGCGCCGCCTGCGAGAAGTGGTCGTCGAACGCGGGGCCGCGCCCGCGCAGGCGCGGCATGCCGGCGCCGGCCGGCGGCGCCTGGTCGCCCTGCGGCGGCCCGCCGTCCACGCGGAACTCGCTGCCATCCTCCTGGCCCAGCGTGTTCGGCTCGTAGGCCACGCGGCCGCGCGCGATCGCGCGGCGGTGCGCGCCGTCGCGCTGGAAGTTGTGGAACGGGCAGACGCCGCGGTTGATCGGCAGCTCGTGGAAGTTCGGCCCGCCCAGGCGCGCGAGCTGCGCGTCGGTGTACGCGAACAGCCGCCCCTGCAGCAGCGGGTCGTCGGTGAACGCGATGCCGGGCACGACGTGGCCGGGGTGGAAGGCGGCCTGCTCGGTCTCGGCGAAGAAGTTGTCGGGGTTGCGATCCAGCACCAGGCGGCCGATGCGCTGCACCGGCACCAGCTCCTCGGGGATCAGCTTGGTCGCATCCAGCAGGTCGAAGCCGAGCTGGTCCTCGCGGCCCGCGTCGACGATCTGCACGCCCAGCTCCCACTCGGGGAAGTCGCCGCGCGCGATGGCCTCCCACAGGTCGCGGCGGTGGAAGTCCTGGTCCACGCCGGCGATCTGCCGGGCCTCGTCCCAGGCCAGGCCGTGCACGCCAAGCCGGGGCTTCCAGTGGAACTTGGCGAACACCGCGTCGCCGCGCGCGTTGACGAGGCGGAAGGTGTGCACGCCGAAGCCTTCCATCATCCGGTAGCTGCGCGGCAGCGCGCGGTCCGACATGGTCCACATCAGCATGTGGGTGGTCTCGGGCATCAGCGAGGCGAAGTCCCAGAAGGTGTCGTGCGCGCTGGCCGCCTGCGGCATGCCGTGGTGCGGCTCGGGCTTGAGGGCGTGGACCAGGTCCGGGAACTTCATCGCGTCCTGCACGTAGAACACCGGCATGCTGCTGCCCACCAGGTCGTAGTTGCCCTCGGCGGTGTAGAACTTGACGGCGAAGCCGCGCACGTCGCGCACGGTGTCGGCCGAGCCGCGCTCGCCGGCCGCCGTGGAGAAGCGCACGAACACCGGCGTGCGCTGCGCCGGGTCCTGCAGGAAGGCCGCGCGGGTGTAGGTGGCCATCGAGCGGTAGGCCTGGAAATAGCCGTGCGCGCCGGCGCCGCGCGCATGCACCACGCGCTCGGGGATGCGCTCGCGGCCGAAGTGCAGGAGCTTCTCGCGCAGCACGAAGTCCTCCAGCAGCACGGGGCCGCGCACGCCGGCGGTCAGCGCATGGTGATTGTCCGCCAGGCGCAAGCCCTGGTTCGTGGTCAGGCCCGCGGCCATCGTGCACGGCGGCGCCAGCTCGGCCTGCAGTTGCTGCTGCTTGGCGTTCGGCGGCGCGCGCGAGGCACCGCCGCCGTCCCGGCTGCGCGGCATGGTCAGGCGTCCGCGCGGCCGGCGGTGGCCGTGCTCACGCTCCCCACGATGCCCGGGCGATCCCAGGCGGCGGCTTCCATGTCCATGACGCGCTCCCGCGATGCTTGTGCGATGGCGCAAGGCTACGGGCGCCGCGCGGCGGGGCCGGTAGTTGCACGAGGCGGGCCGCTGTGGGAACGGCCAGCGACCCCCGGTAGGAAGCTGACTACAGCAGCGCGGCGGCCTCGGCCAGCGAATCGACCCAGCCGTCGGCATCGACCTCGCGCACCGGCCGGCCGTGGTTGTAGCCGTAGGTGACCAGCACCACCGGGCAGCCGGCCGCGCGCGCGGCCTGCGCGTCGTTGCTGGAATCGCCCAGCATCAGCGTGCGCGCCGGCGCGCTGCCGAGCGCCTGGCAGGTGGCCAGCAGCGGCAGCGGGTCGGGCTTCTTGCGCGCGAAGGCATCGCCGCCGAACACCTGCGCGAAGAAGGCCGCCAGCCCCTTGGCCTGCAGCAGCTCGCGCGCGAAGGCCGTGGGCTTGTTGGTCAGGCAGGCCAGCGCCAGGCCGCGCGCGCGCAGCTGCTCCAGGCCCTGCACCACGCCGGGATAGACCCGGGCATGGCGGCCATTGACCTCGGCATAGCTGCGCTGGTAGCTGGCCCAGGCCGCCTCGAAGCGGCCGGCATCGGCGCCCACGTGGGCCAGCACGCTGCGGATCAGGTGCTCCGAGCCCTTGCCGACCATGCGCTCGACCTCGGCCGCGGCCACGCGCGGCAGCGCCAGCTCGTCGGCCACGCGGTCCAGCGCGGCGCAGAAATCGCCGAGCGTGTCGACCATGGTGCCGTCGAGGTCGACGATGGCGGCTTGCAGGGGCGGGTGGCGGAATGGCGACGCAGCAGGCATGGGCGAGAACGCGGAGCGGACGAAAGCATCGATTCTCCTGCCTCCTGCCTCCTGCCTCCTGCCTCCTGCCTCCTGCCTCCTGCCTCCTGCCTCCTGCCTCGCCCTCGCCTCCGCCTCCGCCTCCGCCTCCGCCTCCGCGGCCACGGCCACGGCCACGGCCACGGCCCGCGCCGCGGCCGCGGAGGCCGGCCCCGCGCCGGGCATGTAGACTGCGCGGTTTTTCGCTAACCGTCGGCATGCTGCAAGCGTCTCGGCGCACCGGCTCTCCCGACTCGGCCCTCGTCCGCCTGCTGGCCCGGCTGGCCGAACTGGAGGGGTGCGAATCCCCGCAGAACTTCGCGAACCGCCTGAGCCAGTGGCTCCGGTGGACCGATGCCACGCCCCTGTTCAACGCGCTGCAGGCCGCGCCCGCGCCGCGCCCGCCGGCCCGGGCCGGTGCCGCCGAGGCCGCTGCCGCCGCCAGCGCCCGCCTGCGCGGCGCGCTGGCCCAGGCCATCGCCGAGGAGGTCGCCGCCGCGACCGCGGAGTTCCGCGCCCCGCCGATCCAGCTGCCCGGCGAGCCCAGGGAGTCCACGCCCGGCTTCGCGCCCTACCGGCGCTGCTGCCTGGCGCGCCAGAGCGCCATGGCCGCCGGCATCGAGCCGCTGCGCGGCCGGCTGCGCCTGGCGCTCGCGGCGCGCTCGCCGGCGCTGGCGCGGCTGGCGGGCGTCGACGCGGTGCTGGAGCAGGTCGTCGGCGCGCAGGAGCACCGGCTGCTGGCCGGCGTGCCGCGGCTGCTGGAAAAGCGCTTCGGCCGGCTGCGCGCCGGCACGGCGCCGGACGGTGGCGACGGCTGGATCCTGCAGTTCCAGCAGGAGCTGCAGGGCGTGCTGCTGGCCGAACTGGAATTGCGATGGCAACCGATCGAAGGGCTGCTCGCCGCCCTGCGGTCCCACCAAGGAGGCGCACGAGCCCGATGAACCGAGTCTTCCACTACGCCGTGCTGCTGGCCGGCCTGGCCTGCATCGCCTGGGTCGGCGCCGGCTACGCCGCCGGCGGCCTGGCGCTGCCGCTGGCCGTCACCGTGCTGATCGGCGCGTTCTTCCTGCTCGGCGCGCTGGAGCTGCAGCGCCTGCGCCAGTCCACGGACGCGCTGGCGCGCGCGCTGGCCGGCACCACCGCCGCGCCGCCGGCGCTGGGCCCCTGGCTGGACGCGCTGCCCCCGGCCCTGCGCCCCGCCGTGCGCCTGCGCATCGAGGGCCAGCGCGTGGCCCTGCCCGGCCCGGCGCTGGTGCCCTACCTGGCCGGCTTCCTGGTGCTGCTGGGCATGCTGGGCACCTTCCTCGGCATGGTGGTCACGCTGCGCGGCACCGGCGCCGCGCTGCAGGGCGCGGCCGACCTGGCCGGCATGCGCGCCGCGCTGGCCGCGCCGGTCAGCGGGCTGGGCGTGGCCTTCGGCACCTCGCTGGCCGGCGTGGCCGCCTCGGCCACATTGGGCCTGGCGATGGCGCTGGCGCGGCGCGAGCGGCTGCTGGCGGGCCAGCAGCTCGACCTGCTCGCCGCCGGCGTGCTGCGCCCGTTCTCCGAGGCGCACCGGCGCGACGCATCGCACCGCCTGCTGCAGCAGCAGGCCGAGGCCGTGCCGCGCCTGGTCGATGGCCTGCAGCAGCTGATGCAGGGCCTGGAACGCCAGCACGCCGCGCTGCACGCCCAGCTGCGCGAGAGCCAGCAGGAATTCCACGCGCGCACCGAGGCCGCCTACACCAGCCTGGCCGGCGCCGTCGACCGCTCGCTGAAGGACAGCCTGGCCGAGAGCGCCCGCCTGGCCGGCGCCGCGATCCAGCCCGCGGTGGAAGCCACGATGGCCGGCGTGGCGCGCGAGGCCGCCGCGCTGCACGCCGGCGCGGCCCAGGGCGTGCAGCAGCAGCTCGACGCCGCGGCGCAGCGCTTCGCGGCCAGCGCCGAGGGCGTGTCGCAGGCCTGGACCGCCGCCCTGGCCGAGCAGCGCGCCACCCAGGCCCACGCCGACCAGCAGTTGCGCGGCACGCTGGACGGCTTCGCCAGCGGCTTCGCGCAGCGCTCGGCCGCGCTGGTCGAGCAGGTCTCCGGCCAGCTGGCCGGCACCACTGCCGGCCTGGCCGACCGCTGGCAGGCCGCGCTGGCCGAGCACGCCCGCACCAGCCAGGCCGAAGCCGCCGGCACCCGCCAGGCGCTGGCCGACAACGCCCGGCAGTTCGCCGACCAGGCCGCCGCGCTGCTGCGCGGCGTGGAGCAGGCGCACGCCGAGCTGCAGGCCCGCATGGACGCCCGCGACGCCCAGCGCCAGGCCGACTGGGCCGAGGCCCTGGCGCGCCAGGAACACGCGCACCAGGCCGCCGCCGGCGACGCCCGGCAGGCGCTGGCCGCCACCGCCGCCGGCTTCGCCCAGCAGGCCGCCGAACTGCAGCGCAGCGCGGCCCAGGCCCACGACGCGCTGCAGGCCGCCGCCGCCGCGCACGACGCGCAGCGCCTAGCCGCCTGGACCGAGGCGCTGGCCCGCCACGAGCAGGCCGCCCAGTCGCTGGCCGGCGACGCCCGCGCCGCGCTCGAAGCCTCGGCCGCCGGCTTCGCCGAGCACACGGCGGCGCTGCAGCGCGGCGTGCAGCAGGCCCATGCCGAGCTGCTGGAACGCGGCGACGCCCGCGACGCCGAGCGCCTGGCCGCCTGGACCGGCCGCCTGGACGCGCTGGCCGACGCGCTGCGCACGCAGTGGCAGCAGGCCAGCGCCCACGCGCTGGAGCAGCAGCAGCGCATTTGCGCCACGCTGGCCGAGACCGCCCAGGCCATGGCCGCCCGCGCCGAGCAGCAGGCCGGCGCCACCGTGGCCGAGGTCGCCCGCCTGGTGGAGGCCGCCGCCGCGGCCCCGCGCGCCGCGGCCGAAGTCATCGCCGAGCTGCGCGACAAGCTGACCGCCAGCATGGCGCGCGACAACGCCATGCTCGACGAGCGCGCCCGCGTGCTGGAGACGCTGGGCGCCCTGCTCGACGGCGTGCAGCACGCCGCCAGCGCGCAGCGCAGCGCCATCGACGCCCTGGTCGACAGCGCCGCCGGGATGCTGGAGCGCGCCGGCAGCCGCTTCGCCCAGCAGGCCGAGGCCGAGGGCGGCCGCATCGCCGAGGCCTCGGCCCAGGTGGCGGCCGGCGCCGCCGAGGTCGCCAGCCTGGGCGAGGCCTTCGGCGCCGCGGTGCAGCTGTTCGGCCAGTCCAGCGAACGCATCGGCACGCACCTGCAGCAGCTGGAAGACACGCTGGCCCGCTCCATCGCGCGCAGCGACGAGCAGTTGGCCTACTACGTGGCGCAGGCGCGCGAGGTCATCGACCTCAGCCTGCTGTCGCAGAAGCAGATCATGGAAGACCTGCAGCGCCTGGCGCGCGAGCGCGCGGCCGAGCTGGCGGAAGGAAACCCGGCGTGACGACCGCCCTGGAAGACGGCGACGCCGGCGCGGACGCCACCGCGCCGGTCTGGACCGCCTTCGCCGACCTGATGGCCGGCCTGCTCGGCGCCTTCGTGCTGATCCTGGTCGCCGTGGTCGGCATGCAGCTGGAGCTGGACACGCGGCTGCAGTCCGAGATCGCCCAGCGCCAGGCCCAGGGCCAGCGGCTGCAGACGCTGGAGCAGGCGCTGGCCGCGCCGCTGGCGGCCGGCCGCGTGACGCTGGTGCAGGGCCGCATCGGCATCAGCGGCAGCGTGCTGTTCGAGTTCAATTCGAACGAGCTGCAGCCCGAGGGCCGCCAGCTGCTGCAGAGCCTGGCCGGCCCGCTGGCCGACTGGCTGCGCACGCACGACGAGATCCTGATGGTCAGCGGCTTCACCGACGACCGCCAGGTGCGCGGCGGCAGCCGCCAGTTCGCCGACAACTGGGAGCTGTCGGCCCAGCGCGCGCTGACGGTCACGCGCGCGCTGATCGAGGAAGGCGTGCCGGCCGACGCGGTGTTCGCGGCCGCCTTCGGCTCGCAGCAGGCCGTGGCCTCCAACGCCGACGCCGAGGGCCGCGCGATGAACCGCCGCGTGGAGATCGCGCCGCAGCCGCGCCCGGCCCGCGCCCCGCAGGACGCGCCGCGTGGATAGCACCGCCGCCGTCGGCGCGCCCGGGGCGCTGCGCCAGCACGCCATCGACGCGCTGGAGCGCCGCGCCGCCCGCCACCAGGGCGCCGCGCACGCGCTGCTGCAGGCGCGGCTGCAGGCGCTGCGCGCCCAGGCCCTGCCCGCGCCGCCGCCCCCGCCGCCGGCCCGCCCTGCCGGCCCCGGCCCGCTCGCCGCCCTGCTGCAGGCGCTCGGCCCGCCGCCGGCGCACGACCCCGGGCTGCTGCAGTACTTCCGCAGCACCTGGGCGCGGCTGGACGCCGAGGCCCGGCTGGCCCGCTCGCTGGCCGACGCACCCGAGAACCCCGGCCCGCTGAACTCGCGCCACCTGGTGCAGCAGGCGCTGCAGCTGATGCGCGCGGAGGCGCCGGACTACCTGCGCCACTTCATGGCCCAGGTCGACGCGCTGATGTGGCTGGAGCAGGCGCAGGCCGAGGCCGCGCAGCCCGCCAGGGAAGGGCGCAAGGCGGCCGGGAAGGCCCCAGCCAAATCCGGCGGCAGGCGCGCCGGCAGGTCCGCGCGGTCCTAGGTCCTCGAAACCAGTCCCCGCCCCGCCGGCGACGGGGAAGCGCCCCGCGCATCCGCCGCCGCGATCGACGGCGCGCACAAGGCATCGAAGCCCACGCCCGTGGCGCCGACGCCCCATGGCAGCGGCTTCCCCCATGCAGAGGAAGCCGCGCACCGCGCCCAGCCGCCGCTGCCGCGCGGTTCGAATAGCATGCAGCGCTCCACCACTGCCGGATCGGGACACGATGCACGCCATCCTGGAACACGTGGGCCACGACCTCCTGTGCCGCACCGCAGGCGCGGCACCGGCCGAATGCCGCATCGACGGCGAAGCCCTGGGTCCCGCCCTGCGCGACATCGCGCAAGGCTATGACCACGCCGTGCGCAGCGGCGACGACGATGCACTCGCGGCGCTGGGCCAGGCGCTGTTCCAGTGGCTCGACCCGTCCGGATGGGCCAGCGCCTGGGCAGCCGGCACCGGCCCGCGCAGCCTGGAAATCCGGGTGACCCAGCCGGCCGATCCGCTGGCCACCGCGCTGCTGGATGCCCCGTGGGAGCTGCTGGCCCAGCCCGGCCAGGGCTTCCTGGCGGACGACGCGACGCAGCTGTACGAACTGGCGCGCCGCATCGGCACGCCCGATCGGCCGGCCGCGACGCCGCACGGCGACCTGCAGCTGATGTTCATGGCCGCGGCGCCGGCCGGCGAGCACGAACTCGACTTCGAAGCCGAAGAGGGCGCGATCCTCGACGCCACGCAGCGCCTGCCGCTGCACCTGGTGGTCGAAGAGAGCGGCAGCGCCGCGCTGCTGGCCGAGCGGCTGCAGCTCGAAGGCCCGTTCGAGGCGCTGCACCTGTCGTGCCACGGCGAGATCGACGCCCAGCGCGGCCCGTTCCTGGCGCTGGAGGACGAGGACGGCAGCATGCTGCCGTGCTTCGCCGGCGAACTGGCCGGCCATCTGGCCGGCGCGGACGGCGCGAACGGCATGCCGCTGGTGTTCCTGTCGGCCTGCCGCACCGCCGAACAGACGGCCGGGCCCGGCACGGCGGCGCGGCCGAACGAACCCTTCGTGCGCAACCTCGTGCGCGCCGGCGTGCTGAACGTTCTGGGCTGGGACGGCTCGGTCTACGACCGCGATGCGGCCGACTTCGCCCGGAGCTTCTACAGCGCGCTGGCAGGCTACGCACCCGTGGCGCACGCTGCCGCGCAGGCACGCCGGCAGTTGCGCCAGCACAACCTGGCCGACCCGCGGCAGGGCCGCCACTGGCACCTGGCACGGCTGTACCTGGGCCCACAGGGCGGCGGCGCGCTGGCCGCGCGCGGCGGAGCCCGGCGCCACCTGGCCAGCACCAGCCACCAGGACCAGTTCCTCGACGCACGCAGGGAAGTGCCCGTGGCCAGCCGCAGCGCCTTCGTCGGCCGGCGCCGCGCCCTGCAGGCCGTGCGGCGCGCCTTCGCCGCCGACGGGCATCCCGGCGTGCTGGTGCACGGCATCGGCAACATCGGCAAATCCAGCTTCGCGCACCGGCTGGCGACGCGCATGACCGGCCACAAGACGGTCGTCGTGTTCCGGCACTACGACGCGCCGGCTGTGCTCGACCGCCTGCTCGACGCGCTGCCGCCAGCGGAGCGGCAGGCCAGGCGCCAGCAATGGCGCGCCGCGGTCACTGCCGACGCCACGCTGCTGGCCGACGCACTGGAAGACCTGCTCGCCGGCCCGTTCGATGCGGCCCCGGTGCTGCTGGTCATCGACGACCTGGAGCAGATCCTGGAAATGCCAGCACCCGACGACAGCGCCGCGGACGTGACCGTGCGACCGGCCTTCGCCGCCACGCTCGCCGCCGTGCTGGGCGCGTTCGCGCGGGTGCGCTCGCGCTCGCGGCTGCTGCTGACCAGCCGCTACCGCTTCCGCCTGGTCGATGCCCGGGGCCAGGACCTGGCGGCCGCGCTCACGGCGCAGCCGCTGCTGCCGATGAACACGACCGAGCGCCGCAAGCAGATGCGCGCGGCCGCGCCAGCCGACGTGCTCGGCACACTCGATCCGGACCTGCTGCAGCGCGCGCTGGACGCTGCCGACGGCAACCCGGGCCTGCAGGACACGCTGACCAAGCCGCTGCTGGCCGGCGAGAGCGGGGCCGCACGCCAAGCCATCGCGGCCATCGAACGCCTGCAGCGCGACGGCGTCGCGCCGGACCTGCTGGCCGCGCTGGTGGCCGAAGGCGCCGCGGCCGACACGCGCAATGCGCTGCAAGCCTTCCTGCACCGCATGGCCTTCGGCGTCTACCAGGCCGCCCTGAGCCCGGCGCAGGCCCGCTATCTGGCCGCGGCGCGCAGCTTCGCGCCGGGGCTCGCCATCCCGGCACCGGCGCTGGATGCCGCGGCCGCCGCCCTCGGCGTGAACGCGCCCGCAGCCGCGCGCCAACGCCTGCTGTCGCTGGGCCTGCTCGACGACTGGGGCATCGAGCGCGCCACGCCACACGCTGCGGCCAACCCGCTGGCCCGCCCGCTCGTCCCGGAACCCTCCGAAGCGCAAGCGCAGGCAGCCGCCCAGGCTGCCGTGCCCTGGCTGTACCGCGCCTGGAGCGAGAGCGGCGGCTGGCTGGCGCCCGGCGCGCGCGGCTGCGAACTGTGCCGCCTCGCGCTGCTGGCGCCCGAAGCCGATGCCGCGGTGCTGGACACCGCGGCCACGTCGGCCGCCCGTTACATGCATGACGCCCTACACGCCACAGCGGCGGCCATCCGGACACTGCTGCAGCCTACGCTCGCGCGGCTGCAGCAGCAGGGTTGCCGGCCGTCCACGGCGCTCGCGCACATCTGCTTCGACTGCGCCGAACGGGCCGGCGACCCGGAACTGCAGCGCGCAGCGCTCGAACGCCTGCGCGACATCGATGTACAGGACCCGATGGCCGCCGGCGCCAGCCTGGTGCGGCTCGCAGGCGCCAGCCAGAGGAGCGGCCAGACCGCGGAAGCCGAACAGTATCTGCATGACGCCTGCAGGCACTTCCAAGCCATCAGTGCCGAGCGTGAACTGGCGATCGCACGGGGCCAGGTCGCCGACATCCTGCAGGCCCGCGGACAGCTCGACGAGGCTCTGCGCATCCGACAGCACGAACAGCTGCCCGTCTACGAGCGGCTGGGCGACGTGCGCACCGAGGCCATCACCCTAGGCAAGGTCGCCGACATCCTGCAGGACCGCGGACAGCTCGACGAGGCCCTGCGCATCCGACAGCACGAAGAACTGCCCGTCTACGAGCGGCTGGGCGACGTGCGCGCCAAGGCCGTCACCATGGGCCGGGTCGCCGACATCCTGCAGGCCCGCGGACAGCTCGATGAGGCCCTGCACATCCGACAGCACGACGAGCTGCCCGTCTACGAGCGGCTGGGCGACGTGCGCGAGAAGGCCGTCACCATGGGCAAGGTCGCCGACATCCTGCAGGACCGCGGACAGCTCGACGAGGCCCTGCGCATCCGACAGCACGAAGAACTGCCCGTCTACGAGCGGCTGGGCGACGTGCGCGAGAAGGCCGTCACCATGGGCAAGGTCGCCGACATCCTGCAGGACCGCGGACAGCTCGACGAGGCCCTGCGCATCCGACAGCACGACGAGCTGCCCGTCTACGAGCGGCTGGGCGACGTGCGCACCGAGGCCATCACCCGAGGAAAGGTCGCCGACATCCTGCAGGCCCGCGGACAGCTCGACGAGGCCCTGCGCATCCGACAGCACGAAGAACTGCCCGTCTACGAGCGGCTGGGCGACGTGCGCGCCAAGGCCATCGCCATGGGCCGGGTCGCCGACATCCTGCAGGCCCGCGGGCAGCTCGACGAGGCCCTGCGCATCCGACAGCACGAAGAACTGCCCGTCTACGAGCGGCTGGGCGACGTGCGCGAGAAGGCCGTCACCATGGGCAAGGTCGCCGACATCCTGCAGGCCCGCGGGCAGCTCGACGAGGCCCTGCGCATCCGACAGCACGAACAGCTGCCCGTCTACGAGCGGCTGGGCGACGTGCGCGCCAAGGCCATCGCCATGGGCCGGGTCGCCGACATCCTGCAGGACCGCGGACAGCTTGACGAGGCCCTGCGCATCCGACAGCACGAACAGCTGCCCGTCTACGAGCGGCTGGGCGACGTGCGCGCCAAGGCCATCGCCATGGGCCGGGTCGCCGACATCCTGCAGGACCGCGGACAGCTCGACGAGGCCCTGCGCATCCGACAGCATGAACAGCTGCCCGTCTACGAGCGGCTGGGCGACGTGCGCGCCAAGGCCATCACCCGAGGAAAGGTCGCCGACATCCTGCAGGCCCGCGGACAGCTCGACGAGGCCCTGCGCATCCGACAGCACGAAGAACTGCCCGTCTACGAGCGGCTGGGCGACGTGCGCGAGAAGGCCATCGCCATGGGCAAGGTCGCTGACATCCTGCAGGCCCGCGGACAGCTCGACGAGGCCCTGCGCATCCGACAGCACGAACAGCTGTCCGTCTACGAGCGGCTGGGCGACGTGCGCGAGAAGGCCATCGCCATGGGCCAGGTCGCCGACATCCTGCAGGACCGCGGACAGTTCGACGAGGCCCTGCGCATCCACGAGGAGCGGCTGCCCGTCCTGACCCGGCTGGGCGATGCCGCCGGCATCGCCCAGGCCCACTACGCGATCGCCGGCGTCCTGCTGGCCCGCGGCGACCACGAGCACGGAGCCCTGCAGCAGGTCCACGACCACCTGGCGCAGGCGTTTTCGATCAGCATGCAGACCGGTCGGGTCAATGCCATCGGCGCCATCGGCGTACTGCTCGCGCAGGTGCTGGCCATGGGCGGAGAGCTCCAGCAAGCACTCGAAGTCCTGTCCGCAGCCGATGCCGCGTACCGGCGATTGGATGACGCGCCAGCCCTGTCACTGGTCGCCGAACTGCGCCAGACGATCGACGCCCTGGCCGATGCCTCGGGGCTGTCGGAATGACTGCAGCGGATACGCTCGTGATGCTTCAGCCCGCCAGCGCCTCGCGCATCCTCCCGATCACGGCCCTGTAATCTTTCTGCCCGAAGATGGCGCTGCCCGCCACGAAGGTGTCGGCGCCGGCCGCGGCGACGCGGGCGATGTTGTCGGCCTTGATGCCGCCGTCCACCTCCAGGCGGATGTCCTTGCCGCTGGCGTCGATGCGTTGTCTCACCAGTTCGATCTTGCGCAGCGCGCTGTCGATGAAGGCCTGGCCGCCGAAGCCGGGGTTCACGCTCATGACCAGCACCAGATCCAGGTCTTCCAGCACCCAGTCCAGCACGTCCAGCGGCGCGGCCGGGTTGAACACCAGGCCGGCCCGGCAGCCGGCCGCGCGGATCGCCTGGATGCTGCGGTGCACGTGGGTGCTGGCGTCGGGGTGGAAGCTGATCAGGTCGGCGCCGGCCTCGGCGAAGGCGGCGGCCAGCGCGTCCACCGGCTGGACCATCAGGTGCACGTCGATCGGCACGGGCGTGCCGTCGGCCTGCCGGCACAGCGGCTTGAGCGCCTTGCAGATCATCGGGCCGAAGGTCAGGTTGGGCACGTAGTGGTTGTCCATCACGTCGAAATGGATCCAGTCGGCGCCGGCGGCGATGACGTCGGCGACCTCCGCGCCGAGCCGCGTGAAATCGGCGGACAGCAGCGAGGGGGCGATGCGATGGGTGGGGCGGCGGGTCGAGGGGCTCATGGGCGGGCATTTTCCCCGAGCCGGGTATTGCAGGGCGCCGCGGGGGCAGCAGTTAGGATGCCGGCCATGCCCCAATACCAGTTCACCGTCGAGGCCGTTCCGCACCATCTGGCGGACCAGTCCTCGCCCGAGCAGGCCGTCTACGGCTTCGCCTACCAGGTGACCATCCACAACAGCGGCACGGTCGCGGCGCAGCTGATCTCGCGCCACTGGATCATCACCGACGGCAACGGCCGCACCGAGGAGGTCAAGGGCCTGGGCGTGGTCGACCAGCAGCCGCTGCTGCAGCCCGGCGAATCCTTCCAGTACACCAGCGGCTGCCGGCTGCGCACGCCCACCGGCGCGATGCGCGGCAGCTACTTCTGCGTGGCCGAGGACGGCACGCGCTTCGAGGCCGAGATCCCGGCCTTCATCCTGGACGCGGGCGGCGGCGCGCGCGTGCTGCATTGATCCCGCCGCGATGCAGGACATCAACCGCATCCTCGATGCGCTGGACCCGTCGGCGCCGCTGGCGCAGCGCCACATCTGGCTGATCGGCGTGCTCGACTGGGTGCGCGGCGACGGCCGGTCGGTGCCGGCCGCGGTCAGCCGCGTGCAGTTCCTGGTCGAGGCGCTGGAGGCGCGGCCCGAGCTGCTGCCGCGCCTGCGCGCCTGGTGGCGCACCATGGTGCTGACGGTGGACTTCTCGGTGCTGCTGGGCGACCACGGCTTCGCGCCGCGCACGGCCTTCTTCAGCGAGCTGTCCGAGCGGCTGCGCCGCAAGCTGCTGCCGGGCACGCCGGAGACGGTGGACGCCTCGGCGCTGTTCTCGCTGGCGTTCCCGCACCGCCTCGACGGCGCCTGGCTGGCCGCGCTGGACGAGCCGCTGCTGCGGCGGCTGGCCGTGCAGCTGTCCGACCCGGACGACCCGCGCAAGCCGCCCTGGCAGAACATCGTGCTCGACGCCATCACCTACTGCGCGGGCCAGATCCAGGCCAACGGCTTCGCGCCCGAGTTGCGCCTGCGCATGGGCGAGAAGGCGCGCGCGGACCGGGCCTTCCACCAGCTCGTCGGCGACGTGGACCAGCTCGCGCGCGCGGTGCGCCAGACCGCCTCGCAGGAGGCCGTGGACGCCGCGGCCCAGCAGCTGCGCGAGCGGCTGGAGTCCTGCCGCCAGGCGGTGGGCGACGTCTACGCCCACCTGGACGAGAACGGCATCTCGGTCGGCGTGGTGTTCCGGCTGCGCCAGCTGCGCGAGCGCATCCTGCGCGTGCGCGACCTGCTGGACATGCTGCTGGGCGGGCGGCCGCTGGCCAGCGGCGCGCGGCTGATCGCGCGCATGGCCCAGGCCGAGCAGGACAAGCGCAGCGTGCGCGCGCTGGTGCGCGCCAACTCCTCGCTGCTGGCGGCCAAGGTGGCCGAGCGCAGCGCCGAGACCGGCGAGCACTACATCACGCGCGACGCGGCCAGCTACCTGCGGATGCTGCGCAAGGCCGCCGGCGGCGGCGTGCTGACCAGCGTCACCGTGCTGCTGAAGTTCAGCATCGTCGCCCTGGGCCTGCCGGCGTTCTGGGGCGGCTTCTGGTCCGGGCTGGCCTACGCGGCCAGCTTCGTGCTGATCCAGCTGCTGCACTGCACGCTGGCGACCAAGCAGCCGGCCATGACGGCGCCGGCGATGGCGGCCCGGCTGAAGGACCTGAGCGGCGACGCGGTCGTGTGCTTCGTCGACGAGATCACCCATCTCACGCGCTCGCAGGTGGCGGCCGTGCTGGGCAACGTGCTGCTGGTGGTGCCGGCGGTGCTGGGCCTGAGCCTACTGATGCAGCGCGCGCTGGGCCATCCGATGATCGACGCCGCGGGCGCGCACTACGTGCTGCATGCGCTGGACCTGCGCGGCCCGACCGCGCTGTACGCGGCCTTCACCGGCGTGCTGCTGTTCGCGGCCAGCATCGTCGCCGGCTGGGTGGAGAACTGGTTCGTGCTGCACCGGCTGGACTCGGCGCTGCGCTACAACCCGCGCATCACGCGCGTGCTGGGCGTGCAGCGCGCGGCGCGCTGGGCCGGCTTCATGCGCGAGAACGTGTCGGGCTTCGCCAGCAACATCAGCCTGGGCCTGATGCTGGGGCTGGTGCCGGCGTTCGCGGCCTTCTTCGGCCTGGCGCTGGACGTGCGGCACGTCACGCTGTCGGCCGGCCAGCTGGCCGCGGCCGTGGCGGCGCTGGGCTGGGAGGTGCTGCGCCAGCCCGCGTTCTGGTGGTGCGCGGCGGCGATCCCGGCGATCGGCGCGCTGAACCTGGCGGTCAGCTTCTACCTGGCGTTCCGCGTGGCGGCGCGCGCCCACAACGTCAGCGGCGTGGACCGCGCGCGCATCTACGCAGCCATCCGCTCGCGGCTGCGCCGCCGGCCGCTGCAGTTCTTCCTGCCGCTGCGCAGCGCCACCGCGGCGGCCCACGACGACGCGACGAGGAGACCAGGAAACGATGCAGGCATTGCTGAGCTCGTGGAACGCTGAGGCCGGCCCCGGCCTGACGACGCTGGCCTGGTCGCTGGTGCTGGCCGCGGCGGCGGCGGCCGGCTACCTGGTGCAGCGCTACAGCGGCCTGCCCAAGGTGGCGGGCTATTCGGTGGTGGGGGGCGTGGCCGGCTTCTTCGGCTTCGCCGACGCGGCCTGGCCGCTGGCCGGCAACGCGCTGTTCCTGCTGGAGATCGGCATGGCGGTGGTGCTGTTCGAGGCCGGCGCGCGCATCTCGCTGCGCTGGTTCCGCCACAACCCGATGGTGCTGGTGCAGTCGCTGGCCGAGTCGGTGCTGACCTTCGTCGCCGTGTACTGGCTGCTGCGCCGCTTCGGCGTGGACGAGGGCGCGGCCGAGCCGCTGGCCGTCGTGGCCGTGGCGGCCTCGCCGGCGGTGCTGACGCGCGTGGTGATGGACGCGCGCGCCGCCGGCCCGGTGACCGAGCGGGCCATCGTGCTGTCCACGCTGTCCACGCTGTACGCGCTGACCCTCGGCGGCGCGCTGGCCGGCCTGATCGACGGCGGCCAGCGCACCGGCGTGGCCGAGTCGATCGCGCCGGTGGTCGTCCTGCTGGCGCTGTCGCTGGTGGTGGCGGCGCTGCTGGGCCTGGCCATGCGCGCGGCGCTGCACGTGATGAGCCCGGCCAGCGAGAACACCTCGATGCTGCTGCTGGCGCTGATCGCGGCCAGCACCGCGCTGGCCGCGCTGGTCGGCGGCTCGGCGCCGCTGTCGGCGCTGCTGGCGGGGCTGCTGCTCAAGCAGCTGAACCCGCGGCCCTGGGTCTGGCCGCGCCAGCTGGGCACGGCGGCGGCGATGCTGACGATGCTGATGTTCGTGCTGGTGTCCACGGTGGCGGCCGGCACGGTGTGGACGTCCGCCAGCGCGGCGCTGGTGTTCGGCGTGGTGGCGGTGCGCCTGGCCGCCAAGGTGGCGGGCACGGTGGTGGCGAGCCCGGGCAGCGGCCTGCGGCTGTCGCAGGCGCTGTGGACCGGCTGCGCGATGTCGCCGATGTCGGCCGTGGCGCTGCTGCTGGCCTCGCAGTTCGCGCTGGCGTCCGAGGCGCACCGCGCCACGATCGCCGGCGTGGCGCTGCCGGCCATCCTGATGATGGAGGTGGTGGGCGCGGTGATCGCCACGCTGGCGCTGCAGCGCGCCGGCGAGAGCGCGCGCCTGGCCGAGCGCGAGGCCAACGACAGCGGGCGCGGAGGCCTGGAATGAGCGCCGCCCCGCCGCCCACCAGTACCGGCGCCGGCCTGGAACCGTTCGGCCGCTCCGACGCCCTGTCGCTGGGCGTGGAGCTGGAGCTGCAGCTCGTCAACACCCACGACTACGACCTCGCGCCCTATGCGCAGGACATGCTGCGGCTGATGTCCGCCCGCCGACTGCCCGGCTCGGTGGTGCCGGAGATGACCTCCAGCATGATCGAGATCTCCACCGGCGTGTGCCGCAGCGCCGGCCAGGTGCTGGACGAGCTGACCGCGCTGCGCGACGCGCTGGTGGCCTGCGCCGACAAGCTGAACATCGCCATCCTGGGCGGCGGCACGCACGCCTTCCAGCAGTGGCACGAGCAGCGCATC
Source organism: Pseudorhodoferax sp. (assembly GCF_047601025.1). Taxonomy (NCBI): domain Bacteria; kingdom Pseudomonadati; phylum Pseudomonadota; class Betaproteobacteria; order Burkholderiales; family Comamonadaceae; genus Pseudorhodoferax; species Pseudorhodoferax sp. The sequence goes on from NZ_JASGJZ010000001.1 coordinate 1,292,146, forward strand.
TACGACAAGCCGCGCTTCCGCGAGCTGTCGGCGCTGTACGGCTACCTTTCCAAGCAGTTCACGATCTTCGGCCAGCACGTGCACATCGGCTGCCCGGACGCCAACACCGCCCTGGTCACGCTGCACCAGCTGTCGCGCTACATCCCGCACTGCATCGCGCTGTCGGCCTCCTCGCCCTACGTGCAGGGGCAGGACACGATGTTCGACTCGGCGCGGCTGAACTCGGTGTTCGCGTTCCCGCTGTCGGGCCGCGCGCCGTTCGCGCTGACCTGGGACGCGTTCGAGGCCTACTTCGACAAGATGACGCGCACCGGCGTCGTCAGGAGCATGAAGGACTTCTACTGGGACATCCGGCCCAAGCCGGAATACGGCACGATCGAGATCCGCGTGTTCGACACGCCGCTGACCGTGCAGCGCGCCGCCGCGCTGGCCGCCTACGTGCAGAGCCTGGCCGCCTGGTGCATGCACGACCGGCCCTTCGTGCCCGAGGACGACGACTACCTCGTCTACACCTACAACCGCTTCCAGGCCTGCCGCTTCGGGCTGGACGCGGTCTACGTGGACCCGGCCAGCGGCGAGCACCTGCCGCTGCGCGAGCACATCCGCGCAACCATGGAGCAGCTTGCGCCGCACGCGCGCGAGCTCGGCGCCGAGGCCGGCCTGGCGCTGCTGCGCACCGAGGTGGACCAGAACCGCAACGACGCGCGCTGGCTGCGCGAGCGCCAGGCCGAGGAGCGGCTGCTGGCCGAGGTGGTCCGCCAGGCAGCCGGCCGCTTCCGCGGCGGCGAGCCATGACACATCCCTGCAGGTGGCCGCGGCCGCGCTGCGCAACGGACGACGACCGACATGGGTGAATTCGACCTGATCGAGCGCTTCTTCAAGCGCCCGGTGCGCCGCGCCGCGCTGGGCGTGGGCGACGACTGCGCGCTGCTGCAGCCGGCCCCCGGCATGCAGCTGGCCGTGACCAGCGACATGCTGGTCGAGGGCCGGCACTTCCTGCCCACGGTGGACCCGCGCGCGCTGGGCCACAAGGCGCTGGCCGTGAACCTGTCGGACCTGGCCGCCTGCGGCGCCCGGCCGCTCGCCTTCACGCTGGCGCTGGCGCTGCCGGCGGCCGATGCGGCCTGGCTGGCGCCGTTCGCCGAGGGCCTGCTGGCGCTGGCCGACGCGCACGGCTGCGAGCTGGTCGGCGGCGACACCACGCGCGGCCCGCTGAACATCTGCATCACCGCCTTCGGCGAAGTGCCGCGCGGGCAGGCGCTGCTGCGCTCGGGCGCGCGGCCGGGCGACGAGATCTACGTCAGCGGCACGGTGGGCGACGCGCGGCTGGCGCTGGAGGTGTTCCGCGGCACGCTGTCCGTGCCGCAGGAGGTGTTCGCGCCGGCGCGCGCGCGCATGGAGCGGCCCGAGCCGCGCAGCGTGCTGGGCCAGGCGCTGCGCGGCGTGGCCTCGGCCGCGGTGGACGTGAGCGACGGGCTGCTCGGCGACCTGGGCCACGTGCTGAAGGCCTCGGGCGTCGGCGCGCGCATCGACGCCGCGGCCGCGCGCACGCTAATGGCCACGCCGCCCGGCGTGCTGACGGACGCGCAGACGCTGCAGTTCGCGCTGGCCGGCGGCGACGACTACGAGCTGGTGTTCACCGCGCCGGCCACGGCGCGCGGTGGCGTCAAGGGCGCCAGCGTGCACGCCGGCCTGCAGGTCACGCGCATCGGCCGCGTCGAGGCCACGCCGGGCGTGCGCGTGGTCGAACCGGACGGCCGGCCCGTCGATGCGCGCTTCGCCTCGTTCGACCATTTCGGCTGAGGGCCGGCGCGCCGCCCTGGCGGCGCTGGGCACGCTGCCGCTGACCCTTCTGGCCGGCTGCGCCGGCGCGCCGGCGCCGCAGGGCCGCGTGCGCGGCGAGGCGGCCTCCTCCGGCGAGCTGCTGCAGTCCGACACCAACCGCATGGCCACGCTGGCCATGCGCGACAACATGGACAGCCTGATGCGGCTGGCCGACAAGCTGTACCGGCGCAACCCGATCGCGTGGCGCCGCGCGGGCCTGGCCAGCCGCGACGACGCGCTGGACCGCCTGGCCGCCGCGATCCGCCAGCAGCAGCCGCCGGCCGCGCTGCAGGGCCGGCGCGACGTGGCGGCGCTGGCGCTGGCCCTGGCGCCGGACTTCGTGGGCGACCGCGTCGGCGCCTTCGTCTACGCCCTGGCCGACATGCTGGTCGCCGCGCACGGCGGCCGCACCCACTTCACGCTGCTCGACAGCCTGGAGCCGCAGCACCTGTACAACGCCGCGCGCAACGTGGAGGCCGCCGCCTGGCTGCTGGCGACGCGGCGCGGCGCGGACGGCCGGCCGCTGCTGCTGGCCGACGAGATCGGCGCGCAGGAGCGCAACCTGAGCTTCGAGCGCGAGTTCGGCAAGATCGTCGCCCGGCTGGACCTGCTGGCCGCCTACCTGACCGAGAAGTACCGCCGCGCCGCGATCGGCTACGTGCAGACCCTGGTGGGCGGGCAGTTCCTGCAGTTCCTGCCGGTGCGCTAGCCGCCGGCCGCGGGCCGGGGCGGCCGCACCCCCTGCGCGACAATCGCCGCCATGTTTGCCCCGCTCCAGAACGACAGCTTCCTGCGCGCCTGCCTGCGCCAGGCCACCGACCACACGCCCGTCTGGCTGATGCGCCAGGCCGGCCGCTACCTGCCCGAGTACCGCGCCACGCGCGCGAAGGCCGGCAGCTTCATGGGGCTGGCGACGAACCCGGACTACGCGACCGAGGTCACGCTGCAGCCGCTGGCGCGCTATCCGCTGGACGCGGCCATCCTGTTCAGCGACATCCTGACCGTGCCGGACGCGATGGGCCTGGGCCTGTCGTTCGCGCTCGGCGAAGGCCCGCGCTTCGCGCACCCGGTGCGCGACGAGGCCGCGGTGCAGCGGCTGGCCGTGCCGGACATGGACGAGCTGCGCTACGTGTTCGACGCCGTGGCCTCGATCCGCCGCGCGCTGAACGGCCGGGTCCCGCTGATCGGCTTCTCTGGCAGCCCCTGGACGCTGGCCTGCTACATGGTCGAGGGCCAGGGCTCGGACGACTACCGCCTGGTCAAGACCATGCTGTACGCCCGGCCGGACCTGATGCACCGCATGCTGCAGGTCAACGCCGACGCCGTGGCGGCGTACCTGAACGCGCAGATCCAGGCCGGCGCCCAGGCGGTGATGCTGTTCGACAGCTGGGGCGGCGTGCTGGCCGACGGGGCGTTCCAGCAGTTCAGCCTGGCCTACACGCAGCAGGTGCTGCGCCGGCTGGAGACCGTGCACGCCGGCCAGCGCATCCCGCGCATCGTCTTCACCAAGGGCGGCAGCCCCTGGCTGCAGGAGATGGCGGACCTGGACTGCGAGGTGCTGGGCCTGGACTGGACGGTGGACCTGGGCCGCGCCCGCGCCGAGGTCGGCGACCGCAAGGCCCTGCAGGGCAACCTGGACCCGAACGTGCTGTTCGCGCCGCCGGCGGCGATCGAGGCCGAGGTCGCGCGCCTGCTGCAGCGCTTCGGCACCCCGCACCAGGGCGCCGGCCAGGGGCCCACGCACGTGTTCAACCTGGGCCACGGCATCAGCCAGCACACGCCGCCGGAGCACGTGCGGGCGCTGGTGGAAGCGGTCCACACGCACTCGCGGCGCCTGCGCGGCTGAGGGCGGCCGCGGGCGCGCAGGCACCGGCGCGCAGCCCGGGCGGCACGGAGAAGCCGGCCCCGCGTTACTTATGCACAAAACAAGGGATGCTTGCGGGGCCGCTGTCAAGCCCCTTCGCCTCCCCGCTACAAAACCCATAGCCATCGCAAGCCGTTGATTCATATGGAGTTGTGGATTTGCTTTTTTTACGGGCAACGTGGCGCCAGGCCTTGATTTGCAAGGGTTTGGCACAGGCGCGCCGGCGCTATCAACAAAGTTATCCACAGGAATTCTGGATGACTCGCAAACGAGCCTGGAATCAACGACTTAAGCCCGATACCTTGAGACCACTTCAACAATCCACGGCGGGAGGCGCCGGCCATGGCTGAACGCCTGCCGGTCGTCGTGCAGCTGCCGGCGCACAGCGCGCTGTCCGGCCCGCTGAGCTACGCGAGCGAGCGGGCGCTTGCGCCCGGAACCCTGGTGCGCGTGCCGCTGGGCAAGCGCGAGACGCTGGGGGTGGTGTGGGACGGAGAGGCCGAGCCGGGGCCGGGCGAGGTGCGGCCGGTGGCCGCGGTGCTGGACGGCATCGCGCCGCTGTCGGCCGCCTGGCGGCAGCTGGTCGGCTTCGCCGCCGGCTACTACCAGCGCGCGCTGGGCGAGGTGGCGCTGGCCGCCCTGCCGCCGCAGCTGCGCGAGCTGGACGCCGCGCAGTGGCAGCGCCGGCTCGGCCGCAAGGCCCGCGGCGCAGGCGCCGGGGACGCCGCCGCGCCGGACCCGGCCCCCGTCCCGGCGCCCAGCGCCGAGCAGGCGGCCGCGCTGGCCCGGCTGCGCAGCGAGGCCGGCCCCTTCCTGCTGTTCGGCAGCACCGGCAGCGGCAAGACCGAGGTCTACCTGCGCGCGGTGCAGGAGCTGCTGGCGGCGGACCCGGCGGCGCAGGCCCTGGTCATGGTGCCGGAGATCAACCTGACGCCGCAGCTGCAGGCGCGCTTCGCGGCCCGCTTCGCGCCGCTGTACGGCCCGCAGGCGCTGGTCGCGCTGCACAGCGGCATGACGCCGGCGCAGCGCCTGGCCAGCTGGCTGGCGGCCCACGCCGGCGCGGCCGCCGGCGGCGCGCGCATCGTGCTGGGCACGCGCATGGCGGTCTTCGCCTCCATGCCCGGCCTGCGGCTGATCGTGGTCGACGAGGAGCACGACCCCAGCTACAAGCAGCAGGAAGGCGCCCGCTACTCGGCCCGCGACCTGGCCGTCTACCGCGCCCGGCAGGAGAGCCGGCGCGCCGGCGACCCGCAGCACTGCCGGGTGCTGCTGGGCTCGGCCACGCCCTCGCTGGAGAGCTGGCACCACAGCCGCCCGGCCGCCGAGGGCGGGCGCTACCAGCGGCTGGCCATGCCCAGCCGCATCGGCGCCGGCCGGCTGCCGGCGGTGCGCCTGGTCGACATGGGCCTGGTGCCGCGCCACACGCAGATCGCGCCGGCGCTGGTGGCGGCCATCGCCGAGCGCATCGCGCGCGGCGAGCAGTCCATGCTGCTGCTGAACCGGCGCGGCTACGCGCCGGTGCTGGGCTGCGCCAGCTGCGACTGGAAGAGCCTGTGCCCGCACTGCAGCGCCTACCGCGTGTTCCACAAGATCGACCGCTCGCTGCGCTGCCACCACTGCGGCTTCGCCGAGCGCGTGCCGCAGGCCTGCCCCGAATGCGGCGACGTGGACCTGGCGCCGATCGGCCGCGGCACCGAGCGGCTGGAGGAACACCTGGAGCACCTGCTGGCGCACGTGGAGCGGCCCGGCGCCGCCGACGGCGAGAGCCCCCGCGCGCGCGTGCTGCGCATCGACGCCGACAGCACGCGCCGCAAGGGCGCGCTGGAGGAGCAGCTGGCCCGGGTGCACGCCGGCACCGTCGACGTGCTGGTCGGCACGCAGATGATCGCCAAGGGCCACGACTTCCGGCGCATCACGCTGGTGGCGGCCGTGAACCCGGACGGCGCGCTGTTCTCCAGCGACTTCCGCGCGCCGGAGCGGCTGTTCGCGCTGCTGATGCAGGCCGCCGGCCGCGCCGGCCGCGACGCGGCGCAGGGCGCGGCCAGCGAGATGTGGATCCAGACCGCGCACCCGCAGCACCCGCTGTTCGCGGCGCTGCGCCGGCACGACTTCCCGGCCTTCGCCGCGGCCCAGCTGGCCGAGCGCCAGCAGGCCGGCATGCCGCCGTTCAGCCACCAGGCGCTGGTGCGGGCCGAGGCGCGCACCCAGCAGGCGGCCCAGGCCTTCCTGGCGCAGGCCGGCGCCGACGCCGAGGCGCTGCCCGGCGCCGACCTGGTCAGCCGCTACCCGCCGGTGCCGATGGCGGTCCAGCGCGTGGCCAACGTGGAGCGCGCGCAGATGCTGGTCGAAAGCGACTCGCGCGCGGCGCTGCAGCAGTTCCTGGCGGCTTGGCAGCCGGTGCTGCACGCCACCCGGCGCGCGGCCGGCATCGAGGGCGTGCTGCGCTGGGCGGTGGACGTGGACCCGCTGGCGGTCTAGGCCACCACGCCGCCGATCAGCTCGCGCGCGAAGCGGTTGCGGCCGGCCTCGAACCAGGCCGGCGCGTAGCGCGCGGCGATCCGGCGCGCGGCGGTGGCGCTGGCGGGCGTGTGCAGCAGCAGCCGCACGGCCTCGCGCGCGCTGCACTGGGCCGGGTTCCACAGCGCGGCAGCGCCGCTTTCGACCGTGCGCTGGGCCACCTTCAGCTTCTCGAAATCGGCCGGCAGGATCAGTTGCGGCTTGCCGGCCAGCAGCGTGCGGCAGACCATCGCGGTCGAGCCGTGGTTGACCACCGCATCGGCCTCGGCCAGCACGCGCTCCAGCCGCATCGGCTCGCGCAGCACGCGCACGCCGGTGTTGCGGTAGCGCTCCAGCACCTCGTCGGGCGCGTCGCGCCAAACGCACAGCGTCACCGCGTCGGACAGCAGCAGCTCGTCGAGCAGCGCCGTGGCGCCGACCGCGCTGCGCAGGTAGGCGAACACGCGGCGGCGCTGCCAGCCCTCGGGCCAGGGCACGTCCACGGTGTCGCCGGGGGCGCCCAGCGGCCCGATCCACAGGCCGTCCGTGCGCGGCCCGTAGGGGTCGATCTCGGGAATGCACTCGAAGACCAGCCGCGGGTGGCGCAGGATGGCCGCCAGCGAGGTCGGCCGCGCCGCGCCGAAGGCTCGGCCGACCCGGGTGATCGTCTCGGACACGGCGGCCGCGCGTTCGGCGGCGCGCTGTCCGAGCGGCGACTGCGCGCGCACGCAGGCATAGGGCGGGCAGTCCGGCGGCGGCGCGTCGAAGCCGTTGCTGATCTGCACGGCCGGCACGTCCAGCAGCTGGCAGGCCAGCTGCGCGGCGGGCGCGTAGTCCAGCACCACGCATTCGGGCGCCTCCTGCTCCAGCAGCCGGGCCCAGGCCTGCACCGCCTCGAGCAGCCGGTCGGCGCGGTCGAAGCCGGCCGACTGCAGCACGTCGGCGAACGAATCGGCGCGGAAATCCACACCGAAGGTCTGCTGCTCCAGCACCGGCGCGACGAAGCGGCGGTGGTTCAGGCCGGCCAGCGGCGCGGCGTCGCGCTGGCTGCGCGGCAGCACCCAGACCGGCTCGCCGCCCTGCTGCTCGATCATGCGCGCCACGGCCAGCAGCCGCGCCAGGCGGCCGAAGTTGCGGCCGTGCTCCCAGGCCAGCAGCACGCGCGGCCGGCGCCGCTGTGCCATCCAGCGCGGCCAGTGCGCCTCCGGCCGTTCCCGTTCGATGGTGTCCATACGCATACATTCAATTTCGTCTGGAGAAATGTATGCATTGCACGTCGATGCGCCCAGCCACTTGTTCACGGCGGCCGGCCCTGGATCGGCGGGCCGGGGCGCCTGGTGCGCCGCGCGCCGGCCTCCGCGCAGGGCCTCAGCGCCCGTCAGCGAGCGCCCGCCGAAGCCAGCCCAGGCCGGCGCGGGTGCCCGATGCGGGCCGGTATTCGCAGCCGACCCAGCCCGCGTAGCCCAGCGCATCGAGCACGCCGAACAGGTGCGGATAGTTCAGCTCGCCGGTGTCGGGCTCGTGCCGCGCCGGCACGCCGGCGATCTGGATGTGGCCGACGCGGCCGGTCGGCAGGTAGCGGCGCAGCTTGGTCTCCAGGTCGCCCTCGACGATCTGGCAGTGGTACAGGTCCATCTGCACGGCCAGGCCGGCGCTGCCGACGGCCTCGACCACGGCATGGGCCTGCTCCTGGCGCTGCAGGAAGTAGCCCGGCATGTCGCGCCCGTTGATCGGCTCGATCAGCACGGTGCGGCCGGCCGCGCGGGCCTGCTCGGCGGCCCAGGACAGGTTGCGGCAGTACTGGTCGTGCAGCCGGGCCGGGTCGGCGCCGGCGGGCACCAGGCCGGCCATCACGTGCAGGCGCGGGCAGCCGAGCCGTTCGGCGTAGTCGAGCGCTTGCGCGAAGCCGCTGCGGAACTCGGCTTCGCGCTCCGGCAGCGCGGCCAGGCCGCGCTCGCCGGCCTCGAAGTCGCCCGGCGGGGCGTTGAACAACACCTGTTCGAGCCCGGCGTCGACCAGCCGGGCCGCGATCTCGCGCGCGTCGAAGGCATAGGGGAACAGGAACTCCACGCCGGCGAAGCCGTCCCCGGCCGCCGCCGCGAAGCGGTCCAGGAACGCATGTTCGTGGTACATCATGCTGAGATTGGCGGCGAAGCGTGGCATGGGAACTCCGGGAGCGGCAAAACGCGGGCCGTCCTTGTACCACCCGCCGCCAGCGGCCGCGAACCTTGACCTGCGTCTACCCGCCCGGGCCGCGCGGCGCTACAGTGTCCATGGGGCCGGGGTCCGCCCGGCCCGCCAACGGAGACCGCATGTTCCCTGAATACCGCGAACTGATCACCCAGCTCAAAACCAGCGACAACCGCTTCCTGCACCTGTTCGACAAGCACAACGCGCTCGACCAGCGGATCAAGAACATGGAATCCCACATCGAGCCCGGCGGGCCGGTGGAGATCGAGAACCTCAAGAAGGAGAAGCTGGCGCTGAAGGACGAGCTGTACGCGATCCTGCGCAAGGCCAGCGCCGCGCACTGAACCATCGCGCCCCGGCACAGGACCGGCGCTTCAGCACGCGTCCTGCGGCGCGGCGGCGTCGTGCGCGGCCGGCAGCCGGACGGTCGCGTCCAGCCCCAGCGTGCGGCCGTCGGGCGCGATCCGGTTGTCCATCGACAGCGTGCCGCCCAGCGCCTGCACGATCTCGCGGCAGATCGCCAGCCCCAGGCCGGAGCCGTGCGCCACGTCGCCGGCCGCGAACGGCGTGAACAGGCGCTGGCGCAGTTCGTCGGGGATGCCGGGGCCGCTGTCGGCCACGCGCAGCACGGGCCGGCCGTCCTCCAGGGCGACCTCGACCCGCAGCGGCGCACCGGCCGGGCTGTGGCGCGCGGCGTTGTGCAGCAGGTTGCGCGCCAGTTCCTGCAGCATCCAGCGGTGCGCGCGCACCGGCACGGGCTCGGCCTGCAGCGAGAAATCCAGCTCCTTCTCGGCCAGCAGCGGCGCCACGTCCAGCGCCACCGCACGCACCGCCTCGGCCAGGTCCAGCACCTCGGATTCGGACTGCTGGCGCAGCTGCTCGACCCGGGCCATCGCCAGCATCTGGTTGGCCAGCGCGGTCGCGCGCTCCACGGTCTGGCCGATCTCGGCCAGCGCCTGCTGCGGCGGCGCGTCGCCGCGCCGGGCCGACTGCACCTGGGCCTTCAGCACGGCCAGCGGCGTGCGCAGCTGGTGCGAGGCATCGCGCACGAAGCGCTTCTGGTGGTCCAGCAGGCGCTGCAGGCGGCCCATCACGGACGTCATCGCATGGACCAGCGGCACCAGCTCGCGCGGCACGTCGGCGGTCCGGATCGGCGACAGGTCGTCGGCCGCGCGCGCCTCGATGGCCTGGCCGAGCGCGCGCACCGGGCGCGTGGCGCACTGCACCACGAACACGGTGCTGGCGGCCACCACGGCCAGCAGCAGCAGGTGGCGCCACAGCATGTCCAGCAGCAGGCGGCGGGCCAGCGCCTCGCGCAGCTCCAGCGTCTCGGCCACCTGCACCACCGCCACGCCCAGGCCGTGCGCGCTGGCCACCGGCTGCAGCAGCACGGCCATGCGCACCGGCTGGCCGCGGTACTGGGCGTCGTAGAAGTCCACCAGCGCCGCATAGGGCGGGCGCGCGGGCAGCGTGCCGCGCCAGAACGGCAGCTCGGCGAAGCCGGAGATCATCTCGCCGTCGCGCCGCGACACGCGGTAGTAGATGCGGCTGTGGTTGTCGGCCTCGAAGGCCTCCAGCGCGGAATACGGCACCGTGGCGCTCAGTTCGGCCAGCTCGTCGTAGCCCTGCACCTCCAGTTGCTCGCCGATGGTCTTGGCCGAGGCCAGCAGCGTGCGGTCGTAGGCCGTGGTGGCCGCGCCCAGCGCCTGGTGGTAGACGCTGACGCTGTTGGCCGCGATGAACAGCGTCAGTGGCACCAGCAGCCCCAGCAGCAGCCGAAAGCGCAGCGAGGTGCGGGCCGCCGCCGGCTTGCGTCGCCGCCTCATGCCGGAGGAGCCTTGAGCAGGTAGCCCAGCCCGCGCAGCGTGACCAGGCTGGCGCCGCTGCCGGCCAGCTTCTTGCGCAGCCGGTAGGCGACGACCTCGACGGCGTCGGCCTGCACGTCGCACTGGCCGGGGAACACCAGCGCGAGCAGCCGGTCTTTGGCCACCGCATGGCCGGGCCGCGCCATCAGCGCGCGCAGCAGCGCGGCCTCGCGCGGCGTCAGCTCCAGCACCTCGCCGCGCAGGTAGACAGCGCCGCTGTCGGGCTCCAGCCGCAGCCCGCCGACCTCGGGCCAGGGCTCGGCCGCGCCGGCCTGGCGCCGGCGCAACGCGCGCAGCCGCGCCTCCAGCTCGTCCAGGTCGAAGGGCTTGGGCAGGTAGTCGTCGGCACCGGCGTTCAGGCCCAGCACCCGGTCGCCGACGGTGCCGCGCGCGGTCAGCAGCAGCACCGGCGTGTGCAGGCCGCCGGCGCGGGCGTCGGCCAGCACCTGCAGGCCGTCGCGGCCCGGCAGGCTCAGGTCCAGCGCCACCACGTCCGGGCGCAGCTGCTGCCACTGGGCCAGCGCCTGCGCGCCGTCGCCGCACAGGCGCACGTCGATCTGCCGGCGCCCGAGCGCGCGCTGCAGCGTGGCCTGCATGGCGGGATCGTCCTCGATCAGCAGCAGCTTCATTGGTGTTTCTCCCAGGCCGGCGGACAGCCGAACGACAGGAGCACGCCGCATGATAGCCATGCGATCATGGATCGGCCGGGCCCGCCCCGGGCCGGCCCGCCACCCACCACGCCACAGGAGACTCCATGCGCCGCGACACCTTTCTGAAGACCCTCGCCGCGTTCTGCGCCGCCGGCGCGACGCCGGCCTTCGCGCAGTCCGCGCCCAACGTGAAGATGATGATCCCGGCCAACCCCGGCGGCGGCTGGGACATCACCGGCCGCGCGCTCGGCAAGGCGCTGGTGGACGCCAAGGTCGCCGGCACCGTGAGCTACGACAACAAGGGCGGCGCCGCCGGCGCGCTGGGCCTGGCCCAGTTCGTGAACGGCGCGAAGAACGACCCGACCGCGCTGATGGTCATGGGCGCCGTGATGCTGGGCGGCATCATCACCGGCAAGCCGCCGGTGAACCTGTCGCAGGCCACGCCGATCGCGCGGCTGACCAGCGAGTACAACGTGTTCGTGCTGCCGGCCAATTCGCCGTTCAAGACCATGGCCGACGTGGTGGCCCAGCTCAAGAAGGACCCGGGCAGCGTCAAGTGGGGCGGCGGCTCGCGCGGCGCCACCGAGCACATCGCCGCGGCCATGATCGCCCAGAGGGTCGGCGTCGACCCGTCGCGGATCAACTACGTGGCCTTCCGCGGCGGCGGCGAGGCCACGGCCGCCATCCTGGGCGGCAACGTCAGCATCGGCGGCAGCGGCATGAGCGAGTTCGCGCCCTACATCGCCGACGGCAAGATGCGCGCCATCGGCGTGACCTCGCCCGAGCGCCTGGCCGGCAGCGCCGTCCCCACGCTGAAGGAGCAGGGCATCGACGTGGTGCTGGGCAACTGGCGCGGCGTGTACGGCGCGCCGGCGCTGTCGGCCGCGCAGCGCAAGGCGCTGACCGACATGGTGCTGGCCGCGCTCAAGAGCGCCTCCTGGCAGGAGGCGCTGAAGAAGAACGACTGGACGCCCGCGGTGCTGACCGGGCCGGAGTTCGACAAGTTCGTCGACGACGAGTTCGCGTCGCTGCGCGCGATCATGGCCAAGTCCGGCATGGTGTGATGGCCGGCGCCCGCAACACGCCGCAGGCGCTGGTCAGCCTGGCGGTGCTGGCGACCGGCCTGGCCATGGGCTGGGGCGCGCTGGACATCCCGTCCGCCGCCGGCTATGGCGGCGTGGGGCCGAACTTCCTGCCGCTGCTGTGCGCCGGCGCGCTGGTGCTGTGCGGCGTGCTGCTGCTGCGCGAGGCCTGCACCGGCGGCTACCGCGAGATGGACCCGCCCGACGGCGTGCCGCCCAACCGCGGCAGCTTCGTCTGGGTGTCCGCCGGCTTGCTGCTGAACGCGGCGCTGATCGAGCGCGTGGGCTTCGTGCTCGGCTGCGCGCTGTGCTACCTGCTGGCGGTGCAGGGCCTGCGCCGCGCGGCCGGCCAGCCGATCGCGGGCCGGCCGCGCACCTGGGCGCTCGACCTGCTCACCGGCCTGGCGATCGCCGCGCCGGTCTACTGGATGTTCACACAGTTCCTGGCGATCAACCTGCCCGGCCTGACCGGGACCGGCTGGCTCTGACATGGACATCTTCGACGCACTGCTCCACGGCTTCGCGCAGGCCGTCAGCTTCAGCAACCTGCTGTGGTGCCTGGTCGGCTGCGCGCTGGGCACGGCCGTCGGCGTGCTGCCCGGCATCGGCCCGGCGGTGGCCGTGGCCATGCTGCTGCCGATCACCGGCAAGGTCGAGGTCACGGCCTCGATGATCTTCTTCTCCGGCATCTACTACGGCGCGATGTACGGCGGCTCGACCACCTCGATCCTGCTGAACACGCCGGGCGAGACCAGCTCCATGGTCACCGCGCTCGAAGGCAACAAGATGGCCAAGAGCGGCCGCGCCGGCGCGGCGCTGGCCACGGCGGCGATCGGCTCCTTCGTGGCCGGCACCATCGCCACCGTCGTGGTCACGCTGTTCGCGCCCGGCGTGGCCGAGTTCGCGGTCCGGCTCGGCCCGCCCGAGTACTTCATGCTGATGCTGCTGGCCTTCACCACCGTCAGCGCGGTGCTGGGGCAGAGCACGCTGCGCGGCATGGCGGCGCTGTTCATCGGCCTGGCCGTCGGCTGCGTCGGCATGGACCAGATCTCCGGCCAGGGCCGCTACGTCGGCAACATCCCGGAGCTGCTGGACGGCATCGAGATCGTGCTGGTGGCCGTGGGCCTGTTCGCCGTGGCCGAGGTGCTGTACGCCGCGCTGTACGAGGGCCGCCAGGCCGAGACGCAGAACGCGCTCAGCCGCGTGCACATGACGGCGCGCGACTGGAGGCGCTCGATCCCGGCCTGGCTGCGCGGCACCGTCATCGGCGCGCCGTTCGGCTGCATCCCGGCCGGCGGCACCGAGATCCCGACCTTCCTCTCCTACGCGGCCGAGAAGAAGCTGGCCCGGGACCCGCAGGCCAGGGCCGAGTTCGGCACCAGCGGCGCGATCGAAGGCGTGGCCGGCCCCGAGGCCGCCAACAACGCCACCGTGACCACCGCGCTGATCCCGCTGCTGACGCTGGGCATCCCGACCAGCAACACCACCGCCATCCTGCTCGGCGCGTTCCAGAACTACGGCATCCAGCCCGGCCCGCAGCTGTTCACCACGGCCGCGGCGCTGGTCTGGGCGCTGATCGCCTCGCTCTACATCGGCAACCTGATGCTGCTGGTGCTGAACCTGCCGATGGTGGGCCTGTGGGTGCGGCTGCTGCGGGTGCCCAAGCCGCAGCTGTACGCCGGCATCCTGATCTTCTCCACCGTCGGCGCCTACGGCATGCGCCAGAGCGCGTTCGACCTGTTCCTGCTGTACGGCATCGCGCTGGTGGGCGTGGCGATGCGGCGCTTCGGCTTCCCGACGGCGCCGGTGCTGGTCGGCATGATCCTGGGGCCGCTGGCCGAGGCGCAGCTGCGCAACGCGCTGTCCATCGGCGAAGGCAGCCCGATGGTGTTCCTGCAGCGGCCGATGTCGCTGGCGCTGCTGGTCGTCGTGCTGGCCGTGCTGCTGCTGCCGCGGGCCGCCCGCTGGTGGGGCCGGCGCCGCGCGGCCGCCGCCGCGGTGTAACCTGCCGGGCCGCCCACCCCCCGGAGCCCCCATGGAAACGAACGAACTGCACCGCGGCCGGCTGATCGACCACCTCCAGCTGGTGGTGCGCGACCTGCCTGCCAGCCGCGCCTTCTACACGGCCGTGCTCGCTGCGCTCGGCGTCCCGCTGGGCGGCAGCGGCGAGGGCTACTTCTGGGCCGACGAGCTGTTCGTCTCCAGCGCCGACAGCCAGGCCGCCCAGGGCCGGCTGACCGGCCGCCACCACCTGGCCTTCCAGGCCCGGGACCGCGCGATGGTCGACGCCTTCCACCAGGCCGCGCTGGCCCACGGCGGCCGGGACAACGGCGCGCCCGGCGAGCGGCCCTACCACCCCGGCTACTACGCGGCCTTCGTGCTCGACCCGGACGGCAACAACGTCGAAGCCGTGTTCCACGGGCCGGCGCAGCGCAGCGCGGCGTCGGTGCAGATCAGCTTCTGACCAACGGCCGCGGCACCTTTTCGCACCTCGATCTCGGGGACGTTCGGGGCGGCCGCCCGCCACCGTCGCTTTCGCCCAGCGACTGCCCGCTGCATTTCCCGCCCCGCCAGCGCATCGCCGGCGGCACGGCCGCGGCCGTCGTCGACGGGGCTTGCAGCCATCCAGGTCCATGGGCAGCGCGGCGGCCAGGTGCCGTGCTGGCGCGCGGCCGCCAGCGCGTGCGCCAGGCGGTCGTGAAACACCAGGCGGCGGGGCGGGCCAGGGCAGCGCGTCATGCCGTGCGTGCATCGTGCGACAGGCGTGCCACCGGCGCCTTGCGGGCCGCGACGTCCTGCGCGACCGCGCCCAGGGCAGCACCGCGGGCGGACGGCCCTGGCGGCCGGCGCTGCGGCCGCCCCTACGCGCCGCCGGACGCGCGCCGGCGCGCCCCGCCCAGCAGCAGCGCGAGCGGCGCCACCCCGGCCAGCGCCCAGCCCAGCATCAGCAGCGCCAGGCCGACCGGCCCGTCCATCGGCACCAGGCCGACGACGAAGCCGCCCACGGCGCCGAGCAATTGCTGCATCAGCCCGGCCACCGCGGCGGCCGAGCCGGCCAGCGCCGGCACCAGGCCCACCGTGCCGGTCAGCGTGGGCGGCAGCAGCAGGCCGTGGCCGATGCCCATGCACAGCATCGGCAACGCCAGTGCCAGCGGCGTGCGCACGCCGGCCAGGCCCAGCGCCAGCACCGCCAGCGGCCCGGCCAGCGTGACGGCCTGGCCCGCCGCCATCAGGAAGCGGTCGCTCCGGCCCGCGCGCACCAGGCGCTGCGTCAGCAGGTTGCCGGCCACGTAGGCCAGCGGCGGCGCCATCACGTACAGGCCCACGCGCTCGGGCCCCACGCCGTAGCCGGCCAGCACGATGGGCGCGCCGCCGAGGAAGGTGTAGAACATCGCGGCCGTGGCCGCCAGGACGGCCACGTGCAGCACGAACGAGGGCGCGCGCGCCAGCCGCCCATAGCCGCCCAGCAGTGCGGCCAGGCCGCCGCCCGTGCCGGGCCGCGGCGTCCGCGCGGCCGGCAGCCAGCGCCAGGCGGCCACGAACAGCGCCGCGGCCAGCAGCGCCATCAGCGCGAAGTTGGCCTGCCAGCCCAGGCGGCCGTGCAGTTGGCCGCCCAGCAGCATCGCGGCCGGCGGGCACAGGCCCATCATCATGCCGACGAAGGCCATGACCCGCGTGCGCTCGGCGCCGGTGAACAGGTCCTGCACCATGGCGCGGCCGATCACCATGCCGGCCGCGCAGCCGGCGCCCTGCACGGTGCGCGCCAGGTTCAGCGCGGCCAGGCTGTCGGCCAGCGCCGCGGCCAGCGAGCCGGCCGCCGCCAGCACCAGCCCGGCCAGCAGCACCGGCTTGCGGCCGATGCGGTCGGACACCGCGCCGTACACCAGTTGGAACACGCCGTAGGCGGCCACGTAGCCGCCGAAGCCCAGCTGCACCTCGGCCTGCGTGGCGCCGAACTCGGCCGGCCAGGCCTGCATCGAGGGCAGGCAGATCGTCATGGCCAGGAGGCCCAGCGCCAGCTGCGCGACCAGGTTGGCGGTCAGCCAGACGGGACGGACGGAAGGGGGCGACAGGACGGGCATGGCGGCGGACGAAAACCGCCGATCATGCCCCAATGCCCTGCGCCACGGACCGCCCGCGTCCTACAGCGCCGGCGCGCGCGCCGGCCAGAATCAATCCATGGCGCGGCGCATCCGCCGCGCGTACCGGAGGACCGCCATGCGCGCCCATGCCCTGTCGTCCGCCCTGTGCGTGGCCCTGGCCGGCCTGGTGGCCGCGCCGGCCGGCGCCGGCGACCTCGTCGTCAACCAGGGCCGGGATTCGATCCGCCTGCGCGACGGCGCCTGCACCAGCCGTTCCGTGCTGCAGCACATCGACCCGGCCGTGCACCCGCGGTTCCGCACCGCCACGGCGACGCTGCAGGGCCAGCGCTACACCGCGTGCTGGAGCCTGGTGGACAGCGTGGTCTACCTGGTCTACGAGGACGGCGACCAGGGGCTGGTGCCGCTGTCGCAGCTGAAGGTGCCGGTGGACATCTGACCCGACCTGCCGCGCCGGGCCGGCGCCGTACGCCCGGAGGGGTGCGGTACGCCCGGAGGGACACCGCGCCCGGAGGGACGCCGCGCGCCCCAAGAGACACCGCGCGCCCGGAGGGACGCCACACACCCGGAGGGCGTGCGGCGCGCCCGGAGGGGCCGCGACTATCATGCGCGGCCCCCGTCCGCGCCGCGCCGTCCGCCGCGGTCCGCGCCCTGTCCCCTTTTTCGGAAGGCCCGTCCATGCCCTGCACGCTGCCGCCGTCCGCGCCCCGCCGCGCGATTTCCGACCACCTGCCGGGCGCAAGCCGCCCGGCCGCCGCCTGACCATGGCCGGCGCTCCCTACGGCGCTGCCGCGGCGCAGCCGCCGGCGGCCGCGCGCAAGCCCGTCCACCTGCCGCGCCTGGCCGAGATGCACGCGCGCGGCGAGAAGATCGCCATGCTGACGGCCTACGACGCGACCTTCGCGGCCGTGGCCGACGCCGCCGGCGTGGACTGCCTGCTGGTCGGCGACTCGCTCGGCATGGTCTGCCAGGGCCTGTCCAGCACCGTGCCGGTGACGCTGGAGACCATGCGCCACCACACCGAATGCGTGGCGCGCGGCCTGCAGCGCGCCCAGGGCGCGGCCTGGCTGGTCGCCGACCTGCCCTTCGGCAGCTACCAGCAGTCGCGCGAGCAGGCGCTGGCCAGCGCCACGGTGCTGATGCAGGCCGGCGCGCAGATGGTCAAGCTCGAGGGCGGCGGCTGGACCACGGAGGCCGTGCGCTTCCTGGTCGAGCGCGGCATCCCGGTCTGCGCCCACCTGGGGCTGACGCCGCAGACCGTGCATGCGCTGGGCGGCTACCGCGTGCAGGGCAAGGGCGAGGCCGCCGCCGCCCGGCTGCGCGCCGAGGCCCTGGCGCTGCAGGACGCCGGCGCCGCGCTGCTGGTGCTGGAGATGGTGCCGGCCGCGCTGGCCGCCGCGCTGACGGCCGAGCTGGCGCACTGCGCCACGATCGGCATCGGCGCCGGCCGCGGCACCGCCGGCCAGGTGCTGGTGCTGCACGACATGCTGGGCATGAACCTGGGCCGCATGCCGAAGTTCGTGCGCAACTTCATGGAGGGCGCCGGCGGCATCCAGGCCGCGCTGGCGGCCTACGTGCGCGCGGTCAAGGACGGCAGCTTCCCGGACGACGCGCTGCACGCCTGGTAAGCCACGGGCGCGGCCGCATCGGGCCGCGCATGACAGGAGTCACTTGCCCCGGGCCGCCGGAGCCGTCACAAAACGAGATCGCAACAGAACCGCGACGGGACCCGGTCCACAATGGCCGGTCCGAGCGGCGACGAATCCGTGGAGAACGACGGCCATGCGCGCAGACGAGGACCTCGCACCGGCGGCGGCATGCGCCCAGGCCGCGCTGGCGCACAACCTGATCGGCCGCAGCGTACGCTTTCGCGAGGCGATGGAACTGGTGCGGCTGTACGCGGCCTGGAACGCGCCGCTGCTGATCCACGGCGAGACCGGCACCGGCAAGGAGTTGGTCGCGCGCGCCGTGCACTACCTGAGCCCGCGGCGGCACCGCCCGTTCATCCCGGTCAACTGCGCCACGCTGCCCGACACGCTGGTCGAGAGCGAGCTGTTCGGCCACGCGCGCGGCGCCTTCACCGACGCCAGCCAGGCCCGCACCGGCCTCGTGCGCATGGCCGAGGGCGGCACGCTGTTCCTGGACGAGGTCGAGGCCCTGTCGCCGCACGGCCAGGGCGCGCTGCTGCGCTTCCTGCAGGACTCCAGCTACCGCGCGCTGGGCGGCAACCAGCTGCTGCACGCGGACGTGCGCATCGTCGCCGCCTCCAACGTGGACTTGCGCGGGCAGGCCGCCGCGCGCGCGTTCCGCGACGACCTGCTGTACCGGCTGGACGCGTTCCGCGTCGCGCTGCCGCCGCTGCGCGAGCGGCTGGACGACCTGCCGCTGCTGGTGCCGCACCTGCTGGCCAAGGCCGCGCACGCCACCGACGGCCGGCCGCGCGGCATCGACGCGCCGGGCCTGGCGCTGCTGGCCGCCTACGGCTGGCCCGGCAACGTGCGCCAGCTCGAGCACGTGCTGCTGAAGGCCCACGTGGTCTGCCCGGGCGCCGAGGTCGGCGTGCCCGAGCTGCGCCGCAGCGCGCCGGAACTGGCCACCCTGCCGGCGGCGGCCGGCGCCGCGGCCACCCCGCCGCTGGCGCAGGACCTGCGCGCCGCCAAGCGCGCCGCCGCCGACCAGGCCGAGCGCTGCTTCGTCGAGGACTGGCTGGCGCGCACGGCCGGCAACATCAGCGAGGCCGCGCGCCGCAGCGGCGTGGAGCGCGCCGCGCTGAGCCGGCTGGCCAAGAAGTACGGCGTGAAGAGCCACCCGCAGTAGCCGCCGCGCGGCAGCGCCGGGCCGTGTCGATCCGCGCACGGCCGTGCCGGCGACTACACGGCCCCGCTGCCGCCGGCCGCCCCGCCCGCGCCGTGCGCGCCGGCACACGGGCGCTTCCGCCGCCCTGAAAAACATCGTTCCCGATCAAGCACTTGCGCCTGCACCGCGGATGGCACGCATGCTGCGACGCAGACCACCGCTCATGGGCTTCCTGGAGTGGCCGAATGTGCAGTGCGACGGCATGGACGCGGTGACGCAGGTGGCGCAGGCGCTGCGGCGCTACCTGCGCCAGCACCCGCAGGCCTGCGACACCGCGGCCGGCATCGCGGCCTGGTGGCCGCTACCGGCCGGCCGCACGCCGGAAACGGTGGCTGCGGCGCTGGCGCTGCTGGCGGCCGGCGGCGAGATCGAATGCGCCACCGGCCCCGACGGGCAGACGGTGTACCGCGCCGCCGCCCCACCGGGCGCATGAGCAGGCGGAGCCCGCGGGCTCTCGAAGCGTCAACCGATGAAGGGGGAATCCATGCCCAGTGCCCTGAGCTACCCAGGCGTCTACGTGGAAGAAGTCGCGAGCGGCGTGCGCACGCTGACCGGCGTCGCGACCTCGATCACGGCCTTCGTCGGCCGCGCCGCCGCCGGACCGGTGAACGAACCGGTCATGCTGACCAGCTACGCCGACTACGAGCGCCGCTTCGGCGGCCTGGACCTGGCCAGCCCGATGAGCTATGCCGTGCGCGACTTCTACCTGAACGGCGGCGCGCTGGCGCTGGTCGTGCGCGTGGCCGCCAGCGACGCCGCCGCGTCCACGATCACGCTGGCGGGCGGCGGTGGCGGCGGCAACCTCGTGCTCGCGGCCAGCAGCGCCGGCGCCTGGGGCGAGCGGCTGTCGGCCCTGGTCGACCACGACACCGACCTGGCGCTGGGCAGCGGCGCCACCGACGCCACGCGCTTCAACCTGCGCGTGCGCTGGCAGCCGCGCGCGGGCCGCGACGAGTTCGTGGCCGAGACGCTGGGCGCGGTCTCCACGAACGCCACCGACCCGCGCTACCTGCCGCGGGTGCTGGAGCGCGAATCGGCCTTCGTGCGCGTCTCGGGCAGCATGCCCACCGAGCGGCCGGCCTCGGGCGTGGCCGCCAACGGCACGCTGACCTGGACCGCCGCCAGCGGCGGCAGCGACGGCGCCGCGCTGCAGAACACCGACCTGCTCGGCAACGCCGGCGCGCAGACCGGCATCCACGCGCTGGCCGCGGCCGACCTGTTCAACATCCTCGTGATCCCGCCGCTGGCGCGCGACACCAGCACGCTGCCCTCGTCCTGGACCGTGGTGCCGCCCGACGTCTGGCAGGCGGCGCTGGCGCTGTGCGTGCAGCGCCGCGCGCTGCTGGTGGTCGACCCCGACCCGGCCTGGGCCAGCCCCGTGGCCGACGCGCTGCCCAACGCGATGCAGGGCCGGCTGAACCTGAACCTCGGCGGCCCGGCCGCGCGCAACGCGGCGCTGTACTTCCCGGCGCTGCGCATGGCCGACCCGCTGCGCGACAGCCGCGTGGACACCTTCCCGCCCGGCGGCGCCATCGCCGGCATCATGGCCCGCACCGACGTGGCGCGCGGCGTGTGGAAGGCGCCGGCCGGCCTGGACGCCGCCATCGCCGGCGTGCAGGACCTGCAGCTCAACCTGAACGACCTGCAGAACGGCCAGCTCAACCCGCTGGGCATCAACTGCCTGCGCAGCATGGGCGTCAACGGCCGCGTGGTCTGGGGCGCGCGCACGCTGCGCGGCGCCGACGCCGCGGCCGACGACTACAAGTACCTGCCGGTGCGCCGGCTCGCGCTGTTCCTGGAGGAAAGCCTGTACCGCGGCACGCAGTGGGCCGTGTTCGAGCCCAACGACGAGCCGCTGTGGGCGCAGGTGCGGCTGTCCATCGGCGCCTTCATGCAGGGGCTGTTCCGCCAGGGCGCGTTCCAGGGCGCCTCGGCGCGCGACGCCTACTTCGTCAAGTGCGACAGCCAGACCACGACGCAGGCCGACATCAACCTCGGCGTGCTCAACGTGGTCGTGGGCTTCGCGCCGCTCAAGCCCGCCGAGTTCGTGGTCATCAGGATCCAGCAGATGGCCGGCCAGATCGAGACCTAGACATGGCCCGCCCGCGTCCCTCGCCCACGTCGTGCAGCCGGCGCCCCGCCCGAGGGGGCGCCCCCGGCGGCCGGGCCAGGCCCGTTCCGCGGGCGCCCCGGCCCCGGCGGCACCTCGCCCGCCAGGCCGGCACGGCCCCGTGCACCACAGACCGGAGATCTTGAAATGGCACAGTTCAGCGTCAACGCGACCCGCTTCGACCCGTACAAGAACTTCAAATTCCGCGTCAAGTGGGACGGCCGCTACGTCGCCGGCATCTCCAAGGTCGGCGCGCTCAAGCGCAGCACCGAGCCGGTGGAGCACCGCGAGGGCGGCGACCCCTCCACCACGCGCAAGTCGCCCGGCCGCACCAAGTACGAGGCCGTCACGCTGGAGCGCGGCGTGACGCACGACACCGAGTTCGAGAAGTGGGCCAACAAGGTCTGGAACTTCGGCTCGGGCCTGGGCGCCGAGGTCTCGCTGAAGGACTTCCGCAAGGACCTGATCATCGAGGTCTACAACGAGGCCGGCCAGTTGGCGCTGGCCTACAAGGTGTTCCGCTGCTGGGTGTCCGAGTACCAGGCGCTGCCGGACCTGGACGCCAACGCCAACGCCGTCGCGATCCAGACGCTGAAGCTGGAGAACGAGGGCTGGGAGCGCGACTACGACGTGGCCGAGCCGAGCGAGCCGTCCTTCACCGAGCCGGCCTGAGGCCATGCAACCGCCCTGCGCCACCCCGCGACGCCCGGCCCCTCTCCCGCGCGGGAAGCGGCAGGGGTGGAGCGCGTGAAAGGCCGCTGACATGCGCGCGCTCGACGACACCGCCCTGCTGTCGCTGTGGGAACGCGGCGCGGCGCGCCATGCGCTGGACCGCGCCGCGCTGCTGGCCGCCGCCGCGCGGCCCGACTGGCCGCCCGAGAGCATCGCCGACCGGCCGCTGGGCGCCGTCGGCGACGCGCTGCTGCGGCTGCGCGTGGCCAGCTTCGGCACGCGGCTGGACGGCCATGCCGACTGCCGCCACTGCGGCGAGCGCCTGGGCTTCACGCTGGACCTGCGGGACCTGCTGGCCGAGGCCCCCGCGGAGCCGGTGCCGGGCGAAACCACGGCCGCCGGCCTGCGGCTGCGCGCGCCCAGCCTGCGCGACCTGGCCGCCGTCGCCGCGCTGCAGGCCGAAGAGGCCGCGCGCCGCCTGCTGGCGCGCTGCATGCTGGCCGGCACGCCCGACGCGCTGGACGACGCGGCGCGCCTGGCCGCCGAGCAGGCGCTGGAAGCGCTGGACCCGCAGGCCGACCTCGCGCTCGCGCTGCGCTGCGCGGCCTGCGGCACGGAGGACCTGGCCCAGCTCGACGCGGCCGCGCTGCTGTGGGACGAGATCGAGGCCCGTGCGCGCGCGCTGCTGCGCGCAGTGCACCAGCTCGCCCAGGCCTACGGCTGGAGCGAACCGCAGGTGCTGGCGCTGTCGCCGCTGCGGCGTGCGCACTACCTGGCGTTGACGGGAGGCGCCGCATGAGCGCGAGGACGAGGGGCCCCGCTCGCGGGGATCGGCCCAGCGAAGGCGGCTGGGGCGCCGACCATGCGCCGACGGACAGGCCGTACGGAGACGCCGCATGAGCGGCCTGCTGCAGCGCCTCGCCGCCCGCGCCACCGGCACCGCCTGGGCCGTGCGCAGCGACGCGCGGCTGCCGTTCGCCGCGGCGCCGGCCCCGGCCACGCCGGACGAGATGCCGTTCCCCGTGTCCACCAGGCCGCTGCAGGAGCCGGCCGACGCGCCGGCCGCGCCGCTGCCACCGCACGCCAGCGATGCGCCACCCGCGCACCCGTCGCCGATGGCCGCGGCCGCGCAGGCCGATCCGGCGCCGCTGCTGCCGGCGCGATCCTCCGCCGCCGCGCCGGGCGCGGCACCTCCCGCGCCATCGCCCGAACCACCGCCGGCGGCCGGCGCATCGCAGCCCCACGCCCTCGTGCGCGACGCGCAGCCGCCCGCCATGCCGCCGCGCCGCCCGCAGCCTGGCGGACCGCACCAGGCGGACCGGCCGCCCGCGGCGCCAGCCGATCCGCCGCCGCTGCTGCCGCCCGCCCCCGCGGCCACTGTCCGACCACATCCGCTGGCAGCCCCCCGCCGCGCGCCGGCAGCCGCCGCCGCAGCCACGGCCGACGCCGCCCCCACCGAAGTCCACGTCCACATCGGCCGCATCGAGGTCACCGCCGTGCCGCCGCCCGCGCCGCGCCCGCGCGCCGCGCGCGAGCGCACGCCGCCGCTGTCGCTGGACGCCTACCTCGCCCAGCGCAGGAGGCAGCCGTGAGCACGGCCCTGGCCATCGCCGGCGTCACCGCCGTGCTGCGCGACCTGCTGGCCGACGGCCTGGCGGCCCGCAACGTGGCCGGCGTGCTCGGCGCCAGCGTCGGCGTCAGCGTGCTGGCGCCGGACCGCGTGGTCGCCGCCAACGCGGCCGAGGCCTCGCAGCTGAACCTGTTCCTGTACCTGGCCACGCCGAACCCGGGCTGGCGCAACGCCGCGCTGCCGTCGCTGGACGGCAGCGGCCGCGCGCGCCTGACCGACCCGCCGCTGGCGCTGGACCTGCACTACCTGCTGTCGGCCTACAGCGGCGGCGACCTGCACGCCGAGGTGCTGCTCGGCCACGCGATGCAGCTGCTGCACGAGACGCCGGTGCTCTCGCGCGCGGCCGTGCGCGCCGCGCTGACGCCGCCGCCCGGCCCCGGCAACGCGCTGGCGGACGCACTGGCCGAGGCCGGCCTGGCCGAGCAGATCGAGCTGGTCAAGATCACGCCGGCCGTGCAGAACGCCGAGGAGATGTCCAAGCTGTGGACCGCCACGCAGAGCCACCTGCGCCCGAGCGCGGCCTACACCGTCTCGGTGGTGCTGATCCAGGCGCGCGCGCCGGCGCGCAGCGCGCTGCCGGTGCTCACGCGCGGCCCGCGCGACGCGGCCGGCCGCGAGACCGGCATCGCCGTGCAGCCCGGCCTGGCGGCCGCCGTGCCGCTGCTGGCCACGGCCGAGCCGCCGGACGGCCAGCCCGTGGCCGGCATCGGCGACCTCGTGGTGCTGCGCGGCCAGGCGCTGGACGGCGCCGACCGCCGCGTGCTGCTGGCCAACGACGCCTGGGAGGTCGCGCTGGAGCTGCCGGCCGAACCCGAGCAGCTGCCGGGCCACCCGGCGGCGACCACGGTCGCGTTCTCGCTGGCCGGGCAGGAGGCCGCGCTGCCGGTCGGCATCTACCGCGTGAGCCTGCTCGTCACGCGGCCCGACGTGCTGGACCAGCCGCGGCGCCTGCAGAGCAACCGGCTGGCGCTGGCGGTCGCGCCGCGCCTCACCGACCTGCCGCAGACCGTGGCGCGCGGCGGCGATGGCGCGGCCACGGTCACGCTCGCCTTCGCGCCCGCGCTGCGCAGCGGCCAGCACGCCACGCTGGTGCTCGGCAGCGCGGAGATCGCGCCGCTGGCGGCCGGCGCCACGCCGGGCTCGCTGTCGTTCCGCATCGCCGGCGCCGAGCCCGGCACCCACCTCGCGCGGCTGCGCGTGGACGGCATCGAGAGCCCCATCGTGAACATGGACTTCACGCCCGGCGAAGCGCCCCGGTTCCTGCCGCGCACGGTGACGATCACATGAACGCGCCCGACCGCATCGCCGCCCCCGCGCTGGACTGGAGCAGCGCGAACCAGCAACTGCTCGCGGCCGAGTTCGCGCGGCTGCGCCAGCGCCTGGGCGCGCCGCCCGGCGACGGCCCGCCGGCCGACGCGCGGTGCGCGCTGGCGCGCGCGGCGCTGCCGGCACCGGCGGCGATCGACACGCTGGCCGCGCTGTTCCAGCTCAGCGCGTTCGAGCGCGAGCTCGTGCTGCTGGCCGCCGGCGTCGAGATGGATGCGCAACTGGCCGCGCTGTGCGCGCAGGCCGGCGCCGCGCAGCGGCCCTGGGCCAGCTTCGGCCTGGCGCTGGCCGCGCTGGACCAGCCGCACTGGAGCGCGCTGTCGCCCGACGCGCCGCTGCGCCGCTGGCGCCTGCTGGACCTGGACGAGGGCGCCGGCCTGGCCACGGCGCGGCTGCGGCTGGACGAGCGCGTGCTGCAC
Source organism: Pseudorhodoferax sp. (assembly GCF_047601025.1). NCBI lineage: Bacteria > Pseudomonadati > Pseudomonadota > Betaproteobacteria > Burkholderiales > Comamonadaceae > Pseudorhodoferax > Pseudorhodoferax sp. The sequence continues at coordinate 1,317,230 of NZ_JASGJZ010000001.1, forward strand.
TACCTGGCCGGCCTGAACCGGCTCGACCCGCGGCTGCAGCCGCTGCTGCAGCCGCTGCCCGACACGGCCGCGCCGCTGGCCGCGGCCCATGCCGCCGCTCTCGACCGCCTGTTCGCGCAGCCGCTGCTGCCGGGCCCGGCGCTGCTGCTCGAAGGCGACGACACCGGCGCCCAGCGCGACCTGGCCGCCGCGCTGGCGGCCCGGCTCGGCGCCGGCCTGTACCTGCTGCGCGCGGCCGAGGTGCCGCCGGCCGCGGCCGAGCAGGCCGCGTTCGCGGCGCTGTGGGGCCGCGAGGCGGCGCTGCTGGGGGCCGGCCTGCTGCTGGAAGGCGACGACGCCACCGGCCCGGAGGCCCAGGCCGCCGCGCTGCGCCTGGCCGGGCGGCTGCCGGGCCTGGTGCTGCTGGCCGCGCGCCAATGGCCGGCCACGGAGTGGCGCGGCCGCCGGCTGCGGCTGGACCTGCCCGCGGCGCCCGAGCGCCGCCGGCTCTGGCAGCAGGCGCTCGGCGAGGCCGCCGCCGCGCTGCCATCCACCGCGCTGGACGCGCTGGCCAGCCAGTACCGGCTGGGCGCGCGCCGCATCGCCGAGATCGCGCAGGCCGCGCGCGCGCCGGACGGCGGCGGCGCCGACGCCGCGGCGCTGCACCGCGCCGCGCGCGACGAGGCCGGCCGCGAGGCCCGGGCCGCCGCGCTGCCGGGCCTGGCGCAGCGCGTGCCGGTGCGCGCCGGCCGGGACGCGCTGGTGCTGCCGCCGGCCCAGCAGGCGCTGCTGCGCCAGCTGGTGGCCCATGCGCGCCACCGGCTCACGGTGCACCACGGCTGGGGCTTCGCCGGCCAGGGCGCGCGCGGCCTGGGCCTGGCCACGCTGTTCTGGGGCGACAGCGGCACCGGCAAGACGCTGGCCGCCGAGGTCGTGGCCCACGAACTCGAACTGGCGCTGCTGCGCGTGGACCTGTCGGCCGTGGTCAGCAAGTACATCGGCGAGACCGAGAAGAACCTGCGCCGCGTGTTCGACGCGGCCGAGACCGCCGGCGCGGTGTTGCTGTTCGACGAGGCCGACGCGCTGTTCGGCAAGCGCAGCGAGGTCAAGGACAGCCACGACCGCTACGCCAACATCGAAGTCAGCTACCTGCTGCAGCGCATGGAGGCCTACGAGGGCCTGGCGATCCTGACCAGCAACCACAAGGCCGCGCTGGACCCGGCGTTCCAGCGCCGGCTGCGCTTCGTCGTGCACTTCCCGTTCCCGGACGCCGCGCAGCGCGAAGGTATCTGGCGCGCCGTGTTCCCGCCCGCCGCGCCGCTGCACGCCGGCGTGGACTTCGCGCGGCTGGCGCGGCTGGACGCCACCGGCGGCGCCATCCGCAACATCGCGCTGTCGGCCGCGTTCCTGGCCGCCGAGGCCGGCACGCCGATCGGCATGGCGCAGCTGCAGCAGGCCGTGCGCATGGAAGGCGCCAAGCGCGAGCGGCCGTTCCCCGAGGCCGAGCTGAGGAGCTGGACATGACGTGCCGGACGGCCGCCCCGCGACCCGCGCGCCCGGACACCGGCGTTGCCGGGCCCGGGCTGCAGCGCAACGGCGCCGGCAGCCCGCCCGCCGGGCTGGACGGCCTGCACCGCAGCGTGCTGCAGCGCCGGCTCGCGGTCGGCGCGGCCGACGACCCGCTGGAGCACGAGGCCGACCAGGCCGCCGAGCGCGCGCTGCAAGGCGGCGCCCGGCCGCCGGCCGCGGCGTGGCGCGGGCGCCGCCTGGCGCCCCGGACCGAGGCGGCAGAGCCGTTGCCCGGCAGCGTGCTCGCCACGCTGCGCACGCCCGGCATGCCGCTGGACGATGCGCTGCGCGCAGACTTCGGCGCACGCTTCGGCCACGACTTCGGCCAGGTCCGCGTGCACCGCGACGCGGCCGCCGCGCGCTCGGCGCAGGACGTCGCGGCGCTGGCCTATACCGTCGGCCCGCACATCGTGTTCGGCGCCGGCCGGTACGCGCCGCACGGCGGGGCCGGCCGCCGGCTGCTGGCGCACGAACTCGCGCATGTGGTGCAGCAGTCGGCCGCGCCGCCCGTCCTGCTGCAGCGTGCCGAGGTCCGCCAGGGCGCGCTGCGCGTGGAGGTCGACTACAGCCCCATCATCCGCGTGACCGCGGCCGACCGCCCGGGCCGCATCCTCGCGCTGATGGCCGCACTGGCCGGCGCGCCGGCCGATGCCGTGCAGGACAGCGCCACGCGCGCGCTCGACGCCGGCGCGCAGGAATGGCTGCTGTTCGCGCTGCAGTTGCTGCAGCGCAACCGCAGCGCCGCCAGCACGCTGAACGGGGGGCTCGCCGTGCAGCGGCTGCTGGCCTACGCGCCCATGGCGCAGCACCGCCCGCTGCCCGATCCGGACGCCCTGTTCGTGCGCGAGGCGCTGCGCGAATCGGGGTGGTCGCAGACCGCGCAGGCCCAGCGCCTGGCGGTGCCCGGCGCCGCCGACCGCGCGGCCGTCGACGCCGTCGTGAACCCCGTTCCCTCCAGCGGCAGCGCGACCGACCCGCTGGACGTGGCCGAGTTCCATCGCCGCCTGCCGCCGGCGCTCACGCATCTGCTGCAGCGGCTCGACCCGGCGCGCTGGACCCACGTCGGCACGCGCTCGCTGTCGGCCTTCCAGGCCATCGGCGACATCGTGCAGGCCGAGGCGCGCAGCTTCTTCGCGCCGTATGCCGACGCGGCCATCGGCAACCTGTACGACCTGCGGCCGGCCTGGCATGCCTCGGCCCACATCTTCGACGTGGGCGCGTCCACGCCCACTGCCGACCAGCGCATCGGCTACCTGCTGAACCGCGCCGAGATCGTGGGCCGCAGCGCCGCCGTGACGCCCGCGATCAACGACGCGAACATCTTCGACCAGACGCATTTCGACGGCTCGCGCCCCGACGACCGGCGCGAACTGCTGGCCGTGGCCACGGCGCTGGCCGGCGACGCCACGGTCGCGGCCATCGTCGACCGGCTGCTGCAGCACACCGGCCGCAAGAGCGGCACCGGCGCAGCCACCACGATCGGGCTGGTCACCGGGTTCGACGCCGATGCGGCGGACGCCTGCACCGATCACTGGCGCGGCATCCAGACGCTGTGCCACGAGGTGCTGCACGCGCTGGTGCACCCGGACTTCAACGCCATGGCCGGCAGGGTGCGCTTTCCGCAAGTCATCCGCGAGGGCTTCACCGAAGTGCTGGGCGTGCAGCTGTTCAACCAGCGCGTGCGGCCCAAGGCCGCCTCGGACCCGGCCTTCAAGAGCCGGCTGGAAGCCGGCGTCAGCGGTGCGCCCTGCCCCGCGCCCGCGGCCGACACCATCGGCTACGGGGCGGCCGGCGCCGGTGCCGAGACGATCCGCGTGCGCGTGGGCGACAGCAACTTCCGCGCGGCGTACTTCCTCGGCCGGCACGAACTTGCGGGGATGGCATGAACCTGCAGTCCCTGCACGTGCTGCTGCAACCGCTGCTGGACGGCGACCTGCCGGCCTGGCAGGGCCTGCCGCCGGCGCCGGTCGCCGCGTTCGACGCCCTGTTCGGCGCGCCGTCCGCCCAGGGCACGGAGCCGCTCGGCGCACGGCCCGCACTGCGCAGCGACTACGCCGGCGCGCTGACGCTGTGGTCGCGCGGCGGACTGGCCGTCATGGCCGCGCCCGCGAAGCTGCCGCCGGACACGGTGCTGCAGGCGCTGGGGCCGCCCGACCTGGTGCTGCCGCACGAGATCCTGCTGCCGGGGCACTACGCGCACGAGTACCTGTACGGCCGGCGCGGGCTGCTGCTGACCGTGGCCGAAGTGCTGCAGGGCAGTGCGCGGCAGGGCGGTGCGCGGCAGGGCGATGCGCGGCAGGGCGGTGCGCGACATGTCGCACGCTGCCGCGGCATGGCGCCGCTGGCCGCGCCGCAGGACCTGGGATCGGACCTGTACCTCGCGTTCGAGGACCGCGTGGCCTGGGCCGCGCCCGGGGAGGCGCCATGACGCGCATCGTGCTGCACGTCGACCGGCTGGTACTGCGCGGCGTGGATGCCGCCGACGCGCCCGCCGTCACGCAGGCGCTGCAGGCCGAGCTGCAGCGCCTGCTGGCCGCCGACGGCGCCGCCGCCCTGGCCGCGCACGGCGGCACGGCCGTGCTGCGCGCCGGCCGCGTCGCGCTGCCCGCCGGCGCCGGCGCGGCCACGCTGGGCCGCGCCGCGGCCGTCCCGATCGTCCACCCTGCCGCAGCGCGGCGCGAACAACGGCCATGCACGCCCTAGCCACCGCCTCCGCCCGAACCGCCGGGCCGCTGCTGCAGCGCAAGTGCGCCTGCGGCGCCGGTGCCGGCGCCACGGGCCGCTGCCCCGATTGCGCGCGCCGGGCGATGCTGGGCCTGCAGCCCAAGCTCGCCGTCGGTGCGCCGGGCGACCGCTTCGAGCGCGAGGCCGACGCCGCGGCCGAGCGCGTGCTGGCCGGCGCCGCGCCGCCGCCGCTCACGCGCGTGGCCGCGCCGCCGCTGCAGCGCGACGGCGAGGACGACCGCAAGAAGAAGCCGCCGAGCCCGGTCGGCGAAGGCCTGGCCACGCTCGGCACGCAGCTCGGCGAGAACAACCCGGCCTTCACCCAGTTCAGCGAGCGCCTGGCGGACCGCTTCCTGGCCCAGCCGGCGCCCCTCAGCGTGGGCGTGCCGGTGTTCCTGGGCGCGAACTACATGTTCCTGTGGGGCATGGCGCTGGCCGACCCGGCGATGCGCCGGCAGTTCGACGACTTCAACCTCGCGCTGCTGCCCGGCATCGTGCCGCACTTCCCGGTCAAGACCTTCCAGTACCGCATCCTGGACGGCGCGCAGACGCGCTTCGCGTTCGAGCTGGGGCTGGACGCCTCCAAGCTGGTGCAGGTCTTCAACCAGGGCGTGTTCGACACGCGCATCTCCAGCCTGAAGCTCGACACCAGCGGCCGGCTCGACACGGCCGGCGGAACAGGCGCCACGCTGTCGGCGCTGCAGGTGCAACTCGGCCTGTTCGGCGACGGCGTGCAGCTGGCGGGCGGCTTTCGCAACGGCATCTCGCCCTACCCCCTGGCGGGCGAGGACGGCACGCGCGTGATGGCGCAGACGCCGGCGCTGCCGGACCTCTACGCCGGCCAGCGCGACGTGCGCTTCACGCTGCAGCTGGACCTGGTCAAGCTCTACGACCACTTCCACCCCTCGGCGCCGCGCGGGCCGGAGCGCCTGCAGCGCCAGGCCGACGCCGGTGCCGCCGCGCCGGCCGCGGACGCCGGCGCCGCGGTGCAGGCCACGCTGGCCGGCGCCGGCGCGCCGCTGGACGCGGCCACGCGCGGCCGCATGGAGCACCGCTTCGGCCACGACTTCGGCCGCGTGCGCGTGCATGCCGACGGCGCCGCAGCGGCCTCCGCCGAGGCCGTGCGGGCGCGCGCCTACACCGTGGGCGCGCACGTCGTGTTCGGCGCCGGCCAGTACGCGCCGGCCAGCGACGCGGGCCGCCGGCTGCTGGCGCACGAACTCGCCCACGTGGTGCAGCAAGGCGCCGCGGCGCCGGCCGGCACCACCCACCAGGAGCGCCTGCCATGACGACGACGCCGTTCTCCCCCCGGCCGCTGAAGGGCGGGCTGGTCACCATCGACCCCGAGTCGGCCAAGGTGCTGCGCGTGATCTCGCTGCAGTACAACGCCGAGTCGCTCAAGCGCGAGCTGAAGGCGCAGGAGGCCGGCGGCGAGGGCGGCGACCGCGCCGAGCCCACGCGCTTCAAGGGCCCGGCGCTGGAGACCATCAGCTTCGAGGCCGACCTGGACGCGACCGACCAGCTCGAATTCCCGGACCAGCACGCCAACGCCGTGGCCTACGGCATCGCGCCGCAGCTCGCCGCGCTGGAGGCGCTCACCCAGCCCGGCAGCGCCCAGCTGCGCAAGGTGGACGGCGACGCCGGCTCGGGCACGCTGGAGATCGCGCCGATGCTGGCGCCGCTGCTGCTGTTCGTCTGGGGCGCGGGCCGCGTGCTGCCGGTCCGGCTGGCGAGCTTCTCGATCACCGAGGAGGCCTTCGACCCGGCGCTGAACCCGATCCACGCCAAGCTGTCGTTCAGCCTGCGCGTGCTGACGGTGGACGACCTGGGCTTCTCGTCCAGGGGCGGCGCGCTGTTCATGGCCTATCTGCAGAGCCGCGAGCAGCTGGCCACGAAGGTGCAGCCGGTCTCGCTGTCCACGCTCGGACTCTCGGGGGTATGACATGGCCGACGCGCTCCAGTCCTTCCTGCAGGCCAACGGCCTGGCGCCGGCCTCGTTCCCGCCGGACAGCCGCTACCACGGGCTGCCGACCGCGCAGGCGCGGCTGCCCGGCGGCCGCACGGTGGTGTTCGTCACCCGGCGCTTGCTGCCGCCGCCGGAGAACTTCGCGCTGCTGCAGACCGTGGCCGTGGCCGCCGGCGAGCGCGCCGACCAGCTCGCCGCGCGCCACCTGGGCGCGGCCGCGCAGTGGTGGCGGCTGGCCGACGCGAACGGCGCGATGCACCCCGAGGCCATGGTCGCCGAGCCCGGCACGCGGCTGCGGATCACCCTGCCCGAGGGCGTGCCGGCGCCGGCCGGGGACTGACATGTTCGCCAAGGGCATCCAGCTCACGCTGCTCGCCGGCCCCGTCGTGCCGGTGCCGGTGCCGCGCGTGGTGCTGGAGGCGCTGCAGAGCGTGGAGGTGCGCACGGCGGCCGGCAGCGCCTCGGGCTTCCAGCTGAAGTTCTCGATCACCGCGCGCTCGGCGCTGAACACGATCTTCCTGCTGGCCGCCGGCACCCACACCGGCATGGCCACGCCGCCGCTGCGCGTGCTGCTGGTGCTGACGCTGAACGGCGGCGCGCAGCCGCTGTTCGACGGCGTGATGACGCACGTGGAGGTGCAGCCCGGCGGCCAGGGCCAGCCCGGCAGCCTGACCGTGACCGGCGAGGACGTGACCAAGGCCATGGACATGCAGGACTGGAGCGGCCTGCCCTTCCCGGCCGTGCCGGTGGAAGGCCGCGTGGCGCTGCTGTGCGCCAAGTACGCGCCGTTCGGGCTGATCCCGATGGTGGTCCCGGTGCTGTTCCCGGACGTGCAGATCCCGATCGACAAGATCCCGGCGCAGCAGGGCACGGACCTGGCCTACATCCAGGCGCTGGCGCGCCAGGTCGGCTACGTGTTCTACGTGGAGCCCGGGCCGGCCGTGGGCACCAACGTCGCGTACTTCGGGCCCGAGATCAAGGTCGGCGTGCCGCAGCCGGCGCTGAACGTGGACATGGACGCGCTGACCAACGTGGAGTCGCTGTCGTTCTCGTTCGACCCGACCAAGGGCGTGCTGCCGGTGGTGTTCATCCAGAACCAGCTGACGCGGGTGCCGATCCCCATCCCGATCCCGAACCTCAACCCGCTGCAGCCGCCGCTGGGCGCGCTGCCCACGCCGATCGCCAACCTGAAGATGCTCAAGGACACGGCCAAGATGAGCCCGATGCGCGCGATCTCGGCCGGCCTGGCCGAGGCCGCCGCCTCGCAGGACGCCGTGGGCGGCCGCGGCAGCCTGGACGTGCTGCGCTACGGCCGCGTGCTGAAGGCGCGCGGCCTGGTCGGCGTGCGCGGCGCCGGCGTGGCCTACGACGGGCTGTACTACGTCAGCAGCGTGACCAGCACGCTCCAGCGCGGCGCGTTCAAGCAGAGCTTCGAGCTCACGCGCAACGGCCTGGTCTCGCTCACCCCCCGGGTGCCCGCATGACCAGGCACGCCCCCGGTCGGCGCGCTGCGCGCTTCGCCAACCCCCTTGCCGGGGGCGCCGCCAGCGGCCCGGCCGACGAGCCCGTTCCGCGGTGGCCGCTGGCATGGCCTGCTCCGCGGCCTCCGGTCCCGCCGCCGTGCCAGCGTTGCCGATCGCGTGCGAGGAATCGGACGATCAAGGAGAAGCGCACGTGAGCGAGAAGTTCTACGGCAAGTACCGCGGCCTGGTGCTCAACAACGTCGATCCGATGCAGATCGGCCGGCTGCAGGTGCAGGTGCCCGACGTGACCGGCCTGCTGCCGGCCACCTGGGCCATGCCCTGCGTGCCGGTGGCCGGCATGCAGAACGGCATGTTCGCGCTGCCGATGATCGGCTCGGGCGTGTGGATCGAGTACGAGCAGGGCGACCCGGACCACCCGATCTGGGTCGGCTGCTTCTGGGGCAGCGCGGCCGAGGTGCCGGCGCTGGCGCGGCTGACGCCGCCGGCGGTGCAGGCCATCACGCTGCAGACGCCGCTGCAGAACGGCCTGACGATCAGCGACCTGCCGGGGCCGAGCGGCGGCATCCTGCTCAAGAGCGCCACCGGCGCCACGCTGATCGTCAACGACACCGGCATCTACATCCAGAACGGCAAGGGCGCCTCCATCGTGATGACCGGGCCGACCGTGACGGTCAACGCCGGCGCGCTGACCGTGGTGTAGGAGCGGCAGCGCATGTCCGGCCCCCTGCTGCACCTCGGCGCCACCGTGCTGTGCGCGCACGGCGGCCAGGCCACGCCGGGCGCGCCGATGCCGCGCGTGCTGGTCTCGGGCCAGCCGGTGGCCACGCAGGCCGCGCCCTGGCTGGTGGCCGGCTGCGCGTTCGCGCCGCCCGGCGGCAACGGCCCGTGCGTCAGCGCGCAGTGGATCGTGGCGGCCACGCGCGTGTTCGCCGGCGGCCAGCCGGTGCTGCTGATGAGCAGCCAGGCCCTGTGCGCGCCGACCGGCACGCCACTGGCGCCGGTGGCCGCGCAGACCCGTGTGATCGGCACCTAGAGGAGCTCGACGATGGACACCGACCTCGCCTTCCCGCTGCGCGCCGACGGCCGCGGCCGCAGCGCGCTGGCCGCGCGCGACGCGCACGTGCGCGAGCTGATCGAGCAACTGCTGTTCACCGCGCCCGGCGAGCGCGTGAACCGGCCCGACTTCGGCTGCGGGCTGATGCAGCTGGTGTTCGCGCCCAACAGCCCGGAGCTGGCGGCCACGCTGCAGGCCCTGGCGCACGGCGCGCTGCAGCAGTACCTGGGCCACCTGCTGCGCATCGACGAGGTGGCGGCCAGCAGCGAGGACGCGGCGCTGACGGTGAGCGTGCGCTACACGGTGCTGCAGACCGGCGAGGCCGGCACCGCCGAGTTCACGCGGGAGGTGTCATGAAGCCTGCCGATCGTCAGGGCCGAGCGCAGCAAAGGCCCGAATCCCAGGCCGAGCGCAGCGATGGCCCGAGTGGCTGTTCCCCCTGTGCCTGCGCCGAGCAGCGCAGCCGTCAGCGGGAAAAGGGCCGTGCATGTCTGAGCCCAAAGGGCGAGTTTGCACGGACCCCGCTGGCGGCGAGCAGCGCAGGTTGCCCGGAGCGCCGCAGGCGCGCAGGGTCGCAGGCACCGGGGGCGCCTTCTCTTTGGTTACTTTCTCTTGGCGAGACAAGAGAAAGTGACTGCGCCGCCGGGCGCACATCCCGGCCTCTGCGCGTAGCACGCACAGATGGAAATTCAAAGGCCGCAGGCGGGGATTTCGCCCCCGCGGGCGACTCCCTTTTCTTGTCTCGCCAAGAAAAGGAAGCAAAAGAAGGCGACCCCAGTGCCCACGACCCTACGCGCCTGCGGCGCTCCGGGCAACCTGCGGTGCTCGCGGCATGGGCGCATCGCATAACTCGCTACGTTCGCTACGCGAACTCCGCTCAGACAGATGCGATGAGTCAGTCATTGATGCGCGCGATGCTCGCGCGCCGCCCATGCCGCTGCGCTCCTCGGCGTGGGCACAGGAGCCCCGGGGAGCGGACATCCATCCGGGCCATCGCTTCGCTCGGCCCCGGATTGCAGTGGAGGTTCTGCATGAGCACGCACCAATACCTCTGCACGAACCCGCGCCGCATCGCGGCGGTGCGCGCCGCCGCGGCCGAGGCGCCGCCGCGCTGGTTCAACGGCATCGAGTACCTGGAGATCGTGCACGGCCAGCCGCGGCTGGTGCTGCACTTCGTGCACGACCTGGCCGACGCGCCGGCCGCGCCGCTGGCGGCCGCTAACGTGGAGATCCGCGGCGGCGTGCGCGTGCGCGACCCGCGCGTGCTGGGCGTGGCCGCCAGCGGGCGGCAGCTGGCCGTGGAGCTGGACGGCATCGGCGACTTCTCGCGCTACGAACTGCGGCTCGTGGCCTCGGCCGGCGCCGACGCGCCGCCGGACGGCATCGACCCCGCGCTCGCGCAGATCGCGTTCGGCTTCAAGGTGGACTGCCCGAGCGACCTCGACTGCCGCAGCGCGGCCGACTGCCCGCCCGAGGCGCAGGCCGCGCCCGACATCGACTACCTCGCGCGCGACTACGCGGGCTTTCGCCGCCTGGTGCTCGACCGGCTGTCGGTACTGATGCCCGACTGGCGCGAACGCAGCCCGGCCGACCTGCTGGTCACGCTGGCCGAGGCGCTGGCCTACCGCGCCGACGAGATCGCCTACTTCCAGGACGCCGTGGCGACCGAGGCCTACCTCGGCACGGCGCGCCAGCGCATCTCGGTGCGGCGCCACGCGCGGCTGCTGGACTACCCGGTGCACGAAGGCTGCAACGCGCGCGCCTGGGTCGCCTTCGACATCGACCCGGCGGCCGACGGCCAGCGGCTGGACGCCTGCGACACCGCCACCGGCCTGGACGGCACGCTGCTGCTGACGCGCGCCGCCGGCGTGGACACGCGGCTCGCCTCGCGCGAGCAGGCCCGCGCGCTGGTGGCCGCCGCCGGCGCGCAGCCGTTCGAGTTGCTGTCGCCGCTGCTGCTGTACAGCGCCCACAACACGCTGCGCCTGTACACCTGGAGCGACGAGGCCTGCTGCCTGCCGCGCGGCGCCACGCGCGCCTTCCTGCGCGACGACGAGGCGCGGCGGCTGCGCCTGCGCCCGGGCGACCTGCTGCTGCTGGAGTCGCGCGCCGGCAGCACCACCGGCCTGGCGCAGGACGCCGACCCGCGCCAGCGCGCCGTGGTGCGGCTCACGCACGTGGACCCCGCGGCCGACGCGCAGCGCGCGCCGTCGCCGCTGCCGCGGCGCGACCCGGTCACGCAGGCGGCCATCGTCGAGGTCGCGTGGGCGGCCGAGGACGCGCTGCCGTTCGACCTGTGCCTGTCCAAGGTCATCGACGGCACGCTGGTGCAGGACATGGCCGGCGGCTGCGCCAACGTCGCGCTGGCCGACCACGGCCTGAGCCCGGCGCGCCCGCAGGCGCTGGTGGCCGTGCCCGGCGGCCGCGTGCCGCGCTACCGCCCGGCCGAAGGCAGCGTGCTGCCGCCCACGCGCCAGGGCCTGGTGCGCGATGCGGCCGGGCGGCCCGCGCTGGTCGACGAAACCCTGCCCGCCGCGGCCGCGCTCGCGCGCGACCTGGCCGACGTGCGCGAGGCGCTGCAGCTCACCAGCGACGGCGACGGCCGCGCGTGGAGCGTGCAGCGCGACCTGCTGGGCAGCGGCGCGCAGGCGGCCGACTGCGTGGTGGAGACGCAGAACGACGGCCAGGTGCTGCTGCGCTTCGGCGACGGCGTGAACGGCCGGCGGCCGGGCGCGGCGCAGGCCCTGTCGCTGCGCCTGCGCGAGGGCAGCGGCAGCGCCGGCAACGTGGGCGCCGACGCGATCGCCCACGTGCTGTGCGGCTTCGACGGCATCGTGCGCGTGCGCAACCCGCTGCCGGCCACGGGCGGCACCGATCCGCTGCCGCTGGCGCGCGCGCGCATGGACGCGCCGCAGGCCTTCCGCCGGCAGGAGCGCGCGGTCACGGCCGAGGACTACGCCGAGGTGGCGATGCGCGACGCGCGCGTGCAGCGCGCCGTGGCCACGCGGCGCTGGACCGGCAGCTGGCACACCATGTTCATCACCGTGGACCGCCGCGGCGGCGCCGGCGTGGACGCCGCGTTCGGGGCCGGCATCGCGGCCTTCATCGACCGCTTCCGGCTGGCCGGCCACGACGTGGAGATCGACGCGCCGGCCTACGTGGCGCTGGACCTGGCGCTGCACGTGTGCACGCGGCCGGGCCACTTCCCGGCCGACGTGCGGCGCCGGCTGCTGCAGGCCTTCGGCACGGGCCCGGGCGGCTTCTTCCACCCGGACCGCTTCAGCTTCGGCGAGCCGGTCCTGCTGAGCGCGGTGGTCGCCGCGGCGATGGCGGTGCCGGGCGTGTCGCACGTGGAGCCGCTGCGCTTCGCGCGGCTGGGCCGCGCCCCGGCCGGCGAGATCGAGGCCGGCCGCATCGCGATGGCGCGGCTGGAGATCGCGCGCCTGGACAACGACCCGAACGCGCCGGAGAACGGAAAGATCCGTTTCGAGGTGCACGCCCCCGGAGAAATGGCATGAGCAACGGCACCACGCCCCCCCTCCCAGGCCGAGCGCAGCGAAGGCAACCCAAGGCCGAGCGCAGCGATGGCCCGAGTGGCTGTTCCCCCTGTGCCTGCGCCGAGCAGCGCAGCCGCCAGCGGGAAAAGGGCCGTGCATGTCTGAGCCCGAAGGGCGAGTTTGCACGGACCCCGCTGGCGGCGAGCAGCGCAGGTTGCCCGGAGCGCCGCAGGCGTGCAGGGTCGCAGGCACCGGGGTCGCCTTCTTTTGCTTCCTTTTCTTGGCGAGACAAGAAAAGGAAGTCGCCCGCGGGGGCGAAATCCCCGCCTGCGGCAGCTGAATTTCCATCTGTACGTGCCACGCACAGGGGCCGGGATGTGCGCCCGGCGGCGCAGTCACTTTCTCTTGTCTCGCCAAGAGAAAGTAACCAAAGAGAAGGCGACCCCAGTGCCCACGACCCTCCGCTTCGCTCCGGGCAACCTGCGGTGCTCGCGGCATGGGCGCATCGCATAACTCGCTGCGTTCGCTACGCGAACTCCGCTCAGACAGATGCGATGAGTCAGTCATTGAAGCGCGCGATGCTCGCGCGCCGCCCATGCCGCTGCGCTCCTCGGCGTGGGCACAGGGGCCCCGAAGCCATTCGGGCCATCGCTGCGCTCGGCCCCTGTTTGCCGTCGCTTCGCCCGGCCCCGGATTGCACTGGAGGCCTGCCATGAACGACGACATCCTGGATGGCTGCCACTGCTGCGAGGGCCAGGCGGGGCGCGCGGCGGCCTACAACGACCCCGGCCTGCCAGCGATCGCCTGGCGCATCGACACGCAGCCCGGCTTCTACCAGCGCATGCTGGCCGACCTGCCGCTGTGGCGCGCCCCCGGCCTCGGCGCCGACGCCCCGCGCCCGCTGGCCGCGCTGACCACGCGCGAGCGCAGCGACCCCGCGGTCGCGCTGGTCGACGCCGCCGCCTGCGTCGCCGACGTGCTGGGCTTCTACCACGAGCGCATCGCCAACGAGGGCTTCCTGCGCACCGCGACCGAGCGCCGCTCGGTGCTGGAGCTGGCGCGCGCCGTCGGCTACGAGCTGCGGCCCGGCGTGGCCGCGGCCGTGCACCTGGTGTTCACGGTCGAGGACGCGCCGGGCGCGCCCGGCGTCTGCACCATCGCGGCCGGCAGCCCGGTGCAGAGCGTGCCGCCGCAGGACAAGCTGCCCCAGGTGTTCGAGACCGCCGAGGAACTGCTGGCCCGCGCCGAATGGAACGCGCTGCGCCCGCGCCTCACGCGCCCGGCCGACATGGCGCTGCTGGACGTGGCCGGCGGCGCGCGCCGCCTGGCGCTGCTGCTGCCGCCGGACAGCCTGCCGCCCGCCACCGCCGGCCTGCACCCGGGCCTGGCCAGCGGCGACCTGTTCCGGCTGGACCCGGGCCTGCCGGTGGAGGCCACGGTCGATGCGCTGGAAGTGGCGCGCGTGGTGCTGGGCCCGGACGCCGGCACCATCCAGGCCGGCGAGCTGCTGCTGTTCGTCGGCAAGAACGGCAGCGCGCTGCGCCACCTGGTGCTGCGCGCGCGCGAGGTGGAGGAAGAGGCCGCGCGCCAGCGCGTGCGCATCGAGCTGGAGCCGCTGCCCGATCCGGTGGCGCCGGCCTCGCCGCCCCGCTGGCACTGGCAGGTGCCGTTCGCGGCCGCCGCGTTCGGCAGCTTCGGGCAGGCGCAGGTCCGGCCGCTGTCGTTCACGAGCAGCAACATCGCCACCACCGTGGGCGCGCAGGCCTGGCAGGAGAACGAGCTGCAGGCCATGGTCGCGATCCAGGGCTGGAGCAGCCTGCAGCTGGTGCAGGCGGTCACGGCCAGCTTCCGGCCGCCGGCGCAGCCGGTCGCGCCCGAGGCCGGCGCGTTCAGCTTCGACGCGCGGCTGGGCTTCTTCGGCCACAACGCGCCCAAGTGGGCCGCGCTGCCGCGCAGCAACCTGCGCGGCGATCCGTATCCGCAGGGCTGGGACCAAGGCGACGGCGCCACCACCGACCCGGTGAACCCGGGCCTGGCGGCCGCGCGCAGCATCTGGGAGGACTCGCAGGGCGGCGACCACATCGGCAGCACGCAGCACCCGCCCTGCCATGCGCTGCTGGAGCGGCCGGTGCCGCGGCTCGCGCCCGGCAGCTGGATGGTGTTCGATGCGCCCAGCGTGGCCGCGACCCCCTACGCGCTGTTCGACGCGCGCGAGACCGCGCGCGCGGACTACGGCCTGTCCGGCCGCGCGATGGCGCTGCGGCTGGCCGGCGGCAACGGCGCGCCGCTGAACGGCACGCCGGGGGAGGACTTCAAGTTCCGCGACACCACGGCCCACGTGGCCAGCCGGCGCCGGCCGCTGGCCGAGCTGCCGATCGACGCGCCGGTGGCCGCCGGCAGCCGGCGCATCGAGCTGTCCACCATGGTGCTGGGCCTGCAGCGCGGCCGGCCGCTGGCCTTCGCCGGCCCGCGCAGCGACATCGCCGGCGTGGACGCGGCCGAGATCGCCTGGATCGACGACGTGGTGCACGCCAACGGCCGCAGCGTGCTGGTGCTGCAGGACGCGCTGCGCTTCGGCTACGTGCGCGAGGGCCTGCGCATTCATGCCAACGTGGTCGCGGCCACGCACGGCGAGAGCGTGCAGGAGGTGCTGGGCCACGGCGACGCGGCCCTGGCCTTCCAGCGCTTCACGCTGCGCCGGCCGCCGACCACGCACCTGTCGGCGGCCAGCGCCAGCGGCGTGCAGAGCACGCTCGCGCTGCGCGTGAACGGCCTGCTCTGGCAGGAACGGCCCTCGCTGTACGGCGCCGGGCCCGACGAGCACGTCTACGCCACGCGCATCGACGACGACGCGCGCATGACGCTCCTGTTCGGCGACGGCCGCCAGGGCGCGCGGCTGCCGACCGGCCAGATGAACGTGCTGGCGCGCTACCGCACCGGCATCGGCCCGGACGGCGAGGTCGCGGCCGGCACGCTGACCATGCCGCGCGCGCTGCCGCTGGGCCTGCGCGGCGTGACCAACCCGCTGCCGGCCAGCGGCGCGCAGGGGCCCGAGCGGCTGGAGGACGCGCGCCGCAACGCGCCGCTGGCGCTGCTGGCCTTCGAGCGCGTGGTCTCGCTGTCGGACTACCAGGACTTCGCGCGCGCGTTCCCCGGCATCGGCAAGGCGCGAGCGGACCTGGCCGCGGCCGGCGGCGGCACGCGCGTGCTGGTGTCGGTGATGGGCGCGACCGGCGGCGCGCCGGGCGATCAGGTCATGGCCAACCTGCGCGCGGCCATCGCCGGCCTGTCCGACCCCTCGCAGCCCTTCGTGCTGCAGGCCGCGGCGCTGCGCTATTTCCGCTGCGCGGCGCGGGTGCAGGTCGACGCGCAGTACGAGGCCGGCGCCGTGCTGGCCGGCGCGCAGGCGCGGCTGCAGCAGGCCTTCGGCTTCGACGCGCGCGAACTGGCCGAGCCGGTGACGGCCGCCGCCCTGCTGGCGCTGCTGCACCAGGTGCCGGGCGTGGTGGCGGTGGACCTGGAGCGGCTGCAGCCGTACGGCGAGGCCGCCGTGGCCGACGCGGTGCAGCAGGTGCTGCCGGCCTTCGGCGCCCGCTGGGACGCAGCGGCCCACGCCATGCAGTCCGCCGAGTTGCTGCTGCTGAACCCGGCCGCCCTGGAACTGACGGAGGCCACGCTATGAATGCCCCCGCCGCCCCCCTCCCAGGCCAAGCGCAGCGAAGGCAACCCAAGGCCGAGCGCAGCGATGGCCCGAGTGGCTGTTCCCCCTGTGCCTGCGCCGAGCAGCGCAGCCGCCAGCGGGAAAAGGGCCGTGCATGTCTGAGCCCGAAGGGCGAGTTTGCACGGACCCCGCTGGCGGCGAGCAGCGCAGGTTGCCCGGAGCGCCGCAGGCGCGCAGGGTCGCAGGTACCGGGGGCGCCTTCTTTTGCTTCCTTTTCTTGGCGAGACAAGAAAAGGAAGTCGCCCGCGGGGGCGAAATCCCCGCCTGCGGCAGCTGAATTTCCATCTGTGCGTGCCACGCACAGGGGCCGGGATGTGCGCCCGGCGGCGCAGTCACTTTCTCTTGTCTCGCCAAGAGAAAGTAACCAAAGAGAAGGCGACCCCAGTGCCCACGACCCTGCGCGCCTGCGGCGCTCCGGGCAACCTGCGGTGCTCGCGGCATGGGCGCATCGCATAACTCGCTACGTTCGCTGCGCGAACTCCGCTCAGACAGATGCGATGAGTCAGTTCACGAAGCGCGCGATGCTCGCGCGCCGCCCATGCCGCTGCGCTCCTCGGCGTGGGCACAGGGGCCCCGGCCGGCGGACACCCATCCGGGCCGTCGCTGCGCTCGGCCTGCGATCCGGGCCATCGCAAAGCTCGGCCCTTGTTGTCGCTGGAGGTCCGCCATGAGCCTGCTCACCCCCGAACGCCTGTACCAGCTGCTGCCCGCCATCCACCGCCAGCGCGACGCCGAGCAGGGCCTGCCGCTGCGCGCGCTGCTGGCCGTGGTCGAGGAGGAGCTCGAAGCGCTCGAACAGGAGGCCGCGCGGCTGTACGACAACTGGTTCATCGAGACCTGCGACGAATGGACCGTGCCCTACATCGGCGACCTGGTGGGCGCGCGGCCGATCCGGCCCGTGCCCTCGGCCGGCGTCAGCACCCGCGGCTGGGTCGCCAACACGCTGGCCTACCGGCGCCGCAAAGGCACGGCGCTGGTGCTCGAACAGCTCGCGCGCGACGTGACCGGCTGGCCCGCCGCGGCCGTGGAGTTCTTCCAGCGCCTGGCCACCACGCAGCACATGAACCACGTGCGCGGCGCGCCGATGGCCACCGCCTCGGTGCGCGACGCCGCGCGGGCCGAGCTGGCGCAGGCCTCGGCCGGCGCGTTCGACCCCTTCGCCCACCTGCTGGAGGTGCGCAACGCCGACACGCGGGCCGGGCGCTTCGACATCCCGAACGTCGGCCTCTTCCTGTGGCGCCTGCAGGCGCAGCCGCTGGGCCAGGGCAGCCCGGGCGACGCGCAGGCCGACTTCGTCAGCGCGCGCCGCAGCCCCGAGGGCTTCTGGCACGTGCACCCGGCCGGCGTGGACGCGCCGCTGTTCAACGTGCCGCGCACCGAGGCCGGCGGCAGCGTGACCGCCGCCGCGCGCGAGGAGAACGCCAGCGCGCCGCTGCGCCCGCTGGCCCTGCACGCCGAGCTGGAGCGGCTGCGCGCCGGCATCGCCGCGCCGGCGCCGGTGTTCATGACGGCGCGCGACCCGGTGCTGCGCGTGTTCGCGCAGCTGGCCGGCGAGGCGCTGCCGGTGGAGATCCCGCGCGAGGACCTGTGCATCTGCGAGATCCCCGACACCGTGGAGCTGGCCGTGCCCACGCCGCGCGTGGCCGCGCTGGACCTGCGCCGCGGGCGCATCGGCTTTCCGGCCGCGCTCGACGTGGAGCGCGTGTGGGTGCATGCCGCGCACGGCAGCGCGGCCGACCTCGGCGGCGGCCCCTACGACCGCGGCGACGCGCTGCGCGCCGCGAGCCGCCGGCTGTCCGCCGGCGCGGCCACCGAGGACGCGGCGGGCGGCTTCTTCGACCCCGGCGTCTGGCAGGCCGGCGTCACCCACCTGCTGCCCGACGACGGCAGCGGCACGCTGTTCCCGACGCTGCGCGCGGCCGTGCAGGCCTGGAACGCGCTGCCGCCCGGCCGCACCGGCGTGATCGTGCTGATGGACAGCCTGACCGAGACCAACGCCGCGCCGCTGGCGATCGAGATCGGCGCCGGCACGCAGCTGCTGGTCGTCGCCGGGCAGTGGCCGCTGCAGCCGATCCCGGGCGCGCCGCCGGGCAGCGTGGCGCGCCGGCCCGGCCGCTTCGAGGCGCGCCAGGTGCGCGCGCACTGGCAGGGCCGGCTGCAGGTGCGGGGCACGGCCGCGGCCGACGCGCCCGACGCCGGCGCGCTGTTCCTGCACGGCCTGCTGCTGCAGGGGCCGCTGGAGATCGCCGGGCCGCTCGGCGCGGTGGAGCTGGCGCACTGCACGCTGCCGCCCGGCGCGGCGCGGCAGCTGACCGTCGGCGCCGACAGCCCGCGGCTGGCGCTGCGCGTGCTGCACAGCCTGGTCGCGCCGATCGCCGTGGCCGGCCCCGTCGCCGGCGTGGCCGTGGCGGACAGCATCGTCGGCCTGCCCGACCCCGCCCTGCCCGGCGCGCCGGCGCTGCACGCGCCGCAGGCGCCGCTGGACCTCGCGCGCGCGACCTTCCTCGGCGAAGTGCACGGCCTCGCGCTGTCGGCCAGCGACTGCATCTTCGACGCACCGGCCACGGCCGCGCGGCGCCAGAGCGGCTGCGTGCGCTTTTGCCACGTGCCGCCCGGCTCCGCCGTGCCGCGGCGCTACCGCTGCCAGCCGCAGCTGGAGACCGAGACGCGCCTGGCCGCGCTGCGCGCCGCGGCGCAGGCCGCCGGCCGGCCCGCGCCCACGCCGGCCGAGAAGGCCACGCTGCGCGCCGAGGTCGAGGCCACGGTGCGCCCGCTGTTCGTCTCGCGCCGCTACGGCGACCCGGCGCTGGGCCAGCTGGAGCCGCGCTGCGCGGTGCAGATCCGCACCGGCGCGGAGAGCGGCGCCGAGATGGGCGCCCACGAGCACCTGCGCCAGCCGCAGCGCGCGGCCAACCTGCGCGAGGCCCTGGACGAGTACCTGCGCCTGGGCCTGGTCGCAGGCATCCACCAGGCGAATTGACCAGACCAGGAAGGAAGGAGCGACCATGCAAGGCGACCTCTCCCGCGAGACCTTCGACCCGCGCGCGCACCACACCGCCGTGCGCCTGCAGCAGGGCCGCGTGCTGACCGATGCGGACTTCAACGAACAGGGCGAGCTCACGCGCCACCGCCACGAGCGGCTGGCCGAGCAGGTGATCGGCCCCGCCGGCGGGCCGGCCGAGGGCGCCGGCTTCGCGCTCGCGGGCGGCATGCGCGCGCTGGCCGTGCACGCGCAGGACGCGGGCAGCGTCTGGATCGCCGGCGAGGACGGCGTGCTGCTGGCCAGCGGCGACGGCGGCGCCAGCTGGACCCTGGCCGCCACCGGCACCACGCGCCACCTGCGCGCCGTCGCGCGCGCGGGCGCCACCGGCTGGGCCGTGGGCGACGGCGGCACGCTGCTGCACACCGGCGACGCCGGCGCCAGCTGGACCGCGCAGGACGGCGGCCTGCTGGCCACGCTGCGCGGCGTGGCCGCGTTCGACGCCCAGAGCGCCTGGGCCGTGGGCGACGGCGGCCTGGTGCTGCGCACCACCGACGGCGGCGCCAGCTGGACGCGCCACGCCGCCGGCGTGGCGCGCCTGCACGCCGTGGCCTTCACCAGCGCGCAGGACGGCCTGGCCGTGGGCCAGGGCGGCGCGGTCGTGCGCAGCAGCGACGGCGGCCAGAGCTGGACGCGCATCGACGCCGGCACCACGGCCACCCTGCGCGCCGTGGTGCTGGACGGCGCGCGCGCCTGGGCGGCCGGCGACGGCGGCACGCTGCTGGCCAGCAGCGACGGCGGCGCCAACTGGAGCCCCGCGGCCAGCGGCAGCACGGCCCGGCTGCGCGCGCTGCGCTTTCGCGACGCCGGCAGCGGCTGGGCCGCCGGCGACGGCGGCACGCTGCTGGCCACGGCGGACGGCGGCGCCAGCTGGACCGACCAGTCCCTGCCCGGCGGCCCGGCGCTGGCCGGCCTGTCGGTGGCCGGCGCGGCGGACGCCTGGCTGGTCGGCGGCGACAGCGCCTGGCGCGTGGCCGCGGCCGGCGCCGGCGCGGCGGCGGCGCTGCCGGCCGCCAGCCTCCTGATCGGCGCGGGGGGCTACTACGTGCAGGGCCAGCACTGCGTCTGGGAAGAAGACGGCTCGCTGGCCAACCAGCCCGACGGCGGCGTGGCCGAGCGCCTGCCGCCCGGCCAGCACCTGGTCTACCTGCACGCCTGGCAGCGCCACATCGGCGCGCTGGAGCACCCGGCGCTCCGCGAGGTGGCGCTGGGCGGACCCGACACGGCCACGCGCACGCGGCAGATCGCCCAGGTGCGCACGCTGGCGCTGCCGCCGGGCGCATCGCCGGCCGGCGGCACGCCCTGGCACTGCGGCGCGGCGGTGGACGGCTGGGACGCGCTGACCGCGCCGCCCGGCGCGCGCCTGGCCGCGCGCGCCGAGCCGCAGCTGGCCGCCACCGGCGTGTGCGACATCGCCGCCAGCGCCGGCTACCGCCGGCTGGAGAACCAGCTCTACCGCGTGGAGATCCACGGCGTGGACGCCAGCACCGGCGCGGCCACCTTCAAGTGGTCGCGCGAGAACGGCTCGGTGGCCTACGCCGTGCAGTCCGTGGCCATCGACGCCGTGGCCGGCCGCACCACGGTGCGGCTGGCCGCGCGCGGCCGCGACGCGCTGCTGGACCTCGCGCTGCACGACCGCGTGGAGCTGGTGGACAACGCGGCCGCGCTGCAGCGGCGCGCCGGCCAGCTGTTCGAGTACCTGAACGACGGCGACGACGCGCTGGAGCTGGTGCTGGCCGGCGTGCCCGGCGGCCCGCTGGGGCAGGACGCATCCCTCCATCCGCTGCTGCGGCGCTGGGACCACCGGCCCGCGGCCGCGGGCCAGCACGCGCTGGACGTGGTGGAGGGCGCCTGGATCGCGCTGGAGGACGGCGTGCAGGTGCGCTTCGCGCCGGGCGGGCGCTACCGCCCGGGCGACTACTGGCAGATCCCGGCGCGCACGGCCACGGCCGACGTGGAATGGCCGCTCGACGAGGACGGCGCGCCGCAGGACCGCCCGCCGGCCGGCGTGCAGGACGGCTGGGCGCGGCTGGGCATCGTGACCGTGGACGCGAACGGCTTCGTCGCCGCCGTGGAGGACTGCCGCACGCCGTTCCCGCCGCTGACCCGGCTCACGCAACTGCTCTACGGGGGCGGCGACGGCCAGCAGGCCACGCCCGGCGCCGCGCTGGCCGAGCCGCTGCGCGTGCGCGTGGTGCGCGGCGCGCTGCCGGTGGCCGGCAGCCGCGTGCGCTTCACGCTCGAAGCCGGCGGCGGCACCGTCGGCACGCCCGGCGCCGGCGTGGCCGAGATGTTGACCGACGGCGACGGCCTCGCGCAGTGCCCCTGGCGGCTCGGCGCCGCCGGCGCGCAGCGCGTGCGCGCGCAGCGGCTGGACAGCGGCGGCACGCCGGTCGCCGGGCAGGCGCTGGTGTTCGCGGCGCTGGCCCAGGCGCCGGCGCAGGGCGGCGGCGCGCGCGGCTGCGAGATCACCGTCGGCGAGGGCGGCGACGTCCCGGCGCTGGACAGCGCGCTGCTGGCCAAGCTGCTGGAGGGCGGCGCGGGCCGGCTGTGCCTGTGCTTCCTGCCCGGCACGCACCAGTTGCCCGGCGGGCTGCAGCTGGACGCCGCCAACGCGGGCGTGCCGCAGCGCCTGTCGCTGCACGGCTGCGGGCCCACGGCCACGCTCGAATCCGACGGGCCCATCGTGCTGTCCGGCCTGGCCGCGCTGGAACTGCGCGACCTGCAGATCGCGCTGACCGAGCGCACCGGCATCGTGAGCGCCACCAACAACGCCCAGGTCGACATCGACCGCGTGTCGATCACGGGGCGCGACGACCTGATGCCGGCCTTCCTGACCGTCAGCACCAGCACCGCCGTGCGCGTGCGCCACTGCGTGCTGCCGGGCGGCCGGCGCACCTCGGCCGTGTTCGAGAAGATCGAGCGGCTGTGCAGCGTGGAGCACTGCCAGTTCGCCGGCACGGTGGCGTTCTACGGCCTGCCGGCCACGCCGGTGCCGCGCGACGAGCTGCTGCGCGCGCTGCAGCCCGGCGACTTCGCGCCCGGCACCGGCGCCGGCCAGCTGGTGTTCGCGCACAACCTGCTGGCGCGGCTGGCGATCGGCGAGGAGACCGCCAAGCTGCTGACGGCCGGCGCGCTGCGCGACGTGTTCCAGACCGTGGTGCTGCAGGGCAACACCTTCACGGCCGACCTGTCGGTCTGCGCCGGCCTGCTGCTGAACGCCACCGGCAACCACTTCACGGCCGAGAACCTGGCCGGCAGCAACACCTACGGCCTGATGGTGGCCAACCGCGCCGCGGCCAGCGGCAACGTCGGCGCCGTGTTCGGCGACCAGGCGACGCTGTGGTTCCTGACGCGCAAGGGCGAGTTCCGCGGCGCGGCCAACATGGTGTTCACGCTGCCGCAGTCGCTGGCATAGTCCGGCGGCCGTCCCGCCCGCCAGGAGCCCCGCATGCACGCACCCGCCCGCACCGTCCTCGCCATCGCCTGCTGCGCCTGCGCGCAGCAGGCCGCCGCCGCCATCGTCAGCGGCAGCTTCTCCGGCATCGCGCAGGACGCGCTGCTGTTCGGCGCCGGCCCCGCCGCGCCGGCCTTCGCCGGCGCGCCCGTGCAGGGCCGCTTCCGCGTGGACACCGCGCTGCTGGGACCGCAGACGCTCGAGGACCCGGACTACGCGAGCTACCGCCTGACCGGCGACGCGCTGCTGCTGGAGTTCACCCTGCTCGGCACGACCTACCGCTTCGGCGACCAGGGCCTGGCCTCGGCGGCCACGGTCTACACCGGCCAGGGCGGCCAGGCGGTGCTGTTCGGCGCCAACTTCCTGGACACCAGCTACCCCACCGCACTGCTGTGGATGGGCGGCGCCGTGCCGGCCGGCGCCGCCGGCCTGTACGTGGACGGGCTGGACCTGGCCACGCTGCACGCCGCGCCCCAGCCCGCGGACGAACTCCTGGTGATCGGCTTCCAGCTCGGCGCCGACACGGGCGCCACGCTGGCGCAGGCGACGCTGCGCTTCGACGCGCCGCCGGCCGAGGTGCCCGAGCCGGCCGGCTGGGCGCTGCTGGCGACCGGCTGGGCGCTGGCGGCCTGGCGCCGCGCGCGGCCCGTGCGCGGGGCGCGGTGACGGCCTGACCCGCGCCGCCCTGCGGGATGGCCGCGAGCGGCGCCCGCGCTAGAACGGCGCGTCGTCCTGCGGCGCGGCCGCGGCGGATTCCGCCGGCGCCGGGCCGCGCCTGTCCAGCAGGTTGAGCACCTGCTTGCGCAGCGCGGCGTTCTCGGCCTGCAGCCGCTTGTTCTCCTGCGTCAGCTCGGCCACGCGGCGGCGCAGGGCCTCGCGGTCGCCCTCGTCGGGCCCATCGGCGGCTTCGGTGGCGGCGTCGTCGTCACCCGCCGGCGCGCGGGCCGGCTTGCGCTTGGCCTCGCGCACGCGCTTGGCGGCCTGCCGGAGCTCGTCCTTGCCGGCGGCCGCGGCGGCGGCCTGCTCCTCGGCCGGCAGACTGGCCACGGCGGCGGCGGCGTTCAGCGAGATCTCGCCGGCCTTGACGGCGGCCACCACCTCGGGCGCGGCGCTCTGCTGGATCTTCTCGATCATCACCACCTGGTTGCTGCGCAGCCGCGCGGCGCGCGCCAGCGCCTCGCGGCTGTCCAGCGACTCGGCCGGCGGCAGCGGCGCCGGTGCGGCCGCCGCAGCCGCGTCCTCCTGCGCCGCCGCGGCGCCGGCCTGCGCCCGCGCGCGCCGCGCCGCGACGATCTCGCGCTTGCGCAGCGCCAGCACGCCGCGCTGGAAATCGGACACGCTGCGCCGGCCCAGGTGCTGGTCGATCATCCACAGGTGCACGTCCTCGATCGACGTGAAGCGCGTGTTCTGCACGGTCTGGAACGGCAGGCCGTGCTTGGTGCAGATCGCATGGCGGTTGTGGCCGTCGACCAGCACGTCGCCCCACAGCACCAGCGCGTCGCGGCAGCCCTCGGCCAGCAGGCTGCGCTCCAGCGCGGCGTACTCGTCCGCCGTCAGCGGATCGATGTAGGCCTTGAGTTCTTCGTTGACGACGATGTCCATGGGCAGCGGGCAAAAAGGCGCGGATTGTAGAAACGCGCGCCACGCCCTGCACACGGGGCATGGCCGCCTTTCAGGACGGCTCTTTCAGCCCCAAGGTCTCCGGACGCTGCAACACGCAGCCGTCCGGCTTGACGATGCCTGCAGGCCACGGGCCGGCGCGCAGCGTGTCTTCACCGGTGCGGAGGAAGCCGGAGCCCGTGCTTCATCCCCGCTTCTTGCCGGTTTTGCCGGGCCTGGGCAGCGCCTTGGCGGCATCCTCCAGCGCGCGCGCATGGGCCTCTGCACCTTCGGCCTCCAGCAAGGCCCGCCGCTGAGCGGCGAACTGCTCGTACTGGTTTTCGGCGTGGGCGTCGGCCTGCTTCTTGGAGATACGGCCTGCGCCGGTGAGCACATCGCGCTCGTTGAAGGCCAGGAAGGCATCGAGCCGTTCCACCCAGTCCTTCAGAAACACCTCCTTGCGTCGGCGCGCCTGATCCTCGGCGAAGTCCAGCCACATCGTGACGACGCGGTTGAGTTCGCTGATTTCCGACGCCAGCAGGTAATTCTTGGCAACCGTCACGTCGGCCTTCTGCACACTGCCGGACTTCCAGGTCGTCAGACCCATGTGGGGGCGGCGGCTGTCGCCGCGCTCGGCGATCAGTTCGGCGGCGGTCTTGCCGGTGACGGCGAAGTGCAGCTTGTTCTGGATGAAGCGGAAGAACCGGGTGGTTTCCGGCAGCGTGGGCGAGTAGTCCGCCGCCATCGAGAAAATCTCGCGCACCCGCAGGTACATCCGGCGCTCGCTGGCCCGGATGTCGCGGATGCGTTCGAGCAGCTCGTCGAAACGGTCGGGAACGGCGGAACCGGCGACGGGCGGGTTCTTCAGGCGCTCGTCGTCCAGCGAGAAGCCCTTGACCAGGTACTCCGCCAGGCGCTCCGTGGCCCAGCGGCGGAACTGCGTGCCGCGCGGCGAGCGCACCCGGTAGCCGACCGCCAGAATCGCCTCCAGGCTGTAGTAGGCCACCCGGTAGTTCTTGCCGTCAGAGGCAGTTGTCAACCATTGGTTGACAACTGCTTCGGGCCGCAGCTCCCCCTCGGCAAAGATCGCCTTCAGGTGCTTGGCGACGTTCTGCTTGCTGGTCTGGAACAGCTCGGCCATGCCCGCCTGCGGCAGCCACAGCGTATCGGCCACGAAGCGGCATTCGACGCGGGTGCGCCCGTCCTCGGTCTCGTAGAGCAGGAATTCGCCGGGCAGCGGTTGAATCGGGTCAGCCATGGGCCACCTCCGGCTTCACCACTTCCCTCGGCTTGCCGAAGCCAGCCACCAGCGCCTGGCCAAGCTTGAGCAGACTGAAGGCATCTCCGGCCCGACGCATCCCTCGCGGAGACGTCTCTTTTGGTGGCGCTGGAACGCTGCCTGCGGTGTGCGGCATGGGACGGCGAAGAAGTTGAAGCGCGCCATTTTCGCGGCCAGGACGGGGGACGCGCCCCGAACACGCCCTCTGCGCGGCTCCATCCGCCCGAGCGGCAACAAATGCCCTGCTGCCAACGTTGGCAGTGCCCTCTGGCGGTCAACCTTGCGTGATGTAATGCGCGCCACCCGTCCGCACCCTGCGGCCCGCCCGTCGGCGCGGTGCCGGGTGCGGGCCCCCGGCCGGGAACGCCCGCGGGCGCGGCCACCCCCTCCACACGCAGACGATGAACCGATTGCCCCTGACCGGCTGGCTGGCGCTGGCGCTGCTGTTGCCGGGCTGCAGCCTCACCCGGCCGCCCGCCCGCGCCGAGGCGCCGGTGCCGGCACAGTGGCTGGCGCCGCGGCCCCCGCCGCTGCCGCACGGCGGCGCCGTGCCGGCACTGGCCGCCTGGTGGCGCGATGCCGGCGATCCGCTGCTGGCCGAACTGGTCGAGGCGGCCCAGGCCGCCAGCCCGACGCTGGCCAGCGCGGCCGCGCGCATCGCCGAGGCGCGCGCCGCGCGCGTGCAGGCCGGCGCAGCCGGCCTGCCGGCGTTGGACGGCCAGCTGGCGCTGAGCCGCGGCAATGCGCTGTCCGGCGCGGCCGGCGGCGGCTCGGCCACGCTGCCCACGTTCACGACGGCCCAGGCCGGGCTGCAGGCGGGCTGGGAGCTGGACCTGTTCGGCGGCCTGGCGGCCGGCCGCGACGCGGCCGACGCGCGCCTGGCCGCCAGCCAGGCGCAGTGGCACGAGGCGCGCGTGGCGGTGGCGGCCGAGACGGCCAACGCGGTGTTCGCCGAGCGCGCCTGCCGCCGCCAACTGGCCGTGGCCGAGCAGGACGCCGGCTCGCGCCGCGACAGCGCGCGGCTGACCGAGCTCTCGGCGCGGGCCGGCTTCGCGGCGCCGGCGGACGCGGCGCTGGCGCGGGCCGGCGCGGCCGACGCCTCGGCCCGGCTGCGCCAGCAGCGCACGCAGTGCGCGCTGCAGCTGCAGGCCCTGGCCGCGCTGACCGCCTGGGACGCGCCGCGCCTGCAGGCCCGGCTGGCCGCCGCGGATGCGGAGGCGGAGGCGGCGCTGCCGGCCGCGCTGCAGCCCGTGGCCGCCGTGCCGGCGCAGGCGCTGGCGCAGCGGCCCGACGTCTACGCGGCCGAGCTGGCCGTGGCCGCGGCCAGCGCCGACGTGGGCGCGGCCGAGGCGCAGCGCTACCCGCGCCTGTCGCTGGCCGGCAGCATCACCGCCGCGCGCGTGCGCGGCGCCGGCGTCAGCGAAAGCCTGCAGACCTGGAGCATCGGCCCGCTGGCGCTGTCGCTGCCGCTGTTCGACGCCGGCCAGCGCGCGGCCGACGCCGAGGCCGCCCATGCGCGCTACGGCGAGGCCGCGGCGCAGTACCGTGCCCGCGTGCGCCAGGCCGTGCGCGAGGTCGAGGACGCGCTGCAGGGCCTGGACGGCACCGCCGCGCGCACCGGCGACGCCGACGAGGCCGTGCGCCAGTACCAGGCCTCGCTCGACGCCGTGCAGGCGCGCCGCGACGCCGGCCTGGCCAGCCAGTTCGAGCTGGAAGACGCGCGCCGCGCGCTGTTCGCGGCGCAGACCGCGCGCGTGGCGCTGCAGCGCGAGCGGGCCGAGGCCTTCGTCGCGCTGTACCGCGCGCTCGGCGGCGGCTGGCAACGGCCGGACGCTGCCGCCGCCGCGCTGCCCCCCTCCCCCGCCCCCTGACGAGACCATGCAACGCTCCCGCCGCCTCCTCCTGATCGCCGCCGTCGCCGTGCTGGCGCTGATCGCCGCCGCGCTGTGGCTGCGGCGCCCGGCCGCAGCGCCGGCCACCGTCCCCGATGCGCCGGCGCCGGCCGCGCGCCCGGCGCTGGCCGTGCGCGTGGCCACGCCCGAGCCGGCCGAGCTCGAACGCCTGCTGCCGGCCAACGGCAACGTGGCCGCCTGGCAGGAGGCCAGCGTGGGCTCCGAATCGAACGGCCTGCGCCTGGCCGAGGTGCGCGTGAACGTGGGCGACACGGTGCGCCGCGGCCAGGTGCTGGCGCGCTTCGCCGGCGAGGCCGTGCAGGCCGACGTGGCCCAGGCCCGCGCCGCGCTGGCCGAGGCGCGCGCCAGCGCCGCCGACGCGGCCGGCAACGCGGCCCGCGCGCGCACGCTGGAGCAGACCGGCGCGCTGAGCCAGCAGCAGATCGCCCAGTACCAGACGGCCGAGCAGACCGCGCAGGCGCGCGTGCAGGCGGCCGAGGCCGTGCTGGCCGCGCAGCGGCTGCGCGGCCAGTACACGCAGGTGCTGGCGCCCGACGACGGCGTGATCTCCGCGCGCAGCGCCACGGTCGGCAGCGTGGTCGGCGCCGGCACCGAGCTGTTCCGGCTGATCCGCCAGGGCCGGCTGGAATGGCGCGCCGAGGTCGGCGCCGCGGACCTCGCCAGCCTCGCCGTGGGCATGCCGGTGCGCGTGGCCGTGCCGGGCGGCGGCGAGGTGGCCGGCCGCGTGCGCAGCATCGCGCCCACGGTCGATCCGCAGACGCGCCAGGCGCTGGTCTACGTGGACGTGCCGCCGGCGCGCGCCGCGCCGCTGAAGGCCGGCATGTTCGCCAGCGGCGTGTTCGTGCTCGGCCGCAGCGAGGCGCTGACGGTGCCGGCCGCGGCCGTGGTGCCGCGCGACGGCTTCAACACCGTGATGCTGCTGCAGGACGACCAGCGCGTGCGCCCGGTGCGCGTGCAGGCCGGCCGGCGCGTGGGCGAGCGCATCGAGATCGCCGGCGCGCTGCCGCCGGACGCGCGCGTCGTGACCGAGGGCGCCGGCTTCCTGAACGAGGGCGACCTGGTGCGCGTGGTGGACGGCCCGGCCGCGGAGCCCGCGCGATGAACCTGTCCGCCTGGTCGATCCGCAACCCGGTGCCGGCGGCGATGCTGTTCGCGCTGCTGACGCTGGCCGGGCTGTTCGCGTTCCGCGCGATGAAGGTGCAGAACTTCCCGGACATGGACCTGCCGGTCGTGATCGTCACCGCCACGCTGCCCGGCGCCTCGCCGGCGCAGCTGGAGAACGACGTGGCGCGCAAGGTCGAGAACGCGATCGCCACGCTGCAGGGCCTCAAGCACATCACCACCACGCTGACCGACGGCACGGCCACCATCGCATGCGAGTTCGTGCTCGAGAAACCGGTGCAGGAGGCGGTGGACGACGTGCGCTCGGCCGTCAGCCGCGTGCGCTCGGACATGCCGGCCGACCTGCGCGACCCGATCGTGACCAAGCTGGACCTGGCGGCGCAGCCGATCCTGGCGTTCGCGATCGCGTCGGACCGGCTGGACGACGAGGCGCTGTCCTGGTTCGTGGACGACACCGTGGCGCGCCGGCTGATGGCCGTGCCCGGCGTGGGCGCGGTCAACCGGGTGGGCGGCGCGACGCGCGAGATCCGCGTGGCGCTGGACCCGGCGCGCCTGCAGGCCCTGCGCGCGACGGCGGCCGACGTCTCGCGCCAGCTGCGCTTGGTGCAGCAGGAAAGCGCCGGCGGCCGCGCCGACCTGGGCGGCGCCGAGCAGCCGGTGCGCACGCTGGCCACGGTGGCCTCGGCCGACGAGCTGCGGCGGGTGCAGATCCCGCTGCCCGACGGCCGGCGCATCGCGCTGGCGGACGTGGCCGCGGTCGAGGACACGGTGGCCGAGCCGCGCGCCGCCGCGCTGCTCAACGGCCGCGCGGTCGTGGGCTTCGAGGTCGCGCGCTCGCGCGGCGCCAGCGAGGTGGAGGTCGGCGCCGCGGTCGAGCGCGCGCTGGCGCAGCTGCGGCACGACCACCCGGACATCCGGCTCACGCGCACGCTGGACTTCGTGAAGATCGCGGCCGAGGAGTACGACGCCTCGATGAAGCTGCTGTACGAGGGCGCCGTGCTCGCGGTACTGGTGGTCTGGCTGTTCCTGCGCGACTGGCGCGCCACCATCGTCTCGGCCGTGGCGCTGCCGCTGTCGGTGATCCCGGCCTTCATCGGCATGCACCTGCTGGGCTTCTCGATCAACATCATCACGCTGCTGGCGCTGTCGCTGGTGGTCGGCATCCTGGTGGACGACGCCATCGTGGAGGTCGAAAACATCGTGCGCCACCTGCGCATGGGCAAGACGCCCTACCAGGCCGCGATGGAGGCGGCCGAGGAGATCGGCCTGGCCGTGGTGGCCACCACGTTCACGCTGATCGCGGTGTTCCTGCCCACGGCGTTCATGAGCGGCGTGGTCGGCAAGTTCTTCAAGCAGTTCGGCTGGACGGCCTCGCTCGCGGTGTTCGCCTCGCTGGTCGTCGCGCGGCTGCTCACGCCGATGATGGCGGCCTACCTGCTCAAGCCGCTGGTGGCGCAGGAGCGCGAGCCGGGCTGGCTGGCCGGCTACATGCGCGCCGCGCGGGCCTGCCTGCGGCACCGGCTGGCGACGATGGCGGGCGCCACGCTGTTCTTCGTCGGCTCGCTGGCGCTGATCCCGCTGCTGCCCTCGGGCTTCATCCCGCCGGACGACAACGCCCAGACCCAGGTGCGCGTGGAGCTGCCGCCCGGCAGCACGCTGGCGCAGACCGTGGCGATGGCCGAGCAGGTGCGCCAGCGGCTGCTGCGGATCGACCACATCGGCGACATCTACACCGCCATCGGCGCCGGCAGCGCGGGCGCGGACCCGTTCTCGGGCAACTTCGTCGAGGCGCGCAAGGCCACGCTGACGCTGCAGCTCGCCCCGCGCGGCACGCGGCCGCGCAAGCAGGTGATCGAGCAGCAGATCCGCGAGGCGCTGGCCGACCTGCCCGGCGCGCGCACCGGCGTGGGCCTGGGCGGCTCCAACGACAAGTACGTGCTGGCGCTGTCCAGCCAGGACCCGCACGCGCTGCGCCAGGCCGCCACCGCCGTCGAGCGCGAGCTGCGCACCATCCCCGGCATCGGCAACGTGACCTCGCTGGCCAGCCTGGTGCGGCCGGAGATCGTGGTGCGGCCCGACTTCGCGCGCGCGGCTGACCTGGGCGTGACCAGCGCGGCCATCGCCGACACGCTGCGCGTGGCCACCATGGGCGACTACGACAACCAGCTCGCCAAGCTCAACCTGGCCGAGCGCCAGGTGCCGATCATGGTGCGGCTGGCCGACGGCGCGCGGCACGACCTGACGCTGCTGGAGCGGCTGGCCGTGCCCGGCGCGCGCGGCCCGGTGCGCCTGGGCGAGGTGGCCCGGCTGGAGCTGTCGGGCGGGCCGGCGGTGATCAGCCGCTACGACCGCGCGCGCAACATGAACTTCGAGATCGAGCTGTCCACGCGCGGGCTGAACGACGTGGCCGAGGCGGTGCGCCAGCTGCCGGCCGTAAAGAACCTGCCGCCCTCGGTGCGCATCGTGGACGTGGGCGACGCCGAGGCCATGGCCGAGCTGTTCACCGGCTTCGGCCTGGCCATGCTGACCGGCGTGGTCTGCATCTACGTGGTGCTGGTGCTGCTGTTCAAGGACTTCCTGCAGCCGGCCACCATCCTGGCGGCGCTGCCGCTGTCGCTGGGCGGCGCCTTCGTGGCGCTGCTGCTGGCCGGCCGCAGCTTCTCCATGCCCTCGCTGATCGGGCTGATCATGCTGATGGGCATCGCGACCAAGAACTCCATCCTGCTGGTGGAATACGCCATCGTGGCGCGGCGCGAGCGCGGCATGGACCGCTGGGACGCGCTGCTGGACGCCTGCCACAAGCGCGCGCGGCCGATCATCATGACCACGCTGGCCATGGGCGCCGGCATGCTGCCGATCGCGGTCGGCTGGGGCGCGGCCGACGCCAGCTTCCGCTCGCCGATGGCCACGGCCGTGATCGGCGGGCTGATCACCTCCACGGTGCTGAGCCTGCTGGTGGTGCCGGCCGTGTTCACCTACGTGGACGACTTCGAGCAGTGGCTGCGCCGCGGGGCGCGCCGGCTGCGCGGCCGGCAGGACGCCGCCGCGCCGCGCTGAACGCGGCGCCTACGTCGGCTGCCGGATGCGCGCGACCAGCGCGGTGGTCGAGTAGCCGTCCACGAACGGGATGGCCAGCGCGCGGCCGCCCCAGCGCCGGACCAGCGCGGTCTCGGGCAGGCGCTCCATGTCGTAGTCGCCGCCCTTGACGATCAGGTCCGGCCGCAGCTCGGCGATCAGGGCCTGCGGCGTGTCCTCGTCGAACCAGGTCACCAGGTCCACCGCGCCCTGCGCGGCCAGCATCACCGCGCGGTCGGCCTCGCCGTTCAGCGGCCGGTCCGGCCCCTTGCCGAGCCGGCGCGCCGAGGCGTCGCTGTTCAGCGCCACGACCAGGCTGCCGCCCAGCGCGCGCGCCTGCGCCAGGTAGGTGGCGTGGCCGCGGTGCAGGATGTCGAACACGCCGTTGGTGAACACCCAGGGCCGCGGCAGCGCGGCCAGCCGCGCCGGCGCGTCGGCGCGCGCGCAGATCTTGGCGAGGAAGGCCGGGGGGGCGAAGGCGCTCATGGCCGGCGATGCTAGCAGCGCCGCGCGCCGCGGCGTGCACCGGGGATGCCGTCCGCCCCGCCCGTCGCCCGAATCCTGCAGCCAGGCAGGGCGATCGCGGCCCGAACATTTTTTTACCCGCGGACGCGGAACAATGCGGGAACTTTTCGCTGCGCCCGGCGCTCCATGCGGGGGTGATGCAGCTGGGCGCATGCCCGGCACCGCATCCGATCCTTTTTCGCTGCGAAGCCTTCCCGCCGTGTGGCGGGACGCAATCCCGGGGTGGTTCTCCTCCTCCTCCCTCCCCCTCGTTCGCCCCGGGGCGCTTCGCAGCCTTTCATACAGCCGACACAGCCAGGGCCGGACGGCCCTGGCGTCGGATGCTAGGCAGGCATCAATCGCGCCCCGGCCCCAAGGGCGGTGGCGGTGCAAGTGGAGCGGTGCAAGTGGACGCCTGTCGAGGGCCTCGCATGGCTGCGAGGGATGCGTCCACGGCTTCTCAGCCCGGACGGGTGTCGGCGAAGCTCTGGCGCTGCATCAGCTTGTCCTGCAGCCGCGCCAGGTTCGGATGGGCGCTGCGCCAGTCGATGTGGGGAAAGCGGAACTCCAGCCAGCCGAGCGCGCAGCCGACCGCGATGTCCGACAGGCTCAGGTGGATGCCGCTGCAGAACGGCTTGTCGCCCAGGCCCTGGCTGAGGGCCATGAGGCCGGCGTGGACCTTGCCGAGCTGCCGGTCGATCCAGGCCTGGCTGCGCTCGCTGTCGGCGCGGTGCGGCCAGATGGCCTCCATGCGGGCCAGCACGCCGGCGTCCATCACGCCGTCGGCCAGGGCCTCGCAGGTCTTGACCTCGGCGCGCTCGCGGCCCGGCACCGGGATCAGCCGGCCGACCGGCGACAAGGTGTCCAGGTACTCGACGATCACGCGCGAGTCGTACACCGCCTCGCCGCCTTCCATCAGCAAACAGGGCACCTTGCCGAGCGGATTGGCGCGCGCGATGGTGGTCGTGTCGGCCCAGACGTCCTCTTCCACGAACTGGTAGTCCAGCTTCTTCTCCGCCATGACGATGCGCACCTTGCGCACGTAGGGACTGGACCGGGAACCGATGAGTTTGAGCGACATGGATCGTGGAAGCGCCTCCGGGAAACGCCCCGGGCCGGCCGGATTCTAGGGGGAGGGCGGCACCTACAATCCGCGCCCATGAGCCTGCCCCCGATCTCCGCCCTCTCGCCGCTGGACGGCCGCTACGCCGCCAAACTCGCCCCGCTGCGGCCGCTGATGAGCGAGCAGGGCTTCATGCACCGGCGCGTGCAGGTCGAGGTCGCCTGGTTCATCGCGCTGGGCGATGCCGGGCTGGCCGAATTCAAGCCGCTGTCGGCCGAGTCGCGCGCCTACCTGAACGGCCTGGTCGCGCAGTTCGGCGAGGCCGACGCGCTGGCGATCAAGGAGATCGAGAAGACCACCAACCACGACGTGAAGGCGGTGGAGTACTGGATCAAGGGCAAGTTCGAGGGCCGGACCGAGCTGCAGGCGGCGTCCGAGTTCGTGCACTTCGCCTGCACCAGCGAGGACATCAACAACACCAGCCACGCGCTGCAGCTCAAGACCGCGCGCGACACCGTGCTGCTGCCGGCGCTGGACGCGATCGTCGACAAGCTGCGCGAGATGGCCACCGCCCACGCGGACGTGCCCATGCTCTCGCGCACGCACGGGCAGACCGCCAGCCCCACGACCGTGGGCAAGGAGGTCGCCAACGTGCTGCGCCGGCTGCAGACGGCGCGCGCGCGCATCGCCGGCGTGGCGCTGCTGGCCAAGATGAACGGCGCCGTGGGCAACTACAACGCCCACCTGTCGGCCTGGCCCGAGGTGGACTGGGAAGGCTTCAGCCGCGGCGTGGTCGAGGGCCTGGGGCTGACGTTCCAGCCCTACAGCATCCAGATCGAGCCGCACGACTACATGGCCGAGCTGTTCGACGCCGTGGCGCGCGCCAACACCATCCTGGTCGACTGGTCGCGCGACGTCTGGGGCTACATCAGCCTGGGCTACTTCAAGCAGCGGCTCAAGGCCGGCGAGATCGGTTCGTCGACGATGCCGCACAAGGTCAACCCGATCGACTTCGAGAACGCCGAGGGCAACCTGGGCCTGGCCAACGCGCTGCTGCGCCACCTGTCCGACAAGCTGCCCGTCAGCCGCTGGCAGCGCGACCTGACCGACTCCACGGTGCTGCGCAACATGGGCGTGGCGCTGGGCTATGCGCTGCTGGCCTACACCTCGCTGATGACCGGCCTGAACAAGCTGGAGCTGAACCGCGAGGCGCTGGACGCCGACCTGGACGCCGCCTGGGAAGTGCTGGCCGAGCCGATCCAGACCGTGATGCGCCGCTACGGCGTGCCGGGCGCCTACGAGAAGCTCAAGGAAGTCACGCGCGGCAAGACCGTGGCCGCGGCCGACCTGCACGGGCTGATCCGCTCGCTGCAGATCCCCGAGGCCGAGAAGCAGCGGCTGCTGGCGCTGACGCCGGCGACCTACGTCGGCAAGGCCGTCGAACTGGCGCGCCGCACCTGATGGCGCTGAAGTCCACGGTCTTCAAGGCGCATCTCTCGATCGCCGACATCGACCACGGCTACTACGCCGAGCACGCGTTCACGCTGGCCCGCCACCCGAGCGAGACCGACGAGCGCATGATGGTGCGCCTGGCCGCGCTGGCGCTGAACGCGCACGCGCTGCAGACGGTCTGCGGCGGCGACGGCGTGCTGGCCTTCGGCGCCGGGCTGTCCGACCCCGACGATCCGGACGTGATCCTGCGCGACTTCACCGGCCAGGCGCGGCTGTGGATCGAGGTCGGCCAGCCCGAGGAACGCGCATTGGCCAAGGCCGCCAGCCGGGCCGACGCCGTGGCGGTCTACGCCTACCACCACGCGGCCGAGGTCTGGTGGCAGGGCATCCGCCACAAGCTCGCGCGGCAGGACAAGCTGACGGTCTGGCGCATTCCCACGGAGACCAGCCAGGCGCTGGCCCGGATGGCCGAGCGCAGCATGCAGCTGCAGGCCACGGTGCAGGACGGGCAGCTGCTGCTGTCCGACGCGCAGCGCAGCCTGGAGATCGCCTGCGAGCGCTGGAAGCCCTGAGATTCAGCCGGCCGCGCCGGGCTCTTCCCCGCCGGCGGCGGGGCGCTCGCCGGCCCGCTCCGCATAGCGGTTGAAGCGCCAGGCCTCGCCCTGCAGCGTGATGCGGCGCCAGGTGGCGCGCTTCTCGGCCGGCGTCATGGCGGGCCACAGCTGGACCTCCTCGAACGTGCGGCCGCAGCCCTTGCAGGCGTCGTCGCCCTGGCTGGTGGAGCAGATCGCGATGCAGGGCGTGTCCGGCTGCGTGGCGTACCAGGCCAGCCAGGCGTCCCTGGCCGCGGGCGGCATCGTCGCCTCGTCGGCCTCGTCCTCGTGGTAGTAGACCATCAGCGCGTAGACCTCGGCCAGGGCCCGCAGCTCCGGGCCCAGCGTCACGCCGTCGGGCGAGGGCGTGCGCTCGCGCCAGTGGTTGATGGCGGCCTCGATGTCGGTGATGTGGATGCCGGCCATGGGGCGCGGATCATAGCGCCCGTCAAGTCCCTTCGCCGCCGGGGATTTGCGCCGGCGCAGCACGCCGCGATGCTCTAATCCGCGCCGCGAAGGGGAGTAGCTCCCACCGCCGCGGCAGGGAGGCACTCCACAGCAGGAGCGCCGCCGCGGCAGACATCGGCCATGCCGTCATGACGAAGCGTTCGCTTCCGGCAGGCCGGGCATACAACGGACAACGACATGCCGAGCAAGACCTTCGATCCACACCCGGGACGGGTGCTGGTCGAAGCGTGCTTGCCGCGGCGTCCGCCGTGCGCGCCGCCGGCCGCGCCCGCCTCCGGTTCGATCCAGTCCACACACGGAGAGCCTCGTCCATGGAGTTCATGTCCACCGCCTGGTGGTCGGCATTGCTGGCCATCATCCTCATCGACCTCGTGCTGGCCGGCGACAACGCGATCGTGATCGCGCTGGCCGCGCGCAGCCTGCCCCCGAACCTGCAGAAGAAAGCCGTGATCTGGGGCACGGTCGGCGCCATCGGCGTGCGCGCGCTGATGACCGTGGGCGTGGTCTGGCTGCTGAAGATCCCCGGCCTGATGCTGGCCGGCGGCCTGGGCCTGGTCTGGATCGCCTACAAGCTGCTGGCCGACAACCAGGACGGCGGCGGCGAGAGCCACGGCCCCGCGGCCACCACCTTCTGGGGCGCGATGAAGACCATCATCGTCGCCGACGCGCTGATGGGCGTGGACAACGTGCTGGGCGTGGCCGGCGCCGCGCACGGCGCCATGGACCTGGTGGTCATCGGCCTGCTGGTCAGCGTGCCGATCGTCGTGTTCGGCAGCACCATGGTGCTCAAGCTGGTCGAGCGCTTCCCGGTCATCATCAAGGCCGGCGCGGCGGTGCTGGCGTTCACGGCGGCCAAGATGATCGTCAACGAACCGGTGCTGGGCGGCACCTTCGCCGACAATCCCGCGCTGCGCTGGGCCCTGACGGCGGCCGTCGTCGCCGGCGTGCTGGCCGCGGGCTGGCTGCGCGAGCGGCGCGCCGCCGGCCAGCCGGCCGCCTGAGCACGCAGAGAACAGGGCCCGGGACTGCGGCGGCAGCCCCGGGCCGACCCCACGATCCGCCGACCCGGAGATGCCATGGAGACGGTCATTGTGTACATCGACGACGCGGCCCACGCCCGGCAGGAGCTGGGTGCCGTGCTCGACGCCGGACCCGCCGCCACGCCGCTGCCGCCGGTGCACTGGGTGCTGGTCGCCTGCGCGCCGCGCATGACCCACCGCATCAGCAAATGGGTCAGCCACAGCGCGCGCGAGAACTGGCGCGCGCGCTGGTCGGACAAGCTGTTCGGCGAGGTCTCGCCCTGGCTGCGCCAGCGCGGCCACCGCGTCACCGAGGTGCTGGCCAAGGGCCCGCTGGCCGAGCTGCAGACCGAGCTCGCGGCCCGGCACCGCACGCCGCACCTGCTGGACGCGCGCCGGCCCAAGTTCGGCACCGAGCTGCAGCCCCTGGCGCCGCCGCCGGCCGAGCACAAGCCACCGCCGCGTCCGCTGCCGGGCATGCTCGCCGGCGTGCTGGGCCTGGCGGTGCTGCTGGCCGCCGACTACTGCTAGGGCCGCGGGCGCGGCCCCGGCGCGGTCAGCGCTCCTCCTTCTCCTCCCGCTGCTGCTCGCGGACGATGGCTTCGACCTGCCGCGCCCGCGTGTCGATGATGGAGGCCTCGATGTGGTCGTCCGGCCCGTTGCCCTGGCGCGGGCCGCGCGCGTAGTTCTGCGCGGCCTTCAGCCGGTCCAGCGCACCCGGGTAGTCCAGCCGCGCGACCTGCTGCTCGGCCTCGGCGCGCAGCGCGCGCAGCGTCTGGCCCTGCGCCGCGTAGGCGCTGGCCAGCAGCCGCCAGGCCGTGGCGTCGCGCGGATCGCGCGCGACCTGCAGCTGCAGCTGCTGCGCGGCCTCGGCGGCCCGGCCTTCGCGGATCCACAGCGGCGCGCCCAGCAGCAGTTCGGCCCGCCCGGCCTGCGCGGCCGGGATGGCGGCCAGCGCGGCCTGGGCGCGCGCCACGTCGCCGGCGGCCGAGGCCAGCTCCGCATCCAGCAGGTGGAGCTGGCGCAGCGCGCGCGGATCGCCCTGCACGGCCGGGCGCAGGCGCTCCAGCAGCGCATCGGCGGTGGCGCGCTCGCGCAGCTGGCTGGCCGCCAGCGCGCCGGCATACAGCACCGGCGCGGCCTGGGCCGGCGCGGCGGACGCCGCCAGCGACTGGGCCTCGCCGATCCAGGCGCGCAGCCGGTCCGGCCCCGGGTTGGACAGCACGCGCGCGCGCGCCGACATCAGCGCCTGCTCGATGTCCGGACGGGCCGGCGGCGCGCGGCGCGCCAGCAAGGCCTGGCGCGCCTGCATGTCGGCCAGCCGCTCCGTGGTCAGCGGGTGGCTGCGCAGGTACGGGAAGGCGCCGTTGTCGTTGAGCTTGCTGGCCTGCTGCAGCTTGTCGAACATGCCCACGAAGCCGGCCGGGTCGAAGCCGGCCTGGGTCATGACGCCGTAGCCGATGCGGTCGGCCTCGCGCTCCATGTCGCGCGAGAAGTTCAGCTGGCTCTGCGCCGCCGCGGCCTGGCTGCCCATGATCATGGCGCCGGCCGCGTCCGGGTTGCGGCTGGCGGCCAGCGCGCCCAGCACCATGGCGCCGATGGCCCAGGGCGTGATGCGCGAGGACTGGTCCATCAGCCGCGCGATGTGCCGCTGCGTGACGTGGGTCAGCTCGTGCGCCAGCACCGAGGCCAGTTCGTCGCGCGTGGACACCGCGCCGATCAGCCCCAGGTGCAGGCCCAGGTAGCCGCCCGGCAGCGCGAACGCGTTGATGCTGCGGTCGCGCCCCATCAGGATCTCCCAGGCGAAGCGCTCGTCCAGCTCGCCGGTCAGCTCGCCGCGCGCCTTGGCGGCGGCCAGCAGCGGCTGCCAGATGCTGCGCACGTAGTCCTCGAGCACCGCGTCCTCGATGTAGTCCGGATCGCGGTACAGCTCGCGCGCGATGCGCTCGCCCAGCCGGCGCTCGGCCGCGGTCGTCATCGAATTGCCATCGCCCAGGCTGGGCAGGCCCTGGGCGTGCGGCGGGCCGGCGTGCAGCGCCAGCAGCGCGCCGGCCAGCGCCAGGGACAGCAGGCGCCGCGCGCCCGGCAGGATCGGAGAAAACATGCCCCTATGATGCGCGAAGCGCCGGCAGGTTCAGCCGCGCGCCCGCCCATCCCCCCTCTCCCGACCGCCCAATGCCCCCGCTGACCCATTTCGACACCGACGGCCAGGCCCACATGGTGGACGTGGCCGGCAAGCCCGCCACGCGCCGGGTGGCCGTGGCCACCGGCCGCATCGAGATGCAGCCGGCCACGCTGGACCTGGTGCGCAGCGGCACCGCCAAGAAGGGCGACGTGCTGGGCGTGGCGCGCATCGCCGCGATCCAGGCCGCCAAGAAAACCAGCGAGCTGATCCCGCTGTGCCACCCGCTGGCGCTGACGCGCGTGGCCGTCGCCTTCGCGCTGCCGGCGCCCGGCAGCCCGGTGGCCGGCGTCGACTGCACGGTGACGGCCGAGACCATCGGCCCCACCGGCGTGGAAATGGAAGCGCTGACGGCCGTGCAGGTCGGCCTGCTGACCATCTACGACATGTGCAAGGCCGTGGACCGCGGCATGGCCATCACCGGCGTGCGGCTGCTGGAAAAGCGTGGCGGCAAGTCGGGGGACTACCGGTCGGACGACGCCGCCGACAGCCAGGCCAGATAGGCCTCGGGAAACGCGGCCCGCAGGCGCGCCGCGTGGAACGCGACCTCGTCGTCCAGCCCCAGCTGCCGCGCGCTGTCCAGCAGGCGCTCGACCACGCGCGGCTCCGGCGAGAAATGCAGCAGCTCGGTCGCCAGCGCGTACTGGGCCGCGGCGTTCTGCGGCGTCGACTCGGTCACACCGAGTTCCGCGAACAGCACCTGGCGGCGGAACAGCCAGCTGTGCTGCAGCTTGGCCAGCGTGTCAGCGCGGTAGGCGGGCGCGCGCAGCTCCGGCGGCAGGTAGATCTGGCCGATGCGGTGGTAGTCCCAGCCGGCATAGGCCACGGCACCGAGCATGGCGGCGGCCAGCGCCACCGGCGCCGCCCTCCCACCGCCGGGCGCAGCCGGGCGCGCCGGCGCCAGCAGGCCCAGGCACAGCCCCAGCGCCAGCTGGAACGGCCCGTACCACAGCGGGTATTCGAGCAGGCTGTGCACGCCGACCACGGCCAGCACCATCCAGGCCGTGCGCCGCACCGGATCGGTCTCGCGCCAGGGCCGGCCGCGCAGCACCCAGACCAGCACGGCGCCGCAGAACAGCACGGCCACCGGCACACCCAATTCCACCGCCAGGTGCAGCGGCAGACTGTGGGCGTTGTCCAGGATGTCGCAGAAGCGCGGGCCGTCGTACAGCGTGACGTAGTGCGCGTAGTCCAGCTCCCCCCAGCCCCAGCCCAGCCAGGGCCGCGCCGCGATCAGCTGCAGCACGTTGCGCCACAGCGTCAGGCGGCTGGCGCACAGGGCGTCGCCGCTGCGCAGGCGCGAGAACATGCCGTGGCCGGCCGGGTCGAGGCCGGCGGCCCAGGGCAGCGCGAACGCGGCCACGGCGTAGACGCCGAACAGCCCGCCCAGCGCCAGCCACACGCGCCGGTCGCGCCGCCACAGCAGCGCCAGCACGGCCAGCACCAGCAGCTGCAGCAGGCCGGTGCGCGAGGCCGAGGCCGCGTTGCCGGCCACCAGCAGCGCGGCCGCCATGGCCCATGCCGGCCAGTCGCGGCGCGGCAGGCCGCGCGCCGGCAGCAGCCACGCGGCCAGCAGCACGGCCAGCGCGATGCTGGTCAGCGAGGCGAACTGGTTGCGCTGGCGCAGGTTCGCGAAGGCCTCGCCCAGCGGCGCCCAGCTGACCCAGGGCACCAGCGCGTCGGCCAGGCCGAAGTACTGCAGCAGGGCCAGCACGCTGCTGGCGAGGCCGGCGAGCAGCCAGGGCAGCAGCGCGCACCACCAGGGCCAGGGCAGGCCGGCGACCTGGCTGCCGGCAGGATGCCGCCGCACCAGCGCGGCACCGAGGCCGACCAGTGCCAGGGCACCGGCCAGCGCCAGCGCCTCGTACGGCGGCGGCGCAGCTGCACGGGGAAAGGCGACGGCGCAGAGCAACAGTACGGGCAGCACGCACCAACCCCAGCCGCCCGCGACAGCGGGGCGCGCCGCAGCCGGCGGCGCGCCCCATTGGCACAGCAGCAACGCCGCCGCCACCGCGGCCGCACTGGCTAGCCAGGGCAGCACCGAGGGCACCGGGCCGAACGCCACGGGATTCAGCCACGGCAGCGCACAGAGCACGGCGACCAGGACCGGAGCGGCCCGCAGCGGTGGCGGCAGCGACTGGCCAGCGGCCATCGTCAGGCCATGCCACCGGATAAGCGGCCATCCGCGCCGTTCGGCGGCACGGTCGAGCACACCTCGCGCCCCACCAGCAGCGGGCGGACGAACCATCGGAATTGCCAGGCGACCATGCTTCGATGATGCCGGAGCCGTCAGTGGAGGCCGCCCGGCGCCTCTGCGGCGTAGCGCTCGACCAGCGCGCGCAGTTCGGCCTGCGCCGCGGCGTGGTAGGACGCGCCGAACATGCCGGCGATGACCCGCATCTGCCGCTCGGCGCCGGCCGGGTCGCCATTGAGCGCGAGTGCGCCGGCGTAGCGCAGGTGCAGGGAGCCGAACGGAAAGCGCAGTGCCGTCCTGCGCAGGCGCTCCAGGTCCTGCGCGGCCATCTGCGGTGCCGGGCGCATGCGGGCCGCCGCCAGCATCTCGCCCATGTGCGTCAGCAGCCGGATCTCCGGCACCCGGTAGTCGTCCGGCGTGCGGCCGATGCGCATGTTCTCGAAGCGCACGACCCGGAAATCCTCCTCGACCAGCAGGTACTCGCGGCAGATGGCGACGCCGAGCACGGCCGCGCAGGCGAAGGCCGGCCACGCCCAGCGCAGCCGCAGCGGATGCGCGCGTGCGCCGGGGTGCAGCGCCTCGACGATCCCGGCCAGCAGGCCCGCCAGCACCAGGAAATAGGCATAGGCGAACGGAAATTCCAGCAGGCTGTGCACCGCCAGCGGCAACAGCCCGGCCAGCGCCGCCACGGCCAGCGGCGCCGAGGCCCGCGCCAGGCGCACGCACAGCCACCAGGCGACGAGCCCCGTCCACAGCAATCCCAGCGGGATGCCGTTCCACGCCATCAGGTCCAGCACCACGTTGTGGGCGAACCCGTAGGTCAGGTCTCCCGGCACGGTGGCCGCCGCGGCGGCCTGCGCGGTCGGCGTCTGCAGCCAGCCGTAGCCGGCCCACGGCGCCTGCGCGATGCCGGCGGCGACCTGGGACCAGATCGACAGCCGGTCGCCCGTGTGCGCCAGCGATGCGGCACCGCGGCCACCGCCGAGCAACAGGGCATCGGCCACCACCGGCTGCACGGCCGTGGCCAGCGCGAAGCCGGCGACCCAGGCCAGCACGGCCGCGCGCCGCAGCCGCGGGAACTGCGGCGCCTTCCACCCCAGGAACACCGCCGCCACCAGCACGCCGACCATGCCCGAGCGCGACTGCGTCAGCACCAGCACCAGGGTCAGGAAGCCGATGGCCAGCGCCAGCACGGCACGGCCGACGCGGCGCCATTCGAACAGCATCAGCAGCGCCGCCATGCCCGTCAGCAGCAGGGTGGCGAGCTGGTTCGGCTGCCCCAGGTTGCCCATGGCCCGGTCGCCCGGATCGCCCTGCACCACGTACATGCCCAGAGGACCGGTCAGCGCCAGCCACTGGAGCAGGCCGATCGCGGCCGAGGCGATCGCGGCGAACGCAACGGCCGCCGCGAAGCCAACCAGCACGCGCTCGCGCACGGCCGGCGCCGGATGCCGCACCCAGGCCATGCCGACGGCGAGCGCGGCCGCCAGGGCGGCCAG
The DNA here is from genome assembly GCF_047601025.1 of Pseudorhodoferax sp. Taxonomy (NCBI): domain Bacteria; kingdom Pseudomonadati; phylum Pseudomonadota; class Betaproteobacteria; order Burkholderiales; family Comamonadaceae; genus Pseudorhodoferax; species Pseudorhodoferax sp. Next base: position 1,359,683 of record NZ_JASGJZ010000001.1, read on the forward strand.
GTACAGGCTCGCCATCAGGGCGTCGCCGGCGAACAGGCCGATGCCCAGCACCCACCACAGCCAGGCCGACGCGGCGGCAGCCAGCGGCCAGCACGCGATGGCCGGGCAGGCGGGCAGCGCGCCACGGTCCAGCAGGCGGCTGGCCACCAGCAGCAGCAGGCCGGCGCAGGCCAGCGCCTCCGAGTGGAAGTTCACCCAGGGGCGGTAGTGGTCGTAGCCCAGCCAGGACAGGCCGAACAACAACAGGCCGAGGTACAGGGTTCTGGAAGAGGCCATCAAAAAAAGCGACCGAAGTCGCTTTCTTTGGGATCCCAGCCTATCTGGGCCGGGAGGACCGATCCATATCGATCAAGGCGTTGTTGACCCTCAGTCCGGAACGCGGCAGGAACCGGGCAGGAATTTGGCCTGAACCGGCGTACCCGTTTTTCCGGGGCCGCAGATCCACGTGTTCACGGCCTGGCCGAACGCGGGCTGGGTGCACGTGGAGAACGACGTCGCAGCGTTGCTGCACGGAGCCAAGCGGATCGTGCCATCGGCGCCCGTGGCAATGCCTGTCGTCGTCACGACGACGTTCACGCCACCGCCTGCGCCAGTGCCCGAAGCGGTTGTCTCCACCTTGTCGACATAGCGGGTGCCCGAGCCGGAGCTCACTTCGCAGCCCCACTGGTTCGCATCGACCGTCGTCGTCCCGGAAACGCCGGACTGAATGGTCTCCGTGATGCTGGTGCGGCACGCCGACCCGGCCAGGATCGCCTCGGAGATCTTGGCCCGCGCCGTGTAGTCCTGGTACGCCGGCAGCGCCACCGCCGCCAGGATGCCGATGATCGCCACCACGATCATCAGTTCGATCAAGGTAAAGCCCTGCTGCATGGATCGCTTCATTCGCGCACTCCCCGGTTCGTTGTCAGAAAAAGATGTAGATCGCTTCAGCAGTTTGCATGCCACCCGGATACGGCCTGCGATGCCGGGCCGCAGCGGTCGTTTGTCACACCCACGTGCTCAGTGGGGACTTTTTTGCCGCGCGGCAGTGACATTTTTGTCATTCGCCGGCGCAGGGCGATCCCGCATTGACGGCGGGCGGCGGCGCCGTGACGATGCGGCCGCCTTCCGAACCTGCCGCCATGACCACCGACCCCAGTTCCCCGGCCGCCGCGCCCGCGGTTCCGCCGGCCGCGCCGCCCTCGCTCGCGCTCGGCACGCTGCGCCTGGCCTCGCCGTTCGGCTGGCTGGCGCGCGGCTGGCGCGACCTGTGGGCGGCCTGGCCGCAGTCGCTGTTCTTCGGCGCCTGCTTCTGGGCCATGGCGGTGGTGCTGCGGCTGGTGTTCCGCGGCAGCCCGGAATGGACCATGACCATGGTCTCGGGCTGCTTCCTGGTCGGGCCGTTCCTGGCGATGGGGCTGTACGACATCAGCCGGCGCCGCGGCGCCGGGCTGCCGCAGGACCTCGCGGCCTCGCTGACCTGCTGGGACCGCCACCTGCCCAGCATGGGCATGCTGGTGCTGGTGCTGATGGTGCTGGAGCTGCTGTGGGGCCGGGCCTCGCTGGTGGTGTTCGCGGTGTTCTTCTACACCGGCATGCCGACCACGGCCGGCGTGCTGCAGGCCGTGTTCAACCCGCACAACTGGCAGTTCGTGGCGGTCTACGCGCTGGTCGGCGGCATCTTCGCGGCGCTGGTCTATTCGACCTGCGCGGTCTCGATCCCGATGATCATGGACCGCGGCCTCGACGCGATCACGGCCGGGCTGCGCAGCTTCCAGCTGGTGCTGTCGCGGCCCGGCGTGATGCTGCTGTGGGGCCTGCTGATCGTGGCGCTGACGCTGGCCGCGCTGGCGCTGCCCTGGGCCGCGGGCGTGCTGGTGGTCGTGCCCTGGCTGGGCCATGCGACCTGGCACGGCTACCGGCAGGTGATGCCGCCGGCCGCGGACGCGGCGCTGGCGTAGACTGCGCGCCCGCCCCGCCCGGGGCGGCGCCCGGCCCCGCATGAACACGCCACCGCCCAAGCCCCCCGCCCCGCCCGCGGTCCGCCGCATCCCCCGGTCCGAAGCGGCCGCGGCCGCGGCCTCGCCTTCGCCCGACGGCCTGGTGCGCCTAAACAAGCGCATGGCCGACCTTGGCCTGTGCTCGCGCCGCGAGGCCGACGACTGGATCGACCGAGGCTGGGTGCGGGTGAACGGCCAGCCGGCCACGACCGGGCAGAAGGTGGCGGGCGGCGACCGCATCACGGTGGAACGCGCCGCCCAGGGCGCGCAGGCGCGGCAGGTCACGATCCTGCTGCACAAGCCGGTGGGCTACGTCAGCGGCCAGGCCGAGGACGGGCACCTGCCCGCCGTCACGCTGGTCAGCGCGCGCAGCCGCTGGGCCGAGGACCGCGCGCCGCTGCAGTTCGCGCCGGCGCAACTGCGCGGACTGGCCCCGGCCGGGCGACTGGACATCGACTCCGTGGGCCTGCTGGTGCTGACGCAGGACGGCCGCGTCGCCCGCCAGCTGATCGGCGAGGACGCGCAGGTCGAGAAGGAATACCTGGTGCGCGTGCAGTACGGCGCCGTGGCGCAGGACGTGCGGGCGGCGTTCCCGGCCGAGGGGCTGGCGCGGCTGCGGCACGGCCTGGCGCTGGACGGCCGGCCGCTGAAGCCGGCCCGGGTGGAATGGGAGAACGCCGAGCAGCTGCGCTTCGTGCTGACGGAGGGGCGCAAGCGCCAGATCCGCCGCATGTGCGAGCTGGTCGGCCTGCGCGTGGTCGGCCTGAAGCGCATCCGCATGGGCCGCGTGCTGCTAGGCCGGCTGCCGCCGGGGCAGTGGCGCTACCTGGCGCCGGGGGAGCGGTTCTGAACGGACGCGCCCAGCGGCCCCGGCGATAGCCAGCCGGCGCCCGCGAGGAACTCGCGGGCGGCCCGGCTTGGCCTTGCGTCTTCAGTCGTCGCTCAGGACGGCCTGGTAGATCAGCGCGCCGATCACCGCGCCGACGATGGGCGCGACCCAGAACAGCCACAGCTGGCCGGTCGCGGCGGTGCTGGCGAACAGCGCCGGGCCGGTGCTGCGGGCCGGGTTGACCGAGGTGTTGGACACCGGGATCGACACCAGGTGGATCAGCGTCAGGCACAGGCCAATCGAGATGCCGGCGAAGCCGCCCTGCGCGCGCTTGGCGGTACTGCCCAGGATCACCAGCAGAAAGATGGCGGTCATCACGACCTCGCAGACCAGCACGGCGGTCATGCCGTAGTGGCCGGGCGAGAGCTCGCCGAAGCCGTTGCTGGCGAAGCCGCCGACCTCGAAGCCGGGCTTGCCGCTGGCGATCAGGTACAGCACGCCGGCCGCGGCGATGGCGCCGAGCACCTGGGCGATCACGTAGCCGGGCAGCTCGGCCCAGCGGAAGCGCCCGCCCACGGCCAGGCCGACGGAGACGGCCGGGTTGAAGTGCCCGCCCGAGATCGGGCCGAAGGCGTAGGCGCCGGTCAGCACCGTCAGGCCGAACGCCAGGGACACGCCCAGCAGGCCGATGCCGACCTGCGGGAACGCCGCCGCCAGCACGGCGCTGCCGCAGCCGCCGAAGGTGAGCCAGAACGTGCCCAGGAACTCGGCCGTCCATTTCTTGATGCTGCTATCCATGTGTGTGCGCTTTCTTGTCGAGGAAACGGGAAAGGAGAAGGCGCCCGTCGGCGCCCTGGGCTGGCATTGTCGGCACGCGCACACCCGAAAACGTAACAGCAGCCCCCCGAGTTTGTAACAATTTGGTGCAGTGCCGCATTCGCGGCCCGCGCGCCCACGGCTTGAAGACGCGTGCGGCCGCCCATAATTGCGCCCCTGCCGCTCCGGCATGGCGCCGGGGCACCCATCTCCCACCAAGACGACGATGACCAAGCAAACCCTGTCCTTCCAGGCCGAGGTGGCGCAGCTGCTGCACCTCGTCACGCATGCGCTGTACTCCAACCCCGAGATCTTCCTGCGCGAACTGATCTCCAACGCCTCGGACGCCTGCGACAAGCTGCGCTTCGAGGCGCTGAACGACGCCAAGCTCTACGAGGACGCGCCCAACCTGGAGGTGCGCGTCTCCTTCGACAAGGCCGCCAAGACCCTGACGATCGCCGACAACGGCATCGGCCTGTCGGAGCAGGAGGCGATCGCCAACCTGGGCACCATCGCCAAGAGCGGCACCAAGGAGTTCATGGCCCGGCTGTCGGGCGACCAGAAGGTCGACGCGCAGCTGATCGGCCAGTTCGGCGTGGGCTTCTACTCCGGCTTCATCGTGGCCGACAAGATCACCGTGGAATCGCGCCGCGCCGGCCTGCCGCCCGAGCAGGGCGTGCGCTGGGTGTCCGGTGGCACCGGCGACTTCGAGGTCGAGGCCATCACGCGCGCGGCGCGCGGCACCAGCGTGACGCTGCACCTGCGGCCCGACGCCGAGGAATACCTGAGCACCTGGAAGCTCAAGTCCATCATCGCCAAGTACTCCGACCACATCTCGCTGCCGATCCTGATGCGCAAGGAGGAGTGGAAGGAAGGCGAGGACAACAAGGGCGGCGAGATGGTCCTCACCGACGAGTGGGAGACCGTCAACAAGGCCACGGCGCTGTGGTCGCGGCCCAAGAAGGACGTCACGCCCGAACAGTACGACGAGTTCTACAAGCAGATCAGCCACGACCACGAGGCGCCGCTGGCCCACAGCCACAACCGCGTGGAGGGCAGCACCGAGTACACGCAGCTGCTGTACATCCCGGCCAAGGCGCCGTACGACCTGTGGAACCGCGACAAGAAGGGCGGGCTGAAGCTGTACGTCAAGCGCGTGTTCATCATGGACGACGCCGAGGCGCTGCTGCCGACCTACCTGCGCTTCGTGAAGGGCGTGGTCGATTCGTCGGACCTGCCGCTAAACGTCAGCCGCGAGCTGCTGCAGGAAAGCCGCGACGTGCGCGCGATCCGCGACGGCAACACGCGCCGCGTGCTGTCGATGCTGGAGGACCTGGCCAAGAAGCAGAAGACCGCGCCCGAGAGCGCCGAGGGCAAGATCGACGTGGGCTCGGGCGATGCCGTGCCGGCGCCGGAGCCGACCGAGGGCGTGACCGACGTGGAGGACAAGAACGCCCCCACGCCGGCGGCCGAGGCCGCCGCGCAGTACGCCGACGAGTCCGACAAGTTCGCACGCTTCTGGGCCGAGTTCGGCGCGGTGCTGAAGGAGGGCCTGGGCGAGGACTTCGCGAACCGCGAGCGCATCGCCAAGCTGCTGCGCTACGCCAGCACCACCAGCGACGCCGTGAACGTCTCGCTGGCCGACTACAAGAGCCGCATGAAGGAAGGCCAGGAAGCCATCTACTACATCACGGCCGACACGCTGGCCGCGGCCAAGAACAGCCCGCAGCTCGAGGTCTTCAAGAAGAAGGGCATCGAGGTGCTGCTGATGACGGACCGGGTGGACGAGTGGGCGCTGTCGTACCTGCACGAGTTCGACGGCACGCCGCTGCAGTCCGTGGCCAAGGGCGCCGTGGACCTGGGCAAGCTGCAGGACGAGGCCGAGCAGAAGGCCGCCGAGGAAGCCGCCGAGACCTTCAAGCCGCTGCTGGCCCGGCTGAAGGAGGCGCTGAAGGACAAGGCCGAGGACGTGCGCGTGACCACGCGCCTGGTGGATTCGCCGGCCTGCCTGGTGGTGCAGGACCACGGCATGAGCACCCAGCTCGCCCGCATGCTGAAGCAGGCCGGCCAGCAGGCGCCGGACGTGAAGCCGGTGCTGGAAGTCAATGCCGGGCACCCGCTGGTCCGGAAGCTGGAGGGCTCGGACCATTTCGACGACCTGGCCCACATCCTGTTCGACCAGGCGCTGCTGGCCGAAGGCGGGCTGCCGGACGATCCGGCCGCCTACGTGCGGCGCGTGAACGCTTTGCTCGCCTGAGGGTCCAAGCCGCGATGACGACCACCCTGCCCCACCCGATGCGCGCTGCCGCTGCAGCGCTGGCCGCCACCGTAGTGCTCGGCGGCTGCGCCGCGGGCGCGGGGATCAGCGTACCGGTGCTGCCCGGCGTGTCGCTCGGCGTGGGCGTCAGCTCGGGCGGCGACGTGCACCTGGGCGTCGGCACCGGCGTGGGGCCGGTCGGCGTGGGCGTGGGCGTCAACCAGCGCGGCCAGGTCTCGGCCGGCGCCGGCGTGGGGGTGGGCACCAGCGTCGGCGGCGCGCGCGTGGGCGCCGGCGTGGGCACCGGCACGGTGATCTACGACCCGCGCGACCGCCACCGGCCGGCCGCCAGCAGCGAGGAACAGGGCGGCGGCCCCTGACGGCCTCGTCGGCCGCCGGCAGCCCCGCCCCGCGGAACGCTAGGCGCGCAGCGGCGGCTCCTGCATCGCCTCGATCTGCTCGACCAGCATGTGGACCTGGCCCTGCCAGTAGTCGCTGCTGCCGAACCAGGGGAAGCTGGCCGGAAAGATCGGATCGCTCCAGCGGCGCGCCAGCCAGGCGCTGTAGTGGATCAGCCGCAGCGTACGCAGCGGCTCGATCAGCGCCAGCTCGCGCCGGTCGAACGGGCGGAACTGCTCGTAGCCGTCCAGCAGGCCGCCCAGCTGCTCGGTGCGCTGGCGGCGGTCGCCGGAGAGCAGCATCCACAGGTCCTGCACGGCCGGGCCCATGCGGGCGTCGTCCAGGTCCACGAAGTGCGGGCCGCCGCCGGGGCGGTCGGTCGGCGTCCACAGGATGTTGCCGGGATGGCAGTCGCCGTGCAGGCGCAGGCAGGCGATGCCGTCCGGCTGGCCGACGGTGGCCAGCGGGCTCGCGGCCACCAGGGCCAGCGCCTCGTCGCAGGCGCGCGCCCAGTCGGCCTGCACGTCCAGCGGCACCATCTGGTGCTGCAGCAGCCAGTCGCGCGAGGCCTGGCCGAAGCCGGCCAGGTCCAGCGCCGGCCGGGCCGCGAACGGCCGCGCGGCGCCCACCGCATGGATGCGCGCGAGGAAGCGGCCGGTCCACTCCAGCACCTCGAAGTCGTCCAGCTCCGGCGCGCGGCCGCCGCGGCGCGGGCTGACGGCGAACTGGAAATCCGCGTCGCGGTGCAGCGTGCGGCCGCCGATCGCCAGCGGCGCCACGGCCGGCACCTCGGCCGCGGCCAGTTCCGCGGCGAAGGCGTGCTCCTCCAGGATCTGCGCCTCGCTCCAGCGGCCCGGCCGGTAGAACTTGGCGACGACGACCTCGGGCACACCGTCGGGCGCGCGCTCCAGGTGCACCTGGTAGACGCGGTTCTCGTAGGAGCTGAGCGCCAGCAGGCGCCCGTCGCCGACCAGGCCGATGCCGTCCAGCGCGTCGAGCACGCGGTCCGGCGTGAGCCGGTCGTAGGGGTGGCGCGGCGCGTCGCCGAACAGCGGGTCGGAAGGCATCGCGCGATTGTCGCGCGGGCACGCGCCGGCCCCGGCGATCAGGCGATCAGGCGATCAGGCGATCAGGCGATCAGGCGATCAGGCGATCAGGCGATCAGGCGATCAGGCGATCAGGCGATCGTGATGTCGACCGGGATGTTGCCGCGCGTGGCGTTGGAGTACGGGCAGACCTGGTGCGCGGCGTCGACCAGCGTCTTGGCGGCCGCGGCCTCCACGCCGGGCAGCGTGACCTTCAGGCGCACGGCGACGCCGTAGCCCTTGGCGGTGGGGCCGAGGTCAACCTCGGCGTCGACGGCCGCATCGGCCGGCACGGCGACGCCGACGTTGCCGCTGACCGCCTTCATCGCGCCCAGGAAGCAGGCCGAGTAGCCGATCGCGAACAGTTGCTCGGGGTTGGTGCCGGTGCCGGCACCGCCGGGCGCGCTGAGGCGCACGTCCAGCCGGCCATCGGAGGACTTGCCGGCGCCGTCGCGGCCGCCCGTGGTATGGGTCTGGGCGGTGTAGAGGACTTTGTCGAGCGGGGTGGTCATGGTGGCTCCTTGGGAGTGAACGCTTCGGTCCGAAGCAGGGACGCGCATCCTAGTGCAAGCGCGCCGCCCGGCACGGCCCATGGATATCCACGCCCTCCCCCCCCTCAATGGCCGGGGGCGCCCTGGTGCCGCTCGGCCGCGCTCTGGCAGCGGATGCAGCGCAGCGCGGACGGCTGGGCGCGCAGGCGGGCGGCGTCGATGTCTTCGCCGCAATCCTCGCAGATGCCGTAGCGGCCTTCGTCCAGCCGCTGGCGCGCGGCGCGCAGGCCGCGCAGCTCGGCCAGGTCGCGCTCCATCTCGGCCGTGGCGACCTCGGCCAGCGCGTTGAGCTCGGCGCCGTCCTTCATGTCGCCGACCTCGCGCGGCGCCGGCTCCTCGCGCTGCTGCGACGCCGCGATCTCGGCGTCGAGTTCGCGCTCGCGCGCATCGAGCAATCGGCGGACGTCGGATTCGGAATAGGTCTGGGCCATGGTGCCTCCACAATGCAGTTGCAACCAGTCTAGAACCCGGCACCGCATCGACCCTTGACATGCAGCAAGACCCCGAACGAACGGTGGCCGACGCACGCGCGCGCATCGAGGCGCTGCGCCGCAGCCTGGCCGGCGGCGGCGCACCGCCCGAACTGATCGAGACCCACATCTCCTGGATCCTGCTGCACGGCCGCACGGCCTGGAAATTCAAGAAGCCGGTGCGGCTGCCGTTCCTGGACTGGCGCACGCTCGCCGCGCGCCGGCGCGACGCCGAGGAGGAACTGCGGCTGAACGCCCGCCTCGCGCCGCAGCTGTACCGCGACTGCGTGGACGTGCACGACGGTCCCGGCGGCCCCACGCTGGGCGGCAGCGGGCCGGTCGTGGACGTGGCGCTGCGCATGCGGCGCTTTGCGGACGGCGCGCTCTGGCGCGAGCGCATCGTGGCCGGCCGGCTGCAGCCCGCCGAGGTGGACCGCCTGGCCGAGCGGCTGGCACGCTTCCACGCGCAGGCGGCCGTGGCGGCGCCCGCCAGCGGCTACGGCAGCGCGGCGGTGCAGCGGCACGTGGTGGCGGATCTGGCCGAGGCGCTGGACGCCTGGTGCGCCACGCCGTCCGGCCGCGCGCAGGCCGGCGCCTGGCAGGCGCTGCGCGGCTGGCTCGGCACGGAGCTGGAACGCCTGGCGCCGCTGTGGGCCGAGCGGCTGGCCGGCGGCCGCGTGCGCGAGGGCCACGGCGACCTGCACCTGGCCAACCTGCTGACGCTGGACGACGGCGAGGCCACGGCCTTCGACGCGCTGGAGTTCGACCCCGCGCTGCGCTGGATCGACGTGCTGCACGACCTGGCCTTCGCGCTGATGGACCTGATCGCCCACGGCGCGCCGGCGCTGGCCTGGCGGCTGCTCGACGGTTACCTGGCGCACGGCGGCGACCACGCCGGCCTGCCGGCGCTGCGCTTCTGGCTGGTCTGCCGCGCGCTGGTGCGCGCCCGCGTGGCCATGCTCGGCCCCCTGCCGCGCGGCACGCCGGATGCGGCCGGCTACCTGGCGCTGGCCTGCGCGCTGGCGCAGCCGGCGGCGGCGCGCCTGGCCATCACGGCCGGCCTGCCGGGCAGCGGCAAGAGCCACGTAGCGCTGCAGCTGCTGCAGGCCGCCGGCGCCATCCGCATCCGCTCGGACGTCGAGCGCAAGCGGCTGCACGGCCTGGCCCCGCTGCAGGCGTCGGACGGCACGATCTACGACCGCGCGAGTACCGCACGGACCTATGCGCGGCTGCTGCAGCTGGCGCGCGCCGCGCTGGCGGCGGGCTGGCCGGTGATCGTCGACGCCGCCTTCCTGCAGGCCGGCGAGCGCGCCGCGTTCGCGGCGCTGGCGGCGCAGCAGCGCGTGCCGTTCGCCGTGCTGTGGTGCGAGGCGCCGGCGGACCTGCTGCGCACACGCGTGACGGCGCGCATGCAGCGCCGCGACGATCCGTCGGAGGCCGACGCCGCCGTGCTGGAACGCCTGCTGCCACACGCCCCGCGGCCGGCCACCGCCGAGCAGCCGCACCTGCTGCGCATCGACACCGCGCAGCCGCTGGCGGCCGATGCGCTGGACGCGCGCTGGCGCGCCGCGTCCTGTCCTTCAGCCGAGTAGTTCCAGCAGCCGCGCCAGCGCATGCCGCACGGTGGCCGCGCGCACCGCCGCGCGGTCGCCGTCGAAGCGCCGCGCCTCGGCGTGCGTGCCGCCCGGCAGGCACCAGCCGAACCACACCGTGCCGACCGGCTTGTCCGGGCTGCCGCCGCCGGGACCGGCCACGCCCGTCACGGCGACGGCCAGCTGGGCGTGCGCATGGCGCACCGCGCCCTCGGCCATCGCGCGCGCGACCGGCTCGCTGACGGCGCCATGGCGCGCGATCAGCGCCGCGTCCACGCCCAGCAGCTCGGTCTTCGCGGCGTTGGAATAGCTCACGAAGCCGCGCTCGAACCAGTCGCTGGAGCCGGCCAGGTCGGTGCAGGCGCCGGCGATCAGGCCGCCGGTGCAGCTCTCGGCCGTGGCCAGCATCAGGCCGCGCGCGCGCAGCGTGTCGGCCAGCCGCGCGACCAGCGCGTCCGGGGATGCGTCGTTCACCACCAGAACCTCCACAGGGCCAGCACCAGCAGCGTGCAGCCGGCCGCCACCAGGTCGTCGAACAGGATGCCGAAGCCGCCGCGCGCGCCGAAGCCCTTGAACAGCCCGTCGGCCCAGGCCACCGGGCCGGGCTTGGCCGCGTCGAAGTAGCGGAACAGCGCGAACGCCGCCAGCTGCAGGGCCCAGCCGGCCGGCATCAGCAGCCACAGCACGATCCAGAACGCCACGACCTCGTCCCAGACGATGGCGCCGGGATCGGCCACGCCCAGGTGGCGCGCGCAGACCGTACAGGCCCACCAGCCGAGCGCCAGCGAGACGGCGATCAGCCCGCCGATCTGGGCCGGCGTCAGGTAGGCCTGCAGCACCACGTAGGCCAGCCAGGCCCACAGCGTGCCGGCCGTTCCGGGCGCCTTGGGCGACAGGCCCGAGCCGAAGCCCAGCGCGATCCAGTGCGCCGGATGCGCCAGCATGAAGCGCGCGCCCGGCCGCAGAATCGGCGCTGCGCCGGGCGCGGGGAACGCAGGGTCGTTCGTCATGGAATGCCTGCATGGTAGCCGCGCCTGCAGGCGGACATGATGCGCACCGCCGCACCCACCCGAGACCATCCTCAACTGCCCTCCTCCCATGCACGACCTGATCGCCCAGCCCTTCGCCCGCATCGCCGACCTGATCGCCCTGCACGCCCGCCGGCAGCCGCAGCACCCTGCCTTCGTGCAGGGCGGCGAACGGCTGGACTACGCCGGACTCGACGCGCGCATGGACCGCGTGGCCGGCGCGCTGCAGGCGACCGGCCTCGCGCCCGGCGACTGCATCGCGGTCTGCGCCGCCAGCTCCATCGCCTACGCCACGGTGTTCCTGGGTGCGCTGCGCGCCGGCGTGGTGGTCGCGCCGCTGGCGCCCGGCGTCACGCCGCAGGGCCTGGCGCAGATGGTGGACAACGCCGGCGCGCGGCTGCTGTTCATCGATGCCGGCAGCCAGGTCGCGCAGGGCGAACGCCAGCCGCCGCGCATCGCGCTGGACGGCGACCCGGCCGCCGGCCAGCCGCTGGAGGAATGGCTGGCCGCGGCCGGCCGCGCGCCGCAGCCGGTGCCGGTGGAGGCCGCGGCGCCGTTCAACATCATCTACTCCTCGGGCACGACCGGGCTGCCCAAGGGCATCGTGCAGTCGCACGGCATGCGCTGGTCGCACGTGCAGCGCGGGCTGCAGTACGACTACGGCGCGCACACGGTGACGCTGCTGTCCACGCCGCTGTACTCCAACACCACGCTGGTGCTGTTCTTCCCGACGCTGGCCTTCGGCGGCACGGTGCTGCTGATGGCCAAGTTCGACGCGGCCGAGTACCTGCGCCTGGCCGAACGGCACCACGTGACGCACACCATGCTGGTGCCGGTGCAGTACCAGCGCATCCTGGCGCAGCCGGACTTCGCGCGGCACGACCTGTCCAGCTTCCGCTTCAAGTTCTGCACCAGCGCGCCGTTCCCGGCCGCGCTGAAGGCCGAGGTGCTGCGGCGCTGGCCCGGCGGTCTAGTGGAGTTCTACGGCATGACCGAAGGCGGCGGCAGCTGCATCCTCGACGCGCACACCTACCCGGACAAGCTGCACACCGTGGGCCGGCCGGCCGCCACCAGCGACATCCGGCTGATCGACGACGCCGGCCGCGAGGTGCCGCCGGGCGAGGCCGGCGAGGTCGTCGGCCACTCGCCGGGCATGATGACCGGCTACCACGGCCAGCCCGACAAGACGCGCGAGGCCGAGTGGTTCGCGCCCGACGGCAAGCGCTTCATCCGCACCGGCGACATCGGCCGCTTCGACGCCGACGGCTTCCTGGTGCTGTTCGACCGCAAGAAGGACATGATCATCTCGGGCGGCTTCAACATCTACCCGAGCGACCTGGAGGCCGCGCTGCGCGAGCACCCGGCCGTGCAGGAGGCGGCCGTGGTCGGCGTGCCGTCCGAGGCCTGGGGCGAGACGCCGGTGGCCTTCGTGGTGCTGCGCCCGGGCCAGGCCCTCGAGGCCGACGCGCTGAAGGACTGGGTCAACGCGCGCGTCGGCAAGACGCAGCGGCTGTCGGCGCTGGTGTTGGCGGACGAGCTGCCGCGCAACGCCATCGGCAAGGTGCTCAAGCGCGAGCTGCGCGAGGGCTGGATGTCCACTGCCCGCTGAACCATGGCCAGGCCGTCGCCGATGCTGCGCGACCAGCACAAGGCCGCGCTGGAGCGCGCGATCTTCGTGGAGTTCGCGCAGCGCTACCGGGCCGACGTGGACCTGGCCTCCGTCGCCAGCGGCAACCCGAACGAACGGGAGCCCGACATCCTGGCCAAGTCCGTCGAGAGCGACCACCGCATCGCGGTGGAGCTGGTGCGCCTGACCGAGCAGGACAGCCAGGCGCTGGCGCGCCAGGCGCCGCGCCTGCCGCCGCCGGACGCGCCGCCGGCGCATCTGCCGCTGCTGGAGCCGGCGGTCGACGCGTTCTCGCGCAAATTCAAGAAGGCCGAGGCCGGGCTGTACGACGGCGTGGCCGCCGGCGATCTGGAGCTGCTGGCCTGGTCCGACCACCTGGCCACGCCCTGGCCGCAGGTGCTGGCCAGCGCCGAGGTCTGGCTCACGCACTACGCCTGCGCCGAGCATTTCGCGATGGTCTGGCTCTGGCGCCGGCCGGACTTCCCGGGCGACCCGGCGCAGTCGGCCTGGGTCTGGTCGCGCGGGCGCGGACTGCGGCGGTTCGGGTGATTGCCTAGACTGCGGGCCCCTGTATCCGAAGGAGCGGCGATGGACGAATTCGACTACGACCTGCTGGTGCTCGGCGGCGGCAGCGGCGGCGTGCGGGCCGCGCGCATGGCCGCGCAGCGCGGCGCCCGCGTGGCGCTGGTGGAGGCGGCCGCGCTGGGCGGCACCTGCGTGAACGTGGGCTGCATCCCGAAGAAGCTCTACAGCTACGCCGCGCAGTACGCCGAGGCCTTCGAGGAGGCCGCCGGCTTCGGCTGGACGCTGCCGGCCGCGCCGCGCTTCGACTGGGCCACGCTGAAGGCCAACCGCGCCCGGGAGATCGCGCGGCTGAACGGCGTCTACCGCGACCTGCTCCGCGGCGCCGGCGCCGAGATCGTCGAGGGCCGGGGCCGGCTCGCCGATGCGCACACGCTGGTGGTCGGCGCGCGCCGGCTGACCGGCCGGCACATCCTGCTGGCCACCGGCGGCGCGCCCTTCCTGCCCGACATCCCGGGCCGGGAGCTGGCGCTGAACTCGGACCAGATGTTCGACCTGGAGCCGTTCCCGCGGCGGCTGGTCGTGGTCGGCGGCGGCTACATCGCCTGCGAGTTCGCGGCGATCTTCCGCCGGCTCGGCGCCGAGGTCACGCAGCTGCAGCGCGGCGGGCGGATCCTCTCCTCGTTCGACGAGGACGTGAGCCGCTTCCTGGCCGCGGAGATGGGCCGCGGCGGCATCGACCTGCGCCTGGATGCCCGGGTGGCGCGCATCGCGCGGGACGGGCAGGCCCTGCGCCTGACGCTGGCCGACGGCGCGCAGCTGGCCGCCGACGCGGTGCTGGTGGCCACCGGCCGGCGGCCCAACACGGCCGGCATCGGGCTGGAGGCGCTGGGCGTGCGCCTGGACGAGCGGGGCGCCGTCGTCGTCGACGCGCACTACCGCAGCACCGTGCCGTCCATCCATGCGCTGGGCGACCTGTCGACCCGCCTGCCGCTGACGCCGGTGGCCACGGCCGAGGCCATGGCGCTGGTGGACCACCTGTTCGGCCCGGCGCCCGGCCGGGCGGCGCGCCGGGTGGACTACGACAACGTGCCCACCGCCGTGTTCACGCATCCGCCGGTCGGCACCGTGGGCCTGACCGAGGCCGCGGCGCGCCGCCGCTTCGGCCGCGTCGCCGTCTACCGCACCGAGTTCCGGCCGCTGCGGCACACGCTGTCCGGCAGCGGCGAGCGCACGCTGGTGAAGCTGGTCGTGGACCAGGACTCCGACCGGGTGGTCGGCCTGCACATGGTCGGCGCGGACGCGCCGGAGATCGTGCAGGGCTTCGCCGTGGCGCTGCGCGCGGGCGCGACCAAGGCGGTCTTCGACACCACCATCGGCATCCACCCGACGGCCGCCGAGGAATTCGTGACCCTGCGCGAACCGGCGCAGGATTGAGCGGCCATGCGGCGTTGCACAATGCCCGCATGCCCTACCTGCCGCCGTTCATCGCCCCGACGCGCTACACCGATCCGGCCGCCGCGCTGCAACAGGTGCGCCGCATCTACGACCAGCAGATCGCCCACCTGCGCGACGCCATGGCGCGCTACGTGGCCGGCGAAACGCTGGCCGGCCACGTGCGCGCCTGCTACCCGTTCGTGCGGGTACACACCGAGACGCTGTCGCGCGCCAAGGTCGAGGACGAGCTGGACCGCCTGGCCTACGGCTTCGTCGCCGGCGCCGGCCGCTACGAGACCACGCTGACGCGGCCGGACCTGTTCGGCAACTACTACCTGGAGCAGTTCCGCCTGCTGCTGGAGAACCACCAGGTGCCGCTGGAGGTGGGCACCAGCCACCAGCCGATCCCGGTGCACTTCTCGTTCGCCGAGAACGACCACGTGGAAGGCACGCTGAGCGCCGAGCGCCGCGGCCTGATGCGCGACCTGTTCGACCTGCCCGACCTGGGCGCGATGGACGACGGCATCGCCAACGGCACCTACACGCCCCGCCCCGGCGAGCCGCTGCCGCTGGCGCTGTTCACCGCGCCGCGCGTGGACTACTCGCTGCACCGGCTGCGCCACTACACCGGCACGGCGCCGGACTGGTTCCAGAACTTCGTGCTGTTCACGAACTACCAGTTCTACATCGACGAGTTCGTGCGCATGGGCCACGAGGCCATGGCCGACGAGCGCGGCGAGTACGCGGCCTTCGTCGAGCCCGGCAACGTCGTCACGCGGCGCCGGGGCCTGCCGGCCGCGGCGGCGGACACGCTCGGCGCGCCGCCGCCGCGGCTGCCGCAGATGCCGGCCTACCACCTGGCGCGGCCGGACCATACCGGCATCACCATGGTCAACATCGGCGTCGGCCCGGCCAACGCCAAGAACATCACCGACCACATCGCCGTGCTGCGCCCGCACGCCTGGATCATGCTGGGCCACTGCGCCGGCCTGCGCAACACGCAGCAGCTGGGCGACTACGTGCTGGCGCACGGCTACGTGCGCGAGGACCACGTGCTCGACGAGGAGCTGCCGCTGTGGGTGCCGATCCCGGCGCTGGCGGAGATCCAGCTGGCGCTGGAGCAGGCCGTGCGCGACGTGACGCAGCTCGCCGGACCGGAGCTCAAGGGCGTGCTGCGCACCGGCACCGTGGCCAGCACCGACAACCGCAACTGGGAGCTGCTGCCGAACAACGAGCCGCAGCGCCGCTTCAGCCAGAGCCGCGCGGTGGCGCTGGACATGGAGAGCGCCACGATCGCGGCCAACGGCTTTCGCTTCCGCGTGCCCTACGGCACGCTGCTGTGCGTCTCCGACAAGCCGCTGCACGGCGAGATCAAGCTGCCCGGCATGGCCAACCACTTCTACCGCGAGCGCGTGGACCAGCACCTGCGCATCGGCATCCGCGCGCTGGAGCTGCTGCGCGCCCAGGGCATCGACCAGCTGCACAGCCGCAAGCTGCGCAGCTTCGCCGAGGTGGCGTTCCAGTAGCGCCGTGGCGGCCGGCCGCCGGGAGAGGCGCTGGTAGCATGGCCCGCCTATGCTGCATTCGCTGACCCCCTTCCTGGTCCACTGGGCCATCACCGCGCTGTCGCTGTGGGCCGCCAGCCACATCTTCCGCGGCCTGAAGTTCGACAGCACCGGCGCGCTGCTGGTCTCGGCGCTGCTGCTGGGGTTCGCGAACGCCATCGTCAAGCCGCTGCTGATCGTGCTGACCCTGCCGCTGACGCTGCTGACCTTCGGCCTGTTCCTGCTGGTCGTCAACGCGCTGGTGATCCTGCTGGTGGCCGCGCTGGTGCGCGGCTTCCGGATCTCGGGCTTCTGGACGGCGCTGTTCGCCAGCCTGTTCGTCTCGCTGCTGAGCCTGCTGATCGGCGCCTTCGTCGGCGGCGGCGACCCGGCCCAGCAGATCCGGCTGCCGCACGGCGGCAACTGGCTGTAGCCAAGCCGCGCGCCGGGCGGAGCCGGCGCCTCACTGCGCCTGCAGCGTCTCCAGGGCCAGGCACAGGTCGGCCCAGGCCTTGGCCTTCTCGGGCAGGCTGCGCAGCAGGTAGGCCGGGTGGTAGCTCACGACCACCGGCACGCCCTCGTAGCGGTAGACCTTGCCGCGCAGCCGGCCGAGCGGCGTGGCGTGCACGTTCGGCACGCTGCCGGCCAGCAACGACTGCACCGCGAAACGGCCGACCGCCAGGATGATGCGCGGCCGCAGCAGCGCGATCTGGCGCTTGAGGAAGGGCTCGCACTGCGCGATCTCCTCCAGCGCCGGGTTGCGGTTGCCGGGCGGGCGGCACTTGAGCACGTTGACGATGAAGGCCGCGCGCTGCGGCGCCCCGGCCTCGCCGTGGCGGCTGACGCCGACCGCGCGCAGCATGTTGTCCAGCAGCTTGCCGGCCGGGCCGACGAAGGGCTCGCCGCGCAGGTCTTCCTGCTCGCCGGGGGCCTCGCCGACGACCAGCCAGTCGACGTGCGGCGGCGTGGCCGGGTCCGCCGCCGCGGGTCCGACGCCGAACACCGTGTTCCGGCGCGTGCCGCAGAGCTTGCAGGCCTGGCAGCCGGCCACGGCGTGCTGCAGCGCCGGCCAGTCCATGGCGGCGATGGCGTCGGCGCGGCCGTCGGGCGCCACGGCGGCAGCCGGCACTGGCGCCGGCGCCGGCGCCGGCTCCGGGACCACGACAGCCACCGGGACCGCGATGGGCACCCGCGGTGGCGGAGGCGGCTCCGCCACGCGCAGCACCGGCGCCGGTGGCGGATCGGCCGGCGCCTGATTCGATCCCTGTACCGGTACCGCCGCAGGCTGTGGCTGCGCGGCCGGCTGCGGCCACCAGACGCGCACCCGCATCTCCTCCAGCATCGCGCGCTGGCGCGCATCGAGGTTCAGCGCCATGCCTGCCCGCTCCTCACAGCGCCAGGCTCATGACGATGGCGTCCTCGCGCCGCTGGCCGGCGTCCGGGTAGTAGCCCTTGCGCAGGCCGACGCGGCGAAAGCCGAAGGCGGCGTAGATCCGGGCCGCGCGCAGGTTGCTGACGCGCACTTCCAGCCACAGCCACTGCGCGCGCTGGCCGCGCGACCACAGCGCCAGCGCGTCCAGCATCAGCCACGCCAGGCCCTGGCGCTGGTACGCCGGGGACACCGTGATGTTCAGCAGGTGCACCTCGTCCACGCCTTTCATCGCGATGAAGTAGCCCAGCAGCTCCCCGTCCGCCACCAGCCCCTGGGCCTGGTAGCCAGCGGACAGCGCGTCCTGGAAGTTGCGCAGCGTCCACGGGTGGGTGTAGGCCTGTTGCTCGATGCGCAGGACGGCGGGCAGCCAGGCCTCGGTCAGCGGCTCGAAGCTGGCCTCGGCCGGGGCGACCGGGCGCGCGCTCACCGCACGGCCCCCGCGGCCGCCTTCTCGGCCGCGCGCTCGGCCGTGGTCTTGGCCACCTTGTCGCGCACGTAGCGCGGCAGCGCCGCATGGTCCGGCACGGCCGCGCCCTCGGCCAGCAGCTGCGGCGCCAGCCGCAGCATGGCCGCGGCCTCGGGCAGCGCGGCCAGGCCCGGCGCCGCCGCGCCCAGGCGCGGGCCGTAGGCCGCGCCGGCGTTGCCGGCCAGCACCCAACCGGCTGGCACCTGCAGCGCTTGCGGCGCCAACAGCTCGAAATCGCCGTCGCGCCGCCAGCGGCCCTGCACGTGCCGGTAACGGCCGGCATAGACCTCGCCCATGCGGGCGTCCAGCGCGGCCACGACCTGCGTGGCGCCGGCCTGCTGGCGCGCCTGCTCGGCCACGGCCAGCAGGGTGTCGACCGGCAGCACCGGCACGCCGCCGGCACGCCGCGCCCGGGTGCCGAAGGCCAGGCCCTGCGCGACCGAGCAGGCCGTACGCAGGCCGGTGAACGAGCCGGGGCCGGCGCCGAACGCGATCGCGTCGAGCCGCTCCAGCGCCAGGCCGGCCTCGGCCAGCAGCCCGAGGATCGCCGGCAGCAGCGTGGCCGAGGCCTGGGCGCCGCCCGCGGCCTCGCACGCCAGCACGCGCGCGCCGGCGCACACCGCCACCGACACGCGCTCGGTGCTGGTGTCGAATGCGAGCAGGTGCATGCCGTCCGAAGCCTCGTCCATCGCCGGGATTATCGGTGGGTAGACTCGCCGCCCATGCCGCCGCTGCCATCACGATTCCTGCGCCTGGCCCTCGCCGGCGTGGCCGCACTGGCCGCGGCCGCGCTGGCCCTGGCCGCACGGGCCGCGCCGTCCGGCGACGCCCGCCCGCTGCCGCCGGAGATCGCGACGGCGCTGGCGCACGCCCGCGTGCCGCGCGACGCGGTGGCGCTGCTGGTGCAGCCGCTGGACGGCGGCCCGCCGCGGCTAGCCCACCGCGAGGGCGCGGCGATGAACCCGGCCTCGGTCATGAAGCTGGTGACCACGCTGGCGGCGCTGGACCAGCTCGGCCCGGCCTACACCTGGAAGACCCGCTTTTATGCCGACGGCCCCGTCGCCGACGGCGTGCTCGACGGCAACCTGTACATCGAGGGCGGCGGCGACCCCAAGCTGGTGCTCGAACGCGTGGACGCCGCGTTCCGCGCGCTGCAGGCCGCCGGCGTGCGCCAGGTGCGCGGCGACATGGTGCTGGACGGCAGCGTGTTCGAGGCGCCCGCGCGCGACCCGGCGGCCTTCGACAACGAGCCGCTGCGGCCCTACAACGTCGCGCCGGACGGGCTGCTGGTCAACTTCAAGGCGCTGATCCTGCGCTTCGCCCCGCAGGACGACGGCACGGCCCTGGTCCATGCCGAGCCGCCGCTGGCCGGCGTGACGGTGCCGGCCCAGGTGGCGCTGGCGCGCGGCCCGGCCTGCGGCGACTGGCGCGGCGCGCTGCAGGCGGACTTCTCGGACCCGAACGCGGTGCGGCTGGCCGGCCGCTACCCGGCCGCCTGCGGCGAGCGCGAATGGGCGGTGGCCTACGTGGAGCCGGCCAGCTACGCCCAGCGCGCGCTGCTGGCGCTGTTCCGCGCCGCCGGCGGCGAGCTGGACGGCGCGGCCCGCGCCGGGCGACGGCCGGCCGGTGCCCGGCTGCTGCTGGAGGCGCCCTCGCTGCCGCTGGCCGAGGTCATCGCCGACGTGAACAAGCGCAGCAACAACGTGATGGCGCAGCAGCTGGTGCTGACGCTGGCGGCCCGGCGCGCGCTGCCCGGCCGCATGGAAGAAGGCCGCGCCGCCCTCGCCGCCTGGTGGCGCCGCTTCGTCGGTGCCGCCACGCCGGCCCCGGTGCTGGACAACGGCGCCGGCCTGAGCCGTGACGAGCGCATCAGCGCCGGCGCGCTCGGCCGCCTGCTGCTGCTGGCCAGCCACCATGCGCAGGCCGAGGTCTACCGGCAGTCGCTGTCGCTGGCCGGCATCGACGGCACCACCGAGCGCATGCGCGAGCGGGGCCTGGCCCAGGTGGTCGGCAACGCCTGGCTCAAGACCGGCACGCTGCGCGACGTGGCCGCCGTCGCCGGCTACGTGCGCGGCCAGAGCGGACAGCAGTACGCGGTCGTGGGCCTGGTGAACCACCCGCAGGCCTCGGCGGCCCGTCCGGCCCTGGACGCGCTGCTCGAGTGGACGGCCAACGACCTGCACTGATCCCGGCCGAATCGCCGGCAGCCATCCACAAATTTGCGGAAAAACGCACGGCCACGGGAGCCTACCGCCCGATTCCTGGCAGGAATCCCATCTGGATTCGAGAAGAATCTGCCAATACACGAACATCCCGTGCGCGATCCGCGCACATCACTTTCCCATCCCATCACCGACGAGAGGTTGCCTCCATGCACTTCAAGACAGCAGGACTGACGGTATTGGCGGCCCTGGCGCTGGCCGCTTGCGGCGGCGGCGACGGCCCGCGGTACCAGGCGCTCGTGTCGTTCGGCGACAGCCTGTCCGACGTCGGCAGCTACCGCACCCCGGGCATCGCGGCGCTGGGCGGCGGCAAGTACACCGTCAACGGCGCCGCGCAGGGCGTCTGGGTCGAGCAACTGGCCACGGCGCTGGACCTGCCCGCCCCGTGCGCGGCGCAGACCGGGCTGCAGGCCACCGGCGTGTTCGCGGACCTGGCGGCGCCCGTCGCCGACCATCCGGCCTGCACGGCCTACGGCCAGGGCGGCTCGCGCGTGACCGATCCCATCGGCCCGTGGAACGCCGCGCTCGCGGCGTCGCCGGACCCCGCGGTGGCCTTCACCGGCCAGTTGGGCCAGCTGACCGTGCCCGTGGCGACGCAGATCGCCAACCACCTGGCGGCCCACGGCGGCCGCTTCACCGGCGCCGAGCTCGTGACGGTGCTGGCCGGCGCCAACGACCTGCTGGTGCACGCCGACGCGATGGGCGCGGCCATCGCCGGCGCGGCGAACCAGGAGCAGGCCGCGGCCGCGGTGCAGCAGACGATGGCGGCGATGGCGCAGGCGGCCACCGAGCTGGCCCAATTGATCCGCGAGCAGATCGTGGCCAAGGGCGCCACGCGCGTCGCCGTGCTGAACCTGCCCAATGTCAGCCGCACGCCGGCCATGCTGGCCGCGGAGGCGGCCGCGCCCGGCACCCAGGCGCTGGTCGACCAGATGACGCAGACCTTCAACGCCGCGCTGGCGGCCGGCCTGCAGGGCACGCAGGCCACGGTCGCGCAGATCGACCTGTACGCCGAGAACACCCGCCAGGTGGCCACGCCGGCGAACTACGGCCTGACCAACGTCACCACGCCGGCCTGCACCAACACCTTCCCGAACGCACCGGGCTTCCTGGCCCCGTCGCTGACCTGCACCACGGCCACCACGCTGCCGGGCCAGGACACCTCGCGCTACCTGTTCGCCGACACGGTGCATCCCACGCCCTACGGGCACACGCTGCTGCGCGACATGGTGCTGGCGGCGCTGGACGCGCGCGGCTGGCGCTGAAAAACGCCCGCCCCATGGAAAAGAGCCCCGGCGGGGCTCTTTTCACGTGCGGGAGGACGGCAGCGCCGCCGCCGGCTCACCAGCGGTTGCGGATGCGGTCGTAGGCGTAGTCGCCGAACAGCCGCTGCAGGTTCGGCGTGGTGTACAACTCGTCGGCGAACATGTAGCTGTTGTAGGTCGCGCCCGCGCGGATGGTGTCGGGCGTGCACAGCGCGGAGTTGACGCGGCCGGCGCCCAGGCCGATGCCCTCGCCGGCGTCCACCGAGGTGCAGACCACGTCGACCGAGTTGTTCATCGAGAAGCTGCTCGGATCCTTGGCCGCGAGGTTGAAGTAGTAGGCCGCGTCCACGTACAGCACGGAGCTGCCCAGGTCGACCACCGACACCAGGAAGGCCTCGTTGAAGCGCAGGCTCGCGTTCTCCAACGCGCCGGGCTGGCCGGAGCTCTGGCCCCAGGGCGTGATCCCCAGGTTGATGGTGCCGACCACGGCCACGTGCCGGGCGCCGGCCTCGACCAGCCGGCGCACCTGGGCGCCGAACTCGCGCCCGGCCTGCTGCAGGTTGGCGACCATCTGGTCCGCGGTCTGGCTGCCGGCCAGGAAGGCCTTGCCCTGCGTCACCACGTCGGCCATGCCGCCGTTCACCACGACCAGGTCGTTCTCGGCGAAGCGGCCGCCGGCGGCCAGGAAAGCGTCGATCTGCTCGGTGAGGGTCGGCGTGGCGCTGCTGCCAGCCGGATCGGGCTTGGCCGTGATGCGGGCGCTGGCCTGCGCATAGCCCAGGCCGCCGCTGGCCGAGGCGGTGATGGTGAGGCCGTATTCGGCCGCCAGCTGCTGCAGCCAGTGGTTGGTGGTGCCATCGTTGACGGTGTACTTGCCGCCGCCCTGCCCCAGGTCCGAGAACGCATCGCCGAACGAGATCAGCCGGGCCGGCGACAGCTGCGACTCGGTGCTGCTCGATCCGCAGGCGGCCAGCAGGGCCGCCGAGGCACAAAGGGTCAGCGCCGCGGCGGTACGGCGCCAGGAAAATCGACTCATCGGTCTCTCCAGAATGGGTTGCGGCGAGTGTACGGCGCGGCTTGGCCCGGCCTCACGCCGCGGCCGCCCGTTGCAAACGGTCACGCACGCCGTCCCAGGCCGGTGCGTCGGGCGGCGTCTCCACCCAGATCAGGCGCACGCCGGTGGCGTCCAGCGCGCGCAGCACGGCGAACAGCTCGCGCGCGCAGGCGGCGGCATCGCCCGGCATGGGGTGCAGCCGCACGCGCCGGGCCGGGGTGCGCAGGGGCGTGCGGGCGTACACCGCCACGGCCGGCGGGTCGCCCGGGGCGGCGGCGTCGGGCTCGGCGCCCAGCACGTCCAGCGCAGCCTGCAGCGCCGGGGCGGCCATCAGGCGCACGCGGGCCTGCGGCGCGTAGTGGGCGGCCAGCGTGCCGCTGGCACGCGGGTCGGCGGCGAGCTCGTCCCGGGCGCGCACGGGCAGGCCGCAGGCCTGCTCGATCTCCGCGCGGCCGATGCCGCCGGGGCGCAGCAGCACCGGCACGCCGCGCGTGGCGTCGACGATGGTCGATTCGATGCCGACCGCGCAGGGGCCGCCGTCCAGCACCAGCAGCGGCTCGCCGAACTCGGCCGCGACGTGGGCCGCCGTGGTCGGGCTCACGCGGCCGAAGCGGTTGGCGCTGGGCGCGGCCACGCCGGCGACGCCGCGCCGGGCCGCCGCCCGCAGCACGGCCTGGGCGACCGGATGCGCGGGGCAGCGCAGGCCGACCGAGGCCTGCCCGGCCGCGGCCGCCTCGGCCCGGCCGGCGCGGCGCGGCAGGATCAGCGTCAGCGGGCCCGGCCAGAAGCGCTGCGCCAGCGTCTCGACCCAGCAGGCCGGCCAGTCCTGCGCGAAGGCGGCCACGCCGGCCGGCATGCGGCCCGGCTCGCCGGGCGCGACGTGCACGATCAGCGGATGGTCGGAGGGACGGCCCTTGGCGGCGTAGATCTTCGCCACGGCGGCGTCGCTGCCGGCGTCGGCGGCCAGGCCGTAGACGGTTTCGGTCGGCAGGCCCAGCAGCTCGCCGTCGGCCAGTGCCTGGGCGGCACGTTCGATCGCGCCTGGCGCGGCGGCGTCGAGGACCATGTTCAGAACGCCGCGATGCCCAGCAGCGCCGCGGCCTGCAGCGCGGTGGCGCGCACCGCCTCGGGCGTGGCGCCGGTGACCGTCAGGTGGCCCATCTTGCGGCCGCGCGCGGCCTTGAGCTTGCCGTACAGGTGCAGGTGCACGCCGGGCAGCGCCAGCACCCGGTCCCAGGGCGGGGTGGCCGGCGCATCGCTGGCCGCGGCGCGCGCCGCGTTCGGGTCGAACCACAGGTCGCCCAGCAGGTTCAGCATGCAGGCCGGGCTGTGCTGGCGCGGCGCCACCAGCGGCAGGCCGGCCAGCGTGCGCACCTGCAGCTCGAACTGCGAGACGTCGCAGGCGTCGATCGTGTAGTGGCCGCTGTTGTGCGGGCGCGGCGCGATCTCGTTGACGACGAGGCGGCCGTCCTGCAGCACGAAGAACTCCACGCACAGCACGCCGACGTAGGCCAGGCCCTCGGCGACGGCGCGGGCCGCGGCCACCGCCTGCGCGGCCACGGCGGGCGGCAGTACGCCCGCGTGCACGGTGGTCACGGCCAGGATGCCGTCGCGGTGCAGGTTGTGCTGCACCGGGAAATGGACCATGCCGCCGTCGCGCCCGCGCGCCACGATCACCGAGCACTCGGCCGCCAGCGGCAGCATCTTCTCCAGCACGCAGGGCACGCCCCGCAACTGCTGCCAGGCCGCGGCCAGCGCCTCGCGCGTGGCCACGCGCACCTGGCCCTTGCCGTCGTAGCCCAGCCGCGCGGTCTTCAGGATGCCGGGCAGCAACGCGGCGTCGACGCGCGCCAGCGCCTCGGCACCGTCGATCACGGCGTAGGGGGCGCAGGGCACGCCGATGCGGGTGAAGTGCGCCTTCTCCTGTGCGCGGTCCTGCGCCACGGCCACGGCCTCGGCCGCCGGCGCCACCGGCAGCTGCGCGGCCAGGCGCGCCAGCGCGGACGCCGGCACGTTCTCGAACTCGGTGGTCACGGCATCGCAGCAGCGCGCCAGCGCGGCCAGGCCGGCGTCGTCCAGGTAGCCGGCCTGCACGTGGTGGTGGCTCACGCGGCCGGCCGGGCTGGCGTCGTCGGCGTCCAGCACGGCCGTGGCGTAGCCCATGGCCTGGGCCGCGTGCACGAACATGCGGCCGAGCTGGCCGCCGCCCAGGACCCCCAGCGTCGCGCCGGGCAGCAGCACCGGCGGCTTCATGCCGGCGGCAGCGCCATGGCGCGCGCGGCGGCGGTCTGCTCGGCGCGGAAGGCGTCGAGCCGCCGGCGCAGCGCCGGGTCTTCGCCCGCCAGCATGGCCACGGCGAACAGCGCCGCGTTGGCCGCGCCGGCCTGGCCGATGGCGAAGGTGGCGACCGGGATGCCCTTGGGCATCTGCACGATGCTGTGCAGCGAATCCACGCCCTGCAGGTGGCGGCTGGCCACGGGCACGCCCAGCACCGGCACGGTGGTCTTGGCGGCGAGCATGCCGGGCAGGTGCGCGGCGCCGCCGGCGCCGGCGATGATGGCCTTCAGCCCGCGGCCGGCCGCGGCCTCGGCGTAGGCGAACATGTCGTCCGGCATGCGGTGCGCCGAGACCACGCGTGCCTCGTGGGCGATATCGAATTGCTGGAGAATGCCCACCGCATGCTGCATGGTGTCCCAGTCGCTGCTGGAGCCCATGACGACCCCGACCTGTACTGCGCTCATGGGCGCAATTTTACGTTTCACCCCCCAGGGCTCTTCCCGATGATCGACATCACCCTCGACAACTTCCAGGCCGAACTGGTCGAAGCCTCGCTGCAGCAGCCGGTGCTGCTGGACATCTGGGCCGAGTGGTGCGGCCCCTGCAAGCAGCTCGGCCCGGTGCTGGAGAAACTCGAGCGCGACTACGCCGGCCGCTTCCTGCTGGCCAAGCTCGACGCCGACAAGGTGCCCGAGATCGCCGGCCAGCTCAGCCAGATGTTCGGCGTGCGCAGCATCCCGTTCTGCGTGATGTTCTCCGGCGGCCAGCCGGTGGATGGCTTCGTCGGCGCGGTGCCGGAGGCGCAGATCCGCCAGTTCCTGGACAAGCACGTGCCCGGCGAGGACGAGCTGGCCAGCGCCGACGACGCCGAGCAGGCGCAGGACCTGCTGGCCTCGGGCGACGCCGACGCCGCGCTGGCCAAGCTGCAGGAGGCGCTGGCCATCAACCCGGCCAACGACGACGCGCGCCACGACTACGTGAAGCTGCTGATCTCCTCCGGCCAGTTCGAGGAAGCCGGCGCGGCATTGCAACCGGCGCTGGTGCAGATCCCGGTGCAGCTGCGCTTCGAGGCGCTGGCCCAGTGGCGCCAGGCGCTGCTGGCCGCGGCGCAGGACCCGCGCCGCGACTGGAGCGTGGAACAGTTCGACGCCGGCATCGCGCAGAACAAGCGCGACTTCGACCTGCGGCTGGCCAAGGCGCGCGCGCTGGTGGCGCGCGGCGAATGGACGGCCGCCATGGACGAGCTGCTGGAGATCGTCATGCGCGACAAGAAATGGGGCGACGAGGTGCCGCGCAAGCTCTACGTCGCACTCCTGGAGCTGCTGACGCCGCCCAAGCCCAAGGCCGGCCCGGACGCCGCCGGCAAGAGCGCCGGCGGCATCGAGCTGACCGGCAAGGCCGCCATGGCGGAAGACCCGCAGGCGGCGCTGGTGTCCAGCTACCGCCGCAAGCTCAGCATGGCGCTGAACTGATCAGCCGTTCAGCCGCTGCCAGGCCTCCTGGTACTTGGCGGCGGTCTTCTCCACCACGTCGCGCGGCAGGCGCGGTGCCGGCGGCGTCTTGTCCCAGGGCCGGCCGTCGATGCGCACGGACTCCAGCCAGTCGCGCACGAACTGCTTGTCGTAGCTCGGCGGATTGCTGCCTGCCTGCCAGCTCTCGGCCGGCCAGAAGCGCGAGGAATCGGGCGTCAGCACCTCGTCCATCAGGTGCAGCGTGCCGGCCTCGTCCAGGCCGAACTCGAACTTGGTGTCGGCGATGATGATGCCCTTGGGCCGCGCGATCGCGCAGGCCGCCTCGTAGAGCGCGATGCTGGTGTCGCGGATCTGCGCGGCCAGCGTCGGGCCGACGATCTCGACCACTTGCTCGAAGCGGATGTTCTCGTCGTGCATGCCGGCCTCGGCCTTGTAGGCCGGCGTGAAGATCGGCCGGGGCAGCTGGCTGGCGTTCTGCAGCCCTGCGGGCAGCGGCACGCCGCACACGGCCTGGCCCTCCTGGTACTCCTTCCAGCCGCTGCCGGCCAGGTAGCCGCGCACCACGGCCTCGACCGGGATCGGCTTGAGGCGCTTGACCAGCATCGCGCGGCCGCGCACCTGCTCCACCTCGTCCGGCGCGACCACGCTCTCGGGCGCCTCGCCGGTCAGGTGGTTGGGGCACAGGTGGCCGAGCCGGTCGAACCAGAACAGCGCCATCTGCGTCAGCAGCGCGCCCTTGCCCGGGATCGGCTCGCCCATGATCACGTCGAAGGCGCTGATGCGGTCGCTGGCGACCATCAGGATGCGGTCGGTGCCGACGGCGTAGTTGTCGCGCACCTTGCCGCGCGCCAGCAGCGGCAGGGAGGTCAGCTTGGAGGTGTGCAGGACAGGGGTCATGGCTTCGATGGGGAAAGTGGGGAACGGCGCGGGTGCAGATCCGGCAGTGTGCCCGGAGAATGCCGAGGACATGAAAAAGCCGCTCGGCGAGCGGCTTGGCAGGGGGCGCAAGCGGCCGATCAGGTGATCGAGGCCTGGTAGATCGACTCGATCGCGCCGTCCAGCGCCTGGTTGAATTCCGCGTCGGACTGCTGGGCCGTCAGGCCTTCGGTCAGCGCGCGGCTGAAGCTGGCGATCACGCCGGGGTTGCGGGCCAGCATGGCGTTGGACTCGTCGCGGCTGTAGCCACCGGACAGCGCGACCACGCGCACGACCTTGGGATGCCGGACCAGTTCCGTGTAGAAGCCGTCCACCGTCGGGATGGTCAGCTTCAGCATGACCTGCTGGCCCTGCGGCAGCGCGTCCAGGCGCTGGAGGAAGCCTTGCTTGAGCAGCGCCTCGGCTTCCTTCTTGTCGGTGGCCTTGATGTTGACCTCGGGCTCCAGGATCGGCATCAGGCCGGCCTTCAGGATCTGCTGGCCGACGGCGAACTGCTGGTCCAGCACGGCATCGATGCCCTTCTGGTTGGCGGCATTGACGACCGAGCGCATCTTGGTGCCGAAGATGCCCTTGGCGACGGCGCGCGCCAGCAGCGCGTCCAGCTCGGGCATGGGCTTCATCAGCTGCACGCCGTCGACCTCTTCGGCCAGGCCCTTGTCGACCTTCAGGAACGGCACGACCTGCTTCTTCTCCCACAGGTACCGGGCCACGTCCACGCCGTCGAACTGGCGGTCCATGGTCATCTCGAACAGGATGGCGCCGAGCACGCGGCGGCCATCGAACGCCGGGCTGGTCACGATGCGGCTGCGCATGGCATGCACCAGGTCGAACATCTGCTCGTCGCCGCTGTAGCTGGATTCGGCGACGCCGTAGAGCTTGAGCGCCTTGGGCGTGCTGCCGCCGCTCTGGTCCAAGGCGGCGATGAAGCCGTTGCCGGTGGAGACTTTCTTCAGCTGGTCCTGGTTCACTGGGTGCATCCTCTTTGCATGATGGGGCCGTGTCGACGGCGGAAAGAACCCTCAATTGTAGGCACGCCACCCCGCCGGCCCGGACCGGGCGGCGGCAGCGCCGCTCAGCTCGCCCGGCAGATCTTGAGCATGTTGGTACCGCCGGGCGCGCCCATGGGTTCGCCGCAGGTGATCGCGTAGACGTCGCCGCTGACCACCAGGCCGCGCTGCTTCAGGTGGGCCTCGGCCTGCTCCAGCGCGGTGTCGCGGTCGGTCATCACGTCCATCAGCAGCAGCGGGCGTACGTTGCGGTACAGCGCCAGCTTGCGCTGCGTGGCCAGCCGCGAGGTCAGCGCGTACATCGGGATGTGCGCCGCATGCCGACTCATCCACAGCGGCGTGGAGCCCGACTCGGTCAGCGCCACGATGGCCTTGGCGCCGACGTGGTGGGCCGTGAACAGCGCGCCCATGGCGATGCACTGGTCGATGCGCTGGTAGGTGCGGCCGCTGAAGTCGGCGTCGAGCTGCTTGTCCTCGGCGGACTCGGCGGCCTCGCAGATGCGGCTCATCTCCTGCACCGTCTCCAGCGGGTAGCGGCCCGAGGCGGTCTCGGCCGAGAGCATCACGGCGTCGGTGCCGTCCAGCACGGCGTTGGCCACGTCGCTGACCTCCGCGCGCGTGGGCACGGGGTTGGTGATCATGGACTCCATCATCTGCGTGGCGGTGATGACGACCTTGTCCATCGCGCGGGCGGTGCGGATCATCTTCTTCTGCAGCGCCGGCACGGCGGCGTTGCCGACCTCCACCGCCAGGTCGCCGCGCGCGACCATGATGCCGTCGCTGGCCGAGAGGATCTCCTCCAGCTTCGGAATCGCCTCGGCCCGCTCCATCTTGGCGATCATGCCGGGCTTGTGGCCGTACTCGGCCGCGGCCACGTTGCACAGCTGGCGCGCCATCTCCATGTCGGTGGCGTTCTTCGGGAAGCTCACGGCCACGTAGTCGGCCTGGAAGCTCATCGCGGTCTTGATGTCCTCCATGTCCTTGGCCGTCAGCGCCGGCGCGGTCAGGCCGCCGCCCATCTTGTTGATGCCCTTGTTGTTCGACAGTTCGCCGCCGAGCCGGACGGTGGTGAACACCTGCTCGCCCTTGACGGCGTCGACGACCAGCACGATCAGGCCGTCGTTCAGCAGCAGCTGGTCGCCCGCCTTCACGTCGCGCGGCAGGTCCTTGTAGTCCAGGCCCACGCCGTCGATGTCGCCGAGCGTGCTGCGGGCGGCGTCCAGCACGAACTTGGCGCCCGGCACCAGCATCACCCGGCCCTCGGCGAACTTGCCCACGCGGATCTTGGGGCCCTGCAGGTCGGCCATGATGGCCACCTCCCGCCCGGCATTGCGCGAGGCCTCGCGCACCATGGCCGCACGCGCAATGTGGTCTTGCGCCGTGCCGTGGCTGAAGTTCAGCCGTACCACGCTGACCTTGTGGCGGATCATCTGCTCGAGCATCTCGGGCGTGCTGGAAGCCGGGCCCAGCGTGGCGACGATCTTGGTGGCGTGGCGGGGCAGTCGGGAAATGCTCATGGGGAATGTCTCCTGATCGTGCAATTCTCACATGGCGGTGTGGCGGATTCGCTGCGCTTTGACGTCGGTCACCCTGGCCGTGCGCGGTTGCGCTATCGTCCAAGGTTTTTCGATTGACTTTTTCCGCTGCTTTTTTCATGCAAGCTTCCCCTGCCTCCGCCCGGACGGACCTGCCGGCGCCCCTGGCGCCCGATGCTCCGCTGCCGCACCGCAAGGTCATCCGCTCCTGGCTGATCCCGATCGCACAACGCACCACGCTGCGCGCCCTGGTACTGCTGGCGTTCGACATGGCGCTGTTCGCGGCCCTGGTGGTCGGCACCGTATGGTTCGACGGCCTGTGGGCCAGGCTGGCCTGCGCGCTGGCGGCCGGCTTCGTCATCGGCCGGCTGTTCGTGGTCGGCCACGACGCCTGCCACCAGAGCCTCACGCCGCACCGGCGGCTGAACAAGTGGCTGGGCCGCATCGCCTTCCTGCCCTCGCTGACGGCCTACAGCCTGTGGGACATGGGGCACAACGTGGTGCACCACGGCTTCACCAACCTGAAGGGCGTGGACTTCGTCTGGGCCCCGTCCACGCAGCAGGAATACGCGGCGATGTCGCCCGTCCGGCGGCTGATGGAGCGCATCTACCGCAGCGGCTGGGGCCCCGGCCTGTACTACATGGTCGAGATCTGGTGGAAGAAGATGATGTTCCCGAGCAAGTCGGCCATCGGCAACAGCCACCGCCCGATCTTCACGAAGGACTGCCTGCTGGTCACCGGCTTCGCGCTGCTGTGGATCGGCGCGCTGGTGGCCGCGGCGCTGGCCACCGGGCAGGCGGTCTGGCTCGTGCTGCTGTTCGGCTTCGTGGTGCCCATGCTGTTCTGGTTCACCATGATGGGCTTCGTGATCTACGGCCACCACACGCACGTGAAGGTGCAGTGGCACGACGACAAGGCCGCCTGGCAGCGCGCCCAGCCCTTCGTCTCGACCACGGTGCACCTGACCTTCCCGCTGCAGATCGGCGCGCTGCTGCACCACATCATGGAGCACACGGCGCACCATGTGGACATGAGCATCCCGCTGTACAAGCTCAAGGAAGCGCAGGCGGTGCTGGAGCAGCTGCTGCCCGGGCGCATCATCGTGCAACGCTTCTCGTGGAAGTGGTATTTCGAGACGGCACGCGCCTGCAAGCTGTACGATTTCTCGCGCCAGTGCTGGACCGACTTCCAGGGCCGCGCGACCAGCGCGCTGCGCGCCACGCCCGCCTGAACGCGCTGGCGGAACGCCCCGGGCGGGCGCGGGTCACACGGGCGGCCGACCACCCCATGCCAAGGACACCGCATGCCCCCGCCCGACCACCGCGACCTGCATCCCCCCCGTCCTTCCGCCCGCGGCCCCTGGCTGCTGGCGCTCCTCGCGTTGCTGGCCGCGCTGGCCTGGTGGTTCTGGTGGCGCGAGTCCCAGGCTCCCGTGCCAGCAGCGCCGGAACCCGAGCCGGCTGCGGCCTCCAGCGCCACACCGCCGCCCGAAACCGCCGAGGCACCGGCGCCTGAACCAACCGCCTCCGGGCCGCAGAACCCGGTCGATCCGCTGCAGCACCCCGACCCGGCGCTGCCCGCGCTGGCCGAGGCAGATACCCACGTGGCCGCCGCGCTGGCGGACCTGCTCGGCGAGGGCACGGTGCAATCGCTGTTGCTCACCGACGGCTTCGTGCGCCGAACGGTCGCCACGGTGGACAACCTGCCGCGCGCCAGCGCGCCGGCCCGGCTGTGGCCGGTGCAGCCGATGCCGCAGCGCTTCCTGGTGCAGGGCGAAGGCGAGAACGCCACGATCGCGCCGCCCAACGCCGGACGCTACGGCGCGCTGCTGTCGTTCGCCGAGGCCGTGCCGCTGGAACGCGCGGTGCAGCTCTACGCCCGGCTCTACCCGCTGTTCCAGCAGGCCTACGAGGAGCTGGGCTACCCCGGCCGCTATTTCAACGACCGGCTGGTCGCCGTGCTGGACCATCTGTTGCAGGCGCCCGAGCCGCCGGGGCCGCTGGCGGTACGGCTGCTGGAAGTGCGCGGCGAGATCGCCGACCCGCGGCCCTGGGTGCGCTACGAGTTCGCCGACCCGGAGCTGCAGTCGCTGTCGGCCGGCCAGAAGATCATGGTGCGCATGGGCCTGGCCAACGAACGGCGCGCCAAGACCCTGCTGGCCAAGCTGCGCCGGCTGGTCGCCACCGGCGTGGCGCCGCCCGCGCAGCGCTGAACGGGCCGCTCAGCCCGCCGCGCGCTTGCCCAGGATCTCGAACGCCGGCAGGGTCTTGCCCTCCAGCACTTCGAGGAAGGCGCCACCGCCGGTAGAGATGTAGCCCACGTCCTTCTCGATGCCGTACTTGGCGATCGCGGCCAGCGTGTCGCCGCCGCCGGCGATGCTGAAGGCGCTGCTCTCGGCGATCGCGCGGGCGATGGCCTCGGTGCCCTTGGCGAAGGCGTCGAACTCGAACACGCCGACCGGGCCGTTCCAGACGATGGTGCCGGCCTGCTTCAGCTTGGCGGCCAGCAGCGCGGCCGTCTCGGGGCCGATGTCCAGGATCAGGTCGTCCTCGGCCACGTCGGCGGCGGCCTTGACGGTGGCCGGCGCATCGGCCGCGAAGGTCTTGGCCGTCACCACGTCGACCGGGATCGGCACCTCGGCGCCGCGCGCCTTCATGGCCTCGATCACGGCCTTGGCCTCGCCGACCAGGTCGGGCTCGGCCAGGCTCTTGCCGATCGGCAGCCCGGCGGCCAGCAGGAAGGTGTTGGCGATGCCGCCGCCGACGACCAGGCCGTCCACGTTCTTGGCCAGCGACTGCAGGATGGTCAGCTTGGTGCTGACCTTGGAGCCGGCGACGATGGCCACCAGCGGGCGCCTGGGACTCGCCAGCGCCTTGGTGATGGCGTCGATCTCGGCCGCCAGCAGCGGGCCGGCGCAGGCGACCGGCGCGAACTGCGCGATGCCGTAGGTCGTCGCCTCGGCCCGGTGGGCGGTGCCGAAGGCGTCGTTCACGTAGATGTCGCACAGCGCGGCCAGCTTCCTGGCCAGCGCCTCGTCGTTCTTCTTCTCGCCCTTGTTGACGCGGCAGTTTTCCAGCAGCACGACCTGGCCGGGCTGCAGCGGCACGCCGTCGACCCAGTCCGCGACCAGCGGCACCTCGCGGCCCAGCAGCTCGCCCAGGCGCCGGGCCACCGGGGCCAGCGAATCCTCGGGCTTGAACTCGCCTTCCTTCGGACGGCCCAGGTGCGAGGTCACCATCACGGCCGCGCCGGCGTCCAGCGCCATGCGGATGCAGGGCACGGAGGCGCGCACGCGCGTGTCCTCGGTGATGTTGCCGGCGTCGTCCTGCGGCACGTTCAGGTCGGCACGGATGAACACGCGCTGGCCGGCGGCCTTGCCCTGGGCGCACAGGTCGGAAAAGCGGAGAACGTTCATGGTGATGGCGTTGGAAGGGTGGAAGAACAACCCGCCATTGTAGGAACGCCCTACCAGCCCAGCCCCAGGTGCAGCGGCAGGTACACCGCCATGCCGGCCAGCATGGTGCCCAGCACGCCGCCGCGCCGGAAGTACCAGGCCGCGCCGGCCGCGGCCGCGAACAGCCGCGCGTCCTGCCAGGTCGCGATGAGGTGGCCCTGGCTCATCACGATCTCGGGCGCGACCACGGCCGCCAGCGCCGCCACCGGCGCATAGTGCAGCGCGCGGAGCGCCCACTCCGGCAGGCCCCAGGGCCGGTCCAGGATGAAGAAGAAGCAGCGCGTGAGCACCGTCACGCCGGTCAGGCCGGCGATCACGGCCAGCGTGGTCCAGTCGGCCCAGGCCCCGCTCATCGCGCGTCCTCGTCGGGGTTCAGCTCGAGCTGGCGCTCCAGCCAGAAGCAGGCCAGCACGGCGACGCCGATGGCCACCACGATGTTCAGCTTCAGCGGCAGCGCGTAGGCGGCCACGGCCGTGGCCGAGGCGATCAGCGCGGCCAGCACGCGCAGCCGGGTCGTCGCCATGGAGCAGACGATGGCCAGCAGGCTCAGCACGCCGGCGAAGCCCAGCCCCCAGTGCGTGGGGATGGCGCTGGCCAGCGCGATGCCGAGTAGGCTCATGCCCATCCAGGCCAGCCAGGCCACGCAGTAGCCGCCGGTCAGGTAGGCTTCCTGCGCATCGCGCTCGGCCGGCGTGGTGCCGGGCCGGGGATGGCGGCGCGTGAACATCGCATAGCCCATGTCCGCCGTCAGGTAGCCGTGCAGCATGCGGCGCCAGCGCGGCAGATGTATCAGGTAGGGCCGCAGGTGCAGGCTGAACACCACGAAGCGCAGGTTCACGCAGAAGCCCGTGGCCAGGATCACCCAGATCGGCGCGCCGGCCACCAACAGCGGCAGCGCCGCCAGCTGCGAGCTGCCGGCGTAGACCAGCAGCGTCATGGCCACCGCCTCGACCACCGACAGGCCGGACTTGAGCATGGCCACGCCGGTCATCAGCCCCCAGGCGCCGATGCCCAGGGCCACCGGCAGCATCTCGCGCCAGCCCTCCCGGAACGCCGGCCGGCGCCGGATCTCCGTGGACAGGAACATCAGGCCGCCGCGGCGTCGAAGACCTGGCCGGCCTGCACCGCGAAACCGGCCAGGAAGGCCGCGGCCGGCAGGCGCCGGCCGCCGGCGCGCTGCAGCTCGGTCAGGCGCAGCACGCCCTCGCCGGCCGCCACCGCGATGCCGGCCGCATCGGCCTGCAGCACGGTGCCAGGCGCGGCCTGGGCGGCACCGGGCAGGGCCTCGGCCGCCCAGCACTTGATGGTCTCGCCACCGAGCCGGGCGATGGCGCCCGGGAACGGATCGAACGCGCGCACGCGGCGCTGCAGCACGGCGGCCGGCAGCCGCCAGTCCAGCGGCGCCTCGGCCTTCTCGATCTTGTGCGCGTAGGTCACGCCTGCGTCGGGCTGCGGCTGCGGGCGCAGCGTGCCGGCCTCGGCCCGGCGCAGTGCCTCGACGATCAGGCGCCCGCCCAGCACGGCCAGGCGGTCGTGCAGCTGCGCCGTGCTGTCGCCGCCGATGGCCAGCCGCTCGGCGAGCAGCATGGCGCCGGTGTCCAGGCCCTCGTCCATCTGCATGATGGTCACGCCGGTCTCGGCGTCGCCGGCCTCGACCGCGCGATGGATGGGCGCCGCGCCGCGCCAGCGCGGCAGCAGGCTGGCGTGGATGTTCAGGCAGCCGAAGCGCCGGGCGCCCGTGCCCGGCGCGGCGGCGTCCCCGTGCCCCGCGGCCGGCGGGCCCATGCTGTCCAGCACCCAGCGCGGCAGGATCAGGCCGTAGGCGGCCACGACCATGGCGTCGGCCTGCGCAGCCAGCAGCGCCTCGCGCACGGCCGCGGCGTCCTCCGGGTACCGGCCGTCCAGCCGCAGGCTGCGCGGCTGCGCCACCGGCCAGCCGTGCTGCTGCGCGAACTGCTTGACCGGCGAGGCCTGCAGCTTCATGCCCCGGCCGGCCGGACGGTCCGGCTGGGTCAGCACCAGGGGGATCTGGAAGCCGGCGGCGTGCAGGGACTGCAGCGCCACCCGCGCGAACTCGGGCGTGCCCGCGAAGACGATGCGCATGGAATGCTCAGTGGAGGACCCGCCGCATGGCGTGCCAGTCCATGCCCTGGTGGGCACGGCGCACGATGCCGGCGTGGTCCAGGTAGACCCAGTAGTAGAGGTCGGTGGCGCCGCTGCGCCAGCGGTAGGTCAGGATCGGGCCGTCCCAGCTGCTGACGCGCTCGCGGTCCGGCGCGGGGCCGAACTCGCGTTCGACGTCGGCGCGCGTCCAGGAACCGTCCGTGGCGATGCGGGCGAACTCCTGCTCCGTCAGCACCTGCCGCACGCGGACGACTTGGCCGGCCGCATCCAGATCGACCATCCAGGCCTGCTGGCCGGCCGGCTGCTGCGTGTACTGCAGCCGCTCGCCGCCCTGCAGGGAGACGCTGCGCGTGGGCTGGCCCCAGGCGGCGAATACCTGGGCGCGCGTCATGCCCGGCTGCACGACGGCGCAGCCGGCGAGCCAGACAGCGGCCAGCGCCATGGCAATCCGGCGCGGAAGGCAGCGCATGGGCGATGGGGGCTAGGCGGACTCGCGCGCCAGCTCGCGCTGGGCCTTGAGCATCCGGGTCTTGATGCGGTTGCGCTTGAGCGGCGAGAGGTACTGGACGAACACCT
Organism: Pseudorhodoferax sp.; assembly: GCF_047601025.1. Lineage (NCBI taxonomy): Bacteria > Pseudomonadati > Pseudomonadota > Betaproteobacteria > Burkholderiales > Comamonadaceae > Pseudorhodoferax > Pseudorhodoferax sp. The sequence goes on from NZ_JASGJZ010000001.1 coordinate 1,395,640, forward strand.
TGCCGAGCAGGTGGTCCATCTCGTGCTGGATGCAGACGGCCAGCAGGCCGTCGGCCTCGACGCTGCGCGAGCGGCCATGCTCGTCGAGCGCTTGCACGCGCACCTGGCTGGCGCGCTCCACGCCGTCGTAGACGCCGGGCACGGACAGGCAGCCTTCGTCGCCCAGGCTGCGCTCGGCGCTGGCCCAGGTGATCTCGGGGTTGACCAGCACCAGCGGCGTGTCGCGCTCCTCGGACACGTCGATCACGATCACGCGCTCGTGCACGTCGATCTGGGTGGCGGCCAGGCCGATGCCCTTGGCCGCGTACATGGTCTCCAGCATGTCGGCGACGAGCCGGCGGATGCGGTCGTCCACGACCGCCACCGGCTTGGCCACCTTGTGGAGCCGGGTGTCGGGATACTGGAGGATGGGAAGCAAGGCCATGGACAGCGAGGAAGCGGCAAGAACGGCAGGTGTGGCTATTTTCGCCACTTTCAACCGGGCGCTCGCAGGCCGGGCGCAATAATCGTTGTTCGGCCAGGGGCTACGACGCACAATTGCCGACGCTTTTTTGCGCATTTTCTGAACAGTCTTTGGTGCAACGCATGACGCACAACCGCCTCGGCACGGCCACGCTGGCTGCCGCGGCCATGCTGGCGGCGCTGCCGGCACTGGCCCAGCCCACCCCCGCCGTCACGCCGGCCCAGCGCGACACCGCTGCCCAGGTGGCGCAGCGTGGCGTGGCGCTGTCCGAGCTGGCGCCGAACGCGCCGGACAGCTACACCGTCAGGAGCGGCGACACGCTGTGGGGCATTGCCGGCCTGTTCCTGGCGCGCCCCTGGCGCTGGCCGGAGCTGTGGGGCATGAACCTGCAGCAGATCCGCGACCCGCACCTGATCTATCCCGGCCAGCAGCTGTTCCTGGACCGCAGCGGCGGCCGCGCCGTACTCGGCACGCGCGCGCCGGACGGCGGGCTGCAGACGGTGCGCGTGTCGCCGCGCGTGCGCAGCACCTCGCTGGCCGACAGCGCGCTGCCCACGCTGCAGCCCGGGCTGATCGAGCCCTTCCTGACCGAATCGCTGATCGTGGCGGAGAACGCGCTGCAGCAGGCCCCGCGCATCGTGGCCACGCGCGAGCAGCGGGTGATGCTGTCGCCGGGCGACCGCGCCTACGCCCGCGGCTCGCCCGCGGCACCGCTGGCCGCCGCCGCGGGCGACGCGCCGCAGAACTTCCGCGTCGTGCGCGACGCGGTGCCGATCAAGGACCCGACGTCCGGCGAGGTGCTGGGCTACGAGGCCTACTACCTCGGCAAGGCCACGCTGGCGCAGCCCGAAGGCACGCGCGAGACGCGCGGCCGCGACGGCAAGCCCGCGGTGGAGATCGTGCCGGCCGCGCTGAGCATCCTGTCGTCCAAGGAAGAGATCCGCATCGGCGACCGGCTGCTGCCCGAGCCGCCGCCGGAGCTGCGCAGCTACACGCCGCACGCGCCGGCGGCGCAGATCGAAGGCCGCGTCGCCTCGATCTACGGCATCGCCATCCCCAACACCAATGCCGCGCAGAACCAGGTCGTGGCCATCAACCGCGGCACGCGCGACGGCCTGGAGCGCGGCCACGTGCTGATGGTGCTGAGCGATGGCGGCACCATGGTCGACGGCACCGATCCGGCCAAGCCGGTCATGAAGCTGCCCGACGAGCCGAACGGGCTGCTGATGGTGTTCCGCACCTTCGAGCGCGTGTCCTACGGCCTGCTGCTGGACATCCGCACCGGCGTGAAGGTCGGCGACCGGCTCGTCACGCCGCGCTGAGAAGCCGGCGGGAACGGCGCCGCCGATGGAACGCAGCGAACTCGACGCCTGGCTGCGGCTGCTGGGCACGCCCGGCGTCGGCAACGCCACGGCGCGCCGCCTGCTGCGCGCCTTCGGCACCCCCGAGGCGGTGTTCGCCCGCGACGAGGCCGTGCTGGCCCAGGCGGTGCCGGCCGGCGTGGCGCAGGCCCTGCGGCAGCCGCCGCCGGGCCACGCCGCGCTGCTGGAGGCCACGCTCGCCTGGCTGCAGGAGGCGCCGCAGCAGCGCCGCCTGCTGGCGCCCGGCCAGCCCGACTATCCCGCGGCGCTGCTGCGCATGGAGGATCCGCCGCTGCTGCTGCACGCGATGGGCGACTTCGCGCGCTGGCCGGCCTTCGTCGCCCGGCCCGAGGCGCCGCCGGGCCTGGCCATCGTCGGCAGCCGCCAGCCGACACCGCAGGGCCTGGCCCATGCGCGCCAGTTCGGCCAGGGCTGCGCCGCGGCCGGCTGGACCGTGGTGTCCGGGCTGGCGCTGGGCGTGGACGGCGCCGCCCACGAGGGCGCGCTGGCCGGCATGCCCGCCGACAGCCCGCAGCCGGCCACGATCGCGGTCGTCGGCACCGGGCTGGACCGGGTCTATCCCAAGGCGCACCGGGCCCTGGCGCACGCGATCGCGGCGCACGGCATGCTGCTGTCCGAATACCCGCTCGGCACGCCGCCGCTGGCCGAGAACTTCCCGCGCCGCAACCGGCTGATCGCCGGGCTGTCGCGCGGCACGCTGGTGGTGGAGGCAGCGCTGCGCTCGGGCTCGCTGATCACGGCCCGGCTCGCGGCCGAGCAGGGCAAGGAGGTGTTCGCCGTGCCCGGCTCGATCCACGCGCCGCAGTCGCAGGGCTGCCACGCGCTGATCCAGCAGGGCGCCAAGCTGGTGACCTGCCTGGAGGATGTGTTCGAGGAGTTCGGCGCACCGCCCGCCCCGCGCCCCGTGCCGGCCGAAGAGGCGCCGGCCGCGGCGGAGGACGCGGTGCTGGCCCAGCTGGGCTTCGACCCGATCGGCCTGGATGCGCTGGTCGCCCGCACCGGCCTGCCGGCGCCGCGGCTGCAGGCGCGCCTGCTGGAGCTGGAGCTGCAGGGCCAGGTCGCCCGCCTGCCGGGCGCGCTGTTCCAGCGCCTCGTGACCGGCTAGCCCGCCGGCACGGCCAGCAGCCGCTCCGGATTCGCGTCCAGCTTCTCCAGCGCCTGGCGCGTGGCGCGCAGCGTCAGCGCCTCTTCTTCCTGCGGGATCAGCAGGCCGGCCTGCAGGTAGGCGGCCACGCGCTTGATCTGGATCAGCGTGCTGCGCCCGTCCATGGACGCGAACAGGTACAGCTGCCGGCGCTCGCTGCGCCAGGCCAGCTGCACCTGGCTGACCTTCTGGTTGTGGTCCAGCGTGAACCAGTGGCCCACCTGGAGTTCGCGCGCCCAGTCCAGCATGGCGTCGCCGGGCCGGGCACCGGCGTCGGGGATCACGTCGATCGACGAGGCGTCGATGCCCAGCATCAGCTCGATGCTGTCGGCGTCCAGCGCCAGGTCGCCCATGCTGTCGTCGCTGACGAAGTCCTCCAGGTTGGCCAGGCGCTGGGCCATCTGGTCGATGCGGGCCTGCGGGATCGCCTCGGTCTTGGACATGAAGGCGTCGGCCAGCGTGTCGCTGATGCGCTTGATATGGCCTTCCTGCACCGGCGAGGCCAGGCCCAGCAGCGTCATGCCCTGGCGCAGGCGCTGCAGCAGCTGCGGCAGGCTCTGGATCACGCGCGTGCGGTCGGCCCGGTTGGGCTTGGCGCTGGCGGCCCAGACCAGGTCGGCGGCCGAACGCTTGAGCGCCACGGTCTCCTCGTCCTGCGGACCCTTGCGCACGGCGGCCATGGCCAGCACCTCGGCCCAGACCTTGAACAGGAACTCGCGCACCTCCTCGCGCACCGGCATGTCCTGCAACAGGTTGCGCAGCTCGATCGTGTACTGGATCGCCAGCGTCTCCTTCTGCTCGACCTGCTGCGCCACGCTGACCACCTTGGACGCCGCGCCCTTCTCGGTCAGGTACCGGGACAGGAACTTCTGGAACTCGTCGTAGACCAGCTGGAACACGCGCCGGCCGGTCTCCGGGTACTGCTCGATGACCTGCACCACGCGCCGGATCTCGGCCTCCAGCGCGCTGCCGCCGATGGCGCGGGCGTCGAAGCCCAGCACGCAGGAACCCATGCGGTCGATCAGCTGGCGCGCCGGATGGTTCAGCGTGCCGAAGAACTCCGGCTCGGCCAGCGCCACCCGCAGCACCGGCAGCTGCAGCCGGGCGAACCACACGCGGATCGCCGCGGGGATGCGCTCCTCGGCCAGGATGCTCTGGAACATCAGCGCCACGATCTCGATCGTGGCCTTCTCGCTGTCGGTGGCGGCCTTGCGCTTGAGCTCGTTGGAATGCTCGCGCAGCACGGCGGCCGCGCGCACGACGTTGGCCTGGGTGTAGCCGCCGGTGCCGGCCGGCTCGGTGTCGCCGAGCAGCAGGTCCGAGTCGAACACCACGTGCCGGCTCCTGCGGATGGCGTCGGCCAGCGTGGGCGAGATCTCCTGCTTGGCCGTGGGCTCGAAGAAATGGCCGGCCTGCTCGCTCAGCACGCGGCGCAGCTGGCCCAGCACGCCCTGGGCGCGCCGGCGCGCGCGCGCCAGCGGCGACAGCGGCGCCTCGCCCGCTGCACCGCCCTCCCCTCCGCCTGCCGGCTGCGCCGCGGGCGCCGCGCCGCGCGGCGCAGGACCGGGCGCCGCGGCAGCAGCGCCGATGGCCGTCGCCATCCAGCCGGACGACGACGGCACCGGCGCCGGCGCGCTCCGCGCCGCAGCCGGGGCGGCGCCGGGGCCGGCCATCTGGGTCAGCCGCACGCGCTGGCGCAGGTCGGCGTCCGGCTGCACGCCGGCGGCCCTCAGCAGGGCGTCGCAGGCCTTGCAGGCCTGCAGCATGTCGCCGGCCAGATGGCGCTGCAGCGTGTCCATGACCAGCGGCAGGCTGCTGCGCTGCAGGCCGGCCACGGTCCATTGCTCGACCAGCAGCAGCATCAGCGCCTCGGGCCGCAGCACGTCGTGCTCCGGCAGTTCCTCGCGCCGCTCGAGATGCTGCACGCCCACGCACAGCTCGGCCAGCGGGCCGCCGGCGCGCTCGCGCAGGGCCAGCGCCAGGCGCGAGGCCTGGATCTTGTTCTCGACCGCCTCGTCGCCGACGAGCTCGAGCTGCAGGTCGCCCCCGGCCGCGGCCGGCCGCGCGGCCACCGGGGGCGCGCCGACGGCCTGCGCGGCCCGCCGCCAAGCGCTGGCGGTGCCCTCCTCCCAGGCCCGGCCGTGGCTCTGGAACAGCGTCCAGGCGTCCCGGCGCTCCTGCATCTCGCGCACGGAGCTGACCTGCTCCAGCGCCTCGGTCAGCCGCTCCTTGACGGCCGCCCCGAGCTCGCCGAGCCCGCGGCACATCTCGGCGACGAAGCGCTCGCGCGTCCGGCGCGCCAGGGCATGGTCGGAAGGAGCTTGGGAGGCCATGGGAAGGCTGTGGGTGTCAGACGACGGCGCCAGCGTTGGGGTCGTTCGGATCTTCCTCCTTCTTGGCCGCCTTCACCAGATCCTCGCGCTTGACGCCCAGCCACATCGCGATGGCCGCCGCGACGAAGCACGACGAGTAGATGCCGAAGCAGATGCCGATCGTCAGCGCCAGCGCGAAGTAGTGCAGCGTGGGCCCGCCGAAGAAGAACATCGACAGCACCACGAGCTGCGTGGAGCCGTGCGTGATGATGGTCCGGCTGATCGTGGAGGTGATCGCCGAATCGATGACCTCCTGCGTGGACAGCTTGCGGTAGCGCCGGAAGTTCTCGCGCACCCGGTCGAAGATCACCACCGACTCGTTGACCGAATAGCCCAGCACCGCCAGCACCGCCGCCAGCACCGCCAGCGAGAACTCCCACTGGAAGAACGCGAAGAAGCCCAGGATGATGACCACGTCGTGCAGGTTGGCGAACACCGTGGACACGGCGAACTTCCACTCGAAGCGGAACGCCAGGTAGATCATGATGCCGGCCACCACCACGGCCAGCGCCTTCAGGCCCTTGCTGGTCAGTTCCTCGCCGACCTGCGGGCCGACGAACTCCACGCCGCGCAGCGCGACGGCCGGATCGGCCGCCCTGAGCGCCTGCATCACCTGCTCGCTCTGCTGCGTGGCGTTCATGTCCTTGCGCGCGGGCAGGCGGATCTGCACGTCGCGCGAGCTGCCGTAGGCCTGCACCAGCACGTCGGAATAGCCGAGCTTGCCGACGGTCTCGCGCACCTGGCCGATGTCGGCGGACTGCTGGTAGGCCACCTCCATCACGGTGCCGCCGGTGAATTCCACCGACAGGTGCAGCCCGCGGTGGAACAGGAAGAACACCGCCAGCGCGAAGGTCACGAAGGAGACGATGTTCAGCACCAGCGCGTGGCGCATGAACGGGATGGTCTTGCGGATGCGGAAGAATTCCATGGTCGTGCCCCCGCCTTACTTGGTCTGCACGGCGACGTCGCCGCTGTCGTTCCCGGGCCGCCAGACCGTGCCGATGGACACGCTCTTGAGCTTCTTCTTGCGGCCGTACCACAGGTTCACCAGCGCGCGCGAGAAGAACACGGCCGAGAACATCGAGGTCAGGATGCCCAGGCAGTGCACCACCGCGAAGCCGCGGATCGGCCCGGAGCCGAAGGCCAGCAGCGCCAGGCCGGCGATCAGAGTGGTGACGTTGGAATCGAGGATGGTGCCCCAGGCGCGGTCGTAGCCGGCGTGGATGGCCGCCTGCGGCGAGGCGCCGGCGCGCAGCTCCTCGCGGATGCGCTCGTTGATCAGCACGTTGGAGTCGATCGCCACGCCGATCGCCAGCGCCATGGCCGCGATGCCGGGCAGCGTCAGCGTGGCCTGCAGCATGGACAGCACGGCCACCAGCAGCAGCAGGTTGAACGCCAGCGCGATCGAGGAGAACACGCCGAACAGCGCGTAGTAGGCGCACATGAAGACCATGATCGCCAGGAAGCCGTACAGCACGCTGTTGAAGCCCTTGCTGATGTTGTCCGCGCCCAGGCTGGGGCCGATCGTGCGCTCCTGGATGATCTCCATCGGCGCGGCCAGCGAGCCGGCGCGCAGCAGCAGCGCGGTGTCGTTGGCCTCGGTGGTGGTCATGCGGCCGGAGATCTGCACGCGGCCGCCGCCGATCTCGGTGCGGATCACCGGCGCGGTGACGACCTCGCCCTTGCCCTTCTCGAACAGGATGATGGCCATGCGCTTGCCGACGTTCTCGCGCGTGACGTCGCGGAAGATGCGCGCGCCCTTGCCGTCCAGCGTCAGGTTGACGGTCGGCTCCTGGGTCTGGCTGTCGAAGCCGGGCTGGGCGTCGGTCAGGTTCTCGCCGGTCAGCACCACCTGGCGCTTGACGATGACGGGCTGGCCGGCGCGGTCCGGATAGCGCTCGGAGCCGAACGGCACGGCGCCGCCGCCGGTCTCGGCGCTGCGCGCCTCGGTGCTCTCGTCGACCAGGCGCACCTCCAGCGTGGCCGTGCGGCCCAGGATGTCCTTGGCCTTGGCCACGTCCTGCACGCCGGGCAGCTGGACCACGATGCGCTCCAGGCCCTGCTGCTGGATCACCGGCTCGGCCACGCCCAGCTCGTTGATGCGGTTGTGCAGCGTGGTGATGTTCTGCTTGAGCGCGGCATCCTGCAGCCGGCGCGCGGCCTCGGGCTTGATGCTGGCGACCATGCGCCAGACGTTGCCGTCCTGCGTGTCGGTGGCCGTGAGGTCGGGGAACTGGTCCTGCAGCACGCGCCGGGCGGCTTCCAGCGCCTCGCGGTCGCGGAACGTGATCTCCACGGCCTGGCCGTTGCGGTTGACCGAGGCGCCGCGGATGTTCTTGTCGCGCAGCGCCACGCGCAGGTCGCCGGCGAAGGACTCGGCACGCTTGTCGATGGCGCCCTTCATGTCCACCTGCAGCAGGAAGTCCACGCCGCCGCGCAGGTCCAGCCCCAGGTACATCGGGTGGGCGTTCAGCGCCGTCAGCCAGGCCGGCGAGCGCGACACCAGGTTCAGCGCGACGATGTAGGACGGGTCGGCCGGATCGGGCACCAGCGCATGCTGCAGCGCGTCGCGGGCCTTGAGCTGCTGGTCCGGCGTCGCGAAGCGCGCGCGCACGGAGCCGGCGTCCTGCGTGACCAGGTCGGGCGCGACGCCGGCCTCCTGCAGGATCTGCTCGACGCGCACGCGGGTCGCATCGTCGACCTTGACCGTGGACTTGCCGGCGGACACCTGGACGGCCGGTGCCTCGCCAAAGAAATTGGGCAGGGCGTAGATCAGCCCCAGAAGCAGCACGACCACGATGGTCGCGTACTTCCACACCGGATATCGATTCATGATCGTGTGCGCCGCGGGCGGCGCGCTCCTCGCAACGACGGCTTACTTGATGGTGCCCTTGGGCAGCACCTGCACCACGGCATGGCGCTGCAGCTGCACTTCCACGCCACTGGCGATCTCCACGCTCAGCGTGCCTTCGCCCACCTTGGTGACCCGGCCCAGCAGGCCGCCGGCGGTGGCGACCTCGTCACCCTTGGCCAGCGCGTCGATCATGGCGCGGTGCTCCTTCTGCTTCTTCATCTGCGGCCGGATCATGATGAAGTACAGCACCACGAACATCAGCAGCAGCGGCAGCATGCTGCCCAGCGAGGACATCAGGCCACCGCCGCCGGCAGCGGCAGGGGCGGTTTGCGCGAAAGCGGAAGAAATCAGCACGGAGCGGCTCCACAAGAGGGTGCAAGGTCGGATGGCGCGCGCAGCGTGGGCGCGCGGCCCCGCGCATCGCATGCGCGCGGGGCGGACGAAAAGCATGGGATTGTATGCCCCGGTCTGGGGCGCGCCGGGGAGGCCCCTGCCGGCGTAAGGCCGGCGGCGCGCCCGGCGTCAGGCCGCGCGGGCCGGCGCCGCCGGATCGCGGAAGGCGGCCTGCAGCTGCGCCCAGCGGCGCCGCGCAGCCGCGAGGTTGCGCTCCTTCACGTGGCCGTAGCCCTTGATCTGCTCCGGAATGCGCGCGATGTCCAGCGCCACGGCATGGTTGGCGGCGTTCAGGCCGGCCAGCACCTCCTCGATGCTGGCGCGGTATTCGGCGATCAGCGCACGCTCGGCCCGGCGCTCGGCGCTGCGGCCGAACGGATCGAGTGCACTGCCGCGCAGGCCCTTGAGCTTCGCCAGCAGACGGAAGCCGGTCAGCATGGCCGGGCCGTACTTGCGCTTGAGCAGTTCGCCCTTGTCGTTCTTCCGCGCGGTCAGCGGCGGCGCCAGGTGGTAGTGCAGCGTGTAGTCGCCCTCGAACATGCCCTCGATGCGCTGCAGGAAAGCCGGATCGCTGTGCAGCCGCGCGACCTCGTACTCGTCCTTGTAGGCCATCAGCTTGAACAGATAGCGCGCCACGGCCTCGGTCAGCGGCAGGTGCCGGGGCGTGCCCATGGCCTGCTCGCGCGCGCGCACCTTGTCGACGAAGGCCTGGTAGTCGGCGGCGTAGGCGGCGTTCTGGTAGTCGGTCAGGAAGGCGACGCGGCGCGCGACCAACTGGTCCAGCGTGTCGCGCTTGCGCAGTTCGATGACCTGCTGGCCGGCAGCGCCGAGCAACCCGCCGAGGGACGCCGGGTCGGCGGCCGCCCGGCGGCCCCATTCGAAGGCCGCCTTGTTCTGCTCCACGGCCACGGCGTTCAGCTCGATCGCGCGCAGCAGCGAGGCGCGCTCCAGCGGGATCCAGCCCTTCTGCCACGCATAGCCCAGCATCATCGGGTTGGCGTACAGGGTGTCGCCCATCAACTGCCTGGCGGCCGTGTCGGCGTCGAAGCGGCCGAGCGCGGCCTCGCCGACGATCTGCGCCAACTCGGCCGCGCAGGCCGCGGCCGGGTTCTGCCAGTCGGTGTTCTTCACGAAGGCCGCGGTCGGCGCGCCATGCGTGTTCAGCGCCACGCGGGTGCGGCCCTCGCGCATGCGCACCGTGGTCTCCTTGCCGGCGGCGACCAGCGGGTCGCAGCCCAGCACCAGGTCGGCCGCGGCCATGGACACGCGCGTGGTGCGGATGTCGTCCTGGCACGGGCCGATCAGCACGTGGCTCCAGGTCGCGCCGCCCTTCTGCGCCAGGCCTGCTGCATCCTGCGTGACGATGCCCTTGCCCTCCATGTGCGCGGCCATGCCCAGCAGCTGGCCGATCGTGATCACGCCGGTACCGCCGACGCCGGCGACCACGATGCCCCAGGTGCCGGACAGCGGCGGGAGCGCCGGTTCGGGCAGCTCGCCCAGGGCGTAGGGCGACGGCGCCTGGGCCTTGGCCCGGCCCTTGAGCCTGCCGCCCTCCACCGTCACGAAGCTGGGGCAGAAGCCCTTCAGGCAGCTCAGGTCCTTGTTGCAGCTGCTCTGGTTGATCTGGCGCTTGCGGCCGAACTCGGTCTCCAGCGGCTCGACCGACAGGCAGTTGGACTGCACGCCGCAGTCGCCGCAGCCCTCGCAGACCAGCTCGTTGATGACCACGCGCACGGCCGGATCGACCGCCGTGCCGCGCTTGCGGCGGCGGCGCTTCTCGGTCGCGCAGGTCTGGTCGTAGATGATGATCGTGGTGCCGGGAATCTCGCGGAACGCGCGCTGGATCGCGTCCAGTTCGTCGCGGTGCCGCACCTGCACGTCGTCGCCCGGGATCGCGACGCCGCGGTACTTCTCCGGCTCGTCGGTCACGACGACGAGCTTCTTCACGCCCTCGGCGTGCAGGCTCTCGGCGATCTGCAGCACCGAATGGCCCTCGGGCCGCTCGCCGACGCGCTGGCCGCCGGTCATGGCGACCGCGTCGTTGTAGAGGATCTTGTAGGTGATGTTGACGCCGGCGGCGATGCTCTGGCGGATCGCCATCAGCCCGCTGTGGAAGTAGGTGCCGTCGCCCAGGTTGGCGAAGAGGTGCCGCTCGGTCGTGAACGGCTGCTGGCCGACCCAGGGCACGCCCTCGCCGCCCATCTGGGTGAAGCCGATCGTGCTGCGGTCCATCCAGGTCGCCATGAAATGGCAGCCGATGCCGCCCAGCGCGCGCGAGCCCTCCGGCACGCGGGTGGAGGTGTTGTGCGGGCAGCCCGAGCAGAACCAGGGCAGCCGGTCGGCGCCCTGCACGCCGCCGAGCTCCAGCTTCTGCATGGCGCGCTCCTTGGCCTGCAGGATCGCGAGCTGGGCGTCCACGCGCGCCACCATGTCGGCGCCGCCGGCGGCCAGCACGCCGGTCTTCTCCAGGCGCTGGGCCAGGGCCTTGGCGATCAGCGCCGGCGACAGGTCGGCATTGGCGCGCAGCAGCGTGTTCGCGGTCGGGTTGGGCATGGACCATTCGCCGCCCGAGAAATCGCCCTCGACCTCGTTGAACTTGCCGAGCACGTTGGGCCGCACGTCGGCGCGCCAGTTGTACAGCTCTTCCTTGAGCTGGTACTCGATGACCTGGCGCTTCTCCTCGACGACCAGGATCTCCTGCAGGCCGGTCGCGAAGTCGCGCGTGAGCTGCGCCTCCAGCGGCCAGACCACGCCGACCTTGTGCAGCCGGATGCCGAGCTGGCGGCAGGCGGCGTCGTCCAGCCCCAGGTCCAGCAGGGCCTGGCGCGTGTCGTTGTAGGCCTTGCCGCTGGCGATCAGGCCGTAGCGGTCGTTCGGCCCCGCGACCACGTTGTGGTTCAGCCGGTTGGCGCGGATGTAGGCCAGCGCGGCATACCACTTGTAGTGGAACAGCCGGGCCTCCTGCTCCAGCGCATGGTCGGGCCAGCGGATGTGCACGCCGCCGGGCGGCATCTCGAAGTCCGTCGGCAGCACGATCTGCACGCGCCCGGGGTCGATCACGGCCGTGGCGCTGGACTCGACGATCTCCTGGATCGTCTTCATGCCGGTCCACACGCCGGCGAAGCGGCTCATCGCGAAGGCATGCAGGCCCAGGTCCAGGATCTCCTGCACGTTGGCCGGGAAGAACACCGGCAGCCCGCAGGCCTTGAAGATGTGGTCGCTCTGGTGCGCGGCCGTGGAGCTCTTGGACACATGGTCGTCGCCGGCCACCGCGATCACGCCGCCCAGCGGGCTGGTGCCGGCCATGTTGGCGTGCTTGAACACGTCGGAGCAGCGGTCCACGCCCGGGCCCTTGCCGTACCAGATGCCGAACACGCCGTCGAAGCGGTTGCTGCCCGGCGGCGCGAAGCCGAGCTGCTGCGTGCCCCAGACCGCGGTGGCGGCCAGTTCCTCGTTCACGCCGGGCTGGAACACGATGTTCTGCGCCTGCAGGTAGCTGGCCGCCTTCCACAGCATCTGGTCGTAGCCGCCCAGCGGCGAGCCGCGGTAGCCGCTGATGAAGCCGGCGGTGTTGCGTCCGGCCTGGGCGTCACGCAGGCGCTGCAGCATCGGCAGCTTGACCAGCGCCTGCACGCCGCTCATGAAGGCGCGGCCGTAGTCCAGGCTGTACTTGTCGTCCAGCGTGACCGTTTCCAGGGCCTTGCGGATGTGTTCGGGCAAAGGGGCGTTCATCGTGGACATCTCCCGGCGGGGGCGGCCGCCTCATGCACAGCGGGCATGCGCTCTTCATGCGCTCGCTTCTACGGACCAGTGTATTGAGCCGGTGCCGATATGTCCTTGCTTTCTATTCGCCGATTCCGGAACATCTGGAAAGATCATTTCCCAAAACACGCCGATATGGAAACACTCGACAAGTTCGATCGGAAGATCCTGCAAGAACTGCAGGCCGATGGCCGGCTCAGCAATGCCGAGCTGGCGCAGCGCGTGGGGCTGTCGGCCGCGCCGTGCTGGCGCCGCGTGCGGGCGCTGGAGGAAGCCGGCTTCATCAAGGGCTACCATGCCGAGATCGACCGCCGCAAGATCGGCCTCGGCGTGCTGGCCTTCGTGCGGCTGGATGCGGACCGCAACAGCGGCAACGTCACGCGCGAGCTGGAGGACGCGATCCGCACGCTGCCCGAGGTCGTGTCCTGCCACTACATCAGCGGCGCCGGCACCTTCGAGCTGCAGGTGGTGTCGCGCGACCTGGACAGCTTCGCGCAGTTCGCGCGCGAGGTGCTGATCAACCTGCCGAACGTGAAGGACCTGCACACCAGCTTCTCGCTCGGCGAGGTCAAGGACAGCAGCGCGCTGCCGCTGGGGCACCTGGAGCCGCGCTGAAACACCCGCTAGCTGACACGGGGCTGACACAGGGTTTATCCCGATGTTGAAAGCCTGACAAATTGTCTATATTTCCGCTTGTTGTTCGCCAGCCCCGGCTCGGTGAACGCGAGAGGTCCGAGGAGACATTCAGCATTCCAAGAACATCACTCAGACATCCACACGAGATGTTTACCCTGGCGCCGCTTCTGCGGCGCTTTTTTTTGCCCGGGCCGCAGCCCCTCCGTCAGCGCGCCACGGCCACGGCAGCCGGGCTGCGCGCCACCTGCAGCGGCGCGAGCCCGGCCAGGTCCGCCGCGTTCGCCGCGCCCGCAAGCGGCGGCGCTGGCAGGTCCGGCACCTCGGAGATCGCGCGCGGCTTGCCGACCGGCGGGCCGCCCTTGCCGGCGCGCACGTGCTCCAGGTCGGCCTCGCTCGGGTACAGGCCGGCGACCCAGAAATCGAACACGCGGCGCGCGATCGGCGCGGCCGCCTCGGCGCCCCAGCCAGCGTTCTCCACGATCAGCGCCAGCGCGATCTTCGGGTCGTCGGCGGGCGCGAAGGCCATGTACAGCGCATGGTCGCGCTGGCGCTCTGCTAGCGCCGCGGCGTTGTAGCGGCTCTTCTGCCCGATGGTGACGGCCTGCGCCGTGCCGGTCTTGCCGCCGGACACGTAGGGCGCACCGGCGAACACGCGCGCGGCCGTGCCCTCCTGCGTCACGCCGACCAGCCCGCGCCGCACCACGGCGATGTTGGCCGGCTGGTAGCCCAGGCTGCGGCCGGCTTCAGGCGCCACCGGGCGGCGCGCGCCGGTCGCGCCGTCCTCGATCTCCAGCGCAAGGTGCGGCGTGTGCTTCACCCCGCCGTTGGCCAGGATGGCCGTGGCATGCGCCAGCTGCAGCATCGTGAAGGTGTTGTAGCCCTGGCCGATGCCCAGCGAGATGGTCTCGCCCGCGTACCAGCGCTGCTGCTCGGGCCGGCGGTAGGCCTTGCGCTTCCAGGCCTGGCTGGGCAGCACGCCGCGCACCTCGCCGGGCAGGTCCAGCCCGGTGATCTGGCCGAAGCCCAGCGGCACCATGAAGTCGTGGATCGCGTCCACGCCCATGTCGTTGGCCAGGGCGTAGTAGTAGACGTTGCTGGACTTGACGATGCTGCGGTGCATGTCCACCGCCCCCAGGCCGTAGTCGCCGTGGCTGCGGTAAGTGTGGCCGGCGAAGGTCCAGGAGCCGGCGTCGTGGGTGATGTCGCCGGGCCGGCGCGCGCCGGTCTCCAGCGCGGCCAGCGCCATGAACGGCTTGTAGGTCGAGCCGGGCGGGTAGGTGCCGCGCAGCGCGCGGTTCAGCAGCGGGCGGTCGATGGACTCGTTCAGCGCGCTCCAGCTTTCCTGGTCGATGCCTTCGACGAACAGGTTGGGGTCGTAGGTCGGCTTGCTGACGAAGGCCAGCACCTCGCCGGTCTTGGGATCGAGCGCGACCAGCGCGCCGCGGCGGTCGCCGTACAGGTCTTCCACCAGCTTTTGCAGCCGCAGGTCGATCGACAGCACCACGGTGTCGCCCGGCGTGGCCTTGCTGCTGGCCAGCCGCCGCACGGCGCGCCCGCCGGCCGAGGTCTCGATCTGCTCGGCGCCGGCCTTGCCGTGCAGCTCCTTCTCGTAGCTCTGCTCGATGCCGAGCTTGCCGATGTACTCGGTGCCGCGGTAGTCGCCGTCCTCGTCGGTTTCCTCCAGCCGCTCCTTCTCGGCCGCGTTGATGCGGCCGATGTAGCCGACCACGTGCGCCGCCAGCGCGCCCTGCGGGTAGTAGCGGAACAGCCGGGCCTTGATGTCCATGCCCGGGAAGCGGTAGCGCTGCGCCGCGAAGCGGGCCACCTCCTCGTCGGTCAGCCGGGTGCGGATCGGCAGCGACTCGAAGTTGCGCGACTCGTCCAGCAGCTTGCGGAAGCGCCGCCGGTCGCGCGGCGTGATCTCGACGACCTGGGACAGCGCGTCGATCGCCGGCTCCAGCGGCCCGGCCTTGGACGGCGTGATCTCCAGCGTGTAGGCCGAGTAGTTGCTGGCCAGCACCACGCCGTTGCGGTCCACGATGTGGCCGCGCGTGGGCGCCACCGGCACCACGGCCGTGCGGTTGCGCTCGGCCTGGGCGCGCAGGTCGTCGTGGCGCATGACCTGCAGCACCACCAGCCGCGCGAACAGCCCGGCGAAGGCCAGCACCACGACCAGCCCGACCACGACCACGCGCCGGCGAAAGCCCGCGAGTTCGCGTTCGACGTCCTTGAACTCGGTCATGGAAGTGCAGGCGCGCGGCGGCGCTGTTTCAGAGCGGGCGATTGTCGTCCGGATCGGGCGCGCGGCGCTGCGGCAGCAGCAAGGCCACGCTGACGACGGGCCACAGCGCGGCCTCGATCAGCGGGCTCAGCAGCACCTGCCAGCCCGGGAAGAGGCCGCCGCCCAGCAGCCGCAGCACCCATTCGATGGCATGGGCCGCGACGAACAGCGGCAGCACCTGCAGCGCCTGCAGCGGCACCGCGAACCACAGCAGCCGCCGGTGGATCATGATGGCCAGGTAGCTCAGCACGGTGTAGGCCAGCGCGTGTTGGCCGAGCCAGGAAGCCTGGTGCACGTCCATGCACAGGCCGAACACGAAGGCCGTGCCCACGCCCACGCGCAGCGGCTGGTGCACGGTCCAGAACACCAGCACCACGGCCACCAGGTCCGGCGCCCAGGGCGCGCGGCCCCACAGGCCCATGTTCTGCACCATGTTCCCCAGCAGCGCGGCGATCAGGCTGCACCAGATGAAGAGCGGTCTGGCCGGCAGCAGCAGCTGCTGGCCGCGGCGCATGATCATCGCGCGGCCCCCTCGGCCGGCGCGTCCGGCGGCGCATCCAGCGGCTGCAGCACCATCACGTGCCGCACGCCGACCAGCCGCGCCAGCGGCCGGCAGTAGATCCGCGCGAAGGTGGAATCGGCCTGGCGCTCCACCGCCTCGACCTGGGCCACGCGCAGGCCGGGCGGGTAGACGCCGTCCACGCCGCTGGTGGTCAGCAGGTCGCCGGCCTGCACGTCGGAGTTGCCGGCCATGAAGCGCAGCTCCAGCACGCCGCCCAGCACGCCCGGGTTGCCATAGGCCACGCTGCGCGCGCCGGTGCGCACGTTCAGCACTGGGATGGCCTGGTCGCGGTCGATCAGCAGCGTGACCTCGCTGACCAGCGGCAGCACCCGCGTGACCTGGCCGACGACGCCGTCGGCGTCCACCACCGGCGATCCGGGCGCGATGCCGTGGGTCAGGCCGCGGTCGATCACGACCTTGCGCGTGTAGGGGTCGGCCGCGTCGTACAGCACCTCGGCCGCCTGGCCCGGCGCCGCCAGCCGGGCGCCCAGGCCCAGCAGGCTGCGCAGCTGCGCGTTCTCCAGCAGCAGCTGCTCGACCTGGCCGGCGCGCACGGACTGCTCGGTCATGCGGCGCTCGGCGGCGTCGGCGCGCGCCTGCACCGCGGCCAGGCCGTCCAGGTAGCCGCGCCCTTCCTGCAGCAGCCGAATCGGCTCGAGCGCGGCCATCTGCACCGGGTAGAGCACCGCGGCCACGGCCGCGCGCAGCGGCCGCATCAGCGTGAAGCGCGCGTCGGCCACCATCAGGAACAGCGCGAACGCGCTGAACACCATCAGCTTGGTCAGGGCCGACGGGCCCTGCTTGAAGAAGGGTGGCGGGGTCCTGTCCAGCGTACCGAGCGGCATCGCCTCCCCCCGGGAATCACTCGCTGGTGAAGATGGACCCCAGGCGGTCCATGCGCTCCAGCGCGGTGCCGCAGCCGCGCACCACGCAGGTCAGCGGGTCCTCGGCCACCAGCACCGGCAGGCCGGTCTCCTCGGCCAGCAGGCGGTCCAGGTCGCGCAGCAGCGCGCCGCCGCCGGTCAGCATCATGCCGCGCTCGGCGATGTCGGCGCCCAGCTCGGGCGGCGTCATCTCCAGCGCGTTCTTGACCGAGGCGACGATGTTGTTCAGCGGGTCGGTCAGCGCCTCCAGGATCTCGTTGGACGAGATCGTGAAGCTGCGCGGCACGCCTTCGGACAGGTTGCGGCCCTTGACTTCCATCTCCTTGACCTCGGAGCCGGGGAAGGCCGAGCCGATGTTCTTCTTGATGGCCTCGGCCGTGGGCTCGCCGATCAGCATGCCGTAGTTGCGGCGGATGTAGTTGATGATGGCGTCGTCGAAGCGGTCGCCGCCGACGCGCACGCTGCCCTTGTAGACCATGCCGCCCAGCGAGATCACGCCGACCTCGGTGGTGCCGCCGCCGATGTCCACCACCATCGAGCCCGAGGCCTCGGCCACCGGCAGGCCGGCGCCGATCGCGGCGGCCATCGGCTCCTCGATCAGGTAGACCTGCGAGGCGCCAGCGCCCAGCGCCGATTCGCGGATCGCCCGGCGCTCGACCTGCGTGGAGCCGCAGGGCACGCAGATGATGATGCGCGGGCTGGGCCGCAGCACGCCGCGCGGGTGCACCATCTTGATGAACTGCTTGAGCATCTGCTCGGTGACGGTGAAGTCGGCGATCACGCCGTCCTTCATCGGGCGGATCGCCTCGATGTTGCCGGGCACCTTGCCCAGCATGGCCTTGGCTTCCTTGCCGACGGCCTGGATGGTCTTCTTGCCCTGCGGGCCGCCTTCGTGGCGGATCGCGACGACCGAGGGCTCGTCCAGCACGATGCCCTTGCCGCGCACGTAGATCAGGGTGTTGGCCGTGCCGAGGTCGATGGCCAGGTCGGTCGAGAAGTACCGACGGAAAGCACCAAACATTGAAAAATTCCTCTCGGGGGCGCGGCGCGCTGCGGGCGCGCGGTCGCCCTTGCTTCAGATCGGTCGGGGATGAAATTCGGCGCGTCGGGCGGCCCGGGAAAGGCCGGTGCGCAAAGGCGGGATAATACCCGATCCCCCCGTGAAAACCCCTGTAGCGGCCCTGCTGCCGGGCGTTCGCGCGGCCCTGTTGCTTGCTTGTTTTCCATGGCCCTGACCCTTGACGACATCACCCGCATCGCCGACCTGGCGAGGCTGGAACTGCACGCGTCCGAGCGCGACCGCATGCTCGGCCAGATCAACGGCTTCTTCGACATCGTCGAGCGCATGCGGGCCGTGGACACCGCCGGCGTCGTGCCGCTGGCCCACCCGACCGAGGTCGTCGCCGACGTCCAGCTGCGCCTGCGCGAGGACCGCGTGAGCGAGCCCGACGACCGCGCCGCCAACCAGCGCAGCGCCCCGGCCGTCGAGCGCGGCCTGTTCCTGGTGCCCAGGGTGATCGAGTGAGCATGGCCTTCGACCCCACCTGGGCCTCCGTGGCCGAACTGGCCGGCAAGATCCGGGCGCGCGAGCTCTCGGCCGTCGAGGCCGCGCAGCATTTCCTCGCGCGCATCGCGCAGCACGGCCACCTGAACGCCTTCGTCGCGCTCGATCCCGAGGCCACGCTGGCCCAGGCCCGCGCGGCCGACGCGGCGATCGCCGCCGGCACGGCCGGCCCGCTGGCCGGCGTGCCGATCGCGCACAAGGACATCTTCGTCACGCGCGACTTCCCGACCACGGCCGGCTCGAAGATGCTGGCCGGCTACCGCTCGCCGTTCGACGCGACCGCGGTCGCGCGGCTGGCCGAGGCCGGCGCCGTGACGCTGGGCAAGCTCAACTGCGACGAGTTCGCGATGGGCTCGTCCAACGAGAACTCGGCCCATGGCGCCGTGCGCAACCCCTGGGACGCCGCGCGCATCCCCGGCGGATCGTCCGGCGGCAGCGCCGCGGCCGTGGCCGCCCGGCTGGTGCCGGCCGCCACCGGCACTGACACCGGCGGGTCGATCCGCCAGCCGGCCGCGTTCTGCGGCATCACCGGCATCAAGCCGACCTACGGCCGCGCCTCGCGCTACGGCATGGTGGCCTTCGCCTCCAGCCTGGACCAGGCCGGCCCCATGGCCCGCAGCGCCGAGGACTGCGCGCTGCTGCTGTCCTGCCTGTGCGGCCCGGACCCGGACCGCGACTCCACCTCGCTGGACCGCCCGGCCGAGGACTTCGGCCGCCAGCTCGACGCCCCGCTGGACGGCCTGCGCATCGGCCTGCCGCGGGAATTCTTCGGCGACGGCCTCGCGCCCGACGTACGCGCGGCGCTAGACGCCGCGCTGAAGGAGTACGAGAAGCTCGGCGCCCGCCTGGTCGAGATCTCGCTGCCGCGCACCGAACTGGCAATCCCGGCCTACTACGTCATCGCGCCGGCGGAGGCCAGCTCCAACCTCAGCCGCTTCGACGGCGTGAAGTTCGGCCACCGCGCGGCGCACTACGACGACCTGCTCGACATGTACCGCAAGACCCGCGCCGAAGGCTTCGGCGACGAGGTCAAGCGCCGCATCATGATCGGCACCTACGTGCTGAGCCACGGCTACTACGACGCCTACTACCTGAAGGCCCAGCAGATCCGCCGGCTGATCGCCGACGACTTCCAGCAGGCTTTCCAGGCCTGCGACCTGATCGCCGGCCCGGTGGCGCCCACGGTCGCCTGGCGGCTCGGCGACAAGGCCGGCGACCCGCTGGCCAACTACCTGGCCGACATCTACACGCTGCCCGGCTCGCTGGCCGGCCTGCCCGGCATGAGCGTGCCGGCCGGCTTCGGCGACGGCGGCATGCCGGTCGGGCTGCAGCTGCTGGGCAACTACTTCGCCGAGGCGAGGCTGCTGAACGCGGCGCACCGCCTGCAGCAGGCGACCGACTTCCACCTCCTCCATCCGCCTCTCTGACAACGCATGGATGACCTGTCTTTATTGCTGGAGAAGCTTGCACAGCTGGTTGCTCAAAGCCGGTTCGAGGAACTGGAAAGCGACACAGTCGAGTTCAAGCCGTGTCCTTCGACAAGCCAGGACTGGACGGAACGCTATAAATCCGTCAACGCTTTTCTGAACACGCGCGGCGGCGTACTGGTGCTGGGCATCAAAGAGTCCGGGCAGGGCCGTGAACGTCGCTACGAAGTGACTGGCTATGACCCTGCAGTAGAGCCCAAATTGCTCGATCTGCGCCACGTGTTCACGGATGCAGACAAACGGCCTTTCGATGTGAATGAGTACCTGCCACCCGTGGAGATCATTCCATTCATGGGAAGCCGGATTGCAATTCAGCGCGTCGATGAACTGCCAGCGGACAAGCGCTTTCTCTTCTTCAAGGGAAAGGCGTACCGGCGTCACTTGACAGGTGATCATGCAGTCAAGCAGGCGGAGCTCGACCGGCAAACAGAATTTCTGGAAGAGATTTCCCAGGCACGAGAGTTAGAGCCCCTGCATGGCGAAGGACTCGAAAGCGTCGACCTCGACCGGCTGAACGAATACATCATTCAGCTCAACAAGCTTCAACGCATCGAGAACCTGAAACCCTCCCTGCAGGAAGCAATCCCGTTTCTGACGCGCAAGCGGTTCTTGATCGATGGCAAGCTCACGATACTCGGGGGGCTGGTCTGCGGCGCTTATCCAGGCGACCTCCTGGGATTTCGCGCCCATGTGCATGGCTACGTGAATGCCGCACGAACAGACAGTGTCATTGTGCAGGACAAGCAGGACATCGTCGCCAACGTTTTGCCACTGCTGGAACAGGCCAACGCATACGTCCTGCGCAACATCCACGTGGGCGTCGGCACATCGAAGGGCGGCGTTGCCAGTTCTCAGTATCCAGAAGCGGTCTTGCGGGAGACGATCAACAACGCACTGGCACACCGCGACTATTCGATCAACAAGCAAGTCGTCATCTCCATTACCCCGGGGCGGCAACTCGAAATCTCCAATCCCGGACGTTTCCGAGATCAGTTGCTGCTCAACCATCCCCAGATCGGTTCCTCTCCTGCCCCCCCCCTGCTACGCGTCGTCCCCGAGACGAAGCCGCGCAACCCCCGGCTGGCAGACGTGCTGCGGGTCTACAGAAAATGGGAGGGCCGGGGCATCGGCATGTCGACGCTGGTCAACCTCTGCCTGGAAGACAAGCTCAATCTTCCGTACTTCAAGTTCAAGTCGGACGAAGTCACTCTAGTTCTGCAAGCCGGCAACTTGCTCGATGAACGGATGCAGGAACTGTTCGATTCGCGTGATGCCTATATCGCGAAGAAGCTGGGCTCTTTCGATGAACTCAGCACGGAAAAGAAGGCGGTCTTGGCCTACTTGATCAAGAGTGAATGGGCGAACACCGAAGGCAAGTATTGTGTCTTGCTGACGTCTGACAACAACCATGCACAAGCAATCAAGACGCTCGAGGCGGCACGCCTGATCGAGCGCGACAGCCGCAGTACTGAGCTTTACCCAGTCTACGTCGCCGACCGGAATTTGCTGTCCGACAACTTCGAGGCCGAACTGCGCAATATTTTCGGCAGCGCTCTTGACGATCTTGCGCTGCTATGGCGCAAGGTGCTTGCGGTGATCTACCGGTACAACCATTTCAGTTCCCGCCGGACCATCAGCGCAAAACAGGCCAGCTTCGCCCTCTGGGCAACGGAAGGAAACGACCAGCGCGACATCCGCTCGTTCGACTCCTTCAACCGCAACATCCGAAGAGTGTTCAATCAGTTGGAAAGCATGGGATTCATTGAAAGAGAAACCGAGAATTCCAGGGGATACGTTCTTTCATCGAATCTAAAAAACACACAAAGGACGCTGTTTCAATGACCGCACCCCTCGTCCACGGCTACGAAGTCGTGATCGGCTTCGAGACCCATGCCCAGCTGTCGACGGCCAGCAAGATCTTCAGCCGCGCCTCCACGGCCTTCGGCGCCGAGCCCAACACCCAGGCCTGCGCGGTGGACCTGGCGCTGCCCGGCACGCTGCCCGTCATGAACCGCGGCGCGGTCGAGCGCGCGATCCGGCTCGGCCTGGCGCTGGGCGCGACGATCGCGCCGCGCAGCATCTTCGCGCGCAAGAACTACTTCTACCCGGACCTGCCCAAGGGCTACCAGATCAGCCAGTACGAGATCCCGGTCGTGCAGGGCGGCTCGGTCAGCTTCTACCTCGGCGACACGCCCAAGACCGTGCGCCTGGTGCGCGCGCACCTGGAGGAGGACGCCGGCAAGTCGCTGCACGAGGACTTCGCCGGCCTGAGCGGCATCGACCTGAACCGCGCCGGCACGCCGCTCCTGGAGATCGTGACCGAACCGGACATCCGCTCCTCCGCCGAGGCCGTGGCCTACGCGCGCGAGCTGCACAAGATCGTGACCTGGATCGGCATCTGCGACGGCAACATGCAGGAGGGCAGCTTCCGCTGCGACGCCAACGTCTCGGTGCGCAAGCCCGGCCAGCCGCTGGGCACGCGGCGCGAGATCAAGAACCTGAACAGCTTCAAGTTCATGCAGCAGGCCATCGATTTCGAGGTGCGCTGGCAGATCGAGCAAATCGAGGACGGCCACGCGATCCAGCAGGCGACCGTGCTGTTCGACCCCGACACCGGCGAGACGCGGGCGATGCGCACCAAGGAGGACGCGGCCGACTACCGCTACTTCCCCGACCCGGACCTGCCGCCGCTGGTCATCGCGCCCGAATGGATCGAGCAGGTGCGCGGCGCGATGCCCGAGTTGCCGCGCGCGATGGCCCAGCGCTTCGTCGCCGACTACGGCCTGCCGGCCTACGACGCCGCGCAGCTGACCGCCAGCAAGGCCACCGCCACCTACTTTGAGCAGGCCGCCCAGGCCAGCGGCCAGGCCAAGCTGGCCAGCAACTGGGTCATGGGCGAGATCTCGCGCCGGCTGAACGCGGGCGAACTGGCCATCGAGCAGGCGCCGGTGTCGGCCGCGCAGCTGGCCGCGCTGCTGGCCCGCATCGCCGACGACACGGTGTCCAACGCCGCCGCGCGCCAGGTGTTCGACGCGCTGTGGAACGGCGAGGGCACCGAGGTCGACGCGCTGATCGAGGCCCGCGGCCTGCGGCAGATGAACGACGCCGGCGCGCTGCAGGCCATCGTCGACCAGGTCGTCGCCGCGAACCCCCGGAACATCGAGGAGTTCAAGGCCGGCAAGGACAAGGCGCTGAACGCGCTGGTCGGCCAGGTCATGAAGGCCAGCGGCGGCAAGGCCAACCCGGCCCAGGTCAACGCGCTGCTGCGCGCGCGGATCGGCCACTGAGAACGCGGCTCAGCGCGGCGCGCGGGTCGACGCGGCCTGCTCGGCCCACAGCTGGCGCAGCCGCGCCAGTTCCTCGTCGTAGCGCTCGTTCACGCGGCGGCGCTCGGCCTCCTGCTCGGCGATGAAGCGCCGCTGCTGCGCGACGGCGGCGTCGTGCTCCTCGACCTGGCGGCGCAGCGGCGCCGGCACGCGCTCGGGCGTGTTGACGTAGAACTCCAGCTCCTGGTCCAGCCGGATGCGCTGGCGCGCGAGCTCGGCCAGGCGCTGGTGCGCCACGTCCAGCCCGCCGTCCACCAGGGCCAGCGCCTCGGCGCGCGCGCGGTCGTGCGCGGCCTGGTCGCGGTAGCGCGCCAGCAGCGCGCGGTTGCGGCGCAGCTCCTCGCCGGCGCGGCGCTGCTCTTCGGCGGCACGGTGCTCGCGCGCCTCGATCGCCTCGCGCTCGGCTGCGGTCAGCGACGGGCCGATCTGGCGCCGCACCGTGCCGCTGGGGTTGAGTTCCTTCTGCACCCGGTCGATGCACTCCAGGATCGGCCGGTCCGAGGTGATGCGCCGGCCCTGCGCGTCCACGCAGGTGTAGATCGAGCCCTGCGGCTGGGCCTGCGCGCCGCCGATTGCGCCGGCGGCCAGTGCGGCGCCAAGCAGCAGCCGGCCCCGGCGCGCGGTCACGGGGCCCCGTCTTCCAGCACGCCGTAGCGCTGGCGGTAGGCCAGCACGCGGCCATGGTGCTCGGCCAGCGCGGCCTCGCCGCCCTTGGCCAGGTACTGCAGCAGGTCCTCCAGCCGCGCGATCGCGCAGACCTGCAGGCCGAGCTGGCGCCGCACGTACTGCACGGCGCTGTGCGGCACGTCGCGGCCGCCCTCGGTGGCCATCTCCTGGCGGTCCAGCGCGATCACGACCGCGTGCGGCGCGGCGCCGGCCGCGCGGATCAGCGCGATGGATTCGCGCACCGCCGTGCCGGCCGACATCACGTCGTCCACCACCAGCACCCGGCCCTGCAGCGGCGCGCCGACCAGCTGGCCGCCCTCGCCGTGGTTCTTGGCCTCCTTGCGGTTGTAGGCGAACGGCAGGCTGCGGCCGCGCCGCGCGAACTCCACGGCCAGCGCCGCGGCCAGCGGGATGCCCTTGTAGGCCGGGCCGAAGATCATGTCGAAGCCGATGCCGCCGGCCTCCAGGGCCGACGCATAGAATTCCGCGAGCCGGGCCAGCTTGGCGCCATCGTCGAACAGGCCCGCGTTGAAGAAATACGGGCTCATGCGGCCCGCCTTGGTCTTGAACTCGCCGAAGCGCAGCACGCCGGTCTCGACCGCGAAGCGCACGAAGTCCTGGGCCAGTGCATCGTTCCGGCCGGCGCCCGCGGCGCCGGTCCTGGGTTCCAACATGGGAGCTTCCTTGTTCAAGTTGACCAGCCTGAATCTCAACGGCATCCGTTCGGCCGCCACCAAGGGCGTGGAAGCCTGGATCGCCGCAACGGGCCCGGATTGTATTTGCGTACAGGAGGTCAAGGCGCAGTGGGCCGACGTGCAGGGCCGCTTCGAGCAGCTGGCCGGCCTGCAGGGCCATTTCCACTTCGCCGAGAAGAAGGGCTATTCGGGCGTCGCCATCTACACCCGGCATGCGCCCAGCGAGGTGCGAACCGGCTTCGGCGCGCCGGAGTTCGACGCCGAGGGCCGCTACCTGGAACTGCGCTTCGACACGCCGCAGCGCAAGTTCTCGCTGATCAGCTGCTACTTCCCCAGCGGCTCCTCCGGCGAGCTGCGGCAGGCCGCCAAGTTCCGCTTCCTGGACCTGTTCGACCCCTACCTCGTCGCGCTCAAGCGCGAGCGCGAGTTCATCCTGTGCGGCGACATCAACATCGCGCACCGCGAGATCGACCTGAAGAACTGGCGCAGCAACCAGAAGAACAGCGGCTTCCTGCCCGAGGAACGGGCCTGGATGACCAAGCTGCTGTCCGAGACCGGCCTGATCGACGTCTACCGCCGCCTGCACCCGGAGACCACCAGCGAGTGCTACACGTGGTGGAGCAACCGCGGCCAGGCCTGGGCCAACAACGTCGGGTGGCGGCTGGACTACCACCTGGCCACGCCGGCCACCGCCGCGCACGCCCGCACCGCGGCGATCTACAAGGACCAGCGCTTCTCGGACCATGCGCCGCTGACGGTCGAGTACGAATTTGGGATTTGAGCGGGGCGGGGGCGGGCGGCTTGCGGGGCGTCGCGGCTGCGGGGGCTGCGGGCTTGGGTTGTCTGGTTTGCAGCGATTGCAGTCGCTCACCTCCAACTCGCCAAAGGCAGCTTTATGAAGGATTGCTGAAACCATTGACGCATAGCACAGCGCCTGAAGCTGCATATGCGCGCAGTTGTCACGCTTGAGTTCAACAACCACCAATGTGAACTGGAGCGACCCTATCAAGTAAACAGAAATGAAGAGATCGACATGAGGCTGAGGCGTGTCAGGCCATCAGACGTATGACATCGCCGTCAGTCGACGCGATGCCAAGGCTCACGAGCAAATCAGCAGCGGCCAACGTTCGTGTCTCCGCCTCTGCGGTCAGTCGACTGGTGCCCAGCATCCGGCAAGTGATTCGAGCAAGCTCCAGCTTGGTCGAGCCACCTGCCTGATCCAAAATATGCCGCATCAGGGATGCGATCTCTTCAAGTGACACTTCGGCGATGGCGCGGCGAGAGCGCTCGTCGCCATCCGACACGCGGAATGGGCACAGGTGCGCAGGCGAAGTGCCACTGGCCCAGTAGAAGGTGCGCTCCCCATCCACCGTCTTGACGATGCTGGAGGGTGTGAGCCGGCGAAGACGATCAACGATCCGTGTACCGGTTCGTTCAAGGCCCCAGGCGCGCGCCACTCGCCTGAAGAGAACGCTTTCAAGAATCGGACCTTCCTTCTCAATAACAAAGGTCAGTTGACGCTGGAGTGCTGCTGATGCCGCCGCCTCGTAGAAAGAGTCTGGTGAGCCTTGGTCAAGCTCCGCCGGCCGATAGATTGGCAATGTCGGACTTGTCGATTCAGCGGTGGAGAATGGGTCGTCAACGTCGGCTGTGGGCCGTGAGGAAGTTTCGTCAGCCGCTTCAGCGACCTCCGCTACCTCTGGTGCTGACTCCGCAGGATCCGGCGCCTGAAGAAGGGACTCGAGCTTGGCTACTAGCTTTTCGATCTCGCGCTCAGGATCCAGCCACCAGTCTGTCGACCAGATTCTGTACAGCCGCCATCCAAGCCCTTCAAGAATGTGATGGCGAAGACGGTCACGATCTCGAGCAGTCGCGGCGGAGTGATAGGTCGCGCCGTCGCACTCCACGCCTGCCAGATATCGACCCGTCGCGCGAGGGTCCACGATGCCGAGATCGACGCGATACCCTGAGCAGCCGACCTGAGGGTGCACAACCCAACCACGGTCACGAAGCATCTTGATGACTGCGACTTCGAATGGACTGTCTGGCGCGAGCCCGGTGGGAAGCGCCTGCTCAACAATGGCGCGCGGCCCACGCAGTGCGAACTCCAGATAGTGCTTCAGATCGCGCACGCCTGCGGCGCGGACGCGATTCAGATCTATCTGTTCTGGTTTCAGCGTGCTGAAGATGACTACGCCGTGCCGAGCACGCGAAACGGCGACGTTCAGTCGCCGATGGCCGCCTTCGCCATTGAGCGGTCCGAAGTTCATCGTCACCTTGCCCGCAGCATCGGGACCGTACGTGATCGAGAAGAAGATGAGATCACGCTCGTCACCCTGTACGTTCTCCAGGTTCTTCACGAACAGCGGCTCCTGCGAAGCTTGAGCAAGCGCCTTGTCCAGATTGACGTTCGCGCGCCGACGAGCGTCCAGGAGATTGAGGATGAGCGATTGCTGTGTGGAATTGAACGTGACCACGCCAACGGTCTTTCCTCGCCCGCCTTCTTTCAAGTAATGCTGCTCGATGGCATCCACGATCGCGTCAGCCTCCGCTCGATTGGTGCGCGAGCCGCCCCGATCGTACACGCCATCGACTTTCTGCAGTCGAACCGCCACGTCGTCCGTGACCGGCGAGGGGAAGGTCACCAGCTCTGAGTCGTAGTAGTGAACATTGCTGAAAGTGATCAAGCTTTCATGCCGGCTGCGATAGTGCCACTTCAGGCTCTTCCTGTTCATGCCGGCGCCCAGGCATTCGTCCAGGATGCTCTCCAGGTCGTCGACCTGCTGGCCATCACCGGTGGTGTCACCACTGTCACCACTCGAGAAGAAGCTTGTCGGAGGCAACTGCTTGGGGTCGCCCACGACCACCAACTGTTGACCGCGGGCGATGACGCCCACAGCATCCCAGACGGCGATCTGCGACGCCTCGTCGAAGACCACCAGATCGAACTGGGAGTGTCCGGCCGCCAGATACTGCGCGACGGACAACGGGGACATCAGCAGACAGGGCTTGAGCTTTGGAAGCAGCGTTGGCATGCCCTGAACAAGCTGCCTGACAGGCATGTGGCGACGCTGTTTCTGCAATTCCCTGCGCAGTTTTCCCATTTCACTGTCGGCGCCGACCATGGCCGAGGTCGCCGACGGCACCTTGCCGCTGAGCGTTGCGGCGATGTAGCTTTGCGTCAACCCTTGGAACTTTGAATCTGCCGCCCGGAACTCCTGGATCTTGCGCTCATGGTCCGCGCTCGAAAAACCGCGCAAAACAGGGTCGACGTCGACCACCCGCTTGAGCCACCAACTGCGGTAGCTGTGCTCGAAATGAGCTTCGACGCCAGACAGTGGGATTTGTCCGGATTCGACGGTGGTAACAAGGCCTTGAAGGCCTTGAGCGACGGCTGCGTCGCGCACGCTGCGCCACAGGCACCAGGACTGCAGTGCCCGCTGCGACTGCTGCCAAGCTAGGAGTGTCGACTGCAGCCGTTCGAGAGCACCGTTGGCTTCCGCCGCGCCCGTCAATGATTTCGTCGGCATTGCCAACTCACTAACAGCTTGAAGACCCGCGAGCAGATGTCGGTGTGCCTCTCGGAACTCGATCAGGCTGCGGCCCACCGCGCCTGAGGGTTCAAGCCGCGCCCGTTGCTCGCCGACCAGCGGTTCCAGCCGCTGCTTCAGGTTCTCGTTCAGAGCGTGGTCGCTGCCTGCAAGTCGCACGCAAGCGTCAGAAAAGTCCTTTGCCCAACTGGCGTGACTTTCCACGGAACCCCAGTCCGTACTCAAGCCTGCGTAGGCCTCTTGCAGCAAGCCTTCCGCTTCAGGTCGCATGCCCAGGAGGGCCTGATCTTCCTCGTTCACGTCGGCCAGCGGCACAAGTGCTGTATCCAGCATCGACGCAAGCGGTGGGCGACCATCGTCTCTTACGGATGCCAGTCGACCAAGGACTGAGCGCTTTGCAAACCAATTCTTTGGCCACCAGGTGTTGACGGCTTGAGCCCACTGCCCACGCAGCTCCACGGCATTGAGCTTGGCAAACTGGACGCTCCAGCCGGGGCCGAGACGATCCCAGTGAGCTTGGCGGGCACGACCATGCTTGGTAAGTGCCAATATACGGGCTCTCGCGTCTGCGTCATGCGCCTTGCGCGCCAGTGACTGAGGGACCTTCGGCGCAGCCATGAGGATGTCAGCAAGGTGATCCAGTGCAGCCAGCATCTCGGTACTCACACCTGCTTCTGGCAAGCCCAGGGTCATTGCTACAGGCGCCAGCTTTTTCTTCAGTGTCTCTGCCGAGGCATTCAGCTGTGCACCGGCGTTGACCAACTGGTCTTGCCAGGATGGAGACCAATCGGCCTTTCCGATGAGTGCGAGCGGATGGCCTTCCAGTTGCGGTAGCGCTTGACCCAATGCGGAAATCCGCCGAGCGAGTTCGCGAAGCTTGTCGAGATCGTCTTGACTGTGGACTGCCGCATCCGTCCATGGCATCGCCGAGCAAGGCGCGCCATGGTTTTCTAGACAGGTACCGATAGCTGTGAATGGCGTCAGCCCGTTCGGGTGTTCGCGGTGGAGGGCGTCAACGACACCATTGAGTTCGCTGCGCAGGGACGCCAAGCGCTCTGCCTCACGCGACCACTCGCTCTCCGTCTTCTGCCCGCTAACTTCAAGCGCTTTGCCGAGCTGTGCAAGGACTTCGGTCTTCTTGGCCTTGGAGGAGTGAAGCTCCAGGCAAAAAGGTGCCAAGCCAATGTCAGTGAGGCGGCGATGGACGACTTCCAGCGCAGCCATCTTTTCTGACACGAACAGGACCGTGCGTCCCTTGGCCAGGCTGTGGGCAATAATGTTGGTGATGGTCTGGCTTTTGCCCGTGCCGGGTGGCCCCTCAAGAACCAGGTTGCGCC
This sequence comes from Pseudorhodoferax sp., assembly GCF_047601025.1. Classification (NCBI taxonomy): domain Bacteria; kingdom Pseudomonadati; phylum Pseudomonadota; class Betaproteobacteria; order Burkholderiales; family Comamonadaceae; genus Pseudorhodoferax; species Pseudorhodoferax sp. Next base: position 1,424,999 of record NZ_JASGJZ010000001.1, read on the forward strand.
CGGAATCGATGGCGCAAATCGCATCGAGCTGTGATGAGTCGGACAACATCGGGGCAAAGATGTCCTGAGGGCGATAGGCATCGTCCAGCCGAATGCCGTTGCCCTCAAGTCGCTCAACTGCAAATGCCTCACCTGGGTTCTCGATGAGGTGCTTCACAACCGGATTCGCCTTGAGCTGCTCCGTTCGGTCCTGCAGATCCTTCCACATCAGGTACTTGGTGAAGGAGAAGATGCCTAGGTGCGCTTCGTCCAGGACCTCCCACTTCGGAATGTCGCGAACGGCGAGTCGAAACGCTTGCAGGATACGCTGAACGTCAACACCCTTGTCGTCCGTCGGCGCCGTGTCTAGGCCACGCACCTTCAGCTCGAACGCACTGCGCAGAAGCTGAAGAAGCGTGGGATTGACGATGGCTTCGTCGTCATGCCGAGACAGTCGAAAGCCGCTCCTCACGGATTGGCGAGAAAGCGTGACCGGAATCAGCAGGATTGGAGCGACGTGCGAGGCCTCGGACTTCTCTGCTTCAGTCCATTTCAGCAAGCCAACGGCCAGGTACAGCGTGTTGGCACCGCCTTCTTCAAGGCCGGTCTTCGCGACGGAATGAATGCCCAGCAGATTGCCATCGAGCGTCTCCGCACGCATGCGAGCAATCAGCTCCTTGTTTGCCAGTGACTCACTGGCCATGTCGTCCAGAGGCGCACTGCCGTTGCGGCTGGCGTGCACCTGAGCGACCCTCGGGTCGCCCCCTTCGGCAAAGAAAGTGGGCAGCGGCTTGATGCTGAACTCCTGCCCTTCGGCAAGCGCATCCTCCAGCGCGGCCAAGTCAGGCGCAACAAACTGCAGCGTTGTCTTGGTCGTCTTGAAGTTCAGCAGCCGATTGCGCAGCGTCAGGTCTAGCAGTCGTGCTTTCCACTTGGCGAGCCGCCCCTCCGGGGTGTCTTCAGCGGCAATGTCTATGGGCGCCAGTGAATCCGGGTCCAATGGCGGAAGGAGGGGCAACGGTTCAATCGCATCCGGCTCGATGAAGGTGTCATCCGCGACGGCCCTGGCTGCGGTCACCCGGCTCGGCAAAGGACGAATCTGCGCGCCCCGCGCCATGAAGACATCTACCGCGAACAGGAACTCGCTAGATTCGAGATGCTCCTGTCCGCGTTCCATCGCGTGACGCAAAGAGGGCCGGTGGCTGGGGTGCATTGCGACACCCGTGGTCTCAAAAGCGACGAACTCGCCGGTGGCGATGCGCTTGCGGACGTCCTGCGGATCGTCGAGCAGGGGATGGGCGAAGGACGCTTGATGAAGCCAAACACCTACCCATGCGTGTCCCTGTTTGACGAGTACCACAGACCTCAGACCCGCCTGCTCCAGGCAGGAGCAGAAGAGCATGACCAAGTCCAGGCATGTGCCAACCTTCGTCTCCAAGATGCGATCGGGCGTGCGAATCTTTTGGCCGTCGTTGCCGAAGGACGCTGGCGGCTCCGCGTACTGCAAGCCTTCTGCGGCGAGCGTGCTGTAGATCGCCGAAACCTGCTTCCATACGACCTCTCGATTCTTCGATTGATAGCCGTCCATGGACAGCTCCGGGTGCGTCTTGCGCAACAACTGAGAAGCCTTGCCCACAAGGACATCCACAGAAGGGTTGTTCGGCATCGAGAACGCAGCGAGCAACTCGGGCAGCGCTCGGGTCCCTGCCCACTGGTCATAGGCCAAGACTTGCACCGGCCGCACCGCGCGCTGAAGCTCTTCACCCTGCACCGTGGCCACGGCTGTGATAGAGGCAGTCAGCCCTTCCTGCTGGTCCGAAAGAAAGGCATGGTCCGCATGGAGATCAACTGGCGCGATAGTGCGTGACTCATGAGGGCCGAGCCTATCGAATCGGAGCTTTGCGCCCCTTGCGAATGACGGGTTGCAAGAGAGCACCAACTCAATGCCACTCAGCGGCTCGTCGCCTCGGTTCGTTATTCGAATTGACCGGATGACGGGAACTGAGTTTTGAATAGAGGCATAGCCCACGGTGGCATCTGCTTCAATATCGATGACTAGACCGTCGGTCACGGTCAACTCGTCCGGCGCAAGAGTCGGGGGGGCGTCCATTCGTCGTCCTTAGTGCTCTTATGAATGTAACGTTTGCACACAAATGGCGCACCGGAAATACCCATTGAACGTTCGGCACATCTGCTGATGCACGGAGTCTCTGAGCGCTCAAATGTGAAAAATGTCACGCCACATGATCTTGCGTCGCACAATCTTGCGTCATGTTCTTGCCATCGGCATTTGCAGTAGTCAACGCCCCGGGAGCCGTCTCCACTGCCGTGCCGGCCCCGTCTGCAGCCTCCGCCGCAGCCGGCCGTTAGGGCGTGGGAATCAAGCCGTGCTGGCAGCTGCGCATTCCACAATTGCTGCTGTGGGTGCAAGCCGGTCTTGTCGCTGCTGCCGGTCAAAGCAGTCCTTCACCAACGGGGGCGCGACCGGCAGTTCGCAGCCTGCAGCAGTCACATAGCCCGTCGTCCCACCGGATTGTTCTTGGCCTCCGCCCGAAAAATCCGCACGCACTGTTCGCGGTCCTCATTTGCCTCCACCCAGACCAGGCACCCACGTCTCACGACATACGCCCCGCCGCCGCGAACCGGACCACCACCGCGTTTACGATGCACCCCCGCCCCAGGAGCCCGCATGCCCCTCGCCTCCGACCACGCCCCCACCACCGCGCGCCCCAGCGCCGCGCCGCAGCCATGACGCGCCCCGTGATCGCCGCCATGCGCGCGCGGCTCGACGCCGGCGGCACCTCGCACGAGGCGCTCGTCGACCAGGCGCTCGCGGGCGCCGCCGCGCCGGCCGCCGAGCACGTGTTCACCCGGCTCTACGCCGACGCCGCGCTGGCCGCCGCGCGCCACGCCGATGCCGCGCGCCGCGCCGGCGTGCGGCCGCCGCCGCTGGCCGGCCTGCCGGTATCCGTCAAGGACCTGTACGACGTGGCCGGCGAGACCACGCTGGCCGGTTCCGTGGTGCGCCGTGGCGCGCCGCCCGCCGCCGGCGACAGCCTGGCCGTGCAGCGCCTGCGCGCGCAGGGCGCGGCCATCGTCGGGCGGACCAACATGACCGAGTTCGCGTTCTCCGGCGTGGGCATCAACCCGCACTACGGCACGCCGCGCAACCCGGCCGACCCCGGCGTGGCGCGCATCCCGGGCGGCTCCTCCTCCGGCGCGGCGGTGGCGGTGGCGCTGGGCCTGTCGGTGCTGGGCCTGGGCTCGGACACCGGCGGCTCGATCCGCATCCCGGCCGCGCTGTGCGGCATCGTCGGCTTCAAGAGCACGCAGGCGCGCACGCCGCGCACCGGCGCGTTCCCGCTGTCGCGCACGCTGGACACGGTGTGCGCGATGGCGCGCTCGGTGGACGACTGCCTGGCGGCCGACGCCGCGCTGGCCGACGCGCCGCTGGCGGTGCGCCGCCGCCCGCTGCAAGGCCTGCGCCTGGCCGTGCCGCGCACGCTGATGTTCGACGACATCGAGGCGCCCGTGGCCCAGGCCTTCGAGCGCGCCGTGGCGCGCCTGTCTGCGGCCGGCGCCATCGTCGTCGACACCACGCTGGCCGAACTGGCCGAGATCGCGCGGATCAACGCGCCGGGCGGCTTCTCGCCCATCGAGGCCGCGGCCGTGCACCGCGACGCCATCGCCACGCGCCGCGCCGAGTTCGACCCGCGCGTGGCCGCGCGCATCGCGCTGGGCCTGTCGGTCGGCGCGGCCGACTACATCGCGATGCAGGACCGGCGCCGCGACTGGATCGCGCGCATGGAGCAGGCGCTGCAGGGCTTCGACGCGCTGCTGTGCCCCACCGTGCCCATCGTGGCGCCGCCGATCGACGCGCTGGCCGCGGACGACGCCTTCTTCCGCGCCAACGGCCTGCTGCTGCGCAACACCTTCGCCGTCAACTTCCTGGACGGCTGCGCGTTCAGCCTGCCCTGCCACGCGCCGGGCGACCTGCCGGTGGGGCTGATGCTGGCCTCGGTGCACGGCGACGACGCGCGGCTGGCGGCGGTGGCGCTGGCGGTGGAGGCGGCGCTGGCGCCGCGCTGATCAGCTGCCGGCCGGCGGCCGCCGCGCCGTCACCTCGATCTCGATCTTCATGCGCGGATCGACCAGCCCGGCGCTGATCATCATCGCGGCCGGCTTGACCTCGCCCAGGTACCGGCGCATCACCGGCCAGCACTGCGGGAACAGGCTGGCGTCGGGCAGCACGTAGGTCACGCGCACCACGTCCGCCAGGCTGCCGCCGGCCTGCGCCAGCGCGGCGGCGATGTTGCGAAAGCACTGCTCGGCCTGCGCCACGATGTCGCCGGCGATGGTCATCGCGGCGTAGTCGAAGCCGGTGGTGCCGGAGACGAAGATCCATTCGCCGTCGACGACGGCGCGCGAATAGGCCATCTGTTCCTCGAACGTCGAGCCGGAGCTGATGCGGATGCGTGCAGGCATGGGTTCCCTCGATGCGCCGGCGGCACGGCATGGACGGGATCGCCGCGGCGCGCAGCATACGCGGCCGCCGGGCGGCCTGATTACCATGCGCCCATGTCCGCTCCCGCCCCCGTCGCGCGCGCCCGCATCCTGATCGCCGAGGACGAGTCCGGCATCGCCGACACGCTGTGCTACGTGCTGCGCGCCGACGGCTACGAGCCGGTGTGGTGCGCCACCGCCGGCGAGGCGCTGGCGCAGTTCGGCGCCCGTCCGCCGGCGCTGGCGATCCTGGACGTGGGCCTGCCCGACATGAACGGCTTCGAGCTGTTCCGCCGGCTGCACGAGCTGCCCGGCGCCGAGGCCGTGCCCATGCTGTTCCTGACCGCGCGCAGCGACGAGATCGACCGCGTGGTCGGCCTGGAGCTGGGCGCGGACGACTACGTCGCCAAGCCGTTCTCGCCGCGCGAGCTGGTGGCGCGCGTGCGCACCATCCTGCGCCGCAGCGCGCGCGCCGATGCGGCGGTGCCCGTGCCCGCGTCCGCACCCGCGCCTGCATCCGCGCCGGCCGCGCCGCCGGTGTTCCAGGTCGACGGCGAGCGCCGCCGCATCCGCTACTACGGCCGCGCGCTGGAGCTGTCGCGCTACGAGTACCGGCTGCTGGCGCTGCTGGTGCAGCGGCCCGGCCGCGTCTACACGCGCGAGGAGCTGCTGGACATGGTCTGGGACGACCACGCGCAGAGCCTGGACCGCACCGTGGACGCGCACGTGAAGACGCTGCGCGCCAAGCTCAAGGCGGTCGCGCCCGGGGTCGAGGCGATCCGCACGCTGCGCGGCGTGGGCTACGCGCTGCACGAGGACCTGCCGCCCGCTTCCGCCCGCGCGCCGTCGTGAGCCGCCGCACGCGCATCTTCCTCGGCATCCTGGCGATCTACTGCGCGGGCATCGCCTTCCTGCTGTTCCGCGTGGTCGGCGACATCGATCCACGCTACCGCGAGTCGGCCGAGGAGTCGCTGGTGGACACGGCCAACCTGCTGGCCAGCCTGATCGAGCAGGACGTGCAGGGCGAGCGCATCGACGCCGCGCGGCTGGCGCCGCTGGTGCAGTCGCTCTACGCGCGCCAGTTCGACGCGCAGATCTACGGCCTGCGCAAGACGCGCGTGGAACTGCGCGTCTACGTGACCGACGCCGAGGGCCGCGTGCTGTTCGACGCCGACCGGCAGGGCACCAACCGCCACCTGGGCGAGGACTTCATCGGCTGGCGCGACGTGCGCTACACGCTGGACGGCCTGTACGGCGCGCGCACCTCGCGCGACGCGGCCAACGACCCGGCCAGCTCGGTCATGTACGTGGCCGCGCCGATCCGGAGCCGCGACCGCGTGACCATCGGCGTGGTCAGCGTCGGCAAGCCGCTGCAGAGCTTCGGCCGCTTCGTGCAGGACGCGCGCTGGCGCACCATCTGGGTCGGCGTGGGCTCGGCCGCGGCGCTGCTGGTGCTGTCGCTGATCGTCTCGGCCTGGCTGGTGCGCCCGTTCGGCCTGGTGCGCGACTACCTGGCCTGGGCGCGCGGCCAGCCGCGGCTGCGGCCCGGCCCGATGCTGCGCCATGCCGCGGCGCTGCTGCGCGCCGGCGTGCACGAGACGCGCGACGCGCTGACCGGCCGCAACACCGTGGCCGACCACGTGGCCACGCTGACGCACGAGATCAAGAGCCCGCTGTCGGCGATCCGCGGCGCGGCCGAGCTGCTGGAGGACGCGGCCATGCCGGCGCCGGAGCGCGAGCGCTTCCTGGCCCACATCGCGCGCGAGACGCAGCGCATCCAGGAGATCGTCGACCGCATGATGGAACTGACCGCGCTGGAGAGCCGCCGCGTGCTGGCGCACGCCCGGGCCGTGCCGCTGGCGCCGCTGCTGGAGGAGCTGGCCGCCGGCCACCAGGCGGCCGCGGCGGCGCGCGGGCTGCGCATCGAACTGGCGCTCGCAGCGCGGCCCACGGCCTGGGGCGACCCGTTCCTGCTGCGCCGCGCCGTCAGCAACCTGCTGGCCAACGCGCTGGACTTCGCGCCGGCCGGCACGGCGGTGGCGCTGGCGCTCGACGCCGACGGCCGCCAGGCCCGCATCACCGTGCGCGACCACGGCCCCGGCATCCCGGACTACGCGCGCCACCGCGTGTTCGAGAAGTTCTATTCGCTGGCGCGGCCCGCCAGCGGCAAGAAGAGCACCGGCCTGGGCCTGGCCTTCGTGCGCGAGATCGCGCAGCAGCACGGCGGGCAGGCGCGGCTGGAGAACGCGGCCGGCGGCGGCGCGCTGGCCACGCTGGTGCTGCCGCTGATGCGGTAGGGCGGTGCCGGCGGGGCACGGGCGCGGGTGCGGCAACCGCTACTCGCGCACGGCCCGCATCTGCTGGCCGCCCTGGAACAGCAGCAGCGCCGGCGGCACGCCCTGCTCGCCTTCGAACGCTACCTCCAGCGGCGTCACGCGCGCGAAGAAGCGCCGCGGCCCCTGGGCGAACAGCTCGAACTCGCCCTGCCCGGTGGCCTGCGCGAACAGGCGCGCGCCCTCGGCGCGCAGCTGCAGCTTGAACTGCGGCGTGAACGCGTACACGCCCGTCAGCGGCGCCACGGCGTCGGCGGGCAGTTCCATGGCCGCTTGCCGCGTGGCGGCGAAGTCCTTGGGCGGCACCTCGGGCGCCGCCAGGTGCAGCGCCAGGTCGCCGACCTCGGTGGCCGCGCCGGACAGCACGGCCGCGGCCGTGCGGCGCACCGGGTCCAGCCACAGCGAGGCGGCGAAACCGGCCGTGGCACCCTCGTGGTTGAACAGCGTGCGCCCGTCCAGCGGCGCCAGCAGCCAGGCCAGCCCGACCGGGTTGATCGGTCCCGGGCCGTCGCCATGGCGCTGCAGGCACAGCGTGAAGGCCGGCTGCAGCGGGTGCTCGAACGCGCCCAGCGCGGCCTGCGCATAGCGCTGCAGGCCGCGCGTGCAGCCCAGCAGCGCGCCGGCCCCGGCCATGGCCGGCTCGAAGTGCCAGGGGCCGGCGGGCCGGCCGTCGGCGTCGTGGCCCTGCACCGTGCGGCGGCCGGCCGGCGCCGCGAAGCCGATGTCGGCCGCCAGCCCCAACGGCTGCAGCACACGGCGCGCGAGCAAGGCGGGGTAGTCGCCGGCGCCGGCGCGCAGGGCCAGCGCCTGGCCCAGCAGGCCATAGCCCAGGTTGGAATAGGCGTACTGCGTGTCGCGCGGCCGGCTGCCGCGCCAGCCGCGCAGGAACAGCGCCATCTCGCGCCAGCCGTAGCCGGCATACGGGTCTGCGGCGCCGGCCGTCAGCAGGTTGCCGGGCAGGCGCGGCAGGCCGCTGCGGTGCGTGGCCAGGTCACGCCAGCGCAATGGCTGGTCCCGGCTGTCGCGCAGCCGCAGGCCGTCGGGCAGCACGTCCTCGACCGCGTCGTCGAGCCGGATCTCGCCGCGCACCACGGCATCGGCCAGCAGCAGCGCCGTGAAGGTCTTCGTGATCGAGCCCAGCGCGAACAGGTCGAGCGCGTCCGGCAGCGGGCCGCGCACGGCCGCGCTGCCATGCTCGGCCTGGCCTTGGCGGATGCGCATCGCGGCCAGCGCGACGCCCTGGTGCTGCAGGCGCCGGGCCAGCAGCGGCCCCAGCGGCCCTTCGGAACGCGGCGTCGGCGCCGCCTGGGCCAGCGACGGCCCGGGCCAGGCGCCCTGCAGCGCCAGCGCGGCGGCGGCCTTCAGGCTGGTGCGGCGGGTCGGAACAAGCGCAGAAGTCATCATGGCGAGCGTCGGCTGGCGGCAACGGCCCCGCAGTGTAGAAGCAGGCTAGAAGCAGGCCGGCGTCACCGGCACTTCACACAGGCTTCACAGACGCGGCAAGGCTTCGAACGGCCTTCTCACGCGCCGCCCACAGTCCGCGGCGTGCAGCTTCGCACGGCAACCCAGCGGCGGACACCCATGAACACCTTGCTCCTGCTTCCCCAAAGCGCGCTGTGGCGCTGGCTCGCCAGCGCGGCACTGGCCGCGTACGCGGCCCTGCTCCACCTGCCCCTGCAGGCGCAGACGCGCGCCGAAGGCCCGCGCCAGCAGACCGAGAGCCCCTATTTCTTCGTGCGCGGCGGCATGCCCGGCGTGGACACGCTGCCGCTCGAGAGCACCGCGGTCGAGGTGCAGGTCTCCGGCGTGATCGCCGAGGTGCGCGTGGTCCAGCATTACCGCAACCGCGGCACGGCCGCGATCGAGGCCGATTACGTGTTCCCAGGCTCCACACGCGCGGCCGTGGGCGGCCTGCAGGTGCGCATCGCGGACCGGCTGGTCACGGCGCAAATCCGCGAGAAGCAGCAGGCCCGCATCGAGTACGACACGGCCAGGCGCGAGGGCAGGACCGCCGCGCTGCTGGAGCAGCACCGGCCCAACGTGTTCCAGATGCGCGTCGCCAACATCCTGCCCGGCGACGCGGTGCAGGTGGAGCTGCGCTACACCGAGCTGCTGCTGCCGCAGGACGGGCGCTACCAGTTCGTGTTCCCGACCGTCGTCGGCCCGCGCTACGCCAGCGCCGCCGTGCCGGCCGGCGACGGCGCGCCCTGGGCCGCGCAGCCCACGCTGCCCGCCGGCGCGCCGCCGGCCAGCCGCTTCACGCTGCAGGCCCGGCTGGACGCGCCGCTGCCGCTGCACGACATCCGCTCGCGCACGCATGCGATCGCGGTGGACCAGGCGCAGGACCGGCCGACCCATGCGCGCGTCCGGCTGGCCGTGGACAGCGGCCCGGCCAACGACCGCGACTTCGTGCTCGACTACCGCCTGGCCGGCGACCAGCTCGCCGCCGGCCTGATGCTGGCGCCGGGCCAGGGGCCGGATGCGGAGAACTTCTTCCTCGCGCTGGTGCAGCCGCCGCAGGCCGTGGCGGCCACGCAGGTGGTGCCACGCGAGATCGTGTTCGTGGTCGACGTCTCCGGCTCCATGCACGGCTTTCCGCTGGACACGGCCAAGGCCATGCTGCAGCGGCTGGCCGGCGGCCTGCGGCCGACGGACCGCTTCAACCTGCTGCTGTTCTCCGGCAGCAGCCGCATGCTGGCGCCGGCGTCGGTGCCGGCCACGCCCGCGAACATCGGGCGCGCGCTGGCCATGCTGGCCGCGGCCCAGGGCGGCGGCGGCACCGAGCTGCTGCCGGCGCTGCGCCGCGTCTACGCCAGCCCCAAGGCGCCGGACGTGTCGCGCACCGTCGTCCTGGTGACCGACGGCTACGTGACGGTCGAGCAGGAAGCCTTCGCGCTGGTGCGCCGGCACCTGGACCAGGCCAACCTGTTCGCGTTCGGCATCGGCTCCTCGGTCAACCGTGCGCTGATCGAGGGCCTGGCGCGCGCCGGCGGCGGCGAGCCCTTCGTCATCACCGACCCGGTGCAGGCGCCCGAGCAGGCGGTGCGCCTGTGGCGCATGGTCGAGGCGCCGGTGCTGACCGGCGTGCGGCTGCGCTTCGAGGGCCTGGACGTGTACGACCTGGAGCCGGCCGTGCAGCCCGACGTGCTGGGCGAGCGGCCGGTCGTGGTGTTCGGCAAGTGGCGCGGCCCGGCGCAGGGGCGGCTGGTCGTCGAAGGCCAGGGCGCCGACGGCCCCTGGCGGCAGGCCGTGCCGGTGCCGCCGGCGGCCGGGCCCGGCCAGGGCGCCGCGCTGCCGGCGCTGTGGGCGCGCCAGCGCATCGCGCAGCTGACGGACCAGGAGGCGCTGGACGGCGGCGACGCGCTGCGCGCCGAGATCACGCGGCTGGGCCTGGCCCACGCGCTGCTGACGCCGTACACCAGCTTCGTCGCCGTGGACCAGGTGGTGCGCAACCCCGATCCGGCCGGCACCCCGCATGTGCAGCAGCCGCAGCCGCTGCCGCAGGGCGTCGGCCCGCTGGCGCTGGGCGAATCCGCCGCCGTGGTGTCCGGCGTGGCCGTGCCCAGCACGCCCGAGCCCGGGACGCTGGGCGCGGCGCTGGTCGCGCTGTCGGTGCTGGCCCTGCTGCACCGGCGCGCGCGCCGCACCCGGGCCGGGAGGTTCACGGCATGAACGCCCACGCGCTGGTCCGCAGCCCGCGCTTCGTGCGCTGGGGCATCGCCGTCGACCGGCTGCCCGCCGGCGCCTGGCTGGCGCTGCAGGCCGTGGCCCTGCTGCCGGCCTGGAGCTGGATGGCGCGCCGGCTGGCCGACGGCTCGGACGACCCGCTGGGCCTGCTGGCCGTGGCCGCCCTGGCGCTGCTGGCCGTGCACCACCGGCGCGCGCTGCGGCCGTCGCCGGCGCTGGGCTGGCTGGCGCTGGCCACGCTGCTGACGCCGGCGGCCGCGCTGGCGCGCCCGGCCCTGCCGCCGCTGGCGGCCAGCCTGCTGGCCGTGCTGGCGCTGGCCTGCGCGCTGCTGGCCTTCCTGCCGCGCCGCGTCGCCGCCACGCCGGTGCTGGGGCTGGCGGTGCTGGCGCTGCCGCTGCTGTCCTCGCTGCAGTTCTATGCCGGCTATCCGCTGCGGGTGCTGACGGCCGAGGCCTCGCGCTGGCTGCTGGCGCCGTTCTTCACGGTCTGGCGCGAGGGCAGCACGCTGCTGGTGGACGGGCGGCTCGTCGTCGTCGATGCGCCCTGCTCGGGCGTGCAGATGGCCTGGCTGGGCTATGCCACGGCCTGCGCCGCGGCGCTGTGGTCGGGCCTGCCCGACCGCGCGGTGCTGGCGCGGCTGCCGTTCGCCGGCCTGGCGGTGCTGGCCGGCAACGTGCTGCGCAACAGCCTGCTGGTCGCGGCCGAGGGCGCCGGCCGGCCGCTGCCGGCCTGGGCCCACGAGGCGCTGGGCCTGGTGGTGCTGGCGGCCGTGTGCGGCGCCATCGCCTGGCGCATGCAGCGGCCGCAAACGTTCAACGGAGATCGCCATGCCCAGCCGGCTTGAGGCCTTGTTCGCGAACCGCTTCGTGCACCGCGTGCTGCACAAGACGGCCTTCGGCGCGGTGCTGGCCGCCAGCGCCGCCTGGTCCGCCATGCAGGCGCTGGCGCTGGCGCTGGCGCCGGCGGCGGCGCCAGCACCCCGGGCGGACTGGGAATGGCCGGCGCAGTGGGACGGCGCGCCGCTGCGCCCGCTGGCGCCGACGGCCGTGGAGCAGCGCTTCGCGCGCCGGTTCCCGGGCGCGCTGCTGCGCGCCACCGACGGCCGCCGAGCGCTGGTGCTGCGCCACGTGGACGCGCCCACGCGCATGCTGCACCCGGCCGCGGACTGCTACCGCGCGCTGGGCTGGCGCATCGCCGGCCCCGGCCTGGAGCGCGACGCGCAGCAGCGCCACTGGCGCTGCTTCACGGCCCGGCGCGACGGCAGCGTGCCGCTGCGCGTGTGCGAGCGCATCACCGACGCCCGGGGCCAGGCCTTCACCGACACCTCGGCCTGGTACTGGGCGGCCCAGCGCGGCCGGTCCACCGGCCCCTGGCTGGCCGTGACCACCGCGCAGCCGGTGCCCTGATGCGCCGCGCCGTCCCCGCGCTGCTCGCCCTGGCCGCACTCCTGCTGGCGGCGGTGGCGCTGCTGCTGCACCTGCTGGCGCCGCGGCCGGGGGAATGGGCGGCGACGCTGCCGGTCGGCCCCTGGCAGGTCCGCGCCGGCGTGCCCACGCTGCTGCGCCTGGCCACGGCACCGGCCTTCGCGGCGTGGCTGGACGGGCGGCGCTTCGCCACGCGCTGGGGCCCGGTGCACTGGCAGTGGTCGCGCGCCGACCGCAGCCTGCACCTGGCGTGCGCGCCCTGCCGCGTCGCGCTGCCGGCGCTGGGCGACGCGCCGGTGGAGCTGCCGCGCCTCGCGCTGGCGGTGTTCCGCGACGGCGAGCACCTGCACGGCGTGCTGCGCGCCGACACCGGCACGGAAGGCGGCCCGGCGCTGCAGGCCTGGTTCAGCGGCCGGCTGCGGCAGGACGGCCTGGCGCTGCGCCTGCGGCTACCCGGCACGCCGATCGCCGACGCCTACGCCGTGCTGGCCCCGCGCCTGCCCGAGCTGGCGCAGGCCCGCATCGGCGGCCGCCTCGCGCTGCAGGCGGCGTGGGACCTGCCGGCCGGCCGGCTGCGCATCGCGCCGCGGATGGACGGCTTCACCGTCCAGGGCCTGGGCACCGGGCTGCTGGCCGATGCCGTCTCCGCCTGCGGCCCGCCCAGCCGGCTGCGGCGCGGCGACGTTCTCGCGCGCGCCGTGCTGGCCGCCGAGGACCAGCGCTTCTTCGAGCATCCCGGCTACGACCTGCAGGAGCTGCAGGCCGCGCTGGCGGCCAACCGCTCGGCTGGCGGCGTGCGCCGCGGCGCCAGCACGCTGAGCCAGCAGCTGGCCAAGCGCCTGGTGACCGGCGGCGAGCGCCGCCTGGAGCGCAAGCTGCGCGAACTGCTGTACGCGGTGGAGATGGAGCAGACGCTGGGCAAGGCCCGCATCCTGCGGCTGTACCTGGACAACGCGCCGTGGGGCGCAGGCGTCTGCGGCGCCGAGGCCGCCGCGCGGCACTACTTCGGCCGCGGCGCGGGCGAGCTCACGCGCGCGCAAGCCACCTGGCTGGCCGGGCAGCTGCGCCGGCCGCACGGGCCGGACCGCCCGGCCGACTGATTAACGCACCAGGGCGCGCCGGGCCCCGGGCACGCCCGGCGCGCCCCCGCCGCCGCTACTACGCCATCACCTCGGCATAGCGCGGCGCCAGGATGGACGTCGCATCGCCCAACCCGCCGACGAAGCGCACCGCGCGCACCGCCACCTGGAACAGCGAGAAGTCGGCGAAGCCGAAGGTCTCCGCGCTCTCGGGAAAGCGGGCCAGGTAGCACGCGCGCGCCTCGGCATGCGCCGCGCCGTCCGCCGCCAGCGGCGTGGCGCGGCCCTGCACGCTGGCGCGCGGGCGCTCGCGCGCGGACGGGGCCGCGCCTTCCGGCGCCACGACCAGCAGCGCGACGGCCGGCTCGGCCAGCATGTCGGCCGTGTGCGTGGCCAGGCCGCTCACGTGCAGCACGAAGCCCCGGCCCTGCGGCAGCAGCGCGTACGGCACCATGGACACGGCCGGCGCGCCGCGGTGCAGCGTGGCCAGCGCCGCGACCTGCTGCGACAGCAGCAGCCCGCGCAGGACGGCGGCCTGCTGCGGGTTCATCGGATGCGGCCGCCCGGCGGCGGCACGGCACGCGGGGGCGTCGTCACGGCGCCGGCGCCCGCTCGACCAGCTTGAAGGTGCCGGTGGCCAGCGTCAGCAGCGTGCCGTCGGCGTCGCGCGCCTCGCCGCGCACGAAGCACAGCGACTTGCCGCGCCGCTCGCAGCGGGCGGTGGCGATCACGTCGCCGCGCGTGCCGGCCACGTAGTGCAGCACCAGGTCCACGGTGATCACGCCGTAGCGGCTCGGGGCGTGCGCACGCGCGGCGCAGGACAGCACGGCGTCCATCAGCACCGCGTAGGCGCCGCCGTGCACGTCGCCGCGGCTGTTGGTGTAGCGCGGATCGGCGGGCATCAGCACGGTGGCCTGGTCGTCGCCGATGCGCACGCCGCGCAGGCCGAAGGCCTGGGCGATGGGAATGCGCAGGCCAAACAGGGTGTCGGGGGCTTCGAGGCTGAACGAGTTCATGGCTGCGGTCGGAAGGGAAGTCGTGACGGGGCCGCAGCGTACCGCAGCAGCAGCCGCGCCGATCAGAAGCGGTGGATGGATCGATCGCGCCCACGACGGAGGGCGACGGGCCGCAGGCGCAGGGCGCCGCCCTGGCCCTGGCCGGTGCCAAGGCAATCACGGCAACGCCCGAACGGGAGGCGTGCCCCGGCCCGGACACGGCGATGGCGATGCACGCGGACGCTCATCGGGGGCCTCGAGCGGGTGTGGGGGATCCGTTCACAACGCCTTGTTCTTGATGCCTCGGACCGACTCGGGTCGCCCGAGCGCCGTCCCTTGGGCCAGTCCATGCAGCCCGTGCGTGGGCACTGGGCGCAGGCGTTGGACCGTCCTTTCTCGCAGCCCGAACGGTTGCAGGAGCTTGCGGTTCGCATCGACAAGCATGGGCGTGAAGGGACGTGTTCGACTCAAACCTTGTCGGCCTGCGCGCGGATCTCCGCGGAGCGCTGGGCCAGCTCGTGGCGCAGCTGCTTGCGCGCCTGCGCCTGGGCGTGGCGGCGCCGCTCGTCGGGCGAGAACGGGCGCAGCGGCGCCACGGGCACCGGCTTGCGCTCCTCGTCCACCGCCACCATCGTGAAGAAGCAGCTGTTCACGTGGCGCGAGGCCTGGGTGCGGATGTCCTCGGCGATGACCTTGATGCCGATCTCCATCGAGGAGCGGCCGGTGTAGTTGACCGAGGCCAGGAAGGTCACCAGCTCGCCGACCTTGATCGGCTCGCGGAACATCACCTCGTCCACCGACAGCGTGACCACGTAGCAGCCCGAATAGCGCGCCGCGCAGGCGTAGGCCACCTGGTCGAGCAGCTTGAGGATGGTGCCGCCGTGCACGTTGCCAGCGAAGTTGGCGGTGTCCGGCGTCATGAGCACGGTCATCATGAGCTGGTGGGCGGGCAGGTCCAAGCGGGTTCTCCGGCAGCGGGTGGGGCCGCGGATTGTCATGCGAAAGCCGTGCCAGGGCCATGCCGTAGCATGCCGCGATGCGTTTCCTTGCCAAGAGCCTCGCCGCGCTGCTGCTGGCGGCCGCCGTCGTCCTGCCGCTGGGCGTGGCGGGCCTGCTGGCGCTGGCCTGGTACTGCAGCGACGAGGCGCCGGCCGTCGCGCGCGCCGCCGCCACGCCCGCCGAGGCCGCCCGCGCCAGGCAGCTGGCCGCGCGCAGCGATCCGCGCCGCGCCCCGCCCGGCGTGCTGCGCACCATCACGCTGACGCAGGAGGACCTGGACCTGCTGCTGCCCCACCTGGCCGCGCACGCGGCCAAGGGCCAGGCGCGCGCCGAGCTGCAGCCCGGCCGCGCCCGGCTGCGGCTGAGCCTGCCGCTGCCCAGCAACCCGTTCGGCCCCTGGCTGAACGTGCAGGCGCAGCTGGTGCAGGCCGGCGACCTGCCGCAGGTGCAGGACATGCGCCTGGGCCGGCTGGCGCTGCCGCAGCCGGTGGCCGACTGGCTGCTGGCGCGCGGCCTGGGCTGGCTGCAGCGCCAGCCCGGCGCCGAGGCGCTGGATTCCATCGCCCAGGTGCAGATCACGCCCGACGCGCTGCGCATCGCCTACGCCTGGAACGACGGCGCGCCGGCCGCGCTGAAGGCCGCGCAGGCCGGCCCGGAGGAGACCGCCCGCCTGCGCGTCTACCAGGAGCACCTGCAAGCAGCGGCGGCACAGGCGGCCGCGCCGGGACAGCCGCTGCCCGCGCTGCTGCAGCCGCTGCTGGAGCTGGCCGGCCGCCGCGCCGCCGGCAACGCCGCCGCGCGCGCCGCGGAGCAGCGCGCCGCGCTGCTGGCGCTGGCCTTCCACGTCAACGGCAAGGGCCTGGCGGCGATCGTGCCGGCGCTGGCCGATGCGCCGGCCCCGCTGCCGCGCAACGTGCACCTGGCCGGCCGCAGCGACCTGGCCCAGCACTTCGCCGTCTCGGCGGCGCTGGCCGCCGTGGCCGGCACGCCGCTGGCCGACGCCGTCGGCCCGTACAAGGCGCAGGAAGACGCCGGCCAGGACGGCGGCGGCTTTTCCTTCGCCGATCTCGCGGCCGACCGCGCCGGCGCGCGCTTCGGCGCGCTGGCCGTGGCGGCGGACCAGGGCCGGCTGCAGCAGCGCCTGGCCGCGGGCCTGACCGAGCAGGACCTGCTGCCGCCGCTGCGCGACCTGCCCGAGTTCCTGCCGCAGGCCGTGTTCGAGCGCCGCTACGGCGAGGTGGGCAGCCCGGCGTTCAAGCGCATGCGGGGCAACATCGACCGGCGCATCGGGGTGCTGGCGCTGTACCGCTAGCCGGCGCGGCGGGCGCGCGCCCGCCGGATCCACCGGCCGCCCCCGCCGCTCACTCCAGCGCCGCGGCCGGCCCGAAGAACTCGTAGCGCGCCTGGGCGTCCGGCACGCCCAGCGCGCGCAGGTCGCGCCGCACCTGGGCCATGAAGGGCTTGGGGCCGAGGAAGTAGGCGTCCAGGTCGCGGTCGGCGGGCAGCCAGGCGGCCAGGCGCTCGCGGTCGATGCGGCCGATGGCGTGCGGCGCGCCGTCGCCCTCGTCCTCGTCGTGCTGCTCGTAGCAGTAGAAGACCCGCAGCCGCGCATGCCGCGCGGCCAGCGCGTCCACGTCCGCGCGGAAGGCGTGCACCTCGGCGTTGCGCGCGCAGTGGATGAAGTAGACCGGCCGGTCGCCGGGCGAGGCCAGCACCGCGTCCAGCATCGCCAGCGTGGGCGTGATGCCGACGCCGCCGCTGATCAGCGCGATCGGCCGGTGGCTGTCGGCCAGCCGGAAGTCGCCGGCCGGCGGGAACACCTCGAGCACGTCGCCCACCTGCACCACGTCGTGCAGGTGGTTGGAGGCCACGCCGCCCTCGGCGCGCTTGACGCTGATGCGGTAGTAGTGGCCGTTGGGCGCGGCCGACAGCGAGTAGTTGCGGCGGATCTCCTGCCCGTCCACGACCAGGCGCAGGCCCAGGTACTGCCCCGGCTCGAAGTCCAGCAGCGGGCCGCGGTCCACCGGCTCCAGGTAGAACGAGGTGATCTCGGCGCTCTCGCGCTGCTTGCGCGCCACGCGGAACGGCCGCGCGCCGCGCCAGCCGCCGGGCGCCGCGGCCTTCTGGTCGTAGACCGCGGCCTCCGCGCCGATCAGCAGGTCGGCCAGCATGCCGTAGGCGGCGGCCCAGGCGTCGATCACGGCGTCGGTGGCGATCTCAGGCCCCAGCACCTCGCGGATTGCGCGCAGCAGGCTGTCGCCGACCAGCGGGTAGTGCTCGGGCAGCACCTGCAGCGCCGCGTGCTTCTGCACGATCTGCTGCACCAGCGGGCCGAGCGCCTGCAGCTCGTCGATGTGCCGCGCGTACATCAGCACCCCGTGGGCCAGCGCGCGCGGCTGGTCGCCGCTGGCCTGGTGGGCCTGGTTGAACAGCGGGCGCACCTCGGGGTGGTCGCGGAACAGCAGGCCGTAGAAGTGGGTGGTCAGCGCCTCGCCGCCGGTTTCCAGCAGGGGCACGGTGCTCTTGACGATGTCGCGTTGCGCAGGGGTCAGCATGCTTCTTTCGGGTGGAACGGTGAAGCGGGCCACGAGGCAGGGTCCGTGCCAGGGAGAAATCCGTTGCAGGACAAGCGATTGCCGCGCCATGGGTCAGAATGACCTGCTTCGCATCCAGGTCGGATCGACCTTTTCGGAGTCCGCATGACACCCCAGGCCCTGCTCGCCGCGATGCTGCCGCTGGTGGCCGACCTGGCGCGCCAGATCCCGCCGTCCGAACGCTACCGGCGGCTGCTGGACGCGGTGCGCCAGCTGCTGCCGGCCGACGCCGCGGCGCTGCTGCGGCTGGAAGGCGACGAACTCGTGCCGCTGGCCGTGGACGGCCTGGCGCCGGACACGCTGGGCCGGCGCTTCCGCGTGGACCGGCACCCGCGCCTGGCGACGCTGCTGGCCGCCGGTGGCCCGCTGCGCTTCGCGCCCGACTGCGGCCTGCCCGACCCCTACGACGGCCTGGTCGAGCACGTGCACGGCCACCTGCCGGTGCACGACTGCATGGGCTGCGCGCTGCGGGTGCAGGAGCGGCCCTGGGGCCTGCTGACGCTGGACGCGCTGGCGCTGTCGCGCTTCGACGCCGTCGACATGGCGGCGCTGCAGAGCCTGGCCGACCTGGCCGCCGCCACGGTGGCCGCGGCCGAGCGCATGGACGACCTGGCGCTGCGCGCCGAGGACGAGCACCGCCGCGCCGAGCAATACCGCCGCGCCGCCGGCCAGGGCCGCGCGCGCCGGCTGGCCGGCCGCAGCGCCGCGCACCGCGCGCTGCTGCGCGAGATCGCGCTGGTCGGCCCCAGCGCGCTGACGGTGCTCGTCAGCGGCGAGACCGGCACCGGCAAGGAACTGGTGACGCAGGCGCTGCACGCGGCCTCGCCGCGCGCCGGCCGGCCGCTGGTCAGCCTGAACTGCGCGGCGCTGCCCGACGCGCTGGTCGAGAGCGAGCTGTTCGGCCACGTGCGCGGCGCCTTCTCGGGCGCCGTAGCCGAGCGCCAGGGCAAGTTCGAGCTGGCCGACGGCGGCACGCTGTTCCTCGACGAGGTCGGCGAACTGCCGCTGGCGGTACAGGCCAAGCTGCTGCGCGTGCTGCAGAACGGCCAGCTGCAGCGCCTGGGCTCGGACCGCGAGCACCGCGTGGACGTGCGGCTGATCGCGGCGACCAACCGCGACCTGGCGGCCGAGGTGCGCGCCGGGCGCTTCCGCGCCGACCTGTACCACCGCCTGGTCGCCTACCCGCTGCACGTACCGCCGCTGCGCGAGCGCGGGCGCGACGTGCTGCTGCTGGCCGGCGCCTTCCTGGAGGAGCAGCGCGCCGCGCTCGGCCTGGGCAACCTGCGCCTCGATGCCGAGGCCCAGCAGGCGCTGCTGGGCCACGCCTGGCCCGGCAACGTGCGCGAACTGGAGCACGTGCTGGCGCGCGCGGCGCTGCGGGCGCTCGCCCGCCATGCGCAGCGCCCGCGCGTGCTGACGCTGGCGGCGGACGACCTGGGCCTGGCGCCGGCCGCCGCGGCGGCGACGCCGGTGCCGGCCGCGCGGTCCGCGCCCGCCCTCCCACCGGCCCCGCCGCTGCGCGAGCGCGTCGCCGCCTTCGAGCGCCAGGCCATCGGCGAAGCCCTGGCCGCCCACGGCGGCAACTGGGCCGCCGCGGCGCGCACGCTCGGCCTGGACCGGGCCAACCTCGTGCGGCTGGCGCGCCGACTGGGGCTGGCGGTGCCGGCGCGCAACGGCCGGCCGCAGGCGTGAAGCGCCACCGCCGCGGGGCGGCGGCGCGGTGCTTCAGCCGCCGCTGCGCGCCCGCTCGTACAGCGGCATGACCTTGGGCAGATTGCGCTCGATCTCGGCGATGCGCGTCTGGCCGGCCGGGTGGGTGCTGAACCACTGCGGCGGCGCGCCCCTGTTGGCGGCGTTCATCTTCTGCCACAGCGTGACGGCGGCGCGCGGGTCGTAGCCGGCGCGCGCGGCCAGCTCCAGGCCGACGAGGTCGGCCTCGGTCTCGTCCGAGCGCGAATAGCTCAGCGACAGCAGCTGCACGCCGCCGCCCATCACGGTACGGCCCAGCGCCCCGAGGCCGAACAGCTCGGACAGCACGTTGGCGCCCAGGTTGGTGGCGGCATTCTTGCCGGCGCGCTCGCGCGCATGCTCGCGCAGCGCGTGCGCGATCTCGTGGCCCATCACGGCGGCGGCCTCGTCGTCGGTCAGCTTCAGCTGGTCCAGGATGCCGGTGTAGAAGGCGATCTTGCCGCCCGGCATGCACCAGGCGTTGATCTGCTTGCTGCCGATCAGGTTGACCTCCCAGCGCCAGTTCCTGGCGCGCGGGTTCCACTGCACCGCGTGCGGGACGATGCGGGCGGCGATCGCGCGCAGGCGCCGCAGCTGCGGGTTGTCGGCCGGCGCCAGCGCACGCTGCTGGGCCGCA
Organism: Pseudorhodoferax sp.; assembly: GCF_047601025.1. NCBI lineage: Bacteria > Pseudomonadati > Pseudomonadota > Betaproteobacteria > Burkholderiales > Comamonadaceae > Pseudorhodoferax > Pseudorhodoferax sp. The sequence continues at coordinate 1,444,958 of NZ_JASGJZ010000001.1, forward strand.
TCGCTCAGCACCTGGCGGTACTGCTGCTGGGCCATGGCCTCCATCTGCTCGGCCGAGACCATGCGCGTGAACACGGAGTTCTCGCCGACGTCGATGCCGTCGCGCTGGGCCAGCGCCGGCGTGGCCAGCAGGGCCGTGGACAGGCCCAGCGCGGCCAGGATGTTCAGGGGCTTCATGCGGTCTTCGCGCGGCCGGTCGACAGGGGCCGCGACGTATTATTCCCGGATGACCTCGCGCCCGGCAAAGCCCCTGGAAGTTCCCGCCGGACCGGCACCCGAGGCCCGCCCTTCCTGGTCGCAGACGCTGCGGGTCTACCGCGAACCGGCCACGCTGCGCATGCTGGCGCTGGGCTTCTCGGCCGGGCTGCCGCTGCTGCTGGTGCTGGGCACGCTGAGCTTCCGGCTGCGCGGCGCCGGCATCGACCGCACCACCATCGGCTACCTGAGCTGGGTCGGCCTGGCCTACGGCTTCAAGTGGGTCTGGGCGCCGCTGGTGGACCGGCTGCCGCTGCCGCTGCTGACGCGCCGGCTGGGCCGGCGGCGCAGCTGGCTGCTGCTGGCGCAGGGCCTGGTGGTGGCGGGCCTGGCGGGCATGGCGCTGGCCGATCCGCGCGGTGGCCTCGCGCCGCTGGTCTGGTGCGCGCTGCTGGTGGCCTTCGGCTCGGCGACGCAGGACATCGCGCTGGACGCCTACCGCATCGAGTCGGCCGCGGCCGAGCGCCAGGGCGCGCTGGCCGCGGCCTACCAGACCGGCTACCGGCTGGCGATGATCTGGGCCGGCGCCGGCGCGCTGTGGATCGTGGCCGCCGCGCGGCTCGGCGCCACCGGCTACGAGAACGCGGCCTGGACCGCGGCCTACCTGGCGATGGCCGCCTCCATGGCGATCGGCGTGCTGACGGTGCTGCTGTCGGCCGAGCCGGCGCCGCGCGCCTTCGCGCCGGCGCGCAGCCCGGCCGAGTGGCTGCGGCAGACGCTGGTCGAGCCGTTCGCGGACTTCTTCCGCCGCCACGGCTGGGACGCGGCGCTGATCCTGGCGCTGATCGCGGTCTACCGCATCAGCGACGTGGTGATGGGCATCATGGCCAACCCGTTCTACGTGGACCTGGGCTTCAGCGAGGCCGAGGTCGCCACCGTCAGCAAGGTCTACGGCGTGGCGATGACGCTGGCCGGCGCCTTCGCCGGCGGCGCGCTGGCCATGCGGCTGGGAGTGTTGCGGGTGCTGATGCTGGGCGCGGCGCTGAGCGCGGCCAGCAACCTGCTGTTCGCCTGGATGGCCGGGCGCGGCCACGACCTGGTCGGCCTGACGCTGGTGGTCTCGGCCGACAACCTGGCCGGCGGCATCGCCTCGGCGGCCTTCATCGCCTACCTGTCCAGCCTGACCAACGTGCAGTACTCGGCCACCCAGTACGCGCTGTTCAGCTCGCTGATGCTGCTGCTGCCCAAGTTCGTCGCCGGCTTCTCGGGCCGCTTCGTCGACGCCTACGGCTACGCCAGCTTCTTCACCGGCACGGCGCTGCTGGGGCTACCGGTGCTGGTGCTGGTGGCGCTGGCGGCGCGCCAGGCCGGGCCCCGCCCGCGCTGACCACGCTTTACGAATCTTTACGGCGATGACAACGCCCGTCCGCGGCATGCGCGCACCATGGCGGCCGCACGTCTTCCCGCGCACGGAACACCCATGACCACACCCCTGTTGATGATCGAGGATGACACCCGGCTGGCCCAGATGGTGGTCGCCTACCTGGGCCAGTCCGGCTTCGCGGTCGAGCACGCGGCCAATGCGGCCGACGGGCTGGCGCGGCTGCAGCAGCCCGTCGGCCTGCCCGAGCTGGTGATCCTGGACCTGATGCTGCCCGACATGGACGGCCTGGAGGTCTGCCGCCGGATCCGCTCGGCCCAGGGCGAGATGGCGCGCGTGCCGGTGCTGATGCTGACGGCCAAGGGCGACCCGCTGGACCGCATCATCGGCCTGGAGCTCGGCGCCGACGACTACCTGCCCAAGCCGTTCGAGCCGCGCGAGCTGCTGGCGCGCATCCGCGCCGTGCTGCGCCGGCGCAGCGAAGGCGTGCGCGAGGCCAGCCAGGTGCTGCGCTTCGGCTCGCTGGAGATCGACCGCGACGCGCGCAGCGTCACCGTGGCCGGCCGGCCGTGCGAGCTGACGGCCTACCAGTTCGACCTGCTGGTCACGCTGGCCGAGCGCGCCGGCCGCGTGCTGAGCCGCGAGCAGATCATGGAGGCCGTGCGCGGCCGCGAGCTGGAGGCCTTCGACCGCTCGATCGACGTGCACATGGGCCGCATCCGCGCGGCCATCGAGACCGACCCCAAGAACCCCAAGCGCATCGTGACGGTGCGCGGCGCCGGCTATGTCTTCGCCAAGCAGCAGGACTGACGCCGCGCCGCGCCGGCCGCTGCCGGGCCTGCTGCAGCGCCTGTACGTGCGCATCTGGCTGTCGGTGCTGGCCACCGTGGCGGTGCTGATGCTGCTGCTGGGCTGGGTCTGGCGCATGACGACGGACCCGCCGGCGCGCACGGTGATCGTGCAGAACACGGCCGGCGAGGTGCTCGGCCAGGGCGCCTGGCGCGGCATGCGCGGCCCGGACGGCCGGGTGCCGCTGCACCGCGAGGGCGAGAACGCGCCGCCGGACCCGGAGACGCTGGCCAGCTACGCCCAGCTCAAGAGCGGGCCGGAGTTCGTGGTCCACATGCGCGACGGGCAGGACCTGGTGATCCACATGCCGCGCCCGCCGCGCTCGACCTGGGGCCGGCCGCCGGACGGCTTCCTGTGGGTGCTGGCCATGGTGGGCATCGGCGCTGCGCTGGTGATGTACCCGGTGGCGCGCCGGCTCACGCGCCGGCTGGAGCGGCTGCAGAGCGGCGTGGAGCGCTGGGGCGCGGGCGACCTGTCGGCGCGGGTACCGATGTCCGGCAACGACGAGGTCGGTTTCCTGGCGCAGCGCTTCAACGCCGCGGCCGAGCGCATCGAGCAGCTGATCGGCGCGCAGAAGTCGCTGCTGGCCAATGCCTCGCACGAGCTGCGCTCGCCGCTGGCGCGCATCCGCATGGGGCTGGAGCTGATGGGGGACGCGCCCACGCCGGCGCTGCGCGAGGAGATCCGCCGCAACATCGCCGAGCTGGACCAACTGGTCGACGAGATCCTGCTGGCCAGCCGGCTGGACGCGCGCGAGGCCGACCTGGGCACCGTCGAGGAGGTCGACCTGACCGGCCTGGCGGCCGAGGAATGCGCGCGGCTGGACGTGGCCCTGGAAGCCGGCGCCGGCGAGGACGGCGGGGCCGCGCCGGTGATCGTGCGCGGCGTGCCCAAGCTGCTGCGCCGCGCCGTGCGCAACCTGCTGGAGAACGCGCGCCGCCACGGCGGCCAGGGCGCGGTCGAGGTGCAGCTGGCGCACGCCGGCGGCCAGGCCGTGCTGCGCGTGTCGGACCGCGGGCCCGGCGTCCCGCCGGCCCAGCGCGAGCGCATCTTCGAGCCGTTCTACCGCCTGCCCGGCGCCAGCGAGAGCAGCGGCGGCGTGGGCCTGGGGCTGGCGCTGGTGAAGTCCATCGCCGAGCGGCACGGCGGCTCGGTGCGCTGCGAGGGCCGCGACGGCGGCGGCGCCTGCTTCGTGATCGCGCTGCCGGCCTGACGCGGCTGCCCTGGTCGTAAGTCACACATGCGCCCCAGGCGGCGCGCGTGCGGCGCACATCCGCAGGCAGAATGCCGCCCTGCCGGGTCGGGGGGCCCGGGACCAGGAGCCCGCGGGGCGGCGCGATGTCCATCTACCAACTCAAACCACGCTTCCAGGCACTGCTGCGGCCCATGGTCGGCCGGCTGGCGGCCGCCGGCACGACCGCCAACCAGGTCACCGTGGCCGCCTGCGCCATCTCGGTGGCCCTGGGCGCCTGGCTGTTCTTCGCGGCGCCGGGCCGCCGGGCCTTCGCGCTGGTGCCGGCGTGGATGCTGCTGCGCATGGCCTTCAACGCCATCGACGGCATGCTGGCCCGCGAGCACGGCCAGCAGAGCCGGCTGGGCGCCTTCCTCAACGAATTGACCGACGTGCTGTCGGACGCCGCGCTGTACGCGCCGTTCGCGCTGGTCGCGCCGCTCGGCGGCTTCTGGGTCGGGGCGTTCATCGTCGCCGCCGGCCTCAGCGAATTCGCCGGCGCGCTCGGCCCCAGCGTGGGCGCAAGCCGGCGCTACGACGGCCCGCTCGGCAAGAGCGACCGCGCCTTCGTCGTCGGCGTGCTGGGCCTGTACGTGGCGCTGGGCGGCCCCCTGCCCGCGGCCAGCGCCTGGCTCATGCCGCTGCTGACCGCGCTGGTCGCCTGGACCACCGTCAACCGCGTGCGCCGCGCCCTCGCCGAGGCCGGCGCCACCGCCGCCCCGCCAACCCTGCCATGACCGCCAGCCCGCCCCGCACCGCCCAGGAACTGCACTTCGACACGCACGACGGCGTGGCGCTGTTCTACCGCCACTGGCCGGCCACCGGCGCCGCGCGGCGCGGCGCGGTGCTGCTGTTCCACCGCGGCCACGAGCACGGCGCGCGCATGGCGCACCTGGTCGACGAGCTGGACCTGCCCGACTTCGACTTCTTCGCCTGGGACGCGCGCGGCCACGGCCGCTCGCCGGGCGCGCGCGGCCACAGCCCCAGCTTCGCGCATTCGGTGCGCGACGTGCAGACCTTCGTCGAGCACATCGCGCAGCACCACGGCGTGCCCGAGGCCGACCTGCACGTGGTGGCGCAGAGCGTGGGTGCGGTGCTGATCGCCACCTGGGCGCACGACTACGCGCCGAAGGTGCGCGGCCTCACGCTGGCCTCGCCGGCCTTCAAGGTCAAGCTCTACGTGCCGTTCGCGCGGCCGGGGTTGGCGCTCATGCACCGGCTGCGCGGCCTGTTCTTCGTCAACAGCTACGTGAAGGCGAAGTTCCTCACGCACGACCCCGCGCGCATCGCCAGCTACGACGGCGACCCGCTGATCTCGCGGCCGATCGCGGTCAACATCCTGCTCGACCTGTACGCGGCGGCCGAGCGCGTGGTGCAGGACGCCAACGCCATCGTGCTGCCCACGCAGCTGCTGATCTCGGGCGCCGACTGGGTGGTGCACCACGCGCCGCAGCACCGCTTCTTCGCACGCCTGGGCAGCGCGGTGAAGGAGAAGATCGAGCTGCCCGGCTTCTTCCACGACACGCTGGGCGAGAAGGACCGCGCCGGCGCCGTGGCCGCGGTGCGCCGCTTCGTCCTGCAGGGCTTCGACCAGCCGGCGCCGCCGGTGGACCTGCGCGGCGCCGACCGGCAGGGCGCGACGGCCGACGAGTCGCGCGCGCTGGCCGCGCCGCTGCATCCGCTGTCGCCGCGCGGGCTGTACTGGGCCGCGACGCGTGCCGGCCTGCGCCTGGGCGGCAGGCTCTCGCGCGGCATCGCGCTGGGGCATGCCACCGGCTTCGATTCGGGCAGCACGCTGGACTACGTCTACCGCAACGAGGCCGCCGGCGCGCCGCTGGTCGGCCAGGCCATCGACCGCACCTACCTCGACTCCATCGGCTGGCGCGGCATCCGCCAACGCAAGCTGCACGTGGAGGAACTGCTGCGCGACGCGATGGAGCGCCTGGCCGCCGCGCACCGCGAGGTGCGGCTGATGGACATCGCCGCCGGCCACGGCCGCTACGTGCTGGACGCGGTGGCCGCGAGCCCGGTGAAGGTGCATTCCATCCTGCTGCGCGACTACAGCGAGATCAACGTGCGCGACGGCCGCCGGCTGATCGCCGAGCGCGAGCTGCAGGACCGCGCGCAGTTCGTGCAGGCCGACGCCTTCGACCGCGCCAGCCTGGCCGCCACCATGCCGCGCCCCACGCTGGCGGTGGTCTCGGGCCTGTACGAGCTGTTCCCCGACAACGAGATGGTGCGCCGCTCGCTGGCGGGCGTGGGCGACGCGGTGGAGGACGGCGGCTACCTGGTCTACACCGGCCAGCCCTGGCACCCGCAGCTGGAGATGATCGCCCGCGCGCTGACCAGCCACCGCCAGGGCCAGGCCTGGGTGATGCGCCGGCGCACGCAGGCCGAGATGGACCAGCTCGTCGAAGAAGCGGGCTTTCGCAAGATCGCGCAGCGCGTGGACCGCTGGGGCATCTTCACGGTCTCGCTGGCGATGCGGACGACGGCATGACAGCCGGTGCGCTGCGCGGCCGGCAGACGCCGCAGAGCGGCAAAGACGCGTGGGCGGTCACCAGTGGCTGCGTGGGCGGCCTGTGGCTGTTCGCCTGCGCGTGGTGCATCGGGGCCGAGCTGGCCTCCGATTCGTCCGGCTGGTTCGATGGCCTGGGCTATGCCGTTGCACTGCTGGTCGCCTTGGCGGGCAATGCCGTGTCCCTGCTGCTGCACGCCGGCTATTGGTATTTCTACGGCGCGGCCACGTGGTTCAAGGGCCTGGTGGTCTGCCAGGCTTTGGTCGTCCTGGGCACGGTGGTGTGGCTGGCGCCGGCGGCCTGGGAATCCCACGTCGAAGCACGACGCTGGGAGCGGCAGGCCGCCGTGCACGCGGCGATCGCGCGCGACGACGTGGACGCACTGCGCACGGCGTGGGCGGACTGCGGCGACCACTGCGGGTCCGACGGACTCCTGAAAGCCGCGGACGCCCGGGCGCGACGCGCTGCCGCCTTCCTGGTCGCGCAGGGCCTGACCGCCGCTGCCGGCCATGGCGCGCCCCAGCTGAGCATGCACACGTGCGAAGGGCGCTATCTGCCCTTGCTGTCGGCGCTGGAAGTCGCGGTGGCGCGCGACGATGCGGCGATGCTCCAGCTGCTCTTTCCCGTGAGCGACGAAACGGCCCGGCGCAAAGCGCTGTGGACGGCGGCCGAGCTGGACCGGCTCGAGCGCCTCCAGGAGCTGCTGGCGCGGGGGGTGCCGATCGGCATACGGGGCCGGATGCTGGACACCGACAACGACACGCTGCTGGTCGCGGCCGCCAGCGGGGCCGCGCTGCGCGTGGGGCGCTGGCTCATCGACGTGCACGGCATGCCCGTGCAGCCCGCCAGGACGCCGAGCATCGTCGAGATCGCCAGCCCCTCCCCGGGAACTCCGCCGGTGCTCGCGCTGTCCCGCTACATGCTCGACGTCCGCGACCCTGCGCGGGCCGGCCCCTTCCTGCAGATGCTCGTGGCGCACGGCGCACGCGTCGACATCCCCATGTGGCCGGACACGCGGACGCCGCTGCAGCATGCCGTGCACCTGGAGAACAAGGCGATGGCGGGCATCCTGCTGGCCAACGGGGCCCGGGAAGAGCTGCTCAGCCCGTCGGAGCGCGAGCGACTGGGCGCCTTGCTGGCCGCGCCGGACCGCCCGGCCCACGACGAGGCCCGCGAAGGCTGCGTGCCCGACACCGTCCATGGCCGCTAACACCCCCCCGCTGCCGGCTGCCGCACGCGGCGATGGCGCGCGGCCCGCCCGGCCGCGCCCCTGGAAACGCGCCGCCGCCTGGCTAGCGCTGCTGGGTCCGCTGTTCTACCTGAGCTACGGCCTGGCCAACTGGTGGGCCAGCACGCGCGCGCAGGTGCCGAGCGTGGTGTTCGACTGGGAGCGCGGCCTGCCGTTCTGGGCCTGGACCATCTTTCCCTACTGGTCGATCAACGTCTTCTACGCGCTGTCACTGTTCCTGGGCCGCAGCCGGCACGCCGTGGACCGGCACGCCGCGCGCCTACTCACGGCGCAGCTGCTGGCGGTCACCTGCTTCGTGCTGTGGCCGCTGCACTTCAGCCTGGGCCAGCCCGCCGTGCAGGGCGCGCCGGCCTTCCTGTTCGAGGCCCTGCGCGGCTTCGACCAGCCGTTCAACCAGGCACCCTCGCTGCACATCGCGCTGGCGGTGATCCTGTGGGACTGGTACCGCCGCCTGATCACGCCGACCTGGGGCCAGGGGCTGGCCCTGCTGTGGGTGTTCGCCATCTGCGCCTCGGTGCTGACGACCTACCAGCACCACTTCATCGACATCCCGACCGGCGCGCTGCTCGGCCTGGTGTGCGTGTGGCTGTGGCCGCTGGAACGCGTGGTGGCGCTGCCGCGCGCCTGGCGCCTGGCGCGCGACGCCTGGCGGCTCCGGCTGGCGGCGCTCTATGCCGGCGCCGCCGGGCTGTGCCTGGGCGCGGCCCTGTGGCTGCACGGCGCCGGGCTGTGGCTCGCCTGGCCCGCCACGGCGCTCGCGCTGGTGGCGCTGAACTACCTGGGCCTGGGCGCGCGCGGCTTCGCGATGGACCGGCACGGCCGCATGGCCTGGGCCGCGCGCTGGCTGTTCGCGCCCTACCGGCTGGCCGCGGCCGCCAACGCCTGGCTCTGGACGCGCCGCCTGCCGGCCAGCGTGGAGGTGGCGCCGGGCCTGCGCCTGGGCCGGCGGCCCACCGCCGCCGAATGGCAAGCGGCCGGCCGCCCGCGCCTGGTGAGCCTGTGCGCCGAACTGCAGCTGCCTGCCGCCGCGGCGCGGGCCGGCCGCGCGCGCTGCCTGCCGCTGCTGGACCTGGTGGTGCCGCCGCACGGCCGGCTGCGCCGCGCCGCCACCCTCGTCGAGGCGCAGCGCCGCGCCAGCGCGCCGGGCGAAGCCGTGTGGGTGTGCTGCGCCCTCGGCTTCTCGCGCAGCGCCGCCACGCTGGCGGGCTGGCTGGTGCTGCAGGGCCGCAGTGCGCCGCAGGCCGAGGCGATGCTGCGCCAGGCGCGGCCGCAGATCGTGCTGCACGCCGGCTGGCGGCGCGCGCTGGCGGCACTCGCGGCGCACGCCGGGGAGCCCGGGCCGCGATGACCGGGCAGGACCGAGCCACCTGTGCCGCGCTGGCCGCGCTGCTGCGCGCCGGCGCGCTGCTGGGCCAGTGGAGCCTGGCGCTGAGCACCGCCGCCGCCCTGGCGCTGGCCCTGCGGGACCTCGGCACGGCGGCCTGGCTGGGTTGCGGCGCCACGCTGCTGCTGGGCCTGCCGGAACGCTACCTGGCCGTCCGGCTGCGCCTGGACGAGCGACTGTTCGACGGGCTGGCGCGCGGCGACGTGGCCTCGCTGGCAACGCTGGACGCCGCGCTGGCGCAACTGGGCCTGCGTGCCGCCACGCCCGGCGCGCCGCGCGGCCTGGACGAACGCCTGCACGGCGCCCGCCGCTGGATGCGGCGGCACGCGCTGCTGGTGGCCGGCCAGACCACCGTGTTCCTGATCGCGCTGGCGGCGCTGCACGGCGCATGACACGCCGGCGCGCCCCCATGCCGGCTTGTTTCGGCCACCTTCCCCGCGGCACGCCAGGCGCTGCCGCCCCCTGCCCATGAACGATGACCTGCCCCCCGACGCCGCGCCGCCGCGCGGCCTGCTGCCGCGGCTGCTCGCCGCGCTGGCGGGCCGCCTGATCGTCGGCGCGGCCAGCCTGCTGACGGGCGTGCGCGCCGTCTGGATCGGCAGCGCGCCCGATGCCTGCCAGACCCTCTACTTCGCCAACCACACCAGCCACGGCGACTTCGTGCTGCTGTGGGCGACGCTGCCGCCCGACCTGCGCACCCGCACCCGCCCGGTGGCCGGCGCCGACTACTGGCTGGCCTCGGGATTGCGCCGCTTCATCGGCGGGCACGTGTTCAACGCCTTGATGATCCGGCGCGACGGCAGCGCCGGCGGCCCCGATCCGGTCGCGCAGATGGCCCGGGCGCTGGAGGCCGGGGACTCGCTGATCATGTTTCCCGAAGGCACGCGCAACACCGGCGACGCCACGCTGCTGCCGCTCAGGAGCGGGCTGTTCCACCTGGCGCGCGCCTGCCCGCAGGTGCGCCTGGTGCCGGTGTGGATCGAGAACCTCCGGCGCGTGCTGCCCAAGGGCGCGCTGGTGCCGATCCCGCTGGCCTGCTCGGTGCGCTACGGCGCGCCGCTGGCGCTGCAGGAGGGCGAGGACAAGGCCGGCTTCCTGGCGCGGGCGCGCCAGGCCATGCTGGACCTGCGGCCCGAACACGACCGCCAGGACGAGCCGCGCGCGCCCAGCCCGGAGCAGCCATCGTGACCGCGCAGACCCAGGCCACGCTGCAGCTGTTCGGCGGCATCGCCGGCGTGCTGGTACTCGCCTCGGCCATCGGCGCGCTGCTGAAATGGCGCATCGGCGGCCGGCCGCACGCCGTCATCGACAACCTCAACGCGCGCGTCAACGCCTGGTGGGCGATGGTCGCGGTGATCGGCCTGGCCTTCGCCTTCGGCAAGGGCGGCGTGATCGTGCTGTTCTACCTGGTCTCGTTCTACGGCCTGCGCGAGTTCATGAGCCTGGCCTACACGCGGCGCGGCGACCACCTGGCGATCGCGGCGGCCTTCTACCTGGCGCTGCCGCTGCAGTATTTCCTGGTCTGGATCGAGTGGTACGGCCTGTACTCGATCTTCATCCCGGTCTATGCCTTCCTGGTGCTGCCCATCCTGTCGGCGCTGGGCGGCGACACCCTGCGCTTCCTGGAGCGCACGGCCAAGGTGCAATGGGGGCTGATGGTCTGCGTGTTCTGCATCAGCCACGTGCCGGCGCTGCTGACGTTGCGGATCCCGGGCTTCGAGGACCGCAACCTGCTCCTGATCGCGTTCCTGGTCATCGTGGTGCAGGGCAGCGACGTGCTGCAGTACGTCTGGGGCAAGCTGTTCGGCCGGCACACGATCGCGCCCGCGCTGTCGCCGTCCAAGACCTGGGAGGGCCTGGTCGGCGGCGTGGCCAGTGCCACGCTGCTGGGCGCGCTGCTGGCCTGGGCCACGCCGTTCACGTTCTGGCAGGCCGGGCTGATGGCGCTGCTGATCTGCATCATGGGCTTCCTGGGCGGGCTCGTGATGTCGGCGATCAAGCGCGACCGCGGCGTGAAGGACTGGGGCACCATGATCGAAGGCCATGGCGGCATGCTGGACCGCCTGGATTCGGTGATCTTCGCCGCCCCCATCTACTTCCACGTGCTGCGCTACGGGTGGGAGCCCTGACGGGCGGCGGGGTCAGCCGCGCCGGCCCGGCCCCGCGCCCTCCGCGGCCAGGAATGCCGGCTGCGGCCATTCCAGCAGCTCGGCCGTGCGGGCCACCACCCAGTTCGCCTCCGGCGGCTCCACGCCGCTGCCCGGCTGCAGCAGGCCCGTCCAGCAGCGGCGCAGCACCTCCTGCCTGGACAGGTCGTGCCTGTGCTCCAGGGCAGCGCACAGCGTGGTCATCTGCACCGCCATGTCCTCGCACAGGTCGTGGCGCGCCTCGACGTGCGCGCGCGGGGCCGTGGGCCGGCCGTGGGCGCTGTACAAGGCCATGAAGGCCGACGGGATCAGCGTCTGGTTCGGGTCTTCCATGCCTAGGCTCCGGCCAGCGCGCGCGTCAGCCGCGCCGCGCTGGGCTCGCCGCAGCCGCTGCGGTTCTGGCCCGACCACAGCGGCGTGAAATCCGCCAGGCCCTGCGCCTCGGCCCTGGCGCGCAGCGGCGCCAGCGCGGCCGTGGCGGTCGGAAAGGCGGGCGCGTCCTCGCTCATCGCGCCGACCTCGCGGATCAGCCGGTTCACGATGCCGCGCGCCGGCCGGCCGGTGAACAGCCGCGTCAGCACGGTGGGCGCCGCCGGGTCGCGCAGCGCGGCGCGGTGCAGCGCGCCGGTCTCGGCCTCGTCGCAGCACAGGTAGGCGGTGCCGACCTGCACCGCCGCGGCGCCCAGCGCCAGCGCGGCGCGCACGCCGCGCGCGTCGGCGATGCCCCCGGCCGCGACCACCGGGACCGACACCGCGTCGACGAGCTGCGGCAGCAGCGCCATCGTGCCGCTCTGCAGCGCCAGATCGTCGGACAGGAAATGCCCGCGGTGGCCGCCGGCCTCCAGGCCCTGGGCGATGACCGCTTCGGCGCCGTGGCGCTGCAGCCACACGCCTTCGGCCACCGTGGTCGCCGACGACCAGACCTGCGCGCCCAGCGCCTTCACGCGCGCCAGCAGCCCGGGCGCCGGCAGGCCGAAGTGGAAGCTGACGACGGCCGGGCGGAATTCCTCCAGCACCTCGGCGATCGCCGCGCTGAACGGCTGGCGGCCGGCGCCGGCCGGCACCGTGGCCGGGTCGATGCCGTGCTCGGCGAAGTACGGCGCCAGCCGCGCGCGCCAGCGCGCCTCGGCCGCCGCGTCGGCCGCCGGCGGCTGGTGCGCGAAGAAATTGACGTTGTACGGCGCGCCGCGCACCTGGGCGGCCAGCGCCTGCAGTTCGGCGCGCAGCCCGGCCGCGTCGAACATCGCGCCGGGCAGCGAGCCCAGGCCGCCGGCCGCGCAGACCGCGGCCGCCAGCCGGTGGCGCTGCGAACCGGCCATCGGCGCCTGGACGATCGGCAGTTCGGTTCCGGGAAAGGCCATGGCGAGTCTCCTACTGGGGGGTCAGGCCAGCGCGGCCAGCACGCGCGCCGGCGCGAGGTCGGCCATGCAGCGCGTGTGGCCGAGCGGGCATTCGCGCTCGAAACAGGGCGCGCAGTCCAGCGGCGGCTGGTAGCCGGGATCGCGCTTGAGCCACAGCACGGCGGCGCGGTCGTTCAGCGGCGGCGTGTGCTCGGGGCTGGTCGAGCCGTAGACGGCGACCTGCGGGACGCCGAAGGCGGCGGCCACGTGCATCAGGCCCGAGTCGTTGGACACCACGCTGCGCGCGCCGGCGATCAGCGCGAACGCATCGGCCAGCGCCGTGCCGCCGGCCAGGTTGACGCAGCGGCCGGGCACCCGGGCGTTGGCGGCGTCGGCGATCTGCGCGCACAGCGCCTGCTCCTTGCCCGAGCCCAGCAGCAGCACCGGCAGCGCCAGCTCGGCGGCCAGCGCGGCGTAGTGCTCCGGCGGCCAGCGCTTGGACGGGCCGAACTCGGCGCCCGGCGCGAACACGTGGTAGCCGCCACGCGCCAGCCCCCGGGCCTGCAGCACGGCGTCGGCCTGCGCGGCGGGCAGCTGCAATTGCGGCCGGTCGTGCGCGACGTCGGTGTCGCCCGACAGCGCCGAATAGAACGCCACCATCGGCGGCCGCTGCCCCTTGGGCGGATTGCGCAGCCGGTGCGTCAGCAGGACCACGCGCGCCTCGCCCTGGTAGCCGACGCGGCGCGGGATGCCGGCCAGGAACGGCAGCAGCGCGCTCTTGGCCGAGTTCGGCAGCACGTAGGCGCAGTCGAAACGGCCGCGCAGCGTGCGCGCCAGCTGCCGGCGCGCCCTGAACTGCAGGCCGCCGTGCTGGAACGGGAAGTCGATGACCTCGGCGACCTGCGGCATCGCGCGGTAGACCGGCGCCACCCAGGGCAGCGCGCCGACGGTCAGCCGCTCGCCGCGCGCCTGCAGCCGCCGCAGCAGCGGCTCGGTCATCACCGCGTCGCCGATCCACTGCGGCGCGATGACCAGGGACTGCATCAGCGGGAAGGCGTTGAAAGTTGCGAACGCACCGATCGCGCCCACAGCGGGGTGCGCCGGGCCCCAGGCGCAGGCCGCCGCCCGGAGGGGTGCCAGGGCGACTGCACCACCCGCCGGGGGCTTGGCGCGCCCCGGCCCCGGCAATGGCGATGCGAGTGGACGCTCATCGGGGGCCTCGCGTGGGCGTGAGGAATGCGTTCGCCGCGGCTCAGTGCGCGGCGCCGAAGTGCTCGCCGGCCTTGAGCCTGTAGGTCGTGCCGCAGTACGGGCACCTGGCCTCGCCGGTCTTGGCGACGTCCAGGTAGACCCGGGGGTGCGTGTTCCACAGCTGCATGCCGGCCTTGGGCGTGGGGCAGAACACGCCGCCCTGGTCGTTCAGATCCTTGGCCAGCAGCTCGACGGTGGCGGTGGTGCTCATGGTGTTCAGACCTTGGTCAGCCAGTGGGCGTACTTGGGGTTGCGGCCGTTCACGATGTCGAAGAACGCGTTCTGGATCTTCTCGGTCACCGGGCCGCGCGCGCCGATGCCGATCTGCACGCGGTCGAGCTCGCGGATCGGCGTGACCTCGGCCGCGGTGCCGGTGAAGAAGGCCTCGTCGGCGATGTAGACCTCGTCGCGCGTGATGCGCTTTTGCACTACGTCGATGCCCAGATCCTTGGCGATGTGCAGCACGGTGTTGCGCGTGATGCCGTTCAGCGCGCCGGCGGACAGGTCGGGCGTGTAGATCGTGCCGTCCTTGACCACGAAGATGTTCTCGCCCGCGCCTTCGCTGACGAAGCCGGCGGAATCGAGCAGCAGCGCCTCGTCGTAGCCGTCGTCCGTGGCCTCGGTGTTGGCCAGGATGGAGTTGCTGTAGTTGCTGACGGCCTTGGCCTGCGTCATCGTGATGTTGACGTGGTGGCGGGTGTAGCTGGAGGTCTTGACGCGGATGCCGCGCTGCATGCCTTCCTCGCCCAGGTAGGCGCCCCAGGCCCAGGCCGCGATCATGGCGTGGATGGTGTTGCCCTTGGGGCTGACGCCCAGCTTTTCCGAGCCGATCCACACCAGCGGGCGCAGGTAGCAGCTGGCCAGCTTGTTCTCGCGCACCACCGCCAGCTGCGCCTGGTTGAATTCCTCCTGGCTGAACGGGATCCGCATGCGCAGGATCTTGGCGCTGTTGAACAGGCGCTGGGTGTGCTCCTGCAGGCGGAACACCGCCGTACCGTTCACCGTGTCGTAGGCGCGCACGCCCTCGAACACGCCGCAGCCGTAGTGCAGCGTGTGGGTCAGCACGTGGATCTTCGCGTCGCGCCAGTCGACCATCTGGCCATCCATCCAGATCTTGCCGTCGCGGTCGGCCATGGAGGGCGCGGGGGGAATAAGGCTCATGATGCGCGAAGTCCTTTGCTGGGAAGCGGTCTGTGTGAGGGGCGGAAAACCGGCGATTTTACGGCGCGCCATCCGCGCCGGCAGGCGCCGGCGGCCGCGTGAGCCGCCACTCCACCAGCCGGCCGTCCTGGAAGGTGCAGTCCACGTAGGAGCCGCCCTTGTCGCGCCAGCGGTAGACCTCGGGCTGCTGCTCGCCGGGCGTCAGGCGCTCGCCCAGCGCGCGCGTCATGGCCACCACGTGCAGCAGGTTCACGCGCGGCTTGAGCTTGGCGTTCAGCATCACGGCGCTGCCGACGTAGCCGATCGGCCGGTCCGCCGCGCGGCGCATCACCGTCATCAGCCGCGTGATGTGCAGCAGCGCCCACATCACGATGCCGCCGCCGACCAGGGCCGCGCCGGGCCAGCCGTATTCGCGGAACGCGACAGCCAGCACCACCAGGCCGGCCAGGGGGACGAGGATCTTGCTGAACTGCATGGCGGCGATTGTCACCCGCGCAGCACCGCCACCGCCTCGTCCACGCGGTCCACCGCATGGATCGTCAAGCCCTCGATCGGCCGCTTCGGCGCGTTGGCCCTGGGCACCACGGCGACCGAGAAACCGAGCTTGGCCGCCTCGCGCAGCCGCTCCTGCCCGCGCGGCGCGGGCCGCACCTCGCCGGCCAGGCCGACCTCGCCGAAGGCCGCGAAGCCCTTGGGCAGCGGCTTGCCGCGCAGGCTGCTGGTGATAGCCAGCAGCACCGCCAGGTCGGCCGCCGGCTCGCCGATGCGCACGCCGCCGACCGCGTTGACGAACACGTCCTGGTCCAGGCAGGCCACGCCGGCGTGGCGGTGCAGCACCGCCAGCAGCATCGCCAGGCGGTCGCGGTCCAGGCCCACAGACAGCCGGCGCGGGCTGGGCCCGCCGCTGTCCACCAGCGCCTGGATCTCCACCAGCAGCGGCCGCGTGCCCTCCAGCGTGACCAGCACGCAGCTGCCGGGCACCGGCTCGGCGTGCTGGCTCAGGAAGATCGCGCTCGGGTTGCTGACACCCTTCAGGCCGCGCTCGGTCATCGCGAACACGCCGATCTCGTTGACCGCGCCGAAGCGGTTCTTGATCGCGCGCACCAGGCGGAAGCTGCTGTGCGTGTCGCCCTCGAAGTACAGCACCGTGTCGACCATGTGCTCCAGCACGCGCGGGCCGGCCAGCGCACCCTCCTTGGTCACGTGGCCGACCAGCACGATGGCGCTGCCGCCGGCCTTGGCCGCGCGCGTCAGGTGCGCCGCGCACTCGCGCACCTGGGCCACCGAGCCGGGCGCGGAGGTCAGCTGCTCGCTGTAGATGGTCTGGATCGAGTCGATCACCGCCACGCCGGGCCGGTGCGCCTGCAGCGTGGCGAGGATCTTCTCCAGCTGCGTCTCCGCCAGCACCGGGACCTGGCTGCGCTCCAGCCCCAGCCGGCGCGAGCGCAGCGCCACCTGGGCGCCGCTTTCCTCGCCGGTCACGTACAGCGTGGGCAGGCCGGCGCGCTGCAGCGCGTCCAGCGCCTGCAGCAGCAGCGTGGACTTGCCGATGCCCGGGTCGCCGCCGATCAGCACCACGCCGCCCTCGACGATGCCGCCGCCGAGCACGCGGTCCAGCTCCTCCTGCCCGGTCGGCGTGCGCGCCACCTCGGCCGCCTCGATGTCGGCCAGCACCTGCAGCGCGCCGGCGGGCGCCAGCGCGGCGAAGCGGTTCTTCGCGCCGCCGGCCGGCTGCGCCACGGTTTCCACCAGCGTGTTCCAGGCCTGGCAGTGCGGGCACTTGCCGAGCCACTTGGGGCTGGTGCCGCCGCATTCGCTGCAGCTGAAGATGGTCTTGTCCCTGGACATCGGGCGACTATAGCCAGCGGCCGCGCCGGCCGCCCCCTGTGCTACGCTGGCGGGCTGCCCCACCCGGGAGGACATGCCATGCCGCGGTCGAGCGAGGCGCAGCAACACGAACCGGATGCCCCCACCGCCCCGCCGGTGCCGACGCGCACCGTGCGGCTGCGTACCGTACTGGTGGCGCTGCTGGTCGCGGCAGTGGCCCCGGCGCTGGGCATGGCCGCCTTCGCGCTCTGGCAGTCGGCCGACGCGCAGCGCCAGGCTTCGGCCTCGCGGCTGGCCGACACGGCCCGCGCCCTGGCGCACACGCTGGAAGGCGAACTCAAGACCAAGGCCTCGCTGCTGCAGGCGATGGCCAGCGGCATCGGCAGCGGCGGCATCGGGCTGGCGCAGGCCCAGGCCTGGCTGGACGGCCTGCGCACCGGCCAGGCGCGCTTCGTGCTGTCGTACGAGGACGGCGCCGGGCCGTCCGCGGCGCCCGCGCTGCCGCCGCAGCTGGTGCGCGACGGGCTGCGGCACGGCGGCGTGTCGCTGTCCGACCTGTTCATCCCGGCCGCCGGAGAGGCGCCGGCCGTGGCGCTGTCGGTGCCGCTGCCGCTGCAGGAGGGGCAGGCGGCCCTGCTGTCGCTGGTGCAGCCGGCCACCCAGCTGCTGAGCCTGGCGCCGCAGCGGACCCGCACCGAGGAAGCGCTGCTGGTGGCGGTGACCGACGGCCAGGGCCGGCTGGTCGCGCGCTCGCGCGACGGCAACCGGCTGGTGGGCCAGCAGATGCCCGACTGGAACCGGCTCAAGGCGGCCAATATGCGCAGCGGGCAGATCGACGCCACCACGGCCGAGGGCGGCCGGGTGGTGCTGAGCTACGAGACGCTGGCCGCCACCCCGGGCTGGGTGGTGGCGGTGGCCGAGCCGCGCACCCTCTTCGACCAGACCTGGCAGCGGCCGCTGCTGCAGCTGGCGGCGGCCGGGGCCATCGGCACGCTGGTGGCGCTGCTGGCGGCGGCCTGGCTGTCGCGCACGATCGTCCGGCCGGTGCACGACCTCGCGCGCAACGCCGAGGCGGTAGCCGCCGCGCCGGACGGCCAGGTGCCGTCCCTGGCGCTGGCGCGGCCGAGCGCGATCACCGAATTCGAGTCCATGCGCCACAGCATCGAGGCCGCGCAGGCCGCGCTGCACGCGCGCGCCGAGACCGAGCGCCGCAACAGCGCGGCCCTGGCGCTGAACGCGCTGCGCTACCGCACGCTGGCGCGCACCGGCGCCGTGGTGCTGTGGCGCGGCACGCCGGACGGCCGGCTGACCGCGGTGGACGGCTGGTCGCTGCTGACCGGCGAGCCGGACGAGGCGGCCCTGGGCCATGGCTGGCAGCGGCGCATGCATCCGGAGGACCAGGTGGCGCTGCAGCCGCCGGCCGGCACGCACATGGACCTGGAATTCCGCGTCGCGCGCGCCGACGGCAGCTGGTGCTGGGTGCGTGGCCGCGGCGCGGCCGTGCCGTCCGACGACGGCGTGGTGCGCGAATGGGTCGGCGTGCTGGAGGACGTCAGCGAGCGCCACCGCGCCCAGGCCCGCGTGGCCCACATGGCGCTGCACGACGCGCTGACCGACCTGCCCAACCGGGTCGAGTTCCGCAACCGGCTGAACGCCGCGATCCGGCGCGCCGGCCGCGGCGAGGCCGGCGCCGTGCTGTACATCGACCTGGACCGCTTCAAGGCGGTCAACGACACGCTGGGCCATCCGGCCGGCGATGCGCTGCTGCTGGCCGTGACGGCCCGGCTGCGCGCGCTGCTGCGCCAGGACGACACGGTGGCGCGGCTGGCCGGCGACGAGTTCGCGATCATCCAGTCGCCGCTGGGCTCGCCGGCCGCCGCGGCCGGGCTGGCGGAGCGCGTGGTCAGGAGCCTGAGCGCGCCCTACGACATCGCCGGCCACCGGGTGCTGATCGGCGCCAGCGTGGGCATCATGCCGATCCAGGACGGCCGGCACAGCGCCGACCAGCTGCTCAAGTACGCCGACCTGGCCCTGTACCGCGCCAAGCAGGAAGGCCGCGGCCGCTACGCCTTCTTCGAGCCGGGCATGGACGCCCGCATGCAGGCGCGCCGCCAGGCCGAGCTGGAGCTGCGCGACGCGCTGGAGCGCGGCGAGTTCGCGCTGGCCTACGCGCCCCTGGTCGACGCCGCGCGCCGGCTGTGCGGCGTGGCCGCGCTGCTGCACTGGAACCACCCACGCCGCGGGCACCTGCCCGCGGCCGAGTTCATGCCGCTGGCCGACGAGCTGGGCCTGTCGGGCCGGCTGGTGGAATGGGCGCTGGCGCGCACCTGCCACGAGCTGGCCGCCTGGCCCGACTGCCCCAAGGCCGCGCTGGACATCTCGCCGGCGCTGCGCTGGGGCGTGCCGATGGCGCAGCGCTGGATCGAGCAGGCCCTCGGCTCCGCCGCACTGGCGCCGCCACGCCTGGAACTGGAGATCACCGAATGCGCGCTGATGGCGTACCCGGAGACGGCCGGCCGGCTGCTGCAACTGCTGCGCGCCCGCGGCGTGCGCACCGCGCTGACCGGCTTCGGCGCCGCCCGCTCGGCGCTGGGCCTGCTGCTGCAGCTGCCGGTGGACAGGCTGCAGCTCGACCCGGCGCTGCTGCAGGGCGGCCCGGCGGGCGTGCAGGCGATGGCGCTGCTGTGCGCGCAGCGCGGCATCGTGCTCGGCGCCGAAGGCGTGGACGGCGACGCGCTGGCCGCGCTGGCCGGCCCGCACATGCCGGTGGAGCTGCAGGACCACCCGTGCGCGGCCGAGGCCGTGCCGCCGGCCGGCCACGGCCTGCTGCCGGCCGCGGCGTGAACCGCATCGGAAGCGGCGCATGCATCGGGCGCAGGGCCCGCTCACGGCCTCGCTACTCGATGGTCGCGCCCGACGCCTGGACGATGCCCTTCCACTTCTGGTAGTCGCTCTTGACCAGCGCGCCGAACTGCTCGGCGCTCATGCGCTGCACCTCGGCGCCCTGGGCCTGGATCGCGGCCACGGTGTCGGGCATGGCCAGCAGCCGGTCGACCTCGGCGTGCACCGTGGCGACGATCGCCGCCGGCGCGCCGGCCGGCAGGAACAGGCCGTACCAGGTGCTGACGTCGAAGTCCTTGTAGCCGAGCTCGGCCACGGTCGGGATCTCCGGCGCGCTGGAACTGCGCCGGGCCGAGGTCACCGCCAGCGCGCGCAGCTTGCCGGACTTGAGCTGCCCGATGGCCGAGGGCAGCGAGGAAACCATCAGGTCCACGTTGCCGGCCAGCACGTCCATCATCGCCGGGTTGGAGCCCTTGTAGGGCACGTGGCGGATATTGATGCCGGCGGCGGTCTTGAAGATCTCGCCGGCCAGGTGGATGGTGGTGCCGTTGCCGGGCGAACCGTAGGTGATGGCATCCGGCGCGTTGCGCGCCGCGGACACCACGTCGCCCAGGGTCTTGAAGCGCGAGGTGCTGGCCGTGACGATGACCACCGGCGTATACGCCACGTGGGCCACGGCGATGAGGTCGCGCGTGGGGTCGTAGGACAGGTTCTTGTACAGCCAGGGCGCGACGACCAGGTTGTCCTTCTGGCCCATGACCATCTCGTAGCCGGTCGGCGCGGCACGCACCGCCTCGGCGATGCCCACGGTGCCGCCGGCGCCGGCGCGGTTCTCCGCCACCACGGTCCACTTGGCGTGCTCGGTCAGCTTGGTCGCGATCAGGCGCGACAGGATGTCGGTGCCGCCGCCGGGCGGGAACGGCACGATCAGGCGGATCGGCTTGGACGGGTAGGCCTGCGCCAGGGCCAGGCCGGGCGCCAGCGCGCCGGCCGCCAGCGCGCTGCAGAAGCTGCGACGGAACATCTCGTTCTCTCCTCGTTGTGAATGTTCAGACGTTGGTGATCGACACGGCACGCGTGTTCAGGTAGGCCTCCATCGCCTCGGGGCCGCCCTCGGAGCCGTAGCCGGAATCCTTGATGCCGCCGAACGGCAGCTCGGCCGAGGGCGAGGCCGGCTGGTTGACCCACAGCATGCCGACCTCCACGCGCTGCGACAGCAGGTGCGCGTTCTTCAGCGAGCGCGTGTAGGCATAGCCGGCCAGGCCGTAGGCCAGGCGGTTGGCCTCGGCGATGGCCTCCTCCAGCTGGTCGAACGGGCGGATCGCGGCCATCGGGCCGAACGGCTCGTCGTTGAACACCCGGGCGCCGAGCGGCACGTCGTTCAGGATGGTCGGCTGCCAGAAGTTGCCGGCCTCGCCGATGCGCTCGCCGCCGGCCAGCAGCCGCGCGCCCTGCTCGACGGCGTCGCGCGTCAGCTCGGCCATGGCCGTCAGGCGGCGCGGGTTGGCCAGCGGGCCCATCTGCGTGCCGTCGGCCAGGCCATCGCCGACCTGCAGGCCGCGCGCGTAGGCCGTCAGCGCCTCGGCGAACTCGTTCTGCACGCTGCGGTGCACCAGGAAGCGCGTGGGCGAGATGCAGACCTGCCCGGCGTTGCGGAACTTGGCGGCGCCGGCGGCCTTGACGGCGAGCTGCACGTCGGCGTCCTCGCAGACGATCACCGGCGCATGGCCGCCCAGCTCCATGGTCACGCGCTTCATGTGCTGGCCGGCCAGCGCCGCCAGCTGCTTGCCCACCGGCGTGGAGCCGGTGAAGGTGACCTTGCGGACGACGGGGTGCGGGATCAGGTAGGCGGAGATCTCGGCCGGGTTGCCGTAGACCAGGCCGACCACGCCGGCCGGCACGCCGGCATCCGCGAAGGCGCGGATCAGCGCGGCCGGCGCGGCCGGCGTCTCCTCGGGCGCCTTCACCAGCATGGAGCAGCCGCTGGCCAGCGCCGCCGACAGCTTGCGCACGACCTGGTTGATCGGGAAGTTCCAGGGCGTGAACGCCGCCACCGGGCCGACCGGGTCCTTGAGCACCAGCTGGCGGACCGCGAGGCTGCGCGAAGGCACGATGCGGCCGTACACGCGCAGGCCCTCGTCGGCGAACCATTCGATGATGTCGGCCGAGGCCAGCGCCTCGGCCCGGGCCTCGGGCAGCGGCTTGCCGTTCTCCTGCGTCAGCACGGCGGCGATGGCCTCGGCGCGCTCGCGCATCAGCGCGGCGGCGCGGCGCATGGTCCTGGCGCGCTCGATGGCCGGCACGTCGCGCCAGACCTCGAAGCCCTTCTGCGCCGCCGCCAGGGCGCGGTCCAGGTCGGCGATGCCGGCGTGCGCCACGCGCCCGATCTCCCGGCCCGTGGCCGGGTTGAACACGGCCAGCGTGCGGCCGTCGGCCGCGTCCTGCCACTGGCCGTCGATGAACAGTTGGGTGCTGGGGTAGGTCATGGGAAAGCTCCTGCGGACTCGGCAACGGAAAAGCGAACCGGCGATTGTCCACCGTTCCGGCGCGGGCCCGCAGGGGCGGGAAAGGGGCGGCGCGCGTCAGCGCGGCGCCTGCTGCGCGCGCAGGCGGGCGAGCTGGCGCATCAGCCGGTCGATGGCGTCGGCGTCGGGCTCCGGCTCGCACTGCAACTCGAACAGCCGCTCGCGCAGCTGGCGGATCCGCCGCGCGTGCCGCGGCGGCAGCGGGGTGGACGTGGACGAAGAGGCGGCGGAGTCGGCCAGGGCGTGCATGCGCCCATGGTCCGGCCCCGCGCGCGGCCGCGCCATCGCACGATGGCGCATGCGCGTGTAGGCGCAGGCCTGCACGGCACGCGGCGGCGGCCACCGCGCGGCGGCGGCCGGCACAGGAAAACACCCGTAGCCGCCCCGCGGGGCGGCGCCAACAATAGCGCGCCGCGCGGGGCCGCCCCCCCGCCGCGCCCCCCATCACCACCCCGAGGAGAACACCCATGCCCATGAACCGACGCCACCTGCTGCACGGCGCGGGCGCCGGCGCGCTGCTGGCCGCCATCGGCCGCCAGGCGCTGGCCCAGTCGCACCCCGAGCTGCTGCGCATCGTCACCGGCTTCGCGGCCGGCGGCACGTCCGACGCCATCTGCCGCCGCGTGGCCACGCAGCTGGCGCCCAGCTATGCCAGGACGGCCGTGGTCGAGAACCGCACCGGCGCCGGCGGGCAGATCGCGATCCAGTTCGTCAAGTCGGCCGCGCCGGACGGCGCCACGCTGCTGCAGACGCCCACGTCCATGCTGACGATCTACCCGCACATCTACAAGAAGCTGCCGTACGACGCCCAGACCGACCTGGCGCCGGTGTCGCTGGGCTGCGTGTTCGACTTCGGCCTGGCCGTGGGGCCGGCCGTGCCGGCCACGGTCCGCAGCGTGCCGGAGTTCCTGGCCTGGGCCAAGGCCAACCCGCAGGGCGCCAGCTTCGGCTCGCCGGCCGCCGGCTCCACGCCGCACTTCATCGGCGCGCTGCTGGGCCGCAGCGCCGGCGTGGAGCTCCGGCACGCGGCCTACCGCGGCACGCAGCCGGCCATGCTGGACCTGCTGGGCGGCAACATCTCGGCCGTGTCCGGCCCGATCGGCGACATCACCCAGCACCTGGCCAGCGGCAAGGTGCGCATCCTGGGCGTCTCCGGCACGCGGCGCAGCCGCTTCGCGCCCGGCGTGCCCACCTTTGAGGAGCAGGGCATCAAGGACGGCACGCACAGCGAGTGGTTCGCCTTCTTCCTGCCCGCCCGGACACCCGCCGACACCGTGCAGCGCCTGAACGCGGCGCTGCGCGTGGCGCTGGCGCACCAGGACGTGGCGGACGGCCTGGCCACCTTCGGGCTGGAGGCGATGTCCTCCACGCCGGCCGAGCTGGCCGAGCTGGTGCAGCGCGACACGGCCAAGTGGGGGCCGATCGTGCAGGCCATCGGCTTCACCGCGGAGGGCTGAGGTGGCCGTGCGCTTCGACCGCGTCTGCGTGTTCGGCGCCGGCGCCATCGGCGGCTGGATCGGCACCCGGCTGGCGCTGGCCGGCTGCACGCTGGCCGCCGTGGCCCGCGGCGCCACGCTGCAGGCGCTGCAGCAGCACGGCCTGCGGCTGGAGCAGGACGGCCAGGCGCTGCAGGTGCCGGTGCAGGCCAGCGCCGACGCGGCCGCGCTCGGCCCGCAGGACCTGGTGCTGGTCGCCGTCAAGGCCCCGGCGATGGCCGCCGTGGCACAGGCCATCGGCCCGCTGCTGGGGCCGGACACGGTGGTGCTGACGGCCATGAACGGCGTGCCGTGGTGGTTCTTCCAGGGCTTCGGCGGCGCCTGCGCCGGCCGCCGGCTGGACAGCGTGGACCCCGGCGGGCGCATCGCCGCCGCGATCCCGGCCGCGCAGGTGCTGGGCTGCGTGGTGCACGCCAGCTGCGCGCTGCGGGGGCCGGGCCACGTGCAGCACCACTTCGGCAACCAGCTGATCCTGGGCGAGCCCGCCGGCGGCGGCAGCGACCGCGTGCAGGCGCTGGCCGCGCTGCTGGCGCGCGCCGGCATCGAGACCCAGGTCTCCGCGCAGATCCAGAAGGACTGCTGGTACAAGCTGTGGGGCAACATGACGGTGAACCCGATCAGCGCGATCACCGGCGCCACCACCGACAAGATCATGGACGACGAACTGGTGCGCGGCTTCGTCACCGCCGTGATGCTGGAGGCCCGGGAGATCGGCGCGCGCATCGGCATCCCGATCGCGCAGCAGCCCGAGGACCGGCATGCCGTCACGCGCCGGCTCGGCGCGTTCAAGACCTCGATGCTGCAGGACGTGGAGGCCGGCCGCCCGGTGGAGCTGGACGCGCTGGTCGGCGCGGTGCGCGAGCTGGGGCAGATGACCGGCACACCGACGCCGTTCACCGACGCGCTGCTGGGCGTGACGCGGCTGCGGATGCGGGAGCTGGGGCTGTATTGAGGATGCGCGGGCCTGGGGCTTGCGGCAACATGGGGCGACGACAAGGAGCTTTCCCGCGATGACCGCACGCGATCTGGTGTTCTTCAGCTACCGGCACGACACCGAAGGCGAACGGTGGCTGGGGCTGATCCTGCGCTGGCTGGAGCCGTACGCCCTGGGCCGTGCGCTGGCGGCGTGGTCGGACCGCGACATCCGCACCGGCGACAAGTGGGACAGCCAGATCCAGGGCGCCATCGACCGCACCCAGGTGGCCGTGCTGCTGGTGAACCACAACTTCTTCGGCTCGCCGTACATCTGCGGTCGCGAACTGCCACGCCTGGTGGCCGCTGCGCACTCCGGTGAACTGACCCTGGTGCCGGTGCCGATCGGGCCCTGCGACGAGCGCCTGATCCAGCACCACGGCCTCGGCGCGTTCCAGTTCACGCACTCCCCGGCAGCGCCGCTGAGCCGCACGGTGGACGCGCAACGCGAGGATTCGCTGACCGAGGTCGCGATCAAGATCTACGACGCGCTCGGTGCGCCGCCGTTGGCAGCCGCAGCACCGGCCACGGCGCGGCGTGTCGCCGAGCCTCTGGCCCTGGCCGGCCTTGCCGCCGAGGCCATGAGAGGTGTCCTGTACGACGTGCCGCCGCTGGACCAGCGCAACCTGGTCGCCCGTGCCGAGGATCTCGCCACGCTGCGCGCGCGGCTGCTGCACGGCGATGCCGTGGCGCAGGGGCTGACGTCGGCGGCGGCCGGCGTCGGCCTGCATGGCATGGGCGGCATGGGCAAGAGCGTGTTGGCCCAGATGCTGTGCCACGACGATGCGGTACGCCAGGCGTTTCCGGACGGCATCGCCTGGGTGACGCTGGGCCAGCAGCCGGACCTGCTGGCCGCGCAGAACCAGCTGTTGCGCCGGCTGCAGCCCGGTGCCGCGCCGGCCGACCAGGTGCCCGTCGCGCAGCAGGCGCTGAAGGCCGCGCTGGCGCAGCGCCGTGTGCTGCTGGTGATCGACGACATCTGGGACGCCCGCCACTTCGGCGCCTTCGATGTCGTCGGGCCGCAGGGTCGCCTGCTGCTGACGACGCGCGACGCCGCCGTACTGGTACATGTCGGCGCGCAGGCGCATGCGCTGCAGCGCCTGCCCGACGCCGCCGCGCGCACGCTGCTGGCGCGCTGGACCGGCCAGCCCGTGGCCTCGCTTCCACCCGCGGCCGACACGGTGATCGAACAGACCGGCGGGCTGCCATTGGCGCTGGCCCTGGCCGGCGCGCAGGTGGCCAATGGCGTGTCGTGGACCACCCTGGCACAGCAGCTGGAACGGGGGCGGCTGCGTTTCCTGGACCATCATCCGTACGGCCGCGTCTACGAATCCATGGGGCGCAGCGTGGACAGCCTGCCTGCCGCCGAACGCGACCGCTATCTCGAACTGGCCGTGTTTCCCGAAGAAGTGGCCGTGCCGGCCGCCACCGTGCACCGGCTGTGGGCGATGGCGGGGCTGGAGCCGGCCGAGTCGGAGCGCCTGCTGGGCCGGCTGGCGCGCCGGGCGCTGCTGACCTTGCAGGGCGAGGGGGCCGCACAACGCGTGGCGCTGCACGATCTGCAGCAGGATTTCGTGCTGGCGCGGTGCGAAGACCTGAGCGCCCTGCACGGGCGCCTGCTGGACGCGCACCGCAGGGCCTGGGCCTTGCCGGCTGGGCCTGCCGGCTGGGCGCGCATGCCACCCGACGAGCCCTACCTCTGGCAGCAGCTGGCGGCCCACCTCGTCGCGGCAGGGCGGCGCAGCGAGTTGGAGGCCGCATGGCTGGACTTGGACTATCTGCAGGCCCGGCTGGCGTCGGCGACGCGCGGCATGCCGCCGCTCGCGGACGTGGCGGCGCTGGTCGCCGAAGGCGCGTTGGCCGCCAGGGACTCGGCCGCGCAGCACGTGGCCCGCACGCTCCAGCGTTCGAGCCACGTGCTGGCGGCCCAGCCGGAACAACTGGCGCTGCAGCTCTTCGGCCGGCTCGGCCGCTCGGAGGCGCCAGCGCTGCAGGCGCTGGCACGCCAGGGCCTGCTGGCCGAGGCGGCGAGTGGCCTGTTCCCCTCGCTGCCGGCGCTGCAGCCGCCAGGGGCGACGCTGGCCGTGCTGGTCGGCGATGCGAACGGTGCCCTCGCACTGCCCGATGGCCGCGCGCTGTCCTGGTCATACGACGGCACGCTGCGCCTGTGGGACCTGCAGCGCCCCGGCGAGCACCACACCCTGGCCGGCCACGCGGGCTGGGTCCGCGGCGCGCTGCTGCTGCCCGATGGCCGCGCGCTGTCCTGGTCGGACGACCGCACGCTGCGCCTGTGGGACCTGCAGCGCCCCGGCGAGCACCACACCCTGGCCGGCCACGCGGACGGGGTCCGCGGCGCGCTGCTGCTGCCCGATGGCCGCGCGCTGTCCTGGTCGGACGACCGCACGCTGCGCCTGTGGGACCTGCAGCGCCCCGGCGAGCACCACACCCTGGCCGGCCACGCGGGCAGAGTCCGCGGCGCGCTGCTGCTGCCCGATGGCCGCGCGCTGTCCTGGTCGCACGACCGCACGCTGCGCCTGTGGGACCTGCAGCGCCCCGGCGAGCACCACACCCTGGCCGG
This sequence comes from Pseudorhodoferax sp., assembly GCF_047601025.1. Taxonomy (NCBI): domain Bacteria; kingdom Pseudomonadati; phylum Pseudomonadota; class Betaproteobacteria; order Burkholderiales; family Comamonadaceae; genus Pseudorhodoferax; species Pseudorhodoferax sp. Next base: position 1,471,903 of record NZ_JASGJZ010000001.1, read on the forward strand.
TCACGCGGACGGGGTCCGCGGCGCGCTGCTGCTGCCCGATGGCCGCGCGCTGTCCTGGTCGCACGACCGCACGCTGCGCCTGTGGAACCTGCAGCGCCCCGGCGAACACCAGATCCTGACCGGCCACGCGGGCAGGGTCGACGGCGCGCTGCTGCTGCCCGATGGCCGCGCGCTGTCCTGGTCGAACGACCGCACACTGCGCCTGTGGGACCTGCAGCGCCCCGGCGAGCACCACACCCTGGCCGGTCACGAGGACGGGGTCGGCGGCGCGCTGCTGCTGCCCGATGGCCGCGCGCTGTCCTGGTCGCACGACCGCACGCTGCGCCTGTGGGATCTGCAGCGCCCCGGCGAGCACCACACCCTGGCCGGCCACGCAGGCTTGGTCTTCGGCGCGCTGCTGCTGCCCGATGGCCGCGCGCTGTCCTGGTCGCACGACCGCACGCTGCGCCTGTGGGACCTGCAGCGCCCCGGCGAGCACCACACCCTGGCCGGCCACGCGGGCGGGGTCGACGGCGCGCTGCTGCTGCCCGATGGCCGCGCGCTGTCCTGGTCATACGACGGCACGCTGCGCCCGTGGGACCTGCAGCGCCCCGGCGAGCACCACACCCTGGCCGGCCACGCAGGCTTGGTCTTCGACGCGCTGCTGCTGCCCGATGGCCGCGCGCTGTCCTGGTCATACGACGGCACGCTGCGCCTGTGGGACCTGCAGCGCCCCGGCGAGCACCACACCCTGGCCGGCCACGAGGACTGGGTCAATGGCGCGCTGCTGCCCGATGGCCGCGCGCTATCCTGGTCGGACGACCGCACGCTGCGCCTGTGGAACCTGCAGCGCCCCGGCGAGCACCACACCCTGGCCGGCCACGCGGGCAGAGTCCGCGGCGCGCTGCTGCTGCCCGATGGCCGCGCGCTGTCCTGGTCGGACGACCGCACGCTGCGCCTGTGGGACCTGCAGCGCCCCGGCGAGCACCACACCCTGGCCGGCCACGCGGGCTGGGTCCGCGGCGCGCTGCTGTTGCCCGATGGCCGCGCGCTGTCCTGGTCGGACGACCGCACGCTGCGCCTGTGGAACCTGCAGCGCCCCGGCGAACACCAGATCCTGACCGGCCACGCGGGCAGGGTCGACGGCGCGCTGCTGCTGCCCGATGGCCGCGCGCTGTCCTGGTCGAACGACCGCACACTGCGCCTGTGGGACCTGCAGCGCCCCGGCGAGCACCACACCCTGGCCGGTCACGAGGACGGGGTCGGCGGCGCGCTGCTGCTGCCCGATGGCCGCGCGCTGTCCTGGTCGGACGACCGCACGCTGCGCCTGTGGGATCTGCAGCGCCCCGGCGAGCACCACACCCTGGCCGGCCACGCAGGCTTGGTCTTCGGCGCGCTGCTGCTGCCCGATGGCCGCGCGCTGTCCTGGTCGCACGACCGCACGCTGCGCCTGTGGGACCTGCAGCGCCCCGGCGAGCACCACACCCTGGCCGGCCACGAGGACGGGGTCGACGGCGCGCTGCTGCTGCCCGATGGCCGCGCGCTGTCCTGGTCGGACGACCGCACGCTGCGCCTGTGGGACCTGCGCAGTTGTACGGAGCTGTCGAGCTACTGGGCCGATGCCGCCCCCACTGCCGTCATCATCGACGCCACGGCCCGCCTCGCCTTCGTCGGCGACGCGCTGGGCTTCGTGCAGATCCTGCGCATCCAGCCGCCCGGCTCCTAGCGCAGGCCACCGCCCGCGCGTCCCGCGCGGCCCGGGGCGTCAGCCCTCGTCCACCCCCACCGGCACGCGCGGCGCCAGCGCGCACATCAGCTCGTAGCCCACGGTGCCCGCGGCCTCGGCCACCGCGTCGATCGGCAGCACCGCGCCGTTGCCGGCCCGGCCCCACAGCGTGACCGCGCTGCCGAAGCCGGCCTGCGGCACGGGCGTCAGGTCCACCGTCAGCATGTCCATGCTGACGCGGCCGACCAGCCGCGTGGGCACGCCGTCGACCAGCACCGGCGTGCCGGTGCCGCAGTGGCGCGGATAGCCGTCGGCATAGCCGCAGGCGACGACGCCGATGCGCATCGGCGCCTCGGCGACGAAGCGCGAGCCGTAGCCGACGCTGTCGCCGCGCTGCAGGTCCTGCACGCCGATCAGGCGCGAGGCCAGCGTCATGGCCGGCTGCAGCGCCCAGTGCGCGTTGTCGTGCTCGGGATGGTCGGGCGCGCCGCCGTACAGCGCGATGCCGGGGCGCACCCAGTCCGCGCACACGCCGGGCGCGCCGCCATGGCGCAGCAGCGCGGCGGTGTTGGCCAGGCTGCGCTCGCCCGGCAGGTCGCGCGTGGCGGCGTCGAACGCGGCCTGCTGCGCGGCGATGCCCCTGGGGCCGTCGGCGTCGCTGAAGTGCTGCATCAGCGCGATCTCGTCGACCTGCGGCAGCGCCGCCAGCCGCGCCCAGGCGGCGCGGTAGCGCGCGGGCGCGAAGCCCAGGCGGTTCATGCCGGTGTTCATCTTCAGGAACACGCGGTGGCCCTGCTGGGTCTTGTGCGCGGCCAGCCAGTCGATCTGCGCGTCGCAGTGCACGGCGTGCCACAGGTCCAGCCGCGAGCACAGCTCCAGGTCGCGCGGCTCGAACACGCCTTCGAGCAGCAGGATGGGGCCGCGCCAGCCGAGCGCGCGCACGCGCTCGGCCTCGGCCAGGTCCAGCAGCGCGAAGCCGTCGGCCGCGCGCAGCGGCTCGAACACGCGCTCGATGCCGTGGCCGTAGGCGTTGGCCTTGACGACGGCCCACACGCGCGCATCGCCGGCGGCGCGGCGCAGGCGCGCCAGGTTGCAGCGCAGCGCGCCATGGTGGATGGTGGCCTGAATGGGACGGGGCATCGGCGCGTCGCGGGTCGGGGAATCGTCGAATTCTCGCATTGGCCGCGTGATATAACCGCCGGCCGAAACGACGAGACAGCCCCCACACCTACCGATCGGACGCCCTGCCGATCGCCCCGACGACATGCGATGAAGCGCGGTTTCTACACCATCATGTCGGCCCAGTTCTTCTCGTCGCTGGCCGACAACGCGATGTTCATCGCCGCCATCGAACTGCTCCGCTCCGCCGGCGCCCCGGACTGGCAGCGTGCCGCGCTGGTGCCGATGTTCGCGCTGTTCTACGTGGTGCTGGCGCCCTTCGTCGGCGCGTTCGCGGACTCCATGCCCAAGGGCCGGGTGATGTTCGTCAGCAACGCGATCAAGGTGGTGGGCTGCCTGATGATGCTGTTCGGCAGCCATCCGCTGCTGTCCTACGGCATCGTGGGCCTGGGCGCGGCGGCCTACTCGCCGGCCAAGTACGGCATCCTGACGGAGCTGCTGCCGCCCTCGCAGCTGGTCAAGGCCAACGGCTGGATCGAGGGGCTGACGATCGGCTCCATCATCCTGGGCGTGCTGCTGGGCGGCCAGCTGGTGGGGCACACGGTGTCGGACTGGCTGCTGGCCTTCGACTTCCCCGGCATGGACACCGGCATCGACACGCCGGCCGAGGCGGCGATCGGCGTGCTGGTGTTCGTCTACGCGCTGGCGGCCTGGATCAACACGCGCATCCCGCACACCGGCGTGCCGATGCGGCCGATGCCGCGCAACCCGCTGGCGCTGCTGCCGGACTTCTGGCGCTGCAACGCGCGGCTGTGGCAGGACCGGCTGGGCCAGATCTCGCTGGCCACGACGACGCTGTTCTGGGGCGTCTCGGGCAACCTGCGCTACATCGTGCTGGCCTGGGCCGCGGTAGCGCTGGGCTACGGCACCACGCGGGCGTCCTCGCTGGTGGGGGTGGTGGCGATCGGCACCGCGGCCGGGGCGATCCTGGCCTCGCTGCGCATGAAGCTGGACATGGCCACGCGCGTGATGCCGCTGGGCGTGGCGATGGGCGTGCTGGTGGTGCTGATGAACTTCATCGACAACGTGTGGGTGGCCGCGCCGTTCCTGATCGCGCTGGGCGGGCTGGGCGGCTTCCTGGTGGTGCCGATGAACGCGCTGCTGCAGCACCGCGGCCACAACCTGATGGGCGCGGGACGCTCGATCGCGGTGCAGAACTTCAACGAGCAGGCCTGCATCCTGGGCCTGGGCGCGTTCTACAGCCTGTCCACCGGCCTGGGCCTGTCGGCCTACGGCGCGATCACGGTGTTCGGCGTGGTCGTGGCCGCCATGATGCTGGTGATCCAGTACTGGCACCGGCACAACTGCCGCGTGCACACGGACGAGGTGGAGCATCTGCTGGAGATCGCGCGCAACGACCACACGCACGTCTGAGCGGGGAGCCCGATGGCGAGCGCCTACGACTTCGACGCCCTGGACATCGCCGGCCGGCCGCTGCCGCTCGCGCGCTTGCGCGGGCAGGTGCTGCTGATCGTCAACACCGCCAGCGCCTGCGGCTTCACGCCGCAGTTCGCCGGGCTGCAGGAGCTGCACCGCCGCTACGGCGCGCGGGGGCTGGCGGTGCTGGGCTTTCCGTGCAACCAGTTCGCCGGGCAGGACCCGGGCAGCGATGCCGAGATCGGCGCGTTCTGCCAGCAGCGCTACGGCGTGGACTTCCCGATGATGGCGAAGATCGCGGTCAACGGCGCCGGCGCGCATCCGCTGTACCGCTGGCTGGTGCGCGAGGCGCCCGGCCTGCTGGGCACCCGGGCCGTCAAGTGGAACTTCACGAAGTTCCTGGTCGGCCGCGACGGGCAGGTGCTGCGGCGCTATGCGCCGCGGACCCGGCCGCAGGACCTGGCCGGCGACATCGAGGCGGCGCTGGCGACCGACTGATCAGGCCGCCGCCAGCGCTTCGTCCAGCACCTCGACCCAGTGCCGTACCGGCACGCCGGTGCCGCTCTGCAGGTGCGTGATGCAGCCGATGTTGGCCGACACGATGGCCTGCGGCGCCAGCGCATCCAGGTGGCCGAGCTTGCGGTCGCGCAGCTGCCGCGACAGGTCGGGCTGCAGCACCGAATAGGTGCCGGCCGAGCCGCAGCACAGGTGCGCCTCGGCGGCGGCCACGCGCACGTCGAAGCCGAGCGCGCCCAGGTGCTGCTCGACCACGCCGCGCAGCTTCTGCCCGTGCTGCAGCGTGCACGGCGGGTGGAAGGCCAGCACCCCGTCCGGCGCCTTGCCGGCCAGGCGTGGCGCCACGCCTTCGGCGATCTGCGGCAGCAGCTCGGCCAGGTCGCGCGCGAGCGCGCTGATGCGGCGCGCCTTGGCGGCGTAGGCCGGGTCGTGGCGCAGCGCGTGGCCGTAGTCCTTGACCATCAGGCTGCAGCCGGAGGCGTTGACGACGATGGCCTGCACCGCGCCGGCGCCCTCGACGTGGGGCCACCAGGCGTCGATGTTGGCGCGCATCTGGGCCATGCCGCCGTCCTGGTCGTCCAGGTGGAACTTGACGGCGCCGCAGCAGCCGCCACCGCCCGGCACGCGCAGCACGCCGATGCCGGCCGCGTCGAGCACGCGGGCCGTGGCGCGGTCGATGTTCGGCGCCATGGACGGCTGCACGCAGCCTTCGGGCATCAGCACGGTGCGCGCATGGTGGCGCGCCGGCGGCCAGTCGCCGGCCGGGCGCGGCGCCGGCACCTTGGCGCGCAGCGCCGCGGGCAGCAGGCCGCGCACGCGCTGGCCCAGCCGCATGGCCGGCGCGAACGCCGGCGAGGGCAGGCCTTCCTTCAGCGCCCAGCGCACGGCGCGCTCCTTCGGCGGGCGCGGCACCTTGGCGTCGACCAGCTTGCGGCCGATGTCGACCAGGTGGCCGTAGTCCACGCCGGAGGGGCAGGTGCTCTCGCAGTTGCGGCAGGTCAGGCAGCGGTCCAGGTGCTGCTGCGTGGCGCGCGTGGGCTCGGCGCCTTCGAGCACCTGCTTCATCAGGTAGATGCGCCCGCGCGGACCGTCGAGCTCGTCGCCCAGGAGCTGGTAGGTCGGGCAGGTCGCGGTGCAGAAGCCGCAGTGCACGCACTTGCGCAGGATGGCCTCGGCGGCGACGCCGTCGGGCGTGCCCTGGTATTCGGGGGAGAGCTGGGTCTGCATGGTGCTGGTGGGGTGGGGGCCCGGAGAGGAATGATCGCGCGGCCGGCCGGTGGCGCCATCTGGACAAACCCCTTGCGGGGCGGCGACCGCCCGGGGAGGACGCTACAGGTCGGGATACAGGCGGCCGCGGTTGAAGATGCCGGCCGGGTCGAACGCCTGCTTCAGCCCGCGGTGGATGCGCATCAGCACCGGCGGCAGCGCGTCGAACACGGCGGCGCGGGCGCCGCTGCGCTCGCCGGGCGCGGCCAGCATCAGCGTGGCGCTGCCGCCGGCGGCGTGGGCGGCCTGGCGCACCCGGGCGGCTTGGTCCGGCGCGGCCGCCAGCCAGCGCTGGCCGCCGTGCCACTCGACCAGCGGCGGCGCGCAGGGCAGGTCCAGCACCGGCGCGGTCTGCGGCACCGACAGGCGCCACAGGTCGCGCGCGTGGCCGATGTCGTCCCAGGGCATGCGCAGCGCGCGGCGCGCCTGCCAGAAGGCCGCGGCAGCGGCAGGCGCCAGCCGCTCGCCGCCGAGCCGGGCGCAGGCGGCGGCGACCGCCGCCACGGCGCCGCGCAGGCGCAGCGTCAGGCCTTCGCCCTCGCGCCAGCAGCTGGCGTTCAGCGGCAGCGGCTGGCCGCCCCAGGCGTTGAGCTGGCGCAGCGCCTGCTCCTGCGGCCAGTCGAAGCGCAGCGTGGCCTCGGCCGGCGCGGCCGGCAGCACCTTCAGGCTCATCTCGGCGACGATGCCCAGGATGCCCAGGCTGCCGGCCATCAGGCGCGAGACGTCGTAGCCGGCCACGTTCTTCATGACCTGGCCGCCGAAGGTCAGCCGCTCGCCGCGGCCGTTCAGCACGGTGACGCCGAGCACGAAGTCACGCACCGCGCCGCTGCTGGCCCGCGCCGGGCCCGACAGGCCGGCCGCCAGCATGCCGCCGCAGGTGGCGCGGCGGGCCTGCGTGCTGTCGCTGCCGGGCAGCAGGTGCGGCGGCTCGAACGGCAGGCACTGGCCGCGCTCGGCCAGCACGGCCTCCAGCTCGGCCAGCGGCGTGCCGCAGCGCACGGTCACGACCAGTTCGCTGGGTTCGTAGGCGACGATGCCGGCGTGGCCGGACACGTCCAGCACCTCGCCCTGCAGCGCCTGGCCGTAGCCGTCCTTGCTGCCGCCGCCGACGATGCGCAGCGGCGTGCCGGCGCTGGCGGCGGCACGCACGCGCTCGGCGATCTCCTCGAGGTCATCGTGGGTCATGCGGGCGATGGTAAGCCGGCCGGAAAAAAACCCGCGGGGCTTGCGCACCGCGGGCCAACCTCTTCAGGAGACTCGCTCGTCCCGGCGACAGCGGCCACGGCGGGCCGCTGCGCGCCGCGTCAACGGTTGTAGGCGGTCTCGCCGTGCGACGTGATGTCCAGGCCCTCGCGCTCTTCCTCTTCGGACACGCGCAGGCCCACGGTCAGGTCCGCGATCTTGTAGGAAACGAAGGCGACGACGGCCGACCAGACGATGGTGAACAGCACGCTCTTGACCTGGATCCAGACCTGCGCGCCCATCGAGAAGGTGTCGGGCGTCAGGCCGCCGGTGCCGCCCAGGCTCTGGGCCGCGAACACGCCGGTCAGGATGGCGCCCAGGATGCCGCCCACGCCGTGCACGCCGAACACGTCGAACGCGTCGTCGGCGCCGAGCATGCGCTTGAGCCCGCCCACGCCCCACAGGCAGACCAGGCCGGCCAGCAGGCCGAGCACGATGGAGCCCATCGGGCCGACGAAGCCGGCTGCCGGCGTCACCGCCACCAGGCCGGCGACGGCGCCCGAGGCCGCGCCCAGCATGGACGCCTTGCCCTTGTGCAGGCTCTCGCCCAGGATCCAGGACAGCGTGGCCGCGGCCGTGGCCAGCACCGTGTTGACGAAGGCCAGGCCGGCGGCGCCGTTGGCCGCGCCGGCGGAACCGGCGTTGAAGCCGAACCAGCCCACCCACAGCAGCGAGGCGCCGACCATGGTCAGCGTCAGCGAGTGCGGCGTGAAGGCCTCGCGGCCGTAGCCGATGCGCTTGCCCAGCACGTAGGCGCCGACCAGGCCGGCGATGCCGGCGTTGATGTGCACCACGGTGCCGCCGGCGAAGTCCAGCGCGCCGTCTTTGCCCAGCAGGCCGCCACCCCAGACGATGTGGGCCATCGGCACGTAGCTGAAGGTGAACCACAGCACCGAGAACACCAGCACGCCGGCGAACTTGATGCGCTCGGCGAAGGAGCCGACGATCAGTGCCACGGTGATGGCCGCGAAAGTGCCCTGGAAGGCGACGAACACGTATTCGGGGATCGTGGTCAGCGCGCCGAAGGTCTCGGTCGTGACGCCCTTCAGGAACAGCTTGTCGAAGCCGCCGTAGAAGCTGCCCTCGCCCGAGAACGCCAGGCTGTAGCCGTAGATGGCCCACAGGATGCTGATCAGCGAGAAGATCACGAAGACCTGCACCAGCACCGACAGCATGTTCTTGGAACGCGCCAGGCCGCCGTAGAACAGGGCCAGGCCGGGGATCGTCATCAGGATCACCAGCAGCGTGGAGGTCAGCATCCAGGCGGTGTCGCCGGAATCGACCTTGGGCGCCGGCGCCTCGGCCGCGGGGGCTTCGGCGGCGGGTGCCGCAGCCGGGGCGGCCGCGGCGGGCGCCTCGGCGGCAGGCGCCGCGGCGGGGGCCGGCTCGGCCGCCGGCTGGGCCAGGGCCAGGGTTCCGCCGACCCACATGCCCAGGCCGACGAGAAGGGACGCAAGTAATTTCTTCATTGCCGTTGTCTTGTTGGGGAGGGGAGGACGCTTACAGCGCGTCCTTGCCGGTTTCGCCGGTGCGGATGCGCACGACCTGCTCGACGTCGTACACGAAGATCTTGCCGTCGCCGATCTTGCCGGTCCGCGCCGCGGTCTCGATGGCTTCGATCACGCGCTCGACCAGGTCGTCGGCGACCGCGGCCTCGATCTTGACCTTGGGCAGGAAGTCGACCACGTACTCCGCGCCGCGGTACAGCTCGGTGTGGCCCTTCTGGCGCCCGAAGCCCTTGACCTCGGTCACCGTGATGCCCTGCACGCCGATGCCCGACAGGGCTTCGCGCACTTCGTCCAGTTTGAACGGCTTGATGACCGCCGTGACGAGTTTCATGGCTGGCTCCTCAGAAACAGAAAATCAAAACGCATACTTCAGGCCGACCACGACCATGGTCTTGCCCGCGAACTTGTCGTTGACGGTGCGGTAGTTGGCCCGGTTGGCGTCGGTGCCGACCAGCGCGGCCGAAGCCGACCAGCCGTTGCCCAGGTCCTTGCCCAGCGTCAGCGAGTAGTCGTAGTACGAGTAGTCGCCATCGACCTTGACCTTCTGGTAGCCGATGTGCGGCGTCAGCGACCAGCCGTTGCCCAGGTCGAACGCGGCGGACAGGTCCAGGTACCAGCTGTTCTTGCTGTTGTCGAAGCCGAACAGGTCGCTGATCGCGTGCGAGTACTTCAGCGTGAACAGGCTGTAGGTCACGGCGCCGTACAGCTCGGTGGTGTTGGGGCTGGATTCCAGGTCGTGGTTGAAGTACTGGTAGCGCAGGATGCCCACGTCGTAGCCGATGTCGCCGGCCGTGCCCTTGTAGCCGCCGTAGAAGTCGGTTTCCAGCGGCGCGTTGCCGCCGCCGTCCTTGACCCACTTGATCGTCGAGGCCCAGGCGCCCAGGTAGAAGCCGCTGGAATGCGCGAAGTCGATGCCGCCCTGCAGCGCGGCCTGCTGGCGCGACTGCGTCAGGCCGCGGTAGCGGTAGTCGGTCACGACGCCGGCGTTGTAGCTCAGGGTGTAGTCCGGGGCCGGCGTGGCGCTCTGGGCGAATGCCACGCCCGACAACGCCAGGCCGGCAGCGGCCAGGCTCTTCGAAATGCTCACGTTCATGGGTGCTTCTCCGATGTGAAATCGCGTACTGCCCACCTATTGCATGGAGCGTGCCAAGCAGTACCGGGCCAGCGCGCGCCGATTTGGATACGCTCGACGGCGCGCGTAACAAGCGGATACAAGGGTCCGGGGCACGCGTTTGGTGCACCAGGCCTGTGCAATCCCCAAGCCGGCCCGAAGCGCACCCGAATAGGGAGGAACGCAACGATGAGCCTGTCTTTGGTGCAAAGCCGTGCCCTGCTGGGGCTGGAGGCCGCCGCCGTCACGGTCGAGGTGCATCTGGCCAACGGCCTGCCCAGCTTCACGCTCGTGGGGCTGGCTCAGGTGGAGGTGAAGGAGGCGCGCGAGCGGGTGCGCTCGGCCATCCTGAACGCGGGGCTGGCTTTCCCGCACAACAAGCGCATCACGGTCAACCTGGCGCCGGCCGACCTGCCCAAGGATTCCGGCCGCTTCGACCTGCCGATCGCGCTGGGCATCCTGGCCGCCAGCGGCCAGGTCGACCCGGCCCGGCTGGCCGGGCACGAGTTCGCGGGTGAGCTGTCGCTGTCCGGCGAACTGCGCCCGGTGCACGGCGCGCTGGCCGTCAGCCTGGCGCTGCGGCAGCAGGGCGTGCGGACCACGCTGGTGCTGCCGCCCGGCAGCGCCGAGGAGGCCGCGCTGGTACCGGGCATGGACGTGGTGCGCGCCCGCCACCTGCTGGACGTGGTGGCCGCCCTGCAGCCGGACGGGGCGCCCGCGCCCGCCGACGAAGGCTGGGCCCGGCTGGCGCCGCAGCCGCCGGCACCGGCGGCCGCGCATGCCGACCTGGCCGACGTGAAGGGGCAGGCCGCCGCCAAGCGCGCGCTGGAGATCGCCGCCGCCGGCGGCCACAGCCTGCTGCTGATGGGCGCGCCGGGCTGCGGCAAGTCCATGCTGGCGCACCGCTTCGCCGGCCTGCTGCCGCCGATGCAGCCCGACGAGGCGCTGCAGAGCGCCGCCATCGCCAGCCTGGCCGGCAGCTTCACGCCCGCCCAGTGGATGCGGCGGCCCACGCGCAGCCCGCACCACACGGCCAGCGCGGTGGCGCTGGTCGGCGGCGGCTCGCCACCGCGGCCCGGCGAGATCTCGCTGGCGCACCACGGCGTGCTGTTCCTGGACGAGTTCGTGGAGTTTCCGCGCGCGGCGCTGGAAGCCCTGCGCGAGCCGCTGGAGACGGGCCGCGTGGCGATCGCGCGGGCCGCGCGCCGCGCCGAGTTCCCGGCCCGCTTCCTGCTGGTGGCCGCGATGAACCCCTGCCCCTGCGGCTACCACGGCGCCACGCACCAGGCCTGCCGCTGCACGCCGGAGCAGGTGGCGCGCTACCAGGCCCGGCTCAGCGGGCCCCTACTGGACCGCATCGACCTGCACCTGGAGATGGCCACGCTGTCATCCGGCGAACTGCTGGAGGCGCCGGCCGGCGAAAGCACGGCCAGCGTGCGCGCGCGCTGCACCGCCGCACGCGAGCGCGCACTGCAGCGCCAGGGCCGCAGCAACCAGGCGCTGGAAGGTCGGGAACTGGAGCGCCATGCGGCGCGCACGGACGAGGCCGGCCGCTTCCTGAACCAGGCCGCGGCCCGGCTCGGCTGGTCGGCGCGCAGCATCCACCGGGTGCTGCGGGTCGCGCGCACGATCGCGGACCTGGAGGGCAGCGAGCGGCTGGACGCCGCCCACGTGGCCGAGGCCGTGCAGTACCGCCGCGCGCTGCGCGGCGCCTGACTGAAAGTGAACGTAACTGGCACCCCGGCCGGGGTGCGGCCGTTCAGACCTGGACCGGATCGGCCGCCAGCGCCCGCGCGATCGCGTCGTGCAGCAGGTAGCTGGTCTCGATCTGCGCGTGCACCTCGTGCCAGATCGGGCGCACCATCGCACGCAGGCTGCCGTACAGCTCGGACACCCGCATCAGCGACGGGATGCGCTGGCCGCGGTGCTCGATCGGCGCGCCGATCTGCTCGATCTTGACGCCGCCGCGGCGGAAGTGCTGGGCCAGCCGGGGCTCGGTCAGCGTGAACAGGTATTCGATGCCGGCGCGCTGGGCCAGCGCCACGGCGCCGAAGTACAGGCTGACCGGGATGTTCGGGAAGCGCGCCACCGGGTGGCCCGCACTGTCCTTGTCCGACAGCGCGACCGCGCGGTTCAGCTCGCCGCGCCGGCGGCGGAACTCGCCCATCACGGCCAGGCGCGACACTTCGGCGACCTTCTCGCGCGGCAGCGCGGCGGGGTCGATGATGCTGCGGTCCAGCGTCGCGCGGCAGGCAACCTCGAACGGCAGCGGCCGGTTGCGGTCCTCCGGATCGGTCAGCACCAGGCGCGCGCAGCCCACCGGACGGACGTCGTCGTCGTTGGTACGCACGATGCAGTGCAGCGAATGCCGGTCGTAGCGGTCGGTCTCGCGCTGGCTGGCGCGCACCGGCTCGAAGCCCAGTTCGCGTGCATACACGTCGTGGCGCACGAAATGCACTTCATCCCTGGACTGGGGGTCCAGCGCAGGAGAAATGCGGAAAAATTCCCCAAAACGCTTGGAAGGCTCCGAGATCGGTTTGTTTTTCATCATTTCTGCCAATATGAGCGTTGCATGAACAGAAGAACAGGTGTAGGGGCATCTTAGGGGTTTTCGTAGGCCAAGGCCGATACAAAATGTCAGCAAGCGTGAAAAGTTCCCTTGCAAACACCCCGTATCGTGAAATTTTTGGTTGCGCCGCCGTGAATCCGCCCAGGTCGGCGCAGCACCGCGCCTGCACGAACCGCGCAAAGTCAGGGCGATGAACGGCCGGCGCGCAGCCCAAGGCGCCGGCCGAAACGACGTGTCATCGGGGAAGCGGGCGGCTCGCCCGCCGGCCTACAGCTGCGGCGACAGTGCGCGCTCGAGCTCGGCCACGGCCACGCCGCGGCGGCGCGCCAGGTCTTCCAGCTGGTCGGGGCCGATCCGGCCGACGTTGAAGTAGGTGCTGTCGGGATGGCCGATGTAGAAGCCGCTGACGCTGGCCGCGGGCGTCATGGCCAGGCTTTCGGTCAGGCCCATGCCGATGTCCTCGCACTGCAGCAGCGCGAACATCTCGCGCTTGACGCTGTGCTCGGGGCAGGCCGGGTAGCCCGGCGCGGGGCGAATGCCGCGGTACTGCTCGCGCACCAGGGCCTCGTTGTCCAGCGACTCGTCCGCCGCATAGCCCCACAGGTCGGTGCGCACGCGCTGGTGCAGGCACTCGGCGAAGGCCTCGGCCAGCCGGTCGGCGAGCGCCTTGAACAGGATGGCGGAGTAGTCGTCCAGGTCCGCGGCGAAGCGCCGCTCGCGCGCCTCGGCGCCGATGCCGGCGGTGACCGCGAACAGGCCGGCGTAGTCGGCCACGCCGCTGCCGGCCGGCGCCACGAAGTCCGCCAGGCAGCGGCTCGGCCGCATCACGCCGTCCACCGCCGTCTTCTCGGTCTGCTGGCGCAGGCCGTGCCAGGTCAGCACGCGCTCGCGGCGTGATTCGTCGGCGTAGAACGCGATGTCGTCCTCGTCCACGCAGGCGGCCGGGTACAGCGCGACCACGCCGTTGGCCGTGAGCCAGCGGCCCTCGATGATCCGCTGCAGCATGCGCTTGCCGTCGCTGAACACGCGCTGGGCCTCGGTGCCGACGATCTCGTCCTTCAGGATTTGCGGGAACGGGCCGGCCAGGTCCCAGGTCTGGAAGAACGGGCCCCAGTCGATGTACCTGGCGAGCTCCGCGAGGTCGAAGTTCCTGAACATGCGGCGGCCGATGAACTTCGGCTTCGTCGGCCGGTAGGCGGCCCAGTCGATCGGCGTCCTGTTCGCGCGCGCCTTGGCCAGCGGCCACAGCGGCGCCTGCTTCCGGTTGGCGTGCTGCCGGCGCACCTTCTCGTAGTCGGCGTTCAGCTCGGCGATGTAGCCGGCGGCCTGCTCGGACAGCAGGCTCTGCGCCACGCCCACGCTGCGCGAGGCGTCCGGCACGTAGACCACCGGCCCCTCGTAGTGCGGCGCGATCTTGACGGCCGTGTGCACGCGGCTGGTGGTGGCGCCGCCGATCAGCAACGGGATCTTGCGCAGGCGGAAATGCTCGTCCTTCTGCATCTCGCCGGCCACGATCTGCATTTCCTCCAGGCTGGGCGTGATCAGGCCCGACAGGCCCACGATGTCCGCGCCCTCGACCTTGGCGCGGGCCAGGATCTCGTGGCACGGGACCATCACGCCCATGTTCACGACCTCGAAGTTGTTGCACTGCAGCACGACGGTGACGATGTTCTTGCCGATGTCGTGCACGTCGCCCTTCACGGTGGCGATTACGATCTTGCCCTTGGAGCGCACGTCGCGACCGGCCGCCTCGTCGCGCTTCTTCTCCTCCTCGATGTAGGGGATCAGGTGGGCCACGGCCTGCTTCATCACGCGGGCGGACTTGACCACCTGCGGCAGGAACATCTTGCCGGAGCCGAACAGGTCGCCGACGATGTTCATGCCGTCCATCAGCGGGCCTTCGATCACGTGCAGCGGGCGGCCGCCCCGGGCCAGCACCTCCTGATAGGCCTCCTCGGTGTCCTGGACGATGAAGTCCGTGATGCCGTGCACCAGCGCGTGCGACAGGCGCTCGCGCACGCTGCCAGCGCGCCATTCGAGCTTGCGGCCGTCGTCCTTGGCGGCGCCCTTGGCGCTCTCGGCGATCTCGACCAGGCGCTCGCCGGCGTCGGGCCGGCGGTTCAGCACCACGTCTTCCACGCGCTCGCGCAGCTGCGGCTCCAGGTCATCGTAGACGCCGACCATGCCGGCGTTGACGATGCCCATGTCCATGCCGGCCTGGATCGCGTGGTACAGGAACACGGTGTGGATGGCCTCGCGCACCGGGTCGTTGCCGCGGAAGCTGAAGCTGACGTTGGACACGCCGCCGGAGACCTTGGCGCCGGGCAGGTTCTGCTTGATCCAGCGCACGGCCTCGATGAAGTCGACCGCGTAGTTGTTGTGCTCCTCGATGCCGGTGGCGACGGCGAAGATGTTCGGATCGAAGATGATGTCCTCGGGCGGGAACCCCACCTCGTCGACCAGGATGCGGTAGGCGCGCGCGCAGATCTCGGTCTTGCGCGCGAAGGTGTCGGCCTGGCCGACCTCGTCGAAGGCCATCACCACGGCCGCCGCGCCGTAGCGCCGCACCAGCCGCGCCTGGCGCTTGAACTCCTCCACGCCTTCCTTCATCGAGATCGAGTTCACGATGCCCTTGCCCTGCAGGCAGCGCAGGCCGGCCTCGATGACCTCCCACTTGGAGCTGTCCACCATGACGGGCACGCGCGCGATGTCGGGCTCGCCGGCGATCAGGTTCAGGAAGCGCACCATCGCGGCCTTGCTGTCCAGCATGGCCTCGTCCATGTTCACGTCGATGATCTGGGCGCCGTTCTCGACCTGCTGGCGCGCGACGGCCAGCGCGTCCTCGAACGCGCCGTTCAGGATCATGCGCGCGAAGGCCTTGGAGCCGGTCACGTTGGTGCGCTCGCCGACGTTCACGAACAGCGTGCCGGCGCCGATGGACACCGGCTCCAGGCCGGACAGGCGCATCGGCGGCGGCGCGCCGGCGTCGGTGGCGGAAGAGGAAGCAGCGGAATCGGGCGTCGTCATGGTCTCACCTGGGCATCCATCGAAGGGGCCGGTGAGCGTCGTTGCGGATGCGGTCCCAAGCCTGACGGGCCGCCTCGCATCCGGCCCGCTGCAACGCTCCTTGGGAAGGCGCGATTGTAGGCCGCCCGTCCGCGGTCATGCCGACGCCGGCCGCGGAAGCGCTCAGCCCCCGTCCACCACGTAGTCCGGGTACTGCCGCCGGATCGCCTCCACCGACGACAGCGTGCCCGACAGGTGGCGGCGCAGCGCCTCCTGCGCGGCCTGCGGGTCGCCGGCGGCGATGGCGTCGGCGATGGCGCGGTGGTCGCGCAGGATCGAGGCCGTCTTGCCGGCCGTGGGCAGGTGCAGCCGGCGCAGCCGGTCCACGTGGCCCGAGACGCGGGCGACCAGGCCGTGCAGCGCCGGCATGCCGCCGGCCTCGTACAGCAGCTGGTGGAAACGCCGGTCGGCGCCGACGAACTCGCCGTAGTGCTGGGCCTCGGCCAGCGCCTGCTGCAGCGCGATCTGCCCGCGCAGCGCGTCCACCAGGCCGGCCGGCGTCTGCAGCGCCAGTTCGCGCACCAGCTCCAGCTCGATCGAGCGCCGCAGGAAATGCGCCTGGCGCGCGGCTGTGAGGTCGATGCGGCTGACCAGCGTGGCGTGCTGCGGGAACACGTCGACCAGCCCCTCCTCGTGCAGCCGCAGCAGCGCCTCGCGCACCGGCGTCTGGCTCACGCCGAAATGCGCCGCCAGCTCGGCCCGCGCCAGCGCCGCGCCGGGCGCCAGCTCCAGCGACACGATGGCCTCGCGCAGGGTCTCCAGCACCTGCGGCGTGGCCAGGCGGGTGCGGTCCAGGCGGAACTTGGGCAGCGCGTTCATCGGTTGGATTTTCCCATTGACGTACTAATATATTAGTGTTTCAATCCGCCGCACAAGACCTTCCCCCGAGGAGACTCCCATGACGAAACGCGCCTACGCGACGCTGCGCAGCGCCCGCTGGCTCGCCCCCGACGACTTCCGCTCCTTCGGCCACCGCTCGCGCGTGCTGCAGATGGGCTACGACTACGCCGACTGGCAGGGCAAGCCCGTCATCGCCATCGTCAACACCTGGAGCGATGCGAACCAGTGCCACACGCACTTCAAGCAGCGCGTGGAGGACGTCAAGCGCGGCATCTTCCAGGCCGGCGGCTTTCCGCTGGAGCTGCCGGCGATCAGCCTGTCGGAAAGCATGGTCAAGCCCACCACCATGCTGTACCGCAACTTCCTGGCGATGGAAACCGAGGAGCTGCTGCGCAGCCACCCGGTGGACGGCGCCGTGCTGATGGGCGGCTGCGACAAGACCACGCCGGGCCTGACCATGGGCGCGCTGAGCATGGGCATCCCCTTCGTCTACCTGCCGGCCGGCCCGATGCTGCGCGGCAACTGGAAGGGAAAGGTGCTGGGCTCGGGCTCGGACGCCTTCAAGTACTGGGACGAGCGCCGCGCCGGCCGCCTGCCGGACCAGGCCTGGAAGGAGATGGAGGCCGGCATCGCGCGCAGCCACGGCACCTGCATGACCATGGGCACGGCCGCCACGATGATGGGCATCGCCGAGGCCGTGGGCCTGACGCTGCCGGGCGCCAGCAGCATCCCGGCGGCCGACGCCAACCACGTGCGCATGAGCGCCGAATGCGGCCGGCGCATCGTCGAGATGGTCTGGGAGGACTTCACGCCCGCCCGGATGCTGACGCGCGCGAACTTCGAGAACGGCATCGCCTGCGCGATGGCCATGGGCTGCTCGACCAACGCCATCATCCACCTGATCGCGATGTCGCGCCGCGCCGGCCACCCCGTCGGCCTGGACGACTTCGACGCCTTCAGCCGCCGCGTGCCGGTGATCGCCAACATCCGGCCCAGCGGCGACGCCTACCTGATGGAGGACTTCTTCTACGCCGGCGGCCTGCGCGCGATGCTCGAGCGCATCCGCGTGCACCTGCGGCCCGAGGCACTGACCGTCAACGGCCGGACCCTGGGCGAGAACATCGCCGGCGCCGAGGTCTACCACGACGACGTGATCCGCCCGCTGGACAACCCGATCTACGCCGAGGGCGCGCTGGCGGTGCTGCGCGGCAACCTGGCGCCGGACGGCGTGGTCATCAAGCCCAGCGCGGTGGCGCCGCACCTGCTGCGCCACACCGGCCGCGCGCTGGTGTTCGACGACTACCCGGCGCTGAAGAAGGCCGTGGACGACCCGGACCTCGACGTGACCGGCGCGGACATCCTGGTGCTGCGCAACGCCGGCCCGCGCGGCGCCGGCATGCCCGAGTGGGGCATGCTGCCGATCCCGACCAAGCTGCTCAAGCAGGGCGTGAAGGACATGCTGCGCCTGTCGGACGCGCGCATGAGCGGCACCAGCTACGGCGGCTGCCTGCTGCACTGCTCGCCCGAATCGGCCATCGGCGGCCCGCTGGCGCTGGTGCGCACCGGCGACCGCATCACCGTGGACGTGCCGGCCCGCACGATCCACCTGGAGATCGGCGAGGAGGAGCTCGCCGCGCGCCGCGCCGCCTGGACGCCGCCGCCACCGCGCTACGAGCGCGGCTACGGCTGGATGTTCGGGCGCCACATCAAGCAGGCCGACGAGGGCTGCGACTTCGACTTCCTGGAAACCACCTTCGGCCAGCCCGTGCCGGAGCCCGACATCTTCTGACCTGGAGACATCCATGACCCCCGAGACCCGCGACCGGCTGACGAAGGTCAGCACCGCCACGCTGTGCACCGCGCTGTTCAAGCGCGGCCTGCGCCACCAGATGATCCAGGGCGTGCTGCCGCTGAACCCCGGCCTGCCGAACATGGTGGGCGAGGCCTTCACGCTGCGCTACATGCCGGCGCGCGAGGACCGCAACGGCATCGAGGTGTTCCAGAACCGCGCGCACCCGCAGCGCAAGGCGGTGGAGGAATGCCCGCCCGGCGCGGTGATGGTGATCGACAGCCGCAAGGACGCGCGCGCGGCCTCGGCCGGCGGCATCCTGGTGGCGCGGCTGATGCAGCGCGGCGTGGCCGGCGTGGTGACCGACGGCGGCTTCCGCGACAGCCCGGACATCGCCCGGTACGCGATGCCGGCCTACCACAGCCGCCCCAGCGCGCCGACCAACCTGACGCTGCACGAGGCGATCGAGATCAACGGCCCGATCGGCTGCGGCGACGCGCCGGTGTTCCCGGGCGACGTGGTCGTCGGCGATGCCGAGGGCGTGGTCGTGATCCCGGCGCACCTAGCCGAGGAGATCGCCGCCGAAGCCACCGAGATGACGGTGTTCGAGGACTTCGTGCAGGAAAAGGTCCTGGAAGGCCGCTCCATCCTCGGCCTGTACCCGCCCACCGACGAACACAGCCGCACCGACTTCGCCGCCTGGCGCACGGCCCGCGGGCGCTGATCCCCCCAAAAAACGAGGAGACGACATGCAACGACGCACCTTCGCACGGGCTGCCGCCGCGCTGGCCCTGGCCGCCGCACCGGCCTTCGCGCAGAACTTCCCCAGCAAGCCCATCACCATCGTCGTGCCGGCCTCGCCCGGCGGCGCGATCGACCTGGCGGCGCGGCTGATCGGCCAGAAGTACACCGAGGCCTGGGGCCAGCCCGTGGTCGTGGACAACAAGACCGGCGCCACCGGCGTGATCGGCACCGAGTTCGTGGCCAAGAGCGCGCCGGACGGCCACACGCTGGCGCTGGTGGCCAGCAGCCATGCGATCAACCCCAGCATGTTCAAGAAGCTGCCGTTCGACACGCTCAAGAGCTTCGAGCCGGTGGTGCAGACGCACACGGTGCCGCTGGTGCTGGTGGTCGCGCCCGACGCGCCGTTCAAGAGCGTGCAGGACGTCGTCGCCTTCGGCAAGGCACACCCGGGCCAGCTCAGCTTCGCGTCCAGCGGCAACGGCGGCGCGCCGCATTTCTCCGGCGAGCTGTTCAAGAGCATGACCGGGCTGGACATGCAGCACATCCCCTACAAGGGCAGCACGCTGGCGCACCCGGACCTGATGAGCGGGCGCGTGTCGATCATGTTCGACACGCTGGCCGCGACCAGCGCCCACATCAAGGGCGGCAAGCTGCGCGCGCTGGCCGTGACCACGCCGCAGCGCCTGGCGGCGCTGCCGGACGTGCCCACGGTGGCCGAGTCCGGCCTGCCCGGCTACGAGACCAGCACCTGGGGCGGCCTGCTGGCCCCGGCCGGCACGCCCGCGCCGGTGGTCGCCAAGCTGGCGGCCGAGACCACGCGCATCCTGGCCCTGCCCGACGTGCGCGAGCGCATGCTGGCCGCCGGCGTGGAACCGGTCGGCGGCACGCCGGCGCAGTTCTCCGCCTTCATCCAGAGCGAAATGGTCAAGTGGGGCAAGGTGGCGAAGGCGGCGGGGATCCAGCCGGAGTAAGCGGAGTCGTCAACGCGCTCCGCCGCGCCGCGGCCGTGCACGCGGCCGCTCGGCCACGGCCAGCGCGGCCACCGCCCACAGCGCCGCCATGCCGGGCTCCGGCACGGCCTGCACGGCCCGGGTGCTGCCCAGTACCGTGTCGGTGAAGGGCGAGGACGCGTTGTCGGACAGCCGGGACGGCACGTAGCCGTAGACGTCCATCAGGCCGTCGTCGCCGCCGAGCAGGGCGAGGTCGCAGCCGTACTGCACCCATTCCGGGCCGGACTGCACCGGCGCGCTGCCGACAGCCTGCCAGCCGGGGCCCGACGTCCTGCATCAGGCAGGCGACGCTGCCGTCGGCGAGCGCGGTCGCGATGTAGCGATGTAGTGGTCCACGCCCAGCAGGCCGCGCGAGGCGTCGCCGGTGGCGAGGCCCCGGTCGGTGTCGAGCTCGAACCCCATGCGCACCGAGGACGGCGCCATGGTCCCGGCGTAGAAGGCCATGCGGAACAGGACCTGGCCGCCCTCGACCGTCACGCGCAGCCGCGCGATGTCCGAGGTCTTGGACGGCGCCAGGTAGTCCCCGTCGCCCTGCGGATCGGCCAGGTCGGCCGCGTACCGCGGCGCGGCGCCGGCCGCGGCGGCCAGCAGGCCGGCAGCGCGGCGCCCAGCAGGCCGGCCATGGGTGGTGCGCGCAATCCCGGTCATCGTGTTTTCTCCTGCCGGGCACGGCGGCGCCCGCGCGCCGCCACCGTGGCGCCGCACGGACGCACCTTCCAGTGACCGCGGTCACGGCGACGGCGGCGGTACGCCTGCGGCCATGCGCTGCAGCGCCGCGCACAGCGCGCTGCCGGGCTGCTCGAAGCCTTCGATCGCCTGGAAATGGTCCGCCCCCGGCAGCGCCAGCAGCTCGCCGCGGTTGCCGGCCTTCCGCCAGGCATCGTGGAAACCCTGCGACTGCCGGGCGAAGGCGTCCTGCTCGGCCCCGCCCCAGGCCAGCAGCAGCGGCGTCGCGCAGGGCCGCACCTGCCGCAGCGGCGAGCAGCGCTGCACGCAGCCTTCGTCGAGCTGGATCGCCGGCTGCAGGTAGCTGTAGCGCAGCGGCGCGATGTCGTACACGCCGCTGACCAGCACGGCGCCGGCGAACGGGTCGTCGGGCAGGCCGTAGTCCTCGCGCCAGCGCGTGGCCAGCAGCATCGCGCCCAGCTGGCCGCCGGCGGAATGGCCGCCGATCACGATGCGGCGCGGGTCGCCGCCGTGGCCGGCGATGTGGCGCAGGGTCCAGGCGGCCGCGGCGCGCACCTGGCGCACGACTTCGTCCAGCGTGACGGACGGGCACAGCGCGTGGTCCACCAGCACGGTGGTGCAGCCCAGCGCGTACGGGCCCAGGGCCACGCCGTGGAAGTCGCGCGCGGCGCGGGCGCGCCAGTAGCCGCCGTGGAGGAAGAGGAACACCGGCGCGCCGGGCTGCGCGGCCGGAAAGATGTCCAGCGTCTCGGCGAGCGTGGGGCCGTAGGGCACGCCCAGGCGGTGCGGCAGCAGGCGCCGGGCCTCCGCGCTGCGCTCGGCGAAATGCCGGTTCGCGGCGGCCGCGTCGGCGGCGCGGACCAGCGGGTCGTAGGCCTCGTCGATGTCCTGCTGGCGCGCGTAGCCGTGGGGCAGTGCCAGGGCCATGCTCAGTCCGGGACCACCGCCGTCACTTCGATCTCGACCTTGGCGCGGTCCTCGACCAGCGCCGACACCTCCACCGCCGTCATCGCGGCGTTGAAGCTGCCGATCAGCTCGCGGAAGGCCTTGCCGATCTCGGGATAGGCTGCCACGTACTCGCGCTTGTCGGTCACGTACCAGGTCATGCGCACGATGTGCTCGGGCTTGGCGCCGCCGGCTTGCAGCACCTCGACGATGTTCTGCAGCGCCTGGCGCACCTGGCCGCCCAGGTCGTCGGTGTGGAACTGGCCCTGGGCGTCCCAGCCGATCATGCCGGCCACGAACACCATGCGGCCGCGCGCGGTGACGCCGTTGGCATAGCCCTTGGGGCGCGGCCAGCCGGGAGGAAGAAGAACTTGCATGGATGTCTCCTATGGGTGCGGAAGAACGAAAACGGATTCAGGCGGGCAGCGCGGCCCGCACGTCGGCCGGGATGTCGATGGCGCGGTGCGTGTCCAGGTCGGTGAACACCAGCACCTGGCGCGCGGCCACGCGCTGCGCGTCGCCGAGCCGGGCGTCGAGCGCCAGCGCCAGCGACTTGCCGCCGGCGCGCTCGACCGCCAGGCCGAAGCGCACCACCTCGCCCATGCGGCTGATGGCGCGGAAGTCGCACTCCAGCCGCACGATGGGCAGGCCGATGCGGCGCGGGCCCAGCATCCCGGCGTAGGACACGCTCAGGCCCTCGTTGAACCAGTCCTCGACGAGGTGGTTGAACAGCACCAGGTACTGCGGGTAGAAAACGATGCCCGCCGGGTCGCAGTGCGAAAACCGGATCAGGTAGTCGCGCTCGAAGCGCGCGGGCGCGGCGCTGGACATCACACGCCGATGTAGCGGTGCCACAGCGATGGGTCGGCCGCCAATTGCGTCGACTCGCCCTGCCAGACGACCTTGCCGCGCTCGATGATGGTGTGCCGGTCGGCCAGGCGGACCAGGCGCTTGACGTACTTGTCAATCACCAGGATGGTCTGGCCCTGCGCGCGCAGGTGGTCCAGGCAGCGCCAAATCTCCTCGCGGATCAGCGGCGCCAGGCCTTCGGTGGCCTCGTCCAGGATCAGCAGGTGCGGGTTGGTCATCAGCGCGCGGCCAATCGCCAGCATCTGCTGCTCGCCGCCCGAGAGCTGGTTGCCCATGTTGGCCGCGCGCTCCGCGAGCCGCGGGAACAGCGCGACCACGCGGTCCAGCGTCCACGGGTCGGCACTCGCGTTGCGCCGCGCCGCGAAGGCCAGCAGGTTCTCCTTGACCGACAGGTTCGGGAAGATCTGCCGCCCCTCGGGCACCACGGCCAGGCCCATGCGGGCGATGCGGTCGGGCGCCAGCGCCTCGATGCGTTCGCCGCGGAAGCGCACCGTGCCCGAGCGCGCCCGCGTCAGGCCCAGCAGGGAGCGCACGGTGGTGGTCTTGCCCATGCCGTTGCGGCCCAGCAGCGTGGCCACCTCGCCCTGGCGGATGGACAAGCCCACACCGAACAGCACCTGGCTGGCGCCGTAGGCCGTCTCCAGGCCTTCGATTTCCAAGAGCGCGCTCATACCGCGGCCTCCTCCAGCTCGTCCCCGAGGTAGGCCCGCTTGACGTCCGGGTTCTCGCGGATCTGGTCCGGCGTGCCGGTGGCGATGACCTTGCCGAACACCAGCGTGGAGATGCGGTCGGCCAGCCGGAACACGGCGTCCATGTCGTGCTCCACCAGCAGCATCGTCACCTCGCCGCGCAGGCTTTGCAGCAGCGCGACCATGCGCTCGGATTCGTCGGGGCCCATGCCGGCCATGGGCTCGTCCAGCAGCAGCAGCTTGGGATTCAGCGCCAGCGCCAGGCCCACTTCCAGCTGGCGCTGCTCGCCGTGCGAGAGCGCGCCGGCGATGCGGCCCAGGTGCGGGTCCAGCCCCACGCGGGCGGCCACCGCCGCAGCGGCCTCGTAGCGCGCGCGCTCGGCGCGCGCCGGCCGCCAGAAGCGCAGGCTGCTGCCATCACGCGCCTGCACCGCCAGCGCCAGGTTGTCCAGCACCGACAGGCGCTTGAACACGCTGGTGATCTGGTAGGAACGCACCAGGCCCAGGTGCACGCGCGCGTGGATCGGCACCGCCGTCACCTCGCGCCCGTCGAAATGGATGCTGCCGCTGGTGGGCGCCAGCGCGCCGGACAATTGGTGGATCAGCGTGGTCTTGCCCGCGCCGTTGGGGCCGATCAGCGCGTGCAGCTCGCCCGCGCGCACGGACAGGCTGGCGTGGTCGGTGGCGACCAGCCCGCCGAAGCGCTTGACCAGGCGCTCGGTGCGCAGGATCTTGGTCATGCTTTCCTCCGCACCAGGCTCATGAGCCCGTTAGGCGCCAGCAGCACCACGGCCAGCAGCACGGCGCCCAGGCCGAACTGCCAGTGGATGGTGTAGCCCACCAGCACCTCCTCGATCAACAGGAACACCGCGGCGCCGACCAGCCCGCCGTACAGGTGGCCCACGCCGCCCAGGATGACCATGATCATCAGCATGCCGGACTGGCTCCACTGCAGCAGCGAGGGGCTCACGAAGCTGGCCTGGTTGGCCAGCAGCGCGCCGGCCAGGCCGCCGATGGCGCCGGCCAGCGTGAAGGCGATCAGCTTGGTGCGGTAGACCGCGAAGCCCAGTGCCGCCATGCGCGTCTCGTTCTCGCGGATGCCCTGCAGCACGTGGCCGAAGCGGGCATTCAGCAGCCGCGCGATGCCGACGAACACCAGCACGCCGAGCGCCAGCACCACGTAGTAGAACTGGGCATCGTCCGCCAGGTCCAGGCCCAGGCCGAGCTGCGAGCGGGCCGCCAGGGACAACCCGTCATCACCGCCATAACTCTTGAGCGAGACCATCAAGTAGAACAGCATCTGCGCGAAGGCCAGCGTGATCATGATGAAGTACACGCCCTGCGTGCGCAGGCTGACCAGCCCGATCACGAACGCGAACAGGCCGCCGACGACCACCGCGGCCGGCCAGGCGACCCAGGCCGAGGCCACGCCCCCCTGCATGAGGATACCCACGGTGTAGGCGCCCATGCCGACGAAGGCCGCGTGGCCGAAGCTGACCATGCCGCCGAAGCCCAGGATCAGGTTCAGGCTGGTGGCCGCCAGCGCGAAGATCAGGATGCGGCTGGCCACGCCGATGTAGAAGCCCTCGTCCAGCGCGTTGGCGATGGTGGGCAGCATGGCCAGCAGCACCAGCAGCGGCACAGCGATGCGCGGGCGCAGCGCGTGGTCCAGGATGCTGGGGGCGGTGTTGCGAGACAGGTCCGTCATGCCGGCGTCCTTCAGCCGTGGGCGGGGAACAGGCCCCGGGGTTTCCAGAACAGCACGGCGGCCATCAGCACGTAGATCAGGATCGAGGCGACCGCGGGGCCCGCGTTGGACGCAGCGTCCGGCCCCATCAGCGTGCCGAACAGCATGGGCACCAGCGTACGCCCGGCCGTGTCGACCAGGCCCACCAGCAGCGCGCCGAGCAGCGCACCGCGGATGGAGCCGATGCCGCCGATCACGATGACCACGAAGGCCAGGATCAGGATGCTCTCGCCCATGCCGACCTGCACCGCCAGCAGCGGGCCCAGCATGCCGCCGGCGATCGCGCACAGCGCCGCGCCGAACGCGAACAGCGCCGTGAACAGCCGCCGCACGTTGGTGCCCATTGCCTGGGCCATCTCACGGTTCGACGCGCCGGCGCGCACCTGCATGCCGACCCGCGTGCGCGTGACCAGCACGTACAGCAGCAGCGCCACGGCCAGGCCCACGCCGATGATGAACAGCCGGTAGGCCGGGTAGCTGAAGCCCGGCAGCAGTTGCACCGGGCCGGCCAGCGCATCCGGCGGGCTCAGCGGGATGGGCTGCGCGCCCCAGACCATGCGCACCACCTCGTTGGCCATCAGCAGGATGGCGAAGGTGCCCAGCACCTGGGACAGGTGGTCGCGCTGGTACAGCCGCCGCAGGACGGTGAACTCCAGCAGCACGCCCACGACCGCCGTGGCCGCCGTGCCGGCCACCAGGCCGACCCAGAACGAGCCGGAGGTGCCGGCGATGGTGGCGATCAGGTAGGCACCGACCATGTATAGCGAACCATGGGCCAGGTTGATCATGTCCATGATGCCGAACACCAGTGTCAACCCGGCGGCCAGCAGGAACAGCATCAAGCCGAACTGCAGGCCGTTGAGCAGTTGCTCCAGAACGAGGATGCCGTTCATGCGTCTTGGTCCCGACCCCGGATCAGGAAGGCATCTTGCATTCGCCGACGTAGGCGTCGGCATGGTTTTCGAACACGCGGCCGACCGTCTTGTTGGTCACACGGCCCTGGGCGTCCTTGACCACCTCGCGCAGGTAGTAGTTCTGGACTGGGTAGTGGTTGGGGCCGAACTTGAACGTGCCGCGCACGGACTCGAACTTCGCGGCCTCCAGTGCCTTGCGCACGGCGTCCTTGTCCTCGATCCTGCCCTGCACGTCGCGCACGGCGCCGTCGATCAGGCGTGCCGCGTCATAGCCTTGCGCGGCGTACAGCGTGGGCAGCCGACCGTACTCCTTCTGGAAGTCGGCGACGAAACGCTTGTTGGCCGCGTTGTCCATGTCGTGCGCCCACTGCGAACTGTTGAAGATGCCCAGCATCGGGTCGCCCACGGCGCGGATCACGTCCTCGTCGGCCGAGAAGCCCGGCGCGAACAGCTTCATCTCCTTGTTGAGGCCGGCACCGGTGAACTGCTTGATGAAGTTCACGCCCAGGCCGCCGGGCAGGAAGATGAACACCGCGTCGGCGCCGGAGGCGCGGATCTTGGACAGCTCGGCGCCGTAGTCCAGCTGGTTCAGCGGCGTGTAGGTCTCCAACGCCACCTCGCCCTTGTAGAAGCGCTTGAAGCCGGCCAGCGCGTCCTTGCCGGCCGGGTAGTTGGGCGCCAGCAGCGCGACCTTCTTGAAGCCGCGGTCCTGCACGGTCTTGCCCACGGCCTCGTGCATGTTGTCGTTCTGGTAGGAGGCGCTGAAGAAGAACGGGTTGCACTGCGCGCCCGCGTACTGTGAGGGGCCGGCGTTGGCGCTGACGTAGAAGGTTTTGGACTGGAACACCGGCTGGCCCACCGCCAGCATGATGTTGGAGAACACGATGCCAGTCATGAAGTCGACCTTCTCGCGCTTGAGCAGGCGGTCGGCCGTCTGCTTGGCGGCGTCCGGGCTCATCTGGTCGTCGGCCACGATGAGCTCGGCCGGCAAGCCGCCGAGCTTGCCGGCCGCATGCTTGACCGCGAGCTGGAAGCCGTCGCGGATGTCGATGCCCAGGGCGGAGCCGGGGCCGGACAGGGTGCTCAGCAGGCCGACCTTGACCTTGTCGGCCGCCAGCGCCGGCAGGGCCAGCAGGACGGCGGCCGCGACGGCCAGGCGGGCGGGGATGTGCGTGCTCATGGATGCTTTCCTTGGAAGTGGGCAGGAAGGGGCTCAGGCGCCGTGCAGCTTGAAGCGCTGCAGCTTGCCGGTCTGGGTGCGGGGCAACTGGCCGGCAAACGCGATGGCGCGCGGGTACTTGTACGGCGCCACGGTCTGCTTGACGAAGTCCTGCAGCGTCTTGACCATTGTCGCGTCACCGGCATGGCCGGGCTTGAGCACCACGTAGGCCTTGACGATCTGGCCGCGCTCCTCGTCGGGCACGCCGACCACCGCGCATTCGGCCACGGCGGGATGCGCCAGCAGAGCGTCCTCGACTTCCGGCGCGGCGATGTTGTAGCCGGCCGAGATGATCATGTCGTCGGTGCGCGCCTGGTAGTGGAAGTAGCCGTCGGCGTCCATCAGGTAGGCGTCGCCGGTCAGGTTCCAGCCGTCCTTCACGTAGGCCTGCTGGCGCGCGTCGGCCAGGTAGCGGCAGCCGGTGGGGCCCTGCACGGCCAGCTTGCCGATGGTGCCGGGCGGCAGCTCGCGGCCGGCGTCGTCGACCACCTTGGCGCGGTAGCCGGGCACCGGCTTGCCGGTGGCACCGGGGCGGGCCGTGGTCTCGTCGTGCGAAATGAAGATGTGCAGCATCTCGGTGGCGCCGATGCCGTCGATCAGCTCGATGCCGGTGGCCTCCTTCCACAGCGCGCGCGTGGAGGCGGGCAGCACCTCGCCGGCCGAGACGCACTTGCGCAGCGGCGTCGCGCGCAGCAGCGCGCCGTGGGCCGCCAGCTGGCGGTACGAGGTAGGCGCGGTGAACAGCACGCTGGCGCCGAAGTCCTGGATGCCCTGCAGCAGCTGCGGCGGCCCGGCCTTCTCCAGCAGCACGGTGGACGCGCCGACCGCCAGCGGGAAAAGCAGCAGCCCGCCCAGCCCGAAGGTGAAAGCCAGCGGCGGGCTGCCGATGAACACGTCGTCCGGCCGCGGCTTGAGCAGGTGCGGCGGCCAACAGGCGCAGATGGCCATCACGTCGCGGTGGTAGTGCATGGTGGCTTTGGGCACCCCGGTGGTGCCCGAGGTGAAGCCGAAGATGCAGCAGTCGTCCGACACCGTGTCCACGTTGTCGAACCGTGGCGAGGCCTGGGCCATGGCGGCCTCCAAGCCCTCGGGCCCGTCGTCGTGGAAGTAGCGCACCGCGCGCAGCGCGGGCACTTCCTGCACTGTCTGGCGCATTTCCTCGGCTAGCGACGCGTCGCACAGCGCATGCGTGACCTGGCCGATCTCGACGATGGCCTTGAGCTCCTTGGCGCGCAGCAGCGGCATGGTGGCCACGGCGATGCCGCCGGCCTTGATGACGGCGAACCAGCAGGCCGCCATCATGGGATTGTTGGGCGAGCGCAGCAGCACGCGGTTCCCAGGCACCAAGCCCATGTCGTGCGCCAGCACGTTGGCGATGCGGTTGGCCTTGTCCTGCAGGTCGGCGTAGCTCCAGGCCAGGCCCGGCGCGCGGATGCAAGCGCGCGCCCCGCGGCCCTCGCGCACGTGGCGATCCAGCAGCTCGGTCGCGCAGTTCAGCCGCTCGGGAAACTGCAGCTGCGGCAGCTCGAACAGGTACTCGGGCTGCTGGTCTGGCTGCGGCAGGTGGTCGCGCGCGAAGGTGTCGACATGGGCGCTGGCGTGCATGGCGGTTCTCCCCGGCTCGGTCAGGCGCCGGCAGCGCGCAGCAGGTCGCGGCCGATGATGAGCTGCTGCACCTCGGTCGC
Source organism: Pseudorhodoferax sp. (assembly GCF_047601025.1). NCBI lineage: Bacteria > Pseudomonadati > Pseudomonadota > Betaproteobacteria > Burkholderiales > Comamonadaceae > Pseudorhodoferax > Pseudorhodoferax sp. The sequence continues at coordinate 1,500,581 of NZ_JASGJZ010000001.1, forward strand.
ACCTTCGTAGATGCGCAGCGCGCGGATCTCGCGGTAGAGCTTCTCGACCGGCTGGTTGCTGACCACGCCGAGCCCGCCGAAAATCTGCACCGCCGCGTCGATGACCTGCTGGGCGTTCTCGGTCGCCGTCATCTTGGCCATGGCGGCCTCGCGCGTGACGCCCTTTCCCTGGTCGCGCAGCCAGGCCGCGCGGTAGGTCAGCAGCGCCGCGCTGTCGATGGCCGTGGCCATCTGCGCCAACTTGGCCTGCGTAAGCTGGAAGTCGGCCAGCACGCCCCCGAACATCCGGCGCGAGGTCGCGCGGGCCAGCGCCTCGTCCAGCGCACGGCGCGCAAAGCCCAGAGCGGCCGCGGCCACCGAGGTGCGGAACACGTCCAGCGTGCGCATCGCGACCTTGAAGCCCTCGCCCGGTGCGCCCACGCGCTGACTGGCCGGGATGCGGCAGTTCGTGAAACGAAGGCGCGCCAGCGGATGCGGCGCAATGACCTCGATGCGTTCGGCGATCTCGAAGCCAGGCGTGCCGGCCTCGACGATGAACGCGGAGATGCCACGTGCGCCCGGCGCCTCGCCGGTGCGGGCGAACACCGCGTAGAAGTCGGCGATGCCGCCGTTGGAGATCCAGGTCTTCTCGCCGTCCAACACGTAGTGCTCGCCATCGGCACGGGCAGCGCAGGCCATAGCCGCGACGTCGGAGCCGGCCTCGGGTTCGGACAGCGCGAAGGCGCTGATGGCCTCGCCCTTGGCCACCGGCGCCAGGTAGCGCGTGCGCTGCGCTGGCGTGCCGTGCAGGCTGATGGTGCCGCTGCCCAGGCCCTGCATCGCGAACGCGAAGTCCGCCAGGCCCGAGTGACGCGCCAGCGTCTCGCGGATCAGGCAGATGGCGCGCGTGTCGATGGCCTGCGCCGACTCGCCAACGGCGTGGCGCAGCCAGCCACCTGCGCCCAATAGGCGCACCAGGTTGCGGCATTCGGCGTCCGCATCGGGGCCGTGGTCGTGCGCGATGTGCTCCGTGGCCCAGGCATCCAACGCGCGCGTCAGTTCGGCGTGGCGGGGTTCGAAGAAGGGCCAGTCGAGGTAGGCGGTGTCGGCCATGTCAGTTCCCCTGGAAGACCGGCTTCTGCTTGGCCACGAACGCGTGGTAGGCGCGCGAGAAGTCCTCGGTCAGCATGCAGATGGCCTGCGCCTGCGCTTCGGCTTCGACGGCTTGCTCGATGGTCATCGCCCACTCCTGGTGCAGCATGGTCTTGGTGATGCCGTTTGCAAAACTCGGGCCTTCCACGAGCTGGGCCGCCAGAACCTGCGCCGCGCCCAGCAGTTCCTCGGGCGCGGCCAAGCGGTTGAAGAAGCCCCAGCGCTCGCCCTCCTCGCCCCCCAGGCTGCGGCCGGTGTAGAGCAGCTCGCTGGCCCGGCCCTGGCCGACGATGCGCGGCAACATGGCGCAGGCGCCCATGTCGCAGCCGGCCAGGCCGACGCGGTTGAACAGGAAAGCGGTCTTGCTGCGAGCCGTGCCGATGCGCAGGTCCGAGGCCATGGCCATGATGGCGCCGGCACCGGCGCACACGCCGTCGATGGCAGCCACGATGGGCTGCGGGCAGGTGCGCATGGTCTTGACCAGCTCGCCGGTCATGCGCGTGAACATCAGCAGCTCGGGCGCCTTGAGCTTCACCAGGGGGCCGATGATCTCGTGCACGTCGCCGCCGGAGCAGAAGTTGCCGCCGCTGCCGGCGACGACCACGGCCTTCACGTCGTCGGCCCACTTGAGCTGGTGGAACAGGTCGCGCAGCTCGGCGTAACTGTCGAAGGTCAGCGGGTTCTTGCGCTCGGGGCGGTTCAGCGTGATGGTGGCCACGCCGGCCTGCACCTGCCACAGGAAGTGCGTGGCCTGGTAGGTGGCCAGTTGGCGCCGGTTGCCGGCGAGGAGTTGCGGATCGATGCGGTCGTCGGTGCTCATTTGGTGGGTCTCCGGGTGCTCATGTGGTCCTCCTGGCTGGCGGCGTCGAGCTCAGCCTGGCGCTGCACCAGGTGCACGCGCAGCAGGCCCAGGTGCCCGTACAGGGCATCCTTGCTGGCGGCCGGCAGGCCCTGGAACAGGTCGGCCAGCCAGCGCTCGTGCTCGGCCGCCATGCGCGCGAACTCGGTGCGGCCCTTGTCGGTCAGGCTCACGCGCCAGGAACGGCGGTCCTGCGGGTCGTCGATGCGCTGCACCAGCCCTTCCTTGACGAGCTGGTCGGTCAGGCCCGTGACGTTGCCGCCGGTCACCATCAGGTAGCGCGACAGCACGCTCATGCGCAGGCCCTCGGGGTGGCGGTCGAGCTGGGCCAGGTAGTCGAAGCGCGGCAGCGTGGTGTCGAAGCGGGTGCGCAGCAGCTGGCGGATCTGCTGCTCGATCTGCGTGCTGCAGGCCAGCAGGCGCAGCCAGATCTTGGTGTCCAGGTGGTCGGCGACCTGGGCGCGCGCCTCCAGGCCGATGTGTTCCTCGCCCAGCGACTGCACCAGGCGGAAGTTCTTGGTGTGGGTGGCCATCTACATCACCTCCCCGCCGCTGACGGAGACCGACTGGCCGGTCACGGCGCCGGCCCCGGCGCCGCACAGCCAGGCCACGGCGTCGGCCACCTCGTCCGGGTCGACCAGCCGGCCCTGCGGATTGCTCTTGACGAACTCGGCGCGCGCGTCCTCGGCACTGCGGCCGGTCTTGGCGACCACGCGCGCGATGCTGTCCTTGACGATGTCGGTCTCGGTGTAGCCCGGGCAGACCGCGTTGACGGTGACGCCCTTGGCCGCCAGCTCCAGCGCCAGCGCGCGCGTGAGGCCGATGACGCCGTGCTTGGCCGCGCAGTACGCTGCCACATAGGCATAGCCCACCTGCCCGGCCGTGCTGGCCACGTTGACGATGCGGCCCCAGCCCGCGGCCACCATGCCGGGCAGCACCGCCTGGGTGCAGAGCATGGTGCCGGTCAGGTTCACGTCCAGCATGCGCTGCCACTGGCCGGCGTCCATCTTGAGGAAGGGCGCGCTCTCGGCCTGGCCGGCGTTGTTGACCAGCACCTGCACCGGGCCGAAGCGGCGCACGGCATCGGCCAACGCCGCGGCGACCTGCTGCGCGTCGGCCACATCGGCGGCCACGGCGTGCAGGCGTTCGGGCTCCTCGGCGGCCAGCGCCTGCACGGACGCAAGGCCGCGGCCCAACACCGTCACCTGCAGGCCGTCGGCCGCCAGGCGCCGCGCGACGGCAGCGCCGATGCCGCGGCCGCCGCCGGTCACGAGGGCGTGGACCTTCTTCATGCCTTGAGCGCCTTCTCGCGCGCGAAGTTGGCCTCCATCTGCGGCTTGGCCGACCGGTACTGCTTGGGCCAGGCCAGCGGCGTGTAGCCGATCTTGGCGGCCTCGGTCAGGGTCCAGGCCGGGTTGGCCAGGTGCGGACGCGCCACGGCGCACAGGTCGGCGCGGCCGGCGGCCAGGATGCTGTTGGCATGGTCGGCTTCGCTGATGGCGCCGACCGCGATGGTGGGGATGCCGGCCTCCTGGCGGATGCGGTCGGCGAACGGCGTCTGGAACATGCGGCCGTAGACCGGCTTTTCCTTCTTGCTGACCTGGCCGGAGGAGCAGTCGATCATATCGGCGCCGGCCTCCTTGAAGGCGCGCGCGACCTGCACGGCGTCCTCGGGCGTGATGCCGCCCTCGACCCAGTCGTGCGCGGAGATCCGCACCGACATCGGCTTGTCCTGGGGCCAGGCGGCGCGCACGGCGGCGAACACCTCCAGCGGGTAGCGCAGGCGGTTGGCCAAGGACCCGCCGTAGCCGTCGGTGCGCTGGTTGGTCAACGGCGAGATGAAGCTCGACAGCAGGTAGCCGTGCGCGCAGTGCAGCTCCAGCCAGTCGGCGCCGGCCGCGTCGGCCGCGCGCGTGGAAGCCACGAACTGCTCCTTGACCAGCTGCATGTCGGCCAGCGTCATTTCGCGCGCGGTCTGGCTCACGCCTTCGAGGTATTGCTGGGGCGAGGCCGAGATGATGGGCCAGTTGCCCGATTCGAGCGGCTGGTCGATGCCGTCCCAGGCCAGGCGCGTCGAGGCCTTGGCGCCGGCGTGGCCGATCTGGATGGCGAACTTCGCGTCGGTGTGGGTGTGGATCCAGTCGGCGATGCGCTTGAACGCCGTCGTGTGCTCGGGCTTGTACAGGCCGGGGCAGCCGGGGGTGATGCGGCCTTCGGCGCTGACGCAGCTCATCTCGGCGAACACCAGGCCGGCGCCGCCCATGGCGCGCGCGCCCAGGTGCACCAGGTGGTAGTCGCCCGGCACGCCGTCCACGGCGGAGTACTGCGCCATGGGCGAGACCACGATGCGGTTCTTCAGCGTGAGGCCGCGCACGGTGTAGGGCGTGAACATCGGCGGCGGCGGCTTAGCCGCGTCCGCCACGGCCACGCCGGCGTGCTGCGCGAACCAGCGCTCGTAGTCCTCGAGCCAGCCGGCATCGCGCAGGCGCAGGTTCTCATGGCTGATGCGCTGGCTGCGCGTGAGCATGGAGTACATGAACTGCTCGGGGTCGAGTTGGTCGCAGTAGCGCAGGCCGCAAACCTCGAACCACTCCATGGCGTTCCAGGCCGCGTTCTGGATGCGCAGCGTCTCGACGCGGCGGGCCTCCTGGTAGGCCGCCAGCACCTCGGGGATGTGCTCCTTGGAGTCGCCCAGCAATTTGAACTGGCGCGTGAGCTCGATCGCGTCCTCGATCGCCAGCTTGGTGCCCGAGCCGATGGCGAAGTGCGCCGTGTGCACGGCGTCGCCCATCAGCACCACGTGGCTGCCGTGCGGGTTGCGCAGCCACCACTGGTCGCAGACCACGCGCTGGAAGTTGAGCCAGGCCGAGCCGCGCAGGTGGCGCGCGTTGGTCATCAGCTTGGCGCCCTGCAGGTTGCCTTCGAAGACCTTCTCGCAGAAGGCGATGGACTGCTCCTGGTCGGCCTGGTCGAGCCCATGGGCGCGCCAGACGTTCTCGGGGCATTCGACGATGAAGGTGGTGGTGTTCTCGTCGAACTTGTAGATGTGGGCCTGGAACCAGCCGTGCTCGGTGCGCTGGAAGTCGAACGTGAACGCGTCGTACAGCTTGTGCGTGCCCAGCCAGATGAAGCGGTTGGGCCGCGTGACGATGTCGGGCCGGAACCGGTCGGCGTACTTGGCGCGGATGCGCGAGTTGATGCCGTCGCTGGCGATGACGAGGTCGGCGTCCGGGTAGTCGGCGTCCGAATCGGCCTCGGTCTCGAAAACCAGCTTGACGCCCAGCAACTCGCAGCGGGCCTGCAGGATGTTCAGCAGCTTCTTGCGGCCGATGCCGACGAAGCCATGGCCGCCCGAGCGGATGCGCCGGCCCTTGAACAGCAGCTCGATGTCGTCCCAGTGGTTGAAGGCCTGCTCGATCTCGTCGGCCGTGGCGCGGTCCCATTGGCGCATGTTGTCCATGGTCGCGTCCGAGAACACCACGCCCCAGCCGAAGGTGTCGTAGGGCTTGTTGCGCTCCACGACGGTGAGGTCGTGCGCGGGGTCCAGCTGCTTCATGAGCAGCGCCAGGTACAGGCCGGCCGGGCCGCCGCCGATGCAAACGATCTTCATCCGAACTCTCCACGACCACCGAGGCCGCGCGATAAACTTTAGAACTATATTATTTATAAGTCAAGTATTTGATTTGGGGAAATTTCCAAGGGAAAACCCGGAGGGGCCGCCGGCGCGGCGGGGTCACGCACCCGCGCCATGGCAGGATCGGGCATGGATCAGGACACCGTTGCCGCCTTCATCCGCGCACTGGCGCACCGCGAGCGATGCGAGGCCGGCGCCACGGTCCGCACCCAGGGGAACGTGATCGAAATCCGCTACCCGTTCCCGCCGGGCTGGCCCTGGCCCCGCCAGTTCGACTACACGCGCGAGTTCTTCTGCACCGGCCCGGGCGCATCCAGCCTGGGTGGCGTCGGCGCGGCAGGTGTTGGCCAGGACGAGCATGTCGTCATGCCTGTTCTCCGCCGATCTGCCGCGCGACGTGCGGCCGTTCGCCAACGCCGGCTACGCCAGGCCTGGACCAGCGCCCTGCTCGGGCGCCCGCTGCACACCCCATGGCACCGCGGCCGGCCTGCGGACGCCGAAGTCCACGAGGTCATGGACACGCAGGACATGGCACGCCACGCAGCGCTGGCGGGCATCTCGAACCCCGGCACGCGGCGCGACCCGCACATCCACACGTCTTCGCCATGGTGGGTGCCGAGGTGGCTGCCAAGGGCCAGCTCGTGCACCTGGCGGGTAGCGTCGCGTACATCTCGGACATCTTCACCGCGCCGGCCCACCGCAGGCAGGGGCTTTGCCACCGGATCGTCCTGGCGCTGGAGCGCAAGGCCCGCGCCCTAGGGGCTACGCACGCCTGCCGGGCGCCCGGGCAGGAGGCAGCATCGTTCGGCCTGTACGGCAAGCCCGACTATGCGCCGGTGGCGGAGCGCGCGCTGCTCATCCGCCGCGAGCCGCCCGCCTGAAACCCCGCCCGGCGGCTACGCGGCCTCCTGGTAGAAGGGCCCGCGCCGCACCGCGCGCGTGGCCACCGTCGCCACCGCCTGGCCGATCGCCGCGATGTGCTCGGGCGTGGTGCCGCAGCAGCCGCCGACGATGTTGACCAGGCCCTCGGCCGCGAAGTCGTGCAGCAGCTTGGAGGTGTCGGCCGGCGTCTCGTCGAAGCCGGTGTCGCTCATCGGGTTGGGCAGGCCGGCGTTCGGGTAGCAGCTGATGAAGGTGTCGCCGGCCACGCGGTTCAGCTCCTGGATGTAGGGCCGCATCAGCGCGGCGCCCAGCGCGCAGTTCAGCCCGATGGCCAGCGGCCGGGCGTGGCGCACGCTGTGCCAGAACGCGGTCACGGTCTGGCCCGACAGGATGCGGCCGGACGCGTCGGTCACGGTGCCGCTGACGATCAGGGGCAGGCACTCGCCCGAGGCCTCGAAGAACTCGTCGATGGCGAACAGCGCGGCCTTGGCGTTGAGCGTGTCGAAGATGGTCTCCACCAGCAGCAGGTCGGCGCCGCCCTCGACCAGCGCGGCGGTCTGCGCGTAGTAGGCCGCGCGCAGCGTCTCGAAATCGATGTTGCGCGCGCCGGGGTCGTTCACGTCCGGGCTGATGCTGGCGGTGCGGGGCGTCGGGCCCAGCGCGCCGGCGACGAAGCGCGGCCTGTCCGGCGTGGCGAAGCGGTCGCAGGCGGCGCGCGCCAGCCGGGCGCTCTCCAGGTTCATCTCGCCCGCCAGGTGCGCCATGTCGTAGTCCTCCTGCGCGATGGTGGTCGCGCCGAAGGTGTTGGTCTCGACGATGTCGGCGCCGGCGGCCAGGTAGCCCTCGTGGATGTCGCGGATCACGTCGGGCCGGGTCAGCGACAGCAGCTCGTTGTTGCCCTTGACGTCCTTGTGGAAGTCCCGGAAGCGCTCGCCGCGGTACTGCTCCTCGCTGAGCCTGAAGCGCTGGATCATGGTGCCCATGGCGCCGTCGAGGATGGCGATGCGCTCGGCCAGGATGGCCGGCAGTCGCTGGGCGCGGGTGTAGGCGGGGAGCTGCATGGGGGTGAATTCTATGAAGCCCCCATGCGGCGGCCGTCCGCCCGGCCCGGACGCGCCGGGCAGCGCCGGGCGCTCCTCGACGAACCCTTACATTTGCCCTTTGTCGAAACACCTCCCCCTTTCGGACCCTTCTTCTTCCCTCCATGGACGCCAAGGCGCTGCAAGACCTGCTGGAGCGACCGATCGCCACCTGGGAAAACGAAGTGGCGGAGCTCAAGCAGGCCGGCGACGGCTTCAGCACGGACGACATCGGCAGGTACTTCGGCGCCCTGGCCAACGAGGCCAACCTGCGGAACGTCGAAGCGGCCTGGCTGGTCTTCGGCGTGCACGACAAGACGCGCCGCGTGGTCTGCACCGACTACCGCCCCCAGCCCGAGCGCCTGCACGCGCTGAAGATGCAGATCGCCGAGAACACCGAGCCGCGCATCGGCCTGCGCCAGATCCACGAGCTGCAGCACGCCGGCGGCCGGGTCGTGCTGCCGGAGATCCCCGCGGCGCCCCGCGGCATCCCCATCGCCTGGAAGGGCCACTACTACGCCCGCGCAGGCGAGAGCCTGGTGCCGCTCGGACTGGACAAGCTGGACGCGATCCGCCAGCAGACCCTGGCGCAGGACTGGACGGCACAGCCCGTCGCCGGCGCCACCCTGGACGACCTGGACCCTTCCGCCCTGGAGAAGGCCCGGGAAGCGTTCGCGCGCAGGCACGCCAACCGCCTCGACCCGGCCGAGGTCATGGACTGGCCGCTCGCCACCTGGCTCGACCGCGCCCATGTCACGCAGCACGGCCGGATCACGCGGACCGCACTGCTGTTGCTGGGCAAGGCGCGGGCCGCCTGGCGGCTGTCGCCGCATCCGGCCCTGCTGACCTGGAAGCTGGCCGGCCCCGAGCGCGCCTACGCGCATTTCGGACCGCCGTTCCTGCTGAGCACCAGCGCGCTGTACCAGCGCATCCGCAACATCCAGCTGCGCCTGCTGCCGCAGGACTACCTGGCCCGGCTCGGCCAGGCCAGCCGCCAGGACATCAACCAGCTGCTGCTGACCAAGCTCAGCAACGCCCTGGACGCCCGCCAGAAGGAACGCAAGATCGGCAACCTGCTGACCAAGCCGCGGCGCCATGGCCTGATCGTGAACCGTGGCGTGGACACGGCGCCGCGATGGCAGCTGGTGGTCCCGGCCGAACCGGGAAAGCGCCCGCGATGACCGTCGCCACCGCCGCGGCGAGCCCTCGCGCCGCTCTCTGCAAGCCACGCCCGGCCGCTTCGAAAAAGAGAGGACGCAGAGAGAAAGAGGCCTCGATCCAGGAAAAACCCATTTCGGATCAACGGGCTAACTCTCTCTGCACGTGCCGGCAGAACCACCCTGCCCGGCCCACGTGCAGCAACCGCCGGGCGAGCTCCTGGCCGCCGGCACGGTGGCCGTCCGCATGATGGATGCTGCGAGCCCGCCCCTCGCTCCCGGCCTCATGGTCCTGCACGGCAACCGGCCGGAGGACCTGCGTGCGCTGCTGGTGGCCTGGCTGGCGCGCCATCCGCTGGCGCCGCTGGAGCACGAGACGCTGCTGGTGCAGAGCAACGGCATCGCGCAATGGCTCAAGCTGGCGCTGGCGGCCGATCCGGCGCAGGGCGGCCTGGGCGTCACCGCGGCGGTGCGGATGCAGCTGCCGGCGCAGTTCCTGTGGCAGGCCTACCGCGCCGTGCTGGGCCGCGCCACCGTGCCCGAGCGCTCGCCGCTGGACGAGGCGCCGCTGACCTGGCGGCTGATGCGGCTGCTGCCGCGGCTGCTGGACGATCCCGCGCGGGCCGGGCCGTTCGCGCCGCTGGCCCGCTTTCTGGACGGCGATGCCGACCTGCGGCGGCGCCACCAGCTGGCCCGGCGCCTGGCCGACCTGTACGACCAGTACCAGGTCTACCGGGCCGACTGGCTGGAGGACTGGGCGCAGGGCCGCGACGTGCTGCGCACGCTGCGCCAGGGCGAGCGCCCGCTGGCCGACGAGCAGCGCTGGCAGGCGCAGCTGTGGCGCGCGCTGGCGGAGGACGCGGGCGCGGACGCGCGGCAGGGCCTGGCCGGCAGCCGCGCCGGCGTGCACCAGCGCTTCCTCGACGCGCTGGCCCGGCACGACGGCCCGCCGCCGCCCGGGCTGCCGCGCCGCATCGTCGTGTTCGGCATCTCGGCGCTGCCGGCGCAGGCGCTGCAGGCGCTGGCCGCGCTCGGGCGCGTGGCGCAGGTGCTGCTGTTCGTGCACAACCCCTGCCGGCACCACTGGACCGACATCGTCGCCGACCAGGACCTGCTGCGCGGCGCCTACCGGCGCCAGGCGCGCCGCGCCGGCATGCCGGCGCGGCTGGACCCCGCGCTGCTGCACCAGCACGCGCACCCGCTGCTGGCGGCCTGGGGCAGGCAGGGCCGCGACTACCTGCACCTGGTGGACGGCTTCGACGACCCGCAGGGCTACGCCGCGCGCTGGGCCGGCGTGGGCGCCGGCCGCATCGACTGGTTCAGCGAGGAACCGGCGCCGGCGCACCACCTGCTGCGCCAGCTGCAGGACGACATCCTGGACCTGCGCCCACTGGCCGAGACGCGCGCGCGCTGGCCCGCCGTCGATCCCGGGCTGGACCGCTCGCTGCGCTTCCACGTCGCGCACTCGGCCCAGCGCGAGGTCGAGATCCTGCACGACCAGCTGCTGGCGCGCTTCGACGCCGACCCCACGCTGCAGCCGCGCGACGTGATCGTGATGCTGCCCCGGGTGGACGACTACGCGCCCCACATCGAGGCGGTGTTCGGCCGCGTGCCGCGCGGCGACGCGCGCCACGTCCCCTACACCGTGGCCGACCGCGGCGAGCGCGGCCGCGAGCCGCTGCTGATGGCGCTGGAACTGCTGCTGCAGCTGCCCGAGAGCCGCTTCGCCGCCAGCGGCGTGCTGGACCTGCTGGAGGTCGGCGCGCTGCGCCGGCGCTTCGGCCTGGCCGACGACGCGCTGCCGCTGCTCAAGCGCTGGATCGAGGGCGCCGGCGTGCGCTGGGGCCTGGACGCCGCGCAGCGCGCCGCGCTCGGCCTGGGCGCGGCCGGCGCCGCCAACAGCTGGCGGTTCGGGCTGGAGCGCATGCTGCTGGGCTTCGCCGTCGGCGCCGGCGCGGCCTTCGACGGCATCGCGCCCTTCGACGAGATCGGCGGCCTGGACGCCGAGGCGCTGGGCCCGCTGGCCGCGCTGCTGCGCGCGCTGCGCCAGAGCCTGGACGAACTGGCGCAGCCGGCCACGCCGGCGCAGTGGGCCGAGCGGCTGCGCCGGCTCGCGCAGCGCTTCTTCGCGCCGGCCGAGCCGCGCGAGCAGCTGCGGCTGCAGCAGCTGATGCGGGGCCTGGACCAGTGGCTGGACGAATGCGCCGCCGCGCAGTTCGACGAGGCGCTGCCGCTGGCCGTGGTGCGCGAGCGCTGGCTGGCCGCGCTGGACCGGCACGGCCTGCAGCAGCGCTTCATGACCGGCGGCGTCAGCTTCTGCACGCTGATGCCGATGCGCGCGATCCCGTTCCGCCTGGTCTGCCTGCTCGGCATGCAGGACGGCGATTTCCCGCGCCCGGTCGTGCGCGACGACTTCGACCTGATGCAGCACGACTGGCGCCCCGGCGACCGTTCGCGCCGCGACGACGACCGCTACCTGCTGCTCGAGGCCCTGCTGTCGGCGCGCGAGCAGCTCTACGTCAGCTGGGTCGGCCGCGACATCCGCGACCAGAGCCTGCGTGCGCCCAGCGCGCCGATCGGCCAGCTGCGCGACCACCTGGCGGCCGGCTGGCGCCTGGCCGGGCACGCGGACGCGCCGGCCGCGCTGCTGCGCGCGCTGACCATCGAGCATCCGCTGCAGCCCTTCAGCCCGCGCTATTTCGCGGCCGACGCGCCGGCCGCGCCCGCGCTCGACGGGCTGTACAGCTACGGCCGCGAATGGCAGGCCGCGCACCGGGCCCCGGGCCCAGCGGCGGCCGGCGCGGCCCCCGCCCTGCTGCCGGCGCCCGCACCGCAGGCGCCGCTGACGCTGGCCGCGCTGGCCGACTTCCTGGCGCAGCCGGCCGAGGCCTTCTTCCGCCAGCGGCTGCAGGTGCGCTTCGACGCGGCCGGCGAGCCGGCGCTGGACGCCGAGGTGTTCGCGCTCGACGGCCTGCTGCGCTGGCAGCTGGAGGCGCAGCTGCGCGCGGCGCTGCAGCCCTGGGCCGACGCCCAGCCGCCGCAGGCGCTGACGCCGGCCGCGCTGGCCGAGGCCGTGCGCGCCCAGGCCGGACAGCTGCTGCGCAGCGGCCGGCTGCCGCTGCGCGCCTTCGGCGAGCTGGCCGCCGAGGACCTGCAGCAGCGCCTGCTGCGCACGCTCGGGCACTACGCCCAGGCGCGCGCGCAGTGGCCCGCGCCCGAGCCGGCCCGGCGGCAGCTGCAGTGGCGGGACGCGGACAGCGGCCTGGCCGTGGACGACCCGCTGCCGCCGCGCCAGCTGCCGGCGGCCGACGGCGGCGGCGGCGACGGCGTGCCGGCCCGCCTGGCGCTGGCCAACGGCCGGCTGCACGACGGCAGCACGCTGTCCTGGCAGCACATCGTGCGCCACTGGCCCGCGCACCTGGCGCTGCAGATCGCCGCCGGCCCCACGCGCACCGTGCTGGCCAGCGAATCCGGCCTGGTGCGCCTGGCGCCGCTGGCGCGCGCCGAGGCCGAGGCGGCGCTGGCCACGCTGGTGCGCGCCTGGGCCGCCGGCATGCGCGAGCCGCTGCCGCTGGCCTGCCGCACCGGCTTCGCCGCGCTGGCCGAGGAGGTGCCGGGCCGCCAGTCGCAGGGCGTCTACGACGGCGGCCACCAGCGCCGCGGCGAGGCCGCGCGCGCCGCGCTGGCACGCGCCTACCCGGACTTCGCGGCGCTGCGCAGCGCGCGCAGCGCCGACGGCCGCGGCCTGTGGGACTGGGCGCGCACGCTGTACGGCCCGCTGCGCGACGCGGTGCAGGGCACGCGCGCGCATGCCGGCGCCGCCGGCGCCCCGCCGGAGGACGCCGCATGACGGCGGACGCCCCCATCCAGCCGCTGGACCCGCTGTGCTTTCCGCTGCACGGCACCCGGCTGATCGAGGCCAGCGCCGGCACCGGCAAGACCTGGACCATCGCCCTGCTGTACCTGCGCCTGGTGCTGCGGCACGGCGGCGAGGCCGCGTTCGCGCGCGCGCTGGCGCCGCCCGAGATCCTGGTCGTGACCTTCACCGAGGCGGCCACGCAGGAACTGCGCGAACGCATCCGCGCCCGGCTCGACGAGGCCGCGCGCGTGTTCGCCGGCGAGCAGCCCGCCGCGGACGGCGATGCGCTGCAGGCCCTGGTCGACGGCTGCCCCGCCGACCAGCGCCCGCTGCACGCCCACCAACTGCGCACCGCCGCGCAATGGATGGACGAGGCCGCCGTCGCCACCATCCACGGCTGGTGCTGGCGCATGCTGCGCGAGCACGCCTTCGACAGCGGCAGCCCGCTGGAGCAGCAGCTGCAGACCGACCTGCGCCCGCTGCAGCAGCAGGTGCTGCAGGACCACTGGCGCCGCCACTACTACCCGCTGCCGGCCGCCGCCGCGCGCGCGCTGCACGGCTGCTTCGCCTCGCCCGAGGCGCTGTGGCAGGCGGTGGAGCCGCTGCTGCGCCAGGACGGGGCGGCGCTGCGCCACCAGGGCGAGGCCGTGGCCGACGGCGATCCCGTCGACGCGCTGCACCGGCTGGGCGAGGCCCGCCAGCGCGCCGAGGCGCTGGAGCACGAGGCCCGCCGGCTGTGGCGCGAGGACCGGGCGGCGCTCGAACAGCTGTGGCGGTCCGCGCGCGCGGACCTCAACGGCAACACCTTCCGCGGCAGGGACGACGACGCCACGTTCGACGGCTGGCTGCAGGCGCTGGCCGACTGGAGCCAGGGGGGCGAGGCGCCGGCGCAGGTCGCCCGCTTCGGCCAGGCGCGTGCCAGGCTGCGCAAGGGCGCCCGGCTGCCCGAGCATCCGGCGCTGCAGGCGATCGACGCCTGGCAGGACGCACTGGAGGCCAGCGACGACCCGGCGTTGCGCGCACGCCTGCTGGCGCATGCGGCCCGCGCCATCGCCGACGCGCTGGCGCAGGAAAAGCGCCGCCGCGCCGAGCTCGGCTTCGACGACCTGCTGCGCCAGCTCGACCGCGCGCTGCACGGCCCGGGCGGCGCGGCGCTGGCCGCGCGCATCCGCGCGCAGTTCCCGGTCGCGCTGATCGACGAGTTCCAGGACACGGACCCGGTGCAGTACCGCATCTTCCGGCGCCTGTACGGCCAGGCCGGGCGCGACCTCGCCCTGGTCATGATCGGCGACCCCAAGCAGGCCATCTACGCCTTCCGCGGCGCCGACATCCGCACCTACCTGCGCGCGCGCCGCGACACCGCCGGGCGCCACTACGCGCTGCTGCGCAACCACCGCTCCACCGCCGCCGTGGTACGTGCCGTCAACGCCCTGTTCGGCCATGCCGAGCAGGGCCCGCGCGGCGCCTTCCGCCTGCGCACCGCGTCCGAGGACCCGGTGCCCTTCGTGCCGGTACAGGCCCGGGGCCTGGCCGAGCGCCTGCTGCTGGCCGGCCGGCCGGCGCCGGCGCTGACGCTGTGGTCGCTCGCGCCGCAGGACGAGGGCGGCGACAGCGTGCCGATCGCGGCCTACCGCGCGCAGCTGGCCGAGGCCGCGGCCAGCGAGGTGGTGCGCTGGCTGTCGCGGGCGGACTCGGGCTTCGCCGCCGGCGACGCCGAAGGGGCGGCCGGCCCGCTGCGCCGGCTGCGCCCGGCCGACATCGCCGTGCTGGTGCGCAGCCGCACCGAGGCCGAGGCGATCCGCGGCGCGCTGGACCGGCGCGGGCTGCGCAGCGTCTACCTGTCGGACCGCGAATCCGTGTTCGCCACGCCCGAGGCCGCCGACCTGCTGCACTGGCTGCGCGCCGCCGCCACGCCGGCCGACGAGGCGCTGCTGCGCGCCGCGCTGGCCACGCGCACGCTGGACCTGCCGCTGGCGCAGCTCGAGGCGCTGCGCCAGGACGAGCTGGCCTGGGAGCGGCAGGCGCTGCAGTGGCGCGCGCTGCGCGAGCTGTGGCAGCGCCACGGCGTGCTGCCGATGCTGCACCAGCTGCTGCACGACTACGGCCTGCCGGCGCGCTGGCTGGCCGAGGGCGGCGAGCGCCGGCTGACCAACGTGCTGCACCTGGCCGAATGGCTGCAGCGCCGCGCCGCGCAGCTGGACGGCGAGCACGCGCTGCTGCGCGCCTTCGCCGAGCGGCTGGCCGACCCCGGCGGCGAGGAGGACGTGCTGCGGCTGGAGAGCGACGCCGCGCTGATCCAGGTCGTGACCATCCACAAGTCCAAGGGGCTGGAATACCCGCTGGTGCTGCTGCCCTTCATCGCGGCCTGGCGCGCGGAACGCCGGCACGGCGGGCACAGCCTGGCCTTCCACGACGACGCGCTCGGCGCGCGCGTGGTCGAGCTCGACGGCCGGCACGCCGGCGCCGCGCAGCAGGCCGAGGAGGAGCGGCTGGCCGAGGACATGCGCCTGCTCTACGTGGCGCTGACGCGCGCGCGCCACGGCCTGTGGCTGGGCGTGGCGCCGCTGGCCGCCAGCGCCGCCAGCCGGGCCGCGCAGCTGCACCACGGCGCCTGGGGCCAGCTGCAGGGCCAGGGCGCGCCGATCGCCACGCACGCCGCCTACCAGGAGACGCTGGCGCGGCTGTGCACCGCCGCGCCCGACGTCGCGGTGCGGCCGGCGCCGGCGGCGGACGACACGCGCTGGAGCGGGCCGCCCGCGCCGGCCACCGCCGCGGCGCGCCGGCCGCTGCGCCCGGGCCATGCGCCCTGGTGGGTGGCCAGCTACTCGGCGCTGGCGCCGCCGCGCGGCGCGGCGCCGGAGCAGGCCCCGCCACGCGGCCCCGAGCCCGAGGACGCGCGCCAGGACCAGGCGCTGGAAGCCGCGCTCGACCCGCCGGCCGACGCCGCCGCGGCGCCCGCGCCCGCCGCCCAGGGCTGGCACGCCTTTCCGCGCGGCGCCGAGGCCGGCAGCTTCCTGCACGGCGTGCTGGAGTGGTGCGCGCAGCAGGGCTTCGCCCAGGTGCTGGCGGCGCCGCAGGCCTTGCGCGACCTGCTGGCGCGGCGCTGCGCCGTGCGCGGCTGGGAGGCCTGGATCGAGCCGCTCGGCGCCTGGGTGCCGCGCTGGCTGCAGTGGCCGCTGGCGCTGCCGGACGGCCCGCCCGCCACGCTGGCGCAGCTGCGCCACTACCAGAGCGAGCTGGAGTTCTGGCTGCCCGTGCAGGCGCTGGACGCGCGCACGCTGGACGCCCTGGTGGCGCGCCACGTGCTGCCGGGCCGGCCACGCCCGGCGCTGCCGGCCGCGCGGCTGGCCGGCATGCTCAAGGGCTTCGTCGACCTGGTGTTCGCGCACGGCGGCCGCTACTGGGTGGCCGACTACAAGTCCAACTGGCTCGGCCCCGACGCCCGGGCCTACGGCGCCGCCGCGCTGGAGGACGCGCTGCTGCAGCACCGCTACGACGTGCAGGCCGCGCTGTACCTGCTGGCGCTGCACCGGCTGCTGCGCGCGCGGCTGCCGGACTACGACATCGACCGGCACCTGGGCGGCGCGGCCTGCCTGTTCCTGCGCGGCGCCGACGCCGCGGGCACCGGCGTGTGGGCCGTGCGCGCGCCGCGCGCGCTGGTCGAGGCGCTGGACGCGCAGTTCGCCGGCCCGGGCGGCCCGGAGGCCACCGCATGAGGAAGAAGACGCCCCCCCCGCCGGCGCAGCCCGACCTGTTCGCGCTGCCCGGCGACGCGCTGGACGCCGCGGCCCTGCAGGCCGACCTCGCGCTGTGGGTGGAGCAGGGCTGGCTGCGCGCGCTGGACCAGGCCTTCGCGCTGTTCCTGCACGACCACGATCCCGCGGCGCCGGCCAGCGTGCTGCTGGCCGGCGCGCTGGCCAGCCTGCGCCTGGGCAGCGGCCACGTCTGCCTGGACCTGCCGGCCGCGCTGGCCGACGACGCTTGGCCGGCGCGCCTGCCGGACACGGCGCCGCCGGGCGCGCACGCGCCGGCCGACTGGCTGCGCAACCTGCGCCTGGACGATTGGCAGCGCGCCCTGCGGGCCAGCCGGCTGTGCGCGGACGGCCCGGGCGGCACGCCGCTGGTGCTGCGGGGCCCGCGCCTGTACCTGCGCCGCTACTGGCAGTACGAGCAGGACGTGCGCGCCGGCATCGCGGCCCGGCTGGCGCACGCGCCGGTGGCGCCGGCGGCGGCCGTGCGCCCGGTGCTGCAGGCGCTGTTCCAGCCCTTCGGCGGCCCGGCCGCCGCGCCGGCCGGGGACGGTGCCCGGCCGGACTGGCAGCAGTTGGCCTGCGCGCTGGCGCTGCGCCAGCGCTTCGCCATCGTCACGGGCGGCCCCGGCACCGGCAAGACCACCACCGTGGTGCGGCTGCTGGCGCTGCTGCAGTCGATGGCGCAGGCGGCGCAGGGCCGGCCGCTGCGCATCCGGCTGGCCGCGCCCACCGGCAAGGCGGCGGCGCGGCTGACCGAATCCATCCGCGGCGCGCTCGACCACCTGCCCTGGGACCGGCTGCCCGGCGGTGCGGCGCTGCGCGAGGCCGTGCCCGCCGCCGCGACCACGCTGCACCGGCTGCTGGGCAGCCGGCCCGACAGCCGGCATTTCCGCCACCACGCCGGCCACCCGCTGCCGCTGGACGTGCTGGTCGTGGACGAGGCCTCCATGGTCGACCTGGAGCTGATGGCCCAACTGCTGCAGGCGCTGCCGCCCGACGCCCGGCTGGTGCTGCTGGGCGACAAGGACCAGTTGGCCTCGGTCGAAGCCGGCGCCGTGCTCGGCGAGCTGTGCAGCCGCGCGCAGGATGGCCACTACGACGCCGCCACCGTGCAATGGCTGCAGGACTGCACCGGCCAGCGCCCGCCGCCGGCGCTGTGCGACGCCGCCGGCCAGCCGCTGGACCAGGCCATCGCCATGCTGCGCGAGAGCCGGCGCTTCACGGCCGGCAGCGGCATCGGCCGCCTGGCCGAGGCCGTCAACCAGGGCGACGCGCGCGCCGCGCTGGCCTTGGCCCGCCAGGGCCTGCCCGACGTGCGCCGCTGCCGGCTGGCGGGCCCGCCGGGCGCCGGCGACCCCGCCCTGCGGGCGCTGCTGCTGGCCGACGGGGCGCCGCCGGGCCCCGCCCCGGTGCTGCGCGCCATGCACGCCACGCGCCCGGCCGCCGGCGCCCCGCGCCCGCAGTGGGACGCCTGGGCCGCGGCGCTGCTGGCGGCCTCCACGCGCTTCCAGCTGCTGTGCGCGCTGCGCGACGGGCCCTGGGGCGTCGCCGGGCTCAACGAGGCCGTGGCCGGACTGCTGCACCAGCAGGGCCTGATCGCCGCCACGCAGGGCTGGTACGCCGGCCGGCCGGTGCTGGTCACGCGCAACGACCATGCGCTGGGCCTCATGAACGGCGACGTCGGCCTGACGCTGGAGCTGCCGGTGTTCGACGGCGACGGCCGGGTGCCGGACCCGGCGGCCCCGCCGGTGCGGCGCGTGGCCTTCGCCGCCGGCGACGGCAGCGGCGGCGTGCGCTGGGTGCTGCCGGCGCGGCTGCAGGCGGTGGAGACGGTGTTCGCGATGACAGTGCACAAGAGCCAGGGCTCGGAGTTCGAGCACGCCGCGCTGGTGCTGCCCGACCAGGGCAGCCCGGTGCTGACGCGCGAGCTGGTCTACACCGGCATCACGCGCGCCAGGGCCTGGTTCACGCTGGTCGGCGGCGAGGCCGCGCTGGGCCCGGTGCTGGCCGGCGCCATCGGCCGGCGCGTGCAGCGCGCCAGCGGGCTGATGGCCGGCGACTGAGGCTCCGTCGCTCAGCGCCTCGCCAGCCGGCGCAGCCGCAGCGCCACCACGACCTGCAGCACGCCGTACAGCAGCGCGCCGGCGCCGATCCACAGCGCGATGGTCACCAGGCCGGCGGCCGGGTTCACGAAGAACAGCACGCCCAGCACGATCGCCAGCACGCCGCTCAGGGCCAGCAGCCACTCGCCCTCGATCTGCTTGCGCACCTGCACCGCGAACACGATGCGCGCGATGCCGGCCACGACCAGCCAGACGCCCAGCACCCAGACCATGGCGGCGGCCATCTCGGCCGGCTGCCACAGCGCCAGCACGCCGAAGACGATCGACACCAGCGCGTACAGCACCAGCATGCCGCGCGGCAGCGCATGGTCGCCGCGCGCCAGGCCGAGCAGGCTGACCACGCCGTCGACCAGCGACAGCGCGCCGAAGGTGATCGTCAGCACGATCACGGTCAGGCCCGGGCGGACCAGCGTCAGCAGGCCGAACACGACGGCGGCCAGCCCGTAGAGCAGGAACACCCACCAGCTGCGTTGCACGGCGGCGGCGATCGGTGAAGGCATGCGGGACTCCCTGTGGTGCATGGCGATGGCTGGTTATACCGCCCTGGCCCGGCAGCGCGTGCAATGCCGGGGACAATCGCGCCATGCCTTCCGCCGCCACCCCGCCCCTTGCCGCCCGGCCCGCCGACATCCTGCGCGACGTCTTCGGCTACGCCGCGTTCCGCGGCCAGCAGCAGGCCATCGTCGAGCACGTCGTCGGCGGCGGCGACGCGCTGGTGCTGATGCCCACGGGCGGCGGCAAGTCGCTGTGCTACCAGATCCCGGCGATCGCGCGCCGGCAGGCCGGGCACGGCGTGGCCATCGTGGTCTCGCCGCTGATCGCGCTGATGCACGACCAGGTCGGCGCGCTGACCGAGGCGGGCGTGGAGGCGGCGTTCCTGAACTCCACGCTGGACTGGGCCGAGACCCAGGCGCTGGAACGCCGCCTGGCGCGCGCCGAACTCACGCTGCTGTACGCCGCGCCCGAGCGCGTGGTGACGCCGCGCTTCCTGGAACTGCTGGACGGCCTGGCGGCGCAAGGCCGGCTCGGCCTGTTCGCGATCGACGAGGCGCACTGCGTGAGCCAGTGGGGCCACGACTTCCGGCCCGAGTACCGCCAGCTCACGCTGCTGCACGAGCGCTACCCGGCCGTGCCGCGCATCGCGCTGACCGCCACCGCCGATGCGCTGACGCGCGCCGACATCGTCGAGCGGCTGCAGCTGCAGGACGCGCGCCAGTTCGTCAGCAGCTTTGACCGGCCCAACATCCGCTACGCCATCGTCGAGAAGAAGGAGCCGCTGGCGCAGCTGCTGCGCTTCATCGAGCGCGAGCACGACGGCGAGGCCGGTGTCGTCTACTGCCAGTCGCGCAAGCGCGTGGAGGAGGTGGCCGAGTCGCTGTGCATGTCCGGCGTGAACGCGCTGCCCTACCACGCCGGGCTGGACGCCGCCGTGCGCCAGCGCCACCAGGACCGCTTCCTGCGCGAGGACGGCATCGTGATGGTGGCGACCGTGGCCTTCGGCATGGGCATCGACAAGCCGGACGTGCGCTTCGTCGCGCACCTGGACATGCCCAAGAACATCGAGGGCTACTACCAGGAGACCGGCCGCGCCGGCCGCGACGGCGAGCCGGCCGACGCCTGGATGGCCTACGGCCTGCAGGACGTGGTGAACCAGCGCCGCATGATCGACGAGAGCCCGGCCGACGAGGGCTTCAAGCAGGTCATGCGCGGCAAGCTGGACGCGCTGCTGGCGCTGGCCGAGGCGACCGACTGCCGGCGCGTGCGCCTGCTGCAGTACTTCGGCGAAGCCAGTGCACCGTGCGGGAACTGCGACAACTGCCTGACGCCGCCGCAGGTCTGGGACGCGACGGACGCCGCGCGCAAGCTGCTGTCCACGGTCTACCGCGTGCAGCAGATGAGCAGCATCGGCTTCGGCGCCGGCCACATCCTGGACATCCTGCGCGGCAAGGCGACCGAGAAGGTCAAGCAGTTCGGCCACGAGCGCGTGTCCACGTTCGGGCTGGGCGCGGACCTGTCGGAGGCCCAGCTGCGCAGCGTGCTGCGCCAGCTGGTGGCCACCGGCGCCATCGCCGTCGACGCCGAGCGGTTCAACACGCTGCGGCTGACCGAAGGCTCGCGCGCGGTGCTCAAGGGCGAGGTGCCGGTGCGGCTGCGCGAATCGGCCGCGGCGCCGGCCGGCCGCAAGCCGCGCCAGCGCGGCCAGCGCGCCGCGCCGCCGCCGGCCGTGGCCCAGCTCGGCGCGGCCGGCCAGGCGCGCTTCGCGGCGCTGAAGGCCTGGCGCGCCGAGGTCGCCAAGGCGCACAACCTGCCGGCCTACGTGATCTTCCACGACGCCACGCTGGCCGCCATCGCCGAGCGCGCGCCGCGTGCGCTGGAGGACCTGCAGGGCCTGAGCGGCATGGGGGCGAGCAAGATGGAAAAGTACGGCCAGGAGGTGCTGCGTGTCTGCCAGTCCGACGCGGGCTGACCTCCGTTCGCCACGGCGCTGGCGCCACCCGCAGCGCATGAAACGGGGCTGCAGGCAAGCGGTTCGAACGGCCGCGGAGCAGAGGCCATGCCAACGGATACCGCGAGCCGGCTTGGCCGGACCGCAGGTGTGCCTTGCAGGCCGCAGCTGCTCCGCAGGAGCGGCCTCGCCGGACCGTCCAAGCCCGTGCGCAGGCGGGTTCGACGCCACGGCCCTCCGCCCCCTTGAGGGGGTTGGCGGAGCACGCAGCGCGGAGACTGTGGGTGTTTGATTTCCACCACTTCGTGCAGGCCCAGGCGCCGGTCTGGCCGCAGGTGCTGGCCGAGCTGCGCGCCGGCCGCAAGACCAGCCACTGGATGTGGTTCGTGTTCCCGCAGCACGTGGCGCTGGGGCGCAGCGCGATGGCGCGGCGCTTCGGCCTGGCCTCGCGGGAGGAGGCGGCCGCCTACCTCGCGCATCCGCTGCTGGGCCCGCGGCTGGTGGAGGCCGCGGCGCTGGTACTGCAGGCCGCGCAGGACCGCAGCGCGCACGACATCTTCGGCGCGCCGGACGACCTGAAGCTGCGTTCGTGCATGACGCTGTTCCAGGCCGCCGCGCCCGCGGAGCCGGTGTTCGGCCAGGTGCTGGCGCGCTGCTACGGCGGGCAGGCGGACGCGGCGACGCTGGCGCTGCTGGCGGGCGGTGCAGCCGCCGGGGCCGCGGCACCACGCTCCTAGCATTCGTCGTCCGTCGACGGAGCGCTCCGCCAGATCACGGCCGACGGCCCCTTCCACACCACGACGGGCCCACGCCTCACTGCGCCGCACACGCCCCGCCATCGGGCAGTGCGTCAGCGCGTCAGCGCGTCAGCGCACGAACCCGATCCCCCGGCTTTCGCGCACCTCGGGCTTGATGCGGTGCTCGGCCTCGAGCTGCTCCAGGAACTCCTCGGCCGTGAAGGCGGTGGCGAGGATGTCGGTCTGGCGCTTCACCGCCGCGAAGTCGCCGGGGCACAGCTGCTCCAGCTTGGCGAGCCGCGCGCGCAGCGCGTCGTCCAGCCGCGCCGCGTCGCCGTCCAGCGCCTCGACCACGAACATGCGCTCGCGCTGCGCGGCCGTCAGCGGCTTGAAGCGGATCTTGAACGTGAAGCGCCGCAGCGCGGCCTGGTCGATGCGGTCCATCAGGTTGGTGGTGCAGATGAACACGCCGCGGTGGCGCTCCATGCCCTGCAGCATCTCGTTGACCTCGGTGACCTCGTAGGTGCGCTGGGCGCCGCGCCGGTCCTGCAGGAAGCTGTCGGCCTCGTCCAGCAGCAGCACGGCGCGCTCGGCCTCGGCCTCGCGGAACATCGCGGCCATTTGCTGCTCGGTCTCGCCGACGAACTTGCTCATCAGGTCGCTGGCGCGCCGGACCATCAGCGGACGCTCCAGCGCGCGCGCAATGTGCTCGGCCAGCGCCGTCTTGCCGGTGCCGGGCGCGCCGTGGAAGCACAGGCTGCCGTGGCCGCGCGCCTTGAGTGCCTGCACGATGCGGCCGATCTCGAAGCGGCTCTCGACGTTCAGCATCTCCAGGTCGTAGGCCGTGGCCGGCGGCGGGCCGGCGCGTTCCTCGCTGTGGCGGCCCAGGGCCTTGTCGGCGTTGCACAGCTGGCGCTCGATCAGCTGCTCCATGCCGGCGCCGCCGTCGCTGCGGGCCAGGCCGGCGAAGCGCGCGGCCGTGCGGATCTGCGCCGGCGTCAGGCCCTTGCGCTCGGTCAGCCGGGCGACGAAGGCGTCGGACACCGGCAGGCCCTCCAGCGTCCTGCGCACCAGGCCTTCGCGCGCGCCGGGCGGCGGCGACTTCAGTTCCAGATGGTAGGCGAAGCGGCGGCGGAAGGCCGGGTCGATCTGCTCGATGCGGTTGGTGACCCACAGCGTGGGCACGGTGTTGCTCTCCAGGATCTGGTTGACCCAGGCCTTGCCGCTGACCGAGCCGCTGGCCGCCGGCGCGGCCACCTGCTCGGCGCGCGCCATCAGCTGCGCGGCCTCGGTGCTGATCGGCGGAAACACATCCTCGACCTCGTCGAACAGCAGCGCGGCCTGCACGCTGCCCTTCAGGAACACCTGGGCGATCTGCAGCGAGCGGTAGCGGTCGCGGCCCGACAGCGAATTGCCGTCGCGGTCGGCGTACTCGACCTCGAACAGGTCCAGGCCGGCGGCCTCGGCGACCACGCGCGCGAGTTCGGTCTTGCCGGTACCGGGCGGACCGTACAGCAGGATGTTGACGCCGGGCTCCTTGCGCGCGACGGCGTTGCGCAGCAGCGTGACCAGCACCTGCGCGTCCTCCTGCACGAAGCCGAAGTCGGCCAGCGCCAGCCGGCTCCTGGTGGCCGGCCGCGTGAACACGGCCATCAGCTCGCTCTGGTCGCGGTACTCGCGCATCAGCACCGGCGGCAGCTTCTCGCTGACCTTCATCAGGTCCGCCAGGTCGGTGATGTTGTGCTCGGAGATCAGGTTCTCGACCAGGCCGATGCGCTCCAGCCGCGAGCCGGCGCGCAGCGCCTCGCCGACCTCGGTGGGACTGACGCCGGCGACCTCGGCCAGCGCCGCGTAGGCCTCCGGCGCGTTGTTGACCTTGACTTCCACCAGGATGGTGCGCAGGTCGCGCTGGTAGCGCGCCAGCGTGCCGTACAGCAGCAGCGCGCGCTCGGCGCGGTTGAGCTGCAGCAGGCCGGCCAGCGCGTCGATGTTCTTCTCGACCAGCGTGGACTGCCGCTTCAGCACGCGGGTCAGCCACTCGCAGGTCACGTTCAGGGCCGACAGCAGGTCCTTGGGCTGGTCCTTCGCGTACTCGTCCAGGTAGAAGAACAGCGTGCCCTCCTCGTACGGACCGCGCCAGATGCCGTGGCGCTCCATGAACTCGGCGGTGGACAGGCCGGTGTGGCCGCGCCAGAACTCGTTGTCCTTGCAGCGCCGGGCCAGGAACTCGCGCAGCCGCGCCAGCACCGGCTGCGGCCACACCAAGTGGCGGCCGGCCATGGCCAGCAGGCTGTTCAGGTCGCGCCGCACGTTGAACTTGGGCCCCTGGCGGGCGACCAGCGTGAGCACGAAGTGCGAACACATCAAGTCCAGTACCGGCGCGGCCTCCAGCCCGGGCGAGGCGATCACCTGGGCGGCCACCGGTTCGCGGACCGCACGCTTCACCATGGATGCATCTCCAGTCATCAAGGCAACGTAGGCCACGATAACGCAGCGCTCGGCCCTTTGGGAAGACGCTGCCCCGAAAACGCCCGCCGGCGCGGCGTTTGCGCCCCACAATGCGCCCATGCCCACCCTCGACGACATCCGCCAGGCCGCCCTGCGGCTCGACGGCCAGGTGCTGGCCACGCCCTGCGTGGAATCGCGCACGCTGTCGGACATCACCGGCGCGCAGGTATTCCTGAAGTTCGAGAACCTGCAATTCACCGCCTCGTTCAAGGAGCGCGGCGCCTGCAACAAGCTGGCGCGCATGGCCGAGGCCGGCGCCACCGCGCAGGGCGTGGTCGCGATGAGCGCCGGCAACCACGCCCAGGGCGTGGCCTACCATGCCCAGCGGCTGGAGCTGCGCGCCGTGATCGTGATGCCGCGCTTCACGCCCGGCGTGAAGGTGGAGCGCACGCGCAGCTTCGGCGCCGAGGTGGTGCTGCACGGCGACTCGCTGGACGAGGCGCGCGCCCACGCGCTGGCGCTGGCGCAACAGCAGGGCCTGGCCTTCGTACACCCCTACGACGACGAGGACATCGTCGCCGGCCAGGGCACGGTCGGCCTGGAGATGCTGGCCCAGGTGCCGGCGCTGGAGACGCTGGTCGTGGCCGTCGGCGGCGGCGGGCTGATCGCCGGCATCGCCACGGCCGCGCGCGCGCTCAAGCCCGGCATCCGCATCGTCGGTGTGCAGACCACGCGCTTTCCGGCCATGGTCAACCGCGTGACCGGCGCCCGCCATCCACAGGGCAGCAGCACGATCGCCGAGGGCATCGCGGTCGGCACGCCGGGCCGCATCACCGAGGCGATCGTGCGCGCCAAGGTGGACGAGCTGATGCTGGTGGAGGAGGCCGACATCGAGCAGGCCATCCTGATGCTGCTGGAGATCGAGAAGACCGTGGTCGAAGGTGCCGGCGCGGCGGGCCTGGCGGCGCTGCTGCGCGCGCCGGAGCGCTTCCGCGGCCGCAAGGTGGGGCTGGTGCTGTCCGGCGGCAACATCGAGCCGCTGCTGCTGGCCGCCATCATCGAGCGCGGCATGGTGCGCTCGGGCCGGCTCGGCCGCATCCGCGTCAGCGCACCCGACCATCCGGGCGCGTTGGCCCGCATCGCCGCCATCGCCGCCGAGACCGGCGCCAACATCGACCAGGTCGAGCACCAGCGCGCGTTCACGGCCGTGGCCGCCGGCAACGTGGACATCGAATTGGCGGTGCAGACGCGCGGCCACAGCCACCTGGAGCAACTGGCCCAGGCGCTGCAGGCCGCCGGATTCGAAACCCGTACGCTGCGCTGACTACAATGCCGCGTTTTCGTGCGAAGGAAGAAGCCATGTCCGATCCCCACGCCCCCGCCGCCCCGAACCCGCACGAGGTCGCCACCCATGAGGCCGACCCGGTCGAGGCCGTCACCTCGGTGATCCCCATCGTGCTGCCCATCGTCGGCGGCGTGATGATGTTCCTGCTGGCCTTCATCGCCGTGTCGATGGCCTGAGCCACCGTTCCCTCCTCCCCCTCGCAGAAGGCCCGTTCGGGCCTTTTTGTTTTTGCGCGCACGGTTCTGGTGTTCGCCGTCGCCATGCATAAACCTATGCGCGGTTTGCATGGATTTGCCCCCCGAAGATTCGACGCCCGCTGCCGGGCTCCCTAAAATCGGCGTCCCCGGCAGGCCCGTCGCCCGCATCCGGCCGCACCTGACGTCTTCCCCAAAGCTTCGCCCGCCAGCACCGCGTGCGGTTTTGCGAAAGACGATTTCTCAACTTAGGAGCTGCCCATGAATGCACCCGCGATGAAGGGATTGCAAATCAATCCCCCCGCATACGTGAAGAACGCCAGGCTGATCGCCTGGATCGCCGACATCGCCGCGCTGACCCAGCCTGCCAGCATCTACTGGTGCGACGGCAGCGAAGAGGAATACCAGCGCCTGTGCCAGCAGCTGGTCGATGCCGGCACCTTCAAGAAGCTGAACCCGGCCAAGCGCCCGAACTCCTTCCTGGCGCTGTCCGACCCGTCGGACGTGGCGCGCGTGGAAGACCGCACCTTCATCTGCTCCGAGCGCAAGGAAGACGCCGGCCCGACCAACAACTGGACCGCGCCGGCCGAGATGCGCGCACTGCTGCAGACCGGCGAGAACGCGCTATTCAAGGGCTGCATGAAGGGCCGCACCATGTACGTGGTGCCGTTCAGCATGGGCCCGCTGGGCTCGGACATCGCCCACATCGGCGTCGAGCTGTCCGACAGCCCCTACGTGGCCGTGAACATGAAGATCATGACCCGCATGGGCAAGGCCGTGTACGACGTGCTGGGCGTGGACGGCGACTTCGTGCCCTGCGTGCACACCGTGGGCGCGCCGCTGGAACCGGGCCAGGCCGACGTAAAGTGGCCCTGCAACAAGACCAAGTACATCGTGCACTATCCGGAGACGCGCGAGATCTGGTCCTACGGCTCGGGCTACGGCGGCAACGCGCTGCTGGGCAAGAAGTGCTTCGCGCTGCGCATCGCCTCGACCATGGGTCGCGACCAGGGCTGGCTGGCCGAGCACATGCTGATCCTGGGCGTGACCAAGCCGGACGGCAAGAAGTACCACGTGGCCGCGGCCTTCCCGAGCGCCTGCGGCAAGACCAATTTCTCGATGCTCGTGCCGCCGTCCGGCTTCGAGGGCTGGAAGGTCACCACCATCGGCGACGACATCGCCTGGATCAAGCCGCAGCCCGACGGCTCGCTGCGCGCGATCAACCCCGAGGCCGGCTACTTCGGCGTGGCCCCCGGCACCAACTACAAGACCAACCCCAACTGCATGCGCAGCCTGGACCGCGACGTGATCTTCACGAACGTGGCGCTGACGGACGACGGCGACGTCTGGTGGGAGGGCATGGAAGACGACGTGCCCGGCAAGGCGCTGCCGGCGCACCTGATCGACTGGCAGGGCAAGGACTGGACGCCGCAGATCGCGCGCGAGACCGGCGCGAAGGCCGCGCACCCGAACGCGCGCTTCACCGTGGCCGCCACCAACAACCCGGCGCTGGACGAAGCCTGGGATGATCCCAAGGGCGTGAAGATCGACGCCTTCATCTTCGGCGGCCGCCGCTCGACCACGGTGCCGCTGGTGACCGAGGCGCGCAACTGGGCCGAAGGCGTCTACATGGCCGCCACCATGGGCTCGGAGACCACGGCCGCGGCCGCCGGCCAGCAGGGCGTGGTGCGCCGCGACCCGTTCGCGATGCTGCCGTTCATGGGCTACAACATGAGCGACTACTTCCAGCACTGGCTGAACCTGGGCGCCAGGCTGGCCCAGGCCGGCGCCACGCTGCCGCGCATCTACACCACCAACTGGTTCCGCAAGGGCCCGGACGGCAAGTTCGTCTGGCCCGGCTACGGCGAGAACATGCGCGTGCTGAAGTGGATGATCGACCGCATCGAGAACAAGGCCCAGGGCAGCGAGCACGTGTTCGGCGTGAGCCCGGCCTACGAGGAGCTGAACTGGACCGGCCTGGATTTCAGCGCCGACCAGTTCGCGCACGTGACCAGCATCGACAAGGCCGCCTGGCAGGCCGAACTGAAGCTGCACACGGACCTGTTCACGCAGCTGGCCTACCACCTGCCCCGGGAAATGGGCGAGATCAAGCAGCAGATCGAGACGCGCCTGGCGGCCTGAGCGCCACCCGCACCGCACGCGAAGCCACCGGCCTGCCGGTGGCTTTTTCTTTGGTGTCCTCGGGCCACGGTACCTGGCCGCCCGACCGTGAAATAAGTTCTATCGAGATGTCACTATTTATTACATATGGATTCTCCCATTCAAAGGGATTGATGAAATTCCTTTGAATATCAATGTGTTATGACGACATTCCCCGCTGGCACGGATGCTGCTTATGAAGTCTCGCAAGGGCGAATTTGCCCTCCCCCCAAACTTCCCAAGGAGCCTTGACATGCAATTTCTGAACAAAGTACTCGCCGGTGCAACCCTTGCCGCAGCCATGGCCGCAACCGCCCAGGCCGGCGTGGTGTCGGTCGGCGGCGTGACGTGGAATACCGATGACGTGATCGATTTCAGCGGCACCACCGACACGGTCCGCCAGCTGATCGGCGCGGACGGTTCGCTGTCCGGCTCGGGCCTGATCACCAAGATCAACGGCAGCGGCAGCTTCTGCACCGCCTGCACCACCCTGAGCTTCACGTTCGGCGGCTACGAGCAGCTGACGGGCTCGCTGCCTGCCCCGGGCTCGTCGGGCACGAGCAACCTGACCTACTCCGACGGCTGGGTCAAGGTCTATGCCAACTACGCTGACGGCAGCAGCGCCCTGTGGCTGGACATGGTGGCCCACGCCATCGGTGATTTCAACGGCACCACCTTGATGGGCAGCATCACGACGGTGCTCGGCTCGGTGTCCGGAATGAACGGCCTGGGCTGGCTCGACGTGGTCGGCGGCCTGGCCGCCGATTACTTCGATACCAATGCCATGGCGGATGGCTCGGACTTCACGTTCAGCACCACCTTCACCAGCTACTACCCCGATTTCACCAACGCCGTGGGCTCGGGTACCTTCACCAGCCGCTCGGACGTCCCCACCGCCGATGTCCCCGAGCCGGCTTCGATCGCGCTGATGGGCCTGGGCCTGCTGGGCTTGGCCGCTCGCCGCCGCAAGCAGGCTCAGTAAGCACCGTCCAGCCAGGAGCCGCTCGTCCCTCGGGCGCTCCTCCCCTCGCAGCAGCCCGGCAGGTGCAACCCGCCGGGCTGCTTTCCTTGGAGGGGGCAGCGCAGAATGACGGACACGGCCCCCTGCCGATGAGGCAGAGCACGCAACGTGACGCCGTCTGCACCACCCCTCCTGCTCCTCGGATCAAATGCCGGCCGGGGCACCAGCCGCGACGACGGCCCGCCCCGTCACGACGGCGGGGTCGCCAAGGCCTCGCGCATGCGCGCCTCGGCCTGGTCGGCCGGCGCCGGCCAGCCCAGCAGGTAGCCCTGGAACGCGTCGCAACCGGCCTGCCACAGCTCGTGATGCTGGGCCTCGGTCTCCACGCCTTCGGCGATGACCGCCAGGCCCAGGCTGTGGCCCAGGCCGATGATGGTGCGCGCAATCACGCCCGCATGGGCGCTCAGGAACAGGTCGCGCACGAACGACTGGTCGATCTTCAGCTGGTCCAGCGGCAGCCGCTTGAGGTAGGACAGTGAGGAGTAGCCGGTGCCGAAGTCGTCAAGCGAGAAGCCCACGCCCAGCCGCTTGAGCGCCAGCATCTTGTCGATCACCGCCTCCACGTCGTCGGCCAGCATGCTCTCGGTCAGTTCGAGCTTGAGCCGCTCCGGCCGTGCGCCGCTGCGCGCGAGCAACGCCTCGATGCCGGCCACGAAATCCGGCTGGCCTAGTTGCTGGGCGCTGACGTTGACGGACACCGTGCAGAGGGCCATGGCCGGCTGCCCGGCCCAGCGGACCAGCTGCGTACAGGCCGCTTCCAGCACCCAGTTGCCGAGCAGTCCGATCAGCCCGCTTTCCTCGGCCAGCGGAATGAACTGGCCGGGCGGCACGCTGCCGCGCTGCGGATGCTGCCAGCGCAGCAGCGCCTCGAAGCCGACCGTGTCGCCATGCCGGTCGACCTGGGGCTGGTAGTGCAGCAGGAACTCTTGCGTGCGCAGGCCCTGGCGCATGTCGGCCTCCAGCGCGGCGCGCGCGGCCAGCTCGGCCTGCATGGCCGGGTCGTAGAAGCAGACGGTGTTGCGGCCCGCGGCCTTGGCCTGGTACATGGCGACGTCGGCCATCTTCAGCAGGTCTTCCATGGACACGGCGTCCGACAGGAACAGCACGGCGCCGATGCTCGGCGTGCTGCGGTGCTGCAGTTCCCCGATCTGGTACGGCTGGCCCAGCGCACGCAGGACCTTCTGCGCGATGACCTCCACCTGCGCAGCCGCCTCGCCCGGACGCGGGCTCAGCGACTCCAGCAGCACCACGAACTCGTCGCCGCCCAGGCGTGCCACGGTGTCGGCCTCGCGCACGTTCTCGCGCAGCCGGCCGGCCACCTGGCACAGCAGCAGGTCGCCCATGTCGTGGCCCTGGGTATCGTTGAGCAGCTTGAAGTTGTCCAGGTCCAGGAACATCACCGCGCCGTGACGGCCCGAGCGCCCGCTGCCGGCCAGCGCGTGCTGCAGCCGGTCCTGCAGCAGGCGGCGGTTCGGCAGGCCGGTCAGCGGGTCGAAGAACGCCAGGCGGTGGATCTCCTCCTCGTCGCGGCGGCGCTGCGAGATGTCCTGCACCAGGCCGATGAACACGGTCTGGCCGTGCTGCAGCGTCTTGGACACGCTCAGGTGCATCGGGAACCGGCTGCCGTCCTTGCGCTGACCCTCGACGTCGCGGCCGATGCCGAGCACGCGCGCCTCGCCGGTGCGCTGGTAGCGGTCGAGGTAGCCGTCGTGCTGGCTGCGGTGCGGCTCGGGCATCAGCATGCTGACGTTGCGGCCCAGCAATTCGCTGGCCTCGTAGCCGAACATGCGCATGGCCGCCGCATTGGCCGAGGTCATGATGCCCCGCGTGTCGATCGTGATCACGCCGTCGATCATGCTGTCCAGGATGGCCTGGGTGCGCCGCAGCGCGTCCTGCAGCGCCAGTTCCTGGTTCTTGCGCGCGGTCACGTCGGTGATGAAGCCGGCCCACACCACGTCGCCGTCGATCAGGCGCCGGGGCCGCGCATCGCTCAGCAGCCAGCGGCAGCTGCCATCGGGCAGCAACAGCCGAAATTCGTGCTGCCAGAGCCCGAGCTGCTGGGCGGAATCGCGCAGGGAAGCCTCGAACACGCCGAGATCGTCCGGATGCACGCAGTCGCGCAGGAAGTCGGCACCGGCCTGCGCCTGCTGCGGCGTCACGCCGAACAGCTCCATGATGGCCGGGCTGGCGTACGGGAAGTAGCCCGTGCCGTCCGCCCGCATGCGCAGCTGGTAGACCATGCCCGGCACGTGCGCCGCGATGCCGCGCACCAGGTGGCGGGCGACCTCGCGCTCGCGCTCGGCGATCTTGAAGCGGGTGATGTCGCTGCAGCTGCCGGACATGCGGCGCACCCGGCCGTCGGCCCCGCGCTCGCAGATGCCCCGCGCCAGCACCCAGATCGTGCGTCCGTCGCGCAGCAGGCAGCGAAACTCCAGCTCGTAGCGCAGGCACTGCGCATCGCGCAGGTACTCGCGCAGCTCCTGGAGCACGCGCGTCTTGTCCTTGGGATGCAGCAGGTCGCGCCAGTCGACCGAGATCGCCTCGCCCGGCGACAGGCCATGCATCTCGCGCCAGCGCTCGGAGACGAACGACTCGCCGCGCACGAAGTCCACGTCCCACCAGCCATCGTTGGTGCCGTTCAGGATCCGGTCGCGGCGCTGGTCGGACTCCTCCTGCAACCGTCGCAGCCTGCGCTGGTGCCACAGCCAGCCCAGGCCGATCGAGACGCCGAGCACGCCCAGCAGCAGCATCGACAGGACCCAGGGACCATGCGGAAGGAAGCTGGCATGGCGCCACAACTCCACGACGCCGGCGAGCAAGCC
This sequence comes from Pseudorhodoferax sp., assembly GCF_047601025.1. Taxonomy (NCBI): domain Bacteria; kingdom Pseudomonadati; phylum Pseudomonadota; class Betaproteobacteria; order Burkholderiales; family Comamonadaceae; genus Pseudorhodoferax; species Pseudorhodoferax sp. The sequence goes on from NZ_JASGJZ010000001.1 coordinate 1,532,230, forward strand.
CCCTGCCGCCAGCACCGCCACGCCGATCGCCATACGGCCGCACCAATGCTGCCGCAGCCTCATCGCTTCCGGCGCCGCTGGCTGAAGAATTCCTCGGCGCCATCCGGCCGATGCAGGCATAAGTGTCTGATTTCAGAAGCGAACTTGTTCTGGGACTATTTTCAGCGCAAATAAGGACGCAGACATGCGCGGAATCGAACCATCGTCGTTTTCTTGACGAACATCAAGACTTGCCGGCGGCTCCCGGCCGACGGCGATGGGCTGCGGGACCGCCGGCTGCCCCGCGATTCGACGATGGCGCACCAGGCAACCGCCAGCCAGCCCCGGCACCTCTCGCCGACAATGCCCCGATGCCCACCCCCTTGTTCGACGTGCAGTCGCTGACCAAGCGCTATGGCGCGAACACCGTGGTCGACGGCCTGTCCTTCTCCATCACGCCCGGCGAATGCCTGGGCGTGATCGGCCCCAACGGCGCCGGCAAGACCACCACGATCCGCATGTGCCTGGGCCAGACCGCGCCCGACGCCGGCAGCATCGCCTACCAGGCGGCCGACGGCCGGCGCCTGGCCATGCCGGCCGACGCGCTGGCCATCAAGGCCGAGCTGGGCGTGGTCTCGCAGTTCGACTCGCTGGACCCGGACTTCGACTGCCGCGAGAACCTGCTGGTCTACGGCCGCTACTTCGGCATGCGCCGCGCCGACATCGAGGCGCGCATCCCCCGGCTGCTGGCGTTCGCGGCGCTGCAGAACAAGGCGCAGGCCCGGCCGGCAGAACTGTCCGGCGGCATGAAGCGGCGCCTGAGCCTGGCGCGCGCGCTGGTCAACGACCCGCGCCTGCTGCTGCTGGACGAGCCGACCACCGGCCTGGACCCGCAGGCCCGCCACCTGATGTGGGAGCGGCTGCAGCTGCTGCTGCAGCAGGGCAAGGCCATCCTGCTGACCACGCACTTCATGGACGAGGCCGAGCGCCTGTGCTCGCGCCTGCTGGTGCTGGACCACGGCAGGAAGATCGCCGAAGGCCGCCCGCGCGAACTGATCGCCGCGCACCTGGAGCCCGAGGTGGTCGAGGCCTACGGCAACGGCGCGCTGGCGCTGGCCCGCGACCCGGTCCACGCCGCGCTGCGCGCGCTGGCCGCGCGCGTGGAGGTCAGCGGCGAGACCGTGTTCTTCTACACGCGCGAGGCCAAGCCGCTGCTCGACGCGCTGGGCCGGCACGGCCAGCTGCGCACCCTGCACCGGCCGGCCAACCTCGAAGACCTGTTCCTGAAACTCACGGGGCGGCAGATCCGCGACGACGCATGACGACTCCGAGCATCTGGCGCGCGCCGCAGCTGTCCATGCGCTGGTGGCCCGTGTTCCTGCGCAACCTGCTGGTCTGGCGCAAGCTGGCCATTCCCAGCCTGGTCGGCAACATCGCCGAGCCGCTGATGTGGCTGGTGGCCTTCGGCTACGGCATGGGCGCGCTGGTCGGGCAGGTGCGCCTGGAGGGCCAGCAGGTGCCCTACATCCTGTTCCTCGCCTCCGGCTCGATCTGCATGAGCGCGATGAACGCGGCCTCGTTCGAGGCGCTGTACTCGGCCTTCTCGCGCATGCACGTGCAAAAGACCTGGGAGGGCATCATGAACGCGCCGGTCAGCCTGGACAACCTGGTGCTGGCCGAGCTGCTGTGGGCCGCGTTCAAGTCCATCTTCACGGTCGCGGCCATCTTGTGCGTGATGCTGGGCCTGGGCATCAGCCACAGCTGGAAGCTGCTGGTGGCGCTGCCCGCGCTGCTGGCCGCCGGCGTGATGTTCAGTGCGATCGCGCTGATCTTCAACGCGCTGGCCAAGGGCTACGACTTCTTCACCTACTACTTCACGCTGGTGCTCACGCCGATGATGTTCCTGTCGGGCGTGTTCTTCCCGCGCGAGCAACTGCCCGGCGCCGTGCGCATCGTCTCGGACTGGCTGCCGCTGACGAACGCCGTGGAGCTGGTGCGCCCGCTGTTCCTGGACCGCTGGCCGGAGCACGCGCTGCGGCACGGCCTGGTCGTCACGGCCTACGCGGTCGCGGCGTTCTGGGTCGCGCTGGCGCTGACGCGCCGGCGCTTCCGCGCCTGAGCGAACAGCCCGCCTCCTGGCGCACGGCCTCGACGCGCTGCCCGGTCCTGGCCCCCAGGCACCGGCGCGTTGACCCAGGACAAGGCGCGCCCGCCCCCGCTGCCGAGAATGCCGATGCGGGGCCGGCAGCCCACGGCGGCACCCCTGGCCCCGCCGGGCAGGCATGGCGTACAGACACCGGCGCGGCAGGCCCGCCGCCCACGACGACCGGTGCGCAGAAAGAGAAAGCCCCACGCCATGCCCCGCAGATCCATTTCCCTCGCAGGCGCCATCGCCGCCGCCGTGTTCGCGCTCGGCGCCGCGGCCCAGCAGCCGGCGGCCCAGGCCGAGCCCATCCAGCCCATCGCGGCGCCCGTGGTCGGCGACCCGGCCAAGGTGCAGCTCGGCAGAAGCTGTTCTTCGACCCGCGGCTGTCCCGGTCCGGCTTCATCTCCTGCAACTCCTGCCACAACCTGAGCATGGGCGGCACGGACAACCTGAAGGCCTCGATCGGCCACAACTGGCAGAAGGGCGGCATCAACTCGCCCACCGTGCTGAACTCCAGCATGAGCATCGCGCAGTTCTGGGACGGCCGCGCCAAGGACCTGCGCGAGCAGGCCGGCGGCCCGATCGCGAACCCGGCCGAGATGGCCTCCTCGCACGAGCTGGCCATCAGCATCCTGGCCTCGATCCCGGGCTACCGGCAGGAATTCAAGCAGGTCTACGGCAAGGACGCGATCGCGATCGAGCAGGTCACCGATGCGCTGGCCGCGTTCGAGGAGACGCTGGTCACGCCGAACAGCCGCTTCGACCAGTGGCTGCGGGGCGACGCCAAGGCGCTGAGCAAGGACGAGCTGGCCGGCTACCAGCTGTTCAAGAACAGCGGCTGCGTGGCCTGCCACAACGGCCCGGCCGCCGGCGGCACCTCGTTCCAGAAGATGGGCCTGGTGGCGCCCTACCAGACCTCGCACGAGGCCCTGGGCCGCGCCGGTGTGACCGGCAAGGACGTCGACCGGATGAGCTTCAAGGTGCCCACGCTGCGCAACGTGGAGCTGACCTACCCGTACTTCCACGACGGCGAGGCCGCCACGCTGACCGAGGCGGTGGACCTCATGGGCCGGCTGCAGCTCGGCCGCACCTTCACCGCCGAGGAGAACGCCAGGATCGTCGCCTTCCTGAAAACGCTGACCGGCGAGCAGCCGCAGATGGCGCTGCCGATCCTGCCGCCCTCCAGCGACAGCACGCCGCGGCCCGAGCCGTTCAAGCGCTGAAGGCGCGGCGCGCCGTCCGGCAAACGCCTCAGGCCGCCACCGGCCGGGGCGTGTAGCCAGCCTCCTCGATGGCGCGCTGCAGCGCCGCCGCGTCGGCACGGCCGGGCTCGACCTGCACGCGCCGGCCGGAGAGGTCGACCTCGACCCGGGCCGTCGGGTCGGCGGCCTGCACCGCCTTGGTGATGCTGGCCACGCAGTGGCCACAGCTCATGTCCTGTACGTCGAACGCGATCATCGAAGACTCCTGGTGTGATGGGATGAAGGCGAGTCTGAACCTTTCCACCGTGGCAAGGTCAAGTGGTCCGCGCCGTGTATCCCCATGAAGAAGAACACCGGGGGTTGACCTTACCATCATGGCAAGGTTCAGAATCCGCCGCGTCGTCCACCATTCCAGGAGTCTCCTGCATGTCCGCCCCCGCATTGCGCCTGCAGATCGAAGGCATGAGCTGCGCCTCGTGCGTCGGCCGGGTCGAGAAGGCCTTGCGCGCCGTGCCCGGCGTCGGCGACGCCAGCGTGAACCTGGCGACCGAGGTCGCCAGCGTGCAGGGCACGGCCGGTCTGGACGCCCAGCCGCTGGCCGAGGCCGTGCGCAAGGCCGGCTACGAGGTGGCGACGGCGCACCACCGCCTGCAGATCGAGGGCATGAGCTGCGCCTCCTGCGTGGGCCGGGTCGAGAAGGCGCTGCGGCGCGTGCCCGGCGTGCTCGACGCCTCGGTCAACCTGGCCACCGAGCAGGCGACGGTGCAGGCCCTGTCCACGGTACCGGTACAGGCCCTGCTGGACGCCAGCGCCCAGGCCGGCTACCCGGCGCAGGCGCTGCAGGAGGGCCGCAGCGCCCCCCCCGCGCGCGGCACGCCCTGGTGGCCGGTGGCCGTGGCCGCGCTGCTGACGCTGCCGATGGTCGCGCCCATGCTGCTGCAACCCCTCGGCGTGCACTGGATGCCGCCGGGCTGGGTGCAGCTGCTGCTGGCCGCGCCGGTGCAGTTCTGGCTCGGCGCGCGCTTCTACCGCGCGGGCTGGAAGGCGCTGCGCGCCGGCAGCGGCAACATGGACCTGCTGGTCGCGCTCGGCACCTCGGCCGCGTTCGGCCTGTCGCTGTACCTGCTGCTGCGCCATGCCGGCCACGGCGGGCATGGCGCCGAACCGCACCTGTACTTCGAGGCCTCGGCCGCCGTCGTCACGCTGGTGCTGCTCGGCAAGTGGCTGGAGGAGCGCGCCAAGCGCCAGACCACCGACGCCATCCGCGCGCTGAACGCGCTGCGCCCGGCCACGGCCCGGGTGCGCCGCGACGGCGCCGAGCAGGACATCCCCATTGAGCAGCTGCGCGTGGGCGACCTGGTGCTGGTGCACCCGGGCGAGCGCATCGCCGCGGACGGCGAGATCGTGCAGGGCGCCACGCACGTGGACGAATCGCTGCTGACCGGCGAGAGCCTGCCCGTGGCCCGGGGCGTGGGCGACCGCGTGACCGGCGGCGCCATCAACGCCGAGGGCGCGCTGGTGGTGCGCACGCTGGCCGTCGGCGCGGAGACCCAGCTGTCCCGCATCATCCGGCTGGTCGAATCGGCGCAGGCCGCCAAGGCGCCGATCCAGCGCCTGGTGGACCGCGTGAGCGCGGTGTTCGTGCCGGTGGTGCTGGCGATCGCGCTGGCCACGCTGGTGGGCTGGGTGGCCGCCACCGGCGACTGGGAGCATGCGCTGGTCAACGCCGTCGCGGTGCTGGTGATCGCCTGCCCCTGCGCGCTGGGCCTGGCCACGCCCACGGCCATCATGGCCGGCACCGGCGTGGCCGCGCGCCACGGCATCCTGATCCGCGACGCGCAGGCGCTGGAGGTGGCGCACGCCGTGACGCTGGTGGCCTTCGACAAGACCGGCACGCTGACCGAGGGCAAGCCGGCCCTGGTGGCCGTGCAGCCGGCCGCCGGCCGGGACGCGGACGAGGTGCTGCGCCTGGCCGCCGCGCTGCAGGCGCGCAGCAGCCACCCGCTGGCGCTGGCGGTGCTGCAGCGTGCGCAGCAGCAGGGCCTGGCGCTGCCCCCGGCCGAGGACGCCGGCGCGCTGCCCGGCCGCGGCGTGCAAGGCCGCGTGGACGGCCGCCCGCTGGCGCTGGGCAGCACGCGGCTGCTGCGCGAGCGCGGCATCGCCGCCGGCCCGCTGGCCGCCGAGGCCGAGCGGCTGGAACACGAAGGCCGCACCGTCTCCTGGCTGATCGAGGACGGCGGCACGTTGCTCGGCCTGCTGGCCTTCGGCGACACCGTCAAGCCCACGGCCGCGGCCGCCATCGCGCGGCTGCGCGCACTGAACATCGCCACGCTGATGCTGACCGGCGACAACCGCGGCGCCGCCGAAGCCGTGGCGCGGCAGCTGGGCATCACCCGCGTGCAGGCCGAGATGCTGCCCGAGCACAAGGCCGAGGTGGTGCAGCGCGAGCGCGCGGCCGGGCAGGTGGTCGCCTTCGTCGGCGACGGGCTGAACGACGGCCCGGCGCTGGCCGCGGCCAGCTGCGGCTTCGCGATGGCCGGCGGCGCCGACGTGGCCACCGAGACCGCCGACGTCACGCTGATGCGCGGCGACCTGCGGCTGGTGGCCGACGCGCTGGACCTGTCGCGCCGCACCTACGCCAAGATCCGCCAGAACCTGGGCTGGGCCTTCGGCTACAACGCGCTCGGCATCCCGCTGGCCGCGCTCGGCTACCTGAACCCGGTGATCGCCGGCGCGGCCATGGCCTTCAGCAGCGTCAGCGTGGTCGGCAACGCGCTGCTGCTGCGCCGCTGGCGCGGCAGCCAGCACGGGAGCGGCGCATGATGAACATCGGCCAGGCCGCCAAGGCCAGCGGCGTGTCCGCCAAGATGATCCGGCACTACGAGAGCCTGGGCCTGTTCCCCGAGGCCGCGCGCAGCGAGGCCGGCTACCGGCGGTACGGCGACCGGGAGATCGCCACGCTGCGCTTCATCCGCCATTCGCGCGACCTGGGCTTTTCGCTGGCGCAGATCCGCGACCTGCTGGACCTGTGGCGGGACCGCAAGCGGCCGAGCCGCCAGGTCAAGGCGCTGGCCGAGGCGCACCTGGCCGAACTGGACGCCAAGCTGGCCGAGCTGCAGGCCGTGAAGGCCACGCTGGAACACCTGGTGCACTGCTGCCACGGCGACGACCGGCCGGACTGCCCCATCATCGACACGCTCGCCGGCCTACACTCGCACCCGTGAACCGCCTGCGCCTGCCACGTCCCTGGCTGATCCTGCTGCTGGCCGTGCTGCTGCCGCTGCGCGGCGCGCTGGCCATGGCGCTGCCGTGCGCGCCGGCGGCCACCGCCGCCGCCACGGCGCAGGCCCATGCCAGCCACCACGAGGCCCGGGCCATGGAGCAGGCCCACGCGGACTGCCACGGCAGCCTTGCCGCGCCGACCGTCGAACCCGGCCCGGACGATGCGCACGCCGCCCACCAGGGCTGCACGCACTGCGCCGCGTTCTGCACGCTGACGCCGCTCGCGGACAGCGGCAGCGCTGCCGCCGACCCGCCGGCGCTGCCCGCGGCCGCGTTCCCTCCGCTGGCCATCGCCGCCGCGCGCTTCGAGCGCGACGGCCCCGAACGCCCACCCCGAAGCCGCTGACGCCGCACGGCCTCCGCCCGAGGCCGGACCAGGCTCGCGCGTGCGTTGCGCACGCGCGCCGGCCGATGCCGCCTGGCGGCGGCATCGGCGCCAGATGTTCTTCCACCATGTCCAGACTTCTCATCCCGCTGGCCGCCCTGCTGCTGGCCGGCTGCGCCGGCTTCTCGCCCGACGGCGGCATGGACCGCGTGGCCGCGCTGGCGCGCGAGCGCACCGGCCACGCACCGCGCCCCGGCGCCGAGGCCGCCGCCCGCGCCGCCGAGCTGCTGCGCGCCCCGCTGACGGCCGACGGCGCCGTCGAACTCGCGCTGCTGCAGCACCGCGGCCTGCAGGCGCGGCTGGCCGCGCTCGGCGTGGCCGAGGCCGACTTCGTGCGCGCCGGCCGCCTCGCCAACCCCGTCTTCGGCTTCGGCCGCCTGCGCGCCGGCAGCGCGCTGGAGATCGACCGCTCGCTGATGTTCGACCTGCTGGGCCTGCTGACGTTGCCGGCCGCGCGGCAGGCCGGGCAGGCACGGTTCGAACAGGCCCAGCTCGACGCCGCCGCGGCGGCCGTCGAGCAGGCCGGCCTCGCGCGCGAGGCCTGGACCGAGGCGGTGGCCGCCCGCCAGTTGGTGCAGTACCAGGAGCAGGTGCACGACGCCGCCGACGCCGCCAGCGAACTGGCCGGGCGCATGCAGCAGGCCGGCAACCTGCCGGCGCTGGCGCGGCTGCGCGAGCAGGCCTTCCGCGCCGACGCCGCGGCCGACCTGGCGCGCGCCCGCCAGCAGGCGGTGGCCGCGCGCGAGCAACTGGTGCGCACGCTGGGCCTGCAGCCCGACCAACTGGACGCGCTGCAGCTGCCCGAGCGCCTGCCCGACCTGCCGCCCGCGCTGCCGGCGCCCGAACAGGCCGAGCAGCAGGCGCTGGCGCGCCGGCTCGACGTGCTGGCCGCGCAGCAGCGCGCCGAGGCCGCCGCCCGCACGCTGGGGCTGGACCAGGCCACGGGCCTCGTCGGCGCGCTGGAACTCGGCCCGCAGAACAAGAGCAGCAGCGGCGCGGCGCGTGCCAACGGCTGGGAGGCGGCGGTCGAGCTGCCGCTGTTCGACCTCGGCCGCACCCGCTGGGCGGCGGCCGAGGCGCGCCACCGCCAGGCGCTGCACGAGGCCGCCGACGTGGCGCTCCGCGCGCGCTCCGAGGTGCGCGAACGCTGGGCCGCCTGGCAATCGGCCCATGCGCTGGCCCGCCACTGGCGCGACGAGGCCCTGCCGCTGCGCCAGCGCATCGCCGAGCAGACCCTGCTGCACTACAACGGCATGCTGGTCGGCGTGTTCGACCTGCTGGCCGATGCGCGCGAGCAGGTGCGCGCCGTGGCCGCCACCGTGCAGGCGCAGCGCGACTTCTGGCTGGCCGACAGCCGGCTGCAGCAGGCCATGGCCATGCCGCCGGCCCACCCTTGAAAGAGCCCCCCCCATGTCCGACCGCAGAACCTTCTTCCGCACGGCCGCCGGTGCCGTGGCCCTGGGCGCCGTGGGGCGCCACGCCCTGGCCGCGCTGCCCGAGGCCGCCACGCCCGACGCCTCCGCCTGCGCCGCCACGCAGCCGCCCCCGCCGCCGCCCACCGGGCGGCCGTTCCACCCCGTCATCACGCTCAATGGCTGGTCGCTGCCCTGGCGCATGAACGCCGGCGTCAAGGAATTCCACCTGGTCGCCGAGCCCGTGCTGCGCGAGCTGGCGCCCGGCATGACGGCCCGGCTGTGGGGCTACAACGGCACCAGCCCCGGCCCGACCATCGAGGCCGTGGAGGGCGACCGCGTGCGCATCTTCGTCACCAACCGGCTGCCCGAGCACACCACGGTGCACTGGCACGGCCTGCTGCTGCCCAGCGGCATGGACGGCGTGGGCGGCCTGACGCAGCCGCACATTCCGCCCGGCAAGACCTTCGTCTACGAATTCACGCTGCCGCGCGCCGGCACCCACATGTACCACCCGCATGCCGACGAGATGGTGCAGCTGGCCATGGGCATGATGGGGCTGTTCATCATCCATCCGCGGCAGCCGCGCGAGATCCGCGAGCGCGCGGTGGACCGCGACTTCGCCTTCCTGCTGGCGTCCTACGCGATCGACCCCGGCAGCGCCACGCCGCGCTGGGCGGAGATGACGGACTTCAACCTGTGGACCTGGAACAGCCGCGTGTTCCCCGGCATCGACCCGCTGGTGGCGCGCAGCGGCGACCGCGTGCGCATCCGCGTCGGCAACCTGACGATGACCAACCACCCCATCCACATGCACGGACCCGCGTTCGTGGTGACCGGCACCGACGGCGGCTGGGTGCCGCCGGGAGCCCGCTGGCCGGAGGTCACGACCGACGTGGCCGTGGGCCAGATGCGCGCGATCGAGTTCGACGCCATCGCCGGCGACTGGGCCATCCACTGCCACAAGTCGCACCACACGATGAACGCGATGGGCCACGACGTGCCCAACCTGGTCGGCGTGGAGCAGCGCGACCTGGCCGAGCGCATCGCGCGCCTGGTGCCCGACTACATGGCCATGGGCAGCAGCGGCATGGCCGAGATGGGCGGCATGGAGATGCCGCTGCCCGACAACACGCTGCCGATGATGACCGGCCAGGGGCCGTTCGGCCCGCTGGAGATGGGCGGCATGTTCAGCGTGGTCAAGGTGCGCGACGGACAGCCGCCCGGCGACTACCGCGATCCGGGCTGGTTCCGCCACCCGGCCGGCACGGTCGCGCACGAATTCCAGGGCGAGCCGCCGCCGGCCGTCACCGCCCCCTGTACCCCGGCCGCCGCGGCGGCAGACGGCACCGCCCTGCGTGCGCGCAAGCCCGCCGGCGCCCACTCCCATCACCATTGAGCGAAAGGAATCCCGCCATGCAACGCAGAACCGCCCTGCACGCCGCCGCGGCCGCGCTGGCCGCCACCGCATGGCCCAGCCATGCCGCGCTGCCCGCGGTCGAGGTCTTCAAGACGCCGACCTGCGGCTGCTGCAACGCCTGGGTCGAGCACCTGCGCACGGCCGGCTTCACGGTGCGCACGCAGGACGTGCCCGACACCGCGCCGGTACGCCAACGCCTGGGCATGCCACAGGCCCTGGGCAGCTGCCACACGGCGCGGGTCGGCGGCTATGTGCTGGAAGGCCATGTACCGGCGTCCGACATCCGCCGCCTGCTGGCCTCCGGCATCCAGGCCCTGGGCCTGGCGGTGCCGGGCATGCCGATCGGCTCGCCCGGCATGGAGCAGGGGCCGCGCATGGACCCCTACGAGGTGCTGCTGGTCGAACACAGCGGCCGCACACGCGTGTTCGCACGCCATCCCCAATCGTGAACCGAAGGAGTAGCACCATGCACAAGACCGCCCTGCCCGGCCTGCTGGCCCTCGCCCTGCTGGCCGCGCCCTCCCTCCGGGCCGAGGACTCCCTCCGGGCCCAGGAGTCCCTCCGGGCCCAGGAGTCCCTCCAGGCCGAAAACGCCCTCCGGGCCGAGAGCGCCCGCCACGACCATGCCGCGCACGCCGGCCCCGCGGCCCCGGGTGCCGCCGCGACCGAAGGCGAGGTCCGCAAGATCGACCGTGCCCAGGGCCGCATCACGCTGCGCCACGGCGCGCTGCCGCACCTGGGCATGGGCGCCATGACGATGGTGTTCCGCGTGGCCGACCCGGCACTGCTGGACGGCGTGCACGAGGGCGACAAGGTGCGCTTCGCCGCCGAGCGCGTGAACGGCGTGCTGACGGTCACCGCGCTGGCACCGGGCTGAGGCAGCCGGCCCGGAAAGGCCGGGGGCGGACTCTATGATGCGGCCATGGCGCGCCGGAACTTCTCCGGCCGTTTTTTCGTCACGGGAGTTTTCGCATGAGCATCAGCATCCGCACCGTCGGCATCATCGGCGCCGGCACCATGGGCAACGGCATCGCGCAGGCCTGCGCCGTCAGCGGCATCGACGTGGTGATGGTCGACATCTCCGACGCGGCCGTGCAGAAAGGCCTGGCGACCGTCGCCGGCAGCCTGGACCGGCTGATCAAGAAGGACAAGCTCACGGCCGCCGACAAGGACGCCGCGCTGGCCCGCATCAAGACCAGCACTGACTACGCAGACCTGGCCAAGGCGCAGCTCGTGATCGAGGCCGCGACCGAAAACTTCGCGCTGAAGGCGAAGATCCTGCAGCAGGCCGAGGCCGTGCTGCCGCCCGAGACGCTGATCGCCTCGAACACCTCGTCCATCAGCATCACCAAGATGGCGGCCCTGACCAACCGGCCCGAACAGTTCATCGGCATGCACTTCTTCAACCCGGTGCCGATGATGGCGCTGGTGGAGATCATCCGCGGCCTGCAGACCAGCGACGCCACGCACGAGGCCGTGCACGCGCTGGCGCTGGCGCTGGGCAAGACGCCGATCACGGTCAAGAACGCGCCGGGCTTCGTCGTCAACCGCATCCTGGTGCCGATGATCAACGAGGCCTTCTTCGTGCTGGCCGAAGGCCTGGCCACGCCGGAGGACATCGACGCCGGCATGAAGCTCGGCTGCAACCAGCCGATCGGCCCGCTGGCGCTGGCCGACATGGTCGGCCTGGACGTGTGCCTGGCGGTCATGAACGTCTACCTGGAGGAGTTCGGCGACAGCAAGTACCGGCCCTGCCCGCTGCTCAAGGAAATGGTCGCCGCCGGCCGGCTGGGGCGCAAGACGGGGCGCGGCGTCTACGCCTACTGACCCGCGCGCGCCGGTAGGATGCCTGGCGCGGGCGCGGTGCCCCTGCCGCCCCGATGAAGGAGCAGCACACCATGACACGCACCAAGCACCTGACCGCCCTGGCCGCCGCGGCCGCCCTGGCCCTGGCCACGCTGGCCGCACCGGTCCACGCCGGCCCGCGCCTGGACAGGATCACCGAGAGCAAGACCCTGCGCGTCGGCACGCCCGGCGACTACCGGCCGTTCGCGATCCGGACCGACGCCGGCTACAGCGGCCACGACATCGACCTGATCGAGGCCATGGCCAGGGAGCTGGGCGTGAAGATCGAGTACGTGCCGACCAGCTGGCCGAACCTGCTGAAGGACCTGCAGGCCGACCGGTTCGACATCGCCGTGGGCGGCATCACGCGCAACGTGGCGCGGCTGCGCCAGGCCGACATGCTCCCGGGCTATGCACCGTTCGGCAAGGTCGCGCTGGTGCGTGCGGCCGACAAGGACAAGTACCGCACTCTGGACGACCTGAACCAGCCGTCCGTCCGCGTGATCAAGAACCCCGGCGGCACCAACGAGGCCTTCGTGCTGGCCAACCTGAAGGCCGCGCAGGTCGCCACGCACGAAAAGAACGCCGAGATCCCGGCGCTGATCGCCGCGGGCCAGGGCGACGTGATGATCACCGAGACCTACGAGGCGCTGCACTACGTGCGCGCCGACCCGCGGCTGCACGCGGCCTTCCTCGACGCGCCGCTGACACCGGTCAACACGCTGGGCTTCATGATCCCGCTGGACGACGCCGACTACGCGCGCGTGGTGCGCTTCGCCTGGGAACTGCTGGACAGCCGTGGCGGCCTGCGGCAGGCGGCGCAGAAGTGGCTCCAATGAGCCGGGTTTTCGGGCTGTCGCGCCGCCACACGCGCACAGCATTCGAACTGTGCTCAACGCCGTCGTCGCCCCGTTAGCGCAGCAGATCCATTAAAGAAAGTGTCTTGCGACATATTGTTGCAAAAGGGTTCTTCAGTTACCGATAGGCGTCGAGAATCTTTACGGCATCTCTTCAATTCAGCAGAGTTTCTCCATAAGTCATTGATTATAGACATAAAATTTAATTGGCATACCTGTTGCTTATTGATTGTCCCTTCCCTCAAACCCCCAAGGAGTCTCTCTATGAAGTTTGGAAAGATCGTCGGCGCAGCTGCAGTGGCTCTGCTGGTATCGGGCGTTGCGCAAGCGGCCTACGTCAACGGCTCTCTCACCGTTTCCGGTGGCGTGACCAACGTGCCGGCGGCGCCGTCGAACTCGATCGTGACCTCGTTGAGCACGCTGGAAACCGGTGGTTTCCAAGGTGGCAGCGCCACTGGCGACATCGTGCCGGACTCCTCGGCCGTTTCCCCGTACAGCTTCGCGATCGACGCGACGCCGGTCGCACTGTTCACGTACGGCGCCTTCACGTTCACGGTGACCGACTGGGGCACCAAGAGCACCGACGCCTTTGCCTGCGGCCCCACCCAATGCGGTGACGGCATTTCGTATACCGGCGTGACGGGCATCGTCAGCGGCGGCGGCTTCCAGGACACGCTGTTCACCGCCGGTTCCTTCCAGTTCTCGGGCACCTGCAACTCCAACAACGGCACGGAATGCACGGGCAACACCACGGCAGGCTGGACCGCCAGCTTCGCCGCCCAAGGCGAAGCAGCGCCCCCGACCGACGTGCCCGAGCCCGCCTCCCTGGCCCTGGTGGGCCTGGCGCTGGCCGGTGCCGGCCTGACGCGCCGCCGCGCCAAGAAGGCCTGAGCCGAGTTGGCCATGCCGCCGGACCTCTCCAGGTCCGGCCTGAAAAAGGGTTGAAGCGTGCTTCAACCCTTTTTCTTGGGCGCCCCCTGCTCAGTTCTTCCAGAACGAAGGCATCAGCAGCGCCATGAAGCTCAGCATCTCCAGCCGGCCCATCAGCATCGCGATGGTGCAGACCCAGATCTGGAAATCGTTCAGCACCGCGAACGACGAGGCCGGGCCGACCGCACCCAGCCCCGGCCCCATGCAGTTGACGCTGGCGATCACGGCGCTGAAGGCCGTCACCGGGTCCAGGTCGGTCAGCATCAGCACCATGGACAGCACGATCACCGTGGCGCCGTAGACCAGCATGAAGGCCAGCACCGCGAAGATCACCGGCGTATCCACCACCGCCTGGCCCAGCCGCACCGGCTGTACCGCGCGCGGGTGCGCCAGGCGCCGGATCTCGCGCCGCGCCTGCTGCAGCAGGATCAGCACCCGTACCATCTTGATGCCGCCACCGGTGGAGCCGGCGCTGGTCGCGAAGCCCGACAGCATCAGCATGAACACCGGCAGAAACACCGGCCACAGCAGGTAGTCCTGCGTGATGAAGCCGGTGGTCGTGGCCACCGAGATCACGTGGAACAGGCCATGGCGCAGCGCGTCCAGCGGCGCGTAGACGCCCTTGATCCACAGCAGCAGGGCGGCCAGCAGGCCGCCGCCGACCAGCACGCCCAGCGTCGCGCGCAGCTCGGGGTCGGACAGTGCCACGCTCCAGCGGCCCTTGCGCACGGCCGTGAAGTACAGTGCGAAGTTGCAGCTGGCGAACAGCATGAACAGCGCGGCGGTCATCTCCAGCAGCGGCGAGTCGAAATAGCCGAAGCTCGCGTCGTGCGGCGACAGGCCGCCCAGGCTCACGGTCGCGAACATGTGCATCAGCGCGTCCATCGGCGTCATGCCGCCAGCCCAGAAGGCGAGCGCGCAAGCGATCGAGAGCGTGGCATAGACGCCCCACAGGCCCTTGGCCGTCTGCGCCATGCGCGGCGTCAGCTTGTTGTCCTTGATCGGCCCGGCGGCCTCGGCCTTGAACAGCTGGCTGCCGCCCACGCCCAGCAGCGGCAGCACGGCCACCGCCAGGATCAGGATACCCATGCCGCCGACCCACTGCAGGAAGGTGCGCCAGAAGTTCACCGACAGCGGCAGCATGTCCAGCCGCGTCAGCACCGTACCGCCGGTCGTGGTCAGGCCCGAGACGGCCTCGAAGTAGGCGTGCGTGAAGCTCAGCGGCCGGTCGATCTGGATGCAGGCCAGCAGCACCGGCAGCGCCGCGAACAACGGCAGCAGCAGCCAGGCCAGCGCCACCAGCATCACGCCGTGGCGCGGCTGCAGCTCGCGCTTGTGCCGGCGCATGGCGCGCCACAGCACGCTGCCGGCCAGCAGCGTCAGGCTCAGCGCGGCCAGGTGCGCCTCCAGCACGCCGTCCTGCCAGTGCCAGGAGACCAGCGCCGGAAGGCCCATGGCCCAGCCCAGGCACACGATCAGCACGCCCAGCACGCGCAGGACAGGAAAGACGTCGCGCATGCGCAGGGCCGGCTAGAAGAACGCGGCGCTGACGCGGAACTGCTTCTCCACGTCGCGGATCAGGCGCTTGTGCGGCACGAAGATCACCACGTGGTCGTTGCTCTCGATCACGGTGTCGGCCTTCGGGATGATGACCTGCGGCTCGCGGGGCGGCGCGGCCTCGCCGGCCTCGGCCTCGGCGTCGACCACGGCCAGCGGGTCGGGCAGGCCGCGCACGATCAGCCCGAAGTGCGCCTGCGCCGGCAGCTTGAGGTCGCGCACCGTGCGGCCGACGATGCGCGAGGTCTTGCGGTCGCCGCGCGCGACGATCTCCAGCCCCTCGGCCACACCCCGGCGCAGGCTGTGCACGGCCTGCACGTCGCCCTGGCGCACGTGGGCCAGCAGTTCGCCGATCATGGCCTGCGCCGGCGACAGCGCGATGTCGATCTGCGTGCCGTGCATCAGCTCGGCATAGCTGCGCCGGTTGATCAGCGCCAGCACGCGGCGCGCGCCCAGGCGCTTGGCCAGCAGGCTGGACATGATGTTGTTCTCGTCGTCGTTGGTCAGCGCCAGGAACAGGTCGACGGTCTCGATGCTCTCGTCCTCGAGCAGGTTCTCGTCGGTCACGTCGCCGTTGAGCACCAGCACTTCGTGCGGCAGCTGGCCAGCCAGGGCGGTGCAGCGCTCCGCGTCCTGCTCGACCACCTTGACGTGAAAGCCCGCCGGCGCGGCGGCCAGCTCCTGCGCCAGGCGCAGGCCGACGCGGCCGCCGCCGGCGATCATGATGCGCTGGACCTTGCGCCTGGGCCGGCCCTGCGGAGCGCGGTGCTCGTCGCGGTGCAGCGCCTTCAGCACGCGCGGGATGTCGTCGCGCGCAGCCAGCACGAAGACCTCGTCGCCAGGCTCCACGCGCGTGGCGCCGTCGCAGGCGATGAAGCGGTCCGGCTCGTCCTCGAAGCGGCGGTAGATCGCGACGATGCGCATGGCCACGTCGGGCGCGCACTCGCGCAGCTCGGCGATGCTGTGCGCCACCAGCGGCGCGCCGGCCACGGCCCGCACCGAGACCAGGCAGGCCAGCCCGCCGGCGAACTCGCGCACCTGCAGCGCCTCGGGGTACTCGATCAACTTGAAGATGTAGCGCGTCAGCGATTCCTCGGGGCAGATCACGCGGTCGACCGCGAAGCCCTCCTTGTCGACCAGCTCGCTGCCGTGGCGGAAGGCCTGCGAACGCACGCGCGCGATGCGCGTGGGCACGTTGAACAGCCGGTGCGCGACCTTGCAGCACACCAGGTTGGTCTCGTCCAGGGCGGCGCAGGCGATCAGCATGTCGGCGTCGCGAGCGCCGGCCTCCTCCAGCACCACAGGATCCACGCCGCTGCCGACCAGGCCGCGCAGGTCGTAGCGCTCCTCCAGCGCGCGCAGGCGGCGAGCATCGGTGTCGATCACCGTGATGTCGTTCTGCTCCGACACCAGGCTGTCGACCACGCTTTCGCCGACCCGGCCGGCGCCGAGGATGATGATGCGCATGGCGGCTGCGCCCGGCCGGTCAGGTTCTGACTTCCCCGTCGCCCAGCACCACGTACTTCAGCGAGGTCAGCCCCTCCAGGCCGACCGGGCCGCGCGCGTGGAACTTGTCGGTGCTGATGCCGATCTCCGCGCCCAGCCCGTACTCGAAGCCGTCGGCGAAGCGGGTGCTGGCGTTGACCATCACGCTGGCGGAATCCACCTCGCGCAGGAAGCGCTGGGCATGCATGTGGTCGCGCGTGAGGATGGCGTCCGTGTGGTGGCTGCCATAGCGGTTGATGTGGGCGATGGCCTCGTCCAGTCCGGCGACGACCTTCACCGAGATCACCGGCGCGAGGTACTCCTCGGACCAGTCCTGCTCGCTCGCGGGTGCGATCCGCGCGCCTTCCACGCCGGCCAGGAGCGCGGCGGCCTCGGCGTCGCAGCGCATCTCCACGCCCTTGGCCGCGTAGACGGCGCCGATCCGCGGCAGGAACGCCGCCGCCACGCCGCGCGCGACCAGCAGGCTCTCGGCCGCGTTGCAGGGACTGTACTTCTGCGTCTTGGCGTTGTCGGCCACCGTGACGGCCATCGCGAGGTCGCAGGGGTCGTCCACGTAGACATGGCAGTTGCCGTCCAGGTGCTTGATCACGGGCACGCGCGCCTCGCGGCTGATGCGCTCGATCAGGCCCTTGCCGCCGCGCGGGATCACCACGTCCACGTGCTCGGGCATGGTGATCAGCTGGCCGACGACCTCGCGGTCGGTGACCTGCACCAGCTGCACCGCCTCCGGCGGCAGGCCGGCCTGCTGCAACGCCTGCTGCACCAGCCGGGCCAGCGCCTTGTTCGACTCGATGGCCTCGGAGCCGCCGCGCAGGATGCAGGCGTTGCCGCTCTTGATCGACAGGCTGGCGGCCTCGATGGTCACGTTCGGCCGGCTCTCGTAGACCATCGCGAACACGCCGAGCGGCACGCGCATGCGGCCCACGCGGATGCCGCTCTCCTGCTGCTGCAGGCCGCTGACCTGGCCGATCAGGTCGGGCATGGCGGCCAGTTGCTCGCAGCCCTGGGCGACGGTCTCGATGACTTTCGGCGTCAGGCGCAGGCGGTCCACCATCGGCGCGGACAGGCCGGCGGCGTCGGCGCGCGCGAGGTCCCTGGCGTTGTCGGCCTGCAGGGCCGGCAGGTTCTCGCGCAGCAGCCGGGCCAGCGCGCGCAGGGCCAGGTTCTTGGTGGCGGCGCCGGCGCGCGCCATGGCGGCCGAGGCCTGGCGGGCCTGCACGCCCAGCGTCTGGGCGTATTCGGCGATGTTCAGGGCGTTCATGGGCCGGATTGTGGCGCAGATGCCAGGCGCCTGCCGCCCCGCCGCGGGCCTGCCCGGGCGCCGGACGGCTGCGTGACGGCAAGGAGCGGGTCGGGCGGTGTACTGATTAATGAGTCAGAGTCAGCGCGCCGGCGCCTGGGCGCAGGCACGCGCCATCGCCAGCGCCAGGCGCTGCAGGGCCTGCCAGCCATCGGTGGGCCAGTCCGGCACCTTCAGGCCCTTGACGATGCCGTCCACCATGTGGGCGCCGTGCAGCAGCCGCGCCAGCGCACGCGGCGACAGGCGCGGCAGCACGCGCTCGAACAGGCGCTCGCGGGCCCCCCAGACACGCTGCTCGCGCAGCGCCATCGGCAGCGGGCGGCCGGCGGCCATGGCGTCCTTCACGCGCTTCAGGGCGCGGATGTCCTCGGCCAGCGTGTAGTGCACCAGCACCGGCGCCTCGCCCTCGGCCTGCAGGCCGTCGAGCATGCGCTGCACGCGCAGCACCTGGCCACCGAGCACGGCCTCGGACAGCTTGAACACGTCGTAGCGGGCCACGTCCAGCACGGCCCGCTCGACCTGCTCGAAGCCCAGCTCGCCGGCCGAATGCAGCAGCGCCAGCTTGGCGATCTCCTGGTGCGCGGCCAGCAGGTTGCCCTCGACCCGATCGGCGAAGAACTGCAGCGTGCGCTGGCCCTCCTCGCCGGGCGCGACCTGCTGGCCCTGGGCCTTCAGGCGCTGGGCGATCCAGGCCGGCAAGGCGGCGCGCTCGACCGGGTCGATCTGCACGGTCACGCCGGCGGCGTCCAGCGCGGCGAACCAGGCGCTGGCCTTCGTGGCGCGGTCCAGCCGCGGCAGCGTGACGAGCACCAGCGTCGCCTCGTTGCCCTGGGCCTGCTCCGCGAGTTGCTGCAGCGCGGCGCTGCCGTCCTTGCCGGGCTTGCCGGAAGGGATACGGATGTCCAGCAGCTGCCGGTCGGCGAACAGGCTCATGGCGCCGCCGGCGGCCAGCACGCCGGCCCAGTCGAAATGCGCGCCCTGCACCGTGAACACGCTGCGCTCGGTGTAGCCCCGGGCGCGCGCGGCGGTGCGGATCGCGTCGGCCGCCTCCTGCAGCAGCAGCGGCTCGTCGCCGTGCAGTGCGTACAGCGCGCGCAGGCCGCGCTGCAGGTGTTGCGAAAGCTGGGCCGGCGCGAGTTGCATGCGCGCCAGTTTAGGCGACCGGCCCCAGCTCCAGCGTCAGGCAACGGGCACTGCCGCCGGCGCGGCGGAACGCGTCCAGCGGCACGAGGCGCACGCCGTAGCCGTGCGCGGCCAGCCGTGCGCGCAGCGCAGCGCTGCACCAGCCCATCACGACCTCGCGGCCGATGCAGACGGCGTTGGCGGCCAGGTGCAGCGCGTCGTCCTCGGGCACTTCGATCAGCCGGCCGCCGGCCACCGCCTGCAGCTGCTGCCAGCCCTGCGGCGAGAACGCCTGGCGCACCACCAGCAGCTCGCCACCGGACAGCAGGCTCAGGCAAGTGTCCAGGTGGTAGAAGCGCGGGTCCACCAACTCCAGCGCCAGCACCGGCCGGCGCGCGACGACGGCCAGCGCCTCGCGGGCGCGCAGGTCCGAGCGCGGGCCGTGTCCCATCCAGCAAATGCCGCGGTGGTCGTCGACGATGGCGTCGCCCGCGCCTTCGAAGCACACGCCCTCGGGCAGGTGGTGCAGGCTGTCGACCACGCCCTGCGCGCGCAAGCGATCGAACACGGCCAGGCCGTGCGCCTGCTCGCCCTGGCGCTCGGCATGGCGGAAACGCGCCAGCAGCACGCGGCGGTCCACCACCAGCGCGGCGTTGGCAGTGAACACCATGTCGGGCAGGCCAGGCACGGGCGGCATGGTCTCGACCTCGGCGCCCAGCGCCGTGTAGCAGGCGCGCAGCGCGTCCCAGCCGGCCCGGGCCTGGGCACGCAGCGCGGCGTCCTGCGGCTGCCAGCGCGACGGATCCATCCAGGGATTGATCGCGTAGCGCACGACGAAATGCTCCGGCGCACACATCAGCAGGCGCGGCGGCCGCGCCACGGGCGCCGGTTCGACCCCGGCGGCACAGCGCGGCGCACCGGCTGCCGGCAGCGTGGCCAGCACCTGGTCGAACAGGTCCACGCCTTCGTCGATCAGCGCACGCGTGATTGTCAGCGGCGGCGCGAAGCGGATCACGGTCTCGTGCGTCTCCTTGGACAGCACGCCGGCGCGCGCCATGCGCAGGACGACCTCGCGTGCGTCGGCGGCGGCCGGGTCCAGCTCCACGCCGGCCCACAGGCCGCGCCCGCGCACCGCGCGCACGCAGTGCGGCCAGCGCGCCTGCACCGCCTGCAGCCGCTGCAGCAGGTGGCGGCCGAGCGCGGCCGAGCGGGCGACCAGTTGCTCGTCCTCGATCACGCGCAGCGCCTCCAGCCCGACGGCCGCGGCCAGCGCGTTGCCGCCGAAGGTCGAGCCATGGCTGCCCGGCGTGAACACCTGCATCAGCCAGCGGTCGGCCACGAAGGCGCTGACCGGCAACAGGCCGCCGCCCAGGGCCTTGCCGAGCACCAGCGCATCGGGCCGGACGTCCTCGTGCTCGACGGCGAACCAGCGCCCGGTGCGGCCCAGGCCGGACTGCACCTCGTCGGCGATCAGCAGCATGCGGTGCGCGTCGCACCAGGCGCGTAGCGCGGCAAAGAAGCCGGGCGGCGGCAGCACGATGCCGGCCTCGCCCTGGATCGGCTCGACCAGCACGGCGCAGCTGCGCTCGGTGGTGGCCGCGCGCACGCTGGCGATGTCGCCGAAGTCGAACCAGCGGAAGCCCGGCGTGAACGGGCCGAAGCCGGCGCGGTACGCGGGTTCGCTGGACGCGCTGATGACCGTGGTGGTGCGGCCATGGAAGTTGTGCCGCGCGACCAGGATCTCGGCCTGGCCGTCGGCGATGCCCTTGACCTGGTGGCCCCAGCGGCGCGCGGCCTTGATGGCGGTCTCCACGGCCTCGGCGCCGGTGTTCATCGGCAGCGCCTGCTCGAAGCCGCTGACCTGGCAGAGCTTGTCGAGGAAGGGGCCGAGCGTGTCGCCGTGGTAGGCGCGCGAGGTCACGGCCACGCGGCCCAGCTGGCGCTGCGCCGCGGCCACGATGCGCGGATGCAGGTGGCCGTGGCTGACGGCGGAGTAGGCGCCCATCATGTCCAGGTAGCGCTTGCCGTCCACGTCCCAGACGTGGCAGTCCAGCGCGCGCTCCACGACCACGGGCAGCGGCGCGTAGTTGGGTGCGCAGTGCGCGCGCTCGGCGTCGATCAACAGCTGCGAAACGGGGGGATGGCGGTCCATGGCATGTGCCCTCCTTTCCCGACGACTGTAGGCACGGCGCACTGCGGCCGCGGTGAATCGGCGCCGCCGGCGCTGCCGGCGGCGGCAGACTTGCGGTGCCGGCACTTCCGATTCGGCTGCGGCGCGGCGCCGCGTCAGAAGGTGTGAACCTAAGAACGGCAGTGGACTGGCCGGAACGCAGGCAAGTGCTTGCCGCACCCTGGAATTGATCGACTTCGCGACTCACCCATGGAGAACTGCCACGCAGTTGCCAAAAACGGCCGTAACCCCGTACCGGCACTTGCTTTCTTTGTTTTCGACATCACCCCACTGCCGTCTCTCGTTGCATGAACCGACCGCGGCCACCGCGAGGCGCGGCAAGCCACCGCCCTGGCTGGCGCCAGGGCAAGGACTGCAACGCCCGCAGGCGATCCGGCGTGCCCGGCCCACAGGACGAGGCCCGAAAACATCGGTGGTGCGAGAAGCAAGTGGTCATCGGGCCTCGCGTGGGTGTGAACGGTTCGTTCACACCTTCCAGGCCAGCGGGAAGCCGCCGAACTCCTTGACCGTCTGCAGCTCGGTGCTGGTCACGATCTTCTCGATGCCCAGTTCGGCGTCCTCCAGCCAGCCGTTGGTCAGCCGCTGGTACTGCGCCAGGTCAGCGCAGGCGACGCGGACCAGATAGTCGTAGCGCCCGCTCAACAGGTAGCAGGCCACCACCTCGGGCGTGGCCTGCATGCGCGCCTCGAAGCGGCGCGAGGCAGCCTGGCGCTGGTCCTTCAGCGCGATCTCGGCGAAGAAGACGACCGCCGGGCCGATGGCGGCGCGGTCCAGCACGGCGCGGTAGCCGGTGATCAGGCCCTGGCGCTCCAGCTTGCGCACGCGGTTCAGCGTGGCGCGCGCGGACAGGTGCACCTGCTCGGACAGCGCCTGCACGCTGGCCCGGCCGTCGCGCTGCAGCAGGGCCAGCAGGCGCAGGTCGGTGCGGTCGAGCGCCATCGGCCGCGGCCTGCGTCAGAAGCGGCGAACGCGCGGCGCGCCCACGGCAGCTCAGATCGACCGAACCGCCGCCAGCCGCCGCATGATCTGCTGGACGATGTCCGACTGCATGTCGCGGTAGAGCATCTGCTCCTCGGCGTCCTTGGCCAGCACCACGGATTCGTTGAAGCTCAGGTCGCGCTGCTGCAGCAGCTCGACCGGCGCGAGCAGTTCCCGGCCGTCCTGGCTGCGCAGCCGGAAGCGAAAGCGCAGCCGCAGCTGCAGCTCGCGCACCTGGCCGGAAGACGTCAGGCCGACGACGACGCGCTCGCGCTGGTCCAGCACGGGCTCCAGCACCACCTGGGCCTCCTTGATGCGGGCCGGATCGGTGACCACGGTCACGCGGCCGGTGCCGTTCAGGTTGCGGCGCAGTTCCAGCCCCATCGGCGAGGTGTCGGGCATGGACAGGTAGATCGAGGAGAACGCGAAATCCGGCGGCGCGCGCAACCGGAAGCCGCAGCCCGCCAGGGCCAGCGGGGCCGACAGAAGCAACAGGGTGCGCCGCGTCGCCATGTCACACCACCACGTTGACCAGGCGGCCGGGCACCACCACGACCTTGCGGGGCTTGGCGCCGCCGGAGAAGCGGGCGACCATCTCGTGCGCCACGGCCGCCGCCTCGATGGCGGCCTTGTCGGCGCCGGCCGGCACGCGGATGGAGCCGCGCAGCTTGCCGTTGACCTGCAGCATCAGCTCGACCTCGTCCTGCTCCAGCGCGCCGGCGTCGACCTGGGGCCAGGGCGCGTCCAGCAGCTCGCCGAAGCGCTGGTCGTAGCCCAGGCCGGCCCACAGCGCATGCGCGACGTGCGGCGTGGCCGGGTACAGGCAGCGCAGCAGGATGCCGAAGCCCTCGGCCAGCGCGACCGGCGCGCCGGCCGTGTCCACGGCCTTGAAGCTCTCCAGCGCGTTCAGCAGCTTCATGGCGCCGGAGACCACGGTGTTGTACTGCATGCGCTGGTAGTCGTAGTCCACCTGCTTGAGCACGCCGTGGATCTCCAGCCGCAGCGCCCTGGCCTCCTGGCCGAAGGCCACGCCCGCCAGGCCGCCGGCCACGGCGTCGAGCGCGGCGCCGAGGTCGCTGCCGCCGAGCTTGGCGCCGAAGTTCCAGACGCGGCGCAGGAAGCGGTAGCTGCCCTCCACGGCGGCGTCGTTCCACTCCAGCGTGGCCTCGGGCGGGGCGGTGAACATGGTGTAGAGCCGGGCCGTGTCGGCGCCGTACTTCTCGATCAGGTCCTGCGGATCCACGCCGTTGCTCTTGCTCTTGCTCATCGTGCCCACGCCTTCGTAGGTCACGGCCGAGCCGTCGGACTTGCGCCGGGCGCCGACGATCTTGCCGTCGGCGTCGAGCACGTTCTCCACGTCGCTGGGCCAGAAGTACTCGATGCCGCCCTTGTCGGTGCGGCGCGAGTAGATGTGGTTCAGCACCATGCCCTGCGTCAGCAGCCTGGTGAAGGGCTCGTCGATCGTCACCAGGCCCAGGTCGCGCATGACCTTGGTCCAGAAGCGCGCGTACAGCAGGTGCAGGATCGCGTGCTCGATGCCGCCGATGTACTGGTCCATCGGCATCCAGTACTGCGCGCCGTCCGCCACCATGGCATCGGCGTTGGCCGGGTCGCAGTAGCGCATGAAGTACCAGGACGAGTCCACGAAGGTGTCCATGGTGTCGGTCTCGCGCCGCGCGGGCCGGCCGCAGACCGGGCAGGTCACGCCGGCGTGGAAGCCCTCGTGCCGGTTCAGCGGATTGCCGCTGCCGTCGGGCACGCAGTCCTGCGGCAGCACCACGGGCAGGTCCTGCTCGGGCACCGGCACGGCGCCGTGCTCGGCGCAGTGGATGATCGGGATCGGCGTGCCCCAGTAGCGCTGGCGGCTGATGCCCCAGTCGCGCAGGCGCCAGGTGGTCTTCTTCTCGCCCAGGCCCTTCTCGGCCAGCGCGGCGGCCACGGCGTCCACGGCCTCCTGGTAGGACAGGCCGCTAAAGATGTCGGAGTTGATGGTCACGCCGCGCTGCTTGTCGGCGTACCAGTCATGCCAGTGGTGGTAGTCGTAGTGCTGGCCGTCGACGTGCACGACCTGCGTGATCGGCAGGCCGTACTTCAGCGCGAACGCGAAGTCGCGCTCGTCGTGCGCCGGCACGCCCATCACGGCGCCGTCGCCGTAGCCCATCAGCACGTAGTTGCCGACCCACAGCGGCACGGCCTTGCCGCTGATCGGGTGGACGACCTCCAGGCCCGTGGCCATGCCCTCCTTCTCGCGCAGCGCGAGTTCGGCCTCGGTCGTGCCGCCCTTCTTGCACCGCTCGACGAAGGCGGCCAGTGCCGGATCACCGGCCGCGGCGTGCACGGCCAGCGGATGCTCGGGCGCCACGGCGCAGAAGGTCACGCCCATGATGGTGTCGGCGCGCGTGGTGAACACGTACATGCGGCCGTCGCCGATCAGCGCGCCCTGCGCGTCGCGGATCTGGTGCGTGAACGCGAAGCGCACGCCCTCGCTCCTGCCGATCCAGTTCTCCTGCATCAGCCGCACGCGCTCGGGCCAGCCGGGAAGCTGGTGCTGCACGTGGTCCAGCAGTTCCTCGGCGTAGTCGGTGATCTTCAGGTAGTAGCCCGGGATCTCGCGCTTCTCGACCACGGCGCCGGTGCGCCAGCCCTTGCCGTCGATGACCTGTTCGTTGGCCAGCACGGTCTGGTCCACCGGGTCCCAGTTCACGACCTGGGTCTTGCGGTAGGCGATGCCCTTCTCCAGCATCTTCAGGAACAGCCACTGGTTCCACTTGTAGTAGGTGGGGTCGCAGGTGGCGACCTCGCGCGACCAGTCGATGGCCAGCCCCATCGCCTGCATCTGCTTCTTCATGTAGGCGATGTTGTCGTAGGTCCACTGCGCCGGCGGCACGCCGTTCTTCAGCGCGGCGTTCTCGGCCGGCAGGCCGAAGGCGTCCCAGCCCATGGGCATCAGCACGTTGTGGCCGTTCATGCGCAGGTAGCGCGTGAGCATGTCGTTGATCGTGTAGTTGCGCACGTGGCCCATGTGCAGCTTGCCGCTGGGGTAGGGCAGCATGGAGCAGGCGTAGAACTTCTTCCTGCCGGCGTCCTCGGTCACGCGGTAGGCATCGCGCGCGCGCCAGTGCGCCTGGGCGGCGGATTCGACTTCGAGATGGTTGTACTTGTCTTGCATGGAGCGCGGGCGGAAAGGGGGCGGCGCTGGGCCGGGCGCCAGGATTCTAGAGGCGCGGGTCCGCCGCTCAGGGCGTTGTGGTCTTGCGCTCGGCCACGAATCCGATGCGGTTCAGGCCAGCCTGCTGCGCGATGTCCATCAGCTCGACCACGCGGCCGTAGGGCACCTGGGCGTCGGCACGCAGCTGCACCTCGGTGTCCGGGTCCTGCGCGGCGCGGCGGTCCAGCGCCTGGCGCAATTGCGCGGCCGTGACCGGCTGGCCATCCAGGTGGATCCGGCCGTCCGGCGTCAGCGCCAGCTGCACCGACGCGGCCGGCGCGCCGGGCTCGGCGCTCTCGGCGCGCGGCAGGTCCATGCGCAGGCTGCCCGCCATCAGCGGCGCCGCGATCATGAAGATCACCAGCAGCACCAGCATCACGTCCACCAGCGGCGTGACGTTGATGTCGGCCATGGGGCCGCCGCCACGGCGGCCCTCGCCCTGCTCCAGCCGGCCGAAGCTCACCGCTCCTCCGGCGGCGCCAGCAGGTCGCGCAGGTCGCGCGCGAAGCCCTCGAGCGCGGCCTCGATACCGGCGATGCTGCGGCCGAACCAGTTGTAGGCCAGCACGGCCGGGATCGCCACGGCCAGGCCGGCCGCCGTCATGACCAGGGCTTCGCCGACCGGGCCGGCCACCTGGGCGATCGTGAGCTGGCCGGCCGAGGAGATCTCGGCCAGCGCATGGTAGATGCCCCAGACCGTGCCGAGCAGGCCGACGAACGGGGCGGTGGCGCCCACGGTGGCCAGCAGCACCTGGCCGAACTGCAGGCGCCCGAGGCTCAGCTGCAGCGCGCCGCGCAGCGTGCGCGTGAGCTGCTGGCTGCGCGTGCCGGCGCCCGCCAGGGTGCCGCCGGCGGGCGCCGCGGTGGCGGCCAGCAGCGGCGCCAGCAGCCCGGCCCGGTCGACGGCCGCGACGCGCTGGGCGGCGCCGTCCAGCGCCGGCAATTGCCAGAACGCGGCCACGCCGCGTGCCACGCCGCGGCCGGCGCGGCGCAGCAGCCACAGCTTGTAGAGGATCACGGCCCAGCTGGCGACCGACATGGCCAGCAGCAGCCAGGCGACCAGCCGGTGCAGCGCGTCGCCGGCGGTCAGCAGGTCCAGCGCGTTCACGGCGCGGGACGGGTCAGCCGTTCAGGCCCAGCACGTCGAACATGCTGAACAGGCCGCTCGGGCAGCCGGCCAGGAAGCGCACGGCGCGCAGGCTGCCGATCGCGTAGTTCATGCGGCTGGTGGCGCGGTGCGTGATCTCGATGCGCTCGCCGGTGCCGGCGAACAGCACGGTGTGGTCGCCGACCACGTCGCCGCCGCGCAGCGACTGGAAGCCGATCGTGGACGGGTCGCGCTCGCCGGTCACGCCCTCGCGCGCGTAGACCGCGCAGTCCTGCAGGTCGCGGCCCAGGGCCTGGGCGATCACCTCGCCCATCTTCAACGCGGTGCCCGAGGGCGCGTCGATCTTGTGGCGGTGGTGCGTCTCGACGATCTCGATGTCGTAGCCGGTGGGCATGGCCCGGGCCGCCAACTCCAGCAGCTTGAGCGTGACGTTGACGCCCACGCTCATGTTCGGCGCCATCACGATCGCGATGTCGCGCGCGGCGGCCGCGATCTCGGCCTTCTGCCCCTCCGAGAAGCCGGTGGTGCCGATGACCATCGCCGTGCCCTGCGCACGGCAGGCGCGCAGGTGGGCCAGCGTGCCCTCGGGCCGGGTGAAGTCGATCAGCGCGCCAGCGCCGCGCAGGCCTTCGGCCAGGTCCGCCGTGATCGGCACGCCGGCGGGCTTGCCGAGGAAGGCGGCGGCATCCTCGCCCAGGCCGGGGCTGCCGGCCCGGTCCAGCGCGCCGCTCAGGCGGCAGTCGGCGCTGGCCAGCACGGCCTCGATCAGCGTGCGGCCCATGCGGCCGGAAGCGCCGGCCACGGCCACGGCGTACGGACGGGCGTCGGAAGAAGGATGCGTCATGGCGATGGCAAGCGGGTCATGCGGCAGGCAGGCCCGCCGGGGGCGCGGCGCTCAGCGCGCGGGCGGCTCCAGCGGGGGATAGGAGGCCGGCAGCGGCGGCTGCGCGGCGGCGGGTGCGTCGGCCGGCTGCGGCTCGCGCGGCGCCAGGGATTTGAGCTTCTCCTCGCTGGCCTCGAGCACCGGCACGTCCTTGATCTTGCGCTCGGCGCCGAGCAGCGCCACGAATTCGGCCTCGCTGGGCATGGGGTCGCCCTGCACGCGCTCGAGCAGGTCGTCCTTGAAGAACACCGTCAGCTGGCGCGCCTGCGGATCGGTGCCCTGGCGCCGCATCGTGAACACGTAGTCCCAGCGGTCGGCGTGGAACACGCTCTGCAGCAGCGGCGTGCCCAGGACGTCGCGCACCTCGGCGCGCGACATGCCGACCTTGAGCGCATCGACCTGCTCGCTGGAGATGAAGTTGCCTTGCACGATCTCCACCCGGTAGGGCACGATGGCATTGGCGGCGCGGCGGGTGGCGTCGGTCACGGTGCTGCAGCCGGCCAGCGCCGCGCAGCAGAGCAGAAGCAGGCCGGCAGGCAGGGGCATCGGACGGGAAGCAGGCATGAAGGCGGGGCAGCGCTATGATGCGCGCGATTGTAGCGGCCGCCCCCTGACCGACGCGTCACGCAGCGGCGGCCGGCCCACTGCCCAGACCGCATGTCCAACATCGACGAACTCAAGAGCACCGGCCTGAAGGCCACCTTGCCCCGGCTGAAGATCCTGGAGATCTTCCAGAAAGGCGAGATGCGCCACATGACGGCCGAAGACGTGTTCCGCGTGCTGCTGATGGAACGCTCGGACATCGGGCTGGCCACGGTCTACCGCGTGCTGACGCAGTTCGAGCAGGCCGGCATCCTGTCGCGCAGCCACTTCGAGTCCGGCAAGGCCGTCTACGAGCTCAACGAGGGCCGGCACCACGACCATTTCGTCTGCACGCTGTGCGGCAAGGTCGAGGAATTCTTCGACGCGGAGATCGAGAAGCGCCAGATGCTGGTGGCCAAGGCCAAGGGCTGGACCGTGCAGGACCACGCGATGTCGCTGTACGGCCTATGCGCCGACTGCGGCAGCCGGCAGACCAAGGCCTGACACGGCGCCGCCGCGCGCCAGTCAGTCGTCGTTCTCCATCGCGCGGCGGTGCCGCTCGACGAATTCCTGGTACGTGTCCACGCCGCGCAGCTGCAGGATGGTGTTGCGCACCGCGGCCTCGACCAGCACGGCGATGTTGCGCCCGACCACGACCTGGATGATGACCTTGCGCACGGCCACGCCCAGCACGTCCTGCGTCAGCGGCTCGGAGGGCAGGCGGTCGTGCTCGCGCTCCATGGTCTCGCGCCGCACCAGGTGCACGATCAGCTTGAGCCGCATCTTGCGGCGCACCGCCGTCTCGCCAAAGATGCCGCGGATGTCGAGCAGGCCGATGCCGCGCACCTCCAGCAGGTTCTGCAGCAGTTCGGGGCAGCGCCCTTCGATGGTGGTCTGGTTGATGCGGTACAGGTCCACCGCGTCGTCGGCGACCAGGCCGTTGCCGCGCGAGATCAGTTCCAGGCCCAGCTCGCTCTTGCCCAGGCCGGATTCGCCGGTGATCATGACGCCCAGGCCCAGGATGTCCATGAACACGCCGTGCATCGTGGTGCGGTCGGCGAAGTGCTTGGACAGGTAGGCGCGCAGCACGTCGATCACGAAGGCCGAGGATTCCTCGGTCGCGAACATCGGGATCGGGGCGCGCTCGCACATCGACAGCAGCGCCTGCGGCGCGTGCTGGCCGTCGGCCAGGATCAGCACCGGCGGCTCCAGCGTGACGATGCGCGCGATGCGCCGCGCACAGTCCTCGGGCGAGGCATTGCTCAGGTAGGCGATCTCGCGCTCGCCCATGATCTGCACCCGGTAGGGATGGATGTAGTTCAGGTAGCCGACCAGGTCGGCACCGGAACGCGCGGCGCGGATCGCGACCTCGTCGAAACGGCGCTCCGACGCGCCCAGGCCGGCGATCCATTCCCAGCGCAGCAGCGCCCGGAACTCCTCGAACAGCACGTCGGCGCTGACGGCGGTGGGCTTCATCGCGCCGGGAAGACGGTCAGACCGGCTGGGAGGACTGCCAGCCGTCGATCTGCGCATGCAGCGCGGCGGCGTCGGAGGTGGTCTTCAGGTTCTCGCGCAGCGGTGCGTCGCTGAGCAGTTCGGCGATTTCCGACAGGATTTCCAGGTGCTTCTGGGTCGCGGCCTCGGGCACCAGCAGGAAGATCAGCAGCTTGACCGGCTGCTCGTCCGGCGCGTCGAAGCCGATCGGCTGCTCCAGCTGCAGCACCGCCGCCATCGGCGACTTCAACCCCTTGATGCGGCCGTGCGGAATGGCCACGCCATGGCCCAGGCCGGTGGAGCCCAGGCGCTCGCGCGCGAACAGGCTGTCCGTCACCAGGGCGCGGGACAACCCGTGCAGGTTCTCGAACAGCAGGCCGGCTTCCTCGAACGCGCGCTTCTTGCTGGTGGCATCGACGCTCACGAGGACCTGCGCGGCAGGCAGGATGGACGCTAGGCGGTTCATACGGAAGGCGGATTATGCACGCGTGTACATTGCGCCGCAGCAAAGAAAAAGCCGCCCATGCTGGCGGCCCGTGGGTTTGTCGGCCCCAGGCGACACGCAGCGCGCACCGCCCGGCGAACCTTCACATCAGACGCTTGGCCGCGTCATGGTGGTGTTTCTGAATACGATCCTTGTGGCGCACGACCTGCCGGTCCAGCTTGTCCACCAACTCGTCGACGGCCGCATACAGATCAGCGTGTGCACTCTCCGCGAACATGTCGTTGCCCTTGACGTGGATGTTGCATTCGGCACGCTGCCGGTTCTGCTTCTCCTTCTGCTTTTCCACGGTCAGCAGGACCTTGACATCGACCACCTGATCGAAATGCCGGGTGATGCGATCCAGCTTGGTGATGACGTAGCTGCGCAGTGCCGGTGTGACTTCGAGATGGTGACCGCTGATCGTCAAATTCATGGAGCCTCCTTCGTTGCAGTTCATGGTTGAGGGCCGGTTCACTATGCGCGGGAAACCCGGCGAACGCAAGCCCTGCCGGACAAGGCATGGGGCATTGCGCAGTGCCATAATTTGAGGCTTTGTCTCACGTGCAGCGACCGCGTGGAGCCCTGCCCTCGCCGGTGGCTTTCGATGTCCTGTGTGCATGTGCGGCGGGATCGCAGGCGCGCCGTCCGCCCGCCCGACCGATTCCCCAGAACACCGCAGGGAGTTTCCCGTGCTGAACATCTTCACCCTGGCCAACGGACGCCTCTTCCAGGAAGAAATCGAATCCCTCGAAGAGCTGTCGCGCTTCCAGCCGATCTGGGTCGACCTGGAGTCGCCCACGCTGGAGGAAAAGCGCTGGATCAAGCAGTACTACGGCCTGTCGATCCCCGAGGACGTGACCGACGACGACATCGAGGAGTCGGCCCGCTTCTACGAGGAAGACAACGGCGACCTGCACGTGCGCAGCGACTTCCTGATCGCCGATGCGGACGACCCGCGCAACGTGCGCGTGGCCTTCATCCTGAACCAGCACAACGCCGAGCTCAAGAGCCGCGGCGTGCTGTTCTCGATCCACGACGAGGACGTGCCGGTGTTCCGGCTGCTGCGTATGCGCGCGCGCCGCGCGCCGGGCCTGATCGAGGACGCCAAGGAGGTGCTGCTCAAGCTGTTCGACGCCGACGCCGAGTATTCCGCCGACACGCTGGAGGGCGTCTACGACGAGCTGGAGAAGGCCGGCGACCTGGTGCTCAAGGGCAATGTCAGCGACGAGACCGCCGGCGAGGTGCTGGGCCTGATCGCGCGCCAGGAAGACCTGAACGGCCGCATCCGCCGCAACGCCATGGACACGCGCCGCGCGGTCAGCTTCATGATGCGCAGCCGCATGCTGAACGCCGAGCAGTTCGAGGAGGCGCGCCAGATCCTGCGCGACATCGAATCGCTGGACAGCCACACGGCCTTC
Source organism: Pseudorhodoferax sp. (assembly GCF_047601025.1). Lineage (NCBI taxonomy): Bacteria > Pseudomonadati > Pseudomonadota > Betaproteobacteria > Burkholderiales > Comamonadaceae > Pseudorhodoferax > Pseudorhodoferax sp. The sequence goes on from NZ_JASGJZ010000001.1 coordinate 1,563,518, forward strand.
CTGTTCGACAAGATCAACTTCCTGATGGACGCCACGGTCGGCTTCATCAACATCAACCAGAACAAGATCATCAAGATCTTCTCGGTGGCCAGCGTGGCCATGCTGCCGCCGACGCTGATCGCCAGCATCTACGGCATGAACTTCCGCTTCATGCCCGAGCTGGAATGGCACCTGGGCTACCCGTTCGCGATCGGGCTGATGCTGGCCAGCGCGCTGGTGCCGATGCTGTATTTCCGCCGGCGCGGCTGGCTCAAGTAAGGGGGCCGGATGCCGCACGACGCCATCCTCGCGCTGGCGGCCTTCGGCGCCGGCGTGCTGAACGCCATCGCCGGGGGCGGCAGCTTCCTGACGCTGCCGGCGCTGGTGCTGGGCGGCGTGCCGCCGGTGCCGGCCAACGCCACCAGCGCGGTCGCGGTGTTCCCGGGCTACATCGGCAGCGTCTGGGGCCAGCGGCGCGAGATCGCGGCGCTGGACCGGCGGCTGCTGTGGCAGATCGGCTGGGTCAGCCTGCTCGGCGGCGTGCTCGGCGCGGCGCTGCTGCTGGTCACCTCGAACAAGGCCTTCCAGGCCCTGGTGCCGTGGTTGCTGCTGTTCGCGACGGCGCTGTTCGCGCTGGGGCCGCGGGCCCGGCCCGGCCCGGAAGGCGGCCCGCCGCCGCGCTGGCGGCCCTGGGCGCTGGGCGCCACGGCGGTCTATGGCGGCTACTTCAACGGCGGGCTCGGCATCCTGCTGATGGCCGTGCTCTCGTTCTCGCGCGCCGGCAATCTGCACGTGGTCAACGCGCTGAAGAACCTGGTGTCGGCGCTGCTGGCCGCGATCTCGGTGGCGATCTTCGCGGCCGCCGGCATCGTGCGCTGGCGCGAGGCCGTGCTGATGATGGTGTGCTGCACCGTCGGCGGCTATCTGGGCGCGCGGCTGTCGACGGTGCTGCCGGCCCGCGCGGTGCGCTGGCTGGTCATCGTGGTCGGCCTGGCGATGAGCGCGGCGTTCTTCGCGCGCACCGCCTGACCGGGCCGCCGGTCAGAAGAAGTGGCGGATGCCCAGCTCGTAGCCGGTGGCGTTGCCGCCCAGCGTGTTGGTCGGCGCCGTCAGGCCCTGCGGCGCGATGGCGCGCTGCGAGCCGTCGGAGTTCCATAGCCGGGCGTAGGTGGCATAGAGCTGCGTGCGCTTGGACAGGTTGTGGCCGTAGCCGACCGCGAACTTGCGCCAGTCCGCATCGCTGCCGGACGTGTCGTAGCGGCTGAACTGCGCACGCACCTCGCCCACGCCCACCGGCACCTTGACGCCCAGCTGCAGCGCGCGCAGTTCCACGCCGCCGCGCTTCTCGCTGGCCCACAGCAGCATGGGCTGGGCCACGCCGAAGTCGTAGCTGGCGGCCGCGTTGCGGATGCGCACGTCCTGCGCCGTGGTCGCGCCCTGCAGGTCGCCGATCGCCGCCGACACATGCACCGCGCCCTGGCGCCAGCCCAGGCGCGCGCCGCTGTAGCGGCCGACGCGCGAGTTCAGTTCCTCGTCGCGCGCATGCTGCAGCTGCGCGTAGAAACCGCCCAGGCCGGCCGGCGTCAGGTAGCTGATCGCGTTGCTGATCTGGATCGGCGCGCCGTTCATCACGAAGGCGTTCGTGCCGCCCACGCCGTTGGTCAGGAAGGGGTCGAAGATCAGCGTGTTCAGGAAGGTCGCGGAATCGTCGCGGCCCAGCCGCAGCTCGCCCAAGCGGCCGGACAGCGCCACCGTCGCGCGGCGGTTGAAGCTCAGCCCGTTGGTGCCGCTGGGGCCGGGGCCCGCCCCGGTGTCGGGCGAATAGCCGGCCTCCAGCCAGAACGAGGCGGCCAGGCCGCCGCCCAGGTCCTCGGTGCCGCGAAAGCCGAAGCGGCTGATGTTGGCGTTGCTGTGCGTCAGGCCGGTGACCGAGCCGCCGGCGTTGCGCAGATGGGTCATGCCCAGGTCGACGGTGCCGAAGATCGTGACGGACGATTGTGCGAAGGCGGCCTGGCCGAGGCATGCGGCGAGCAGCGAAGCGGCGGCGATGGTGGTGGTGTGGCGCATGGTGCTTGGTGTCGGTGCGGGATGGTGCGGGTGGGGGAAAAGGGGCGTGCCGGCGGCCCGCCATGGCGGCGGGCGCGGGCACGCGGAGCCGTGCCTCAGTCGGGCTGGATGCCCAGCTCCTTGATGATCCGGCCGAAGCGCTCGTGGTCGGCGGCGTTGGTCTTCTCCAGCCGGGCGGAATCGCCGCCGGCCGGCAGGGCGCCGAAGGCGGCCATCTTCTCGACCACGTCCGGCATCTGCAGGATCGCGTTCATGTGCGCGTTCAGCGACTGCACGATGGACGCCGGCGTGCCCTTGGGCGCGAACAGCCCCTGCCAGGCGCTGACGTTGACGTCGCGGATGCCGAGCTCGGCCAGCGTGGGCACCTGGGGCGCCAGCGGCGAGCGCTGCCGGTCGGTCACCGCCAGGGCGATCACCTTGCCGCTGGACAGGTACGGCGCGATCGGCCCCAGCGTCATGAAGGTCACGGGCACGTGCCCGCCGAGCAGGTCGTTCACCGCCGGCGCCACCCCCTTGTAGGGGACGTGCGCGATCTTGGTGCCCGCGGCGCGGTTGAACATCTCGCCCAGGATGTGCATCGGCGAGCCGCTGCCCGGCGTGGCGTAGGTCAGGTTCTGGCTGCGGGACTGGGCCACCAGCCCGTTCAGGTCCTTGATGCCGCTGGTGCCGGCGACGGCGACGAACATCGGCTGCATGGCCGTCTGCACGATGGGCGCGAAGCCGTGCAGCACGTCGTAGCTGCTGGCGCCGGAGGTCTTGAGCACGAACTGCGCGAACGAGAAGGTGTTGGGCGCCAGCAGCAGGGTGTAGCCGTCCGGCGCCGCCTTGGCGACGTGGGAGCTGCCGATCGTGCCGCTGGCGCCGGGCCGGTTGTCGACCACCACCGGCTGGCCGAGGCGGGTGCCCAGCTTGTCGGCGTACAGGCGGGCCATGGCATCGGCGTCGCCGCCGGCGGGATAGGCGACGACGATGGTGATCGGCTTGGTCGGCCAGGTCTGGGCGAAGGTGGCGCTGCCGGTGCTGGCGAGCAGGGCGGCGGCGGACAGGGTCAGCAATTGGCGGCGGGTGGGGCGCATGGACTCTCCTTGGGACATGGGGGTATCGGATGGATGCCGAGGCCGTGCTACTGGGCCTCGATCTTTCGGCTCTTGATGATCGGGGCCCAGACCGCGGCCTCCTTCTGGATCAGCGCGCCGAAGGCCGCGCCTTCGACGACCCACGCGCTCATGCCCTGCTTGTGCAGCTGCGCCTTGTTGGCGGGGGTGTCCAGGATCTGGGCGATGTCCTGGCGCAGCTGCGCCAGGACCGGCTCGGGCGTGCCCTTCGGCGCGACCATGCCGTACCAGGACGACAGCGCCACGCCGCGCACGCCGGCCTCGGCCAGCGTGGGCACGTCGGGCAGCTCGGGCGCGCGCTGCGCATCGGTCACGGCCAGCGGCCGCAGCCGGCCGGACTGGATGTGCGGCAGCACCGAGGGCATGTTGCCGATGATCATCGGCACGGTGCCGCCGAGCACGTCGTTCAGGCCAGGGGCCGTGCCCTTGTAGGCGATGTGCAGGATGTCGGCGCCGCTTTGCTGCTTGAACAGCTCGCCGGCCAGGTGCAGGCTGCTGCCCACGCCGGGCGAGGCGTAGCTGATGCTGTCGGGCTTGGCCTTGGACAGGGCCACCAGCTCGGCGATGGTCTTCGCCGGCACGGCCGGGTTGACCGCGATGACGTTGGCGGTGCGCGCCAGCGAGGCCACGGGCACGTAGTCGCGGTCGACGATGAAGCTGAAGCTGGGCTTGAGCGTCGGGTTGATCGTCAGGTTGCCCTGCGGCACCACCAGCAGCGTATGGCCGTCGGGCTTGGCGTCCCGGACCTTCTGGATGCCGATGTTGCCGTCGGCGCCGGTACGGTTCTCCACCACCGCCGGCTGCTGGTAGCGCTCGGCCAGGCCGGCGGAGAGCATGCGCGCCAGCGTGTCCACCGGCCCGCCCGGCGGAAACGGCGCGACGATGGTGAACGGGGCGCTGGCCAGGGCCTTGGCGGCATCGCCGCCCTGGGCCAGGGCATGCGGCGCGACGGACAGGGCCAGCAGGGCGCAGAGGACGGTACGGCGCATGGCGATCCTTTCGTGATGAAGCGGTGGTGGAATGCGGGCCCGGCATGCAAGCATCAGGCCGGCGCCGCCATCCGGAGCTGGCTGGCAGACGTCAGCTCGCATGCGTGGCGCTGCGCTCGCGCAGCCACAGCCAGACGCCGCACAGCAGCACCACGGCCTGGGTGCCGATCAGGATGCCGAAGCCGGCGAAGAAGCCGCCGCCCTGCGACGCCGCGGTCATGCCGATCACCACGCCCATGACGGCCGGCATGAAGCCGGCCACCAGGCTGCCGGTGCCGTTGACGACGCCGTAGGCGCTGGCCACGTGCTCGGGCCGGGCGCAGTGCTGCACCGTGCTGGGGATGGCCGGGCTCATCAGGCCCCAGAAGAAGTTGGCGGAGGTCAGCAGATAGGCGGCGCTGTAGCGGTCCGTGGCCTGGATCGCCAGCCACACCGACAGCGCCACGCCCAGGCTGCCGCCGACGAAGATCAATGGCACCTGCGGCCGGGGGATGCGGTCGATCAGGATGCCGCCCAGCAGCACGGCCAGCACCGACGCGTACTGCGGCAGCGAGGCCAGCCAGCCCATCTCGCGCATGGAGAAGCCGCGCGCCTGCTGCAGGTAGGCCGGCAGCCAGTTGCTGCTGCCCCACAGGTAGGCCAGGAAGGCGGCCGTCAGCAGCGTCACGGTGCCCAGGTAGCGCGTCTGCAGCGCGCCGCGCACGATCTGCCCGACGTGGCCCACGCCCTCGGCCAGCGAGCGCGGCGCCGGCATGCCGGTCTGCACCTTGGGCATGCGGATGAAGGCCAGCACCAGCGGGATGCCCAGCAGGATGTTCAGCAGGCCCAGCACGTGGAACGAGGTTTCCCAGTCGTGCGAGGCCACCAGGTAGCCCACGAACGGGTAGCCGATCGCCAGGCCCAGCCCGGTGCCCATGTTCACCAGCGAGTTGGGCTTGCCGTTCTCGCGGCTGTCGAAATGCGCCTTGATGTAGCTGGCGGCCAGCGAGAACAGCGGGCCTTCGGACACGCCCAGCAGGATGCGCGAGGCCAGCAGCAGGCCGTAGCTGTGCAGCAGCGGCGACAGGAAGGTCACCACGCCCCACAGCGTCAGCCCGGCCACCAGGCTGCGGCGCACGCCGAACAGCGCGGCGCAGAACGGCGTCAGCACGAAGGAGGACACGCCGTAGCCGGCCATGAAGGCCGTGGCCAGCAGCCCCTGGCGGGCGCGGTCGCCCGGCGTCAGGCCGACGTGGGCCAGGAACTGCGGATCGGTGATCAGGATGGAGATGTTGATGCGGTCGATGTACGAGATGGCGACCACGAGGAACAGGGTCCAGATGCCCCACCAGCGCATGGACCGCGCGGAGGTGGAGGTCGGGGTGGCGACGGCGTTGTCCATGATGGAAGACTCCCAGGTGGATCGGGCGAGCGCGTCCTGCGCCGCGCATCTGCGCCCGGCGCCCGGACCGAAAACGGAAATGGGGGGTGGTGGCTGCGCGGCGGGCCGGCTAGACGTCCAGCACCAGCCGTCTGCCCTTGCAGCGCGAGACGCAGATCATCATGGTCTTGCCGGCCTCGCGCTCGGCCTTGGTCAGGATGCCGTCCCGGTGCTCCAGGCCGCCGTCGAACTCCAGCACCTTGGTCTCGCAGGCGCCGCAGACGCCTTCCTTGCAGCTGTGGTCCAGGTCCATGCCGGCATCGGTGAGGGCGTCCAGGATGGACTTGCCGGGCGGCACCTCGACGGTGCGCCCGCTCTTGGCGCACACCACGTCGAAGCTTTCGGTGGCCACCGGTGCCTCGTGCACGACCGCCGCGAAGCGCTCGATGTGCGCCTGCGGATAGCCCAGCGCCTCGCAGCTGCGCTCGAAGGCGTCGAGCATCGGGGTCGGGCCGCAGCAGTAGTAGTGGCTGTCGGCGCCGCGGCCGCCCAGCAGCCGGGCCAGGTCGGGCGGCGCGCCCTGTTCGTCGTCGAAGTGCCAGGTGACCTGCGCCTTGTCGGCCAGCGCCTCGATGGCGTCGATGAACGCGGCCTCCTTGCGGGTGCGCGCGCAGTACACCACCTCCACCGGGCGGCCCAGCGCCGCCAGCCGCTGCAGCATGCAGAAGATCGGCGTGACGCCGATGCCGCCGGACACCAGCACGCTGCGCGGCGCATCCTCGTGCAGCGCGAAGTTGTTGCGCGGCGCGGAGATGTCGATCACCTGCCCGACGCGCAGCTGCTGGTGCACGTAGCGCGAGCCGCCGCGGCTCTTCCTGTCGTGGAGCACGCCCACCACGTAGCGGCCACGGTCGCTGGACGGGTTGCACAGCGAGTAGCTGCGCACCAGGCCGTTGGGCAGGTGCAGGTCGATGTGGGAGCCGGCCTCGAACGGCGGGAACGCCACGCCGGCGCCGGCCGGCCGGAACTCGACGCTGATGATGCCGTCGGCCTCGTATCGCATGGCGTAGACCAGGGCCTGGAGCGTGGGAGAGGACATGGAGAAAACCTCGTGGCGTTCGGGTGCGGTGCCGCGCGCCCCTGCCGGGGCGGCGCGGGATGCGGTTTCAGGCGGGCGTCGCGGCCTGCTGCTGTTCCTTGTCCAGCTGCGCCTGCGCCAGCCCGCGCAGCAGGCGGCGCAGGCGCACGATGCCCAGGTCGTGCTGGTACAGGTTCTCGTGCTGGTTGGCGTCCTGCGGCATCCACTCCAGCACCACGCGGTCCTGCTCCAGCACGTGCCAGTGGCGCGCCTCCAGCCGGTTGCGGTACAGGAAGCGCCAGGTGTCGCGCTGCCAGCCCGGCGGCAGCTTGCGCACGCGCCAGAAAAACACAGCCGTCAGGCTGGGCGAGATCGGCGTGCACATGCCGACGATGATGAAGTTGCCGCCGGGGCCGCCGGTCTTCGGGTACGGGATCTCCAGCCGCATCCAGTGGATGCCGGTGTCGGCGAACTCGGTCCAGTCGAAGTTGACGTTGCGCTGGCCTTCCTTCTCGAACACGAAGCCGGTGTCGGTGGCGCGCACCGAGAACTTGGCCGTGCTGTCGCCCTCGGACATGGAGTGCGACTGCTTGTGCAGGAAGGTCCCGTGCATCGGATCCATCACGTTGTCCAGCGCGTAGCGGTAGTCGCACTTCCACTCCACGTAGCACAGGAAGGACGAATACTGCTCGTCGTTCCACAGCTCGTCGGGCAGCTGGAGCGGCGGCGGCGCGTCCACGTGCCGGCTGGCGTTGTAGAGGAACACGGCGCCGGCCCGCTCGTGCACGTGGAAGCTGCGGGTGGCGCGCTGCCCTTCCAGCTTGCAGCCGGGACTGCCCGGCACGCGCGTGACCACGCCATCGTGGCGCACTTCCACGCCGTGGTAGGGGCAGGACAGGCGGTCGCCCATCATCACCCCCTGCGACAGCGGCGCGCCGCGGTGCGGGCAGCGGTCCTCCAGCGCGCGCACCTGGCCATCGGCGTCGCGCCACAGCACCAGCGTCATGCCCAGGCGCTTCAGGGAGACGGGCCTTTCCTTGACGAAGGTCGAGGGGCAGATGGGGTGCCAGTAGTCCTTGAGGCCGACTTCCAGCACGTGGTCGACGGGGTCGACGGTGGCGTTGCGCATGGTCTTTTCTCCTGTGGGTGGGATTGCGGTCGGTGCGGCCGGGGCTCAGCTGCCGAGCGCCGCGATCTCGGGGCCGTAGTTGTCCACGGTCCAGGGCGCGCCGGCGCGCGTGGTCATGCCCTGGCGGTTCAGCCCGTCCACCAGGCCCTGCAGGTCGTGCGTGCCGGCGGCGAAGGTGCGCTCGATGGCGTCGCCCAGCAGGTCTTCGTAGTTGGTCGGGACGCGCCGCTGCGCCTGCCGGGGCTGCAGATAGCGGTCGGGCTCGTGGCTGGGCTCGGGAAGCTGGTTCCCGACGACCTGGACGAGTTGCATGATGCGTTCAGCCATATCGACTCCTGTTTGCCGTTGCGTTCATCGGTGGGACCCGCCCGGCGGGCGGGCTACTTCTTCTCGGTGAGAAACTTGCCGTCGGCCCGCGCGCCCTTCTGGCGCCGCGTGTGGCCGTCCAGGCCGCCGTCCACGGCCCATTCGGCGAACACCGTGGGGCCGGGCTCGAAGTCGCGCGGCTGCCACTCGGCGGTCAGCTGGTCCTCGTCGGCGTAGTACTCGATCAGGCCGCCAGCCGGGTTCTTGAAGTACCAGAAGTAGGCCGAGGAGATCGGGTGCCGGCCCGGGCCGAGCTGGGTCTCCCAGCCGCAGCGCGAGAAGTGCAGGCCGCCGCCGAACACCTCGTGGATGTCGCGCACGGTGAAGGCCACGTGGTTGATGCCGCGCTTGCCCGAGGGCAGCTGCAGCAGGAACATGTCGTGGTGCCCGCCGTCCGGCGCGCAGCGCATGAAGGCGCCGCGGCCCGGGTAGCGGTCCGACGAGACGAAGCCGAAGCGGTCGGCGTAGAAGGCCTCGGTCTCGGGCACGTCGGCCGTGAAGAACACCACGTGGCCGACCTCGATCGGCGTAGCGCGCTCGTAGATCGGGCTGGGCTGGTTGACGCGCGGCTTGGCGGTCCAGGTGTTCATCGCGGCGCTCTGCACGTCCACGTCGTGCTTGCGCGTGACCTGCAGGCGCACGGCCAGGCCGTTCGGGTCGGTGCAGCCGATGCGGCGCGCGCCGTCGACCTCGGCATCGACGAAGCCCGGGTCGTGGCGGATCGCGTCGGCGTAGCGGTCCAGGTCGGCCGCGCTTGCCACGCCCCAGACGACTTCGCGCAGCGTGGGGCCGTCCTCGATGGCCGGCGGCAGGCCGGGCTTGTCCATGGCGGCCACCACCACGCGGCAGCCGTTCAGGCACTCGAAGACGAGTTCGTCCGCGCGCTCCTGCGCCAGGGCCAGGCCCCAGTCGAGGAAGAAGCGGCGCGACAGCGCGAGGTCGTCCGTGCCGTAGGTGATCTGGTCGATGCCGAGAACGCTCATGTGCCTGCTCCGTTCAGTTGGCCCAGGGGATGGGATGCGCGCTGGTGCCCCAGTACATGCTCTTTTGCTCCATGTACTGGAAGATGCCTTCGCGGCCCTTCTCGCGGCCCAGGCCCGAGTCGCGCCAGCCGCCGAACGGCGTGGACACGGAGAACTGCTTGTAGGTGTTGACCCAGACCGTGCCGGCCTGCACCGCGCGGCCGATGCGCCAGGCGCGCTTGAAGTCGCGGCTCCAGACGCCGGCGGCCAGCGCGTAGACGCTGTCGTTGGCCTGGCGGATCAGTTCCTCCTCGCTGTCGAACGGCATCGCCACCAGCACCGGGCCGAAGATCTCCTCCTGGCTGATGCGCGCCTCGTTGGTCAGGCCTTCGAGGATGGTCGGGCTGTAGAAGTAGCCGCTGTCGTAGGCCGCGCCGTGCGGGCGCACGCCGCCGGTGCGGATGCGGCCGCCCTCGGACACGCCCAGCTCGACGTAGCGCTCGATGCCCTCGCGGTGGCGCGCCGTGATCAGCGGCCCCATCTGCGTGGCCTCGCTGGCCGGGTCGCCGACGCGCAGCGCCGCGGCGCCCTTGGCCAGCCGCGTCAGGAACTCGTCGTACAGCGGCCGCGCCACAAACAGCCGCGAGCCGGCGATGCAGGACTCGCCCGAGCTGCTGAAGATGCCGTACAGCACGCCGTTGACGGCATGGTCCAGGTCGGCGTCCTCCAGCACCATGGTCGGCGACTTGCCGCCCAGCTCCAGCGAGACCGGCATCATCTTGTCGGCCGCGATGTGGGCGATGTGCTTGCCGGTGGTGGTGCCGCCGGTGAACGACACGCGCTTGACCAGCGGGTGCTTGGTGATGGCGTCGCCGATCACCGAGCCCTTGCCCGGCAGCACGCTGACGATGCCCTTGGGCACGCCGGCTTCCTCGCAGATCTTCGCCAGCTCCAGCGCCATCAGCGGCGTGACCTCGGCCGGCTTGACGACGACCGCGTTGCCGGCGGCCAGCGCCGGCGCGAGCTTCTGCGCCTCGCTGGCGATCGGCGAGTTCCACGGCGTGATCGCCGCCACCACGCCCATGGGCTCGTGCACGCTCATGGTCACGTAGTCGCCGCGCGCGGGCGTGATGGCGTCCTCCAGCGTCTCCAGCGCCGCGGCGAAGAACTGGAAGGTGCCGGCGGCGCTGGCCACCAACGCGCGCGTCTCGTTGATCGGCTTGCCGTTGTCCAGCCGCTGCTGCTGGGCCAGCGGCTCGGCGCGCTCGCGGATGATGGCCGCCACGCGGTGCAGCACGGCGGCACGCAGGTGCGGCAGCATCTGGGCCCAGCCGCTGGTGCGGAAGGCGTGGTCGGCACGGGCGATGGCCTCCTCCACGTCGGCCAGGCTGGCGGCCTTCAGGCGGGCGATCGGCGCGCCGGTGGCGGGGTACAGGCTCTCGTACACGTCGCCACCGCCCAGGCGCCATTCGCCGGCAACGCAGATGGGGAGCAGTTCCAGGTTCGACATCGTGGGGCTCTCTCGTTTCTCGTCAGATGACCAGCGGGGCGACCCGGCCGCGCAGCGCGCGCACCGCGCTGTAGACGGTCAGCGCCGAAGTCTTGGGGTTGGCAGCCAGCGGCTGGTTGCGCATGGTCAGCTCGAAGCGGCCGAAGGCGCCGGCGGCCTCGACCTGGTGCACGTTCTCGGTCACGCCGGGGTCGGCGATCAGGCGCACCGTGGTGCGGTCCAGGCCCAGGCCGGCCAGCGAGACGGTGGCGGCCACGTTGGCGTTCTTCGGGTACAGCGTGGCGGCCTCGCGCGCCGAGCCTTCGAAGATCACCGTCTCGGCCGCCAGCGCGTCGAGGTCGCGGCCCTGCTCGGCCGGCGTGCCCTTCCAGGCGCGCGGCGGCTTGCGGCCGGTGTAGCGCACCACCTCCAGCCCGCCGATGCGGGCGGCGGCCAGCGCGTCGATGGCGCCGATGGCGCCGGCGATCAGCTGCACCTGGGTACGGCCCTGGCGCGCCGCGGCTTCCAGCTGCTCGGGCAGGCCGGGTGCGGACAGCGCACCGACCGAGGCGACGATGGCCGGCACGCCGCGCGCCAGCGCCGGCAGCACGTGCTGCTCGATGGCGGCATGGCCGGCGGCCTCGACCACCAGGTCGATGCCGTCGGTGGGAACGGCCGGCGCCACGCGGGCGCCGGGTGCCAGGCGGGCGGCCACGGCCTGCGCGGTGTCCGCGCCCTCGGCCGGCACCACGATGGCGGCCACGGTGAGGCCGGCGTCGTCCTTCACCAGTTCCAGCAGCGCGGTGCCGATGGCGCCGCAGCCGATCAATGCGATCTTCATGGCGTCCTCAGGCGGCGGGCGTGGCGGGAATCTGGTCCAGCTTGTTCACCGGCGGGCCGGAGAAGGCGGTCTTGAAGGCGCCGATGGCGCGCATGTCGATCTCCAGCAGGAACGGGCCCTTCTTCGCCCAGGCGTCCTGCAGCACCGCGGGCAGCGCGTCCAGGTTCTGCACACGGGCATGCGCCAGCTTCAACGAGGCGCACAGCTGCGCATAGTCGGGGGTGTGCAGCTCCACGTAGCAGCGGCGCCCGCCGTAGGAGGCGTCCTGGATGTTCTGGATCACGCCGTAGCGCTGGTCGTTCATCAGCACGATCAGGCAGTCGCACTCCTCCTGCACCAGGGTAGCGAGTTCGCCCAGGTTCAGAATGAAGCCGCCGTCGCCGGCCAGGCCCAGCGTCTTGCGGCCCGACTGCGTGACGGCCGTGCCGACCGCGGCGCCGATGGCCATCGGCATGCCCATGCCGATGCCGCCGCCCGTCGCATGCACGCCCGCATTGGGTTCGAAGAAGCGCAGTTCGCGGTTGCCCCAGGTGCTGTTGGAGACGGTGACGTCGCGCACCCAGTTGAAGTTGCGGCCCACCACCTGCTGCAGCTGCTGCACCAGCGCGGCGTAGGGCCCCAGCCCGTCGCGCAGCGTGGCCACCACGTTTTCGTGCGTCTGGCGCAGGTCGGCCAGCAGCTCGGGGTCGGCCTGGTAGCCGCGCGCCTCCAGCCGGTCCGCCAGGCCGGCCAGGGCCAGGGCCGCGTCGCCGCAGACGAAGCCGTCGTCGGCGTAGCAGCGGCCGGACTGGGCGGCGTCGACGTCGACGCGGTACAGCGGGCGCGGCAGCTTCAGCTCGTACTTCAGCGTCTCGTTGCTGCGCAGGCGCGTGCCCACGGCCAGCATGGCGTCGCAGCGCTGGTAGAAGGCTTCCACCGGCTTCTGGATGTTGTAGGCGCCGAGCGAGGCCGGGTCGTCCTCGGGCACGATGCCGCGGCCCTGGCCGGTGCTGACGATGCCGAAGCCCAGCGCCTTGAGCCGTTGCACGGCGGCACGGGCATGGCGTGCGCCGCCGCCCAGCCACAGCAGCGGGCGGCGGGCCTTGGCCAGCTGGTCGGCGAGCGCGTCCAGCGCGTCATCGCTGGGGGCGAGCACGGCCACCGGCAGCGGCGCCAGGTCGGCCGGCATGGCGATCACGCTTTGCTGGATGTCGATCGGGATTTCCACGCTCACCGGGCCGGTGGGCGCCGTCATCGCGGCCTGCACCGCCGCCTTGAGCGTGGACAGGCAGGTTTCGGCGCTCAGCACGCGGAACGCGGCCTTGGAGACGGCCTTCAGCATCGTCAGCTGGTCGGGCGCCTCGTGGATGTACGAGAGCTTCTTGTCCAGGTACTGGGTCTCGATCTGGCCGGTGATGTGCAGCAGCGGCGTGCCGGCGGTGTAGGCCTCGACCAGGCTGCCGGCGATGTTGCCGGAGGCCGGGCCGGTGCTGGTGATGCACACGCCCAGGCTGGAGGTGGAGCGGGCATAGGCGTCGGCCATGTTGCCGGCGCCGGCCTCGCCGCGCGCCATCACGAAGCGCGTTTTGCCGCGCTGGGCGAAGGCGTCCAGGATCGGCATGTTGTGGATCGAGATCACGCCGAACGCCGCCTGGACGCCGCATTGTTCGAGGAAGGCGGCGACGACGGCGCCGACGGTCACTTGCTGGCCGGCGGACGCGGGTTGGTTGGACTTATGCATGGCGGGACAGGCCTCCGGAGATGTCGAGGTGGCTGCCCGTGGTGTAGGAGGACAGCGGCGTGGCGAGGAACAGGATGGCGCGTGCCGCCTCTTCGGGCAGGCCCAGGCGGCCGAGCGGGATCTCCTTCTTGGCGGCGAGCGCGCCGGTCCAGGCGGCCCAGTCGAGCGACTTGTCGTCGCGCGCCTCGAAGCGGCGGCGCCACTGGCCGGACTCGATCAGCCCGATCAGGATGCCGTTGACGCGCACGCCCATGGGCGCGAACTCGGTGGCCATGGAGCGCACCAGGTTCTTGACGCCGGAGCGGGCGGCCGAGGTGGCGACCATGTGCGGCTCGGGCTGCGCGGCCAGCAGCGAGTTGACGCAGACGATGGCGGCCTCCTCGCGCCGGCGCAGCTGCGGCAGGAAGGCGCGCGTGGGGTGGATCACCGAGAAGAACTTCAGCTGCAGCTCCTCGGTCCAGGCGGCGTCGGTGGTGTCGGCGAAGGTGGACACGCGGCCCTGGCCGGCGTTGTTGACGAGCACGTTGGCCGGGCCGAGTTCGCGCTCGCAGTCGGCGGCGAAGGCCTGCACCTCCGCGGCGTCGAGCACGTTGCAGGGCGCGGCGAACAGGCGCGCCTGCGCCACGCGCTCGCGCAGGCCGGCCTCGGCGCTGCGCAGGCGTTCGACGTTGCGGCCGCAGATGGCCACGGCGGCGCCATGGACCAGCAGCAGCTCGGCCGTGGCCAGGCCGATGCCGGAGGAGCCGCCGGTGACCACGGCGACGGTGCGGGACAGGTCGATCAGTTGCATGGTGGTTCTCAGTGGGCGGGCAGCGGCTGCCGCCCGGCCGGTTCGAGGGGGCGGTAGTTCAGCAGGCCCGAGAGTTCGTCGGCCGCGGCACAGACCTGGGTGAGCAGCTCGTTGACGTGCGTGGGCTCGAAGCGCGGCGCCGGGATGGTGGCGCCCAGCGCCGCGACGACCTGGCCGCTGCTGTCGCGCACCGGCGCGGCGATCGTGGAGATGCTGGCCTCGAAGAAGCCCTCGCCCTGCACGTAGCCGCGCGCGCGGTCGGCCTGCAGCAGCGCGTGCAGCGCGGCCACGGTGGCCGGCGTGGCCGGCGAGAAGGACTCCAGGTGCTCCTCGGGGTACAGCGCGCGCAGCTCCTCCAGCGTCATGTCCTGCAGCAGCACGCGGCCGAACACGGTGGCGTGGGCCGGCAGCCGGGTGCCCACCTGCACGGAACTGGCGAACGGCTTGGGCGGCGCGACCTTGGCCACGTAGACGATGGAGCGCCCGTCGCGCACGACCAGGTTGCCGGGGTAGTGCGTCGCCTCGCACAGCCGGACCAGCACCGGCTGGCCGAGTTCGGTCAGGTCGAGCGAGGCCAGGTAGTCGAAGCCCAGGCGCAGCACGGCCATGCCCAGGCGGTAGTCGTTGCCCTCGGTGCGTTCCAGGTAGCCCATGGCTTCCAGCGTGTTCAGCAGGCGGAACACGGTGGAGCGCGGCAGGTTCAGCCGGCGCGCGCACTCGGGCGCGCTGAGCGTGCGGGCCTCGCCGAACTCGCCCAGCAGGCGCAGGCCGCGCTCCAGCGCGGGCACGATGTACTTGTCGTTGCCGGGACTGCCGTCTTCGGTGTCGGTCTCAGCCATGGTGCGTGTCTCCCTGGATGCGAGCGCAGGCCTCGCGGATCAGGCGTGCCACGGCTTGCGGTTGCTCGATGGGGCTGGCATGGCCGGCCCCGGGGATGGCAGCATACGGCGCGCCCAGGCGCTCGGCCCAGCCCTGGCAGGCCGCCGGCGGCGTCACCACGTCGGCCTCGCCGCAATGCACCTCGACCGGCGTGGCGATGCCCTGGGCGGCGCCCAGGTCGCTGCCGGCCAGCAGCGCCACGGCCTGGCGGTAGCCGTCCGGCTGCAGCCGCGCGGTGTTCCAGCGCACCCAGGCGCGCTGCGCGGGCGTGGCGCCGGCGGACAGCAGGCGCTGGTCGATCTTGGCGGCCAGGCCGGCCACGCCGTACTGCTCCAGCGCGGCCAGGCGCTCGCGCTGCACGCGGGCGCTGGCGGCCTCGTTGCCGGCCTGGCCGTAGCCGCCGGCCGGGCTGATCAGCACCAGGCGCCGCACGCGCTCCATGCCGTAGGTGCGGGCGTGGGCCGCGGCCATCAGCGCGCCGAGCGAGTGGCCGGCCAGCAGCACGCGGTCCAGGTCCAGCGCCTGCAGCAGCCCCTGCAGGCGCTCGGCGTAGTCGGTGTCGCGCGGGGCCGCGGCCGGCAGCGGCGTGGATTCGCCGTAGCCGGGCGCGTCCCAGGCGACGACCTGCAGCCCGTCCAGCGCCAGGGCCGTGTGCAGCCAGGAGGCCGCGCCCGAGCTGATGCCGTGCAGCAGCACCACGGCCGGCGCGCCGGCGTCGCCGCGGCGGCGCACGGAGAGCTGCGAGCCGTCCGCCAGCACGACGCGCTGCCACGGGAACGCACTGGCCAGCAGCGCGGTCTGCGGCTGCAGCAGGGGGGCGGCGTCGGCGGGACTGTTCATGGAGCTGGCTCGGCGGGCTGGCGGGCGGTGGCGCGACGTGCGCTCAGCGCTTGATCTTGGACAGCGGGTGGTCCGGCGGATAGGTCGGCGTGATCGGCACCTTGGCGCCCAGCATCACGCACATCAGCGCGTCTTCCTCGCCGATGTTGTGCTCCTCGCGGTAGACGCCCGGGGGCACGGAGACCAGGTCGCGCTCGTTCAGCACGGTCTCGAAGCGCTCGCCGTCCTTCTCCAGGATCAGCTTCATCTTGCCGCGCATGACGAAGAAGACTTCCTCGACGTCCACGTGGATGTGCATCGGGCCGATGTGGCCGGCCGGGATCAGCATCGTGGAGAACGTGAAGTGCTCGTTCGGCACGGTGTTGCTGTCCTTGGACACGCCGGTGCCGCCGGTGCCCAGGTAGCGCATCTGCGCGCGGCGGAACTTGGGGTCGTAGTCGGCCTGGAACTTCAGCGCGTTCCAGTCGTAGCGGCGCGTGGCGAAGCGCGCGACGCGCGTGTTCATCCACTCCTCGAAGCTGGCGCCCTCGGGGCGGTCCCAGCTGCGCGGGGCGAGTTGTTGCTGTTCAGAGTGATCGCTCATGGGGGCTCCTTCGATGGATCAAGGGGTGGCGAAGAAATGGATCAGTTCATGACGAAGCCGCCGTTGACCGGCAGCAGCTGCCCGGTCACGAAGCGGGCCAGGTCGGACAACAGATAGACCGCCGCGCCGCTGACGTCGTCGGGCAGCTGCTCGCGCTGCAGCGCGCGCTGCTCGATGTACAGGCGGTGGCGCGCCTCGGGCACGTACTGCGTGGCCTCGACCAGCACCAGGCCGGGCGCGACGGCGTTGATGGTGATGCCGTCCTCGCCCAGTTCGCGCGCCATGGCGTGGGTCATCGCGATCACGGCGCCCTTGCTGGCCACGTAGGCCAGCAGGCGCGGTGCGCCCCACAGCGCGGTGTCGGAAGCCAGGTTGACCACGGCGCCGCGGCCGCTGGCCCGCAGCGCGGGACGGCAGGCGCGCGTCATGAGCCAGGTGCCGCGTACGTTGACGGCCATGACCTGGTCCCACGTGGCGATCTCGATCTCGTCCATGGTGCGGCCGCCGGAATCGGTGACGGCGGCGTTGTTGACCAGGCCGTCCAGCCCGCCCAGCGCCTGCACGGCCTGCGCGGCGCAGCGCTCGACCGCGGCCGGGTCGCCGATGTCCACGGCGATGCCGTCCGCCACGTCCAACCCCTCGGCGCGCAGCGTGGCCACGGACTCCTGCAGCACGTCGACGCGCAGATCGGCCAGCGCCACGCGCGCCCCGTGGGCACAGAGTGTGCGAGCGAAGGCCAGCCCCAGGCCGCGCGCGCCCCCCGTCACCAGGACACGGCGTCCGGCCAGCAAGGCGGCGGGAGCAGGAGCGGAAGGGTCGGTGGGATGCATGGTTTGTTCCACTGATGAAACGTTGATTTATTACTGGAACGACCCCGCAAGATTAATGGCTGTTTTGCGAAATCGTGCATAGGGAAAACCCTTGCCGCATTCCGGCATGCGCAGCCACAGCGGCGCGCCCGGTGGCGCCGGCAAACAGGCGAAAGGGAAGGAAGTCGGGGCCGAGGCGGCCGTCAGCCGCGCAGCCAGTGCGCCAGGATGGCGCGGGCGCAGGGGCTGGCGACGTCGCGCACGAAGGCCGCGAAATCGACGTGGGCCGTGTCGTCGGCCCGGTCGGAGATGCTGCGCACGGCCGCGAACGGCAGCCCGTAGTCGTGGCAGACCTGGGCCACGGCGGCGCTCTCCATGTCCACGGCCAGCGCGTCCGGCAGCGCGGCCTGCAGCGCCTGCGACTCGGCCGCGCTGCAGACGAAGCGGTCGCCCGAGACCAGCAGGCCCCGGTGCACGCGTGCCTGGCCCAGCGCCGCGTGCGCGGCCCGGGCCAGCGCGGCGGCCAGCGCCGCGTCCGCGGCGAAGCGGCTGCGGCCGTACAGCGGCACCTCGTGGCGCGGGAACAGCGGCGAGGCGTCCATGTCGTGCTGCAGCAGCGCGGAGGAAACCACCACGTCGCCCACGCGCACCGCCGGCGCCAGCCCGCCGGCCACGCCGGTGAACACCATGCGGCGCGGCGCGAAGCGCTCGGCCAGCAGCGCGGCCGTGGTGGCCGCGGCGACCTTGCCGACGCGCGAGAGCGTCACCACCACCGGCTCGCCCCACAGCCGGCCGGTGTGGACCTCGCGCCCGGCCAGCCGCACGGTGGCGGGCGCCTCCAGCAGGTCGAGCAGGCCCTGCTGCTCTTCGGCGAGGGCGCTGAGGATGGCGGTGGGCATGGCGGCGCGGCGATCGGCTCGGCTGCGGGACCGCGCCTGGCGGCGGTGCGGCCTAGTGCGCGACGGGGCTGCGCAGTTCGCGCCGCAGGATCTTGCCGACCGGCGTCTTCGGCAACTCCTGGCGGAACTCGACCACGCGCGGCTGCTTGTAGCCGGTCAGGTTGGCGCGGCAGTAGGCGCGCACGGCCTCCTTGGTCAGGCCGGGGTCCCTGCGCACCAGCACCAGCTTGACGGCCTCGCCGGTCTTGTCGTCCGGCACGCCGACGCAGGCCACCTCCCGCACGCCGTCGAGCTGGGCCAGCACGTCCTCGATCTCGTTCGGGTAGACGTTGAAGCCGCTGACCAGGATCATGTCCTTCTTGCGGTCGACGATGCGGAAGAAGCCGCGCTCGTCCATGGTGCCGATGTCGCCGCTGCGGAAGTAGCCGTCGGGCGTCATCACGCCGGCGGTCTCGTCGGGCCGCTGCCAGTAGCCGGCCATCACCTGCGGGCCCTTGATGGCGATCTCGCCGGACTGGCCGGGCGGCACGTCCTGGCCCGCGTCGTCCACCAGCTTGAACCAGGTGCTGGGCAGCGGCACGCCGATGGTGCCGGTGAACTCGGTGCTGGTCGTCGGGTTGCAGCTCGCCGAGGGCGAGGTCTCCGACAGGCCGTAGCCCTCGCAGATCGGGCAGCCGGTCTTCTCCAGCCACAGCCGGGCCACGGCGCTCTGCACCGCCATGCCGCCGCCGAGGGAGACCTTCAGGTGGCTCCAGTCCACGCTGCCGAAGTCGGGGTGGTTGGCCAGGCCGTTGAACAGCGTGTTGACGGCCGGCAGGCTGTGGATCTGGTGCCTGGACAGCTCCTTCAGCACGGCCGGCAGGTCGCGCGGGTTCGGGATCAGCACCAGCTTGCCGCCGGTGCGCATGCTCAGCATCATGCCGACCGTGAACGCGAAGATGTGGTACAGCGGCAGCGCGCAGGCGGTGGTCGGCTGCTCGCCCTGCGGCACGCGCGCCATGACCGGCTGGTTCCAGGCCTCGGACTGCAGCACGTTGGCGATCACGTTGCGGTGCAGCAGCATCGCGCCCTTGCTGACGCCGGTGGTGCCGCCGGTGTACTGCAGCAGGGCCAGGTCGTCCGGCCCGATCTGCGGCTTGGTGAAGCGCGCCGAGGCGCCCCTGGCGACGGCATCGTTGAAGCGCACCGCGCCCGGCAGCGAGAACGGCGGCACCAGCTTCTTGACCTTGCGCACCACGTAGTTGACCAGCGCGCCCTTCAGCAGGCCCAGCTGGTCGCCCATGGCGCACAGCACCACGTGCCGGACCGGCGTGGCCTGGAGGCACTTCTGCAGCGTGGCCGCGAAGTTCTCGATGATGACGATGGCCTTGGCGCCGGCGTCGACGAGCTGGTGCTGGAGCTCGCGCGGCGTGTACAGCGGGTTCACGTTGACCAGCACGAGGCCCGCGCGCAGGATCGCGGCCACGACCACCGGGTACTGCGGCACGTTGGGCATCATCACGGCCACGCGGTCGCCGCGCGCCAGGCCCAGGCCCTGCAGGTAGGCGGCCAGGCGCGCGCTGAGCCGGTCCACCTCGCCGTAGCGCACCTCGCGGCCCATGAAGCTGTAGGCCGTGCGGTCGGCGAAGCGGGCGAAGCTCTCCTCCATCAGCGCGACCAGCGAAGGGTAGACCGACGGGTCGATATCGGTGGGCACGCCCGGCGGATAGCTCTGCAGCCAGATGCGCTCGGTCATGGGATCTCCTTCGACGTTCTCACGATGGCGCGCATTGTGGCGACCCCGGGCACCGCGGCGCGGCGCGGCCCCGCGGCCCGCGGGGGCAAGCCGCGCGCCGCGCCGCTACTCTACGGCCTTGACCATGTCCTCGACGACCTTCTTGGCGTCGCCGAAGACCATCATGGTCTTGTCCATGTAGAACAGCTCGTTGTCCAGGCCGGCGTAGCCGGCGGCCATGGAGCGCTTGTTGACGATGACCGTCTTGGCCTTGTAGGCCTCCAGGATCGGCATGCCGTAGATCGGGCTGCCCTTGGTGTGCGCGGCTGGGTTCACCACGTCGTTGGCGCCCAGGATGATGGCCACGTCGGCCTGGCCGAACTCGCCGTTGATGTCCTCCATCTCGAACACCTGGTCGTAGGGCACCTCGGCCTCGGCCAGCAGCACGTTCATGTGGCCGGGCATGCGGCCGGCCACCGGGTGGATCGCGTACTTCACGGTCACGCCCTTGTCGGTCAGCTTCTGCGCCAGCTCCTTGACGGCGTGCTGCGCGCGCGCCACGGCCAGGCCGTAGCCGGGCACGATGACCACCGTCTCGGCGTTGCCCAGCACGAAGGCCGCGTCGTCGGCGCTGCCGCTCTTGACGCTGCGCTGCTCGGTGCTGCCGGTGGCCGTGGCCGCATCGCCGCCGAAGCCGCCCAGGATCACGTTGAAGAACGAGCGGTTCATCGCCTTACACATGATGTACGAGAGGATCGCGCCCGAGCTGCCGACCAGGCTGCCGGCGATGATCAGCATGCTGTTGTTCAGGCTGAAGCCGATGCCCGCCGCGGCCCAGCCGGAGTAGCTGTTCAGCATGGACACCACCACCGGCATGTCGGCCCCGCCGATCGGGATGATCAGCAGCACCCCGAGCGCCAGGCCCAGCAGGATCACCAGCACGATGTCCATCCAGCTCTGGCTGTGCCAGAAGCCGACGATGAAGAACAGCGACGCCAGGCCCAGCACCGCGTTCAGCGCATGCTGGCCCTTGAACTGGACCGGCTTGCCCTGGAACAGGCGGAACTTGTACTTGCCGCTGAGCTTGCCGAAGGCGATGACCGAGCCGGTGAAGGTGATCGCGCCGATGAAGGCGCCCAGCGCCAGCTCCACGCGGTTGCCGCCCGGGATCGGCCCGCCGTGCGCGGCGATCTGGAAGGCCCAGGGCTCGGCCACGGCCGCGACCGCGATGAACACCGCCGCCAGGCCGATCATGCTGTGCATGAAGGCGACCAGCTCGGGCATCTTGGTCATCTCCACGCGCTGGGCCATGATGGTGCCGGCCGTGCCGCCGATCAGCAGGCCCAGCAGCACCCAGCCCAGGCCGAGCGCCGAGCTGGCCAGCTGGACGATCAGCGCGGCCGTGGTCACCACGGCGATGGCCATGCCGACCATGCCGAAGACGTTGCCGCGGATCGAGGTGGTGGGATGGGACAGGCCCTTCAGGGCCTGGATGAAGCAGACGCTGGCAACCAGGTACAGCAGCGTGACGAGGTTCATGCTCACTTGGAACCTCCCTTGCGTTCCTTCTTCTTGAACATCTCCAGCATGCGCCGGGTGACCAGGAAGCCGCCGAACACGTTGACCGCGGCCAGCGCCACGGCCAGCACGCCCATGGTCTTGCCGAGCGCGCCCTCGGTCAGCGCCGCGGCCAGCATGGCGCCGACGATGACGATGGCCGAGACCGCGTTGGTCACGGCCATCAGCGGCGTGTGCAGCGCCGGCGTGACGGTCCACACCACGTGGTAGCCCACGTAGATGGCCAGCACGAAGATGATCAGGTTGGTGATGGTCGGAGACACGAGTTCCATGGTCAGGCCCTCTTCACTTCGTTGTTCTGGGTCATCAGGCAGGCCACCACGATGTCGTCGTCCATCGGCACCTGCACGGCGCTGGCGTCCTTGGGCAGCACGAGCTTGAGGAAGTCCAGCACGTTGCGCGCGTACAGCGCGGAGGAGTCCGCCGCCACCAGGGCCGGCAGGTTGGTCTCGCCGATCAGGGTCACGCCGTGCCGCACGACGGTCTTGTCGGCCTCGCTGAGCGGGCAGTTGCCACCCACGCCACCGGGGCCCTTGCCGGCCGCGATGTCGACGATGACCGAGCCGGGCTTCATGGCCTGCACCATCTCCTCGGTGATCAGCGTCGGCGCGGCGCGGCCGGGGATCAGCGCGGTGGAGATGACCACGTCGGCCTGCGCCACGCGCTTGGCGACCTCGGCCTTCTGGCGGTCCAGCCAGCTCTGCGGCATGGGCCGGGCGTAGCCGCCCACGCCTTCGGCGGCTTCCTTCTCCTCGGCGGTCTCGTAGGGCACGTCGATGAACTTGGCACCCAGCGACTCGACCTGCTCCTTCACGGACGGACGCACGTCGGAGGCCTCGATCACCGCGCCCAGGCGCTTGGCCGTGGCGATGGCCTGCAGGCCGGCCACGCCCACGCCCAGGATCACGACGCGCGCGGCCTTGATGGTGCCGGCGGCCGTCATCAGCATCGGGAACAGGCGCTGGTAGGCGTTGGCGGCCATCATCACGGCCTTGTAGCCGGCGATGTTGGCCTGGCTGGACAGCACGTCCATGCTCTGCGCGCGCGTGGTGCGCGGCGCGGCCTCCAGCGCGAAGCTGGTCAGGCCCGCGGCGGCCAGGCGCTGCAGGTTCTCCTGGTCGAAGGGGTTCAGCATGCCGACCACGGTGGCACCGCTCTTCATCATCGGCAGTTCTGCGGCCGAAGGGCTGCGCACCTTCAGCACCAGGTCGCAGCCGAAGGCGGCGGCGGCATCGCAGATCTCGGCACCGGCAGCCTGGTAGGCCGCATCGGTGGCCGCGGCGGCCACGCCCGCCCCACTCTGCACGCGCACTGCGTGGCCTTGTGCCACGAGCTTCTTCGTCGTTTCGGGGGTCACAGCCACCCGCGTTTCGCCTGCCGATGTTTCGGCGGGCACACCGATCTGCATACGTGCTCCTTCCCTGTGGGTTGTCTCCAGGCGTCGGAGCTTACCCGAGTTCCCCGCGCGCCCAGAGCAGCATGCGCGCCGCGCCACGCCATGTGAGCCGCACCGTTCATCCGCCCGCGGGACACGGCCGGCGGGCCGTTTCCCGCCACGCCCTGCGCGGCGGGAAACGACGGATAACATCGCGCGCCCTTCACTGCACGCCCATGGACACCCAGGATCCCGCCGCGCGTTCTTCCGCGAAGTTCGCTCGCACGAGCTATGGGCCACGGGTGATCGGCCTGACCATGGGCTTCGTGGCGCTGGCCAGCGTGCTGGCCGAGAACGGCGCGCCGTGGTGGTTCTGGGTGGGGCCGGCGCTGCATGCCTTCGTCTGGCCGCACCTGGCCTGGCAGTACGCGCGCCGCCATGCCACGCCCGTGGCCTGCGAGCTGCGCAACCTGCAGATCGACCATTTCGCCGGAGGCCTGTGGCTGCCGGCCATCGACTTCAACCTGCTGCCGAGCGCACTGACGGTGTCCATGATGAGCATGGACAGCATGATCGGCGGCGGCGCGCGCCAACTGGGCCGCGGCCTGCTGGCGCAGGCGGCCGGGGTGCTGGCGGGCCTGCTGGTGTTCGGCCTGCGCTGGCAGCCCGCACCGTCGCTGCAGACGGTGGTCGCCTGCCTGCCGCTGCTGCTGCTGCACCCGTTCAGCGTGGGACTGGTCACGCACCGATCGCTGCGCAGGCTGCGGCGCCAGCGCGCCGAGCTGGCCTACCAGAACCAGCGCGACGGCCTGTCGGACCTGTTCAACCGGCACCACTGGGAGCAGAAGGTCAAGACGGAGTTCGCCCGCTTCGCACGCAGCGGGCAGACGGCCTCGCTGGTGCTGATCGACCTGGACCATTTCAAGCGCATCAACGACGTCTACGGCCACGACATCGGCGACCAGGTCATCCGCCGCTTCGCGAAGCTGCTGCGCTCGTGCCTGCGCGAGGCCGACGTGCCGGGCCGCTACGGCGGCGAGGAGTTCGGCCTGCTGCTGCCGCAGACCTCGCCGCAAGAGGCCTCGGCGGTCATGGACCGCCTGCGCCGCCAGCTGCACGAGCAGGCGCTGGTCGACGGCGTGGAGGTCACGGCCAGCTTCGGCGTGGCCGGCCTCAGCCGCGACCTGGAAAACCACGAAGCCTGGATGCGCCTGGCCGACCAGATGCTCTACCGTGCCAAGCACCGTGGCCGCGACCAGATCAGCATGGCCGGCGACAGCCGGCCTTCGTCGCTGGAGCCGCCGGCCGCGCCGCATGCGCCGAAGCCGCCGCACTGGCGGCACCAGCGCGGCCCGAAGAGTCTTTCGCGCGTGCTGTCCATGCTGGGCAACGGCAAGTCGGCCATCGCGCTGTTCGATCCGGCCGACCAGATGGTGCTGGCCAACGCGCTGTTCCTGCAGATCCACGACGTGCAGGCCGACGCCCGCTTCTTCTCCGACATCGTGCGCCACTGCTACGCGCAGCGCATCGGCCCGTACATCGACACCGACGACATCGAGGCCTGGCTGTCCATGGCCGACACCAAGCGGCGCAGCCGGGCCTATCGCAGCTTCGTGGTCGACCTGTGCGACCGCAGCCTGCTGCGCGTCAACGAAACCTCGTTCGAGAACGGCTGGCTGCTCTACGTGGCCACGCCGACCTGACGGCCATGGATCCGATGGCGCCGCGCTGGAAGCCCAACGTCACCGTCGCCGCGGTGATTGCACAGGCGGGCCGCTACCTGCTGGTGGAGGAACAGACACCCGACGGCCTGCGGCTGAACACGCCGGCCGGCCACCTGGACCCCGGCGAATCGCCGGCGCAGGCCTGCGTGCGCGAGGCGCTGGAGGAGACGGCGCGCCTCTTCCGGCCCGAGGCGCTGGTGGGCGTGTACCTGTCGCGCCTGCGCCGCCCCGGCACGGGCGAGGACGTGACCTACCTGCGCTTCGCCTTCTGCGGCGACGCCGGCGAGCCGCTGCCGGGCCGGGCGCTGGACACCGGCATCGTGCGTACGCTGTGGCTCACGCCCGCCGAGGTGCGCGCCAGCGCGGCGCGCCACCGCAGCCCGCTGGTGCTGCGCTGCCTGGAAGACCATCTGGCGGGCCGCCGCTTCCCGCTGGACCTGGTGTTCACCGACCCGTCCGTGGCCATGCCCTGACGCGGCGGCGCCCATGCCGGATTCCTACAATTCCGGCATGGGCAAGCAGCGTGTCGTGGTGGGTTTGAGCGGCGGGGTCGATTCCTCTGTCAGTGCCTGGCTGCTCAAGCAGCAGGGCTGCGAGGTCGTCGGCATCTTCATGAAGAACTGGGAAGACGACGACGATGGCGAATACTGCTCGTCCAACGCCGATTTCGTCGATGCGGCCGCGGTGGCCGACGTGATCGGCATCGAGATCGAGCACGTGAACTTCGCGGCCGAGTACAAGGACCGCGTGTTCGCCGAGTTCCTGCGCGAGATCCAGGCCGGCCGAACGCCGAACCCGGATGTGCTGTGCAACGCCGAGATCAAGTTCAAGGCCTTCCTGGACCACGCGATGCGGCTGGGCGCCGAGAAGATCGCGACCGGCCACTATGCGCGCGTGCGCGAACGCGGCGGGCGCTTCGAGCTGCTGAAGGGGCTGGACCCGTCCAAGGACCAGAGCTACTTCCTGCACCGGCTGACGCAGGCCCAGCTCGCGAAGACGCTGTTCCCGGTCGGCGAACTGCACAAGACCGAGGTGCGCCGCATCGCGGCCGAGATCGGGCTGCCGAACGCGAAGAAGAAGGACTCCACCGGCATCTGCTTCATCGGCGAGCGGCCGTTCCGGGAGTTCCTGAACCGCTACATCGCCCGGGAGCCCGGCCCGATCAAGGACGAACGCGGCCGCGTGCTGGGCCGGCACCAGGGCCTGTCGTTCTACACGCTGGGCCAGCGCCAGGGGCTGGGCATCGGCGGCGTCAAGGAAAAAGGCGCGCCGCGCGGCGGCGGCGAGCACGCGCCCTGGTTCGTCGCGCGCAAGGACATGGCGGCCAACACGCTGTGGGTGGTGCAGGGGCATGACCATCCCTGGCTGCAGTCGCTCGCCCTGGCGGCCGGCGATGCCAGCTGGACCGCCGGCGCGCCGCCCGCGCCGGGCGCCTACGCCAGCAAGACGCGCTACCGCCAGGCCGATGCGCCGTGCCGGCTGGCACCGGGCGAGGACGGCGCGTTCACGCTGTCCTTCGACGCGCCGCAGTGGGCGGTGACGCCGGGGCAATCGGCCGTGCTGTACGACGGCGAGGTGTGCCTGGGCGGCGGCGTGATTTCAGGCGCCTCGGCCTGAAGCGGGCCGAGGCGCGGGAGCGTCAGAACGGAATGTCGTCGTCCATGTCGTCGAACCCGCTCGACGCCTTGGGCGCCGGAGCCGGGGCGGCGCGCGGCGCAGGCGCCGGACGGCTGGGCGGCGCGGCGCGGCGCGGCGCCTCGTAGCCGCCGCCGTCGTCGCCATCGCCCGCGGGCGCACCACCGCCGCCGCCCTGGCGGCCGCCCAGCATCTGCATGCGGTCGGCGCGGATTTCCGTCGTGTAGCGGTCCTGGCCGCTCTGGTCCTGCCACTTGCGCGTGCGCAGGCTGCCTTCCACGTAGACCTGCGAGCCCTTGCGCAGGTACTGCTCGACGATCTCGGCCAGCCGGTCGTTGAACACCACGTTGTGCCACTCGGTCAGTTCGCGCTGCTCGCCGGACTGCTTGTCGCGCCATTGCTCGGTGGTCGCGATGCGCACATTGGCCACGCGTCCGCCGCTGGGAAAGGTGCGCACTTCCGGATCGCGGCCCAAATTGCCGACGAGGATGACTTTGTTGACGGATGCCATGGGATGCTCTCTGCCGATCTGCCGATCTGCCGAAGGGGAAAAGGGCATCGATTGTGCCGCATGGTCCCGCGCCGTCGCCAGTGCGCGTACGGCACGGGACGGGGACGGCCGCTTATCATGGCGGGTTTTCCCGCAGTCGCATCGGCATCGTGAACGACCCCCACCAGGACGGCCCCTACCTCGCGGCAGCGCTGCTGCAGCAGCGCATCAGCATCCGCGGTGCGCGCACGCACAACCTGAAGAACGTCGACCTGGACATCCCGCGCAACCGGCTGGTCGTGATCACGGGACTGTCGGGCTCGGGCAAGTCCTCGCTGGCATTCGACACGCTGTACGCGGAAGGGCAGCGGCGCTACGTGGAAAGCCTGTCCACCTACGCGCGGCAGTTCCTGCAGCTGATGGACAAGCCCGACGTGGACCTGATCGAGGGCCTGTCGCCGGCGATCTCGATCGAGCAGAAGGCCACCAGCCACAACCCGCGCTCCACCGTCGGCACGGTGACCGAGATCCACGACTACCTGCGCCTGCTGTTCGCGCGCGCCGGCACGCCCTACTGCCCGGACCACGACCTGCCGCTGTCGGCCCAGACCGTGGCGCAGATGGTGGACCACGTGCTGGCGCTGCCGGGCGGCACGCGGCTGATGGTGCTGGCGCCGATCGCGCGCGAGCGCAAGGGCGAATTCGGCGAGGTGTTCGCCGACCTGCAGGGCCAGGGCTACGTGCGCTTTCGCGTCGACGGGCAGGCCTACGAGTTCGACCGCCTGCCCAAGCTGAAGAAAACCGAGAAGCACGACATCGACGTGGTGGTCGACCGCGTGAAGGTGCGCCACGAGGAAGACGGCGCCGGCCTGCGCCAGCGCCTGGCCGAGAGCTTCGAGGCCGCGCTGCGGCTGGCCGGCGGCCGCGCGATCGCGCTGGAGATCGACGCGGCGCGCGAGCACCTGTTCAATGCGAAGTTCTCCTGCCCGGTCTGCAGCTATTCGATCAGCGAGCTGGAGCCGCGGCTGTTCTCGTTCAACTCGCCGGTCGGCGCCTGCCCGGGCTGCGACGGCCTGGGCGCGCAGGAGTTCTTCGATCCGGCGCGCGTGGTCGGCTTCCCGTCGCTGAGCCTGGCCAGCGGCGCCATCAAGGGCTGGGACCGGCGCAACGGCCACTACTTCGCGCTGCTGGAAAGCCTGGCCCGGCACTACCGCTTCGACGTGGAAGCCCCGTTCGAGGAGCTGCCGCCCGCGGTGCAGCAGGTGGTGCTGCACGGCTCGGGCGAGGAGGAGATCCGGTTCAGCTACGCGCTCGAACCGGGCGCCGCGCAGGGCAAGAAGCTCAGCAAGAAGCACCCGTTCGAAGGCGTGATCCCGAACATGCAGCGGCGCTACCGCGAGACCGATTCGGCCGTGGTGCGCGAGGACCTGGCCCGCTACCGTAGCCTGCAGCCCTGCCCGCAATGCCATGGCACGCGGCTGCGGCGCGAGGCGCGCCACGTGAAGATCGGCGAGGGCGCGCAGGCGCGCGCGATCTACGAGATCAGCCGCAGCACGCTGCGCGAAAGCCAGGCCTACTTCGAGGCGCTGCAGTTCCAGGGCGCCAAGGCCGAGATCGCGGCCAAGGTAGTGCGCGAGATCGGCCTGCGGCTGAAGTTCCTGAACGACGTGGGACTGAACTACCTGAGCCTGGACCGCAGCGCCGAG
Source organism: Pseudorhodoferax sp. (assembly GCF_047601025.1). Taxonomy (NCBI): domain Bacteria; kingdom Pseudomonadati; phylum Pseudomonadota; class Betaproteobacteria; order Burkholderiales; family Comamonadaceae; genus Pseudorhodoferax; species Pseudorhodoferax sp. The sequence goes on from NZ_JASGJZ010000001.1 coordinate 1,591,635, forward strand.
ACGCTGTCGGGCGGCGAGTCGCAGCGCATCCGGCTGGCCTCGCAGATCGGCTCGGGCCTGACCGGCGTGATGTACGTGCTGGACGAGCCCAGCATCGGCCTGCACCAGCGCGACAACGACCGGCTGATCGGCACGCTCAAGCACCTGCGCGACCTGGGCAACAGCGTGCTGGTGGTCGAGCACGACGAGGACATGATGGCGGCGGCCGACCACATCGTCGACCTGGGGCCGGGCGCCGGCGTGCACGGCGGGCAGGTGATCGCCCAGGGCGACCTGGCGGCGGTCAAGGCCAATGCCGCCTCGCTGACGGGGCGCTACCTGTCGGGCGCCCTGAAGATCGCGGTGCCGGCGCGGCGCACGCCCTGGCTGCCGGCCACCGGCAAGGACGCCGGGCCCGGCGCGCTGCAGGCCATCGCCATCCGCGGCGCGCGCGGCCACAACCTGCAGGGCGTGGACGTGGACATCCCGGTCGGCCTGCTGACCTGCGTGACCGGCGTCTCGGGCTCGGGCAAGAGCACGCTGGTCAACGACACGCTGTATGCGGCGGCGGCGCGGCAGATCCACCGCGCCCACGAGGAACCGGCGCCGCATGACGAGATCCGGGGCCTGGAGCAGTTCGACAAGGTCATCGACGTCGACCAGTCGCCGATCGGCCGCACGCCGCGCAGCAACCCGGCCACCTACACCGGCCTGTTCACGCCGATCCGCGAGCTGATGGCCGAGGTGCCGATGGCGCGCGAGCGCGGCTACGGGCCGGGCCGCTTCTCGTTCAACGTGGCCGGCGGGCGCTGCGAGGCCTGCCAGGGCGATGGCATGGTCAAGGTGGAGATGCACTTCCTGCCCGACGTCTACGTGCCCTGCGACGTGTGCCACGGCCAGCGCTACAACCGCGAGACGCTGGAGGTGCAGTACAAGGGCCGGAACATCGCCCAGATCCTGGACCTGACGGTGGAGGCGGCGTACGACTTCCTGCGGGCCGTGCCCACGATCGAGCGCAAGCTCAGGACGCTGCTGGACGTGGGGCTGTCCTACATCCAGCTCGGGCAGGCCGCGACCACGCTGTCCGGCGGCGAGGCGCAGCGCGTGAAACTGGCGCTGGAGCTGTCCAAGCGCGACACCGGCCGCACGCTGTACATCCTGGACGAGCCGACCACCGGGCTGCACTTCGCCGACATCGACCTGCTGCTGCAGGTGCTGCACCAGCTGCGCGACGCCGGCAACACGATCGTCGTGATCGAGCACAACCTGGACGTGATCAAGACGGCCGACTGGCTGATCGACATGGGGCCCGAAGGCGGCGCCGGTGGCGGCACGGTGGTGGCCACCGGCACGCCGGAGCAGATCGCGGCACACCCCGCCAGCCACACGGGGCGGTACCTGCGGCGCTACCTGGGCGGGTAGGCGCCGCCCGCCGCCTTGTCGAGCTGGCGCTGCACGGTCCGCGCCAGCTGGCGCACGGTGCGCCAGCTGCGCCACAGCAGCAGGCTGCGGCGCACCCAGCGACCCAGCTTGCGCGGGCGGCGCAGCAGCAGCACCGCCCCCGCGGAGGCCATGGCCACGGGATGCCGCAGCACGAACTGGCGCACGCGCTGCGCCGTCTGCGCGACGCGGTCGCCGAACTGCAGCAGGTGGGCCACGGGCACGAACTGCGAGGCCAGCGTCGCGCGCTGGGCGGCGATGCGCTCGGTCAGGCGGCCGCGCTCGCGCTCCAGCTCAGCGAGGCTCTTGGGGCGCGGCATGGTGCGTGGCAGCCTTGAGCTGGCTCAGGTCTTCCTGCAGTTCGGCCAGGCTGGCCGCGAACGGATGCTCCTGCCGGGAGCGGGCCTTGCGCAGCGACTGCGCCAGGCCCGCGGCCACCAGCAGGAACAGCGCGATCAGCCCGCCCAGCACGGCCACGCGCTGTTCCCACCACACCGTGACCACCAGCACCACGCCGAGCACCAGGGCCATGCAGATGCAGAACACCGCCAGCACCGCACGCACCAGTTGCTGGAGCGCACGGTGCTTCTCGATCTGCAGTTCGTTGCCGAGCAGCTCCAGCCGCGTCCGGCCCATGCCGAGCGCGGTCGTCAGCACACGGCGCAAGGCCCCGACCGGCCCCGCTGCCGCGCCGGGGCGCGGTGCGCTAGCCATGCCGCCCCTTCCTTGCCGTGGCGGCGGACCCGGTCAACGCCGGCCGAGGGCCAGGCCCAGCAGCACGCCCACGGCGGTGGCGACGCCGATGGCCGTCCAGGGCGACTCGTGCACGTACTCGTCCGTGACGCGGGCCGCGGCACGGGTCTTGGCCAGCAGGGCCTCCTCGGCGTCGACCAGGCGCAGCTTGGCGTCCGCCAGGCGGGCCTGGATGCGTGCACGCAGCTTGGTCGCCTTCTCGCCGGCCTGGTCGGCCGTGGCGCTCAGCATTTCCTCGGCATCGGAGATCACGGATTTGATATCGCTGACCAGTTGCTCTTGCGATTCGATGCTGGATGCGTCGGACATGAAATCTCCCTTCGTGGAACGTTGATAAATGGAATGTATGCAGGTTAGCAGATCGCGCCGCACGCCACCGCCTTTCAAGCGTGCGCCGAGGGTTTTTTTGAGGATGCCCGGCCCGACCCGGCGCGCGGCGCACGGGCCGCGGACCGCCTCCCCATAATCCCGGCACTATGGACAGGCTCAAGCAGTTGGAGTCCTTCGTCGCCGTGGCCGCGCGCGGCAGTCTGACGGCGGCGGCACGCGCCGAGGGCGTGGCGCCGGCCGTGATGGGGCGGCGGCTGGACGCGCTGGAGGAGCGGCTGGGCGTGCGCCTGCTGGTGCGCACCACGCGCCGCATCACGCTGACGCACGAGGGCAGCGCCTTCCTGGAGGACTGCCAGCGCCTGCTGGTGGAACTGGCCAACGCCGAAGCCAGCGTCAGCGCCGGCGGCGTGAAGGCCAGCGGCCGACTGCGCGTGACGGCGCCGGCAGGCTTCGGCCGGCGCCACGTGGCGCCGCTGGTGCCCCGCTTCCAGGCGCTGCACAGCGGGCTCACCGTGTCGCTGAACCTGTCCGACCGGGTGGTGGACCTGGCAGCCGAAGGCTTCGACTGCGCGGTGCGCGTGGGCGACCTGCCGGATTCCTCGCTGGTCAGCGTGCGGCTGGCCGACAACCGCCGCATGTGCGTGGCCACGCCGGCGTTCCTCAAGCGCCACGGCACGCCGCAGCGCCCGGCCGACCTGGCGCGCTTCGACTGCCTGGTGCTGTCCTCCGACGCCTCGCAGACGCGCGGCTGGGCGTTCGCGATGCCGGGCGAGGGCGGGGCGGCGCCCGAGGTGATCCATCTGAAGCCCGGCGGCCCGCTGGACTGCTCGGACGGCCAGGTGCTGCACGACTGGTGCCTGGCCGGCCACGGCATCGCCTGGCGCAGCGCCTGGGAGGTGGAGGCCGAGATCGCGGCCGGGCTGCTGGTGCCGGTACTGGAGGCCTTCGCCGCGCCGCCCAACGGCATCTACGCCGTGTTTCCGCAACGCAAGCACCTGCCGCTGCGGGTGCGGCTGTGGCTGGACTTCCTGAAGGCGCAGTACGCGCGGCCGGAATTCTGGGGACAGCGGCGGCTGGCCGCCGCCTGAACGCACAATCGCCCCATGCTGCTCGAAACGGTCCTCGCCTACCTGCACTGGGTCGCCATCTTCACGATGGTGACCTTCCTCGCCAGCGAGGCCGCGCTGTGCCGTGTCGAATGGATGAACGCACGCGTGGTCGAGCGGCTGGTGCGGGTGGACATGCTGTACGGCATCGCCTCCGTAGCCGTGCTGCTGAGCGGGCTGGCGCGCACCGCCTGGGGCATGAAGGGCGCGGGCTGGTACTGGAGCCATCCGCTGCTGCATGCCAAGGTCACGCTGTTCGTGGTGATCGGCCTGATGTCCATCCGGCCCACGCTGACCTACCTGCGCTGGCGCAGGGCCCTGCGCGCCAGCGGCGCGCTGCCGGCCGACGGTGAAGTGCGTCGCACGCGCCGGACCGTCATGGTCCAGGCCCACCTGATCCCGCTGGTGGCGCTGGCGGCGGTGTTCCTGGCGCGCGGCTTCGGCGGGTAGCCGACAAAAGGAAACGGCCCGTACGGGCCGCCGTGCCGGAGGTGGGAAATACGGCCATCAGGCCTTGTTGCACTCCGACAGGTACTTGTTGCGCTCCTCGCCCTTCAGGCCCTTGGCCGCCGCCTCCTTGCTGCAGGCGCCGAGCTTGCTGGCGGGCTTGGCGGCGGCAGCGGTCTGGCCCTTGTTGCAGTCGGACAGGTACTGCCGGCGCTCGTCGCCCTTCAGGCCCTTGGCGGCGGCTTCCTTGCTGCAGGCACCCAGGCGGGAGCCGCTCTTCTGGCCGTCGTCGGCCTTGGCAGCCGGCGCGGTCAGGCCCTTGTTGCAGTCCGACAGGTACTGCCTGCGCTCGTCGCCCTTCAGGCCCTTGGACGCGGCCTCCTTGCTGCAGGCGCCGAGCCGGGAGCCGGGCTTGGCGTCCTCGGCGGCATGGGCGCTGCCCAGACACAGGGCCAGCGCGGCGGACAGGATCAGGGTGGTGGATTTCAGCATGGTAGGTTCCCGCGAGTTGGAAAAGGAATGGGACTGCCCGGTGCAGGCCCACGGACTCTAACGCCGCCCGCCCGTCCCGAGCCGACGATGCGGCGTGGCAAAGCACACGGAGCCGCCACCTAAAATCCGCGGATGTTTTCCGTCAAACAAGAATTGCTGGTGGCACTGGGCACTGCGCTGGAGCAGGTCGCCGCCGGCACCAACGTGCGCGCCGCCTTCGAGACGCCCAAGGTCGCCGCCCACGGCGACCTGGCCTGCACGGCCGCGATGCAGCTGGCCAAGCCGCTGAAGCTCAACCCGCGCCAGGTCGGCGAGCAGCTGCGCACGGCGCTGCTGGCCCAGCCGGCGGTGGCGCGGTGGGTCGCTTCCATCGACATCGCCGGCCCGGGTTTCCTGAACCTCAAGCTGCAGCCGGCCGCCAAGCAGCAGGCGATACGGGAGGTGCTGCAGCGCGGCGCGGCCTTCGGCACGCTGCCGGACAACGGGCGCCGCGTGCTGGTCGAGTTCGTCTCGGCCAACCCCACCGGCCCGCTGCACGTGGGCCACGGCCGCCAGGCCGCGCTGGGCGATGCGATCTGCAACCTGTACCAGTCGCAGGGCTGGAACGTCTGGCGCGAGTTCTACTACAACGACGCGGGCGTGCAGATCGCCACGCTGGCGCAGTCCACGCAGCTGCGTGCCAAGGGCCTGAAGCCCGGCGACGCCGGCTGGCCCGAGGCCGCCTACAACGGCGAGTACATCGCCGACATCGCCGCCGACTTCCTGGCGAAGAAGACCGTCACGGCCGACGACCGCGAGGTGACGGCCAGCGGCGACGTGGAGGACCTGGACTCGATCCGCCGCTTCGCCGTGGCCTACCTGCGCCGCGAGCAGGACCTGGACCTCCAGGCCTTCGCGGTGCGCTTCGACGAGTTCTACCTGGAATCGAGCCTGTACACCTCCGGCCGCGTGGAAGCCGCCGTCGAACGCATGCGCGCCTCGGGCAAGACCTACGAGCAGGATGGCGCGCTGTGGCTGCGGTCCACCGACTACGGCGACGACAAGGACCGCGTGATGCGCAAGTCCGACGGCACGTACACCTATTTCGTGCCCGACGTGGCCTACCACATCACCAAGTGGGAACGCGGCTTCGGCAAAGTCGTCAACATCCAGGGCACGGACCACCACGGCACCATCGCGCGCGTGCGCGCCGGGCTGCAGGCGGCGGACGTCGGCATCCCGCCGGGCTACCCCGACTACGTGCTGCACACCATGGTGCGGGTGATGCGCGGCGGCCAGGAGGTCAAGATCTCCAAGCGCGCCGGCAGCTACGTGACGCTGCGCGACCTGATCGAATGGACCAGCAAGGACGCGGTGCGCTTCTTCCTGCTCTCGCGCAAGCCCGACACCGAGTACGTGTTCGACGTGGACCTGGCGATCGCCCGCAGCAACGACAACCCGGTGTACTACGTGCAGTACGCGCATGCGCGCATCTGCTCGGTGCTGGCGGCCTGGGGTGGCGACGCGGCCACGCTGGCCGAGGCCGACCTGGCGGCGCTGCAGGGCCCGCAGGCCGAGGCGCTGATGCTGCTGCTGGCGCGCTACCCGGACGTGCTGGCCGGCGCAGCGGCCGAGTTCGCGCCGCACGACGTGACGTTCTACCTGCGCGAGCTGGCCGCCAGCTACCACAGCTACTACGATGCCGAGCGCATCCTGGTCGACGATCCGGCCGTGCGCACCGCGCGCGTGGCGCTGGTGGCCGCCACGGCCCAGGTGCTGCGCAACGGCCTGGCCCTGCTGGGCGTCAGCGCGCCCGAGAAGATGTGAAGCCGAAGCCATGACACAAGCGCAACAACGCAAGCGGGCGCCGGCCGCCCGGTCCGGCGCGGGCAGTCCGCGCGGCACCGCCTGGGGCGGCACCGTGATCGGCTTCATCGGCGGCGTGGTCGTGGGCCTGGTGGCGGCGCTGGCGCTGGCCATCTACGTGACCAAGGTGCCGGTGCCGTTCATGACCGGCAAGGCGCCGTCGTCCCGCACGGCCGACGACGATGCCGAGAGCCGGCGCAACCAGAACTGGGATCCGAACGCCCCGCTGCAAAGCCGCGGTTCCGCGCGGCCGGCACCCGCAGCGCCCACGGCGCCCGTCGCACCTGCCGCCCCCGTGGCCCCCGTCGCGCCGCCGGCCGTCGCGCTGCCGAGCCCGGCGCCCGCCCCGGCCGCACGCCCGGCGCCGGCGCCATCGGCCGATCCGCTCGGCGACCTGGCGCGCGCCCGCTCCCGCGCCGCCGGCCCCACGCCCACCGTGGCGCCGGCCACGGCCGCGCCCGATCCGTTCGACTATTTCGTGCAGGCCGGCGCCTTCCGCAGCCCGGACGACGCCGAGGCGCAGCGCGCCCGCCTCGCCATGCAGGGCCTGGAAGCCCGCGTGACCGAGCGCGAACAGGCCGGCCGCACCGTCTACCGCGTGCGCATGGGTCCGTACCGCTCGCGCGACGAGGCCGAGCGCACCAAGTCCCGGCTGGAAGGCGCGGGCTCCGAAGCCGCGCTGGTGCGCGTGCAGCGCTGAAACTTTTTGCATCCGTCGCCGCTCAGAACCGCCCCAAGGAGTGAAACCAATGAAACGTCGTGAGTTCTCGAAAGCCGGCTTGGCCGCGTCCGCCGCCCTCGGCCTGGTGCAGGCCCCGGCCGTGCTGGCGCAGGGCCGGCCCAAGGCCGGCACCGACTACCTGGTGCTCGAAAAGCCCGCGCCCACCGAAGCGCCCGCGGGCAAGATCGAGGTGGTCGAGTTCTTCTGGTATGCCTGCCCGCACTGCAACCTGTTCGAGCCGCAGCTGGAGGCCTGGGTCAAGCGGCTGCCGCCCGACGTGGCCTTCCGCCGTGCGCCGGTGGCCTTCCGCAGCGATTTCGTGCCGCTGCAGAAGCTTTATTACGCGCTGGAGGCGCTGGGCCAGCTCGACACCCTGCACGCCAAGGCCTTCCACGCGATCCACGTCGAGCGGCAGCGCCTGAACACGGACGACGCGGTGATCGCCTGGGCCGTCAAGCAGGGCCTGGACCAGGCCAAGTTCGTGGAGACCTACAACTCGTTCAACGTGAGCACCAAGGTGCGCAAGGCGACCCAGCTGCAGGACGCCTACAAGCTCGCCGGCGTGCCGGCCCTGGGCGTCCAGGGGCGCTACTACATCGACGGCGAGACGGCCAAGTCCATGGACCGCGCGCTGCAGATCACCGACGTGCTGCTGGCCGACCTGCGCGGCAAACCGCGAACATAAGGCGTGGACCTGCGACTTATTGCACTGCACAATGGGCCCGCTGACGCGGGCCCTGTCGTTTCTGCCACCATGCGTGACCGCTACAATGGCTGAGCAAGAATCGTGCCTTTGATGACCATCCTCCACCGCCCCCTCATCGCCGCCGCCGTCCTCGCGCTGGCCGCCGGCCTGGCCCAGGCCGAACGGGCCGACCGCGACAAGCCCATGAACGTCGAGGCCGACGCCATGCGCTACGACGACCTGAAGCAGGTCAACGTGTTCACCGGCCGCGTGGTCGTGACCAAGGGCACGATCCTGGCGCGCGGCGAGCGCGTGGAAGTCTGGAAGGACGCGCAAGGCTACCAGTTCGGCACGATTACGGCCGCGCCCGGCCAGCGCGCGTTCTACCGGCAAAAGCGCGAAGGGCTGGACGAGTTCATCGAAGGCGAGGGCGAGGTCATCCACTACGACGGCCGGGCCGACAAGGTCACCTTCACGCGCCGCGCCATCATGCGCCGGCTGGCCAAGGACAAGCTGCAGGACGAGGTGACCGGCGACGTGATCGTCTACAACAACGTGACCGAGGTGTTCACGGTCGATGCCGCCCGGCCCGGTGCCAAGGACCCCTCCGGCCGCGTGCGCGCCATGCTGTCGCCGCAGCCCTCGGCCAGCAGCCCGCAGCCGCCGGCCCAGCCGCCCGCCACGCTCAGGCCCAGCACCCGGCTGGGCACGGAGAAGCAGTAGCGTGGCGCCGGCGCAGGACAGCACGATCGCCATCCCCGGCCGCAGCCGGCTGGAGGCCCGCCGGCTGCAGAAGTCCTACGGCAGCCGCAAGGTGGTGCAGGACGTGTCGCTGACCGTGCACGAGGGCGAGGTCGTCGGCCTGCTCGGCCCCAACGGCGCCGGCAAGACCACCTCGTTCTACATGATCGTGGGCCTGGTACGGGCCGACGGCGGGCAGATCAGCATCGACGGCCGGTCGGTCGAGCAGATGCCGATCCACCGGCGCTCGCAGCTTGGCCTGTCCTACCTGCCGCAGGAGGCCTCGATCTTCCGCAAGCTGTCGGTCGAGGACAACGTGCGCGCCGTGCTGGAGCTGCAGCGCGACGCGGCCGGCAAGCCGTTCGGCCGCGCCGAGATCGAGCAGCGCCTGACCGCGCTGCTGCAGGACCTGCGGGTGGACCACCTGCGCGAGGCCTCGGCGCTGGCGCTGTCCGGCGGCGAGCGGCGGCGCGTGGAGATCGCCCGCGCGCTGGCCACGCAGCCGCGCTTCATCCTGCTGGACGAGCCCTTCGCCGGCATCGACCCGATCGCCGTGATCGAGATCCAGCGCATCGTCAGCTTCCTGAAGGGCCGCGGCATCGGCGTGCTGATCACCGACCACAACGTGCGCGAGACGCTGGGCATCTGCGACCACGCCTACATCATCAGCGAGGGCCGGGTGCTGGCCAAGGGCACGCCGGCCGAGATCGTCGACAACGCGGAAGTGCGCCGGGTCTACCTCGGCGAGCACTTCAGGATGTAGCCGGGGCCGCGCCATGAAGCAAAGCCTGTCCCTGCGCGTCTCGCAGCACCTGGCGCTCACGCCGCAGCTGCAGCAATCCATCCGGCTGCTGCAGCTGTCCACGCTGGAGCTGTCCCAGGAGGTCGAGCAGATGCTCGACGAGAACCCGTTCCTCGAACAGGCCATGGACGACCATGCGGGCGAGGATTTCGGCCTGGCGCAGTCCGACGCACCGGTGCGCGACGACGACCGCGAGGCCGAGGTGGCGGCCCAGAGCGGGCTGGATTACGCCAGCGAGGGCCTGGCCGACACCCGTGGCGAGGCCGAATCGCCGCTGACCGGCCAGGCCGACGAGCACGATTGGGACGGCGACGGCACGCACGACCTGGCGCCGGACGACAGCGAATGGGGCGGCGACGCGCCGGCCCGCGGCAACGGCCAGGGCGAGGAGGGCGAGGCCGACGCCACCGAGCTGGCGCGCAGCCAGGAGTCGCTGCAGGACTTCCTGCACCGCCAGGCGCTGGCGCTGCGGCTGTCCGCGGAGGACACGGCGGCGCTGCGCTTCCTGATCGAGTCGCTGAACGAGGACGGCTACCTCGAAGACAGCCTGGAGGAGCTGGCCGCCGGCTTCGCCCCCGAGGACCCGGAGGCGCGCGAGGAGCTGCTGCACCGCTTCACCGTCGCGCTGCGCCTGCTGCAGAACCTGGAGCCGGCCGGCGTCGGCGCGCGCGACCTGGGCGAATGCCTGGCGCTGCAGATCCGGGTGCTGCCGGAGGACGAGGTCGACCCCGCGCTGCGCGGCACCGCGCTGCGCGTGTGCCGCCAGAGCATGGAGCTGCTGGCACGGCGCGACCTCAAGCGCCTGGCCCACCTGTGCGACGACAGCGAGGCCGGCGTCAAGGCCGCGCTGGCGCTGATCACGCGGCTGGAGCCCAAGCCGGGCCGCAAGTTCGTCGACGTCGAGCGCAACGTCATCGTGCCGGACGTGATCGTCACCAAGGTCGGGCGCGGCGCCCAGGCGCGCTTCAAGGTCCAACTCAACCCCGACGTGATGCCGCGCCTGCGCGTGCACGACATCTACGCCAACGCGCTCAAGCAGCACCGCGGCGGCGGCCGGGACGCCTCCGACACCGCCGCGCTGCAGCAGCGGCTGCAGGAGGCGCGCTGGTTCATCAAGAACATCCAGCAGCGCTTCGACACCATCCTGCGCGTGTCCAACGCCATCGTCGAGCGCCAGAAGAACTTCTTCACGCACGGCGCGCTGGCCATGCGCCCGCTGGTGCTGCGCGAGATCGCCGACGAGCTGGGCCTGCACGAGTCCACCATCAGCCGCGTGACCACGGCCAAGTACATGGCCACGCCGTTCGGCACCTTCGAGCTGAAGTACTTCTTCGGCTCCTCGCTGGGCACCGAGACCGGCGGCAATGCCTCCAGCACGGCGGTGCGGGCGCTGATCAAGCAGTTCGTCTCGGCCGAGGACCCGAAGAAGCCGCTGTCGGACAGCCAGCTCTCGGAGATGCTGAAGGAACAGGGCATCGAGTGCGCGCGCCGCACCGTGGCCAAGTACCGCGAGGCGCTGCGCATCGCGCCGACCAACCTGCGCAAGGCGCTCTAGCCGTGCAGCACCTGCGCCTGTTCCTGCCCTGCGCCGCCGGCGTCGAGGCCCTGCTGGCCGACGAGGCCGCACGCATCGCCGGCTGCCCGGTGCAGGCGCGCCGCGCCGGCGTGCGGCTGTCGGCGCCGTGGCGCGACGCCATGCGGCTGAACCTGTACAGCCGGCTGGCCCAGCGCGTGCTGATCGAGCTGGCGCACGGCGGCTACCGCCACGAGCAGGACCTGTACGAGGTCGCCGCCGGCGTCGCCTGGGAAGCCTGGTTCACCCCGCGCCAGAGCTTCAGGATCGAGCTGACCGCGCAGCGCAGCCCCCTGAAAAGCCTGAACTTCGCCGCGCTGCGCATCAAGGACGCGATCGCCGACCGCTTCCGCGACCGCGCCGGCAGCCGGCCCGACGTGGACACGCGCGCCCCGCAGGTGCGCATCCACGCCCACCTGACGACCGACCGGCTGACGCTGTACATCGACAGCTCCGGCGAGCCGCTGTTCAAGCGCGGCTGGCGCGCGGACACCGGCGACGCGCCGCTGAAGGAGACGCTGGCCGCCGCCATGCTGGCGGCCAGCGGCTGGGATGCCCGCACCCCGCTGTACGACCCCTGCTGCGGCAGCGGCACGATCGCCATCGAGGCCGCGCAGATCGCCTGCGGCGTGGCGCCCGGGCTGCGGCGGCGCTTCGGCTTCGAGCGACTGGCGCCGTTCCAGCCGCACGTGTGGCAGGCACTGCGCGAGGAGGCCGAGGCCGCGCGCCACGCCCCCACGGCGCCGGTGTTCGGCAGCGACGTGGCGCACCGCATGGTCGATTTCGCGCAGCGCAACGCCGAGCGCGCCGGCGTGGCCGAGGCCGTGCAACTGCGCGGCGGCGACGCGCTGCAACGCCTGCCGCCGTGCGAGGAGCCCGGCGTGCTGCTGCTGAACCCGCCCTACGGCGAGCGCATCGGCGTCGCCGGCGTCGCCGGCGAGCGCGCCCGCCCGGGCCGCGAGGCCGCGCTGGCCGAGGGCGGTGGCGACTTCTTCGCGCGGCTGGCGGCGCACTGGAAGCACCACTACGCCGGCTGGACCGCCTGGGTGCTGACGCCGGACACCAAGCTGGCCAGCCGCATGCGGCTGAAGGAATCGCGCCGCATCCCGATGTGGAACGGCCCGATCGAGTGCCGGCTGTTCCGCTTCGACATGGTGCAGGGCTCGGCGCGCAGGCCGGCGGCGCCCGCGGCCTGAGCCCCTTCGCTCCCGGCTGCTATCCCGCGGCGCGCACCAGCGCGGCCAGCGCCGCTTCGGCCACCTCGGCGTCCTGCGCGCCGGTGCCCGAGCCGATGCCGATGCCGCCGACCACCTGGCCGTGCAGCACGATCGGCAGCCCGCCCTGCAGGTTGGTGACGCGGCCGTCCGTGGCCAGCGCCAGCCGGGCGTCCAGGCCCTCGGCGAGCTGCCCCGTCGGCACGCGGCCGGAGGCGGCGGTCATGGCCTTGCGGATGGCCGACTCGCGCGAGAGCAGCTTGGCGCCATCCATGCGCAGGTAGGCCAGCAGGTTGCAGCCCTCGTCCACGACGGCGATGCACTGCGGCTGGCCCATGGCGCGCGCCTTGGCCGCGGCGGCCTCGACCAGCAGCGTGGCGCCTTCGTCGGTCAGGCGGATCCGGGAAGCGGTCAGGGGCATGGCGGGAATTCCTCGCAGTGGTAGTTCAAGAAAGGGGCGGCCCAGACTCTCAGGAAAACGCCGGCGCGGCCCGAGTTTTCTCGCCCCCCGCGGGGGGCGGGCTGGGCGCGTTCAAACGGCGCGGATGTTGCCGCCGTCGCAGCGCAGCATGCTGCCGGTGATGTAGGCCGCCGGCACGCTGGCGACGAAGGCGGCCAGCGCGCCGAATTCGGCCGGGTCGCCGTAGCGGCCCAGGGGGATGCCGGCGGTGGAGCGCTGGCGCACCTGCGCGGGCGTAAGCGCCTCGCGCGCCGCGATGGCCTCGTCGGTGCGCTGCACGCGCTCGGTGTCGATGCGGCCCGGCACCAGGATGTTGGCCGTGATGCCGTCGCGGGCGACCTCGGCCGACAGCGTCTTGGACCAGGGCACCAGCGCGGCGCGCAGGCTGTTGGAGATGCCCAGCACCGGCAGCGGCTGCAGCACGCCCGAGGACACCACCGTCAGGATGCGCCCCCAGCCCCGCGCGCGCATGCCGGGCAGCAGCAGGTCGGTGAGCACGATGACCGGCAGCACCATCTCCTCGAAGGCCGTGCGCCAGGCCTGCGGGCCGTGGCCGCTGGCGCCGCCGTAGTCCGGCCCGCCGGTGTTGTTGACGAGGATGTCGATCGGGCCGAAGCGCTGCGCCAGCTGCGCGGCGAAGGCGGCCAGGCCCTCGGTGTCCCCGAGTGCGAGGCCGAAGGCCTCGACCTGCGCCGCGGCGTGGCCCGCGGCCCGGCCCTCGTTGCGCAGCGCCTCGGCCGCCGCGGCCAGCCGGGCCGCCTCGCGGCCGGTGATGGCCACGTGCGCGCCTTCGCGCACCAGCGCGCGGGCGATGCCTTCGCCGATGCCGCGGTTGCCGCCCAGCACCAGGGCGCGTTTGCCTGCCAGTCCGAGGTCCATGGGAACTCCTTGCGTATGGGCTGCGTGGGAAAGTAAGGAAGGAAAGCGTAGGCCGCTACACCGGCGCGGGCAGGTCGGTCACCAGCATGCAGCCGGGCCGGTGGGTGGCGTAGCGCGGCACGCCGGCGCGGCACAGGGCCTCGTGCGCCGTCAGGCCGCAGCCCCAGTACAGCATGGTCTCGCCGGGCAGCGGCGGCAGGGGTTCGCCGAAGTCGGGCCGGCGCAGGTCGCGGATGCCCAGCGCCGCCGGGTCGCCCTGGTGCAGCGGCGCGCCGTGGGCCTGGGGCAGGCGGGCGCCCAGGCGCCGCACGGCGGGGACGTCCGCATCGGCGAAAGGCCGCGCGGACACCACGATGGGCCCGTGGAAGCGCCCGGCGGGCGTGGCGGCGAGCCGGGTGCGGAACAGGCCGCCCTGGATGCCCTGCTCCAGGTGCCGCATGCGCACGCCGGCGGCCGCCAGCGCCGCCTCCTGCGAGAACCAGCAGCCCACCACCACCGCGACGTCGTCGGGCCGCCAGTGGGCGAGCAGGTCCGCGGGCGCGCCGGCGGGTTGGCCGCCGGCCCAGAGCTGGTAGCCGCCGAGGTCGCGCCGCACGTCGATGTCCTCCCCCAGCGCGGGCAGGGCCGGGTCGCCGGGCCGGCCCACGGCCAGCAGCGGCAGCGGCCCGGGATTGCGGCGGCAGAACTCGGCGAACTCCGCCGCCGCCTCGGCCGGCAGCACCACCAGGTTGCCCTGCAGGAAGCCCGGCGCCAGCCCCGAGGTGGTGCCCGCATGGCCCGCGCGCGCGGCCAGGCGCACGGCCCTGGGCGAGGCGCCGGGCCCCGGCCGCGCCGCCGCGCCCGCCGGCGCATCGGCGGCGCGCGTCATGGCGCAGCCCTCAGCGGAATGCCGTGCCGCCCGCGCCGCAGGAAGCGGCCCTGGCCGGGGCGGCCGCGCAGCTCTCCGTCGGCGCAGACCAGCTCGCCGCGCAGCCACACGTGCGTGGGCCAGCCGGTCACGGCCATGCCGGCGTAGGGCGTGTAGTCCACGTTGTGGTGCAGCAGGGCGTTGTCGATCACGGTGCGGCGCTGCGGGTCCCACAGCGCCAGGTCGGCGTCGGCGCCGACGGCGATCTGGCCCTTGCGCGGCAGCAGCCCGTACAGGCGCGCCGGCGCGGTGCAGCACAGCTCGACGAACTCCGCCAGCGTGAGCCGGCCGGCCATGACGCCTTCGGAGAACAGCAGCGGCAGGCGCGTCTCCAGCCCCGGGATGCCGTTGGCGATGAAGCGGAACGAGGCCTTGGGGCCGTACTTGAGCTTGCCGCTCTCGTCGAAGCGGTAGGGCGCGTGGTCGGAGGAGACCAGCGACAGCGCCCCGCTCTGCAGGCCGCGCCAGACGAAGGGCGCGTTCTCGCGCGCGCGCGGCGGCGGGCTGCACATGCACTTGGCGCCGTCCTCGGCGTGCAGGTCCTCGCTGCCGAGGAACAGGTACTGCGGGCAGGTCTCGGCGACGATGGGCAGCCCGCGGGCGCGCGCGCCGGCGATCACCTCGATGGCCTCGCGCCCCGAGACGTGCACGATCAGCAGCGGCGCCTCGGCCAGCTCCGCCAGCGCCACCGCGCGGAAGGTGGCTTCGCGCTCGACCAGCATGGGCCGCGAATCTGCGTGGTAGCGCGGCGCCGTCCGGCCCTGCCGCTCCAGGCGCTCGGTGAGCCACAGGATGCAGTCCAGGTTCTCGGCGTGCACCATGGTCAGCGTGCCGCACTGGCGCGCGGCGTCCAGCACCTCCAGCACCTGCAGGTCCGACAGCCGCAGCGCCTCGTAGGTCAGGTAGATCTTGACCGAGGTGTAGCCTTCGGCGGCCAGCGCGGGCAGCTCCTGCGCCAGCACCTCCTGCGTCGGGTCGGACACGATGAGGTGAAAGCCGTAGTCCACGTGCGAGCGGCCTTCGGCGCGCGCATGGTAGGCCGCCACCGCCGCGCGCAGCGACTGGCCCTTGAACTGCGGCGCGAAGGGGAGGATGGTCGTCGTGCCGCCGAAGGCGGCCGAGCGGCTGCCGCTGGCGAAGTCGTCGGCCATCTGCGCGCCGCGCGCGGCGCTGCCGGGATTGGGCGGCTGGTCGATGTGGCAGTGCGCGTCCACCCCGCCGGGCAGCACCCAGCGCCCCGCCGCGTCGAAGCGCGTGCGCCCGCCCGCGATGCGCTCGGCCAGCGCGGCGATGCGGCCGGCGCGGATGCCGATGTCGCAGCGCGCCAGGCCCTGGCCGACGAAAACCTCGCCGCCATGCAGCACCGTGTCGAAGTCCGCGTCCATGGATTCGGGCGATCTCATCGCGGCAGCCGGCGGTCGGCCGCGGCCGGCACGAAGCGGCCGTCGTAGATGCTGGCCGGCGTGGGCTTGGCGGGCAGCCCGAAGGCGTCCGCCACGGTGTCGATCTGGCCGGCCAGGCGCGCCGCGTCCACCGCGCCCAGGCCGCCGGCGCGCGTGGCGGGGCTGTCGATCTGGTTGCGCAGCAGCCACTGGAGCTTCTCGGCCTCGATGGCCTTGTTGACCAGCGGGTCGCGCTTGGCCAGGGCGTCGATGGCGGCGGCCGGGTCGGCCAGCGCGTCGCGCCAGCCTTGGGCGGTAGCCTGGACGAAGGCCCGCACCACCTCGGGCCGGGTCTCCAGCAGCCTGCGCGAGACCATCAGCGCGTTGCCGTACAGGTCCAGCCCGAAGTCGGCATAGCGCAGGAAGACCACGTCCTCCTGCTTCAGGCCCATGGTCTTGAGGTTGAACCAGACGCTGGAGTCGAAGCCCATGACCGCGTCCACGTCGCCGCGCGCGAGCACGGTCTCCCGCACGCGGATGTCGACGTTCTCGACCGTGACCCTGGATGCGTCCAGCCCGGTGCGTTTGGCGAAGGCGGGGAACATGCGGTAGGCGCCGTCGCTCACCGGGCCGGCGACCTTGCGGCCGGCCAGGTCGGCGGGTTGGGCGATGCCGCTCTTCTTCAGCGCCACCACCGACAGCGGGCTGTTGGCGTAGACCATCAGCACGGCGACCGGCGCCTGCTGCGGGTTGCGCGCCGCGAACTCGATCAGCGAACTGCTGTCGGCGAAGCCGAAGTCGTAGGAGTTGTTGCCCAGCCGGCTCAGCACGTCGCCGGTGCCGTTGGAGGCGTCCAGCGTCACGTCCAGCCCGGCGGCCTTGAAGTAGCCGCGCTGCTGCGCCAGGAACCAGGGGGCGTTCGAGCCGTCGGGCTTGTAGTTGAGCGAGAACTTGACGGCGGTCTGGGCCGAGGCCGCCGCGCCGCCCAGCAGCGCCAGGGCCATGGCGGCCGCGAGACCGAGACGGTGGCCCCAGCGGGGCAGGGAAGCAAGGCGCATGGTGGTTCCGTGGTGGGTGGAGGGGCCGGCGCGCGCCGCACCGGCGCACACCTGGCCTGCACCACGCAATGCGCGGGCCGTGCCTGCGGCGATACTCCGGGAAATCAACCGCTTGGGGCCGCATTGCGCGCAATCGATGCGCTCAATTGCGCGGATGGCGCGCTGCGTGCACCATGCCGGCTCCACCGAACGCCCCAGCCTGGCCCCTGCCCGCCCCCGCCCCATGATGCGTGGACCCACCCCCGACGACGACGCCGTGTACCGCCAGCTCCACGCGGCCATCGTCGACCAGCGGCTGCCCGCCGGCAGCCGCCTGACCGAAACGGCGCTGGCCGAGCTGCTGTCGGCCTCGCGCCGCCACGTGGACAAGGCGCTGTGGCGCCTGGTGCAGGAAAAGCTGGTGCGCATGCGCCGCAACGCCGGCGCCTGGGTGGCGGCGCCCAGCCTGCAGGAGGCGCGCGAGATCTACGGCCTGCGGCTGGTGGTCGAGGAGGCCGCCGCGCGCCAGGCCTGCACCGCCTGGCGCCCCGAGGGCCTGCGCACGCTCAAGGCCAACCTGGCCGCCGAGGAGGCGGCGCAGCGCCGCGGCGACCTGCGCGAGGCGGTGCGCCTGAGCGGCGAATTCCACGTGCTGCTGGCCCGCGTGGCCGGCAACACCGAGCTGGCGCGCGTGGTCGAGCAGCTCGTCGCCCGCACCAGCCTGGTCACCCAGCTCCACGCCAACCCCGACGGCCTGGGCTGCTGGCACAGCCAGCACCACGGGCTGGTGGAGGCCATCGCCCAGCGGCAGGCCGACCGGGCCGCGGCGCTGATGCGCGCACACCTGCTGGAACTGGAGGAGGCGCTGCGCGTGCGCCCGCCCGCCTCGCGCCACCACGAATTGGAGCGCGCGCTGAAGCGGCCGCTGCCGCCACCGGCATGACCGAAATGCCACCGCCCACGACCCCGGCACCGGTGGTGCTGGACACCCAGGTCGTGCTGGACCTGCTGCTGTTCGGCGACGCCTCCACCGACGCGCTGCGGACCGCGCTCGACGCCGGCCGGCTGCAGTGGATCGCCACCGCGGCGATGCGCGAGGAGCTGGCGCGCGTGCTGGCCTATCCCCGCATCGCCGCCTGGGCCGCGCGCCACGGCCGGGTGGCGGAGGCGGTGCTGGCGGGCTTCGACGCGCGCGCCCGCCGGGTGGACGCGGCGCCGCCGGCCGCGCCGCGGTGCGCCGACCCCGACGACCAGGTGTTCATCGACCTGGCCATCGCCCACCGCGCGCTGCTGCTCAGCAAGGACCGCCATGTGCTCATCATGCGCGCGAGTCTTGCTTTCTTTTCGGTTGAAGTTGTGAAACAATTAAATACGGATGGTCCTGCAGGCGGACAGTCGGCGCGCGGTTGACGCGGTGCCGCGCTGGCGCCCTTGAAGGCTGTCGCCGCCGTATGCCTGTGTGCGTACCCGAGCGGTCCGCACTCCTCTTTCCGCGCCCTCCCGGACGGGCGTCGTTGGCAGTCTTGCAATCGGTTTCCGAATGTCTCCATCACCTGTGGCCGCCGCCGTGGCAGCCTCCCCCCTGGGCCCCGAGGACTACGAGCAGCTCGACGCCTGGCTCGACGAGGCGCGGGAACGTCATCCGCACACGCCCCAGTGGGAGTTCTGCGAGGGCTTCCTGGCGGCGCTGGTGTGCTGCCGCAGCGCGATCGCGCCGGCCGACTACTGGCCCGAACTGTTCGACACCGACGCCTCGCCGGACGAGTTGTTCGGCACGCCGGAGCGCCGCGCCGCCTTCGAGCAGCTGTGGGCGCGCCGCTGGCAGGAGGTCGCCGCCAGCCTGCAGGCCGACGTGGAAGACCTGCAGGACGAGCGCGCCTACTGCCCGCAGGTGACCGATGTGCGCAGCGCGCTGGCCGCGCTGCCCCCGGCCGAGCGCGCCGAGGCGCTGGACCTGGCGCCGGACGCCGACATCGACGCCGCGCTGGCGGAGCTGCCCTGGTTCGGCCAGGTCTGGGCCCTCGGCTTCCTGCAGGTGGTGCAGAGCTGGCCCTGGGAATGGCAGGCGCCGAGCCGCGACAAGCCGGCCGCCCGCGCGCTCGACGAGGCGCTGGCCACGCTGGCCACGCTGGCCGAGGACGACGCCGGCCCGCCCGAAGTGGCGGCCTACGAGACCGCGGACGGCCAGGACGGCCCGCCCAGCATGTCGGTCGCCCGGCTGGAAGGCTTCGGCGAGGCCATCTGGGCCGTCTACGACCTGCATGCCATCGGCCGCGCGCTGGGCCCGCGCGTCGAGCCGGTGCGCCGCGCCGGGCAGCCCGGCCGCAACGATCCCTGCCCCTGCGGCAGCGGCAGGAAGTTCAAGAAGTGCCATGGCGGCACCGCCTGAGAAGCAGTGAACGAAGCCCTCGCGAGCACGCGAGGCCCCTGATGCCCGCCTTCCACGAGGTCCGTGCCGTGTTGTCCCCCCGCGCCATCGATGCCGTCGTCACCTTCCGCAACAGCCAGGGCGAGATCGTCCGCGGCGTGCTGACCAACCACCAGCGCCGTTCGCTGGTGATGGAGATCTACAACCCCTATTCCATCGTGCAGGTCAGCGAGGTCCTGAGCGAGCTGACCGTGCGCGCCGGCGAGCGGCCGGTCTACCGCGGCAAGGCCGTGGTCGTGAGCCTGCTGAACACCGGGCTGATGGCCGTGGTCTCGGTCACGCTGATCGACGAATGGGACGAGCTGGCCGTGATGGGGCACGATCCGGCCTCGTTCGCGCAGCAGGCCAGCGCCTTCGTGGAGGAATGGAACCAGCGCTTCCGGATCGGCGAGCGCTACCAGGTCGCGGTCAGCGAGCTGCGGGCCTACCTGTCCGACGTGTCGCGCTGGGTCGACCAGGCCGACATGGCCGCCACGCTGCCCAAGGACGACGAGGGCCGGCTGCGCAAGGATGTGTTCTTCGAGATCGCCGAGCCGCTGATGCTGCGCGCGCGCGGCTACTTCGACCGGCTGGAGGAGGTCGCGCGCGAGGTGCCCGAGCCGCTGCAGGCCGTGCACCGCACCTTCGCGCAGACCGCGATCCACCCGCTGATCCTGCGCGCGCCCTTCGTCTACCGCACCTTCGCCAAGCCGCTGGGCTACGCGGGCGACTACCAGATGGTCAACCAGATGCTGTCGGACCCGCGCGACGGCGCCAGCACCTACTTCCAGATCATCAACGCGCTGTTCCTGAACGCCGCGGTGGCACGCGCGCACCGCAACCGCATCGACATCCTGGTGGACACGCTGGCGCCGCTGCCGCAGGTGCAGCCCGGGCACGACGGGCCGGTGCGCGTGCTGAACGTGGGCTGCGGCCCGGCCATCGAGATCCAGCGCCTGATCGCCGACCATCCGACGCCGGGCCGGCTGGCCTTCACGCTGATGGACTTCAGCGAGGAGACGCTGGCCTACACGCGCGGCAAGATCGAGGAGGCCTGCCGCCGGCGCGGCGTGGACGTGCCGATCACGCTGGTCCACGAGTCCGTGCACAACCTGCTCAAGCGCGCCTCGGGCGACCGCCCGGCGCTGGACGACGCCTTCGATTTCGTGTACTGCGCAGGATTGTTCGACTACCTGTCGGACAAGGTCTGCCACCGGCTGCTGCAGTACTTCGCCGGCCGCACGCGGCCCGGCGGCGGCATGCTGGTGACCAACGTGCACGGCAGCAACCCGGAGAAAGGCATCATGGAACACCTGCTGGAATGGCACCTGATCTACCGCGACGAGGCCGGCATGCAGACGCTCGCCCCCGAGGACACGCAGGTCCAGCGCATCTGGACCGACGCCACCGGCGTCAACGTGTTCATGCAGCTGGCCACCGCTGGCTGAACCCCGCCATGGACGCCGCCCTGCACCGCGACTACCAGGCCGAGCTGGCGGAGTTCCGCCTGGCCTACAGCCGCACCGGCTGCGCCGTGGCCTGCGTGCTGGTGGCCGGCGGCGTGGCGCTGGACCGGGCCTTCTATCCCGCCCAGGCCGGCGAGCTGGGCCTGGTGCGCGGCCTCACCACGCTGGCGCTGATGGGCCTGCTGGCGCTGCTGTACACCGCCCCGGCCCGGCGCTGGGCGCGCGAGCTCACGCTGCTGTGGCTGGTGCTGCCGCAGCTGATGATCGGCTGGATGATCTACGACACCCAGGGGGCCGCCTCCCCCTACGTGTTCGGCCTGAGCCTGGCGCTGTACGCGGCCGGCATCCTGATGCCGATGAGCTTCCTGCAGAGCGTGGGGCTGGGCGTGTTCACCTGCGCCATCTACTTCGCGGCCTGCATGGCCCACGCGCGCGGCTGGGCCATCGCGCCGGAGCTGCTGGGCAACACCGTGTTCCTGCTGTTCTCGGTGACGATCTCGGCCGGCTGCACCTTCTACAACGAGCGCGGGCGCCTGCGGCTGTTCGCGCTGCAGCACGAAGTGTCGGAGAAGAACGCCTCGCTGCAGCAGACCAACCAGAAGCTGGCCCAGATCAAGGGGCACATGGTGCAGCAGGAAAAGATGGCGGCGCTGGGCACGCTGTCGGCGGGGCTGCTGCACGAGGTCAACAACCCGGTCAACTACAGCATGATGGCGCTGAACATGGCGCTGGCGGACCCGGCCGTGGCCACCAGCGCCGACCTCAAGGAGAGCCTGACCGACGCCAAGGACGGCATGCTGCGCGTGCAGCGCATCGTGACCGACCTGAAGACCTTCGCCTACCAGAAGCCCGGCGCCTCGCCGGCGCGCGTGTTCCTGTTCGAGAAGGCACTGCAGTCCGCGCTGCGGCTGACCGGCTTCGAGCTCAAAGGCGTCGCGGTGGACACCGACCTGCCGCTGGACACGCACGTGGTCGGCGACGAGCCGGCCATGATCGGCGTGCTGGTCAACCTGCTCGGCAACGCCGCGCTGGCGCTGCGCAAGGCCCGGCAGGCCCGGCCGGCGCTGGAGCCGCGGATCACGGTGCGCGCCGAGCACCAGGCCGGGCGGCTGGCCGTGCACGTGCGCGACAACGGCACCGGCATCGCGCCCGAGCACCTGACCCGCGTGTTCGAACCGTTCTTCACCACGCGCGAGGTCGGCCAGGGCCTGGGCCTGGGCCTGTCGGTCTGCTATGCCATCGTGCAGCGCCACGGCGGGCTGCTGACCGTGGAGAGCGAAGAGGGCGCCTGGACACAGTTCAGCTTCGACCTGGCGCTGGCCGACAACAACCCCGAGGCGGCGCGCACGGGCGCCGCGGCGCCCGCGCCCCCGAGCGTGGCCCACGCCTGACCCGAACGAGGAGCGCCGCCCATGAGGATGCCGCTGGACGCCAACACGGTGCTGCTGGTCGACGACGAGACGCTGGCGCGCAAATGGTTCTGCCGAACCTACGGGAACGAGTTCCAGATCGAGGCCGTGGCCAGCGTCGACGAGGCCCTGGCGGTGCTGCACCGCCGCGCCGGGCACATCGCCGTGGTCGTCACCGACTACCGCATGCCGCACCGCAGCGGCCTGGACCTGCTGCGCGAGCTGCAGCGCCAGTACCGCCACCTGGTGCCGGTGCTGTCCACCGCCTACGCCGACAAGGAAATGGCGATCGCAGCCGTCAACGAGGGCCGCGTGTTCCGCATCCTGGAAAAGCCGCTGGAGGAGGAGGCCACGCGGCAGACGCTGCGCGACGCGCTGGACTGGCACCGCCTGCGCGCCCGCGAGCGCGCGCTGAACGAAGGCCGCGTGATGGCCGTGCGCGAGACGCTGGGCTTCCTGGCGCACGAGCTGAACACCCCGCTGGGCACGGTGCGCGGCTACATGAGCGCGCTGCGCGACCGCTACCAGCCGCTGGCCGCGGACGACGGCCGGGCCGTGTTCACCGAGCACCGCAGCGGCGAGATCATCGCCGCCATCGATTCGGCCGAGCGGCGCGCGCTGTACTGCCAGTCGCTGGTCGCCAGCTTCGTGCAGTCCGCGCGCGACGCCCATCCCGGCACGCCGGACAGGCCGCTGCACGCCAGCGCGCTGCTGCGCGCGCTGCAGGCCGAGTACCCGTTCGACGGCGACGAGCTGCAGTGGCTGGCGCTGCAGCCGCAGCAGGACTTCGCGCTGCCGGGCCGGCGCGACCTGCTGTACCTCGTGCTGTGCACGCTGACCAAGAACGCGCTGCTGGCGCTGCGCGGCCGGCCCGCGCCGCGCCTGGCCATCGCCTACGGCCGCGGCCTGCCGGGGCAGCCCGGGCGGCCCTGGATCCGCTTCGCCGACAACGGCCCCGGCGTCGCGCCGGAGATCCTGCCGCGCCTGACGCACGAACCTGTGACCACCCGCGCCGGCCATGGCGGCCACGGCATGGGGCTGGTGTTCTGCCGGCGCGTCATGCAGGCCTTGGGCGGCGACATCGACATCCAATCCGAACCGGGCCAGGGCTGCACCGTGACCCTGGCCTTCCCCAACATCGAGGACACATGAACCACCACACCGCGAAGATCCTGTACGTGGACGACGAGGCCATGTCGCTGAAGTACTTCGAGCGGCTCGTGTCGCCGCTGGCGCCGGTGCTGACGGCTTCCTCCGTGGAGGCCGGCAAGGCCGTGCTGGCGCAGCACGCCGACGAGATCGCGGTGCTGGTCTCCGACCAGCGCATGCCCGGCGCCTACGGCAACGAGCTGCTGCGCCACGCGCACGACCACTATCCGCACATCGTGCGCATGCTGACCACGGCCTACTCCGAGCTGGGCGAGGCGATCGAAGCCATCAACAGCGGCCACATCTACCGCTACATCACCAAGCCCTGGGACCTGGAGAGCCTGCGCGCCGACCTGAAGAACGCGCTGGAGCTGGCCGCGCTGCGGCGCGAGCGCGACGCGCTGCTGCGCGAGAAGCTGATGGTGCAGCAGGAGCAGCTGCTGGCCGCGCGCGTGACGCAGATGGTGGTGGCCTGCGCCGGCTTCGTGCGGCCCGACCACGCCGGGCGGCTGGACGGCTTCCTGCGCGCGGCCGCGCAGGCCGGCTGCCGGCCCCCGCGCATCGACTGGCGCACCACCGACCATGCCGACCTGATGCAGGCCGAGACCGCCCGCAGCATCGCCATCGGCACCGAGCTCCAGGCCTGGGGCCGCTGGTTCGCCGAGCAGGGCACGGCGCGCCCGCCGCTGGCGGTGCTGGACGAAGCCCTGGCCGGCGCCGCCGAGATCCACGAGGGCCGGCTGATCGTGCGCGAGCGCACGCCGCTGGTCTGGCCGCTGGAGGCGCCCACGGCCGAGCCGGTCACGCCGGCCGCCACGGCCTGGCTGGCCTGGCTGCTCTGGACCGACGGCAGCGCCGCGCTGCAGCCGCACGGCGACGGGCGCTGGCTGGTCGTGCCCGCGCCGCTGCCGGGGCCGGGCAGCCTGCGCACGGACTGGATGGCCGCCGCGATCGAGCGCCTCGGTCAGGACGCCGCCCCGCGCGGCTGACCCCCCTCGGAGACCGACATGACCACCCAGCACATGACCCTGGCCTACTGGTGCCTGATCGCCGCCGCGCTGCTGCCCTGGCTGACCGCCGTCGTCGCCAAGGTCGGCGCGTTCCGCCCCGCCGACAACCGGACGCCGCGCGAATGGGCGACGCGCCAGGGCGGCTGGCGCGCCCGCGCGCTGGCCGCGCAGGCCAACGGCTACGAGGGCCTGCCGCTGTTCGTCGCCGGCGTGCTCGCGGCCCACCAGTTCGGCGCCGCGCAGGCGCGCATCGACGCGCTGGCGCTGGCCTACGTGCTGCTGCGCGTGGTCTACGTCTCGCTGTACATCCGCGACCGCAGCACGCTGCGCAGCCTGGTGTGGATGGCCGGCCTGGCGACCAGCCTGGCGCTGTTCTTCGTGCGCTGAGCGCCGTCGGCGCTTGCATCGCGGCGGCTTCACCCCATCTCCCTAGAATCCCCGCGATCCCACCCTGCCCTCGACCTGTCCATGGTTCCCCACCTCATCACCGCGCTGACCGGGCCGATCAACGAACTGGAGCAGCGCATCCTCGATTCCACGCCGGCCATCGAGCGCTGGTTCCGGCTGGAGTGGATGGAGCACACGCCGCCGTTCTACTGTTCCGTGGACCTCCGCAACGCCGGCTTCAAGCTGGCGCCAGTGGACACCAACCTGTTCCCCGGCGGCTGGAACAACCTGACCCCGGCCATGCTGCCGCTGGCCGTGCAGTCGGCCATGGCCGCGGTCGAGAAGATCTGCCCGGAAGCCAAGAACCTGCTGCTGATCCCGGAGAACCACAGCCGCAACACCTTCTACCTGGCCAACGTGGCGCAGCTGCAGCGCATCTTCCACATGGCCGGGCTGAACGTGCGCATCGGCTCGGTGGACCCGGAGATCAAGGCGCCCAAGACCATCACGCTGCCCGGCGGCGAGGAGATCACGCTCGAACCCGTGGTGCGCGGCAAGCGCCGCCTGGGGCTGAAGAACTTCGACCCCTGCACCATCCTGCTGAACAACGACCTGTCGGCCGGCGCGCCGGGCATCCTGGAGGACCTGCACGAGCAGTACCTGCTGCCGCCGCTGCACGCCGGCTGGTCGGTGCGGCGCAAGAGCCGGCACTTCCAGAGCTACGAGGAAGTCTCCAAGCGCTTCGGCAAGCTGCTGGGCATCGACCCCTGGCTGATCAACCCGATGTTCGCCAAGTGCGGCGAGGTCGACTTCGCCGAAGGCCAGGGCCTGGACTGCCTGCAGACCGGCGTGGACGCGCTGCTGGCCAAGATCCGCCGCAAGTACAAGGAATACGGCATCCGCGAGAAGCCCTTCGTCGTCGTCAAGGCCGACAACGGCACCTACGGCATGGGCATCATGACCGTGCGCGACGCGGCCGAGCTGCAGGGGCTGAACCGGCGCTCGCGCAACAAGATGGCCGTGGTCAAGGACGGCCGGCCGGTGCACGACGTGATCATCCAGGAAGGCGTGCTGACGGCCGAGCGCATGCACGACGCGGTGGCCGAGCCGGTGGTCTACATGATGGACCGCTACGTGGTCGGCGGCTTCTACCGCATCCATGCCGACCGCGGCGTGGACGAGAACCTGAACGCGCCCGGCTCGCGCTTCGTGCCGCTGGCCTTCGCCGAGAGCACGCACCTGCCGCAGCACGGCATGAAGCCCGGCGCCAGCGCGCCCAACCGCTTCTACATGTACGGCGTGATCGCCCGGCTGGCGCTGGTGGCGGCCAGCTACGAGCTGGAGGCGACCGACCCCGAGGCCGAGGTCTACTAGCCGCCCGCCCCGGCCGGTACCGGCCACGGCCCCGGGCGCACAATAGCCTTCCCGCGATTCCAGCGCCGGCGCCTGCGCCGGGCCGCCTGTCCTTGCAGAAATCCAACACCCCGCTCGCCACGCTCACGCTGGGGGCCATCGGCGTCGTCTACGGCGACATCGGCACCAGCGTGCTGTACGCGGTCAAGGAAATCTTCGGCGCCGGACACGTGCCGTTCACGGTGGCCAACGTCTACGGCGTGCTGTCCATCCTGTTCTGGACGCTGACCGTCATCGTCTCGCTGAAGTACGTGGTGCTGGTGCTGCGCGCCGACAACGCCGGCGAGGGCGGCCTGGTGGCCATGCTGGCGCTGGCCTCGCAGTCGGTGAAGGACCGGCCGCGGCTACGCCAATGGCTGCTGCTGGTCGGCATCTTCGGCACCTGCCTGTTCTACGGCGACGGCGTGATCACGCCGGCGATCTCGGTGCTGTCGGCGGTGGAAGGCCTGGAGGTCGTGTCGCCGGCCTTCCGCAAGGCCGTGATGCCGCTGACGCTGGTGATCCTGTTCGTGCTGTTCGCGGTGCAAAAGCGCGGCACGGCCGGCATCGGCCGCTTCTTCGGCCCGGTCACGCTGCTGTGGTTCGTGGCGATCGCGCTGCTGGGTGTCTCGCACATCTGGCACCACCCGGTGATCCTCCACGCGCTGAGCCCGCACCATGCGCTGTCGTTCATGTGGCGCAACCCCGGCACCAGCTTCGTCATCCTGGGCGCCGTGGTGCTGGCCGTGACCGGCGCCGAGGCGCTGTACGCCGACCTCGGCCACTTCGGCAAGCGGCCGATCCGGCTGGCCTGGTTCGCGGTGGTGATGCCGGCGCTGACGCTGAACTACTTCGGCCAGGGCGCGCTGCTGCTGAAGGACCCCGAAGCCGTGAAGAACCCGTTCTTCATGATGGCGCCGGACTGGGTGCTGCTGCCGCTGGTCGGCATGGCCACCGCGGCGACCGTGATCGCCTCGCAGGCACTGATCACCGGCGCGTTCTCGGTCACCAAGCAGGTGATCCAGCTCGGCTACCTGCCGCGGCTGCAGGTGCAGCACACCAGCGCCAAGGCCGCCGGGCAGATCTACATCCCGTTCGTGAACTGGGGCCTGTTCCTGGCCATCGCGCTGGCCGTGGGCATGTTCAAGTCGTCCAGCAACCTGGCGGCGGCCTACGGCATCGCGGTGTGCACCGACATGCTGATCACGACCGTGCTGACCTTCTTCGTGATCCGCTACGGCTGGAAGTACCCGCTGTGGCTGTGCGTGCTAGCCACGGGCTTCTTCTTCCTGGTCGATTTCGCGTTCTGGGCCTCCAACCTCATGAAGCTGTTCGACGGCGGCTGGTTCCCGCTGCTGATCGGCAGCCTGGTGTTCATGCTGATGACCACCTGGCACGAGGGCCGGCGGCTCCTGAACCAGGCGCTGCGCGCCGACGCGATCGACCTGAAGAGCTTCCTGGCCGCCGTGTTCGTGAGCCCGCCGGCGCGGGTGGACGGCACGGCCGTGTTCCTGACGGCCGAGCCCGGCAGCGTGCCGAACGCGCTGCTGCACAACCTCAAGCACAACAAGGTGCTGCACGAGCGCAACGTCTTCGTGACCGTGCGCAGCCACGAGGTACCCTGGATCGGCATGGACAAGCGCCTGCAGATCGACGCGCTGGGCCACGACTGCTGGCAGGTGGTGCTGCACTACGGCTTCAAGAACGACCCCGACCTGCCGCGCGCGCTGCAGCAGATGCGCGGGCGCGGCTGCGAGATGGAGAGCATGACGACCAGCTACTTCCTCTCGCGCGACGTGGTGGCGCCCACGATCGGCAGCGGCATGGCGCCGTGGCGCGAGAAGCTGTTCGCGCAGATGCACCTGAACGCCAGCGCTGCGGCGGACTTCCTGAAGCTGCCGAGCAACGCGGTCGTGGAGCTGGGGTCGAAGGTGGAGATCTGAGCAGGCGCCGCCTGCACGAAAAAAGGCCCGCGTCCTGCGACGCGGGCCCTTGCCTGGCTCAGGCTTCGACGGATCAGACTTCGCCGACGGTCAGCCCGCCGTGGTGCACGGCGTAGACGGCTTCGGCGCGCACGGCCTCGCGGGTCAGCGTGCTCTTGGCGGTGGCCACGGCGCTGTTGCTGTTGCTGTTGCTGTCGCCGCCTTCGGCGATCTGCTGCAGCGTGCCGTCGCGGCGGGCCTGCAGGTATTCGTTACGCACGGCCTCGCGGCTCAGGCCGCTGACGCTGGGGGAAACTTCCACCGGGACGCCGACCTCGCCACCGAAGGCGGCAATGTTGTCGGCCGCGAAGCTGGGAGCGGCGGCGAAACCAGCGGCGGCGATCAGGGCGGAGGCAAAAAACTTGGTGTTCATGGTGTTCATCCTTGCAATCGGTAGATCGATCCGGTCGGCCGGGACATCCCGGAGGACCGCTTCGATGAACCTCGTTGCGTGCGGCTCATCGATGGGATGAACTGTAATCAGGGAAAACCCGTAGACCAACCCCTGGTACAGCAACGCATTGTTGCTGCGACAGCAACAGTCGCGGCTCAAGCCTCCCGGTAGAACGCCTCGACCCGGCCCTTGAGCTTGATCAGCAGCGGCTTGCCGCGACGGTCCAGGGTCTTGCCCGCGGCGACCTTGATCCAGCCTTCGGACAGGCAATATTCCTCGACGTCGAAGCGCTCCTGGCCATTGAAGCGGATGCCCACGTCGTGCTGGAACACGGCGGCGACGTGGTGCGGGCTGCGCGGGTCGACGGACAGGTGGTCGGGCAGGGGCGGGCGGTCGGTGGCGTGCGGATTCATGCCCACAATTAGACCGCGTCCGCCGCCCGGCACGCGCCGGCCCGCCTCGGCACAATCGCGCGCCATGGGTTTCTTCAAGGATGTGAGCCTGCCGGCCTTCACGGCGGGCTTCGTGGCGGTGCTGGTCGGCTTCACCAGCTCGGTGGCCATCGTGTTCCAGGCCGCGCAGGCCTTCGGCGCCACGCCGGCGCAGACCAGTTCGTGGATGTGGGCACTGGGCCTGGGCATGGGGCTGTGCACGGCGATCCTCTCGCTGCTGTGGCGCATGCCGGTGATGGTGGCCTGGAGCACGCCGGGCGCGGCCGTGCTGGCCGTGGCCGGCGCGGGCTACGGCATGGACCAGGCCGTGGGCGCCTTCCTGCTCAGCGCGCTGGCGATCTGGCTGGCGGGCGCGACCGGCTGGTTCGAGCGGGTGATGAACCGCATCCCGATGGCCATCGCCTCGGCGCTGCTGGCCGGCGTGCTGGCACGCTTTGGGCTCGACGCCTTCGCCGCGGCGAAGACCGCGCCGGGCCTGGTGCTGCTGATGCTCGCCGTGTACCTGCTGGGCCGGCGCCGCGTGCCGCGCTACGCGGTGCCGCTGACGCTGCTGGCCGCGGTCGCGTACTGCGCGCTGCGCGGCCAGCTGGCCTGGTCGTCGGTGCGCCTGGCGCTGGCGGTGCCGCAGTTCACGGCGCCCGCGTTCAGCTGGCAGGCGGCCGTGAACCTGGCGGTGCCGCTGTTCGTGGTGACCATGGCCTCGCAGAACCTGCCCGGCGTGGCGGCGATCCGCGCGGCCGGCTACGGGCGCATGCCGATCTCGCGGCTGCTGTCGATCACCGGGCTGGCGACGCTGGTGCTGGCGCCGTTCGGCGCCTTCGCGCTGAACCTGTCGGCCATCACGGCCGCGATCTGCATGGGCCGCGAGGCGCACGAGGACCCGGACAAGCGCTACACCGCGGCCGTGTGCTGCGGCCTGCTGTACGTGCTGATCGGCGTCTTCGGCGCCACGGTCACGGGGCTGCTGACGGCGTTCCCGCGCGAACTGGTGGCCGCCATCGCCGGGCTGGCGCTGCTGGGCACGATCGGCTCCGGCCTGGCCACGGCGCTGGCCGACGAGCGGCACCGCGAGCCGGCGCTGATCACCTTCCTGGTCACGCTCTCCGGCGTGGCCATCGCCGGCATCGGCTCGGCCTTCTGGGGCGTGGTGGCCGGCGCCGCGGCGCTGTTTGTGCAACAGTACGGCTCCTCCCGCAAGAGCACCGCATGAACCTCCTCTTCGTCGCCGATCCCCTGGAAGACTTCAAGACCTACAAGGACACCACGTTCTCGATGATGCGCGAGGCCCGGCGGCGCGGCCACCGCCTCGCCGCCTGCGAGCCGCGCCACCTGCTCTGGCGCAGCGGCGGGCGGGTGCAGGCGCAGGTGCGGGAGATCACGCTGACCGGCGATGCGCAGGACTGGTTCCGCGTGGAGACCACGGGCCTGCGCGCGCTGGCCGAGTTCGACGCCGTGCTGATGCGCAAGGACCCGCCGTTCGACAGCGAATTCCTCTACGCCACGCACCTGCTGCAGCAGGCCGAGCGCGAGGGCGCGAAGGTCTTCAACCAGCCGGCCGCGCTGCGCGACCACCCGGAGAAGCTGGCCATCATGGAGTTCGCGCAGTTCACCAGCCCCACGCTGGTCACGCGCGACGCGGCCGCGGTGCGCGCCTTCCACGCCGAGCACCGGGACATCATCCTCAAGCCGCTGGACGGCATGGGCGGCATGGGCATCTTCCGCGTGAAGGCCGACGGGCTGAACCTGGGCTCCATCGTCGAGACGCTGAACAAGGACGGCGCCGAGACCATCATGGTGCAGCGCTTCGTGCCCGAGATCGCCCAGGGCGACAAGCGCATCCTGGTGATCGCCGGCCGCCCCGTGCCGTATGCGCTGGCGCGCATCCCGCAGGGCAGCGAGGTGCGCGGCAACCTGGCGGCCGGCGGCAAGGGCGTGGCGCAGCCGCTGTCCGCGCGCGACCGCGAGATCGCCGAGGCGCTGGGCCCGCAGCTGGCCGCGCGCGGCCTGCTGCTGGTGGGGCTGGACGTGATCGGCGACTGCCTGACCGAGGTCAACGTGACCAGCCCGACCTGCTTCCAGGAAATCACCGAGCAGAGCGGCTTCGACGTGCCGGCGATGTTCGTGGACGCGCTGGAGGCGGCGCTGGGGGCCTGAGGGTCGCGCCGAGGACCGCCTCGGCCTGGCGCGCCGCCACCTGCTGCACCAGCGCCGCCAGGTCGGCCATCGCCGCGTCCTCCAGCGCATCGGCGCGGCCCCACAGGTAGATCGGCCGTGGCTTGCCGGGCGCCGGCAGCGCCAGCTCGACCAGGCCGAAGCGCGGCGCCAGCCGCCGCAGCGCGAAGCACGACAGCACCGCCAGGTGCCGACCCTGGGCCAGCGTGTCCAGCAGCATGAAGGCCTCGCCCATCACCGTGAGATCCACGTGCGTGCGCTCCACTCGCGCGGCGCGCAGCATCTCGCGCACGTCCTGGTCGAACGGCGAGGCCGAACCGAGGCTGATCCAGCGCGGCGCGCCGACGGCGTCGCCGGCGTCGGCCCGCAGCGCGCCGGCCGCAGCCATCGGATGCGCCGCGCCGCAGAACACCCCCAGCACGTCGGGCACCAGCAGCCGGCGCGCGATGCCGGCCGGCGGGCGCTCCAGCCACGAGGGCGCGATCACGAGGTCGTGCCGCCCGTCGATCAGTTGCTCCACCAGCAGGTGCGGGCGGTCGCTCTGCACCGCCAGCGCCAGGTCCGGAAAGCGCTGCAGCGCCGCCTGCACCAGGTCGCCCAGCAGCGCCGCGCCGACCAGCGGGCCGGTGCCGATGCGCAGTTGCCGGCGTATGCCGTGGCGGTGGCGCGCCGTGACCTCGGCCGCATCCTTGAGCCGCCGCGCGATGGCGCGGCCCTCGCGCGCCAGCATCTCGCCGAGCGGCGTGCTGCGCACGCCATAGCGGCTGCGCTCGAACAATTGGCCGCCGGCCTGCATCTCCAGCGTCTGCATGTTGTGCGTGAGCGTGGGCTGTGTCAGGTGCAGGTGCCGGCTGGCCTGCGTGATGGAGCCCTTTTCCAGAATGGTGGCCAGTTGCACCAGGTGCCGAGGGTCCATAGAAATACTTATGGTTAGCAACCAGTTTTCAATTTTACGGATGCATCGGCAAGCCCTAAGCTGTGCGTCCGAACGAGGAAACCCCTGCATGCGCCCCAACATCATCTTCATCGTTGCCGACGACCTGGGCTTCGCCGACCTGGGCTGCTACGGCGGCCGGCCGGCCGGCTTCGGCGCGGTCTCGCCGCACATCGACGCGCTGGCCGCAAACGGCCTGCGCTTCACCGAGGGCTACAGCAACTCGCCGGTGTGCTCGCCCACGCGCTTCGCGCTGATGACCATGCGCTACCAGTACCGGCTGCGCGGCGGCATGGAGGAGCCGATCAACAGCCGCAGCAAGGGCAACCCGAAGCTGGGCCTGCCGCCGGAGATCCCGACGCTGCCGGCGCTGCTGCGCGAGGCCGGCTACGCGACCGCGCTGGTCGGCAAGTGGCACCTGGGCTACCCGCCGGCCTGCGGCCCGCTGCGCTCGGGCTACGAGCGCTTCTACGGCATCATGGCTGGCGGCGTGGACTACTTCAGCCACCGCTCCAGCAAGGGCGACCACGACCTGTTCGAGGGCGAGAACGAGCGCCACGACGTGGGCTACCTGACGGACCTGCTGTCCCGGCGCGCGGTGGACTACGTGCGCGGCCAGGCGGGCGCGGTGCGCGGCGGCCAGCCCTTCTTCCTGAGCCTGCACTACACGGCGCCGCACTGGCCCTGGGAGACGCGCGACGACGCGCACCTGGCCGAGCAGGTCGCGCACAACCTGTTCCACCTGGACGGCGGCAACGTGGAGACCTACCGCCGCATGATCCACCACATGGACGAGGGCATCGGCCAGCTCGTGCAGGCGCTGCGCGACGAAGGCCTGCTGGAGAACACGCTGATCGTGTTCACCAGCGACAACGGCGGCGAGCGCTTCTCGGACAACTGGCCGCTGGTCGGCGGCAAGATGGACCTGACCGAAGGCGGTATCCGCGTGCCCTGGATCGCGCACTGGCCGGCCGGCATCCCGGCCGGCACGACCACGGCCCAGCACTGCATGAGCATGGACTGGTCGGCCACGCTGCTGGAGATCGGCGGCGGCCGGCCGCACCCGGACTACCCGCTGGACGGCGTCTCGCTGGCCGCGGTGCTGCGCGATCCGGCGCACCGCTTCGAGCGTCCGCTGTACTGGCGCATGAACCACCGCGGCCAGCGCGCCGTGCGCAAGGGCGACTGGAAATACCTGAAGGTCGATGCGCACGAGTACCTGTTCAACGTGGCGCAGGACGCGCGCGAGCGCGCCAACCTCGCGCACCGGCACCCCGAGACCTTCGCCGCGCTGCGCGCCGACTGGCTGGCCTGGGACGCCACGGTGCCCGCGATCCCCGAGGACGCCAGCGTGAGCCTGGGCTACTCGACCCAGGACATGCCGCAGCGCTGACCTTTTCCACGGCCGCGTCGCCCCCCAGGCGAACCAGCGCCCCCAGGGGCCTGGGCCTGCGGCGCCGCAGCCTGCCTGCGCAGGCCCGGAGCAGCCGAAGGGACGCCGCGTCTCGCGACGCCACGCCCAGCAGCCCTCGCATCGCAGGGGATGCGTGGGGCCCTTTTTCGACCACTTGCAAGGAGACATCCGCATGAAGACCCGCACCGCCGCCCTGCGCGCCGCCGCGCTGTTCGCCCTCGGCGCCTGCGCCGCGCTCGGCGCCCAGGCCTGGCCCGACAAGACCCTCAAGCTGATCTCGCCGTCCACGCCCGGCGGTCCGCCGGACGCCTACGCCCGCGCGCTGGCCGACCTGATGGCCAAGGAGCTGGGCCAGGCCGTGATCGTCGAGAACTCGCCGGCCGTGGGCGGCATGGTGGCCATGCAGTCGATGGCGCGCACGCCGGCCGACGGCTACACGCTGGTCATCGGCACGGCCGGCGCGGTGACGATCACCCCCAGCGCCAACCCCAAGGCGCGCTACCAGCCCGGCGACTTCACCCACATCTGCCAGGGCGTGGAGGCCGGCCTGGTGCTGGCCTCCTACCCCGGCGTGCCAGCCCGGGACTTCAAGGAGCTGGCGCAGTGGATCCAGGCGCAGCAGACGCCGCCGACCTACTCGTCGTTCGCGCCGGGCTCGCCGGCGCACTTCCTCGGCCACCAGCTCGGCGAGGCCCTGAACGTGGAGATGACGCACGTGGCCTACCGCAGCAGCCCCACGCAGATCACCGACATGCTGGGCGGCGTCGCGCCGCTGGGCTTCGTGCAGACGGCCACGGCCGCGCCGCACATCCGCGCCGGCAAGCTGCGCGCCTATGCCAGCACGGCCGGCCAGCGCAGCGCCGAACTGCCGGACGTGCCGACCGTGGCCGAAGTCGGCCTGCCGCAGCTGCAGACCACGGTGTGGTTCGGCCTGTCCGGCCCCAAGGGCCTGCCGGCGCCCGTGGTGCAGCGGCTGACCGAGGTGCACCAGAAGATCGTGGCCTCGCCGGAATTCCGCCAGCGCATGGCCGCCTCCGGCCTCGTGCCCTCGCCCGGCATCTGCGGCGACGCCTTCCTCGCGAAGATCACCGCAGAGTCCGCGCGCTGGGCGCGCATCGTCAAGGCGACGGGCTTCGCCGCCGACTGATCACTGCGGCACCAGGCCCGCCGCCTTGACCAGCTCGGCGTGCAGCCGCAGCTCCTGCGCGATGGTCTGCTGCAGCTGCTCGGGCGTGGAGGGCGCCGGGTCCATGCCGGCGTCGCGCAGCTGGGCCTGCACCTCGCCGGCGGCCAGGATGGCGTGGACCTCGCGGTTCAGCCGGTCGACCAGCGCGCGCGGCGTGCCCGCCGGCGCCAGCAGGCCGATCCAGGCCGACATCGCCAGCCCGTCGAACCCGGCCTCGCGCATGGTCGGCACCTCGGCCAGCAGCGGCGAGCGCTGCTCGCCCATCACCGCCAGCCCGGCCAGCTTGCCCGAGCGGATGTGCGGCAGCACCTCGGGCATGGGCGAGAACATCAGGTCCACGTTGCCGCCCAGCAGGTCGTTGATCGCCAGCGCGCCGCCCTTGTAGGGCACGTGCAGCATGCGCGCCTTGGTGCGCGTCTGGAACATCAGCGCGGCCAGGTGCTGCGGGCTGCCGTCGCCCGAGGAGGCGTAGGTCAGGCCCTCCGGCCGGGCCCGGGCGGCGGCCAGCACGGCCGCCACGTCGGGAAACTTCTGCCGGTCGCGCGCCGCCAGCACCATGGGCTGGTTCACGAGCTTGGTGATCGGCGCGAAGTCGGCCTGCGGGTCGTAGGGCAGCTCCTTGAAGATGCTCTTGTTGGTGGTCAGGAACGAGGCTGGCGAGGCCATCAGCGTGTAGCCGTCCGGCGCGGCCTTGGCCACCAGCGGCAGGCCGATGCGGCCGGACGCGCCGGCCTTGTTGTCCACGACGAAGGGCTGGCCCAGCGTGGCGGCCAGCTTCTGGCCGACCAGGCGCGCGATCATGTCCACGCTGCCGCCGGCCGGCAGCGCCACGAGCAGCTTGATCGGCCGGTCGGGATAGCGGTCCTGCGCCCAGGCAGGCGCGGCCAGGGCCGCGATGCCGAGCGCACCGGCCAGGCAAGAACGTCTGCGTCGAATGTCCATGGAAACGGGTCCTCGGGGATGGCGGGCGCGGAATCGGCCCACCCCACCACGAGCATGCATCGTGCCATCGCGCCGCTACGCAGGCGGGCGCCGATGGTCCGGCTGGCCGGGCCGTAGAATCCGCGCCCTTTTCCGGCCGGAACACGCCCTCGCATGCCGCAGATCGTCGTCGAGCAGCTGTGCAAGACCTACCGCATCGCCGAGCGCGCACCGGGCCTACTGGGTGCGCTGCGCGGCCTGTGGCGGCGGCGCCAGCGCCAAGTGCGGGCGCTGGACGGCGTGTCGTTCCAACTGCAGCGCGGCGAACTGCTGGGCTTCATCGGCCCGAACGGCGCCGGCAAGTCCACCACAGTCAAGATCCTGGCCGGCATCCTGCGACCCGACGGCGGCCGCGTGGTGGTGGACGGGCGCGACCCGTTCGCTGATCGGCAGCGGCACGTGAGCCGCGTCGGCGTGGTGTTCGGCCAGCGCACCCAGCTGTGGTGGGATCTGCCGGTGGGCGAGGGCTTCGACCTGCTGCGCGACATCTACCGCGTGCCGTCGCAGCGCTACCGCGCGGCGCGCGACGAACTGGTCGCGCTGTTGCAGCTCGAGCGCGTGCTGGCGCAGCCGGTGCGCCAGCTCTCCCTGGGCCAGCGCATGCGCGCGGAGATCGCGGCCGCGCTGCTGCACGCGCCGGACCTGCTGTTCCTGGACGAGCCGACGATCGGCCTGGACGCGCCCTCCAAGCTCGCGGTGCGGGACTTCGTGCGCCGCATGAACCGCGAGCGCGGCACCACGGTGCTGCTGACCACGCACGACATGCACGACATCGAGGCACTGGCCGGGCGCGTGATCGTGATCGGCCACGGCCGTGTCCTGGCCGACAGCCCGGTGGCGGCGCTGCGTGCACAGGTCATGGCCGAACGCCGGCTGGTCGTCGATTTCGCCGGCGCGCCACCAGCCACGCCGGCCCTGCCCGGCGTGCGCGAGATCGCGCGCGAGGCCCGCACGCTGGTGCTGGGCTTCGACCCGGCGCAGGTGGCGGCGCCGGTGCTGATCGCGCGCATCGCCGCCACGCACGCGGTGGAGGACATCCGGCTCGAAGGCCTGGCGATCGAGGAGGTCATCACGCGCTTCTACGCGCTGCACGGGGCAGCTGAAGGATGACACCGGCCTGCCGCGCCCTCTTCGTCTCGCGCTTCCTGCAGGTACTGCAGTACCGCACCGCCGCGCTGGCGGGCTTCGGCACGCAATGCTGGTGGGGCGGCATCAAGGTCATGGTGCTGGCGGCCTTCTTCGGCCAAGCCGCGAACCGCGCGCCCGCCATGACGCTGGCCCAGGCCATCACCTACACCTGGGCCGCGCAGGGCCTGCTGGCGCTGCTGCCCTGGAGCGGCGACCCGGAGGTGGCTCTGGCCGTGCGCACCGGCGCCGTGGCCTACGACCGGCTGCGGCCGGTCGATGCCTACACGCTATGGTTCGCGCGCAGCGCCGGCTGGATCGCCGCGCGCGTGCTGCCGCGGGTGGCGCTAATGGCCGCATTCGCTGCCGTACTGCTGCCGCTGGTCGGCTTCGCCGCATGGTCCTGGCAGCCGCCAGCCGGGGCGGCCGCGGCGGCCGGCTTCGCACTCTCGGCTGGGCTGGCACTGCTGCTGTCCACGGCGCTGGTGATGCTGCTGAACGTCGCGGCGGCGGCCACGCTGGATGCGCGCGGCATCAACGCCTTCGCCACGCCGCTGGCGGTCCTGCTGTCGGGCAACCTGCTGCCGCTGGCGCTGCTGCCTGAGGGCTGGCAGGCGGCGCTGCTGCTGCAACCGCTGGCCGGCCTGCTGGACATTCCGATGCGGCTGTACATGGGGCGGGCGCCGGGCTTGCAGGCGGCCGGGCTGCTGGCGCTGCAGGCATTCTGGGTCGCTGCGCTGGTAGCGCTCGGCCGCGCATGCATGGCACGCGTGATGGCGCGGCTGGAAATACAGGGCGGATAGACATGACGCACCTGCGCCTGTTCGTCCGCCTGGCCGCCGCCTCGCTGCGCGGCCAGCTGCGCTATCCGGCTTCGGCGCTGCTGCTGACGCTGTCGCAGTTCCTGTCCACGGGTATCGAAGTGGTCGGCATCTGGGCACTGTTCGACCGCTTCGGCACGGTGCAGGGCTGGCGTCTGGGCGAGGTCGCGCTGTTCTACGGGCTGGTGCACGCGATGTTCGCGCTGGCCGATGCGCTGGGGCGCGGCTTCGACGTCCTGGGCACCGAGTTCCTGCGCACCGGCGCCTTCGACCGGCTGCTGCTGCGGCCGCGCCCGCTCGCGCTGCAACTGATGGCGCACGAGGTGCGGCTGAGCCGCGCCGGCCGGCTGCTGCAGGCTCTGGCCGTGCTGGCGTTCGCGAGTTGGCAGGCGCCGATCGCATGGACACCCACCAGCGCCGCGCTCGCGCTGGCCTGCGTAGCCGGCGGCGTGGCGCTGTTCTTGGGCATTCTGGTGCTGCAGGGCACGCTGGCGTTCTGGACCGTGGAAAGCCTGGAGATCGCCAACGTGTTCACCTACGGCGGCGTGGAGGCCGGCCAGTACCCGATGGCCCTGTACGCACGCTGGGCCCGACGATTGCTGACCTTCGCCGTGCCGCTGGCCTGCGTGGCCTACTACCCGGGCCTGGCCATCCTGGGCCGGCCCGACCTGCTGGGTGCGCCGCCCTGGCTGGGCTGGGTATCGCCGCTGGCGGGCTTCGCGTTCCTGGGGCTGTCGTTCCTCGGCTGGCGCCAGGGCGTGCGGCACTACGCGTCGACCGGCAGCTGAGGCGCGAATCCCCGCCTCCGGCAAGCCTTTACCGGTGCTGCGTACAGTGCCGGCGCATGCACACTCCGTCCGCTTCGGTCTGGCTCGACACCCCGGGCCGCTACGGCCGCATCAGCCGCTGGCTGCACTGGGGCATGGCGCTGCTGTTCGCCTGGCAGTTCACCGGCATGGGACTGCGGCTGGCGCTGGGGCGCACGCCGCTGGTCTCGTTCTTCGTCGGCACGCATTCCAGCGTCGGCCTGCTGCTGCTCGTGCTGGTGCTGCTGCGCGGCCTGTGGGCGCTGCTGAACCGCCGGCACCGCCCGCCGCACGGCGCCGGCTGGCTGGGCCGGGCGGCCGCGCTGGGCCACGGCGCGCTGTACCTGCTGATGGTGGTGGTGCCGCTGATCGCGCTGGTGCGGGCCTACGGCTCGGGCCGCGCGCTGGTCTGGTTCAACACCGTGCCGGTGTTCGCCGCCGGGCCGAAGAACGAGGCGCTGACGGCGCCCGGCGTCCTGCACGGCCCGCTGGCCTGGGCGCTGCTGGCGCTGGTGGCCGGCCACGTGGCGATGGTCGCGCTGCACCGCTGGTGGTGGCGCGACGGGGTCGCGCAGCGCATGGTCGGCCGCGTGCGCTGAGCGGCTACGCCTGCGCGGCGCCGTCCACGAAGACCTTCAGCTCGCCGGGCGCGAACGCGGTCCAGGCCTCGTTGGTGGTCAGCGGCGTGGTCACGACCACGGCCACGCGGTCGTCCGGCGTGGTCAGGCTGGAGAAGTCCACGCTCAGGTCCTCGTCGGCCAGCTGCGCGTGCGCGAACGGGTGGCGCCGCTCGATGTAGTGCAGCAGCGTGGAGGCATGGGCCCACAGCGCCTGGCCGTTGGACAGCAGGAAGTTGAAGGTGCCGTGGCGCGCGATGCGCGGCGCCAGCTCGCGCAGCGTCAGCGTGAGCTCGGCCACGGTGGGCACGCCGGCGTGGGACTTGGCCAGTTCCTGCATCAGCCAGCAGAAGGCGCGCTCGCTGTCGGTGCTGCCGACCGGGCGGAACGCCGCGTGCAGCCGCGGGTGGAAGTCCTTCAGGTCGCCGTTGTGCGCGAACACCCAGTAGCGGCCCCACAGCTCGCGCACGAAGGGATGGCAGTTCTCCAGCGCCACCGCGCCCTGCGTGGCCTTGCGGATGTGCGAGATCACGTTGCAGCTCTTGATCGGGTAGCGGCGGATCAGCTCGGCCACCGGCGACGCGCAGGCGCCCTGGTGGTCCACGAAATGCCGCAGCCCCCGGCCCTCGAAGAAGGCGATGCCCCAGCCGTCGCCGTGGTGGTCGGTGCGACCGCCGCGCTCGGCGAAGCCGGTGAAGCTGAACACGACGTCGGTCGGCGTATTGCAGTTCATGCCCAGCAGCTGGCACATGCTCAGTTCTCCCGGGCCGGCGCGGGCCGCAGCTGCCGGGCGGCGACCATCGCCAGCGCGCACAGGCCGGCCAGCATCAGGAAGGTCTCGTCGTAGGCGGCCAGGCCCTCGCCGTGCACGGCCAGCCGCCATTCGAGCACGATGCCGCACAGGCTGATGCCGGCCGCCCCGCCCAGCATGCGCAGGAAGTTGATGGCCGACACGCCCTGCGTGACCAGGCTCTGGTCCAGCCCGCGCATCGCGCCCAGGTTCAGCGACGGCAGGATGAAGCCCAGCCCGATGCGGCCGAGCACGGCCAGCGCCACCAGCCACCAGATCGAGGTGCCTTGGCCGATCGTGACCATCAGCGCGAACGAGGCCGTCAACAGCAGCAGGCCGATGGTGACCAGCCGCGCGGCCGGCTGCCGGTCCGCCAGCCGGCCGACCCCGGCCATCACGCCGGCCAGCACCAGGCCGGCCGGCATCAGGATCGTGCCGACGTAGGCGGCCGACAGGTGCAGGCCGGCCTGCATGTAGACCGGCAGCAGGTAGGTCGAGCCGAACAGCGCCGTGCCGTAGATGAACGACACCAGGCTGCCCATGGCGTACTGCCGGTAGCGGAACAGGGCCAGCTGCAGCAGCGGCGCGCCGCCGCGCGCGGCCAGCCAGCGCTGCCACAGCAGGAAGGCGCCGAACGCCAGCACCGCGCCCGCCAGCAGCGCCGCCGCCTCCGAGGCGGCGCCCCCATGCAGCTGCACCATGCCGTTGAGCAGGCACAGCGTGCCGGCCGTGCCCAGCACCAGGCCGCCCCAGTCCAGCGGCACGCTGCGGTCGGCCGCGACGCCGCCGGGCGCCGTGGCCGGCACGAAGCGCCGCGCCAGGTACAGCGAGGCCAGGCAGAACGGCACCACCATGAAGAAGATCGAGCGCCAGCCGAACGCGTCCACCAGCAGGCCGCCGACGCTGGGCCCGGCGGCCGGCGCCAGCACCGCGCCCATGCCGAAGATGCCGCTGGCGCGGCCCTGCTCGCTCGGCTCGAACGCGCGCAGGATGATGATGGCCGGGATCGGCTGCAGCACGCCGGCGGCCAGCCCCTCGGCCACGCGCGCGGCCAGCACCAGCGGGTAGTGGGCCGCCAGCCCGCCCGCCACGCCGCCGACCATCAGCAGCAGCACCGCGCCGTTGCAGGTGCGCCGGTAGCCGAAGCGCGCCAGCAGCCAGGGCGTGGCCAGCATCGAGCTGGTCATCGCCACCATGAAGCCCGAGCTGACCCAGGTCGCGCGCGAGGGCGTGAGCAAGAAGTGGCGGCTCATGTCCGGCACGGCCACGTTGACGATGGTCGAGGACATGATGGAAGCCATGGTGCCGACCATGACCGACAGCAGCAGCAGCCAGCGGTAGCGCGGCCCGTAGCGGGCCTGCAGCTCGGACAGGGTGGCGGGGTGGCTCAAGGCGGGACGGTCCGTGCGGGGGCGTTCACTTCTTCTCGGACCACAGCTGGCCGCCGGTGGCCCAGTTCTCGCGCTGGATGTCGGTGATGATCACGTCGACGGACTCGGGCGAGCCGCCGAGCACTTCGACCGACACGCGCGTGATCTCCGCCACGAGCTTCTTCTTTTGCTCCAGCGTGCGGCCTTCCATCATCTCGACGTGGTAGGTGGGCATGGGGTTTCTCCGTTCGGTTGAGGGCAGCCGCGGATATTAGCCTTGCGCGCAGCGCGGGCACAGGCAGGCCAGGCCCCGCCGCTCGGCCGGCAGCCGCGCCAGCGCCGCCGGGGCGACCGGCGTGCGCATGCACCAGCAGTCGGCCGCGCGGGCGGCCGGCGCGCCGGCCGCCATCGCGCAGGTGTTGAGTGCGCCGCACAGCGGGCAGCGCGCCGGATCGACCGGCGGCAGCGGGGCGGGCGCGGCAGGCATGCCGACCTCAGGGCGCGTCGGAGGGCGGGAGCTCGGCGCGCGGCGCCGCCGTCGCCTCGGCCAGCGCATTGGCCTGGGCCTGCTCGGTCGCGAAGATGTCCCAGACCGCGATGAACATCGCCGCCACCAGCGGCCCGATCACGAAGCCGTTGAGCCCGAACAGCGCCATGCCGCCCAGCGTGCTGATCAGCACCACGTAGTCGGGCATCTTGGTGTCCTTGCCGACCAGGACCGGGCGCAGCACGTTGTCCACCAGCCCGATCACCAGCACGCCGTAGGCGGCCAGGCCCACGCCCTTGGCCACCGCGCCGGTGGCCAGCAGGTAGATCGCCACCGGCCCCCAGACCAGGCCGGCGCCCACGGCCGGCAGCAGCGACAGGAAGGCCATCAGCACGCCCCACAGCACCGGCGCATGCACGCCCAGCGCCCAGAACGCCAGGCCGCCGAGCGCGCCCTGCACCGCCGCCACGGCGATGTTGCCCTTGACCGTGGCGCGGATCACGGTCGTGAACTTGCTGGACAGGCTGCGCAGGTAGACCGCGTTCAGCGGGATCGCCTCGCGCATGCGGCGCGACAGCCGCGCACCGTCGCGCAGCAGGAAGAACAGCAGGTACAGCATGATGAAGAAGCTGACCACGAAGTCGAAGGTGTTCTGCCCGATGTCCAGCACACGCTGCGCGATGCGCTGGCCGCCCTGCTGCAGCGCCTCGACCACGCGCTGCTGCACGCCGGTGAAGCTGTCCAGGCCGGAGCGCTGCATCAGCTGCGTCAGCCATTCGGGCATCGCCGCGTAGATCTGGTGCGCATAGGTCGTGAAATCGAGCTGGCCGTCGCGCACGCGCGCGTAGAGCGCGGAGATCTCCTGCACCAGCGAGCTGGCGATCATGGCCAGCGGCAGGATCACCAGCAGCACGATCAGGACCAGCGTGGCCAGCGCCGCCAGCGTGGGCCGCGCGCCGACGCGCGCCAGGATGCGCCGGTACAGCGGCGCGAACACGATGGCCAGCACCGCCCCCCAGAACACCGCGCCGTAGAACGGCAGCAGGATCCAGCCGAAGGCCAGCGTGACGCCCGCCACGAGCAGCAGGAAGGATTTGGTCTCCAGCGCGGACTGCTGGGGCGGCTGGGGCAGGTCGGGCATGGTCGCGGGCCGGAGCGGAGGTGGAAGAGCATCGTATCGGCAAACGGCGCCGCGCCAGACGCCATCCGCCGCTTCCGCGGGTCGGACGGAACGCCGTCCGCATTGCCTTCCGGGCTTTCCCTGGTCGGGCCGCCGGGGCCGTGTACAAGAGGGCCGGCTGGTCATCAGCTGGCCGACGTTGCGCACAGACATCAGCAGTTCACACTCATATCATCCCCGCCATCACCTGAGTGAATCATCTTGTCCAGCCCCTACACCCGCTACCAGACGCAGTATTTCGCCTGGCTCCTGTCCAGACAGATGGCAGGCGACTCGGCGGAGTTGCTGGCGTCCACCCTGGTCGATGCCCAGGTGGACCTGAATCCCCACCAGGTCGACGCGGCCCTCTTCGCATTTCGCAGCCCGTTGTCCAAAGGCGTCATCCTGGCCGACGAGGTGGGCCTGGGCAAAACCATCGAAGCGGGGTTGGTCATTGCTCAGCGCTGGGCCGAGCGCAAACGACGCATCC
Source organism: Pseudorhodoferax sp. (assembly GCF_047601025.1). Lineage (NCBI taxonomy): Bacteria > Pseudomonadati > Pseudomonadota > Betaproteobacteria > Burkholderiales > Comamonadaceae > Pseudorhodoferax > Pseudorhodoferax sp. The sequence continues at coordinate 1,634,828 of NZ_JASGJZ010000001.1, forward strand.
TCATCATCGTCCCTGCCAATCTGCGTAAGCAGTGGCACCAAGAACTGCGGGACAAGTTCGGCCTGCGAGCTGCCGTGCTGGAGGCCAAAAGCTACCGCCAACTGCGCAAGGAGGGTCTTGCACTGCCCTTCGATCAGAGCGGCAGCATCCTGATCTGCTCCTACCAGTTCGCGAAATCCAAGGCCGACGACTTGCAACGCGTGCCGTGGGATCTGGTGGTCATGGACGAAGCGCACCGCCTGCGCAATGTCTACAAGCCCGGCAATGTGATCGGCAAAGCGCTCAAGGAAGCGCTGACCCATGCACCCAAGGTGCTGTTGACGGCCACGCCTTTACAGAACACCTTGCTGGAGCTGTACGGCTTGGTGAGCCTGGTAGACGAGCGCGTGTTTGGCGACCTGACCAGTTTCAGGGATCAGTTCAGCGCCCTCGGGCAAGCGGACACGCTGGCCAAGCTGCGTATGCGGCTGGCCACGGTCTGCCAGCGCACCTTGCGCCGCCAAGTGCAGCCCTACATCTCCTACACGCGGCGCATTCCGCTGGTGCAGGAGTTCACGCCCTCACTAGACGAACAAGCCTTGCACGGCATGGTGGCCGACTACCTGCGCCGCGACAGCAGTCACGCCTTGCCCACCGGACAGCGGCAATTGATCTCGTTGGTACTGTGGAAGTTGCTGGCCTCCAGCAGCCATGCCATTGCCGGCGCCCTGGGCACCATGGCGGAGCGCTTGGAAGGCAAGCTGCGCGGTCGACAAGAGGCAGACCTTGCCGACACGCTAGACGAGGACTACGAGGCGCTGGACGAAACCGAGGAGGATTGGAACGAGCCCGAAGCTGCCGCCCCCGAGGCACTGAAGGTCAGCCTGGCGGAAGAAGCCGCGGAATTGCGTACCTTCCAGAATCAGGCGGTGACCATCCGCGACAACGCCAAGGGCCAGGCACTGCTGCTGGCGCTGGGCCGCGCCTTCGGCGAACTTCGTAACATGGGCGCCCAGCAGAAGGCACTGATCTTCACCGAGTCCAAGCGTACCCAGGCCTACTTGCTTGAACTTCTGGAGCAAAGCGACTACGCAGGCCAGACGGTACTGTTCAATGGCACCAACACCGGCGAGCAGGCCACCGCGATCTACCAGGCCTGGTTGCAGCGCCACGCTGGCACCGACCGCATCACCGGCTCGCGCACGGCAGACACGCGGGCCGCACTGGTGGAACATTTCCGCGACACTGCACGCATCATGGTTGCCACCGAAGCCGGCGCCGAAGGCATCAACCTGCAGTTCTGCTCGCTGGTCATCAACTACGACTTGCCCTGGAACCCCCAGCGCATCGAGCAACGCATTGGCCGTTGCCACCGCTACGGCCAGAAGCACGACGTGGTGGTGGTCAACTTCATCGACCGCAGCAATGCTGCGGACCGGCGTGTGTATGAGCTGCTGGATCAGAAGTTCCAGTTGTTCGATGGCGTATTCGGCGCCAGCGACGAGGTGCTGGGCGCCATCGGCAGCGGCGTGGATTTCGAGCGCCGCATTGCCGAGATCTACAAGAGCTGCCGCACCCCAGAGGAGATCGAACGCTCGTTCCAGCAATTGCAGCAAGACATGTCGGGCGAGATCAATGCCGCCATGCTCAAGACCCGGCAGTTGCTGTTGGAGAACTTCGACGAGGCCGTGCAGGCCAAGCTCAAGGTCCGCCAAGCCGAAAGCGCCAGCGCGCGCAGCCGCTACGAAAAACTGCTGATCGACCTGACGCAGACCGAATTGGAGGGCCAGGCGACGTTCGATGAACACGGTTTCGTGCTGCCCCGAACGCCTCCGTTGCTGTCCGAATCTGATGTCCCTGCGGGGCGCTACGAACTGCCGCGCCGCAGCGGCGACGCTCATTTGTATCGCACCGGTCATCCGCTGGCCCAGGCATTGATTGACCAAGCCCGCCGTCGCAAATTGCCTGTAGCCAGGCTGCGCTTCGACTACCAGGCTTACGGCACCAAGGTTTCGACGCTGGAGACCTTGCGTAATCAACATGGCTGGCTGGCGCTGTGTGTCCTGACCTACGAGGCCCTCGGCACCGTGGAAGAGCATCTGCTGCTGGCAGCCGTGGACGCCGATGGCGCAGCACTCCATCAGGAGGATGCCGAAAAGCTACTGCACCTGCCATCTCAGCTACTAGATGAGGCGGCATCCGGTGATCCGCCACCGGCGCTGGAGAATGGCCTGGCAGTGCAGGAAGGCAAGTGCATCCAGTCCGTCAACACGCGTAATCTCGGCTACTTCGAGGCCGAGGTACAAAAGCTCGATGACTGGGCCGACGACCTCAAGGTCGGCCTAGAGAATTCGCTCAAGGAACTGGACCGCGAGATCCGGGACGTGCGACGCACCGCCAGCGTGGCGCCCACGCTGGACGAAAAGCTGCATTGGCAGAAGCGCCAACGTGAGCTGGAAGAACAGCGCAGCAAGCTGCGGCGGCAGATGTTCGAGCGGCAGGACGAGATCGACGAGCGACGCAGCCGGCTGATCGAGGAACTGGAAGGGCGGCTGGCGAGCACGGTGCAGCGCCACAGCATCTTCGTCATCCAATGGGAGCTTGTCTGATGGTCACCGGTCCCCGATCGCTGGAAATCCAGCAGTTGGAGAACTTCCTCAAGCAGGAATTTGCAGGAGCCATCGACGGGATGGGTCATGGGAAGGACAAGGAACGCAATTTCCTGTCCAAGACCGTCGCTGCCTTCTTCCTGATGCTTCAAGCGGGTGCCAGCAAGGCCGATGCCATTGCCGCGAGCATCGATGGCGGGGGCGATCACGGCATCGATTCGGTGTACGTCAGCCCCACCAATGTGCTGTGGCTGGTGCAGTCCAAGTACATCCACGAGGGAGTGGGGGAGCCATCACTTGGCGAGGCCAGCCTCTTTCGCGATGGCGTGCGTGACTTCGTAGCAGGACGTTTCGAGCGTTTCAACCAGGCGCTGAAAGCCAAGCTGCCGCAGATACGACGTGCAATGGACGGACCGCATCAAATGGTCTTTGCTTTGGTCTACACCGGCACCTCGATAGACGACACCCGCCGCACGATGTTTGGTGACTTGGAAGGTGCCATCAACGCCGTTCAGCCCAAGCGTGCCCAGTTCCGCTGGTTCGGCTTGTCCGGTTTCCACGAAGCGTTGATCCGCCAGCATGGCGAGCCGGAAATCAACGACGTCGAATTGGAACTGCATCACTACGGCATGACGCAAGGCGCGGCGCGTGTGTGCTACGGCACCCTGCGCGTCAGGGACTTGGCCAGGCTCTATCAAGACCACGCGCATGCGCTGGTTCGCGCCAACATTCGTCGTTACAAGGGCTCCTCCGAAGTCAATGCAGGCATGACGCAAACCCTGCGCACGCAGGCCGACCATTTCTTCTGCTTCAACAACGGCGTGACTTTCCTTTGTCGAAGCATCACGGCCGTCGGCACGCTGGACGACCGGCGCAATCACGGACGCTTCCGGCTCAATGGCGTGTCGATCATCAACGGCGCGCAGACGGCTGGCACCGTGGCGCAGGAACCACTGGCGCACTATGACGAGCACCCCGCCGATGTGTTGGCCACGGTCATCGAGTTGCCTGGTGATGACGGCGCCTTTGCCGACGCCGTCACGGAGTACCGCAACAGCCAGAACGCGGTGCGGCCGCAGGACTTCGTCGCGCTGGACGACAACCAGGAGTATTGGCGCAAGAGCCTGATGGCCCACGGCGTGACCTACATCTACAAGCCCAGCGAGGCGGATGCGCAGGCCACAGCCCCCATGTTCACCGTCGAGGAAGCCGCCGGATTCTGTGCGGCGCGCGACCTGCGCAGCCTGGAATGGGTGCTTCACCACCCGGAGCGACTCTGGGACCGACACCACGATGTGGGCGGCCAGCCGCCACAGGCGAACGTGCCCTTCACCTCGGCCTACAAGAGTCTGTTTCACGACACGCTGTCCTGCCGCAAGCTATGGCGCCTGGTGCAGATCGGGCGGCAAGTGCAGCAGACGATCCAGCAGGATGCCGACGCCATGGCCGAAGCGGAACCCTTGAAAGCAGAGGAAGCGCGCGCCTCTTCCTGGCTGGTCACGCATCTCGTGTTCGTCCGCTTGCATGCTTTGCATGATGGCGAAACACTGAACCTCACGCAGGCCGAGGCCCTGCGCATTTCGCAGGAAGTCGACGCCGTGCGCGCCGCGCTCGCAGCGGTCTATTCGGCGGAGAGAATCCCGGATGCAGAGCCCTCGGTTTCATTTACCGACATGGCCTGCCTGAGCCGGCTGAAAAACGCCACCATGGCCCGCCTGGCCGCGCAGAACAACGTACCCGCATGACATTGCAGAAACTCGAACTCACCTGGATCGGCAAGGACCAGCGTCCGCGCCTGGAGCCGCGCATCCTGCTCGAAGACCCGAAGCGCAGCTACCACGCCAGCCAGCGCGTGACCGACAAGGACATCTTCGACAACCGGCTGATCAAGGGCGACAACCTGCTGGCGCTCAAGGCGCTGGAGGCGGAGTTCGCGGGGAAGGTCAAGTGTGTGTTCATTGACCCACCCTACAACACGGGCAGTGCGTTCACGCACTACGACGATGGGCTGGAGCACTCCATTTGGCTGGGGCTGATGCGGGATCGGCTAGAGATCATTCGGCGCTTGTTGTCGGAGGATGGGTCGTTGTGGATCACGATTGATGACAACGAGGCTCACTATCTCAAGGTCTTGTGTGACGAGATCTTTGGGCGCTCTAATTTTGTGGCGTCATGCGTGTGGGAGAAGGACAAAGGCGGACGTGGGGATGCGGATGTTTCGTTGTCGCATGACTATGTCCTGTTGTATGCGCGTGATCGAGATATTTGGTCCAAAGTTCGAAATCTCCTGCCTCGAACGGAAGTTCAGTTGGGACGCTTCCGAAATCCAGACAATGATCCGCGAGGACCTTGGCGCCAGGGTGATGATGGAACGGCAAAGAGTGGTAGCGAAAAACAGCGATTCCCTGTGACTCTTCCGTCCGGCCGAACCGTCACACCTCCCCCAGGTCGGTATTGGGCATTTTCTGCGGAGACGCTAGCTGAAGCTCGTTCTGAGGGGCGAGCTTACTTTGGCGGTGACGGAGACAGGTTGCCAATCATCAAAAGATATTTAACTGATGTTCGAGATGGCGTAGCCCCTCGAACGTGGTGGTCTGCTGATGAAGTCGGCACGAACCAAGGAGCTAAGCGTGATCACCTGAATAAGCTGCTGACGGGCATCGAGCCTTTTGGTACTCCGAAACCCGAAGGACTTATCAATCGAATCCTTCATATTGCAACTAACCCCGGTGACCTAGTCCTCGACTCCTTCGCCGGCTCCGGCACCACTGGCGCCGTCGCCCACAAGATGGGCCGCCGCTGGATCATGGTCGAATTGGGCGAGCACTGCCACACGCACATCGTTCCACGGTTGAAGAAGGTCATCGACGGCCAAGACCCGGGTGGCGTGACCCACGCCACCGGTTGGCAGGGCGGCGGCGGCTTCCGCTATTACGAGTTGGCGCCCACGCTGCTCGCCGCCGACCGCTGGGGCAATCTGGTCATCAATCCCACCTACGACGCCAGCATGCTGGCGGCCGCTATGTGCAAGCTCGAAGGCTTCACCTATGCCCCTTCGGAAACGCTCTGGTGGCAGCAGGGCCGCAGCAGTGAGCGCGATTTCATCTACGTGACTACGCAGACGCTGAGTGCCGAGCAATTGGACGCGCTGAGTGAAGAGGTGGGCGCGGAGCGCAGTCTGCTGGTGTGCTGTGGTGCCTGGCGCGGTGCGACGGCGGCGCAGGCGGCCGAGCGCTGGCCCAATCTCACGGTCAAGAAGATCCCCAAGATGGTGAAGGACCGCTGCGAATGGGGTCGCGACGACTACAGCCTCAACGTCGCCAACCTGCCGATGGCGCAGGCCAAACCGCCGGAACCCCGGCAGGACGATCTGTTCGGCGAGGCCGATGCATGACAACCCGGCCACCGCCGAAGGACTTGCTGGCGCGCATTCGGCAGATCTGGGAGTCAGCCCGCACGCAGGCCGCGCGCTCGGTCAACACGGCCCACGTATGTGCCAACTGGCTGATCGGGCAGCAGATCGTGGAAGCCGAGCAGGGCGGCGCGCGGCGCGCGGGCTACGGCCAGGCACTGCTGGCTTCGCTGTCGGAGCGGCTGTCGCAGGACTACGGCGAGGGATTTTCGGTCTCGGCGCTGAAGTACATGCGCCTGTTCTATCTGGGCTACCCGGAATTGCTGGCCAAGCGTCACGCACTGCGTGACCTTTCCAACGGGGCCCCTGCGATTCGTCACGCAGTGCGTGACGAATCGGATGGCGGCACGGGCTGGCGCCCGGGCGAATTGCACACAGGCCTGTCGTGGACGCACTATCGAGCTTTGCTTAAGGTGGAGCGCCGCGAGGCGCGTGACTTCTACGAAATGGAGGCCAGCCGCAGCGCCTGGTCGGCCCGCCAACTGGAGCGGCAGATCGACAGCCTACTGTTCGAACGCCTGGCCAAGAGCCGCGACAAGCAGGGTGTGCTAGCGCTGGCGCGCGAAGGCCAGGTGCTGGCGCGTCCGCAGGACGTGATCAAGGACCCCTATGTGCTGGAGTTCTTAGACCTGCCGGAGTCGCATCGCCTGGTGGAAACGCGCATCGAAGAGGCGCTGATCAACCAGTTGCAGGCCTTTCTACTGGAGCTGGGCAGTGGCTTCGCCTTCGTGGGACGGCAACAACGGCTGACGCTGGAGGGTGACCACTTCTATCCCGATCTGCTCTTCTATCACGTCAAGCTCAAGTGCTATGTGGTGATCGACCTCAAGGTGGGCAAGCTGAACCACGGCGATCTGGGGCAGATGCTGCTGTACGTCAACTACTACGACCGCGAAGTCGCCACCGCGAGCGACAACCCGACCATTGGGCTGGTGCTGTGCAGTGAAAAGAACGATGCCGTCGTACGGTACGTGCTGGCCGAAAAGCATGCGCAGGTCTTTGCCAGCCGCTACCAGCTTGCATTGCCCAGCGAGGCGGACCTGCGCGCGGAAATCCAGCGCGAGTTGGAGCAACTGGCACAGATTGACCAGGCCTCCGTTATTCCCGCGCGCAGACGCGCCCCCGCCGCCATCAAGAAGACCGCCCGTGCCGCCAAGGCCCAAAGGACGCCTGAATGAGCCAACGAGAAGTCCACGCCATCAACGGGCGCCTGAGCCTGCGCGCGCCGCAAGCCGAATCGTTGTCGAGACTGGCGCGTGCTATCGAGACCTGCCCCGACATCCTGAAACGCACGCGCAACGCGGACGACGTGGCGGCCATGCCAGCCCAGCTGCGCGCGCTGTTCCCGCAGTTGCAGGATTTCGAACGCGAATTTCCGTCGCTGTGCTTCGCACTGGCTACCGGAGTGGGCAAGACGCGGCTGATGGGCGCCTTCATCACCTACCTGTACACGGCACACAAGATCAAGCACTTCTTCGTACTGGCACCCAACCTGACCATCTACGACAAGCTGATCGCGGACTTCACCCCCAACACGCACAAGTACGTGTTCAAGGGCGTGGCGGAATTCGCAGCCTATCCGCCGGAGATCATCACGGGCGACAACTACGAGGAACGTGCCCAGGCGCTCGGCGACCTTCTGTCGCCCGTGACCATCAATATCTTCAACATCGCCAAGATCACGTCGGAAGTGCGCGGCGGCAAGGCGCCACGCATCAAGCGGCTGAGCGAGTACATCGGCCAGAGCTACTTCGACTACCTGGCAGGCCTGCCGGACTTGGTGCTGCTAATGGACGAGTCGCACCGCTACCGTGCGGCCGCAGGCATGCGCGCCATCAACGACCTGCAGCCGCTACTGGGGCTGGAGCTGACGGCCACGCCTTTCGTGGAAACCACCAAGGGGCCGATGCCGTTCAGAAACGTGGTGATGCACTATCCGCTGGCCCAAGCGCTGGACGATGGTTTCGTCAAGGATCCCTACGTCGTGACCCAGCGCAACTTCGACGCGAAGAGCGTACCGCCCGAAGAACTAGAGCGGATCAAGCTGCGCGATGGTGTGCGCATGCACGAGCTGACGAAGGTGGAACTCAAGACCTATGCGCGGACGCAGAGCGTGAAAGAGGTCAAGCCCTTCATGCTGGTGATCGCGCGCGACACCACGCACGCGGCGGCGCTTCAGGGGCATATGCAGTCGCCCGAGTTCTTCGCCGGCCGCTACGTTGGCAAGGTCATTCAGGTCGACAGCAGTAAAACCGGCGCCGAGGAAGAAGCCATGGTGCGCAAGCTGCTGGCCGTGGAAAGCGTGGACGAGGCCACCGAGATCGTGGTGCACGTGAACATGCTCAAGGAAGGCTGGGACGTGACCAACCTTTACACCATCGTGCCGCTGCGCGCAGCCAACGCGCGAACGCTGGTGGAGCAATCCATCGGCCGCGGGCTACGGCTGCCTTATGGCAAGCGTGTGGGCGTCGTCGCGGTGGACCGGCTGAGCATCATCGCGCACGACCGGTTCCAGGAAATCGTCGACGATGCGCGCCGGGCGGATTCGCCGCTCAAGCTCAAGACCTTCGAGCTGCCGCCTCCCGGTGCGCAGGACGACAGCCGCACCCAGAGCGTGACTGTTCAGCCGAATTTGACGGCCAGCCTGGGCATTGGGGCAACCATTGACGGCCCGAGCACCGAGCCGGTGCCCAGCACTGCTGCCAGCGGCATTGCAAAGGCCCAGACGGTGCCCTCACCCATCTTCACGACACAGCAGGAACGGCAAGCGGCGCTGGCCGTGATGGAGGTACTGGCTACTTACGAGGTCAGACCTTCACAGGCGCCTTCGCGTCAGGCGCTGCTGAGTGAGGAACTGCAGGCACAAATCACCGAGGCCGTGCGTGAGAAGCTGCCTCCGACGCAGATGCCGTTGACCATGGGCGAAGACGCTGCACCGGAGCTGGACCTAGCCGCCGTCGTGCGGCGCGCAACCGAAGTCGTGGTGCAGCAGACCATTGATATTCCGCGCATCGTGGTGGTCCCGACAGGCGAAGTCGGAGGGGGCTTCGAGCCGTTCACGCTGGATCTGCATGGCGTGCATCCGCAACCCAAGGATCGCTCGCTGGTGGCCCAGTCTCTACACACGCACGACCAGCAAATTCTGGGAGCGCAGCGGGACAGCACGGAACGGCGGGCCGAGGACTATATCGTCCATGCGCTGATCGACAAGGACGATATCGACTACAACACCCAGGCCAGCCTGCTTTACGACCTAGCTGGGCAGATGGTGGCGCATCTGCGCGGCTACCTCTCGAACGAGGAGGAGGTGCGTAACGTGCTGACGCAGGAGCGCAGAGCGCTGGCCGAAAACATCTATGCGCAGATGCAGGCACACTACTGCCCAACCGCCACCAACTACACGGTAGATGTACGCCGGGGCTTCACTACGCTGAAGGCGCCCACCTTCACAATCGGCGCGGGCCAGACGTTGCGCGACTACCGACAAACAGTCGACGAGCCCAGCCGCATCAAGCAGATGGTGTTCGGCTACTTCGGCAAGTGCTTGTTTCCGATGCAGAAGTTCGATTCGGACACCGAACGCCGCTTTGCCGTCATCCTGGAGCGGGATGCCGAGAAGTGGTTCAAGCCGGCGAAGGGCCAGTTCCAGATCTTCTACAAGCTGGGAGTGGAACAGCCGGAATACGTGCCAGACTTTGTCGTCGAGACCGCACATCTGCTGCTCATGTGCGAGACCAAAGCACGCAAGGATCTTGCGACGGATGAGGTCAACGCCAAGGCCGAGGCCGGCGCCCTTTGGTGCCAACGCGCGAGCAGTGCCGGAGCTACTGGCAAACCCTGGAAGTACCTGCTAATTCCTCACGAGCAGGTAACGGAAGACAAAGCGCTCGACACCTTCTTGCAGTTCGCCCGCCAGTAGTCGAGGCCATATGCCGTCTGATGATGACTTTTCCCCCACCAGGCTGATGACATCCGCCGAACTCGGCAAAGCAAGGCGCTTGCTGAACAAGCTGGACCGACACCGAGAACGTGTGCAGCGCGATGACGCGCTGCCTTCTTCGGAGCGCAAGGGATATGAATTCTACCGGGATGCGCGTAAAGCCATCGACCGCGAGTTCGATGCATTAGCCTCCACCGTATTGGCTAGGGAACTCGGGCTGGAGCGCTATATGGTCATCCATACCATCAGAAGCGGTGGGCACGAGAAACTCATGCAGCTGCTGTCCATGGGCTTCCAAGATGACCGATGGAGCCGCCTCTCGCGTTGGATGTGGTCGCTCCACGGGCGCCGCTTGCGCAAAGACGGAACGATCGGTGACAAGCCTGATTGGACGTGCATCGGCACGGGCCTCATTTCACGCAGACAATTGGATGGCGGGTGGACCCATTTGTGCTGGCGACCAGCAAAGGACTGCTGACGTGCATCTGCGATCCGGCGAACTAATGTTTGGCGTTGCTCCAACCATCCTGATCGACTGCGCGCGACAACTCCATCGACTTGCCGGCCAACCTTTCACGTTGGACGACTTTTGCATGGCTCTCGGTGCACCGATACGTGAGGCAAAACCAGTTCTGGCGCAGATGATCTCTGAGGGATTCATCTCAACGCAGGCAACCTCTTCCAGCGTTTACCTCGCGACTCCGAAGCTGGGGCAACTGGCACTCTCCAACATCTCGGAAGGACTGCCACGCGCGCAGGCTGATGCCCTGCTGACGCGAATCCTTGATCAAGCCGAATCGGTGAATGCGGATCCACTGAAACATCGATGTGAGGTGGTGAGGATCGTCGTGTTTGGTTCGTACCTCACTGAAAAGGAAGTTTTGGGCGATCTGGATATCGGGGTCGAGTTGAAAGAGCTACCTAGACAGCATGAGCAGGACTGGAACAGCAGATACAGGGATCTCCTGCGGGGCTTGGCAACGCCAGCTTCAAAGGTCAAATCTTTGCTCCGGCTACGCAAGCCCAAGCAGATCAGCATCCACGATCTCGCAGAGGTCCTTCGGCTTGGCACGCCGTATCGGCTCGTGTTCGGCGAACAGCTGGATTCCACGCACGCCTCGCCTCCATAGAAAACGGCGCCCGCAGGCGCCGCTTCGTGAAGCGCGGGAACGCAGCTCAGCCCGCCTTGACCTTCAGCCGCCAGGCGTGCAGCAGCGGCTCGGTGTAGCCGCTGGGCTGCTCCTTGCCCTTGAACACCAGGTCCAGCGCGGCCTGGAACGCGGCGCCCTGCGGGTTGGCCACCAGGCTCTTGTACAGCGGGTCGCCGGCGTTCTGCTGGTCCACCACGGCGGCCATGCGGGCGAAGGTCTCGCGCACCTGGGCCTCGGTCACCACGCCGTGCTGCAGCCAGTTGGCCATGTGCTGGCTGCTGATGCGCAGCGTGGCGCGGTCTTCCATCAGGCCGACGTCGTGGATGTCGGGCACCTTGGAGCAGCCCACGCCCTGGTCGACCCAGCGCACCACGTAGCCGAGGATGCCCTGGGCGTTGTTGTCCAGCTCCTGCTGCTTGTCGGCGTCCGACCAGTCGGCCTTGGGCGCCACCGGCACCGTCAGCAGGCCGGTCAGCAGCGCGTCGCGCTCGGCCGCCACGTCGGTCTTCTCCAGTTCCTTCTGCACCGCGGCCACGTCGACCTGGTGGTAGTGCAGCGCGTGCAGCGTGGCGGCCGTGGGGCTGGGCACCCAGGCGGTGTTGGCGCCGGCCTTGGGGTGGCCGATCTTCTGCTCCAGCATCGCGGCCATCAGGTCGGGCATGGCCCACATGCCCTTGCCGATCTGCGCCTTGCCGCGCAGGCCGGCGGCCAGGCCGACCAGCACGTTGTTCTTCTCGTAGGCGGTGATCCAGGGCGTGGTCTTCATCGCGCCCTTGCGCAGCATCGGGCCGGCGTACATGGCGGTGTGCATCTCGTCGCCGGTGCGGTCCAGGAAGCCGGTGTTGATGAAGGCCACGCGGCTGGCGGCGGCGGCGATGCAGGCCGCCAGGTTCACGCTGGTGCGACGCTCCTCGTCCATGATGCCGAGCTTGACGGTGCTGTCCGGCAGGCCCAGCAGCTGCTCGACGCGGCCGAACAGCTCGCTGGCGAAGGCCACCTCGGCCGGGCCGTGCATCTTGGGCTTGACGATGTAGACCGAGCCGGTGCGCGAGTTGCGCACGGTCTGGCCGGCACGCGGCTTCAGGTCGTGCAGCGCGATGGTGGTGGTGACGACGGCGTCCATGATCCCTTCGGGGATCTCCTTGGTCGAGCCGTCGGCGGCCGTGTACAGGATGGCCGGGTTGGTCATCAGGTGGCCGACGTTGCGCACGAACATCAGCGAGCGGCCGTGCAGCGTGACGGGCCGGCCGTCGGCGCCGGTGTACTGGCGGTCCGGGTTCAGGCCGCGCGTGAAGGTCTTGCCGCCCTTGCTGACCTGCTCGGTCAGCGTGCCCTGCAGGATGCCCAGCCAGTTGGCATAGCCCAGCAGCTTGTCGTCGGCGTCGACGGCGGCGACCGAGTCTTCCAGGTCCAGGATGGTGGACAGCGCGGACTCCAGCACCACGTCGCTGACGCCGGCGGCGTCGCCCTTGCCGATGGCCGTGCTGCGGTCGATGCGGATGTCGATGTGGATGCCGTGGTGCTGGAGCAGCACCGAGGACGGCGCGGCGGCGTCGCCCTGGTAGCCGACGAACTGCGCGGGGTCCTTCAGGCCGGTCGTGCCGGCGGCGGTCTGCACCACCAGCTGGCCGCCTTCGACGCGGTAACCGGTCGCATCCCGGTGCGAGCCGCTGGCCAGCGGCGCGGCCTCGTCGAGGAAGCGGCGCGCGAAGGCGATGACCTGGGCGCCGCGCACCGGGTTGTAGCCGCTGCCCTTCTCGGCGCCACCGCTCTCGGGGATGGCGTCGGTGCCGTACAGCGCGTCGTACAGCGAGCCCCAGCGCGCATTGGCCGCGTTCAGCGCATAGCGCGCGTTCAGGATCGGCACCACCAACTGCGGGCCGGCCTGGGTGGCCAGCTCGGCATCGACGTTGGCGGTGGTGGCCTGCACGCCGGCCGGCACCGGCACCAGGTAGCCGATCTTCTCCAGGAAGGCGCGGTAGGCCGGCAGGTCCTGGATCGGGCCGGGATGGGCCTTGTGCCAGCCGTCCAGCTCGGCCTGCAGGCGGTCGCGCTCGGCCAGCAGCGCGATGTTACTGGGCGCCAGGTCGCCGACGATGGCGTCGAAGCCCTTCCAGAAGGCGGCGGGTTCGACGCCGGTGCCGGGCAGCACCTGGTCTTCGATGAAACGGGCCAGGTTGGTCGCGACCTGGAGGCGGTGGTAGGTGGTGCGTTCGGTCATGGCGGGTCTTTCGAGGTCTGGATGCGAAAGACGGACTTTAGAGGACACTGGCCCTGCGATTGCGCACTGCAGCAGCGGGGCATCTGTGACCTGGATGATGGTAATGAAGGCACATTCGGTTGCAAACCCTTCGCCACACAGCGCAATACTCCCGACATCGGACCGCCAGGACACGCGCCATGCCCCTTCTGAACGCTGCCGCACTGAACCGCCTGAACCGCGTGCTGGACCAGCACGTCGAAGCCGGCCTGCTGCCCGGCGCCGTGGTGCTGGTGGGCGCCGGCGGGCAGGTCGCGCACCAGGCCGCCTGCGGCCGGCTGGACCCGGCCGGCACCCGGGCGATGCCGATGGACGCGATCTTCCGCATCTACTCGATGACCAAGCCCATCGTCTCGCTGGCCGCGCTGATGCTGGCCGAGCAGGGCCGCCTGTCGCTGGCCGATCCGGTGGCCCGCCACCTGCCGGTGTTCGCCGACCTGCAGGTCGGCATGCCGCAGCAGGGCGGGACGCTGGCGCTGGCGCCGATGCGCCGCCCGCCCACGGTGCACGACCTGCTGCGCCACACGGCCGGCTTCACCTACGAGTTCCTGGGCGACCACCCGGTGCAGCGCCAGTACCAGGCCGCCGACCTGGCCGACCGCCGCCGCGGCAGCGCCGCGTTCTGCGCCGCGCTGGCGCGGCTGCCGCTGCTGGCCCAGCCCGGCAGCGCCTGGCACTACAGCCGCGCAACCGACGTGCTGGGCGCGCTGCTGGAGGTGGTGGCCGGAGAGCCGCTGGGAACGCTGCTGCAGCGGCTGATCCTGGGCCCGCTGGGCATGGCGGACACTGGCTTCGCCGTGCCGCCGGCGCAGCAGCACCGCATCGCCGAGCCGTTCGCGCGCTGCCCCGAGAGCGGCCGGGCCGTCACGGTGATGGACGCGCGCACCGCACCGGCCTTCGAATCCGGCGGCGGTGGGCTGCTGTCCACCGCGGCGGACTACCTGCGCTTCCTGCAGCTGCTGCGCGACCAGGGCCGCTTCGAGGGCCAGCGCCTGGTCTCGCGCAAAACCATCGAATGGATGACGGCCGACCACCTGGGCGGCATCCCCGCGCCCGGCGACCTGCTGCCGCCCGGCCACGGCTTCGGCCTGGGCGTGGCGGTGCGCACGGCCGCGGGCCTGGGCCCGCAGCCCGGCTCGCCGGGCATGTACTTCTGGAGCGGCATCGGCGGCACCTTCTTCTTCGTCGACCCCGCCGAGGATCTGTTCGCGCTGCTGCTGGCGCAGGCGCCGAACCAGCGCGTCTTCCTGCGCAACCTGTTCCGCCACCTGGTCTATGCGGCCGTCGAATGAAGAAGGCCGCGCTGAAGAGAAAGGAGCACGCCATGTCCCGCCGATTCCCCGCGCGCCCCGCGCTGCTGCTGGCCGCCGCCCTGCTCGCGGCCTGCGCCTCCGCGCCGCCGCCCGCCGGTGCGCCGCCCGGCGCCGTCAGCGTCAGCTGGGGCGACCCGGCCCGGTTCACCGAAGCGCGCGAGAACCCGCGCGACACGCCCGCCGCGCGCGAGGCCTGGCTCAGCGACCTCGGCCGCCACCTGGCCGAGCGCGCGGCCGCCGTGCTGCCGCCGGACGAGAAGCTGGACGTGCGCTTCACCGACGTCCGCCGCGCCGGCGGCTTCGAGCCCTGGCGCGGCCCGCAGGCGGCCGACGTGCGCATCGTACGCGACATCTACCCGCCGCGCATCGTGCTGGAATTCCAGCGCCGGGCCGCCGACGGCCGCGTGCTGGCCAGCGGCCAGCGCACGCTGCGCGACGCCGCCTTCCTGATGCGGCCGAACGCGTATCCGGACGACCCGCTGGGGTACGAGAAGATGCTGCTGGACGACTGGGTGCGGCAGGAGTTCGGGGCGCGGCGCTGACGCGGGACCGCAGGGCGCGGCGCCATCGCCTGCCCGGGCCCCGCCGCGCCACGGATCAGCCGTAGCGCCCGCCGCTCACGTGCAGCACTTCGCCGCTGATGAAGCTGGCCGCCTCGGAGGCCAGGAAGGCCACGGCGTTGGCGATGTCCTGCGGCTGGCCGGCGCGCTTGACCGGCTGCGCCTGCACCGCGCGCTCCTTGATCACCTCGTAGGTCGGCAGCGCCTGCACCATCTCGGTGTCGATGAAGCCCGGCGCCACGCAGTTGACGGTGACGCCGTAGCGCCCCTCCTCCATGGACAGCGCCTTGGCCATGCCGATCAGGCCGGCCTTGGCGGCCGAGTAGTTGGCCTGCGTGGGATTGCCGAAGTGCGCGCGCGAACTGATGTTGATCACGCGGCCCCAGCCCTGCTCGATCATGCGCGGCATCACGGCGCGGGTGGCCAGGAAGGCGCCCTTGAGCATGACTTCCATGACCAGGTCCCAGTCGGCCTCGGACATCTTCACGAGGTACTTGTCGCGCGGGAAGCCGGCGTTGTTGACCAGCACGTGCACGCCGCCGAAGGTGGCCACGGCTTCGTCGACCAGCGCCTGCACCTGGTCGGCCTTGGTGATGTCGGCGACCACGCAGTGCGCCTGCAGGCCGTCGGCCTTCAGCGCCGCGGTGGTGGCCTCGGCCAGCTCGCGCTGGATGTCGGTCACCACCACGCGCGCGCCCTCTTCGGCCAGCTTGCGCGCCATGGCGGCGCCCAGGCCGCGTGCCGAACCGGTCACGATGGCCACTTTGTCTTTCAGTCCCAGATCCATGGAGAGCCTCCTCAAGAGAGAGTGAATGCGTCGAAAGGGGTGCGGCCGCGCCAGCGCGGGACAGGCGACGGCCGCATGGATGCCCGGCCCGGCCGGCGGGCGGACACCGGGTGCAGACCGATGGACTGTAGCCGCTGCCGCGCCCGCTGCGCGAACCGTGGCGACGGCACGGCCACCGGCGGGCAGGCACGCTCCCGTCCGCGGATTCCGGCGCCGCACCGGCCCGCCGGTCACGGATCCGCCGCGGCGGCGCGCACCGCCGCCACCGCGTCCAGGAAGTCCTGCAGGATCGGTGCGTCGTCGATGGTGTCCGAGCCGGGCCGGTGGAACTCCGGGTGCCACTGCACGGCGGCGACGTAGCCGCCGGCCGCGGCCTTGCGGCGGACCGCCTCGACGATGCCGTCGCTCACGCTGAAGGCCTCGGCCTCGAAATCCGCGGCCAGGCGCTTGATGGCCTGGTGGTGGATGCTGTTGACGCGCGCGCGCTCCACGCCGGGGTACAGCCGCGACAGCCGCGTGCCCTGGCGAATCTCGATGCGGTGGTAGTTCAGGTCGTAGGCGACCGGGTCGCGGTGCACGAAGGCGCCGGGCACCTGGGTGCCGATGTCCTGGTACAGCGTGCCGCCGAAGGCCACGTTCAGCAGCTGCAGCCCGCGGCAGACGCCGAAGATCGGCTTGCCCGCGGCCTCGAAGGCGGCCACCAGGGCCAGGTCGTACGCGTCGCGGATGCGGTCGCCGATCCAGTTCTCGTGCAGCGGCTCCTCGCCGTAGCTGCCGGGCCAGACGTCGGAGCCGCCGTGCATGACCAGGCCGTCCAGCCAGTGCGCGTAGTGCTCGTAGGTCACGTCGCCGCGCTGCGTGCTGCCGGTCGGGCACGGCACCATGACGACCATCGCGCCGGTGGACATCAGCCAGTGGGCGATGGACTGCTCGACGTACTGCAGCGTCTTGCCGGTGAACAGCGAGCGCGTCGGATCCGCATGCGAGAAGCAGGCGGACAGGCCGATCTTGAGCCGGCTGTGCGCGGCGGCCGCGGGAATCCGCTTCATGCGAGGCCTTTCAGCGCCGGGGATCCGCTCCCAGCACGTGCTGCATTTGAACATCCGCCGCGAGCGGCGGGCATGCCGGCGGGGCCCCGCGGGCGCCGGCGCTCTTGGCCGACAATCGCGCCCCGTTTCCACCCGACCCGCATCCGCATGAAGATCAGCAAAGACACCGCCGTCACCCTGCACTACAGCGTGGCCGAGGCCAGCGGCAAGCCGCTGGCCGGCCGCGAGACCACGGACTACCTGCACGGCGGCTACGGCAACACGCTGCCGCGCATCGAGGCCGCGCTGGAGGGCCGGGAGGCGGGCTACCGCTGCACGCTGGAGCTGGCGCCGCAGGACGCCTTCGGCCCGCGCGACGAGAGCCTGGCGACGACGATCTCCAAGCGCGACTTCCCGCCCGGCGTGAAGGTCGGCGGCCAGCTGCGCGGCCGCACCGACGACGGCCATGAGCGCGTCTTCACGGTGCTGAAGATCAAGGGCGACCAGGTGCTGCTGGACGCCAACCACCCCTGGGCCGGCAAGGCGCTGAAGTTCACGCTGCAGGTCGGCGCCGTGCGCGCCGCCACGGCCGAGGAGATCACCCACGGCCACGTGCACGGCGGGCACGGGCACCACCACTGACCCGGCCACCCGGCAGCGGCCGCGGCGCCGGCCGGGTACGTTCGCCCGCCACACCATGACCACGCGCACCGCGCTTTCTCCCCGGGCCGCCTGGCCCATGCTGCTGGCGCTGACGGCGGCCTTCGCGATGAGCCAGGCGTTCCGCACGGTCGCGGCGATCCTGGCGCCGCCGCTGCAGGCCGAGTTCGGCCTGTCGCCCGAGCAGCTGGGGCGGTTCGCCGCGAGCTTCCATTTCGCGTTCGGCGCGCTGCAGCTGTTCGTCGGCATCGGCATGGACCTGCACGGCCTGCGCCGCACGGTGCTGGCGGCTTTCCCGCTGGCCGTCGCCGGCGCGGCGCTGTCGTCGGTGGCCACGGGCAGCGGCACGCTGGTGGCCGGCCAGCTGCTGATCGGCGTGGGCTGCGCGCCGGCCTTCCTGGCCTGCACGCTGTTCATCGCGCAGAACTTCCCGGCGCAGCGCTTCGCGATGCTGTCGGGCCTGATCATCATGCTCGGCGGCGTCGGCATGCTGGCCACCGGCACGCCGCTGGCCTGGCTGATCGAGGCGCGCGGCTGGCGCGCCGGCATGGCGGTGCTGGCGGCGTGCTCGCTGGCGGCCTGGCTGCTGGTGTGGTGGAAGGTGCCGTACCAGCCGCCGGCGGGCGGCACGGCCGGCGCGCCGCGCGAATCGCCGGGCCAGGCGCTGCGCGGCTTCGGCGCGCTGTTCCTGCTGCCGCACACCTGGGGCATCGTGCTGATGTCGTCGGTGAACTACGCCGCGTTCCTGACGCTGCGCGGCCTGTGGCTGGGCCCGATGCTGGCCGAGCGCCACGGCCTGTCGCTGCTGGCCAGCGGCCACGTGGCGCTGGTGGTGTCGGTCGTGTCGCTGGTCAGCCCGCCGCTGTTCGGGCGCTTCGACCCGCCGGACACGCGCCGGCGCCGCCAGCGCATCGCGCGCTGCACCTTCCTGACCGCCGGCCTGTTCGCGGCGATGGCGCTGCTGCGCGGCCTGGCGGCGGACGTGGCGCTGGCGCTGGCCGTGGCGGCCGTGTCGGGCTACATGGTGCTGCAGTACGCCGACGTGCGCGCCGCCTACCCGCCGGCCATGATCGGGCGCGCGCTGTCGGTGTTCACGATGGCGATGTTCATGGGCGTGGCGCTGATGCAGTGGGCCACCGGCTGGGTCGCCGCGCGCGCGGCCGGCTGGGGCGTGGAGCCGTACACGGCCGTGCTGCTGGCGATCGCCGGCGCGCTGCTGGTGGGCGCGCTGGGCTACCGGTGGCTGCCGCAGCCGGCCAGCGCCGCCGATGCGGCGGAGGCCGCGCCCAGGTCGGCATAGGCCACCGCGTAGCGCACCAGCGCCGCCTGGCCGTCGATGCGCAGCTTGCGGCGCAGGTGCAGGCGGTGCGTCTCCACGGTGCGCACGGAGGCGCCCAGCGCGTCGGCGATCTCCTTGTTGGAGCAGCCGTCGGCCAGCAGCGAGAGCACCGCCGCCTCCTTGGGCGTCAGGTGGCCCCAGGCGCGCGTGACCGGCGGCGGCGCCGGCTCGGCGGGTAGCGGCAGGCCGGGGCTGAAGTAGCGCCCGCCCGCGTGCACGGCCTCGATCGCCTCGACCAGGTGCTGGCCCGGACCGTCCTTCAGCACGTAGCCGCGCACGCCGCCGAGGATGGCGCGGCGCACGTACTCCGCGTCGCGGTGCATCGACAGCACCATCAGCTTGAGGTCGGGGAAGCGCTCGCGGAACAGGCCGGCCAGTTGGATGCCGCTGGCATCGGGCATGCGGATGTCGGTGACCACGAGGTCGGGCTCGAGCGCGGCGGCCAGGGCCTCGGCCTCGCGCACGCTGCCGGCCTCGCCGACGACCTCGATGCGGCCGGTGGCGTGCAGCCGCATGCGCACGCCGTCGCGCAGCAGCGGATGGTCGTCGACGAGCAGGACGCGGACGGCGGGGCAGGGGGAGCTCATGTCAGGGGATGGGCGATGACCAGGGGAAAGGATTCGCGGGCCGGCGCCGGCGCGGCCGCGGACGGCAGCGGCAGGCGGACGTCGATGCGCGTGCCGCGGCTGCTGCTGGCGACGTGCAGGTCGCCGCCCAGGCTCTCGGCGCGCTCGCGCATGTTGCGCAGGCCGATGCCGCGCTCGCCGTCGGCGGACACGCGCCGCATGTCGAAGCCGCAGCCGTCGTCCTCGATGCTCAGCGCCACCGCGCGCCGCGTGCCGCGCAGCACCAGCTCGACCCGGCGGGCCCGGGCATGGCTGCAGCAGTTCTGCAGGGCTTCCTGCGCGATGCGGAACAGCGCCGTGCCGTGCTCGGGCGGCAGGCCGGCCGCCAGGCCGCGGCACGCGAAGCGCACCTCGAACGCGCCGCACTGCTGCATCTGGCGCGCCAGCAGTTCCAGCGCCGGCGCCAGGCCCAGGTCGTCCAGCAGCGCCGGCCGCAGGCCGTGCGAGACGCGGCGGATCTCGGCCAGCGCGCCGGCGAGCTGGTCGACGCCCTGCGCCAGCGCCGAGCGCGACGCCGGCGGCACGGCGGCATCGGCCAGCTGCAGCTGCGCGGTTTCCAGCAGGAACTTGGAGGAGGCCAGCACCTGCACCACGCCGTCGTGCAGCTCGCGCGCGACGCGCACGCGCTCCTGCTCCTGCGAATGCACCACGCGCCGCGCCAGGCGGCGCAGCTTGTCGCTGGAGACGCGGTGGTCCTTCAGGTTCAGCACCAGCCCGCCGGTCCAGATCAGCACCACGCACAGCGCGGCGATCAGGTAGATGCGCTGGCGCGTGCCCTCGATGTTGGCCTGCGCGCCGGTCTCGATGGCCCGCAGCGCCTGCTGCACGTCGTCCAGGTAGATGCCGGTGCCGATGACCCAGTCCCACTGCGGGATCGTCAGCACGTAGCCGAGCTTGGGCACCACTTCCTGCGAGCTCGGCTTGTGCCAGCTGTAGCGCACCACGCCGCCGCCGCGGCGCGCCGTGGCCAGGATGCGGTATGCCGAATCGGCGCTCTGCGGGTCGTTCGGGTCGCAGAACGCCACGCCCTTGAGCGGCAGGGTCTGCGGGTCGATCATCAGCTGCCCGTGCTGGTCGTAGACGAAGAAGTAACCGTTGTTGCCGAACTGCATGCGCTTGATCGTGTCCAGCGCCAGCCGCTTGCGCTCGTCCAGCGCACCAGGACCTTCGGCGATGCGCACCAGCGTGTTGCGCGCCAGCTCCACGTAGTGCCGGAGCTCGGCCTCCTTGCTGGTCATGAAGGCGGCCTGCACCAGCGCTTTTTCCTCGTGCGCCAGCTTGAGCGTCTGCTGCTGCATGGTGACGCTCATCAGCATCAGCGCCACGACGATGGGCACGCCGGACAGCAGCACCAGCTTCAGGCGCAGCTTCACCGGGGGACTCCGCCGCGGGAGACGGCATCAAGGTGTTTCATGGTGTCTTCCTCCAGTGCGCAATGTGCAAAGCAAACGCGGTGCCAACCAGTGATGTTTCGTTTTGAAACATGTCTGGATGGAACTCTGCGTACTACCACGTAGGGGAAATGAAGTCCCACGCGCAGTCCTCCGATTCCTAGAATTTCTTCGCACCCTGCCCCCCGTGACGTGCTGCAGCAACAGCGACGGGCCCGGCCCTTGCACCTCTTTCAAACCACCCGGAGGAAGCCCCCATGCCCCTGCCCTTTTCCGTCCCGCGTCTCGCAGCCGTCGCCGCCGGCTGCGCCGCGGCGCTGCTGCTCACGGCCTGCGCCGTGCCCGCCAAGCGCGAGGTGCTGTCGACCACCGGCGTGCCGCCGGCCATCGGGCCGTACTCGCAGATGATCGCGCACGGCCACAACCTGTACCTGTCCGGCGTGATCCCGCTGAACGTCGCGGGCAACGCGGTGGTCGGCCCGAGCATCGAGGAGCAGACGCACCAAGTGCTGCGCTACATCGGCGTGCTGCTGAAGTCGCAGGGGCTGGACTACTCGGACGTGCTCTCGACCACGGTCTACATGAAGGACCTGAACGAGTTCGCCGCCATGAACAAGATCTATGGCGAGTACTTCACCGGCGGCGCCCCGGCACGCGCCACCGTCGAGGTCGCGCGGCTGCCGCGCGACGTGAAGATCGAGATCGGCCTGATCGCCGGCCGCCGCTGAACCCCCCACCACGGAGAGCCACGCCATGCAAGAACACAACGTTTCCGCCATGCCCGCCGCAGCGCCCGAGGCGAGCGCGATCGCCACCGTCGACACCTCGCGCTGGAGTTCCAAGCGCCGCGACTTCCTGCGCATGCTGGGCTACGGCGCCGGCGCCGCCGCGCTCGGCCCGACGCTGATGGCCTGCGGCAGCAGCAACTCGGCCACGCGCGCCGACGACCTGCGCGCGCAGCTCGTGACCGACGAGGCCTTCTGGACCGCGGTGCAGGGCCTGTTCATCCTGGACCCGTCCAAGACCTTCATGAACATCGGCACGGCCGGCTCCATGCCCAAGCTGACGCTGGACGTGTTCGACGAGAAGAACCGCGCGAAGGCCAGGGATTCTGGCAACGGCTACAGCAACCTGAGGAATCTGCGCGACCAGGTCGCGCCCAGCTTCGGCGTGGGCGGCGACGAGCTCGCGTTCTCGGCCAACACCTCCTCGGGCATGTGCCACGCGATCCTGGGCCTGGACTGGCAGCCCGGCGACGTGATCGTCACCACGAACCACGAGCACGGCGGCGGCGACACGCCGCTGGCCATCGCGCAGGACCGCTACGGCATCGAGGTCTCGCGCATTGCCATGCCGGTGGGCAACAACCAGACGGCCGCCACCTACCAGAACCTGTTCGACGAGCGCGTCCGCGCGCTCAAGAACGCCGGCAAGCGCGTGCGCGCGATGATGTGGTCCTCGCCGACCTACAAGACCGGCACGCTGCTGCCGATCGCCGAGCTGATGGAGGTGGTCAAGGCGCACGAGCTGATCAGCATCGTCGACGGCGCGCACCTGCCCGGCATGATGAACTACGACTACGGTGCGCTGGGCATGGACTTCATGTCGGGCGCCGGCCACAAGTGGCAGTGCGGCCCCGGCTCCACCGGCATCCTGATCATCCGCAACAAGATCCGCGCCTCCAACCCGCTGCCGCTGCCCAAGTGGTACCCGGTGCACACCAGCAGCTACTCGACGCAGCCGCGCACCACCACCGGCACCGAGACCTTCGACATCGCCGCCAGCGTGACGTCGTGCGGCAGCGTGCACACGCCGATGTTCGAGGCCCTGGTCAGCGCCTGCCTGAAGTGGGACGAGATCGGCCGGGAGAAGATCCAGACCTACGACCTGACGCTGGCGAACTACCTCAAGGAGAGGATCGCCGAGCGCTGGGGCCTCAACGCCCTGTACTCGCCGAAGGACGATCCCAAGCTGTGCTGCGCGCTGACCTCGTTCAACCCGTTCCGCAACAGCCCGAACGACATCATGGACTCGGCCAAGTCCAGCCAGTTCGTGGCGCGGATGCTGAGCGACTACCCGCAGCACTTCGTCATCCGCAACGCCAACTTCGAGGTGATCGGCGCCCCGGCGCAGCACTACGGCGTCCGCGTCTCCACGCACCTGTGGCACGACGCGAACGACGTCGACGCGCTGGTCGACGCGATGTGGGATCTGTCGGGCCGGATGTAAGCGGCCCGGGCGCGCGGCCTGCCTGTCAGGCCGCGCCGCCGCCGGGCCGGCCCGGCGGCGCGGCGCTGCCCAGCGCGTCGTTGACCTCGTCCAGCGTGTCGGCGGACTTGTTCAACGTCTTCTCGACCGCGCCGGTATGGTCCAGCGCCTGGTCGACCGCCGGATGGCGGTCCTGCTCGGGCAGGTGGGTTTCGAACACGGTGTTGGCCACGGCCAGGTCATCGGCGGCCTGGCGGATGTCGGCCGCGACTTCCTTGGCCTTCTCGATGGCCTGCTCCAGGGTCTGGGCGGCCCCGGCGTCGTTGGACGGCTGCTGCGGCATGGCGGATTCCCGAACGGACAAGGTGGTGGTGGACGCACATCCTAGCGCGCCCGCCGGGGCCGGAACAACCGCCCGGCCCGCTGCGGTCTGGCGTCTTACTTGGCGATCACGCGGACCATCTCGAGCACCTTGTTCGAGTAGCCCCATTCGTTGTCGTACCAGCTCACCAGCTTGACGAAGGTGCCGTCCAGCGCGATGCCGGCCTCGGCGTCGAAGATCGAGGTGCGCGGGTCGCCGCGGAAGTCGGTCGCCACGACCTTGTCTTCCGTGTAGCCCAGGATGCCCTTGAGCGCGCCTTCGCTCTGCGCCTTCATCTCGGCGCAGATCTCCTTGTAGCTGGCTTCCTGGTTCAGCTCGACCGTCAGGTCGACCACCGACACGTCGGAGGTCGGCACGCGGAAGCTCATGCCGGTCAGCTTCTTGTTCAGCTCGGGGATCACCACGCCCACGGCCTTGGCGGCGCCGGTGCTGGAGGGGATGATGTTCTCCAGGATGCCGCGGCCGCCGCGCCAGTCCTTGTTGGACGGGCCGTCCACGGTCTTCTGCGTGGCGGTGGCGGCGTGCACGGTGGTCATCAGGCCGCGCTTGATGCCCCACTTGTCGTTCAGCACCTTGGCCAGCGGGGCCAGGCAGTTGGTGGTGCACGAGGCGTTGGAGACGATGGCCTGACCGGCGTAGGTCTTGCAGTTCACGCCAAACACGAACATCGGCGTGTCGTCCTTGGACGGGGCCGACATGATGACCTTGCGGGCGCCGGCGTCGATGTGCTTCTGCGCGGTCTCCTTGGTCAGGAACAGGCCGGTGGACTCGACCACGATGTCGGCGCCGACATCGCCCCATTTCAGGTTCGCGGGATCGCGCTCGGCGGTCAGGCGGATCTTCTTGCCGTTGACGACCAGGGTGCTGCCGTCGACCGCGATCTCGCCCTTGAAGCGGCCGTGCACCGAGTCGTACTGCAGCATATAGGCCAGGTAGTCGGGCTCCAGCAGGTCGTTGATGCCGACGATCTCGATGTCGTCGAAGTTCTGCACCGCCGCGCGCAGCACCATGCGGCCGATGCGGCCGAAGCCGTTGATACCGATCTTGATCGTCATAGCAGGATCTCCTGGAAGTGAAATGAGGATGGGGGAGACAGGGGCCTACGGCTGCAGGTCGAGCACGGCGCAGGGCACCTCGACCAGCACGGTGCGGCCGAACAGGTCGTTGGCCTGCCGGTCATCGGCGAAGTGTAGTTGCTGGCGCTGCAGCCACTGCATGAACGGCAGGCGGTTGGGGTCGAGCGGCGGCGCGCTGCGCACCTCGTTCGGCAGCGCAGGGCCCCAGACGGTGTAGGCGACCTTGAACGGGCAGCGCATGGTCGTGAAGTCGAACCAGCCCTGCAGCCGCTCGGGCTGTTCGGTCATGGCCAGGAATTCGGTCAGGCCGTAGCTGTCCTTGGAAAAGGCGTAGCGGCGCATGTCGCGCGCGCCCAGCATGAAATGCTCGCGCAGCAGCGTCGGCGCATCGCCGGCCGTACGGCAGGGCATGCGGTAGCCCTGCGCCCAGTCGAGCAGCAGCTCGGTGTCGGCCGGCGTGACGCTGGAATGCAGCAGCCGCACCTGCGGCGGCTGGCTGCCGTCGCCCTCGAAGCGCAGGCTGAAGACGACGTGCTGCAGCGCGCGCCGGCCCAGGCCGCGCACCGGCGCGGGGTCCTTGGCCGGGCGCAGCAGGCAGGCCGGCGGGCGCGGCGCATGGCCGGCCAGCGGCACGGGCTCGGCCCGCGTCACGCGCCGCGCCGGCGCCGGGCGGAACACGAAGTCCTGCACGGCCTCGACCGGCGGCTCGCCCGGCTGCAGGCAGGGCAGCCGGTAGTCGGCGACGTGGTGCTGCACCAGGCGCTGCAGGTCGGCGCGCGCGGTGGCGGCCAGGAGCTCGGCCGCGGGCGGCGCATCGGGCGCCGTGAAGCGCAGCTTCACGCGGACCAGGCCGCCGTCGCGCGGATCGGCCTCGTCGGTCGCCAGGCCCACTGCCGCCGGCGGCATCTGCAGGCAGGCCAGCGCCGTCGCCGGCGCCAGCGGCGTGATGTCGACGGGCTGCGCCTGGACGGCCGCCGCGCCGGCGGCCATGCACAGGGCCGGCACGATGCGGCGCCGCGCCGCGCTCCTGACCAGGCGCCCCGCCATGACGTTCAGCGCGCCAACGCCGCGCGCACCGTGGCGGCCACGTTCTCCGGCGTGAAGCCGAAGTGCTTGAACAACACCGGCGCCGGGGCCGACTCGCCGTAGGTGTCGATGCCGACCACGGCGGCGCAGCCGTATTTCCACCAGCCGTCGGTCACGCCCATCTCGACCGCGATGCGCGGCAGGCCGGCCGGCAGCACCGCCTTCTTGTAGGCCAGGCTCTGGCGGTCGAAGGCCGTGGTGCTGGGCATGGAGACCACGCGCACGGCGATCCGGTACTCGCGCGCCAGCAGCTCCTGCGCGGCCAGCGCCAGCTGCACCTCCGAGCCGGTGGCGATGATGACGGCCCGGGCCTTCTTCTTCAGGCCCAGGTCCGCCGGCTCGGACAGCACGTAGGCGCCCTTGCTGATCTCCGACAGGTCGCGCTTGGGCGCGTACCTGAGGTTCTGGCGCGACAGCAGCAGCGCGGTCGGCCGCGTGCGGTTCTCCAGCGCGACGGCCCAGGCGATGGCGGTCTCGGCCGTGTCGGCCGGACGCCAGACGTCCAGGTTCGGGATCAGGCGCAGGCTGGCGGCATGCTCGATGGACTGGTGCGTGGGACCGTCCTCGCCCAGGCCGATGGAGTCGTGCGTGAACACGTGCACCACGCGCTGCTTCATCAGCGCGGCCATGCGGATGGCGTTGCGGCTGTAGTCGCTGAAGGTCAGGAAGGTGCCGCCGTAGGGGATGTAGCCGCCGTGCAGCGCGATGCCGTTCATGACCGCGGCCATGCCGAACTCGCGCACGCCATAGTTGATGTGGCGGCCGATCAGGTGCGGCGGCTCCGCGGGCGGCGCGTCCTCGGCACCGGCCCCGGAGGCAGGCGTGTCGCCCAGCACCACGGCGCCGCTGTCGGCCTCGAAGCGCAGCGCCGGCGTGTGGCTGGTGTTGGTGAGGTTGGAGCCGGTCAGGTCGGCCGAGCCGCCCAGCAGCTCGGGCAGCGCGGCGGTGAAGGCCTCCAGCGCGATCTGCGAAGCCTTGCGCGAGGCCACGCCCTCGGCCTTGGCGTGGGCGGCGACGGCGGCGTCCACGGCGACCTGGGCGAAGTGCCGGGGCAGCTCGCCGCGCATGCGGCGCGCGAACTCGGCGGCCAGCTGCGGGTGGGCCGCCTTGTAGCGGGCGAACAGCGCGTCCCAGTCGGCCTCGGCCGCCAGGCCCCGGGCCTTGGCGTCCCAGGCGGCGTAGACGTCCGCGGGGATCTCGAACGGGCCGTGCTCCCAGCCCAGCGCCGCGCGCGTCAGCGCGATCTCCTCGGCGCCCAGCGGCTCGCCGTGGGCCTTGGCCGTGCCGGCGCGGTTCGGCGAACCCTGGCCGATGGCGGTCCGGCAGATGACCAGCGTGGGCTTGCCATGCGAGGCCCGGGCCTCGGCGATGGCCTGGGACACGGCCTCGGCGTCGTGCCCGTCGACCGGACCCAGCACCTGCCAGCCGCAGGCCGTGAAGCGCAGCGCCGTGTCGTCGACGAACCAGGGCGCGACCTTGCCGTCGATGGAGATGCCGTTGTCGTCGTACAGCGCGATCAGCTTGTCCAGCTTCCACGCGCCGGCCAGGGCCACGGCCTCGTGGCTGATGCCTTCCATCAGGCAGCCGTCGCCCAGGAAGGCGTAGGTGCGGTGGTCGACGATGGGGAAGTCCGGGCGGTTGAACTCGGCCGCCAGCAGCTTCTCGGCCAGCGCCATGCCCACGGCGTTGGCGATGCCCTGGCCCAGCGGGCCGGTGGTGGTCTCCACGCCGGGCGTGACGCCGTGCTCGGGGTGGCCGGCGGTCTTGCTGTGCAGCTGGCGGAAGTTGCGCAACTCGGCCATCGGCAGCGCGTAGCCGGTGAGGTGCAGCAGCGCGTACAGCAGCATGGAGCCGTGGCCGTTGGACAGCACGAAGCGGTCACGGTCGAACCACTGCGGGTTGCGCGGGTTGTGCTTCAGGTGCCGGCCCCACAGCGCGACGGCCATGTCGGCCATGCCCATGGGCGCGCCGGGGTGGCCGGAGTTGGCCTGCTGCACGGCGTCCATGGCCAGGGCCCGGATCGCGTTGGCCATGCGGCTGGCCGAGGCCGGGGCGGCGCCGGGATCGATGGCCGGTTCGGAGGAGGAGGTCGGGGCCATCGTGTCAGTGTTCGCCATGGGTGGGCTGCTCCGCAGAATCGGGGGAAACCCGGGATTTTAGCGAGCGCCCCGCGCCGACCCACCGGCCACTCGGCCTACAGTCGCGGGAGGAAACGCCACCGCACCATGCCCGCCATCGCCCTGCCTCCCGGCGTCACGCTGCTCGAGCGCGGCTGGCTCTCGTCCAACGGCCTGCTGCTGCAGGACCCGCGGGGCGCGGGCCCCGCCGCCCTGGTCGACTCCGGCTACTGCACGCACGCGGCGCAGACCGTGGCGCTGGTGCGCCACGCGCTGGGCGGCGCCCCGCTGCAGTGGCTGCTGAACACGCACCTGCACAGCGACCACTGCGGCGGCAACGCCGCGCTGCAGCAGGCCTGGCCGGCGCTGCGCACGGCCATCCCGCCGGGCCAGGCCGGGCCGGTGCGCGCCTGGGACGAGGAAGCGCTGGGCTACGTGCCGACCGGCCAGCGCTGCATGCGCTTCGGTTTCGACGCGCTGCTGCGGCCGGGCATGGAGATCGCCCTCGGCGCCGGCCGCTGGCAGGTGCATGCGGCGCCGGGCCACGACCCGCACGCGGTGCTGCTGTTCGAGCCGGCCTGGCGGCTGCTGGTGGCCGGCGATGCGCTGTGGCAGAACGGCTTCGGCGTCGTGTTCCCGGAGCTGGAGGGCGACGCCGCGTTCGCCGCGGTCGGCGCCTCGCTGGACCTGATCGAGCGGCTGGCCCCGGCCGTCGTGATCCCCGGCCACGGCGGCGCGTTCGACGACGTCGGCCCGGCCCTGGCCCGCGCCCGGCGCCGGCTCGACGGCTTCGTCGCCGCGCCGCGCCGGCACGCGCACTACGCGGCCAAGGTGCTGCTGAAGTTCAAGCTGCTGGAGCTGCAGCGCGTCGCCGAGGCCGAACTGCTGGCCTGGGCCGCCCGCACCCGCTACCTCCAGCTGCTGCACGCGCGGCATTTCGCCGACGCCGGCGACCTGCCGGCCTGGACCGCGCAGCTGGTGGAGGACCTGCTGCGCTCCGGCGCGGCGGCACGCGAAGGGCCGCTGCTGCTGGACCGGTAGCGCGGGAGCGGGCACCGCCCGCCGTGTCCGGCTGCCCGGCTGCCCGGCTGCCCGGCTGCCCGGCTGCCCGGCTGCCCGTCAGGCCAGCATGCGCACCTTGGGCTCGCGCGCCCAGTGGCGGCGCGGGCCGGTCTTGACCAGCGCGTCCAGCGCCACCACGCCCTCATCCGGCTCCACGCCGGCCTTGTCGAGCAGCGGCTGCGTACCGGCGCAGTGCGCAATGGTCTTGCAGTGGCCGTAGGCGTCCATGAACCACTGCACGGCCGCGCCCTCGCGCGCGAGCTGGCGCGCCTGCTCGGGCATCAGCACGCTGGCGACCGCGTCGAACAGCACCGAGGGCGAGCCGGCCAGCTGCCCGTCCGCCTGCAGCGTGCCGCCCTTGACCGGGATGCCGCCGACCTTGGGCGCCACCAGGAACACCGTGCCGCCGGCCTGCTCGACCTCGCCCTTCAGGCGCTCGATCGCGGCCTTGTCCGAGCCTTCGGCGAACAGCAGGCCGACCTTGCGGCCGGCGAAGCTGTTCATCGCCTGCTTCTGGATCGACAGCGCGTCCGACGGCGCCATGTCCACCGGCTCGCGCGCCGCCGGGGCCTTGGCCGGCAGGTCGATGGCGAGGCCGTCCGCCACGCGCCTGGCCAAGTCCTCGTCGACGTTGCGCAGCCGCGCGACCACGCGCTCGCGCACATGGGCCAGCGCCACCTTGGACAGCTCGAACACCAGCGCCGAGGCGAGGTGCGCCTGCTCGCTCTCGGTTTGCGAGCGGTAGAACAGCCGCGCCTGGCTGTAGTGGTCGGCGAACAGCTCGGCGCGGATGCGCAGCTTCTGGCCCGGGTCGTTGCGTTCGTCGTTGGCGGTGAAGGTGGTGAAGCCGGTCTCGGGGCAGGCACGCGGGCCACCGTCCTCGCCGGCCTGGGCCAGGCTGTTGGGCTCGTAGTTGGCGCGGCCGGTGGGCACCAGCGTCTGCATCATGCCGTCGCGCTGGAAGTTGTGGAACGGGCACTTGGGCGCGTTGATCGGGATCTGGTGGAAGTTGGTCGTGCCCAGGCGCGACTTCTGCGTGTCCAGGTAGGAGAACAGCCGCCCCTGCAGCAGCGGGTCGTTGGTGAAGTCGATGCCGGGGATGAGGTTGGACGGCAGGAAGGCCGCCTGCTCGGTCTCGGCGAAGAAGTTCGACGGGTTGCGGTTCAGCGTCATGCGGCCGACGATCTGCACCGGGATCTCCTCCTCGGGGATGAGCTTGGTGGCGTCCAGCACGTCGTAGGGCTGCTGCGCGGCCCAGGCTTCGTCGAACACCTGGATGCCCAGGTCCCACGCCGGGAAGTCGCCCTTGGCGATGGCCTCGTACAGGTCGCGGCGGTGGAAGTCGGGGTCGGCGCCGGCGATCTTCACCGCCTCGTCCCAGGTGGTGGACTCGATGCCCAGCACCGGCTTCCAGTGGAACTTGACGAAGCGCCCCTCGCCCTTGGCGTTGACGAGGCGGAAGCTGTGCACGCCGAAGCCTTCGATCATGCGCAGGCTGCGCGGGATGGCGCGGTCCGACATGGCCCACATCACCATGTGCATGGCCTCGGGCATCAGGCCGATGAAGTCCCAGAAGGTGTCGTGCGCCGAGGCCGCCTGCGGGTAGCCGCGGTCGGCCTCCATCTTCACGCTGTGCACCAGGTCGGGGAACTTCATCGCGTCCTGGATGAAGAACACCGGGATGTTGTTGCCCACCAGGTCCCAGTTGCCGGTGTCGGTGTAGAACTTGACGGCGAAGCCGCGCACGTCGCGCGGCGTGTCCACCGAGCCGGCGCCGCCGGCCACGGTGGAAAAGCGCACGAACACCGGGCAGCTGGCGCCCTTCTTCTGGAAGATCGACGCGCGGGTCAGCTCCGGGATCGCCTTGGTGCACTCGAACACGCCGTGCGCGCCCGAGCCGCGCGCGTGCACGATGCGCTCGGGGATGCGCTCGTGGTCGAAGTGGAAGATCTTCTCGCGCAGGACGAAGTCCTCCAGCAGCGTCGGCCCGCGCGCGCCGGCGCGCAGCGAGTTCTGGTTGTCGGCGATGCGGTGGCCGAAGTTGTCGGTCAGGTGGTCCGCGCCGGCACCGTGGTCGCCGCGGCGCGGGACGTCCTGGTGCAGCTCGCCGCCGTGGCCGGCGTGCTCCTCGAATGCCGGGCAGCCGGCGCCCGGCGCGTGGTGGTGCAGGCTGTTGGAATTGGCGGGCGACGCGGCGCTGGCAGGCGCGGCAGCGGGGCCCGGGGACGGGGACTTCCTGGCCATGGGGTGCTCCTGTTCGATCGTGGGTCGTGGCTGGGTGGAATGCCGATTTCATGCGCCGGCGCCGCCGGCCGCGGTCGTGGCAAGGCGCCCGAGGCTGTGGGAGCCGGGACGGATTTTTCGTAGGAGGGCGCCTACCGGCCGGCGATCGCCGGCGCCGGCGCTGCCCATAATCGCGGCCATGCCGTCCCCGATCCTTCGCGCGCAGCCGGTGCGCTGCGCGATGGTCCTCGCCGCCGGGCGCGGCGAGCGCATGCGCCCGCTGTCCGACCGCACGCCCAAGCCGCTGCTGCCGGTCCACGGCAAGCCGCTGATCGTCTGGCACCTGGAGGCCATGGCGCGCGCCGGCATCGAGCGCGTGGTAGTCAACACCGCCTGGCTGGAGGAGCAGATCCCGGCCGCGCTGGGCGACGGCAGCCGCTGGGGCCTGTCGATCCGCTACTCGATGGAGGGGCGCGACCACGGCGGCGCGCTGGAGACGGCCGGCGGCATCGCCAAGGCGCTGCCGCTGCTGGACGAGCTGTTCTGGCTGGTCTCCGGCGACATCCACGCGCCGCAGTTCGGCTACGACGTGCGGCGCGCCGCGGCCTTCGCGGTCCGGCCGGAGCGGCTGGCCCACCTGTGGCTGGTGCCCAACCCCGACTTCCATCCCGAGGGCGACTTCGGCATCGGCGCCGACGGCCTGGCGCTGCTGGACCCCGGCCCGGAACGCCACCGCTGGACCTACGGCAACCTCGCGCTGGTGCGCCGCGAACTGTGCGCGCATCTGCCGGCCGGCCAGAAGGCGGCGCTGGGCCCGCTGCTGCGCGCCGCGGTGCACGAGCGCCGCGTCGGCGCCGAGATCTACGCCGGCGCCTGGCACAACCTCGGCACGCCCGCGCAGCTGGCCGCGCTGGATGCGTCCGCCGGCGCTACGATCCCCCGATGACCACGCCCTACGCCCAACGCCGCGCCGAAGTCGCCCGCCAGATCGGGCGCGACGGCATCGCCATCGTGCCGACCGCCCCCGAGCGCCCGCGCAACCGCGACGCCGACTTCCCGTACCGGCACGACAGCTATTTCTACTACCTGACCGGCTTCACCGAACCCAACGCCTGGCTGGTCATCACCGGCGACGGCCGCAGCACGCTGTTCTGCGCGCCCAAGGACCTGGAGCGCGAGATCTGGGACGGCTACCGGCTCGGGCCCGAGGCCGCGCCGGCCGCGCTGGGCGTGGACGAGGCCTGCTCCAGCGCCGAGCTGGACACCCGGCTGCCGCGCCTGCTGGAGAACCGCGGCACGGTATGGTTCCCGTTCGCGATCCACGCGGGGCTGGAGTCGCGCATCGACGGCTGGCTGGGCAGCGTGCGTGCGCGCGTGCGCTACGGCGCGCTGTGCCCCGCGTCGCAGCGCGACCTGTGCGGCATCCTGGACGAGATGCGCCTGGTCAAGGACGCGCACGAGCAGGACATCATGCGCCGCGCCGCGCAGATCAGCGCCCAGGCCCACGTGCGCGCGATGCAGACCTGCGCCCGCATGCTGCGCGCGGGCCGGGACGTGCGCGAGTACCACCTGGACGCCGAGCTGCTGCACGCCTTCCGCCAGGACGGCTCGCAGTTCCCGGCCTACGGCTCCATCGTCGCCGCCGGCGCCAACGCCTGCGTGCTGCACTACCGCGCCGACGCGGCGCCGGTGCGCGACGGCGAGCTGGTGCTGATCGACGCCGGCTGCGAGCTGGACGGCTACGCCAGCGACATCACCCGCACCTTCCCGGCCAACGGCCGCTTCACCGGCCCGCAGCGCGCGCTGTACGACCTGGTGCTGGCCAGCCAGCACGCGGCCGTGGCCGCCACCCGCGCCGGCGCCCGCTTCAACGACCCGCACGACGCCACCGTCCGGGTACTGGCCCAGGGCATGCTGGACCTCGGCCTGCTGGACGGGAACAAGGTCGGCGGCCTGGACGACGTGATCGCCAGCCGCGCCTACTTCGCCTACTACATGCACCGCACCAGCCACTGGCTGGGCATGGACGTGCACGACTGCGGCAGCTACGTGGAGCCCGGCGAGGTCGGCGACGGCAGCGTGCGACAGGACCCGCTGTCGGGCGAGACCATCACCGACCGGCCCAGCCGCATCCTGCGCCCCGGCATGGTGCTGACCATCGAGCCCGGCCTGTACGTGCGCCCGGGCACCGACGCGCCGGAACAGTTCCACGGCATCGGCATCCGCATCGAGGACGATGCCATCGTCACCGCGGGCGGCTGCGAGCTGATCACGCGCGGCGTGCCGGTCGAGGCCGGGGAGATCGAGGCGCTGATGCGCTGAGACGTCGTGGTCCCATCCTTCACGCCCACCGCGGCATGCGATCGATGCCGTCGCAGCTTCTGAGGCTCCGGCGCGCCGTGGGCTCCGCCCGCACGCGCACAGCCGGCGTCGGCATGCGCCGACACGCCACCCACCGCCGCCATGGCATGCTGGCGCCATGCGCAAGACCAGACGACGCCTGACCAAGCTCGCCCTCGCGCTGTACAGCCTGGGCATGGGCGCCTCCGCCGGGGCGCAGCAGCAGTGGCCGCCGCCGGGCCGGGCCGGGCCGCAGCGCGCCGCACCGGTTGCGGACACGCGCTGGAAGGACAGCTTCGACGCCTTCGCCGCGGCCGACCGGCAGCAGGCGCCGGCGCCCGGCGGCATCCTGTTCGTCGGCAGTTCCTCGATCCGGCTGTGGGACGGGCTGGAGCGGCAGTTCCAGGGTGCCCCGGTGCTCAAGCGCGGCTTCGGCGGCTCGCGCATGCTGGACGTGGCCGCGCACGCGGACCGGCTGGTGCTGCCGTACCGGCCGCGGCTGATCGTGGTCTACGCCGGCGACAACGACCTGGCCGAAGGCCGCACGCCGCAGCAGGTGCTGGACAGCTTCATCCAGTTCGTCGCGCGCGTGCGCGCGGCGCTGCCGGACACGCGCATCGCCTACCTGTCGATCAAGCCCAGCCCGCTGCGCGCGGCGCTGATGCCGCAGGCCATGCAGGCCAACGCGCTGATCGCCGGCTACGCCGCGGCCACGCCCAACCTGGACTTCATCGACATCTACTCGCGCATGCTGGACGCCCAGGGCCGGCCGCGCACCGACCTGTACGGCGGCGACGCGCTGCACCTCAACGCGGATGGCTATGCGTTGTGGAAGGCGGCGATCGCGCCGCACCTGGCGCTGCCGGCCGTGGCGTCGCGCTGAGGCGGTCCAGCTCCCGGCTCAGCAGCGCGACCGCGTACAGCACGGCGAACGACACCGCGAGGATGGCCGCGTCGATCCACAGCGGCCGCCACGGCGTCGGCGCGCCGAACAGCGACAGCGCCAGCAGCGCCAGCACCAGGTGCACGCAGAACACCGGCAGCGAGGCCGCGCCCATGACCTCCAGCGCGCGCACGCGCGGCAGGTGCCGGGCCAGCCACGGCGCCCAGTGCAGCGCCAGCACCAGCAGCGCGAACAGGTTCAGCAGGCGCAGCGGCGCCAGCTGCCATTTGTCGAACAGCAGGTTCAGGCCGGGGTCGTGCGGCAGCGGCACCTGGCCGACCACGTGCCGCCAGACGAAGCCGATGGCGGCGATCGCCGTCGCCAGCACCAGCATCCAGCGCGGGAACGCCGGCACCGGCTGTGGCGGCTGGGCGCTGCGCCCGGCGCCCAGCCACAGCCCCAGCACCCAGGGGAACTGCCAGGCCAGCACGTCGAACGCGCCGGTCTGCGCCAGCGGCACGCGGATGCCGGCGGCCGGCGCCAGCGCCTCGTACACCCAGGCGCCGAACTTGAACTGCGCGGCCAGCCACAGCGCCACGCTCAGCGCCAGGATGCCGCCCCAGCCGCGGCGCAGCCCGTGCAGCAGCAGCACCGGGCTGACCAGCATCAGCAGCACGTACAGCGGCAGGATGTCCAGCAGCGGCGGGCTGTAGATCAGCAGCAGCCCGCCGACCAGCGCGTGCAGCGGCTCCTGCAGGTAGTACTCCAGCAGGCCGGTGATCGCTTCTTCCTGCAGCACCACGGCGATCAGCGCGATCACGCTGAACAGGAACAGCAGCAGCGCGGCCTGGCACAGGTAGATCTTCCCCACGCGCCGGTAGAACGCGCTGCGCATGCGCGAGCGGCCCTCGCGCCGCTCGCGCGCCGCGTAGACCATGCCGGCCATGAAGCCGGACAGCAGCACGAAGCCCTCGGCCGCCGAGACGAAGCCGAACGGCTGGCCGGCCGGCCCGGCCACCACCGTGGGCAGGTGCGTCAGCGTCATCAGCACCAGCATCAGGCCGCGCAGCGCGTCGACCTGCCACAGCCGCGCGCCGGGCTCAGAAGGTGTGGATGAATCGATCGCAGCCACGACGGGGTGCGGCGGGTCGCAGGCCGCCGCCCTGGCGGGTGCCAGGGCAAGGACTGCAACGCCCGCATGCGGCCCGGCGCATCCCGGCCCGCAGGGCGAGGCCCTGGGAACACGCGTGATGCGAGAACAGGTGGTCATCGGGCCTCGCGTGGGTGTGAGCGGTTCGTTCGCACCTTCTCAGGTGCCGGGCGCGACGGGAGTGCCATCGGGTTCCGGCTCGGCCGGGCTGCCGGGCTCCGGCGCGCCATCGTCGGGCTCCACCGGCAGGCCGCCGGGTTCGGGCTCGCCATCGTCTTCGCCGTGGCGTCGTGGGGGGCGGTGCAGCGCAGGCATGGCGGATGCGGGGCGAGAATGGGGAATCCGCGCATCGTCCCGCATGCGCCGGCCCGGCGGGCCAGGCCGGCGCCGCGAATGCCTGTCGGCGCCGTCCCACACGAGAGCAGCATGCCCCTGAACAAACGCCGCCTGCTGGCCGCCGCCGCGCTGGCCGGCATCGCCCCGATGGCGCGGGCCGCACCGGCCCTGCGCATCGGCCTGATCGCCAGCTACACCGGGGTCTACGCCGACTACGGCCGCCAGTTCGACGCCGGCGTGGCGCTGTACCTGGCCGGGCAGGGCGGCCGCATCGCCGGCCGGCCGGTGGAGATCGTGCGCCGCGACACCGGCGGCCCGGCGCCCGACGCCGCGCGCCGCCTGGCGCAGGAGCTGGCGGTGCGCGAGCGCGTGGACCTGCTGGCCGGGCTGGACTTCAGCCCCAACGCCTACGCCGTGGCCCCGGTCGCCACCCAGGCCCGGCTGCCGACGCTGGTCATGAACGCCTCGTCCTCGGGCATCACCGCCAGCTCGCCCTACCTGGCGCGCGTGTCGTTCACGGTGCAGCAGGTGTCCGCGCCGATGGCGCGCTGGATGCTGGGCAACGGCCAGCGCGAGGCCTACCTGGTGGTGGCCGACTACGCGCCCGGCGCCGACGCGCTGGCCGCCTTCCGCCAGGCTTTCGAGGCCGGCGGCGGCCGCATCGCCGGCGAACTGCGCACGCCGCTGCAGAACCTGGACTTCGCCGCCTACGTGCAGCGCATCCGGGACGCCCGGCCGCAGGCGGTGTTCTTCTTCTTCCCCTCCGGCGTGATGCCGACGGCCTTCCTGAAGGCCTGGCGCGAGCGCGGCATGGCGCAGGCCGGCATCGGCCTGTACGCCACCGGCGAGGCCACCGACGACAGCTACCTGGACGCCACCGGCGACCTGGCGCTGGGCCTGGTCACCAGCCACCACTACTCCTACGCCCATCCCTCGGCGATGAACCGCCGCTTCGTGCAGGCGTTCGAGGCCCGCTTCGGCAACACGCTGCGGCCCAGCTACTTCGCCGTGGCGGCCTACGACGCCCTGGCCGCGATCGACCTGGCGCTGCGCCGCACCGGCGGCGATGCCGGCGGCGAGCGCTTCATGGAGGCGCTGAAGGGCCTGGCCTTCGAAAGCCCGCGCGGCCCGATCGAGATCGACGCGGCCACGCGCGACATCGTGCAGACCGTCTACATCCGCCGCACCGAGCGCGTGGACGGCCGGCTGGTCAACGTGGAGTTCGACCGCTTCGAGCGCGTGAAGGATCCGGGGCGGTAGGCGCAGGCGCGCCGGCCGCACCGCGACGGCGGGGCGGCTCACGCCAGCTGCGCCCGCAGGAACGCCACCGTCCGCCCCCACGCCAGCGGCGCCGCCGCGGCGTCGTAGCGCGGCGTGGTGTCGTTGTGGAAGCCGTGCTGCGTGCCGGGGTAGTGGTACACCTCGCAGCGCACGCCGGCCGCCTTCAGCGCCGCCTCGTAGGCCGGCCAGGCGGCGTTGATGCGCTCGTCGACGCCGGCCAGGTGCACCTGCAGCGGCGCCTTGACGCGGGCGGCCTCCTCGGGCGCCGGGGTGTTGCCGTAGAACGGCACGGCGGCCTGCAGGTCCGGCAGGCGCGTGGCCAGCCAGTGCGCCACGCCGCCGCCCCAGCAGAAGCCGACCACGCCCAGCCGGCCGCTACCGTCGCTCCGCGCGCGCAGCCAGGCCGCGCACGCCAGGAAGTCCTCGCGCGTCTTCGCCGGGTCGAGCCGGGCGAACTCGGCGCGCGCCTTGTCCTCGTCGCCGGGATAGCCGCCCAGCGGCGTCAGCGCGTCCGGCGCGAAGGCCATGAAGCCGTCCAGCGCCAGGCGGCGCGCGACGTCCTCGATGTGCGGGTTCAGGCCGCGGTTCTCGTGCACCACCAGCACCGCCGGCAACCGGTCCGCGCCGGCCGCGGCGGGCCGCACCAGGTAGCCGTCGATCCGGCCGTGGCCAGCCGGCGAGGGCACGGACACGCGCTCGCCGCGCAGCCGGGCGTCGTCCGGCGGCACCTGCTGGCCGCGCGCGAAGTCCGGGCTCAGCGCGGCCAGCAGTCCGGCGGCCGTCATGCCGGCCTTGGCGTAGCGCCGGGCCCGGGCCAGGAAGCCGCGGCGATCCAGGTCGCCGTGCACGTAGGCGTCGAACAGGACCAGCAGCTGCGGGTCGAAATCCTGGGCGGTCAGGCGAGGGGGCATGGCAGCGGCTCCGCGAAAAAAGGAAGCGTGCAGGGTAGCGCCATCGCAGCGCCGCGCGATGCCTGTCATCCCTGACAGGTGCGCATCCTCGGAATGGCGGGAGTTGTTTCTGATCTGCATCAATCCCGCACCGAATTAGCGAAGTGTTACGTAGCATCGGCGTCCTCTTTTTTCCCAGAAGGATCCCCATGCTCCCCACCCTTCGCGCGCTCGGGCGCGCCCTGTGTCTCGTCTGCCTGCTGGCGCTGCCGGCCGCCTGGGCCGGCCAGGCCAGGTACCCGGTGCTCTACGTGTTCGGCGACAGCCTGTCGGACACCGGCAACGACTACCTGGCCACCAAGCAGCTGCAGATCGTGCCGGCCATCCCGCCCTCGGACTCGCCGCACGCCACCTACTGGCAGGGCCGCTTCACCAACGGGCCGGTGGCCGCCGAATACCTGTGGCGGCTGATCCGCCGCCGGCCCAACGCCGAGCTGGCGCCTTCGCTGAGCGACCCGACGCTGCAGAGCAAGCGGGCGCTGAGCTTCGCGTTCGGCGGCTCGACCTCGGCCGCGTCCACGCCCACGCCGATGGGCTTCACGGTGCCGGGCCTGCTCGGCCAGGTCGACCTGTTCACGACCGCGCTGGGCAGCCGCCAGGCGCCGGCCGAGGCGCTGTACATGGTCTGGAGCGGCTCCAACGACTACCTGCAGAACCAGGCGGACAGCCCCTACACGGTGGTCGGCAACATCACGCAGGCGATCCGCGGGCTGTACGCGGCCGGCGCGCGCCACTTCCTGGTGCCCAACCTGGCCAACCTGGGCATCACGCCGATGGTGCAGGCGCAGCACCAGGGCCCGCAGTTCACCCAGCTGAGCAAGCAGCACAACGCGCTGCTGAAGTCGGCGCTGGCCGCGCTGGAGCGCGAGCTGCGCCCGATCCGCATCGTCACGGTGGACATCTACACGCTCAGCGAGATCATGCTGTCCACCGGCCTGGTCTCCGCAGACCCCTCGGCGCTGGACTACCTGCTGCCCGACAGCGGCGCGTCGAACTGCCTGGTGGTCAACCCCGCCGCCTGCGTGGACGCGCCGTGGGCCGGCTTCCTGTCGCCGTTCCTGTTCTGGGACCTGATGCATCCGACCACCCAGGTGCACGGCGCGATCGGCACCGCGATGTTCACGGCGCTGCTGACGCAGCGGTGAGAAGCCGCGCGCGGCGCCCCCGCGCCGACACGCGGCGCCTGATGCGCCTCATCGGCCGGCCGCCCTCGCCGTGCCCGCGTCAGCGGGGCGCCGCCCAGTCCGCCGTCACCGCGTAGGCCGGGGCGGCACCGGAGCGGCCGGCCGGCCCCAGCGGCACGGCCGTGACCGCGAGGTGCAGCGCCTGGCCGGTGCGCCCGGCCCGCAGCAGGGCCGCCGGCACGCGCACCACGAAGGTGGCCGGCGCGCCGGGCGGATGCAGCGACCAGGCCGCCAGGCGCTCCGCGCGCCCGGGCGGCGGCCCGGCCCGCAGCGTGGCCTGCAGCAGCACGGGCTGCGCGGCGCCGAGGGGTACCACGCGCACCTGCAGCAGCTCCGCCGAGGGCGGCGCCGGCGGCAGCGGCAGCTCCGCCACCGGCACGGCCGCGCCCGGCGGCGGCAGGGACTGGGCGCCGGCCGCCAACGCACCGGCCAGCGCCAGCGCCATGCACCCGCGCGCGCCGGCCCGCATCACCGGCCCTGGCCCAGCGGGCGCGGTGCCGGCGCAAGGCTGTCGGCCAGCAGCAGTTCCAGGCCGCGGATCTGCAGCGTGCGCGTGCGGTCGGCCCGCGCCGTCCAGGGCACCGCCACCAGCTGCACGCCGACCGCGCCGCCCAGCGCCGCGCCGCCGGCGCGCAGGCGCTGCAGCGTGGCGCCCAGATCCACCATGAAGGCCGCGTTCGCCGCCGCCGCGCCGTGGCCCTGGTGCGCGGCATGCGCCTGGGGATCGTGGAAGAACGCGAAGCTGCCGGCGAACTGCGGCACCTGCGTGCCGGTGTCCGGCCCGGCGCCCGGCAGGTCGACGTAGACCCGCACGAAGAACTCCCCGGAAGGCGGCTGCTCGGCCGGCTCGACGCGCAGCAGCAGCCGTTCGCGCCCGGCGCGGCTGGCACCGGCCAGCGCGGGTGCGTCGGCCACCTCCAGCACCGGGCTGGCCGCCGCGCCCACCGGCACCTGCAGCGCCCCCGTGCGCGCCAGCACGCGCCGGCGCTGCAGTTCCACGTGGCCGCCTTCCTGCAGCAGCCGGCGCAGCGCCGCCTCGTCGGGGATCTCCAGCGGCCGCAGGCGCCGCGGGCAGCTGGTGAACGGATCGCTGTCGAAGCGGTAGCTGAGCAGCGGCGCCAGGTTCATCGCGCCGACGGTGACGTTCTGCACCAGCGCCCCGTGGCGGTCCGCGAACATGCCCGCGAGGCTCAGCCCGGTCCAGGCCGGATCGTCGGTGTTGGCATGGCCCTGTACGCCGTTCCACTCCCACCACACGCGCTCGATCATGTTGTGGTGCATCCAGAAGACCGGGTCGCGCGGCGACTGGAAGTTGTTCATCACGCCGCCGACGAAGCCGTGCACGCTGTTGTGCGGCGTGCCCTCCAGCGGCCCGTAGCCGACCGGCGGCCGCAGCGCGGCGGCCGGGCTGCTGGCGAACAGCGCGAAGTTCGGCTCGTCCAGGATGTCCTGCATCACGCCCGGGCCGACGGCATCGTCCGGCAGCGCCGCCGGGGGCACGCCGCTGCGCCCCGGCGCGAACAGCGGGTTGCCGGCATCGCCGAGGAAGGGCGCCGGGATCTGGCGCTGGCAGGTCCAGTTCCAGTAGGGCAGCGCGAAGTCCTGCGCGCCGGTCAGCTCGCGGCAGATCTGCTCGAAGTACAGCAGGTAGGCGCGGTGCCACGGCAGGAAGAACCAGTTGCCGTGCGGGCAGTGGTCGAAGTGGATCTGCGCCTGGGCGTTCCAGCTGCGGCGGTCGCTGGCCGGCAGCGCCTTCATCGCGGCGACGGCGGCGCGGTAAGTTTCGACGATGGGATCGTTGGCCGCCAGCGTGCGCAGGCTGCGGCGGACCGGGCGGTTGCGGATGCGCTCCAGCAGCGCCTCGCAGCCGCCCAGCGCGAGCGGCGCCGCG
Organism: Pseudorhodoferax sp.; assembly: GCF_047601025.1. Lineage (NCBI taxonomy): Bacteria > Pseudomonadati > Pseudomonadota > Betaproteobacteria > Burkholderiales > Comamonadaceae > Pseudorhodoferax > Pseudorhodoferax sp. The sequence goes on from NZ_JASGJZ010000001.1 coordinate 1,676,052, forward strand.
CCGAGCGCCGCGATCTGGCCGAGCCGGTGCAGCGCGGCACGCCGGTGCATGGGGGGTGGACGCATGGGGTTCTCCTGGCGCGGGCGGTCGCCGGCCTTCCCCAACTTAGGCCGCAGCGGGGCCCGCCGCAAGCGCCGCGCGCACCGGCATCCCCCATGTTGCGGACGCCGGCGCGGCCAGCCTAGGCGGCCGCCTCCCGCACCCAGGCCGCGGCCTTCTCCGCGATCATCAGCGTCGGGCTGTTGGTGTTGCCGCTGGTGATCGCCGGCATGGCGCCGGCGTCGACCACGCGCAGGCCCGCGACCCGGCCGCCGCGGCCGTCGCGCACGCGCAGCCGGCTGTCGAGCACGGCCTGCGGGTCGCCGTCGCCGCCCATCGCGGTCGTGCCGACCGGGTGGAAGATCGTCGTCGCGATGTCGCCGGCCAGGCGCGCCAGGTCTTCGTCGCTCTGGTACTGCGGGCCGGGCTTGAATTCCTCGGGCCGGTACTTGGCCAGCGCCGGCTGGGCCGCGATGCGGCGCGTGACGCGCAGCGAATCGGCGGCGACCCGGCGGTCCTCCTCGGTGCTCAGGTAGTTGGGCGCGATGGCCGGCGCGTCGGCGAAGCGCGGGCTCCTGATGCGCACGCTGCCGCGGCTCGTGGGGTTCAGGTTGCAGACGCTGGCGGTGAACGCCGGGAAGCTGTGCAGCGGCTCGCCGAAGGCGTCCAGCGACAGCGGCTGCACGTGGTACTGGATGTTGGCGTGCGGCCGGCCGGGGTCGCTGCGCGTGAACGCGCCGAGCTGCGAGGGCGCCATGCTCATCGGGCCGCTGCGCGACAGCAGGTACTCCAGCCCGATGCGCGCCTTGCCCAGCAGCGAGGAGGCCAGCACGTTCAGCGTGGGCGCGCCGGCGATCTTGTAGACGGCGCGGATCTGCAGGTGGTCCTGCAGGTTCTCGCCGACACCGGGCAGGTCGGCCTGCACCGCGATGCCGTGCCGCTGCAGCAGCGCGCCGGGCCCGATGCCCGACAGCTGCAGCAGCTGCGGCGAGCCGATGCTGCCGGCGCACAGCAGCACCTCGCGCGTGGCGCGGGCGGTGACCAGCTCGCCGCCGGTCCAGACCTCGGCGCCGGTGCAGCGCAGGCGGCCGTCGCCCTGGCGCTCCAGCAGCAGCCGCGCCACCTGGCCGCCGGTCCACAGCTCGAAGTTCGGCCGGCCGTAGCAGGTCGGCCGCAGGAAGGCCTTGGCCGTGTTCCAGCGCCAGCCGGCCTTCTGGTTGACCTGGAAGTAGCCCACGCCCTCGTTGTCGCCGCGGTTGAAGTCGGCCGAATGCGGGATGCCGGCCTGCTGGGCGGCGGCCGCGAACGCATCCAGGATGTCCCAGCGCAGGCGCTGCTTCTCCACGCGCCACTCGCCGCCGGCGCCATGGAGCTCGTCGGCGCCCAGGTAGTGGTCCTCGTGCTGACGGAAGGCCGGCAGCACGTTCTGCCAGCGCCAGGTGTCGTCGCCGGTGGCGGCGGCCCAGCCCTCGTAGTCGCGCGCCTGGCCGCGCATGTAGATCATGCCGTTGATGGACGAGCAGCCGCCCAGCGTCTTGCCGCGCGGGTAGCGCAGCGTGCGGCCGTTCAGGCCGGCGTCGGGTTCGGTCTGGTAGAGCCAGTCGGTGCGCGGGTTGCCGATGCAGTACAGGTAGCCCACGGGGATGTGGATCCAGTGGTAGTCGTCCTTGCCGCCGGCCTCGACCAGCAGCACGCGCCGGGAAGGGTCCCGGCTCAGCCGGTTGGCCATCAGGCTGCCGGCCGTGCCGGCGCCGATCACGATGTAGTCGAAGGTGGTGTCGCCGCTGCCCATGCATCTGTCTCCTGCGGCGCGCAGTGTCGCGCCGCAGGGCGCCGGGTGCCAATGAGTTCTGCGCCCGCTGGTATAAGCGCGGCAAATATGAACCCCGCCCTGCTCGACCTGCCGGCCCTGCGCGCCTTCGTCACCGTGGCGCGCGAGGGCAGCGTGTCGCGGGCGGCCGCGCGGCTGCACCGCACGCAGCCGGCGCTGAGCCTGCAGCTGCGCAAGCTGGCCGAGGCCACCGGGCTGGTGCTGTTCCAGCGCGGCGCGCACGGCATGGCGCTGTCGGCCGACGGCGCCGCGCTGCTGCAGCTGGCCGAACGCGCGCTGGCCGCGGCCGACGACTTCGCGCGCGCGGTGGAGCGGCTGCACGGCAGCACGCGCGGCCTGCTGCGCATCGGCACCATCCTCGACCCCACGTTCCTGCGGCTGGGCGACTGGCTGGGCGCGCTGGTGCGCATGGCGCCGCAGGTCGACACCGAGCTGCGCCACGGCATCAGCGGCAGCGTGCTGGCACAGCTGCAGCAGGACCGGCTCGACGTGTGCTTCTACCTGAGCCCCGGCTTGGCGGCGACCGAGGCGCTGCGGCCCGCGCTGGCCGCGCGCACGCTCACGCGCTTCGACTACCGCGTGGTGGCGCCCGCCGGCTGGGGCCCGCAGGTGACGGGGCGCGACTGGGAGGGACTGGCTACGCTGCCCTGGGTGGAGACGCCGCCGGAATCGGCGCACCACCGCCTGCTGCAGGGCGTGTTCGGCCCGCGCGGCCTGGCGCCGCCGCGCGCGGCCCTGGTGGACCAGGAGGCCTCGATGCTGGACCTGGTCAAGTCCGGCGTGGGGCTGTCCCTGGTGCGCGACGCCATCGCCATCCGCGAGAGCCAGACGCACGGCCTGGCCGTGGCCGACCGGGTGCGCATCGCCTGCGAGCTGCAGTTCGTGTGCCTGGCGCAGCGGCGGGACGAGGCCGTGGTGCAGGCGGCCTGGCAGGCGCTGGAGCAGGTGTGGGGGCATTGAGCCCCCGACCCGACGCTGGCGCGGCGCCGGCCATGGCCGTCAGGCAATAGGCAGCGCATCACGCCCCCAACCCGCGCGTCCTCGCCGCGGGCACCGCCGGATGTGCTTGGCAAAAACAGCGAAAAATTCACGGTGGACGGTCTATGCTGTCACGGGTGAACGGGCCACTGCGGGATGTACCGCACGGCCCGGCGCATCACCCAGGCACAGACCACAGGAGGCACGCATGTCAGTTTTCAAGAGGTTCTCGGCGCGCAGCGCCATTGCCGCGCTGGCACTGGCCGGCACGGTGCAGGCCGCGCCGATCAGCCTGGGCTCGCTCGGCAATGCCGATTCCAGCTTCGGCAGCGAAACCGTCACACGCGACAGCATCACCGGGCTGGAGTGGCTGGACCTGGGCCTGACCAGCGCCTACTCCTACGACGGCATCAGCACCCTGATGAGCGCCGGCGGCACGTTCGAGGGCTGGCGCGTGGCCACGCGCACCGAAGTGAACGCGATGGTGGCCCATGCCGGCCTGGTCGGCCTGACCGGATCGGCGGCGCAGGATGCATTCGACAACCTGGTCGCGCTGTTCAACGGCCAGGTGGACGACGTGGCGGGCGTGGGCTGCGTCCTGGTACTGGAAGGCATCGCCGAGCCCGGCACCGCCGGACCGCCGGCCTCCCACGGCCTGGCCGGCATCGGCGTCGACCGCTACCCGCAGAACGGCGCCGCCTGCGGCAATGTGGAGCCGGGCAGCGAGTTCATCACCAGCCTCCCGGTGGCGGAGTTGCTGGAGATCGCCGACACCACCACCGTGAACGACCACAACGCCAGCAGCCCGATCACCGTGGGCGGCATCTTCCTGGTTCGCCCAACCGCCGTGCCCGAGCCGCAGAGCATCGCGCTGCTGGCATTGGCACTGGCCGCGGCCGCGGGGCTGCGCCGGTCACGCCGGTGACCTGGAGCCGCCCGCAGGCGCCCCGTTGAGGACCGCCAGGCTGCGTCAGGCGCCGAAGCCGTCGGCGAAGGCCTGCCGCAGGTAAGCCACGAAGGCTTCCACCGCGCGCGGAACGTAGGGCGCGTAGGGCCGGATCGCGTAGAGCGTCTCGCTGAAGGGGCCCTCGACCTTCCAGTCCGGCAGCACCTGCTGCAGCTGGCCGGCGCGCAACGCGGCCTGGGCGCTGAAATCGGGCACCAGCGCGATGCCCAGGCCGGCCAGCGCGGCGTCGCGCAGCGCCTCGCTGTTGTTGGCCGCGAAGGCGCCGGCCACCGGCACCACCACGCGCGCGCCGCCGCGCAGCAGCGTCCAGCCCGCCACCTGGCCGGCGCGCGGATAGTGCAGGCAGTCGTGCGCGCGCAGCACATCCGGATCGGCCGGCACGCCGCGCCGGCGCAGGTAGGCGCGGCTGGCCACCAGCAGCGAACGCGTGGGCGCCAGCCGCCAGGCCACGTGCGTCTCGGGCGGTGCGGCGGTGTGGCGCACGGCGAGGTCGAAGCCTTCCACGGCCAGCGTGCGCAGGCCGTCGGAGAGATCGAGCTCCAGCCGCACCTGCGGGTGCGCGCGCAGGAAGTCGGGCAGGCGCGGCACCAGCTGCTGGCGCGCGAAGGCCACCGGCGCCGTCACGCGCAGCAGGCCCTGCGGCGCGTCCGCCAGGTCGCGCACGGCGGCGAAGCTCTGCTGGATCTGCGCGAAGGCGCCGCGCGTGCCGTCGGCCAGGCGCTGGCCGGCCTCGGTCAGCCGCACGCTGCGGGTGGTGCGCTGCACCAGCGGCACGCCGGCGGCGCGCTCCAGCTCGGCGATGCGCTGGCTCATCGCGGCCTTGCTGATGCCCAGCCGCGCCGCGGCGGCGGTGAAGCTGCCATGCTCGCCCAGCACCGCCAGCGCGTGCAGCGTGCTCCAGAGCGCGTCGGCTTTTTCGGATTGCATGGGATGCATTGTTCACCATGACGAACAATCAGTTCAGGCCGCTTGGCTGTACAAGGCCGGCGCGTGTTCCTAGACTGCCGGCCTCATCCCCTTCGAGCGAGACACCCATGCAGCGCGACCTGCCCGCCACCCCCGCCTACACCGACAGCGCCGAAGTGGCGCACTTCATCGCCGGCCAGCCCACCCCCGGCGTGGGCCAGCGCACGCAGGCCGTGTTCAACCCGGCCCTCGGCACCGAGGCGCGCCGCCTGCGCCTGGCCGAGCGCGCCGACGTGGACGCCGCCGTCGCGGCGGCCCAGGCCGCCTTCCCGGCCTGGGCCGACACGCCGCCGATCCGCCGCGCGCGCGTGCTGCTGAAGTTCCTGGAGCTGGTCAACCAGCGCAAGGACGAACTGGCCGCGATGATCACGGCCGAGCACGGCAAGGTGTTCACCGACGCGCAGGGCGAGGTCTCGCGCGGCATCGACATCATCGAGTTCGCCTGCGGCGTGCCGCAGCTGCTCAAGGGCGACTTCACCGACCAGGTCTCCACCGGCATCGACAACTGGACGCTGCGCCAGCCGCTGGGCGTGGTGGCCGGCATCACGCCGTTCAACTTCCCGGTGATGGTGCCGATGTGGATGTTCCCGGTGGCCATCGCCGCGGGCAACACCTTCGTGCTCAAGCCCAGCGAGCGCGACCCCTCGCCCTCGCTGTTCATCGCGCAGCTGCTGCAGCAGGCCGGCCTGCCGGACGGCGTGTTCAACGTGGTGCAGGGCGACAAGGTCGCCGTCGACGCGCTGCTGGAGCACCCGGACGTCAAGGCCGTCAGCTTCGTCGGCTCCACGCCGATCGCGCAATACATCTACGAGACCGGCGCGCGCCACGGCAAGCGCGTGCAGGCCCTGGGCGGCGCCAAGAACCACATGGTGGTGATGCCCGACGCCGACATCGACCAGGCCGTGGACGCGCTGGTCGGCGCCGGCTACGGCTCGGCCGGCGAGCGCTGCATGGCGATCTCGGTCGCGGTGCTGGTCGGCGACGCGGCCGACAAGGTGGTGCCGCTGCTGGCCGAGCGCGCGAAGAAGCTGGTCGTCAAGAACGGCATGGAGCTGGACGCCGAGATGGGCCCGATCGTGACCCGGCAGGCGCTGGAGCGCATCGAGGGCTACATCGCGACCGGCGTCGAGGAAGGCGCCGAGCTGGTGGTGGACGGCCGCAACTTCCAGGTGCCGGGCCACGCGCAGGGCTTCTTCACGGGTGGCACGCTGTTCGACAAGGTGACGCCCGAGATGCGCATCTACAGGGAAGAGATCTTCGGCCCGGTGCTGGCCTGCGTGCGCGTGCCCGACTTCGCGGCGGCGGTGGACCTGATCAACCGGCACGAGTTCGGCAACGGCACGGCCTGCTTCACGCGCGACGGCAACGTGGCGCGCGAGTTCGCGCGGCGCATCCAGGTCGGCATGGTCGGCATCAACGTGCCGATCCCGGTGCCGATGGCCTGGCACGGCTTCGGCGGCTGGAAGAAGAGCCTGTTCGGCGACATGCACGCCTACGGCGAGGAGGGCGTGCGCTTCTACACCAAGCAGAAGTCCATCATGCAGCGCTGGCCGGAGAGCATCGGCAAGGGTGCCGAGTTCGTGATGCCGACAGCCAAGTGACGCGGGCGGCGCGGCGCCGGCCCGCGACGGCCCGCGCGCGGCTCAGCGGCCGCTGAACCGCGGCGCGCGCTTGCCGGCCCAGGCCGCCAGCCCTTCCTGCAGGTCGGCCGAGGCGGCGGCGCGGGCGATGTCGGCCTCCAGCGCCCGGGCGTCGACCGCGCCGCGCGCGATGCGGTTCAGGTGCTTCTTCATGCCCAGCAGGGCCAGCGGCGCCATCGCGGCCAGGCGCGCGGTCAGCGCATCGGCCTCGGCCGCCAGCGCCTCGGGTGCGACCAGGTGCGTCAGGAAGCCGATCGCGCGCATCTCCTCGGCGCCGATGCGCTCGGCCGTCAGGCACAGGCGCTTGGCCTGGTCCAGGCCCAGGCGGCTGACGTAGCGCTCCATCCCGCGCGCGTAGAAGTGCAGGCCCAGCCGCGCAGCCGGCATGAACAGGTCGATGCCCTGCGCGCCGAGCCGGAAGTCGCAGGCCAGCGCGAGGTCGGTCGCGCCGCCGTAGACGCCGCCCTGCAGCAGCGCCAGCGTCACCGGGCGCGCCTCCTCCAGCGCGTTGGCCAGCGCCTCGAACGCGCGCGGCTGGGCCGGGTCGATCCGGCCGATGTCGAAGCCGCTGCAGAAGTAGCGGCCGGTGGAGGCCAGGCGCAGCACCAGCACCTCGGGCCGGGCGTTCACGGTGGCGATGTGGCCGGCCAGCACGTCCAGGTCCTGCGGCTCCAGGCGGTTGGCCTGCTCGGGGCGGCGCAGCGTCAGGGTGGCGACGGGGCCGGCGATGTCCAGAAGGGGCACGTCCATGGGCGGGATGTTCCCACAGGCCGTCGACGCCCCGCAGCCGGCACCTCCTGGGGCCCGGCTGCCTGCACCGCGGGCCCGTGCATCGCCTCGCGCGCCCGGCCTACAATCGCGCTCCCTTGAAAAGCACCAGCGGGCTCCGCCGAGCGACGAGGCCGGACGCTCGCGCCTGAGGAGACTCGCATGGCCCCCCCTTCCACTTCCGCCGGTACCGCGGACAAGCGCGCTGAACTGCGCCAGGCAGCGCTCGAATACCACGAGTTCCCGACCCCCGGCAAGGTCGCGGTCGCCGCGACCAAGCAGCTGGTCAACCAGCGCGACCTGGCGCTGGCCTACTCGCCCGGCGTGGCCGCGCCCTGCGAGGAGATCGTCAAGGATCCGAACGCGGCCTTCCGCTACACCTCGCGCGGCAACCTGGTGGCCGTGATTTCCAACGGCACGGCGGTGCTGGGCCTGGGCGACATCGGCCCGCTGGCGTCCAAGCCGGTCATGGAAGGCAAGGGCGTGCTGTTCAAGAAGTTCGCCGGCGTCGACGTGTTCGACATCGAGATCGACGAGAAGGACCCGAAGAAGCTGGTCGACGTGATCGCCGCGCTGGAGCCGACCTTCGGCGCGATCAACCTGGAGGACATCAAGGCCCCGGACTGCTTCTACGTCGAGCGCGAGTTGCGCAAGCGCATGAAGATCCCGGTGTTCCACGACGACCAGCACGGCACGGCCATCACCGTGGCCGCCGCGATGCTGAACGGCCTGCAGGTCGTGGGCAAGAACATCGCCGAGGTCAAGCTGGTGGCCTCGGGCGCCGGCGCGGCGGCGCTGGCCTGCCTGAACCTGCTGCTGAAGGTGGGCCTCAAGCGCGAGAACGTCTGGGTGACCGACCTGGCCGGCGTGGTCTACCAGGGCCGCACCGAGCTGATGGACGATGACAAGGCCCAGTTCGCGCAGCCGACCGAGCTGCGCACGCTGGCCGAGGTCATCGCCGGCGCCGACGTGTTCCTGGGCCTGTCGGCCGGCGGCGTGCTCAAGCCGGCCATGGTGGCCACCATGGCGCCGCGGCCGGTGATCTTCGCGCTGGCGAACCCGAATCCCGAGATCACGCCGGAGGACGCCCGCTCGGTGCGCGACGACGTGGTCATGGCCACCGGCCGCACGGACTACCCGAACCAGGTCAACAACGTCCTGTGCTTCCCGTACATCTTCCGCGGCGCGCTGGACTGCGGCGCGACCACCATCACCGACGAGATGGAGATCGCCGCGGTGCATGCCATCGCCGACCTGGCCCGGGCCGAGCAGAGCGAAGTGGTGGCCGCGGCCTATGCCGGCGAGCAGCTGGCCTTCGGCCCCGAGTACCTGATCCCCAAGCCGTTCGACCCGCGGCTGATGATGAAGATCGCGCCGGCCGTGGCCGCGGCCGCCGCCGCCAGCGGCGTGGCGCTGCGCCCGATCGCCGACATGGACGCCTACCGCGACCGGCTGCAGAGCTTCGTCTACGCCTCGGGCACGACGATGAAGCCGATCTTCACGGCCGCCAAGAACGCCGCCCGCAAGCGCGTGGCGTTCTCCGAGGGCGAGGAAGAGCGCGTGCTGCGCGCCTGCCAGATCGTGGTGGACGAAGGCATCGCCCGGCCCACGCTGATCGGCCGGCCGGCCATCATCGCCCAGCGCGTCGAGAAGTTCGGCCTGCGCCTGCAGCAGGACCGCGACTACGACGTGGTGGACACCGACTTCGACGCGCGCTACCGCGACTTCTGGCAGACCTACCACCGCATGACCGAGCGCAAGGGCATCACCCAGCAGGTCGCCAAGATCGAGATGCGCCGGCGGCTGACGCTGATCGGCGCCATGCTGCTGCACAAGGGCGAGGTCGACGGGCTGATCTGCGGCACCTGGGGCACCACGCAGAACCACCTGCACTACATCGACCAGGTCATCGGCAAGCGCCCCGGCGGCAGCGACAGCACGCCGCAGGACGTGCCGATCTACGCCTGCATGAACGGGCTGATGCTGCCGGGCCGGCAGGTGTTCCTGGTCGACACCCACGTCAACTACGACCCGACCGCCGAGGAGCTGGCCGAGATCACGACCATGGCGGCCGAGGAGATGATGCGCTTCGGCCTCAAGCCCAAGGCGGCGCTGCTGTCGCACTCCAACTTCGGCACCAGCGAGCATCCCAGCGCCGTCAAGATGCGCCGCACGCTGGCCCTGCTGCGCGAGCAGGCGCCGTGGCTCGAGGTCGACGGCGAGATGCACGGCGACGTGGCGCTGGACGGCCGCCAGCGCGCCCGCCAGATGCCGCACTCCACGCTGGCCGGCGACGCGAACCTGTTGGTGCTGCCCAACATCGATTCGGCCAACATCGCCTACAACCTGCTCAAGACCGCGGCCGGCGGCAACATCGCGATCGGCCCGGTGCTGCTGGGCGCGGCCAAGCCGGTGCACATCCTCACGGCCAGCGCCACGGTGCGGCGCATCGTGAACATGACCGCGCTGACCGTGGCCGACGCCAACGCGGTGCGCTGAAGCAGCGGCGCCTGCCACGCCCGGGCAGGCGCCGCCCCAAAATACGCGACAGACCCCTTGGCCCATGCCCGTTTTTTGGGCATGGGCCTTGCCTTTCCGGACCCCTTGGGGCACACTAGCGCGCTTTGATCCGGGGGTTAACCCGGAGTCCGCGCAACACACCCGCGGGCCTGCGCGCCAAGCCCATTCCCATGTCGCCCACCACCCAATACCTTTCCGGCAGATCCCTGCTGGCCGGCCTCTCGCGGGGCGTGGTGCGGAGCATGGCGGCGCTGGCGCTGCTGGCGGGCAACCTGCCGGCGGCACAGGCCCGGCAGTCCACGGACGCGGCGGCCATCGCGCTGGCGGAACTGCCGGCCGACGGCCGCACCGCCTATGCGCGCATCCTGCGGGGCGGCCCGTTTCCGTTCGAGAAGGACGGCGTGGTGTTCTTCAACCGCGAGCGCCTGCTGCCGCCGATGCAGCGCGGCTACTACCGCGAGTACACCGTGGCGCGGACCGGCGCCCGCAGCCGCGGCGCCCGGCGCATCGTCTGCGGCGGCCTGCAGCCCACGGCGCCGGACGGTTGCTACTACACCAGCGACCACTACGCCAGTTTTCGGAAGATCGCCCCGTAAGGGCGGCGGTGCATTTGTTTTTGTGAGACCGAGGTATCTTGATGACCAACGTTAATGCGGAGCCGGATACGCCGCTCCGTACGGTGCGAACCAACATCGTCCAGTCGATCCGGGCGTTCCGCGTGCACGACCTGCAGGAAGCCGCCAAGGCCATGGGCCACCACTTCCTGTACGCCAACCTGGCCAATGCGCAAAGCAAGCAGGACGTGCTGGACCTGATCGCGCAGCAGTTCACGTTCCCGACGCATTTCGGCAAGAACTTCGACGCGCTGTACGACTGCATGACGGACCCGCTGCACAAGTCGGGCCCGCAGCCCGGCTTCATCGTCGTGCTGGAGCAGATCCCGGCCAACGCGAAGTTCGACAAGGAAGCGCGCGAGCAGCTGCTGGACATCTTCCGCGACGCGGCGGACTACTGGGGCGACCGGAAAATACCGTTCCGCTGTTTCTATTCTTTTCTGTAGCCCGTTCCGCACACACCAGCCAAGCGGAACGGGCGAACGAGGCTCAGGGCGATGCCGTGTCGGGCATCGACATCACGACGGACACGGGCGAGAAGATGCCGACCGACAAGTTGGTCGACGTGTCGCCGCTGGCGCTGCGCATGAGCAGCCCCTTCAACGCCGGCTACTGGCTCACGGCCGCCTGAACGGCCCGCCCGGCGCTGCGCCCGACGACGCCCGTCCCGCGACGGGCGTTTCTCATGGCACCAGCGCCTGCGCCAGCGCCACGTATTCGGCCACCGGCACCTCCTCGGCCCGGCGCTGCAGGTCGAAGCCGCCCTGGAAGCCGCGCGCGTCCAGCCAGCGGCCCAGGCCGTGGCGCAGCAGCTTGCGGCGCTGGCCGAAGGCGGCCTGCACCAGCTCGCCCAGCAGGGCGGCATCGAGCGCCGGCGGCGCGGCCAGCGGCTCCATGCGCACGACGGCGCTGTCCACCCGCGGCGGCGGATCGAAGCTGGCGGGCGGCACGAACAGCACGTTCTCCATCGCATAGCGCCACTGCAGCATCACGCTCAGGCGGCCGTACGCCGCCGTGGCCGGCGCGGCGACCATGCGGTCGACGACCTCCTTCTGCAGCATGAAGTGCTGGTCCTGCACCACGTCCACCTGCTCCAGCAGGCGGAACAGGATGGGCGTGGAGATGTTGTAGGGCAGGTTGCCAACCACGCGCAGCCGCCGGCCCGGCGGCGCCAGCGCGCGGAAATCGACCTTCAGCACGTCGGCCTCGACCACCGTGAGCTGCGGATGGCCGCGCAGCCGCGCGGCCAGGTCGCGGTCCAGCTCGACGACCGTCAGCCGGCCCAGGCGCTCGACCAGCGGCTGCGTCAGCGCGGCCAGGCCGGGGCCGATCTCCACCATCGGCTCGCCCGGCTGCGGCGCGATCGCGCGGACGATGGCGTCGACCACGCCGGGATCGGACAGGAAGTGCTGGCCGAAGCGCTTGCGCGCGACGTGCTTCATTGCGGCGGTTCGCGGAACTCGACGTAGGCGTTGGCGCGCAGTTCCTGCAGCCAGGCGCGGTAGGCCTCTTCCATCTTGCGCTCGCGCACCATGGCGCGCGCGACCTCGCGCTGCTCGCGCGGGTTGAGCCGGTACTGCCGGCGCTCGAGCAGCTGGATCAGGTGCACGCCGAAGCGCGAGACGATGGGCTCGGAGATCTCGCCGGGGCGCAACGCCTCCAGCACCTCCTCGAACTCGGGCACGAACTGGCCGGGATTGGACCAGCCCAGGTCGCCGCCCTCGGCCGCGCTGCCGTCCTGCGAGCTGGCGCGCGCCATCGCGGCGAAGTCGGCCTGGCCGGCCTCGATCCGGCGCTTGATCGCGGCCAGCCGCTCGCGCGCCTGGGCCTCGGTCAGCTGCGGGCTCACGCGCAGCAGGATGTGGCGCGCATGCTGCTGGGTGACGGTCTGCAGCGCGCCGCCGGCCTGGCGCTTCTCGACCACCTTGAGCACGTGGAAGCCGGCGCCGGAGCGGACCGGGGCGCTGACGCCGCCGGCCGGCAGCTGGGCCGTGGCCTGCAGGAACAGCTCGGGATAGCGGTCCGGGCTGCGCAGGCCCATCTCGCCGCCGCTGGCGGCGGCATCGGGCGCATCGGAGAAGGCCCGCGCCAGCGCCGCGAAATCCTCGCCGGCGCGGGCACGGCGCTCGACCTCCTGCGCGCGCGCCTCGCGCTCGGCCACCTGCTGCGGCGAGGCGCCCTCGGGCACGGCCACCAGCACCTGGGCCAGGTTGATCTCGCTGGGCTGGGCGGCCGGCGCGGTGCTGGCCCGCTCGCGCAGGTATTGCTCGACCTCGGCGTCGGTCACGCTGACGCGCGACTGCAGCTCGCGCTCGCGCAGGCGCGAGATCATGATCTGGTTGCGGATCTCGTCGCGGAACTGCGCCGGGCTGAGGCCGTCCTGCGCCAGCCGGCGGTGCAGCTCGGGCACGTCGATGCCGTTCTGCCGCGCCACGTTCTGCTCGCCCAGGTTCACCGCGGCGTCGTCCACCTTGATGCCCTGCTCGCGCGCCTGCTGCAGCTGGGCGTGCTCGATGACCAGACTCTCCAGCACCTGGCGCACCAGCTCGGCGTGCGGCGGCGCCTGCACGCCCTGCTGGCGCAGCTGCTGCACGGCGCGCACCAGGCGGCGCTGCACGTCCTGGTTGGTGATGGGCTCGGAGTTGACGACGGCCACGATGTAGTCCGACGGCTGCGGCGCGCCGGCGGCCGCCGGCTGCGCCAGGGCGGCGGCCGGCACCGCGCACCAGCCGGCCAGCGCCAGCGCCATGGCGGACAGAACGGAAGCGGCCCGGGGGCCGGGGTGCGGGAACTCGGACATCAGTCGTAGGAGCCGAAGCGGCTCGAAGTGGTGACCTGCTCGCGCAGGAACTGGTAGCGGGGAATGCTGTCGCGCAGCGTGCGCAACGGACTGGAGCCCAGCCGGGCCAGGCCGATGAACTCGATCTGGAACATGAACTTGGTGTTGGCCGAGGCATCGGAGCGCTGCACGCGCTGCACGACGAAGCGGCCGATCCAGCAGCCGCCGTCGTATTCCATGCCCATGATGGAGTCCACGAACTTGCGGTCCTCCAGGCTGTAGATCAGCCGGCCCACGCTGTACCAGCGGCCCGGCCCCTGGCCCAGCCCGGCGCCGAGGTCCTTGCCGCGGTCGCCCCACAGGTCGTTCAGCGGCCACTGCCAGCCCAGGTCGATCTGCTCGCTCTGCGGCAGCCCGCTGCTGGCGCGCTGCATGCGGTAGGCCGCGCTGACCACGCGGTAGTTGCCGGGACTGTAGCGCCCGCCCAGCGTGAAGCGTTCGGAGCGCTGCGTCTTCGGGTTGTACTGGACCATGGTGTCGGTCGACCAGGTCGGCGCCCAGTTGACCGAGGCGCCGGCCAGGAAGTCGCTGACGCGGTCGTCCACGACCGCGCCGCCGGGCAGGAACACCCGCTGGTCCTTGAAGCGCAGCCGCTGCGCCACCCCGAAGCGCGCGACCTCGCCGCCGGTGTCCGGCTCCAGCAGGCGCGTGGTGACGCCCAGCGTCAGCACGTTGCTGTCGGAGATGCGGTCGTTGCCGACGTAGGCGTTCTCGCTGTAGATGCTCGCGAAATTGAAGTCGGTCGTGCTCGAGTCGTAGTTCGGCAGGTAGTTCTGGTCGCGGTACGGCGTGTTGACGTAGAACGCGCGCGGCTCCAGCGTCTGGCGCCAGGCGCGGCCGAAGAGGTTCGCGTCGCGCTCGAAGATCAGGCCGCTGTCCAGGCTGAAGGTCGGCACCGTGCGGCTGGCGCTGGTGCGGCCGCCGGCCAGCGGCGCGTCGAACGTGTAGTGCGCGGCGTGCAGCTGCAGCTTGGGCGTGACGAACCAGCCCGGGCGCACCCAGGGCCGGCTGATCTGGCCCAGCAGGTAGCTGCGCTTGGCGTTGGGCTGCAGCGTCAGGCTGCGGTCGGCCGAGAACTGCGTGTAGTCGGCATCGACCGAGAAGTCGAAGCCACCCACGTCGTAGCGGGCATAGCGGCCGGTGAGCTGCGGCAGCCGGTCGTACGGCGGCACGATCGGCGCGCTGAGGTCCTGCAGCGTCTGGTACTTCAGCGCCCGCAGGTTGGCCGAGAAGTCGCCCCGTGCCCAGCTCAGGTTGGCATCGGTGGTGCGCAGGCGCTCGGTCAGCTCGGTGGTGGACTTGGTGAAGTCGCGCCAGTAGTTGTTGTCGCTGACGCGGTTGGCGTTCAGCGAGAAGCCGAGGTTGCCCAGGACCGGCAGGCCGGTGGAGATCACGCCGACGTGCTTGGCCTCGTAGGACCAGCGCTGGCGGTCGCGCAGCCGGTCGTCGGGCATGTAGTCCAGACGCACCTGCCCCTGGTACGTCGGCTCCAGGTAGCGGAACTCGCCGCCCAGCAGCACGCCGCGCTTGCTCATGACCGTGGGGTACAGCGTGGCATCGCGGTTGGGCGCGATGTTCCAGTAGTAGGGCAGCGTCAGCTCCAGGCCGGCCAGGTTGTCCAGCGCCACGGTCGGCGGCAGGAAGCCGGACTTGCGCCGCTCGCTCAGCGGGAAGCTGAAGCTGGGCAGCGCCAGGATCGGCACGTCCTTGAAGCGCAGCACGCCGCCCCGGGCGCGGCCGACGTCCTCCTCGCTGTCGACGTTCAGCGTGGTGGCCGTCAGCACCCAGTCGGGCAGCCAGCTCGGGCCGGGCTGGCGCCGGCAGGTGGTGTAGCTCGCGTCGTGCAGCACCGAGCGCTGCTCGTCCAGGAAGTCCACGCGGCTGGCCTGGCCATGGGCGCCGGCGCGCAGCAGCTGGTAGCGCGGGCTCTGGAAGAAACCCTCGAAGGCGTCGAGCTTGAGTTCCAGCGCCGGGCCTTCGTAGACGTTGCCGGCGCGGTTGATGCGCACGTTGCCGGTGCCCTTGGCCAGGTCCGTGGCCTGGTCGTACTCCAGCCGGTCGGCCTGGATCACGGTGTCGCCGCGGCGGATCATCGCGTCGCCCTCGAGCACCGTCTCCAGGTCGGGCCGGCCGGAGCTGCGCTGGCCGGAGAAGAAGGTGGGCAGTTGCCCGCGCAGTTCGCGCGGCAGGTTTTCCTGCAGCATCTCGCTGGGCCGCAGCGCCAGCGGCTCGGCGGCCGCGCCCGCCTGCGCCCGCCCGTCGGCGGCGCCCAGCGCCAGGACCAGGGCGGCGCAGGCGCCGGCCACCTCGCGCAGCGCAGGACGGCGGGCCGCGGGGCCCGGGCCCGGCGGCGCAAGAAAATTCGCGGGAGGCATCGAAGGGATCAGGGACGGTCCGGACATCCGGGAGCGCGGTCAACGGTCGGGTCGGTGGCACGGCCGCGCGGCGGCCTCGTACCCCAGGGCTCGCCGGCAACCCGGCTTCGTAGAATCAATTATCCATGAGCCCGCATCCCGCCCCCGCCACCCGCCCCGCACGCCCCGTGGCCTGGGCCGACCCCGAGCGCGAGGCCGCCTTCGGCCGCTGGCTCGCCGCCGTCGCGCCGCGCCACGGGCTGCAGCCCGACAGCCTGCGCCTGGCCTCGGCCGACGCGAGCTTCCGCCGCTACCTGCGCATCGCCACCGCCGGCGGCGGCACCCGCATCGTCATGGACGCGCCGCCCGACAAGGAGAACAGCGAGCCCTTCGTGCGCATCGCCGCGCTGATGCGCACCGCCGGGCTGGTCGTGCCCGAGGTGTTGGAATGGCAGCGCGAGGACGGCTTCCTGCTGCTGACCGACCTGGGCACGCAGACCATGATGCAGGGCATGGACCCCACCCGGCCCGAGCCCAACGCGGCCCGCTACGGGCAGGCCATCGACGCGCTGGTCGCCTGGCAGCTGGCCTCGCGCCCCGGGGTGCTGCCGCCCTACGACCGCGCCGTGCTGGAGCGCGAGCTGGCGCTGTTCCCGGACTGGTACCTGGCGCGCCACCGCGGCGTGCGGCTCACCGATGCGCAGCGCGCCACGCTGGACCAGGCCTTCGCCGCCATCGTCGCCGAGAACCTGGCCGCGCCCGCCGTCTACGTGCACCGCGACTTCATGCCGCGCAACCTGATGCTGCTGCCGGACGACGCCACGCGCCTGGGGGTGCTGGACTTCCAGGACGCGCTGTACGGCCCGGTCACCTACGACATCGCCAGCCTGATGCGCGACGCCTTCCTGAGCTGGGACGAGGACTTCGTGCTCGACGTCACCGTGCGCTACTGGCAGCAGGCCCGCAAGGCCGGGCTGCTGGGTGCCGCCAGCGCGCACGGCTGGGGCGAGGACTTCGGCGACTTCTACCGCGCCGTCGAATGGATGGGCCTGCAGCGGCACCTGAAGGTGGCCGGCATCTTCGCGCGGCTGACGCTGCGCGACGGCAAGCCGCGCTACCTGGAAGACACGCCGCGCTTCATCGCCTACATCCGCTCCACGGCCGGCCGCTACTGCGAGCTGGCGCCGCTGCTGCGCCTCGTGGACCAGATCGAGGGCACGCAGCCCGTCACCGGCTACGCCTACGGGCGGATGTGAGCCAGGGCACGTGCCGCGCATCCACTGCCCGGCGCCGCTGGCCAGCGGCGCGCTGATCGACCTGCCGCCCAACGCCGCGCGCCACGTGCAGGTGCTGCGGCTGCAGCCCGGCGACGCGCTGACGCTGTTCGACGGCCGCGGCGGCGAGTACGACGCCCGCATCGTCCGCATGGGCCGCAGCGAGGTGCGGGCCGAGGTCGGCGCCCACCACGCGGTCGAGCGCGAGCCGCCGCTGGCCGTGCACCTGGCCGTCGGCATGCCGGCCAACGAGCGCATGGACTGGCTGGTGGAAAAGGCCGCCGAGCTGGGCGCGGCCAGCATCCAGCCGCTGGAAACCGCGCACGGCGTGCTGCGCCTGGCCGGCGAGCGCGCGCAGAAGAAGCAGGCGCACTGGCAGGCCGTGGCCGCCGCGGCCTGCGAGCAGTGCGGCCGCAACCGCGTGCCCACGGTCCACGCGGTGCAGCCGCTGGCGGCCTGGCTGGCCGGCCAGCCAGCCGGCCGGCACGGGCTGCTGCTGGCCTTCGCGCCGGACGCCCGGCCGCTGCGCCTGCCGCCGGCGGCGCACGGCGCCGCCGTCACCGTGCTGGGCGGGCCCGAGGGCGGGCTGACCGCGCAGGAGGAAGCCGCCGCACGCGCCGCCGGCTTCCTGCCCACCACGCTGGGTGCGCGCGTGCTGCGCGCCGAAACCGCCCCGCTGGCCGCCCTGGCCGGCCTGCTGGCCCTGGCGGCCTGAGCAGCGCGCCTGCAACCGGGCGTTTCGGTCCGGCATTGCGAGAAATCGATCACGCGCCTCACATTTCGGAACATCCGCGGAGCGCACAATGCCTGCCCTGTTCCCTTTTACAGCGAGGTATCACCATGGGCCTGCTCGACTCCATCCTGGGCTCCGTCCTGAACGGCGGCCAATCCCCCCAACAAGCGCCGGCCGCGCAGCAGGGCGGCCTCGGCGGCCTGCTTGGCGCGCTGGCCAGCAACCCGCAGCTGCTGCAGGTGCTGATGGGCCTGCTGATGGGCGGCCAGACGCGCTCGGCGCAGGCCGGCGGCGGCAGCAGCGCCGGTGGCCCGCTCGGCGGGCTGTTCGAGCAGTTCCAGCAGGCCGGCCTGGGCGACGTACTGGGCTCGTGGGTCGGCACCGGCCAGAACCAGGCGATCTCGGCCGAGCAGCTCGGCCAGGTATTCGGCCAGGACCGGCTGTCGGAGCTGGGCGCCCAGCTGGGTATGGGCGGCCAGGACCTGGCGAGCGAGCTGACGCAGATCCTGCCGCACCTGGTCGACCAGATGACGCCGCAGGGCCAGCTGCCGCAGCCCGGCGAGGGCGCCGCCGGCAACGAGGGCCTGTTCGGCATGCTGGAAGCGTTCGGGCAGCGGCGCTGAGCCCGAACCGCCGGTCCGCCGGCGGGCGGCTCAGCCCGCCGGGAATGCCGCGATCACCTGCGCGACCGCGGCCGTGAGCCGCTTGGCGTACGGCACGTGCAGGAACTCGTTGGGCCCGTGCGCGTTGCTGCGCGGGCCCAGCACGCCGCAGACCATCATCTGCGCCTTCGGGAACCCTTCGGACAGCATGTTCATCAGCGGGATCGTGCCGCCCTGGCCGATGTAGCCGCAGGGCGCGCCGAAATGCGCCTGCGAGGCGGCGTTCAGCGCCGCCTCGAACCACGGCGCCGTGGCCGGCGCGTTCCAGCCGGTGGCCGCGCCCTCGCCCTCGAAGGTCACGCGCGCCTGGTAGGGGGCGTCGTCCTCCAGCAGCGCCTTGAGCTGCTGCACCGCCCGCGCCGCGTCGACCAGCGGCGGCAACCGCAGCGAGAGCTTGAACGCGGTGTAGGGGCGCAGCACGTTGCCGGCGTTCTTCAGCGCGGGCAGCCCCTCGGCGCCGGTGACCGACAGCGCCGGCAGCCAGGTGCGGTTCAGCAGCGCCTGCACCGGGTCCGTCGTCGTGGGCAGCGCGGTCTGCACGGCGCCGCCGCAGTCGTGGTGCGCCCACGGAAAGCGCTTGTAGATCTCCTCGCCCAGGATGGCGGCGGTGGCCTGCGCCTGCGCCAGCCGTTCGGCCGGCACCTCGCAGTAGAAGCTGGCGGGCAGCAGGCGGCCGGTGGCGCTGTCCTCCAGCCGGTCCAGCACCTGGCGCATGATGCGGAAGCTGGACGGCACCAGGCCCGAGGCGTCGCCCGAGTGGATGCCCTCGGTCAGCACCTCGACCTTCAGCACGCCGCCGGCCAGGCCGCGCAGGCTGGTCGTGAGCCAGAGCTGGTCGTAGTTGCCGGCGCCGGAGTCCAGGCAGACCACCAGCGCCACCTCGCCCAGGCGCGCGCGCAGGGCATCCACGTAGGGCAGCAGGTCGTACGAACCGCTTTCCTCGCAGGTCTCGATCAGGCCGACGATGCGCGGGTGCGGGGCGTTCTGGGCCTTCAGCGCCTGCACGGCGGCGATGCTGGCGTAGACCGCGTAGCCGTCGTCGGCGCCGCCGCGGCCGTAGAGCCGGCCGTCCTCGTACTTGGGCGTCCAGGGGCCGAGGTCGCGGCGCCAGCCATCGAACTCGGGCTGCTTGTCCAGGTGGCCGTACATCAGCGCGGTGCCGGCGGCCGCGCTGCCGCTGGCCGCGATCTCGAAGAACAGCACCGGCGTGCGGCCCTCCAGCCGCACGATCTCCAGCTGCAGGCCGGGCACCTTCTGCGCCTCGACCCAGGCCGCGGCGTTGCGCAGCACGGCGTCGATGTGGCCGTGCCGGGCCCAGTCGGCGTCGAACGCGGGCGACTTGGCCGGGATCGCGATGTAGTCGGTCAGCTGGCGGACGATGTCGTCGTCCCAGGCGCGGGTGACGTGGGTCAGCGCGGCGGCGGCATCGAGCACGGAGGCGGGGACGCGGGCATTCATGGCAAGGGCTCCTGCGGGCGCAAAGAAGCCGATTGCATCACAGCCCGCCCCCGCCGGCCACGGCCGCGCCTCATTCCCGCAGGAAAGCCAGCAGGGCGTCGTTGAAGGCCTCGGAGTGCGACACGTTGAGCCCGTGCGGCGCGCCGGCGATGGTGACCAGGCGGCTGTGCGCGACGGCCCGGTGGGTGCGCAGGCCGGAGCCCTCGATCGGCACGATGGCATCGGCATCGCCGTGGAGCACCAGCGTGGGCACGGTGATCCTGCGCAGGTCCTCGCGGAAGTCGGTGCCGCCGAAGGCATCCATGCAGGCCAGCGCCGCGTGCTGGGCCGACTGGTGGCACAGGCCGACGGCCTCGCTGCGCTGCTCCTCGCCGACCTGCAGCACGCCGTGGGCCGAGAAGAAGCCGTGGGTGAACTGCTCGAAGAACGCGCCGCGGTCCGCCTGCAGCGCAGACTTCATCTGCCCCGCCTGGGCCGGCGTCAGCGGGCCCTCCGGATTGTCCGGCCCCTGCAGCAGGTACGGCGGCACGGCGGCGGCGAACACCACGCCGCGCAGCCGCGCTTCGCCGTGGCGGGCGATGTAGCGCGCCACCTCGCCACCGCCCATCGAGAAGCCGACCAGCGTGGCGTCCTGCAGGCCGCACTGGTCGAGCACGCGCGCCAGGTCGTCGGCCAGCGTGTCGTAGTCGTAGCCCTGCGGCGGCTTGTCGGAGCGGCCGAAGCCGCGCCGGTCGTACACCACGACGCGGCAGCCGGCCGCCTGCAGCACCTGCGTCTGCTGCGACCAGGCCTGGCCGGACAGGGGCCAGCCGTGGATCAGCACGACCGGCCGGCCGCTGCCGCCGCCGTCCTCCACGTGCAGGCGCACCGGGCCGTCGGCCGCGCCCGGGCGGACCGCCGCGCCGGCGGCCGCACCGCCCAGCGCGCCGGCCACGCCGCCGATGACGCCGCCCACCACCACGCCGACCGGCCCGGCCACCGCCACGCCGACCGCGGCGCCGGCCGCCGCACCGGCCATCGCGCCGCCGCCGACCAGCGCCGAGCCGGCTTCGCGCGCGGCCTCTTCCGGCCGCAGCGCGTACTGCGCGTCGGGCGAGGGGTCCTGCGAGGGCACGCCATGGCCCGGCCGGGCCTGCTCGGCGAGGTCGGGGTCGGTGGCCGGGACGGCGGGGGAAGGGGTGGTGGACGCGTTCATGGGCCTCTCCTGGTGACGGGCAAGCCCCTCGTTTCTAGCCCCCGCACCGGGCCGGGCGCGCCATCCGCGAGAGCGTCCGCCTGTCGGACGACCGGCAGCGTCAGGGCGCCGCCGCGCCGATGCCGTAGGCCCGGCGCGCCGTGCCCTCGAACACGGCCGCCCGGTCCGCCGGCGCGACCCAGCCCCGCGCCGCGGCCAGCCAGGCCGGGTAGCGGCCGGCCAGCTCCAGCACCGGCCAGTCGCTGCCCCACAGGCAGCGCGCGGGGCCGAAGGTGCCGAGCAGCCAGCGCGCATGGCGCTCCAGGGCCTCGACCGGCGCGCCGGCGGCGGCCTCGGTCCACAGGCCCGAGAGCTTGCAGAAGGCCGCCGTCTCGCGCGCCAGCCGCGCCAGCCCGTCGGTCCAGGCGGCCCAGCCCGCGGCGTCGCCCGGGATCGCCGGCTTGGCGCCGTGGTCGATCACCAGGACCAGGTCCGGATGGCGCGCGGCCAGCCGCAGCAGGCGCGGCAGGTGCCGGGGCTGGACCAGCGCGTCGAACGCCAGGCCGCAGCGCGCCATCGCCGCGAGCGCCGGCCGGAGCGCGTCCTGCAGGACCCAGTCCGGATCGGCGATGTCCTGCAGCATCGGGCGCAGGCCGCGCAGCTTGGGTCGGCGCGCCAGCGCCTCGATGCGCGCCGGCGCGTCCGGCGCCAGCAGGTCGGCCCAGCCGACGACGCCCAGCACCTCGGGGCATGGCGCGGCCGCGCGCAGCAGGAAGTCGGTCTCGGCCTCGGTCGGCGCGGCCTGCACCAGCACGCCGCCCTGCACGCCGCAGGGGCCGGCCACGGCGCGCCAGTCGGCCAGGGCCACGTCGCGGTGGATGGGGCCGAGCGCGGGCGTGAGCCAGCCGTAGTCGCCGCGCGCCAGCTGCCAGATGTGGAAGTGGGCGTCGATCACGGCGTGGGCGCCTGCGGCGGCAGCAGGCGTTCGTCGCGCAGCGCCTGCCAGAACGCCGCGGGGATGGGATGGGCCAGCATCGCGCGGCTGTCGCGCCACTGCGCCACGCTCTGCGCGCCGGCGACGACGATGTCGACCGCCGGGTGCGCCAGCGGGAACTGCAGCGCCGCCGCGCGCAGCGGCACGCCGTGCGCGGCGCAGACGCGCTCGACCGCCGCCGTGCGCGCGACCCAGGCCTGCGGCGCACGCGCGTAGTCGAAGCGCGGCTCGGCGCCGCCGCCCACGCCGGTGGCCAGGATGCCGGAGTTGAACACCCCGCCCAGCGCGATGCGCACGCCGCGCGCCGCGCACAGCGGCAGCAGTTCGTCCAGCGCCGCGTGGTCGATCAGGCTGTAGCGGCCGGCCAGCAGCAGGCAGTCCAGGTCCGCCCGGGCCAGCACGTCCAGGCAGATGCGCACGTCGTTCACGCCCAGCCCGACGGCGCCGACCAGGCCCTCGCGCTGCAGCGCGCGCAGCGTGGGCAGCGTCTCGTCCAGCACCTGGGCCAGCACGCGCGGCGCGGCCTCGCCGTGCGTGGCGGCGTCGCAGTCGTGCACGTAGGCCATGTCCAGCCGCGCCAGGCCCAGGCGCTGCAGGCTGTCCTCCACGCTGCGGCGCGTGCCGGCGCCCGAATAATCCCAGCGCTGTACGAACGGCAGCACCTGCACGTAGCCGTGCTGCGCGCGCGGCGCCCGCGCGTCGGGCGCCAGCACGCGGCCGACCTTGGTCGACAGGCAGAACACTGCGCGCGGCAGCGCGCGCAGCGCCTGGCCGAAGCGGTGCTCAGACAGCCCGTTGCCGTAGTGCGGCGCGGTGTCGAAGCTGCGGCAGCCGTCGGCCAGCGCCGCCGCCAGCACGGCCTGCGCCTGCGCCTCGGGCACGGCCTGGAACAGGTTGCCCAGCGGCGCACCGCCCAGGGCCAGGCGCGCGCCGTCGCCGCAGCCGGGGAACATCGGCATGTCTCCTCCTGGAACCGAAAGACCGCCGACCCTAGGGCCGGCATGCCGCCCGCGTCAACCGGGCATCTGCCGATGACGGCCCGGCGGCCGGCGCGCAGCATCGCGCCCCGCCATGCTGAAGAACCTCTCGCCGCTGCTCTCGCCCGACCTGCTGCACGCGCTGGCCTCCATGGGCCATGGCGACGAGATCGTGCTGGCCGACGCCTACTTCCCCGCCGCGGCGCTGGCCCAGCGCCTGGTGCGGCTGCCCGGCATCGCCGCCGACGCGGCGCTGGACGCCGTGCTGTCCGTGCTGCCGCTGGACGACTTCGTGCCCCAGCCCAGCTGCACGATGCAGGTGGTTGGCAACGTGGCCGAGGTGCCGCCGGCCGTCGCGCAGTTCACCGAGGTGCTGGCCCGGTACGGCCACGGCGCGCCCGGCGCGCTGGAGCGCCAGGCCTTCTACGACCGGGCGGCCAAGGCCTTCGCGGTGGTGGCCACGGGCGACACACGCACCTACGCGAACATCCTGCTCAAGAAGGGCGTCCTGAAGTGACCGCGCGCCGCGCGGCCGCGGCACACTGCCGGTGCCGCCGCGGCCGCGCCCCTGGATAACACCGAAGCGCGGGACCGGCGCTGCGCGTATCGTGCGCTCGGCCACGGCTTCGCCCGCACCCGACAACCCTTTCCCCGGAGACATCCCATGCATCCCCCCTTCTTCAAGCGCCGCGGCCTGCTGCAGGCCGCCGCCGGCGCCACCGCGCTGGGCACGCTGCCCGCCTCCTTCGCCCAGGGCGGCTTCGACTGGAAGCGCCACGCCGGCCAGAGCATCGAGGTGCACCTGATCAAGAGCCCGCGCGGCGACCTGCTGCAGCGCCACCAGAAGGAATTCGAGGAGCTCACCGGCATCAAGGTCGGCGCCGAGCAGATGCCCGAGCAGCAGTCGCGCCAGAAGACGGTGATCGAGTTCAACTCCGGCCGCACCAGCTTCGACGTGGTGCACCTCTCCTACCACGTACAGAAGCGCCAGTTCGCCAAGGGCAAGTGGATGGAGGACCTGCGGCCCCTGTTCGCCAATGCCGCGCCGCCGGACTTCGACCAGAAGGACTACTCGGCCGGCGGCATGTTCTACGCGACGCAGAGCGACGGCCGCATCGACAGCCTGCCGCTGAACCTGGACCCCTGGATCCTCTACTACAACAAGGAGCTGTTCGCGGCCAAGGGCGTGGCCTATCCCAAGACCTACGCCGAGATCCTGGAGGCCGCGAAGAAGCTGCACGACCCGGCCAGCGGCGTCGCCGGCTTCGTCGGCCGCGGGCTGAAGAACGCCAACGTGCCGCTGTGGACCGGCTTCTTCCTCGGCTGGGGCGGGCAGTTCTTCGACGCCAACGGCAAGCTCGCCACCGAGACGCCCGAAGCGGTGGCCTCGGCCACGCTGTACCGCGACCTGCTCAAGGCCACCGGCCCGGCCGGCGTGGCCGGCTACAACTGGAACGAGGCGCAGAGCCTGTTCCTGCAGGGCAAGGCGGCGATGTGGATCGACGGCTCGGGCTTCGCGCCGCCGCTGGAGGACCCCACCAAGTCCAAGGTCGTCGGCAAGGTCGGCTACGGCGTGATGCCGCCCGGCCCCAAGGCCCAGGTCTCGGCCACCTTCGGCGACGGCATCGGCATCTCCTCGTACTCCCGCAAGAAGGAGGCCGCCTGGCTGTACATCGTCTGGGCCACCAACAAGGCCATGCAGGCGCGCATGCTGGCCACCGGCTCGGGCGCGCCGACGCGGCTGTCGGCCTATTCGAACAAGGAGGCGATCGCGAACCTGAAGGTGCCCGCCGAATGGCTCACGGCCGTGGCCGAGTCGCTGCGCATCGCCAAGCCCGGCCTGCCCATCATCGAGCCGGTGACCGAGTTCCGCGACGTCTACGGCATCGCGCTGAACAACATGCTGACCGGCGCCGACGTGGCGGCCGAGCTGAAGAAGGCGACGGCCGAGTTCGCCCCGGTGCTGGCCAAGTCCGAAGGCTAGGCATGGAACGCCCGCCGTCCGGATGCCCCCGCGGCGCGGGGACATCCCATCCCCGCCACCGGGGGGCGTCCCCGGTGGCCCGGCCAGGCCAGTTCCGCGGGGGCGCGGGCATGGCCCGCTCCGCGGCCGTCGGCGCCGCCGCCTGCGGCCCGGTTGCATGCCCTGCGGGCGGCGCGCCAGCGCCGTGGAACACCGGGATGGCTTGATGCAGCGCCGCGTCTCGCCGTTCCTGTGGTTCATCCTGCCGGCCGTGCTGGTGGTGCTGGCGGTCATCGTGTTCCCATGGGCGTTCACGCTGTGGATGAGCCTGTTCGACTGGAAGATCGGCTCCGCGCCAGTGTTCGCCGGCCTGGCCAACTACGCGGAGCTGGCGACCAACCAGCGCTTCCTCGAAGCCATCCTGCACACGCTGCTGTTCACCGCGCTGGCCGTCGTGCTGCCGCTGGTGCTGGGCACGGCGGCGGCGCTGGTGTTCCACCACAAGTTCGCCGGGCGCGGCTTCTGGCGCGGCGCCTTCGTGCTGCCGATGATGGCCACGCCGGTGGCCATCGCGCTGGTCTGGGTCATGATGTTCCACCCGCAGCAGGGCGTGCTGAACTACCTGCTGTCGCTGGTCGGGATCCCGCCGAGCGAATGGGTCTACTCGCCGCGGCTGGCCATCCCCTGCCTGGTGCTGGTGGACATCTGGCAGTGGACGCCGCTGGTCATGCTGATCGTGCTGGGCGGCCTGGCCTCGCTGCCGACCGAGCCGTTCGAGGCAGCGACCATGGAGGGCGCCACGCGCTGGCAGACGCTGCGCCACGTGACGCTGCCGCTCCTGATGCCCTTCATCATGGTCGCGGCCGTGGTGCGGCTGATCGACGCGCTGAAGACCTTCGACACCATCTACGTGATCACGCAGGGCGGGCCGGGTACGGCCTCGGAGACCATCAACCTGTACCTGTACCTGCAGGCGTTTTCCTTCTACCAGATCGGCAAGGCCTCCGCGGTGGTCGTGGTGTTCTTCGTGCTGGTGGTGGCCTTGAGCCTGCTCCTCTTCTGGCTGCGCGAGCGGTCCAAATACGATGCGTAGGCTCGTGGACAAGGCGCTGCTGGCGCTGTGCGTGTTCCTGCTGGTCTCGCCGGCGATCGGCTTCTTCCTGTGGATGCTGTCGCTGGCGTTCAAGAACGAAGTCGACAACCTGGCCTACCCGCCGGTGTTCATCCCCAGCCCGCCGACGCTGGCCAACTTCCACGCGGTGTTCGACAGCGGGCCGTTCTTCCGCTACTTCGTCAACAGCGTCGTGGTCTCGGGGCTGGCCACGCTGCTGGCGCTCGCCATCGGCGTGCCGGCCGGCTACGGCATCGCGCGGCTGAAGGCGAAGAAGCTGCTGCTGACCATCCTGATCGCGCGCATGACGCCGGCCATCAGCTTCCTGATCCCGCTGTTCACGCTGTTCCAGGCGCTGGGCCTCACCGGCACGCTGGCGCCGGTGGTCATCACGCACCTGGTGATCACGGTGCCGATCATGGTCTACATCGTGGCCGGCTACTTCGAGACGCTGCCGCTGGAGCTGGACGAGGCCGCGGTGATGGACGGCTGCTCGCCCTGGCAGCGCTTCCGCCACATCGCGCTGCCGCTGGCGCGGCCGGGCATCACGGTGGCGGCCATCCTGGCCTTCATCTTCTCGTGGAACAACTTCATCTTCGGCGCCGTGCTGGCCGGGCGCGAGACGCGCACGCTGCCGGTGGCGATCTACAACGTGCTGACCTTCGAGCAGATCGCCTGGGGGCCGCTGGCGGCCGCGGCGCTGCTGGTCACGCTGCCGGTGCTGGTGCTGACGCTGGTGATCCAGAAGGAGATCGTCGGCGGCCTGACGGCCGGCGGCGTCAAGGGTGGATGACACCGTGAATCTCCCCGCTTCCGCGCGGCGCGCTCCGCCACGCCCCCTGCGCTGCGCGAGAAGGGCGCCTCCAGCGGCCTGGCAGCGCCAACGCCGCGGGCGCACCGGCCTGGCCGGCTCCGCGCCCCCCGGCTCCGCGCCGCGCCCTGCGGCTTCCCGTCTCGTCCAACTGGCGTGCTGCGCCATCGATCGTTGATATGGCTTCAGTCACCCTCTCGGGCATCACCAAATCCTTCGGCGACACGCAGGTCATCAAGGGCGTCGACATCGCCATCGGCGACGGCGAGTTCGCGGTCTTCGTCGGCCCCAGCGGCTGCGGCAAGTCCACGCTGCTGCGCATGATCGCCGGGCTGGACGCGCCGACCGCCGGCGAGATCCGCATCGGCGAGACCGTGGTGAACGACCTGCCGCCCAAGCAGCGCGAGGTCTCCATGGTGTTCCAGACCTATGCGCTGTACCCGCACATGACGGTGCGCCAGAACATGGGCTTCGGCCTGATGATCGCCGGCACCGCGGCCGACGCGATCGCCGCCCGGGTGGCCGGCGCCGCGCGCATGCTGGGCCTGGACGCGCTGCTGGACCGGCTGCCGCGCCAGCTGTCCGGCGGCCAGCGCCAGCGCGTGGCCATGGGCCGCGCGATGGTGCGCGACCCCAAGGTGTTCCTGTTCGACGAGCCGCTGTCCAACCTCGACGCCAAGCTGCGCGTGCAGATGCGCACCGAGATCCGCGCGCTGCACCAGCGGCTCGGGACCACCTCGATCTACGTGACGCACGACCAGGTCGAGGCCATGACCATGGCCGACCGCATCGTGGTGCTGCGCGACGGCCGGGTCGAGCAGGTCGGCACGCCGGTGGCGCTGTACGACCAGCCGGGCAACGCCTTCGTCGCGACCTTCATCGGCTCGCCGGCGATGAACCTGCTGCCGGCCCGGCTGCAGGACGGCCAGGCCGTGCTGGCCGGCGGCAGCCGCCTGGCGCTGCCGGCGCCGGCCGCCGCGCACGACGGCCGCGAGGTGCTGCTGGGCCTGCGCCCCGAGCACCTGCGCGTGCAGGCCGGCGGCGGCCTGCGGGCCGAGGTCAAGGTCGTCGAATTCAGCGGCGCCGACACGCTGCTGGCCTGCGAGGCGGCCGGCCACGCCGTGCAGGTGCTGGTGCACGACCGCACGGCAGTCGCGCCCGGCGACGCGGTCGAGCTGGCGATCGATCCCGCGCGGATGCACCTGTTCGACGCGGGCACGCAGCAGCGCCTGCCCTGAGAAGCGGTGAACGCATCCCTCGCACCCACGCGAGGCCCCTGACAAGCGAACTCGGACATCGCCGCCGCCGTGCCCGGGGCCGCGCCCTTCGGGCCGGGACACGGCAGGCCGCATGCGGGCGTCGCAGTCCTCGCCCTGGCACCCGCCAGGGTGGCGGCCTGTGCCGGTGCCTGGGGCCCGACGCTTCCCGTCGCGGGCACGGTCGATCCCTTCCCAGCTTCTGAACGGCGGCGGAGCCGCAGGACAGCGCGGGCGCGCCGGCTGGCACACTGGGCGCCTTCCTGGCACGCCCCCTGCACGGCCCGCCCGCATGCTCCGACGCAAGACATTGAAGAACCTGACCCGGCTGTGGTCGCAAAGCCTGGCGCCACTGCTGCCGGCCAAGCCGCGCCGCGCCAAGGCCAGCAAGCCCAAGGCGGCGCCGGCGCGCGCCCCCGCACGGGCCGCCAAAGCCGCCGCCAAGAAGACCACCAGGACGACCGGAGCCGCCAAGACAACCCCGGCCACCGGCGGCCGCTGGGTGCGCGGCGCGGCCGCCGGGCCGGCCGGCATGCGGCACTACCGGCTGTTCCTGCCGGCCGGGCGCGCAGCAGGACAGCGCTGGCCGCTGATGGTGATGCTGCACGGCTGCGACCAGAACATCGAGCGCTTCGCGGCCAGCACGCGCATGCACCAGCTCGGCGCGCGCCAGGGCTTCGCCGTGCTCTACGTGGAACAGGACCGGCTGGCCAACGCCAGCGGCTGCTGGAACTGGTTCGCCACGCGCGACGGCCGGGCCCAGGCCGAGGTCGGCCTGATCATGCAGGCCGTGGAGCAGGCCTGCCGGCTGTACCGCGCGGACCGCACACGCGTGGCCATCGCCGGCCTGTCGGCCGGCGCCAGCATGGCGGCGCTGGTGGTCACGCGCCATCCGGAGCGCTTCCAGGCCCTGGCCATGCATTCGGGCGTGCCCCCGGGCAGCGCGCGCTCGGGCCTGGGTGCGCTGTCGGCCATGCACGGGCGCGGCCGCACCGCGCCGCTGGAGGCCGACGCCGCCGCCATGGCCGACCACTGGCCGGCCCTGCTGGTGCTGCAGGGCGGCAGCGACCGGGTGGTGAAGGACACCAACGGCCGCAACGCCGCGGCGCTGTGGGCCGCGGCGGCCGACGCCCAGCCCCGGCCGCCGCGCCAGGTGCAGCGCGGCACGCGCTACGCGATGCAGGTCACCGACTACCAGGTGCGCCGCCGCACCGTGGCGACGCTGGTGGAGATCGCCCAGCTGGGCCACGCCTGGAGCGGCGGCCCGGCCAAGGAGGCCTACAGCGACCCGCACGGGCCGGATGCCTCGCGCCTGATCTGGGCCTTCGCGCGGCGGCAGTTCGACCGGCCGCGCTGAACGCCCGTCCTCAGACTGCCGGGGCGCCGCAGAACCCCAGGAAGGCTTCCAGCTCGGTGGACTTGTCGAACACCGCGTCGGCGCCCATCGCCAGGCAGCGGCCGCGGATGCCGGGGTCGGCGTAGTTGGTCAGCACCACGGCGCGCTGGCGCGGCCGGCGCCGGCGGCAGGCCGCCAGCACGCCCAGGCCCGAGCCCTCGCGCAGGAACAGGTCGATCACCGCCAGCTCCCAGCCGTCGGGATGCTGGCGCAGCCACCGGGCGGCGTCCTCCTCGCTGTCGGCCCAGGCGGCCACGCGCAGGTCGACCAGTTCCTCCAGCGTCAGGATCAGCTGCTCGCGGATCAGCGCGTTGTCTTCGACCAGAAACGCGGCGAGGGGCGCCGCGGGACCTGCCATGCTGCGTTCCATGGCCACCATCCTGGCCGGGCCGCGGCCCGCCGCGCGCCGAGATTCGCCGCGGCCGGGCGTAGGACGGCGCCGGAGCGCCGCATCAGCCCCGGAGCAGCCCCTTGCACTGCAGCGCCTCGGCCAGCGCCTGGGCCAGCGCCGGCTGGTCGAAGGGCTTGGCCAGCCGCACGGCGCTGGCCGGCAGGCTGGTCGGCAGCTCGGCGTAGCCGGTGGCCAGCACCGCCGGCAGCAGCGGAAACTGCGCCGCCACGGCCGCGATCAGCTGCGCGCCGGTGCGGCGCGGCATCACGTGGTCGGTCAGCAGCAGGTCGACGGCGGCACCGCCGCGCAGCGTGCGCAGCGCCTCCTCGGCCGAGCCGGCCTGCAGCGCCTTGTGGCCCAGCTCCTCCAGCAGCGCGCTGGTGCTGGACAGCACCAGCGGGTCGTCGTCCACCACCAGCACCCGCAGCCGCGGCAGGTTCGCGCCCGGCGCGGCCTGCGGCGCCGGCGCCGCGCCGTCCCCGGCCTGCTGCGGCGGCGCCGCGTCGGCGACCGGCAGCCACAGCGTGGCCGTGGTGCCGGCGCCCGGCCGGCTGTCCAGCACGAAGCGCCCGCCGGACTGGGCGGCCAGCCCGTGCACCATGGGCACGCCCAGGCCGGTGCCCTTGCCCGAGCCCTTGGTGGTAAAGAACGGCTCGGTCGCGCGCGCCAGCGTCGCGGCGTCCATGCCCATGCCGCTGTCGACCACGGACAGGCGCACATAGCGCCCCGGCGCCAGCAGCCCGCTGCGGCCGGCCGGCACCGCCTCTTCCTGCGCGCGGATCAGCAGCCGGCCGCCGTCCGGCATGGCGTCGCGCGCGTTCACCGCCAGGTTCAGCAGCGCCAGTTCCAGTTGGTTGGCATCCACCCGCACCGGCGGCAGCGCGATCGGGAATTCCGTGTGCACCTGCACCGCGCTGCCCAGGCTGCGCGCCAGCAGGTCGGCCATGCCGCGCACCAGCGCCGGCAGGTGCACGACCGTGGGCTTGAGCTCCTGCCGGCGCGCGAACGCCAGCATGCGCTGCGTCAGCGTGGCGCCGCGGCGCGCGGCGTTCAGGCCGTTGTCCACCAGCTGGCGCAGCTTGTCGTCGTCGGGCAGGCGCTTGCGGGCCAGCGTCAGGCTGGACAGGATCACCATCAGCAGGTTGTTGAAGTCGTGCGCCACGCCGCCGGTCAGCTGGCCGATGGCGTCGAGCTTCTGCGCCTGGAACAGGGCCTCGCGCGCGCGCTCCAGCTCCTGCTGGATGCGGCGCCGGTCGGTCAGGTCGCGCGTGACCTTGGCATAGCCCAGGATGCGGCCGTCCTCGCCGCGGATCGGGTCGATCACCACGTGCGCCCAGAACTCGCTGCCGTCCTTGCGCACGCGCCAGCCCTCGGCCTCGAAGCGGCCGTGCTCGGCCGACTGCGCCAGCGCGCGCTGCGGCACGCCGGCGTCCCGGTCGCCCGGGGTGTAGAAGCTGGCGAAGCTGCGGCCCAGGATCTCCGCCGGCGCATAGCCCTTGAGCCGCTGCGCGCCGGAATTCCAGCTGACGACCAGGCCCTGCGGATCAAGCATGTAGATCGCATAGTCCGTGACGGCCTCCACCAGCAGCCGGTAGCGCGCCTCTTCGCTGAACGGTGAAAGCGGCTGCGCGGGCGTGTGTGCCAGTGTGGACATGTGTCGTCGGGTGGGGAACGAGCCAATATAGCCAGCCGCCCGGCCGGAACCGGCCAGGCGCGGCCAGAACGCGGCGTTGTCCGACACGCGCGGGCCCGCAGGGCCGGGCGGAAGACCGGCGGGACGGCCGGCACGCCATGCGCCCGCAGCACCACCGAAATGGCGCCCCCGCCGGGAGCCGGAGCGCATGGCCGCGTTGCTATATTCCCCGGCGCACAGCAGCCAAGGGAAGTCGATGGACCAAGCGTGGTGGTACGGCCGAGACCAAGAGCAACGAGGCCCGTTCAGCACAGCGCAGATGCAGGCGCTGCTGCGCGAAGGCGTCATCGGCCCGGCCACGCCCATCGCGCGCTCCGCGGGGCCGGACCCCGCCGCCGAGTGGGTGCCGCTGCACGCGGTGGCCGACTTCGCCGCGCCGCCGGAGCGCGCCTGCGCCGCCGATCCCGCACGGCTTGACGGCGGCCCGGGGCCCGCCACCCCATTTGCAGCCGCCGAAAGTGCGCCTCCCCTGGCGGCGCCCACGCTGCCCCTGGCCGGCCCGTGGCGGCGTTTCTTCGCGCGAGGCGCGGACCTGCTCCTCTTCAGCGTCGTGGGCGGATACGTGATGCACACCGTCGCGGAATGGGCGTCCCCGGCATTCGCGATGTGGCTGCGCTCGCCGAATGCCGGCCCCGTCCTGGGCGTGTTCGTGCTTCCGTTCGCGCTGGCGCTGGAAGCCGTGGTCGCCGGACTGTTCGGCACGACGCCGGCCAAGAAGCTGCTGGGCCTGCAGGTGGCCACCCTGGCGGGTGCGCGCCCGACCTTCGAGCAGCACCTGCGCCGCCTGTTCGGCCTGTACTGGTCGGCGCTGGCCATGGGCGTGCCGCTCGTCAACCTGTTCACCATGTGGCGCCAGTACCGGCACCTGAAGGCCGGACGCGCGACGGGCTATGACCGCGGGGCGTTCCAGGTCCACGCGCTGCCGCTGGGCCGGCTGCGGATGACGGGCGCGGTGGCCGTCGTGGCTGCCGCGTTCTTCACCCAGCAGGTGCTGATGCAGCAGATCCGCGCCGACCGGCGCGACTACAACGCGGGCTTCAGCTGGCGCAACCCGGTCAGTGGCGCCAGCGCGGCCATCCCGCCGGGCTGGCTGTACGCCGAACAGAAGAACGATACCGGCGACAGCGTCTACACCTTCAGTTCGGACAAGATCGGCGTCGTCGCCATCTTCGCGATGGAAGAAGGCATGGGCCACCTGACGTTGCAGGAGTACCAGAGCATCTGGGCCGCGGCCGTGCAGCCCGACATGCTGATGGACGAGCGCGTGGTCGCCGCCGCCGTCCACGGCCGGGAAACGCTGCAGGTCCACGGAGCGATGGCGCGCAACGCCACCCGACGGGTACATGCCACCCTCTTCAAGAGCGGCGACCAGATCTGGCGGCTGGTGCTCGTGGCATTGCCAGGCCGCGAGCCCGACGGAACCCTCAGCCGGCATCTCCGGGAGGCGCTGGTCGACACGGTGCCGGAGCGTCCCGATCCGGCAGCCGCGCCCTCCGGTCCGGCCGCCCAGCCCATCTGAGCGACCCACGCCACGGCCTACGCGCCCCGGACCCGTACCGTCCAGCAGCCGTCCGCCCCCGCGGTCGAGAACCGCAGCGGCAGGAAGCGCTCGATCACGTCGAAGTTGGTCTTCGCGTGCGGCGTCAGTTCGGTGCAGGTGTAGGCGGCCTCGCGCCCGCTCTGCCACACGGCCAGGGCCAGCGGCAGGGCCCACTGGTCGGCCAGGTGCGGGCCCAGCGCCGCCGTGCCGACCTGGTACGCGCGCACCTCGCGCACGAGGTCGCGCACCACCGTCTCGGCGCTGACGCCCTTCTCGCCGAAGGCGGTGAACACCTCGCACACGTTCTGGTACGCCAGGGTCGCCAGCAGGGCATTGCCGGGCCCTTCGTTCTGGCGGCCGGGCGCCTCGCGCAGCTGGGGGCCGTTCCAGCCGAGGGCGGCGCCCAGCAGTTCGAGCTCGCGCCGGACCACGGCGCGGGGCAGCGCCGGCGCGAAGCATTCGGCGAAGCCGTCCACCCGGGCGCCGCGCTCATGCAGGTCGAAGGGCTGCAGCGGGCCCGGGGCGGGCTGGATCGTCGCCTCGATCTCGCCACCGCCGGCCGGGTAGAAGCCCAGCCGGCGCAGCTGGAGTTCGACGCCGGCGCCCAGCCGGCGCACCAGCGGCGCGTAGCTGCGCGCCAGGAAGTGGAACGGCGGCGCCATGGGGTTGTGCGTTCCGCCGGCGAGCTTCAGGCGGCTCGGCGCATCGGCCATCAGCAGGGCCGGCCACACGGTCTGCAGCACCAGCGTGCAGCTGCCCGCCGTGCCGACGCTGAAGGCATAGTCGCCCGCGCGCACCGGCCCCGGCGCGAAGGCCAGCGCGTGCGCGTTCAGCGCGGCGCCCTGGACCGCGGCGCCGCAGACCTGGGCGGCCGCCTGCACGCAGGTCAGGTGCTGGCGCATCAGGCCGGGCTTGGCGCGGCCGGCGCGGATGCGGGTCAGCGCGAAGGGCTGGCCGGTGCACATGGACAGGGCCAGCGCGGTGCGCAGCACTTGCCCGCCGCCCTCGCCGGCGGAGCCGTCGATCTCGATCATGGTCCGCCTCCCGCGGGCCGGGCCGGCGGGTCGAAGTGCAGCACGGCGTCGTGCAGGTACTGGTCGAGCAGGCGCCCGTCCGCCTGCGGCCCGGGGCCGGGGGCGTGCGCCGTCGCCGCGGCCAGCTCGGCCTCGATGAAGGCGTGGATGCCCGCCCAGCGCGGGCTCGTCGCCGCCTCGCCCGCGCGCATCTTGACCTCCAGCAGCGCGTTGACTTCCGCCCGCACCGCGGGGTCCGTCAGCGTCGCGCCGGCCAGCGCGGCGAAGCGCATCGGCGGAACGCCGCGCCCCTCGCGTATCCAGCGCGCCGCCAGCAAGGGGCGCAGGACGTACAGGTACTTCTTGTAGCGCACGACGTCGCCGTACAGGTGCTCGCGCAGGTTCTTCCTGGCCATCGACACGTAGTGGTGGTAGCCCCGCACCGGCGAGAAGCCGTCCTCGGCCAGCGCCCGCAGGCGTTGCGCCCACGGCGCCTCCTGCCGGTAGACGATGGGCGAGCGCAGCCATTCGAGCAGCGTCGGGTTGGACGCGCGCAGCAACTGCAGCGTCTTGCGCAGCTCCCAGCCGTTGATGTCCAGGTCGCTGCGGATGGGCTGTTCGATGACGTCGCGGCCAGGCTCGACCGCCAGGTACCAGGGCAGCCGGTGGACGTAGACGAAGCGCACGTCGTAGTCGCTGTCAGGCGAGGCGAAGCCCCAGCCCCGGCTGCCGGATTCGCAGGCGAACAGCACCTTGACCTGGTGCCGCCGCTCCAGCGCGGCGAGATGCTCGCACACGGTGGCGCGCATCCCGTCAGACACGGGGTGCGCGCTCAGCACCGCTTCTTCCTGCATGTTCTTCCTCCCTCCATTCATCCCGTCGCGAACGGGCAGGCGCCAGGGGGCGCCCATCCATCCGTTCAGCCCTTCACGCACACCACCTGCTTCAGCGTGTGCACCACCTCGACCAGGTCTTTCTGCGCGGCCATCACGGCATCGATGTCCTTGTAGGCCATCGGGATCTCGTCGATGACGTCGGCGTCCTTGCGGCATTCGACGCCGGCCGTGGCCTCGATCTGGTCCCGGACCGTGAACGTCTTCCTGGCCTTGGTCCGGCTCATCACCCGGCCGGCACCGTGGCTGCAGCTCTCGAAGCTCTCCGGGTTGCCCAGGCCGCGCACGATGTAGCTGCGCGCGCCCATGCTGCCCGGGATGATGCCCATCTCGCCACGCCGCGCGCTCACCGCGCCCTTGCGGGTCACGAACACGTCCTCGCCGAAGTGGCGCTCCTGCTGCACGTAGTTGTGGTGGCAATTGACGGCCTCCACCTGCGCCTCGAACGGCTTGGGGATGACCGAGCGCACCGTGGCAACCAGGTTGGCCATCATCACCGCGCGGTTCTTCATCGCGAACTTCTGCGCCCAGGACACGCCGCGCACGTAGTCGCCGAAGTACTGGGCGCCTTCCTCGAAGTAGGCCAGGTCCTTGTCGGGCAGGTTGCGCTGGTGGCGCTCGGCGTCTTTCCTGGCCAGCTCGATGAAGTGCGTGCCGATGGCATTGCCCACGCCGCGCGAGCCCGAGTGCAGCATGAACCAGACGAAGCCGGCCTCGTCCAGGCAGACCTCGATGAAGTGGTTGCCGGTGCCCAGCGTGCCCAGGTGCTTGCGGTTGTTGGTGTTCTTCAGGCGCGGGTGCAGCTGGCACAGCGCGTCGAACTCGTCGGCCAGCGTGGCCCAGGCCTGGTCCACCGTCTCGGGCGGGTTCTCCCAGCTGCCCGGGTCGCGGCCGCGGTGCCGGGGCGCGGAGCCGTGCGGCACGGCCTGCTCGATGGCGGCGCGCAGCGGGCCCAGGTTGTCGGGCAGGTCCCCGGCGCGCAGCGTGGTCCTGGCGGCCATCATGCCGCAGCCGATGTCCACGCCCACGGCGGCCGGGATGATGGCCTTGCGCGTCGGGATCACCGAGCCGATGGTGGCGCCGATGCCCAGGTGCACGTCCGGCATGGCCGCGACGTGCCTGAAGACGATGGGCAGGCGGGCGGCGTTGGCCAGCTGCTGGCGCGCCTCCGCCTCGACCGGGACGCCCTTGGTCCACATCTTCACCGGCACGCCGCCGGCGACTTCTTCGACCTCGTAGTTCAGGTCCGACATGTGCTTCTTCTCCTTCTCATCTGTCGACAAAGAGGGGATGCCCCGCTGCGCGAGTATTGGTGAAACATCGTGCTCTGCCACTGAGCTACGGTCCCCCATCGGCGGGACCGGCGGGATTCGAACCCGCGTCCACGAGCGTTGCAGGCTGTAGTTCCACCGGCATTCGCAGCAGGGCCTCTCCAAAAAACAAACTGCGCGACGAGGGACGGCAAGACATCGCCATGCTGGTTTCCCAGCTGGGGACTCGAACCCCCCGGCGTTCCGGATGTAGTCCTGCCAGCATTCGCGCAAAAACCGGATGCCCCCGCGTGGCGACAAACGATGGTGAGACACGTTCTACGGATGTAGTCCCACCGGCATTCGCCGCGCGGCGACGCATGTCGTGTCGGAGGCCGGTGCCCCGGGCGACGAAGGTTGCAAGAGCGGCCTACGGGTTCTCCGTTGCGGGCTTGCCGGCCCGCGCGGCCAAAGGTGCTGTACTCCTGCAGGCATTCGCCCGGGACACCATCCAACGGTGTGCGTCGTGGCCCTACTGCGTGGCCAGCGACAGCTTTTCGATTTCTCCCACCCAGTGCCCGGCGTCCATCGTGCCGTCGGCAAACGCCGCCAGCATGGCGAACACCGCATCCGAGAAGCCACCGACGTTCAGGATGTCGTGCCGCTCCGCCGCCTGCGTGGTCGCGGTCGGCTGGATGTCGATGCACACCAGGCGCGCCTGCGGGTTGCGCTGCTTCAGCGCTTCCCACTCGCGCAGGGTCTGCGTCGCGCCGCGCCGGTTGGCATCGACCCAGGACTCGTTGTCCGAGACCAGGATCACCAGGTCCACCGCCGCCCGTTCCCGGTTCAGCAACGCCAGCGGCGCGCTGCAGTTGGTGCCGCCGCCACCGATGCCGGCCAGCGCCTGGGCGTTGGCCAGCACCGAATCGCGGGCGTTCAGCCGCAGCGTCACCACGTCCTGCTCGAACGGCAGCACGCGCGCCTGCGGGTTGCTGCGGAGCACCGCCGCAGCCACCAGCGCGGCCACGTCGATGCAGCGCACACTGGACGTGGCCGAACCGCGATGGCCGGTCACCGCCATGCCCATCGAGCCCGACACGTCCGGGCACACCACCACCCGCCCCGCCAGGCGGGGCACGTTGGCCAGCGACAGCTCCATCGCCTCCTGCAGCGCAGCGCGCACCGGCGCGGGCACCGCCTCGCCGGCCGCCTTGTAGGCGGCCAGCAACTGGTACGGCATCACCCGCGCCCGGGCCACCGCCTGCGCATCGGCCAGCCTGGCGGCCACCACCTCGGCCATGCCGGGCAGGCCGAACACGCCGTGCCGGGCGAAGGTGTTCAGGTTCTGGCGCACCATCTGCCACGAGCCGGTGCGGGCGATCTGCGCCCATTGGGCCAGACTCAGCGCCAACGCGGTCAGCATCTGGAACGGCACCGCGGGCACCGCCACCGCCTCGCCCCGGGCGCTGTCGCGCTTGAAGCGCTCGAACGCCTGGGTGACGGGCGGCAGCGCCGCCTCGTCGAACGGCCGGCCGATCAGCCAGGCGAACCAGGCCGCGCGCCAGGCCTCGGCCGGCTTGGGATGCACCATCCTGACCACGTCGGCCAGCGACGGCGTGTTGCCCACGGCGGCGTGCAGCAGCTGCTGCTCGGTGGCCGTCAGCAGCCAGTGCTGCACCAGCCTCTTCGGCCGCGTTCCCAGCGACCGGCGGCCCACGGCGCCGCTGCGCAGGATCTGCACGAAGTTGCGCAGCATCCGGCCGTTGTCGACGACGCGGGAGAACACCTGGCCCAGCAGGGCGACGTCGCGCACCGCCAGGCTGGCGGCCAGCAGCGCGGGCATGTCCTTCATGTGGCCGGCCTCGCGGCCGTGGATCGCCGCCTTGGCGACGAAGGCCGGCTCCAGCTGCCGGACCAGCGCCAGCACCTGGTCGAGCTGGTCCTGCGCATCGGCATAGAAGGTGCGGCTCAGGCAGCCCGTCATCGCCAGCTGGGCCAGCTGGTGCCGGGCGCTGAACGCGTAGGCCGGCGCCTGCTCGGCGTTGCGCGCCATGGCGGCGGGCAGCGGGGTGCGCGGCATCGTGGGAAAGAGCTGGGCGTTGGCCATGGGGTTCTCCTCGTCGTCTTCTTCGGCTTGTCGTTCGTGCTTTCACTTTGCAACCGGTGTGCCAGCCGGGCCGCCGCTGGCGAAATCGACCGCAATGCATTGATTCATCTGGATAAATCTCTTTTCCGGTGGGCTGGTCCCTGCGGAAGGGTCGCCGCGAAACTAGAATTTCCGCTAGCCAACTATCCAAACAGATATGACCCGCAAGAACGTCGTCATCGGTTTCCTGGGCTCCCAGCTGGACGCCGGCCAGGGCGCGGGCCGCTGGGAGAAGTGGCGGCCGACCATCTCGCTGGTCCAGCACGAGGACACGCTGATCGACCGGCTGGAACTGTTCCACGCGCGCAAGCACGAGGCGCTGGCCCAGGTCCTGGCGCGGGACATCGCCAACGTCTCGCCCGACACGGCGGTGAACCTGGTGCCCATGGAAGTCGCCGACCCCTGGGACTTCGGCGAGATGTACGCGGCCCTCTACGACTGGGCGCGCAGCTACCGCTTCGACCCCGCCCGCGAGCAGTACTGGACGCACATCACCACCGGCACCCACGTGGCGCAGATCTGCCTGTTCCTGCTGGTGGAGGCGCGCTTCATCCCCGGCGTGCTACTGCAGACCTCGCCGCCGAAGAAACAGGCGCGCGGCAACCCGGGCAGCTACACGCTGATCGACCTCGACCTCTCGCGCTACGACGTGCTGGCCCGGCGCTTCGGGCAGGCCCGCGCGGACGCGCTGGAGTTCCTGAAGAGCGGCATCCCGACCCGCAACCCGCGCTTCAACGCGCTGATCGAGGAGATCGAGCGCGTCGCGGTGCGCTCGCGCGCCCCCGTGCTCCTGACCGGCCCCACCGGCGCCGGCAAGTCGCACCTGGCGCGGCGGATGTTCGAGCTCAAGAAATCGCGCCACCAGGTGCAGGGCGACTTCGTCGAGGTCAACTGCGCCACGCTGCGCGGCGACGGCGCGGCCTCCACCCTGTTCGGCCACAAGAAAGGCGCCTTCACCGGCGCGGCGGCCGACCGGGCCGGCCTGCTGCGCACGGCGCACCAGGGCGTGCTGTTCCTCGACGAGATCGGCGAGCTGGGCCTGGACGAGCAGGCCATGCTGCTCAAGGCCGTGGAGGAAAAGCGCTTCCTGCCGATGGGCAGCGACCGCGAGGTCAGCAGCGACTTCCAGCTGATCGCCGGCACCCACCGCGACCTGCGGATCGACGTGGCGCAGGGCCGCTTCCGCGAAGACCTGTTCGCGCGCATCAACCTGTGGGCCTACACGCTGCCGGGCCTGGCGCAGCGGCCCGAGGACATCGAGCCCAACGTCGACCACCTGCTGGCGCGGGCCGCGGCGGAGTCCGGCCGCGCCATGCGCTTCAACGCCGAGGCCAAGGCGCGCTACCTGCAGTTCGCCCGGTCGACGGAAGCCCGCTGGAGCGGCAACTTCCGCGACCTCTCGGCCAGCATCACGCGCATGGCGACGCTGTCCGAAGGCGGCCGCATCTCGACGGACCTGGTCGACGCCGAGATCCAGCGGCTGCAGTGGCTGTGGCAGCCGGCCGGGGAGGCGGCGGAGGCGCAGGCGCGCGACACCGCCGCGCCAGACGTTCTGCTGCCGGCGGATGCCGCGGCCACACTGGACCTGTTCGACCGCCTGCAGCTCGAAGCCGTGGTCCGGGTTTGCCGGGAGTCGTCGACGCTCTCCGAAGCCGGCCGCCGGCTGTTCGACCGCTCGCGCACCCAGCGCGCGGTGGTCAATGATGCGGATCGGTTGCGGAAGTACTTGCTGAGGTTTGGGCTGAGCTGGGAGGCGGTGCGGCGGGGGGCTTAGTGCTGTGGGATTGGTCCGGTTTGACTGTGTGCTGGTGTGCGGTGGGTGCTTTGCCAAGCAACCGTCTATCTAGAAAGCGCTAGCCGGATCTGGGCTCTGCGGTCGAGGAGCGCGCGCTACATTGAAGGCTGCTACGCAGCGGGTGCGGTCTTCCGCTGCAAGTTGCCGGATCCACGCTCCGGGGCATGAAGCCGTCATTGGCATGCCTGTCTCTGCGCTGGCAGCGATGACCGTTGTCGAGAGTGAAGCAGCCGGCCAAGTGGCTTGGCGGCCGCTCGCCACTCCTACTCTTCGCCGTACTCAAACTTCCGAACGGCAATGGACTCGTCTGCGCGACGACGCTCACTCTCACTCATAGCCTGGAGCTCGTTAACGTACTTAGCAGAAAAAGTACGGACGCGTTCATCGGGATCCTGAAGCCAGTCAAGGACCTCGCTACGCTTCCTGTCGTAGGCCTCCGCCATCCCGTACTCGCCTGACACCACACCTGTGCTCATCAGCGCAATCTCTACCTCGTTGATGAGCGGGCTGCTCCGGGGCAACCGCTTGATGAGTTCCTTGGCAACAGGCTGGATGAAAGCCTCTCCGCCGTAGGCTCGCAGCACTCCAGCAACAAATTCAAGACCCTTTTCGCCGCCATCTCGAATGAGGCGAACAAGTTCTGCCTGGAAGCCCTCAGAGAACTGAGGAAAGATGGCCTGCAGCAGCTTTGCACCCCTGAACTCAAAGAGCGAATCATCGGCTGAGTAGCGGTCCAGAACCTCGGCGACAACCGCCTTTGGGTCCCTGGAAAGGCTGTCCTGTAGTGTGTGGAACTGGTACGGCAGCTCTTCGTAGTCGTAGCCCGCCTTTTCAGCAACTGCCGCGACAGCTACATTGGGGTCATAGAGTCGGTCGCACAGGTACTCAACAACCAAACTGGGCTCTCGCTCGGCAATAGCTGCCAGCACGTCCTCGGCCTGGTAGTCGATCTGTGGCAAGAGGCGCAGGTTCTTCAGCACCTCACGGCGCTCATCAGGAGAGAACTCGCCGACCATCTCCGTCGCCTCTTCCCTGTACCAAATCTCTCGAACCCAGCCCGCATCCCCAAGCTCGGTCAAGCGCGGCAAGGCACGCAGGAAGAGCTTCTTCAGATCCGCCTTCCAGGCTCCCGAATCGGACCTACCGACGGCCACCGTTGCAACTTGGCGGATAACGAAAACGTCGCGAAGGCGAGTCGCCTTTTCGAGAATCTTCTCGAGGATTTCGAAGTCGACATCCTTGGTCGACAGGAAGACCTTTGCGCAGGCGCTCAGGAATGAAGTCTCCTTCTCCGAAGCCTCGTCTATCCACTTTGTCATCAGAGGGAGGAGCTGCGCCCTCTTGTCTCCGTCCCAGACACCCCGAAGCAAAGGTATGAGGAACTGAGACAGTGCTTCGGCGTGCTCGGTGAGCAGTTCAAGGCCGAAGTCGGGGTACGACGCCGCAACCTCGGCCAGGAACTCATAGAAGACGGGAAAAGTGGCCAGGTCGTTGGACTCGGTCTGAGAGAACCTCAAGATTCGAGCGCGCCACACATCAAAGCCATCAGCTGGAACCTGTGCGGCCAGAATCTTGGACTGTCTAGCTCTAGATTCCTGAGAACCAAGCGTGAAGGACTCGTCTCTATGCTCCTTCGCCCAATCGCCAAATATCCCTTCGAAGCCAACGAGCGTCTTGTAGACGCTGTACTCTGCGTTAGCGTCGATGATTGCCTTAACCTCAAGCGCAGTCGCCTTCACCTCCACCGATGCAGTGTGGTAGTGAATCCAGTAGCTGTCATGCTCGACCTTCTGAATGATCTGCAGATCGTCTTCCTCTTTGGCGACATCGCCAAAGAACCCCAGGACCTCCTGAGCGTTCACGGAAATCATCTCTGCAAAATCTTTGTCGAAAGCCCCCCTGCCATCACCTCGGGCTGCTGTATTCATCGCTCTGATGACAGACAGCTTCTGCGACTTGCTTTCAACGAGCCGGTAGAGCTTCTTCACCAGAGAAATGCTTCGTGTGCGGACCTCGACTACACCCTTGTGAGCAGGAGCTACTGCTTGAGACAACGTCACGCCGGTAGACGACCACTTCGTCGATTCCATGGATGTCGACAGAAGGCCCTCTAAGAGCGTCAGCACGCCACGCAAGTATTGTCTCAGGTAGTCGTCACACTTGTTCTCCAGGGTCTCAATGACTAGAAATTGAGGCCGTGAGCCGATACCTTTGGCTGCCCCGTCGCCGAAGTACACGGAGATGTTGTACTTGGCCAGGCCCGTCAGGTCTGAGAGCGCAGCTTTGCGCACCGATTCTTCATCATGCCTCGATGCCCACAGCAGGCTGTCCACAACAGTTGGTGTCTCCAGGTATCGCAAGGCGTTGAGCAAGTCGATGGCTTTGGTCATCAACCTATGAGCGTTGCGATATTGGGATAGCGCCTCCAGCTGTGCCCCATGCTCATCTGAATTCACCAACGCCCGGCTCTCAACCGTGCGCAGGAAGCCGTCCGCGGCGACTACGACTTCCTTGCTGTGCCGAAATCCCACCGTGAGCAGCACATCAAGACTGAACTCAAGAGCTTCGTAGTCGACGCCGTCTACGAGGCTGGCAATTGCCTGCTCGCATGCGCGCTTGATCGCCTCATCGGCAGCAGGGGTAGTCGATCGAGCCAAGCGCTCAAGGACTTTTATGCGGGTAGAGGACTCCACCACTTCAGCCTCCGAAGCCCGTGAGCTCAATCATTTCAGCCTCAGCCTGCTGCACAGCCTTCTCCAGCAGCTCGCCCTTGACGGCCAAGTAGTTGTGCCCGGTGTCCCGTATCAGGCCGGCCAACGCCAAGCGTTCCAGCGCGTTGCGCGCCGCGTCTGCGGTGGCGCCAG
Source organism: Pseudorhodoferax sp. (assembly GCF_047601025.1). Lineage (NCBI taxonomy): Bacteria > Pseudomonadati > Pseudomonadota > Betaproteobacteria > Burkholderiales > Comamonadaceae > Pseudorhodoferax > Pseudorhodoferax sp. The sequence goes on from NZ_JASGJZ010000001.1 coordinate 1,718,962, forward strand.
ACTGCACGAGCAGGTCGATGGCTTGCTGCTTACCTGCCCGGTCCAAAAAACCGACGAACCCAAGGGCCTTGATGTCCAGAAGGGTCAGGTGCCTCGTATGAGCTGTCAGCAAAGCCTCCAGCTCGCCGGGCTGGACCTCCGGCTGCGGCACCACCACGGCAGCCGGCACCTGCAGAACTGGTGCGGCGCGCTCATTTCTCATGTACGCCTGGACTATGGGATGGTCTCCCATCAACACGTCAGCAGTGCGCATGGAAGCCAGGTCTGCAAATCGAGTCTTCAGTGCATCGACGACTGGCGACACGCCATTCGCCTCGGTAGTTCTGAACGCAGTCAGCTTCAGCCCCTTGGCCACGGCCTCCTTGGCAAGGCTGGGGGCGAGCACACCATTTTCGAAGAAGCCAACCTCATCGCGAGTCACAAACATCACTTCGGAACCCGGGGGCAGCGTCAGAACGCTCTCCCAGATGAGGCAATCCTTGTAACCGTGGTCGGACTTCGACGTCGGCCGCCTACCCTCCATGGAGCGGTCGGACGCGGCGAGCTTGAGTGCATCCGTCATGGATACGACATGGATGACGTCCTCAAGCTGATCCAATATCTCACGGGCCTGAGCGTCTCCAAACTGCAACTTTGGCAGCAACCCGAATAGGTCGAATCCGCAAAGCGTTTTCAACCTATCGACCTCTTTCACCATCTTCTGCAAAGCTTCGTCGCCAGCGATGGTGAACTGCTTGATGTACTCGATGCGCAGGATATCGGGCACCAAGAGCTTTGCCTTCTTGGCGCGGAGCATGTCAATGAGAAGCGGCCCACCCTTCTTGCGAAAAAGGTGGGCATCGCGCGCGCCCACATTGGTGTCGCACAAGACAAAAAGTTGCCCGTCGTCTGCCATAGCCATCCAGCTGGAAACTGTCCTAGATTGTAGGTGGCGGCCACCTGCGTCAGCTTCCTGCGATAGCCAAGGCCGGCACCGGCGGCCGGTTGCAACGTGCTAGGCAGTGGGCCGGCTGGAGCGCCCATACTGTGGCATCCGGTCAGGCCAAACCTTAGTTCAGGCAGGGGCGCAGCGGTGGCCACCACCCCAATGCGAGGTAAGGAATGACGAACCTTAGTGCCATCAGGCGCACGGTATGGCCGAGACGCTGCAGTGGCCAGGTGGCCGATGACGAACGGCCGCTGATGATTGCAGCGGTCGCTCAGCCTGTCGGTGCGAATGACTCTGACCAGCCTGAAGCGGCCACACAACAAGCGACGCGAGAGAAGCCATGCAGGCCCAACTGTAGGTGATGGTGAAACCGCCGCTCAATCACCACAAGTACCGGCAGGAGGAGCCGGCGGAGACAGTGTTGAGACCGGCGAAATCATTGTCGGCAGTGGTATTGGCCGCTTCTCTTTCCGCGATGCCGATGCCATCGAGCGTAAGCCGACCGAAGCGGCACCAGAAATTCAGGTCTCTGCCGCCCGCCGGACTCTTCCGCCCAAATGCCCCATGGCAATCTCCAGCAGCGCAGCCCAGGCCAGTCCGATCAGGATGCCAGCGACGACGTCGCTGAAGTAATGGACGCCCAGGTAGATGCGGCTGAACCCGACCAGGCCGACCACGGCCGAGAAGAACACCCACATGGCGGACCGCGACGAGACGCCGCGCAACTGCCTGGCGACGAGGACCGCGCAGGTGAAATAGATGGCGGCCGCGCCCAGCGAGTGGCCGCTGGGGTAGGAAAACCCATGCGCGTCCACGAGCCGCAGCGCGACGTCGGGCCGCGACCGCTCAAACCCGGACTTGAGGGCGCCCGTCAGGCACGTGGCGCCCACGGCGGCCAGCAGCGCATGCAGGGCCAGCAGCCGTTTTCCATCGAGCAGGAAGAAGGCGCAAAACAGCACGGTCACGATCGACAGGACGGAACCCGAGCCCAGGGCCGTGAGATCGACGGCGATCCGATTGAAGGACCGCGTGCGGTGCTCGACGACGAAGGCGAGCAACCGCTGGTCGATGGTGCCGATCCACTCCTGCCCGCCCGCCAGGGCTTCGCGGACTTCGGAGGTGAGCAGGGCAAAGCCCGCGACGAGAAGGCACACCAGCAACCAGGCGAACCGATTGCCTTCGCCGAACAGCGGGGCCCGTTTCTCGATGGACCGGGCCGGGCCCATGGACGTTCCTGCCATCACCGGGCCACAAGGAAGAGGGTACCTGGGCCGTGCGCCGGACGGGCGTGGACGCCCCCCCCCCAGCGCGGGCGCCGTTTCATCGGCCGTGCCGCACGCGCCCGTGGCCGAACGGCCGGGCCAGGCCGCGCAGCCTGTGTCGGCCGCGACCCTTGGAAAACCGGAGAAGCAGGCGGCAGCCAGAGGAGCAGGCCCACCGGGGCCGCCCCTGCGAAACGTGATCGACATGAGAGGCCAGCTTCTGCCTCTTTGCTTAAGGCCTCCTTAACCGCGCGGCAGGCTGCCAGCGGTTGGGCGCTCGTCTCCACAACGCCGAGCCCAGGGTCTCGGGCGCTACCCGGCGCTCCGTTGTAGGGCGACCTATAAAGTGCAGAACCTCTATTTCATGCATCAACGGCTTACAGCCGGCTGGCAGCCATAAGGTGATAAATACGCGCGCATGAAGCGTGAAACCGCACAACCTCAGAACAAAGCATTGTTGATGTCCCTGACCGTATTGAGACCACCACGATAGTCACCTCCGGTCTTCGGGAATGAGAACGTATAACGCGAGTCTCCCTGGAAAATCGCCTTCCAGTGCTTGCCATCTTCGGAAAGCTCAAAGCCAAGCCGAGTCAGGGCAGTCCGTGTTTTGGCATCCATGCTGCGGTAGTCCCTCAGAAGAGCTTTGATTTCTTCGCTCATTGCCTCGGCCCGTCCGCCAGGGACATTTGTATTCAACAGATCGCTGAGAACATGTTCCCGCCTGCTGTTTTTCACCACTCGCCCTACCGCATCCTGTAGTGCCGAAATAATTATGTCGCGCACTTCGCCTTGGTAGAGATCCTGCTCTTCACCGAGCTCAATTAGGCCACCCTGTGCCGCTTGCTCGATGCTGCTCAAACGGCGTATCTCCGAGTTGAGACGCGCAATCTCCTGATCGCGTTCGATGACGACCTGTTGTTTCGCAGCAATCTCATCGTCGAACGCCGAGACGTATTGATTCAGCTCGGTCGAACCGTCGGCTTTAAGTTGCTCGTAGCGACTCTTTGCCACAGCCTCTTTAAGATGAGCCCAGGTGCAGTTGGATCGCTGTCGTCTGTTCGAGAGTGCTACTCGGATATCCTTAGCAATCTTGATGGCAAGCGCCTTACCTGCTCTGGCGCTCTCTTCCCCGAAGTAGGATATTCTCTTTTCCGAATTCGGCCAGTAAACACCGATTGCGCCCCCGAAGACGTTTCGAGACCTGGTTAGTCGTTTGACAATATGCGAAAATGCGCGGTTCGGTTCGACAATGACATGTGCCAAGCCACCAACAAATCGAGCCAGCTCGGCAGGGTCCACAAGATATTGATCCCCAAAACCTGCGCTTACGTACACAATCGGCAGAGAGTTGTGAGCAGTTCCTAGGATCAATTTAGCGGCTGCTGACTCTTCTCCAGCAGAGAGTCGGAAGGGTTGGTCGGTAACTGGAATCTCCCCATCGTTACCACCGCCGAGTTCTGAGAGAGCCTGTTTAATGAAGTATGGTTTCTTTGGTGGTGGCAGCCGTGCGAGAGTTGAAAGTGCCTCACAAACCACCTCCATGCGGAGGATGTGCTTCCCGCTCGACTTCAACGAGACGATGGTCGTGGTCCATGCCAGAGACTCTTCGGAGCGTTCATAGCGAAGCCCTCCAACCTCCCCATCCAACGTTGGCGAATGAGCAAGAGTCACTTGCTCCGCGCCCACGCTTACCGATTGCTCCCCGCTGTGAGGGAGGCCGATCAAGGCGTCATGCTCGAAAGCGGAATGGGGGCTACCAGTGATCCACTGGCACGCAAGGCGGATAACGTCGTGAGTGGAGCGCTGGGGATCAATCGGAAACTCTGCCGCAAAGCTTGCCATTTCTCTTCCTAAGAACTCTCAGAGCAACCCACTGGTACAGCCAGCTTGAAGCTAGGGAGGCGCTGATTTATCCGTGCTGACCGCGATGCGAGATTGACACCACGAAGGCAGCATCAGGGTATGAACCAACGCAGCTTTGCCAGCGCCGAGTACGCCTTGAAGAAGAAGCGCACGAGGCGAGAGAGGTTTCTCGACGAGATGGAGCGCCTCGTGCCTTGGGCCCGTCTGGAAGCAGCCATTGCGCGTTCGTACCCGCGCGGCGGCCGGGTAGGCCGCCCGCCCATCGGCGTGGCCAAGATGCTGCGCATGTACTGCTTGCAGCAGTGGTATGGCCTGGCCGACGAGGCGCTGGAGGACACGCTGTACGACAGCCAGTCCATGCGCGACTTCGTGGGCATCGACCTGTCGCGCGAGTCGGTGCCCGACGCCACGACGCTGCTGAAGTTCCGACGCCTGCTGCTGGCCAACGACCTGACAAGGACGCTTTTCGACGAGATCAACGCCCACCTGGGCGAGCAAGGCTTGCTGATGCGCGCGGGCACCATCGTGGACGCCACCATCATCGCCGCGCCCAGTTCGACGAAGAACGCCAAGGGTGAGCGCGACCCGCAGATGCACCAGACGAAGAAGGGCAACCAGTGGCACTTCGGTATGAAAGCGCACATCGGGGTGGATGCCGAGTCGGGCTTGGTGCACACGGTCATCGCCACGGCAGCCAACGTCAACGACGTGACGCAGGCCGGAGCACTGCTGCACGGGCAAGAGGCCTCGGCCTTCGGTGACGCCGGCTACCGCGGCGTGGACAAGCGGCCCGAGGCCAAAGGGCCGGTCTGGTTCGTTGCCATGCAGCCCGGCAAGCGCCGGGCGCTGGAACTGAAGAGGAAGTGGGCGCGGTTGCTGGAGCAGGCCGAGCAACTGAAGGCCAGCGTGCGCGCCAAGGTCGAGCACCCGTTCCATGTGATGAAGAACCTGTTCGGCCATCGCAAGGTTCGCTACAAGGGGCTGGCCAAGAACCAGGGGCAGCTGTTCACGCTGTTCGGCTTGGCTAATCTGGTGATTGCCAAGCGATCGTTGTTGGACATCCAAGCCCGAGGTGCGTCTTGATCGAGCAAATCGGCCTGGAAAGGGCCGCAAACGAGCGCGCGGCGCTGCTCGTCAGGCTCGAATCGGCCGGGTTCTCACGCCCGCATCTCCTGACATACGAGTTAGCCGCTCATGTTGGGCATTGTTCAGCGCTTCCCTAGGGTGAGTAAGCCCCACGGATCGCTATCCTTATGGGCCTCCGTTTCGCGTCTTATGCCTCGCTCTACATCCGTCAGACGTCGATATTCCCCGCCCGCAGCGCATTCGTCTCGATGAAGTCCCGCCGCGGCTCCACCTCGTCGCCCATCAGCATGGTGAACACCCGGTCGGCCTCGATCGCGTCGTCGATCTGCACCTTCAGCAGGCGCCGCACCTCGGGGTCCATCGTGGTTTCCCACAGCTGCTCGGGGTTCATCTCGCCCAGGCCCTTGTAGCGCTGGCGGCTGGTGGTGCGCTCGGCCTCGGAGATCAGCCAGCGCATGGCCTGGCGAAAGTCGGCGACGCGCTCTTCCTTCTGCCGCTCGCCCTCGCCGCGCATGACGCGGGCGCCATCGCTCAGCAGGCCGCGGAAGGTCTCGGCGGCTTCGGCCAGCGCGGCGTAGTCGGCGCCGTGCACGAAGTCCTGCGTGATCACGCTGCTCTTGACGTTGCCGTGGTGGCGGCGGCTGATGCGCAGCACGGGCTTGTCGGTGCGCACGTCGAATTCGCCGGCGACCTCGGCGCCGCTGCCCAGCAGGCGCAGGCGCTGCTGCAGCGCCACGGCGGACTGCTCGGCCTCGGCCACGGTGTCCAGGTCCAGCGCGACGCCGTCGGCGATGGCGCGCAGCGCCTCGGCGTCCATGAAGGCGGACAGGCGGCCGATCACGGATTCGGCCATCTGGTGCTTGCGCGCCAGCTCGGCCAGCGTGTCGCCGGCGATCGTGGTGCCGTGCTCGCCGCCGGTGTGCACGGCGGCGTTGACCAGCGCGATGCGCAGCAGGAAGGCGTCCAGCGCGGCGGCGTCCTTCAGGTACAGCTCTTCCTTGCCGGACTTGACCTTGTACAGCGGCGGCTGCGCGATGTAGACGTGGCCGCGCTCGACCAGCTCGGGCATCTGGCGGTAGAAGAAGGTCAGCAGCAGGGTGCGGATGTGGGCGCCGTCGACGTCGGCGTCGGTCATGATGATGATGCGGTGGTAGCGCAGCTTGGCGGCGTCGAAGTCGTCGGCGCCGTTGCTGCCGCCGGCCTTGCCGATGCCGGTGCCCAGCGCGGTGATCAGCGTGACGATCTCGTTGCTGGTCAGCAGCTTCTCGTAGCGCGCCTTCTCCACGTTCAGGATCTTGCCGCGCAGCGGCAGGATCGCCTGGAACTTGCGGTCGCGGCCCTGCTTGGCGCTGCCGCCGGCGGAGTCGCCCTCGACGATGTAGATCTCGCACAGCGCCGGGTCCTTCTCCTGGCAGTCGGCGAGCTTGCCGGGCAGGCCCATGCCGTCGAGCACGCCCTTGCGGCGCGTCATCTCGCGGGCCTTGCGCGCGGCCTCGCGCGCGCGGGCGGCCTCGACGATCTTGCCGCAGATGGTCTTGGCGTCGTTCGGGCGCTCCTGCAGGTAGTCGGACAACAGGCGGCCGACGATGTCTTCCACCGGGGCGCGCACTTCGCTGGAGACGAGCTTGTCCTTGGTCTGGCTGCTGAACTTGGGCTCGGGCACCTTGACGGAGAGCACGCAGGTCAGGCCTTCGCGCATGTCGTCGCCGCTGATCTCGACCTTGGCCTTCTTGGCCAGTTCGTTCTCCTCGATGTACTTGTTGATCACACGCGTCATCGCCGCGCGCAGGCCGGTGAGGTGAGTACCGCCGTCGCGCTGCGGGATGTTGTTGGTGAAGCACAGCACCTGCTCGTTGTAGCCGCTGTTCCACTGCATGGCGACTTCCACGCCGATCTGCGTGCCGGCGATGCCGCCGTAGGTCTCGGCCGCGCGCTCGCCCGACGCGTAGAACACGTTGGGGTGCAGCACGGTCTTGCCCTTGTTGATGAAGTCCACGAAGCCCTTGACGCCGCCGGCGCCGGAGAAGTCGTCTTCCTTGCCGGTGCGCTCGTCCTTGAGCTTGATGTTCACGCCGTTGTTCAGGAAGGAGAGCTCGCGCAGCCGCTTGGACAGGATCTCGTAGTGGAAGTCGCTGTTCTCCTTGAAGATCTCCACGTCGGGCAGGAAGTGCACCTCGGTGCCGCGCTTCTCGGTGTCGCCGAGGATCTTCATGGGCGAGACCTCGGCGCCGTTGGCGGTCTCGACGATGCGGTTCTGCACCACGCCGCGCGAGAACTCCAGCGCGTGGGTCTTGCCGTCGCGCCGCACGGTCAGGCGCAGCCACTTGCTGAGCGCGTTCACGCAGGAGACGCCGACGCCGTGCAGGCCGCCGGAGACCTTGTAGCTGTTCTGGTTGAACTTGCCGCCGGCGTGCAGCTCGGTCAGCGCGATCTCGGCGGCCGAGCGCTTGGGCTCGTGCTTGTCGTCCATCTTCACGCCGGTGGGGATGCCGCGGCCGTTGTCGACGACGCTGATGGAGTTGTCGGTGTGGATGGTGACGAGGATCTCGTCGCAGTAGCCGGCCAGGGCCTCGTCGATGGAGTTGTCCACGACCTCGAACACCAGGTGGTGCAGGCCGGTGCCGTCGCTGGTGTCGCCGATGTACATGCCGGGGCGCTTGCGCACGGCCTCCAGGCCTTCGAGGATCTGGATGGCGCCTTCGCCATAGCCTTCGCTGGCGTTGGCCGCGGCGGTGCGGGGCGTCTGCGCGCCGTCGTTGGCGTTCGGCGGAACGGGCAGGCTTTCGTCGGTCATGGCGTACTTTCGTCAAACTCGGAAACGGCGAACCCGCGCGGCGGGCGCGGGTCGCGGCAGGCGGCGCGGGCGCCGCGCTGGCAGGGTCAGATGCGCATCGGCATCACGACGTACTTGAAGCTGTTGTTCTCGGGGATGGTGATCAGGGCCGAGCTGTTGCCGTCGGACAGCTCGATCTTGACCATGTCCTGCTGCATGTTGGCCAGCGCGTCGATCAGGTAGGTGACGTTGAAGCCGATCTCGATGCTGTCGCCGCCGTAGTCGATGTCCAGCTCGTCCTGGGCCTCTTCCTGCTCGGCGTTGCTGGAGGCCACGCGCAGGCTGCCGGGGTCCAGGTTCAGGCGCACGCCCTTGAATTTCTCGCTGGTCAGGATGGCGGTGCGCTGCAGGCTGGCCAGCAGGGCCTGGCGGCCCAGCGTGACGGCGTTCTTGTGGTTCTTGGGGATCACGCGGTTGTAGTCGGGGAACTTGCCCTCGACCAGCTTGGTGACGAACTCCATGCCGCCGAAGCGAAAGCGCGCCTGGTTGTTGGCGAACTGCAGCTCGATCATGGGCTGCTCCTCGCCGCCGGCGTCGGACAGCAGGCGCTGCAACTCCAGCACGGTCTTGCGCGGCAGGATCACTTCCTGGCGGGGCACTTCCACGTCCAGCGTGGCGCTGGCGAACGCCAGGCGGTGGCCGTCGGTGGCGACCAGGCTCAGCTGCTTGCCCTCGGCCACGAACAGGATGCCGTTCAGGTAGTAGCGGATGTCGTGCACGGCCATGGCGAAGGCGACCTGGCCGAGCAGCTCCTTCAGCGTCTTCTGCGGCACGCTGAAGGCGGGGCCGAAGTCGGCGGACTCCTGCACCAGCGGGAAGTCCTCGGCCGGCAGCGTCTGCAGCGTGAAGCGGCTCTTGCCGCCCTTGAGGATCAGCTTGTTCTGGCTGGATTCGAGCGAGACGGTCTGGTCCGCCGGCATGGTGCGCAGGATGTCGATCAGCTTGCGCGCGCCCACGGTGGTCGTGAAGCCGCCCTCGTCGCCGCCCAGCTCGGCCGTGGTGCGGATCTGGATCTCCAGGTCGCTGGTCGTGAACTGCACGCTGCCGCCGGCCTTGCGCAGCATCACGTTGGCCAGGATCGGCAGCGTGTGCCGGCGCTCGACGATGCCCGACACCGACTGCAGAACCGACAGCACGGTGCTCTGGGGAGCCTTCAGGACGATCATGTCAACCTCTTCTCGATGGTTCTTGTGCGGAACGGATGCAAAAGTGTTGCATTCTCGCCCAATCGGATGACCGCCCCGTGCGGCGCACGGGGCGGGGGCGGCGCCGGCCTCATCCCTTCAGCGTCTGCTCCAGCACGTGCAGCTGCTGGTTCAGTTCGGCCAGTTGCTGGCGTTCGCCGCCGATCTTGCGCACGGCGTGCAGCACGGTCGTGTGGTCGCGCCCGCCGAACAGCTCGCCGATCTCGGGCAGGCTCTTCTGCGTCAGTTCCTTGGCCAGGTACATCGCGATCTGGCGCGGCCGCGCGATGCTGGCCGGGCGCTTCTTGCTGTACATGTCGGCGACCTTGATCTTGTAGTAGTCGGCCACCGTCTTCTGGATGTTCTCGACGCTGATCTGCCGGTTCTGGATCGACAGCAGGTCGCGCAGCGCCTCGCGCGCCAGCTGGATCGAGATCTCCTTCTGGTTGAAGCGCGAGTAGGCCAGGATCTTGCGCAGCGCGCCTTCGAGCTCGCGCACGTTGGAACGCACGTTCTTGGCGACGAAGAAGGCCACTTCCTCGGGCATCTCGGTGCCCTCGGACTGCGCCTTGTTGATCAGGATCGCCACGCGCATCTCCAGCTCGGGCGGCTCGATCGCCACCGTGAGCCCAGAGTCGAAGCGCGAGACCAGGCGCTCGTGGATGTCCGGCAGGCCCTTGGGGTAGGTGTCGGAAGTCATCACGATATGCGACTTCTTGGCCAGCAGGGCTTCGAAGGCGTTGAAGAACTCCTCCTGCGTGCGGTCCTTGTTGGCGAAGAACTGCACGTCGTCGATCAGCAGCAGGTCGAGCGAGTGATAGCGCTCCTTGAACGCGTCGAAGGTCTTGCGCTGGTAGGACTTGACCACATCCGAGACGAACTGCTCGGCATGGATGTAGAGAACTTTGGCGCCGGGGCGTTCTTCGAGCAGGCGATTGCCCACGGCGTGCATCAGGTGGGTCTTGCCCAGGCCGACGCCGCCGTAGATGAACAGCGGGTTGTACAGCTGCCCCGGCGAGCCGGCCACGTGCATGGCGGCGGCGCGCGCCATGCGGTTGGCCGTGCCCTCGACCAGGCTGGCGAAGGTCAGCGCGGGGTTGAGGCGGCTCTTGTGCGGGCCGGCGCCGTTCTCCTCGGCCAGCTCGGCGGCGGGTTCGGCCTGCGCGGCCATTTCGCGCGCGAGCTGCAGGGGCGTCACCCGGGCAACGGCTTCGCGCGGGGTGATCGCCAGCTCGAGCACGATGGCCTGGCCGTACAGGCTCTCCAGCATCTGGGTGATGCGCCCGGCATACTGGGCGCGGATCCAGTCGAGCTTGAAGCGGTTGGCCACGTACACCGTGACCTTGCTGAAGTCGGGGCTCACCTGCGCGACGAGCGGCTTGATCCAGGTGTTGAACTGCTGTTCGGGAAGTTCCTGGGCGAGCTGCTCGATGCAGGCCTGCCACAGGCTGTCGCCGGCAGCGCCGCTGGCGTGGCTCCCCTCCATCATGCGCCGCCCCGCTCCTGTGGATAAAAGGTTTCTTGAAGCACCCCGCATTCTAGTTGCGGGGATAGTTGTCCACAAGCTCGCACGGGATGGCGGGGCACTGCGCGCGGCATGGCGCCGAACGCCCCGGCGCGTGCAATGGCTTGTCCTCCATCGATTTTTGGCGATAATCGCGGGTTCTCCGGGGTTTGGCCTACCCGGCACCATGGACGCCAGGGCGTGGCGCCGCGGATGCCGCAGGCGCCCGGGTGAGGATTTGGGGCAGGCCGCGGCAGCGGACCGGCCCACTGCTTGCGGGCGCCGCCCGCCGAACCGATTTCCAAGGAACTGACATGAAACGCACCTACCAGCCCTCCAAGATCCGTCGCGCGCGCGTGCATGGTTTCCTGGCCCGCATGAAGACGCGCGGCGGCCGCGCCGTCATCAACGCGCGCCGCGCCAAGGGCCGCAAGCGCCTGTCGGTCTGAGTTCCCGGCGGGCGCGCCGCGCCATGCCGGCGCGCCCGATGGCCACACCCCTCTTTCCAGCGCCGCTGTGCAGCGACTCAGGACGCGCGCGCAGTTCCAGGCCGTGATGGCCGGCGCTCCCGTCTCCCGGACCGCCCACTTCGCCTTGCACCGCATCGCGTTGCCGCCGCCGGCTGCCACTGCGCAGGCCGGTGCGCGCCCGCTGTTCGCGGCCGAGGACGTCTGGATCGGCGCCGTGCTGCCCAAGCGCTGGGCGCGCCGCGCCGTCACGCGCAATGCGATCCGGCGCCAGATCTACGCCGTGGCCGGTGCGCACGCGGCGGCGCTGCCGCGCGCGGCGCACGTGGTGCGGCTGCGCACGGGCTTCGACCGGCAGCAGTTCGTCAGCGCCAGTTCCGACCGGCTCAAGCAGGCCGTGCGCAGCGAGCTGGAGCAGCTGATGCGCCGCGCCGCCACCGCCGCATGATGCGCCGCCTGCTGATCGGGCTGGTGCGCGGCTACCGGCTGCTGCTGAGCCCCTGGCTGGGCTCGGCCTGCCGCTTCGAGCCGACCTGCTCGCTGTACGCGATCGAGGCGCTGTCGCGCCACGGGGCCGGCCCGGGCAGCTACCTTACACTGCGCCGGCTCGCGCGCTGCCATCCCTGGTGCGATGGCGGGCACGACCCCGTGCCTGCGCAGCGGCCCCGCCTCTTCGGCCGGCGGCTGTTCCCGTTTTCCTCCGACTAGTCTTCCATGAACGACATTCGCCGAACCATCCTCTGGGTGATCTTTGGGTTCTCCCTGGTGATGCTGTGGGACAAGTGGCAGGTCCACAACGGACACCCCGCCACCTTCTTCCCGACGCCGACGGTGGCCGCCGCGCCGGCCGAAGGGGCCGCCTCGGCGCCGGCCGGCACCGGCGTTCCGCCGGCGGTCGCCACGCCGGCCTCGGCGGCGGGTGCCGGCCAGGTGCCGGGCGCCCCGGCCTCCGCAACCGCCGCGGCGCCGGCCGCGCAGGAGCTGGTCGAGGTCACGACCGACGTCTACAAGCTCAGCTTCGACAGCGCCGGCGGCTCGCTGGTGAGGGCCGAGCTGCTGAAGAACGCCGACCTGACCGACCCGCACCGCCACCTGGTGCTGCTGGACCAGAGCGCCGAGCGCGTCTACCTGGCGCAGACCGGCCTGATCGGCGCGCCGGACCTGCCCAACCACACGACGCCGATGCAGCCCGTGCCCGGCCCGCGCGCGCTGGCCGACGGCACGGACCGGCTGGAGGTGCAGTTCGAGTCGCCGGTGCAGGGCGGCGTGAAGCTGGTCAAGACCTACGTGCTCGAGCGCGGCTCCTACACGATCGGCGTGAAGCACGAGGTCGTCAACGCCGGCAGCACCACGGTCACGCCGCAGCTGTACATGCAGCTGGTGCGCGACGGCAACAAGCCGCCCGGCGAGTCCTCGTTCTACTTCACCTTCACCGGCCCGGCGGTCTACACCGAGGAGGGCAAGTTCCAGAAGGTGGACTTCAAGCACATCGAGGAAAACGACGCCAAGTTCGTCAAGAGCGCGAGCGACGGCTACGTGGCCATGGTGCAGCACTACTTCGCCAGCGCCTGGCTGCTGGGCGACGGCACCGCGCGCGACATCTTCGCGCGCAAGGTCGGCACCAACCTGTACGCGATCGGCATGATCAGCACGCTGGCGCCGCTGGCGCCGGGCGCGACGCAGGCCGTCGAGTCGCGCCTGTTCGTCGGCCCGCAGATCGAGACCATGATGGAGCGGGTCTACCCGGGCCTGGAGCGCGTGAAGGACTACGGCTGGGTGCACATCCTGGCCAAGCCGCTGTACTGGCTGCTGGAGAAGCTGTACGCGGTGATCCACAACTGGGGCTGGTCCATCGTGGCGCTGGTGGTGCTGCTGAAGGTGGCCTTCTACTGGCTCAACGCCAAGGCCTACGCCAGCATGGCCAAGATGAAGGCCATCAACCCGCGCATCACGGAAATGCGCGAGCGGCTGAAGGACAAGCCGCAGCAGATGCAGCAGGAGATGATGAAGATCTACCGCGAGGAGAAGATCAATCCGCTGGGCGGCTGCCTGCCGATCATGATCCAGATCCCGGTGTTCATCGCGCTGTACTGGGTGCTGCTGTCCAGCGTGGAGATGCGCGGCGCGCCGTGGATCGGCTGGATCAAGGACCTGTCCGCGCCCGACCCTTGGTACCTGCTGCCGGTCATCATGACGCTGACCACGCTGCTGCAGACCGCGCTGAACCCGGCCCCGCCGGACCCGATGCAGGCCAAGCTGATGTGGATCATGCCGCTGGCGTTCTCGGTGATGTTCTTCTTCTTCCCGTCCGGCCTGGTGCTGTACTGGATCACGAACAACATCCTGTCGATCGCCCAGCAATGGCTGATCAACCGGCGCATGGGCGTGCCGCCGCAGTTCAACCTGCCGAAGTTCAGCTGATCCGCCCATCGCCCTGGGGCACGACGGCCGCGTTCTCGCGGCCGTCGCCGTTTCCGGGGGGCGGCGCGCGCGTGTCTTGATGAAAAATTTTCATTGACATAGACTGGCGGGAACTTTCATATCATCCGCGTGTCGCCCCCCGCCAGAACACCCCCGCCCGGCGGAGAACGCAAGCCGCTTCCCATCGCCGCGCGCATCGCCCGCGCCCGCCCGCAGCTCACGCGCTCGCACGTGCAGGTGGCGGACTACGTGCTGCGGCACCCGCTGCAGGCCGCGACCATGCCCATCGACGAGCTGGCCGCGGCGGTGGGCGTGTCGGTAGCGACGGCCAACCGGTTCGCCCGCGCGATCGGGCTCGACGGCTACCCCATGCTGCGCGCCGAGCTGGTCAAGGGATTCGAGGCCATGCTGGCGCCGGTCGAGAAGATGCGCGCGCGCCTGGCCCGGCCCGGCACGGTGCACGACGCCTTCGTCGCCGCGCTGGAGGAGAGCCAGCGCAACATCGCCGCCACGCGCGAGGCGCTGAGCCCGGCGATGTGCGAGCAGGCCGTGCACGACATCCTGGCCGCGCGGCGCATCTACCTGGTGGGCTTCGGCTCCAGCGGCTGGCTGGCCGGCCTGCTGCAGCGCGGGCTGGAGGCGCATTGCGACAGCGTGCACCTGCTGGCCAGCGTGGCGGGCGCCTCGCACGGCGCGCGCCTGCTGCCGCGCATGGGCGCGCCCGACCTGCTCATCGCCATCACCTTTCCGCGCTACCTCTGCGACACCGCGCTGCTGGCGCAAGGCGCCGCCGAACGCGGCGTGCGCGTGCTGGCGCTGACCGACGGCCCGCAGTCGCCACTGGCGCCCATCGCGCACGGCGCCCTGTATGCGCCGACCGAGAACTGCCACGCCGCGAGCTCCGAGTCGTCGGCGCTGGCCCTGATCGAGGCACTGGCGAGCGCGGTGGCCATGAAGGCCCCCAACTCGGTGCAGAACGCCGCGCGCGTGACCGAAGCCGTGCTGCCCTGGCTGCACGACGGCACGGCCAGGACATCCCCAGCCGGCGCGCACGCCGCCAGCGCCAGAAAAGGAGCCGCCACCCCATGACGCCGACCGCCACCGCTGCCGTCCCGGTGATCGCCATCCACGGCGGCGCGGGCACGCTGAGCCGCGCCCACATCAGCCCCGAGCAGGAGCGCGCCTACCACGCGGCGCTGCACGCCGTGCTGCTGGCCGGCCAGGCGGTGCTGGCGCACGGCGGCAGCGCGCTCGACGCCGTGTGCGCGGCCGTGCAGGCGCTGGAGGACTGCCCGCTGTTCAACGCCGGCCACGGCGCCGTCTTCACCGCCGACGGCACGCATGAGCTCGACGCCGCCGTGATGGACGGCGCCACGCTGGCCGCCGGCGCGGTGGCGGGCGTGGCCCGGGTGCGCAACCCGGTGCTGGCCGCGCGCGCCGTCCTGCAGCACGGCCAGCACGTGCTGATGGTCGGCGAGGGCGCCGAACGGCTGGCGCGCGGCGCCGGGCTGGCGATGGTGGAGCCGGGCTACTTCTCCACCGACGCGCGCCGCGCGCAGCTGCAGGCCGCGCAGGCCAGCGCCGCCGGCGCCGTGCTGGACCACGACGGCGCGGCCGCGCTGGCCGCCGGCCGCGGCACGCCGCCGCTGCACGAGGGCCGCAAGATGGGCACCGTGGGCGCGGTGGCGCTCGACGCGCAGGGGCGCCTGGCGGCGGCCACCTCCACCGGCGGCCTGACCAACAAGCGCCCCGGGCGCGTGGGCGACAGCCCGCTGATCGGCGCGGGTACCTACGCCGACGGCCGCACCGCCGCCGTCTCCTGCACCGGCCACGGCGAGAGCTTCATCCGCGTGGCGGCCGCGCACGACGTGTGCGCGCGCATGGCCTACGGCGGCCTGCCGCTGGCCGCCGCCGCCGATGCGGTGGTGCACGACGCGCTGCCCGCCATTGGCGGCAGCGGCGGGCTGATCGCCGTGGACCGCCACGGCAACGTCTGCCTGCCGTTCAACACCGAGGGCATGTACCGCGGCCTGGTGCGCGCGGGCCAGGCGCCCGAGACCTTCATCTACCGCTGACCACCGCGGCGGCCCACCGGCACCCGTTTTGCTTGTTTCCACCCATGAACACGCCATCCAGCCCTTCCGCACCATCGTCGGCACTGCCCGAGCAGCGCGTGCTGGCGGTGGACGACCTGACCATCCGCTTCACCACGTCCGAACGCACGGTGGAGGCGGTGCGCCACCTGTCCTTCCACGTGGACCGGGGCGAGACCCTGGCCATCGTCGGCGAATCGGGCTCGGGCAAGTCCGTCACTTCGCTGGCGCTGATGCGGCTGGTGGAGCACGGCGGCGGCAGGATCGCCGGCGGCTCGGCCCTGCTGCGCCGGCGCGGCGGCCAGGTGCTGGACGTCGCCACTGCCTCGCAGAGCCAGATGCGCGACGTGCGCGGCGCCGACGTGGCCATGATCTTCCAGGAGCCGATGACCTCGCTGAACCCGGTGTTCACCGCGGGTGACCAGATCGCCGAGTCGATCCGCGTGCACCAGGGCATGGACCGCGCCGCCGCCCGCGCCGAGGCGCTGCGCATGCTGGAGCTGGTGCGCATCCCCGAGGCGAAGAACGTGCTCGACCGCTTTCCGCACCAGCTCTCCGGCGGCATGCGCCAGCGCGTGATGATTGCGATGGCGCTGTCGTGCAAGCCGCAGCTGCTGATCGCCGACGAGCCCACCACGGCGCTGGACGTGACCATCCAGGCGCAGATCCTGCAGCTGATCCGCCAGCTGCAGGACGAGATGCGCATGGGCGTGATCTTCATCACCCACGACATGGGCGTGGTGGCCGAGGTGGCCGACCGCGTGCTGGTGATGTTCCGCGGCGACAAGGTGGAGGAAGGCCCCTCGGACCAGGTGTTCGCCGCGCCGGCGCACGCCTACACGCGCGCGCTGCTGTCGGCCGTGCCCAAGCTCGGGGCCATGCAGGGCACGGACCTGCCGCGCCCCTTCGAGCTGCTGCGCATCGACGGCGCCACCGCGCCCGGCGAGTCCACGCCCGTCGACACCCGCCCGGCCGGCGCGCAGCCCATCCTGCGGGTGAAGAACCTGGTCACGCGCTTCGACCTGCGCTCCGGCCTGATGAACAAGGTCACGCGCCGCGTGCATGCGGTGGAGCAGGTCAGCTTCGACCTCTATCCCGGCGAGACGCTGGCGCTGGTGGGCGAGTCCGGCTGCGGCAAATCCACCACCGGGCGCTCGCTGCTGCGCTTGGTGGAGAGCCAGAGCGGCGCCATCGAGTTCGGCGGCCGCAACATCCTCGAGCTGCCGCGCAGCGAGGTGCAGTCGCTGCGGCGCGACATCCAGTTCATCTTCCAGGACCCGTTCGCCTCGCTGGACCCGCGCCTGACGGTGGGCTTCTCGATCATGGAGCCGCTGCTGGTGCACCACATCGGCACGCGGGCGCAGGCCCAGGCCCGCGTGGACTGGCTGCTGGAGAAGGTAGGCCTGCCGCGCGAGCACGCACAGCGCTACCCGCACGAGTTCTCCGGCGGCCAGCGCCAGCGCATCGCCATCGCCCGCGCGCTGGCGCTCAACCCCAAGGTGGTGGTGGCGGACGAATCGGTGTCGGCGCTGGACGTGTCGATCCAGGCGCAGATCGTCAACCTGATGCTGGACCTGCAGCGCGAGCTGGGCGTGGCCTTCCTGTTCATCTCGCACGACATGGCGGTGGTCGAGCGCATCAGCCACCGCGTGGCGGTGATGTACCTGGGCCGCATCGTCGAGATCGGCCCGCGCCGCGCCATCTTCGAGAGCCCGCAGCACCCCTACACCCGCAAGCTGATGGCCGCCGTGCCGATCGCCGACCCAGCGCGCCGGCACCTGAAGCGCAGCCTGCTGGAGGGCGAGATCCCCAGCCCCATCCGCGCCGTGGGCGACGAGCCCGTGGTGCCGCCGATGGTGCAGGTGGGCCCCGACCACTTCGTGGCGCCGCAGGCCGCCTGATGCACCACCGACACCCTTTGCCAACCCGGAGACCCTGATGAAGAAAACCGCTCCCACCCGCCGCGCCGCCCAGGCCCTGCTGGCCCTGGCCGCCCTTGCCGCCTCCGGCTCCGTGCTGGCCGCCGGCAACGCGGTGCTGGCTATCTACCAGCAGCCCGAGACGCTGGACCCGTACAACACCAACACGACCATCACCACGGCCGTGACCAAGAGCTTCTACGAGGGCCTGTTCCAGTTCGACAAGGACCTGAAGATCAAGAACGTGCTGGCCGAGAGCTACGAGGTGTCCAAGGACGGGCTGGTCTACACCTTCAAGCTGCGCCAGGGCGTCAAGTTCCACGACGGCACCGGCTTCGACGCCGCCGCGGCCAAGGCCAACCTGGACCGCGTGATGGACCCGGCCAACCGCCTGCTGCGCGCCACGCAGTTCAACCGCATCGCCAAGGTCGAGGCGGTGAACCCGCAGACGCTGCGCATCACGCTGAAGGAGCCGTTCGGCCCCTTCATCAACTCGCTGGCCCATGCCTCGGCGGCGATGATCTCGCCGGCCGCGCTGAAGAAGTGGGGCAACAAGGACATCGCCTTCCACCCCGTGGGCACCGGCCCGTTCGAGTTCGTCGAGTGGAAGCAGACCGAGGCCATCGTCGGCAAGAAGTTCGCCGGCTACTGGAAGCAGGGCTATCCCAAGATCGACCAGGTGACCTGGAAGCCGGTGCTGGAGAACAACACCCGCGCCGCCATGCTGCAGACGGGCGAGGCCGACTTCGCCTTCACGCTGCCGTACGAGCAGATCGCCACGCTGAAGAAGAGCGACAAGGTGGAGGTGGTGAGCTCGCCGTCGATCATCCAGCGCTTCCTGGTGTTCAACATGCTGCAGAAGCCCTTCGACAACCTGAAGGTGCGCGAAGCGATCGGCTACGCCATCAACAAGGAGGCGCTGGCCAAGGTGGCCTTCAGCGGCTTCGCCTTCCCGGCGCAGGGCTTCGTGCCGCAGGGCGTGGGCTACGCGCTGAAGATGGACCCGATCCCCTACAACGTGCAGAAGGCACGCGAACTGCTGAAGGAAGCGGGCTACCCCAACGGCTTCGAGTCGGTGCTGTGGAGCGGCTACAACAACACCACGAGCCAGAAGGTGATCCAGTTCCTGCAGCAGCAGCTGCAGCAGGTGGGCATCAAGGTGTCGGTGCAGGCGCTGGAGCCGGGGCAGCGCACCGAGCTGGTCGACGCCTGGCCCGACCCGAAGACGGCGAAGGCGCGCCTGTACTACATCGGCTGGTCGTCGTCCACCGGCGAGGCCGACTGGGCACTGCGCCCGCTGTTCGCCACAGAGGCCTGGTCGCCCAAGCTGGCGAACTACGCCTTCTACAGCAACAAGGTGGTGGACGACGGCATCGCCAAGGCGCTGGTCACCACCGACAGCAACGAGCGCGCCGCGCTGTACAAGACCGTGCAGGAGCAGCTCGCCAAGGACCTGCCGCGCATTCCGCTGGTGACGGAGGAGAACCTCTCGGCCCACTCCAAGCGGCTGTCGGGCGTCTACGTGATGCCGGACGCGAACATCAACATCGACGAGATCGCGCTGAAGTGAACCGAGGCGGCCCCGCGCGGCGCGCGGGCGCCGCTCCCGTGTCGACAACGAACCACGCTGCGCGCGCAGCGCCGCACCCATGCTGAACTACTTCCTCAAACGACTGCTGGGGCTCCTGCCCACGCTGCTGATCGTGGCGGTGCTGGTGTTCCTGTTCGTGCACATGCTGCCCGGCGACCCGGCGCGCCTGGCCGCCGGCCAGGACGCCGACGAGGCCACGGTGCAGCAGGTGCGCCAGGAACTGGGACTGGACCAGCCCCTGCCCGCGCAGTTCGGGCGCTTCTTCACGCACATGGTGCAGGGCGACTTCGGCACCTCGATGCGCACGCGCCGCCCGGTGGCCACCGAGATCGCCGAACGCTTCATGCCCACGCTGATGCTGACCATCACCAGCATGGCCTGGTCGGTCGTCTTCGGCATGGGCATCGGCATCCTCTCGGCCGTGTACCGCAACAAGTGGCCCGACCGGCTGGGCATGACGCTGGCGGTCTCGGGCATCTCCTTCCCCGCGTTCGCGCTGGGCATGATGCTGATGCAGATCTTCTCGGTCGACCTGGGCTGGCTGCCCACGGTGGGGGCCGACTCCTGGCGCCACTACATCCTGCCGTCCATCACGCTGGGCGCGGCCGTGGCGGCGGTGATGGCGCGCTTCACCCGCGCCTCGTTCGTCGAGGTGGTGCAGGAGGACTTCGTGCGCACCGCGCGCGCCAAGGGCCTGAACGAGCGCGTGGTGGTGCTCAAGCACTGCCTGCGCAACGCGCTGATCCCGGTGGTCACGATGATGGGCCTGCAGTTCGGCTTCCTGCTGGGCGGCTCGATCGTGGTCGAGGCGGTGTTCAACTGGCCCGGCCTGGGCCGCCTGCTGGTCGACGCGGTGATCATGCGCGACTACCCCGTGATCCAGACGCTGGTGCTGCTGTTCTCGCTGGAGTTCATCCTGATCAACCTCGTGGTGGACATGCTGTACGGCTTCATCAATCCCACGATCCGCTACAAGTGAGGCCCGCATGACGAGCTCCGTGACTTCCCCCGTCGCCGCAGCCCCCGCCGATGCCGGGCAGGTGCGCACGCCCTGGCGCGAGTTCTGGCGCAAGTTCAAGAAGCAGCACGTGGCCGTGGCCGCGCTCGGCTTCGTGCTGCTGCTGGTGCTGGTGGCGGTGGTGGCGCCGTACCTGGCGCCCTACGACGCCGAGAACTACTTCGACTACGACCGCCTCAACGAAGGCCCTTCGGCCGTGCACTGGTTCGGCGTCGACCCGCTGGGGCGCGACATCTTCAGCCGCATCCTGATCGGCACGCGCATCTCGCTGGCGGCGGGCTTCCTGTCGGTGCTGATCGGCGGCATCATCGGCACCGCGCTGGGGCTGCTGGCCGGCTACTACGAGGGCTGGTGGGACCGCATCGTGATGCGCATCTCGGACGTGCTGTTCGCCTTTCCCGGCATCCTGCTGGCGCTGGGCGTGGTCGCCATCCTGGGCAGCAGCATGACCAACGTGGTCGTGGCCGTGGCCGTGTTCAGCGTGCCGGCCTTCGCGCGGCTGGTGCGCGGCAACACGCTGGTGCTCAAGCGCATGACCTACATCGAGTCGGCCCAGAGCATCGGCGCCAGCGACTGGACCATCATCATGCGCCACATCCTGCCGGGCACGATCTCGTCCATCGTCGTGTACTTCACGATGCGCGTGGGCACCTCCATCATCACGGCGGCCAGCCTGTCCTTCCTCGGCATGGGCGCGCAGCCGCCCACGCCCGAGTGGGGCGCCATGCTCAACGAGGCGCGCGCCGACATGGTCAACGCCCCGCACGTGGCGCTGTTCCCGAGCCTGGCCATCTTCTTCACGGTGCTGGCCTTCAACCTGCTGGGCGACGGCCTGCGCGACGCGCTCGATCCCAAGATCGACCGACAGACCTGATGGACGCCACGCCGGGCCGCCCCCCGCACGCTCCGCGCATCGGCCGCCTGCCCAGCGGTCCGCGCGACGCCATCACGGACGTGGCGGGGGTCGCCGTCGGCCACGCCACGCTGGCCGACGGCGACGTGCAGACCGGCGTCACGGTGATCCACCCGCACGCGCAGGACCCGTTCCGCCACAAGGTGCCCGCCGCCGCCGCCGTCGTCAACGGCTTCGGCAAGAGCGTGGGGCTGATGCAGCTGGCCGAGCTGGGCCAGCTGGAGACGCCCATCGCGCTCACCAACACCTTCTCGGTCGCCGCCGTGGCCCAGGCCCAGATCGCGCAGTGCGTGCGCGCCAACCCCGAGACCGGCCGCGCGCTGCCCACCGTGAACCCGCTGGTGCTGGAGTGCAACGACGGCTACCTGAACGACATCCAGCGCATGGCCGTCACCGCCCGGGACTACGAGGCGGCGTGCGCCGCGGCCGGCGCGGACGTGGCGCAGGGCGCCGTCGGCGCGGGGCGCGGCATGTCGAGCTTCCAGCTCAAGGGCGGCATCGGCACGGCCTCGCGCCGCACTGCGCCGCGGGCCGGCGCGCCGTACACCGTGGGCGCGCTGGTGCTGGCCAACTACGGCGTGCAGGCCAACCTGGTCTGGGGCGGCGAGCCGATCGGCCAGCGGCTGGCGGCGGCGCCCGAGGCGGCGGCCGAAAAAGGCTCGATCATCATGGTGCTGGCCACCGACGCGCCGCTCGATGCGCGCCAGCTGGGCCGCCTGGCGCTGCGCGCCGCGGCGGGCCTGGCGCGCACCGGCTCGGTGTTCGGGCACGGCAGCGGCGACATCGCGCTGGCCTTCTCCAGCGCCTACACGCTCCCGCACCTGCCCGAGGCACCCATGCCCGCCGTGGCGATGGTGCACGAGGCCCGGCTCGACGGCCTGTTCCAGGCCGCGGCCGACAGCGTGGAGCAGGCCATCGTGCACGCGCTGTGGCACGCCGACCCCGTGACCGGCCGCAACGGCCACCGCCGCGCGTCGCTGCGCGAGTGGCTCATCCACCACCACCACGGCTGACCGCACCCGCCCGGCCAGCCGGCTGACACAGACAGAGACGACATGAAGATCCTGGTTTCCGTTGACATCGAAGGCGTCGCCGGCGTCTACCACCCCGAGCAGGTGCGCCCGGGCAACCCCGAGTACGAGCGCGCCCGCCGCCTGATGGCCGACGAGGCCAACGCCGCCATCGCCGGCGCCTTCGACGGCGGCGCCACCGAGGTCTACGTGAACGACTCGCACGGGGGCTTTCGCAACATGCCGCCCGACCTGCTCGACGCGCGCGCCCAGGCCATCCAGGGCAAGCCGCGCTACCTGAGCATGGTGGCCGGCGTGGAGCTGGGCATCGACGGCATCTGCATGATCGGCTACCACTCGCGCGCCCAGGGCCGCGGCATCCTGGCGCACACCATCAACAGCTTCGCGTTCGCCCGCGTCAGCCTGAACGGCCAGGAGCTGGGCGAGATGGGCCTGTACGGCGCGCTGGCCGGCGCCTACGGCGCGCCGGTGGTCGCCGCCTCGGGCGACGACATGTTCATCGCCGAGCACCAGCCGCTGTTCCCGCACACCCGCTTCGTGCAGGTCAAGCGCGCCACCGGCGCCAACAGCGGCATCAGCCTGTCGCCCGAGCGTGCCTGCGCCGCCATCCGCGAAGGCGTGGCCCAGGCCGTGCCGCAGGCCGGGGGCGTGGCCCCGCTGCGCATCGAGGGGCCGGTCAGCGTCGACCTGGTCGCGCAGACCACGGCCCTGGCCGAGCTGTTCTGCCAATGGCCCACGCTGGAGCGCACCGGCGGCACCGCGCTGCGCTTCACCGCGCCCGGCGTCGAGGCGGCCGTGCGCATGGTCAACTGCCTGTCCGCCATGTCGAGCATGCTGCGATGAGCGCGCAGCCCGCCCCGCGGCCCGTCGGCATCCTCGCCGGCATGGGGCCCGCCGCCGGCGTCGATTTCGTACGCCTGTTCGTCGCCGCCTGCGAGGACTGGCTGCGCACCCACGGCCGGCAGGTCGCGGACCAGGCCTATCCCGAGCACTGGATGGCCCAGCTGCCGGTGCCCGACCGCACCCGGGCATTGGCCGACCCCGCCGCGCCCCAGCCGCTGGAGCCCCTGGTGCGTGGCCTGAAGCAGCTGGCGGACCTGGGCGCGCGCGCGGCGGCGATCCCCTGCAACACCGCGCACGCCTGGCATGCCGCGCTGCAGGAGCGCGTGCCGCAGATCGAGCTGCTGCACATGCCGCGCGAGACCGCCGCCGCGCTGCGCCGCCAGGGCCGCATGCGCGTGGGGCTGCTGGCCACGCAGGGCACCTACCGCATGGGCCTGTACGCGCAGGCCCTGGCCACGCAGGGCATCGACTGCGTGCTGCCCGGCGACGACGCGCGCGAGTGGCTGATGCAGGGCATCTACGACGGCGTGAAGGCCGGCGACCTGCCGCTGGCGCAGGCGCGCTTCGCCGCCGTGGGCGCGCAGCTGCGCGCCGCGCACGGCGACCTGCCGCTGGTCATGGCCTGCACCGAGATCCCGCTGGCGCTGCCGCAGGCGCCGCAGGCGCGGGACTGGACGCTGGTCGACCCCAGCGCCATCCTCGCCGCCGCGCTGGCGCGCCGGGCCTACGGCGAGGCCTGACAATCGCCGGCTGCCACGCTGCTCGGCGACTTCATGCCTACCCGCCACCACCACGACGACCCCATCGCCGCCATCGCCACCGCCCCGGGCCGGGGCGCGGTGGGCATCGTGCGCTTCTCGGGGCGCGACCTCGCACCCTTCGTGCAGGCCCTGCTGGGCCGCACGCTGCGGCCGCGCGAGGCCACCTACCTGCCGTTTCCCGACGCGCACGGCGGCGCCATCGACCGCGGCCTGGCGCTGTACTTCCCGGCACCGCACAGCTACACGGGCGAGGACGTGCTGGAGCTGCAGGCCCATGGCGGCCCGGTGGTGCTGCAGCTGCTGCTCGCCCGCGGCCTGGAAGCCGCCGGCACGGGCGTGCTGCCGCGCCTGCGCCTGGCCGAGCCAGGGGAGTTCACCCGGCGCGCGTTCCTGAACGACAAGCTCGACCTGGCCCAGGCCGAGGCCGTGGCCGACCTGATCGACGCCAGCACCGAGGCCGCCGCGCGCAGCGCCAGCCGCTCGCTGTCGGGCGAGTTCTCGCACGAAATCGAGACGCTGCGCGAGCGCCTGGTCCACCTGCGCATGCTGGTGGAAGCCACGCTGGACTTCCCCGAGGAGGAGATCGACTTCCTGCGCAAGGCCGACGCGCAGGGCCAGCTCGACGGCCTGCAGCGCCAGCTGGCCGCCGTGCTGGCGCGCACGCGCCAGGGCGCGCTGCTGCGCGACGGCATCACCGTGGTCATCGCCGGCCAGCCGAATGCCGGCAAGTCCTCGCTGCTGAACGCGCTGGCGGGCGCCGAGCTGGCCATCGTCACGCCGATCGCCGGCACCACGCGCGACCGGGTGGAGCAGTCCATCCAGATCGAGGGCGTGCCGCTGCACGTGGTGGACACGGCCGGCCTGCGCGACAGCGACGACCCGGTCGAGCGCATCGGCATCGCGCGCGCCTGGGAGGCGATCGAGCGCGCCGACGCCGTGCTGCTGCTGCACGACCTGCTGCGGCTGGACGACCCGGCCGCGCGCCAGGCCGATGCCGAAATCGCCGCCGGGCTGGCGCAGCGGCTGCCGGCCGGCGTGCCGGTGCTGCACCTCTGGAACAAGGTGGACCTGGCTGGCGACGCCGCGCGGCCCGAGGGCCTGCACCTGTCGGCCAGGACCGGCGCCGGGCTGGACGCCCTGCGCGCCGCGCTGCTGCGCCTGGCGGGCTGGCAGCCGCTGCCCGAGGGCGTGTACCTGGCCCGCGCGCGCCACGTGCAGGCGCTGGCGCGTGTCGGCGAGCATCTGGCCGCTGTGAGGCAGCATCTGGCCGACGGACAGGCGTTGGAGCTCGTGGCCGAGGAGCTGCGGCTGGCCCAAAATGCGCTCAACGAGATCACCGGCGCCTTCGGCTCGGACGATCTGCTGGGTGTCATCTTTTCCCGTTTCTGCATCGGCAAGTAGCCGCACCGCGCTCCTCCACGCACCGCCATGACCGACACGCCACCGTCCGCCGGGTTCGACCTCCAGGACCTGATCGACGCCATCGCGCAGGCCACGGCCGAGGACCGCCTGCCGCTGCAGCTGTCGCCCGCGCAATGGCAGTCGCTGGCGCCGTACCTGCGGCCGCTGGCGCTGGCGGACGGCCAGGTGCTGTTCAAGCAGGGCGCGGCGGACCGCACGCTGTACCTGATCGAGCGCGGCAGCCTCGGCGTGCACCTGCGCGACACCCAGGGCGAGCTGCGGCTCGCCGTCCTGGGCGCCGGATCGGCCGTGGGCGAGGGCAGCTTCTTCGCGCGCGCGCCGCGCAGCGCCACGGTGCAGGCCAGCGAGCCGGCGCGGCTGTGGGGCCTGTCGCCGCGGCGCTTCGCCGCGCTGTCGGAGCAGCAGCCCGCGCTGGCCCTGGCCGTGGCGATGGCGGCCGGCGCCGTGGTGACGTACCGCATGGTCAACCGCCGCCGGTTCGACGCGGTGACCTGAACAGCGGCTGGGCCCTGGCGGACCGGGCCACGGCGCCCGCCTAGCCGCGCAGCAGCCGCGCCTCGGCCAGCGCCAGCGCCTCGGCCTGGCCCGACAGCACGACGGTGTCGCCGTCCTGCAGCAGCGTCTCGTCGTCCAGCGCCACGGCCGCGCCGCCCTGGCGGCGCAGCTGCACCACGCGCGCGCCCAGCGCGTGCAGCGCCAGGTGGCCCAGCGGCTGGCCGATGGCGCGGGCGGTCGGCGTCAGCGCCACCGTGCCCAGGCGCTCGTGCGACAACTCGTCCAGGCCGTCGTCGTCGGCGCCGTGGAAGTAGCCGCGCAGCAGGTGGTAGCGGGCCTCGCGCTGGTCCTGCGCCAGCCGCAGCACGCGGCGCATCGGCACGCCGACCAGCGCCAGCGCGTGGCTGGCCAGCATCAGCGAGCCCTCGATGGCCTCGGGCACGACCTCGGCCGCGCCGGCGCGCTGCAGGCGGTCGAGGTCGCGGTCGTCCTGGGTGCGCACGATCACCGGGACCTGCGGCGCGTGGGCGCGTACGTGCGCCAGCACCTTCAGCACGCTCGGCACTTCCTGGTAGGTCAGCACCACGGCGCTGGCGCGCGCCAGGCCCGCCGCCATCAGCGCCTGCAGCCGGGCCGCGTCGCCGAACACCACCGAGTCGCCGGCGGCGGCGGCCTGGCGCACGCGGTCGGGGTCCAAGTCCAGCGCCATGTAGGGGATGGCCTCGTGCTCCAGCAGGCGCGCTAGGTTCTGGCCGCAGCGGCCGTAGCCGCAGATGATCACGTGCTTGTGCGCGTTGATCGAGCGGCGCGCGATGCTGGTCATCTGCAGCGACTGCTGCAGCCAGTCGCTGCTGACGAAGCGCGTGACGATGGCGTTGCTGTACATGACGAGGAAGGGCGTGGCCAGCATCGACAGCACCATGCTGGCGAGGATGGGGTTCAGCAGCTCGGCCGGCACCAGCCCGCGGTTGCCGGCCAGCGCCAGCAGCACGAAGCCGAATTCACCGGCCTGCGCCAGGTACAGCCCGGTGCGCAGCGCCACGCCGGGCGTGGCGCCGAACAGCCGCGCCAGCACGGTGATCAGCGCCAGCTTGAACAGCACCGGCAGCGTGACCAGCAGCACCAGCAGCGGCCAGCGCGCCAGCACGATGCGCCAGTCCAGCAGCATGCCGATGGTGATGAAGAACAGGCCCAGCAGCACGTCGTGGAACGGCCGGATGTCGGTCTCGACCTGGTGCTTGTACTCGGTCTCGGAGATCAGCATGCCGGCGATGAAGGCCCCCAGCGCCAGCGACAGGCCGGCCTGCTCGGTTAGCCAGGCCAGGCCCAGCGTGATCAGCAGCAGGTTCAGCACGAACAGGTCTTCGCTCTTGCGCCGCGCCACCAGCGTCAGCCACCAGCGCATCACGCGCTGGCCGCCGGACAGCAGCACGGCGATCAGCACGGTCGCCTTCAGGACGGCCAGGCCGAGCGCCAGCAACAGCCGCTCGGCCGAGGCGCCGAGCGCGGGGATCAGCACCAGCAGCGGCACCACGGCCAGGTCCTGGAACAGCAGCACGCCCATCACGCGCTTGCCGTGCTCGGACTCCAGCTCCAGCCGGTCGGCCATCAGCTTGACCACGATGGCGGTGCTGCTCATGGCCAGCGCGCCCGACAGCGCCAGCGCCGTCTGCCAGGACATGTGCCACCAGCGCGGCGCCAGCGCCGTCAGCGCCAGCGAACAGGCGGTGGCCACCAGCATCGTCAGCACCACCTGGCTCAGGCCCAGGCCGAACACGTGGCGGCGCATGGCACGCAATTTGGGCAGGTTGAACTCCAGCCCGATCACGAACATCAGGAACACCACGCCGAACTCCGCCAGGTGCCCCACCGACTCGGAGTTCTGCGCCAGCGCCAGCGCGTTCGGGCCGATCAGCACACCCACCGACAGGTAGCCCAGCATCGGCGGCAGCTTCAGCGAGCGGAACAGCACCACGCCCAGGACGGCCGCCAGCAGGTAGACGAGCGTCAGTTCGAGCGAGGACATGGTGGCCGATGCTAGCGTGCGCGCGGGCCGCCCGCTGGGGGTCGCTCGATAGAATCGCCGCCATGACGCAACCGCCCGGCCGCGCACGGCCGCTCGATACCGCGCAGGTCATCGGCCTGGCCCATGCCACCCTGGACATCGAAGCCGCCGCCGTGCAAGGGCTCAAGGCCCGCATCGGCGAGAGCTTCGTGCGCACGGTCGAGCGCATCCTGGCGCTCAAGGGCCGCGTGGTCGTCATGGGCATGGGCAAGAGCGGCCACGTGGGCCGCAAGATCGCGGCCACGCTGGCCTCCACCGGCACGCCGGCGCTGTTCGTGCACCCGGGCGAGGCCAGCCACGGCGACCTGGGCATGGTGGCCGGTGGCGACCTGGTCATCGCGATCTCCAACAGCGGCGAGACCGCCGAGTTGAGCCTGATCCTGCCGCTGCTCAAGCGCCAGGGCGTGCCGCTGGTGGCCATCACCGGCGGGCGCGCGTCCACGCTGGCGCGCCATGCCGACGAGGTGCTGGACAGCGGCGTCGAGAAGGAAGCCTGCCCGCTGAACCTGGCGCCCACCGCCAGCAGCACGGCCCAGCTGGTGCTGGGCGACGCGCTGGCCGTGGCGCTGCTGGAGCTGCGCGGCTTCAAAGCCGAGGACTTCGCGCGCTCGCATCCCGGCGGTGCGCTGGGCCGCAAGCTGCTCACGCACGTCGGCGACGTGATGCGCACCGGCGCCGAGATGCCCACCGTGGCCGTGGACACGCCGCTGGCCGACATGATGCGCGAGATGAGCGCCAAGGGCGGCATCGCCGCCATCGTGGACGAGGCGCTGCACGTGCAGGGCGTGTTCACCGACGGCGACCTGCGCCGGCTGGTCGAGAAGGGCGGCGACCTGCGCGCACTGCGCGCCGGCGAGGTCATGCACCGGCACCCGCGCACCATCCGCGCCGACGCGCTGGCCGCCGAGGCCGTGGAGCTGATGGAGCAGCACCGCATCACGGCCGTGCTGGTGGTCGACGCGGACGGCACGCTGGCCGGCGTGGTCCACATCGGCGACCTGATGCGCGCCAAGGTGATCTGATGGGCCGCGCCCCGGTGCTGCGCCACCCGCCCGAGCTGCTGCTGCGCGGCCAGGACGTGCGGGTGGCCTTCTTCGACATCGACGGCGTGCTGACCGACGGGGGCCTGTACATCGCCGAGCTGCCCGGCGGGGACCCGCGCGGCGCGGCCGAGACCGTCAAGCGCTTCCACACGCTGGACGGCTTCGGCATCAAGCTGCTGCAGGCCGCCGGCATCACGCCGGCCGTGGTCACCGGGCGCGACGCGCCGGCCCTGCGCGCCCGGCTGCAGGCGCTGGGCGTCACGCATGCGCGCTTCGGCACCGAGGACAAGCTGCCCGCCGCCCAGGCGGTGCTCGCCGAGCTGGGCCTGGACTGGCCGCAGGCCGCCGGCATCGGCGACGACTGGCCCGACCTGCCGGTGCTGAACCGTTGCGCCCTGGCCTGCGCCCCGGCCAACGCCCACCCCGAGGTGCGCGCCGCCGTGCACCACGTGACCGAGCGGCCGGGCGGCCACGGCGCGGCGCGCGAGTTCTGCGACCTGCTGCTCGCCGCCAGCGGCCGCTACGCCGACCTGCTGGCGCGCTACCAGGCATGAACTTCCTGCGCGATGCCTGGGAGCGACTGTCCCTCTACCTGCCGGTGCTGCTGATGGCGCTGCTGGCGCTGGGCAGCTACTGGCTGGTCCGCAACGCGCCCACGCTGGCGGCGCCGGCGCCGCAGCGCCAGCTCAGTAGCGAGCCCGACTACTTCATGCGCGATTTCTCCGTCAAGAACTTCGACGCGGCCGGCCAGTTGCGCAGCGAGATCCAGGGCGTGCAGATGTGGCACTACCCCGACACCGACACGCTGGAAATCGACAAGGCGCGCATCCGCTCGATCAGCGAACAGGGCCTGGAGACGGTGTCCACGGCCAACCGCGCGCTGTCGAACGCCGACGGCTCGGAAGTCCAGCTGCTCGGCAACGCCGTGGTCGTGCGCGAAGCCCAGAAGGACCGCAGCGGCCGCCTGCTGCCGCGGCTGGAGCTGCGCAGCGAGTTCCTGCACGCCTACTCCAACGTCGAGCGGGTGCGCTCGGACAAGCCGGTGGTCCTGATCCGCGACGGCGACCGCTTCACGGCCGACGGCATGGACTACGACAACCTGGACCGGGTGATGCAGCTCGGCGGCCGCGTGCGCGGGACCCTGGGCGGCACGCCGGCCCGCTGAGCGCGACGACGCCGTGCCGCCGCGGCTGGCTTTCATCACCGGGGCGTCCAGCGGCATCGGCCAGGCGCTGGCGCTGCGCTGCCACCAGGCCGGCTACGCCCTGGCCCTGGTGGCCCGGCGCACGGCCGAGATCGAGGCCTGGCGCGCCGCCCACGGCCTGGACGCCGCGCGCGTGGCCGTCTACGGCGCCGACGTGGCCGAGCCCGACAGCATCGTCGCCGCCGGCCGGGCCTGCCTGGCGCGGCAGGGCCTGCCCGACGTCGTGATCGCGAACGCCGGCATCAGCATTGGCGTGGACACGGCCGAGCGCGAGGACATCGACGTGATCGCCCGCATCTTCGCGACCAACAACGTCGGCATGGCCGCCACCTTCCATCCCTTCGTGCAGCCCATGCGCGCGCGCCGCCGTGGCACGCTGGTCGGCATCGCCAGCGTGGCTGGCATCCGCGGGCTGCCCGGCCACGGCGGCTACTGCGCCAGCAAGGCCGGCGTGATCGCCTACTGCGAAAGCCTGCGCGGCGAGCTGCGGCCCGACGGCGTGAAGGTCGTCACCCTCACGCCCGGCTACATCGACACGCCGTTGACGCGCAAAAACCGCTACGGCATGCCGTTCCTGATGCCGGCCGAGCGCTTCGCCGACAAGGCCCTGGCCGCGATCGAGGCCGGTGCGAGCTACCGGGTGATCCCCTGGCAGATGGGCGTGGCCGCCAAGCTGATGCGGCTGCTGCCGAACGCCTGGTTCGACCGCCTGCTGGTCGGCCGCGCCCGCAAACCGCGCCAGGGCCAGGACTAGGCCGGCTGGCGAAGCCCAGCAAAAAGGCTCCCGCAGGAGCCTTTTTCGCACGATCCGGGCCTGCCGGCAGGCAGGCGCCGTTTCTCAGTAGTTGTTGTTGCCGCGGCCGCCGCCACCGCGCGGGCCGGAGCCGTAGGGGCTGCGGAAGCCACCGTCGCCGCCGCCACCACCACGGCCGCCGTAGCCACCGCCGCCGCCACCACCGCCACGGCCGCCGTAACCGCCGCCGCCACCACCGTAGCCGCCACCGCCACCGCCGCCATAACCACCACCGCCGCCGCCGTAGCCGCCGCCACCACCGCTGCGCGGCGGGCGGGCTTCCATCGGGCGGGCTTCGTTGACCACGCAGCTACGGCCACCCAGCGGCTGGCCGTTCATGCCGTTGATGGCGGCCTGCGCCTCGGCGTCGGTGCTCATCTCGACGAAACCGAAACCCTTGGAGCGGCCGGTATCGCGCTCCATCATGACCTTGGCGCTGGTCACGGTACCGAATTGGCTGAACGACTGCTCCAGATCCCCGTCACGCAGCGAGTACGGCAGATTGCCGACATACAGTTTGTTGCCCATTGAAGGGACTCCTCAAAAACACAAAGAAAAGCGATGGAGTCCCGAACACGCAAACTGCAGAACTCAAGGACGCGAAACTTGCCGACACCGCAAACCACATGGGGCGACCCATGCCCTCCCATCATATGCGGTCGGGTTCGGATAAAACGCAAATTCCCAAAAAAAATTCCTCGATAAATGCACCAATCGAAGGCGTACCCCTTGACGCAGGTCCGGGAAATCCCTGTGGCTTCCTAGTATGCGCGGATCGATCTAGGTACAAACACCGATCGACGCGGACCAATGGCACTACAATTGCCGCCGTCTTGGGGGAGTAGCCACCCTTCTCGAAAGGGGTTTGCGTCAACAGACTTGCTCGCGCGGTGCCGCCTGGCACCGCCGACATGGCGCAGACGGATCACCGGCGGCCCGCGGCAGCGGGCCCAGGGATTTCAGCGAGACCTTTGACTGCACAGCCTCTCGTGCCGGGAAGGCTGCCCGCAGTCATTGGTGCGTGCATCCCGGCCGGAGTTCGTTGTCGTGGAAGCTTTCCTCCTCTCCACCGGAATCGTCGCGCTCGCCGAAATGGGCGACAAGACCCAGTTGCTGGCCCTGGTGCTGGCCGCCCGCTTCCGCAAGCCCTGGCCCATCGTCGCCGGCATCCTCGCCGCCACGCTGGCCAACCATGCGGCCGCCGGCGCGGTCGGCGCCTGGATCCAGTCCATGGTCGGGCCGGGCACGCTGCGCGTGCTGCTCGGCATCTCGTTCCTGGCGATGGCGGCCTGGATGCTGGTGCCGGACCGGCTCGACGCCGACGAAGCCCAGAAGGCGCCGCGGCTGGGGGTGTTCGGCACGACGCTGGTGCTGTTCTTCCTGGCCGAGATCGGCGACAAGACGCAAATCGCCACGGTGATGCTGGCCGCGCGCTTCGAGGGGGCGCTGGCCTGGGTCGTGGCGGGCACCACGCTGGGCATGATGCTGGCCAACACGCCGGCGGTCTGGCTGGGCGAGAAGCTCACCCGGCGCGTGCCGGTGCGGGCGGTGCACCTGGTGTCGGCCGTGATCTTCGCGGCCCTGGGCATCGCGGCGCTGTGGATGGCGTAGCTGGCTATACTGCCTTTCCTGCGCCGATTTGTTCCAGATTGCGGGCGCCGGAACCGCCGAGTTCCGAAATGCAGCTAAACGCGGACGCCTGACCCGGCTTCGTCGTTGGCGAGCCGGGTTCTTTCATTGCAGCGTCCATGTCGTTCATCGCGCATCCCCAGTCCATGTCCTTCGACGCGCCGCTGCCGCTGCAGAGCGGCGCGTCCATCCGCGGCTACACGCTGGCCTACGAGACCTACGGCCGGCTCGATGCCGACCGCAGCAACGCCGTCCTGATCTGCCATGCGCTGAACGCCTCGCACCACGTCGCCGGCATCTACGCGGACCAGCCGAAATCCGAAGGCTGGTGGGACAACATGATCGGTCCCGGCAAGCCGGTGGACACGGACCGCTTCTTCGTGATCGGCGTGAACAACCTGGGCTCGTGCTTCGGCTCGACCGGCCCGATGCACCGCGATCCGGACACGGGCCGCGTCTACGGCGCGGACTTCCCGGTCGTGACGGTGGAGGACTGGGTCGACGCGCAGGCCCGGCTGCTCGATGCGCTGGGCGTGCGGCAGCTCGCGGCCGTGATGGGCGGCAGCCTGGGCGGCATGCAGGCGCTGTGCTGGAGCCTGCGCCATCCGGAGCGCGTGCGCCATGCCGTGGTGATCGCCAGCGCACCGAACCTGACGGCCGAGAACATCGCGTTCAACGAGGTCGCGCGCCGCGCCATCGTGACCGACCCGGACTTCCACGGCGGCCACTTCTACGCGCACGGCGTGGTACCCCGGCGCGGGCTGCGCATCGCCCGCATGATCGGCCACATCACCTACCTCAGCGACGACGTGATGAACGAGAAGTTCGGCCGCCAGCTGCGCGAAGGGATGGACCTGAAGTACAGCACGCAGGACATCGAGTTCCAGATCGAGAGCTACCTGCGCCACCAGGGCGACAAGTTCAGCGAGTACTTCGACGCCAACACCTACCTGCTGATCACGCGCGCGCTGGACTACTTCGACCCGGCCCGCGCCCACGGCGGCAGCCTGGCGCGCGCGCTGGCCCGGGCGCAGGCGAAGTTCCTGCTGGTCAGCTTCACGACCGACTGGCGCTTCGCGCCGGCGCGTTCGCGCGAGATCGTGCAGGCGCTGCTGGAGAACAAGCGCCCGGTCAGCTACGCCGAGATCGCGGCGCCGCACGGCCACGACGCCTTCCTGCTCGACGACCCGCGCTACCTGAACGTGGTGCGTGCCTACTTCGAGCGCATCGCCACCGAAGGAGGCCGCTGATGCCGGACCAGGCCACGATGGAAGCCGTCGCCCGCCTCGTGCCGCAGGGCGCGCGCGTGCTCGACCTGGGCTGCGGCGACGGTGCGCTGCTGGCGCACCTGCAGGCCACGCGCGGCTGCAGCGGCTACGGCATCGAGATCGTCGACGCCAATGTGCTGGCCTGCGTGCAGCGCGGCGTTGACGTAATCCAGCTGAACCTGGAGCAGGGCCTGGCGATGTTCGACGACGCCAGCTTCGACGTGGTGCTGCAGATCGACACGCTGCAGCACCTGCGCAATGCCGAGACCATGCTGCGCGAGACGGCGCGCGTGGGCCGCCACGGCATCGTCGTGTTCCCCAACTTCGCGCACTGGCCGAACCGGCTGTCGGTGCTGCGCGGGCGCATGCCGGTCACGCGCCGGCTGCCGTACCAGTGGTACGACACGCCGAACATCCGCGTCGGCACGTTCAGGGACTTCGCGGTCCTGGCGCGCAAGAACGGCCTGAAGATCCTGGACGCCTTCGGCCTGCAGGACGGGCAACCGGTCCGCGTGCTGCCGAACGTGCGCGCCGCGACGGCGCTGTTCCACTTCGAACGCGGCTGACGCCCGCGCGCGCCGTCAGGCCGTCGCGGCCAAGGCGTCGCCCAGCGCGTTGACCAGCCGGTCGATCTCGGCCTTCTCGCTGATGAAGGGCGGGGCCAGCTGGATCGTGTCGGCGCCGTAGCGCACGTAGAAGCCCTTCTTCCAGCACGCCATGGCGATCTCGAACGGGCGCTTCGCCGGCTCGCCGGGCACGGGGGCGATCGTGATGCCGGCGGCCAGGCCGTAGTTGCGGATGTCCAGCACGTGCTTCGCACCCTTGAGGCTGTGCACGGCGGCCTCGAAGTGCGGCGCCAGCGCGCGCACGCGGCCCGGGCCGTCCTCGGCCACCAGCAGCTCCAGCGCGGCGATGCCGGCCGCGCAGGCGACCGGATGCGCCGAATAGGTGTAGCCGTGCGGAAACTCCACCAGGTAGTCCGGCCCGCCGGCCGCCATGAAGGTGTCGTAGATCTCCCGGGTGGCGACCACGCCGCCGAGCGGCTGCGCGCCGTTGGTGACCTGCTTGGCGAAGTTCAGGATGTCCGGCGTGACGCCGAAGGCCTCGGCGCCGGTCATCGCGCCGCAGCGTCCGAAGCCGGTGATGACCTCGTCGAAGATCAGCAGGATGTCGTGCTGCGTGCAGATCTCGCGCAGGCGCTGCAGGTAGCCCACCGGCGGGATCACCACGCCGGCCGAGCCCGAGAACGGCTCGACGATCACCGCCGCGATGTTGGACGCGTCGTGCAGCGCGATCAGGTCCAGCAGCCGGTCGGCCAGCGCCGCGCCGCCCTCGGCCGGCATGCCCTTGACGAAGGAGCCCGCGGCCGGCTGGGTGTGCGGCATGTGGTCGGCCTCCACGCCCTGGCCGAAGGTCTTGCGGTTGCCGCCGATGCCGCCGACCAAGATGCCGCCGAAGTTGACGCCGTGGTAGCCCTTCTCGCGGCCGATCAGCCGCGTCTTGGTGCCGCGGCCCTTGGCGCGCCAGTAGGCACGCGCCAGCTTCAGCGAGGTGTCGGCCGCCTCGGAGCCCGAACCGGTGAAGAACACGTATTCCAGGCCCTGGGGCATCAACGCCTTGACCTTGTTCGCCAGCTCGAACGACAGCGGATGGCCGAACTGGAAGGCGGGCGCGTAGTCCAGCCTGGCCACCTGGCGCGCCACGGCCTCGCTGATCTCGGTGCGGCCGTGGCCCAGGCCGGTGCACCACAGGCCCGACAGGCCGTCGAACACCTGGCGGCCCTGCGCGTCGGTGAAGTAGGCGCCCCGGGCCTCGACGACCAGGCGCGGGTCGGCCTTGAACTGGCGGTTGCCGGTGAAGGGCATCCAGTGCGCCTCCAGCCAGGCGGCGTCGGTGCGCAGGGCGGGGTTCGCGGCGGGGGCGGTCGACACGGTCATGGGGGCTCCCAAGTTGGACGGAAAACGCGATTGTTGGGTGCCCGGCTCAGTTGGACAATGTTCACCTATCCATCTTCACTTGACGATCAATGCAAGCAACGCCCCGTCCGGCGCGCCGCGCCGTGCTCGGCCAGCTCGACGACATGGACCTGCGGCTGCTGAAGGTCTTCCGCAGCGTGGTGCAGTGCGGCGGCATGACCGCGGCCGAGCTGGAGCTGAACATCGGCACGTCCACGATCAGCCGCCACGTCAAGGACCTGGAGACGCGGCTCGGCCTGCTGCTGTGCCGGCGCGGCCGCGCCGGCTTCGCGCTGACCGAGGAGGGCCAGCGCGTCTACGACGAAACCCAGCGCCTGCTGGCCGCGGTCGACGCCTTCCGCAGCGGCATCGACGACATCCACGGCCGCATGGGCGGCACGCTGGAGCTGGCCGTGTTCGACAAGACCGCGACCAACCCGCAGGCGCGCATCGCCGAGGCCATCGCGCGCTTCTGCGCGCAGGCGCCCGAGGTACGGCCCAGCCTGCACGTGGCCTCGATCCAGGAGATCGAGCGCGGCGTGATCGACGGCCGTTTCGCGCTGGGCATCATCCCGGCGCACCGCGCCTCGCGCAGCCTGCGCTACGCGGACCTGTTCGGCGAGACCATGCTGCTGTACTGCGGCAGGAACCACCCGCTGTTCGGCGCCGACCATGCGGGCCTGAGCTGGGCGCGGCTGCGGCAGTACCCGTTCGCCGGCCTGGCCTACCACTCGCCGAACATGGAACTGAGCCACCGGCAGCAGCTGGTGCGCCGCGCCAGCGGACACGACCAGGAAGCCATCGCCACGCTGGTGCTGTCCGGCTGCTTCCTCGGCTTCCTGCCGGACCACTACGCGGCCGGCTTCGTCGCCCAGGGGCTGCTGCAGGCCGTGGCGCCGCAGCGCTTCTCGTACGCCTGCCAGTTCGTGAGCCTGCTGCGCCGCTCGCCGCAGCCCTCGCGCGCCGCGCTGCTGTTCCAGGACTGCCTGGCGGCGGCGCACCAGCCGCCCAGGGATGCGCCGGGCCGCCCCCGGCTGCCGAGCCCGCCACGGGGGCCGGGCCCAGGAACCGTTCAGTAGTGCGGCGGCAGCTCGTCGCGCAGGCTGCGGGCCGGCGCAGCCGCGGCCGGATCCGGCAGTTGCCGGCGCAGTGTCTCCAGCTGGCGCTGCAGCACCTCGATCAGCTGCTGCTGGCGATAGACCGTGAGGTTCAGCGTTTCCAGCAGGTCCTCGGCCTCGCAAGCCTTCAGTTCCAGCGCGTCCAGGCGCCGCAGCACAGTGTCGTTCGCATCCATGTGGCGATTGGACACCGACACGGCAGCACCGTGCGCATCGGTATTAGAATGCGCGTCTTCGCGTGGGGGGGTAGCTCAGCTGGGAGAGCGCCGCGTTCGCAATGCGGAGGTCGGGAGTTCGATCCTCCTCCTCTCCACCACTACATTCAGCGCCCAACCATCGTTCTCGGTTGGGCGTTTTCGTTTCGGCGACCGCCGCAGCGCGGCACCGACAAGGCAGCGATCGCACCCATCCAGAGTGGTTTGCCACTCGTCCTCGCCAGCTCGAGGACGCCAGCCGCAAAGGGCATGCGGCCACAAACCCGTCTCACGCCATGGGGAAACCCGCGTCAACGCCCCATGCAGCACCGCCAAACAAAAAGGGAACGTGTCAAACACGTTCCCTTCGCAGCGCCCGGCAGGCGACCGGGGATTGGCCAGCCGGCCTCGCCCCGCGGAGATGGACCAGGGTTACTGGTAGTAGCCGGCGTGGCGGGCACCCAGGGCATGGGCGGCATCGCGCAGGGCGGCGCTGGCCTGGTCGGCACGCAGCAGGGTCTGCGTCTGCTGCGGCAGGGCGCCACCGGCGCTCAGGCCGGCCATGCTGCGCGAGGCCTTCTCGGCCGCCATCAGCATGGCCACCTGGGTGCGGGTGTTCCGCACGTCACGGTGCCATTGCAGGATGATCTGGCGCAGGCTGCGGCGGTTGGGCGCCTCGGCGGCACGCAGGGCGGCCGCGGCGGCGCTCGGCAGCATGGCGCCTTCGCTGCGGGCCATCGCGGCGCGCAGGTCGGCCATCACGCGGGCATCCACCTGGGCGGTGGCCCACAGACGCTCGTCGGCGCGGCGCTGGGCGACGCGGGCCGACCAGGCGTTCAGGCCGCCGACGACGGCGCCCGCCAGGCGGCGGGCCGGCGCGGCGAACAGCGCGATGGCGGCGAACGCCACCAGCCACAGCACGATCCAGGCGGCCATCAGGCGCCCGCCGGCCCAGCTTTCGACCAGGCGGTCGGCCAGCACCAGCAGGGCGGCGACCACGGCGCCGAGCAGCAGGGCGGCGATGCCGCGGGTGCCGTCGAAGTCGCGGCGCATGCGGCCGGCCGCCTCGATGACGGCCTCGGCCCGGGCCACGCCGGGGTGTTGTTGCGGATAGTCGATGTGAACGAAGCTGGTCATGTGGATTCCTTTCCTTCGCTGCGTCGGTAGCAGCGCTTGGGGTGAATACTAGGGTTTGCCCTAGGTATGTTCAAATTTATATTCATGATGCTGGACATTCAGCATCGTGATGAATACAGTATTTCGCCCACTTTTTCACGCGAAGGCCGCCCTTGGCTCCTCCGAACTTCCGCACGCTGGACCTGAACCTGTTGCGTGTTTTCGACGAAGTGCTGGCCGAGCGCAGCCTCACCCGGGCGGCACGCAACCTGTCGCTGACGCAGCCGGCCGTCAGCAACGCCATGCAGCGGCTGCGCGATGCGCTGGGCGACGAGCTGGTCACGCGCAGCGGCCAGGGCATCGAGCCCACGCCGCGTGCGATGGCGCTGTGGCCGCCCGTGCGCGATGCGCTGCGCCAGCTGCAGGCCTCGCTGGCGCCGAGCAGCTTCAATCCGTTGGAAGCAGACAACACTTTCGTGCTGGCGATGGCCGATGCGACGGCCGCGCTGCTGATGCCGGAGCTGCTCGACATCCTCGAGCACGAGGCGCCAGGGGTGTCGCTGCGCGTGATCCCGCTGAGCACGCGCGATCCGCGCCGGCTGCTGGACGACGAGGCGGCGGACCTGGCGATCGGCTTCTTCCCGGCCGTGCTGGCCGACCTGACGGCGCGCGCCCAGGTCGGCAAGGCGGTGCCGTTCGAGCACCAGCGGCTGTACGACAGCGAGTACGTCTGCGCGATGCGGCGCGACCACCCGCTGGCGGACGGCCCGCTGACGCTGGACGGGTTCTGCGCGGCGCGCCACCTGCTGGTCAGCTTCTCGGGGCGGCCCTACGGCTTCATCGACGAGGCGCTGACACTGCTCAAGCGCGAGCGCCGCGTGGTCATGACGGTCAACCAGTTCTTCACGGCCGGCCGCGTGGTGGCGACGTCCAACCTGCTGACGGTGCTGCCGCGGCACTTCATCGAGGCTGCCGGCATCGCCGGCCAGGTGGTGCACCGCGAGCTGCCGTTCCAGGTCGCCGCCGTGCACGTGGAGGCGCTGTGGCATCGCCGCATGGATCTGCACAGCGACCACCAGTGGCTGCGCCAGGCGGTCGTGCGGGCGGCGGAGAAGGCGTTCGGCCCGCTGGGGCCGCCGCTCAGCGAACCACGCTGAGCCAGGCCAGGGCGGCGCTGCGCAGGCGCCGGGCCTCGAACGGGTCGTGGCCCGCGCAGCGGTGCGCGCTCTCCAGCAGGCCGAAGGCCACGTCGGAGGACGCGGCTTCGCGGGGGGCCTGGCCGGCAGAAGCAGCGGCGGAAGCGGCCCACCCTTGGAACAGATGGGCAAACCAGGAAACGATCGACATACACACACCGCGTGGCAGCGGTTCCAGAAATGACAGTGCTCCAAGAATAAGGGTTATCCCTAGTTTCGCAAGCCGATGACCATGCCGTTCCCGCATAACCATCGCATGGATCCGCATCCGCGCCGCATTCCGTGAAATTCCAGCTGCTGTCCGACCTGCACCTCGAGGTGCACACCGACTTCGTGCCCGAGCCGCTGCCGGGCGCGGAGGCACTCATCCTGGCCGGCGACGTGGGCTCCTACCAGGCCGGCTCGCGCATGGCCGACGACGCCTTCGGCCTGCCGCTGTTCCGCGACTGGCCGGTGCCGGTGTACTACGTGCCCGGCAACCACGAGTACGACATGCTGGACGTGGATGACGCCCGGGCGAGGCTGCGCGCGTGCTGCGAGCGGCTGGGCCTGGTCTGGCTGGACCGCGAGGTCGTCACGCTGCCCGGCGCCGGCGCCGACGGGCGTGCGCTGCGGCTGGCCGGCACCACGCTGTGGACGGATTTCGACGCCATCGGCCTGGCCGCGGGCAGCCGGCCGGCGGCACCGGCCGAGCTGCTGAAGGCCCGGCACAAGGCCTTCCGCGCGGCCGACCACTACCTGCGCCGCACCGGCACCACGCGCCACGGCCAGCCCTGGCTGGCCGCGCAGATGCGCGAGGAAGGCCTGGCCTGCCAGCACTGGCTGCGCGCGGTGCTGCAGACGCCGTTCGACGGCCACACGGTGGTGGTGACGCATTTCGCGCCCAGCCTGCACAGCGCCGACCCGCGCTACGGCCTCACGCCCGGCACGGCCGGCTTCTGCAATGCGCTGGACGACCTGCTGCCGCTGGCCCATACCTGGCTGCACGGCCACCTGCACGCCCCCAGCGACTACCGGCACCGCGGCTGCCACGTGGTCGCCAACCCGCTGGGCTATGCGGACAAGGGCGAGCAGCAGGGCTTCCGCCCCGGGCTGCTGGTGGAAGTGTGAAGCGGCGGGGACACCCCGGCCCGCTTGAGCGCGATCAAGGCCAGATCCCTAGAATTTCCTTCCATGCCGCTGCCACCGCCTGCCCCACGCACCCACGCGCACCTGCGCCGCGTCGAATACCGCGGCTACCACCGCGACGACGGCCTGTGGGACATCGAAGGCCATCTGCGCGACACCAAGAACTACGAGCAGACCATGCCCGGCCGCGGCGTGCTGCCCAAGGGCGAGCCGGTGCACGACATGCACGTGCGCGTGACCATCGACGACGCGATGAAGATCGTCGACATCCATGCCGCGATGCCCGGCACGCCGTTCGAGGAATGCCCGCGGGCGGAGGCGCCGGTGCGCCGGCTGATCGGCGCCACGCTGGGGCGCGGCTGGCGGCGCGCGCTGGACGAGGCCATCGGCGGCACGCGCGGCTGCACGCACCTGCGCGAGCTGCTGTTCGGCGCGGCCACGGCCGCCTTCCAGACCATGGGCAGCTACCGCGAGCACCTGCGCCAGCAGCGCGGCGAGCCCGAGACGGTGCGCCTCACGCCGCCGTTCTACATGGGCCAGTGCATGTCCTGGGACTTCGACGGTCCCGTGATCGCCCGCGTGGCGCCGCAATTCATCGGCTGGCACCACCGGCAGAAGGGGTGACGCGGGCCGGCGGCCCGTGCCGGGGCGCGTTCCCGGGCGCGCCAGCGGTGGCGCGCACGCCGCTGGCGGCGGCTCACTTCTGGCGCCGGTAGGTGCTGTCCATTTCGACGGACTTGCTGGTGTCCTGCACGCCGCGGTCGAGATCCTCGTGGGCCTGGCGGCCTTCCTGGGGCACCTTGCCGTCGTCGGTCATGCCGTGTTCCATCTGGTCGCGCTCGTGCGGCAGCGGCAGGTCGTCGGGCGCACGCACCAGTGCGCCCGGGCGCGGGCGGCGGCGCAGGTAGTTGACGCGGGAGCGGGAACCGGGGGACTTGTCGGGCATGGCTGCCTCTTTCTCGGAATGGAAGGCCGTGGCGACGACCGGGCGACGGGAAGACGGCTCCACCGTAGCGCAGCGCCCGCGGGCAGCGTGTCGGACGGCGGGCGCACCGCTTGTAGGAACGCCGGGCGCATGGGTGCTCGCGCCGCTGCGCGCCGCGCCCATGCGATTCGGTTAGATTCGCCGCCATGCCTCTCCCCGCCGCGACGCGCCAGGCGCGCGCCCCGACCTTTTCCACCGTCGAGTTCCGCCGCAGCCTGTCGATGTTCGCCACCGGGGTGACCATCGTGACGGCACGCCAGGGCGACGGACGCCTGGTCGGGCTGACGGCCAATTCGTTCAACTCGGTGTCGCTGAGCCCGCCGCTGGTGCTGTGGAGCCTGGCGCGCACGGCTTCGGCGATGGCGGCGTTCAGCACCGGCTCGCACTACGCGATCAGCATCCTCGCCTCCGACCAGAAGGCGCTGGCCGAGCGCTTCGCCACGCGGGCGCCCGACCGCTGGGCCGGCGTGGCCTGGCGCGAGGGCGTGGCCGGCGCGCCGCTGCTGGAGGGCTGCGCCGCGGTGTTCGAGTGCTTCAACCGCAGCCGCTACGAGGAAGGCGACCACGTGATCTTCGTCGGCGAGGTCGAGCACTGCACGCACCGCGCCGGCGCCTCGCCGCTGCTGTTCCACGGCGGGCGCTTCTACACCGAGCATCCGTTGTGAGCTTTTCCCGGGTTCGGCCGGCCCCGCTGCGCCGCGCCGGCCCATGCTTTGCCGCCCGGCCGCGCGGCGCCACACACCCCTGAACCATGCCATCGACCCAGCGCAAGGACCGCCTCGACAGGCTGGCCATGGGCCTGCTGATCATCTGCTGCCTGCTGTGGGGCGCGCAGCAGGTCCTGGTCAAGGCCACGATCGCGCACATGCCGCCGGTGCTGCAGGGCGCGCTGCGCTTCGTCGCCGCCACGCTGCTGCTGATGGGCTGGTGCCGCTGGCGCGGCATCGCGCTGTTCAGCCGCGACGGCTCGCTGGCCGCGGGGCTGGTGGCCGGGCTGCTGTTCGCCGGCGAGTTCGTGGCGCTGTACCTGGGGCTGGCCGGCACCACGGCCTCGCGCGCCACGGTGTTCCTGTACACCTCGCCGTTCTGGGTCGCGCTGCTGCTGCCCTGGCGGGTGCCGAGCGAGCGGCTGCGGCCGGCGCAGTGGGTCGGGCTGGCCTGCGCGTTCGCGGCCGTGGCCTTCGCGCTGCGCGAGGGCTTCGGCGCCGGCCTGGCCACCTGGCGCGGCGACCTGCTGGCGCTGCTGGCGGCGCTGATGTGGGGGCTGACGACGGTGCTGATCCGCGCCACGGCGCTGGTGCGCATCGGGCCCGAGAAGCTGCTGTTCTACCAGCTGGCCGTCTCGGCGCTGGTGTTCCCGCTGCTGTCGCTGGCGCTGGGCGAGCGCTGGGACTGGCATTTCACGCCGTTCGTGGCCACCTCGCTGGCGCTGCAGGCGGTGGTCGGCGCGTTCGCCAGCTACCTGGCCTGGATGTGGATGCTGGGCCGCTACCCGGCCACGCAGCTGTCGTCCTTCGTGTTCCTGACGCCGCTGTTCGCGCTGGCCTTCGGCGCCTGGCTGCTGCACGAGCCGCTGACGCCCAGCCTGCTCGGCGCGATGGCGCTGGTGGCCGCCGGCATCTGGCTGGTCAACCGCGCACCGCATCGGCGATGATCGTCCCACGTCGTCCCTCCCAGGAGTCCGCCATGTCCCTGATCGAAATCCGCAAGCGCAGCCTGACCATCGAGACCACCTACCACGAGGGCGGCCCGCCGGTGGAGGTGCCGCTGAAGATGGCCGCGGCCTGCGCGGTGATCCGCAACCCCTACGCCGGCCGCTACGAGCCGGACCTGACGCCCTTCATGGCCGAGCTGCGCAGCCTGGGCACGCTGCTGGCGAAGGAGCTGGTCGACACGCTGGGCCGCGACCGCGTCGAGGTCTACAGCAAGGCCGCGATCGTCGGCGTGGACGGCGAGATGGAGCACGGCGCCGTCTGGCACGAGGCCGGCGGCTGGGCCATGCGCGAGGTGCTGGGCAACCCCAAGGCCATCGTGCCGGCGGCCAAGGCCGTGGCCGGCACCGGCTACCGGCTGATGGTGCCGGTGCACTACATCCACGCCTGCTACGTGCGCAGCCACTTCAACAGCATCGAGATCGGCATCCAGGACGCGCCGCGGCCCCGGGAGATCCTGTTCGCGCTGGTCATGGGCACGGGCGGGCGGGTGCATTCGCGGCTGGGCGGCCTGCTGAAGGAGCAGGTGTCGGTGCACGACGGGCAGCGCTGACTACGCCGCCAGCAGCCGCGCCATCGCCTCCACCGTGCGCGGCGCGGAGCCCTCGGCCTTGTTGCCGATCGTGAGGTAGGCGTGGTGGCCGGCGGCCAGGGTGGCGCGGGCCACGCGGGCCAGCACGGCGCGGGTGTCGGGGTCGGGATCGACCAGTTCGTGGAAGGGCTGGTACAGCGCCTTGGCATCCTCGTAGCCGTAGGCGCCGTGCAGGCGGTTGAGGTTCCAGCGGCAGACCATGGGCCCCGGCCACAGCGCGCGCAGCACGGGCAGCTGCTCGGCGATCGGCGGCAGCTTGGCGTGGCCGCCCAGGCAGTAGGTGGCGCCGGCGGCGCGCAGGGCGTCGGCGAAGGCGGGCACCAGCCACTCGGCGTTGCGGACCTCCACCGCCAGCACCAG
Source organism: Pseudorhodoferax sp. (assembly GCF_047601025.1). NCBI lineage: Bacteria > Pseudomonadati > Pseudomonadota > Betaproteobacteria > Burkholderiales > Comamonadaceae > Pseudorhodoferax > Pseudorhodoferax sp. The sequence goes on from NZ_JASGJZ010000001.1 coordinate 1,762,957, forward strand.
GTCGGGCGCGCGGGCGCGCAGTTCCTGCAGCGGCGGCAGCGCGGCCAGCATAGCGCCCAGGCGGGCGATCCAGTGCGGCATGCGCGCCAGCATCGCGGCCGGCAGCGGACTGAGCTGGAACACCAGCGCGCCAGCCGTGGCCCCGAGGCCCTGCAGCGCCGGCTCGACGAAGGCGGACCAGGCCAGGCCCGGGTCGAGAAAGCCCTCGTTGGCGCGCATGCCCTGGCCGTCCTCGCGCCGCACCAGCGCGTCGGCCACGGCGCTCGGCGCCTTGACCACGAAGCGGAAATGCGCCGGCACCTGCTCGGCATAGGCCGCGTACTGCGCGACGGTGAGCGGCCGGTAGAACGCCCGGTCCAGCGAGACGGCCCGCATCAGCGGGTGCCGCGCATAGGTCGCCAGGCCGCGCCGGGCCAGCATGGACTCGCTGTAGGTGCCGTCCCAGACCAGCCCGTCCCAGCCGGGGAAGGACCAGGACGAGGTGCCCAGGTGCAGCAGCGGCGGCAGCCGCGCGGCCAGTGCGGCGAATTCCGCGGGCCAGGCCGCCGGCGCGACGCTGCGGGTGCGCGGCCGTGCGGCGGGCACGGGCGCCGGCGCGGACCGCGCCGGCTCGTCCGGGAACAGCGGGTCCTGCACCTCAGGCCTGCCCCGGCGGCGTGGACGATGGCAGGAGGAAGTTCGGGACCATGCGCGCTGTCTCCGTGTCGAGCGGAGCCGCATGATAGGTCCGGCCCCGGCTCGGCATCGGCCTCGGGCTGGCCCGTATAGTGCCCACCTCCCGAGCAACGAACCGCCGCCCGCCATGCCCATCTGGAAGAAACCCGTCTCCGTCGAGATCCTGACCACCCTGAGCGCCGGCACGGCCATCGAGCACCTGGGCATCGAATTCCTGGAGGTCGGCGACGATTTCCTGCGCGGCCGGGTGCCGGTGGACCGGCGCACCCGCCAGCCATACGGCCTGCTGCACGGCGGCGTCAGCGTGGTGCTGGCCGAGACGCTGGGCTCCTGCGGCGCCGCCTACGCCGTGCCCGAGGACTGGCGCGCCGTCGGCCTGGACATCAACGCCAACCACCTGCGCGGCGTGACCGGCGGCTGGGTCACCGGCACCGCGCGGCCGGTGCACATGGGCCGCAGCACCCACGTCTGGCAGATCGACATGGCCGACGAGGCCGGCATGCCGACCTGCGTGTCGCGCATCACGATGGCGATCCTGGCACCGCGCTGAGAGGCTGTGAACACATCCTTCACGCCCACGCGCGGGCCCCGGTAAGCGCCCGCGCGCCTTGCCAACGCCTCGCCCTTCGGCCCGGGACACGCCGGACGGCACGCGGGCATTGCTGCCCTTGCCCTGGCACCAGCCAGGGGGCGGCTGGTGCCTACGCGTGCGGCCCGCCGCGCCCTGCCGATGGCCGCGACCGGTTCATCCGCAGTTTCTGAGCCCCGGCCGGCCGCGTCATGGCGCGCCGGCATCTCCCTCGCGCGCCATCCGCTCGCTCTTCCAGTACACGTCGTCGCCGCCGTCCAGGCGGTTGAGCACGCGCGCCAGCACGAACAGCAGGTCCGACAGCCGGTTCAGGTAGTGGCGCGGCGCCTCGCGCACGGTCTCGGCACGGCCGAGCGCGACGACCGCGCGCTCGGCCCGGCGCGCCACGGTGCGGCAGACATGGGCCTGCGCCGCGCCGCGGGTGCCGGCCGGCAGGATGAACTCCGCCAGCCGCGGCAGCGTGGCGTTGTGGTCGGCCAGCGCCTGGTCGAGCTGCAGCACCGCCTGCGTCTTGAGCAGCTCGAAGCCGGGCATGGACAGCTCGCCGCCCAGGTTGAACAGCTGGTGCTGCACGTCCACCAGCAGCTCGCGCACGCCGTCGGGCATGGGCTCGCACAGCAGCAGGCCCAGGTGCGAGTTCAGCTCGTCGACCTCGCCGATGGCGGTGATGCGCAGGCTGTCCTTGCCGACGCGCGCGTTGTTCGCGAGGCCGGTCGTGCCGTCGTCGCCGGTGCGCGTGGCGATCTGCGTCAGTCGCTTGCCCATGCCTGTCCTCCGTGCCGATCCAAAGCCCGGCATTGTGCCGTTTACAAACCGGCCGCCATTTGTGAGGCCGGCAACAGGAGGCAAGAGTGCTGGCGGCGCGCCCATGCGTCTGGTCGAATCCCGCGTCGCTGATTCGCGCCAGAACCAAGGATCCCCCGGCATGCGCCTGCCCCGCCCCCTCGCTCGCTTCGAAGAACACCGCCTGGCCCTGTGCCTGTGCGCCGCGCTGGGCAGTGCCTGCGCCGTGGCGCAGGCGCGGGCGCAGGACGTCCTGGCCCAGGCCCCGGTCGGCGCCCCGGTCGCCCACCATGTGCGCGACGGCGCGCTGCAGCGCGTCGACGAGGCCTTCGGCCGCGCCGACACCGACGGCGACGGCCGGCTCAGCCGCGAGGAGGCCCAGCGCCTGCCGGCCGTGGCCGAGCGTTTCGACGAGATCGACGCGAACCACGACCGGGTGCTGTCGCGCGAGGAATTCCACCGCGGCGTGAGCCTCTGAGCCGCATGCGCGGCGGATCGCAACGCCGGACCGTAGCCGTTCAGGAAGCGCCGGCACGCCGCCGCACCAGCGCCCAGGCCATCACGCCCACCACGGCCAGGTTGACCACCAGCACCAGCGCGCCCAGCGCGGTCGGCCGGTGCGCCAGCTCGGCCACCTCGAACGGCAGGTAGATGCCGCCGCTCAGCGCCGCCAGCCATTCGGCCCAGGCGCGCTGGCGGTACAGGCCGTAGGCTTCCAGCAGGCGCAGCGCCGAGTACGCCGCCGCACCCAGCGCCAGCCAGAGCAGCCGCGGCTGCTGCAGGTGCGCCACGGCGTCCAGGAAGATGTGCGGGTACTTCGACGCCGGGTTCAGGTGCGAGTGGGCGACCAGCCGCGCAGCCAGCGCGTTCAGGTCGTGGTGCACCAGCGCCAGCACGCCGGTGGCGGCCAGCAGCACGACGAGGCCCTTGCAGGCCTCGACCAGCGCGATCGCGCGGATCGCGCCACGGGAGGCGTCGGTGGTCGTGGCGGCCATGGATGTTCACTCCTGCGGAGCTGCGCATCCTAGCCCGTGCCGCGCCAGCGCGGCGAGGACCGCCGTCAGGCCCCGCCGCGCCCCAGCGCGAGCCGGCAGCCAGCCAGCAGCACGGCCAGCACCACCAGCTGGCCCACCAGGAATTCGAGGATCAGTTGCATTGCGGACTCCTTGTCGTCGTCGCGGCAGCGCTGCCGCAGCAGCGTTTGTCGCCGCGCGGCGTCAAGGCGATTCGTCGCGCCGGTAAAGCCCCGGACAACGCGGAGCGCGCCGACCCGCACTCCTAGAATCACCCACCCCCTCCCGGAGACAAGGCCATGAACGCTCCCGCCGCATCCCGGCACCTGGTGCCCGAGTTCCATCCGCGCGAAGTGCCCGCGGCACTGGTGGAGGCCTTGAAGGCCCGCTTCGGCGAGCGCTGTTCCACGGCGCTGGTGGTGCGCGAGCAGCACGGGCGCGACGAGTCCTCCTTCACCGTGCCGCCGCCGGCGGCCGTGGTGTTCGCCGAAAGCACCGCCGACGTGGCCGAGGTCGTGCGCCTGGCCGCCGCGCACGCGGTGCCGGTGATCCCGTTCGGCGTCGGCTCCTCGCTCGAAGGCCACCTGCTGGCCGTGCAGGGCGGCATCAGCATCGACGTCTCGCGCATGAACCAGGTGCTGTCCGTCAACGCCGAGGACCTGACGGTGACCGTGCAGCCCGGCGTCACGCGCAAGCAGCTCAACGAGGAACTCAAGAGCTCGGGCCTGTTCTTCCCGATCGATCCCGGCGCCGACGCCTCGCTGGGCGGCATGACGGCCACCCGCGCCAGCGGCACGAACGCGGTGCGCTACGGCACCATGCGCGAGAACGTGCTGGCGCTGGAGGTGGTGACGGCCAGCGGCGAGACCATCCGCACCGGCACGCGCGCGCGCAAATCGGCGGCGGGCTACGACCTGACGCGCCTGTTCGTCGGCAGCGAGGGTACGCTGGGCGTGATCACCGAGGTCACGCTGCGCATCTACCCGCTGCCCGAGGCGGTGTCGGCGGCGATCTGCTCGTTCCCGAGCATCGCGGCGGCCGTGCACAGCGTGATCCAGACCGTGCAGCTGGGCGTGCCGATCGCGCGCGTGGAGCTGATCGACGCCAACACCGTGCGCATGGTCAACACCTACGCCAAGCTGAGCCTGCGCGAGGAACCGATGCTGCTGATGGAGTTCCACGGCTCGCCGGCCAGCGTGCAGGAGCAGGCCGAGACGGTGCAGCAGATCGCCTCCGAACACGGCGGCCAGGCGTTCGAGTGGGCCAGCACGCCGGAGGAGCGCACGCGGCTGTGGACGGCACGGCACAACGCCTATTTCGCGGCCGTGCAGTCGCGCCCGGGCTGCAGGGCGATCTCCACCGACACCTGCGTGCCGATCTCGCGGCTGGCCGACTGCCTGCTCGACTCGGTGGCCGAGGCCGACGCCAGCGGCCTGCCGTATTTCCTGGTCGGCCACGTGGGCGACGGCAACTTCCACTTCGGCTACCTGCTCGATCCGGACCGGCCCGAGGAGCGCGTCCAGGCCGAGGCACTGAACCACGCGCTGGTGGCGCGGGCGCTGCGCCTGGGTGGCACCTGCACCGGCGAGCACGGCGTGGGGCTGCACAAGATGGGCTTCCTGGTCGACGAGACCGGTGCCGGGGCCGTCGAGATGATGCGCACGATCAAGCGCGCGCTGGACCCGCTGAACATCATGAACCCGGGGAAGATCTTCGCGCTGTAGCTCCCCGCAGGGGGGTCGACTCGGAACTTCGTCAAAATTGGCGACGTACTGGCTGGACTTGCATGGATTTCTTGCAGTTCAAGACATACAGTTACGTTCCTTCTTTCACGCAGGCCCGCCCAATGATCCGCCCGCTCCTTCCCCTGGCCGCCCTGGTGCTTGCCGCCTGCGCCCAGACCCCGCCCCCCGCGCCGGACCGGCCGGCCATGATCCGCATCTGCGACGACACCGGCTGCTCCGACCGCCCGCGCAACAGCGCCACCTTCGACGCCACGCGCGACGACAACCCCGCGCAGACGCGCCGCATGGCCGCGCTGGCCGACCTGGCGGGCAAGGACCCGCGCGCAGCCTACGACCTGGGCCTGCGCTACTTCCGCGGCGACAGCGTGCCGCAGAACAGCTACCAGGCGCTGCAGTGGATGCGCAGCGCCGGCGAGCGCGGCCATCCGCAGGCCCAGATGGCGCTGGGGCGCTTCTACCTGACGGGGCTGGAAGAAATGGGGCCGGACCCGCAGGAAGCCGAGAAATGGCTGTCCATGGCCGCCGGCCGCGGCGACAAGGAGGCCGCCAGGCTGCTGGCCGAAGCCAGCGCGGCCAAGAAGAAGAACCAGGACGACTACCAGCTCTGGGTGACCCGCCAGCGCGAAGCCGGCTACGGCTTCTGGTACAGCGGCTACCCGTACTACTGGGACTGGGGCCCGCAAGGCTGGCATTACCGCTACTGAGTCACCTTCCTTCCCCGATTCCCTTTCCCCTCCCTTTGCCGAAGAAAGCCCATCCATGAACCATTCCTCTGCCTTCTTCCTGCGCCCGGTCGTCCTGGCGGCATCCGTCCTGGCCCTCGCGGGCTGCGAAACGCCCGGCGGCGGCAAGATCACCACGGGCGGCAGCCCGACGGCCGTGACCGGCGCCGCCGCCGGCGGCACCAGCGCCGGCGCGCAATCCTCGCTGGAGCGCTGCGACGCGCCGCTGGGCACGCTGGCCGTGGACGACGGCCGCGGCAAGGAGTGGTACGCCAGCTTCGGCGCCGCCACCAAGGTCACCTCGATCGAGCCGCTGCTGCGCCTGGCCGTGCAGCAGTCCAACTGCTTCGTGATCACCTCGATCGGCAACAACCGCACCGAGAGCCGCCTGAGCTCCATCACCGACAAGCAGCGCAACTCGGGCGAGTTCCGCGCCGGCTCGAACCAGCAGAAGGGCCAGCGCGTGGCGGCGGACTACTTCATGGAGCCGTCCATCATCATCGACAACGATTCCACCGGCAAGCTGGCGGGCGCGCTGGGCGGCTTCCTGGGCCGCGGCGTCGGCGCGCTGGCCGCGGGCATGGAAAGCAAGGTGTCCGTGGTCACGCTGACCATGTACGACATCCGCTCCTCGGTGCAGATCGCGATCTCCGAGGGCAATGCCACGGCCACGAACTTCGGCGCCGCGCTGGGCGCCTTCGGCGGTGGCGCGGCGGCCGGCCTGGGCGGCTTCTCGCGCACACCGGAAGGCAAGGCCACGGTCGCGGCCTTCATCGACGCCTACAACTCCATGGTGGTCTCGCTGCGCAACTACAAGGCGCAGGAAGTCAAGGGCGGCCTGGGCCGCGGCGGCGTGCTGAAGGTCGGCCAGTAAGCGGCTCCAGCGTCCGGCGAAGAGCCTCGCAAGAGGCTCTTGCCGGAGGGCTTTGATCTTTCACCACTGCGCGGCCGAACTGCGCCGATACGGCCGCCAGCACCAGCAGGACGACCACAGGCTCCGCACCGCCACCAGGCGAGGACCGGCCAGCAGCAGCACGGCGACCAGCGCCGGCAACGCGGCCTTGCCGAGACCACCAGAGAAGCTGTAGAAGCCGAACAGACGCCTCGACGCCATCGCTGTCGGTGACGCGCATCGCGCCGCGGGTACCGCGATGCTCGATCCGATGCCGGCCACCACCAGGCCGACGCAACGCCCCGCGAAGCCGAGCGGCCGCGCCACCCTGATCAGGAAAACCCACCCTCAAAACGGCAGTTCACTGGTCGGAACGCCGGCAAGTGCTTTCCGCACCCTGGACTGATCGACTGTGGCGACCCACCCAGTTGGAACGGCTCCGCAGTTGCTGAAAAACGGCCGCGACCCCGTGCCAGCACTTGCTTTTCTTTGTTTTCGACATCGCCCAAGCGCCGTTTCCAGGCTCACGGGCGCGACGATGGCCGACAGCATCGGCGCTGCGCACAGCGACCTGCGCGCGGCGGCCGCGCGCCGCACGGATCAGCGGACCCGTTCCGGCGCCAGCTTCTCGATCAGGCCGTTCAGCTCTTCCAGCGAGCCGAACTGGATGGCCAGTTCGCCGGCCTCCAGCACGCGGCCGCCGCGCTTGACGCGCTTCTTGACCCGGATCTCGACGTCGGCGGCCAGCAGGTCGGAGAGTTCCTCCTCCACCCGCGCGAGGTCGCGCGACTTTTCCTTGCGGGGCTTGGGTGCGCTCAGCGCGGACTCGGTCGACAGCTTCTTGGCCAGGCCTTCGGCCTCGCGCACCGACAGCTTCTTCGCCGAGATCTGGTTGGCCGCCGTGATCTGCATGGCCCGGTCCAGCGGTAGCAGCGCACGCGCGTGGCCCATGTCCAGGTCGCCGGCCATCAGCATGGTCTGCACCGGCTCGGCCAGCTGCAGCAGGCGCAGCAAGTTGCTGGCGGCGCTGCGCGAGCGGCCGACGGCCTGGGCCGCCTGCTCGTGCGTGAGGCCGAATTCGCGCACCAGGCGCTGCAGGCCCTGGGCTTCCTCGAGCGGGTTCAGGTCCTCGCGCTGGATGTTCTCGATCAGCGACATCGCCGCCGCGGATTCGTCCGGCACGTCGCGCACCAGCACCGGCACCTCGGCCAGGCCGGCCAGCCGCGCCGCACGGAAGCGGCGCTCGCCGGCGATGATCTCGTAGCGGCCGGCGTGCTCGCCGCCGGCCAGCTTGCGGACCAGGATGGGCTGCATGATGCCCTGGGCCTTGATGCTCTCGGCCAGCTCGTACAGCGCGCCCTCGTCCATGCGGGTGCGCGGCTGGTACTGGCCGGGGACCATCTGGTCCAGCGCCAGCGTGCTGGGCAGGGTATCGGCGGCCGCCGCGGGAGCGGGGGCCTCGGCGGGCGTGTCGGCGAAGGACGGGCCCAGCAGGGCTTCCAGCCCGCGGCCCAGGCCCTTGGGGCGCTTGGTGACCATAGTTGTCTAGTCGCTTCCTTGGAGTTCGTGCAGCAATGCGCGGCCGGCGGGCCATTCGCCCAGGCCAGAGTCGGCGTTCAGGTGGCCGTGCGCGCCCATGTCGCGCAGGTCGGCGCCCCAGGCATCGGCCAGGGTGCGCGCCTTGTCGAAGCTGCAATAGGGATCGTCCCGGCTGGCCGCCAGGATCGCGCGGAACGGCAGGCGCTGGCGCACGACGGGCGCCCAGCCCGGCAAGGCATGGCGCAGGTCCTCGCGCTCGACGTCGCCGGGCGCGACCAGCAGCGCGCCGCGCACGCGGCCGGTCAGCCGGCTGTGGGCGGCCCAGGCCGCCGCCTGGATGCAGCCCAGGCTGTGCGCGGCCAGCAGCACGGGCCGCGCCGGCGGAAGGGACAGCAGCACCTCGTCCAGCCGCGCCAGCCAGTCGCCGCGCCGAGGCTGCATCCAGTCGTGCTGTTCGACACGCAGGTCGCCATGGCGCGCCTCCCACAGCGTCTGCCAGTGGCCCGGGCCGGAGCCCTGCCAGCCCGGCAGCGTCAGGACCAGGGCGCCTTCGGCAGGCGGGACGGCGTTCATCGGTTGCGGGCGACCATCTCGCGCGCGAACGCCAGATAGGCCTGGCTGCCGCGCGCCGAGGGATCGAACACCACGCCGGGCAAGCCATAGCTGGGCGCCTCGGCCAAGCGCACGTTGCGCGGGATCACGGTCTCGAACACCTTGTCGCCGAAATGGGACTTCAGCTGGTCGGCCACCTGCTGCTGCAGCGTGATGCGCGGGTCGAACATCACGCGCAGCAGGCCGATGACCTTCAGCTCCTTGTTCAGGTTGGCGTGCACCTGCTTGATGGTGTTGACCAGGTCGCTCAGCCCTTCCAGCGCGAAGTACTCGCACTGCATCGGCACGACCACGCCATGCGCGGCGCACAGGCCGTTCAGCGTCAGCAGTGACAGCGAGGGCGGGCAGTCGATCAGCACGAAGTCGTACTCGCCCTGCACGGCTTCCAGCGCCTGGCGCAGCCGGCGCTCGCGGCGCTCGACGCCGACCATCTCGATCTCCGCGCCGGCCAGGTCGCGGCTGGCGCCGAGCACGTGGTAGCCGCATTTCTCGGACGCCACGCGCGCCTCGGCGATGGTGGCGGACTCCAGCAGCACGTCGTAGACCGACAGCGCCAGCTCGCGCTTGTCCACGCCCGAGCCCATGGTGGCGTTGCCCTGCGGGTCCAGGTCGACCAGCAGCACGCGCTGCCCGGCCCGCGCCAGCCCGGCCGCGAGGTTGACGCTGGTGGTGGTCTTGCCGACCCCGCCCTTCTGGTTGGCGATGCAAAAAACTCGGGCCATGGTGTGTGTCGTATGCGGCGGCAGCGGAAAACAGTCCGCGAGTTTACGCGGCTGCGGTTACGCGGCTGCGGTTACGCTGCGGCGGGACGCAGCCAGACGATACAGCGCTCGGCCGCAAGGTCCGGCACCTGCAGATGTTCCACGTGAAACACCTGCACGCCGGGCGGCAGTTTGGCGATCTCGTCGCGCGGCTCCTTGCCCTTCATGGCGAGCCAGACGCCGCCCGGCGCGAGCGCCGCGCGCGACCATGCGGTGAAGTCGGCCAGCGCAGCGAAGGCGCGGCTGGACACCACGTCGTAGCCGCCGGCCAGGTTCTCGACGCGGGCGTGCAGCCCGCGCAGGTTGGCGAGCTTCAGCTCCACCGCCACCTGCTGCACGAAGGCGGCCTTCTTGGCGACCGTGTCCACGCAGTCCACCTGCAGCTGCGGATGCAGGATGGCGAACACGACACCCGGCAGCCCGGCCCCGGCGCCCACGTCCAGCAGCCGCGGACTGGCGGCGCCCTGCCGCTCCGCCAGTACGCGCCGCAGCGGCGGCACGGCCGCCAGGCAGTCGAGCAGATGCTGCGTCAGCATCTGATCGGGATCGCGCACGGCCGTGAGGTTGTAGACCCGGTTCCACTTGGCGATCAGCGCCAGGTAGGCCAGCAGCGCGTCGGCCTCGCCGTCCGACAGCGGCAGGCCCAGCGCCCCGGCCGCCTGCAGCAGCCGCGCCTTCACGCCGCCACCGCCCGGCCGCCGCGCTTCTTCAGGTGCACCAGCAGCAGCGACACGGCGGCCGGCGTCACGCCGGAGATGCGCGAGGCCTGGCCCAGCGTCTCGGGCCGGTGCTTCTGCAGCTTTTGCCGCACCTCGATCGACAGCGCCGGCACCGCCATGTAGTCGAAGTCCGGCGGCAGCTTCAGCGTCTCCAGGTGCGCCGCGCGCTCGACCTCCTCCTTCTGCTTGCCGATGTAGCCCGCATATTTGGCGGCGATCTCGATCTGCTCGACCACGTCCTCGCCCAGCGCCTGCTCGGGCGCGAAGCGCCCGCCGTCCAGCGACATCAGCCCGGCATGGTCCACGCCGGGCCGGCGCAGCAGTTCCGCCAGGCTGTATTCGTGCTCGATGGCCTTGCCCAGCACGCGCTCGGCCTCCGATGCCGGCAGGTTGCGGGGGTTGATCCACAGCGAGCGCAGCCGCTCTGTTTCACGTGAAACAGCATCGCGCTTGCGGCAGAAAACCTCCCAGCGCGCGTCGTCCACCAGGCCCATCCGGCGGCCGGCTTCGGTCAACCGCATGTCGGCGTTGTCCTCGCGCAGCTGCAGCCGGAACTCCGCCCGGCTCGTGAACATGCGGTACGGCTCGCTGACGCCCTTGGTGATCAGGTCGTCCACCAGCACGCCCAGGTAGGCCTCGTCGCGCGCCGGCACCCAGGGTGCGCGATCCTGGCACTGCAGCGCGGCGTTCACGCCCGCGAACAGGCCCTGGGCCGCCGCTTCCTCGTAGCCGGTCGTGCCGTTGATCTGGCCGGCGAAGAACAGGCCGCCGATCGCGCGCGTCTCGAAGCTGCTCTTGAGGGCGCGGGGATCGAAGTAGTCGTACTCGATCGCATAGCCCGGCCGCAGGATATGGGCGTTCTCCAGCCCCGGCATCGAGCGCACCAGCGCGAGCTGGATGTCGAACGGCAGGCTGGTCGAGATGCCGTTCGGGTAGACCTCGTGCGTCGTCAGCCCCTCCGGCTCCAGGAAGATCTGGTGGCTCTCCTTGTCGGCGAAGCGGTTGATCTTGTCTTCCACGCTGGGGCAGTAGCGCGGCCCCACGCCTTCGATCTTGCCGGTGAACATCGGGCTGCGGTCGAAGCCGGAGCGGATGATCTCGTGCGTGCGCGCATTGGTGTGCGTGATCCAGCATGGCACCTGGCGCGGATGCATGGTGGCGCTGCCCATGAAGCTGAACACCGGCATGGCCGCGCGCTCGCCGCCGGGCATGCCGTCGCCGGGCTGCGCGGTGCAGCGGGAGAAGTCGATGCTGCGCCCGTCCAGCCGCGGCGGCGTGCCGGTCTTCAGCCGGCCCTGCGGCAGCTGCAGCTCCTTGAGCCGCGCGCTCAGCGATTGCGCCGGTGGATCGCCGGCGCGGCCGGCCGCATAGTTGTTCAGCCCGACGTGGATCTTGCCGTCCAGGAAGGTGCCGGCCGTCAGCACCACGGTGCGGCCGCGGAAGGCGATGCCGACCTGCGTGACGGCGCCCACCACCCGCTCGCCCTGCACCAGCAGGTCGTCCACGGCCTGCTGGAACAGCCACAGGTTCGGCTGGTTCTCCAGCATGCGGCGGATCGCGGCCTTGTACAGGATGCGGTCGGCCTGGGCCCGGGTGGCGCGCACGGCCGGGCCCTTGCTGGAATTGAGGATGCGGAACTGGATGCCGGCCTCGTCGGTCGCCAGCGCCATGGCACCGCCCAGCGCGTCCACCTCCTTGACGAGGTGGCCCTTGCCGATGCCGCCGATCGACGGGTTGCAGCTCATCTGGCCTAGCGTCTCGATGTTGTGGGTCAGCAGCAGCGTGCTGCAGCCCATGCGGGCGGCGGCCAGCGCCGCCTCGGTACCGGCGTGGCCGCCGCCGACGACGATGACGTCGAATTCCTGGGGATGGGTGTAGGGGCTCATTCAGGCTGCCTGTACGAGAAAAGTGGGAATGGCCAGGGCCTCGGCGGCCTGGGCCTGGTGTTTGTCGGCAGTGATGAACATGTCCACGCCCGCCGCCTGCGCCGTGGCGATGTGCAGCGCATCCATGGCCCGCAGGCGCGCGCCCGCCATGGCCTGGGTGGACAGGGCCTCGATGCGGCTGTCCAGCGGCATCACGTCGAAGCCGTCGAAATCCTGGGCCAGCGCCTGCAGGTCGGCCTGCAGGTCGGCTTGCGTGGTCGCGCCGTCGTGCAGGTCGCGGCACAGGCTGGCGGCGACTTCCATGCGGGCGTGCGCCGCCATCACCACGCCGTCGGCGCGTTCCAGCCATTGCTGCACCTGGTCGTGGCCCTGCTCGTCGCGGTAGCGCTTGGCGATGGCCGAGGTGTCGAACAGCACGCGCATCATCCGCACCTCGCCTGCTCGCGCTCGTCGATGATGCGCTGCGCGATCGTCTTGCCGTCCGGCCGCACCACCCTGCGCGGGGTGATGCGCTGTTTCCAGTGCGGCAATGGCGCGGCCTCGGGCCGCGCCGGCACCAGGTCGGCCACCGGCTTGCCATGGCGCAGGATGCGCACGGTCTCGCCTTGCGCGACCAGGTCCAGCATGGCCGAGACGTTGGCGCGGAATTCACTCAGGGGGAGGATCTGCATTTGTACAACTCTGAAGGATTTGTACATTCTAGGGACCGTGGTCCAATCCTCCGGATGCCAGCCCTGGATCCCCCTGCTCCCGCCTGCCGCAGCGGCTGCGGCGCCTGCTGCATCGCGCCGTCGATCAGCTCGCCGATTCCCGGCATGCCGCGCGGCAAGCCGGCCGGCGTACGCTGCGTGCAGCTCGACGAGGCGCTGCGCTGCCGGATCTTCGGCCGGCCGGAGCGCCCGGCCGTCTGCGCCGGCCTGCGGCCCTCGGCCGAGATGTGCGGCGCCAGCCGCGCACACGCGATGGCCTGGCTGCAGCGGCTGGAGGCGGCCACGGCGCCCAGCGCCGCCAACGGCTGACGCCCGGGAGGGCACCGCGACTGGCCCTCCAGCGGGACCGCCCCGCCGGCATCCGTCCAGGATCTGCAGATGGCGCGCCATGCCGACTCAGCCGTGGCACGACCCCGGCAAGCTCCGCCGGCGTCTGTTCAGGACTGCAGATACGGCGCCAGCACCTGGGCCAGCCAGTCCATGAACACGCGCAGCCGCACCGGCACCTGGCGCCGGTGCGCGTACAGCAGCGCGACCGGCAGGTCCGGCGCGCGCCACTGCGGCAGCACCTCGACCAGCGCGCCGGCCTCGAGCTGCGGGCGCAGCGCGATCACCGGCGCCTGGATGATGCCGAGCCCCGCCAGGCAGGCCGCGCCATAGGCCTCGGCGTTGTTGACGGTGACACCGCCCGCCATCGGGACATGGCGCACCGCGACGGCGGCCTGCTGCACCTCGAGGCCCGGGCTGCGCGTGCCGAGCCACGTGGCGTAGCGCACCAGCCGGTGCCGGGCCAGGTCGTCCAGCGTCCGCGGCACGCCATGCCGGGCCAGGTAGGCCGGGCTGGCCAGGTTGTGCTGGGACAGGGCCCCGAGGGGCCGCGCGACCAGTTCGGACGCCTCCAGCACGCCGGTGCGCACCACGCAGTCGAAACCCTCGGCCACCAGGTCCACGCGCCGGTCGGTGCTGGACAGCTCGATCTCCAGCCCCGGATGCCGGTCCAGGAACTCGGGCAGCCGCGGCAGCACCACGCACCGCGCCATGCCCAGCGACATGTCCACCCGCAGCTGGCCGCGCTAGGCCTGCCCTTCGCGGAACATGGCCTGCAGGTCGTCGAATGCGGCCAGCATCTCCTTGCAGCGCTCGTAGCAGGCCTGGCCGTCCGGCGTCGGCAGCACGCGCCGGGCATTGCGGCGCAGCAGCTGCGTGCCCAGCGCCTCCTCCAGCTGCTTGACCGACTTGGACACGCTGGCCTTGGGCAACCCCAGGCTGTCGGCGGCCTGCGTGAAGCTCGCCAGGCTCGGCAACGCGCGTGAAGATCAGCAGCAGCTCGGGGCGCAGCACGGGGCGATCGTTCGTTTTCGGCGAACGCATCTATCACTCGGGACTTCTTTATTGGCAGCGACCGCATCAACAAAGTGCGCCCATCGCACACCCTTCAGGAGATCCTCCATGGCCACCACCCCCATCGCACTCGTCACCGGCGGCAGCCGCGGCCTGGGCCGCAGCACCGCGCTCGCCCTGGCCGCCCAGGGCACGGACGTCGTGCTGACCTACCAGCACAACGCCGAGCAGGCCACCGCGGCCGTCGCCGCGATCCAGGCCCTCGGCCGCCGCGCCGCGGCGCTGCCGCTGGACGTCGGCGACAGCCGCGGCTTCCCGGCCTTCGTGCAGCGCTTGCGCGAGGCGCTGGCCGCCACCTGGCAGCGCGAGCGCATCGACTTCCTGGTCAACAACGCCGGCATCGGCATCCACGCACCGTTCGCGCAGACCACCGAGGCGCAGTTCGACCAGCTGGTCGACATCCACCTGAAGGGCACGTTCTTCCTGACGCAGGCCCTGCTGCCTCTGATCGCCGACGGCGGGCGCATCGTGAACCTGTCCTCCGGCCTGGCGCGCTTCACGATGCCGGGCTATGCCGCCTATGCCGCGATGAAAGGCGGCATCGAGGTGCTGTCGCGCTACATGGCCCAGGAACTGGGGCCGCGCGGCATCCGGGTGAACGTGGTCGCGCCCGGCGCGATCGAGACCGACTTCGGCGGCGGTACCGTGCGCGACGATGCCGGAGTCAACGCCGCCATCGCCGCGCAGACGGCGCTGGGCCGCGTCGGCCTGCCGGACGACATCGGCCCCGTGGTCGCGGCGCTGCTGTCACCCGGCATGGGCTGGGTCAACGGCCAGCGGATCGAGGCGGCGGGCGGCATCCACCTGTAAGAAGGTGTGAACGAGCCGCTCACGCCGCGCGCGGCTCGATGACCACACCGGCTTCTCGCACCGCCGATGCGCCTCGGGCCTCGCCCTGTGGGCCGAGGCACGCCGGACGGCACACAGGCGCTGCAACCCATGTGCTGGCCCGGCCAGGACCGCAGCTGCGGCCTGCAAAACGCCCCGTCGTGGCCGCGATCGGAGCATTCACTCAAAACCGCGGTACCCGCAGCCGGATTGGCTGGGCAGGGACGACTGGCGCGAAGCTGAGGGGGATCGGACAGACTCACCCGATGGGCAAAGCGGGACGCAGGGCGTTGGCACGGCGCGGCGCGGCTGGCCGGGCCGAGCAGCGGCAACTGGTGGACCCCCGCTGGGCGGGCGCATCACCGATCCCTCGGCCACCTCGTGGCGCTACGTCAGCGAGCGCATCGCGCCAGCCCCCAGGCCCCCGCCGGCCCTTGCCGCGCCGCCAGCTTCGGGGTGCTGCCGGATTTGGTCCACACCACCGGAGGCGGCGTCAGAACGGGTAGTGCCGTTCCCCCATCTGCAGGGTGACCCAGCGCAGGTCGGTGAACTCCGCGATGCCGGCCTTGCCGCCGAAGCGGCCCCAGCCGCTGCCCTTGACGCCGCCGAACGGCATCTGCGCCTCGTCGTGCACGGTCGGGCCGTTGACGTGGCAGATGCCCGAGGCGATGCGCTGCGCGACCTGGAACGCACGTGCCACGTCGCGGCCGAACACCGCGGCCGACAGGCCGTAGGCGTTGTCGTTGGCGCAGGCGATGGCCTCTTCCACGCCCTGCACGCGCACGATGGCCTTGACCGGGCCGAACGTCTCCTCGCCATAGATGCGCATGGCCGGCGTCACGTGGTCCAGCAGCGTCGCCGGCATCAGCGTGTTCTCCGCCTTGCCGCCGCACAGCAGCCGGGCGCCCTTGGCCAGCGCGTCGTCGATCAGCGCGTTGCAGTGCTCGACGGTGGAAAGGCCGACCACGCTGCCCAGCACCACCGGGTCCGGCCCGCGCGGGTCGCCCAGCGGCAGCGCGCGGGCCCTGGCCGCGAACTTCTCGACGAAGTCGTCGGCGACCGAGGCGTCGACCACCAGCCGTTCGGTGCTCATGCAGATCTGGCCCGAGTTGGCGAAGCAGCCGAAGGCCGCACCGTCCACCGCCGCGTCCAGGTCGGCGTCGTCCAGCACCAGCAGCGGCGCCTTGCCGCCCAGTTCCAGGACCGCGGGCTTCAGGTGCTGCGCGCACTGCAGCGCGATCAGCCGACCCACGCGCGTGGAGCCGGTGAAGTTCACGCGGCGCACGGCCGGGTGGGCGACCATGGCGTCGACCACGGCCGATGCGTGGGCCGGCGCGTTGGTGACGTAGTTCACCACGCCGGGCGGAAAGCCCGCGTCGACGAAGGCCTGCGCGATCAGCCAGTGCGTCTGCGGGCACAGCTCCGAGCCCTTGAACACCACCGTGTTGCCGCAGGCCAGCGGCGTCGCGATCGCGCGCACGCCCAAGATCACCGGCGCGTTCCACGGCGCGATGCCCAGCACCACGCCGGCCGGCTGGCGCAGGCCCATGGCCAAGCTGCCGGGCACGTCGGACGGGATCACCTCGCCGGCCACCTGCGTGGTCAGCGCCGCCGCCTCGCGCAGCATGCCGGCGGCCAGGTGTACGTTGAAGCCGGCCCACATGCCGGTGGCGCCGGTCTCGCGCGGCAGCGCCGCCACGAAGTCGGGCGTGCGGGCCTCCAGCGCATCGGCGGCCTTGAGCAGCAGCGCGCGGCGCGTGTTCGGACCGGTGCCGCTCCAGGCCGGGAACGCCGCGGCCGCCGCCTCCACCGCGCGGAGGGCGTCGGCGGGCGTGGCCGCCGGCGCACGCGTGGCCAGGCTGCCATCCAGCGGGTTGCGGCGCTCGAAGTACGCGCCGCCCTCGGCGCTGGCGGGCTGGCCGCCGATCAGCATGAGGTCGGACATGTCGGTTCTCTCCTCCTCGGGGGTTGCGGGCACGCCCATCATGGCATGCGCCACTGCCACCCGCCGCCGCTCCCGCCCCGGTGGCGGCCAGCGCGCCCCTGGGCGGTACGGATGGAACCGACTCCGCGGCGCCCCTAGTCGAGCGCCCGCTTGGCCGCGCCCACGCCCAGCGCGGCCAGCACGATGAAGACCACGGCCAGGATCAGGAACAGGCCGAACAGCACCTTGGCGATGCCCGCCGCACCGGCGGCGATGCCGCCGAAACCCAATGCGCCGGCCACCAGGGCGATCAGCGCAAAAATGATGGCCCACTTCAACATGCTCGGCTCCTGTGGTGTGCGGCACGCCGCGATGGAGCAACTGTAGGAATGCGGACTTTGGCGCGTCATCGGCGCCGCTCGCCGGCCCGCGTAGGACAATGGCCCGGCCCTGGGCGACGCAGCTCCGGGCAACTTCCTGCACCTCCAACCAGATCAAGCCATGAAGCTCTACTACTCTCCTGGCGCCTGCTCGCTGTCGCCGCACATCGTGCTGCGCGAAGCGGGCCTGGCCTTCGAACCCGTCAAGGCCCCGACCAAGACGCACAAGCTCGACGACGGCACCGACTACTACACCATCAACCCGCTCGGCTACGTGCCGCTGCTGGAGCTGGACGACGGCACCCGCCTGACCGAAGGCCCGGCCATCGTGCAGTACATCGCCGACCAGGCCCCGCTGAAGAACCTGGCGCCGGCCAACGGCACGCTGGCGCGCTACCGGCTGCAGTCGCTGCTGAACTTCATCGGCACCGAGCTGCACAAGGGCTACAGCCCGCTGTTCAAGCCGACCACGCCCGAAGACTACAAGCCGGCGGTGCGCGAGCAGCTGCTGGCGCGCTACAAGTGGGTGGACGAACAGCTGGCCGGCAAGGACTACCTGACCGGCGAGCACTTCAGCGTGGCCGACGCCTACCTGTTCACCGTGACCAGCTGGGCCAAGCACGTGGCGCTGGACCTCTCGGCCTATCCCAACGTGGCCGCCTTCATGGCCCGCGTGGCCGCCCGCCCGGCCGTGCAGGAAGCGCTCAAGGCCGAAGGCCTGGCCAAGTAAGGCACGCGCCCTCCCGCGCCGCGCGTCCTTGCAACGCGCGGCGCCGGCCCCATCTGGATCCTTCGTTCCCTGCGCCGCCCGTCCACCCGGCGCGGCGGCGCCGCTTCCCAGCATCCACGGAGAGTCCATGTCTTCCCTGTTCGACGCGACGCAGGCCGGCAGCCTGCACCTGGCCAACCGCATCGTCATGGCGCCGCTCACGCGCAACCGCTCGCCCGGCGGCGTGCCCGGCCCGCTGGCGGTGGAGTACTACCGCCAGCGCGCCAGCGCCGGGCTGATCGTCAGCGAAGGCACCGCCATCAGCCCGCAGGGCCAGGGCTATGCCGACGTGCCCGGCCTGTACCGGCCCGAGCAGCTGGCCGGCTGGCGCCGGGTGACCGACGCCGTGCACGCCGCCGGCGGCAGGATCGTGGCCCAGCTCTGGCACGTGGGCCGCGTCTCGCACACCGACCTGCAGCCCGGCCACCAGGCGCCCGTGGGCCCCTCGGCGATCGCCGCCGCCACCAAGACCTACCTGGTCCGGAACGGCCAGGGCGCCTTCGTCGAGACCTCGGTGCCGCGCGCGCTGGCGGCCGAGGAACTGCCCGGCATCGTGGACGACTTCCGCCGCGCCGCGCGCGCCGCGCTGGAGGCCGGCTTCGACGGCGTGGAGATCCACGGCGCCAACGGCTACCTGCTCGACCAGTTCATGAAGCTCGGCGCCAACCACCGCACCGACCACTACGGCGGCAGCATCGCCAACCGGCTGCGCTTCCCGCTGGAGGTCGTGCGCGCGGTCGCGGCCGAGATCGGCGCCGGCCGCGTGGGCCTGCGCATCTCGCCGGCCGCGCCGGCCAACGGCATCTCCGACCCCGACCCGCAGCCGCTGTTCGAGGCGCTGCTGGCCGAACTCGCGCCGCTGGGCCTGGCCTACCTCCACGTGATCGAAGGCGCGACCGGCGGCCCGCGCGAGGTCGGCGACCGGCCGTTCGACTACACGCGCCTGAAGGCCGCCTGGCGCAACGCCGGCGCCAAGGGCGCCTGGATGGTCAACAACGGCTACGACCGCGCGCTGGCCGATCGGGCCGTGGAAGAAGGCGCGGACCTGGTCGCCTTCGGCCGCCTGTTCATCGCCAACCCCGACCTGGTGCGCCGGCTGCGCGAACGCGCGCCGCTGAACACGCCGGACCGCGCGACCTTCTACGGCGGCGGCGCCGAGGGCTACACGGACTATCCGGCGCTGCCGGCCTGAGGCCGACCGACAGGAAGCCCCAACGGAAAACGCCGGCCCGCGGGCCGGCGTCGTCGCCATGGATGCAACCGGGAGGACCGGGAGAGAAGGTTCGGGCTTCTCGGGTGGATGGCTTCAGGCGGATGGCTTTAGGCGGATGGCTTTAGGCGGATGGCTTCAGGCGGATGGCTTCAGGCGGATGGCTTCAGGCGGATGGCTTCAGGCGGCGGCCTGCGCCGGCTTGGCCGCGGCGCCGAAGCCGATCTCGCCGGAGAGCTGGCCGCCTTCTTCCACCACCAGCTTGCCGTAGCGGATCTTGCCGCTGACCCGGCCGGTCGTGTAGATCACCAGCTTCTGGCGCACCACCAGCTCGCCGTCGAAGGCGCCGCGGATCTCGGCCAGGTCCACCTCGGCCGAGCCCTTGAACGCGCCCTGCTCGGCGATCTGCATCATGCGCGAGTCCATCGTGGCCTCGACCGTGCCTTCCACGACCAGCGTGTCACAGTCGGTGATCTCCACGCCCTTGAGCTTGATGTTCGGCCCGACGATCAGCTTGGCGGCGGGTT
This sequence comes from Pseudorhodoferax sp., assembly GCF_047601025.1. Lineage (NCBI taxonomy): Bacteria > Pseudomonadati > Pseudomonadota > Betaproteobacteria > Burkholderiales > Comamonadaceae > Pseudorhodoferax > Pseudorhodoferax sp. The sequence goes on from NZ_JASGJZ010000001.1 coordinate 1,782,642, forward strand.
CCTGCGCCTTGGCGGCGGCGCTGGCAGTAGCGGTGGAAGCGGAAGAAGAAGGCTGCACGGTGGAGGAAGACGGAGTGGCGACGCTTGCGGCAGAGGCCCCGGACGGGCTGGAAACCGCGGAGGAAGGCGTCAGGGAGGAGGTGGTGTTCAGCGTGCCGGAACGGGTGTTGAGCATTTCATTCTCGCGCTTGCCGAAAAAGGGGGATTGCAGGGCCACGGGGCGTACTCCGGTGAAAAGCGAATGGTAGAGGAAGCCGCCTTGCATACCAGCAATCCGCCGTGAAATATCTGTAACCAAGGCCGGTGCCATCGCGCACGGCCGCCCGCCGGGCACCAGATCGGCGCGGACACCCGCCCTGCGCACGACCTTGGTGCCTGGCTGTACGCAGTGCCGGCCGGACCTTGCGTACAAGGTCTGGCACGCCGCTTGCGGTACAGGGGCATGAGTCCAGCCGACGCCCCCGCCCGGTCCATCGCCGTCGAACTCGTCGCGCTGACCAAGCGCTATGCCCAGGGGCAGCCGGCCGTGGACAGCATCGACCTGCGCATTGCCAGCGGCAGCTATTGCTGCCTGCTCGGCCCGTCCGGCTGCGGCAAGAGCACCACGCTGCGCATGATCGCCGGCCACGAGACCGTGACCAGCGGCGACGTGCTGCTGGAAGGCCGCAACATCACCGACCTGCCCGCCGCCGCGCGCGGCACGGCCATGATGTTCCAGAGCTTCGCGCTGTTCCCACACCTCACGGCGCTGGACAACGTGGCCTTCAGCCTGAAGATGAAGGGCGTGGCCAAGGCCGAGCGCCAGGCCCGGGCGCAGGATCTGCTGGAGCGCGTGGCCATGGGGCACCTGGCGCAGCGCAAGCCCGGCGAGCTCTCCGGCGGCCAGCAGCAGCGCGTGGCGCTGGCGCGCGCGCTGATCACGCAGCCGCGCGTGCTGCTGCTGGACGAGCCGCTGTCCGCGCTCGACCCGTTCCTGCGCATCCAGATGCGCGCCGAGCTGCGCCGCTGGCAGAAGGAGCTGGGCCTGACCTTCGTCCACGTCACCCACTCGCAGGAAGAGGCCATGGCGCTGGCCGACACCATGGTCGTGATGAACGCCGGCCTGATCGAGCAGGTCGGCTCGCCGCATGAGATCTACAACCGGCCGGCCACCGAATTCATCGCCCGCTTCATGGGCGGCCACAACGTGCTGGACACGCCCGCCGGCAAGATCGCCGTGCGCAACGACCACATGCGCATCGCGCCGGCCGCCGCGGCCGACGGCCTGCCGGCCCGCATCACCGACGTGGAGTACCAGGGCACCTACGTGCTGCTGGGGCTGGACGCGGCCGGCGCCAGCGGCGTGTCGGTGATGCTGCCCGAAGCCGTGTTCGGCGAACGCCCCTACCGGCTCGGCGAGGACGTGCGCCTGTCCTGGGCACCGCCGCATGCGCATCCGCTGGCGGCGCGCGCGGCCTGAACCCCTTTCCTTCCCCACCCACTTCCAGGAGCCATCGACCATGTCCGACACCCACGCCTTCCACGCGCTGCCACGCCGCACCCTGCTCAAGGGCACGGCCGGCATCCTGGCCAGCGGCCTCGCGCCCTTCGTGCACGCGCAGGACAAGGTCGTGCTGCGCTACCTGGGCACGGCCGTGAACCAGGACAAGGCCATCGCCGAGAAGTTCAAGGCCGACACCGGCATCGAGATCCAGTACGTGGCGGTGACCACCGACGACGTCACCAAGCGCGCCGTCACCGCGCCCAACAGCTTCGACCTGATCGACACCGAGTACTTCTCGCTGAAGAAGATCGTGCCCACCGGCAACCTCAAGGGCATCGACACCCGGCGCATCAGGAACGCCGACAAGATCACGCCGCTGTTCACCAAGGGCGAGATCGCCGGCAAGAAGGTGGGCGAGCAAGGCACGGCGCCCAAGAAGGTCATGTACCTCGAAAGCGAGAAGAGCAAGAAGTTCGCGTCCGAGCCCACGCAGTACATGACGCTGATCCCCACGGTCTACAACGCCGACACGCTGGGCATCCGGCCCGACCTGATCCAGCGCCCGGTCAACTCCTGGGCCGAGCTGCTGAACCCGGAGTTCAAGGGCAAGGCGGCGATCCTGAACATCCCCTCCATCGGCATCATGGACGCGGCCATGGTCGTGGAGGCCAAGGGCCTGCACCAGTACGCCGACAAGGGCAACATGACCCGCGCCGAGATCGACCTGACGATCAAGACGCTGATCGAGGCCAAGAAGGCGGGCCAGTTCCGCGCGCTGTGGAAGGACTTCAACGAGTCCGTGAACCTGATGGCCTCGGGCGAGGTCGTGATCCAGTCCATGTGGAGCCCGGCCGTGACGGCCGTGCGCACCAAAGGCATCGACTGCGTGTTCCAGCCGCTCAAGGAAGGCTACCGCGCCTGGGCCGCCGGCTTCGGCGTGCCGGCCACGCTCTCCGGCCGCAAGCTCGACGGCGCCTACGAGTTCATCAACTGGTTCCTGGACGGCTGGGCCGGCGCCTACCTGAACCGCCAGGGCTACTACAGCGCCGTGCTGGAGACGGCCAAGGCCAAGATGGAGGCCGACGAGTGGGCCTACTGGATGGAGGGCAAGCCCGCCACCCGGGACATCAAGAGCCCCACCGGCGACGTGCTGGCCAAGGCCGGCGCCGTGCGCGACGGCGGCAGCTACGAGCAGCGCATGGGCTCCATCGCCTGCTGGAACGCCGTGATGGACGAGAACACCTACATGGTCCAGAAGTGGAATGAGTTCGTCGCGGCATAGAGGACCATGAGCGCTCCTGCCGCCACCGCCCACGGCTCCCCCACCGAAGCGCCCGGCCGCGGCGTCGCGGCGTGGTGGCAGGCCGCGCCGTTCACGCTGGTCTTCGCGCTGTTCTTCCTGGTGCCGCTGGCGCTGATCGCGATGGTCAGCTTCTGGGACTTCAACGAGTACGAGCTGATCCCGGCCTTCACGGCGAAGAACTACGCGACGATCTTCGAGGGCTGCGCCAGCACCGGCGGCGACCTGTGCGTCACGCTCAAGACCTACCTGTCCACGCTGAAGTTCTGCTTCCTGGTCTGGGGCATCACGCTGGTGCTGGGCTTCGCGGTCTCGTACTTCCTGGCGTTCCACGTGCGCTCGTCGGGCATGCAGACCGCGCTGTTCGTGCTGTGCACCATCCCGTTCTGGACCAGCAACGTGATCCGCATGATCTCCTGGGTGCCGCTGCTGGGCCGCAACGGCCTGGTGAACCAGACGCTGCAGGGCATGGGCCTGATCGACGCGCCGATCGAGTGGCTGCTGTTCTCGGACTTCTCGGTCGTGCTGGCCTTCGTGCACCTGTACACGATGTTCATGATCGTGCCGATCTTCAACTCGATGATGCGCATCGACCGCAGCCTGCTGGAGGCCGCTAGCGACAGCGGCGCCAGCAGCTGGCAGACGCTGTGGAACGTGGTCGTGCCGCTCAGCAAGACCGGCATCATCATCGGCTCGATCTTCGTGATCACCATCGTGATGGGCGACTTCGTGACCATCGGCGTCATGGGCGGCCAGCAGATCGCCTCGGTCGGCAAGATCATCCAGGTGCAGACCTCCTACCTGCAGTTCCCGCTGGCCGCGGCCAACGCGGTGATCCTGCTGGCCGTGGTGCTGATGGTGATCTGGGCCCTGACCCGCATGGTCGACATCCGCAAGGAGCTGTAGCCATGGCCGCTCCCACCGTCCCCGCCACGTGCGGCCACGCTGACATGAAACACCACCCCCAGTCTGCGCGCTGCGCGCGTCGCCAACCCCCTCCAGGGGGCGGAGGGCCGCGGCTCCACGCCTGCCCGCGCAGGCTTGGACGGCCCGACGAGGCGGCTCCTGCGGAGCCGCTGCGGCCTGCACGGCACGCTGGCGGTCCGGCAAGGCCCGTCCGCGGCGCCCGCTGGCATGGCCTGCTCCGCGGCCGTTCGAAGCGCTGCTCGCAGCCCGGTTGCATGCGCTGCAAGCGGCGCGCCAGCGCGATGGACCACTGAGATGCAGGCCAGGATCTCCGAGGCACGGCCGGCCGGCTTCTGGCCGCTGGCGCTGGTGTTCGCACTGTTCGTGCTGTTCATGTACGGCCCGATGCTGGTCATCGTGCTGCTGAGCTTCCAGGGGCCCGAGGGCGGGCTGACCTTTCCGATGCGCGGCCTGTCGCTGCACTGGTTCCGCCAGCTGGCCGCCGGCCTGGGCGTGGTGGACATCGGCGCCGCGTTGCGCCGCTCGCTGGGCCTGGGCGCGGCGGTGATGCTGTTCACCGTGGTGCTGTCGGTGCTGGCCGGCCTGGCCTTCCGCAAGCGGCTGCCGGGTGGCAACGCGCTGTTCTACATCGCCGTCGCCAGCCTGATCATGCCGTCCATCATCGTCTCCCTGGGCATCGGGCTGGAGTTCCGGCTGATCGACACGGGCCTGAAGGCGCTGTTCGAGCGCTTCGGCTGGGACACCGCCCTGGAGCACTACGGCACCGCGCTGGGGCTGGCCACCAGCGCGCTCGGCGCCCACCTGACCTGGACGCTGCCGTTCGGCCTGCTGATCATGTTCGCGGTCTTCAACCGCTTCGACCCGAGCTACGAGGAGGCCGCGCGCGACCTCGGCGCCACGCCCTGGCAAGGCTTCCGCCACGTGGTGCTGCCGCTGATCGCACCCTCGGTCGTCGGCATCGGCATGTTCGGCTTCACGCTGTCCTGGGACGAGATCGCCCGCACCTCGCAGGCCATCGGCGACGTGAACACGCTGCCGCTGGAGCTGCAGGGGCTCACCTCCACCGTCACCTCGCCGGCCATCTACGCGCTGGGCACGGTGACGACCGTCGTGTCCTTCCTGGTCATGGGGCTGGCGATCGGCCTGGCCGTCCTGCTGGCGCGCCGGCGCAAGGCCTAGGGATACGCGCCATGCCCGCAGGACCCATGCCGCTGCCGCCAGACCTGGCGCCCGTGCGGACCGGATGAAGAAGAAGATGCGCCACCTGCTCGTGCTGAACCCCAACACCACCGCCGGCGTGACGGCGCTGCTGCAGCGGCACGTGCAGCGCGCGGCCGGCCCCGGCGTGGCCGTGCGCTGCGTGACCGCGCGGCTGGGTGCGCCCTACATCGCCTGCGAGGCCAGCTACGCAGTCGCTGGCCATGCCGCGCTCGACGCCTGGGCCATGGCGCTCGCGCAGCCGGCGCAGCCGGCGCCCGACGCGGTGCTGATCGGCTGCTTCGGCGACCCCGGCCTGTTCGCGCTGCGCGAGGCCAGCCCGGTCCCGGTCACCGGCCTGGCGGAAGCCGCCTGCCTGGAGGCCGCGCAGCGGGGCCGCTTCGCCATCGTGACCGGCGGCGCCCGCTGGGTGCCGATGCTGGAACGGCTGGCCCAGGCGCTGGGCTGCGGCGCCGCGCTGGCCGGCATCCACAGCGTGGCGCCGACGGGGGCGCAGCTGGCCGCCGATCCGCAGGGTGCCCGCGCGCTGCTGGCCCAGGCCTGCCGCGAGGCCGCCGCACGCTGGAACGCCCAGGCCGTCATCGTCGGCGGCGCCGGCCTGGCCGGCATCGCCGAAGCCATCCAGGCCGAGGTGCCGGTGCCGCTGGTCGACAGCGTGGCGGCCGGCACGCGCCATGCACTGGCACTGCCGCGGCCGGCCCATGCGCGGGCCACACCGGGCTTCGACGTCGGCTGGCAGCAGGTCTCGGCCGAGCTGCAGGCGCTCGGCCAACGTTGAGCAGCGGCGAACTTCAGAACGGCGCGTCCACCGTTTCCTCGGATGCGGTCGCAGGCGCTGCCGGCGCAGGTGCCTCGGTGCTCGGCACGATCTCCCCGCCCAGCGCCTCCAGCAGGTCCGGCAGCAGCCGGCCGATCTCGCCGGTGGCGATCGCCGCGTCGGCGTCGAAGCCGTCCTCCTTCTCCTGCGAGGTCTTCTCGAACACGCCGTCCTGGAACTGCAGCTTCTTCAGCTGCATGCCCTCGGTCAGCACGAAGGACACGCGGTCGTCCCAGGTCATCGCCAGCCGCGTCGGCAGCTTGCCCTCGGCGATGTGCTGGCGGATCTCCTCGATGTCCAGCGCATGGTGGGCATAGCGCACCACGGCCTTGGAGGCATCGGTGGCCTTGAGCTCGCACTCGCGGTCGATCGAGAAGCCGGCCGGCGGCTGCTGGCTGCTGAGCCATTCGGACATCGCCGCCGTGGCCGAGGTGGCGGTATGCAGCTCCTGCACCGCGAAGCCGTCCAGCGCCTCCACCAGCAGGCTGACCACCTCGTCGGCGCGGCTCTGGCTGCCGGCGTCCACCACCAGCCGGCGCGCCTGCGGATCGATCCACACCAGCGTGCTGCCGCGCTTGGTGAAGGCCACCGGCAGCAGCGTCTGCTTGGCCTCCTCGCGCAGCTCGCGGACCTCCTTGCGGCCAGGCTTGCGGCCGGTCGCGGCCTCGATCTGCTGGGCGCGCTCGTCGGCCTTGCGCCGGACAACGGAGGCCGGCACGGCCTTGCTCTCGACCATCAGCCTGAGCAGGTACTGGCCGCCCACGCTCTCCAGCAGCGCCCCGTGTTCCTCGCCGCGCGGCGGCACCCAGCCGGCCGCGCGCTCCTGCGTCGCACCGCATTCCTCAAAGCGCCGGCTCTCCAGCGCCTGCTCGATCAGCCCGGCGTCGGCGGTCCAGGCGCCGCCGAGCTTGTACACCATCACGTTCTTGAACACTGCTCTCGCTCTCGTTGCAGGGAAAGCCGGCCATTGTCGCCGCCGGGCGGTGCGCGGCAACTTTACAGATCCCGAATCGAAGCGCCACGGCCGCGATACATGCGCGCCCGACACTGGCGGTGCAGCGCGGCAGGGTCCGCGCCGCACCCCTGGAACGCACGAAAGGAAGTCCACCATGCGCCACCCCCGTCTCTCGTTCAAACGCTTCGTCCTGGCCGGCGCCATGGCCGCGCTGGCCGCCGGCGCCATCGCGCAGACGCCCGCTGCGCCGCCCGCCGCTCCCCCGGCCGCCGGCCAGGCGCCGGGCGCCGACGCCCAGCACCCGCACCAGCACCGTCCGCGCGACGGCGGCGCCCAGCGCCTGGCCAGGCTCAAGGAGCAGCTCAAGATCACGCCCGCGCAGGAACCGGCCTGGAACGCCTACACCGCCAGCCTGCTGCCGCCACCGCCGCCGGCCGAACGCCCGCCGCGCGAGGACCTGCGCACGCTGACCACGCCGCAGCGCATCGAACGCCTGCGCGCGCTGCACGCCGAGCGCACGGCCGACATGGAGCGCCGCGCCGAGGCCGTGCTGCGCCTGTACGGCGCGCTGGCGCCCGAGCAGCAGCAGGTGTTCGACCGCCACCCCGGCCTGGCGATGGGCTTCGGCCCGATGCACGGCCCGCGCGACCACCACCACCGTGGTCCCGGCCGTCCCGGCTGAGGAACCCGCGGCGCCGCGCCGGGTCTACCGGCACCCCACAGACCCGGCGTGCCGCCGCTGTCCTACAGCCCGGACACCCGGGGCTGCGGTACAACCGCAAGCGTCCCCCTTCCACCGCGCCCATGCCGAACAGCATCGTTTCCACCGTCGGCGCCGTCACCCAGCTCAAGGTCCTGACGGTCAACATCCACAAAGGCTTCACCTCGTTCAACCGCCGCTTCATGCTGCACGAGTTGCGCGACGCCGTGCGCCACGTGCATGCCGACGTGGTGTTCCTGCAGGAGGTGCTGGGCACGCATGCGCGCCACGCCGCGCGGCTGGCCGACTACCCGGAAGCGCCGCACTACGAGTTCCTGGCCGACTCGATCTGGCCGCAGTTCGCCTACGGCAAGAACGCGGCCTATCCGCACGGCCACCACGGCAATGCCGTGCTGTCCAAGTTCCCGATCGTCCACCAGGAGAACCGCGACGTCTCGCTGCCCGGCCCCGAGCGCCGCGGCCTGCTGCACTGCGTGCTGCAGGTGCCCGGCAGCCGGGGCCACGTGCACGTGTTCTGCGTGCACCTGGGCCTGCGCGAATCGCACCGGCGCGAGCAGCTGCGCCTGCTGGCCGCGATGATCGAGAAGGAAGTGCCGGCCGGCCAGCCGGTCATCGTGGCCGGCGACTTCAACGACTGGCGCCGCCGCGCGCACGACATCCTGGAGAAGTCCGCCGGCCTGCGCGAGGTCTTCGTGCACGCGACCGGCCAGGCCGCCAAGACCTTCCCGGCCAAGTTCCCGGTGCTGTCGCTGGACCGGATCTACGTGCGCGACGCCCGCGCGCATTCGCCGATCACGCTGCCCGGCGCCCCCTGGAACCGCCTGTCCGACCATGCGCCGCTGGCGGCCGTGATCGACCTGTGATCCCCGGCCCGCGGCCCTGACGAACGAAGAAGGGCCGCGCACGGCCCTTTCCCGTACCCGGCGCCGGCCCGGCGCTCACAGCGCGACGCCGTAGCGCAGCAGGTAGAAGGTCTCGCCCGGATTCGGCTCGACCAGGCCGGCGTTGGAGACGTGCTTGATGTACAGGCCCAGTTCGTGCCGGCCGTGCGCGCCGAAGTTCACGCCCACCCCCAGGTGGTCGCTGAAATTCCAGCGCGAGCCGAACTCCTTGGCCCGCGTGCGGTAGCGCTCCAGCAGGTAGGAGCCGCCGATGCCGGCCTCCACGAACCAGGGCGAGCGCCCTTCGTCGAAACGCCAGCGCAGCATCGGCACCACGCCGAGCTGGGTGAACCGCTCGCGCGCGCCCGGCAGCGCCGCGGCGTGCCAGCGGCTGACGTAGGCGTCCACGGCCAGCGTGAGGCTTCCCTGGAACCCGTGCCAGCCCGTGGGCACCCGCAGGCCCAGGGTCCAGGCATCCGTCTCGGCGCCGTGGTGGCGGGCCTGGGCAGCCTCCAGGTAGAGGCCCGGGGACCGGGGAGGCTGCTGCGCCTGCGCGCCCGTCGCGAGCGCGAGGCCCGCCAGCGCCGCCGCCAACCGTCCGCGCACCGTGGAATGTGTGTTGTTGCGCATGTTCGTGTGGTTCTGTTTCTACGCCATGTTAGTCAGCCGCGGCCGCCCGCCCTGTAGGAAGCGGCCGTCACCCCTCCGGCCGCCGGACAACGCTGTGGATAGTTCCCGCACAAGCCATGCCTTATCCACAGCGGCGGCGCGGCGGCCGAAGTTGTCCCTTTTCGCGAACGCCCGGCGAAGCCCTCCGCCCACATGGCTGTCCGTTTCGCAAACCCTTGTCCCGCTGCAGGAAAACACCGTTCTCCACAGCGCGCGGGGGGTTCTACTACTACGACTATTTAGAGATTGAAGACAGTAGAAAGGAAATAGAAACGGCGTGGCCCGTGCCAGCGCAGGTCCAGACCGCACGGGTAGCATGTGCTGCAAAGGAACTGCTGCCGTGCTGAACGAACCCGACGAATTGCCCTTCCTGCATCCCTGGCGCCACGGTTTCGTGCGCATGGCCGTGGCCGTGCCGCGCAATCGGGTGGCCGACCCGGCCTTCAATGCGGCCGAGACCGTGCGCCTGTTCGAGGAGGCCGCGGACCAGGGCGCCTCGGTCGTCTCGTTTCCGGAACTGGGCCTGTCGGCCTACACCTGCGACGACCTGTTCCACCAGTCCACGCTGCTCGACGGCTGCCTGGCCGCGCTGGCCCGCGTGGCCGAGGCCACGCGCGGGCGCGATGCGGTGGCCATCGTGGGCCTGCCGCTGCGGGTGGACCACCGGCTGTTCAATGTGGCGGCCGTGGTGGCCGGCGGCGAGGTGCTGGGCCTGCAGCCCAAGACCTACCTGCCCAGCTACGCCGAGTTCTACGAAACGCGCCAGTTCGCCGGCGCCGACGCCGCGCTGTCCACCACGGTGCGCCTGTTCGGCCGGGACGTGCCGTTCGGCACCGACCTGGTGTTCCGCGCGCGCCGGCAACCGCTGCTGGCGCTGCATTGCGAGATCTGCGAGGACCTGTGGGTGCCGGTGCCGCCGTCCAGCTACGCGGCGCTGGCCGGCGCCACGGTGCTGGTCAACCTGTCGGCCTCGAACGTCACGATCGGCAAGGCCGCCTACCGGCACCGGCTGGCCGGACTGCAGTCGGCGCGCTGCCTGGCGGCCTACCTGTATTCGTCGGCCGGCATCGGCGAGTCGACGACCGACCTGGCCTGGGACGGCCAGGCGCTGATCTACGAGGGCGGCGAGTTGCAGGCCGAGAGCGAGCGCTTCTCCAATGTCTCGCACACCGTGTTCGCCGACGTGGACCTGGACCGCCTGGTGCACGAGCGCATGCGGCAGAACAGCTTCGGCGCCTCGGCGGCGCGGCACAAGGCGCAGCTGGCCGGCTGGCGCACCGTGGAATTCGACCTGGCGCCGCCCCGGGCGCCGGGCGCGCTGCGGCGCGTGGTCGAACGCTTCCCCTACGTGCCGGCCGACACCGCGCGGCGCGACGAGCGCTGCCGCGAGGTCTTCAACATCCAGGTGCAGTCGCTGGTGCAGCGGCTGGAGGCCGCGCGCATCCAGAAGGTGGTGATCGGCGTGTCCGGCGGGCTCGATTCCACGCATGCCCTGCTGGTGCTGGCCCAGGCCATGGACCGGCTGAACCGCCCGCGCAGCCAGATCCTGGCCTACACCATGCCGGGCTTCGCGACCAGCACGCGCACGCTGGCGCAGGCGCACCGGCTGATGGCCGCCGTGGGCTGCAGCGCGCAGGAGATCGACATCCGCCCGAGCTGCCACCAGATGCTGGCCGACCTCGGCCATCCGTTCGCGCGCGGCGAGCCGGTCTACGACGTGACCTTCGAGAACGTCCAGGCCGGTGAGCGCACCAGCCACCTGTTCCGCCTGGCCAACCACCACGGCGGCATCGTCGCCGGCACCGGCGACCTGAGCGAGCTGGCGCTGGGCTGGTGCACCTACGGCGTGGGCGACCACATGTCGCACTACAACGTCAACGCCAGCGTGCCCAAGACGCTGATCAAGCACATGGTGCACTGGGTCGCCGAGCAGGGCCTGCTGGGCGCCGAGGGCAGCGCCGTGCTGCGCGAGATCCTGGCGACCGAGGTCAGCCCCGAACTGGTGCCCGCCGGCGCGGACGCCGGCCAGGACCAGCCCGGCCAGCGCACCGAGGACACCGTGGGCCCCTACGAGCTGCAGGACTTCCACCTCTACCACATCGTGCGCCACGGCTTCGCGCCGGCCAAGGTGGCCTTCCTCGCGCACGCGGCCTGGCACGACCGCGAGACCGGCCCCTGGCCCGATGCCCTGCAGGGCGCGCGCAACCAGTACCGGCTGGCCGACATCAAGCGCCACCTGCGCACCTTCGTCTGGCGCTTCTTCCAGATCAGCCAGTTCAAGCGCAGCTGCGTGCCGAACGCGCCCAAGGTCGGCTCGGGCGGCTCGTTGTCGCCGCGCGGGGACTGGCGCGCGCCCAGCGACGGCGAGGCGCGTGCCTGGCTGGACGCGGTGGACGCCATCCCGGCCGAGGAAGGCGAGCCGCCTGCCGCGGCGCAGGGCGTTTGCTGACAGACGGACCGCGGGGCCGGTGCGCACACTGCGCGCCATGCGCTTGCTCGCCCGCTGCGACCTGACGGTCGACTGTCCCCGCCCCTGTCCCGTGGTCGCCATGCTGCGCCCGCGCAGCGGCCTGGCCCAATGGGTCGTTTCCGAGCGCTATGCGCTCGACACCGGCCAGCGCCCGCGCGAGTACGAGGACGCGTTCGGCAACGCCTGCCAGCGCTTCCTGGCGCCGGCCGGCCGCACGCGCATCGCGGTGCGTTCGGAGGTCGAGGTCGACGAGCGGCTGGCCGTGGACGCCGATGCCGCGCCGACCCCGGTGGACCTGCTGCCCGACCAGGTGCTGGTCTACCTGCTGCAGAGCCGCTACTGCCCGTCGGACAAGCTGGAGGACCAGGCCCGCGCGATCGCCGGCCAGGCGGCGCCGGGCTATGCCCAGGTCGAGGCGATCCGCGCCTGGATCCGCGCACACCACGCGTACCGCTACGGCGTCAGCACCGTGAACACCGATGCGCTGGACACCATGGCGGCCAAGGCCGGCGTATGCCGCGACTTCGCGCACGTCGGCGTCGCGCTGTGCCGCGCGCTGCGCATTCCGGCGCGCATCGTCGTCGGCTATCTGTACCGGCTCGATCCGATGGACCTGCACGCCTGGTTCGAGGCCTTCGTCGGCGGGCGCTGGTACACCTTCGACGCGACCCAGGAGGAAGCCCGCGGCGGCCGCATCGTGCTGGCCTATGGGCGCGACGCGGCCGACGTCGCCTTCCTGTCCAACTATGCGGACCTGGAGGTCGTGGACATGCAGGTGGGGGTGGAGCGGGTAGACGGCTGAAGCCGCCGGGTGCCGTCCGGGGGCGTCTGGATGGGTTCAGGCCCCGGAGGGGGCAGTCGGAGCGGACAGCTAGGCCAGGTTCGCTTTCAGTCGGCCTTCGCCTCGCCACTAGCCCCAGGGAGGGGCCGGGACTTGCGCACTGGGGTGCCTTGGCCTGTACCGGCTGTGTGGTGCGGGTACTCCTGGGGTGGCACCGGCGGGGTCCGCGAGGGTCTTGCGCAATGCGGCGTTGAATTCCTCCGCCATCGGCCGCGGCAGCCCCTTGGGCGCAAAGCAGCCGACGAAGGTGTAGAACTCCAGGCCCGGCACGCCGAGTTCCTTGAACGTCGGCGTCTGGGGCGGCAAGCGACTGCGCTGGTTGCCGGAGATGGCGATCACGCGCGCCGCGCCGGAATGACTCGCCCGCAGGGCCTCGGGCAAGCCCGTGACGCCCGCCGGCACCTGGTTGCCGATGGATGGTCGTGGATCACGGGCGCCGAGCCGTTGTTGGGAACCACCACCATGTCCGCCGAAGGCATGCATGTCGGCCGTCTCCTGGGTCATTCGTCGTTTTCAAGCGCGTGCACCAGGGCCTGGGCGAGGGCGCGGCCGTCCTGGGCATCGTCCCAGATGTGGCGCAGCAGGCACTCGCCCACCTGGGCCCGGGCGCCCAGGCCATCGCCCTTGGCGATGATCTGCGCGTTGCTCAGCGGCTTGCGCGGCGTGCCGACGCTGTCCACCACCACGGCGGACCGCGTGCTGCCGTCGGCCAGGCGGATGCTGGCGCCCGTGGCGAACTGCGTGGGGTAGTACTTGCGCGTCAGCTCCTCGCTCAGCGCGAAGCGCACCTTGGCCGCGATGTCCAGGATCGCCGGATCGTCCAGGTGCTCGTCGCCGTAGGCGTCGTAGCGTTGCGGGCCGTAGGCCAGCGTCGCGCCGACGATGTAGGGGCAGCTGAACTGCGCCGCCATGGTGGAGCGGGGATTCGGCAGCATGTGCTGGTCGGCGATCAACTGCGGGCCGCTGATGACGATCTCGACGATGTCCGATACCGGCGTGCGAAAGCCCTCCGTCACCTCGCGCAGCGCATCGATGGCGGAGTGGAACAGCCGGCAGCAGGCGTAGGGCTTGTAGCTGATGTTGTGGATCTGCAGCTGCTCGGCCGGCTTCACCTGGCGCAACGGGCCGCCGAACAGCGCGGCCACCCCGTAGGTGCCCTCCACCACGCGGCGCGGCGAGGTCACCGCCGGCAGCAGCGCGAACTCGGCGGCCAGCACGCCGTTGCGTGCGCCGAAGCCTGCATGCACGCGCTTGACCTCGCCGCCGTCCGGCTCGGTGGAGAACTGCATCGCGCCGCAGGCCTGGGACAGTGCATGGCCCCAGGCCGCGATCAGCCGGTCGGCCGCGAGGGCCTGGCCGCTGCGGCAGGCGTGCAGGCTGGTGCAGGCGGTCGCGGCCCCGAACGAGCCCATCACCGAAGTCGGATGGAAGCCCCGGTGCACGGTTTCCAGCCCGCCGGCCGCGCTGCCGATCAGCGCCATGGCCTCGTAGCCGGCCGCGATCGCCCGCAGCAGCTCGGCCTGGGAGGCGCCGGTGGCTGCGGCCACCGGCAGCGCAGCCGCGATGATGGCCGCGCCCGGATGGCTCAGCGTCTCGTCGTGCGTGTCGTCGAGCTCGTAGCTGTGCGCCGCGGTGCCGTGCACCAGCGCCGCGACCGACGGGTGCGCCGACCAGCCGGTGCCGAGCACGGGGCTGGCGCCGGTCCCGGCGAAGCTCTGCGTCCATTGCGCGATCTCCCGGGTCCAGCGGCGCGTGGCGCCCCACAGCGACACGATGAAGTTGTCGAGCAGCAGCCGCCGCACGGCCTCGGTGTCCGCGGCTGTCAGCGGGGCGTTGGCCACGGCGGCGACATGCTCGGCGATGGCGCGGGTCAGCTCGCAGCCCGCGGGATCGCGGACGGGATCGCCTCCCAGCTTGGAAAGCATGGTCATGGAAGGTTTCCTGGATTCATCGGAGGTGGTCACTGTTCGCGCAGCAGTCCGTTGTCCTGCCCCAGCGTTCCGGCAGGCTTGAGCGGCGGCGGGCGCTGGCCGTCGAACGACAGCGGAAAGCCCACGGCGTCGAATTCCTCGTCGGACGACTTGCCCAGGATGCCTAGCGCCTTCACCTGTTCGTTGGCCAGCACTTCCTCCACGGTCTGTACCGGCGCACTGGGCACGCCACCTGCCTGCAGCCTGCGCTGCCAGTGGTCGCGCGGGTGCTGCACCAGGCAAGCTTCGAGCAGCGCGTCGAGTTCGGCGCGGTGCTGCAGCCGCACGGTGTTGTTTTCGAAACGCGGGTCGCTGCTCCACTCGGGGTGGCCCAGCCCTTCGCACAGCTTGACGAACAGCGCATCGTTGGCGCAACTGAGCATCAGGTAGCCGTCGGCAGCCATGTAGGCGCGGCTGGGCGCGATGAAGCTGATGCCCGAGCCGAAGCGCTCGCCCTGCTGGCCGCCCGCCGCGGCCGTACCCAGGCTCAGCGCCATCCAGGTGAGGGCCGTCTCCAGCAGCGAGCAGCTGACGGTGGCGCCCGTGCCCTGGATGTTGCGGCGCAGCAGGGCGGTGATGATGCCCAGCGCGGCCCAGGTGCCGGTGCCCAGGTCGATGATGGAGACGCCCGCGCGGGACGGCGGGCGGTCGCCGTCGCCGGTCAGGCTCATGATGCCCGAGAAGGCCTGCATCAGCGGGTCGTAGCCGGGCTCCTCGCGCAGCGGGCCTTTGTGGCCGAAGGCGCCCACTTCGCAATACACGAGCGCGGGCTTGCGGCTGCGCAGCGTCTCGGCGTCGAGCTGGTACTTGCCCGCGGTGCCGGGGCGCAGGTTGTGGATGAAGACATCGGCTTTTTCGTCGATCAGGCGGTGCAGCTGCGCCAGCTCGTCGGGGTTCTTCACGTCCAGGCACAGCGCGCGCTTGCCCCGGTTCAGCACGTGGTAGGACGAGCAGGCGCCGCGCCAGCGCTCGAAGCCCCAGCGCCGCGAGGCATCGCCGCCGGGGCGTTCCACCTTCCAGACCTCGGCGCCCAGCTGCGCCAGGAGCTCCCCGGCGAAGGGCGCGGAGGCGTTGTCCGTCAGCTCGACGACGGTGAATCCCGCCAGCGGCAGGGGAGGGGTGGGACTCATGGCGTCACTCCGGCTTGAAATGGATGCTGGCGAAGAATTCGCGCCAGTGGCGCGTCTCCTCGGCCAGTTCGCGCTCGAAGCGCTCGGGCGAGGACTGCTGCACCTCGCCGGTGAAGCGCGACTCGAACTGCTGGCGGCCCTCGGGCGTGGTGGCCACCGCGGCCACGTCCCGCGCGATCTGCTCGCGCACGGCGGCGGGCGTGGCGCGTGCGGTGAACAGGCCATTCCAGATCTGCGGCAGGTAGCCCTGGTAGCCGGCCTCGCGCACCGTGGGCACGTCGGGCATGTCGCTGTAGCGCTGTTCGGACAGCACGCCGATCGAGAACACCGTCTTGGCGTCGATCTGGCCCTTGAGCGCGCTGGGCGTGTTCACCACCAGCTGCACGTCGTTGCGCGCCAGCGCCAGCATCATCTGCGCGGGGCCGGGGAAGTCGATGTCCGAGTACTTCATGCCCAGCGCGCGGTTGATGATCGCGTTGGTCACGTTGAACGACGAGCTCGGCCCGAGGCCGCCGAAGAACACGCCCTGGGCGCGCTGGCTGTACGCCACCAGGTCCTTCAGCGTCCTGGCCTGCGCATAGGTCGGTGCGTTGGTGGCGAACACGATCTTGTAGCTGATGAACTTGTACACCGGTGCCAGTTCGACCTGCGGGTCGAACTTGATGCTGGCCGACGTCAGCTTGGCCATGGCGGTGGACTGGCTGCCCACCAGCATCGTGTGGCCGTCGGCGGGCGCGCGCGCCACGTAGTCGGCGGCGATGGTGCCGCTGGCGCCGGGCTTGTTCTCGACGATGACGGGCTGCTTCCAGCGCGCTTCGAGCATGGGCGCGAGCACGCGTGCCCACTGGTCGCTGCTCGATCCGGCCGCGAACGGCACGACCAGGCGCACCGGCTTGCTCGGAAAGGCGTCGGCCGCGGCGGCCGTGCCCGTGGCCAGCAGCGCTGCGAGGGCAGCGGCCGTGCCGATGAAGGTCTTGCGTGTCTGCATGGAGCTGTTTCCTGGCGATGGAGGGGACTCAGGCCGCGGCCAGCGCGGCGCGGTGCGCGTCGAGCGAGCCGCTGTGCATCGACCGGCCGGACAGCGTGCGCCCGATGATCCGCTCGGCCAGCCGCGAGGCCTCGATCAGCCGGTCGAGGTCGATGCCGGTGGCGATGCCCAGCTCGTGGCACATCTGCACCATGTCCTCGGTGCAGACGTTGCCGGCGGCCTGCATGTCCGCATGGTTCGAGAACGGGCAGCCGCCCAGCCCGGCGACCGAGCTGTCGAACAGGTCCACGCCCTCCTGCAGCGCGGCGTAGAAATTGGCCGCGCCCATGCCGCGCGTGTCGTGCAGGTGCAGGCCTACGCGCACGCCGGGCGCGCGCTCGCGCACCGCGCGCACGCGGCGCTTGACTTCTTCGGGATTGGCCCAGCCCACCGTGTCGCCCAGGTAGAGGTGCGGCAGCGGCAGGCCGCGCTCGGCGCAGGCGCCGGCGACGAAGTCCACGATGTCCAGCACCGCTTCGACCGGCACCACGCCTTCGTGCTGGCAGCCGAAGGCCGCGATGATGTAGACCGCCTCCAGCGGCAGGCCGCGGTGCTGGTAGGCGTCCAGCCATTCGAGCTGGCGCCGCCGGTGCTCCTGCGTGCCGCAGCTGTTGTTGGCCTGGCAGAAGCGCTCGGTGGTGTAGAAGAACAGCTTGCCGTCCAGGTCGACGCCGGGCGTGGCCGCCGCCTGCTCGAAGCCGCGCACGCTGAGCCACAGGGCCGTGTGGCGCACGCCCTCGCGCTTGCGGATGGCGGCGAACAGCTGCGGCGCATCGGCCATCGTGGGCACCATCTTCGGGCTGACGAAGGAGGCCACCTGGATGCGCCGCAGCCCGGTGTCGGTCAGCGCATCGACCAGCGCGGCGCGCTGCGCCAGGGGATAGTGCTGCTTTTCGCTCTGGAAGCCCTCGCGGGGACCTTCCTCGTGGAATTCGACGAACTTGGGGAACTGCATGTCTGCCTCTGCCTGCCGGACGGTGGTGGGAAGCGGCCAGGATAGGCAGCGGTGCGCATGGGAACAATCAGGCAAGTCTGGCCCTAGTCCACAATGCGGACTGTGACCCCCGCTTCCACCTCTGCCGCCGGCGTGCGCACCGGCACCCAGTCCATCGAGCGCGCCGTGCGCATCCTGCGTGAAGTGGCGATGCGCGGCTCCGCCGGCTGGGACCTGCAGGAACTGGCCGCGCGCTGCGCGCTCAACCGCCCTACGGTGCACCGCATCCTGCGCTGCCTGGTCGAGGAGCGGCTGGTCGAGCAGCGGGCCTCGGACAAGCGCTACCTGCTCGGCCCGCTGAATTTCGAGCTGGGGTTCTGCGTGGACAGCCGCACCAGGCTGGTGGAGGAGATCGGCACGGCGGTGCAGTGCCTGGCGCGCCGGCTTCCGAAGATGGCGGTGCTGTCGGTGCTGCGCAGTGGCGACGATTGCATCTGCGTCGCGCGGGCCGGCCGCGCGGCGAGCGAGGCCGCCGCGCTGCGCGTCGGCCGCCGGGTGGCCTTGCTGTCGCGGAGCAGCGGCGTGGCGATCGCCGCCGCGCTGCCGCCGCGCGAGGCCCGTGCGCTGTGCGCGCGCAGCCGCCAGCGGCTCACGCACTTGAGCGCCGAGCACCTGGCCCGCGCCGAGGAACTGATCGACACCGGGCGCCAGCGGGGCTATGTGCTGGCGAGCGGCGCGCTCTGGCACGGTGTGCATTCACTGTCCGTGGTGTTCGGTCCCGTGGCGGAGCCGCTGGGGTCGGTCACGATCGCTGGCTGGGGCGAGGCTTGGCCCGCCGGCACGGTGCGTGCGCTGCTGGCGGAACTGCAGCCGGTCGCCCAGGCCATCACCGCCGCGCAGGCGGCTCTTTCGGCGGGTCAGCACGTGGCCACCGGCGGCGGCGCGTAGTTCCTCCCAGGGCTGTCGAGGAAACGCCTGGCCAGCCCGGCCCGGTCAGATCTCGAATTCCTGTCCGGCTTCGAGCCAGCGGATGTCGTGCGCGCCGGGCTGGCTGGCACTGCGATCGAACTGCTCGATCTCGGCCATGATCAGCACCGTTTCCGACGGCTTGGTGTGGGTGATGTACACCGGCACCTGGCGCTGCGGATCCAGGCAGGCGAGTTCGCCGGCCAGCGTGGCCGGCGACAGGTGCAGGCTGCGGCGCGCCAGATCCTGTTCGCGGTTGCTGAACGCCGTCTCGATCACCAGCATGGCGACATCCAGGGCCTGGATGCGGCGCCAGAACGCCGGATTGCGCTCCGTGTCGCCGGTGAACACCCAGTAGGGCCCGCCGGCCGATACCGCATAGCCGCAGGCCGGCACCGTGTGCACGGCGGGCAGGGCCTCGATGCTCTTGCTTCCGACCTGCACCACGGTGCCGACGTCGATCTCGTGGAAGCGTATGAACGGCGCCGCCGCCGAGGGAATGCGGCTGAAGTCCGGCCAGATCACGTTGTTGAACACGTGCGTGCGCAGCGCCTGGAGCGTGCCGGCCAGCGCGTAGACGTGGATCGGGGCCGTGCGCTGCCCGGCGATGGCGTCCACCATCAGCGGCAGTGCCGCGATGTGGTCCAGGTGCGAATGGGTCAGGAAGACGTGGTCGATGCCGCGCATCTCCTCCAGCGTCAGGTCGCCGACGCCGGTGCCGGCATCGATCAGGACATCGGTGTCCACCAGGAAGGACGTGGTGCGGCAGTCCTTGGCAATGGCGCCGGAACAGCCCAGCACGCGCAGTTTCATCCGTGTCCTTCGATGAAGTGGGGGAAGCCCTGGAGGGGTGCGCATCCCCGCAGCGGCGCATCCGCGAAGGCTACAGGCACTGGCGTCCTGCTGTCGAGCAATTTTCCCCGCTTCCGCCGCGGCGGTTGTCAGACGAGGTGCACGAACTCCATCTCGGTGCCAGCCAGGCGGATGAGGTCGCCGTGCCGGAGCTCGACTGGGGTCGAGCCGATGGCCGTTCCGTTGAGCTGCGGCGCGTGTGCGCCCTCGACGTGCACCACCACGTAGCCATGCGGCCGCCGGGTGATGGCGGCCACGGCCACGCCCGGCTTGCCGATCGTGGTGACGACCTTCACCAGCGCGATCTCGCGGCCGGCCGCGGCGCCCGACACGACGCGGATCGCGGCCAGCGGGCTGCCATTGCCGTCGGCCTGAGGCGTCAGCACGGTGTCGAACGGCGGCAGGCGCTGCGGCCTCGGCGAGGGGCTCGCCGGCGGCCGTGCCGGCGCAGCCGCCGGCGGGCGGGCGCCGCCATCGTCCTGCTGCTCGTTCAGGAACTTGATCTTGTACTTGCCGATCTCGACCATGTCGTTGTGGCGCAGCACCTGCCGGCGGATCGCACGGCTGTTCACGTAGGTGCCGTTGGTGCTGTCGAGATCTTCCAGTTCCACTTCGCCGTCGGACATCAGCACGGCCGCGTGCTCGCCGCTGACCGCCAGGTTGTCGATGACGACATCGTTGTACGGTCGCCGGCCCAGCGTCGTGCGGTCTTTGGTGAGCTGCACTTCCTTGATGACGACACCATCGATCGAAACGATCAGCTTCGGCATGGTCGGCTCCTGGATCTGGTCATGGCGTCGGGAAAGGTGTCTAGATGCGTAGCAATCTGGCCATCAGGCTGGTGCGGGGAGGCGTTGCCGCTTCGCCGGCCTGGACGAGCAGCACGGTGATGTTATCCCGGCCACCCTGTGAGTTCGCACAGGCTACGAGACGGCGGGCCTTGCTGTCCAGCGTGTCGCGGGCGCCGAGCAGGTCGCCGATCTGCTCGTCGTCGATCATGTCCGACAGCCCGTCGGAGCACAGCAGGTACAGGTCGCCCGGCTCCACGGGGAATTCGTTGATGTCCGGCTGCATCACCATGTCGATGCCCAGCGCGCGCGTGACCAGGTTGCGGCGCCCGGAAACGGCGGCCTGCGCCGGGCTGATCAGGCCGGCGTCGAGTTGCTCCTGCAGCAGGGAGTGGTCGCGCGTGAGCCGGCTGAGCCGGTGCCGCCGCCAGCGGTAGCCGCGCGAATCGCCCACGTGGCCCACCACGACGCGCTGGGCCTGGAACACCGCCAGGATCAGCGTCGTGCCCATGCCGCTGTAGTCCGGATTGGCCCGGGCCGCATCGAGGATGGCCTGGTTCGCGTGCTGCACGCAGCGGTCGATCGCCTTGCGCAGCTCGCGCAGCGTGGCTTCCGGCCCTGCGGCGGCGAGCCAGTCGCCCAGCTCCGCGCGGACCACGCCGACGGCCATCCCGCTGGCCACTTCACCCGCGTTGTAGCCCCCCATGCCATCGGCCACCACGGCCAGGCCATAGGCGGCGTCGAAGACCGCCGCATCCTCGTTGTTCGAGCGGAGCAGGCCGGTGTGCGTCTGCACGGCGAATTCGTAGCTCATGGCATGCCGGGCGCGCACGCGGCGCGCGACTGCGGATGATCTGCCTGGAGTACGTGCACGGTTGCCCTTCAGCGATGGGCCGTCGTCCGACGGCGCGACCCGACATTCTGTTACAGAACGGAGCCAACCATCGAAAAACTCGCAAATGAGCGCGGATGGAAGGCCCGGTTGCGCTGTTATTGCAACACGGGGAATTTCGGCCCGCTTCCGCGTGCGGGCAGATGGATCGAGAAGCTCAGTGCGCGCCGGCGTCGCGCGCACCGGCGCGTTTCTGCAGCCAGTTGCCCAGCGCCACGACCAGCACGGCGCCTATGACGCCCGCGACCATGAGGGTGGCATGGCTGCTCTCGCCGAAGTAGCCGACCACGGCGGGGTCGGTCAGCAGCATCTCGCCCGCCAGGTAGCCCAGCAGCGCCGCGCCGATCGTGATGATGATGGGATAGCGCACCATCACCTTGGTGAGCATCGAAGCGCCGAACACGATCAGGGGAATGCTGACGAGCAGCCCCAGTATCAGCAGCGGCAGGTTGCCCTGGGCCGCCGCGGCCACGGCCAGGACGTTGTCCAGGCTCATGACGAGATCCGCCACCAGGATGGTGCGGATCGCGCCGAACATGTTGGTGACCTCGCCGCCCTCGCCATCGCCGTCGGCCTCGTCCATCAGCAGGTCCACGCCGATGTAGGTCAGCAGGCCGGCCCCGACGATCTTCAGGAACGGCAGCGTCAGCAGGCGGATCGCCGCGATCGTCAACACGATGCGCATGACGATGGCGGCGGCGCTGCCGAAGAAGATGGCCTTGCCGCGCTGCTCGGGCTTGAGCGCGCGCGCGGCCATGGCGATGACGACGGCGTTGTCGCCCGACAGCACCACGTTGGCCAGTAGGATCGACCCGAAGGCGCTCCAGAAGGCGGCGGACGAAAGATCGAGACCAGCGAACATGAACGGCTCCCACTGTTATGAGTACGAAGGCGCCCCGACGGGCGCCTTCTTTGTGGCTGAACAGTGTAGGCTTCGCGGCCCCGGCGCGCAGTGCGTGGAACTGCGTACGCCGGCGGATCAGAGCTTGGACTTCAGCAGCTTGCCCAGTTCGGAGAAGTTGCGCGTCACGGTGAAGCCGCATTCCTCCATGATCGCCAGCTTGGCCTCGGCCGTGTCGGCGCCACCGGAGATCAGCGCGCCGGCATGGCCCATGCGCTTGCCCGGGGGCGCCGTCACGCCGGCGATGAAGCCGACCACGGGCTTCTTCATGTGTTCCTTGCACCAGCGGGCGGCGTCCGCCTCGTCCGGGCCGCCGATCTCGCCGATCATGATCACGGCGTCGGTGTCCGGATCGTCGTTGAAGGCCTTCATCACGTCGATGTGCTTCAGGCCGTTGATCGGGTCGCCGCCGATGCCGACCGCCGACGACTGGCCCAGGCCGATCTCGGTCAGCTGCGCCACGGCTTCGTAGGTCAGCGTGCCGGAGCGGCTGACCACGCCGATGCGGCCCTTGCGGTGGATGTGGCCGGGCATGATGCCGATCTTAATCTCGTCGGGCGTGATCAGGCCGGGGCAGTTGGGGCCCAGCAGCAGCGTCTTCTTGCCGCCAGCGGCTTCCTTGGCCTTCATCTTGTTGCGCACTTCCAGCATGTCGCGCACCGGGATGCCTTCGGTGATGCAGATCGCCATGTCCAGGTCGGCCTCGACGGCCTCCCAGATCGCGGCGGCGGCGCCCGGGGGCGGCACGTAGATCACCGACACGGTGGCGCCGGTCTGCTGCGCGGCTTCCTTGACCGAGGCGTAGATCGGGATGTTGAAGATCGACTCGCCGGCCTTCTTGGGATTCACGCCGGCGACGAAGCAGTTCTTGCCGTTCGCGTACTCCTGGCACTTCTCCGTGTGGAACTGGCCGGTCTTGCCGGTGATGCCCTGGGTGATGACCTTGGTGTCCTTGTTGATGTAGATCGACATGGCTCTGTTCCTTACTTCTTGACCGAGGCCACGACCTTCTGGGCCGCTTCCGCCATGGTGTCCGCGCTGATGATGGGCAGGCCGGAATCGGCCAGCATCTTCTTGCCGAGTTCCTCGTTCGTGCCCTTCATGCGCACGACCAGCGGCACCGACAGGTTGACCGCCTTGCAGGCCGCGATCACGCCGGTGGCGATGGTGTCGCACTTCATGATGCCGCCGAAGATGTTGACCAGGATGCCCTGGACGTTCTTGTTCTTCAGCATGATCTTGAAGGCCTCGGTCACCTTCTCGGGCGTGGCGCCGCCGCCGACGTCCAGGAAGTTGGCCGGCTCGCCGCCGAACAGCTTGATGGTGTCCATGGTCGCCATCGCCAGGCCGGCGCCGTTGACCAGGCAGCCGATGTTGCCGTCCAGGCTGATGTAGGCCAGGTCGAACTTGGACGCCTCGACCTCGGCCGGGTCCTCCTCGTCCAGGTCGCGCATGGCGACGATCTCGGGATGGCGGAACAGCGCGTTGGAATCGAAGTTGAACTTGGCGTCCAGCGCGATGATGTTGCCCTTGCTGTCGCGGTTCAGCGGATTGATCTCGACCAGCGAGGCGTCCGTGTCCATGTAGCACTTGTAGAGCTTGCCGCACAGGTCGATGAACTGCGCCTCGGAGTCGGCCGGCAGGGCGATGCCCTTGGCCAGCTCCTTGCCCTGGGCCTCGGTGAAGCCGGCGAGCGGATCGACGAAGACCTTGACGATCTTCTCGGGCGTGGCGTGCGCCACTTCCTCGATGTCCATGCCGCCTTCGCTGGACGCGATGAAGGCCACCTTCTGCGTGGCGCGGTCGGTCACCACGGAGATGTAGTACTCCTTCTGGATGTCCGCGCCTTCCTCGATGTACAGGCGGCGCACCTTCTGGCCGTCGGGGCCGGTCTGGTGCGTCTTGAGCTGCATGCCGAGGATCTGGCCGGCCAGGTCCTTGACCTGCTCGACGCTCTTGGCCACCTTCACGCCGCCGCCCTTGCCGCGGCCGCCGGCGTGGATCTGCGCCTTCACCACCCAGACCGGGCCGCCCAGCTTCTGGGCGGCCTCGACCGCCTCCTGCACCGTGAATGCCGGGATGCCGCGCGGCACCGGCACGCCAAACTTGGCAAGGATTTCCTTGCCCTGGTACTCGTGAATCTTCATGAGGGACTCTCTCGGAAGAAGGTTGGGACGGAGAGGTGAAAACCGTGTGTTCTGCTGTTGCCCACGAGCGACGGATGCTTGACAACCAGACTGCGGACAGCCAGCAACTGTATCATGGTGCATTGCACCATCGCAGTGCGCCACGACGGGGGAACATTTCACCATGGCCAAGGTCTTCATCGACGGCGAAGCCGGCACCACCGGACTGCAGATCCGCGAGCGTCTGCAGGCCATGCCGCAGGTCGAACTCGTCAGCATCGCGCCCGAGCGGCGCAAGGATGAGAGCGCCAAGCGCGAGTTGATGGCCGATGTCGACCTGGTCGTGCTCTGCCTGCACGACGATGCGGCCATCGCGTCCGTGGCGCTGATCGACCAGCTGGCCGGCCGCAAGCCGAAGATCATCGACGCCTCCACCGCGCACCGCGTGAACCCGGCCTGGACCTTCGGCCTGCCGGAACTCGTGCCGGGCCATGCGCAAGCAGTGGCCGGGGCCGAGCGCGTGGCCAATCCGGGCTGCTATGCCACCGGCGCCATCGCCATCCTGCGCCCGCTGGTCGACGCGGGCCTGGTGCCGGCCGACTTCCCGGTCGCGCTGCCGTCGGTCAGCGGTTATTCCGGTGGCGGCCGCGCCATGGTCGAGGCCTACGAGGCGGGTGCGGCGCCCTTGTTCGAAGCCTATGGGCTGGGCCTGGAGCACAAGCACATCCCGGAGATCATGCGCTACGGCGGGCTGACGCGGCGCCCGCTGTTCATCCCCTCGGTGGGCAACTTCCGCCAGGGCATGCTGGTGCAGCTGCCGCTGCACCTGGACGCGCTGCCCGGCCAGCCGCGTGCGGCCGACCTGCACGACGCGCTGGCCGCGCACTACGCGAAGAGCAACACGCCCGAGCAGTTCGTGCAGGTGCTGCCGCCGACCGAGAACGGCCGGCTCGACGCGCTGGCGCTGAACGACACGAACCGGCTGGAGATCCGCGTGTTCTCCAACGAGAAAGTGCGTCAGGCCGTCGTCATCGCCCGGCTGGACAACCTGGGCAAGGGCGCCAGCGGCGCGGCGGTGCAGAACCTGCGGCTGATGCTGGGGCTCTGAGCCGGGTTCGGATTCAGGCCGGCGAGCAGGCGGCCGAGCCGCAGCCGGTCACCGGTGCGGCCGGCAGCGCCTGCGGCAGGCGCACCGTCCCGCAGGCCGGATCGAAATCCACGCTGCGCAGGTGCAGCGCCAGCGCCGCGTCCATGGTCTGCGCGTGCTGCACGAACCAGGGCGCCAGCTCCTGCGCCATGTGGCGCACCGCGGCGAGCCGGTCTTCCGCCCGGGCCAGCAGGCCCTCGCGCATCACCTGCAGCACCACGGCGTGCTGCATGCTGTGGCAGTTGTTCGGCGCGAAGCCGGTCGCGCGCATCCAGGCGTCCTCGCGGTCGAAATGCTCCTGCGTGTGCGCGACCAGCGCCTGCCAGGCCGGCAACAGCGCGGCATCGTCGGCGGCCTCCACCGCAGCCAGCAACTCCACGAATTCCTGGTGGGTCTCGTCCATCGCGTCCAGGCCCAGCGCCAGGCGGTCGGACCATTCGAGTCGGGGCATCTGCGTCTCCTGTGCGAAACAGCCGCCAGCGTAGGCGGCCGGTCCGGCAGGCGCGTTGATGCCGCGCAACAAACCGCCGGGCGCTAGCGTGGCGCCAGGCGCGGACTCAGCATGTAGGCCAGCGCCCCCAGCAGCACCAGCAGCGCCGCGCAGCCGAAGATGGCCGACCAGGCCGATTCCAGCGGCCAGCCGCTGCGCCGGCCCAGGTCGGCGATCTGGCCGAAGGCCCAGGCCGTCAGGGAGGAGCCGAGGAACACGAAGCTGTTCAGCACGCCCAGGCCGCGCCCGCGCAGCGCCGGCGGCAGCAGCTCGCGGCCGTGCGCCATCACCAGCGGATGCAGCATGCCCACGGTGACCAGCAGCGCCATGAAGGCCAGGTGCGCCAGCACCGCGCCGCCGCCGGGCCAGCCGGCCAGCGCCGCGCCGGCGGCGGCGGACATCGCCGTCCACCCCAGCACCGTCGCGCGCAGCCCGTGGCGCGCCACCAATTGCGGCAGCAGCAGCGCGGTGCCGAAGCAGGCCAGCGTGAGCGTGGACAGCGCCAGGCCGCGGGCCTGCGTCTGCAGGCCGAACAGATCGACCAGGTAGGGGCCGCCCCAGGCGTTGCGGAAGCTGGTGCCGGCGGCCATGGCCACGCAGACCGGGATCAGCGTCCACAGCACCGGCCGGCCCAGCAGCGCCAGGCTGGAACCCACCATGGCCAGCGGCGCCTCGCGCTGCGCGTCGTGGTCGCCCTGGTCGTGCACGGTGCGCCAGACCGCCGCGCAGGCCGCCAGCAGGCACAGGCCCGCCAGCGCCAGCGCCGGCCGCCAGCCCAGCTGCTGGGTCAGCCAGCCCAGCGGCAGCGTGGCGCACAGCCCGCCCAGCATGCCGATCGCGTTCGCGCGGCCGATGAAGGCCACGTAGCGCGCGCTCGGCAGCTGCACCGAGGCGTAGTGCATCAATCCCATGAACACCGGCGCGCAGGCCAGGCCCAGGCCGGCCTGCGCCAGCATCGCTGCCGGCCCGCCGGGCGCCAGCACGAACAGCGCCGCGGACGCCACGCCGACCGCCAGCAGCCAGCGCGTGGGCCGGCCCACGCCGAAGCGGTCGAACGCGATGCCGACCGGGATCTGCGCGACCGCGAAGGCCAGGAAGAAGCAGGACGACAGCAGGCCGAAACCGGCCGCGGACAGCTGCAGGTCGCGCTGCAGCTCGGGGGCGATCACGGCCAGGCAGCTGCGGAAGAACTGGCTCAGGCCGAAGGCGAAGGTCAATGCGCGCAGCGCCGGCGCGGGGGAAACAGGCATGGCGCCGTATTGTCAGCGCCGCCATGAGCGGCTGCGCCCGGGCGTGTCAGCAGCCGGCGGCGCCGGTTTGTGCCGCCCGTGCACTTCCCTTCATCCACCCCGCTCCTCTTGCCCGCCGGCCTTCAGCACCCTGCCTACCACCTCGGCTGAAAACCCCCGCGCCAGCAGGAAGCGGCCCTGCCGTGCGCGTTCGCGTGTGTCGGCGGCGGGCCGGAAGCGGCGGCGCCACAGCGCCAGCGCACGCTCGAACTCGCTGCCGGCCAGGCCGGCCACGGCGGCGGCGATGGCGTCGGGCGCCACGCCCTTGTGCTGCAGTTCCTGGCGCAGCCGCAGCGCGCCGTATTGCGCGGCGCGCTGGTGCAGCACGGCATCGACCACGCGCGCCTCGCTGATGAAGCCCCTGGCCTGCAGTTCGTCCAGCGCGCCGGCCAGTGCCTCGGGCGATTCGGCGTGCGGCGCCAGCCTGCGCTCCAGCTCGGGCCGCGAGTGCTCGCGCCGGGCCAGCAGGCGCAGCGCCCGGCCCTTCAGCGAGGGCGCTGCACGCGGTGCGTTCATCGGACGATCCTCCACGCCGCGCGCTGCGGGCGTCTGCGGAGCGGCCGGGCGGCGTTCACTCGCCCGCGGCAGCCGCGGCGGCGGCCGGCGGCAGCAGCGCGATGCCCAGGTTCTCGCGCACCTTGTTCTCGATCTCGCGCGCCAGGTCGGGGTTCTCGCGCAGGAACTCGCGCGCGTTGTCGCGGCCCTGGCCGATCTTCTCGCCGTTGTAGGCGTACCAGGCGCCGGACTTGTCGACGATGCGCGCCTCCACGCCCATGTCGATGATCTCGCCCTCGCGGCTGATGCCCTCGCCGAACAGGATGTCGAACTCGGCCGTCTTGAACGGCGGCGAGACCTTGTTCTTGACCACCTTGACCTTGGTCTCGTTGCCGATCGCGTTCTCGCCCTTCTTGATGGTGCCGGTGCGGCGGATGTCGATGCGCACCGAGGCGTAGAACTTCAGCGCGTTGCCGCCGGTCGTGGTCTCGGGGCTGCCGAACATCACGCCGATCTTCATGCGGATCTGGTTGATGAAGATGACCATGCAGTTGGTCTTCTTGATCGTGGCCGTGAGCTTGCGCAGCGCCTGGCTCATCAGCCGCGCCTGCAGGCCGGGCAGGGAATCGCCCATCTCGCCCTCGAGCTCGGCCTTGGGCGTCAGCGCGGCGACCGAGTCGATCACGATCAGGTCCACCGCGCCCGAGCGCACCAGCGAATCCACGATCTCCAGCGCCTGCTCGCCGGTGTCGGGCTGGCTGATCAGCAGGTCGGGCAGGTTCACGCCGAGCTTGCTGGCGTACTGCACGTCCAGCGCGTGCTCGGCATCGACGAAGGCGCAGGTGCCGCCCTGCTTCTGCATCTCGGCGATGACCTGCAGCGTCAGCGTGGTCTTGCCCGACGATTCGGGGCCGTAGATCTCGATCACGCGGCCGCGCGGCAGGCCGCCGACGCCCAGCGCGATGTCCAGGCCCAGCGAGCCGGTGGAGACGACCTGGATGTCCTCGATCGCCTCGCCTTCGCCCAGCCGCATGATGGTGCCCTTGCCGAACTGCTTCTCGATCTGGGCCAGGGCCGCCTGCAGGGCCTTGGCCTTCTCGGCTTGCGCGGGACTGTTCTTCACCGGTGCGTCCATGAAAAATCTCCTGGGAATCAATGACTTGCACAACGCATCCGGGCTGTATATCTACACCGTCTGGATACTTGAACAGTAGTGTAGTGCAGGCATTGATTTGAAAACAGAAGATTTTTGGTCAGTTTGCCTTACGATGTGACGATGCACACCGTGGCCCCGGACGACGCCTGGCGCACCACCCATCTCGGCCGGTTGATGGGCGATGCGCTGCGCCGCTTTGACGCGCGGGTGCTGGCGCTGATGGCGCACGACGTGCAGGTGCCGCTAGCCCTGTCGAACCTGGCGGCGCGCGCGCAGGTGACGGCCGCGCACGTGCACATCACCCGGCACCTGGACGTGGCTGGCACGCGGCCCGGCGTGCTGGCCGAGCGGGCCGGCATCAGCAAGCAGGCCATGGGCGACCTGGTGGCGCAGTGCGAGGCCTGGGGCCTGGTCACGCGCGTGCCCGATCCGCACGACGCGCGTGCCCGCATCGTGCGCTTCACGCCGGACGGGTTGGCCTGGCAGCAGGCTTTCCGCAGCGCGATCGCGCAGGCCGAGGCCGAGTTCCGCGAGGCCGTGGGGGCCGAGGTCGCGACCGTGGTCGCGCTCGGGCTGGAGGCCTACGCGGGATCCTGAGCGTCCACCACGCGGAAGTGCTCCACTTGCGGCGGCTGCACGAAGTACGGGCCGATGATGGCCCGCCACTCGCCGAACGCCGGCGAGTGGCGGAAGCCCTCGGTATGGTCTTCCAGGGTCTCCCACTCGATCGTCAGCAGGTAGCGGCCCGGCGTCTCGATGCAGCCGAGGATGCGGTGGGCGCGGTAGCCCTTGGCCTTGGACAGCACCGTTGCCATGCCGCGCGTCAGCACCTCGCCGAACACTGCATGCTGGTCCGGGCTCACCCGGAAATCTGCGACTTCCACGATCATTTCGAATCCTCCTTCTGGATGTGTTGCGTGGCCCGACAGGTTCGCACATCCGCGGACCGCGCGCGGCGGCCACGGCGCCGGACCGGCGGCCCTCCTAGAATTTCTCCCTTCGCGTCCAACCCCCGGGAGACCCCATGCGCATCCTGATTGCCGAGGACGACCAGGTGCTGGCCGACGGCCTGCTGCGCGCGCTGCGCAGCTCCGGCGCCGCGGTGGACCACGTGGCCAGCGGCACCGAGGCCGATGCCGCGCTGCGCACCAGCGACCAGTTCGACCTGCTGATCCTGGACCTGGGCCTGCCGCGCCTGCATGGGCTGGAGGTGCTCAAGGCCCTGCGCAGCCGCGGCTCGGCGCTGCCGGTGCTGATCCTGACGGCGGCCGACAGCGTGGAGGAGCGCGTCAAGGGCCTGGACTACGGCGCCGACGACTACATGGCCAAGCCGTTCTCGCTGCAGGAGCTCGAGGCCCGCGTGCGCGCGCTGACGCGGCGCGGCACCGGCGCCACCAGCAGCGTGATCCGCCACGGCCCGCTGGAATACGACCAGGCCGGCCGCGTCGCGACCATCGACGGCCGGATGGTCGAGCTCTCGGCGCGCGAGCTCGGCCTGCTCGAAGTCCTGCTGCAGCGCGCCGGGCGGCTGGTCAGCAAGGACCAGCTGGTCGAGCGCCTGTGCGAATGGGGCGAGGAAGTCTCGACCAACGCGATCGAGGTCTACATCCACCGCCTGCGCAAGAAGATCGAGAAA
The DNA here is from genome assembly GCF_047601025.1 of Pseudorhodoferax sp. Taxonomy (NCBI): domain Bacteria; kingdom Pseudomonadati; phylum Pseudomonadota; class Betaproteobacteria; order Burkholderiales; family Comamonadaceae; genus Pseudorhodoferax; species Pseudorhodoferax sp. The sequence goes on from NZ_JASGJZ010000001.1 coordinate 1,812,723, forward strand.
GGGCCGATCCGCATCGCCACCGTGCGCGGCCTGGGCTACTGCCTCGAGAAAATCAGCGCGTGAAGCTGTTCCGCAGCGAGCAGCGGTCGCTGTTCGGCGAGATCCTGGACTGGATGCTGACGCCGCTGCTGCTGCTGTGGCCGGTGAGCCTGGCGCTGACCTGGCTGGTCGCGCAGGGCATCGCCGGCAACCCGTTCGACCGCGCGCTGGAGCACGACGTGCGCGCGCTCGCGCAGCTGGTCGACCAGGGGCCGGACGGGCGCGTGCAGTTCAGCCTGCCGCAGCCGGCGCACGAACTGCTGCGCGCCGACGAGGCCGACCAGGTCGTCTACCAGGTGCTGGGCCCCGGGGGCGAGCTGCTGGCCGGCGAGCGCGAGCTGCCGGCGCCGGCCGGCGACGCCGCGCCGCCCGGCGAGGTGCGGCTGCGCGACGCCGAGCTGCGCGGCCAGGACGTGCGCGTGGCCCATGCCTGGGTCGCGCTGGACGGCGGCCGGGCGGCGCTGGTGCAGGTGGCCGAGACGCGCGAGAAACGCTCGGTGCTGGCGGCCGAGATCATCAAGGGCGTGATGCTGCCGCAGTTCGTGATCCTGCCGCTGGCGGTGCTGCTGGTCTGGCTGGCGCTGGTGCGCGGCATCAAGCCGCTGTCGCAGCTGGAGGAGCGCATCCGCGCGCGCAAGCCCGACGACCTGTCGCCGCTGGACGAGCGCGCCGTGCCGCTGGAGGTGGCGCCGCTGGTGTCCTCGGTCAACGACCTGCTGACGCGGCTGAAGGACTCCATCGCCACGCAGAAGCGCTTCCTGGCCGACGCGGCGCACCAGCTCAAGACGCCGCTGGCCGGCCTGCGCATGCAGGCCGACCTGGCCCAGCGCGAGGGCGCCAACGCCGACGAGCTGAAGCAGTCGCTGCTGCAGATCCGCCGCTCCAGCATGCGCGCCACGCACACGGTCAACCAGCTGCTGGCGCTGGCGCGCGCCGAGAGCGCCGGCGTGCCGATCGCGCGCCAGCCCTGTGACCTGGCGCGGCTGGTCATGGACGCGGTGCAGGAGGCGCTGCCGCGCGCGATGGACCAGGCGCTGGACCTGGGCTACGACGGCGCCGCCCCCGGCACGCCCGGCGTGCAGCTGGAAGGCAATGCCACGCTGCTGAAGGAACTGGTGCGCAACCTGCTCGACAACGCCATCGCCTACACGCCCTCCACGCCCGCGCGGCCCGGCGTGGTCACGGCGCGCGTGCTGGCGGCCGGCGCCGGCGCACCGCTGCGGCTGCAGGTGGAGGACTCCGGCCCCGGCATCCCCGCGGCCGAGCGCGAACTGGTGTTCCAGCCGTTCTACCGCGCGCTGGGCACCGACACCGACGGTTCCGGCCTGGGCCTGCCCATCGTGCGCGAGATCGCCGGCCAGCACCGGGCCGAGGTCGTGCTCGAGGACGCGCACCCGGGCCGGCAGCCGCCGGGCACGCGCTTCACGGTGCGCTTCGCGCGGCCTTCCTCTTCCCCGCCGGCGTAGCCGCCGCGTGGAACGGCCGGATGCGCCGGCCGAGCGCCTCCAGCTGCGCCTGGGCCAGCGCACAGGCTGCGTCGAACCAGGGCTCGCCACGCAGCCGCTCGCCGCGCAGGATCACCAGCCGGCTGTGTTGGCGCACGGCCTGCAGCGCGCGGAAGCGCAGCCGCCGTGCCAGTCCCTCGGCCAGCGGCTGCGCCGCGATGGTCCAGGGCACGATGGCCAGGCCCAGCCCGCAGGCCACCATCTCCAGCACGTTGACGAACTGGCCGGCCTCGTTGCGGATGCGCGGGGCGAAGCCGGCCTGCGCGCACAGCGCGGCGGTGAGGTCGAAGAAGTCCGCCTCCTGGTAGCGCGAGAAACCGACGAAGCTCTCCCGCGCCGCCGCGGCCAGCGGCAGCGGCGCGCTGCCGTCCGCCAGCGCGTGGCCGGCCGGCAGCGCCAGGCAGTAGGGGTCGTCGATGCCGCACAGCAGCTCGGGCCAGGGCGCGCCCTCGCCGCCGGGCCGCGCGAAGCACAGGTCCAGCTCGTCGTTGCGCAGCGCCCGGATCTGGCGCGCCGAGATCATCTCGCGCGCCTCGACCGTCACGGCAGCGCCCTGCTGCGCGCCGAGGCTCTGCAGCAGCCCCGGCAGCAGCGTGTGCGTGGCCGAGGGCACCAGGCCCAGCCGCAGCGTGGCGCGCTGGCCGGCCTGGCACTCGCGGGCGCGCACGGCCGCCTGCTCGGCACGCGCCAGGATGGCCGTGGCGTCCTCCAGGAAGGACTGGCCGGCCGGCGTCAGCCGCACGCCGCGCGGCAGCCGGACGAACAGCGTGGCGCCGACCTCCTCCTCCAGCTGGCGGATCTGGGCCGACAGCGGCGGCTGCGCGATGAACAGCTTCTGCGCCGCGCGGCTCATGCTGCCGAGCCGGGCGACGGTCACGAAGTAGCGCAGGTGACGCAGTTCCATGGCCCGATCATATTGATCTTTGGCATATGGCACGTAGACGAAACCAGTCTTTGACGTATGGGTTGCCGCGGCCGACACTGCCTGCCGTTCCCAAGGAGACCGCATGCAAGCCCTGCGCAAGACCCGCCCGGACCACGGGCTCGAACTCATCGAAGTGGACGCCCCGCCGGCCCCCGGACCGGGCGAGGCCCTGATCGCCGTGCAGGCCGCCGGCGTCTGCGGCACCGACCTGCACATCGACGCATGGACGGCCGGCTACCACTTCATGGCGCCGCACCTGCCGGTCACGATCGGCCACGAGTTCAGCGGCACCGTGGCCGCGCTCGGCCCGGGCGTCGAGGGGCTGGCGCCGGGCCAGCTGGTCACGGTGCGCCCGTCCGCCACCTGCGGCACCTGCGCCGCCTGCCGTGCCGGCCACCACGACGCCTGCGGCACGCGGCGCGGCATCGGCGTGCTGCGCGACGGCGCGTTCGCGCCGCGCTGCCTGGTGCCGGCGCGCAACTGCGTGCCGATCCCGGACGGCGTGCCGGCCGAGGTCGCCGCGCTGGCCGAGCCGCTGACCGTGAGCCACGAGGCCGTGCGCGTCGGCGGCGTGCAGGCCGGCGACCGCGTGCTGGTGCTGGGGCCCGGCAACATCGGCCAGGGCATCGCGCTGTTCGCCCGCGCCGCCGGCGCGCGCCAGGTGGTGGTGGCCGGCCATGGCGACGCCGCCCGGCTGGCCGTGCTGCGCCGCATGGGCTTCGAGGACCTGGTCGACTTCGCCGAGACCGGCGGCATTGCCGAAGGGCTGGCGCCGTACCTGGCGGACGGTCGCTTCGACGTCGTCATCGAGGCCACCGGCGCCGCCGCCGTGGTGGCGCCGGCGCTGCAGGCGCTGAAGGCGCACGGCGTGCTGGTCATCACCGGCATCCACGCCGCGCCGGTGCCGATCGACCTGGTCGCGCTGGTGCGCAACCACCAGCAGCTGCGCGGCTCGTACCGCGCGCCCGAGGCCGACTGGCCCGGCGTCGTCGCCTTCATGCGCACGCACGCGGCTGAGCTGCGCCACATGGTCACGCACCGGCTGCCGCTGGCGCGCGCGGCCGAGGCCTTCGCGCTGGCGCGCGGCCGGCAGGCGACCAAGGTCGTCGTGCAGCCCGCGCCCTGAATCCCCCTGTCCGCATCCCCCATCCCACGGAGACATCCCATGCCCGCATTCCGATTCCCGCGCCGCCGTGCGCTGCTCGCCGCCTTGGCCGCGCTGCCGCTGGCGGCTGCCGCGCAGGGCGACGGCTGGCCCGGCCGCCCATTGCGCATGATCGTCGGCTACCCGGCCGGCTCCTCGCCGGACATGCAGGCCCGGCTGCTGGCCACGCCGCTGGCGCAGGCGCTGGGCCAGCCGGTGGTCGTGGAGAACCGGCCCGGCGCCAGCGGCAACATCGGCGCCGACCAGATCGCCAAGGCCACGGACGGCCACACCATCGGCGTGGTCGGCAACGGCCCGCTGACCAGCTCGCCCTTCCTGTACGCCCGGCTGCCGTACGACCCGGCACGCGACTTCGCGCCGCTCGCGCTGATCGGCAGCGCGCCGCTGGCCTGGGTCGCCCCGGCGGCGCTGGTGCCGGGCTCCGGCAAGGCCTTCGTCGAGTCGCTGCGCGCGCAGGGCGACAAGACCGCCTACGGCTCCACCGGCCCCGGCTCGGGCGGGCACCTGGGCATGGAGCTGATCAAGCAGGCCACCGGCATCGCCGCGCTGCACGTGCCGTTCGCCGGCGGGCCGCCGATCATCAACGCCCTGCTGGGCGGGCAGCTGCAGACCACGCTGCTGCCGGTGTCCACGGTGCTGCCGCTGCTGCAGGCCGGCAAGCTCAAGGCCGTGGCCGTGACCACGCCCGAGCGCAGCGCGCTGGCGCCCGACATCGCGGCGCTGCCCGAGGTCGGCGTCGAAGGCGTGCGCATCGAGGTCTGGAACGCCGTCATGGCGCCGGCGGCGATGCCCGCGGCCCACCAGGCCCGCCTGAGCGCCACGCTGGCGAAGATCCTGCAGCAGCCCGAGGTGCGCGACAAGCTGTTCGCCCAGGGCTGGAAGGTGCAGGACCCGAGCCCGGCGGCGCTGCGCCAGCGCATGGCCGCCGACACGGCGCTGTACCGGGACATCATCGCCAAGCAGCACATCCGGCTGGATTGAACATGCGCGCCGCTGCCCTGCTGTCGCTGTGGAACGGGGTCGCGCCCGGGCGCCGGGCCGAGTACGAGCGCTGGCACCAGCTGGAGCACGTGCCCGAGCGCGTGTGGGTGCCGGGCTTCGTGGCGGGCACGCGCTACCGGGCCGACGGGCCGGCGCCGGCCGAGTACTTCACGCTGTACGAACTGCGGGACCTGGCCTGCCTGGACAGCGCCGCGTACCGCGCGCTGGTCGATGCCCCCACGCCCTGGAGTGCCTCGATGCGGCCGGCGCTGCGCGACTTCGTGCGCAAGCCGGGACCGGTGGTGGCCCGGGAGGGCGCGGGCGTGGGTGCGGCGCTGGCGGTCGGCCGGCTGGTCTGGGCGCCCGGTGCCGCGCCGGACGCGGACGGCTGGGCCGCCTTCTGCCGCCGGCTGCTGGCCGCCGATGGCGTGTGCCGCGTGCGCGTGCAGCGCGTCGCCGAGGCCGGGCCGCAGGCGCTGCGCAACGCCGATGCGGCGCCGCCGGGTGACGAGTACGTCTGCCTGGCCGACCTGTTCGACCCGGCCGCCCTGCCCACCCTGCCGGCCTGGCCCGGCGCCGCGCCGCTGTGGTGCGTGCAGGGGCGGTACCGGCTGGTCTCGCAGGTGGTCCACGCCGAGGTCGCGGCGCCGCGGCGCCCGCCGCCGCGCGATGACCTCAGGCCGGCGGCGCGTAGAGATTCAGCTTGAGCCGCTCGCGCTCGATCGCGCGGGCCACGGCCGGCACGGCGGCCACGCGCTGCACGTACGGCCACAGCGCGGCGAAGCCCTCCGGGTCGATGCCGGCGATCGAGCCCCAGCGCGTCAGCGTCAGCGCGTAGGCGTCCAGCGGGCCGAAGGCCGCCCCGCCCAGCCAGCCGCCGCCGGCCGCACCGCCGGCGATCACGGCGGCCTGCAGCTCCTCCAGCAGCGCGCGGTAGCGCACGGCGTTGAAGCGGCGCAGCTGCTCCTGCACGCCGGCGTCGTCGCTGTACAGGTAAGGCCTGAACACGTGCGTGAAGATCGGGTGCACGGTGTTGTTCATCCAGGCCAGCAGCTCCAGCGCGCGCGTGCGCGCCAGCACCTCGCGCGGCAGGAACCGCTGTTCGGGGAACAGCGCATCCAGGTAGTACACGATGGCCGGCACCTGGGTGATGACCTCGCTGCCGTGCACCAGCACCGGCACCTGGCCGCGCGGGTTCACGGCCAGGAAGGGCGGCTCCTCGTTCTCGCGCTTGTGCAGCTTGACCATGCGCGGCTCGTAGGCGGCGCCGGCGGCCTCCAGCAGCGTGTGCGGCACGAAGGAGCAGGCGCCGGGGGCGTAGTAGAGCTGCAGCGTGGCGGTCATGGGCGATGCCTTTCCTGTTGGCGGTTTCAGCAGGGGTTCAGCGGGCGGGCGGCCAGGGCCTGCACGCGTTCGCGCAGCGCGGCGTCGGCGGCGGGCAGGCGCAGCAGCACGGGGCCGTCCGCGCGCGGCTCGGCCACCACGCGCGCGGTGCGCACGCCGCGTTCGCCGAGCTGCGCCAGGTGCTGCTGGGCCGCCGCCTGCGTGGAGAACACGCCCAGCGACAGGCCCGGCGCCAGCGCCGGCTGCGCGACCGGCGCCGTGTCCACGCGCAGCGCGCGCAACTCGGCGCGCTGCTTCTCCAGCGCCTCCGCGTCGGCGTAGCGGCCCAGGTAGACGATCCAGCGCGCCGGCGGCCCGGCGGCCTCCATCGTCCAGGCCGTGGCCGGCACGCCGGCGGCCTGCAGCGCCGCGCGCAGCGCCTCGGCCCGCGCGGCATCGAAGGGGCCGGCCTGCCAGCAGGCGGCCGGGGCCGGCGGGGCAGCAGCAACGGACCCGGCCGGCGCCACGCGCAGCGCCTCGGGCCGGATCTGCTGCTCCAGGCGCTGCGGCTCGCGCCCCGTATCCGGCCCCAGGCCGACCGGCGCCAGGTAGCCCTGCGACCAGGCGAAATAGGCGCCGTTGGCGACCAGCAGCAGCAGGGCGGCGTTGCGGGCCAGCATGGCTCAGAACGTGTGGATGGACCGGTCGCGGCCACGGCGGGGCGTGGCGGACCGCGGGCCGCCGCCCTGGCGGGTGCCAGGGCAAGGATTGCAACGCCCGCGTGCGGCCCGGCATGCCCCGGCCCGCAAGGCGAGGCCCGAAGCGCGTCGGTGGTGCGGGAAGCAGGTGGTCATCGGGCCTCGCGTGCGCGTGAGCGGTTCGTCCACGCCTTCAGGCGCCCGTGGGCCGCACGCTGACTTCGTCGCTGTCGATGCAGCGCAGCCCGTCCGCGGTCTGCACGCGCAGCGCGCCGTTGGGCTGCACGCCGTCGCCGCGGCCCTCGGTGCCGTCGGACAGGCGCAGCGGCCGGCCGCGCAGCAGGTCCAGCGCCTCGAAGGCCGCGTGGAACGGCGCGAAGCCCGCGGCCTCGAAGCGCAGCACGGCCCGCACCAGCGCCGGCGCGACGGCGCCCAGCGCGCGCGGCGCGTCCCAGTCCGGCCGCAGCTCGGCCAGCGCGGCCGGCGCCGTGGACAGGCCCTCGCCCGCGCGCGGCGCGATGTTCAGGCCGATGCCGACGATGGCGTGGCGCGCACCGCCGGCGGCGGCCGTCTCGATCAGGATGCCGCCGAGCTTGCGGCCGCCCAGCCACAGGTCGTTCGGCCACTTGAGCCGCAGGTCGGGATGCAGGCTGCCGGCCACGGCCACGCCCACCGCCAGCGACAGCCCGGACCAGTCCGCCGGCGCCAGCGGCAGCGCCAGCGACATCGCCAGCGAGGCGCCTGGCTCGCCCTGCCAGGGCCGGCCCATGCGGCCGCGGCCGGCGCTCTGGCGCTCGGCCACCAGCAGCGTGGGCTCGGGCCGGCCGGCGCGGATGCGGCGCAGCAGCTCGCTGTTGCTCGAATCGATCTCCGGCAGCACCTCCACCGTGAAGCCGGGCAGCAGCGGCGCCACGTCCTCCCAGATCTGCTCGGCCGGCCAGCGCAGCGTCATCCCGGCTCTCCATGGTGCCGGCGCGCCGCCCGCAGGGCATGGAACCGGTCCGCAGGCCGCGGGTTCGCACGGCCGCGGAGCAGGCCATGCCAGTGGACGCCGCGGGCCGGCCTGACCGGACCGCAGGCCTGCCTCGCAGGCCGCAGCTGCGCCGGGGGGGCCGCCTCGCCGGGCCGCCCAGGCCGGCGTAGGCAGGCTCGGAGCCGCGGCCCGCCGCCCGCTCGAGGGGGTTGGCGCAGCGCGCAGCGCGCAGACCGGGGGTGCTTCATTTCAAGCCTTCCTGCTGCGGCGCTTGGGAGACAGCAGCGTGCCGCGGCAGCCCGGGGTGCCGCACCAGCACGGGTACTCGGCCTTGAGCTTCTTCGTGTACCGCTCGTCGACGACCAGGCCGTAGTCGTAGTTCAGCTCCTCGCCGGCATGGATGTCGCGCAGCGCCCGGATGAAGATGCGGCCGCCCTCCTCGTCGGCGATGCAGTTGGGCTCGCAGGCGTGGTTGATCCAGCGCGCGGAGTTGCCGCCGAACTTGCCGTCGATCACGCGGTCGGCGTCGATGTGGAAGTAGAAGGTGTGGTTCGGGTTGTCGGGATCGTGCGGGTGGCGGTCCTGCGCCTCCTGCCAGCTGATGATCTCGCCGACGTACTCGATGATGGTCTCGCCCTCGGCGATGTCCTGCACGGCGAACACGCCCTTGCCGTGCACGCCGGAGCGTCGGACCTGGATGCGGCGCGCGGATTTTGGAGGCACTGCGAAACTCTGTTAGTTTAGAAAAAGCACCTGCGCGCATGCGCGCGAGGGCCCGGATTGTAGGAGCGGCCACAGCGGCCCCGCCCGCCGGAACCTTTGAAAGAACCACGACCCTTTCCCTATGAGCAAGACCTTGGTGATCGCCGAGAAGCCGTCTGTCGCGCAGGACATCGTCCGCGCGCTGACGCCGGTGGCGGGCAAGTTCGACAAGCACGAGGACTTTTTCGAGAACGAGCGCTACGTGGTGACCAGCGCGGTCGGCCACCTGGTGGAGATCCAGGCGCCCGAGCAGTACGACGTCAAGCGCGGCAAGTGGAGCTTCGCGCACCTGCCGGTGATCCCGCCGCACTTCGACCTCAAGCCCGTGGACAAGACCAAGTCGCGCCTGAACGCCGTCGTCAAGCAGGCCCGGCGCAAGGATGTGACGGCGCTCGTGAACGCCTGCGACGCCGGGCGCGAGGGCGAGCTGATCTTCCGCCTGATCGAGCAATACGCCGGCGGCGCCAAGGCCGACGGCAAGGGGCTGGGCAAGCCGGTCCGGCGGCTGTGGCTGCAGTCGATGACGCCGCAGGCCATCCGCGAGGGCTTCGACCGGCTGCGCAGCGACGCCCAGATGCAGGGCCTGGCCGACGCCGCGCGCTCGCGCTCGGAGGCCGACTGGCTGGTCGGCATCAACGGCACGCGCGCGATGACGGCCTTCAACTCGCGCGACGGCGGCTTCTTCCTGACCACCGTGGGCCGGGTGCAGACGCCCACGCTGTCCATCGTGGTCGAGCGCGAGGAGCAGATCCGCAAGTTCGTCAGCCGCGACTACTGGGAGGTCCACGCCGTCTTCCAGGCCGAGGCCGGCCAGTACCCCGGCAAGTGGTTCGACCCGGCCTGGAAGAAGGCCGGCGCGCCGCCGCTGCCCAGCGGCGAGCCGGATCCCGAGCAGCGCGCCGACCGCCTGTGGAACGCGGCCGCGGCCCAGGCCATCGCCGAGGCCGTGCGCGGCCGGCCGGCCAGCGTGACCGAGGAGAGCAAGCCCACCACCCAGGCCAGCGGCCTGCTGTTCGACCTGACCTCGCTGCAGCGCGAGGCCAACAGCCGCTTCGGCTTCTCCGCCAAGACCACGCTGGCGCTGGCGCAGTCGCTGTACGAGCGCCACAAGGCGCTGACCTACCCGCGGACCGACTCGCGCGCGCTGCCCGAGGACTACCTGCCGGTGGTCCACGACACGATGAAGATGCTGGCCGGCAGCGGCATGGCGCACCTGGCGCCGTTCGCGCGGCAGGCGATCGACCAGCACTACGTCAAGCCGACCAAGCGCGTGTTCGACAACGCCAAGGTGTCGGACCACTTCGCGATCATCCCGACGCTGCAGGCACCCAGCGGCCTGTCGGACGCCGAGCAGCGGCTGTACGACTTCGTGGTGCGGCGCTTCCTGGCGGTGTTCTTCCCGAGCGCGGAGTTCCAGGTGACCACGCGCATCAGCACGGTCGAGACGCCGGCGGGCCGGCACAGCTTCCGCTCCGACGGCAAGGTGCTGGTCAAGCCCGGCTGGATGGCCATCTACGGCAAGGAGGCCGAGGGCGAGGACGGCGACAAGGACGGCAAGCGCCTGGTGCCGGTCCGGCCCGGCGAGCAGGTGCGGACCGAATCGGCCGAGGCCCGGGGCCTGAAGACGCGGCCGCCGGCGCGCTATTCCGAAGCCACGCTGCTCGGCGCGATGGAAGGCGCCGGCAAGCTGGTGGACGACGACGAGCTGCGCGAGGCCATGCAGGAAAAGGGCCTCGGCACGCCGGCCACGCGCGCGGCCATCATCGAAGGCCTGCTGACCGAGAAATACATGCTGCGCGAGGGCCGCGAGCTGATCCCCACGGCCAAGGCCTTCCAGCTGATGACGCTGCTGCGCGGCCTGGGCGTGGAGGAGCTGTCCAAGGCCGAGCTGACCGGCGAATGGGAGCACAAGCTCGCGCAGATGGAAAAGGGCGCGCTCAGCCGCGAGGCCTTCATGCGCGAGATCGCGCGCATGACCGAGCACATCGTCAAGAAGGCCAAGGAGTACGACCGCGACACCGTGCCGGGCGACTACGCGACGCTGGCCGCGCCCTGCCCGAACTGCGGCGGCGTGGTCAAGGAGAACTACCGGCGCTACGCCTGCGCCGGCCCGAAGGGCGCGGGCCAGGACGCCTGCGGCTTCTCGTTCACCAAGTCGCCGGCCGGGCGCACCTTCGAGATCGCCGAGGCCGAGGCCCTGGTGCGCGACAAGCACATCGGCCCGCTGGAGGGCTTCCGCTCCAAGGCCGGCTGGCCGTTCGTGGCCGAGATCCGGCTGGTCTACGCCGAGGACGAGAAGAACTGGAAGCTGGAGTTCGACTTCGGCGACGACGACAAGGACCCGGCCGAGACCGGCGAGATCGTCGACTTCTCGGGCCAGCCGCGCCTGGGGCCCTGCCCCAAATGCGGCGCCGGCGTGTTCGAGTTCGGCAGCAACTACGTCTGCGAGCACGCGGTGCCCACGCCCGCGCAGGCCGTGCCCAGCTGCGACTTCAAGACCGGCAAGGTGATCCTGCAGCAGCCGGTGGACGAGGCCCAGGTGCGCAAGCTGCTGGCCGAGGGCCGGACCGACCTGCTGGACAAGTTCGTCAGCATGCGCACGCGGCGCAGCTTCAAGGCCTTCCTGGTCTGGAACAAGGACGAGGGCAAGGTCACCTTCGAATTCGAGCCGCGCGAATCCAAGTTCCCGCCGCGCAAGACGGCCGGCGGCTTCGCCGCCAAGAAGGCCGCCGCCGCGCCGGCGGCGAAGAAGGCGGCCGCCAAGGCACCCGCCACGACGCCCGCGAAGGCGGCGGCCAAGGCCCCGCGCAAGGCCGCGGCCGGCGGCGGCCTCAAGCCCAGCGCCGCGCTGGCCGCCGTGATCGGCGACGCGCCGGTGCTGCGCACCGAGGCCACGAAGAAGCTGTGGGACTACATCAAGGCCAAGGGCCTGCAGGACCCGAACGACAAGCGCAGCATCCGTGCCGACGCGGCCCTGCAGGCCGTGTTCGGCAAGCCCAGCGCCACCATGTTCGAGATCGCCGGCATCCTCGGCAAGCACCTGGCGTGACGGCGCCATGCGCATCGCCCTGCCGCGCCGCCGCCTGCTGTCCTGCGCCGGCCTGTCGCTCGCCGCGCTGGCGCTGCCGGCGCGGGCCGCCTGGCCCGACAGGCCGGTCCGCCTGGTGGTGCCGTTCCCGCCCGGGCAGGCCACCGACATCTTCGCGCGGGCGCTGGCCGAGCGGCTGTCGCAGCGCCTGGGCCAGCCGGTCGTCGTGGAGAACAAGGCCGGCGCCGGCAGCAACATCGGCACCGAGCTGGTGGCGCGCGCCGCGCCGGACGGCACCACGCTGCTGGTGGCCGGCAGCGCCATGGCGGTCAACCAGACGCTGTACCGCAAGCTTTCCTACGACCCGCGGAAGGACCTGGCCGGCATCTCGCTGATCGCCAAGGTGCCGCTGGTGTTCCTGGCCACGCCGCAGTCCGGCATCGCCTCGATGGCGCAGCTGGTGCGGCAGGCCAAGGCCGCGCCCGGCCGGCTGAACTACGCCAGCGCCGGCATCGGCGGCACACAGCACCTGGCCGGCGAGATGTTCAAGGCCCGGGCCGGCGTGTTCGTCACCCACATCCCGTACCGCGGCAGCGGGCCGGCGCAGGCCGACTTCCTGGGCAACCAGCTGCCGCTGATGGTCGATTCGGTGACGGCTGCGCTGCCCAACATCCAGGCCGGCCGCGCCGTGGCGCTGGCCGTGACCTCGGCCACGCGCTCCAGCCAGCTGCCGGACGTGCCCACCGTGCGCGAGAGCGGCGTGCCCGGCCTGCAGGACTTCGAGGCCGTCGGCTGGCTCGGCCTGATGGCGCCGCGCGGCACGCCGCCGGAGATCCTGGCCCGGCTGAACCAGGAGGTGGTGGCCATCCTGCGCGACGACGAGATGGCCAAGTTCATCCGCGACCGCGGCTCCGAGCCGGCGCCGACCACGGGCCCGGCGTTCGACCGCTTCGTCGCCGACGAGATCGCGAAGTGGGGCGCGGCGGTGAAGGCCTCGGGGGCGACGGCGGACTGACGCCCGGCGCCGCCCGCGCGTCCATCTTCGCGTCCTCGGCGCCTTGGTCTGCGGCGCTGCTGCCTTCCGGTCCGGTGGGCGGCGCAGGGTGCGCGCCCGGTTCATCGACGGTGAACGCAGGTTTCAGGATTTCCGAATCGCGTCCGGGCCGGCGGGGCCCAGAATGCGCCGTACAGAAGGCACACCAGGAGACAACCGTTGGAACGCACCCCAGACCATTGCGCCCGGATTCGACGTACGGCGCCCGACGCGGCGCGCAGGCGCCTGGCCGGCCGCCTCTTCGCCGGTGCGTGGATCGCCGCGGCGGCGCTGACCGCTGCCGCGCCGAGCGCGGCGGCCGACTTCCCGAGCCGTCCCGTCCGGATCATCGTTCCATTCACGCCGGGCACGCCGGGCGAGATCTGGATGCGCGCTGCTGCCCAGCGCCTGCAGGTGATGTGGGGACAGCCCATCATCATCGAGAACCGGCCTGGCGCCGGCGGGCTCGTGGGTGCCGAGGCGGTGGCGCGGTCGACGCCGGACGGACACACCCTGCTCTTCGGAAGCCCGTCCACGGCCATGGGCAAGCTGACCTCGGCGAGCATCAAGTTCGATCCGCAGGAAGTGCTCGTCCCGGTCCGCAAGGTGATGAACTACAAGATCGTGCTCGTCACCAACGCCGAGATGCGGTCCAAGGCGAAGGACATCCAGGAGTTCATCGCCTTGAGCAAGGTCCGTCCGGGCGGCATGTTCTTCGGCAGCACCGGGACGGGCTCGACCGTGGGCGTCGCGGGCGCGATCAGCTCGCGCGGGCTCGGCATCTCCTACACGGCGGTCGACTACGCCGGACTGGCCCAGTACCTGGTGGCGTTGCAGCGCGACGAAGTCCAGTACGCGCTCTATCCGACGACGGCCATCAAGCAGTTCATCGACAACGGCCAGCTCCATCCGCTCGTGGTGCTCTCGGACGAGCGCTATGCCGAGCTGCCGGCGGTCCCGACGATCCGTGAAGCGGGCTACAAGGGGTTCCTGCCGGGATCCTGGACGGGGGTGTTCGCGCCCAGGGGCACGCCGCAGGCGGTCATCGACAAGCTCAGCCGCGACATGCAGACCGTCGCGTTCGCGCCGGACTTCCGGCCGACCATCGAGGCACAGATCGGGGGGCTGACGCCGCAGTCCGATCCGCAGATCTTCGCCAGGGAGCTGGAGGTCGAGACGAAGAACCTGAAGGAATTCTTCGACGCGATCGGGTTCAAGCCGCAGTGACCGCGCCCGCCGCCGCCAGCGCTGGTGCGCGGCGGCGGCCCGGGTGCCGACGCTGCGAGGCAGCGCAGCGGAGCAGACCCGGGCCCTGTGGCAGACTCGCCGCCCAGGCCCGCGCCAGACCGGGTCGCGGCCCCACGCCCGCCGCACCCGCGGCTCCTGCGTCTCTCCGAGGATCTTCACCATGCTGCGCATCCGCCGTCTCGCGTTGCTGCTGCCCGTGCTCGCCTGGCTGGCGGGCCCGGCGGCCGCGGCCGAGGCCTTTCCGAACAAGCCGATCACCCTCATCGTCAACGGCGGCGCCGGCAGCCTGCCGGACCTGTTCGCCCGCCCGCTGGCCGACCGGCTGCGCCAGTCGCTGGGCCAGGCCGTCGTCGTGGACAACCGGCCCGGCGCCGGCGGCATGGTCGCCATGCAGGCGCTCAAGGCCGCGCCGGCCGACGGCCACGTGCTGGCGCTGATCACGAATGCGCACGCGGTGTGGAACCCCTACGTGTTCCCCCGGCTCAGCTACGACCCCGTGGCCGACCTGCAGCCGGTCAGCCCCGTGGCCGTGATCCCGATGGCGCTGGCCGTCAACGCCAGGCTGCCGGCCGCGACGCTGGAAGACCTCGTCGCGCTGGCCAAGGCGAAGCCGGGCACGCTGAACTACGCCTCGTCCTCCAACGGCAGCCCGCCGCACGTGCTGTTCGAGCTGCTCAAGAGCCAGACCGGCGCCGACATCGTGCACGTGCCGTTCAAGACCGGGCCGGACGCGCTGACCTCGGTCGCGGGTGGCGACACGCAGATCTACTTCGCCGCGACCTCGCTGCTGGAGCCGATGGTGCTGGACGGCCGGCTGCGCGTGCTGGCCGTCAGCCCCGCGGTGGACAGCCCGGCGTTCCGCGCCGCGCCCACGCTGGCCAGCCGCGGCCACCCCGGCTTCGAGGGCGCCGTGTGGCTGGGCGTGGTGGCCCGCACCGGCGTGCCGGCCGAGGTCGTCGCGCAGCTGAACCGCGCCATCGGCGCGGCGCTGCAGGACCCCGCCATGCAGCAAGCCATCGCCGCCCACGGCTCCATCGTCTGGCACGACAGCGCGGCCGCCTTCGCCCAGCGCATCGCGCAAGACCGCCAGCTGTGGACGCCGCTGCTGCAAAAGCTCGGCATCCAGGCGAATTGAGCCGCGCGCCCGCCCCCGCCCCAGTCCCCTCCGAGCCCTGGACCACCGCATGAACCTGATCGACGACATCGTCGCCGAGCACGCCGCGCTGCAGGCCGTGCGCCGCGACCTCCACGCCCACCCCGAACTGGCCTTCGAGGAGACGCGCACCGCCGACCGCGTGGCCGAGCTGCTGGTGCGCTGGAACATCCCGGTCCACCGCGGCCTGGGCCGCACCGGCGTGGTCGGCACCGTGCGCTGCGGCAGCTCGCCGCGCGCGATCGGCCTGCGCGCCGACATGGATGCGCTGCCGATGGCCGAGCACAACCGCTTCGCGCACGCCAGCCGCCACGCCGGCAAGATGCACGCCTGCGGCCACGACGGCCACACCACGATGCTGCTGGGCGCGGCGCAGCAGCTCGCGCGGCTGCGCGACGCCGGCGGCTTCGACGGCACCGTGCACCTGATCTTCCAGCCGGCCGAGGAGCACGGCGGCGGCGCGCGCGTGATGATGCAGGACGGGCTGTTCGAGAAATTCCCCTGCGAGGCCGTGTTCGGCATGCACAACATGCCGGGCATCCCGGTCGGCCAGCTCGCCATCTCGCCGGGGCCGGTGCTGGCCTCGAACAACGAGTTCCGGCTGACGGTGCGCGGCAAGGGCGGCCATGCGGCCATGCCGCACCTGGCGGTCGATCCGATCCCGGTGGCCGGCGCGATCCTGCAGGCCCTGCAGACCATCGTCAGCCGCAACAAGAAGCCGCTGGAGACGGCGGTGGTCTCGGTCACGATGCTGCGCGCCGGCGACGTGCCCAACGTGATCCCGGACCACTGCGAGATGCAGGGCTCGGTGCGCGCCTACACGGCCGAGACGCTGGACCTGATCGAGCGCCGCATGCGCGAGATCGCGCTGCACACCGGCGCGGTGTTCGGCGCGCAGGTGGACGTCGAGTTCCGCCGCAACTACCCCTCCACCGTGAACCACGCGGCCGAGAGCGCATTCGCGCGCCGCGTGGCCGAGGAGGTGTTCGGCGCGCAGAACGTCGTGCCCCAGGTGCCGATCATGGCGGCCGAGGACTTCTCCTTCATGCTGGAGCAGGTGCCCGGCTGCTACGCCTTCATCGGCAACGGCGACGGCGAGCACCGCCTGCCCGGCCACGGCGACGGCCCCTGCCTGGTGCACAACCCCAGCTACGACTTCAACGACGCGCTGCTGCCGATGGGTGCGAGCTACTTCGTGCGGCTGGTGCAGCGCTGGTTCGCCTGAGACGCCGGGGCGGGCCCCTATGATCGCCGTCCCGATCCACCCGAGGAGACCCCCCATGCACAAGACACTGCGGCGCATCGCCGCCTGCGCGCTGCTGGCCCTGGCGCACCTGCCGCAGATGGCGCAGGCCGCGTTTCCGGAGAAGCCCATCCGCCTGGTCATCGGCTTTCCGGCCGGCGGCCCGCTGGACCAGCATGCGCGCCTGCTGTCCGACAAGCTGCAGGCCGTGCTGGGCCAGCCGATCGTGATCGACTACAAGTCCGGCGCCGGCGGCACCGTGGGCGCGCAGGAGGTGATGAAGGCGCCGGCCGACGGCTACACGCTGATGCTGGCCAACACCGGCGTGATGGTCATCAACCCGGCGCTGTACGGCAAGCTGCCCTACGCCACGCTGCGCGACTTCACGCCGATCGCGCGCACGGCCATGCAGCCGCTGGCGCTGCTGGTCACGCCCAAGCTGCCGGTGCGCACGCTGCAGGAGTTCACGGCCTATGCCAAGGAGCGGCCGGGCCAGCTGAACTACGGCTCGGCCGGCAACGGCGGCATCAGCCACCTGGTGCCCGAGATGTTCAAGAACGCGGCCGGGCTGTTCATGGTCCACATCCCGTACCGCGGCAGCGCGCCGGCCTTCACCGACCTGATGGCCGGCCAGGTGCAGTTCATGGCCGAGTCGATCCCGCAGGCGGCCAGCTACCACAAGCAGGGCAAGGTGCGCGCGCTGGCCGTCACCAGCCGCGAGCGCAACCCGGCGCTGCCGGACGTGCCCACGGTGATCGAGTCCGGGCTCAAGGGCTTCGAGGTCGTGGGCTTCTACGGCTTCCTGGCGCCGGCCGGGCTGCCGGCCGACATCACCGCCAGGCTGAGCGACGCCTTCGGCCAGGTGATGAACAACCCCGAGCTGCGCAGCCGCATGGTCGCGCAGGGCGCGGATCCGGCCTTCCTCGGCAGCGCGGACTTCGCCAGGTTCCTCGCGGCCGAGATGCCGCGCTGGGCGCAGGCCGTCAAGGCCTCCGGCGCGCGCCTGGACTGACGCCCTCCCTCCCTTTTCCCTTCCGACGATCGACCATGACCACCCTCGGCACACCTCTTTCGCCCGGCGCCACGCGCGTGATGCTGCTGGGCGCCGGCGAACTCGGCAAGGAGGTGCTGATCGCGCTGCAGCGCCTGGGCGTGGAGACCATCGCGGTGGACCGCTACGCCGGCGCGCCCGGCCACCAGGTCGCGCACCGCGCCCACACCATCGCGATGAGCGACCCCGTCCCGCTGAAGGCGCTGATCGCGCAGGAGCGGCCGCACTGGGTCGTGCCCGAGATCGAGGCCATCGCCACCCCGGCGCTGCAGGAGCTGGAAGCCGCCGGCCAGGTGCGCGTGGTGCCCACGGCCCGCGCCGCGCGGCTGACCATGGACCGCGAGGGCATCCGCCGCCTGGCGGCCGAGACGCTGGGCCTGCCGACCAGCCCGTACCGCTTCTGCGACTCGCCCGAGGAACTGCAGGCCGCGATCGACGGCCGGGACGGCGCGCCGGGCGTGGGCTACCCCTGCATCGTCAAGCCCGTCATGAGCAGCTCCGGCAAGGGCCAGAGCAAGGTCGACGGCCCGGCCGGCGTGCGCCGGGCCTGGGACGACGCGATGGCCGGCGGCCGCGTGAGCCATGGCCGCGTGATCGTCGAGGGCTTCATCGACTTCGACTACGAGATCACGCTGCTGACGGTGCGCGCCCGCGCCGCGGACGGCAGCGTGCAGACGCAGTTCTGCGCGCCGATCGGCCACCTGCAGGTCGGCGGCGACTACGTGGAGAGCTGGCAGCCCCATCCCATGCGACCGGCCGCGCTGGAGCGGGCCCGCGCCATCGCCAAGGCCGTGACCGACGACCTGGGCCGCGGCCCGGATGGCCAGCCTGCCGGCTGCGGCCTGTTCGGCGTGGAGCTGTTCGTCAAGGGCGACCACGTCTGGTTCAGCGAGGTCAGCCCGCGCCCGCACGACACCGGCATGGTGACCATGGCCACGCAGTGGCAGAACGAGTTCGAGCTGCATGCGCGCGCCATCCTCGGCCTGCCGGTGGACACCGGCCTGAAGACGCCCGGCGCCAGCGCCGTGGTCTACGGCGGCGTGGATGCGGCCGGCATCGTCTTCGACGGGGTGGACGAGGCGCTGCGCGTGCCCGGCACCGAGATCCGCCTGTTCGGCAAGCCCGAGAGCTTCGCCAAGCGCCGCATGGGCGTGCTGCTGGCGCGCGACGCCGACGTCGAGCAGGCGCGCGCGAACGCCCGGCGCGCGGCGGCGCTGGTCCGGCCGCGCGCGGCCTGAAGGGGTGCACGGACCGCCCGCACCCACGCGGGGCCCGATGGCCACCTGCTGCTTCCTGCACCATCGCCGCTTCCCGGGCCACCCCGCGCTGCGAGGCCGGGCCCGCCGGACCGCAGGCGGGCGTTGCCGTCCTCGCCCTGGCATGCGCCGGGGCGGCGGCCCGCGGCCCGCCCCACCCCGTCGTGGGCGCGGCCGGTCGATTCACCCCTTCTGACCGGCCATCCCGATCCCGCGCCGGGCGCGGGCACATGGCGGGCGCCGCTAGCATGCCCGCATGGGAACCCGATGGAATGCCTTGATGGCCTGGGCCGACGTCTCGGTCCTGCGCCTGGCCGTGGCCGCGGCGCTGGTCGTGGTCTGCGCTTTGCTGGTGCACCGCGCCGGCCGCGCCCTGCTGATCCGCGTGACGCGCGGCATGCCGGTGGCCGCCACCGTCGTGCGCTTCGTGCGCTCGCCCACGCGCTGGCTGCTGCCGCTGGTGGGGCTGCAGCTGGTCTGGCAGAGCGCGCCCGACGCCACGCCCTGGATCGCCGGCCTGCGCCACGTCAACGGCCTGTTGCTGCTGGCCGCGCTGACCGCGACCGGCCTGCGCGCGGTGGCCGGCGTGGCCCAGGGCGTGATCGACCAGCACCCGCTGACCGCGGCCGACAACCTGAACGCGCGCCGCATCCACACCCAGGCGCGCGTGCTGTCGCGCACGGTGATGTTCATCGTCGGCCTGGCCGGCCTGGCGCTGATGCTGATGACGTTCCCGGGCGCGCGCCAGTTCGGCGCCAGCCTGCTGGCCTCGGCCGGCGTGGTCGGCCTGGTCGCCGGCATCGCCGCCAAGCCGGTGTTCGGCAACCTGATCGCGGGCCTGCAGATCGCGCTGGCGCAGCCGATCCGGATCGACGACGTGCTGATCGTGCAGGGCGAATGGGGCCGCGTGGAAGAGATCACCGGCACCTACGTGGTGCTGGCGATCTGGGACCAGCGCCGGCTGGTGATCCCGCTGCAGTGGTTCATCGAGAACCCGTTCCAGAACTGGACGCGCAAGAACGCCGAGCTCATCGGCACCGTGTTCCTGTGGGTGGACTACCGGCTGCCGCTGGAGCCGCTGCGCGCCGAGGCCCGGCGCCTGTGCGAGGCCTGCCCCGAATGGGACGGCCGGCTGTGCAAGCTGCAGGTGGTGGAGGCCGGCGAGCGCGGCATGCAACTGCGCCTGCTGGCCACGGCGGCCGACTCGGGCAAGGCCTGGGACCTGCGCTGCTTCCTGCGCGAAGGGCTGATCGCCTTCATCGCGCGCGAGTACCCCAAGTGCCTGCCGGTCACGCGCGCGGAGCTGCGCGGCCCGCACGCGGAGGCCGGCGCCGCGGCGCATTCTTAGAATCGCCGCCCATGAACTTCCTCGACATGCTGCAGGGCGCGGAGCGGCGCAACGGTTCGCTGCTGTGCGTGGGGCTGGACCCGGACCCGGCCCGCTTTCCGGCGCAGCTGCGCGGCGATGCCGGCCGCATCTACGACTTCTGCGCCGCCATCGTCGACGCGACGGCCGACCTGGCGATCGCCTTCAAGCCGCAGATCGCCTACTTCGCCGCGCACCGCGCCGAGGCGCAGCTGGAGCGGCTGATCGCCCACATCCGCGCGCAGGCGCCGCACGTGCCGGTGATCCTGGACGCCAAGCGCGGCGACATCGGCTCCACCGCCGAGCAGTACGCGCGGGAGGCCTTCGAGCGCTACGGCGCCGATGCCGTCACGCTGTCGCCGTTCATGGGCTTCGACTCGTTCGAGCCCTACCTGCGCCACCAGGGCAAGGGCGCCTTCCTGCTGTGCCGCACCTCCAATCCCGGCGGCGACGACCTGCAGAACCAGCGCCTCGCGGCGGTGGACGGCCAGCCGCTGCTGTACGAGCACATCGCGCGGATGGCGCAGGGCCCGTGGAACCGCAACGGCCAGCTGGGCCTGGTGGTCGGCGCGACCTACCCGGCCGAGCTGGAGCGCGTGCGCCAGCTGGCGCCCACGCTGCCGCTGCTGATCCCCGGCATCGGCGCGCAGGGCGGCGACGCGGTGGCGACCGTGCGCGCGGCCTGGCGCGGCGACACGCAGGGCACGCGCGGGCCGGTGGTCGTCAGCTCCTCGCGCGCGATCCTGTATGCCTCGCCGGGCGAGGACTTCGCGCAGGCCGCGCGGGCCGAGGCCGAGCGCACGCGCGCGCTGCTGCAGGGCGCGCGCGGCCTCTGAGCTACTACATCCAGCGGAACGCCAGCGGCATCAGCAGCGAGGACAGCACCACCTGCATGCCGAGCGCCAGGCCGGCGTAGGCGCCGGCGTCCGCGTCGACCTGCAGCGCGCGCGCCGCGCCGATGCCGTGCGCGGCCGTGCCGAGCGCGAAGCCGCGGGCGCGCCAGCCGGCCGGGTCGCGCGCGATGCGCAGCAGGTCGAACAGGTACTTGCCGCTGAGCGCGCCGACGAGGCCGGTTAGCACCGCGAACACGGCCGCCAGCGCCGGGATGCCGCCGATGGCCTCGGCCACGCCCATGGCCACCGGCGCCGTGACCGACTTGGGCGCCAGCGACAGCACCACCGGCTCCGGCAGGCCCAGCGCGCGGCCCAGCAGCACGGCCGTGGCGCAGGCCGCGGCGCCGCCGGCCAGCGCGGCCAGCAGCAGCCGGGCCCAGCGCGCGCGCAGCTCGGCGCGGCGCTGCCACAGTGGCCAGCCCAGCGCGACGACGGCCGGCCCCAGCAGGAAGTGGATGAACTGCGCGCCCGAGAAATAGGTCTGGTAGGGCAGGCCGGTGGCCAGCAGCCCGCCGGCGATCGCCAGCACGCTCCACAGCACCGGGTTGGCCCAGGGCGCATGGTGCAGCCGCCCGTAGGCGGCCTGCGCCAGCACGTAGACCACCAGCGTGGCGGTCAGCCCGAACAGCGGCGTGGCCGACAGGTAGACCCAGAGCTCGACGAACTGCGCCATGTCAGTCCTTCCTGCGCGGGCGCAGCACCAGCACCGTGACGACGATGCCGACCCAGGTCGACAGCACGACCACGGCCAGCATGCGCAGGCCGTAGTCGGCCAGCAGGCCGAGGTGCGTGATGACGCCCACGCCGACCGGCACGAACAGCAGCGACAGGTGCGACAGCAGGAAGTCCGCGCAGGCCGCCACCGGCGTGCGCACCGGCGCCCAGCGCAGCGCGACCAGCAGCAGCACCATGCCGACCACGGGCCCGGGGAACGGCAGCTGCAGGCCGCGCGCCAGCAGTTCGCCCAGCGATTGCAGGGCCAGCAGCCAGGTGAGTCCGCGCAGGGCGTTCATGGCCGGGCGAACCAGTCGTGCAGCGGCAGGCCGCCCGTTCCCACGATCAGCGGCCGGGCCTGAGGGTAGCGGGCGCGGAACGCGTCGAGGCCGGAGACATTGCCGCGCTGGCGGCCGCTCTCGACCGCCAGCGCGAACAGGGCCTGGCCGTCCGGCAGCACGTAGTCGACCTCGCGGCCGGCCTCGTGCCAGTAGTACAGCGCGGGCTGGGTGCTGCTGTGGGCCAGTCTGCGCGCCAGCAGCTCGGCGCCGACGGCACTTTCGACCATCCGGCCCCACAGGTCGGCCGAAGCCCGCACCTGTGCGAAGCCATAGCCCTCGGCCACGGCCAGCGCGCCCATCAGCGCGGTGTTGCAGACCTGCAGCTTGGGACTGGAGGCGCGCTGGCGCAGCGCCTGGCCGGCGTACTTCTGCAGGCCGCAGACCATGCCCGCGCCTTCCAGCACCTGCAGGTAGTGCGCCAGCGTGGTGGTGTTGCCGGCTTCGGCCAGTTGGCCCATCATCTTCTGGTAGCTCAGCATCTGGCCGCTGTAGCGGCAGGCCAGGTCGAACAGGCGGCGCAGCAGCGCGGGCTTGTGGATCGGCGCCATCAGCAGCACGTCCTTGCTGATCGCGGTCTCGATCAGCGCGTCGCGCACGTAGGCGGCCCAGCGCTGCTCGTCATGCACCAGCGGCGCGGCGCCGGGATAGCCGCCGTGGAAGATGTACTGCTCCAGCGTGAAGTCGAAGGCCTCGCGCATCTCGGTGAAGCGCCAGTGGCCCAGGCGCGTGATCTCGAAGCGGCCGGCCATGCTTTCGGTCAGCCCGCGCGCGATCAGCAGCGGCGCCGAGCCCAGCACCACGGCGCGCACGTCGCGGCCGGCGGCGCTGTCCTCGTCCCACAGGCGCTTGACCTCCTCGGTCCAGCCGGGCAGCTTCTGCACCTCGTCGAGCACCAGCACGCAGGCGCCGGCCTGCGCGGCCAGGGCGCGCGCGGTCTCCCATTGCGCGGCCAGCCAGCTCGCGCCCTGCAGGCCGGGGCTGTCGGCGCTGGCGCTGTGCCGGGCCAGGCGGTCGTCCGCGAGCTGCGCCAGCGCCTGCTGCGCCAGCGTGGTCTTGCCGACCTGGCGCGGGCCGGCCAGCACCTGCAGGAAGCGGCGCGGCTCGCGCAGTCGCGCGACGAAGGGCGCCAGCGCGGCGCGCTGGATCTGGAGCGGCATTGCGAAAAACTACTCAGTGGAGCGAGTAATTTAACGCAATGCATTGAGCAATCAGAAACGCGGCAGGTCCGGATGCCGCATCTGCCCGCCACGCACCAGCATCTTCCCGTACTCGGCGCAGCGGTGCAGCGTGGGGATCACCTTGCCCGGGTTCAGCAGGCCGCGGGGGTCGAAGGCGGCCTTGATGCCGAACATCTGCGCGTTCTCCTCGGCCGAGAACTGCACGCACATGCTGTTGAGCTTCTCCACGCCCACGCCGTGCTCGCCGGTCACGGTGCCGCCCATGGCCACGCTGGTCTCCAGGATGTCGGCGCCGAACTGCTCGCAGCGGTGCAGCTGGTCCGGGTCGTTGGCGTCGAACAGGATCAGCGGGTGCAGGTTGCCGTCGCCGGCGTGGAACACGTTGGCGCAGCGCAGGCCGTACTTCTTCTCCATCCCGGCGATGGCGAGCAGGATGTCGGCCAGGCGCTTGCGCGGGATGGTCGAGTCCATGCACATGTAGTCGGGGCTGATGCGGCCGCTGGCCGGGAAGGCGTTCTTGCGCCCGCTCCAGAAGCGCAGCCGCTCGGCCTCGTCCCGGCTGACCGCGATTGCCGTGGCGCCGTGCGCGCGCAGCACCTCGCTCATGCGGCCGATCTCCTCCTCGACCTCCTCGGGCGTGCCGTCGCTCTCGCACAGCAGGATGGCCTCGGCCGCGAGGTCGTAGCCGGCGTGCACGAAATCCTCGACGGCGGCCGTCATCGGCTTGTCCATCATCTCCAGCCCGGCCGGGATGATGCCGGCCGCGATCACGGCGGCGACCGCATCGCCGGCCCGGCGGATGTCGTCGAAGCTGGCCATGATGCAGCGCGCCAGCTGCGGCCGGGGCACCAGCCTGACCGTCACCTCGGTGGCCACGGCCAGCATGCCTTCGGAGCCGATGGCCAGCGCCAGCAGGTCCAGGCCCGGCGCGTCCAGCGCCTGGCTGCCGAACACCACCGGCTCGCCGTCGGCCGTGAAGCCGCGGATCTGCAGCACGTTGTGGACGGTCAGGCCGTACTTCAGGCAGTGCACGCCGCCCGAGTTCTCGGCCACGTTGCCGCCGATCGTGCAGGCGATCTGGCTGGACGGGTCCGGCGCGTAGTACAGCCCGTGCGGCGCCGCGGCCTCGCTGATGGCCAGGTTGCGCACGCCGCACTGGACCACGGCCGTGCGGCTGCGCGGGTCGAGCTGCAGGATCCGGTTGAACTTGGCCATGGCCAGCGTGACGCCCTGCGCGTGCGGCATCGCGCCGCCCGACAGGCCGGTGCCGGCGCCGCGGGCGACCACCGGCACGCCCAGCGCGTGGCAGGCCTGCAGCACCGCCTGCACCTGCTCGTAGGTCTCGGGCAGGGCCACGGCCATCGGGCGCTGGCGGTAGGCGGTGAGGCCGTCGCATTCGTAGGGCACGGTGTCCTCGGGCCGGGACAGCAGCGCGTGCGGCGGCAGCACGCGGCGCAGCGCGGCCAGGACGTCGTCGGGGGGCGGGGCGGTGTCGGCCATGGGCGTTCCTTCGTGGGCGATCGACTGTAAGCCAGCCCGCGGGCGGCGCAGCGGGCGCGGGACCGGCGGCTACACTGAAACGCCTTCCACGCCGCCCCGCCGCCTCCGCCACGTGTCCGACCGCCTCGCCGTCCTGCCGCAGTACCTGTTGCCCAAGCGGGCCCTGACGCACCTGGCCGGCCGCGTCGCCTCGGCGCGGCGCGGCGCGCGCACCACGGCGCTGATCCGCCGGTTCGTGCGCCGCTACGGCGTGGACATGGCCGAGGCCGCCGAGCCCGACATCGCGGCCTATGCCAGCTTCAACGACTTCTTCACGCGCGCGCTGAGGGACGGCGCCCGCCCGCTGGCCGACGCCGACCTGGTCTGCCCGGTGGACGGCGCGATCAGCCAGTTCGGCGCGATCGAGGACGGCCGCATCCTGCAGGCCAAGGGCCACCGCTATTCGGCCGAGGCGCTGGTCGGCGGCGACGCGGTGCTGGCCGCGCGGTTCCGCCACGGCAGCTTCGCCACGCTGTACCTGAGCCCGCGCGACTACCACCGCATCCACATGCCCTGCGACGGGCGCCTGGCGCGCATGGTCTACGTGCCGGGCGCGCTGTTCTCGGTGAACCCGACGACGGCGCGCGGCGTGCCCGGGCTGTTCGCGCGCAACGAGCGCGTGGTCTGCCTGTTCGACACCGCGCACGGCCCCATGGTGCTGGCGCTGGTCGGCGCGACCATCGTGGGCAGCATGGCGACGGCGTGGCACGGCGTGGTCAACCCGCAGCGCACCGGCCGGCTGCGCCGCTGGGACTATGCCGAAGGCCAGGTCGCGCTGCGCCAGGGCGAGGAGATGGGGCGCTTCCTGCTCGGCTCCACGGTGGTGCTGCTGTTCCCGCAGGGGCCGCTGCGCTTCGCTCCCGGCTGGGCGCCGGGCCGCGCGATCCGCATGGGCGAGCGGATGGCCGACTGGGCTACCTGAAGATCACGGTCTTGTGGCCGTTCAGCAGCACGCGGTGCTCGCCGTGCCACTTGACGGCGCGGGCCAGCACCTGGCTCTCGGTGTCGCGGCCCATGGCGGTCAGGTCTTCCACGGTGGCGGCGTGGTCCACGCGGGCCACGTCCTGCTCGATGATGGGGCCTTCGTCCAGGTCGGCCGTCACGTAGTGGGCGGTCGCGCCGATCAGCTTCACGCCGCGGTCGTGCGCCTGGTAGTAGGGCTTGGCGCCCTTGAAGCTGGGCAGGAAGGAGTGGTGGATGTTGATCGCGCGGCCGGCCAGCTTGCGGCACAGCTCGTCCGACAGGATCTGCATGTAGCGCGCCAGCACCACCAGCTCGGCGCCCTCGCCCTCGATGACCTCGCAGGCGCGCGCCTCGGCCTGCGGCTTGGTCGCGGCCGTCACCGGGATGTGGTGGAACGGCACGTTGTAGCTGGCGGCCAGCTGGTAGAAGTCGCGGTGGTTGGAGACGATGGCGCGGATGTCCACCGGCAGCAGCCCGCTCTTCCAGCGGAACAGCAGGTCGTTCAGGCAGTGGCCCTCCCGGCTGACCATGATCACCGTGCGCATCGGCTCGGCCGTGGCGTGCAGGCTCCAGCGCATCTGGAAGCCTTCGGCGAACCGGGCCAGCTCGGCCTGCAGCTCCGCGCGCGGCATGCCGCAGGCGAAACGCACGCGCATGAAGAACAGGCCGGTCGCGTGGTCGTTGTACTGCGCCGCTTCCTCGATGTTGCCGCCGCGTTCGAACAGGAAGCCGGAGACCGCGTGCACGATGCCGGTGCGGTCGGGGCAGGACAGGGTCAGGACGTAGGAGGCGCTGGTCGTCGTCATAGGGGCGCGATTGTCGCAGGGGGCCCGCGTCAGCGCTGCAGGCGCTGGCGCAGCGCGGCGCAGTGGTCCTGCGGCGGCAGCGGCGGCGTGGTCCAGACGGCGTCGAAGGCCGGCGACGGCTCGGCGGCGTCGCCGGCCAGCAGGCGCACCGCGCGGGCCTGCAGGCCCGGCGGCAGGTGGCGCGGCACGCCGAGCCGGCGGTCCACGTGGCCGCTGCCGGCCAGCAGCACCACGACCCGGCCCGGCCGGGCCAGCGCCTGCACGGTGCCGGCCATGCGCTGGTCGCGCGCGATCTGGATGCGCGCCATCGGGGCGATCTGCGCGGGCGGCAGCAGGTCGCAGTGGCCGGTGCGGATGGCCTCGTGCTGGGCGGCGAGCGCGGCGGCCGGCAGCCGGGCGTCCAGCGCCGCGTCGCGCATCGCCGCGCCGAACGCGCTGCGCGGCAGGTTGGCGCCGCGCACCGGCACGCCGGCCTGCACGGCCGCCATCACCGCAGGGCCGTAGCGCATCCAGGGCCAGGCTTCGTCGTTCCAGCCCAGGGCGGCGCGCACGGCGGCCTCGTCGGCCTGCGGCGGCAGGCCGTCCGTGCCCCGGCCGGCGTCGGCCATCTCCACCGCCAGGCCGGCCAATTGGCCGCGGGCGGCCAGCCGGCGCACCACTTCGGCCTCGATGCGGTGGTGCGCGTCGGCGTCGTGCTGCTCGCCGAGCAGGATGGCGTCGGCCGGCAGCAGGGCCTGCAGCCGGGTGTCCGTCGGCGGGGTGGCGCATGCGGCCAACAGAAAGGCCGCCAGGACGGCGGCCAGGGCGGCGGGGAAGGAGCGGGTCGGCGCGGGCATGCGCCCGATCATGCCCGCCCGCGCGGTCAATGCATGAGGACCGGCGTCTGCGCCAGTTCGGCGTAGCGCTCCAGCGTGTCTTCCACTTCCTCCTGCGTCGGCGTGTGGGCGCGCCAGGCGGCGATCTGCTGCTGGAACAGCTCGGCCCAGGAGCCGTCCAGGTAGACCTCCTTGCCGGAGCGCTTGTCGACGATCTCGAAGCCGTGGCGCTCCAGCACCGGGTGGGACGGGTCGCGGGCCCGGCCCTCGCTGGCGCGGGCGACCAGTTCGCCGCCTTCCTTGAGCTGCACGTCGATGTCGCCGGCGTGCGGTTCCATGTGGACCACCACGAAGGAATCGGAGTCGTAGAGCATGTGCATGTCGAGGCCCTTTCCGTTTGGCGCTATCTTGCACCCTAGGTTGCAACTTTCGGGCCGGTTTCAAGCCCGGTGTGTGGTAGTCCTGCGACTACCTGCCGAAAAATGCACGGTCAGGGGGTGCTCACGGAGCGCAGCTGCTGCTCCACGAAGTCCCCGTTGGGCTGGGTGATGCGTACCTGCACCGGCATGTAGCCCAGGGCGGGCGCCAGCCAGGCCTCGACCTTCTGGTCGGAGGCGCGCCGCGGGTCGCGGGTGAGCTTCAGGGCCTGGACGTGGTCGTAGGGCAGGTACAGCAGCTCCTCGCCCTGCAGCGTGAACGTCCAGGTGTCGGCGTCGCGCGGGCCGACCACCGGCAGCGTGATGCTGGTGCCGGCGGCGTGGCGGGCCGGGTCGCCGGCGATGCGGCTGGCCAGCTGCAGCAGCACGCTGAGCTGGTCCTGCGCGTCCGGCAGCAGCGGCACGCTGGGCGTGCCGGCGCTGAAGCTGACGCGGCCCTGGTCGCGCTCGAACTGCGCGACCAGGTCGCGCCGGCGCCACTGGTCGGAGAAGCGGGCGGGCTCTAGGCCGTGTGCGGTGATCCGGCCGCTGCTGGTGCGCACGCGCGAGCCGATCAGGAAGGCGCTGTACTCCAGGCGCGCGTCGTAGGTGCTGCCGTCCTGCAGCCACAGCAGCTCGCCCATCGCGTGGTAGGTCTGCTGCCTGGCTTCGCCGGTCAGCGTGTACTTCAGCCGCACGGAGCCCGGGATCGCCAGCGGCTCCGCCGCGGCGCGGGTCGGCTCGGCCGGTGGCGGGGCCGGTGCGGCGCCGGCGGCCGGTACCGCTTCGGCGGCCGGTGCCGAGGCCGCCGGCTGCGGTGCTTCGGGTGCGGCGTCCTCGGCCGCGACCGGGGCCTGCGCAGGCAGGTCGGCTGCAGGCGGGTCGGCCGCGGCGGGGCCGGGCGCATCGGCGGGCGGCGCGGGTGCCTGGGCCGGTGCGGCGGGCGTGGTTGGTGGCGGCGCCGGCCGGGGCCGGCGTTTGGGGGCGGCAGGTGGCGGGAGCGGCGCCTGGGCCACGGCCGGTGCCGTGGCCGGCGGCGGCGGTGCCAGCAGGATGCTGCGCGTCGTGAAGGCGCGCGTGCGCGCCGGATCCGGCGGCGCCAGCATCGCCGGCAG
This sequence comes from Pseudorhodoferax sp., assembly GCF_047601025.1. Taxonomy (NCBI): domain Bacteria; kingdom Pseudomonadati; phylum Pseudomonadota; class Betaproteobacteria; order Burkholderiales; family Comamonadaceae; genus Pseudorhodoferax; species Pseudorhodoferax sp. The sequence continues at coordinate 1,841,252 of NZ_JASGJZ010000001.1, forward strand.
CTGCTGCAGCGCCACCAGGTGCGCCAGCAGCACCGCCAGGCCCAGCCCGAGCAGCGCGGGCCCGCGCCGATTGCCTGTATCCTGCACCACCCCGGCCGCCATGCGATCTGCTTGCACGGCCCGCATTCTCCGCCCGGTGCGGATGCAGCGCCGGCGAGTCCCCGCCACCCCCATGAAACTTGCCACCTACAAGGACGGTTCGCGCGATGGCCAGCTGGTCGTGGTCGCGCGCGACCTGTCCACGGCCCACTACGCGAGCCAGATCGCCGGCCACATGCGCCAGCTGCTGGACGACTGGAACTTCATCGCGCCGCAGCTGCAGGACCTGTACGACGCGCTGAACGCCGGCCGCGCCCGCCACGCGTTTCCGTTCGACCCGCGGCAGTGCATGGCGCCGCTGCCGCGCACCGGCCTGCTGGCGCGGGGCCAGGCCTGGCACGGCGGCTGGCCGGACGAGGCCGGCGATCCGGCCCTGGCGCTGGCGGCGGCCGACGGCCTGGCCGGCCCCTGCGACCCGTTGCCCTGCGGCGCCGAGCCGTGGCAGATGGACTTCGGCGCCGGCCTGGCCGTGGTGACGGCCGACCTGCCGCTGCGCGCCAGCCCCGCGCAGGCGCTGGACGGCGTGCGCCTGCTGCTGCTGTCCAACGCGGTGCGGCTGCATGCCGAGGGCCTGGCGCCCGTGCAGCGCCTGCCGCTGGCCGCGTTCGGCCCGGTCGCGGCGACCCCGGACGAGTTCGGCGACGCCTGGGACCACGGCCGCGTCCACCTGAGCCTGCGCACCGCCTGGAATGGCCGCCGCCTCGGCCTGGCCGACACCGCCGCCGGCATGCGCTGGCATTTCGGCGAGCTGGCCGCCCGGCTGTGCGCCACGCGCGCGCTGGCGGCCGGCAGCATCGTCTGCGGCGGCACGGTGCGCAGCCCCGGCGAGCGGCAGGGCGGCGAGCGCCTGCGCTGGCCGCACGGGGCCCATGCGCTGGCCGACCAGCGCGCGATCGAGGCGCTGCGGGACGGCCAGGCCGCCACCGGCTTCCTGCGCCTGGGCGATACCGTGCACATCGAGGCCAGGGCGCACGACGGCCAGAGCGTGTTCGGCGCGATCGAGCAGGAGGTCGTCCCGGTCGCCGATGGCGCGGCCGCGGCACCGGTGCGGAACGGCTCGCCTTTGCAGTAAGCTGGCCGGCCCTTCAATACCCCTACCCAGGAGGAGACCCATGAGCGACGATGCATCTTCCGCCGGCTTCGGCAAATTCGTGCCCGGCTTCGACTTTCTGCAGAGCCTGGCGAAAGGCGCGGCCAAGAGCATTCCGCAGATGCCGACGCTGGGCGGCTGGGTCGCGCCGACGCTGAGCGTGGAGGAGCTGGACAAGCGCATCACCGAGCTCAAGGCGGTGCAGTTCTGGCTGGACCAGAACGCCGCGGCGCTCAAGGCCACGATCCAGGCGCTGGAGGTGCAGAAGATGACGGTGGCCACGCTGCAGAACATGAACGTCAGCATGGCGGAGGTGGCCAAGGCCTTCACCACGCCGCCCGACACGGCCGCCGCGGCCAAGCCGGCCGGGCGCCGTGCCGAAGCGCCGGCGCCCGCGCCGGCCGCCGAGGCGCAGGAGGATGGCGCCGAGGCCGGGCCGGCCCGGGCCGCCGCTGGCATGATCGACGCGATGCAGTGGTGGGGCGCGCTGACGCAGCAGTTCCAGCAGATCGCCGCCTCGGCGCTGCAGGAGGCCACGGCCCGTGCCCGGGCCGAGCCCGCCCCGGAGCCGTCGGCGCCGCCGGCCGAGCCCCAGGCCGCGGCCAAGCCCGCCCGCAAGACGGCGGCGCGCAAGCGCGCCGGCTGAGCGAGCCCCGGCGCGCACCGGGGCCTTGGCGCCGGCCGCGGCGCCGCGTGGCAGGATGCCTGCATGAAACTCTTCCCCTACGGCCATGCCACGCACCCCCACTGGCGCATGGCCGCCGGCCTGGTGCTGGCGCAGCTGCGCGCGCAGATGGCGCTGCCGGACTACGCCGGCACGCCGACGCTGGCGCTGCTGTACATCACCGACCACTACGCCGACGCGGCCCAGGACATCCTGGACCACCTGGGCGCCGAGCTGCCCGAGGTCACCGACTGGGCCGGCACCGTGGGCGTGGGCATCGCCGCCAACAACGTCGAGTACATCGACGAGCCGGCCCTGGCCGTGATGCTGCTGGGCGTGCCGGCGCACCAGTACCGCGTGTTCTCCGGCGTGGCGCCGCTGGGCCTGGGCTTCCAGGCCCATACCGCGCTGGTGCATGCCGACGCCGGCACGCAGGACCTGGCCGAGCTGATCGCCGAGATGGCCGGCCGCACCGACACCGGCTACCTGTTCGGCGGCCTGGCCTCCAGCCGCGGCGCGACGGTGCAGTTCGCCGTCGGCGGCAACGGCAACATCCGCGGCCAGGGCGCTGCGCGCGGCGTGTTCCGCGGCGGCCTGTCGGGCGTGGCCTTCGCGCCGGAGGTCGCGCTGGTCTCGCGCGTGACCCAGGGCTGCCGGCCGGTCGCGCCCGAGCGCAGCGTGACCGCGGCCGAGGGCAACGTGGTGACCGCGCTGGACGGCCGGCCCGCGCTGCAGCTGCTGCTGCAGGACCTGGGCGTCACGCTGGAGCAGCCGCAGGCCGCGCTGGCGCGCGTGCGCGCCACGCTGGCCGGGCTGCGCGCGGCGCCCGGCGCGCCGGGCAGCGACGCCGTGCGCCGGCCCGGCAGCTTCGGCCCCGACGTGCGCGTGCGCCACATCGTCGGCCTCGACCCGGCGCGCCAGGGCGTGGCCATCGCCGAGCCGGTGGAAGTCGGCGCGCGGCTGAGCTTCTGCCAGCGCGATCCGGCCGCCGCGCGCGCCGACCTGATGCGCATCTGCGCCGAGATCCGCGAGGAGCTGGAGCCCGAGGAGATGGCGGTCGAGCAGGCGGTCGCGCTGTCGGCGCATGCCGGCGTCTCCACGCCGCATCCGGCGCGGCGCATGGCCGGCGCCGTCTACGTCAGCTGCGCCGGCCGCGGCGGGCCGCATTTCGGCGGTCCCAGCGCCGAGCTGCAGATCGTGCGCCATGCGCTGGGCGACGTGCCGCTGGTCGGCTTCTTCGCCGGCGGCGAGATCGCCCGCCACCACCTGTACGGCTACACCAGCGTGCTGACGGTGTTCACGGCGCCGGCGTAGCCGCGCTCAGCGGCGCAGCGCGGCGAACGCCGCGAACTCCCAGCTGCGCATCGCCAGCAGCAGCGTGTAGCCCTCGCGCGCGGACGCGGGCAGCTTCTGGTCCGCGAGGTGCTGCTGCGCGAAGTCCTGCGCGACGCGCTGCAGCCGCTCCACGAAGGCCGGCGCCAGTTCGCGGCCGATCGAGCCGTGCACCAGCAGCAGGCCCTCGCCCGGGCCGTCGAAGCCGCCGGCGTAGTAGTCCAGCAGCGCGTCCTCGCGGAAGAAATGCATGACCGGCCCGTGCGGCCGCCAGCGGAAGGTCTTGGCCAGCTTGAGCCGGTAGCGGTTCAGCGGGCGCAGCTCGATGATGCCGAGGCGGTCCAGCTGCGCCAGGTGGCCGATGCACTCGGCCTCGGTCAGCCGGTAGGCGGCGACGATCTGCTCCAGCGTCCACTGGCTCAGCACGCAGATGGCCACCAGCAGCAGCTTCTTGTCGGCGACCACGGCGCGCTCCTGGTCCTCGCGCAGCTGGTTCAGCAGCGGCCGGGCGTCGGCCACGTGCCGCGCCAGGTCGGCGAAGTCGATCTTCAAGGCGCGGCAGACCGCGTCCACCCGCGACAGCGGCATGTCGCCCCTGGCCAGCATGCGCTTGACGCTGGACTCGGCCATGCCGAGCGCGCGCGCCAGGTCGGCATACGTCATGCGCGCGGCCTTGAGTTCCTTCTTCAGCGCTGCGACGAGGTCGGCCGTGGTGCCCATGGGTATCGATTATGGATACCTGGAGGCGCGAAAACGGAGACCCGTGCCGCTGGACGATGCCGGCAGGCCGCTGGGCCGGCACAGTGCGGCGCCTCGCCACTGCCCACCCGAGGTCCCGCATGTCCCACCCCGCCCCTTTCCTGACGCCGGCCGAAGCCGGCCTGCTGCTGGCCGCGCTCGCGCTGTCGGCGCTGGCCCTGCTCGGCCCGCCGGTGGTGCCGCCGCTGGCGCCGCACGACTTCGCCGACGCGCGCCGCTGGTTCGGTATCCCGCACGCGGGCGACGTGCTGAGCAACCTGGGCTTCGCCGTGGCCGGCGCCTGGGGCCTGTACCGGCTGCGCGGCGCCGGGTTGCCGATGGCGCGGCTGTTCTTCACCGGCCTGCTGGCCACGGCGCTGGGATCGGCCGTCTACCACTGGCAGCCCGGCGACGCCGGGCTGGCGCTGGACCGGCTGGGCATGGGCGTGGCCTTCGCCGGCATGCTGGGGCTGGCGGCGGACGGCCGGGTGAGCCCGCGCGCCGGCCGGGCTGCGGCCGCGGTGGCCTTGGCGGCGACGCCGCTGGCCGTCGGCGCCTGGCTGGCCTGGGCGGACCTGCGGCCCTGGGCCGTGCTGCAGCTGGGCGGCATGGCCGTGGTGCTGGCGCTGGCGCTGCTGCCGGCGCGGCCCGGCGCGCCGGCGGTCCGGCTGTGGGCCGTGGTCGCCTGGTATGCCGCGGCCAAGCTCTGCGAACTGGCCGACCACGCCGTGCTGGCCGCCAGCGCGGGCGGGGTCTCCGGCCACAATCTGAAGCATCTGCTGGCCGCCGCCGCGGCGCTGCCGGTGCTGGCCGCACTGCGGCCCGTCTCTACCCGCCCGTCCTGCCGACCGACCATGACCACCGACGCCCCCGCGCCCGCCGCCGCGCCGAACCAGTTCGCCCTGCTGGGCCAGCGCCGCTTCGCGCCGTTCTTCTGGACGCAGTTCGCCGGCGCCGCCAACGACAACCTGTTCAAGTTCGCGTTCACCGTGATGGTGACCTACCAGCTCGGCGTGGCCTGGCTGCCGCCGGCCATGGCGGGCCTGGTGATCGGCGCGCTGTTTATCCTGCCGTTCCTGCTGTTCTCGGCCACCAGCGGGCAGCTGGCCGACAAGCTGCCCAAGACCCAGGTGATCCGCGGCGTCAAGAACCTGGAGATCGCAATCATGGCCGTGGCGGCCTTCGGCTTCCTGAGCCCGTCGCCGGCGGTGCAGGTGCCGGTGCTGCTGGGCTGCACCTTCCTGATGGGGCTGCACTCCACGCTGTTCGGGCCGGTCAAGTTCGCCTACCTGCCGCAGGTGCTCGGCGAGCGCGAGCTGACCGGCGGCAACGGCATGGTGGAGATGGGCACCTTCGTCGCGATCCTGCTCGGCAACGTCGCCGGCGGCCTGCTGATCGCGCTGCCCGGCGCGGGCCGCGCCAGCGTCGCCGCCGCCTGCCTCGCCATCGCGGTGGCGGGCCGGCTGTCGGCGCAGGCCATCCCGCGGCTGCCGGCCACCGACCCGGGGCTGCGCATCAACTGGAACCCGGTCAGCGAGACCTGGCGCAACCTCAGGCTCGCGCACGGCAACGCGGTGGTGTTCCGCTCGCTGCTGGGCATCAGCTGGATGTGGTTCTTCGGCGCGGTGTTCCTGAGCCAGTTCCCGAGCCTGGCCAAGGAGGTGCTGCACGGCGACGAGCGCGTGGCCTCGCTGCTGCTGGTGGTGTTCTCCATCGGCATCGCGGCCGGCTCGCTGCTGTGCGAGGTGCTGAGCCGGCGCCACGTGGAGATCGGCCTGGTGCCGCTGGGCGCGCTCGGCATGAGCGTGTTCGGCGTGGACCTGTACGTCGCGCTGCGCGGCCTGCCGGACGCGGCCGCCATGGGGCTGGCCGAGTTCCTGGCCCGGCCGGCGCATTGGCGCGTGATGGCCGACCTGGCGCTGTTGGCGCTGTCCGCCGGGCTGTACAGCGTGCCCATGTACGCGCTGATCCAGCTGCGCAGCCCGGCCACGCACCGGGCGCGCGTCATCGCGGCCAACAACATCCTGAACGCGCTGTTCATGATCGCCAGCAGCCTGATCGCCGGCGCGCTGCTGGGCGCCGGCTTCACGGTGCCGCAGGTGTTCCTGTTCACGGCGCTGGCCAACGCCGTGGTCGGCCTGTACATCTTCCTGCTGGTGCCGGAATACCTGCTGCGCTTCGTGGCCTGGGGGCTGTCGCACCTGGTCTACCGCTTCCACGTGCGCGGCGACGAGCACATCCCGCGCGCCGGCCCGGCCGTGCTGGTCTGCAACCACGTGAGCTTCGTCGACGCCATCTTGCTGATGGCCGCCAGCCCGCGGCCGATCCGCTTCGTGATGGACCACCGCATCTTCCGCGTGCCGGTGCTGGGCTGGCTGTTCCGGCTGGCCGGGGCGATCCCGATCGCGCCGCGGCAGGAAGACCCGGCCGCCTACGCCGCCGCCTTCGAGGCCGCCGGCCAGGTGCTGCGCGAGGGCGACCTGCTGGGCATCTTCCCCGAAGGCGGCATCACCCGCGACGGCCAGCTGCAGCCGTTCAAGGGCGGCGTCGCCAAGATCCTGGCCCAGGCCGGCGCGGACGGCCTGCAGGTGCCGGTCGTGCCGATGGCGCTGACCAACCTGTGGGGCTCGTACTTCAGCCGCATCGAGCCGGCGGGCGCGATGGCGCGGCCGTTCCGGCGCGGCGCCTGGAGCCGCGTGGGGCTGGAGATCGGCCCGGCCGTGGCGGGCGCCGATGCCGCGCCGCAGGCCCTGCAGGAACGGGTCGCGGCGTTGCTGCGCCGCGACTGACAGCACTGGCATCACACGGAGGAACACGACGATGCGCACATCCCTGCGCCTGTCCGAACGCTGGTACAGCCGCGCCCTGTGGCTGGTGGCCCTGGTGTTCGCGGGCTTCCTGATCGGCCTGGGCGGCGCCCTGGTCGGCGACCTGCCGCGCGTGGAGCACCAGCACCGCGTCGAGGACTTCATGGACGCGTCGGCCGCCGGGCCGGTGCAGGCCGCCCAGGCCCAGGCCGAGGCCGCGCAGCGGCAGGCCGGCAGCGAGCTGGAGCGCGCCGAGCTGAAGCTGCAGGCCGCGGCCCAGGCCTACGTGAACGGCCGGCAGACCTTCGAGAACTGGATCGCCACGCGCGGCGCCACGCAGCTGTCGGGGCAGGACGCGGCCCTCGTCCAGCGCACCCGGGCGCTGGACGCGCTGAAGGCGGCCGAGGAGGCCGAGCAGCGCCAGGTGGACGCGCTGCGCGAACGCGCGGCCGGCGCGCGCCAGGCGGCGGAGCGGGCCGACGCGCAGTGGCGCGTGCTGGAACGCCAGGCGCGCGAACGCTGGGCCGCCGAGCAGCGCCGGGCGGAGCTGCGCGTGTTCCTGTACCGGCTGGCGCTGACGCTGCCGCTGTTGGCCGTCGCCGGCTGGCTGTTCGCGAAGAAGCGCCGCAGCACCTGGTGGCCGTTCGTCTGGGGCTTCATCCTGTTCGCGCTGTTCACGTTCTTCGTGGAACTGGTGCCCTACCTGCCGAGCTACGGCGGCTACGTGCGCTACACGGTCGGCATCGTGGTCACGGTGCTGGTCGGGCGGCAGGCCATCCTGGCGCTGCAGCGCTACCTGGCGCGCCAGCAGCAGGCCGAGGCGCAGCCCGATGCAGAGCGCCGCCGCACGCTGGACTACGACCTGGCGCTGGCGCGGCTGGCCAAGAAGGTCTGCCCCGGCTGCGAGCGGCAGGTGGACCTGCAGGACGGCGTGACCGACTTCTGCCCGCACTGCGGCATCGGATTGTTCGACCGCTGCGGCGGCTGCCAGCTGCGCAAGAGCGCGTTCGCGCGCTATTGCCCCGGCTGCGGTGCCGCGGCGCGCGCGTCGGCCGGCTGAGCAGGTGTGGGCGAACCGCTCGCGCCCACGCGCGCGGCCCGATGACCCCCTGCTGCTCGCACCGCCGACGCTTTGCGGGCCGCGCCCTTTGGGCCGGGGCACGCCGGACCGCACGCGGGCGTCGCAGTCCTTGCCCTGGCACCCGCCAGGGCGGCGACCTACGCCTGCGCCCGCGGCCCGCCGCGCCCCCTCGTGGCCGCGATTGGTCCGTTCACCCTGGAAACGGCAGTCGGGTGATGTCGAAAACGAAGAAAATCAAGTTGTGGCAAGGGGTTACGGCTGTTTTCGGCAACTGCGGAGCAGTTCCAGATGGGTGCGTCGCACCGTCGATCCATTCCAGGGTGCGGACAGCACTTGCCTGCGTTCCGACCAGTCAACTGCCGTTTTCAGGTTCACGCCTTCTGAGCCTCAGGCCGCCGGCGGCATCGGCTCGGCGCGGATGCCCAGCACCCACTCGCGCCAGATCGCCACCAGCAGCGCCATCAGCACCGGGCCGACGAACAGGCCCACGAAGCCCATGGTCTTGACGCCGCCGATCAGCCCGAAGAAGGTCGGCAGGAACGGCAACTTGACCGGCCCGCCCACCAGGTGCGGGCGCAGCGTCTTGTCGACGATGAACAGCTCGACCGAGCCCCACAGGAACAGCCCGATGCCCGCGGCGAGGTGCCCGCCGCCGACCAGGTACAGCGAGACCAGCGTGAAGCTGAGCGGCGCGCCGCCCGGGATCAATGCCATGACGCCGGTCACCACGCCCAGCAGCACCGGCGAGGGCACGCCGGCGATCCAGTAGGCCAGGCCCAGCACCACGCCCTCGCCCAGCGCGATCAGCCCCATGCCGGTGACCGTGGCGCTGACGGTGGCCGGCACCACGCGCGAGAAGCGCTGCCAGCGCGGCCCCAGCGTGCGCTCGCCGACGATGTCCAGCTGCGCGGCGAAGACCTTGCCGTCCTTGTAGAGGAAGAACAGCGTGATCAGCATGAACAGCAACGTCAGCGCCAACTCCAGCAGGTTGCCCGTGGTCTGCAGCGCCAGCCGGTAGATGTTGCCGATGTGCTGGCCGCTGAGCAACTGCACCCAGTCGCCCAGCGCGCCGGGCTCGCCCAGGTGCTCGATCCACCACTGCGCCATGCGCTCGCCGGCCAGCGGGAACTCGCGCACCCAGCGCGGCACCGGCGCGCCGGCGCGGTTGGCCTCCAGCAGCCAGCGCACGAAGCCGCTGGCCTCCTGCAGCGCATAGTGCAGCGCCAGCGACAGCGGCACCACCAGCCCGATCACGACCACCAGCGTCGCCAGGCTGGCCGCCAGCGCGGTGCGGCCGCCGCAGCGCCGTACCAGGCGCTCGTACAGCGGCCAGCTGGCGAAGCCGACGATCAGCGCCGCCAGCACCGGCACCAGGAAGCCGCGGAAGAAATAGACGCCGGCGGCGATGACCAGCAGCAGCAGGACGCGGGCGATCAGGGGAGCTTGCAGGACCGGAGGCATTGGGCGGGCAGTGGAACCGCAGTGCGGCGTGCGCACGCTGCGCCGCAAAAGTATAGACAGCGCGCATGCCGCGGCTGTGGAGCCCCGCCGGGGCAGGCGGCTTCACGCCGCGTCGATCGGCGTGACAGCCGGCTGCGGTGGCGGTGTCCGCCGGGTACGCCCGTCGACGCCCGTGCATCCGCGACCGCGGGAGCGGGTCTCGCCCCCCCGGTCATCGTGAGGTCGGCCGGCTTCCGATTCCCTCAAGGGCGGAAAACACCCACTTCGTCTTCGCTCTCCACCAGGGCAATTGTCTTTCCGTGTAGAGGCTGATGATCCAGCATGCCATCAAGATCGCCAGCAGCAAGATGAAGGACGGCAAGGAGCCCCTGGCGGCCTCGGGAAGATATTCCCCGGCGATCTTGGTCATCGGCCGGTGAAAAAGATAGAGGGTGAACGAGAAGCCGGCCAGCTGCATGAGCACATTCTTGTGTCTCGCAAAGAATTCCCTGAATCCCTTGGGAAGCGATGGGAATGCGAGGATGTTCAGGCACAGTGCCAGGCTCAATAGATAGTCGGTCAGGAACCTCTGGGAATTTTCCAGCCGCCACAGCGCCGGCACTCTTTCCTCGATGGACGCCTGAACCCGTGTGTCGATTTCGAAGTGATTCAGGATGACCATCAGCATGGGCGCCAGCATGAAGAGCACCATGGCACCGCGGCGGATGCGCAAAGTGCCATTGCGCTGAATGCCGGCGGTCCAGGCCCCGAGGCACCATATCGGAAACAGTGCCAGAACTGCCGGCCCGGCGAACACCGCTGCCAGCAACAGCAGCGGCCAGCGCAGACGGCCTTTTGCATAGCAGTACAAACCGAACAGCACATAGAACCAGACTTCATAGCACAGCGACCAGAAGGGGTGGTTGAGGGTCAGTTGGGTGGGGCTGTTCCACGACTCGTTCAGGAACGAGATGCTTCCGAGCAGGTCGAGCCATGAGAATCTGTGGTGCCCTTCGGGAAACCGATCCACTCCAATGAGGACGAGCAGCTCGGCTACGGCAATGGAAAACAAGATCGCCGGCAATGTCACCGAATATATTCTCGAAAAGCGGGCAATCGAGTAGTCTGCGGCCGATGGATTTCTCGCATGGGTGTTCGATTGGATGATGAATCCTGACAGCACGAAGAAGATGATCACAGCTTCGTGGCTGAAGTTCGACAGCGGAATCCATTGGATGGCGAGGCCATCCTGCGCCATATGCCCTAGAAGTACGGCAAGCGCGGCGGTGAAGCGAAGAAAATCGAGGTAGGCCGACAGTTCGTTCGAAATTTTCATGGTCGTTGCATGTCGTGTCGGCGGATCGTTGGCAAGAGGCCGGGCATCGGGGCAGGAGTCTCTTACACGCCGCGCGCGCGGTCCCGCGCGAACTGGGCGCGGAATTCCGTGAACGTTCCCGCCTCCAGCGCCGCGCGGATCTCGCGCATCAGGTTCAGGTAGTAGTGCAGGTTGTGGACCGTGGTCAGCATCGGCCCCAGCATCTCGCCGCAGCGGTCCAGGTGGTGCAGGTAGGCGCGCGAGAAGCCGCCGGCGCAGGCGTGGCAGGTGCAGGTCTCGTCCAGCGGGCGCGGGTCCTGGCGGTGGCGGGCGTTGCGGACCTTCAGGTCGCCGAAGCGCGTGAAGACCGTGCCGTTGCGCGCATTGCGCGTCGGCATCACGCAGTCGAACATGTCCACGCCGCAGGCCACGCCCTCGACCAGGTCCTCCGGCGTGCCCACGCCCATCAGGTAGCGCGGCTTGCGGGCCGGCAGCCGATGCGGCGTGTGGGCGACGATGCGCCGCATGTCCTCCTTGGGCTCGCCGACGCTGACGCCGCCGATCGCGTAGCCCGGGAAGTCCATGTCCACCAGCGCGGCCAGCGAGGCTTCGCGCAGGTGCTCGAACATGCCGCCCTGCACGATGCCGAACAGCGCGTTCGGGTTCTCGAGCCGCGCGAACTCGGCCTGGCAGCGCCGCGCCCAGCGCAGGCTCAGCTCCATCGAGGCGCGCGCCTCGGCCTCGGTGGTCACGCGGCCCTGGGTGTCGTAGGGCGTGCACTCGTCGAACTGCATCGCGATGTCGCTGTTCAGCACGGTCTGGATCTGCATGCTGACCTCGGGCGTCAGGAACAGCCGGTCGCCGTTGACCGGCGAGGCGAACTTCACGCCCTCCTCGCTGATCTTGCGCATGGCGCCGAGGCTCCAGACCTGGAAGCCGCCCGAGTCGGTCAGGATCGGCCGCTCCCAGCGCTCGAAGCGGTGCAGCCCGCCGAAGGCGCGGACCACGTCCAGGCCCGGCCGCATCCACAGGTGGAAGGTGTTGGCGAGGATGATCTGCGCGCCCATCTCCTCCAGCGAGCGCGGCATCACGCCCTTGACCGTGCCGTAGGTGCCGACCGGCATGAAGATCGGCGTCTGCACCACGCCGTGGTTGAGCGTCAGCGTGCCGCGGCGGGCGTGGCTGTGCGGGTCGGTCGTCAGGAGTTCAAAGTGCAGCATGGTCGTCTCGTGCGAGCAGCATGGCGTCGCCGTAGCTGAAGAAGCGGTAGCGCTGCGCGATCGCGTGGCGGTACAGCGCCATCACGTGCCCGTGGCCGGCGAAGGCCGACACCAGCATCATCAGCGTGGACTTGGGCAGGTGGAAGTTGGTGAGCAGCAGGTCCACCACCTGGAAGCGGTGGCCGGGGCGGATGAAGATGCTGGTGTCGCCCTCGGCGCGGCCGGTCTGCGCCCAGGACTCCAGCGTGCGCACGGTGGTCGTGCCCACGGCCAGCACGCGGCCGCCGCGCGCGCGCGCGGCGGCGATGGCGTCCAGCGTCGCCGGCGGGATCGCGTAGCGCTCGCTGTGCATGCGGTGCGCGTCCAGGTCCTCGGTCTTGACCGGCTGGAAGGTGCCGGCGCCCACGTGCAGCGTGCAGCTGGCGCGTTGCACGCCGCGCGCCTCCAGCGCCGCCAGCACGGCCTCGTCGAAGTGCAGCGCCGCCGTCGGCGCGGCCACGGCGCCGGGCGCGCGCGCGAACACGGTCTGGTAGCGCCGGGCGTCCTCGGCCGTGTCGGCGTGCGTGATGTAGGGCGGCAGCGGCACGTGGCCGTGCGCGGCCATCAGCGCGTGGGGCGTCTCGCCGGCCGGGCCCTGCAGGGCGAGGCGGAACAGCGGCCCGTCCGCCTGCGGCCAGCGGCCCAGCAGCGTGGCCGTGAAGCCGCCGTCCATCGCCAGCACGGTGCCCGGGGGCGGCTTCTTGCTGACCTTCATGTGGGCGGCGACCTCGCTGCCCTGGAGCACGCGCTCGACCAGCAGCTCCAGCCGGCCGCCGCTGGGCTTGGCGCCGAACAGCCGGGCCTTGACGACCTGGGTGTCGTTGAAGACCAGCAGGTCGCCCGGCTCCAGCAGACGGGGCAGTTCGCGGAAGACGCGGTCGACCGGCTGCGCGCCGCGCCCGTCCAGCAGCCGCGAGGCGCTGCGCTCCGCGGCGGGGTGCTGGGCGACGAGTTCGGGGGGAAGCGCGAAATCGAAGTCGCGCAGGGAGAAGGAACGCATGGGCTTGAGGGCTGGACGAGCCCGTTCCAAGTGGGGAAAGCCGGCGATTGTCCCACGGCACAATGCCCCGGTGCCTGCCCGAGACGCCCTGAGCCCCGCGCGCCGGGCCCTGCGCAAGCTGGGCCTCACGCACGACATCGACCTGGCGCTGCACCTGCCGCTGCGCTACGAGGACGAGACCCGCATCCGGCGCCTGTCCGACGTGCGCGAGGGCGAGACCGTGCAGATCGCCGCCACCGTGGTCGGCAGCGAAGTCCGCCCCGGCCCGCGCCGCCAGCTGCTGGTGACCGTGGACGACGGCACGGACCGCTGCCTGCTGCGCTTCTTCAGCTTCTACCCCTCGCACCGCCAGGCGCTGGCACCGGGCGTGCGCATCCGCGTGCGCGGCGAGGTGCGCGGCGGCTTCGGCGGCTGGCAGATGCTGCACCCGCAGTTCCGCCCCGACACCGGCGCGCTGCCCACGGCGCTGACGCCGGTCTACCCCAGCGCCGCCGGCCTGGCGCAGCGCTACCTGCGCCAGGCCGTGCTGGCCGGCCTGGCGCGCGCGGACCTCGCGGAGACGCTGCCGCCGGACGAGGCCGCGCGCCACTGGAGCCTGCGCGCCGCGCTGGACTTCCTGCACCACCCGGCGCCCGATGTCTCGCTGGCCGCGCTGGAGGACCGCAGCCACCCGGCCTGGCAGCGCCTGAAGGCCGAGGAGCTGCTGGCGCAGCAGCTCTCGCAGCGCATGGCCCGGCGCGAGCGCGAGCACCTGCGCGCGCCGCGCCTGCCGCCGGTCGGCGGCGCCGTGCGCGACGGCCTGCTGGCCGCGCTGCCGTTCGCGCTGACCGGCGCGCAGCAGCGCGTGGCCGCCGAGATCGCCGCCGACCTCGCGCGCGAGCAGCCCATGCACCGGCTGCTGCAGGGCGACGTCGGCTCGGGCAAGACCGTGGTCGCCGCGCTGGCCGCCGCGCTGTGCATCGACGCCGGCTGGCAGTGCGTGCTGATGGCGCCGACCGAGATCCTGGCGGAGCAGCATTTCCGCAAGCTGGCCGACTGGCTGGCGCCGCTGCTGGCCGCGTGCGGCCAGAGCATCGCCTGGCTCGGCGGCGGGCAGGCGAAGAAGGCGCGCACGGCCGCGCTGGCGGCCATCGCCGACGGCTCGGCCGCGCTGGTCGTCGGCACGCACGCGGTGATCCAGGACAAGGTGCACTTCGCGCGCCTGGCCCTGGCCGTGGTCGACGAGCAGCACCGCTTCGGCGTGGCGCAGCGGCTGGCGCTGCGCGGCAAGCTGGCGCACGACGGCGGCGAGCCGCACCTGCTGATGATGAGCGCCACGCCGATCCCGCGCACCCTGGCCATGGGCTACTACGCCGACCTGGACGTCTCCACCATCGACGAGCTGCCGCCCGGCCGCACGCCGGTGCTCACCCGCGTGGTGCACGAGGGGCGCCGCGCCGAGGTCGTGGCGCGCATCGCCGGGCAGCTGGCCGAGGGCCGGCAGATCTACTGGGTCTGCCCGCTGATCGAGGAGAGCGAGGCCGTCGACCTCGCCAACGCCACGGCCACGCACGCCGAGCTGTCGGCCGCGCTGCCGGGCGTGCTGGTCGGCCTGCTGCACGCGCGCATGCCGCCGGCCGAGAAAAAGGCCGTGATGGCGCTGTTCACGGCCGGGCAGATGGGCATGCTGGTCAGCACCACGGTGATCGAGGTCGGGGTGGACGTGCCGAACGCCTCGCTGATGGTGATCGAGCACGCCGAGCGCTTCGGCCTGTCGCAGCTGCACCAGCTGCGCGGGCGCGTGGGGCGCGGCGCGGCGGCCTCGGCCTGCGTGCTGCTGTACTCGACCGGCGACGCGCCGCGCCTGGGCGAGGCCGCGCGCGCCCGGCTGCAGGCCATGGCGGCCACCGGCGACGGCTTCGAGATCGCCCGGCGCGACCTGGAGATCCGCGGCCCCGGCGAGTTCCTGGGCGAGCGCCAGTCCGGCGCGCCGCTGCTGCGCTTCGCCGACCTGGAGCGCGACGCCGACCTGCTGGCCTGGGCGCGCGCGCTGGCCCCGCGCCTGCTGGACCAGCACCCGGACCTGGCCGCCCGCCACGTGCTGCGCTGGCTGGGCGGCCGGGCGGAATTCCTCAAGGCCTGAAGCAGCGCCGCCACCGCCGTGCCCCGGTGCCCCGTATGGGCGCGAGCGGCTCGTTCACAGCTTCCGGGCACCGGACGACAATAGCCGCCATGACATTGACGGAACTCAAGTACATCGTCGCCGTGGCCCGGGAGAAGCACTTCGGCAAGGCCGCCGAAGCCTGCTTCGTCTCGCAGCCCACGCTGTCGGTGGCCGTCAAGAAGCTGGAAGAGGAACTGGACCTCAAGCTGTTCGAGCGCAGCGCCAACGAGGTCGCCGTCACCCCGCTGGGCGAGGAGATCGTGCGCCAGGCGCAGAGCGTGCTGGAGCAGGCCGCCAACATCAAGGAGATCGCCAAGCGCGGCAAGGACCCGCTGGCCGGCCCGCTGAAGCTCGGCGTGATCTACACCATCGCCCCCTACCTGCTGCCCGACCTGGTGCGCCAGGCCATCGCGCGCACGCCGCAGATGCCGCTGATGCTGCAGGAGAACTTCACGGTCAAGCTGCTGGAATCCGTGCGCACCGGCGAGCTGGACTGCGCCATCATGGCCGAGCCCTTTCCCGACGCCGGCCTGGCCATCGCGCCGCTGTATGACGAGCCCTTCGTCGCCGTCGTGCCCACCAGCCACCCGCTGGCCGCGCAGGACCACATCACCGCCCAGCAGCTCAAGAGCGAGACCATGCTGCTGCTGGGCAACGGCCACTGCTTCCGCGACCACGTGCTGGAGGTCTGCCCCGAGTTCGCGCGCTTCTCCAGCGACGCCGAAGGCATCCGCCGCAGCTTCGAGGGCTCCTCGCTGGAGACCATCAAGCACATGGTGGCCGCCGGCATGGGCGTGACGCTGGTGCCGCGCCTGGGCGTGCCGGCCGGCGCGCTGGACGCCGCCGGCCGGCGCGGCAAGCGCGCCGAGGACGCCTACGTGAAGTACCTGAGCTTCGACGGCGAGCCGCCGACGCGCCGCGTGGTGCTGGCCTGGCGCCGCAGCTTCACCCGCTACGAGGCCATCGCCGCGCTGCGCAACGCGATCTACGCCTGCGAGTTGCCCGGGGTCAAACGCCTGTCCTGACGGCGTGCCAGACTACGCCGGCCATGGCCGCGGGCAGCGTTGCCGCACGGGCATGGCCTGCGCACAATTCCATTTCCAACCTTTTCTGGAGAACTCCATGGCCAAGAAGAATCCCGTCGTCTCCGCGAACGGCGCCCCCGCCATCAACATCGGCATCGGCGAGAAGGACCGCGCCGCCGTCGCCAAGGGCCTGTCGCGCCTGCTGGCCGACACCTACACCCTGTACCTGACCACCCATAACTTCCACTGGAACGTCACCGGTCCCATGTTCAACTCGCTGCACGCGATGTTCATGGCGCAGTACACCGAGCTGTGGAACGCCGTCGATCCGATCGCCGAGCGCATCCGCTCGCTGGGCCACCAGGCGCCCGGCTCCTACGCCCAGTTCACCGAACTGGCCAGCGTGCCCGACGCCCCCACCCAGCCGCCGGCGGCGCTGGAGATGGTGCGCATCCTGGTCAAGGGCCACGAGGCCGTGGCCCGTACCGCGCGCGAGCTGTTCCCCGCCGCCGACAAGGCCGGCGACGAGCCCACGGCCGACCTGCTGACCCAGCGCATGACGGTGCACGAGCAGACCGCCTGGATGCTGCGCTCGCTGCTCGAAGAGTGAGCCGGAGGGTGGCGACCGTGGCCGCGACGCTGCCGATCGCGCCGCCCGGGCGGCTGCAGCTGTACCTGGACCTGATCCGCTGGAACCGCCCAGCCGGCTGGCTGCTGCTGCTGTGGCCCTCGCTCGGCGCGCTGTGGATCGCGGCCGGCGGCTTTCCGGGCTGGCATCTGCTGGCGGTGTTCGTGCTCGGCACGATCCTGATGCGCAGCGCCGGCTGCTGCATCAACGACGTGGCCGACCGCGACTTCGACCGCCACGTCAAGCGCACGGCGCAGCGCCCGGTGACCAGCGGGCGCATCGCGCCGCGCGAGGCGCTGGCCGTCGGCGCCGTGCTGGCGCTGGCCGCCTTCGCGCTGGTGCTGACGACCAACCGCGCCACCGTGCTGTGGTCGTTCGCGGCGCTGGCCGTCACGCTGGTCTACCCGTTCGCCAAGCGCTACGTCTCCATGCCGCAGGCCGTGCTGGGCGTGGCCTTCAGCTTCGGCATCCCGATGGCGTTCTCCGCCGTGCGCGGCGGGCCGGCCTGGGAACTCTTTTCCGGCGCCGGCGCGTTCAGCCTGCAGGCCGCCTGGGACAGCGTGCCTGGCCTGGCCTGGCTGCTGCTGCTGGGCAACCTGTTCTGGGTCATCGCCTACGACACCGAGTACGCGATGGTCGACCGCGACGACGACCTGAAGATCGGCATGAAGACCTCGGCCATCACGCTCGGCCGCTTCGACGTGCCGGCCGTGCTGCTGTGCTATGCGCTGTTCCTGGCGATCTGGACGCTGCTGCTGCGCCCGCTGGTGCCGGGCTGGCCGTTCCTGGCCGGTATCGCGGCGGCCGCGGCCCAGGTGGTCTGGCACGCCACGCTGATCCGCGACCGCACGCGCGAGGGCTGCTTCAAGGCCTTCCGGCTGAACCACTGGCTGGGGTTCGCGGTGTTCGCGGGGATTGCTGGCGGCTACGCGCTGGGCTGAGGTGGGGCGCGCAGGGGGCGTTGGCCGGCTGCGTTTTTTTGGTGTAGTCAATGCCAGAGAATTGGCAACGGTCAGCGGTCCGGCACTCGTGTTTTGCAGGAGGCGTCGGATGGTGACGATGCGGCGGCGGCTGCCTGTCGCATCCGGCGCGTTGACTGGCGGAAGTCGGCCAAAACCAGTCGTTCAACGCCAGAGGTTAGCCGCAGTTTCCTTTTCCTTAAAGGAGCAGATTGATGAAGTACGTACACATGCTCTGCGCAGTCATCTTCTTTGTGTCGCTGCTCATTGTTCTTACAGGGAACGCTGGCATTGCAGGGATATTTTCTGCGCTGGGGCTCATCATCGAAGTTGTCAGCATGGCATTGACCGGGAAGCAGTCAAATGATGGCACCCGCTAAATGTCCAAACTCGGCCAGTTGCGGTCGTTGCGCCCGCGGCTACGAACGTCGGGTCAAGACTGATTTGTGTCATTCGTGCTAGGCGACCCAAGCGGCGGCGGCGATCATCACCGGACTTTCGGTGAGCAACGGCTCGTATAACCGCTGCGCTCCTAGACCGAGTATTCAAGGTGGTGCGGTCGTAGTCTGGTCATGAATGACAGCTAGGGATCAACCCCAATGAGCACTGCCGACCCAAACCAGAAGTTGCTGTGTGCCGGTAGCAGACAATCAACGGCGAAATTTAGCAGTCGCTGCAGGCGATCCGTTGAACGGATCCGTCATGTCGCTCATAGCACTATCATGTCCGCGACCTGATAACCTAGATTCGTGATTTCGAAAACCTCGCCTTTGTGGCCTCTATCGACAACGAGATCTTTAGACGTCAACTCCTCGAGAGCTTGCTCCCACTTCGCAACCTCGCGGTGCTCGTTGGAAGGTATGAGGTTTTTCCCATTCGTCTGAATCACCGTGTCGTCGAGGTATCTAGCATGGATGATCGTTCCTCCACTGTCCTGACTGGCCTCCTTCAATAAGATTCTTGCTTCCGGCGACAGGGCAGGCAATTGTGTGCGTGACTCCACTATCGCCTGCTCATCACCGCCTACATTGGTAGCTTGAAAAAGTGGGTGTTCGTTGACCTTCAGTTGCAGTTGACGATAGAATTTGTTCTTAAATTCGCCATGGCTATCGTACGTTTCAAAGAGACCACGGCTTTGGCAAGATGCCTTGAACGCCTTTAGCTTTTGCACTTGATCCATATCGACAGTATCTAGGGCAACAGGTTGGCTAGAGAAATAGAGCATCGCTGGCTTCCCTGCCAAAATATGCTCTTCGATCTCCTCGACAGTTCCGCTTAGATGGCGCTCGGTGGCCGTGCCAATCCTCGTCCAGAAAACTCCGACGAGTAGATCGCACTTCGACAGCACCTGTCGATTAATGATAGTTTGCGCCGTCGCACCCATTTCCGGAGATGAATGGGTTTCCCATCCCACGGGCAAGAGAACGATCTTCCGCGAACTGGCGTTAACTGCATTCCACTCATACACTACATCTCGAACTATCGCGCGTTCGGAGGCCACGTCACCGGGCGATGCGATCATTACATTAAAGGTAGAGGCCAAATAGCTCATCTGGCGATTTTCTGGGTGTTGCGGTATTTTCTTCGCGGAAGCGCTAGTGTTGCGCTGCCGTTCAAGCTCCATGAGAAGCGCGTCTTCTAACTCACGCCCAAAGGCGCGGATTCGGTTCGATGTGCCCGCGTGCAGCGCAGCCTTCGAAAGGTCAGCGCGAAAGTCGGACAACTTCATAGGGCTTCCGTAACTTGCGACGCGGCGGGCGAAGGCTGACTCGTAACCCTCAAATCTTCTGAGGTACAGATTTTCGCGAAGGCCGCCGCGCACACTAAGCTGATCAACTCATCGACCTTCGCGCGTGTGAGCACCGTGTTCGTGCTCTTGACGGTACTGAGAACGAAATCCCGCGTGGACTGCAGAAATTCGTTCATCGTCTCGACTGACTTTGATGTGAAAATTCTCAGACTCTCGCGTCCGCTGCCACGCTTATTCGGATGAATGACTGATAAAGCTGCTTCCAGAACGCGGCCGAGCTCATGCACATGCAACTCGTTCATGCGATTGAGGCCACGCTTAATCAGTCCACCTAATTCAGACATGAGCGATCCCTGTCTGTGAAAAATAACGGATGCCATGAGAGGCGGCGCACGGAGCCAGCCTGTGGCATCTTCGATGAAAGAATTAAAATCACATCAGGCCGAAGCCCAAAGTTCAAGGAACGACTTCTCCAAGGTGAGAGCCTAGCCGGTTTGGCATCTGCTTCATCGATCAGGCCACTTTCGGTTGAGGCAGGGATCCTGCCTATGCTTGACAGGTTGCTTTGGAATACAGGCCACTTCTGCCTTTGGTCGATTGCGTGAGTTCGCGGTCGTGAGGGGCGGACATTCGATGTGGGTTCTTCCACCCGACTTGACGAGTCCCTGCAAACGTCGGTTCCAACTCGCAGACCTCGCTGATACTGCGGCTGATTGTCGCCTCGACAATCGGAATGAGCCCCTGTCACCGTTAGCACGATGAACGGAGCTGACCGGCCGAGAACTCTGCGAAGCGGGTACTCGGCCCTGCGACGCGAGTGGCGAGGATGGGTCGGTACCGCAAATCTAGAACTTGGTGAAGCGGTCGGTCAGATGGGCGCAGGCTGTGGGCCGAATGCCTATGGCCGCACTACCTCGGACACCAGTCATTCGAGTCCCTGCCGGTCGGAGGCTCCAACGACCACTTGTTTGCAGTCAGCCGCAGTTCGGCGCCCGGCGGTGACCGGCAGCACACGTTGCCTAGCAACTGCCCAGGTTTGCGAGATCAGAGGCAGCAACGGGCGCGTAGCGGTAAGCCGGATCGCTCGCTCCGAACAGCCGTCTCCAGTGTCCAAAGAGGTCGTCTATCTCGGACGTACCAAGACGCTCAACAACTCAACCCCTCCCAAACTCCTCCCCCAACTCCCGCGCCCTCTGCTCCGCCGCCTGCATCGCGCGGACGAAAGCCTCCCCCACCTGATCCTTCTCCATGGCCGTGATCGCCGCATAGGTCGTCCCGCCCTTGGAGGTCACGCGCTGGCGCAGCGTCGCCAGCGGCTCGTCGGAGCGGCGTGCCAGTTCGGCCGCGCCGGTGAACGTGCCGACCGCCAGGCGGCGCGCCTGCTCGGGCGGCAGGCCCATGGCGGTGCCGGCCTGCACCATGGCTTCGAGGAAATAGAACACGTAGGCCGGGCCCGAGCCCGACAGCGCGGTGACGGCGTCCAGCTGCGATTCCTGGGCCACCCAGGCCAGCTCGCCGGTGGAGGCCAGGGCCTGCTCGACGCGCTGGCGGTCCTCGGTGCCCACGGCGGCGCGCGCGAACAGGCCGGTCATGCCCTGGCCGACCAGGGCCGGGGTGTTGGGCATGGCGCGCACGATGCGTTCGGTGCCCAGCCAGCGCGCGATGCTGTCGCTGGGGATGCCGGCGGCCACGCTCAGGTGCAGCGCCTGCGCGGCGTGCGGGCGCACCGGTGCGGCGGCTTCCTGGAACGCCTGGGGCTTGACGGCCCAGACCACGAGGCCGGCCTGGCCCAGCGCGGGGCCGGCCTGTTCCAGCACCGTCACGCCGTGCGTGGCGGCGAGTTTTTCGCGCGTTTCGGCGAAGGGTTCGACGACGAGTACGCGGTCGGCCGGCAGGCCCTGGCGCAGCAGGCCGCCGAGGATGGCGCCGGCCATGTTGCCGCCGCCGATGAAGGCGATCGTGGTATCCAGCGGGGAAGAAGGCATCAGAGTGGCTCCGTGAGCGCGAAGGCCACGAATTGCGTGACCTGCAGGGGGTTGAAATTGTCGTCGCTGAGCAGCACCAGCATGCGCCGGGCCGGCTGGCCGTTTGCACCGGGCAGCGGCGGGCCCCAGGCCAGCGACTCGGTATTGTCCAGCCGCGACAGGCCGGCGCCGAGGTAGGCCGACAGGTCGGCCAGCAGCGTCTTGGCCAGCGGCGTGAAGCCGCCGGGCGCGAGCCGGTCCAGCGTCAGCGTGTCGCTGCCGCTGTCCAGCGCCACGCGGAACAGGCGCAGCGTGTTGCCCACGCCGGCCACGTACGCGCGTTCGAGCACCAGCAGGCGGGCGGCGTCCAGCATCAGGATCTCGGAGACGCCGTTGTCGGCATAGAGGTGCAGCCCGCCGGGCGGGCGCGGGATGGGCTCGGGCACGTAGGCGCGCTGGGCCAGCGCGCGGCCGCTGGCCAGGTCGAACAGCGTGAAGCGGCAGGGGCCGCCGGGCTGGCCGACGGCGGGCTGTGGGCCGTCCTGCCGCAGCGCGCCTTCCATCGCGACCCAGGCCTGGCGGCCGTCGGGCGTCAGCGCCAGGCCTTCGAAGCCCCGGTTGTGGCGCGGGCCGCGGCGGCCTTGCGGGTCCACGGCGAAGTGCTGCGGCAGCGCGAAGGTCCGCAGCAGGCTGCCGTCGGCGGCCGATTCGTGCAGCGAGGGCGCGATGCCGCGGTGCACGTCGCCCTCGGTCGACCAGAGCAGCGTGCCGTCGCCGGGGCGCCAGCGCACCGCCTCGGCATCGGGCCGCGCCGGCGCGCGCAGCCGCACCACGTCCAGCAGCGCGGGCGGGCCGACGCGCCCGGCCGCCAGCGGCAGGCGCAGCAGGTAGCAGCGCGGGTCGTGGCGGTCGTCGCTGATGGCGATCCACAGGTCGCGCGCCGGGTCGTAGTCCAGGCCCGACAGGCCGCCGACCGTGGTGCCGCGGAAGTCCAGCCGGTACGGCAGCAGGGCCTCCCCGACCAGCCGCAGCCCCGGAGGGCGGCCGCTGGCCGGCGCGGCGCCGTGGCTGCAGGCCTGCAGCGCCAGCGCGGCGCCGGCGCCGCCCAGCAGGCGGCGGCGCGACAGGGCGGCGGCCGGGGGGTTCACGGGAGTGCCTTCGCCGATACGGGCTGCGGTGCGCGCCTCTTCGGCAGCTGGGCGGGGCGCATCGGCGCACCCTCGGGCCTGCGGCCCGGTCCTTCCGGGAGGCAATGGGCCCCTGCGGGCGGCCGGGCGGGGCTCATTCGGCCGTCGCCTGCCGCACCGCGTGCTCCCAGGCCTGCATGCGTTCGGCGGCCTGCGCGCGCGGCATGGTCGGCAGGAAGCGCCGTTCCACGCGCCACAGGCGGGCCAGCGCCTCGCGGCCGGCGAACACGCCGGTGGCCAGCCCGGCCAGGCAGGCGGCGCCGAGCGCGGTGGTCTCGGTCACGGCCGGGCGCAGCACCGGGATGCTCAGCAGGTCGGCCTGGAACTGCATCAGCAGGTCGTTGACGGCAGCGCCGCCGTCCACGCGCAGTTCCGCCAGCGGCGGCGCGCCGGCGGCCACGGCGTCGCGGCTCATGGCCTGCAGCAGCGCGGCGCTCTGGTAGGCGATGCTTTCCAGCGCCGCGCGCGCGATGTGCGCCAGCGTGCTGCCGCGCGACAGGCCGGTGACGGTGCCGCGCGCGTCGGGCTTCCAGTAGGGTGCGCCCAGGCCGGTGAAGGCCGGCACCACCATCACGCCGCCGGCGTCCGGCACGCTCTGCGCCAGGGCCTGCACCTCGCTGCTGCAGCGGATGGCGTGCAGGCCGTCGCGCAGCCACTGCACCACGGCGCCGGCCACGAACACGCTGCCCTCCAGCGCGTACTCGGGCGTGGCCGAGGTCTGGGCCGCGCTGGTGGTGATCAGGCCGTTGTTCGAGGGCAGCGCCGTCTCGCCGGTGTGCATCAGCATGAAGCAGCCGGTGCCGTAGGTGTTCTTGGCCATGCCGGGCGCCAGGCAGGCCTGGCCGAACAGCGCGGCCTGCTGGTCGCCGGCGATGCCGGCGATCGGGACCGCGTGGCCCAGCAGGTCGGCTTCGGTCTCGCCGTAGAGGGCGCTGGACGGGCGTACCTCGGGCAGCAGCGCGGCCGGGATGTCCAGCAGCGCCAGCAGTTCGTCGTCCCAGCGGTTGCGGTGCACGTCGAACAGCATGGTGCGCGCGGCGTTGCTGACGTCGGTGGCGTGCACCCGCCCGCCGGTCAGCTGCCAGACCAGCCAGCTGTCCACGGTGCCGAAGGCCAGCTCGCCGCGCTCGGCCTGCGCGCGTGCGCCGGGCACGTGGTCCAGCAGCCAGCGCAGCTTGGTGGCGGAGAAATAGGCGTCGATCAGCAGGCCGGTGCGCCGCTGCACCAGCGCGGCCGCGCCCTGCGCGCGCAGCTGCGCGCACAGCGGCTCGCCGCGCCGGTCCTGCCAGACGATGGCGTGGTGCACCGGCTGGCCGGTGCGGCGGTGCCACAGCAGCGTGGTCTCGCGCTGGTTGGTGATGCCCAGCGCGCGCACGTCGCGCGCCGACAGCGCCGCCCTGGCCAGCGCCTCGCGCGCCGTGGCCAGCTGCGTCCGCCAGATCTGCTGCGGATCGTGCTCGACCCATCCGGGCTGCGGGTAGATCTGTGGCAGTTCCTGCTGCGCGCTGGCGACCACGCGGCCCTGCGCGTCGAACACGATGCTGCGCGAGCTGGAGGTGCCCTGGTCCAGGGCCAGCAGGTAGGTCATGGCGCCGTCTCCTTTCCCGGGCGGCATTGTGCGGGCCACAATCGTCCGATGGCCATGCCCGCCCCGCTGCCGACCCGCCGCGCCGACCTGCTGGAGCGGCTGGCGGCCGCGCCGGCGTTCGACCTGGCGGTCGTCGGCGGCGGCGCGAGCGGCCTGGGCGTGGCCGTGGACGCGGCCTCGCGCGGGCTGCAGGTCGTGCTGGTGGAGTCGCACGACTTCGCCAAGGGCACCTCCTCGCGCGCGACCAAGCTGGTGCACGGCGGCGTGCGCTACCTGGCCCAGGGCAACGTGGGCCTGGTGCGCGAGGCGCTGCACGAGCGCACCACGCTGCTGCACAACGCGCCGCACCTGGCGCGGCCGCTGGCCTTCGTGATGCCTTGCTACGCGCTGTGGGAAGGGCCGTTCTACGGTGCCGGCCTGAAGGCCTACGACCTGCTGGCCGGCGACGCGGGCCTGGGCGCCACGCGCTTCCTGTCGCGCGCGCAGGTGCTGTCGGCGCTGCCGAACCTGCGTGGGCAGGGCCTGCGGGGCGGGGTGCAGTACTGGGACGGGCAGTTCGACGATGCGCGCCTGGCGCTGGCGCTGGCGCGCACGGCGGCCCGGCACGGCGCGCTGGTGCTGAACTATTGCGCCGCGGCCGGCCTGCTGCACGAGAACGGCCGCGTCGCCGGCCTGGTGCTCGAGGACCGCGAGACCGGTGCCCGCCACACGGTGCGCGCCGGCTGCGTCGTGAACGCCGCCGGCGTCTGGGTCGATGCGCTGCGCGCGCAGGATGCGCGGGCCGCCGGCCGCGGCGTCGCGCCGCTGGTCGCACCGAGCCAGGGCGTGCACGCCGTGGTCGACCGCGCTTTCCTGCCGACCGACCGTGCGCTGCTGGTGCCCCGGACGGCCGACGGGCGCGTACTGTTCGCGGTGCCGTGGCTGGGCAAGGTGATCCTGGGCACGACCGACACGCCGCGCCAGGACCTGCCGTACGAGCCGCGCCCGTTCGCCGAGGAGCTGGACTTCATCCTGCGCGAGGCGGCCCGCTACCTGGCCCGGCCGCCGCGGCGCGAGGACATCCTGAGCTGCTGGGTCGGCCTGCGCCCGCTGGTCCGGCCCTCCGGCGACGAGGCCGGCGCCACCAAGAATATCAGCCGCGAGCACACCGTGCAGGTCAGCCGCAGCGGGCTGGTCACCGTCACCGGCGGCAAATGGACCACCTACCGCGCGATGGCCGAGGACGTGCTGCGGCATTGCCAGGACGCCGGCCTGCTGCCGGCCGGCGCGCCGTGCCGCACCCAGCGGCTGCGCCTGGTCGGCGCCGACGACCTGCTGCCGCGGGACCGCCCGCCGCTGAGCGCGCCCCAGGGCCGCCAGGGCTACGGCAGCGACTGGCCGGCCGTGGCCGCGCTGCCCGGCAGCGGGCGCATGCTCGACGCCGGCTTGAGCGAGGCCATGGTGCGCTTCGCCGTGCGCCACGAATACGCCCGCACCGTCGAGGACGTGCTGGCCCGGCGCGTGCGGCTGCTGTTCCTGGACGCGCGCCGGGCGGCCGGGCTGGCGCCGGCCGTGGCCGGCCTGCTGCGCGAGGAGGGCTGCCCGGCGCCGGCGCCCGAGGCGTTCCGCGATCTGGCGCTTTCCTATCTGGTCGCTTGACACGCCGCCAGGCAGCGCACATAATCGCGGGCTTCGCCGTAAAAGGCGATGAATTTCTGCCCAAACGCGAGTGCCGTGGACGACTGAATGCGTACGCGGCGCAGGCGACGGGCCCAAGACTGACCGGGTTGCAGGCAGGTGTCGGGATCGTCCCGGCACGGCGGCAGGCCGGTACAAGTTGGGAATATCAAATGATCCAAACTGAATCCCGGCTGGATGTGGCCGACAACACGGGTGCGAAGTCCGTCCTGTGCATCAAGGTGCTCGGTGGCTCCAAGCGGCGCTATGCCAGCGTGGGCGACATCATCAAGGTGAGCGTCAAGGAAGCGGCGCCCCGCGGCCGCGTCAAGAAGGGCGAGATCTACAGCGCCGTCGTGGTGCGCACCGCCAAGGGCATCCGCCGCGGCGATGGCTCGCTCGTGAAGTTCGACGGCAATGCCGCCGTGCTGCTCAACAACAAGCTGGAGCCCATCGGCACCCGCATCTTCGGACCGGTCACGCGCGAGCTGCGTACCGAGAAGTTCATGAAGATCGTGTCCCTGGCCCCTGAAGTTCTGTAAGAGGACGCCACATGAACAAGATCCGCAAGGGCGACGAGGTCATCGTGATCGCCGGGCGCGACAAGGGCAAGCGCGGCAAGGTGCTGGCGCGCAAGGGTGACGAGCACGTGCTGGTCGAGGGCATCAACCTCGTCAAGAAGCACGCCAAGCCGAACCCGATGAAGGGCACCACCGGCGGCATCGTGGAAAAGGGCATGCCCATCCACCAGTCCAACGTGGCGATCTTCAATGCCGCGACCGGCAAGGCCGACCGCGTGGGCATCAAGGTGTCGGAAGACGGCAAGACGCGCACCCGCGTCTACAAGTCCAACGGCCAGGAAATCAAGGTGGCATGACCATGGCACGACTGCAAGACCTCTACCGCGACAAGATCGCGCCCGAACTGTCCACCAAGTTCGGCTACAAGTCCCCGATGCAGGTGCCGCGCCTGACCAAGATCACGCTGAACATGGG
Source organism: Pseudorhodoferax sp. (assembly GCF_047601025.1). Lineage (NCBI taxonomy): Bacteria > Pseudomonadati > Pseudomonadota > Betaproteobacteria > Burkholderiales > Comamonadaceae > Pseudorhodoferax > Pseudorhodoferax sp. Next base: position 1,867,972 of record NZ_JASGJZ010000001.1, read on the forward strand.
CGTGAGCGAGGCCGTGGCCGACAAGAAGATCATGGACAACGCCGTCGGCGACCTGACCAAGATCGCCGGCCAGAAGCCCGTCGTCACCAAGGCCAAGAAGGCCATCGCCGGCTTCAAGATCCGCGAAGGCCAGGCCATCGGCTGCATGGTCACGCTGCGTGGCGTGAAGATGTACGAGTTCCTGGACCGCTTCGTCACCGTGGCGCTGCCGCGCGTGCGCGACTTCCGCGGCATCAGCGGCCGGGCCTTCGACGGCCGCGGCAACTACAACATCGGGGTCAAGGAACAGATCATCTTCCCCGAGATCGAGTACGACAAGGTCGATGCGCTGCGCGGCCTGAACATCAGCATCACCACGACGGCCAAGAGCGACGAAGAGTGCAAGGCACTGCTCGCTGGCTTCAAATTCCCGTTCAAGAACTGAGGACTGATCCATGGCTAAAGTAGCTTTGATCCAGCGCGAACTGAAGCGGGACCGTCTGGTTGCCAAGTACGCGACGAAATACGCCGAGCTGAAGGCCGTGGCCGGCAGCGCCAAGCACAGCGAGGAAGAGCGCGCCGCCGCGCGCCTGGCGCTGCAGAAGCTGCCGCGCAACGCCAACCCCACGCGCCAGCGCAACCGCTGCGAAATCACCGGCCGTCCGCGCGGCACCTTCCGCCAGTTCGGCCTGGCCCGCGCCAAGATCCGCGAAATGGCCTTCACCGGCGACATTCCCGGCGTGACCAAGGCCAGCTGGTAAGCAGCAGGCAGGAGATTCTTTATGAGCATGAGTGATCCCATTGCCGACCTGCTGACGCGTATCCGCAACGCGCAGATGGTGTCCAAGGCCACGGTGTCGCTGCCGTCCTCCAACCTGAAGGTGGCGATCGCCCAGGTGCTGAAGGACGAGGGCTACATCGACGGCTTCCGCGTCACCCAGGACGGTGGCAAGAGCGAACTCGAGATCGCGCTGAAGTACTACGCCGGCCGCCCCGTGATCGAGCGCATCGAGCGCGTCAGCCGTCCCGGCCTGCGCGTCTACAAGGGCCGCGACGCCATTCCCCAGGTCATGAACGGCCTGGGCGTGGCGATCGTGACCACCCCCAAGGGCGTCATGACGGACCGCAAGGCCCGCGCCGCTGGCGTGGGTGGCGAAGTCCTGTGCTACGTCGCCTAATCCGGCAGCGAGGAGAAAGAGCCAATGTCTCGAGTAGGTAAAGCGCCGGTGTCCATTCCCGCGGGTGTGGACGTGGCGATCAAGGACGACCAGATCAGCGTCAAGGGTGCGGGCGGCCAGCTGTCGCTGGCGCAGAACCGCCTGGTCGCGATCAAGAGCGAAGACGGCAAGCTGAGCTTCGCGCCGGTCGACGAGTCGCGCGAGGCCAACGCCATGAGCGGCACCATGCGCCAGCTGGTGAACAACATGGTCGTCGGCGTCAGCAAGGGTTTCGAGAAGAAGCTGACCCTGGTCGGCGTGGGCTTCAAGGCCCAGGCGCAGGGCGCCAAGCTGAACCTGTCGGTCGGCTTCTCGCACCCCGTCAACGTGGACATGCCCGCCGGCATCACGGTGGCCACGCCCGCGGCCACGGAAATCGTGATCAAGGGGGCCGACCGCCAGCGCGTCGGCCAGATCGCCGCCGAGATTCGTGCCATCCGTCCGCCCGAGCCCTACAAGGGCAAGGGCATCCGCTACGCGGACGAGAAGGTCACGATCAAGGAAACGAAGAAGAAGTAAGGGGCAGCAGCATGTTGACCAAGAAAGAACAGCGTCTGCGCCGCGCCCGGCAGACCCGCATCCGGATCGCCTCGCAAGGCGTCGCGCGCCTGAGCGTGAACCGCACCAACCTGCACATCTACGCCAGCGTCATCTCCGGCGACGGCTCCCGCGTGCTGGCCTCCGCGTCGACGCTGGAAGCCGACGTGCGCAAGGAGCTGGGTGCCTGCGGCAAGGGTGGCAATGCCGCCGCCGCCGCCGTGATCGGCAAGCGCATCGCCGAGAAGGCCAAGGCTGCCGGCGTCGAGAAGGTCGCGTTCGACCGTTCGGGCTTCGCCTACCACGGCCGCGTCAAGGCTCTGGCCGACGCCGCCCGTGAAGCGGGCCTGCAGTTCTAAGCAGATCGGAATCCATCATGGCAAGAATCCAAGGGAAGATGCAGGGCAAGGCCGAGGGGCCTGAGGACGGTCTGCGCGAGAAGATGATCGCGGTCAACCGCGTGACCAAGGTGGTCAAGGGCGGCCGCATCCTCGGTTTCGCGGCGCTGACCGTGGTCGGCGACGGCGACGGCCGCGTCGGCATGGGCAAGGGCAAGTCCAAGGAAGTGCCCGCCGCCGTGCAGAAGGCGATGGAAGAAGCTCGTCGCAACATGCTGAAGGTCACGCTGAAGAACGGCACCGTGTTCCACACGGCGCACGGCCACCACGGCGCCTCGCGCGTGATGATGAGCCCGGCCCCCAAGGGGACCGGCATCATCGCCGGCGGCCCGATGCGTGCCGTCTTCGAAGTCATCGGCATCACCGACGTCGTGGCCAAGAGCCATGGCTCGTCCAACCCGTACAACATGGTGCGCGCGACGCTCGACGCGCTGCGCAACTCCACCACGCCGGCCGAGATCGCGGCCAAGCGCGGCAAGACGGTCGAAGAGATCTTCGGCTGAGCGAGGGACCGGAAATGTCTACGCAACAAACCGTGAAGGTGCAGCTGGTGCGCAGCCCCATCGGCACCAAGCAGTCGCACCGCGACACCGTCCGCGGCCTGGGCCTGCGCAAGCTCAACAGTGTGAGCGAGCTGCAGGACACGCCGGCCGTGCGCGGCATGATCAACAAGATCGCCTACCTGGTGAAGGTTCTGTAAGAGGTCGACCATGGAACTCAACAGCATCCAGCCCGCAGCAGGGGCCAAGCATGCCAAGCGCCGTGTCGGCCGCGGCATCGGCTCCGGCCTGGGCAAGACCGCGGGCCGCGGCCACAAGGGCCAGAAGTCCCGCGCCGGCGGCTACCACAAGGTCGGCTTCGAAGGCGGCCAGATGCCGATGCAGCGGCGCCTGCCCAAGCGCGGCTTCAAGTCGCAGCAGCTGAAGTTCAACGCCGAGATCACGCTCGCGGCGCTGGACAAGCTGGGCGCGGCCGAGGTCGACCTGCTGGCGCTCAAGCAAGCCGGCCTGGTCGGCGAGATCGCCAAGACGGTCAAGGTCGTCAAGACCGGCACGCTGACGCGCGCCGTGAAGCTGACCGGCATCGGCGCGACCGCGGGTGCCAAGGCCGCCATCGAGGCGGCCGGCGGCAGCTTGGCCTGATCGCGCGGGACGTGAACGAGGATTCGCCCGGTGGCCACTAAATCGCCCAACATCGCGAAGACCGGCAAGTTCGGCGACCTGCGTCGCCGGCTGGTCTTTCTGCTGCTGGCGCTGGTGGTCTACCGCATCGGTGCGCACATCCCGGTGCCGGGCATCAATCCGGAGCAGCTGCAGCAGCTGTTCGGCGGCCACCAGGGCGGCATCCTGAACCTGTTCAACATGTTCTCGGGCGGGGCGCTGTCGCGCTTCACCGTGTTCGCGCTGGGCATCATGCCGTACATCTCGGCGTCGATCATCATGCAGTTGATGACCTACGTCGTGCCGACCTTCGAGCAGCTGAAGAAGGAAGGCGAGGCCGGCCGCCGCAAGATCACGCAGTACACGCGCTACGGCACGTTGGCGCTGGCATTGTTCCAGTCGCTGTCGATCGCGATCGCGCTGGAAAGCTCCGCCGGCCTGGTGATTTCGCCCGGCCTCATGTTCCGGCTCACGGCCGTGGTCAGCCTGACGGCGGGCACGATGTTCCTGATGTGGCTGGGCGAGCAGATCACGGAGCGCGGCCTGGGCAACGGCATCTCGATCCTGATCTTCGCCGGCATCGCGGCCGGCTTGCCGAGTTCCATCGGCGGCCTGCTGGAGCTGGTGCGCACCGGTGCGATGAGCATCATCGCCGCGCTGGTCATCGTGATCGTGGTGGCCCTGGTGACCTACTTCGTGGTGTTCGTCGAACGCGGCCAGCGCAAGATCCTCGTGAACTATGCGCGCCGCCAGGTCGGCAACAAGATGTACGGTGGCCAGTCGTCGCACCTGCCGCTGAAGCTGAACATGGCCGGCGTGATCCCGCCGATCTTCGCCTCGTCCATCATCCTGCTGCCGGCCACGCTGGTGAGCTGGATGAGCTCGGGCGAGTCGATGCGCTGGCTGCGCGACATCGCCGGCACGCTGAGCCCCGGCCAGCCGATCTACGTGATCCTGTACGCCGCCGCGATCGTGTTCTTCTGCTTCTTCTACACGGCCCTGGTGTTCAACAGCCGCGAGACCGCGGACAACCTGAAGAAGAGCGGTGCGTTCATTCCGGGCATCCGTCCGGGCGAGCAGACCGCGCGCTACATCGACAAGATCCTGCTGCGGCTGACGCTGGCCGGTGCCATCTACATCACCTTCGTCTGCCTGCTGCCGGAATTCCTGATCCTGAAATACAACGTTCCGTTCTATTTCGGGGGCACGTCGCTGCTGATCATCGTGGTCGTGACCATGGACTTCATGGCGCAGGTGCAGAACTACATGATGTCGCAGCAGTACGAGTCGCTGCTGAAGAAAGCGAACTTCAAAGCAGGTGGTTGACCGGCATGTCGAAAGACGACGTCATTCAGATGCAGGGCGAAGTGGTCGAGAACCTGCCGAACGCGACGTTTCGCGTGAAGCTGGAGAACGGCCACGTGGTACTGGGACATATCTCCGGAAAGATGCGCATGCACTACATCCGCATCCTGCCCGGCGACAAGGTGACGGTCGAATTGACGCCTTACGACCTGTCCCGGGCGCGGATCGTGTTCCGCGCCAAATAGGTGGGTTGGCGACAGGCAAACAGTTTTAGGAGAGAGTTATGAGAGTTTCGGCTTCCGTCAAGAAGATCTGCCGCAACTGCAAGATCATCCGCCGCAACGGCGTGGTCCGCGTGATCTGTACCGATCCGCGTCACAAGCAGCGCCAGGGCTGAGCTAGGTTCAAGAGGACGTTATGGCACGTATTGCTGGTATCAACATTCCGCCGCACAAGCACGCCGAGATCGGCCTGACCGCCATCTTCGGCATCGGCCGCACCCGCGCGCGGCAGATCTGCGAAGCCTGCGGCATCGAGTATTCCAAGAAGGTCAAGGACCTGACGGACGCGGACCTGGAGAAGATCCGCGACCAGATCGCCCAGTTCACGATCGAGGGCGATCTGCGCCGCGAGACCACGATGAACATCAAGCGCCTGATGGACATCGGCTGCTACCGCGGCTTCCGCCATCGCCGCGGCCTGCCCATGCGCGGTCAGCGCACGCGCACCAATGCCCGCACCCGCAAGGGTCCGCGCAAGGCCGCCCAGGCCCTGAAGAAGTAAAGAGATTGAGAGATCACCATGGCTAAAGCTCCGTCGAACAACGCCGCCCAGCGCGTGCGCAAGAAGGTCCGCAAGAACGTCTCCGACGGAGTTGCGCACGTGCACGCCTCGTTCAACAACACGATCATCACGATCACCGACCGCCAGGGCAATGCGCTGTCCTGGGCCTCCTCCGGTGGCCAGGGCTTCAAGGGTTCGCGCAAGTCGACGCCGTTCGCCGCCCAGGTGGCCTCCGAAGTGGCCGGCCGCGCCGCGATGGAACAGGGCATCAAGAACCTGGACGTCGAGATCAAGGGCCCCGGCCCGGGCCGCGAGTCGTCCGTGCGCGCACTGGGTGCCCTGGGCATCCGCATCACCTCGATCTCCGACGTGACGCCAGTGCCCCACAACGGCTGCCGCCCGCAGAAGCGCCGCCGCATCTGAGCGCCGTTTTCCGTTTTCGTTATTCCTAAGCCCACCGCCGCCGGCGCTTGACCGGCGGCTCCCACGGCTTCGCGCCGTGGCAGCTGCATTCGAAGGACCTACCAAGTGGCACGCTATCTCGGCCCCAAGGCCAAACTTTCCCGCCGTGAAGGCACCGACCTGTTCCTGAAGAGCGCCCGCCGCTCGATCAGCGACAAGGCCAAGTTCGATTCCAAGCCCGGCCAGCACGGCCGCACTTCCGGCTCGCGCACCAGCGACTTCGGCCTGCAGCTGCGCGAGAAGCAGAAGGTCAAGCGCATGTACGGCGTGCTGGAGAAGCAGTTCCGCCGTTACTTCGAGCAAGCCGACCGCCTCCGCGGCAACACCGGCGCCAACCTGCTGTCGCTGCTGGAGTCGCGCCTGGACAACGTGGTCTACCGCATGGGCTTCGGCTCCACCCGCGCCGAGGCGCGCCAGCTGGTGTCGCACAAGGCCATCACGGTCAATGGCCAGAGCGTCAACATCCCGTCCTACATGGTCAAGGTCGGCGACGTGGTCGCGGTGCGCGAGAAGTCCAAGAAGCAGAACCGCGTGGTCGAAGCGCTGCAGCTGGCGCAGCAGGTCGGCATCCCGGCCTGGGTCGAGGTCAGCCTGGACAAGGCCGAAGGCACGTTCAAGAAGGTGCCGGACCGCGACGAATTCGGCGCCGACATCAACGAATCGCTGATCGTCGAGTTGTACTCGCGCTAATCGAGCCTGATCCAGCGAATTCCACCCAGGGCCGCCCGGCATGGCGGCCCTGGGCACACTTCACCAGCCTTACCGGTGTAACGAGCCGGGGGTATTGAGAGGAAGCTGCATGCAAACCAATCTGCTGAAACCCAAAGCCATCAATGTGGAGCAACTTGGCCCGAACCGGGCCAAAGTTGCTTTGGAGCCGTTCGAGCGCGGCTATGGCCACACGCTGGGCAACGCGCTGCGCCGGGTCCTGCTGTCGTCGATGGTGGGCTATTCGGCAACCGAAGTCACGATCGCCGGCGTGCTGCACGAGTACTCGTCCATCGACGGCGTGCAGGAGGACGTGGTCAACATCCTGCTGAACCTGAAGGGTGTGGTGTTCAAGCTGCACAACCGCGACGAAGTCACGCTGAGCCTGCGCAAGGACGGCGAGGGCGTGGTCACGGCCGCCGACATCCAGACGCCGCACGACGTCGAGATCATCAACCCCGGGCATGTCATCGCCACGCTGTCGCAGGGCGGCAAGCTGGACATGCAGATCAAGGTCGAGAAGGGCCGCGGCTACGTGCCGGGCAACGTGCGCCGCTACGGCGACGAGCAGACCAAGTCGATCGGCCGCATCGTGCTGGACGCTTCGTTCTCGCCGGTCAAGCGCGTCAGCTACACGGTCGAGAGCGCCCGTGTCGAGCAGCGCACCGACCTGGACAAGCTGGTCGTCGAGATCGAGACCAACGGCGCGATCACGGCCGAGGACGCCGTGCGCGCCTCGGCCAAGATCCTGGTCGAGCAGCTGGTGGTGTTCGCGCAGCTGGAAGGCCCGGGCGCGGAGATCTTCGATGCGCCGGTGCCGCGCGGCAACGCGCAGTTCGACCCGATCCTGCTGCGTCCGGTCGACGAGCTGGAGCTGACGGTGCGCTCGGCCAACTGCCTGAAGGCCGAGAACATCTACTACATCGGCGACCTGATCCAGCGCACCGAGAACGAGCTGCTGAAGACGCCCAACCTGGGCCGCAAGTCCCTGAACGAAATCAAGGAAGTGCTGGCCTCGCGCGGCCTGACCCTGGGCATGAAGCTGGAAAGCTGGCCGCCCGCGGGCCTGGACAAGCGATAAGCCCCCTCTCTCCCATCAACTGGTGAACGGGTGGTACCTGGTACGGCCACCCTCGATCGATAAGGAAAGGAAATCACCATGCGCCACGGACACGGACTCCGCAAACTCAACCGCACCAGCGAGCACCGCCTGGCGATGCTGCGCAACATGATGAATTCGCTGATCGAGCACGAAGTCATCAAGACCACCTTGCCCAAGGCCAAGGAACTGCGCCGCGTCGTCGAGCCGATGATCACGCTGTCCAAGGAAGCCACGGTCGCGAACCGCCGCCTGGCCTTCGACCGCCTGCGCAACCGCGACAGCGTGGTCAAGCTGTTCAACGAACTGGGCCCGCGCTACAAGGCACGGCCGGGCGGCTACACGCGCATCCTGAAGATGGGCTTCCGCGTCGGCGACAACGCGCCCATGGCCCTGGTCGAACTGGTGGACCGTCCGGAGATTTCCGAAGAAGTTTCTACCGGCGAAGAAGCCAAGGCGTAAAAAACACGCTATAATTTCTGTCTTGCCGCGCGATGGAGCAGTCTGGTAGCTCGTTGGGCTCATAACCCAAAGGTCGGAGGTTCAAATCCTCCTCGCGCAACCAAATTCACGAAGCCCGCTGATAGCGGGCTTCGTCGTTTCAGAGAGCGTGCGGCATCGCGTCGTGCGCCACTACACTGTGCCGCAGCGTACAAGGCCGGCCCCGCAGGGCCCGGCGTCACTGCAGGAGCAACCAACCCTTCCATGGCCGCCGTTTCCACCCGAATGACCGTCGGCGATGCACGACTGGTGCTGGATGCCGCAGGTCGGGTGGGCGAGGCCAATGCCGACGCGGCAAGGCTGCTGCGGCGCTCCATCGCCGAGTTGATCGGCTGCGACCTGCAATCCGCCTTCGGCGGGACGGCCGAATCCGTGTTCGCGACCGAATGCGCCTGGGCACTGCGCGAGCGCTGCGCGGTCGCGTTCGAGGCGCAGGCGGCGACCCTGGGGCGCTGGTTCGAACTGCAGGCGCACCCGCTGGAGGCTGGCGGCCTGGAGGTCGTGTTCCGCGACGTCTCGCCACGCCGGCAGCTGTCCGAAACCCTGCGCCATTCCGAGGACCGCATCCGTCCCCTGCTGCGCGCCATGGCCGATGCGGTCTGGGACTGGGACCTGCGGGCCAGCACGGTGTGGTGGAGCGAGGGCGCGCAGGCGCTGCTGGGCATCGCTCCCGGCCACCGGGATGCCAGCGAGATGGACTGGATGGCCCAGGTGCATCCGGCCGAGCGCGCGCGCGTCCGCCAGGGCCTGGCCGGCGCGTTGGGCGGCATGGTGGACACCTGGTCCGAGCAGTTCTGCCTGGAACGGCCCGACGGCCAGGCCGTGTACGTCAGCAGCCGGGCCTATCTGATCCGCGGCGACGACGGGAAGGTGCGCCGCATGGTCGGCGGCCTGACCGACGTCAGCCTGCGTCTGCAGGCGGACCGCGAGCTGGCGCGCCTGAGCCGCGCGCAGCGCATGCTCAGCGCCTGCAACGAGAGCCTGATCCGGGCCGAATCCGAGAGCTCGCTGCTGCGCGGGGTCTGCCAGGTGGCCGTGGACATCGGCGGCTACGCGATGGCCTGGGTCGGCTACGCGAACGAGGATGCGGACCGCACCATCGAGGTGGCCGCCCATGCCGGCGACGACGCCCGCTTCATGGCGGGCATCCCCATGTCCTGGGACGAGAACGGCCCCAACGGCCGGGGTCCGGCCGCGCGCACCGTGCGCAGCGGGCAGGTCGTGATCGTGGAGGACATCGCCCGCGACGAGACCTTCGTGCCCTGGCTGCAGGACGCGCTGGCCAGCGGCTTTCGCGGCGTGGCCTGCCTGCCGCTGCGTGACCGGCACCGGACCTTCGGCTTCTTCTACCTGTATGCGCCCGAGGTCATCCGCATCGGCCGCGACGAAGTGGCGCTGCTGCAGGAGCTGGCGAACAACCTGGCCTTCGGCATCGGCAACCTGCGCGCGCAGCAGCAGCAGCGCCGCCTGCATGCCGCCGTGATGCAGGCGGCGGTGGCCGTGTCCGCCGCCGCCGGCGAATCGTTCTTCCGCAAGCTCGCGCACCACATGGCCCAGGCCGTCGGCGCGCGCGCCGCGGTGATCGGCCGCGTGAGCGACCGCGACGCGCCGGCGCTGCAGGTGCTGGCGGCGGTCGTCGACGGCGTGTTCGCCGAGGACATCCCCCTTCCGATCGCCGGCACCCCGGCCGAGCATGTGCTGGCCCAGGCGAACTGGTTCTCCGACGCGCTGCCGCCGCCTTCGCCGCTGGTGGCGCGGCTGCTGGGCGCGTTCAGGCCGGTGGCCTGCGTCGGCGTGCGGCTGGACGATTCGGCCGGGCGCACGCTGGGCGTGCTGTTCACGCTGTTCGAGCGCCGGCCGGCCGACGTGGACGTGGTCATGTCCACGCTGCAGATCTTCGCGACCCGGGCGGCCGCGGAGATCGAGCGCCGCGAGCAGGATCGCCGGCTGCACCGCCAGGCTTCGCTGCTGGACCTGGCGCAGGACGCCATCGTGGTCTACGGCATGGACCAGCAGGTGCTGTTCTGGAGCCAGGGCGCCGAGCGCCTGTACGGCTGGCGCGCGGTCGAGGCGGCGCAGGGTTTTCGCGTGACGCGGCTGCACCGCGACCAGGCCGCCTTCGAGCAGGCACTGCACGACGTGCGCGCGCGCGGCGAATGGAGCGGCGAACTGATACAGACGCGCCGCGACGGCCGGCCCGTGACCGTCGGCGCCCGGTGGACGCTGGTGCGCGACGAGCAGGGCGCGCCCGAGTCGGTGCTGGCCATCCACACCGACATCACCGAACGCAAGCAGGCCGAGCGCGAGATCCAGCAACTGGCCTTCTACGACCCGCTGACGCAGCTGCCCAACCGGCTGCTGCTGATGGACCGGCTGCAGCAGGCGCTGGCCGCCGAGCACCGCAGCGGCCGCGGCGGCGCGCTGCTGTTCATCGACCTGGACAACTTCAAGACGCTGAACGACACGCTGGGCCATGGCATGGGCGACCTGCTGCTGCAGCAGGTGGCGTCGCGGCTGCGCGAATCGGTGCGCGGGATCGACACCGTGGCCCGGCTCGGCGGCGACGAGTTCGTGGTGCTGCTGGAAGACCTGGGCGGAGCCGACGAGGAGGTCGCGCTGCATGCGCGCCAGATCGGCGAGAAGATCCTGGCCGCGCTGAACACGCCCTACCAGCTGGCCGGCAACCTGCACCTGTCCACCTGCAGCGTCGGCATCGCGCCGTTCCACGGCCACCTGGGCGGCGTCGGCGAGCTGCTCAAGCAGGCCGACATCGCGATGTACCAGGCCAAGGCGGCCGGCCGCAATACGCTGCGCTTCTTCGATCCCGGGCTGCAGGCCGCCGTCACCGCGCGCGCCGCGCTGGAGTCCGACCTGCGCCAGGCGCTGGCGCGCAACGAACTGGCGCTGCACTACCAGCCCCAGGTCGACGACCAGGGCCGGGTCACCGGCTTCGAGGCGCTGGTGCGCTGGGCGCACCGCCAGCGTGGCCAGATCCTGCCGGGCGAGTTCATCCCGCTGGCCGAAGACACCGGCCTGATCCTGCAGCTGGGCCGCTGGGTACTGCGCGAGGCCTGCTTCCAGTTGGCGCGGTGGTCCGCCCGGCCCGAGACGGCCGGCCTGACCATGGCGGTGAACGTCAGCTCCTGGCAGTTCCGCCATCCGGATTTCGTGGCGCAGTGCGCCAGCGTGCTGGCGCGCACGCGCGCCGACGGCCGCCGGCTCAAGCTGGAGCTGACCGAGAGCCTGATGGTCGAGGACATGGAGACCACGGCGTCCAAGATGGAGGCGCTGAAGGCGCACGGCATCGGCTTCTCGCTGGATGACTTCGGCACCGGCTATTCCTCGTTGAGCTACCTGCGCCGGCTGCCGCTGGACCAGCTGAAGATCGACCAGTCGTTCGTGCGCGAGGCCGGCCGCGACGCCAACGACAGCGCTATCGTGCGCACCATCATCGGCCTGGCTTCCAGCCTCGGCCTGCAGGTCATCGCCGAGGGCGTGGAAACGCCGGCGCAGCGCGACTTCCTGCTGCACGAAGGCTGCCGCGCGTTCCAGGGCTACCTGTTCGGGCGGCCCATGCCGGCCGCGGCGCTGGACGGCTACCTGGCCTCGGCCCTGGCCCCGACCGGGCAGCCGTAGCCGGCGCGGCGCACGGCCCGGGGCCTCGCTAGACTGCGGCCCTTTCCCTGCGGGCCGCCCCTCCATGAAGATCATCGATTCCCTCGCCGGCCAGGCCGCCGGCATCGCCGCCATCCGCCGCGACCTGCATGCCCATCCCGAGCTGTGCTTCGAGGAGCGGCGCACGGCCGACCTCGTGGCCGCCCGGCTGACCGAGTGGGGCATCCCGGTCCACCGCGGCCTGGGCACGACCGGCGTGGTCGGCATCGTGAAGAACGGGACCTCGCCGCGCGCCGTGGGCTTGCGCGCGGACATGGACGCGCTGCCGATGCAGGAGTCCAACCAGTTCGCCCACGCCAGCCGGCACGCCGGCCGGATGCACGCCTGCGGCCACGACGGCCACACGGCGATGCTGCTGGCCGCGGCCCAGCACCTGGCGCGGCACCGCAATTTCGACGGCACGGTCTACCTGATCTTCCAGCCGGCCGAGGAGGGCGGCGGCGGCGCGCGCGAGATGATCGGCGACGGCCTGTTCCGGCAGTTCCCGATGGAGGCGGTGTTCGGCATGCACAACTGGCCCGGCATGGCGGTCGGCAGCTTCGCCGTCAGCGCCGGGCCGGTGATGGCGTCGAGCAACGAGTTCAGGATCACCATCCGCGGCAAGGGCTGCCACGCCGCGCTGCCGCACCTGGGCACGGACCCGGTGCCGATCGCCTGCCAGATGGTGCAGGCCTTCCAGACCATCCTCACGCGCAACAAGAAGCCGGTGGATGCCGGCGTGATCTCGGTCACCATGATCCATGCCGGCGAGGCCACCAACGTGGTGCCCGACAGCTGCGAGCTGCAGGGCACGGTGCGCACCTTCACGCTGGAGGTGCTGGACCTGATCGAGCAGCGCATGCGCGACATCGCGCAGAACATCGCGGCGGCCTTTGGCGCCGAGTGCGAGTTCGCGTTCCACCGCAACTACCCGCCCACGGTCAACCATCCGGCCGAGGCGGCGTTCGCGCGCGAGGTCATGGCCGGCATCGTCGGCGCCGGCAACGTGCTGGTGCAGGAGCCCACGATGGGCGCCGAGGACTTTGCCTACATGCTGCAGGCGCGGCCCGGCGCCTACTGCTTCATCGGCAATGGCGACGGCGCGCACCGCGCGCCGCAGCACGGCGGCGGCCCCTGCACGCTGCACAACCCCAGCTACGACTTCAACGACGCGCTGATCCCGCTGGGCGCGACGTACTGGGTGCGGCTGGCCGAGCAGTGGCTGGCGCGGCCGGCCGCCTGAGCCCGTTCCCGGCGCAGGCGCCGCGGCTCAGCAGCCGAACCGCGCGTGCGCCATCTCCAGCAGCCCGTCGAAGATCAGGTTGTCCACCAGCTCGAACGGCCGCGTCATGTGCGGCGCCATCTTCCAGCCGGCGCCGCCGGTCATGATGCAGGCCGGCTCCTCGCCGCAGTGCTGCTGCAGGTGCTGCACCATGCGCTCGACCGCGCCGGCGATGGCGTAGGTGCCGCCGCTGGTCAGCGCATCGCTGGTGTTGGTCGGGAAAGTGCGCACCTCGCCGGTGGGCACGTGCAGGCCGGCGGTGCCGGACTCCAGCGCGCGCAGCATGATGCCGTGGCCCGGCAGGATCAGGCCGCCCAGGAACGTGCCTTCCGTGTCCACCGCCTCCACCGTCACGGCCGTGCCGACCATCACCACGACCATGGGCCGCGGCCCGTCGCGGCGCAGCACGCGGTGGCGCGCGCCGATCATGGCGACCCAGCGGTCGGTCCCCAGCCGCGTGGGGTGCTCGTAGCCGTTGCGCAGCCCGGCCTCCTCGCTGCGGGCCACGACCCACAGCGGGTCGACGCTCCACAGCTCCATCTGCTCCTCGGTGCGGCGCTTGAGCGCGTCGCCGGCGACCTGGCAACCCAGCATGTGGGTCGGCTCCGGCAGCGCGGCCCAGGGGCCGTCGCCGAGCTTGTCGATGTTCTCCAGGAACTCCGCGCCGTGGGCCAGCAGCCGGGCGCGCGGATGCGGCGCGTCGTACTGGGCCCATTTCAGGCGCGTGTTGCCGATGTCGATCGCGAGAAATGTCATGCGTGCGTCTCCCTCCGCGGGGGCGTGCCGGGGCGCGCCGCCGGCCGCATTATCACGGCCGCACCAGGCTGGCCGCGGCGGGCGGCGCTAGATCGCGCCCAGCCAGCAGGCGCGCTGGATCGCGGCCATCTTGTTGTCCACGTCGAGCTTGGCCATCGCGTTGGCGAGGTGGAAGTTCACCGTGCGTTCGGTGCAGGCCATGCGTTCCGCGCTGGCGCGCGCGGTCAGCCCGTCGAAGGCCAGGCGCAGGCATTCCTGCTCGCGCGGCGTCAGCGGGCACCAGGCCGCCACCAGGGCCGCGCGCAGCGTGGGCCAGAAGTTCTGCGCGAGCCAGGCCAGCACGGCCACCTGCGTGCGCTGCTGCAGGACATGCGCGACGAACAGGAAGCACTCGAAGGCGCGGCCGGCCGGTAGCTCGAAGTTCACGCGCACGGTGCTGCGTGCGCCGCGCGCATGCCAGGGCCGGCGCCAGTCGCGCTCGCCGTTCGACGAGGCGGCCGGATCCAGCGCGTGCCAGGCCACGACCGACGGGACCGGCCCGCTGGGGCCGTCGCCGAAGTCCGCGTCCCGGACGAGCGCGTGGGCGGCGTGCTGCGCGTCCAGCGGATGCACGGCCAGCACGCGGCGCTCGTCCGGGCCGCCGTGCAGGTCCGGTCCGAGCACCACGATCGCGTCCACTCCTTCGCTGGCCAGCGTGCGTAGCCATTCGCTCAGCAACTCCTGGAGTGCGGTGCTGGCAGATCTGACAGGTATGCGTGTCACCATTGGAAACCCTTGCATGACAATACTACCGGCCCTTGCTCACGCCTCGTATCCGATGAGTCTTCCGCTGTTCCATAGCCCCCGCAGCATCGCGTTTCTGGACGACGATCCCGACTACCTGCAGATGCTGGCATTGATGCTGCCGGAGCGGTGGAACGTGCGGCTGTACGCGCGCATCGACGACTGCCTGGCGCAGCTGCGGCCGGAGGCGGCGGCCTGGGAAGACGACGCCTGGGCGCAGCAGCACATCATCGACCGCTGGCGCCAAGAGGCCACGCCGCTGGTGCCGCAGGTGCTGGACTACTGGGCGCGCCAGGTGCAGGCGCGCTATGCGCTCACGCACGCTTGCGTGGCCGACTACTCGATGCCGGAGATGGACGGGCTGCAGGTGCTGTCCATGCTCAGCGAATGGCCCGGCCTGCGCGTGCTGCTGACGGGCCAGGCCGACGAACAGATCGCGGTCGATGCGTTCAACCGCGCGCTGATCGACCAGTTCCTGCCCAAGCAGGCGGTGGACGTGGCCGAGCGCCTGGTCGCGGTGCTGCAGCACATGCCGTCGAGCGCCAACGCGCGCTGCTCGCAGATCTGGCGCAGCACGCTCACGCCGGCGCAGCACGCGCAGCTGCGCGTGCCTTCGACGGCGCGCGCGGTGCAGCAGCTCCTGGCACAGCAGGGCTTCGTCGAGTACGTGGTGCTGGGCGATCCGTACGGCATCCTGGGCCGCACGGCCGGCGGCCAGGTCGGCTGGCTGCAGCTCGAACCGGTCGGCGGCCTGGCCGAGCTGGAGCAGCTGGCCGAGTCCGTCGGCACCGGGCCGGACGTGCTGCAGGAGATCCGCGCCGGCCGCCAGCTGATCGACCTGGAACTGGGCCAGGCGATGGGCCGCGGCACGCCGCCGCGGCTGCGGCCGGCGTTCTCGCTGGGGCAGGAGGGCGTGCTGCTCGGCGCGCTGTTCAGCGTCGATGCCGCGCACGCGCCGCCGGCCGACAGCAGCTACGGAGCCTGGCTGGCGCGCCAGCCCGTGCGCGCGGTGCGCCAGTAGTCGGTCAGTTCTGCCGCCAGGGCAGGCCGCGCTGGCGCCAGCCGCCCGTGCGGCCGCGCTGGCCGTTCGCGTCGGCAGCGCCCTCGAAGCCTTCGAGGATGTTGTAGGCCTCGATGCCCAGTTCGGTCGCGCGCCGCGCCGCGGCGATCGAACGCACGCCGCTGCGGCACAGCAGCAGCACCTTGCCGCCCGGCGGCACGGCCGCGCGCAGGGCCGCGTCGAACTGCGGGTTTAGCACCATGCCGGGCCATTGCTTCCAGGCCACCGGCACCGCGCCGGGCACGTAGCCGACCCACTCGCGCTCGGCGTCGGTGCGCACGTCCACCAGCACCGCCCGGCCCTCCTGCCACCAGCGTGCGGCCAGGGCCGGGGGAACGTCGCCGGCATAGCCCTCGGCGGGGCGCGGCGCATCGGCATCGGTGGGGGGCAGTTCGCTGTTCATGCTGGCGGTCTCGCGTGAGGGTGGCGGTGCGCCGCAGTGTAGGCCGGGGCCGGCCCACCGTGGCGCACGGTCTTTGCGCCGAGAATGGCGTGCAGGAGGTGACGCCATGTTCAAGGCTCTGGTGATCGAGAAGGACGAGGCCGGCTACCGCGCCGGTGTGCGCGAGGTCGGCGACGACGCGCTGCCCGACGGCGAGGTGCTGGTGCGCGTGGCCTATTCCACGATCAACTACAAGGACGGGCTGGCGATCACCGGCAAGTCGCCGGTGGTGCGCAAGTTCCCGCTGACCGCCGGCATCGACTTCGCCGGCACCGTGGAAGCCAGCGGGGACGCACGCTACCGGCCCGGCGATGCCGTGGTGCTGAACGGCTGGGGCGTGGGCGAGACGCACAGCGGTGGCCTGGCACAGAAGGCGCGCGTGAAGGCCGACTGGCTGGTGCCGCTGCCCGCGGGCCTGAGCGCGCGCCAGGCCATGGCCATCGGCACGGCCGGCTATACCGCCATGCTGTGCGTGCTGGCGCTGGAGCGCCATGGCATCGCGCCGGGCGCCGGCGACATCCTGGTGACCGGCGCCAACGGCGGCGTGGGCAGCGTGGCCATCGCCCTGCTGGCGCGGCTGGGCCACCGCGTCGTGGCCTCCACCGGCCGGCTCGGCGAGGCCGGCTACCTGCAGGCGCTCGGCGCGGCCGAGGTCATCGACCGGGCCGAGCTGTCCGCGCCCGGCAAGCCGCTGGGCAGGGAGCGCTGGGCCGGCGTGGTCGACGCGGTCGGCAGCCACACGCTGGCCAACGCCTGCGCCACCACGCGCTATGGCGGCGCCGTCGCGGCTTGCGGGCTGGCCCAGGGCATGGATTTCCCGGCCACGGTGGCGCCGTTCATCCTGCGCGGCATCACGCTGTACGGCATCGACAGCGTGATGGCCAGGCCGTCGGTGCGCATGGCCGCCTGGGAGCGGCTGGCGCGCGACCTGGACCTGGCGAAGCTGGACGCCATGACGTCCGAGATCGGCCTGGCGGACGCCGTGCAGGCCGGCGCCGACATCCTCGCCGGCCGCGTGCGCGGGCGGCTGGTGGTGGACGTCAACCGCTGATTTCGGCGCGCCTCGGGCTTCATTCAGGCCAGCAGGCGGCCCCAGACCTGACTGTCGGCACTGCCCGTTGGCGGCAGGCCGGCCCGCTGCTGGAAAGCGCGCAGCTGCTGGGCCGTGGCCTGGCCGAAGGCGCCGTCGGCGCGCAGGTCGGCGCCGCGGTCCGACAGCGCCAGCTGCAGCGTTCGCACGTCCAGCCCGCGCGTCATCGGCGCCTGCAGCGCCAGCACCCGGCTGCCCGGCTGCGGGCCGTCGTAGCAGTTCGGCGGTATGGCGTTCAGCGTCAGTTCGGATATCTCCTGGCTGCGCACGCGCAGCGGTCGTTCCAGCCCCCACTGATCCAGTGCGATTAGTCGCTCGAAAGCTTGCATGCGGTAGACCGTTGGTCTTAGATCCTCGCGTGCATGGTGCGCCAGCCAGTCGCGACGTGCGGTGACATAGGCGCGGATCCAGGCTCGCTCGCCGAGGTCGGTTGCGCGACCCGAAGCTGAGTCGACCTGGTCGCGCAACGCGGCCCAACTACCGTGCACGTAGCTGTCGTAAACCACGGCCACGCCGAGCGCGGTGCGGATGCCGCGTTGCAGGGCGGCATCCAGCGCAGGCTGCCAGTAGCGCTGCGTGAAGAAGCGGTCCTGCGTGTCGCGCATGACGGGGTCGTCGGCGCTGGCGCGCAGCAGGTTGTGAGCCTGCGGGTCCGTGTCCAGCGTCAAGTCGATGGCCTGGGCGCGCATCGCTGCGTCGCGCAGGCGCGCGCCGAAGCGTGCGCCAGGATTGGTCACGTATTGTTGTAACAGCCGGCCGAGGTTGCCGGTGGATAGCGTGGTCTGCGAACGACCGAAGGTCAGATGACCGCTGTCACCCGGGATCAGTGTGACCTGGCCGTAGTCGCTCAGCACCGTGCCGGTTTCGAAGATGTTGACGATGGCTTCGGCCGTGCGGCGCTGCGTGGTGGTTAGCGTGTCGCCCGTGGCCATGGCGGTGACGCCGTCGAGCTTGGCCGGCTCCACCAATGCTTGCAGATCTTTCTGCGCCGGCGACTCTTGCCAAGTCGCGGTCAGCGTGAAGGTTCCTGCACCATCCGGCTGCACACTGACCGTTGCTCCGCGAAGCGCATAGATTTGGCGGAAGCTATCCAGCTCTTTATTCAGTTCGAGAACCGCACTTCGGCGAGCGCGCGCCGCCGCAGCGCAGCGGCGCCCTTCATGGTCAGCAGGTCGGCGACGTCGAGTTGCGGCGCCGCCTTCTTGAGCCAAGCGTCCAATCGCGCATCGACTGTCTTGTCCATTGCCTTTCCATCCGGTCGCCACAGTTTCAGCAGGATCGATTGCTCCTGATCCGAGCCGGCGACGCCTGTCACCGTGGAGACGCCTGCTACCTGCGTGATACGGATCTCGCCCGTGCTTTCGGCCTTTGGCTCCGCTGAGGACACCGACTTGTCCACCAGATCGCGTGCTGTGCTGAAGGTGCACAGATCGGAATAGGCCTCAAGGTGACTACGCGCGGCCACGAAGTCTTCTGGTGTGGCCTCCCGCAGTACCGCTGCGCGTTCCTCGAGAACTTTGAACAGCTTGGCTTTGACACCTCTGGTAGACGGCGCGATGACCAAGCCGTCGAGCCGGTTGTCCTGCAGTCCGGACCAGGTCGCCATGCCGGCGCCATAGGCCGTGGTGACGTCGGAATTCAGGCGAGCCAGTCCGATCAACGCCGTTCCGAGTTGGCTGATCACATTGACATCCTTGGCGCGCCACCGCGCTTGCCGTTCGAAGTCTTCCAACCGCTGGAACCACCGACGGCAATGGCTGTCGACCAAGCCGATGCCCTCATTCAGGCAGGCCGCGACGTCTGTGCTGGTAGCCGCGGGGTTGGCCGCCCTGTCCATGGCGGTGTAGTAGGCCGCAACCTGGTCGTTGGCGGCCTTCTTGGCAGCGTCCTGATCGGACTGCTCGTCGTTGCAGTCAGGCCGGATTGGCCAGAGTGCGTTCATGGCCTGAGGGCAGGCCCAGGTGGCTGCAGCCGCTTACCGCCAGCACGGCGCCGAGCACCAGCGCCAAAGGTCTCCTGCTGTCGGGAATGGCTTTCATGTCAACCTCCTTGGTGCATCCGGTACCCGCGCTGTACGCCGCCCATGCAGCATCAGCGCCGCGCCACCCATCAGCAGCAGCGCGCCGACCGGCGGTTCGGGCACGTCCTGCACCTCTTGCGTGATCGGCGTTTGCGTGCCGGTGAAGCGGCCGGCGCCGGTGAAGCTCACGCCGGTCACGAAGGCCGTGGTGTCCTCCGGGTCCAGGCCGGCGGCCACCTCGATGCCGGTCACGCGGAAGCGGTCGACGCCATCCAGACCGAAGTCGAACACCTGGCCGCCGAGCCAGTCGTGCGCGGCCAGCAGCCAGTCGCTGCCATCCCATAGCCACAGGTCGTACCGCCCGTCGCCGATGTCGCTGGGTAGCACCAGCGTGCGGAAGTTCGGATCGCCAGCGCCGGTCTGGTAGTCATAACCGACAGCGACCGACGGGTCGATGTAGTAGAGCTGGTCCGGCACTACCGTGAAATTGAAGGCGAAGCTGCCGTCGTCGCGTCGCACTGGCAACTGCACCTGCTGGTCGCCGTTGTCGGTCGGCGTGAAGTCGGCATAGACGCGGGCCATGGCCTGCAGATTGCTGTTGCGCGTGTCCGTGCTGCCGTCGCGCGTCTGCAGCGCCGAAATTTCGATGGTGTAGGGCTTGCCGAGCACGAACGCATAGCCGGGCACCGAGAAGTGGGACGGATCGACCGTGTAGTCGGTGCGCTGCAGGTCCAGGCTCACCACCTGGCCGGTGCTGAGGGGCCCGTTGGCCGGGTTGTTGTTGATCAGCGAGCGGTCGTAGATGTTCACGCGATAGCCTTGGACCGCGTCGCTCGCCGGCGGCGTCCAGCGGAAGTTCGGGGCGGCGGCCGTGCCGGACAGCGCGATGCTGGAGACGAAGCCGATCGGCGCGGAGCCGGCCTGCATCCGGACCACGGTGCTGGCGCTCTGGCTCCCGTTGCTGAAATTCAGCGTCCAGGGCTGGTACGCGTTGGGCGGCGGCGGTGCGTTGGTCGTCAGCGGGAGGTAGCGCGAGAAGAAGTTCGGGACCACCGGGCCCGGGTTGTAGCTGATGGTGCGCTGGACCAGCTCGCCGGTGGCCAGGTCGGTCGTGGTCGCGATGCCCGAGATGCCGGCGGCGGTGCCGGTCGCGCTGTCGATCACCGAGTTGGCGCCGAAACGCAGGAAGGTGCCGTCCGTGAAGCCCAGAGAGTTCAGCCCGCGGGTCTCGAAGTTGATGAACGCGTTGCCGATGACGATGTCCGCATGAGCGCTGGCGCTGGCTGCCAGGCACAGCGCGAGCAGCGGGTTACGAAGATGAAGCCGCATGTTTGTCCTCCTCCAGGATGTCGGAAGCCGCATTCGACCGGTTCAGGCCGGCTCGCGCATCCTCTGAATGGATGAGAACAGCGTGCCGATCGGGTGATGTGTGGCGGCTGCGGTCCGGCGAGACGCGGCCGCGCAGCAGCACCAGCGCCGCGATAGCCGTGAAGCCCAGTGCGCCGAGCGGCGGCGGGAAGCGGCCGGTGGCGTGGCGCGCCGGCATCGGCTCGGCCGGACGCCGTTCCACATGCGCTGCCACAGCTTTCGTGGATGCTGGCTGGATGCGCAACGCTTCGGCAGCAAATGCCACACGCGGCGTCCATGCCGCGGTCAGGGTGGTCAGGAGGAGGGCGATCAGCAGGCGGGGCAGGACCATGGCCGATGTGACCATGGCCGCGCCGGCCGCGCATCGGCAAGATGGTGGAAAAAGCCGCGCGTGCGGCGTCAGCCCGCGCGTGCGGCGCGCGCCAGCTCCACGACGCCGCGCAGCCCCAGCACGTAGGACAGCGGGCCCAGGCCCTGGATCGTGCCCTTGACGGCCGGCGAGATGATGGAATGCGCGCGCCAGGCCTCGCGGGCCGCGATGTTGGACATGTGCACCTCCAGCACCGGGAACGGCATGGCCTTGATCGCATCGTGCAGCGGCACGCCGTGCTGCGTCAGCCCGGCCGGGTTGACGACGGCGCCGGCGGCGCTGTCGATGTGCTCGTGCAGGAAGTCGACCAGCACGCCTTCGTGGTTGGACTGCACGGTGGCCAGCTCCACCTGCAGCTCGGCCGCGAGCGCGGCCAGCTGCTGGTCGATCTGCGCCAGCGTGGTGTGGCCATAGATGTGCGGTTCGCGGCGGCCGAACAGGTTCAGGTTGGGGCCGTGCAGGACGAGGATCTTCATGGGCGTGTTTCCGGGTCGTTCGTGGTGGAAGCCTACTTGCGCAGTTTGGCCAGTTCGTCGTTGTAGAGCTTGACCATGGCCGGGTCGTAGCTGGCCGCGAACTTCTCCAGCACCGGCTTGACGATGGCCTGCATGCGCGCCTGCTCGGCCGGGGCGATGGTGTTGTACTGCATGCCCTTGGCCTGCAGCTCGCCGATGGCCTTCTGCGCCGCCGCGCGGCTGACCTGGCGCTGGTAGCCGTGCGCCTCGCTGGCGGCCTCCTGCATGATCTTCTGCTCGGCGGGCGAGAGCTTGTCCCAGAAGCGCTTGCTGACCAGCACGATGTTGGCCGCGTAGACGTGGTTGGTCGCGCTGACGAACTTGTTCACCTCGTAGAACTTGTTCGACAGGATCACCGCGAACGGGTTCTCCTGGCCGTCCACGGCCCTGGATTCCAGCGCGCCGTACAGCTCGGCGAACGGCAGCGGCACCGGATTGGCCTTGAACGCCTTGAACGACTCCAGGAACACCGGGTTCGGGATCACGCGCAGCTTCAGGCCCTCCAGGTCCTCGGCCCGGGTGATCGGGTGCCGGCTGTTGGTCACGTTGCGGAACCCCAGGTCCCAGTAGCCCAGCGCCACCAGGCCCTTCTCGGGCAGCCGCGCGATCAGCGCCTGGCCCAGCGGGCCGTCCAGCAGCGCGTCGGCCTGTTCGTAGGTGGACACCGCGAACGGGAAGTCGAGCAGCCCGAACTCCTTGACGATGCCGGCCAGCGAGGTCGTCGCCGGCGCCGACATCTCCTGCACGCCGCCCTGCAGCGCCGACTGCTGCTGCAGCTCGTTGCCCAGCTGGTTCGACGGGAACTCCTGCACCTTGAACTTGCCGCCGGTCTTGGCCGCCAGCAGTTCGGCGAAGCGCTTGACGCCGAAGCTCACCGGATGGTCGGTGTTGTTCAGGTGGCCGAACTTGATGGTGCGCTCGCGGATGTCCTGGGCCAGGGCCGCGGTGGTGGACAGGGCGAGCACGGCGACCGCCAGGGCGCTGCGGAGCAGGGGTTTCACGTCGATGGTCCTCTCGGGTTGGAAAGGCGGCGATCGTAGCGTAAATGGAAAATATTTCCAAATAAGAAAATGATTCCAGATCGATGCCGGCGAATCCGCGGCATCGCGGCCGGTTCGGGGGCCTTCACGCACAATCGCCGGCCATGAGCAGCCCGCTGGAACGTTCCCTGTCCGTCCTCGAATACCTGGCCGCGCGGCCCGAGGGCAGGGCGCTGTCGGCCATCGCGCAGGAGCTGGAGCTGCCGCTGTCGGCCTGCCACCGGGTGCTGGCCGAGCTGGTGCGCTGCGGCTACGTGCGCCAGATGCGCGAGCACGGCGACTATGCGCTGACCACCAAGCTCGCGGCGCTGGGGCTTTCCTACCTGGGCGGCTCGGGCATCGTGGACATCGCCCAGCCCATCATCGACCGGCTGGCCGACCTGTCCGGCGAGCTGGTGCGGCTGGCCATCGTCGACGGCGACCGGCTGACCTTCGTGGCCAAGGCCCAGGGCGCGCGCTTCGGCCTGCGCTACGACCCGGACATGGGCATCGACCTGCGCCTGTCGTGCAGCGCCGGCGGCCATGCCTGGCTGATGACGCTGCCCGACGAGCGCGCGCTGGAGCTGGTCGTCCGGCAGGGCTTCGGCGACCCGAAGGACTACGGCCCGCGCGCGCCGACGACCTGGAAGGCCGTCGAGCAGGCGCTGCACGAGGACCGCGCGCGCGGCTTCTCGGTCATCGAGGAGGTCTACGCGCCCGGCATGAGTTCCATGGGCGCGCCGGTGCAGCGCCGCGGCGAGCCGACCATCGGCGTGATCACGATCGCCGGGCCGGCGATCCGGCTGACCGTCCCGCGCATGCTGGAGCTGGGCCCGGCGCTGCAGGCGGCCGCCGCCGAACTGGCGATGGCCAGCGCGGCCTCGCCGGTCCTCGCGCGGCGTGCGGCCGCGGCCGTGCGCGCCGGCTGAGGCTCAGGGCCGGCCCAGCTCCACGATCCCGTCGACGAACGCCTTGATCGACTGGGCCGCCTTGGCCTCGATCGAGGTGAACTCCACCGGATAGCCGAAGCCGCCGTCGGCCTGCGGCACCACGCGCAGCACCTTGGCGTAGATCTCGGTCAGCTCGCGGCCCATCAGCGACAGCGACAGCGCGAAGCAGATGTCGTCGAACGGCTGCAGCACGGCCCGGCTGCGCACGAACATGCCGCCGTAGCCGATGTCGTGGATGTGGCCGGCCAGCCGCTCGGGCGCGAGCGACTTGCCGTCGAGCCGCCGGAATTCCAGCGGCAGGTCCACCTCCACGCGCGCGCTGCTGCGCACCTCGCGGCGGGGCACCGCCAGCGGCCGCGGCCGCCGGGTCGCCCGCAGCTCGAGCATGCGCACGGCGCTGCGCTTGCCCTTGACGCAGACCTCGTTCGGCTCGCCGACCTCGATGTACTCGCGCGCCAGCAGCCAGGTCGCCTCGGACAGCAGGATCTGCCCGCGCAGGCTGTGCGCCTCGATGCGCGAGGCCAGGTTCACCTGCTCGCCGACCACGGTGTATTCGCTGTGCAGCGTGCAGCCCAGGTGGCCGGCGACCACCTCGCCGGTGTTGATGCCGATGCCCATGTACCAGGCCGCCATGCCCTGGCGCCGGTTCTCGGCGTTGACCTCGTCCATCGCGATCTGCATCTCGATCGCGCAGGCGATGGCGCGCTCCACGTCGTCCTGCAGCGCCTCCGGCGCGCCGAACAGCACCATGATCGCGTCGCCCATGAACTTGTCGATCGCGCCGCCCCAGCGCACGATGATCTCCGTCATGCGCGCCAGGTAGCGGTTCAGCGCCTGCACCATGGCCAGCGCCGAATGCTGCTCGGCCAGCGCGGTGAAGCCGCGCAGGTCCGACAGCAGGATGGTCACGCGCCGCAGGTCGGCCATCTCGCCGGGATGCACCACGCTGTCCACCACGGCGTTGATGCGATCGCGCGCGTCAGGCCGCTGCAGCGCGTCCGTGGCGGCGAGGGCGAGCAGGCGGTCGGCCAGTTGCTGGCGATGGATCTGTTTCATGGCAGCGAGGCGCATGCGCGGCGGTCGGAGGCCGGCAGTGTAGGCTGCGCAAACGCGTGCGCCTGGCGCAGAATGCGTGCATGAGTGATTTGCTGCTGAACACCCCCGACGACCCGCGCGAGCCCCTGCAGGCCTCGTTCAGCGATGCCACCAACCCGCTCGGGCTGGACGGCGTCGAGTTCATCGAGTTCGCCACCGCCAAGCCGCAGGCGCTGGGTCAGGTGCTGGAGATGATGGGCTTTCGGCCGATCGCGCGGCACCGCTCGCGCGAGGTGCTGCTGTACCGCCAGGGCGGGCTCAACATCGTGGTCAACGCCCATGCGGCGGACGCCGCCGGCGCCGAGCCGGAGGTGCCGGCGATCTCGGCGGTGGCGCTGCGCGCGCGCGACGCCCGCGCCGCCTACCGCTACGTGCTCGAACGCGGCGGCTGGGCCGTGCCGACCCATGCCGAGGTCATGGAGCTGAACATCCCGGCCATCCACGGCGCCGGCGGCAGCCGCATCTACTTCGTCGACCGCTACAAGGAGTTCTCGATCTACGACGTGGACTTCGTGCCCATCCCCTCGGTCGACCCGCGGCCGCCGGCCACGGCCGGCATCCATTTCTTCGGCGTGGTGCAGTACATCGGCCCGGGCCGCAGCAACGACTGGATCGAGTTCTACGACGCGCTGTTCGGCGCCGAGCTGATCCCGGACGACCAGCGCTTCGGCATCATGCCCAAGGGCACGCTGCTGCGCATGCCGGCGCTGGACCCGCGCCAGCGCTTCATGCTGCAGCTGGTCGAGCCCGAGCCGCACGTGCTCGACAGCAGCGAGCGGCTGCAGCGCATCGGCCTGGGCGTGCCCGACGTGCTGGCCGCGGTGCAGGCGCTGCGCGCGCTGGGCGTGGAGTTCGTCGAGACCGCCGCCGCGCACACCGAGCGGCGCGGCGCCATCACCAAGACCTACCTGGGCGCGGTGGTGTTCGAGCTGGTCCACAGCGTGCAGGAGTGAGAGGCATGCGGCTGCACACGCACGGCAACTTCGAAGGCTTCGGCATGGACACGATCACGCTGGCCGGGCCGCTGGAGGCCAAGCTGGCCGCCATGCGCGAGGCTGGCTTCACGCAGGTCATGCTCAAGGCCAACGACCTGGTCGGTCACCCGGGCGGGCTGGCCGCGGCGGTGCAGGCCGTGCGCGACAGCGGGCTGCGCGGCACGGGCTTCCAGGTGCTGCGCGACTTCGAGGGCCTGTCGGGCCACCTGCACCAGTACAAGGTGGACATCGCCAAGAGCATGCTGGAGATGGCCGCCGCGCTGGGCTGCAAGGTGCTGCTGGCCTGCTCGTCGACCTCGCGCCACGCCGCGCACGACCTGGACCACATCGCGCGCGACCTGCGCAAGCTGGCCATGCTGGCCGTGCCGCTGGGCATCCGGATCGCCTACGAGGGCCTGTCCTGGGGCCACACGGTCAACGAGTTCACGACCGCCTGGGACGTGGTCTGCCGCGCCGACTGCGCGAACCTGGGCGTGTGCATCGACTCCTTCCACGTGCTGGCGGCCAAGACCGCGCTGGAGGAGATCGACTACCTCGATCCGGACAAGATCTTCCTCGTGCAACTGGCCGACTTCCTGTGGCAGGACACGCCGACCTTCGAGGAGCGCATGAGCACCGCGCGCACCATGCGCGTGTTCCCCGGCGAAGGCGTGCACAGTGAGCAGATGGTCGACCTGGTGCTGCGCCTGGACCGGCTGGGCTACCGCGGCGACTACAGCTTCGAGGTCTTCAACGACGACTACCTGAACCTGCCGCTGCCCACCGTGGCCGAGCGCGCGCGCCGCTCGGCGCTGTGGCTGGCCGAGGACGTGCTCAAGCGCTCGGTGCCGCTGCCCGGGCAGCTGCGGCTGAAGGCGATGGCGGGCTGATCAGCCCCGCCGGCGCGCGCCCAGCCAGCCGCACAGCGCGATCAGTCCGATCCCGAGCCAGGCCCAGCCGTCGGGCCGGTGGCCGAAGGCCAGCCAGCCGGCCAGCGTCGCGAAGCCGACCTGGCAGTACAGGAACGGCGTGAGCCGCGCGGCCGGCGCCAGGCTGTAGGCGCGGATCAGCAGGTAGTGGCCGACCGAGCCCAGCGCGCCGACCAGCGCCGCCAGCGCCCACAGCCGGCCCTCGGCCATTGGCGCCCAGCCCCAGGGCAGCGCCAGCGTGCAGCAGGCCAGGCCGATCAGGCCGGTGTAGAAGTGCGTGGTGCCCGGGTGCTCGGTGCGCACCATGCGGCTGGTCACGACCTGGTAGCCGGCGTTGGCCAGCACCAGCAGCAGCGGCAGCAGCAGCGCGGCCTGGAAGCCGCCGCCGCGCGGCCGCACCACCAGCAGCGCGCCCAGCAGGCCGCCGGCCACCAGCGCCCAGCCGACCGGGCGCACCCGCTCGCCCAGCAGCAGCGCGGCCAGCACCGTGACGGCCAGCGGCGCCAGCATCATGACCGCCGTGAACTCGCCGACCGGCACGTGGCGCAGGCTCAGGAAGGCCAGCGTGTTGGAGGTGACCATCAGCAGCGCCCGCAGCAGCTGCCAGTGCGGCGCCCGCGTGCGCAGCAGCGCGCGGCCGTGCTGCGGCAGCAGCAGCGCCGCCGTCAGGCCGGCCTGCGTCAGGTAGCGCAGCCACACCATCATCAGCACCGGCACCGCCGGCCCGAGGTATTGCGAAACCGTGTCCAGCGCCGCGAAGCACAGCGTGGCCAGCACGGTCAGCGCGATGCCGAGGCCGGGGCGCATGGGCCTCAGAGCCAGGCCATCCACAGGTTGATGGTCAGGAACGACAGCGTGGTAGCGGCCAGCAGCGCGGCGGCGGCCAGGCTGTCCAGCCCGTACTTCTGCGCCAGCACCGGGTAGATGCTGAGCATCGGCACGCTGGCGTAGACCACGGCGGCGCGCTGCAGCAGCGGGTCCATCGGCAGCAGCAGGCTCGCGGCCAGCACCGCCGCCGGATGCAGCAGCAGCTTGCCCAGCGCCACGGTGGCCACGTCGCCCAGCATGCCGCCGGGCCTGAGGCCGACCAGCGCGCCGCCGATGACGAACAGCGCCAGCGGGCTGGCGGCGGCGG
Organism: Pseudorhodoferax sp.; assembly: GCF_047601025.1. NCBI lineage: Bacteria > Pseudomonadati > Pseudomonadota > Betaproteobacteria > Burkholderiales > Comamonadaceae > Pseudorhodoferax > Pseudorhodoferax sp. The sequence continues at coordinate 1,895,563 of NZ_JASGJZ010000001.1, forward strand.
CCACCACGCCGACGGTGCGCTGCAGCACGTCGGGCACCTCGATGTCGAGCGCGGTGACCGCCAGGCCCACGGCGATGGCGATGATCAGCGGGTTGCGCACCAGGCGGCCGGCGATCGCTCGCAGGCGCATCCACAGGCTGCCGCCGGCATCGCCGTCGGCGTCGGCGGCCGCCAGCGCGGCCGGCATGATCAGCAGGTTCTCGATCAGCATCGTCAGCGCCAGGCCCACGCCGGCGGTCGCGCCGCCGACCAACTGCGAAGCCACCGGGTAGCCGATGAAGGCACTGTTGGAATTGCTCATGCCCAGCGCCAGCAGCGCCGACTTGGCCGAACCCTCGCGACGCCGCCGGCGCGCCCACCACCAGACGCTGGCCAGCACCGCCAGCGAGCCGGCCCCGTAGGCCAGCAGGTAGCGCGGGTTCAGGATGTCGCCCAGCGGGCGGCTGGACAGCGCGCGGAACAGCAGCGCCGGCAGCGCGACCAGCGTCGCGAAGCGGCCCAGCACGCGCATCTGCTCCTGCGTGAACACGCCGTAGCGCACCACCAGGAAGCCGGCCAGGATCAGCAGGTAGATCGGCGCGGTGGCGGCCAGCACGCCGCCGGCACCGATCATGCCGGGCGCCGGCGCTGCCGCCGCGCGTCGGGCCGGCGCGGCCGGCTCATGCCTGCTCGCGCCACAGCGCCATCGCCGCCAGGCGCACCGGCGCGTTCGGCGCGCCGTAGCCCTGGTAGCCGCCGCGGCGCTCGATCAGCTCGAAGTGGAAGCGCTCGTCGAACGGCGCCAGGTACAGCTGCAGCAGCTCGCCGCCGCCGGCCTCGCGGTCGTACAGGATGCCCAGCGACTGCAGCTCGGCCAGCAGCGCGTCGTCCAGGCCGAAGCGCGCCTGCAGGTCGTCGTAGTAGTTGGCCGGCACCGGCAGCAGCGGCGCGCCGCGCGCCTGCAACGCGCGCGCCGCGGCCACGAGGTCGGGCACCTGCACGGCGATCTGCTCGACGCCGGCGCCGTGGAACTGCGCCACGGCGCGCGCGGACGAGGTGTTGTCGCGCTCGGACACGGTGACGGACCAGCGCACGGCACGGTCCGCCGACTCCAGCTCGCGGCTGCGGATCACGCCGTAGGGGTCGTGCAGCACCACGCTGCGCTCGGCCGCGAGGCCCAGCACCGCGCGCTGGAACAGCAGCCAGGGCTCGACCTGCCCCGGCGGTACCACCGAGACCACGTGGTCGATGCGCGCGGCCGCGCCCAGCGGCGCCTCGGCCAGCGCCGCCTCGTCCAGCACGAAGTCGGCCTCGAACGGATGGCGGCCGTCCACGGGCGGCGCGCAGAAATACAGCAGGCTGCCGTCCGGCGCGCGCACGCCGGGCATGGTCAGCTCCTGCTGGCCGATGCGGCTGGCCACGCGCGGGCACAGCAGCGCCTCGGCGCGGGCCAGCGCGGCCGGCGCGTCGGGCGTGGCCAGCGCCAGCGCGCAGACCGAGGGGCCGTGCAGGTCGAAGTGGCTGCGCGCGGCGGAGTCGGCCTCCAGGTTCAGCACCAGGCGCAGCGCGCCCTGGCCGTACAGCGCCACGTCCTTGGAGCGGTGCCGGCCGATGCACGCGAAGCCGGTGCGCTGCAGCCAGTCCGCCAGCCGCGCGCCGGTGGCCGGATCGACCGCGAACTCGACGAAGCTCCAGCCCTGCAGCGGCGGCACCGCCGGCGGATCGAACAGCGGCACCTTGGCCACGGGCGGCGTGCCGCCGTGGTGGCGCACCTGCTCCTCCAGCCACAGCAGCGAGCGCATCGCGTCCACCGCGTTGGCGCGCGCCGGAGCCGAGCGGAACTCGTCGTTGAAGATCTCCAGCGACAGCGGCCCGGCGTAGCCGGCGTCGACCACGGCGCGCGTGAAGCCGGTCACGTCGAACTCGCCCTGGCCCGGGTAGCAGCGGTAGTGGCGGCTGTGCGTCAGCACGTCGGTGTTGACCCAGGGCGCGTCGGCCAGCTGCACGAAGAAGATCTTCTGGCCGGGCAGCTGCGCGATCGGCGCCGGGTCGTCGCGCACCGACAGCGTGTGGAAGCTGTCCAGCGCCAGGCCCAGGTGCGGGTGGTCCACGCGCCGCACCACCTCCCAGGCCTGGGCGAAGCGGTTCACCCTGGTGCCCCAGGCCAGCGCCTCGTAGGCCACGAACATGCCGCGCCGGCCGGCCAGCTCGGCGAGCCGCGCGAACTGCTCGGCCAGCGCGTCGGCGTCGCCCAGCGCGTCGGGCTGCACGCTGGAGCACACCAGCAGCATGGTCGTGCCCAGCTCGGCCATCAGGTCGAACTTGCGTTCGGCGCGCGCCAGGTTGCGCGCCAGCTGCGCCGGGTCGGCCGCGTCGAAGTCGCGGAACGGCTGGAACAGGTCGATCGAGAGGTTCAGGTCCTCGGCGATGCGCCGCACCTCGGCGGCGCTGCCGGGGAACTGCAGCAGGTCGTTCTCGAAGATCTCCACGCCGTCGAAGCGCGCGGCGGCGGCGGCCTGCAGCTTCTCGCGCAGCATGCCCGAGAGGCAGACGGTGGCGATGGCACGGCGCATCGGCGTTCAGCCCTGGCGGGCCCTGACGTGCGTCACGGCGGTGCGCAGGCCCAGCAGGTAGCTGTCCACGCCGAAGCCGGCGATCTGGCCCTGCGCGATCTCGGCGATCACCGAGTGGTGGCGGAACGCGTCGCGCGCGTGCACGTTGGACATGTGCACCTCGATGATCGGGCACTTCAGGATCGCCAGCGCGTCGCGGATGCCGTAGCTGTAGTGCGTCCAGGCGCCGGCGTTGATGACCACCGCGTCCACGCCCTCGGCGTGGGCGGCGTGGATGCGCTCGGCCATCGCGCCCTCGAAGTTGGTCTGGAAGCACTCGACCTCCACGCCCAACTCCTGGCCGAGCGCGACCAGCTGCGCGTCGATCTCCGCCAGCGTGGTGGTGCCGTACTGCTTGGGGTCGCGCTTGCCGAACATGTTCAGGTTGATGCCGTGCAGCGTCAGGATCTTCATGGTCTGTTCCTCGGGGTTCATGGAATCGCCACCGTCTGGCCGGTGGCGGCGGCGTGGGCGATGGCCTCGGTGACCATCAGGTTCTGCAGGCCGTCGCGCACGCTCACCAGCGGTTCGGCCTCGCCGCGGACGACGGCGGCGAAGTGTGCCATCTGGCGCTGGATCGGGTCCTCGCGCACCATGCCCACGGTGCCGGCCTCGAACGGCTTCCACCACGAGCGCGCATCCGGGCGCGGGTAGGTCTTCAGGCGCATGGTCGGCACGGACAGGCTGCCGTCGGTGCCGGCGACCACGTAGCAGTCCTCGTCGGCGTAGCTCGGGTAGGCCTTGTTCTCCTGGCTGGTCTGCTCCCAGCTGCGCGGGCAAGCCGCGGTGTCCGACAGCAGGAAGCTGCCCAGCGCGCCATTGGCGAAGCGCAGGCTGATCGACACCGTGTCCTCCACCGCGAAGCCGCGCACCGCCTGCGAGGCCATGGCCTGCACCGCGACGATGTCGCCACACAGCATGCGCAGGTTGTGCACCTCGTGGATCATGTTGATCAGGATCGGGCCGCCGCCGGGCTCCTTGCGCCAGGCGCCGGCGGCGAAGTAGCCGTCCGGCTTGTAGAAGGTGGCGCTGCCCATCACCGCGACCAGCCGGCCGAGCTGGCCGCTGTCCACCACCTGCCGGGCCTTGGCCATGATGGGGCTGTGGGCGCGGTGGTGGCCCACCAGCACGCGCGCGCCGGTGGCCTCCACGCGCGCCAGCAGCGCGCGGCCCTCGGCCACCGTGGTGGCGACCGGCTTTTCCACCAGCACCGGCACGCCGGCGTCGATGCACTGCAGCGCCTGCGGCACGTGCAGCGCGTTCGGCGTGGCCAGCACCAGGCCGTCGGGCCGGTCCCGGGCCAGCAGTTCCTCGACCGAGGCGTACAGCGGCACGCCGGCGCGCTGCGCGGCGGCCGCCGCCGGGGGCGAGGGGTCGGCGATGGCCGCGAGCGTGCAGCCGGGCTCGGCCTGGATCGCGGCGATGTGCGCCTGGCCGATCAGGCCGGCGCCGGCGACGGCGATGCGTGCCATCGGCTTACTTGCGCACCTTGGCCAGCTCGGCCTGCAGCTCGGCCACCACGTCCTGGCCCACCGTCACGGCGTGCTTGGCCGTCACCGGGCGCATCCGGTCGCGCAGCTTGGCCACTTCCGCCGGCGGCAGCTCGGTCACCTGCATGCCGTTCTTCTTCATGTTGTCCAGCGCGGCCGCCACCTGGTCGCGGGCCTGCTGGCGCTGGTAGGTCGTGGCCTCGGCGGCCGCGTCTGCGATGATCTTCTGCTGCGCCGGCTGCAGGCTGTCCCAGAACTTCTTGCTGATCAGCACCGACTGCGGGTTGTACTGGTGGTGGCTCAGCACCACGTGCTTCTGCACCTCGTAGAACTTGTTGGCGTTGATCACCGTGACCGGGTTCTCCTGCCCGTCGATGGCCTTTTGCTCCAGCGCGGCGTAGACCTCGGGGAAGGGCAGCGGCGTGGGGTTGGCGTCCACGGCCTTGACCCAGTCCACGTTGATCGGGTTCGGGATCACGCGCAGCTTCAGGCCGGCCAGGTCCTCGACCTTGTTGATCGGGCGCTTGCTGTTGGTGATGTCGCGGAAGCCCAGCTCGAAATAGGCCAGGCCGATCAGGCCCTTGTCCTTCAGCCGCTCGTGCAGCTTCTTGCCGAACGGGCCGTCGACGATGGCCTCGACCTCGGTGGCGTTGGCGAACATGAACGGGAAGTCGTAGATCGCGAACTCCTTGACCTGGCTGGCCAGGATGCCGGAATTCATCGACGCCATCTCCAGCGTGCCGCCCTGGATCGCCGAGACGTTGGCCTGGTCGCTGCCCAGCGTGCCGCCGGGGAACAGGTTGACCTTGAGCTTGCCGCCGGACCTGGCCTTCACGATCTCGGCGAACTTCTCCATGCCCAGCGTGATGGGATGGCCCTTGGGGTTCTGCGTGGCGAACTTGATCGTGCGCGTGTCCTGCGCCTGCGCGGCGCCGAACGCGGCCAGCACGGCGGCGGCCGCCAGGGTCTTGAGCATCAGTCGTTTCATACGGGTCTCCAGTGAGGAATGGGGGAATCAGCCGGCGATCCAGCGCGCCGGCACGGTCACGATCTCGGGGAACAGGACCATCAGGAACATCAGCAGGAACTGGGCGATCATGAACGGCCACACGCCCTTGGTGACCTGGTCCATGCTGATCCGGCCGACGCCGGCCACGGTGTTGAGCACCGTGCCCACCGGCGGCGTGATCAGGCCGATCGCGTTGTTCATGATGAACAGCACGCCGAAGTACACCGGGTCGATGCCGGCGGCCTTGACGATGGGCATCAGCACCGGCGTCAGGATCAGGATCGTGGGCGTCATGTCCATGGCCGTGCCGACCACCATCACCAGCACCATGATCGCGGCCATCAGCAGGCGCGGGTCGTCCATCAGCGGCTCCAGCAGGCCGACGATCTGGTCGGGCAGCTGCGCCACCGTGATCAGCCAGGCGCTGACCATGGCCGCCGCCACCAGGAACATGATCACCGCCGTGGTCTTGCCCGCCGCCAGGAACAGTCCGGGCAGCTGCCGCAGCCGCAGCTCGCCGTAGACCAGCACCGAGATCGCCAGCGCGTAGACCGCCGCCACGACCGCGGCCTCGGTCGGCGTGAACACGCCGAACTTCAGGCCCACGACGACGATGACCGGCAGGCCCAGCGCGAACAGCGCGTCCTTCAGCGCCGCGAAGACCTCGGCGCCGCTGCGCTTGGGCTGCGGCGTGACCTGCTCGCGCCGGCTCAGCCACCACCAGGTGAAGCACAGCGCCACGCCCAGTAGCACGCCGGGCACGATGCCGGCCAGGAACAGCTTGGAGATCGACACGTTGGCCGCCACGCCGAAGATCACGAAGCCGATGGACGGCGGGATCACCGGCGCGATGATGCTGGCCGCCGACAGCAGGCCGGCCGAACGCGCCTTGTCGTGGCCGGCCGCCACCATCATCGGCAGCAGCAGCGCCGACAGCGCGGCCGCGTCGGCCACGGCCGAGCCGGACAGCGCGGCCATCATCACGGCGGCGCTGATGGCGACGTAGCCCAGGCCGCCACGGATGTGGCCGACCAGCGTCATCGCGAACTGCACGATGCGCCGCGACAGGCCGCCGGCGTTCATGATTTCGCCGGCCAGCATGAAGAACGGCACGGCCAGCAGCGGGAAGCTGTTGGCGCCCTCGATCAGGTTCTGCGCCAGGATCTGCGCGTCGAACATGTCCAGGTGCCACATCAGCGCGACGCCGGAGGCCAGCAGCGCGAACGAGATCGGCACGCCGATGGCCATGGCGGCCAGCAGCGAGCCCACGAAGATGGTGATGGTCATGGGGTGTCTCCTCCTCAGCCGTGCGGCTGGTCTTCGTTCTCGCGGATGCCCACCAGCTCGTCGTCGCCGAGCCGGCCCGTCAGCAGGCGCACCAGGTGCAGCAGCAGCACCGGCGCGGCCAGGATCGAGAACACCATGCCGCTGGCGTAGAAGTAGCCCATGGAGGTCTCCATCACGGCGCTGGTGGAGTCCCAGTTGATCTTCACCTGCTCCCAGGCGCCGTCGAAGATCAGCCAGCAGATGAAGCACATCAGCAGCAGGCTCAGCAGCAGGCACAGCTTCTGGCCCGCGCGCGGCAGCCGCGAGATCAGCGTGTCCGTGCCCAGGTGCGCGCGGTCGTTCAGCGCGACCACCGCGCCCAGGAAGGTCATCCAGACGAACAGCCAGCGCGACAGCTCCTCGGACAGCGTGATGCCCGAGTTGAAGGCGTAGCGCATGACGACGTTGCCGAACACCATGACGACCATCAGCGCCAGGCTGGCGACCATCAGCCAGCCCAGCAGGCGGCAATAGCCGTGGATCAGTTTCTGTATCACGACGGGGTCTCCTCCAGGAACGTGGAATGTACTAACCAGTTAGTTTTGTCGTATCTGGTGTTTTCCCCTAGGCCTGCACGAAGCGCAGCACGGTCTCGACGATGGAGGCGCGCCGCGCCACGGCCACGGCCGGGTCGGCGTAGTCGCGCTTGAAGATCAGGCCGAAGGTGTGGCGGTTGGCCACGTTGAAGAAGGTCAGCGCCGAGATCGTGGCGTGCAGGTCGACCGGGTCCACGCCGGGGCGGAACACGCCGGCGGCCACGCCGCGCGCGTACAGCTTCTCGATGGTCGCGATCACCGGCACGTTGAGCTGCTGGATGCTCTGGCTCTGCGCCATGTAGTGGCCGCGCTGCATGTTCTCGGCCATCACCACGCGGACGTAGGGCTCGCTGCGCAGGTGGTGGTCGAAGGTGAATTCCACCAGCCGGCGCAGCGCCTGCGCCGGCGGCAGGCCGTCGAGCTGCAGCTCGGCCTCGGTCTCGCGCATGGCCCGGTAGCTGGCTTCGAGCACCGCCAGGTACAGGCCCTCCTTGCTGCCGAAGTAGTAGTAGATCATGCGCTTGGAGGCCTGCGTGGCGGCCGCGATCTCGTCGATGCGCGCGCCGTCCAGGCCCTTCTCGGCGAACTCCTTCAGCGCCACGTCCAGGATGTCGGCCATGGTGCGCTCCGGGTCGTTCGTGCGCGTCGTCTCCTTGCCCGTGCGACGGGCCCCCGCAGGCGGGCGGCGCCGGGAATGTACCGTCTGGTTCATTCGGCCAGTATAGGCAGCCGCCCCTGCCGCCGCGATGGCGCGCGGTGCGCCGCGTCAGTAGTCGGCGCGTCCGCCGGACAGGTCGAAGGTGAAGCCGGTCGTGAAGCTGCAGGCCGGGCTGGCGGCGAACGCCACGGTCTCCGCGATCTCGGCCACGCGCACGAAGCGGCCCATCGGGATCTTGGCGCGCGTGGCGGCGATGTGCTCGGGCGTCATCTCGCGCAGCAGGTCGGTCTCGGCCATCACTGGCGCCACGCAGTTGGCCAGCACGCCGCTGTCCAGCAGTTCGCGCGCCAGCGACTTGGTGAAGCCGATCACGCCGTGCTTGGCCGCCGCGTAGGCGGCGATGCCGGGCACGCCTTCCTTGCCGGCGATCGAGGCGACGTTGACGATGCGGCCGTAGCCGGCGGCGCGCATGGCCGGCACGACGGCGCGGCAGCCGTGGAACACGCCGCCGAGGTTGACCGCCAGCACCCGTGCCCAGTCGTCCAGCGGATAGTCCCAGACCGGCGCGACCGGGCCGTTGATGCCGGCGTTGTTGACCAGGATGTCGACGCGGCCGAAGCGCGCCATGACTTCGGCCTGCGCCCAGGCGGCGGCGGCCGCGTCGGTCACGTCGACCACCATCGGCCAGGCGCCGGCCAGGCCGTCGTCGGCCGTGGGCGCGGCCGCGAAGCTGCGGTCCCACAGCACCAGGCGGCAGCCGGCCGCCGCCAGGCGCCGCGCGATGCCCCGGCCGATGCCGCGGGCCGCCCCGGTGACGATGGCCACCTGGCCTGCCAGGGTGGGCGGGGGCGCGGCGTTCACAGCAGGGCTCCCTGGCGCAGCAGCGCCTGGCGCACGGCTGCGGCCGCCGGCGGCGGCCCGCTGGCGTGCAGCGCGGCCGAGACGCCGGCCGCCTGGCCGGTCGCGAAGGCCGTGCCCATGACCCGGATCGAGCCGTAGGTCTGGGCATCGGCGCCGATCACGCGGCCGGCCAGGCGCAGGTTCGGCACGCCCCGGGCCAGCAGCGCGGCGTGCCCGATGTCGAAGTGCCCGCCGCCGCCGATCGGCGTGAAGCGCACGCGGCCCGGGGCCTCGTGCACCTCCATCGGCCAGCAGCCGCGGGCGATGCCGTCCTCCGGCCGCAGGCGTCCGGCGGCGGCATCGTCCGCCGTCACGTCGTCCACCGCGCGTGGCCGGCGCGATTCGCGCACGCCCAGCTGCGGGCCGGTGGCGGCCAGGTAGGCCTGCGCGCAGCCGGGCAACTGGCGCAGCAGCTGCACGAAGTCCCAGGCCAGCGCGCGCGACCGGGTCTCCGCGCGCGTGAGGTCGCCGGCGGACACGCCGTCGGTCGCGATGTCGACGACCATGGTCCACAGGTCGCCGGACAGCGGCAGGCGCGCGAGCACGCCGCCGTCGGGGCGCGTCAGGCCGGCCGCCGCGCCGCGGCGCTGGTTGTAGTCGGCGATCAGCGCGCCCAGGCGGGCGCGGTCGATCGCGGTGCCGGCCGGGATGCCGCCGATGCGGATCGGCAGCGAGGCCGGCTGCGCATGGGCGCCGGTGCCGGCATCCATGCCCATGGCCACGCCGGCCAGCCGGGCCAGGTCGGCCTCGCCGCTGGCATCGACGAAGGCGTGCGCGCGGATCCGGTGCAGGCCCTGGTGGTCGCCCAGCGTCAGCTGCGCCAGCCGGCCGTCCTCGCAGTGGGCCTGCACCAGCAGGCTGTGCAGCCGCAGGTGCACGCCGGCGCCGAGGGCGAGGCGGTCGAATGCCAGCTTGACCGCCTCGGTGTCCAGCATCACGATCCAGTTGCCGCTGCGCGCGCGCAGCGGCGTGGTGTCCATGCCCAGGCTGCGCAGGCCGGCCAGCAGTTCCTCGCCGATGCCGGCGACGGCCGGCTCGGGCCCTGCGGTGCCTTGCTTGTAGAAGCCGCAGTACGACAGCACCTGGGCGTTGCTGGCGGCGCCGCCCAGGAAGCCGTAGCGCTCGACCAGCAGCGTGCGCGCGCCGCAGCGCGCCGCGGCGGCGGCCGCGGCCAGCCCGCCGGCGCCGCCGCCGACGACGGCGACGTCGAAATGCGCGTCCGCCACGCTCAGCCCTCGATCCGGATGCCGCGTTCGGCCACGATGCGGCCGTACAGCGCCGCGTCGGCGGCGATGCGCTGGCGCAGGTCCTCGGCCGGCCCGCCCTCGGCCATCCAGCCCTGGGCGAACAGCTTGCGCCGGATGTCCTCGGACTGCAGCACCTCCCGCACCGCGCTGCCGAAGCGCTCCAGGACCGGCGGCGCCGTGCGGGCGGGCGCCATCACCGCGTTCCAGGTGTCCAGGCGCAGGTCCGGCACGCCGTGCTCGGCCAGCGCGGGCACTCCGGTCGCCAGCGGGCTCGGGCCGCTGGAGGTCAGTGCGACGGCCTGGATGCGGCCGGCTTGCACCTGGGTCATGGCGTTGCCGATCGGCAGCAGCGCCATCTGGATGTCGCCGCCGATGATGGCGGTCAGCACGGCCGGCGCGCCGCCGAACGGCACGTGCACGGCCGCGATGCCGGTCTTCTCCTTCAGCAGCTCCATCGACAGGTGGCCGTTGCTGCCGACGCCGGGCGAGCCGTAGCTCCAGCGGCTGCCGGCCTCGCGCGCGGTGGCCAGGAAGCCGCGCACGCCGTCGAACGCGATCTTCGGCGAGGTCACGAGCATCAGCGGCGAACTGCCGATGACCGAGATCGGGGCGAGCTCGTCGGTCTTGAAATCGAGCCGGGGGTACAGCGCCGGGGCGCTGGTCAGCACCGCGGCGCCGACCACGCCGAAGGTGTGCTGGTCGGCCGCCTTGGCCAGCTGGCCGGCGGCGATGTTGCCGCTGGCGCCGGCGCGGTTCTCGACGATGAAGGGCTGGCCGAAGCGCGCGGCCAGCGGCTCGGCCAGCAGGCGCGCCAGCAGGTCGGGCGAGGTGCCGGCGGAGAAGCCGACCAGCAGCCGCACCGGCTTGTCGGGCCAGGGGCCCTGGGCTCGCGCGGGCGGCCAGGCGCCGGCGAGCGCGGCGGCGCCGGCGGCAGCCAGCAGCGTGCGGCGTGGCACGGCATGGAACGGACGGGGCATGCGAAGTCTCCTGGGTGCTCGGGTCGGCGCGATTCTTGGGGCGCGGCCGGCGCGCTGCCAAACGAAACTTCGTCAAGGCGCCATGAGCGAATCTTGTGGCCCCGACCGGGCGGACTGCACCAGCAGCGCGCGGAACGCGGCCACGTGGCGCGGCAGCGGCATGCGCGGCGGGGCGTCCAGCACCACCAGCACGTCGCCCAGCGGCGCGAAGCCGTCGCGCGGGCGCAGTTCGCGCAGGCCGGCGGTGATGTTGCGGCGCCGGCAGACGCCGATCGCCAGGCCCTGCCGCACGGCCGCCTCCAGCGCCGCCGTGTTTCCCGTCTCGTAGGCCGGATGCCAGGGGCGCCCGCTCTCCTGCAGGCGGGCCGTGGCCATGCGGCGCAGCACGCCGCCCTGGATGCCGAGCGCCACCGGCAGCGGCACGCGCCGGTGCGGGGAATGCCGCGTGGCGGTGATCCAGACCACCGTGTCGCGCTGCAGCACGACGCCGCCGACCGCGGCGTCGTGCGGATAGATGCTCACCAGCAGGTCCAGGTCGGCGCCCAGCCGCTCGCGCGCCAGGTGCGTGACGCCGGTCTCGACCTCGATCCGCACCCCCGGGTGCTCCGCCCGGAAGGCCGCGATCAGCGGCGGCAGCACCACGGTGGCGAACTGGTCCAGCGCGCCGATGCGGATGCGCCCGCTCAGCGTGTCCGGCTGCAGCGCGGCCATGGCCTCGGCATGCAGGCGCAGCAGCTCGTGCGCATAGCGCTGCAGCGTGCACCCGGCGTCGGTCACCGCCAGTCCGCTGCGGGTGCGGTGCAGCAGCTGCACGCCGGCCACCGTTTCCAGGCGCTTGATCTGCAGGCTCACGGCCGACTGCGTGCGGTCCAGGCTGCGCGCCGCGGCGGTGAAGCTGCCGCTGTCGAGCACGCACAGGAAGACCTTGAGCAGCTCCAGTTCGAGCACCGGGTCGCGCAGGCCCAGCGCCTGGGCGCGGGCCCGCAGCCGCTGATCGGCGCTGGCGGATGGCGCGGCGCTGGCCATGGCTCAGAAACTGTGCCTGGATCGACCGCGCCCACGACGGGGAGCGCCGGGCCCCGGGCGCAGGCCGCCGCACTGGCTGGCGCCAGGGCGAGGACCGCAACGCCCGCAGGGGAGGCGCGCCCCGGCCCGAAGGGCAAGGCCCCGGGCACGGCGCTGGCGATGCGCGTGGACGCTCATCGGGGGCCTCGCGTGGGCGTGCGGGATGCGTTCACGGCTTTTCAGTCCGGCAGCCGGCGGACCTTGACGCTCCTGCCCTTGACTCGGCCGGCGTCCAGCCGGCGGACGGTCTCGTCGGCGATCTCGCGCGCCACCGCCACGTAGGTCGAGAATTCGTTGACGTCGATCCTGCCGACCTGCTCGCGCGTCAGGCCGGCCTCGCCAGCCAGCGCGCCCAGCACGTCGCCGGCGCGGATCTTCTGCTTGCGCCCGCCGGCGATCTGCAGCGTGGCCATCGGCGGCGGGGCCGGTGGCTGGCCGTCGCCGCGCAGGCTGGCCAGCGGCGTGAACTGCACCGGTTGCCCGCGGGCTTGCTCGATGCGGCCCACGCGGCCCATCTCGTCCATGCTGGCGAGGTTCAGTGCCAGGCCGCTCTCGCCGGCGCGGCCGGTGCGGCCGATGCGGTGCACGTGCACCTCGGGGTCGGGCGTCACGTCCACGTTGACCACGGCCGCCAGGCGCGCGATGTCCAGCCCGCGCGCGGCCACGTCGGTGGCCACCAGCACGTTGGCGCTGCGGTTGGCGAAGCGCACCAGCACCTGGTCGCGCTCGACCTGCTCCAGCTCGCCGGACAGCGCCAGCGCCGCGAAGCCGTGGCCGCGCAGCACGGCCACCAGGTCGCGGCACTGCTGCTTGGTGTTGCAGAAGGCCAGCGCGTTGTCGGGCCGGTGGTGCTGCAGCAGGCGCACCACGGCGTCCAGGCGCGTGGCCTCGTCGACCTCGTACCAGTGCTCGGCGATGGCGGCGCGGTCGCGCTGCGGCGCGACGCGGATCTGCAGCGGCGAGCGCAGGAACTGCTGCGCCAGCTTGCCGATGCCCTCCGGGTACGTGGCCGAGAACAGCAGCGTCTGGCGCTCGGCCGGGCAGTGGCGGGCCACGGCCGCCATGTCGTCGGCGAAGCCCATGTCCAGCATGCGGTCGGCCTCGTCCAGCACCAGCGCGCGCAGGCCCTGCAGGTCGAGATGGCCGCGCTGCAGGTGGTCCAGCACGCGGCCCGGCGTGCCGACCACGATGTGGGCGCCGTGCTGCAGGCTCTGGGTCTGGCCGCGCAGCGGCACGCCGCCGCACAGGGTGACGGTCTTGACGTTGTCCTGCCCGCGCGCCAGGCGCCGCAGCTCCTGCGCCACCTGGTCGGCCAGTTCGCGCGTGGGGCACAGCACCAGCGCCTGCGTGCCGAGAAAGCGCGGGTTCAGCCAGGCCAGCAGGGCCAGGCCGAAGGCGGCGGTCTTGCCGCTGCCGGTCTCGGCCTGCACGATCAGGTCGCGGCCGGCCAGCGCCGGCGGCAGGCTGGCGGCCTGCACGGGCGTCATCTGCGCATAGCCGAGCTGGGACAGGTTGGCGAGGGTGGTGGCGGCCAGCGGCAGGCGGGCGAACGCGAGGTCCGCGCAATTCGATTCGGGCATGCGCCATTCTCGGTGCAGCCCGCGCCGGGCAGCGGCCCCGGACCGGGGCGCGGGCGGGTGCATCGGCCCGCCTCGTAGAATCCGGGCCACCATGCGTTCGCGGGCCCTTGCCTTGTTTCTCGCCGTCGTCATGGCCTGGATGGGCTTTTCCGCCCAGGAGCAGGCCGCCGAGATCAGCTCCGCCACGCTGACCGGGCAGATGCCGGACCAGCCGCCGGACGCGCGCGCCAGCGGCGGTAGCGGTGGCGGCGGCTCGCTGGACGATCACCACCTGGACAACCTTCCCTTCCAGCTGCTGGCCGACCTGGTCGGCCTGCTGGGCCCCGGCGACGTGCCGGCCGCGCCCGGCGCAGGCGTGCGCCCGCAGCCCCTGCCGCCGCCCGGCTGGCTGGCGCCGGATCTCGATGCGCTGCATCGGCCGCCCATCGCCCGCGCCTGAGTTCCCGCGCGTGCGCTCCCGGCAGGGAGGCCGCCGCTCCGCCGGTCCGCGCCGCTGCGCGCGCGCCGGCCCTTCTTCTTCCCTCTCGTCTTACCCATCGGGTGTTTTGTGGAAATACTGATCCTGCTGGCGTTGATCATCCTCAACGGCCTGTTCGCGATGTCGGAGATCGCGCTCGTCACCGCGCGCCGCGCGCGGCTGCAGAAACTCATCGACGAAGGCGACACCGCCGCCGCGGCAGCCGTCAAGCTCGGCGAGGACCCGACGCGCTTTCTCTCGACGATCCAGATCGGCATCACCTCGATCGGCGTGCTGAACGGCATCGTCGGCGAGGCCGCGCTGGCTGCGCCGCTGGCCGCGTGGCTGGCCCGCGTCGGCGTGCCGGCCGCCTCCAGCGGCATCGTCGCGACCGCCCTGGTCGTGGTGCTGATCACCTACTGCTCCATCGTCGCCGGCGAGCTGGTGCCCAAGCGCCTGGGCCAGACGCACCCGGAGACGCTGGCGCGCCTGGTGGCGCGGCCGATCGACTGGCTGGCGATCGCGACCAAGCCCTTCGTGCGGCTGCTGACCGTGTCCACGCAAGCGCTGCTGCGCCTGCTGGGCGTGAAGGACGGCAACCCCAACCCGATCACGGCCGAGGAGATCCACGCCATGCTGGCCGAGGGCACGACGGCCGGCGTGATCGAGACGCACGAGCACGACATGGTGCGCAACGTGTTCCGGCTGGACGACCGGCAGATCGTCTCGCTGATGGTGCCGCGCAGCGACGTGGTGACGCTGGACGTGGACGTGCCGTTCGCGGAGAACCTGCAGCGCATCGACCAGAGCGACCACGCGCGCTTTCCGGTGGTGCGCGGCGGGCTGGACAACGTGCTGGGCATCCTGAACGCGCGGCAGTGGCTGTCGCGCGCGCTGCGCGAGGAGCGCGACGACCTGCCGCTGGACCTGCTGACGCAGCCGCTGTACGTGCCCGAGACGCTGACCGGCATGGAGCTGCTGGACAACTTCCGCTCCAGCGACATGCAGATGGCCTTCGTGATCGACGAGTACGGCGAGGTGCAGGGCATCGTCACCCTGCGCGACCTGATCGAGGCCATCACCGGCGAGTTCCAGCCGCGCGATCCGCAGGATTCCTGGGCCGTGCAGCGCGGGGATGGCAGCTGGCTGCTGGACGGCCACATCCCGGTGCCCGAGCTGAAGGACCGGCTGGGCCTGGCCACCGTGCCGGAGGAGGAGCGCGGCCGCTACCACACGCTGGCCGGCATGCTGATGCTGCTGTCCGGCCGGCTGCCGCGCGTGGCCGACACCGCCGAATGGGAGGGCTGGCGCCTGGAGATCGTCGACATGGACGGCAAGACCATCGACAAGGTGCTGGCCCAGCGCCTGCCGCCGGACGCCGAGCCCGACGGCAGCGAGGACACCCACGCCTGAAGCGGCCGCCCGCCGCCGGCCCCGCCGCGGGAGCGGAGCGCCGGGCTCAGAAATCCATCAGGCTCAGGCCCAGCATGAACACGGTCTTGCGCACGTTGTAGTCGATCAGGCTGTCGCCGTAGCCGTGGAACAACTGGGTGTGCAGGCGCAGGCCGCTGCGCAGCCAGCCGCCCTCGCCCTGCGGGCCCAGCGCGTGCATCCACTCCAGCCGGGCCGAGCCCTTGCCGTTGGCGTTGATCAGCGGGTGGCGCAGCGTCAGCAGCAGGTTGTCGCGGTTGGACAGCGTCCAGCTGCCGGTCAGCTCGGCGCGGCCGATGTGCTCGACGATGTCGGGGTTGTCGTCGCTGTCGGCGCTCTCGTGGATGCGCTTCCAGACGCGGCCGGTCAGGCGGAAGCGGCCGTCCTTGCTCTCCATGCCGCCCATCAGGTAGACGCGGTTCCAGCTGCGCGACAGCGGCAGGCTCTGGCCGTTGGACTGGTGCACCAGCCCCAGGCCGCTGTAGCGCACCCGCCAGCTGCCCAGGTCCAGCGTGGAGGGGTAGACGTAGATCAGCTCGGGCTCGTGGTCGGTGGCGCGGAACGGGCGCGACAGCTGCGGCGTGAACACCTGCCAGAACGACTGCTGCGAGTAGCCGAGCCACAGCGAGTCCACCGCGCCGCCCTCGCGCGGCGTCAGCAGGCCTTGCGCGATCTTGGTCCGCACCGACAGCTGGATGCGCGCCTCGGAGCGGCGGTAGCCGTCCACGTCGGTGGACTGGTTGTCCGGGTTCGGCGTGCCGGGCGTGCGGTTGACGTTGCTGGACTGGGCCATCGACAGCGTGACCGGGTGGTAGCCGCGCAGGCTGAACACGCCGCAGTCGGTGCCGGACTCCAGCTCCCAGATGCGCGACAGCACCGAGAAGCGCGTGTCGTGGCAGCGCGGCACCACCGGCGCCTCGGGCGCGGCCAGCGGGGCCGCCGGGCCGCTGGCCACGGCCGTGGTGGCGGTGTCGCCGGTGCTGGCCGGCCGGTTGGTGGTGATGCCGGCGCCGGGCTCGCTGGCGGCGGCCTGGGCGTTGATGGCCGCGGCCTCGGCCTGCTGCTGGCGCGCCCACTGGTCGTAGCAGCGCAGGCGGTCGGCGTCGCTGCCGGTCTGGGCGGCGCAGGTCTGCCAGCTCGGCACCGGGCCGGTCTGTGCCGGCGCGGCGCCGGGCGCGCCCAGGATCAGCCCCAGCGCGGCCAGCGGCCCGAGGCGGAGCAGGGAAGGTGAGCCGGGCATGGAAGGTCCTCGTGGGGTGTGGTTGAACGGAGGGCGGGGCGTATCACTGCCAGCCGCCCTGGCGGCGCAGCACGAAGCCGCGCTCGGCGCCGGTGTCGGCATCGGTCCAGCGGCCGCGGATCTCCTTGCCGCAGCTGTCGGGCACGACCTCGCCCAGCCAGGTGGCCGAGATGCGCCGGCCGTCGCGCGACTCCTCCAGCGTCAGGTCGCCCTCGTGCACGTCGCCGGCCAGCAACGCGCTGATGCCGTCGCGCTCGACCCGGCCGTGCACGCTGTCGGAGAGTTCGGGGTGGCGCTCCAGCTGCAGCACGGCGCCGGTCGTGCCCTCGGCGGCGTTGGTCCAGCGGGCGCGCCACTGGCCGTAGAGGTGGACGGCGCGCAGTTCGTCCGGCGCGGGGCAGGCGGACGGCGCTTCCTGGGCCGGCACGCCGGCCTGCGCCGACAGCAGCACGGCCGCCGCGGCCAGGCGCCGGAACGCGGGGGGCAGGAGGGGCCGGCTCATGGCGCCCTCATGCCGCGGCGGGGCTGCTGCCCGCGGCCTTCTTCGCGAACTCGGCGCGCAGCGCGCGCAGCTTCTCGCGCGGGTCTTCCTTGGCGGTGGCCTGGTCCAGGCCCATCTCGGCGATGAAGCGGCTGGGCTGCGCCGGCACCAGCTCGCGGCCCCGCTTGCGCTTGCGCGTCCAGCTGACGGCCAGCGTGCGCTGTGCGCGCGTGATGCCCACGTACATCAGCCGGCGCTCCTCCTGCAGGCGCTGCGCCACGTCGTCACTCACCTTCTGCTGACGGCCGCCGTCGTCGTCCAGCTTGAACGGCAGCATGCCCTCGTTGACGCCGACCAGCATCACGTGCGGCCACTCCAGGCCCTTGGCCGCGTGCAGCGTGGATAGCACGACCAGGTCCTGGTCCTGCTCGCGCTCGCTGATCGTGGACAGCAGCGAGACGGTCTGCGCGACCTCCAGCAGCGACTTGACCTCGCTCTGCGTGGCGACGCCCGCCGCATCGTCCACCTGCCCGCCGCAGCGGCCCGACATCCAGTCCACGAAGTCCATCACGTTGGACCAGCGCGCCGCGGCGGCCTGCTCGCTCTCCTCGTGGTCGTACAGGTGCTGCTCGTAGCCGATCTCCTGCAGCCACTCCAGCATGAAGCCGCGCGCGGCCTCGGCCCCCAGCGTCTGGCGCGCGCGGTATTCCAGGTCGTTCACGTAGCGGCCGAACTCGGTCAGCCCCTCGTGGGCGCGGCGCGGCAGCAGGCTGGCCAGCGAGCCGGAGAACAGCGATGCGAACAGCGACAGCTTGTACTGCGTCGCGTACTGCCCCAGCTGCGCCAGCGTCTGGTGGCCGATGCCGCGCTTGGGCGTGGTCACCGCGCGCAGGAAGGCCGGGTCGTCGTCGTTGTTGACCCACAGCCGGAACCAGGCGCACAGGTCGCGGATCTCGGCGCGGTCGAAGAAGCTGGTGCCACCCGAGACCTTGTACGGGATCTGCGCCTTGCGCAGGGCCTTCTCGAACGGCTTGGCCTGGTGGTTGGCGCGGTACAGCACCGCGAAGTGGCGGAACTCCTGGTGCGCCGAGTTGGCCCGCAGCGACTGGATGCGCGCGACCACGCGCTCGGCCTCGTGCTCCTCGCTGTCGGCGTCGACGATGCGCACCGGCTCGCCCTCGCCCAGCTCGGAGAACAGCGTCTTGGGGAACAGCTTGGGGTTGGGCCCGATCACGTTGTTGGCCGCGCGCAGGATGGCGCTGGTGGAGCGGTAGTTCTGCTCCAGCTTGACGACCTTGAGCTGCGGGTAGTCGACCGGCAGGCGCTTCAGGTTGTCCAGCGTCGCGCCGCGCCAGCCGTAGATCGACTGGTCGTCGTCGCCCACCGCCGTGAAGCGCGCGCGCTCGCCGACCAGCAGCTTCAGCACCTCGTACTGCGTGGCGTTGGTGTCCTGGTACTCGTCGACCAGCACGTGGCCCAGCACGCGCTGCCACTTCTCGCGCACCTCGGCATGGTCGCGCAGCAGCCGCAGCGGCAGGCCGATCAGGTCGTCGAAGTCCACGCTCTGGTAGGCGGTGAGCCGCTCCTCGTAGCGCGCCATGATGCGCGCGGTGATGCGCTCGCTGTCGTCGGCTGCCTGCGCCTCGGCCTCGCGCGCCGACAGGCCCATGTTCTTCCACTTGCTGATGGTCCACTGCCACTGGCGCGCGGTGGCCGCGTCGGTGGTGCCGCCGGCGTCCTTCAGGATGCCGGTCACGTCGTCGGCGTCGAGGATGCTGAACTGCGGCTTCAGGCCCACGCGGTGCCCGTCCTCGCGCACCATGCGCACGCCCAGCGCGTGGAAGGTGCAGATCGCCACCTCCTTGGCCGGCTTGCCGACCAGGCCTCTGGCGCGCTCGC
This sequence comes from Pseudorhodoferax sp., assembly GCF_047601025.1. NCBI lineage: Bacteria > Pseudomonadati > Pseudomonadota > Betaproteobacteria > Burkholderiales > Comamonadaceae > Pseudorhodoferax > Pseudorhodoferax sp. The sequence continues at coordinate 1,914,450 of NZ_JASGJZ010000001.1, forward strand.
GCATCTCGGCCGCGGCCTTGTTCGTGAAGGTGATGGCGGCGATGCGCCTGGGCTCCAGCCCGGCCTGGATCAGCCGCGCGATCTTGGCGGTGATCACCCGCGTCTTGCCCGAGCCCGCCCCGGCCAGCACCAGGCAGGGCCCGTGCATGTAGTTGACGGCTTCCTGTTGGGCGACGTTCAGACCAGCGGACATGGGAAAGGCGGGGAAGCGCTGCGGCTCGCGAGCCGGCTCGGCGCGGGCGCCGGATCATACCGGCGCAGCGCGGGGAGCGAGGGATCGGGGTCATGGCGCCAGGGCCATGCCCTGGCCGCCGCGCGGCAGTGCCAGGGGCCGCGCCGCCTGCACGGCCAGGGCGGCTGCCGTGATCTCGCCCAGCCGGCGCAGCCCGGCCTGCAGTTCGTCCGACCAGGGCCAGCCGCAGTTGATGCGCAGGAAATGGTCGCAGCGCCGCGTGTCGGAGAACAGCGGCCCCGGTGCGACCAGGATGTGCTCGCGCAGCGCCGCATCGAACACCGCCATCGCGGGCAACTGCTCCGGCAGTTCCACCCACAGCTGCAGCCCGCCCGGCGGCAGGTTGATGCGCGTGCCGCGGGGAAAGTGCCGGGCGATGGCGTCGGCCGTGCGTTCGCGCTGCACGCGCAGCTTTTCGCGCAGCTGGCGCAGGTGGCGGTCGTAGGCGCCGGTGGCCATGAAGCTGCCCGCCGCCCATTGCCCCAGTTCCTCGTTGCAGCGCGACTGCGCGTACTTGAGCATCTCCACGCGCGCGTGCCAGCGCCCGGCATGGATCCAGCCCAGCCGCAGGCCCGGCGCCAGCACCTTGTGCAGCGAGGCGCAGTGGATCACGCTGCCGCTGCGGTCGAAGGACTTCAGCGCGCGGGGTGGGGCGGGCGCATCCAGCAGCTCGCTGTAGGTGTCGTCCTCGATCAGCGCGATGGCGTGCGACGCGCAGAGCGCGACCAGGCGGGCTTTGTGCGTGTCGGGCATCACGCTGCCCAGCGGGTTCTGCAGGTGCGGGACCACGACCACGGCCTTGATGTCGCCATACGCGGCGATCGCCAGTTCCAGCGCCTCGATCGACAGCCCGGTGCGCGGGCTGGTCGGGATCTCCAGCGCCCGCATGCCCAGGCTTTCCAGCACCTGCAGCAGGCCGTAGAAGGTGGGCGACTCCACGGCCACCGTGTCGCCGGGCTGCGCCACTGCGCGCAGGGCGAGGTTCAGCGCCTCGATGCAGCCCTGCGTGGGCAGCACGTCGGCGGGCGCCAGCGCCATGCCGATGCGCACGGCACGCTGGGCCGCGGCCTCGCGCAGCGGCGTGCTGCCGCGCGAGGACGACGGCTGGGCCAGCATCTGCGGCCGCTGCCGCAGCGCGCACACCATGGCCGCCCGCAGCGCGTCACCGGGATACAGGGCCGGCGCGCCGCGCGCGACCGACAGGTCCAGCCGGACCTCGCTGTAGCGTTGCCGGGTGACGAAGTCGGAGACCTTCTGGTGGATACCGACGAACTGCGCCGGTTCGGGCGCGCGGCCGGGCTCCGGCTCGTCCATCGGGCTGGTCCGTAGCCGGTGCGGACGCCGCACGAGGTAGCCCGAGCGATCGCGTGCCTCGGCCCAGCCCTCGCTCTCCAGCGTGCGGCAGACCTGCAGCGCCGTCGACAGGCTCACGCCATGCAGCTGCATCAGCTTGCGCAGGGAGGGCAGGCGGTCGCCGGTCTGCAAGGAGCCGGCGCGGATGGCCTGCAGGTAGTGGTCGGCCAGTTGGCGATAGCGGGGCGGCGGGGGCATGGCGCGATGGTGCATCCGGCGGCGCCGGGGGAACAGATGCAGTTGCGGCCGCGCGGACCATAACAGAGGGCCTGCGGCACCGTCTGCTGCGGTGCCGAAAGGCGGCCCGTGTGCCTGTCGGCGCGCGGGCCGGCTGCCTACGATTTCCCGCATCCCGCCGTGCTCCGGAGATGCCCATGATGTCCCAGTCCTTCCCTTCCGATGTCGCGCTGGCGTGCGGCGAGGTCCTGCACCTGTCCGTCGATGCCGGCGCCGTGCTGCTGGCGGCCGACGGCGCCGTCCGCGTCGAGGAGGCGCCGCGCTGGCTGGCCGAGCGCATGGTGCCCGTGCGCGGCGTGCTGGCCCAGGGGCAGGCGCATGTGGTCGAACGGGCCGGCTGGGTGCGGGTGCAGGCGGCCGGTTCCGGTGCCGCGCGCGTGCGCTGTCTGCCGGGGGCCGAGCCCTGGTATCGCGCGCTGCGTCTGCGGCTCGGCCGCTGGCGTTGGCGGGGCCCGCGCGCCATCGGCTGACTGCGCCTGCGCAGGCGGCTGCCGATGCCGGTGCGCCGGGCGCCGGGCCGCATGCCGGCGCCCGGCCGGCTGGAACGCCTCGACGCGGCCGTCCGCGCCGGTGGCCACGGCGTATAGCAGGCGCCGGGGAGGGGCGCAGCCACAATCGCGCCCGTGCTCGCCATCCTGTCCGCCACCTTCCCGTTCTTCGCGCTGATCCTGGCCGGCTACGTCGCCGCGCGGCGGCGCCTGCTGCCGCTGGAGGCGGTGGCGGGCCTGAACGGCTTCGTGCTGTTCTTCGCGCTGCCCTGCATGCTGTTCCGCTTCGGCGCGACCACGCCGCTGCCGCTGCTGCTCGATCCGCTGCTGGCGGCGGTCTACCTGCTGGTGGCGCTGGTGCTGGTGGGCGCGATCGTCGCGCGCGACCGGCGCCGCCTGGGCTGGAACGACGCGGCCTTCGGCGCCCTGGTCGGCGCGTTCCCGAACAGTGGCTTCATGGGCGTGCCGCTGCTGGTGGCGCTGCTCGGCGCCGGCGCCGCCGGGCCGGTGATGCTGACGCTGGTGGCGGACCTGCTGCTGACCTCCTCGGTCTGCGTGGCGCTGTCGCGGCTCGGCGCGGCCGGCGCCGCCGGCGCGCGCCAGGCGCTGTGGCGCGCGCTGCAGGGCGTGGCGCGCAACCCGATGCCCTGGTCGATCGCGCTGGGCATGGCCTGCCAGGCCCTGTCGTTCACGCTGTGGCCGCCGCTGGAGGCGACCATCGGCCTGCTGGCCGCCGCCGCCTCGCCGGTGGCGCTGTTCACGATCGGCGCGGTGCTGGCGCGCTCGCAGATGCTGGCCGACGTGGGCCGGCACCGGCCCACCCCCTGGTGCGAGGTGGCGCCGGTGGTGCTGGCCAAGCTGCTGCTGCACCCGCTGCTGGTCTGGTGCGCGGGCCGCGGCGCGCTGGCGCTGGGCCTGCCGATCCAGCCGTCGGCGCTGACGGCCATGGTGCTGGCGGCGGCGCTGCCGAGCGCCAGCAACGTCTCGCTGCTGGCCGAGCGCATGGGCGCGGACAACGGGCGCATCGCCCGCATCATCCTGTGGTCCACGGCCATCGCGTTCTTCAGCTTCTCGGGCGCCGTGGTGGTGCTGCGCGGCGGCTGATCAATCCAGCCGGATGCCCGCCGCCCGGATCACCGCGCCCCAGCGGCGGGACTCGGCCCGCGCCAGCTGCAGGAACTGCTCCGGCGTGCCGGGCATGGGCTCCATGCCCATGTCGGCGAAGCGCTGGCGCACGGCCGCGTCCTGGAACGAGCGGTTCAGCTCCGCGTTCAGCCGCGCGACGACGGGTGCCGGCAGGCCGGCCGGGCCCAGGACGCCCTGGAACGCGTAGACCTCGCCGTCCTTCACGCCGGCTTCGGCCAGCGTCGGCACGCCGGGCAGCAGCGCGCTGCGCCTGGCCGAGCCGATGGCCAGCACGCGCACCTTGCCGCTGCGCATCACCGGCAGGCCGGCGGCCAGGTCCAGGAACATGCAGGGCACCTGGCCGCCCATCACGTCGGCCATGGCCGGCGCCGCGCCGCGGTACGGGATGTGCACGAGGAAGGTGCCGGTGCGGTTCTTGAACAGCTCCATCGCCAGGTGGTGCGGCGAGCCGTTGCCGGGCGAGGCGTAGTTGACCTTGCCCGGGTTGGCCTTCACGTAGGCCAGGAAGCCGGCGAAGTCCTGCGCCGGAAAGTCCGGGTGCACGACCAGCGCCAGCGGGAAGCGGCCGATCGTGCCGATGTAGCTGAAGTCCTTCGCCGGGTCGAACGGCAGCTTGCCGAACAGGTGCTCGTTGAAGGCCAGCACGGCGTTGTCGGCCGACAGGATGGTCCGCCCGTCGGGCCTGGCGCGGGCCACAAGCTCGGCGCCGATGTTGGTGGCGGCGCCGGGCCGGTTGTCGACCACGATGTTCTGGCCCAGCGGCCCGCGCATGGCCTCGGCCAGCGAGCGCGCCAGCACGTCGGTGCCGCCGCCGGCCGGGTAGGGCACGACCCAGCGGATCGGCTGGTCGCCCTGGGCGTGCGCCGGCAGGTGGGCGAGGGGGGCGGCGGCGAGGGCGGCCAGCAGGTGGCGTCGGTGCATGGGCGGTCTCCTTGGAATGTGGTCCGCGGAGCATAGGGCAGGCGCGGCGGCCGGCTGCGCCGCCGCGCGGCGGCGTTCAGCCGAACACCGCGCGCCACAGCGCCAGCACGGCCGCGCGCTCGGCGGCCGCCTGGTCGGGCTCGAGCTGGGTGCTGGCCTCGTCCAGCCGCGCGCGGTGCTGCAGGTGGCGCAGCGTGCGGTACGCGTCGGCCGCGGCCCGGCCGACGCCGGCGGGCAGCAGGCCGCAGGCCTCGGCCCGCTGCAGCAGCGCGATGTTGCCCACGTTGTCGATCAGGCCGGCATGCGCGGCCGCGTGCGCCAGCACCAGGTACTGCACGGCGAACTCCACGTCCACCATGCCGCCGGGGCTGTGCTTGATGTCGAAGCGTTCGCCGCGCACCGGGTGCGCGGCGCGCACCTTCTCGCGCATCGCGACGATCTCGCCGCGCAGGGCGGCCAGGTCGCGCGGCGCGGTGATCACGGCGCTGCGCACGGCCTCGAAGCGCGGCTGCAGGGCCTCGATGCCGCAGACGAAGCGCGCGCGCGTCATGGCCTGGTGCTCCCAGGTCCAGGCGGTGTTGCTGCCGCGGCCCTTCTGGTAGTTGGCGTAGGCGTCGAAGCTGGTGATCAGCAGGCCGGAGTTGCCGTTGGGCCGCAGGGCGGTGTCGATCTCGAACAGGTCGCCCTCGCCGGTCTTGACGGTCAGCCAGTTGATCATCTTGCGCACGAAGGCGGCGTAGGCCTCGGGGGCGCGCTCGTCCTCGTCCTCGTAGACGAACACGATGTCCAGGTCGCTGCCGTAGCCCAGCTCCTTGCCGCCGAGCTTGCCGTAGCCGAGGATGGCGTACTGCGCCTCCTCGCGGTGCGCGTTCTTCAGGCGCTGCCAGCACCAGCGCGCGGTCACGCGCAGCAGCGTGTCCGCCAGGGCCGACAGGTCGTCGGCCACCTGCTCGACCGTCAGCCGGCCTTCCACGTCGCGCGCCAGCGTGCGGAAGGTCTCGGCATGGTGGGCGCGGCGCAGCAGGTTCAGCAGCGCCTCCTCGTCGTCCTCGCCGGTGCGGGCCAGCGAGCGGCGGCGCTCCTCCAGCTCGTGCGCGAAGGCCGGCGCGTCGAAGCGCTCGCCCAGCATGTCGGCCGAGGCCAGCTCGTCGATCACGCCGGGATGGCGCAGCAGGTAGCGCGCCGGCCAGCGCGCCGCGCTCAGCAGCCGCAGCAGCCGGTCGTGCGTGGCCGGGCGCTCCAGCAGCAGCGCCAGGTAGCTCTCGCGGCGCAGCAGCGGCTCGACCCAGTCGGCCCAGCGCACCGCGCCCTGCAGGCGGCGGGCCGCGTCCAGGCCGGCGTCGCCGGGCTCCCGCAGCCAGTCGGCGGTGCGCTGCACCAGGCGCAGCAGCCGGCCGCGGCTGTCGTCGCGCAGGGCCTGCACGCGCGGATTGGTTCGCCAGGCCGCGATGCGCTCGCGGAACGCGGGCGGCAGCTGCTCCAGCACGGCGTCCAGGTCCGGCGCCGCGCCGGCGCCCGCCTTGGGGCCGCCCTTGCAGTTGCCGCTGCAGGGCTTGTTGCCGCCCAGCAGGATGTCGAATTCCTGCGCGACGAATTCGCGGTGCCGGTCCAGCTCCGACAGGAACGGGCAGCACGACGCGTAGCCCAGGCTCTGCGCGATCCAGTGCAGGTCCTCGTCGGCGGTGGGCAGCACGTGGGTCTGCTGGTCGTCCAGGTACTGGATGCGGTGCTCCACGCGGCGCAGGAACACGTAGGCCTCGGCCAGCGCCGCGGCCGCGGCCTCGGGCATCAGGCCGGCGCGGGCCAGGCGCGGCAGCGCGGCCAGCGTGGAGCGCGTGCGCAGCTCGGGGAACTGGCCGCCGCGCACCACCTGCAGCAGCTGCACGATGAACTCGATCTCGCGGATGCCGCCGCGCGAGAGCTTGACGTCGTTGGCGCGCTCGGGGTGGCCGGCCGCGCGCCGCGCCGCCTGCTCGCGGATCTGCCGGTGCAGCGAGCGCAGCGCCTCGAACACGTTGTAGTCCAGGTAGCGGCGGAACACGAAGGGCAGCACCACGCCGCGCAGCGCCTGGGCCGAGCCGTCCTGCACGCAGCGGCTCGGCGCGACCACGCGGCTCTTGAGCCAGGCGAAGCGCTCCCACTCGCGGCCCTGCACCAGCAGGTAGTCCTCCAGCGCGCCGAGCGAGACGGCCGGCGGGCCGCTGTTGCCGTGCGGCCGCAGCGCCAGGTCCACGCGGAACACGAAGCCGTGCTCGGTGGTGTCGCCGACCAGCGCGTAGACGGTCCTGATCGCGCGCGAGAAGTACTCGTGGTTGCTGATGCGGCCGCGGCCCTCGGCGCTGCCGGCGGTCTCGCCGTCGTGGTCGTAGATGTAGATCAGGTCGATGTCGCTGGAGACGTTCAGCTCGCGCGCGCCGAGCTTGCCCATGCCGATGACCCACAGCTGCGCGCGCTGGCCGTCGGGCGCCAGCGGCATGCCGTGGCGCTCGTCGAGCTCGCGCTCGGCCGCCAGCAGCGACTGGTCCAGCGCCACCTCGGCCAGCTCGGTGACGGCCGTGGTCACCACCTCCAGCGGGGCCTGCCGGTCGCAGTCCAGCGTCACCAGCCGCTCCATCACCAGCTGGCGCAGGATGCGCAGCGCCGCGCCCAGGCCATGGCCGCGCGACTGCAGCAGCGCCAGCGTGGCCAGCATCGCGTCGCGTCGCGGCGCGCCGTCCGGCAGCAGCCCGAGTTCGTCCGCATAGCGCCGGCGCAGCCGCTGCACGAAGCGCGCGTGCGCCGACAAGGGGGGCGCGTCCGGGGAGGCCGGAGCCGGGGGATGCGCAGGAGCGCTGGGGGAACCGGTGCCGGGGTCGCGGGTCATAATTCCTGGCCGATCAAGCTTGCGATGACAGACCCGATGCCACGTCCTTCATGGCTGCTCAGGCTGGCGGCAGTCCTGGCGCCCTGGGCACTGGGCCTGGTGCTGGCGCTGTGGCTGCTCGCAGGCATCGCCTGGGGGGTGCTGCACGGCTGGATTGTGCCGCGAATCGGCGAGTTCCGTCCGCAGGTGGAAGCCGCCGCCAGCCGCCTGCTCGGCGCCGAGGTGCGCATCGGCGCGATCTCGGCCGGCCCGGGCTGGCTGCTGCCCGGCTTCGAGCTGCGCGACGTGGTGCTGCGGGACGCCGCCGGCCACGAAGGGCTGCGGCTGGCCCGGGTGTCGGCGCAGCTGTCGCCGCGCGCGCTGGCCCGGCGCGGCCTGGAGCAGCTGGTGCTCGACGGCCCGGTGCTGGACCTGCGCCGCACGGCCGACGGCCGGCTGCTGGCGGCCGGCATCGACCTGTCCGGCGGCCCGGGCGAGGAGGACGGCCGCGCCGCCGACTGGATCTTCTCGCAGCGCGAGCTGGTGGTGCGCGGCGCCACGGTGCGCTGGACCGACGAGCAGCGCGGCCTGGCGCCGGTCGAGCTGGCCGATGCCGAGCTGGTGATCCGCAACGGCGCGCGCAGCCACCGCCTGCGGCTCGACGCCACGCCGCCCGCCGACTGGGGCGCGCGCTTCAGCCTGCGCGCCGACATGCGCCAGTCGCTGCTGCACCGGCACCGCGGCGACTGGCGCGACTGGACCGGCACGGTCTACGCCGACTTCCCGCAGGTCGACCTGGCGCCGCTGCGCGCCCACGTGGACCCGGTGCTGCTGCGCGAGGTGGAGCTGCAGGCCGGCCGCGGCCAGCTGCGCGCCTGGGCCGACGTGGTGCATGGCGAGGTGCTGGGCGGCCAGCTCGACCTGGCGCTGGCCGATGCCGCCGCGCGCCTGGGTGCCGGGCTGGAGCCGCTGGCCCTGGCCAGCCTGCAGGGCCGCCTGCGTGTGCGCCAGCTGGCCAGCGGCATGGAGTTCGACACCGAGCAGCTGCGCTTCGCCACCGCCGACGGCGCCCAGTGGCCCGAGGGCGACCTGTTCCTGAGCTACCTGCGCGGCGAGAGCCGCATGCCCGGCCAGGGCGAGCTGCGCGCCGGCCGCGTCGACCTGGCCGTGCTGGCCGCGGTGGCGGCGCGGCTGCCGCTCGATCCGGCCTGGCAGGCCGAGCTGGCGGCGCTGGCGCCGCGCGGGCGCATCGAGCAGCTGCAGGCGCGCTGGACCGGCCGCATCGAGGCTCCCGCCAGCTACCAGGCGCAGGGCCGGGTGCAGGACCTCGCGCTGGCCGCGGGCCCGCTGCCGCCGCGCCGCCCGGACCAGCCGCACCCGATCGGCCGCCCCGGCGTGGCCGGCCTGTCGGCCGAGTTCACGCTGACCGAGGGCGGCGGCCAGGCCCAGGTCGCGCTGGACGACGGCGCGCTGGAGTTTCCCGGCGTGTTCGAGGAGCCGCGCGTGCCGCTGGACCGGCTGGAGGGCCAGCTGCGCTGGCAGCACGGTGGCGGCCGGCTCGCGCTGCAGGTGCCCGAGCTGCGCTTCGCCAACGCCGACGCCGCCGGCCGGCTGCAGGCGCGCTGGAGCCGCGCCGAAGCGGGCGGCGCGCAGCCGCCGGGTGCCGGCGTGCTGGAGCTGGCCGGCACGCTGGAGCGCGCCGACGGCGCCCGCGTGCACCGCTACCTGCCGCTGGAAGTGGACGCCGAGGCGCGCCACTACGTGCGCGACGCCGTGCAGCGCGGCCAGGCCAGCCGCGTGCAGTTCCGGGTCAAGGGCGACCTCGACCGCTTCCCGTTCGCCGATCCGCGCCAGGGCGAGTTCCACATCGAGGCCGACGTGCAGGACGTGCTGTACGCCTACGTGCCGCCGCGGCTGCAGGACCCGGGCGAGCCGCCCTGGCCGGTGCTGAGCGGCCTGGCCGGGCGGCTGGTGTTCGACCGCAACGGCATGCAGGTGCGCAACGCGCGCGGCCAGCTGGGCAGCGCCGCGGCCGGCTTCGCGGTGCCGCAGGTGGAGGCCGAGATCCGCGACTTCGGCCAGCCCGAGGTGGCCGTGCGCGCCGAGGGCCGCGGGCCGCTGGCGGCCATGCTGGCCAGCGTCGCCGCCTCGCCGGTGGCGCAGCTGACCGGCGGCGCGCTGGACCAGGCCCAGGGCAGCGGCACGGCCGAGCTGCGGCTGCAGCTGGCGCTGCCGCTGGCGCGGCTCGCGGCCAGCCGCGCGCAGGGCAGCGTGCAGCTGGCCGGCAACGACATCCGGCTGCGGCCGGACACGCCGCTGCTGGCGCGCACGCGCGGCAGCGTCGCGTTCAGCGACCAGGGCTTCGCGCTGGCCGGCGTGCAGGCCACGGTGCTGGGCGGCGAGGTGCGCGTGGACGGCGGCCTGCAGAACGGCGCGCTGGACCTGCGCGTGCAGGGCAGCGCCACGGCCGAGGGCCTGCGCGCGGACGGCGTGCCCGGCGCGCTGGCCCGGCTGGCGCAGCGCGCCAGCGGCGGCGCCGCCTACACCGCCACGCTGGCGCGCACGGCCGAGGGCGCGCTGCGCTTCGGGCTGGACAGCACGCTGCAGGGCCTGGCGCTGGACCTGCCGGCGCCGCTGGCCAAGCCGGCCGACGCCGCCTGGCCGCTGCACGTGGCGCTGGCGCCGCAGGCCGGCGGCACCGACGAGCTGAGCGTGCGGCTGGCCGACACCGTGGCCGCGCGCTACGTGCGCGACCTGTCCGGCGCGGAGCCGCGCGTGCTGCGCGGCGCCATCGGCGTCGGCCTGCCGCCGGGCGAGGCGCCGGCCCTGCCCGCGGCCGGCGTCAGCGCCAGCGTGCGGCTGGGCGATGCGCCGCTGGACGCCTGGCACGCCGCCTTCGGCGCGCCGGCGGCCGCGGCCTCGTCCGAAGCCGAGGCCGGCTACCTGCCGCAGCGCCTGGCGCTGCGCGCGGACAGCCTGCGCTGGGGCAGCCGGCACCTGCACGAGGTGACGCTGGAGGGCGCGCGCGACGGCGGCACCTGGCGCGCCGACGTGCGCGCGCGCGAGCTGAGCGGCCGGCTCGAATACCGCGAGGGCGACGGCGATGCGCCCGGCGCCGTGCATGCGCGGCTGGCCCGGCTGGTGATCGCCCAGGGCGAGGAGGACGAGGTGACCACGCTGCTGGACGAGCAGCCCGCCAGCGTGCCGGCGCTGGACGTGGTGGTCGAGGACTTCGAGCTGCGCGGCAGGAAGCTCGGCCGGCTGGAGATGCAGGCCGAGAACCACGGCGCCGAATGGCAGCTGCACCGGCTCGCGCTGCACATGCCCGAGGCCCGGCTCGAAGCCTCGGGCCAGTGGCGCGCACGCACGGGCGGCCAGCCGCGCCGCACGGCCATGGACTTCGGGCTCGACGTCGACGATGCCGGCGCGCTGCTGGGCCGGCTCGGCATGCCCGGCGTGTTCCGCCGCGGCGCCGGCCGGCTGCAGGGGCAGGTCGCCTGGACCGGCTCGCCGCTGGCGCTGGACTACCCCAGCATGAGCGGCCAGCTGCACCTGGACATGCAGAACGGCCAGTTCCTGAAGGCCGACGCCGGCCCCGCGCGGCTGCTCGGCGTGCTGAGCCTGCAGGCGCTGCCGCGCCGGCTGACGCTGGACTTCCGCGACATCTTCAGCGCCGGCTTCGCCTTCGACTTCGTGCGCGGCGACGCCCGCATCGCCGAGGGCGTGGTCAGCTCCAACAACCTGCAGATGAAGGGCGTCAACGCCGCCGTGCTGATGGACGGCCGCGCCGACATCGCCCGCGAGACGCAGGACCTGCGCGTGGTCGTGGTGCCCGAGATCAACGCCGGCACGGCCTCGCTGGTGGCCACCGTGATCAACCCGGCCATCGGCCTGGGCAGCTTCCTCGCGCAATGGGTGCTGCGCCGGCCGCTGATGGAGGCGGCGACGCAGCAGTTCCACATCGACGGCACCTGGAGCGACCCGCGCATCGAGCGCGTGGCGCGCAGCGGGCCGCTCGCCCGGCAGGAACCCACCGAACAGGAGAAGGAAACCATGCGATGAAGGTCGCTGCGCTGCAGATGGTCTCCGGCACCGTGCTGGACGCCAACCTTGCCGAGGCCCGCCGGCTGCTGGAGCAGGCCGCCGCCGCGGGCGCCGAACTGGCCGTGCTGCCGGAATACTTCTGCCTGCTCGGTGCGCGCGACACCGACAAGCTGGCGATCGCCGAGCCCTTCGGCGCCGGCCCGATCCAGGACTTCCTGGCGCGCAGCGCGCGCGAGCTCGGCCTGTGGATCGCCGGCGGCACGCTGCCCCTGGCCGGCCGCGGCGCCGACCGGGCGCGCAACAGCTGCCTGGTGTTCGACCCCCGGGGCCGCTGCGTGGCGCGCTACGACAAGATCCACCTGTTCCGCTTCGACGACGGCGCGCAGCACTTCGACGAGGCGCGCGTGCTCGAGCGCGGCGACGCCCCGGCGCTGTTCACGCTGGCCGCGCGCGACGGCCGGACCTGGCGCGTGGGCCTGTCGGTGTGCTATGACCTGCGCTTTCCCGAGCTGTACCGCGGCTACGCCGCGCAGGGCGCCGACCTGCTGCTGGTGCCCAGCGCGTTCACCCACACCACCGGCCAGGCCCACTGGGAGATGCTGCTGCGCGCCCGCGCGATCGAGAACCTGGCCTACGTGCTGGCACCGGCCCAGGGCGGCCTGCACGAGAACGGCCGGCGCACCTGGGGCCACAGCATGCTGGTCGACCCCTGGGGCGAGGTGCTGGCGCAGCAGGCCGAAGGCGCCGGCTGCGTGGCCGGCGCGCTGGACGCGCAGCGCCTGGCCCGGCTGCGCGCCCAGCTGCCGGCGCTGGAGCATCGGCGGCTGTGAGGCAGCTGGCCCGCTCCGTGCAGCACTGGCTGCAATTCCTGCGGCGGCGCTGGTCGCTGTGGTCGCTGCTGATCGCGCTGGTCGTGGGCCTGCTGGTCACGCTGGTCTGGCTGGCCGGGCGCTACGAGGTCAGCCAGGTGCAGAGCAAGGTCGAGCGCGACACCGCCGACGCCGCGGCCGACATCCGCGCCGCGCTGGCGCGCAACGTGCAGAGCCTGCGGGCGCTGCACGCCGAGCGGCCCGACGCCGAGGCGTGGCAGCGCCGCGCCGGCGAGCTGCTGCACGAGCGCCGCGAGCTGATGCGCATCGAATGGCGCACGCCGGACCTGCAGCTGCTGGCCGCGCGCGACACGCCCTACCGGCCGCAGGTGTTCGGTGCGTCGGCGCGGCAGGAGATGCAGACCGACGTCGCCCTGAACTGCGCCACCGCGCGCCGGCTCGACGGCCCGGCCTACTCCACCAGCTTCTACCTGCCGCAGCCCGACGGCCGCGGCCTGGAGGCCATGGACTTGTGCCTGCCGCTGCACGCCGGCGGCCGCGTGGCCGGCTACCTGCTGGCCACCTACGCGCTGCAGGACGTGCTGGCCGAGCTCATCGGCCGGCAGCTGCCGCACCACCAGGAGGCCTCCTTCGTCGAGACCGACGGCACGCGGCTGGCGCTGCACGGCGCCACGCGCCGCGGCGCGCGCGTGTTCACCGCGCAGCAGCTGCTGGATCTGCCCGGCAACGCGCTGCTGCTGCGCCTGTCCAGCTGGCGCGCCGCGCCCGACCTGCTGCCCGACGTGATGACCGGGCTGGTCACCGGCATGTCGATCGCGCTGGTCTCGGTGCTGGCGCTGCTGGCCAAGGACATGCGCCGGCGCCAGCGCGCCGAGCGCGACCTGGCCGACGCGCTGGCCTTCCGCAAGGCGATGGAGGATTCGCTGTTGACCGGCCTGCGCGCGCGCGACCTGGACGGGCGCATCACCTACGTCAACCCGGCGTTCTGCGACATGGTCGGCTACTCGCCCGAGGAGCTGTGGGGCACCTCGGTGCCGGCGCCGTACTGGCCGCCCGAGCTGGTGGGCGAGTACGAGCAGCGCCAGGCGATCCGGATGACCGGCCGCCTGCCGCCGCGCGAGGGCTTCGAGTCCGTGTTCCAGCACAAGGACGGCACGCGCTTTCCGGTGCTGATCATCGAGGCGCCGCTGATCAACGCCCAGGGCGTGCAGACCGGCTGGATGAGCGCCTTCCTGGACATCCGCGAGCAGCGCCGCGTGGAGGAGCTCTCGCGCGCCAGCCAGGAGCGGCTGCAGGCCACGGCGCGGCTGGCCACCGTGGGCGAGATGGCCTCGCTGCTGAGCCACGAGCTGAACCAGCCGCTGGCCGCGATCTCCAGCTACGCCACCGGCGCGCTGAACATGCTGGAGCACGGCCCGGCCAGCACCGACGACATGCGCATGGCCATGCGCCGCATCGCCGAGCAGGCCGAGCGCGCCGGCCGCGTCATCAAGAGCGTGCACGACTTCGTGCGCCGGCGCGAGGAAGCGCACGAGGCCGTGGCGCCGCAGGACCTGCTGGAGGCCATCTGGCCGCTGGTCAGCCTGCAGGCGCGCAAGCTGGCGGTGCGCTTGCGCACCGAGGTCGCCCCCGGCCTGCCGCGCGTGCGCTGCGACCGGACCATGGTCGAGCAGGTATTGCTGAACCTGGCGCGCAACGGCATGCAGGCCATGGACGGCACGTCCGTCGCCGAGCGCGAGCTGCTGCTGCGCGTGGCGCCGGCCGGCGCGCGCGAGGGCGCCACGCGGCCGCACGGCTGGCTGGAGTTCAGCGTGGCCGACCGCGGCAGCGGCATCGCGCCGCAGGTCGCCGAGCGGCTGTTCACGCCGTTCTTCACGACCAAGGCCGAGGGCATGGGCCTGGGCCTGTCGCTGTGCCGCACCGTGGTCGAGCAGCACGGCGGCGCGCTGGTGCACGAGCCGCGCCGGCCGCGCGGCACGGTGTTCCGCTTCACGCTGCCGGCCGAGCCCGCCGCGCCGGCTATGACAATCGCGGCGCCGCCGGAGGAAACGCATGCAGCCCCATGAGGACGCCCTGGTCACCATCATCGACGACGACGCCGGCGTGCGCGACGCGCTGTCCTGGCTGCTGCGCTCGCGCCGCCTGGCCAGCGAGAGCTACGACAGCGCCGAGGCCTTCGAGGCGCGGCTGACGGCCGGCTTCGCGCCGGCGCAGCCCGGCTGCCTGCTGCTGGACGTGCGCATGCCCGGCATGAGCGGGCTGGCGCTGTTCGACAAGCTGATCGCGCTGGACCTGCACGCCGTGCTGCCGGTGATCTTCCTGACCGGCCATGCCGACGTGCCGACCGCGGTCGACGCCGTCAAGCGCGGCGCCTTCGACTTCTGCGAGAAGCCGTTCTCGGACAACGCGCTGGTGGACCGCGTGGAGCAGGCCCTGGTGCAATCGGCCGCGATGCTGGCGCGCCGGCGCAGCACGCACTGGCTGCGCGAGCGCCTGGCCGAGCTGACCGAGCGCGAGCGCGAGGTCATGCGCCTGGTGGTCGAAGGCCTGCCGAACAAGCTGATCGCCGACCAGCTCGACATCAGCGTGCGCACGGTCGAGGTGCACCGCGCGCGCGTGTTCGACAAGATGGAGGTCAAGTCGGCGGTGGAGCTGGCGAACCTGCTGCGCGGGGCGTAGCGCCGCACCTGGCCGCCGCCTTCGCCGCTTCTCATTCCTCGCCGAGGAAGCCGCCGCTCTGGTGCGCCCACAGGCGCGCGTACAGCCCGTCGCGGGCCAGTAGTTCGCGGTGGCTGCCTTCCTCCACGATGCGCCCGCCGTCCAGCACGATCAGCCGGTCCATGGCCGCGATCGTGGACAGGCGGTGCGCGATCGCGATCACGGTCTTGCCTTCCATCAGCCGGTTCAGGCTCTGCTGGATGGCCGCCTCCACCTCCGAGTCGAGCGCGCTGGTGGCCTCGTCCAGCAACAGGATCGGCGCGTCCTTGAGCATCACGCGCGCGATCGCCACGCGCTGGCGCTGGCCGCCGGAGAGCTTTACGCCGCGCTCGCCCACGTGCGCTTCCAGGCCGCGGCGGCCCTTCGGGTCGGTCAGCTGGTCGATGAAGCCGGTGGCCTCGGCGCGCTCGGCGGCGGCGCGGATCTGCGCCTCGCTGGCCTCGGGGTGGCCGTAGGCGATGTTGTCGGCCAGCGAGCGGTGCAGCAGGCTGGTGTCCTGCGTGACCATGCCGATCTGCGCGCGCAGCGAGTCCTGCGTCACGTGGGCGATGTCCTGCCCGTCGATCAGCACGCGGCCGGCCGCCACGTCGTGGAAGCGCAGCAGCAGGTTCACCAGCGTGCTCTTGCCCGCGCCGGAGCGGCCGACCAGGCCGATGCGCTCGCCGGGCGCGACCGTCAGGTCCAGGTGCTCGATGACGGGCGGCTTGTCCGGGCCGTAGCGGAAGCTCACGTCCTCGAAGCGCACCTCGCCGCGCGTGACCTGCAGCGCCGTGGCGTGCGGCGCGTCGACCACGGTGCGCGGCCGGCTGAGGGTGTTGATGCCGTCCTGCACCGTGCCCACGGCCTCGAACAGGCTGGTCATCTCCCACATGATCCAGTGCGACATGCCCTGCAGCCGCAGCGCCATCGCCACCGAGGCGGCCACGGCGCCGGCGCCGACCTCGCCGCGCGACCACATCCACAGCGACACGCCGGCCATGCTGCCGACCAGGCCCATCGACAGCGCGTGGTTGACGATCTCGAAGGCGCTCACCAGCCGCATCTGGCGGTAGCCGGTGACGATGAAGTCCTGCATCGCCGCGCGCGCGAACTGCGCCTCGCGCCGGGTGTGCGAGAACAGCTTGACCGTGACGATGTTGGTGTAGGCGTCGGTCACGCGGCCGACCATGGCCGAGCGCGCGTCGGCCTGCGCCCGGCCCACGCGGCCCAGGCGCGGCACGAACCAGGCCGTGGTCGCCAGGTACAGCACCAGCCAGGCGACGAAGGGCCAGACCAGGCCGCCGGCGAACGCGCCGGCCAGCACCGCGATGGTGGCGACGTAGACCACCATGGTCACCAGCACGTCGGCCAGCACGAACAGCATGTCGCGCACCGCCAGCGCGGTCTGCATCACCTTGGTGGTGATGCGGCCGGCGAACTCGTCCTGGTAGAAGGCCATGCTCTGGCCCAGCATCAGGCGGTGGAAGTTCCAGCGCAGCCGCATCGGCAGGTTGATCGCCAGCACCTGGTGCTTGACGATGGTCTGCAGGCCGACCACCAGCACGCTGGCCGCCAGCGCCGCGGCCAGCCAGCCGAGCGCGGTGCCGCGCTCGGCCCACAGCTGCTGCGGCGCGATGTCGGAGAGCCAGTCCACCACGCGCCCCAGCAGCGCGAACAGCAGCGCCTCGAAGCCGGCCCACACGGCCGTCAGCAGCGCCATCAGCGCGACCTTGCCGCGCAGGCCGTCGGTCATGGCCCACAGGAAGGCGAAGAAGCCGCGCGGGGGAGGGGAGGGTTCGGCGCCCGGGTACGGGGCGAGCAGTTTCTCGAAGTGGCGGAACAGCAAGGCGGGAGTCTCCGGGGAGGCGAGACTGTAGCGGCGCCGCGTGGCCGGCGCCG
The DNA here is from genome assembly GCF_047601025.1 of Pseudorhodoferax sp. Classification (NCBI taxonomy): domain Bacteria; kingdom Pseudomonadati; phylum Pseudomonadota; class Betaproteobacteria; order Burkholderiales; family Comamonadaceae; genus Pseudorhodoferax; species Pseudorhodoferax sp. Next base: position 1,931,139 of record NZ_JASGJZ010000001.1, read on the forward strand.
GCGCAGGGTCATGCGCCGGCGGGCGGGCCGGCCTGCGCCAGCCGGCGCAGCAGGCGCAGCGAGGCCGGCTCCTCGGCCAGCGCCAGCACGGCGTGCAGGCTGCGCTGGATGCGGCCGGCGTAGCCCAGGTCGTTCATCAGCGAGCCGGTCTGCAGGCCGTCCAGCTCGCCGCGGCGCACCATCGCGAACAGGCTCTGGCGCATCGCGGCGTCGAAGGCCGCGGCCTGCTGCTCCAGCGCCTGCAGCCGCGCCTGCCGGCCGGCGTCGTCGGCCAGGCGGGGCCCCAGCGCCCGCAGCTCGTGCAGCAGGCCGAACAGATGGCGCCGCAGCGCCAGGTAGGCCTCGCGCAGCGGCGAGTCGGGCGCGCGCAGGCGTGCGCCCAGGTTCTTCTGCAGGTGCTTGGCGTCCTTGACGGCGTCGACCAGGCCCAGCGCCGCCATCTGGCTCTGCGTCCAGAAGCGCTGGTGCTCCTCGTCCAGCGACAGGTCCAGCCGGCCCATGAAGCGCAGCAGGTCGCCGTAGACGCCCTTGATCTCGCGCTGGTAGAGCTGCTCGGCGTCGGGCGCGTCGTCCGCGGGGCGGGCCGCCAGCTGCGCCGGGTCGGGCGCCGGCTCGGCCAGCAGCGCGGGCGGCAGGTACAGCGCCTGGCAGATCACGTCCAGGCTGCGCCGGCCGAGGTGGCGCAGCTCCAGCGCGACCGCGGCGGCCGCGGCGTCGGCCGACTGCAGCGCCTGCTCGCTGAGGTGGCAGGCGTGCACGCGCGGCAGGTCGCCTGCGCGCGCCGGCGCGGGCGCCTCGGGCCGGTCCGGCAGCCAGCGCAGCAGCCACGCCGCCAGCTGCCGCTGCCAGGGCCAGAACAGCGCCACGCCGGCGGCGTTGAACAGCGTGTGGAACAGCGCCAGCTGCAGCAGCGCGTTGCCGCCGAAGCCGGCCGCGCCGGCCACCGTGCGCACCAGCCAGGCCAGCGGCGCCAGCAGCGCCAGCGCCAGCGCGGCGGTCACGGTGTTGAACAGCACGTGCGCCAGCGCCAGCCGCTGGCCGCTGCGGTTGCCGCCCAGCGCGCCGACCACGCCGGTGGTGACGCTGCTGCCCACGTTGGCGCCGATCGCGACCGCCAGCGCCTGGTCGGGCGTCAGCTGCCCGGCCGCCAGCGCCGTCAGCGTCAGCATCAGCGTGGCGTGGCTGGACTGCAGCACCACGGTGGCCGCCAGCCCGACGGCCACGAAGGCCGGCGTGCCGGCGCCGCGGCCGGCCGTCGCCATGTCGATGCCGCCGCCGAAGGCCTCGAAGCCGGCCTTGATGTCGTCGATGCCCAGGAACAGGAAGGCCACGCCCAGCGCCACGCGCCCGCCCGCCTTGCCGCGCGGCCCGGTGAAGCCGGCCAGCACGCCGAACACCAGCAGCGGCAGCGCCAGCGGCGCCAGGCTGAAGCCGTGGCCGGCCAGCGCCAGCAGCCAGATGCCGCTGGTCGCGCCCAGGTTGGCGCCGAAGATGACGGCCAGGCCGCCGGCCAGCCCGATCAGGCCCGAGCTGATGAAGGCGATGGTCAGCAGCGAGACCAGCGTGCTGGACTGCAGCAGCACCGTGGCGCCGATGCCGAACGCCAGGCCGCGCAGCGGCGTGCCGGTGCTGCGCGCCAGCCGCCGCTCGAGCTGGCTGCCGGCGAGGTCGCGCACGCCCTGCTCCAGGCACTGCATGCCGAACAGGAACAGCGCCAGCCCCGCGCACAGGCGCAGCCATCCGCCGTCGCGCCAGAACGACCAGGCCAGCGCCGCAGCCGCCAGCACGGCCAGCAGGGTCCGCGCATGCGGGGCGGGGCGCTGGCGCATGCGCGCGGGGGGATCAGGGGCCGCCGTCGGCGTCGCGCGGCGCGGCCGGGCGCTCGCCGGGGCGTTCGGCGCCGGGCAGCTCGCCCTTGTCGCGGCCGGAGAACATGGTCCACCACACGATGCCCGCGAGCAGCAGCAGCGCGGCGAGGGCTTCGAGCAGAATCAGGACCATGAAGCGACTCTCCTGGTGGGTGGGATGCGCGGCGATTGTAGGAATGCTGTTCGCCTGCTCCAGCAAGCCCCCACGGCCTGATGCCCCCGGCCCCTCCATGCCTCCTCCCGCCGGCCTGCCGGCACTGCCGCCGGTGGCCGACTGGCCCGGCGACACCGCGCCGTTGCCGCCGGTGGTCCTGCGCGGGCGCAGCCAGTGGATCCCGGTGCGTTGGGCCGAGCTGCCCGGCGTCGGCGAGGACGCGCTGCACGAGGCCTGGAACGCCTGGATGCGCAGCTGCGAGCGCCCCGGCCGCATCTGGGCCGCGCTGTGCGCCGAGGTGCGCCAGCTCTCCATCGCCACGCCCGAGGAGCGGCGCACCTGGATGATGGCGCGGCTGCAGCCCTACCGCATCGCGCCGCTGCCCGGCCAGCCCGCCACCGAGGGCCTGCTGACCAGCTACTACGAACCGATGTTCGACGCCGCGCGCCAGCCCAGCGCGGCCTTCCCGGTGCCGCTGTACCAGCCGCCGCCCTCGCTGGCGCAGCGCCGGCCCTGGTACACGCGCCAGGAGATGGAGACGCTGCCGCAGGCCCAGGCCGAGCTGGCCGGCCGCGAGATCGCCTGGCTGGCCGACCCGGTCGATGCGCTGGTGCTGCAGATCCAGGGCTCGGGCCGGCTGCGCCTGACCGAGCCCGACGGCAGCCAGCGCCTGGTCCGCGTGGCCTATGCCGGCACCAACGAGCAGCCGTACAAGAGCGTGGGTCGCTGGCTGCTGGACCAGGGCGCGATCCGCGACGCCACCTGGCCCGGCATCAAGGCCTGGACCCTGCAGAACCCGGACCGCGTGCGCGACATGCTGTGGTCCAACCCGCGCATGACCTTCTTCCGCGAGGAGCCGCTGCCCGAGTTCGACGCCGCCTTCGGCCCGCGCGGCGCGCAGGGCGTGGCGCTGACGCCGGGCCGCTCGATCGCCGTGGACCCGCAGAGCATCCCGTACGGCACGCCGGTCTGGCTGGCCTCCAGCGGGCCGGTCGCCAACCTGGCACGGCTGGTGCTGGCGCAGGACACCGGCAGCGCCATCGTCGGCGCCGTGCGGGCCGACTACTTCGCCGGCTGGGGGCCGCAGGCGGGAGAGATCGCCGGCAGGCTCAAGCAGCCGCTCCGGATGTGGGCGCTGTGGCCGCGGTGAGCGTGGCCATGCGTGTCCGTGTGCGGCGAGGTCGGAAGGTGCGAGCGGCGCGCTGGGCGACCTGGGCGTCAACCGCGTGGGGCAGGTGATGGCGGTGCTGGGGCTGGACAGCCCCAGGCCGGATACGCTGGCGCGCCGCAAGAAGCGCGGCCTGTGGATGGCGGCCAAGACGGCCAGCGTCAGCCATGCACGTGAACTGGCCCCCGATGCGCTGGAGCGGGTTCTGGCGAGCGGCGACGTGCCGCCGCCCTTCGTCCCGCACCGGACCCATTTGCTCGATGAAGCGCCCGTGCCCATCGTCGTGATGGCCGAGGAAAGAGGCAGCCGCGCGCGCATCTGCCGCCGCGGCAAGTCTGGCGCAACGTGGCAAGGCTGGCTGAATCCTTGTCCGTGCATCGGCGGGCGCTGTGGGCATGACGTCCGGGGCGCTGCCCCGGCGGTCTTTGGGAGCAGCTGTTTCCGCGGGCGCTGGCGCTGATCGACGAGATCAGCCGGTACGGCGGCATGGCGGATCCGTTCTGGACCTTTGGCGGCGGGACCGTGCCGATGCTCCGTTGCCGGCATCGGCAGAGCAAGACATCGACATCTTCGCGCCCGATCCGCAATACCTCGGCTTCGTCACGCCTCGGTTGAGCGATAAGGCGGCGGACATGACGCAGGACGACGTCGAACAGCCCGGCGCCTTCGTCAAGCTGCAGTTCGAGGAGGGCGAGACCGACTTCGTGGCCGCTCCCCATCTGCTGGAAGATGCCTGGGAGACCTGGAACATCGGTGGCAGGTCGGTGCAGGTGGAGGCGTCCGCCGAAATCATCGCCAAGAAGATGTACCACCGTGGCGACCGGGCCACGGCGCGCGAACTGTTCGACCTGGCCCTCGTGATCGAGCGTGAGCCCCGGCAGCTTCTGGCGGCGACGCCGTCCCTGCTGCGCCACCGGACGGCATGCCTGGTCCAGATCCGGCAACCGCATGCCGGCCTGCGCACCGCGTTCGAGGCGATCGCCATGCTGGACTACACGCCGGGTTTCGACCATTGCGTGGCGAGGGTCGGGGAGTTTCTGGACAGGCTGTAGTCGTCCGGGCGGTGCGGGGGCCGGGCCGTGGTGAGGAGCGCCGCCGGGCCGGCCTGACGGACCAAGCGCATGCCGGGCCTGCGCCGTTCCTCCAGCGCGGCGCCCTTGCGCGGTCCTTCGGGTGTCGCGGCACCGCTTCGGCGCGCACGGGCCCGGGCCGGCACCGGCCTGGTGTGCGGCTGCGGGTCGCGCGCATCCCGCCCGCGGGCTGGGCGCCGCAGCGGCACCGTGCCGTTCCAGCGGGGCGCGACGCCACTTCCCTTTTGAAAACAACCCGCCGTGCGGCCTGGGCCGGCGTCCGGCGCAGGCCGCACGGCGGCTGCCGTTCGCGCTGGCCTGCCGATTGCTAAGTGGCCGAGACGCAAAAAGCAATTCCCATCATCCATGCCGACGAAACCGACGTACCGGAACGGTCCTTGCCCGGAATCCTGCCGATCAACCCGGACACCTCGGTGGCCACCGCCGCGATGATGGTCGGCATCGTGCAGGCGGAACTGCCGGTGCAGGTGCAGGTCGCGGGTGCGGCGGCGCGGGCCGGCGTGCCGATGACCGTGGACGCCGTGCAGCTGCAGGCCCGCCGTGCGGCAGGTGCTCGACGCCTGGCGGCGGGCCGGTGCCGGTTGCGCGGGCGTGGCCCTGGCCTGTTTCGGCGATCCCGGGCTGGTGGAGCTGCGCCGGCAGGCCGCCGTGCCCGTGACGGGGCGGTGCGAGGCCGCGATGCTGGCGGCCGCGCAGGGCACGGCCCCCGCTGCGGCGTCGCGATCACCATGCCGGCGCTGGCCGCCGTGCCGCACGCGCATGCCCGCGCGCCGGGCGCCGCACTGCCGGACACCGGCCCGAAGGCGAGGCCGGGTGATGTCCGGGCCCTGGTGCGCGGCGCGCCGGCGCTGCGGGACGCGCTGGCCGCCGCGATCGCCGAATGCGTGGCGATCGACGGCACGCAGGCTGCCGTCCTCGGCGGCGGCCCGCTGGACGAGGCGGCGCGCGCCCTGGCCGGGCGCCGCGGCGTGCCGCTGGTCATCCCGCTCCGCTCCGCCGCCCACCTGGTCCAGGCCCGCCGCGGATGCGGCACGGCCGCGCCGGCCTTCGCATTCCCCCTGTCAGCCTTCCCTTCCTTCCCCGCAACCTTGAGGAGTCCACCATGAACTCGTGCAACCGCCGCCTGGCGCTCGGCGCGCTGGCCATCGCCGTGTCCGCCGCCACCGCCGCGCAGGCGCAGCAGGCGCTCGAGAGCATCCAGCGCGCCCGGGTCGTGCGCATCGCGATCCCGACGGACTATCCGCCCTACGGCTTCGTCGGCAAGGACCTGACGCCGCAGGGGCTGGACATCGACATGGCCGCCTACGTCGCCGGCAAGCTCGGCGTGCGCGCCGAGCTGGTGCCCGTGACCAGCGCCAACCGCGTGCCCTACCTGCAGACGCGCAAGGTCGACGTGATCATCTCCACGCTGGGCAAGACGCCCGAGCGCGAGCAGGTGGTCGATTTCACGCACGCGTACTCGCCGTTCTTCCAGGCGGTGTTCGCGCCCAAGTCCATGGTGGTCCGCAACTGGCAGGACCTGTCGGGCAAGACGGCCTCGGTCACGCGCGGCGCCATGGCCGACACGGAACTGGCCAAGGTCATGCCGCCGGACCTGACGGTGCGGCGCTTCGACGACCACGTGGGCACGGTGTCGGCCTTCACCAGCGGCCAGGTGCAGGTGATCGCGACCAGCGCGGCCGAGGGCGGGATGATCATGCAGCAGAACCCGCAGCTGAACGTGGAGTTCAAGCTGGTGCTCAAGGATTCGCCCAACTTCATCGGCGTGGCCAAGGGCGAGACCGCGCTGCGCGACCGGCTCAACGCCATCATCCTGGAGGCCCGGCAGAACGGCGAGATCGAACGCCTGTCGCGCAAGTGGCTGGGCCGCCCGCCCGGCGAACTGCCGCTGTAGCGCCACCCTGCGGCATGCGGCAGCGGCCCGGCTCTTGCACCCCGCCCGCGCCCTGCCGCAGATCCTGCTGATCAAGCCGAACACTCGCCGGCCACCCCGCGCATGATGGCCGGGATCGACGCGCGGGCGCTCCCGGCTGGATGGGCCGTCCGCGGATGCGGTGCGCGCGGGGATGCCGGGATGCCGATGACCACCGACCCCGAAGAAATGCGCCGGGCCGCGCCCGAGGTGCTGCGCACCTCGGCAGCGGGCGCGGCGCAGCCCTGGGACGGCGTGATCATCGGCGCGTTCGGCGACCCCGGCATCGCGCTGGTGCGCGCGGCGGCGCGGGTGCGTGGTCGGCATCTGCGGGGCCGCGCTGCGCGAGGGCGGCGCGCATGGGCGTTGCTTCGGCGTGGCGACGGTCACGCCGCGGCTGGCGGACGTGATCCAGGCCCATGCCGCGCGCCTCGGGCTGGCGGGCGCCCATGCCGGCATCCGGCTCACGGACGGCGCTCCGCGCGCTATGGCGGCCGATCCCCCGCGGCTGCCGCAGGCGCTGGCCGCCGCAGCGCGGCGCTGCGTGGAAGACGACGGCGCGCAGGCGTGGTAGTCGGCAGTAGTGGCCCGCAGGGGCAGGCCGCGCAGCACGTGCTGCCGTTGCTGCGGGTGCCCGTGGTCGCGCCGGTGCCGGCCGCGCGCGGTGCGCCAGCTGCTGGCGGCCTGCGGCGGGTCCTGCGCCGGGCGGCCGCGGCGGCGTCTGGCGCGCCGCAGCCGGGAGCCTGCCCCCGAACTCCTCCGCCGTGCAGCTCGGCCAGTTGGTCGCGCTGCGCCTCGATGCCCGCCATGCGGTGCCGTCCGCGGCTGCCCGCGTGGTGCATCACGCGCGTGGCCAGCAGGTGGCACAGCGGCATCACCGCCGTGTGGCGGTCCGGCGGGCCGGGCGCCTGGGTGTGGCAGCGCGGCGGCCAGCGGGCCGGCACCGCGGCCTTGGAGACATGGTCGGTGATGTCCAGCACCCGGGCGCCGGCCCGCGCTGCCATGGCGGCGCCGCGCAGCGCCATCGGCACGCTGCGCCGCAGCGCGAACACGACCGGCGCCGCCCGTCTTCGGTCCGATGTCGGCCGCGTACTCGCCCAGCGTCTCGTCCAGGCCGGGCACCAGGTGGGTGTGCGGCAGCCGCTGCACCAGCGGCCAGCGCAGGTCGGCCGCCAGGTCACGGTTGCTGCGGCAGCTCAGGAACCAGCCGCCCTCGGCGCCCGCCAGGGCCTCGGCGATCTCGTCGATCGGCGCGGCCGGGATGTGGTTGACGGTGGCGGCGATGTGGTCCTGTGCCTGCACGATCCGCGCGGCGACCGAGCCTTCGGCGCCGCGCATGCCGGGTGCGGACAGGAACAGCGGCGCGCCGTTGCTGCGCGCCTCGCGCGCCAGGCGCCGCGCGTCCTCGTAGCCGGCGTCGACCAGGCGCCGGATGACGCGCGTGACGGTGGTGCTGGACACGCCGGCCAGCGCCGCCGGCTTGGACGCCGCGTACGTGGCCGGTCGCCGGGGAAGCCGAGCACGCATTCGCCCCGCTTGCGCTCCATGGGAGGCGGGCGTTCAGGGCCTGGCGGACTGTGCCGATGAACCGATGGATGAAGGAGGTGGCGGCGGGCGGCACGGTGCGGGGTGCAGGGGTGGGGCGCGGCGGAAGGCGGCAGCGCCGCACGCGCGTTCTGCGGCGGGACGGCCGGCCCGCTTCGGCCTGCAGCGCGCGGGCCCGCGTGTTTCTGTATTTCAATTTTGTGGAAATAAAATTCCAAACACGCTACCATGGCGGCCGTTCCGACGACGCCCCTACCTGGAGACAGCCTGATGGCGAGTTTGCATTTCCCGCCCGCCGACGCGCGCGATTTCGACGTGGCCTGCCTGGGCCGCCTGGCCGTGGACCTGTATGCGCAGCAGGTCGGCTGCAGCCTGGAGGAGGCGCACAGCTTCAGCAAGTACCTGGGCGGCTCCTCCGGCAACATGGCCTTCGGCACCGCGCGGCTGGGCCTGCGTTCGGCCATGCTCTCGCGCGTGGGCGACGAGCAGAACGGCCGCTTCCTGCTGGACACGCTGCGCCGCGAGGGCTGCGACGTGAGCCAGGTGCAGGTCGACCGCGAGCGCCTGACCGGCATGGTGCTGCTGGGCCTGCGCGACCAGCACAGCTTTCCGCTGCTGTTCGCGCGCGAGAACTGCGCCGACATGGCGATCGACGCCGCGGCGATCGACGAGGGCTTCCTGGCGCGCTGCCGCTGCCTGGTCGTCACCGGCACGCACCTGTCCACGCCCGGCGTGCTGGCCGCCAGCCGCCGCGCGCTGGAGATCGCCGGCCGCCACGGCCTGGTGCGCGCGCTGGACATCGACTACCGCCCGGTGCTGTGGGGCCTGGCCGCCAAGGGCGACGGCGAGACGCGCTACGTCGGCAGCGACAGCGTGTCGGCCCACCTGCAGGCGCAGCTCGGCCAGTTCGAGCTGATCATCGGCACCGAGGAGGAGTGGATGATCGCCGGCGGCGCCGAGGGCGACCTGATGGCCAGCCTGCGCCGCGCGCGCGAGGCTACGCAGGCGGTGTTCGTCGTCAAGCGCGGCCCGCTGGGTTGCTCGCTGATCGAAGGCGCCGTGCCGGCCGCCATCGACGACGCGCCCACGGTGCTGGGCGAGCGCGTGGAGGTGCTGAACGTGCTGGGCGCGGGCGACGCCTTCGCCTCGGGCCTGCTGGCCGGGCTGCTGCGCGGGCGGACGCTGGCCGAGTCGGCCGCGATCGCCAACGCCTGCGGCGCCATCGTCGTCTCGCGCCACGGCTGCGCGCCGGCCATGCCCACGCAGGCCGAGCTCGCGCACTGGTTCTCCGGCCACCGCCATCCCCGGCCCGACCAGGACCCGGTGCTCTCGCACCTGCACCGCGTGTCCGCGCCGCGGCCGCACTGGCCCGAGCTGTGCGTGATGGCCTACGACCACCGCGCGCAGCTGGAGGAGATGGCCCGCGCGGCCGGCGCCGACGCCGCGCGCCTGTCCACCCTCAAGCTGCTGCTGAACGAGGTCGTGGCCGAGGTCGAGCAGGACGCCGGCAACCGCGGCCGCATCGGCGTGCTGATCGATGGGCGCATCGGCCAGGCGGCGCTGCATGCTGCCGCCGGCCGCGGCTGGTGGCTGGGCCGCCCGGTCGAGTTGCCCGGCTCGCGCCCGCTGCGCTTCGACGGCACGGCCTCGCTGGGCTCGGAGCTGGCGCACTGGCCGCGCGAGCAGGTCGTCAAGTGCCTGGCCTTCTACCACCCGGACGACGCCGAGCCGCTGCGCGCCGAGCAGGAGGAATGGCTGCAGCAGGTCTGGCAGGCCACGCGCGCCAGCGGCCACGAGCTGCTGCTGGAGATCATCCCGCCGGCCGACCGCCTGGCACCCGGCGACCAGGGCGAGGCCGTGGTGCGCGCCGTGCGCCGGCTCTACGCGCTGGGCTTCAAGCCGGAGTGGTGGAAGCTCGCGCCGATGTCGGCCGCGAACTGGCAGGCGCTGGACGCGCTGGTGCGCGAGCACGACCCCTGGTGCCGCGGCGCCGTGATCCTGGGCCTGTCGCAGCCGATCGAACGGCTCATCGAAGGCTTCGCGGCCGCCGCGCAGGCGCCGGTCGTCAAGGGCTTCATGGTCGGGCGCAGCTGCTGGACCGCGCCGGCCGAGGCCTGGCTGCGCGGCCAGGCCGACGACGCGGCGCTGAAGGCGCAGGTGGCGGCCAACTTCCGCCGGCTGATCGCCGGCTGGCGCGCCAACCGCCCCGCGGCGGCGCAGGCCGGGGAGGCCGCATGAACCTGCTGGTCAAGGCCCGGGCGACGGGCCGTATCGTCGCCGACATCACCCCGGCCAGCGCCGGCTGGACCTACGTGGGCTTCAAGGCCCTGCGCCTGGCCGCCGGCGACGTGGAAGCGTTCGACACCGGGGCCTGCGAGTACTGCATCACCGTGCTCGCCGGCGCGGTGGACGTGCAGGTCGGCGCGCAGCGCTACGGCGCCGTCGGCAACCGCGCCTCGGTGTTCGAGGAGCGCGCGCCGGCCGCGGTCTACGTGCCGCCGGGCCAGGCCGTGCGCATCGAGGCCGCCGGGCCGGCCGAGGTCGCGCTCAGCAGCGCCCCGGCCGAGGGCCGCTTCGCGCCGCGCGTGATCGCGCCGCAGCAGATGGCGCGCAGCGTGCGCGGGCAGGGCAGCAACACGCGCTACGTCTGCGACATCCTGCCGCAGACCGAGCCGGCCGAGCGGCTGCTGGTGGTCGAGGTCGTCACGCCGCCGGGCCATGCGTCCAGCTATCCGCCGCACAAGCACGACACCGCCGGCGACGGCGAGACCGTGCTGGAGGAGACCTACTACCACCAGCTCGACCCGGCCCAGGGCTTCGCGTTCCAGCGCGTCTACACCGACGACCGCAGCCTGGACCAGACCATGGCCGTCGAGCACCGCGACACCGTGCTCGTGCCGCGCGGCTACCACCCCTGCGTGGCGCCGCACGGCTACACGCTGTACTACCTGAACACCATGGCCGGCCCGCACCGCCACTGGGCGTTCCGCAACGATCCCGCGCACGAATGGATGCTGGCGCCGCGCTGAGGGGCGCCGCGCCGGCCCCGAACTCGACCTCTTTTCCGGAGACAACCACCATGCACAAGCGATCCCTCCTGCAACTGCTGGCCGCCGCGGCGTTCGCCGCCGCCGTGCCCGCCACCGCCCAGGCCCAGGCGGCCTACCCGCACCAGCCGGTCCGCTGGGTCGTGCCCTACGCGCCGGGCGGCACCACCGACGTGATCGCGCGCCAGCTCGCCGTGCGCATGGGCCAGACGCTGGGCCAGCCCGTCGTCGCCGACAACAAGCCCGGCGCGGCCAGCATCATCGGCGCGACCTTCATCGCCCGCGCCGCGCCCGACGGCTACACCGTGGGCACCGTGGATTCCGGCACGCTGGCGTTCAACCCGGCGATGTACGCCAGCCTGACCTACGACGCGCAGAAGGACTTCAGCTGGATCGGCGGCCTCGGCAAGATGCCGCTGGTGCTGGCGGTGCACCCGTCGTTCCCGGCGAAGAACGTGCAGGAGTTCCTGGCGCTGGCGCGCAAGGCGCCGGGCGCGGTGTCCTCCGCCTCCTCGGGCCCCGGCTCGCCGCTGCACGTGGCGCTGGAGCTGTTCAAGCAGAAGACGCAGACCGACATCCTGCACGTGGCCTACAAGGGCTCGGCCCCGGCGCTGCAGGACCTGATGGCCGGCCAGGTCAACAGCATGTTCGTGGACCTGCCGCCCAGCCTGTCGATGATCCGCGCCGGCAAGGTGCGCGTGCTGGCCATCGCCACGCCCGAGCGGCTGGCGATCCTGCCCGACGTGCCCACCATGGCCGAGGCCGGCGTGCCGGGCTTCGAGGCCTACGCTTGGCAGGTGCTGGTCGGCCCGGCCGGCCTGCCGGCGCCGGTGGTCGAACGCCTGAACCAGGACCTGGGCGCCGCGCTGGCCCATGCCGAGACCCGCGCCAAGCTCGAGGAGATCGGCATCCAGCCGATGCCGATGACGCCGGCGCAGCTCGGCAGCTTCGTCGCCAGCGAGCAGAAGCTGTGGAGCGGCGTGATCAAGGCCGCCAACATCCGCCTGGACTGAACCGGAGCCAGACCGCGATGCACCGATTCCCGATGCCCCTGCCGACCCGCCGCCAGGCCCTGGCCGCCGTCGCCGCGCTCGGCGCGCTGCCGGTGGCCGGCCTGGCCCAGGCCGCTTATCCCGGCAAGCCGATCGAGCTCATCGTGCCCTTCGCGGCCGGCGGCGGCACCGACGTGCTGGCCCGCGCGCTGGCCGAGGCCGCGCGCCCGCACCTGGGCCAGAGCCTGATCGTCGTGAACCGCGCCGGCGCCAGCGGCGGCGTGGGCTGGGCCGAGCTGGTCAATGCCCGGCCCGACGGCTACAAGCTGGCCATCGTCACGGTCGAGATCACCATGATCCCGCACCTGGGCGTGGTCCGCTTCACGGCCGACGACGTGCACCCGATCGCGCGGCTGAACGCCGACCCGGCCACCATCGCCGTGCGGGCCGACTCCCCGCACGCGACGCTGGAAGCGCTGCTGGCGGCCGCGCGCAAGGCGCCCGGCGACCTGCGCGTGGGCAATGCCGGGCCCGGCTCGCTGGGCCACCTGGCCGCCGCGGCGCTGGAGGACAAGGCCGGCGTGCAGCTGAACCACGTGCCGTTCCGCGGCGCCAACCCGGCCGTGCTCGACCTGCTGGGCGGCCACATCGAGGCCGTGGCGGTCACGCCGGTGGAAGTGGCGACCTACGTGCAGGCCGGCAAGATCCGCCCGCTGGCCGTGATGGCCGAGCAGCGCATCGCGGCCGGCTGGGAGCAGGTGCCGACGCTGAAGGAGCGCGGCATCGACCTCGTGGTCGGCGGCTGGCGCGGCCTGGCCGCGCCCAAGGGCACGCCGCCCGAGGTGCTGGCGGTGCTGCGCGAGGCCATGGCCAAAACGCTGCGCGAACCGGCGCTGCGCGACACCATGGCCAAGCAGAACATGGGCGAGGGCTACCTGGACGAGGCCGCGTTCAAGGCGCTGATCGCGCGCGACAACGCGACCTTCCGCGCGCTGATCCAGCGCCTGGGCATCAAGCCGGCCTGACGCGGGGCGGCCGCGGCGGGGCTATCCTCCGCCCTTCCCCGCACGATCCCCCAGTTCCGCATGACTCCTGTACGCGCCCTGATCTTCGACTGCGACGGCACGCTGGTCGACAGCGAGCCCTGGCTCCTGGAGGCCATGCTGGCCGAGGGCGCGCTGCACGGCCTGCCGGCCGCGGCGCGCGCGGCGCTGGACGCCCTGCGCGGCGCGCCGATGTCGCGCCAGATCGCGTTCGTGGCCGAACACGCCAGCGCGCCGCTGCCGGCCGACTTCGAGGCCCGCGTGCGCGCGCGCATGGCCGACCTGTTCCGCGCCCACCTGCAGCCCATCGCCGGCGCGCGCGAGCTGCTGCCCGCGCTGCGGCTGCCGTTCTGCGTCGCCTCCAACGGCCCGCGCCACAAGATCGAGCTGGTGCTGGGCCTGACCGGCCTGCTGCCCTGGTGCGAGGGCCGCATCTTCAGCGCCTACGAGGTCGGCGCCTGGAAGCCCGCGCCCGACCTGTTCCTGCACGCCGCGGCGCAGCTGGGCTTCGCGCCGGCCGACTGCGCCGTGGTGGAGGACAGCGCCTCCGGCATCGCCGCCGGCCTGGCCGCCGGCATGCGCGTGTTCGCGCTCGGCGAGCAGCCGGCGGACCTGCCCGCCGCCGTGCAGCGCATCGCGCGCCTGTCGGACCTGCCGTCGCGGCTCTGACGCGCCGGTCAGCCGCCGCCCAGCGGCCGGTAGCGGAAGCAGTGCGCGGCGTGGTCGTTGACCATGCCGATCGCCTGCATCCAGGCGTAGACGATGGTCGGGCCGACGAACTTGAAGCCGCGGCGCTTGAGTTCGCGCGCGATGCGCTCGGACAGCGGCGTGGCCGCGGCGAAGTGCACGCCGTCGCCCTGCAGCACCTGCCCGCCGGTGAAGGCCCAGCAGAAGTCCGCGAAGTCCTCGCCGGCGTCCTGCATCGCGCAGTAGATGCGGGCGCCGGCGATGGTGGCCTCGATCTTGGCGCGCGAGCGGACGATGCCCGGGTCGGCCAGCAGCGCGGCGACCTTGGCCTCGCCGTAGCCGGCGACGCGGCGCGGGTCGAAGCCGTCGAACGCCGCGCGGAAGGCCGCGCGCTTCCTCAGCACCGTGATCCAGGACAGGCCGGCCTGGAAGCCCTCCAGCATCAGCGTCTCCCACAGTGCGCGGCTGTCGCGCTCGGGCACGCCCCATTCGTGGTCGTGGTAGTGCTGGTACAGCGGATCGCTGCCGCACCAGGCGCAGCGGGGCAGGGCGGACGGAGACGGCATGCGGGCATTCTCGCTTGGCCCCGCGGAGTAGACGGAGATCAAGATCCGTCCATGCCGATGCGCGATACTGAAATTTCACCTGGCCATCCAACGAACGAAGGAAAAGGAGCGCGCACATGAAGATCCTGATTGCCGTCGACGGCAGCGAGCACACCAAGCGCATGCTGGCGTACCTGTCGGCGCACGAGTGGCTGCGCCCGGGCAACGAGTACACGGTGATGACCGTGGTGCTGGAGGTGCCCAAGCGCGCGGCTTCGTACGTGGATGCCCGGCTGGTGCAGGAGTACTACGAGGAAGAGGCCGAGAAGGTGCTGGGCCCGGTGCGCGAGTTCTTCGCGCAGAAGGGTGCCTCCGCGGAGTTCGTCTTCAAGGCCGGCCATCCGGCCGAGGAGATCGCGCGTGCCGCCACGGAGGGCCGCTACGACCTGCTGGCGCTGGGCAGCCATGGCCATGGCGCGCTCGGCAACCTGATCATGGGCTCGGTCGCCACCAAGGTGCTGAGCCTGTGCAAGGTGCCGGTGCTGCTGCTGCGCTGACCTCCCGCGCCTGCGGCGGCCCTGTCGCGGGGCCGCAACAATCCGGTCCGTTGCTGGGGGGCCGGGCGTAAACTTGCGCCCCTTCCCGCCAGCCAGGCAGGGGGCCTGCGCGGCCCCGCGCCGAGCCAGCCCGTCCACACTTCCCTGGGTGAGCTCGCCATGCCTGTCCGATCCTTTGCCCTGCGCGCCGCTGCCGGCTGCGCGCTGACTCCCCTGGCCCTGTGCCTGTCGCAAGCCGCCTGGGCCCAGGCGGCCGCAGCGGCCGACAACGAGCGGGCGCTGTCCACCGTGACCGTCATCGGCTCGGTCGATGCATTGCAGAACCTGGACTTCTATGCGCCCAATTCCAGCGCGGTGATCCAGCGCGAAGCCATCGAGGCCATGGGCAGCCGCAAGCTGGACCAGGCGCTGCAGTACCAGGCCGGCATCGTGAGCGAGCCCTTCGGCGCGGACAACAAGGTGGAGTGGTTCAAGATCCGCGGCTTCGACGCCTCGGTCTCGCTGGATGGCACGCCCACGACCCCCAACGGCTTTTTCGTCTGGAAGCCCGAACTGTTCGGTGTGGAGTCCGTCGAGGTGGTCAAGGGCGCCAATTCGCTCGTGTTCGGCGCGGCGAACACCGGCGGCGTCGTCAACCTCGTGACCAAGCGCCCGCACAAGGTGCAGGCGTTGTCTGTGGACGCCGAGGTGGGCAACCGGGGCAAGCGGGGCCTGGGCGTGGACTACAACGGGATCGCCAACAGCGACGGCTCCGTCTACTACCGCCTCGTGGCGCAGGCGCGCACGGAGGACGGCATGCAACGGGGCACCGAGATGGCCAGCTACTACCTGGCCCCCAGCGCGACCGTCGAGTTCAGCCCGCGCACCGCGCTGACGCTGCTGGGCAGCGTGCAGCGCGAGGACGGCAAGCCCACCAACGGCTTCCTGCCCGCCTGGGGCTCCCTCATCGATACGCCCTACGGCCGCGTGAACCGCCGCACCAACATGGGCGAGCCGGACTTCGACCACCTCAAGCGCACGCAGATCAGCGCCGGCTGGCTGCTGCGCCACGAATTCGCCGACGACTGGACCTTCACGCAGAACTACAAGTTCTCGCGCCTGAACATCGATCAGCAGAACGTGTTCGCCTATGCTTCCGACAACGACCGCCAGGCCGTGCGCGGCTACACCCTCACCCACGGCAACACGCAGAACCACTACTTGGACAACCGTGTGAACGGCAAGCTGCGCTGGGGCGACGTGACCCTGCGCCCCACGGTGGGCGTGGACTACCTGAAGTCCGACACCAACGGCCACAACAACGGCTTCGGCGTGGTGCCGAACCTGGACATGTTCGCGCCGGTGTACGGCGCGCCGTTCAACGTCAGCAGCACGCCGTACCGGGAAGGCCTGCGCCAGCTGGGCGCCTACGCCTCCGGGCAGCTGCAGGTGGGCAGCCACTGGAACTTCAATGCCGGCATCCGGCACGACCGTGCCAAGAGCCGCGTGCAGGGCGGCTACGACGTCAGCCACAACAGCTTCAACGCGGGCGTCATGTACATCAGCGCGCTGGGCATCGCGCCCTACGCCAGCTACTCGGAGTCGTTCAAGCCGACCACGGGCGTGGACGGCTACAACAACCCCTACCGGCCCTACGAAGGCCGGCAGGCCGAGGTCGGGTTGAAGCTGGAACCGTCCTGGCTCAATGGCGGCAACATGACGCTCGCCTACTTCGACCTGGAAGAGAAGAACGCCCTGGCGGCGGATGCCTCCAACATCCAGCGCCAGATCGGCAAGCGCACCAACCGCGGCGTGGAGTGGCAAGGCGACTTCAGGATTCAGCGCGATACCGCCATCAAGGCCTCCTACACCCACAACGACTCGCGCCAGGACCTGAGCGTCACCCAGAACCTGCGCACGCCGCTGATCCCCAGGAACCAGGCCAGCCTGTGGGTGAGCCACCGCTTCGCTTTGCCCGGCGCGGACAGCGCCGTCACGGTGGCCGCCGGTGCGCGCTACAACGGCTCCACCGTCGACGAGGCCAACTACCCGGGACGCAAGGTGGCGGCGTACACGCTGCTGGACCTGATGGTGCGCTACGACATCAACCGCCAGTGGGCGCTGCAGCTGAACGCGCGCAACCTGACCGACAAGACCTACGTCAGCGGCTGCGACTTCTACTGCTACTACGGCGGCGGCCGGACGCTGGACCTGCAGCTGCAGTACCGCCTGTGAGGGCGGCGACGTCCCCGCGCGCCGACTCCTGACCTGCCCGATGCTCGGCAGCCGCGCCATCCGTGCCTGGACCTGGACCCACAAGTGGTCCAGCCTGGTCTGCACGGTGTTCATGCTGCTGCTGTGCATCACCGGCCTGCCGCTGATCTTCCACCACGAGATCGGCCACCTGCTCGGCACCGAGATCGAGGCGGCCGAGATGCCGCCGGACGCGCCGCGCGCCGACCTGGACGCGGTCATGCGGCTGGCCACGGCGCGCCACCCCGGCCTGCAGGGCATGTTCGCTTCGCAGGAGGAGGACGACGACCGCGTCTGGTACGTCACGCTGGCCCCGCGCCCCGACGCGACCGCGGGCTTCAAGCAGGTCGCCGTGGACGCCCGCACCGGCCAGGCGCTGGGCGAACCCTCGCTGGACAGCGGCTTCATGTACGTCATGCGCTCGCTGCACATCGACCTGTTCGCCGGCCTGCCCGGCATGCTGTTCCTGGGCCTGATGGGCGTGCTGCTGCTGGTCTCGCTGGTCTCGGGCACGGTGCTGTACGCGCCGTTCATGCGCAAGCTGCGCTTCGGCGAGATCCGGCGCACGCGCAGCGCGCGCGCCAAGTGGCTGGACCTGCACAACCTCGTCGGCATCGTCACGCTGGTCTGGTTCACGGTGGTCGGCGCCACCGGCGTCATCAACGCCTGGGCCGACCTGCTGGTCAAGTACTACCAGTCCACCGAGGTCGCCGCGATGCTGGCGCCGTACAAGGACAAGCCGCCGCTGGCCTCGCCCGGCTCGCTGCAGGGCGCCGTGGCCGCCGCGCTGGCCCGCGAGCCGGGCATGAAGGTCGCGTTCGTGGCCTTTCCCGGCACCAGCTTCTCCAGCCCGCACCACTACGGCGTGTTCCTGCGCGGCGGCGAGCACGTCACGGCCAAGCTGCTCAAGCCGGTGCTGGTCGACGCCGCCACCAGCCAGGTGACCGACAGCCGCGAACTGCCCTGGTACCTCAAGGCGCTGCTGGTCTCGCAGCCGCTGCACTTCGGCGACTACGGCGGGCGGCCGATGCAGATCCTGTGGGCGCTGCTGGACGTCGCGACCATCGTCGTGCTGGCCACCGGCCTGGTGCTGTGGCTGCGGCGCCGGCCGGCGGCGCGGCCCGTGCCGCAAGCCGGCCCCGCCGCGGCGCGGGTGCGCGCCTGATGCGTTCCGCGTCCTGGCGCCCGTTCTGGCGGCTGTGGGGCTGGCCGATCGCGCTCGGCCTGGCCAGCGGCAGCGGCCTGGTCACGGCGCTGGTGGCCGACGGCTGGGGCGACTGGTGGTCCTGGCTCGGCCTGGCGCTGCCGCTGGCGGTGGCCGCCTGGCACTGGTGGCGCCCGGCGCCCGGGGAGGGGCCGCGCTAGGCGGTGGCGATCTGCTGCAGGCCGTCCGGGTCCGGCAGCAGCAGCCGGCCGCCGTTCTGGGCCAGCAGGCCGCGCTCGCGCAGCTGGCGCAGCACGCGCGAGAAGGTCTCCGGCGCCATGCCCAGCTGTGCGGCGATGGTGCGCTTGCGCTGCTGCAGCTCGATGCCGACGTGGCCGTCGTCGGCGCGGCGCGCGTGCTGCAGCAGCCACTGGGCGCAGCGCGTCTCGGCGTCCTGCACCAGCAACGCCAGCGCGGCCTCGGCCTGGCGGCGCTGGGCCCAGGCCAGGTCCAGCATCAGCCGGCCGGCGGCCTCGGGCAGGCCGGCATGCCAGCGGCGCAGCGCCTCCGCGTCGAAGGCCCGCAGCACGGTGGGCGCATCGGCCACCCAGTCCCAGGGCGTGGGCTGGTTCAGCAGCACGGAGGCGATGTCCAGCCAGCACGGCGCCTCGAAGTCCACCAGCCGGTGGCGCAGCTGGCCGCGCTGCAGCAGGCCGGCCACCACCCGCCCGCTCTGCAGGTACAGCGCCTGCGTCGGCACGGCGAAGCGGGCGGCCAGCAACTCGCCGGCCGCTGCATGGCGGAGCGTCGAGTCGGATTGGCAGTCGGCAGGCGTGCACATGGTTGTGCACTGTGGACCGGGCCTGCCCCGTGGCCTTTGCGCTAGCGCAAGAACCGCGCGATTTCGAGGCTCACGCCCAGCCGATTCGTCCCTGGCAGAGATCGTCGAGCCGCGCGCGCAGCGCGGCCTCGGCCTCGGCGGCGACCTCGAAGCGCATGCGCACCAGCGGGCCGTGATCGACCTGCAGGCCGCGTGCGCCGGCCGCCTCCAGCGCGCGGCGCACCGCGCCTTCCAGCGCATAGGGCAGCTGGCAGTCCAGCGCGGACCAGCGCACCAGCGCCGTCTTGTCGGCCCGCAGCAGGGCCTGGGCCACGGCGTCGGTGTAGGCGCGCACCAGGCCGCCGGCGCCGAGCTTGATGCCGCCGAAATAGCGCACCACGGTGGCCAGCACGCCATCCAGGTCCTGCTGGCGCAGCACGTGCAGCATGGGCCGGCCGGCCGTGCCGCCGGGCTCGCCGTCGTCCACGGCGGCCGAATCGCCGCCGGCCAGCAGCGCCCAGCAGACATGGGCCGCGCCGGGATGCCCGGCGCGCAGCGCGGCCACGACCTGCAGCGCCTGCGCGCGGCCGGCCACCGGCTGCACGCACGCCAGGAAGCGGCTCTTCTTGACGACGAGCTCGTGCTCGACCGCGCTTGCGATGGTCTGGGGCATGGGGGCGAGCTTATCCAGCCCGCTTACGATGCGCACGGCATCCCCCAAGGCCGCGCCATGACGACACCCGACGACCTCTTCCCCGGCTTCACCACGCAGGACATCGCCACCGACGCCGGCGTGTGCCTGCGCGTGCGCAGCGGCGGCCAGGGCCGGCCGCTGCTGCTGGTGCACGGCCATCCGCAGACGCATGCGATCTGGCACAAGGTGGCGCCGGCGCTGGCCGAGCGGTTCACGCTGGTGCTGGCCGACCTGCGCGGCTACGGCGATTCGTCCAAGCCGGCCGGCGACGCCGACCACGCCAACTACAGCAAGCGCACGATGGCGCGCGACCTGCTGCGCGCGATGCAGGCGCTGGGCCATGCGCGCTTCGACGTGCTGGCGCACGACCGCGGCGCGCGCGTCGCGCACCGGCTGGCCATGGACCATCCGCAGGCCGTGCACCGCCTGGTGCTGCTGGACGTCGCGCCCACGCTGGCGATGTACGCGCGCACCGGCGAGGCCTTCGCCCGCGCCTACTGGCACTGGTTCTTCCTGATCCAGCCGGCGCCGCTGCCCGAGCGGCTGATCGAGGCCGACCCGGCCGCCTACGTGCGCGAGGTCATGGGCCGGCGCAGCGCCGGGCTGGCGCCGTTCGACCCGCGCGCGCTGGCCGAGTACCAGCGCACGCTGGCCCTGCCGGGCACCGCGCACGGCATCTGCGAGGATTACCGCGCCTCCGCTGGCATCGACCTGGTGCACGACCGCGCCGCCGGCCGGCGCCTCGCGGCGCCGCTGCTGGCGCTGTGGGGCGCCGAGGGCGTGGTGCACCGCTGCTTCGAGCCGCTGGCGCTGTGGCGCGAGGTGGCCGACGACGTGCGCGGCGGCCCGCTGCCCTGCGGCCACTACATCGCCGAGGAGGCGCCCGAGGCGCTGCTGGCCGAGGCGCTGCCGTTCCTGGCCCAGCCCTGAGCCGGCCGGCGCGCCGGGGCGCGGCATTCCTACAATGCGGCCGCTTGTTCGACCGGAGGTATTCCATGCAACGACGTTTGGCGGCCTGCGCGGCCGCGGTGGCCGTGCTCGGCCTGGCCGGCTGCGCGACCGAGAGTTCCCGCACCGTGCAGGCGGCGCAGGTGGCGTCCGCCGCCACGCCCTACAGCGGCCCGCGCCTGCCGGTCGCGGTCGGCAAGTTCGACAACCGCTCCAGCTTCATGCGCGGCGTGTTCTCCGACGGCGTGGACCGGCTCGGCGGCCAGGCCCGGACCACGCTGATCGCGCACCTGCAGCAGTCGCAGCGCTTCTCGGTGCTGGACCGCGACAACATGGCCGAGGCCGCCCAGGAGGCCAAGCTGGCCGGCCAGGCGCAGCAGCTGCGCGGCGCCTCCTACGTGATCACCGGCGACATCGCCGAATTCGGCCGCAAGGACGTGGGCGACCGCCAGCTGTTCGGCATCCTGGGCCGCGGCAAGGAGCAGGTGGCCTACGCCAAGGTCACGCTGAACGTGGTGAATGCGCTGACCTCCGAGGTCGTCTACTCGACCAGCGGCGCCGGCGAGTACGCGCTGTCCAACCGCGAAGTGCTGGGCTTCGGTGGCACGGCGGGCTATGACGCGACGCTGAACGGCAAGGTGCTGGACCTGGCCATGCGCGAGGCCGTGGGCGGCTTGGTGGCCGGCCGCGACGCCGGCCGCTGGGGCGCGCAGTGACCATGCGCGGCGGCGGCGTGCGTGGCGCGGCGGCGCTGGCCGGCGTGCTGCTGCTGGCCGGCTGCGCGGCGCCGGCCCGGCCGCTGTACCAGTGGGAGGACTTCCCGCGCCGGCAGTACGAGGTGCTGCAGCACGCGGGCGCCGACCCGAACGCGCAGATCCAGGCCATGCAGGTGCAGGCCGAGAAGGCGCGCGCGGCCGGCGCGGCGCTGCCGCCGGGCTTCCGTGCGCACCTGGGCATGCTGCAGCTGTCGGTCGGCGCGGCCGGGCAGGCGCGCGCGAGCTGGCTGGCCGAGAAGGCCGCGTTTCCCGAGTCGGCGCCGTACATGGACCGGCTGCTGGAGCGGCTGGACGGCCGGCCCGCGGCGCCGGCAGGCGGGCCGGCATGAGGGCCCGCCTCGCGGCCCTGGCGGCCACCGCGGGCCTGGCGCTGCTGTCCGGCTGCGCGGTCCACCAGCGCGCGCCGTACGACTACAGCGCCTTCCTGCAGGCCCGGCCGGCCTCGCTGCTGGTGCTGCCGCCGCTGAACGATTCGCCCGAGGTCGGCGCCGCGGCCGCGGTGTGGGCGCAGGCGACGCTGCCGCTGGCCGAGGCCGGCTACTACGTGCTGCCGGCCGCGCTGGTGGACGAGACCTTCCGGCAGAACGGCGTGCACGGCGGCTACGAGGCCCAGGGCATCCCGTTCACGAAGCTGCGCGAATTCTTCGGCGCCGACGCGGCGGTCTACCTGAAGGTCACCGAGTACGGCACCAGCTACCAGCTGCTGGCCAGCGACACGCGGGTGACGGTGGAGGGGCGCATCGTCGACCTGCGCGACGGCCGCCAGCTCTGGGCAGGCAAGGCCAGCGCCTCCTCGGCCGAGCAGCAGCAGTCGCAGGGTGGCGGGCTGGTGGGCGCGCTGGTCACGGCGCTGATCCGCCAGATCGTCGACACCAGCACCGACGCCGCCTACGGCTACGCCGGCATCGCCAGCCAGCGCCTGCTGGGCGCGCCGCGCGCGGACGGCATCCTGCCCGGCCCGCGCTCGCCGCAGGCCGGCCAGGTCCCCGGCCAGCGCTGAGACAGGCGGCGGGCGGGGCCGTCCGGGCCCGGCGGGCGGGACGCAGGGAGCGGTGCCAGGGGGGCTGGCGAACGCGGAAGATGCATGCATACTTTCGCCGGACCTACTTGCCCGCTGCACCATGACCGCTCCTTCGATGTCCTGCGTTCCCGGCTCGACCCGGATCTTCGTGTTCGACGAGGTCTACCCGTTCAGGGCTGCGCAGGAGCAGGCCGAGAAGAAGAAGCTCAGCGCCTTCGGCCTGCTGGCCAAGATCAACCTGCGGCGTCGGCCCACGCCCGATACCGTCCAACTGACCAAGGAAGAATTGCGCTACGAGCCGTTCTGGCATATCACCGCGACGCGCTCGATCGACTACTGCAGCCAGGCGACCTACCAAGTGCCTGTGCACAACGCCTATGCGCAGCAACTGCAGATCGAGGGTCTCCGGTTCGATGTCGCGCGCCAGAAGGACAAAGCCAGGATCGAGTTCGTGGCGGTCGAGCAATGCCACCGCAAGATCAGCTACGACGAGTACCTGGATGGCATGCAGCGCGGCGTCGCGCCCAGCGTGCTGGCGGGCTATGTCAAGCGCTACAAGTTCACGGAGCACGAGGAGTACGAGAACCCAGCCCTGCTCAAGCCCGCGCTGCCGTTGCAGGCGGCGACCGATCTGGCCATGGCGCGGCTGTCGAGCGAAGTCGTCACGGCGCACGAGGTCATGCGCAACGACTTCGAGTTCGAGCGCCGCCACCTCTACGCGCGGCCGGTGTTCGCTTTCGAATACCGCTGGGGACCGGCCGACAAGACCGGCGTGATCGAGGTCGATGGCCTGACCGGCGAGGTCGTGGAGTCGGGCCACTGGTTCGACGAGAAGATCACCCAGCGCTTCACGCGCGAGCGCCTGATCGATCTGGGCGCCGACGCCGCCAACCTGGCGCTGCCGGGCAGTGGCATCGTCATCAAGGCGATCGGCTACGGGACCACCGAGGCCGGCCGCAGGCCATGACGCCGCCCCGCGGCTGGCGCGTGGCGCGGAGCGCCGCTGCGCAACAGGCGGCCAGCCGCTGAACGGTGCGTACCGGCCGCGCAGCGGTCGGCCGTGCCGGGCGGCGCCGGCGCCGGATGGGCGATCATCCCCGCGATGTCTTCTGGATCGAGAACCCTGGTATTGGAGCGCCGCGCGCCGCGCGCCGACTGGCGGGCGGCGGGCCGCCTCGCCGGCGCGGCCGCGGCGGTCGCGGTCGTGCTGGCCGGCGTGGTCGCCGCCAGCACCTGGTGGACCGCATCGGCCCCGGCGCCCCGCGTGGTGCTGGCCGCGGGCGCGCTGCAGTCGCAGCCGGCGCCCGTCGAGGCCGAGCCGCCGGACGTGCCGCCGCCGCAGGCGCCGCAGCCCGACGCCGCGGCGGCCGACCACGGCGGCCCGGCGTTCGACAACCGCAACCTCTACTCGCTGTTCCAGCTGGCCCTGGCCAGCACCGATCCGGCCGTGGTCGCCGAGGGCATCGCGGCCTGGCGGGCCTGCGCCAGCTATGTCGGCGACGGCACCGAGGGCCTGCAGTCCTGGCTGGACATGGTCTTGCCCGAGGACCTGGCGCCCGACGAGCGCGAGCGGCGTGCCCGCCACGCGCGCGCCGCGGCCGCGCGCTGCGCCGGCTTCATCGGGCAGCCGCAGGCCGCGCAGCAGGCCGAGGCGCTGATGCAGCGCGCGCGCGAGGCCGGCAGCGCGCTGGAGCGCCTGCGCGACGCGCTGGCCAGCAATACCGCGCCGGACGACGCGCTCGGCACGCGGATGCTGGCGGACCTGGCTTGCGACGTGGTGCGCCGCCAGGGCGAGGAGCCGCGCGCGGTGCGCTGGATCGGCCTGGCGCTGCGCGGGGCGGCGGACCGCCCCACGCATCCGCTGCACGCCGGGGCGGCGCCGGAGCGCAACCTGGCGATGCACCTGGCGTACTGCGACCTGGACCCCCAGGGCTGCGACGCGCACTCCAGCTACGTCGGCAGTGCCTGCGTGCTGCAGGGCCGCTGCGACTATGCGCGCGAGGAGGACTACTGGCGCGAACAGGTCGACGGCGAGACCTACGCGGCCGCGCAGCCGCTGCGCGAGGCGCTGGTGCAGAAGGTGCAGCAGGGCGACTGCACCGCGCTGTTCGACTGACCCGCCGCCCGGCGCGGCCGCGCCGTCGTGCCGGGCGCGGCCCCGGCCGACGCACCCCGCGCCGCCTGGCTTGGTAGGATCGTCGCTCGCTCCCGCCTCGTCCACCGTTCGCGTCCACCCGCCTGCATGCAAGATCCGCCGCCGTCCACGCCCGCGCCGCAGGCGCCCGAGGTCCTGGCCGATGGCGGCACGGCCGTGCTGCGGGGCCGCTGGACGGCGGCGGCCCTGGCCACCGGCGACCGGCTGCGCCGCGCCGACCGCCAGCTCGCCGCGCTGCCGCCGGCGGTCGGCTGGGACCTGCAGCAGATCGACCGGCTGGACCACCTCGGCGCGCAGCTGCTGTGGAACCGCTGGGGCCGCCGCTGGCCCGACCAACTGGCCCTGCTGCCGCAGCAGCGCAGCATGCTCGAGCGCGTGGCCGCCTTCACCACCGCGCGCGAGACGCGGCCCGAGCGCGGCTTCGCGCAGGCCGTGGACGCGCTGGGCGCCCACGTGCTGGACAGCCTGGGCCAGTTCAAGAACGGCGTGCGGCTGGTCGGCCAGCTCGTGCTGGACGGCCTGCGCCTGCTGCGCCGGCCGGCGGCCGGCCCGTGGCGCGACATCTCCGGCCACCTGTACCAGATGGGCGCGCTGGCGCTGCCGATCACCTTCCTGGTCGGCGCGCTGATCGGCGTGGTGCTGGCCTACCTGACCTCGCTGCAGCTGCGCCAGTTCGGCGCCGAGGCCTTCATCGTCAACATCCTCGGCGTGTCGCTGGTGCGCGAGCTGGGGCCGATGCTGGCCGCGATCCTGGTGGCCGGGCGCTCCGGCTCGGCGATCACCGCGCAGATCGGCGTGATGCGCGTGACCGAGGAGCTGGACGCGATGCGCGTGA
Source organism: Pseudorhodoferax sp. (assembly GCF_047601025.1). Classification (NCBI taxonomy): domain Bacteria; kingdom Pseudomonadati; phylum Pseudomonadota; class Betaproteobacteria; order Burkholderiales; family Comamonadaceae; genus Pseudorhodoferax; species Pseudorhodoferax sp. Next base: position 1,956,373 of record NZ_JASGJZ010000001.1, read on the forward strand.
TGGGCATCGCGCACGGCTTCCGGCTGGTGCTGCCGCGCGCGATCGCGCTGTCCATCGCGATGCCGCTGATCGCCACCTGGACCACGCTGGCCGGCCTGGCCGGCGGCATGCTGGCGGCCGACCTGGCGCTGGGCATCACGCCGGCGTATTTCGCCAACGCGCTGCCGGCCGCCGTCAGCGTCGCCAACCTCGGCCTGGCGGTCGGCAAGTCGGTCGTGTTCGGCGTCGTGATCGCGCTGATCGGCTGCCACTACGGCCTGCGCGTGAAGCCCAACACCGAGAGCCTGGGGCAGGGCACGACGGCCTCCGTGGTCACGGCGATCACCGCGGTGATCCTGATCGACGCGCTGTTCGCCGTCGCCTTCCGCAGCGTGGGCATCTGAACATGGCGGCGGCGCAGGCACCCGAGGTCGTCTCCATCCAGGGCCTGTGGACCGCCTTCGGCCAGCCGCCGCGGCAGGTCGTGATCCACCAGGACCTGGCGCTGTCGATCCGCGCCGGCGAAGTCGTGTCGCTGGTCGGCGGTTCGGGCACCGGTAAGACCGTGCTGCTGCGCCAGATGCTGGGGCTGGAGCGGCCCTACCGCGGCGAGGTCACGGTGCTGGGCGAGCCGGCCGCGCAGCTCGGCCGGCGCGGCGCGGCCAGCCGCGTGGGCATGCTGTTCCAGCAGGGCGCGCTGTTCTCGGCCTTCAGCGTGCTGGACAACATCGCCTTCCCGCTGCGCGAGCTGCGCCGGCTGCCGGACGAGCTGGTCTACGACACGGCGCTGGTCAAGCTGCAGATGGTCGGCCTGGGCCCGCAGCACGCCGGCAAGATGCCGGCCGACCTGTCCGGCGGCATGATCAAGCGTGTCGCGCTGGCGCGCGCGCTGGCCATGGACCCGCCGCTGCTGCTGCTGGACGAACCCACGGCCGGGCTGGACCCGCACGGCTCGGACGAGTTCGTCGAGCTGCTGCGCTCGCTGCACCGCGAGCTGCGGCTCACCGTCGTGATGGTCACGCACGACCTGGACACGCTGTTCGCGCTGTCCAGCCGCGTGCTGGTGCTGGCCGAGAAGCGCGTGCTGGTCGAAGGGCCGCCGCGCGAGGTCGCGGCCTTCGACCATCCGTTCGTGCGCGACTTCTTCCAGGGCGAGCGCGGCCGCCGCGCCATGGCGCCGATCGAGCGCATCGCGCCCGCCCCCGAACCCGACCCCGCCCAGGAGGCTTGATGGAAAACAAGGCCCACGCCATGGCCGCCGGCATCTTCGTGCTGGTGGTCGCCGCACTGCTGATCGCGCTGGCCGTCTGGCTCGGCCGCGAGAGCGGCAGCACCCGCACCTTCGAGCTGTCCACCAGCGAAGCGGTGACCGGCCTGCAGCCGCAGGCGCCGGTGCGCTTCAAGGGCGTGGCGGTCGGCAAGGTCACCCACATCGGCTTCGACCCGGACGTGACCGGCAACATCGTGATCCGCATCGCCGTGGACGAGACCACGCCGCTGACGCCCAGCACCTTCGCCACGCTGAGCTACCAGGGCATCACCGGCCTGGCCTTCGTGCAGCTGGACGACCTGGGCGGCCCGCCGCAGCAGCTGCCCCCGGGCGCCAGCCGCGTGCCCCGGCTGGCGCTGAAGAACTCGCGCCTGGGCGAGCTGACCGACCAGGCGCCCGAGCTGATGGCCAAGGTGCAGCTGCTGCTGGACAACTTCAACGCCGTGCTGGGCGAGCAGAACGTGAAGAACTTCGGCACCGTGCTGGCCAACACCGGCGAGGCCACGGCCAGCATCGGCAAGGCCGCGCGCGGCATCGAGCAGCTGGCGGCGCAGATCGAGTCCACGCTGCGCCGCAGCGTCGACCCGGCGCTGGCCGGCATGCCGCAGATGACGCAGGAGGCCCAGCGCAGCCTGCAGGCCGTGCGCCAGGCGGCCGAGCAGGTGGCGCGGCTGTCCGGCGACGTCGATGCGCTGGCCCTGCGGCTGAACGCGCAGGACGGCCCGCTGGACCGCCTGGCCGAAGGCTCGGCCGCGCTGTCGCGCGCGGCCGAGACCTTCGGCGCCGCCACGCTGCCGCGCGTCAACCGCGCCAGCGACGACACCGCGCGCGCGGTGCGCCAGCTCGGCCGCACCGTCAACGCCATCAACGACAACCCGCAGTCGCTGATCTTCGGCAGCGGCAGCATTTCCCCGGGGCCCGGCGAGCCGGGCTTCGCCGCACCAGGAGCCACGCGATGAGCCGTGCCACGCCCGTCCTTCTGTCCCTGCTGGTGCTGGCCGGCTGCTCGGCCCTGCCCGACCGGCCGCAGCGCCCGGCCCAGTACGACTTCGGCCCCGGTCCCGTCCCCACCGCCGCCGCGCCGGCCGGCCGCAGCGCGCCGCTGCCGCCGCTGGCGCTGGCCGAGGTCGAGGCCAGCGGCCCGCTGGAGGCCGGCACCGCCGTGCTGTACCGGCTGGGCTATGCCGACGACCGGCAGCTGCGCCCCTACGCGCTGGCGCGCTGGAGCATGCCGCCGGCCCAGCTGGTGCGCCAGCGCGTGCGCGAGCAACTGGGCCAGCACCGCACCATCGTCGGCGCCGGCGAGGGCGCGGCGATGCTGCGCGAAGGCGGCCGGCAGCCGACGGTGCTGCGCCTGGAGCTGGAGGAGTTCAGCCAGCTGTTCGGCTCGCCGGTGGAAAGCTTCGGCCTGCTGCGCCTGCGCGCCACGCTGGTCGACAACCTGCCGGCCGGCGAACGGGTGCTGGCGCAGCGCCAGCTCATCGTGCAGCGCCCCGCGCCCACGCCCGACGCCGCCGGCGGCGTGCGCGCGCTGGCCGAGGCCACGGACGCGGCGGCGGCGGACCTGGCGCAGTGGCTGGAGACGGCGCAGCCGTGAGGGCGGGCGCCGGGCTCGGCGAGACGAAGAACGGGCCGGCCGGCGAGCAGGCCCCGAGCACGGCAGAGAAGGAAGAAGGCATGCGCCGGCAAGACCATGCCGCTGCCAGCAAGTTCTTGAGCTACGTGCTGCGCCACGAGCCGCAGGCCATCGGCCTGGCCCTGGACAGCGAGGGCTGGACCCATGTCGAGACGCTGATCGCCGCCGCCGCGCGGCATGGGCGCATCCTGGACCGGGCCCTGATCGAGCAGGTGGTGGCGACCAGCGACAAGAAGCGGTTCGCGCTGTCGCCGGACGGCTCCAGCATCCGGGCGGTGCAGGGGCATTCGACCGCCCGCGTGGCGATCCGCTTTGCAGAGAAGGTGCCGCCCGCGACGCTGTACCACGGGACGGCGGAGCGATTCCTGGAGTCGATCCGGCGGGAAGGGCTGAAGCCCGGTGAGCGGCAGTACGTGCATCTGTCCGAGGACGTGGAGACGGCGACCGCCGTGGGCCAGCGCTACGGCAAGCCCGTGGCATTGGTCGTCGAGGCCGAGGCCATGCACCGCCAGGGCCTCGGGTTCCACCAGGCGGAGAACGGTGTCTGGCTCACGGCCGCCGTGCCGGCGCAGTTTCTGCGCCTGGCTGGCAAGTAGGGCATGGCATGGGGCCTGGGGCACCGTCTGCCATGACCGCCGGGCCGATCGGTCCGTCCGACCAACGGGCCCATCGCGCACCGTGTACGTGCTGCCCACGGCCGCCGGGTAGCTCTCGTTGATCGGCTCGTCGTTCTGGTCGAAGTCCGCCGAGGTGACCGGCCTGAGGAGAACAACAACCTCGCCTCAGCAGCTATGGCGGCTGGCCTGCCTGACGCAAGATTCAAGACCCTTGCACGCGCAACATCCGCGGTATTTCGACGGCGAGCGCATGTTGCGCAAGCTGCTGTCAGCGCACCGCCGCATCCAGATGTGCGATGAGCCGCTGCAGCGCCGGCGTCGGCTGCTTGCGCCGGTGCAGCACGCGGTAACACTGCCGGACCATCCGCGGCAGCGGGGTGCGGATGCGCACGAGCCGGCCCGACGCCAGGTCGTCCGCGACCACCCATTCCGACATGCAGGCCAGGCCCAGGCCGTCGGCGACGGCGTGCTTGTTGGCTTCCGAACTCCCCATCTCGATGCTGCGGCGGTAGGCGCGCAGGTGGGGCAGCAGCGCCAGGTCCGTGGCGACGCGGGTGCCGGAGCCGGCCTCGCGCAGCAGCCAGACCTGCTGGCGCAGCAGGGCCAGGGGCAGGTGCGGCGCCCCGCCCGCGTCCGCGGCCAGCTGCCGCGCCAGCGCCGGCGCGGCGACGATCACCAGCTCGTCGGCCAGCCAGGGCCGGGCGTCCAGTTCCGGCGTGTCGCAGGGGCCCTCGATCAGCCCCAGGTCGAGCTCGAAGCGGGCCACCGCGGTGCAGATTTCCGCGGTGTTGCCGATCGTCACCTGCGCGTGCCAGTCGGCGGCGGCGCCCGGCACGTACCAGCGCCGCAGGTAGCTGCCCAGCGCGCGGGGCAGCAGGTAGTTGCCGATCGTCGTGCTGGCGCCGATGCGCAGCGGCGGCGGCGCGTCGCCGTCACCGTCGCCGCCGGCGCTGCGCTCGATCTCCGCGGCGCCGTCGAGCAGTGCGCGGGCCTGGGGCAGCAGCGCTCGGCCGTGGTCGTTCAGCAGCAGGCGCTTGCCGGCCCGGTCGAACAGCTGGCGCGATAGCAGCCGCTCCAGCTCGTTCAGCGCGGCGCTGGTCGCCGATTGCGACAGCCCGATGCCGGCGCCCGCGGCGGCGGTGCTGCCGTGCTCGGCGACCGCCGCGAAGATCTGGAGCTGCCGCAGGGTCAGCCGGAGCGTGGCCATGGTCCGTCTCCTCGCGTTCGTTGACCTGGAAAACCGGTCGATTCTAGGAAAGCAATGCGTTGGACGGGTTGCCGCGCGCTCCCTAGAGTCGCCGCCATGAACGAAGAGCGCTTGCAGCCGGCCGCAGCAGCCGGGCCGGTGGCGCGCTGCATGCCGGGGCTGGCCCTGAGCGCGGCGCTGGGATGCGGGGCGGTCCTGCTGGCCGACGGGGCCTGGGTCCGGCGGCTGGAGCTCAGCGCGCTGTCGCTGGCCATCGTGCTCGGCATGCTGGTGGGCAACCTGGTGCGCGGCGGCGTGCCGGCGCGCTGCGCGCCGGGCGTCGGCTTTTCCCGGCAGACGCTGCTGCGGCTGGGCATCGTGCTGTACGGACTGCGGCTGACGCTGCAGGACGTCGCCCAGGTCGGCGCGGCCGGCCTGCTGATCGACGTCGTGGTCGTGGCCAGCACCTTCGGCCTGGCGGTCTGGCTGGGCGTGCGCTGGCTGGGGCTGGACCGCCGGGCGGCGATGCTGATCGGCGCCGGCAGCGCCATCTGCGGCGCCGCCGCGGTGCTGGCCACCGAGCCCGTGGTCAAGGGGCGGCCGGAGCAGGTCGCGGTGGCCGTGGCCACGGTGGTGGTGTTCGGCACGCTCGCCACCTTCCTGTACCCGCTGCTGTTCCAGCTGAACGCGCTGTGGCACGTGGTGCCGGCCGGCGAGCGCGGGTTCGGCATCTACATCGGCGCGACCGTGCACGAAGTGGCGCAGGTGGTGGCCGCAGGCCAGACCATCGGCCCGGCCGCGGCGGATGCGGCGGTGATCGCGAAGATGGTGCGGGTGATGCTGCTGGCGCCGTTCCTGGTCGCGCTGTCGGCCTGGCTGGCCCGCCATCCCGGGCTGGAATCCGCCGACGCCGGGCCGCGGCGCATCACCGTCCCCTGGTTCGCCGTCGGCTTCGTGGCGGTGGTGCTGCTCAACTCGCTGCAGCTGCTGCCGGCCGCCGTGGTCGGCGCGGTCACGGCGGCCGGCAACCTGTTGCTGGCGACGGCCATGGCCGCCCTGGGGCTGGCCACGCGCGCCGGCGCGATCCGGCAGGCGGGGCCGCGGCCGCTGGCGCTGGCGCTGCTGCTGTTCGCCTGGCTGGCCGCCGGCGGCGCGGTGCTGAACCGGGCGGTGCAGCTGTGGCTGGGGTGAGACGCTGTGAGCGAATCCCTCGCACCCACGCGAGGCTCCCGGTGAGCGACCCCCTGCATCGCCATTGCCATTGCCGAGCCCCCGGGGTCTCGCCCTTCGGGCCGGGATGCGGCGGGCCGCATGCGGGCGTTGCAGTCCCTGCCCCGGCACCAGCCAGGGCGCGGCGGCCTGCGCCTGCGGCCCGGCGCACCCCGCCGTGCGTGCGATCGATCCGTTCACGCCTTCTGAGCAACCGTCTGCAAAGTCAAGCGCCGTGAAGCGACTTGTCCCGAGGTTCGCCGGTCCGGCCTGGACCATGGCATTGCGCACGGTCAGCCGCTTGCGCATGCAGGCGACCGGCGCCACCTCGGGCAGCTCGCCTGCGGCCTTGGGCCGCGCATGCGGTGGCCCGCGTGCCGCTGCGCCGTCTCTGGCATGCTCGGCCGGCATGCGACACGGCTCCGCGACCGATTCCGCCCCGCTGCTCTGCAGCTTTCCGCCGGTGGCGCGTGCCGATGCGCGCGTGCTGGTGCTGGGCAGCATGCCGGGCGCCCTGTCGCTGCGGCAGCAGCAGTACTACGCGCATCCGCGCAATGCGTTCTGGCAGATCATGGGCGCGGCGTTCGGCTTCGATCCGGCGGCTACGCCCTACGCCGCGCGGCTGGCGGCGCTGCAGGACCACGGCGTGGCGCTGTGGGACGTGGCGGCCCGCTGCGCGCGCACCGGCAGCCTGGACAGCGCGATCGTGGACGCCAGCATCGTGCCGAACGACTTCGCGGCCTTCTTCGCGGCGCACCCGCGCATCGCGCGCGTGTGCTTCAACGGCGCCAAGGCCGAGGCCGTGTTCCGCCGCCGCGTGCTGCCGCTGCCGGCCGGGCTGCCGGCGCCGGACTGCCTGCGGCTGCCGTCCACCAGCCCGGCGCACGCCGGCATGCCGCTGGCGGCCAAGGCCGCGGCCTGGCGCGCCGCGCTGGCCGCCTGATCAGCGCCCGCCGGTCACGTCCAGGATCGCCATCGTGGTGTAGCTGGCCGCCTCGCCGATCAGCCAGACGATGGCCTGCGCGACCTCCTCGGCCGTGCCGCCGCGCTGCATCGGCACCAGGTGCTGCAGCTCGCGCACGCGCTCGGGCTGGCCGCCGGAGGCGTGGATCTCGGTCTCGATCAGCCCGGGCCGCACCGCGTTCACGCGCACGCCCTCGGCCGCGACCTCGCGCGCCAGGCCGATCGTGAACGCGTCGATCGCGCCCTTGCTGGCCGCGTAGTCCACGTACTGGCCGGCGCCGCCCAGCCGCGCCGCGGCGCTGGACAGGTTGACGATGCTGCCGCCGGCGCCGCCGTGGCGCGTGCTCATGCGGCGCACGGCCTCGCGCGCGCACAGCAGGCTGCCGAGCAGGTTCACGTCGAGCATGCGGCGCCAGCGCGCGATGTCCATCTGGTCCAGGCGCTGCGCCCGGTCCACGATGCCGGCGTTGTTGACCAGCGCGGTCAGCCGGCCGAACCTGGCGTCGACCTGCTCGAACATGCGCAGCACCTGGGCCTCGTCGGCCACGTCGGCCTGCACGGCCATGGCGCGCCCGCCCGCGGCGCGGATGCTGCGCACCACCTCGTCGGCGGCGAGCGAATGCTGCGCGTAGTTCACGGCCACGGCCCAGCCCTGGCGCGCGGCCAGCAGTGCGGTGGCTGCGCCGATGCCCCGGCTGCCGCCGGTGACGAGCACGATCTTGTCCATCCAAGGTCTCCTGGGGTGATGCCGGGGCATGTTATCCATGGGCGCGCGAATCCTGCTAAAACCGCGCATTTCCCATTTCCGCCACCCGCATCGAAGGAGCACGACAGCATGGGCCAGTTCATCGACCTGAAGTCCTCGGACGGATTCACCTTTCCCGCCTACGTGGCCGAGCCCGCCGGCACGCCCCGGGGCGCCGTGGTGGTGCTGCAGGAGATCTTCGGCGTCAACTCGCACATCCGCAGCGTCGCCGACGGCTACGCGCGCGCGGGCTACCTGGCCGTGGCGCCGTCGACCTTCCACCGCGTGCAGGCCGGCGTGGAGCTGGGCTACACCGACGCCGACATGCAGGCCGGCTTCAAGCTGAAGACCGCCGTCGAGGAACTGCCGGAATCCGGCGTGCAGGCCGACATCCAGGCCGCGATCGACCATGCCGCCCGGGGTGGCAAGGTCGGCATCGTGGGTTACTGCTGGGGCGGCCTGCTGACCTGGCGCGCCGCCTGCGCCGCCAACGGGCTGGCCGCGGCCGTGCCCTACTACGGCGGCGGCGTGACCACCGAGGCCGAGGTGGCGCGCAAGCCCAAGGTGCCGGTGCTGGCGCATTTCGGCGAGCGCGACCACTGGATCCCGCTGGACAGCGTGAAGGCCTTCGGGCAGGCGCATCCCGAGGTCGAGGTGCACGTCTACGCGGCCGACCACGGCTTCAACTGCGACCAGCGCGGCTCCTACGACGCGGCCGCCGCCAAGTTGGCGCTGGAGCGCACGCTGGCCTTCTTCGGCAAGCACCTGGGCTGAACGCTGCCGAGGACCCCGCCCATGCTGCAGCTGTACTACCACCCGACCGACGCCAGCATGGCGCCGCACATGGTGCTGGAGGAGCTGGGCGTGCCCTTCGAGCTGGTGCTGGTCGACCGCGCCAACCAGGCTCACAAGTCCGAGGCCTACCTGCGGCTGAACCCCAACGGGCTGATCCCGGTGCTGGTCGACGGCGACACGGTGCTCTACGAGACCGCCGCCATCCTGCTGCACCTGGCCGACACGCATCCGCAGGCGGGCCTGGCGCCGGCGCTCGCCGGCAGCGAGCGTGCGCATCTGTACAAGTGGCTGTTCTGGCTCAGCAACACGCTGCACGCCACGCTGAACCTGTACTTCTATCCCGAGCGCTGGGCCTCGGCCGAACTGGTGCAGGGCGCCACCAACCTGAAGGCCCGGGCCGAGGCGCGCGCCGGCCAGCTGCTGGAGCTGCTGGACCAGGAGCTGGCGCGCCACGGCGGCCCCTGGCTGCTGGGCGAGCGCTACACGGTGCTCGACCCCTACCTGCTGATGCTGGCGCGCTGGACGCGGCATTTCGGCCGCCCGGCCCGCACGCTGACGCACCTGGGCCCGTACCTGCTGCGCGTGCTGGCGCGCCCGGCCGTGCAGCGCGCCTACGCTACCGAGCAGATCGGCGAACCGCCGGTGTGATGCGCACCGGCACGCGCGGCGGCGCCGGGAAGTCCAGCGTGAACACCGTCGGCAGGCCCGGCGCGCTGCGCACGCCGGCCTGGCCGCCGTGCAGGTCCATCACGCTCTTGACGATGGCCAAGCCCAGGCCGGAGCCGGCCTCCGCCGCCGGCGCGCCGACGCGGTAGCGGCGCAGGAAGATCGCGGCCTGGTGCGCCGGCGCGATCGGCTCGCCGGCGTTGGACACGGCAATGCGCACCGCGCCCGGCGCCAGCGCGTGCGCCGACAGCTGCACCGTGCTGCCCGGCCGCGCGTGGCGCAGCGCGTTGGTCAGCAGGTTGCCCACGGCGCGCGCCAGCAGCACCTCGTCGGCCCAGGCCCGCAGGCCGGGCTGCACCTGCAGCGCCAGCTGCAGGCCGCGCTCCTCGGCCAGCAGCCCGAAGAATTCCACCATGCGCCCCAGGCGCAGGTCCAGGTCCTGCCAGCCGGTCTGCAGCCGGGTCTGCGCATGGTCGGCGCGCGCCAGGAACAGGATGTTGTCGATCAGCCGCCCGATGCGCTCGTAGTCCTGCACGGCCGATTCCAGCACCGCGCGGTACTCGTCGGCGCTGCGCGGCCGGGCCAGCGTGACCTGGGTGGCCGTCAGCAGCCGGTGGATCGGCGCGCGCAGGTCGTGCGCGAGATCGGAGGAAAAGCCCGAGAGCCGGTCGAAGGCGTCCTGCAGGCGGTCCAGCATGGCGTTGAACGCGCGCGCCACCGGCGCCAGCTCCGCCGGCATGGCGTCCAGCGGCAGCCGTTCCTGCAGCGCCTGCGCGCCGATGCGGTCGGCGGTCTCGCCCAGGCGGCGCACCGAGGCCAGCACGCGCCGCGTGATGAACCAGGCCAGCAGGCCCGTGGCCACGGCGCCGGCGGCCAGCGTCCAGAACATCGCGCGCCAGGCGCGCGCGATGAAGGCGGCGCGGTGTTCCTCGGCCAGCGCCATCGGCAGCGCGGTGAACTCCTGCTCGATCAGCCGGCCTCCCAGCCAGCAGCCGGCCAGCATCACCAGCGCGGCGGCCAGCGCCACCGCCAGCGCGATGTGCACGGCCAGCGAGCCGCGTAGCAGGGGCCCCGCCCGGCGCGGGCGCGGCGGCGGCTCAGGCCGTGCGGTGCTCGAGGACATAGCCGACGCCGCGGATGGTGTGGATCAGCTTGTCTTCGAAGGGGTCGTCGACTTTGGCGCGCAGGCGGCGCACGGCCACGTCGATCACGTTGGTGTCGCTGTCGAAGTGCATGTCCCAGCAGTGCTCGGCGATCAGCGTGCGCGGCACGGCCTGGCCGACCTGGCGCGACAGGTATTCCAGCAGCGCGAACTCCTTGGCCGTCAGCACCAGCCGCCGCCCGCCGCGCCGGGCCACGCGGCGGGCGGCGTCGACCTCCAGGTCGGCCACGCGCACCACGGGGTCGGCGGCGGCCGGCTGCACGGCGCGCCGCGCCACCGCCTGGATGCGCGCCAGCAGCTCGGCGAACGCGAAGGGCTTGACCAGGTAGTCGTCGGCGCCGAGCTGCAGGCCGCGCACCCGGTCCTCCAGCTCGCCGCGGCCGCTGACCACGAACACCGGCGTGCGCTGGCGCCCGCGCAACTCGCGCAGCACCTGCCAGCCGTCGGCGCCGGGCAGCGCCATGTCCAGCAGGATCAGGTCGTAGTGGCCCGAGGTGGCCAGGTGCAGGCCCTCGACGCCGTCGCGGGCGGTGTCGACGACATGGCCGTGCTCGGTCAGGCCCTTGTGCAGGTAGGCGGCGGTCTTGGGTTCGTCTTCGATGGACAGCAGGCGCATGGCGAAGGACTCCGGCTTGCGCGCGAGCCTTCTCGCGGCCTGGTTGCGGGAAAACCCTGACTCTAGGCGGCTCCCGCCGCCGCATCAAGGCGGACCCCGGCAACGCACTGTTGCCGCCACGGAAATGACGCCGGGCCCGCAGGCCGCTGTCGCAGCCGCGGAACGGGGTGCTCCGAAACCCCGGGGGGTGCGTTCGCGCACCCCGGTGCATTGCGACATCGGGCCTGTCGGCACGGGCGGCCGGTGCCTACGCTGACGCCATGTCCTGTGCGAAAGCGACGTGGGACATGCAACCGATCACGCAACCTCTTAAGGATGACCATGAAGAAACTCGCCACGCTGACCGTGCTGGCCGTCGCCAGCGCCGCCTCGTTCGCACAATCCTCCGTCACGCTGTTCGGCGTGGCTGATGCCACCGTGCAATTCGGCCGCGGCAGCGCTTCCAACAACAGCGGCCTGGGCAGTGGCGGCAACGCGTCCAGCCGCATCGGCTTCCGCGGCGTCGAAGACCTGGGCGGCGGCCTGAAGGCCGGCTTCTGGCTGGAGTCCGGCTTCAACCTCGACGACGGCACCGGTTCGAGCAACCTGTCCGGCGGCGACTACAACAACCAGTTCAACTCCGGCTACAGCGCCGGCTCGGGCCTGCGCTTCGCGCGCCGCGCCACGGTCAGCCTGATGGGCGACAGCTGGGGCGAGTTCCGCCTGGGCCGCGACTTCTCGCTGCAATACCTGAACGCCTCCGCCTACGACCCGTTCGGCGACAACGGCGTGGGCTCGACCCTGCTGACCAACACCCGCATGGGCCTGGGCGGCCCGGTCGCCACGCGCGTGGGCAACTCGGCCACCTACTTCACGCCCAACTTCGGCGGCTTCTACGGCGCCGTGCAGGCCTACCGCGGCGAGCAGCCGGCCGGCACGAACCACAGCAACGGCAACGGCTACGGCGCCCGCATCGGCTACAAGAACGGCCCGCTGGACGTCGGCCTGTCGTACGCCAAGACCGACTACGCGGCCGATGCCGCCGACTACCGCGTCGGCGACATCAAGGACTGGGGCCTGGGCGCCAGCTACGACTTCGGCATGGCCAGCGTGATGGCCGCCTACCGCAAGCAGGAAGTCAACAACGCCGCCTTCGGCGATCCGGAAGGCACGGGCTACATCGTCGGCGCCAAGGTGCCGGTGGGTGCGGGCGAGATCCGCGCCTCCTGGTCGCGCTTCGAGACCGAGTTCACCGGCGTGGACGCCAAGGCCGACAAGTTCGCGCTGGGCTACGTCCACAACCTGTCCAAGCGCACCGCCGTCTACACCACCTTCGCCTACGTGAAGAACAAGGGCGGCGCGGGCGTGGCGCTGAACGGCGCGACGCTGACCAGCGCCAACGACAACTCCAAGGGTCTGGACATCGGCCTGCGCCACGTGTTCTAAGCCGGCACCGGCTCCGCCCGCCGGCGTGCCCGGCGGGCTTCTCCAAGGTATTCGGCCCGCAGCCCGCAAGGGATGCGGGCTTTTTTGCGCCCGGCCGGCACGGACCTGACGCGAATGTCATGTTCGGGCCATGTTGCCGTCAGGTGCCGCCGCCTAAGCTCCAAACCGTCCGAAAACTAGGGGGGCGATGGCCGCGGCGCGGCATCCCGCAGCGCCATGCGTCGCGCCCCTGCAACAAGGGAGCTCAACATGCGCCGACAAGACATCCAGCTGCTGGCCCTGGCCCGCCAGGGCGACGCGGCCGCGCGCAGCGAGGCCGGGCGCCGCTATCTCGTGGGCGGCGACGGCTTTCCGCGCCACGTGGCCACCGGCATGGAATACCTGGCCCACCCCAGCGTGCGCGACCTGCCCGAGACGGCGCGCATCGTCGCCGAGAGCCTGCCGCTGCAGGACCTGCTGCAGCTGCAGCAGGAGGACGCGCTGCGCCGGGCCGCTGCCGCCGGCAGCCTGCTGGCCCAGTTCAAGCTCGGCGTCTGGCTGTGCCTGCAGCAGGCCCGCGCCGACGCCGGCGCCGCCTGGCTGGAGCGCGCCGCCGCCGGTGGCCACGTCGAGGCGCGCCAGGCCGTGGCCGCGCTGCAGCAGGCGCGCGCCGCCGAGGCGCTGCCGGCGCTGCTGCAGGCGGTCGGCACCAGCGCCGCGCTGGACCTGCCGCAGGTGGCCGTGATGGCCGCGCGCCGCGCCCGCGAGGGCGGTTCGCTGCCGGTGTTCGCCGACTGCCTGCGCACCGCGCTGGCCCTGGCGCCGCGGCTCACGCACGCGCTGTCGGACCTAGTGGTCGCCGCGCTGCGCCAGGCCGAGGCGTCGGGCGAGGAACTGCGCGGCCTGCCGCCCGAGCAGGTCGAGGCCAGCCTGGAGATGGCGACCGCGCGCGGCGACCGCGACGCCGCCTGCCTGCTGGGCCGGGCGCTGTGCGGCATCGACAGCGGCGCGCTGGCGCCGGCGCGGCTGGCGGCCGGCAGCAACATGCGCAAGGGCGTGGCGCTGCTGCTGCGCGCCGCCGATGCCGGCCGCGACGACGCCTGGATGGACCTGTACGCCACCCATGCCGACCACCGCCACTCGGTTGCCAACCCGCAGCTGGCGCGCTTCTTCCTGGAGAAGGCCGCCACGCTCGGCCGCGCGCCGGCGCAGCGCAAGCTCGGCGCGCTGGTGCTGCGCGCGGCCACCTCGCTGGCCGAGACCGAGCAGGCCATCGGCTGGCTGCACGCGGCCGCGGTGCAGGGCGACGCGCACGCGCAGCGGCTGCTGCAGTCGCTGGTGCTGCCCGTGGCCGGCGACGAGGAGGCCGCGCGCGCCGGCATCGAGCAGGTGCGCCAGAAGGACCCGTGGCTGGCGCTGCGGTTGACGCTGGCGCGCGACTTCGGCCTGACCAAGCTGGAGGCGCTCAGCGTGGACCCCGTCGAGGGCCGGCGCCCCTGGGGCCTGGTGGTGGGCCGCAACCCGTTCATCACGCAGGCGCGGCTGTCGGCGCCGCGGGCGGTGCCGGCGCTGCAGGCCGCGGCGCTGCAGAACCTGGCGCGCGCGGCGGCGTTCTTCGAACCCTCGCGCGGCGAGGGCGATGCGTTCGAGGGCGACCTGCGCCGGCGCTCGCTGCGCCAGCGCCGCGCGTTCGAGCGGCTGGGGCTGTCGGACGCGCTGTTCTTCGCCGAGGCCAGCTCGACCCAGCTGGAAACGCTGCGCGCCGGCCCCAAGTGGGCGTTTCGTGCGCGCCGGCCGCTGGAGCTGGCGCTGCAGGCCTGACCTAGGCAGCCGGCCGGGCCAGCGGCGGCAGTGCCAGCCAGACCGTGCAGCCCTGGTCGGGCCGGCCTTCAGCGTGCACGCTGCCGCCGTGGCGGCGCGCCACCTGCCGCACCAGCGCCAGCCCGGTGCCCAGTCCCTCGAAGCGCGCGCCGTGCAGCCGCGAGAACGGCTGGAACAGCTGCGCGGCGTGGGCCGGGTCGAAGCCGACGCCGTTGTCGCGCACGTACAGGCGCACGCCGCCGTCCCCGGCCGCCGCGGCGCCGACCTCGATGCGCGCCGCGCCGCGGGGCCGCGTGAACTTCAGCGCGTTGGCCAGCAGCGCGGCCAGCGCCTGGCGCAGCTGGGGCGCGTCGCCCGGCAGCGGCGGCAGGTCCGGCGCGATCTGCCAGGCGATGGTGCGGGCGCGGTCGGCCTCGGGCAGCGCGGCCAGCGCCAGGCGGCGCGCCTCCTCGACCAGCAGCGCGCCGGGCGTGTGCACCGGCTGCAGCGGCGCGCGCGCCAGCCGCGCCAGCGCGACCACGGCGTCCAGCCGCTCGCCGAGCTGGCGCGCCGCGCGCTCCAGCGTGTCCAGCGCGGGCGCCACGTCCTCGCCGCTCTCCAGCATCTCGCGCAGCAGGCCGCCGTAGGCGAGCACGTGGCGCAGTGGCGCGCGCAGGTCGTGCGAGACCATGCGCGCGAACTCCTCCGTGTCGGCCCGGGCCGCGGCCAGCTGCGCGCGCAGCGCCTGCAGTTCGTCGGCGGGGCCGGCGTTCACGCGCCGTTCTTGGTCGGGCGCTTCCAGTTGGCGATGGTGGTCTGCCGGCCGCGGGCCACAGTCAGCGCGCCGGCCGGGGCGTCCTTGGTCACGGTGGAGCCGCCGCCCACGGTGCCGCCGGCGCCGATGGTCACGGGCGCGACCAGCACGCAGTTGCTGCCCACGTGCACGTCGGCCTCGATCACGGTCCGGTGCTTGCGGGCGCCGTCGTAGTTGGCGGTGATGCTGCCGGCGCCGTAGTTCACGCGCTCGCCCACGCTGGCGTCGCCCAGGTAGGCCAGGTGGTTGGCCTTGGCGCCCTTGGCCAGCGTGGAGTTCTTGACCTCGACGAAGTTGCCGATGTGCACCTCCTCGCCCAGCCTGGCGCCCGGGCGCAGCCGCGCATAGGGGCCGATGCTGGCGCCGGCGCCGACCTGCACCTGGTCGGCCGCCGCGGCGCCGCCCTCGATGTGGCAGAAGGCCTGGACCACCGCGCCGGCCGCGATGCGCGCGTTGGCGATCACGCAGTTGGCGCCGATGCGCACGCCCTCGCCGAGCTGCACCTCGCCGTCGAACACGCAGTTCACGTCGATCTCCACGTCGGCGCCGCACTGCAGGCTGCCGCGCACGTCCAGGCGCGCCGGGTCGGCCAGGCGCACGCCCTGTTCCATCAGCCGCTGGGCGAGCCGCAGCTGGTAGGCGCGCTCCAGTTCGGCCAGCTGCACCGGGCTGTTCACGCCGTCCACCTGCAGGCGTTCGGGGGCCTTGGCGGCGACCACGGGCACGCCGTCGGCGGCGGCCATCTGCACGATGTCGGTCAGGTAGTACTCGCCCTGGGCGTTGTCGTTGCGCAGCTGTGCCAGCCACTGCTTGAGCCGGGCGCTGGGCACGGCCATCACGCCGGTGTAGATCTCGCCGATGGCGCGCTGCTCGGGCGTGGCGTCCTTGTGCTCGACGATGCGCTGCACCGTGTCGCCGCTGCGCACGATGCGGCCGTAGCCGGTGGGGTCGGGCATGTCCACGGTCAGCAGGGCCAGGCGTTCGCCGGCGCACTGCGCCAGCAGCGCCTGCAGCGTGGCCTCCTCGATCAGCGGCACGTCGCCGTTCAGGATCAGCGTCGTGCCGTCGTCGGGCAGGTGCGGGGCGGCCTGCTGCACGGCATGGCCGGTGCCGAGCTGCGGCTCCTGCCGGACGCATTGCAGCGCCGCCGCATCCCCGCCGCTGGCGGCGACGAAGCCCTCGACCGCGGCGGCGCCGTGGCCGGTGATCACGACGATGCGCCGCGGCGCCAGCCGCGCGGCCGTGGCCAGCACGTGGCCCAGCAGCGGCCGCCCGGCCAGCCGGTGCAACACTTTGGGGATGCTGCTCTTCATGCGCGTGCCCTTGCCCGCGGCCATGACCACCACATCGACGGATGCCATGCACTACCTCGCTTTGCTGTGTTCGCTATGTTCGAAATCCGCGCGGATTATCGGGCTGGCGAGGGGCGGGACGGGGGCGGGCGGTTGCGGTTCCGCACGGCTGGCGCGCACCGGGGCGCCAACGGTCGGCTGCGATGGCTGAACGGCTGCGGGCAGGCGCGTGCCGCTACCGGGCCAGCCGCAGCGCCGGCCGCGGGCGCTGCGCCGCCGGGCGAGGCAGTTCGCCGCGCTGGCGGCAGCGCTCCAGGTAGGCCGACAGCGTGTGGCGCGCGTCGTCCCGGGCCGCGTCGTCGCCCTGCTGGCGCGGCGGCTGGAATTCGCGCGTGCCGTTGTCCTGCTGTTGCTGGCGGCTGTCGGGCCGCTCGGCGCGCTGCTGCAGCCCGGCGGACAGGGCATCGTGGAATTCGGCTGCGGATGGCATGGCGGCGACCTTGGGCGGCGGGGCTGGTGGCGTGGAAATGGCAGCTTAGGCCGCGCTGCGCTCGGCCGGCGTCGTCCGCGGCTTGCGACGGCCGTCGGCCCGTTCCTACAGCGGCGGCACGGTGTCCAGCGGCTGCTGCGCGGACGCGGCCAGCCGGGCCAGCGCGTTCGGGTTGCGCAGCCGCTCGCAGCGGATGGCCCAGCCGGCGTGCAGCGCTGCTGCGTGCCGGCTTGCTCGCGGAGGACCGGCCGGCGGGTGGCCAGGCGCAGCCGCTCGGTGCGGAAGGCCTCGATGCGGTCCAGTTCGCTCGCCGCCAGGTGGCGGAAGGCCCCGCTGGCGCGCAGGCCGCAGCGGGCGCAGGCTGGCGGCAGGGCGGGCAGGGTGGACGCCATGGAAGGCCGGGTATCGGGTGGCCGACGCCTCGGCGGCGGCGCGATGCGCGCGTGAACATGCGCTAATCGACGCAAGAAACTGCTCCAAAATGTGTGAATGCGTCACAAACCCGCTGTGTGACGGTCACTCTGTGAACGAATGAGCGGCGCCTAAGCTCACTTCGCCCTCGCAACACGACGCGGGGAGGAGAACCGCCATGTTGGAGAGCTCCGCAAGTGTCCATGCCGCCCCTGCCCCCGCCGCCTGGGGCACCGCCGCACTGCCCGTGAACGAGAGCCAGCGCCTGGCCGCGAACGCCACCGCGCTGCTGCGCTGCGTGCTGGAGCACGTGGACTACGGTCTGGCGCTGATCTCCATCGCCTCGCGCCGCCTGCGCCTGGCCAACGCTCCGGCGTTGCTGGCCATGAGCGCCGACAGCGGGCACAGCAGCGGCCTGATGGTGGCGGCCGGGGAAGTCTGCACCTTCCATCCGCAGGACGAGCGCGCGCTCGACCGCAGCCTGACGCTGGCCCGCACCGGCGTGCGCGACCTGCTGACCCTGGGCCCGGCCGGCCGGCGCACGACCGTGGCCGTGGTGCCGCTGTGCGGCCCGGAGGACGACGGCCACGCGCTGCTGATCTTCGCCCGGCGGCGCCTGTGCGACGCCTCGGCGCTGGCGCTGTTCGCGCGCTCGCACGACCTGACCGCGGCCGAGAGCAACGTGCTGGCCGCCGTCTGCGAAGGCCTGCGCCCGCACGAAGTGGCCAGCCAGCACGGCGTGCAGGTGTCCACGGTGCGCAGCCAGCTGCTGTCGATCCGGCAGAAGACGCGCTGCGGCTCCATCCGCGAGCTGGTGCAGACGGTGTCGCTGCTGCCACCGATGGCCCGCCATCTCAACTGACCGCCGTGCCCGCCCAGGGCCGGCCGGCTGGCCGGCCGCCATGTGCATGGCTTAGACTGGCGCGACGCCACCAGTCCTGCCGCAGCCCGGCACGCCGAGCCATGATCTCCGACTTGAGCGCGCAGACCGACGCTTTCTACGACAACCCGCATGTCGCGCCCGCGCTGCGCCGCCTGGCCGCCCTCGGCGAGGTGCGGCGCTACCGCAAGGGCACGATCCTGATCCACGAGGCCGACCACGGCGACACGCTGTTCGTCGTGATGGAGGGCCGCGTCAAGGTCTACAGCACCGATTCCAGTGGCCGCGAGATCACGCTGGGCGTGATCGTGGCGGGCGACTACTTCGGCGAGATGGCGCTGGACGGCGGCGTGCGCTCGGCCAGCGTGATCACGCTGGAGCCGGTGGTCTGCGCGCTGGTCTCGCGGCCCGCGCTGCTGGAGTTCATCGGCCAGGAACCCAGCTTCGCGCTGGATCTGCTGGGCAAGGTGATCCGCCGCGCACGCTCGGCCACCAACGCGGTGCGCAACCTCGCCTTCACCGACGTCTACGGCCGCATCACGCAGCTGCTGGTGGAACTGGCCGAACCCCAGCCCGACGGCACCGCGCTGGTGCGCGAGCGCATGACGCAGCAGGAGATCGCCAGCCGCGTCGGCTGCAGCCGCGAGATGGTCAGCCGCATCCTGCGCGACCTCGAAGCCGGCGGCTACATCGGCCTGCGCGACCGGCGCATCGCGCTGCTGACCAGGCTGCCGGCGCGCTGGTGACGCCGGCTCGGACGCTGCGAACGAATCGATCGCGCCGATGACGGACGGGGTGCGCTAGGCCGCAGGCTGCCGCCCTGGCTGGTGCGAGGGCAAGGGCTGTCGTGCTACCCGTATGCGGCCCGGCGCCCCTCGGCCCGAAGGGCGAGGCCCCGGGTACGGCGATGCACATGGGTGCTCAGCGGGGCTTCGCGTGGAGGTGAGGGACCCGTTCACCGGTTTTCAGACCGTCTGCCGGCCGCGCACCGGCGCGCCCAGCAGGCCGGCCACGCCCCGCGCCAGCCGCCCGAGCGCGGCGGCGGCCTGGCCCAGCGCCAGCCCGAAGTCGCGCACCGGCTGACCCACGGCCTGCTGCCAGCGGGGGCGCGGCGCGCCGGCCTGGGCCTGCGACGGCAGCGGTTCCCAGCTGAAATAGGCCGGCGCACGGCGGTCGGTGCCGGCCGGCTCCAGCACCGCGCGCTGGCCGGCCTGCACCACCAGGCTGGCGCCCGGGGCGAGGAACAGGTCGCCGCGGGCCTGCACGTCGCCGCGCAGCCTGTCCAGGGTCAGCCACACGCGGCCGTCGGCGATGCGTAGCACGCCGGCGCGCGCGGGCTGCAGCGTCAGCGCGTGGCCAGCCTCCAGCTTCCAGCATCCCGGCAGCATCGGCAGGGACGGCGATTGATGCGTGGCATGGAGGGGGTGGGGGTGCATGTCGGGCTCCTGGTGCGGGAACTTGGACTGCGATGTTCGGCCCGGATGGCTTGGCGGTCCAATGAAATCCGGCTAGGCTTTTGATTCGCGTCGCGCATCAATGGCGCGCCCCTTCCATGCAGCATTCACAGACCCACCTGCGCACCCGCCCGGTCTCGGCCGGCAACCTGCGGGCCTTCGTCGCCGTGGCCCGGCACCTGAACTTCCGCGTCGCGGCGGAGGAGCTGGCGCTCACGCAATCGGCCGTGAGCCGCCAGATCCAGTCGCTGGAGGAGGAGATCGGCGTGCCGCTGTTCCTGCGCCACACCCGCGCCGTGGAGCTGACCGGCGCCGGCGCCCAGTTGCTGGCCGCCGTGTCGCCGGCGCTGGCGCGGCTGGACGGCGCGGTGCGGCAGATCCGCCAGAACGCGGGCCGGCGCATCGTCTCGATCACGACCTTCGCCTCGTTCGCCTCGATGTGGCTGATCCCGCGGCTCGAAGCCTTCCAGCGCGACCACCCGGACATCGACATCCGCATCGACGCGACCGACGCCGCGCTCGACCTGGAGCTGGCCGACGTCGACCTGGCGCTGCGCTACGGCCCGGCCGCCAGCATGCCGGCCGGCGCGCGCCGCATGTTCGGCGAGCAGCTGACGCCGGTGGCCAGCCCCTGGCTGCTCAAGAGCGGGCGGGCGCTGCGCCAGCCCGAGGACCTGGCGCAGTGCACGCTGATCGAGGCCGGCGACGCGCACCGCACGCACCTGGAATGGCTGACCTGGCGGCGCTGGATCGACTTGCAACTGCCCCCGGCCGGGGCGCGGCGCTTCCAGCCCAAGCGCTGGCTGTACTTCAACTACGCCTACCAGATGGTGCAGGCCGCGCTGTCGGGCCAGGGCCTGGTGCTGGCGCGGCTGCCGCTGGTGGCCGAGAGCATGGCCAACGGCGACCTGGTCGAGGTGCTGCCCGAGCGGCGCATGGACTCGCCGATGGCCTACTGGCTGATCCTGGCCGCGCGCAGCGCCCAGCGCCCGGAGATCCGCGCCTTCTGCGACTGGCTGATGGACCAGTCGGCTCGCACGCGCGCGGCCGTCGGCGACGTGCCCGACCCGGACACGGTCGACCACCTGGACTGAAGGTGTGAACGAACCGCCCACACCCGCGCGCGGCCCGATGACCGCCTGCTTCTCGCATCACGCGTGCTCCCAGGGCCTCGCCCTTCGGGCCGGGATGTGCCAGGCCGCATGCGGGCGTTGCAGTCCTTGCCCCGGCAGGCGCCAGGGCGGCGACCTGTGCCTGTGCCTGCGGCCCGGCGCACCCCGTCGTGGGTGCGCTCGGTGCCATGCACGGCTTGTGATTCAGGCCTTGATGCCGACCGGCCAGACCACGCCGTGGTCGTTCAGGATGGCGTCCAGCGGCACGTCGTGCGGCTCGGGCTCGAAGTCCTCCAGGAAGCCGGAGCCGAAGCCCAGTCCCACCGTCATCGGCCTGGGCTGCAGCGTGGCCAGCGTGCGGTCGTAGAAGCCGCCGCCGTAGCCCAGCCGGTAGCCGCCGGCCGCGTAGCCGACGCAGGGCACGAACAGCAGCGTCGGCACCACCATCTCGGTGCCCTTGGGCTTGGGGATGCCGTAGGCGTCCTCCTCCATCGGGCAGCCGGGGTACCAGGCGTGGAAGGTCAGCGTCTTGTGCACCTTGTCGACCACCGGCAGGCCGATGCGCTTGCGCGTGGGATCGCCCTGCAACTCGCCGTCTTCCTTCCAGCGGTGCAGGGCGGGCAGCGGATCGAACTCGCCCTTGATCGGCCAGTAGGCGCCGATGACGGTGTCGGGGCGGCCGACCAGCCAGATGCGCATGACCTGCTGCAGCGCGCGGGCGCGCTCCAGGCGGTCCGCCAGGCTCAGCCGCTCCTGCAGCAGGCGGGCACGCAAGGCCTTGCGTTCGAGAGCGCGCTGCTCGGCCGACTTCTCCATAATCCTCCCCCATGCAACTGCGGGTCATTTTGACATCGATCGCCCTGGCGGCCGGCCTGGCCGCGAGCCTTCCAGCCCCCGCGCAACCGGCCCCCGGCGACGGCCGCGGCGACGAGCTGATCCTGGAGATGCAGCAGGCGTTCAAGCGCAACGACGGCCCGCGCCTGGCCGCGCTGCTGCCGCAGGTGCGCGGCCACGTGCTCGAACCCTGGGCCGCCTACTGGGAAGCGCGCAGCCGGCTGGAGGAGTTCACCGGCGCCGACATGCAGGCCTTCAGCGCGCGCTATCCCGGCACCTACCAGGAAGACCGGCTGCGCAACGACTGGCTGCTGCTCCTGGGCCAGCGCCGCGACTGGGGCCAGTTCGCCGAGCAGCACGCGCTCTACCGCATGGGCGACGACCGCCAGGTGCGCTGCTACGCGCTGCTGATCGAACAGCTGCAGAGCGAGCAGCCGGCCGCCGCGCCCGTCGCCGACGAGGTGCGCCGCCTGTGGCTGGCCCAGCGCGACGCCGACGACGGCTGCACGCAGGCGGCCGACCGGCTCTACGCCACCCGGCGCCTGCCGGCCGCGGACGTCTGGCGCAAGGCGCGGCTGTCGATCGAGCACAACCGCTCGCGCGCCGCGCGCGACGCGGTGCAGATCGTCGCGCCCGAGGCGATGGACCAGGCCGCGCAGCTGCTCGACAGCCCGGTGCGCTACCTGATGGGCCGCGCCATCGCGGTGTCCAAGCAGCGGCGCGAGCTGGTCACGCTGGCGCTGATCAAGCAGGCCACGGCCGACCCCGAGCAGGCCGCCGCCGCGCTGGACGCCAAGTGGAGCGTGCAGCTCACGGCCGAGGAGCGCAACTGGGTCTGGGGCGTGATCGGCGAGCAGGCCGCGCTGCGGCGCCTGCCGGGGGCCTGGGACTACTTCCGCAAGGTCCAGCGCGACACCGACCTGCACGACGACCTGCTGGTCTGGAAGGCCCGCACCGCGCTGCGCGAAGGCCAGTGGAAGGCCCTGGCCACCACCATCCAGGCGATGGGCGACGAGACCCGGCTGGACCCGACCTGGATCTACTGGCGCGCCCGCGCGCTGCAGAAGATCGGCGGCGAGGCCGACCGCGCCGAGGCGCTGCAGCTGTACGCGGGCATCGCCGGCGTGCGCGGCTTCTACGAACAGCTGGCGCTGGAGGAGCTCGGCCGCGCGGTCGAGATCCCGCCCCCGCCGCCGGCGCCGACCGCCGAGGAAAAGGCGCTGGCCCGCGACAACCCCAGCCTGCGCCGCGCGCTGTACGCCATCTCGATCGGCCTGCGCGGCGAAGGCGTGCGCGAGTGGAACTACGCCACCAACCTGCACGACAAGGGCGGTCTGGCCGAGCGCGACCTGCTGGCCGCGGCCGACCTGGCCTGCCAGGCCCAGGTCTGGGACCGCTGCATCAACACCAGCGAGCGCACGCGCCAGGCGTTCGACCACCGGCAGCGCTTCCCGATGCCGTTCCGGGACGCGGTGGTCGCGCGCAGCCGCGCGATCGCGCTGGACCCGGCCTTCGTCTACGGCCTGATCCGCCAGGAGTCGCGCTTCATCATGGACGCCCGCTCGGGCGTGGGCGCCTCCGGGCTGATGCAGGTCATGCCCGCGACCGCGCGCTGGACCGCCCGCAAGATCGGCCTGCCGGACTTCAGGCCCGCGCAGATCAACGACCGCGACGTCAACATCGCGATCGGCACCGGCTACCTGAAGCTGGTGGTGGACGACTTCGAGGGCTCGCTGCCGCTGGCCGCGGCCGCCTACAACGCCGGTCCCGGCCGGCCGCGCGTCTGGCGCGGCCAGGCCGGCGCGCCGACGCTGGAGGCCGCCATCTGGGCCGAGAACATCCCGTTCACCGAGACGCGCGACTACGTCAAGAAGGTGCTGGCCAACGCCACCGTCTACGCCGCCATCCTGAGCGGCCAGCCGCAGTCGCTGAAGGCCCGGCTGGGCACCGTCGGCCCGCTGGCGCCGGGCGCCTCCGACCCCAGCGCCGAGCTGCCTTGACGCCGCCGGCGGCGGCGCCCGTGGCCGCGTCATGTGGCCGACACGAAACCGTCACGGACGCCGCCTAGCATGGCCGTCCCGAGGACCGCGCCATGAACGACAAACTAATTCCCGACCACCACGACAGCGTGATGCAGCGCATCGAGCGCGACCTGCTCGACAGCTACGACGAGGAGCTGGAGATGGAGGTCGACGACGAGCGCCTGGCCGGCAACGACTTCGACCCGCTGGCCCCGGCCCAGAGCGCCGAGCACGGCCTGGCGCGCCAGGCCTATTTCCGCGAGCTGCTGCGGCTGCAGGGCGAGCTCGTCAAGCTGCAGGACTGGGTGCAGCACCACCGCAAGAAAGTCGTGATCCTGTTCGAGGGCCGCGACGCGGCCGGCAAGGGCGGCGTGATCAAGCGCATCACGCAGCGGCTGAACCCGCGCGTGTGCCGCGTGGCCGCGCTGCCGGCGCCGAACGACCGCGAGCGCACGCAGTGGTACTTCCAGCGCTACGTGGCGCACCTGCCGGCCGGCGGCGAGATCGTGCTGTTCGACCGCTCCTGGTACAACCGCGCCGGCGTCGAGCGTGTCATGGGCTTCTGCTCGGACGACGAGTACGAGGAGTTCTTCCGCTCGGTGCCCGAGTTCGAGAAGATGCTGGTGCGCTCGGGCATCGTGCTGCTGAAGTACTGGTTCTCCATCACCGACGACGAGCAGCACCTGCGCTTCCTCGGCCGCATCCACGACCCGCTGAAGCAGTGGAAGCTCAGCCCTATGGACTTCGAGAGCCGGCGCCGCTGGGAGGCCTACACCAAGGCCAAGGAGACCATGCTGGAGCGCACCCACATCCCCGAGGCGCCCTGGTGGGTGGTGCAGGCCGTGGACAAGAAGCGGGCCCGGCTGAACTGCATCGCGCACCTGCTGGACCAGTTCGCCTACGAGGAGATCCCGCACCCGAGCATCGTGCTGCCCGCGCGGGCGCGCAACCCGGACTACATCCGCCACCCGGTGCCGGCGGAGATGATCGTGCCCGAGCGGTACTGACGACGGACGCGCGCGCCGCATCGATCCGCCGCGTTCTTTGCATCGCGGCCGCGCCGCGCCGCGGCTAGCATGTCCACCTCCACCCCTGCGGAAGGCGCGCCATGCTCAAGCTCTACATCGGCAACAAGAACTACTCGTCCTGGTCCATGCGGCCCTGGGTGCTGATGGCCCAGGCCGGCATCGACTTCGAGGAGGTGATGGTCCGCTTCGACTCGTTCGACGCCGGCTCGCAGTTCAAGCAGGCCGTCGCGGCCATCAGCCCGGTCGGCAAGGTGCCGGTGCTGGTCGACGGCGACCTGGCGGTCTGGGACACGCTGGCCATCGCCGAATACCTGGCCGAGCGCTTTCCCGGCAAGCCGCTCTGGCCCGCCGACGCCAGGGCCCGCGCGCGGGCGCGCAGCATCTGCGCCGAGATGCACGCCGGCTTCACCGCCCTGCGCTCGAACTGCGGCATGAACATCGAGGCCAGCCTGCCCGAGGTCGGCCAGCTGGTCTGGCGCGACAAGCCGGGCGTGCGCGCCGACGTGCAGCGCATCGTGGCCATGTGGGAGGAACTGCTGGCCGCGCACGGCGGGCCGATGCTGTTCGGCGCCTTCAGCATCGCCGACGCGTACTACGCGCCGGTCTGCATGCGGCTGGCCACCTACGCGCTGCCGGTGCCGCCGGCCATCGCGGCCTACGTGCAGCGCGTGCAGGCGCTGCCCGGCGTCCGGCGCTGGATCGACGAGGCGAAGGCCGAGCAGACCTTCCTGGACTTCGAGGAGCCGTACCGGCTGGGCCGCTGAGCCCCGCCGCGCGACACGCTCACAGCTTGAACGGCACGACCTCCTGCCGCTGCTCGCCCAGGCCCTCGATACCCAGCGTCATCACGTCGCCCTTCTTCAGGAAGCGCGGCGGCTTCATGCCCATGCCCACGCCGGGCGGCGTGCCGGTGGTGATGACGTCGCCGGGCATCAGCGTGTTCAGCTGGCTCACGTAGCTGACCAGCTTGGCCACGCCGAAGATCATGGTCCTGGTGTTGCCGGTCTGCACGCGCTCGCCGTTCAGGTCCAGCCACATGCCGAGCCGCTGCACGTTGGCGATCTCGTCGCGCGTGACCAGCCAGGGCCCGATCGGACCGAAGGTGTCGAAGCCCTTGCCCTTGTCCCAGGTCAGGCCGTGCTCCAGCTGCCAGGCGCGCTCGCTCACGTCGTTGACCACGCAGTAGCCGGCCACGTGCTGCAGCGCGTCCTTCTGCGAGACGTAGCGCGCGCGCGTGCCGATGACCACGCCCAGCTCCACCTCCCAGTCGCCCTTGGCCGAGCCCTTGGGCAGCATGACCGGGTCGTTCGGCCCCTGGATGCAGCTGGTGGCCTTGGTGAAGACCACCGGCTCGGCCGGGATCGGCATGTTGGACTCGGCCGCGTGGTCGGCGTAGTTCAGCCCGATCGCGATGAACTTGCCGATGCCCGCCACCGGGCAGCCCAGGCGCGGCTTGCCGCGCACCAGCGGCAGCTTGTCGGTCTTGAGCTTCGCGAGCCTGGCCAGCGCGGTGTCGCCGAGCTGGGCGGCGCCGATGTCCGGCACCACGGCCGACAGGTCGCGCAGCTGGCCGTCGGCGTCGATCAGACCGGGTTTCTCCTTGCCCGGGTTGCCGTAGCGGACGAGTTTCATGCCTTGTTCTCCTGGTGAACGGTTCAATAGGTGGAGCGGCCGCCCGACAGGTCGAACACTGCGCCGGTGGTGAACGAACACTCCTCCGAGCACAGCCAGCCGACCATGGCGGCCACCTCCTCGACTGTACCGAAGCGGCCCATCGGGATCTTGCCCAGCATGAAGGCGATGTGCTCGGCCGTCATCTGCGCGAAGATCGCGGTCTTCACGGCCGCCGGGGTGATGCAGTTCACGCGGATGCCGGTGTCGGCCAGTTCCTTGCCGAGCGACTTGGTCAGCCCGATCACGCCGGCCTTGCTGGCGCTGTAGGCGCTGGCGTTCGGGTTGCCCTCCTTGCCGGCGACCGAGGCGATGTTGACGATGCGGCCGTAGTCGCGCGCACGCATCAGCGGCACGATCTCGCGGCAGCAGAAGAACAGGCCGTTCAGGTTGACCTGCTGCACGCGCTCCCAGTCCTCGGGCGGGTAGTCCCACAGCTTCACGTTCGGGCCGGTGATGCCGGCGCTGTTGACCAGGATGTCGATGGCCGCGTGCGCGTCGGCCGTGCGGCGCGCGGCCTCGGCCACGCTGGCGTGCCGCGCCACGTCGGTCTGCACCGCGTCGGCGCCCGCGCCCAGCGCGACGCGCGCCTGCGCCAGGGCCGGGCCGTTGGCGTCCCACAGCGTGACCGTGGCGCCCGAGGCCAGCAGGCGCTGCGCGATGCCCAGGCCCAGCCCGGTGGCGCCGCCGGTGACGACGGCGTGGCGGCCCTGCAGGTCGAGCTGGTTCATATCGTCATGCCGCCGTCGACCGAGAACACCTGGCCGGTGGCGAACTGCGACTCGTCGCTGGCCAGGTAGACCACGACCGGCACGATCTCCTCGGCCTGCGCCAGCCGGCCCATGGGCTGGCGCGCGACGAAGGCCGCGCGCGCGGCCACCGGGTCGTCGTAGGCGTTGATGCGCTCGGCCAGCGAGGGCGTGTCCACGGTGCCCGGCGCGATCGCATTGCAGCGGATGCCGCGCGTCACGTAGTCGGCCGCCACGCTCTTGGTCAGGCCGACCACGGCCGCCTTGCTGGTGCCGTAGACGCAGCGGCTGGGCAGGCCCTTCAGGCTGCTGCAGACGCTGGCCATGTTGACGATGCTGCCGCGGCCCTGGCCGCCGCGGCCGTCGTCGTTGGCCAGCATGCGCGGCAGCGCGGCCTGGATCGCCCAGAACTGCGCGCGCACGTTCAGGTGCAGCGCGAAGGCCAGGTCGTCGTCGGTGGCGTCCAGGATGGCGCCGTTGTGCACCACGCCGGCGCAGTTGAACAGCACGTCGATGCCGGGCATCGCGGCCACGGCCGCGAAGATCGCCGCCTTGTCCAGCACGTCCAGCCGCGCGGCGTGCACGCGCTCGGCGCCGGCGTAGGCGGCCAGCAGCGACGCGTCGACGTCGGTGGCCCAGACCTCGGCGCCCTCGGCCGCCATCGCCAGCACGGCCGCGCGGCCGATGCCCTGGCCGGCCGCGGTGACCAGCACCCTCTTGCCCTGCAATCTGCCTCGATCCCGCATCGCCTCTCCTCGTTCAGGGTTTCGCCGGATGGGTCGCCTCCGGAAGCCGTGCCAGTATCAATTGGCCTGACCACTTGGCCAATTCAGGACTATCCCTAGACCCGTGCCGCTGCAATCCGTCGCCCCCCAACGCCTGTACCGCCAGATCGCGGACCAACTGCGCGAGCTGATCGCGCAGGGCGAGTTCGCCGTCGGCGCGCGGCTGCCGGCCGAGCGCGAGCTGGCGCAGCAGCTGGGCGTGAGCCGCCCCTCGGTGCGCGAGGCGCTGATCGCGCTGGAGGTCGAGGGCTGGGTCGAGGTGCGCACCGGCTCGGGCGTGTACGTGCTCGGGCGGTCGCGCCGCTCGGCCGCGCCGGCGGCGGCCGCCGCGCAGAACGAATGGGGGCCGCTGGAGCTGATCCGCGCGCGCCGCGTGGTCGAGGGCGAGACCGCCGCCATCGCCGCGCGGCAGCGCAAGCGCGCCCACCTGCAGGCGATGGACCAGGCGCTGGACGACATGCGCGCCACGGCCGCGCGCAACACCATGCCGCTGGAGGGCGACCGCGCCTTCCACCTGGCCATCGTGCAGGCCTGCGGCAACCAGGTGCTGACCGAGACCGTGCAGGGCTTCTGGGACTCGCGCCGCGGCCCCATCTTCACGCGGCTGGGCGGCTACTTCGAGACCGTGGCCTCCTGGCGCATGGCGATCGCCGAGCACGAGGCCATCCGCGGCGCGATCGCCGCGCGCGACGCCGGCGCCGCGCGTGCGGCGATGCACACGCACATGGACAAGTCGCACCAGCGCTTTTCCGCCAGTTGGCGGCGCGCCAAGGATTTCCCCACCCCCGCCTGACGACACCAAGGAGACGACACCATGCCCGACAAGCGCCGCACGCTCAAGACCCTGGCCCTGGCCGCCGTGCTGGCCTGCACCCTGGGCCCGGCCCAGGCCCAGACCAAGCTCAAGTGGGCCCACGTGTACGAGACCTCCGAGCCCTTCCACAAGTACTCGGTCTGGGCCGGCGAGGAGATCAAGAAGCGCACCAACGGCAAGTACGAGATCACGGTGTTCCCGGCCTCCACGCTGGGCAAGGAGGCCGACATCAACCAGGGCCTGACGCTGGGCACGGTGGACATCGTGCTGAGCGGCGCCAGCTTCTCCGGGCGCAGCTACCCGCCGCTGGCCATCACCTACTTCCCGTTCATCTTCCGCGACGCCGAGCACCAGCTCAAGTACGCCCGCAGCGACGTGTTCCGGGAACTGGCCAAGGGCTACGGCGACAAGACCGGCAACCACATCACGGCGCTCTCCTACTACGGCGCGCGCCACGTCACCAGCAGCGCGGCGCGGCCGGTGGCCAAGCCCGAGGACATGAAGGGCCTGAAGATCCGCGTTCCCGACGCGCCGGCCTACCTGGCCTTCCCGCGCGCGCTGGGCGCCAACGCCACGCCGATCGCGTTCGCCGAGGTCTACCTCGCGCTGCAGAACAACACCGTGGACGCGCAGGAGAACCCGCTGCCCACGATCGAGGCCAAGAAGTTCTACGAGGTGCAGAAGAACATCTCGCTGACCGGCCACATCGTCGACTCGCTGCTGACGGTGGTCTCCGGCAGCCTGTGGAAGCGCCTGTCGGCCGACGAGCAGAAGATCTTCACCG
The DNA here is from genome assembly GCF_047601025.1 of Pseudorhodoferax sp. NCBI lineage: Bacteria > Pseudomonadati > Pseudomonadota > Betaproteobacteria > Burkholderiales > Comamonadaceae > Pseudorhodoferax > Pseudorhodoferax sp. The sequence continues at coordinate 1,985,560 of NZ_JASGJZ010000001.1, forward strand.
AGGTCATGCAGGAAGCGGCCGAGAAGACCGGCCGCGAGATCATCGCCTCCGAGGCGCGCCTGGTCGAGGAGTTCAAGAAGCGCGGCAACAACGTGATCACGGTGGACAAGAACGCCTTCCGCGAGGCCGTGCTGAAGAACACCAAGCCCACGGACCACGGCTACCGCCAGCAGGACTACGACCGCATCGTGGCGATCCAGTAGGCCGCCGAGCCAACGCCGGGAGACGCCATGTCCGAGCACAGGATCATCGACGACGAGGGCCACTTCCACGCCGAGGACGAAGCGGTCGACCTGTCCGGCACCATCGCCGAGGGCTGGGTCGCGCTGCTGCTGTTCTGGCTGCTGGGGGCCACCGTGCTGTACCAGTTCGTCACGCGCTACGTGCTGAACGATTCGGCCGCCTGGACCGAGGAGGTGGCGCGCTACATGCTGATCGGCGTGGTGTTCATCGGCGCGGCCATCGGCGTGCGCAAGAACAACCACATCCAGGTGGACTTCTTCTACCGCCACATGCCGGCGGCGATGGGCCGCTGGCTGTCGCGGCTGGTCGACGTGGTGCGCACCGCGTTCTTCGTCGCGGCCGCGGTGATGACGGTGCAGATGATGCTCAAGATCGGCGGCAACACGCGCATGACCGTGATCGACGCGCCGATGAACATCGTCTACGGCGTGTGCCTGGTCGGCTTCGTCGCGATGGCCTGGCGCTCGCTGCAGGTCGCGCGCATCCACTGGTCGCGCGGCTACAGCGTGCTCGAGCGCCCCGAATCCACCATCGACGAGCGCTGACCCATGCTCAAGATCCTGTTCCTGGTCTTCATGGCCGGCGGCATCCCGGTGGCCATCGCCATGGCCGGCGCCTCGCTGGTCTACATCCTGATCTCGGGCGACCTGCCGCCGTTCGTGGTGGTGCACCGCATGGTCAGCGGCATCGACAGCTTCCCGCTGCTGGCCGTGCCGTTCTTCATCCTGGCCGGCAACCTGATGAACAACGCCGGCATCACCACGCGCATCTACAACTTCGCGCTGGCGCTGGTGGGCTGGCTCAAGGGCGGCCTGGGCCACGTGAACATCGTCGGCTCGGTGGTGTTCGCCGGCATGAGCGGCACCGCCATCGCCGACGCGGCCGGCCTCGGCACGATCGAGATCAAGGCCATGAAGGAGCACGGCTACAGCACCGAGTTCGCGGTCGGCGTCACGGCCGCCTCGGCCACGCTGGGGCCCATCATCCCGCCCAGCCTGCCGTTCGTGATCTACGGGATGATGGGCAACGTCTCGATCGGCGCGCTGTTCCTGGCCGGACTGATGCCGGGCCTGCTGATGACCATCCTGATGATGCTGACGGTGGCCTACTACGCGCACCGCAACGGCTGGGGCCGCGACATGCAGTTTTCCGGCCCGCGCCTGGTCAAGGCCCTGTCGGAGCTGGCGGTGGTGGTCGGCTGGCCGCTGCTGCTGTGGCTGGTCGTGGCCAAGCTGGACGTGCCGGCGCAGCCCGCGGTGTTCGTGGGCCTGGCCTCGCTGTTCGTGCTCGACCGCATCTTCCGGTTCGAGGCGCTGCTGCCCATCATGACGCCGGTGCTGCTGATCGGCGGCATGAGCACCGGCCTGTTCACGCCCACCGAGGGCGCGATCGCGGCCTGCGTCTGGGCCATGATCCTGGGCTTCCTGTGGTACCGCACGCTGCAGTGGAAGATGTTCCTGAAGGTCTGCCTGGAGACCATCGAGACCACCGCGACGGTGCTGTTCATCGTCGCGGCCGCGTCCATCTTCGGCTGGATGCTGACGGCCACCGGCGTGACCACCGACATCGCCGCCTGGGTGCTGGGCTTCACGCGCGAGGCCTGGGTGTTCCTGCTGCTGGCCAATTTGCTGATGCTGTTCGTCGGCTGCTTCCTGGAGCCCACGGCGGCGATCACCATCCTCGTGCCGATCCTGCTGCCGATCGCCACGCAGCTGGGCGTCGACCCGGTGCACTTCGGCCTGGTCATGGTGCTGAACCTGATGATCGGGCTGCTGCACCCGCCGATGGGCCTGGTGCTGTTCGTGCTGGCGCGCGTGGCCGGGCTCTCCTTCGAGCGCACCACCATGGCCATCCTGCCCTGGCTGGTGCCGCTGCTGCTGAGCCTGGCCATCATCACCTACGTGCCGGAGCTGGTGCTGTGGCTGCCCAGGATGTTCTTCTGATGCGCTTGCGGGAGGCTTTCCGATGACCCCCTTCATCCGCCTGCACCCCGACGACGACGTGGTGATCGCGCGCGGCCAGCTGGTCGGCGGCGCCAGCGTCGAAGGCTTCGCCGTGCGCGGCCTGGTGCCCGCCGGCCACAAGATCGCCGCGCGCGACATCGCGCAAGGCGCGCCGGTGCGCCGCTACAACCAGATCATCGGCTTCGCCAGCCGGCCGATCGCGCAGGGCGAGCACGTGCACACGCACAACCTGGACATGGGGCCGGACAAGGGGGGCTTCGCCCGCGACTACGCCTTCGGCGCCGACGTGCGGCCGCCGCCGGCGCGGCGCGAGGCCAGCTTCCTGGGCATCCGCCGCGCCGACGGCCGCGTGGCCACGCGCAACTACATCGGCGTGCTGACCAGCGTGAATTGCTCGGCCACCGCCGCGCGCGCGATCGCCGACCATTTCTCGCGCCGCATCAACCCGCAGGCGCTGGCCGCCTACCCGCAGGTGGACGGCGTGGTCGCGCTGACGCACGGCACCGGCTGCGGCATGGACACCGAGGGCCTGGGCATGCGCATCCTGGAGCGCACGCTGACCGGCTACGCCACGCACGCCAACTTCGCCGGCGTGCTGGTCGTGGGCCTGGGCTGCGAGGCCAACCAGATCAACGCCTGGCTGGCCAGCGGCCACCTGGTCGAGGGCGAGACGCTGCGCACCTTCAACATCCAGGACACCGGCGGCACGCACAAGACGGTCGAGAAGGGCATCGCGCTGATCGAGGCCATGCTGCCGCGCGCCAACGCCGTCGTGCGCGAGCCCTGCAGCGCCGCGCACATCGCCATCGGCCTGCAGTGCGGCGGCTCGGACGGCTACTCCGGCATCAGCGCGAACCCGGCGCTGGGCGCGGCGGTGGACCTGCTGGTCGCGCACGGCGGCACGGCCATCCTGTCGGAGACGCCCGAGATCTACGGCGCCGAGCACCTGCTGACGCGCCGCGCCGTGCGCCGCGAGGTCGGCGAGAAGCTGGTCGAGCGCATCCGCTGGTGGGAGCGCTACACCGCGCTGAACGACGGCGAGATGAACAACAACCCCTCGCCCGGCAACAAGGCCGGCGGGCTGACGACGATCCTGGAGAAGTCGCTGGGCGCGGTCGCCAAGGGCGGCACCGGCAACCTGGAGGCGGTCTACGAATACGCCGAGCCGGTCACGGCGCACGGCTTCGTCTACATGGACACGCCGGGCTACGACCCGGTCAGCGCCACCGGCCAGGTCGCCGGCGGCGCCAACCTCATCTGCTTCACCACCGGCCGCGGCTCGGCCTACGGCTGCGCGCCCGCCCCTTCGCTGAAGCTGGCCACGAACACCGCGCTGTGGCGGCGCCAGGAAGAGGACATGGACGTCAACTGCGGCGAGATCGTCGACGGCACGGCCGGCATCGCGCAGATGGGCCAGCGCATCTTCGAGCTGGTGCTGGCCACCGCCTCGGGCCAGACCACCAAGAGCGAGCGGCACGGCTACGGCCAGAGCGAGTTCGTTCCCTGGCAGGTGGGCGCGGTGATGTGAGCGCCCCGGCCTTCCCTTCCCCGCGGTCGTGCGGCGCCTCCCTCCGGCGGGGCAGCGGCGGCCGCCCCACTTCGGAGCCCTCATGAGCAAGACCCTCACCCCCGAGAAGCTGCAGGACCTCGTGGCCCACGTGCTGGCCGCCGCCGGCAGCGCGCAGGCCGAGGCCGACAAGGTCGCGGCGAACCTGGTGCTGGCCAACCTGTCCGGCCACGACTCGCACGGCGTGGGCATGGTGCCGCGCTACGTCGACGCGGTGCTGGAAGGCGGGCTGAAGCCCAACACCGGCGTGCGCGCCGGCGTGGACCTGGGCACCATGCTGGCGCTGGACGGCCAGCGCGGCTACGGCCAGATCGTCGGCGAGCAGGCCATGCGCATGGGCATCGAGCGGGCCCGGCGGCACGGCAGCTGCATCGTGACGGTCGGCAACAGCCACCACCTGGGCCGCATCGGCCATTTCGCCGAGATGGCGGTGGAGGCGGGCCTGGTGTCGCTGCATTTCGTGAACGTGCTGTCGCGGCCGGTGGTCGCGCCGTTCGGCGGCGGCGACGGGCGCTTCGGCACGAACCCGTGCTGCATCGGCATCCCGCTCGAAGGCCAGCCCCCCTTCGTGCTCGACTTCGCGACCAGCCGCGTGGCGCAGGGCAAGATGCGCGTGGCCCACAACAAGGGCGAGCGCGTGCCCGAGGGCTACCTGATCGACGCGCAGGGCCGGCCGACCACCGACCCCGGCGTGGTCGTCGTGCCGCAGGGCGAGGGCCTGTTCGGCGCGCTGATGACCTTCGGCGAGCACAAGGGCTACGGCATGGCCGTGGCCTGCGAGCTGCTGGGCGGCGCGCTGACCGGCGGCGGCACCTGGCACCGCCCCGCCGACACCGCGCGCACGGTGCTCAACGGCATGCTGGCGGTGCTGATCGACCCGGCGAAGCTCGGCACCCGGCCGGCCTTCGAGCGGGAGGCCGCGGCCTTCGTCGACTGGCTGCGCCAGGCCCCGGCCGGCCAGGGCCACGATCGGGTGCGCATCGCCGGCGAGCCCGAGCGCGAGGCCCGCGCCCGCCGCGCGCGCGAAGGCATCGTGCTGGACGACGCGACCTGGCAGGAGATCGTGGACGCCGGGCGCAAGGTGGGCTGGGCGGTCGCCGGATGATCCGGCCGCCACCGGCCGCGGCCGGCCGGTGTCATGATGCGGCTCCGATGGCCCCCGTCCGCATTCCCCCGATCCAGGCGCTGCAGGCCTTCGAGGCGCTGGCGCGGCTGCGCAGCGTCACCCAGGCGGCCGAGGCGCTGAGCGTGACGCCCAGCGCCGTCAGCCACCGCATCCGCCAACTGGAGACGCAGCTGGCCGTCAAGCTGTTCACGCGCGGCGAGTTCACGCTCAGCGCCGAGGGCGCCGCCTACCTGGCGCGGGTGCGCGAAGCCCTGGCCGCGCTGCAGCAGGTGCCCGGGCGCGACGCGCAGGCCGGCGCGCCGACGCGGCTGCGGCTGGCCGTCACGCCGACCTTCTCGCGCGAGCTGCTGCTGCCGCGGCTGGCGCTGTTCCGCCACGCCTATCCCGAGGTGGAGCTGACGCTGCAGGTGGCCATCCCGGGCGCCCACGTCGTGGACGGCGAGGCCGACCTGGAGGTGCGCTTCGGCACCGGCCCGTTCCCCGAGCGCGAATCCATGCACCTGCTGGCCGACACGGTCTGCCCGGTCTGCAGCCCCGACTACCTGCACGAGGCCGGCCCCTTCGACGGCTTCGCCAGCGAGCAGGACGTCGGCCGCGCGCGGCTGATCCGCACGCCGCTGGAGCCCTGGCGCACCTGGTTCCGCGCCTGCGGCATCCAGCGCCCCGAGCCGGCCAGCGGTGCCCAGTTCAACGACCTGGGCCTGGTGCTGGACGCGGCCGTGGCCGGCTTCGGCGTGGCGCTGACGCGGCTGCGGCTCGGCCGCGGCTGGCTGGACAGCGGGCGGCTGGTGCGCCTGTCGCCGCAGAGCGTGCCGTCGCCGCACAGCTACTACCTGTGCTGGCGGCCGGGCGCGCTGGAGCGCTGGGAATGCGCGGCCTTCGTGGACTGGCTGCGGCAGGCGATGCGCGACGCGCCGTGACGATGGCGGCGGCGCAGCGCCTCACGGCGCGAGCGCCGGCCCGAGCGCCGCGGCGATGCGTTCGCAGCGCCGCGCCTCCTTGGCCGCCAGGGCCCGCATCCAGCCCGCGTGCCCGAGCCGCTGCACCGTGGGCCGCAGGCGCGCCAGCACGCCGAGCACCGGGCCGTCCTCCCCGGCGCAGCAGGCTGTTGCGGCCGCCTCCAGCAGCCCGGGCGCGTCGATGTCGGCCAGGCTGGAGAGGAACAGCAGCACGTCCAGCGCCTGCAGCATCGGCAGCGGAAAGTGGCGGTCGAACGCGCGGTCGAAGTCGAAGCGCACGAAGCCGGTGCCGTTCCAGGCCACGTTGCGGATCTGGGCGCCGCCGTGCCAGTGGCCGGCGCGGTGGAACTGCGCGAGGTCCTCGGCCGCGGCGAGCAGCAGGTCCGCACGGGGCGCCGCGCCGTCGCGCCCGCACGCCGGCAGCGGCCGGCCGGCCGGCTCCATCACGAAGGCGCTGCGGGCGACGGCCAGCACGCGCGGGACGGCAGCGCCTGCGGCATGCAGTTCGCGCAGCCGCTGTACTTCGAACACATGCAGCGCGGTACGGCGCACCGGCGTGAACGGCAGGCCCGGGGCCAGCAGCCGCCGCAGCAGCGGCGCGAACGCGCCGAGCAGCCAGCCCTCCCACGGGCGCCGCCGGAACAGCCGCTTGGCGAACGCGGGCTGGCCGTCCCAGACGCACGGTGCCACCCGCCGTCCTGCCAGCAGGGCGTCGAGCGTGGCTTCGGCAGCCTCGGGGGTCAGGCTGCCGGCGGCCGGGGCATGGTGTGCATCGTCGTGTGCCACGGGCGGTCGGCCCCGGCAGGCGCAAACGCTCCCGGGGTGCGTCCGCATTGTCGGCCTCCGTGGAATGACCCAGTGAATCGGTCGGCCCGGGTGCGCCGGCCACGGGGCGGCGCGTGAAAAACCTTCAAGCCCCGCCGCAACATTTTTTCATGTACGGCGTGAACTCCTCCACGTAAAGTCGCTCGCGCTGCGCTGACCGGCCGAAGCCCGCGCCGCCCCGTCCTCAGACCAACGTCCAACAGTTCAGGAGACATCCGCCATGTCCTGGCAGCAGATCTACGACCCGTTCGGGAACATGTTCATCTCCACCGCGCTGGCGGCCATCCCCGTGGTGGTCATGCTGGGTGCGCTGGGCTTCTTCCACATCAAGGCGCACATCGCCGCCGGCATGGGCCTGCTCGCCGCGCTGGCGGTGGCCGTCTTCGCCTACGGCATGCCGGCCGATATGGCCGGGCGCGCCGCCATGCTGGGCGCCTTCACCGGCCTGCTGCCGATCGGCTGGATCGTGCTGAACATCATCTTCCTGCACCAGCTGACCGAGCAGAACGGCAGCTTCAAGGTACTGCAGGACTCGCTGTCGGGCATCACCGAGGACCGGCGCATCCAGCTGCTGCTGATCGCCTTCTGCTTCGGCGCCTTCTTCGAGGGCGCGGCCGGCTTCGGCACGCCGGTGGCGGTGACGGCCGCGATCCTGATCGGCCTGGGCTTCTCGCCGCTGGCGGCCTCCGGCCTCTCCCTGATCGCCAACACCGCGCCGGTGGCCTTCGGCGCGCTCGGCACGCCGGTGATCACGCTGGCCCAGGTGCACGGCTACGACCTGCACGCGGTGACGGCCATGATCGGCCGCCAGCTGCCGCTGTTCTCGCTGCTGGTGCCGTTCTGGGTGGTGTGGGCCTTCGCCGGCTTCAAGGGCATGAAGGAGATCTGGCCCGCGATCCTGGTCACCGGCCTGTCCTTCGCGATCCCGCAGTACCTGGTGTCGAACTTCATGGGGCCGGAGCTGGTGGACATCATCGCCGCCATCGTCTCGATGCTGTGCCTGGTGGCCTTCCTGCGCGTGTGGCAGCCGAAGAAGATCTGGACCTCGCCGGCGATGCGCGGCAAGGACATCAGCGCCGCCGAGGCCAAGCCGCCGCAGCCGGTGGTGCGCCATTCCAAGGAAGCGCTGGTCGCGGCCTGGACGCCCTGGGCCATCCTGTCGGTGTTCGTGTTCGTCTGGGGCCTGCCGCCGGTGAAGAACTGGCTCAACGGCATCTTCGCGCCCAAGTTCGCGATCGACGGCCTGCACAACCTGATCATGAAGGTGCCGCCAGTGGTCACCACGCCGCACCCCGAGGCCGCGGTCTACACGCTGAACCTGCTGTCGGCCACCGGCAGCGGCATCCTGCTGGCGGCTGTGATCAGCGCGCTGGTCATGAAGTACAACCCCGTCGCCATCGTGCGCACCTTCTTCAAGACCTTTTGGCTGGTGCGCTATTCGCTGCTGACCATCGTGCTGATGCTGGCGCTGGGCACGTTGACGCGCTTCTCCGGCACCGACACCACGCTCGGCCTGGCCTTCGCCAACACCGGCGTGCTGTACCCCTTCTTCGGCACGCTGATGGGCTGGATCGGCGTGGCGCTGACCGGCTCGGACACCGCATCGAACGTGCTGTTCGGCGGCATGCAGAAGGTGGCGGCCGAGCAGCTGGGCCTGTCGGGCAACCTGATGGGCGCGGCCAACAGCTCCGGCGGCGTGATGGGCAAGATGATCGACGCGCAGTCCATCGTCGTGGCCTCCACCGCCACGCGCTGGTTCGACCACGAAGGCGACATCCTGCGCTACGTGTTCTTCCATTCGATCGCGCTGGCGGCGCTGGTGGGCCTGTTCGTCACCATGCAGGCCTACGTCTGGCCGTTCACGCTGATGGTCGTGCACTGAGGGCTCGGCCATGTCCGCCCAGCCCCACCATCCCACGGTCGGCCTGTTCGTGACCTGCCTGGTCGACGCGATGCGCCCGCAGATCGGCTTCGCGGCGATCCAGCTGCTGGAGGAGGCCGGCTGCCGCGTCGAGGTGCCGCCGGCGCAGACCTGCTGCGGCCAGCCGGCGCTCAACAGCGGCGACGCCGCCGACACCGCCACGCTGGCGCGCCAGACCATCGCCGCCTTCGAGGGCTACGACCACGTCGTGCTGCCCTCGGGCTCCTGCGCCGGGACCATGGTGCACGGCTACCCGGAGCTGCTGGCCGACGACCCCGCCTGGGCCGCGCGCGCCCAGGCCATGGCGGCGAAGACGCACGAGATCACCAGCTTCCTGGCCGACGTGATGGGCTTCGCGCCCCGGGGCCGGCATCTCGACGCCACCGCCACCTACCACGACAGTTGTTCCGGCCTGCGCGAGCTGGGCGTGGCGGCGCAGCCGCGCCGGCTGCTGGCGCAGGTCGAGGGGCTGCAGATGCGCCCGCTGGAAGGCAACGACGTCTGCTGCGGCTTCGGCGGCACCTTCTGCGTCAAGTACTCGGACATCTCCAACGCCATCGTCGGCGAGAAGGCCGAGGCGATCGAGAAGACCGGCGCCGACCTGCTGCTGGCCGGTGACCTGGGCTGCCTGATGAACATGGCCGGCAAGCTGCACCGCCGCGGCGCCCGGACCCGCTGCTTCCACACCATCGAGGTGCTGGCCGGCCATGCGGGCGCGCGCGACCCGGCCATCGGCGAGGAGGGCTGAGCATGCACGCCCACGCCGCCGCCAAGCCGCCCTTCAAGGAACGCGCCCGCGCCGCGCTGGCCGACCGCACGCTGAAGCTGGCGATCGACCGCACCACCGGCAACGCCGAGCGCAAGCGCGCCGCCGCGGTCGCGGCCTTCCCGGAGTTCGAGGCCGCACGGGCGCGCGGCAAGGCGATCAAGAACCACGTGGTCGCCAACCTGGCCTACTACCTGGAGATGTTCGAGCGCAACGCCACCGCGGCCGGCGCCAAGGTCTACTGGGCGGCCGACGACGCCGAGGCGCGCGCCATCGTCACCCGCCTGTGCCTGGAGGCGAAGGCGAAGCTGGTGACGCGTTCCAAGTCGATGCTGGGCGAGGAGATCGGCCTGCCGCACGCGCTGGCCGATGCCGGCATCGAGCGCGTCGAGACCGACCTGGCCGAGCACATCATCCAGCTGGCCGGCGACCCGCCCTCGCACATCGTCTGGCCGGCGATGCACCGCACGCGCGAGCAGGTGGCCGAGCTGTTCAAGGCCGGCCACCACCCGCCGCCCGCGGCCGACGACCCGCCGACCATGGTGCAGAGCGCCCGCCGCCAGCTGCGCGCCAAGTTCCTGGGCGCCGACGTCGGCATCTCGGGCGCGAACTTCCTGGTCGCCGACACCGGCGCCACCTGCACCGTCACCAACGAGGGCAACGCCGAGCTGACCACCACGCCGCCGCGCGTGCACATCGTCACCGCCGGCATCGAGAAGATCGTGCCGTCGACCGCCCATGCCTTCGCGCTGCTGCGCCTGCTGGTGCGCTCGGCCACCGGCGGCGAGCTGACGCAGTACACCACCTTCCACTGCGGGCCGAAGCGCGCCGGCGACGCCGACGGGCCCGAGGAGATGCACATCGTGCTGGTGGACAACGGCCGCACGCGCATGCTGGCCGACGAGTTCCGCGAGATGCTGCGCTGCATCCGCTGCGGCGCCTGCATGAACCACTGCGTGGTCTACCGCCAGATTGGCGGCCATGCCTACGGCGGCACCTACCCCGGCCCGATGGGCTCGGTGCTGACCCCGGTACTGGACGGGCTGGCCGGCTCGCGCGACCTGCCCAACGCCTGCACGATGAACGGCCGCTGCGCCGAGGTCTGCCCGGTCGGCATCCCGCTGCCGACGCTGCTGCGCGCCTGGCGCACGCGCAGCTGGCGCGAGCGGCTGGAGCCCGGCGCGCTGCGCATGGGGCTGGGGGTGTGGGCGCAGCTGGCGCGCCGCCCGGCGCTGTACCGGCTGGCCAGCGGCGTCGGCGTGCGCGTGCTGCGGCTGTTCGGCCGCGGCGGCTGGATCGCCAGCCTGCCGCTGGCCGGCGGCTGGACCGCTTGCCGCGACCTGCCGCGCCCGGCCGGCCGCACCTTCATGGAGCAGTACCGCGCGCAGCGGAAGGGAGGGCGGTGATGGATTCCCGCGACCGCATCCTCGCCGCCGTGCGTGCCGCCGCGCCGCCGCGCCCGGCCGAGGCCATCGCCGCCGAGGCCGCCGCGCTGCTGGCCGACGCCCCCGCGTCGCGCCCGGCGCTGGCCGGCGCCACGCTGGCCGAGGCCTTCGCCAACAAGGCCACGGCGCTGGGTACCACGCTGGAGCGCGTCGCCGCGCTGGCCGAGGTGCCGCAGGCGCTGCGCCGCTACCTGGACGCGCAGGGGCTGCGGCCCTCGGTGGCGCTGCAGCCGGCGGCCGAGTTCGCCGCGCTGGACTGGGGCGGCATCGAGTGCCACGCCACCCTGGCGCCCGACGAGCCGGTGGCCCTGGGCCTGGCCGAGGGCGGCATCGCCGAAAGCGGCTCGCTGGTCGTGCATTCCGGGCCGCACGCGCCGATCCTGCTGTCCTTCCTGGCGCTGCACCACGTCGTCGTGCTGCGCGAGGCCACGCTGATGCCCTACCTGGAGGACTACGCCGCCCGCCTGGCCGCCGGCGCGATCCCGCGCAACGCCATCCTGATCACCGGCCCCAGCGGCACCACCGACATCGAGGGCAGCTACGTGCGCGGGGCGCACGGGCCGGGCTTCCTGCATGTGCTCCTGGTCGGGCAGGGGCGAGAATCCGGACTGTCATGACCGTCATCACCACCATCGAAGACCTGCGCGTGCTGGCCGAGAAGCGCGTGCCGCGGATGTTCTACGACTATGCCGACTCGGGCTCCTGGACCGAGGGCACCTACCGCGCCAACGAGGCCGACTTCCAGAAGATCAAGCTGCGCCAGCGCGTGGCCGTGAACATGGAGGGCCGCACCACGGCCTGCACCATGGCCGGCCAGGCGGCGAAGATGCCGGTGGCCATCGCGCCGGTCGGCCTGACCGGCATGCAGCACGCCGACGGCGAGATCCACGCCGCGCGCGCGGCCGAGAAGTTTGGCATCCCATTCACGCTGTCCACGATGAGCATCTGCTCGATCGAGGACATCGCCGAGCACACCAACGCGCCGTTCTGGTTCCAGCTCTACATGATGCGCGACCGCGACGCCATGGCCCGCATGATCGGCCGCGCCAAGGCCGCCCGCTGCAGCGCGCTGGTGCTGACGCTGGACCTGCAGGTGATCGGCCAGCGCCACAAGGACCTGAAGAACGGCCTGACCGCGCCGCCGCGGCCGACGCTGCGCAACATCGTCAACCTGGCGACCAAGCCGCGCTGGTGCCTGGGCATGCTGGGCACCAAGCGCCACACCTTCCGCAACCTGGTGGGCCACGTGCAGGGCGTGTCGGACATGCGCTCGCTGTCGGCCTGGACCAACGAGCAGTTCGACCCGCGCCTGTCCTGGGCCGACATCGCCTGGGTCAAGGAGCAGTGGGGCGGCAAGCTGATCCTCAAGGGCATCATGGTCCCGGAGGACGCCGAGCTGGCCGCGCAGGCCGGCGCCGACGCCATCGTGGTCAGCAACCACGGCGGCCGGCAGCTGGACGGCGCGCCCTCTAGCATCGAGGCGCTGCCGGCCATCGTCGCGGCCGTCGGCAGCCGGCTGGAAGTCTGGATGGACGGCGGCATCCGCAGCGGCCAGGACGTGCTTAAGGCCTGGGCGCTGGGCGCGCGCGGCACGCTGATCGGCCGCGCCATGGCCTACGGCCTGGGCGCTATGGGCGAGGCCGGTGTGACCAAGGCGCTGCAGATCATCCACAAGGAGCTGGACGTGACCATGGCCTTCTGCGGCCACACCGACATCCGCAACGTGGACCGCAGCATCCTGCTGCCGGGGACGATCCCGGGCTGAGGACGGTCAGCGCCCGGTCCATCGGGGGCTGCGCTTTTCCGCGAACGCCCGCGGGCCTTCCCGGGCGTCGTCGCTGGCCAGCATGCGCTGCGCCGCCTCGTAGCGTTCGTGCATCGCCTGCTGCAGGTCCGCGACCGCCATGCTTTGCAGCATCACCTGCTTCGAGGCCTGCACCGCGAGCGGCGCGCAGGCCAGGATCTCCGCGGCGAACTGCCGGGCCCGCGGCAGGACCTGCCCGGGCGGCACCACCTCGTTCAGCAGCCCGATGCGCCGGGCCTCGGCCGCGGTGATCGGGGCGCCCGTCAGCACCAGGGCCATGGCGTCCTTGGCCGCGATCTGGCGCGGCAGGCGCTGCAGCAGGCCGCCGCCGAGCGCCGCCAGGCCGACGCGCGGCTCGGGCAGGCCGAACTGGGCGTCTTCGGACGCCACCCCCAGGTCGCAGGCGGCCAGGATCTCCATGCCGCCGCCCAGGCAGTGGCCGTTGACGGCCGCGATCAGCGGCTTCCACAGGTCGAACCGGTGGGTGATGCCGGCAAAGCCGGTCGGCGGCTTGGCGTGGTCGCCGGTGGCGGCCAGCTCCTTCAGGTCCGTGCCCACGCAGAACGCGCGCTCGCCGGCACCGGTCACGATGCACACGCGCAGGTCCGGGTCGGCGGCGTAGCGGTCGAACGCGTCGGCCAGTTCCCGGTGCGCCGCCGGGTGCAGCGCGTTCAGCACGTGCGGGCGGTTCAGCGTGAGCGTGAGGAGCGGGCCCTCCACCTCGTACAGGCAATGGCGGTAGCGGCTGGCGTGCATGTCGGCGTCCTTTCGGCGTGCACGGTAGCAGCGCCCCCCATTGCGCAGGGACATGGCGACCATGTTCTTTCTCGCATTTCCAGCCGGGAAGCGTTCGCCTAGAGTCGCGGCCGGCCGTTCGGGTCGCTCGATCAACAGGAGACAACATGAGGAAATGGGTGAAGCAGGCGGCCGCAGCCGCGGCCGTGGCCGGCATGGGCGCCATCGCGGGGGCGCAGACGCTGCCGGTCGTCGGCATCGTCGAGCTGTCGGGTCCGGGCGCCACGGCCGGCGTGAACTTCGACAACGGCGTCAAGCTGGCCGTCAAGGAGATCAATGCCGCGGGCGGCATCCTCGGGCGCAAGGTGCAGTACACCGCGCTGGACACGCAGACCCAGCCCGGCGTCGCCAAGGGGCTCGCGGCCAAGGCCGTGGACCAGGACGTGCCGCTCGTGATCGGGCCCGTGTTCTCCGGCTCCATCCTGGTGTCGATGAACGAGACGCGCCGTGCGCAGGTGCCCAACATCATCGGCGGCGAGGCCGCGGCGATCACCCAGCAAGGCAACCCCTACGTGTTCCGCGCGTCCTTCACGCAGGCCGCGGCCATGCCCAAGGTCGCGCGCTACCTGGCCGACAGCCTGAAGGTGAAGACGCTGGCGGTCATCTACGTGAACAACGATTTCGGCAAGGGCGGCCGCGACATGATCGCCAAGGCCGTCGAGGCCAAGGGCATCCGGATCGCCGCGGACATCTCCACCGACCAGGGGCAGGTGGATTTCTCCAGCGCCGTGCTCAAGGCCAAGCAGTCCGACGCCGATGCGCTGTTCGTGTACTCCAACGAGGAGGAGTCGGCCCGCCTGCTGAAGGAGCTGCGCAAGCAGGGCTACGACAAGCCCGTGGTCGGCGAGACCACGCTGGCCAACGACAAGGTGATCGAACTCGCCGGCGCCGCAGCCAACGGCGTGATCGCGCACGTGGGCCTGACCGCCGACGCGCCCAACCCGACCGTGCAGGCCTTCGCGCAGCGCTACCAGGCCGAGTACAGGACCAAGGCCGACCACAACGCCATGAAGGGCTACATCGGCATGCACGTGGCCCGCGCCGGCTTCGAGAAGGTCGGCAAGGTCGATCCCAAGGCATTCGCCCAGGCCATGCACGGCATCTCCATCTCGGCGCAGCAGTACCCCGGCGTGCTGTTCGACGTGACCTACGACGACAAGGGCGACCTGGACCGCGAGAGCTTCTTCGTGCGCGTCGTCGACGGCAAGGCGCAGGTGATCGAGACGCTCAAGGCGGCCCGGTAAGCGGCCAGGCACGGCGCGCGGCGCGGGCGCCGACGCACCGGCACGTCCCCGCGCCGCCCTGCACATCCATGACGGACTTCATCCAACTCTTCTTCAGCGGCCTGTCCACCGGCGCCATCTACGCGCTGGCGGCGCTGGGCTTCACGCTGCTCTGGCAGGCCAGCGGGACCATCAACTTCGCGCAGGGCGAGTTCGTCATGCTGCCGGCGTTCGCGATGCTGGCCTTCATGGCCTCGGGCGTGCCGCTGTGGCTGGCCTTCGTGCTGTCGGCCGGCGTGGCCACGCTGGTGCTGGGCTGGGGCTTCAAGCGCGGCATCGTCGACCCGCTGTTCAAGCACGGGATGATGCCGATCGTGGTCGCCACGATCGGGCTGTCGATCGCGCTGCGCAACGGCGTGCGCGCCGGCTTCAGCGCCGAGGCGCACCCCTTCCCGGGCCTGTTCCCGGCCACGCTGTTCAACCTGGGCGGCGTCACGGTCTCGGCCGCCGACGTCGGCACCTTCGTGCTGGCGCTGGCACTGGTGCTGGCGGTGCAGGGCTTCCTGTCCCGCACGGTCACGGGCCGCGCCATGCAGGCCGTGGCGCAGAACGCCGAGAGCGCGGCCGTGCTGGGCATCGACGTGCCGCGCATGGTCCTGAACACCTTCGCCATCAACGCGGTGCTGGCCACCGCGGCGGCCCTGCTGGTCACGCCGACCTACCTCGCCAAGTTCGACATGGGCGAGAGCCTGGGCACCAAGGCTTTCTTCGCCGCGGTGATCGGCGGGTTCAACAACAGCCGCGGCGCGCTGCTGGGCGGCCTGATCGTGGGCGTGTGCGAGAACCTGGCCGCGGCCTACATCTCGCCCGCCTACAAGGATGCCGTGGCCCTCGTGATCTTCATGGTCGTGATCCTGTTCAAGCCCCAGGGACTGCTGGGCAAGAAAGTCGAGCGCAAGGTATGAAGAAGTCCATCGCGCTCGGGCTCGCGGCCGTCGCACTGCTGGTGGCGCCGCACTGGCTGCGCAACTACGGGATCTACCTGCTCACGTCCTGGCTGGTCTACGTCATCGCCACGATGGGGCTGAACCTGACGGTCGGCTACGCGGGCCAGAAGTCGCTGGGCCATGCGGCGTTCTTCGGCATCGGCGCCTACGCCTCGGTGATCCTGATGCAGGCCGGCATCGGCTTCTGGGCCGCGCTGCCGGCCGCCGCGCTGATCTGCTTCGCCGTCGGCCTGATCCTCGGCTTCCCGGCGCTTCGGGTGCAGACCATCTACCTCGCGTTCGCCACGCTGGGCTTCAACACCGCCGTCTGGCTGGTGATGCGCAACGAGGAATGGCTGACCGGCGGCACCTTCGGCATCAACAACATCGCGCGGCCCAGCGTGTTCGGCTTCAGCGTGGAGAGCAACCTCGCCTACTACCACCTGGTGCTGGCCGTCGCCGCGCTGCTGGCGCTGCTGCTGTGGGGGCTGCTGCGCTCGCCCTGGGGCAAGGCCTTCACCGCGCTGCGCGACAACCCGATCCGCGCCGAGAGCCTGGGCGTGGACATCCGCGCCTACACGCTGCTGAGCTTCGCCATCGGCGCGGCCTACGCCGGCATCGCCGGCGCACTGTTCGCGAGCCTGGTGCAGTTCATCGAGCCCGCGCCGTTCACCGTGCTCGCCTCGATCATGATGTACCTGATGGTCGTCGTCGGCGGGCCGGGCTATTTCTTCGGGCCGGTGCTGGGCGCGGCGGTCGGCGTGCTCCTGCCCGAGTGGCTGCGCTTCGCGCAGGCCTGGTACCTGTGCCTGTTCGGCGCGGCGGTGGTCGCGCTGATGATCTGGCTGCCCGACGGGCTGCTGTCCATTCCCGACCGGATCCGCGCGCGCCGGCAGTCGCGCGCGGCCTCGGCCGCGCGCGCGGCGGCCGCGCGTTCCGCAGGAGCCGGGGCATGAAGGCCGGCGACCCGGCGCCGGTGCTGCGCGTGAGCGGCCTGAAGAAGCGCTACGGCGCGATCCAGGCCGTCGCCGGCGTGGACTTCGAGGTGCGCGCCGGCGAGATCTTCGGCGTGATCGGCCCCAACGGCTCGGGCAAGACCACACTGTTCAACAGCATGCTCGGCCAGATCGTGCCCGACGAGGGACGCATCGAGCTCAACGGCGAGGACGTCACGCGCCTGGGGCCCATGGCGCTGAACCGCCGCGGCGTGGGGCGCACGTTCCAGACGCTGCAGGTGTTCGGCAAGATGACCGTGCGCGACAACCTGCTCGTGGCCGCGCAGGAGCACCACGGCTCCATGTTCAGCCGCATGTTCGCGCCTGGCGACTGCGGGCTCGGCCCGCGTGCCGACGCGCTGATCGACCGTTTCCGCATCCGCCACGTCGCGGACACCCGGGCCGGCGAACTGTCCTACGGCCAGCAGAAGCTGGTGGACATCGCCATGGCCTTCATGAGCGAGCCCGACCTCGTGCTGCTCGACGAGCCCTGCGCCGGCGTGAACCCCAGCCTGGTCGGCGGCATCGGCGCGCTGCTGAAGGACCTGAACCGCCACCCCGCCGCGGACAAGCGCGCGAGCTTCGTCGTGATCGAGCACAACATGGACTTCGTGATGGACCTGTGCCACCGCATCATGGTCATGGTCGAGGGCCGCGTGATGGCCATCGGCACGCCCGAGGAGATCCGCGCCAACAAGCAGGTGCTGGACGCCTACCTCGGAAACTGAGACGCGGCGCCATGGCCATGGAAGACTGACATGAAACACCCCCGGTCTGCGCGCTGCGCCCTCCGCCACCCCTTTCGAGGCGGCGGAGGGCCGTGGCTCCCCGCCTGCCTGCGCGGGCGTGGACGGCCCGACGAGGCCACTCCTCCGGAGCCGCTGCGGCCTGCAAGGCGGGCCTGCGCTCCGGCCAGGCCGGCCCGTGGCGTCCGCCGGCACGGCCGGCTCCGCGGCCTGTCGGACCGCTGCTCGCGGCCCGGCTTCATGCGCTGCGGGTGGCGCGCCGGCACGGTGGAGAACTGACATGGCATCGGACGGCATCTGCATCGAGTTCGACGACGTCGTCGCGGGCTACAGGGACTTCATGATCCTGAACAAGCTGAGCTTCCAGGCCAGGCGCGGCGCGATCACGCTGCTGCTGGGCCCCAACGGCGCGGGCAAGTCCACGGCGCTGAAGACCATGTTCGGCCTGCTCCGGCCGCGGCAGGGCCGCATCCTGCTCGACGGCGAGGACATCGCCGGCGCGGACCAGAAGAGGCTGCTGGGCAAGGGCGTCGCGTTCGTGCCGCAGGGGCGCAACCTGTTCGGCCAGCTGTCGGTGTTCGAGAACCTGGAACTGGGCGGCATCACCATCGGCATGAAGGCCACGCATGCACGCATCCCCGAGGTGCTGGAGCTGTTCCCGCGCGTCAGGGAGCGGCTGCGCAGCGCCGCGTCCAGCCTGTCCGGCGGCGAGCAGAAGCAGCTGGAGATCGGCCGGGCGCTGCTGCTGCGCCCCAAGGTGATCCTGATCGACGAGCCCAGCATCGGCCTGTCCCCGATCGTGGTGCAGGACGTCTTCCGGCTGCTGCGCACGCTGGCCGCGCAGGGGACCACGGTGCTGATGGTCGAGCAGAACGTCAGGAGCGCGCTGAAGATCTCCGACGAGGCCATCGCGCTGGAGTCCGGCCGGCGCGTGCTGCAGCGGCCCGCGGCCGAGCTGCTGGCCGATCCGCACATCGAGCGGCTGTTCCTGGGCGGCGCGCCGGCTGCCGCCTACTGAACGGCGCCGCGGGTGGATGCCCGCAGGAACAGCCCGGCGCAGACGCCGCGCAGCCAGCGGTTGCCGGGGTCCTGGTGGAAGCGGGCGTGCCAGTGCTGGCGCACCGAGAAGCCGGGGATCGGCACCGGGCAGGGCAGCACGCGCAGGCCGCCGCCCTGCGCCAGCGTCTCGCCGATGTGGCGCGGCAGCGTGGCGACCAGGTCGGTCGTGGACAGGATCGCCGGCAGACCCAGGAAGCCCGGGATCTGCAGCGCCAGCCGGCGCTCGATGCCGAGCCGCCGCACCGTGCTCTCCAGCAGCTGCGCGCCGGTGCCCGAGACGATGCCGACGTGCGCCTCGCGCGTGTAGTCCGCCAGCCCGAACGCGCGCGGCCTGATGCGCGGATGGGCCGCATGCGCCAGGCAGATCCAGTCCTGGTCGAACAGCGTCTGCTGGTAGAAGCCGGCCTCCAGTTCCGGGATCAGGCCCAGCGCCAGGTCGGCCGCCCCGGCCTCCAGCTCCGCTGCCATGCCGGCGTGGATGCCCACGGCCTCCAGCGTGACGCCGCCCGCCAGGGCGCGCACCTGCGCGAACAGCTGCGGCAGCAGCGTGATGTGGCTGGCATCGGTCATGAAGATCCGGAAGCTGCGCTGCGCGCTGGCCGGGTCGAACGCCGCCGGCGGCTCCGAGAGCGTGCGCAGCCCGGCCAGCACGCTGCGCACGGTGCCGATCAGCGCCTCCACGCGTGGCGTCGGCAGCATGCCCTGCGGCGTGCGCACGAACAGCGGATCGCCCAGCTGCTCGCGCAGGCGCGCCAGCCAGATGCTGACCGTGGGCTGCGTCTGCCCCAGCCGCTCGGCCGTGCGCGTGACGCTGCCGGTGCTGTGCAGCAGGTCGATCAGCAGGAGCTGCCGGGTGTCGAGCAAATCGAGGTCGGCCATCGTCTTCGATCATGTGGTGCGGCAATGCAGTGTATTGCGGCCATGCGATTTCCATCATGGGCAGCGCTCTCCAGAATCCGCTCTCGACCAACGGAGACCGAAGTGGAGATTGCAGTTCTGGGAGCCGGCGCGCTGGGCTGCGCGATCGGCGGCACGCTGGCCGCGGCCGGCAACGCGGTGGTGCTGATCAACCGCAACCGCGCGCACGTCGAGGCGATCGAGGCGCACGGCCTGCGCATGCGCAGCGCGGACGGCGAGCGCGCCGTGCCGGTCCGCGCCGCGACGGACTGCCGCGGGCTCGGCCCGGTCGACCTGGTGATCGTGCTGGTCAAGTCCTTCCACACCCGCGAGGCCATGGCCGCCGCCTCGGCGCTGGTCGGTCCCGGCACGGCCGTGCTGTCGCTGCAGAACGGCCTGGGCCACGAGGACATCCTGGCCGGCATCGTCGGCGGCGAGCACGTGCTGGCCGGCAAGACCTACGTCGGCGGCGTGCTGCTGGGCCCGGGCCGCATCCTCGCCGGCGTGGACGGCAAGGAGACGCTGATCGGCGAGCTCGACGGCAGCCGCAGTGCGCGCGTGCAGCGCATCGCCGACTGCTTCTCGGCCGCGGGCCTGGCCACCACCGTCAGCGACGACATCCTGGGCACGATCTGGGACAAGCTGCTGGTCAACGTGGCCACCGGCGCCGTCAGCGGCATCACCGGCTTGCCGTACGGCCCGCTGTACCGCATCCCCGAGATCGAGGCCACCGCCATCGCCGCGGTGCAGGAGGCCATGGACGTGGCGCGCGCCAGCGGCGTGCGGCTATCCACCGCCGATCCGCGCGCGGCCTGGGACAAGGCCGCGGCCGGGCTGCCGGAGGACTTCAAGACCTCGATGCTGCAGAGCCTGGAGAAGGACTCGCCCACCGAGATCGACTTCATCAACGGCGCGGTGGTGCGCTGGGGCCAGCGCTGCGGCGTGGCCACGCCGGTCAACGCCACGCTGGTGGCCTGCATCAAGGGCATCGAGCGCGCCCGCACCACCACCCCCTGATTCCGGAGACGAGCGACATGAGCACACCCCGCGTTCCCCCCACCCGCGCCTACCTCGAGCACGTGGCGATCCGCGTGCGCGACATCCACTGGCACATCCGCTTTTTCCGCGAGGTGCTGGGCATGGAGCTGCGCGAGATCGACGGCCCGCCCGAGGCGCCCCGGCAGTACTGGACGCTGGGCGGCCTGCAGTTCGTGGCGACGCCCGACTTCGCGGCGCCCCCCAGCCACGACGCCGGCTGGCTGGCCCACCTCGGCGTGATGGTCGACGACCTGGAGGCCGCGCTGCAGGCCGCGCAGGCCTGGGGCGTGCAGCCGCTGCCGCCGGGCCGCAACTGGCTGCAGCTGCCCGACGGCCTGGCCGTGGAGCTGATCCAGGCCGCGCCCGGCAGCGTCGCCCAGGCGCTCGCCGTGCGACCGCGCGGCTGAGAAGCGCTGAAGAACGGATTCCTCACGCCCACGCGAGGCCCCCGATGAGCGCTCCGTCTCGCCATCGCCGTGCTGCGGGGCCCCGCCCCTCGGGCCGGAGCACGCCAGGCGCCACGTGGGCGTTGCAACCCTGGCCCTGGCACCCGTCCGGGCGGCGGCCTGCGCCTGTGCGTGGGAGGCGCCCCCCGTCGTGGTCGCGAGCGATCCATTCACAACTTCTGCCCGTTCATTCCATCAGGAGACCCTGCCCGTGAAACTCACCCCTCCACCCCTGCAGTTCAGTACGCCCGAGCGCTACTGGGACGACGCCGCCGAAGGCGACGCCTGCACCAGTCCCGAGTACGAGGTCACCGAGGCGCGCATCAACGCCTACGCCGAGCTGAGCGGCGACTACACGCCGGTGCACATCGACGAGGAGTACGCGAAGACCACGCCGTTCGGCACGCGCGTGGCGCACGGCCTGCTCGGCCTGTCGATCGCCGACGGCCTGAAGACGCGCAGCGAGTACCGCTTCCTGCCCGGCATGTCGCTGGGCTGGACCTGGGACTTCCTGCTGCCGATCAGGATCGGCGACCGGCTGCACGTGAAGTTCACGGTGACCGGCCTGCGCGCCTCGAAGAGCCGGCCCGGCTGGGGCATCGTGGTGCTGCCGTCCGAGCTCGTCAACCAGCACGGCGAGGTCGTGCAGAAGGGGGAACACCGGCTGATGATTCCCCGGAGGCCGGCATGAGCCAGAAGCAGCCGCTGCCGCTGGCCGGCATCCGCGTCGTCGACTACAGCCACTTCCTGGCCGGCCCCTACGTGGGCCGCTGCCTGGCCGCGCTGGGCGCCGAGGTCATCAAGGTCGAACGCCCCGGCAGCGGCGACGCCGGCCGCCAGCATGCCTGGTTCGTCGGCGAGGACGATGCCTACTCGGGCTACTTCCTGCAGCTCAACATGGGCAAGCGCGGCCTGTCGGTGGACATGCGCGATCCGCGCGGCAAGGCGCTGATGCGCAAGCTGGTCGACAGCGCCGACGTTTTCGTCGAGAACTACCGCCCCGGCGCGCTGGACAAGCTGGGCCTGGGCTATGCGGAGCTGAGCGCGCGCAACCCGCGCCTGGTGTACTGCTCGATCTCGGCCTACGGCCACACTGGGCCGGACGCGCACCGCGCCGGCTTCGGCCTGATCGCCGAGGCCAAGAGCGGCATCATGCAGATGGTCGGCACCCCCGGCGAGCCGCCGCCGCTGCTGCGCATCTCGCTGGGCGACATGTACACCGGCATCCACGCCGTGGCGGCCATCAACGCCGTGCTGCTGGGCCGCACGCAGACCGGCCGGGGCCAGCACATCGACATGGCGCTGTACGACACGCTGGTCTCCATGCACGAGTACGCGGTGCAGTGCTACACGCTGTCCGGCGGCAAGGAGCTGCCGGTGCAGACCGGCCACGACATGCCGACCTCCACGCTGTACGGCGTGTTCCGCGCGGCCGACGGCGACCTCGTGATCGCGGCGCAAGTCGACGACGCCTGGAAGCGCTTCGCGGCGCTGGTCGAGGCGCACGGCGGCCCGGCCGGGTTCGGCGCGGACACGCGCTTGCACCAGCTGACCGGCCGCAACGCGCACCGCGCGGAGATCCTGTCCGTCGTGAAGGCCTGGGTCGCGGGCCGCCGCGTCGCCGAGGTGCTGGCGCTGCTGGACGGCATCGACGTGCCCAGCGCCAAGGTGCAGCGCATCGACGAGGTGCTCGCCGATCCGCAGATCCAGGCGCGCGGCATGGTGGTCGAGCAGGAGCATCCGGTGCTCGGCACGCTGCGGCTGCCGAACCTGCCGTTCCGCTTCTCCGGCTGCGACACGACGGTCACCCAGGTCGCGCCCGACCTGGGGCAGCACAACGCGGCGATCGCCCGCGAACTGGGCTTCTCCGACGAGGAGATCGCGGCCATGCAGGCCGACGGCGTGCTGTTCTCCAAGGAGCATTGACATGGCCGATGCCTACGCCGTCATCGGCCATCCGATCGGCCACACCAAGTCGCCGCTG
Source organism: Pseudorhodoferax sp. (assembly GCF_047601025.1). Classification (NCBI taxonomy): domain Bacteria; kingdom Pseudomonadati; phylum Pseudomonadota; class Betaproteobacteria; order Burkholderiales; family Comamonadaceae; genus Pseudorhodoferax; species Pseudorhodoferax sp. The sequence goes on from NZ_JASGJZ010000001.1 coordinate 2,008,349, forward strand.
ATCCACGGCCTGTTCGCCGAGGCCACCGGGCAGGACATGGCCTACACCGCGATCGAAGGCCGGCCCGGCCACTTCGCCGAGGACGCCCAGGCGTTCCGCGCGCGCGGCGGCCGCGGCATGAACGTGACCGCGCCGTTCAAGCTCGACGCCGTCGCGTTCGCGACCGACCGTTCGGAGCGCGCCCGGCTCGCGGGCGCCGCGAACGCGCTGAAGTTCGAGGGCGAGCGCGTGTTCGCCGAGAACTTCGACGGCATCGGCCTGGCGCGCGACGTGGTGCACAACCTCGGCTGCGCGATGCGCGGGCGGCGCGTGCTGCTGCTGGGCGCCGGCGGGGCCGCGCGCGGGGCGCTGCTGCCGTTCCTGGAGCAGCAGCCCGCCGAGCTGGTGATCGTCAACCGCAGCGTCGACAAGGCGCAGGCCCTGCAGGCCGAGGCGCAGGCCCGCGGCCCGGTCCGCGCCTGCGGCTACGCCGACCTGGCGGGGCAGCGCTTCGACCTCGTGGTCAACGCCACCTCGGCCAGCCTGCGCGCCGAGCTGCCGCCCGTGCCCGCCAGCGTGTTCCAGCCGGACGGGCTGGCCTACGAGCTCGCCTACGGCAAGGGGCTCACGCCCTTCCTGCGCCTGGCGCAGCAGAGCGGCACCCGCCGGCTGGCCGACGGCGTCGGCATGCTCGTCGAGCAGGCGGCCGAGGCCTTCGCCTGGTGGCGCGGCGTGCGGCCCGAGACCGGCGCGGTGATCCGGCGGCTGACCGTTCCACTGGCGTAGCGCCCCCCTTCCACGGCTTTTCGCGGCTTTTCATTCCTTCCCGCAGAAGACGTCCATGACACGAGCGATGCCCGGGTCGCCGCCGGCCGGACCGGCTGGCCGGATGCAGGCATCCGCACGCGCATTCCACTTGCTCCCTCGAGGATCTTGCCCATGAAGAAGACCCGCATCGCCGTCGCCGGCGCCGGCTACATCGGACAGGCGCACATGGCGGCGGCGCGCGCCAGTGCGCACTGCACGCTGGCGGCCATCGTGGACCCGTCGCCGGCCGCAGCGGCCCTGGCGGCCGAGGCCGGCGTGCCGCTGTACGCCTCGATCGACGCGCTGCTGGCCGAGGACCGGCCCGACGGCCTCGTGCTGGCCACGCCGAACCAGCTGCACGTGCCGCAGGCCCTGCAGTGCATCGCGGCGCACCTGCCGATCCTGCTGGAGAAACCCGTCGCCACCACGGTGGCCGAAGGCGCCCGGCTGGTGGAGGCCGTGGAGCGCGCCGGCGCGCGCGTGCTGGTGGGCCACCACCGCGCCCACAGCCCCATCATGGCCAAGGCCCGGCAGGTGGTGGACAGCGGCCAGCTCGGCCGGCTGGTCGCGGTGATGGGCAGCGCCACCTTCTACAAGCCGGACCACTACTTCGCGGACGCGCCGTGGCGGCGCGAGATCGGCGCCGGCCCCATCCTGCTGAACATGATCCACGAGGTGCACAACCTGCGCATGCTGTGCGGCGAGATCGCGGCGGTCCAGGCGTTCAAGTCGCACGCCGTGCGCGGCTTCGCGGTCGAGGACACGGTGGCGATCAACCTGCGCTTCGACAGCGGCGCGCTGGGCACCTTCCTGCTGTCGGACACGGCCGCCTGCCCGCGCAGCTGGGAACAGACCAGCCAGGAGAACAAGGCCTACCCGACCTACGCGGACGAGGACTGCTACGTGCTCACCGGCACCAACGGCAGCCTGTCGATCCCGACCATGCGGCTGAAGACCTATCCGCGCCCCGAGGAGCGCTCGTGGTGGAAGCCGTTCGAGGCCGGCACCGTGGGCCTGGTGCGCGAGGACCCGATCCAGCGCCAGATGGAGCACTTCGGCGCGGTGGTCCGCGGCGAGGCCGAGCCCCTGGTCAGCGCACGCGACGGCTTCCGCAACCTGCGCCTGACCGAAGCCATCGTCGAGGCCGCCGCGTCCGGCCGCGTCGTCGAAGTTTCCTGAACCCATCCATCCACCCTGCGGAGACCCTCCATGAAGTTCCTCATGCTGCACGGCATCAACCACAACATGTTCGGCCGGCGCGACCCGCAGCAGTACGGCACGACCACGCTGGCGCAGATCAACGCGCAGCTGGCCGCGCTGGCCGGCGAACTGGGCGTCGGCTTCGAGCACTTCCAGACCAATCACGAAGGCGAGATGGTCGAGCGCATCCACCAGGCCTACTTCGACGGCGTGGACGGCGTGATGCTGAACGCCGGCGCCTGGACGCACTACAGCTACGGCATCCGCGACGCGCTGGCGATCCTGACCTGCCCGGTCGTGGAACTGCACATGTCCAACATCCACGCGCGTGAGGCGTTCCGCCACCAGTCGGTGTTCGCCGAGATCGTGCAGGGCCAGATCGCCGGCTTCGGCGTGGACAGCTACCTGCTGGCCCTGCGCACGGCCGTCGGCCACGCGCGGGCCCGGGCGGCCTGACGGCGCTCTAGCGGCGGACTGCCTGCCACGGCGTCCGGCCGTTGACGGTGCCCCGCATCGTGTCGCCGTCCACCTCGCCCTGGTAGCGGTCCGTCCCGGCGCGGAAGCGGATCTGCGCGCCGTCCAGGCGCGCCTCGATGATCGGCAGCGGCTGGTCGCCGGCGCGGTGCAGCGTGCCTTCCAGCATCTGGAAGGTCTGCGCCAGCTGCAGCTTGGCGTCGCCCAGCCGCCAGCGGCCGGCGACCCGGGCCGGCACCACCCACTTCAGCGCGTTGCAGTAGCCGGCGCAGCCCTCTTCCACGGTGATGCGCGCGTCGGGCTGCCAGTCGCCCATGTCGAAGGAGTTGGACAGCACGCGCGTCCCAGGGGCCATGTCCAGCAGGATCGGGCGCAGCCGCAGGTTCAGCTCCGGCAGCAGGAACAGCGTGACCACGGTGGCGTCCGAGAAGTCCGACTGGAAGATGTCGGCCTGCTCGAACCTGGCCCGGCCGGCCATGCCCTCGGCCTCGGCCGCGCGCCGGGCCAGCGCCACCATGTCGGGGTTGTATTCGATGCCGCGCGCGGTGGCGCCGCGCCTGGCGGCCGTGATCACCAGGCGGCCGTCGCCCGAGCCCAGGTCGACCAGCCGGTCCTGCGGCGTCAGTCCGGCCATGTCCAGCATGCGGTCCACCAGCGCCTGCGAGGTCGGCACCCACACCACGTCCTTGCCGGCCTGGCCGACCCGCGGCGCGTAGGGGGCGGGCTGGGCGGCCGCGCGGCAGAGCGCGGCCAGGCACAGCGTGGCGACGAAGGTTCTGCGTGTGGCGGTCATGCAGGCTCCTGCCGGATCGGGAAACGGCCCCGTGGCGCGGCCATGTTCCCATGGAGCGGCGCAGCCGGGCCAGTTCGCCCGCGCGCGGCGAGGGAAAGGGGACGTGTCGCGGTCGCGCGCGCCGACGCGGATGGTTCGTCCGCGCGCGGCGGGGGGAAGGCCGGCGGGCCGCGCGGGATGGATGGGTGGGAAGGGCGGGAGGGGCGCCCGCCGGGTCAGGCGTGCGGCGGTACCGCCGCCATGCCGGCGCCCAGCCCTTCCAGCGCGCGCCGGGCGCGCGCCTCGAACAGGCTGGCGCCCTGGCGCTGCGCCAGCGCGATCGCGCGCGCCAGCGTGGCCTCGGCGGCGGCGGCGTCGCCGGCCTGCTGCTGCGCCAGCGCGCTGGTGCGCAGGATCTCGGCCAGGTAGAAGCGCTCGCCGGTGGCCTCGGCCGCGGCGATCGCCCGGCCGGCCAGCGCCGCGGCGTCGGCGCTGCGGCCCAGGCCCAGCATGGCCTGGGCCATCACGCCGACCGCGAAGGTCTGGTAGGCCACGGCGGCCATGCCCTCGTAGGCGGAAATGCCGGCCTGCACGTCGCGCGCGCCGTCGCCGCGCCGGCCGGCCGCGATCGCGGCGGTGCCGCGCACCAGCTGCGACACGCCGACCCAGGTCGGGAAGTCCTGCTCGCGCGCCAGCGCCAGCGAGGCGTCGGCGTGCAGCCAGGCGGCGTCGGCATCGCCGGCGATGTGGCAGACGCAGGCCAGGAAGCACAGCGCGAAGTTGACGGTGTGCGCGTCGGCGATGCTGCGCGCGTGCGCCAGGCTGGCCAGCGCCGCCTCGCGGCCGGCCGCAGCGTCGCCCATGATGGTCTGCAGCACCGCCAGGTAGCACAGCGCGCTGGACTTGTAGTCCTGCACGAACACGCCCTGGGCCGGGTCGTCCGCGCCGGCGTGGGCGTGGCGCTGCAGCGCCTGCTCCAGGTGCGTGCGCGCCTGCGCGAACTCGCCTTGCAGCAGCAGCGCGCCGCCGAGCAGGCGGTGCGCCATGATGTGCGGCGCCTGGCCGCTCTGGCGCTGCGCCAGCGCCAGGCATTCGGTGGCGAACTGGCGCGCGAGGTCGAAGCGCGCCAGCATGATCTCGCACGAGCCCAGCGCGCTCAGCACCGCGCAGGTGTCCGGCGCGTCGCCGAGCGCGCGGCAGCGCTGTAGCGCCGCGGCGTAGGCGGCGCGGCTCTCGGGCGCCGAGAAGCCGCGGTGGCGCACGTTCAGCGCGCCCAGCCGGCTCAGCACCGCGATCTCCTGCTCGGTGCGCGCGCGCGTGGGCGGCAGGGTCTGCAGCAGCCGCAGCGCGCGCTCCAGCAGCGCCAGCGCCTCGGCGAAGCCCGAGCGCCGCGCCGCGAGCCGGGCCGCGGCCAGCAGGTGCGGCACCGCGCCGGCCAGCTGGCCGGCGTCTTCCAGGTGCTGGGCCAGCAGCTCGGGGTGGCGCGGCGCGGTGTCCGGGAAGTCCTGCGCCAGCCGCTCGGCGATGCGTGCGTGCAGCGCCTGCTGTTCCTTGCGCAGCAGGCTGGCGTAGGCGGCGTCGCGCACCAGCGCGTGGCGGAACATGTAGCCGGCCGCTGGCGTGGGCACCACCAGGCCGGCGGCGATCAGCTGCTGCAGCGCGTCCTGCAGCGCGGCGTCCGAGAGCCCGCAGACCGAGGCCAGCAGCGCGCCGGAGAACTCGCGCCCGATGACCGAGGCGACCTGCGCGATGCGGCGCGTGGGCCCCAGCCGGTCCAGCCGGGCGGCCAGCGCGTCGGTCAGCGTCATCGGGATCGGCGCCGTGCCGGCCTCGGCCTCGGGCGCGTGCGCCGCGCCGCCGGCCACGCGCTCCAGCAGGTCGCGCGTGAGGTCCTCGATGAACAGCGGCATGCCGTCGGCGCGCCGCGCGATGGCCTGCACCAGGGCCGGCGGCATGGCCTGCCGGCCGCAGATCGACTCGACCATGCGCACCGCGGCGGCCGTCTCCAGCGGCTCCAGCGCGATCGTCTCCACGTGCGGCTCGCCGGCCCAGCGCGGCGCGAAGTCGGGCCGCGCCGTCAGCAGCGCCAGCACCGGCCAGTCCTTCAGCAGGGCGACGAAGGTGGCGACCAGCTCGTCGGTCGAGGGGTCGGCCCAGTGCAGGTCCTCGACCACCACCAGCAGCGGCACCGGCTCGGCGGCGGCGCGCAGTGTCTGCATCAGCAGCGCGAACAGCCGCGCGCGCTGGCGCTGCGGCGACATCGGCAGCGGCGGGTAGCGGTCCTGCGTGGGCACCGCCAGCAGGTCGGCCAGCAGCGGCGCGAACTCGTCGCCGTCCGGCACCTGCTGCTGCGCGAATGCGTCGATGCGGTCGAGCACGGTCTCGGGCGGGTCGCCGTCGGCGATGCCGATCACGCGCGTCAGGTGCCGGATCAGCGGCGCCAGCGGGCTGTTCTGCAGGTGCGGCCAGCAGGCGAACCAGGTGCTGCGCGCGCGCTGCGGGTCCAGGCTGGCGGCCATCGCCTCGGCCAGGCGCGACTTGCCCACGCCCGGCTCGCCGGACAGCAGCACCACGCGGCCGGCGCCGCCGCGCGCCTGCTCCATGCGCTGCTGCAGCCGCGCGATCAGCTCGTTGCGGCCGACCAGCGGCGTCAGCTCGGCCGCGCGCAGCGCGGCGAAGCGGCTGCGCGGCACGCGCTCGCCGGTCACGCGCCAGGCCTGCTGCGGCTCGGCGAAGCCCTTGTGCGGATGGCGGCCGTAGTCCTCGTAGCGGAAGATGCTGCGCGTGAGCGCGCGCGTCTCGTCGGCCACCAGCGCCACGCCCGGCGGCGCCAGCGCCTGCAGCCGCGAGGCCAGGTTGATCGCCAGCCCGATCGCGGCCACGTCGTGGTGCGGCAGCTGCAGCCGGCTGGCGGCGATCTCCGGCGCGTCGGGGATGTTGCCGACCACCACCAGCCCGGTGGCCACGCCCACGTGCAGCCGCACCGGGCCCAGCGCGGGCACCTGCTCGGGCTCGGCCGGCACCAGGTCCAGCGCCGCGCGCACGGCGCGCTCGGCGTCGTCCTCGCGCGAGTGCGGGTAGCCGAAGTAGGCCAGGATGCCGTCGCCGATGTACTGGGCCACCACGCCGCCGTGGCGCTCGATGGTGGCGGTGCAGGCCTGGCGGTAGGTGTGCATGGCCTCGGCCAGCGCCTCGGGGTCGAGCTGTTCGCTCATGACGGTGAAGCCGACCAGGTCGCACATCAGGATGCTGATCTGGCGCCGCTGCAGCGGAGACGGGGACGGAAGGCTCATAGTTCTTGCTCTTGGTCGTTTCCTGCGCGGATGGTGCCATGGCAGGCACCGAATTGCGCAGTCTTCAGCGCTTGTCGCGCGACAGAAGCACGATGCCTGCCAGCACCACCAGGGTGCCGGCGATCTGCAGCGGCGCCAGCCACTGGCCCAGCACGGCCCAGCCGATGAACAGCGTGGCGATGGGCTCGATGTTCATCATCGGCGCGTTGCGCGCCATGTCCAGCCGCGGCACGCTGACGAACAGCGCTGTGAACGCGCTGCAGTACAGCAGCATCAGCACGCCGAGGCCGGCCCAGCCCGGTGCGTCGTGCGGCCAGGCCATGCCGCCGGGCACCAGGCCGGCCGCGCCGGCGACGGCCATGCTGCAGAACACCGCCAGCATGGTGTAGAGGCTGCGCACGGCGCCGGGCAGGGCCGCGAGCCGGTGGTCGGTGACCCAGATGCCGCAGGCGAACACGCCGGCGGCCGCCAGCGCGAAGGCGACGCCGGCGCCCCAGGCCGTGCCGGCGCCGCCGGCGCGCGCCTCGGCCAGGCGCGCGGGCACGTCCAGCGCCAGTAGCAGGCCGAGCAGGATCACGCCCATCACCAGGCAGGCGCGGCGCGTCGGCCGCGGCCCGCCCAGCGCCCAGGTCAGCAGGGCCAGCAGCGCCGGGAAGGTGTTGGACACCAGCAGCGCCAGCGCCACCGGGATGCGCGCCACGGCCGAGTACAGGCACAGGCTCTGGACGGCGATCAGCAGCCCCAGCAGCAGCTGCCAGCCGCGCGCGGCGGCCGGCAGCGCCAGCCGGTCGCGCCGCCAGGCCACCAGCACCGCCAGCAGGGCCAGCGCGGCGCCGGACCGGCACAGGATCGCGGCCAGCAGCCCGGTGCCGTGGTCGAACGCCAGCCGCGCGGCCACGTGGTTGCCGGCGAAGCCGCAGGCGACCGCGGCGATCAGCAGCAGTGCGGTCGGCCGCGGGTAGGGCGGCGCGGGCGAGGCGCGGGAGGGGGCGGGCACGGGGCGCGGATTGTGCCGCGTGCGGGCCGGGAGCCGCTGCTGCCCAGGTTACGCAGAGCAGGGGTGCCGGTCAGGAGCCGGCTGGCGTCAGAGCGGTGGACGAAGGCGCAGCTCAGGCCGGGGCACCGGCTCGAATGCGGTGGCGGCCGTCTTGTCCGTGCAGGCGCGCATGAATTCCTGCAGCGCCTCGATGGCGCGTAACAGTGCCTTGTGCTGCTCGGGCGTCAGCGGCTTCTCATAGCCTGCTGGCGCCGTACCCGAATCCACGGCCCGTTCGGCGATTCTCTGGAAGTCCGTGGCATGTGGCAGATCCTGTTGCAGCGCGGTCAGTACTCCCGGCGCACGTTCTTGCAGCAGCCGGAGCAGCACGCTCAGGCGCACCCAGCGCTGTTCGTCCCAGCCAGGTCCTCCGTTGGAGAACTGCGCCAGCAACTCGTCGGCTGCTTTCTCGCCTCGGCCCGCGACGTTCGTGAGCGTTTCAGGTTCCATGTTCAGGTTCAGCCCGCCCTCGTTCGACGCCAGCCGGACGCGGACGATGCGGTCGCGCACGCCCGGCATGCGCGAGAGCGCGTTGTCGTTCCAGTTCTGCATGGTGTTGACCAGCGCCAGCACGAAGCCTCCCAGGCGGGAAAAGCCTGAAGTGGTGGCCTGCTGCGGGTCGTCGGCATCGGGCCGGCCCAGGTCCTTCTTGCCGAACAGATGCCAGCGCTCGCCGTAGCCCGAGGTGTACTTCTTCGGCAGGTAGACGCGCTCGCGCTGGTCGATCACGTCCTCCAGATTGATGCCGAACGTGGGCCAGCAAGGCACCAGGCTGTCGAACAGGTGCATCGGGAAGTTCGAGCTGAGCCCGCCGTCGGAGAACCAGCAGCGCCTGAAGCTTGCCTGCCCCGGGGTGTCGTAGTGGATGGCCCACAGCGGAACGGCCGAGATCAGGAACGGGAAGCTCAGGCTCAGGCGGGCCGCCAGCAGTACGGGGAACTTGTCCGGCGCAGGTAGTTCCAGCAGGCCAAGCTGCTTGGCGTCCTCATCCGATGGATCGCGGCCCGCGCGCTTCGGATCGCAGCGATAGGGCGTGCCGTGCGTTTTCAGGTGTTCCAGCACAACTGCCGGCAAATAGGTCTTCAAGTCTTCGGGATTGAAGAACAGCCTGTCCTGCGTGCGAAAACCGGTGGGCGTTTCATTGGCTGCGGCCAGCGGAAAGATGTAGGGCCGGCCGTGGCTCAGGTTGGTCGAGAAGATCTGCAGATGGATCGATTTGCGCGTTGCCCCTTCCGGAACCGTGAAAGGGCCTACCGGAAAGCCCGGCGCCTCCCACAAGTGGCCGAAGGTCAGTGGCTCGTTCTCGGACAGGCCGGCGGCTGTCTGGATCTGCGTGTGCAGCCAGGGCATCAGGGCTGGTAGCCGCGCATCCGTGCCCGTACCCTGGCACAGGCCGAAGCCGTTGGCCACGACCGGCCCGGTCGCGTCGCGCAAAACGCCGGCGGCCAGGCCGGCCACCAGCGCCACCACGGCGGTCAGCACCGCGCCGTAGAGCCCGCTGCCCAGCCACGCGGCTACCAGCGCCAGCACGATGGCGGCCAATGTCGCCGGCCAGTAGGCGCGCACGGCACCCAGCACGATGCGCCGGATGCGCTGGCCGGCCGAAGCGCTGTTCAGCGCCGCAGCCAGCACGGAGAACAGGCGGCGCGTCCGGGGCTGCGGCTGGAACAGGCTCAGCAGCCGGCGCCGGCCGGGCGCCACCTCTTCCTGCAGCGCTTCGGGCAGCTGTTCCAGGTGATCGAAGCCGGCCCGGGTGCCGGTGGTCCGCCGCCTGTACTCGGCCGCCGCCGTCACGGCTGCCGCGATCGCGCCCGCCGAGGTGCCGCCGATGTTTTTGAAGCGGTAGTGCCGCGCCAGCGTGGCGATGGCCTTGGGGTAGACGACGCCGCTGGTGATGCCGCCCTTCATGACCAGATCGCAGAAGCGGTCGGCCGGTGGTTCGTGATCGACGCTCATGTGCATGCCCTCCGGTGGGCATCATGCGCATGCCGGGCGCCGCGGTCATCGGCAATTTGAAGGAAGACCGCCCGCACCGCGCCGCCGCGGACAATGCCCGCATGGACGAACTCAAGACCATGCGCACCTTCGTCAAGGTCGTCGACGAGGGCAGCTTCGCGGGGGCCGCGCGCGCGCTGAACGTGGCCAACTCGGTGGTCACGCGCGCCGTCGCCGAGCTGGAGGAGTCGCTGAAGGCCCGGCTGCTGAACCGCACCACGCGCGCGCTGTCGCTGACCGAGGTGGGCGCGCAGTACCTGGAGCGCGTGCGCAGCATCCTGGAGGAGATCGACGACGCCAACGAGCAGGCCTCCGCGGCCACCGGCCGCATCCGCGGCCTGCTGCGCGTGGCGGCGCCGCAGGAATTCCTGACCGCCAGCCTGGCCCGGCTGGTGCCGCGGTTCGCCGAGCGCCACCCGGGGCTGGACATCCAGCTGCTGCTGTCCAGCCCGCAGGCCGCGGTGCCCGACGACGCGGCCGACGTGACCATCCTGGTCCACGGCGCGGAGCCGCTGGACGGCAACTTCTTCGCGACGCTGCTGGCGCATGCCGAGGCCGTGCTGTGCGCCACGCCCGAGTACCTGGGCCGGCACCCGAAGATCACCCGGCCCGAGGACCTGCGCCAGCACACGCTGCTGGTGCCGGAGTCGGCGTTCGAGCGCAAGGTCTGGCTGTTCCGCTCCCAGGGGCGCGACGGCCCGGACGGGACCATCGCGCTGCAGCCGCAGCGCGCCGCCATCGGCTCGGCGAACGCGGCCGTGCTGATCGGGGCCGCGCGCGGGCACTACGGCATTGCCGGCACGCTGTCGCTGAACGTGGCCGACGACCTGCGCGAGGGCCGGCTGCGGCGCGTGCTGCCGGACTGGGCCATGTCCTGCTTCCACATCTACGCGGCCTGGCCCAGCCGCCAGCACCTGCCGCGCCGTACGCGCGCGTTCGTCGATTTCCTGGTCGAGCACTACGGCGGAGCACCCAGGGATCCCTGGCTGGCCGGCCTGGCGCGCTGAAGCGCGCCGGCGGCGCCGGCCGGGCGGGGCTCAGCGCCGGCCCGGGCCAGCGCGCAGCAGCAGCAACAGCACGCCGCCGCTGGCCAGCACGCCCACGCCGATCCAAGCCGCGTTGAAGCCGCCCAGCCGCTGGGAATAGACGTAGCCCAGGCTGGACCACAGCATCCAGGCGCTGCTGGCGCAGAACAGCAGCGGCACCAGCGGGTACAGCGGCACGCGGAACGGGCGCTCGCGCGCGGCGTCGGTGGCGCGCAGGCGCAGCAGGGCGATGCCGACCAGCAGGAAGAACAGCCAGAACACCGGCGCCGTGTACTCCACCATGGCCTGGAAGCCGCCCTTGAAGGCCACGCCCAGCGCGATCAGCGTCAGCGCCAGCGCGCACTGGATCGGCAGCGCGTGGCGCGGCACGCGGCGCGCGTCGTCCCAGGCCGCCAGCACGCGCAGGGCCGGCCAGTCGCGGCCGAGCGCGCTGGCGGTGCGGGCGCCGACGATCATGGTCGCGTTCATCGAGGTCAGCGCGGCCACGGCCACCATGGCCGCGACCAGCTGGCCGGCGCGCGGGCCGAAGGCGGCGGCCAGCACCGCGCTGGCCACCGCCGGCGACTGCGCCATGCCGGCCAGCCCCAGCACCGACCAGTAGGCCCAGTTGACCAGCAGGTACAGCACCGTGACGATCAGCACGGACGACAGCAGCGCCCGCGCGATGGCGCGGCGGTCGGGCAGGTCGGCGCTGATGCAGGCCGCGTCGTTCCAGCCGCCGAAGGTCAGCAGCACGAACACCATGCCGAATCCGATGCCGGCCGGCGTGGCCGGGCCGGCCGCCGCCGGCGGCGTGGCACCGGCGCCGGTGCCGCCGGCCCACAGCGCCGCGGCGACGATCAGCACCAGCCCGCCGACCTCCGCCACCGTGAGCCAGGCCTGCGCCTCGGCGCCGCTGCGGATGCCGCGCAGGTTGAGCGCCGTCAGCAGCAGCGTGGCGACGGCCGCCCACAGCGCGCTGCCATAGGGCCCCAGCGGCACCAGCTGCGCCATGTAGTCGCCGAACACGAAGCCCAGCAGCGCGATCGAGCCGGTGGTGATGACGGTGAAGCGCGCCCAGGCGTACAGCAGCGCCGTGCCGCGGCCGAACGCGCGCGCGAGGAAGTGGTACTCGCCCCCCGCGCTCGGGTAGGCGGCGGACAGCTCGGCATAGCACAGCGCGCCGACCAGCGCGACCAGCCCGCCGGCCGCCCACAGCGCGAACATCCAGCCGGCCGTGGGCACGCTGCCGGCCACCAGCGAGGGCGCCTTGAAGATGCCGGCGCCGATGACCACGCCGACCGTGATCGCGACGGCGTGGCGCAGCGTCAGCGGCGCGGCGGCGGCCGGCGGCGTCATGGCGTCCGGGCGCCCGTGGAGGACGGATGCGGGCTGCGGGCACGGGTCGTCACGGGGGCTCCTCGCTGCGGCGGACCGGCCATTGTGGGCAGGGGCGCCCACGCCGCGCGCGAGCCCCCAGCGGCCATGCGGGCTTGGCCGGGGCGACTCGGCGGGCTTCGGAAGGTGCGGACGAAGCGCGCGCACCCACGCGAGGCCCGATGTCCTGCTTCCTGCACCACGCCGCCACGCCCCGGGCTGGTGCGCGGCGGGCCGCATGCGGGCATTCCCGTCCTTGCCCCGGCATGCGCCGGAGCGGCGGCCTGCACCTGCAGTCCGCCCCGCCCCGTCGTGGGCGCGGCCGGTTCGTTCACCCCTTCAGGCCGGCGGCGGCGCTGGCGCCGGCGCCACCACCACCGTCGGCGGCGTGGCCATGGCCAGCCCGGCGGCGCGGAACGCTTCCAGCATCGCGAACAGCAGCTCGCTGCGCACGCCGCCCACCAGGCGCGGGCCGCCGACGTAGCAGATCGACTGGAACACCAGCATGCCGTTCTCCACGCCCTCCAGCGTCAGCGAGGGCGCCGGCGCCGGCAGCACGGCCGGGTGCGCGGCGCAGGCCGCCAGCATCAGTTCGCGCACCTTGGGCGCGTCGGTGGCCAGCGGCATCGGCAGGCGGATCAGCACGCGGCCCTCGGCGTTGCTGAGCGTCATGTTGCGCACGGTCTTGGTGATGAACTCGGAGTTCGGCACGATCACGGTGGAGCGGTCGCCGAGCTGGATCTCGGTGGCGCGCACGTTGATGCGCCGGATGTCGCCCTCGGTCGTGCCCAGCACCACCCAGTCGCCCACCTTCACCGGCCGCTCGGCCAGCAGGATCAGGCCGGAGATGAAGTTCTGCACGATGGCCTGCAGCCCGAAGCCGATGCCCACGGACAGCGCGCTGGCGATCCAGGCGATGCGGTTGATGCCGATGCCCAGCGCGGACAGCCCGGCCGCCACCACCAGCGCCACGCCCACGTAGTTCAGCAGCGTGGCCAGCGAGCTCTGCATGCCCGGCTCCATCGTGGTCGTGGGCAGGTAGTGCTCGCGCAGCCAGCGCTGGAACACGCGCAGCGCCACGAAGCCGCCGGCCAGCACGGCCAGCGCGCTGAAGATGGCGGCCGGCACCAGCTGGAATTCGCCGATCGACAGGCCCCGGCCGATGCGCCCGGTCTGCCCCAGCACCTGCTCGGGCCCCGTGCCCAGCGGCGCCAGCAGCGCGATGACCATGTAGAAGAACAGCACCAGCCGCGCCAGCGCGGACAGCACCACGGCGGTCTGGTCCAGCGTGGCCGGCGCCAGCCCGAAGCCGCGCTGCAGCCGCTGGCCGAACTCGCTGCGCGCGGTGAACAAGGCCATGCACAGGTCGTCGGCGAAGCGCAGCAGCACGTAGAAGGTCACGGCGACCAGGCCGGTCCAGGCCAGCTGCGCGGCCAGCAGGCTGGCGATCGCCAGGTAGCCGGCGGCGACCAGCACCAGCACGCCCAGCAGCAGCAGCGCCACCAGGCCCAGCACCAGGCCGACCCAGAACGGGCGCTCGGGCGGGGCGTCGCCGCCGGGCGGCGGTGCGTCGTCCGGCGCGCCGCGCAGCCGGCGCAGCACGCCGAAGCCCAGCAGCGCCAGCGCCAGCGCGGTGGCGGCCTGCGTCGCGTGCACGGCGGCCAGGCTGGTCTGCACGATGTCGTTGACCTGCGATGGCAGCCACACCAGCACGCCCACCAGCGCCACCAGCCAGGGGTAGGGGCTGAGCCGGCGCGCCGTCGCGTCCGGCAGGCGCGGCAGCCGCCAGGACGGCCGCGCGTTGGCCAGCAGCGCACGGCCCAGGCTCGTCACGAAGGCGATGAACAGCACCGACGCGTCGGCCAGCGCCACCAGCCTGCCGCTGAGCGGGCCGAAGTCGGCATGCACGGCCAGCGTGCGCAGCGCCGTCCGCGTGGCCAGCGCGACGACCAGCAGGTTGACCGCGACGATCGCGATCACCAGCAGCGAGCGGCGCAGCCGCCCGTTCGGCAGCAGGCGGCGCGCCAGCCGCGTCAGGCCGTGCTCGGCCAGCACGTCGCCGACCGTGATCGCCAGCACCGCCAGCAGCAGCGCCAGCGCCACCGGCCCGCGGTGCTCCGGCTGGGCCAGCCGCGCGCCGGCCGCGCGCAGCTCCTCGCCCAGCGGCGCCAGGCGCTGCCGGTCGGCCGGCCAGGCCTCGCCCAGCTCGCGCCAGAAGCCGGCACCCAGCGGCGAGGCGGCGCGGTCGGCCATCTGGGCCTCGAACAGGTCGCGCTGGCGGCTGCGCAGGTCGGCGCTGCGCTGCTCGGCGTCGACCACGACCAGCCGCGCCAGCCGGATGTCCGCGTCCACCGTGTTGCGCTCGCGCGTCAGCGTGGCGCGCTGGCGGGTGATGTCGGGGTCTTCGCTGGCGCCGGCGGCCGGCGGGTTGCCGAGCTCGCCGAGCCGCGCGTTCAGGTCGTTGAGCTGGCTGGTGCGCGCGGCGATGAAGCGGTTGGCGTCGGCGACCAGCGCGCCGTAGCGGGCCTGCAGCGCGCGCACCTCGTCGGCGCCGCTGGCGATCTCGGGCAGCTGCGCGAAGCGCGCGCGCAGTTCGGAGACGTCGGGCAGGGCCTCGGGCGCCGAGGCCCGGGCGGCGGCCGCGGCGGCCGGCTCGGCCGGCGAGGCCGCCGGCGCGGGGCCGCCGAGCACGGCCAGGCCGAGCGTGAGGGCCGCGATGCGGGGAGTCCAGAGCATCGGCGGATCATAGGCAGCCGCCGGCACGCCGGCCGGCGGCCGCGCGCGCCGGTCAGAACCGCGCCGTCATGCCGACGAAGTAGGTGCGCCCGCCGTTGTCGTAGTTGGCGCCGGTCTCGCGCGACTGGCGGTCCGACAGGTTCAGCACGCCGGCGCGCAGCGTCAGCAGGTCGTTCACCTGGTAGTTGGTCGCCACGTCCAGCGTGGTGTAGGCCTTGGCGAACGTGGTGGCGGTGCCGCTGACCACGACTTCCTTGCCGACGTAGCGCGCGCTCAGGTCGGCCGTCCAGGCCGGCTGGATGTGCCAGCTCAGCGCCGAGGTCGCCGACAGCTCGGGCACGGCCAGCAGCGCCGCGTTGGTGGTCAGGTTCTTGGACTCGAACATCCGCGTGAGGCTGTTCTTCCACTCCAGGTTCTTCGCCAGCGGCACGTTCAGGTAGGCCTCCAGGCCGCGCGTGCGGGCGCGCTGCGCATTGGCCATGCGCGTCCACCAGTAGCCGTTGGCGAAGCCCAGCGGCTGGTAGTCGATCTTGTTGCGGAAGTTGGTGTGGAAATAGGTGGCGCCGGCGGACCAGCCGCCGCGCTCGTAGCCGACGCCCAGCTCGTGGTTCAGGCTGGTCTCGGGCTGCAGGTCCGGGTTGCCGGCCATGTAGCAGCCGCGCTGGCCGTCGATGTCGACGCTGGTGCTGCTCCAGCCCATGCCGATCAGGCCGCGGCAGCCGTTGCCGCCGGACTGCGTGGCCGCGCCGGCCGAGTTCTCCTTCAGCCCGGGCGCCCGGAAGCCGCGTGAGACGCCGCCGCGCACGGTCCACGCCGGCGCCGGGTGGTAGACCAGGTAGCCGCGCGGGCTCCAGTTGCTGCCGTACTTCTTGTGGTGGTCCATGCGCAGGCCCAGCGTCAGCGACAGGTTCTCGCGCAGGAAGACCTGGTCCTCGCCGAACAGCGCCCAGGTCGTCGCGCTCAGGCGGGCGCCGCCGACCGGGTTGCCGGCGTAGTCGATCGGCACCGTGCCGATGGTGTCGCGGTTCTCCAGGCTCTCGCGCCGCCACTGCCCGCCCAGCGTCAGCGCCTGGTCCAGGCCGAGCAGCTTGAACGGCAGGTCGAGCCGGCCGTCCAGCGTGGTCTCGCCGGAGTTGCTGCCCAGCGCCGTGCCCTTGTTCTCGTATTCGTGGCGCACCAGGTTGAGCGTGGAGCGCCAATCGCCGAAGCGGCCCTCGTGGCCGAGTCCGAAGTGCGTGTGCTCCAGCTTGGACAGGCCCCAGGCCGAGACGACGGGCCGTCCGTTCGGGCCCTGCGCGTGGGAGGCCAGCGCGCGCTGCGTGCCCTGGCTCGCGTCCAGCGTGACGACCTGGTCTGGCGTGAGCTGCCAGGCCAGCTGCGCGCTGAGGTTCTGGTTGCGCGAGCCGCCGGTGGACAAATAGGTGCCGGGGAAGCCGCCGTTGCCTTCGTCGGCCTCGCGCAGCGTGTAGTTGCCGCCCAGGCGCAGGCCGAACTTCTCGGCCAGCGGGCCGCTGACGTTGAAGCCGACCTGCCGGCGGTCGCCGCGCTCGGCGTCGTCCGGGCGCGAGTAGTTGGCCGTGACCGAGCCGCCCCAGCGCGTGCCGATCTTGCGCGTGATGATGTTGATCACGCCGCCCATGGCGTCCGAGCCGTACAGCGAGGACATCGGGCCACGCACCACCTCGATGCGCTCGATCATGTCCGGGGAGATCCAGTCCAGGTCCTGCTGGCCCAGGTCGTCGCGGTAGTTCAGGCCGGCCGAGCTGCCCTGGCGCTTGCCGTCGACCAGGATCAGCGTGTACTTCTCGGGCAGGCCGCGCAGCTTGATCTTGGACTGCGCGCCGGTGCCGGAGATGCCGCCCGTCACGCCCGGCACCGTGGACAGCAGCTCGCCGAGGCTGGTCACCGGCTTGCGCTCGATGTCCTCGCGCGTGATGACGCTGATGCTGGCCGGCGCTTCCTGGATGTCCACCGCCGTGCCGGAGGCGGTGACCACCACGGTCTGCAGCGCCGTGTCGGGGCTGGCCGCGGCCGGCTGGCCCTGCGCATGGGCCTGGGTCAGGAAAAGGGTGAATAGGCAAGGCGCCAGCGCCTTGCCGGAGACGGCATGTCGGGAACTCACGGATACCTCGATGGAACGTTGGGCCCGGCGCGAATGCAGGGCAAATGGGAGTTATTCTCAATATGGATAATAGGAAGCTGAAACAAGTCGTTGATGTTTCTTATGAATTCTTTGCAAACTCCGGAGCCGTTCGGCCTGTGCGCGGCTGCCGGGTGGAGTGCGGGCGCCGCTGGCGGCCCGATCCCGCGGGTGCTGCTGGTCGACGACGACCTGGAGCTGTGCCGGATGCTGCAGGAGTTCCTGGAGCCCGAGCCGGTGCAGGTGGAGTGCGTGCACGACGGCGCCGAGGCGGCCGACCGGCTGGCCCGCGAGGCCTTCGACCTGGTGCTGCTGGACCTCATGCTGCCCCGGCTGGACGGCTACGCCGTGCTGCGCGGGCTGCGCGAGCGGCGGCGCCCGACGCCGGTGCTGATGCTGAGCGCCCGCGGCTCGGACGACGACCGGATCATGGGCCTGGAGGCCGGCGCGGACGACTACCTGTCCAAGCCGTTCAACCCGCGCGAGCTGCGGGCGCGCCTGTTCGCCATGCTGCGCCGCAGCCGGGCCGCGCCCGCCGCGGCGGACGCGCCGGCGCCGGGCCTGCGGCTGGATGCGCTGCAGCTCGATCCGTCCCGGGCGCTGGCCGCCGTCGCCGGCACGCCGGTGGCGCTGACCGCGGCCGAGGCCCGCATCCTGGAGGCGCTGATGCGCGCGCCGAACCGCCCGGTCTCGCGCGCGCAGCTGACGCGCTGGGGGCTGGGCCGCGTGCTGCTGCCGACCGACCGCAGCCTGGACACGCACGTTAGCAACCTGCGGCGCAAGCTGCGGCTGGACGGCCGCCGGGCCGACCTGCCGGTGCTGCGCAGCGCGCGCGGCGTGGGCTACGTGCTGCACGCGCGCCCGGTGGCGTCCGCGCACGCGCCGGCGATGGCCTGAGCCAGCCTTGTTCCGCCGCATCTTCCTGTCGTTCTGGGCGGGCCTGGTGCTGATCCTGGTGATCGGCGTCGGCGTCACGCTGGCCGTCACCTCGGCCCGGCTGCATGCGCTGGACGGCGTCAGCTCGGCCCGGCTGACGCAGGAGGCGCGCGCGGCCGGGCGCGACGGCACCGATGCGCTGCAGCGCTGGGTCCGGCGGACCGAGGCGCGCTACCCGACGCTGCGCGTGTTCTTGGTGGACCCGCAGGGCCGCGAGCTGCTGGGCCGGCGCCTGCCGGTGCGGCTGCGGGACTGGGCCGGCCTGAACCTCGCGCAGACGGTCGCCCAGTGGCAGGCCCTGCGCACCGAGGCCTTGCCCGGCGCGGCGTCCGCGCACCGGCGCGCGCCCGTGCCGGTGCCCGATTCCTGGTGGAACGTGCCGGCGGTGGAGAGCGCGGGCGGCGCGGTCCATTTCGCGCTGTTCCTGCCGTTCGATTCCTCGGCCTACGAGGTGCTGGGCGTGCCCTACGTGCTGGTCCTGCTGTTCCTGTGCGCGGTGCTGGTCAGCGGCGCGATCTGCTGGGTGGTCGCGCGGCACATCACGCGCCCGCTGCTGGCGGTGCAGCACGGGCTGCGCGGGCTGGCCGGCGGCGCGCTCGACGCGCGGCTGGGCCCGGCGCTGGCCGGCCGGCGCGACGAGCTGGGCGCGCTGGCCGCGGACTTCAACGCCACGGCGCAGCGGCTGCAGGAGCTGGTGTCGGCGCAGGAGCGGCTGCTGCGCGACGTCTCGCACGAGCTGCGCTCGCCGCTGGCGCGGCTGCGGCTCGCGCTGGAGCTGGCGCGCCGGGACCGCCAGGGCCCGGCCGCCCAGCTCGACCGGATCGAGCGCGAGTGCGACCGCCTGGAAGGCCTGACCGGGCAGGTGCTGCGGCTCGCGCGCCTGCGCGATCCGCAGCCGGTCCGCGGGCAGCCGCTGGACCTGGCGGCGCTGGTGGGCGACACGCTGGCCGACGTGGCCTACGAGGCCGAGGCCACCGGCAAGGCCGTGGCCTGGCAGGCGCCGCCCGCGGCCGTGCCGCTGCAGGGCGTCGCGGCCGAGCTGTCGAGCATGCTGGAGAACGTGGTCCGCAACGCCCTGCGGTTCACGCCGCCCGGTGGGCGCGTCGACGTGTCGCTGCAGGCCGATGCGGCGCAGGTCCGGATCGCGGTGCGCGACCGGGGGCCGGGCATCGCCCCCGAGCTGCTGGGCCAGGTGTTCACCGCGTTCTTCCAGGCCGATCCGGCCCGCGCCGGCGGCCATGCCGGCGCCGGGCTCGGCCTGTCCATCGCGCAGCGCGTGGCGCAGCGCCACGGCGGCGACATCCGGCTCGCCAACCGCCCGGGCGGCGGGCTGGTGGTCGAGATCACGCTGCCGCGCTAGCCGCGGCGGGCGCGGGCCGGGCCGGCCGCGCTGTTACAGCACGCCCTGCGCCAGCATCGCGTCGGCGACCTTGACGAAGCCGGCGATGTTGGCGCCGTCCACGTAGCTGACGCTGCCGTCCGGCCGCGTGCCATGGCGCACGCAGGCGGCGTGGATGCTGCGCATGATCTCCAGCAGCCGCGCGTCCACTTCCTCGCGCGGCCAGCTCAGGCGCATCGCGTTCTGGCTCATCTCCAGGCCCGAGGTGGCAACGCCGCCGGCGTTGCTGGCCTTGCCCGGGGCGAACAGCACGCCGCGCTGCTCGAACACCTGTACCGCCTCCAGCGTGGAGGGCATGTTGGCGCCCTCGGCCACGCAGACCACGCCGTTGTCGGCCAGGCGGCGCGCGTCCTCGCCGCTCAGCTCGTTCTGCGTGGCGCAGGGCAGCGCCACGTCGACCTTCACGCCCCAGGGCGTGGCGCCGGCCACGAAGCGGCCGCCGGCGCGGCGGGCGTAGTCCTCCACGCGGCCGTACAGGTGGTTCTTGACCTCCATCAGCTCGGCCAGCTTCTCGGGCGTGAAGCCGTCCTCGTCGACCACGGTGCCGCTGGAGTCGGACACGGTCACGACCTTGGCGCCCAGCGCCATGGCCTTCTCGATCGCGTACTGCGCCACGTTGCCGGCGCCGGAGACCGCCACGCGCAGCCCGTCGAACGAGCGGCCGGCGCGCGCCAGCATCTCCTGCGCGAAGTAGACCGTGCCGTAGCCGGTGGCCTCGGGCCGGATCAGCGAGCCGCCGAAGGCCAGGCCCTTGCCGGTGAACACGCAGTCGGCGCGGTTGGTCAGCTTCTTGACCATGCCGGCGATGAAGCCCACCTCGCGCCCGCCCACGCCGATGTCGCCGGCCGGCACGTCGGTGTCCGCGCCCACGTGGCGGAACAGCTCGCTGGCGAAGGCCTGGCAGAAGCGCATCACCTCGGCCGGGCTCTTGCCCTTGGGGTCGAAGTCCGAGCCGCCCTTGGCGCCGCCCATCGGCAGCGTGGTCAGCGCGTTCTTGAAGGTCTGCTCGAACGCCAGGAACTTCAGGATCGACAGGTTGACCAAGGGGTGGAAGCGCAGCCCGCCCTTGTACGGCCCGATCGCCAGGCTGTGCTGGATGCGGTAGCCGCGGTTGACCTGGATCTGCCCGTGGTCGTCCAGCCAGGAGACGCGGAACACCACGATGCGCTCGGGCTCCACCAGCCGGTCCAGCAGGCTCTGCTCGGCATAGCGCGGGTGCTCGGCGATGAAGGGCCACAGGCTCTCCATGACCTCGGTGACGGCCTGGATGTACTCGGGCTGCCCGGGGTTGCGCTGGGCGACATGGGCCATGAAGGCGTGGCAATCGGTGTATTGCATGAGCTGATGTCGAAAAGGAATGACGCGAAAGGGGCGCCATTCTCGTGCATGAATGCACCGCAATGGATTTTTCGTACCGTGGAATGCCCTGACATTGGGCGTGGCGCCTCGATGCGGTGCATGCGCCGGCCGGGCGGCTGCGCTGCCGCGCGCCGTCCGCCGGTTTGGTCTAAGCTGCGGCTCTCGATCCGCATGGAGATTCCGATGTACCGGCACGCCCCCGCTTTCCCACCGACCTGAGCCGTGCGTGCGCGGCTCGCCCCTGTTCCCGGGGCCGGCCGCCTTCCTTTCCTTGCGCGTGGACCGGCTCCGTTGCCAGTGAGCCATCCATCATGTCCCGCAAGACCCCCATCCAGAACGTGCGCAACATCGGCATCAGCGCCCACATCGATGCCGGCAAGACCACGACCACCGAGCGCATCCTGTTCTACACCGGCGTGAACCACAAGCTGGGCGAGGTGCACGACGGCGCCGCCACCATGGACTGGATGGCGCAGGAGCAGGAGCGCGGCATCACCATCACCTCGGCCGCCACCACCGCCTTCTGGAAGGGCATGGCCGGCACCGGCACCGAGCACCGCATCAACATCATCGACACGCCCGGCCACGTGGACTTCACGATCGAGGTCGAGCGCAGCATGCGCGTGCTCGACGGCGCCGTGATGGTCTACGACGCCGTCGGCGGCGTGCAGCCGCAGAGCGAGACGGTCTGGCGCCAGGCCAACAAGTACCGGGTGCCGCGCATCGCCTTCGTCAACAAGATGGACCGCGTGGGCGCGGATTTCCTGCGCGTGCAGCGCCAGATCGGCGAGCGGCTGAAGGGCAACGCCGTGCCGGTGCAGATCCCGGTGGGCGCGGAGGACCATTTCCAGGGCGTGGTCGACCTGGTGAAGATGCAGGCCATCGTCTGGGACGAGGCCAGCCAGGGCGTGCGCTTTTCCTATGCCGACATCCCGGCCGCGCTGGTGGAGACCGCCCGCGAATGGCGCGAGAAGCTGGTCGAGGCCGCGGCCGAGGCCAGCGAAGCCTTGCTCGACAAGTACTTGACCGGCCAGTCCCTGAGCGAGGAGGAGATCAAGGCCGCCCTGCGCCAGCGCACCATCGCCGGCGAGATCGTGCCGATGCTGGCCGGCAGCGCGTTCAAGAACAAGGGCGTGCAGGCGCTGCTGGACGCGGTGGTGGACTACCTGCCGTCGCCGCTGGACGTGCCGGCCATCGTCGGGCACGACGAGCACGACCCCGACAGGACCGTCGAGCGCCACCCCTCGGACGCCGAGCCGTTCGCGGCGCTCGCGTTCAAGATCATGACCGACCCCTTCGTCGGCCAGCTGGTGTTCTTCCGCGTGTACTCGGGCGTGGTGACGTCGGGCGAGCAGGTCTACAACCCGGGCAAGGGCCGGCGCGAGCGCATCGGCCGCCTGGTGCAGATGCATGCGAACGCGCGGCAGGAGATCGAGGCGGTCCACGCCGGCGACATCGCCGCGGCGGTCGGCCTGAAGGAGGTGACGACCGGCGACACGCTCAGCGACCCGGCGCACGTGGTGCTGCTCGAGCGCATGGCCTTCCCCGAGCCGGTGATCGCGCAGGCGGTGGAGCCCAGGACCCAGGCCGACCAAGAGAAGATGGGCATCGCGCTGGCGCGGCTCGCGCAGGAGGACCCGTCCTTCCGCGTGCGCACCGACGAGGAGTCGGGCCAGACCATCATCGCCGGCATGGGCGAGCTGCACCTGGAGATCCTGGTGGACCGCATGCTGCGCGAGTTCGGCGTGGCGGCCCGCGTGGGCAAGCCCCAGGTGGCCTACCGCGAGACCATCCGCACGGCGGCCGGGGAGGTGGAGGGCCGCTTCGTCAAGCAGTCCGGCGGCAAGGGTCAGTACGGCCACGTGGTGCTGAAGGTCGAGCCGCTGCCCGAGGGCGGCGGCTACCGCTTCGTCGACGCGATCAAGGGCGGCGTGGTGCCGCGCGAGTTCATCCCGGCCGTGGACCGCGGCGTGCAGGAGGCGCTCAAGGCCGGCGTGCTGGCCGGCTTTCCGGTGGTGGACGTGCAGGTCACGCTGACCTTCGGCTCCTACCACGAGGTGGACTCGAACGAGAACGCCTTCCGCATGGCCGGCAGCCTGGCGCTGCGCGAGGGCCTGCGCCGCGCCGGGCCGGTGCTGCTGGAGCCCATGATGGCCGTGGAGGTGGAGACGCCGGAGGAGTTCATGGGCCACGTGATGGGCGACCTGTCGCAGCGCCGCGGCATGGTGCAGGGCATGGAGGACATGCCGGGCGGCAGCGGCAAGCTGGTGCGCGCCGAGGTGCCGCTGGCCGAGATGTTCGGCTACTCGACCACGCTGCGCTCGCTGACCCAGGGCCGCGCCACCTACAGCATGGAGTTCCGGCACTACGCGCAGGCGCCGCGCGAGGTGGCGGACAGGGTCGTGGCCACCCGCCGCTGAACCTCCGGCCCTGCGCCGGACGGGGGCATCGCGCCGCCGGCCGGCATTCTTCCTTTCATGCAACTCATAATGTTGCATGAACAAGGACAGCCGGTTGTCGGGCGTGCTGCACGCCCTGTTGCACATGGCCGAGATGCCGGGGCCGGCCACCTCGGAAACCCTGGCGCGCGCCATGTCCACCAACCCGGTGGTGGTGCGCCGGCTGATGGCCGGCCTGCGCGAGGCCGGCTTCGTCGCCTCGGCCAAGGGCCATGGCGGCGGCTGGATGCTCTGCTGCCCGTTGGAGCGCATCACGCTGCGCGACATCCACGAGGCCGTGGGCGCGCCGGCGCTGCTGGCCGTGGGCCACCGCAGCGACAACCCGGAGTGCCTCGTCGAGCAGGCCGTCAACACCGCCCTGCAGGGCGCCTACCAGCAGGCCGAGGCGCTGCTGCTGGCGCGCCTGGGCGACGTCACGCTGGCGCAGCTGTCGGCCGACTTCCACCGCCGCATGCGGGCCAGCGGCCGGCCATCCCATGGTTTTTCAGAGGAGATCGGACATGGACATTGATGCCATCGTCGTCGGCGGCAGCTTCGCCGGCATCTCGGCGGCCTTGCAGTTGGCGCGGGCGCGGCGCCGGATCTGCGTGGTGGACGCGGGTGCGCCGCGCAACCGCTGCGCGAGCGCTTCGCACGGCTTCTTCGGCCACGACGGCCGCGCGCCGCTGGCGCTCATCGCGCAGGCGCGCCAGCAACTGCTGGCCTACCCGACGGTGCGCTTCGTGGCGGCCCAGGCCGTTGCGGCGGCACCGCAGGGCGAGGGCTTCGCGCTGACGCTGGACGACGGCGAGCGCCTCGCGGGCCGTCGGCTGCTGCTGGCCACGGGCGTGCGCGACCTGCTGCCCGGGCTGCCGGGCCTGGCCGAACGCTGGGGCCTCAGCGTCGCCCACTGTCCCTATTGCCACGGCTACGAGTTCGACCGCCAGCCGCTGGGCGTGCTCTACCGCATGCCGCTGTCGCTGCACCAGGCCCAGCTGGTCGCCGAATGGGGACCGACCACGCTGTTCCTGGACGGCCATGCGATCGGCGACG
Source organism: Pseudorhodoferax sp. (assembly GCF_047601025.1). Classification (NCBI taxonomy): domain Bacteria; kingdom Pseudomonadati; phylum Pseudomonadota; class Betaproteobacteria; order Burkholderiales; family Comamonadaceae; genus Pseudorhodoferax; species Pseudorhodoferax sp. Next base: position 2,032,368 of record NZ_JASGJZ010000001.1, read on the forward strand.
CCGAGCGTGCCCAGCTGGCGGCGCTCGGCATCGCGGTCGAGCCCGGCCCCGTGCAGGCGCTGGAAGGCGAGGGCACGGCGCTGGCCGGCGTGCGGCTCGCGGGCCGCGTGGTGCCGCTGCGCGGCCTGTTCATCGCGCCCACGGTGGCCATGGCCAGCCCGCTGGCCGGGCAACTGGGCTGCGCCTTCGATGCGTCGCCGGCCGGCCCCTTCATCCGCGTGGAGGATGGCCAGACCACGGTGCCGGGTGTGTTCGCGGCCGGCGACGCGGCGATGGCCTGGAGCAACGCCACGCAGGCCGCCGCCCAGGGCGTGCTGGCCGGTGCGGCCATGCACCGCGCGATGGTGTTCGGCGGCTGACCCACAATCGCGGCATGCGCTCGCTGCCGCGTTCCTGGGGATGGTGGCTGGCCTGGGCTCTGCTGAGCCTGGCCGGCGGCTTGGTGCTCGCGCAGCAGGCGCTGCAGCGCGAGCAGGCCGCGTTCGAGACCGACGCGCGCATCGCGCACCGGCTGCTGAGCCAGCGCGTGGTCGCCCACGACGCGGTGCTGGCCATGCTGGCGCTGCTGCAGCCCGGCGATGCGGCGCTCGCACGGCTGCCCTCGGTGTATTCGCAGATCCTTTCGATCCGCCGCAGCGACGCCGAGGCGCCCTGGCCCGGGGCCGCGTTGCGCGAGGCCGAGGCGCGTTCGCGCACGACACGCCAGCCCGCGCTGGCGGACCTCGACGTGGCCCGGGGCCGCTATCGGCTCGTGCAGGCGGCCCAGCCGGCCTCCTATGCCTTGCAGATCGACGTGGCCAGCATGGTGCCCTGGGACGAATGGCCGATGGCGCGCGAACGCAGCCCGGTGGCCGTGGCCCTGGTGCTGGGCGAGCAGCGCCTGCCCGTGCAGGCGGGGCGCGCCGTCGCGCACGGCTGGTCCTATGCCTTCCGCAAGACGCTGGCCGCGCCCAGCCAGCCCTTCGCGCTGGTGGCCACGCGCACCGTGGGCTGGTCCGAGCTGCCCTGGGGCCGCATGCTGGCGCTGTCGGCCGCCGTGGCCGCTGCGCTGGCCACGGCGCGCTGGCTGCGCCGGCAGGCGGACGCGCGGCGCCGCGCCGAGGCGCTGCTGCGCCTGGGCCAGGTCGGCCGCCTCAACGCGCTCGGTGAACTCGCGGCCGGCATGGCGCACGAACTGAACCAGCCGCTCACGGCCCTGCTGGCCAGTACCCAGGCCGCGCGCCGGCTCGTGGCCGAGGACCCGCCCGAGATCGCCACCGCGCGCGCCGCCATGGACCAGGCCGTGGCCCAGGCGCGCCGCGCGTCCGAGGTCGTGGGCCGGCTGCGGCGCGCGGTCGAGCGGCCCGGGCCCGGGGCGGCCTTGCAGGCGGTGGACCTGCCGGCCGCGGTGCGCAAGGCGCTGGACCTGCTGGAGCCCGAATTGCAACGCCGTGCCGTGGTGCTGCAGCTGGACGGCGCCACCGATGTGCAGGTGCGCGCCGATCCGGTCGCGCTGGAGCAGATCGTGCACAACCTGCTGCTCAACGCCTTGCAGGCGCTGGAGCAGGTGCCGCTTGAGGAGCGCCGGCTCGCGCTGACGCTCGCGCGCGAGCAGGCCGAGGGCGTGCTGGCCGTGCAGGACAGCGGGCCGGGCCTGGCGCCCGAGGTGCTGCCCCATGTGTTCGAGCCCTTCTTCAGTACGCGCGCGGGCGGGCTGGGCCTGGGGCTGAGCCTGTGCGAGAGCCTGGCCCAGGGCATGGGCGGCAGCCTCAGCGCAGCCAACGCGACGCTGCGCGGCGGCATGTTCCGGCTGCGCCTGCCGCTGGCCGAAGGCGCCGCGGCATGACGGCGCCCGGCCCCAGCACGCCGCTGGTCCACCTGATCGACGACGACGCGGCCGTGCGCGCGGCCTTGTCGCTGCTGATCGGCACCATCGGCCTGCGCGTGCAGGCCTGGGCCGCGCCCGAGGACTTCCTCGCGCGCTTCGAGCGCGCGGCCATCGGCGCCATCGTGCTGGACATGCGCATGCCCGGCACCAGCGGCCTGGCGGTGCTGCAGCGCCTGGCGGCCGAGGGCGTGGACCAGCCGGTGATCATGCTGACCGGCCACGGCACGGTGGAGCTGTGCCGGCGCGCGTTCAAGTCCGGCGCGGCCGAGTTCCTGGAAAAACCGGTCGACGAGGACCTGCTGATCGAGGCCTTGCAGAACGCCGTGCGCCAGCACGTGCGCTCGCGCGAGCGCCTGCAGGCCGACCGCGCGGCGCGCGAACGCTATGCCCAGCTCTCGCCGCGCGAGCGCGAGGTGCTGGGCCTGATCGTCGAGGGCCTCACGAACAAGGAGATCGGCCGCGCGCTGGCGCTGTCGCCGCGCACGGTGGAGACGCACCGCGCCCATCTGTTCGACAAGCTGCAAGCCGAGTCGCTGGCCCAGCTGATCCGGCGCTATGCGGCGCTGGCCGACGGCGAGGCCGCTCCGTAGTTCTACGCAGGTGCGGGCGTAGCCGCCCGCATGGCGGCGCGGCGGCGCCATTCCTACAGTGGCGGCTCTTTCCCTGGAGATCTTCCCATGCACGCCACAAGAACACTTCTCGCCGCCAGCCTGCTGGTCTTCGCCGCCCAGGGCGCCTCCGCCCAGGCCGTGCGCACCGAACGCAGCATCTCGCTGGAGCTGGCCAACCAGGTCGCCGCCGGCGCCGTGGCCGCCTGCGCCGCCAACGGCTACGCCGTCGCCGCCACCGTGGTCGACCAGGCTGGCGTGGTGCGCGCCGTGCAGCGCGCCGACGGCGCCGGCCCGCACACGCTGGCCTCCAGCGAACGCAAGGCCTGGACCTCGGCCTCGGCCAGGAACGCGACCCAGGCCATGATGGAAGGCGCGCAGAAGAACCCCGGTGCTGCCAACCTGGTCCATCTGCCGGGCTTCCTGCTGCTGGGCGGCGGCGTGCCGATCAAGGTCGGCAGCGAGACCATCGGCGCGGTCGGCGTCGGCGGTGCGCCGGGCGGGCACCTGGACGAGCAATGCGCCGTCGCGGCCATCGCCAAGGTGCAGGACCTGCTGAAGTGAAGGCCTGGCCGGCGGCCAGGACACGCTGCGCCCGCTTCCGGCGCTGGCCCGGGCGCAGCCATGTCGGAGCGCGCGGGCGCGCGGCGCGGTTCAGCCCAGCGTGACGCGCGCAAACTTGCGCTTGCCGACCTGCAGCACGTAGGTGCCGGCGCCGAGCTTCAGGCCCTTGTCGCTGACCACGCCGGAGTCCACGCGCACGCCGCCGCCGTCGATCAGGCGGTTGCCCTCGCCGCTGGAGGCGGCCAGGCCGGCGGCCTTCAGCAGCGCGGCGATGCCCATCGGTGCGCCGCCCTCGCCCAGCGGCAGCTGCAGCTCGGGGATCTCGTCCGGCACGCCGCCGCGGCTGCGGTTCACGAAGTCCTGCTCGGCCGCCTCGGCCGCCTGCGCGCTGTGGAAGCGCGCGGTGATCTCCTTGGCGAGCAGCACCTTGGCGTCCTTGGGGTTGCGGCCGGCGTCCACCTCGGCCTTCAGCGCGGCGATCTCGGCCTCGCTCCTGAACGACAGCAGCACGTACCAGCGCCACATCAGCGCGTCGCTGATCGACAGCACCTTGGCGAACATGGTGTTGGCCGGCTCGGTGATGCCGATGTAGTTGTTCTTGCTCTTGGACATCTTGTCCACGCCGTCCAGCCCTTCGAGCAGCGGCATGGTCAGGATGCACTGCGGCTCCTGGCCGTATTCGGCCTGCAGGTGGCGGCCCATCAGCAGGTTGAACTTCTGGTCGGTGCCGCCCAGCTCCAGGTCGGCCTTCAGGGCCACCGAGTCGTAGCCCTGCATCAGCGGGTACAGGAACTCGTGCACGCTGATCGGCGTGCCGGCGGTGAAGCGGGCGTGGAAGTCGTTGCGCTCCATCATGCGCGCCACGGTGTACTTGGCGGCCAGCTGGATCAGCCCGCGCGTGCCCAGCGCGTCGCTCCACTCGCTGTTGTAGCGGATCTCGGTGCGGGCCGGGTCCAGCACCAGGCTGGCCTGCTGGTAGTAGGTACGGGCGTTCGCCTCGATCTGCTCGCGCGTCAGGGGCGGGCGCGTGCTGTTGCGGCCCGAAGGATCGCCGATGGTGGTCGTGAAGTCGCCGATCAGGAAGATCACCTGGTGGCCCAGGTCCTGCAGCTGGCGCATCTTGTTCAGCACCACGGTGTGGCCGATGTGGATGTCCGGCGCGGTCGGGTCCAGGCCCAGCTTGATGCGCAGCGGCTGGCCGCTGGCCTCGGATTTCTGCAGCTTGCGGATCCAGTCGTCCTGGGGGATCAGTTCGTCGCAGCCGCGCAGCGTGACGGCCAGCGCCTGCCGTACACCGTCAGTCAAGGAAGACACTGCAGCGGTGTCCACGTTCTGGTCCATGAGGGTTTTCCATTTGTTGCGCGGAGAGCACGTCGTTATAATTTAACGGTTTTGTTGCGATTTTAGGTTCCGCTGCAGGACGAGATCCCGCTTCCATGCAATCCGTGCTTGCGGATTCGCCGTCTTCCATTTCCGTCGATCAGGGGACAAGGTTTGAACAACGGTCTGGCTACCGTTTCCGTTGCATTGTTGGCGGCGCTCAGGCGCCATCCCCGTCGCCTGTCCGCCGTGCTGGCGGCCGTCCTGCTGTGTGGCGGCGGCGGCGCGTTCGCCGTGGCCTCGCTCGGGCCGGACGTGGCCGACATGCCGGTGCGCGAGCTGACGCAGACCGTCCTGCCCCAGGCGCCGCTGGCCGCCCAGGCCGAGGCGCTCGACGTCTTCCGCTTCAACCTGTACCGCAGCGAGACCACGCGCTCCAGCGACACCGTGCGCTCGCTGCTGGACCGGCTCGGCATCGCCGACCCGGCCGCCGTGGCCTACCTCGGCCGCGACGCGCGTGCGCGCCAGGCGCTGCTGGGCAAGGCCGGCCGGCTGGTCACGGCCGAGGCCGGCGACGACCAGAGCCTGCATCGCTTGAGCATGCGCTGGATCGCCAGCGCCGACGCCACGCAGTTCCAGCGCCTGGTGGTCGAGCGCGGCGACAAGGGCTTCAGCGCGCGCATCGAGCAGGCGCCGCTGGTGGCCGGCAGCCAGCTGGCCAGCGGCGTGATCCGCACCACGCTGTTCGCCGCCACCGACGATGCCGGCCTGCCCGACACCGTGGCCTCGCAGCTCGCCGAGATGTTCTCCGGCGACATCGACTTCCATACCAGGCTGCGCCGGGGCGACCGCTTCTCGGTCGTCTACGAGACGCTGGAAGCCGACGGCGAGGTGCTGCGCGCCGGCCGCGTGCTGAGCGCCGAGTTCGAGAGCGGCGGCAAGGTCCACCAGGCCATGTGGTTCCAGGAGCCGGGCAAGAAGGGCGGCTACTTCGCGCTGGACGGGCACAGCCTGCGGCAGGCGTTCCTGAGCTCGCCGATGGAGTTCTCGCGCGTGACCAGCGGGTTCGCGAGCCGTTTCCATCCGGTGCTGAAGCAATGGCGCCAGCATCTGGGCGTGGACTACGCGGCGCCGATCGGCACGCCGGTGCGCACGGTCGGCGACGGCGTGGTCGAGTTCGCCGGCGCGCAGAACGGCTTCGGCAACGTGGTCTACGTGAAGCACCGCGACGACATGGTCACGGTCTACGCCCACCTGTCGCAGATCTCCGTGAAGCAGGGCGAGCCGGTGGAGCAGGGCGAGCGCATCGGCGCCGTCGGCATGACGGGCTGGGCGACCGGCCCGCACCTGCACTTCGAATTCCGCGTGAACGGCGAGCACCAGGATCCGGCGACGATCGCCGGGCAGTCCGGGGCCGGCGCCGTGTCGGAAGCCGCCCGGGCCGCGTTCGAGCGCCAGGCCGCCGTGATGCGGCAGCAGCTGGCCTTCGCCAGCGGCATCCAGCAGGCCAGCGCCCAGTAGGGCCGCCCCGGTGGCCGAGCGGTTGATCGGCCTGATGTCGGGCACGTCGCTCGACGGCGTGGACGGCGTGCTGGCCCTCGTCGAGGGCGATGGCCGCCTCACCGTGCACCACCATGCGAGCCGGCCGTTCGAGCCGGCCCTCCGCGCCGAACTGCTGGCGCTCAACACGCCCGGACCCGACGAACTGCACCGTGCCGCGCTGGCGGCCAACGGCGTGGCGCGCGCCTACGCGCAGGTCGTGCACCAGCTGCTGCAGGATGCCGGGCTGGGGCCCGGCGCGGTGGCCGCGCTCGGCGCCCACGGGCAGACCGTGCGGCACCAGCCGCTGGCGGTGGACGGCGTCGGCTACACCGTGCAGCTGCTGAATGCCCCGCTGCTGGCCGAACTGGCCGGCATTCCCGTCGTCGCCGACCTGCGCAGCCGCGACCTGGCGGCCGGTGGCCAGGGGGCGCCGCTGGTGCCGCCGTTCCACCGGGCCCAGTTCGGCCAGCCGGACGCCACGCTGGCGGTGCTGAACCTGGGCGGCATCTCCAATCTCAGCGTGCTGCCGCCGGACGGCAGCCCGGCGGCCGTGCTCGGCTTCGACTGCGGGCCCGGCAATGCGCTGCTGGACCTGTGGTGCCAGCGCCACCGCGGCCAGCCCTATGACGCCGACGGCGCTTGGGCGGCCGGCGGCCGGGTGCAGGCGCCGCTGCTGGCGGCGCTGCGGGCCGAGCCGTACTTCGTGCTGCCGCCGCCCAAGAGCACCGGCCGCGACCTGTTCCATGCCGGCTGGCTGGACCGGCACCTGGCCGGCTTTCCCGGCCTGGCGCCGGCCGACGTGCAGGCCACGCTGGCCGCGCTGACGGCCGGCGTGTGCGTGGACGACGTGCGCCGGCATGCGCCTGGCGCGGCGCGGCTGGTGGTCTGCGGCGGCGGCGCGCTGAACGGCGACCTGATGCGCCGGCTGCAGGCCGGCCTGCCGGCGCTGCGCGTGGAGTCGTCCGCGGCGCTGGGCCTGCCGCCGCAGCAGGTCGAGGCCGCCGCGTTCGCCTGGCTGGCATGGCGGCGCCTGCAGGGCCTGCCCGGCAGCCTGGCCAGCGTGACGGGCGCGCGCGGCGAGCGCGTGCTGGGCGCCCTCCATGCCGCCTGAACCGTCCCTGAAGCCCGCAGCGCTGATAAGGCCTTTCCGGGCTGGGGCCTCCGCGCCGTGGACGCGGCGGTGCGGCCGCGTGGTGCGATCATGAAACGGTTGCCGGTGTGCGACACCGGTGGTCGCGATGGGAGTCGTACGTCGATGTGGTTGCTGGTGTTGGTGCTGGGACTGGGCGGTCTCGGGACGGCCGTCGGGGTGGGGTATGTGCAATGGCGCAAGGCCAGGCGGCGCGAACGGGCGCGGCTGTGGCGCGTGCATGACGAATGGCAGCGCAGCCGCCGCCAGGGCCCGCTGGCCTGACCGGCCCCGTACCGCCGGCCATCCGGCAGTGCTCCTTCCTTTCTGATCGCTGATCGCGTCCGCACGGGACGCGGCGGTCTGGCAGCGGCCGGTTCGATCCTCCGGATCGGCCGCCATGGTGAAAAAAGCTTCGTGCCCTCTTGCGCGCGGCTTTTTTTACTGGAAAATAGTACGATCGTTCGTTCTATTGAGCTGCCATGCCCCGCCCGCCCAAGCGTTCCGCCGCCGATCCCGGACCCGTTGTCCGGCGGGCCGGCGGGACGCTGCCCAAAGGCCGCCAGACCAAGGCCGCCATCGTCGACGCGGCGCTGGGGCTGGCCTCGCAGATCGGCCTGGAGGGCTTGTCCATCGGTGCCGTCGCCGAGCTGACCGGGATGAGCAAGTCCGGCGTGTTCGCGCATTTTGGCTCGCGCGAGGAATTGCAGATCGCCGTCGTGCGCGAGTACGGCCACCGCTTCGAGGACGAGGTGTTCCATCCCGCGCTGCAGGTGCCGCGCGGCCTGCAGCGGCTGCGCGCGTTGTTCGCCAACTGGATGAAGCGCGTGGCCGTGGAGCTGCAGTCCGGCTGCATCTTCATCAGCGGCGCGGCCGAGTTCGACGACCGGCCGGGCCCGGTGCGCGATGCGCTGGTCGGCTCGGTCAAGGCCTGGCTGGCCGCCCTGGACCGCGCCGTCGCGCTGGCCCAGGAGACCGGCGAACTGCGCCCGGACGCCGACGCGCGGCAGATGGCCTTCGAGATCCATGGCCTGATCCTGGCGCTGCACTACGAGGAGCGCTTCCTGCACCGCCCCGGCTCCCTCCACCGTGCCGAGGCCGGCTTCGAGCACATCCTGGCGCGCTACCGCGCCACCACCATCGCCGCGCCCGCGGCCCCTTCGCCCCCCGCCGCGCGCCCGCGCGCGCAGGCTTCCCACCGCCACCACCCGTCCCGACCCAAGGAGTAAGCCCATGCCAACCTACACGCCGCCCCTGCGCGACATGCAGTTCGTGCTGCACGAAGTGCTGCGCGTCACCGACGAGTTCGCCGCCATCCCGGCCTACGCCGAGGTCGATGCCGACACCGTGAACGCCGTGCTCGAGGAGGGCGGTAAGTTCGCCGCCGAGGTGCTGCAGCCGCTGAACCAGGTCGGCGACCGCCAGGGCTGCACGCTAGACCCGGCCACGCACGAGGTCAAGACGCCCGACGGCTTCAAGGAGGCCTACGCCAAGTACGTCGAAGGCGGCTGGCCCGCGCTGTCGATCGACACGGACTTCGGCGGCCAGGGCCTGCCCGCGGTGCTGACCCAGTGCATGTACGAGATGATGAACGCGGCCAACCAGGCCTGGACCATGTACCCGGGCCTGTCGCACGGCGCGCACGCGGCGCTGCACGTGCACGGCACGGACGCGCAGAAGCGCATGTACCTGCCCAAGCTGACCAGCGGCGAATGGACCGGCACCATGTGCCTGACCGAGCCGCACTGCGGCACCGACCTGGGCATGCTGCGCACCCGGGCCGAGCCGCAGCCCGACGGCAGCTACGCGCTGACCGGCACCAAGATCTTCATCTCGGCCGGCGAGCACGACATGGCCGAGAACATCGTGCACCTGGTGCTGGCCCGCCTGCCCGGCGCGCCGGCCGGCAGCAAGGGCATCAGCCTGTTCGCCGTGCCCAAGTTCCTGGTCGGCGCCGACGGCACGCTCGGCCCGCGCAACGGCATCTTCTGCGCCGGCCTGGAGCACAAGATGGGGATCCACGGCAACGCCACCTGCCAGATGGTGCTGGAAGGCGCCGTCGGCACGCTGGTCGGCGAGCCGAACAAGGGCCTGGCGGCGATGTTCGTGATGATGAACTCGGCCCGCCTGGGCGTGGGCAACCAGTCGCTGGGGCTGACCGAGGTGGCCTACCAGAACGCGCTGGCCTACGCCAAGGACCGGCTGCAGATGCGCTCGCTCTCCGGCGTCAAGGCCAAGGACAAGCCGGCCGACCCCATCATCGTGCACCCCGACGTGCGCAGGATGCTGCTGACGGCCAAGGCCTACGCGGAGGGCGGCCGCGCCATGGCGCTGTACTGCAGCCTGCTGCTGGCCAAGGAGGCGCACCACCCCGATGCCGCGGTACGCAAGGAGTCCGGCGAACTCGTCGCGCTGCTGACGCCCATCGTCAAGGCCTTCCTCACCGACAACGGCTACGCCGCGACCACGCTGTGCCAGCAGGTGTTCGGCGGCCACGGCTACATCCAGGAGTCGGGCATGGAGCAGTACGTGCGCGACGCCCGCATCAACATGATCTACGAGGGCACGAACACCGTGCAGGCGCTGGACCTGCTGGGCCGCAAGGTGCTGTCGAACAACGGCGCCTCGCTGAAGAAGTTCGGCCGGCTCGTCGCCGCGCTGGTCGAGGAAGAAGGCGTGAACGAGAAGATGGCCGAGTTCATCAACCCGCTGGCGGTGCTGGGCGAGCAGATCACCAAGTTCACGATGGAGATCGGCTTCAAGGGCCTGCAGAACCCCGACGAGGTCGGCGCCGCGGCCGTGGACTACCTGCGCGTGGCCGGCCACCTGGTGTTCGGCTACTGCTTCGCGCGCATGGCCCAGGCCTCGCTGCGCGCGATCGCGGCCGGCAGCGCCGACCCGTTCTACACCGCCAAGCTGCAGACCGCGCGCTTCTACTTTGCCCGGCTGTTCCCCGAGACCGCCAGCCTGATGCGCACGGCCCGTGCCGGCAGCCGCACGCTGATGGACACCGAGGCGGCGCTGGCATGAAGCCGCTCGCGATCGCGCTGCTGGCCGGCGCCGCGGCCGCCGCCGCGCAGGCGCAGATGACGCCCGTGGGCCGCTGGCAGAGCGTGGACGACAAGACCGGCGAGCCCAAGGCGCAGATGCAGATCCTCGAGCAGGACGGCCAGCTCAGCGGCCGCATCGAGCGGCTGCTGCGCCCCGGCGCCGACCCGCAGGCGCGCTGCACCGCCTGCACCGACGAGCGCAAGGACCAGCCGCTGGTCGGCCTGGAGATCATCCGCGGCGCGCACAAGGCCGAAGGCCGGGACGTCTGGGAAGGCGGCAAGATCCTCGACCCGGAGTCCGGCAAGGTCTACACGCTGCGGCTCACGCCCGTGGAGGGCGGCAGCAAGCTCGAAGTACGCGGCTCGGTGGGGCCGTTCTGGCGCACGCAGACCTGGCTGCGCCAGCCCTGACAAGGAATCGAACATGTCGAAATTCACAATCCGCAAGGTCGCCGTGCTCGGCGCCGGCGTCATGGGCGCGCAGATCGCGGCGCACCTGGTCAACGTGCGCGTGCCCGTCGTGCTGTTCGACCTTCCCGCCAAGGAAGGCCCGAAGAGCGGCATCGCGCTGCGCGCGATCGAGGGCCTCAAGAAGATGAAGCCCGCCGCGCTGGCCGTGGCCGACGACGCCGCGCTGATCCAGCCCGCCAACTACGACGAGCACCTCGGCCTGCTGGCCGGCTGCGACCTCGTGATCGAGGCCATCGCCGAGCGCATGGACTGGAAGCTGGACCTGTACACGAAGATCGCGCCGCACCTGGCGCCGCAAGGCATCGTGGCGTCCAACACCTCGGGCCTGTCGATCGCCAAGATGGGCCAGGCGCTGCCGGCTGCCGTGGCGCCGCGCTTTTGCGGCATCCACTTCTTCAACCCGCCGCGCTACATGCAGCTGGTGGAACTGATCGCCACGCCGGCGACGCAGCCGCAGGTGCTGGACGACCTGGAGACCTTCGTCACCACGGCGCTGGGCAAGGGCGTGGTGCGCGCCAAGGACACGCCGAACTTCATCGCCAACCGCATCGGCATCGCCGGCATGCTGGCCACGATGCACGAGGTCGAGCGCCATGGCCTGACCTACGACGTGGTCGACGACCTGACCGGCAAGAAGCTGGGCCGCGCCTCCTCGGGCACCTTCCGCACGGCCGACGTCGTGGGCCTGGACACCATGGCGCACGTGATCAAGACGCTGCAGGACACGCTCAGCGCCGAGACCGATCCGTTCTACGCCAGCTTCGGCACGCCGCCGGTGCTGAAGGCGCTGCTGGAGCTCGGCCACCTGGGCCAGAAGACCAAGGCCGGCTTCTACAAGAAGGTCGGCCGCGACGTGCTGCGCTTCGACCTCGCCAGCCGCGACTACGTGCCCGCCGGCCGCAAGGCCGACGCCGTCTACGAGCGCATGCTGAAGAAGCCCGCCGCGCAGCGCCTGAAGCTGCTGCGCGAGGCCGAGGGCGCCGAGGGCCGCTTCCTCTGGGCCGTGCTGCGCAACAGCTTCCACTACGCGGCCGTGCACCTGGCCGCGATCGCCGACACCGCGCGCGACGTGGACCTGGCCATGCGCTGGGGCTTCGGCATGCGCCAGGGGCCGTTCGAGCTGTGGCAGGAGGCGGGCTGGTTGCAGGTCGCCCGCTGGGTGCAGGAGGACATCGACGCCGGCAAGGCCTTGTCCAGCGCGCCGCTGCCCGCGTGGGTGTTCAAGGGCCCCGTCGCCGAGGCCGGCGGCGTGCACACGCCCGAGGGTTCCTTCAACCCGGCGAGCGGCCGCTTCGAGCCGCCGCGCCGCCTGCCCGTGCACGCGCGCCAGCTGTTCCCCGAGAGCGTGCTGGGCAGCGGCGCGCAGCCGTTCTCTACGGCCGGCACCACGCTGCACGAGGACGCCTCGATCCGCCTGTGGACGCTGGACGGCGAGGTGCTGATCGCCAGCCTGAAGACCAAGATGCACGCCATCAGCCCCGAGGTCGCCGAAGGCCTGATGCGCGCCGTCGAGCTGGCCGAGCAGGACTTCCAGGGCCTGGTCATCTGGTCCGGCGACGAGCCGTTCTCGGCCGGCGCCGACCTGCAGGCCATGCTGCCGGCCTTCATGGCCGTGGGCGTGGCCGCGATCGAGGATGCCGAGGGCTTCCTACAGCAGACCATGCTGCGGCTGCGCTATGCCGCGGTGCCGGTGGTCTCGGCGATCCGCGGCCTGGCGCTGGGCGGGGGCTGCGAGCTGGCGGTCCACAGCGCGCGCCGCGTGGCCGCGATGGAGAGCTACATCGGCCTCGTGGAGGTCGGCGTGGGCCTGGTGCCCGGCGCCGGCGGGCTCACCTACATCGCGCGCCGCGCCGCCGAGAACGCGGCCGCCTCGACCGACAAGGACCTGCTGAAGTTCCTGAGCGAAGGCTTCGCCGCTGCCGCGATGGCCAAGGTCGGCACCAGCGCGCTGGAGAGCCGCAAGCTCGGCTACCTGCTCGACGCCGACATCGTCGTGCCGCACAAGGACGAGCTGCTGTACGTGGCGCTGGCGCAGGCGAAGGCCATGGCCGATGCCGGCTGGCGGCCGCCGATGCGGCGGCAGTTCCCGGTCGCCGGCCGCAGCGCCAGGGCGACGATCCTGGGCCAGCTCGTCAACATGCGCGACGGCGGCTTCATCAGCCGGCACGACTTCCACATCGCTAGCCTGATCGCCGGCGTTGTCACCGGCGGCGACGTGGACGCCGGCACGCTGGTCGACGAGGAGTACCTGATGGCGCTGGAGCGCCAGGCGTTCTGCGCGCTGATCGTGCATCCCAAGACGCAGGAGCGGATCCTGGGGCTGCTGAACACCGGCAAGCCGCTGCGCAACTGACCCCCGGAGAAGAACATGAGCAAGCAAGTTCAAGACGCCTACATCGTCGCGGCCACGCGCACGCCGATCGGCCGTTCCCACCGCGGCGCGCTGCGCAACCTGCGGCCCGACGACATGCTGGCCGCCGTGCTGCGCGCGGCCATGGCCCAGGTGCCGGGGCTGGACCCCAAGGCCGTGGAAGACGTCGTCTGCGGCTGCGCCATCCCTGAGGCCCAGCAGGGCCTGAACGTCGCGCGCATCGGCGCGGTGCTGGCCGGGCTGCCGCACAGCGTGGGCGGCATCACGGTCAACCGCTTCTGCGCCTCGGGCCTGTCGGCCGTGCAGATGGCGGCCGACCGCATCCGCGTCGGCGAGGCCGACGTGATGATCGCCGCCGGCACCGAGAGCATGAGCATGGTGCCGATGATGGGCAACTCGCCCTCGCTGTCGCCCAGCATCTTCGCCGACACGGACAAGCTGGACGACTACGGGATCGCCTACGGCATGGGCCTGACGGCCGAGAAGGTCGCGCTGCAGTGGAAGGTCTCGCGCGAGGCGCAGGACGCGTTCGCGCTCGCCTCGCACCAGCGCGCGCTCGCGGCCCAGCAGGCCGGCGAGTTCGCGGACGAGATCACGCCGATCGAGGCGGTCGACCGCACCGCCGACCTGGCCGCCGGCCGGACCGTCGAGCAGCGCCGGACGCTGGCGCTGGACGAGGGCCCGCGCCCCGACACCAGCCTCGAAGGCCTGGCCCGGCTGCGGCCGGTGTTCGCCGCGCGCGGCTCGGTCACGGCCGGCAACAGCTCGCAGACCTCCGATGGCGCCGGCGCGCTGGTGCTGGTCAGCGAGCGCGCGCTCAAGCGGTTCGGCCTCGTGCCGCTGGCGCGCTTCGCCGGCTATGCCAGCCGCGGCGTGCCGCCGCACATCATGGGCATCGGCCCGGTCGAGGCGATCCCGGCCGCGCTCGCCAACGCTGGCCTGCAGCTGGCCGACATCGACTGGTTCGAGCTGAACGAGGCCTTTGCCGCGCAGTCGCTGGCGGTGATCGGCACGCTGGGCCTGGACCCGGCCAAGGTCAACCCGATGGGCGGCGCGATCGCGCTGGGCCACCCGCTGGGCGCGACCGGTGCGATCCGCTCGGCCACCGTGGTGCATGCCCTCCGGCGCCGGAAGCTGCGTTACGGGATGGTTACCATGTGCGTGGGCATGGGGCAGGGTGCGGCGGGTATTTTCGAGCGCGTATAGCCCGCCGCGTGCCGTGCGAGCGTCGTAAGGCGTGTTACCGTTCCGCTCTTCGCGCCGAGGGGCGCATTCGCAGGCACACCATGACGGCACTGACGAGCTACGTGGCCAGCGCGCCGAGCACGCAGGACGCGCTCGATGCGCTGATGGGGCAGGCGGCCGGCTGCCCGGACCCGCAGCTGGTCTTCGTGTTCTACGGCTGCGGCCATGACGATGCGCTGCTGCACCAACGGCTGCGCGAGCGCTTTGCCCAGGCCGGGCTGATCGGCGGCACGTCCAGCGGTGGCGTGCTGAGCCGGCAGGGCTTCGGCGGGTCCGAATCGATCGGGCTGCTGTGCCTGTCCGACCCCGACGGCGACTACGGCGTCGCCGCCGGCCCGCTCGGCGAGGATGCCGCCGAAGGCGCCGAGGCGCTGCTGCACGAGGCGCTGCGCGTGGCCGGTGCGCCCGGCGAACTGCCCGAATTGATCTGGATCTACCAGGCGCCCGGACGCGAGGAGCAGGTGCTGCGCGGGCTGCGCCGCGTGGTGGGCGACCGCTGCCCCGTCATCGGCGGCTCCTCGGCCGACGACGACATCAGCGGCCGCTGGCGCCAGCTCGGCCCGCAGGGGCCGCTGACCGATGGCCTGGTGGTGGCCGTGCTGCTGCCGTCCACGCCGGTCGGCTTCGCGTTCCAGGGCGGCTACGAGCCGGCCGGCCCCAGCGGCATCGTGACCGGCATCGGCCCGCTGCCGGCGGCCGCCGGCGCCGATGATGCCAGCGGCCGCGAGATCGTCTCGATCGACGACGAGCCCGCCGCCGCGGTCTACAACCGCTGGACCGCGGGCTGCATCGATGCGCACCTGGACGGCGGCACCGTGCTGGCCGAGACCACCATGCATCCGCTGGCCACCTTGGCCGGCCAGGCCGACGGCGTCTCGCAGTTCCTGCTGGTCCATCCGCTCGCGGTCACCGATCAGGGCGCGCTGCGCACGTTCTGCGACCTGCAGGCCGGCGAGCGCGTCTACGCCATGCGCGGCGACCGCCAGCGGCTGATCGAGCGCGCCGGCAAGGTCGTCGCGCAGGCGCGCGCGGCGCTGCCCGATCCGTCGGCGCCGCTGGCAGGCGTGCTGCTGGTGTACTGCAGCGGCTGCAAGACGGCGGTCGGCCCGCAGATCGGCGAGGTGGCGCAGGCCGTGGCGCGGAGCCTGGACGCCGTGCCGTTCCTGAGCTGCTTCACGTTCGGCGAGCAGGGCTACCTGATCGGGCGCAACGTGCACGGCAACCTGATGATCTCGGCCCTGGTCTTCGCCCGCTGATGCACATGCCCGAATCGCTGCAGCTGCAACCGCCCGCGCCGCTGGAAAGCACCGAGGAGCTGCGCGAGGCCCTGCTGTCGCTGCGCCGCCGGCACGACGCGCTGCAGCGCTCCAGCGCCCAGGCGCAGCAGCTGCTGGACGCGCTGGAATCGCTGCTGAGCCTGGGCGTGGATGACGACCCCTTCGCGCGCGTGTTCGCCTCGCTGCACCTGGTGTTCACCTTCTCGCAGGCCATGCTGCTGGCCGAGCCCGAGGACGCCGTGGCCGGCGGCGAGGCGCCGCAGCTGGCCTGCATCGTCGCCGAGCCGGCGGCGCTGCAGGGCGCCGTCTGGCCGGTCGCGGCGCTGTTCCGCAAGGTGCTGGCCGGGCGCGTGGCGACCACCTTCACCAGCGTCGACCTGCCGGAATGGCAGGGCGCGGCGGCGCGCGGGCTGTCGCCGGTGCAGTCGGCGCTGTACATGCCGCTGCGCGTGCGCGAGCGGCGCGGCATCCTGGTGCTGCTGCGGCCGGCGGGCGGCGAGCCGTTCGACCGCGGCCACGTGGCGCTGGCGCGGCGTTTCTCGGTGCTGGTCTCGCACGCGCTGGCGACCCGCTACGCCAGCCAGAGCGCGGCCGAGAGCCAGCGCCTGCGCGAGCTGACCGAGCAGCTGCGCCGCAGCGAGCAGGCGGCGCGCCGCAACGCGCAGCTGCTGGAGGAGACGGTCAACATGCTGCCCATGGGCGTGGCCGTGCAGGACGAGGAGGGCCGGCTGCTGATCGCCAACCACCTGGTGGCGCAGGCGCTGGGCGAGCCGATCGAGGCGCTGCGCAACCGGCCGTCGTTCGCGCTGCTGGGCGGATCGTCCGTCGACTGCGAACGCCGGCGCGCCGCCTTCACGCGGCACCTGGACAGCGGCGAGCAGCGTTCGCGCGAGCGCACGGTGGTGATCGGCGCCGTGCCGCACACGCTGCTGGTGACCGGCAAGCCGGTGCGCATCCTGGACGAGCGGCTGCTGCTGTCGGCGATGGTGGACATCACCGAGCGCAAGCTGTTCGAGCAGGAGCTGTCGCGCCGCGCCTTCCACGACGCGCTGACCGGCCTGCCGAACCGCACGCTGATGCAGCAGATCGTCGACACCGCGATGCGCTCGCACCAGCGCGGCGGCATGTTCGCGCTGGCCTTCATCGACCTGGACAACTTCAAGCAGGTCAACGACTACTACAGCCACGCCATCGGCGACGCGCTGCTGCGCGCCGTGGCCGAACGCATCACCGCCACGATCCGGCCGGCCGACACGCTGGCGCGCATCAGCGGCGACGAGTTCCTGTTGCTGATCAACCCGCTGGACGACGAGCAGTACCTGCCGGCGCTGATCAACCGCGTGCTCGACGTGCTGAAGCAGCCGTTCGAGATCGAAGGCCACCGGGTGCTGACCTCGGCCTCGGTCGGCGCCAGCATCTACCCGCTGCACGGCACCACCTACGAGGCGCTGCAGCGCTGCGCCGACAGCGCCATGTACCGCGCCAAGAGCGACCGCAAGGGCAGCGCCAGCTATTTCGACATGGCCATGGGCAACGCGCTGACGGCGCGCATGGCGCTGGAGCAGCGGCTGCGCGCGGCGATCCGCGAGCGGCGCCTGCGCGCGGCGTTCCAGCCCAAGCTGGAACTGGCCAGCGGCGCGGTGCGCGGCTTCGAGGCGCTGGTGCGCTGGGTCGAGCCCGACGGCACGGTGCGGCTGCCCGGCAGCTTCATCGAGCTGGCCAGCGAGCTCGGCCTGGTGGACGAGATCACCGGCTTCGTGCTGGACGACGTCCTCGGCCACCTGCCGGCGCTGGTGCAGCGCCACGGCGCGCACATCGGGGTCAGCCTGAACATCACCGCGCGCCAGGCCGGCGACGTACCCTTCATGGAAAGCGTGGCGCACCGGCTGCAGGCCAGCGGCCTGGCGCGCCACGTGGTGCTGGAGCTGACCGAGGAGGCGCTGGTCGCCACCCAGCGCTTCCAGCGCCACGTGCTGCCGCAGCTGCGCGCCATGGGCGTGCGTGTCTCGATCGACGACTTCGGCACCGGCTATTCCTCGCTGTCCATGCTCGCCGACATCACGGCCGACGAGGTCAAGGTGGACCGCGCCTTCGTCACCGCCATCCACGAGCGCCCGCGCAGCCAGGGCATCCTGAAGGCCATCGAGTCGCTGTGCAACGCGCTGCAGATCGACATGGTGGCCGAGGGCGTGGAGACCGAGGCCGAGCGGCAGTACCTGCTCGCGCACACCACGATCCGGCAGGCGCAGGGCTTCCTGTTCGCCGAGCCGCAGTTCATCGACCGGCTGGTCGAGCCCCTGCCGCCGGCACCCGCCGAGGAGGCGACCCCGACATGAGCACGCATCCGTTCGACCAGGCCGTCGCGCTGCGGCACGAGGGCGGCGACCACTACCGCGGCACGCCGCATCCGGCCTGGGCCAACATGGTTGGCCCGTTCGGCGGCATCACGGCCGCCAGCGCGCTGCAGGGCGTGCTGGCGCACCCGCAGCTGCTGGGCGCGCCGGTCGCGCTGACCGTCAACTACGCCGCGGCCCTGGCTCCCGGCGAGTACCGGCTGGCCGCCGTGCCGGTGCGCACCAACCGCTCGACCCAGCACTGGACGCTGGCCATGACGCAGCCCGGCGCCGACGGCCAGCCCGAGACCGTGCTGACCGGCACCGCCGTCACCGCCGTGCGCCGCGAGACCTGGGGCCTGAGCGACGAGGCCATGCCGCCCGCGCCGCGGCCGGGCGGGCTGGCGCGGCAGACGATCCTGGGCGTGGAGTGGCTCAACCGCTACGACATGCGCCCGGTGCACGGGCACCTGCCCGGCCGCTGGGACGGCGGCGGCGAGCACAGCCTGACGCAGATGTGGGTGCGCGACGTGCCGGAGCGCCCGCTGGACTTCCTGTCGCTGGCCGCCATCGCCGACGTGTTCTATCCGCGCGTGTGGCTGCGCCGCGCCACGCGCGTGCCGGCCGGCACCGTGTCCCTCACCACCTATTTCCATGCCGATGCCGCGCTGCTGGCGCGCTCGGGCACCGGCTACCTGTTCGGCCAGGCGCGCGGCCAGGCGTTCCGCAACGGCTTCTTCGACCAGGCCGCCCAGCTGTGGAACGAGGCCGGCGAGATGCTGGCCACCTCGCACCAGATCGTCTACTACAAGGAGTGACCCGTGAGCGACATCCTGATCCACATCGACGCGGGCGTGACCACCCTGACCTTCAACCGGCTCGACAAGAAGAATTCCATCACCGCCGCGATGTACGGCCAACTGGCCGACGCGCTGGCCGCGGCCGACGCCGACCCGGCGCAGCGCGTGGTCGTGCTGCAGGGCCACGAGACCATTTTCAGCGCCGGCAACGACATCGGCGACTTCCTGAACGCGCCGCCCTCGCGCGAGAACTCGCCGGTGTTCCGCTTCCTGCGCGGCATCGCCGGCCTGTCCAAGCCGCTGCTGGCGGCGGTCTGCGGCCCGGCCGTCGGCGTGGGCACGACCATGCTGTTCCATTGCGACCTGGTCTACGCCGGCGACAACGCGGCGTTCTCGATGCCGTTCGTGAACCTGGGCCTGGTGCCCGAGGCCGCCTCCAGCCTGCTGGTGCCGCAGGCCATGGGCTACCACCGCGCGGCCGAGGCGCTGCTGCTGGGCGAGCCCTTCATGGCCGAGGCCGCGCTGGAGGTCGGGCTGGTCAACCGCGTGGTGCCGCCGTCCGAGGCCAACGCGCTGGCGCAGGCCCAGGCGCGCAAGCTGGCGGCCAAGCCGCTGACCTCGCTGGTCGAGACCAAGCGCCTGCTGAAGCAGGGCCAGGCCGCGCAGGTGCTCGCGCGCATGGACGAGGAGGGTGCGCTGT
Organism: Pseudorhodoferax sp.; assembly: GCF_047601025.1. Taxonomy (NCBI): domain Bacteria; kingdom Pseudomonadati; phylum Pseudomonadota; class Betaproteobacteria; order Burkholderiales; family Comamonadaceae; genus Pseudorhodoferax; species Pseudorhodoferax sp. Next base: position 2,051,645 of record NZ_JASGJZ010000001.1, read on the forward strand.
TCCGCCGCATGCTCGGCGAGCCCGCCGCGCGCGAGGCCTTCGGCGCGTTCATGGAGCGGCGCAAGCCGGATTTCTCCAAGCTCTGACCCCGCGGTCCGAGCCGCCGTCCCGCCCCCTGGAGCCGCCATGCCCCATCGCCCCTGCGACCTGGTCGTCTGCATCGGCCGCTTCCAGCCCTTCCACCTGGGCCACCGGGCCGTGCTGCTGCAGGCGCTGGCGCAGGCGCGCCGCTGCCTGGTGCTGCTGGGCTCGGCCCACCAGCCGCGCACGCCGCGCCAGCCGTGGACCTGGCAGGAGCGCGCCGAGATGCTGCGCCTGGCGCTGCCGGAGGCCGAGCGCGAGCGCGTGGAGCTGCGGCCGCTGCGCGACCTGTACGACGAGCAGCGCTGGGCCGCCAGCGTGCGCCGCGCCGCGCACGAACTCGCGCCGGACGGCCGCGTGCTGCTGGCCGCGCACTTCAAGGACGCCAGCAGCGCCTGGCTGCGCGACTTTCCCGCATGGAAGCTGTGGACCGTGGACGGCTTCGGCCCCTACGACAGCCGCACCGTGCGCGATGCGCTGCTGGGCGCCGCGCCCGGGCAGGCGCAGGAGGCGCTGGCGCGCATGGCGCCGCTGCTGCATCCGAACACGCAGGAGTTCCTGCGCGGCTGGCTCGACGCCGGCCACCTGCCTGCGCTGGCCGAGGAGTGGCGTGCGCTCGCGCGCGGCCGCGCCGAATGGGCTGGCGCGCCGTACCCGCCGGTGTTCGTGACGGTGGACGCGGTGATCCGCTGCCAGGACCAGGTGCTGCTGATCCGGCGCGGCCAGGCGCCCGGCCGCGGCCTGCTGGCGGTGCCGGGTGGCTTCCTGGAGCCGCGCGACACGGTCTACCAGTCGGCCGTGCGCGAGCTGGAGGAAGAGACCGGCCTGGCCATGCTGGAGCCCGCGCTGCGCCGGTGCCTGAAATCCGTCGCCGTGTTCGACGCACCGGACCGCAGCCAGCGCGGCCGCACCATCACGCATGCGCACTATTTCGACCTGGGCGACCGCGCCCTGCCGGCGGTGCAGGCCGGCGACGACGCGCGCGACGTGGAATGGGTGCCGATCGCGCGCCTGCCGGAGCTGGAGGACCAGTTCCACGACGACCACTTCCAGATCCTGGACCATTTCCTGGGGTTGGTGGAGCCCTGAAGCCGGGCGGCTGCCGGCATGGCCGCGGCGCCATGCCGTCCCGGCCGTGGGGTGGCGCGAACGCGCGTCAGGCGCGGCGCTGCAGGTGGTGCGCGAAGCGGCGCAGCACGCTGGCGGCGGCCGGCGTGTCGGCCACCTGGCGGTGGATCGCGTCCGGGTCGCGGCCGTCGTCGAGCAGGTCCTGGCGCAGCCCGTCCACGTAGCCGCGCATGGCCTGGGCGCTGAACTCCGGATGGAACTGCACGCCCCAGGCCGCGCTGCCGGCGCGGAAGGCCTGCACCGGCTCGAACGCGTTGCCGGCCAGCAGCACCGCGCCCTCGGGCAGGGCGAGCACGGACTGCCGGTGCACGACGTGGGCCTCGAAGCGCGGCGGCAGCCCGCCCAGCAGCGGGTCGTCCGCGGCGGCGGGCCGCAGCTGCACCGGCACCGTGCCGATCTCGATGCCGCCGGGGTGGTAGCCGACCTCGCCGCCCAGGCAATGCGCCAGCAGCTGGTGGCCGTAGCAGATGCCCAGCACCGGCAGGCCGGCCTGCACCGCGCCGCGCAGCCAGGCCGCGGCGGCCTCGCTCCAGGGCTCACGGTCGGTCACCATGGCGTGCGAGCCGGTGATCACCACGCCGGCCAGCGTCTCGGCCGGCGGCAGCGGGTCGCGCCGCGCGTCGGCCACGCGCACGGCCAGCTCCGGCGCGTCCAGGCCGGCGCGGATCCAGTCCTCGAAATCACCGATGTGCGGCACGAGCGCGCGGAAGGTGGAGCCGGCCTTGAGGATCAGGACAGTCGATGGCATGGAATGCGGGGGTATGGTGAGCTGTGAGCTGTGAGCTGTGAGCTGTGAGCTGTGAGCTGTGAGCTGTGAGCTGTGAGCTGTGAGCGGAGGGCGATCGGCCGGTGTGCGGCCTGTGGTTCATGGCGCGTCGGCCCGCGTCTCGAAGCCGGCCGGCGGCGGCGCAGTGCCGGCCGGTAGCGGCGTGGACTGCACGGCGTCCACGCGCGCGGCCGGCGGGCCGCGGCGGCACCATGCCAGCAGGGCGTCGAGCGCCGCGGCCGGCCCGTGGACCTCGGCTTCCACGCTGCCGTCGGCGCGGTTGCGCACCCAGCCGCGCACGCCCAGCGCGCGGGCCTGTCCGGCCATGCTGGCGCGGTAGTACACGCCTTGCACCCGGCCGGTGATGCGCAGGTGCAGCGCGGCGGAGGGTTCGGTGGTGGACATGGGCCGCAGTATGCAACGCACCCGGGATCAGGGTAAATCCCAGGGGGGCGAGGCGTGGCCGCGCCGGCGTGGAACGTGCGATAACGGCTTCCCTTTCGCCTTCGCAGGAGACATCCCATGGACATGTTCGAGCTCAAGCGCTTCAACCTCGACCTCGCCTACCCGTACAAGCAGCAGTACGACAACTTCATCGGCGGGAAATGGGTGGCGCCGGCCGCGGGCCGCTACTTCGACAACGTCTCGCCGATCACCGGCAAGCCGTTCTGCAAGGTGGCGCAGTCGGACGCCACCGACGTGGACCGTGCACTCGACGCCGCGCACGCCGCGCAGGACAAATGGGCCAAGACCCCGGTGGCCGAGCGCTCGAACATCCTGCTGCGCATCGCCGACCGCATGGAGCAGAACCTGGAGCTGCTGGCAGTGGCCGAGACCATCGACAACGGCAAGCCGCTGCGCGAGACCATGGTGGCCGACCTGCCGCTGGCGATCGACCACTTCCGCTACTTCGCCGGCTGCATCCGCGCGCAGGAAGGCGCCATTTCGGAGATCGACGAGACCACGGTGGCCTACCACTTCCACGAGCCCATCGGCGTGGTCGGGCAGATCATCCCGTGGAACTTCCCGCTGCTGATGGCCTGCTGGAAGCTGCCGCCGGCGCTGGCCGCGGGCTGCTGCGTGGTGCTGAAACCCGCCGAGCAGACGCCGGCGTCGATCATGGTGCTGATGGAGCTGATCGGCGACCTGCTGCCGCCGGGCGTGGTCAACGTGGTCAACGGCTTCGGCAAGGAGGCCGGCGAGGCCCTGGCGACCAGCCGGCGCATCGCCAAGATCGCCTTCACCGGCTCCACCGCCGTCGGCCAGCGCATCCTGCGCGCGGCCGCCGAGAGCCTGATCCCCTCCACCGTCGAGCTGGGCGGCAAGAGCCCCAACATCTTCTTCGCCGACGTGATGGACGCCGACGACGAGTTCCTCGACAAGGCCATGGAAGGCTTCGCCATGTTCGCGCTGAACCAGGGCGAGGTCTGCACCTGCCCGTCGCGCATGCTGATCCAGGAGTCGGTGTACGAGCGCTTCATCGAGCGCGCCGTGGAGCGCGTGCAGAAGATGAAGCAGGGCCACCCGCTCGACCGCAGCACCATGGTCGGCGCCCAGGTGTCGCAGCAGCAGATGGAGCGCATCCTGGGCTACATCGACATCGGCCGCCAGGAGGGCGCGCAGTGCCTCACCGGCGGCGAGCGCAACCGGCCCGGCCAGGAGCTGGACGAGGGCTTCTTCGTCAAGCCCACGCTGCTGTTCGGCCGGAACGACATGCGCGTGTTCCAGGAGGAGATCTTCGGCCCCGTGGCCTCGGTCACCACCTTCAAGACCATGGAGGAAGCCGTCGCCATCGCCAACGACACCACCTACGGCCTGGGCGCCGGCGTGTGGACGCGCAACGGCACGCAGGCCTACCAGATGGGCCGCGCGATCCAGGCCGGGCGCGTGTGGACCAACTGCTACCACCTGTATCCGGCGCACGCGGCCTTCGGCGGCTACAAGAAGTCCGGCATCGGGCGCGAGACGCACAAGATGGCGCTGTCCAACTACCAGCAGACCAAGAACCTGCTGGTCAGCTACAGCCCGAAGGCGCTGGGCTTCTTCTGAATGGCCGGCACCCGTGGGGCCGGGCGCCCCGCGGGTGCCGCGCATGCGGGGCGCATGCGCCCCGGCATCGCACGGTTACTACACTGCCGCGATGCAGATCTTCCAGGTGGGCGGCGCGGTGCGCGACGCGATGATGGGCCTGCCGGTGCACGACCGGGACTGGGTGGTGGTCGGCGCCACGCCGCAGCAGATGCTGGACGCCGGCTACCTGCCGGTCGGCAAGGACTTTCCGGTGTTCCTGCATCCGCAGACGCACGAGGAATACGCGCTGGCCCGTACCGAGCGCAAGACCGCGCGCGGCTACCACGGCTTCGCGTTCCACACCGCGCCGGACGTCACGCTGGAGCAGGATCTGGCACGCCGCGACCTGACCATCAACGCGATGGCGCTGCCGCCCGGCGCCCGGGGGTGGCAGGGCCTGGTCGACCCCTACGGCGGCGCGCGCGACCTGCAGGCCCGGGTGCTGCGCCACGTGTCCGAGGCCTTCCGCGAGGACCCGGTGCGCATCCTGCGGCTGGCGCGCTTCGCCGCGCGCTTCGCCGACTTCACGGTGGCGCCCGCGACCCAGGCGCTGATGCGGCAGATGGTGGACGAGGGCGAGGTCGATGCGCTGGTGCCCGAGCGCGTCTGGCAGGAACTCGCGCGCGGCCTGATGGAGCCGCGGCCCTCGCGCATGTTCGAGGTGCTGCGCGGCTGCGGCGCGCTGGCCCGGCTGCTGCCCGAGGTCGACGCGCTGTGGGGCGTGCCGCAGCCCCCCGATCACCACCCCGAGGTGGACGCCGGCGTGCACCTGATGCTGGTGCTGGACCTGGCCGCGCGGCTGGAGGCACCGCTGCCGGTGCGCTTCGCGTGCCTGTGCCACGACCTGGGCAAGGCCGCGACGCCGGCCGATCTGTTGCCGAGCCACCACGGCCACGAGTTGCGCAGTGCCCAGCTGCTGGCCGGCCTGTGCGGCCGGCTGCGCGTGCCGAATGAATGCCGCGAGCTGGCCGATCTCGTCGCGCGCGAGCACGGCAACATCCACCGTTCCATGGAATTGGGCGCCGCCGCCATGCTGCGCCTGTTCGAGCGCTGCGATGCGATCCGCAAGCCGGCGCGATTCGAGGCGGCGCTGCTGGCCTGCGAATGCGACGCCCGCGGGCGCGCGGGCCGCCAGGAGGACGAATATCCCCAGGCGAAGCGTTTGGCGGAGGGTTTGCGCGCGGCACTGGCCGTGCCGACCGACGTCATATCGGCACAGGCGCTGGCGCAGGGGCGAAAGGGGCCGGAAATCGGCGACCGGATCTGGCAGGCCCGGGTGCGGGCGCTGGAGGAATATCTCCGGCCGGCCGCGGCGGTGTGACGCCGCGGCGCGGTGCGCGAGAGCGCGGATCAGTCGATCAGATATTCCTCGCGGTTCTTGCCCTCGATCCACTTCGGGGGCTTGCCGCGGCCGGTCCAGGTTGCGCCGGTGGCCTTGTCGCGGTACTTGGGGGCGACCTTGGTGCCGGCGGTGCTGGCGCCCTTGCCGCGGCGGCCGAACACGTCGTCCGGCGTCAGGCCATATTCAGCCACGATCGCGCGGACTTTGTCGACGGCCTCCTGATTCTCGCGTTGCCTGGCTTGCTCGATCTGCTGATTCAGCTGCTCGCGCTGCTGCAGCAATTCCTTGTAAGTGCTCATTGCGTCCATCCATTTTCCCTGCCGGTCCCTGGCAGGCCGGCGCATTATAGGAAAAACCGGCGGCGCAGGTGAATGGGTGCCGGGCGGTGCGGATATTCCCGGGTTAATCGGCCGCCGGATTCGTCCAATCGGGCGCCAGGGCCAGCGCCGCATAATCGCCCACCTGGTCTTTCAGGCCGGCCTCGTGCAGCAAAACGCCCTGCGTCAACGGCGGCAAATGGGCCTGCACGATGGATTGCAGCCGTGGCAGCAAATACGCGCGGTGGTGCCAGAACACGCTGCCGCCCAGGCTGATGCGCGAGAGATCCAGGGTGGCGACCAGGTTGTAGAGCAGGCGGCCCAGCACGCGGCACAGGCCGTCGACGATCGCCTCGGCCGCGGCGTCGCCCTGGCGAGCGCGGGCCATCCAGTGCGCGGCGTCGGCACCGAAACGGCGCGCGATGGCATTGCCGGCCACCAGCGCTTCCACGTCGCCGACGTTGCCGCAGCCGCACAGGGCCGCGTCGTCGTCGCTGACGAAGGTGTGGCCGGCATGCCCGGCATTGCCGTTCTTGCCGCGCAGCACGCGGCCGTCCACGCACAGGCCCACGCCGATGCCGGTGCTCCAGGTCACGTAGGCGCAGTGGTCCTGGCCTTGCAACGCGCCCCAGCGGCGCTCGGCTTCCAGCGCGGCCACGCAGTCGTTCTCCACGCGCAGGTGCGCGAAGCGATGGGCCAGGGGAGCCTCGATCGGCACGCGGGTCCAGTCGTTCGGCAGTCCGCGCGCGGGGCCGGCGATGCCGCCGCAGATGTTGGGCGTGGCCAGCGCGATGCGCCCGTCCTCCATCACGAACGGGCCGGCCGAGGACACGCCGGCCGAGCGCACCCGGGCCGGATCGACGCCGGCCTCGGCGCAGGCCGCGTCCAGCAGCCGCAGGATCTGCCGCGCCAGCGCCTCGGGCGGGCCGGTCTTGGCGGTCGGCTCGCTCTGGCGCGCCAGGATGGCGGGCAGCGCGCCCGGCGGCGCCGGCGCGGCCAGGCCGACGGCTACCTTGGTGCCGCCGATGTCGATGCAGGCTTTCATGTGCGTTCTCAGATCAGCTTGGCGATCAGGCTGGCGACGGCACTGAGCAGCACGGTGCTCGTCAGCGGGACCGACCAGTCGCGGCCGAACAGCCGGAAGTGCAGGTCGCCCGGCAGCCGGCCGAAGCCCAGCTTGGCCAGCAGGGGCTGCAGCCAGTTGATCAGCATCAAGGCCAGGAAGACGACGAGCAGCCAGCGCAGCATGGGGTCAGAGCGTGTGGCTGCGGTCGCCCTGCACGAAGCCGACGGCGTCCCAGGGCGCGACGCCCCGGGACAGCGCCAGCACCTTGAACAGCTCGCCCATCTCGTGCTCGGCGATCAGCCGGTGCGCCATCGCGCGCTGCGGCAGCGGCGCATCCTGCATGAACCGGGGCAGGCCGCAGTTGATCAGGAAGCGGGCCTGGCTGGCGTAGCCCAGCACGTTCCAGCCGGCGTCCTGCGCGGCCACGGCGACGGCGCTGAAGTCCACGTGCGCCGTGATGTCCTTGGCGCCGACGTCGGCCAGCGGGTCGGCGTCGGCGCGGTGGGCTTGGTGGCACATCAGCGTGCCGGCGCTGCGCTGGGGGTGGTAGTACTCGGCCTCGGGAAAGCCGTAGTCGATCCACAGCGCTGCGCCGCGGGCGACGTGGCCGGCCAGCGTGCGCACGAAGGCCTGGGCCTGCGGGCCGATCTCGGTCAGGTAATCGTGCGTGCCGGGGATCGCGACCGGCGGGCGCAGCGCGGTCGGCCGGTCCCGCCAGGCCAGCGCGCCGGCCTGCAGCGCCACGCCGCGCTCGTGCCACTGCCCGCCCACGCGGTGCAACAGGCGCACCGGCATCGCGTCCAGCACCTCGTTGCCGACCAGCACGCCGTCGATGCGGTCGGGCAGCGCGTCGGCCCACCGCACCCGGCCGGCGTGCACGGCCAGCCGCGCCTGCTGGCGGGCGCGCAGCGTGCCCGAGAGGTCGACGATGGTGTAGCGCCGCACGCGCTCGCCCAGGCTGTCCAGCAGCTGCGCGGCCAGCGCGCCGGTGCCGGCGCCGAACTCCCAGACCTCGTCGGTGCCGGTGCGCTCCAGCGCCTCGGCCACCTGCACCGCCAGCGTGCGGCCGAACAGCGGCGAGAGCTCGGGCGCCGTCACGAAATCGCTGCCCTGCTGCGGCATCGCGCCGAACTTGGGCTGCGCGTTCGCGTAGTAGCCCAGGCCCGGCGCATACAGCGCCAGCGCCATGAAGCGGTCGAACGGCAGCCAGCCGCCGGCGGCGTCGATGGCCTGGGCGATGCGGTCCTGCAGCGCGGGGCTTCCAGTAGGATGCGCAGTCTTTTCGTGCACCGCAGGATTCTCGCCGAATGACATCCGCTCCCCGCACGGTGCTGGTCACCGGCGCCGGCCGCCGGCTCGGCCGCGCCATCGCGCTGGAACTGGCCGGTGCCGGCTGGCAGGTGGCCGTGCACTACCGCAGCTCCGAGGCCGACGCGCGGCGGACCGTGGCCGACTGCGCCGCGTGCCCGGCCGCCGCCGGCCGCCGCCATGCCGCATTCGCCTGCGACCTGGCGGATGAAAGCGCCACGCGCGCGCTGCTGCCGCAAGTGGAGGCCGCGCTCGGGCCGGTCGACGCGGTGGTGAACAACGCCTCGCTGTTCGAGCAGGACAGCGTGGCGGACTTCGGCTATGCCGCCATGGAGCGCCATTGGCGCGGCAACACCGGCGCGCCCATCGTGCTGGCGCAGCAGCTGCACCGGCTGCTGGCGGCGCGCGCCGCGCCGCCGTGCAGCGGTGCCGTGGTGAACCTGCTGGACCAGAAGCTGTGGAATCCGAATCCCGACTTCCTGAGCTACACGCTGTCCAAGGCCGCGCTGGAGGCCGCCACCACGCTGCTGGCCCAGGCGCTGGCGCCGTTGGTGCGCGTGGTGGGCGTGGCGCCCGGCCTGACGCTGACCAGCCACCTGCTGAGCGACGACGAGTTCGCCGCGCGCCATCGGCTGTCGCCGCTGGGCCGCTCGTCCACGCCCGGGGACGTGGCCGCGGCGGTGCGCTTCGCGCTGGAGAACCAGTCCATCACCGGCACCACGCTGCTGGTCGACGGCGGCCAGCACCTGATGAAATTCGAGCGGGATTTCTCGCTGATGGGAAAGCCGTCATGACGATCAACGCCGCCGGCAACCAGACGCTGCACCTGACCGGGCTGCGCTTCGACGCCAACCTGGGCATCCTCGCCTCCGAGAAGACGGCGCCGCAGCCGATCCAGGTCGACGCCGAGCTGAACCTCGGCACCCAGCCGCTGCGCCCGCGCGACGACGACATCACCCACGTGCTGGACTACCGCAAGGTGCGCCAGATCATCATCGACGAGTGCACGGCCGAGCACGTGAACCTGCTGGAGAGCCTGATCGGCAAGCTGGCGCAGCGGCTGATGCAGCTGCCCGGCGTGCTGGGCGTGCGCGTGAGGATCGCCAAGCTGGAGATCTTCGAGGACTGCGAGGTCGCGATCCGGGTCGAAGCCGGGCAGTGGTGAGGGCCCAGGCCGGCCCCGGGCGCGCGCCTGGGCAGCCGTCCGCGCGCCCTGGCAGAAGGCGCCGATCCCCTGCGGGCGCGCACCGGCGCCGGCTTCGCGGAAAATCCGCGTCCATGAACGCCGTCTGGACCGCCGAAGACCCCGCCGCCACCGAGGCGCCCGCTGCCGCCGCCGCGCCGCTGAAGATCGAGCGCGAGCACCACAAGCTGGAGAAACGCCTGTGCCGCCTGGCCGGCCAGGCCATCGTGGACTACAACATGATCGAGGCCGGCGACAAGGTCATGGTCTGCATGTCCGGCGGCAAGGACAGCTACGGCATGCTGGACATCCTGCTCAAGCTGCGCCGGCGCGCGCCGGTCGGCTTCGACATCGTGGCCGTGAACCTGGACCAGAAGCAGCCCGGCTTCCCCGAGCACGTGCTGCCCGAGTACCTGCGCAGCGTCGGCGTGCCGTTCCACATCGAGGAGCAGGACACCTACAGCATCGTCAAGCGCATCGTGCCCGAGGGCAAGACCACCTGCGGCCTGTGCAGCCGGCTGCGCCGCGGCATCCTGTACCGCGTGGCCGGCGAGCTGGGCGCGACCAAGATCGCGCTGGGCCACCACCGCGACGATATCCTGCAGACCGTGTTCCTGAACATGTTCTTCGGCGCCAAGCTCAAGGGCATGCCGCCCAAGCTGGTCAGCGACGACGGCCGCCACATCGTGATCCGCCCGCTGGCCTACGTGCCCGAGCGCGATCTGGCGCGCTGGGCCGCGCACCGCGGCTTCCCCATCATCCCCTGCACGCTGTGCGGCAGCCAGGAGAACGCGCAGCGCAAGCAGGTCGCCGCGCTGCTGCAGGAATGGGAGAAGAAATTCCCCGGCCGCGTGCAGAACATGTTCACCGCGCTGCAGAACGTCGTGCCCTCGCACCTGATGGATGGAACGCACTACGACTTCAAGGGTCTGAAGGCCACCGGGGTGCCCGATCCGGCGGGCGACAAGGCGTTCGACGCCGAGGAGATCGCGGCCCCCGTCGCACCGCTGATGCAGGTCGTCCGGCTCTGACGGCGGCACTTTCCCGGGAGATGACGATGCGAACCCTGATGCGAACGATCCTGGCCGCGGGCGGTGCCGCCGCGGTGCTGCTGCTGGCGGGCTGCGCCACCAGCACCCATTGGGTCGTCGAGAACGACGTGCAGACCTTCTCGCAGCTGAGCGCGGTGCCCGTGCCGGCCACCTACCGCTTCGAGCGGCTGCCCTCGCAGCAGGCCTCCGCGCAGGAGCAGGCCCGCATCGAGGCCGCCGCCGAGCCGGCGCTGGCCAAGGCCGGCTGGGTGCGCGACGAGGCCGCGCCCCGCTACAGCGTGCAGGTGGACAGCGGCGTGCAGGCCTCCACGCAGGTGGTCGATCCCTGGCTGTATGGCCGCTTCGGGCCCTGGGGACCGTACGGCCGGCCCTTCGGCCCCTATGGCTGGGGGCCGTACTGGGGCTACCCGTACGGCATGTGGGACCAGAGCTACGTGCTGCGCGAGGTCAGCGTGGTGATCCGCGAGCTGTCGAACCAGCGCGTGGTCTACGAGACGCGCGCCTTGCACGAATCGCGCTGGCCGTCCGACCCGGCCGTGCTGGCGCCGATGTTCGACGCCGCGCTCAGCAGCTTCCCGCAGCCGCCGGCCGGCGTGCGCCGCGTGAACATCACCGTGCCGCGCGCCGGCGCGCAGTGAACCTGCTGCCGGGTGGGTCTTTCGAAATCGCCTGAAGGAGGCGGCTCCTAGAATCCTCGCGGATGGACGCCACCCGCATCGTCGCCATCCGCCATGGCGAAACGGCCTGGAACGTGGATACGCGCATCCAGGGCCACCTGGACATCCCGCTGAACGACACCGGCCGCTGGCAGGCCCGCCGGCTCGGTGCCGCGCTGGCCGGCGAGCCGCTGGCGGCGGTCTACGCCAGCGACCTGGCCCGCGCGTTCCAGACCGCCCACGCCGTGGCCGATGCCGCCGGCCTCGCGGTGGCGCCCGAGCCCGGCCTGCGCGAGCGCGCGTTCGGCCGCTTCGAGGGCCGCACCTTCGCCGAGATCGAGGCCGACTGGCCCGACCAGGCCCTGCTGTGGCGGCGCCGCGACCCGGCCTTCGCGCCCCCGGGCGGCGAATCGCTGCTGGCGTTCCGCGCGCGCGTCGTCGACACGCTGAACCGGCTGGCCGCGCGCCATCCGGGCGAGCAGATCGCGCTGGTCGGCCACGGCGGCGTGATGGACGTGCTGTACCGAGCCGCCACCGGCCAGGAACTGCAGGCGCCGCGCACCTGGGCGCTCGGCAACGCCGCGATCAACCGCCTGCTGTGGACGCCGCAGGGCCTGACCCTGGTCGGCTGGGCCGATACCGGCCACCTGGACGCCGCCGCGCTGGTGGACGAGGGTTCCTGTTGACGGATCCGGCCGCCGCGGGACGACCGGGCGGCGTGGCGCGATGGGCGGCGGCCGGCGGCCGCTTCTTCCCGGGCAAGAAATGTTCTGATGGCGACAGCGCACGCCTGGATGCGCAAGGAGATTTATCGACATGCTCAATCGTCTGACTCGTTCCCTGGCCGCCGTGGCCGTTTTCGCCCTCTGGAGCCTGGGGCTCGCGAACTCTGCCGCCGCCGCGGTGCTGGAGGTCGGCCCCGGCCGCGCCTACACCAGCATCGGCGCGGCCGCACGCGCCGCGAAGGACGGCGACACGGTGCAGGTGCGGGCCGGCGAGTACCGGGCCGACGTCGCCGTGTGGACGCAGCGTCGGCTGGACATCCGCGCCGTGGGCGGCCGCGCGCGCCTCGTCGCCAATGGCGCCTACGCCGAAGGCAAGGGCATCTGGGTCGTGCGCGGCGGTGACATCCGCGTGCAGGGCTTCGACTTCGTGGGTGCCCGCGTGCCCGACCGCAACGGCGCCGGCATCCGCTTCGAGCGCGGCCAGCTGACCGTGGTGGACTGCCTGTTCGAGGACAACGAGAACGGCATCCTGACCGGTGCCGATCCGCTGGCCGAACTGGCGATCGAGCGCAGCGTGTTCCGCTCCAACGGTGCCGGCGATGGCTACAGCCACAACCTCTACGTGGGCCGCATCGCGCGCCTGACGGTCAAGAACAGCGAGTTCCGCGACGCCCGCGTCGGCCACCTGCTCAAGAGCCGCGCCGCGGCCACCGACATCCGCGACAGCCAGTTCGTCGACAGCGACGCCGGCCAGACCAGCTACCAGTTGGAATTCCCGAACGGCGGCGTGGTCACGGTCAGCGGCAGCCGCGTCCGGCAGGGGCCGGCCACCAGCAACTCGACCATGGTGTCGTACGGCGCCGAAGGCTACAACTGGCCGACCAACGAGCTGGTGATGCGCAACAACACGCTGGTCGACGACCGGCCGTCCAACGGTGTCTACCTGCGCGTGCGCGCCGGCGACCGCAAGGTCGTGCTGGAAGGCAACCGCCTGGAAGGCACCAGCCGCACGCGCGCGAAGGTGCTGACCTACTGACGTCCCTCCCCGGGGGGACGGACCCGCCGCGATGCCGTCGCGGCGCGGGGGATGTTCCAGAATCGGCGGGCCATGGATGATTTCAGCCCGTCGGACCTCAAGGCCATCCTGCACTCCAAGCGGGCCAACCTGTACTGCCTGGAGCACTGCCGCGTGCTCGTCAACGGCGGCCGCGTCGAGTACGTGACCGACGCGGGCCAACGCCAGCTGTACTGGAACATCCCGATCGCCAACACCACCTCGCTGCTGCTGGGCACCGGTACCTCGGTCACCCAGGCGGCGATGCGCGAACTGGCCAAGGCCGGCGTGCTGGTCGGCTTTTGCGGCGGAGGCGGCACGCCGCTGTTCTCGGCCGGCGAGGTCGACGTCGACGTGGCCTGGCGCACGCCGCAGAGCGAATACCGGCCCACCGAATACCTGCAGCACTGGGTGCGCTTCTGGTTCGACGACGCGCTGCGGCTGGCCGCGGCCAAGGCCTTCCAGCGCGCCCGCCTGCGGCGCATCGCCACGCAGTGGCTCAGGAGCAAGGCGTTGAAGGACGCCGGCTTCGCCATCGACGCCGCGGCGCTGGAGGCCGCGCTGGCCGCCTCGCTGCGCGCCATCGACGCGGCGCCCGACAACACCTTCCTGCTCACCGAGGAAGCGCGCCTGAGCAAGCAGCTGTTCAGGCTCGCCGCGCAGGCGACGCAGTACGGCGCGTTCACGCGCGCCCAGCGCGGCCAGGGCGCGGACCCGGCCAACCGTTTCCTCGACCACGGCAACTACCTGGCCTACGGCCTGGGCGCCACCGCCACCTGGGTGCTGGGCCTGCCGCACGGCCTGGCGGTACTGCACGGCAAGACGCGCCGCGGTGGCCTGGTGTGTTCGACGTGGCCGACCTGGTGAAGGGCGCCACCATCCTGCCGCTGGCCTTCGTCGCCGCCGTGCGCGGCGACGAGGAGCAGGACTTCCGCCGCGCCTGCATCGAGAGCCTGACACGTGGCGAGGCGCTGGACTTCATGATCGACACCGTCAAGGCCGTGGCCGAGCAGACCGGTCGGCTGGCGCAGACGAAGAGCGCATGAACGTCCTGCTCATCGCGCAGTGCGACAAGCGCGCGCTGACCGAGACCCGCCGCATCCTGGACCAGTTCGCCGAGCGCCGCGGCGAGCGCACCTGGCAGACCCCGATCACCCAGGACGGCCTGGACACGCTGCGCCGCCTGCTGCGCAGGACCGCGCGCAAGAACACGGCCGTGGCCTGCCACTGGATCCGCGGGCTGGACCACAGCGAGCTGCTGTGGATCGTCGGCGACAGGCGCCGCTTCAACGCCGAAGGCGCGGTGCCCACCAACACCACGCGGCGCAACGTGCTGCGCGCGCGCGACGAGAACGACTGGCACACCGGCGAGGACATCCGGCTGCTGGCCACGCTGGCCGCGCTGCTGCATGACCTGGGCAAGGCCACGGCCGCGTTCCAGCAGCGCCTGCAGGGCAAGGGCGCGCTCACGCGCAACCTGTACCGGCATGAATGGGTCTCGCTGCGCCTGTTCCAGGCCTTCGTCGGCCAGGACGACGACGCCACCTGGCTGGCCCGGCTGGCCGCGCCCGGCCCGCAGGACGATGCCCACTGGCTGGACCGGCTGCAGTGCGACGGCATGGGGGCGCCTTGCGACAAGCCGTTCGACACACTGCCGCCGCTGGCCCGGGCCGTGGGCTGGCTGGTGCTGACGCACCACCGCCTGCCGGTCAAGCCCGGCGGTCGCTGGCTGGGCCAGCCGCTGGACAAGTTGAGCCCGGCCGACATGGCCGGCCTGCTGGCCCAGGTGGATGCCGAGTGGAACGAGCGGCGCAGCACCGACGATCCCCAAGCCCTGGCGCCGTACTGGGAGTTTCCGCAGGGGCTGCCGGTCACCACCGGGGCCTGGCGCCAGTGTGCGGCCCGCGTCGCGCGGGGGTTGCAGGCGCTGGTCGGGCAGCCCGGCCAAGGCGACTGGCTGGGCACCCGTACCTGATGCACGTGGCGCGGCTGGTGCTGATGCTGGCCGACCACCACTATTCCAGCCTGATCGATCCGCAGGACCCGCAGCGTGTGCGAGGCCTGCCCGGCTCACCGCTGGTGGCCAACACCAAGTTCGATGCGCAAGGCCGGCGCGTGCCCAACCAGGCGCTGGACGAGCACCTGCTGGGCGTGGCCAACCACAGCACCGAGCTGTGCCATGCCCTGCCGCGCTTCGAGCAGCACCTGCCGCGCCTGGCCTGCCACGAGGGCCTGGAGAAGCGCAGCGACGATCCGCGCTTCCGCTGGCAGGACCACGCCGCCGACACCGCTGCCGGCATGCGCGAGGCCGCCGCCCAGGGCGGCGCCTTCATCGTCAACATGGCGTCCACCGGTTGCGGCAAGACATTGGCCAATGCGCGCGTGATGTACGCGCTGGCCGACCCGCAGCTCGGCATGCGCTGCAGCTTCGCATTGGGGCTGCGCACGCTGACGCTGCAAACCGGGCGCGCCTATCGCCAGACCCTGAAGCTGGACGACGACCAACTGGCCATCCGCGTCGGCGGCGCGGCCAGCCGCGAGCTGTTCGAGCATTACGCCGCGCTGGCCGAGGCAAGCGGCTCGGCCTCGGCGCAGTCCTTGCTGGACGACGGCAGCGAAGACGGCCGGCAGGACGACGACGCCGGCGGCGTGCTGTTCGAGGGCGACGCCAGCCATCCGCTGCTGGCCAGGGCCTTCCGCAACCCGGCGATGCGCAAGCTGCTGGCCGCCCCGGTGCTGGCCTGTACGGTCGACCACCTGGTGCCCGCCACCGAAAGCCAGCGCGGCGGCGCCCAGATCGGCCCGATGCTGCGGCTGATGAGCGCCGACCTGGTCATCGACGAGCTGGACGACTTCGACATCGACGACCTGCCCGCCGTGGCCCGGCTGGTGCACTGGGCCGGCATGCTGGGAGCGCGGGTGCTGGTGTCCTCGGCCACCTTGCCGCCGGCCCTGGTGCGGGGCATGTTCGAGGCCTACCGTGATGGCCGCAGCCTGTACGCCCGCAACCGCGGCCAGCGGCCTGGCCAGCAAGCGCTCGTGGCCTGCGCGTGGATCGACGAGTTCGACCAGCGCCGCCTGGATTGCGCTGACAGCGCCAGCTTTGTGCGTGAGCACGACGCCTTCGTCGCCCGCCGCTACGACGCCCTGGTGCAGGCACCACCACGCCGCCGCATGGAACTGCTGCCCTTCGCGCCTTCCCCCGCGCCCGGCCAGCAGGGTCGGCCGGACCTGAACACCGTGGCCGCGCAGCGCATCCTGGAAGCGATCACCACGCTGCACCACCGCCATGCGGAGACCGACCCGGTGACCGGCCGCCGCGTCAGCATCGGGCTGGTGCGCATGGCCAACATCGAGCCGCTGGTGGAGGTGGCGCTGGCCCTGTACCGGCTGGGCGCGCCACCGGGCCTGCGGCTGCACCTGTGCGCGTACCACGCGCGCTATCCGCTGCTGATGCGCTCGGCCATCGAGCGCGTGCTCGACCGCGTGCTGGACCGGCGCGACCCGCAGGCCTTGTTCACCCAGGCCGAAGTGCGCGAACGGCTGGACGCGCACGACGAAGCCGACCAGATGTTCGTGGTGCTCGGCAGCCCGGTCACGGAAGTGGGCAGGGACCACTCGTACAGCTGGGCGGTGGTCGAGCCCTCGTCGATGCGCTCGTTGATCCAGCTGGTCGGCCGGGTGTGGCGGCACCAGCCCGAGCGGGTGTGCGCCGAGCCCAACGTCATCGTGCTGGACCACAACCTGCGCTTCTGGCGCCGGCCGGACGGCCCCGCGTTCTGCCGGCCGGGTTTCGAAACGAAAGTGGACTGGCCCTTGCCGCGCAAGCCTCTGGGTGAACTGCTGCGCGACAGCGAGCGCGACGTGATCGACGCCCGCTCACGCATCCGCATGCGCAAGAAGCTGCAACCCAGGCTCAGCCTTGTCGATCTGGAGCATGCGCGGCTGCAGGCCACGATGCTGGGCGGGGGCGCCGGGGACCCGCCCATCCGCGACCTGTGCGCGCACCACTGGTGGACGCTGCCGCGCACCGATGGGCTGATGGCGGCCGTGCTGCAGCAACAGCAGCCGTTCCGGCGCCATGCCGGTGCCGAGGTGGACGCCTGCCTGATGCCCGATGAGGAGGGCGAGCGTCTGCATCTCTGCACGGTGCTGCCCGAGCACGAGCGTCGGCAGGGCGAAAGCCAGCCCTACATCGAGGTGGACCGCCTGTTGACGCAACTGCCCGACAGCGTGGTGCTGGGCGAGCGCATCGCCCCCTGGGCCGTGCCCGACTACCTGGCCGAACTGACGGCGCTGGCGCAGCATCGAGGCCGACCGCTGCAGGCCTGCGGCCAGCGCTATGGCCAGGTGACGCTGCCGGAGCACGACCGCGGCTGGCGCTTCCACCCGGCGCTGGGTTTCAGCAAGCGCATGTAAAGCGAGATTTAAGGCAGAGTGTCATGACCTGCCAGCGCGTCGGCCTCGGCAATGACGGCAGGCAGCGCGGCGAGCAAGTCGGGTAGCGACTGGGTGACTGTGTCCCAGACCAGATCGGTGTCGATCGACGCGTACCCGTGTGCGACCTGGTTGCGGACGGCGCGCCATGGCACTTGCGGATGCGCCAAGGCAAAGGCGGCATGGCGATCCATCACCCGGGCCGCCGCTTCGCCCAGCATCACGACGTTGAAGAACACCGCCTGCTGAGTGCGTACATCGGCCAGAAAGCCTGCGCGATCCATGCCTGCCGTGTACTGCAACGTTTGCTTCGCCGCAGCCAGCATGTCGCGAACATGGTCGGCCAGGCGCTTCTCACGCTTCATACCGGCTGGGCCTCGGCCAGCACCTGAGCGCGGAAGGTTTCCGGTAGACCCTTGGGCGTGCGCAGATCCACGGGTACGCCGAGCAGGCCTTCCAGTTCGGCCTGCAGGCCGCCAAGGTCGAACAGCGTGGTGCCGGGCAGTGGATCGACCAACAAGTCGAGATCGCTGCCCTCGGTGTCACTGCCGTGCAGCACCGAGCCAAAGATGCGCGGATTGGTCACCTTGAACCGGCTGGTCAGGTGACGGATGGCGTCACGCTTGTCGCGGACGGAGTCGGACGGTTTCATGGGGCGGCCTATGCGGCAGTTACAGTCCCGCTCAACAGATGAAGGTGGGGCCGGATGGCCCCACCCGCTTCTGCCGCACCCCAGGCCGGCAAGCCTGGTCCCTCAACCCGTTGGCAAACAAAGTCAGGAGGCTATCGTGCGTAGCAACCACGTCAACAGAACTGCCTGAAGCCCGCTAAGCGCGGGCAAGGCGCCCCGATGCCGTTGGCGCATCGGGGCATTCTATGGATCTACATCCTCACTTTGAAGGATTGGTATGCCTCATTCTGTTTCCGGGCGTGTGGCGGCGCTTCGGCTGTCCATCGAGCGCTTCCTCCAGGAGCGCCTGGACGCCAAGCTCAAGCCGCTGAAGCCCGATGACCCCAAGCGTCAGGAATTGCCGGCGCGATACGTCCCTCAAGTTTGGATCCCCGACGCGGCGCGCTGCGCCCGCCAGATCCAGAGGGTGACCCACGTGCTCAAGGCCACGCACCCCGATGCGCTCGGCACCAGTCTGTATACGCCGCCGCCCACGCTGCCGCAGCACCCATTGGTGGGCAGCCATTGCCTGGGCGACGATTTCACAGAGGACGTGACGGGCAATGCGCCCGCGCTCTACGTCTACCAGTTCCTGCGCGTGGAACATGACGGCTGCAGCCTGCTGGCGCTGCTGCAGGCCGGCGATGCCGACCTGCTGGCCGCGTTCAGCGACGATCCGGTCGAGGCGCAAGCCTGGGCCGAAGCCTTCATCGGCATCACGCAGGCGGGGGAGAAACCAGCCTCGCACACCCTGGCCAAGCAGGTGTACTGGCATGTGGGCGGTGACCCGTCCGACGACGAGGCCTACCACCTGCTGGCGCCGCTGCGCGCCAGTTCACTGGCGCATGCGGTGCACGCCACGATCACCGAGCACCGCTTCGGCGACGAGGCCAAGCAGGCCAGGCAGGCGCGGCGCGATGGTGTGTACAGCGACACGGTGCTGCACGAGTACCCGCAGATCGCGGTGCAGAAGCTGGGCGGTACCAATCCACAAAACATCAGCCAGCTCAACAGCGAGCGCCGCGGCATGAACTACCTGCTGGCCGGCCTGCCACCGCGCTGGGAGACCAGCGAGCTGCCGTTGCCGCTGCGCACCACGGATGCCATGCGCAGCTTTGGCCGCCTGCGTGAGGTGCGGCGCCTGGTGCGGGAGCTGGCAGCCTTCTTGAAGGCCGGCCCGCGCAGCATCATGTCCACCCGCGACAGCCGCGACGTGTGGACCGACACCCTGGTAGACGAACTGCTGCACTACGCCCACTCGCTGGCCCTGCTGCACCCGCCGGGCTGGAGCGCAGACGAGCGCTGCGAGCTGCCCGAGCACCAGCGCCTGTGGCTGGACCCATACCGGGCGGTGGAGGATGACGAGTTCTCCCGCGCCTGGCACCGCAAGGACTGGATGGAACAGGTCTACGAGGACTTCGCGCAGTGGCTGAACGGGCGCCTGACCGCGCTGGCCGGCCTGCCCGTGGGTGACCCCGAGAGCCGCCACTGGGCCCAGGGCTTTGAAGACGAGCAGGAGCTGCGGTGGCAAACCGACCAGTTCCGCCGCCGCATCGCCAAGCTGCAGGCGCTGAAAGGGGGCCTCGATGGCGACCGCTGAGCCGCCGGTGATCGATGCCCTGCTGGTGCTGCCGCGGTTGCGCATCCAGAACGCCAATGCCATCTCCAGCCCGCTGACCTGGGGCTTTCCGGCGATCTCGGGCTTCCTCGGGCTGATGCAGGCGGTGCAGCGCAAGCTGCCGGCAGATTGCGGCCTGCGCTTCGTGGGCGTTGGGGTGGTGTGCCATGACTTCCAGGCGCAGACCACGGGCGGCTACACCCGGCAGTTCAACCTGACGCGCAACCCGGTGAAAAAGAACGGCAGCACCGCCGCCATCGTGGAAGAGGGGCGCATCCACCTGGACCTGACGCTGGTGTTCGGCGTGCGGTTCGCCGAAGGGCTGCCCCGCGACGAGGCCGAGCGCCAGCGGCGTGCCGCCCAGGTGGCCGAGCGGGTGGCGGGCATGCGCGTGGCCGGCGGCAGCGTGGTGCCGCCGCTGCGCCGCCTGCCCGAGGCACTGCGCCGGCCGCGCCTGGTGGCCTTCGACGTGGGCGGCGATGCGCAGGCCGAGTTGTTCCGCCAGGAGCGCCGGCGGTGGCTGCCCGGCTTCGCGCTGGTCTCGCGCGACGACCTGCTGGCATCGCATCTGGCCCTGCTGCGCCGGCGCCAGCCCCAGGCCAGCCTGCTGGACGCCTGGCTGGACTTGTCGCGCCTGAACCTGCGCGCCGAGCCGCCGGAGCCCGAGGACGCCACCACGGGCCGCGCCGCCCGCAAGCCGGTGGCCTGGCGGGCCGACCGCCGCCCCGGCTGGCTGGTGCCCATGCCGGTGGGTTACGGCGCGTTGAGCGAGCTGCACCCGCCCGGCAGCGTGGCGCGTGCGCGCGACCGTGTCACGCCGTTCCGCTTCGTCGAAAGCCTGTACGGCATCGGCCAATGGATCAGCCCGCACCGGCTGCAACTGCCCACCGACCTGCTGTGGACTGCCTGGGCCGATCCGGCCCGGGGCCTGTACCGCTGCGTCAACCACTTTGTTCGCCCCGCCACGCTGCACGACGAAGACGTGCTGCTGGACGAAGGGTTCTGAGCCTCGACCATTCATCAGGAAATTCACCACCATGGCCACCACCAAACTGGAAACCGCCTCCGTCCTCGCCTTCGAACGCAAGCTGGATCCCTCCGACGCGCTGATGCACGCCGGCACCTGGCAGGCACGGGCCGACGCCGCAGCCTGGACGCCGATCGCGCTGCGCGAGAAATCGGTGCGCGGCACCATCTCCAACCGCTTGAAAGCCGGCGAGCAAGACCCGGCCAAGCTGGATGCCTCGATCCAGAAGCCCAACCTGCAGACCGTGGACGTGGCCGCGCTGCCGGCCGAGGCCGACACCTTGCGGGTGCGCTTCAGCCTGCGGGTGCTGGGCGGTGCGGGCACGCCCTCGGCCTGCAACAACGCCGACTATCGCGCCAAGCTGCTGGCCACGGTGGAGGGCTACAAGCAGGCCCAGGGCTTTGGCGAGCTGGCCCGCCGCTATGCCGCCAACCTGGCCAACGGCCGCTTCCTGTGGCGCAACCGCGTGGGGGCCGAGCAGGTGGAGGTGCAGATCGCGCAGCTGGTGGACGGTGCCGCCGCCAAACGCTGGGTCTTCGACGCACTGCAACTGCCGCTGCGCCGCTTTGACGGTGCTGGTGGCGCGGCGCTGGACGAACTGGCCGCGCTGATCGCCGAAGGCCTGGCCGTCGACCGCCACGTGCTGCTGGAGGTGACCGCGTTCGTGCGCCTGGGCGCAGGGCAGGAGGTGTTCCCGTCGCAGGAACTCGTCCTGGACCGCAGCCGTGGTGACAAGAGCAAGACCCTCTACGAGGTGGACAAGGTCGCCGCCATCCACTCGCAGAAGATCGGCAACGCCATCCGCACCATCGACACCTGGTACCCCGGCGCGGACGGGCAGGGCCCGATCGCGGTGGAGCCCTACGGCTCGGTCACCACCGAAGGCAAGGCCTATCGCCAACCCAACCCGGGCAAGGACGAGGACGGCAAGCCCAAGGAAAAGCTGGACTTCTACAACCTGCTGGACAACTGGCTGCTGAAGGACAAGGCGCCCGCCGTGGAGCAGCAGCACTTCGTCGTCGCCACGCTGATCCGCGGCGGCGTGTTCGGCGATTCGGGCAAGGAGTGAGCGGTGGACCACTACCTCGACCTGCGGCTGCTGGCGGACGCGGAGACAGCGCCATCCGTGCTGATGAACGCGCTGTTCGGCAGGCTGCATGGGGTGTTGGCGGCGCACGCCGGCGGTGCGGACGCAGGCATCGGCGTCAGCTTTCCGCGCGTGGACGGGCGGCGGCTCGGCGACGTGCTGCGCCTGCACGGGCCGCAGCCGGCCCTGGCGCCGTTCCATGCGGGCGCCTGGCTGGTGGCCTTGCGCGACCACGTGGCCGTCGAGGCCGTTCGCCCGGTGCCGTCGGACGCCCGCCACCGGGTGG
Source organism: Pseudorhodoferax sp. (assembly GCF_047601025.1). Classification (NCBI taxonomy): domain Bacteria; kingdom Pseudomonadati; phylum Pseudomonadota; class Betaproteobacteria; order Burkholderiales; family Comamonadaceae; genus Pseudorhodoferax; species Pseudorhodoferax sp. The sequence goes on from NZ_JASGJZ010000001.1 coordinate 2,073,518, forward strand.
TCCGCCGCGTCCAGGCCAAGAGCGGCGCAGCCCGGCTGCGCCGCCGCCTGATGCGGCGCCACGGTATCGACGAGGCCGAAGCGCTGCAGCGCATTCCCGACAGCGTCGAGCAGCGCCTGGACCTGCCGTATCTGCAGCTGCGCAGTGCCAGCACCGGCCAGCACTTCAGGCTGTTCGTCGAGCACGGCGCCATCGGTACCGTGCCGCGTGCCGGCACCTTCAACGCCTACGGCCTGAGCGACCACGCCACGGTGCCCTGGTTTTGACCCTTTTTCCGACCGGCCGCCCGGCGCCCAGCTGCATCAAGGACTTGGCGCCGCCGCCGGAACTTGGGTCGGACGGCCGAACCGGCGGGATTCTGCTGTCCCGGCAAGGGGTTACGCGGGTTGCGGGTTAGTTCACTGCCGCATAGGCAGCTCAGAAAGGGAGAGCCCCCGCATTTTCCTCCTGGCACAGGTTCACTGCCGCATAGGCAGCTCAGAAATCCAGGAACGCGGCGCGCCCGAAGAGAATGACGTTCACTGCCGCATAGGCAGCTCAGAAACTGGTAGCCCGTGCTGCTGGCCGCGCCCCGGTCGTTCACTGCCGCATAGGCAGCTCAGAAATTCATCCGATGCCTGCGTCACGCTTGCCCGACGTTCACTGCCGCATAGGCAGCTCAGAAAAGCTCCCTGCGCACGGCCTCCATCGCGTCGATGTTCACTGCCGCATAGGCAGCTCAGAAATGATGACCCGGCTGGACAGGGGCAACGTGCTGGTTCACTGCCGCATAGGCAGCTCAGAAAATGCCCATTCGCGTCAGCGCGCGCGCGACGGCGTTCACTGCCGCATAGGCAGCTCAGAAATGGCCAGGTGCACCAACAACTTGTCGCGCTGGGTTCACTGCCGCATAGGCAGCTCAGAAATGCACGAACCGCAGGTAGTCCGCATCGCGAGCGTTCACTGCCGCATAGGCAGCTCAGAAAGTCACGCGGTCAGCGTATAGTGGCCCCAGCTCGTTCACTGCCGCATAGGCAGCTCAGAAAGTGACGGCGGGCGAGTCTTTCAGCCCCAGAACGTTCACTGCCGCATAGGCAGCTCAGAAACCTTGAATTGCCGGGGCTTATCGACCTCCAGGGTTCACTGCCGCATAGGCAGCTCAGAAAATATCTTCTGGAACTCGTCCACCACGATCAGAGTTCACTGCCGCATAGGCAGCTCAGAAAGTCGTGGCTCGGCCAATCAAGCCGCACGCTATGTTCACTGCCGCATAGGCAGCTCAGAAAGTGCCCCAGCGTACCGGCAAGCCCGCCTAGCAGTTCACTGCCGCATAGGCAGCTCAGAAACGGATCAACGACCGCTCGAACTGAGCGACAGCGTTCACTGCCGCATAGGCAGCTCAGAAAGGAAGGCGGTAAGCCCGGCGACCCGATCCCGCGTTCACTGCCGCATAGGCAGCTCAGAAAATCGGCAACAACTCGGCCCCGGAGTGGACTGTGTTCACTGCCGCATAGGCAGCTCAGAAAGACCCCAGCTTGCTGTTGATCGGCGTCGCGGCGTTCACTGCCGCATAGGCAGCTCAGAAAACAGCGTCGCTGGGATCGGTGTAAATGAACGAGTTCACTGTCGCATAGGCAGCTCAGAAAACCGGGCTTTCCGGGTTGCGCCGGTTCCACTTGTTCACTGCCGCATAGGCAGCTCAGAAAGTCACCTGCCAGCGCTCGTCGGACCAGTCGGGCGTTCACTGCCGCATAGGCAGCTCAGAAATGGAGCTGATCAAGCCGCTCACTGTCTCGGTGGTTCACTGCCGCATAGGCAGCTCAGAAAATCCGCCGTAGTACGAGTTCTTGAACACCCACGTTCACTGCCGCATAGGCAGCTCAGAAAGGGTACGTCGTCCACGGCTGATCGGCGGGTTTGTTCACTGCCGCATAGGCAGCTCAGAAATCCGTCACCGTGGTGGCCGCAGGGATGAACGCGTTCACTGCCGCATAGGCAGCTCAGAAAACAAAATATTGTCGTGCGCGCAGTCAAACTGTAGTTCACTGCCGCATAGGCAGCTCAGAAATTGTACGATCGGATCAAGGCCGGCCTGTTCACGTTCACTGCCGCATAGGCAGCTCAGAAATCCGATCGAGCACCGCCTCCATGGCCGATTCAGTTCACTGCCGCATAGGCAGCTCAGAAAATTTTCTGCCCGGGTTCTTTTTCGACGTGAGGGCTCACTGTCGCGTAGATACTTCAGAAAACCACAAGCTTGGTCTAACTCACCGCTTTGCGGCTCACTGCCACATTGCATAAGGAGACGCTGAAAAATAGGTCCCAGCAGGCACAGCGCCTGCATGCGTGAAGGCACCGCAAGTCATAGTTCCGCCGAGATGAATCGACGTAGCTTTTCCAATGCCGAGTGCGCGATAAAGAACAAGCGCACGCGGCGCGAACTGAGCTGCCTATGCGGCAGTGCACTCCCGGACATCCATCCGGCTGGAATAGGGACTTTTCTGAGCTGCCTATGCGGCAGTGAACTTTTCCGGCCATACGACGTGTGCGCCCAATTTTTTCTGAGCTGCCTATGCGGCAGTGAACGTATGTGCGCGACCTGGTTAAGCCGATGGTCATTTTCTGAGCTGCCTATGCGGCAGTGAACAACACTCCCACGGCGAACTCCACGCGCTTTGCTTTCTGAGCTGCCTATGCGGCAGTGAACTGACGTTCTACCGGCCGCTCGCCGATCTGGCCTTTCTGAGCTGCCTATGCGGCAGTGAACGTTCGACGAACCCGTCTTCAACCGCCGACACTTTTCTGAGCTGCCTATGCGGCAGTGAACCGCGGGGCGAGGCAGGTTCTCGTCGTGGCCATTTTCTGAGCTGCCTATGCGGCAGTGAACGTCAGCAGCAGCCGCGCCTCCGGGGTTTCAGGTTTCTGAGCTGCCTATGCGGCAACTCAGAAAAGCGGTCCGGTTACGACGGACGAAGTCGGCGGGTTCACTGCCGCGCAGACAGTTCAGCCCAGCCCGCCAAGTGTGTGTCCGCAGGCCTGCCTTCGTCCCGTGCGCCTGCGGTCCGCATCCCTGGGTGCCGCCGCGGCGGTGCTTACGCCTCCCCCGCGCGCCTGCCGGCGTGGTAGCGGCCGGTGCCGCGGGCCAGCACGGTGTCGCCGTCCAGCACCTCGCCGGGCTGCAGCTCGGCCGCCTGCGCCGCGCGCGCGTAGTGGGGGGCGAAGTCGATCTGCGCCAGCGCCAGCAGCTCGTCCAGGCTGTCGAGCACGAAGTAGGTCTCCTGGAAGTCGTCGATGCGGTAGCGCGTGCGCATCACGCGCTCCAGGTCGAAGCGGATGCGGTTGGGCGAGTCGTCCTCCACCGAGAACACGGTCTCGGTGGCCGAGGAGGCGATGCCGGCGCCGTAGATGCGCGGTGCGCCGCCTTCTTCGCGCACCAGGCCGAACTCCACCGTGTACCAGTAGACGCGCGCCAGCTGCGGCAGCACGCCCAGCTGCCTGGCGCGCAGGCCGCCCTGGCCGTAGGCCTGGATGAAGCCGGCGATGACCGGGTTGGCCAGCATCGGCACGTGGCCGAACACGTCGTGGAACACGTCGGGCTCTTCCAGGTAGTCCAGCTGGTGCGGCTGGCGGATGAAGCGCCCGGCGGGAAAGCGGCGGTTCGCCAGGTGCTCGAAGAACACGTCGTCCGGCACCAGGCCGGGCACGGCCACGATCTGCCAGCCGGTGCGCTGCATCAGCGCCTCGGAGAGCCGGCCGAAGTCCGGGATGCGGTCGGCGCCGATCGGCAGCTCGGCCATGCCGCGCATGAACGCCGCGCAGGCGCGGCCGGGCAGCAGCCGGCTCTGGCGTTCGTACAGGGTCTTCCAGACGGCGTGCTCTTCGGCCGTGTAGTGCTCCCAGCGCTGGTCGACGGTCCAGTCCGGCCGCTCGGGGCGGTCGCCGCCGGCCAGGCCGTGCTTGCCGGATCTCGGGGCGGGCTCGTGCATGGTCGTGCTCCTCGGCGGGTTGGACCGCCGGCGGCGGTGATCGTTCGGTTCCGCCGCGCGGCGGCGGCAGCAGCCAGGGGAGCGGTTGCGCGCCGGTTCAGGCCTCGTGCGTCCCCGCCGCCTCCAGCACGCCGCGGTTGATCTGGTCGCGCTCCAGGGACTCGAACAAGGCCTTGAAGTTGCCCTCGCCGAAGCCCTCGCGGTAGTTGCCCTTGCGCTCGATGAACTCGAAGAACACCGGCCCGAGCAGCGGCTCGGAGAAGATCTGCAGCAGCAGGCGCGGGTTGCCGCCCTCGGTCGTGCCGTCCAGCAGGATGCCGCGCGCCTGCAGCTCGCCCACCGGCTGGCCGTGGCCGGGCAGGCGCTTCTCCAGGTTCTGGTAGTAGACGTCGTTGGGTGCGGTCAGCAGCGGGATGCCGGCCATCTGCAGCCGGTCGATGGCGTCCGGCAGGTCCTCGCACAGCAGCGCGATGTGCTGGATACCTTCGCCGTTGAACTGCATCAGGAACTCCTCGATCTGCCCGCCGCCCTGCCGGGCCTCCTCGTTCAGCGGGATGCGGATCAGGCCGTCCGGCGCCGTCATGGCCTTGCTGGTCAGGCCCGTGTACTCGCCCTTGATGTCGAAGTAGCGGATCTCCCGGAAATTGAACAGCCTGCCGTAGAAGTCGGCCCAGTAGCCCATGCGGCCGCGGTACACGTTGTGCGTGAGGTGGTCCACCAGCGCGAAGCCGTGCCCTGGCGGGCGCCGGTCCACGCCGGGCAGGAACTCGAAGTCGATGTCGTAGATGCTCTTGCCGTCCTCGAAGCGGTCGATCAGGTACAGCGGCGCGCCGCCGATGCCCTTGATGGCCGGCAGGTGCAGTTCCATCGGGCCGGTGGGGATGTCCACCGGCTGCGCGCCCAGTTCGAGCGCGCGGTTGTAGGCCTTGTGCGAATCCCGGACGCGGAACGCCAGGCCGCAGGCCGACGGGCCGTGCTCGGCCGCGAAGTAGGCGGCCTGGCTCCTGGGCTCGCGGTTGATGATGAAGTTGATGTGGCCCTGGCGGTACAGCGACACGTCCTTGGAGCGGTGGCGCGCCACTTCGGTGAAGCCCAGCTTCTCGAACAGCGGCTCGAGCACGCCGGGCGCGGGCGAGGCGAACTCCACGAACTCGAAGCCGCACAGGCCCATGGGGTTGTCGAACAGGTCGGCCATTGGAGGACTCCTTCAGGTGGGGCGGGGATGTCGGTGATTTTGCAGTATCAATAAATTATTATTGCATAGAGTTTCTGCCGATGGACAGGACGGCGGAAGGCGGGTATCAGGCTTCCATATCAATTTATTATTCTTGCCATGACCCTCCGCCGCCGCAGCAGCACCGCCCTTGCCGACGACACCCGCGTGCGCACGCCGCAGAGCGAGCGGGTGGAGGCCACGCGGCGCAAGATCATCGACGCGGCGCTGGCGCTGCTGCGCGAGGAGGGCTTCAAGGCCGCCACGCTGCAGGCCATCGCGCGCCGCGCCGAGGTCAGCCTGGGGGCGCTGCAGCACCATTTCGAGAGCCGCGACGTGCTGATGGAGCGGCTGGTGGCCGAGGTCATGGCGCCGCTGGGCGACCAGGGCGGCGTCTGGCCCGACCGGGCGCTGCCGCTGGACGAGCGGGCCGGGCAGTTTGTCGAGCGCGCCTGGAACGGCATCTTCGGCGCGCCGAACTACCAGACGGCCTGGAGCCTGTTCTTCGGCTGCAAGGCCATCCCCGCGCTGTTCGAGCGCATCGAGGGCTACCGCCGGCACGTGGACCAGGGCTTCTACGCGCAGTTCTTCGCGGTGTTCCCCGAGCTGCAGGACCATCCGCACCCGCAGGGCGTGGCCTCGGTGGTGTTCTCCGCGCTGCGCGGCGCCGCGGTGCAGGAGCTGTTCACGGTCGATGCGCAGGAAAAGCATGGCAGCCTGGCGGTGCTGGCCGAGTTCATCGCCGGCGCCTGCCGGCGCGCGCCCACGGCCTGAGCGGCGGCGGCGCTATCCGTCGAGCCGGATGTCGCCCTGCGCCACGTAGCGCTGGAACTCGTCGATCGGCACGGCCGCGCTGTTGCTCAGCCCGCCGTCCTGCCAGCTGATGGTGGCGTCCAGCGCGGTGGCCACGATCTCCACCGGCCCCTTGGGGATGGTCTGCATCGGGCCATCGCCGGCGCGGTATTCCACCGTGCCCGTGATCTGTGCGGTCTGGGTCATGTCGAACAGCTCCTGTGGTGCCTGGCGTACCGGCAAGCATGCGGCGTGCCGGCCGCGCCCGCCAGCGGCGGGCAGGCGTTCGCGCCGTGGGTGTTCTCCTACGGCCGGCGGCGGGCGGCTCGGCAGAATGCCCCGATGCCCCTCACGCTCGCCTGCGGCGCCACCATCGTGCTGTCCAGCTTCCTGCTGTTCCTGGTGCAGCCGCTGGTGGCGCGGCAGATCCTGCCCTGGTTCGGCGGCAGTGCCGTGGTCTGGAGCGTCAGCATGGTGTTCTTCCAGAGCCTGCTGCTGGCCGGCTACCTGTACGCGCACTGGCTGCAGGCGCGGCCGCGGCGCCTGCAGCGCGCGGTGCACCTGGCGCTGCTGGCCGCCGCGCTGGCGGTGCTGCCCATCGTGCCGGACGCGGCCTCCAAGCCGGCCGGCGACGGCGACGCGGCCGGCGCCATCCTGGTGCTGCTGCTGGCCACCGTGGGGCTGCCCTACCTGTCGCTGGCGGCCACCTCGCCGCTGCTGCAGCGCTGGCTGAGCCAGTCGCTGGCGCCGGCCGCGCGGCGGCAGGTCTACCGGCTGTTCGCCTGGTCCAACGCCGGTGCGCTGGCCGCGCTGCTGGCCTACCCGTTCCTGGTCGAGCCCTGGTTCGACAGCCTGCAGCAGTCGCACGCCTGGAGCTGGGCCTACGGCGCGTTCGCGCTGGCCTGCGCCGGGGTGGCCTGGCAGGCGACCGCGCCCGGCGCGCCGGCGCCGCCCGATGCGCCGCTGCCCGGCGCGGCCGCCGCGCCGCCAGGGTGGGGCCGGCAGGCCGCCTGGGTGGCGCTGGCCGCGCTGCCCTCGGCGCTGCTGCTGGCCGTCACCGCGCACATGACGCAGAACATCGCCGCCATCCCGTTCCTGTGGATCGTGCCGCTGGCGCTGTACCTGCTGTCCTTCATGCTGGTGTTCGAGGGGCGCGGCGGGCAGGGCTGGTACCTCGGCCCGGTGGCGCGCCGGCTGTGGCTGCTGGCGATGCTGGGCGCCACCGTGGCCATGGCCTGGGGCCTGTCGGCCAGCGGCGGCGTGCTGCACATCCGCGTGGCGATCCCGCTGTTCGCCGCCGGCCTGTTCCTGGCCAGCGTGGTCTGCCACGGCGAGCTGGCGGCGCTGCGGCCGGCGCCGCGGCACCTCACGCGCTTCTACCTGTGCCTGGCGCTGGGCGGCGCCATCGGCGGCCTGGGCGTGGGCCTGCTCGCGCCGCGCGTGCTGTCGGGCTACTGGGAGCTGCCCGGCCTGCTGCTGGCCGCCGCGCTGGCGGGCCTGCCGGCCGCCTGGCGCGGGGGGCCGGGCCGCGGGTCCTCGCGCGCGTTGGCGCTGCTGGCGGCCGGTGCAGCGGTGGCCGGCGTGGGCTGGTACGGCGTGCAGTACCTGCACGACCAGCGGGCCGGCGCGATCGCGTCCGTGCGCAGCGCCTACGGGCTGCTGCGCGTGACGCAGCAGGGCAGCGGCGACCTGCAGACGCGCCGCCTGCTGCACGGCGGCATCATGCACGGCGAGCAGTTCACGGCCCCGGAGCGGCGGCGCTTGCCGACCAGCTACTACGGCCCGCGCAGCGGCATCGGCCTGGCGCTGGCGCACAAGGCCCAGGCCGCCGGCCCGGCGCCGGTGCGCGTGGGCGCCATCGGCCTGGGCACCGGCACGCTGCTGAGCTACGCGCGCCCGGCCGACGCCTACGTGGTCTACGAGCTGGACCCGCAGGTCGTGCAGGTGGCGCGGCGGTGGTTCCGCTTCGTCGCCGAGGCCGCCGCGGCGCCGGACCTGCGCCTGGGCGACGCGCGCCTGTCGATGGAGCGCGAACTGGCCGCCGGCCGGCCCGGCGGCTACGACGTGATCGCGGTGGACGCCTTCTCCAGCGACGCGATCCCGGTGCACCTGCTGACGCGCGAGGCGCTGCAGGCCTACCTGGGCCACCTGCGGCCCGACGGGCTGGTCGCCTTCCACGTCTCCAACCGCTACCTGGACCTGGCGCCGGTGGTCGCCCGGCTGGCCGAGGACCAGGGCCTGTCGGCCTGGCAGATCGAGGACAGCCCGGACGAGGAGCACCTGAGCGCCACCACCTGGGTGCTGGTCGCCCGCAGCATCCCCGAGGCGCTGCAGCAGACCGGCTGGCCGCCCCGGCCGCCGCCGGACGCGCCGCCGTGGACCGACGGCCGCAACGGCCTGTTCCGGGCCCTGCGGTTCTAGCCGGTCCGCGCCACGGCGGTGTCAGACCGCCAGGCCGACGGTGGCCGCGCTGGCGTAGCCGGCCGACACGCTGCCGCTCATCGACGGCGTCATCGCCGCCAGCTCGGTGCTGCTGTTGTCGCCGAACACGTTGTCGCTGGCCAGCGTGATCTGCGAGAAGTTCGAGACGCTGGCGCTGTAGCCCGAGGCGCCGGAATACACCGCGCTGCAGGCGGCGCTGGGCAGCGCCAGCTGCGAGACCAGCAGCGCGTTGCGCCCGGTGGTCGCGGTCGACAGGCTGCTGAAGACCTCCATGTGGATGTGCGGCCAGCGCCCGGCGTAGCAGGCCGGGAAGATGGTGGTGAAGGTCACCTGGCCGTTGGCGTCGGTCACCTGCACGCCGCGCAGGTAGCTCTCGGCGGGCACGGTGTACAGCGAGTACAGCCCGGCCCGGTCGCAGTGCCAGACGTAGATCGCGTAGCCCGACAGCGGGGCGCAGCTGGCGTTGGTGTTCACCAGCGTCAGCGTCAGGGTCAGCAGCACGCCCTGCGCCACGGTGGTCGAGCTGATGAAGCTGGCGCGGATGTCGCTGCGCACCACGCCGCTGGCGGTCAGCACGTCCGAGGTCGAACCCGACGAGCTGTTGGTGCCGTCGGCCGGGTACGGGCCGTTGGTCTCGGTGGTGTAGCGGGTGCAGCTGCCGCTGCTGCTGCCGGACGTGTCGGACGCGCTGCTGCTGGAGCCGCTGCCGGTGCCGCCGGACGCGGTGGTGCTGGAGGTTGTGGTAGTGGTGCTGGAGGTGCCGCCGTCGTCGCCGCCACCGCCGCAGCCGGCCAGGACCAGCGCCGGGCCGGCGGCCAGCCAGGACAGCAGGCGGCGGCGCTGCGCCAGGGCCGCCATGCGGGGCAGGTCCTCGCCCAGGCTGTGGCCATGGTCCGGCGCGGAAAACAGGTTGTGCTTGTGCATCGGGAAATCCTTGGGGGGTGCTTCGAGAAGAAGGGGAAGGGGAGGGGCCGGCCCGCTCAGGCCGCCAGGCCGACGGTGGCCGTGCCGGCGTAGCCGGCCGAGACGCTGCCGCTCATCGCGGGTGTCATCGCCGCCAGCTGGGCGCTGCCGTTGTCGCCGAACACGTTGTCGCTGGCCAGCGTGATCTGCGAGAAGTTCGAGACGCTGGCGCTGTAGCCCGAGGCGCCGGAATACACCGCGCTGCAGGCCGCGCTGGGCAGCGCCAGCTGCGACACCAGCAGCGCGTTGCGCCCGGTGGTGGCCGACGCCAGGCTGGCGAACACCTCCATGTGGATGTGCGGCCAGCGCCCGGCGTAGCAGGCCGGGAAGATGGTGGTGAAGCTGACCTGGCCGTTGGCATCGGTCACCTGCACGCCGCGCAGGTAGCTCTCGGCGGGGGCCGTGTACAGCGAGTACAGCCCGGCCCGGTCGCAGTGCCAGACGTAGACCGCGTAGCCCGGCAGCGGTGCGCAGCCCCCGTTGCTGTCGACGAGGGTCAGCGTCAAGGCCAGCGGCACGCCCTGGGCGATGCTGCCCGTGCCCAGAAAGCTGGACCGGATGTCGCTGCGCACCACGCCGCTGGCGGTCAGGATGTCCGAGGTCGCGCCCGACGCGCTGTTGGTGCCGTCGGCCGGGTACGGCCCGTTGGTCTCGGTGGCGTAGGCCGTGCAGCTGCTATTGGACGTGCCGGACGTGCTCGCCGTGCTGGACGAGCCGCCGCTGGAGGCCGGCGCGCCGGCGGCGCCCGGCGGGCTGGCGTGGCCGGCGGCGGCGCCGCGGCGGGGCGGCGCCGCCAGCGCAGGGCCGCCGGCCAGCGCCAGGCCGCTGCCGGCCGCCGTGGCCAGCCAGGACATCGCGCGCCGCCGCGGCAGCCGCAGCTGCGCGATCTGCGCCAGGTCTTCGGCCAGGCCGTGGCCATGGCCGGCATGCGCGTGGGCCGGGCGGTCGGCCGGCGGCCGCGGGGAGTGGGGATGGTCGGTCGTCAAGACGCGCTCCTTGGGTAGAGGGGAGCGCCAGCTTCCGTCGCCGCCTTTGCAGCCGGATTGCGTGCGTTTGCAGCCGCATTGCACGGCGTTGCATGCCCGCGCGCGGGGCATGCGGCGGGGGGGAGCCCGGATCAGCCGCGCGTCACGGCGGGCACGAACATGTAGCCCTCGTGGCGCACCGTGCGGATCAGCCCGGCGCCGCCGGGCAACTCCGACAGCTTGCGGCGCAGCCGGCTGATCTGCACGTCGATCGCGCGGTCGTAGGCCTGGCTGTCGGCGCCCAGCGCGTAGTCCATCAGCTGGTCGCGCGTCAGCACGCGGCGCGGGTGCTCGGCAAAGGCCCGCAGCAGGCGGAACTCGCCGTCCGACAGCGCCACCGGCTGCCCTTCGGGCGCGTGCAGCAGGCGTTCCTGCAGGTTCAGGCGCCAGCCGTCGAAGCACAGGCAGGGCGGCGGCGCGGCGTCGGCCGGCGCGGCCGCATTGGCGCCCCCGGCCGCGTCCGCGCCGCCGCGCGCCGCCCGGCGCAGCACGGTGCGGATGCGCGCCAGCAGCTCGCGCGGGTTGCAGGGCTTGGCCAGGTAGTCCTCGGCGCCGATCTCCAGGCCGACGATGCGGTCCACGTCGGTGCCCACGGCCGAGAGCATGATCACCGGCGGCCCGCCGTCGCGCAGCAGGGCGCGCAGGGCGGTCAGGCCGTCCTCGCCCGGCATCATCACGTCCATCACGATCAGGTCGTAGCGCTGGCGCGCCAGCAGTTCGCGCATGGCGGGCGGATCGGCCGCGCTGTCGGCCTGGAAGCCGTGCTTGCCCAGGTAGCCGGACACGAGTTCGCGGATGCCGGCGTCGTCGTCGACGATGAGGATGCGGGTGGACAGGTCCATGGTGCGAAAAGGGCAGCGCCCCCGACAGGATAGGCGCTCGCAGGCAACGGGGGCGCCGATTGCACCAGTTTGCAGCCGTGCAATGCGTTGCAATCGCGCCGCAATCGCTCGGCAAGGCGCTGAAATCCGGCGGCAAGCCGCGGCCCGCACAGTGCCGGCACCGTCCACCCACGCCCTGCCGCCTTGCCCACCGACCGCTTCTTCGCCCCGCTGCCGGCGCCCTGCCTGGCCACCCTGGCCACCCTGGCCGCGCTGGCGGCCTGCGCCCTGGCCAGTCCGCGCGCCCATGGCGATGTCTTCGCGCTGGACGCCGCCGGCCGGCTGCAGGTCGTGGCGGCCGACCCCCGCCCGGCCGGCCCGGCGCCAGCCGGGCCGGGCGCCGTGCCCGCGCCGCTGCGCGAGGCGCTGCACGCCTCCGCGGCCCGCCACCGGCTGAGCCCGGCCCTGCTCGAAGCCCTGGTCTGGCAGGAAAGCCGCTGGCAGCCCGGCGCGCGGTCGGCCAAGGGCGCGATCGGCCTGGCCCAGCTGATGCCCGAGACCGCCCGCGAGCTGGGCGTGGACCCGCACGACCCGGTGTCCAACCTGGAAGGCGGCGCGCGCTACCTGCGCCGCCAGCTCGACCGCTACGCCGACCTGCGGCTGGCGCTAGCCGCCTACAACGCCGGCCCGGCCGCGGTGGACGCCGCCGGCGGCGTGCCGGCCTTTGCCGAGACCCGCGGCTTCGTCGACCAGGTGCTCGGCCGGCTGGCCGCGTCCACGCCGTCTTCCGCCGCCCCTGCCTGGCCTTCTTCTCCGTCCTCTTCCCTGTCCTCTCCCCAACCCTGAAAGGCTCCGCCATGCGCCGACGCTTCGCCGTCCCGTCCGTCCCCCACCGTCCGGCCCGCCGGGCCATCCGCGCCGCCGGCCATGCCGCCGCGCTCGCGCTCGCCGGCCCGGCCTTCGCCGCCGCCGATCCGCAAGGCTCCGGCCCCTTGCTGGCCGCGCTGGCCTGGGTGCAGGGCACGCTGCTGGGCAACGTGGCCACCGCGGTGGCGGTGATCGCCGTGGCCATGGTCGGCTTCATGATGCTGACCGGCCGGCTCAACTGGCGCTTCGGCGCCACCGTGGTGCTGGGCTGCTTCATCCTGTTCGGCTCGGCGGCCATCGTCACCGGCATCCGCGGCGCGGCGATCGCCGCCGGGCAGTGAGCCATGGCCGCGCTGGCCAGCACGCCGGTGTTCCGCGCCCTGACCCGGCCGCAGATGTTCGCCGGCGTCACCTACAGCTTCTTCGTCCTCAACGCGCTGGTGACGACCGAGGCCTTCCTGGTCAGCCAGTCGTTCGCGGTGCTGCCGCTGGCGCTGCTGGTCCATGCCGCGGGCTACCTGGCCTGCCTGCGCGAGCCGCGCGTGTTCGACCTGTGGCTCACCCGCGTCAGCCGCTGCCCGCGGCTGCCGAACTGGAAGCGCTGGGGCTGCAACAGCTATGCGCCCTGAGCCGTCCCCCCGCCCGAGAGGCCGTGGACGCATTGCGCATGTCCGCGCGAGGCCACGAATGAACGCCGATCTGCATCGCCGGCGCCGTGCCCGGGCCCTAGCCCTCCGGGCCCTAGCCCTCCGGGCCCTAGCCCTCCGGGCCCTAGCCCTCCGGGCCCTAGCCCTCCGGGCCCTAGCCCTCCGGGCCCTAGCCCTCCGGGCCGGGGCACGCCTTCCATGCGGGCGTTGCCGTCCTTGCCCAGGCACCCGCCACGGCGGCGGCCTGCGCCTGCGGCCCGCCGCACCCCGTTACGGGCGCGGTCGATCCATCCACAGCTTCTGACCTGAACGAGGAAACCGCCATGCAATGGACCGGACCGGCCGCCTGGTCGGCGCGCGAGGTGCGCGCCGGCACGCGCCTGCCCTACCGCCGCCAGCACGACGACGGCACCGTCGAACTGCGCGACGGCGCGGTGATGCGGGTCATCCGCGTCCCCGGCCTGCCCTTCGAGACCGACGACGCCGACGCGCTCGACCACCACCAGGCGGTGCGCGAGCTGCTGCTGCGCAGCGCCGTCGACGCCCGCTTCGTGGTCTACCACCACATCCTGCGGCTGCGCACCGCGGTGGCGATCGAGGGCATCTTCGAGTCGCCCTTCGCCGAGGCGCTGGACGAGCGCCGGCGCGCGCACCTGGCCCGCCAGCCGCTGTACGCCAACGAGCAGTTCATCACCGTGCTGCGCCGCCCGGCGCGCGGCAAGACCGGCTGGGCCGAGCGGCTGCTGCGCCGCCTGCGCGCGCCCGAAGACCAGCAGGCCGACGCCCGGCGCGAGCTGGATGCGGCCACCACCGCCTTGCTGAGCGGCCTGGCGCCCTACGGCGCCACGCTGCTGGGCGTGGACGACGCGGCCGGCGGCGTGCGCCTGGCGCGGCCGCTGGAACTGCTGTCGGCCCTGTACAACGGCGAGCTGCGCCCGGTGGCCCTGCCCGACGCGGCGCCGTCCGCGGCCGGTACGGCCCGCGCCACCCGCCAGGCCGACGTCGGCCACCACCTGCCCTATGCCCGGGTGAGCTTCGGCCTGAACGCGATCGAGACGGCCGGCGCCGGCACGCGCAGCTTCGCCGCCCTGCTGTCGCTGAAGGACTACCCGGCCGCCACCCGCCCCGGCATCCTGGACGCCCTGCTGCGCCTGCCGCACGAGATCACGCTGAGCGAGAGCTTCGCGCCGGCCGAGCGCCAGGTGGCGCGCGAGCGCATCGACCTGGCGCTGCGCCGGCTCAAGGTGGCCGATGCCGACGCGGCCAGCGAGCGCCTGGACATGCTGGCCGCCAAGGACGCGCTGTCGGCCGGCGCCACCGCCTTCGGCGACCACCACCTGACGCTGCTGGTGCGCGCCGCCACGCCCGGCGCGCTGGATGCCGCGGCGGCCGAGGTGGCCGCGGCCATGGCCGACGCCGGCGTGGTCGCGGTGCGCGAGGACACCCAGCTGGAGCCGGCCTTCTGGGGCCAGTTCCCTGGCAACGAGGCGCTGCTGGTGCGCCGCGCCCTGGTCTCCAGCGCCAATGCCGCCGGCTTCCTGTCGCTGCACGGCTTTGCCGGCGGCCGGGCCGCGGGCAACCACTGGGGCCCGGCCGTGACCGTGTTCGAGACCACCAGCGGCACGCCGTACTACTTCAACTTCCACGCCGGCGACCTGGGCCACTTCACGGTGATCGGCCCTTCGGGCTCGGGCAAGACCGTGGTGCTGAACTTCCTCACCGCGCAGGCCGGCAAGTTCGCGCCGCGCGTGGTCTTCTTCGACAAGGACCGCGGCGCCGAGATCTTCCTGCGCGCGCTGGGTGGCCACTACGCCCGCATCGCGCGCGGCCAGCGCACCGGCTTCAACCCGCTGGCCCTGCCCGGCACGGCGGAGGACCGGGCCTTTCTGTGCCGCTGGTTCGCCGTGCTGCTGGCGGCCGACGGCGCCGAGGAGCTGGCCACCATCGCCGATGCGGTGGATGCCTGCTTCGACGGCACGCCCGCGCTGCGCCGGCTGCGCCACTTCCGCGAGCTGCTGGCCGGCGGCCGGCGCCCCAGCGCGGGCGACCTGGCCGCCCGCCTGTCGCCTTACGTGGACGGCGGCGAGCACGCCTGGCTGTTCGACAACGCGCGCGACGCGCTGGACTTCGAGCGCATGGTCATGGGCTTCGACATGACCACGCTGCTGGACCAGCCGCGGCTGCGCACGCCGGTGATGATGTACCTGTTCCACCGCATCGACGAGCACCTGCGCGGCGAACCGACGCTGATCCTGATCGACGAGGGCTGGAAGGCGCTGGACGACCCGGAGTTCGCCGCCCGCATCCGCGACTGGCTGAAGACGCTGCGCAAGCGCAATGCCATCGTCGGCTTCGCGACGCAGAGCGCGCGCGACGCGCTGGACAGCAGCATCGCTCCGGCCCTGGTGGAGCAGACCGCCACCATGATCTTCATGCCCAACGCCAAGGCGCGGGCCGAGGACTATTGCGGCGGCTTCGGCCTGTCGGCGCACGAGCACGCGCTGATCCGCGCGCTGCCGGCCAGCAGCCGCTGCTTCCTGGTGCGGCACGCCCAGCAGTCGGTGGTGGCGCGGCTGGACCTGGGCGGCATGGACGACCTGCTGATGGTGCTGTCCGGCCGCGAGTCGGCCGTGCGCCGGCTCGACACGATCCGCGCGCGCGTCGGCGACGCGCCGGCCGCCTGGTACCCGCTGCTCACCGGCGCGTCCTGGCCCGGCCAGGACGGCCGCCCGGCGGCCGGCGTGCCGGACCGCTTCGAGGAGGCCGCATGACGATGGGCTGCACCGGCCTGCCGCTCGACGGCCCCGAGGGCATCGCCCAGGCGCTGCGCGCGGTCGACTGCCTGTCGCGCCAGGCCACGGCCGGTGCCTTCGGCCGGCTGTTCGGCCCGCAGGGCGCGCTGTCGCAGGCGCTGACCGTGCTGCTGGCGATCTACGTGGCGCTGCTGGGCCTGGGCCTGCTCAGCGGGCGCACGCGGCTGCGGCTGTCGCTGCTGGCGCCGCGCGCGCTGACCGTGGGCCTGGTGCTGACCTTCGCCACCTCGTGGCTGGCCTACCAGCAGGTGGTGGTCAACCTGGCCATGGACGTGCCGGACGAGCTGGCGCGCGTGCTGGCCGGCGAGCCGGGCTCGGCCGTGGACCGCTATGCCCGGCGCCTGGACGACCTCCTGGCCGGCGTGGAGCAGGCGGCCGAGGCCAATGCCGCCACCGGCGGCGCGGCGGCCGGCAGGGCCGGCCCGGTCACCCCGGCCGGCGTGCTGGGGCTGGCGGCTTTCCTGCTGATGCTGGGCACCGCCGGGCTGCACGTGGCCGCCAGGATCACGCTGGCGGCGCTGCTGGCGCTGGGGCCGGTGTTCATCGTGCTGGCGCTGTTCCGGGCCACGCGCGGGCTGTTCGAGGGCTGGCTGAAGAGCACCCTGCTGTTCGCCCTGGCGCCGCTGCTGGGCGTGCTGGCGGGCAGCGGCGCCCTGCGCCTGGTCACGCCCATGGTCCAGGCCATCGGCAACGCCGGCAGCGCGGTCACGCTGCGCCAGGCCGCCGGCCTGCTGCTGGTGGCCTGCGTCCATCTGGCGCTGATGGCGATCGCGCTGCGGGCGGCCGCGTCGCTGACGCATGGCTGGTCGCTGGCGCCGGCGGCCGGGTTGCCCGCCGACGGGCCGGTGCCGCCCGCCGTGCCGGCAGCGCTGCCGGCCGCCACCCAGGCGCCGCTGCCGGCGGCGCTGGCGCTGCATGCCGCCGCGCGCGCGGGCGCCGCCAGCCCGGCACCGCCCGCCGCGGCCCAGGACGAGCGCATACGCCAGCTGGTGGCCGCGGGCACGGCGGTCCGCCCGGGCCCGGCACAAGGTCCCGGCCCGGCCGGCCCCTGGCCCCGGACGGGCCCGGCCGCGGCCCCGTCCGGCGCGCGGCAGCGCATCCACGGCCTGGCGCGGCTGCGCCCGGCTGCTCCCCAACCACCCGAGGTGTCCCCATGAAACCACCAAGACTGCTCAGGCCGGCATGGCTGGGGCTGCTGGCCGCCGCGGCGATCCAGGCCCGGGCCGAGGCCCCGGACCCGCGCATCCGCAGCGTCGACTACGCGGCCGACGCCGTGCTGCGCATCGCCGGCCGCGAAGGCTTCCAGTCGTCCATCGTCTTCGGCGACGACGAGAAGATCGAGAACGTGGCCGTGGGCGACAGCCTGGGCTGGCAGGTGACGCCGAACAAGCGCGGCAACCTGCTGTTCCTCAAGCCCATGCCGCGGAGCACGGCGACCAACATGACGGTGGTCACCGACAAGCGGGTCTACCTGTTCGACCTGGCGCCGGCCGCCAAGGCCAGGCCGGCGCTGTACAGCCTGCGCTTCAACCGGGTGGCGCCGGCCGCGCCGCCGGCCGAGGCCGTTCCCGCGGCGCCTGCAGCGGCGCCCCCCGCGCCGCCGCCGGAGCCGCAGCCGGCCGTGGCCCAGGCCCCGGCGCCGCGCGCGGCGGCCTTGCACTTCGCCTGGCGCCAGGAAGGCGCGCGCCAGCTGCTGCCGGCGCACGTCTTCGACGACGGCCGCTCGGTCTTCCTGGACTGGCGGCCCGATGCGCCGCTGCCGGCCATCCTGAGCGCGGGCCCGGACGGCGTCGAAGGGCCGGTGAACTACACGGTGCAAGGCCGCACCCTGGTGGTCGACGGCCCGGCCACCCGCCTGGTGCTGCGCGTGGGCCGGGACGCGGCCGTGCTGACCCGGCTGGACGCCGACCCCGCCCCGGCCGGCACCGCCCCGGCCGGCACCGCCTCTGCCGGCACCGCCTCGGCGGCGCTGGACGCACGGCTGTTCGGTGGCCCATGAAGCCGATGCACACGCCCGTCCCCGCGCTGCCGCTGGCCACCATGGCGGCCACCGTCCCCCCGGCGCACCTGGCCGATCCGCGCCGCACGCTGGACGCCCAGGCCCTGGCGCTGGCCAGCCGCAACGCCTTCCCGGTGGTGGCCGGCCACGTGCAGCGGCGCGACCGCTTCGGCCTGGCCGCCGGCGCCGCCTGTGCGCTGGCCTTGGGCGCGGCGGCGTTCTGGTCGCTGTCGCAGCAGCGCACGCCGCCGCTGCCGGCGCCGCCGCCACCCGCACCGGCCCTGCCGGCGCCGGGCCCGGTGGCCGCTCCGCCCCCCGCACCGGCGGCCAGGCCGCGGGCGGTGCCGCAGCCCGATCCGCGCGACCTGCGCGCCAACGCGCCGTCGCTGATCGTGGACATGGCGCCGGCCGCGCCCGCCCCGGCCCCGGCCGGCCACGCCCCGCCGGCCGAGGCGCCCGTCGCTGCCAAGCCGGGGAATGCCCCGCGCGGCGCGCAGCAGCCGCTGTCGGCCGAGGAGTCGTTCGCCGAGCGCATCGGCAGCAGCGCGGCCGACACCGTCGGCGCCAGCCGGCTGGCCGACCCGGCCCACACCGTGGTGCAGGGCAGCCTGATCGCCGCGGTGCTGGAAACCGCGATCGACAGCGACCTGCCCGGCTACGCCCGCGCCGTGGTCAGCCAGGACCTGCGCTCGTTCGACGGCTCGCGCGTGCTGGTGCCGCGCGGCTCGCGCCTGATCGGCCAGTACAAGAGCAACGTGGCCAATGGCCAGAAGCGCGCCTACGTGATGTGGTCGCGCCTGCTGCGGCCCGACGGCGTGTCCATCGCCCTGGCCTCGCCGGCCACCGACTTCGCCGGCAGCACCGGCATGGCCGGCGAGGTCGACACCCATTTCATCGAGCGCTTCGGCTCGGCGGTGATGCTGTCGGTGGTCGAGGTGTTCGCCGCCATCGGCACCGCGGCCACGGTGATCTCGGGCGCGCAGAGCGCCGCCGCCGTGGCGGCCCAGCGCGACGCCCAGATCCCGCCGACCATCCGCGTGCCCCAGGGCACGCCGGTGCGGGTCTTCGTCGCCCGCGACCTGGACTTCTCCGGCCTGGCGGCCGAGGAGCGGTGATGCACCCGCTGCCCGAGCAGCCGGCGCCCGCCGGCCATGCGCCCGCCGGCGCCTACCTGCACAGCTACCTGGCGCCGCTCCAGCCCTGGCTGCAGCGCGACGACGTCAGCGAGATCCTGGTCAACCGCCCCGGCGAGCTGTGGATCGAGCGGGCCGGCGCGGACGCGATGCAGCGCGTCGCCGTGCCGCAGCTCGACGCCACCTGGCTGCGCCGGCTGGCCGAGCAGATCGCCCGCGCCAGCCACCAGGGCGTGAACCGCGAATGGCCGCTGCTGGCCGCCACGCTGCCCGATGCCTCGCGCGTGCAGGTGGTGGCGCCGCCGGCCACGCGCGGCGACGCCCACGTGCTGGCCATCCGCCGCCACCGCGTGCAGCACATCGCGCTGGACGCCTACGCCGCGCCCGGCGGCGCGATCGCGCCGGCGGAGCCCTTGGCCATCGACCCGGCCGACCCGGTCGGCACGCTGCGCCGCGCCGTGGCCGCGCGCGCCACCGTGCTGGTCAGCGGCGGCACCTCCAGCGGCAAGACCACGTTCCTGAACGCGCTGCTGCGCGAGCTGCCGGCCGGCGAGCGGGTCGTCCTGGTCGAGGACACGCCCGAGCTGCGCCTGCCCGGGCCGAACGGCCTGGGCCTGGTGGCCGTCAAGGGCGCGCTGGGCGAGGCCCGGCTGACCACGCACGACCTGCTGCAGGCCGCGCTGCGGTTGCGCCCCGACCGCATCGTGGTCGGCGAGCTGCGCGGCGAGGAGGCGGTGAGCTTTCTGCGCGCGGTCAACACCGGCCACCCGGGCTCGTTCAGCACCATCCACGCCAACAGCCCGGCCGGCGCGCTGGAGCAGCTGGCCCTGATGGTGATGCAGGCCGGGCTGGGGCTGTCGCGCGCCGACACCATCGACTACGCCTGCTCGGTGGTGGACCTGGTGGTGCAGCTGGGCCGCCGCCATGGCCGGCGCGGCATCGTCCAGATCGCCGCCACCCGCGAGCTGCGCCGGCGGCCATGACGGCGCCTGCCGTCCGCCCGGTGCGGCGCCTGCCCGCGCCCGGCCGCGGCCGGTACCTCCGGCGCCGGCCGGCCGGGCCGCGTGGCAGCATGCGGGGCATGGAACACGCTCGCACGACCCGGCGCTGGTCGGGGCCGCCGATCTCGCTGCAGGTGATGGCGCTGCTGCTGGGCGGGCTGGTCGTCGCCCAGGCCGTCACCCTGGCCCTGACGCTGCTGGTGCCGCCGGAGCCGCCGCCGCAGTACCGGCTGCAGGACATCGCGCAGGCCCTGGGCGACAGCGCCTTCGCCGCCGCCCCGGGCGGCGCGCGCCGGCTGCAGCGCAGCCTGGCCGCGTCGCCGCCCGCGCCCTCCGGGCCGGGCTGGCTGACCTCGGAACGCGCGCGCCACGACCTGGCGCAGATGCTGGGGCGCGACGAGGCGCAGGTGCGGCTGTTCTTCTATACGCCCCTGCCGTTCGCCGGCACGGCCCACGGCCCGCTGGCGCCGCCGGACGCCGGCGGGCCGGCGCCGGCGCTGCGCCGGCCCTCGTCATGGCGGGACGAACGAAACGACGAGCGGGACGACGGCATGCCGCGCCTGCTGCGCGCCACGCACTGGGTGGTGGCCCAGGCCGGCCACGGGCCGGGCGGCCTCGGCGGGCCCGGGCCGTTCGGCGGCACGGGCGGCGGTGCCGGCGGCCCGGGTGGCTGGCCCGGCGGCGGTCCCGGGGGCGGCCCGGGCGGGTTCGGCTGGCCGGACCGCCCCGCCGGCACCGCGCCGGCCCCGGTCCCCCAGCCCCAGCGCGACCAGCCCTCCGCCGCGCCTGATGCGCCTGGTGCGCCTGCCGTGTCTGCTACGCCCGCCACGCCCGCCACGCCCGCCACATCCGTCACGCCCGTCACGCCCGTCACGCCGGCGCCGCCGTCCTCGCCCGCCGCGCCGCCTGCCGAGCCGGCTGCCGCCCAGGCCGCCCAGGCAGCCCAGCCTCCCGGTCCGGCCGCGGCGCCCGACACGCCCGGGCCGGCCCATGGCGATGCCGGCGCCGCCCCGGCCGCGGCGAGCCCGGCGTCCCCCGGCAACGCCGGCACGGCGCCCGGTCCGGCGGCCCGGCCGGAGCCCTCCGTTGACGCCGGCACCGTACCTGGCCCGGCGGCCCGGCCCGGTACCCAGCCTGTTGCCGGCGACGCGCCGCTGCGCCAGCCGCCGGCTTCGGCGGGCCGCACCGCGCCGGCCGCACCGCGCGCCGCGCCGGCGGCCCCGCCGCGGCGGCCGGCCGCCGATGCCGGTGCCAGCGCCTCGCCTGCGGGCCCTGCCGCGCCGGCGTCCCGGCCAGCGGCCGCGGCAACGCCGCCGCCCGCCCCGCCGGTGGATGCCGGCCATGCCGCCGCCCCGGCCGGCGCGGCGGCGGCCCTGGCCGGCGGCCAGCGCCCGGACCCGCCCGGCGCGGAACCGCCGGGCCTGTTGCGCGGCCTGTTCGGCCTGCCCGCCCCGGCGCCCTTCGTCGAAGGCGACTTCATCGCCGCGGTGCAGCTGGCCGAAGGCAGCTGGGCCGTGGTGCAGCCGGTGCCGGCGCCGTTTCCCAATGCCTGGCAGCGGCGCGTGCTGCTGTGGTTCGCCGTCGCCGCGGCCGTCGTCGCGCCGCTGGGCTGGCTGTTCTCGCGCCGGCTGGCCCGGCCGATCGCCGCCTTCGCCGACGCGGCCGAGCGGCTGGGCCGCGACCCCGCGGCGCCGGTGCTGGCGCTGGAAGGCCCGGCCGAGGTCGGCCGCGCCGCCCACGCGTTCAACCGCATGCAGCACCGGCTGCGCAGCTTCATCGACGACCGCACGGCGATGATCGGCGCCATCAGCCACGACCTGCGCACCCCGCTGACGCGCATGCGCTTTCGCATCGAGGACGCGCCCGACGACCTGCGCGCCGGCCTGCTGTACGAGGTGGAGGAGATGGAGCAGATGATCAGCTCGGTGCTGGCCTTCGTCCGCGACGCCTCCGAGCCCGCCGGCCGCCAGCGGCTGGACCTGGCGGACCTGGTGCAGGACGTGGTCGGCCATGCCACCGCGGGCGGCAAGCCGGTGACGCTGGGCCCGCACCGGGCCGCCACCGTCGAGGCCGACCCGGTGGGCATGCGCCGGCTGCTGGACAACCTGATCGAGAACGCGGTGAAGTACGGCGACCGCGCCGAGGTCAGCCTGTTCACCGACCGTCAGGACGTGGTGGCCGAGATCCGCGACCACGGCCCCGGCCTGCCCGAGGCCGAGCTGGAGCGCGTGTTCGAGCCCTTCTACCGCGCGCCCAGCGCCCGTGCGTCGGGCAAGAGCGGTACCGGGCTGGGCCTGGCGGTGTGCCGCTCGATCGCCCGCGCCCATGGCGGCGACGTGAAGCTGCGGCGCGACCCCCAGGGCATCGTGGCCCAGGTGCGGCTGCCGCTGGCCTACGAGGCGACGGCCCTGCCGCACTGAGCGCGGCCGGCGTGGCCGTCCCCCGTCGCGCGTGCCCGCCGTCGCCCGCGAGCGTCCTGCCGTGCCGAGGCCCGGGACGCCCCGGATAATCCGCGGCTTCTTTGCGCAGGAGACCCCGGGCCATGGCAACCCCCCTCAAGATCATTTCCTCGATGGCCACCAAGCAGGTGCTGGCCGAACTCATCGCCCAGTACCGCCAGGCGCACGGCGCCGAGGTGCAGCTCGAATCGGTCGGCGGCGTCGACGCCGCCAAGCGCGTGCAGGCCGGCGAGGCCTTCGACCTCGTGATGCTGGCGCAGGACGCGATCGACAAGCTGGTCGCCGGCGGCCATGTGCTGGCCGGCTCGCGCGTGGACATCGTGCGCTCCGGCGTGGCCGTGGCGGTGCGCGCCGGCGCGCCGCGGCCCGACATCGGCAGCGAGGCGGCGCTGCGGCAGGCCGTGCTGGCCGCGCGCAGCCTGAGCTACTCCACCGGCCCGAGCGGCGTGGCGCTGACGAAGCTGTTCGAGCGCTGGGGCATCGCCGACGAACTGCAGAGCCGCATCGTGCAGGCGCCGCCCGGCGTGCCGGTGGGCGCGCTGGTCGCGCGCGGCGACGCCGAGCTGGGCTTCCAGCAGCTGGCCGAGCTGATCCACGTGCCGGGCATCGACCTCCTCGGGCCGCTGCCCGACGCGGTGCAGATCACCACGGTCTTCTCCGGCGGCGTCGCCGCGGCCTGCCGGCAGCCCGAGGCGGCGCGCGCGCTGCTGGCCTTCTTCGCAGCGCCCGCCGCGGCCGAGGCCAAGCGCCGGCAGGGCATGGACCCGGCGTGAGGGCACCGGCCCACACGCCGTGAACCTGGAAACGGCCGTGGACGGGCCGGAACGCAGGCAGGTGCTTGCTGCCCCCTGGATCGATCGGCCGTGCGGTTCACCCGTTCGGGGCTGCTCCGCGATTGTCGAAAACGGCCGTCACCCCGTGCCGGCACTTGCTTTTCTCGGCTCGCGCCATCACCCAGCTGCCGTGTCCAGGGTGCACGGACCGATCGCGCCCACGACGGGGTGCGCCGGGCCGCGGGCCGCCGCCCTGGCGGGTGCCAGGGCGGCGACGCTCACATGAAGCCTGGCATGCTCCGGCCCGGCGGGCGAGAGCCCGGAGGGCTAGGGCCCGGGGCACGGCGTCGGCGATGCGCATGGGTGCTCGTCAGGGCCTCGCGTGGCCGCGAGGGATGCGTTCACAGCTTCTCGGGATCGTCCGGCACGTACATGTAGCCGACGCTGCGCACGGTGCGGATCACGCTGGGCTTGTCCGGGTTGGGCTCGATCTTGCGGCGCAGCCGCATCACGCGCAGGTCGATCGAGCGGTCCAGCGCGTCCCAGGTGCGGTTGTGGCCGTAGGCCATGATCTGGTCGCGGCTCAGCGGCCGGTTGGGGTGGCGCGCGAACAGCGCCAACAGGTCGAATTCGGCGGCCGAGACGGGGACCTCGCCGCCGTCCTCGCGGCGCAGCAGCCGGCGCGCGTCCAGGTCCAGCGCGCACAGGCCGAAGGGGACGTGCCGCGCCGGCGCGAGCGACGCGGGGCCCGCCGGCACCAGCCGGCGCAGCAGGTTGCGCACGCGGGCCAGCAGCTCGCGCGCCTCGAACGGCTTGGTCACGTAGTCGTCGGCGCCGATCTCCAGGCCGACGATGCGGTCCACCGGGTCGGCCGCGCCGGTCAGCATGACCAGGCCGGCGCGCGGATGCGCCTCGCGCAGCCAGCGCGCCAGCGACAGCCCGCTCTCGCCCGGCATGTTCACGTCCAGCAGCACCAGGTCCGGCTCGGCTTCGGCGATCAGCGCGCGGGCCTGTGCCGCGTCCGACGCGGTGCGCACGTCGAAATGGTTGTAGCCGAAGTAGCGGGCCAGCACGTCTCGCAGGTCGGCTTCGTCGTCCACGACCAGCAGCCTCGGCCGGGTGGCGCCTTCCAACGGCTCCATCTTGTGCGTCCTTGGGGAGTCGATGGCCGATTGTAGGCTTGCGCTATGCTGCGCCGGCTTTCCTCTCCGGCCCCCTGCCACCATGTCCGACCTCGCCCAGACCGCCGCCGCGGCAGGCCTGCTGGCCCATGCGCGCGACGGCGTGATCGCCACCGACGCGGCCGGCCGCGTCGTCGCCTGGAACCCGGCCGCCGAGCGGCTGCTGGGCTGGCCGCCGCAGGCGGCGCTGGGCCGGCCGCTGGCCTCGCTGCTGGCGCTGGCGCTGGCCGAGGAGCCGGCCGCCGGCGCCCTGGTCGCCGGCCTGTGCGCCGCCGCCGCGCGCGGGCTGGACGACCTGCTGGAACTGCCGCTGCGCCGCCGCGACGGCAGCGTGGCCACGCTGGAGCTGTCGGCCTTCGCGCTGCCGGACGGCGGGGCCGGCCTGTTCCTGCGCGACATCTCGGGCCGCCGCTCGGCCACGCGCGCGCTGCGCGATTCCGAGGCGCGCTACCGCGCGGTGGTCGAGCACATGGGCCAGGGCATGGCGGTGATCCAGGACGGGCGCGTGGCGTTCTGGAACGCGCGCGCGCTGCAGATCATGGACCTGCGCGCCGACCAGGCGGACGGCGCCGACTACCTGCCCTGGCTGCACCCGGACGACCGGCGCCTGGCCGAGGTGCGCCAGCGCGCGCGCCAGCGCGGCGACCGCCGGCCGCGCCGCGGCGAGCTGCGCCGCATCACCGCCGACGGCCGGGTGCGCTGGCTGGACGTGCAGGCCACCGCCGTGCCCTGGGACGGGCGGCCGGCGATGCTGGTGTTCTTCTCCGACGTCACCGAGGCCAAGGCCACGCGCGAGGCGCTGCGCGCGTCCGAGGAGCGCATGCGCGCCGTCGTGGAGCATGCCGGCGAGGGCATGGTGGTGGTGCAGCGCGGCCGCTTCGTGTTCGCGAACCGGCGCGCGCTGCAGATCGCCGGGCGCACGCGCGAGCAGCTGATCGGCCGCAGCCTGCTGGAGCCGGTGCACCCGGACGACCGCGCGCTGCTGGCCGGCGCGCGCCGGCGCGTGCCGGCGCGCCACGAGCTGCGCCTGGCGCAGGCGGACGGCAGCGCCACCTGGATCGAGATCGGCGTGACCCGGGTGCCCTGGGACGGCCGGCATGCCCTGCTGGGCTTCTTCTCCGACGTCGGCCCGCGCATGGCGCTGCAGGCGCGGCTGCGCGAGACGCTGGCCGAGCGCGAGACCATCCTGAACCATTCGCTGGTCGGCATCGCGTTCAACGTGGGCCGGCGCTTCCGCTGGGTCAACGACAAGCTGGCCGAGCTGACGGGCTACAGCCGCGAGGAGCTGACCGGCGCGTCCTCGCGCCTGCTGTACCCGGACGAGGAGAGCCACCGGCGCGAGGGCGTGCTGGCGCGCGAGCACCTGTCGCGCGACGGCCGCTGCGTCATCGAGCGGCAGCTGGTGCGCAAGAACGGCGAGCGCCTGTGGGTGCAGATGGCCGGCCGCTGCCTGTTCGGCCGCGACCCCGAGGCCGGCACGATCTGGACCTGCCTGGACATCACCGACCGCAAGCGCGCCGAGGACCACATGCGCGCGGCGCTGGCGCGCCAGCAGGAGCTCAACGCGCTGCGCTCGCGCTTCGTGGCCATGACCAGCCACGAGTTCCGCACGCCGCTGGCCACCATCCTGTCGTCGGCCGACCTGGTCGCGCACTACGGCGAGCGCATGCCGCCCGCCGAGCGCGCCGACGTGCTGCGGGGCATCGCCAGCGCCGTGCAGCGCATGACGCGCATGCTCGACCGCATGCTGCTGATCGGCCGCGCCGACGCGCAGCTGCTCGAATGCCAGCCCCAGCCGCTGGACCTGGCCGCGCTGTGCCGGCACTGCGCCGAGGAGGTGCGCGCCCAGTACCCGGCGCGCGCGGCCGACGTGGTCGTGGAGTACGCCTGCGCCAGCGCCGTCGGCGACTTCGACGAGCGGCTGCTGCGGCACGTGCTGACCAACCTGCTGTCCAACGCCGTCAAGTACTCGCCCGGCGGCGGGCCGGTCCGCCTGGCCGTGCGCGACCAAGGGGCGCGGCGCGTGATCGAGGTCTCCGACAGCGGCATCGGCATCCCCGCCGGCGAGCAGGCGCACCTGTTCGAAACCTTCCACCGCGCCAGCAACGTCGGCGACATCCCGGGCACCGGCCTGGGCCTGGCCATCGTCCGGAAGGCGCTGGAGGCCCACGGCGGCACGATCGAGGTGCACAGCCGGCCGGGGCGCGGCAGCTGCTTCCGGGTGGTGCTGTGACGGCCGCCGACCCGCGCCGCCGCACGCGGCCGCGCTGGCGCGGCCGCGTGCACGCGCTGGTGCTGGCGGCGATCCTGGCCGCCGCCGCGGCGCTGCATGTGGTGGCGCCGGACTGGCTGCAGACCCTGCGCCACATGGTGTTCGACCAGTACCAGCGCTGGCAGCCGCGCGCCTGGCAGGACCTGGCCGTGCGCGTGATCGACATCGACGACGAGAGCATGGCGCGCCTGGGCCAGTGGCCCTGGCCGCGCACCCGGCTGGCCGAGCTGGTCGACCGCACGCGCGCGGCCGGTGCCGCGGCGCTGGGCTTCGACTTCGTGTTCGCCGAGCCGGACCGCAGCTCGCCGCGCGTCCTGGCGCCGCAGTGGCCGCTGCCGCCGCCGCTGCGCGAGGCCCTGGAGCGGCTGCCGGACTACGACCAGCGCTTCGCGGCCAGCCTGGCGCCGGGCGGCGTGGTGCTGGGCTTCGCGGTGCGGCCCGAGGCGGATGGCGCCGCGCCGGCCGTGCCGCTGCCCGAGCGGGCGCGCTTCGTGCTGCTCGGCTGGCCCCTGGCGGACCGGCTGCTCGAGGCCGGCACCGTGGTCGCCCCGCTGCCGCTGCTGGCCGAGGCCGCGGCCGGCATCGGCGCGATGAACTACGTGCCCGACGGCGACGGCGTGCTGCGCCGCCTGCCGCTGCTGCTGCGGCAGCAGGCGCAGCAGCGGCTGCTGCCCTCGCTGGTGGCCGAGATGCTGCGCGTGGGCCAGCATGAGACGAACTTCGTGTTGCGCGCCGGCGCCGAGCCGCAGGACGGCCTGGCCGAGCTGCGCGTCGGCCGGATCGCGCTGCCGACCACGCCGGACGGCGAGATCTGGCTGCACTTCAGCCCGCCGGCGCCGGCCCGCACGATCCCGGCCTGGCAGCTGCTGGAGGGCCGGGTGCCGGCGCAGGCGCTGCAGGGCCGGCTGCTGCTGGTCGGCACCTCGGCGCAGGGCCTGCGCGACCTGCGCTCCACGCCGCTGGGCTCCGCCGTGCCCGGCGTGGAGGTGCACGCGCAGGCGCTGGAGCAGGCGCTGTCCGGCCACTTCCTGCTGCGCCCGACCTGGGTGGAGACGCTGGAGCTGCTGGCGATGCTGCTGGGCGGCCTGCTGGTCGGCACGCTGGCGCTCACGCGCGGGCCGCTGCCCAGCGCGGCGGCCGCGCTGGCCGTGCTGGCGGCGTTCGGCGGCGCGGGCTGGTGGGCGTTCACCCGGCAGCAGCTGCTGGTCGACCCGCTGACGCCGGCGCTCGGCGTGCTGGCCGTCCTGCTGCCGTGCAGCCTGCTGCGCCACCACGCCAGCGAGCAGCGCCGGCGCTGGCTGTCGCAGGCCTTCTCGCGCTACGTCTCGCCCAATCTGGTGGACTACATCGTGCGCCATCCGGACGAGCTGGCGCTGTCGGGCGAGCGGCGCGACTGCAGCTTCATCTTCACCGACCTGGCCGGCTTCACCGGGCTGATGGAGCGCATCGACCCGGCCGACGCCGTGGGCCTGCTGAACGCCTACCTGGACGGCATGATCGCCATCGTGTTCCGGCACCAGGGCACGCTGGACCGCATCGTCGGCGACGCGCTGGCCATCATGTTCTCCGCGCCGGTGCACCAGCCCGACCACCGCCGCCGCGCGTTCGACTGCGCGCTGGAGATGCAGCGCTTCGCGCAGGAGTTCGCCGCCGGCCGCCAGGTGCTGGGCCACACGCGCATCGGCGTGCACAGCGGCCGGGTGATCGTCGGCAACTTCGGCGGCAGCGCGATGTTCGACTACCGGGCGCTGGGCGACGCCGTCAACACCGCGGCGCGGCTGGAAGGCGCCAACAAGTACCTCGGCACGCGCGTCTGCGTGTCCGAGACCACGCTGGCGGGCTGTCCGGGCGCGCGCGCGCGCTGCGTCGGCCGCCTGCTGCCCAAGGGCAAGACGCAGCCGCTGCGCGTGTTCCAGCCGCTGCACGACGGCCTGGACGGGCCGGTGGACGAGGCCGCGCTGCAGGCCTATGCGCAGGCCTACGACGCCATGGCGGCCGAGGCGCCCGGGGCGCTGGCCGCGTTCGAGGCGCTGGCCGCGCGCCAGCCCGGCGATCCGCTGGTGCAGCTGCACCTGGCGCGGCTGCGGCGCGGCGAGCGCGGCGACCTGATCGTGCTCGACGCGAAGTGACGGGCGGCGGGCCGCACCCTTGGCGCCATCAGCGCACGGTGACCTCGACGCGGCGGTTGCGCGGCTCGGCGGTCTCGTCCGGCGTGGGGATCAGCAGGTCGTTCTCGCCGTGCGAGGTGATCTCCACCTGCTGGGCCGAGGCGATCGCGTCCTGCAGCAGCAGGGCGGCCTGCTCGGCGCGGCGCAGCGACAGCACGGCGTTCTGCTCGGCGGGACCGACTGTGTCGGTGTGGCCGACGATGGACAGCTCGGCGGTGGGGCGGCTCCGGACCTCCGCCAGGATCTGCGGCAGCAGCGCCTGTGAGGTCGGCGTGATCTCCGCGGTGCCGAAGTACAGCAGGAAGGTGCGCGGCGGGCGCGGCTGCGCGGCGATGGCCCGCCCCGCGTCGCGCTGCAGCTGTTCGTCGCTGACCATGAACGGCTCGGCCGAGCCGCTCAGCGCCACGGCCTGGCCGGCGCGGCTCAGCTCCGTGCGGCCCATGGGCCCGGTGTAGACCACCTGGCCGGTGCTGCCGTCGGCGTTGGGCAGCAGCGCCACGTAGGCGCGCGGGGTGGGCGGCGCGGCCGCCGGCGCCGGTGGCGCTGGCGGCGCCGCGCAGCAGGCGGCCAGCGCCGCGGCGAGCACGGCCGACGCCAGGAGCAGGCGGCGCTGCATCACGGCTGCGCCACCACGACGAAGCGCGTCCCGCGCACGCCGACGATGCCGCTGGGCGTCTTGATCTTCACCGCCTCGGGCCGGAGCTTGGCGATCGTGCCGGAGATGTACTGCAGCGTGCCGGTGGCGATGCTGCCGCCGAGCTGGAGCTGGCCCTGCGCCGGCGCGAACAGGAAATCCTCCAGCGTGAACGAGGTCGAGGGCCCGAAGGACAGCATGGTGTTGTCCTTCAGCGTGACGCCCAGGCTGCCGTCCGGGCCGGTGCGCACGGTGTCGCCGATGGACAGCGCCGCGCCGGGGCGCGCCGGCTGGGTGCCGCTGGCCGACACGATGCTGGCCTCGCCCGCCACCGTCTTGACATAGCCGGCGGGCTGGGCCATGGCGCTGGCGCACAGGCAGCACGCCGCAAGGAAAAGGAGTCGCATGGGTTTCATCGCTGGGGTGGGCCCGCAGGCCCTGGTTGTTGGCCGGGAGAAAACGAACATACACGCCCGGCGCCGGCGGCGCACGCATCCGCGTCGGCGCCGGGATGATCGGTGGCGCCGGATGGCCCGGCGGCCGGCCGGGCCGACGGCAGCGTGCGCAGGCCCGGCAGGTCCAGCACGCGCAGCCCGCCGTACTCGGTGCGGATCAGCCCGGCCGCCTGCAGTGCCGCCAGCGCCTCGTTCACGCGCTGGCGCGACAGCCCCACCAGGTAGGCCAGCTCCTGCTGCGTGATGCGCAGCACCTGGCCCACGCCGGGGTACAGCACCGGGTTGAACAGCGCCGCCAGGCTGCGCGCCACGCGCAGGTCCGGGTCGGCCAGGCGGTCGATCTCGCGCGCGGCGATGAACTGCGCCAGCCGCTCGTTCAGCTGGTTCATGATGAAGCGGTTGAAGGCGAGCGAGTGGTCCAGCAGCCAGTGGAAGCTGTCCACCGGCAGGCCGGCCACGGTGCTGGCCCGCAGCGCCTGCACGTTGTAGCGGTAGGGCTCGCGCTTGAGCACCGTGCCCTCGCCGAACCAGCCGCCCGCGGGCAGGCCGGCGAAGGTCATGGTCTGGCCCTGCGCGGTCTCCGAGTTCATCTTCAACAGGCCCTCGACCACGCCGAACCAGTAGGTCACCGGCCGGCCGATGCGGCACACGTGGTCGCCCGGCAGCGCGTCGCCCGCCGTGATCTCGGGGACGACGCGCGCGCACTCGGGCCCGGTCAGCTGGGACAGCCAGGGAATCGCCGCGAGCTCGCGCGCCGTCGGCGTGCGGCGGCGCTGGTGCAGCGTGTCGGCCGCGACCGCGCCGCGCCGGCGGGCCTGGGGAAATTCCGGGGGAGGGCTCACCCTTAGATTGTCTTCCGGCCGACACGGCGGCGTCAAAGCCGCGCCTAGTATTCGCTCGCGCCGAGGAGCTCCATGGACACCACCTTCCCGAGATTGCTGCTGCAGCACGCCGCCGAACGGCCGGATGCGCCGGCCATGCGCGAGAAGGAGTTCGGTATCTGGCAGACGCTCGGCTGGCGCGCGCTGGCGCAGATGGTCGAGCAAGCCGCCTGCGGCCTGCACGCGGCCGGGCTGCGGCCGGGCGAGCACCTGGCGGTGGTCGGCGCCAACCGGCCGCGGCTGTACGCCTGCATGCTGGCCGCGCAGGCGCTGGGCGCGATCCCGGTGCCGCTGTACCAGGACGCGGTGGCCGCCGAGTTCGTCTACCCGCTGTCCAACGCCGAGGTGCGCCTGTGCGTGGTGGAGGACCAGGAGCAGGTCGACAAGATGCTGGAGGTGCGCGGCCAGTACCCGGCGCTCGAACGCATCTGGTACGACGACCCGCGCGGCCTGCGCCACTACCGCGAGCGCGGGCTGGCGTCCGTCGCCGACCTGCTGCAGCAGGGCGCGGCCCGCGCCGCGCAGGCGCCGGGCTTCTTCGCCGAGCGCGTGGCCGCGGGCCGCAGCGGCGACGTGGCCGCGATGTTCTTCACCTCCGGCACCACCGGCAACCCCAAGGGCGTGGTGCACACGCATGCGAGCCTGCTGGACCGCGCGCGCGCCGGCGCGGCCTTCGACCGGCTCACCGCCGCCGAGGAGGTGCTGGCCTACCTGCCGCCGGCCTGGATCGGCCAGAACATCTTCAGCTACGCGCAGTGGCTGGCCTGCGGCTACGTGGTCAACTGCCCCGAGTCGGCCGCTACCGTCGGCATCGACCTCAAGGAGATCGGGCCGACCTACTACTTCGCGCCGCCGCGCGTGTTCGAGGGCCTGCTGACCAGCGTGATGATCCGCATGGAGGACGCCGGGCGCTTCAAGCGCTGGCTGTTCCAGCGCTGCCTGGCGCTGGCGCGGCGCGTCGGCCCGGCGCGCATGGACGGCCGGCCGGTCGGCGCGCTGGACCGGCTGAGGTACGCGCTGGGCGACCTGCTGGTCTACGGCCCGCTGCGCAACACGCTGGGCTTCTCGCGCGTGCGCGTGGCCTACACCGCCGGCGAGGCCATCGGGCCCGACCTGTTCGCCTTCTACCGCGCCATCGGCATCAACCTCAAGCAGCTGTACGGCTCGACCGAGACCGCGGTGTTCGTCTGCCTGCAGCCGGACCACCAGGTGCGGGCCGACACCGTGGGCATCCCGATCGACGGCGTCGAGATCCGGGTCGCCGACAACGGCGAGATCCTGGTGCGCTCGGCCGGCCTGCTGCAGTGCTACTACAAGAACCCCGAGGCCACGGCCGAGGTGCTGACCGCCGACGGCTGGTACCACACCAGCGACGCCGGCTTCCTGGACGCCAGCGGCCACCTGAAGATCATCGACCGCGTCAAGGACGTCGGCCGCCTGCAGGGTGGCGCCAACGACGGCGCGATGTTCGCGCCCAAGTACGTGGAGAACAAGCTCAAGTTCTTCCCCTACATCAAGGAAGCCGTGGCCTACGGCGACGGCCGCGCCACGGTCTGCGTGATGCTGAACATCGATTTCGAGGCCGTGGGCAACTGGGCCGAGCGGCGCGGCCTGCCCTATGCCGGCTACACCGACCTGGCCGGCAAGCCCGAGGTCTACGAACTCATGCGCGAATGCGTCGAGCAGGTCAACGCCGACCTGGCGCAGGACGCCATGCTGGCCGGCAACCAGGTCAGCCGCTTCCTGGTGCTGCACAAGGAACTGGACGCCGACGACAACGAGCTGACGCGCACCAACAAGGTCCGCCGCGGCTTCATCGCCGAGAAGTACAGGGTGCTGGTCGACGCGCTGTACGGCGGCAAGGCCGAGCAGTACGTCGAGACCCAGGTCCGGTTCGAGGACGGGCGCAGCGGCAGCGTCAGCGCCACGCTGCGGATCGTCGACGCCCGCACCTTCGCGCCGGTGCGGCGGGCCGCCTGATGGACGCATCGGCCATGGCGGCGGCGACCGCACCGCAGGCCGGCCGCCGGATCGGCGACGTGATCCTGGAGGTCCGGAACATCAGCCTGCGCTTCGGCGGCGTGAAGGCGCTGACCGACATCAGCTTCGACGTGCGCGAGCACGAGATCCGCGCCATCATCGGCCCCAACGGCGCCGGCAAGAGCTCCATGCTCAACTGCATCAACGGCGTGTACGCGCCGCAGGAGGGCGCGGTGGCCTTCCGCGGCCGGACCTTCCGGCACATGAACCCGCGCCAGGTGGCCGAGATGGGCGTGGCGCGGACGTTCCAGAACCTGGCGCTGTTCAAGGGCATGAGCGTGCTGGACAACATCATGACCGGCCGCAACCTGCGCATGAAGAGCAACCTGCTGCTGCAGGCGCTGCGCCTGGGCCCGGCCGAGCGCGAGGAGATCGCGCACCGCGAGCAGGTCGAGCGCATCATCGACTTCCTGGAGATCCAGCCCTGGCGCAAGACGCCGGTGGGCCGGCTGCCCTACGGCCTGCAGAAGCGCGTGGACCTGGGCCGGGCCCTGGCCATGGAGCCGCAGGTGCTGCTGCTGGACGAGCCCATGGCCGGCATGAACGTGGAGGAGAAGCAGGACATGTGCCGCTTCATCCTCGACGTGAACGACGAGTTCGGCACCACGGTCGTGCTGATCGAGCACGACATGGGCGTGGTCATGGACATCTCCGACCGCGTGGTCGTGCTCGACTACGGCCGCAAGATCGGCGACGGCACGCCGGACGAGGTGCGCGGCAACGCGGACGTGGTCCGCGCCTACCTGGGCACGGACCATTGAGATGACCCCCATGCCCTTCATTGCCTGGGGCGGCTGAGGCGGCCATGGGCTTCTTCCTCGAAACCCTGTTCGGCGGCCTGATGGCCGGCATGCTCTACGCGCTGGTCGCGCTGGGCTTCGTGCTGATCTTCAAGGCCTCGGGCGTGTTCAATTTCGCGCAGGGTGCGATGGTGCTGTTCGCGGCGCTGGCAATGGCGCGCCTGTCGGAATGGCTGCCGCAGTGGCTGGGCTTCGACAGCCTGCTGCTGGCCAACGCGCTGGCGCTGCTCGCCGCCATCGCGCTGATGGCCGTGCTGGCCTGGCTGATCGAGCGGCTGGCGCTGCGCCGGCTCGTCGGGCAGGAGCCGATCGCGCTGCTGATGGCCACGCTGGGCATCGCCTACTTCATCGACGGCGCCGGCCAGCTGCTGTTCGGCAGCGCCACCTACAAGATCGACGTGGGCATGCCCAAGGACCCGATGATGGTGCTGGAGAACCTCTTCGAGGGCGGCCTGCTGCTCAGCAAGGAAGACCTGTACGCGGCGCTGGTCTCGGCGCTGCTGGTCCTCGGCCTGACCCTGTTCTTCCAGAAGACGCCGACCGGCCGCGCGCTGCGCGCCGTGGCCGACGACCACCAGGCCGCGCAGTCCATCGGCATCCCGCTGTCGCGCATCTGGGTCATCGTCTGGACCATCGGCGGCATCGTCGCGCTGGTGGCCGGCATCATCTGGGGCTCCAAGCTGGGCGTGCAGTTCTCGATCTCGCTGGTGGCGCTGAAGGCGCTGCCGGTCGTGATCCTCGGCGGCCTGACCTCGGTGCCCGGCGCCATCGTCGGCGGCCTGATCATCGGCGCCGGCGAGAAGCTGTCGGAGATCTACATCGGCCCGCTGCTGGGCGGCGGCATCGAGAACTGGTTCGCCTACGTGCTGGCGCTGGCCTTCCTGCTGCTGCGCCCGCAGGGCCTGTTCGGCGACAAGATCATCGACCGCGTATGACCCCCCCGGTCCCCGCGCCCCGCGCTCCGCCACCCCCCCTCCGCTGCACGAGGGGGGCGCACCCGGTGGCCTGGCGAAGCCAGTTCCGCGGGCGCGCCGCGGCCATCGGAACTGCGGCCTGCGACGCGCCGCTGCATGCCGGGCACCAGGCCTGGTGCGCGACGGACGACTGACATGCTGTACCGAGAGAACGGCCAGTTCAAGCGGACCTACCGCGCCGACCTGCAGATCTTCCCGGTGCTGCAGGACCGGATCGCCGTCGGCGTGCTGCTGCTGGTCGCCTTCGTCGCCGTGCCGCTCGTGGGCAGCGACTACTTCTTCCGCGCCATCCTGATCCCGTTCCTGATCCTGTCGCTGGCGGCGCTCGGGCTGAACATCCTGGTCGGCTACTGCGGCCAGATCTCGCTGGGCACCGGCGCGTTCATGGCCATCGGCGCCTACGCCGCCTACAACCTGCAGGTGCGCGTCCCGGGCATGCCGCTGCTGCTGTCGCTGGTCGGCGGCGGGCTGGCGGCCACGGTGTTCGGCGTGCTGTTCGGCATCCCGAGCCTGCGCATCCGCGGGCTGTACCTGGCCGTGGCGACGCTGGCGGCGCAGTTCTTCACGGACTGGTTCACCAACCGCGTGGCCTGGGTCACCAACGATTCGCCGTCGGGCTCGGTCAGCGTCGGCGCGCTGTCCTTCTTCGGCGCGCCGGTGGAGACGCCGGTGCAGAAGTACCTGCTGTGCCTGACGCTGGTCTGCGTGTTCGCGCTGCTGGCCAAGAACCTCGTGCGCGGCGCGATCGGCCGGCAGTGGATGGCGATCCGCGACATGGACGTCGCGGCGGCGGTCATCGGCATCCGCCCGGTCTACGCCAAGCTGTCGGCGTTCGCCGTCAGCTCCTTCGTCGTCGGCGTGGCCGGCGCGCTGTGGGGCTTCGTGCACCTGGGCTCGTGGGAGCCGGCGGCGTTCGGCATCGACCGCTCGTTCCAGCTGCTGTTCATGGTCATCATCGGCGGGCTGGGGTCGATCGCCGGCGCCTTCCTCGGCGCGGCCTTCATGGTGCTGCTGCCGCTGCTGCTGAACTACGTGCCGCATTGGCTGGGGCTGCCGCTGTCCACGGCCACCGCCTCGCACCTGGAGCACATGATCTTCGGCGCGCTGATCGTGTTCTTCCTGATCGTCGAGCCGCACGGCCTGGCGCGGCTGTGGCTCACGGCGCGCGAGAAGCTGCGGCTGTGGCCCTTCCCGCACTGATTCCCACCCGGCGCGCACCCGTGCCTTTTTCCAGGAGACATCCGATGAAGCTCAAACCCCTCGCCGCCCTCGCTGCCGCCGGCCTGTCCCTGCTGGCGGCGCCCGCCGCGTTCGCCCAGGCCGAGCAGTTCGTGCCGCTGCTGGTCTACCGCACCGGCCAGTTCGCGCCGCTGGGCATCCCCTGGGCCGACGGCAAGCAGGACTACCTGAAGCTCGTGAACGCGCGCGACGGCGGCGTCAACGGCGTGAAGCTGGTGTACGAGGAGTGCGAGACGGCCTACGACGCGGCCAAGGGCGTGGAGTGCTACGAGCGCCTGAAGGGCAAGGGCGGCGGCGCGGCCGGCTTCGATCCCCAGTCCACCGGCATCACCTTCGCCGTGACCGACAAGGCCTTCGCCGACAAGATGGTGGTGCAGACCATGGGCTACGGCCTGTCGCAGTCGGTGGACGGCACGGTGTTCGAATGGAACTTCCCGCTGCTGGGCACCTACTGGACGGCCGCCGACGTGATCGTGCAGGACATCCTGAAGAAGGAGAAGGGCAGCCTGAAGGGCAAGAAGATCGCGCTGGTCTACCACGACTCGCCCTACGGCAAGGAGCCGATCCCGCTGCTGCACAAGCGCGCCGCCAAGGAGGGCTTCGAGCTGGTGCTGTTCCCCGTCACCCCGCCCGGCGTGGAGCAGAAGAGCACCTGGCTGCAGATCCGCCAGCAGCGCCCCGACTACGTGCTGTTCTGGTCCGCCGGCGTGATGACGCCGGCCGGCATCCGCGAGGCCCAGGCCACCGGCTACGCGCGCGAGAAGATCTACGCGATTTGGTGGGCCGGCTCCGACCACGACGTCAAGGACATCGGCGCCGGCGCCAAGGGCTACAACGCGGTCACGATCCACAACAGCGCGGCCCGCGACAAGGTGCACGGCGACCTGAAGCAGTTCGTCTACGACAAGGGCCAGGGCACGGCCGGCAACGCCGGCGAGATCGGCGTGATGGCGCATACGCGCGGCATGATGATCTCGATGCTGCAGGTCGAGGCGATCCGCGCCGCGCAGGAGAAGTTCGGCAAGGGCAAGGTCATGACGCCCGAGCAGGTCCGATGGGGCTTCGAGAACCTGGACCTCACGGCCGAGCGGCTCAGGGCGCTGGGCTTCGGCGAGATCATGCGGCCGGTCAAGACCTCGTGCGCCAACCACATGGGCACGGACTGGGCGCGCATCGTGCAGTGGGACGGCGGCAAGTGGAACATCACCTCGGACTGGTACCAGGCCGACCCGTCGATGGTCGACCCGCTGGTCAAGGAGCTGTCGGCCCGCTACGCCAAAGACAAGAACATCACGCCGCGCAACTGCTCCTGACGCGTCGCCGCCTGCCGCCGCCATGTCCGCCCCGCCTCCGGCCGCGCGCCGTGCGCTCCTCGACGTCAACGGCATCGAGGTCATCTACAACCACGTGATCCTGGTGCTCAAGGGCGTCTCCCTGCGCGTGGACGAGGGCAGCGTGGTGGCCCTGCTCGGCGCCAACGGGGCCGGCAAGACCACCACGCTCCGGGCCGTGTCCAACCTGCTGCAGGCCGAGCGCGGCGCCGTGACCAAGGGCTCGATCTCCCTGCGCGGCGAGCGCATCGAGAACCTGACGCCGGCCGAGCTGGTGGGCCGCGGCGTGGTCCAGGTCATGGAGGGGCGGCGTTGCTTCGCCCACCTGACGATCGAGGAGAACCTGATGACCGGCGCCTACACGCGCCGGGACGGCCGGGCTGCCGTCGCCGCGACGCTGGAGAAGGTCTACGCCTACTTCCCGCGGCTGAAGACCCGCCGGGCCAGCCAGGCCGCCTACACCTCGGGCGGCGAGCAGCAGATGTGCGCGATCGGCCGGGCGCTGATGGCCAGCCCGCGGATGGTGCTGCTGGACGAGCCGTCGATGGGCCTGGCCCCGCAGATCGTCGAGGAGGTGTTCGGGATCGTGAAGGACCTGAACGCCAAGGAGGGGGTGACCTTCCTGCTCGCCGAGCAGAACACCAACATGGCGCTGCGCTATGCGGACTTCGGCTACATCCTGGAGAGCGGCCGCGTGGTCATGGACGGCTCGGCCGACGCGCTGCGCGCCAACGAGGACGTCAAGGAGTTCTACCTGGGCGCCGGCGGCGAAGGCCGCAAGAGCTTCCGCGACGTCAAGAGCTACAAGCGCCGCAAGCGCTGGCTGGCGTGACGCCCGTTCCCCCGTTTCCATCTTCCGGACCCGCCTGCATGCATGCCGCCACCCTCGATGCGCGCGAGACGCGCGACCCCGCCGAGCGCGAAGCCGCGCTGATGGCGGCCCTGCCGGCCCTGGTGGCCCGGGCCAAGGCCGGCAGCCCGGCCCAGGCCGAGCGGCTGGCGCAGGTGGAGGCCGCCGCGGTCGCCAGCCGCGCCGCGCTGGCCGACCTGCCCGTGCTGCGCAAGCACGACCTGCTGGCCCGCCAGCAGGCCGCGCGCGCGGCCGGCGGCGATCCGTTCGGCGGCTTCTCGGCCTGCGGCTGGGGCGGGCTGGGGCTGCCGCGCGCGGCCCGGCGCGTGTTCCAGTCGCCCGGCCCGCTGTACGAGCCGCAGGGCCTCGGGGCCGACGCCTGGCGTATGTCGCGTGCGCTGCACGCGGCCGGCTTCCGCCGCGGCGACCTGGTGCACAACAGCTTCAGCTACCACCTGACGCCCGCCGGCGCGATCATGGAGGAGGGCGCGCTGGCGCTGGGCTGCACGGTGTTCCCCGGCGGCGTGGGCAACACCGAGCTGCAGCTGCAGGCCATGCGGGACCTGCGTCCGCACGGCTACTGCGGCACGCCCGGCTTCCTGAAGATCGTGCTGGAGCAGGCCGGCGGACCGCTGTCGCTGACCAAGGCCCTGCTCAGCGGCGAGGCCTGCCCGCCCGCGCTGCGCGACTGGTTCGCCGCGCGCGGCGTGGCGGCCTACCAGTGCTACGCCACCGCCGACATCGGCCTGATCGCCTACGAGACGCCGGCGCGCGAGGGCCTGGTGCTGGACGAGGGCGTGATCGTCGAGATCGTCGGCCCGGACGACCGGCCGGTGCCCGAGGGCGAGATCGGCGAGGTCGTCGTGACCAGCCTCGATGCCGACTACCCGCTGCTGCGCTTCGGCACCGGCGACCTGTCGGCCGTGCTGCCGGGGCGCTGCCCGACCGGCCGCACGAACACCCGCATCCGGGGCTGGATGGGCCGGGCCGACCAGACCGCCAAGGTGCGCGGCATGTTCGTGCACCCGAGCCAGGTGCAGGAGATCGTGCGCCGCTGTCCCGGCCTGGAGCGGGTGCGCCTGGTCGTCACCGGCGCCATGGCCAGCGACGCGATGGTGCTGCACGCCGAGTGCGCGGCGCCCGACGAAGGCCTGCGCGCGCGCGTGGCCGAGGCCATCCGCGAGGTGACCCGGCTGCGCGGCGAGGTGCACTGGTGCGGGCCGGGAACGCTGCCGGACGACGGCCGGCTGATCGACGACCGGCGCGACCATGCGTAGGAAGTCACGAGATGGGCTTGCGCCAGCGCAAGCCCTGGTGGTTTTCTGAATTCCCCCGCGGCGGTGCTCGGCTACCATCCCGCCGCTTTTTTCCCTTTGATATCAGGAGTCGACATGAAGAAGGTATGGACCGTTGCCGCGATGGCGCTGGCGGCCTGGGGTGCCCAGGCCCAGGACTTTCCCGGCGGCAGGCCGATCACCATCGTCGTGCCGTTCGCCGCCGGCGGCCCGACCGACCGCGTGGCGCGCGACCTGGCCGAGGCCATGCAGCGCCACATGGGCAACAGCCCGATCGTCATCGAGAACGTGGGCGGCGCCGGCAGCACCATCGGCACCACCAAGGTCGCGCGCGCCAAGAACGACGGCTACACGCTGCTGGTCACCCACGTGGGCATGGCCACCACGCCGGTGCTGTACCGCAAGCTCTCGTACAACTACGAGACCGACTTCGAGTACCTGGGCATCATCAACGACGTGCCGATGACGCTGATCGGCAAGCCCCAGCTGGCCGCCAACAACTTCGGCGAGCTGCGCCAGTGGATGACGGCCAACGCCGGCCGGATCAA
This sequence comes from Pseudorhodoferax sp., assembly GCF_047601025.1. Classification (NCBI taxonomy): domain Bacteria; kingdom Pseudomonadati; phylum Pseudomonadota; class Betaproteobacteria; order Burkholderiales; family Comamonadaceae; genus Pseudorhodoferax; species Pseudorhodoferax sp. The sequence continues at coordinate 2,113,099 of NZ_JASGJZ010000001.1, forward strand.
CCTGGGCAACGCCGGCATCGGCTCGGCCTCGCACCTGTGCGGCCTGATGTTCCAGAGCGAGCTGAAGGTCGAGATGACGACCGTGCCGTACAAGGGCACGGCGCCGGCCATCGCCGACCTGCTGGGCGGCCAGATCGACCTGCTGTGCGACCAGACCACCAACACCACCTCGCAGATCGAGGGCAAGAAGGTCAAGGCCTATGCCGTGACCACGGCCAAGCGCCTGAGCACCCCGGCGCTGAAGGACCTGCCCACGCTGGACGAGGCCGGCATGAAGGGCTTCCAGGTCACGATCTGGCATGGCCTGTACGCGCCCAAGGGCACGCCGGCGCCGGTGCTGACCAAGCTGAACACGGCGCTGAAGGCCGCGCTGAAGGACGCCGACTTCATCAAGAAGCAGGAAGGCCTGGGCGCCGTGGTCACCACCGACAAGCGCGTCGAGCCGGCCGAGCACAAGAAGTTCGTGCAGGCCGAGGTCGCGCGCTTCGGCCCGGTGATCAAGGCCGCCGGCGTGTACGCCGACTGAGCGCCGTCGCGCGCATGACCAGCCGCCGGGTGCCAGGCCCCGGCGGCTTTTTTTCGTCCAGCGCAGGCCGCCATCTGGGGAAAGCACGGGCGCGGCGCCACGTTGGCGCTGGCTAGCATGGCGCTCTTGCGCGGGTGGCCGATGCCGGAAGAAGGCCGCGCCCGCGGGCACCGGCAGACGGCCGGACCGATCTGGACGAAGGAGACCGAGCGATGACTTCATGCCTTGCCATCCGCCGCCTGCTGCTGGGCGCCGCCGCGCTGGCGGCCTGCGCGGCCAGCCTGCCGGTGCTGGCGCAGGCCGGTTGGCCGAACAAGCCGATCCGCATGGTGGTGCCGTTCGCGCCCGGCGGCACCACCGACATCATGGCCCGCGCCGTGGCGGTCGAGCTGGCCAGGTCGCTCGGCCAGGCCGTGGTGGTGGACAACAAGGCCGGCGCCGGCGGCAACATCGGCGCGGACATCGTGGCCAAGGCCGCGCCGGACGGCTACACCATCCTGATGGGGACGGTGGGCACCCAGGCCATCAACAAATGGCTGTACGACAAGATGCCCTACGACCCGGTCAAGGACTTCACGCCGATCACGCTGGTGGCCGGCGTGCCGAACGTGATGGTGGTCAATACCGAGAAGGCGCGGGCGCTGAAGATCCACAACGTGCAGGACTTCATTGCCTACGCCAAGGCCAACCCCGGCAAGCTGAACATGGCCTCCAGCGGCAACGGCACCTCGATCCACATGGCCGGCGAGCTGTTCAAGACCATGACCGGCGCCTACATGGTGCACTTCCCGTACAAGGGCTCCGGCCCGGCGCTGATGGACATGGTGGCCGGCAACATGGACGTGATGTTCGACAACCTGCCGTCGGCCATGCAGCAGATCAAGGGCGGCAAGCTGACCGCGCTGGCCGTGACCAGCGCGCAGCGCTCGCCGGCGCTGCCGGACGTGCCGACCGTCGAGCAGGCCGGCGGCCCGGCGGTCAAGGGCTTCGAGGCCAGCTCCTGGTTCGGCCTGCTGGCGCCGGCCGGCACGCCGCCGGAGATCGTGAACCGCATCCAGCAGGACGTCGCCAAGGCGCTGAAGACGCGGGAGGTCAGCGAGCGGCTGCAGGCCCAGGGCGCGATTCCCGGCGGCAACACGCCGGCCGAGTTCGGGCGCTTCATCGACGCGGAGCTGAAGAAGTGGGGGCCGGTGGTCAAGGCCTCCGGCGCCAAGGTGGACTGACCGCCGCTACACGCCCCAGACCACTTCCCGGCCCGCCGCATGGGCGCGCCGGAGCATCTCGATGAAGGGCACGGCGCGCTGGCGCAGCGACACGATCTCCGGCTTGGGATCGGGATGCTCGCCATGGGCACGGGCCTCGTCCTCGGCGGCCTTCTGCGCGGCTTCCTCCGCCGCGATGGCGGCCTCCAGCGCGGTGATCGCGGCCGGCATCTGCTCGGGCAGGATGATGCCGCTCGCGCCCGGCTCCTTGCCGATCAGCTGCAGCACCCGGCGCCCGTTGGGCTCCAGCATGATCAGGTCGCCCGTCGCCTTGGATTTGAACTTGAACAGCATGCGCTTCAGCGGTACATGTAGCCGCGGTTGAAGGGATAGGCCGATTGTGCGCCCGTCATCGGGCCGTCCTGCGTGCTGCCGCTGGGCCGGCTGGCCAGCATCTGGTGCAGCGAGATCCAGTTGTGCTCGAAGCTCATCGCGCTGCCGGCCAGGTACAGCCGGTAGGCGCGCAGGATGCGCTCGGCCGCGCCGGGCGCGCTGGCGGTGGATTCCAGCACGCGGCGGGCCTCGTCGAGCCGTTCCTCCAGCGCGTCGGACCAGGCCCACAGCGTGCGCGCGTAGTGCGGCCGCAGGTTCTCGGTGTCCAGCATCTCCAGGCCGGCTAGGGCCATCTCGTGCAGCACGTGCGAGACGTGCAGCAACTCGCCGCCGGGGAAGATGTACTTCTCGATGAAGTCGCCCATGCCGGCGCCGAGCTGGTCGTGGTCGGCCGCCGAGCCGGTGATGCCGTGGTTCAGCACCAGGCCGCCGGGGCGCAGCAGCTCGTGGATGCGGCGGAAGTAGGTCGGCATGTTCACGCGGCCGACATGCTCGAACATGCCGACCGAGGCGATCTTGTCGAACGGCTGCGCCGCCTGCAGGTCGCGGTAGTCGCACAGCAGCATGCGCACGCGGTGCGACAGGCCGCGGCGTTCGATCTCGCGGTTCACGTGGGCGTGCTGGTTGTGCGACAGCGTGATGCCGGTGGCGTCCACGTCGTAGTGCTCGGCGGCCCACAGCAGCAGGCCGCCCCAGCCGGCGCCGATGTCCAGGAAGCGTTCGCCCGGGCGCAGCATCAGCTTGCGGCAGATGTGGTCGAGCTTGGACTCCTGGGCCTGGCGCAGCGTCATGCCGGCGTCGCGGTAGTAGGCGCAGGAGTACACGCGCCTGTCGTCCAGCCACAGCGCGTAGAAGTCGTCCGACACGTCGTAGTGGAACTGGATCTGCGCCGCGTCCTTGGCCTGCGAATGCGCTGCCAGCGACTTGGCCCGGCGCAGCATGCCGCTCCACCAGTTGGACGAGGGCTGCTCCCCCGGGTGGCCGGGCAGCAGCCGCGCGGCCACTTCCATCAGGTCGCGCATGCGGCCCTGCAGCTGCACGCGGCTTTCGACGAAATCCTCGGCCAGCCGGCCGATCTGGCCGGCGGCCATCGTGGCCAGGCTCGACCAGTCGCCGAACGACAGCGTCACGGCCGCGCTGGGAGAGCCGACGCGCTCGCCGGCAGGGAGTTGCAGGGCCACGGGCACGGGCAACCCTTGCAGCTGGGCTTCGATCTTGGGAATGAGGGGATTGCGCATGTGGCAAATTCTTGCCAATCGTAAAAGCCAGCGTCAAGGCATGGTCTGTACGCAATGGCGCCGCTGCCAGCGCCGGGCGTCCCGCAGGCGACAGGAATGCCGCCGCAGGCCGCTTGTCTACCAGGCGACGGCGTGCGCCTGGCGCCGCAGGTCGGCCACGGCCTCCAGCCCGCCCAGCGGATTGGCGCGCACGGCCTTGATCGAGCCGAAGTACTGGTCCTGCAGCGCGTCCTCGACCACGGACAGGCCGCGGGCCCGCAGCGCCGCGGCGACGGTGGCGTCCATGCCGGGCTCCAGCAGCACCTCGCCGGCGCTGTTCAGGCTCCAGCGCGGCCGCCCGGCGAGCTCGCCCAGCGTGGCGTCGGTTTCCAGCGCGCCGGCGGCGAACTGCAGGCCGGCCGTGGTCTGGCCGATGCCGCCGGGCGAGATCGCGGCCAGCTCGGGGCGGTTGCCCCGCACCACGATCCAGGGCGACAGCGTGTGGGCCGGCCGGGCCATCGGGTGCACGCTGTTCGGCAGGCCCGGCTCGGCGCGGAACTCGGCCATGCGGTTGTTCAGCAGCACGCCGGTGCCGGGGTCCGCGGCGCCGCTGCCCAGCGGCTGGAACACGCTTTGCAGCAGGGCCACGGCGTTGCCGTCCACGTCCATGGCGACGAAGCCGGTGGCATCGGCCGGGGCCGCGTGCGTGGCCACCGGATCGCTCGGGCCGGGGCCGATGCGGCGCTCGCCGAGCTCGAAATCGCCCGGCAGCAGCCGCCGGCGCGCCGGGTCGCCGATGCGGGCGCGGTAGCGCTGCAGCACCGCGACGGCGCGCAGCACGTCGTCGGCGGGGCCCGGCGCGTCGCCGCCGCCGCTGGCGGCGGTGCGCAGGTTGAGCTGGCGCAGCAGCAGCACGCCCAGCGAGTTCGGCGGCGCCACGTGCACCTGGCGGCCGGCGTAGTGCGTGCTCCAGCTCTCGTACCAGTCGGCCTGCGCGCGCGCCAGGTCGTCCTGGCCCAGCCAGCCGCCGTGCTCGGCGCAGAAGGCGGCCAGGCTGCGCGCGACCCAGCCGCTGTAGAAGCCGGACTCGCCCTGGCGCGCGATGGCCTGCAGCACCTCTGCCAGCTGGGGCTGGCGCATCGGCTGGCCGGCGGTCAGCGGCTGGCCGTTGCGGTGGAAGCAGTCGGTGAAGCCGGGCTGGGCGCGCAGGGCAGCGTCGGCTCCGGCTAGGCTGCCGGCCAGTTCCTCGGCCGTGCCGACACCGGTGGTGGCGGCGGCGATCGACGGCGCCAGCAGCTGGGCCCAGGACAGGCGGCCGAAGCGCTCGTGCGCGCGGGCCCACAGGCGGACCAGCGTGGGTGTCACGGCCGCGCGCACGCCCAGGCGCGGCATCTCGCCCACGCCGAGTTCTTCCACCGGCGTCGCGGCCGGCGCGCGGCCCGTGCCGTTGAGCACCTGCACCTGGTGCGAGGCGGCGTCGTAGACCAGCAGCAGGCCGCAGCCGCCCAGCGAACCGGCGTGCGGCAACGTCACTGTCAACATTGCCGACGCGGCGACCATGGCATCGACCAGCGAGCCGCCCTGCTCGACGACGCGCTGCGCCGTCAGCGTGGCCAGGTGGTGTCCGCTGGCGATCGCCGTGAGGCGGCCGTACTGGCTCTTGGGGCGGGCCGGGCGTGCCATGTCAATGGCCTCCCGGCCGGCCGGGGCGAAAGGGGGTGGATGCGCGTGCAGCAGGCAATGTCATGGCGGGTCCTTTGACGCGTTGCGGAGGCCTTGGTTCACGGCCGCCGGGGCTTGCGCGGCGCTGCTGCAACCTGCGTGCCAGGCGGCCGCGCAGCGCCCGTACACTGGCCGCGTGTGCAATCCCGTTCGCGTGATGCGCCGCGCCGCCGCCGCGGTGCTGCTGCTGGCCCTGGCAGGCTGCGCCGACCTGTCGTACTACCTGCAGTCGGCGCGCGGCCACCTGGCGCTGATGCAGGCGGCCCGGCCGGTGCAGGACTGGATCGACGATCCGTCCACGCCGCAGGACCTGCGCCGCCAGCTGCTGCTGGCGCAGCGCATGCGGGTGTTCGCGGTGCAGCGGCTGCATCTGCCCGACAACGCGAGCTACCACCGCTACGCCGACCTGCACCGGCGCGCCGCCGTCTGGAACACCGTGGCGGCCCCGCCGTACTCGCTGGAGCTGAAGACTTGGTGCTTCCCGTTCGCCGGCTGCATCGGCTATCGCGGCTACTACGACGAGGCCGACGCCCAGGCGCTGGCGGCGCAGCTGCGCGGCGAGGGGCTGGAGGCCGCCGTGTACGGCGTGCCCGCCTATTCCACGCTGGGCTGGATGAACTGGCTCGGCGGCGATCCGCTGCTCAACACCTTCATCCGCCAGCCGGAAGGGGAGCTGGCCCGCATGCTGTTCCACGAACTGGCGCACCAGGTGGTCTACGTGCAGGACGACACGCGCTTCAACGAGTCCTACGCCACGGCCGTGGAGCGCCTGGGCGCCCAGGCCTGGCTGCGCGACGAGGCGGGCGAGGCCGCCCGCGCCGAATACGCGCGCTTCGACGCCCGGCGCCGCGAACTGCGCATGCTGATGCTGGACACGCGGCGCGAACTCGAGGCCGTCTATGCCGATGCCGCGAACCCCGTGCCGATGGCCGAGCGCAAGGCCCAGGCCCTGCAGCGCTTCCATGCGGCCTACGCGGTGCTCAAGCGCGAGCGCTGGCACGGCGACGCTGGCTACGACGCCTACATCGCGCGTGCCAACAACGCCATCTTCGGCGTGCAGGCCGCCTACGACGGCTGGGTGCCCGCCTTCGAGGCGCTGTTCGAACGGGAAGGCCGCGACTGGGCGCGCTTCCACGCCGCCGTGGCGGCGCTGGCGGCCCGGCCCCGGGCCGAGCGCGACGCCGCGCTGGCCCGTCTGGGCGGCTGAGCGGGGGTCAGTCGTCCAGCGCGGCGACGGCGTCGAGGTACTGCTGCATCGCATCTTCGGCCGACATGCCCCGCAGCTTGTTCCAGGCGTCCCACTTGGCCCGGCCCACCATGTCGGAGAAGCCCGGCTTGGGCACTGCGTTGTCGCCGGTGCTGGCCTGCTTGTACAGGCCGTACAGCCGCAGCAGCGTGGCGTTGTCGGGGCGCTGGCTGCGCTGCTGCACCTGGATGACGGCGGCCTGGAAAGCGGTCTGCAGTTGGGACATGGCGTTCTCCTCGGAAGAGTGGCAGGGGGTGCGCGCCGCGGCCCGGCCCGCCGGGCATCAGGCATGCACGCGCTGGGTCGTGAATTCTGCCTCGTACTCTTTGGCCAATGCCTTCTTCTGCGCCGCGCTGAGCACCTTGCCGCCAAGCTGGAAGAACTTCTGCTCTTCCTCGTCCAGGTGGTGGTTCAGCTTGCGCTGCAGCGCGCGGGCCTTGGCGAGCCAGGTCGGCGAGGACATGTCCAACTCGGCCAGCTCCTCGACCATCTCGTCCATTTCGTGGTGCTCGGCGATGCCGTGCCGCGCGGTGTCGACGGCCGCGTCGTGTCCCATCAGCGGCATGTAGAAGCAGCGCTCCTCGGCCGTCTCGTGCGCGGCCAGTTCCTGGCACAGGTCGCGGAACAGGCGCTGGCGCTCGGGCGTGTCGCCGCTGGTGGCAGTCAGCTGGTCGGCCAGCGCGCGCTGCAGGGTGTGGCTGATGCGCAGGGCTTCGAAAATGTTCAGGTTCATCGTCGGTGCTCCGGAGGGAAGATGCGTCGCCGCATCGTCGGCCGGGATCCGTGGCGGCGCCAGCGCCGGGCGGCCGTTCCGCCTGTAGGACCAGCGCCCGGTGCTCAGTCGGCCAGTTCGGCCTGCGCCAGGTCCACGGCCAGCCGCTCGGCCGCGTCGATCGGCTCGGCCACCGCCGCGCGTTCGTACAGGCGGTTCGCCTCGTCGATCGCGCGCTCGCCCTCCAGCATCAGCAGCGCGTGGGCGTGTTCCACCATGCCGATGACCGAGTCCGGGTGCAGCCGCAGCCCCTGCTGGAACATGCGCAGGCCCACGTCCTTCTTGGCGCCGTAGGTCATGCTGCCGATCAGCACGCCCACCTTGTCGATGACTTCGGCGTGGAAGGCGCCGAGCGCGATGTGCGCATCGGCATGCCGGGGCGCCAGCGCGATGACCTTCTCCAGCGCCTGCTTGACCTTGTTGCCCAGGCCCTGCGCCAGCGCTTTTGCGAGGCTGATGCCCTGGCTGTAGCGGCCCAGCGCGTAGGCGTGCCAGAACCAGGCGTTGGGCGCGTCCGGGTGCTGGGCGATCTGCTGCTCGGCGCGCGTGGCGACCTCGCGGAACAGTTCCAGCCGCCGCTTCTCGCTCGGCTCCAGGTAGGTCGCGTAGATCGCCGTGGCCTTGTTGGCCACCGTGGTGCCGGCCGCGCCGGCGGCCAGGCCCGCCCGGCACGCGCGCTCGAACTCGCCGTTGTGGAACAGCACCCAGGCCTGCAGCACCGCGGCATCGTCCGGCACGGGCTCCACGTCGCCCGCATGCAGGCGCGGCCACAGCTGCAGCACCTGCGCGGCATCGAGGTGGAACACGCCGGCGTGCGGAAACGGACTCCAGTCGCTCATCGTGGTCTCCTCGGGTTGGCGGCTTGACCGGAGTCTAGGTGGTTTGTATTTCCGCGGGTTTCGCGTACGCGGCCGCCAGCGCCAGCAGGTGGCTGCGCTGCGCCGGCACCAGGTAGGGCGCCAGCAGCACCAGCACGTGGCTCGCCCCGCGCAGCAGGGCCGACTGCGCCGCCGCGGGCTCCAGCGCGTCGCGCGGCGCGCGCGCATATTCGAAGCTGAGCCAGTAGCTCAGCACCACCACCATGCTGGTCGCCGTGGCGCCGGCCTCGCGCGGGTCGATGTGCAGCGCGCCGCTGGCCTGCATGCCGGCCAGCATGCCGCGCACCGCCAGCAGCTTGCCGTCCAGCACCTGCTGCACCTGCTGCTCCAGCCGGCGGTGGTTGCTCAGCAGGTCGTTCAGGTCGCGGTAGAGGAAGCGGTATTCCCAGATGCGCTCGAACAGCGAGTGCAGGAAGAACCAGGCGTCCTCCACGTCGCGCACGTCGTGGCCGGCGCCCAGCAGTTCCTGCATGGCCTGGGCGTAGCGGTCGAACAGCGCGCCCAGCAGCGCGTCCTTGGCCGGGTAGTGGTAGTACAGGTTGCCGGGGCTGATGCCGAGTTCGGCCGCGATCAGCGTGGTCGACACGTTGGGCGCGCCGAACCGGTTGAACAGCGCGAGCGTGACTTCCAGGATGCGTTCGGCCGTGCGGCGCGGCGCTTTCTTCGCCATGGCTTGTCTCCGTGGCGTTCCAGCATGCCGCAGTGTCCGGGGCGTGGCGGTCAGGTCTTTCCCGGTGGCGGCGTCGTCATGGCGACTTCGGCGCGCTGCGCTTGCGGGCGGTGCGCCGGGCCGGCGCCGGCTGCGGGGCCGCGGCGCTGGCGGCATGCCCGGCCGCCGGCGGCTTGCGCGGGGCCGGGCGGCGGGCGGCGCGCTCCAGCGCCTCGATGCGCGCCGCCAGGCGCTCCAGGTCCTCGACGTTCGGCACGCCGAGCTTGCGCAGGGCCTTGGACACGCGTTCCTCGAAGATACCTTCCAGCCGGTCCCACTGCCCGGCCGCGCGGACGCCCAGGGCGCTGGCCACGCTGCTCATGCGCTCGCCGGCCTCGCCCAGGCGCTCTTCCGCGGCGGCCTGCGTGCGGCGCTGCATGTCGGCGCCCTCCTTGGCCAGCGCCTCGAACATCCGGCTGCCCTCGGCCTGGGCCTTGGCCAGCGCGCCCAGGCCGGCCAGCCAGACCTGCTGCGCCGAGGCCCGCACCGATTCGCCGAAATGCGCGGCCGTGGCGTCGTCGCCGGACGGGTCGAAGGAATGGGGCTTCCTGGCCATGGCGTTTCCCGAGAGCTGTCGAAGGGGCGAATGTAAGGGCAGCGCCCGGCGACGATAATTGCCGGTTCGTTTGTAGAAGGATGAGCAACCCATGATCCTGGTCACCGGCGGCGCCGGCTTCATCGGCACCAACTTCGTCCTGGACTGGATCGCCGCCACCGGCGAGCCGGTCGTCAACCTGGACAAGCTGACCTACGCCGGCAATCTGGAAAACCTGGCCAGCCTCGAAGGCGACGCGCGCCACGTCTTCGTGCAGGGCGACATCGGCGACGGCGCGCTGGTGGCGCGGCTGCTGGCCGAGCACCAGGTGCGGGCGGTGGTGAACTTCGCGGCCGAATCGCACGTGGACCGCTCCATCCACGGCCCGGCCGCCTTCATCGAGACCAACGTGGTCGGCACCTTCGGCCTGCTGGAGGCCGTGCGCGTCTACTGGGGCGCGCTGCCGGAGCCCCGGCGCGGCGCCTTCCGCTTCCTGCACGTCTCCACCGACGAGGTCTACGGCTCGCTCGCGCCGCAGGCACCCGCCTTCACCGAACAGCACCGCTACGAGCCCAACAGCCCCTATTCCGCCAGCAAGGCCGCCAGCGACCACCTGGTGCGCGCCTACCACCACACCTACGGCCTGCCGGTGCTGACGACGAATTGCAGCAACAATTACGGCCCGTTCCATTTCCCCGAGAAGCTGATCCCGCTGATGATCGTCAATGCGCTGGCGGGCAAGGACCTGCCGGTCTACGGCGACGGCCAGCAGGTGCGCGACTGGCTCTACGTCGGCGACCACTGCAGCGCGATCCGGCGCGTGCTGGACGCCGGGCGCATCGGCGAGACCTACAACGTCGGCGGCTGGAACGAGAAGCCCAACCTGGAGATCGTGCGCACCGTCTGCGCGCTGCTGGATGAACGGCGCCCGCGTGCCGACGGCAAGTCCTACGCCACGCAGATCGCCTTCGTCACCGACCGGCCCGGGCACGACCGCCGCTACGCCATCGATGCGCGCAAGATCGAGCGCGAGCTCGGCTGGAAGCCGGCCGAGACCTTCGAGACCGGCATCCGCAAGACCGTGGACTGGTACCTCGCGCATCCGGAATGGGTGGCGCGGGTGCAGAGCGGCGCGTACCGCGAGTGGGTGTCGAGGCACTACGGCGAGCGCGCGCAAGCATGAGGATCCTGCTGCTGGGGTGCAATGGCCAGGTCGGCTGGGAACTGCAGCGCAGCCTGGCGCCGCTGGGCGAACTGGTGGCGCTGGATCGCCGCGCGGCCGACTTTACCCAGCCGGAGGCCTTGGCCGCGACGGTGCGGCAGGTGGCGCCCACGGTCATCGTGAATGCCGCCGCCCACACCGCCGTGGACCAGGCCGAGCGCGAGCCGGAACTGGCCGATGCGCTGAACGCGCAGGCCGTGGGCGTGCTGGCGCGCGAGGCTCAGGCGCTGGGCGCGTGGATGGTCCACTACTCGACCGACTACGTGTTCGACGGCAGCGGCACCGCGCCGTGGACCGAGGACAGCCCGACCGGGCCGCTTTCCGTGTACGGCCGCACCAAGCTCGCCGGCGAGCGCCTGCTGCAGCAGCACTGCAGCCGGCACCTGGTCTTTCGCACCAGCTGGGTCTATGCGGCGCGGGGCGGCAACTTCGCCAAGACCATGCTGCGGCTGGCCGCGGAACGCGAGCGGCTGACGGTCGTCGACGACCAGTTCGGCGCGCCGACCGGCGCCGAACTGCTGGCCGACGTGACCGCGCTGGCCCTGCGGCAGGCGTGCGCGCGTGGTGGCGACGGCCTGGCCGGGATCTACCACCTCGCCGCGGCCGGCGAGACCTCCTGGCACGGCTATGCGCGCTTCGTGATCGACTTCGCGCAGCAGCGCGGCGTGGCGCTCAAGGCCGTGGGCGAGGCCGTGCAGCCGGTGCCGTCCAGCGCCTTCAAGGCCGCCGCGCCGCGGCCTGCCAACAGCCGGCTGGACACGCGCAAGCTGCGCGCCGCGTTCGGCCTGGAACTTCCCGCCTGGCAGTGCGGCGTGGCCCGCATGCTGACCGAAACCCTGGAACGCACCGCATGACGACGAAACGCAAGGGCATCATCCTGGCCGGCGGCTCCGGCACCCGCCTGCACCCGGCCACGCTGGCGATCAGCAAGCAGCTGCTGCCGGTCTACGACAAGCCGATGATCTACTACCCGCTCAGCACGCTGATGTTGGCGGGCATCCGCGAGATCCTGATCATCAGCACGCCGCAGGACACGCCGCGGTTCGAGCAGTTGCTGGGCGATGGGAGCCAGTGGGGAATCCACTTGCAGTACGCCGTGCAGCCCAGCCCCGACGGGTTGGCTCAGGCATTCTTGATCGGAGAGAAGTTTCTGAAGGGAGCGCCAAGTGCGCTGGTGTTAGGGGACAACATTTTCTATGGGCACGATTTGGCAGTGCTATTGAAAAGTGCCGACGCGCAGCAGGCCGGCGCGACGGTATTCGCCTACCACGTTCACGACCCCGAGCGGTACGGCGTCGTCGCGTTCGACTCCCAGGGCAAGGCCAGCAGCATTGAGGAGAAGCCGGCCCTGCCCAAAAGTAGCTATGCCGTGACCGGGTTGTATTTTTATGACGAACAGGTGGTCGAAGTTGCAAAGGGTGTCAAGCCAAGCGCGCGAGGTGAGCTTGAAATCACAGCAGTCAACCATGCGTACCTCGAAGAAGGCTTGCTAGATGTACGGCGAATGCCGCGTGGTTACGCTTGGTTGGACACCGGGACGCATGAAAGTCTATTGGATGCAGGTCAATTCATCGCAACGCTTGAGAACCGGCAAGGGTTGAAGATCGCCTGTCTGGAGGAAATTGCATGGCGATGCGGATGGATTAATGATGCAGAAATGGGTCGTCAAGGTGAACTGCTAAAAAAAAACACCTATGGTCAATATCTGTTGCGTCTTGTGAAAGAAGGAAGAGCTCCATGAAAATCACCCATACTGATCTCCCGGGCGTATTGATCTTGGAACCCAAAATCTTTGGAGACGCTCGAGGATTTTTCATGGAAAGCTTCAATCAGAAGGTTTTCAATGAAGCCGTAGGAAAGAATGTCAGTTTTGTTCAAGATAATCACTCGCGATCAGCTAGGGGGGTGCTGCGTGGGTTGCATTATCAATTGCAATTCCCACAAGCAAAGCTGGTCCGGGTGACGCGAGGGGCGGTCTTCGATGTCGCTGTTGATGTTCGGAGGGGGTCGGAAAATTTCGGGAAGTGGGTGGGGGTCGAGTTGAATGAAGACAATCGGAAGCAATTATGGATTCCCGAGGGATTTGCGCACGGCTTTCTGGTGCTAAGCGATAGCGCAGATTTTTTGTATAAAACGAACGAATACTACTACCCGGAATACGAGAGAACAATATTTTGGAATGATCCTGCAGTTGGTATCTGCTGGGGCATCGACTCTCCCGTGGTTTCCGCAAAGGATGCAGCTGGCGCTCTTCTGGTGGCGGCTGAAACGTATGCCCTGGATGCTGTGAGCTGACTTGGATCCCTGGGTATTTCAGAGATGAAAGTCTGGTGAAGAGTGCGACCTGGATTTTCTGAAAAATGCTTCCAGTGTGGCTGTCCTATCGGGAAATTGGAGTCATGATTCGGCAAGTCATACTTCAACAATTTTAATTGCTCTTGCACGCTGACCATTGATCCATCCGAGTGGAAGATTACAGGTTGGGGATCCAGCTGCTTGAGAAGATCTGATTCTGGAGTTGCCGCTTGTGGTTGCGGTTCATTGTCGTGAGGTCATTCGCGTTAATCTAGTAGGAGGAGCATGGTCAAGACGGGCGAACCTAATCGATTGACCATTCAGGGGGGGCACTCCTCTCTTCGAGATGAGAGTGACGGATTTGTCAATGGCCAAGTGGCAATATTGTTGTGCACATTCAATGGGCAGGAGTTTTTGGCTGAGCAATTGCAGTCTATTGAAGAGCAGGAATTCAGAAACTGGAAACTATGGGTGTCAGACGACGGCTCTGATGATGCTACAAAAAGCATATTGCTGGATTTTAAGAGGAAATGGGGGGGGATTAATAGAGAGTTGGTAGTAGAAGACGGGCCGAGATCCGGCGTTGTTGCAAACTTCCTTTCCTTGTCTTGTCGTTCGGATATTCGGGCGTCTTATTACGCATACTCGGATCAAGACGATGTATGGGAGCGTTGGAAGTTGGATAGGGCAATTAAAGTGCTCTCTTTGGTTCCCGAAACAATACCGATTGTTTATTGCTCCAGAACGCGCGTCATGGATGTGCAGGGGGATTTTGTCGGATTTTCTCCACTGTTTTCAAGGCCGGCTTCGTTTGCGAATGCGCTTTTGCAGAACGTGGCTGGTGGGAATACCATGGTCTTTAATCATTCCGCTATGCAGTTGCTCAGGGCCGGTGGAGTATTGAATGTGCCGATGCACGATTGGTGGCTTTATCTGCTTGTTAGTGGATGCGGCGGAGTGATCCACTACGATGAAGTTCCATCTGTGAGATATCGGCAGCACGGAAATAATATTGTAGGTGCCAACTCCGGCTGGAAACTCCGAGTGAAGCGGCTGCATATGCATTGGGCTGGAAAATTTCATGCTTGGAGTGGGATGAATGTCGATGCGCTTACGCGGGTAAGGCACCTTTTGACACCAAAGAGTGTCGAAATTCTGTCTCACTTTTCCAGCGCAAGAGATGGTGGCTTTGTCGAACGGATGATTGGTTTTTGGCGATCCGGTGTTTATGCGCAAACTCCATTTGCATTTCTTAGCTTTCTGTTGTTGACGCTATTAAAAAAGCTGTGAGTTTGGTTCGGAAAAATATTGATCTCGCCCTTTGAGATGTCCTTTGCTTGATATGGGCGGGTTTGTACGCGAGGTCGTTGGCGAATGAAGAATTTGAGAAGCCCGGTAGAAATGGTCGCCGGGATGTGGCGAAATAGAAGCCTGATATTGGCAATGACGAAGCGAGAAGTTTTGGGGCGCTATAAAGGATCAATTTTTGGATTGTTGTGGTCCTTTTTTAATCCATTACTGATGCTGACGGTTTATACTTTTGTTTTTAGCGAAATCTTCAAAGCACGTTGGAATCTGACATCTCAGTCAAAAATGGAATTTGCGCTGGTCTTATTTGTTGGGTTGATTGCTTTTAATTTTTTTTCCGAATGTGTCAATCGTGCTCCGGCGGTGATTCTGTCGAATCCGAACTACGTCAAGAAAGTGGTCTTTCCGCTGGAAATTCTACCGTTCGTATCGGTTTTGTCGGCGCTTTTTCATGGTGTGATTAGTCTGTCCGTCTGGCTGGTGGCACATCTTATTTTCTTTGGCTTGCCTCCAGTCACTGCCTTGATTGCTCCGCTGATTGCTTTTCCGTTGATTGGCTTCACCGTAGGTTCGTGTTGGATCTTGTCTTCACTGGGTGTCTATCTGAGAGATGTATCTCAAGTGATTGGCGCTGTTGTGGTCATGTTGATGTTTTTGAGTCCTATTTTCTATCCGTTAAGTTCTGTTCCAGAAGTCTACAGGGGGGTGATGCATCTGAATCCTCTTACTGTCATCATCGAAGATCTGAGGGCGGTCTTGTATTGGGGGCGAGGTATTGATATGTTAAATCTTGCCATGTTGTGGTGCGGGGCATCTTTATTTGCTTGGATGGGATTTGCTTGGTTCCAGCATACCAGGAAAGGATTTGCGGATGTCCTCTGACGATGTCGCCATTCGCATCGATTGCCTGAGCAAATGCTACGAAATTTACGATGTACCGCGTGATCGCTTGAAACAATTTGTGTTGCCGCGTATGAAGCGGGCACTGGGCCGTCCATCGACCAATTATTACCGTGAGTTTTGGGCTGTCAGGAACGTGTCGCTAGATATTCGACGCGGCGAAACCGTAGGCATCATCGGGCGTAACGGAAGCGGAAAGTCCACGCTGCTTCAGATGGTTTGCGGCACGCTGAATCCTACTGCAGGCAATATTCAGGTCAACGGACGGATTGCCGCCCTGCTGGAATTGGGGTCGGGCTTTAGTCCGGAGTTTACTGGCCGCGAGAACGTATACTTAAGTGCTTCGGTGCTGGGCTTGTCAACGGCCGAGATTGATGCACGCTTTGACGAAATTGCCGCGTTTGCTGACATCGGCGACTTCATCGAGCAGCCTGTAAAGACCTACTCAAGTGGCATGATGGTACGGCTTGCGTTCTCAGTCATCGCACATGTAGACGCTGCGATCCTAATTGTCGATGAGGCACTTGCCGTCGGTGACGCATTTTTCACGCAAAAGTGCATGCGTTTCTTTCGCGACTTCATCGAGCGCGGCACTTTACTATTCGTCAGCCACGATACTGGCAGCATTAAGAGCTTGTGCAATCGTGCTGTCTGGATGGACCATGGACAGATCATGCGCGAAGGAAGTCCCAAGGAGGTCTGCGAGAGTTATCTTGAAGCGTTCTATGAAAGTTCAAACGCAGGTGGTCGGGTGTCACCTAAGGCTGCTGGTCGTGCTGAGGTTGGAGCCGCGTCATTACCACTGCGGGACCAGCGGCTGGATTTTGTCAACGCCAGCAATTTGAGAAATGACTTGCAGGTTTTTAAGTTCGATCCGGGCGCTGCGTCTTTCGGCGATGGTAGCGCGCGTATTGTCGACGTGCGTCTGCTCGATGAACACGAGCGGCCACTGGCATGGGTTGTCGGAGGTGAGACAGTAACCCTATATATCCGCATCGAGGCCTCCATCGCATTGCATTCACCTATCGTCGGATTCCTTGTCAAGGATCGACTGGGGCAGACGCTGTTTGGGGACAATTCCTACCTGACCTATTTAGACGAGCCTATGCGCTGCGAAGAGGGTGATTTCTTCGGTGCGCGGTTTCAGTTCGATATGCCCGTCATGCCGCACGGCGACTACACCATTGCCGTGGCTGTTGCTTCCGGAACGCAGCAGGAGCACGTGCAGCATCACTGGATTCACGATGCAGTCTTGTTCAAGTCTGAATCAAGCAGTTTAGCTACTGGTTTAGTCGGAATCCCCATGCGGTCGATTGAATTGAAAGTAGAGGTTTTGTGATGGCGCACCAGGTACGGGATTTGGAATTTACCGGTGAGCGATATATACCTGGTGTTCACGGTGATATTGAAATCGAGCATTTGCATCGTTATCTGCAGGCCTGCAAGATCGCGGCTGGAAAGCACGTATTGGATATTGCTAGTGGAGAAGGTTACGGCTCTGCCATGCTGGCTCGGGACGCTGCGTATGTCACAGGTGTGGATATTGCGCCAGATGCTGTTCGCCATGCCCAAGAAAAATACGGTAACGAACGGCTGGAATTTCGCGTCGGCGACTGTGCCGCTATCCCGCTGTCTGACGCCTGTGTCGATGTCGTCGTAAGCTTCGAAACTATTGAGCACCATTCCCAGCATGAGGAAATGCTACGCGAGATCAAGCGCGTCTTGCGTCCGGACGGTGTTCTGATTATCTCGAGTCCGGATAAACTGGAGTACTCTGACAAACCTGGTTACGTGAATGAATTTCACGTTAAGGAACTCTACCGTAGCGAGTTTCAGCAACTGCTCGCGAGACATTTTTCGCACCATAGACTGTATGGGCAACGCGTGGCCTACGGGTCAGTCGTACTCAGCGAAGGCGACGACGGTCCGCAGCAGACGGAGAGCTACGCGATGGATGATTTTCAGCCGCGTGCATATGCCGGCGTACCGTACGCGGTCTACTTGATTGCTGTCGCTTCGGACGGATCTGTGCCGACGCTCGGCACCGGTATCTTTGATCTTCCGTTGAGCAGCGCACCGGCTGTCAAAGACTGCCAAGAGCATGCGGCGCGTTTGCAGGATGCGGTGGATGAGTTGCGTACCGCTTTGGACGCCGTCGTTACGGAGCGCGATGCTTGCAAGCGAGCGATCCGCGATCTCGAGGATGCAGTGCGCTCACGGTCGGAAGAGCGCGATGCCGCGAAGTCCCGGATAAGTGAGCTGAGCGGATTGCAGGCCGGCGTAGATGAATTGCGGACTACCGTGGGGGCTTTGATAGTTGAGCGCGACGCCTATAAGCGTGCGATCGGCAATTTGGAGGAGGCACTGCGTTTGCGTTCGGCAGAGCGCGATGCAGCAGAGTCTCGCGCGAATGAGCTGAGCGGATTGCAGGCCGGGGTGGATGAGTTGCGGACTACTGTAGAAGCCGTGATGGCTGAGCGCGATGCTTACAGACAGGCCGTGGAAACCGTGCATGAAATCGTGCAGCGTCGATCTGCCGAGCATGAGTCCACCATGGTCCGCTTGCGTGACGAGTATACGCAAGACATTGGCTGCATGCGACAACAGTTAGAGGTAGCGCAGAGAGAAACTGTTCGCTGCGGAATTCTGATTGGCGAGCACGTATCCCGGATCCACGAACTCGAAGCCCGCGCGGCAGATCTCGCACGTCAGTCCCATGAGCTCAAGGAGACACGCGAGGTTCTGGCATCCGATAACGAGCAGCAACGCGCAGTCGCGGATGCACTTCGAGAGCAACTTGCGCAAACCTATCAGTCGCGGTCCTGGCGCATCACAGCACCGTTGCGCAAAGCGACATCGATCTTGCTGCGCCGACGTTGGCCTACAGCCAGTGCAGAGTATGGCATCACGCCGGCGGTTGTGCGTGCCGCGGATTCCGCGTCCACATCGGTGGTGTCCGGATCTGATTGCCGAGTTCCGACCCCTACGGGGTCGACTGCTGTTCCCTACCGCATTTTGCTTGTCAGTTACTACTGCCCGACACGGGCCCATGCGGGGGGCCTACGAATTCTCGACATCTATGCGCTTCTCAAGCGGATGTGCCCCGAGGTGCAACTCGACCTGTTCACCCACCATCGACCGGAGATTGATTGGTCGATGAGTGAGGTGTATTCGATTTTTAACAATGTATATTTATGCGCTCAAGAGGATCTTTCACCTAGAGCGTTCGCAGCATTCGTCCAGGGGGGCGCGACAGCATACGACGTAGTGGATCTTCAATTCCATCAATCTGCCCATCATCTGTCTGCATATCGAACGATCGGTCGCAGGATTCTTTTCACCCCGATGGAGTCTCAAGCCAAGGCCTTGTACCTCGAGATGCATGAGCAAATTCGGCGTAATGGAAAAGTGGGATTGCGAAAACTGGCTGCACTGTTCAAGTTGGCATTTGAGGAGATATCGTTCTGTCGCAAGGCGGACGCCGTCGTCTGTGTATCAAAGACCGATGCGGCGTTTATTCGCGCTGTCGGGGGCGGACGCCATGTTCGAGGGATTGAAACAGGTCTGTCGCCTTTTGAGTTTTCGAATGCGCTTGCAGACAATTTCGTGCCCCCCCGTAGTAAAGACCGTTCGAGATCAGTCATCTATGTCGCCTATTTTGGATCTGACACCAATATAAAGGCTTTGGAATGGTTTTTGCAAAATGTTCATCCCGATATCGTCAAGGCTGTGCCTGGATATAAATTGGTCGTAGTTGGGCGAGGTGATCTTTCAGCATTCCATTCCTATGCTGGTTCTTCGGTCGAGTTGGTGGGGGAGGTTCCAGTGCTGGAACCCTATATTCGCAATGCGAACCACGGCATCGCGCCTGCTTTGGGTGGGTCTGGTTTCCGCGGAAAGATCAACCAATACGCTGTATTGGGAGTTCCTGCTGTCGCGACCAGGATCGCCCTAAAGGGTTTGGCATACCGTGACGGTCAGAGCATTCTTGCCGCTGATAGTCCCAGTGATTTTTCTCGATGCTGCATTCGACTTTTGCTAGACGATGAGTTGAACGACGAAATCGCAGCTCAAGCTAGACGAATCTGCATCCAGACCTATGGATGGCAATCTAAGTGGGCCAGTATCGCGACTACTTACCGCGTAAAGGAGTATGCGAAATGACAATGCCGCTGGTGACTGTTCTTGTTCCGTCCTACAATCACGGGCGGTTTCTTGAAGAGCGAATTGAGTCCATCATGGCTCAGAGTTTCGAAGACTTCGAGCTCATTGTCATTGATGATTGCTCAAAAGATCATTCAGATGATGTCCTCAAGAGTCTTCAGAAGAAGTTCAAGTTTACCTATATTCGAAATGATCGTAATACCGGAACGCCCTTCGCCGCATGGGAGCGGATTGGCTCAATGGCTCGTGGTCGATATATCTGGATATGCGAAAGCGATGATGTGGCAGAGCCAGACTTTCTGGTGACCGCTGTCGGTCGGCTTCAGGAAAACCAGAAAGCTGTGGCATTTTATTCGAATTCATACGTCATCAATGATCAGAGTAAAATCATTGGCCACACGGAGAGCTATTTTCGAGATACATGGAAAGAGTCGCGATGGGAACAGGATTTTACGGCTTCCGGCCGAGATGAGCTTGTTTATTTTCAACTGCGCGGTCAGGTCATTCCTAATATGAGTTCGGCGCTGTTCGTCGCTGACGCATTCACGAAAGCTTTTGAGCCATTCCTGAAACGCCTTCGATTGACAGGGGACTGGCTGTTCGTGGGTAACGTGTTCGAGCATGGCGACGTAGAGTTTTGCCATCGCCCGTTAAGCCGCTTCAGAAAGCACGAAGAGACTTCTCGGGTGCGGGTCCAGTCTGCGCGCTCTCAAGCTGAATTCATACTGACTAAATATTGCTTATTTCGACGATCTGGGCTACCAACCAAGGACTTTGCACGAGTGATGAGTAGCGACGTCGTGCGCTTCCTGTATGAGCCAACCTCGTGGAGAGACGTGGCTGTTGCGTGTCTCCAGATCGCGCCTCGTGCGGCAGTGAGTTGCGCGTTTAAGTTGGTGATTTCCGTGTTCCTGAATCCGTTATATTGGAAGAAATTCAAAGAACGCTACGCGCACGCGAAGAATTGGAGGAAAGAAAGTGTCTGATTCCATCATAATTAATTCAACGTCGAAATTTCTGGTCACTGGCGGGACGGGTCTTGTAGGGCGCGCGCTCGTGGACGAATTGAGATCTCAGGGGTTTTCTGAAGTTGTTAGTGTTGGAAGCCGTGACTGCGACTTGAGGGATTCGGGAGCGGTTGAGGGGCTGATTCGTGAAGTGCGGCCTGACTATGTATTTCATATGGCTGCGCGTGTTCATGGACTTGGGGGCAATGCAAAATACAAGTCAGACGTACTGGTCGATAATGTGTTGATAAATACGAACGTCGTTGAACACGCGCGAAAATCCGGAGTGAAGAAAATTGTTGCGATGGGCTCTGGTTGTGTCTATCCAGAATTAAAAGGCCATCAAGAGCTTTTTGAGAGCCAGATTTGGGTCGGGCCGCCTCACCCTTCGGAAGATTCTTACGCGCATGCCAAGAGGCTTATGCTGGCGCAACTCGATGCTGCCGGGCATCAATATGGACTGCGCTCCGCTTTTGTGATTAGCGGTAATCTCTACGGGCCTCATGATAATTTTAATGTAGAGGATGGTCATGTCACGCCGTCGCTGATTGCGAAATTCTTTGATGCTAAGCGATGTGGGAGGCCTGTAAAAGTATGGGGAACTGGTGCCGCTATTCGAGATTTCTCCTTTTCTGAAGATGTCGCGCGTGCTTTGATTGCTATCTTATTTAATTTTGAAGGTCCGATTAATATGGGGAGCGGCATGCGACATCCGATCCGAGATATTGTGTCGATTCTTCAGGAAATAACTGGGGTGGATGTTGAATGGGATTCGAGCAAGCCTGATGGTCAATTGATTCGATATTACAATCTTGATCGTCTGGGCGAGACTGGATTTAAGGCGCAAGTGAGTCTGGCTGAAGGTGTTCGCAGAACCTACGAATGGTATGAGAGGCATTGGGCATCGGTAAGGTGTTGATGTTCGGGGCGCGGATGTTTGCGAGTGGTAGCTGAGGACGACCTCAAGATTAAGCAAAGAATGTTTGAAGAGGCTCATACTCTACCCAAGAGGGTGAGGGGGTGTACGCAGCATTTTTGTGCCTATTCTTTAATCGCTCGCTGTTTGACTGGGTTGTCCATGTGTTGGGCGTTGAATGGAAATTTGAGGGATCGCTTTAGGTAAGTCGTCCGTCGGTTTGGGCCTGGGTTTTGGGAATTTAGCATTCGAGTGTGCGTTTTGGTCGATCGGGAAACTGCATGGTTGAGTGTTGGGAGTTGCGGCTGGGTTAGGAGTTTCTTCTCGAAGATTTCCTTAAAGTAGTGAATCCGACAAGCGCCCGATGCTAGTTATCGCCCGTGTCGGATCTTGACTTTGCGTGAGATCGGGACGTCGTGGGGTGGTTGCTGAAAGTAGCGCTCGCGACGACTGAAGCAGCGAGAGTGGAGGTTCAAGATGGGTGATTTATTCCACTGCAGCCGAGGAAATTCTTTCGGATCGTTAAGGTCCGTCTGTTTATGTTGAAGTTGGTGCTATGCGTTACTTTGGGGTGGCTAACTCGAAGTGCTGCTTCTTAGTGTTTCGGGGCGCGGTGGGGTTTTGGTGGTTTGTGGTGAATAACCAATTGTTTGGATGGATTAATGGCTAAATCTATATTAATCACGGGTATTACGGGGCAAGTTGGCTCCCAGCTAGCGGACTACGTTCTAGGCGAAACGGATCTCGATGTTATCGGGATGATGCGCTGGCAGGAGCCTTTGGATAACATTTCGCATTTGGCGAATCGGATTAATCATAAAGATCGCGTTAGTATTGTTTACGCTGATTTGAATGACTATTCTTCGATCGCAAGAATGCTAAAATCAGTTCGCCCCTCTTATGTTTCTCATTTGGCGGCGCAGTCTTATCCTAAGACTTCGTTTGATATTCCAATCGAAACCTTACATACCAATATTATTGGTACGGCCAATTTATTGGAGTGCATCCGGCAACTGCGAGAGCATGATAGCTATGATCCGGTAGTTCATGTTTGTTCATCCAGCGAAGTTTATGGTCGGGCCACTCCTGGTCGGCCATTGAATGAAGATACGCCGTTTCATGGTGCGAGTCCATATAGCATCAGCAAGATCGGATCTGATTATTTAGGCCGCTTCTACGGTGAGGCGTATGGGCTGCGGACTTTTGTTACGCGGATGGGTACACATTCGGGGCCGCGGCGTAGTGATGTTTTCTTTGAAAGCACAGTGGCGAAGCAAATCGCATTGATCGAGTTGGGCCACCAAGAGCCCGTGATCAAGGTCGGCAACTTGGCGAGTACGCGTACGTTTCAAGATGCGCGCGACGCGGTCCGAGCGTACTTCTTGCTGTTGCAGGCCAGTGAGGCTGGTCGTGTTGGGTGTGGCGATTACTTTAACATCGCGGGCGAGGAGGCATTTCAGTTGCCGGAGGTGATTGAGATTCTTCTGAGTATGAGCAACCGTAAGGATATCAAGGTGGAGACGGATGCAGATAGACTCCGGCCAATCGATGCGGATTATCAGATGTTCGACAATAGAAAAATTCGTGCGACTATCGATTGGAAGCCGGAGATACCAGCGCGGAAGATGTTTGCGGATTTGTTGAATCATTGGCGCAGCGAGATATCGCAGGGTAAGATTCCCTTGAACCGGTAAGTTTGCCGTTCGATTTTTGAAGATGAAGGGGTTCGTCTTACTATGACAATCGTAAGAACGCGGGCGCCGTTGCGTCTTGGTTTAGCGGGCGGAGGTTCGGATGTGTCTCCTTATTGTGATATCCATGGTGGTTATGTTTTAAATGGAACAATTGATCGCTATGCCTACGCAGTGATCAAAACCTTGGAGGTGCGCGAGCTGCGTTTCTCGGCCACGGATCAGAAAAAATTCGAAGTGTGGCAACTGGATCAACCCATGATGGATGGCCCCTTGGAATTGCATCGGGCCATATACTGTCACATGATGGATGCATATAACGGTGGAGTTCGCATTCCGTTGGAGTTGACCACGTTTTGCGATGCGCCAGCCGGATCTGGACTCGGCTCTTCGTCGACGCTTGTGGTTGCGATAATTCGCGCTTTTGTCGAGCTGCTGAATCTGCCGCTGGATGATTATTCGATCGCCCATCTTGCGTACAAGATTGAGCGAGTGGACTGTGGGCTGCAGGGCGGGCGCCAGGACCAATATTCGGCGACCTTCGGTGGGTTTAATTTTATGGAGTTTTATGCGCATGAGCATGCCCTGATAAATCCATTGCGAATCAAGAGTTGGGTAATTTGTGAGTTGGAGGCATCATTGGTTCTGTATTTCACTGGTGTTTCGCGGGAGTCTGCAAGAATCATTGCTGATCAGAGCAACAATGTGAAATTGGGGGCGGTCGATGCGCTTGAGGCCATGCATGGCATCAAGCGAGAGGCGCTCGTCATGAAAGAGTGCCTTTTGCGTGGTGACTTTGATGGTGTGGTTGAGTCCATGCGCCAAGGTTGGGACAACAAGAAGCGCTCGGCAAAGACGGTCTCTAATCCTCAGATTGATGAGATCTATGAGGAGACTTGCAAATCCGGGGCCTTAGCTGGCAAGGTTTCCGGTGCTGGCGGCGGTGGCTTCATGTGGTTTTTCGTCCCGACCGAGAGGCGCATGGATGTAGTTCGGACGTTGAGAGATTTTGGCGGGCAGGTCAGTAATTGCCATTTTACTAAGCACGGTGCGCAAGCATGGAAGATCTGATGAGGCCGTATATTTCTGCCCAGTTCGATGAGGCCAAGAATATCATTGCAGCAATGTCGGAAGATGACGTGTTGCAGCAGTCCATTGCCCTAGCGGCGGAGGCTTGCATTGCAAGCCTGCGGTCTGGAGGAAAGATTTTGCTCGCGGGAAATGGTGGCAGTGCGGCGGACGCACAACATATAGCTGGCGAATTCGTTAGTAGATTCGCTTTCGATCGCCCGGGCTTGCCTGCCGTGGCGTTGACGACAGATACGTCGATCCTGACGGCTATAGGAAACGATTACGGCTACGAAAAGTTGTTCGAGCGGCAGGTGCAAGCCTTGGGGAGGGCCGGCGATGTGTTCGTTGCATACAGCACTTCGGGGAAGTCACCTAATATTTTGGCTGCCTTGCGCCAAGCACGTGCCTTGGGTTTGGTGTGTATTGGAATGACCGGCACGCGAGAAGGTAGCATGGCCGAACTGTGCGATCACCTGCTGCGATCGCCGTCGGTCGATACCCCAAAAATTCAGGAGGGACATCTGGTGATGGGCCATATTTTGTGTGGCTTGGTTGAGAACGCGATGTTCAGGCATTGAAGCATGCGCGAAGCGATTGTTCTGGCGGGTGGTTTCGGAACGCGATTGCGTGAACTGGTTCCGGATCTGCCAAAGCCCATGGCGCCCGTAGCGGGACGGCCGTTCCTTGAGATTTTGCTATCGTTTCTTGGGGCTCGCGGGTTTGAGCGGGTCGTGCTGTCTTTGGGGTTTATGGCGGACAAAGTTGCCGGACATTTCGGCGATGCGTTCGGGGCCTTGCAACTTAAATATGTGGTGGAGTCGCAGGCGCTTGGAACCGGGGGGGGGGTGCGGCTAGCAATGACGGCATGCGCGTCGGATCATGTATTCGTATTCAACGGCGATACGTTCTTGGATCTGGAGGTCGATGCGGTGGAGGCTGCCTGGGCATCGACGCGCTCTATTATCATCGTGGGACGTGAGGTCGAAGACACAGCGAGATACGGACGGCTCGTTGTCAAGGATGGGCGGGTTCGTGGGTTTACGGAGAAAGGTGTTTCGGGGCCTGGGTTCATCAACGCTGGCTGCTATATATTTCCTCGTGAAGCTTTAGATGCATTTGAAGCGGGTAGGGCGTTCTCTTTGGAAAAAGATTTTTTGGAGGCTGCCGTGAACCATATGCGTGTCGATGCATTTCTGACTAAGGGTGACTTTATCGACATCGGAGTTCCAGAGGATTACTTGCTGGCTCAAAAAAAACTGGCCGGCCGTTACCTATGATGTCCTTGAGATCGGCGCTTTTTTTAGATCGGGATGGTGTCGTTAATGTCGATCATGGCTATGTCTACCGGACTGAGGATTTTCATTTTATCGATGGAATCTTTGACGTCGTGAGCGCGGCGAATCGGGCTGGATATGTTGTTGTGATTGTTACCAACCAAGCGGGAATCGGTCGTGGCTACTATTCCGAAGCCGATTTTTTCCGGCTGATGGATTGGGTCAGGACGGAGTTTGAGCGGCGGGGATGCCGAATCGACGCAGTTTATTTTTGTCCTGATCACCCTGAACATGGGATCGGGCCCTATCGCCGCGACACGGATTTTCGCAAGCCGGGGCCAGGTATGCTGCTTCGTGCGGCGGAGGAGATTGGCATCGCGCTAGAGACTTCGATCATGGTCGGCGACAAGGCGTCGGATATGGAGGCTGCGCGCGCGGCTGGAGTGCCGACGCGGCTGTGCTTTGGCAATGCCAGAGAGGTAGGTGAGGGCGTTGGGATCGGCAGTCTCACGGATGTACTGCGCTTTTTCGAATCCTCAGCGACTTGCGTTCAAGTCCACCAGTAGGCGCCGTCGACTTCGATTGGAGGCGTAGTGCCCCGCGTGAAGTGGGGTGGCGATATTATTCTGATGGGGAGGGTGTCGCTTCCCCCCGCATGTGCCATAGCGACCTATAGCGCCAAAACGTCGCAGAAGTCCAGACCTTGATAAGGCTCTCGCAATGCCAGCAGAGGTGATGCATGTCGCGCCGGCTGGCTCGGCGAGCGGCGTGCTGCACCTGCAATTCTTCTGCGACTTGAATATGCCAGCCGGCCAACTGTAACCGTGCGCATAGATCGAAATCTTCGCCATACATGAAGAAGCGTGTATCGAAGCCGTCAATTTGCCGGTACGCCGCGGCGCGCAGCAGCATGAACATGCCGGGGATCCAGGCAGGATTTGGTGGAGCGCAGTAGCCTCGCCGGTTGCGCAGCAAGATCTCGCGAGGGGTTAGCAGGCCGCGATGTGGTTCCGGCGCATTGCGGCCCGGCTCGACGATGCGAGGGGTCAGCACACCACTGTCGACGCGAGCGCGCGCCAATAAAGTCTGCAGCACATCGTTGTCGAGCCGGATGTCCGGGTTCAGCACCAGAAACCAGTCGCTTTCGCAGTGTGCGAACGCCGCATTGTGGTTGGCGCCGAAGCCCTGCGGTCGTATGTTGACAATGCGTTCTATTGCAAAGCCCAGGTTGGCCTGGGCCAATAGGTCAGCTTCCGGAATGTTGATGGTCAGAATCACCTTCGCGATGGACGTTGCACAGTGCCGGCCCAATTGTTCCAGCAAGGGGAGCAGCAACTCCTGTTGCCCATGGCTGACGATGGACACCGTGATTGGTCGGTGGAGCGTATCTTGCATGGTCTAATTTCGGCTCAGGGAATTTTAGGTTCCCAGTTCCATGATTTTTCTCGTCGTCCTCAGCTTCTCCATCTCGGCGGTCACGGTCTTTCTCGTGATCCGGCTCGCGCGTCGCCACGCGCGCCGGTACGCGCACGACATGCCGCAGCGCTTCCACGTCGGCCATGTGCCGCGCATCGGCGGCGTCGGCATCTTCGCCGGCCTGGCGCTGGCCTGGGCCTATGCCGGTACGCCGCAGGCGGCGCCGCTGAACGTGGACTGGCAGGCCAACTCCGTGTTCCTGTGGCTGCTACTGATGAGCATGGCGCCGGCGGTGCTGGCCGGCATCGTGGAGGATATGACGCAGCGTTTGCGCGCGCGCTTGCGCCTGGGCCTGACGGCGCTGTCTGCGGTGCTGCTGGCATGGCTGCTGGGCCTGGGGGTGGATCGGGTCGGTCTTGGTCTGCTGGACGGTTGGCTGCAGGCCACTCCCTGGGCGGCGGCGCTGTTCGCCGTGGTCGCCATCGCTGGCTTGCCGCACGCCTTCAACCTGATCGACGGCTACAACGGCCTGGCCGGCATGGTGGCGATCCTGGTCAGCCTGGCCATCATGCACGTGGCGCTGCAGGTCGGCGACCGGCAACTGGCCGGCATGCTGGCCTGCCTGGTCGGGGCCACGGGCGGTTTCCTGCTCTGGAACTATCCGTACGGCAAGATCTTCGCTGGCGACGGCGGCGCCTACGTCTGGGGCTTCGTGATCGCCGTGGCCTGCGTGCTGCTGGTGCAGCGCCATCCGCTGGTGTCGCCCTGGTTTCCGATGCTGGTGCTGATGTACCCGGTCGGCGAGACGCTGTTCTCGATCTACCGCAAGCTCGCGCGCGGCCAGTCGCCCGGCACGGCCGATGCGCTGCACCTGCACCAACTGATCTTCCGGCGCATCGTGCGCGTGGTGCTGGAGGACGGCGAGGCCGAGGAGATGCTGGCGCGCAACAATCGCACCTCGCCCTACCTGTGGATGTTCGCGGCCCTGTCCGTCGTGCCGGCCGTCATGTTCTGGCACAACACCCGCGTGCTGTTCGTGTTCTGCCTGCTGTTCGCGTTCAGCTACGTCTGCGCCTACCTCGCCATCATCCGCTTCAAGGTGCCGCGCTGGCTGCGCAAGTGACGGGTGGAGGGCGAGCGGCGGCCCCTACAATCCGCCGCATTTTCAGCCCCCGGAGCGCTCCGCCATGACCACGAACAACGAGCCGGACCTGTCCGCCATCGCGCCGCGCGACAAGGCCGAGATCCTGGCCCAGGCCCTGCCGTACATCCGCAAGTACCACGGCAAGACCATGGTCATCAAGTACGGCGGCAACGCGATGACGGACCCTGCGCTGCAGGCCGATTTCGCCGAGGACGTGGTGCTGCTCAAGCTGGTCGGCATCAAGCCCGTGGTGGTCCACGGCGGCGGCCCGCAGATCGAGACGGCGCTGAACCGCCTGGGCAAGAAGGGCGAGTTCATCCAGGGCATGCGCGTGACCGACGCCGAAACCATGGAAGTCGTCGAATGGGTGCTGGCCGGCGAGGTGCAGCAGGACATCGTGGGCCTGATCAACCAGGCCGGCGGCAAGGCCGTGGGCCTGACCGGCCGCGACGGCGGCCTGATCCGTGCGCAGAAGCTGCGCATGGCGGACAAGGACGACCCGAGCATCGAGCACGACGTGGGCCTGGTCGGCGACATCACCGCCATCGACCCGGGCGTGGTCAACGCCCTGCAGGACGACCAGTTCATCCCGGTCATCAGCCCGATCGGCTTTGGCGAGCAGAACGAGAGCTACAACATCAACGCCGACGTGGTCGCCGGCAAGCTGGCCACGGTGCTGCAGGCCGAGAAGCTGGTGCTGCTGACCAACACGCCGGGCGTGCTGAACAAGGCCGGCGAGCTGCTGACCGACCTGTCCGCACGCGAGATCGACGAACTGTTCGCCGACGGCACGATTTCCGGCGGCATGCTGCCCAAGATCGCCGGTGCGTTGGATGCGGCCAAGAGCGGTGTCAACGCGGTGCACATCATCGACGGCCGCGTGCCGCACGCGATGCTGCTGGAGATCCTGACCGACCAGGCCTACGGCACCATGATCCGCGCGCGCTGACGGCGCGCCGTCCGATACCCGACAGCGCCGGGGCGTGTGGTGCAGGCGCCCGGCATCGCGGCCTTAGACCCCGTGGTAGGACGGTTCGGTGGTTTGCGCGATGGAGAAGCGCCTGGAGGATTTCTTGGTGAAGAAACCGGGCGCAAACCGATCCGGCCCAGGCGTTCAGGAATTGCAAGGAAGACGGTGAGCTGGTGGGCCAGCAGGGAGTGAGGTTCACTGACGCCCGGGCGCGGTTGGCTGGCATCTGAACGCACTGCGTTACCTGAACCATCTCTGACTACCTTGATAGAGATAAGAAGAGGTAGTCGCACGATTGCGTACCACTGTACGGCGCTGGCGCAGCAGTTGGTGCAAGCTTTGCCGGGGCGTTCGCTGTGGGGCGATACGCACAACGGGCTGTTCTTGGCGGCACCTCTCGCCGAACCGGCAAGAGCACCTTCCTTGCAGGGCGACCTGGTGCCAGCCCTCCAGCAAGCGGGCGTCGAGGTGGCGGATGTGGACATGTGGACCGACACCCGTCGCGACCCTGGCGTCCTGATCGCCGAAGCCATCACCCGTGCCCTGCAGCCGCACTTGGGGCTGGTGGCCCGCACGGCCAGGAAGGCCGGTGCCAAGGGCGTGAAGGTGGCAGGTGCACTGGACATCGATGCCAGCAAGATCGGCCAGGCCGATGGCCTGGCCCTGGTGGATGCACTGCGCAGCCTGCAACAGGTTGCAGGCCGGCCCGTGGCGCTGGTCATCGACGAGGCCCAGCACGCCCCCTGACCAGCGAGGCAGGCGAGGCGGCGATGGCAGCGCTGAAGTCGGCGCGCGACCAGATGAACCAGTCCGGCCAGGTGAATCCGATGCTGGTGATGTCAGGCTCTGGCCGCGACAAGCTGCTGCGCCTGGTGGTCAGCGCAGGCGCGCCGTTCTACGGCTCGCAGATTCAGGCGCTGCCGCCGCTGGACGGCTGGTTTCATCGCGCATGTGGCCGGCCTGGTGGAAGCCCGGCGGCCTGATCTTGTGCCTGTGGGCCGGGCTGCGCTGCACGCGGCGTTTGCCGCCTTCGGCCATCGGCCGCAGTTCTTCATGGCTGCCATGGGGGCGGTGTTCCGCCCACTGTCGGGCTGCTGCGGCCGGTTCGAGCCGGCGTTGCAGCAGGCCGCGCAGGATCGGCAGGCGCAACAAGACGCGGCGCAGATGGAATCCGACTACCTGGGGCTCAAGCCTACCGAGCAGGTGGTGCTTTGCGCATGCTCCACCAGGGGCCGCGCTTCCGTTCTTGTGACGCCGAAGCCCTGTGCTTCTACCGCGAGCCGTTGGGCGGTCGTTCGGTCAGCGTGCCGCAGGCGCAAAGGCCCTGGTGGCAGCCCTGCGCCAGCGTACGCCGGCCCTGGTGTGGACGTCGGCACGCGGTGAATACGCGTTGGAAGATGCCGTCATGCACCGCTGGTATGCGGACCGAGTCGCCGCCGCGCAATGGCCCCCGGCTTCGCCACGGGGCACATTGGCGCAGGACTCCTGACGCGACCCGGGTTCACTCGACCGTGACGCTCTTGGCCAGGTTTCGGGGCTTGTCCACGTCCGTGCCGCGCGCGCAGGCCGTGTGGTAGGCCAGCAGCTGCAGCGGCACCACGTGCAGCAGCGGCGACAGCGCGCCGTAGTGCTCGGGCATGCGGATCACGTGGATGCCTTCGCCGCTGTCGATCTGCGTGTCGCCGTCGGCGAGCACGTACAGCACGCCGCCGCGCGCGCGCACTTCCTGCATGTTGCTCTTGAGCTTTTCCAGCAGCTGGTCGTTGGGTGCCACGGTCACCACCGGCATGGCGCTGGTCACCAGGGCCAGCGGGCCGTGCTTGAGCTCGCCGGCGGCGTAGGCCTCGGCGTGGATGTAGGTGATCTCCTTGAGCTTGAGCGCACCTTCCAGCGCGATCGGGAAGTGCAGGCCGCGGCCCAGGAACAGCGCGTTCTCCATCTTCGCGAAGTCCTCGGCCCAGCTGATGATCTGTGGCTCCAGCGCCAGCACGGCCTGCAGCGCCACCGGCAGGTGGCGCATGGCCTGCAGGTGCTGCTGTTCTTCCTCGTCCGTCAGCCGGCCCTTGGCCTGGGCCAGCGCCAGCGTCAGCAGGAACAGGCCCGCCAGCTGGGTCGTGAAGGCCTTGGTCGAGGCCACGCCGATCTCCACGCCGGCGCGCGTGATGTAGGCCAGCTTGCATTCGCGCACCATGGCGCTGGTGGCCACGTTGCAGATGGTCAGCGTGTGCGCCATGCCCAGGCCCTGGGCGTGGCGCAGCGCGGCCAGCGTGTCGGCCGTCTCGCCGCTCTGGCTGATCGTGACGACCAGCGTGCGCGGGTCGGGCACGGAGTCGCGGTAGCGGTATTCGCTGGCGATCTCGACCTGTGTGGGGATCTTCGCGATGCTCTCCAGCCAGTACTTGGCGGTGCAGCCGCTGTAGTAGCTGGTGCCGCAGGCCAGGATCAGCACGCGGTCGATCTCCTTGAACACGCGGTGCGCGCTCGCGCTGCGGCCCTGCTCGTCGGGCTGGCCGTCGAACAGCTCGGGCACGATGCCGACCAGGCCTTCCAGCGTGTCGGCGATGGCGCGCGGCTGCTCGAAGATCTCCTTCTGCATGTAGTGGCGGTACGGGCCCAGCTCGGCCGCGCCGCTGTGCGCCTGCACCGTCTTCACGGGGCGCTCGACCGGCTTGTGCGCCTGGTCGACGATCCAGTACTTGCCCAGCTGCAGGTCCACCACGTCGCCTTCGGCCAGGTAGACGATCTGGTCGGTCACGCCGGCCAGGGCCATGGCGTCGCTGGCCAGGAAATGCTCGCCGCCCTCCCGTCCCACGCCCAGGATCAGCGGCGAGCCGGCACGGGCGCCGACCACGCGGTGCGGCTCGTCCTTGGCGAACACGGCGATGGCGTAGGCGCCATGCAGTTGCTGTACGGCGGCCTTGACGGCCTCGAACAGGTCGCCGTCGTACAGGCTGTCGACCAGGTGCGCGATGACCTCGGTGTCGGTCTGGCTGGCGAAGTAGTAGCCGCGGGCCTTGAGCTGCGCGCGCAGCGCGTCGTGGTTCTCGATGATGCCGTTGTGCACCAGCGCGATGCGGCCGGGGCGTTCCGGCGCGTCGGGGCCGGCGCCATGGCTGAAGTGCGGATGCGCGTTGTGCACGGCCGGCGCGCCGTGGGTGGCCCAGCGGGTGTGGGCGATGCCGGTGCCGCCTTCGATGTGGTCCTGCTCCACCTGCGCCGCCAGCTCGGCCACGCGGGCCGTGCTGCGCGTGCGCTGCAGCGCCGCGCGGCGCGTGGTGCCCAGGCTGCCGGCGTGGACGGCCACGCCGCAGGAGTCATAGCCCCGGTATTCCAGCCGTTGCAGGCCCTGGACCAGGATGGGAACGATGTTGCGCTTGGAAACAGCGCCGACGATGCCGCACATGGGTGTTCTCCGATCAATCGAATGGCGCGCATCCTAGAAGAAGGAGGTGGATAATTTCGTTTATTTCTTCACGCACCACGAACGATAATTTCTTTGTTACATCATGGAGACTGAAAATTTCGCCGATGATCGATTCATGGAATCAATCGATCTCGATGCCGTAGACCTTCGCTTGCTGGATCTGCTGCAGCGCGACGCTTCGCAGAGCAACCAGGCGCTCGCCGAGCGCGCCCACGTGTCGCCGCCGACCTGCTTGCGGCGTGTCAAGCGGCTGGTCGAGTCCGGCGTGGTGGAGCGCCAGATCGCCATCCTCTCGCCGGACCGGCTGGCGCCCTTGCTGGGCCATGGGCTGACCGCCCTGGTCGAGATCACGCTGGACCGGCAGGACGCCGGGCACCTGGCCGCGTTCGAGGCGCGCGTGGTGGCGGACGACGCGGTGCAGCAGTGCTACCGCGTGTCGCCGGGGCCGGACTTCTGCCTCGTGGTGCATGCGCGCGACATGCCGGACTATCTGGCGCTGGCCGAGCGGCTGTTCACCGCCGACGCCAACGTGCGCAACGTGAAGGCCTTCTTCAGCCTGCGGCGGGCGAAGTTCCAGCCGCTGCTGCCGCTCGCTTGAGGGGCGCCCCTGGCACGCATCCGGGAATCGTCTTTGGTTGAGAACCATTCTCAACTAAGATCGAGATTCTCGTGGAAAGGGGTGGCATGACCGACGATGTCGAGCTGCGGCTGCAGGCCGCGGAACTGCTGCTGCCGTGGCGCCGGCTGGGCGCCGCGCAGCAGCGCTGCAGCGAGGTGATCAGCGCGCAGCACCGGCGCATCCAGCAGCTCGAAGCCGAGCTGCTGCGCACGCGCGCGGCCGTGATGGTGCGCACCACGGCGCTGGCCTGGGCGCGCCAGCAGGGCGTGGCGGCGGTGGGCGAGGGCGACAGCGCCGCCCTGGAGGAAAGCCTGGTGGCCGCCGACCTGGTGATCTGCCAGACCGGCTGCCTGAGCCATGGCGACTACTGGCGCGTGCGCGACCATTGCCGGCGCACCGGCAAGACCTGCGTGATGGTCGACCAGCCCGAGGCGCTGCGCATCGTGCGCCTGCAGCGCGAGGCCGCGCGCTGTTGAATCAGCGCCCGGTGCGGGCCAGGTAGCGCTTGCGCCGGAACAGCGTGACCAGTGCCACGGTGATCAGCGCCATCGCGCCGATGGCCCACCAGAAGCCGCCGCGCTCGTGCAGCAGCGGGATGAATTCGAAGTTCATGCCGAAGATGCCGGCGATCAGGTTCAGCGGCAGGAACACCGCGGTCAGCGCGGTCAGCACGCGCATGATGTCGTTGGTGCGGTTGCTCTGCGCCGAGAAATGGATCTGCACCACGGTCTCGGCGTTCTGCTCCAGCCGGCGCACGTGGTGCACCACGCGCTGGATGTGCTCGATCACGTCGCGCGAGCGGGCGATCAGGCCGTCGCGCTCGGCCTGCGGCATCTGGCCGGCGGGCTGCTCGCGCAGCGTGTCCAGCCATTCCTGCATGGCGTCGTGCTGCTCCTCGCAGAGGTCTTCGAGCACGTGCAGTTCCTTGCGCGCGGCCATCAGCGCGTTCCAGTTCGCGAAGCGCGAGTGCGGGCGCAGCAGCTCCTGCTGCCAGTGGTCCAGCTGTTGGCTCAGCTGCTTGCGCAGCTCCAGGTAGCTGTCGACCATCTGGTTGACCATGCGCAGCATCAGGTCGGCGGCGCTGGCCGGCAGCCGGCTGCGCGCGGCGGCCGGCAGGCCCTCGCTGTGCACGGCGTCGGCCAGGTAGCGCTGCAGGAAGGTGTGCGCGGCGGAGCAGCCGTCCGGGTGCACGCTGATCAGCAGCCTGTCGAATACCGCGAAGCCGACCGCGCGCGTGCTGATGCGGCGGAACGCGGCGGGCATCGCCTCGGGCCGGCCGGCGGGCGCGTGCCGGGCGGCGTCCTGGCCGCCTTCCTCCTGGGTGGACAGGCGGCGGAACACGACCAGGTCGTAGACCGAGGTGTAGTCGTAGTGCGAGGGGTGGGCCGCGTTCAGCAGGTCGGCGCAGTGCAGGTCCAGCAGCTGCGAGCCGCCCAGGCGCTGCGCGGCCTGCTGCAGGGCGGGCAGGGCCGCTTCCAGCTGCCCGCGGTCCAGGAAGATCCAGACGAAGCCGGCGGCCGGTGCCCGGGCCGGCAGCGCATCGGCGAAGCGCAGCGTGCCGGCACCGAACTCGACGATCTGCATGGCGCGCGCGGCCGGGTCAGGCGCGCAGCAGGCGGGCCGCGTCGAGCGCGAAGTAGGTCAGCACGCCGCTGGCGCCGGCGCGCTTGAAGGCCAGCAGGCTTTCCATCATCACGGCGTCGTGGTCCAGCCAGCCGTTCTGCGCGGCGGCCTTGAGCATCGCGTACTCGCCGCTGACCTGGTAGGCGAAGGTCGGCACGCCGAAGCGGTCCTTCACGCGGCGCACCACGTCCAGGTAGGGCATGCCGGGCTTGACCATGACCATGTCGGCGCCCTCGGCGATGTCCAGCGCCACCTCGCGCAGCGCCTCGTCGCCGTTGCCCGGGTCCATCTGGTAGACCTTCTTGTCGCTCTTGCCCAGGTTGGCGGCCGAGCCCACGGCGTCGCGGAACGGGCCGTAGAAGGCCGAGGCGTACTTGGCGCTGTAGGCCATGATGCGGGTGTGGATCGCGCCGCGCGATTCGAGCGCGGTGCGGATCGCGCCGATCCGGCCGTCCATCATGTCGCTGGGAGCGACGATGTCTACGCCGGCCTCGGCCTGCGCCAGCGCCTGGCGCACCAGCACGGCCGTGGTCTCGTCGTTGAGGATGTAGCCGGTGGGGTCGAGCAGGCCGTCCTGGCCGTGGCTGGTGTAAGGGTCCAGCGCCACGTCGGTCATCACGCCGAGCTCGGGGAAGCGGTCCTTCAGCGCGCGCACCACGCGGGGCACCAGTCCGTCGGGGTTCCAGGCCTCGCGGCCGTCGTCGGTCTTCAGGCTGCCGTCCACCACCGGGAACAGCGCCATCACCGGGACCTGCAGGCGCACGCATTCCTCGGCCACGGGCAGCAACTGGTCCAGGCTCAGCCGCTCGACGCCGGGCATGGACGGGACGGGCGTGCGCCGGCGTTCGCCGGCCTGCACGAACACCGGGTAGATCAGGTCGTGCGTGGACAGCGCGTGTTCGCGCACCAGGTTGCGCGTGAAGGCGTCGCGGCGCAGCCGGCGCGGGCGTGCGGCCGGAAACGCGGCCAGGGGGGACAGGTCGTGGCTCATGCCGAAAATTGTGCCGCAAGCCCAGGGCAAGCCCTAGTACTGGCCGGGGTGGCCTTTGCTAGATTGCGCTCCGGGCGGTTCGCCGCCTGCCCGCTTCACCTCCCTGAGCGGGGCCTCGACGTGTAACAGCCGACAGGCTTGCCACCCCGTACCACTGCTTCGCGCCGGTCGGGGTATTTTTTTGCCCGGAGCGCGGCCCCTACACTGCCGCCATGCTCTGGGTGAAGTCGTTCCACATCGTGTTCGTGGCGAGCTGGTTCGCCGGCCTGTTCTATTTGCCGCGCATCTTCGTGAACCTGGCGATGGTGCCGGCCGACTCGCCGGCGGAGCGTGCGCGGCTGCTGCTGATGGCCGGCAAGCTGCTGCGCTTCACGACGTTGCTGGCCGTGCCGGCGCTGGCGCTGGGCCTGGTGCTGTGGCTGTACTACGGCATCGGCCGCGGCCCGGGCAACGGCTGGATGCATGCCAAGCTGCTGGTGGTGGCGCTGGTGCTCGGCTACCACCATGCCTGCGCGCGGCAGCTCGGGCGCTTTCGCCGCGGCCAGGCCACGCGTGGCCATGTCTGGTACCGCTGGTTCAACGAACTGCCGGTGCTGCTGCTGATCGCCGCCGTGGTGCTGGCCGTCGTCAAGCCGTTCTGAACGCGGCCGCACGCGCATGCACAAGACCTCGGCCTGGCCGCTCGCGCTGGCCTACCTGGGGCTCGTGGTGTATGCCAGCCTGTACCCGTTCGAGGGCTGGCGCGACCAGGGCATTGCGCCCTGGGCCTTCCTGGGGGCGCCGCTGCCGCGCTGGTGGACGTGGTTCGACGTGCAGGTCAACGTCGCCGGGTATGCGCCGCTGGGCTTCCTGCTGGCGCTGAGCGGCTTGCGCTCCCGCCGCACCCGCCACCCCGTGCTGCTGGCCACGCTGGCCGGCGCCGGCGTGGCACTGCTGATGGAAACCACGCAGGGCTTCCTGCCGCGGCGCGTGCCGTCCAACGTGGATCTCGCGCTGAACGCGGCGGGCAGCTGGCTCGGCGCCGTGCTCGCCTGGCTGCTGCAGCGCGCGGGCACGATCGACCGCTGGAGCCGCTTCCGCGAGGCCTGGCTGGCGCCGGATGCGCGCGGCGCCATGGTGCTGCTGGCGCTGTGGCCGGTGGCGCTGCTGTTTCCGGTGGCGGTGCCGCTGGGCCTGGGCCAGGTGTTCGAGCGCGTGGAGGAGGCGCTGGCGGCGATGCTGGCGGACACGCCGTTTCTGGAGTGGCTGCCGGTGCGCGCGATCGAACTGCAGCCGCTGGTGCCCGGCGCCGAGATGCTGTGCGTGATGCTCGGCGCGCTGGTGCCCTGCCTGGTCGGCTACGGCGTGGTCACCGGCGTGCGGCGGCGCGCTTGGTTCCTGCTGCTGCTGACGCTGGTCGGTGTCGGCGCCACGGCGCTGTCGGCCGCGCTGAGCTACGGTCCGGCGCACGCCTGGACCTGGTGGACGCCGCCGGTGCGCGCGGGCTGGGGCGCGGCGGTGCTGATCGCCGGCCTGCTGCTGCCGCTGCGCCGGCGCGGCTGCGCGGCGCTGGCGCTGCTGGCGCTGGCGCTGCACCTGAGCCTGCTGAACCAGGCGCCCACCAGTGCCTACTTCGCGCAGACGCTGCAGACCTGGGAGCAGGGCCGCTTCATCCGCTTCCACGGCCTGGTGCAGTGGCTGGGCTGGCTGTGGCCCTACGGCGCGGCGGCCTACCTGTTGCGGCGGCTGTCGCGGCCGGACGCGAAGCCGCCGGCGGCTTCCTAAAATGCCGCGCATGAGCACGTCTCCTCCCTCCTACTACCAGCGCCACGTCTTCTTCTGCCTGAACGAGCGCGCCAGCGGCGAGGACTGCTGCGCCCAGCACGGCGCCCAGAAGGCGTTCGACCGTTGCAAGGCCAAGGTCAAGGCGGCGGGGCTGGCCGGGCCCGGCCAGGTGCGCGTGAACAAGGCCGGCTGCCTGGATCGCTGCGCCGCCGGCCCGGTGGCCGTGGTCTATCCCGAGGCCGTCTGGTACAGCTACGTGGACGAGGACGACATCGACGAGATCGTCGAGTCGCACCTGAAGCACGGCAAGGTCGTCGAGCGCCTGCTGACGCCGCCGCACCTGGGCCGCTGAGGAGCCGGCGCATGAACGCATCGACCGAACGCCTGATGCTGGCGGGCCCCGTCGGCGCCATCGAAGCGCTGCGCGACGCGCCAGCGGCCGGTGCCGCGCCGCAGGGCGTGGCGGTGATCGCGCATCCGCATCCGCTGTTCGGCGGCACCATGGACAACAAGGTCGTGCAGACGCTGGCGCGCGCCTTCGTGCAATGCGGCTGGACGGCCGTGCGCTTCAACTTCCGCGGCGTCGGCGCCACCGCCGGGCAGCACGACGCGGGCATCAGCGAGACCGAGGACCTGCTGGCGGTGCTGGCCCAGCTCGGCGGCGAGGCCGCGGCGCCGGCCGCGCTGGCCGGCTTCTCGTTCGGCGCCTTCGTGACCAGCCGGGCGCTGGCCGCGGTGCACGCGGCGCGGCGCATCGAGCAGCTCGTGCTCGTCGGCACGGCGGCCTCGCGCTTCGCGGTGCAGCCCGTCCCGGCGGAGCTGCACGAGCGCACCCTGGTCGTGCACGGCGAGCAGGACGACACCGTGCCGCTGGACTCGGTGATGGACTGGGCGCGCCCGCAATCGCTGCCCGTCACCGTCGTGCCCGGAGGCGGCCACTTCTTTCACGGACAATTGCCGCTGCTCAAGGGCCTGGTGGTGCGCCACCTCCGGGCCCGCGCTTCCGCCTGAAACTTGTGCCCGGTTCCGCGTGTCGGAGCCGGGCCGTGTCTTTTCTGCCGATCCTCATGAACCGTTTCCTGAAAATGCTGGCGGCGCCGCTGCTGGCCGCCGCCGTTTCCCTCGCGTCCGCGCAGGCCCCGCAGGGGCCCGAAATCGCCGCCCGCGCCTACCTGCTGATGGACGTCACCGCCAACCAGGTGCTGCTGCAGAAGGATGCGGACATGCCGGTCGAGCCGGCTTCGCTGACCAAGCTGATGACGGCCTACCTGGTCTTCGACGCCGTGAAGGCCAAGAAGCTCAGCCTGACCCAGGCGCTGCCCGTCAGCGAGCGCGCCTGGAAGATGCCCGGCTCGCGCATGTTCATCGACCCCAAGATGCAGGTGCCGGTGGAGGACCTGATCAAGGGCATGATCGTGCAGTCCGGCAACGACGCGACCATGGCGCTGGCCGAGGCGGTCGGCGGCACGGCGGAGCGCTTCGTGCAGCTCATGAACGAGCAGGCCAAGGCGCTGGGCCTGCAGAACACCACGTACAAGAATCCCGAGGGCCTGACCGAGCCCGGCCACACCACGACGGCGCGCGACCTGGCCGTCCTGTCGACCCGGCTGATGCACGACTTCCCGGAGTACGTGCACTACTACAGCATCAAGAAGTACCGCTACCAGGGCACGCCGGTCTCCAACGACACCAACCGCAACCTGCTGCTGTTCCGCGACCCGACGGTGGACGGCCTGAAGACCGGCCACACCAATGCCGCCGGCTACTGCATGATCACCACGGCCAAGCGCGACTTCCCGAACCTGACGGGCGGACGCCGGCTGCTGTCCATCGTGCTCGGCGCTTCCAGCGAGAACGCGCGTGCCAACGAATCGCAGAAGCTGCTGAACTGGGGCTACACGGCCTACGAGGCCGTGCGCCTGTTCGATGCCGGCCAGCCCGTCGCCACGCCGCCGGTCTGGAAGGGCAAGGCTGACACCCTCAAGCTCGGCCGGACCGAGCCGATCGTCGTCGCCGTGCCGGCCGGCAGCGCCGCCCGCGTCAAGTCGGACATCGCGCGCCCGGACCCGCTGGTCGCGCCGTTCACCCAGGGCCAGGCCGTCGGCACGCTGAAGGTCGCGCTGGACGGCCAGGACCTGGTCAACGTGCCGCTGGTCGTGCTGGAGCCCGTGGAGCAGGCTGGCGTGCTCGGCCGCGCCTGGGACGCGCTGCGGCTCTGGATCAAGTAGGCGCGGCGCTTCTTGCCGCATCCGGCGGGCCCGGCTATACTCGCGGGCTTTTCGGAAAATTCCGAGGGATTCACGTTTGCCGTTTTTACGGTTGTCGGCCATCTCGCGTTGTTGGGGCGCAGGGGTGGCCATCACAAGGAGGCTTGAGTGCCAACCATCAATCAGCTCGTGCGTCAGGGGCGCGAGGTCGAGACCATCAACTCGAAGAGCCCCGCGATGCAAAACTCCCCGCAGCGCCGCGGCGTCTGCACCCGGGTCTACACCACGACCCCGAAGAAGCCGAACTCGGCGCTCCGCAAGGTGGCCAAGGTCCGCCTGACCAACGGCTTCGAGGTCATTTCCTACATCGGCGGCGAAGGCCACAACCTGCAGGAGCACAGCGTGGTGCTGGTGCGCGGCGGTCGTGTCAAGGATCTGCCCGGCGTGCGCTACCACATCGTGCGCGGCTCGCTGGACCTGCAAGGCGTCAAGGATCGCAAGCAAGCGCGTTCCAAGTACGGCGCCAAGCGTCCCAAGAAGGCCTGACCGCAGGTCTGCCATTCGGTGCCCGTCGTGCGCAAGGCATGCGCGGTGGGCGTAGTGGCCCGCAGCCTGGAATGCTCCGGGCGGGTCGAGTAAGTGGGGGTCTGGATGACTCCCGCGGTCCTGGAGCCAGGGCCAACTGAAGCAACAAAGAGGTGAAACATGCCGCGTCGTCGCGAAGTTCCCAAACGTGAAATCCTGCCGGATCCCAAGTACGGCAATGTCGAGCTGTCCAAGTTCATGAACGTGATCATGGAGGGCGGCAAGAAGGCGGTCGCCGAGCGCATCATCTATGGCGCGCTCGACTTCATCGAGAAGAAGAACCCGGGCAAGGACCCGCTGGAAGCCTTCACGATCGCCATCAACAACGTCAAGCCGATGGTCGAGGTCAAGTCCCGCCGCGTCGGCGGCGCCAACTACCAGGTGCCGGTCGAAGTGCGCCCGGTGCGCCGCCTGGCGCTGTCGATGCGCTGGATCAAGGAAGCTGCCCGCAAGCGCGGCGAGAAGTCCATGTCGCTGCGCCTGGCCAATGAGTTGATGGAGGCCACCGAAGGCCGTGGCGGCGCCATGAAGCGCCGCGACGAAGTGCACCGCATGGCCGAGGCCAACAAGGCGTTCAGCCACTTCCGTTTCTGATCTCCATTCTGTCGTTCTAAAGGCCTGGAGCCCGACCTGCCCACGAGGCGGGCGGGCTCCGCGCCGTTCAAGGAGTTTTTTCCATGGCCCGCAAAACCCCCATCGAGCGCTACCGCAACATCGGTATCTCGGCGCACATCGACGCCGGCAAGACCACCACGACCGAGCGCATCCTGTTCTACACCGGTGTGAACCACAAGCTGGGCGAGGTGCACGACGGGGCTGCCACCACCGACTGGATGGAGCAGGAGCAAGAGCGCGGCATCACGATCACTTCGGCGGCCGTGACCTGCTTCTGGAAGGGCATGGACCTGTCCTATCCCGAGCACCGCTTCAACATCATCGACACCCCGGGCCACGTGGACTTCACGATCGAGGTGGAGCGTTCCATGCGCGTGCTGGACGGCGCCTGCATGGTCTATTGCGCGGTGGGTGGCGTGCAGCCCCAGTCGGAAACCGTCTGGCGCCAGGCCAACAAGTACAAGGTGCCGCGCCTGGCCTTCGTGAACAAGATGGACCGCACCGGCGCCAACTTCTTCAAGGTGCACGATCAGATGAAGCTGCGCCTGAAGGCCAATCCCGTGCCCATCGTGATCCCGATCGGCGCCGAGGACAACTTCAAGGGCGTGGTCGACCTGCTGAAGATGAAGGCCATCATCTGGGACGAAGCTTCCCAGGGCATGAAGTTCGAGTACGCCGAGATCCCGGCGAACCTCGTGGAGACCGCCAAGGAGTGGCGCGAGAAGATGATCGAGGCCGCGGCCGAGGCCAGCGAGGAGCTGATGAACAAGTACCTCGAAGAGGGCGACCTGACCGAGGACGAGATCAAGTTGGGCCTGCGCACGCGCACGATCGCGACCGAGATCCAGCCCATGCTGTGCGGTACCGCGTTCAAGAACAAGGGCGTGCAGCGCATGCTGGACGCCGTGATCGACTACCTGCCGGCGCCGGTGGACATCCCGCCGGTGGCCGGCCTGGACGAGGACGAGCAAGAGACGACGCGCAAGGCCGATGACGGCGAGAAGTTCTCCTCGCTGGCATTCAAGCTGATGACCGACCCGTTCGTCGGCCAGTTGACCTTCGTGCGCGTGTACTCCGGCGTGCTGTCCAAGGGCGACACCGTCTACAACCCGGTCAAGGGCAAGAAGGAGCGCATCGGCCGCATCGTGCAGATGCACGCCAACGAGCGCATCGAGGTCGACGAGATCCGTGCCGGCGACATCGCCGCCTGCGTGGGCCTGAAGGACGTGACCACGGGCGAGACCCTGTGCGATCCCGACGCCATCGTGACCCTGGAGCGCATGGTGTTCCCCGAGCCGGTGATCCGCCAGGCCGTGGAGCCCAAGACCAAGGCCGACCAGGAGAAGATGGGCATCGCGCTGCAGCGCCTGGCTTCGGAAGACCCGTCGTTCCGCGTCAACACCGACGAGGAATCGGGCCAGACCATCATCGCCGGCATGGGCGAGCTGCACTTGGAAATCATCGTCGACCGCATGAAGCGCGAATTCGGCGTGGAGGCCAACGTCGGCAAGCCGCAGGTGGCCTACCGCGAGACCGTGCGCAAGAGCGTCTCCGACGTCGAAGGCAAGTTCGTGCGCCAGTCCGGCGGCAAGGGCCAGTACGGCCACGTGGTGTTCCGCCTGGAGCCGCAGGAGCCGGGCAAGGGCTTCGAGTTCCTGGATGAGATCAAGGGCGGCGTGGTGCCGCGCGAGTACATCCCGGCCGTGCAGAAGGGCGTGGAAGAGGCGCTGAACAACGGCGTGCTGGCCGGCTATCCGGTCGTGGACGTCAAGGTCGCGCTGACCTTCGGCTCGTACCACGACGTGGACTCGTCCGAGCAGGCGTTCAAGATGGCCGCCATCTTCGGCTTCAAGGAAGCCGCCAAGCGCGCCAGCCCGGTCATCCTCGAGCCCATGATGGCCGTGGAGGTCGAGACGCCCGAGGACTACGCCGGCAACGTGATGGGCGACCTGTCGTCCCGCCGCGGCATGGTGCAGGGCATGGACGACATGGTCGGCGGCGGCAAGGTCATCAAGGCCGAGGTGCCGCTGTCCGAGATGTTCGGCTACTCGACCACGCTGCGTTCGATGTCGCAGGGGCGCGCCACGTACACGATGGAGTTCAAGCACTACGCCGAAGCTCCGAAGAACGTGGCCGAGGCCATCATCGCCGCGCGCGCCAAGTAATTCGAACCGGTCTGCGACGGCATGCCGCCACGTGCCCGTGCGTGGCGAACCCGCAATGCCGTGCAGACCTAAAACGCTTTCACGGGAAATGTTCTTTGGAGATTTGACATGGCAAAAGAGAAATTCGAGCGTACCAAGCCGCACGTGAACGTCGGGACGATCGGACACGTGGACCACGGCAAGACGACGCTGACGGCGGCCATCACGACGGTGCTGTCGAGCAAGTTCGGCGGCCAGGCCAAGGCCTACGACCAGATCGACGCGGCCCCTGAAGAAAAGGCGCGCGGCATCACGATCAACACCGCGCACGTGGAATACGAGACGGCCAACCGCCACTACGCCCACGTGGACTGCCCCGGCCACGCCGACTACGTGAAGAACATGATCACCGGCGCGGCCCAGATGGACGGCGCCATCCTGGTGTGCTCGGCCGCCGACGGCCCCATGCCCCAGACGCGCGAGCACATCCTGCTGGCCCGCCAGGTCGGCGTGCCGTACATCATCGTCTTCCTGAACAAGTGCGACATGGTGGACGACGCCGAACTGCTCGAACTGGTCGAGATGGAAGTGCGCGAACTGCTGAGCAAGTACGACTTCCCCGGCGACGACACCCCCATCATCAAGGGCTCGGCCAAGCTGGCGCTCGAAGGCGACAAGGGCGAACTGGGCGAGAAAGCCATCCTGAACCTGGCCGACGCGCTGGACAGCTACATCCCCACCCCCGAACGCGCCGTGGACGGCACCTTCCTGATGCCCGTGGAAGACGTGTTCTCCATCTCCGGCCGCGGCACGGTGGTCACCGGCCGCGTCGAACGCGGCGTGATCAAGGTCGGCGAGGAAATCGAGATCGTCGGCATCCGCCCGACCGTCAAGACCACCTGCACCGGTGTGGAAATGTTCCGCAAGCTGCTCGACCAGGGCCAGGCCGGCGACAACGTCGGCATCCTGCTGCGCGGCACCAAGCGTGAAGAAGTCGAACGCGGCCAAGTGCTGTGCAAGCCCGGCTCCATCAAGCCGCACACCCACTTCACCAGCGAGGTG
Organism: Pseudorhodoferax sp.; assembly: GCF_047601025.1. NCBI lineage: Bacteria > Pseudomonadati > Pseudomonadota > Betaproteobacteria > Burkholderiales > Comamonadaceae > Pseudorhodoferax > Pseudorhodoferax sp. Next base: position 2,156,711 of record NZ_JASGJZ010000001.1, read on the forward strand.
TACGTGCTGAGCAAGGACGAAGGCGGGCGCCACACCCCGTTCTTCAACAACTACCGCCCGCAGTTCTACTTCCGCACCACCGACGTGACCGGCGCCATCAGCCTGCCCGAAGGCAAGGAAATGGTCATGCCCGGCGACAACGTGTCGATCACCGTCAAGCTGATCGCCCCGATCGCCATGGAAGAAGGCCTGCGCTTCGCCATCCGCGAAGGCGGCAAGACCGTCGGCGCAGGCGTGGTCGCCAAGATCATCGAGTGAGCGGAGGCGTCATGAGCAAGCAGAAGATCCGCATCCGCCTGAAGGCCTTCGACTACAAGCTGATCGACCAGTCCGCGGCCGAGATCGTCGACACCGCCAAGCGCACCGGCGCCATCGTCAAGGGCCCCGTGCCGTTGCCCACGCGCATGAAGCGCTTCGACATCCTGCGCTCGCCGCACGTCAACAAGACCAGCCGCGACCAGTTCGAGATCCGCACGCACCAGCGCCTGATGGACATCGTCGATCCGACCGACAAGACCGTGGACGCGCTGATGAAGCTGGACCTGCCGGCCGGCGTGGACGTCGAGATCAAGCTGCAGTAAAGGCAGCCTGATTTCTGGCCTGGCCCGAAGTTGCCGATTCGGCAGCTTCGGGCTATAATTTTTGGCTCCGCCCATTTTGGGCTGGAGTTCATCAACCATCTTCCATATCCAAACGCCGCGGCCAATTGCAGTCGCGGCGGTGGAAGCTTCGGAGAAACAAATGAGTCAGAGCAACTCCCTCGGGTTGCTGGGGCGCAAGGTGGGCATGATGCGTCTGTTCACCGATGACGGCGATGCAGTGCCCGTCACGGTGGTCGATGTGTCGAACAACCGAGTGACCCAGGTCAAGACCCAAGAGGCCGACGGCTACGTCGCCCTGCAGGTGACGTTCGGCACGCGCAAGGCCTCGCGCGTGACCAAGCCGGAAGCCGGCCACCTTGCCAAGGCGGGTGTCGAAGCCGGTGAAGTCATCCAGGAATTCCGTGTGACGGCCGAAGCCGCCGCGAAGTACGCCGCAGGCAGCCAGCTGCCGGTCGCCGAACTCTTCGCCGCAGGCCAGAAGGTGGACGTGCAGGGCACGACCATCGGCAAGGGCTTCGCCGGCACCATCAAGCGCCACCACTTCGGCTCGCAGCGCGCGTCGCACGGCAACAGCCGTTCGCACAACGTGCCGGGCTCGATCTCCATGGCGCAGGATCCGGGCCGCGTGTTCCCGGGCAAGAAGATGTCGGGCCACCTGGGCGCCGACACCGTGACGACCCAGAACCTCGACGTGATCCGTGTCGACGAAGCGCGCCAGCTGCTGCTGCTGCGCGGTGCCTTGCCCGGCTCCAAGGGCGGCTTCGTCACCATTCGTCCGGCCGTCAAGGCCAAGGCTGAGAAGGGAGCGAACTGATGCAGCTCGAACTCCTGAACGACCAGGGCCAGGCCGCGTCCACGGTGGATGCGCCCGATACCGTGTTCGGTCGTGACTACAACGAAGACCTGGTGCACCAGGTGGTGGTGGCCTACCAGGCCAACGCTCGCCAAGGCACGCGCGCGCAGAAGGACCGGGAACAGGTCAAGCACTCGACCAAGAAGCCGTTCAAGCAGAAGGGCACGGGTCGCGCACGCGCCGGCATGACGTCCTCGCCGCTGTGGCGCGGGGGCGGTCGGATCTTCCCGAACATGCCGGACGAGAACTTCACGCAGAAGATCAACAAGAAGATGTACCGCGCCGGCATGGCGTCCATCTTCTCGCAGCTGGCGCGCGAAGGCCGCCTGGCCGTGGTCGAGTCGCTGAACGTGGACACGCCCAAGACCAAGGCCCTGGCCACGCGCCTGAAGGCCATGAACCTGGCGTCCTCGGTGATGGTCATCGCCGACGAGGTCGACGAGAACCTGTACCTGGCTTCGCGCAACCTGGCCAACGTGCTGGTGGTCGAGCCGCGCTACGCCGATCCGGTGTCGCTGGTGCACTACAAGAAGGTGCTGGTGACCAAGGGCGCCATGGATAAACTCAAGGAGATGTTCGCATGAGCTCCTCCAAGGCAACGCAACAGTTCGACGAAGGCCGCCTGATGCAGGTGCTGGTCGCGCCTGTCGTCTCCGAGAAGGCCACCATGGTCGCCGAGAAGTCCAATGCGGTCACCTTCAAGGTGCTGCAGGACGCGACCAAGCACGAAATCAAGGCGGCAGTGCAACTGCTGTTCAAGGTCGAGGTCCAGGGCGTGTCCGTGGTCAACACCAAGGGCAAGACCAAGCGCTTCGGCCGCTCCATCGGTCGCCGCGACAACGTGCGCAAGGCGTACGTGACGCTCAAGCCGGGCCAGGAGCTCCAACTGACCGGGGAGGCTGCATAACATGGCCGTCATCAAGATGAAACCGACCTCGCCGGGCCGTCGCGGCATGGTGAAGGTCTCGCGCAGCCACCTGCACAAGGGTGCCGCGCACGCGGCGCTGCTGGAGCCGCAGTTCCAGAAGTCCGGCCGCAACAACAACGGCCACATCACGGTGCGCCACAAGGGTGGCGGCCACAAGCACCACTACCGCGTGGTGGACTTCAAGCGCGACAAGGACGGCGTGCCGGCCAAGGTCGAGCGCATCGAGTACGACCCGAATCGCTCGGCCCACATCGCGCTGGTGTGCTATGCCGACGGCGAGCGCCGCTACATCATCGCCCCGCGCGGCGTGGAAGTCGGCGCGACGCTGGTCTCGGGTTCCGAGGCACCCATCCGTGCCGGTAATACGCTGCCGATCCGCAACATCCCGGTGGGTTCGACGATCCATTGCATCGAGTTGCAGCCGGGCAAGGGTGCGCAGATCGCGCGCTCGGCCGGTGCTTCGGCCACGCTGCTGGCGCGTGAGAGCGCCTACGCCCAGGTGCGCATGCGCTCGGGCGAAGTGCGCAAGATCCACATCGAGTGCCGCGCGACCATCGGCGAGGTGGCCAACGAGGAGCACAGCCTGCGCCGCCTGGGCAAGGCTGGCGTGACGCGCTGGATGGGCATCCGCCCGACCGTGCGCGGCGTGGTGATGAACCCGATCGACCACCCGCACGGCGGTGGCGAGGGCCGCACCGGCGAAGGCCGCCACCCGGTCGACCCGTGGGGCAACCTGACCAAGGGCTACCGCACCCGCAACAACAAGCGCACCCAGGTGATGGTCGTGTCGCGCCGCAAGAAGTAACGGAGATAGCACATGACCCGCTCTCTCAAGAAGGGTCCCTTCGTGGACCATCATCTGGTGGCCAAGGCCGACAAGGCCGTCGCCACCAAGGACAAGAAGCCGATCAAGACCTGGTCGCGCCGCTCCATGATCCTGCCCGAGTTCATCGGCCTGACGATCGCGGTGCACAACGGCAAGCAGCACGTGCCGGTCTACATCACTGACCAGATGGTCGGCCACAAGCTGGGCGAGTTCGCGCTGACCCGTACCTTCAAGGGTCACCCCGCGGACAAGAAGGTCCAGAGGAAGTAAGGAATGACCATGGAAACACGTGCAGTCCTGCGGGGTGTCCGTCTGTCGGTCGACAAGGGCCGCCTGGTGGCCGACCTGATCCGCGGCAAGAAGGTGGACCAGGCGCTGAACACGCTGCAGTTCACGCAGAAGAAGGCCGCCGTCATCATCAAGAAGGTGCTGGAGTCCGCGATCGCGAACGCCGAGCACAACGACGGTGCCGACATCGACGAGCTGAAGGTCAAGACCATCTACGTCGAGCAAGGCGCCACGCTCAAGCGTTTCGCCGCGCGCGCCAAGGGCCGCGGCAACCGCATCAGCAAGCCCACGTGCCACGTGTACGTGACGGTCGGCAACTGAGGGGCTGGAAAGCTATGGGACAGAAAATCCATCCGACCGGCTTCCGCCTCGCGGTCAGCCGCAACTGGGCCAGCCGCTGGTATGCCAGCAACCGTGACTTCGCCGGCATGCTGGCCGAAGACATCAAGGTGCGCGACTACCTGAAGACCAAGCTGAAGAACGCCTCGGTCTCGCGCGTCTTGATCGAGCGTCCGGCCAAGAACGCCCGCATCACGATCTTCTCGGCCCGTCCGGGTGTCGTGATCGGCAAGAAGGGCGAGGACATCGAGAACCTCAAGCGCGAACTGGCCAAGCAGCTGGGCGTGCCGGTGGCGGTCAACATCGAGGAAGTGCGCAAGCCCGAGATCGATGCCAAGCTGATCGCCGATAGCATCACCCAGCAGCTGGAAAAGCGCATCATGTTCCGCCGCGCGATGAAGCGCGCGATGCAGAACGCGATGCGCCTGGGCGCCCAGGGCATCAAGATCATGTCCGCCGGCCGCCTGAACGGCATCGAGATCGCCCGTACCGAGTGGTACCGCGAAGGTCGCGTGCCGCTGCACACGCTGCGCGCGGACATCGACTACGGCGTGTCCGAGGCCAAGACCACCTATGGCGTCATCGGCGTCAAGGTCTGGGTCTACAAGGGCGATACGCTGGGCCGTGGCGATGTGCCGGCGGCGCAGGAGCCGCGCGCCGAAGAAGAGCGCCGCCCGCGTGGCCCGCGCCGCGATGGCCGCCCCGGCGACCGTCCCGGCCGCGGTCCGCGCCGCGATGGTGCCAATGAAACCGCAGGTGCGAATGCACCGAAATCTACCGTTCAGCGCGTCCGCAAGGTAGCCGCGCCGGCCGCTGGCGCGGCCGACGGTAAAGGAGAGTAATCATGTTGCAACCCGCTCGCCGCAAATACCGCAAAGAGCAGAAGGGCCGTAACACGGGCGTCGCCACGCGCGGCAACTCGGTCGCCTTTGGCGATTTCGGCCTGAAGTGCACCGACCGCGGCCGCCTGACGGCGCGCCAGATCGAGTCGGCCCGTCGTGCCATCTCGCGCCATGTCAAGCGCGGTGGCCGCATCTGGATCCGCGTCTTCCCGGACAAGCCGATCTCGCAGAAGCCCGCCGAAGTCCGCATGGGCAACGGCAAGGGCAACCCCGAGTACTACGTGGCCGAGATCCAGCCCGGCAAGATCGTGTTCGAGATCGTCGGCGTGCCGGAAGAACTGGCGCGCGAGGCGTTCCGCCTGGCGGCTGCCAAGCTGCCGCTGCGCACGACCTTCGTGACGCGCATGATCGGCCAGTAAGGCGAGGAGACCCGAATGTCCAAGATCACGGAATCCCGCAAGAACCTGCGCGCCAAGGACGTGGCCGGCCTGGAGGCCGAAGTCAAGTCGCTGCAGAAGGCCCATTTCGGCCTGCGCATGCAAAAGGGCACGCAGCAGCTGAACAACACGGCTTCGCTGCGCCTGACGCGCCGCGAGATCGCGCGCGCCAAGACCATCCTGGCGCAAAAGCGCAGCGCTGATGCGGCTGCCAAGTAAGGAGTAGCACCATGACGGAAGCCAAACCCTCCCTCAAGCGCACTCTGATCGGCAAGGTCGTCAGCGACAAGCGCGCCAAGACGGTGACGGTGCTGATCGAGCGCCGCGTCAAGCACGAGCTGTACGGCAAGATCGTGGCCCGTTCCAGCAAGTACCACGCCCACGACGAGAAGGGCGAGTACAAGCTGGGCGATCTGATCGAGATCACCGAGAGCCGGCCGATCTCCAAGACCAAGACCTGGGTCGCGACCCGTCTGGTCCAGAAGGCCCCCGAAGCCTGATGGAGTCGCCGGCGACCCCGGCGGATCCATTGCCGAAACGGCCCACAATGTGGGCCGTTTTGCTTTTTCACACCACCGTAAGGAGAGCACCATGATCAAAGTCGGCGACACGCTGCCCGCCGTGACCCTGATGGAGTATTCGGAAACCGAGGGCGAGGGTTGCAGCCTCGGCCCCAATCCTGTCGACGTGGCCAAGGCCAGCGCCGGCAAGACGATTGCGCTGTTCGCGCTGCCGGGGGCGTTCACCCCGACCTGCTCGGCCAAGCACCTGCCCGGCTACGTCGAGAACCAGGCGGCGTTCAAGGCGGCGGGCGTGGACGAGATCTGGTGCCTCAGCGTGAACGATGCCTTCGTGATGGGCGCCTGGGCGCGCGACCAGAAGACGGACGGCAAGGTGCGCATGCTGGCCGACGGCAGCGCCGAGTTCGCCAAGGCCACCGGCCTGACGCTGGATCTGACGGCGCGGGGCATGGGGCTGCGCAGCAACCGCTATTCGATGCTGGTCAAGGATGGCCAGGTCGTTGCGCTGAACGTCGAGGGCCCCGGCCAGTTCGAGGTCAGCGACGCCGCCACGCTGCTCCGGCAGGCGAAGGGCTGAGCCTGCGTCAGAGTTCCGCCTTGAGGTAGTGCGCGCCCGCGATCGGGTTGTGGTAGTAGGGCGGCACTTCCTCGAAGCCCAGGTCTTCGTACAGGGCCCGGGCCGTTTCCATTTCGTCCAGCGTGTCGAGCAGCACGCAGCCGTAGCCGGCGCGGCGGGCCGCATCCATGGCGCTTTCGGCGAGCATGCGGCCGAGGCCGAAGCCGCGGAAGGCCTTGCGGACGTACAGGCGCTTCATTTCGCAGGCGTTCGGGTAGTCGACGTCTTCCAGCGGGCGCAGGGCGCAGCAGCCGGCCACGGCATCGTCCACCAGGGCGAGCAACAGGGCGCCACGCGGCGCGGCGTAGTCTCCGGGCAGGCCGGCCAGTTCGTCGTCGAACTGCTGGAACCCGAGGTCGATTTCGAGGCTGGCGCCGTACTCGACGAAGATGTCGCGCGTCGCATCCAGCAAGTCGGGCGTGGCAGGCTGGAGGATGCTGACCTGCGGCTTCAACAGGAGGGTGGATGAAGGCACGCGTTCCAGTGTAGCCAGTTCGTTCAGGCGCTCAACCCGGAAACCCACCAGGCCAGCGCAGCGCTGGCCCCCGCCAGCACCAGCGCCAGCAGCCGCGTGCCGGCGTCATCGCGCGACGGAGGCACGGCGCGGTCGAGATGCTTGTCGCCGCCGACCATGGGGCCGATCAGGTTCTGTCCACGGCCCCACAGGTAGAACAGGGCGGCGGCGACATGCAGGCCGGCCAGGCTGATCACCAGCCATTGGCCGATGTCCTTGTGGTACCAGGTCGCCAGGCTCACCCAGTCGCTGGAGACCAGGTGCGCGAGCGGTCCGGCGAAGGCGATTTCGTCGTCGCTGAGCAGGCCGCTGGCCACCTGCAAGGCCAGTGCGCCGAGCAGCGCGAAGACCGACAGCGCGCCCAGCGGCGAATGGCCGACCGACCATTCCGGGTGGCCGCGCCCCTGCAGGTAGGCCAGCAGCCTGCTCGGACCGTACAGGAAACTGCCGAAGCGCGACCAGCGTCCGCCGAACAGCCCCCAGGCGAAGCGGAACACCAGCAAGGCCAGCACGGCATAGCCGAGCCGGAAGTGCCACTGCATCGCGCCGGCCTTGGCGGTCGCGACGAGCGCGACGACGCAGCCGAACAGGATCCAATGGAACAGGCGCGTGGGCAGATCCCAGACGCGGACGCGATGATTCATGGCAGCTCCTGGCGGCGAAGTGCTGGCGCAACGCTACCGGACAACCCTTGGGGGGCATGGTACCGACGCGAAGCTTTTCAGCGGACACTGTAGTCTGCACCGCTGGATACCCCGGCGGTGCCCTTTTCCCACTCGTAGAAAGCAGACCGCACCATGATGAAAGCAGTTCCCGTGTTCGCATTGGCCAGCGCCTTGCTCGCAACGGCTTTTCCGGCGGCCGCCCAGTTCGCCAAGTCGGAAGACGCGATCAAATACCGCCAAGGCGCCCTGTTCGTGATGGGGCAGCACTTCAGCCGCCTGGGTGCCATGGCCAACGGGCGCGCGCCCTTCGATGCCAAGGCCGCGGCCGAGAACGCCGACCTCGTGCTGACGCTGTCGCATCTGCCGTGGGCCGGTTTCGTTCCTGGTTCCGACAAGGGGGCTTCCACCCGGGCCGAGCCGGCGGTCTGGACCGAGAACGACAAATTCAAGGCTGCGGCCGAGAAGTTCCAGGGCGAGGCCGTCAAGCTGGCCGCGGCCGCCAAGACCGGTAGCCTGGACAACCTCAAGGCCGCTTTTGGCCCGACGGCGGCGAGCTGCAAGGCCTGCCACGACAACTTCCGCAAATAGCGGTTGCCGTCTGCGCCGCTGGCGCGGCCTGCGTTCAGGCCTCCGCCAGCAGGCGCTCGATCAATTGATGCAGCTCGGCGAAATCGGGCTCGCCCACATAGCGCTTGACGATCTCGCCGCGCTTGTTGACGACGAAGGTCGTCGGCGTCAGCTGGATGTCGCCCCAGGCCTTGGCCACGGCACCGGTGTTGTCGATGGCGACGCGGAACGGCAGCTTGCGCGTCTCGGCGAAGTTCACGACATAGCTGGGCGGGTCGTACTGCATGGCCACCGCGACGGTGTCGTAGCCGCGCGCCTGGTACTTGGCGTGGGTGTCGATGATGCGCGGCATCTCCGCCACGCAGGTCGTGCAACTCGTCGCCCAGAAGTTCACGAGCGTGACGCGGCCCTTGAACTCCTGGGTGCTGATCCTGCTGCCGTCCAGCAGCACGTATTGCGCGTCCGGGGCCGGCGTGGGACGGGCCATCACGTGATAGCCCAGCGCACCGGCCGTCAGCACGACGGCGGCGATGGCAAGGGTGGTGAGTTTCTTCATCGGGTGTACGCAAGGCGCCAACTGCAGGACTCGCAGCCGGGGCGGAAGTTCTGCCGGTCCGGCCGTTGCACGGCGCGGTGCAGGGGCAGGCTGACAGCCGTCGGCTGCGCCGATTGTGCACCTTCCGCCTGCATCCCGCGCGTCCGCCGGGGCGGCGGGGCATGCGCAGCGGCCACCGATAATCCGGCGATGCGTGGACTTGGCCTTGGGCTTCGCTGTCTGCTGGTGCTGGCATTGCTCGGCTGCAGTCCGGCCCTGAACTGGCGCGCGTTGCGGCTGGACGCGATGTTTCCCCAGGGCGCCGTACCGGCCGGTCCCCTGCGGTTGACATTGCCGTGCAAGCCGGACCGGGCCGAGCGCACCGTGCCGATGGGCGGGCAGGACCTGACGCTGCAGATGCTCGGCTGCGAGGCGGATGGCGCGACATTCGCCGTCTCGCACGTGCTGGCACCGGCCCCCGAGGCGCTGCTGGCCGGCTGGAAGGCGGCGGTGCTGGCGCACCTGCAGGCGCAGGATGTGCAGGAACGGGCCTGGGCGCCTGCCGGCGCCATGGCGGTGCCGCCGGCGCTGCAGCTGCAGGCCCGGGGCCGGCGCGGCGGCGGAACACCGCTGGCCGTGCACGCGGCATGGCTGGCCGCCCGGGACGGCGCGGGCGTCCATCTCTACCACGCCGTCGTGCTGGCGCCGCAGGCACGGCCCGAGCTGGCCGAAACCTTTTTCGCCGGCATGGCCGCCGCACCATAATCCCGTCCGATGACCAGCATCCTGATCGTTGCCCACGCGCCGCTGGCGCATGCCCTGCGGCAGTGTGCGCTGCACGTGTTCCCCGACTGCGGGGACGGCGTCCATGCGGTGGATGTCCAGCCGAACGTGTCGCCGGACGAGACCTTCGCCAGTGCCCGGATCGCGATGGCGCAGATGGGCGCGGGGCCGGTCCTGGTGCTGACCGACGTATTCGGCGCCACGCCCTGCAACGTGGCCCAGCGGCTGGTGGACGGCGTGCGCTCCAAGCTCGTGGCCGGTGTCAATCTGCCGATGCTGCTCCGCACGGTGAGCTACCGGCACGAGCCGCTGGAGGGGCTGGTCGCGCGGGCGCTGGCGGGCGGCACCCAGGGGGTCATGCAGGTGGCGATCACGGCACCCCAGAACCAGGCGAGGAAGAGGAATGATCAAAGCCACCACGAGCATCAACAATAAGCTGGGCCTGCACGCGCGCGCCTCCGCCAAGCTGACCAAGCTGGCCGGCAGCTTTCCCTGCGAGGTCTGGATCGCCAAGGGCGAGCGCCGGGTCAATGCCAAGAGCATCATGGGCGTCATGATGCTGGCTGCCGGCGTCGGCAGCACCGTGGTGATCGATACCGAGGGGCAGCACGAGCAGGAAGCCATGGATGCGATCCTGGCGCTGATCGCCGACAAGTTCGGCGAGGCGGAGTGACCGCGATGCGGGGCCGGCGTTGACGTTCTCGCTGCACGGACTGCCAGTCGCGCGCGGCGTGGCGATCGGTCGCGCCGTGCTGATGGCGTCGAGCCGGGTCGACGTCGCCCACTACTTCATCGAGCCCGAGCGCATCGAGGGCGAGATCGACCGCCTGCGCGCGGGCCGCAACGCCGTGGTCGACGAACTGCACCGCCTGCAGCTCAGCGTGGCCCAGATGGGGCCGAACGATGCGCCGCACGAACTGTCGGCCATGCTGGACGTGCACCTGATGCTGCTGCAGGACGAAGCGCTGACCAGCGGTGTCAAGCACTGGATCACGGAGCGCCTCTACAACGCCGAATGGGCGCTGACGACCCAGCTGGAGATCATCGCGCGCCAGTTCGACGAGATGGAGGACGAGTACCTGCGCGAACGCAAGGCCGACCTCGAGCAGGTGGTCGAGCGCATCCTGCGCTACATGAAGGGCGTGGCGTCGCCGGTGGCGCCGCCGGCCACGCCGCGGCGCAAGACGCAGCAGGACCTGCTGCTCGACGACACGGTGGACGTGCCGCTGGTGCTGGTCGCGCACGACCTGTCGCCGGCCGACATGCTGCAGTTCAAGCAGAGCGTGTTCGCCGGCTTCGTGACCGACGTGGGCGGCAAGACCTCGCACACGGCCATCGTGGCGCGCAGCATGGACATTCCTGCCGTGGTCGGCGCGCGCAGCGCCAGCCAGCTGGTGCGCCAGGACGACTGGGTCATCATCGACGGCGATGCCGGCGTGGTCATCGTCGATCCTTCGCCGATCATCCTGGCCGAGTACGGCTTCAAGCAGCGCCAGGGCGAACTGGAGCGCGAACGCCTGGCGCGGCTGCGGCACACGCCGGCCGTGACGCTGGACGGCGAACGCATCGAGCTGCTGGCCAACATCGAGATGCCCGACGACGCGCCGGGGGCGCTCAAGGCCGGTGCGGCCGGCGTCGGCCTGTTCCGCAGCGAGTTCCTGTTCATGGGCCGCCAGGGCCAGCTGCCGGACGAGGAAGAGCAGTACCAGGCCTACCGGCGCGCCGTGTTCGGCATGGAAGGCCTGCCGGTCACGATCCGCACCGTGGACGTGGGGGCCGACAAGCCGCTGGACCGGGCGGTGAAGGACGAGGCGCACCTGAACCCGGCGCTGGGCCTGCGCGCGATCCGCTGGAGCCTGGCCGATCCGTCGATGTTCCGCACCCAGCTGCGCGCCATCCTGCGCGCGGCCGTGCACGGGCCGGTGCATCTACTGATCCCGATGCTGGCGCATGGCAGCGAGATCCGGCAGACGCTGTCGCTGATCGATTTCGCGCGTGCCGAACTGGACAACCGCGGCGTGGCCCATGGCCCCGTGCAGCTCGGCGCCATGATCGAGGTGCCGGCCGCGGCGTTGACGGTCAAGCTGTTCCTGAAGTACTTCGACTTCCTGTCGATCGGCACGAACGACCTGATCCAGTACACGCTGGCGATCGACCGCGCCGATGAATCCGTGGCCCATCTGTACGACCCGCTGCATCCGGCCGTGCTGCGCCTGCTCGCCGACACGATCGCCGAGTGCCGGGCACAGGGCAAGGGCGTCAGCGTCTGCGGCGAGATGGCCGGCGACGTGCAGTGCACGCGGCTGCTGCTGGGCCTCGGCCTGCGCAGCTTCTCGATGCATCCGGCGCAGATCCTGGCCGTCAAGCAGGAGATCCTGCGCGCGGACTCCGGCAAGCTGGTCGGTTGGGCGCAGCAGGTGCTGCAGGCCGACGATCCGGCCCCGTTGCTGGCCCAGCCCCAGAAGGCCTGAGCTGCCGGCGTCGGCCCGGTGTCAGTGGCCGGCCAGCACGTGGCCGGCCTGCTGGTCGGCGTGGTAGCTCGAGCGCACCATCGCGCCGACGGCCGCGTGGCTGAAGCCCATCGCATAGGCCTCGGTCTCGAACATCTTGAAGGTGTCCGGGTGCACGTAGCGGCGCACCGGCAGGTGGCTGTTGCTGGGCGACAGGTACTGGCCGATGGTCAGCATGTCGATGTCGTGCGCGCGCATGTCGCGCATGACGTCCAGGATTTCCTCGTCGGTCTCGCCCAGGCCCACCATCAGGCCGCTCTTGGTCGGCACGTTCGGATGCAGCGCCTTGAACTTCTTCAGCAGGTTCAGGCTGAACTGGTAGTCGCTGCCGGGCCGGGCCTGCTTGTACAGCCGCGGCACCGTTTCCAGGTTGTGGTTCATCACGTCCGGCGGCGCGGCCTTCAGGATCTCCAGTGCCCGGTCGTCGCGGCCGCGGAAGTCCGGCACCAGGATCTCGATCTGCGTCTGCGGCGACAGCGCGCGCGTCTGGCGGATGCACTCGACGAAATGGCCGCTGCCGCCGTCGCGCAGGTCGTCGCGGTCCACGCTGGTGATGACCACGTACTTGAGCTTGAGCTTGGCGATGGTGCGGGCCAGGTTCAGGGGCTCTTCGGGGTCCAGCGGATCGGGGCGGCCGTGGCCCACGTCGCAGAACGGGCAGCGCCGCGTGCACTTGTCGCCCATGATCATGAAGGTCGCCGTGCCCTTGCCGAAGCATTCGCCGATGTTGGGGCAGGAGGCTTCCTCGCAGACCGTGTGCAGGTTGCTCTCGCGCAGGATCTGCTTGATCTCGTAGAAGCGCGTGGTCGGCGAGCCGGCCTTGACGCGGATCCACTCGGGTTTCTTCAGGACTTCGGCCTGCTCCACCTTGACCGGGATGCGCGACAGCTTGGCTGCGGCCTTCTGTTTGGCCAGCGCGTTGTAGGAGGCGGCGTCTTGGGCTTCGCGGACGACTTCGGTGCTGCTCATGTTCGGTCAGGGCGCGAGGTGCGCGACGAGCTTGTCGCTCAGCACGGACGCCGCTTGGCTCCAGGTGATGGGGGCGCCGATTGTAGAAAGGTCGACCGTCTGCAGGCCAGGATAGCCGCAGGGGTTGATGCGCCGGAAGGGTTCGAGATCCATGGCGACGTTCAGCGCCACGCCGTGGTAGGTGCAGTGGCGGCTGACCTTGATGCCCAGCGCGGCGACCTTGCCCAGGCCGGCGAAGTCCAGCGGCGCGTCGGCCGGCGTGGCTGCGAGGCGCGCGTGGCCGGACGGGTCGTCCAGCCGCACGTAGATCCCGGGCGCCCCGCGCACGCGGTGGCCGGTGATGCCGAAATGCGCCAGCGTGCGCAGTACCGCCTCCTCGATGCGGTACACGTATTCCTTGACGTAGTAGCCGGCGCGCTGCAGGTCGATCAGCGGGTAGGCCACCACCTGGCCGGGGCCGTGGTAGGTGGCCTGGCCGCCGCGATTCGTGGCCAGCACCGGGATGTCGCCTGGCAGCAGGATGTGCTCGGGCTTGCCGGCCAGGCCCTGCGTGAACACCGGCGGATGCTCGCAGAGCCACAGTTCGTCGGATGTCTGCGCGGTGCGTGCCTGGGTGAAGGCTTGCATCTCGGCGCATGCTGTTGCGCAGTCCAACAGGCCACGCGTGACGACACGGATCGATGCCATGCGGCGCGGGCTACAGCACGACCTTGACCATCGGATGCGTGGTCAGCGTCCGGTAGAGCTCGTCGAGCTGCTCGCGGGAAGTCGCCGTCACCGTGATGGTGACGCCCAGGTAGTTGCCGCCCTTACTCTCGCGCAGCTCCACGCGGCTGGCGTCGAACGCGGGATCGAACTGGCGCGCGATGTGGGTCACTGCATGCACGAAGCCGTCCACCTTGGCGCCCATGACCTTGATGGGGAAGAGTGAGGGGTACTCGATCAGCGAGTCCCGCGTGTCGCGGGGCGGGGTCGGTGCGGTCATCGGATCGTCCTTGGCAGAGCGCGCTATCGTGGAGAAGTCGAGCGCCACGAGCTTCTACGTATAATAAGAGGCTTTGTGAAATTCTCGGGGGAGGCTTCGAGGGGCACGCAGCAACAGGGTTCGTGGTCGATGCCACGCCCCGGTTGGGCGGTTCCGGCGATGGCTGCGCATCAGGAGCGACAACGAATGACAACCCATGCTCCTGTGTCCGAGATGGATGCTGAAGTCGCAGATTTCAAGCCCTTGACGGCCGAAGAAGCGCAGCGGCTGCGCGACGCGAATCCCGCGCTGTCACCCTTGTGGGTGATCGCGGCCCAGGTGGGTGCGGGCGTGCTCGTGGCCGTGCTTGCGCTGGCGTGGGTGCGGGAGTGGTCCGCTGCCTGGTCGGCGCTGTACGGTGCGCTGGCGGTGGCGCTGCCCGCGGCCCTGTTCGTGCGGGCGACGCATCGCGTGGCGGCGGGTCCGCATTCCGCGGTGATGCTGAGGTTTGCGGTGTGGGAGCTGGTCAAGCTGGCGCTGAGCGTGTTGATGCTCGCCGGCGCGGCCTGGCTGGTCGACGGCCTGCACTGGCTGGCCCTGCTGTGCGGGGTGGTGGCTGCGCTGAAGATGTACTGGCTGCCCCTGGTGGTGCGGCCGAAGTTGTTGAAACGGAACTGAAGAGACCTACAAGATGGCCGCTGAAGGACATGGACCGACCGCAAGTGAGTACATCGTGCACCACTTGCAGCACTGGCAGGTGGACTGGGGGCTCAACCCCGTCAAGCAGACCTCCATCGTCGATTTCAACGTCATCAACCTGGATTCCGTGCTGTATTCGGTGATCCTGGGCGTGCTGGGCTGCCTGGTCATGTGGCTGGCCGCGCGCAAGATCACCTCCGGCGTGCCGGGGCGCTTCCAGGCGGCCGTGGAGATCCTGGTCGAAATGGTCGACAACCAGGCCAAGGCGAACATCCACAATGCCAACAGCCGCAAGTTCATCGCGCCGCTCGCGCTGACCGTGTTCGTCTGGATCTTCCTGATGAACGCGATGGACCTGCTGCCCGTCGATCTGCTGCCGGCGGCGTGGACGCACCTGAATGGGGCCATGGGCCACGATCCGCACCATGCCTACATGCGCGTGGTGCCGACGGCCGACCTGTCGACCACGCTGGGCCTGTCCACCTCCGTGCTGCTGCTGTGTTTCCTCTACAGCATCAAGATCAAGGGCCTGGGGGGCTGGGGCCACGAGCTCATCACCGCGCCCTTCGGCGCCCACCCGCTGCTGTGGCCCATCAACCTGCTGATGCAGGCCATCGAATACCTTGCCAAGACCGTCTCGCATGGGATGCGGTTGTTCGGCAACATGTATGCAGGCGAACTGGTGTTCATGTTGATCGCCCTCATGGGCGGCGCCATGGCCTTCAGCTTCTCCGGCATGGCGCTCACGGTGGGTCACCTGGTCGCTGGCTTCATCTGGGCGGTGTTCCACATCCTCGTGATCACGCTGCAGGCATTCATCTTCATGATGCTGACGCTCATTTATCTGGGCCAGGCGCATGACGCGCACTGAATCCCGCGGCACCTCTCTCTCGTTTTCGCTTTCTCTTGCCTTTTCATTGATTTAAGGAGTCATCATGGCAAACGTTCTCGGTCTCGTCGCTCTGGCTTGTGGTTTGATCGTCGGTCTCGGCGCGATCGGTGCTTCCATCGGTATTGCCCTGATGGGCGGCAAGTTCCTCGAGTCCTCGGCGCGCCAGCCTGAACTCATGAACGATCTGCAGACCAAGATGTTCATCTTGGCCGGTCTGATCGACGCGGCCTTCCTGATCGGCGTGGCCATTGCGCTGCTGTTCGCCTTCGCCAACCCCTTCATCGCCGCCCTGCCGGCAGCCTGATCGGCGGTAGACGTCCCAACGAGTAGAGAGGTGTTGACGTGAGCATCAACGCTACCCTGTTCGTTCAGGCCGTCGTCTTCCTGTTGCTGGTGTGGTTCACGATGAAGTTCGTGTGGCCGCCCATCGCGAAGGCGTTGGATGAACGGGCACAGAAAGTCGCCGCGGGCCTGGCGGCCGCCGAGAAGGCCAAGGCCGATCTCAACGCCGCCAACCAGCGCGTCGAGCAGGAACTGGCGGCGTCGCGCAACGAGACCGCCAGCCGCCTGGCCGATGCCGAGCGCCGCGCCCAGCAGATCATCGAAGAGGCCAAGGCCCGTGCGAACGAGGAGGCTGCGAAGATCGTCGCCAACGCGCGCGACGAGGCCGAGCAGCAGGCCGTGCGTGCCCGCGAGGCGCTGCGCGAGCAGGTCGCCGTGCTGGCCGTCAAGGGTGCGGAACAGATCCTGCGCAAGGAAGTCGATGCCGGCGTCCATGCGGATCTGCTGCAGCGCCTGAAGACGGAGCTCTGAGCGCGCCATGGCAGAACTCGCGACCATTGCACGCCCCTATGCGGAGGCCTTGTTCAAGGCGGGTGCATCCGACCTGGAAGGCACGCAGAACTGGCTGGACCAGCTGACCGCGGTGGTGGCCGATCCCCAGGTGATCGACCTGGCGGCCAATCCCAAGGTCACGCCTGGTCAGGTGTTCGATCTGATCGCCGGTGCCACGCCCACTGTCCTGCCCGAGATGGGCAAGAACTTCCTGCGCGTGCTGATCGACAACGGCCGCCTGCAGGCCTTGCCGGAAGCCGCTGCGCAGTTCCGGCTGCTGAAGAACGCCGTCAGCGGCGCGGCGGACGCCGTGGTCTACAGCGCATTCCCGATCGACGGCGCCACGCTGCAGGACGTCACGTCCATGCTGGAGCAGCGCTTCGGCCGCCGGCTGACGACGCGGGTCGAGGTCGATCCCTCGCTGATCGGCGGCATCCGCGCCGTGGTCGGCGACGAAGTGCTGGATACCTCGGTGAAGGCCCGCCTGGAACAGATGAAAGCTGCGCTCACCGCCTAGGCGGCGGCGACGGCGTCTCCCAATATTGAAAGAAGGAAAGAGTCATGCAGCTCAATCCCGCAGAGATTTCCGAACTGATCAAGAGCCGCATCGAAGGCCTGGGTGTCAGCGCCGACATCCGCAACCAGGGCACCGTGGTGTCGGTGACCGACGGCATCGTGCGCGTGCACGGCCTGTCCGACGTGATGCAGGGCGAAATGCTGGAGTTCCCGCCTGCTCCCGGTGGCGCGCAGACCTTCGGCCTGGCGCTGAACCTGGAGCGCGACTCCGTCGGCGCGGTGATTCTGGGCGAGTACGAGCACATTTCCGAGGGTGACACCGTCAAGTGCACCGGCCGCATCCTGGAAGTGCCGGTCGGCCCTGAGCTGATCGGCCGCGTGGTCAACGCCCTGGGCCAGCCGATCGACGGCAAGGGCCCGATCAACGCCAAGATGACGGACGTGATCGAGAAGGTCGCTCCGGGCGTGATCGCACGCCAGTCGGTCAGCCAGCCGATGCAGACCGGCCTGAAGTCCATCGACTCCATGGTGCCGATCGGCCGCGGCCAGCGCGAACTGATCATCGGCGACCGCCAGACCGGCAAGACGGCCGTGGCGATCGACGCGATCATCAACCAGAAGGGTCAGAACATGACCTGCATCTACGTCGCCATCGGCCAGAAAGCGTCGTCGATCAAGAACGTGGTGCGCGCGCTGGAGCAGGCCGGCGCGATGGAGTACACCATCGTCGTGGCTGCCTCGGCCTCCGAATCCGCGGCCATGCAGTATGTGTCGGCCTACTCGGGCTGCACCATGGGCGAGTACTTCCGCGACCGCGGCCAGGACGCGCTGATCGTCTACGACGATCTGTCCAAGCAGGCCGTGGCCTACCGCCAGGTGTCGCTGCTGCTGCGCCGCCCGCCGGGCCGCGAGGCCTTCCCGGGCGACGTGTTCTATCTCCACAGCCGTCTGCTGGAACGTGCCGCGCGTGTGAACGCCGACTATGTCGAGGCGTTCACCAAGGGCGAGGTCAAGGGCCAGACCGGTTCGCTGACCGCGCTGCCCGTGATCGAGACGCAGGCCGGCGACGTGTCCGCCTTCGTTCCGACCAACGTGATCTCCATCACCGACGGCCAGATCTTCCTGGAGACCAGCCTGTTCAACGCCGGCATCCGCCCCGCCATCAACGCCGGTATCTCGGTGTCGCGCGTCGGTGGTGCAGCCCAGACCAAGCTGATCAAGAACCTGTCCGGCGGCATCCGTACCGACCTCGCGCAGTACCGCGAGCTGGCCGCGTTCGCGCAGTTCGCCTCGGACCTGGACGAGGCCACCCGCAAGCAGCTGGACCGCGGCGCCCGCGTGACCGAACTGCTGAAGCAGGCCCAGTACGCGCCGCTGCCGATCAGCCTGATGGGCGCCACGCTGTTCGCCGTGAACAAGGGTTTCATGGACGACATCGACGTCAAGAAGGTGCTGCCGTTCGAGCACGGCCTGCACGGCTACCTGAAGGACAAGCACGCTGCGCTGCTGGCCAAGCTGGAAGCCGACAAGGCCATGGACAAGGATGCCGAAGCCGAGTTGAACAACGCCATCGCCGCGTTCAAGAAGTCCTTTGCCTGAAGCACTGACCGAAGGAGTCCTGCATGGCTGCCGGTAAAGAGATTCGGGGCAAGATCAAGTCGGTCGAGAACACCAAGAAGATCACCAAGGCCATGGAAATGGTCTCGGTGTCCAAGATGCGCAAGGCGCAGGACCGCATGCGGGCCGCGCGCCCCTATGCGACCAAGGTGCGCGACATCGCCGCCCATCTGGGCGAGGCCAACCCCGAGTACGTGCACGCCTTCATGAAGGCCAACGACGCCAAGGACGTGGGCCTGATCGTGGTGACCACCGACAAGGGCTTGTGCGGCGGTTTGAACACCAACGTGCTGCGCATGGTCACGACCAAGCTGCGCGAGGTGCAGGCGGCCGGCGGTATCGCCCACACGGTGGCGATCGGCAACAAGGGCCTGGGCTTCCTGAACCGCGTGAACGCGCGCGTGGTCTCGCATGTCACGCAACTCGGCGACACGCCGCATCTGGACAAGCTGATCGGCCCCGTCAAGGTGCTGCTGGACGCGTACGCCGAAGGCAAGCTCGGTGCGGTCTACCTGTGCTACACGCGCTTCATCAACACGATGAAGCAGGAGGCCGTGGTCGAGCCGCTGCTGCCGCTGTCGGCCGCCAAGATCCAGAGCGAGTCCAAGGCCGATGCCGCGGCCAAGGGCAAGGCCATGAGCTGGGACTACATCTACGAGCCCGATGCGCAGTCGGTCATCGACGAGTTGCTGGTGCGCTACGTCGAGGCGCTGGTCTACCAGGCCGTGGCCGAGAACATGGCCTCGGAGCAGTCCGCGCGCATGGTGGCCATGAAGGCCGCCACCGACAACGCCGGCAACGTGATCGCCGAACTCAAGCTGGTCTACAACAAGTCGCGCCAGGCGGCGATCACCAAGGAACTGTCCGAGATCGTCGCCGGCGCCGCGGCGGTCTGACGCCGACCCGGAATCGAAATTTTTGGAGCACAACATGGCCCAAGCACAAGGCAAGATTGTTCAATGTATCGGCGCCGTGGTGGACGTCGAGTTCCCGCGCGACGAGATGCCCAAGGTCTACGACGCGTTGAAGATGGAAGGCTCGCCGCTGACGCTGGAAGTGCAGCAGCAGCTGGGCGACGGCGTGGTGCGCACGATTGCGCTGGGCTCTTCCGACGGCCTGCGCCGCGGCCTGACGGTGTTCAACACCGGCGCGCCGATCACGGTGCCGGTCGGCAAGGCCACGCTGGGCCGCATCATGGACGTGCTGGGCAACCCGATCGACGAGCGCGGCCCGATCGATCACGCGCTGGCCGCTTCCATCCACCGCAAGGCTCCTGCCTACGACGAGCTGTCTCCCTCGCAGGAACTGCTGGAAACCGGCATCAAGGTGATCGACCTGGTCTGCCCGTTCGCCAAGGGCGGCAAGGTGGGCCTGTTCGGTGGCGCCGGCGTCGGCAAGACCGTGAACATGATGGAACTCATCAACAACATCGCCAAGGCCCACTCGGGTCTGTCGGTGTTCGCCGGCGTGGGCGAGCGTACCCGTGAGGGCAACGACTTCTACCATGAGATGGCCGAGTCCGGCGTCGTGAAGCTGGACGACCTGGCCGAATCCAAGGTGGCCATGGTCTATGGCCAGATGAACGAGCCGCCCGGCAACCGCCTGCGCGTGGCGCTGACCGGCCTGACGATCGCCGAGTCGTTCCGCGACGAAGGCCGCGACGTGCTGTTCTTCGTGGACAACATCTACCGCTACACGCTGGCCGGCACCGAGGTGTCCGCGCTGCTGGGCCGCATGCCCTCCGCCGTGGGCTACCAGCCGACGCTGGCCGAGGAAATGGGCCGTTTGCAGGAGCGCATCACCTCGACCAAGATCGGCTCGATCACCTCGATCCAGGCCGTCTACGTGCCGGCGGATGACTTGACCGATCCCTCGCCCGCCACGACCTTCGCCCACCTGGACTCCACCGTGGTGCTGTCGCGCGACATCGCGGCGCTGGGCATCTACCCCGCCGTGGACCCGCTGGATTCCACCAGCCGCCAGCTGGACCCGCTGGTGGTCGGCGCCGACCACTACGAGACGGCCCGTGCCGTGCAGGGTACGCTGCAGCGCTACCGCGAGCTGCGCGACATCATCGCGATCCTGGGCATGGACGAGCTGGCGCCCGAGGACAAGCTGGTCGTGGCTCGTGCCCGCAAGATCCAGCGCTTCCTGTCGCAGCCGTTCCACGTGGCCGAGGTGTTCACCGGTTCGCCCGGTAAGTACGTGCCGCTGTCGGAAACCATCCGCGGCTTCAAGATGATCGTGGCCGGCGAATGCGACCACCTGCCCGAGCAGGCGTTCTACATGGTCGGCACGATCGACGAAGCCTTCGAGAAGGCCAAGAAGATCGCCTGAGCCGGCGGCTGAAGGAATTCCATGGCAACGACCATTCAAGTCGACGTCGTCAGCGCCGAGGAGTCCATCTTCTCGGGTGAGGCCCGTTTCGTGGCTCTGCCCGGCGAGGCCGGCGAGCTCGGCATCTACCCGCGCCACACGCCGCTGATCACGCGCATCAAGCCCGGCTCGGTGCGCATCGAGCGTCCCGACGGCAGCGAGGAATTCATCTTCGTGGCCGGCGGCATCCTGGAGGTGCAGCCTGACGCGGTGACCGTGCTGTCCGACACCGCGATCCGCGGCAAGGACCTGGACGACGAGAAAGCCAACGCGGCCAAGGCTGCGGCCGAGGAGGCGCTGCGCAACGCCAAGGGCGAACTGGACATCGCGCGCGCGCAGTCCGAACTGGCCGTGATGGCGGCACAGATCGCAGCCCTGCGCAAGTACCGCCAGAAGAAGTGATGCCGGGCCGCACGCAGGTGCGGCGTCCGGCCCGAAAGCCGCTGCGGCCCTGGTCGCAGCGGCTTTCGTTTTTCAGCGGATGTCGATGCGGTTGGGCAGTTCGTTCGGCCGGGCCGTGCCGGCGGCCAGCGGGAAGTATTCGACCAGCACCGCCGAGACTTCCTCCAGCGCCATGGTCAGTCCGTCTTCCAGCCGGCCGGCCCGCAGCGCGTCACTCAGATGCGACGCCATGGCCTGCCAGCGGGCGGCATCCACGTGCCGGTTCAGGCCGCGGTCGGCCACCAGCTCGATCGCGTGCTCGGCCAGCAAGAGGTAGATCAGCACGCCGTTGTTG
Organism: Pseudorhodoferax sp.; assembly: GCF_047601025.1. Lineage (NCBI taxonomy): Bacteria > Pseudomonadati > Pseudomonadota > Betaproteobacteria > Burkholderiales > Comamonadaceae > Pseudorhodoferax > Pseudorhodoferax sp. Next base: position 2,178,140 of record NZ_JASGJZ010000001.1, read on the forward strand.
TGCTCCGTATCCCAGACGTGCAGCTTGCCGAACAGCGCCAGCGCGCGCTCGCGTGCGCTGGCGCCGCGCCAGAGGTAGCTCGGCGGCAGCGCAGCCTCGACGCAGATGCACACCTCGCCGGTATGGCGCTGTTCGCTGGCGGCGATGCGCTGCTCCAGCCGCTGCTGCATGGCCGCGTCGACCGCGCGCTGGGCGTCGTGCACGTCGTGCCAGCGGTGCTTCGCATAGCGTTTCAGGCCGGACCACATCTGCATGGCGTTCCTCACCAGCCGCCGGAGGCGCCGCCGCCGCCGAAATTGCCACCGCCGCCGGAACCCCAGCCGCCACCGCCACCGCGACCACCGCCCCAGCCCCCGCCCCCGCCGAAACCGCCGCCACCCGGCCAGCCACCGGAGCGGGGGTCGCGCGGACGTCGGGCGGAGGATGAGGGCCGCAGCAGCGGGCCCAGGCCGGCCAGCAGCGCCACCACGAAGGCCAGCAGCGCTGCGCCCGCGGCCAGCGCCAGGCCGGTCTGCAGGACCAGGCCGGCGAACGCGCCCATGCCCAGGCCGGTGGCTGCCGCACCCAGGCGACGGCCCAGCATGGCCCGTAGCACGCCGGCCGCGATCGGCACTACGAAGACCAGCGCGAACAGCAGGATCGGCAGCGTGTCCAGTCCGGTGTCGGGCGGCGCAGCGTTCCCGCCAGCGCCGGGCAGCGGCAGGTTTTCGCCGCGGATGCGTGCATCGATCTGGGCCACGCCGGCCAGCAGGCCGCCCGCGAAGTCGTTCTGGCGCAGCCGCGGCGTGATCGCCTCGTCGATGATGCGCTTGGCCGCGAGGTCGGGGATCGCGCCTTCGAGCGCCTTGGCCACTTCGATGCGCAGCTGCCGGTCGTTCTTGGCGACCAGCACCAGCACGCCGTCGCCGATGTCGCGCCGGCCGATCTTCCAGGCATTGGCCACGCGGTTGGCGTAGGAGGCGATGTCCTCGGGCGCCGTGGTGCCGACCAGCAGCACCACGACCTGTGCGCCTCGCTCGAGCTCCAGGCGTGCCAGCGCCTCTTCCAGGGCTGCGCGCTGCGCGGCGTCCAGCGTGCCGGTGGTATCGACCACGTGCGCGGTCAGCGCCGGCACCGGCTGCAGCGGCTGGGCCCGGGCAGGCCCGGCCACGGCCGCCAGCAGCAGCGCGGCCAGCCAGGCCCAGCGGACGATCCAGGCGCGCAGCAAGGCTTACTTCTTCTCGAAGTCGACCACCGGTGGCGCGGAAATCTGCGCTTCGTTGGCCACGCTGAAGCTGGGCTTGGCCTGATAGCCGAACACCATGGCCGTCAGGTTGGTCGGGAAGCTGCGGGCCAGCACGTTGTAGTCCTGCACGGTCTGGATGTAGCGGTTGCGGGCCACGGTGATCCGGTTCTCCGTGCCCTCGAGCTGCACGCGCAGGTCGCGGAAGCCCTGGTTCGCCTTCAGGTCCGGATAGCGTTCGCTGACCACCATCAGCCGCGACAGCGCGCTGCCGAGTTCGCCCTGCGCGGCCTGGAAGCGCGCCATGGCCTGGGGATCGTTCAGCGTCTCGGGCGTGACCTGGATCGAGGTGGCCTTGGCCCGCGCCTCCACGACGCGCGTCAGCGTGTCCTGCTCGAAGGCGGCCTCGCCCTTCACCGTCGCCACGATGTTGGGCACCAGGTCGGCGCGGCGCTGGTACTGGTTCAGCACCTCGCTCCAGGCGGCCTTGGACTGCTCGTCCAGGCGCTGGAAGTCGTTGTAGCCGCAGCCCGTCAGGGCCAGCGCCAGCGCGATGATGGAAAGCCAGCGTTGCATGTCCTCGTTCTCCTGTGCGTCCGGCATACCCGGCCGGTCGGTGGCGAGCATACCGGAGCTTGCGCGGCCGCTCGCCGTGGCGTCCGGCCGTGTGCGTTTCGTTGCACAATCGCCCGGCTAGACGATCCGCAGGCCGCACGCATGACCAGAGCCCGACTGCCGTCTGCCGCGTTCGCCGGCAGCGCCGACGACACCGAGGCCGCGTTCTACGACGCGATGCAGCACGGCGACGTGGAAGCCATGATGGCCTGCTGGGCCGACGAGGACGACATCGTGTGCGTCCATCCGGACGGGCCGCGCCTGGCTGGCGGCCCGGCGATCCGCGCGGCCTACGAGGCGCTGTTCGCCGCCGGACCGGTCCGAGTGTCGGCGCACCGCCTGCGCCGGATCGAGTCGCTGACCTGCGTCGTGCACGGCGTCGTCGAGCGCATCGAGGTGCTGACGGACCAGGGGCCGCGCGCGGCCCGGATACTCGCCACCAACGTCTACCACAAGACCGCGCAGGGCTGGCGCCTGGTGGTCCACCACACCAGCGTGGACCGTGTCGGCCACGGCGATGCGCCCGAGGTTCCGGGCAGGCCGCCGACCCTGCATTGACCCGCACGATGGACTACAGCGCCCCCTGGTGGCTGCCCGGCGGCAACCTGCAAACCATCTGGGCCGCGTTGCATGCGCGGCGCCGCCACGGGCCGGCCCTGCAGTTCAAGCGCGAACGCTGGATCACGCCCGACATGGACTTCATCGACGTCGACATCGCCGATGCCGCCGCCGATGCCGTGGACCCGGTGGCGAGCCCCGAGCAGCGCACGCTGATGGTGCTGTTCCATGGGTTGGAGGGTTCCAGCCGCAGCCACTATGCCGAGGCGTTCGGCGACTTCGCGCGCGCGCACGGCATGGTCTACGCGGTGCCGCATTTCCGTGGCTGCAGCGGCGAACTGAACCTGGCGCCGCGCGCCTACCACTCCGGCGACTTCGAGGAGATCGGCTGGATCCTGCAGCGCATGCGCGCGCGGCACGACGGCCCCATCGTCGCGGTCGGCGTCTCGCTCGGCGGCAATGCGCTGCTGCGCTGGGCGCAGGAGATGGGGGCCGCGGCCGCCGGCTGCGTCACGGCCGTCGCCTCGGTGTGCGCACCGCTGGACCTGGCGGCCGGCGGCCGGGCGTTGGGCCGGGGCTTCAACCGGCTGGTCTACACCGGCATGTTCCTGCGCTCGATGAAGCCCAAGGCGCTGCGCAAGCTGGCGCAGCATCCGGGGCTGTTCGACCGCGACGCACTGCTGGCCGCGCGCGACCTGTACAGCTTCGACGACGTGTTCACGGCGCCGCTGCACGGCTACCGCGGCGTGGAGGACTACTGGACGCGGGCCTCCGCCGGCCCGCACCTGTGCCGCATCCAGATCCCGGCGCTGGTGGTCAATGCGCGCAACGACCCGTTCGTACCGGCCGCCAGCCTGCCGGGGCCCGGGCAGGCCGGGCCGCACGTCACGCTGTGGCAACCGCAGGAGGGCGGGCATGTCGGCTTTCCCTTCGGGCAATGGCCCGGCCACGTACGCGGCATGCCGGAAATCGTTGGCAACTGGCTGCTGGCGGCGTGCCGCTGATAATCCGCGCCATGGACGACATCGTGCACCAGGCCATCGCGAAATGGCCCAACGTGCCGCACTGCTACGGCTGGCTCGGGCTGGATGCGCGCGGCGACTGGTACCTGCGCGATGCGCAGGCCCAGGCGGCCGGGCCGTTCGGCAGCGGCCGTCCGGGCGCCAAGGGCGACCGGCTGCGGCACGAGGGCCTGCTGGCGTTCATCGGCCGCAACTACGAGTGCGACGCGCGCGGCTGCTGGTTTTTCCAGAACGGCCCGCAGCGCGTCTACGTGGAACTGGAGGTCACGCCCTGGATCTGGCGCGTGGCCGACGACTTCCTGCTGACCAGCCACACCGGCGTTGGCGCTGCGTTGCGCGAGTGCCTGCTGGACGAGCAGGGCCGCGTGTTCCTGGCGACGGATCTGGGGCTGGGCCTGGTGCACACGCTGGACGTGGACCGCGTGGCCACGGCGGTGGAGCAGGCCGGCTGGGTGCTGCGCGAGGTGCGGGCGGCGGAACTGCCCGCACGCCACGGCTTCGTGCTCAGCCCACAGCAATTGCCGCGGGCCTGAGCCGTTTCAGGTCACTGGGCGGCGGGGGCTTGCGCGGCGGCGCCGTCGGCGGCAGGCGCCGGGGCTGCCGGCTCCTCGAACTTGCCGCCGCCGGCGTTGGCCATGTAGGCCACGGCGCGGGAGATCTCCAAGTCGGAGAAGTCGCCGCCGCCCTGCGGCGCCATGGCGCCCTTGCCCTTGAGCGCCGAGTGCACCAGCGCGTCGAAGCCGGTGGCGATGCGCGCGGCCCAGGCCGCCGCGTCGCCGAACTTGGGGGCACCGGCCACGCCGGTGGCATGGCAGGCGGCGCACTGGGCCTTGAACACGGCCTCGCCGCTGGCCAGCGGACGGTTCGCATCGCGGATCTCCACGGTGCCGATCTTCTGCAGCCGCAGGGCCACGCCCTGGGCCAGCGCCTGCTCGCTGACGCCGCCCAGCGTGCGCGCATCGGCATCGGTGCTGCCCGAGGGCTTGACCGCCGACACCACGAAATAGACCAGGCCGATGATCACGAAGATCGGCACGATGAAGGAGAACAGCGTCGCCATCAGCAGTTGCTGGGGCGTCTTGATCGGGCCCGTGTGGGCGCCGCCGTCCGCATGCTCGTACGCGTGATCGCTCATGTTGTCCTCAGTCTCGTCGGGGGCTTTCGTCGAACCCGCAAGTATAGCGGCCGGCCTTTGCGAGGCCGGGCTTGCGCGGAAGGGCTTGCGCGGAAGGGCGCCGCCCGCCCGTCCCTCAGGGCTGGGCCGTCCAGCCGCCGCCCAGCGTGCGGTACAGCGCGACCTGGTTCTGCAGCTGCGCCAGCCGGGTCTGCACCACCGCCTGCTGCGTCGCGAACAGCGAGCGCTGGGCGTCCAGCAGGTCCAGGTAGCTGGCCACGCCGTTGCGGTAGCGCAGGTCCGAGAGCCTGAAGCGCGTGGCCTCGGCCTCGGCCTGGGCCTGCTGCGCGCGCAGTTCCTCGCCCAGCGTCGCGCGGCCGGCCAGCGCGTCCGCCACTTCGCGGAACGCCGTCTGGATCGCCTTCTCGTATTGCGCCAGCGCGATGTCGCGGTTCACGTTGGCGACGTCCAGCCCGGCCTGGTTGCGCCCGGCGTCGAAGATCGGCAGCAGCAGCTGCGGCGCCACGCTCCAGCCCCAGCTGCCGCTCTCGAACAGGCCCGACAGTTGCGTGCTGACCGTCCCGAAGCCGGCCGTCAGCGTGATCCGCGGGAAGAACGCCGCCCGCGCCGCGCCGATGTTGGCATTGGCCGAGCGCAGCAGCTGCTCGGCCTGGCGGATGTCGGGCCGCGCCGTCAGCACGTCCGACGGCAGGCCGGCCGGCAGCTCGGCCATCATCACCGTGGACTCCAGGCTGCCGGCCGCCGGCACGCCGGCGATGCGGGCGGCCCAGTCCGGCTGGCCGACCAGGAGCGTCAGCAGGTTCTGGTCCTGCGCGCGCTGGCGCTGCAGCTGCGCCAGCGTGGCGCGCGCGGCCTCCAGCAGCGATTGCGCCTGGCGCCAGTCGAGTTCCGAGGCGACGCCGCTGTCGAAGCGCAGCCGGGACAGCCGGGCCGAGTCCTCGCGCGTGGCCAGCGTCTGGCGCGTCAGCGCCAGCAGCTCGTCGTCGGCCAGCAGCGCCAGGTAGGCGTTGGCGACCGAAGACACCAGGCTGATCTGCGCGGACTTGCGGCCCTCCTCGGTGGCCAGGTATTGGCCCAGGGCGGCTTCGCTCAGGCTGGCGACGCGGCCGAAGAAGTCCAGTTCCCAGGACGACAGGGTCAGGCCGGCCTGGTAGACCGTCACGTCCTCGCCGCCCGGCTGCGGCGTGCGCGAGCCGCTGGCGCCGACGCCGATGGTCGGCAGGCGATCGGCCCGCTGGATCCGGTACTGCGCGCGGGCCTTGTCGATGTTCAGCACGGCCACGCGCAGGTCGCGGTTGTTCTCCAGCGACAGCTCGATCAGCGCACGCAGGCGCGCGTCGCTGACGAAGCGCTGCCACGGGATGTCGGCCACGGGCTGCGCGGCGGTGTCGGCGGGCGGGCCGGAAACCGGCCACTGGGCGGCCACCGGCGCGGCGGGCCGCTCGTAGGCCGGCATGAAGGAACAGCCGGCCAGCCAGGCCGCAGCCGCCAGTACCGCGAGACGGGGTAGTTGCTTCTTACTCATGGGCGGCTCCCTTGTGTTCGCCCACGCCGGCCTCGCGTGCATGGGCGGCATAAATCTCCTGCTGGCGCTTGCTGCCCTTGAAGACGCTGCGCACCACGACGAAGAACACCGGCACGAAGAACACCGCCAGCAGCGTGCTGGTGACCATGCCGCCGAGCACGCCGGTGCCGATCGCGCGCTGGCTCGCCGAGCCGGCGCCCGAGGCGATGAACAGCGGCACCACGCCCAGGCCGAAGGCCAGCGAGGTCATGACGATCGGGCGGAAGCGCAGGTGCGCGGCCTCCAGCGCCGATTCCACCGCGCTGCGCCCCTGCGCCTGCAGGTCCTTGGCGAACTCGATGATCAGGATGGCGTTCTTCGCCGACAGGCCGATGATGGTGATCAGTCCCACCTGGAAGTACACGTCGTTCGCGTAGCTGCGCAGCAGCGTGGCCAGCAGCACGCCGATCACGCCCAGCGGCACCACCAGGATCACGGCCAGCGGGATCGACCAGCTCTCGTACAGCGCGGCCAGGCACAGGAACACCGCCAGGATCGCGAAGCCGTACAGGATGATGGCCTGCGAGCCGGCGAGCTTTTCCTCGCGCGACTGGCCGGTCCACTCGTAGCCGAAGCCGGCCGGCAACTGGGCCGCCAGCCGCTCCATCTCGGCCATGGCCGCACCGGTGCTCTGGCCGGGCGCGGCGTCGCCGCTGATGCGCATGGACGGATAGCCGTTGTAGCGCACGGTCTGCATGGCGCCGGTGATCCAGCGCGTGGTCGCGAAGGCCGACAGCGGCACCGGCTGGCCCTGCGCGTTGGGCGCGTTCAGGCGCAGCAGATCCTCCGGCTGCATGCGCGCCGGCGCGTCGGCCTGCACGATCACGCGCTGCAGCCGGCCGCGGTTCGGGAAGTCGTTCACGTAGCTGGACCCCAGCGCGGTCGACAGCGTGCTGTTGATCGCGTCGAAGCCGACGCCCAGCGCCTGGGCCTTGTCGCGGTCGATGTCGATCTGCAGCTGCGGCGCGTCCTCCAGGCCGTCCGGGCGCACCTGCGACAGCACCTTGCTCTGCGCCGCCAGGCCCAGCAGCTGGTTGCGCGCGTTGACCAGCGCCTGGTGTCCCTGCCCGGCGCGGTCCTGCAGCCGGAACGAGAAGCCGCTGGCGGCGCCCAGTTCCGGGATCGGCGGTGGCGACAACGGGTAGATGAAGGCGTCGCGGATGCCCGACAGCGCGCCGAACGCACGGCCGGCCAGCGCCTGGGCCGAGTGCTGCGGATCGTGCCGCTCGGCCCAGTCCTTCAGCGTCACGAAGGCGATGCCGGCGTTCTGCCCCTGGCCCGAGAACGAGAAGCCCAGCACACCGACCATGCTCTGCACCTCCGGCTGCTTGAGCATGAAGCCCTCGACCTGCTGCATCACTTCCAGCATGCGCTCCTGCGTGGCGCCGGGCGGCAGCTGCACGTTGACCAGGATGTTGCCCTGGTCCTCCTGCGGCAGGAACGAGGTGGGCAGCCGCTGGTACACCACCACCACGGCGCCGATGATGGCTGCGTAGATGATCAGGTAGCGCGCCGCGCGCTTGAGGATGCGCGCGACCACGCCCTCGTAGCCCTTGGCCGTGCGCGAGAAGCTGCGGTTGAACCAGCCGAAGAAGCCGCGCTTCTCGTGGTGGTGGCCGGCCTCGACCGGCTTGAGCAGCGTGGCGCACAGCGCCGGCGTCAGCGACAGCGCCATGAAGGCCGAGAACGCGATCGAGGCCACCATCACCGCCGAGAACTGGCGGTAGATGTTGCCCGTGGAGCCGGCGAAGAAGGCCAGCGGCACGAACACCGAGATCAGCACCACCGTGACGCCGATGATGGCGCCGGAGATCTGCTGCATCGCCTTCTTCGTGGCCTCGTGCGGCGGCAGGCCTTCCTCGCTCATGATGCGCTCGACGTTCTCCACCACCACGATGGCGTCGTCCACCACGATGCCGATCACCAGCACCATGCCGAACATGGTCAGCACGTTGATCGAGAAGCCCAGCGCCAGCAGCGTGGCGAAGGTGCCGAGCAACGCGATCGGCACCACCAGCGTCGGGATCACCGTGTAGCGCCAGTTCTGCAGGAACAGGAACATCACCAGGAACACCAGCGCCACGGCTTCGAGCAGCGTCTCCGTGACCTGGGAGATGGAGATCTTGACGAAGCGCGAGCTGTCGTAGGGAATGCTCCACTTCACGCCCTTGGGGAAGAAGCCCGACAGCTCCTCCATCTTCTCGCGCACCAGCCGCGCCGACTCCAGCGCGTTGCCGCTGGGCGACAGCTGCACGCCCATGCCCACGGCCGGCACGCCGTCCAGGCGCGCCGAGGTGGCGTAGCTCTGGCCGCCCAGTTCCACGCGCGCCACATCCTTCAGGCGCACGGTGGAGCCGTCGGGGTTGGCGCGCAGCGCGATGTCGCGGAACTGCGCGACGCTGGACAGCTGGCCCGTGACGACGACCGTGGCCGAGATGCCCTGGCCGGCCACGTTCGGCAGGTCGCCGATCGTGCCCGAGGCGACCTGGGCGTTCTGCGCGCGGATCGCCGCCAGCACCTCGGCCGACGACAGGCCGAAGCCCTGCAGCTTGGCCGGGTCCAGCCAGATCCGCATCGCGGTCTCCGAACCGAACAGCTGCACCTGGCCGATGCCCTTGATGCGCTGCAGCTCCGGCTGGATGTTGCGCGCGGCGTAGTCGCCCAGCTGCACCGTGTCGAAGTCCGGGTTGTCCGAGGACAGCATGGTGAACAGCAGGAAGTTGTTGCGCGACTTGTCGACGCGCACGCCCTGCTGCGTCACCGCCGCCGGCAGCCGCGGCGTGGCGCGCGACAGCCGGTTCTGCACGTCCACCTGCGCCAGGTCGGCGTTGGTGCCGGGCTCGAAGGTCACCGTGATCGAGCCGGTGCCGTCGGCCTGCGCGACCGACTCCATGTAGATCAGGCCGGGCGAGCCGTTCATCTCGCGCTCGATGACCGACAGCACGCTGTCTTCCAGCGTCTGCGCCGAGGCGCCGGGGTAGGACGCGTTGATGACGATGGCCGGCGGTGCGACCGGCGGGTACTGCGAGATCGGCAGCTGGGTGATCGAGACGGCGCCCATCACGATGATGAACAGCGCGATCACCCAGGCGAAGATGGGGCGTTCGATGAAGAACTTGGCCATGGATCCGCCTTATTGCTTGGGGGCCGAGGCCGGCGCGGCGGGCGCGGCCGCTTGCGCGCCGGGCGCCTGCCAGGGCACGGCCTTCACCGGCGTGCCGGGCGGCAGCATCTGCAGCTTCTGGAAGCCGTCGACCATGACCTGCTCGCCGGCCTTCAGGCCTTCGGTCACGATCCAGCGGTTGTTCTGGCCGGCCGTCACCTTCACCTGGCGCTGCTCCAGCTTGCCGCCCTCGCCGACCACGGTCAGCCTGTCGCCGGTCTCCGTGCGCGTGACGGCCTGCTGCGGCACGGCGATCGCGTTGCTGGCCTGTGCCTGCTCGATGCGCACGCGCACGTACAGGCCGGGCAGCAGGTCACCCTTGGGGTTGGGCACCTCGGCGCGCAGCGTGACCTGGCCGGTGGCCTGGTCCACCGTCAGGTCGGAGAACAGCAGCTTGCCGTTCTCGGCGTAGGTGCTGCCGTCTTCCAGCAGGATGCGCACCGCGGCGGACTCGCCACCGGCGCGCTTGAGCGTGCCGGCTTCCATGGCCCGGCGCAGCTGCAGTACGTCGGAGGCCGACTGCGTGAAGTTCACGTACAGCGGGTTGATCTGCTGGATCACCGCCAGCGGCGTGGCTTCGCCCTGGCCCACCAGGGCGCCCTCGGTCACCAGCGCGCGGCCGATGCGGCCGGAGATCGGCGCCGTGACGGCCGCGTAGTCCAGGCTGATCTTCGCGGTCTGCACGGCGGCCCTGGCCACGCCCACGTCGGCCTCGGCCTGCGTGCGCGCGGCCACGGCGTCTGCATAGTCCTGCTTGCTGATCGCGTTGGCGGCCACCAAGGGCTCGTAGCGCTTGGCCGTCTCGCTGGCCTTGGTCAGGTTGGCCTGCGCGCGCACCAGTTGCGCCTGCGCGCTCTGGTAGCTGGCCTGGTAGGGTGCGGGGTCGATCGCGAACAGCGGCTGGCCGGCCTTCACGTCGCTGCCCTCGCGGAACAGCCGGCGCTGCAGGATGCCGGCCGCACGCGCGCGCACCTCGGCCACGCGCGAGGCCTCTAGGCGGCCCGGCAGCTCGGTCACGAGGCCGATGTCGCCCGGCGTGGCCACGATCACGCCGACCTCGGGTGGCGGCATGCCGCCGCCGGCCGGCGCGGCATGGCCGGTGGCCTTGTCGTCGCCCTTGCCGCAGGCGGCCAACAGGACGAGCGTGGCCAGCACGGCCGGCCGCAGCGGAGCCGCCACGGCATTCAGGGAACCAAGACGCGAGACGGACATGCGATTCCTTCCACGAACAGCAACACAACGCCGCGACCACCGCCGTCGCGGTGGCGCGGTCTCATCAATCGGTGGGGGTGGCGGCGCATCGGGCGAGCCGACCGGCAGCGCTGCAGCCGGCTCCCGATCCCCGACGTGCGCGGAGTGTAGCTTACTTACATGCATCGATGAATGTATATTGGGAGGGTTGTCTACAACGGACTTTTGCCCAGGGAGAAACAGTGGCGCGCAGCACCAAGGAAGAGGCCCAGGCCACGCGCCACCGATTGCTCGACGCCGCCGAGCGCGTGTTCCACCGGCAGGGCGTGTCGCAGACTTCGCTGCAGCAGATCGCGACCGAAGCCGGCACCACGCGCGGCGCGATCTACTGGCATTTCCGCGACAAGGCCGACCTGTTCAACGCCATGATGGAGCGCGTCACGCTGCCGCTGGAGCAGTCGCTGCAGCAGGCGCCCGACGCCCGGGGCGGGCCCTTGGCGGCCTTGCGCGCGGCCTTGCTGGCCGCGCTGTCGCAGATGCGCGACGATGCCCAGTTGCGCCGCGTGGTCGAGATCGCGATGCACCGGGTCGAATACGTGGACGACATGAACGCGGTGCGCATGCGCCACCTCCACGTGCGCCAGCGCTGCGTGGTCGACATCGGCCGCGCGCTGCGGCTGGCGGCGCGCCAGCGCGGCTGCCGGCTGCGTATGCCGGCCGCGCGCGCGGCGGCCGGCCTGCATGCGCTGATCGACGGGCTGATCTCCAACTGGCTGCTCGACCCGCAGGCATTCGACCTGCCGGCGCTCGGCGACCAGATGCTGGCGGTGTACCTGGTCGGCCTGGGGCTGGGATCCGACGGCGCGCGCGGCGACTGAAGCCCGGCGTCGTCTGGGCGATGACGCAGCTGGCGCGGCCCGGCCGCGCAGTCCCGGCCGTGTTCGTCCGAAGGCCGTTCGTGCGCCCCGCTACAATCGCGCCCGGTTGCGGCTGTAGCTCAGTGGATAGAGTATTGGCCTCCGAAGCCAAGGGTCGTGGGTTCGATCCCCGCCAGCCGCGCCAGTCCTAGTGTTTCTCCCCGTCATCGGTGGCCTGCGGCCTCAGCCTCAAGGCCTGCGCGTACAAGGCGTTGCGCGCCTGCCCGGTGATCTCGGCGGCCAGCCGCACGGCGGTTTTCAGCGGCAGTTCCGGTAGCAATAGTTGCAGCACGCGCAGGTCGTGCACGTCGTCGTGCGCATGCGGTGGAGCGGGGTGCAATACCAGCACGAATTCGCCGCGGCGGCGCTGGGGTTGTTCGGCCAGCCAGCCGGCCAGCGTGGCAGCGGTCAGCTGCGCAATCTCCTCGAACTGCTTGGTCAGCTCGCGCGCCAGCGTCAGCCGGCGCGCGCCGAGCGGCGCGAGCGCGCGCGCCAGCGCTTCGATGCGGTGCGGCGCCTCCAGCAGCACCACGGCGCGCGGCTCGGCCGCGAGCGCCTGCACCGCGGTGTCGCGCTCGCCGGACTTGGACGGCAGGAAGCCGGCGAACACGAAGCCGCCGTCGTCCGCGATGCCGGCGACCGACAGCGCCGCCGTCACGCTGCTGGCGCCCGGCAGCGGCACCACGGGGTGGCCGGCCGCGTGCGCCGCCGCCGCCAGGCGCGCGCCCGGATCGCTCAGCGCCGGCGTGCCTGCGTCGCTGACGTAGGCCACGCGCTGGCCCTGCTGCAGCCGCGCGAGCAGCGCCTGCGCGGCCTCGGCCTCGTTGTGCTGGTGCGCCGCCAGCAGCGGCAGGCCGGGGCGGTCCAGCCCGTAGGCGCGCAGCAGGCCCTGGGTGTGGCGCGTGTCCTCGCAGGCGATGGCGTCGGCCAGGGACAGCACGTGCAGTGCGCGCAGCCCGATGTCGGCCAGGTTGCCGATCGGCGTGGCGACCATGTAGAGCGCCGGCTTCGGATAATGCTGGGCCGCGGCCGCGTCGTGCGCCGCGCGCAGGGCCAAGGCGAAAGAAGCGCTCAATGGGATTCCTCTGGAACAGGTCGCAGGCGCCGCGCCCGACGACCAAGCAGTCCGGCGACGCGGCCGAGGCGCAGGCGCTGGCACTGCTCGAGCGCGCCGGCCTGCGGCTGGTGGCGCGCAATTATCGGACGCCGGGCCGCGGTGGCGGCGAGATCGACCTGATTCTGCGCGAGCCCGACGGTACGCTGGTGTTCGTGGAAGTGCGCCGCCGCGCCAGCCTGTCGCACGGTGGGGCCGCCGCCAGCATCGGCGTGGCCAAGCGCCGGCGCATCGTGTTCGCGGCGCGCCACTACCTGATGCGGCTGCCGGCGCTGCCGCCGTGCCGCTTCGACGTGCTGGTGCTCGACCCGGCCGGGCCGCAGTGGCTCAAGGCCGCGTTCGACGCGGAGTGACCGCCGCGCGGGCACTGGCGTCCCTGCCGGTTCCGGGGAATACCGCCGGCGTATCATCCGCGGCCATGCTCGAGCAACGCATCCAACAGCATTTCATCGACAGCGCCGACCTGAAATACCAGGCGGCCCAGGCCTTGAGCAAGCCGATCGCCGCCGCCGTGCAGGCCATCCTCGTCAGCGTGACCAGCGGTGGCAAGGTGCTGGCCTGCGGCAACGGTGGCTCGGCCGCCGATGCGCAGCACTTCGCGGCCGAGTTCGTCGGCCGCTTCGAGCGCGAGCGGCCCGAACTCGGCGCCATCGCGCTGACGACCGACACCTCCATCCTGACCGCCGTCGCCAACGACTACAGCTACGACCAGGTGTTCGCGCGCCAGGTGCGTGCATTGGGCGCGGCCGGCGACGTGCTGCTGGCGATCTCCACCAGCGGCAATTCGCCCAGCGTGCTGGCCGCGGTCGAGGCCGCGCATGCGCGCGAGATGACGGTGGTGGCGCTGACGGGCCGCGGTGGCGGCAAGATGGCCGGTGCGCTGCGCGAGACCGACGTGCATGTCTGCGTGCCGCACGAGCGGACCGCCCGCATCCAGGAAGTGCACCTGCTGACGCTGCACTGCCTGTGCGACGGCGTGGATTCCCAACTGCTAGGTGATCAGGAAACGAGTCTATGAATCTGAGTTCCAAGCGCTTCGTGCCGATGGCCGTGGTGGCGGCTGCGTTGGCGGCCGGCCTGTTGTCGGCCTGCGCCCCGCTGGTCGTGGGCGGCGTGGCCGGCGGCGCGCTGGTGGCGATGGACCGCCGCACCTCCGGCGCCCAGCTGGAAGACCAGGGCATCGAGCTGCGCGCGGCCAACCGGCTGAAGGATGCGCTGGGCGAGGGCGCCCACATCAGCGTGACCAGCTACAACCGCCAGGTGCTGCTGACCGGCGAGGTGGCGCGCCACGAGGACATCCAGCGCGCCGAGCAGATCGTCGCCCGCGTGGAGAACGTGTCCTCCGTCGTCAACGACCTGATCGTCGGCATGCCGTCCACGCTCACGCAGCGTTCGGCCGACACGCTGATCACCAGCAAGGTCAAGGCCTCGCTGATCGATGCCAAGGACCTGCACGCCAACGCCTTCAAGGTCGTGACCGAGCGCAACGTCGTCTACCTGATGGGCCGCGTGACGCCGCGCGAGGCGGCGCGCGCCACCGAGATCGCGCGCGGCGTCAAGGACGTGGCCAAGGTCGTGCGCCTGTTCGAGAGCATCTCCGAGGAAGAACTGGCCCGCCTGGGCCAGCAGTCCGGCGCCAGGTGATGCGCCGTGCGCGGGCCGCGGGGCCCGCGCGCCTCACTTCAGCCGCGTGATCAGGCTGGAGGTGTCCCAGCGGTTGCCGCCGGCCTGCTGCACGTCGGCATAGAACTGGTCGACCAGCGCCGTCACCGGCAGCCGTGCGCCGTTGCGCCGGGCCTCGTCCAGCACCAGGCCCAGGTCCTTGCGCATCCAGTCGACCGCGAAGCCGAAGTCGAACCGGCCCTCGACCATGGTCTTGCCGCGGTTGTCCATCTGCCAGCTCTGGGCCGCGCCCTTGCCGATCACGGCCAGCACCTGCTCCATGTCCAGCCCGGCGCGCTGGCCGAAGGCGATGGCCTCCGACAGCCCCTGCACCAGCCCGGCGATGCAGATCTGGTTGACCATCTTGGCGAGCTGGCCCGCGCCGCTCTCGCCCAGCCGCACGAAGGAGCGCGAGAACGCCTGCGCGACCGGCTCCACCCGCGCGAACGGCGCGGCGTCGCCGCCGCACATCACGGTCAGCATGCCGTTCTGCGCGCCGGCCTGGCCGCCGGAGACCGGCGCGTCCACGAAATGCAGGCCGGCCGCGCGCGCCGCGGCGTGCAGTTCGCGCGCGACGTCGGCCGAGGCCGTGGTGTGGTCCACGAACACCGCGTCGGCCGCCATGCCGGCGAAGGCGCCGTCCGCGCCCAGCACCACCGAGCGCAGGTCGTCGTCGTTGCCGACGCAGCAGAACACGAATTCGGCGCCGGCCGCGGCCTCGCGCGGCGTGGCGGCGGCGCGGCCCCTGAACTCCTCGCCCCAGGCCCTGGCCTTGGCGGCGCTGCGGTTGTAGACCGTCACCTCGTGGCCGGCCAGGGCTAGGTGGCCGGCCATCGGAAAGCCCATCACGCCCAGGCCCAGGAAGGCCACCTTGCGGGCAGGGGTGGCGGCGTAGCTGCGGGGATTGGTGGATGCCATGCGGTCTGATCTCCTTGGTGCGAACGAGGCCGCGATTCTAGGAAGCCGCCGGTCGGAGTCAGAGGATGCTCAGGCTCTCCGTGCCGGCGGCCAGATCCCTGTTGCGCGCGCGCTGGCTGTTCAGCTTGATCTGCAGCCGCAGGTCGTTGACCGAGTCGGCGTGGCGCAGCGCGTCCTCGTAGCCGATCAGGTTGGCCTCGAAGGCGTCGTACAGCGACTGGTCCAGGGTCTGCATGCCCAGGTTGCGGCTCTTCTTCATGGCTTCCTTGATCCCGGCCACCTCGCCCTTGAAGATGAGGTCGGCGATCAGCGGGGAGTTCAGCAGCACCTCGACCGCGGCCACGCGGCCGCGGCCGTCCTGGCGCGGCACCAGGCGCTGCGAGACCACGGCCTTCAGGTTCAGCGACAGGTCCATCAGCAGCTGCGCGCGCCGCTCCTCGGGGAAGAAGTTGACGATGCGGTCCAGCGCCTGGTTGGCGTTGTTGGCGTGCAGCGTGGCCAGGCACAGGTGGCCGGTCTCGGCGAAGGCCACGGCCTGGTCCATGCTCGTGCGGTCGCGGATCTCGCCCATCAGGATCACGTCCGGCGCCTGGCGCAGCGCGTTCTTCAGCGCCGCCTCCCAGCTCTCGGTGTCCAGCCCGACCTCGCGCTGCGTCACCACGCAGTTCTTGTGCGGATGCACGAACTCCACGGGGTCCTCGATGGTGATGATGTGGCCCTGCGAATGCTCGTTGCGCCAGTCCACCATGGCCGCCAGCGTGGTCGACTTGCCCGAGCCGGTGGCGCCGACCAGGATGCACAGGCCGCGCCTGGCCATCACGATGTCCTTGAGCACCGGCGGCATGCCCAGGCCGTCGATCGACGGCAGCGTGCTGGGGATCACGCGCAGTACCAGCCCGACCTTGCCCTGCTGCAGGAAGACATTGACGCGGAAGCGGCCGATGCCGCCCGGCGCGATCGAGAAGTTGCACTCCTTGGTGCGCTCGAACTCGGCGGCCTGCCGGTCGTTCATGATCGCGCGCGCCAGCGCCATCGTGTGCGCCGCCTGCAGCGGCTGCGGCGAGACCTTGATGATGCGGCCGTCGACCTTGATGCCCGGCGGGAAATCCGCCGTCACGAACAGGTCGCTGCCGCTGCGGCTGACCAGCAGGCGCAGCAGGTCGTTGATGAATTTACTGGCCTGGTCGCGTTCCATGATGAGGGGGCTTCCTAGTGGGGGCGGTCGCTCAGCCGCGCGCTGACCGCGCGCAGCCGCAGGGACAGCTTGCGCGCCAGCAGCGTGGCGATGGCTGCCGCCAGGCGCGGGTCGCTGCGCATCATCTCATCCATGGCTTCGGCCGACAGTGCGGCGACGTCGCAGTCCGTGAGGGTGGTGCAGGCCGAAAAGCGCACGCCGCTGTCCAGCAGCGACATCTCGCCCAGGATCTCGCCGGGCCGGCTCTCGGCCAGCCGCAGCCGCTCGCCCCAGGGCTGGCACCGGTCCACCGCCATCGCGCCGCGGAGCAGCACCACCATGAAGTTGCCGTACTCGTGCTGGCGGATGATCTCGCGCCCCGCGCCCACGGCCACGAACTGCAGGAAGCGCTGCAGCCGCTGCACCTCGCCGGGCTCCAGGCTGCCCATGTGGCGGTCGCGCGCCCACAGCGTCTTGAGCGTCTCGACCGCCGGCGCCGCGGCGATGCTGCGCGCGCCCAGCTCGGCCGCGCGCGCCTCCCAGGGCACCATCACCGCGTCGTCCAGGCCCTGCGGCGCGAGGGCGAACAGCGCGCTGTCCAGCCCGCTAGCAGCCGACGCCGGTGCCCGGTCGCCGGCCCCCTGCGCGCGCCACCGGCCGAACCAGTTCCTCATGGCGGTGCATCCTTGCGCGGCAGGTCGCTCATCCGGGGAAGTTTTCCGGAATCTTGGCCTTGCTGCGGGCCTCGGCCACGGCGATCACGTTGCGCCGCACCAGGTCGGTCAGGTTCTGGTCCAGCGTCTGCATGCCGACGCCGTTGCTGGTCTGGATCGTCGAATACATCTGCGCCACCTTGGCCTCGCGGATCAGGTTGCGGATGGCGCTGGTGCCCAGCATGATCTCGTGCGCCGCCACGCGGCCCTGGCCGTCCTTGGTCTTGCATAGCGTCTGCGAGATCACGGCCTGCAGCGATTCGGACAGCATCGCGCGGACCATGCCCTGCTCCTCGGCGGGGAACACGTCGATGATGCGGTCGATCGTCTTGGCCGCGCTGGAGGTGTGCAGCGTGCCGAACACCAGGTGGCCGGTCTCGGCCGCCGTCATCGCCAGGCGGATGGTCTCCAGGTCGCGCAGTTCGCCGACCAGGATCGCGTCCGGGTCCTCGCGCAGCGCCGAGCGCAGCGCGCTGGCGAAGGAGCGCGTGTGCGGCCCGACCTCGCGCTGGTTGATCAGGCATTTCTTGGATTCGTGCACGAACTCGATCGGATCCTCGATCGTCAGCACGTGGGCATAGTGGCTCTCGTTCAGGTGGTTCACCATCGCCGCCAGCGTGGTGGACTTGCCCGAGCCGGTCGGCCCCGTCACCAGCACCAGCCCGCGGGGCTTGAGCGCCAGGTCGCCGAACACCCGCGGCGCGTTCAGCTGCTCCAGCGTCTGGATCTTCGAGGGAATCGTGCGCAGCACCGCGCCGGCGCCGCGGTTCTGGTTGAACGCATTCACGCGAAACCGCGACAGCCCTTCGATCTCGAAGGAGAAGTCGATCTCCAGGAATTCCTCGTAGTGCCTGCGCTGGCTGTCGCTCATGATGTCGTACACCATGGCGTGCACCGTCTTGTGGTCGAGCGGGTCCACGTTGATGCGCCGTACGTCGCCGTGCACGCGGATCATCGGCGGCAGGCCGGCCGAGAGATGCAGGTCGGAGGCCTTGTTCTTGACCGTGAAGGCCAGCAGCTGGGTGATGTCCACGGAAAGCCTTCCCCGATTTGATACTCTTGCCAAGCCAATTATGACGAGCATACGCAACAATCTCCAGCAAGTGCAGGCCCGCATCGCCACCGCCTGTGCCGCCGCCGGGCGCCGCGCGGACAGCGTCGAGTTGCTGGCGGTGTCCAAGACCATGCCGGTGGCTGCGGTGCTGGAGGCGTGCGCGGCCGGTCAGCGCGCCTTCGGCGAGAACTACGTGCAGGAAGGCGTGGCCAAGATCCAGGCCGTGCGCGCCTGGGAGGCCGAGAGCGGCGCGGCGCCGGCAGCCGTGCAGTGGCACCTGATCGGCCCGCTGCAGAGCAACAAGACGCGGCTGGCCGCGACGCATTTCGACTGGTTCCACGGCGTCGACCGGCTGAAGATCGCCCAGCGCCTGTCCGAACAGCGGCCGGCGGAACTGGCGCCGCTGCAGGTCTGCATCCAGGTCAACATCGACGGCGGCGGGAACAAGTCGGGCGTCGTGCCGCAGGAGGCGGCCGCGCTGGCCGCGGCCGTGGCCGCCCTGCCGCGGCTGGTGCTGCGCGGGCTGATGACGGTCCCCGAGCCCGTGGCCGGCTTCGCGGCGCAGCGCGCCGTGCACGCGCGCGCACATGAGATGTTCGAGCAGCTGCGCGCGGGCGGGGGGCTCGGGCCGGCGTTCGACACGCTGTCCATGGGCATGACGGCCGACCTGGAGGCCGCCATCGCCGCCGGCAGCACGCTGGTGCGCGTGGGCACCGCGATCTTCGGCGCGCGCTAGGCGCGGCGGCCGGCTATTGCGACGGCACCACCACTGCCACGCGCCGGTTCTGCTGGCGCTGCTGCGGCGTGCGGTTGTCGCTGATCGGCGCCGTCTTGCCCAGGCCGACCACCTCGATGCGGGCGCGCAGCCCGGCGTCCTCCAGCACGCGCGCCACCGTCTGCGCGCGGCGCAGCGACAGCGCCTGGTTGTAGGCATGGCTGCCCAGGCTGTCGGAATGGCCCTCCACGCGCACATGCTCCACGCCGAGCTGGGCCAGCGCGTGGCCCAGCCGCTCGGCCGTGGCCAGGGCCTCGGCGTCCAGGCCGTCGGCGTCGGTGCCGAACAGCAGCCGGCCGTTCAGCGTGAACTCCCAGCCGTCCTCGATCGGCTGGAAGCCCAGTGCGCGCAGCGCCTGGTCCCGGCGCGTCGCCTCGTTCTCTGCAGCCGGTGGCGCCGGCGGTGCCGGCAGGGGGCGCGTCGCGCAGGCGGCGAGCAGCCAGGCGGTGCCGGCCAGCGCCGTTGCCAGGCACTGGCGCCGCAGTCGCGTCGGATGGGCTTGCATGGGGATCAGAACTCCGTCAGATCGGAAGCCGCCTCGGTGCCCTCGGCCAGCTGGCTGGTGCCGCGGCGGTGTTTCTTGGCCAGGTACATCGCACGGTCGGCCGCGCGCAGCAGCTGGTCGGCGCTCTCGCCGTGCTCCGGGTACAGCGCGACGCCGATGCTGACCGAGGGCGTGATGTGCGCATGCGGCGGCGCCATCGGCTGCGCCACGGCGGCGTTGATCTTCTCGGCGATGCGCAGCGCGTCGCGCCGGTGGTGCACCGGCGCCAGCAGCACCGCGAACTCGTCGCCGCCCAGCCGCGCGACCAGGTCGCCCTCGCGCAGCTGCGCGCGGATGCGCTGCGCCACCTCGACCAGCAGCAGGTCGCCGACCGCGTGGCCGTAGCGGTCGTTGACCTCCTTGAAATGGTCGTTGTCCATGTACAGCACCGCGATGCGCGAGCGTTGGGACTGCGCGTCCTGCAGGATGCGGGCCAGCCGGCGGCTGAAGTAGGCCCGGTTGTACAGGTCGGTCAGGCTGTCGTGGTTGGCCATGTGCGCCAGCGAGCGGTTCTCCTGCGCGAGGCGGGCCTGCTGCGCCTCGATCTCCGACAGCAGCGCGTCGAAGTCCTCGCCCAGCTGGTGGAACTCGGTGATGTGCGAGGCCGGAAGCCGCCGCGGCCGGCTGCGCTGCGTGCGCGCGCCGTGCGTCAGCTCGATCAGTTCGCGCATCGGATCGACGATGTCGCGCTGCAGCCGGCGCAGCGACATGCGCAGCGTCCAGCCGACCAGCAGCATGCACAGCGCGATGCCGCCGACCGCCGTCGCCAGGAAGCCGGCGAACACCGCGCCATTGCCGCGCAGGCTGACGGTGCCGATGCGGCGCCCCCGGTCCAGGATGGGCGCGGTCACCGGGCCGGGCATCAGCAGCCGGCCGAGCGATTCGCCGGCGCGGTCGAGCAGCTTCTCGTCGGCGGAGGAGGGCGCGTAGCGCGCCAGCAGGCGGCCCTGGCTGTCGGCCAGCTCCGCGCTGCGCAGCGATTCGCGGCCGGCGATGGCCGCCAGCTGTTCCTCGATCGCGTTGCTGTCGCGGAAGATCACCGCCGCCTCCACGTTGTAGGCGATGGAGCGCGCCACCAGCTCCAGGTGGCTGCCGGCGTAGGTGCGCAGCGCCAGCACCGCGGCCAGCGTCAGCGCCAGTGCGCCGGCGCCCATGCTCACGATGGCCAGGCGCAGGTGCGCGCGCTGTAGCGTGCGCAGCAGGCTCTGGCGCGGCGGCTGCGGCGCCGGGGTGCGGTGGCGGCTCACGGCGTCACCTCCCGCGCGCTGCGCCGGCCCAGCCGCAGCACCTGCGGATGGATGCGCACCGCGCTGCGCGCCACCGCGTCCAGGTTGATCTCGAAGCGCACGTTGTGGCTGCCGCCATCGAGGTTCAGCCGCACCATGCCGCCGGCCGTGCAGGCGTCCGAGCGCTCGCAGACCGTCAGGATCGGCTGGCCGTCCAGCTCGGCCTGCAGGCGCTGCCAGTCCTGCACCGCGACCGAGGCCACGTACAGCGCGTCGCACTGGCCGGACACCAGGCGCTCCGACGGCAGCCGGTGCAGCACCAGCGTGCGCTGCAGACTCGGCAGTCCCTCGCGCAGCAGGCTTTCGACATACGGGCTGTTGCCGATGAAGCACAGCCGCAGCGGGTCCGGCGGTTGCGGCCAGCGCGTGTAGGCCAGCACGCCGGCCAGCGCATCGCGCAGGCTCAGGCCTTCCAAGGGCTCGGCCCGCGCGGGCGCACCCAGCAGGGCCAGCATCAGCAGCAAGGCGGGCAGGAGGGATGGGCGGCGGGGGGCGGCGTGCGGGCCGGAAGGCATGGCAGGAGGAGGGGCGCTAGGGGTTCGAGGATGCGAACCCCCGCGATTCTCGCCGCTGATCTCGCCGCCGCGAGGCGCGGCGGCGGGACGGACAGGCGCATCGGGCCATGGCAGCTGCCGGCGGGTGGTCACAGGCGGTCACAGGCGGGCGATCGCGGCACGCAGCTCGGCCACGCGCAGGATCTCGGACAGCAGCTGCGGCGCCGCGCCCGGTGCGTACAGCACGTAGACCGGCACGCCGCTGCGGCCCAGCGCCTGCAGCGCCGCCGTGACCTCGGGGTCGCGGCGCGTCCAGTCGGCCGTCAGCAGCTGCACGTTCTTGGCCTGCAGGTCGGCCAGCACCGTTTCGTCCGCGAGCGCAGTGCGCTTGTTGTACTGGCAGGTCACGCACCAGGCGGCCGTGAAATCCACCAGCACGGGCCGGCCCTGGGCCAGTGCCTCTTCCACGCGGCCCGGCGTCCAGCGCTGCCAGCGGGCGTCGGCGCGCGGGGCGCCGGCGGCCTCCACCGGCCGTACCACGGCCGGCCCCAGCCAGCCCAGCAGCAGCGCGCCCAGTGCCAGCGTCAGCGCGCCCATGCACCAGCGCGTGCGCCCGGACAGGCCCAGCGCCCAGACCACGGCCGCCAGCGCCACCAGCAGGCCGAGCAGCGCGGCCGCGCCGTCGATGCCGCTCTGCTGGCCCAGCACCCAGACCAGCCAGGCCACCGTGGCGAACATCGGGAACGCCATGCAGCGGCGGAACACCTCCATCCACGGCCCCGGCCGCGGCAGCCAGCGCACCACCGCCGGCACGCAGGCCGCCAGCAGGAACGGCAGCGCCATGCCCAGGCCCAGCACCGCGAACAGCGCCTGCGCCTGGCCGGCCGGCAGGCCGACCGCGAAGCCCAGCGAGGCGCCCATGAACGGCGCCGTGCAGGGCGAGGCGATGGCCACCGCCAGCACGCCCGACAGGAAGGCATCGCCCACCGGGTGCCGGGCCTGGGCCGTGGCCAGCGCCGAGGGCAGCACGTGCCCGAACTCGAACAGGCCCGCCAGGTTCAGCCCCAGCAGCGTGAACAGCCCGGCCAGCGCCGCCACCACGCCCGGCGACTGCAGCTGGAAGCCCCAGCCCAGCTGCTCGCCGGCCGCGCGCAGCGCCAGCAGCAGGGCGCCCAGCGCCACGAACGACAGCACCACCCCGGCGCCATAGGCCAGCCCGTGCAGCCGCAGCCGCGCCGGCGAAGCGCCGCCGTGGCGCGCGAAGCCCAGCAGCTTGACCGCCAGGACCGGGAACACGCAGGGCATGAGGTTCAGGATCAAGCCACCGAGCAGCGCGCCGGCGAGCGCCGCGACCCAGCCCGGCGACGCGCCGCCGGCCGGCACCGGCGCGGCCGCCGCTGCCGCGGCATTGGCGGCCAGGGCCTCGCTCAGTGCCGCCGGCACTGGCGTGGCCCCGGCCACGGCCGGCCAGGCGTTCGTCACGGCGGCCTCGGCGCGCCAGCCCTGGCGGCCCTGCGCACCGTCCTCCAGCGCCACGACCACCGGCAGCACGGCGGGGCCGTGGCTGCGCAGCGCGGACAGCGGCACCTGCGCCGTCCACACCGCTCCGTCCCAGGCCTGGGTCCAGGCGCCGGCCGTTTCGACGACCTCGGGCGTCTCGGCGAAGAACTCCAGCGCCCGGCCCTGCATTGCCGCCGGCAGGCCGCGCACCGCCACGGCGAGCGTCGTGCCGTCCACCACCTGCGTGGTGCTGCCGGCGGGCAGCGGCTGCGGGCCGGCGGCCAGCGCGGCGTCGAACGCCGCCTGGTGCAGCGCGGTCGCGCCCTGCGCCGGCAGCGACAGCGCGAACTCGCCCTCCTCGGGAATGCATTCCTTGCGGCACACCAGCCAGCGCGCGCTCAGGCGGATCTGCAGCTGCCCGCCGGCAGGCGCGAAGTCCGTGCCGACGGTCAGCGGCACCGGCAGCAGCACCGTGCCTTCGTAGCCGTAGTTGGCCAGCGGCCCGAACGGGATCTTGTGCGGCAGCGGCCAGGCGATCGCGCCGGCCTGCACGCCGCCGGGCAGCTGCCACTGCAGCTCGGTCGGCAGCCCCGAATCGCCCGGGTTCTTCCAGTAGGTGTGCCACTGCGGCTCGTGGGTGATCGCGAGCCCGGCCCAGACCGGCTTGCCCGGCGCCACGCCCTCGGGCGCCACGGCCACCAGCTCGGCGCGCACCCGCGGCGTGGTGACGACGGCGGACGGCACCGGCTGGGCCGCGGCCGGCAGCGCGGCCAGGCAGGCCAGCGCCAGGAACGGAACGAGAAATCGGATCGGCATCGATGTGGGGAAAACTGCGCGGATGGGAGCCGCCCGGCCGCGGCGAAGTTCCGCCGCGCGCCGCCCGGCCACGGGCGGGCGGGCGGTGGGCGCTTATTCGATCTTCGCGCCCGAGGACTTCACGATCGCGCCCATGCCGTCCCAATCGGCCTTCAGCAGCTTGTTGAATTCGTCCACGCCCATCGGCTTGCTCTCGATGCCCAGCCGCGCCAGGCGTTCCTGCACGGCCGGGTCGGCCAGCGTCTTCTGCAGCGCGGCGTGGATGCGCTCGACCTCCGCGCGCGGCAGCGCGGCCGGCGCCAGCAGGCCGAACCAGGAGTCGAACGAGTAGCCGGGCAGGCCGCTCTCGGCCACGGTCGGCAGATTGGGCAGGAAGCGCGAGCGCTGCTTGCCGGTGTAGCCGATGAATTTCACGCGCGGGTCGTCCTTGTAGCCCAGCACGCCGACCAGCGAGGAGGTCACGGCCTGCACGCGGCCGGCCAGCACCTCGTTCACGGCGTCGCCGGTGGACTTCATCGGGATGTGCTGCATGTCCAGCCCGGCCATCGCCACGAAGGCGGCCATGCCCAGGTGCGTGGCGCTGCCGTTGCCGGCCGAGGAATAGTTGTAGGCGCCCGGCTTGGCCTTGACCTTGGCGATGAACTCGCGCGTGTCTGACGCGCCCAGGCCGGCGCTGGCCAGGATGGCGTAGCCCGAGTTGCCGATGTAGCCGACGCCGGTGAAGCCGTTCAGCGGGTGGTAGGACAGCGACTTGTACAGGTAGCCCGCGATGTGGTGGCTGGCTGCGGCCAGCACCAGCGTGTTGCCGTCTGGCGCGGCCTTGGCGACGTAGGACGTGCCGACGCTGCCGCCGGCGCCGGCGCGGTTTTCCACGATCACGGTGGCGCCCAGCGCGCGGCCCAGTTCGTTGTTGATGGCGCGGGCCACCGTGTCCTGCACGGCGCCGGTGCCGAACGGCACGACCAGGTGGACCACGCGCTGGGCGTGGGCGGGCAGTGTGCAGGCCAGCGCCAGAGCGGCGGCGGCGTACAGCGGGACGGGGGAGAAGCGGTGCATGGAGGCTCCAGGGGCGATGGGGTGGATCAGCGGGCCAGCCAGCGTTCGGCCAGCCGCACGAAGTAGCTCGCGCCGACGGGAATGATGTCGTCGTTGAAGTCGAACGAGGTGTTGTGCAGGATGCAAGGACCGGGCCCGTGCCCGTCCAGCCGGTGGTCGCCGTCGCCATTGCCGAGGAAGGCGTAGCAGCCGGGCCGCGCCATCAGCATGTGGGCGAAGTCCTCGGCCGCCATCACGCCGGGCAGCGCGTCCTCCACCATCGCGTCGCCGACGATCTCGCGCATCACGGCGGCCGCGAACGCAGCCTCGGCCGGATGGTTCACGACCGGCGGCGAGGCGCGGCGGAACATCACCTCGGCCGTGCACTCGTTGGCCTGGGCGATGTGCTCGGCCAGGCGGCGCAGCCGCGCCTCGATCTTGTCGATGGCTTCGACCGAGAAGGTGCGCACGGTGCCGCCGACCCAGGCCTCGTCGGGAATCACGTTGGGCGCGTCCGAGCCCTGGATCTGCGTGACGGCCAGCAGCGCGCGCTCGGTGCTCGGGATCGTGCGCGCGACCAGGCTGCGCAGCGCCTGCGCGATCTCCAGCACGGCGCCGACCGGGTCCAGCCCGGTGTGCGGCATCGAGGCGTGCGTGCCGCGGCCGCGCACGGTGATCCGGTAGGTGTTGCTGGACGCCATCAGCGCGCCCGGATTCAGCGCGAAGCTGCCGACGCTGCCGACGTTGAAGTTGTGCAGCCCGAACACCGCCTCGCACGGGAAGCGCTCGAACAGCCCCTCGTCGATCATCTTTCTGGCGCCGGCCTTGCCCATCTCCTCGGCCGGCTGGAAGATGAAATGCACCGTGCCGGCGAAGTCGGGCCGCTGCGCCAGGTGCCAGGCCGCGGCCAGCAGCATGGTGGTGTGGCCGTCGTGGCCGCAGGCGTGCATCTTGCCGGCCTGCGTGGAGCGGTGGGCGAACTGGTTGACCTCCTGCAGCGGCAGCGCGTCCATGTCGGCGCGCAGGCCGATGGTGCGGCCGTTGTTCGGCCGGCGGCCGCGCAGCACGCCGACCACGCCGGTGCCGGCGATGCCGCGGTGCACCTCGATGCCCCATTCGGCCAGCATCCCGGCCACCAGGTCCGAGGTGCGGTGCTCCTCGAAGCCGAGCTCGGGATGGGCGTGGATGTCGCGGCGCAGCGCGCGGAAGCGGCCCACGTCGGCAAAGGCGTCCAGGATGGCCATGGTCAGATCTCCAGGTTGTCGATGAGGCGCGTGTTGCCCAGCCGGGCCGCGGCCAGCGCGACCAGCGGCTCGTCGCCTTCGGCCGCCAGCAGGTCGCTGCGGCGGCGCACGGCCACGTAGTCGGGCTGCCAGCCACGCGCGCGCAGGGCCTGCATGGCGGCCTGTTCGGCGGCCGCGGCGCCGTTGCGGTCGGCGCGCACGGCGTCGGCCACGGCCTGCAGCTGCCGGCGCAGCGCCAGCGCCTCGGTGCGCTCGGCGGCGCTGAGGTAGCCGTTGCGCGAGGACAGGGCCAGGCCGTCGTCGGCGCGCACGGTCTCGCCGGGCACGATCTCGACCGGCAGCGCGAAGTCGCGCACCATGCCCTCGATCACGCGCAGCTGCTGGTAGTCCTTCTTGCCGAACAGGGCCACGCCCGGCTGCACGATCTGGAACAGCTTCATGACGACGGTGCACACGCCGGTGAAGAAGCCGGGGCGGAACGCGCCCTCCAGGATGTCGGCCAGCGCGGCCGGCGGCCGGACCTCGTAGGTTTGCGGCTGTGGATACATCTCGCGCTCGTCGGGCGCGAACGCCAGGTCGCAGCCGGCGCCGGCCAGCAGATCGGCATCGCGCGCCAGCGTGCGCGGGTAGCGGTCGAAGTCCTCGTGCGGGGCGAACTGCAGCCGGTTGACGAAGATGCTGGCCACCACCGGCAGGCCGCGGCTCCTGGCCTGGCGCACCAGGGCCAGGTGGCCTTCGTGCAGGTTGCCCATCGTGGGGACGAAGGCGGGGCGCGGGCCGTCGGCCAGCGCCCGGCGCAGTTCGGCGATGCCGTGGACGACGTGCATGGGGACTGTTTCCTGAAAACGAAAGCCGGAAGTTTGCACGAACCGTGCCGGGCCCCGGCGCCGGCACGGTCGCCGCAGGCCGTGCACGGTGCCGCAGCAACGAAAAAGCCCCGCCGGGTGGCGGGGCTTCATGCCGGAAGCAGGCTGACCGGGGCGATCAGGCCTTCTTCTGCTGGCGGCGGCGCAGGCCGGCCATGCCCAGCAGGCCGGCGCCCATCAGCGCGAGCGAGGCGGGCTCGGGCACTTCACCGCCCGGCACTTCGAGTTCGTTGCTGGTGACTTCCATGCGGAAGCCCACTTCGTTCACCCGGCCTTCTTGCGTCGTGAAGCCGATGCAGCCAGCCGGCGCGCCGGCGGCGGCGCAGACGTTGGTCGGCAGCGCGGCGAGTTCGGGCACGGCGTAGAAGCTGAAGAAGTACTGGTAGTTGTCGATCGTGAAGCTCTTGTTCAGCGAGCCTTCGATGACCCAGATGTCGGCGCAGGGGGTCACGCTGGCGGCGGCGCAAGGCGTCTGGTTGGGGGTCTCGGCGAAGCGGATGGTGTAGGTGGTGTCGAACGACTGGAACGGGTCGGAGCTGCCCTCGGGGCGCAGCAGCAGCGTGGCCTGGATCGTGGCGGTCCTCAGCGTGGCGTAGGCCGAGCTGATCGGGTTGTTGGTGTGCGTATAGGTATTGGCATCTTCCGCGCCGCCGTCGGTCACGATGGTGCCGCTCTTCGGGCTGTCTTCGATGCCGATGCCGCTGCGGTTGGAGGCGCCGTTGCCGCCCCAGGTGATGGAGGAGGCCGTCACGGGATGGCTGCCCGTGCCGTTCGTGAAGGTGGCAGCCGTGAAGATGCTGCTGACCTGGTATTCCCAGTTCGTGATGGCAGCGGCGGAGGCGCTGCCGGCGGCCAGGGCCATGGTGGCGGCCACGCCCAGTGCGGCGAAGGATTTGCGGAAGGCGATGCTCATGGTCGATTCCTCTGTATACGCGTGCGGTTTGTTTCAGTCTTGTGTCGCACTGTGTGGCGACCTGATACATACAGCAGGTTGTGTGCCTGATTGGAAATATTGAATACATTCAATGGTCTCGCATGAGGCCATGATCGACGGTAAACAGCACCTGTCAGATCCTCCGACAGGCGATTCGATCGGAAAAATATCGAATCAAATCAATGGTTTAATAATTTGAGCAAATCCATGCGCCGATTTGCATCGCGCAGTGAACGTCAGCGCAGCAGCCACCACGCCGGTAACAATTGGCGGATGCCGGGGCGGCGGTAGCGCTCGTCGATCAGCACCAGCACGCCGCGGTCGGCCGGCGTACGGATGACGCGGCCACCGGCCTGCACGACCTTGCGCAGGCCCGGGTACAGATAGGCGTAGTCGTGGCCGGCGCCGAAGGCCTGGTCCATGCGGGCGCGCATGGCCTCGTTCAGCGGGTTGACCTGGGGCAGGCCCAGCGTGGCGATGAAGGCGCCGACCAGCCGGTCGCCCGGCAGGTCGATGCCCTCGCCGAAGCTGCCGCCCAGCACCGCGAAGCCGATGCCGCGCCCGCCGGGCGCGAAGCGGTCGAGGAAGGCCTGGCGCTCGGCTTCGTCCATGCGGCGCGCCTGGCGCCAGTGCGCGATGCTGGGGTGGTCGGCGGCGAAGCGCTCGGCCACCAGGGCCAGGTAGTCGTGGCTGCTGAAGAACGCTAGGTAGTTGCCGGGCGCGGCCTGGTATTGCCGGGCGATCAGCGCTGCGATCGGCCCGGCCGAGGCCTCGCGCGCGGCGAAGCGGGTGGAGATGTGGGTGGCCAAGCGCACCTCCAGCTGGCCATCGGCATAGGGCGAGGGGATGTCGAGGAAGGGGGTGTCCTCCGGCAGGCCCAGCATGTCGCGGTAGTAGGCCGGCGGCGTCAGCGTGGCCGAGAACAGCGTGGCGGTGCAGGCCGCGGCCAGGCGCGGCCCGAGGAACGGCGCCGGGATCAGGTTGCGGATGCCCAGCAGCGCGTCGCCGCGCGCCGGTCCCGGCAGCCGCGCGAGGTCGACCAGCGAATGCGGGCCGAAGCTCTGCACCAGCCGCAGGAATTGCAGCGCCGCGAACCAGAACTGCTGCAGCGCGCCGTCCAGTGCATGGGGCGCGGCCGGCGCGGCCTCGGCGAAGTAGGCGCCGAGCGCGCCGGCCGCGTCCTGCAGCGCGGCGACGAAGGTGGCCGGTAGCGCGTCGCGCGTGGTGTAGGCGCGCGTGTCCTCGGCCAGCAGCGCGCGCCAGCGCCGGTCCAGCCGGTCGAGCGGCCGCTTCAGTACCGCCGGCGCCTGGCGCCGCAGCGCGCCGAGCTCGGCGCGGCGCAGCGCGGCCGAGTACATCGCGCGGCCGCGCTCGGGCAGGTTGTGGGCCTCGTCCACCAGCAGCGCCGCGCGCCATGCGTCCTGCTGCGCCAGTGCGTGCAGCAGGGCGCTGCCGTCGAACCAGTAGTTGTAGTCGCCGACCACCACGTCGGCCCAGCGGGCCAGTTCCTGCGCCAGGTAGTAGGGGCAGACCTGGTGGTCCAGCGCCACGGCGCGCAGCGGCGCGCGGGCCAGCGGGCCGGCGGCCAGCGCAGCGGCGCGCGCGGCCGGCAGCCGGTCGTAGAAGCCGCGCGCCAGCGGGCAGGCATCGCCGTGGCAGGCTTTGTCCGGGTGCTCGCAGGCCTTCTCGCGCGCGGTCAGTTCCAGCACGCGCAGCGGCTGGCCGCCGGGGGCGATGCGCGCCAGCGCGTCCAGCGCGAGCTGGCGGCCCGGGGTCTTGGCCGCCAGGTAGAACAGCTTGTCGATGCGCGCGGCCGGCATGGCCTTGAGCTGCGGGAACAGCGTGCCCACAGTCTTGCCGATGCCGGTCGGCGCCTGGGCCAGCAGCACGCGCCCGCGCACGGCCGCGCGGTACACGCCCTCGGCCAGCGCGCGCTGCCCGGGGCGGAATTCCGGGTGCGGGAAGGCCAGCGCGGCCAGCGCCGCGTCGCGCGCCGCGCGGTGCGCCTGCTCCTGCCGCGCCCAGGCGGCGAAGCGGTCGCAGTGCGCCGCGAAGAAGGCCTCCAGGGCCGCCGCCTCGTGCCGCTCCTCGAACACCGTTTCGCGCTCGCTCTCCAGCTCGAAGTACACCAGCGCCAGCGTCAGCGCCAGCAGGCCGCGCGCGCGGCACAGCAGCGCGCCGTAGACCTTCAGCTGCGCCCAGTGCAGCGTGCGCTGCGGCGCCGGCTGGCGCGCCAGGTCGCCGCGGTGGGTCTTGATCTCTTCCAGCCGCCCGCGCGCGGCGTCGAAGCCGTCGGCCCGGCCGCGCACCAGCAGATCGCCGTGTGTGCCCTGCAGCGCCACCTCGGCCTCGTAGCCGGCCGCGCGGCGGCCGCGCACCAGCGCATGGCCGGCCATGCCTTCGAGCGCCGTGGGCGCGGGGGTGAAGCGCAGGTCCAGGTCGCCGGCCTTGGCCGTGAACTCGCACAGCGTGCGCACGGCGACGGTGTAGTGCATGGCGCGATGTTAGAGAGGAGGGCGTGCATGGCGCGCATGGGTGCGTTTGGCCCGGGAGGTGGCGGCGATGAGTAACGTCGGCCAGTCGGGCTGCGGGCCGGCGCGCCCTGGACGGGCCGCACGCGCCCGCCGTGTGCGTACCCGAAGGAAGCCGTCTACACGGGCGCCGGCAGCCTGGCGGAAGCGGCCGGCTTCAGCGGCGGATGGCTTTCGGATGGCGCCGCGCGGCCTGCAGGTACAGCGCCGCACCCAGCAGCAGCGTGGCCGCCGCCGCCAGCAGCGCCAGCGTGAAGCCGCGGTCGGCCGAGCCGGACCAGCGGATCAGCAGCGCCGCCACCGGCGGCCCCAGCACCTGGCCGATGCCGTACAGCGCCGTCAGCAGCCCCATGGTGCTGGCGGCGCTGGCCGGGCGCAGGCGCCGCACCTCCTGCATCGCGAAATAGGTGATGGCCGTGAACGGCAAACCCAGCAGCGCGCTGCCGACCACGAAGCCCGCCGTCGTCGGGCTGACCAGGCTGGCGGCCACGCCCACCGCCTGCACCACGTGGCAGGCGGCCAGCCGGTGCCGCATGTCGCCGGCCAGCGAGACGCGCGTGGTGGCCAGCGCGCCCACGATCACGCCGATGCCGAAGATCGGCCAGAACAGGTCGAGCCAGGGCGAAGCCGGCAGCGCCGCGCGTGCGATCACCGGCAGGAAGGTCGCCGTGATGATGTAGCCGAAGCCGGCGCAGCCGTAGCCCCCGGCCAGCAGCGCGACCTCGCCGCGGCCGGCCGGCGGTGCCGCGGCCCCGGCGGCGCCCGGCGCGGCGGCGGCCGAGGGCGGCGCGGCCAGCGTGCCGTGCTGCAGCGTGCGCCAGACCGTGGCCGCCAGCAGCGCCGCCAGCACGCCGAACACGCCCCAGCCGACGGCCGCGCCGCCGCCGGCGGACTGCACCGCGCCCGTCACCAGCCCGCTGCCGGCGATGCCCAGGCCCGGCCCGGTGTACATGGTGCCGCCCAGCGCCGCGCGGTCGCGCCGCGCCAACTGCACCAGGCACCAGCCCGAGATGTAGACGAACACCACGGCGCTGGCCACGCCCGCGGCGAAGCGCAGCACCGGCCAGGCGGCCGGCCAGGGCAGCGCCATCGCCACGGCCAGCAGCGCGGTGGCGACGAGCCCGCCGCGCGCCATCGCGGCCGGGTCGGGCGGCGGCGGGTGGCCGATGCGCGCCCACAGCCAGGGCTGCAGCGTGCACAGCAGCGCGCCGAGCAGATAGCCCAGGTAGTTGGCGCTGGCCAGCCAGCTCGCGCCGGGCAGGTCGAGCAGGCCGTCGTGCAGCATCAGCGGCAGCAGCGGCGTGAACGCGAAGCGGCCGATGCCCATGGCCACGGCCAGCGAGACGGCGCCGGCCAGCGCCACGGCCCAGGGGCCCGGGGTGCGCGGCGGCGCGGCAGGGGGAGAAGACGGCATACGGCGGGCGGGGGAAGGGCGGCATGTTAGCCGTCCCCGCGGCCTGCCCGGGCGCGCCCGTAAGATGCCCGCATGGCTCTTCCCTCCCGCTTCTGGTCCGAACTGGGCACGCGCGACTTCCTGGGCATCGACCCGGCCGCCACCGTGGCGGTGCTGCCCGTGGCCGCCACCGAGCAGCACGGCCCGCACCTGCCGCTGTGCGTGGACGCGGCGCTGGTCGACGGCGTGGTCGCCGCCGCGCTGCCGCACCTGCCGGAACAGCTGCCGGTGCTGTTCCTGCCCACGCAGGCCGTGGGCGCGAGCGCCGAGCACACCGGCTTTCCGGGCACGCTGAGCCTGTCGCCCGAGACGCTGCTGCGGCTGTGGACCGAGATCGGCGAGGGCGTGGCCCGCGCCGGCGTGCGCAAGCTGCTGCTGTTCAACGGCCACGGCGGCCAGGTCTCGGCCATGGACCTCGTCGCGCGCGAGCTGCGTGGGCGCTGCGGCCTGATCGTCTACGGCGCGAGCTGGTACGGCCTGCCGCTGGGCGAGGCGGTCGACGCGCTGTTCCCGCCCGAGGAGCACCGCTTCGGCGTGCACGGCGGCGACATCGAGACCTCGATGATGCTGGCGCTGCAGCCGCAGCTGGTGCGCATGCAGGCCGCGCGCGACTTCCACTCGACCTCGCGCGACCGCGCCGCGGCCTACCCCATCCTCGGCAACGGCCGCAGCGCCAAGCTCGGCTGGCACATGCAGGACTACAACCCGAAGGGCGCGGCCGGCAACGCCGCGGCGGCCACGGCCGAGAAGGGCCGCCTGGTCGTGGAAGCGGCGGGGCGGCAGCTCGCGGCGCTGCTGCAAGAGATCTCGCGGCTGCCGCTGAGCACGCTGGTGGAGCGGCCGGACCTGGCCGGCTGACCTGTGCCTGCGGGCGGCGCCGGCGCCCGGCGCGGTCCCGTTCAGCGTCCGGTGCCCGGCCCGTCGGCCGCGCCGCCGGCCCCTGCGGACCGCAGCGTGGCCAGCGTGTCCAGGGCCTCCTCCTGGCTCTCGAAGATATGGGGCGCGAGCCTGCGGCGCGCCAGGGCCTGGCCGAGCTTGGCGCGCATGAAGGCGCTGGTGGTGAAGCGGGTGACGCCGGCGTAGTAGCGCTGCACGCACTCGCGCACCATCTCGGCGTAGCGGTCCTCCAGGTCGCGCTCGAGCTCGAAGCCCTCGTAGTTGACGACGGCCTGCACGCGCCGGCCCTGGGCGAGCAGCGGCTCGCAGAGCTGGGCGACCTTCGCGCCGATGGCGTCCACGCTCTGCGCGGTCTTGATCTCCAGGCGCTCGAAGTTCAGGTACAGCACGTTCTTCGCGGCGTCATAGGCGAAGCGCGCCTCGAACGGCAGGCCCACCAGGCGCTTGCGCAGCTCCATCGGCGCGTCGCGGAAGATGCGCGCATCCATCAGCCTGGGCCCCTCGATGCGCGGGCGAAAGGCCATGTGGGCCAGCACGTCACGCTCCAGGTCGACCCCGGGCGCGATCTCGGTCAGCACCAGGCCGTCGGCGCGCAGCTCCAGCACGCAGCGCTCGGTCACGTACAGCACCTCCTTGCCCTGCGCGGCGGCATGCCGGCCCGAGAAAGTGCGGTGCTCCACTTCCGACACGAACTTTCGCGCCCGCGCATCACGGCGGATGCACAGTCCTTCGGGCGTCACGTCGATCTCGCAGGCCCCGGTGAGGAAGGTGCCGGTGTAGACCACCTTCTTGGCGCTCTGGCTGATGTTGATGAAGCCGCCTGCGCCGGCCAGGCGCGGCCCGAACTTGGAGACGTTGACATTGCCCTCGGCGTCGGCCTGCGCCAGGCCGAGCACCGCCACGTCCAGTCCGCCGCCGTCGTAGAAGTCGAACTGGTAGGGCTGGTCGATGATGGCCTGGGCGTTCAGGGCGGCACCGAAGTCCAGGCCGCCGGCCGGGATGCCGCCGATCACGCCGGGCTCGGCCGTCAGGGTGAACAGCTCGGCGATCTTCTCCTCGGCCGCCACCGCCGCCACGCCCTCGGGCATGCCGATGCCCAGGTTGACCACGCTGCCGGCACGCAGCTCCATGGCGGCGCGGCGGGCGATCACCTTGCGCAGGTCCAGCGGCATCGGCTGCGCCGTGTCGTCCGGCACGCGCAGCTCGCCGGCGTAGGCGGCGCTGTAGGTGGTCCCGAAGGTCTGGCGGTGCTGCTCGGGCGGCGCCAGCACCACGCAGTCGACCAGGATGCCGGGGATCTTCACCTGCCGCGGGTTGAGCGAGCTGCGCGCGGCCAGCCGTTCGACCTGCGCGATCACCAGCCCGCCGCTGTTGCGCGCGGCCATGGCGATGGACAGCATCTCCAGCGTCAGCGCCTCGCGCTCCATGGTGATGTTGCCCTCGGGGTCGGCCGTGGTGCCGCGCACGATGGCCACGTCGATGGGCAGCGCCGGGTAGAACAGGTATTCCTGGCCGCGCAGCTGCATCAGCTCCACCAGGTCCTCGGTGGTGCGCGCGTTGAGCTTGCCGCCGCCGTGGCGCGGGTCGACGAAGGTGCCCAGGCCGATGCGGCTCAGGTGCCCGGGCTTGCCGGCGGCGATGTCGCGGAACAGGTGCGTGATCACGCCCTGCGGCAGGTTGTAGGCCTCGATCGCGTTGTCCAGCGCCAGCTTCTGCAGCCTGGGCACCAGTCCCCAGTGGCCGCCGATGGCGCGCCGGACCAGGCCGGCATGGCCCAGCCGGTTCAGCCCGCACGCCTTTCCGTCGCCTTGGCCGGCTGCGTACATGAGCGTCAGGTCCGCCGGCTTCTCGTCCGCGGGCACGTCCGGGTCGAGGTACAGCGCTTCCAGGGCCGCCGCCACCGCTTCGGGGAAGCCGATGCCGACGAAGCCGCCGGTGGCGAGCGTGTCGCCGGGGCGGATCAGGCGCACGGCCGCCTCGGCGGCGACGAGCTTGCCGCGGTCGCGGTGCTCGAAGGGGATGGTGGGGGCGCGGGGCGTGCGGGCCATGGCGGGCTCCTGGTCAGCGCGCGGTCCAGCCGCCTTCGACCGGCAGCGCGATGCCGGTGATGGCATCGGCCGCGGGCGAGCACAGGAACAGCACGATGTCGCCGATGGCCTGCGCTTCGACGAAGCGCTTGTTGGGCTGCGAGGCCAGGATGACTTCGCGCACCACGCGCTCCTCGCTCAGGCCGTGGGCCTTGGCCTGGTCGCGGACCTGGCCTTCGACCAGCGGGGTCTTCACGTAGCCGGGGCAGATGGCGTTGCAGGTGATCGCGGACTCGGCGACTTCCAGGGCCACGGTCTTGGTCAAGCCCACCACGCCGTGCTTGGCCGCCACGTAGGCCGACTTGAACGGCGAGGCGACCAGGCCGTGCGCCGAGGCGATGTTGACGATGCGGCCCCAGCCGCGCGACTTCATGCCCGGCAGCGCGGCGCGGATGGCGTGGAAGTTGGACGACAGGTTGATGGCCAGGATCTGCTCCCACTTGGCCTGCGGGAACTCGTCCACCGGCGCCACGTGCTGGATGCCGGCGTTGTTGACCAGGATGTCCACCGCGCCGAGTTCGCGCTCGGCGGTGGCCACCATCTCGGCGATCTGCTCGGGCCGCGACATGTCGGCGCCGCTGTAGCGCACGGGCACGCCGTATTCCTCGGCCAGCGAGGCGCGCAGCCGCTCGATCTGGGCGGCATCGCCCAAGCCGTTGAGCACCACGCCGGCGCCCGCCTGGGCCAATTGCCGGGCCACGGCCAGCCCGATGCCGCTGGTCGAGCCCGTGACGAGGGCCACCTTGCCTTGAATGGTTTGAATCATGGCCTTGCCTCTTGGGGAGTTCGCTTGTTTTCAACGTCGGCCACAGCTGGAACATCAGCGCTGGCGGCTGCCTCCAGGGCCTGTGGTTCAGAACGCGACGTTGGCACGGCCCTTGAGCTGCAGGATCTGTCGCGCCTCGTCTGGGGTGGCGATGTCCAGGCCCAGCTCGGTCAGGATGCGGCCGATCTTGGCCACCTGCTCGGCGTTGGAGGTGGCGAGCTGGCCGCGGCCCATGTACAGGTTGTCCTCCAGGCCCACGCGCACGTTGGCGCCCATCACCGCGCCCATGGTCACGAAGGGCATCTGCTGGCGGCCGGCGGCGAACAGCGACCAGACGTAGTCCTTGCCGAACAGCCGGTCGGCCGTCTGCTTCATCAGCAGCACGTTCTCCGGGTCGGCGCCGATGCCGCCCATCACGCCGAACACCGACTGGATCAGGAACGGCGGCTTGACCAGGCCGATCTCCACGAAGTAGGCCAGGTTGTACAGGTGGCCGATGTCGTAGCACTCGAACTCGAACTTGGTGCCGTGCGTCTGGCCCAGCGTCTCCAGGATGTAGCGGATGTCGCGGAAGGTGTTGCGAAAGATGCCGTCCTCGGTGGACTTCAGGTACGGCACCTCCCAGTCGTGCTTCCACTGGCGCGGCTTGTCGGCCATGCGGAACATGGCGAAGTTGATCGAGCCCATGTTCAGCGAGGCCATCTCCGAGGAGGCCCGCAGGGCGCCTTCGAGCCGCTGGTCCAGCGTCATGGCCACGCTGCCGCCGGTGGTGATGTTGAGCACCGCGTCGGTCTGCTCGGCGATGCGCGGCAGGAACTGCATGTACACCTCGGCCGCGGGCGAGGGGCTGCCGTCCGCCGGGTTGCGCGCGTGCAGGTGGATGATGGCGGCGCCCGCCTTGGCCGCGGCGATGCTCTGCTCGGCGATCTCCTCGGGGGTGCAGGGCAGGTACGGCGACATCGTGGGCGTGTGCACGGAGCCGGTGATGGCGCAGCTGATGATGGTCTTGCTCATGGATGGATAGTCCTGAAGAGGGGGATGAAGGGGGGACGAAGCAGGCGCTGCCGACGCGCCCGCGCTCAGCGCGCGGCCATCAAGGCGTCGTCGAAGATGGCCACGGCGCGCGTCCAGCCGGCCGAGGCGTTGCGGATCTTGTGCGGAAAGCAGCTGATGAAGAAGCCGTCGGGCGGCAGCGCCTCCAGGTTGTGCAGCTTCTCCAGGTGGCAGTAGCCGATGTCGCGCCCGGCCTTGTGGCCCTCCCAGATCAGGCCGGCGTCGTGCGTGGCGGCGTACTTCTCGGCGGTGTGCACGAACGGGGCGTCCCAGCTCCAGGCGTCGGTGCCGGTCAGGCGCACGCCGCGCTCGAGCAGGTACATGGTGGCCCCGTAGCCCATGCCGCAGCCGGTGGAGACGAAATCGTCGTGGCCGTAGCGGCTGCCGGCGCGCGTGTTGACCACCACGATCTCCAGCGGCTGCAGCGTGTGGCCGATGCGCGCGAGCTCGGCCTGCACGTCGGCGGCGGTCACCACGTAGCCGTCGGCGAAGTGGCGGAAGTCCAGCTTCACGCCGGGCTGGAAGCACCACTCCAGCGGCACCTCGTCGATGGTCCAGGCGCGCTTTTTCTCGCCCAGCGCCTTGTCCATGGTGCTGTGGAAGTGAAAGGGCGCGTCCAGGTGCGTGCCGTTGTGGGTGGACAGGTTGATCTGCTCCACGGCCCAGCCTTCGCCGTCGGGCAGGTCTTCCTTCTTCAGGCCGGGGAAGAACGGCGCGATCTGCTCGACCGTGGTCTCGTGGGTGAAGTACTGGATCTTGGGCGCGAAGGGCGGCGGGTCCGAGATCACGTCGTTTTCAAGGTAGATCGACAGATCGACGAATTTGCGGGGCATGGCGGGGACTCCTTTTCATTGGGGGGAGGGAACAGAACCGGCCGTGTTCAGTGCGCGGCAACGGCTTCTTCCGGGGGCACGGCTTCGCCGGGTGGCAGCATCGCCACCACGAGCGCGGCAGCCAAGACTACGCCGCCGCACACGGCGATGCTCGGGCCGAAGCCGAAGGCGCTGGACATCGAGCCCAGCAGCAGCGGCGCGAACGCGGAGAAGCCGCGTCCCACGTTGAAGCAGAAGCCCGTTCCCGTGGCCCGTACCTGGGTGGGGAACAGTTCCGCGAAATACGAGCCCATCAGCCCTGCGAACGACATGAAGAAGGCGTACACCGGGCCGAGGAGCAGCAGGAGCGTGTGGTCGGTGGCCTGCACGTAGAGCGGCAGCAGCAGGCCGGAGCAGACCAGCGACAGGATCAGGGCCTTCTTCTTGCCGATGCGGTCGGCGATGTAGCCGAAGGCGTTGTAGCCGACGAACATGCCGATGTTGAGCAAGATCAGGAAGCGCGCCATGGTGCCCATGTCCAGCCCGCGCTCCTTCACCAGGAAGGTCGGCAGCCAGGTGCTCGCGCCCCAGTAAGCGGCCAGCGCCAGCGCCGAGGTCAGCGTGCCCAGCAGCGTCACGCGCAGCAGGGCCGGGGAGAACAGCGAGGCGATGCCCTGGCTTCCCGCGGCCTGCTGCTGGCCGCTGCGCTTGCGCTGCTGCTCGGCCTGCCAGGCCTCGGACTCGGGCACGCGCAGCCAGACGTAGGCCATGGCGATCACGACTGCGGCGCCGCAGACGAAGAACAGCACGCGCCAGCCATGCGTGGGCAGCACGTAGGCCGCCGCGGCCGACGCCACGGCCGCGCCGATCGAGAACGAACTGAGCACGAAGGACGTGGCCCGCGCGCGCTGGTGGACCGGCCAGGTCTCGTTCACATGCGCGGCGGCGATGCCCCAGACGCTGCCCAGGCCCAGCCCGGAGAGAAAGCGCAGCACCAGCACCTGGCGCCAGTCGGTGGCGGCGGCGATGGCCATCGTGAGCACGCCGAAGCCCGCCAGCGACAGCAGCAGCACGGCGCGGCGGCCCCACCGGTCGGCCAGCGGGCCCATGACCAGGCCGCTCAGGCCCACGCCGAGCAGCGTGGCCGTGACCAGCAGCCCGGCCTGCGCCGGGCCGATCTGCAGGGATGCCGTGATGGCCGGCATGGCGATCGCGAGGATGATGATGTCCACCGCATCGAACATGTAGCTCAGGAAGTAGCCGGTCAGCACGCGCCATTTCAACGTGGATGGGGAGGGGGGCATGGTGGTTGTCTCCTGGTGCATGCCGCTGTGGGGAGGGCACTGCACGATCGATCAGTCAGTTTCGGGAAGAACGGACTGTACGAGCAGTCAGTTTTCTGTTTTCTAGGGGAAACCCGCGTGGCGAGGGGCCGGACGCCGGCTCCCTAGAATTCCGGGGCTTCATGAAGGAGATGCATGCCCGACAAGCCCTTGTCAAAGCGCACAGCCCCTGCCCGGAACGAGGCCACCCTGAGCAAGCGCGACCGGATCCTGGATGCGGCAGAGGCGCTGTTCGCCAAGGGCGGGTACGACGGCGTGTCCATGCGCGACATCGCCGCGCAGGCCGGCGTCGGCCTGCCGCTGATCGTCTACCACTTCGAGACCAAGCAGAACCTGTATCGCGCCCTGTTCGTCCGCTTCAAGGCGCTGCTGGACGCGCGCCTGGCGGCGCTGCATGCGCCGATGGCGCCGGGCGCCGATCCGCTGGAGCACATCGTGCGCGCTTTCGTGCTGCCGGTGCTGCAGGCCCAGCGCGGCGAAGCGGGCATGGCCTACGCCAAGCTGGTGGCACGGGAAGCGTCGGACCCGCGCGAGGCCGAGCGCGGCATCGTGGCCGACTATTTCGACCCCTTCGCCGTCGAGTTCATCCGGGCGATCCGCAAGGCGCTGCCGCAGCAGGATCCCCACTATGCGCACTGGGCCTACCTGTACGCCGTGGGCGCCCTGGTGATGAGCGTGTTCGACCGCCGCATCGAGCGCATCTCCGAGGGCCAGACCCATACGGGCGACCTGGAACACAAGGCCGACTACCTGATCCGCTTCATCGTCGCGGGCATGCAGGCGGGGGGCGCCCGGCCGTGACCGGGCGCCTGCGGTGGGGTGATCCCCGTTCGCTCGGGCGGCGCGTCCGCCGTGCCGCCCGGCTGATCAGCTGCGGCGCACCTGCGCCGCCGCCCGGTGCAGGTGCGCCACGAAGTGCCGCAGCGCCGGCTTGAGCAGTGCGCCGCGGCGCACGATCGCGCCCAGTGCCAGCGGCAGGTGGCCCTCGCGGATCGGCACCACGGCCATGAACTGCGCGGCCAGCGGGTGCTGCGCGATCGGCATCGGCATCAGCCCCACGTAGTCGCCCTGCGTCAGCAGCGCCAGCAGCGTCAGCGTGGAATTGACCACCGCCGCCGGCGAGGGCGGCACCAGCCCGTGCAGCTCGAACAGCTGGCGCGCGTAGCCCGACTTGCCGGTCAGGCTGGTGAACACCCAGCGCGCCTGCGCGAGCTGGCGCAGCGAGCGCGTGCGCGCCAGCGGGTTGCCCTTGCCGACGACCACCGCCATCTCGATCGGCATCAGCGCCTCGACCTCGAACTCGCCCGCCGGCAGGCTGGCCGGCACCGGGCCCACGATCACGTCCACCTCGCCCGCGCGCAGCTGTGTCAGCTGCGCCACGTACAGCTCCTCGCGCACCTGCAGTTGGATGTCCGGATAGTCGCGGCCGAAGGTGCGCATGGTCTCGGGGATCAGCAGCAGCACCGCCAGCGGCACGGCGCTGACGGACAGCGTGCCGAGCATGCGGCCGCCCAGCTGGTCGATCTGCGACTGCGCGTCGTCCAGCTCGCGCAGCGCGCGCCGGCCGTGCTCCAGCAGCACCTTGCCCTGCGCCGTCGGGAACACGCCGGCCGTCGAGCGCTGCAGCACCGGCGCGCCCACCGCGCGCTCCAGCTCGCGCACGGCCTTGGTCACGGCCGGCTGCGACACGCCGAGCCTGCGCGCGGCCCCGCGCAGGCTGCCCTCGTCGGTGGCGGCGAGCAGCGCCTGCAGCGCCGCGAGCTTGATCGTCCCCATGGAAAACCATGATAACCAGCGGCTATCGCGCCTCCGATTCCGCCATCTTCTCCGCGCCGGCAGCGCTGCCTACAGTGCGTCCCGTCGTCCTTGACCCACCTCAACGGTCCCGCACATCCATGGCCCAGATCATCGGCGGCATCGCCGCATCGCACACCCCCACCATCGGCTTCGCCTTCGACCGCGGCAAGCGCCACGACCCGGACTGGGCGCCGATCTTCGACGCCTTCGCCCCGGTGCAGGACTGGATCGCCGCGCAGCGGCCCGACGTGCTGCTGATGGTCTACAACGACCACGTCACCTCGTTCTTCTTCGACCATTACTCGGCCTTCGCGCTCGGCATCGGCGAGGCCTGGAGCGTGGCCGACGAGGGCGGCGGCGCGCGCGACCTGCCGCCGATCGCCGGCCATCCGGCGCTGGCCGCGCACATCGGCCACAGCCTGATGGCCGAGGAGTTCGACATGGCGTTCTTCCAGCACAGGGCGCTGGACCACGGCATCTTCTCGCCGCTGTCGGTGATGTGCCCGCACGGGCACCGCCGGGCCGACCCGAGGAGCTCGGCACCGCAGCGCGAAGCGCGCGGGGACTGCGACGACCCGGCCTGGCCGGTGCGGCTGGTGCCACTGCAGGTCGGCGTGCTGCAGTTCCCGATCCCGACCGCGCGCCGCTGCTGGCGGCTCGGCCAGGCGCTGCGCCGCGCCATCGAGAGCTGGCCCGAGGACCTGCGGGTCGCCATCGTCGCCACCGGCGGCCTGTCGCACCAGGTGCACGGCGAGCGCGCCGGCTTCAACAACCCCGAGTGGGACGCGCACTTCCTGGACCTGTTCGAGCGCGATCCCGAGGCGCTGGCCGGCATCACCCATGCCGAGTACGCCGCGCTGGGCGGCATGGAGGGCGCCGAGGTCATCATGTGGCTGGTCATGCGCGGCGCGCTGGCCGGCCAGGTGCGGTGCCTGCACCGCAGCTACTACCTGCCGTCGATGACCGGCATCGCCACCGCGATCTACGAGCCGGTGCAGCAGGAGATGCCGGCCGGCGCGGCCGAGCGCCACCGCCGCCGCGTGGCCGAGCAGCTGGCCGGCGCCGAGGCGCTGGCGGGCACCTACCCGTTCACGCTGGCGCGCAGCGTGCAGGGCTACCGGCTCAACCACTTCCTGCACGGGCTGATCGACCCGGCGCAGCGCGCGCGCTTCCTGGCCGACGAGGACGGCGCCATGCGCGCGGCCGGCCTGGCCGACGAGGAGCGGCGCCTGGTGCGCGCGCGCAACTGGCGCGGCCTGATCCAACACGGCGTCATCTTCTTCCTGCTGGAGAAGCTGGGCGCGGTGGTCGGCGTGTCGAACCTGCACATCTACGCCGCGATGCGCGGCGAAAGCCTCGAAGACTTCCAGAAGACGCGCAACACCAAGGCGCTGTATTCGGTCGCCGGCCAGGACAGCCAGCCGCTGGCCTGGGACGCCGAGCCCGCGGCGTGACACGCCGTGCGCCGGCTCCGGAAAAACCACGATTCCATCAACCAGCCCCACGGGCCCAGGAGACTTCCATGCATTCCCAATTCAAGCCGCGCGCACTTGCGGCCTCCATCGCCGCGATCTCGGCCGCCGGCCTCATGACCGCCTGCGGCGGCGGCGACGGCGACAGTCCAGGCGTCTACGACAGCGCGCTGGCCTTCGACAAGACCAAGTACACGACGATCACGGTCACGCTCGACGGCGTGAGCACGCCGGTGCGCTGGTACCGGGAGGTGTGCTACGTCGGCAAGCCGATGCGGCTGGCGCCCACGCAGTCCGCCGGCGCGGTGGACAACCAGGCCTGCGGCTACCAGAACATGAACATCTTCGTGCGCGAGGTGGACGCGGCCAGGCAGGACAACGCCATCTTGCTGAACGTCAACAACGCCGGCTGGCTGGCCAGCTACCAGGGCGGCAAGGGCGGCTGGGATGGCTCGGCCCCGATCACCAACGCCAACTACGCCGGCGCCGACATCGTCAACGGCGGCACCTACGTCAGCACCAGCGATACCGACAAGAGAGGCGCCGCGCTCGCCCGCGGCTTCGTGTACATCAACATGGCCTCGCGCAGCCGCGGCGCCACCGCCCCCGCCGGCGTCTACGACGACGGCATCTACCAGGGCAAGGCGCCGGCCGCCATCGTCGACGCCAAGGCCGCCGTGCGCTACCTGCGCCTGAACGACAACCTCATGCCGGGCAACGCCAGCCGCATCGTGGTGAACGGCACCAGCGGCGGGGGCGCGCAGAGCACGCAGCTCGGCGCCGCGGGCGACAGCGCGGACTACTTCTCCTACCTGCAAGCCGTCGGCGCGGCCGGCATCGACGCCAACGGCAAGAGCTCGATCAGCGACAGCGTGTTCGCCATCGTCGCCTACTGCCCGATCCAGGACATGGGCAGCGCCGACCTGGCCTACGAATGGATGTTCAACGTGCTGGGGACGCGCGCGCTGGTCTCGGCGGACCAGAAGGCCGGGCTGATCGTCGATGCGAGCGGCAACGAGCTCGTCCGCGCCTCGAACCCCGACCCCGCCGGCAGCGCCGCGCTGATGAACCAGTTCGTCGCCTACCAGGCCGGCCTGGGCCTGAAGAACGAGGACGGCACGGCGCTGACCGCCGACAACATGCTGGCGGCCCTGCAGACCGAGTTCAAGAAGGCCGCCAGCGCGTACGTCCAGTCCGGCAAGAGCATCGTCGCCTACAACGCCTACGGGACGGCCGCCGCCAACGGCGTGGCCGGCGGCAGCGGGACCCTGTACTACCAGAACGACTTCATCGACGTGGACGCGAGCGGCACGGTCACGCACTTCGACATGTCGAACTACCTGAAGTTCGTCGCCAAGCAGGCCCGGCTCAAGGCCGTGCCGGCATTCGACCAGGTCGGCCAGACCCCCGCCCTCGCGACGACCGCCACGGCCGACACCACCCAGGCCGGCGCCGTCATCTACGGCAACTACAGCGGCGGCGAGTCCAACCTGTTCGGCACCGCGGCCCAGGTCTATTCCAACTTCACCGAATACGCCTGGAACAACAACAACGGGGGCGACGCCGTCAACGCCACGCAAAGCGACGTCGGCCTGGCGAAGAGCGGCTACACCTGGGCCG
Source organism: Pseudorhodoferax sp. (assembly GCF_047601025.1). Classification (NCBI taxonomy): domain Bacteria; kingdom Pseudomonadati; phylum Pseudomonadota; class Betaproteobacteria; order Burkholderiales; family Comamonadaceae; genus Pseudorhodoferax; species Pseudorhodoferax sp. The sequence goes on from NZ_JASGJZ010000001.1 coordinate 2,221,487, forward strand.
CCAACCCGCAGCAGGCCTTCCTGCTGAACCAGTACAAGATGATCAATGCGCTGCCCTACGTCGGCAAGACCGACGGCATCACGAAGCACTGGCGCATCCGCGTCGGCGCGCGCGACCGCGACACGTCCTTCACCGTGGCGTACAACCTCAGCCGCGCGCTGAAGGCGGACGCCAAGGTCGGCGATGTGGACTTTGCGCTGCACTGGGACCAGGGGCATGCCGGCAACTACGACGTGCTGAACGCCTTCGCCTGGATCGACCAGCGGCTGGCCGCCGGCAACTGACGGGCGGCGCGTTCCATCCCTCTGGCCGTGCCGGCGGCCATCGCCGGCGCGGTCGTGCCGGGCACGCAGCGCGCCGCGGCGCGGCCGGCGCTGGGCGCGGCGGCAGGGCATTGACGCGGGCGGGCGAGGCCGTGGCGCCCCGTTGCCTCGGTGACCGGCGCGGTGGCGCGTGCGACGTCCGGTCGCTCCGGGCCGCAGGCCGGCGCGGCGGCCCGCCTACCATGGTCCGCGTTGCACACCGACGTGGACGCACATGGCACAGACGGAACGGCACCACAAGATCAAGAACAGGCTGGACGCGGGGCAGACGCTGAGCAAGCGGGGATTGCTCGCGGAGTTCGAGGTTTCGGAGGCGACGCTCAAGCGCGACATCGCCTACCTGCGCGACCGCTGCGGAATGCCGATCGGCTTCGACCGCGCGCGTGGCGGCTGGCGGCTCGACGCCGCCGCGGCCAGGGCGGGCAGCGGCTACACGCTGGGCGTGCCGCTGCGCGAGGACGAGATCCACGCGCTGCTGAGCATGCAGCACCTGCTGTCGCAGCTGGAGCCCGGTGGCCTGCTGGGCGCGCAGGTGGCGGCGCTGCAGCAGCGCCTCGGCCGGCTGCTCGACAAGGGGTTGCGCGCGCCGGTGGACGTGGCCCGGCGCATCCGCGTGCTGGCGCTGGGCGCGCGCCGGCTGGAACTGCCGCATTTCCAGTCGGCGGCCCACGCCGTGCTGCGGCGTCGCCGGCTGTGCATCGTCTACCGGGCGCGCAGCCATGGGCGGGTCGAGGAGCGCGAGGTCTCGCCGCAGCGCTTGGTGCACTACCGCGACAACTGGTACCTGGACGCCTGGTGCCACCGACGCGAGCAACTGCGCCGCTTCAGCCTCGATGCGGTCGAGCGCGCGCAGGTGCTGGAGGCCGTCGCCCACGACATGGCCGACGCCGATCTGGACGACCTGCTGGCCAAGGGCTACGGCGTCTTCGCTGGCCACGAGATTCGCTGGGCGCGGCTGCGCTTCACGCCGGAACGCGCGCGCTGGGTGGCGGCCGAGCGATGGCACGGCGACCAGCGCGGCCGCTACGACGCGCACGGCCACTGGCTGCTGGATCTGCCGTACACCGACGACCGCGAACTGGTCATGGACATCCTGCGCCACGTGCCGGAGGTGGAGGTGCTGTGGCCGGAGGAACTGGCCGACGAGGTGCGGCAGCGATTGCGGGAGGGGCTGCGCAGGATGGGGGAGGCTGGATGAAAGATCAGGGAAAGAGCCGGGGCGAGGGTCATTTGGTGAGCCTGAGAGGCGCGAGGATCGCGTACATGGACAGCAGATGGATGGCCGTTGTTTCAATGCCAGGTGAGGGGGCGTGGGGCTCGGCGTCTGTGAAAGGGTTGCAGTGAACAACACCAAGATTGCGTTGGCCCACATCCGCGTGGAGCAGGACACGCAACGTATCGTCGAGCATTGGCTGGTCGACCATTCCAACGACGTTGCCGCTCTGGCCGAATGCTTTGCGGCCGCTTTCGGTCCGCAATGGGCGCAGATTGCCGGCCGTTGGCACGATCTCGGCAAGTTCCGACCGGGCTTCTATCGCTATATCCGTGCCGTGACCGGCGTCGATGCCCATATCGAAGGGAAGTGGCCCGCCGGTAGCGAAAAAAGCCATTCCGCAGCCGGTGCGTTGCATGCACTGGACGCGTTTGCGCGACGCGATGGGCCGGCTGGCCGGGCATTTGCCCGGGTGCTCGCCTACATCATCGCGGGGCACCATGCCGGGCTGGATGACTGGACGAACGGGCTGGATACGCGTTTGCTCGGCACCCGTGGACCGGACAGCCGTCGGGAATACGACGAGGCCCGGGCCGAATGCCTCCGAGAGGCGCCGGAACTGCTGAAACTGCCGACCGACTTCGATTTGCGCTCGGCTGCGGCCACCATTCCCGGGCTGCGCAGCCGCAATCCACTCGCGTTCTCGGTCTGGGTCCGCATGCTGTTCTCGGCCCTGGTCGACGCCGACTTTCTCGATACCGAGCGCTTCATGGATGCGGGTCGCAGCGACCGCCGCGCTGGCTTCATGCCGCTTTCTGCCTACCGTGAACGGCTCGACCAGCACTTGGCACAGATGGCCAGCAAGGTGGATGCAGCCGGCCGCGGCCACGATCCTGTGATGCTGGCGCGCCAGACCGTGCTGGCCCAATGCCGCGCCAAGGCCGCGCTGCCTCCCGGCGTGTTCTCGCTGACGGTGCCAACCGGCGGGGGCAAGACCCTTTCGTCGCTCGCGTTTGCGCTGGCCCATGCGCAGCGGCATGGGCAGCGCCGGGTGGTCTATGCGATTCCATATACCAGCATCATCGAGCAGACTGCCGACGTGCTGGCTGGCATCTTCGGCGCCGATGCGGTGATCGAGCACCACAGCCAGGCGGATGTGGACCCCAAGGCCGAGACGCCGCGCAGCCGGCTGGCGTGCGAGAACTGGGATGCGCCGCTGATCGTGACGACCAACGTCCAGTTGTTCGAGTCGCTGTTCGCTGCTCGCACGTCGCGCTCCCGCAAGCTGCACCGTCTGGCTGGCAGTGTGATCGTTCTCGACGAGGCGCAACTGCTGCCGCCTTCCTTTCTGCAGCCCATCCTGGATGCACTGCATGTGCTGGTGGCGCACTATGGCGTTACGCTGCTCCTGTGCACGGCCACGCAGCCGGCGTTGACCGATCGTCAGCGTTTCGATCCACGCGAAAGTCTGCGGGGCCTGCCTGTGGCGACCCCCATCATCGACGACGAGGCTGCGCTATTTACCGCATTGGAGCGTGTATGCATCGAATGGCCTTCCGACCTGCAGACACCGCTGCCGACTGACGTGCTCGTTCGGCGACTGGCGGCCGAGCCCTGTGTGCTGACCATCGTCAACACGCGCAGGGATGCGGCCGAGATCGTCGCAGCGTTGGACGCGGCGACGGGCGACCGCGCCTTGCACCTGTCGGCTGCCATGTGCGGCCAGCATCGGGCCGATGTGATCCGTGAGATCCGCGAGCGCCTGGCTGCTCGACGGGCCGGCACCGATCCGCGTCCGCTGCGCGTCGTCAGCACGCAGTTGGTGGAAGCCGGCGTGGACATCGATTTCCCCGTGGTGTTCCGCGCCCTGGCTGGGCTCGATTCGATCGCACAGGCTGCTGGGCGTTGCAACCGCGAGGGCTTGCTGCCTGGCGGTGCCAAGGGGCGCGTCGTGGTGTTTGTGCGCGTGGTGCCCAAGGTGCTGACCGAGTTGCGCAATGGTGTGCAAGCCAGCATCAGTGTCCGTTCCGGAGGCATGGGCGATACGCTCGGGCCGGCCGTGTTCCAGCGCTACTTCCCGCAGTTTTACGACGCTTTCCACAGCCGTGATGCGCACGGTATCGTTGGTCTGCTGAAGTTCAACAAAGACTTCGACTTCAGCTTTCGCTCCGCAGCCGCGAAGTTCAAGTTGATCGACGACGAGGACCAGGTACAGGTCATCGTGCCCTATGTGAGCACCACTGAGGGCGTGGCAGACCCGACGCCGCTTATCGCCAAGCTGCGGGCGGGCCAAGTGGATCGCTGGCTGATGCGCGCGTTGCAGCGCTACACCGTGACGGTACGCAGACGGCAAGTGGGGCAATGGCAGCAGCAAAAGGATGTGCAAGAAGTGCTACCCGGTTGCTTCGTCCTGCAAGACGACGTGCGCTACGACGACCGGATGGGCTTGCTGCCCGACGACACTCCGCTCGATCCCGAATACTTCTATGTTTGACACCGTTCACTGAAGGAGAACCAACCCGTGAAACGCTTCTGCCTAGAAGTCACCGGCGACTTCGCCTGCTTCACACGGCCCGAGATGAAAGTCGAACGCGTGTCCTACGACGTGATCACGCCGTCGGCCGCGCGGGCCGTGTTCGAGTCGATCTTCTGGAAGCCGTCGATCCGCTGGCATGTGCGGCGTATCGAGGTGCTGGCCCCCGTGCGCTGGGTCAACCTGCGGCGCAATGAAGTCAAGAGCAAGGTCTCCGTGTCGTCCGTGGTCAGCGCGATGCAAGGAGGCGACGCCGACGTCGGTATCTATGCGGACGAGCCCGACGAGCGCGTGCAGCGGGCCGCGCTGTTCCTGCGCGACGTAGCGTATCGCCTGCATGCCGACATGGAGGTGTGCGCCGACCGCAGCGATCCAGCGCCGGAAGCCAAATTCCACACCATGTTCGAGCGGCGGGCACTGGCGGGCCAGTGCGTGAACCAGCCTTACCTCGGGTGCCGCGAGTTTGCGGCACGGGTGCGGTTGGTGACCGATATTTCGGCCGAGCCCGCGCCCATCGACGACAGCCGCGACCTGGGCTGGATGCTGCACGACATGGATTTCGCTAACCCGTCCGACCCGCAGCCGGTGTTCTTCCGGGCGCAGATGCGGCGTGGTGCCATCGAGGTGGGCGCCGGCGGGGTGGCGCGATGATCCTGCAGGCGCTGACCGACTACTACGACCGCCGTTGCGCCGACCCCGACCCGGCGCAACGTCTGCCGGCCTTCGGCCTGGAAGAAAAGGAGATTCCGTTTGTCATCGAGTTGGCGCCAGACGGCACGGTGCTGCAGCTGAAAGATACGCGCATGCCCGTCGGCAAGAAGCTGCGCGCCAAGGTCCACCTCGTTCCGCTGGGCGAGAAGAAGACGTCGGGGATCAAGGCCAACCTGCTGTGGGACACGGCGGCCTACGTGATCGGCTTGGCCCGCGAGCGCAAAGGCAAAGCCGAACTGACGCCGGCGCAGGCCTACCGCCAGCGTATCGAAACCCTGCCGGAAGCAGCGCGCAGCGACGCCGGCGTGCGCGCGGTGCTGGCGGCGCTGGAGCGCAACGACTGGTCGGTGCTGGAAGCGCATCCGGCCTGGCCCGAGATCCGCGAGACCAACCCGGTGATGACCTTCCAACTGGCGCGGGACGCCGACCTGGTTTGCCAGCGCCCCGCGGTGGTCGCTGCAGCCATGCCTGCCGCTGCGCCGGACGACGCCGTCGGTCTTTGTCTGGTGGACGGGGTCGAACAACCGATCCAGCGCGTGCACGCTTCCATCAAGGGGGTGCGGGACGCGCAAACGTCGGGGGCCAACGTGGTCTCATTCAACGAGCGTGCCTTCGAGTCTTACGGTAAAGCCAAGCGCCAGGGTGAGAACGCACCCATCGGGCAGCGAGCAGCCTTCGCCTACACCACGGCATTGAACAGCCTGCTGGGCAAGGACTCGAAGAACCGCCTGCAGGTCGGCGATGCGTCCACCGTGTTCTGGGCCGACCGTGCGACCGCATTCCCGACGCTGCTGTCGGACCTGTTCGGCGAGGACAAGGACGAGCCGGACCGTGGGCGCAACACGGTCGCCGCCTTGCTGAATGCTCTCCAAAGCGGCCAGTTGCCGCACAGCGAACACGACGTGCAGTTCTTCGTGCTCGGCCTGGCACCCAATGCGGCGCGCATCAGTGTGCGCTTCTGGATCAAGGCGCCGTTCGGCGAGTTGGCGCCGCGCATCCTGCAGCACTTCGACGACCTGCGCGTCGTGCGCCGATTCGACAACGACCCGCCCACGCCATCGCTGTTCCGCCTGCTGTCGGGCCTGGCGCTGCAGGGCAAGCTGGACAACGTGCCGCCGCGGCTGGGCGGCGAGTGGATGCGCGCCATCCTCGAAGGCTTGCCGTACCCCGCGGGCCTGCTGAATGCGGCCGTGATCCGCTGCAAGGCCGAGCGGGATGTCACCTACCTGCGCGCCGCCGTGCTCAAGGCCTGGCTCAACCGCGAGCAGCGGCGGGCCGATCCCACGCTTCCGATTCACCACGCTCATTTCAAGGAGAACCTGGACATGGAGCAAGACAACGTGCCCTACCGGCTCGGCCGATTGTTCGCCGTGCTGGAGCGCATCCAGCAGCAGGCGCAGCCGGGCATCAATGCGACGATCCGCGACCGCTACTACGGCGCGGCCAGCACGACGCCGGTAGTCGTGTTTACGACGCTGCTGCGGCTGAAGAACGCCCATCTGAAGAAGCTGTCGGACGGCCAGGTGGCGTACTTCGAGCGCCTGATCGGCGACACCGTGCAGGCCATGACCGAGTTTCCGCGCCAGCTGACGCTGGCCGACCAGGGGCGCTTTGCGCTCGGCTACTACCACCAGCGCCAGGCCTTCTACAGCCGCAAGGACGAAGCACCGACCGCTGACGTTCCCCACCCCTCCGCCACCTCCATCGCAACCACCGAGGAAGCCTGAACATGCCCATCGCCAACCGTTATGACTTCGTGTTGCTGTTCGACGTGAAAGACGGCAATCCCAACGGCGACCCCGATGCCGGCAACCTGCCGCGCCTGGATGCCGAGACCGGGCACGGCTTGGTGACCGACGTATCGATCAAGCGCAAGGTGCGCAACTTCGTCGGCATGGTCAAGGACTGCCAGCGGCCGTACGACATCTACGTCAAGGAGAAGGGCGTGCTCGAACGCCTGCATCGCGAGGCCTACAAGGAAATCGGTGCGGCGGACGAGCTGGCTGACGACAAGGAGGCCAAGGACGCCAAGAAGAAGCGCAAGGGCAGCGAAGACAGCGTGCGCAAGGCACGCGGCTGGATGTGCCAGAACTACTTCGACGTGCGCACCTTCGGCGCGGTGATGTCCACCGGCGTGAACTGCGGCCAGGTGCGTGGTCCGGTGCAGCTGACCTTCGCCCGATCTGTCGATCCGATCATCGCCAGCGAGCACTCGATCACCCGCATGGCCGTGGCGACCGAGGCCGAATCGGAAAAGCAGGAAGGCGACAACCGCACCATGGGCCGCAAGCACACCGTGCCATATGGCCTGTATGTGGCCCATGGCTTTGTTTCCTCTTTTCTTGCCAAACAGACGGGTTTTGGCACGGAGGACCTGGAACTGCTGTGGCAGGCCTTGTCGACCATGTTCGAGCACGACCGCTCGGCCGCGCGTGGCGAGATGTCCACCCGCGGGCTGTACGTGTTCCAGCATGGCAGTGAACTGGGCAACGCGCCGGCGCATGCCCTGTTCGACCGCATACAGGTTCGCAAAACCGTGGAAGTTCCGCGTGCCTTCTCGGACTACGAGGTGCGTATCGACGAGGCTGGCATGCCGTCGAACGTGACGCTGCTGCGCAAGGTCGGCTGAACGCCGCGCCCCGCGATGGACGCCGACCCGCCCGACCCCATCCCCCTCTCCGCCCTCCAGCACTGGACCTACTGCCCGCGCCAGTGCGGACTGATCCACCTGGAGCAGGCCTTCGACGACAACCTGCACACGCTGCGCGGCAACGCCGTGCATGCGCGCGTGGACCAGCCGGGCGTCGAGACAGCCAAGGGGGTGCGGGTGGCGCGGGCCCTGCCGGTCTGGCATGACGTGCTGGGGCTGATCGGCAAGTCCGACGTGGTCGAGTTCACGCCGGCGGGTGCGCCCTATCCGGTCGAGTACAAGCACGGCAGCCGGCACAAGGCTGCCGCCATCGCGGCCTGCGACGACCTGCAGCTGGCCGCGCAGGCGATGTGCCTCGAATCGATGACGGGCCAGGCGGTGCCGGAAGGTGCGCTGTACTACGCCAGTTCCAAGCGGCGCCGCGTGGTGCCGATCGACGTGGCCTTGCGCCAAGCCGTTGCGGATGCTGCGGCGGCGGTGCGGGCCATGCTGCAGTCGCAGACCCTGCCGCCGCCACTGGTGGGGGCCATAGCGGCGCAACGCTGCCGCGGCTGCTCGCTGAAGGAGCGCTGCCAGCCCGAGGCTGCCGCGTCGCCGGCCTGGGCGGCGGTGCGTGCGCATCTGTTCGATCCGGATGCCTGAATCCGTTGACGTCCGACGCTCCCATGCAATTGCTCAATACCTTGTACGTCACGCAGCCCGAGAGCTACCTCCGGCTGGATAACGATACCCTGCGCGTGCAGGTGGCGGAAGAGACGCGGCTGCGTGTGCCGCTGCACCACCTGCATGCCGTGGTGTGCTTTGGCCGCATCGGGTTGTCGGTGCCGCTGATGCACCGGCTCGCGGACGAATGCATCGCGCTGGTTCTGCTGGACGACAGCGGCCGCTTCAGGGCGCGGTTGGAAGGCCGCGTGTCCGGCAACGTGCTGCTGCGGCGCGCCCAGCATGCACGGTCGGACGATGCGCGCTTCAGCCTCGACGTGGCGCGTGCCTGCGTTGCGGGCAAGGTCAAGAATGCGCGGCAGGTGCTGCTGCGCGGTGCGCGGGAGGCCAAGACCGAGGAGGATGCATCGGCGCTCGCGCGCGGCGCTCTCGACCTGGCCGCGACGCTGCGGGCGCTGCCGGACGCGGCCGACCTGGATGCCTTGCGCGGACTGGAGGGCGAGGCTGCCCGCCAGTACTTCGCCCGCCTGCCACATCTGGTGCGGGCCGACCTGCGCGCGGATTTCGCCATGGACGGGCGTACTCGCCGACCGCCGCGCGATCGCTTCAACGCGCTGCTGTCGTTTCTCTACGCGATGTGGATGAACGACTGTCGCAGCGCGCTGGAGGCGGCGGGGCTGGATCCGCAGGTCGGCTTCCTGCACGCGCTGCGGCCTGGGCGCGCCGCACTGGCCCTGGACCTGATGGAGGAATTCCGTCCGTTCGCCGATCGCTTGGCGCTGACCTTGGTCAACCGCGGGCAGATCGATGCCAGCGGGTTCGACGTGCGGGACGGTGGCGGCGTGTCGCTGCGCGCGGAGGCGCGCAGAGCTGTGGTGGTGGCGTTCCAGGAGCGCAAGCAGGAAGCTATCCAGCACCCGCTGCTGGCACAGCCGATTTCATTGGGCCTCGTTCCGCTGGTGCAGGCCCGTGTGATGGCACGAGCCGTCCGGGGCGAGCGCGACATCCAGGGCCAGGAGGCGGGATATGTGCCGTTCATCGTTCGCTAGCCGCCCGCACGGCGGAGCAGGCAGGGGCCTGCAATGCTGATCATCGTGTGCTACGACGTCAGCACTGAAACCAGGGCCGGCCGCCGGCGGCTGCGCCGGGTGGCGAAGGTGTGCGAAAGCACAGGCCAGCGGGTTCAGAAGTCGGTGTTCGAGTGCCAGGTTACTCTCGCGGAATTCGAGCAACTCGAACGGCGCCTGCTGGCCGAGGTGGACCTTGCGCAAGACTGCCTTCGCCTGTACCGCCTGCCCAGTACGCGCGGCGCAGAAGTGCGCGAGTACGGCCAATTCAAGGCGGTCGACTTCGAAGGACCGTTGGTGTTCTGAGCCCGGCCCCGGCTAACATCTCGACGCGAACCCCAAGTGCCGGTTCCCGGCCTTGAGGGTTCGCGCGCTTCGTAAGCTGTTGTTTTGCATGGATTTCTTATGCAGAAACGGTCGACTGGCACCGCGCGGCACTTCGTCTCTGCAACATTCGCGCAAGACCGGTGGAATGTGCCGCAGTGGGGGCAACTTACGAGCGAAGCGCATCGCCTGGCTTAATTGCCGGGCGTGGATTGAAACGCCTCAACTGGCGCCTCCTCAACATGGCCGTCGTGCATCGCCTGGCTTAATTGCCGGGCGTGGATTGAAACCGCAGCTCATCGCTGACCAGCGCGCCACGGTAGCCGGCATCGCCTGGCTTAATTGCCGGGCGTGGATTGAAACTTTAGCGCGCTCCTTGCCAAGTTGGCGGCCATCGTCGCATCGCCTGGCTTAATTGCCGGGCGTGGATTGAAACTTCGGCAACCGGTCCTCGCCTGGCGGCATCCTCGGCATCGCCTGGCTTAATTGCCGGGCGTGGATTGAAACCTGACGAAGCGATTGAATGTCTGGGTCAACGCCGGCATCGCCTGGCTTAATTGCCGGGCGTGGATTGAAACACGCCGGAGGTCACGGTCGTGATGGATGCCGCGACGCATCGCCTGGCTTAATTGCCGGGCGTGGATTGAAACACCGGGTGCATCCCGGGCCGGTACCAGACCCACTGCATCGCCTGGCTTAATTGCCGGGCGTGGATTGAAACCGCCGGCTCGAAGCGCTCGAGGCGGAACTCCAACGCATCGCCTGGCTTAATTGCCGGGCGTGGATTGAAACCAGCGGCACACCCAGGGCCCGAAACTCCTCCTCGGGCATCGCCTGGCTTAATTGCCGGGCGTGGATTGAAACACTATTCTCGGCCAGCGCGGCACACCGGTGGGCGCATCGCCTGGCTTAATTGCCGGGCGTGGATTGAAACTCGTCCGGGTGCAGCCATGCCTGCTGCCAGCCCCGCATCGCCTGGCTTAATTGCCGGGCGTGGATTGAAACTGCGTCATCGCGCCGACGAGGTCGCAGTCGACGAGCATCGCCTGGCTTAATTGCCGGGCGTGGATTGAAACGCGGCGTCACGCGACACGCGCACGCCGTCGGCGCGCATCGCCTGGCTTAATTGCCGGGCGTGGATTGAAACGACTGGACCGAGCGCGGGCAGTGGCTGTGCAGCAGCATCGCCTGGCTTAATTGCCGGGCGTGGATTGAAACTCTGCAGCGCTGTCCCTTACCAGCAGTCCGTCCGCGCATCGCCTGGCTTAATTGCCGGGCGTGGATTGAAACATTTCAGTTCTCCCTGTTAACGTAGCGCCGCATGGCATCGCCTGGCTTAATTGCCGGGCGTGGATTGAAACTTCGCCTCGCACGGCAACACCGCCGGCGACTGGTCGCATCGCCTGGCTTAATTGCCGGGCGTGGATTGAAACTTTACAGTTAGGGTTCGCCCGGCGTACTGGTTGGGCATCGCCTGGCTTAATTGCCGGGCGTGGATTGAAACTCGGAGGCGTGCGCCATCAGCCGCCGCCTCCGTTGGCATCGCCTGGCTTAATTGCCGGGCGTGGATTGAAACCGCCGGCTGGCGGAGGCCCAGAAGATCGTCGAGCGCATCGCCTGGCTTAATTGCCGGGCGTGGATTGAAACAGGATAGAGAGTGATTTTTGGCTTGCTGCAAAGCGCATCGCCTGGCTTAATTGCCGGGCGTGGATTGAAACATCAAGACCGAGAATTTCCGCCGGCTGGCGGAGGGCATCGCCTGGCTTAATTGCCGGGCGTGGATTGAAACTCTGCGTGCTGGACCAGTACCACCGTTCGCGCGCGCATCGCCTGGCTTAATTGCCGGGCGTGGATTGAAACAAAGCTGAACGGGAAGGTGCTGACGTAGCCCGAGAGCATCGCCTGGCTTAATTGCCGGGCGTGGATTGAAACTTTTTGGCGACGGCAAACTACCCCGCACCCCCCCCGCATCGCCTGGCTTAATTGCCGGGCGTGGATTGAAACATCGCCAGGCGCTGGGCGGCCGAGGCGGCGACCAGGCATCGCCTGGCTTAATTGCCGGGCGTGGATTGAAACGTCACGGGTGACGTGCAGTGGCGCCAACGGCCGCGCATCGCCTGGCTTAATTGCCGGGCGTGGATTGAAACCCATCAGGTGTCGGAGGCCGAGCGCAGCACGCTTGCATCGCCTGGCTTAATTGCCGGGCGTGGATTGAAACGCGCGGGCCTGGGCAAGGCAGATGCGGCAAGGCCCGCATCGCCTGGCTCAATTGCCGGGCGTGGATTGAAACCCGTCTCGGCGCAGAGGTGGACATTCCTGAGGAGGCATCGCCTGGCTTAATTGCCGGGCGTGGATTGAAACCGCGCCAAGCTGGTCCGAGGCGGCATCGTGAAGCCGCATCGCCTGGCTTAATTGCCGGGCGTGGATTGAAACTTGGCACGGGTCGAGCGTGGCGCGCTGCGTGTGGGCATCGCCTGGCTTAATTGCCGGGCGTGGATTGAAACGATCAGGTGTGCGGCCTCGCCGTCTCAATCCTCGGGCATCGCCTGGCTTAATTGCCGGGCGTGGATTGAAACCTCATCTTCATCATCAGCGCGAACCTAGCCGCCTGCATCGCCTGGCTTAATTGCCGGGCGTGGATTGAAACCACTGGGCGCCGGCCCAGCTGGACGGCCTGGGCCGCATCGCCTGGCTTAATTGCCGGGCGTGGATTGAAACTCGATGGTCGCCATCAAGCGCCTCCGATCTCGAAGCATCGCCTGGCTTAATTGCCGGGCGTGGATTGAAGCATCGTGTTGATTAGCGGGCGACGCACGTTCTCGAGCATCGCCTGGCTTCACTGCCGGACGTGGATTGAAGCGCCATACGGATGCGCTCGGTCTCATCATCATGCGTGCATCGCCAGTATTAATCGCTAGGCGTAGATTGCAACTACGCCATGAACTGCTCGGGACAGAGTCTTTAGGTGCCGTCCGGCTTAATCGCCGCGCATGGATTGAAATACGACGCAGAGCATGGTGAATAACGCGGGGCAGCGCATCGCTCGGTTTCATTACCGGGCGTGAATTGAAACAGGGCTTCGTAGTACGGCAGTGCCGATGTGCCGCCGCGTCGCCTGGATTTAAATAGTGGGCTTGGATTGAAAACTCCAGAGGTCGCAGATCATGGTGCGACTCGTACGCATTGCCTGATTTCATCGTCGGGCTCGGATTGAAGCCTGGTCGGTGTGGACGAAGCAGGCTAGTCAACTAGAATTTTGCTCGTCGTAATCGCAAGGTGTGGATTGATGCGGGTTAATGGAAGCCTACGATGGCGGAGTCATTCGGGCTGATTTGAATAATCGGCTTGATAGGATTGATCGGGCTATCCTTGGCATGTGTGGTCACGATTATTTCCCGGGTCCGGATTGAAACTCTTGCTTGCAGATTTCGATCAGGCCATGTTCTTTGATGTTCTTTGATGTTCTTGGATTTGGATGCCAGACGTGGATTGAAAGGATCGAAGTGCTGCTATTCTGCCTTTTAGTCGGCATCGGTCGAATTGGCTGTCGTGAAACTAAGCCGAACGATGCCGCACCCGCGGCGGCGCGTTCGGATGGCCCTGATTGTTTCAATATACACTCGGCAATGAGGCCGGGCGATGCCTGACCGTGACTGTGGGGCCGGAGTATCCGGGCGGCTTAAATTCACACCCGGCGCGGATTGAAACGAGCAGATCAAGGGGTTTCGCGAGTACGGCTTGCGATATTTCCCAGCATGCTGCGAAGCGCCGTTTGCGACTTGGAGTTGCAGGTTGCGTGGAGAGGCGAAGGAGGCATCGTTACATTTGATCGACTGATGTGCATGGGTGCATAGAACATGCCACATTGCGCGTCGACAAGGCCAGCATATGCTTGCTCCGCCTTCCTACAGCGCCCCCGCCGCGAACGCGCCATCATGGCGCTTTGCGCCCACCCACTAGCAGGAGGAACCCGCCATGCAGATCGACAGCCCCACCATGCACGACCTGTTCGCCCAGCTCGGCCTGCCGAACGACGAGGCGTCGGTGCAGCAGTTCATCACCCGGCACCGTCCGCTGCCGCAGGACGTGCCGCTGCACGAGGCGCCGTTCTGGTCGCCCGCGCAGGCGCAGTTCCTGCGCGAGCAGGTCAGCCGCGATGCCGACTGGGCGGAGGTGGTGGATCAGCTGAACGCGAGCCTGCACCCCTGAGCGGGGCTCAGGCCGCTGCTTCGGCCGGCTCCGCGGCCAGCGTCTGCGCGATGGCGGCCTCGCCCTGCGCCAGCGCCTGCGCGCGTGCCTGCGGGCCCATGGCCACGCCTTCGGCGCGCACGAAGCGCACGTCGGTGATGCCGAAGAAGCCGAACATGGCCTGCAGGTAGCTTTCCTGGTGTTCCAGCGCGCGGCCGCGCTCGCTGGACGAGTACACGCCGCCGCGGCCGGAGACGACGATCACCGTCTTGCCGCCGGCCAGCCCCTGCGGGCCTTCGGCCGTGTAGCGGAAGGTGCGGCCGGGCTGGGCCAGGCGGTCGATCCAGGCCTTGAGCTGCGTGGGGATCGAGAAGTTGTACAGCGGTGCGCCGACCACGACGACGTCCGCCGCCAGGAACTGCTGCAGGTAGCGCTCGGTCACGGCGTTCTCGCGCCGGTGCGCCTCGGTCAGCGTGGCGGCGTCCAGGCCGAGCTTGAAGGCCAGCGCGTCCGCGGTGAAGTGGGCCGGCGGCTCGGCGGCCAGGTCCAGGTAGTCCACCTCGGCGCCGGGATGGGCGGCGCGCCAGGCGGCCACGGTGCGGGCGGTGAGCTGGCGGGTGACGGAGTCGGGGCCGAGGATGCTGGAGTCGACGTGCAGGATGCGCATGGTGGTGCTCGAGGTGGTGGAAACGATGGATTCGATTGTCCGCAGCGCCGCAGTCGCCACCAACCGGCCTGGCTGAAATGGATTGTTCACGTCCTGGTGACAATCGAGGGTATCGCTTATAAGTTTTCGGATGAAAGCAAACAAAAAAACTGTCGTTTACGCATAGCGCCGGCATGGAGACAATGCGCGGCTCTGCTCAGGGATCCCTTGTCATGACCAATTTCTTCCGGGGCCGCACGGCCCGTTCCGTCCTGGCCGCTGCCGTGCTGGCCGCCGCCACGGCCGCTTCCGCCCAGACCCAGACGCTGCTGAACGTCTCCTACGACGTGGCGCGCGAGTTCTACAAGGACATCAACGCCGCCTTCGTGCCGGCCTACAAGAAGGCCACCGGCAAGGACGTGAAGGTCGAGCAGGCCCACGGCGGCTCCAGCGCCCAGGCGCGCGCCGTCAACGACGGCCTGGCCGCCGACGTGGTGACCTTCAACACCACGACGGACGTGGACTTCCTGGCCTCCACCGGCGTGGTGGCCAAGGACTGGCGCCAGCGCTTCCCCAACGGCGCCGCGCCCACCACCTCGACCATGCTGTTCCTGGTGCGCAACGGCAACCCGAAGAACATCAAGGACTGGGACGACCTGACCCGCCCGGACGTGAAGGTCATCGTCGTCAACCCCAAGACCGGCGGCAACGGCCGCATGGCCTACCTGGCCGCCTGGGGCTACGTGCGCAAGACCGGCGGCACGGACGCGCAGGCCGCCGAGTTCGTCAAGAAGATCTACGCCAACGTGCCGGTGCTGGCCAAGGGCGGGCGCGACGCGACCACGATCTTCCTGCAGCGCAACATGGGCGACGTGCTGGTGACCTTCGAGTCCGAGGTCGTGTCGGTGGACAACGAGTTCGGCAAGGGCAAGGTCGACGCGGTGCATCCCTCGGTCAGCATCGTGGCCGAGAACCCGGTGGCGGTGGTCGAGCGCACGGTGGCCAGGAAGGGCACGGCCGAGCTGGCCAAGGCCTACCTCGATTTCCTGTACACCGACGAGGCGCAGGAGATCGCGGCGAAGCACGCGATCCGCCCGACCTCGCCGGCCGTGCTGAAGAAGCACGCCGACGTGTTCAAGCCGGTGCAGCTGTTCCGCGTGGAGGACTACTTCGGCTCGCTGGCCGAGGCGCAGAAGGTCCACTTCAACGACGGCGGCCAGTTCGACAAGCTCTACACCGTCAAGTAACGCCATGTCCGGATCTTCCGCCGGCGCCCTGGCGGCGCCGGCCGGCGCCACGCCCGCGCGGCGCACCGGCAGCCGCCGCGTGCTGCCGGGCTTCAACATCACGCTGGGCTATGCGCTGCTGTACCTGAGCCTGGTCGTGCTGATCCCGCTGTCGGCGCTGGTGTTCAAGACGCTGACGCTGTCCTGGCCGCAGTTCTGGGAGGCCGTCAGCTCGCCGCGCGTGCTGGCCTCGTACCGGCTGACCTTCGGCGCCTCGCTCATCGCGGCGGTGGTCAACGCCTTCTTCGGCCTGCTGGTGGCCTGGGTGCTGGTGCGCTACGAGTTCCCGGGCAAGAAGATCGTCGACGCGCTGGTGGACCTGCCGTTCGCGCTGCCCACGGCCGTGGCCGGCATCGCGCTGACGGCGCTGCTGGCCGGCAACGGCTGGATCGGCCAGTACCTGGAGCCGCTGGGCATCCAGCTGGCCTACAACCCCAACGGCGTGGTGATCGCGCTGATCTTCATCGGCCTGCCGTTCGTGGTGCGCACGGTGCAGCCGGTGCTGGAGGACACGGAGAAGGAGCTGGAGGAGGCCGCCATGTGCCTGGGCGCCACGCGCTGGCAGACCTTCGCGCGGGTGATCTTCCCGGCCATCGCGCCGGCGCTGCTGACCGGCTTCGCGATGGCCTTCGCGCGCGCGGTGGGCGAGTACGGCTCGGTCATCTTCATCGCCGGCAACATGCCGATGGTGTCGGAGATCACGCCGCTGATCATCATCGGCAAGCTGGAGCAGTACGACTACGCCGGCGCCACCGCGGTGGCGGTGGTGATGCTGGCGATCTCGTTCGTCCTGCTGCTGGTCATCAACGGGCTGCAGGCCTGGCAGAGAAAGCGGGCCGGCGCATGAGCGACCTCACGAAGAAGCGCATCACCACCACCGAGGCGCCCTGGGTGCGCCGCACGCTGATCGGCGTGGTGCTGGTGTTCCTGGCGCTGTTCCTGGTGCTGCCGCTGGCGGCCGTGTTCACCGAGGCGCTGCGCAAGGGGCTGGACGCCTACCTGGAGGCGCTGCGCGAGCCCGACGCCTGGGCCGCCATCCGCCTCACGCTGTTGACGGCCGTCATCGCCGTGCCGCTGAACCTGGTGTTCGGCGTGGCGGCGGCCTGGGCCATCGCCAAGTTCGAGTTCCGGGGCAAGGCCTTCCTGACCACGCTGGTGGACCTGCCGTTCTCGGTCTCGCCGGTGGTGGCCGGCCTGATGTACGTGCTGGTGTTCGGCGCGCACGGCTGGCTGGGTCCCTGGCTCGCGGAGCACGACATCAAGATCATCTTCGCGATCCCCGGCATCGTGCTGGCCACGGTGTTCGTGACCTTCCCGTTCATCGCGCGCGAGCTGATCCCGCTGATGCAGGCCCAGGGCAACGACGAGGAGCAGGCCGCCATCGTGCTGGGCGCCAACGGCTGGCAGACCTTCTGGCACGTCACGCTGCCCAACATCAAGTGGGGCCTGATCTACGGCGTGATCCTGTGCAACGCGCGCGCCATGGGCGAGTTCGGCGCGGTGTCGGTGGTCTCCGGCCACATCCGCGGGCAGACCAACACCATGCCGCTGCACGTGGAGATCCTCTACAACGAATACCAGTCCGTGGCCGCGTTCGCCGTGGCCTCGCTGCTGGCGCTGCTGGCGCTGGTCACGCTGGTCATCAAGAGCTGGGTCGAATGGAAGCACGAGCGCGAGATCGCCGCCGCGGCCGAGCTGCCGCCCGAGCGCCCGCAGCCGGCCGCCGCGGCCACCTGAGAAAGCCCTTCCCATGAGCATCGAAATCCGCAACGTCAGCAAGCAGTTCGGCGACTTCCGCGCGCTGAACGACGTCAGCCTGGACATCGCGTCCGGCGAGCTGGTCGCGCTGCTGGGCCCGTCGGGCTGCGGCAAGACCACGCTGCTGCGCATCATCGCCGGGCTGGAGAGCGCCGACGCCGGCAGCATCCTGTTCGCCGGCGAGGACACGACCGACGTGCACGTGCGCGACCGCCAGGTCGGCTTCGTGTTCCAGCACTACGCGCTGTTCCGCCACATGACGGTGTTCGAGAACGTGGCCTTCGGCCTGCGCATGAAGCCGCGCGGCCAGCGCCCGGCCGAGGCGCAGATCAAGCGCAAGGTGCACGAGCTGCTGGGCCTGGTGCAGCTGGACTGGCTGGCCGACCGCTACCCCTCGCAGCTGTCGGGCGGGCAGCGCCAGCGCATCGCGCTGGCGCGCGCGCTGGCGGTGGAGCCCAAGGTGCTGCTGCTGGACGAGCCCTTCGGCGCGCTGGACGCCAAGGTGCGCAAGGAGCTGCGCCGCTGGCTGCGCCGGCTGCACGACGACCTGCACGTGACCAGCATCTTCGTGACGCACGACCAGGAGGAGGCGCTGGAAGTGGCCGACCGCGTGGTCGTGATGAACAAGGGCCGGATCGAGCAGATCGGCACGCCGCAGCAGGTCTGGGAGCACCCGGCCAGCCCCTTCGTCTACGGCTTCCTGGGCGACGTGAATCTGTTCCACGGCCGCGCCCACCAGGGCGAGCTGCACGTGGAGGGGCTGAAGATCGACGCGCCCGAGCACCACGGCGCCGAGGACGCCAAGGCCTTCGCCTACGTGCGCCCGCACGATCTGGAGGTCGAGCGCTACTCGCCCGGCGCCAGCGGCATCGTCGCCCAGCTCACGCGCGCGCTGGTGGTCGGCCCGATCGCCCGGCTGGAGTTGGTGCCCCAGCAGGGTGCCGACGGCGACGCCGTCATCGAGGCCCAGCTGACGGCAGAAGAGTTCCAGGCCCGCGGCTTCCGCGAGGGCGAGACGCTGGTGGTCACGCCGCGCCGCGCCAAGGTCTTCGTCGACCATGGCGCGGGGGTGTGAGCCTCAGAACCGGTAGGTCGCGTACACGAACGGGATGATCGGGTTCAGCTTCAGGCTGCTCTCGGACACCGCGACCACGCGCCCGCCGGCCGTGGTCGACAGCGTGGCCTTGGTCTTCATGTGCACGTAGGAGATCGAGGCGGTCAGGCCCAGCCGGTCGGTGACCGCGTAGTTCACGCCCACGCTGACCACCGGGCCGAAGCGGCTGTCGATCTTCGCGGACGTCGTGGACGCGCCGGGCGGCAGCCCCAGCGTGGCGCCCAGCGTGCTTTGCAGGTTCTGGCTGAGCTGCGTGTCGGCGAAGCGCGCGTAGGTGACGCCCGCGCCGACCCCCACGCGCAGCCGGTCGCTGGACTGGCCGAAGAAATACTTGGCCAGCACCGATGGGCCGTACAGCCGCGCGTTGCCCAGCTTGCCCAGGCCGGCCAGCGAGCCGGCGCCGTCGAGCTTGAGCTTGGGCGGCACGCCGAGCACGCCTTCGATCGCGAAGTTGTCGGTGAAGAAGTAGTGGACGTTCAGGCCCAGCGTGTTGACGCTGGGGATCGAGGAGCCCGAGCCCGGGACCTCGCGCTGGACCGGCTGCGTGAAGCGCAGCGGCGTGCTTTCCTCCTGCGGGGAGTAGCGCAGCCAGCCGGCGCCCAGAAACACGTCGCCGGCCTTCTGGGCCCAGGCGGGCGAAGCGGCGGCAGCGGCCAGGGCCGTGGCGGCGAGCAGTCTGGTCGGGAAGCGGGGGGCAGCGTGCATGCGGGGGTCTCCGGTCGTTGAGGGCCCGGCGAGCATACGCATGCCGCCATGGGTTGTCGATCCCGCGCGCACGAATTCGCGCGGCAGTGGTGGACTACTTGGCGTAGATCTGGTCGAAGCTGCCGCCGTCGGCGAAGTGGGCCTTGTCGGCCTTGGCCCAGCCGCCGAAGGCCTGGTCGATCGTGAACAGCGCGAGCTTGGGGAACTGGCTGGCGTACTTGGCCTTGGCGCGTTCCTCGGTCGGGCGGTAGAAGTTGCGGCCGGCGATGTCCTGGCCCTCGTCGGAGTACAGGTACTTCAGGTATTCCTCGGCCACGGCGCGCGTGCCGCGCTTGTCGACCACCTTGTCCACCACCGTGACCGAGGGCTCGGCCAGGATGCTGACCGAGGGCACGACGATCTCGAACTTGTCGGCGCCGAATTCCTTGATCGACAGGAAGGCCTCGTTCTCCCAGGCCAGCAGCACGTCGCCGACGTTGCGCTGCACGAAGGTCACGGTGGCGCCGCGGGCGCCGGTGTCCAGCACCGGCACGTTCTTCAGCAGCGCGCCGACGAACTCCCGGGCCTTGGCGTCGCCGCCCAGCGTGCGGCGGGCGTATTCCCAGGCCGCCAGGTAGTTCCAGCGCGCGCCGCCGGAGGTCTTGGGGTTGGGCGTGATGACTTTCACGCCGGGCTTGACCAGGTCGTCCCAGTCCTTGATGCCCTTGGGGTTGCCCTTGCGCACCAGGAACACGATGGTCGAGGTGTACGGCGCCGAGTTGTGGGCCAGGCGCTTCTGCCAGTCCGCCGGGACCAGGTGGCCGTTGGCGGCCAGCGCGTCGATGTCGCCGGCCAGCGCCAGCGTGGCCACGTCGGCGTCGATGCCGTCGATGATGGAGCGGGCCTGCTTGCCCGAGCCGCCGTGCGACTGCTTGACCGTGACCTCCTGGCCGGTCTTGGCCTTCCAGTAGGCGGCGAAGGCTTTGTTGTACTGGACGTAGAGCTCGCGCGTGGGATCGTAGGAGACGTTCAGCAGCGTGACCGGCGCCGGCTGCGCCTGCGCGGCCAGCGGCGCCAGCGTGGCGCCGAGCGACAGCGCCAGCGCGGCGCGGGAAGCGTGGTTCAGGAGGTGGCGGCGTGTGCGCATCGGAAAGGCTCGCGGAATCGTTGAAAGCCGCGGATTCTGGGAGTGCGCCGCGCAAAGGGGAACGATCGAATCGTCGGTTGCTTATGACGCCGGTGTCTATGGGCTGCGGCCGGCGGCGGCCTGCGGTATCGTCGCGCCATGCCAGCCGCCACCGCGCCCGGGCCGAGCGCCCGCCAGCTCGCCGCCTTCGTCCACCAGCGTCCTTCGGACCGCTTCCGGCTGGACCGCATCGACCCCGCGGCCAAGCCGTTCTCCTGCGGCGACAAGCCCGCGGACAAGGCGGCCGTCGAGGCGCTGGCCGTGGAGCTCGACGCGCTGCAGGACCTGTTCTACGCCGACCGGCGCTTCAAGCTGCTGGTGGTGCTGCAGGGCATCGACACCAGTGGCAAGGACGGCACGCTGCGCGGCGTGTTCGGCCGCATGAGCCCGCTGGGCGTGCGCACCGTGGGCTGGAAGGCACCCAGCGAGGAGGAGAAGGCGCACGACTACCTGTGGCGCATCCACCGCGAGGTGCCGCGCGCCGGCGAGATCGTGGTGTTCAACCGCAGCCACTACGAGGACGTGCTGGTGCCGGTGGTGCACGCCTGGATCACGCCGGAGCAGACGCGCCAGCGCTACGCCCAGATCAACGACTTCGAGCGCATGCTGGTCGAGACCGGCACCGTGGTCTGCAAGTTCATGCTGCACATCGGCAAGGACGAGCAGCGCGAGCGCCTGCAGGCGCGGCTGGACGACCCGCACAAGCGCTGGAAATTCCAGAGCGAGGACCTGCTGGTGCGCAAGCGCTGGGACGAGTACCAGGCCGCCTACCAGCAGGCCATCGCCGCCACCGGCACGCCCTGGGCGCCGTGGACCATCGTGCCGGCCGACTCCAAGACGCACCGCAACCTGATGATCGCCACGCTGCTCAAGCGCCGGCTCGAGGGGCTGGGCCTGCGCTACCCGCCCGGCGCGCCGGACCTGCCGCGGCGCCGCATCCGATGACGGCCCCGGCCCCGAGCCCGGCGGCGGCGCCCGCGGGCTGGCGCATGCGGGTGGTGCCGGTGGTGGTGGCGGCGCCGCTGTTCCTGCAGAACCTGGACACCTCGATCATGACCACGGCGCTGCCCGGCATCGCGCAGGCGCTGCAGGTCGAGCCGCTGCGGCTGAACCTGGCCATCACCGCCTACCTGCTGAGCCTGGCGGTGTTCCTGCCGCTGTCGGGCTGGTGCGCGGACCGCTTCGGCGCGCGGCGCGTGTTCTGCTGGGCCATCGGCTGCTTCGCGCTGGGCTCGGCGCTGTGCGGCGTCGCCCAGTCGCTGCACCAGCTGGTGGTGTTCCGCGTGCTGCAGGGCCTGGGCGGCGCGCTGATGGTGCCGGTCGGCCGGCTGATCCTGCTGCGCAGCGTGCCGACCGAGCTGATGGTGCGCGCCATGGTCTGGTTCACGGTGCCGCCGGCGATCGGCCGCATGCTCGGGCCGCTGGTCGGCGGCGCCATCGTGAGCTTCACCTCCTGGCGCTGGATCTTCCTGATCAACGTGCCGTGCGGGCTGCTCGGCATCGCGCTGGCGCTGGCCTTCATCGACCGCTCCGGCGCGCCGCTGCAGGCGCCGCCGCCATTCGACGGCGTGGGCTTCGGGCTGCTGGCGGTCGGGCTGACGGCGCTGCTCGGCGCCATCGACACGGCCGGCAAGGGCCTGGTGTCCGGCGGCCTGGAGTGGCTGGCCGCGGGCCTGGGCCTGGCGGCGCTGGTGCTGTACGCCTGGCGCAGCCGGCGCGTGGCGCATCCGCTGATCGACCTGGCGATCCT
The DNA here is from genome assembly GCF_047601025.1 of Pseudorhodoferax sp. NCBI lineage: Bacteria > Pseudomonadati > Pseudomonadota > Betaproteobacteria > Burkholderiales > Comamonadaceae > Pseudorhodoferax > Pseudorhodoferax sp. Next base: position 2,243,583 of record NZ_JASGJZ010000001.1, read on the forward strand.
GCGCCATCCGACCTTCCGCGCCTCCATCGTCGGCGGCACGCCGCTGCGCATCGCGATCGGCGCCTCGCCGTTCCTGCTGCCGCTGATGCTGCAGCTGGGCTTCGGCCTGTCGCCGCTGGCGTCGGGCGCGCTGACGATGGCCACCGCCGTCGGCTCGCTGGCCACGCGCGTGGTGATGACGCACACCATCCGCGCGCTCGGCTTCAAGCCGCTGCTGCTGGGCACCACGGTGGCGACCAGCCTGGCCTATGCCAGCTACGGGCTGTTCACGCCGGCCACGCCGCATCCGCTGATCTTCGCGGTGCTGCTGCTGGGCGGGCTGGTCAACTCCATGGGCATGGTGGCGCTGCAGACGCTGGGCTTCTCGGAGATCGAAAAGCCGCGCATGAGCCACGCGACCACGCTGAACACCATGGCGCAGCAGGTCTCGCTGTCGGCCGGCGTGCTGCTGGGCGCCACGCTGCTGGCCGCGGCCGCGCGCTGGCGCGGCGGCGATGCCGCGCAGCTGCTGGCGGCGGACTTCGCGCCGGCGTTCTGGTGCGTCGGCGCGATGACCATGCTGTCGCTGCCGTGGTTCGCGCGGCTGGACCGCACGGCCGGCGACACGCTGCGCGTCTGATCCGGTCAGTCCCCGCGGGCCTTGCGCAGCCGGTAGCTGAACTGGCGCGGCGTCAGCCCCAGCGACTCGGCGGCGCGCCGCAGCACGCCGTCGTGCTCGGCCAGCGCGTGCTCCAGCTGCTCGACGGTGTGCGACGCGGCCGGCAGGTAGGTGCGCACCAGCGGCGCGACGGGCGGCGCGCCGTCGTCCGCCGCGTCGTCCAGCCGCTGCAGCCGGTGGGCGGCCAGCGCCGCCAGGATGCGCAGCAGCGCCAGGTCGTCTTCCAGCGTGCGCCCCGGCCGGCGGTTGCGCTGGCAGGCCAGCACCCCGATGGTGCGCAGCCCGCGCTGGATCGGCAGCGCCAGGAACAGCGAGCCGTCGTGCGCGACGTCCCGGTCGCGCACCACCAGCGCCTGGCCGGTGGTCAGCACGTGGCCGATCGCGCTTTCGCCGTGCGCGCTCTCCTCGTGCGCCAGCCCGTAGGCGTGGTGGATCGTGTGCCGGCCGGCGCCGGCCTGCAGCACGATGCGGCCGCGGTTCAGGCCCACCAGCTCGGCCATCAGCTGCAGCATGGCGTGCAGCAGCGGGTCGGGCTCGCCATGCGCGCCCAGGCGGCCCACCAGCGCCTGCAGCAGCTGCATTTCCTGCGCATGCCAGTGCGCGGCGGGGGAGTCGGCGGATCCGGTCGGGGGAACCATGCTCGGCGGCCAGCAAGCCGCGTGCCGCGGCCCGGTGGTGGTTGGTCAGGCGACGGCGATCCCGCCGGCGTGGCCCGCAGGGGGCGGCCGTGTGCCGTCGGCCGGCAGCCCGCGGCGGCCTGGCGTGGTGGCGGACGCGCCGGCGGCGCTGCGGCGCAGGTGCAGGTCGAGGTCAGGAGTTCCCATGGACCGCGACTCTAGCGGCTCTGGCGCTGCGCCGCGGCCGCGGCGCGGTGCGCCGGGGAGACCGGGTGCACCTTGTGGATCGGCGCCCGCGCCACGTCCTCGCGCGCGACGCGGCGCACTTCCTCCATCAGCGCGCGCGCGTCCCAGTCGACCGGCCAGCCCTTCCACAGCCGCAGCCGGCCGGCCACCAGCACGGCCTCGATCTGGTCGCGCGCGGCCAGGCGCACCAGTTCCCAGCCCAGGTCCCAGGACGGGCACAGCTCGGGCACGTCCAGGTCCAGCAGCAGCAGGTCGGCCGCCAGGCCGGGCGCGATGCGGCCGGTCACGGCCCGCAGCCCGGCGGCATCGGCGCCGGCGCCGGTGGCGGCCTCGGTCCACAGCCAGCCGGCGCCGCAGGAGGAGTCGCCGTTGGCCAGGCCCTGCGTCAGGCGCTGCGCGGTCTCGGCCGCGTCCATCAGCCGGAAGCCGTCGCTGCGCGTGCCGTCCGTGCCCAGTCCGAAGCGGATGCCCAGCGCCGCCATCATCGGCGCGTCGGCCACGGCGTTGCCCTTCCAGCTGCTGGCCACCGGGTTGTAGGCCACGGCCGTGCCGGTGTCGCGCAGGCGCAGCATCTCGGTCGGCGTGACCATGGTGGCGTGCGCGATCAGCGCCTGCGGGCCGAGCGCGCCGGCGGCGTCCAGGTGCTCCAGCGGGCGCTGGCCGCGCGCCACCAGCGAGCGCTCGACCGAGGCCAGGTGCTCGTTCACGTGGACCTGGAACACCGCGCCGGCCTCGGCCGCCATGCGCGAGATCGCGTGCAACTGCTCGTCGCTGGCGGCCTCGGGGATGGAGATCGCCAGCGAGGGGTGCAGCAGCGGCTGGCCGGCGAAGCCGGCCAGGTGGCGCGCGGCGGCGGCCTGCAGCGCGGCGCGTCCGGCCGCGTCGGTGCCGGCGTCGTTGCAGGTCAGGCCGAGCACGCAGCGGATGCCGGCGTCCTGCGTGGCCTGGGCGATCGCCTCCAGCCCGCTCTGCGCGCGCGTGCCGGCGTCGCAGACCGTGGTGAAGCCGCCGCGCAGCGCCTCCAGGCTGGCCAGCTTGGCCGCCAGGTACAGGCTGCGCGCGTCCAGGCTGGCCTCCAGCGGCACCCAGATGCGCCGGAAGATCTCCGAGGGTTCGCCGAACGCCAGCGCCTTGCCGAACGACTGCGTCAGGTGGTGGTGCGTGTCCACGAAGCCGGGCATCAGCAGCCGGCGCGGCAGGGCCAGCGGCGCCAGCTGCGGATGGCGCTGGCGCAGCGCGTCCAGCGGGCCCACGTCGGCGATGCGCCCGCCGGCCAGGTGCACCGCCTGGCCCGGCGCGGGGCCTTCGTCCAGCAGCAGCCATTCGGGCGCCAGCAGCAGTTCGGGGGCCGCGAGCGCGGCGCGCAGGGAGGTCGTCTCGTCGTTCATGTCGTGTTCAGTGCGTGAGGATGTGGACGCCGTACCACAGGCCGGTGGCCATCAGCAGCAGGCCCAGCGCCTGGCGCAGCCGCGCGGTGGACATGCGCGACGCGATCGCCAGGCCGATGGCCCAGCCGCCGATCAGCGGCGCGGCCAGCAGCAGGCCCAGGCGCAGGTCGAGCTGGCCGGCCCACCAGTTCACGGCGCTGGCGGCGCCGGCGATCGGGATCTGCACCGCCAGCGCCATGGCGATCGCCGCGCGCAGCGGCGTGGCCAGCGCCAGCAGGATGGGCAGCAGCAGGATCGGACCGCCGGTGCCGGTCCAGGCCGAGCCCAGGCCGACGGCCAGGCCGATCGCGGCCAGCGCGGCGGGCGGCGGCGGCGTGCCGGCGTCGGCCGGTGCGCGCACGAACAGCGCCTGCGCGCCGCTGCCCAGGGCCATCGCCGCCAGTGCCAGGTGCAGCGCCACGACCGGCACCCAGCGCAGGCTCAGCGCGCCGGCGGCCGCGCCCAGCAGCGTGCCGGCCTGCAGCGCCAGGATGGCGGCGCGCGGCGCGCCGGTCGGTGGGCGGCCCTGCGCCAGCGCCCGGCGCTGCATCCACAGGTACTGCCCGGCGGAGGCGGCGCCGGTCAGCAGGAAGGCGAACACCGCGGCCGGCACCGCGCGCGCGATCGGCACGCCGTCCACCGCGCTGAGCACCGGCACCAGCAGCACGCCGCCGATGCTGGTCATGCCGACCGCCAGGCCGGCGAACAGCACCAGGGCCAGGGCCGCCAGGCTCACCGGGCCGCCTTCTTCCGCGTGGCGCCCACGGGAGTACTTTCGCCCGTATGGGCTGCGGTGCGGGCCGCTTCGGGCGGCCGGGCGGGGCTCATGGAACGCGGATGCCCGCGGCCGCGACCACCGCGCCCAGCGCCTGCCGCTCGCGCGCGAGGTAGGCGGCGAACTGCGCCGGCGGCATCGGCAGCGGCTTCAGGCCGGCGTCGTCCAGCTTGCGCTGGATGTCCGGCTCGGCCAGCACGGCCGCCACCTGGCCGGCCAGGCGCTCGACGATGGCGCGGTCCACCTGCGCCGGCGCCAGCAGGCCGTACCAGGATTCCACGTCCACCTGCCGCAGCTCCGCCGTCTCGGCCAGCGCCGGCACGTCCGGCAGCGAGGGCCAGCGCTGGCGCGAGCTGACGCCGTAGGCGCGCACCCGGCCTTCCTTGATGAACGGCTGGGCCAGCGTGACCGGCAGCACGGCCAGCTCGATCTGGTTGCCGGCCAGCTCGGTCAGCACCTGCGGGCCGAGCTTGTAGGGCACGTGCACCAGGTCCAGCCCGGCCTGCTGCTTGATCAGCTCGGCCACCACGTGCATCGAGGTGCCGACGCCGTCGGTGCCGTAGTTCAGCGTGCCGGGCCGGCGGCGCGCCAGCGCCACCAGCTCGGCCGTGGTGCGCGGCGCCAGCGCCGGCTGGCCGACCAGCACGAAGGGCGCCACCGCCACGCCGCTGACCGGCGCCAGGTCCTTCAGCGCGTCGTACTTGACGGTCTGCGGCGACACCAGCGGCGCCACGGTGACCGGGCTGGCCACCGCGAACAGCAGGGTCTGCCCGTCGGGCTTGGCGCGCACCACGCGCTGCGTGCCGATGGTGCCGGCCGCGCCCGGCACGTTGTCCACCACCACCGGCTGGCCGAGCCGCTCGGCCAGGCGCTGCAGCACGATGCGCGCGGCGGCATCCACGCTGCCGCCGGCCGGGAACGGCACCACCACGGTCACCGGGCCCGCGGGCCAGGCGCCGGCCTGCGGGCCCTGCGCGATACTCGCCGCGGCCGTGCCGGCCAGGGCGGCCAGCAGCGCCAGCGTCCTGCACATGTTCGGAAAACGCATGATCGACTCCTGTGGACGGGAAGGGAGAACGCACCATGACGATGCGGATTCAACTTGTTATGACAAGTCGTGACAACTGATGCAAACCCTATGCCAGCGCCGGAGCCGGCCGCGCGGCGGCGGGCGGGGGCGGTGGCGGCCGAGGCGCGCGCCATCGTGGTGCCGGGTGCACAGCCGTTGTACGCGCGGCTGCGCGAACAGCTGCGCACCGAGATCCTGGAAGGCCGGCGCGCGCCGGGCGACCAGTTGCCGTCCGAGAGCGAGCTGACCGCGCACCACGGCGTCAGCCGCATCACCGTGCGCCAGGCGCTGAACGACCTGCAGAAGGAAGGCCTGGTGGTCAAGGCGCGCGGCAAGGGCAGCTTCGTGGCCCGGCCGTCGGTCGCGCAGGACCTGACGCGGCTGCGCGGCCTGGGCGAGGCCATGGCCGGCGCCGGCCACCAGGTGCGCGGCCGGCAGCTCGCGCGCCGGCTGGTCAAGGCGCCGGCGGCGGTGGCCGAGCGGCTGGGCCTGGCGCCCGGGGTGCGGGTGCTGGAGCTGCAGACGCTGCGCTACCTGGACCTGGCGCCGCTGTCGCTGAACCATTCCTGGCTGCCGCAGGCGATCGGCGCGCGGCTGGCCAGGCTGGACATCGGCAACCGCGACATCCTGTCGGTCTACGAGAACGAGCTGGGGCTGGCGGTGCACCATGCGGACCTGGCCATCGGCGCGGCGCTGGCCACGCCGGCGCAGGCGCGGCTGCTGGGCGTGGAGCCGGCCAGCGCGGTGCTGCAGGTCGAGCGCGTGCTGGCGGCGGCCGACGGCGCGCCGCTGCACTTCGAGCGCACGGTGTACCGGGCCGACCTGTTCCGCTACCAGCTCACCACGGCGCGGGCGGCGGGGTGAATCCGCGCACGGCGAGGTGGGTGCTTCCTGTGCGCACGTCCGGGCATGTCGCCGTGCCGCCGTGCCGATCCTGACACCTCGCGCCCCGACACGGCCAGCGCGAGGCCGTCCATCGGCCGGCTACCGGGCCTGCAGCACGCCGGCGAACATCGGCGCATCCACGTTGCCGCCGCTGAGGACGGTGCCGACGGCCAGCCCGCGCAGCGCGGCGCGCTCCTGCAGCGCCGCGGCGAAGCCGGCCGCGCCGGCGCCCTCGGCCACGTTGTGGGTGTCGGCGAACAGCGCGCGCATGGCGGCGGCGACCTCGTCGTCGGTGACCTGCACGATGCGTTCCAGCCCCTGGGCCAGGATGGGCAGCGCCTCGGCGTCCGCGACGCGGCAGGCCATGCCGTCGGCGAGCCGGGTCGTGGCCGCGGCCTCGACCACGCGGCCGGCGGCCAGCGAGTCGGCATAGGTGGTGGCGTGCGCGCTGACGACGCCGACGATGCGCGCCGGGTGGCCCAGCGCGCGCTTGGCCGCGATCGCCGCGCAGGCGCCCGAGCCCTGGCCGATCGGCACGTAGGCCACGTCCAGTTGCGTCACGGCGCGCAGGAACTCCCACCAGTAGGTGGCCACGCCCTCGACCAGCGCGCGGTGGAAGCTCGGCACCATGTGCGCGCCGCGCCCGGCGGCCAGCGCCATCGCGTGCTCGCGGCTTTCCTGGAAGTCGTGCCCGTGCTCGACCAGCGTGGCGCCGAGCGCGCGCATGGCGGCGTTCTTCTCGGCCGAGTTGCCGTGCGGCACGACGATGGTGCAGCGCACGCCGTGCGCGCGGGCGGCGAAGGCGATGCTCTGGCCGTGGTTGCCGCGCGTGGCGCTGACCACCTCGGCCGGCAGCGCGCCGCGCGCGGCCAGCGCGGCGAAGTAGGTCAGCCCGCCGCGGATCTTGAACGCGCCCACCGGCGTGTGGTTCTCGTGCTTGATCCAGCAGTCTGTGCCCAGGCGCTGGCTGGCCAGCGGCCAGCGGTACTGGGGCGTGGGCGGCAGCACCCGGTGCACGCGCGCGGCCGCGGCCTCGATGTCCTGCAGGGTCGGCAGGCCGTTCACAGCCGCACCTCGCCCTCGATGCAGGCCACCGAGTGGCCGCCGATCCAGACCTGGCCGGTCGCGTCGCGCGCCACGTGCACCAGCCCGTCGCGGCCCAGGCAGGCGCCCTGCGCGGCGACATAGGGCGCGGCCAGCTGGCCGTCGGCCAGCAGCCACTGCGCCAGGCTGGCGTTCAGGCTGCCGGTGACCGGGTCCTCCGGCACGCCGATCGCGGCGGCGAACGCGCGCACCACCAGCGCCGGCGTGTCCGCCGCGGCTGCGGCGGGCCCGAACGCGCGCGCCTCGCGGTTGCCGCGCGCGACCAGCGGCACGGCGGCGGCGCCGTCCAGCGCGGCCACGCCGACCTTGTGGCCCAGCGCCTTCAGCGCGGCGTGGTCGGGCCGCAGCCGCAGCACGGTGGACGGGTCGTCCAGCAGCAGCGAGAACCAGACCGGCCCGTTGTCCAGCACTTGGCTGCTGACGACCTGCGCGGCCTTCAGGCCCAGCGCCGCGGCGACCTGCGCCAGCTCGGCCGGCCGTGGCGCGGCGCGGCGCAGCGGCGGCGCGGCGAAGGCCAGGCGCCCGTCCTCGCGGCGGATCCGCACCAGGCCGGCGCCGCATTGCTGCACGATGGCGTCGCCGCCGCGCGGCCGGCCGCCGGCGGCCAGCCAGGCGTGGCAGCTGCCCAGCGTCGGATGGCCGGCGAACGGCAGTTCGCCGCCGGGCGTGAAGATGCGCAGCCGGTAGTCGGCCTCCGGCGCCGTGGCCGGCAGCACGAAGGTGGTCTCAGACAGGTTGGTCCACTGCGCGAAGCGCTGCATCGCGCCGTCGTCCAGGTCCGTGCCGTCCAGCACCACCGCCAGCGGGTTGCCGAGGTAGGGCTGGTCGGTGAAGACGTCGAGCTGGCGGAACGGTCGGTTCTTCATGTCGGTTCTCCACGGCGCCGCGCCATCCGCGGCCCGGGGCGGCGGATGCCGCGCGGCGGCAGGGCGGGGTGTCTCATGCCAGGGGCTGGTCCAGCACGCCGACGGCGCCGGGCCGCTCGCCGACGGCCTGGTACCAGCGCTCCAGGTGCGGGCGGGCGGGGCGCTGCAGCGGCAGGCCGGTCCAGCGGTGGATCTCGCAGGCCACCGGGATGTCGGCCATCGTGAACCGCTCGCCGGCCAGGTAGGCGCGCGTGGCCAGCACGGCGTCCAGCAGGTCCAGCAGCGGCTCGGTCGCGGCGGCGGAGCGGGCGACCGCGGCCTCGTCGCGCTGGGCCGGCGGCGTGCGCACCAGCTGGATGAAGGCGTCGCGCCCGGCCGGGTTCAGCGTGGTCTGCTGCCAGTCCATCCACATCTCGGCGGCGAAGCGCTCGGCCAGCGGCTCGGGGTACAGCGTGCCGGGCGCGTGGCGCGCGCACAGGTAGCGCACGATCACGTTGGACTCCCACAGCGTGACCTCGCCGTCCTGCAGCAGCGGCACCAGGCCGTTCGGATTCAGCGTGCGGTACTCGGGCGCGTTGACCAGGCCGTGCTGGCCGCCGGCATCGGTGCGCTGGGCCGACAGGCCCAGCTCCTGGATGGTCCAGACGACCTTGCGCACGTTGAGGGAGCTCAGGCGCCCCCACAGGTGCAGCATGGGCGGCGTCATGGCTGCACCGCGGCCGGTTGCCGCGCGGCGGGCTGCGCGTCCAGCGCCTCGCGGATGGTCTGGGCCAGCGCGGCGATGCCGATGTCGATCTGCGTGTGGCTGGCCGTCACGAACGACAGCCGCATGGTGTTGGCCTCGGCCGCCTCGGCGTAGAAGGCCGCGCCGGGCACGAAGGCCACGTTGCGCTCGACCGCACGCGGCAGCAGGGCCACCGTGTCCAGCCCGGCCGGCAGGCGCAGCCACAGGAACATGCCGCCGGCCGGCTGGTTCCACTGCACGCCGGCCGGCATCTCGCGCGCCAGCGCCGCCAGCATGTGGTCGCGCTGGCTCTTGTACAGCGCGCGGATGGTCGGCACGTGGCGGTCGAGGAAACCGTCCTGCATCACCTGCGCGACCATGCGCTGGTTGAAGCCGGGGCTGTGCAGGTCGGCCGCCTGCTTGGCCTGCAGCAGCTTGGGGTACAGCGCCGGCGGCGCCACCATGAAGCCCAGCCGCAGCCCGGGCGCCAGCACCTTGGAGAACGAGCCCAAGTACACGCAGCCCTCCGGGTTGCGCGCGGTCAGCGGCGCCGGCGGCGGCGCGTCGAACCACAGGTCGCCGTAGGGGTTGTCCTCGACCAGCGGCACGCCGGCCGCGCTGGCGGCGGCGACCACGGCGGCGCGGCGCGCCTCGGTCATGGTGCGGCCGGTCGGGTTCTGGAAGTTCGGCAGCAGGTAGGCGAAGCGGGCGCGCTCGGCACCCTGGCCGGCCTGGGCCGCGAAGTCCTCGGCCGACACGCCCTCGTCGTCGCTGGCGACGGCCACGTGGCGCGGCTCCATCGGCGTGAAGGCCTGCAGCGCGCCCAGGTAGGTCGGCGTCTCCACCAGCACGCGGCTGCCCTGGTCGATCAGGATCTTGGCGATCAGGTCCAGGCCCTGCTGCGAGCCGGTGGTGACCAGCACCTGCGAGGGCGCCACCGGCCAGGGCAGGGCGGCGGCCACCATCTCGCGCAGCGGGCCGTAGCCTTCGCTGGCGGCGTACTGCAGCGCGCCGGCGCCGTCCTCGGCCAGAACCTTGTCGCAGGCGGCGCGGAATTCGGCGACCGGGAAGGTCTTGGGCGACGGCAGGCCGCCGGCGAAGCTGATGATGCCGGGCTTCTCGGTCACCTTCAGGATCTCGCGGATCACCGAGGGGTTCATCTTGTCGGCGCGTGCGGCCAGGGTCCAGGACATCATGTGTTCCTTGTTGCGGGGGGATGAGGGGGCCGGGCCAGATTCTTGCCCAGCACGACGGTGGCGACCACGGCCGCCGCGAAGCCCAGCGTCACGGCGTCCAGCCGCTCGCCCAGCAGCGGCACCGCCGCCAGGATCGAGAGGAACGGCTGCAGCAGCTGCGTCTGGCTCACGCGCAGCGCGCCGCCGAGGGCCAGGCCGCGGTACCAGGCGAAGAAGCCGATCCACATCGAGAACAGGCCGACGTAGACGAAGCCGCCCCAGGCGGCGGGCGCCACCGGCGTGGACGGCCACAGCGCCAGCGCGGCCGGCAGGCTCAGGGGCAGCGCCAGCACGCAGACCCAGCAGATCACGCGCTCGGCGCCCAGCTCGGGCGTGATCTTGGCGCCGTAGACGTAGCCCAGCGAGGCCGCGAAGACCGCGCCGACCAGCAGCAGGTCCGCCCATTCGAGGCCGAACCCGCCGCCGTGCTGCGCCGCGCGCAACAGCGAGAACGCCACTACCAGCGCGCTGCCGGCCGCCGCGCAGAGCCAGAAGCCGACCGGCGCGCGCTGGTGCATGACCCAGGCCGCGATCGCCGCCGTGGCCAGCGGCAGCAGCGCGGTGACCACGGCCGCATGGCTGGCCGTGACCATGCGTAGCGCGAACGCCAGCAGCAGCGGATAGCCGATCGCGTTGCCGAGCACCGCCATCGCCAGCGGCAGCAGGTGCCGGCGCCGCGGCAGCGGCGAGCGCGTGGCCAGCAGGAAGGCCACCGACAGCAGGCCCGCCAGCGCCGCGCGGCCCAGCGTGACGAACCAGGGCGACAGCTGCGGCGCCGCGGCCGTGCCGGTGGCCAGCCGCGTCATCGGCAGCGTGACCGCGAACATTGCCACGCCGAGCACGCCCAGCCACAGGCCCAGGGTCTCTCTGCCTGCGTCCTTCACCGCGCCGCCCCCAGCATCCACACGGCGGTGAGCGCCAGCATGGCCGCCATCGCCCGGTTGAACCACAGCAGCCGCCGGCCCTGCGTCAGCCATCGGCGCAGCAGCGCGCCGACCAGCGCGTAGCTGAGGTTGCTGAAGAACGCGAAGCACAGCATCAGCGGCAGCACCTGGGCCAGCCGCAGGCCGAGGTCCTCGCGCCCCGCGATCCAGCCGCCGACGATGGCCAGCGCCAGCATCCACGCCTTGATGTTCACGAACTGCAGCGCCATGCCTTGCAGGAAGCCCACCTGCAGGCGCGCGGCATCGACCGGGCCGGGCCGTGCGCTGCGCGCCAGCTTGAACGCGAGCCACAGCAGGTAGGCCACGCCGGCGAGCTTGATCGCCAGCGCCGCCGCCGGCGCGGCCAGCAGCAGCGCGCCCAGGCCCAGCGCGCAGGCCAGCAGCAGCAGGCCCCAGCCGGCCGGCACCGCCAGGATGAAGGGCAGCGCATGGCGCAGGCCGTGGTTGGCCGCCAGTGCCGAGGACAGCGTGGTGTTCGGCCCGGGCGTGAAGCTCATCGCCGTGGCCAGCAACAGCAGGGCGCTCAGTTCGCTTGCGTTCATGGGAGCACAGACTCTATAGTCTCGACCAGCACAGTACCAATACAGTTTGGCGGGCCAGTGGCGCCGCTGTACCGCTCACCCGGCCGATACATGGAGGACCCGCCACGATGCTGACGCGCACCGCCTCGCAATCGCTGACCGAGCAGCTGGCGGCCCATTTTGCCGAGCGCATCGCCGACCGGCTGCTGGCCGCCGGCACGCGGCTGCCCTCGGTGCGCCAGTGCGCGCAGCAGCACGGCGTGAGCCCGGCCACCGTGGTGGCGGCCTACGACCGGCTGCTGGCCCAGGGCCTGGTGGAGGCGCGGCCGCAGCGCGGCTTCTTCGTGCGCGAGCAGCGCCTGGGGCCGCTGTCGGGCGCGGCGGCGCGCACGGCCGGCGCCGTGCGCCCGCCGGTGGACGCGGCGGCGCTGATGCGCGGCATGTTCCACGGCGCCGGCGAACTGCCGCAGCCCGGCATCGGCGTGTTCCCGCCGGACTGGCTGGCCAGCGACGTGGTGGCCGCCGCGGTGCGCCACGTCGCCTCGCGCCAGGCCCTGGCGCCGCTGTCGCTGCAGTACGGCGAGCCGGCCGGCGACCCGGGGCTGCGCCAGGCGCTGGCGCACAAGCTGGCCGGGCTGAACGTGCCGGCCGCGCCGGAGCAGATCGTCACCACCCTGGGCGCCACGCATGCGCTGGACATCGTCAGCCGCACGCTGCTGCGCGCCGGCGACCACGTGATGGTCGAGGAGCCGGGCTGGGCCATCGAGTTCGCGCGGCTGCAGGCGCTGGGCGCCGTGATCCTGCCGGTGCCGCGCGGGCCGGACGGGCCGGACCTGGCGGTGATGGCGCGCTACTGCGAGGCGCACGCGCCCAAGCTGTTCGTCAGCGTCAGCGTGCTGCACAACCCGACGGGCTACTGCCTGTCGCCCGGCAGCGCGCACCGGGTGCTGACACTGGCCAACCAGCACGGCTTCCACGTCGTCGAGGACGACACCTACAGCCACCTGGCGCCGGACCACGCCACCCGGCTGTCGGCGCTGGACGGGCTGCAGCGCACGGTCTACGTCAGCGGCTTCGCCAAGATCCTGGCGCCGGGCTGGCGCGTGGGCTACCTGGCCGCGCCGCCGGCGCTGGTCCAGCGCCTGCTGGACACCAAGCTGCTGGCCACGCTGACCACGCCGGCGCTGCTGGAGCAGGCCATGGCCTGGTGCATCGCCCAGGGCCGGCTGCGCCGGCACGCGCAGCGCGTCGTCGCGCGGCTGGACCAGGCGCGCGAGCGCAGCGTGCGGCTGGCGCGCGCGGCCGGCTGCCGCTTCGTCAGCGAGCCGGCCGGCCTGTTCGGCTGGGTCGACACCGGGGTGGACACCGAGCGGCTGTCGCAGTGCATGCTGGACGAGGGCTACCTGCTGGCGCCCGGCGCGCTGTTCCACGCCGGCCGGCGCCCCGGCTCGCTGATGCGCATCAACTTCACGACCACGCAGGCGCAGGCGTTCTGGACGGTGTTCGAGCGGGTGCGGGCGGGAATGTAGCGGCGGCTGCCTTGCCATGGCCCGCCAGCCCGGGCCGAGATCAGGCGGCGGCTGGCCAGCAGCGACGGTAAACTAGTCAGAGTTCTAGTCATTTCGAGGGGCGTCATGCAGACATGGCCGATCCAGGATGCCAAGGCACGGTTCAGCGAGTTCCTGGAGACTTGCCTGGCCGAGGGGCCGCAGATGGTGACCAAGCGCGGTACAGAGGCAGCGGTGCTGGTGTCGGTGGAAGAATGGCGCCGGCTCCAGGCCGCGGCGCGACCGTCTCTCAAGCAACTGCTGCTCTCTGACCAAGGGCGTGCGGAGCTTGTCGTCCCGCCCCGTGGCGCGGCCCGCAGGCGCGCTCCGATGGCGGTGAGCTGATGTACCTGCTCGACACCAATGTCGTCTCCGAGTTGCGCAAGCCCAAGCCTCATGGCGCTGTGCTGGCATGGATCGAGAGCCTCGCCGACGTCCAACTGCACCTCTCGGCGGTGACCGTCGGCGAGATTCAGGCCGGCATCGAGATCACGCGGGAACAGGACGCGGCGAAGGCATCGGAGATCGAAGCCTGGCTGGAGATGGTTGCCAGTTCGTACAACGTGCTGCCGATGGACGCCACCACCTTCCGAGCCTGGGCGCAGCTGATGCACCGGCGGTCGAACACGGTGTACGAGGACGCCATGATCGCGGCGACCGCCAAGGTCCATGGCCTTACGGTTGCGACCAGGAACGTGGCCGATTTCAAGCCGTTCGGCGTACCGCTGCTGAATCCGTTCAAGGTCTGAGCATGCGCGCGCTGTGGCGGTGACAGCGCCGCGGGATGGCTGCTGATGCGCATCAACTTCACGACCACGCAGGCGCAGGCGTTCTGGACGGTGTTCGAGCGGGTGCGTGGAGCGATGTGACAGTCTGCCTGCATGAAGTCATGGGAGAAACGACTTGCAGGCTCACGTGGAAACCGTCACCGCCCGGGGGATGCCCGCCGGCGCTTCTCCGCCCTCCTGCGCAAGGTGGCGCAGGGCGGCGAAGTGGTCGTGACATGGCACGGCACGCCCGTGGCGCGCATGGGGCCGATGGTGCGCGGGCGGCAGGCTGCGCGCACCGCCCTGCTGGCCCGGCCGGTTCCCGCCACTGGACGCGCGACGATCTGTATGCGTGACGGCATGCGCATTCGCCGCGCCCAGTCGTGGAAGGATCTGAGTTTTACCCGGGTAAATGGGCGGGTTATTTTCACCCGGGTAATATTCCGGCATGACTTCCGATCCAAGCTCTCCCGACCCGGCTGCGTCCGCCAGCGGCGCGGTCACCGCCTTCCTGGGCCATCGGCGCATCGGCCGGGGCTCGCGCGCCGCGGTGGCGCGGGCCGCGCGGCGTGTTCTGGGCTCGCCCGCCGCGGCCTCGGCGCCGCTGCTGGTGTTCGACGACGCGAGCGGCGCGCTGGTCGAGCTGGACCTGCCGCCGTCCGCCTCTGACGCCGCCACCGCCACCGCCGCACCGCGCGGCGGCGAGGCCGCGCCGCCACCGCCGCCCGGGCGGCCGCGGCTCGGCGTCGTCGCGCGCGAAGTGACCTTGCTGCCGCAGCACTGGGAGTGGCTCGCGCTGCAGCCGGGCGGCGCCTCGGTCGCGCTGCGCAAGCTGGTGCACGAGGCGCGCCGCAACCTGGCTGGGCGCGGTGCCGTGCGCGCCGCCCAGGAGCGCTGCTACCAGTTCCTGCGCGCCATCGCCGGCGACCTGCCGGGCTACGAGGAGGCGCTGCGCGCGCTGTTCCGCGGCGACCTGGCCGCGTTCGACGCGGCGACCGCCGGCTGGCCGGACGACGTGCTGGCCCACGGCCGCGCGCTGGCCGACGGCGCCTTCGGCACGCCGCCGGGCTGACCGCGGTGGAGGCTTCCTCGACCGCGCCGCGCGCTGCGCCCTCGGCGCCAGCAGCGCCGCCCGATGCGCGCCCGCTGTGGCGCGTGTTCCTCGCCTTCCTCGGGCCGATGGTGCTCGGCAACGTGCTGCAGGGCATGTCGGGCACGCTCAACGGCATCTTCGTCGGCCAGATGCTGGGCACGCAGGCGCTGGCCGCCACGGCCGGCATGTTCCCGATCGTGTTCTTCCTGGTGTCCCTGGTGATCGGCGTCGGCGCGGGGGCGTCGATCCTGATCGGCCAGGCCTGGGGGGCGGGCGAGCTGCACAAGGTGCGCCACATCGCCGGCAACGCGATCCTGGCGGGCCTGGTCGTCGGCGTGTGCGCCGCATGGCTCGGCAGCGCGTTCGCCGCGCCGGCGCTGCGCGCGCTGCACACGCCGCCCGAGGTGCTGGCGGACGCCGTGCTCTACGCGCGCACGCTGATGCTGGCGATGCCGGGGCTGCTGCTGTTCATCCTGTTCTCGCAGCTGCTGCGCGGCGTCGGCGACACCTTCTCGCCGATGGTCGCGATGCTGCTGTCCACGGCGCTGTCCTGCGTGCTGACGCCGGCGCTGATCCGCGGCTGGGCCGGCCTGCCGCAGCTCGGGCTGGTCAGCGCGGCCGCGGCCACGGTGGCCTCCTACGTCGCCGCGCTGGGCTGGCTGGCCTGGCATCTGCGGCGCCGGCGGCATCCGCTGGCGCTCGATGCGCAGCTGCTGCGCCAGATGCGGCCGCACGGCCCCACGCTGCGGCTGATGCTGCGCATCGGCATGCCCGCGGGCGTGCAGATGATCGTGGTCTCGCTGGCCGAGATCGTGCTGCTGGCGCTGGTCAACGGCCACGGCCCGGACGCCGTGGCGGCCTACGGCGCGGTGAACCAGATCGTCAACTACGTGCAGTTCCCGGCCATGTCGATCGCCATCACCGCGTCCATCCTGTGCGCGCAGGCCATCGGCGCCGGCCGCGCGGAGCGCCTGGGCGCGATCACGCGCACGGCGCTGGGGCTCAACCTCGTGGTGACGGGCGGACTGGTACTGCTCGGCTACGGGTTTTCCGAGCGCCTGCTGGCCCTGTTCATCACGCGCCCGGACGTGATCGCGCTGGCGCAGTCGCTGCTGCACATCCTGCTGTGGAGCCTGCTGCTGCACGGCTGGGCCAGCGTGCTGGGCGGCGTGATGCGGGCGTCCGGCACGGTCATGGTGCCGATGCTGCTGAGCGTGGCCTGCATCGCCTGCGTCGAGCTGCCGGCTGCCTACGCGCTGTCCGCCGCCGTCGGCCTGCGCGGCGTCTGGATGAGCTACCCGATCACCTTCGCGGCCATGCTGGTGCTGAACGCCGCGTACTTCCAGCTGGTCTGGCGCCGGCGGCGGATCGCGCGGCTGGTGTGACCGCTCAGCCCTTGGGCTTGTACGCCACCATGTCGATCTCCACCTTGGCGTCGACCATCAGCCGCGCCTCGGTGGTCGAGCGCGCCGGCCGGCCGTTCGGGAAGTACTCCATGTAGATGCGGTTGAACGCGCCGAAGTCGCGCGCGTCGTGCAGCCAGCAGGTGCACTTGCACACGTCGTCGAACGTGGCGCCGGCCAGCGCCAGCACGGCGCGCAGGTTCTCCATCACCTGGCGCGTCTGCGCCTCGATGCCGCCGGCCACGATCTCGCCCTGCGCATTGGCCGGCACCTGGCCGGACACGTAGATGAAGTCGCCCGCGCGCACGGCGGGCGAGAACGGCCGCGCCTGGCGGTCGGAGGCGACGGGCGGGTTGCCCAGGTATTCGAGTGGCATGGGATCTCCTGAAAGGTCGAGAAGGAAAGTTTATTTCAACATTCGTGCCAAAGCATCGGGAAAACCCGGGTACGCATCTTGCGATGTTGGATCAGAGTACGGTTTTCTGAAATTAATTTTCACTATCCCGGTGCCACCCGCACCATAGGAGAGCCCCGATGACGATGATCCCGACCCTTCGCCGCCGCAGCCTGGTGCACGGCGCCGCCGTGCTGGCCCTGGTGTGCGCGGCCGGCCAGGCCGCGGCCCAGGCGCCGCGCGCGCACGCCACGCTGGCCATGGTGGCCGAGCCGCAGACGCTGGACCCGATGGCCAGCACGGCCGACCTGGTCGGGACCATCATGCAGCACGTCTACGAGACGCTCTACACCTACGACGCCAAGTGGAACGTGGTGCCCATGCTGGCCGAAGGCGCGCCGAAGATCTCGGCCGACGGCAAGGTCTACACCATCGCGCTGCGCAAGGACGTGGCGCTGCACAACGGCCGCACGCTGACCGCCGACGACGTGGTGGCCAGCCTGCAGCGCTGGATCGAGCAGGCGCCGCGCGGCAAGGCCGTGGGCCGGCAGCTCGAGCACCTGCAGGCCAAGGGCCCGCTGACGGTGGAGATCGCGCTGAAGTCGCCGTACGCGCCGCTGCTGGCCCAGCTGGCGCTGCCCAGCGGCATGGCGGCCATCATGGCCAAGGAGTCGATCGCCACGCCGCTGAAGGAATTCGTCGGCACCGGCCCCTACAAGTTCAAGGAGCGCCGGCCCGACCAGTACCTGCTGCTGGAGCGCTTCGACAAGTACAGCGCGCGCAAGGAGCCGGCCAACGGCTACGGGGGCCGGCGCGAGGCGCTGATCGGCGAGCTGCGCTTCGTGCCCGTGCCCAATGCCAACACCCGCGTCGAGGGCGCGCTGGCGGGCCAGTACGACTTCGCCGACCTGCTGCCCACCGAGGCCCTGCCGCGGCTGGAGAAGGCCGCCGGCAAGACGGTGCCCGTGCTGACGCCGGCCTTCGGCTTCCCCTACCTGGTGCTCAACACCAAGGAAGGCGTGCTGGCCAGCCAGCCGCTGCGCCAGGCGCTGCAGACCGCGCTGGGCGAGGGCGAGATGCTGGCCGCCGGCTTCGGCGACACGCGCTTCTTCACGGTGGAAGGCAACCACTTTCCGAAGGGGTCGCCGTTCTACTCCACGGCCGGCACCGACCAGTACAACCAGCGCAACGCGCCCAAGGCGAAGGAACTGGCGGCCAAGGCCGGCTACAAGGGCGAGCCGGTGCGCGTGCTGACCAGCCGGCAGTACGACTTCCACTACAACATGGCGCTGCTGATGGCCGAGCAGCTCAAGCGCGCCGGCTTCAAGGTCGACCTGAACGTGGTCGACTGGGCCACGCTGGTGCAGCGCCGCAACGATCCCAAGCTCTGGGACGTCTACGTGACCCACTCCGGCCAGTTCCCCGAGCCCATGCTGTCGCCGCCGCAGCTGGGCGACGGCGCGCCAGGCTGGTGGGACACGCCGGCCAAGCAGGCCGCGCTGGCCGCGTTCAACGCCGAGCCCGACCCGGCCCGGCGCGGCGCGCTGTGGGGCAAGGTGCAGCAGGTGGTCTACGACGAGGTGCCGTACATCAACGTCGGCAAGTTCAGCGGCCTGGCTGCGCGCAGCCCGGCGCTGGAAGGCTACACGCCCGCGACCTGGCCGTTCTTCTGGAACGTGAAGGTCAAGTAACCCCCAGGCGCCTGCGCGCTCCCCCAAGGGGGCGCCCCCGGCGGCCTGGCGGAGCCAGTTCCGCGGGGCCCTGGCATGGCCTGCTCCGCGGCCTTCGGCGCCGCGGCCGGGCCCGCCGCGCAGGATTCCGACAGCGACAAGTTTCATCGACCCGGAAGGAGGCGCCATCGTGCACCGCTTCATCCTCTCCAAGGCCGCCGGCATGCTGGCCGTGCTGGCCATCGTCGCCGTGCTGGTGTTCGTGCTTACGCGCGCGGCCTCGGGCGACCCGGTCGCGGTGCTGCTGGGCGACCAGGCCACCGCGGCCGACATCGCCCGCGTGCAGCAGCAGTACGGGCTGGACCGGCCGCTGCCGGTGCAGTTCGGCTACTGGCTGCGCGAAGTGCTGCAGGGCAACCTGGGCGAATCCATCTTCCTGCAGCGGCCGGTCACGCAGGCGCTGGCCGAGCGCGCCGAGCCCACGGCGCTGCTGACGCTGATGGCGGTGGGCCTGGCGGCGCTGATCGGCATTCCCTGCGGCATCGTCTCGGCGGTGTTCCGCGGCAAGGCGGTGGACCAGTTCTTCACCGGCATCGCGATGCTGGGCGCCAGCATCCCGAGCTTCTGGCTGGGCATCGTGCTGATCCAGATCTTCGCGGTGAAGATGGGCTGGTTCCCCGTGTCGGGCTACGGCGATCCCGGCGCGCCGCTGGCCGAGCGCCTGCACGCGCTGGTGCTGCCGGCCACGGTGCTGGGCCTGCTGAACTCGGCGCTGATCACCCGCTTCACGCGCGCCTCCATGCTCGACGTGCTGGGCGAGGACTACGTGCGCACGGCCCGCGCCAAGGGCCTGGGCGAGGGCGTGGTGGTGCTCAAGCACGCGCTGCGCAACGCGCTGGTGCCCATCGTCACCGTGGTCGGCCTGACCACGGCGCTGATGATCGGCGGCGCCGTCGTCACCGAGACGGTGTTCGGCCTGCCGGGCGTCGGCAACCTGGTCGTCAACGCGGTGCTGCGGCGCGACTACCCGGTGATCCAGGGCGCGCTGCTGGTCATCGCGGCGATCTACGTGTTCATCAACTTCGCGATCGACATGCTCTATGCGGTGGTCGATCCGCGCGTGAAGGTCTGAGCGATGAAAGCTGTCCTCTCTCGCCTGTTCCGCCGCCGCATCGTGCTGGCCGCGGCCCTGGTGCTCGCCGCCATCGTGGTGCTGGCGCTGGGCGCCTCGCAGTTCGCCAGCGCGGACCCCAACGACACGGCCGTGCTGGAGCGCCTGAAGGCCCCCGGCGCCGCCCACCTGATGGGCACCGACGAGCTGGGCCGCGACCTGTACGCGCGCGTGGTCCACGGTGCGCGCTACTCGCTGTCGATCGCCGCGCTGACGGCGCTGGGCGCCATCGTCCTCGGCACGCTGGTCGGGCTGGTGGCGGGCTTCTTCCGCCGGCTCGACGCGCCGCTGATGCGCGTGGTGGACGCGATGATGTCCTTCCCCGACATCCTGCTGGCGATCGCGCTGGTGGCCATCCTCGGGCCCTCGCTGACCAACGTGGTGCTGGCGCTGGTGCTGGTCTACACGCCGCGCGTGGCGCGGGTGGTGCGGGCGTCCACGCTGGTGGTGCGCGAGCTGCTGTTCGTCGAGTCCGCGCGGGCCATCGGCGCGCGCACGCCGCACATCCTGTGGCACCACGTGCTGCCCAACCTGCTGTCGCCGATCCTGGTGCAGGGCTCCTTCATCTTCGCCTACGCGATCCTGGCCGAGGCCGGCCTGTCCTTCCTGGGCGTGGGCGTGCCGCCGGAGATCCCGACCTGGGGCACCATGGTCGCCGGCAGCCAGCAGTACGCCGAGCGTGCGTTCTGGGTCGTGCTGTTCCCGGGCCTGGCCATCATCCTGACGGCGCTGTCGCTGCAACTGCTGGGCGACGGCGTGCGCGACATGCTCGATCCCAAGCTGAAGAAGGCGGCATGAGCATGGACGCCACCACCACCACCCTGGAACGCGCAGCGTCCGCGCGCGCACTGTCCGCCAGCGCGTTGCCCGTCAGCCGCGTGCTGGACGTCGAGGGCCTCACGGTGTGCTTCGACGCGCCCGGCGGCGGCGTGCAGGCCGTGCGCGACCTGCGCTTCGCCGTGGACCGCGGCCAGACCCTGGCCATCGTCGGTGAATCGGGCTCGGGCAAGTCCGTCACCTCGCTGTCGCTGATGCGGCTGATCGAGCACGGCGGCGGGCGCATCGCCGGCGGCAGCGCGCTGCTGCGCCGGCGCAACGGCCAGGTGCTGGACCTGGTGCAGGCGGACAAGGCGCAGATGCGCGCGGTGCGCGGCGCCGACATCGCCATGATCTTCCAGGAGCCGATGACCTCGCTGAACCCGGTGTTCACGGTCGGCGAGCAGATCGCCGAATCCGTGCGCGTGCACCAGGGCAAGGACCGCGCCGCCGCCAGCGCCGAGGCGCTGCGCATGCTGGAGCTGGTGCGCATCCCCGAGGCGAAGAACGTGCTCGGCCGCTATCCGCACCAGCTCTCCGGCGGCATGCGCCAGCGCGTGATGATCGCGATGGCGTTGTCGTGCAAGCCGCAGCTGCTGATCGCCGACGAGCCCACCACGGCGCTGGACGTGACCATCCAGGCGCAGATCCTGCGGCTGATCCGCCAGCTGCAGGAGGAGATGGACATGGGCGTCATCTTCATCACGCACGACATGGGCGTGGTGGCCGAGGTGGCGGACCGCGTGCTGGTGATGTTCCGCGGCGACCGGGTCGAGGAGGGCGGCACCGACGCCGTGTTCGCCCACCCCGCGCACGCCTACACCCGCGCGCTGCTGTCGGCCGTGCCGCGCCTGGGCGCGATGCAGGGCACGGAGCTGCCGCGGCCGTTCGACCTGCTGCGCGTGGACGGCACGGCGGCGCCGGAGCCCGCGCCGGCGCAGGACACCCGCCCGGCCGGCGCGGCCCCGGTGCTGCGCGTGCGCGACCTGGTGACGCGCTTCGACCTCAGGAACGGCACCTTCGGCAAGGTCACGCGCCGCGTGCACGCGGTCGAGCACGTGAGCTTCGACCTGTACCCGGGCGAGACGCTGGCCGTGGTCGGCGAATCGGGCTGCGGCAAGTCCACCACCGGGCGCTCGCTGCTGCGGCTGGTGGACAGCCAGGGCGGCGCCATCGAGTTCGGCGGGCGCAACATCCTGGAGCTGCCGGTCGGCCAGGTGCAGGCCTTGCGGCGCGACATCCAGTTCATCTTCCAGGACCCGTTCGCCTCGCTGAACCCGCGCAAGACCGTGGGCTTCTCGCTGGCCGAGCCGCTGCTGGTGCACAAGGTCGGCAGTTCGGCCGAGGTGCAGGCCAGGGTGCAGTGGCTGCTGCAGAAGGTGCAGCTGCCGCCCGAGGCCGCGCAGCGCTACCCGCACGAGTTCTCCGGCGGCCAGCGCCAGCGCATCGCCATCGCCCGCGCGCTGGCGCTCGAACCCAAGGTCGTCGTGGCGGACGAGTCGGTCTCGGCGCTGGACGTCTCGATCCAGGCCCAGATCGTGAACCTGATGATGCAGCTGCAGCGCGAGATGGGCGTGGCCATCCTGTTCATCTCGCACGACATGGCGGTGGTCGAGCGCATCAGCCACCGCGTGGCCGTGATGTTCCTGGGCCAGATCGTGGAGATCGGCCCGCGCCGCGCGGTGTTCGAGAATCCGCAGCACGCCTACACGCGCCGGCTGATGGCCGCCGTGCCGGTGGCCGATCCCCAGCGCCGGCATTTGAAGCGCGCGCTGATCGAGGGCGAGATCCCGAGCCCGATCCGCGCCGTGGGCGACGAGCCGGTGGTGCAGCCGCTGGTGGAAGTCGGCCCCGGCCATTTCGTCGCCCGCCATCCGATCGCGGGCGGATACTGATGTACACCCCCGGCCTGCGCGGACTTCGTTCCGCTCCGTCCACCCCCTCCAGGGGGCGCCGCCTGCGGCCCGGCGAAGCCGGTTCCGCGGCGGCCGCTGGCCTGGCCCGCTCCGCGGCCCTTGGCGCAGCGGGCCGTGCCGCGCCGCCGGGCCCTCGACATGCCGTTGGATATTGACGCTTCCATGACCGAACTCATCGACCCTCTCCTCGACGCCACCTACAAGGGCTACCCCCGCAGCCAGCCGCCGCGCGCGCGCAGTGCCGTCGGCCGCGCCGGCTGGAACGTGCTGGCCGGCGACCTGCCGCTGCCGCTGGCGCTGATCAAGCGCGAGGCGCTGGCGCACAACCTGGCCTGGATGCAGCGCTACGCGCAGGGCCAGGGCGTGGACATGGCGCCGCACGGCAAGACCACTATGTCGCCGCAGCTGTTCGCGCGCCAGCTCGACGCCGGCGCCTGGGGCATCACCTTCGCCACCGTGGCGCAGCTGGCCGTCGGCGCGGCGGCCGGCGTGCGCAACGCGCTGATCGCCAACCAGGTCGTGCAGGACGAGGACCTGGCCGGCATCGCGCAGTTGCAGGCCGTGCACGCTGGCCTGCGCGTGGTGTTCCTGGTCGATTCGCTGGCGCAGCTGGCGCTGGTCGAGGGCTGGTTCGCGCGCCATGGTGCCGGCCGGCCGCCGTTCGAGGTGATGCTGGAGATCGGCGTGCCGGGCGCGCGCACCGGCTGCCGCACGCACGAGGAGGCGCTGGCGCTGGCGCGCGCGCTGCGGGCCAGCGCCGCCGTGCGCCTGGTCGGCATCGAGTGCTACGAGGGCCAGGGCGCGACCGGCGAGGACGGGCCCGATGCCGCCTACGCCACGGCGCTGATGGACCGCGTGCAGGCCGTCGCCCAGGCCTGCGTGGACGAAGGGCTGTTCGAGGCCGGCGAGCTGCTGTTCTCGGCCGGCGGCTCGGCCATCTTCGACCTGGTGGCCGGCCGGCTGCGCCCCGCGCTCGGCCGGCCGGTGCGCGGGCTGCTGCGCTCGGGCTGCTACGTCACGCACGACCACGGTTTCTACGCCCGCATGGTGGACGCCGTGGACCGGCGCATCGGCTGCGGCTGCGGCGAGGGCCTGCAGCCCGCGCTGGAGGTCTGGGCCGCCGTGCAGTCGCGCCCCGAGCCGCAGCTGGCGATCCTGACGGTCGGCCGGCGCGACATCTCGTTCGACCTGTCGCTGCCGCGGCCCATCGCCCGCGCCGCGCGCGGCGCGGCGGCCCCGCAGGCGGTACCGGAGGGCTGGCGCATCACCGCGCTGAACGACCAGCACGCCTACCTGCGCTGGGACGCGGCCGACGACGCGCTGGCCCCCGCGGTCGGCGAGCGCATCGGCCTGGGCATCTCGCACCCCTGCACCACCTTCGACAAATGGCGCTGGATGCCGGTGGTGGACGAGCACTACGGCGTGGTGGACGCGATCACCACGAACTTCTGATGCACGACGCCAGCCTGCTGCAACGCATTGCCCAGGCGCGCGAGGCCGCGCCGGCCACGCGCCGCGCCATCCTGGAGGCGATGCTGCAAGACCCCGACCGCACGCTGGAGGAGAGCTTCGAGCAGCTCGCCGAGCGCAGCGGCAGCTCGGTGCCGACCATCATGCGCACCTGCCGCGCCCTGGGCTTCGCCGGCCTGCGCGAGTTCAAGCTGGCGCTGGCGCAGGAGCTGGCGCTGGGCGGCTCGCCGCTGCACCGGCGCGTGAACATCGCCGACGCCGCCGACGAGGTGGTCGGCAAGATCGCGCGCAGTGCCGCCGCCTCGGTGGCCGGCGTGCGCAACCAGCTCGACATGGCGGTGCTGCAGGCGGCGGTGGACGCGATCGCCACCGCGCCGCACATCGACATCGTGGGCGCGGGCAACACCTCCTGGTTCATGGCCGGCGACCTGCAGGCGCGGCTGTTCCGGTTGGGCCTGTCGGCCACGGCCTGGGCCGACTACCACCTGCAGCAGGTCGCGGCCGGCGCGCAGCGGGCCGGCGGCGTGGTCGTCGCCATCACCCACGTGGGCGGCATGCCCAGCCTGCTGGACGCGGTGGACATCGCGCGCGCGCAGGGCGCCCGGCTGGTCGCCATCACGCGGCCCGGCACGCCGCTGGCGCAGCGCGCCGACTGGCTGCTGGGCCTCACGGTGCCCGACGACGCGGTCATGCACGTGGGCATCGACGCCTACCTGGTGCACCTGACCCTGATCGAGATCCTCACGGTGCTGGTGGCCCAGCGCGTGGGCGAACCGGCCGTGCGCCGCCTGCGCGGCGTGCGCGAGGCGCTGCAGCGCCATGGCATCGACGTGCAGACCCATCCGCTGCAGAGCTGGGATGGCGGAGGAGTACAGCATGGCTGAGCAAGCAACCCTGTTCGAGAACGGCCTGATCGTGGACGGATCGGGCGGCTCGTCGTGGACCGGCGACCTGCTGGTGGCGGACGGGCGCATCCTGCGCCTGGGCGAGGGCCTGCGCGGCCGCCTGCCGGACGGCCTGGCGCCGGACGAGGTGCAGGCGGTGGACTGCCGCGGCCTGGCCGTCGCGCCCGGCTTCATCGACTGCCACACGCACGACGACGCCATCGTGCTGCGCACGCCCGAGTACCTGGCCAAGCTGTCGCAGGGCATCACCACGGTGGTGACCGGCAACTGCGGCATCTCGCTGGCGCCCTACGCCACGGCCGAGGCCCGGCCGCCGCTGACGCTGCTGGGCGCGGACTCGTTCCGCCATCCCAGCATGGCCGCCTACCGCGACGCGGTGAACACGGCCCGGCCGGCGCTGAACGTGGCCGCGCTGGTCGGCCACACCACGCTGCGCTTCGCCACCATGGACGACCTCTCGCGCGCCGCCAGCCCGGCCGAGCGCGCCGCCATGGGCGCGCTGCTGGACGCCGCGATGGCCGACGGCGCGCTGGGCCTGTCCTCCGGCCTGTTCTACGAGGAAGCCTTCGCCGCGCCGGCCGAGGAGGTCACGGCGCTGGCGCGCATCGTCGCGCGGCACGGCGGCGTCTACGCCACGCATCTGCGCAGCGAGATGGCGACGATCCTGGAGGCCATGCACGAAGCCGGCGACTGCGCCTTCGAAGCGGGCGTGCCGCTGGTGCTCTCGCACCACAAGTGTGCCGGCCCCACGCAATGGGGGCGCACGCGCGAGACGCTGCCGCTGGTGGACCGCCTGGCCGAGCGCCAGGACGTGGCGATGGACGTCTACCCCTACGTGGCCGGCTCCACCGTGCTGCGCGAGGACCTGGTGGACGGCGTGATCGACGTGATGCTGACCTGGAGCGCGCCGCACCCCGAGCTGGGCGGCCGCATGCTCTCGGAGATCGCCGCCGGCTGGGGCGTGGACCAGAAGGCTGCCGCGCGCCGGCTGATGCCCGGCGGCGCCTGCTACTTCCAGATGCACGAGGACGACGTGGAGCGCGTGATCGCCCACCCGCGCAGCATGATCGGCAGCGACGGCCTGCCGCACGACCGCCACCCGCACCCGCGGCTGTGGGGCGCCTTCCCGCGCGTGTTCGCGCGCTACTGGCGCGGGCGCGGCCTGTTCACGCTGGAGCAGGCGGTGCACAAGATGACCGGCATGACGGCGCGCAACTTCCGGCTGGCCGGCCGCGGCCTGCTGCGCGCCGGCCACGCGGCCGACCTGGTGCTGTTCGACCCGGCCCGCATCGCCGACACGGCGACCTACGAGCAGCCGGTCAGCCCCAGCGTCGGCGTGGCCGCGGTCTACGTCAACGGCCGCTGCGCGTACCGCGAGGGCGCGGCGCAGGTGCTGGCGCGCGAGGGGCGGATGCTGGCGCGGGGGGCGTGAGCGCCGGCGCGCCGTCCGCCGCCGCCGGCAGGCCCAGCAGCATGTCGCGGAAGGCCGCGGCCGCCGGCGCCAGCGTGCTGCCGGGCGCGCGCAGCAGCGTCATCGTGCGCGCGATCTCCGGCCGGCCGACGGCGCGCACCTCCAGGCCGTGCCACTGCGCCAGCGGGCGCAGCGCCATCGTGACCACGGCCACGCCCAGGCCCTCGCGCGCCAGGCCCATCATGGTCCAGGGCAGCGCGATCTCGAACGCGTAGTCCAGCGCGATGCCGCGCGCGGCCAGCCGCTCCTCCAGCAGCCGGCGCACCGGGTTGCCCGGCAGGTAGCCGATCACCGGCTCGCGCGCCAGCTGGGCCCATTCCAGCGTGCGCCGGGCGGCCAGCGGGTGCCCGGGCGCCATCACCGCCACGAAGGCGTCGGCCGCCATGGCCGTGGCCACCAGGTCCAGCCGCGCCCCGGTCTGGGTGGCGATGCCCAGGTCGGCGGCGCCGCTGCGCACCAATTGGTGCACTTCGTGCTCCGCCACGTCGTGCAGCACCACGCGCACGCCCGGATGCGCGTCGCGGAACGCGCGGATCACCGGCGGCAGCAGCAGCGAGCACTGCACGTTGGGCGCCGCCACCGCCACCCGCCCGCTGGCGAAGCGCGCGACGTCGCGCGCCTGCGCGAACAGGTGTTCCCAGTCCGCCAGCAGCCGGCGCGCGGCCGGCAGCAGCGCGGCGCCGGCCTCGCTCATGCGGCAGGCGCGCGTGTGGCGGTCGAACAGCCGCACGCCGAGCTGGTCCTCCAGCCGGGCCAGCGCGGCGCTGAGCGAGGACTGCGACATGCCCAGCCGCTCGGCCGCGTGCGTGAAGTGGCCGCTCTCGGCCAGGGCCAGGAACACCCGCAGTTCGGGCAGCGAGGACTTGGGGTGCACGGGTGGGCTCCGTTTGATCGGTGGTGGCGATGGATTTATCGGATTGTGCGGCTTCCCCGATCGCCGATTGGTCCTGTTCTTGCATGACGGCAGGCCCCGCGCCGTTGCGCAATCGTCCAGGAGAGCAACCATGACGAGCCCCTCCCTCTCGCGTCCCCCCGGGGACGTGCATCCCGTCGACCAACCCCTGCCGCCCACCAAGGCCGCGGCGCTCGGCCTGCAGCACGTACTGGTGATGTACGCCGGCGCGGTGGCCGTGCCGCTGATCGTCGGGCGCGCGCTCAAGCTCAGCCCGCACGAGGTCGCCATGCTGATCTCGGCCGACCTGTTCTGCTGCGGCATCGCCACGCTGATCCAGGCGCTGGGCTTCACGCGCTGGTTCGGCGTCAAGCTGCCGGTGATGATGGGCGTGACCTTCGCCTCGGTCGCGCCGATGGTGGCGATCGCCGGCGCCAACCCCGGCGCGGTGGGCGCGCAGCTGCTGTTCGGCTCCATCATCGGCGCCGGCATCCTGGCGATCCTGATCGCGCCGGTCATCAGCGGCATGCTGCGCTTCTTCCCGCCGGTGGTCACCGGCACCATCATCGCGGTCATCGGCATCACGCTGATGCGCGTGGGCATCAACTGGATCTTCGGCAACCCGGTCGGGCCGACCGCGCCGGCGGTGGTCGACCCGGCCTACCTCAAGTGGCTGTCCGACGCCTCGGCGCCCGGCTCGCCGCTGCCGCCGCCCCAGGGCCTGATGCCGGCGCCCACCGTGCCCAACCCCCGCTACGCCGACCTGACCGGCATGGGCATCTCGGCCATCGTGCTGGTGACCATCCTGCTGATCGTCAAGTTCGCCAAGGGCTTCCTGGCCAACGTCTCGGTGCTGCTCGGCATCGTGGTCGGCGCCGTCGTCGCCACGGCGCTGGGCCTGATGACCTTCGAGAAGGTCGGCGAGGCCGCCTGGTTCGACATCGTCACGCCGTTCCACTTCGGCATGCCGCAGTTCGACCCGATGATGATCCTGACCATGACGCTGATCATGGTGGTGATCATGATCGAGTCCACCGGCATGTTCCTGGCGCTGGGCGAGATGTGCGAGCGCCCGGTCGACCGCGACACCCTCACGCGCGGGCTGCGCACCGACGGCCTGGGCACGCTGATCGGCGGCATCTTCAACACCTTCCCCTACACCAGCTTCTCGCAGAACGTCGGGCTGGTGGCCATCACGGGCGTGAAGAGCCGCTACGTCTGCGCCACCGCCGGCGGCATCATGATCGTGCTCGGGCTGCTGCCCAAGATGGCGGCGCTGGTCGAGTCCCTGCCGTCCGTGGTGCTGGGCGGCGCCGGCATCGTGATGTTCGGCATGGTGCTGGCCACCGGCATCCGCATCCTGGCCGGCGTGGACTTCAAGCACAACCGCTACAACGCGATGATCGTGGCGGTGTCCATCGGCATCGGCATGATTCCGCTGCTGGCGCCCAACTTCAAGCAGTGGATGCCGCACAGCCTGCATTCGCTGATCGAGTCCGGCATCCTGCTGACCTCCATCACCGCCGTGCTGCTGAACGTGTTCCTCAACGGCACGAAGTTCGATGCCGCCGCCGCCATCGCCGCGGCCCGGCAGGCCGAGGCGCACTGAGCCGGCGGCGCGGCCGACAATGCGCGGCCGCGTGCCGGGGGGCACGCGGCATCCCCTCATTTCCGGAGATCGCCGTGCTGCGCATTGCCCGTCTGTTCGTGTTGGGCCTGGGCCTGTCGTTCCTCGCCGCGGGGGCGTCGGCGCAGGCCGATGCGGCCGCCACCGAGGCGCTGATGAAGAAGTCCGGCCTGTGGCAGCAGCTGGCCGAGATCCCGCAGCAGATGCGCGCCGGCGTGGAGGCCGCCGCTGCCCAGTCCCGGCCCGCGCCGGACGCCGACACCGTGCAGCGGCTGGTGCAGGCCGCCGAGCATGCGTTCTCGGCGCCGGCCCTGCGCGCCGCCTGCGCGGCCACCATCGCTGCCGGGCTGGACCCGCGGCATCTGCCCGCGCTGGACGCCTGGTACGACAGCGCCGCGGGCCGCGCGCTGCGGCAGGCCGAGGAAGCCGCCGCCGCGGACACCACGGAACCGGCGGTGGCCGTGGAGCAGGGCGCGGCCCTGTTCCAGGCCCTGCCCGCACCGCGCCGCGCGCTGCTGGACGAGCTCGTCCGGGTCACCGGCCTGGCGGAGATGGGCGCCGACCTGACCATCGCCGCCGCCGTGGCGATGGCCCAGGGGATGGCGAGCCTGCAGGATCAGGCCGCGGCCGCCAGCCCGGGCGAGCAGTGGGCGGCGCTGCAGGCCCAGCGCGCGCAGATGGTGCAGTCGTACCGCGCCGTGTCGCTGGCGATGTCGGCCCGGGCCTATGCCGCCGTGCCCGACGGGGAGTTGTCGCAGTACCTGCGTTTCCTGGCCTCCGACGCCGGCCGGCACTACAACGCGCTGGGCATGCAGGCCCTCGTCCGGGCCGTGGCCGACGCCGCGCGGACCTTCGGCCGCCACCTGCCGGGTGCCAGCACCTGACGGGGCTTCTCAGCGCCGTGGCACCTGCCGTGCGCCCAGCGGATGCGGGATGCCGCCATCGCCATCGGTGCGCACCACCCGGGCGATGACGACGTGGTAGCCGTTGAGCCAGCGGGCCTGCCGGCGCTTCGCCTCCTGGTGGGCGGGATGGTCGATCAGGGTGCGTAGCGCCTCCAGGCTGTCCCAGTAGTACACGTTGGAGATCAAGCCGGTGGCGGCGTTCTCCCAGGCCTCCTCGCCGATGTAGCCGGGGATGGACCTGGCGATCCGGGCAATGGTGCTGTCCAGCGCGTGGAACGCATCGTCGAACGCGCGCTTGGCGAACGTGAAGGTGGCGGTGTAGAGGGCATCGGGGACATCGTCCTCTCGGTTCATGGTGGTGCGGTCCTTCCACGTCAGCGATCGGGATCCAGGCAGAGCGACGGACGGGCCATGCACTGCCTTTGGATGTTCGGCATGTGGGCGGTCGCCTGTGCCGGTGCGTTTTCGAGCGGCGCTCCGTGCCGCCCTACCGCTTCTGGATGTAGGCCTCCACCAGGCGGTCGAGGAAGCCGAAGAGCGCCTGGTTCATGGCGCCATGGTCATGGGCGCGCAGGGCGTCGGGCTGCTGCACGAACCGGTGCGCGGCAAGCGTCTTGAGCTCCGGCTCCGAGGCCGCGATCAGCAACTCGACGACTTCGGGCGTGAACTCCATGTGGCACTGGAAGCCGTACACCAGATCGCCATACTCGATGATCTGGCGCGGGCAGCCTTCGCTGTACGCCATGATCCTGGCGCTTTCGGTCAGCCCCGGCATGTCGCTGTGCCAGTGCCCGACTTCCAAGCTCTCGCCGAAGTGGGCGAACTTGCCGCTGGCCTTTGCCTGCGCCGTCAGCGTGATCGGAAACTTGCCGATCTCCTTCTCCGGGCTGCGCTCGCAGGGGGCGCCCAGCGCTTCGCCCATCAGCTGCGCGCCCAGGCAGACGCCCACGACAGCCTTTCCCGCGGCAGCGCATCGCGCGATCAGGGCTTGCTCGGCCTGGGCGTCGAAATGCGGGCACTCTGCCAGCGTGGTCGAGGGGGACTGCGGGCCGCCCATCACCACCAGCAGGTCGATCCCGTCGATCGACTCCGGCAGCGGTTCGCGGTTGTAGACGCGGGAATAGCCGGCCTGGTAGCCGTGCTGCCTGACCCACGTCTCGTAGGCGCCCGGCGCCTCGAACGATTCGTGTACGACGAAATGCACCTTCATCATGATGTTCCTCCTCGGCCATCCACGGCCGTCGATGAGACCCCGGCGGGCCGGGCCGTTCCGCGGGGCGGCGCTATCGCGGATGGAGCGCATGGCTGGCCGCCTGCGCAAAGGCCTGCGCGCTCGCTTCGTCCACGGCCGAGACCGTGATGCGCAACCCATGCGCCGGCGACTGCACGCCAAAGGGCTCGCCGCCACGCACCAGCCAGCCGCGCTGCGCCAGCGCCAGCACGACCGGCTGGCTGCTGCCCGGCAACGGCAGCCACAGGTTCAGGCCGTCGGCGGGCCCGGCCACACGGATGCCGTACGCGGCCAGGGCCGCCGCCATGATTTGGCGGCGGCGGGCATAGTCCGCACGGGCCTGGTCGATCCGGGCGCCGATCTCCGGGGACGCCAGGCAGGCCCGGACGGCATCTTGCAGCAGATGGCTGACCCAGTTCATGCCGGGCGCCAGGCGCAGCCGCAGCCGCTGGGCGGTCTGTTCGTCGCTCGCCACGAAGGCCAGGCGCAGGTCGGGCCCGAGCATCTTGGACACCGAGCGGACCAGGGCCCAGCGCCGCGCACCGGGCGGAACCGCGTCGTGGTAGCCGGTGGCGGCCAGGCGCGCAAAGTGGTCGTCGGCGATGACCAGCACCTGCGGGTGGCGGGCCAGCACGGCACGCAGCCGGCGGGCGCGTGCCGCGCCCAGGCTGGCCCCGGTCGGGTTGTGCGCCCGCGGTGTGAGGATGACGGCCTGCGCGCCCTGGGCCAACGCCTGTTCCAGCGCCGCGGCCTGCATGCCCTCGGCATCGATGGCGACGCCCAGGGGCCGCAACCCGTGGATGCGCAGCACGTTGATGGTGCCGAGGAAGCACGGGTCTTCCACGGCCACCTTGTCGCCAGCGACGAGATAGGCAGCCAGCAGACGCTCGACCGCATCCACCGCGCCGTGCGTGAGGGTGATTGCGAAGTCCCGGGGGCACTGCCCTGCCATCCAGTCGCGCCCGGCGGCCTCCAATGCCGGATCGACCGTCGCCTCGCCATACAGGCGGGGGCGGCGGCAAGCGGCACCTGCCAGCACGGCGGCCATGTCGGGCAGCCACTGCAGGCCGGGATTGCCGCCGCCCAGGTCGGTCAGCGGCGAACCGGGCACCAGGCCTTCCTGCTCGCCGGGGCCGAGGGGTTCGCGGATCACCGTGCCCAGGCGCCCCTGCGTGGCCGCGACCCCGGCTGCGGCCAGGCGCTTGTACGCCATCGCCACCGTGTTGCGGTTGACGCCCAGCGTGGTGGCCAGGTCGCGCACCGAGGGCAGTTCCTGGCCGGGCACGAAGGCGCCCGTCCGCGTCTGCGCGCGGATGCTCTCGAAGATCTCTGCCGCGGTTCTTCCGACGATGTCCATGGTGACTAGGACATGCTAGAGTTTGTCATAGGACAATGGTACATGACCCCGGCGGTGGCGGCGCTGCCCGCCGGCGATCCGCCTTCTGACGTTGGGATGCGACCCGTGACTTCTGGCTCCTCACTGGAAACCCTCACCCGGCACGACCGGCATGGCCGCTGGCCGCAGGCGGAATCGGTGGACGACTTCCGCCACAACCTCGCGGCCGTTCATGCGCGCATCGCGGCGGCCTGCGCGCGGGTCGGGCGCGACCCCGCGGGCGTACGCCTGCTGCCGGTCAGCAAGACCAAGCCCGAGGCCAGCATCCGCCTGGCCTATGCCGCGGGTTGCCGCGAACTCGGCGAGAACAAGCCGCAGGAGGCCTGCCGGAAATGGGAGGCCCTGGCGGACCTGCCCGGCCTGCGCTGGTCGGTCATCGGCCATCTGCAGACCAACAAGGCCAAGCTGGTGGCGCGCTGCGCCAGCGAGTTCCAGGCCTTGGACAGCCTGCGCGTGGCCGAGGCGCTGGAGCGGCGCCTGCAGGCCGAAGGCCGCGCGCTCGATGTGTTCGTGCAGGTCAATACCTCGGGCGAGGCCAGCAAGTACGGCTTGCCGCCCGATGCCGTCGCCGCGTTCCTGCGCCAGTTGCCCGCCTGCGGGGCGCTGCGCGTGCGCGGCCTGATGACGCTGGCGCTGCTGTCGGCCGAGCC
This sequence comes from Pseudorhodoferax sp., assembly GCF_047601025.1. Lineage (NCBI taxonomy): Bacteria > Pseudomonadati > Pseudomonadota > Betaproteobacteria > Burkholderiales > Comamonadaceae > Pseudorhodoferax > Pseudorhodoferax sp. The sequence goes on from NZ_JASGJZ010000001.1 coordinate 2,275,978, forward strand.
CGGGCGCGTGCGCCGGTGCTTCGGCCTGCTGCGCGAGCTGCGCGACCGGCTGCGCCAGGATGCACCGGACGGCATCGGGCTGGACGAACTGTCGATGGGCATGTCCGGCGACTACGAGATCGCCATCGAGGAGGGCGCGACCGTCGTGCGCGTCGGACAGGCGATCTTCGGTGCGCGCGCCACGCCGGACACCGACTACTGGCCACCGGAAGGAACGGGAGACGCCCGGTGACGCGTCCGGCCGAGGCTGCGGGCCGGCGCCGCCGCGGCATCCGCTGCTCCTCGGCGTGGTTTCCGTGCAGTCGCTGGTGACCCGCGGCCGGGTCGGCAACGGCATGGCGATGCCCGTGCTGGCCGCGTCCGTTTCCCTCGACGCTTGAAACGACCAGATCCAGGACAGCGCGGCGCATGCCGGTATCCCGCGCCCACCTGGCGCATGTCTATTCCCGCCAATCCGTTTCGTGCGTTCGCGGGCGGGGTGCGCGCCTGTGGGATGTCGATGGTGCGGAGTATTCCGACGCCGTTGTCGGGGGGCGTCGTGACCAGCCTTGGGCATGCCCATGCCGGGTTGCCGAGGCCATCGCCGACCAGGCCCGGCTGCTGCTGCACACCTGCAACATGCCGGACGCGTCGGGCGTCCTTTTGCGCTGACGCTGCTGCACGGTGACGGCATGGGGCGCTGCCCGCATCGGCCGGCGGCGCATCGTGCCGATACGTGCGGGCGTTCTGCCCGCCGCGTCAGCGCCGCGCTTCGATCAGATGGCGGGTCGAGTGCGCCACGAAGGGCACGCCCTGACGCATCTGGCGATCCAGCCCGAGCAGCGCATTCCGGTACTTGCGCGCCGAGAAGTCCGGCACCCACCACACGCACTTGCGAAGAATCCAGACCACCGCGCCGACGTCGTGGAACACCATGCGGCAGCGTGCCGTGCACAGGTCCGTCACCGTCAGTCCCGCAGCCCGTGCCGCTGCCGCCTCTTCCTGCGGATCGCGCAGGTGCCGTTCGCGCGGCAGAGGGCCCAGGAAATGCTCGATCAACGCGAAGGCCGAGGCCGGCCCCACGTGCTGCGCGAAGTAGTGCCCGCCCGGTGCGAGGACGCGGCGGATCTCCGCCCAGTCCGGGCGCACCGGATGGCGCGACGTGACCAGCGCGAACGACGCGTCGGCGAAAGGCAGCGCGGCGCCGCTCGCCACCTCCACCACCTGCACGCCACGTGCGCCCAGGCGATCGCGTGCCGCGCGTGCATTGGGCGGCCAGGCCTCCGTGGCGCACATCCGCGGCGGCAGCCGGGGCACCTCGTCCAGGACCTCGCCGCCGCCCGTGTCCAGGTCCAGCGCCGACGCCACGCGGGCCAGCCGCTGCGCGAGCAGCCGGGCATAGCTCCAGGGCGGGCGCTCCTCGCTGGCCCGCCCGGCCAGCCAGTCGAAACCCCAGCCGCTCACATCGGCCGCCTCCGCCTCGGTGACCAAGTCGTCAAAGGGTTTCATCCACTTGCCAGCATTCGGATGCGCCGCTCGATGACCACGGCACGTTCTGGCCAGTCTACCGGCGCGCAGGAATCGGGCTGCGGCACCGGGCCCGGCAGGCCCGCAATGCGCGTGGCGTCCGTGCGGGTCCGTGCGCCAGCGCGGTGACAGGAGGCTCACCAGGCACCGAGCCCAGGGCGCAGAAACTGCGGCATGTGCGTGGAGTGGACGGTGCTCAGTTCGCCGATCGCACGCGGGCGACGCCATGAGGCGCAGTCAGCGGGCGCCGTCCACCCCAGACAATCGCCATGCCGGCTCCCAGGTTCAGCAAGCCGCACAGCAGAAGCGCGGGCCCATAGCTGCCGAAAGCAGCGCGTAGCAAGCCGTACACCGTCGGCCCAAGAGCCATCGAGAGCTGGTTCAGGGTGGCAGCCAATCCGAAGACCACGCCGAACGACGCAGCACCGAACTCTCGCCGAAGAATCATCGGTGCCAGCGTGGTGACATTGCCGACAGTCAGGCCGAAGCTGACGCTCGTTGCCATCAGTGCCCACGGTCCGGGCAGCAGGGCCATGCAGACCAAAGAAGCCGCCGCCAGCAGGAACACGCATGCGCCGACCTTGCGAATGTCCACCTGGTCCGCATAGCGGGCCAGCAGGAGGCGGCCGAGGAACGCGGCCACTGCCGCCGAGAACACCGCTGCTGCCGCGCCTCGCGGCCCCAGCACCGGAATGGCGATGGGAACATGGTGGCTCAGGAACCCGACCTGAACCATCAGGCCCAGGCCGAACGCCATGACATGGCTGCGAAATTGCCGTGTCGCGATGGCCTCCTTGAGATTCCACCGAATGGCCTGGGCGGATTGGCCTTGTTCCGTGGCAGGCATGCCATCGGGGAGCTGCCCCATGTCCTGCGGCCGTGTTTTCAGCACGAAGGCCGCCAAGGGCAATACCACCACGACGGCGATGACAGCGGCCAGCGCCATCGTCGCCTGGAAGCCCCAGGCGCGTATTCCGGCCATCAGCAGCGGCGTGCCGGTCATGCCGCCAATGCTGGCGCCCAACATGGCCGTGGACATGGCCCGGCCCTGGTGCCGCTCGAACCATGGCGCGAGTGTGCTCCCCACTGTGTTCGTGGACAGGCAGGCCATGCCCAGACCGAGGGTCAGGAAGGCCGCATGGACTTGCCAGGGCTGCTGGCAATGCGGCATGGCGGTTACGCCGACGGTCATGGCCAGCACGCCGACGGCGACCACAGGGCGCGGCCCCCGGCGTGCGATGAAGCGCCCCACGCCGACCATCAGCACGGCGCTGACGACGTAGGCCGTGGTCACGGCCGTGGAGACCGTGCCGATGGAGAAACCGCGGCTTTCCGTCAGGGCATAGACATAGACGCCCATGCCGAAGATCCCGAGCGACCAACTGACCGAGACGAAGGCCATGCAGGCGGCGACGATCCGCCAGCCGTAGAACGGCGTTTCAGGCATAGCCGGCCGTGAAACGGGCGCGCTCGTGCGCCGGCTGTTCGAGTTCGTCCACCAGGGCCACGGCATAGTCCTCGAAGGAAATCCGGCTCTTGCCTTCGGCATCCTGGATGAGCCTGTCGCCGCCCAGCACGAACCTGCCCGTGCGCTCGCCGGGCGTGATCGACATGGGGCAGCTGAAGTACGTCCAGTTGATGCTCGACGTGCGCAGCGCCGCAAGGGCCTTCATGTGCGATCTGGCGATGGGACCGTACTGCCGGGGCCAATGGCCGGAATCGAGCACGGTCACGCCGGGAGAGAACTCGAGCGAGCCGCAGCCGCCGACCACGATCAGGCGCGGCACAGCGGCCTTGCGCACGGCCGTGATCGCGCGTTCCGTCACGCTGACCAGTTGATCGGTGTAACGCTCGTCCGAGGTGTAGCGTGGGTCGCTGGAGGACGGCCCGAAGGCGCTGACGACGGCGTCCGCGCCGGCGACGATGTGCGCGATCCGGTCGGCATTGCCCAGGTCATCCTGAACGCGCTGGACGCTTTCGGGCAGTTGCTGGGGGAGCTTGTCGAAATTGCGGGCTACCGCCGTGACCTGGTGGCCACGGCCGATGAGTTCATGGAGGATGGTGCGACCGGCACGGCCGGTCGCGGCCAGGAGAACGACGTTCATGGGAATACTCCTTGTCGAGCGGACGAAGCAGAACCGGGCGAAATCCGGCCTGTGCTTTTCAGAAACAGCGGCAAAGACAAAGACTCAACCTTCCATTTCCAGCGCCGGGTAGTCGGTGTACCCAGCCGCGCCGCCGCCATAGAAGGTCGAACGGTTGTAGGCGTTGAGCGGGGCGCCCCGCCGGAGCCGTTGGGGAAGATCGGGATTGGCAATGAACTGCCGGCCGAACGCCACGGCGTCCGCACGGCCCGCACGGATGGCGGCGTCCGCGGATTCCCCGGTGAAGCCGCCAGCCAGGATCAGCGGCTTGCGCCAGAACGGGCGCAGGTCGTCGATCTCGGGCGGGCTCTCTCCGTCGAATCCCGGGCCATCGCGTCCCACGATCATGTGCAGATAGGCCAGGTCGAGCTCCGCCAGCCGGGCGAGAACGTGGCTGTAGAGCCCGATCGGATCGTCATCCCCCACATCACCGTAGAGGTTGAACGGCGACAGTCGCACGCCGACGCGGTCGGCGCCCCATACCTCGATCACCGCCTGGGTGACTTCGAGCAGCAGGCGGGCGCGGTTGTCCACTGTTCCACCGTAGGCATCGGAGCGCTTGTTGGAACGGCTGTGCAGGAACTGCTCCAGCAGGTAGCCGTTGGCTCCATGCACTTCCACACCGTCGAACCCTGCGGCCAAGGCGTTGCGCGCGCCATCCCGGTAGGCCTCGATGAGGGCGGGGATTTCGTCCAGCGCGAGCGCGCGTGGCGTTTCGTAGGGCACCTGCTTCCATTCCGGGGTGAACGATGCAAGGCTGGTGATGGCGATCGCCGAAGGGGCGACCGGCAGGACGCCGCCCGGCTGGAAGCTCGAATGGGACGAGCGGCCGACATGCCACAGTTGCAGGAAGATGACCCCGCCCCTGGCATGAACGGCGTCAACGACCTTCTTCCAGCCCTGGGCCTGCTCGGCGGAATGGATTCCCGGTGTCGCCGGATAGCCTTGTCCGGACGGTGTGACCTGCGTGGCCTCGGCAATGAGGAGGCCGCCCTCGCTGGTGCGCTGGCCGTAGTACGTGGCGGCCAGCCCGTTCGGCACATTGCCGGGGCCGGCTCTCATGCGCGTGAGTGGAGCCATCACCACGCGATGGGCCAGGTCATGGCGACCGATGCGCAGGGGTGAGAACAGGGACGGTAGAGACATCGGCACACTCCTTGGAGAAGGACACATCGCGCCCTTGGCGTTCCCACTGTCCAGCGGCACCTCGGGCGAGCGCTTGATCTTTATAATTATATGACCGGTCGTCTTTAATTTATGACGCACCGATGTCGCACACGGGACAGTCGCCATTCATGCAACCCGCGCCGAGCGGGTCGCTTGACAAATCCCATGCGTCGGCAAGACTCCAGATGACCAGTCGCCTGATATTTGTGAGAGCTGCTCGATGGAAACGCAATCAACAGGGGCGCGGCGCGGCCCGAAGCCCCGGCCGCACGTGCGAGAGAACCTTCTGCGCTTGGGGGTGAAGATGCTCCACGAGGGGGGGTACACGGCAACGGGCATCAAGGACATCGTGGATGCCGCCCAGGTTCCCAAGGGGTCGTTCTACAACTACTTCGAGAACAAGGAAGCCTTCGGGAAAGAGGCGATCGACCTCTATTTCGAGAGCGGCCTTTCCAAGCTGCGCGAGTTGCTGTGCGACGAGAAAACCGCTCCTCTGGAGCGCCTGCGCAACTATTTCGAGCTCAGGGTTCGCGGCTTTCGCAGTGCGGGCTATGTCAGAGGCTGCCTGCTCGGGAACTTCAGCCTGGAAGTGGCCGACCACAGCCCCCTCATCCGTGATCGGCTCGCCGTGCATTTCCGGACATGGAGCAGCCTGTTCGAAAGCTGCATCGAGCAGGCGCAGCAGACTGGTGCCATTCGCAACCGGATGCCTGCTGCATTGCTCGCTCAGTTCCTTCTGAACAGTTGGGAAGGCGCCTTGCTGCGCATGCGCGCGGAGAAAAGCGATGTCTCCCTGAACCAGTTCATCGAGGTGGTTTTCGGATCGATTCTCGTCTGACAAGCCGCGAACGATCCACCCATGAGGCATGTGGAGTGGAGCCCGAATGCTGGTGCGCGTGCAGGCGGGCCGCGATGGTCGCCGCGAGCATCGCCAGCGCGGCACGCTGCAGGGCCTGTGTGCGCGGTGGTGCGCGCAGGCCAGGCCGCGCAGCCGGGGGGCAGGCCCCCAGGGCGATACCCGACGAGGAGCGGTCGCCGTACCTGCGCTTCCCGGCTTCCGACGCCGGCCGGCACGACAACGCGCTGGGCGTGCGGGCCTTCGTCCGGGCCGTGGCCGACGCCGCGCAGGCCTTCGGCCGCCACCTGCCGGGCACCGGTACCCGGTCCTGGCCCGGGGCTGCCCCTGCCAGTGCCCAGGCCTGGCACGGTTCATTCCAGATATGTCTCTCACCGTATGGATGAGATGATTTCTTCATTTTCATTGGCATGGATGAGGGCTGACACTGTCCCGCAGATCGCAGCGCAGAACGTGCTGCACAGACCGAGAGCCGGAGACAACAGCATGCAGCAGCACCTGACCCACCGCCCGCACCCGCCGCTTCCACGCGGGGCGCAGCGCGCGCCTTAGCCGGGGCCTCGCCGCGCGGGGCTGCGCCGCCCCGCTCCACTTCCCCCGCCGCCATGCTGCGGCACCCGCCATCCGACCGCCTCCACCCCGGGGAGCACGCGGTGGGGGACGCGTACGTCCCCCGAATTCGAGAGGAGACCGACGATGCTGACCATCAACCTGTTCAACGGCCTGGTGTACGGATCGCTGCTGATCGTGATGTGCTCTGGGCTGGCGCTGATCTACGGATTGCGCCGGGTGGTGAACTTCGCGCACGGCTCGCTGTACATGCTGGGGGCGTACCTGGGGTACTCGATCGCGCAGCAGAGCAACTTCTGGGTGGCGCTGGTGGCCGCGCCGGCGCTGATGGCGCTGCTGGGCGTGGCGCTGGACCGCTACGGCTTTCGGCTGCTGCAAGAGCGCGACCCGCTGACGGTGGTGCTGGTCACCTTCGGGCTGCTGCTGGTGATCGAGGACGCGGTGCAGACCGTGTGGGGCAAGAGCAACCTGACGGTGGACACGCCGGCGCTGCTGGCGCGCTCGGTGGACTTCCTGGGCACGCCGCTGCCGGCCTACCGCCTCGCGGTGATCGCCATCGGCGCGGCCGTGGCGCTGGGCCTGACGGCCTGGCTGCGCTGCTCCCGGGTCGGGCTGTTCGTGCGCGCGGCCAGCACCGACCCCACCACCACCGCCATGCAGGGCGTCAACACCGACGCCCTGTCGGCCGGCGTGGTCGGCCTGGGCACCGCGCTGGCCGGCCTGGCCGGCGTGGTGGCCGCGCCGTTCCTGTCGCTGTCGCCCTCCATGAGCAGCGACGTGATCATCGACTCCTTCGTCGTGGTCGTGGTCGGCGGGCTGGGCTCGCTGGCCGGCGCCTTCGTCGCCGCCATGGTGCTGGGCATGGTGCAGGCGCTCGGCGCGGTCTACCTGCCCGACCTGTCGGCCGTGCTGCCCTTCGCGATCATGGTCGCCGTGCTGATCTGGAAGCCCTCGGGCTTCGCCGGCAGCCGCACCTGAGCGGCCGTGGACGCACCACTCGCAGTTGCCGGGCGCGCCACCCCCTCCTCCCCCCTTTTTTTCCCATTCCTCAGGAGACACCCATGACGATCGTCCGGATCGGGCTGTACACCGCCTGCGCGCTGGCCGCCGGCGGCGCGCTGGCCGCGCTGGTGGGCTCGGGCACCGTGCTGTCGCTGCTCACGCAGGCCGTGGTCTACGCCGTGTTCGCCAGCGGCGTGGGCCTGCTGCTGCGCCAAAACGGCATGGTCAGCTTCGGCCACGCGCTGTACTTCGGCCTGAGCGGCTACGCGATGGGCATCGCGCTGGAGCTGCACTGGCTGCCGGCCGAGCTGGCCATGCTGGCCACGCTGGCCGCCGTGGGCGTGTTCGCCTTCGTCATCGGCCTGGTCATCGTGCGCGTGCCCGGCGTGGCCTTCAGCATGATGACGCTGGCCATCGGGCAGATGTTCTTCCTGACGGCCTCGCGCTCGCGCGGGCTGACCGGCGGGGCCGACGGCATGAACGTGAACTGGCCGGCCACGCTGTTCGGCGTGCCGCAGTCGCTGCTGCTGCGCCCGGCGGTGCTGTTCCTGGTGTGCTGGTGCGTGCTGGTGCTGCTGGTGCTGGGCCTGGCGCTGCTGCTGCGCGGGCGCTTCGGTGCCGTCACCGAGGCCGTGCGCGACAACGAGGAGCGCGCGCGCTTCATCGGCCTGCGCACGCTGGTGCCGCGCGCGGCCATCTACGCGCTGTCGGCGGTGATCGCCGCGCTGGCCGGGCTGCTGTCCTCGCTGAACACCGGCTTCATCTCCCCGGAGGCGCTGCACTGGAGCGTCTCGGGCGTGGCGCTGATGATGGTCGTGGTCGGCGGCTACAAGGCCCTGTGGGGCCCGCCGCTGGGCGCCATCGTGTACTTCCTGTTCAAGGACGTGCTGGGCGAATGGGCCAGCCACTGGATGGCCATCTTCGGCGTCGCGCTGATCAGCGTGATCGTGTTCTCGCCCACCGGCCTGGCCGGCGCGCTGCAGCGCCTGCTGCCCGGCCGGCGCAAGCCGCGCGCCGCGCCCGCCCGCCCGGCCGCGGCCCACTGAATCCCCCCCTTGTGCACAGGAGAGAGCAGACATGACCGAGTACGTGTTGCAGGCCGAGGACGTGGCCATCCACTACGGCGGCGTCAAGGCGCTCGACGGCGTGGCGCTGACGCTCGAGCGCGGGCAGATCCGCGGGCTGATCGGGCCCAACGGCGCCGGCAAGTCCACCGTGATCGACGCCATCACCGGGCGGCGCCGGCTCACCCGCGGGCGGGTGCGCCTGGGCGGCGAGGACGTCACGCAGCTGGGCGCGGTGCAGCGCCGCGCGCGCGGGCTGTCGCGCAGCTTCCAGCGCACCAGTGTCTTCGGGCAGATGCAGGTGCGCCGCCAGGTCGAGCTGGCCGCGCACTGCATGAACCCGCAGAACAGCCAGGCCGACGCGCAGGCCGTGCTGCAGGAGCTGGACCTGCTGGCGCGCGCCGGCGACACCGCCGAGGACCTGGGCTACGGCGAGCAGCGCCGGCTCGACCTGGCGCTGGCGCTGGTCGGGCGGCCCACGGTGCTGCTGCTGGACGAGCCCATGGCCGGCCTGTCGGTCAAGGAGTCGCTGGACCTGGCCCAGCACCTGAAGGCGCTGACCACGCGCTGGAACGTCTCGGTGCTGCTGGTCGAGCACGACATGGACGTGGTCTTCGGCATCTCCGACGAGGTCACCGTCTTCGAGCTGGGCCGCGTGATCGCCAGCGGCAAGCCGGCCCAGGTGCGCGCCGACCCGCGCGTGCGCGAGGCCTACCTGGGGAGCGCGGCATGACGGGCGCGCTGCTGGAACTGGAGCAGGTCGATGCCTTCTACGGCTCCGCGCACATCCTGCACGCGCTGAGCCTGTCGGTGCGCGCCGGCGAGCGCGTGGCGCTGGTCGGGCGCAACGGCGTGGGCAAGACCACGGTGGTCAACACCATCCTGGGCATCGCCAGCCTGCGCGCCGGCACGGTGCGCGTGGGCGGGCGCACGCTGGCGCGCCCGCGCACCTACCAGGCCGCCCAGCACGGCGTGGTGGTGGTGCCCCAGGGCCGGCGCATCGTGGCCAACCTGACGGTGGAGGAGAACTTGCTGCTGGGCGCGGCCACCGGGCGCAAGGGGCCGTGGACGGTGCCAGCGGTCTACCAGCTGTTCCCGATCCTGCGCGAGCGCGCGCACACGCCGGGCACGGCGCTGTCCGGCGGGCAGCAGCAGATGCTGGCCGTGGGCCGCGCGCTGATGGCCAACCCGGCGCTGATCCTGCTGGACGAGCCCACCGAGGGCCTGGCGCCGGTCATCGTCGACCAGCTCGCCGACATCTTCAACCGCGTCGCCCAGCAGGGCACCGCGCTGCTGCTCATCGAGCAGAACATGAGCCTGGTCGTGCGCGTGGCTCAGCGCTACTACGCCATGGCCAAGGGCACCGTCATCGCCCACGGCCCCGTCCTCAACTCCCGCCAAAGCCTCCTCGACCTCGAGGCCCATGTGACGGTCTGACGGCCGCATTGCCTCGCCGCCGCACATCTTCCCTTCAACCAACGGCCGTCGGACCGCCTCCGGCACATCCACACCAAGGAGACAGTACCCATGTTCCAGATCAAACGCCCGCCGGCCGCCATGGCCGCAATCGCGCTGTGCGCGGCCGCTGCGATGAGCGCCCATGCCCAGGGCAAGGAGCCGGTCAAGGTCGGCCTGGTGTCGACCAAGACCGGCGTCTGGGCCGAGATGGGCGAGGAGGTGTTCCGCGCGGTGCGCTTCGCCATCGACGAGGCCAACGCCCAGGGCGGCGTGGACGGCCGCAAGGTCGAGGTGGCCGAGGGCGACGACGAGGGCACGCCCGAGGCCGGCCGCCGCGTGGCCGAGAAGCTGGCGCGCGAGGGCCACAACCTGCTGATCGGCGCCATCCCCTCGTCGATCTCGCTGGCCATCGCGCAGAACCTGGACCGCTGGGACGCGGCCTATTTCATCGTGGCCAGCAAGAGCGACAAGCTCACCGGCGACACCTGCCGCCCGCGCAGCTTCCGCACCAACCACTCCGACGCGATGGACATCGCGATGATCAACGAGTGGACGCGCAACATCCCCGGCGAGAACTTCGCCGTGGTCGGCGCCGACTACGTGTGGGGCCGCGATTCCGGCGGCGCGTTCAAGAAGGCGATGGAGGCGCGCGGCAAGAAGGTGCCGCTGTCGCTGTTCGTGCCGCTGGGCACCAAGGACTACGCGCCCTACATCGCGCAGCTCCAGGCCGCCAACGTCGACGCGATCTGGGTGGCCATTCCGGGCCGCGACGCGATCGCCTTCGTCAAGCAGGCCGCGGAGTTCGGCCTGCTGGCCAAGACGCCGCTGATCGGCCACGCGCTGCTGTCGAACTTCATCCTCAACGCCACCGGCAAGGCGCTGGCCAACACGCCGGGCAACCTGGGCTATGCGCCGGACATCGACAGCGCGCGCAACAAGGCCTTCGTCGCGGCCTGGAAGGCCAGGTTCAACCGGGTGCCGACCGATACCGAAGGCCAGGCCTACAACGGTGCGCAGGTGCTGTTCGAGGGCGTGCGCCTGGCCGCCAGCGTCAAGCCGGCCGACGTGTCCAAGGCGCTGCGCGGCGCGCAGTTCGACACCGTCTACGGCAGCGTGACCATGCGCGCGGCCGACAACCAGCTGCTGCTGCCCAACTACGTGGGCCGCGCCAAGCTGGTCGACGGCCAGGTCACGCCGGTGATCGAGCAGACCTTCCCGGCCTCGCTGACGCCGCCGCCGTCGCCGCTCTGCAAGATGTGATCGCCCGCCGGCATCCGCGCCGGTGCGCGGGTGCCGCCTGTCCCTGTCCTGGAACCCGCACACCATGCTGCATCCCACTCCCATTGCCCAGCGCCGTGAACAGGCCGACGTGGTCGTCGTCGGTGGCGGCGGCTCCGGCATGGCCGCGGCCATTGCCGCCGCCGAGCAGGGCGCCCGCGTCGTCCTGCTCGAGAAGAACCCGCACCTGGGCGGCACCACGCGCCTGTCGGTCGGTTCCATCACCGCCGCCGGCACCCGTTTCCAGAAGGCCAAGGGCATCGACGACACGCCCGACCAGCACTTCGCGGACATGTCGCTGTTCCTGAACGAGGAACTGGCGGCCAAGGAGAACCTGGAGCTGCGCCGCGTGCTGGTTGACCACGTGCCCGAGGCGCTGGAATGGCTGGTCCGCATCGGCCTGAGCTTCTACGGCCCCATGCCCGAGCCGCCGCACCGCAAGCGGCGCATGCACAACGTGCTGCCGAACTCGCGCGCCTATGCCTACTACCTGGAAAAGGAGTGCCGGCGCCAGGGCGTGGACATCCGCATGAACGCGCGTGCGCTGCGCCTGGTGGTGGAGGACGGCCGCGTCGCCGGCATCGTGGCCGACGCGGGCGAGGGCCCGACCGAGTTCCGCGCGCGCGGCGGCGTGATCCTGGCCAGCGGCGACTTCAGTGCCGGCGCCGCGCTGAAGCAGGCGCACGTGCCGCACGCCGCGCACGTCGATGCGATCAACCCGGCCAGTACCGGCGACGGCCATGTGATCGCGCAGCAGGTCGGCGGCTGGATCCGCAACGCCGAGGTGATGTGGGGGCCGAGCATGCGCTTCAAGGCGCCGCCGGTGGACACGCTGCTGCGCCGCCTGCCGCCGTACCGCTGGATCACGCGGCCGATGCAGTTCGCGCTGACCCATCTGCCGCTGTGGATGTTCCGGCCCTTCGTCACGCGCTTCATGACGGCCTCGCTGGCGCCGGAGCCCTCGCTGCTGCGCGCCGGCGCGATCCTGGTCAACCGGCGTGGCGAGCGCTTCGCCGACGAGCTGGCGCGGCCCGAGCTGCAGGTGCCGCACCAGCCCGGGAAGGAGGCCTTCCTGGTGTTCGACGGCGTGGTCGGCCGGCGCTTCCGGCAGTGGCCCGACTTCGTGTCGACCGCGCCCGGCGTGGCCTACGCCTACCTGGACGACTACCGCCGCACGCGGCCCGACCTGTACCACGAGGCGCCCACGCTCGCCGGCCTGGCGCAGCGCATGGGCGTGCCCGCGTCCGCGCTGCAGCAGAGCGTGCAGGCGCACAACGCGGCGCTGGCGCCGGGCGACGCGCGCCTGCCGATCCACCAGGGGCCGGTCTACGCGCTGGGGCCGGTCATGAGCTGGATCGTGTTCACCGAGGGCGGCCTGGCCGTCAATGCGCGCCACGAGGTCGTCACGCCCGAGGGCCGGTCCGTGCCGGGGCTGTTCGCGGCCGGCTCGGCCGGGCAGGGCGGCGTGATCCTGGCCGGCCACGGCCACCACATCGGCTGGGCCGTGACTTCGGGCCGGCGTGCCGGCCGCTTCGCCGCCGAGCAGGCCCGGGCGCGGGCCGGCACGGCGGCCTGATTTTCTTTCCCGCGTTTCCGCACCATCACCATGACCACCGAATACCAGACTCCTACCTATCCCGTCGTGCAGTTCCTCGTGGCGCGCGGCAAGGGCTTGTCCATCGCGCTGAGCGGGCTGCTGCTGCTGGTGCTGGGCGGCTTCGGCCTGGCCAGTGGCGCGCTGTGGCTGCTGCCTGCCGCCCTCGTCGCGGCCGGCGTGCTGCTGGGCCTGCTGCTGAGCTATGTCGAGGTGCTGCGCATCATCGCCGACACCCTGATCCCCAAGTACTGAGGAGCGGACCATGACCCCCGTGCAAGACACCGACGTGCTCGTGGTCGGTGCCGGCCTGGCCGGCCTGGCCGCGGCCAACAAGGCGGCCGAGGCCGGCCTGCGCGTGACCGTGCTGGAGCAGAGCCCGGACGAGGCCTACCTGTGCAACAGCCGCTACACCGGCGGCCTGTTCCACATCGCCATGGACGACATGGCCGGCGAGCCGGACTGGGTGCGCGGCAACCTCGTGCACGCCACGCGCGGCACCGCCGACCCGGCGCTGGCCGACGCGCTGGCACAGAACGCCCGCCGCACGCTGCGCTGGCTGGCCACGCTGGGCGTGCGCTTCATCCAGGCCGGGCCGGACGGCCTGCGCCGCAATGCGCTGGCGCCGCCGGGCGTGCGCCAGACCGGGCTGAACTGGCGCGGCCGCGCCGGGGACGTGATGCTGCGCACGCTGGGCGAACGGCTGGCGGCGCGCGGCGGCCAGCTGCGCCGCGGCGTGGCCGCGCAGCACCTGCGCATGCAGGAGGGGCGCTGCCAGGGCGTGGACGCGGCCGGCCCCGGCGGCGCGGCGCTCGCCTTCGCGGCGCGCGCCGTGGTGATCGCCGACGGCGGCTTCCAGGCCGACCCCGAGCTGCTGGCGCGCTTCATCTGCCGCCGGCCCGAGCGGCTGCTGCAGCGCAACGCCGGCAGCGGCCGCGGTGCCGGCCTGCGCATGGCCGAGGCGGCCGGCGCGCAGCTGGTCGGGATGGACCGCTTCTACGGCCACCTGCAGCACCGCCGCGCCATGACCGACCAGGCGCTGTGGCCCTACCCGGTGCTGGATTCGCTGGCCACGGCCGGCCTGGTGGTGGATGCCGGCGCGCGCCGCTTCTGCGACGAGGGCCTGGGCGGCGTCTACGTGACCAATGCGGTCGCGCGGCTCGACGATCCGCTGTCGGCCGTGGCCGTGTTCGACGACGCCACCTGGAACGGCCCCGGCCGCGACTGGCTGCTGCCGGCCAATCCCTACCTGCTGAGCGCCGGCGGCAGCCTGGTCAGCGCCGGCACCCTGCCGGAGCTGGCGCAGCAGCTCGGCCTGGATGCGGCGGCGCTGCAGGACACCGTGGCCCGCTACAACCGGCTCGCCGACGGCGCCGCCGCCGACGGCCAGCCGCCGCGCACCACGCAGCCCTACAAGGCCTGGCCGGTGCGGCACGGGCCGTTCCACGCGGTCGAGCTGTGCGCCGGCATCACCTACACCATGGGCGGCATCGCCACCGATGCGCAGGGCCGGGTGCTGGATGCGCAGCGCCGCCCGCTGCCGGGCCTGTACGCGGCGGGCGCCTGCACCGGCGGGCTGGAGGGGCAGGGCGCCGCGGCCGGCTACTCGGGCGGGCTGTCCAAGTCCGGCGTGTTCGGCATGCTGGCCGGCGAGGCCATCGTGGCCGCGCTGCGCGGCGCGGCCTGAGGCGCAGGCGATGGCAGCGACTGCAAACACCTGGGACCGCGAGGCCGACCTGGTCGTGCTGGGCGCCGGCGCTGGCGGCATGTCCTGCGCGCTGGTCGCCGCGCTGGAGGGGCTCGACGTGCTGGTGCTCGAGAAGTCCGGCCAGGTCGGCGGCACGGCCGCCACCTCGGCCGGCACGGTCTGGATCCCCGGCAACACGCAGAGCCGTGCGGCCGGCTACGACGACACCGCCGCGGCCGCCGCGCGCTACCTGGACGGCCTGATCGGCGCGCCCGACGGCGACGGCCTGCGCAGCGCCTACCTGGCCACCGGGCCGGTGGCGGTGGACTACCTGCGCGCGCGCAGCGCGGTGCAGTTCGTGCCCTGCGGCCGGCATCCCGACTACCGCGACATGCCCGGTGCCGCCGTGACCGGCCGGGCGCTGGCGCCGCAGGCGTTCGACGGCCGCCTGCTCGGCCGCGACTTCGCACGGGTGCGCCCGCCGATCCCCGAGTTCATGGTGCTGGGCGGCATGATGGCCGGCAAGGACGACATCCCGCGCCTGGTCGGGCGCTTCCGCTCGGTCGGCAACTTCGTGTACGCGGGCCGTTTGTTCCTGCGCTACCTGGGCGACCGGCTGCGCCATGCACGCGGCACGCGCCTGGTCATGGGCAATGCGCTGGTCGCGCGGCTGTTCCACAGCCTGCGGCACAACGGCGTGCCCATCCTGTTCGAGGCCGCAGTGCAGGACCTGGTGCACGCGGGCGGCCGCGTGGCCGGCGTGCGGGTCGAGCAGGGCGGGCGCCTGCTGCGCATCGGCGCGCGCAAGGGGGTGGTCATCGCCACCGGCGGCTATGGCCACCACACAGCGCTGCGCCAGCGCTGCATGCCGCTGCCCACGCCGCCGTTCACCATGGCCTGCGCCAGCAACACCGGCGGCGGCATCGAGCTGGGCCTGCGGCACGGCGGCACGATCGCGCCGCAGACACAGGGCCCCGGCGCGTTCTGGACCCCGGTGTCGCGCACCCGCCGCGCCGACGGCAGCGAGGGCTTGTTCCCGCACCTGTCGCTGGACCGGGCCAAGCCCGGCCTGATCGCGGTCAACGTCGCCGGGCGGCGCTTCGTCAACGAGGCCGACTCGTACCACGACTTCGTGCAGGCCATGTACGCCTCGCACCACGCCGGCGTGCCGGCGATGCCGGCCTGGCTCGTCTGCGAGGCCGACTTCGTGCGCCGCTACGGCCTGGGCAACGTGCATCCCGGCACCACGCGGCTGGCGCCGCTGGAGCGCGCCGGCTACCTCCGGACGGCGCCGACGATCGAGGCGCTGGCCGCCAAGCTCGGCATCGACGGCACTGCGCTGGCCGCGACCGTGGAGCGCTACAACACGCTGGCGCGCAGCGGCCACGACGCCGACTTCGGCAAGGGCAGCAGCGCGCTGAACCGCTTCAACGGCGATCCGGCGCAGCGGCCCAATCCCTGCCTGCGGCCGATCGAGCGCGGCCCCTTCGTGGCCGTGGCCGTGTGGCCGGCCGAGATCGGCACCAGCACCGGCCTGCGGACCGATGCCGATGGCCGCGTGCTCGACGCCGAGGGCCGGGCCATCGCCGGCCTGTACGCCTGTGGCAACGACATGGCGTCCATCATGCTCGGTACCTATCCCGGCCCGGGCACCACGCTCGGCCCGGCGCTGACCTTCGGCTACCGCGTGGCCATGCATGCCGCGGGCCGCGACCCGCTGTACCCGTCCCGCCAGGAGGCACGCCCATGAACGACTACCTGCAATCGACCTTCGGCCTGGCCGGCCGCACGGCCCTGGTGACCGGCGCGGCGCGCGGCATCGGCCTGGCCATCGCACGCGCGCTGGGCCTGGCCGGCGCGCGCGTGGCCGTCAACGACCTGCGGGCCGAGGCCTGCGCCGCGGCCGTCGCGCAGTTGCAGGCCGAGGGCATCGCGGCCCGCGCGGCCTGCTTCAGCGTCGCCGATGCCGGGGCGGTCGCCGCGGCGCAGCAGGCGCTGCAGGCCGCGGGCTGGGACGTGGACACGCTGGTCCACAACGCCGGCAACCAGAACCGCAAGCCGCTGGAGGACATGCTGCCGGCCGAATGGCAGCAGCTGATGGAGGTGCATGTGAACGGCGCGTTCCACTGCGCGCGCACCTTCCTGCCGGCCATGCGGGCGCGCGGCTTCGGCCGCCTGGTGCTGATGTCCTCGGTCGCGGGCCAGGCCACGATGCCGCTGATCGCGGCCTATGCCACGGCCAAGGGCGCGGTCGCCGCGTTCACCCGCGCGGTGGCGGTGGAGTGCGGCGGCCACGGCATCACGGCCAATGCGATCGCGCCGGGCTTCGTGCGCACCGCCTTCACGGCCGGGCTGCAGCAGCGCGAGGGCTTCGAGGACTTCCTGCGCACGGCGGTGCCCGCCGGACGCTGGGCCAGCCCGGAGGACATCGCGCCGGTCGTGTTGTTCCTGGTGTCTCCGGCGGCCGGCTTCGTGAACGGGCAGACGCTGGCGATCGACGGGGGGATGCTGGCGCGGATGTAGGGCGCCGTCAGTCCTGCGCCAGCCGCACCGTGCCGCCGCTGCGCGCGGCCTCGTGCACGGCCAGCGTGGCCTGCAGCGTGCGCAGGCCGTCCAGGCCGGAGCACACCGGTTCCTCGCGGCCCTCGGCCACCGCGCGCAGGTGCCGCAGCTGCTCCACGTAGGGGTCGCCGCGGTGCACGGGCGTGCGTTCCAGCGTCAGCGGCTCGTGCCAGCCGCGCTTGCCGCGGTAGCGCGCGATTTGCAGCTGCGGCAGCGTGAGCGAGGCCTCGGTGCCGCTGAGGAAGATCGCGTCCACGTCCTGCTTGGCGTAGTGGGCGGCCTCGCCGGCGGCGAGATCCCAGTTCCATGGCGCGACGGTGGCGTCGCTGACGGCCAGCGTGGCCAGCGCGCCGCTGGCGAAGCGCAGCAGCGCGCCGGCGGTGTCCTCGACCGCGAAGCCGCGCACCGCGCTGGAGACCTGGGCCTGCACCGACACCACCTCGCCGAGCAGGAAGCGCAGCAGGTCGATGTCGTGGATCATGTTGATCAGCACCGGACCGCCGCCGGCCTGGCGGCGCCAGGCCATGTCGAAATAGCTGTCGGGCTTGAGCCAGGTGGCCATCACGGTGGCCGACACCGGCCGGCCGAGCAGGCCGCCGCGCACCAGCGCGCGTGCCTGGCGCAGGATCGGGTTGTGCCGGCGCTGGTGGCCGACCATCAACGGCACGCCGGCCGCCGCCGCGGCATCGCACAGGCGCTGGCCGTCGGCCACGGTGTCGGCGATCGGCTTCTCGACCAGCAGCGGCAGGCCGCGCGCCACGCAGTCCAGCCCGATCGGCGTGTGCGTGGCGTTCGGCGTGGCGACGATCACGGCGCGCGTGTCGCGGCTGTCGGCCAGCAGGGCGCGCGGGTCGGCGAACCAGGGCACGTCCAGCGCGGCGGCCAGGTCGCGCGCGGCGTCGGACGGGTCGGCGACCGCGGACAGGCGCACGTCGGGATGGGCCACGATGCGCTCGATGTGCATGCGGCCGATGGCGCCGGCGCCGAGCACGGCGACCGGCAGGCGGGAGGCGGGGGCGGAGGAGGTCATGGTGCGGTGGTGGTGTGGCGGGCGCGGTTCAGAGCCCGCGCCCGCCGGACAGGTCGAAGGTGGCGCCGGTGGAGAACGAGGCCTCTTCCGAGCATAGCCAGGTGATCAGCGCGGCGGCCTCGTCCAGCGTGCCGGCCCGGCCGAGCGGAATGCGCGCCAGCGCCGCGGCCTTGTAGTGCGGCGTGAGCTGCTGCAGCAGCTCGGTGGCGATCAGCGCCGGCGTGATGGCATTGACCAGCACCCCGGTGCCGGCCAGGTCCTTGCCCATGGCCTTGGTCAGGCCGACCACGCCGGCCTTGGTGGCGGCATAGGCGGAGAGGTTCTTCGGCCCCTCGTTGGCGGCGACCGAGGCGATGTTCACGATGCGGCCCCAGCCATTGCGCACCAGGTGCTGGCAGGCGGCCCGCGCGACCAGGAAGGTGCCGCGCAGATTGATCTGCATGACGCGGTCCCATTGCGCCGGCGTGGTTTCCCAGAACGGGCCGTTCGGGCCGACGATGCCGGCGCCGTTGACCACGATGTCCAGGCGGCCCCAGGCCGGCAGTGCCTGGGCCAGCGTGGTGTCGATGGCGGCGGCGTCGGTCACGTCCACCGGCTGCGCCAGCACGGCGGCGCCGTGCGTGCCGGCGCAGGCGTCCAGCCGCGCGGCGTCGATGTCCCAGGCGAGCACGCGTGCGCCCTCGCGCACGAGGCGGTCCACCGTGGCCCGGCCGATGCCGGACGCCGCGCCCGTCACCAGGGCCACCCGGCCCTCGAAACGCCGCATCGCGGCGGCTGCATGCTGTGGCTGCATCGCGTTCTGTCTCCGTCGTGTTGCTGTGTGCGGACGGGACTATGCGCGCGTAGCCATATCCGGGGAAATGGAGAATTCATATGATCCATAGCTTCTCGGTCATGCCTGAACGATTCCGATGGCGATGGATTGGACCCACCGGCTGCGCCTGCGCAACCTGCAGATGCTGCTGAGCCTGGCGCAGACCGGCAACATGAGCCACTCGGCCGAGGCGCTGCACACCACGCAGCCCGGCCTGTCCAAATGGCTCAAGGATCTGGAGGCCGATGTCGGCATGGTGCTGTTCGAGCGCCATGCGCGCGGCCTGCGGCCCACCGCCGCCGGCGAGGCGCTGATCGCGCACGCGCGGCGCATCCAGGCGCACCTGGACACGGCGCGCGACGACATGTTCCGCATGCGCGAGGAGGGCGCCGGCCTGGTGACCATCGGCTTCGCCGGCGCCTCGTCGGTCGACACCGTGCCGATGGCGGTGCTGAAGATCGTGGAGAAGCTGCCGCGCGCCCACATCCAGCTGTCCGAGAACAAGGTCGAGGCCCTGATGGACGGGCTGTCCACGGGGTTGACCGACATCGTGGTCGGGCCCTCGGAGATGAGTTCGCCGGACCCGCTGATCCGCTCCGAGCTGCTGTACGTCGAGCCGATCCACCTGGTCGCGCGGACCGACCATCCGATCTTCCTGCTGCAGACCATGGGCTGGCCCGACGTGCTGGGCTACCCGTGGGCGCTGTGGGCCAAGGGCACGCCGGTGCGCACGGCGTTCGACCGCGCGCTGGTCAAGGCCGGCCAGGTACCGCCGGCGCACTACGTGGAGTCCAACGCCGCCACGCTGACGACCACGCTGCTGCTGAACAGCGACATGATCGGCGTGACCTCGCGCCGGCCCGCGCTGCGCTACCGGCGCTTGAACCTGCTGGCCGTGATCCCGGTGCCGCTGCAGGTGTCGGTGTCGATCACGCTGTACTGGCGCAAGGACGCCGAGGACCGCCGGGCCGTGCGCACCGCGCTCGACGCGATCCGCGAGGTGGTGCAGGAGTCGCCGGCCGGCTGACGAGGTGTGCACGAACCGCGCACACCGAGGCGGGGTCCGGTGGCCAGCTGCTTCCTGTACGTACCACCGCCGCTCCCCGGGCCTCGCCCTGCGGGCCGGGGCGCGTCAGGCGGTGTGCGGGCGTTGCCGTCCTTGCCCTGGCATGCGCCGGGGCGGCGGCCGCGCCTACGCCTGCGGCCCGCCCACTTTCCATTTCGCCGTGGGCGCGGCCGGTTCGTTCAAACCTTCCGACGCCGGCCCGGGGGCTCAGCCGGCCTGCTCCGCGCAGGAGGCCGGCGCCGTGGCCGGTTGCCGCGCGCGGCGGCGCGCATGCGCCAGCGCCCAGGCATAGATGCCGAGGCCGGCCAGCGCCAGCAGCGCGCCGACCCAGCCGGTGGACGTCCAGCCCAGGCCGGCGCTGATGGCCACGCCGCCCAGCCAGGCGCCCAGCGCGTTGGCGACGTTGAAGGCCGAGTGGTTCAGCGCGGCGGCCAGCGTCTGCGCGTCGCCGGCCACGTCCATCAGCCGCACCTGCAGCGCCGGCCCGATGGCCACGATGGTGCCGACCAGGAACACGTTCAGCGCCGCCGTGACCGGGTGGTGCGCCGTGACCGTGAACAGCGCCAGCACCAGCGCGGCCCAGGCCAGCATCGCGCCGATCGTGCGCATCAGCGCCTTGTCCGCCAGGCGCGAGCCGACCAGGTTGCCGGTCACCATGCCCAGGCCGAACAGCCCCAGCACCGCCGGCACCCAGGACAGCGGCAGGCCCGCCACCTCCAGCAGCGTGGGCTTGACGTAGCTGAACACCGCGAACATGCCGCCGAAGCCGATGGCGGCGATGCCCAGCGTGAGCCAGACCTGCGGGCGCGCCA
The DNA here is from genome assembly GCF_047601025.1 of Pseudorhodoferax sp. Classification (NCBI taxonomy): domain Bacteria; kingdom Pseudomonadati; phylum Pseudomonadota; class Betaproteobacteria; order Burkholderiales; family Comamonadaceae; genus Pseudorhodoferax; species Pseudorhodoferax sp. The sequence goes on from NZ_JASGJZ010000001.1 coordinate 2,296,588, forward strand.
GCGCGCCGAGCTCGCGCAGCGGGCTGGCGCCGGCGTCGGCCGGCAGGTCCGGCACGCTGCGCTGTACCAGCACCACGGCGGCCAGCGCGATCAGGCCGACCAGCACGAAGGCCGCGCGCCAGCCCAGCCACTGGCCCAGCGCCGCCGCCAGCGGCACGCCGGCCAGCGTGGCGCCGGTCAGCCCCAGCATGACCAGGCCCACGGCGCGGGCGCGCTGGCCCGGCGGTGCCAGCGTGGCGGCCACCAGCGCGGCGACGCCGAAGTAGGTGCCGTGCGGCAGCCCGGCGGCGAAGCGCAGCAGGTTCAGCGACCAGTAGCCCGGCGCCGCCGCGCTGGCGAAGTTGCCGAGCGCGAACACCGCCATCAGCGCCACCAGCAGCGCGCGCCGGCCCATGCCGGCGGCCAGCACGGCCAGCACCGGCGCGCCCAGCACCACGCCCAGCGCGTAGGCGCTGATCACGTGGCCGGCCTGCGGGATGGTGGTGCCGATGTCGGCCGCCACCTCGGGCAGCAGGCCCATGATGACGAATTCGCCGGTGCCGATGGCAAAGCCGCCCACGCCCAGCGCGAAGACGGCGCGGGCGAAGCCCGGGGCGGCGGCGGGCGCGGTGGCGCCGCCGGCGGTGTCGGTGCGGTTCAACGGAGACTCCTGGAAAGGGTGCGGCCTGCGAGGGGCCGGACCGGGATCGGATGCTAGGGAAAACCCTGGGGGCGACCTTATCACGCACCCGGTTTTCCTGCACGGCGCAGAGGCTGTGAAGGGCTCGGCCGCGCCCACGACGGGGTGCGCCGGGCCACATGCACAGGCGCAGGCCGCCGCCCCGGCGGGTGCCGGGGCCAGGACGGCAACGCCCGCCTGGGAGGCGTATCCCGGCCCGCAGGGCGACGCCCCGGGCACGGCGCTGGCGATGCGCGTGGAGGCTCATCCGGGGCCCTCGCGTGGGCGAGGGGGATGCGTTCACAGAGCTTTTCAGCCCGGCGCCGGGCGCGCGTTCCAGCGCACGGTGACCGGTTGCCAGGGCGACCAGCCCGGCGCCTGCGGCAGCCGCACCGCGCCGCCGGGCGGCAGCCAGACGATGGCGCCCGGCGGCTGGATGTCGAGCGCGGTCGGCGCGCCGAGCTGCGCGACCAGCGCCCGGGCCGCGGGCTGCCAGCCGGCCCAGGGCAGGTGGAACGCGGCCTCCGCCAGCCGGCCCTGCACCCAGCGCGCCTGCAGCGTGGCCGCGGCCCGGCCGCCGGGTGCCGCCGGCACCGTGCCCTCGCACTGGCGGCCGGCGTCGGTGTCCTGGCAGCGCAGCGGCGGCGCGCCCAGCCGGGCGGCCAGCGCGGCGGGGTCCAGCGCGGGCGACAGCGTGGCCAGCGGCCGGGCGAGGGTCGGCGCGGCGCCGCCGAACCACCAGGGCCAGGCGTCGGCCAGCGTGCCGCGCTCCGCCCAGGCCGCGGCCAGCAGCGCGGCCAGGGCCAGCAGGCGCACGGCGCGCCGGCGCCTAGGCGCCGGGCGCGGCCGCACGCGGACCTCCGGATGGACGCATGGCGTCTTGCGGCAGCGCGCCGCGCTGCCGCAGCCAATACTTCAGCTCGGTCGACAGCTGCTGCAGCTGCGCCGGCGCATCGGGCGGCAGCGCCGGGTCGCGCCGCAGCAGCGCGGCTTCCAGCTGCAGGGAGCGCATGGCCACGGTGCACAGCCGCAGCTGGGCCTGCACGGCGCGGCCGCTGCGTTCCCACAGCGGCACGCGCAGCGGCGCGAGCCCGGCCTCGATGTCGCTGCAGGCCGGCGCCAGGATCTGCTGCGCCTGCGCCAGGTAGGCGGCCTGCGGCAGTTCGCCGCGCTGCACGCGCGCGCCGGCCTGGGCCAGCGCGTGCAGCGCGAGGTCGAGCTGGCGCTGCAGCGCCGGCAGCCGTTCCTGCGCCGCATACACCTGCGACTGCCAGCCGCGCGGCAGCGGCGTGGCCAGCACGCCGTAGGCCAGCGCCAGCAGGCTCAGCGCGGTGGCGCCCGCGGCGCGGCGGCGGCGCCGCGCCGGCGAGGCGCGCCGGTCGATCGGCGCCAGCAGCACCAGGCCCAGCAGCAGGCCGCCGGCGAGGCCGCCGACGTGGGCCGCGTTGTCCACGTTGCGCTGCATGAAACCGTGCAGCAGCGAGTAGCCGATGAAGAAGCTCAGGCCAGCCCACAGCCGGCGCCGGTTGGTGGCCGGCACCAGCGCGCGGTAGTGCCAGCTGGCGGCCAGCAGCGCGCCCAGCACGCCGAACACCGCGCCGGAGGCGCCGACCGACACCGTGTTCTGCGCTGCCCAGTGCAGGCTGGCCGTGCCGCCGGCCAGCGCGCTGGCCAGGTAGACCAGCAGGAACTGGCCGTTGCCCAGCAGCCGGCAGAGCTGCTTGCCGGCCTCCCACAGGCCCAGCATGTTGAACGACAGGTGCACCAGGCCGCCGTGCAGGAAGGCCGCCGTCAGCAGCCGCCACCACTGGCCGTCCAGCACCACGGCCGAGGCCGTGTTGGCGCCCCAGCGGAACAGCTCGGCCGTGCCCGGCCGCCAGGGGCTGAGCCCGGCCGCCACCGTCATGGCCCAGACCAGCACGTTGGCCGCGACCACCGCGTACAGCGCCCAGGGCGTGGGCACCAGGCGGTCCAGGCGGCTCTCGAACGCGGCCTCCTCCCGGGCCTCGCGGCGGCTCGCGGCCTCGCCGGCGCCGCTGCGCTGGCGCAGCAGGTCGAGCCGGGCGTGGATCGCGTCGTGGGCGGCGTCCTGTTGCTGCGGGCTCAGCAGCTGCAGGCTCAGCCGCAGCCGGCTGCCGCGCCGCTCGGCGCCGGGCGCCGCGGGCCGGCGGTGCAGGCACAGCAGGCTGCCGCGTTCCAGCGTCGCGTCTTCCAGCGCCTCCCAGGGCACGGGCGTGGGCAGCGCCGCGCCGCCGATGCCGTACGCATCCAGCCGCAGCACCGGCGCGCGGCTCGCCGCCTGGCGCCACAGCCGGTGCGCCAGCCACAGCGCGGCCAGCAGCACGGCCACCGCCGCCACGCGCCCGGGCCAGCCGGCGTCGCGCAGGGAGCCCGCCAGCATCCACCAGGCCGCCAGCGGGCCGCCGGCGGCCAGTGCCACGGCCAGCAGCCGGCTCTGGGTATGGCGCGTGGGCGCGAATTCGAGCGGCGTGAACGGTCCGTCGCCGGGCGCGTCCGCCTGGGCCTCCGCCGGCGGGACCATCAGGAGAACAGATCCGGCGCGGCCTGCGGCGGCGCCACGCCCAGGTGGCGCCAGGCGGCCTGCGTGGCGATGCGCCCGCGCGGCGTGCGCTGCAGGAAGCCCTGCTGGATCAGGTAGGGCTCGATCACGTCCTCGATCGTGCCGGGCTCCTCGCCGATGCTGGCGGCGATGTTGTCCAGGCCCACGGGGCCGCCGTCGAAGCGGTGGATCACGGCCTCCAGCAGCTTGCGGTCCATCACGTCGAAGCCCTGCGGGTCCACGTCCAGCAGCGCCAGCGCGCGGTTGGCGATGTCCTGGGTGATGGTGCCCGTGCCCTTGACGTCGGCGTAGTCGCGCACGCGGCGCAGCAGCCGGTTGGCGATGCGCGGCGTGCCGCGCGAGCGCGCGGCGATCTCCATCGCGCCGGCCGGCTCGGTCGGCACGTTCAGCAGGCCGGCGCTGCGCGCGACGATGCGGGCCAGTTCCTCGGCGGTGTAGAACTCCAGCCGCGCGACGATGCCGAAGCGGTCGCGCAGCGGATTGGTCAGCATGCCGGCGCGGGTGGTCGCGCCGACCAGCGTGAACGGCTGCAGGTCCAGCTTGATCGAGCGCGCGGCCGGGCCCTCGCCGATCATGATGTCGATCTGGTAGTCCTCCAGCGCCGGGTACAGGATCTCCTCGACCAGCGGCGACAGGCGGTGGATCTCGTCGATGAACAGCACGTCGTTCTTCTCGAGATTGGTCAGCAGCGCGGCCAGGTCCTTGGGCTTTTCCAGCACCGGCCCGCTGGTCTGGCGCAGGTTCACGCCCAGTTCCTGCGCGATGATGTGCGACAGCGTGGTCTTCCCGAGGCCCGGCGGGCCGAACAGCAGCACGTGGTCCAGCGCCTCGGCGCGCTTGCGCGCCGCGCCGATGAAGATCTCCAGCTGCTCGCGCGCCTTGGCCTGGCCCACGTACTCGTCGAGCAGCTTGGGGCGCAGCGCGCGCTCGATCGCTTCCTCGTTCGGCGAGGCGGGCGCGGCCGACACCACGCGGCGGGTCGGCGGCACGGCGAAGTCGTCAGTCTGGATGGACACGGCAGCGGGCGCGGCGGAGCAAAGCGGGCACTATAGCCCGGCGCGTGCGGGCCGCGCCCGGCCTGGGCGAGCCGGCGGGGCCGGGGCGCCGACCGCCCGCGCGGCCTGCCGCGCCGCCGGCCGCGGGCTCAGGCGCGCGGTGGCCAGGTCCGGTAGGGCGCCAGCGCCTGCAGGTCGGGCACCGCGCCGAGCCCGGGCGTGCGCGGCACGGGCACGCGCCCGTCCGACACGGGCAGCAGCGCGCCGACCACCGCCTCGCGGCCGGCGTTGGGGTGGCAGTCGAACTCCAGCAGCCCCTCGCCGCCCGCGGCGGCGAGCAGGTGCAGCGAGGCCAGCAGGGAGATGCCGCCGCCGAAGTAGTGCGGGCAGTAGCGCTTGCCGGCCGCCACCGCCTGGCGCGCCACCGCCCAGTTGCCGGTGATGCCGCCCCACTTCGTCACGTCCGGCTGGATGACCTGCAGCACCTGGCCGGCGATGGCGGCGTCGAACTGCGCGCCCTGCAGGTTCTCGCCGCCCGCCAACGGCGTGGTCGAGGCGCGCGCGAGCGCCTGCCAGTCCGCCGGCGGCGCGTCGACCCGTATCGGCTCCTCGAACCAGTCGAGCCCCAGGGGTTCGACCGCCCGCGCGAAGGCGATGGCTTCCTCCAGGCCGTGGGTCTGGTTCGCGTCGCAGGTGATCACCGCCTGCGGCCCGAGGGCGGCGCGCATCTCGCGCAGGTTGCGCACGTCCAGCGCGTGGCCGAAGCCGGTCTTGAGCTTGAAGGCGCGGTGGCCCTCGGCCTGGCGCGCCGCGGCGAACTTCTCCGGCGCGTCGGGGTTGATGCCGGTCGCGTAGACCGGAACGCTCTCGACCTCGCGCGCGGACAGCAGGCGGTGCAGCGGCTGCCCGGCCTTGCGCGCGGCCAGGTCCCACACGGCGATGTCGATGCCCGCCACGGCCTGCGCGATCGGGCCGACCTCGCCGGTCTGGATCACCAGCACTTCCAGCGAACGGCTGAACTGTTCGAACAGCTGCTGCGGCGTGTCGTAGGTCTGGCCGACCAGGCGCTCGCCCAGGTCGACCACGAGCCGCGCGCGGTGCTCGGCGCCGACGGCGGGCCAGTTGGCCCAGGCTTCGCCCCAGCCCACCGCGCCGTCCCGGTCGACCACGCGCACCAGCACGAACGGCCGGTCGCGGAAGGTGCCGAAGGCCACCTTGATCGGCTGCGCGACGGGCACGCGGAAGGCAAAGGCTTCGATGGAGGCGAGCTGGATCGGGTTCATGGCGTCGGGGTTCTCTCGGTTCGGGCGCCCGCCAGGGCGAAGCGGGGTTCGGGCAGGCCGCGCACGCCGGCGTCCAGCGCCAGCAGCGCGCCGGCCAGCGGCTGCGCCTGCAGCTGGGCGGGCGTCATCTGCTGGCTGGCGGTCGTGACGTACAGCACGTCCAGGCCGGGGCCGCCGAAGGCGCAGCAGGTGGGCCGCTGCACCGGCAGCGGGACGATGCGGTCGATGCGGCCGTCGGGGGCGTAGCGCACGACGCGCCATGCGTTGAACTCGGCGTTCCACAGGAAGCCCTGCGCGTCGACCGCCGAGCCGTCGGGAAAGCCCGGCGGCGTCGTCGCCGCGAGCACGCGTTCGGCGCCCGGGTGCCCCGTCGCCGGCGCGTAGTCGTAGGCGAACAGCGTGTAGCGCAGCGAGTCGGCGAAATACATCGTCGCCCCGTCCGGGCTGAACGCCAGGCTGTTGGGGATGCAGACGCCCGACCGCTCGGCGCGCAGCACCGGCCCGTCCAGGCAGTACAGCACGCCTTCCGGCGCCCGGGTGCGGTTGTGCATGCTGCCGACCCAGAAGCGGCCCTCGCGGTCGCAGCGGCCGTCGTTGAAGCGGTGCTCCGCCGGCATCGGTGGCGGCTCGACGAAGGGCGCGAGGCTGCCGTCGCGCGGATCGAACAGCGCCAGCTGCCGGGGCAGCGCCACCAGCAGGCGCCCGTCCTCCACGAGCGCGATGGAGCCCACCAGATCGGGCAGGGGCCAGGTGTCCACCGCGCCGCTCGCGTGGTCGAGCCGGCGGATCGCGGGCTGGCGGATGTCGACCCACCACAGGCAGCCCGCGCGCTCGTCCCACAGGGGGCTCTCGCCCAGGATGTCGCGCTGCCTGCCGATGCGCACGGTTGGAGTCATGGCCAGATGCGTGTGTGTGTCCGAAGTGGGCCGGATCGTAGGCGCGCCGGCACGCCGCCGGCCATCTGCTTTGCGGCAACCGGGGGTTCGCGCACCGCGAAGTCAGGGAATGCCCGGGGATTCGACTTTTCGCGAAGTGCGCCTTGCCCAAGTTCCAATTCCTGCGCGCGGGCATCGGCTCCTAGCATCCTCCCGAAACTTCCGTACGGAGACCAGCCGATGAACATCGCCACCCCGGTTCCCGGCGCGCACAGCGCGGACCGGCACCTGTTCCAGGGCCTTGCGCCCGGCGCCCTTTTCTCGCTCGCCGGCAAGGTCGCCCTGATCACCGGCGGCGCGGGCGGCATCGCCTCGGGCCTGGCGCGCGGCTTCGCGGCGGCCGGCGCGCGCATCGTCCTGGCCGACCGCAGCGAGGCCGTCCACCAGCGTGCGCAGGAACTGCGCGAGGCCGGTGCCGACGCGCACGCGCTGGTGTTCGACGTGACCGACGAGCAGGCCGTCGCCGCCGCGATCGAGCAGGCCGTCGCGACCTGCGGCCGCCTGGACATCGCGGTGAACAACGCCGGCGTCATCGTGCGCACGCCCTTCCTCGAACTGACGAAGCAGGAGTGGCAGAAGGTGATCGACGTCGACCTGACGGCCTGCTTCCTCGTCGCCCAGCAGGCCGCGCGCCGGATGGTCGCGCAGGGCGGCGGCCGCATCATCAACATGGGTTCGATCATGAACCACGTGGCGCGCCCGCGGCTGGTGCCCTACGTGTCGGCCAAGGGCGGCGTCTCCGCCTTCACGCGCGCGCTGGCCGCCGACCTGGCCGGCACCGGCGTGACGGTCAACGCGCTGGCGCCCGGCTACACCGCCACCGAGTTCAGCCAGGCCAACGACAAGGAGTTCAACGCCTTCGTCACCGGCTGGACGCCGGCCAGGCGCTGGGGCCGGCCGGAGGACATCTGCGGCGCCGCGCTGCTGCTGGCCTCCGACGCGGGCGCCTACATCAACGGCCACACGCTGTACATCGACGGCGGCTTCCTGTCCGTCACGCGCTGAACGGCGATGTCGGAGGCTGCCATGAATTTCGCCAAGGCGCCGCGGGCCGCGGCAGCGCGCCGCGCCGGGTCCGGCCAGGCAGGGGTGCGGCGCGTGCTGCGGCAGCGCTGGTTCGTCGCCGTGCGCACCTTCGCCGTGTTCGTCGCGCTGTGGCACGCGCTGTTCCTGTGGAACGCCAATCCGCTGCAACTGCCCTCGCCGGCCTCGGTGCTGTCCGCGCTGCGGGACCTGGCGGCCAGCGGCGAGCTGCTGGAGCATGCGGGCATCAGCGCCACGCGGCTGCTGGTCGCGCTGGCCATCGCGATCGTGCTGGCCGTGCCGCTGGGCTTCTGGATGGGCGCCAGCCGCACGGCCGAGGCCTACATCGACCCCATGGTCGAGCTGCTGCGCCCCATCTCCGGCATCGCGTGGCTGCCGCTGGCCCTGTTCATCTTCGGCATCGGCGACACGCTGCCCGTGTTCATCATGGTGTACGTCGGCTTCTTCCCGATCCTGATCAACACCATGGCGGGCGTGCGGCAGACCGACCGCAAGCTGGTTGCCGCCGCGCACACGATGGGCGTCGGCCGCACCGCGCTGCTGCTGCACGTGCTGGTGCCGGCGGCGCTGCCGATGGTGATGGTGGGCGTGCGGCTGGCGTTCGCCGCCTCCTGGGCCGCGATCGTGGCGGCGGAGCTGATCGGCTCGCCCAGCGGCCTGGGCTTCGCCATCGAGTGGAACCGCCAGATGCTCATGACGCCGAACGTGTTCGCGTTCATCGCCGTCATCGGCCTGGTCGGCTACCTGTGCGACCTCGCGCTGCGCGCGCTGCAGCGCCGGCTCACCCCCTGGTCCGAAGGAACGGAGCTCGCATGAACCCGACCCTTGCCGCCGTCCCCGGCGAAGCATCGCGCTGGCGCCGCGGCGCCCGCAGCGTCGCCTTGCCGCTGGTCCTGCTGCTGCTGTGGCAGGCCTGGGCCTCGACCCTGCCCGCCGATAGCCCGGCGCCGGCGCCGCTGCGCGTGGCCCGCGCGGCCGTCGAGCTGGTCGCCACCGGCAACTTGCTGCAGGCCACGGCGCAGAGCCTGGGCCGCGTCGCGCTCGGCTTCGCCGGTGCGCTGGTCGTCGGCGTGGTGCTGGGCCTGCTGATGGGCTCGAGCCGCGCGGTGCGCGAGAACCTGGACCCCATCATCGAGAGCTTCCGGCCGATCGCGCCGATGGCGCTGCTGCCCGTGGCGATCCTGTGGTTCGGCACCGGCACGCCCACCGCGCTGGCGATCGTCGGCTACGCGGCCTTCTTCCCGGTGGTGGTCAACACCGTGTACGGCGTCAGCCGCGTGGACCGCAAGCTGGTGCTGGCCTCGCTCACCATGGGCGTGCCGCGCCCGACCATCCTGCTGCGCGTGATCCTGCCCGGCGCGGCGCCGAGCATCCTGCTGGGTGCCCGGCTCGCCATGGGCGTGGCGTGGACGGCCATCATCGCCGCCGAGCTGGCCGTGGGCGCGAAGTCCGGCGGCGGCGGCTCGGGCGGCATCGGCCAGATGATGTTCGTCTTCTATGCCTACAACATCGACCTCAACGCGATCGTCGTCTGCATGGTCATGGTGGGCGTCGTCGCCCTTCTGATCGACCGCGTCTTCCGCGCCGCCGAGGCGCGGCTGCTCCGCTGGAGAACCTGACATGAGCACACCCACCGCGCCCAAGCTGCACCTCCAGGGCATTACCAAGAGCTTCATCGCGCCGCGCACCGGCCAGCAGACGCTGGCGCTGGCCGACGTCTCGCTGGACATCGAGGACGGCGAGTTCATCTGCATCGTCGGGCCTTCGGGCTGCGGCAAGTCCACCGTGCTGAACCTGATCGCCGGTCTCGACAAGCCCACCGCCGGCGTGCTGGAGAAGGACGGCGTGCCGATCCAGGGCCCCGGGGCCGACCGCGGCGTGATGTTCCAGGACTACGCGCTGATGCCCTGGCAGACCGTGCAGGACAACGTCGGCTTCGGCCTGCGCTACGGCACGCCGGGCAAGGCGTTCTCCGCCGCGCAGCGCGAGGAGCGCATCCGCCATTTCGTCGAGCTGGTGGGCCTGAAGGGCGCGGAGAAGAAGTACCCGCACCAGCTCTCGGGCGGGATGCGCCAGCGCGTCGCGCTCGCCCGGCTGCTGGCCAACGGGCCGGACATCCTGCTGCTGGACGAGCCGCTCGGCGCGCTGGACGCGCAGACGCGGCTCATCCTGCAGATCGAGCTGCTGCGCATCTGGGGCCAGACCGCCCCGCGCGCGCAGCGCAAGACCGCCGTCTTCATCACGCACGACATCGAGGAGGCCGTGTTCCTGGCCGACCGCGTCGTCGTCATGAGCAGCCACCCAGGCCGCGTGCGCGCCGTGCTGCCGATCGACCTGCCGCGCCCGCGCGACGAGCACGCGCGCGCCCATCCGCGCTTCGGCGAGCTCGCCGAGCAGATCTGGCGCCTGATCCGCGACGAGGCCTACCGCGCGATCGACGGCGCGGAGGCGGCGACCGGCGCGGCCGCCACCAGCAGCGCCTGAACCGGGCCACGCACCGACCACCCCCGACAGGAGACACCCATGTCCAATCCGATTCCCGCCATTTCCCGCCGCCGGCTGGCGCTGGGCGGCGCCGCGCTGGCCGCAGGCGCCCTGGTGGGCGCGCCCGCCTACGTGCACGCCCAGGGCTCGCGCCAGCCGCTGAAGCTGTCGATCGGGCGCATTCCCTGGTCGGCCGGCAACTCGCCCATGACGCAGTACATGATCGAGCACAAGCTGCTGGAGAAGCGCGCCGCCGAGTACGGCTACGACCTCGCGATCGACTGGCGCGAGTACCCGACCGCGCTGCCGATGGTGGAGGCGATGGTCGGCAACAACCTGGACATCGGCATGTGGGGCAACACGCCCATCATCCGGGCCATCGCCTCCGGCCTGCCGATCAGCCCCCTGGTCGTCGGCGAAGGCCACCTGCGCTTCCTGATCACCACGCGCAACGGCTCGCCGATCCGCAACGTTGCACAGCTGCGCGGCAAGACCATCGGCGTCTCGCTCGGCGGCGACCCGCAGAGCGCGCTCACCGAGATGCTCAAGGCCGAGCTGGGCGTGCAGGACGTGATGAAGGAGGCCGGCATCCGCTACGTCAACATGCCCACCCATGCGCAGGCCGCGTCGGTGCCCACGGGGGTCGACGCCACCTGCACCATCTCGCCGGCCTACTACGCCGCGCAGGCCAGCGGCACCGTGGCGATCGCCAACTCCTTCGGCTACACCGAGGACTACTACGAGGGCCCGCTGGGCAAGGGCGGCGGCATCCTGATGCCGTCCGTGAAGAAGTCGCAGTTCTTCCCCGACGGCTACTACCTGCACCGCTCGTTCTGGATCGGCCGCAACGCGCTGATCGACCAGCATCCCCGGGCGGTCGCGGCCTTCATCGTGGCGCAGCAGGAAGCCGTGGCGGCGCTCTCGGCCATGGACCCGGGCGAGGTGTCGCAGCTGGTCAAGCAGTACTGGAAGCTGGACGCCGCCGCCGGCGGCAAGGTGGTGAAGGACGACGTGCTGTTCGCCCGCGGCTGGTCCTGGCCCACCGAGAAGGACGCGCTGGCGATCCTGGCCTCGTCGCGGTACATGGCCGACAACAAGCAGATCCAGAAGCCGCTGTCCTGGGAGACGGTGCGCGCGCAGTTCCAGCGCGCCGCGCCGCTCGTCAAGCAGGCCTACGACAAGCTGGGCGCCAAGCCCGAGGCATCGGAATTCCTGCGCACCGACGTGGCCGACCTGCGCGGCCGCCCGGTGTGGGAAATCGACCAATGGGGGCAGCCCGGCTGAGACGCGGTGAACGCACCCCTCACCATGCACCGCTTCCGAGCGCACCCTTCCCGCAATTCCCCAACCTGAAAGTGAAGTGAACATGAAAGTCGGATTCATCGGTCTCGGCGTGATGGGCGGCCCCATGGCCCTGAACATCCTCAAGGGCGGCCACGCGCTGACCGTCTACGACCGCAGCCCGCAGGCGGTCGAGCGCCTGGTGCAGGCGGGCGCGCAGGCGACCGCCTCGCCCCGGGAGGTCGGCGCGGCCAGCGAGGTCGTCGTCACCATGCTGCCCGAGCCGCAGCACGTGGAGCAGGTGGTGCTGGGCCAGGACGGCGTGATCGAGGGCCTGCGCCCGGGAGGGCTGGTCATCGAGATGAGCACCATCGACCCGCAGACCTCGCGCCGCGTCGGCGACGCGCTGCGCGCGCGGGGCATGGAGCTGGTGGACTCCCCCGTGGGCAAGACCTCCGAGCACGCCGCGACCGGCACGCTGACGCTGATGGTCGGCGGCAACCAGGCCGCCATCGACCAGGCGATGCCGGTGCTCAAGTGCATGGGCACGGACACCTTCTTCTGCGGCGGCCCCGGCACCGGGCACGCGATGAAGATCACCAACAACCTGCTGGCCACCACCATCATGATGGCCAACACCGAGGCGCTGGCGATCGGCATCAAGTCGGGCCTGACGCTGGAGCTGATCCAGCAGGTGATCCGCACCACGATGGGCTGGAACCAGCAGCTGGCCGTGGCCATGCCCAAGAAGGCCTTCGTCGGCGACGACAGCCCGGGCTTCGCGATCAAGCTGGCCTGCAAGGACGTGCGCCTGGCCTGCGACCTGGGCGAGGCGCTGGGTTTTCAGCCGCTGGTCGGCCGCGCCGCCCAGAAGACCATGGAGAACGCCATCGCGCGCGGGCTGGGCGACCGGGACACGGCCGCCATCCTGTTCGAGCGCGAGCGGGAGCTCGGCATCCAGGTCCGCCAGGGCCCGGCCGCAACCCAGGCCGCCTGAACCCGCGCCCACGGAAGGAATCGCCATGCCCGCCTACGTCATCAACGACATGGAAGTGACGGACCCGCAGCGGTTCGAGGAGTACAAGAAGCTGTCGCCGGCCACGGTGGCGCAGTACGGCGGGCGCTTCCTCGCGCGCGGCGGCCGCACCGAGGTGCTGGAAGGCGCCTGGTCGCCGCGGCGCCTGGTCATCCTGGAGTTCCCCAGCGTCGAGCAGGCCCGGGCCTGGATCGACTCGCCGGAGTACGCGCCGGCGCGCCGCCTGCGGCAGCTGTCCGCGGTCTCGAACCTGATCCTCGTGGAAGGGGCGGCGCCGCCGGCCTGAACGGCGCGCAGCGCCCGCGCGCCCGGCGCGGCCGGGCTCTTTTGCGTCGCGGCGCATCGGCAGGAGCGAGAAGGGCCGCTTGCGCGGCCCTTCGTGCGTTCAGCCTGGTGCGTTCATGCTGGCGTCGCCGGCAGCGGCCCGTGCTCCCCGATGCCCGGCACCGGCGCGAAGGCCGGGTCGTCCCATTCCGTGACATAGGGCGGCGCCGGTACCTCCGCCACCCGGCCGTGCACGTCCATGCGCCGCGTGCGCAGCTGCGGGTGGGTGATCAGGTCGTGCACCGAGTTGATCGCGCCGTAGGCCGTCTGGGCCTCGGTGAGGCGGTCGATCACCTGGGCATACGTCAGGCGGCCGAATACGGCCTGCACGGATGCCTCGAGCTCCTCGCGGTGGCGCGTGCGCAGGCTGTTGCTGGCGAAGCGCGGGTCGGCGGCGAGTTCGGCCTGGCCCAGCACGACCTGGCAGAAGCTCGCCCACTCGCGCTCGTTCTGGATCGACAGCACCACCTCGCGGCCGTCGGAGCAGATGAACGAGCCGTAGGGGGCGATGCTCGGGTGCTTGAGGCCGACCCGTTCGGGCGCGCCGGAGCCGTAGCGGGCCTGCAGGTAGGGGACGGCCATGAGCTCGGCGGCCGAGTCGAACAGCGAGACCTTGACGCCGCTGCCGCGGCCGGTGCGCGCGCGCTGCAGCAGCGCCTGCTGCACGCCGATGAGCGCGTTCATGCCCGCCGTGATGTCGCAGACCGAGACGCCGATGCGGCCCCAGGGCCCGGGCGCGCCGCTGACCGCGACCAGCCCGCTCTCGGCCTGCACCAGCAGGTCGTAGGCCTTGAGCTGGTGCAGCGGTCCGGCTTCGCCGTAGCCGCTGATGTCGCAGGTGACCAGGCGCGGGTGCGCGGCGCGCAGCTGCGCCGCGCCGAAGCCCAGGCGCGCCGCCGCGCCGGGCGCGAGGTTCTGGATGAACACGTCCGCCATGCCGACCAGGGCGTGCAGCCGCGCCTTGTCCTCGGCGCGGGCGAGGTCCAGCACCACGGATTCCTTGCCGCGGTTGGTCCAGACGAAGTAGGAGGATTCGCCGAACACGGCGGTGTCGTAGCCGCGCGCGAAGTCGCCGCCGGGACGCTCGATCTTGATGACGCGCGCGCCGGCATCGGCCAGCCGGCTCGAACAGTAGGGGGCCGCGACGGCCTGCTCGAGCGCCACGACGACGATGCCTTCGAGCGGTTTGCTGCTCATGGGTGTCTCCTGCCTGGTTGCGGCCTGCGCCGTGTCAGCCGTAGTAGTGGACGACGGTCTTGGTGGTGCTGACTTCGTCCAGCGCCGCCAGGCCCTTCTCGCGCCCGTGGCCGCTGCGCTTGGTGCCGCCGAAGGGCAGTTCGACGCCGCCGCCGGCGCCGTAGCAGTTGATGAACACCTGCCCCGAGACGATGCGGCGGGCCAGGCGCTGCTGCCGCGCGCCGTCGCGCGTCCACACGCCGGCCACCAGCCCGAACTCCGTGCCGTTGGCCAGCGCGACGGCCTCGTCCTCGTCGTCGAACACCTGCACGGCGAGCACGGGCCCGAAGACCTCGCGGCAGACCAGCGGGTCGTCCGACGGCACGGGGCCGAACACCGTCGGCGGCACGAAGAAGCCGCCGGTGCCGGCCGGCACCGGCGCCTGCGCCAGCAGGGGCAGGCCGCCGCGCTGCGCGTTCTCGATGAAGTCGAGCACGCGGCGCTGCTGCGTCGCGTTGATCACCGGGCCCAGGTCGGCGTCCTCCCCGGGCACGCCGATGCGCAGCGCGGCGAAGCGCGCCGCCAGCCGTTCGATGAAGGGTGCGTAGATGCTGCGCGCCACCAGCACGCGGCTGCCCGCCGAGCAGGTCTGCCCGGCGTTCTGCGTGATGGCCCCGCACACGCTGGCGGCGGCCGCGTCGAGGTCGGCGTCCGGGAACACGAGCTGCGGCGACTTGCCGCCGAGCTCCAGCACGACGGGGATGTGGTGGATCGCCGCGGCTTCCTGCACCAGGCGGCCCACCTCGGGAGATCCCGTGAAGGAGATGAAGGCGATGCCGGGATGGCGCGTCAGCGCGGCGCCGGCTTCCTCGCCCAGGCCGGTCACGATGTTGAGCGCGCCGGCGGGAAAGCCCGCCTGCAGCGCGAGCGCGCCGAGCTCCAGGCAGACCAGGCAGGCTTCCTCGGCGGGCTTGAGCACCGCGGCGTTGCCCATCGCGAGCGCGGGCGCCAGTGTGCGCCCGAACATCTGGGCGGGATAGTTCCACGGCGTGATGTGTGCCGTCACGCCCAGCGGCTCGCGCACGACGGCCACGCTGTAGTCGTTCAGGTAGGGGATGACCTCGCCGTGCACCTTGTCGGCGGCCTCGCCGTAGAACTGGAAGTAGCGCGCCACGGCGCGGATGTCGGCGCGCGCCTGCGAGATCGGCTTGCCGGTGTCGTGCGCCTCGACCCAGGCCAGCCGTTCCTCGTGCGCGAGCACCAGCCGGGCGAAGGCCTGCAGGATGCGGCCGCGGCCGGCGGCGTCGGTGCGGCCCCATTCGCCCGCCAGCGCCGCGTGCGCCGCCGCCACGGCCGCATCGACGTCGGCCGCCGTGCCGCGCCCCAGCCAGGCCAGCGGCCGGCCGCTGGCCGGCGCGGCCACGCCGACCACGTCGCCGGCCTCGTGCCAGGCGTTGCCGATCAGGTGGCCGTATTGGGGAAGGGCGTCGCGCCAGCGGCGCGCATGGGGGTACAGGTCGGGATCGGCGGGCTGCATCGACTGGCTCCTTGGGCTGGCGGCCGCCCGCGCCGCATGCGCGGGTCAGCCATGCGGGAGATTCTTCGAGCTGCCGCAGCCACCGTCCATGGGAATCTGGTCAAGTCGGACTCTGTGTTTTTCGAAGCATGCCGGGCTCACCGCGCGCGCCGAGACGAGGTGCTCGACCAGCTTCGCCACCGAGGTGCTCGCGCTGCGGTCCTTCTTGGCGCACACGAGCATGTTGCGCTCGGCCCAGGGCTCGGGCAGCGGGCGCACCACGAGCCCGAGCGCGTCGCCGATCACGCTGGCGCTCTCGAAGGGCAGCAGCCCCAGCCCGAGGCCGGCCTGCACCATGCGGCACACCGCCTCGAAGCTGCGCACCTGCACGCGCAGCTGCAGCGTGCGCTCCTCGATCACGGCCTGCTCCGTCAGCAGCCGCATCATCGACGCGTTGGACTCCAGCGCGACGAGGTCGTCGTCCAGCACGTCGGCGAACTTCAGCGTGGGCAGGCGGGCCAGCGGATGGTCGGCGGGCATGACGACCGCGATGCGGTCGGTGCAGTAGACGCGCATGTCGAGGCCGTCGGTCTGCACCCCCTCCACGACGATGCCCACGTCCGCTTCGCCGGCCAGCAGGTCGTGCACGATCTCGCTGCTCCAGCGTTCCTGCAGGGCCAGGCGGATGTCGGGGTTGGCCCGCTGGAAGGCGGCCAGGTCGGCCGGCAGCGACTCGGTCATGGCCGAGGTGTTGGCCTGGACCCGCAGCGCGCCCTTGCGGCCGTCGGCGTGGTCCTGCATCTCCGCCTGCATCTGGTTGATCTCCAGCAGCAGCGTCCTGGCGTGCGGCAGCAGCGACTCGCCGGCCGGGGTGAGTTCCACGCCGCGCGGCGACCGCTCCAGCAGCGCCGTCTTGAAGCGGTGCTCGAGCAGCGCCATGCGCCGGCTCGCGGCGGCCAGGCCGATGTGCGAGGCCTCGGCGGCCTTGGTGAGGCTGCGCAGTTCCGCTGCGCGAACGAACAGGGCCAGGGAGTCGATGTCAGGAAGCATGGCTGTCTCGTCCGGTTCTCACGAAGATGGCGCGCTATCCGCCGGCCTGGAACACCGCGACGTCGTAGGGGCCGAGGTCGATGCGCCGGCCGGCGCCGGCATCGTCGATCTGCACCGCCACCGCCGTGCCCTGCAGGTTCGCGACCAGGACCTCGCGGCGGCCGTCGGCTTCCAGCGCGAGGGCGGCCACGGCCTCGGGTTCGAAGACCCGGGCCCGTCGCCAGCTTGCCGGGCGCCCGAGGCGGCGCATCACCTCGAACGCCGGCACCGGCCCGTCCGGTGCCACCAGCGCCGCGTCGCCCGCGAGGTCGAACAGCGTGATGGCCTGCGCGCCGCTGCACACGAACTGCGCCAGGTAGCCCAGCGCCCAGGCGGCGCCGTACTGTCCGCGCGTGCGTGGGTCGCGCCGCGCCAGCGCGGTCCGGCGCCCGCCGTCGGAGTCCGGCTGCCCGCCGAAAGGGCTGCGGCGCGCCCCGATGCCGCTCGGACCGACGTGCACCGGCACCTGCCCGTGGCGCTGGCGCAGCGTCGCGACCATGGCGGGCAGGCTCTGCAGCCCGGCCATGATCTCGTCGTCGCTGCTGCCGTGCACCACGCTGGCGGTGCCGAAGCACAGGAAGTCGCAGGTCCCCAGGTCTTCGATGCGGTTGAGCTGGGTGAAGAACAAGGGGGTGCCGCCGCCGATGCGCGACGCCGGGAAGGCGCGCCGCGCCGCGGCGATGACGGGCGCGGTGCTCGGGAACACCGCGACGGCCCGCGGCACCACCGCCGCCGCCCGCAGCGCGGCGGCGATGCGCTGCAGCGCGGCCGCCGCGTCGCCGCCGGCCGGTGTGTCGATCTCCAGGTGGAGCGCGCATCCGGCCGCGTCCAGCAGGCGCGCGATGCCGGGCCCGTCGACCGCGTCGCCCGACTGCAGCGACAGGTGCAGGTGCGCCGGCGCCAGCGTGCGCAGCGCCGCGTGCACTTCCGGCGGCGCGTGCAGGTCGGCCGCCGAGACGGCCGTGCCGATCGCCGGCAGTTCCCCTTCGGCCGCGCCGATGCCGACGTGCACCGGCCCGGCGCGGCGCCCGTGCGCAGGCCGCGGCACGGACTCGATCGACAGGTCCGCGCACTGGCGCAGCACGGTGCCGGCGCGCAGCAGGTAGGGGCGCGGCATCAGGTTCGAGCGGCTGTAGGTCTTGAACGAGGCATCGGCGTTGTTGCGCTGGTCCTCCAGCTCGAAGTCGTCGCCGGTCAGGCGGGCGACGGCCCAGGCGTCGTCCGCGAATTCGTGCCGGAGCGCGCGCACCAGCGTGAAGGGCGGCCAGGGCGCGATCAGCGTGGGGAAGGTGGACGCGCTGCGGCGCCCGTCGGTGTGCTCGACCTCCACGAGCCGGCCGCACGCGGCCAGCGGGTGCATGAGCACGATGCCGGTGCGGCTGGTCCACAGGTCTTCGCGGACGGTGGCGGTGGCCGTGTAGCGCAGGCTCCGGGCGCTGCCCGCGATGCGGATCTCGAAGGCGATCTGCGCGCCAGGCCCGGCATGGCCGCGCACGCAGGCCTCGAAGCCCGCGCCGGACTGGAGGTGTTCCACCTGCTGCACGTGCGCCGCGGGCGTGCCCCAGTGCGGATCGCGGTGGAGCAAGTCCACGCCGTGCCAGACCTCGTGGCCCTCGCAGAGGATGGGGCCGAGCCGCGTTCCCTGCAGCCGGGCCGCCAGCGGGCCGGCGTGCAGGGCCAGCGCGGGCGCGACGGCCTCTTCCGTGCCGAACAGCCGCCGCAATGCCTGCGGGCTCATGCCGCGCGGCTGGGCTCCGGCCGGCCGGCCTGCGCCAGCACGCCGCGCACGCGCTGCGCGGTGGCCGCGTCGATGCGGTGGCCGGCCAGCGCCAGCACGACCGTGCGCTCGCACAGCGCGCGGTACAGCGGCACGCTGTCGGCGCCGAAGCGTTCGAGCGCCTGCACGTGCTTGCGCACCGAGGCGACGTCGCCGCGCGAGACCGGTCCGGGCATGCCCTGCGCCAGCCCCGCCTGGGCGATCGAGGCCACGGTGCCGCGCACCAGCGGCAGCAGCGCCCGGACCGCGCTTTCTTCGCTCGCGCCCCAGGACTGCCACATGGCCGCGGCCTCGTGCAGCAGCGCGTTGACGAACTGCGACGTGTAGCCCGCCGCCGCGTGGTAGAGGGGGCGCGCGCCGGGCGGCAGCCGGTTCACCGCGCAGCCCAGGCGCTGGGCCAGGGCCACCAGCAGCGCGTCGAGCGGCTGCGCGGCCTCGACCGTGACGGTGCAGCCGGGCAGCGAACGCGCCGCCGCCTCGGGGTCGCCGAAGGTCTGCAGCGGGTGGAAGCCGCCGATGTGGGCGCCGTCGGCCGCCGCCTTCGCGAGCGCCGAGACCTTGGTGGCGCCGCTGCAATGCACGGCGAAGGTCCCGCGGCGCCAGCGCACGGCGCGGGCGGCGGACTCGATCGTTTCGTCGGGCGTGGTCACGAAGACCAGGTCGCAGCGGTCGGCGACGGCCTGCGCGTCCAGCACCGCGCAGCCCGGCAGGCGCTGCGCCAGTTCCTCAGCCTCGCTGTGCAGCCGGCTCGCCGCGCCGGCCACGCGCAATCCGCGTTCCGCGGCATGCCAGGCGAGCGCCTTGGCCAGGCGGCCGCAGCCGACGAAGCCGATGCTCAGGCGATCGAGGTCCATGGCGCGCCCGGCCTCACAGCATCAGGTGGTCCTGCACCACCAGCGGATCGATCTTCTCGACGAAGTTGGGCAGGTCGGCCAGCAGCGTACGGCCCTCGGGACTGTCCAGTGCGGCGTTCAGCGCCTCTTCGGAGTCGAACCACAGTTCGGAGAAGCCGTCGTACGGGAAATGCGGAAAGCGCCCGGGCTCGATCAGGTTGACCGAGTAGCGCCGCATGCCGGGCAGCTTCTTGCACAGTTCCGCGTGCGTGCCGAGCCAGTGGGCCTCGAACTGCTCGCGCGTCAGCGACTTCTTGCGCTGCACGAGGCCGATGCGCTTGTAGGTGATCTGCTGGGCCATGATGTCTTGTCTCCGGTTCGCTAAGGCAGGGCGATCCTAAGGCGCGGTCGCATGGCGAACAATCCGATTTCGGGATACGCCGGGTTCGAGGAATGCGAAGGCCCGGGGCGGCGGCACTTCGGAATCGGCGTCCGCGGCGTTGCCCAAATTCAGATGGTCCCGCCGGGGGCGGCGCTCTAGCATGGCCCGGCATCCAGGGAGACAGGCCGCGGCTGCACCGTCGGCCGTGCTGTCCCCGCCAACGCATGAACGAACGAAGGAGACCCATGAAGAAGATCGGCATGGTGGGCATCGGCCTGATGGGCCACGGCATCGCGACCAATCTGGCCAGGCACGGCCATGCGCTTGCACTGTTCGAGCATCCCGGCAACCAGCCGCTGGACGCGCTGAAGGCCGCCGGCGCCGAAGGCTGCACGAGCCTGAAGGATCTGGCGGCCCGCTCCGAGGCCGTGATCCTGGTGCTGACCGGCTCGCCGCAGGTGGAGGCGGTGCTGACCGGCCCGGACGGCATCCTCTCGGGCCTGCGGCCCGGCAGCGTGGTGATCGACTGCTCGACCTCGATCCCCTCGTCCACCCTGCGCATGGCCGCCGCGGTGGAGGCGGCCGGCGGCCGCTTCCTGGATGCGCCGATGACCCGCACGCCCAAGGAGGCGGCCGAGGGCCGCCTGAACCTGCTGGTGGGCGGCGACGCCGGCCTGCTGCAGGCCTGCCGGCCCCTGCTGGCGTGCTTCGCCGAGAACGTCGCGCACGTCGGCCCGACGGGGGCCGGCCACGGCATGAAGCTGCTGCACAACTACGTCTCGCTCGGCATGGTGGCGCTGCTGTCCGAGGCCGCCGCCTGCGCACAGGCCTGCGGCGTGGCGCCCCAGGCCTTCGTGGACGTGCTGGCCCAGGGCGGCGGGGGCGGCATCGCGCTGGAGCGGCTCAAGCCCTACCTGCTGGCGGCGGACCCTTCGGGCCTGCGCTTCTCGATCGCGAACGCGCGCAAGGACCTGGACTACTACCACACCATGGCGGGTGATGCGGCGTTGCCGCGGCAGATCGCGGCCGCGGTCCTGGCCACGCTGGAATCGGCGCTGCAGCGGTCCGGGCCGCAGGCGCTCGTGCCGGAGCTGGTGTCCATCCTGCGCCAGGGCGCGGGCGCGCCGGGCAGCGACGCCGCGGGCCCGGCCTGATCAGGCCGGGCGAGCAGGCCGCGCGCCGCGTCGCCGCCTCACGCCCCGGCCGCGTCCAGCGCCGCGGTCTCCTGCGCGGACAAGCGCAGGCCGGCCGCCCGCGCGAAGCTGCGGACCTGTTCCACGCTGGTCGCGCTGGCGATCGGCGCGGTGACGCCCGCGCGCCCGATCAGCCAGGCCAGCGCGACCTCGGCCGGCGCGGCGCCGTGCGCGGCGGCCACGGCGTCCAGCGCCTGCAGGATCTTCAGCCCGCGCGCGTCGAGGTACCGGGCCACGCCCTGGCCGCGCGCGCGGCCGGCCAGGTCGGCCTGGCTGCGGTACTTGCCCGAGAGGAAGCCCGAGGCCAGGCTGTAGTAGGTGACGACGCCCAGGCCCTCGCGCCGGCACAGGTCGCGCAGCGGGCCTTCGAAGCCGCTGCGGTCCGCCAGGTTGTATTCGGGCTGCAGCACCTGGTAGGCGGGCAGGTTCTCGCGCCGGGCCACGGCCAGCGCGTCGGCCAGTTGCCCGGCGTCCAGGTTGGAGGCGCCGATGGCGCGCACCTTGCCGGCCGCCAGCAGCCGGGCGTAGGCGCCCAGCGTCTCGGCGTGGCCGGTGTCGGGATCGGGCCAGTGCGAGAAGTACAGGTCGATGCGCTCGACCTGCAGCCGGCGCAGCGAGTCTTCCACGGCCTGCACGATCCAGCGTTCGGACAGGCCCTTGTGGCCGGGCTCGCCCATGTCGGAGCCGACCTTGGTGAACAGCACCACCTGATCGCGCAGGCCGGGGCGGGCCCGCAGCCAGCGGCCGATGATGGTCTCGGACTCGCCGCCGCGGTTGCCCGGCGCCCAGCGCGCATAGACGTCGGCGGTGTCGATGGCGTTGAAGCCGTGGTCCACGAAGGCGTCGAGCACGGCGAAGCTGGTGGCTTCGTCGATGGTCCAGCCGAACACGTTGCCGCCGAACACGACGGGGGCGATGGACAGGCCGGTGCGGCCCAGGGCGCGTTGCTGCATGCAGTTCTCCTTCGGTTCAGACCAGCCCGTTGCGGATCGCGTAGACCGTCAGCTCCGCGTTGTTGGCCAGGTTCAGCTTCTCCAGCGCGCGCGTGCGGTACACGCTGACGGTCTTGGGGCTCAGCATCAGCTCCTCGGCGATGTCCGACAGGCGCTTGCCGCTGGCGATCTTGACGACGGTCTGCAGCTCGCGCTCGGACAGGGCGGCGTGCAGCGCCTCGTGCTGCGGCCGGGCCAGGCTGTCCGCCAGCATCTGCGCGACCTCGGGCGTGACGTACTTGCGGCCCTGCATCACGGTGCGCACGGCGCGGACCAGCTCGGCCGGGTCGCCGGCCTTGCTGACGTAGCCCTGGGCGCCGGCGCGCAGGCAGCGGATCGCGTACTGGTCCTCCGGGTACATCGAGCAGACCAGCACCTTCACCGGCGAGCCGGCCTCGGTCAGGCTGCTCAGCACCTCCATGCCGCCGCGGCCGGGCAGGTTCAGGTCCAGCACGAGCACGTCGCAGGGCGTGCCGCGCAGCAGCTCGCGCACCTCGCCGTAGCTGCCGGCCTCGCCGACGACCTGGATGTCGACGGCCTCGGCCAGGGTGTCGCGGATGCCGCGGCGCACCACGGCATGGTCGTCGCACAGCACGACGCGGATCATTCGGCTTCTCCCGCGGCCACGCGCTCGGCCGCCTCGGCATGCAGGGGAATGGACAGGATGACGGTGGTGCCGCGGCCCGGCTGGCTGGACACGTCGAGCCAGCCGTCCACGGTCCGGGCGCGCTCGGCCAGCCCGCGCAGGCCGAAGGAGCGGGGCTTGGCCAGCGCCCCGGGCGCCAGGCCGCAGCCGTCGTCGCTGACCTCCAGCGTCAGCACGCCCTCGGCGTCGGACAGCTCGATGGTCACGCGGCTGCAGCCGGCGTACTTGGCGGCGTTGGTCAGCGCCTCCTGCGCGGTGCGGTAGGCCACCAGGGCCAGCTGCTTGTCCACCTCGATGCGCTCGCGCGCGGCGCGCACCGTGGTGGCCACGCCGGTGCGCCGCTCGAAGGCCTCGGCCAGCCAGCCGATGGCGGCGACCAGGCCCTGGTCCAGGATCGGGGGGCGCAGGTTCATCATGATGCGCTGGCTGGCGCTCAGCGCGTGCTGCAGCATGTCGGCCGCGGCGGCCACGTGGGACTGCATGGCGGCGTCGCCCTGGCTGTGGCGGGCGATCCAGGCCAGGTCCAGCCGGATGGCGGCCAGCGAGCCGCCGATGTCGTCGTGCACCTCGCGCGCGATGGCGGCGCGCTCCTGCTCGATCGAGGTCTGCAGGTGCTCGGCCAGCGCGGCCAGGCGGCGCTCGGACTCGGCCAGTTCGGCATGGGCGCGGGCCTTGTCCCGGCGCGCCTGCCAGACCTCCAGCGCGCGCTCGATCACGTGCGGCAGCTGGCCGATGTGGTCCTTCAGCACGTAGTCGGAAAAGCCCAGGCGGATGGCCTCCACGGCCACCGTCTCGCCGATCGCGCCGGACAGCAGCACGAAGGGCGGCCGGTGCTCCTGCGCGCGCGACAGCGCCCAGGCGTCCAGCGCGGTGAAGCCGCCCAGGTGGTAGTCGGCCAGGATCAGGCTCCAGGGCGGGCCGGCCAGGGCCCGGGCGAACTCGTCCAGCGTCTCCACGCGCGCCAGGCTGCAGGCCATGCCGTGGCGGCGCAGCGTCAGCGCCACCAGCTGATGGTCGATCTCCGAATCCTCCAGGTGCAGGATGCGGATCGGGGGGGCGGCAGCAGCGTCGTCGGCCATGGCAGGGGCACTTTCGGCGGTCGGCGAGGCCCGGCAAGCGCCTGTCGGCCGGGTGCCTGGGTTCGTCGCCGCATCCTACACATTCGGCGTGAGTCGTTCGGTATGCGATCGAATATCTGCCGTGGATATGTCCGGCGACGGTGCTTTTCGCGGCCCTCGCTACAGCACCTCGTCGGGCGCGAGCGGCCCGATCAGCCGCAGCAGCCATTGCAGGCCCAGGCCGGCGTCGGGCTCGCTGCCGGTGTGGGGCGGCGCGCCGTCGGGGGGCAGCCAGGCCAGCCGGCCGTCCTGCAGCTGCACGCGGTAGGCATCGTGCGCCAGCACCGGCGCGGCCATCTCCAGGGCCAGGCCGGCCAGCGCGCGGCTGCGGATCAGCAGCGCGACCTCGCTGTTCTGCAGCTGCGAGCGCAGGTCCAGGTTCATCGAGCCGACCACCAGCACGCTGCCGTCCAGCACCAGCGTCTTGGCGTGCAGGCTGGCGCGCGAGGCGGACACCGAACCGGCGCCGGCGCCGGCGGCGCGCGGCGGGCTGCCTTCCGAGCCGCGGCGCAGCACGCGCGCGACGCGGGCCGAGCCGCTGGACAGCGCCGAGCCGCCGGGGCCCGGCTCGGCCCGCATTTCGTACAGCTCCACGCCGATCTGCAGCAGCCGCTCGCGGTAGCGGGCGTAGCCGACGTGGGCCAGCGGCGCGTCCGTCGCGGCCAGCGAGTTCGTCAGCACGCGCACGCGCACGCCGGCGGCGCGCAGCCGCGCGAGGACGTCCATCATCGCGCCGCCGGGCACGAAATAGGGCGAGACGATGAACAGGTCGCGCCGGGTGCCGGCCATCAGGCGCAGCAGGCCGTCGACCACCGTGTCCTGCGCGCCGGGCTCCTCGGCGGCGAGCTTGTCGGCCTGGTCGACCAGCAGCAGCGAGGGCGCCCAGGTCAGCCGCGCCGGGGAGAGGTCCAGCGGCGAGGCGCCGCCGGGGCCGGCGTCCGGCAGCGGCGACGGCGCGTCCGGGCGCCGCATCGCGTCGAGCTCCCCGCGCGTCAGCAGCGACGCGACCGGATAGGCCAGCGGGTTGTTCCAGTAGGCGTCGAAGCTGGCCGACATGCGGTGCACGATGCGGCCGGCGGCCAGCACGTCGACGTCGATGAAGTTGCTGTCCGCGCTCTGGCCGAAATAGGCGTCGCCCAGGTTGCGTCCGCCGATGATGCCGATGGCGTTGTCGGCGATGAACATCTTGTTGTGCATGCGGCGCTGCATGCGGTCGAGGTTGCCGAGCGAGCCCAGCAGGCGGCCGGCGAGCGAGCGGCGCGAGCCGGCCAGCGGATTGAACAGCCGGATCTCGATGTTCGGCACGAAGCCCAGGCGCAGGACCTGGGCGTTGGGCCCGGCCGTGTTGAAGTCGTCCAGCAGGATGCGCACGCGCACGCCGCGCGCCGCGGCGGCGCGCAGCCGCTGCGCGAACAGGGCGGTGCTGGGGTCGGCGAGGATGGCGTAGTACTGCAGGTCCAGCGTCTTCTCGGCCGCGTCGATCAGGGCGAGCCGGCTGGCGTAGGCGGCCTCGGTGCCGCCGAGCAGGCGAAAGCCCGAATCCTGGCGCTGGCCGGTGCGGGTGGCGTAGTCGGCGACGGCGCGGCCGAGCGCCGTGGTCTCGGGCGTGCGCAGCGCCCACGAGACCGGGCGCTGCACCTCGGTCGGCAGGCTGCTGCAGCCGGGCAGCCCGCCCGCGGCGAGCAGCAGGGCCAGCCATGCCAGCACCCGGGCCCAGAAAGGCAGGCCGGCGGACGAGCGGAGGGGCGGCATGGCGGCGCCAGCGTAGCGGCACCGGTCCGGCGATGTCTGTAGGCCGGGTCGCCGCATGGCCGTGGGTGTTAGCCGCCTTGCTCCAGCGCTTCCCAGCGTTCCAGCGCCTGCATCAATTCCTCGTCGAGTTCGGCGTGGCGCTGGGCGAGCTGGGCGGCGCGCACGCCGTCGCGTGCGTACAGGGCGCCGCCGTCCAGCTCGGCGTCGATGCGCTGCTGCTCGGCCTCCAGCGCGGCGATGCGCGCCGGCAGGGCCTCGAGTTCGCGCTGGTCCTTGTAGCTGAGCTTGCGGCGCGGCGCCGCCGGCGCGGCCGCCGTCTTGGGCGCGGGCTGCTGGGGCGCTGCCGCCGCGGGGGCGGGGGGCGGGGCCTGTGCGGCGAGGCGCTCGCGCATGCGCTGCGACTGCACCAGCCAGTCCTGCACCGAGCCTTCGTACTCGCGCCAGACGCCCGGCCGTCCGGCGTCCGGCTCGTGCGCGATGATGCCGGTGGCCACGTTGTCGACGAAGCTGCGGTCGTGGCTGACGAGGAACACCGTGCCTTCGTAGCTCTGCAGCAGTTCCTCCAGCAGCTCGAGCGTGTCGATGTCGAGGTCGTTGGTCGGCTCGTCCAGCACCAGCACGTTGGCCGGCCGCGCGAACAGCCGGGCCAGCAGCAGCCGGTTGCGCTCGCCGCCGGACAGCGAGCGCACCGGCGAGGCCGCGCGCGCCGGCGAGAACAGGAAGTCGCCCAGGTAGGTCCTGACGTGCTTGCGCTGGGCGCCGATCTCGATCCATTCGCTGCCGGGGCTGATGAAGTGCTCCAGCGTGGCGTCCAGGTCCAGGGCGTTGCGCATCTGGTCGAAATAGGCGACCTGCAGGTTGCTGCCGCGGCGCACGCTGCCGCCGTCGGGCTGCAGTTCGCCCAGGATCAGCTTGAGCAGCGTGGTCTTGCCGGCGCCGTTGGCGCCCAGCAGGCCGATCTTGTCGCCGCGCAGGAGGGTGGCCGAGAAGCCGTCGACGATGGTCTTGTCGCCAAAGGCCAGGCGCACGTCCTGCAGCTCGGCGACGATCTTGCCGCCGGCCTGGCCGGCGTCCACGTCCATGCGCACGCGGCCCAGGGCCTCGCGGCGGGCGCTGCGTGCGGCGCGCAGCGCCTGCAGCCGCCGCACCCGGCTCTGGCTGCGGGTGCGGCGCGCCTCCACGCCCTTGCGCACCCAGACCTCCTCCTGCGCCAGCAGCTTGTCGGCCTTGGCGTTGACCACGGCCTCCTGCTGCAGCTGGGCTTCCTTCTGCGCCTGGTAGGCGGCGAAGTTGCCCGGGTAGGACAGCAGCTGGCCGCGGTCCAGCTCCACGATGCGCGTGGCCACGCGGTCCAGGAAACTGCGGTCGTGCGTGATCGTCACGACGCTGCCCTTGAAGTCCAGCAGCAGATCCTCCAGCCAGGCGATCGCCTCCAGGTCGAGGTGGTTCGTCGGTTCGTCCAGGAACAGGACATCGGGCCGCGCCACCAGCGCCTGGGCCAGCGCCACGCGCTTGCGCGTGCCGCCGGACAACTCGCCGATGCGGGCGTCGGCCTGCAGGTGCAGGCGCTGCAGCGTCTCCGTCACGCGCTGCTCCCAGTTCCAGGCGTCGAACGCCTCGACCTGCGTCTGCAGCGCGTCGAGGTCATCGCCGTCGCCCCGCAGGTAGGCCTCGCGCGCGGCGATCGCCTGCGCCAGGCCGGCGCTGGCGGCGGCGAACACGGTGTCGTCCTCCTGCAGCTGCGGCTCCTGGGCGACGTAGGCGGTCCGCAGCCCCTGCTGCCGGTGCATGACGCCATCGTCCGGCCGCTCGATGCCGGCGAGGATCTTCAGCAGCGAGGACTTGCCGGCGCCGTTGCGCCCGATGAGGCCGATGCGTTCGGTGTTCTCGATCGCGATCTGCGCGTGATCCAGCAGCGCGACGTGGCCGAAGGCCAGCTGGGCGTCCAGGAGTGTGATGAGTGCCATGGAGGCAAATTATCAGCGCCGTCCAAAAAAGTTTGCGCATGCCGCAAAGGATGGTGTATAGTCATGGGCTTCGCTGATCACAGCGCTTCACGACGACGACAGGGGCCTTCGGGCGGTTGTCGGGGTGGGGTGAAAAAGAGATGCGAAAAAATTCGGCCGGTTCGATAAAACTGTGCTAGAATCTAAGGTTCCGCTGATCGCAGCGCGAGCCGAGAAGAAAAGTCAAGTGCGAGCTTGAGTTCTTCTGATCCTTAAAAACATACAGCCGATAAGCGTGGGCGTTTGGGTGGAGATGCGAAGTTCTTCGGAACGAGTGCATGGCACTCAGATGCTCATGGAAATAGAAGTGAAGTCACTTCAATTCCGTTTTTATGAGTCGCCCGAGAGATCGGGCAAACAATCAAGATCGAACTATAGAGTTTGATCCTGGCTCAGATTGAACGCTGGCGGCATGCCTTACACATGCAAGTCGAACGGCAGCACGGGAGCAATCCTGGTGGCGAGTGGCGAACGGGTGAGTAAAGTATCGGAACGTGCCCAGTCGTGGGGGATAACTACGCGAAAGCGTAGCTAATACCGCATACGATCTATGGATGAAAGCGGGGGATCGCAAGACCTCGCGCGATTGGAGCGGCCGATATCAGATTAGGTAGTTGGTGGGGTAAAGGCCTACCAAGCCTGCGATCTGTAGCTGGTCTGAGAGGACGACCAGCCACACTGGAACTGAGACACGGTCCAGACTCCTACGGGAGGCAGCAGTGGGGAATTTTGGACAATGGGCGCAAGCCTGATCCAGCAATGCCGCGTGCAGGATGAAGGCCTTCGGGTTGTAAACTGCTTTTGTACGGAACGAAACGGTCCTGGCTAATACCTGGGGCTAATGACGGTACCGTAAGAATAAGCACCGGCTAACTACGTGCCAGCAGCCGCGGTAATACGTAGGGTGCGAGCGTTAATCGGAATTACTGGGCGTAAAGCGTGCGCAGGCGGTAATGCAAGACAGATGTGAAATCCCCGGGCTTAACCTGGGAACTGCATTTGTGACTGCATTGCTGGAGTGCGGCAGAGGGGGATGGAATTCCGCGTGTAGCAGTGAAATGCGTAGATATGCGGAGGAACACCGATGGCGAAGGCAATCCCCTGGGCCTGCACTGACGCTCATGCACGAAAGCGTGGGGAGCAAACAGGATTAGATACCCTGGTAGTCCACGCCCTAAACGATGTCAACTGGTTGTTGGGAATTAATTTTCTCAGTAACGAAGCTAACGCGTGAAGTTGACCGCCTGGGGAGTACGGCCGCAAGGTTGAAACTCAAAGGAATTGACGGGGACCCGCACAAGCGGTGGATGATGTGGTTTAATTCGATGCAACGCGAAAAACCTTACCCACCTTTGACATGTACGGAACTTGCCAGAGATGGCTTGGTGCTCGAAAGAGAGCCGTAACACAGGTGCTGCATGGCTGTCGTCAGCTCGTGTCGTGAGATGTTGGGTTAAGTCCCGCAACGAGCGCAACCCTTGCCATTAGTTGCTACGAAAGGGCACTCTAATGGGACTGCCGGTGATAAACCGGAGGAAGGTGGGGATGACGTCAAGTCCTCATGGCCCTTATAGGTGGGGCTACACACGTCATACAATGGCTGGTACAAAGGGTTGCCAACCCGCGAGGGGGAGCTAATCCCACAAAACCAGTCGTAGTCCGGATCGCAGTCTGCAACTCGACTGCGTGAAGTCGGAATCGCTAGTAATCGTGGATCAGAATGTCACGGTGAATACGTTCCCGGGTCTTGTACACACCGCCCGTCACACCATGGGAGCGGGTTTTGCCAGAAGTAGTTAGCCTAACCGCAAGGAGGGCGATTACCACGGCAGGGTTCGTGACTGGGGTGAAGTCGTAACAAGGTAGCCGTATCGGAAGGTGCGGCTGGATCACCTCCTTTCTGGAAACTGCAACGAAGCTCAAACGCTCACACTTATCGGTTGTTGGAAGGTTGTCGCCAACGGTCAGGCATCTGCTGCCTGCTGAAGCGACCGGCTTGGGTCTGTAGCTCAGTTGGTTAGAGCACCGTCTTGATAAGGCGGGGGTCGTTGGTTCGAGACCAACCAGACCCACCATCCCTCCAATGTCCATGCGTTTGCGGGGGTGTAGCTCAGCTGGGAGAGCGGCTGCTTTGCAAGCAGTAGGTAGCGGGTTCGAGTCCTGTCACCTCCACCAAAAAATCGTTCAACACCAAAGCGGCTTTGCCCAAGGCTGCTTTGGTGTTGATCAAGATCTCTTGATCGATCGGCTGTTCTTTAAAAAATTCATAGAGTTCGAATCAGCGTTGCTGGCGGAAAGTGCACATTCGTAAAGGTTTAGTGCATACCGTGCCGCCAGCGACAAATTTGATTGCGTCGAATCGAATATCAAACTTTGTTTGAAATTCAAGTCTTCAAGAAATTGAAGAACGGCATAACGCGTCAGGTGCGAGACCTGACAATTCCTTGGCAACTTTGGTCAATCGTGAGAGGCGTCAAAGTTATAGGGTCAAGTGAATAAGAGCACGTGGTGGATGCCTTGGCAATGATAGGCGACGAAGGACGTGATAGCCTGCGATAAGCTTCGGGGAGCTGGCAAATTAGCTTTGATCCGGAGATTTCCGAATGGGGAAACCCACCTGCAAGGGTATCGTGATCTGAATACATAGGGTCACGAGGCGAACCGGGTGAACTGAAACATCTCAGTAGCTCGAGGAAAAGACATCAACCGAGATTCCGAAAGTAGTGGCGAGCGAAATCGGAGAAGCCTGCTAGTGATAGCGCGACTCTTAACGGAACGGTCTGGAAAGGCCGGCCATAGCGGGTGATAGCCCCGTACGTGAAAAGAGACGTGTGGTACTGAGCTAGCGAAAAGTAGGGCGGGACACGTGTAATCCTGTCTGAAGATGGGGGGACCATCCTCCAAGGCTAAATACTCATCATTGACCGATAGTGAACTAGTACCGTGAGGGAAAGGCGAAAAGAACCCCGGGAGGGGAGTGAAATAGATCCTGAAACCGCGTGCTTACAAAAAGTCGGAGCCCGAAAGGGTGACGGCGTACCTTTTGTATAATGGGTCAGCGACTTACATTCAGTGGCAAGCTTAACCGAGTAGGGAAGGCGTAGGGAAACCGAGTCCGAACAGGGCGATTCAGTCGCTGGGTGTAGACCCGAAACCAGGTGATCTATCCATGGCCAGGATGAAGGTGCCGTAACAGGTACTGGAGGTCCGAACCGACTAGTGTTGCAAAACTAGCGGATGAGCTGTGGATAGGGGTGAAAGGCTAAACAAACCTGGAAATAGCTGGTTCTCTCCGAAAACTATTTAGGTAGTGCCTCAAGTATTACCTTCGGGGGTAGAGCACTGTTTAGGCTAGGGGGTCATGGCGACTTACCAAACCTATGCAAACTCCGAATACCGAAGAGTACAGCTTGGGAGACAGAGCACCGGGTGCTAACGTCCGGACTCAAGAGGGAAACAACCCAGACCGCCAGCTAAGGTCCCTAAAATTGGCTAAGTGGGAAACGAAGTGGGAAGGCTAAAACAGTCAGGATGTTGGCTTAGAAGCAGCCATCATTTAAAGAAAGCGTAATAGCTCACTGATCGAGTCGTCCTGCGCGGAAGATGTAACGGGGCTAAGCCAGTTACCGAAGCTGCGGATGCACAGCAATGTGCGTGGTAGGAGAGCGTTCTGTAAGCCTGTGAAGGTGGCTTGTAAAGGCTGCTGGAGGTATCAGAAGTGCGAATGCTGACATGAGTAGCGTTAAAGCGGGTGAAAAGCCCGCTCGCCGTAAGCGCAAGGTTTTCTACGCAACGTTCATCGGCGTAGAGTGAGTCGGCCCCTAAGGTGAGGCAGAGATGCGTAGCTGATGGGAAACAGGTCAATATTCCTGTACCGATGTGCAGTGCGATGTGGGGACGGATCTTAATAGGTCATCCGGGTGTTGGATTACCCGGTTTAGGCAGAAGTAGGCGTCAGGTAGGCAAATCCGCCTGGCATATACCGAGGCTGCCGATCGAGCGAGCTTGCTCGCGAAGTGATTGAACGAGGTCCCAGGAAAAGCCACTAAGCTTCAGCTGCACACGACCGTACCGCAAACCGACACTGGTGCGCGAGATGAGTATTCTAAGGCGCTTGAGAGAACTCGGGAGAAGGAACTCGGCAAATTGACACCGTAACTTCGGAAGAAGGTGTGCCCTAGTAGTGTGAAGTGAGCAACGGAGCATGAATGGGTTGCAAAAAATCGGTGGCTGCGACTGTTTATTAAAAACACAGCACTCTGCAAACACGAAAGTGGACGTATAGGGTGTGACGCCTGCCCGGTGCTGGAAGATTAAATGATGGGGTGCAAGCTCTTGATTGAAGTCCCAGTAAACGGCGGCCGTAACTATAACGGTCCTAAGGTAGCGAAATTCCTTGTCGGGTAAGTTCCGACCTGCACGAATGGCGTAACGATGGCCACACTGTCTCCTCCCGAGACTCAGCGAAGTTGAAATGTTTGTGATGATGCAATCTCCCCGCGGAAAGACGGAAAGACCCCATGAACCTTTACTGTAGCTTTGTATTGGACTTTGAACAGATCTGTGTAGGATAGGTGGGAGGCTTTGAAGTGCGGTCGCTAGATCGCATGGAGCCAACGTTGAAATACCACCCTGGTGTGTTTGAGGTTCTAACCTAGGCCCGTGATCCGGGTCGGGGACAGTGCATGGTAGGCAGTTTGACTGGGGCGGTCTCCTCCCAAAGCGTAACGGAGGAGTTCGAAGGTACGCTAGTTACGGTCGGACATCGTGACGATAGTGCAATGGCATAAGCGTGCTTAACTGCGAGACTGACAAGTCGAGCAGATGCGAAAGCAGGACATAGTGATCCGGTGGTTCTGTATGGAAGGGCCATCGCTCAACGGATAAAAGGTACTCTGGGGATAACAGGCTGATACCGCCCAAGAGTTCATATCGACGGCGGTGTTTGGCACCTCGATGTCGGCTCATCTCATCCTGGGGCTGTAGCCGGTCCCAAGGGTATGGCTGTTCGCCATTTAAAGAGGTACGTGAGCTGGGTTTAAAACGTCGTGAGACAGTTTGGTCCCTATCTTCCGTGGGCGTTGCAGATTTGAGGAAGCCTGCTCCTAGTACGAGAGGACCGGAGTGGACGCACCTCTGGTGTATCGGTTGTCACGCCAGTGGCATTGCCGAGTAGCTATGTGCGGAAGAGATAACCGCTGAAAGCATCTAAGCGGGAAACTCGTTCCAAGATGAGATCTGCCGGGGCCTTGAGCCCCCTGAAGAGTCGTTCAAGACCAGGACGTTGATAGGTCGGGTGTGGAAGCGCAGCAATGCGTTAAGCTAACCGATACTAATTGCTCGTGCGGCTTGACCCTATAACCTTGATCGCTTCCGATTCAAGGTCGTTATGCCAAGTGACGCAGTCAAAATACAGCTGACCAGAACTCTATGAATTCGCCCAGCGGACCCAAAAACCGCTGAGCAACAAGTTATGCCTGATGACCATAGCGAGGTGGTCCCACTCCTTCCCATCCCGAACAGGACAGTGAAACGCCTCCGCGCCGATGATAGTGCGGGTTCCCGTGTGAAAGTAGGTCATCGTCAGGCTCCTACAGCCAAAAACGCCCAGTCGAAAGATTGGGCGTTTTTCTTTGGGCGAGCCATTTTCCCTACGTCGATCCGGAAAGCCAGCCATCGACGGCTTGTTGGTTTTCGATATCGATACGCCAAGTTTTCTCGTCCTGGAGTGCCGGCAGTTCGAGGCGCAGGCGCATCAGGAGCTTGTCGCGGGCAACCAGAGCGGTGATCGAACGCGTGCGGCCGGTGTAGAGCAGCAGATCGTCCAGGCGGCTCAGGCGCCAGCCTTCGTTTTCCGTTTCGACGCCAATCCATTCGTCGCCGGCGGCCATGCCGGCCTGCTCGGCAGCGCCGCCTCGCAGCACGACTTTCAGTTGCACGCTGCCCTGGCCATCGCTGGCGCGCAACCCGAGCCGTTGTGCCAGCTGTGACGGCTCGTCATGGATGGCGACGCCATGGCGGGTGAGCAACTCGCGCAGCGGCAAATCGCCGCGGCCGTGGACCCAGGCTGCGAGTTCTTGCTCGAAGCTGCGGCCGCCGACATCGGCCAGCACAGCGGCGACGTCGGCTTCGGACATCGGGCCGGCCGCGCATCGGTCCCAGAGCCGGCGCATCACGTCGTCCAGAGTGCCCTTGCCTTCCAGGCGCAGCGTCAGGTCGAAGCACAGCGCGACCAGCGCGCCCTTGGCGTAGTAGCTGACCGTGGCGTTGGGCGTGTTTTCGTCCGTGCGGTAGTACTTCACCCAGGCGTCCATGCTGGCTTCCGCCGCGGACTGAATCAGCCGGCCAGGCGTCTGCATGACCTGGTTGATGGTCTTGTTGAGCAGGCGGAGATAGCCGGTGTTCTCCAGGAGTCCGCAGCGGCGCAGCAGCAGGTCGTCGTAGTAGCTGGTGAAGCCCTCGAAGAACCAGAGCAGGCGGGTGTACTGTTCGGCGTCGTAGTCGTAGCGGGCAAACTCGGCAGGCCGCAGGCGTTTGACGTTCCAGGTGTGGAAGTACTCGTGGCTGATCAGGCCGAGCAGGGTGGTGTAGCCCTCGCCCTGGCGGGCAGCTTCGCCCCCGGCCTCGTCGCGGCGCGGCAGGTCGCGCCGGTTGCAGACCAGGGCGGTGGAGTTGCGGTGCTCCAGCCCGCCATAGCCGTCGTCGACGGCGTTCAGCAGGAAGACGTAGCGCCTGTGCGGCGGCTTGCCGTGCGGTGCAGGGCCGTGCTGCTGATGCCAGAAGCGGATCTGCTGCTCGCAGATCTTCTGGGTGTCCTGCAGCAGCCGGTTGCCGTCGAACGAGGGCGGAGCGCCCGCGACCACGAAGCGGTGCGCAATGCCGCAGGCCTTGAATTCGCCGTGCCAGAAACTGCCGAGTTCGACCGGGCAGTCGACCAGGTCATCGTAGTCGGGCGCCAGGTAGTGGCCGAAGCCGTGCTCGTCGACGGCGGCGGGCTGCAATCCGGTGGCGACGGACCAGCCGACGGCCTGGCGCGAAGGGGTCAGTTCCAGTCCGTGCGGTTGCGCCTCCTGGCCATGCACGCGCAGGAACAGGCTGGTGCCGTTGAAGAAGCCGCGCCGCCCATCGAGGAATGCGGTACGGACCGAGGTGTCGTGCGCGTAGACCAGGTAGCGCAGCACCAGCGGCTTGCCCGGTTCGGCCTGCAGTTCCCAGCTGTGTTTGTCCAACTGGGTACAGGCGACGGTGCGCCGGCCCTGGTGTGCTTCGAGTTGCTGCAGGTGCTTGGAGAACTCCCGCACCATGTAGCTGCCCGGAATCCAGACCGGCAGCGAGACACGCTGTACCGCCGCAGGCGCTTGCACCGTCAGCGTGATGCGGTACAGGTGCGCGTGGAGATCGGCCAGTTCGACGTGGTAGGCGATCGGCGGCGTGTCGAGCTGCGGCTGGCGCGCCAGCACCGCGGCGGAGGGGGAGGTCGGCATGCTCCGGAGAATACAGGAGCGCCGCTGCCGTTCAGGGCTTGGCTGGCGCGCTGGCGGCGACCAGCCGCTTCTCGACCTCGCTGGCCGGCACGGCGCCGGGCACGCGCGTGCCGTCGGCGAACAGCAGCGTCGGCGTGCCGTTGATCTTGTGCTTGCGGCCGAGCGCGACGTTGCGCGTGACGGCCGCCGCATCGCAGTCCGCCGCCGGGATCGGCTGGCCGCGCACCATCCAGTTCGACCAGGTCTCCGCAGGGCTCTTGGCGCACCAGATGTGCTGCGACTTCTTGACCGAATCGGCACCGAGCACCGGATACAGGAACAGGTAGACGGTCACGTTGTCGATGCTTTCGAGATCCCGCTCGAAGCGCTTGCAATAGCCACAGTTCGGATCGGCGAACACCGCGAGCTTGCGTTGCCCGTTGCCGCGCACGAGCTTGAACGCGTCCTTCAGCGGCAGTGCGCCGAAGTCGATCGCGGTCAGCTTGTCGATGCGCTCCTTGGTCAGGTTGCGGCGCTGCTGCGTGTCGAACAGCTGGCCCTGCAGCAGGAAGTCGCCCTGCGCGTCGGTGTAGACGATCTCCGCGCCGGCCAGCCGGACTTCGTAGAGGCCGGGGATGCCGGTCGCGGTGATCTCCTCGATGGCCGGCAGCTGCGGCAGCCGTTCGGCCAGGTTCTTGCGGATGGCCGCCTGCGGGCCGCCGGCCGGCGGCTGGGGCGGGGCGCCGTGGGCGTTGGCCAGCGCCGCCAGGGCCAGTGCGGCCATCAGCGCGCGCGGCCGGATCAGGGATGCGATCACGGGAAATCCTTCATCAAAAAATGGAGCGTCAGTCCTGCACGCCCATGGCCTGGCGGGTGACCCAGCGCTTGAGCGGCCCGCTGCGTTCGAAGCCCTGCATGCCCAGGTTGCGCACGCTCTGCCAGGCTGGCACGTCGCGTGCGAACAGCTGCTGCAGGCCGTCCGTGGCCAGCCGCATGGCGGCCAGTGCGGCCTTGCGTGCGCGTTCGTAGCGCCGCAGCACGCGCATGTCGCCCACGCTGCGCCAGGGCGCCCGGCCGCGCAGTTGCTCGACCAGTTCGGCCGCGTCGCCCAGGCCCAGGT
Organism: Pseudorhodoferax sp.; assembly: GCF_047601025.1. Lineage (NCBI taxonomy): Bacteria > Pseudomonadati > Pseudomonadota > Betaproteobacteria > Burkholderiales > Comamonadaceae > Pseudorhodoferax > Pseudorhodoferax sp. The sequence goes on from NZ_JASGJZ010000001.1 coordinate 2,332,272, forward strand.
TCAGGCCCTGGCCGGCCAGCGGGTGCACGGTGTGGGCCGCGTCGCCCGCCAGTGCCCAAGCGAAGGCCGGGCCATCCGCCGAACCCGCTGTCCGCCCGACGAAATGCTGCGCCTGCGCCAGCTGCAGCGGCCAGGCGGCGCGTTCGCCGTTGACCTGCAACTGGCCCAGCGCGCCATGGCTCAGGGTTTCCAGCGCCTGGGCGAGTCCGGCATCGTCCAGCGCCATGCAGGCCGCGGCACGCTGCTGCGGTACGGACCACACCACGGCCACTTGCCGGCCTTCCGCGCCGCCGATCGGCAGCAGCGCCAGCACCTCGTTGGTCAGCAGCCACTGCCGCGCCACCTGCCCGTGCGGGCGCTCGCACTGCAGCCGCGTGGCGATGGCCGTCTGGCCATAGGCGTGCACGTCGTAGGCCACGCCCAGCTCGGCGCGGCTGCTGCTGGCCTTGCCTTCGCAGACCACCGTCAGCGCTGCCTGCGCCGGCGGCTGCTCCAGCACCTCGATCTGCGGCTGGTAGCGCACCGCGTCGGCCAGGCGCACCTGCAGCGCCGGCACGTCCACGATCCAGGCCAGCGGCAGGCCGCGGCCCTGGCGTGCGGCGTCGAAGTTGACCTCGCCGCCGTCGTCGCCGAACACCTGCATCGCCAGCACGGCGGTCGCATGTTCCGGATCGGGCCAGCAGCGCAGGCCCTCCAGCAGCTGGCGCGAGGCCGCGTTCAGCGCGTAGGCGCGCACGTCGGAGGCTTCGCCGGCGCGCGCCGCAGCGCCGGGCACCAGCGCGACCCGCAGCCGTTCGCGCGCCAGCAGCAGGGCCAGCGTGCGGCCGACGATGCCGCCGCCGCGCACACAGATGTCGAAAGCCTGGCAGGAGGGCATCGCGGCATTGTAGGAGCCGCCTCCCGCGCCACGGCTGCCCTACCCAGTGCCCCGCGGCCGCGCAGGCACAATTTAGCTTCCGCCGCCAGCCCGTGCCCGATGCCCCGCCCATGACCGCCGACCTTCCCTCCGCCGACGTGCAGGCCCGCATCGCGCGCCTGTTCGTCTATCCGATCAAGTCCTGCGCCGGCGTGGAGCTGGCCGAGGTGCTGCTGACCGAGACCGGCCTGGAGTTCGACCGCGCCTGGATGGTGGTGGACGAGGCCGGCGTGTTCATGACCCAGCGCGAGTTGCCGCGCATGGCGCTGATCCGCCCGCAGCTGCGGCAGTTCGACATGGTGCTGCGCGCGCCCGGCATGCTGGCGCTGCACATCGCGCTCGACGCGGTCGAGGCGCCGGTCGAGGTCACGGTCTGGAACGACCGCGTCAAGGCCTACGACATGGGCGACGTCGCCGCCCAGTGGTTCAGCGATTTCCTGAACGCCGGGCGCCCGGCCGGCCGGCCGGCACAGCGGCTGCGGCTGGTGCGCTTCGACCCCGAGCAGCGCCGCCTGTCGAGCAAGCGCTGGACCGGCGAGGCCGACGCGCCGAACCAGTTCTCGGACGGCTACCCGGTGCTGGTGCTGAGCCAGGCCTCGCTCGACGGCCTGAACCAGCGCCTGGCCGCGGCCGGGCATGCACCGGCCGGCGTCGAGCGCTTCCGCCCGAACCTCGTGCTCGACGGCCTGGACGCGCACGACGAGGACCGCCTCGACGAGCTGCAGATCGCCACCGGCGAAGGCCTGGCCCGGCTGCGCATGGTCAAGCCTTGCCCGCGCTGCCCGATCCCGAACATCGATCCGGCCACCGCGCTGTCCAGCCCCGAGGTCGGCGACGCGCTGCAGGCCTACCGGGCACACCCGGCGGTCGACGGCGCGATCGCCTTCGGCATGAACGCCATCGTGCTGGACGGCATCGACCATGCGCTGCGCACCGGCCAGCCGGCCGCGGCCGACTACCGGTTCGCGTGAAGGGCCTGCCCGGCGGCGCCATGCAGTTGCGCACCAAGATCGTCGCGCTCGCCGTCGTGCCGCTGCTGCTGGCCCTGGCGCTGGTCGCGCTGGCGGTGCGCCACCAGGAGCACGGCCTCGCCCAGCGCGAGCGCACGCTGATCGAGGCCAGCCACATGGCCCAGCGCCGCAACGAGTTGCGCGCCTACGTGGAGCTGGCCGTCAGCACGGTGCGGCCGCTGTACGACAGCGGCCGCCAGGACGAGGCCACCCGCGCCGAGGCGCTGCGCCGCCTGGCCGCGCTGGACTACGGCAGCGACGGCTACTTCTTCGTCTACGACCTGCAGGGCCGTGCGCTGATGCACTCGCGCCAGCCCGAGCTGGTCGGCCAGCAGCTCTGGGACCTGCGCGATTCGCACGGCCGCTACACGCTGCAGGACCTGCTGCACACCGCACAGCAGAACGGCGGCGGCTTCGTCGAATACGAATGGCGCAAGCCCTCCAGCGCCCAGCTGGCGCCCAAGCTCGGCTACGTGACCCTGCTGCCGCGCTGGAACTGGATGGTCGGCACCGGCCTGTACCTGGACGACATCCAGGCCACGCTGGCGGCCATGGACCGGCAGACCAGCGCCAACGTCGCCGCCACGCTGCTGTGGATCGCCGGCATCGCCGCGCTGTGCCTGGCGGGCGTCAGCGCCGCCGGCCTGCTGCTCAACCTGCGCGGGCACCGCACGGCCGAGGCCAAGCTGCGCCTGCTGGCGCGGCGCGTCGTGCAGTCGCAGGAGGACGAGCGCGCCCGCCTCGCGCGCGAGCTGCACGACGGCACCAGCCAGGCACTGGTCGGCGTGAAGCTGCAGATCGAGTCCTACACCGACACGCTGGCGCAGCGCCCGCCCGCGCTGGCCACGGCGCTGGACCGGCTGCACGCCGCGCTGGCCGAGGTGCGCGGCCTGTCGCACCGGCTGCGGCCCGCGCTGCTGGACACGCTGGGCCTGGCGGCCGCGCTGGAGCGGCTGGCGCAGGAGTTCGACGCGGCCGGCGGCATCCGCGCCGGGATGCAGGTCCAGGGCACGCCCTGCGAACTGGAGCCCGACGCCAAGACCGCGCTGTTCCGCGTCGCGCAGGAGGCGCTGACCAACGTGCACAAGCACGCCGCCGGCGCGCACCGCGTGCGCATCGTCCTGGCGTTCGACGGCGACGCGGTGCGCCTGCGCGTGCAGGACGACGGCCAGGGCTTCGACGTGCTGGCCGTGCAGCTCGACGCGCGCCGCGGCATCGGGCTGCGCAACATGCGCGAGCGCATGGAGGCCATCGGCGGCCGGCTGCACCTGGTTTCCGCGCCCGGCGCCACCATGGTCGAGGCCGAACTGCCGCTGCCCCTGGAGCGGTCCGCATGAGCGCCGCCGGGCCGCCCCACGGTGCGCGCACCGCCGCCCGTGCCGGCGAAGGGACGCCGGTGAGCACGCCGGTCCGCCTGTTCCTGGTCGACGACCATCCGTTGGTGCGCGACGGTCTGCGCGCGCGGCTCGGCGCCGTGCCCTGGATCGAGGTCGTCGGCGAGGCCGGCAGCGGCGCCGAGGCACTGGACCTGCTCGACGCCGCCCGGCCCGACCTGCTGCTGATGGACGTGGGCATGAAGGACATGGACGGCCTGGCGCTGGCCGCCCGCGTGCTGCAGCGCCGGCCCGCGCCGCAGATCGTGATGCTGAGCATGTACGACAACCACGAGTACGTGCAGCAGGCCCTGCAGCTCGGCGCACGCGGCTACGTGCTGAAGGACGCGCCGGCCGCGGAGATCGTCGCCGCGATCGAGGCCGCGGCCGCCGGCGGCACCTTCCTGAGCCCGGCCGTCGCGCGCAAGCTGTTTCCCCAGCGCCCGCCGCGCCCGCTGCTGACGCCGCGCGAGACCGAGATCCTGGCCGCGCTGGGCCGCGGCGAATCCAGCAAGCAGATCGCCCGCGCGCTGGGCCTGAGCGTGCGCACCGTGGAGGCACACCGCCAGAGCATCAAGCGGCGCCTCGGCATCGACGGCCTCGCGGAGCTGATCCGCTATGCCGTGGAGCACACGCGCGGCCCGGGGCAGGATGCGGGTTAGCACTTAGGTGGTCGCGCGTAGGCCGCCCGCGCGCTGCGACGGATGCGCGCGGGGACCGCCGTGCGACAAAATGCACGAATTCACGTCCAATAAGGAGACATCCGCATGCCAAGCATCAGCCGCCACCTCGTGTGGCTCGCCGTGGCCATCGTCGGCGCGTTCGCGCTCGGCACCGTGGCCCTTTCACGCGGCGAGAGCATCAACGCGCTGTGGATCGTGACCGCCGCGATCTGCGTCTACCTGATCGGTTACCGCTACTACAGCCTGTTCATCGCGAACAAGGTGCTCGGCCTGGACCCCAGCCGCAAGACTCCGGCGCACCGCCACAACGACGGGCTGGACTACGTGCCCACCGACAAGAACGTGCTGTTCGGCCACCACTTCGCCGCCATCGCCGGCGCCGGCCCGCTGGTCGGCCCGGTGCTGGCCGCGCAGATGGGCTACCTGCCCGGCATGCTGTGGATCCTGGCCGGCGTGGTGTTCGCCGGCGCGGTGCAGGACTTCATCGTGCTGTTCATCTCCACGCGGCGCGACGGCCGCTCGCTCGGCGACCTGGTCAAGCAGGAGATGGGCCCGGTGCCCGGCATGATCGCGCTGTTCGGCACCTTCATGATCATGATCATCATCCTGGCGGTGCTGGCGCTGATCGTGGTCAAGGCCTTGGCCGAATCGCCCTGGGGCACCTTCACGGTCGCGGCCACGATCCCGGTGGCGGTGTTCATGGGCCTGTACCTGCGCTACATCCGCCCCGGCCGCATCGGCGAGATCTCCATCATCGGCTTCGTGCTGCTGATGGCCGCGATCTTCGGCGGCCAGGCCGTCTCCCACAGCCCGACCTGGGGCCCGATGTTCACCTTCGACGGCAAGGCGCTGACCTGGATGCTGATCGGCTACGGCTTCATCGCCGCCAGCCTGCCGGTGTGGCTGCTGTTGGCGCCGCGCGACTACCTGTCCACCTTCCTGAAGATCGGCACCATCGTCGCGCTGGCGCTGGGCATCGTCTGGGTCGGCCCGATGCTGCAGATGCCGGCCCTGACGCAGTTCGCGCAGGGCAACGGCCCGGTCTGGTCCGGCAGCCTGTTCCCGTTCCTGTTCATCACCATCGCCTGCGGCGCGGTGTCGGGCTTCCACGCGCTGATCTCCTCGGGCACCACGCCCAAGATGCTGGACAACGAGGGCCATGCCCGCTACATCGGCTACGGCGGCATGCTGGCCGAATCCTTCGTCGCCATCATGGCGCTGGTGGCCGCCTCGTGCATCGAGCCCGGCGTCTACTTCGCGATGAACAGCCCGGCCGCGCTGGTCGGCTCCACGCCCGAGGCCGTGGCCCAGACGATCTCCGGCTGGGGCTTCTCGGTCACGCCCGAGATGCTGGTGCAGACCGCCAAGGACGTGGGCGAGAGCACCATCCTCGGCCGCGCCGGCGGCGCGCCCACGCTGGCCGTGGGCATGGCGCACATCCTGCATCAGGTCATCGGCGGGCAGGCCATGATGGCCTTCTGGTACCACTTCGCGATCCTGTTCGAGGCGCTGTTCATCCTGACCGCCGTGGACGCCGGCACCCGCGCGGGCCGCTTCATGCTGCAGGACCTGCTGGGCAGCTTCGTGCCGGCGCTCGCCCGCACCGACTCGCTGCCGGCCAACCTGCTGGCCACGGCGCTGTGCGTGGCGGCCTGGGGCTACTTCCTGTACCAGGGCGTGGTCGATCCGCTGGGCGGCATCAACACGCTGTGGCCGCTGTTCGGCATCTCCAACCAGATGCTGGCCGCGGTGGCGCTGCTGCTCGGCGTGGTCGTGCTGTTCCGCATGAAGCGCGAGCGCTACGCCTGGGTCGCCGCCGCGCCGGCCGCCTGGCTGCTGGCCTGCACGCTGACGGCCGGCTGGCAGAAGATCTTCTCGCCCGATCCGAAGGTCGGCTTCCTGTCGCACGCGGCCCGCTACACCGAAGGCCTGGCCAACGGCGTGCTGGTGGCGCCGGCCAAGACCCCCGAGGCCATGGAGCGCATCATCTTCAACGACCGCCTGGACGCCGCGCTGTGCGGGCTGTTCATGGTGGTGGTGCTGAGCGTGCTGTTCTACACCGTCAAGTCCTGCCTGGCGGCGCGCGCGGCCAGCCGGCCCACGGTGCACGAGACGCCCTACGAGCCCGCGGCGGCCGGCTGATGGCGTCCAGCACCAGCACCTCGCTGCCGCAGGCCGGGCGCTACCTCGCGCGCTCGGCCCGCGCCCTGCGGACGGTGGGCCAGACGCTGCGGCTGATGGTCGGCCTGCCGGACTACGACACCTACCTCTCGCACATGGCGGCCACGCACCCGGACCGGGCGCCCATGAGCTACGAGGAGTTCTTCCGCGAGCGCCTGCAGGCGCGCTACGGCAGCGGCGGCGGGCGCTGCTGCTGAACCGCGCGCCGCGCGCGCCCGGATTTCCGCCGCCCGCGCTCCTAGAATCACGGGCTTTCCCGAATCCGAGCTGAAAGCCCCGCCATGAGCCTGAAATGCGGCATCGTGGGCCTGCCCAATGTCGGCAAGTCCACCCTCTTCAACGCGCTGACCAAGGCCGGCATCGCGGCCGAGAACTACCCCTTCTGCACCATCGAGCCCAACACCGGCGTGGTCGAGGTGCCCGATCCGCGGCTGGCCCAGCTGTCGGCGATCGTCAAGCCCGAACGCGTGGTGCCGGCCATCGTCGAGTTCGTGGACATCGCCGGCCTGGTGGCCGGCGCCAGCAAGGGCGAGGGCCTGGGCAACCAGTTCCTGGCGCACATCCGCGAGACCGACGCCATCGTCAACGTGGTGCGCTGCTTCGAGGACCCGAACGTCATCCACGTCGCCGGCAAGGTCGACCCGATCTCCGACATCGAGGTCATCCAGACCGAGCTGTGCCTGGCCGACCTGGGCACCGTCGAGAAGGCGCTGGCGCGCTACGCCAAGGCCGCCAAGAGCGGCAACGACAAGGAGGCCGCGGCCATGGTCAGGTTGCTCGGCCCGGTGCAGGCCGCGCTGAACGAAGGCCGGCCCGCGCGCACGCTCGACCTGTCCCGGGAAGAGCAGGCGCTGCTCAAGCCGCTGTGCCTGATCACCGCCAAGCCGGCGATGTTCGTCGGCAACGTCGCCGAGGACGGCTTCGAGGACAACCCGCTGCTGGACCGGCTGGAGGACTACGCGGCCGGCCACGGCGCACCCGTGGTCGCCATCTGCGCCAAGATCGAGGCCGAGCTGGCCGACATGGGTGAGGAAGACCGGCAGCTGTTCCTGGCCGAGATCGGCCAGGAGGAGCCGGGGCTGAACCGGCTGATCCGCGCCGGCTTCAAGCTGCTGGGCCTGCAGACCTACTTCACGGCCGGCGTGAAGGAAGTGCGCGCCTGGACCATCCACGTCGGCGACACCGCGCCGCAGGCCGCCGGCGTGATCCACGGCGACTTCGAGCGCGGCTTCATCCGCGCGCAGACCATCGCCTTCGAGGACTACATCGCCTTCCAGGGCGAGCAGGGCGCCAAGGACGCCGGCAAGATGCGCAGCGAGGGCAAGGACTACGTCGTCAGGGATGGGGACGTGATGAACTTCTTGTTCAACGTATGAACAACGTGTGATCAACGTCTGACGATTTTTCAGGAACTCAGGAGCGTTCAGTAACGCTCAGTGGATTGAGCATGTCATTTGAAATCAATGACTTGCAAAACAATACGGTCTGCTGAGCGTTCCTATTGTTCATCGGAGTCCAAAAAAATCGGGGGTAGCGTTGGGGGTACTCGTGTTCAACCGTGGGGGTACTTTCCCCCGCAGTGGAGTCCAACGATGCCCGAGAATCTACTCACCGACGCCAAGGTCAAGTCGGTCAAACCTGCTGCTCGAGACTGGAAACTTTCAGACGGCGGGGGCCTGTTCCTGCTGGTCAAGATCACCGGCGGCAAGCTCTGGCGCTGGAAGTACCGCCTGCAAGGCAAGGAAAACCTCTTTGCCATCGGCAGCTTTCCCCAAGTGAGCCTTGCAGAGGCGCGCGCGGCCCGAGAGAAGGCCCGTGCCCTGGTCAAGCAGGGTATCCATCCTGCTCATGAGCGGCAGCAGCTCAAGCAGCGCAACCTGGAAGCACTGGAAGAGCGCAAGCGCGCCCGCGAAAGCTCGTTCGCCAAGGTGGCGCAGGCCTACCTGGCGGAAATCAAGCCAGCCTTTGCGCTTAGCTCCTACCGGACGAAAGAGTCCCGAATCAGGAAGTACCTGTCGCCCAAGTTCGACGGGATGCCGATGAGTGACATTGGCGTCAAGCAGATCCGCCCGCTGCTGGAGGAATGCAAGGCCCATGGCGCATGGGCTGCCATCCATGTCAAAGGCGATCTTTCCGCCATCTTCGAGTTCGCCGTGGTACGTGGTCTGGTGGATGCCAATCCGATTCCAAGCCTGCGCGGGCTGCTGCGCGTGCCTGCGAGCGAAAGCAAGGCGGCGATGACGCGCGAGCAAATCCAGAAGTTCTATCTGGCGTTGCGCGGTTACCGGGGCTATCCCGAAACCGCGCTGTGCCTGCGGCTTATCGCGCTGACCGCATGCCGCCCAGGGGAAGCTGCCGATGCCGAGTGGGAAGAATTCGACTTCAAGGATGCGCTGTGGCGTCGGCCTGCGGCCAAGATGAAGGCCCGGCGCGACCATGTCTGCCCGCTGTCGGTGCAGGCCGCTGCCGTGCTGAAAGACTTGCAGCACATCACTGGCGGTGGGCGCTACCTGTTTCCGCACCGGAGTGGCACAGGCTTCACCACGCCCAACCGGCTCACCTACGCCATGCGCGACATGAACCTGGGGCGGGGCACGACGCCACATTGCTGGCGGACGACCTTTTCAACCTGGGCCAACGAGAACGGATTCCGGCCCGATGCGATCGAGCGACAGCTTGCCCACGTGGAGGGCAACAAAGTGCGGGCGACTTACAACAAGGCACTGTTGCTGGATCAGAGAAGGGCACTGTTGCAGGCTTGGGCGGATTACCTGAGCGTGGCGGAGGATGGTGGAGCGAAATAGAAGTGCTGTGGCCGAGTGCTGTAGCAGCGGGGGAAAGACGGCCTTTTGCCTTTTCCAGGCAGGGCCATTGACTCTTAGCCCCCTTCCCTTGAACCCTTTTGGCGTCTGGCATTCACTCGGTCGGCTCCAGCCCTCGTTTTGCACGCTCGATGAACTGGAGCAGCCTTGCGGACGGCTCGCGGTCGGCCCTCACCAGCAGGTAGGTTGTGAGCGTTGCGTCCTCCAGATCCAGCGGCCGCAGCACCACGCCAGCATGGTGGCACGCCTCGATCTGCTCCATGGGCACGAACCCCACACCGTAGCCGGCCGCCACCAGCGTCAGCATCATGCCCAGCGACCTTGCCTCATCGACTACGGTCGGTGTGGCCTTCATCTGGGACAGCACGCAATCAAGCTCTCGGTGACAGCCCTCGCAGAACTGCGGGTGGCATAACACCAACGGCTGGTGCAACAACTCCTTCAGCGGGACCGAGGAGAAGGCGAGCAGTGGATGGCGCAGGGGCACGGCTACGGCCAGTGCGTCGTGCCAGACTGGGTGCGCTTCGATCTCGTCGCCCATGTCGCCCGTGTGCGCCAAACCGGCGTCGAACAGGTCGTCGCGCAGCCCGTGCAGTTGTTGCGTTAGCGATACCTCGGACATGTGAATCTCCACATCCGGCTCTTCCTCGCGGCTCAGCGCCAGCAACGCAGCCAGACGTGGATGAAAGGCGTTGTCCGACACGGCAACCCGCAACAGGCCCCGATGACCGCTGGCCATCGCCCGAACCCCCTCGATGGCTTTCTCAAGCGCTTCGAACACCCTTGGCACGTCCCGCTTGAAAGCCTCACCTTCCGGGGTCAGACGTGTGTGATGGTGATTCCGGTAGAACAGGCGTGCCCCGAGGCGTTCTTCCAGATCCTTGATAGTGCGCGACACCGGCGCCTGCTCGATGTTCAGCCGGTCTGCGGCGCGGGTGAAGTGGAGTTCCTCCGCCACAGCCATGAAATATCGCAAGTGTCTCAACTCCATGCCTCTCCCCCGCCAAGATGTCATCCGCTGTTGGCCGCGGCCGGCTGGCCCCTCGACTTCGCCAGAGAACAGGAGCGCAGTTCGGGCGCCTCGGTGTCGCAGCCCCGGCATTCACAGGGAATCGCCACGGCCTTGCCCGCCAGCGCCAGACCCTGCGCGTGGGCCACGCGCTTCAGCGCCTTCAGCAGCGCCCCGTCCGAGAACGCCACGCTGTGCCCGCAGTCCTGGCACACCAGCCGCAGGCGGTGCGCGTCGAAGCCGGAGGGCTTGATGCGGTACACCGCCTTGCGGTGGCGGCCCCATTCCCGCAGCAGCAGGCCATGCGCTTCCAGTTCTTTCGTGGCCCGGTATACGGTGCCCAGGCTGGTGCGCGTGCCGCGCTCGCTCATGCGGCGGTACACGTCCTCGGCGCTCAGCGGCTCGGGCTCGGCTACTTGCAACACCTGCATGACGCCGATGCGGGCAATGCTCAGGCGCAGCTTGGCGCTGCGAAGCCGCGAAATCACGTTCGCCTCGCTCATCGCCGCCCCCTTGCGACGGCCAGCGCCAGCCACCAGTGCAGGCGGCAGTTCGCGGCCTGCATGGGTTCAAGCCTCCTGCGCGGTGGCTGGCGCTGCCGGGGCTGCGGGCGCCTTGCGGGCCGACCACACGCTGTCCACCGGGCCGTGCCTGACGCGCCGCGCGGTGGCAACGGCCATCCAGGCAAAGCAAAGCGCGCCGACGAAGGCCACCACGTCCACGCCGATGGTGGCGGCGCTACCGTGCGCCCACATGCCCAGCGATGGGAACAGCAACGCGGCCAGTGTGGTCAGCGGGATCGCCAGCGTGGCGGCGGCGCACAGCCACAGCAGTTCCACCGACGAACGCGCGGCGCCGCGCGCGAAGGCCCAGGCGATGGAAGCGAAGAACACCACGTAGTAGATGACTTCATGCCAGTGGTTCAGGTCGGCCACGCGGCCGTGCAGCCACTTGGCCGCCACGATGGTGGCCGAGAGGCCGGCCACGCAGCCCAGGCATACGCCCACGGTGCCGGCGGCCAGCCAGTACGTGTCGCGGCGCTGGGTGGGCAATTCTTCACTGTTCTTGCGCTGCGCCTTGCGCCGGGTTTCCACCCACAGCAGGTTGCCGCCGTAGAACAGCCAGGCGCCCGCGAGGCCGAGGAGGAAATAGGCCCATTTGATCGTCGTTCCGCCGTATTGGCCGAAGTGCAGGGCAGCCAATGTCACAGCGGCGCGCCACGACGGCTCCTGCCGTGACGGACGGTAATCGCTGATCACATCCCCGGTCACGGCACTGAGGATGACGCCTGCGAAACGTGTGTCTCCCACATAGCCGAACTCGCTTCCGCTGAATCGCACGGCGGCCGCTGCGTCGCCGGTATGGTGGAACGTCATCGTGGCGGGATCGAAGTCCGGCACATGCGCATGCAGACGTTCCAGCAGTTGCGCGGGTGACAGCATGGGCGCCGCCGCGCCGGTGGGCTTGGGTGGCCTCGCTAAAGCGAAGACTGGCTGGATCACGCTTGCCTGCCTGCCGCCATAAATCACACTGTCCTGCGCGGACGTCAAAGGGCCCATGAGGCACAACGTAACGGAGGTGACGGCCATGACGATGTGGAACGGCAGGCCCGTGATGCCGACCACGTTGTGCGCGTCCAGCCACATGCGCTTGAGGTTCTTGCCCAGCCGCAGCGCGAAGAAGTCCTTCACCAGCGAGGGCAGCAGCACGATGACCCCGGAGATCAGCGCCACGCCATAGAGCAGCGAGACGGCGCCCATGAAATACCAGCCCAACGGCCGTGGAATGCCCACGCGCATGTGGATTTCGTTGATGAACTGCGCCAGTTCTGAGGGCTCTTGCTCCTTCGCCATCAGCGTGCCGTCAGGGTTGAGCGTGGCCCACCAGTGGACGTGCTCATGCACGTGGTTGGGGTCACTCTCGTCGTGCGGCAGTTCCTCTTCCCAGGTCACGCGGGCCGGTTCGTTCTCACGGCCGCGCAGATGCAATGTGATGCCTTCCTCGTTCGCTTCAGGGTGCGCGGCGGCCACCTGCTCGATGAGCCTGGGTGCATCGTCGAGGGAGACGGCCGCCACGCCCACGCCGGGCGGCGAAGCCCAGCGAGCGATGGGCTCCATGAACATGGTCAGCGCCCCGGCATAGAAGGCAATGAACAGCGCAAAGCCGCAGATGATGCCCGTCCAGGTGTGGACGGTCTTGTAGATCTTGATGATGTCGGCGCGGATCATGCGGCGGCCCTCATGCAAAAAGCCAGAAACGGCAGGCGAACAATGCAGCGAAGGCGAGCAGGTTCGCGACGCCGAGCCACGCCCAGGCCGCAGCCCCGCTGCGGAACAGGAAGCAGAAGCCGAACACCGCGACCCAGACGAAGGCCACCATGTAGCGCATCAGCGCGGGGCGTCCGCTCGGGGCATGGATGTCGCCCTGGCCGAGATACGCATACAGGCCCGCCAGCGCGAGCGCCAAGCCGAAGCCCAGGATCACGCCTGCGCTGGTCTTGGCCCACCAGTCAGGGCGGATGCGTTCAGCCATGCCGACGCCTCCGGGTGCCGCGCAGCGCGGCGGCGTAGGGAAGCGCGAACAGGCAGACCATCACCACGTGCAGGGCCACGGCCACGCCCGACAGGGGGCGCAGCGCCGCGATCCACAAGGCAAGGCCAATGAGCAGCAACACAGTTCCCAATACCAGCAGCGGACGGGCTGGCGGCATGCGTGAAAGCCACCGCTGGTTGGGGCTGGCGAGATAGAGGCAAGCGCTGCCAACAATGGTCAGCGCCAGGGCGAGAAGAGTCAGCATCGCTTCGGTGTTGTTATCAAGAAAGATAGCTGCCAGCGCTTGACTGGCAAGCGCCGGAGGTCGATCTGATTAGAAATTCATCGTGGCAGAGAGCCGGAACGTCCGCGGGCTGCTCAAATAAAGGGAGCCTAGGGTAGGATGCCCCACCACCCAATAACTCTTGTTGAAGACGTTATCGACGTTGAAGCGGAAGGTGATGGGTTTGCGATTCCACGGACCCGCCACGGTGTAGCGTGCGCCCAGATCGATCTGCGTCCACGAGGGAACGATCAGATGCGGGACATTGTTGCCCGCCACCGCATCGCCGGTATAGGTCAACCGACCGGTCAGCGTCATTCCCTGGATAAATGGTGTATCCCATTCACCGCCAATCACGGCCCTGAATCGTGGCGCACCAGCGGCTCTTGCGCCGTCGTAGGTGCCATTGGCGGTTTTGGTCAGAATGGCATCGAGGTAAGTCAATCCACCAAGCAAGCGAACGCCCCTGGCCAGTTCGCCATAGGCATTCAGTTCGATCCCGCGGTTTCGCTGTTCACCATCCAGCGCCAGCGTAGGCCGCCCGCCCGACGTGGATGGGTTGGCAATGGTGCTGGGCTGGCTGATCTGGAACGCCGCCAGGGTTGTCGTCACCGTGCCCCAATCGACCTTGGCGCCCACCTCGTATTGCTTGGTCGCATAGGGCGCGAATACCTGGCCACTGTTGGCGTAGGTGTCGCCGACCGTCGTTCCCGGCACCAGATCCTCGATGTAGTTGGCGTAGAGGGAGACATTGCTGCTCCACGGCTTGACCACCAGCGCCAGAGAGGGTGTCCACTTGGCCTTGTCGTAGCTCGACGTCTGCGCACCCGTCGTGGTGTTGAAGTTTCTGGACTCTATCTTCTGGTGTCGCGCACCAATGATGAACTGGATGCGGTCATCCAGCATCGACATGCTGTCGGCAATTGCGATGCTGGAGCCAACCACGTCGTTCACCTTTGGCGGATCGCCCGCATCGCCCACCGTAGGGAATGCCGGGAAAGCCGGGGCGTAGAGAGAGCCAGCGGACGTATAAACACTCCCAAGCCCAAGCGTGATGTTTTTATACTTTCGTTCAAATCGAGCCATGTCAAAGCTGAACGAGTGCGCTACTGGGCCAGTCTCGGTTTTAATCCGGACACCCCCTTGCATGGATGAGATGTCGTTACGGCTACGATTAGACTGATTTGACAGACCGATCGTGCCCATTGTGTCGAGTAGAGGGGCCCCAACTTCACCCAAACGCTTGCCTTCGTGTCGTTGTGCACCGAAAGCGGCATATGCCGTCACATTCGCTGTCATATCGACTTCGCCTTGCACCATGCCCAGCGTGACTTGGTTTATGTCATATGCCCACGAAGGAGCTAACGCTGTGCTCGCCCTCGGCGCACTGGGAACCGACGAGAGTCGCTGCCCAACTCCAGGTCTGGAGCCAAGCACAATGTGGTTAAAAGGAACAGTGTCCTTGGCTCGTTGATAGACAAAATCAGCGGACAACCGGACGCGCTCTCCGCGATAGTCGAGATTGAGCGCGCCGACCCGCGACCTTGACCGCTGGTTATCCAACGCCGTATCGCCACCATCCAAAGAGCCGTTGAAGCGGATGCCAAACGCGTTGTCGGTGCCAAAGCGCCTGCCCACATCGACGTGGGCACCAAACACCGAATCAGACTCATAGCGGGTGGTCAACTGCGTCAGCGGCTCGTCATCCGCCTTCTTGGTGACCAGATTGACGGAGCCGCCTTGATTGGACTGCCCCGACGTGGAAAAACCTTTCAGAAGGGCGCCAGGCCCCCTCTGCACCTCGACGCGATCGACGTAATCCATGGACGGATATAAAGGTGGTGCCATGCCCGACAAACCGTTCAGGCTGCGGCTTATCGCGCCTCCCTGACTTACAAATCCTCGGAAATACGCAAAGTCGCCACCGGATCTGTTGGACGCGTTGATGATCGAGGGCTCGTTGGCCAGCACGTCCTGCACGGTCTGCGCCTGCTGATCCTGAATCGTCTGGTTCGTGTAGTTGGTGACGCTGAACGGCGTGTCCATGACGTCCTTGTTGCCGAGCATCCCGACCTGCCCGCCGCGCGCGACCTGGCCGCCCGCATACGGCGCCGGTAGGCCATCTGCACGCTCGGCCTGGGCCCGCACCGTCACGTCCGGCAGCGTCGCCGCATCGCCAGCTGTCGAAGCCGGCGGCATGGCCTTGATGACAAGGCCGCCTGCTTCCTGCACGGCCGCCAGCCCGCTGCCGGCAAGCAGTTGGTCCACGGCCTGGCGCGCCGTGAGGTTCCCCTTGACCGCGCGTGCCGTTCTGCCCGCGACGAGTGCCGGCGAAAACCCGATTGGCGTGCCCGTGGCGGCCGACAGTTCGTTCAGCGCCGAGCCGAGCGGCTGCGCGGCAATGGAGAGGGTGACGGCCTTGGCGCCGTCAGCGGCCTGTGCCTGGGCGATTGCCGGAGCAGCCAGGGCCAGGGCGACGGCCAGGGCAAGGGGAACGGGGTGAAAGCGCGTGTGCACCAGCCGCATGGAGACGTCCTTTACGAGTCGAGTAATGAATGAAAATAAAACTCACTACTCTTAAAGACGCACCAGCCCGCTAAAAACTACACCTCCACACCTCAACTTTTTTCATCGCCGGGCCGTCCCAAGATGAAAAGCGCCCCCCTGGGGGGCAGCGAACCCCGCGAAGCGGGGAGCGTGGGAGCTGTTTTCAAACACCCGGTCGCGGCCTTGCCGGGCCTTGAAGACGCTCTTATGGCACCCGGGCAATTTCCGTCTTGCCGGCGGCGCCCTGCACCAGCTTGACGGGCAGGATCTGCGTCACCATCTGCGCAAACGCCTGGGGGCGACCGATCTGGAAGGTGCCGCCGATGGGCATGGCGGCCACGGCGGGATCGCGGATCGTCAGCCCGGTGGCGCCGTAGCGCTCCAGTTCCAGCAGGGCATCGCCCAGCGGAGTGTTCTCGAAGCGTACTAGGCCCTTGCGCCACGGCGCGACGCTGCCGGGCGCGACCTCGGCCACCTTGCCGATGGCGCCATCCGCCGACACGGTGAGCCCCTGGCCTGCCACCAGATCGACTTCGGCAGTGGAGCCGTCCGGTGGCGGGCTGCGGACATCGGCCACCCGAACGTGGCCTTCTTCCACCGCCACTTTGACGGTGTTCGCGTCCATGCCGGTGCGGCGGTACCGCACGGAGAACTTCGTGCCGACCACGGTGACACGCGCCGGCCCGGCCAGGACCTGGAAGGGCTTGGTGCTGTCGGGCGCGACGGCGAACATGATCTGCCCTTCCGCAAGGCGCACTTCGCGGCGGTCGCGGTACAAGGCGACCTGGGCCTGTGTTTCGGAGTCGAAAGCCAATTCGGTGCCGTCGGGCAAGGTCACGGTCTGGCGCTGCCCACGCTCGACCGCATAGTCGCGCGAGAAGACCACGCGCTGCTGGTCCCATTGGTACAAGCCCATGCCCGCCGCCAGAACGGCCACGCAGCAGAAGGCCAGCCAGGCCCGGCGCGGCGTGGGCGCGGCCAGCGAGGGCCAGCCGCCGCTGCGCCCGTGCGCCCGCTTGGGCCTGGCGCCGGTGGCCGGAGAGGGCGTGGGCTGCGGGGCTTCGCTGCTGGAGGTTGCCGAATGGCCGGCGCGCACCCGTGCGGCTTCTTCCGCCGGAATAGTGCGCAGCGCTGCCATGCCCTGGTCCAGCGCCTCGAAGGCGGCGGCATGGGCGGGGCTGGCCGCCAGCCACTGCTGGAATGCTTCCTGCCCGGCGGCGCTCAGGCCCTGTTCGCGGCGGGTATGCCAATCCACCGCGGCAACGTTCACGGGGTCTTGCTGGCGAAAGAACTCCTCAAGCTCGCGCGCTTCCGCAGCCTCGTCGAACGGGGCTGGGGAAGATCGTGGGGGCGGAGAAATACGGCTCATCTTATGGGTATAGACGCACGAGAGGGGGAGAAACTACACCCCGGCGGTAGATGGATGCATGCCCCGCGCAGCGCCGGTTTTTCATTTCACGATGACTCCAGCACCGAACTTTGCTGGACTACGCCCAAGCCCGATACAGCAGGTTTATCAATAACTTAGGCGAGTTCAACATATGCCGGTGCTTTCCGAAACCTGACCCGGCTTCCCCTGTGCTGGCCCCTATGAGGCTCCTGGGAATCGGGTCATTCCAAGGAGTCATCATGGCAAAAACCAAGCTCACCAAGACCGCCGTCGAGACGGCGCAACCCCAGGCGCAGGCCGTCGAACTGCGGGACACCATCGTACCCGGCTTCCTGTGCAAGATCACCCCGGCGGGCAGGCGGGTGTTCATGCTCCAGTACCGCACGAACGCCGGCGAGCGGCGCAAGCCCGCCCTGGGCCTGTTCGGGGAGTTGACCGTCGAGCAAGCCCGCGCGCTGGCGCAGGAGTGGCTGGCCCAGGTGCGCCGGGGCGGCGACCCGGCCGCCGACAAGGCGGCGGCGCGCACCGCGCCCACGGTCAAGGAACTGTGCATGCGGTTCATGGAGGATCACTCCAAGCAGCGCAACAAGCCCAGCACGCAGAAAGGCTACTGGAAGACCATCAACAACAACATCATCCCGCTGCTGGGCCGCATGAAGGTGCAGGACGTCAAGCGCCCGGACATTGCCGCAGCGATGAAGAAGATGGCCCACAAGCCGGCGGACGCGAACCACACGTTCAGCGTCCTGCGCAAGATGTTCAACCTGGCCGAGGTGTGGGGCTATCGGCCCGACGGCACCAACCCGTGCCGCCACGTCCCGATGTACCCCAACGGCAAGGCCACCCACCTCATCAGCGACGAGGACATGGGCAAGCTGTTCCGCCACCTCGATCATCTGGAGGCCGAAGGGCTGGAGAACTACGCCATCCCCCTGGCGATCCGGCTGCAATTCGAGTTCGCGGCCCGGCGCTCGGAAATCATCGCCCTCGAATGGGCCTGGGTCGATCTGGACAACCGCCGCGTGGTCTGGCCCGACAGCAAGACTGGCGGCATGTCCAAGCCCATGAGCGAGGAAGCCTACCGGCTGCTTTCCACGGCGCCGCGCCGGGAAGGCTGCCCCTACGTCCTGCCCTCGCCCAACGACCCGGACAAGCACCTGACCGAGGGCGAATACTACGGCGGCTGGAGCCGGGCCTTGAAGGCTGCGGGCGCTGCCCACGTCGGCACGCACGGCATCCGCCACCGCTCGGCCACGGACATCGCCAACTCCGGGATTCCGGTGAAGGTGGGCATGGCGCTGACGGCGCACAAGACCGTGGCCATGTTCATGCGCTACGTCCACACCGAGGATGCGCCGGTGCGCCAGGCCGCCGACCTGGCGTCGAACCGGCGCAAGACGGTGGTGGCGGGCAGGCAGCCCGCCCAGCCGGCGGCGCGGGAAGAAGCGGCGCTGGCGTGAGGCTTCCGGGCCTGGACGTGCAGTCACGGGCCTGGTGCCCTTGCCGCCGTCCAGAAATCCGAGACAGCGCCTCGGAAATCCTTCTCTCCTCATTTGGTTGTCACTTGACAACCTTATTCATCATCCCCATACTGGAGACACGCGATGGCCCGTGCTTCCCACCCGAAGAAAGAGGTCGAGGACGCGCTTCGCCATGCCGAGGGGCAAGGCTGGCGCATCGAAGTCGGCGGCAGCCACGCCTGGGGGCGGATGTACTGCCCCTACAACGACGAGGAATGCCGCTGCGGCGAGTTCTGCATCACCAGTGTGTGGAGCACGCCGAAGAACCCCGGCAACCACGCCCGGGCCTTGCGGCGCGTGGTGGACAACTGCACCACGCACCGCCGGCAGCGCGAGGCGGATGGCGATGGCACCCAGGAGTAGCGCGATGGAATACACCTTTACCCTCAAGTACCAGCTCACCGATAACGACCGCGATTCGCAGGCACTGGTCGAGCGCCTGGGCGAAGCCGGCTGCGACGATGCCCTGGTCGGCATCGGCCAGCCGGGGCGCCTGGCGCTGGAGTTCACGCGCGAGGCGGCCGATGCGGAAGAAGCGGTGCGCAGCGCGCTGGCCGACGTGCGCCGCGCTGCGCCGTCGGCCCGGCTGGTCGAGGTGGCGCCCGATCTGGTCGGGCTGACCGACGTGGCCGAGATCGTCGGCGTGTCGCGGCAGAACATGCGCAAGCTGATGCTGGCCCATGCGGGCAGCTTCCCGGCGCCGGTGCATGAGGGCAGCGCGTCGATCTGGCATCTGGCGGACGTGCTGGCCTGGATGCAGGCCAGGGGCGGCTATGCGCTGGCCCAGGGCATTCAGGAGGTGGCGCGGGTGGCCTTGCAGGTCAACGTGGCCAAGGAAGGCCGGCGCCTGCCGCGCGCGGCGTCCAAGGCACTGGAAGCGCTGGTGGGCTGAGGGGAAGCAGAACGCGATGACCCGTATGGACCATACCCAGGGCACCGCCAACGTGCTGGAGGATCTTGGCTTTGGCGATGCCAAGGAACTGGCGGCCAAGGCCGCGCTGGCGCTCAAGCTCAACGAACTGATCGACCAGCGCGGCCTGAGCCAGACCGAGGCAGCGGCGATCACCGGCATGACTCGGCCGGGGATGTCGCGGGTGCGCCGCTACAGGCTGCGGAACATATCGCTGGAGCGGCTGATGCAGGCGCTGGTGGCGCTGGACCAGCAGGTCAGGATCGTGGTGCGGCCCGCGCGGCGGGCGCATGCGCCGGGCATCCTTGTCGCGGCCTGATGTTCGCTGGAGGGTAATTTGAATGCCGGCGAGCAGGCCCCATGACGAAGCGATGGCCGAGCTGTACCGGGCCGATCCGGCGCTGGTCCGGGAGACCCTGAACAGCATCCTGGCCGATGGCGATCCGGCCGAACTGCTGATCGTGCTGCGCAAGCTGGTGCCGGTGTTCGGGGGCGCTGAGGCGGTGGCTCCGCGTAGCGGGCTCGCGCCTGCCCAACTCGACCACGCGCTGGCGTCGCAGGGCGACCTGGCATTCGGCGATCTGGCGGCGATCCTCAAGGGAATGGGCCTGCGGCTGGTGGTGCAGCCGGCGCACGCGGCCTGACGCCGGGCTGAGAGTGCGGGCCGATTGTCGTATCACCGATACGAGAATTCCCAGCGTTGCATGGTGAAGGCTTCGCCGACAATTTCCTAGACAGTGTCTGGGAAATTCGATTCACCGAAGCATACCGACCCGGAAACCCAAGCTGATCTCAGGCTGCGGCCTCACTACGTGCTTCCCACGTGGCCAGCAGATAGTTGGCCAACGCGCCTGACAGATTGACGGCCAACTCTGCATGGCGAGGCGCGGGCTTGATGCCGACCCGCCCCTTTCCGTGTGCATCGCTCAGTCTGTTGCGAAGTGACCCGAGGCCTTCGACCACCGACGTGCATCCGCCAAGAATCTGTTTGAAAACCTGCTCCGTGTGTTGAGACGGCGCCAGTTTGAGCACCTCTGCTGTCTGCTTGTATAGCTTGGGCAGATCGGCAGCATCGTCATAGCTGATCTTGGCTTCGTCCAAGATGTGCTTGCAAACCGACTCGATCAGTGTTCGTGCGGAAGTGATCGCGCCTTCCGGATCTGATGCGCGCCGATCCAGCGCTTTGGACCAGGCCGCCTGCACATGGGCAGCATCGAACTTTTCCAGGGTGATCGTTACCGAGGAATCGGAAGGCGCCAGCCCGCCGCGCTCTAGGGCATCTAATACTGGACGGAATTCGTCCCACAGATAGTTGCGACGCTCAGCGTAGGTCTTGTACTTGTATTTGATGAACTGCCAGAACTGCGCGAGGCTGCGGCAGGTACGAAGAAATTGCGGAATCAGTGAGTCCAGCGCCGTATTTGAAAGCAGGGCCTGTCGCAGACGAACGAACTCTGCGTCATCTTCATTTCCACCCGTGGCTTGAGAGATCAGCAGGTTCTGCAAGGCTTGTGCTTGTATAGATAACTCGTTTGCCATCCTGGCTTCACCTCCTTAAAGATCCTGCGCCAGAGAGATCCAGTTTATGTCAGCGGAGGTGGTCTGATGATCATGGGGGACCACTCTCGGCCAGTGAATGGCCTGGTCGAATGACCGCTTCTCGACGTCACTCAACGGCTTCGTAAAGGCGTGTATTGGCGTCCCCGCTGCGCGGACCGGGCTGCTTCAGGTTCGCTCCTCGCTCATCCCTGGCGGGACTGGCCTACGCCAGCCTTGCACATCCCTGACGCCTCCGGCCCGGCTTCCAGCTTCGGGCCTGCGCGCTTGCGCTTGCCGTGCGGTCTGCGCAGCGGGAAGGCCGTTGCCATGTCCAGCCGTCTTCCCTGACTCCATCACCTTCATCGCGACCGTAGCCCGCGCCCATGTGCCGTCAAGGCGCGCAGGGCCGTGTCCTCGGCTACGCCTGCGGGCCGCACCAATCCTGCGCTTGCCTCCTTGACGGCCCCCGGTCGCGCGCTCCTTTGGCCGCGGGCGATGAACTCAGGAAAGACGGTGGCAACAGGGCCAACCGGGTTCCTCGCGCCAACCGCACCAAACAGCCGAAAGGCTGGGCTCCGAATCTAGGAATCCGGTGTGCGGTGTGAACAGCAAACCTTTCACATCTAGGAGCATGACATGAGCCGCATTGTTCTCGGGAACTGCCTGACCGTTCTTCCCACGCTGCCCGATCGGGCCGTGGATTTCGTTCTCACCGACCCGCCTTATCTGGTGGACTACCAGGACCGCGACGGGCGCCGCATCGCCAACGACAAGGACGACCGCTGGCTGGCGCCTGCCTTCCAGCAGATTCACCGCATCCTGCGCGATGACGCCTTTTGCGTCTCGTTCTATGGCTGGAGCCGGGTGGACCGGTTTTTCAGCGCGTGGCGCGCATCCGGGTTCCGCGTGGTCGGGCATATCGTGTTTGCCAAGCCGTACCAATCGAAGGCGCGGTTTCTGCGCTATCAACATGAATCCGCCTACCTGCTGGCCAAGGGTCGGCCAGCGCAACCGCAAGAGCCATTGCCCGACGTGCTGCCTTGGAGGTACAGCGGCAACCGCTTGCACCCCACACAGAAGCCGGTCGATTCCATGGCGACGCTCATCAAGACGTTTTGCCCTTCGCGCGGCATCGTGCTGGACCCGTTCGCGGGATCAGGTTCCACATGCGTGGCAGCGCGTCAGACCGGCCGCCGCTTCCTGGGCATTGAGCTGGATGCGCAGTACCACGCCGCCGCCACGGCACGCCTGAACCGCATCCCTGCCAGGAGGGCCGCAGCATGAACCGCGAATTCGACACCTTCGAGGGCCTGCGGGCCTATCTCACCGGGTACGGGCGCAAGAACCGCGACGCGCTCACCCTGATCGCCGACTACAAGCATTGGCCGGAGGCGGCCGAGTGGGAAATCGAGCGGCGGGTAACAGCCATCCTCGCCAGCCTGCCCGATATTGAGGTGGCAGCGATCGCCAGTGGGGACGTGAACCTGCGCAAGCTCGCCTTGCAGGTGCGGGCCGAACTGGACAAGGAGCAGCCACATGGCCAAGCCTGAACTTTCAGAGGCAGCGCAACGGGAGATTGCCGAGATTGCGCGCGTGCATCTACAGATCGACACCCTCGAAACCCGCAGGATTGGCTACCTCGATTTCCATGACTGTGCTGTCTGGAACATCCGGGCGGCGCTTGAAGCGGCCTACCTGGCGGGCATGGTGGACCACTACCGCGAACGCGAGTGACCACGGGGCCGGCGAGGGCCGGCCCTGCGGCTGATCGCCCGGCGCGAGACTGACACGGCCTGGCGCTGGCGCTCAAAAATCCGGGCGCGGCAGTGGCCGCGCCCGGTGTCGGAGATCATCAACCAAACAGCCATATCGGAACGCCGCCGCCTTCGCGGTGCTCCGGCGGCGGCGTTGAAGCGGCCGGGCATTCCGGCCCATCCCGTTCTTCTGCACGCTGCGCTTGCCCTCCAGGGGAAAGCCCTGCGGGCTATCCCCGCCGCGCTGCGCTTGGCGCCCCTCGATGCCGCCGAACCGGCGATGCCGGATCGGCCGAAAGGCCGCTGCCGCAAGGGCAGCAAGACCCGCTTGCCGATACCTGTGGCATGAGGCTGGTCCTGGGCATGGCGTTCATCGAGCTTTGAAGTTCGGGCGTCCCCGGCCGCCTGGGAGAAGGCCGGTCGCGCTCTCGTGCTGCGCATCGAACCCCTGCGGGTTTCGCCCCTTCGGGCTTCGATCGTCCCCTCGCTCCGCTCGGCTGACGCCTCCGGCCCGGCTTCCAGCTTCGGGCCTGCGCGCTTGCGCTTGCCGTGCGGTAGGCACATCGAGGCGGCCGTTGCCGTGTCCAGCCGTCTTCCCTGACTCCATCACCTTGTCCGCGACCGTAGCCCGCACCCGTGTGCCGTCAAGGCGCGCAGGGCCGTGTCCTCGGCTGCGCCTGCGGGCCGCACCCACCCTGCGCTTGCCTCCTTGACGGCCCCCGTGCGCGCGCTCCTTTGGCCGCGGGCGATGAACTCAGGAAAGACGGTGGCAACAGGGCCAACCGGGTTCTTCGTGCCGACCGCACCGAACAGCCACAAAGGCTGGGCTCCGAATCTAGGAATCCGGTGCGGGTTCTTCAACAGCCAACTTTTAGGAGTTAGACCATGAATGCCGTTACCCGTACCGAAACCCAAGCCGTCAGCACCGCAGCCAGCAGCGCCGCCAACGTCCTGCAAGCCGCCGACCCGAGCAAGCACATGATTCTGGTGCCGCTGTCGCGGCTGGTGCTGCGCCCCACGGGCCGCAACGTGCGCAAGACCATGCCGCGCATGTCCATCCCCGAACTGGCCGCATCCATCCAGCGCGTGGGGCTGCTGCAAAATCTGATCGTGATCGCCGCCGCCGATGGCGAGCATTACGAGGTGGTTGCCGGTGGCCGCAGGCTGGCCGCGTTGAAGCTGCTGGCGAAAAAGCGCCGCATCGCCAAGGATTGGAACGTGCCCTGCCTGCTGGTGGCCGATGGCACCGCCCGCACCGCCAGCCTCACCGAGAACGTGCAGCGCGAGGCCATGCACCCCGCAGACCAGTTCGAGGCGTTCGCCGCCCTGGTGGCCGAAGGCCGGCCCATCGAGGACATAGCGGCGGATTTCAGCGTCACGCCGCTGGTGGTGCAGCGCCGCTTGAAGCTCGCCAACGTCTCGCCGCGCCTGATGGACGACTACCGGGCCGACGCCGTGAGCCTGGATCAGTTGATGGCGCTGGCCATCACCGATGACCACGCCGCGCAGGAAGCCGCGTTCTACGATGCGCCACAGTGGCAGCGCCACCCGTCCGCGCTGCGCGAGCGCCTGACCGAGCGCGAAATCGACGCCTACCGGCATCCGCTGGTGCGCTTCGTGGGCCTGGACGCCTACGAGGCCGCAGGTGGCGGCGTGCGCCGTGACCTGTTCGCGGAAGGCGACGCGGGCGTGTACCTGACCGATGCCGCGCTGCTGGAACGGCTGGCGCAGGAAAAGCTGGCGGGCATTGCCGACAAGGCGAAGGCCGAGGGCTGGGCCTGGGTGGACGCCACGCCGGGCGTGACCCATGCCGACCTGCACGCCTTCCAGCGCGCTCCGCGAACCCGGCGCGAACCGACCAAGCGCGAAGCGCAGCGCATCGAGAAGCTGGAAGCGAAGATGCAGGCCATCGCCGAGGCCATCGACGCTGCGGCGGAAGCCGAGGACGAGGACAAGGTCGACACCTTGCAGGAGGAAGGCGAAGCCCTGGGCGAGCAGTTGCAGGCGCTGGAGGACGGCTTGCTGGACTACGGCCCGAACGTGAAGGCCGCCGCCGGGGCCATCGTCACCATCGACCGCGACGGCAAGGCCGTGATCCATCGTGGGCTGATGCGCGAGGCCGAGGCCAAGGCGCTGCGCACGCTGGAACGCCTGCGCCAAGGTGCCAGCGGCGAGGACGGGGACGACGACGAAGGCGACACGGCAGGCGAAGCGCAAACCCCCGCCATATCCGACCGGCTGGCCCAGCGTCTGAGCGCGCATCGCACCACCGCCCTGCAAATCGAAGTCGCCCGCCATCCGCACGTCGCCCTGGCCGCGCTGGTGCATGGCATGGTGCAGAGGGTCTTGCAGGGGCACTACCACGGGCACGACCTGCCGGTGGGCGTGCGCCTGAATGTGCGGGACCGCCTGGAAGCTATGGCCCCGGACCTGTCCGACGCGCCCGCCGCCGTGGCGCTGCGCGCGGTGCAGCAGGCAGCCCGTCAATCCTTGCCGCAGGACAGCGCCGAACTGTTCGCCGCGCTGCTGGCAATGGAGCAAGGCGAACTGGTCAAACTGCTGGCCGTGTGTGTGGCGTCCACGGTGGACGTGGTGACGCCTCGCGCCATGCCGCGCCAACCGGGCGAGGAACTGGCGCAGGCCGTGGGCCTGGACATGGCCGCATGGTGGCGGCCGAGCGCGGAAGGCTACTTCAAGCACGTTCCCAAGGCCGCGATCCTGCAAGCCGTGGGCGAGTACGCGCCGCAGGAAGTCAACCGGCTGGCGAAGCTCAAGAAGGCCGACGTTGCCAGCGAAGCCGAGCGGCTGGCCTATGGCACGGGGTGGATGCCCGCGATCTTCAAGGCCGAAGCGGTGGAAACCCCGCAGGAGAAAGCGCAGGGGCAGGACGACGCCCCGGAGGATGCCGAAGCCGTGGCGGATGAACCTGCCGAAGCCCTGGCCGCTTGATCCTCATCCGCAGAGCAGCGCCCCGGTTCGGTTGAGGCGCTGCTCTGCGTGCCTATCCATCTCTAATCAAAATCCGTGCGCGGCAGTGGCCGCGCACGGTGTTAAAGCCGAACAGCCATATCTCTACGCCACTGCCTTCAGGCGCTGACCCGTGTAATGCAAGGGGCATAGTGGCACGCCTGGAGCATATCCGCATCGCCCGGATTTCAGAGTTGCGTGCTGAAAGCTGCACGCAGTCTTTAAAACGCAGCTCCTAAATCACTAAACACCTTGGCTAGATCGTCCGTGCCGATAGGCCAATTCTCCCGGGTTTGGGCAGGTTTTCTCTCGGCGAGGAAGTACGCCAGAAGCACGGCTGGTTGATTAAAGAAATGTCGCTGGCCATTTTGCTCTTTGATTTTTTCAAAAACATAGTTTTTGGCCGTCAAGAATTCCTCGATTTGGATGGTGACATCCTTCGGTAAAAAATCTATGAAGGTATCAATCACAAGCTGATTGGATCGCTCTTGTCCGGGCTCTAGGCCTGTGCCTTTCCTGTAGGCCGTACTCAAGTAGTTCAAGAGTTGCCGCTGCGGCTCGCTGGCACTGGCGAGATCCTTCATGGCTTGCTCAAAGAATTCGTCTGTAGCCTCGATCAAAGCCATGCTCTTGGCAACGGTACGCTTGATTGAGGGCTTTGCAGTGGTCTTGGGCTTGTAGAGCGTGTCGTGAGTTAGTTCGCTGTGAGCGTGCTGCAAGAGCGTACGGATTTGCACCTCACATGCAAGGCCCTCAGGGAGATTCACCTCATCGATGGTTAGCCCTGCTTTGGATCGCAGCACGTAGTGGACCGATTGATAGGAGAACTCCAAGGGCTTGGCCAGCCGCTCCTCTTCGTAGTCCTTGTCTTTGGACCATGACCAGAAGGCCTCGCACTCGGCGCTTTCGATGATCGAGCAGAACGTGCTGATGTGCGTGGTCAACAGTACCACGTACCTCATGCCTACCTTGTCAGTGATGTCCTCATACGGGTTCTTGTAAGGCTTGTTGCGGTGCAGGGCCTTGTCAATCAGGCTGGTGTCGCCCTTCAGACGAGGCACCATGGGAACCTTCAAGAAGTAGTCGAGGAGAGTAGGAGCTATGGCTGGCATAAGCCGCCCCTCGATTTCCCGGCCGATGAGCTTGGCCCAGGCCCTATAGAAGGGCTTGTCGGCTTCCCACCGCGCAAGGATTTCCTGCTCGTTCACTCTTGGTCTCGGATGTGGTCACGCACTGTGATCTTGGTCCATTTGGGCACATTACCATGCTCATCGGCATCGCCGTCAATGGACTCGATTCGGACGTAGCTCTCGAACTGATCCGCAGGGGCGGTGAGCTTGATGTCGTGCCCGAAGGTGAGCTTACGCAGCCGCAGTTGACTTTGGACCTCGGAAAGGTCCTTGTGAATAGCCGTGTTGGGGAAATTCTTTTGCCCCATATAAGCTGTATATGCATCTTGCAGGACCGCGTCTCCCAAGTAGTTTTGTGAAAAAACGTCCACCTGAATAGTTGCGGCCTGATCCGTCTTCAGATAGGTGGTCAGGGCATTCAAAAGGTCTATTTTCTTTTCCGCATCGACATTGGCATTTCGGATAAAGTCTTTGGTTAGTTCGTGGAACTTCTTGGTCTGAAATGCACTGTTGGACGGAAATGCCAAACCCAAAAATGTTTCGTAAAAATACTGCGCAGCAGTAAGCTTATTGCCCTGAGTAATCAGGTCGTCAAACAGAAAAGCCCTCCAGCCATTGTCAGGCGCTTGGGCTGTGGCTGCTGAAGGGTCATACCGTAGGAAAGCTCCGATTTTGTACAGCTTGGCCTGTGGCGTGAGAATAAGCTCCTTGATGTACTCCAGGGTCAAATTCACGCCCGCTTGCCGTTTGGTGAAACCTCCATGAGGCTCTGCCTTGATGACACACATGAACGACCTGGCTGGATTACCGCAAGTTCCTTCAATCACCACCACGATGCCGCCAGGGATGCTGCGATTGGTCTGAGCAACTGCTAGCTTACTGGCAATGTTTTGGGAAATATTGACGAATTCGGCATCATTGCCCTGTGCCTCAATGATTTCCTTGGCTTTATGCCAAGTGCTGTCAGCACCGACTTCTCGAATCGTCATCTCGACACCGTGAGATGATTTCCCGAGAGCGTTGGTGATGCGGGCTTGCAACGCGTCCCGGGCATCTTGCGGGAGTGTCAAAAGCTGAGTCCCGTAATTGGGCTGAACCAAGGCCTTATCTGCACCGCGTGCAAAGACCTCATGGATGATCAGACGGCCAATCGAGAGATTTTCAAAGGACATGGCAATTGATTTTGAATGTATCTTGGTGCAACAAATTTTGCACCAAGGATACAACGATATGTCTGCGCGACGGGCCTCGACAAGCGGTTTAGCTTGCACGTTTTCACGGATGTTGGCGTGTTGGTGCGATGCGCCGTCGGGCTTTGCGGGCTGCACTCCGTGCCGACGTCGCCGTCACGGCCATTCAGCGTCAATCCCTCACGCCTTCGCGCCTGCGGCGCTGCGCGCTGGCGCTTGCCTCCAGGGGAAAGCCCTGCGGGCTATCCCCGCCGCGCGATGCTTGGCGCCCCTCGATACTGCCGAACCGGCATCGCCGGATCGGCCAGGGCCAGCGCCCCGCCGCCGTGGGCCGGGCGTGGCAAGTACGCCGTGGCTTGCTGCGGCAGGTTGCACGAATGCGTGCTGTCCCCGACGCTGGCGGGCAGTTGTCCGCGTGTCATGAGGGACGGTGCACGGACAGGCCGTCCGGCCTGGCTGGGGCTTTCACGCCGTGCTTGGAATGCCGCCGCCGCAGGGAGCCGGGGGCGCTGTCCCGAAGCCGTGGGGAGTGGCCTTGCCGGTGTCAGGGGGGCGTGCCGGTGCAGCCTTCGTGCGGGGATGCCGGGCCGGCCATGTCTCCTTGCGGGGGGCGGGTTCGGCCCAAGGCGTCCTTGTCTCGTTGTGAATCCTGGCGGTGGCGCGGGCTTCATGTCTGCAACCTTCCAGACCAAATAATTTCCCCTGCGCTGCGCGCATTCCTCGCGAGGCAAATTATTGGGTCTTCCAGGTGCTCCACTGCGTTTCGCCCGCAAGCGGTGCAGCCAGCCCTTCCTCCGCCGGCCGGATCACAACAAGGACGCGATGGGCGCGACCCTTGTTCAACCACCGTAAGGAGATCCATCATGGCCACCATCGGCACCTTCACCGCAGACAAGAACGGCTTTTCCGGCGCGCTGCAAACCCTGACGCTCAACGTCAAGGCCAAGCTCGTTCCCAACGACAAGGGGGACAGCGAGAAAGCCCCGGACTACCGCGTGCAAGTGGCGGGGCACGACGTGGGTGCGGCGTGGAAGAAGACCAGCGAGGGCGGACGCGAATACCTGTCCGTGACGATTGACGATCCTTCGTTCCCGGCGCCAATCTATGCCCGCATGATCGAGGGCGAGGACGGCACGCACGACCTGATCTGGTCGCGCAGCAAGCCCCAGGCGGCGTAGCCGCCGCAGCGCCCCGCCCATTGCGGCGGGGCGCCGTGCCGCTGATCGCAGCACATCACGTCACGCACGCGGCTGCGCCGCGTCGCGCTCCTTCAATACCGCCTCCAGCTCCCGGCGCACCTGCGCCAGCAACTGATCGGCCTTGCGCGCGCTGGCGCCCCCGTAGGCCAGCGTCAGCAGCGTGAGCGGGTGGACCTCCATCACCGCGCACAGTTCGCCCAGCTTGTTCAAGGTCGGGCTTTTCAGGTCGCGCTCCAGCGAACTCATGTAGGTGCGGCTGGACACGTCCGAGAACGCCTCCTGGCTCAAGCCCCGCGCTGCCCGGATCGTCTTCAACGCCTGGGACAATGTGTGTTTCTCCGCTGCCAACCTTGGACTCCCAAAATCCAAGATGACAGCCGATTGCATCCCATAGGGCTACAATCTATAGTATTCACTATCGAGAGCCCGCCGCTTTTGCATTTTTACGTAAAGCCGCTTTCTCGGGTTTACGGCAAGGCGTGAGGCCACGAAACCGCATCCGTGCTTTCGTCCAAAGCCGCCGATGCGCTTTCACGCTTCGGCGGATTCGTGAGAACGCAAGGGTGCCATGTCCCCCCCGCTGCCAGGGCGTATCCAGACTTTTCCAGTCTGGTCTCAGACTCGCGCCGTCTGGATTCCGATCGATGCCAGGAAGCGCTGCTTTGGTGATCGCAATGGTCACGATGGCCTGCCCGTGCTGCGGCAAGGTGGTCCTCGCCGTGTGACGTTCTTGGGTCATGCGGCCGTCGCATTCGGACGATTGATGCAACACCCCGGAGCCCATCGGTCTTGACGCCCCATGCCTCAGCTTGAACAGATGCAGATGAAGGTCTCGATCCGGTAGCTCCGCGCCCGCCGCCCGTGGCGACGTTCCTGTGATTCGACGGGAGCTTGGCCATCATGGGCGACCGCAGCGCCGAGTCTTGGTATCCGACTGCCGCGTACCTGTACGTGCTGCATCTGGACGGCCTTGCGCTCGCCTGGGAGTACCTGCGCCGCCACCCCGGCTACCGCCTCGATTGGCTGCGCCACCATCACCGCCCGGCCACCGCCAGGCAGGTGGCGCAGCGCTGGGGCCTGCGCCTGCTGGAAGACCCGGGCCTGGATGCGCGCGACGCGCATCCGGCCTGGGAACCCGGCCATCCGGCCGTGGTGCAGCTTTATCCCGATGCTGACCCGCCGCGCGATGCGGCGACCTTCTCAGTCTGGAGCCTTCCGGGCCACAAGCAACTGCTGCATGACGGCAAAGGGCTGGCGCTGATCGCGCGCAGCCTCGGCCATTGCGCGCGCTTCGCGCTGGCGCCCGGCCTGGAGGACGGCATGGCGGTCGCCTATGCCTGCCGCGGAAGTGGTGGCGGCGGTGGCGCCGCGTCTGCGCGCAGCGCGACGCCAGCCGCAGCCAGGCCCAGGCCAGCGCCGAGCGCCTTGATGGAACTGCACACCTTGCAAGCCCTCGACGCGACCCTCGCGGGCGCGTCCCTGCGCGAGGTGGCCGAGGGCCTGTTCGGCGTGGATGCGACGGCCGATTGGTACACAAACGGCGGCCTGCGCTCGAAGACGCGCCGGCTGGTGCGGCGCGGCGATGCGCTGATGCGCGGCGGCTACCGCCGCCTAGCACGAATTCCGCCGCCTGGATAGGTTCGATTTGAAGGGGCAGAAGATCGGACCTGCTCAAGAGGGCTTCGTTTTCTCAGACTGCCTCCATCCGGTCGCGCTGTGTGCCCGGAGCTTCACAACCGATGGAGGTTCATCCCATGCGTCCTGCTCCCATGCGGCCTGCCGCCGCTCCCGTGTTCACCGTTCCGCAGCCCCCGCGCTACCTGACCAACGACGAGGCTGCCGACTACCTGCGGCTGTCGCCGCGCACGCTGGAGAAGCAGCGCGTGATGGGCGGCGGCCCACGCTTTCGCAAGTTCGGCCGCCGCGTCATGTACGCCGTGGCCGACCTCGATGCCTGGGCCGCCGACCGCAGTTTCGAGACGACTTCCGACCCCGAGTACGCCGAGCACCATGCGGCGGACAGCCGTGCGCGCTGATCGGCGGCGCGCGGCAGGCCATCGCCATGTCCAGCCTTGCGCTGCCTTCCCGGCAGCGGCCCTCGCGGGAACGCGAACAGCTCGACCTGTTCCGCGCCTTGCCGGGCGACATGGCGCCGCGCGACAGCCAGGACCTGATGGCCTTTCCGTTCTTCTCGCTCGGCAAGTCCAAGCGGATCAAGCCCATCGACTTCCGGGCGAGCAACGTCACCATCCGCGTGGAAGGTACGGCCGAGCACGGCATCGCCACGATCTGGGATGCGGACGTGCTGATATGGGCGGCCTCGCAGATCGTGGAAGCACGCGACGCGGGCCTGCGCCCGTCGCGGCTCATGCAGGCCACGCCCTACGAGATCCTGCGCTACATCGGCCGCGGTACGTCGCTGCGCGACTACCAGCGCCTCAAAGCAGCCCTGGATCGCCTGCAATCGACCACGGTGGCCACGTCCATCCGCGAGACGACCGGGCGGCGCCTGCATCGCTTCTCGTGGATCAACGAGTGGAAGGAACTGGCCGATGCCGGCGGCACGCCGCTGGGCATCGAATTGATCCTGCCCGACTGGTTCTATGCGGGCGTGCTGGATGCGGCACTGGTGCTGACCATCGACCCGGCGTACTTCCGCCTGAAGGGCGGAATCGAGCGCTGGCTGTACCGGCTGGTGCGCAAGCACGGCGGGCGCCAGGCCGAGGGCTGGCAGTTCGATTTCGTGCACCTGTACCGCAAGTCGGGCAGCGTGGCGCGCTACTACGACTTCGCCGCCGACCTGCGCGCGCTGGTGGCGCGGCAGGCCCTGCCGGGCTATCAGTTGGGCATCGAGCGCGCACCGGGCATCGACTCGCCGCTGCTGACGTTCCGGCCCGTGCCGCCCACGGCACGGGGATAAACGGTGCGCAGCTTGTGGACGGGCTCGTGCTATCAGGCAACAAAAGTATCGTGCTATCAGGCAACGAACTATCGTGCTATCAGGCAACAAAATCGGCCGCAAAGCCAATGCTGGCGCGGGTTTCGGCCTCCCTTAACTTACCTAACCTAATTCCTAACATTGGTAGTAGAGGCGCCGCGCCACGGTGGACAACCGCCGAACGGCACGCGCCAGGCAGAGCGCCTTGCCAGCGGCGCCCGGGTTTTGCAGCGCAGCCGAAGACAGGTTTTCCAGAAAGGGAAGCTCGGCCATGATCGTCGCGCTGCTCAACCAGAAAGGCGGCGTGGGCAAGACCACGCTCGCCACCCACATCGCTGGCGAGCTGGCGATGCGCGGCCAGCACGTCGTGCTGCTGGACGCCGACCCGCAGGGTTCGTCGCTGGACTGGACGCAGCGCCGAAGCCAGCAAGGCTTGCCACGGCTGTTCAGCGCCGTGGGCCTCGCACGCGAAACCCTGCATCAGGAAGCGCCAGAACTCGCCAGGCGGGCCGATCACGTCGTCATCGATGGGCCACCCAGGATCGCCGCCCTGGCGCGCTCCGCGCTGCTGGCGGCCGAGCGCGTGCTGATCCCGGTACAGCCCAGCCCCTACGACCTGTGGGCCAGCGCCGAGATGGTGGCGCTGATCCGCGAGGCCCAGGTGTTCCGGCCGCTGCTGCGCGCAGCCTTCGTCATCAATCGGCGCGTCAGCACCACCGTGATCGGGCGCGAAGCGCGCCAGGCGCTCGCCGACCAGCCACTTCCTGCGCTGCGCGCCGAGGTGCATCAACGCATCGTGTTCGCCGACAGCGTGGCTGCTGGCCGGCTTGCACGCGAGACGGCGCCGGACAGCGTTGCCGCCCGCGAAATCACCGCGCTGGTGGACGAACTGCTGCGGTGGACGCCATGACAGCGAAGCCACCACCGAACAGCAAACGCGCGGCAAAGCGCGTCGGCATCGGCGCGCGTCCACCCGCCAATCCACACGCCGAGGCGTGGATTCGGCAAGGCGACGCCGATGCGCTGGGCAAGGGCGACCTCTACACGGCCCGCCTCACCCTCGACATCACGCCCGCCATGCGGGCGCGCATCAAGGTCTCGGCCTTCACGCAAGGCGTGACCGTGGCCGACCTGCTGCGCGGCCTGCTCGAACGGGAGTTCCCCGACAACCGCAGGGAGAGCACACCATGATGGCATCCGCTTCGCATACGGCTGCGCAGCAGCCGTCACCGGCCGCCGCGCCTATCGGCCAGCCTGCCAACACGCCGCTGACGCGCGTGGCGCTGGCCTACATCGACCAGCGTTTCGACCTCTATCTGCGCTTCGGCGAACCGGCGCGCATCGTGCGGCTCGACCGCTGGCGGCGCT
Organism: Pseudorhodoferax sp.; assembly: GCF_047601025.1. Classification (NCBI taxonomy): domain Bacteria; kingdom Pseudomonadati; phylum Pseudomonadota; class Betaproteobacteria; order Burkholderiales; family Comamonadaceae; genus Pseudorhodoferax; species Pseudorhodoferax sp. The sequence goes on from NZ_JASGJZ010000001.1 coordinate 2,365,533, forward strand.
GCGCGGTATTCCTGCCCGGCGCCGTGTTCTGCCGCATCCGCTGGCAGGCCAACGACTACGGCACGATTCGCTGGCAGCTCATGGTGATGCAGGCTTGCACGCCGCTGGACGGCGCACAGCGCATCCCCGGCGTGCAGCCGGGCGCGCGCCTGCTGCTGCACGCCGAGGGCGACAAGGCCGTGCGCGCCGTGCTGGCGCGCATCGACGCCATCGAGGCGCGGGGCATCGCGCCTGTCGCCGTCTCGCCCGCGTACTGGCGCACGCTCGCCAACCGGCTCGCCGCGCGCCTGCCGCCACCCGACTACACCGCCGAGCGGCACGCCGCCTGGCTGGACGGGAGGGCGCTGCCATGACCGCTGTTGCCACCATCGGCACCGCGCCGCGTCCTCGCTCGCGCACCCGTTCACCCTTGCGCGCTCGCATCGCGCTCGCGGGCCTCGCCGCCTGCGGCCTCGCTGCGCTGGCCTGGGCGTCCTTCGTGCATCCGCTGCCGCGCCTGATCTACAACCCGTCCGACAGCGTGGCGGTCGGCTGGTATCGCGTCGGTCCGTTGCACCCTCGGCCCGGCTCGCCGCCACGTCCGTTGTCCGTGGACAGCATCGTCCTGGCCTCGCTGCCGCCGAATGCCGCCGCGCTGGCCGCACAGCGCCGCTACCTGCCGGCGCGTGTGCCGCTGCTCAAGCGCGTGGGCGCCATCGCGCCGCAGCACGTGTGCGTGGTCGATGCGCTGGTGTGGATCGACGGCGTGCCGGTGGCCGCCGTGCGGCCTGCCGACCGGCTGGGCCGGCCGCTGCCGTCCTGGCCGCAGTGCCGGCGCCTTCGTGCTGGCGAACTGTTCCTCTTGAGCACGACCAACCCGGCGTCGTTCGACAGCCGGTATTTCGGGCCGGTCAGCGTGTCCGCCGTGATCGGCGTCGCGCACCCGGTCTGGCTGGAGAAGCGCCCATGACCGTCGCCGATTCGCTGCGCACCATCGTGCTATCGGGCGTGTCGATCCACTGCATGCCGACGTGTTGCCGCGCGTGCAGTGCCAGCGCCGATCCTGCGTATCGGGCGCTGCACTTCGCGCTGCCTTCCCACGTGCAGGCATCTTGCCTTGGATGCGCCTGGCCTACGGCCATTGGCGCGTCCCCCGGCGCGCTGGCTGCTCGCGCAGCAGCGGCGCCGGGGCACCACGGCCGGGAGCGGATGCGGGAGGCCGGGGTGCAAGGCAAGATTGAAGGGCGCGGCACCACGGTGCGCGCAAAGCCGGTCTGCACGTGGGGGTGGCGCGGCACGCGCCAGGGAGCGGCTTCGTGCCGCCGGTTACTCCAATGCTTTGCTGCCATTGGTGAAGTCGCGTGCTTCGCCCGCCAGGGTGCGATGGTGTTCGACGGAGCCACGCCATGAGCCGGCGCGCAGACGCCCCCGGAGAAGACCGTTTCCGCATCCGCCCCGGCAAACCCAAGCAGCGCGGCGACACCTTCATCGCGCAAGTGCTGCGCCAGGCCGGCAAGGCGTCCAATGCGACCGGCGGTAGGCGCGGCAAGGCGCCTGGTTCGCGCCTGGGGCGCGGCCATGTGGCGGCGCGCTTCACGGGCCAGCCGCTCACGCCGTTCTCGCGCCGGGCCACGGTCAAGGTGCGGCTGGTGTATCTCCAGCAGGCCAGCGGCCGGTCCACCGTCCAGCACCTGCGCTACATCGAGCGCGAGGGCGTGGGCCGCGACGGCGAGCCGGGCCATGCCTACGGGTCGGCGACCGACGAGGCGGACACCGCCGCCTTCGAGGAGCGGGGCCGGGGCGACCGCCACCAGTTCCGCTTCATCGTCTCGCCCGAGGACGCCGGGCAGCTTGAAGACCTGCGCACCTACACCCGCCACCTGATGCAGCGCATGGAGGCCGACCTGGGCACCCGGCTGGACTGGGTGGCCGTAGATCACTGGAACACCGACAACCCGCATACCCACGTCGTGCTGCGCGGCAAGGACGACACAGGCAAGGACCTCATCGTCTCGCAGGACTACATCACACGCGGCATGCGCGAGCGGGCGATGGAGCTGGCGACCGAATGGCTGGGGCCGCGCACCGAGCTGGAGATCCAGCGTGCGATGGCCCGCGAGGTTGATCAGGAACGCTGGACCGGCCTGGACCGCACCTTGCAGCGCGAGGCCGTGGACGGCCTGGTTCATATCGAGCGCTTCAACGAACCCAGGCTGCAACGCCAGCGCCTGCTGTTGGTCGGGCGGCTGCAACGCTTGCAGGCGATGAGCCTGGCGACCGAGACCCGGCCCGGCACCTGGGCCGTGCATACCGATGCAGAGAAGACCTTGCGCGCCCTGGGCGAGCGCGGCGACATCATCCGCACCATGCAGCGGGCAATGGGCGGCCGCCAGCGCGAGCTGGCCGTGTTCCAGCCCGGCGAGGATGGCCGAACCATCATCGGCCGCGTCACTGGCAAGGGCCTGGCCGACGAGCTGTACGACAAGGGCTATCTCGTCGTGGACGGCATCGACGGCCAGGCGCACTACGTAGCCCTGCCGCCCAGGACGGAGCTGGCGCAGTACCCGATGGGCGCGGTGGTCGAAGTGAAAGGTTCGGCCGATGTGCGCACGGCCGACAAGACCATCGCCGCGCTGGCGAGCGATGGCCTGTACCGCGCCGACCATCACCTCGCCATCGCCCAGGGGCAGGCCAGCAAGGACCGCGATCCGCAGGAAGTGGTGGCCGCCCACGTGCGCCGGTTGGAAGCCCTGCGCCGCGGGGGCTTCGTGGAGCGTGTGGCCGAAGGGCTATGGAAGGTGCCGGGCGACCTGCCCGAGCAGGGCCGCCGCTACGACGCGCAGCGCCTGGGCGGGGTGGCCGTGGAGCTGAAATCGCATCTACCCATCGAGCGACAAGCCGGCGTGATCGGTGCCACCTGGCTCGACCAGCAGTTGATCGGCGGCGGCACCGGCCTGGGCGACCTGGGCTTTGGTGCCGAGGCCAGGCGGGCCATGCAGCAGCGTGCCGACTTCCTCGCTGAACACGGGTTGGCCGAGCGGCGCGGGCAGCGCGTGATCCTGGCGCGCAACCTGCTGGGCACGCTGCGCAGCCGAGAGCTGGCGCAGGCCGGCAAAGACATCGCCGCCGAAACCGGCCTGGAACATCGGCCGGTGGGCGAGGGGCAGCGCGTGACCGGCATCTATCGCCGCAGCGTCATGCTCGCCAGCGGGCGCTACGCGATGCTTGATGACGGCCTGGGCTTCAGCCTAGTACCGTGGAAGCCTGTGATCGAGCAGCGCCTGGGCCAGCATCTTGCCGCCACAGTGCGCGGTGGTGGAGTGTCTTGGGAGATTGGGCGGCAGCGAGGGCCAACGATTGGTTGATTGGTGGCGTCTAAATGCCTATCACAACGAGTCGAACCTCTGCAGGTGATGCAATCCTCTTTCTTAAAAGCGAAAACCAATTGATAAATTAATTCACTTTTATTGTTTATCGGTTCTCGCTACGCTTCCCGCCACAGAATTTTCGATCACTTGCTACATCGACAGAAGTTCCACCCCACATTCTTCCACTACAACGAAGTCCAGATATTCAAAGTTTACGTGCGGTCGTTTGAGGTGACGATCATTCAATGAGAGAGAAAATTCCATGAATCTGAACGACTGCCACAACTTCCATGACTTCCGCCGCCTGGCCGAGCGCCGGCTGCCGGGGCCGATCTTCAACTACATCGACGGCGGCGCCGACGACGAAGTGACGATGCGCCGCAACACGGCCGCGTTCGAGGATTGCGACCTCGTGCCCAGCGTGCTGCAGGGCGTGTCGGACGTGGATCTGTCCGTCACCGTGATGGGGCAGAAGATCGACCTGCCGGTGTACCTGTCGCCCACCGCGCTGCAGCGCCTCTTCCACCACCAGGGCGAGCGCGCCACGGCGGCGGCGGCCGAGAAGTTCGGCACCCTGTTCGGCGTCTCCTCGCTGGGCACGGTGTCGATGGAGGAACTGGCGAAGAAGCACCGCAACCCGCAGGTCTACCAGTTCTACTTCCACAAGGACCGGGGGCTGAACCGCGCCATGATGCAGAAGGCCAAGGAAAGCGGCATCCAGGTGATGATGCTGACCGTGGACAGCATCACCGGCGGCAACCGCGAGCGTGACCTGCGCACGGGCTTCTCCATCCCGTTCCGGCTCACGCTGGGCGGCCTGTGGCAGTTCGCCATCAAGCCCGCCTGGGGCATCAACTACGTCACGCACGAGAAGTTCAGCCTGCCCCAGCTCGACGCCCACATCGACATGAAGGGCGACACGCTGACCATCGGCCGCTACTTCACCGAGATGCTCGACCCCTCGATGAACTGGGACGACGTGGCGGGCATGGTCGCCGAGTGGGGCGGCCAGTTCTGCCTGAAAGGCGTGATGAGTGTGGAGGACGCGCGGCGTGCCGCCGACATCGGCTGCACCGGCATCGTGCTGTCCAACCACGGCGGGCGCCAGCTCGACGGCTCGCGCAGCGCCTTCGACCAGCTCGACGAAATCGTGCAGGCCGTGGGCGGCCGGCTGGACGTGATGATCGACGGCGGCATCCAGCGCGGCAGCCACGTGCTCAAGGCGCTGTCGCTGGGCGCCAAGGCCGTCGGCCTGGGCCGCTACTACCTGTTCCCGCTGGCGGCAGCAGGCCAGGCCGGCATCGAGCGCGCGCTGGGCCAGCTCAAGGCCGAGATCGTGCGCGACATGCGCCTGATGGGCGCCCGGGGCGTGGCCGATCTGGGAAGGAGCAATCTGAGGTTTCGCGCCTGACAGTACAAGCGATGCACAGGGCTTGATGTCGATGGGATAGCGGCTGTGCCACTATGAAAGTGGTGCCTCAAAAGATGCGTATTGCCGAACCAATGCCAGCATTGTCGGAATCACTGCGCGCGTGTCGCCTCTTCGCCACTGGAATGCGTAGTTCAGCGGCGCCAATCCTGGCTGGCTTGCCAGCCGGACCAGCGGACCGTTCGATGGCGAGGAATCCCACGCGGCTGGCAGGAAGCCGATGCCGACACCTTCGCGCAGCATGCCAGCCACCGCGTACCAGTTGTTGCAGGTGATGTGGCGCACGTTGTCAACACCCCGTGCAAGTAGCCATTCATCAAGAATGCGCGTGATGCCGGAGCCAGTCGGCAACGTGACCAACGCATGTCGTGCGAGCAATGCCGGCGTCAGTGTTCGCTGACGGCCAACGAGCCGCTGCGCAACCATCCACGCGAACCGTGCCTCGGCGACAGGCTGCGACACGATGCTACTGCGCGACGAGCGTCCAGCGATCACAGCGAAATCCAACTCTCCCGAATCGACCTTGCGTTCCAACACCGCGCCGATGTCTACGTGTGGCTCAAGTTGCAGTTGGCTGTGCAATTCCTGAACCGCCGCGACGAAGCGCGGTAACCAGGTCATCGCAGAAAGCTCGCCGACACCGAAGCGCAATCGCCCAGTGAGCCCTCTGTGCTGTGCGAAGGTGTCCTGAATGGCCGCGACGGATTCCAGTACAGACACGGCGGCAGGCAGCAAGCTTTCTCCGTCCGGGGTCAGCGTGGCGCGGTGGCCGCTTCGGTCGAACAGCGTTTGCCCCATGGCTTGTTCAAGCTCGTTGATGCGCTTTGACAGTGACGAGACGGACAAATGAAGCCGCTGCGCGGCGGTGGCGAAATTGGCACAGGTCGCCGCCCAGTAGAAAGCGTCGAGCTGCTTGATCGTGGGCATCTGCATTGTTCGCTTTTATGAAACAAGTTAGTGAAAATAATACCACTTTTAATCAAGTTACATCCAACATAGCATGAACTCCTGTCTGCAATGAAACAGGAGTACTTCGGATGAGTACCGTTGCTCATGCCAATACCCATCGGGCAAACGATGGTGCAAGCAGCAAACTCCCTTCTGTACTAAAGAAGACGCTAAGCCTGCACGATTTCGAGGTGGGCGCTCGCCGCGTGTTGCCGCGTCCGATCTTCGGTTACGTAAGCGGTGCTGCCGAAGACAATCGGACGCGCGACGACAACCGCAGCGTGTTTGACGAATTCGGTTTTACGACACGCGTACTGCGCGACGTTTCCACACGCACACAGGCGGTCGAGTTGTTCGGGAAACGTTTCTCGGCACCGTTCGGGATCGCGCCGATGGGTATCAATGCCCTGTCCGGCTACCGCGGCGACATCGTGCTCGCACGCGCGGCCCAGGCGGCGGACATTGCATCGATCATGAGCGGCTCTTCGCTGATTCCACTCGAAGATGTGGCTGCGGTAGCGCCCGCGACTTGGTTCCAGGCTTATCTGCCGGGCGACCTTGGGCGCATTCGCCCGCTGCTCGATCGCGTAGCCCGCGCCGGATATCGCACCCTGGTCATCACGGTCGATATTCCCGTCTCGGGGAATCGCGAGAACAACGTGCGCACCGGCTTCAACACGCCGTTGCGGCCCAGTCTGCGGCTTGCCTGGGACGGCGTGACGCGGCCCGGCTGGTTGACCGGAACCTTCGCACGCACGCTGCTCAAGCACGGGATGCCACATTTCGAGAACTCGTTCGCGACGCGCGGCGCGCCCATTTTGTCGGCAAACGTGCTGCGTGACTTTTCCGCGCGCGACCACCTGGATTGGACGCATTTGGCACAGATCCGCGACCAGTGGCAGGGCCACCTGGTTGTCAAGGGCATCCTAAGCATAGAAGACGCGCTGGCCGCATGTAACGCCGGTGCAGATGGGGTCATTCTGTCCAACCACGGCGGCCGCCAGTTGGATGGTGCGATTTCTCCGATGCGCATATTGGAAGATGTCGTGAAGGCCCTGCCTTCTGAATACCCGGTGATGATCGATGGTGGTTTTCGGCGCGGCTCGGACGTGCTGAAGGCGCTTGCACTTGGCGCGCGAATGGTGTTCCTCGGCCGCTCCTTCAACTATGCGCTAGCCGTGGCCGGCGAAGCTGGAGTTGCGCATGCAATACGGCTGCTCAAAGACGAGGTGGATCGAAACATGGCGATGCTTGGGGTAGACACCTGCGGCAATCTTCATCCCGGACTGCTGATTCGCAAGCGCTGAGGGGGGCACATGCCTACAGATGCGCCTTCAGATATTCATGTGCACGGCCCACGGAAATACTGGGCGGTGACTGCGCTCATGTGCGGCGCAGCGGTAGCCACGCTTGACACGGCCATCGCCAATATCGCACTGCCCACCATCGCTACCGATCTCCAGATATCCGCAGATCGTGCAGTGTGGATCATCAACGCTTACCAACTGTCGATGGTGGCTGCGTTGGTGCCGCTCGCAACGCTTGGCGACCGCATCGGGCATCGGAACATTTATGTGTTCGGCATGGTGCTCTTTACCGGGGCATCGCTCGCCTGCGGGCTGGCATCGACGTTTTCCATGCTCGTGGCAGCCAGAATGCTCCAAGGGGTGGGTGCCGCCGGAATTCTGGGCGTGGTCAGTGCGCTGCTGAGGCTGATCTTTCCACCCCATCAAACGGGACGGGCGCAGGGGTTGAATGCGATGACCGTCGCGATCTTCTTCGTCATCGGCCCCACTCTAACGTCCATCATTCTTTCGTTTGCCGGCTGGCCTTGGCTATTCCTGATCAACATTCCACTGGGGGTGCTCACTACCGCACTGGCCATGCGAGTACTGCCTCCAAACTCGTGCAATACCCAACGGCACACGTTCGATGCAGTGGCTGCAATGCTGCTAGCAGCGATGCTGTCTCTCACGGTTTTTTCTCTGGGTGAACTTGCGCATCACGCGTCGCCCGCGAATGTGGCGATGGAAATCGGCGTTGTGGTGCTCTGTTTCGTTCTTCTGCTTCGCAGGCAGCGCGGACATCCAGCCCCGATCCTCCCTGTTGATCTTTTTCGCCTGCCATTTTTCTCGCTTTCGATGCTGACCTCGATCCTGTCTTACGCCGCACAGGGGATGGCATTTGTCGCGTTGCCATTTCTATTCGCAACAAAGCTGGGCCGAAGTGCCGTTGAAATAGGTTTTTTGTTCACGCCATGGCCCATATTCGCTGCGATCACGGCTCCAATTGCGGGTTATCTTTGCGAGAAACTGTCGACTGCTGTTTTGGGCAGCATCGGACTGTTAATTCTGTGTATAGGTCTTGCATGTACATCCCAATTGAACGTCGGTGCTGATATCTCTGACATTGCATGGCCGCTAGCCATTTGCGGTGCGGGCTTCGGGTTCTTCCAATCTCCGAATCTAAAGGCGCTGGCGATGAGCGTTCCCAAAGAGCGTATTGGCTCAGCAAGTGGCCTCATTCCAACCGGGCGTCTGCTCGGTCAGGCATTAGGTACTGCATTGGTTGCCGCACATCTCGCATCGAGCATTGAGCATGGCGCAGGAATAGCGCTCTGGACTGCAAGTGCTCTTTCTGGTATCGCCAGTGTCGTCAGTTTTTTTCGAACACGTTGCCCCGAAACGTCGAATCTATGACGGACTCTACATGGCTAAGCCTCAATGGTGATGAGACGAAGGTCGATCATTGTCGTGCGCGTGAATGTGAATCCAAAGTGCTTTTACGGGTGGCATAAATCAGAGGAAGGCGCGGAGGTAACTGGAAATGGAACTACGTCATTTACGCTACTTCCTCGCCGTCGCAGAAGAACTTCACTTTGCGCGCGCGGCGAGAAAGCTGCACATCGAGCAGTCGCCGCTGTCGCGCACCATCAAGGAGCTGGAGGAGGAACTGGGCGCGCAGCTTTTCGTGCGCACCAGCCGCAGCACGCGACTGACGCTGGCCGGCAAGCTGCTGATGGAGAACGTGCCCCGCGTGATGCTGGCCCTGGAGCAGGCGCGCGAGAGCGTGAAGGCCGGCGCCAACGGCTTTCACGGGCAGTTGCGCGTGGCCCTGTCCGATGGCGTGACGCCCTCGCGCCTTCCGGCACTCTTGGCGCGCTGCCGCGAGCAAGACCCCGAGGTCGAGGTGCGGCTGTTCGAGGTGCCGCTGGCCCAGCAGATCGCCGGCCTGCGCGATGACCTGTACGACGCCGGGTTCTCGATGGCCGAGGAAGCGGGCGACGGCATCATCGTGGAGCCGGCCTGGGAGGACGAGCTGATGGTGGCCGTGCCCGCGCGCCACCCGCTGCTGGCCTACAAGGAGGTGCCGCTGGACGAGGTGCTGCGCCACCCGCTGGTGCTGGGCGACCCGGCCATCTGCGAGGGCCATGCGCGCCAGATCGACCGCATCCTGCGCCGGCAGGAGCGCGAGCCCCTGATCGTGCAGCACGTCGCCACGTTCGACGTGATGATGACCTTGGTGTCGGCCGGCCTTGCCCTGGGGCTGGCCGGCGCGGCGCACATCGCCGCCAGCCGCGAGCCCAATGTGATCGGCCGGCCGCTGGCGGGCAAGCCACCCATGCTGACCACCTACTTGCTGCGCCGCGACGCTGACCCGTCGCAGGCGCTGGCCCGCTTCGTGGAGCGGGTGGAGGCCCTGGGGCCAGGGGCATCTAGCCGACGGCCCATGCCTTAGCTTGGAGGAACCACCATGAAGATGCCGATCACTGCCGCGCTGCCGCTGGCGGCACTGCTGGCCGCCTGCGGTCCGTCGCCCGCGCCCACACCCGCCCCCAAGGCCGCCGACGTGCCGAGCGTGGAGGAACTGGTCGCCGACCCGGTGCGCCTGAAGGAGCTGCGCCGCCGCTGCATCACAGAGCGCCCCACGATGGGCGACCTGCTGTGCAACCGCGTCGCGGAGGCGGTGAACCAGCGCTTCTTCGGCGACGGCAAGGTGCCCTACACGCCGCCGAAAGAGCCGCCCAAGTTCTGACCGTGCGCCGGCCGCCACACGGCCCGCATTTTTTGCTCGATACGCCGCAAGTCGCCAGCGCAGGCGCTGACTTGCCCCTGTTCTTTCCCGCCTGAAACGATGCTTTTTTTCGGCATCAACCTGCTGACAACGGTCTTTGACCGGCACTGACCCGGCACCGATCCTGACGCTTGCGGCACGTCCTTGTGCCGCGCCTTCCATAAGGAATCAACGCAGGAGAAATCGGAGGCGAGGTCATGCAAGGGACGAACGTGCTGTTCGGTCAGATCGCCGTGGTGTTCGGCATCGTGATCGCCGGCGTGTGGGGCGCCACACAATGGACAGCAGCCGCCCTTGGTTATCAGCTACGCCTTGGCTCGCCGTGGTTCGATTTTTTCGGCACGCCGGTCTATCACCCGTGGCGGCTGTTCGATTGGTGGTTCTTCTTCGACGCCTATGCGCCCCGCATCTTCGACATTGGGGGAGCCATTGCGGGCGGCAGCGGCTTGGTGGCTGTGCTCGTTGCCATCGGCATGTCGATAGGGCGCTCGCGCCAATCGCGCCTCGTCACGACCTACGGATCGGCACGTTGGGCGAACGTGGAGGACATTCGCAAGGCGGGCCTCACGCAGCCGGCCGGCGTGTTTCTCGGCCAGCATGATCGCCAATACCTGCGCCACGAAGGCCCGGAACATGTCCTGACCTTCGCGCCGACGCGCAGCGGCAAGGGTGTCGGCCTGGTGGTGCCAACGCTGCTTTCCTGGCCTGCGTCCGCCGTCGTACACGACATCAAGGGCGAGAACTGGCAGATCACCGCAGGCTGGCGCTCGCGCTTCTCGCACTGCCTGCTGTTCAACCCCACAGATGCGAAGTCGGCGGCCTACAACCCGCTGCTGGAAGTGCGGCGCGGCGCGCATGAAGTGCGCGACGTGCAGAACATCGCGGACATTCTGGTCGATCCCGAGGGCGCGCTCGAACGCCGCAACCATTGGGAGAAGACCTCGCACGCGCTGCTGGTCGGGGCCATCCTGCATGTGCTCTACGCGGGCGAGGACAAGACGCTGCGCGGCGTCGCCAACTTCCTCAGCGACCCGGCCAGCCCGTTCGAGCTGACCTTGCATCGGATGATGACCACGCCGCACCTCGTGAACGAGGAAGGTGGTGGCCCGCATCCCGTCGTCGCATCGGCGGCGCGCGAAGTGCTCAACAAGTCGGACAACGAGCGTTCCGGCGTGTTGAGCACCGCCATGTCGTTCCTCGGCCTGTACCGCGATCCCACGGTAGCCGAAGTCACCTCGCGTTGTGATTGGCGCATCGCCGACCTGATCGCGACCGAGCATCCGGTGTCGCTGTACCTGGTGGTGCCGCCTTCGGACATATCGCGCACCAAGCCGCTCATCCGCCTGATCCTCAACCAGATCGGGCGGCGCTTGACCGAATCGCTGGACGGCAGCGACGGCATCGAGCGCCGCCACAAGCTGCTGCTGATGCTCGATGAGTTTCCGGCCCTTGGGCGCCTGGACTTCTTCGAGACGGCGCTGGCGTTCATGGCGGGCTACGGCATCCGCAGCTTTTTGATTGCGCAGTCGCTCAACCAGATCGACAAGGCGTATGGGCAGAACCATTCGATTCTGGACAACTGCCATGTGCGCGTGACGTTCGCCACGAACGACGAACGCACGGCCAAACGGATCTCCGAGACGCTGGGCACGGCCACCGAGCTGCGAGCGCAGCGCAACTACGCGGGCCATCGGCTGGCGCCGTGGCTGGGCCACCTGATGGTCTCGCGCCAAGAGACGGCCCGCCCGCTGCTGACGCCGGGCGAAGTGATGCAGCTTCCGCCGGACGAGGCCGTGGTGATGGTCTCCAGCGTCGCACCGATCCGGGCGAAGAAGCTGCGCTACTACGCCGACGCCAATTTCAAGCGGCGCGTGCTGCCGCCGCCGGCGCTTGCCGCTGGCAGCTATGCGGATGCGCCGCCGTCGCGCTCGGATGACTGGAGCGGGCTGGCGATCCCTGCCATGCCCGCCGTGCCTGCGACCGGTGCCGTCGAAGGCTTCGGGGCTTCGGCCGACGACGGCGGCCCACGCCGTCAGCCCGAACTTTCCGAAGCCGTCGCCTACGACCCCGAGCTGGCCGCGCCCGCGGCCGACCTGGCGCTGCTCGATGACGACGACGACCTGCCGCTTCCTCTTCCTCGCCAGCTCAACCCGGCCATGCAGCGCACGGCCCGGCTGGCTTCCCTCGACCCCAGCGACGGCATCGACCTATGACCTACCGCCTGAACCTCTTTATCCAGCCCGAGCACGCCCGGCGCCTCGATGAACTGGCCGCTATGAAAGGCGTGTCCAAGTCCTCCATCGTTGCGGCGGCGCTCGCATCGTGGCTGTCGCCCGATGCTGGAGACCAGCGCGAGGCGGCCATCGCCAAGCGCCTGGATCGCCTGTCGCGCCAGGCCGAGAGGCTGGAGCGCGACCAAAACATCCAGATCGAGACGCTGGCGCTGTTCATCCGCTACTACCTGACCGTCAGCACGCCGGTTCCCGAAGCGCACCAAGACGCGGCCCGTGCGCAGGGCAAGGCGCGCTTCGAGCAGTTCGTGGAGCAGCTTGGCCGCCACCTGCTGCGCGGGCGCAGTCTGGTGCGCGACGTGGTGGAGGAACTGCACCCCCAGGATCGTGAGTTCGGGATGCGGATGGAGGACGCAGTGGCAGCCGCCCAGGCGCAGGAGCGTGCGTCATGAGCGCCATTCCCCAATCCATGAGCGCCACGTCGCTCGACCGGCGCATCCAGATGCTGCGCACGGCGATGGGGCCGCTGATCGCCACTGCGCTCGAAGACCCGGACGTGGTGGAAATCATGCTCAACCCGGATCGCACCCTTTGGGTGGATCGCTTGTCGTCGGGCCGCGCGCCGATGGGCGTGGAGTTGCCCGAGGCCGATGGCGAGCGAATCATCCGCCTGGTCGCAGCCCACGTCGGCGCGGAGGTGCATCGCGGCCAGCCGCTGCTATCCGCCGAGCTGCCCGAAACCGGCGAACGCTTCGAGGGCATCCTGCCGCCCGCCGCGCCGGGGCCGGCCTTCGCGCTGCGCAAGCGCGCCATCGGCGTGATCCCGCTGGAACGGTACGTGGTGGACGGAATGATGATCGCCGCCCAGGCGGGCTTTCTGGTCCGCGCCGTGCGCGAGCGCCAGAACGTCCTGATCGCCGGGGCCACCAGCAGCGGCAAGACGACCTTGGCGAACGCGCTGCTGGCCGAGATAGCCGCCACGGGCGACCGCGTGCTGGTGCTCGAAGACACGGTGGAACTGCAATGCGCGGCCCGCGACCACGTACCGCTGCGCACGCGCGCGGGCGTGGTGTCCATGACCGAGCTGGTGCGCTCGTCCATGCGCCTGCGGCCTGATCGCGTCGTCGTCGGCGAGGTGCGCGGCGCCGAGGCGCTGGATCTCATCAAGGTGTGGGGCACCGGGCATCCCGGCGGCATCGCCACGATCCACGCCGGTTCCGCGCTGGGCGCACTGCTGCGCATGGAGCAACTGATTCTCGAAGTGGCGGTGAACCCGCCGCGTGCGTTGATCGCCGAGGCGGTCAACGTGGTGATCCACATCGCCGGACGCGGACGCAAGCGCCGCATCGAGAGCATCGCCCGCGTCGTCGGCTTCGACGGCGTGGGCTACCAACTGGCGGACGCGCTGGAGACGCCGTTTCCCGAGCGCCCGCCACACCCCGATGCCGCACCTGCTGCGGTGACTTCCCCGTCCCTCGACCTTTCTGGAGAACTTCCATGACGACGCACGCCCATGCTTTCCGTAATTCCGTAAATCCGCATCTCAACCTGTCCAGCCTCGCGCGGCTGCACAGCCTGGCCCGCCCTGCTGCGCAAGGGCTGATGCTGGCCGCGCTGCTGCTGTTCCTGGCCGGAACTGCGCAGGCCGCCGGTTCCTCGATGCCCTGGGAAGGGCCGTTGCAGTCGATCTTGGAGTCGATCCAAGGGCCGGTGGCACGCATCGTGGCGGTCATCATCATCATCGCTACCGGCCTCGCACTTGCGTTCGGCGACACCAGCGGGGGCTTTCGCAAGCTGATCCAGATCGTGTTCGGCCTGTCCATCGCGTTCGCGGCTTCGAGCTTCTTCCTGTCGTTCTTCAGCTTCTCCGGTGGAGCTGTCGTATGAGCGGCCCGGACAGCTTCGCGGCCGGGTTCGAGGTGCCTTTGCACCGCTCGCTCACCGAGCCGATCTTGCTGGGCGGCGCACCGCGCACCGTGGCGATCGCCAACGGCACGCTGGCCGCCGCTGTCGGGCTGGGCCTGCAACTCTGGATTCCCGGTGCCGCGCTCTGGATCGTCGGCCATGCGCTGGCGGTTTGGGGGGCACGCGTCGATCCGCAGTTCATGCAGGTCTTCGCGCGGCACGTCAAGCACCGCCCGCTGCTGGACGTGTGAGGTGATGCCATGCTGAACCTCGCCGAATACCGCCAGCGCCCGGCCTTGCTTGCCGACTGGCTGCCCTGGGCCGGGCTGGTCGCGCCGGGTGTGGTCTTGAACAAGGACGGCAGTTTCCAGCGCACGGCACGGTTTCGCGGTCCTGACCTCGACAGCGCCACGCAAGGCGAGTTGATCGCCACGTCGGCACGCTTGAATAACGCGCTGCGCCGGCTGGGTTCGGGCTGGGCACTGTTCATCGAGGCCGAGCGCCGCGCCGCTGCCGACTACCCGCACTCGGAGTTTCCCGAGCCGCTTTCGTGGCTGGTGGACGAAGAACGCCGCTCGGCCTTCGAGGATACCGGCCATCACTTCGAGAGCGGCTATCACCTGACGCTGGTGTACCTGCCGCCCGAGGAATCGCGCGCCCGCGCCGCCAAGATGCTCTACGAGAACACGCCGACGAATGGCGTGGACTGGCGCGAGCGGTTGCAAGCCTTCGTCGCGGAAACGGATCGCGTCTTCGACCTGCTCGACGGCGTGATGCCGGAAATCGCCTGGCTGGACGACAGCCAGACGCTGACCTATCTGCATTCGACCATCTCGACGCGGCGCTACCGCGTCGGCGTGCCCGAAGTGCCGTTCCACATCGACGCACTGCTGACCGACTCACCGCTGGTCGGTGGCCTGGCCCCCATGCTGGGCGAGCAGCACCTGCGCGTGGTGTCGGTGCGCGGATTCCCGACCTCGACCTGGCCGGGGATTCTGGACGACCTCAACCGCCTGGGATTTGGGTATCGCTGGAGTACGCGCTTTCTGTGCCTCGACAAATCCGAGGCGGAACGGGAATTGGGGCGCCTGCGCCGCCAGTGGTTTGCCAAGCGCAAGAACGTCATCGCGCTGCTGCGCGAAACGATCTTCCAGCAGGAAAGCCCGCTGGTCGATACCGATGCGAACAACAAGGCTGCCGACGCCGATGCCGCCTTGCAGGAGCTGGGCAGCGATCAAGTCGCCTTCGGCTACCTGACGGCGACCGTCACCGTCATGGACGAGGATGCCGGCGCAGCCGACGAGAAGCTGCGCATGGTGGAGCGCGTCATTCAGGGGCGCGGCTTCGTGACCATCCCCGAAACGCTCAACGCGGTGGATGCGTGGCTGTCCTCGCTCCCCGGCAACGCCTACGCCAACGTGCGCCAGCCCATCATCTCGACGCTGAACCTGGCGCACATGATGCCGGTGTCGGCGGTGTGGGCAGGGCCGGAGAAGAACGACCACCTGGGCGGCCCGCCGCTGATCGTCACCCGCACCGATGGCGCGACGCCGTTCCGGCTGGTGACGCACATCGGCGACGTGGGCCATACGCTGGTCGCCGGCCCGACTGGCATGGGCAAGTCGGTCTTGCTCGCTACGCTGGCGATGCAGTTTCGCCGCTATCGCGGCTCGCGCATCTTCGCCTTCGACATGGGGCGCTCGATGCGCGCCGCGATCCTCGGGCTGGGGGGCGAGCACTACGACCTGGGCACGGATGGAGAAATCGCGTTCCAGCCGCTCGCCCGCATCGACCGCGAAGGCTACCGCACCTGGGCCGCCGAATGGATCGAAGGCCGCTTGTTGCACGAGGGCGTGGCGGTCGGCCCGGACGAGAAGGCGGCCATCTGGTCGGCACTCGGCAGCCTTGCCGGTGCGCCAGTGGAGCAGCGCACGATGACAGGCTTGTCGGTGCTGCTGCAATCGAACGCGCTGCGCCAGGCGCTCGCGCCTTATGTGCTGGGCGGCGCGCACGGCAAGCTGCTGGACGCCGATCACGACCGGCTGGGCATGGCCGACGTGCAGTGCTTCGAGATGGAGGAGCTGATGCACAGCAAGGCCGCTGTCATGGCCGTGCTGCATTACCTCTTTGCGCGCTTCGATGAACGCTTCGACGGCGCGCCCACGCTGCTGATCCTCGATGAAGCCTGGTTGTTTCTCGATGACCCGGTGTTTGCCGCGCGCATCCGCCAATGGCTCAAGACGCTCAGAAAAAAGAACGTCAGCGTCATCTTCGCCACGCAGAGCCTTGCCGACATCAAGGATTCGAGCATCGCGCCCGCCATCATCGAAAGCTGCGCGAGCCGCATCTTCCTGCCGAACCCGCAGGCGACCGAACCGCAGATTCGCACGATCTACGAGGGCTTCGGGTTGAACTCGCGCCAGATCGAGATCGTCGCCACCGCGCAGCCGAAACGCGACTACTACTACCAATCCCGCCTGGGCAACCGCCTGTTCGACCTCGACCTGGGGGCGGCAACGCTGGCCTTCGCGGGCGCCTCCTCGCCGCAGGACCAACGCGACATCGACGCCGTGCTCGCCGCCACGGCCTCGTCTTCTTCCCCGTTCGCCGCTGCATGGCTGCGCCATCGCGGCCTCGATTGGGCGGCTGACCTGCTGTCCACGTTTCCCGCGCCTTCCTTTCCTTTCCAACCACAGGAGAAATCGCCATGAAATCTCGCAATCCCCAGCTTGCCGCCGTGGCCGTCGCCTGCGCGCTCGCCTTCGGCGCCGTGCAGCCCGCATCGGCGTTTGTCTTCATCGACCCGGCGAATTTGATCCAGAACACGCTCACTGCCCTCCAGACGCTGGAGCAGATCTACAACCAGATCAAGCAGTTGCAGAACGAGGCCAAGATGCTGGAGAACCAGGCGCGCAACCTGGCGAGCCTGCCCTCCAGCGTGGTGAACCGGCTGCGCGCCAACCTGGCTTTGACCCAGCGGCTGATCGACCAGGCCAAGGGCCTGGCCTATGACGTGGCGACGATGGACCGGGAATTCGCCCGCCTGTATCCCGAGCAGTACGCCGCCACCGTCAGCGGCGACCAGATGTACCGCGACACGCAGGAGCGCTGGAAGAACACGCTCAACGGCTTGCAGACGGCCATGCAGATGCAGGCCCAGGCGTCGAAGAACCTGAACGATGACGAGGGCGTGCTGGCGGATCTGGTGAACCAGAGCCAGTCCGCCGTGGGCGCCCTGCAGGCCATGCAGGCGACCAATCAGCTTCTGGCCTTGCAGGCCAAGCAGTCCATTCAGGCCCAGCGGCTCCAGCTCACGCAGGACCGGGCGGCCTCGCTGGAACTGGCGCGGCAGGCGGCGGCCACCGAGCGCGGGCGCGAGGTGACGCGGCGGTTCCTCGGCAGCGGCACGCCGTACACGCCGCAGGCCGTGGACTTCTACGGCCGCTGACGTGCCGCCATGAACGACGTTTCGGTCATCGACCGTTTCCTCGACACGTTCTCGCGCTACATCGACTCGGGCTTTGGCCTGCTGCACGGTGAGGTGGCGTTCCTGACGGCCACGCTGATCGTCATCGACATGACGCTGGCGGGCCTGTTCTGGGCAATGGGCCATGCCACGGGCCAAGGCGAGGACGTGATCGCCAAGCTGATCCGCAAGGTGCTCTACGTGGGCGCCTTCGCCTACATCATCGGCAACTTCAACCAGCTCGCCGGCATCGTGTTCCGCTCCTTCGCCGGGCTGGGCCTGACGGCCAGCGGTTCGACGCTGAGCATGGATAGCTTCCTGCGGCCGGGCCGGCTGGCCAAGGTCGGCATTGACGCGGCGGCGCCCATCCTGGGCCAGATCAAGGACCTGGCGGGTTTCCCCGACGTGTTCGTGAACATTGCGGTCATCGCCGTGCTGGCCCTGGCCTGGCTGGTGCTGATCGTGTGCTTCTTCGTGCTGGCGGTGCAGCTCTTTGTCACGCTGATCGAGTTCAAGCTGACCACGCTCGCCGGCTTCGTACTGGTGCCGTTCGCGCTGTGGGGCAAGACCGCCTTTCTGGCCGAGAAGGTGCTGGGCAATGTGATCGCGTCGGGCATCAAGGTTCTGGTGCTGGCAGTGATCGTGGGCATCGGCTCCAGCCTGTTTGCAGAGTTCACGATTCCTGCCGGTGCGGAGCCATCCATCGACCAGGCGCTGCTCATCATGCTGGCGTCGCTGTCGATGCTGGCCCTGGGCATCTTCGGGCCAGGGATCGCCACCGGGCTGGTGTCCGGGGCGCCGCAGCTTGGCGCGGGGGCGATGGCCGGGGCCGCTCTGGGCGCGGCCGGCGCCACGGTGGCCGTGGGCGCGGCGGCAGCGGGCGCGGGCAGTGCGGTTGCCGCTGGCGCGCGCATGGCGCCCGGCGCGGCACGCATGGCGGCATCGACCGCCAGCAGCGCGCGGTCGGCGTTCCAGGCCGGCTCCGCTTCTGCTGGTGGCGGGCTCAAGGGCACCGCTGCCGGTCTGGGCAATGTTGCCAGGACCGGCGCGCAGGCGGCTGGACAGAAGGTGGCGGATGGCGCGCGTGCCATGCGCGATCGCGCCGCAGCGGTGTTCAGCGCCGACGCACCTGCACCTTCGACGGCACCTGCATCCGCCGCCGACAGCGGCGATGCGCCCGCACCCTCGACTGCGCCGCAGGAGCAGCCCGCCTGGGCCAGACGCCTGCACCGGCGCCAGCAACTGACCCATGCCGCGACCACCGCCGCCCACGCGGTGCGCGGCGGCGATGGCGGCGGTTCGGGCCAAGGGCCGAGCTTGCGGGATGACGGATGACCTTCGATCCTGATCTTCAAGGAGAACGCTCATGCGATTCAAACGCCCCCTGGTGCGCTACGGCGACACGCCGCAGCCCGCCACGCCGTATCAAGCCGCCGCGCAGGCATGGGACGAGCGCATCGGCTCGGCCCGCGTGCAGGCGAAGAACTGGCGCTTCATGGCCTTCGGCTGCCTGCTGCTGGCGCTGCTGATGGCCGGCGGCCTGGTGTGGCGCTCGGCGCAGTCGATCGTGACGCCCTACGTCATCGAGGTGGACAACGCGGGCCAGGTGCGCGCTGTCGGCGAGGCGGCCACGCCCTACAAGCCCAGCGATGCGCAGATCGCGTACCACTTGGCGCGCTTCGTCATGCTGGTGCGTTCGCTGTCCATCGATCCGGTGGTCGTGCGCCAGAACTGGCTGGACGCCTATGACTACACCACCGACAAGGGCGCCGTGGTGCTGAACGACTACGCGCGCACCAGCGATCCGTTCAGCCGCATCGGCAAGGAATCCGTGACGGTGCAGATCACCAGCGTGACCCGTGCGAGCGACACGTCGTTCAACGTGCGCTGGACCGAGCAGCGCTTCGTGACCGGGGCGCTGGACCGCACCGAGCGCTGGAACGCGGTGGTGTCCATCGTGCAGCAGACACCGCGCACCGAGCAGCGCGTGCGCAAGAACCCGCTCGGGATCTACGTCAATGGCCTGTCCTGGGCGCGTGAACTCGATTCCTCCGAAGGAGCCAAGCTATGAAACCGTCTTTCCGTAATTCCGCCTTGCTGGCGAGCCTGTTGTCCTCGGCCATCCTGTTCTCGGGCTGCGCGTCGAAGGGCACGCCGCCGCCCGTGATCGCGCTCGATGAGCCGGTGCAGGCCCAGCCGCTGCCAGAGCCGCCTACGCCGGTGGAAGTGGTCAAGGTGCCCGAGCCGCTGGCGTTGCCGGCGCAGTTGAAGCCGCTGGAAGGTGCCGAGGACGCCAAGGCCGCGCCGGAGCCGGCCGACGAAACCGTGCGCGTCTCACGGGCCAATGCCGAGGCGCGTATCGCGCCCACGCGCGAGGGCTACGTCAATGCGATTCAGGTCTGGCCGTTCACGGACGGCGCGCTGTATCAGGTCTATGCGGCCGTGGGCCGGGTGACCGTGATCGCGCTCCAGCCGGGCGAGGAACTGGTGACGGTGGCTGCCGGCGATACGGTGCGCTGGATCGTGGGCGACACATCGAGCGGCAGCGGCGAGGCGCTGCGCGTGAACGTGATGGTCAAGCCGATCCGCTCGGGGTTGAAGACGAATCTGGTCATCACCACCAGCCGGCGCACCTACCTGCTGGAGTTGACCTCCACGGCCAGGACGTGGATGGCCTCGGTGTCCTGGGAGTACCCGAAGGACAGGATGCTGGCCTTGCAGCGCCAGGCCCAGGCCGCGCAGACCGCCGCACCCGTGGATTCGGGTCTTTCGCTGGAGAAGCTGCGCTTCCGCTATGCGATCAGCGGCAGCAATCCGCCGTGGAAGCCGCAACGCGCCTTCGACGACGGCGAGAAGGTCTACATCCAGTTCCCGGCCGGCATCGCGCAGGGCGAGTTGCCGCCGCTGTTCGTGATCGGCCCGCAGGGCGATGGCCAGTTGGTCAACTACCGCTTCCGCTCGCCGTACCTGATCGTGGACCGGCTGTTCGGCGCGGCCGAGTTGCGCCTGGGTGGAGACAAGGGCGACGTGGTGCGCATCGAGCGCACGGACGGCGTGGCGCGGAGGAACTGACCATGCGCCAGGACGACACCCCCGACCATGCCGCGCAGCAGGCGGGCAAGGTCGCACCTGAAGCCGTGGCGCTACGCGCGCAGCCGCGCCCGGTCACGCGCCTGAACCGGCGCACGCTGGCCGTCCTTGTCGGCGGACTCTCGGTCGCCGTGCTCGGGGCGACGATCTGGTCGTTGCAACCGCATCGGCGCGGCCCGGGCGATTTGACCGAGCTTTACAACGTCGATCGCGTGAGCAAGTCCGAGGGGTTGGACGGCCTGCCTTCGGACTACTCGAAGCTGCCGAAGGTGCCGGAACTCGGGCCGCCGCTGCCGGGTGACCTCGGCCCGGCCATCGTCGCTTCGCAGCAGCCGGTGACACCGACCTATGCGCCACCGGGCCATGATCCCGAGGACGCCTTGCGCAAGGAGGCCGAAGCGGCGGCGGCCTCGGCGGTGTTCTTCCGCTCGGGCCAGCAGGGCAAGGGCGCCGCCGCGGTGGCGCAGGGCGCACCCGCCCGGCCGGGCGTTGGCGACTTGGCGGGCTTCGATCCGCTTGCGGCCGGGCCGGTCTCGACGGCGGCCCAGCCTGCCGACCCGACCACGACGCAGAACCGCCAGGATCAGAAGGAGGCGTTCCTGAAAGGCGGTTCCACGGAAACCCGCAATCCCGGCCATCTGCAAATGCCGGCCTCGCCGTATCAGGTGATGGCCGGGACGGTGATCGCCGGGGCGCTCGTAACAGGCATCAAGTCGGACTTGCCGGGCGACGTGATCGCTACCGTCACGGAGCCGGTCTATGACTCGGCGACGAGAAGGTTCCTGCTGATTCCGCAGGGCTCGCGCATTCTCGGCAAGTACAACAGCCAGGTGAGCTATGGACAGAGCCGCGTGCAGGTGGTGTGGAACCGGATCATCCTGCCCGACACGTCCTCGCTCACGTTGGACAACCTGGTGGGCACCGATCCGGCCGGCTATGCGGGCCTGGAGGACGATGTGGACTATCACTGGGGCCGCCTCGTCGCCGGCGCGGCGCTGACGACGCTGCTAGGCGTGGGCGCAGAACTGGCCGCGCCCGAGAACCGGCAGGACGGCAACCGCATCGTGATCGCAGGGCGCGACAGCGCCCAGGACAGCATCAATCAGGTCGGGCAGGAACTGACCCGGCG
The DNA here is from genome assembly GCF_047601025.1 of Pseudorhodoferax sp. Classification (NCBI taxonomy): domain Bacteria; kingdom Pseudomonadati; phylum Pseudomonadota; class Betaproteobacteria; order Burkholderiales; family Comamonadaceae; genus Pseudorhodoferax; species Pseudorhodoferax sp. The sequence continues at coordinate 2,387,152 of NZ_JASGJZ010000001.1, forward strand.
CAACATGAACATCCAGCCGACGCTGACGGCGCGGCCAGGGCTGCCGGTTCGGCTGATCGTGGTCCACGACCTACAGCTTCGCCCCTACCAGCCGATGTTCTATCAGCTTGGGAGGACGCGATGAGCACGCCGAAGAAACTCCACCTCGGCCCGCTGCCGCGCGTGGAATCCACGAAGCTGACCTTCGCGTGCCCGGCGAGCCTGCGGGCTGACCTCGACCGCTACGCCGCGCTGCACGCGCAGACCTACGGCGAGGCGGTCGATGCCGTGACGTTGATCCCGTACATGCTGGAGGCGTTCAAGGCGGGAGACCGGGGTTTCAGAAAGCTGCGCAGCCCAGCGACAGAAGCCACGGGGCCGTTGCCTGGCCGCGTCAAGCGGCCAGCGCAGCTTGAGCCATCTGCCGGAAACGGTTAAACTCACTCCCAACACGGCCCACCCCTCTGCGTCGAAAGATGTACGGGTGGGTTTTCTTTTGTGCCGGCCATGTCCACGTACAACAAGCCCTATCTCACCTTCGAGCAGCAACTGGCCCTTCTGAAGGGCCGGGGCTTGGGTGTCACCGACGAAGCTGCGGCGCTGGCGTGCCTGCGGCGCATCGGCTACTACCGGCTGAGTGCCTACTGGTATCCGCTGCGCCAGACCGTGCTGTCGCAAGCGGCCGGTTCGTCGCAGATCACCGTGCAGCGTGCGGATGCGTTCCGCCCAGGAAGCACCTTCGAGCAGGTGCTGGCGCTTTACGTCTTCGACAAGCGCCTTCGTCTGCTGGTGCTTGATGCCGTCGAGCGCATCGAAGTGGCTTTGCGGGTGGATGTGTCCTACCGCCTGGGCCGGCGCGATCCCTTCGCCCACATGAACCCGGCCCTGCTGCATGGGAATTTCACCAAGAAGGTCAATGCGACGGGCCGCACGGCCTATCAGAACTGGCTGGACAAGCACCAGCAGATGGTGGCGCGCTCGCGGGAGGATTTCGTGCGGCACTACCAGCAGAAGTACGGCGAGCCTTTTCCGCTCTGGGTGGCGGTCGAGCTGTGGGAGTTCGGCATGTTGTCCACCTTCTACCAAGGCATGCAGGTTGCGGACAAGGACGCGATCGCTGCGCGCTACGGCCTACCCGATGGCCAGCTTCTGCAAAGCTGGCTGCGGGCGCTGAATTTCGTGCGTAACGTGGCCGCGCACCACAGCCGCCTGTGGAACAAGAACCTGGTGGATCAGCCGAAGCTACCGCGTGCAGGGGCGGTGCCGGCTTTCGATCCCGTGATCGGCCAGCCCGCCGTGGCGTCACGGCTGTTCGTGATGCTGTGCATCCTGCTGCACATGATGCGCGTGGTCAGCCCGAATTCGAGCTGGCCGGCGCGGCTGCGCCAACTGCTCGATGGATTTCCGGCAGCGCCGGGCTTGTCACTGGCCGACATGGGTTTTCCGGCTGGCTGGGAAGGCCATCCACTTTGGCGATAGCGGCCGTTCCTGCTTGCCTTGCCTTGGCTTGCCCTGGCAACGCTCCCATGTGGCTCCTGGCGAACAAGCGCCTTCTGCGAGAATCGACCGCAGCCGTCGCTAACTGTTTGTCTCCAAAAGCCTTTTTGGCGCCGTCAAATCCTGCTGGGGGCTTGACAACGGCCATTTTTCATCGCCGGGCCGCCCCAAGATGAAAAAGCCCCCTCGGGGGGCAGCGCAGCAGGCGCAGCCGCGGAGCGTGGGGGCAATTTTTCATTCGCCATTGCGAAGCGCCTCCCTGCGGGCCATGCAGGCGAGTTTGCCGCGCTTGATGTACCGATCCACCAGGCTCAGCGATACGCCCATGCGTTCGGCGATCTCCTTGTTGGGCAATTCGTCGAAAAGGTACATGGCGAATGCCTCGCGGCACCGGGGTGGCAGCGCTTCGATGGTGTCGAGGTAAGCCTGGACGGTCTGAGACGAGGCGTAAGCCTCTTCAGGCTGGAGGTGTTGGGGAGCGGCGGGGTGCTCGGCCTCGCCCAGGGCGTCGATGTCGTCGTGCTCGCGGACGGCGGCACGGCGGTCCATGTCGATCTTGGTGTGCACGGCTACCTGCTTGAGCAGGGCCGCGGGTTCCCGAATGGCTTGCCCGGCCTGCTGCATGGAGAGCACGCGCGCATAACTTTCCTGCGCCAGGTCGGCCGCGGTATCGCGGTCTCGCACCTTGCGCATGCAGAAGTTCAGCAGTTCGCGGTAGTAGCGTTCGAGCACGGATAGGCGAAGGCCCAATGGAAACGAAGCATTCCCCAGGCCGCTGGATGCGGCGGCAAGGCGACATTGGCCTCGCGCTTAAAAGAATGGGAATGACTCGCATTATCCCCGACGCGCGGAGGGATCAGCCGGCACCCTGGCTGTCGCGCTCGAGAAGGCTATCGCGCCAAACGGCGCTGGTGGCCCATGTTCCAAGAAACCGGGCTGCCGGCACCACGCCGCTGATGTGCTGGCCCGGTGGCTGTTCAATCACCTATAGCCAAAGTGCCAGGTGGGCTCTGCTGTTCTGCAATAGCTCAAGTTCCTACCTGCCAAGATAGACAGAGGTGATCTCTCGCCTTTCGTGGCCCAATTCCAAGCTGATTTGTTGGCGTACATGGGCGTCCCGTACTTGTTGCGCGGGCGCCAGCGCTGCGGCCAAAGGCCCGCCCACCACTGGCGCCTTCCAGCCCGTCAGCGCTTCATATCGGGCTTGTGCGTACTGGTGGCGTAGTCCGTGCATGTTGCTCAGGCCTGCCGCCTTGCACTGACCGTCATAGACATGCCGCTGCTGGATATAGCTTCTGCTCGCCGGGATCAATGACCCCGCTCCCGCCAGACGGTGTGCGGCCTGGAGCACCTCGCGCTGCTCGGGCGTGGTGATTGGCACGGTTCTAGCCTTCCCGCCCTTCGTCCAAGACCCCTTGAGGGCCAGATGATCGCCCCGGTCGGCATAGCTGGGCTGGAACTTGATGGACTCTTCTCGGCGGAGCCCGAACGCGGCTTGCAGTTGCAAGCTCATGCGGACATGGGTATCGGTGACCTGATCAAGCCCTGCCCCCAACTCGCGGGCCTTGCTGATGTTGGTCACATACCGGCGCTCGACCACGCCAAGTTGCGTGTTGTCTGCTGGAAGGACGCCGGACTTCCCGGTCTTCTCGGCCCACCAGCGCAGATGGGAGAGACGGTTTTTGATGGTGCCAGGTGACAGCCCTTCGCTTTGCCAGCGATCCAGCAAGGCCTGGATGTGCCTACCCTTGAGCGACGACGCCGTCATCTGCCGGAATCCCGTCTCGCGCAACTGGCGGGCCACCAGTGTCAGCGAACGCATGCGGTCTGCCTGCGTCGTGTGGCTGCCGTCACGGTTGCGGTGGCAAAGCTGTCGCAGGGTATAAGTCAGATCGTCCATCATTCGTCTCATGGCGATGCGTTGCCGGTGGGTGTTACTGCCGCGTTGTCCTGAAAGTCATTGGTTAGTGTTGGTGCCAACTCGCCAGGCGAGATCCCGTGAGGGCAAGGGCATGGTGTTCAGGGGACACCAGGGCCTCGAATGAGGCATCCGTCTTGCTTCCTGCTGGAAGGCTGGACGGAGGGCAAGCAAGATGAAGAGCAATATGCGTGGATGAGTCCTCCTTGATGGAAGTGAGTGGAGCGAGAGCGGCTGCCATCCCGCGCAGGACGCGCAGACGGAAGCCACTGGGGAGAGTGCGCCGGGGCAGGGACGGGTGTGAGCGGACGAAGAAGGCTCTGTCCCGTGGGTAGGGAACTGCGTGCAAGTGAGCCTGAGCACGCCTGGAAGTGGTTCCGCCCTTGAGGGCCGACGCTTGCAGAAACCTGCGTCGTGGGGATGCCGGTGTATGAAGCCCACCGGTCTTGGCAACTGTTCGGTCAGTGTAGAGCGGGCATCATCATGCATGCCGCACACAATAGGAACCCGTCCGCGCCCGTATTGTTGCTGGGGTGTGTGGGACCGTCACTGCGGTGGGCAGTGACGGCCCTGTCATAGGGTCGTGCCCAAGTGAAGGGGGTGCTCTGCACTGCAGCAGATCATGTGGCGGCTTCAGGCTGGCTGCTGCCGGTCGAATTTTCCGGTCGAGGAGCTACAGAAGTGAAAAGCTGACTTTGACCAGCACATCTTCTCGAGATCAGGCGAATATTCAAACCGGGATGCAGAGCTACCGGGGGGCTCATGTCACTCTAAATGGAAATTAACAAGAGGGGCCATGGAGCGGGTCGAAGCACTGCGATCGCTGCAGGATAATTTCGCCACCATGGCGAATGATCGGCAGCTCGAGGAAACTTGCTACATGTGTTCCGCTCTGGCGGTCTCGCGTGAGCATGTCCCGCCCAGATGCCTGTTCCCCGAATCGAAGGACATTGGGGGTCTGAACCTGCGCAAGGAACTGATCACAGTTCCGTCCTGTGCCGCCCACAACGCCGCCAAGTCCTGCGACGACGAGTTCCTGATGATGAGCCTGGCCGGCATCGTCGGCAACAACTCTATCGGCTACCGGCACTGGACTGGCAAGGTAGACCGGGCTCTTCGACGCAGTTCGTACAGGGTGCTCAATAGCACGGTGCTTAAGCCCAAACGCATCGAGCGACTGGTGCTCGAAGGCAACCTTTTCATAGATGTGATCTGGGGCACGCCGGACTTTACGAGGCTGTACAGAGGCTTCGAACACGTGCTGCGCGGGCTCTACTTTCATGACTTCGGCCACCGCTTCGAAGGGGAAGTGCGGCTGATTCCAGGATTCATTAAGTACGAACCGGGGCACACCCAAACGTGGCAGAAGCTCATCGAGGCACGTTACCGGTATGAGGCGGATTCAATGCCTCGAACCGGCGGCAATCCCGAGGTGTTTTACTACCAGCGATTTCCTGTCGACGAACATGGGCTCATCGCCTACCGGCTGTGTTTTTATGGCGGTGTCGACGTCTACGCCTGCCTGATTCCAGCCACGGTGCGGATGCCGGGAAACCTCGTGGCTGAGATGATCTCCGGTGGGATGAAGACGGTCATCACCGTGGGCGAGAAGGCCTTTACGTTCAACTGAACGCTACGGCCTCGGCCTGGCGATATTTGCTAGAGACTGAGGAGTGTGCATGGCAGAGAGCGACTACCAAGAGATGCTTGCCCAGCACCAAGCGCATATGCGGGAGATAGAGCAGGAGGTGCTGCGTTCCGCATCGACGCGAATCCAGGAATTTAAGGCTTATGCTGGTACGCGCGGTGTTCAGCTCTCAGACGCAGCCTTCAACTATTCGCCACCTCTTGGCGTGACAGCGTCTGCGCCTGGGGTATTGCGCTCGCTGCTGGACGTTCAACCCAATAGACGGGATGGGCTCTACAGCTGGACTGAGCTCGCTGGAGTTCTCTGTCCAGGGCGTTCCGAAGGCTGTCTCGAAAGCCCGGACTTCATCGCCATGGCGCATCCCAGCTTCCGCCGGCAGATGCACCCGCAGGCAAACTGGGCACCGCGGTTCATTGACCTCTTCTGGTCTTTGAAATCGCCGGGTCTTGATAAGTCAGTGGCGCTCGACGAAGACAGGGTGCGTGTTGACCTAGATGGGATGGGGTATGGTGAATTCGACACTTGGTACGGACCGCCGTTCAATGACGACATTGCGTCGATCGCGCTTGGAAACATGAAACTCAGGCCACCGAGCGACTTGAGCCAAGTTCGCGTGGGGATGTTTTTTGCGAGCGCCTACTGTGTCGACATCAAATGGGCGCAATCCGGTGACATCAAGACTTTCCAAGCTTTGGAGCTTAAGGATGAATCTGTCTTGATCTCAATCCAAGGCATCCCGCATCATCCGGCTCGCTACCTGCATGCTGAATTCGATCTGACAAAAGGCGTGTTCGGGCATTTTGACGGCGCCATTCAATATCTGGCCTCGGCGGAGTACTTTGCACGCCGCGACAGCGACTTCAACATGACCTACAAGGACACCCGGCACGTGAAGCCGATGTCCAAAAAGGTCTTCAAACTGAACGGCGCGATCACTACGAAGGACTGGGTCGAGTTGTCATCGCACTTCTTTGCTGCAAATCCGCTGATGTTCGAGTACTTCAATGGCGAGTACCCGAAGCACATCGCCGACATCGTGGAAAAATTGCGCGCGCTTCCCGAGGAGCGACGGTAGGGCTAGTCGCCCCTTTCGAGTCAAGCAGAATTCGTACACGGTCGCGGCCGAGTACCAATAGCTGCAGCGCGACGCTTACGTTAAGGAGTTAGTAGACGCGCACGCTTGGCTCATGTACGACCAAAAATGGGCTTTCTGGGTTTGAGAGCGGCACGCAGAACAACTCCAAAACCCTGAGTTCACGTTGATGAATACTCCGACGAGTACCAGGCGTTCGAGAAGTACTAGGCCCCAAGGCCTGCCAGCTTGCGCCGCGCCTCGGTCGCTTTCGCTCGGTCTTCCACCGTCTTGGCATAGGCGGCAAGCTCCTCGACGTCAGCGGCGAATTCGGCCGGGTCAGGCAGCGCCGGGGGCGCTTCTGCGCCGCCTTCATGGGTGAACTTCGAGCAGCGCGTCATCCCGTTGTAGACGGCGCTGGCATCGGTGTCGTCCACCGACACTGACTTCAGCCGCGTTGTCTCCACAGAGACCCGATAGCGTCGGACCGTGCTCTGCAGAAGCACGTCCTCGACCAACTGCTCCCAGGTGTCGCGCAACCGACGATAGCCGTTGCGAACCAAGTCGTTGTAGCCCTCGACGTTCCCATCCATCTCCAGGAGTTTCTTGGCGTTTGTCGCCATTGCACGAAGGTCGCCGACGCGGTTCTTGAGCTTCTTGCCTTCGAACGGCAAGTCGTCTGAACACAAGCCCTTGCGCTTCATCGTCGCCGCCAAGTGGCGATGCGCGAACTTCACGCCCTGGTCCTCAGCAAAATCGGTGAGCGCCAGTGCGAAGGCAAGGTCATGCGTGAAGACGATGACCTGGCGCTTCTTTGCTTCGAGCACCAACCGCCTGGCAATTCGCTCGCGCCGAAGGTGGTCGAGAGACGAGACCGGGTCGTCGAAGATTAGGCCCGAGCGCCCCGGTTCCATGCCAATCTCCGCGAGGAAGAGGGCCAGAGCCACGACGCGTTGCTCACCCTCGCTGAGGACGGCAGACAACTTGGCTTTCGCGAAACGAGGCATGGTTTCAAGCTTGAGCTGCTGGACCCGAGCGCCCTTCTGACCTGTCATCTCCAAAGTGACGGGCTGGCCACGGATACCTAACGTTTCCAGTTCCTTCGCGAACGCAGTCCTCAGCTCTTCGGTGACGTGGGCGTCGTAGAGCTCGGTCGTCTTGCGCGTCACCGCGGTGGTTCCGCAGCTCTTGATGGCCTCACCAAATGCATGTTCCCGCTTATGCCACACGATGGCCTCGAAGACCTTTGGTAACAACGGGCCGAGCCGCTCCCTGGCGTCCAAGTCAGCGAGGAGCTTGAGCTTGGCCGCTCGCTCCTCGGGGGGCATCGCCTTCTCGAGCGTGTCCGCCTCTGTGGTCCTCGCTTTGACCCACGCCTCTATGGCGGCGAACGGGGCCTCCGGCAGCGCTTCAAGCGGGTCGAGCCTGCGCTCAGGCGCCATCGCCTCTACCCGGGCCTTGCGGGCCTGCAGCGCCTGCGCGAATGCTTTCACCCCAGCCACGAGGTCCGGCTGCGTCTCAGCGAGTTCCTCTAGCAGCGCTGTGTCCGATGGGAAGGTTCCGAAGTTCAGCGTCTTGATGGCCAAGTACAGCCGCCCAGCCGTATCGCGCTGTTCTTTGAACTTCCGTTGGGCGTCGTTCTCAAGGAACTCGACGAAAGACTTCAACCGCGCAGCAGCCTCGTCACTCAGTGGCTGCTGACAGAGAACACAGTGGGCACCGTCTTCCGGCCCGGGGAACGGACTGCCGGGGTACGCTGCTTTGGTCACAAAGTCCATCGCACTGCGCAGCAATACTTCCCAGGGTTCCGAGCCGGTTCCTGTGACTTGTGCTCCGTCAGCCTGCAATTTCTCGGCGGCCAACTTCGAGGCAGCCTCGGCTGCGACCAGCGCGACAAGGGCCTGCCGCAGCTGTTCGATGGCATCGTCCTGCAGAGGGGCCGTGCGTTGGGTGAGCTCGCCTGTCAGAGTGGACATGCGCGTGAGCAAGCGCCGAATACTGGCGGCCTGCCTGGCTGGGTCCTGGTCGCTGAACAGCTTGCGCAGGGCCGCCAAGTCAAGCGCCTCCTGCTCCGAGAGCTTCGCCAACGCCTCAAATTCCTGGAGCTTGCTCTGCCGACTGAGCTTGGCAATCTCACGGCCCACCACGTGTTCCCCAACCAAGGTTGCCAGCTGGTTGAGGTCAAAGCGGCCTGCCGCCCGCTCCAGCTCGAGTTGGTCTTGGGTGGTCTTCATCGCCTCGGCCAGGCCATGCATCACCTCAAGGCCGCCTGGGACGAACAGCACCTTGGCTTGGCTATCGACGAACACCCTGGCGCAATGCGCATCGAACACGGAGATTTGAGACAGCGCCGGCGGCGACGCCTTGTTCGCCGCCCAGCCGTCGGATTTTTCCTCGCTGCCTTCCAGCCAGTCGATAGTTGCGCTCGCCGCGGCGTCCCCTTGGCCCTGCACGTACACGTTGGGAAGAATGTCCTCAACGTTCCGGGCTCGACATGCTTTCTTGAGCGCTCGCGCGTAGCCGGACTTTCCGACGCCGTTGTAACCATAGACAACGGTGAGCCCATCCGCCACGAAGGTAAGGCTCTGCTGGGGGTCAATGGCGTTGAGACTTTGCGGGTCTCTTAGCGCACGAAGGCTGACGTCGAGACCTTCTTGCGCTGCGGCCGGAATCTGTGCCGGGTCGAGCGGCGCGGGTTGGCGGCCTTTCGGGTCTTTGAAGCCATGGTGCACCTTGATCAGTGCAACCAAGTCTTCCTTGTCGCCTAAGCCCAACGTCCCCTGCTGAAGCAGCCTGCGGGCACAGTCGCTAAGCCACGGTGGCTGCTGTGCGAGCCAACCGCCAATGTCCTGGATGATTTGCATCCTCAAGCTCCCTGACGCTCTTCGCATCTTTAGGAGATATTGCCATATGTAAGCAAAGCTCGGCTTGACCTGTCGCAGCGAGATGAACCGCTTCACAACGCCACCGGCGCGAGGTCGTCGTCCTCAGCCTTCAAAGTCAAATGCTCGCGGCGCCATTGCATCAGCAGCCTATCAACTGCGCTAGCGACTGCTTTATGTCGGGCAGCGTGAACTTAACGACTAATCGCCGATGACCGCAACCGCTGCATAGCGGTCGGTCACATGAACGCGCATTCCTTCGTCATGCCAAGAAGGAGCACGAAGCTGACCCTGCATCAGGCTGATCCAGGTTGCCACCCCTTGGCCCCCATTGCCTGCGCGGCAAGCTCTCCGGCGTTCACCGGCATGTTCAGCGTCTTGCGAATATGGGCGATATAGGCGAGAGCGGTTTCGCGTGAGGCTGGTTGCGAGACGGGTGCGTGGCGTGGCTGCGCAGACTGGACGCTCTGCACAGTGGACGGCGCGGCCTGCTGTGGATGGTCGGCTGGCTGCGTCTTCCTGCGTCCTGCCCACAAGCGAAACTCGCCGGCAAGCACCCGCTTGATCAGGCCAAAGAAATAGGCGACGACATTGCGCACGGTGCCGTTCTGACTGCGCGCTTGCAACTCGTCCAGCACTTCCTGCCGATGTTGAGGCGGCAGCCGACGCAGGGCCACCAGAGCGTCTTTCTGCTGATCAGGCTTGGCACTGCGCAAGCAAGGCGGCAAGGACACCGGCGCCGCTGCACTTGGCTCTTCACGCGCGTGCGTGCGGTACGTACGTTCTTTTTTATACAAATACGTCGTATACGTACTGGCTGGCTCAGGTGTTGTCTGACAGGCATGGCCGGTCTGCTGCAGACCGTTGGTGCTGCGGGCTACTGCGACGGGTGAGGGCGCCGGTGCCTGATGCAAATCCGTGCGGTTGGGTGGCGTGGGTGGCTCATCGTCATTGCGGGGGTGTTCGTGGTTATTGACTGACGTCGGCGCTTGTTCCAACGTCTGCTGGATATGCACGGCGACGCGATCAACCAGGTTGTTTGTGTGGTTCACGGACTCGCGTAGAAGCTGCGGCAAGCTGGCATCGAGCGCGCAGGCTTGCGTGAAGCTCAACGCTTGCTCATGAACCTGATACAGCTCGCTCAGGACATGCCCGGTCATGGGGTCGCTTTGCTGTCCCAACAGGCTGATCCAGCCGGTCAGCCGCAGAACGACCAGGACGCGCCAAGCCGTCTCGTAGCCGGCACGCTGCCCCAGCGGCGTCGAGGTGAGATAGCGGCGCAATTGCCCCAGGTTCGCCAAGGGGCTGGTGCCGTCCGGCGCACGCAGCATGCGCAGCACCTGCCAGCCATTGCGCTCCAGTGGCGTGAGCCGGGTATCGAGCATGAGCGCAGTTGGCGTGGTGAACGAGGCGTCATGCCCGTGCGGGTTGTGGTGGGTAGGATGGGCAGCCATGAGAGGTCTCCGAGGTATGGGCCAGAACGGCCCGGTGCCTCGCATCTCATCGCAGACCCCCTTGTCCGTCAGGCAACAATACGATCTGCGTGCATCCGGTTTGTTGAGGGAGCGGGCACAGTGGAGTCGCCTCTGTGCTCGGTCTATGATCCCCGTACCCCCTCTGGGGGTACAACTGGGGGTACTTCCAACGATTTCCGCAAAGGCCGTGTCATGAACTTCCTCGCGAAACCTAGTGTTCATGGGCCTTCAGGCGCCCGATCAACGTTTAAACGTATAAACGTGTGATCAACGTCTGACGCGGGCCGCGCCGGTACCGACCGGCGGTACCTGGCGGGCGGTTCTGCGGTGCTGCGGACCTGGGCCGGACGTCGTTGTCGCCGTCGGCTGCCTGTCGCGGATTCCGCCGCCGTGTCATGGTCTGCCGTTCCCACCCAGTTCGACGCCACGCTTCCATGCAAACCCTGCTGCTGCTCACGCTGTCCAACGTCTTCATGACCACCGCCTGGTACTGGCACCTCAAGGGCGGCGCGCACAAGCCGCTGATGCTGGTGATCCTGATCAGCTGGGCGATCGCCTTCGTCGAATACTGCCTGGCGGTGCCGGCCAACCGCATCGGCTACCAGGCCGGCTGGAGCGCCGGGCAGCTCAAGGTCGCGCAGGAGGCCATCGCGCTGATCGTGTTCGGCGTGTTCATGGTGCTGGTGCTGGGCGAGCCGCTGCACTGGCGGCACCTGGCGGCCTTTGGCTGCATCATGGCCGCCGTGGCCTTCCTGTTCGTGGGGCGCTGACGCCGCCGCGCCACCTCTACGACGACTGCAGCGCGGCCAGCGCTTTGTCCGGCAGCACGGGGCCTTCGACCGCGACCGGCGGCTGCGCGCCGGCCAGCACGTCGGCGCAGCGCAGGCCCAGCCGCGGGCCGCCCAGGCGCGCCTCGATCTCCGGCGTGGGCGCGCCGTAGACGATGCGCGCGACGCCGGCCCAGAACAGCGCGCCGGCGCACATCGCGCAGGGTTCGCCGCTGGCGTAGACGGTGGCGCCGCGCAGCGCGCCGGCGCCGACGGCCGCGCAGGCCTCGCGCAGCAGCACGAGCTCGGCGTGCGCGCTCGGGTCGCCGGCGGTGTTCTGGCGGTTGCGCGCGGTCCAGGCCGCCTGGCCGTCGCGGACCAGCACGGCGCCGAACGGCCTGTCGCCGGCGGCGCGGGCGGTGCGCGCCGCCGCGAACGCGCGGCGCAGGTAGGTGTGGTCGTCGGGGCTGTGCATGATGGCGGCGATGGTAGGCCGGCCGCAGGCTCAGGTGCTGGCCCGGGCGATGACGTCGAAACCGATGTCCACGGTGCGCGCCTCCACCGGCTCGCCGGCCAGCCGGGCCAGTAGCATCCGGCCGGCGCGCTCGCCGATCTCGGCGCGCCGGATCTGCACCGTCGACAGCCTGGGCGAGGCCGCGCGCGCGATCGCCAGGTCGCCGAAACCCATCACGGCCATGCGGCCCGGCACGTCCCAGCCGCGCTGGCGGCATTCGAACAGCGCGCCGGCGGCCAGCAGGTCGTTGTTGCAGAACACTGCCGTGACCGCCGGCCGCTGCGCGACGATCTGCGCCAGCCGCGGCCCGGCGTCGTCCACCAGCGCCGGCGGGCGGACCAGCTCGGCCACGACCTCGGCGCCGCCGTGCGCCGCCGCCGCGGCGCGAAACCCCGCCAGCCGCTGCTGCGAGCGCGTCTCCTGCGCGCCGATGAAGGCCAGCGCGCGGTGGCCGCGCGCCAGCAGGTGCTCGGCCGCCGCACGCCCGGCCGCCTGGTTCGAGAAGCCCACCTGCATGTCGATGGCCTGGCCGCCCAGCTCCCAGGTCTGCACCACCGGCAGGCCGGCGCGGCGCAGCCGGTGCTGCAGCGCGGAGGGCTGGCCCTGGCCGGTCAGCACCAGGCCGTCCACGCGGCGGCCGAGGAAGGCGCCCGCCAGCGCCTCTTCCTCGGCGGGGTGGTAGCCGCTCTGGCCCAGCAGCAGCTGGTAGCCGCCACCGGCCAGCGTGCGCGAGAGCGCCTCGATGGTCTCGGAGAACACCAGGTTGGAGATCGTCGGCACGATGGCCGCGACGATGCGCGAGCGCCGCGCGGCCAGGCCGCCGGCCATCAGGTTGGGCACGTAGCCGAGCCGCTCGATCGCGTCGCGCACGGCGCGCAGCGTGTCCGGCTTCACGCGGTCGGGCGCGTTGATCACGCGCGAGACCGTGACCAGCGACACGCCGGCGAGCCGGGCGACGTCGCTCATGCGGGGGGCGGCGGCAGGGCGGGTCACGCCGGCATGATAGCCGCGCGATGGAAGCGTTTTCATCGTGCGGCGGCAACCCGCCGTTTCGTCCCAGATGACGGGAATCCCGTGCCGCCGCCACCGTGTGCCGCGCTGCGCCGCCTTGTCCGGCGCGGACTGGCCGGCCAAGAATGGAAGCGCTTTCATTCATTCCCGGAGACATTCCATGCCCACCAAGCGTTCCCTGCTGTGCGCCGCGCTGGCGCTCGCGCTGGCCGGCCCGGCGCTGGCCCAGGCCGACTACCCGAACCGCCCGGTCAAGCTCGTCGTGCCGTTCCCGGCCGGCGGCACCAGCGACCTGATGGGCCGCATCATCGCGGAGGAGGTCGGCAGGCAGATCGGACAGCCGGTCGTCGTGGACAACCGCGGCGGCGCCGGGGGCGCCATCGGCACCGACCTGGTCGCCAAGGCCGCGCCCGACGGCTACACGCTGCTGCTGTCGGGCATCGGCAGCAATGCGGTGATCCACGGCTTCGCCTCGCCCAGGCCCGGCTACACCGAGGCCGACTTCGTGCACATCTCGCAGCTGGCGGCCGGCCCCAACGTGCTGGTCGTGCACCCGGGCTTCCCGGCGAAGACCTTCCAGGAGTTCGTCGCCTGGGTCAAGGCCCATCCGGGCAAGTTCAGCTACGGGCAGGTCACCGCCTCCTCGGGCCACCTGACCACGGAGTATCTCAAGCAGACCGCCGGGCTGGACATGGTCGGCATCCCGTACAAGGGCGGGGCGCCGGCGCTGAACGACGTGGTCGCCAACCAGATTCCCGGCATGTTCACCAACCAGGACGTGGTGCTGCCCTTCGTGAAGGCCGGCAAGCTGCGCGCGCTCGCCGTGACCAGCGCCGAGCGCAATCCGCTGTACCCCGACGTGCCGACCGTGGCCGAGTCCGGCTACCCGGGCTTCACCGCCGTGTCGTGGACCGGCCTGTCCGCGCCCCGGGGCACGCCGCAGCCCGTCGTGGACAAGCTGGAGGCCGCCATGGTCCGCGCCTTCGGCGAGCCGGCCGTGCGCGCCAAGCTCGAGGCCAGCGGCTTCGTCGTGGTGGCCTCGCGCCGCGAGGCGTTCACGGCCTTCGTGCAGTCCGAGGTCGCGCGCTGGACCCAGGTGATCCAGAGCGCCGGCCTGAAGTCCGAATGAGCCCCGCCCCGTCCGTCCCCCTCGTTCCTGAAAGCCTCCTCGCCATGCAAGCCGTCGAATCCAACATCGTTTCCTACGCCCGGGCCGCCGCCGATGCGCGCACCGCCGCCGAGACCGGCGACCGCATCGAATGGATCAAGCTCTCGCTGACCTTCCTGCCGCTGGCCACGCCGGTCAGCGACGCCAAGGTGCTGACCGGCCGGCAGAAGCCGCTGACCGAGATCGCCTTCGTCTTCGCCGAGATCCGCACGCGCGACGGCCACGAGGGCATCGGCTTCGGCTACAGCAAGCGCGCCGGCGGCCCCGGCATGTACGCGCACGCCAAGGAACTGGCGCCCAACCTGCTGGGCGAGGACCCCAACGACATCCCGCGCCTGTTCACCCGGCTGTTGTGGGCCGGCGCCAGCATGGGCCGCAGCGGCCTGACCACGCAGGCCATCGCGCCGTTCGACATCGCGCTGTGGGACCTGAAGGCCAAGCGCGCCGGCCTGCCGCTGGCCAAGCTGCTCGGCGCGCAGCGCGACTCCGTGCAGTGCTACAACACCTCGGGCGGCTACCTGCACACGCCGCTGGACCAGGTGCTCAGGAACGTGGAGATCTCGCGCGAGAGTGGCATCGGCGGCATCAAGCTCAAGGTCGGCCAGCCCGACCTGTCGATCGACATCGCGCGCGTGGGCGCCGTGCGCAAGCTGCTCGGCGACGGCTTCCCGCTGATGGTGGACGCCAACCAGCAGTGGGACCGCCAGAAGGCCACGCGCGCCTGCCGCGCGTTCGAGGCCTTGGACCTGACCTGGATCGAGGAGCCGCTGGACGCGCACGACTTCGAGGGCCACGGCCTGCTGGCCGAGCGCTTCGACACCGCGATCGCCACCGGCGAGATGCTGACCTGCTTCGACGAACACGCGCAGCTGATCATGGCCGGCACCGACTTCATCCAGCCCGACGCGCCGCGCGTGGGCGGCATCACGCCGTTCCTGAAGATCATGGCGCTCGGCGAGTTCAGGCAGCGCAAGCTGGCGCCGCACTTCGCGATGGAGATCCACCTGCACCTGGCCGCGGCCTACGGCATCGAGCCCTGGCTGGAGCACTTCGAGTGGCTGGGCCCGCTGTTCAACGAGCAGATGCAGCTCAAGGACGGCCGCATGCACGTCTCCGACCGGCCGGGGCTGGGCTTCAGCCTGAGCGCGCAGGCGCTGCGCTGGACCACGGAGACCGCGGAATTCGGCAAGCGGCCGTGAGGGCGTGGCCTATGCGGCGGCGCGCACCGCCCTGAACGCGCCCTTGACCCGCGCGACGAAGTCGTTCGCCAGCCGCGAGCGCGGCGCGCTGGCGAGCGTGACCGCGAACGCGCCGAACGACGGCGGCCTGGCCAGCGGCGCGAAGCCGAGCCGCTCGCCGGCCCAGGCGCGGGCCGTCAGGTCGTCCACCACGGCCACGCCGGCGCCGCAGGCCACCAGCGCGCAGGCGGCCTGCCCGGAGCGCACCTCGATCTGCGACGCGGGCGCCAGGCCGTTCTCGCGCCACCAGTCGTCGATCAGCCGGCCCTGCGGCGTGTCGGCGCTGAACGCGATCAGGCGCTCGGCCATCACCTCGCGCAGCCGCACGCTGCGGCGCGCCGCGAACGCATGGCCGGCGCCGAACACGCAGGCCAGCGTCCAGCTGCCGACCGGTTCGCTCGCCAGCAGCGCATGGTCGATCGGCAGCGTGGAGATGGCGATGTCGGCCTCGTGGCGCACCAACTGGCCCACCATCTCGCGCACCAGCTGCGTCTCCATGTAGACGCGTGCCGTCGGGTAGGCGGCCGCCAGCCCGGCGACCGCGCGCGGCACGACTTCCAGCGCGGTGGACGGGCTGGCCAGCACGCGCAGCGTGAGGCCGCCGCCGGCGCTCAGCTCGCGTGCGCGGTCCTCGATGCGGCGCACGCCGCGGTAGACGTTCTCGACCTCCGCGTACAGCGCCTGCGCCTCGGGCGTGGGGCGCAGCCGCCCGCGGCCGCGCTCGAACAGGCGCATGCCCAGCTGCAGCTCGATGTGGCTCAGCATGCGGCTGACGCCGGGCTGGGACACGTGCAGCATGCGGGCCGCGTCGGTCACCGAGCCGGCGAGCATCACGGCGCGGAAGATTTCGATCTGGCGCAGGTTCATGGCACGGCTTGGGGGCTGTCGGATAACGCGATGTTATGGGCCGCGCGCGTCTTGGTATTGGGCGTTCCGCGCGCGGCGGCCGATGATCGGCGCATCGATTCCCAGGAGACACGCTGCATGGATTTCCCGTCGAACCGCCGCGCCGTCCTCGGCCTGCTGGCCGCTGCCGGCCTGGCGCTGCACCATCCCCGCGGCCAGGCGGCCGGCGCATGGCCGGGCAAGGCCGTGCGCATCATCGTGCCGTTCGCGCCCGGCGGCGGGGCGGACGCTTCGGCGCGCGTGCTCGCGGAGCTGCTGGGCCAGGGGCTGGGCCAAGCCGTGATCGTCGAGAACAAGCCCGGCGCCGGCAGCGCGATCGGCGTGGCCGCGGCGGCGCAGAGCAAGGACGGCCACACGCTGCTGATGGCCAGCAACAGCATGGTGATCAACCCCTTGCTGAATCCGCAGATCGGCTACGACCCGGCGCGCGACTTCGAGGCCGTCGGCATGGTGTCCTCGCAGCCGCTGGTGCTGGTGGTGCCGGCCGGCTCGGCCGCCAGGTCCATGGCGGACTTGGTGGCCCTGGGCAAGCGCCGCGCCGGCCCGCTGACGGCCGGCAACAGCGGCAACGGCACGCTGGCGCACATCGCGTCCGAGATCTTCGCGGGCCAGGCCGGCATCGCCGTCACGCCGGTCGCCTACAAGGGCGAGAGCGCGCTGCTGCCCGAGATGATCAGCGGCCTGATCGACTTCGGCTTCCTGAACCTGCCGAGCGTGGCGCCGCACATCCAGTCGGGTCGGCTGCGCGCGCTGGCGGTGTCCTCGCCGCAGCCGGTGCCGGAGCTGCCGGGCGTGCCGACCGTGCGGGCGCTGGGCCAGCCGGCGCTGGAGGTGCAGGGCTGGGCCGCGCTGCTGGCGCCCCGGGGGAGCATCCCGGCCGAGGGCCTGGCCCGGCTCGAAGGCCTGCTGGCGCAGGCGCTGGCGTCGCAGACCGTCAAGCGCCGCTTCGCCGCCACGAACGTCGCGCCCTTCGTGCTGGACCGCGCGGCCACGGCGCGCTTCCTGCAGGACGAGGCCGCGCGCTACGCCGCCGTCGTCAAGGCCCGCGGCATCCGGGCGGAGTAGGGCATGGACGCGGAAATCCTGGTCTGCGGCGGCGGCGTCGCCGGCGCGATGGCGGCCGTGGCGGCGGCGCGGCAGGGCGCGCAGGTCCTGCTGCTGGAGCGCTACGGCTTTCTCGGCGGCAACGCCACCGCCGGCGCGGTCGCCCAGTTCAACAGCTGGCAGACCGCCAACGGCCGCCGCGTGGTCGCCGGCCTGGCGCAGGAGGTGGTCGAGCGCCTGCGGCGCTACGGTGCCGCCGGCGAGCACCATGCCTTCGTGATGTCGACCGGACACCGCATGGACCGTGTCGAATACGCGCCCGAGGTGCTCAAGCTGGTGCTCGACGACATGGTGGCCGAGGCCGGCGTGCAGCCCCTGCTGCATGCCGTGCTGGTGGCGGTCGAGCGGCAGGGCCGCCGGATCGCATCCGTGCAGGTGGCGACCAGGAGCGGCGTCGCCACGCTGCGGCCGCAGGTCGTCGTCGACGCCTCGGGCGACATGGACGCGATGCGCCAGGCCGGCGCGCCGTTCCTGGAACTCGACGCCGGCGAGGCGCTGCAGCCGGCCACGATGATGTTCCGCTTCGGCCCCGTGGACTTCGCGCGCTTCGACGCGCTGCCCGCCGGGGAGGTCGCCCGCCTGGCGCAGCAGGGCTTCGCCCAGGGCCATCTGGCGCGCGCCGCGCTGCATGCGGCGCGCGACCCGTTCTCCAGCGACGGCTGGTTCAACATCAGCCGCCTGGCGATCGACGCGACCGACGCGCTGGCGCTGGGCCGGGCCGAGATCGAGGGCCGGCGCCAGGCCTGGCGCGCCGCGCAGTACCTGCGCGCGGCCGTGCCGGGCTGCGAGGCCGGCCGGCTGCTGGCCTTTGGCACGCAGGTCGGCGTGCGCGAGACGCGGCGCGTGCAGGGCGAGCACCTGCTGACGGCCGAGGAGCTGCTGCAGCCCGTGGCCTTCGACGACGCGATCGCGGCCGGCGCCTACCCGATCGACATCCATCCGGCCGCCGGCGGCGAGCTGGAGTACGCCGCGCTCGGCGCCGACCACGCCTACCAGATCCCGTACCGCAGCCTGCTGCCGCAGGGCCTGGACAACGCCATCGTCGCCGGCCGCGGCATCTCGGCCACGCACCGCGCGCTGGCCGCGATCCGCGTGATGACGATCTCGATGGCGGTCGGCCAGGCGGCCGGCACGGCCGCGGCGCTGGCCGTGCGGATGCCGCGGGCCGCCGCGCTGCGGCAGGTGCCGGTCGACGCGCTGCGGCGCCGGCTGCTGGCCGACGGCGCCTGCCTGGCCTGAGCGTCCGCCGGGCTCGCGCGCCTCAGGCCTGGCGCGGGAACAGCCGCGCGATGCCGCTGCGCAGGTGCTGCGTCATCGCCTCCCGCGCGGCGTCGGCGTCCCGCGCCGCGATGGCTTCGTCGATGCGCAGGTGCTCGTCGCGCACGTCGCGTCCGCGGTGCAGCATCGGCTGGGGCGACAGTTCGCGCACCAGGCGGATGGCGATGCGCGTCTGTTCCGTCAGGGCGGCGATCGTCACGATCAGGTAGCGGTTCTCGCTGGCGCGCGCGATGGCCGCGTGGAAGGCGATGTCCTCCTCGATGCCCGGCTCGCCGCGCAGCCGCGCCGCCTCCATGGCCTTGCGCCGCGCGGTGATGGCCGCGCGCAGCCGGGCGTCGCGCGACCGGGCCGCCAGCGCCGCGCTCTCGCTTTCCAGGATGCAGCGGAACTCCAGGAAGCCGCGCACGTCGGGGATGCCCTGGATCGGGCCGTAGTCGATGGTCTTGACCTCCGGCTCCTCGCCGACGAAATGGCCCGCGCCGTGCGTGGCGGTGACGCGCCCCTCCGCGCGCAGCCTGGCCAGGGCCTGGCGCACTACCGGGCGCGAGACGCCGAAACGCTCGGCCAGCGCATGCTCGCCCGGCAGGCGGTCGCCGGCGCACAGCTTGTCGCGCCGGATCAGGGCCAGCACGTGTTCGTAGACGGTGTCGGTCAGCAGCGTCGCGGGCATGGGCAGCGTTCGAGGGTTGTCAGCGATTATCGCCAGGTTGTCTTACAACAGTGGGCGAAGTTTGACATCTCGATCCGGGCCCGCCGAACATGCGCTACCCGATCCGGAGACATCCCATGAAACCCTTGCTGTTCCTGGCGGCCGCCTGCTGCCTGATCCCCCTGTCCGGCACCGCCACCGCCCAGACCGCCTGGCCGGAACGGCCGGTCACGGTCGTCGTGCCGTTCCCCGCCGGCGGCGCCACCGACGCGGCCGCGCGCGCGATGGCGACGCAGATGCAGGCCTCGCTGGGGCAGCCCTTCGTCGTCGACAACCGGCCCGGCGCCACCGGCACGCTGGGGGCCGGCCTGGTGAAGCGCGCGGCGCCCGACGGCTATACGCTGATGGTGGCGTCGCTGGCGCCGTACGTGATCGCGCCGCACCTGATGAAGGCCGTGCCGTACGACGCGCTGAAGGATTTCGACTACCTGAGCGTGCTGGTGCAGGCGCCCAACGTGCTCGTCGCCGCGCCGGCCAAGAAGGCCCGCACGGTGGCCGACGTGCTGGCCGAACTCAGGGCCAGCCCCGGCCGGGTGAGCTTCGCGAGCTCGGGCACCGGCGCGTCGGACCACCTGTCGGCCGAACTGTTCTGGCAGCAGACGCAGACCTCCGGCCTGCACGTGCCCTACAAGGGCGGCGCGCCGGCGATCAACGACCTGCTGGGCAACCAGGTCGACTATTCGTTCCAGAACGTCAACGCCGTGCTGCAGCAGATCCGTGCCGGCACGCTGCATGCGATCGCGGTGACCGGCAGCCGGCGCTCGCCCGTGCTGCCGGACACGCCGACGCTGGCCGAGGCCGGCGTCCAGGGCGCGGAGGTCTATTCCTGGCAGGGCCTGGCCGCGCCGCGCGGCCTGCCGCCCGCGGTGCGCGAGAAGGCCGCGGCCGCGGCGGCCGCCGCGATGCGCGCCCCCGCGGTGGCCCAGCGGCTGACGGAGCAGGGCCTGGAGATCGTGGCCAACACGCCGGCGGAGTTCAGCGCGCTGCAGGCGCGGGAGTTCGCGCGCTGGAAGCACCTGATCGAAACCCGCCGCATCACGGTCGATTGACCTTGCCGGAGCCATTCCCATGCCCGACATCCGCTGCCTGCGCACCTACCGCCTGCCCAGCCGGCCCAGCCTGATCTGGCTGGAGATCGAAACCAGCGACGGCCTGGTCGGCCTGGGCGAGACCTTCCGCGGCGCCGCCTCGGTCGAGACCTGCCTGCACGAGGAGCTCGCGCCCTGGCTGCTGGGCCGCGACGCGCGGCACATCGAAGGCATCTCGCGCCACCTGCTCACGCCCTACGTGGGCTACCACGGCTCGGGCACCGAGGTGCGCGCGGCCAGCGCCGTCGACATCGCGCTGTGGGACCTGGCGGGCCAGCGCCAGGGCGTGCCCGTCTACCAGGCGCTGGGGGGCGGCGCGCGCCCCAGCGTGCCGGTCTACAACACCTGCGCGGGCTATGCCTTCAACACCGGCGGCCAGCGCCGCGACATCGGCGCCGGCGACCGGCCGGAAGGCCCCTACGACGACCAGATCGCCTTCATGCGCGATGCCGGCGCACTGGCCGAAAGCCTGCTCGCCGAGGGCTACAAGGCCATGAAGATCTGGCCGTTCGATGTCTACGCGCCGGCCAGCGCCGGCCACCTGATCAGCCTGCCGGACCTGGAGAAGGGCCTGCAGCCGTTCCGCCGGATCCGCGAGGCCGTCGGCAACCGGATCGAAGTGATGTGCGAGCTGCACAGCCTGTTCGGCGGCCACTCGGCGCTGCGCATCTGCCAGGCGCTGGAGGAGGTCGGCGTGTTCTGGGTCGAGGACCCGCTGAACAAGATGGACGACGTGGCCGGCCTCGCGGACCTGCGCCGGCGCACGCGCGTGCCGATCTGCGGCAGCGAGACGCTGGGCGGCCTGCGCCCGTTCCGCGACCTGCTGGCCGGCGACGCACTGGACGTGGTGATGCTGGACCTGGCCTGGTGCGGCGGCTTCACCGAGGGCCGCAAGATCGCCGCGCTGGCCCAGGCCTGGAACCGGCCGCTGGCGCCGCACGACTGCACCGGCCCCGTGACGCTGATGGCCGGCCTGCACATGGCCCTGCACGCGCCGACCGCGATCTACCAGGAGGTGGTGCGCGCGACGCTGGCCACCTGGTACCGCGACATCGTGACCGACCTGCCGGTGATCGCGGACGGCATGGCCCAGCCGCCGGCCGCCGCCGGCCTCGGCACGCGCCTGAAGGACGGCTTGCGGCTGCAGCCCGGGCTGACCGTGCGCGAGAGCCGCTGAACGCATCCGCCCCGGGAGACACCACCGCATGCAGATCAAGATCGTCGGCCTCCACGCGCCGAACGCGCCGCGCCTGCGCGCGCTGCTCGGGCCCGGCCACGAGGTGCAGGCCCTGGACGCCCTGCCGGCCACGGGCGAGATCCGGGCCGACGTGGTCATCGGCAACAGCATCGCCGCCGGCGAAGCGGCGCGCCTGCGCTGCCGGCTCGTGCAGGTGCCCGGCGCCGGCGCGGAGCAGGTCGCCTGCCAGGCCCTGCCGGCCGGCACCGTGGTCTGCAACGTGCACGGCCACGAGGTGCCGATCGCCGAGTTCACGCTGCACGCCATCCTGGAGCACTGCCTGCAGCTGTGGCAGTACCCGGCCTGCCTCGACGCCGACGCCTGGGCGCAGGCGTATGCGGCGCGGGCGCCGCACGGCGAGGCCTGGGGCCGGACGGTGGCCATCGTCGGCTTCGGCCACATCGGCCAGGAGATCGCGCGGCGCGCGCGGGCGTTCGGCATGCGGGTGGTCGCCGTCACGCGCAGTGGCGGGTCCGGCGCGGCCGAGCTGGCCCATGAGACCGTGGCCGTCGCCGCGCTGGACGCGGTGCTGCCGCGCGCCGACGTGCTGGTCCTGTGCTGCCCGCTCGACGACGGCACGCGCGGGCTGATCGGCGCGCGTCGGCTGGCCCTGCTGCCGCCGCGGGGCCTGCTGGTCAACGTCGCGCGCGCCGAGGTCGTCGACGACCTCGGCGCTGTACGAGGCCTTGCGGGTGCAGCGCCCGGGCCGCGCCGTGCTCGACGTCTGGTACCAGTACCCGGCGAAGGGCCGGCCGCCGGCCGCGCCGTCGCGCTGGCCGCTCCACGCGCTGCCGAACGTGCGCGCCACGCCGCACATCTCGGCCATCACCCCGGCGCTGCTGGAGCGGCGCTACGACTGCATGGCCCGGAACATCCAGCGGCTGCAGCGCGGCGAGCCGCTGCTGAACGTGATCCACCGGGCGGCCTGAGGCCACCTTTTCGACAACAGGACAGGAGACTTCCCATGGCATCGACACGGCAGACGAGCTTTTTTCCGGCCGCCCCGTCGCGGCGCGCGCTGGGCCTGGGCGCGGCGGCCCTGCTGGCCTGCGCCGCGCTGCCGCTGCAGGCGCAGGACGCCGGTGGCTACCCGAACAGGATGATCCGCATCATCGTGCCGAACCCCGCGGGCGGCACCTCCGACGTGCTGGGCCGCCTGCTGGCCAGGGAGCTCGGCGAGGTGTTCAAGCAATCCGTGATCGTGGAGAACAAGGCCGGCGGCAACGGCCACATCGGCGCGGCGTTCGTGGCCAAGTCCGCGCCCGACGGCTACAACCTGCTGCTGCTGGACATGAGCGTGCTGACCATCGGCCCCAGCGTGCTGCCGCAGCTCGGCTACGACCCGGCCAGGGAGCTGACGCCGGTCGCCATTCCCGCGTACTCGCCACACCTGCTGGTGGTGCGCCAGGACCTGCCGGCCAGGAACATCGACGAGCTGGCCGCCTACGCCAGGACGTCCGGCCGGCCCCCCAGCTTCGGCACGCCGCTGGCCTCCATCAGCCAGCTGGCCGGCATCCTGCTGGCGCAGGACCGCGGCTTCGCGTTCAACGTGATCGGCTACAAGGGCGGCGCCCAGGCGCTGGCCGACCTGGCCGGCGGCCAGATCGACACCGCCATGGCCAGCGTGCTGGCCACGAATCCGCTGGTGCACAGCGGCAAGATCCGGGCGATCGCGGTCACCAGCGCCCAGCCGTTCGCGGCGGCGCCGGGCGTGCCCACCGTGGCCTCGCAGATCCCGAACTTCGTGACCGGCTCCTGGCAGGGCCTGATGGCCCCGAGCGGCACGCCGCCGGCGGTGCTGGACAAGCTGCAGTCGGCCGTCCGGGCCATCGTGGCGCGGCCGGACATCGGCAAGCGGCTGCAGGAACTGGGCTCCGAGCCCTCGGACATGAACCGCCAGCAGATCGCCGCGTGGATGCAGGCCGAGACGGCGCGCTGGGGCAAGGTGGTCCGGGAGAACAACGTCAAGGCGGAGTAGGGGGGCTCGCGGCGGCCGTCGATGCACGAGGCTGGCTGCCCGCTGCCCGCTGCCCGCTGCCCGCTGCCCGCTGCCCGCTGCCCGCTGCCCGTTGCCCGTTGCCCGTCTTCGGCTTCAGTCCAGCCCGAGCGCCTTGTGCGCCAGCGCCAGGAAGGTGGCGCGCTCCGTGGCCGACAGCGGTGCCAGGATGTCGGCCTGCAGGGCTTCCACCACCGGCCGGCAGGCGGCCAGCAGCTGCTCGCCCCCGGGCGTGAGGCGCAACTGGCGCGCCCGGCGGTCCGACGGGCTGACCAGGCGCTCCACCAGGCCCTTGCTCTCCAGCCGGTCGACCACCCCGCCGATCGTGGCGCGGTCGAAGCTGATGGCCGCGGCCAAGCTGGCCTGGTCGATGCCGGGCTGCTCGGCGATGGCGTCGAGCGCGGCGAACTGCACCGAGGTCATGTCGAAGCCGGCGGTCCGCGTCCGTGCCTGGAAGACCTGCGTCGACTGCTGGTGCAGCCGCCGGATCAGGTGCCCGGCCATCTCCACCCTATCCATCCCCGTGCTCCGTGCGCTTGACGTTTTTAGTAAGCATACATATCATAAGCAAACTTATCGATAGACATCGAACGTTCTGGAGGCGACACCATGCAATTTCACGTGAACGGCTTCAAGCCCGGCGATCCCGATATCTTGCCTGCGGCGCCGGGCCACCGCCGCCCGGGCGATCCGCTGCCGGAGACGGTGGACGTGCTGATCGCCGGCTCCGGCCCGGCCGGCCTGTGTCTGGCGGCCCAGCTGGCCCAGGTGCCGCAGATCCGCACCATGCTGGTGGAGCCCAAGGCGGGCCCGATGGAGAAAGGCCAGGCCGACGGCATCAGCGTGCGCTCGATGGAGATGTTCCAGGCCTTCGGCTTCGCCGAGAAGGTGATGCGCGAGTCGGTCTGGATCAACGAGACCACCTTCTGGGCGCCGGGCGAGGGGGCGGCCCTCGCGCGCGTCGCGCGCGTGCAGGACGTGCCCGACGGCACTTCCGAGATGCCCCACGTGCTGATCAACCAGGCGCGGGTGCACGACATGTTCCTGGACCGCATGCGCCATGCGCCGACCCGGCTGGCGCCCGACTACGGGGTGCGGGTGGCGGGCCTGGCGGTCGATCCGGCCGCGGCCGAGTATCCCGTCACCGTCACGCTGGAGCACACCGCCCCCGGCCGCGAGGGCCAGACCTCGACCGTGCGCGCCAACTACGTCGTCGGCTGCGACGGCGCGCGCTCGGCCGTGCGCGGCGCCATCGGCGGCACGCTGCACGGCGACGCGGCGCACCAGGCCTGGGGCGTCATCGACCTGCTGGCCGTCACCGACTTTCCCGACTGGCGCATGAAGTCCTTCGTGCGCTCGAAGGACGAGGGCATCCTGATGGTGCTGCCGCGCGAGGGCGGGCATCTGGTGCGGCTGTACGTCGAGCTCGACCGCCTGGGCGAGCACGAGCGCGCCGCCGACCGCGGCATGGGCGCCGAGGACATCATCGCCAAGTCGCAGCGCATCTTCCGGCCGTTCGAACTGCAGGTGAAGGAGGTGGTCTGGTGGTCGATCTACGAGATCGGCCACCGCCTGACCGACAAGTTCGACGACGTGCCCGACGACCAGGTCGCCACCCGCGCGCCGCGCGTGCTGCTGGCCGGCGACGCCTGCCACACCCACAGCCCCAAGGCTGGGCAGGGCATGAACGTGTCGATGGGCGACACCTTCAACCTGGGCTGGAAGCTGGTCTCGGTGCTGACCGGCCGCGCCGACCCGGCTCTGCTGCACAGCTATTCCGGCGAACGCCGCGCCGCGGCCAAGGGCCTGGTGGAGTTCGACCACAAGTGGGCCCGCGTCGTCGGCGCACGGGCCGAGGACGACGCCGCGGACGGGCTGCCGCGCGTGGCGCGCGAGTTCGTCAACAACCTGCCTTTCACCTGCGGCCTGACCATCCAGTACGAACGCAGCGCGCTGACCGGCGCGCCCACCCACCAGCATCTGGCGACGGGATTCGACATCGGCAAGCGCTTCCATTCCGCCCCCGTCGTGCGCCTGGCCGATGCCAAGCCCATGCAGCTGGGCCACTGCATCGAGGCCGATGCGCGCTTTCGCCTGTTCGTGTTCGCCCCGGCGCAGGACGCGGGCGGGCCCGGCGGCGCGGTGGCCGCGCTGTGCGGCTGGCTGGAGCACGACCCGGCCTCGCCGCTGCGCCGCCACACCGCGCCGGGCGAGGACCTGGATGCGGTGATCGATACCCGGGCGGTGTTCCAGCAGGGTTTCCGCGCGCTCGACTACGGCGCCATGCCCACGCTGCTGCGCCCGCGGGTCGGGCGCTACGGGCTGTGCGACTACGAGAAGGTCTTCTGCGCCGACACGCAGCGCGGCGAGGACATCTTCGCCGCGCGCGGGATCGACCGGGCCGCCGGCTGCGTGGTCATCGTGCGGCCGGACCAGTACGTGGGGCACGTCCTGCCGCTGCAGGCGCGCGAGGCGCTGGCGGCGTATTTCGGCGGGATCCTGCGCGTGCGGGGCTGAGCGCGAACGCCAGGATCGCGAACGCTGCGGATGCTAGGGATCGGCACCCTGGCGTCCTGGGCCGGAGCGATCGCCGCAATGTGCAGGAAAACGTGAGATTGACGGCCCGTGCCGCCGTGGCTGTTGCGCTGGGCCGTGTCTCTGTGGCCTAGTTGCGGCATGGCGCCGCATCCCACGTTCCGATGAAGCTGAGCATCCCGGCCAAGCTTTTCCTGGCCGTGCTGGCCGCCTGCGCCCTGGTGCTGGCGATCAACGGCATCGCCGGGCGCCTGAGCTTCGAGCGCGCCTTCCTGGGCTATCTCAACGAGCAGGGCGTGCAGCGCATGCAGCAGATCGCCGCTCGCCTGGGCAACGAATACCGCAAGCATGGCGACTGGGGCTTCCTGCGGGGCAAGCCCGAGACATGGTTTCAACTTCTCAGGCCGCCGCAAGTGGATGCGGAGGACGTACTCGACCATGCTCCACCGCTGTCCGACCAGTCGGGCGTGATCATGCGCCTGGCGTTGTTCGACGGGCAGGGCGAGCGGCTGCTGGGCAATCCCACAGCCGCTGCTGCCGACGCCATCCGACAGGCCGTGGTGGTGGATGGCCGCACGGTCGGCTGGCTGGGCATGGTGCCGCTGGAGCAGGCCGTCGCTGCAGGCGACGTGCGCTTCTACCAGGCGCAGCAGCGCGCATGGTGGATCAACGGCGGGGCGTCGGTGAGCGTGGCCGCGCTGCTGGCCTGGGTGCTCTCACGCGCCCTGTCCCGGCGGCTGCGGGCACTGACCAGCGGCATCCACAAGCTGGCGGCCGGCGACTACGCGACCCGCATCGCAGGCACCACCGGCGATGAACTGGGCCGGCTAGTGCAGGACGTCAACCGCCTGGCCGACGTGCTGGAGCAGACGGAACAAAGCCGCCGCGACTTCATGGCCGACATTTCGCACGAGCTGCGCACGCCGCTGGCGGTGCTGCGCGCCGAACTGGAAGCCATCCAGGACGGCATCCGGCCCATGCAGTCGGCCAGCCTGGCGCCCTTGCAGGGGCAGGTGCAGCAACTGGGCAAGCTGGTCGACGACCTGCACGAGCTGTCGGTGACCCAGGCCGAGCCGTCCTACCGCTTCGCCCCCATCGACGTGGCGGCGGTGCTCGAAGCCGCCCTGGCTGGCGTGCAGGGCCGCTTCGCCGACGCCGGCCTGGACCTGCGGGCTGACGAACTGCAGGCCGCTCCCTTGCTCGTGCACGGCGAGGAACGGCGCCTGCAGCAGCTGTTCGCCAACCTGCTGGAGAACTCCTTGCGCTATACCGATCGTGGCGGGCGGGTACATGCCGCCGTTCTTCGCGAAGACACACGCGCAGTGATTGCCATCGAGGACAGCGCGCCTGGCGTGCCGGGCGACAAGCGGTCGCGGCTGTTCGAGCGCTTCTACCGGGTCGAGACCTCGCGCAGCCGCGGCAGCGGCGGCAGCGGGCTCGGCTTGGCCATCTGCCGCCACATCGTCCAGGCGCATGGTGGCGAGATCCGGGCCGAGCCGTCCTCGCTGGGCGGCCTGCGCATCGTCATCCACCTTCCCCTGTTGCCATGACCCGACCTGCCGACCATCCTGCCCGCATCCTGGTGGTGGAGGACGAGCCGCGCCTGGCGGCGGTGCTGTGCGACTACCTGAAAGCGGCGCGCCACGAGACCGAATGGGTGGCGGACGGCCTGCGGGTGCCGGATGTTTTCCGCCGCTGGCGGCCCGACCTGGTGCTGCTGGACCTGATGCTGCCCGGCGCCGACGGCGTGGACCTGTGCCGCGCGCTGCGCGCCGACAGCGACGTGCCGGTGATCATGGTCACCGCGCGCGTGGCCGAGCTGGACCGGCTGCTCGGCCTGGAGGTGGGCGCGGACGACTACATCTGCAAGCCGTTCAGCCCGCGCGAGGTCGTCGCGCGCGTGGGCGTGGTGCTGCGCCGCTACCGGCGCACCGGTGCCGCGGCACCCGACGGCCTGCAGATCGACGAGCCGGGCTGCCGCGCGGCGCTGCATGGACGGTGGCTGGAACTGACGCCGGTGGAGTTCCGCCTGCTGCGCACGCTGGCCGGCGCGCCGGGCCGCGTCTGGTCGAGGGACCGGCTGATGGACCATCTCTACACCGACCACCGCATCGTCACCGATCGCACGGTGGACAGCCACGTGAAGAACCTGCGCCGCAAGCTCGCCGAGGCCGGCGCTTCTGGCGATCCCATCGCCTCGATCTACGGCGTGGGGTACCGGTTCGACATGGAGTAGCCCGCGCCAGGCGGGCCGGGCTGGCCTGTCTGGCGATTTGCTGCACATTCGCTGAGCATCATCGCGGCCTCCCCGTTTGCACGAGGTCGCCGCATGCCCCCTCCCGATTCACGTCCTGTTGTGTTGCCGCGCGCGTTCGGTGTGCTGGCCTGCACGCTGGCATTGGTGCTGGCCGCCTGCACGTCCGATCAGCCGCCGCCGATGCAGGAGGCGGTCGTCAAGGTCCAGCCCTTGGCCACGCAGTCCCTGGCGCTGGAGCAGTCGCTGCCCGGCCGAACGGTCGCGTACATGGTCTCGGACGTGCGCCCCCAGGTCGGCGGCATCATCCGCAGGCGCCTGTTCACCGAAGGCCAGCAGGTCAAGGCCGGCCAGGTGCTGTACGAGCTGGACCCGCGCCTTTACCAGGCCGCCCACGAGAGCGCCCAGGGCGACCTGGCCAAGGCCGAAGCCGCGGTGCTCTCCGCCCGGCCCAAGGCAGAGCGCTACCGCGACCTGGCCGAGATCGACGCCGTCAGCCGGCAGGACGGGGACGAGGCCGAGGCCGCGCTGCGCGAGAGCCAGGCGTCCGTCCTGGCCGCCAGGGCCGCGCTGCGAACGGCGCAGATCAACCTGGACTACACCCGCGTCACCGCCCCCATCGGCGGGCGCATCGGCACCTCCACCTACACGCCAGGCGCGCTGGTCACCGCCAACCAGGACACGGCCCTGGCCACGATCCAGCAGCTCGACCCGATCTACGTGGACGTCGCCCAGTCCAGCGCGCAGTTGCTGGCCCTGCGCCGGCAGATCGACAGCGGCGCCCTGAAGGCCGTTGGCGGCAAGGCCCAGGTGAGGATCGTCCTGGAGGACGGCAGCACCTACGCCCACACGGGCACGCTGGAGATGGTGGGCACCTCGATCGATACCGGTACCGGCAACGTCATGCTGCGCGCCGTGGTGCCCAACCCGGATGGGCTGCTGCTGCCTGGCGCCTACGTGCGGGCGATGCTTCCCATGGCCGTCAACGAGCAGGCGATCCTGGTGCCGCAGGGCGCCGTCTCCCGCAACACCAAGGGCGAGGCGACGGTGAAGCTGGTGGACGCCCAAGGCAAGGTCGAGGAGCGCGTGGTGCAGACCGGCGATGCGCTGAAGGGCCAATGGGTGGTCACCGGCGGCCTGAAGGCCGGCGAGCAACTGATCGTTGAGGGCGCGAGCCGGGTTGCCGCCGGCCAGCAGGTGAAGACCGGGCAGGCGGCAGCGCCGGGCCAGGCGGAGTAAGCGGACCATGGCGCGCTTCTTCATCGACCGCCCCATCTTCGCCTGGGTCATCGCCATCGTCATTTCGCTGGCGGGCATGCTGGCCGTCGCCACCCTGCCGGTGGAGCAGTACCCGGACATCGCACCGCCCTCGGTATCGGTCCGCGCGACCTATACCGGCGCCTCGGCCGAGGCCACCGAGAACTCGGTCACCCAGGTGATCGAGCAGGCGATGACCGGCCTGGACAACCTGCTCTACATGTCCTCCAGCAGTTCGTCCTCCGGCAGCTCGTCGGTCATGCTGACCTTCGCCTCGGGCACCGATCCGGACACCGCGCAGGTGCAGGTGCAGAACAAGATGCAGCAGGCCCAGTCGATGCTGCCCGAGGCCGTGCAGAGCACCGGCGTCACGGTGACCAAGTCCTCCGGCAGCATGTTCATGGTGCTGGCCTTCACCTCCGACAACGGCAGCATGGACGGCACCGACATCGCCGACTACATGGTCTCCACGCTGCAGGACCCGATCAGCCGCGTCTCCGGCGTAGGCAACGTGCAGGTGATGGGGTCCAAGTACGCCATGCGCATCTGGCTCGATCCGGAGAAGCTGCGCACCTATTCCCTGATGCCCTCGGACGTCACCAGCGCCATCCAGGTGCAGAACGCCGACGTCTCGTCCGGCTCCCTGGGCGCCCTGCCGTCGGTCGACGGACAGGCGCTGAACGCCACCGTGTCCTCGCGCACCCGGCTGCAGACCGTGGACCAGTTCAAGGCCATCATCGTCAAGTCCGACAGCCGCGGCGCGGTGGTGAGGCTGTCGGACGTGGCGCGCGTCGAACTGGGCAGCCAGGACTATTCGACGGTCAGCAAGTTCAACGGCAAGCCTGCGGCCGGCATGGGGATCGAGCTGGCATCGGGCGCCAACGCCATGGACGTGGCCAAGGCCGTGGAAGCCAGGCTGCAGGACCTGGCCCCCTTCTTCCCGAGCGGCCTGAGCTACCACGTGGCCTACAGCACCACGCCCTTCGTGAAGATCTCCATCGAGGAGGTGGTCAAGACGCTGTTCGAGGCCGTCGCGCTGGTGGTGGCGATCATGTACCTGTTCCTGCAGAACTGGCGCGTCACCCTCATTCCGGCCGTCGCCGTACCGGTGGTGCTGCTGGGCACCTTCGGTGTGCTGTCGGTGCTGGGCTATTCGATCAACACGCTGTCGATGTTTGCCATGGTGCTGGCCATCGGCCTGCTGGTGGACGACGCCATCGTCGTCGTCGAGAACGTCGAGCGTGTGATGAGCGAGGAGGGACTCTCGCCCTACGAGGCCACGCGCCAGTCGATGGGCCAGATCACGGGGGCATTGGTGGGCATCGCGCTGGTGCTCACGGCGGTGTTCCTGCCCATGGCCTTCTTCGGCGGCTCCACCGGCGCCATCTATCGCCAGTTCTCGGTGACCATCGCCGCGGCGATGGTCCTCTCGGTGCTGGTGGCCATGACGCTGACGCCGGCGCTGTGCGCCACGCTGCTGAATCCGATCGACGAGGACGGACACGTCACGCGCCGCGGACCGCTGGGACGCTTCTTCGGCTGGTTCAACGACCGGTTCGACCGCGCCGGGCGCCGCTACCACGGTGGCGTGGCGAGCGTGACCCGGCGTCGCCGGCTGGGCATGCTGGCCTTCGCAGCCATCCTGGCGGTGATGGCGCTGCTGTTCTGGCGCCTGCCCACGTCGTTCCTGCCGGAGGAGGACCAGGGCATGCTGATGGTGCAGGTCAAGCTGCCCTCGGGCGCCACCCAGCAGCAGACGCTCCAGGTGATCGACCAGGTGTCCGAGTACATGCGCGGCCAGCCGGAGGTCGAGTCGGTGATGGCGGTGGCGGGCTTCAGCACCGGGGGCAGCGGCCAGAACTCGGGCATGGGCTTCGTGCGCTTGAAGGACTGGGGAGAGCGCCAGGCCGACGCTGCCTCGATCGGCATGCGCATCACCCAGGAAATGGGCCGCAGGTTCCTCGACGCCCAGATCTTCGCGATGGCGCCTTCCGGCATCCCGGGGCTGGGGCAGAGCGCTGGATTCACCCTGCAGCTGCAGGACCTGGGCGGTGCCGGCCACGAGGCGCTGGTGGCCGCGCGCAACCAACTGCTGGCGCTGGCCGCCAAGAGCGGCAAGCTGGAATCCGTGCGCTACGCCAGCCTGGAGGACGCGCCGACCTTCGACTTGGCGCTGGACGACGCCAAGGCCAGCGCACTGAGCCTGTCGCAAAGCGACGTCAACAGCACGCTGTCCACCGCGCTGGGCAGCACCTATGTCAACGATTTCGTCAACCGCGGTCGGATCAAGAAGGTCTACGTCCAGGGCGAGCCCGGCTCGCGCATGCTGCCGCAGGACATCGGCCGCTGGTCCGTGCGCAACAGCGACGGCCAGATGGTGCCGTTCTCCGCCTTCTCCAGCGCGGGTTGGCGCCATGCCCCCGCCTCGCTGGCGCGGTTCAACGGCTCGGCGTCCATGGAGATCAGCGGCCAGGCCGCCTCCGGCGTCAGCTCGGGCGAGGCCATGGCCGAGATGGCCCGGCTGGTGCAGCAACTGCCCAGCGGCTTCGGCTATGCCTGGTCGGGCCTGTCCTACCAGGAACAACAGTCCGGTGCGCAGGCGCCGCTGCTGTACGCGGTGTCGCTGCTGTTCGTCTTCCTGTGCCTGGCCGCGCTGTACGAGAGCTGGTCGATCCCGTTCTCGGTCATGCTGGCCGTACCGATCGGCGTGGTGGGCGCACTGCTGTTCACCTGGCTGCGCGGACTGAGCAACGACGTGTACTTCCAGGTCGGCCTGCTGGCCACCGTGGGGCTGGCGGCTAAGAACGGCATCCTGATCGTCGAGTTCGCCAAGGAGCTGGAGGATCGCGGCAAACCGCTGCTCGATGCCACGCTGGAGGCCGCACGGCTGCGGCTGCGGCCGATCCTGATGACCTCGCTGGCCTTCATGCTGGGTGTCCTGCCGCTGGCGGTCAGCACCGGCGCTGGCTCCGGCGGCCGCCATTCGCTGGGCACCGGCGTGCTGGGCGGCACGCTGGCTTCCACGGGGCTGGGCATCTTCTTCGTGCCGCTGTTCTACGTGCTGGTGCGCAGCCTGTTCCCGGGCCGGCCGCGCCGCGACCGGTCCGTGCCGAAGGCCGACGGGGTGGCGGCATGACACGCAGGTTTGCCCGAACGCCGTTCGCGCTGGCGGCCTGTGCCCTGGCACTGGCCGGATGCGCCAGCATGGCGCCCGGCTACGTCCGGCCGGCATCGCCCGTGCCGGCCCATTTCCGTGACGCGCCCACCAGCGATCCGGCGGCATCGGAAGTGGCCTCGCTGGCGTGGCGCGAGGTGTTCCTGGATGCTCGGCTGCAGCAGGTGATCGCACTGGCCCTGCAGAACAACCGCGACCTGCGCGTGGCCATGCTCAACATCGAGAAGGCGCGCGCGCAATACCGCATCCAGCAGGCCGAGGTGCTGCCCAGCGTGCAGGCTGCGGCCAGCCGCACCGCGTCGCGTGCCAGCGTGAACGGCAGCTCGCAAGTCAGCCGCACCGTGTCGGCGGAGGTCGGCTTCAGCAACTGGGAGCTGGACCTGTTTGGCCGCCTGCGCAGCCTGAACGACCAGGCGCTGGAAACCTGGCTGGCCACCGCGCAGACGCAGCGCAGCACCCGCATGAGCCTGGTCGCCGAGGCCGCTGCCGACTGGCTGACCGTCGGCGCCTACCAGCAGCGCCTGGCCCTGGCGCGCAAGGCGCTGGAAAGCCAGAACGAGACCCTGAAGCTCACGGCCGCCAAGCATGCGCGCGGGGCGGCCTCCGGCCTCGACCTGGCCGAGGTGCAGACCAGCGTGGAAAGCGCCCGCGCCGATGTCGCCAGCTACGACACCGCGCTGGCACAGGCGCGCAATGCGCTGGAACTGGTGGCAGGCGCCACCGTGCCTGAGGCGCTGCTGCCGGATCCGCAGGCGGCCGCCGACGCGGTGCGTCTTGCGCCGCTGCCGGCCAGCCTGTCCTCGAACGTGCTGCTGCTGCGCCCCGACGTGCTGTACGCCGAACACACGCTCAAGGCCGCCAATGCCGACATCGGCGCGGCGCGCGCCGCATTCTTCCCCAGCATCTCGCTGACGGCCGCCGCCGGCCGCAGCAGCACGCAGCTTTCCAGCCTGTTCGGCGGCGGCGCGCGCACGTGGTCTTTCGTCCCCACCATCACGGTGCCGATCTTCCAGGGCGGCGCGCTGCAGGCCGAGCTGGACGCTGCGACGATCGGGAAGGACATCAACGTCGCCCAGTACGAGAAAGCCATCCAGACTGCCTTCAGCGAGGCGGCCGACGCCCTGGCGGCCCGTGCGCGCATCAACGAGCAGATCGATGCCCAGACCGCGCTGGTGGCCGCCAGCCAGCGCCGCCACGCACTGGCGCTGGCGCGCTACCAGCGCGGTGTGGACAGCTACCTGGAGGCATTGGACGCCCAGCGCTCGCTCTACAGCGCCCAGCAGGCCCTCGTCACGCTGCAGCTGCAGGAGGCCGCCAACCGGGTGACGATCTACAAGGTGCTGGGCGGTGGCGCGGATGCGCAGCCGGATGCATCGCTGCCCTGATCGGCAAGTGGTCCTTGATCCTGCCTGCGCGCGAACGCCAGGATCGCCTGGATGACGGCGTCGCTGTCGCCGCACCACCAGAAGTGATCGATCCCTGCGAGCGGCCGCCAGGCGGCGCCGGGGATCTCCCGGGCCAGCTGTTCGCCGGCCTCGAAGCGGACGGCGCGGTCGCCGCGCCGGTGCATCACGAGCGTGGGCACCCGGATGCGCGCCAGATCTGCGCGCATGTCGGCATCGCGCAGGCCGGCCAGGATGGCCTGCAGCCCGCCGGGCGACGCGGCGTGCCGCACCAGGCGGGCCCACCAGGCGCGCAGCGCGGGATCGTCCTGCCCGCTGGGCGCGAAGGTCTCGATACCCACCGGGCCACCCCACGCGGCGACGAGCCGCTGCAGCCAGACGTCGTAGGCGGCGGCCGGCAGCGCCCACGGATAGTCCGGCGCGGCGGAGCCCCGCGCCAGCGCCCCGAACAGGCACAGTCCGGCGACGCGCTCCGGCTGGTCCACGGCCAGGCGCATCGCGCCCAGGCCGCCCTCGGACGAGCCGAACAGCCAGGCGCTGCGCATGCCCGCGTCGTCCAGGATCGCCGCGACGTCCTGCGCCAGGGCGGCCGGCGTGCCCGTGGCGCGCAGGCGCTCGGACAGGCCGAGCCCGCGCCGGTCGAACAGGACCACCTGGAAGCGCCCGGCCAGCGCCTGGACGGCCGTGCGGAACGGCGGGTACTCCAGCGCCAGCTCGATGTGGCCCACGAAGCCGGGGCAGACGACCAGGGGCGGCCCGCCCGCGCCGAGCACCGTGTAGGCGATGGCGCCGGCGGCGCTGTCGGCGAAGAGCACGCCGGGCCGCTCGACGCGGTGGGACTGCAGCCGCCGCAGGTCTTCGGTCATGCGCAGGTAGGCCGCCTCGGTCTGCGGGCC
Source organism: Pseudorhodoferax sp. (assembly GCF_047601025.1). NCBI lineage: Bacteria > Pseudomonadati > Pseudomonadota > Betaproteobacteria > Burkholderiales > Comamonadaceae > Pseudorhodoferax > Pseudorhodoferax sp. Next base: position 2,422,159 of record NZ_JASGJZ010000001.1, read on the forward strand.
GGGCCGGATGCCGAACTCCGCGCGCAGCACCTCCGCGCAGCGCGTGTACGCGGCCTCGACGCCGGCGCTGTGGCCCTGCAGGGCGTGCAGCTGCATCAGCAGGACGTAGCTGGGCTCGCGGCAGGCGTCGAGCGCCAGCAGCGTCTCGGCCAGGTCCAGCGCCGCCGCGAACTCGGCGGGCCGGCCGCGCCGGGCCAGGGCATCGACGACCCGTTCCAGCAGGCGCGCCAGCAGGTGCTCGTGGGCGATGGACTCGGCCTGGCGCCAGTCGTCGAACGGCCCGGACCCGAAGCCGATGCCCTGCAGCAGCGGGCGGCGCGCAGCGTCCAGCCATCGCCGCGCTTCGGCGAGGGTGGCGTCGTCCAGCGTTTCCGCGGCGACGGCGTGGCGCGCGAACCGTGCGAAGCGCAGGGCGTCGGTCTCGACCCGGTCCGCCGGCAGGGCGAGGCAGTCGTTGCTGGCGGAGAAGACCGGGCAGCCCAGCGCCTCCTCCAGCGTGTAGGCCAGCCGGCGCAGGCGCGTGCGGGCCTGCGCCTCGCCGGCGTCCGGCCAGAGCAGGGCGGCCAGGTGCGCCCGCGGCACCGGCCCCGGGTGGAAGGCGAGGTAGGCCAGCAGCGCGACGGCGCGCTGGAGCGACAGCGGGACCGCCTGCCCCTGCACCGTGGCCGCGGGCACGCCGAAGACCTGCAGCGCCAGGACGGGCGGGGCACCGGGGGCGGAACGGGCGCGGGAAGGCATGGCCGGGTTATAGCGGTCCGGCGTGCCGTTGCCCAGGGACGCGCAAGGGACGCCCGGCGGCTACCGTGGCGCTTCCCCCTGCACCAGGAGCCCGCCGTGCGCACGCTGTTCTCCATCCTCTATGGCCTGCTCGCCTACCTGGCGTGCATGGCGACGCTGCTGTATTTCATCGGCTTCAGCGGCAACCTGCTGGTGCCCCGGTCGGTCGACGTCGGCGCCAGCGCCGGCCTCTTCGAGGCCCTGGGCACGGATGCGCTGCTGCTGCTCCTGTTCGGCGTGCAGCACAGCGTGATGGCGCGCCGCGGCTTCAAGCGCTGGTGGACGCAGGTCGTCCCGGCGGCCGTCGAGCGCAGCACCTTCGTGGTCGCCAGCTGCGTGGCCCTGGCGCTGCTGTTCCGGTTCTGGGTGCCGATCGGCACCCCGGTCGTGTGGCGGGTCGCGCACGAGGGCGCCGCGGCGCTGCTGTGGGGCCTGTTCGCGCTCGGCTGGCTGGTCGCGCTGGTCAGCACCTTCCTGCTCGACCACTTCGCGCTGTTCGGGCTGCGGCAGGTGTTCGCGGCCGGGGCGCGGGGCGCCGCGCCGCCGGACGTGTTCAGGACCCCGCTGTTCTACCGCTACGTGCGCCATCCGCTGTACCTGGGTTTCCTGCTGGGGCTGTGGGCCGTGCCCGTCATGACCTTCGGGCACCTGCTGTTCGCACTCGGGCTGAGCGCCTACATCCTGGTCGGCATCGCCTTCGAGGAGTGCGACCTGCTGCTGCGGTTCGGCGAGCGCTACCGCGCGTACCGCAGGCAGGTCGGCATGCTGGTGCCGCGCATCGCGGCGCGCGCGGACCGCGCGGGGCGCTGAGGCCATGGGGGCCCTGTCCACGGCGGCCGAGCGGCAGGCGGTCGTGCTGCTGCATGCCAGCGCCGCGTCGGCCTGCTCCGGGCCGGGCGCCTGGGAGCGCCTCCATCCGGCGCAGCGGCGCGACGTGGCGGGCCGCATGCCGAGCGTCGGCCGACAGTTCGACGTTCGTCTGCAAGCAAGCGCTGCCGGCCGGCGCCTTGGCCAACCTGACCATGCCGCCCCTGTGCCTCGCCGGCGGCCGCACCAACGCCGCCACGGCGCGCATCGCCGGCCTGCTGCGCACGGCGCACCACCAGGTGCTGCCCGGCATGGGGCACCTGGGGCCGGTGACGCATGCGCAGGCCGTCGACGACCGCCTGGTGTGCTTCCTGGGCATGGCCCGGGCGCCGCAGGCGGGTCCCTTCCTTTCGTCAACCACGTTGTAGGAGAACACACCATGCGCCGATCCCTCTGGCTGGCCGCCGTCGCGGTGGCGGCAACGACGACCCTGGGCGCGGTGGCCGCGGCGCGGCTGCCGGCCGGCCTGGACGCGGCCCACCACGCCTACTACGACGAGCAGTTCGACCGCTCGCTCGCGCTCTACGAGCGGCTGGCCGCCGCCGGCGACCCGGTGGCGGCCGAGCGCGCCGGCTTCATGCGGCTGGTCGGCGAGCCGCTGTACGGCCCGCGCGTGCAGCGCGACGCGGAGCGCGCGCATGCGCTGCTGCTGCAGGCGGCGCGTGCCGGCCGGCCCGGCGCGGCCTTCCTGATCGGCATGCTGGAGCGCACCGAGTAGCCGGCCCCGGCGCTGCCATGGGTGGGCGGCTGCGTACCATCGGCCCTCCACCATGCAGCCCATCGCCACCATCGATTTCGAAGCCCCCTCGGTCGACGTCGCGCGCGCGCTGATCGGCACGGTGCTGCTCGTCGACGGCGTCGGCGGCCGCATCGTCGAGACCGAGGCCTACGACGCGGACGACCCGGCCTCGCACAGCTACAGCGGTCCCACCGCGCGCAACGCCACCATGTTCGGCCCGCCCGGGCATGCCTACGTGTACCGCTCGTACGGCATCCACTGGTGCCTCAACCTCGTCTGCCGCGAAGCCGGCCATGGCGCCGGGGTGCTAATCCGCGCGCTGGAGCCCACCGACGGCCTGGAGATGATGCGCCGGCGCCGCGGGCCGGTGGAAGACCGGCTGCTGTGCGCCGGCCCGGGGCGCGTGGGGCAGGCGCTGGGCATCACCCGGGCCTGCGACGGGCTGCCGATCGACCGCGCGCCGTTCGCGCTGCGGCCGCCGCCCGCGGCGCCCGCGGTGGTGGTCGGCGTGCGCATCGGCATTTCGAAGGCCCGGGACGTGCCCTGGCGCTTCGGGCTGGCCGGGTCCCGCTTCGTCAGCCGGCGGTTCGCGTGACGGCGCGCCGCCCGGCGGGGCGGCGCAGCGTGGCGTGGCGGATCACCGGCCCGGGTCCGGGCTCTTCAGCGCGTAGCCGCGCCCGGCGTAGTCGAAGCCGACCAGCTCGTTGACCGCCACGGCCTTGTCGGCCGGCGAGGCGTAGTAGGCGCGGATCTCCTGGATGCGGTCGCCCTCGAAGAGGTACCACTCGGCGCCGCGCAGCGCGGTGCCGCTCCTGTTCTTCCAGTGTGTCCACTCGATCATGGCCTCGGGCTTGTCGTGGCTGACGAGGATGCGCTCGATGGTCCATTGCGAGCCCAGCGTCTCGACGCACCAGACCCACTGCTGCGCGATGGTGCCGGCGCCGCGCCAGGGCACCTCGGGCAGGCCGGCGGGGAAGTAGTGCACGGCGTCGGGCGTGAAGCAGTCGACCAGCGCCTGGTAGTCGCCGGCGTTGCAGGCGTCGAAATAGCGGCGGATCAGCGCGTCGTAGAACGCAGGGGTGCGGGTGGTCATGCGGCGTCTCGGGTCGGTGGCGTGCCGGCGGGGCGGGCGGGCGCGATCTCTGGGCGGCCGGCCGCGGCCCAGTCGCGGTGCTGCCGGCGCGTGGCCTCGCTCGGCGGGTACAGGCCCCACAGGGGCTCGCCGGCCTTCACGCGCAGGGCCAGGTAGGCCTCGATGTCGTCGCGCCGCTCGCACAGCTCGGCCATCTCCTCGGCCAGGTGGGCGGGGATGACGGTGACGTTGTCGCCGTCGCCGTGGATCACGTCGCCCGGGTACACGGCCACGCCGGCGCAGCCGATCGGCACCTGCAGGTCGGCCACGTGGTGGTATGACAGCCGCGTGGTCGCCGTCACGCCGGTGCACCAGGCCGGGAAGTCCATCTCCGCGAGCTCGGTGCCGTCGCGGAAGCTGCCGTCGGTCACCACGCCGCGGGCGCCGCGCATCATCATGCGGGTGACCAGCATGTTGCCCATCGAGGCGGCGCGGCCGTCCCGGTTGCTGTCGATCACCAGCACGTGGCCGGGCTCGATCTGTTCCACGCCGACCCACTGCAGGTTGTCGGCCGAGGGTTCGGTCGTCAGGTTGCCGTAGGCGTCGATGTCCTCGCGCGCCGGGATGAAGCGCATGGTGTAGGCGCGGCCGGCGAAGGGCCGGACCTTCTTGTTCAGCGGCTTCAGGCCGCACAGCACCGGCTGGCGCAGGCCCTTGATGTACAGCTGCGTCGTCAGCGAGCCGCTGGTGCAGCGGGCCAGGCGGTCGAGCACCGCGTCGGGCACGTGCGGCGCGGGTGTGCGCTGCGGGATGCGGGCCAGCGGTGGCGGGTTGTTCGGGCTCATGCGTGTCTCAACATATGGGATGGAACGGCGGGTGCCGGGGGCGGCCGGGTGTCCGCGAATCCTAGGCGCCGCCCCTGAAAAATAGAATCTCCGCGCAGGTGCCGGCGCCCGCCGGATCCGGCCCGATACCCACCATTTGAGACAAACATGGCAGCACCGGGCGGCGAAGGAACAGGCGCGCTGGAGAAGGCGCTGGACGTGCTGGACGCGATCGGCGCCGCCCCCGAGGGGCTGAGCCAGAGCGACCTGGCCGAGCGGCTGGCGCTGCCGCGCACCACGGTCTACCGGCTGCTGGCCACGCTGGTCGCGCGCGGGCTGGTGCGGCGCGATCCGCTGCGCAAGGTCTACTGCCTGGGCTTTCGCTGCTTCGAGATGGCCCGCCAGGCCTATGCCATGCCCGACCTCGTGGCCGCCGCCGCGCTGGAGCTGCGCGCGCTGCGCGACCTGACCGGCGAGACCACCTACCTCGCCACGCTGGACGGGCGCGAGGTGATCTCGCTGGAGCGCTGCGACGGCGCGCACAGCCAGCGCTCGGCCGCGGTGCTGGGCCAGCGCAAGCCGGTCCACTGCACCAGCCAGGGCAAGGCCATCCTGGCCGCGTTGCCGGACGAGGCGCGCGACGCCATCGTGCGCGAAGCGGTGCTGAAGGCGCTGACGCCGCTGACCATCACCGACCGCCGGCGCCTGCAGGCCGAGCTGCGCATCACGCGTGCGCGCGGCTACGCGATCGACGACGAGGAGATCGTGCTGGGCGTGCGCTGCGTGGGCGCGGCCGTCGTCGACGCGGCCGGCGCGGTGCGTGGCGCGATCAGCGTGGCCGGGCCGGCCTGGCGGCTGACGCGCGCGCGGCTGGAGCTGCTCGGCCCGGAGGTGGCCGAGGCCGCGCGGCGCGTGGGCGCGCAGATGCCCGTGCTGCGCGAGGCCCCGGCCGCGCCGGCGCCGGCCGCGGTGCAGGCCGTGCCCGGGCCCTGGGCCTTCCACGGCGCGCATCCGCTGTGGTCCGCCGACGGCCGGCGGCTGTACTGGGCCGATGTGCTGGCGCCGGCGGTGCGCGTGGTGGAGGACGGCGCGGACCGGCTGCTGTGCGAGGTGGCCGCGCCCGTGGCCAGCCTGCTGCTGCACGCCGGCGCGCTGGTGGCCGTGACCGAGGAGACCGCGGTGCAGTTGGACAACGAGGGCGCTGTGGTGCATACGCTGCCCTGGCCGCCGGGCCGCACGCTGGCGGCCTGCGCGGGCGAGGACGGCGCGCTCTGGGCCGCGCTGGCGCTACCCGAGTCCGGCACGGCGATCGGCCGCGTGCAGGCGGACGGCCGGCTGCAGGTGCAGTGGCGCGTCGGCGAGCCGGTCGCGGCGCTGCGCTGGCGCGCGGGGCCGCAGGACGGCGCGCTGCTGGCTACGGCGCCCGGCTCCGGCACGATCCTGCTGCTGCAGCCCGGCCAGGCGGCGGTGCGCCGGCTGGCCACGGTGCCCCGGGGCTCGGGCCGGCTCGGCGGGCTGGCGTTCGACGCGCAGGGCGGCGTCTGGGCCGCGCTGGCCGATGGCTGGTCGGTCGTGCGCTTCACGCCCGACGGGCAGCTCGACCGCGTGGTCGGCCTGCCCGTGCCCGGCGCCACGGACCTGGCCTTCGACGCGCACGGCCCGCAGGGCCGGCTGCACGTCACCAGCGCGCGCAACAGCGTGCCGCTGGACGCGCTGGGCGCCGCGCCGCTGTCGGGGCGGCTGCTGGTGGTGGCGCTGTGAGGGCGAGAGCCCCGCCGCGCCGGCGGGTCGATCGCCGTGCCCGCAGCAGCATGGGCCGCCTTCCGGTAGACTCTTGCGCGCCCATCGCCGCCAGTCCTCCGCCGCCATGGCGGACGCATCGGCCACCGGTCCGCCCGCCTGCGGCGCCAGGCGCAGCGGCGATCGACCCCTGCTGATTGGTTTGCACGGCCCGCTGGACCCCGTCCGGCCGGATGGCGGCGCGATGGATGTCCCGGCGGCATGGGCCGCCAGGCCCGCACCCGCCCCGGATGCGCACGTACACAACGAAAGCTAACGAATGGCGAAGGAAGATCTGATCGAAATGAGCGGCGTGGTGGAGGAAGTGCTGCCCGATTCGCGCTACCGCGTGCTGCTGGAGAACGGCCACCAGCTCGTGGCCTACAGCGCCGGCCGCATGCGCAAGCACCACATCCGCATCCTGGCCGGCGACCGCGTGTCGCTGGAGATGTCGCCCTATGACCTGAGCAAGGGCCGCATCAAGTTCCGCCACCTGGAGCGCGGCCCCTCGGGCGCGCGGTAAGCGGGCACCGGCATTCCATCGTCGCGCGCGGCGGCGGGCCGGCGGGCGCGCTGCGGCGCGGGTCAGCCGCGGCTGCGGAGCGTGCGGCTCAGCAGCAGCACCGGCGCCAGCCCGACCAGCACCAGCGCCAGCGAGGGCAGCGCGGCCTCGCCCAGGCGCTCGTCGCGCGCCAGCTGGTAGGCCACCACGGCCAGCGTGTCCATGTTGAAGGGGCGCAGCACCATGGTGGCCGGCAGCTCCTTCATCACGTCCACGAACACCAGCAGCGCGGCCGCGGCGGCCGAGCGCCGCAGCAGCGGCCAGTGCACGCGCGCCAGCAGCGCCGCGCCGCCCGCGCCCAGCGTGCGGGCCGAGTCGTCGAAGCTGCGCGGGATGCGCGCGTAGCCGCTCTGCATGGACTGCAGCGCCACGGCCGAGAAGCGCACCAGGTAGGCCCAGACGATGCCCAGCACCGTGGCGGTGACCCAGTAGGCGGCGCCCAGCTCCGGCGCGGCCTGCTGCAGCCAGCCGACCGGCAGCAGCAGCCCGACCACGACCACCGCGCCCGGCACCGCATAGCCCAGGCCGACCAGCTGCACGGCGGCGCGCTGCAGCCGCTCGGGCGTGCGGCGCACGCAGTACGCCAGGAACAGCGCCAGCGCGACCGCGGCCACGGCCGTCAGCGCGCCCAGCGTGACGCTGTTGCCGGCCCATTGCACGAAGCGGTCCCAGGGCAGCACCGACCAGTCGGCCGACAGTGGCCGCAGCATGAAGGCCACCGGCAGCACGAAGCCCATCAGCACCGGGAAGGCGCACAGCGCCTGCGCCAGCGCCTGGCGCCAGCCCGCCAGCGGCACCGCCCGCGCGTCGTGGCCGCCGGCGCGGCCGCGCGCGCTGGCGAAGCGCAGGCGCGCCTGGGCGCGCTGCTCCAGCGCCAGCAGCACGGCCACGAACACCAGCAGCATCGTGGACAGCTGGGCCGCGGCGATGCGGTTGTCCATGGCCAGCCAGGCCTTGTAGATGCCGGCGGTGAAGGTCTGGATGCCGAAATAGCTGGACACGCCGAAGTCCGCCAGCGTCTCCATCAGCGCCAGCGCGGCGCCGGCGGCGATGGCCGGGCGCGCCATCGGCAGCGCGACCTGGCGGATGCGCCGCCCCAGCGGCGCGCCGAGCAGCCGGGCCGCCTCCAGCAGGTGCGCGGCGCGCTCGGCCAGCGCGGTGCGCGCCAGCAGGTAGACGTAGGGATACAGCGCTAACGTGAACACCACGACCGCCCCGCCCAGGCTGCGCACCTCGGGCAGCACGCGCCCGCGCAGGCCGAAGCTCTCGCGCAGCCAGGTCTGCGCCGGGCCGCTGAACTGCAGGAAGTCGGTGTAGGCGTAGGCGACCACGTAGGCCGGCATCGCCAGCGGCAGCAGCAGCGCCCATTCCAGCGTGCGCCGGCCGCGGAAGTCGAACAGCGTCACGCAGGCGGCCGCGCCGGTGCCGACCAGCACCACGCCCACGCCGACCATGGCCGCCAGCGCCAGCGTGGTGCCGACGTAGCCCGGCAGCACGGTCTGGCGCAGCTCGCGCAGGATCTGGGCGGTCTCGGCGTCCCACTGCGTCCAGGAGCCCAGCACCGCCAGCACCGGCAGGCTCAGCAGCCCGGCGGCCAGCAGCATGCTCGACAGGGACAGCCAGCGGCGGGGCATCGGTGCGGGGATGGGAGGGGGCGAGGCGGGAACGGGAAGGCAGGCGCGCGGGCCAGATGAGAATTGTACGCATCACGCCTGCCTACAATCGCGGCCCATGTTCCTGGACGTCTCCCATCTCGTCGTGCAATACCCCGGCCGCGCGCGGCCGGCCGTGCAGGACGTGAGCTTCGGCCTGGCCGCCGGCGAGATCGGCGTGCTGATCGGCCCGTCGGGCTGCGGCAAGACCACGCTGCTGCGCTGCGTGGCCGGGCTGGAGCCGGCGCAGGCCGGCGAGATCCGGCTGTCCGGCGAATGCGTCAGCGCGCCCGGCGTGCAGCTGCCGGCCGAGCAGCGGCGCATCGGCATGGTGTTCCAGGACTACGCGCTGTTCCCGCACCTGGACGTGGGCCGCAACGTCGGCTTCGGCCTGCAGGCGCTGCCGCGGGCCGAGCGCGCCGCGCGCGTGGCCGAGGTGCTGGCGCTGGTCGGCCTGGAAGGCGCCGAGCGGCGCGCGCCGCACGAGCTGTCCGGCGGCCAGCAGCAGCGCGTGGCGCTGGCGCGCGCGCTGGCGCCGCGGCCGCGGCTGATGCTGCTGGACGAGCCGTTCTCCAACCTCGACGTCGAGCTGCGCGAGCGCCTGGCGCACGAGGTGCGCGAGATCCTGAAGGCCGCCGGCGCCACCGCGCTGTTCGTCACGCACGACCAGCTGGAGGCCTTCGCGATCGGCGACGCCGTCGGCGTGATGCACGAGGGCCGGCTGCACCAGTGGGCCGACGCCCACACGCTGTACCACCGGCCGGCCACGCGCTTCGTCGCCGACTTCATCGGCCACGGGGTGTTCGCGCCGGCCCGGCTCGCGCGCGCCGGCGGGCGCGCCGTGATCGAGACGCCGCTGGGCCCGCTCAACGGCGCGGTGGCGGCCCAGGCCGCCGCGCTGCCGGACGGCCCGCTGGACCTGCTGCTGCGCGCCGACGACGTGGTGTACGACGCGGACGCGCCGGTCAAGGCCGAACTCGTGCGCAAGGCCTTCCGCGGCGCGGAGTTCCTGTACACGCTGCGCCTGGCCTCCGGCGAGACCGTGCTGGCCCACGTGCCCAGCCACTGCGAGCACCGCATCGGCGAGTGGATCGGCGTGCGGCCGGCGCTGGAGCGGGTGGTGGCGTTTCCACGGGGCGGGTAGGCGGCTTCTTCTGCACGCAGGACCGTGGTGCGGCTGCCTGCGGTCGTGCCGCCCGGGCCGCGGTGCACGGCCACGGGCGAGGCTGCCCGGCAAGTCCTGCTCAGCCGCCGAGCCGTTCGCGCAGCGCCTGCACCGCGCTGTCCACCGTCGTCAGCACCGGCAGCCCCGTGGCCTGCTCGCAGGCTGCGCGCGCCCGTGCCATGCTGAACTGCGCCAGCGCGATGCGTGTGCAGCCGCGCGCGGCCAGGGTGCGGGCCTGCGCGGCGACCAGCGCATCGTGGCGTGCCGTGTCGCCCGCGTTCAGCGCTTGCAGCGCGCCTTCGGCCAGCGCCGGTTCCAGTGGCACCGCGGCCGGGAATTCCGGCGGCATGGACTGCAGCGTGCCGGCGAAGCTGGCGATCAGGCCGAGCCGGCCTCGGCCCCGCGCCGCTTCCTGGACCATGGCCTCGTTGGGCTTGAGCACCGGGATGCCGGCATGGCGCCGCACCACCGCCTCGATGCAGGGGCCGAACGCCGAGCAGGTGAACAAGATGCCCTGGGCACCGCAGTCCACCGCGTAGTCGGCCAGCCGCTGGAAGCGTGCGTGCATCGCGGCGTCCAGGCCCTGGCCGCCTTCGGCGAGGTCGGCCGACAGGCTGTCGTCCAGCAGGTTCATGCGCCGGGCTTCGGGCCAGTCGCGCGCGAACGCCGTGTTGATGGGTTCGACCGAGTGGGCGAGGGCGTGGATCAGGGCGACGCGGGGCATGGTCTCAGATACCTTTGGACGAAGGGTGGGCGAAGGCGTCGCGCGTCTCGGCGTTCAGCGGGTAGTTGATGTTCACGCCTTTGGGCGGGATCGGCGCCATGAACCATTGCTGGTAGAGCTTCTCCATCTCGCCCGATTGCATCATGCCGCCGACCACGCGGTCCACGATGGCCTTGAGCGCCGGCTCGTCCTTGCGGTACATCAGCGCCTGGTTCTCGGTGCGCAGCGGCTCGCCGGTGATCATGAAGTCCTGGGGATTCTTGGCGGTCGCGACCAGGCCGGCCAGCAGGATATCGTCCAGCACGAAGGCGTGCGCCCGGCCGCTTTCCACGAGCAGAAAGGAGTCCGCATGGTCCTTGCCGGCCATCGGCGTGATCTCCAGGTTGCGGCCCTTGTCGGCTTCGCGCAGCAGGCGGAACGAGGTGGTGCCGGTAGTCGTCACGACCCTCTTGCCCTGCAGGTCGGCGATGCCGCGCACACCCGAATCGGCCTTGACCAGCATGCGGACGTTGTAGCGGAAGATGTCCGGCGAGAAGGCGACCAGCTTTTGCCGCTCGATCAGGTTGGTGGTGGAGCCGCACTCGATATCCACCGTGCCGTTGACCACCAGCGGGATCCGGTTCTGCGAGGTGACCATCTGGTACCTGACGTCGATCCTGGGCATGCCGAGCTCGGTCTTGATGGCGTCGACGATGCGCATGCAGATGTCGATGCTGTAGCCCACGGGCTTGCCGCTGCCGTCGTTGTACGAGAAGCCGAACGAGGATTCGCGGTGGCCCAGCGTGATGGCGCCGCTGTCCTTGATCTTTTTCAGCGTGGCTTCCTGGGCCTGCGCGGTCAAGGCCAGGACCGCGACTGCGGCGGCGGCAATGCGGGAAGCGATGCGGGAGCTGTTCATGGAGGGATCCTGAGGCGAGGGTGGGGTGGGCGGGAAATCAGCGGGGAGCGTTCGTGGCCGCGTCGATCGATTCGGCCAGCAGGCCGGCGATGCGTTCCAGGTCGGCGCGCGTGGCGATGAACGGCGGCGCCAGCAGCACGTGGTCGCCCTGCCGGCCGTCCACCGTGCCGCCCATCGGGTAGACCATCAGGCCGCGCGCCATGGCCGCCTTCTTGACCTGGGCGTGCACCTGGTGCGCCGGGTCGAACGGCGTCTTGCCGGCGCGGTCGGCCACCAGTTCCACGCCCCAGAAGAAGCCGCGGCCGCGGATGTCGCCCACGTGCGGGTGCTCACCCAGTGCCTGGCGCAGCAGGGTGCCGAAATGCGCGCCGTCGTCGCGCACCTTGGCCAGCAGGCCATCGCGCCGGATCACGCGCTGCACCGCCAGGGCCCCGGCGCAGGCCACCGGGTGGCCCAGGTAGGTGTGGCCGTGCTGGAAGAAGCCGCTGCCGCGCGACATCGCCTCGACGATGCGCCGATGGGCCAGCACCGCGCCGATCGGCTGGTAGCCGCCGCCCAGCCCCTTGGCGATGGTGACCAGGTCCGGCACGACGTCCTCCTGTTCGCTGGCGTACAGCGTGCCCGTGCGGCCCATGCCGCACATGACCTCGTCCAGGATCAGCAGCACGCCGTGCCGATCGCAGACCTCGCGCACGGCCTGGAAGTAGCCGGGCACCGGCGTCAGCACGCCGGCCGTGGCGCCCCCCACCGTCTCGGCCACGAAGGCGATCACGCGGTCCGCGCCTTGCGCCAGGATCGCTTCCTCCAGTTCGCGCGCGAGGCGCTGGCCGTACTGCCGGGGCGTTTCGTCGGCGCGCTGCTCGCGGTAGGGATAGCAGGGGGCGACATGCGTGGCCGGCGTCAGCAGCGGGGCGAAGGGCTCGCGCCGCCAGGCGTTGCCGCCGACGGCCAGCGCGCCCAGCGTGTTGCCGTGGTAGCTCTGGCGCCTGGCGATGAAGTGCGTGCGCTGGGGCTGGCCGATCTCCACGAAGTACTGGCGCGCCATCTTCAGCGCGGCTTCCACGGCTTCGGAGCCGCCGCTGACGAGGTAGACATGCTCCAGCCCCGGCGGGGCGCTCTGCACCAGCTCGTCAGCCAGTTCCTCCGCCGCCGCGCTCGTGAAGAAACTGGTATGCGCATAGGCCAGGCGGTCGATCTGCGCGTGCATCGCCGCCAGCACCTCGGGATGGCCGTGGCCGAGCGAAGAGACGGCGGCGCCGCCACAGGCGTCCAGGTAGGCCCGGCCCTGGGCGTCATGCACCAGCATGCCTCGGGCCGAGACGGCGACGGGCGGGGTGTGGCGGAGATGGCGGTGGAGGATGTGCGTCATGGCGGCTGCGGTACGGAGTGGATGGAACTAATGTTCTGGATGAATTATTGTTTGGAACAAATGTTTCGTCAATCCGGCTGAGCCGCCTGGCGCTCCGCATGCCGGTACATTCGTTCCAGCAACACGGAACGGCCATGACCATCCAGGAACAGATCCGCCGGCGCTTCGCCGAACTCAGTCCGGCCTTGCAGCAGGTGGCCAGGCATCTGCTCGACCATCCGGCCGAGGTCGTCACGTCCTCCATGCGCCATATCGGCGTGCAGTCGGGCAGCACGCCGGCCACGCTGGTGCGTTTCGCCCAGCACCTGGGGTTCGCGGGCTGGCCGCAGCTGAAGGCGGCCTTCGTGGCCGACATGGGCCTGGGCGGCGACGCCTACGGCGCGCGCGCGCAGCAACTGGTCGGCCGCGCGGGCCAGGAGGGCCTGGCCGAGGAGATGTTCGCCGTACAGCGCCGCAACCTGCAGGCCACGCAGCACCAGAGCGCGTCCCGGCTGGAGAAGGTCTGCGCGCTGCTGGAGCAGGCGAGCGCGGTGCACGCCGCGGGTTTTCGCGCGTGCTTTCCGATCGCCTTCGCCTTCGTCTACCAGTACCGGCTGTTCCGGGCGTCGGTGCACCTGGTGGATGGCCAGGGCGGCTTGCTGGAGATGCAGCAGCGCGCCATGGTCCGCGGCGACGCGCTGCTGGTGGCCAGCTTCGCGCCGTATTCGCGCGAGGCGCTGCAGGTGGCCCAGGCGGCGCAGGCGGCCGGCTGCCGCATCGTCGCGTTGACCGACAGCGCGGCCTCGCCGTTGGCGCTGCTGGCGCAGGAGACGCTGCTGTTCACGATCGCGAGCCCCTCGTTCTTCCCGTCCGTCGCGGCCGGGCTGGCCTTGGCCGAGGCGCTGGTGGAACTGCTGGCCAGCCGCGCCGGCAAGGCCGTGGTGCGGCGCATCGGCGACGCCGAGCGCCAACTGCTCGAGTCCGGGGCCTACCTGCCGGCGCCGCGCGGCGATTGAGCCGCACCAGCCCGCGCCGGGCCGCATCGGGTGATGTGGATCACCGCGGGGCTGGCCGGGCGCCGCCGTGCCCGGGAGCCGTTCAGAACGTCAGGCGGCGCAGCGTCTCGACCTCGGTGCGCAGGTCCTGCGCCCAGGCGCGCCGGTCTCGTGCCGCGTGCGGCTGCGGGGCGCCGTAGTGCACGTGGGCGACCAGCTCCTGCGCCGCCAGCGTGCGCCAGACCGAGCCGAGCAGCGTCTCGTCGCCGACGAAGCTGGGCGCGAAGCTGGTCGCGCCGCTGCCGTCGGCGAAGCGCAGTGCCAGCGGCTGCGCCGGCGCGCCGGCGCTGATCGCGGCCTGCAGCAGGTTGGCGTGGAACGGCAGCAGCGCGCGGCCGTCGCCGGTCGTGCCTTCGGGGAAGATCGCCACCACGTCGCCCGCGGCCAGCCGGTCGCGCATGTGGTGCACCACGCGCATGGCGTCGCGGCGCGAGGCGCGTTCGATGTACAGCGTGCCGGCGCCGGTGGCCAGCCTGCCGACCAGCGGCCAGTGGGCCACGTCGGCCTTGGCGACGAAGCGGCACCAGCCGGCCGCGTGGATGGCCACGATATCCAGCCAGGAGATGTGGTTGGCGACCAGCAGCACCGGTCCCCGGTCGGGCGGCGTGCCGCTGACCTGCAGCCGGATGCCGGCCAGCACGAGCAGCCGCGCGGACCAGGCCTGCACGGCCTGGGCGCGCTGCGCGGCGTCCCAGCGCGGAAACCGGCTGCGGATGGTCCACCAGCCGGAAAGCCCGTGGCCGGCGAGCCACAGCAGCCGCCACAGCGCGCGCGCGTGGCGCATGGGCTCAGCTGCCGCCGTGCGCCAGGTGCCCGCCGACCAGCGTCCAGCGTACGCGGCCCGGCAGCTCGTAGCCGGTGAACGCCGTGTGCTTGCCCTGGCTCTTGAGCGCGGCGTCGGCGACGGTCCAGCGCGCGGCCGGGTCGGCCACGCAGACGTCGGCCACGCCGCCCTCGACCAGCTGGCCCAGGCTGGCCTGCAGCGTGCCGAGCGCCGTGCCCAGCAGCGCGGCCGGCTGGCTGGTGACGGTGGCCAGCGCGCGCGGCAGCGCCACGCCCTGTTCCTCGGCCCACTTCAGCGCCAGGCTCAGCAGCAGTTCCACGCCGGTGGCGCCGGGCTCGGCCTCGGCGAAGGGCAGGGTCTTGGCGTCGGCGTCCACCGGCGTGTGGTCGGAGACCAGCGCGGCGATGGTGCCGTCGGCCAGCGCGGCACGCAGCGCGTCGCGGTCGCGCTGCTGGCGCAGCGGCGGGTTCAGGCGGGCGCGGCTGTCGAAGTAGCCGATGTCCTGGTCGGTCAGGTGCAGCGAGTTGATGCTGACGTCGGCGCTGACCGGCAGCCCCGCCGCGCGCGCCTGGCGCACCAGCTCCACGCCGGCGGCGCTGGACAGGCGCGACAGGTGCACGCGCGCGCCGGTGCTCTTCATCAGCTCGAAGATGGTGTGCAGCGCGATGGTCTCGGCTGCCACCGGCACGCCGGACAGGCCCATGCGCGTGGCCAGCGGGCCGCTGGCGGCCACGCCCTTGCCCAGGTCGCGGTCCTGCGGACGCAGGAACACCGTGAAGCCGAAGGTCGCCGCGTACTGCAGCGCGCGCTGCAGCACCTGGGTGCTGGCCAGCGGCACCTCGGCCTGGCCGAAGCCGACGCAGCCGGCCTCGGTCAGCTCGACCATCTCGGTCAGCACCTCGCCGGCCAGGCCGCGCGTCAGCGCGCCCAGCGGGAACACGCGCGACTGGTGCAGCTTCTCGGCGCGGAACTTCAGCATCTCGACCAGGCCGGGCTCGTCCAGCACCGGGTCGGTGTCGGGCGGGCAGACCAGGCTGGTCACGCCGCCGGCCACCGCGGCGGCCAGCTCGCTCTCCAGCATGCCCTCGTGCTCGTGGCCGGGCTCGCGCAGGCGCATCGACAGGTCGACCAGGCCGGGCATGACGATGCAGCCGGTGGCGTCCAGCGTGCGGTTGGGTCTGAACTCGGCCGAGACCTGGCCGATGGAGACGATGCGGCCGGAGGCGATGGCGATGTCGCCGACCGCGTCGCGGCCCGAGGCCGGGTCGATCACGCGGCCGTTGCGAATCAGTGTCTTCATGTCGGGTATCCCTTGGCTGCACGATCCCGGGGCAACGAGCGAGGGTCGCGAGCCGCTGTACGAAAGGCCGCGGAGCAGGCCATGCCAGTGCACCCGCGCAGCTGGCTCCGCCAGGCCGCCGGGTGCGCCCCCTGGAGGGGGAATGGGTCGGCCACACCAGGTTCCGCCGACCAGACGGGGGTGGGCTTCATCCTATGCTTCGTTCCCGGCGACGATGCCCATCACCGCCATCCGCACGGCGATGCCGAAGGTGACCTGGGGCAGGATCACCGCCTGCCGGCCGTCGACGACGGCCGAGTCGATTTCCACGCCGCGGTTGATCGGGCCGGGGTGCATCACGATGGCGTCGGGCTTGGCCAGGGCCAGCTTCTCGGGCGTCAGGCCGAAGCTCTTGAAGTACTCCTGGCTGGACGGCAGCAGCGCGCCGCTCATGCGCTCGTTCTGCAGCCGCAGCATGATGACCACGTCGGCGCCCTTGATGCCTTCCTCCAGCGAGTGGCACACGCGCACGCCCATCGGCGCGAGGTCCGCCGGCACCAGCGTGCGCGGGCCGACCACGCGCACCTCGGGGCAGCCCAGCGTGGTCAGGCCGTGGATGTCCGAGCGCGCCACGCGCGAGTGCAGCACGTCGCCGACGATGGCCACCGTCAGCTGGCTGAAGTCGCGCTTGTAGTGGCGGATGGTGTACATGTCGAGCAGCCCCTGCGTGGGGTGCGCGTGCCGGCCGTCGCCGGCGTTGATCACGTGCACGTGCGGCGCCACGTGCTGCGCGATCAGGTAGGGCGCACCCGACTCGCTGTGCCGCACCACGAACAGGTCGGCCGCCATGGCCGACAGGTTGGCGATGGTGTCCAGCAGCGACTCGCCCTTGGCCGCCGAGGAGCGCGCGATGTCCAGGTTGATCACGTCGGCCGACAGCCGCGTGGCCGCGATCTCGAAGGTGGTGCGCGTGCGCGTGCTGTTCTCGAAGAACAGGTTGAACACGCTCTTGCCGCGCAGCAGCGGCAGCTTCTTGACCTCGCGGTCGTTCACGCTGACGAAGTTGGCGGCGGTGTCCAGGATCTGCGTCAGGATGTCCCGGGGCAGGCCCTCGATCGACAGCAGGTGGACCAGCTCGCCGTGCCGGTTCAGCTGGGGGTTGCGTCGCGCCAGCATGCTCAGCCCTCGATCTGGAACGACAGGCGGCCGTCGTCGGCGCGCGCCAGCGCCAGCGACTGGCCGGCCGGCAGCGTCACGCGCGCGGCGGCGAGGTCGGCCTGGATCGGCAGCTCGCGCGCGCCGCGGTCCACCAGCACGGCCAGGCGCACGCTGGCCGGGCGGCCGTAGTCGAACAGCTCGTTGAGCGCCGCGCGGATGGTGCGGCCGGTGTAGAGCACGTCGTCCAGCAGCACGATCTGCGCGCCCTGCACGTCGAAGGGCAGGACCGTGGCGCCGGCGGCGGGCAGCATGCCGCGCTGGCCGTAGTCGTCGCGGTGCATGGCCGAGGAGATCTGGCCGGGCCGGTCCGGGCGCTGCAGGTCGGCGTGCAGGCGCTCGGCCAGCCAGGCGCCGCCGGAGGCGATGCCGACCAGCCGCGTGTCGGGGCCGCACAGCGGACGCACGCCGCGCAGCAGCTCGGCGTACAGCGCCTCGGCGTCGAGGGTCAGGGTACTCATGGCAGGTTGTTCAGGAACTGTTCCAGGATGATGCAGGCCGCGGCCGCGTCGGCGTCGCGCGCGCCCCGGCTGTGGGCCTCGGTGGTGCTGTAGCGCTCGTCGACCTCGTAGACCGCGAGCCCGAAGCGCCCGCGCAGCTGGCGCGCGAAGCGGCGGGCGCGGCCGGTATTCTCGTGCGCCGCGCCGTCGGGGTGGAACGGCACGCCGACGACCAGCGCGTCGGGTTGCCATTCGCGCAGCCGGGCCTCGATCTGCGCGAAGCGCGCGTCGCCCTCGGCCCGGATCGTGCCCTGCGGCGTGGCCGTGCGGGTGATGCGGTTGCCGCTGGCGACGCCGGTGCGCTTGGCCCCGTAGTCGAAGGCCAGAAAGGATTGGAAACGGGGCGGGACGGCGGGATCGGGAGGCGGGGTGGCGCTCACGCGTGGCCCGCCTCGGGCGACAGCATCCAGGCCTGCAGCCCCAGCAGCTGCAGCGCGCGGTCGTAACGCTGCTCGATCGGCGTGTCGAAGATCACCGAGGCGTCGGCCTCGACGGTCAGCCAGCTGTTCTCGGCCAGCTCGGATTCGAGCTGGCCCTCGCCCCAGGCCGAATAGCCCAGCGAGACCAGCACCTTCTTCGGGCCGGCGCCGGTGGACAGCGCCTCCAGCACGTCCTTGGAGGTCGTCATCTCCAGGCCGCCGGGGATGGTCATGGTCGAGGCGTAGACGCTTTCGCCGCCGTCCGGCGTATGGGCCAGCAGCGGCTCGTGCAGCACGAAGCCGCGCTCGGTCTGCACCGGGCCGCCCTGCAGCACCGGGTCGTCCGACAGGTCGGTGCGGCCCAGCGGCAGGTCGACCTTGTCGAACAGATGCTTCAGATTGATGTCGCTGGGCTTGTTGATGACCAGCCCCAGCGCGCCGCGCGCGCTGTGCTCGCACAGGTAGACCACGCTGCGCGAGAACGTCTCGTCCTCCAGACCCGGCATCGCGATCAGGAAATGATGCGTGAGGTTCATCGGCGCAGAATCTGAACTCATGAGCCGTGATTTTAGCGACCGGGCCGCGCCGGCCTGCTGCCGATGGACCGGAAGTACGCCACCGGCCTGATGTGGTTCCGGCGCGACCTGCGCGCCTTCGACAACGCGGCGCTGTACCACGCGCTGCGCGCCTGCCGGCAGCTGCACTGCGTGTTCGTGCTGGACACCGACATCCTGGCCGCGCTGCCGCGCGTCGACCGCCGGGTGGAATTCATCCTGGCCGCGCTCGGGGAGCTGGACGCCGCGCTGCGCCGCCTGGCGCCCGACGCCGGGCTGCTCTGGCGGCTGGGTTCGGCGCGCGAGGAGGTGCCGGCGCTGGCGCGGCAGCTGCACACCCAGGCCGTGTTCGCCAACCACGACGACGAGCCCTTCGCGCTGGCGCGCGACGCCCGGGTGCGCGGCGCGCTGGCCGGCCTGGGCATCGCGCTGGTGACCAGCAAGGACCAGGCCGTCTTCGAGCGCGACGAGCTGATGACGCAGGCCGGCCAGCCCTACACCGTGTTCACGCCGTACAAGGC
Source organism: Pseudorhodoferax sp. (assembly GCF_047601025.1). Taxonomy (NCBI): domain Bacteria; kingdom Pseudomonadati; phylum Pseudomonadota; class Betaproteobacteria; order Burkholderiales; family Comamonadaceae; genus Pseudorhodoferax; species Pseudorhodoferax sp. The sequence goes on from NZ_JASGJZ010000001.1 coordinate 2,440,893, forward strand.
GGCGTGGCTGAAGAAGGCCGATGGGTTCTACCTCTCGTCCTACCCGGTGGCGCGGCACGCCGGGTCGTTGGCGCCGCGGCCGGACGCGGAGCAGCGTCCGCTGCCGGGCCTGGCCGACATCGGCTTCGCGCCCAGCAACCTGTCGGCGCTGCGGATGCCGCTGGGCGCCAGCGGTGGCCAGCAGCTGTTCGAGGAATTCTTCGATCGCATGGACCAGTACCACCTGGCGCGCGACTACCCGGCGCTCAAGGGGCCGAGCTACCTGTCGGCGCACCTGCGCTTCGGTACGGTGTCGATCCGCCAGCTGGCGTCCGGCGCGCACCGGCTGGCGCTGCAGGGCATGGCGGGGCCGGCCGCGTGGCTGGCGGAACTGGTCTGGCGCGACTTCTTCATGCAGATCCTGGCGCATTTCCCGCACGTCGCCGACAGGGCCTTCAGGCCGGAGTGCGACGCGATCCGGTGGGAGCGCGGCAAGCGCGCCCGGGCGCTGTTCGCGGCCTGGTGCGCGGGGCGCACCGGCTATCCGCTGGTCGACGCCGCGATGGCGCAGCTGAACCAGACCGGCTACATGCACAACCGGCTGCGCATGCTCACGGCCAGCTTCCTGGCCAAGCAACTGGGGCTGGACTGGCGCTGGGGCGAGCGCTATTTCGCCGAGAAGCTCAACGATTTCGACCTGGCCGCGAACAACGGCGGCTGGCAGTGGGCGGCGTCCACCGGCTGCGACGCGCAGCCGTATTTCCGGATCTTCAACCCGGTGGCGCAGAGCCAGCGCTTCGACGCCGAGGGCCGCTTCATCCGCCGCTACCTGCCCCGGCTGGCGCGGCTGCCGGCGCCGCTGCTGCATGCGCCCTGGACGGCTCGGCCGGCGGACCTGACGGCCGCGGGCATCGTGCTGGGCCGCGACTACCCGCTGCCGCTCGTCGACCTGGCCCAGGCGCGCGAGCGCGCACTGGCACGCTACGCCGCGGCCCGGCGTCCGGTGGCCAGGGGGAAGGTGGCCGCGCGGCGGCGGCGCTGAACGGAACGCCTACCAGGCCACGCCGTAGTGGTCGTACACGCGGCGGCCGTAGTCGTCGGTGTACTCGGGCGTCTCGTCGCGGGTGTAGCGCGGCGCCTGCTCCAGCCGCTCGGCGTCCAGCGGCACGACGTAGCCGTCCAGCGCCGTGTCGTAGCGCAGCATGGGCCAGGGGATCGGATAGCGGTCGGTGCCGATGCCCAGGAAGCCGCCGAATTCCAGTGCCGCGTAGCGCACCAGGCCCGAGCGCTTGTCGATCACCAGGTGGTCGATGCTGCCGAGCTTGCCGCCCTTGGTGTCGTAGACGGTCGTGCCCTCGACCTTGTCGGAGGCAATGGTGGGACTGGCCATGGTGGATCTCCAGAGGGTTGGCGGAGCCGGGGCGGCTCCGATGCCCTGGTTGTCGCACGCGGCCGCGGCCGCGCCTGTCGGTGCCGGCCCACGGGGGGCGTAGGACCGTCCAGCACGGCCACGCCCCGGGGAAAGGCCCCCTCGGTTCAGATCTGGACCATCTCGAAGTCTTCCTTGCGGGCACCGCATTCGGGGCAGGTCCAGTTCATCGGAACGTCGGCCCAGAGGGTGCCGGGCGCGATGCCGTGTTCGGGCGCGCCGGTGGATTCATCGTAGATCCATCCGCAGATCAGGCACATCCAGGTTTTGGGGTCGGTCACGGTGTCGAGGCGGCTTATAGAATGCCGGGATTGTATAGAGGCGTCCCGGGCGCAATGCCCGGTGGAGACTGGTCCGGACCACGCCTCGGCACCCACTCCCGCCCCTCGGGGCCGCCGCATGAACGACTCCGACGCCCGCCCCGATCCCGCACCCGACGAGGCCGCCGCAGACGCGGCCGGCCCGGCCTGCGTGCTGGTCTTCAACGCCAACGACCCCAGCGGCGCCGGCGGCCTCGCGGCCGACGCCGTGGCCATCGCCTCGGTGGGCGGCCATGCGGCGCCCGTGGTCACCGGCACCTACGCGCGCGACAGCGCGGCGATCTTCGAGCACTTCGCGCTGGACGAGGAGGCCGTGGCCGAGCAGGCGCGCGCGGTGCTGGAGGACATGGCGGTGCAGGTCATCAAGGTCGGCTTCGTCGGCAGCCCAGAGAACGTCTCGACCATCGCCGAGCTGACGGCCGACTACGCCGACCTGCCGGTGGTCGCCTACATGCCCGACCTGTCGTGGTGGGACGAACCGCAGATCGACGGCTACCTGGACGCCTTCCTCGAACTGATGCTGCCGCAGACCACGGTGCTGGTGGGCAACCACAGCACGCTGTGGCGCTGGCTGCTGCCGGACTGGAGTACCCAGCGCAGCCCGTCGCCGCGCGACATCGCCAAGGCCGCGGCCGACAAGGGCGCGCCCTACACGCTGGTGACCGGCGTGCTGCTGCCCGAGCAGCACGTGGACAACGTGCTGGCCACGCCGCAGACCGTGCTCGCCAGTGCGCGCTTCGAATTGTTCGAGGCGCAGTTCACCGGCGCCGGCGACACGCTGTCGGCCGCGCTGGCGGCGCTGCTGGCCGGCGGCGCGGAACTGGGCGAGGCCGTGGTCGAGGCGCTGGGCTACCTGGACCAGAGCCTGGATGGCGGCTTCCGTCCCGGCATGGGCCACGTGCTGCCCGACCGCATGGCCTGGGCCCAGCCCGAGGACGACGAGGACGACCCCGAGCCGACGGACAAGGAGGAGGGCGCACCGCGCCCATGAACGACATGTCGACGAACGAGCAGTTGTTTGCACGCGCGCAGCGCGTGATCCCGGGTGGCGTGAACTCGCCGGTGCGCGCCTTCCGCGCCGTGGGCGGCACGCCGCGCTTCGTGCAGCGTGCGCAGGGCGCGTACTTCTGGGACGCCGAGGGCCGGCGCTACATCGACTACATCGGCTCCTGGGGGCCGATGATCCTGGGCCACGGCCATCCGGCCGTGGTCGAGGCCGTGCAGCAGGCCGTCGGCCAGGGCTTCTCGTTCGGTGCGCCCACCGAGCGCGAGGTCGAGCTGGCCGAGGCCATCCTCGCGCACCTGCCGTCCATGGACATGGTGCGGCTGGTCAGCTCCGGCACCGAGGCCGCGATGAGCGCGATCCGGCTGGCGCGCGGTGCCACCGGCCGCCGCAAGATCATCAAGTTCGAGGGCTGCTACCACGGCCATGCCGACGCGCTGCTGGTCAAGGCCGGCTCGGGCCTGGCGACCTTCGGCAACCCCACCAGCGCCGGCGTGCCGCCCGAGGTCGTGCAGCACACGCTGGTGCTGGAATACAACGACCTGGCCGGGCTGGAGCAGGCCTTCGCCGAGCACGGCGGCGACCTGGCCTGCCTGATGATCGAGCCGATCGCCGGCAACATGAACTTCGTGCGCGCCAGCGTGCCCTTCATCCGGCGCTGCCGCGAGCTGTGCACGCAGCATGGCGCGCTGCTGGTGTTCGACGAGGTCATGACGGGGTTCCGCGTGGCGCTCGGCGGCGCGCAGAGCGTCTACGCGGCCGCCATTGCCGGCTTCGCGCCGGACCTCACGGTGCTGGGCAAGGTGATCGGCGGCGGCATGCCGCTGGCCGCCTTCGGCGGGCGGCGCGCGGTGATGGAGCAGCTGGCGCCGCTGGGGCCGGTCTACCAGGCCGGCACGCTGTCGGGCAACCCGGTGGCCACGGCCTGCGGCCTGGCCACGCTGCGCGAGGTCGCCAGGCCCGGCTTCTACGAAGGGCTGGCGCAGCGCACGGCCGAACTGGTGCAGGGCCTGCGCGAGGCCGCGGCGGCCGAAGGCGTGCCGTTCAGCGGCGACAGCGAGGGCGGCATGTTTGGCTTCTTCCTGCTCGATGCGCTGCCGCAGAACTACCGTGCCGTCATGGCCACCGATGGTGCGCGCTTCAACCGCCTGTTCCATGGCCTGCTGGAGCGCGGCGTCTACATCGCGCCGGCGCTGTACGAGGCCGGCTTCGTCAGCGCCGCGCACGGTGCCGGCGACATCGCCGAGACGGTGGCGGCCGCACGCGCGGTGTTCGCGTCGTTCTGACCGTCAACGCGGCCTGCCGCGGCCGCGTTGCGCAGTGCATGTAAAGCTCCAAACTTTTCGCGCACCCGCGAGTCGGAGAGCCATCATGAAACAGATCTTGCTCATCTCCGCCGCCAGCCTGCTGGGCACGGCGGTGGCGGCCCAGGAACTGGGAACCGTGATCTCGTCCACGCCGGTGATGCAGCAGGTGGCCGTGCCGCGCCTGGTCTGCCAGGACCAGCAGGTGGTGGCGGCCGCCCAGCCCAGCGGTGCCGGCGCGGTGATCGGAGCGATCGCCGGCGGCGTGATCGGCAGCGCGTTAGGCGGCGGCAGCGGACATGCGGCGGCCACGGCGCTGGGCGCCGTCGGCGGCGCGGTGCTGGGCAACCAGGCCGAAGCGAACCAGCCGGTGCAGACGCGGACCGTGCAGAACTGCAGCACCCAGACCTTCTACCAGACCCAGCCGGCCTACTACGACGTGGTCTACGAGTACGCGGGGCGGCGCTACCGGGTGCAGCTGGCGCACGACCCGGGGCCGACGCTGCCGCTGCAGGTCAGCCCGGTCGGCAGCCTGCCGCCGGTGCAGGCGCCCCTGCAGCCCATCCAGGCGCCGGCCTACGTGCCGCCGGCGCCGCCGGTCACCGTGTACCGCGACGAGCCTGTGTATTCGGCGCCGTCCTATGTCGCGCCGCTGGCCATCGGCCTGACGCTGGGCTACATCGGTGGCCACCTGTCGCGGCCCCGCTACTACGGTCCGCCGCCGCGCGCCTACCGGCCGCCGCCACCGCCGCCGGGCTGGCGCCACCGCTACTGACCGGGAACGAAAAGAAAAAGCCCGCCGCATGCGGCGGGCTTTTTGCTGGAGGGACTGGTGGTGGTCAGTGGCGGAAGTGCCGCACGCCCGAGAACACCATGGCCACGCCGCGTTCGTCGGCCGCGTCGATGACCTCCTGGTCGCGCATCGAGCCGCCCGGCTGGATCACGCAGCTCGCGCCGGCGTCGACCACCACGTCCAGCCCGTCGCGGAACGGGAAGAACGCGTCGCTCGCCACGGCCGTGCCGGCCAGCGACAGCTTGGCGTGCTCGGCCTTGATGCTGGCGATGCGGGCCGAGTCGAGCCGGCTCATCTGGCCCGCGCCGACGCCGCAGGTCTGTCCGTCCCTGCAGAACACGATGGCGTTGCTCTTGACGTACTTGGCCACCTTCCAGGCGAACAGCAGGTCCTGCAGCTGCTCGGGCGTCGGCTGGCGCTGCGTCACGACCTTCAGGTCGGCCAGCTGCAGCTCGTGGTTGTCGGCGGTCTGGATCAGCAGGCCCGAGCCCACGCGCTTGACGTCCATCGCGTTGCGGCCGTTCTCCCAGTCGGTCCGGCCGCCCTGGGGCAGGTCGATCTGCAGGATGCGCACGTTCTGCTTGGCCTTGGTGGCCTGGAACACGGCCAGCGCCTCGGGCGTGTAGCCGGGTGCCATCAGCACCTCGACGAACTGCTTGTTCACGGCCTCGGCCGCGGCCAGGTCCACCGGGCGGTTGAAGGCGATGATGCCGCCGAAGGCCGACGTGGGGTCGGTCTGGAAGGCCTTGGCGTAGGCCTCCAGCGCGTCCTTCCCGATGGCCACGCCGCAGGGGTTGGCGTGCTTGACGATCACGCAGGCCGGCTGCTCGAAGCTCTTGACGCATTCCCAGGCGGCGTCGGCGTCGGCGATGTTGTTGTAGGAGAGCTCCTTGCCCTGCAGCTGGCGGGCGGAGACCAGCGAGCCCGGCGCCGGGTGCAGGTCGCGGTAGAAGGCGGCCTGCTGGTGCGGGTTCTCGCCGTAGCGCAGGTCCTGCAGCTTGACGAAGCGGCCGTTGCTCTGCGCCGGGAACGGCGTGCGCACCGGCGCCGGCTGGCCGGCGCTGGCCTCGAAGTCCACGGACGAGAGGAAGTCGCTGATCGCGCCGTCGTAGTCGGCGATGCGGTTGAACGCGGCGACCGACAGCGCGAAGCGCGTCTTGTCCGACAGCTTGCCGCCGCCGGCCTGCAGCTCGGCCAGCACGGCCGGGTACTGGGCGGCGTCGGTCAGCACCGCCACGTCCTTCCAGTTCTTGGCGGCGCTGCGCACCATGGCCGGCCCGCCGATGTCGATGTTCTCGATCGCGTCCTCCAGCGTGCAGCCGGCCTGGGCCACGGTGGCCTCGAACGGGTACAGGTTCACGACCAGCAGGTCGATCGTGGCGATGCCGTGCTGCGCCAGCGCGGCCATGTGGGCCGGCAGCTCGCGCCGGGCCAGCAGGCCGCCGTGGACCACCGGGTGCAGCGTCTTGACGCGGCCGTCCAGCATCTCGGGAAAGCCGGTGTGGTCGGCCACCTCGGTCACCGGCAGGCCGGCCTCGGCCAGCAGCCGGGCGGTACCGCCAGTGGACAGCAGCTTGACGCCCAGCGCGTGCAGGCCCTGGGCCAGCGCGAGCACGCCGGTCTTGTCGGAAACGGAGATCAGTGCGTTCATGGATCGGGAGGGGATTACTTGATCAGCTTGTGGTCGACCAGCTTCTTGCGCAGCGTGTTGCGGTTCAGGCCCAGCCATTCGGCCGCGCGCGACTGGTTGTGGTCGGCGTGCTGCATGACGACCTCGAGCATGGGCTTTTCGACCGCGCGGATCATCATCTCGTACACGCCGTTGGGTTCGATGCCGTGCAGGTCCTTGAAATAGGTCTCAAGGCTGCTGCGCACGCACTCTTCGATGCTCTTCTTGCTCACGCTGCGGTCTCCAGGAGTTCTGCGCCGGTGGGCGCGGCGGCCGGCAGGCGCTCGTGGCGGCTGCCCAGCATGTCCATGAAATCGGCGACGGCCGCCAACTGCTCGGCCGGATGCTCCAGCCGGTTCATGCGCTGGCGGAAGGCCTCGCCGCCCGGCAGCGCGCGTACGTACCAGCCGATGTGCTTGCGCGCCGAGCGCACGCCGGTGTATTCCCCGTACAGCGCGTAGTGTTCCTGCAGGTGGGCCAGCAGCAGCCGGCGCACCTCGGCCGCCAGCGGCGGCGCCAGGTGCTCGCCGGTGGCCAGGAAGTGCACCACCTCGCGGAAGATCCAGGGCCGGCCCTGCGCGGCGCGGCCGATCATGACGGCGTCCGCTCCCGTGGCCGCCAGCACGTCACGGGCGCGTTCGGGCGTGGTGATGTCGCCGTTGGCCACGACCGGCACGCGCACGGCGGCCTTGACGGCGGCGATGGTGTCGTATTCGGCCTGGCCGCCGTAGCCCTGCTCGCGGGTGCGGCCGTGCACGGTCAGCATCTGCACGCCGGCGCTCTCGGCGGCGCGCGCGATGGCCACGGCGTTGCGGTGCGCGGCGCACCAGCCGGTGCGCATCTTCAGCGTGACCGGCACGCCACGCGGCGCGCAGACGGCGACCACGGCCTCCACGATGGCCAGCGCCAGCGCCTCGTTCTGCATCAGCGCCGAGCCGGCCCACTTGTTGCAGACCTTCTTGGCCGGGCAGCCCATGTTGATGTCGATGATCTGGGCGCCACGGTCGACGTTGTAGGCGGCGGCCTCGGCCATCATTCGCGGCTCGGTGCCGGCGATCTGCACCGCGATCGGCGCGGCCTCGCCGGCATGGTCGGCGCGGCGCGAGGTCTTCAGCGAATCCCACAGGTCGCGCCGCGAGGTCACCATCTCGCTGACCGCATAGCCCGCGCCGAGCTGCTTGCACAGCTGGCGGAACGGGCGGTCCGTCACCCCGGCCATGGGGGCGGCGAACACGCGGTTCGCCAGGGCGTACTGGCCGATGTGCATGGTGTGGGAGGGCAGGGGTGGGCGAAGCGGGGGACGGATTCTAGCTGCCCGAAATTTCAGCAATTGAAACGGTTCGTGCACGCGCCGGCGCGCCGGTGCCGGCGCCTATACTGCCGCGCCCATGGAAGCCTGGCTCAACCAACTGCTGACCGCGCTGGCCCTGCCCGAGTTCGGCCTGAGCACGGTGTTCGTGGTGTCGTTCATCTCGGCGACGCTGTTGCCGCTGGGGTCCGAGCCCGTGGTGTTCGGGCTGGTGAAGCTCAATCCCGGCATGTTCTGGCCGGCCATCCTGACGGCGACGGCCGGCAACACGCTGGGCGGCGCCGTGGACTGGTGGCTGGGCTACGGCGCGCACAAGGTGGCGGACCGCTACCGCCATTCGGCGCACCACGTGCGCGTGCTGGGCTGGCTGCAGAAGCTGGGGCCCAGGGCCTGCCTGCTGTCCTGGCTGCCGGCGGTCGGCGACCCGCTGTGCGCGGTGGCCGGCTGGCTGCGGCTGCCGTTCTGGCCCTGCCTGTGCTACATGGCCATCGGCAAGTTCCTGCGCTACCTGGTCATGACCGGGTCGCTGGTCTGGGCCTTTCCCGGCACCTGGCACTGACGGCGCCGGTCACAGCAGCGACTTGGCGTTGTCCAGCACGTAGTCGCAGGCCTTGTCCTTGATCTGGTCCTGGATCTTGTTCAGGTCGAAGGACTTGCCGTCGCTGCCGCTCAGCAGGCCGGAGAGGCCGCTCTGGTAGCCCGCGTCCTGCTGCTCCTTGCCGCCGGAGAGCCCGATCTTGTTCAGCAGCGCGTCCTTGACGCCGGCCGCGCCGCCGGAGAGGTACTTGCGCTCGACGCAGTACTGCAGCACGCCGGCCGCATTGCTGGCCGTGCCGCTGCCGATGCTGGGCAGGCCCAGGTTGCCGAGCAGCGACGATCCGCCGCCGGAGCCGCCGCCGAGCTGCTCGGTGGCGGCGCCCTTGAGGCTGTCCATCAGGCCGGCGGCGTGGGTGGCCGAGGCGGCGGCCAGCACTGCGGCGAGCGCGGTACGGAGAACACGGTCCATCATGTCGGAGCTCCTCGAAAAGCCGAGGGACGATCTTACTGGCCCGCGGTTCCGGCCGTCGGCCTACGGCAGCACGACGATCCGGTCGACCTCGAACTTCGTCGTGCGCCGGCCCTTCTCGAACTCGCCGTGCAGCTCCACGCGCTGCTCGGCGCCGATGGCCTGGCCGGGCGGAAAGTCTTTGGCGTCGATTTCCGCCGTGATGCGGCCGGTGTCGTCGGCGAAGGTGTAGCGGTCGCCGCCGTCGTGCGAGACCAGGCGGCCCTGCAGTCGCGCGGGCTGGTCGTCGCGGCCGGCTGCCAGCAGCTGCTGGACCGTCGTCAGCGGCACGCTGCTCGGGCCGGTGTAGCCGGACGGCGGCTGGGCCTGTGCGAACGCTGCGGTGCCGGTGGCCAGCAGGGCGGCGAGGGCGAAGGCGGGGAGGGCGGTGTGCATCGGCGGGTCTTCCTTTCGTGGATCGCGGCACCGTTGCCGCATGCCTGCATTGGGCGCCGCGAAGATGAAGCGGGCCTGATGCCTCCCGACCGCCCTGGCGGCCACGCTCAGAAACAGGGAACGCATCGATCGCGTCCACGACGGGGTGCGCCGGGGCGCACGCGCAGGCCGCCACCCTGGCGCATGCCACCCAGGAAACGGCAGTTGGGTGATGCCGAAAACAAAGAAAATCAAATTCTGGCAGGGGGTTACGTCTGTTTTCGGCAATTGCGGAGCAGTTCCAAATGGGGGAGTCGCAAAGTCGCTCAATTCCAGGGGGACGGCAAGCGCGTGCCTGTGTTCCGACCAGTCAACTGCCGTTTCTAGGTTCACCGCTTCTCACGCCGGCGGAAAGTCCAGCACCACCGCGAGCCCGCGGCCGCCCAGTCCGTCCTCGAAGCGCAGCGTGGCGCCATGCAGCGCCGCGATGCGCGCGACGATCGACAGGCCCAGCCCGTTGCCGCTCTCGCCGGTGCCGAGCACGCGGAAGAAGCGCTCGCCCAGCCGCGGGTGCTGCGCCGGCGGCACGCCCGGGCCGTCGTCGCGCACGGCGATGCGCACGCCGCCGCCGGGCAGCGGCTCGGCGCCGATCGCCACCTGCCCGCCGTGGCGGCCGTAGCGCACCGCGTTGTCCAGCAGGTTGCGCAGCGCGCTGGCCAGCAGCGCCGGCTGCGCCTGCAGCGTGGCGGCGCGGGCCACGGCCTGCACGGCCATGCCGCGCGCCTGCGCGGCGGAGCGGTCCAGGCCGTCGAACAGTCGTGCCAGGTCCACCGTCTCGCGCTGCAGCGCGCCGTGGCCGGGGTCCAGCCGGGCCAGCGCCAGCAGGCTTTCGACCAGCGCGGTGCAGCGGTCCGCGTCGGCGCGCAGGGCCTGCAGGTCGGGTGCACTCGCGCCCTGGCGGCGCTCGATCAGCTGCACCCGCATGCGCAGCGCGGCCAGCGGCGTGCGCAGTTCGTGCGCTGCGTCGGCGGTGAAGCGGCGCTCGGCCGCCAGCGCGTCCGACAGGCGCGCCAGCAGCGCGTTCAGCGCATCGACGATCGGCTGCAGCTCGCGCGGCTGCGGCGCCGTGCCGGCCACCGGCGAGAGGTCCTGCGGCGACTTGGCCGCGATGGCCGCGGCCGTGCGCTCCAGCGGCGCCAGCAGGCGGCGGATCGTGATCCAGCAGAAGGCCGCCAGCGCCAGCGCCAGCGCCAGCGCCGGCCAGGCCAGCTTCTCGGCCATCTCCTCCAGCAGCTTCAGCCGTTCGTCCAGGGGCTGGCCGACCTGGGCCTGCAGCCCGGTGGCCGGGTCGCGGCGCACGTAGACGCGCCAGGTCGCGCCGTCCACGCGCACGGTGGCATGGCCGCCGTCCTTGCGGAAGCCGCGCACGAAAGGCTGGGCCGGCGCCTCCTCGGCGCGGCGCAGCACCTGGTCGCCGGCGACGAGCTGGTAGTGGATCTTCAGCTGCAGCGGGTCGCCGTCGTCGTCGCGCGCGCGCTGCGTCGGTGCCCCCGGCTGCAGCAGGCCCCGGCCCGACAGCTCGGTGCCCAGCACCAGGGCCAGCCGGGCGCTTTCCTTCAGCGCCTTGTCGAACATCTCGCTGCTCTCGTGCCAGGCGACGCCGACCACGATGCCCAGGCTGGCGAGCCAGACCGCGACGCTGGCGCCCAGCACCGAGACCAGCAGCCGGCGCCGCAGCGAGTAGGCGGCGGGCAGCGTCATGCCGGTGCGAGCCCGTAGCCCTGGTGGCGCACGGTGGTGATGAAGCGGCTGCCGAGCTTGCGGCGCAGGTTGTAGACGTGCACCTCGATGGTGTTGCTCTCGACCTCCTCGTCCCAGCCGTACAGCGCCTCTTCCAGTTGCGCGCGCGAGACGATGTGCCGTGGCCGGCGCATCAGCGCGTGCAGCACGGCGAACTCGCGCGCGGTCAGGGTGACGGGCGCGCCGTCGCGCGTCACGCGCTTGGCGGCCGGGTCCAGCGTCACGCCACCGTGCTCCAGCACGCCGCAGGGCTGGCGCGCGTCGCGCCGCAGCAGTGCGCGGATGCGGGCCGACAGCTCCTCCAGGTCGAAGGGCTTGACCAGGTAGTCGTCGGCGCCCAGGTCCAGCCCCTGCACGCGGTCGGCCACGGTGTCGCGCGCGGTGATCAGGATCACCGGCACGCCTGCGCCGCGGGCGCGCAGCGCCTGCAGCACGGCGTCGCCCTGCAGCCCGGGCAAGCCCCGGTCCAGCAGCACGCATTGGTAGTCGTGGCCGGCCAGCGCGGCGGCGGCCTGGTCGCCGCGCACGAGCCAGTCCACCGCGTAGCCGTCCATCTGCAGCCACGATTGCAGCGTGGCGCCGAGCGAGCGGTCGTCTTCGAGCAGCAGGATGCGCATGCCGCGACGGTACATGCTGGAGATGAAGCGGGCCTGATGCGAGGCGCTGCGGCGGCTTCCGGGCCTCCGGCGACGGCCTGTTCCACCCAGGTCCGGCGTGGTGCGTGGCGTGACGTCGCAAATCAGGTGCTGACGAGTTCCTTCGCAGACACCGCGCCTCGAGGCTTTTCGTGCGCGCAAGCCCCGAGGGGTATTTGCCTGGGAGGTCCGAGCGGCTCGATCGGGGCCATGCATCGAGGCGGGGGCACCTGCTGCCATGTGCCCCCGGACCCCGAAACCATGCCCCCAAAGTGCCTTCACATTGCCCCGGATGCCTGCGCACTTTGGCGCACGTCCGCGCACTACGCGCACAGGGTTCCCAGAGGGAAAAAGAAAAAGGCCGGAAGCTTGCGGAAGCGAACGGCCTTGGGCTGGTCCCCTCGACAGGAATCGAACCTGTATCTAGCGCTTAGGAGGCGCTCGTTCTATCCATTGAACTACGAGGAGGGCGGGCGGCATTGTAGAGAGTCGGTCAGTCGTAGCTGATCGTGTAGATCAGGTCCATGCCGCTCTTGATGCCGGCCTGGGCGCGCAGCGCCAGGTTGCGGGTGAGGTCGTAGAAGATGTAGAGCGAGCCCAGGCTGCCGGCCAGGCTGGCCTCGTAGGTCACGTAGATCTGGTCGGTCAGGCGCTTGCCCAGCGTGATGGCAGAGCTGCTGGCGTCCCCGCCGGCGGCCGGGCCCTTGAAGCCGATCTCGTCCAGGCCGAAGCGGCTGGCGAAGTTGCCGCCGCCGCCCTTGGGTCCGAAGCCGCCCAGCAGCGCCAGCGCGGCCTGCTGCATGACGGCGGCCTCGGCGCCGCCGCCGGCGGTCGAACGGCCCAGCAGCATCCACGAGAGCGTCTCGGCGTCGCTGAGCGTGGGGTCCGAGTACAGCGCCACGCGCGGCGACTGCGCCGTGCCGGTGATGTGCACGCCGGCCTTCTGCTCCAGGTTCGGGCGGATCGCCAGGATGTCCAGCGCCGGGTTGTCGTACGGGCCGTTGAAGCGCGCCAGGCCCGATTCCACGTCCAGCTGCTGGCCGTAGGCGCGGTAGCGGCCCTGCACGGTCTGGATCTCGCCGGTGATGCGCGGCTGGCCGCCGCTGCCGGCGTTGGCCGTGACGTTGATCCGGCCGCCCAGCCGCGTGGTCAGGCCGTGGCCCTGCACGGCGAAGTCGCGGCCCATGTCGACGGTGACGGCGATGTCCGGCACCTTGGCGGGCTGGGCCTTGGCCTGGCGCGCGGCGGCGGCGTCGGCGCTGGCCTGCCGGCGCGCTTCCTGCGCGCGCGCCTCGGCGTCGATGGCGGCCGAGCGGACGGTGACGTCGCCGCCCAGCGTCGGCGCGCTCTCGTCGGGCAGGATGATCACGCCGCGGTCGGTCGTCAGCGTGCCCCGCACGCGGATCTGGCCGTCCTGCAGGCCCGTGCGCACCTGCCCGGAGACGGTGACCTGCCGGTCGCTGCGCACCAGCACGCGCAGTGCGCGCAGGTCGGCCGCGAGGTCCACGCCGATGCCGGAGTGGCCGGGCGTGGCCGGGTCCCAGTGCAGGTCGCCGGACAGGCGCAGCTCGCCGCCGTCGTGCGCCGCCTCGCTGGACAGCGTGCTGAGGTTGCCGGAAGGGCCGGCGATGCGCGCCGGGCTGCCCTGGCCGCCCTTGAGGCTCAGCTCGTCCAGCGTCAGCCGGGTGCCGGCCAGCCGGGCGCGCAGCCGGCCGTCCTTCAGTTCCACGCCCTCGACCGCGGCCCGCACGGCCAGGCCGTCGCCGCTCAGCGTGCCGTTCCACTGCGGGGCGCGGCGGGTGCCGGAGAGCGCGGCGTCCGCCGCCAGCGTGCCGTCGATGCGCCAGGCCGGCGGCGCGAACATGGACCAGGCACCGATGTCGGGCACGCGGGCGGTCAGCCGGCCCGACAGCGGCGCGTCCTCGGCCCAGGCGATCGCGGTGCCGCTGCCGGTGACGCGGGTGCGCAGGTCGGCGTCCAGCGTGCCGGCGCGTTCGCTGTCCCAGACGACGCGGGCGCGCACGTTCTCGCCCTCGGCGTCCAGCGTGGCTTCCAGCCGCCGGATGCCGGCCGGCGTGGCCGGGGCGGCGGAGGGGCTGCCGCCGTCGATGCGGGTCTCGCGGGGCGTGCCCGTCCCCGTGGTTTCGATGCGCCGCACCAGCGCTGATTCGCCGGCGCGGACCAGCAGGTCGCCGCTGCGCCGCGCCACGCGCACCGTGGCGCGCAGCGGGCCGGTGGTGTCGACGTTCCAGCTGCCGTCCAGCACCAGGTCGCCGGACAGGCCGCTGCGGCGCATCTGCTCGCCGGCGAAATGCTCGGCCCAGGCCATCGGCAGGCCGAGCAGGCCGCCGCTGCTGCGCAGCTGCAGCGTGTCGGCGGACTGCACCACCAGCGTGGGCTGCCATTGCAGCTGCACCGGGCCGGGCGCCGGGCCGCGCAGCGTGGCGCTGCTGCCGCCGGTCTCGACGCGCCAGGCCGGGCCCGGCGTGCGGCGCACCGTCGCGGCCAGCGGCGATTGCAGTTCCAGCTGCCAGGGGCTTTGCGCGGTGCCGCCCGCCACGCCGGCGGCGCTGGCGCGCAGGGCCGAGAGCGCGAGGCGCCACTGGTCCTGGCCGGCGATGCCGCCGCTGGCGCGGGTGCTCAGGCGGAACTGCTGCTCGTCCATGCGGGCCTCGCCGTCCACGGCGAGTCGGGCATCGGCCGGGTTGCCGTCCAGCCGCGCCGTCAGGCCGCGCAGGGCGATGCGCCGCGGCGGCTGCGCCGCGGCGGCGGGCAGCTGCAGGTCCAGCTGGGGCGCGTCCAGGGCCAGCTGCAGCGCCAGGTTGCGCTGGGGCTGGCCGGGCTGTTCGATCTGCCGCTGCGCCACGGCCCAGCCGCCCTGCCAGCGCAGGTCGAGCCGGGCATTGCCGCTGGCGGCGATGCCGGCCAGCGCCTCCCGGGCGCCCGGCAGGCTGGCGGCCCAGCGCTGCAGCGCGGCGGCGTCGCGCACGTCCAGCTGCGCCTGGGCCTGGCCGCGCTCGGCGGCTAGGTCGCCGTCGGCGCGCAGCTGCATGCCGGGGGCCTGCAGCGCCAGGCGGCCGTCACCGGCGCGGGTGTCCAGCTGGGCGCGCAGCCGGCCGTCCAGCCGGGCGGGGCCGGCGTCCACGCGCAGCGCGTCCAGCACCAGCTGCTGCGTGGCGGTGTGCCACTGGCCGCGCGCCTGCACCAGGTCCACCCGCAGCGGCGACGCCGCCTTGCCGCCGCGCGGCGCGGATGCGGCCTCGAGGTTCGCGTCGAAGCGGATCTGCGCGTCCCGGTGGTCGGCCGCCACACGGCCGGAGACCGGCGCGGCATCGAGCGTGGACAGCAGCAGCGCTGGCCGCACCTGGTCGATGCGCGCCTCGACCTGCCAGGGCGCTGGGGCCGGGCTGTAGCGGCCCTGCAGCGCGATGCGGCCCTGGCCGAGTTCCAGCTCGGCGGCGGGGATGGTCCAGTCCTGGCCGTCGAGCCGGGCCGTGGCGTCCACGCGCGCGAGCGGCAGGCGCTGCCGGTCCCAGGGGCCGGGTTCGGTATTGGCGGCCTGCAGGCGGGCCTGCCAGGCGGTGGCGCCGGCGGTCGCGGCATCGGCCGGGCCGGCCTGCAGCTGGCCGGACAGCGCCGTGCGCGGCGCGCCGGGCCACAGGCGCGCGGCATCGACCGCGCTGAATGCAGCGTCGGCGCGCACGACGGGCTGGGCTTGCCAGGGCGCGATCTCGGCCGCCAGGCGGGCGCGCATGGCCTCGCCGTCGGCCGGGTCGGGCGCCAGGTGGGCCTCGACCTGCAGCCGGCCGTCCGGCTGCGCCAATTGGCCGCGTACCTGGGCGTCGGCCTGCACCGTCAGCGGCGCGACGCCTTCGGCCATCGGCGCTGCGATGCGGCCCTGCAGGGCCGCGTCCAGCGCCATCGGCGCGGCGCCTTGCAGCGTCACGCGGCCCTGGTAGCGGCCGTCGGCCACCTGCACCCCGTCCAGCTGCAGCTGGTGGCTGCCGCCGGCATAGCGGTAGTGGCCCTTCAGCGCCTCGACCGTCAGCGCCGGCGCGGCCGGATCGGCGCCCCAGACGATGCGGTCGACCTGGAACGGCAGCTCGACGTCCACCGGCAGCGCCACGCTCTGCAGGGCTTCGCCGGGCGGCTGCTCGGGCTGCGGCGCGCCGGGCGTCAGCTGCACGCGGCCGATCGCCAGTTCGTCCACCTGCACGCGGCGCGACAGCAGCGGGCGCAGCTGCCAGCGCAGCCGCAGGTCCGCCAGTTCCACGGCCATCGCCGGGCTTTGCCAGCGCAGCCAGGCGATGCGTCCGCCATGGCGCAGCGCGCCGTCCACGTCGCGTGTCTGCAGGCTCTGGCCCTGGGGCAGGTACTTGCCGGCCAAGGACAGCACCGTGGCCAGCGAGCCCGGCCGGCCGCTCCACCACCAGCCGTAGCCGCCCGCCAGCACCAGCGCCGTGCCCAGGGCGGCCGCGCTCCAGCCCAGGCCGCGCAGCAGGCGGCGCCGCGGCGGCCGGGCCGGGGCGGCGGGCGTGGCCGGGGAGGGGGGAGAAGGGGTGTCGGTCGGCCGCATCAGAACGTGAACCCCAGGCGCAGGTGGATATTGATGCCGCCCTCGCCGAAGCCATGCGCGAGGTCGGCCTGCACCAGGCCGACCGGGCTGTACCAGCGGATGCCGCCACCGGCGCCGACCTTGTACTGGAAGTCGGCCGGCCGGTCGGCCACCGAGCCGGTGTCGACGAAGGCCACGGCCTCGAAGTCGGTCAGCGCGCCGTTCCAGACGATGGGGTGCTGCAGCTCGACGCTGCCGACCGCCATGTAGCGGCCCGCCACCGTGGTGTCGTTGGTGTAGCGCGCGCCGATCTGGCGGTAGCCGAAGCCGCGCACCGTGGTGTCGCCGCCGGTCAGGAACAGCTGGGTGGACGGGATCTGCGCGGCATCGGCGGCCAGCACGGCGCCGGCCTCGGCGCGCAGCTGCAGCCGGGCGCGCCGGGCGCGGCTGTCCGGCCCGGTGCCGGCCTGCACCCGGTACAGCGGCACGTAGCCCAGCCAGCGCGCCACGGTGCGGTTGTACGGGTAGTAGCCGCCCAGCAGCGTGGTGCCCAGGCCGACCTCCAGCTGCAGGCCCTGGCCGCTGCGCGGGCGCTGGTTGTCGTCGAAGTAGCGGCCGGTCCAGCCCCAGTTCATGCTGAGCGTGGACGCCGGCGGCGGCGCGTCGGCGCCCGAGCTGCGCGCGTAGTCGTACTGCCCGAACCAGCTGCGGTCGATGTGGTCGGTGGACTTGCTGCGGCCGTAGCGCAGGTTGCCGCTGGTCACGTCGAAGCTGCCGGACCGCTCGCGCTGCACCCGGCCGCTGGCGAACCAGCGCCACAGCCGCTCGTCCAGCTTGCCGAACAGCTGGGTGCCGAGCGACTGCGCCTCGTTGTCCAGCGACAGCCGCGACACCGCGCGCCAGTCCAGCAGCGGGATCTTGTTGTGGATGTGGTCGATCGACAGGCGCGGCCCGCTGTCGGTGGTGTAGCCCACGCCGAACACCAGCTTCTGCAGCGGCGCCTCGCGGACCTGCGCGATGACCGGCACGGCCTGCGGGTCCGTGCCGTCGGTCTCCAGCGTCAGGAACACCGATTCGTAGAAGCCGCTGGAGGCCAGCCGCGTCTGCGTGTCCAGCAGCTTCTGCTGGTCGTACTCCTGGCCGGTCGGCAGCTGCGCGATGCGCACGCCGTTGACCGGGTCGTAGCGCTCGCTGCCGCGGATCCGCAGCGCGCCGAAGCGGTAGGCCGGCCCGGAGTCGAACCGCACCGCGAGGTCGGCCAACTGCCGGTCGGCATCGACCTGGGCGCGGCTGTCCGCGATGCGGCCCAGCGGGTAGCGCCGCGCGGTCAGCGCGCGCTGCGCGGCGCTCTTGGCCGCGTCCCAGTCCGCCTGCGTGAAGGCCGCGCCGCTGCGCAGCGGCCAGGCGCGCTCGATGGCGCCGCGCTGCGCCTGCGCCTCGGGCCGGCCGGTCGCGATGTCGCCCTCGAAATCCAGCTGCACCTCACCCACGCGCGTGGCGGGGCCGGGGTCCACCGTGACGACGACGAGGTGGTCGGCCTGCTCGCCGCCGGGCGTGTCCTGCAGTTCCAGCGTCAGCTGCGGCGTGAAGTAGCCCAGCGTGCCGAGCAGCTGCCGCGCGTTCGGCTCGGCCGCGGCCATCAGGCGCGAGATCTCGGCCACCGTCAGGTCGTCGAGCGTGCGGTAGCGCTGCAGGTCCAGGTGCCGCTCCAGCAGTTCGCGGGCCGGCTTCGGGCCGCGGACCTCGACCGCGAAGGCGTCGCGCCGCCCCTTGTCGGCGGCCTGCTCGCCGTCCTGGGCGGGCTGCCCGCCGTTCACGGCCTGGGTGCCGTCCGGCTGCTGGGGGCGCAGCAGGCTGCAGCCTTGCAGGATCAGCACCAGGAACAAAAAAGCCGGCCACCGGGCCGGCGTGCGCATCACGACCGCAGAAGACATCAGTTCATTTTGACAGCAGCCGCATGGCGTCCTCGAGTCCCTTGAGTGTCAGGGGGAACATCCTGTTGGCCATCAGCTGCTGGATCAGGACGGTGCTCTGGCGGTACTGCCACGCCCCTTGCGGCTCGGCGGGGTTGATCCAGGCGAACTTGGGGAAGGCGTGCGTGAGCCGCTGCAGCCATTCGGCGCCCGCCTCCTCGTTGTGGTACTCCACGCTGCCGCCGGGCTGCAGGATCTCGTAGGGGCTCATCGTCGCATCGCCCACGAAGACCAGCTTGTAGTCCTTGTTGTACTTGCGGATGATGTCCCAGGTGGCGAACTTCTCGGAGAAGCGCCGCCGGTTGTTCTTCCACATGAAGTCGTAGACGCAGTTGTGGAAGTAGTAGAACTCCAGGTGCTTGAACTCGCTCTTGGTGGCCGAGAACAGCTCTTCCACGCGGGCGATGTGCTCGTCCATGGTGCCGCCCACGTCCATCAGCAGCAGCACCTTCACGTTGTTGTGGCGCTCGGGGACCATGCGGATGTCCAGCCAGCCGGCGTTGGCGGCCGTGGAGCGGATGGTGCCGTCCAGGTCCAGCTCCTCCGCCTGGCCCTCGCGCGCGAAGCGGCGCAGCCGGCGCAGCGCCACCTTGATGTTGCGCGTGCCCAGTTCCTGGCTGTCGTCGTAGTCCTTGTAGGCGCGCTGGTCCCAGACCTTCACGGCACTGCGGTTGCGGCCCTTCTGCTGGCCGATGCGGATGCCCTGCGGGTTGAAGCCGTTGGCACCGAAGGGCGAGGTGCCGCCGGTGCCGATCCACTTGCTGCCGCCCTCGTGGCGCTCCTTCTGCTCCTCGAAGCGCTTCTTGAGCGTCTCCATCAGCTCGTCCCAGCCCATCTTCTCGATCTTGGCCTTCTCCTCGGGCGAGAGTTCGAGCTCCAGGTTCTTGCGCAGCCACTCCAGCGGAATGTCCTTGGTGAAGTCGGCCACCGCTTCCACGCCCTTGAAGTAGGCGGCGAAGGCGCGGTCGAACTTGTCGTAGTGCTTCTCGTCCTTCACCAGCGCGATGCGGCTCAGGTAGTAGAAGTCGTCGATCGAGAAGGCGCCGTCCTCGCTGGTCGGGCCGACCACGCCGTGCTTGATCGCGTCGAGCAGCGACAGGTACTCCTTGACCGATACCGGCAGCTTGGCCGAGCGCAGCGTGTAGAAGAAGTCGATCAGCATGGCGGGGCTTCCTCAGCGTGGGGCGCGCGGCTGGTCGCGCAGGTACAGCAGCTGCGCCCGGGCCTCCGGCCACTCGCCCGCGCGCATGCTGTACATCACGGTGTCGCGGATGGTGCCGTCGCGGCGCAGCGCGTGGCCGCGGATCACGCCATCCTTGCGCGCGCCCAGGCGCTCGATCGCGGCCTGCGAGGCGAAGTTGAAGTTGTCGGTGCGCCAGCCCACCACGTGGCAGCCCAGCGTGTCGAAGGCGTGGCCCATCAGCAGCAGCTTGGCCGTGGTGTTGACGTGGGTGCGCTGGCAGTGCCCCGCGTACCACGTGTAGCCGATCTCCACGCGGCGCACGGCCGGCAGGATGTCGTGGTAGCTGCTGGTGCCCAGCACCGTGCCCGTGGCGTCGTCGACCACGGCGAAGGCGAAGCGGTGGCCCGCAGCGCGGCTGGCCAGGGCGTCCTCGATGTAGGCGCGCGTGCGGTCCGGCTCGGGCACCGAGGTCACGCGCAGGTTCCACAGCGCGCCGTCGGCGGCCGCGGCGCGCAGGCCGTCCTCGTGGTCCAGCGACAGCGGCTCCAGCCGGAGGCCGCGGTCGCGCAGCGTGACGGGTTCGACGAACGCCATGGCGCGGGCTCAGCGGTTGTGCCGCTGCATGAACACCAGCTTCTCGAACAGCGTCACGTCCTGCTCGTTCTTCAGCAGCGCGCCGACCAGCGGCGGCACGGCGACCTTGTCGTCCTTGCTCTGCAGTGCCTCGGTCGGGATGTCCTCGGCCACCAGCAGCTTGAGCCAGTCCAGCAACTCGGAGGTCGAGGGCTTCTTCTTCAGGCCGGGCAGGTTGCGCACGTCGTAGAAGGTCTTCATCGCCGCCGTCAGCAGCTCCTTCTTGAGGCCCGGGAAATGCACGTCCACGATCTGCTGCATGGTCGTGGCGTCGGGGAACTTGATGTAGTGGAAGAAGCAGCGGCGCAGGAAGGCGTCCGGCAGTTCCTTCTCGTTGTTCGAGGTGATGAACACCAGCGGGCGGTGCCTGGCCTGGATGAGCTCGCGCGTCTCGTAGCAGTAGAACTCCATGCGGTCGAGTTCGCGCAGCAGGTCGTTCGGGAATTCGATGTCGGCCTTGTCGATCTCGTCGATCAGCAGCGCCACCGGCTGCTCGGCCGTGAAGGCCTGCCACAGCACGCCCTTGACGATGTAGTTGTGGATGTCCTTGACCCGTGCGTCGCCCAGCTGCGAATCGCGCAGGCGGCTCACCGCGTCGTATTCGTACAGGCCCTGCTGGGCCTTGGTCGTGGACTTGACGTGCCACTGCAGCAGCGGCAGGCCCAGCGCCGCGGCCACCTCCTCGGCCAGCATGGTCTTGCCGGTACCGGGTTCGCCCTTGACCAGCAGCGGCCGCTTGAGCGTGGCGGCCGCGTTCACCGCCAGCATCAGGTCTTGCGTGGCAACGTAGTTCTTCGAGCCTTGGAATTTCATGGGTCGGGGGAGGGGGTGGTTGCGAGCAGGCGCCGGATATACTCGAATGCTGATTCCAGCCTGATTTCATTGGGATTGTGCGCGCAAAATGAATAAATTGACGACCACGGTGTTTGCGTTTGCTGTCTCCTCTGTGACGGCACTGGCCCTGTCCGGGGGGGCGATGGCGCAGGAGGTCAAGGGAGACATCAAGGCCGGCCAGGGCAAGATCGACATGTGCATCGGCTGCCATGGCATCCCGGGCTACCAGACCGCCTTTCCCGAGGTGTACAAGGTGCCCAAGATCTCGGGCCAGGGCGCGGCCTACATCGCGTCCGCGCTGAACGCCTACAAGACCGGCACGCGCCGCCATCCGTCGATGCGCGGTATCGCCGAGTCGCTGTCCGAGCAGGACATCGCCGATGTCGCCGCGTTCTACGCCGCGCACGGCGTGCACGACGGTGCGAGCCTGCCCGAGCAGCCGTCGAACAAGCCGAGCGCCCAGGTCGAGGCGCTGCTGCAAAAGGGCGCTTGCGTGTCCTGCCACGGCACCAATTTCGCCAAGCCGATCGATCCGAGCTATCCCAAGATCGCCGGCCAGTACGCCGACTACCTGTTCGTGGCGCTGAAGTCCTACAAGGCCGGTGCCGGCCATGGCCCGGTCGGCCGCGACAACGGCGTGATGGCGCCGCTCGTCAAGCAGTTCTCCAACGCCGAGCTGAAGGCCATCGCGGGGTATCTGCAGACGCTGGACGGCGGCCTGCAGACCTTGCCGGAGCGGCCCTTCCGCTAATAAGAAGCTTCCCCCAGCCCAGCCCAGCCCGGCCGAAGCCCGCCGCGTGCGGGCTTCGTCGTTTGCGGCAGGGTTCAGTCCGCGGTGGCGCGGCGCTGCACGCAGTCGATGTAGGCCTGGCCGTCCGGCGGCCGGCCGGCGCGCTGGCTTTCCCACATCATGCGGCCCAGGCATTCCATGACCTCGTGGTGCGCCTCGTGCAGCGAGCGGCGCCGGCGCTCCAGCAGTTCCACGGCCTGGCGGATGCCGCGCGGCTGGTCGATCGAGCACTGCTCGCTGATCGACAGGTGCATGGACAGGTGCAGGAACGGGTTCTGCCGGCCGTCCTGGCCGTCGTAGACGCGCGCGACGGCGGCGTCGGCGTCGGCCAGGTCGGCGTGGTAGTGCGGATGCTCGGCGATCCACTGGCTGGCCAGCAGCTCGATGGCCTCCATGGGCTGGCCGGCCAGGGCCTTGGCATGCGCGCCGCAGAAGAAGCGGCGCACGTCCGCCTGCGAGGGAGTGAACATGGCGGCGAGCCTAGCACGCGGGCCATGGCGTCCCCGGCGCCGCGGGAGGTGCCCCCGGCCGCGGGACACGGGGCCCAGCGGGCGGCCTACACTGCGCCGCCTTTCCCGTCCCCGACAACCGTACTCCCTCACCATGGACTGGTCCCTGATCACCGGCTGGGTGTTCTACGCCACGGCCATTCCCGCCGTGCTGCTGCTGGGCCTGTCCAAGAGCGGCTTCGGCGCCGGCCTGGGCTCGCTGGCGGTGCCGCTGATGGCGCTGGCGATCCCGGTGCCGCAGGCCGCGGCGCTGCTGATGCCGGTGCTGCTGCTGTGCGACGTGCTGAGCGTGGCCGCGTTCCGGCGCGACCTGGACCGCGGCCTGCTGCGGCTGCTGATCCCGTCCGGCCTGCTCGGCACGGTGATCGGCACGGCGCTGTTCCGCGTGCTGGACGGGCGCACCGTTTCGACGCTGGTCGGCGTGTTCACGCTGCTGTTCCTGGCGCAGCGCTGGCTGTTTCCGCCGCGCGCCGGCAGCCGGCCGCCGCCGCGCTGGGCCGGGCGGCTGCTGGCCGCGGTGGCGGGCTTCACCAGCTTCATTTCGCATACCGGCGGGCCGCCGATCAACGCCTACGTGATGCCGCTGCAACTGCCGCCCGTACGGTTCGCGGCCACGATGGCGGTGTTCTTCTTCTGCATCAACCTGTCCAAGTGGATCCCGTACCTCTGGCTGGGCCTGTTCGACGCGCGCAACGTCGCCACCTCGCTGGTGCTGCTGCCGTTCGCGCCGGTCGGCGTCTGGGCCGGCGTGCGCTTCGCGCGGCGGGTGTCGCCGGCGCTGTTCTACCGCCTGATCGACATCGGCATGCTGCTGACGGGCGTCAAGCTGCTGTGGGACGGTCTGCGCTGATGCCGGCGGGCCTGGCCAGGGCGTGGCCGGGCCGATGCCGCGCACGGGGCCGCTAACATACGGCCCGCGCCGCGGCACCGGGGCCGCGAACAGCGAGGAGGCGTGCATGCCGGTCGTGGTCGTTGCCAATCCCAAGGGCGGCGTCGGGAAGTCGACGCTGGCCACCAACATCGCGGGCTATTTCGCGTCGCAGGGGCACGCCGTGCTGCTGGGCGACGCGGACCGCCAGCAGTCTTCCCGGCTGTGGCTGGGCCTGCGGCCCGCGCAGGTGCGCGCGATCGGCACCTGGGAGATGACCGCGGACGAGATCGTGCGCCCGCCCAAGGGCGCCACGCACGTGGTCATCGACACGCCCGCCGGCCTGCACGGCCGGCGCCTCGGCGACGCCATGAAGCTGGCCGACAAGCTGGTCGTGCCGCTGCAGCCCAGCGTGTTCGACATCTTCGCCACGCGCGAATTCCTGGACAAGGTGATCGAGAAGCGCCGCGCCGGCAAGCTGGCCGTGGGCATCGTCGGCATGCGCATGGAGACGCGCACGCTGGCGGCCGAGCGGCTGCACGCCTACCTGGCCAGCCTCGACCTGCCGGTGGTCGGTGAACTGCGCAACACGCAGAACTACGTGCACCTGGCGGCGCGGGGGCTCACACTGTTCGACGTGGCGCCGCAGCGCGTGGAGAAGGACCTGGAGCAGTGGCAGTCGCTGTGCCGCTGGCTCGATGCCTCCTGAGTGCGGCGGCCGGAGAAGATGGGCGCGGGCCAGGGCGGTCGCGGCCGAGTGGCAAGGGGTGGCGGGCCGGCCTGCGGAGCCGGGGCCGTCGTTCTGCGCTAGGCCGGAGCAATTGCCGCGGCGCCGGCGAAGCCGCACTGGCGCCAGGCCTCGAACACCGTCACGGCCACCGCGTTCGACAGGTTCAGGCTGCGTTGGCCGGCGCGCATCGGCAGCTTCAGGCGCCGCTCGGGCGCGAAGCCGTCGCGCAGCGCCGGCGGCAGGCCACTGGTTTCCGAGCCGAACACCAGCCAGTCGCCGGGCAGGAAGGCCGCGTCGTGCACCGCCCGCGTGCCGCGCGTGGTCAGCGCGAACATGCGTTCGGGCGATGGCCGCTCGTGCGCCAGCAGCGCCGGCCAGTCGGCGTGGCGGCGCAGTTCGGCGTACTCGTGGTAGTCCAGCCCGGCACGGCGCATGTGCCGGTCGTCCATCGAGAAACCCAGCGGTTCCACCAGGTGCAGCGTGCAGCCGGTGTTGGCCGCCAGCCGGATGACGTTGCCGGTGTTCGGCGGGATTTCGGGCGCGACCAGGACGATGTGGAACATGGGGGGCATTGTCCGGCCGTCAGCCGGGCGGCGGCGTGCGCGCCAGCACCACGGCGCAGACCTCGGCCGCGCCGCCTGAGCGCAGCACGCCGGCGGCGGCATGCAGGGATGCGCCGCTGGTCATCACGTCGTCCACCAGCACGATGCGGCGCCCGCGCACCTGGCCGGCGCGTGGCGGGTCGAGCGCGAACGCTCCGCGCACGTTGCGCCGGCGGGCGGCGGCGTCCAGCGCCATCTGCGGCGCGGTCTCGCGTACGCGCAACAGCAGCCGCGCGTCGGTCTTGTTCGGCGCGAGCCGCCGCGCCAGTTCCAGGGCCTGGTTGTAGCCGCGCTGGCGCAGGCGCCCGGCCGACAGCGGCATCGGCAGCACGAGGTCGGCGCGCGCCAGTGCGTCCGCCACGCCGGGTGCTGCGCGCAGCAGGCCGGCCAGCGCCTCGGCCCAGCCCGGCATCTGCCGGAACTTGAATTCGCCGATGCACTGCGTCCAGGGGTAGGCATAGTCCACGGCGCAGTGGCAGGCATCCAGTGGCGGCGGCCGGTGCAGGCAGGCGCCGCAGCGCGTCGCGCCGCCGGCCAGCGGCAGGGCGCAGGTGTCGCAGCGCGGTTGCGGGCGGGCGAAGCGGGCGACGCAGGCCGCGCACAGTGGCGCGGCCTGCCAGCTGCGGCACACGGCGCACTGGCTGGGCAGCCGTGCGAGCGCGAGGGCGAGCCAGCGGCGCAGCATGGTGCCGCTCAATATACTCGCCACGCTTTTTCGCCCCCTCCCATGCCTTCGTCCGGACCCCCCACCATCGCTGCCGCCGCGGCGGCCCGCTGGGCGCTGCAGCCGGTCCAGGCCTCGCCGTGGCTGCACGAGGAGGTCGCCCGCCGCATGGCCGAACGGCTGCAATGGATCCGGCGCGAGCCGCAGGCCTGGGCGCACTGGCCGGTGCTGCGCGGCGGGCTCCAGGCCCACGGCGCCTTGCGCCGGCGCTACCCGCAGGCGCAGGCCTGGCTGGTGGAGCCTACGCCGGCGCTGACGCGCCAGGCGCTGGACGCGACCACCGAGGCCTGGTGGCGGCCGGCGCGCTGGGGCGTGGCGGCCCAGCATGGCGGCACGCCGCCGGACGGCGCGGTGCAGATGCTGTGGTCCAACATGCTGCTGCACCAGGTGGCCGACCCCGAGGCGCTGGTCGCCGCCTGGCACCGTGCGCTGGCGGTCGACGGCTTCCTGATGTTCTCGTGTCTGGGACCGGATTCGCTGCAGGAGCTGCGCCGCGTCTATGCCGGCCTGGGCTGGCCGCCGCCCGGCCATGCCTTCACCGACATGCACGACTGGGGCGACATGCTGGTGCACGCCGGCTTCGCCGAGCCCATCATGGACATGGAACGCATCCGGCTGAGCTATGCCACGCCCGACAAGCTGCTGGAGGACCTGCGCGCGCTGGGGCGCAACCTGCATCCTGGGCGCTTCGGCGCGCTGCGCGGCCGGCGCTGGCTGGCGCAGCTGAAGCAGGCGCTGGCGGCCGGCCTGGCCGATCCGGCCGAGGATGGCCGGCTGACGCTGACCTTCGAGATCGTCTACGGCCATGCCTTCAAGCCCGCGCCGCGTGTGCGCGTGGCGTCCGAGAGCGCGGTCTCGCTGGACGACATGCGCCAACTGCTTAGGCGCCGTCCGGACGCTGCAGAATGAGCCCGGGGAGAGGGGCGGCGCGCGGCGCGAACCGTGCGATATTCCCAGTCTAGAATCAAGGGTTTGTAACGCGCCCGGGGCCAGCCCCGGGCATTGCTCACGATGGGATCCAGCGGCGGCCCTGCAGGCGAAAGCGGGCGGGGCGCCGCAACATTGATGTTGACCTTGCCCGTGTCGAAACTGGTTTATCGCTTCGCCACCGTGTCAGGCCAGGGGATCCACTGGCTCCTGAAGCGCAACTGTTCCGTCACGCCGGCCCAGTTGCTCTGGCTGTACGCGTCGATCTGCGTGGTGTCGCTGGGCATCGGGGCCTTCTTCTGGCTGCAGGGGGCCAAGCTGGTGTTGCCGTTCGCCTGGATCGAGGTGCTGATGGTCGGGCTGGCCTTCCTCGTGTACTCGCGCCATGCGACCGACGGCGAGCGCATCTCGCTGCAGGGCGGCCGCCTGGTGGTGGAGCTCGAGAGCGCCGGGCGCCTGCAGCGTGCCGAGTTCCGCCGGGAATGGGTGCGCGTGGAGCCCAGGGCCGGCGACCGTTCGCTGATCGAGGTCTCGGGCCATGGGCGCAGCGTCGCGGTGGGGCGCTACGTGCGGCCCGATCTGCGGCCGGCGCTGGCGCGCGAGATCCGGATGGCCTTGCGCGGCGCCTGAGCAGGGCGGTTCCTACAGGTTGAAGACGAGAAGTAGAGACGATGAAAATGATCCGGAACAAGCTGACTTCCCTGCTGTCCACCGCGGCAGCCGCCTCGGGCGCCTGGCTCGCCTCCGCGGCCCATGCGGTGTCCGACCTGCCGGGCGGCCCGGCCGTGCGCCAGCTCAACCTCGCGCCGCCGGTCACCAAGATCGCCGAGGAGCAGCAGTGGCTGCACTGGATGATGCTGATCATCTGCACGGTGATCTTCATCGCCGTCTTCAGCGTGATGTTCTATTCCATCTGGAAGCACCGCAAGTCGGTGGGCCACAAGGCCGCGAACTTCCACGAGTCCGTCACGGTGGAAGTCATCTGGACCATCGTCCCCTTCATCATCGTGATCCTGATGGCGCTGCCGGCCACCAAGGTCGTGGTCGCGCTGAAGGACACCAGCAACGCCGACCTGACCATCAAGGTCACCGGCATGCAGTGGAAGTGGGGCTACGACTACCTGAAGGGCGAGGGCGAGGGCATCTCCTTCGTCTCCACGCTGGACAGCTCGCACCGCGCCCTGTCCAACGCCGGCGGCCCCAGCGCCGACAAGCCGGTGGACGACTACCTGCTGAAGGTCGACAACGCGCTGGTGGTGCCGGTCGACAAGAAGGTGCGCATCATCACGACGGCCAACGACGTGATCCATGCCTTCATGGTGCCGGCCTTCGGCATCAAGCAGGACGCGATCCCCGGCTTCGTGCGCGACACCTGGTTCCGCGCCGAGAAGACCGGCGACTACTACGGCCAGTGCGCCGAGCTGTGCGGCAAGGAGCACGCCTACATGCCGATCCACGTGAAGGTCGTTTCCGCGCAGGAGTACGCGGTCTGGGTCGACGGCGAGCGCAAGAAGGCCGCCGCCAAGCTGGACGACCCGAACAAGGTCTGGACGCTGGAGGACATCGTCAAGCGTGGCGAGCGCGTCTACGCCGCCAACTGCGCGGCCTGCCACCAGGCCAACGGCAAGGGCGCCGGCCCGATCAAGCCGCTGGACGGCTCGCCCATCGTGCTCGACACCGACCACACCAAGCAGCTGGCCATCGTGCTGCACGGCGCGGCCAACGGCGCGATGCCGTCGTGGAAGCAGCTCAGCGACACCGACCTGGCGGCCGTCGTCAGCTACACCAAGAACGCCTGGTCGAACAAGTCCGGGCAGCTGGTCCAGCCCTCCGAAGTCGTCGCGCAGCGCGCGAAGTGATCCGGCGCAGCCCCTGCAGCACAAGGAAACCGAGATGAGCGCAGTCCTCCATCCCCACGACCACGGCCACGCCCACGACGACCATCACCATGCGCCCACGGGCTGGCGCCGCTGGCTGTTCGCCACCAACCACAAGGACATCGGCACGCTGTACCTGCTGTTCTCGTTCACCATGCTGATGGTGGGCGGCGTGCTGGCGCTGCTGATCCGCGCCGAGCTGTTCCAGCCCGGCCTGCAGCTCGTGAACCCCGAACTGTTCAACCAGCTCACCACCATGCACGGGCTGATCATGGTGTTCGGCGCGATCATGCCGGGCTTCGTCGGCTTCGCGAACTGGATGATCCCGCTGCAGATCGGCGCCTCGGACATGGCGTTCGCGCGCATGAACAACTTCAGCTTCTGGCTGATGGTCCCGGCGGCCATCATGCTGGTCTCGTCCTTCTTCATGCCCGGCGGCGCGCCGGCCGCGGGCTGGACGCTGTACGCGCCGCTGACGCTGCAGATGGGCCCGTCCATGGACGCCGGCATCTTCGCGATGCACATCCTGGGCGCCTCGTCCATCATGGGCTCGATCAACATCATCGTGACCATCCTGAACATGCGCGCGCCCGGCATGACGCTGATGAAGATGCCGATGTTCTGCTGGACCTGGCTGATCACCGCCTACCTGCTGATCGCCGTGATGCCGGTGCTGGCCGGCGCCATCACGATGACGCTGACCGACCGCCACTTCGGCACCAGCTTCTTCAACCCCGCCGGCGGCGGCGACCCGGTGATGTACCAGCACATCTTCTGGTTCTTCGGCCACCCCGAGGTCTACATCATGATCCTGCCGGCCTTCGGCATCATCAGCCAGATCGTGCCGGCGTTCGCGCGCAAGAAGCTGTTCGGCTACGCGTCCATGGTCTACGCCACCTCGTCGATCGCGATCCTGTCGTTCATCGTCTGGGCGCACCACATGTTCACGACCGGCATGCCGGTCACCGGCCAGCTGTTCTTCATGTACGCGACCATGCTGATCGCGGTGCCCACGGCCGTGAAGATCTTCAACTGGATCGCCACCATGTGGCAGGGCTCGATGACCTTCGAGACGCCGATGCTGTTCGCGGTCGGCTTCATCTTCGTGTTCACGATGGGCGGCTTCACCGGCCTGATCCTGGCCATGGCGCCGATCGACATCCAGCTGCAGGACACCTACTACGTCGTGGCCCACTTCCACTACGTGCTGGTGGCCGGCTCGCTGTACGCGATGTTCGCCGGCGTCTACTACTGGCTGCCCAAGTGGACCGGCGTGATGTACAGCGAAACGCGCGGCAAGATCCACTTCTGGTGGTCGCTGATCGCGTTCAACGTGACCTTCTTCCCGATGCACTTCCTGGGCCTGGCCGGCATGCCGCGCCGCTATGCCGACTACCCGATGCAGTTCGCCGACTTCAACGCGATCGCGACGGTGGGCGCCTTCTTCTTCGGCATCGCGCAGGTCTATTTCTTCCTGGCCGTCGTGCTGCCCTGCATGCGCGGCAAGGGCGAGAAGGCGCCGCAGAAGCCCTGGGAAGCGGCCGAGGGCCTGGAATGGGAAGTGCCGTCGCCGGCGCCGTTCCATACCTTCGAGAACCCGCCCAAGCTGGACGCCACCGCCACGCGCGTGGTCGGCTGAGCCGCGAGAGCCGGACATGACGCCCGAGAAGAAGAGGCAGAACCTGCGCATGGCGCTGATCCTGGCGTCCGTCGCGCTGGTGTTCTTCCTCGGCTTCATGGCCAAGATGGTCTTCCTCGGCCGGTAGGGATGGCATGAGCCTTCGGCGCGCGAATCTGCGGATGGTCGGCAAGCTGGTGGTGGTGACCGCCGGCATGTTCGCCTTCGGCTACGCGCTGGTGCCGCTGTACAACGCCATCTGCGAGATGACGGGCATCAACGTCCTGTCGCTGTCCGAGCGCCAGGTGCCGGGCGTCGCCTCCCAGGCCACGCCCGGGAACACCCAGGTCGACCTCTCGCGCACGATCACCGTGGAGTTCGACGCCAATACGCGCGGCCCCTGGGAGTTCAAGCCGGCCGTGCGCTCCCTGCAGGTGCATCCGGGCGAACTGGCGACCGTGATGTACGAGTTCCAGAACGTGCAGGACCGGCGCATGGCGGCCCAGGCCATCCCGAGCTACACGCCGCGCCAGGCCGCGGCCCACTTCAACAAGCTGGAGTGCTTCTGCTTCACGCAGTACACGCTGGACCCGGGGGAGAAGAAGCAATGGCCGGTGGCCTTCATCATCGACCCCAAGCTGTCGCGGGACGTGACCACGATCACCTTGTCGTACACCTTCTTCGAGGTGGGCGGCAAGACGCCGCCGGCGCCGGACAGCGCCGCCGCTGCCGCGCACGACAACAAAGAATTCAGGAGCTGACATGAGCGCAACCACCCACGGATCCACGCCGTACTACTTCGTGCCGGGGCCTTCGCGGCATCCGATCATGGCCGCCATCGGCCTGTTCTTCGTGATCCTCGGGGCCGGCCAGTGGATCAACGGGCACGACTGGGGCAAGTGGTCGCTGGCCTTCGGCCTGCTGTTCTGGTGGGTGGTGCTGTACCAGTGGTTCCGCGACGCGGTGCACGAGAGCGAGACCGGCATGTACGGGCGCAAGATCGACCTGTCCTACCGCTGGAGCATGAGCTGGTTCATCTTCTCGGAGGTGATGTTCTTCGGCGCCTTCTTCACCGCCCTGTGGTGGATGCGCTCGCACTCGGTGCCGGCCCTCGGCAGCCTGGACAACGCGCTGCTGTGGCCCGACTTCAAGGCCGTGTGGCCCAGCATGGCCGCCGGCGCGACCGGTTCGCCGGCCAACATCGTCGAGCCGTTCCAGGCCATGACGCCGTTCTGGCTGCCGACCATCAACACGGCGCTGCTGCTGAGCTCCGGCGTCACGCTGACGATCGCCCACCATGCGCTGCAGCACGGCGACCGCGGCAAGACCATCTTCTGGATGTGGTGCACCGTGCTCCTCGGCATCGTGTTCCTGTGCGTGCAGGGCTACGAGTACATGCACGCCTACCGCGACCTGAACCTCAAGCTCACGTCCGGCCCCTACGGCTCCACCTTCTTCATGCTGACCGGCTTCCACGGCTTCCACGTGCTGGTCGGCATGCTGATGCTGCTGTTCATCACGCTGCGGCTGATGAGCGGCCACTTCACCAAGGAACGCCACTTCGGCTTCGAGGGCGCGGCCTGGTACTGGCACTTCGTGGACGTGGTCTGGCTCGGCCTGTACGTGCTCGTCTATTGGATGTGAGGCCCTCGGGGGCTCGCCAGAAGGCCGCGCAGCGGCCTTTTGTTTTTTGCTACTTTCCAGCCGGGATGCCCGTGGGATGCAGGTATCCCAGCTTCCAGCCGACCAGGATGCACAGGAACAGCAGGATCGACAGTCCCACCCGGACGGCCAGTGCGCGCGGCATGTGGTTGGGGCGCGGCGCGCCGTCGGCGTCGGTGCCGCCGCGCAGCATGAAGTACAGGGCCGCGCCCAGGCTGCCGATGATGGCGATGAAGGCCACCAGTGCGAAATAGTGCATCGCTGGATTATCCAGCGCGGCGCTTCGGCCTGCGCTTCTGGCTGCTCACGCTGGCCACGCTGCTGGGCGTCGCGCTGACGCTGTCGCTGGGCCGCTGGCAGCTCGCGCGCGCGGCCGAGAAGGAGGCCCTGCAGGCCGCGATCGACGCACAGGGGCAACTGCCGGCGCTGGACGGCGCGGTCCTGCCGGCCAGCGGCGACGGCCAGGCCCTGCTGCACCGCGCCGTGCGCCTGCGCGGCCTGTGGCTGCCCGAGCGCACGGTGTTCCTGGACAACCGCCAGATGCGCGGCCAGCCGGGCTTCTACGTGCTGACGCCGCTGGCGCTGGAGAACAGCCCGGTCGTGGTGCTGGTGCAGCGCGGCTGGGTGCCGCGCAACTTCGAGGACCGCACCGCGCTGGCGCCAGTGCCGACGCCGGCCGGCATCGTCGAGATCCAGGGCCGCATCGTCCCGCCGCCGTCCAGGCTTTACGAGTTCGCAGGCGAGGACCGGGGCACGATCCGGCAGAATCTCGACCTGCCCGCGTTTGCCCTGGAGACCGGCCTGCCGCTGTGGCCACAGTCGGTCCAGCAGACCGGCGACGACGGCACGGCGCTGCTGCGCGAATGGCCGGTGCCCAGGACCGGCGTCGAGAAGCACTACGGCTATGCCTTCCAGTGGTTCGCGCTCGCCGCCTTGCTGACGGGTCTTTATGTCTGGTTCCAATTTGTCCGCCGTCCCTCCGTTCGGCGCATCGCGCGCCGTGGCTGAGGCCGATCAACCGCTCGGGCTGACCGTGCACTCGCTGCCCTCGCCGGCCGAGGCGGCGGATGCCGTGGCGCGCCGTACGCGCAGCGGCCGGCTGAAGATGCTGCTGGTCGTGCTGATCTGCGCGGCGCCCGTCGTCGCCTCGTACTTCACCTACTACGTGATCCGGCCCGAGAGCCGTCGCGTGTTCGGCGAGCTGGTCGAGCCGCAGCGCCCGCTGCCCGACCTGGTGGCGCACGACCTCGACGGGCGCGACGTCCGCCTGCCCAGCCTCAAGGGCCAGTGGCTGCTCGTCAGCGTGGCCGGCGGCGCCTGCGGCGCGACCTGCGAGCGCCACCTGTACCTGCAGCGCCAGCTGCGCGAGAGCCTGGGCAAGGACAAGGACCGCATGGACTGGGTCTGGCTGGTGGACGACGACGCGCCCGTGCGCGCGGCGCTGCGCCCGGCGCTGCAGTCGGCCACCGTGCTGCGCGTCGACCCGGCCGGGCTGGCGCAGTGGCTGGCGCCCGCGCCGGGCCACACGCTCGCGCAGCACCTGTACATCGTCGATCCCATGGGCCACTGGATGATGCGCCTGCCGCCGGCGCTCGACGCCGCCGGCGCGGCCAAGGCCAAGCGCGACATCGAGCGCCTGTTGCGCGCCTCCGCCTCCTGGGACAACCCGGGCCGATGACGATGGCCGTCGCCGCCTACGACTGGACCCCCGTCGCCCGCATGATGCTCATGGGCGTCGTGATCGCGCTCGGTCCGCTGGCCTGGGTGCTGCTGCGCCACCGTGGCGCCGCGCCGGCCCAGCGCCGCCGCGCGCTGACGCTGCTGACGCTGTTCCTGACCTTCGACCTGGTGCTGTTCGGCGCCTTCACGCGGCTGACCGATTCCGGCCTGGGCTGCCCGGACTGGCCGGGCTGCTACGGCAATGCCAGCCCGATCGGCGCGCACGCCGAGATCACCGCGGCCCAGGCGACGATGCCGAGCGGCCCGGTTACGCACGCCAAGGCCTGGATCGAGATGGTCCACCGCTACCTGGCGACGGCCGTGGGCGTGCTGATCCTGACGCTGACCGCGGTCGCCTGGTCCGACTGGCGCCGGCGGCCGCGGGCGCCGCTGGCCATCCATCCCGCCTGGCCGAGCGTCACGCTGGTGTGGGTCTGCCTGCAGGGCGCGTTCGGCGCCTGGACCGTGACCTGGAAGCTGTTCCCGGCCATCGTCACGCTGCACCTGCTCGGCGGGTTGGTGCTGCTGGCGCTGCTGTGCGCACAGGTGGTCCGCGATGCGCGCGCCACCGGCGCGCTGCGGCCGGCCGTGCTGGCGCCCGGCCTGCGCGGCCTGGCGTGGGCCACGGCCGCGCTGGTCTGGCTGCAGGTCGCGCTGGGCGGCTGGGTCAGCACCAACTATGCCGTGCTGGCCTGCGAGGAATTCCCGACCTGCCAGGGCGGCTGGTGGCCGGCCATGGATTTCGCGCAGGGCTTCCAGTTCTGGCGGCCGCTCGGCCAGCTGGCCGACGGCAGCACGCTGCAGTTCGCGGCGCTGACGGCCATCCACTACACGCACCGGCTGGCGGCCTATGCCGTGCTGGCGGCGCTGGCGCTGCTGGCCTGGCGGCTGTGGCAGGTGCCGGGCGTGCGGCGCCCGGCGCGCTGGCTGGCGGCGCTGGCGGCCTGGCAGTTCGGCACCGGCCTGTCCAACGTCGTGCTGGACTGGCCGCTGGTCGCGGCGGTCTCGCACACTGGTGGCGCGGCGGCGCTGGTCGTGGCGCTGACCTGGCTGCTGTGCGCCACGCGCACCGCCCCGGCCGCAGCGGGCCAGGGCGCGCTGCGCCCGGCGGAGGCCGGACGATGAGCCTCGCCCGGCCGCCCCAGGAGGCTCGCACCGCGGCCCGTACGGGCGAAGGTCGTCCAGGCACCGCCGAGCCCCGCGCCGCGGCGCCGGCCGTGCCGTCCATGTCCCGCGTGCGCCAGTTCTACGTGCTGACCAAGCCGCGGGTCGTGCAGCTGATCGTGTTCTGTGCGCTGATCGGCATGGTGCTGGCCGTGCCCGGCCTGCCGTCCTGGGCGCAGCTGCTGCGCATGGTGCTGGCCTGCGCCGGCATCTGGCTCGTGGCCGCCGCGGCCGCGGCCTTCAACTGCCTGGTCGAGAAGGGCATCGACGCGCGCATGAAGCGCACGGCCTGGCGGCCCACCGCCAAGAACGAGCTGCGCGACGGCCAGACGCTGCTGTTCTCGGCGCTGCTGTGCGCCGCCGGCGCGGCGCTGCTGTACGCCAGCGTCAACGCGCTGACCATGTGGCTCACGCTGGCCACCTTCGTCGGCTACGCGGTCGTCTACACCGTGATCCTGAAGCCGCTGACGCCGCAGAACATCGTGATCGGCGGCGCCTCCGGCGCGATGCCGCCGGTGCTGGGCTGGACCTCCATGACCGGCGAGGTCGGGCCCGAGGCGCTGATCCTGTTCCTGATCATCTTCCTGTGGACGCCGCCGCACTTCTGGGCGTTGGCGCTGTACCGCGTGGAGGACTACCGCAAGTCCGGCCTGCCGATGCTGCCCGTCACGCACGGCAACGAGTTCACGCGGCTGCAGGTCCTGCTGTACACGCTGGTCCTGTTCGCGGCCTGCCTGCTGCCCTTCGTCTACGGCATGAGCTCCTGGCTGTACCTGGCGGCCGCGGTGGTGCTGGGCCTGGGCTTCTGCGCCTACGGCTTCGCCCTGTGGCGCGACTATTCCGACGCGTTGGCGCGCCGCACCTTCCGCTTCTCGCTGATCCACCTGAGCGCGCTGTTCGCGGCGCTGCTGCTGGACCACTACCTGCTGCCATGACCTCACGACGCACCCTGCTGGCCGCGGCCGCCGGCGCATGGCTCGCCGCCTGCTCCGACGGCCAGCCGAAGTTCTCGGCCGTCGACATCACCGGTGCCGACTATGCGCGCGACTTCCGGCTGCCCGACCAGGCCGGGCGCGAACGCACGCTGCAGGACTTCCGCGGCAAGGTCGTCGTGGTGTTCTTCGGCTACACCCAGTGCCCCGACGTCTGCCCGACCTCCATGGCCGAACTGGCCCAGGCCAAGGAACTGCTCGGCGCGGACGGCGCCCGGCTGCAGGGCCTGTTCGTCACGGTGGACCCCGAGCGCGACACGCCCGAGGTGCTGAAGGCCTACATGGAGAACTTCGACCCGGACTTCGTCGCGCTGCGTCCCGCGCCGGAGCAATTGGCCGCCATGGCCAAGGACTTCAAGCTCTACTACAAGAAGGTCGACGGCAAGACGCCCGGCAGCTACACCATGGACCATTCCGCAGGCAGCTACGTCTACGACCCCCAGGGCCGGCTGCGCCTGTACGTGCGCTACGGCTCCGGCGCCGAAACGCTGGCGGCCGACGTGCGCACCTTGCTGAAGACCGCCGGCTGAGGCGTGCGCCGCACGCCGCCGTTCACCGGCGGCTGCTGCAGGGCAGGCCTTCCATCCCCAGGGCGCCCGGCGGGGTGGCAGCGCCGCGGGGGCGCCCACAGAAGTCGTTGCCGACGGCGCGCGCCGGCGCGATGGTCGGAGGCGTCGCCGTCCAGCCGAGATCCAGGGCGTCCAGCGCCGCCACGTACCGCTGCAGGGGCCGGTCTTCGTTGTGCGATGCCTCGACCCAGCCGCCGCCGCGCGTCCGGATGCGGCCTTCCAGCCAGTTGCCGTAGATCACCGCGGAGGCCGGGCTGCTGCGCACGTCGATCCAGCCCGTGTTGACCAGGGTGTTGTGCGCGATGACGCTCTGCTCCGAGCGGTTGACGTCGATGCCCGCGTCGTTGCAGTGGGCGACCACGTTGTTGGCGACCAGGCCCTGGTGGTGCTCCGCTGCGCAATGCCCGTTCCTGCAGAAGCTCTCGCCGCTGGTGCCGCCGCCGAGCGAGATGCCGACGCGCGCCCCCGAGCCGGGCCTGTCGCCGCGCGCGGAGATGTCCTGCGTGCTGCAGATCACCAGGTTGCGTTCGATGCGGCCCTCGCTGCCACCGCCCTTCATGAAGAGGCCGTAGGAGATGCCGTTGCCGCTGGACTTCACGAAATTGGCCACGACGTTGTCGGCCACGACCCAGCGCGAGGCCGCGACCAGGTCGAACGGCGTGACCGGATGCAGTGTCCGGCGCGGGCGGCTGTTGTCCAGCGTGTTGAATTGCAGGAGGCCGTCATCGGGATAGGCGCCCCCAAGCTCGTTGACCTTGACGTGGGCGTTGAAATCCACGAGGTGGTTGTTGCGCAGGACCGTGCCGCTGGCCTTGCCGACCACGTGGAACGCGTGCTCGCAATCGTCGTCCGCCTTGCAGGTGCCCCGGATCGTGAGGTTCTCGAACACCCAGTAGGGCTGGCTGACGACGATGCCTTCGACGGTCGCCGCCAGGATCTCGACGCTGCGCGGGGCGGCCGCGCGCACGGTGATCGGATTGTCGGCATGGCCTGCCACGGGCGTGGACAGCTTGCGCGTCATCGTGTAGCGGCCCGGCAGGAGTTCGATGACCTCGCCGGGGCGGGCGTTCTGCATGGCCCGCTGCAGCTCTTCCAGCGAGGCGACCTGGACCGTCGCGGCCGGTGCCGGCACGCCCAGCAGCGGGGTTTCGAGCGGCTTCCCCTCCCGATAGCGCACCGGCGGAAGGCCGGAGGCTTGCACGCCTTTGCCGAGCGTCGACAGCTCCGCCGGGACCGGGCGCTCGACCTGCGACCGGAGCAGGCCGATCACCGGCAGCGCCAGGGCTTCGAGCTTGGTGTGGCCGTACAGGCGAAATTCGAGGTAGCGCAGCAACTCCCCGGGCATGCGGTCCAGCTGGCGATAGGCGAACCACGCGCCGCCCAGGCCAAGTGCCAGCGCGGCCGCCGCCGCGCTCCATCCCAGCGTGCGGAACCGCCGCTTGCGGGCGGCGGGGCGGGTGGCTTCGGTGCGCGGCATGCGGTGCTCCTGGCGTGACGGCGGAACGGATCGGGCCCCGTCACTCCGCCTTGATGCCCTGCGACACGATCACGCCGCCCAGCAGCGCCGTGTCTGCCCGCATGCGGTTCGCCAGCCCTTCCGGCGAGGAGCCGACCACCTGCCAGCCCTGCTGGAACAGCCGCTCGCGCATGTCGGGCGTGCGCACGATGTCGCCGATCAGCGCGGACAGCCGCGCGACGATCGCCGCCGGCATCGAGGCCGGCGCGGCCACGGCGTTCCAGATCTCCAGCTGGAAGCCGCGCACGCCGGCATCGGCCAGGCTGGCCAGTTCCGGCACCAGCGGGCTGCGGCCGGCCGAGGTGATGCCGATGGCCTTGAGCTTGCCGGCGCGCACCTGCGCCATCGCCAGCGCCGGCGGCAGCAGCGCCATCTGGATCTGGCCGGCGATCATCGCGGTGATCGCCTGCGGGTTGCCGGGATAGGGCACGTGCACCGGCGCGATGCCGCTCCTGGCCTTCAGCAGCTCCATGCCGATGTGGCCGACCGTGCCCACGCCGGGCGTGCCGTAGTTCCAGCGGTCGCCGGCGGCGCGCGCGGCGGCGAAGAATTCCTGGGGCGTGCTGCCCGGCGTGTCGATCCCGGCCGCCAGCACCAGGGGCGCCGTGCCCAGCAGGCTCACCGGCGCCAGGTCGCGCGCCGGGTCGTAGGGCGTCTTGGCGTTCAGCAGCTTGGCGATCGTCAGGTTGCCGTTGATCATCAGGCCGATGGTGTGCTCGTCGGTGGCACGCGCCACCTGGTCGGCCGCGATGTTGCCGCCGGCGCCCACGCGCGACTCCACGATGACCGGCTGCCCCAGCGCGCGCGACAGCGGCTCGGCCAGCGCCCGCGCGGTCAGGTCCGGCGAGGAACCGCCCGGAAAGCCGACGAGGATCCGCAAGGGCTTGTTCGGCCAGTGGCCGCTCTGGGCCAGCGCCCAGGGTGCGAGGCCGGCCAGCGGGGCGCCCAGCAGGGCTCGGCGGGACAGGGTCATTCGGGTCTCCTTGTGGTGATGGTGGGTGATGATCGGCTAAAAAAAACGCCAGCGCACCGGCGCTGGCGTCTTGCGGACGGAAGGTGCCGCGGGCACGTCAAGCGTAATACGCCAGCGCCTTCTTCATCTTCTTCATGGCCGCGGCCTCGATCTGGCGGATGCGCTCGGCGCTCACGCCATAGTCGGCGGCCAGCTCGTGCAGCGTCATGCCGCCCGAGCCGTCGTCGTTGACCTTGAGCCAGCGCTCCTCGACGATGCGCCGGCTGCGCGGGTCCAGCCCGGCCAGCGCGGTGCTGATGCCGTCGCTGGCCAGCCGGTCGCGCTGGCGCGCCTCGATCTGCGCGGTTGGCTCCTGCCGGCCGTCGGCCAGGTAGGCGATCGGGCCGTAGGCTTCCTCGCCGCCGTCGGCCGGGCCCGGGTCCAGTACCACGTCGCCGCCGGCCAGGCGCGCTTCCATCTCGATCACGTCCTCGCGCTTGACGCTCAACTGCTCGGCCATGGCCGCGATCTCGCCGTCCGACAGCGTGTCGCGGTGCGTGGCGCCGTCGGCGGCCTCGGCCTTGAAACCCTGCTTCATCGAGCGCAGATTGAAGAACAGCTTGCGCTGGGCCTTGGTGGTCGCCACCTTGACCATGCGCCAGTTCTTCAGGATGTACTCGTGCATTTCGGCCTTGATCCAGTGCAGCGCATAGCTGACCAGACGCACGCCCTGGTCGGGGTCGAAGCGCTTGACGGCCTTCATCAGGCCCACGTTGCCTTCCTGGATCAGGTCGCCGTGCGGCAGGCCGTAGCCCAGGTACTGCCGGGCCACGGACACCACCAGGCGCAGGTGCGACAGCACCAGCTTGCCGGCGGCTTCCAGGTCGTTGTCGTTCTTCAGCTGGCGCGCGTACTGCTGCTCCTCTTCCACGGAGAGCATGGGCAGCCGGTTGACCGCCGAGATGTAGGCGTCCAGGTTGCCCAGCGGGGGAACCAGGGACCACGGGTTGGCGGCGGTGAGCGCGGTGGACACGGTTCCAGTTTGATGACTCATACCAGATTCCTTTCCTTGGTGGACCATGTTAGCACTCTCATATGAAGAGTGCTAAAGACGGTGCGAAAGCAGGTTCTGCACTCGGGTTAACCCTGTTGGCAGATCTGGCGTGTTGGACTTGTCCGGCGGAAAAGGGTTCCCCATGGGCGCTGCCGGCGGCCTGGGCCAGAATGCACGCCGTCCCCAGCCCCTCCTGCCTGCGACCATGTCCACTCCCGCACCGACCGCCGCCGAGCCCCGCCTGACCTCCCTGTCCCACGGCGGCGGCTGCGGCTGCAAGATCGCGCCCGGCGTGCTGTCCGAGATCCTGCGGCACCAGGGCGGCGGACTGCCGGTGCCGCCGGAGCTGCTGGTCGGCATCGAGACCTCGGACGACGCGGCCGTCTACCGGCTCAACGACCAGCAGGCGCTGGTCGCGACGACCGACTTCTTCATGCCCATCGTGGACGACCCGTTCGACTTCGGCCGCATCGCCGCGACGAACGCGATCTCCGACGTCTACGCCATGGGCGGCCGGCCGATCCTGGCGCTGGCGCTGGTCGGCATGCCGGTCAACGTGCTGTCCACCGCGACCATCGCCCGCATCCTGGCCGGCGGGCAATCGGTCTGCCAGGCGGCCGGCATCCCGGTCGCCGGCGGGCACACCATCGATTCGGTCGAGCCGATCTACGGCCTGGTGGCGCTGGGCCTGGTGCACCCGGACAAGCTGCGCCGCAACACCGGCGCGCGGCCCGGCGACCGGCTGGTGCTGGGCAAGCCGCTGGGCGTGGGCGTGCTGTCGGCCGCGTTCAAGAAGGAACGGCTCGATGCCGCCGGCTACGCCCGCATGCTGGAGACCACGACGCGGCTGAACACCCCCGGCCCGGCGCTGGCCGAACTGCCCGGCGTGCACGCGCTGACCGACGTCACCGGCTTCGGCCTGGCCGGCCACGGCCTGGAACTGGCGCGCGGCGCCGGCTGCCGCGTGGTGCTGGACTGGGCGCGCGTGCCGGTGCTGGACGGCGTGCGCGCGCTGGTCGCCGCCGGCTGCGTGACCGGCGCCTCCGGCCGCAACTGGGCCGGCTACGGCGCCGAGGTCGCGCACGCCCTGCCGGCCGCCGAGCAGGCGCTGCTGACCGACCCGCAGACCAGCGGCGGCCTGCTGGTGGCCTGCGCGCCCGACAGCGTCGGGGACGTGCTGGCGCTGTTCCGGGCGCAGGGCTTCGCGGCCGCGGCCGAGATCGGCGAGGTGCAGCCCTGGACCGAAGGGCCGCGGCTGGTCGTGCGCTAGGGGCCGGGCGATGCCGCGCTACGTCGCGTTGCTGCGAGGCGTCAGTCCGCAGAACTGCAGCATGCCGGCGCTGCGCCGCAGCCTGGAGGCCGCCGGCTTCGCGCGCGTGCGGACCGTGCTGTCCAGCGGCAATGCCGTGTTCGATGCGGACGAGGCGCCGGAGGCGGTGCTGGCGCAGCGCGTCGAGGCGGCCCAGCAGGCGGGCCTGGGGCGCCGCTTCGCGACCATCGTGCGGTCGGTGGACGCGCTGCAGGCCCTGCTGGCCGGCGATCCGTTCGCCCCGTTCGGCTTTCCGCCGCAGGCCAAGCGCGTGGTCAGCTTCCTGCGCGCGCCGCGCGCGTCCCGGGTCCCGCTGCCGCTGACCCGCGGCTGCGCCACCGTGGCCTGCCAGGTCGGCGCCGAGGCGTTCACCGCCTACCTGCCCGGCGAGGGGCCGGTCTTCATGCAGCTGATCGAGCAGGCCTTCGGCGTGGACGTGACGACCCGCACCTGGGACACCGTGCGCAAGTGCGCGCAGGCGTAGCCGGCCGTCAGGCCGCGCCGCGCCCGTGCCGGCTCGACCCGCGCACCAGCAGCCGGCCCTGCAGCACCACGCGGCGCGGCGCGCGCCCGGGCTCGGCCAGCCGCTGCAGCAGCAGTTCGGCCGCGCTGCGGCCGAGTTCCTGCGTCGGCTGGGCCAGCACGGTGATGGCCGGCTCGGGCATCGTGGTCCAGTCGTTGTCGTCGAAGCCGGCCAGCGCCACCTCGGCCGGCACCCGCAGGCCGCTGGCCCGTAGCGCGCGCCAGGCGCCCAGCAGCAGCAGGCCGCTGGTGGCCAGCAGCGCATCGGGCCGCCGGTCCGCCGGCTCGGCCAGCAGCTGCGCGGCGCCGGCCTGGCCGGCCTGCGCGTCCGGCCGCAGCGGCAGCACGCGCGGCGCCAGGCCGGCTTTGCGCAGCGCCGCCTCGTAGCCGGCCTGGCGCTCGCGGCCGGTGCTGCTGTGCGCGCCGGCCAGCAGCGCGATGCGGCGGCAGCCTTCGGCCGCGAGGTGGGCCGCCAGCGTGTGCGCGGCGGCGGCGTTGTCCAGCAGCGCGGCGTCGCAGGCGGTGGCGGCCGGGGCGCGGTCCACCATCACCAGCGGAAACGGCCAGGGGCCGCCCGGGAAGCCCGGGCGCTGCGTGAACTCCAGCGTCGGCGCCAGGATCACGCCGCTGGCGCGCTCGTCGGCCATCAGCTCCAGGTACGACTGCTCCTTGGCCGGGTCCTCGTCGCTGTTGCACAGGATCAGCCGCAGCCCGGCGGCGTAGGCCACGTCTTCCACGGCGCGGCCGATCTCGGTGAAGAACGGGTTGCGGATGTCGGCCACCACCAGCCCGATCAGCGAGGTGCGGCGCTGGCGCAGCCGGCGCGCCGCCAGGCTGGGCCGCCAGCCCAGCTCGGCGATGGCCTGCTGCACGCGCGCGCGCAGCGCCGGGCGCACGGCCTCGGCGTCGGTCAGCACGCGCGAGACCGTGGTCGTGGACACGCCGGCGCGCGAGGCCACGTCCTTGATGCTGGGCTGGCCGGGCACCGCGAGCGGGGGGGCGGAAGACATGCGCGGCGGATTCCTGGTATCGATTCCTGGATTCTGGGGCGATGTCTGCGCCCGGAGAATGTTCTTTCGCCTAGTGTTTACCCTTGGTTTGTACGCTGCAGCAGGCGAATCCGGTGGACATCATGGACGGTCGCCGGAATAATTTCTGGAATCGATTCCATTTCGCAGGAGACTCGCTTGGACACCCTGGCCCTCACTCCCGTCGAGGTCCGCCTGGCCGCCCGGCCGGCCGACCGCGACGATGCCGTGCGCAGCGCCGGCGCTCTGCTGGTGCAGGCCGGCTTCTGCGACGCCGGCTATGTCGACAGCCTGCTGCGGCGCGAGCAGGTCGCCACCACCTGGCTGGGCCAGGGCGTGGCCATCCCGCACGGCATGGTCGAGGACAAGGGCCTGGTGCGCCGCACCGGCCTGGCGGTGCTGCAGGTGCCGCAGGGCGTGGCCTGGGGCAGCGCCGACAAGCCGGTGCACCTGGTCGTGGCGATCGCCGCCGCGTCCGACGAGCACATCGCCGTGCTGCGCCGGCTGACCCGGCTGATGCGTGACGCGGCCCGCATCGAGCAGCTGGTGCACACCCCGCGCGCCGAGGACATCGTGGCCGCGCTGACCAGCGATGCCGCGCCCGACGCCGCCGCGGCCGCCGCTGCCCCGGCGCAGGATTTCCCGCTCGGCGTGGACCTCACGCTGAACTACCCCAACGGCCTGCACGCCCGCCCGGCCGGCCAGTGGGCGCAGCTGGCCGCGCGCTTCCAGTCCGCGCTGCGCGTGCGCCATGCCGACGCCGTGGCCGACGCCCGCAACATGGCCGCGCTGCTGAGCCTGGGCGCCGGCCGTGGCGCCGCGCTGCGCCTGTCGGCCCAGGGGCCGGACGCCGAGGCGGCGGTGGCCGCGCTGCGCGACCTGGTCGTGCGCCTGGGCGAGGAGGAGACCCGCCAGGCCGAGCTGGCCGCCGCGCGCCAGTCGCAGGCGCAAGGCCTGGGCCGGCTGCTGGGCGGCTGGCAGCCGGCCGCGCGCCAGACCATCGGCGGCATCGCCGCCAGCCCCGGCCTGGTGATCGGCACGCTGGTCAGCGCCGAGGCCCGTGCGCTGGACGTGCCCGACACGCACCAGGGCGTGGCCGCCGAGGCCGCGCTGCTGGACCGCGCGCTGAACGCCGCCGCGGCCCAGATCCAGCGCCTGGCCGACGACGCGCGCGGCCAGGGCCGGGCCGAGCAGGCCGGCATCTTCGACGCCCACGGCCAGATGCTGCGCGACGCCGTGCTGCTGCGCGACGTCAGCCGCCTCGTGGTGCAGGGCCATGGCGCGGCCTGGGCCTGGCGCCACGTGCTGGCCGAGCGCGTGGCCGTGCAGCGCGCGCTGCCGGACGCGCTGCTGGCCGCCCGCGCCGCCGACCTGCAGGACGTCGGCGAGCGCGTGCTGCGCCACCTGCTGGGCCGCGGCGAGGAAGCCGCCGCGGGCGTGGACCCGGCCTCCTGGCCGCGCGACACGCTGCTGCTGGCCGACGACCTGTCGCCCTCGGTCACCGCGCAGATCGACGTGCAGCGCGTCAAGGGCTTCTGCACCGCGCGCGGCGGCCCCACGGCGCACACCGCGATCCTGGCGCGCGCGCTGGGCCTGCCGGCGGTGGTCGCGGCCGGCGCCGGCGTGCTGCAGCTGCCGCCGGGCGAGCGCGCGATCCTCGACGGCTACCGCGGCCAGCTCCACGTCGCGCCGACCGAGGCCGCGCTGGCCGAGACCGAGGCCATGATCGAGCGCCTGGCCCGCCACCAGGCCGAGGAGGCCGCCAGCCGCCTGCAGCCGGCCACCACCACCGACGGCCACCACGTCGAGATCGCCGCCAACGTGAACCGCGCCGACCAGGTGCCGCGCGCGCTGGAGCAGGGCGCCGAGGGCGTGGGCCTGATGCGCACCGAGTTCCTGTTCCTCGAACGCGACCACGTGCCCGACGAGGAAGAGCAGTTCGCCGTCTACCGCGACATGGCGCAGGCCCTGGCCGGC
Source organism: Pseudorhodoferax sp. (assembly GCF_047601025.1). NCBI lineage: Bacteria > Pseudomonadati > Pseudomonadota > Betaproteobacteria > Burkholderiales > Comamonadaceae > Pseudorhodoferax > Pseudorhodoferax sp. The sequence continues at coordinate 2,484,841 of NZ_JASGJZ010000001.1, forward strand.
CGGCCGCTGATCGTGCGCACGCTGGACATCGGCGGCGACAAGCAGGTGCCGCACCTGAACCTGCCGGTGGAGGAGAACCCCTTCCTCGGCGTGCGCGGCGCGCGGCTGTGCCTGCAGCGCGACGACCTGTTGCTGCCGCAGCTGCGCGCGCTGGTGCGCGCGGCGCAGGCCGGGCCGCTGTCCATCATGTTCCCGATGATCAGCACCGTCGACGAGGTGCGGCGCCTGAAGGCGCGGCTGGCCGAGGTGCAGCAGCAGCTGGGCCTGGCGCACGTGCCCATCCCGGTCGGCATCATGATCGAGGTGCCCTCGGCCGCGCGCATGGCCGACCGGCTGGCCGCGCACGTGGACTTCTTCTCGATCGGCACCAACGACCTCACGCAGTACACGCTGGCGGTGGACCGCCAGCACCCGCAGCTGGCCGGCATGGCCGACAGCCTGCACCCGGCCGTGCTGCGGCTGGTGGCCGACACGGTGGACGGCGCACGCCGCCACGGCCGCTGGGTCGGCGTCTGCGGCGGCCTGGCTGGCGAACCGCTGGGCGCCGCGCTGCTGGCCGGCCTGGGCGTGCAGGAGCTGAGCATGAGCGTGGGCGACATCACCGCCGTCAAGGCCCTGCTGCGCCGCCACAGCCTGGCCGAGCTGCAGGCCCTGGCGCGCGCGGCGCTGGACATGGACGACGGCGACCAGGTGCGCGCGCTGGGCGCGCAGCTGCGCGCCGCGCCGGAGGCCGGGCAATGAAGCACCCCCGGTCCGCGCGCACGGCGTGCGCTTCGCCAAACCCCTGGAGGGGGCACGACGTCCTGCGGCCTGCCGAAGCCACGCCCGCGGATGCCGTCGACATGGCCTGCGGCGCGTCGCCGGACGCCGGTCGCGCGCCGCGCCAGGGAGCCCCGCGATGAACCAGGCACAGGTCATCACCCTCACGCCGAACCCGGCGATCGACCACACCGTCACGCTCGACCGGCTGGAGCCCGGCGCCGTGCACCGCGCGCGCGCCGAGCAGTTCGAGGCCGGCGGCAAGGGCATCGGCGTGGCCGCCGTGCTGGCGGCGCTGGGCGTGCGCGTCGCGGCCGGCGGCTGGCTCGGCGCCGAGAACCCGCAGCGCTTCGAGCAGGCCTTCTCCGCGCTCGGCATCGCGGACGCGATGTGGCGCGTGCCCGGCCGCACCCGCACCAACATCAAGCTGGCCGACACCGCGCGCGGCGAGACCACCGACGTCAACCTGCCCGGCATCGCCTTCGACGCCGAACTGCTGGCCCGTGCCGAGGCCGGCCTGCTGGGCCGGCTGGCGCCGCTGGTCGGCGCCGGCACCTGGGTCACGCTGGCCGGCAGCCTGCCGCCGGGCGTCGTGCCCGGGCGCATGGCCCGGCTGGCGCGCGCGCTGCGCGACCGGGGTGCGCGGCTGATGGTCGACACCGGCGGCGCCACGCTGCGCGCGCTGCTGGCCGAGCTGGAGCCCGCGCCCGATTTCGTCAAGCCCAACCGCGCCGAGCTGGAGGAACTGGTCGGTCGGCCGCTGCCCACGGTCGCCGCCGTGGCCGACGCCGCGGCGCAGCTGCAGCAGCGCGGCATCGCGCTGGTCGTGGTCTCGCTCGGCGGCGACGGCGCCGTGGTCGCCAGCGGCGGTACGCGCTGGTTCGCCGCCACGCCCCGGGTGCCGGTGGCCACCACGGTCGGCGCCGGCGACGCGCTGGTCGCCGGCACGCTGGGCGCGCTGATCGAGGGCCGCGCGCCGCTGGACGCCGCCGTGTTCGGCATGGCCTGCGCGGCCGCGCGCATCCAGCGCGTCGCGCCCGGCCTGCCGCCCCGCCCCGAGATCGACGCGCTGGCCGCGCAGATCCAGCCGCACACCCTCTGAACGCCCGGAGACATCCACCATGGCCCAACTTTTCGCCATCGCCGCCAGCCAGGCAGGCCCCGCGCACAGCTTCATGCTGGGCGAGGCGCTGCAGGCGGCTGCCGCCCGCCTCGGGCATGAACTCAAGCTGCGCGTGGTCAGCAGCTTCGGCACGCAGGACGGCTTCTCGGCCGGTGAACTCGCGCAGGCCGGGGCCGTGATCCTGGCGGCCGACGCCGGCAGCGGCATCGACCGCAGTGCGCTGCCGGCCGACCGGCTGCTGGAAGTCGCGCCCGAGGCCGTGTTCCGCGACCCGGCCGAGGTCGTGCGGCAGGCGCTGGCGCGGCTGGGCATGGCCCCGGCGGCTGCGCCCGCGGCCCCGGCCGCCGCACCGGCCGCCCAGGCCGCCGCCGCGGCCCGCCCCTTGAAGATCGTCGCCGTCACCTCCTGCCCGACCGGCGTGGCCCACACCTTCATGGCGGCCGAGGCGCTGGAGCAGGGTGCCAAGGCGCTGGGCCACCAGATCCACGTGGAGACGCAGGGCTCGGTCGGCGCGCAGAACACGCTGTCGGCCCAGGCCATCGCCGAGGCCGACCTGGTGCTGATCGCCGCCGACACGCAGGTGGACCGCGCCCGCTTCGCCGGCAAGCGCCTGTACGGCGCCAGCACCAAGGCCGCGATCCACGACGCCGCCGCGCTGATCGGCAAGGCGCAGGCCGAGGCCGCGCCCTGGCAGGGCGACGCGCCGGCGGCGGCCGCCGCCGCGGCCCCGGCCGGCGCCCGGTCCAAGGCCGCGGCCGGCGGGCCGTACAAGCACCTGATGACCGGCGTGTCCTTCATGCTGCCGTTCGTGGTCGCGGGCGGCCTGCTGATCGCGCTGGCCTTCGCGCTGGGCGGCATCTACGTCGCCGACGACGCGCACCAGGGCACGCTCGGCTGGTCGATGTTCCAGGTCGGCTCCAAGGCCGCGTTCGCGCTGATGGTGCCGGCGCTGGCCGGCTACATCGCGTTCTCGATCGCCGACCGGCCCGGCATCGCGCCCGGCATGGTCGGCGGCATGCTGGCCGGCATGGTGGGCGCGGGCTTCCTGGGCGGCATCGCGGCCGGCTTCATCGCCGGCTATGCCGTCAAGTGGCTGAACCAGTGGATCCGCCTGCCGCGCGGGCTGGAGGGGCTCAAGCCGGTGCTGCTGCTGCCGCTGCTGGGCTCGGCCATCGTCGGCCTGCTGATGCTGATGGTCATCGGCAAGCCGGTGGCCGGCATCATGACCGCGTTGACCGAGTGGCTCAAGGGCATGCAGAGCTCCAGCGCCGTGCTGCTGGGCGTCACGCTGGGCGCCATGATGGCCGCCGACATGGGCGGCCCGATCAACAAGGCGGCCTACGTGTTCTCCACCTCGCTGATCGCCAGCGGCGTGGCCACGCCCATGGCCGCCGCCATGGCCGCCGGCATGGTGCCGCCGCTGGGCATCGCGCTGGCCTGCCGGCTGTTCGCCAGCCGCTTCACGGCCGAGGAGCGCGAGGCCAGCAAGGCCGCCGCGGTGCTGGGCCTGGCCTTCATCACCGAGGGCGCGATCCCCTACGTGGCGCGCGACCCGCTGCGCATGATCCCGGCCTGCGTGCTCGGCGCGGCCACCGCCGGCGCGCTGTCGATGTGGTGGGGCATCGCGCTGCAGGCCCCGCACGGCGGCGTGTTCGTGCTGGCCATCCCGAACGCGGTCAACCACGTGCTGCTGTACGCCGCGGCGATCGTCGCCGGCAGCCTGGTCACGGCGCTGGCGCTGCGGGTGCTGAAGAAAAAAGTCGCCGCATGAAGCCGGAGATCAGCCGCGACACCCGGCTGTGCATGTCGCTGGCCGGGCGGCCCGGCAACTTCGGCACGCGCCTGCACAACCACCTGTACCAGGCGCTGGGGCTGGACTACGTCTACAAGGCCTTCACGACCACCGACCTGCCCGCCGCCATCGGCGGCGTGCGGGCGCTCGGGATCCGCGGCTGCGCGGTGTCGATGCCGTTCAAGGAGGCCTGCATCCCGCTGCTGGACGAGCTCAAGCCCTCGGCCGCGCGGCTGCAGTCGGTCAACACCATCGTCAACGAGGGCGGCCGGTTGGTCGCCCACAACACCGACTACGTGGCCGTGGCCGCGCTGCTGGCGGCCCACGGTGTGGCCCGGTCCACGCGCTTCGTGCTGCGCGGCAGCGGCGGCATGGCCCGCGCCGTGCTGGCCGCGCTGGTGGACCATGGGCTGCAGGGCACCGTGGTCGCGCGCAACGCCCGGGCCGGCCGGGCCGTGGCCGCGCTGCACGGCCTGCCTTGGCAGGCCGAGCTCGGCGGCGCGGGCGAGGCCGACGGGGCGCTGCTGGTCAACGCGACCCCGCTGGGCATGGCCGGCGGCGCCGAGGCGGCGGCGCAGGCCTTCCCCGACGACTGGATCGCCCGCGCGACCTGCGTGTTCGACGTCGTCGCGCTGCCGCCCGAGACGCCGCTGCTGCGCGCCGCGCGCCGCCTGGGCAGGCCGGTGATCGGCGGCGACGAGGTCAGCGTGCTGCAGGCGGTGGAGCAGTTCGTGCTCTACACCGGCGTGCGGCCGGACGCGGCGCAGATCGCCGCGGCAGCGGCGCACGCCAGGGCGGGTTGAGGCGCGCGGCGCGCGGCCGTGCCGCCACATGGCGGCAACCGCGGCGCCCGGCCGCGCAGCGCGCGGGCTTCAGCCCGCCGCCGGCAGCACCTGCTGCAGGAAGCGCGAGATGTCCGCGATCTCGCGCGGGTGCACGCTGTGCGGCATCGGGTAGGTATGCCACTGCACCCGGTAGCCCAGCGCCTGCAGCGCGTCGCGCGAGGCCTCGGCGCGCGCCGGCACGACCACCGGGTCGGCCGTGCCGTGGGCCATGAAGACCGGCGTGTCGAAGTTGGCCGGATGCCGTTCCGCGGCCAGCGTGCCGGCCAGCGGCAGGTAGCCCGACAGCGCGATCAGCCCGGCCAGCCGGGCCGGATGGCGCAGCCCGGTGTGCAGCGCCATCGCGCAGCCCTGCGAGAAGCCGGCCAGCACGATGTGCCGGGCCGCGATGCCGCGCGCCACCTCGCGCGCGACCAGCGCCTCGATCGCGCGGGCCGAGCGCGCGATGCCCTCGGCGTCCTCGCGGCGCACCAGGTCGGGCTGGAAGATGTCGTACCAGGCCGGCATCACGTAGCCGCCGTTGACGGTGACCGGCATGCTCGGCGCGTGCGGGAACACGAAGCGGATCGGCGCGCAGCCCGACAGGTCCAGCTCCGGCACGATGGCCGCGAAGTCGTCGCCGCTGGCGCCCAGGCCGTGCATCCAGATCACGGCGGCGGTCGGCGAAGGGGCGGTTTCGATCTGGATGGTGTCGAGCAGGGCGGACATGGCGGTGGCGGTGAAAAGGGCGGATGTTAGGGGCTGCGGGGCGCCGGGCGGAAAACCTGGTGTTCCTGGCCGTTCCGGGGACGGCGGTGGTTCGGTCCAATGCCTGCCGCCGCGCCCGCCGTGTGGCGGTGACCAAGCCTCCAACTGAAGAAACTCCCATGCCTGGACACTCCATGCGCCGTCTCCTCGGGACCGCTGGCCTTCTCGCAGCACTGCTGCCTTCGCTGGCGCAGGCCGCGCCGCAGTACGCGTCGTCGGTTCTCGCCTCGGGCGACAGCATGCGGACGCCCGACCTCGGGACCAGCGCGCCATTGGCGGACCCGGTGCTCGTCTCGTCCTCGGAACTCGCCGCGGACGGCCGCGCGAAGCACTACACCGGACTGGACGCCGCGGGCAACGCCGCGTAGATGACGTTCTCGTACTCGGCGAAGGCGCAGGCCGGGCCGCAGACGCTGCGCGCGGGTGTCCAGGCGACGCTGACCACGCCGTTCTACAACGCCAGCAACCCGCGCTACGTGATTGGCCTGAACAACTGGGACAACGTGGGCGGCAGTCCGTACGACTGGGTCAATCCCGCAGGCGTCCCGAGCGGGTTCTCGTTCACCGCCACGGCATCGATCTCCGACGAACTGCAGGTGGTCGGCGGTCCCGGTCTGCGCTACGTCGCCGCCCAGTTGTCGATCGATGGCATGGTCAAAGGCTTTCCGCCGGAAGATCCCGGCGACGGCTACTCGGACGCCACGCTGCAGGATCAGCAAGGCCAGTTCTACTACACCGGCGTGGAGTCCTCGGAGCGGAAGGTCCATGAGGAGATTTGGACGAACCGCCACGCGGTGTTCTCCGCCCGAGTGACGTTCTTCCTGGCCCTGAGCGCGAGCGTCTACTTCGACCTCGATCTGGAAGAGCTCGGTCCTGCGGCGTACGACGGCTACGCCGACTTCTTCGATACCGTGACCATCGAGCGCTTCGCCGGCTTCGATGACGCTGGCCAGCCGGTCGACCTGGCCAGCGTCATCGGCAGCGATGGACATGCCTATGCAACCGTTCGCGTCGGCCAGTTGCCCGAGCCGGGCGTGCTGGGCCTGTTCGCGGCCGGGCTGGGAGGCTTGGCGGCAGCGCAGCGCCGGCGTGAGGGCGCGCAAGCCTGACGGCCGCGCGCCGGGCTGGGGCCTGGTCTCTCAAGGCGATTCCCGTTGCGCAAGCGCGTGCAGCGGGCCCAGCGCCGATGCCCGGAGCTCGGCGGCAGTCACGTTGCCGGCCTGCAGCTTGCGCACCACGTTGTCGATGTGGGTGCGCACCGCGGTGAGCTTCCGGCCCAGGATCTCGGCGGTGTCCTGCGGGTCTTGCCTTCCATATCGCCGGCTCGCGCACGGAGGAACTGGGCCCGCTGAGCCAGAGCCGGGTCACGTACTTCGACGGCGCGTACAAGGTGCTCAAGTCGATCAGCCCCACCGGCAAGGTCACCGCCAACACCTACGACGGCCAGACGCGCCTGACCAAGACCGTGCTGCCCGAGGGCAACAGCGTCGAGTACGAATACGACGACGCCCCGTGCGCGGCGCAGCAGCGCTGCACGCACAACGTCAAGACGATCCGCCAGGTGGCCAAGCCTGGCACGGGTCTGGCGACGCTGGTGCAGAGCTTCACCTACGAGGGCACGTTCAACAAGGTGGCCAGCGCGACGGACGCGCGCGGCAAGGTCACCAGCTACACCTACACCGCCCAGGGCCTGCCGCTGGCGGTGACCCGCCCGGCCGACGCGGGCGGCGTGCAGCCGGTGACCACCTACGGCTACACCTCCTACACGGCCTCCGGTCTCCCGGCGTTCTGGCTGCAGACCTCGGTCAGCCAGAAGACCAGCGCCAGCAACACGGTGCTGGGCACGACCGCCTACGACGCGGCCAACAAGTACGTGCCCAAGACGGTGGTGGCGGATGCGGGCAGCGGCAAGCTGAACATCACCAGCACGCTCACCTTCGACGCGGTGGGCAACCCGACGGTGGTCAACGGCCAGCGCACGGACGTGACGGACACGGTGACGACAGCTTACGACGCCGAACGCCGCCCCACGCAGGTCACCGACGCGCTGGGCAAGCTCACGCGGCTGGCTTACGACGGCGACGGCCGCCTGATCCGCAGCGCCGCGCAGATCGGCACGCAGTGGCTGGTCAGCTGCCGCACCTACACGGCCAGCGGCAAGCTGCTGAAGGCCTGGGGCCCGGCGCAGACCGCGGCGGACACCACCTGCCCGTCGAGCGCGGCCCCGGTGCCCGTGACCGACTACGCCTACGACGAGCTGGACCGCCTGGTGCGCGTCACCGAGAACCTCACTGCAGCCGAAGGCGGCAACCGGGTGAGCGAGACCGTCTACAACCTGGACGACACGGTGCAAAGCGTCAAGCGCGGCGTGGGCAGCACGCTGGCGCAGACCTACGCCACCTACACCTACACCGCCAACGGCCTGCTGGCCAGCGAGAAGGACGCCAGGAACAACCTGACCGCGCACAGCTACGACGGGCACGACCGGCGGGTGAAGACCCAGTTCCCCGACCCCGCGACGGTGAACACCGCCTCCACCACCGACTACGAGCAGTACGGCTACGACGCCGGCGCCAACCTCACCAGCCTGCGCAAGAGGAGCGGGCAGAGCATCACGCTGGCGTACGACAACCTGAACCGGCTGACCAGCCGCACCTACCCGGCGGCGGCGGACAACGTCAGCTACACCTACGACCTGCTGGGCCGGCGGCTCACGGCCAGCACGGCCGATGCGCTGCAGAAGGTCGCCTACGCGTGGGACAACGCCGGGCGCATGACCAGCACGACGGCCGGCACGCGCGTGATCGCCTACCAGTACGACGCGGCGGGCAACCGCACGCGCACGACCTGGCCGGAGACGGCGTTCTACGTGACCACCGCCTACGACGCGCTGAACCGTCCCACGGTGATCAAGGAGACCGACAGCGTCAACCTGGCCAGCTACGCCTACGACGACCTGAGCCGGCGCACCACCGTCACGCTGGGCAACGGCACGACGACGAGCTACGGCTACAACGCCCAGGGCGACCTGAGCACCCTGGCGCACAACCTGGCGGGCACCACGCACGACCAGACCTACACCGCCACGCGCAACCAGGCGCGCGAGATCGTTGCCAACAGCTGGAGCAACGACCTGTACCAGTGGCCGGTGGCCGGCAACGTGGCCAACGGCACGAAGAGCTACACGGCCAACGGGCGCAACCAGTACACGGCGGCAGCCGGCAGCACCGTCACGCACGATGCCAACGGCAACCTCACCGGCGACGGCAGCTGGACCTACACCTACGACCTGGACAACCGGCTCAAGAGCGCCAACCGGGCCAGCCCGGCGGCGGCCATCGCGCTCGCCTACGACGCCGAGGGGCGCCTGCGCAGCAGCACCAGCGGCAGCGCGGTCACGCAGCGGCTGTACGACGGGGCGGACCTGGTGGCCGAATACAACGCGGCAGGCACGCTGACGAACCGCTACGTGCACGGCCCCGGGGTGGACGAGCCGCTGGTGGCCTACACCGGCACGGGCACGGCCAGCAAGAACTGGCTGTACGCCGACCACCTGGGCTCCGTCGTGGCCGTGGCCAACAGTGCGGGCACGGGCACCGACGTGAACAAGTACGGCCCCTTCGGCGAGCCGCATACCGCGACCGCTGGCACCCGGTTCCGCTACACCGGCCAGCAGCTGCTCGATACCGCCGGGCTGTACTACTACAAGGCGCGCTTCTACGACCCCAGGCTGGGCCGCTTCCTGCAGACCGATCCCATCGGCACGGCCGATGACTTGAACCTGTATGCCTACGTGGGGAACAACCCGGTCAATCGGATTGATCCGACGGGACTTGCTGTTGCCCAGATCGGCATCCTGAAGGGCAACTTGCTTTCGCGCGCAAGTGACATCTGGGATGCCGTGAATCAACCTTCTCCAGGGCTGGTTAACGCGGACGGGAGCTTGAACCTCCGAAACCGGGTCGATGACAATGGGTGTATCCAAACCGGCGGTCCAAGCATCTGCGTTGGCCCGGGTAGCATTTCCAAGATTGGTACCATTGCGGCAAAGGGCCTAACTGCTGGCGAAATTCGTGCGATCAACAAGGCTCTTGGTGGTACTACGGAGTTGACCGGCAACGCTGAAATTGTCCTGGCCAATATGGCTTACCGGGAAGGCTCAGGAGCACAAGCTGCCTCAGCAATACGTGACATTGCTGGCCGCCATATGTTTGACGATGCAAACAAGCGCACGGCCCAGGCTGTGGCCGAGAGATTGTTAGGTTCTGGCGCTGATCCAGCGAAGATTCGCTCAGTTATCGACAGCGTTGCAACAGGCAAGCTTCGGAATGTCGAGGACATCACCAAGGCCCTTGGCCATTGAGGTTGAGATATGAATGATCAGAAGCTAGTGGATGAGTTTGTGGCCAGTGGGCGTGTTGTTGATCGGCAATTGACGCTGTGGCGCGATGTTGCCGGGTTAATGGCTGTGTTCGATGCGATCGGACGTGATGGGGTAAGCGCAATGGTTAAGATTGACGGTGGTCGTCTTGACGGGGTCATATATACAGTCGTGGTCTCTGGTCCTCGTCTTGGTGAGGCATTCTTTAGGCAGGATGGCAGTGACTTAGCAGTGCTGCTTCGAGCTGCCATTGCGTTCTACAAGGATGCTGCCTAAGTAGGTGTCACATTGCTGCAAAGGGTGCAAGAGAAGTGGCAAAGGCTGAAGTCTTTGCTGCTAAAACTGCACCCGAGTTGAAGTAAATATACGGGTGGGGTAACGGTGCGTCTGGAGGGAACCCTCTCAATGACCACGTGTTGCACTTCGGGCTTGAAACCGCCGCTCTATTAGGCAAGAGTTGCGCTCGGGCTTGGATGTTGACGTTGCGCGGTGGTCGGTATAGTCGGATACCCGCGCAGCAATTCGCATCATCCTCAATGAGCGCAATGTGCCGATGACTGCAGAAGAAGCGCACGCATAAAGGACGGTGAATTCTCAAAGACGGAAAGAGAGTTCGCTCTGTTGAGGCCAGACGACGAGCTACGGCTACAACGCCCAGGGTGACCTGAGCACCCTGGCGCACAACCTGGCGGGCACCACGCACGACCAGACCTACACCGCCACGCGCAACCAGGCGCGCGAGATCGTTGCCAACAGCTGGAGCAACGACCTGTACCAGTGGCCGGTGGCCGGCAACGTGGCCAACGGCACGAAGAGCTACACGGCCAACGGGCGCAACCAGTACACGGCGGCAGCCGGCGCCAGCGTCACGCACGACGTCAACGGCAACCTCACCGGCGACGGCAGCTGGACCTACACCTACGACCTGGACAACCGGCTCAAGAGGCGCCAACCGGGCCAGCCCGGCGTGACCATCGCGCTGAGCTACGACGCCGAGGGCCGGCTGCGCGTGGTCAGCCCGGCCGGCGCGGCCGCAGCCTCGGCTGCATCGACGCCGGCATACGAGTGCGGCCGACCTCGTAGTGCGCCAGTGTCTGCTGGGCGATGCCCAGCGCGTCGGCCCGTTGCTGTCGGGTCATGCCGTGGTCCTTGCGGGCGCGGGCGATGCGCGCACCCGGTTCCTTGAAGAACTGTTCATCGCGGGTGTTCATTTTTCCCGCTCCGGCAGCCCGTGCAGCACGCCGAGCACCAGCGCCCGGAACACGGCGGCAGTCACGTTGCCGGCCTGCAGCTTGCGCACCGCGTTGTCGATGTGGAAGCGCACCGTGGTGAGCTTCAGGCCCAGGATCTCGGCGGTGTCCTGCGCGGTCTTGCCGTCGGCGGCCCAGCGCAGCACTTCCACCTCGCGCGGCGTGAGCCGCTCGGTGGCGGTGCGGGCCCAGTGCTCGCGCAGGTCGGCCAGCACCAGGCGATGCGCCCGGTGGGCGAGCAGCTGCAGCGTGGGCTGCTTGCGGACCAGTTCCGGTGGGTCGAGCGGCCCGGCGGCCCGTGCCACGCTGAACATGCCGCGCACGCCCAGGCCGTCGTGCACGGCCTGCGACCAGCCGTGGCGCAGGCCGTGGGCCGCGGCCGCCTGCAGTAGTGCGGGCGGGGCCTGCTGGGTGAGCCATTCCTCGGTCCAGGGCCGTGGCGCCGTGCTGGTGCGGCACCAGCGCAGCACCGGGTCGATGGCGGCATAGCCCCGCACGCGGTAGCGCCGCAGCCAGGCTTCGGGAAAGTTGCTCACGACGTGCACGGCCGGGTGATGGGCCGGCCAGGGCAGCCAGACCACCATGGCGAAACCTTCGAAGCCGAGGGCGGCGACTTCGGCGCCGAGCGTTGCGGTGGCGCGTCCGGGCGCGCGGTTCGGCGGACCGGGTGGTACGGCCTGTTCGGGGGCGGGGTCCATGGGGCGGGCAGGCGGCGGCCCGGTGCGCCAGGCTTGCGGCCACGCAGTGGCTGCAGCTGGGCGGTGGGCGGGGCGGCGCATTGCACCGCACGGCGCGGCCGGGCGGAACTACCAGAAACGGCAGGCCGCGGACCCCCGCGGCACGGTGTTTCCTAGTCGAGCAGCCGCAGGACCAGCGCCCGCGCGACCATGGACGGCCGGTTGGCGGTCTGCAGCTTGGCGGCGCAGTTCTTCAGGTGGAAGTGGACGGTGTGGACCGAGACCAGCAGCCGGGCGGCGATCCGCTCGGCCGTCATGCCGCTGGCGGTCAGGCGCAGGATGTCTTTCTCGCGCTCGGTCAGCGCGGCGGGCGGGGCTTGCTCGGCCGCGGCCAGCGCGCGGCCCAGTGCGACGTGGGCGATCTGCACCAGGCCGCGCAGGCGCGCCTGCTTGTGCGCCAGTTCGCTGGCGGTGAGCGGCTCGGCCGAACGCGACAGCGTCAGCAGGCTGCCCACGCCGACGCAGTCCAGGCTGGACTGTGCCCAGCCATGGCGCAGGCCGGCCGCGCGGGCTTCGTCCCACAGCTGCGGCGCCTGCGCGAAGAACGCGTCGCTCCAGACCTGCGGGGCTTCGCTGCGCACGCCGTGGCGCACCACGGGATCGACGTCGACGTAGCCGGCCTGCGCGTAGCGCTGCCTCCAGGCCGTGGGATAGCTGCTGCACAGCCAGACTGGTGCGCGCGTGAGCGGCAGCGGGCGGCGCGTGCCGAAGGCGCAGTACTCGAAGCCCAGGCTGCGCGCCGCGGCGTCGATGATGCCGAAGACCTCGTCCAGGCCCTGCTTGCCTTCGACCGCGCACAGCAGATCGCCGCACCAGCCCGCGTCCGCTGGTCCGTTTTCCATGGTTCCCCTCCCCGGGATTCGATACGCGCGTATTCTCCGGAGCGGGATGTGACTTTGTGTTCGCTGCCTTCCTCCAAAAGAAGGAAGAACCGCGCCGCGCCCAGCGGATGCTGTCCTCCCCTGGCCCGGCGGATCGGCGGGATGCTGGTCGGCGCGGACGCGATCGCGTTGGGTGCGGTAGAGGTAGAGCGCGACCTGGCGGCCGGCATCGATTGCCTGGTCGATGCGTTCCGGCCGTTGCCGTTGGCGGGCCACGCTGGCCGCATGGTGGCTGTGGCGAGCTGCCGACGAGCAGCGCGGGGCTCTCTGCCGCGGGCTACGGTGACACGGCGAACAAGACGTGCTGCGGACGGTGGTGGTGCCGCCTGGCGTGCCGCGTTGTGCAGATCGGCGCGCCGCCGCTGGTCGGCTGCCGTGGTTACACGGCCAGCGGCGCGCAGCTCAAGACATGGGGCCTGGAGGTGCCGGCCGCCGACACCATACGCCGGCGCCGGCTGCGGCGATGCCCGCGACCCGTCCTGCCAACGGAAGCAAGCTGCCTCGAAGCGAGGCTTCGAGGCCTCGGGTGATCGGGAACTCGCGCTGGAGACGGCATCCGTGCATGACCGAGAAAGGGCGGCCGATCATGGCCGGGATGCAATGGACGCGCTGCCGCTCTTTATTGCGCTGGCGCGATCTTCTTGAGCAGGGGCTTGTAGTAGGTATCGTCCCGGACCATTTCCTGGTGGAACGCCGGTGCGTCGGCATAGGCGAGGCCGAAGTTGAGTTTCTCAAGCACTGCGCGGAAGGCCGGTTCGTCGACTGCTTTTTCCGAAGCGGCACGCAGTTTATTGACGACGTCTTCCGGCATATTCTTGGGCCCGCTGATGCCACGCCATGCCTCGATGGTGAGGTCGATATTCTGCTCCTTGAGGGTCGGCACGTTCTCGAACCCCTTGACACGCTGATTGGTCATGACGCCGAGCATTCTCAGCTTGCCGGCCTGCACGTATTGAGATACTTCCCCGGGGCTGACCGCCACGGCCTGGATGTGCCCGCCGAGCAGTGCCAGGACGGCAGGCACGGAACCTGGAAAGGGGATGTGGTTGAACTTCACCTGGGTCTTTTCTTCCAGGGCTGCCGCGGCCAGATGCCAGATCGTGCCGGTGCCCGAATTTCCCATTGAAATGCTGTTGGGCCGTTTCTTGGCGTCCGCAATGAAGTCGTCCATGGTTTTCCACGGGGAGTCCGCCAGCACCGTCACGGCCGACGGATCGGAATTCAGTTTCGCGATCGGCGTGAAATCTTCGTAGGTGAACTTGCCAATTCCCTGCAATGGAAGGGTCACCATCTCGATGGTGGTGAGCCCGAGCCTGTAGCCATCCGGTTTGGCGGATGCGACGTCCTGCAACCCGATGGTGCCGCTCGCGCCCGGCTTGTTCACCACGACGACGCTCTGGCCGATATGTTTCTTCACCGCTTCCGCATAGGCCCTGGCAACGGAGTCGGTGCCGCCACCCGGTTGGTAGCTGACGATGATCTCGATGGGTTTCGACGGGTATGGCTCGGCGACCGTCACTGCCGGCAGGCAGCCAAGTAGCAGGGCCGATGAAGCCAGTACACGCGACAGGATATTTCTCATGGCGTCTCCTTTAGAGCCAGCAGCTCGACTTTGATGGGGCATAAATGACTAGCTTCGATCCGTGGCTGCGAACGGTGACTCGCGAGTCATGAATCGTAATTTATGCGAACTGAATGCCGGCGGTGCTAGTGTTTTCCCGGGGTATGGAGATTCAGGCGAGCGACGGATCCAGTCACGTTGCGGGGCAACGGGGCGCGTGCGCGGAAGCCGTGCTGGATGGCGAAGGAAAGGCGGCTGCGGCAGCGGCCCGGTGCCCGCGCATGCCGGCGTGCAGCGTGCGCTTGTGCGCCGCGCAGGCCTGTCCCGATCCGTTACCGCTTGTTGTAGAGCGATTCTGCCGAGCGTTCCCGGCAGGCGGTGAATGGGTTATGATGAACCGGCAGTCATGGAAAACAGCAGCGCTTGGGACGATTTTGTTTTCCAAACGTTGTGCATCGTTGGCACCTCTAAATGACACAGAAAAAATTGGATTGGCGAGACGCTGATTCACGCTCGGAGCGTGGTCGTCTTATTCGCATGGCCTTGCTGAAGGCGGCGGCCGAGATCGTCGGGGAAGTCGGATACCAAAATGCGTCCATTTCGCTGATCACGCAGAGGGCCGGTGTTGCGCAAGGCACTTTCTACAATCACTTCTCGAGCCGGCAGGATATTTTCGATCAGCTGCTTCCCGCCCTTGGGGAAGAGTTGCTGGAATACGTCAGGGAGTGCGCCAAGAATGAATCGACCGCCGAGGGCAAGGAGCGGGAAAGCTTTGCGGCTTTTTTTTCTTTCCAGGAAAAACATCCATATTTCTTCAGGATTCTGAATGAAGCGGAGAGTTTCGCACCCAAAGCGTTCGAGGCTCATTTGCAACTGGTTTCCAACGGCTACGTCAGTTTTCTGAAGCATGCCAAGGAGCATGGGGAATTGCCGGCCTTCGAGATGGAGGAGCTCGAAGTCGTGGCGTTTGTCCTCATGGCGGCCCGAAGCTATCTTGCATGGCGGTATGTCTACGGGACCGGCCAAAAGAAGAAGATCCCGCCGTGGGTGGTGGACGCATACATGAAACTCGTTCGCCAGGGCATCTTTGCCGGTTCCTGCGTCGGCACGCAGGAGGCCGGGACGCGCAGGATCTCAAACGCAGAGCGCTGATGTAGAGGGCGAATGGGGGATTCCGAGACGGAGCCCCCTGTTCGCCGCAGCCTTCCGGGCGTAGGGGCGATCCCTGCGCTTGCGTAGGCGGCCGGCTACAGCGATGCGACCTCTTTTCTCGGGGGCGCTTCTTGCTCCGTGGTGGATTTCAGCAGCGCGTCGTTCCATCGCAAATCAACGTCTTTGAACGCCTTGTCCTTCACGTGGCCATAGCCCTTGATGCTTTGAGGGATCTTCGCCATGCGCACGGCTTGTTCGAACGATGCCTCGTCGCGGACTTCCATCATGATGGCTTCCACCGTCGCCTCGTAGCGGCCGATGAGGGCGCGTTCCATCTTGCGTTCGGCGGTGTGGCCGAAGGGATCGAAGGCTGTGCCTCGAAGGAATTTGAGCCGGGCGAGGACGCGGAATACAGGCAGCATCCAGCCTCCGAATTCGATCTTCCTCGGTTCTCCGGAAATGGGGTCGACCTTGGCAATGCCCGGAGGGGCGAGATTGAATTTGAGGGTGAAGTCGCCTTCGAACTCGCGGTTGATTCTTTCCAGGAAGGCCGGATCGCTGTGCAGCCGGGCCACTTCGTACTCGTCCTTGTATGCCAGCAGTTTGAAGTACGAGCGCGCGACCTCCAGGCTCAAGCGCGTGCTTGCGGAAAAGTTCCGTGCTTCCCATTCGCTGATGCGGCGTACCAGCCGTTCATACTTCTGGGCGTAGGCTTGATTTTGGTATTGCGTCAGGAACTTCCTGTGCACTTCGATCAGATCGTCCAGTGAATTGGCCTGGTGGGGTGGGACTCCCCGGACCTTCTTGATGGCGCTTTCCACCGCTTCGCCGTCCTGCGCCGCCAGCCGTCCCCAGGTGAACGCGTCCTGGTTCATCTTCACCGCGACGCCGTTGAGCGCGATCGCGCGCTGGATCGATTCGGCATGGAGCGGCAGCAAGCCCAGCTGGTAGGCGAATCCGATCAGAAAGAAGTTGGTGGCCACCGAGTCGCCGCAGAGGGTCGTGGCGATGTGGGTCGCGTTGATGAAGTCGACGTAGCCGTTCCCGACGGCTTTCGTGATCTGCATGCGCAGCGCATCGATCGGGAAGACGAGGTCGGGCTTGCGGGTGAATTCCCCGGGCATGATCCGATGGCTGTTCACCACCAGCCGGGTCTTGCCGCGCAGCGTCGTGGCGAGCGTCTTCGCCTGGGAGGCGACGACCATGTCGTAGCCGACGATGAGGTCCGCGCCCCCCGGCGGAACCCGGATGGCGTTGATGTGCTGGTCCGACGCCGCGATGCGCAGGTGGGTCCAGACGGCGCCCCCCTTTTGCGCCAGCCCGGCCATGTCCAGGCCGCCGGTGGCCTTGCCTTCGAGATGGGCCGCCATGCTCAGGACCGCGGAGACGGTCGTGACGCCGGTGCCGCCGACACCGGTGAGGATGATGGCGTACGAGCCGGAGGACAGCGCCGGCAAGGTCGGCTCGCGAAGGTGTTCGGCCAGCGCATCCGCTCCGGTGCCGGTCTGCTTGCGCCGGCTACCGCCGTAGACGGTCACGAAACTCGGGCAGAAGCCCTTGTTGCAGGAGTAGTCCTTGTTGCAGGCGTCCTGGTCGATGGCGCGCTTGCGCCCGAGATCCGTTTCCACGGGCACGACGGCGACGCAGTTCGATTTCTTGCCGCAATCGCCGCACCCTTCGCAGACGGTCTCGTTGATCACGAACCGCTTGGCCGGGTCGGGATACTCGCCGCGCTTTCTCCGCCGGCGTTTCTCGGCGGCGCAGGTCTGGTCGTAGATCAGGGCCGTCACGCCCGGAATCGCCCGCAGTTCCGTCTGGATGCGCTGGAGCTCGTCGCGGTGGTACGCCCGGATGCCGCCGGGCAGGGCATCGCCCTTCGTGTATTTCCCTGGATCGTCGGTGACGACGACGATGTCCTTGACGCCCTCCGCCTGCACTTGCGCGGCGATCAACGGCACCGAGAGCGGCCCGTCGTGGCGTTGCCCGCCGGTCATGGCCACGGCATCGTTGAACAATATCTTGTAGGTGATGTTGGCCTTGGCGGCCACGGCGGCCCGGATCGCGAGAATCCCGGAATGGAAGTACGTGCCGTCTCCGAGATTCTGGAACATGTGGGTTCGCTTGGAGAACGGCTGCTCCCCGACCCAGGCGAGCCCTTCGGCGCCCATGTGCGTGAAGCCGAGGGTGTTCCTGTCCATGTACTGCGACATCCAGGCGCAGCCGATGCCGGCGTAGCCCTTGCTCCCTTCGGGTAGCACGGTCGACGAATTGTGCGGACAGCCCGCGCAGAAGTAGAACGAACGTGCCATCGCCTCTTTGAGAGGCTCGCGGGTCAGGATGCGGTCGAGCGATGCGAGCCGGTCGGCCAGCGCGGGCGCGTGGATGGGAAGGCGCCTGCCCAGCGCGACGGCGATCTGGACCGGATCCAGCGCCATCTCGACCGGAAAGAGGACCTGCTTGTGTTCATCGCGCTTGCCGATGATCCGCGGCGGGCTGCCCGTGTCGTACAGGATGTCCTTGATCTGCGCTTCGACGAGGCTTCTTTTCTCCTCGACGACGATGAGGAGATCGAGCCCGCTCGCGAAGTCCCGGACGATCTCCGGCTCGACGGGCCAGGTGCACGCCAGCTTGAGCAGGCGGACACCCGCGTCGGCGATGTTCTCCTCGGGAAACCCGAGGATCTCGAAGGCCTGCAGGACGTCCAGGTACGACTTGCCGTGCGTCACGATGCCGATCCGGGCGCCCGGGTTCTCGGCGATCACGCGATCCAGCCGATTGGCGCGGACGAAGGCATGGACGGCGCGCAGCTTGTGGCGCTGCATGCGCACTTCCTGCGCATGCGGCGTGTCGGGCAGCCGGATGTTCAGGCCATCCGCCGGAAGGTCCGCCATGGCCGGCTCGACGATCGCCAGGGCGGATTCGTCGAAGTGGAACGACGCGGTGGCATCGGCGGTTTCCTTGACGCACTTCAGCCCGACCCAGCAGCCCGTGAAGCGCGACATGGCCCAGCCGAAGAGGCCGTACTCGAGGATTTCCCGGACGCCGCACGGGTCCAGCACCGGGATGTGCGCATCCATCAATGCGAACTCGGACTGGTGGCAGGTGGAGGAGGACTCGCAGGTGTGGTCGTCGCCCATGACCAGCAGGACGCCGCCGTGCCGTGACGAGCCGGCCAGATTGGCGTGGCGGAAGGCATCGCCGGAGCGGTCGACGCCCGGCCCCTTGCCGTACCACAGCCCGAACACGCCGTCGTAGAGCCCTTCGCCTGCGACCTCGGCCTGTTGCGAGCCCCAGACCGCCGTGGCGGCGAGATCCTCATTCACGCCGGGCACGAACTTGACGCGCGCGGCATCGAGCAGCGCCTTGGCCTTGCCCAGCTCGGCGTCGTACATGCCCAGCGGGGAGCCCCGATAGCCGGAGATGTAGCCCGCGGTGTTCAGCCCCCTGGCCTGGTCCAGCCGATGCTGCGTCAGGGGCAGGCGTACCAGGGCCTGGACGCCGGTCATGATCAGTCGGCCGGTTGCCAGCGCGTACTTCTCGTTCAGCTTGTCGTTCATGCTCGAGTCTTGTGGTCTCGTCGAGGGGCAGGCCCTGGCGTCCAGGGCCACGCATCGTGCGCGGTCAGCGGGCCGTCCAGCCGCCGTCCACGACGACTTCGGAGCCCGTCATGAACGAGGAGGCCGGCGAGGCGAGAAAGACGATGGCCGCGGCGATCTCGGCCGGTTGCGCGATGCGGCCGATCGGGTGCCTGGCCGCGAGAATCGCGGGAACGTCTTCCGGCTTCACCCCGGAATTGATGACGCGCTGGGCCACCATGTCGCCCATGTCCGTCGCGACCACGCCGGGGTGGACCGAATTGCAGCGGATGTGGTAGCCGAGCTCCGCCACCTCCAGGGCCGTCGACTTGGTGAAGAGCCGCACTCCGCCCTTCGTCATGCTGTAGATGGACGAAAACGGCGAGCCGACCAGACCGACGGTCGACGACAAGTTGATGATGGAGGCCGAGGGGCCGGCCTTCGGCGTGCCGCGCATCGCCCGGATGGCGTGCTTCGTGCCCAGGAAGACGCCGCCGAGATTGATCTGCATCAGCCGGGTGACGGTCTCCATGGACGTCTGCTCGATGGGCGATGAGGTAAAGACGCCTGCGTTGTTGACCAGGATGGTGGGCTGGCCCAGCCGGGTGCCGACGGCCTGGAACATCGCCTCCCAGTCGGACTCGATGCTCACGTCGAGCTTGAAGTAGGTGGCGGCGAGGCCCTCGCCCCGCAGCGCCTCCTCGGCTGTGCGGCCCCCTTCGGGCTGGATGTCGGCCAGCACCACCTGCGCGCCGGCCCGCCCCAGCTGCCGGGCCGTCTCCAGGCCGATGCCACGGGCGGCGCCCGTCACGATTGCGATACGTCCATCCAGTGCACTCATTTGCGTCGCTCCTCATCTCATGGATCGCCATAAAGAATGATGACTCACCGTTCATTTTCTCGCCGGATGATCGGATTTCTCCCCCGGGTTAACCCTGGGTATGCAGATGCAGGGCGGGCCCTGGCGCCAAGGGGAGAGGGCGCATTGGACCTCGACAACGCCTAGGGTTTTCCAGGGGCTTGAGACGGGAAGAGGGTGCTTACACTCTAAAAATGAATCACGATTCATCATTCGTAAGTTGCCACGACCAGTTCGCAGCATCTGCCTGGTCGAGGTTCCTCTGCTGGGAGTGAGCCATCCAATGTCTGCGCAAGAAGAAGCGACGGAGTCGCTGCCGTTGTTCCGGGGAATGGTGCTGGTCCGCCGGGTCGAACTGGCGCTGAGCCGTCTGTTCGCGGACGGCGAGGTCCCGGGGTTCATCCATCTGAGCCTGGGGCAGGAGGCCGTGGCGGTCGGTGTCGGCAGCGTGCTCGAAGCGGGTGACACGCTGACGACGACGCACCGAGGCCATGGGCACGTCCTGGCGCGGGGTCTCGACCTGGCCGGCTTTTTCCAGGAGATCATGGGCAAGGCCGGCGGGCTTTGCCAGGGGCGGGGCGGGTCCATGCACGTCGCCGACCTGCGGCTCGGCGTGCTCGGCGCCAACGGCATCGTGGGCGCGGGCATTCCGATCGCGCTGGGCAGCGCGCTGGCGCACCAGGTGCGCAAGACCGGAGGCATCGCCGTGGCCTACTTCGGTGACGGGGCCATGGCGGAGGGCGTGCTCCACGAGACGCTGAACATGGCCTCGCTGTGGAAGCTGCCGCTGCTGTTGGTCTGCGAGAACAACGGCTGGAGCGAGTTCTCGCCGACGGAGCGCCAGTTCGCGCCGAAGCTGGAGGACCTGGCTGGCGCATTCCGCCTGGGCTTCGCGCGCGTCGACGGCAATGACGTGACGGCGGTGGTCGAGGCCGCCCGCCAGGCCCGTGGCCGGGCGCGGAGCGAGGGTGCGCAGGTCCTGGAATGCACGACGTGCCGCGTGCGGGGCCACTTCGAAGGCGACCCCCAGAAGTACCGCGACCCCTCGGATCTGGCGCGGGTGGCGGATGTCGATCCCATCGAGCGCCTGCGCGCCCGCCTGGTCCGGCACGGCGTGCCTGCCGCAGAACTCGAGGCCGAGGAAGCCGCGGTGCAGGAGCGTGTGGACGCGGCCATCGGCATCGCGCGCGGCGCACCGTTGCCGACCTTTCCGGAAGCGCTGGCCGATGTCTACACCCCGGGAGAAGTTCGATGAGCGCGCGCCAGCCATCCACACAGGAAATGCGGTACGTCCAGGCCGTCGCGCGGGCGCTGCATGACGCGGCGGCGCAGGACGAGCGTGTCGTCTTCCTGGGCGAGGACATCGCGGAGGCCGAGGGCTCGTTCAAGGCCACGCGGGGACTGCTCAAGGCGTTCGGGCCGGAGCGCGTACGCGATACCCCGATCTCCGAAGCCTCCATCGCGTCCGCGGCGGTCGGCGCCGCCTTGACGGGCCTGAGGCCGGTGGTCGAGATCATGTTCATGGACTTCATCACGCTCGCCATGGATGCGCTGGTGAACCAGGCGGCGAAGGCCAGGTTCATGTTCGGCGGGCAAGGGAGCGTGCCCATGGTGCTGCGGACGCCCCATGGCGGCGGCCTGAGCGCGGGGCCGCAGCACTCGCAGTGCCTCGAAGCGTGGCTCGCCCACGTTCCCGGGCTGAAGGTGGTGTGTCCCTCCAATCCGCAGGACGCCTATTCCCTGCTGCGCGCCGCGATCGCGGACCCCGACCCGGTGATCGTGGTCGAGCACAAGGGGCTCTATGCGCAGAAAGGGACGGTCGAGCCCCGCGTCGGCCGGATCGGCGAGGCGCGCGTGGTGCGGCCGGGGCGCGACCTGACGTTCGTGACCTACGGCGCGACGGTCGCGACCTGCCTCCAGGCCGCCGAGGCGCTGGCGAACGAAGGCGTGCAGGCGGAGGTGATCGACCTGCGCTCCATCCAGCCCTGGGACGAGGGCACCGTGCTGGCCTCGCTCGCCCGGACGCACCGCGCCGTCGTCGTGCACGAGGCCGTGACGGCCTTCGGCGTCGGCGCGGAAATTGCCGCCACCCTCTCCGACAAGGGCTTCGACGAGCTGGACGCGCCCGTGCTGCGGGTCGGCGCCCCCTTCATGCCGGCCCCGTTCGCCAGCTCCCTGGAACAGGGCTACGGCGTGGACGTCGCCAAGGTGGTGGCCGCTGCCCGCAAGGTTCTCAACTGAAACGCTTGGAGGTATTCATGACCGAGTTCAACGCACGGGTGGTCAGCGAGCGCCGCGGCGCCATCGGCGTGCTGACCATCAACCGGCCGAAGACGCTCAACGCACTGGACATCGAGACCCTGCTGGCGCTCGAGTCCGCGCTGACGGATTTCGAACGGGACGAGGGCGTGCGCGTCGTCGTGGTCACCGGCGCCGGCGACCGGGCATTCGTGGCGGGCGGCGACATCGCCGACCTGGACAGCCGGCAGGGCCTGGACCACTACCAGGAGTTCGCGGAAGTGATCCACCGGGTGTTCCGGCGCTTCGAGCTCTGCGACAAGCCGACCATCGGCGCGATCAACGGCTGGGCCCTCGGCGGCGGCACGGAACTGCTGCTGACGCTGGACATCCGCCTGGTGGCGCAGGAGGCGAAGCTGGGGCTGCCCGAGATCACCCTGGGCCTGTTTCCGGGTGCGGGCGGCTCGCAGCGCCTGATCCGCCAGATCCCGCTGTGCCAGGCCAAGGAGCTGATGTTCTGCGGCGAGCAGATCGGCGCGGAGAAAGCCGTATCGCTCGGCCTGTGCAACCGGGCGGTCCCGCGCGCGTCGCTGCTGGAAGAGGCCATGGCCATGGCCGGGAAGATCGCCGAGAAATCCCCGCTGACGCTGAAGCTGCTCAAGCGGGCGCTGCGCGATGGCCTGGAGATGCCGCTGCCTTCGGCCCTGGCCCACGAGCAGGCCGTGATCGGCCTGGTGCTCGACAGCCGCGATGCACACGAGGGCTGCCGCGCCTTCCTGGAAAAGCGTCCCGCCACCTTCACCGGGCGCTGAGACATGCGGCGGGATCTGCTGTTGCCCAAGCTCGGGCTCACGATGACCGAGGGCACGCTCGTCGAGTGGCTGGTCAAGCCGGGCCAGGCGTTCAAGATCGACCAGAGCCTGTTCGTGATCGAGTCGGAGAAGGCCGCGGTCGAGGTTCCTGCGGAGGCCGATGGAACGCTGCTCGACATCGCCGCCGAGGTGGGTGCCACCTTGACGGTCGGCACCGTGATCGGCCAATGGGACGATGGCCTGGCCCCGTCGCCGGCGGCCGGCGATGCCGTCACGTCCACGTCCGAGTCCGCTGCCGCCGCGCCGGCGCCCGCCGGCCTCGCCGCGCCGCCCATCGCGGCGCCGGCGGCGGAGGCGCGCACGGCGGCATCCGCCGGCCCGGCCCCTGCGAGCCCGTCCGGGCGGCTGCTGTCGACGCCGCTGGCCCGGCGCCTCGCGCGGGAGCGCGGCATCGATCTTGCCGCGGTGGCCGGCAGCGGGCCCCGGGGCCGCATACGGGCGAGGGACATTCCGGGGACGCCCGGCGCCGCAGCCATGCCCGTGGGGGCGGGCCCTGCCGGGCAGGGCGGTCGCCCGCAGGGGGCGCTGCGTCCGGCGACCTCGATCGAGGGGGCGATCGCGCGCCGCCTCGTCGAGGCCAAGCAGGAGATTCCGCATTTCTATCTCGCGGTCGAGGCCGAGGTCTCGGCGCTGCAGAAGCTGCGCGCCGAGCTGAATGCCGCGCAATCCGATGTCCGGTTCACGGTCAATCACTTCATCGTCGCCGCCGTCGGCCGGGCCCTGGCGGAGCTTGCCGAGCTGAACAGCGTCTGGACGGCCGACGGCATCCTGACACTGGCGGATGCCGACGTCGGCATGGCCGTCGATACCGCGCGGGGCGTCATGGTGCCCGTGCTCCGCGCACCGGGGCGCCGCCCCCTCGCCGCGGTCGCCCGCGACGCGGTGGAGGCCGCGGCACGGGCGCAAGCCGGGCGCTTGAGCGCCGAGGACATGCGCGGGGGCGCCATCACCGTCTCCAACGCGGGCATGCACGACGTCACGTACATGGCGTCCATCATCAACCCCGGGCAGGCCATGATCCTGGGCGTCGGCAGCATACGCGGCGTCTTCAGGCCGGACCCGGAGGGCCGGCCCGCGGTCCGCCACGAGATGGGCATGGTCCTTTCGGCGGACCACCGCGTCCTCGACGGGGTTCGCGCCCTGAAATTCCTCAAGCGCGTCGTCCGGGCGCTCGAGCACCCCCTCGAACTGCTGGTGAGCTGATGGCGACGACGACGGAATTCGACACGCTGGTGATCGGCGGCGGGCCGGGCGGATACACCGCCGCCTTGCGCTCGGCGCAACTGCAGCGGCGCACGGCGCTGGTCGAGCGGGAGAGCCTGGGCGGCATCTGCCTGAACTGGGGGTGCATTCCCACCAAATCGCTGCTGCATACCGCGCACGTGCTGCGGCAGTTCCGCCATGCCGGCGCGCTGGGCATATCGGCCGAGGTGGCCGGCGTGGACTTCGGCCGGGTCGTGGCGCGGTCCAGGGAGGTCGCGCAGCGCCTGAACAGGGGGGTCGCGCATCTTCTGCGGAAGGCGGGCGTCACCGTCCTGCAGGGCGAGGCCGCGTTTTCTTCCGCGGGGGCCGTGGAGGTGCGCCTGGCCGGGGGCGATGCGCAGCGCATCCAGGCGCGCCACGTCGTCATCGCCACGGGTGCGCGCGCGCGGCCCTTGTCCGGCCTGCCTTTCGGCCACGCGCGGGTGTGGAGCTACCGGGAGGCGCTCGCCGCACCCGCGCTGCCCAGGACGCTCGTGGTCGTCGGCGCCGGCGCGATCGGCATGGAGTTCGCCAGCTTCTATGCGACGCTGGGCACCCGGGTCACGCTGGTCGAGGCGCAGCCCAGGCTGCTGCCGTCCAGCGATGCCGACGTCTCGCGGTTCGTCGAGCAGTCGTTCCAGCGGGACGGGGTGGCGGTGCGGCTGAACGCCACCGTCTCGAAGGCCACGCTGGACGATGGCGGTGTGCGGTTGGAGATCGCCTCGCCTGCGGGGCGCGAGACGCTGGAGGCCGAGCGTGTGCTCGTGGCCATCGGCCTGGCCGCGAACACCGAGGCGCTGCACCTGGAGCACACGGGGGTGCGGGTGGACCGCGGCTTCGTCGTGGCCGACGCTGCAGGCGCCACGGCGGATCCGGCGGTGCATGCCATCGGCGATGTCACGGGGGCGCCCATGCTGGCCCATCGGGCCATCCACCAGGGCATGGCCTGCGCCGAACGCATCGCCGGGCAGCCGGTGGATGCGCATGCGCATCCTCTCATTCCGAGCTGCGTGTACAGCCATCCGCAGAGTGCCGGCGTGGGGCTGACCGAGGAGCAGGCCCGCGCGCAGCGCCCGAAGGTCCGGGTGGGGCGGTTCCCGTTGGAGGCCAACGGCAAGGCCATCGCGATCGGCGAGCCGTCGGGGTTCGTGAAGACCATCTTCGACGGAGAGACCGGGGAGCTGCTGGGCGCGCACATCGTGGGGCCGGACGCCCCGGAGCTCATCCACGGCTTCACGCTGGCCGCCAGCATGGAGGCGACCGAGGACCAGTTGATCCAAACGGTCTTTCCCCATCCCACGATCTCCGAAGCCATGCACGAATCCGTGCTGGCGGCGTTCGGTCGGCCGATTCACATCTAGCGGGATCGTCCCTGCGGGATCTCTTGCGTCAATTTTTCATGGAGACGGTATGGACTTCCAACTGGACAGCGAACAGAAGATGATCGTCGAATCCGCCCGGCAGGTCGGGCGGCGATTCGGTGCCGAGTATTGGCGCAGGCTCGATGCCGCCAAGACGTTCCCCCGGGAGTACTGGCAGGCGGTGTGCGACGCCGGGCTGTGCGGGGTCGCGCTTCCCGGCGAGCACGGTGGCAGCGGCCTGGGGATGATGGAAATGGCGCTCATCGTCGAGAGCCTGGCCGCGACCGGCGGCGGCTCCACCGTCGGGCAGCTGTTCATGATCAACCCGATCTTCGGCGGGGTGTCGCTGTCGCGCTTCGGCAGCGAGGCGATGCGCAGGGAGCTGCTGCCCCAGATCATCGCGGGGAAGATCAACTGCTGCATGGCCCTCACGGAGCCCGACGCGGGCACCAACACCCTGGAGATGAAGACGTTCGCGGCGGCGGATGGCTCCGGCTGGCGCCTCAATGGCCAGAAGATCTGGATCACCGGCGTGGCGTCGGCGGACAAGATGCTCGTCGTGGCGCGCACCTCGAAGCTCTCCGAGGCCACGTCGAGGACCGACGGCCTGTCGATGTTCATGATCGACGTGAAGCGCGCCGGCCTGACCCACGCCCCCATCGACAAGCTGGGGACCTGCACGCTGGATTCGAGCAGCGTTTTCTTCGACAACGTCCGGGTCGAGGCGCACGAACTGGTCGGGACGCTGCACAAGGGCTGGCGTGAACTCCTGGACGTGCTCAACACGGAGCGCATCGTCACGACCGCCGGCCTGGTGGGCACCGGCGACCTGGCGATCCGCCTGGCGGTCGACTATGCCAAGGACCGCAAGGTCTTCGGCAGCCGCCCCATCGGCGCCTACCAGGGCATCCAGTTCCCGCTGGCGCAGTGCCATGTCGAGGTGGAAGCCGCGCGCCTGCTCAACTACAAGGCCGCGACCAATTTCGACAGGGGCTTGCCCTACGGCAGCGAGTCCAATGCGGCGAAGCTGCTCGCGGCGCAGGCGACTGCCCGGGCGACGGAGCGCGCCATGCAGACCATGGGCGGCATGGGCTACGCCAAGGAGTTCGACGTCGAGCGGCTGTGGCGGGATTGCCGGCTGTTCAAGTTCGCCCCGGTGTCGGAGGAGATGATCCTGAACTACGTCGCCAACCACGATCTCGGCATGCCGCGCTCCTACTGAGGTCGTGGGCGTGGCGGTGCATCGCCATCGCCAGAGCAGGATGGCCCCGGGGCCGGCGAGGCGCCGGCGTACGCGACGGCGCGTTGTGTCCGGTCCGGCCGGGCTGAAGCGCGGCGTGCCCTCGGGGGCGGCGTCTGTGGCCGCCCGGTCGTCGTCTTCCGCCGATGCCGAAGCCGGCTGACGGTGCGGGCGCCGGGCGTCGTGTGCGCTGCCTGCAGCGACGGCGGCAAGAGCCGTGCGCCGCCCTGGGCGAGAATCCGCCGCGTTTCCCGCCTTCGCCGACGATGCCGATCCGCCGCCTCCTGCCCTGTCTCGCGCTGGCCCTTGCCGCCACCGCGCCGCGCGCCCAGCAGCCGCCGTTCCACCTGGTCCAGCGCATCGACGAGATGCTGGTCGGCGTGGACGCGATCGCGCTGGACGTGGTGGACCGCGACCACGTGGCCGGCACCTATTTCCTGGTCAACGCGCACCGGCCGGCGCCGCTGGTGGGCTATGCCAACTACGTGGTGGACTGCCGCGAGCCGCGGCGCATCGCGATCCTGTCCTCGGTCATGCCCTCGGGCCGGCTGGAGCCGGAGCAGCCCTTCGCGCAGCCGCCGCGGCGCAGCGGCGCGATCGACCCGGCCGGCCTGGCCTTCGGCGCGGTCCACGTGATGGACGGCACCGCCTTCGTGGCCGCGTTCACCTGCCGGGCCAGCAGCGCGCCGGGCCGCGCCGCGCAGATCGCGGCCGAACTGGCCGCGCACGGCGGCCCGGCCGACGGCGCCAGCCTGTACTGCACGATGCAGCCGGACTCGGGCCGGCCGCCGCGCCGCGTGGAGGTGCGCTGGAGCGTCGCCGAGCAGGCCGTGGCGGTGAACGGCCAGTGGCTCAGCTCGGGCTTCCTGGCCGGCGACGAGGTCGTGTTCGGCACCGGCGCGCAGTGGCGCGTGGACCGGCGCAAGCGCACCGCGCGGCTGGTGCGCGACGACGGGCGGCAGCTGTTCAAGGGCGATTGCGACACGCGGCCCGATGCCGCCGCGGCGGCCCCGGCGCGGTGAGGCGCGGACGGATTTCCGTGTGCGCCGGGCCGGCGGGGGCGGAAATCCGTCCGTGCGCCGGCCTGCGCACCGTGCCGCCGCATGGGGGCGGGCGGGCCGACGCCCTGGCACGGCGCGTGCAATCCCGGCCCCGTTTCCGCGCGCCACGCCTGCCCATGCTGCGTCTTTCGACCGTCCTCGTCCCGCTGCTGCTGTGTGCCGGCCTGGCCGCCGCGCAGCCCGTCGACACGCTCAAGCGCATCGCCGACACCGGCACCATCAACCTGGGCCACCGGGAATCCTCGGTGCCGTTCTCCTACTACGACGAGCGGCGCCAGGTGGTCGGCTACTCGCACGAGCTGATGCTGCAGGTGCTCGACGCGATCAAGCGCGAGCTGAAGCTGCCGGCGCTGACGATCCGGCTGGTGCCGGTCACGCCGCAGAACCGCATGGCGCTGGTGCAGAACGGCGCGGTGGACATCGAATGCGCCTCGACCACGCACAACCGCGAGCGCGCGCGCCAGGTCGCGTTCTCGGTGTCGATCTTCCGCATCGGCACGCGGCTGATGACGGCGCGCGACTCGGGCATCCGCGACTTCCCGGACCTGGCCGGCCGCCGCGTGGTGGTCACCGCCGCGACCACCTCGGAGCGGCTGCTGCGCCTGTTCAACGAGAGCATCGGCCACAAGTTCACGATCGTCGTGGCCCGCGACCACGGCGAGTCCTTCGCGCTGCTGGAGGCCGGCCGGGTGGACGCGTTCATGATGGACGACGCGCTGCTGTACGGCGAGCGCGCCAAGTCGGCGCATCCCTGGCGCTGGGTGGTGGTCGGCTCGCCGATGTCGTCGGAGGTGTACGGCTGCATGATGCGCAGCGGCGACCGCGAGCTCAAGCGCATCGTCGACGCCGCGTTGGCCGGGCTGATGCGCTCGGGCGAGGCCATGCGCCTGTACGGCAAATGGTTCCAGCAGCCGATTCCCCCGCGCGGGCTGAACCTGGACTGGCCGCCTTCGCCGGACCTGATCGAGCTGTTCCGCCACCCGAACGACGACCCCGTGGATTGAACCCGGATTCGGCCGTCGACCGCCCGCAGCCCTTGGGAACGCCGCATGGACACCGAGCTTCGTGTCTTCGATGACCTCCACCGGCCGGGTGGCCGCGCGATGGACCCGTCGGCACCGCGCTCGCCGCGCCACGCGGCGTCGCTCCCTCGTGCGCACGGCGGTGCGCGTCGTCGTCGCGCCTCGCCTGGCACGCCGATCACGGCACCGTCGGGCGCATCCGACGGCCGAATCTAGGTTGAACCCCGGCGAACGCCTCCGTTTCCGTGCCGCACGGCGCCTGCTCGCCGCCCTCGCGGCGCTGGCGCTGATGGCCGCCAGCGCCTGGCTGGCCTACGGCGCCGGGGAGGACGCGGGCGTGGAGCAGCTGCAGGCCGAGGCCAACCACCGGCTGGACCTGTTCGCCTCGGCCGTGGAGGGCATGGTCAAGCGCTCCGAGCACGTGCCGGCGACGATCCAGCTCAACCCCGAGGTGCTGGCGCTGCTGCGCGGGCCGCCCACGCCGGCGCGCGTGGCCGCGGCCGGCACCTACCTGCGCCGGCTGAACGCGCATGTCGGCAGCCTGGCCGCGTTCATGCTGAACGACCGCGGCGTGGTGGTGGCGTCCAGCAACGACAGCCATCCGGACGACAGCCGCCTGGGCACCGACGTGTCGTTCCGCCCGTACTTCCTGGAGGCGCTGTCGGGCCGCGTCGGCCGGCATTTCGCGATCGGCGTGGACGGCAGGACGCCCGGCTACTTCGTCTCGCATCCGATCCGCGACGGTGCGCAGGTGGTCGGCGTGGCGGCCATCAAGATCAGCCTGCAGCCGATCGACCAGACCTGGGCCATGGTCGGCGCGCCGGCGCTGCTGGCCGACGCCAACGGCGTCGTGATCCATTCCTCGCGCCCGGACTGGCGCTACAGCGCGCTGGTGCCGCTGACGCTGGAGCAGCGCGTGGACCACCAGCTCACGCGGCTGTACGACGACGTGCGCATCGCGCAGTTCCCGCTGTCGCCGCGGCTGAACCCGGCGCGCGAGCGCCAGCGGCTGGACGACCAGCTGATCCTGACGCGCCCGCTGGACGGCATGGACTGGCGCGTGATGCTGTTCCTGGACCTGCAGGCGGTGCGCCACGCCGCGCGCATGCAGGCCGCCATGGCCGCGGTGGCGGCGGCCTTCGTGGCGCTGCTGCTGCTGGTGCTGGCGCAGGCGCGCCGCATCCAGCGCCAGCGCCGGGAGGCGCGGCGCATGCTGGAGAGCGCCAACGCCGCGCTGGAATCGAAGGTGCACGCCCGCACGCAGGACCTGCTCGACGCCAATGCGCGGCTGACCCGCGAGGTGCGCGAGCGCGAGCAGGCCGAGCAGTCGCTGCGCGCCGCGCAGAACGAGCTGGTGCAGGCCGCCAAGATGGCCGTGATGGGGCAGCTGGCCGCCGGCATCACGCACGAGCTGACGCAGCCGCTGGGCGCGATCCGCACGCTGTCGGGCAACGCCGAGGAATTCCTGCGCCGCGGCCAGATGGAGCCGCTGGCCGGCAACCTGCAGATCATTGCGCGGCTGGCCGACCAGATGGGCGGCATCATCCAGCCGCTCAAGGCCTTCGCGCGCAAGTCCGACGCGGTGCTGGGCGCGACCGACATCGGCCAGACCTTCAGCAACGCGCTGTTCCTGTACGGCCTGCGGCTGCGCCGGATGCGGGTGCGCGTGGACAACGGCTGCCCGCCCGGCGCGGTGTTCGCCTGGTGCGACGCGAACCGGCTCGAGCAGGTGCTGATCAACCTGATCGGCAATGCGCTGGACGCCATGGCCGCCACGCCGGAGCCCTGCCTGGGGCTGCGCGCCGGCCACTGCGCGGCGCCGGGCGGCGGCGCGCGGCGCACCTGGATCGACGTGGAGGACAACGGCGCGGGCCTGTCGCCCCGGGCACGCGAGCAGCTGTTCGAACCCTTCTTCACGACCAAGGCGCCCGGCGCCGGCCTGGGGCTGGGCTTGGTCATCTCGCGCGACATCGTGCGCGGCTTCGGCGGCGACATCCAGGCGCGCGACCGGCCCGGCGGCGGCACCGTGTTCCGCGTCCTGATCCCGGCCGAGGCGCCATCCACAGCGACACCGACATGAAGCACACCGACCTTTCCGTCCTGATCGTCGAAGACGACCCGCACGTGCAGCTGGGCTGCGTGCAGGCCATGCAGCTGGCCGGCGTGGCCGTGCGCGCCGCCGCCTCGGCCGAGGAAGCCCAGGCCATCGTGCCGCCGGGCTTCGCCGGCGTGGTCGTCACCGACATGCGGCTGCCCGGCCAGGACGGGCTGGAACTGATCCGCTGGTGCCGCCAGCGCGACGCCGACATGCCGGTCATCATGATCACCGGCCATGGCGACGTGGGCCTGGCGGTGGAGGCCATGCGCAGCGGCGCCTACGACTTCATCCCCAAGCCGTTCTCGCCCGAGGCGCTGGTCGAAGTCGTGCGCCGGGCGCTGGAGAAGCGCGCGCTGACGCTGGAGGTGGCGGCGCTGCGCAAGTCGCTGGCCAGCCGCGCCGGGCTGGAGAGCCAGTTGATCGGCAACTCGCCGCAGATCCAGCGCGTGCGCCACCTGATCGCGGAGATCGCCGATTCGCCGGTGGACGTGCTGGTGCATGGCGAGACCGGCACCGGCAAGGAGGTGGTGGCGCAGGCGCTGCACACCCATTCCTCGCGCCGCGGCAACCCCTTCGTGGCGCTGAACTGCGGCGGCATGCCCGACAACCTGCTGGACAGTGAGCTGTTCGGCCACGAGTCCGGCGCGTTCACCGGCGCGCAGAAGCGGCGCATCGGCAAGATCGAGCACGCGCACGGCGGCACGCTGTTCCTGGACGAGCTGGAGTCCATGCCCACCGGCATGCAGGTCAAGCTGCTGCGCGTGCTGCAGGAGCGCCGCGTGGAGCGCCTGGGCGCCAACGACAGCCTGCCGGTGGACGTGCGCGTGGTCGCCGCGACCAAGGAGAACCTGCTGCAGCGCGCCCGCGACGGCGGCTTCCGGCTCGACCTGTACTACCGGCTCAACGTGGCCGCCATCGAGCTGCCCGCGCTGCGCGAGCGCCGCGAGGACGTGCCGCTGCTGACCGAGCACTTCATGCTGCGGGCCGCCAGCCGCTACAACAAGCCGAACCCGGGCGTGACGCGCGAGCAGATGCGCCGGCTGATGGCGCACGACTGGCCCGGCAACGTGCGCGAGCTGCGCAACGTGGCCGACTGCCTGGTGCTGGGCATCCCGGGCGCGGTGCTGGGCGCCGACACGGCGCCGCCCGCCGGCGCGGACGCGCCGTCGCTGACCGAGATGGTCGAGCGCTACGAGCGCGACCTGATCGCCGCCGAGCTCGGCCGCCACCAGGGCAACGTGGCGCACAGCGCGCGCGCCCTGCGCATCCCCAAGACCACGCTGGCAGACAAGGTGCGCAAGTACGGCCTGTCCTGAGCGGCGGCCCGGCGCCCCCCGCCCGCAGGGGCGAGGCACCGGCCGCTGTGGATGCCCCTGTATGATTTGAGAATGAGTTCTCAATAAAGGGGCGATCCATCCATGACAGAGCTTGCAAGAAACGCTGCCGGCCGCTTGCCGGCGACGCGCACGGGCAGTGCCGTGCGCGCGTCCGCCGCCCGCGTCGGCGCCATCGATGCCCTGCGCGGCCTGGTGATCGTGTTCATGCTGCTCGACCACGTGCGCGAGACCTTCTTCCTGCACCACCAGGTGCCCGATCCGATGGTGGTGGCCGACACGCCGCCCGACCTGTTCTTCAGCCGGCTGCTCGCGCACCTGTGCGCGCCGGTCTTCGTGTTCCTGACCGGGCTGTCGGCCTTCCTCTATGGCAGCCGCCACGGCGCGGATGGCCGGGCCGCGGCCGCGGGCTTCCTGTTCAAGCGCGGCCTGTTCCTGGTGCTGCTGGAGGTCACGGTCGTCAACTTCGCCTGGACCTTCCAGTTCCCGCCGGCCAAGGTGTTCCTGCAGGTGATCTGGGTGATCGGCCTGTCCATGATGGCGCTGGCGGCGCTGCTGTGGCTGCCGCGCCGCGCGCTGGTCGTGGCGGGCCTGGTGCTGGTGGCGGGCCACAACCTGCTGGACGGGCTGCACTTCCCCGCCGGCCATGCGCTGCACGTGCCCTGGGCCGTGCTGCACGACCGCGGCTGGATCGAGGTGTCCGACACGCTGCGGCTGCGCACCTCCTACCCGCTGCTGCCGTGGATCGGCGTGATCGCGCTCGGCTATGCCGCCGGGCCGTGGTTCGGGCCGGGCGCGGGCGCGGCGCAGCGCCAGCGCCGCCTGCTCGCCTGGGGCATCGGCCTGCTCGCGGGCTTCGTGCTGCTGCGGGCCCTGAACGTGTACGGCGACAAGCCCTGGGCCGCCGGCGAGACGGCGCTGCGGACGCTGATGGGCTTCGTCAACATCACCAAGTACCCGCCCTCGCTGCTGTTCATCGCGCTCACGCTGGGCATCGGCCTGCTGGTGCTGCGGGCCTTCGACCGCCGGCCCGATGCCGCCTGGCTGCGGCCGCTGGCGGTGTTCGGCGCCGCGCCCATGTTCTTCTACGTGCTGCACCTGTACGTGCTGAAGTTCCTGTACCTGGCGGCGCAGGCGGTCAGGGGCAACAACCAGGGCGACTACTTCGGCTTCGACGGCATGGGGGCGGTGTGGCTGTGCACGGTGGCACTGGCGGTGGCGCTGTATCCGGTGGTCAAGGCCTTCGCGGCCTTCAAGGCGCGGCGCCGCGACCTGGCATGGCTGAAGTACCTGTGAAGGGCGCCGGCATGCCGGATCGCCGTCCGGGCCGATCGTCGCCGCGCCGCTGGCTGGCGCTGGCCCCTTTCCTCCTGGGGGGCGGTGCCGCCTGGGGGGCCGATGGCGCCGAGGCGCAGGCCGGCGGCCTGCTCGAGGACACGCGCTGGGGTTTGCTCAACCGCAGCGTGTTCGAGCGGCGCAGCTACACCCACGGCGACCGCAGCAACGGCGGGCGCAACGCCGTGCTGCCGCGCGCCCAGCGCAGCGACTACGCGCAGGAGTGGGGCTACGGGCTGATGGGCACGCTCGAATCCGGCTTCACCCGCGGCCCGGTGGGCTTCGGCGTCGACGCCCACCTGTTCCTGGCCTGGAATCTGGACGGCGACGACTACCGCGTCGGCAAGATCCGCATGCTGCCGCTGGACGCCGAAGGCCATGCGCAGGACGGGATCGCCCGCGGCGGCGCTGCCCTCAAGGCGCGCGTGGGCGCCACCGTGCTGCATGTCGGCGAGCAGCGGACGAAGAGCCCGGTGTTCAGCTCCTCGGACAGCCGGCTGCTGCCCGAGACCATGCGCGGCTGGCAGGTCGTCAGCCGCGACATCCCGGGCGTGATGTTGCACGCCGGCCGCTTCACCGGCTCCACCGACCGCCATGCGCGTTCGACCGACAACCCGCTCATCGTCAACTACCTCGACCCGCGCACGCCGCGCGGCGATGCCTTCGCATTCGCGGGCGGCACCTGGCAGGCCCGGCCCACGCTGTCGCTGTCGGCCTACCTGGGCCGGCTGAAGGACACCTGGTCCACGCAATACCTCGGGTCGTCCTACACGCTGCCGCTGGAGGGCAAGCGCGCCCTGGGGCTGGACCTGCAGTTCTACCGCAGCCGCGACACCGGCCGTGCGCTGGCCGGTCCCGTCGACACCACCACGGCCAGCCTGCTGGGCAGCTGGCGCGCCGGGGCGCACAAGGTGGGGCTGGGCTGGCAGAAGGTGAACGGCGACACGCCCTTCGACTACGTGAGCCGCGGCGCCATCTGGCTGGGCAACGCGGCCCAGCTGTCGGACTTCAACGCGCCCCACGAACAGTCGTGGCAGCTGCGCTACGAGCTGGACGGCGCCGCCCTGGGCGTGCCGGGGCTCGGCCTGGGCGTGGCCTACCTGCGCGGCAGCGGCACCGACGGCCGCCATGTGCCGCAGGGCGGGGGCTACGCGTGGCTGGGCTACGGCCAGGGCGGCCGCCACTGGGAGCGCGACCTCTGGCTGCGCCATGCGGTGCAGGGCGGCCGCGCCAAGGGACTGTCCTTCCTGCTGCGCTACGGCGTGCACCGTGCCAATGCCGCCCAGGCCGAACTGAACACGCGGCAGCTGCGCCTTGCCGTGGAGTACCCGTTGAGCCGCTGAGAACGGCGCCCGGGCCCGCGGCGCGCGGACGTCGTCAGGCCCGAGGGGGCAGGGTGGGTTGCCGGCCGGCCCCCGGCCCGGCGGCGGTGTGCCGGCAGTCGCTGCACGCGCCGTACAGCGTCAGCTCGTGGGATTCCACGGTGAAGCCGCGGGGCGCCATCTTGCGCATGTCGCCCGGGCAGGCGTGCACGTCGAAGACGCGATTGCAGGCGGTGCAGTGGAAATGGTGGTGGTGCCGGTGGCTCACCAGCTCGTAGCGCGGCGGCTCGCCCGGCAGCTCCACCGGCTGGATCTCCCCGGCCTCCACCAGCTGCTTGAGATTGCGGTAGACCGTCGCCAGGCCCAGGGCCGGCACCGCGCACTGGGCGGCCACGAGGATCTCCGTGGGAAGTAGTGGCCGGGCGGCCGTTTCCATCACCGCACGGATCGCATGGCGTTGGCGGGTCGCGCGTTCCATGCGCCGGATTGTGGCAGTCCGGGCGAGGCCCGCGTCGCGGGCATCCGGCCGCGTCGCGTCCGCGCGGCGCGACGGAATCCCGTCCGCCCGGCCGTCCGCGCGCGCGGCTTTCCGTCCGCGCCGGCGGCGCGTCGGACGCATGCGCGGCGCGAGAGCGTTGAAAACCATGCATTTATTCCTTGCCGTGGTGGCCCGGGCGTGCTGGCACATGGCTTGCGAAATGGCGCGCGTCATCGCGTGCTCGCACGCTCTGGCGCATGGGCCGCAGGGCCCCGGCATGGCCGGCCCCGCGGCATCCCCCACGCAGAGGATTCGACTGGAGGGCCTTTCATGGCGAAGCATTTCAGACCTGGTGTGCTGGCCTGCGCGGCGGCGCTGTTCGTCGCCGGCTGTGGCGGTGGCGGCGGCGACGATCCGCAGGAGCCGATCACGCCGCCGCCGCCGACCAATCCCAACGTGCCGTCCGTCTCGCCCGCGGTGCAGGCGGCGGCCACCAAGATCGCGGGCGACGCCCGGATCGCGGCCATGCTGCAGGAGCTGCGCACGCCCGAGAGCGCGAAGGCGCGGTTCAACCAGCACATGGAGCTGGTGCGCATCGCCTCGCCGTCGCGCTACGAGTACCGCATGGCGGCCGAGGTGCACCGCCGGATGGTCAACGAATGGGGCTTCCTGCCCGGCGAGGTGAAGACGCGCGCGGACGGCTACCTGGACGGCTCGGACGTGCAGGTCGTCGACGGCCTGCCGGTCTACAACGCCTGCGTCGAGATCAAGGGCTCGTATTCCTCCACGCCCGGCGCGCAGCACTACAAGGGCCAGTACCCGAAGGTGCTGCTGGAGTCGCACATCGACGTGGTCAACCCCGAGGTGCTGCCGCCGGACAGCAACCCATTCCAGCCGATCAAGCTGCAGCCGGCCACGCTGCCCGTGGTCTCGCTGCCTTCGGAGCTCGCCGCGATCGTGGACGAGCTGGCCTTCGACGCCGCCGGCCGCATCGTCGAGGACACCAACTACGGCGTGGCCAGCCGCTGGTTCGAGAACGCGCAGGCGGCCGCGCAGGGCGGCGGGGTGCGCATCTACGTGCCGGGCTACAACGACGCCATGGGCAACACCTCGGGCGTGCTGACGCTGGCGCACATGATGAAGAAGCACGGCATCCGGCCGGTCTACGACGTCTGGCTCTGCGGCACGGCCGGCGAGGAGGGCAAGGGCAACCTGGCCGGCATGAAGCAGCTGTACGGCTACGACCAGAACCTGGGCACCGGGACCAATCCGCTGAACTTCGTCGCCAACTTCGGCAACGAGGGCGGCGGCACGATCAACTTCCTGGGCAGCTACCGCTTCGAGATGAAGTACAAGGCGCCGGCCGCGCCGGGGGCGACTCCGCCGAGCGCGCTGGAGGCGATGGCCGCCTCCATCGCGAAGATCGCCGACGTGAAGTCGCCGTCCGAGCTGCGCGAGGGCGCGCCGCGCACGACCTACACCGTGGGGCAGGCCAGCTGCGAGGACCCGGCCGCCGGCAGCGCGGTGGTGCCGAGCTGCACGATCCTGGTCGACATGCGTTCGCCGCGCACCGAGACGCTGGACGAGATCCGCGCCGTCATCGAGCCGCTGTTTCAGGCCGGCGTGAGCGAGGAGAACGCGCGCTACGGCCTGGCCGACGGCAGCGCCCAGGCGGTGACGATGGAGCTGGTGTGGTTCGGCCTGCGGCCGGCCCACGTGAACGAGAACGTCAGCGACGTGGCGATCCAGGCCGGCTGGCAGGCGGCGGAGGTGGTCGGCGTGGACAAGCGCACCGCGCTCGGCACCGACGCGGGCAGCCTGAACGACAACGTTCCCGCGGCCATCGGCGTGCCCACCTACAACTGGTCGCTGGCCTCGACCGCGGGCAGCGGCGGCACCCATGCGTTCTGGGAATGGGGCACGCGCGGCAACCCGGAGCAGGAGGTGCTGCGCCTGCAGCGCGCGCTGACGGCGGCGCTGATCGCCGCCGGCTTCCATGCCGCCGACGGCACGGTGGTCGCGCCGGCAGCCGAGCCGATGGGCAAGCGCACCGCGCAAGTCGAGTGAACAAGGAGCACATGCGATGAACAAGACGATCGGATCCCTCCTGTGCCTGGCCGCCCTGGGCCTGGCTGGCCTGCCGGCCGCGGCCGAGCCCAACCCTCCCAGCCTGCTGGTGGAATTCCAGGGGCCGGGCGGGCACAGCAACGGCAACTACGGCCGCACCAGCGCGCTGCACGCCGCCGGGCGCGCGGTGGTCCAGCTCAAGCAGCTGCTGCCCGCGGGCAGCTACGCGGTGCGCGGCCTGGGCGGCGGCAACTCGGTCAACAGCATCGCCAGCGACGGCCGCTTCGAGGTCACGCTGACGGCGGCCGACGCCACGGCCTACAACGCGCTGGCCGCCCAGGTCGCCGCGGCGGCCAAGGCCGGCGCGGACGCCGAGAACGCGTTCCGCAACGTGCGCGAAGGCGACCTGACCGCGGGCGCGCCGGCCACCATCCGCTACACGGTCACGCCGCGCTGACGGGGCTGGCCCGCGTGGGAAGGGCCGGGAGCGATCCCGGCCCTGCGCGTTCGCGTGTGCGCGTGTCGCGCGGCGCCGCTATCCCAGCAGCGCCTGCGCGAACTCCCGGGCGTCGAAGGTCTCCAGGTCCTCCAGCTTCTCGCCCACGCCGATGAAGTAGACCGGCACCGGCCGCTCCTGCGCGATCGCGCACAGCACGCCGCCCTTGGCGGTGCCGTCCAGCTTGGTCACGACCAGGCCGGTCAGCCCGATGGCGTCGTCGAAGGCCTTGACCTGGGCCAGCGCGTTCTGGCCGGTGTTGCCGTCGATCACCAGCAGCACTTCGTGCGGCGCGCTGGCGTCGGCCTTGGCGATCACGCGGCGGATCTTCTTGAGCTCCTCCATCAGGTGCAGCTGCGTCGGCAGGCGGCCGGCGGTGTCGACCAGCACCACGTCCTTGCCGCGCGCGCGGCCGGCGTTGACGGCGTCGAAGCACACGGCGGCCGGGTCGCCGCCCTGCTGGGTGACGATCTCCACGAGGTTGCGGTCGGCCCAGACCGCCAGCTGCTCGCGCGCGGCGGCGCGGAAGGTGTCGGCCGCCGCCAGCAGCACCTTGGCCTGGTGGTCCGCCAGGTGGCGCGTGAGCTTGCCGATCGAGGTGGTCTTGCCGGCGCCGTTGACGCCGGCGACCATGACCACGGTGGGCTGGTGCTCGCCGATCACCAGCGGCTTTTCCAGCGGGCGCAGCATGCCGGCGACGGCTTCCACCAGCAGCGCCTTCACGGCGGCCGGGTCGGTCGCCCGGGCGTCCTTGACGCGGCGGCGCAGGTCGGCCAGCAGCGCGGTCGTGGCCTTCACGCCGGCGTCGGCCAGCAGCAGGGCTTCCTCCAGCTCCTCGTAGAGCTGCTCGTCGATCCGGGTGCCGGTGAAGACGGTGGTGAGGCTGCTGCCGGTCTTGCGCAGGCCCTGCCGGAGCCGGTCCATCCAGCCCTGGCGCGGCGGGCGCTCGGCCAGCACGGCGGGCACCGCCGGTTCGGGGGCCTCGTCCGGCGCGGTCTCCGCGGTGGGGGCGGCGGCGATGGCGGCAGGGGCGGGTGGCGGCGCCGCGGGCTCCGGCGCAGGTGCGGGTTCTGGTGCGGGTTCCGGCGCGGGCACCGGCTCCGCGGCCGGCTTGCCGCCGAACGGGTTGCGCAGCCAGCCCCGCCCGGAACGCGCGGGGGCCTCGGCCGCCGGCGCGTCCACCGGCGGGGCCGGCGGCTCGACCGGAGATGCCGGCTTCTTCTTGAAGAAAGTGAACATTCGGGGCGTTCTTAGAATCGGACGATTCTATGAAACGCCTTCTTTCTGCGTGTTCCGCGGCCTTCGCGCTGGCGCTGGCGGCCGCCCCCTCCCTGGCCCAGACGCCGCCTGCGGCGGCGGCCCAGGAGTTCCGGCTCTCCAACGGCATGACGCTGATCGTTAAGCCCGACTCGCGCGCCCCCACGGCGGTGCACATGGTCTGGCTGCGCGTGGGCAGCATGGACGAGGTGGACGGCA
This sequence comes from Pseudorhodoferax sp., assembly GCF_047601025.1. Lineage (NCBI taxonomy): Bacteria > Pseudomonadati > Pseudomonadota > Betaproteobacteria > Burkholderiales > Comamonadaceae > Pseudorhodoferax > Pseudorhodoferax sp. The sequence continues at coordinate 2,524,142 of NZ_JASGJZ010000001.1, forward strand.
CCAGCGGCGTGGCGCATGCGCTCGAGCACATGATGTTCAAGGGCACCGAGCAGCTCAAGCCGGGCGAGTTCTCGCGCCGCGTGGCGGCCATGGGCGGCTCGGAGAACGCGTTCACCTACTACGACTACACCGGCTACTACCAGCAGATCCCGGTCGGGCGGCTGGAGGACGTGATGCAGCTGGAGGCCGACCGCTTCGCCCACAACCACTGGCCCGACGACGAGTTCACGCGCGAGATCGCGGTGATCAAGGAGGAGCGCCGCATGCGTACCGACGACCAGCCGCGCGCGCGGCTGATCGAGGCGCTGAACGCGATGACCTTCATGGCCGCGCCCTACCGCCGCCCCGTCATCGGCTGGATGGGCGACCTGGACAGCATGACCGCCGACGACGTGCGCGACTTCCACCGCCGCTGGTACGTGCCGGCCAACGCCGCCGTGGTGGTTGCCGGCGACGTGGACCCGCAGGCCGTGCGCGCGCTGGCCGAGCGCAGCTACGGCGCGATTCCCGCCGGGCCGGTCCCGGTGCGCAAGCCGCGCGACGAGCCCGAGCAGAAGGGCATCCGCCGGCTGGAGCTGAAGGCGCCGGCCGAGCAGTCCTACCTGGCCATGGCCTGGAAGGTGCCCCGGCTCGAGCGGCTGGAGGACGGCGGCGACGCGCTGGCGCTGACGGTGCTGGCCGCCGTGCTGGACGGCTACCCCGGCGCACGTCTGGAGCGCGCGCTGACCCAGGGCCCGGACCGCGTGGCCGACAGCGCCGGCGCCAGCAACGGCCTGACCGGCCGCGGCCCGCAGCTGTTCATGCTGGACGGCGTGCCGGCGCCCGGCAAGACGCCCGAGCAACTGGAGGCCGCGCTGCGCGCGCAGATCGTCCGCGTCGCGCGCGAGGGCGTCAGCGCGGCCGAGCTGGAGCGCGTGAAGACGCAGTGGGTGGCCGGCCAGGTCTACCGCCGCGATTCGCTGTTCAACCAGGCGCGCGAGCTGGGCAGCCAGTGGGTCGACGGCTTCGCGCCCGATTTCTCGGACCGGCTGATCGAACGGCTGCGCCAGGTCACGGCCGAACAGGTGCAGGCCGTGGCCGCGCGCTACTTCGGCGACGACCAGCTGAACGTGGCCGTGCTGCGTCCGCAGCCGCCGGACCCGGCGGCCAGGGACGCCGCCCGGAAGGCCGCCCCCGCCGGCCTGCGCCATTGACCCCCTTTCCTCCGCTCCGAACGCCCATGAAGAACATGCATGCCGCGCTGCGCCCGCTGCTGGCCGCCGTCCTGTGCTGCGCCGCCGGCTGGGCCGGCGCCGCGATCCCGCTGCAGCGCTGGACCCAGCCGGACGGCGCCGAGGTCTACTTGGTCGAGAGCCCGGCCATCCCGATGGTGGACGTGCAGATCGACTTCGACGCCGGATCGCGCCGCGACCCGGCCGCGCAGGCCGGCCTGGCCGCCGTCACGGCCGGGCAGGCCGGCAAGGGCATCGCCGTCAGCGGCGCAGAGCCCGGGCTGGACGAGAACGCGCTGGGCGAGGCCTGGGCCGATCTGGGCGCCTCGTTCGGCGCCAGCGCCGGCCGCGACCGCATGAGCTTCTCGCTGCGCTCGCTGACCTATCCGGACCTGCTGCCGCGCGCCGTGGCGCTGGCCGCGCGCCAGCTGGCCGCGCCGGCGTTCGACGCCGCCGTCTGGCAGCGCGACCGCGAGCGCATGGGCGCCGCGCTGCGCGAGTCCTACACCCGGCCCGGCCCGGTGGCCGGCCGCGCCTTCGCGGCGCTGGTCTACGGCGGCCATCCCTACGGCTTCGAGCCGACCGAGCAGACGCTGGCCGCGATCTCGGTGGCCGACATGCGCCGGCTGTACGCGCAGGCCGTGCTGCCGTGCCGGGCCAAGGTCAGCGTGGTCGGCGCCGTCACGCGCGGCGAGGCCGACGCGCTGGTGCGCCAGCTGCTGGCGCGGCTGCCGCAGGCGCGCTGCGCGCCGCTGCCGCCGGTGGGCGAGGTGCCGCCGCTGGCCAAGGCCGAGGAGCGGCGCATCCCGTTTGCCGCCGCCCAGGCCCAGGTGCTGATCGGCCAGCCGGGCATCCGGCGCGACGACCCGGACTTCTTCGCGATGCTGGTGGGCAACCACATCCTGGGCGCGGGCGGCTTCGTCTCGCGCCTGACGCACGAAGTGCGCGAGGCGCGCGGGCTGAGCTACGGCGTGTCCAGCGACTTCGCGCCGGGGCGGCACGCCGGCGCGTTCACGATCGGCCTGTCGACGCGCGCCAACCAGGCCGACCAGGCCATCGCCGTGGCGCGCGAGACGCTGGCGCGCTTCGTCGCCGACGGCCCGACCGAGGCCGAGCTGCAGGCCGCCAAGGACAACCTGGTCGGCGGCTTCGCGCTGCGGCTGGACAGCAACCGCAAGCTGCTGGCCAACGTGAGCAACATCGCCTGGAACGACCTGCCGCTGGACTACCTGGACACCTGGACGCAGCGCGTGCAGGCCGTCACCGCCGCGCAGATCCGCCAGACCTTCGCGCGCGTGCTGCAGCCCGACCGCATGGTCACGGTGGTGGTCGGCGGCAGCTGACTCAGCCCAGCAGGCTGGCGCGGGCCGCGTCCCGCACGGCGCGGCCCAGCCCGTCCAGCAGCGACGAGGCCGCGCGCGCATGCTGCCAGTACAGCGGCACGTCCAGCGGCGTGCCGGGCGCCAGTTCCACCAGCCGGCCGTCGGCCAGCAGCGGCCGCACCAGCAGCAGCGGCTGCATGCCCCAGCCCATGCCGGCCAGTGCGGCCTCGACGAAGGCCTGCGGCGACGGCAGCAGGTGGCAGGGCAGGGGCACGGTGCGGCGGCACAGCCGGCGCACCCAGCGCGCCTGCAGCCGGTCCTTGCGGTCGTACAGCAGGCTGGGCGCCCGCGCCAGCGTGCGTGCCTGCACGCCGTCGGCGAAATGCCGGGCCATGAACGCCGGGCTGGCCGCGGCCACGTAGCGCAGCGCGCCCAGCGCCTGGCTGTTGCAGCCGGCCGCGGGCGCGGCCAGCGCCGTCACGGCCGCCAGCACGGCGCCGCTGCGCAGGCGCTCGGCCGTGTGGTCCTGGTCGTCCACCGCCAGCTCCAGCAGCACCGGCGCCTCGGCCGCGTAGCGCGCCGCGGCGGGTGCGAACCAACTGGCCAGGCTGTCGGCGTTGACGGCCACCGGCAGCCGGGTGCGATCGGCCGCCTGCGGCAGGGCCACCGGCAGCGCGTGCCGCAGGTCGTGCTCCAGCAGCGCGACCTGGGCGGCGTGGCGGCACAGGCGCTGGCCGACCTCGGTGGCGGTGCAGGGCTGCCCGCGCACGACCAGCGCGCAACCCATGCGCTCCTCCAGCAGGCGCACGCGTTGCGAGACGGCCGAGGGCGTCACGTGCAGGGACTGGGCGGCGCGCTCGAAGCTGCCTTCGCGCACGACGGCGGCCAGCGCGGACAGGGCGGCGTAGTCCAGCACGGGGTTCTCCTCGATGAAGCAGGGCTGCATCGAGTGTAGGAATCCTCGCTGGCCGGCGGCGCCGCGCGCCGGCATGCTGGCGCGCATGACTGCCTTCTTCCAGGGGTTCTCGCTGAGCCTGACGCTGATCGTCGCCATCGGCGCGCAGAACGCCTTCGTGCTGCGCCAGGGCCTGCGCCGCGCGCACGTGCCGCAGGTCGTGCTGTTCTGTGCGCTGGCCGATGCGTTGCTGGTCGGCGCCGGCGTCTACGGGCTCGCCGGCGTGCTGGGCGCACGGCCCTGGCTGGCGCGCGGGCTGGCGGCGCTGGGGGCGGCGTTCCTGGCCGGCTACGGGCTGCGCGCACTGTGGCGCAGCCGGCGGCCGGCCGAACTGCAGGCCGTGGCCGCGGTCGCGCCGGGGCGGGTCGCCGTGCTGGCCCAGGCGGCGGCCTTCACGCTGCTGAATCCGCACGTGTACCTGGACACGGTGCTGCTGGCCGGTTCGGTCGGCGCGCAGCATGCGGCGCCGGCGCGCGCGGCCTTCGTGGCCGGGGCGACGCTGGCCAGCGCCGGCTGGTTCGCGGCACTGGGATTCGGCGCGCGCCGGCTGGCGCCGCTGCTCGCCCGGCCGCGCGCCTGGCAGTGGCTGGACCGGCTGGTCGGCGCCACGATGCTGGCGCTGGCCGCCGGGCTGGCGCGGGCGGCGTGCCGGGCCGGGCCCTGATTCGCGGCGGCCGGGTGTGTGGGCTGGCGCCCCGTGCCCGGGCGTTGCCCGTATGCTCGCGCCCCATGCCAGCTCCCCGCCCCGCCCGCGCTCCCGCGGCGTCCGCCACGGCCCGCGCGCCGCACGACATCCGCATCATCGGCGGCCAGTGGAAGCGCACCCGGCTGCCGGTGGCCGACCGGCCCGGGCTGCGGCCGACGCCGGACCGCGTGCGCGAGACGCTGTTCAACTGGCTGGGCCAGGACCTGACGGGCTGGCGCTGCCTGGACATGTTCGCCGGCACCGGCGCGCTGGGGCTGGAGGCCGCCTCGCGCGGCGCCGCCGAGGTGCTGCTGTGCGAGCTCGATCCCGCGCTGGCCGCGCAGATCGCGCGGCTGGCCGAGCGGCTGCAGGCCCGCCAGGTGCGCGTGCAGCGCGGCGACGGCATCGCGCTGGCCGCGCGGCTGGCGCCGGCCGGCATGGACCTGGTGCTGCTGGACCCGCCGTTCGACGCCGGCCTGTTCGACGCCGCGCTGGACGCCGCCCAGCGCGTGCTGGCGCCGCGCGGCCGGCTGTACCTGGAGGCGCCCGAGCCCTGGCGCGACGAGCGGCTGGCCGCGCACGGCCTGGCGCCGCTGCGCCACCTGAAGGCCGGCGCCGTGCATGCGCACCTGCTGGAGCGGCTTGCATAATCGCGCCGCACGAGACAAGCCGCCCGCGGCGACGGAAAGGAGCAGCCCATGAGCAAGCACGTGATCGCCGTCTATCCCGGCACCTTCGACCCGATGACGCTGGGCCACGAGGACGTGGTGCGCCGCGCCGCGCAGCTGTTCGACGAGGTGATCGTGGCCGTCGCGGCCGGCCACCACAAGAAGACGCTGTTCTCGCTGGACGAGCGCATCGCGATGGTCCGCGAATCGGTCAAGCCCTATCCGCAGGTGCAGGTCGAGAGCTTCTCGGGCCTGGTGCGCGACTTCGTCGTGGCCCGCGGCGGCAAGGCCATGGTGCGCGGCCTGCGCGCGGTGACCGACTTCGACTACGAGTTCCAGCTCGCCGGCATGAACCGCGCGCTGATGCCCGACGTCGAGACCGTGTTCCTGACGCCGGGCGACCGCTACCAGTTCATCTCCAGCACCTTCGTGCGCGAGATCGCGACGCTGGGCGGCCAGGTCGAGAAGTTCGTCTCGCCCTACGTGCTGCGCTGCCTCATGGACAAGGTGCGTCCGCCGCAGGGCGGCTGATCCGCGCCAGCCAGTCCAGCAGCAGCGCGTTGACCGCCGCCGGCTGCTCCAGCGTCGGCATGTGGCCGCACCGCGGCAGCAGGTGCAGCTCGGCCTGCGGCACCAGGCCGGCGATCTCGCGCGCGCATTCGGGCGGCGTCAGGCTGTCCGAGGCGCCGGTGACCAGCAGCACCGGGCAGCGCAGCGCCGGCAGGTGCGCCCGCGCGTCGGGCCGGGCGCTCACGGCGCGGTTCTGCCGGATCAGCTGCGCCGGGCTGGCCCGCGTCACCAGGGCCAGGTAGCGCGCCGTCAGCGCCCTGAGTTCCGGGTGGGTGCGGTCGAGCGCGAAGAAGGCGTTGGCGCGCAGCACCTCGGCGGCGCGGCCCTGCGCGAACAGCGCGATGGCCTGCTCGCGCAGCGACTGCACGTCCGGCGTCTCGGGCCGGGCCGAGGTGCCCAGCAGCGCCAGGCCGCGCACGCGCGCGGGCGCCTGGCGCGCCGCCTCCATGGCCACCATGCCTCCCATCGAGGCGCCGCACAGCACCAGCGGCCCCGGCGTTTCGGCCAGCAGCGCCTGCGCCATCGCGGCGATGCCGTCGCAGCGCGTGGCCACGTCGGCCACGGCGGGCTGCCAGTGCGCCGGCAGCACGGCCAGCTGCGCCTGCCACATGGCGGCGTCGCAGGCAAGGCCGGGAATCAGGATCAAGCGGGTCATGGCGGATGAGCGGCGCGGCGCGGCGGTCCAAGGGTCGCCGCATTCTGCATTGGGGGATCGCGCGCGGCGGAATAATCGGGGCATGACGCGTCTGATCCTCGTGCGCCACGGTGAAACCGACTGGAACCGCCAGCTGCGCTTCCAGGGCCAGGTCGACGTGCCGCTGAACGCCACCGGGCATGAACAGGCCTGGCGCGTGGCGCGCCGGCTGGGCGAGGCGCCGGTGGACCGCGTGGTCAGCAGCGACCTGGCGCGCGCGCGGCAGACCGCCGGGCCGCTGGCCGAGGCGCTGGCGCGGCGCGGCGCGGCCGATCCGATCGAGACCCCGCTGCTGCGCGAGCAGAGCTTCGGCGTCGTCGACGGCATGAGCGTGGACGAGATCAAGCGCCAGCACCCGGCGGCCTGGAACGCGTGGCTCGGCTTCGACGCCGACTGGGCGTTCGACGGCGGCGAGAGCACGCGCAGCTTCCACGCCCGCGTGCTGCAGGGCCTGCGCGAACTGGTCGAGGCGCACGCCGGGCAGACGCTGGTCGTGGTCACGCACGGCGGCGTGCTCGACATGGTCTGGCGCGCCGCGCGTGCGCTGCCGCTGCACGGCCCGCGCCAGACGCTGATCCCCAACGCCGGCCTGAACCAGGTGCAGGTGCACGTGGAGCAGGCCGCGCACCGCCTGGCGATCGTGGACTGGGCCGACGTGACGCACCTGGAGGACATGCCGCCGCAGCCGGTGTACGACCAGGCGCGGCTGGCGGAGATCCGGCGGCGGGTGTGACGAGATGGGCCGTCAGCGCGCCCCGGGGCGGTTGACCAGGTAGATGCCGGCCAGTACCAGCACCATGCCGGCCGCGTGGTAGCCGTGCAGCGGCTCGCCCAGCACGGCCCAGGCCAGGCCGGCGGCGTAGATCGGCCCCAGGTACAGCACCACGGCCACGCGCGCGGCGCCGAGTTCACGCTGCATCACGGCATAGGCCAGGTAGGCCGCGAAGCCCGGCAGCACGGCCGCGGCCATGGCCAGCGCGAAGCCGTGCAGCGTGAGTGCCGGCGGCGCGGCGTGTGCGACTTCCCAGGCCGTGAACGGCAGCAGCACCAGCACGCCGGCGGCGCTGATGGCGGCCAGCTGCGCCATCGGCGACAGCGGGCTGGGCCAGCGCTTGAGCAGCAGGGAGTACAGCGTCCACGACAGCGTGGCCGCCAGGATCCAGGCGTCGCCCGCGACCAGCCGCACGCCGGCGAGGTGGTCCCAGCGGCCCTGCAGCACCACGTGCACCACGCCGGCCAGCGCCAGCGCCACGCCCAGCGCCTGCGGGCGGCCGAGGCGTTCCTCGAGCCACAGCGCGGAGGCCAGCGCGATCAGCACCGGCGACAGCGCGTAGATCAGCGCGATGTTGACGGCCGCCGTGGTGCGCCCGCCGACGTAGACCCAGGCGCCGCAGATCCACATGCCCAGCGCGCCCAGCACCAGGTAGCGGCGCCAGTCGGCGGCCAGGTGCGCGCGGTGGCGCAGCAGCTCGCGCCAGGACGGGATCGCGAACAGCACGCCGGCCGCGGCCCAGCGCAGCAGCGCCAGCAGGTGCGGCTCGATCACGCCCGGCGCACTGCGCGCGACCAGGTAGTTCACGCTCCAGAAGACGGGGGTGACGAAGATCAGGGCCAGCGCCCATTGCCGGCGCGTCTCGGACGACATGGGCCGCGATGGTAGCGGCCCCGGGCGCCGGTCAGAAGCGGTGGCGCAGGCCCACGCCGAAGCTGTTGCCGGTGTTCAGGTGGCTGATGCGGTCCTGCATGAACACGGCGTACAGGTCGGTGCGCTTGGACAGGAAGTAGTCGTAGCCGATGCTGCCCGTGGTGCGCGTGCCGTCGTAGCTGCCCTCCACCTTGGTGCGCGCGACGGCCGCCAGGATCATGCCGGCGCCGACCGGTATGGACACGCCGCCCGAGATGGTCCGCGCGTTGTAGTCGGCCACGTCCGCGCCGGCGCGGCCGAAGGTCAGGTAGAACTTGGCGAAGCCCGGGTTGTAGGCGCCGCCGACCATCCAGGTGGTCTTGGTCTCGGGCACGGCCACGCCGTTGACGTTGGTGGTCAGCGGGCTGGGGTTGACCGGGTTGGAGATCTGGTCGCGCTCGTAGTACGCCACGGCGGACCACGGGCCGCTCGCGTACATGACGTTCATGCCGACGTTCCTGCGGCTGTCGCCGGTCTGCTCGCCGAGCTGGTACTGCAGCGTGGCGGTGAGGCCGCCGAAGTTCGGCGTGGTGTAGCCGATCTGGTTGGCCCAGCCGGTGTCCGACGGCGTGGTGCGATGGGCCCAGGCCGGCGTGTTGACGTTGGCGTGCAGCACCAGTGGCGAGAACGTGAACGAGTCGCCGAACGGGTTGATCACGATGGTCGGCAGGAAGTTGGGCGCGGCGAAGCGGCCCAGCTTCACCGTGCCGAAGCCGCCCGAGATGCCGATGTTGGCATCGCGCGAGAAGGAAGGATCGCCGTCGAAGCGGCCGAGCGAGCCGGTGTCCACGCGCATGAAGCCGGTCAGCGCGAACGTGGCCGACAGGCCGCCGCCCAGGTCCTCGGTGCCGCGCAGGCCCCACCAGGAGGTGGTCATGCCGCCGCTGCCCAGGTGCGTCACGCGGTCGTCCGCGCCGGCCAGGCGCATGGAGCCCATGTAGGCGTCGAGCAGGCCGGACAGCGTCACGCTGGACTGGGAGTGGGCCGGTGCGGTGGCGAACAGTGCGGCCGCGGCAGCGGCGGTGGCGAGCAGGGGCAGGGGGCGTTGCATGGGATCTCACAGGAACAGCGTCGGATCGACGCCGCCTCCATCCGCAAAATCCATACCACGGTTGTGCACCGCAACAAGGCGCGGCGGACGCGCCTGCGGCCTCCTCAGGCGGGCGAGCGCTCCAGCGTGCTGGCGGCGTGCTTGTCCTGGCCCAGCGTCTGCGCGAGGAAGGGCAGGGCCGGGGCCAGCAGGCCGTGCAGCGTGTACGGCGGGTTCACGACGAACACGCCGCTGGCCGGCAGGCCGGGGCGGCGCGCGCGCTCGCCGGTGGCTGCCGCGGCGGCGGCCGGCGCGGCGGGCTGCCGCGCGGCCTTGACCGTCAGCGTGGCGTGCAGCCAGGGCTTGCCGGCGCGCGCCGCCACGGTCTTGAGCCGGCGCGGCAGGATGTGGGCCTCGTTGCGCGCGATCAGCGGGTACCAGATCAGGTAGGTGCCGGTCGGAAAGCGCTGCAGCGCCATCGCCAGCAGGTCGGCCACGCGCCCGTAGTCGCTCTTGAGCTCGTAGCTCGGGTCGCACAGCAGCAGCCCGCGGCGCGAGGGCGGTGGCAGGAAGCGGCGCACGCCCTCGAAGCCGTCCTCGCGCAGCACCTGCACCTGGCGGCCGGCCTCCAGCTGGGCGACGTTGGCCTGCAGCGTCCTGGCGTCGGTCGGATGCATCTCGAACAGCTTGATGCGGTCCTGCGGCCGCGCCAGGCGCTGCATCAGGAACGGCGAGCCGGGGTAGACGCGGTGGCCGCCGCCGGGATTGAAGCCGGCCAGCACCTCCAGGTAGTCGCGCACCGCCTGCGGCCATTCGGCGCGCTGCCCGGCCGGCGCCTGCAGCAGCCGCAGCACGCCGTCGGCGGCCTCGCCGCTGGTGGCGGCGTAGTCGCCGTCGAGCCGGTACAGGCCGGCGCCGGCGTGCGAGTCCAGCAGCGCCAGCGCGGCCTCCTTGCCGGCGAGGTGGCGCAGGACGGCGACCAGCGCCAGGTGCTTGAGCACGTCGGCGTGGTTGCCCGCGTGGAAGGCGTGGCGGTAACTGAACATCGGCCGATGGTAATGGCGCAGCGGGCGGCTTTGCCTATAATGCGCGGTTTCGCAGCGAATAGGCTGGCTCCGCGGCGAAAACCACCTGCCACCTAAGAGGCTGCCACCAGAGCAGCACCGACCGTGGAAAAGAGCCGCCCGAACCCCCGTTCTCAAGAGAGAAGAGCATGAGCACTTTCAGCGCAAAGCCCGCTGAGGTCGTGCATGAGTGGTTTGTGATTGACGCGACCGACAAGGTCCTCGGACGAGTAGCCAGCGAAGTTGCTCTCCGTCTGCGCGGCAAACACAAGGCCATTTACACGCCTCACGTCGATACCGGCGACTTCATCGTCGTCGTCAACGCAGCCAAGCTGCGTGTCACCGGCGCCAAGACCCTGGACAAGGTGTACTACCGCCACTCCGGCTTCCCCGGCGGCATCACGGCTACCAACTTCCGCGACATGCAGGCCAAGCACCCCGGCCGCGCGCTGGAGAAGGCCGTCAAGGGCATGCTGCCCAAGGGCCCGCTGGGCTACGCCATGATCAAGAAGCTGAAGGTGTACGGCGGCGCCGAGCATCCGCACAGCGCCCAGCAGCCCAAGCCGCTGGAAATCTGAGGAGCCGCGCAATGATTGGTGAATGGAACAATGGCACCGGCCGTCGCAAATCCAGCGTCGCCCGCGTGTTCCTGAAGAAGGGTACCGGCAAGATCACGGTCAACGGCAAGGACATCCAGGAGTACTTCGGCCGCGAGACCTCGATCATGATCGCCAAGCAGCCCCTGGTGCTGACCAACCATGTCGAGACCTTCGACATCCAGGTCAACGTGCACGGCGGCGGCGAATCCGGCCAGGCCGGCGCCACGCGCCACGGCATCACCCGCGCGCTGCTGGACTACGACGCGACGCTCAAGCCCCAGCTGAGCGCCGCCGGCTTCGTGACCCGCGACGCCCGCGAAGTGGAACGCAAGAAGGTCGGCCTGCACTCCGCACGCCGCCGCAAGCAGTTCTCCAAGCGCTGATCCCGCAGGGGACCGTCGCCGAAGAAGCCGCCCGCCGGGCGGCTTCTTCTTTTCCAAAGACCGCATCGCCAGCGCCGTCAAGGCGATTGCTTTAGCATCAGCCGTCCTTCCACGGAGAACCATCCCCATGAGCGCAGTCGCCAACGACGTCGAAACCCAGATGCCCGATCCCATCATCTTCACCGATGCCGCCGCGGCCAAGGTGGCGGACCTGATCGCGGAAGAGGGCAACCCCGACCTGAAGCTGCGCGTGTTCGTGCAGGGCGGCGGCTGCTCGGGCTTCTCGTACGGCTTCACGTTCGACGAGATCGCCAACGAGGACGACACGACGATGACCAAGAACGGCGTGTCGCTGCTGATCGATGCGATGAGCTACCAGTACCTGGTCGGCGCCGAGATCGACTACAAGGAAGACCTGCAGGGTGCGCAGTTCGTGATCAAGAACCCGAACGCGACCACCACCTGCGGCTGCGGCTCCAGCTTCTCGGTCTGATCCTCCGCTGATCCGCGGCAGGCGCCGCGGTCCCACGCACCGCCGGCTTGCCGGCGGTTTCGTTTTCTGGGGCGGCCCTACGACGAGGACGGCGCCGCGTCGATCACGTAGCGCGTGACGCGCGGCGGCGCCTCGTCCAGGTGGAACGCCAGCTTGCGCTCGCGCAGCGCGATGTCGGCGGCGGTCACGCGGTCGAAGCGGCGCAGGTGCTCGGCCCAGGACTCGTCGACGATCTGCTCGGTGTAGCGCGACGGGTCGGTGATGTCGCGCAGCAGGTGCCAGGACAGCGCGCCCTGCGCCAGCCGGCTGCGCCGGCTTTCCTGCATCACGCGCACGAAGTCGGCCGCGCGCTCCGGGTCGATGCGGAACTCCACCGTGACCAGCACCTGGCCGCTGGCCGGCGGCTGCGGCGCGTCCGGTACCGGCAGCGCGTTGGAGGGCGTCAGGTCTTCCTCGATCTGCAGGTCGGCGACCACGCGCTGCAGCAGCCACATGCCGGCTCCGCCGGTGCAGGCGGCGACCAGCAGGCTGGTCTGCACGCTGCTGAAGCTGGCGACCTGGCCCCACAGGCCGGCACCGAACGCGGTGGCGCCCATGATGGCCATCTGGTACATGGCCATGCCGCGCGCACGCACCCAGTCCGGCAGCGCCAGCTGGGCCGACACCGACAGCGAATTGGCCGTGGCGATCCAGGCCATGCCGCCCACGAACATCGCCGGCACCGCCACGGCGACGTTGGGCGCGAAAGCCACGGCCAGCGTGGCGGCCGATTGCGTGAGCGTGCCGACCAGCACCAGCCGGTCGCGCGCGAACAGCTGGCGCAGCCGCGGCATCAGGAAGGCCGTGGCGATCGCACCCACGCCCATGGCGGCCAGCAGCACGGTGAAGGTGGCGGCGTCGCCGCCGCGCAGGTTGCGCGCGACCAGCGGCAGCAGCGCGATCAGCGCCGTGGAATGGAAGAAGAACAGCGCGATGCGCAGCAGCACGGCCTTGAGCCGCGGCGACTGCGCGACGAACTGCACGCCCACGCGCATCGCGCTCCACAGCCGCTGGCGTCCCCGCGGATCGGGCTTGTGCTCGCGCCGCCAGCGCACCAGCGCCACGGCCGAGGCCACGGACAGCAGCGCGTTCAGCACGAACACGGCGGCGCTGGAGACGCTGGCGATCAGCGCGCCGGCCAGCAGCGGGCCGACGATGCGCGAGGCGTTCATCGTGACGCCGTTCAGCGCCAGCGCGGCCGGCAGCTGCGCGCGCGGCACGATCTCGGGCACCACGGCGGAATACACCGGCCAGCGCATCGCCAGCCCGATGCCGTTGGCGAAGGTCAGCAACAGCAGCAGCGGCGGGGTGACCGTGTCCGTCAGCACGGTGGCGCACAGCGCCAGCGCCACGGCGGCGACCCAGAACTGGGTGGCGATGTAGTAGCGGCGCCGGTCGACGATGTCGGCCAGCGCGCCGCTGGGTAGGCCGAACAGGAACACCGGCAGCGTGGCGGCCGTCTGCACCAGCGCGACCCAGACCGGCGAGGTGGTCAGCGAGGTCATCAGCCAGGCCGCCGCCACGTCGTTCATCCACATGCAGGTGTTGGAGGCCAGCCAGACCAGCCACAGCATGCGGAACACCGGCCAGCGCAGCGGCGCCAGCGCGGACAGGTCGGCGTCGGGAGACGAGGCTTCGTCGGGCGTCAGGACCGAGGGGCGGTCTTCGGGCATCGGCCAGGCAGATTCAGGAAGCTGTGCATGGATCGATCGCGCCCACGGCGGGGTGCGTCAGGCCCCAGGCGCAGGCCGCCGTCCTGGCGGCTGGTGCCAGGGCAAGGACTGCAACGCCCGCCTGTGGCCCGGCGTGCCCGGCCCGACGGGCGAGGCCCCGGGCACGGCGTCGGCGATGCACGTGGATGCGCATCAGGGGCCTCGCGTGGGTGCGAGGGATGCATTCACGGCGTCTCACTTGACCGGCAGCGCAGTGCCGCGGTCCACGGGCACCGCCGTGATGGCGTTCTGCGGCGAGCCGTCGATCAGCTTGTCGGAATAGCTCAGGTAGACCAGGGCATGGCGCTGCACGTCGACCATGCGCACGATGCGCAGGCGCTTGAACAGCACCGACATGCGCTCGCTGAACACCTCTTCCTGGCGCGGCAGCGGCTGCGGCACGCTGATGGGGCCGACCTGGCGGCAGGCGATCGAGGCCTCGGCCTTGTCCTCGGCCAGGCCGATCGCGCCGGAGATGCCGCCGGTGCGCGCGCGCGAGACGTAGCAGGTCACGCCCTGCACGCGCGGGTCGTCGAAGGCGTCGACGACGATCTTGTGGTTGGGGCCGATCCACTGGAAGGCCGTGTCCACCTCGCCCACGCGCTCGGCATCGGCGCGCGAGCAGGCCAGGATCGACAGGACGCCGCCGAGCAGCAGCCAGGCGCGCAGCGGGCGCATGCGCTCAGTGCCCCTCGGGCAGTTCGATCTTGACCTCGAGGACTTCCAGCGTGTCCTGGCGCTCCAGGTTGACCTTGATGTGCTCCTGGCTGATCGCGACGTACTTGGAGATCACGGCGACCAGCTCGCGCTGCATCGCCTGCAGCATGTCCGGCTTCAGGCCGCCGCGGCCGCCGCGCTCGTGCGCCAGGATGATCTGCAGACGTTCCTTGGCGACGCTGGCCGTCTTCTTCTTCTCCCCGAGCAGGAAGGACAGGAAGGACATGGCGCTCACCTCCCGAACAGGCGCTTGAAGAAGCCGGGCTTCTCCGCGTCGGTGAAGCGCATCGGGCGGTCCTCGCCGAGGAAGCGCGCCACGACATCCTTGTAGGCCTCGGCCACGTCGGTGCCGTTGCCGTGGATCGCCGGCAGGCCCTGGTTGGAGGCCTGCAGCACCGCCTCGGATTCGGGGATCACGCCGATCAGCGGGATGCGCAGGATGTCCTGGATGTCCTGCAGCGACAGCATCTGGCCGTCGGCCACGCGGTTGGGGTTGTAGCGCGTGATCAGCAGGTGCTCCTTGACCGGCTCGCTGCCGTCGATGGCGCGCTTGGTCTTGGAGCCCAGCATGCCGAGGATGCGGTCGGAGTCGCGCACCGAGGAGACCTCGGGGTTGGTGACGATCAGCGCGTAGTCGGCGAAGTGCATGGCCAGCAGCGCGCCGGTCTCGATGCCGGCGGGCGAGTCGCAGACGATGTACTCGAAGCCCATCTCGGCGAGGTCCTTGAGCACCTTCTCGACGCCTTCCTGCGTCAGCGCGTCCTTGTCGCGCGTCTGCGAGGCGGCCAGCACGTACAGGTTCTCGCACTGCTTGTCCTTGATCAGCGCCTGGTGCAGGTTGGCCTCGCCGTGGATCACGTTGATCAGGTCGTAGACCACGCGGCGCTCGCAGCCCATGATCAGGTCCAGGTTGCGCAGGCCGACGTCGAAATCGATCACCGCCGTCTTGTGGCCCTTGAGTGCGAGGCCCGACGAGAAGCTGGCACTGGTGGTGGTCTTGCCCACGCCTCCCTTGCCGGAGGTGACCACGATGATCTTGCTCATGGAATGCAGGTCCTTCTAAGGGGGTTCACAGGGGTTCGAGCACCAGGCTCTCGCCGACCAGCCGTACCTGGGCGGTCTTGCCCTGGACTTCGGGCGGCAGCGCGACCTCGCTGGTGCGGTAGATGCCGGCGATGGAGATCAGTTGCGCTTCCAGGCAGGTGCAGAAGATGCGGGCCTCGGTGTTGCCGCGCGCGCCGGCGATGGCACGGCCGCGCAGCGGCGCGTAGACGTGGATGTTGCCGTCCGCGATGATCTCGGCGCCGAAGTTCACGGCCTGCAGCACGATCAGGTCGGCTCCGCGCGCATAGACCTGCTGGCCCGAGCGCAGCGGGCGGTCGACCACCATCGTGACACCGGTGGCCGCGGCCGGGGCGGCCACCGGGGCCGGGGCGGGTGTCGGCGGCGCCTCGGCGGCCGGCACGGCCACGGCGCCCGAGGAGATCTCGCGCAGGTCCAGCAGGCCGACCGCGGCCGCCTGCTCGCGGTGCGCGGCGCTGCCGCCGTGGATGCCGATCGGCCGCAGCTTGTAGTGCTTGAGCAGCGTGACCAGCACCGAGAAGCTCAGCGGCGTCGGATCCTGCTCGATCTGCGTCAGCACGATCGCGGCGGGATCCTCGTCGAAGAAGTTCGGGGTCTCGCCGAAGCGGGCCTGCAGTTCCTGGGACAGCTCGGCCAGGTTGGAGGTCCGGAGCACCACCGAGATCAGCGGCAGGCTGGCGCTCTTGAAGTCGAAGCAGGCACGGGCGTGCCCGGCGGGTGCTGCGGACATGGGGGACGGTCTCGGAAAAGCGCGGATTCTAGCCTGCGGGGCGCCCGGCCCACACGGCCGGCGGACCGCTCGGAAAGTATCCAAGCGTCCTCAGGCCGGCAGGGCGTCGGCCACCTCTTCCATGCGGTTGGCCAGGTGGGCCAGCGCCTGCTCCACCTGGTCGACGAGGATCAGGCACAGGTCGCCCGGCGCCAGGGCCGCCAGCGCCTGGTCGATGGCCTTGAATTCGCCGTGGACCTCGGCCACCGCGTGCGCGCGCCGCGCCTGCGCCAGGCCCTGGCGCAGCAGCGCCAGCACCTCGCCGTCGGCGCGGCCGCGCTGGCAAGCGTCCTGGTACAGGATCACCTGGTCGAACGCATCGCCGAGGATCGCGGTCTGCGCGCGGATGTCCTCGTCGCGCCGGTCGCCGGCGCCGCTGATCACGACCGTGCGCCGGCGCGCCGGCATGGCGTCGACCGCCGCGACCAGCGCGCGCATCGCGTCCGGGTTGTGGCCGTAGTCGGCGATCACGGTGGCGCCGTGCCAGTCCATGACGTTGAAGCGGCCCGGTGCGTTGTCGGCATCGTTGGCGAAGCTGGCCAGGCCGCGGCGCACCGCGTCCCAGGACAGGCCGGCCGCCCAGGCCGCCGCCACCGCGGCCATCGCGTTCTCGACCTGGAAGCCGATGGCGCCGCCGCGGGTGAGCGGGACGTCGCGCAGCGCGATGCGCTCGCGCCAGGAGCCGGCGGCCGCGACGATGTGCTCGCCGTCCACGTGCACGGTGCGCCGGCCCTGGGCGCGGTGCGTGGCCATCACGGGGTGGTGCCGGTCGGCGGCGAAGAAGATCACCTGGCCGGGGCAGGCCGCCGCCATGGCCGCCACGTTCGGATCGGCCGCGTTCAGCACGGCATGGCCGCCGGGGGCCACGTTCTGCACGATCACCCGCTTGAGCACGGCCAGGTCCTCGACCGTGGTGATGTAGTTCAGCCCCAGGTGGTCGCCGGCGCCGATGTTGGTGACCACGGCCACCTGGCAGCGGTCGAAGCCCAGGCCCTCGCGCAGCATGCCGCCGCGCGCGGTCTCGAACACGGCCGCGTCCACCTCCGGGTGCATCAGCACGTTGCGCGCGCTGCGCGGGCCGCTGCAGTCGCCGCTGTCGATCTGCCGGCCCTCGACGTAGACGCCGTCGGTGTTGGTCATGCCCACGCGCAGGCCGGCGGCGGTGAACAGGTGGGCGACCAGCCGCGTGACGGTGGTCTTGCCGTTGGTGCCGGTCACGGCGACGACCGGGATGCGCCCGTCCTCGCCGGGGCCGTACAGCGTCTCCACGATGGCCCGGCCGACGTCGCGCGGCTTGCCGTACGAGGGCGACAGGTGCATGCGCAGCCCCGGCGCGGCATTGACCTCGACGATGCCGCCGCGCTGCTGCTCCAGCGGCTTGAGCACGGTCTCGCAGACCAGGTCCACGCCGCAGATGTCCAGTCCCACCATCTGCGCGGCCGCCACGGCGTGCGCGGCGATGGCCGGGTGCACGTCGTCGGTCACGTCGGTGGCGGCGCCGCCGGTGGACAGGTTGGCGTTGTTGCGCAGGATCACGCGCTGGCCCCGGGGCGGCACCGACTCCGGCTGCAGGCCCTGCGCGGCCAGGCGGGCGATCGCGATGTCGTCGAAGCGGATCCGGGTCAGCGCCGTGGCGTGGCCGTCGCCGCGGCGCGGGTCGGCGTTGACCATCTCGACCAGCGCGCGCACCGTGTGCGCGCCGTCGCCGGTGACCTGCGGCGGATCGCGGCGCGAGGCCGCCACCAGCCGGTCGCCGACCACCAGCAGCCGGAAGTCGCAGCCCGGCAGGTATTGCTCGACCATGACCTCGCCGTACTCGCGCGCCGCCGCGAACGCCGTGTCCAGGTGCGCGCGGTCCGCCACGTTGACCGTGACGCCCTTGCCCTGGTTGCCGTCCTGCGGCTTGAGCACCACCGGCAAGCCGATCTCGCAGGCCACGGCCCAGGCCTCGTCGGCGCTGGCCACCGGCCGGCCCCGGGGCACCGGCACGCCGGCGGCGTGCAGCAACTGCTTGGTCAGGTCCTTGTCCTGGGCGATGGATTCGGCGACGGCGCTGGTGGCGTCCAGCTCGGCCGCCTGGATGCGGCGCTGCCGTGCCCCCCAGCCGAACTGCACCAGGCTGCCGCGCGTGAGCCGCCGGTACGGGATGCCGCGCGCGGTGGCCGCCTCGACGATGCAGCCGGTGCTGGGCCCCAGGCGCTCGTCCTCGTCCAGCGCGCGCAGCTCGGCGATGGCGGCCGGCGCGTCGAACGGCTGGCCGTCCAGCGTGGCGCGCACCAGGGCTTCGGCCAGTTCCAGCGCGCGGCGGCCGACGGCCTCCTCGCTGTAGCCGACGACGACCTGGTAGATGCCCGGCTCCAGCGTGGCCGCCGTGCGGCTGAAGGTCACCGGGCAGCCGGCCTGGGCCTGCAGCGCCAGCGCCGCGCTCTCCAGCACGTGGGCCAGCGCCACCGGGCCCGTGGCCGGGCCGGTGCGCAGCGCGCCGATGGTGGGAAAGCGCGCGCGCACCGCGATCTCGAAGCCCGGCAGCTCGACGATTGAGCGCTCCGGCGGCGCGCAGGCGACGACGGCTTCGAGCGCCGTGTGCCGGCTCCACAGATTCGGGCCGCGCAGGGCCCGCACGCGGGAAATGTGCATGGTGTTGTCTCGTGCTGGCACGCAGCTGTCGTCGGAGGGCATCGGCATCAGCGTGCAGCCAGGGTCCCGGCGCCGCGGGTCGTGGGGGCGGGGTCGATCTCGAAGGTCTTCAGGCCGGCGGCGATCAGGTCGGGGGAAATCTGCAGTGCCCAGGCCGCGGCCACGGCGGCCAGCACGCCGCACTGCAGCTCGTCGCCGCGCAGGCTCTTGGCGCGGCGGGCGCTCGGCTGGGGCATGCCGCACAGCGGCGTGGCGCTGCCGCCCTGCGCCAGCACCACCTGGCCCTGCAGCAGCAGCACGGCCCGGCCGCCGGCGGTGCGGTGGGCTTCGACGGCGGGCAGGCCGGCGTCCTGGGCATACAGGATCACCTGGCCGTCGCACAGCGGGGCCAGCGCGGCGATGCGCGCGTCCGCCGCGTTCAGCACGGCCCAGCCATCGGGCAGCACCACGTCGACCTGCGTGCGCAGCACGCGGACGAGCTGTTCGCTCTGCTGGATGTCGAACTCGGCCAGCGCGTCCGCGCCGCCCAGGTCGGTCACGATGCCGACCTGGCAGCGGTCGTAGGCCAGGCCGTCGCGCAGGATCGAGGCCGGGCCGTTCTCGATCACGGCGGCCTGCATCGAGCGGTTGACCAGCAGCCGGTGGCCGGGCTCCCAGCCGGCGCAGTCGCCGCCGTCGACGCGGCGGCTGTTCAGGAACAGGCCGTCGCGGCAGGCCAGCCCGGTGCGCCGGCCCGACAGGTGCAGCAGCCAGGCCACCAGCCGGGCGGCCAGGGTGCCCTCGCCGCCGGCCACGCCGACGATGGGAATGCGGCCGGACTCGTCCTCGGCGAACAGGTGGTCGACGATGGCCTGGCCGACCGGGCGCGGCGCGCCCTCGGCCGGCTTCAGGTGCATCAGCAGGCCGGGGCCGGCGTTGACCTCGACGATGGCGCCGCCCTGCGCCTGCAGCGGCCTGGCGATGTCCTCGGCCACGAGGTCGATGCCGGCGATGTCCAGCCCGACCACGCGGGCTGCCAGCGTGGCCGCGTGCGCGACCTCGGGGTGGACCTCGTCGGTGCAGTCGATCGCCACGTTGCCGGTGCGCTGCACCAGCACGCGCCGGCCGGCGGCGGGTACGGCGTCGCCGGTCAGGCCCTGGCGTTCCAGCAGCAGGCGCATCACGCCGTCCTTCGCCAGGCAGATGGTCTCCAGCGGGAACTCCTCGGCGTCGCCGCGCCGCGGGTCGCTGTTGAGCTGGCTGTCGATCAGCTGGGCCACGGTCTGGCGGCCGTCGCCGGTGACGTGCAGGCTGGCGCCGCGCGCCGCCGCCACCACCTTGCCGCCGACCACCAGCAGGCGGTGCTCGTCGCCGCGGATGTAGCGCTCCACGATGACCTCGCTGCCCTCGGCGTCGGCGATGCCGTAGGCCTTCTCGACGTCGGCCCGCTCCGAGAGGTCGAGGCTGACGCCGCGCGCATGGTTGGCGTCCGAGGGCTTGACGGCCACCGGCAGGCCGATGTCCTGCGCCGCTTCCCAGGCGTCGGCCGGGCTGTCCGCGACGCGGCCCTCGGGCACCGGCACGCCGCAGGAGGCCAGCAGGCGCTTGGTCAGGTCCTTGTCGCGGGCGATGCCCTCGGCGATGGCGCTGGTGCGGTCGCTCTCGGCCGTCCAGATGCGGCGCTGCCGCGCGCCGTAGCCCAGCTGCACCAGGTTGCCGCCGTTCAGCCGGATGTGGGGGATGCCGCGGTCGGTGGCGGCGCCGACGATGCAGGCCGTGCTCGGGCCCAGGTAGCAGTCGTCCACCTTGGCGCGGATCTGCGCCACCGCCACCGGCACGGCGAAGGCCTGGCCGTGGATCGCGGCCATCAGCAGCCGGTGGCCGCAGGCCAGGGCGGTGCGGGCGACCTGCTCGTCGCGCGCGCGGAACACCATGCGGTAGACGCCGCGCCGCGAGGTGCTGCGGGTTTGCCCGAAGCCGGTCGGCATGCCGGCCAGGTTCAGCAGTTCGATGACCACGTGCTCCAGGATGTGGCCGGCCCAGGTGCCCTCGACCAGGCGCTGCAGGAAGCCGCCGCGCTCGCCCACGCCGCAGTGGTGCTCGACCAGCGCCGGCAGCATGGCGACCAGCCGCTCGGTCAGCCCGGGCAGCAGGTTGGAGGGGTGGTCTTCCAGTTCACCGAGGTCGAGCCAGACCTCCAGGGCGGAACGGTAGGTCCAGATGTTCGGGCCGCGCAGGTAGCGGATGCGCAGCAGCTGGATGTCGGCGTCCGGCGAGAGCGCCGCGGTGGCTGTCGTCATGTGGGCACGCTGGTGCGTTGTGGTCGGCCGCCGTCCGGGCGGGTCGCTTCGGCGAGAATCCGCCGCCTCCGTCGTTCACCATGCAGCATCCACATCAGGTCGAGGTCTCCAGAGACGGTTCTTCAAGACACCAGTCTGCACTCCTGGCAGAACTGGCAGGTGCAGAAAACGTCATGGCCAGCGTGGCGGTTGACCTGGACGAGGCGCTGCACTTCGGCGCCGGGCTGCTGGCCCTGACCGAGCGGCGGCTGATCGCGGTGGCGCCCACCGGCAGCGTGCGCAGCTGGCCGCTGGCGCCGGAGCTCGTGCTGCACCATGCCGAGCACGGCGGCGTCGGCCGGCTGGAGCTGCACGACGGCCGCCAGCTGCTGGGGCGCTGGCACTACACGCTGGCGCGGGACCCGCAGGCGCTGCGGCTGCTGCGCGCGTTCGAGCGCCGCGGCCTGCCGGCCCCGCCGGACGAGGAAGAGGCCGGCACCTGCTCGACCTGCCACGCGCCGCTGCCGCCGGACAGCGAGACCTGTAACGTCTGTTTCCGCGAGTTGCATACGCCGCCCTCGACCTGGGTGCTGCTGCGGCTGTGGCGGTTCGCCCACCCGTACCGCCTGCAGCTGCTGCTCGGCTTCGTGCTGACGCTGGCGTCCACGGCGGCCACGCTGGTGCCGCCCTACCTGACGATCCCGCTGATGGACGACGTGCTGATCCCGTTCCAGAACGGCCAGCGGATCGAGGCCGCGCGCGTGCTGGCGTACCTGGGCGGC
This sequence comes from Pseudorhodoferax sp., assembly GCF_047601025.1. Classification (NCBI taxonomy): domain Bacteria; kingdom Pseudomonadati; phylum Pseudomonadota; class Betaproteobacteria; order Burkholderiales; family Comamonadaceae; genus Pseudorhodoferax; species Pseudorhodoferax sp. Next base: position 2,545,497 of record NZ_JASGJZ010000001.1, read on the forward strand.
CTACTGGCGGCGGCGCTGCTGGGCTGGGCGCTGAACTGGTGGCGCACCTACCTGCTGGCGCTGGTGTCCGAGCGCATCGGCGCCGACCTGCGCACCGCCACCTTCGACCACCTGCTGCAGCTGTCGCTGGACTACTTCGGCGGCAAGCGCACCGGCGACCTGATGGCGCGCATCGGCTCGGAAACCGACCGGATCTGCGTGTTCCTGTCGCTGCATGCGCTCGATTTCGCGACCGACGTGCTGATGATCGCGATGACGGCGGCCGTGCTGTTCTCGATCCATCCGGGCCTGGCGCTGGTCACGCTGCTGCCGCTGCCGTTCATCGCCTGGATGATCCACGTGGTGCGCGACCGGCTGCGCACCGGCTTCGAGAAGATCGACCGCGTCTGGTCCGAGGTCACCAGCGTGCTGGCCGACACCATCCCCGGCATCCGCGTGGTCAAGGCCTTCGCGCAGGAGGCGCGCGAGGGCCAGCGCTTCCGCGAGGCCAACCAGCGCAACCTGGCGGTCAACGACCGGCTGAACCGCACCTGGTCGCTGTTCACGCCCACCGTGTCGCTGCTGACCGAGATCGGCCTGCTCGTGGTCTGGGCCTTCGGCATCTGGCTGGTCGCGCACCAGCAGGTCACGGTCGGCGTGCTGACGGCGTTCCTGGCCTACATCGGCCGCTTCTACACGCGGCTCGACTCCATGAGCCGCATCGTCTCGGTCACGCAGAAGGCCGCGGCCGGCGCCAAGCGCATCTTCGACATCCTGGACCACCAGTCCAGCGTGCCCGACCCGGCCGACCCGCTGCCGCTGCCGGCCGGCGGCCTGCGCGGTGCGCTGCAGATCGACGGCATCACGTTCCGCTACGGCAGCCGCGCGGTGATCCGCGACCTGTCGCTGGACATCCGCCCCGGCGAGATGATCGGCCTGGTCGGCCACAGCGGCTCGGGCAAGAGCACGCTGGTCAACCTGATCTGCCGCTTCCACGACGTCAGCGAAGGCGCGATCCGCGTGGACGGCATGGACCTGCGGCGCCTGGCCGTGGCCGACTACCGGCGCCACATCGGCCTGGTGCTGCAGGAGCCCTTCCTGTTCTTCGGCACGATCGCCGAGAACATCGCCTACGGCCGGCCCGAGGCCACGCGCGCGCAGATCGTGGCCGCGGCGCGCGCCGCCCATGCGCACGAGTTCATCCTGCGGCTGCCGCAGGGCTACGACTCGCTGGTCGGCGAGCGCGGGCAGGGCCTGTCCGGCGGCGAGCGCCAGCGCATCTCGATCGCGCGCGCGCTGTTGATCGACCCGCGGATCCTGATCCTGGACGAGGCCACCTCGGCCGTGGACACCGAGACCGAGCAGGAGATCCAGAAGGCGCTGGACAACCTGGTGCAGGGCCGCACGACGATCGCCATCGCGCACCGGCTGTCCACGCTGCGCAAGGCCGACCGGCTGGTCGTCATGGACCGCGGCCGCGTCGTCGAGGTCGGCCCGCACGACGAGCTGATGGCGCGCCAGGGCGCCTACTGGCGGCTGTACGAAGCCCAGGCGCGGCGCGTCGATGCCGATGCCGACGCGCAGGCCGACGCCCGCGTGCCGGCGCCCGAGCACGCGGCCCATCCGGCGGGGGCGGTCTGATGGCGGCGTTCACGTTGTCGCGCGACGCGCTCGGCCGGCTGGTGCTGCGCACGGCCGACGGCGTCGAGCACGCCGGCGTGGTGCCGGTGCGGGCGTTCCCGTTGTCGGAGCCCGGGGCCGGGCTGTCGCTGGTCGGGCCGGACGGGCACGAGCTGGCCTGGATCGAGCGGCTGGACGCGCTGGCAGACGGGCCGCGCGCGCTGGTCGAGCAGGAGCTGGCCGCGCGCGAGTTCCAGCCCGAGGTGCGGCGCCTGCTGGGGGTGTCCACCTTCGCCACGCCCAGCATCTGGCGCGTGGAGACCGACCGCGGCGCCACCGAGTTCGTGCTCAAGAGCGAGGAGGACATCCGCCGCCTGGCCGATGGCGGCCTGCTGATCACCAGCGGCCAGGGTGTGTACTACCGGATCCGCGACCGGCGCGGCCTGGACCGGGCGTCGCGCCGCCTGCTGGAACGCTTCCTGTAGCCCGCCGGAGCGGCCGGGCCGCCTGCCGGGGTCAACCGCCCGTGTCAGCTGCCGGGGGCCGCGGCCTGCCGGCGCAGCTGCCAGCGTGCGCCCCGGCCGTCGCCGGCGCCGGGCACCAGTTCCCAGACCGTGTCGTGCAGGCCCGCCAGGCCGGGCCGGTGCGCGACCGACACCAGGCTACCGCCGCCGGCCTGGGCGGTGGCGGCCAGCCGGGCGTACAGGTCCTGCTCGGCGGCCGGGTCCAGCGCGCTGGTCGCCTCGTCGGCCAGGATCCAGCACGGCTTCTTCAGCAGCACGCGGGCGATGGCCAGGCGCTGCTGCTCGCCGCCGGAGAGCTTCTGGCTCCAGGCGTCGTGCGCGTCCAGCCGGTCCTGCAGCTGCGGCAGCCGGGCGTCGCGCAGCGCCGCGCGCAGCGCGTCGTCGTCGTAGCGGGCCGCCGGCTCGGGGTAGGCCAGCGCGTCGCGCAGCGCGCCGTCCGGGAAGTAGGGCCGCTGCGGGATGAACATCGCCTCGGCCGGCAGCGCCACCCGGCCGCTGGCGTGCGGCCAGATGCCGGCGAGCGCGCGCAGCAGCGTGGACTTGCCGCTGCCGGACGGGCCCTTGACCAGCACGCGCTCGCCGCCGCCGACGGCCAGGTCCAGCCCGGCCAGCAGCGGCGTGCCATCCGGCAGCGCGACCGTCAGGTCGTGCGCGGCCAGCCCGCCGTCCTGGCGGCGCGCGTGCTGCAGCGGCCCGGGCTCGGCCTGCGCGGCCAGGCTGTCCTCGAAGCTGGTCAGCCGGTCGGTCGTCGCGCGCCAGGTCGCCAGCTCCTGGTAGTTGTCGACGAACCAGGCCAGCGATTCCTGCACCTGGCCGAAGGCCGAGGAGATCTGCATCAGATCGCCGAGCTGGATGGCGCCGCTGAAGAAGCGCGGCGCCGCCACCAGGAACGGGAAGATCACCGCCGCCTGGCCGAAGAAGCTGCTGAACCAGATCAGCCGCTTCTGCGCGCGCAGCAGGTCCAGGTAGTTGGCCAGCACGCGCGAGAAGCGCAGGTCCAGCTGCGCGTGCTCGACCGGCTCGCCGCGGTCCAGCGCGATCGCCTCGCTGTACTCGCGCACGCGCACCATGTGGTGGCGGAAGTCGGCCTCCAGCCGCTGCTGGCGGAAGTTCAGCCCGATCTGCGGCCGGCCGATGAAGTGCGTGACCAGGCTGCCGGCCAGGCAGTACAGCACGGCCAGCCAGACCATGACGCCGGGCACCTCCACGTGGTGCCCGCCGAGCTCGAACGCGAACGCGCCCGACAGCCCCCACAGCACGCCGACGAAGCTGGCCAGCGTCAGCGCCGCCTTGAAGGCGCCCATGGTCAGCGACACCGTGTAGGTGGTGAACAGGTTCAGGTCTTCCTGGATGCGCTGGTCCGGGTTGTCCGGCACCGCGCCGTTCTGCGCCTGGCCGTAGCGGGCCAGTTCCAGCCGGTAGAAGGCCTGGTGCGCCATCCAGCGCTGCAGGCAGTGGCGCGTCAGCCAGGCGCGCCAGCGCAGTTCCAGCAGCTGCGTCAGGTAGAAGCGGTAGACCGCCAGCACGATCATGCCGAAGGCGATCAGCGCGAAGCGGCCCAGCTGCTGCCAGAACACGGCCTGGTTCTTCTCCTGCAGCGCGTCGTAGAACACGCGGTACCAGTCGTTGTACTGCACCAGCAGCCACACGCCGCCCAGGTTCAGCGCCACGATCGCGGCCAGCAGGCCGCGGGCGCGCCATTTCTCCTCGGACTGGAAGTAGGGCAGGGACAGGCGCCAGATCCGGCGCATCTGCTGGCGCGTGAGCGCGAGGCGTTCGTGGAGTTGCATGGGGCGCCGTGTCGTCAGGGAGGGCGCGGCCATGCTAGCGGCCCGGCCGCGGGCCGGGCTGAGGCGAGGCTTAAGCCGCCCGGCGATGCTGGCCGGCGCGGCGGGCTGGCGCGTGGCCGACCACTTCGACCTTGACGCGCGCCAGGTCGCGCGGGTGCAGGCCCAGTGCGCGCGCCGCCTGCGAGGAGATGTCCAGCACCCGGCCTTCCTGCACCGGCCCGCGGTCGTTGATGCGCAGCACCACGCTCTTGTGGGTGCGCTCGCTCGTCACCCGGACCTTGGTGCCGAACGGCAGCGTCTTGTGCGCGGCGGTCAGCGCGTTCTTGTCGTAGCGCTCGCCGGACGCCGTGCGGTGGCCGTTCAGCCGCGGCGTGTAGACGGCCGCCAGGCCCGATTCGGCGTCGGCGGCCTGGGCCGGCGCGCCGGCCAGGCCGGCCAGCGCCACGGCCAGTGCCAGCGCCCAGCGGCGCACGGTGGATGGTTGGGTCTGCATGTCTTCCTCCTGCGTTGATGGAGGGAAAAGAATAGCAGCCCTCAAGGGCATTTCGTCAGCCGGCGGGTGGGTTGGCGATGCCGTGGTGCACGTGGCCGGCCGGCACGTGGCGTGCCGCGGAACGCACGTGGCTGGTCTGGTCGTCGAAGAAGAAGTCGGGCTCGAACTCGCGCAGGAACTCGCCCTTGGGCAGGCCGCCCAGGAACATGGCCTCGTCGACCGCGATGTTCCAGTTCATCAGCGTGCGGATCGCCCGCTCGTGCGCCGGTGCGCTGCGCGCCGTGACCAGCGCCGTGCGGATGCGCATGCGCGCGGTGCCGGCCTGCTGCAGCCGGTGCAGCGCGGCCAGCAGCGGCTTGAACGGGCCGTCCGGCAGCGGCAGCGCGGCCTTGTCGGTCTCGTGCAACTGGAAGGCGTCCAGCCCCTGGGCCTGGTAGATGCGCTCGGCCTCGTCGGAGAACAGCACCGCGTCGCCGTCGAAGGCGATGCGCACCTCGTCCGGGTGGTTGATGCCGGCCTGGGCCGATTCCGTCAGCACGCGCGCGGCCGGGAAGCCCTGCGCCAGCGCCTCGCGCACGTCGGCCTCGTTGGCCGACAGGAACAGGTGGGCGCGCAGCGGCCGCAGGTAGCCGAACGGGTCGCGCCCCTGCGTGAACACGCCGCGCTCGAGCTTGATGCCGGCCTCGCGCACCGAGCGGAACACGCGCATGCCGCTGACCGGGTCGTTGCGCGACAGCACCACCACCTCCACGCGCTGTTGCTGCGCATCGTTGAAGGCGAGCAGCTTGCGCACCAGCGAGAAGGCCACGCCGGGCCGGGCCGGCACGTCCAGCCGGTCGAGCTGCAACTGCATGTAGGCGCGTGCGTCGCCGGCCTCGAACACGCGGTTCTCCTCCTCCAGGTCGAACAGCGCGCGCGAGGAGATCGCGACCACGAGCTTGTCGTCCAGCGTCACGGGCATGTCAGTTCTCCACGGCGCGGCGCGCCATTCGCCGTCCACGAAACCGGGCGGCAAGCCGCCGCTCCCGAGGCCGCGGAGCAGGCCATGCCAACAAGACGCCGCGGCACTGGCGCTGCCAGGCCGCAGGCGTGTCTTGCAGGCCGCAGCGGCTGCTGAGGAGCCGCCGCGTCGGGCCGACCAGGCCTGCGCAGGCCGGCTTGCAGCCGCGGCCCTGCGCCCCTGGAAGGGGTTGGCAGGGCGCGCAGCGCGCGGACCGGTGGTGGGCCATTCACCTCGCGAACTGGTTCAGCTGGATGATGGGCATCAGCACGGCCAGCACGATCAGCATCACGATCACGCCCATGGCCACGATCAGCAGCGGCTCCAGGATGGTCGCCAGTGCCAGCGCGCGGCGCTGCACCTCGCCGCCGATCTGGCGCGCGGCGCGCTGCAGCATGGTCGGCAGCTCGCCGGTCTGCTCGCCCAGCCGCGCGAACATGGCCACCAGGCCCGGGAAGCGCTTCTTCTGCGCCAGCGCCGAGGCCAGCGGCGCGCCCTCGCGCACCAGCACCAGCGCGTCCAGCGCGTCGGCGCGCATGGCGCGGTTGTTCAGCGTCTCGGCCGCGGCCTGCAGCGCGCGCAGGATGGGCACGCCGGCCGCGGCCAGCATGGCCAGCGTGCTGGTGAAGCGCGCCGCGTTGTAGCCGGCGGCCAGCCGGCCGACCAGCGGCAGGCGCAGCACCATGGCGTCGAAGCGCTGGCGCGCGCCCTCGCCGCGCAGCGCGAGCCGCAGCAGCACGCCGCCGGCCAGCAGCGCCAGCGCGATCCACCAGCCGTGCGTGCGCACCAGGTCGCTGATGGCGAGCATGACCACCGTCAGGAACGGCAGCGCGCGCTTGGTGCCGGCGAACACGTTGGCGACCTGCGGCACCACGTAGCCGACCAGGAACATCACGATCACGATGGCCACCAGCGTCACGATGGCCGGGTACAGCGCCGCGCCGATCAGGCGTGCCTTGAGTTCCTGGCGGGCTTCCAGGTCGTCGGCCAGGCGCTCCAGCACCAGGCCCAGCTTGCCGCTGTGCTCGCCGGCGCCGACCACGGCCGTGTAGATCGGGCTGAACTCGCCCGGGTGCTGGGCCATCGCCTTGGCGAACGAGGCGCCGGCATTGACCTCCGCGCGCAGCGCGGCCAGCAGGTGGCGCTGGCGCTCGTCCTCGGCCTCCTCGGTCAGCGCGGTCAGTGCGCGCTCCAGCGGCAGGCCGGCCGCCACCAGGCCGGCGAGCTGGCGCGTCCAGACCGCCAGCGCGGTGCCGCGGAACACCCGGCCGGCGAACAGCGCGCGCCGCGCGGGGCCGCCGCCCGGCGCGGCCTGGGCGCCGACCGGCTCGACCGACAGCGGCACCAGCGCCTGCGCGCGCAGCATGCTGCGCGCGGCGCGCGCGGTGTCGGCCTCCAGCACGCCCTTGCGGGTCGCGCCCTCGGCATCGACGGCTTCGAAGGCGTAGGCGGGCACGTCAGTCCCTCGTCACGCGCAGCAGTTCCTCGCGCGAGGTGATGCCGGCCGCCACCAGGCGCTCGCCGTCCTCGCGCATCAGCAGCATGCCGGCCTGCTGCGCGGTGGCGCGGATGTCGGCCTCGGCGGCGCGGTTGTGCACCAGGGCGCGGATGCGCTCGTCGGCGACCAGCAGCTCGAACACGCCGGTGCGGCCCTGGTAGCCGGTCTGGCCGCAGGCCTCGCAGCCGGCGCCGCGGCAGGCGGTGCACAGCTTGCGCACCAGCCGCTGGGCCTGCACGCCCAGCAGCGAGGAGCTGAGCAGGAACGGCTCCACGCCCATGTCGATCAGCCGCGTCACGGCGCTGGCGGCGTCGTTGGTGTGCAGCGTGGCCAGCACCAGGTGGCCGGTCAGCGAGGCCTGGATGGCGATCTGCGCGGTCTCGAAGTCGCGGATCTCGCCGATCATGATCACGTCCGGGTCTTGCCGCAGGATCGCGCGCAGGGCCTTGGCGAAGGTCAGGTCGATCTTGGCGTTGACCTGGGTCTGGCCGATGCCGGGCAGCTCGTACTCGATCGGGTCCTCCACCGTCATGATGTTGGCGCGCCCGGCGTCCAGCTCGCCCAGCGCCGCGTACAGCGTGGTGGTCTTGCCCGAACCCGTGGGGCCGGTCACGAGGATGATGCCGTGCGGCTGGGCGATCAGCGCCTTCAGCCGGGCCAGCACCTCGCCCTGCATGCCGACGGAGGCCAGGCTGATGCGCGACTCGGACTTGTCCAGCAGGCGCAGCACCGCGCGCTCGCCGTGCGCGCTGGGCAGCGTGGACACGCGCACGTCCACCGCGCGCGTGCCGATGCGCAGGCTGATGCGCCCGTCCTGCGGCAGCCGCTTCTCGGAGATGTCCAGCTCGGCCATGATTTTCAGGCGCGAGATCAGCGCGGCGTGCAGCGCGCGGTTGGGCTGCACCACCTCGCGCAGCGTGCCGTCCACGCGGAAGCGCACGCTGGAATGGCGCTCGTAGGGCTCGATGTGGATGTCGCTGGCGCCGTCGCGCGCGGCCTGCGTGAGCAGCGCGTTCAGCATGCGGATGATGGGCGCGTCGTCGGAGGTCTCCAGCAGGTCCTCCACCGCCGGCAGCTCCTGCATCATGCGCGACAGGTCGGCATCGCTCTCGACCTCGCTGACCACGGCCGCGGCGTTGGACTCGCCCTGCGCGTAGGCCGCGCTGATGCGCTGCGCCAGCGCCGCCTGCGGCAGCGACTGCACCTGCCGCACGGCATGCCGGCGCATGACCTCGGCCACCGCCGCCGGCGGCGTGGCCGGGTGCAGCCACAGCGTCGGCCCGCCCAGGCCGTCCTCCTCCAGCAGCAGCTGCTGGCTGCGCGCGAAGGCGTAGGGCAGCGGGTGGCGTGTCACGGCTGGTTCACGGGCTGCGACGTGCTGCCCGGCGGCTGGGTCTGCAGGTTGGTGGACGGCGGCAGCAGCGGCGAGGGCACCGGCGCCGGCTGGGCCGGGCGGCGCAGCGGCTGCTCCGGCAGCACCGGGGCCTCGTTGACGCGGACCAGCGCGCTCTCTTCCGGCTGCGCCTGCTGCTGGCCGACGCGCATCAGGTCGTAGCGGTCCATGGTCAGCTGCTCGGCGGACTGGTTGTCGCGCACCACCACGGGCCGCAGGAACACCATCAGGTTGGTCTTCTTGCGCAGCCGCGACTCGCTCTTGAACAGGTTGCCGAAGAACGGGATGTCGCCGGCGCCGGGCACCTTGTCCTGGCTGCCGGAATACTGGTCCTGCAGCAGGCCGCCGAGCACGATGATGGAGCCGTCGTCCACCAGCACCGTGGACTCGATCGCGCGCTTGGTCGTGGTCGGGCCGCTGGGCAAGGATTCCGTGCCGCCCTTGACGGCCGAGCTCTCCTGGTAGATCGCCATCTTCACGGTGCCGTTCTCGTTGATCTGCGGCCGCACGCGCAGCGTCAGGCCCACGTCCTGGCGCTCGTAGGTCTGGAACGGGTTGACGGTGCCGCTGCTGGTGCTGGTGCTGTTGGTGTACGAGCCGGTCACGAAGGGCACGTTCTCGCCGATGATGATGCGCGCCTCCTCGTTGTCCAGCGTCAGCAGGTTGGGCGTGGACAGGATGTTGCCGTCGCCCTTGGATTCCAGGAAGCGCGCCAGGAAGCCCAGCAGGTAGTTGCCGCGCGTGCGGTGGATGTAGCCCAGGTTGGCGCCGGTGGAGGGCGCCACGAAGTCGCCCGACCCCGAGGCCGCCAGCATGTTGCCCAGCTGCAGGTTCAGGATGTTCTGCCCGCCGACCGAGAAGTTGGTGCCGATCACGCCGATGTGGTTGGCGCCGCCGCCCAGCAGCGTCTGCCACTGGATGCCGAACTCGGCCGCCTTCTCGGCGTTGACCTCGACGATCAGGCTCTCGACCAGCACCTGGGCGCGGCGGCCGTCCAGCTTGTCGATCACGGCGCGCAGCTGGCGGTACTGCGGGTCGGGCGCCGAGATGATCAGCGAGTTGGTCGAGGGGTCGGCCTGGATCTGGCCGCCGGTGGACGGCTGGTTGCCGGACTGGTTGAAGGTGGACCCGCCCAGCGTGCCGCTGCCGGTGCCGGCGCTGCTGCCGAAGCTGTTGCCGGTGCTGCCGCTGGTGGAGGTCTGCAGGATGCCCTGGTTCTGCGAGGACAGGCTGGGCAGGCTGCTGCTGCCGCCGCCGCCGCTGCCGGACGGGCCCGTGCCGCCGCTGCTGGCGCCGCCGGCGGCGCCGAGGGCGGCGCGCAGCGTGGTCGCCAGCTTCACCGCGTCGGCGTTCTTCAGGTAAACGACGTGGATGTTGCCGGTCGAGGCGCCCGAGCCGGGCGCGGGCGGCTGGTCCAGCTGGGCGACCAGCGTGCGCACCAGGTTCATGCGCGCCGCGTTGGCGGTGCGCACCACCAGCGCGTTGCTGCGCGGCTCGGCCAGCAGCGTGGTGCGGAACGAGGTGTCGGCGGCCTGGCCGGGCACCGGCGCGGCGCCGCTGCTGCCCGGCTCGATCAGCCGCGCCACCAGCGGCGCCAGGTCGCTGGCGATCGCGTGGCGCAGCGGGATCACCTCCACGTCGGTGGCGTTGGACACGTCCATCGCCGCGATCACGCGCGCCAGCCGGCGCAGGTTGTCGGCGTAGTCGGTGATGACCAGCGAATTGGTGCCGGGGTTGGCGTTGATGGTGTTGTTCGGGCTGATCAGCGGGCGCAGCACCGGCACCAGGTTGTTGGCGCTCTCGTGGTTCAGCCGGAAGATCTGCGTGACGATCTGGTTGCCCGAGGGCAGGCCCTCGCCAGGCCCCGCGCTGATGCTGACCGGGCCGCCCTGCAGCTTGGCATCGGCCTCGGGCACCACCTTGTCCAGCCCGGCCGCATCGACCACGGTGAAGCCTTGCATGCGCAGCGCCGCGATGAACTGGCCGTAGGCCACCGACGGCGGCACCGGCCGGTCGGTGGACAGGTTCATCGTGCCCCGCACGCGCGGGTCGACCACCACGTTGCGGCCGGTGATGGTGGCCATGGTGCGGGCCACGGCCTCGATGTCGGCGTTCTGGAAGTTCAGCGTCACCGGGTCGCCGGGGCGCGGGCCGCTGGGCGTGAGGCGGACGGTGGACGGGCCGCCGGCGCCGGCGGGGGCGGCCTGCGGCGGCGGGTTCGGCACCACCGGGTTGAGCTGCACCGGGTTCGGTGCCAGCGGCTGCGCGGCGGCCGGCAGCGCGCCGCACAGCAGTGCGGCGGCCAGCGCGCAGGCGGCGGGCGGCGGCGGGAATCGACGGTTCGCAAGAGTGTTCATCGGGCTAGCCCACTTGGATGGTCGAACGCAGGCCATTGCGTCGGCCAATGATGTTCAGGAAATTGGACAGGGCATCGACCCGGTCCGGCGCGGCGCTGGCCTCGCCCTGGAAGCGCAGGCGCGAACCCGTCCATTGTCCGCTGCCGCTGAGCTGCAGCGCACCGGCCAGGGTCTCCAACTGCAGGCGCGGCCCGGCGTCGTCGCCGCCGGCCAGCGTCAGCCGGTAGCTGCCCATGGGCCGGAGCGTGGACAGCCGCGAGGAGACGTCGGCCGCATCGAGCTGCAGGCGGCCGTCCATGCGCAGCCGGCCGGCGACCCAGGCCAACGACAGGCCCTGCGTGGACAGCAGCAGGCTGCCTTCGGGCTGCACCGTGTTCCACGGCGTGCCCAGGCCGGCCAGCACGGTCGCCGGCCAGTGCGAGCGGCCGTCGGCCAGCGCCACGGCGCCGCCGGTCCAGCTGGGGCGCGCGGTCAGCTGCCAGTCCTGGTCCATGCAGCATGCGGCCCGCAGCGCCACCTGCAGGCCCTGCCAGGCGGGCCGGATGCGCCAGTGCAGCCGGTCGGGCAGGGCGACGGCGTCGCGGCTGCCGGCGCCGCCGGCCAGCACCAGCTGGGCCGAGCCGGTCCAGACGCTGCCGCGCGGTTCGCGCAGCAGCACGCGCGCGCCGCTGCCGTGCTCGACGGCGGCGGCCAGCCAGCGCGCCGGCGCGAACAGCACCAGCCCGGCCAGCAGCCCGCAGCCGGCGCCGAGCCAGGCCGCGCCCCGGGCGGTGGCGGCGCGGGGCGCGGTGGAGCGCGGGCGGGCCACGGCCATCAGCGCGCCGGCAGCGTCAGCACCAGGGAACCGTCCCAGCGCGCGGGGGCGGTGGCCGGTCCCGGCGTGCGGGTCAGGCGTGCCTCGGCCGGCATGGCGCGCGCATTCACGCGCGCCTGCGCCAGCCAGCGGGCCAGGGCCTCGGGCTCGGCGGCCTTGAGCGTCAGCGTCGCGCGCTCGCCGGCCACGCTGAGCTGGGCGGTGGCGCCCAGGCGCTGGCGCACGGAGGCCTCCAGCGCGCGCAGCGCGTCGTCGTAGGTGATGCGCGGCTGGTTCTGCAGCGCCATGGCTTCGGACTGCAGGCTGCGCATGGCCTGCAGCCGGGCGTCGAGCTGCTGGTGCTGCGCCTCGGCGTGGCGCAGCGTGGCCAGCGCCGGGCCCAGCAGCACCCACCACAGCAGCGCCACGGCCACCAGCACGCCGGCCAGCACCAGGCCGGCGCGCTCGCGCGGGGCCAGCAGGTTCCAGCGCGTGCGCAGGACCTGCAGCCATTCGGCCCGGGCGGCGGCGCGCATCACGGCGCGGCTCCGGCGGCCGGCAGCGGGCGCAGCAGCCAGCGCTCGCCTTCGGGCTGGGCGGCCAGGCCGTGGGGGCGCAGCCGGTCGTTCAGCGCGGCGGCGGCCGGCGGCGCCATCGCCAGGCCGCGCACGCGCGCCTCGCCGTTGCCGTAGTCCACGGCCTGCAGGTTCTGGCCCGGCGGCAGCGCCGCGCCCAGCGCGCCCAGCATGGCCTCCAGGTCGCGCGGCGTGCTGCTGCCGGCGGACTGGCGCAGCAGCGCGACTTCGCGCGCCATCTGCACCGGGGCGTCCACTACCGCGCGCACGCCGGGAAACGTGCCGGTCAGCATGCCGTCGACGGCGGCGCGCTTGTCGCGCAGCGCCGCCGATTCCTTCCAGGCCCAGGCGTTCACGCCGACCAGGTGGGCGGCGACCAGCACGCCGGCGCCCCAGCGCGCGGCACGCCATTCGGGGCCGCGTGCCAGCGCGGCCACGCGGCGCAGCGTGCTCTGCAGCGCGCGGCGGCGGTCGGAGCTGGCGAGGTCGAACTGGGCCAGGTCCCAGCTGCCGGTGGCGGCCGCCGCCTGCAGCCAGCGCTCGGCGCTGCTGCGCAGCTGGACCGGGTGGGCGCCCAGCTCCTCGGCGAGCCGGGCCACGCCGGGTTCGGCCAGGACCGGCATGCCCTCGGCCGCGCCGGCCTGGGCCAGCGCCCATTGCAGCGCGGGGGCGGCCAGCGGCAGCACGCTGGCCCCCTGGGCGCCGCTGTAGGCCAGCAGCGGCGCATCGGGCGTGCCGATGACCTGCACCTGCTCGGTGCCGGGCGCCAGTTCCGGCACCACGCGCGCGGCCGGCCGGCGCGCGGCCTCCAGCAGCGCCAGGCAGGCGCGCAGCCAGGCGCGGTCGCAGCTGGCCACCCAGGCCGGCGCCTGGGCGCGGGCGCCGCTTTCGAGCGCGAAGTGCACGGCCGACGGTTCGTCGAGCAGTTGGTCTTCCAGCAGCCCTTCGAGCAGCGCGCGCAGGCGCGGCGTGCCGGCCGCGCCGCGCGCCAGCGCGCCCTTGGGCAGCGTCACGCGGTGCCAGGACAGCGCCTGCGCCGGCACCAGCGCCACGACCTCGCGCGCGGCCGGCAGCAGCGCCGCGGCGGCGTGCTCGTGCCGGTCCACGCTGCGGCCGTCGGCGCTCAGGAGGTATTCCAGGGGGGTCGCTGCGCCGGGGGTTTCCCGGGGCAGCACGACGATCAGGGTGCTCACTCGCTCCTCTCCGTGCAGGGCCCGCCGGCGCGCGCGTGCGCGGGGCAGGGCATGCGGCCGGCGATTGTAGGGACCGTCCGTGAACGCGGCGGGGCGGTCATTGCAGCACCTCGCCGCGCACGCGCTCGCGCCAGACCGTGGTCACGGTGGCGCCGCTGCGCCGCAGCAGCGAGCGTTCCTGCACCAGCACGGCGTCCATGCGCAGCCGGCCGTGCACCTCGAAGAAGTCCGAACGCACGCTGAAGTCGCCCGGGGTGAACGCGCTGGCCTCGCGTTCCAGGATGCGCGCGGCTTCGTCGACGTTGCGCAGCGCGCTGCGCGCGCGCGCGTCGACCAGCCGCTGCGCCTCGGCCAGATCCAGCCCCTCGACGGCGGCGGCGATGACCTCGGCGCTGGCGGTGTTCAGGTTGACGGTGGTGTGCTGCGGCAGCACGGTGACGTGCGGCGCCAGCGCGCGCAGCGTGTCCGGCGACAGGCCGACCCAGGCCAGCTGCTCGAAGCGCTGCGGCCACAGCGGCACGTCCGCGCCTTGCGCCAGCTGTGCCGGGCGCGCGTGCTGCAGGTTGCTGGCCATCGTCTCCAGTTCCTGCGGCGGCAGGCCCAGCAGCTCGAACAGCCGGGTGAAGGCCTGCAGCGCCTTGGCATTCGGCTCGCCCTGCGCGCTGACGAGGTTGTCGATGTTCAGCCGCGACTGCAGGTCGACGATGCGGCCGGACAGGAAGACGTCGGGCAGGTCCTCGTCACCACCCTGCAGCGCGCCGCCCTGCGCGGCCAGGAAGGTGGACAGGCGCGACTCCTGCAGCGGCACGGCCCAGGGTTCGGCCAGGTGGTCGATGTTGGCGGCGCGCGCGTCCTCGCGCAGGATCAGCCGCGCCCAGTCCAGCGCGCCGACCAGCACCCAGGCCGACTGGCTGCGCGCGCGCTCGGCGGTCTCGACCTCGACCGCGCGCCACTGCTGCCACAGCGCGGTGGCGGCGAAGGTGGCGACCAGCATCACCGTCAGCATGGCCAGCAGCAGCGCGGCGCCGCGCTGGGCGCGGGCGGCGCCCGCCGGCGTGCCGATCCTGTCCCGCCGGGCGGCGTTCATGGCAGCCCGCCTCCCACGGTGGGGCGGGCCCAGTCGCGCGTCAGCACGCCGGAGACCACGCCGCCGGGCGGCAGCTCCAGCTGCAGGCGCACGCCGTCGGGCAACTGCGGGGTGCCGGTTCCGGCACCCGCGGCTGCGCGCGTGTCCGGGCTGGACAGCGGGTTGGTCCAGGCGTTGGACCGGTAATAGAAGATGCGCCAGTCCGCCAGCGGCATGACGGCGACCTCGTAGCGGCGCGCCTCGCTGCCGGGGTTCTGCGCCCACAGCGCGGCGCTGTCCCAGGCCTGCAGCAGTTCGGCGCGGCTGTGCAGCACCGGCGACTGCCAGCGCATCCACTGGCCGCCGGCGGCCACGCCGCGCAGTGTCCAGGCCACGATCTGCGGGCCGCCCTGGCCGGGCAGGCTGGCTGCGCGCACGATGCGCAGGGTGCGGCCGTCCCAGTCCAGGGCCGGCAGCTCGCGCAGTTCCAGCATCGCGTCCAGGTCGGCCGTCCACTGCGCCAGGCCGGTCTGCAGCGCCAGCACCGCATCGGTGTGCGCGCGCGTCTGCGCCTGCGCGCGCGTCATGCCGTCCAGGCCGCGCCAGCTCATGACCGCGACCAGGGCCATGACGGCCAGCGCGACCAGCAGTTCGACCAGCGTGAAGCCGCGGCTGCGTGCGGGCATGCTCAGTAGCGCCCCAGGATGGTGGTGATGTTCAGCACCGGCCGGTCGTGCTCCAGCACCTGGGCGTCGATGCGGCGAAAGCTCGGGTTCGGCGTGGGCCGCACCGCCAGGTGCACGCGGAACTGCCGGCCGGCCTGCTCGCAGGCGAGGTCGGTGTCGCCGACGCCGGGGAACCGGCGGCCCAGGCGCAGTTCGGCCAGTTCGTTCTCGGCGCACAGCTGGGCCAGCAGCAGGTCGGACTGGCGCGTGGCGTTGCGCGTCAGGGCGCCGGTGGCCTGCAGCCCGGCCAGCAGCGCGATCGCGACGATGCCCAGCGCGACCAGCACCTCGACCAGCGTGAAGCCGCGCAGCCGGTTCACGGCTGCACCGCTGGCGGCGTCTGCACGGTGAACGGGCGCACGCCGTCGGTGGCGACCCGCAGCGCCAGCCCCGGGCGGCTGGCGCTGCGCAGTTCCAGCGCCTGGGCGCCGATGATGGGGTCGGGCCCGAGCAGCACGCTGGCCTGGTCGGCCACGACGGTGTCCTGGCTCAGCCAGTGCTGCGGCAGCGTGCCGGGCAGCGCGCCGTCGAAGCGAAAGCCGTCCCCGGAGGCGCGCCAGCGCACCGGCAGGCCGTTGGTGCGCGACTGCGCGCGCGCGGCCTCGAACAGCGCGGCCAGCCGCTCGGCCTCGCGCTCCAGCACGCTGGCGGCGGTGTCGCGCAGCGCGAAGCCGACGCCGGCGCTGGCCAGCGCGACGATGGCCACCACGACCAGCAGCTCCAGCAGCGTGAAGCCGGCGCCGCGCGGTGGCCTGCCCGGCCTATTGCCAGCTGCCGATGTCCGCATCCTTGCCCTCGCCGCCGGCCTGGCCGTCGGCGCCGAAGGACATCACGTCGATCTCGCCCCGCACGCCGGGGTTCAGGTACTGGTAGGGGCGGCCCCAGGGGTCGTTCGGCAGCTTCTCGACATAGGGCTTCCAGTTCGGCGGCACCGGGTTGGCGGTGGGCTTGGCCACCAGGGCCTGCAGGCCCTGCTCGGCCGTCGGGTAGCGCTGGTTGTCCAGCCGGTACATGCGCAGCGCCTGCATCAGGTTGGCCACGTCGGTCTTGGCGGCGGTGGCGCGCGCATCGTCGGCGCGGTCCAGCACGTTGGGCACGATCAGCGCAGCCAGCACGCCGATGATCACGAGCACGACCATCAGCTCGATCAGTGTGAAGCCGGCCTGCATGCGGCGGCGGAGGGAAGGCAGCGATGTCATGGCGAGGTGGAGCACAACCGGGGCGAAGCGTTCCATGATAATCGCCGCATGTTGCGCTCCGTTTCCGACCCCGCCCGCGCCGGCAGGCCCTGGGCGGTGCGCCTGACCACGTTCGCGGTCTGGGCGCTGGCGCTGGCCAGCGCGGCGTACTGGGGGCTGCGGCTGCTCGGCCCGGCCGGGCCGTCCACCGCGGTGCCGGTGGCGCGCACGGCGCCGGCGCAGGCCGACGTCGCGGCCGTGGCGCGTGCGCTGGGCGCGTCCGCGCAGCTGGCGGCCGCCCCGGTGGCGGTGGCCGGCAACCGCTACGTGCTGACCGGCGTCGTGGCCGACCGGCGCCGCGGCGGTGCCGCGCTGATCGCGGTGGCCGGCCAGCCGCCCAGGCCATTCCGCGTCGGTGCCGAGATCGAGCCCGGCGTGCTGCTGGCCTCGGTCGAGGCGCGCAAGGCGGTGCTGGCGCCCGGCCCGGATGCGCCGCCGGTGGCCACGCTGGAGCTGCCGCCGCTCATCCGCCGCTAGGCGGCAGATCCAGCACCAGCCAGTCGCCGCAGGCGACGCTGTCCCGCGGCCATTCGTCGGCGCGCGCGATGCGTGTGCCGGCGTGCAGCAGGCGCACGGCCTTGATCACGCCGGCATGGGTGATCCACAGGCCGTGTGCGCCGCCCGGGGCGGCGTATTCCTCCAAGGCCTGCCGCACGCGCGCCAGGAACTGCGCGACCGACTCCCCGCCGCCGGGCCGGTGGTGCAGGAAGTCGGCGGTCCAGGCCGCCAGCGCGTCCGGGCCGATGGCGTCCCAGGACTGGCCCTCCCAGGTGCCGAAGTCCATCTCGGCCAGGCGCGGGTCGGCCGTGGCCTGCAGGTCCGGGCGCAGCGCCTGCAGCGCGTCGGCGAGCGCGCGGCAGCGGCGCAGCGGCGAGGTCCAGGCCCGCACGCCGTGCGGCAGCAGCGGGGCCAGCCGCACGGCGCAGGCTTCGGTCCGGTCCGCCTGCGCCGGCACGTCGGTGGCGCCGTAGCACAGGCCGGCGGCCTGCTGCACGTCCGCGTGCCGCAGCAACCAGAGCTGCATCAGCCGCGTCCCAGCGCGCAGGCCGCGCCCAGGTAGAACGCGATCTCGCAGACCTGCTGCGTGGCGCCCAGCGCATCGCCGGTGAAGCCCTGCAGCCGGCGGCGGAACAGCCGGAACATCCAGGCCACCGCAGCAAGACTGCACAGGCTGGCCCACAGCGCCAGGGCCGCCCCCAGCGCGAGGGCGACGGCCAGCAGCGCCGGCGCCGTCCACAGCAGCGCGACCGCCAGCGTGCGGCCGCCCACGTGGTCGGCCAGCGGCTTGCTCTTGGAGCGGGCCGTGTCGCCCACATGCGGCAGCAGGGCCGGCAGGGCCAGCGGCAGCAGACGCGACAGCACGTGCGCGCCCAGCAGGCTCCACAGCAGCGGCGCCAGGCCGGCGGCGCCCAGCACGGCCAGCAGCGCCACCTTGGCCAGCAGCGCCAGCGCCAGCGCCATCACGCCGAAGGCGCCGACGCGCGAGTCCTTCATGATGTCCAGCGCGCGCTCGCGGTCCAGGCTGCCGCCCAGGCCGTCGGCGACGTCGGCCAGTCCATCCTCGTGGAAGCCGCCGGTCAGCAGCACGCCGGCGGCCGTGCCCAGCGCCGCGACCGCCAGCGGCGTGAACCCCTGCGCCGGCAGCAGCTGCCACAGCGCGGCGCTGGCCGCGCCCACGCAGGCCGCCACCAGCCAGCCGATGCCGGGAAAGTGCGCGGCCGCGGCCCGCAGCATGGCCGGGCTGAAGCCGACCCAGGCCGCCAGCCGTCCGGTCACCGGCACGCGGGTGAAGAACTGCAGCGCGATCAGGTAGTGGCGCAGCCCCTGCATGGCGCCGCGGTCCTCAGTGGCGCAGGAACAGGCGGTAGACCGGGTTGTCGGTCTCCTCGACCCAGGGGTAGCCCAGCGTGCCGAGGAACTTGCGGAAGGCCTTGTCGTCCGCCGCCGGCACCTGCATGCCGACCAGGATGCGGCCGTAGTCGGCGCCCTGGTTGCGGTAGTGGAACAGGCTGATGTTCCAGTTCGGCCGCATCAGGCTCAGGAACTTCAGCAGCGCGCCGGGCCGCTCGGGGAAGGTGAAGCGCAGCAGCCGCTCGTCGCGCGCCAGCGGCGAACAGCCGCCGACCATGTAGCGCACGTGCTCCTTGGCCAGTTCGTCGTGCGTCAGGTCCAGCGCCTGGAAGCCGCTGCGTTCGAAGCGGGCCTTGAGCTTGGCGGACTCGCCCTTGCCCTGCGTGGTCAGCCCGACGAACACGTGGGCCTGCTCGGCATCGCTGATGCGGTAGTTGAACTCGGTCACGTTGCGCGGACCGCCCGGCAGCGCGCCCACCGCCTCGCAGAAGCGCCGGAAGCTGCCGCGCTCCTCGCGCAGCGTGATCGCGAACAGCGCCTCGCGCTCCTCGCCGACCTCGGCGCGCTCGGCGACGAAGCGCAGCCGGTCGAAGTTCATGTTGGCGCCGCACAGGATGGCGGCGTAGGTCTCGCCGCGCGTCTTGTGCGTGGCCACGTACTGCTTGATCGCGGCCACGGCCAGTGCGCCGGCCGGCTCCACGATGCTGCGCGTGTCCACGAAGATGTCCTTGATCGCGGCGCAGACGGCGTCGGTGTCCACGCGGATGTAATCGTCCACCAGCCCGCTGCTGGCGACGCGGAAGGTCTCCTCGCCGACCAGCTTGACCGCCGTGCCGTCGGAGAACAGGCCCACGTCGTCCAGCGCCACGCGCTCGCCGGCCTCGGCCGAGCGGGCCATGGCGTCCGAATCGTTCATCTGCACGCCGATGACCCGGATCTCCGGCCGCACCGCCTTGATGTAGTTGGCCACCCCGGCGATCAGGCCGCCGCCGCCGATGGCCACGAACACGGCGTCCAGGTGGTGCGAGCCCAGGCCCTGCAGCTGGCGCAGGATCTCCATCGCGATCGTGCCCTGGCCGGCGATCACGTCCGGGTCGTCGAACGGGTGCACGAAGGTCAGGCGCTCCTTCTTCTCCAGCCGGGCGGCATGCTGGTAGGCGTCGGAATAGCTGTCGCCGTGCAGCACGACCTCGCCGCCCAGGCTGCGCACGGCGTCGATCTTCAGCTGCGGCGTGGTCGTGGGCATGACCACCACGGCCCGCGTGCCGAGCTTGCGCGCGCTCATCGCCACGCCCTGGGCGTGGTTGCCGGCGGAGGCGCAGATCACGCCCTTCTTCAGCTGCGCCGGCGACAGCTGCGCCATCTTGTTGTAGGCGCCGCGCAGCTTGAAGCTGAACACCGGCTGCTGGTCCTCGCGCTTGAGCAGCACGGTGTTGTGCAGGCGCTGGCTCAGGCTGCGCGCCGGCTCCAGCGGCGACTCCACGGCCACGTCGTAGACCCGGGCGGTCAGGATCTTCTTCAGATAATCGGCGGGCGACAGGGGCGGGGTCGAAGAAGGCATGGCAGCGGGAGCGGGGCGGTCAGGGGAGGGCGGGATCATAGAACCCGGCGCACAGCACGGCGGCCGGCCGGGAGCGGCCAAGAAAAAGCCCCGAGTCTTTCGACTCGGGGCTAATCCACCTTTTCGGAGGGTGGAGGAGACAATCGGTGCACCGCAATTGCGATGCGATGGAACGAAGTATAGCCATCTTTTGTGCGTCGCAACATCGGTGACCTGCCAGCGCGCGAATTCCGTGAAGAATTCGTTGCTTCCACGCAAACATGAGCGAGTCCAGGGCTCGGGAAAGATCAGGGATGGAGTGCACAGTGAGTTGGACCGGCGCGGCCGGCACGCAATCGGGCATGGGTTTCGTGGCCGAGACCGGCAGCGGCCACGTGCTGGCGATGGACGGCGCGCCGGACGCCGCGCGGCCGGAGAACGGCGGCCGCAACCTGGCGCCGCGGCCGATGGAGACGGTACTGGCCGGCGCCGGCGGCTGCACCGCCTACGACGTCGTGCTGATCCTCAAGCGCGGCCGGCACGACGTGCGCGGCTGCTCGGTCAAGCTCAGCGCCGAGCGGGCGGACACGGACCCCAAGGTGTTCACCAGGATCCACATGCATTTCACCGTGACGGGCAAGGACGTGCCGCCCGCCGCCGTGGAGCGCGCCATCGCCATGAGCCACGACAAGTACTGCTCCGCGACCATCATGCTCGGCAAGACCGCCGAGATCACGACCAGCTTCGAACTGCTGCAGCCGGCCTGACGGGCCGGCGTTCCTGCTAGATGTAGTGGGCCGTGGTCGTCATGACCTTGGCCGCCATGCGCATCAGCCCGCGCACCGGCAGCGGCAGGGGGATGCCGCCGGCGTCGGCGGCTTCGTGCGCATGCCGCAGTTCGTCGTCGCGCATCTGCGCGACGATCGCGCGCGACGCGTGGTCCGCGGCCGGCAGGCGCGCCAGATGCGAATCCAGGTGTTCCGCCACCTGCTGTTCCGTCTCGACGACGAAGCCCAGGCTCAGCCGGTCGCTGATCCGGCCGGCGACCAGGCCCAGGGCGAAGGCGCCGGCGTACCACAGCGGATTCAGCAGCGAAGGCCGCGTGCCGAGCTCCTCCAGCCGTTCCGCGGTCCAGGCCAGGTGGTCGGTTTCCTCCTGGCTCGCCTGCCGGAAATGGGCGCTGAGCCCGGCGTCGCGGGTCGCCAGGGCCTGGGCGGTGTACAGCGCCTGGGCGCAGACCTCCCCGACATGGTTCACGCGCATCAACGCGCCGGACAGGCGCTTGTCCTGCGCGCTCAGTGCCGTGTCCTCGGCCGGCACGGTGGGGCAGGCGCGGCTGGCATGCGGGCGGACGAACAGCGTGCGGAGCGCGGCATCGGCGGTGCTGAGAAGGCGGTCCATGCGGCAGGAGCGAGGGGAAGGGGAAAAGCCCAGTATAGGGTCGGCTTGCGAGCGGCCGGGCCCTGGGGGGCTGTTGCCAATCGCCCACGCGCGCTGGTCGATCTGTTGTAGCGGTACGACGGAATGGCGTGATTCCAGGGTATTTCTTTTGCCTTGGGCCATCGGCTCTGGTGCAATAGGCCCAACTTCCTAGCAGGAGGTTGGCCCGGGTCTCCGGTGAAGGCGAAAAGAGGTATCCAGTACCTGACGCCCTCTTCGAACCGGAGCCCTATGTTTAACCTTGGAGAATCTCGCAATGAAAAAAAGTCTGATCGCGCTGGCTGTGCTGGCCGCCTCCGGTGCCGCCATGGCCCAATCTTCCGTCACGCTGTACGGCGTGCTGGACATCGGCGCCAGCAAGCTGAAGGGTGGCAAGTGGGGCCTGAACAATGGTGACGAAGGCTACGGCGGTTCGCCCAACGGCTTCCAGGCGACCTCCCGCATCGGCTTCAAGGGCGTGGAAGACCTGGGCGGCGGCCTGTCGGCCCGTTTCGGTCTGGAAACCGGTGGTCTCGACCTGTCGACCGGCAGCAGCACCCTGAGTTTCGGCCGTGAAGCCTATGTCGGCCTGGGCGGCGCCAGCTGGGGCCTGGTGCAGCTGGGCCGCACCACGTCCATCGGTGCCGACGTCATGGGTACCTTCGACCTGAACGGCACGGCCTACTCTTCCGCCTACGACCGTGGCGGCATCAGCGGTGTGACGTGGTATGGCAGCTCGCGCCGCAGCAGCCAGTTCAAGTACACCTCGCCGAACTTCGGTGGTGTGGTCGCGCGCGCCTCGTTCATCGCCAAGGGTGACCAGGCTAACGCGCAGGGCACGAACGTCACGTCCGCTGCCAAGAACCAGTACAGCCTGGGCCTGTCCTACGCCAACGGCCCGCTGGCCATCGGCGCGGTCGCCGAAACCAAGGCGGCCAACGGTTACCGGACCGCGTATGCCGTGGGTGCCAGCTACAACTTGGACGTCGTGAAGGTGGCTGCGACCTACAACCGCCGTGAAAGCGAAGGCGTCAAGAACTACAACGGCTTCGTCGCTAACGGTGGCAACTTTGGCAGCACTGGTACTGGTCTTGCCGGCGGCAAGGGCTGGACCCTCGCGGTCTCCGCCCCGCTCGGCGCTGCCAACGTCGGCGTGGCCTACGCCCGCAACACCGGTGCCGACATCAAGGCGCTGGAAGTGTTCGCCAACTACGCGCTGTCCAAGCGCACCACGCTGTACGTGGACTACGGCAAGGGCTACGACCAGAACGTCTCCGCGGTCGCTGCCCCGGCCAACCCCTACGCCGTCGGCCTGGGTGTGGTTCACACGTTCTGATTCTTGTGCTGCCCACCGGGCAGCCTGAGAACCACAGCGTTCGAAGCCGCCGCGTCGCAAGACCGGCGGCTTTTTCACGTCCCTGAGAGGCCCGATGTTCGTGCTGTCCCGGCTCTTGTCCCTCGCCCATGCCATGCAGAGGCTGCCGGCATTCCTGGCCGCCCGCCTGTGCCGGAGGGGTGCTCCGCGACTGCGCTTGGCCCGGCAAGGAGGACATTGATGCGAGCCCCCACGCTACAGGCGGGCGGGCGGGCCTTCGCCCGCATCGCGCAGTTCCATCCCGAGCTGACCGCGCTGCGGCGCGAGCTGCATGCCCATCCGGAACTGGGCTTCGAGGAGTACTACACCGCGGCCCGCGTGGCCGAGGCGCTGCGCCTGGCCGGCGTGGACGAAGTGCACACCGGGATCGCCGGGACCGGCGTGGTCGGCGTGGTCCGCGGGCGCAGCCAGGCCAGCGGCCGCATGCTGGGCCTGCGCGCCGACATGGACGCGCTGCCGATGACCGAGCAGGGCGAGTGCGCCTGGCGCTCCCTGCGCAGCGGCCTGATGCACGGCTGCGGCCACGACGGCCACACGGCCATGCTGGTCGGTGCCGCCCGCTACCTGGCCGAGACGCGCCGCTTCGACGGCACCGCCGTGCTGATCTTTCAGCCCGGCGAGGAGGGGCATGCCGGCGCCCGCGCCATGGTGCAGGACGGTTTGTTCCAGCGCTTCCCGGTCGATGCCGTCTACGCCATGCACAACTGGCCGGCCCTGCCGCCCGGCACGGTCGGCCTGAACAGCGGCCCGATGATGGCCGCGGCCGACCGCGTGACGATCACCGTGGCCGGCAGGGGCGGCCATGGCGCGCACCCGTACCAGACGGTCGACCCGGTGCTGGTGGCGGCGCACATCATCACGGCGGCGCAGAGCATCGTCTCGCGCAACACGCGGCCGATCGACGCGGCCGTGGTCAGCCTGTGCGCGATGCAGGCCGGCGACCTTTCCGCGATGAGCGTGGTGCCCGGCGAGGCCACGCTGGTCGGCACGGTGCGCACCTTCGACCCGGCCGTGCAGGGACTGATCGAGCGCCGCCTGGCCGAGCTGTGCGGCGCCATCGCGCAGGGTTTCGGCGCACGCGCCGAGGTGCGCTTCGAGCGCATCTACCCGGCGACGATCAACAGCGCGGCCGAGGCCCGCTTCGCCGGCGACGTGGCCGAGGGCTTGGTGGGCGCCGACCGCGTGGTGCGCGACCTGGAGCCCAGCATGGGCGCGGAGGATTTCTCCTTCATGCTGCAGGCCAGGCCGGGCGCCTACCTGCGCCTGGGCCAGGGCGCGTCCGGCGGCCACCACCTGCACAACAGCCGCTACGACTTCAACGACGACATCCTGCCGCTGGGTGCCGCGCTGCACGCCAGCCTGGTCGAGCAGGGCATGCCGCTGCCTGCGGAGCCGGCGTGACGGCCGCGTCCGGCGGCCTCGACGGGCCTTTGTTTGGCGGCCTGGCGTGGCTGCATGGGTGCCGCGCCTCGATCTAGCCTGCCAGCGCGGCCTCGATCTGCGCGAAGGTGTGCGGCAGCTCGAAGGTTTCCACCGGCGCGCCGAGCTGGCGGCCGATCTGGGTGGCCGAGAACATGCCGCGGATCGCCAGCGGCTGACCGGCCGCGCCGTCGCTGACCAGCACGTGCTGGCGTCCCAGGCGCTTGAGCGTGGCCACCAGGTCGCCGACGTGGGCGTGCCGCACCTCGGCCAGCGACAGCACTTCCAGCGTGGACAGAGGGTGCATCAGGTCGGCCACGGTCAGGTCGAACACGCTGCCCTTGCCCTGGTGGCGCAGCTGCATGGGGCGCTCGCCCAGCGTGTCCTGCGTGCTGATGATGCCCAGCAGCCGGTCGCCCTCGGTCACGAACAGCATGCGCACGCCGCGGGCGATCATGGCCTCGTTGGCCGCGAACAGGCTGGCGTCGGGCGCGATCGTCACCGGCCGCGTGAGCAGGAAATCGGTCATGACGTCCAGCGCCGGCGACGAGGGCGAGACGGGCTTGTCCGGCGCCGGCTGCGCCAGCAGCGCGTGGCCCGAGAGGTGGTGGGTGACGAGTGGCTTGAAGCTCGTGCCGGTCATGGTGCAGGTCCTTTGCAAGGCGGGTGGAGCGCGCCGGCGCCCTCTGCGACACGGACCCGCTCCGCCGGCCCGAGTTCCCTGGTGTGGTGTGGCACCGCCGGGCCAGTATGCGACGCCGCGCCGCGCAACGTCAAACGGCGAGTGGCATACAGCCCGTCCCGGGGCGCTACTCGGCCGGTACCCGCTCGCGCCCGGCCTTGGTGCTGGCGCGGCGGCTCTTGCCCTCCAGCCGCCGCAGGCGCGAGGCGGCGGTCGGCTTGGTCGGCTTGCGCACGCGCGGCGGGCGCGCGACGCTCTGCACCAGCTCGTGCAGGCGCGCGAAGGCGTCGAGCCGGTTCATGTCCCGGGTGCGGTGCTGCTGGGCCTTGATGACCAGCACGCCGCTTTGCGTGATGCGCCCGTCGCGCAGCGCCAGCAGCCGGGCCTTCACGTCCTCGGGCAGCGAGGAGGCCGGGATGTCGAAGCGCAGGTGGATCGCGCTCGACACCTTGTTGACGTTCTGCCCGCCCGCGCCCTGCGCGCGGATGGCCGTGACCTCGACCTCGGATTCGTCGGCCAGCAGGGGCTGGGCGGCGGCCCGCGTCATTCCAGCAACTGCCGCAGCACGTACGGCAGGATGCCGCCGTGCCGGTAGTACTCGACCTCGATCGGCGTGTCGATGCGCAGCAGCAGGCTGGTCTCGTGCGTGCTGCCGTCGGCGCGCGTGACGACCATGGTCGCGCTGCTGCGCGGTGCCAGGTCGGCGGCCGGCACGATGTCGATGGTCTCGTCGCCCTGCAGGCCCAGCGACTCCCAGCTCTCGCCATGGCGGAACTGCAGCGGCAGCACGCCCATGCCGACCAGGTTGCTGCGGTGGATGCGCTCGAAGCTCTTGGCGACCACGGCCTTGATGCCCAGCAGCAACGTGCCCTTGGCGGCCCAGTCGCGGCTGGAGCCGGTGCCGTACTCCTCGCCGGCGAAGACCACCGTGGGCGTGCCGGCGGCCATGTAGCGCATCGCGGCGTCGTAGATGGGCATCTTCTCGGGGCGGGCGCCGGCCGCGGTGGGCTGCAGCAGCGTCAGGCCGCCTTCCTCGCGCGAGCCGTCGGCCGCGGGCGGGATCATCAGGTTCTTGATGCGCACGTTGGCGAAGGTGCCGCGCATCATCACGTCGTGGTTGCCGCGGCGCGCGCCGTAGCTGTTGAAGTCGGCCTTCTGAACGCCGTGCTCCTGCAGCCACAGGCCGGCCGGCGCGCTGGCCTTGATGGAGCCGGCCGGCGAGATGTGGTCGGTCGTGATGGAGTCGCCGAACAGCGCCATGATGCGCGCGCCGCGCACGGCGACCGCCTCGTCCGCCGCCGGCGGCGCCAGCGTGAAGCCGGCGAAGAACGGC
Source organism: Pseudorhodoferax sp. (assembly GCF_047601025.1). NCBI lineage: Bacteria > Pseudomonadati > Pseudomonadota > Betaproteobacteria > Burkholderiales > Comamonadaceae > Pseudorhodoferax > Pseudorhodoferax sp. Next base: position 2,571,360 of record NZ_JASGJZ010000001.1, read on the forward strand.
GGCTCGGCGATGTAGGTGCTGGGCGGCCAGGTGTAGGTGTCGCCGGTCACGCCCTTGATCTTCTCCCACAGCTTGCCGGGCTCGGTTTTCACCTTGGCGTAGTTCTCGCGGTAGGCGCGGGCGTTCATCGCGTGGCGCATCAGCGCGTGGATCTCCTCGCTCGTCGGCCAGATGTCGCCCAGGTACACGTCCCGGCCGCCCTTGCCCTTGCCGACCGGCTCGGTCATCAGGTCCTTGAGCACGGTGCCGGCGATGGCGTAGGCCACCACCAGCGGCGGACTGGCCAGGAAGTTGGCCTTGAGGTTGGGGTGGATGCGCGCCTCGAAGTTGCGGTTGCCCGAGAGCACGGCGGCGCAGACCAGGTCGTTCTTCGTGATGACCTCGTTCAACTCCGGCGCCAGGTCGCCGGCGTTGCCGATGCAGGTGGTGCAGCCGTAGCCGGCCAGCGCGAAGCCGAGCTTGGCCAGGTAGGGCAGCAGGCCGGTTTCCTCCAGGTACTGGGTGACGATGCGCGAGCCCGGCGCCAGCGAGGTCTTGACGTGCGGCTGCACCTTCAGGCCGGCTTCCACGGCCTTCTTCGCCAGCAGGCCGGCGGCCAGCAGCACGCTGGGGTTGGAGGTGTTGGTGCAGCTGGTGATGGCTGCGATCAGCACGTCGCCGTTGCCGATCGCGACCTCCGGCGCCTTCCTTTTCGGCGGCGCGGCCTCGTGCCGGGCCGCGGCCAGCGTGGACTTGTTGGCCTCCATCTCGGCCACCGGCAGCGCCGCGCCGCTGGGCGTGGGCGGCGTCTCGGGCACCTTGTCCAGCAGCGGCTCGTCGGTGCCGCGCACCTGGTGGCGGGTCAGCAGCACCTCGGCCGGCTGGTTGAAGCCGTTCTCGGCCACGGGCTTGCTGAACAGCGTGCGGAACTGGGTGGCGACGTTGCCCAGCTCGATGCGGTCCTGCGGGCGCTTGGGGCCGGCGAGGCTGGGCGTCACGTCGCCCAGGTCGAGCCTGACGACCTGGGAGTAGTCGATCTCGCCGGCCTTCGGCACGCCGAACAGGCCCTGGGCGCGGAAGTAGGCCTCGAAGGCCTCGATCTCGGCCTTGCTGCGGCCGGTGCCCTTGAAGTACTCGATGGTCTTCTCGTCCACCGGGAAGAAGCCCATGGTCGCGCCGTACTCCGGCGCCATGTTGCCGATGGTGGCGCGGTCGGGCAGGGCCAGCGTGCGCGTGCCCTCGCCGAAGAACTCCACGAACTTGCCGACCACCTTGTGCCGGCGCAGGATCTCGGTGACGGTCAGCACCAGGTCGGTGGCCGTCACGCCCTCGCGCAGCCGGCCGGTCAGCTCGAAGCCGACCACGTCGGGCGTCAGGAAGTAGACCGGCTGGCCCAGCATCGCCGCCTCGGCCTCGATGCCACCCACGCCCCAGGCCACGACGCCGATGCCGTTGATCATGGTGGTGTGGCTGTCGGTGCCGACCAGGCTGTCGGGGTAGTAGACCCCGTCCCGGGTCTTGTGCACGCCGCGCGCCAGGTATTCCAGGTTGACCTGGTGCACGATGCCGAAGCCCGGCGGCACCACGCCAAAGGTCTTGAACGCCTGCATGCCCCACTTCATGAACTCGTAGCGCTCGCGGTTGCGCTGGAATTCCAGCTTCATGTTCAGGTCCAGCGCGTTCTTCGTGCCGTAGTAGTCGACCATGATGGAGTGGTCCACCACCAGGTCCACCGGCACCAGCGGCTCGATGCGGTGCACCGGCTTGTCCAGCCGCGCGGCGACGCTGCGCATGGCGGCCAGGTCGGCCAGCAGCGGCACGCCGGTGAAGTCCTGCAGCACCACGCGGGCGACGACGAAGGGGATCTCCTCGGTGCGCTCGGCATTCGGCGCCCAGCAGGCGAGCTGGCGCACGTTGTCCTCGGTCACGCGCCGGCCGTCGCAGTTGCGCAGCACCGACTCCAGCACGATGCGCAGCGACACCGGCAGGCGCCGGATCTGCGGGAACTCCCTGGCCAGCGCCGGCAGCGAATAGAGCTGGCCGGTCTTGCCGGAGGCGGTGGTGAAGCGCTTGCGGGTGCGGGCGAATGCGTGGGCCATGCTGGAGACTCCGTTTGTCCTTGGTTCTGCGTGGGGCACGCCCGCGCACGCGGGCGCCGGGAAATCCTACTACCGGCGCGCGAACGGTGCGCCGGCGCTCGGCATTCGCAGGGCTGGCGCAAGGGCTGCGCGGGGCCGGCTGCTCGTCGTGCGGGGCTGCGCCCGCTATGGCGGGCGGGCGGCGTGCCTGATTCGCCGCGCCGCCGGTTAGCATTCGATCCGTCATGCTGTGCCCGTCCTGCGGCTTTCCGTCCTCGTCCCGCGGCTTCACGGCCATCGAACTGATGGTGGTCGTGGCCGTGCTGGCGGTGCTGGCCGCGCTGGCGGGCCCCAGCCTGGTGCCAGTGATCGAACGCTGGCGCGTGCGCCAGGCCACCGAGGAAATGGCGGCGACCTTCGCCTATGCGCGCTCGGAGGCGATCAAGCGCGGCGGCGGCGTCGCGGTGGTGCGCAACGCGCCCGCTGGGGGCGAATGCGCGTCGCCGGCCGACGATGCGGCCGACTGGTCCTGCGGCTGGACGGTGTTCGACGATGCCAACGGCGACGGCGTGCTGGGCGAGGGGGAGGCCACGCTGCGCGTCTCGCCGCCCACGCGCGGCCTGCGTTTCACCAACCTGAACGGCGATGGCGCCTACCGGCTCTCGCGCTGGGGCGAGCTGCAGGGCGGCGCGCTCGGCTTCGCGGTCGCACCCGCGCGCAGCGGCTCCCCGGTGGTCGGCGCGCTGTGCATCGGCGCCGGCGGCCGGGTCCGCGCCCGGCCGGGAGTCGCCACATGTGCCTGAGCGGCGGGCGCGGGCGGCAGCAGGGCTTCACGCTGCTGGAGTCCCTGATCGCGATCGTGCTGGTGGCGCTGGGCGTGCTCGGCATCCTCGGGGTGCAGCTGCGCACGCTGTCGGACACGCAGACGGCGGTGCGGCGCGCGCAGGCGCTGCGGCTGATCGAGGACCTGAGCGAGCGCATCAAGACCAATCCCAGCGCGCTGACGGAAGCGGTGTTGGACCAGTACGTCGTCGACTGGGGCGCGGTGGCCGGTGCCGTGCCCGACTGCTCGGCCGGCTGCACGGCGGCCAACCTGGCGCGTCACGACGTGCTGCGGTGGAAGGACACGGTGCAGGCCACGATGCCGCTGGGCGATGCCCGGGTGTTCCGCGCCGCCGATGCCGGCAGCGCCAACAGCCGCCCGATGCTGGGCGTGATGATCAGCTGGCGCGAGAACGAGCGCGAGGGCGCTACCGCCGCGCAAACCGCGCAGTACAAGGCGCCGTTCGCCATGCCGCCGGCCAGCGCCGCCAGTGGCGCCGGCGGCGGTTCCGTGGCCGTCGCCTGTCCGGCGGAGCGGATCTGCCACCTGCAGTACCTGGTGCCCACGCTGCGCTGCACGGCCGACGCGCTCGGTGGCGGGACCGACCCGCTGGTGTACTGCCCATGAAGCCGCGGCGCGCCGTTCCTCCGCCCTCCGCGCAGAAGGGGGCCACCCTGGTCGAGCTGATGGTCGGCCTGGCCATCGGCCTGATGGTCGTGGCCGTGGCGCTGGGCGCGCTGCTGGTGTCGCGCGGCGTGTCCGGCACGGTCGGCGATGCGAGCCAGCTGCAGCAGCAGGCCGCCCATGCGCTGCGCGTGATCGGCACGCAGGTGCGCCAGGCCGGTTCGGTGCGGCTGAACCTGGCGTTCGGCAAGCCCGGCGAGGGCAGCGAGCAGGGCGTCGAGGCGCTGGACAGCGTGGCCTTCGAGACCAGCTTCGACCGCACGCAGGACACGCTGGGCCGGGACGCCAGCCATCCGCTGCGGGTCGGCTACCAGAACTACAAGGAGCAGCTGCACGGCCAGGAGCAGGCGCAGTCCCTGCTGCGCGACTGCCTGGGCCGCCAGCCGTCCGACCTGGCGATCCAGAGCAGCTTCCGGCTGAACCGCCCGAGCGGCGCCGTCAGCGGCGAACTGGAATGCGCAGGCGCCGACGGCCGCACGGAAGCGGTGATCGGCAACGTGGCCGATTTCCAGGTGCGCTATCTGCTGCAAGGGCTGGACGCCTCGGGCAATGCGGTGGTGCGGCGCGTCGACGCGGCCGGGGTGAACGGCGAATGGCCCAGCGTGGTCGCGGTGGATGTGTGCCTGGAGCTCGTCGGCGACGAGCCGCTGGACACCGCGAGCGCGACCTACCGCGACTGCAATGACGCCGAGACCGGCATGGGCAACCGCCTGCGCCTGGTGTTCCGCAACACCTTCCAGCTGCGCGCGCAGGGGGCGCCGCGATGAGGCGCGCCGCGCCGTCGGGCATGGGCGCGCGCCGGCGCGCACGCGGCATCGCGCTGCTGGTGGTGATGGTCGTGGTGCTGCTGTCGTCGCTGCTGGCGCTGTGGGCGTTCCGCTCCTCGCTGGTCAACGAGGCGCTGGTCGGCAACGATGCCAGCTACCAGCGCGCCTTCGAGGCGGCGCAGGCCATGATCCAGGACGCGGAGCAAGACATCCGCGGCACGCACGCCGACGGCACGAACTGCGTGCCGTCGGCCAGCGACGTCCGGATCTGCCGCCGTGGCGCGACGCTGCGGTTCATCGACGAGGACAAGGATCTGGGCACCCTGCTGGGGCGGCTGGACACGGCCCCGACCCGCTGCCTGCAGGGCATCTGCCAGAAGCGCACCGGCGAGCAGGACTTCTGGAACGACGCGGCGGCCATGACGGAGATGACGGCCGACGGCGTGGGCGCGCGCTATGGCGAATACACCGGCGCGCTGTCCGCCGGCGGCAGTGCCGCCTTGGCGAACCCGCTGCTCGCCAGCCGCAACGCCAGCGACGGCGGTGCCTGGTACTGGATCGAGGTCATGCCCTACGACAGGAGCGAGGCAGGTTTGCTGACCGACCGATCCAAGATGGACCTGAACCTGAATCCCAACGTCGTCTACCGCATCACAGCCATCGCGCGCGGCCCGAACCAGCGCACGCAGGTCGTGCTGCAGTCGACCTTCGCCCACCAGAAGCTGAAGAACTGAAGGAGGCCCCGATGCGTCCACATCCCACGGCCCGCCGCTCGCTGCTGTGCGTGCTGATCGCCGCCCTGGGCGTGCCGCCGGCGTCGTTCGCCGCGCAGCTGCCACTGGCGCAGTACCCGGCCGGCTCGGCCAGCCGGCAGCCGGCGCCGAACGTGATCCTGTCGATGGACGATTCCGGGAGCATGGGCACGGCGGCCAATTCGCTCAGCGGCATGCGGGCCCTGAAGACGGCCCTGCACACCATCTTCGACGCCGACACGCAGGTCGTGCCGGATGGCTCCGTGCGGCTCGGCTGGAACACGTTCAACCAGTGCCAGGTCGTGGGCAGCAACACCAGTGGCTGCCATGCGGTGCGTGTGCTCGACGCAGCCCATCGCGCCAGGTTCCTGACATGGGTTGGACCGGCCAGGGAGGCGGAGACCGCCGGCCAGCTGGGCTACGACAACGGCGCCTACGGCACGCCGACCCACGAGACCTACAACCAGATCGGCCAGTATCTGCGCAATGCCTCGGTGAGCGATCCGTACGGCCCATGGGCCGAGGTTCCCGGAACGGCTCTCGGAACGGTCCAGAGTTGCCGCCGCAATTACGTCATCCTGATGACGGACGGTGAATGGAACGTCACTCCGCCTACCCGCGGCGATGCCTACGGCAACCACGATTCGCAGACCATGACCCTCCCCGATGGCGAACTCTACGACGCGGGCAGTCCCGTCACCCGCCTGTACCGCAGCAGCGCCGCGCCGACGCTGGCGGACCTGGCCTTCTACTACTGGTCCACGGACCTGGCGACGGGGCTGGCGAACAATCTTGCCCCGCAGATCCGGCAGCCAGGGTCGCAGACCTACGAGGCCGGCGGGATCCGGGTGGCGCTTCCGGAGTACTGGAACCCCCGGAACAATCCGGCGACCTGGCAGAACATCACGACCTATACGATCGGTTTCCGCGACGCGTCGTCGTGGGCCGGTGCGCCGGTGTGGGACGCCGCCACCAACGATACGTTCGGCGGCGATTTCCCCAAGCTCGTGACCGGTGCCGTCACCTGGGCGAATCCCAACGACTCCATCGATGCCAAAAGAATGGAGCTGTGGCAGATGGCGCTGGCCGGCCGCGGGCGCTTCATTCCGGCCACCGATTCGGATGGCCTGATCCGGGCATTCCAGGACATCTTCAGCGCGATCGTGACCGACGCCGGGTTGCCGGTCACCAGCTTCGCGAACTCGGCCTCCTCGGTCGCCCAGACGGCCGCGGTGCAGTACACGTCCGGCTACGAGGCCGCCCAGTGGACCGGCCACGTGAAAGCCGACACGCTGGCAGCGGAAACCGGCGCCGCGACGCCCTACGGCGGCTGGGGCACGGGGACGAGCCGGACCACGGCCGACAAGCTCGACGCGCTGACCGCCGCCGGCATCGACGACCGGCTGATCCTGACCTGGCGCGACCTGGAGACCGGCGGTGGCGGCACGTCGTTCGAATGGGCCTCCGGCGAAACCTATCTGAGCACCGCGCAGAAGGCCCTGCTGAAGGCCCAGGGGGCCGGCACGGTGTCCGACGCCGTCGCGCGCGAGCGCCTGAACTTCATCCGCGGCGACCGCAGGCAGGAAGGCCGGAGCGTGGAAGGCGTGGCGTTCCGCACGCGCGGCTCGCGCCAGGGCGACATCGTCAACTCGGCGCTGTGGTATGTCGCCGAGCCGGTCGGCAACTACAGCTTCGATCGCTACGCCGATTTCGCGAAGCGCCATGCCAAGCGCCTGCCCATGGTCTACGTCGGCGGCAACGACGGCATGCTGCACGGCTTCTCGGGCGCGGACGGCAGCGAGAAGCTCGCCTACGTGCCGAAGGGCGTGATCGCGAACCTGCCGCTGCTGACCCGGAGCGACTACCAGCACCGCTACTACGTGGACGGCTCGCCGTTCAGCGGCGACGTGAACCTGGGGAACGCCACCGATCCCGACTGGCGCACGCTGCTGGTCGGCACGCTGGGCGCCGGCGGCAAGGGTTATTTCGTGCTGGACGTGACCGCGCCGGGCAGTACCGCGACCGACAACAGCGCCGTGCCGTCGAACCTGCTGAAGGCCAATGCGGAGCAATTGGTGGTGATGGACAAGACCGCGGCGGCGGGCTCGGTGGCGGTGGATGCCGACATCGGCCACATCATGGCCAACCCGGTGCTGGAGGACGGCAACCCGCGCCAGACCACGCAGATCGTGCGCATGAACGACGGACGCTGGGCCGCGGTCATGGGCAATGGCTACAACAGCACCAGCGAGCGGCCGGTGCTGCTGATCCAGTACCTGGACGGCGACCGGGCGCTGGTCAAGATCGCGGCCGGCAACACCGCCGGCGACGCCAACGGCCTGTCGGCTCCGCGCCTGGTGGACATCAACGGCGACGGCACGCCGGACGTGGTCTACGCCGGCGACCTGCACGGCAACCTGTGGAAGTTCGACGTGTCGGCCGCCGATCCGTCCGGCTGGGGCGTGGCCTTCGGCAGCCGGCCGCTGTACACGGCCGTCCACACCGAGGGCAGCGTCAGTACGCCGCAGCCGATCACGTCGCCGCCGCTGGTGCGCGCCAACGACCGCGGCGCCGGCGGACTGATGGTGGCCTTCGGCACCGGCCGCAACCTGACCGAGGGGGACCGGGTCGACACCTCCGTGCAGACCGTCTACGCGGTGCTGGACAACACGCGCTACAAGCTGTCGGACCGCAAGGTCGTGATCGACGCGGACGCCGCCACGCCGACGCCGGTGGGGACCGGCGTGAGCCAGTTGGTCGAGCAGCGCGTGGACGCCGCCGAGATTTCCGGCACTGGCGACAGCGCGACGCGCACGTTCTGGACCGTGAGCCAGAACGACGTGCAGTACACAGGCAACGACGCCAAGAAGGGCTGGTACCTGAACCTGCCGGAGCGCGGCGAACGGATGCTGGGCCAGATGAGCTTCTACGACGGCAGCAACAACATCGAACTGATCTCCCTGGTGCCGGGCACCGGCAGCGGCACGGGCGGAGAAAGCTGCTCGCCGTCCTCGACCGCGCAGAAGAACTTTCGCACGCTGCTGAACATCATGGACGGCAAGCGGCCGAGCGTGCAGATCCTGGACACCAATGGCGACGGCTACTACAACGCCGCCGACCGGGGGGCGTCGCGCATGGTGGCCTCCGGCGCCGAGAACCGGGTGCGCACGGGAACCCACGAGCTGCGGATCAGCGGCGTGGTGGACCGGCTGCGCCTGATGCCCGAAACCCCGCTGCGGCCCAGCTGGCGCCAGCTGCAATGAGGCGCGGACCGCTTCGCCGCGCCCGTCGCCGGCAGCCCCAGCGGGGCTTCACGCTGATCGAGCTCATGATCACGGTGGCCATCGTCGCCATCCTGGCCGCGATCGCGCTGCCCAGCTACATCGAATACGTGCGGCGCGGCGCGCGGGCCGAGGCGCGCGCCGGCCTGCAGCAGGCCGCGCAGTGGATGGAGCGCGCGGCGACGGCGATGGGGAGCTATCCGCTGGCGGCGGCGTTCCCGGCGAATCTGACGCGCGTGCCGTCGGGCCGCTACACCATCTCCGTGGCCTCGACGACGGGCACGGCCTTCACGCTGACCGCCACGCCGGCCGGCAGCCAGGCCGGCGACAAGTGCGGCAGCTACACGCTGACGCACACCGGCCAGCGCGGCGTGACGGGCGCCGTGCTCGGCGTGCAGGAGTGCTGGAACCGCTGAATCCCGCGCTGCTGGGCTGCGACTTCAGCAGCAGCCCGGGCCGGCGCAAGCCCATCGTGCTGGCCCTGGGCGCGCTGGACGGGCGCGCCGTGCGCCTGCACGGCTTCGTCCGCTGCGACACGCTGGCGGCGTTCGCGGACTGGCTGGCCGCGCCGCGCGACTGGGTCGGCGGCTTCGACCTGCCGTTCGGGCTGCCGCGCACGCTGGTCCAGGCGCTGGGCTGGCCGACCGACTGGCAGGCCTGCATGCGCCACTACGCCGGCCTCACGCGCGCCGAGATCCGCGCCTGCTTCGTGGCCTGGTGCGCGGCGCGGCCGGCCGGCGCCAAGTTCGCGCACCGCGCGGTCGACCGGCCGGCCGGCGCCAGCCCGTCGATGAAATGGGTCAACCCGCCGGTGGCCTTCATGCTGCATGCCGGTGTGCCGCTGCTGCTGCAGGCCGGCGTGCACCTGCCCGGCCTGATGCCGCCTCCGCCGCCCGGCGCCGCGGCCAGGCGCGTGGGGCTGGAGGCCTATCCCGGCCTGCTGGCGCGCGCCCTCATCGGCCGGCGCAGCTACAAGAGCGACGACCGCGCGCGGCAGACGCCCGAGCGGCAGCAGGCGCGCCGCGCGCTGGTCGACGCGCTGCGCAGCGGCGCCGGCGCGTCCTCGCTCGGGCTGTCGCTCGATTGCACGGCGGACCAGGCCCTGGAACTCGTGGCCGACGCCAGTGGCGACCGGCTGGACGCCGCGCTGTGCCTGCTGCAGGCCGGCTGGGCGCTGGCGCGGCACCGCGACGGCGCGCCGCTGTACGGCCTGCCGCCGCAGCTCGATCCGCTGGAGGGATGGATCGTGACGGTGCCGTGGCCGTCCATCGGCGGCTGACCGGGCGCCTGCGGTGCGCGGGGCCGGTACCGGCAAGCGCTCAGATCGAATATTCGGGCGAGTGCCCGCGCATGCGCTGGAAGGCCGCCAGGGCCTCGGCGTCGGTCCGGTACAGATGGAGCAGCGGATCGGCCGGCGCGCCGGGTGCGGGCAGCTCCCCGGCCCGCAGCAGTACGCGTTCCACCGGCAGCTTGACGCCGGCGAGGTGCAGGCAGATGCGCCGCTCGCGCAGGGTCTTGCGCAGCTGGCCGAACATCTCGGCGCCGGTCGCGTCGATGTGGTTGATCGACAGCGCGAACAGGCAGACGTGGCGCACCTGCGGATCGTCGGCCAGGTGCTCCAGGATGTTGCGCTCGAAGGCCGCGGCCGAGGCGAAGTTCAGCCCGCCGTCCATGCGCAGCGCGTACAGCTGCGGCGCCAGCGGCGGCAGCTGCCACAGGTGCCGGTCGCGCAGGCTGCCGTCCGGATGCAGGCCGACCTCGATGATGCGCGGATGCAGCCGCTGGTACAGGAAGTGGGACAGGCTCATCAGCAGCCCGGCGATCACGCCCCAGTACAGCGCCGGCGCCGACAGCACCGTGACGCCGAATGTCACGCCGGCCGTCACCGCCTCCACGCGCGAGATGCGCCACAGCCGCACGAACGCGGCGGGCCTGAGCAGGCCGACCGTGGCCACCACCACCACCGCGGCCAGCACCGCCTTGGGCACGTGGTGCAGCAGCGGCGTGAACCACAGCAGCGCCGCCAGCACCACCACCACCGCGAACACCGTGGCCCAGCCGGTGCGCGCGCCGGCGTACAGGTTCAGCGCCGAGCGCGAGAAGGAGGAACTGGTCGGGAACGCCCCCGACAGGCCGGACGCCAGCTTGGCCAGGCCCTGGCCGATCAGGTCCTGGTCCTGGTCCCAGCGCTGGCCGCCGCGCTGGCTGTCGACCTTGGCGCTGGACGCCGTCTCCAGGAAGCTGATCAGCGTGACCACCAGCGCCGGCATCAGCAGCTGGCCGAAGGCCTGCCAGCCCGGCCAGCCCGGCCAGTACGGATGGGGCGCGCCGGCCGGCAGCGCGCCGACGACGGCGCCGCCGTGCGCCTCGAAGCCGATCAGCCAGGACACGCCGGACGCCGCCAGCACCACCAGCACCACCGCCGGCAGCCGCGGCGACAGCCGCCGCGACAGCTGCAGCAGCGCCAGCGCCCCCAGGCCCAGCAGCGCGGCGCGCAGGTCCGGCCGCTGCCAGCTGGCGATCTCGGTCCAGGCGCCGCCCAGGCCCAGCAGGTGCGGCAGCTGCGACAGCAGGATCAGCACCGCCGCGGCCTGCGTGAAGCCCGTCAGCACCGGCGCGCTGACCACGTTCAGCAGCCAGCCGAAGCGCGCCAGGCCCAGCACCACCTGCAGCAGGCCCGACAGCAGGGACAGCCAGACCGCGAGGTCGACCCAGCGTGCGCTGCCCGGCTCGGCCATGCCGGTCAGCGACGTGCCGATCAGCAGGCAGGTCAGCGCCGTCGGGCCGACCGACAGCCGCGCCGAGGCCGAGAACAGCACCGCCACCAGCGCCGGCAGCAGGGAGGCGTAGATGCCGGTGACCAGCGGCATGCCGGCCAGGGCCGCGTAGGCCACGCCCTGGGGAATCACCATCATGCCGACCGTCAGTCCGGCCAGCGCCTCGCCCTGCAGCGTGGCGAAGTCCGGCCGCGGCCAGGCCAGGAACGGAAAGAAGCGGCGCCAGGCGCGCCGGGGCGGGGGCTGCGTTTCAGGCATCATGCGGAGCGGCCCGCTCCTCGTCGGGCCGCGCGCATTCTCCCACTCGCTTTCTTCCCATGTCCGTCGCTTCCGTGTCTCTGCGTTCCCGCGTGCTGTGGCTGCTCTGCCTCGCCGTCCTGTCCTGGGCATGGCCTGCCGCTGCCGCCGAGCGCGGACGGGCGGCCTGGCCGGGCCAGGTCAGCCACGTCAGCGACGGCGACACGCTGTGGGTGCGGCCGGCCGCCGGCGGAGCGCCGCGCAAGATCCGGCTGCACGGCATCGACGCGCCGGAACACTGCCAGGCCCACGGCGAGGCCGCCCGCTCGGCGCTGGCGCGGCAGGCGCTGGGCCAGCCGGTGCGCGTGCAGGGGCTGCGCCGGGACAACTACGGCCGGCTGCTGGCGCGGGTCTGGCTGCACGGGCAGGACCTGGGCGCGCTGCAGGTGCGGGCGGGCCATGCCTGGTCGTACCGCTACCGGCACAACCCCGGGCCCTACGTGCGCGAGGAGCAGGCCGCGCGGGCCGCCGCGCGCGGCCTGTTCGCCCGTGCCGATGCGGTGCGGCCCTACACGTTCCGCCGCCGCCACGGGCCCTGTGCGCACTGATCAGCGGCCGCCGCAGACCGGGCAGCCGCGCTGGCGCGGCACGCGCAGCGTGCTCCACTCGGTGCGGCGCGCGTCCAGCATCAGCAGCCGGCCGGCCGCCGCAGGCCCGGCGCCGCTGAGCAGCTTCAGCGCCTCCATGGCCTGCAGGCTGCCGACCACGCCGACCAGCGGCGCCAGCACGCCCATGGTCGCGCAGCGCGTTTCCTCGGGCGGGCTGTCCGGCGGGAACAGGCAGGCGTAGCAGGGCGAGGCCGGGTCGCGCGGGTCGAACACCGCGAGCTGCGCATCGAAGCGGATCGCCGCGCCCGAGACCAGCGGCCTGCGCCAGCGCACGCAGGCCGCGTTGACGGCCTGGCGCGTGGCGAAGTTGTCGCAGCAGTCCAGCACCACGTCGGCCGCGGCGACCAGCGCGTCCAGCAGCGCCGGGTCGGCGCGCTGCTGCACCGTCTCGATCTGCACCTCGGGGTTCAGCGCCGCGACGGCCTGGCGCACCGAGGCGGTCTTGGGCTGGCCGATGCGGTCCGTCGCATGGGCGATCTGGCGCTGCAGGTTGGTGAGGTCCACCGTGTCGTCGTCGACCAGCGTGAGCCGGCCCACGCCGGCGCTGCCCAGGTACAGCGCGGCCGGCGAACCCAGGCCGCCGGCGCCGACGATCAACGCATGCGCCGCCAGCAGGCGCTGCTGGCCGTCGATGCCGATCTCGTCGAGCAGGATGTGGCGCGAGTAGCGCAGGAGCTGGTCGTCGTTCATGCCGTCAACGACAAAGCCCCGCGTCGCGGGGCCTTGCGCACGCGTCGGAGGTGGCGGGGACTCAGTTGTCCTTCTTCTCGGCCGGGCGCTCGGTCAGCGTCTTGCTGACCAGCACCGGGGTGCCCTTGAGCTGGTTCAGCGCCTGGGCGAGCTGGAAGTCCTTGTCCGAGCCGAACTCCGGCGGCCGGCGCTCGGACACGGGTTTCCTGGCTTCCTCTTCCAGCAGCTTGCGCGCGTCCTCGCGCGCCTTCTCGCGCGCGGCGTCCTTGACCTCGGGGCCCTGGCCGCTGGTCAGGTGCTTTTCCAGGTCGGCCTCGCGGGTGCGCAGCGCGGCGAACGGGCTGCCCTCGGCCGTCTCGTCCACCATCACGTCGGGCACGATGCCCTTGGCCTGGATGGAGTTGCCGCTCGGCGTGTAGTAGCGCGCGGTGGTCAGCTTCAGGCCGGTGTCGGGCCCCAGCGGGCGCACGGTCTGCACCGAGCCCTTGCCGAAGGTCTGGCTGCCCATGATGGTGGCGCGCTTGTGGTCCTGCAGCGCGCCGGCGACGATCTCGCTGGCCGAGGCCGAGCCCTCGTTGACCAGCACCACCAGCGGCACGCTCTTCAGCGCCGCCGGCAGGCGCTTGAGCGGGTCCGTGCCGCCGCGGCGCAGGTAGTACTCCGGCGCGGCCTTGTAGGTGAACTTGCTGTCGGCGAGCTGGCCGTTCGTGGAAACCACGGTCACGCCTTCGGGCAGGAAGGCCGAGGACACCGCCACGGCCGCGTCCAGCAGGCCGCCGGGGTCGTTGCGCAGGTCCAGCACCAGGCCCTTCAGGCCGGGGTCCTGCCGGTAGATCTCTTCCAGCTTGTGCGCGAAGTCCTCCACCGTGCGGTCCTGGAACTGGCTGAGCCGGATCCAGGCGTAGCCGGGCTCGACCACCTTGCCGCGCACCGACTGGGTGCGGATCTCCTCGCGCGTGATCGTGACCGGAAAGGTGCGGTCCTCGTCCTTGCGGAAGATCATCAGCTCGACCTTGGTGTTCGGCTCGCCGCGCATGCGCTTGACCGCGTCGTTCAGCGACAGGCCCTTGACGGCCGTGTCGTCGATCTTGGTGATCAGGTCACCGGGCTTCAGCCCGGCGCGGAAGGCCGGCGAGCCCTCGATCGGCGAGACCACCTTGACCAGGCCGTCCTCCTGCGAGATCTCGATGCCCACGCCGACGAAGCGGCCGGTCGTGCCCTCGCGGAATTCCTTGAACGACTTCTTGTCGAAGTACTGCGAGTGCGGATCGAGGCCGGCGACCATGCCGGCGATCGCGTCGCTGATCAGCTTCTTCTCGTCGACCGGCTCGACGTAGTCGCTCTTGACCATGCCGAACACCGCGGCGAGCTGCTGCAGTTCCTCCAGCGGCAGCGGCGCCATGGCGCCGCGCGCCACGGTCTGCAGCGACACGGTGGTCATGGCCCCGGCCAGGGCACCGGCTGCCACCCAGCCGGCGATCTTCAGTTTCTGACCCATTGCGAGCAATCCCCGACAGCAAGCGACAAATGTGTGATTGGAATCCCGGATCGCCGGCCAGTTCCGCTGGAAAGGCGGGAAAGAACGGTGCCCGGCAGCCGGTCCGGCGTCAGGCCTTGCGGCCCTGGGCGGCCACGGCCGCCGCTGCGGCGGCTGCGGCCTGCGCGTCGCCGAGATAGTAGTGGCGCAGCGGCTTCAGCTCGGCGTCCAGTTCGTAAACCAGCGGGATTCCGTTGGGAATGTTCAGGCCGACGATGTCGCTGTCGGAGATGCCGTCCAGGTACTTGACCAGCGCGCGGATCGAGTTGCCGTGCGCGGCCACGACCACGCGGCGGCCGGACTGGATCGCCGGCGCCATGGCTTCGTTCCAGAACGGCAGCACGCGGGCCACCGTGTCCTTCAGGCATTCGGTCAGCGGCACCTGACCGGGCTCGAGCCGGGCGTAGCGCACGTCGCCGCGCTCGCTGCGCGGGTCGGTCGGCTCCAGCGCCGGCGGCGGGGTGTCGTAGCTGCGGCGCCAGACCAGCACCTGCTCGTCGCCGTACTGCTTGGCCATGTCGGCCTTGTTCAGGCCCTGCAGCGCGCCGTAGTGGCGCTCGTTCAGGCGCCAGCTGTGCACCACCGGCAGCCAGGTGCGGTCCATCTCGTCCAGCACGTGCCACAGCGTGCGCGTGGCACGCTTGAGCACGCTGGTGTAGGCCAGGTCGAAGTCGTAGCCCTCGGCGCGCAGCAGCTGGCCGGCGTTCTTGGCCTGCGCGATGCCGGTGTCGGTCAGGTCCACGTCGGTCCAGCCGGTGAAGCGGTTTTCCAGGTTCCAGGTCGATTCGCCGTGGCGGATCAGGACGAGCTTGTGCATGGTGGTCGGGCGGGGGAAGGGCTGCAGGGGATTGCCGGCGCGCCGCGGCGCGCGCGAAGCCTGCCATTCTAGAATCGCGCGCCTGCCGGCTTGGCCGGCCAACGAGAAAGCGTGCAGATGAATTTCGTGATCGACAACTGGATGCTGGTGCTGGTGGCCTTGGTGTCCGGCAGCCTGCTGCTGTGGCCCATGCTGTCCGGCGCGACCGGTGCCTCCGGGCTGACGCCGGCCGGCGCCGTGCAGCTGATCAACCGCGAGAAGGCCGTCGTGGTCGACGTCGGGGAGGACGCCGAATTCGCCGCCGGCCACGTGGTCGGCGCCCGCCACATCCCGTTCGGCCAGCTGGAGGACAAGCTGGCGACCCAGGTCAAGAACAAGGGCGTGCCCCTGCTGCTGATCTGCCCGACCGGCGCGCGCGCCAACCGCGCCGTGGCCATCGCGAAGAAGCTGGGCTTCGACAAGGCCCAGGCCGTGGCCGGCGGCATGAAAGGCTGGCGCGCGGCCGAACTGCCGGTGGAGAAGTCCTGATGCAGCACGTGCGCATGTACACCACGGCCGTGTGCCCCTATTGCATCCGTGCCAAGCAGATCCTCAAGGCCAAGGGCGTGGACGAGATCGAGGAGATCCGCGTGGACACCGATCCGGCCGAGCGCCAGAAGATGATGGATCTGACCGGCCGGCGCACCGTGCCGCAGATCTTCATCGGCGAGACCCACGTCGGCGGCTGCGACGACCTGATCGCGCTGGACGGCCGCGGCGGCCTGGTGCCGCTGCTGCAGGGCGCCGGCGGGCGATAATCCGCCGCTGACTTTCCGCCCGCCGCGGGTGCATTCCCGGCGGGCTTCGTTTTGTACATCCGAAAGCATTTCATGGCCGACGAGACCCAAGCCCAAGCTCCCGTGTTCCAGATCCAGCGCATCTACCTGAAGGAAGCTTCGCTGGAGCAGCCCAACTCTCCGGCCATCCTGCTGCAGCAGGAGCAGCCGCACGTCGACATCCAGCTCGGCGTGGATGGCACCAACGTGGCCGACGGCATCTTCGAGGTCGCCGTGACCGCCACCGTGCACACCCGCGTCGGCGACAAGACCGTGTTCCTGGTCGAGGCCAAGCAGGCCGGCATCTTCGAGATCCGCAACCTGCCGCAGGAGCAGATGGGCCCCGTCATGGGCATCGCCTGCCCGCAGATCGTCTACCCCTACCTGCGCGGCAACGTGGCCGACCTGGTGCAGCGCGCCGGCTTCCCGCCGGTGCATCTGGCCGAGATCAACTTCCAGGCCATGTACGAGCAGCAGCAGGCGCAGCAGGCCGCCGCCAACGGCGGCGCCGTCCCGGCCGTCCAGTAAGCCGCCCGGCGGCGCTCGCCCGCGCAGGCCATGCGGATCGCGGTGCTCGGAGCCGGTGCCTGGGGCACGGCGCTGGCCGTGCATGCCAGCCGCCTGCACGGCGGCAGCCATGCGGTGACGCTGTGGGCACGCGATCCGGCACAACGCGCGCAGATGCAGGCGGACCGCGTCAACGCCCGCTACCTGCCGGGCACGGCGCTGCCCCCGCCGCTGCAGCTGGCGGACGGCCCGCTGGCGCCGCTGTGCGCCTCCCAGGACCTGCTGGTCGTCGCCACCCCGATGGCGGCCCTGCGCGCGATGCTGGCGGAACTGGTGCCGCTGGACCGGCCTCTGGCCTGGCTGTGCAAGGGCTTCGAGGCCGGCGGCGCCGGCCTGCTGGGGCACGAGGTGCTCCACGACGTCGCTGGTGGGGCCGGCGCGGCCTTCGGCGTGCTGAGCGGGCCGAGCTTCGCGCAGGAGGTCGCGGCCGGCCAGCCGACCGCGCTGGTCGCGGCCAGCGCCGATGCCGCCCTGCGCGAGCAGCTGGTCCAGGCCTTCCACGGCGCCACGCTGCGTGTATACAGCAGTGACGACGTGGTCGGCGTGGAAGTCGGCGGCGCCGTCAAGAACGTGCTGGCGATCGCGACCGGCCTGTGCGACGGCCTGGCGCTGGGGCTGAACGCGCGCGCCGCGCTGGTCACGCGCGGCCTGGCCGAGATGAGCCGGCTGGGCGTGGCGCTGGGGGCGCATGCCGAGACCTTCATGGGCCTGTCGGGTCTGGGCGACCTGGTGCTGACGGCCACCGGCGACCTGAGCCGCAACCGCAAGGTCGGCCTGCTGCTGGCGCAGGGGCTGCGCCTGGACGCGGCCATGGCCTCGCTCGGCCACGTGGCCGAGGGCGTCTACAGCGCGCGCACGGTGCTGCAGCGCGCCGCGGCGCTGGGCGTGCGCATGCCGATCACCGAGAGCGTGGTGGCCCTGCTGGACGGGCGCATGCGTCCGCACGAGGCCGTGGCCGCCCTGATGGGCCGCGAGCCGGCGGCCGACGGCATCTGACGGTCGTCAGGCGGCCGGCGTGTACGCCAGCCGCACGTAGATCGGCGCGAAGGCCTCGGCCTGCACGATCTCGACCAGCGTCTCCTTGGCCAGCTCGAGCAGCGCGATGAAGGTCACGACCAGCACCGGCCCGCCCTTCTCGGGGTTGAACAGCTCCTCGAACTCGACGAACTTGCGGCCCTGCAGCGTGCGCAGCACCTGCGTCATGTAGTCGCGCACGGACAGCTCCTCGCGCGTGATCCGGTGGTGCTGCACCAGCCTGGCGCGACGCATGATGTCGTGCCAGGCCTGCTGCAGGTCTTCCAGGCTGACGTCGGGAAAGCGCGGCTGCAGCGATTGCTCGATGGTCGCCTGGGCCTTCAGGAAGTCGCGGCCGAACTGCGGCAGCGCGTTCAGCCGGGCGCCAGCCAGCTTCATCTGCTCGTACTCCAGCAGCCGGCGCACCAGTTCGGCGCGCGGGTCCTCGGGCTCCTCGCCCTCGGCCGCGGGCTTGGGCGGCAGCAGCATGCGCGACTTGATCTCGATCAGCATGGCCGCCATCAGCAGGTACTCGGCGGCCAGCTCCAGGTTGCGGCTGCGGATCTCCTCGACGTAGTCCAGGTATTGCCGCGTGACGGCGGCCATCGGGATGTCGAGGATGTTGAAGTTCTGCCGGCGGATCAGGTAGAGCAGCAGGTCCAGCGGGCCTTCGAAGGCCTCCAGGAACACCTCCAGCGCATCCGGCGGGATGTAGAGATCCTGCGGCATGGCGAACAGCGGTTCGCCATACAGGCGTGCCAGCGCGACCTGGTCCACGACGTCGGGCGTGGATTCGGCCGGCTCCGGGGCGGCCTGCGGCAGCGCGTGTCGCAATGGTGCGGCGCCCGTGTCGGCTGGCCGGCCGTTCAGCTGTTGTCGGTCTGGTAGACGTAGGGCTTTTGCGGCACGCGCGCGGCGCGGTACTCGGACCAGGCGTTGCGGTCGACCGCCTTATCCCACAGCAGCGCGCGTCCGGCGCGCTGGCGCGCCTCCAGGTCGGGCTGCTGGGCCTTGAGCTGGTCGATGAACTGCGTGGCGTCGGACTTGTAGTCGGGGCGGCGGAAGAAGGGCATACACTGAACCTTTCGAAGGCACGGATTTTAAGGGGGCACGATGGCGGCGCATGCGATTCGGGTGGTGCGGCTGGCCTGCGCGGTGGCGGCCGGCCTGCTGCTGGCGGCCTGCGATCCGCAGCGCATCGATGCGCTGGAGGAGGGTGTGGCCACCGAAGCCGACGTGCGCAAGCAGTTCGGCGAGCCCGAGAAGATCTGGGACGCGCCCGGCGGCGGCCGCACCTTCGAGTACAACCGCCAGCCGGCGGGCCACCGCAACTACATGATCACGATCGGCCCGGACGGCAAGATGAGCGCGCTGCGCCAGGTGCTGACGCCCGAGAACTTCGCCCGCGTGCAGCCCGGCATGATGATGGAGGACGTGCGCAAGATGCTCGGCAAGCCGCGCCGCATCACGCCGTTCGACCTGCAGCGCGAGGTGGCCTACGACTGGCGCTACCTGGAGCCGCCCAACCGCTCCATGCTGTTCACGGTGTACTTCGACCGCGACTACCGCGTGCTGCGCACCGGCAGCGTGCCCGACCCGGAAGCGTCGGAGAACCAGGGCCGGTAGCCGTGCGCCTGCCGGCCGGTTCCCGTACCGCGCGGGCGCTCGCGCACGGGGCATGCTTCGGCGATCCGCAATCAGATCTCGGCTGAGGCCCGCTGCTGCGCCAGCTCGGCCGCGAAGCCCGAGCGTTCGAACACCGCGCGCGGCTGCGCCTGCAGCGACTCCACCCGCAGCGTGCCGCCCCTTTGCAGCACGGCCTTGTGCAGCTGGCGCAGCGCGTCCAGGCCCGAGGTGTCCAGCGAGACCAGCTGCAGCGCATCGAGCACCACGGTCTGGCCGGGCGGGGCGGCCTCGACCTCCTGCACCGCGCGGTCGATCTGCGCCACGGCACCGAAGAACAGGGCGCCGTACAGCTTGTAGGTGATGGCGTCGTCGCTGCGCTCGACCTGCTCGACGCGGAACAGCCCGCTCATGCGCCGCACGAACAGCCCGCAGGCCAGGAGCAGGCCGACCTGCATGGCTACCGTGAGGTCGAACACCACCGTCAGCAGGAAGGTGCCCAGCATCAGCAGCCGGTAGTGGTTGCTGTAGCGCCGCAGGTGTGCGAACTCGCGCCACTCGCCCATGTTCCAGGCCACGAACAGCAGGATGCCCGCCAGCACCGCCAGCGGCACGTACAGCGCTAGCGGCGCCGCCGCCAGCACCACCAGCAGCAGGGTGGCGGCGTGCACGATGCCGGCCACCGGCGAGCTGGCGCCCGAGCGCACGTTGGTCACCGTGCGCGCGATCGTGCCGGTGGCCGGCATGCCGCCGAAGAACGGCGTCACGAAGTTGGCCACGCCCTGGGCCATCAGCTCCTGGTTCGGGTCGTGCCGTGGCAGGCCCGACACCTGGTCGGCCACGCGTGCGCACAGCAGCGATTCGATGGCGCCCAGCAGCGCGATCGTCAGCGTGGGCGCCAGCAGCAGCTTGACCGTCTCCCACGAGAACTCGGGCAGCGCGAACGCCGGTGCGCCCTGCGGGATGCTGCCGAAGCGCGAGCCGATGGTCTCGACCGGCAGCGCGAACCACCAGGCCGCCGCCGTCAGCGTGACCAGCGCGACGATGGGGCCCGGCACGCGCGCGCCGGCGAAGCGCGCGCGGCGCTCGAACTTGGCGTTGCGGCCCAGCACCTGGTGCATGGCTGCGCCCAGCCGCGTGTCGTCGGCGAACAGCCGCGGCCAGGCCAGCACGCCCAGCAGGCAGACCATGCCGAGGCCCAGCGCCCACGGGTTCAGGCTGCCCAGGTGCGTGCCGATCGCGTGCAGCTGGGCGAAGAAGTCCGCCGGCATCTTGGCGATCGACAGGCCGAGCAGGTCCTTGATCTGCGACAGCGCGATCAGCACCGCGATGCCGTTGGTGAAGCCCACCACGATGCTGATCGGCACGTAGCGCACCAGCCGGCCGAGCCGGAACAGCCCCATCAGGAACAGCAGCACGCCGGCGCAGGCGGTGGAGATCAGCAGGTTGGCCAGCCCGTAGCGCTCGACGATGCCGTAGACGATGACGATGAAGGCGCCGGCCGGCCCGCCGATCTGCACGCTGGAGCCGCCCAGGGCCGAGATCAGGAAGCCGGCGATGATGGCCGTCCAGATGCCGGCCTCGGGCTTGAGCCCGCTGGCGATCGCGAAGGCCATGGCCAGCGGCAGGGCGACGATGCCGACGGTGAGCCCGGCGCCGGCATCCCTGGCGAAGCGCTCGCGCGAATAGCCGTGCAGTGCATCGAGCAGTCGGGGATGGAAACGCGCGAGCTGGAGCGGTGGCGGCATGCGCGGATTGTGGCGGGGCGGCGGGGATTGGTACATGCTCGGATGCACGCTGGTGACCCGTCCCTAAAATGGCTGGACCCAGGTTCAGACCACAAGGACCGCCACGATGAACGTTTCCCGCCGCCAGTTCATGAAGGTGACTGGCTCCACGCTGGCGGGCTCCAGCCTGGCGCTGATGGGCTTCTCGCCCGCCACCGCCCTGGCCGAAGTCCGCCAGTACAAGCTCGCCGCGACCACGGTCACGCGCCAGACCTGCACCTACTGCTCGGTCGGCTGCGGCATCCTGATGTATTCCCTGGGCGACGGCGCCAAGAACGCCAAGCCCTCGGTGATCCACGTCGAGGGCGATCCGGACCACCCGGTCAACCGCGGCACGCTGTGCCCCAAGGGCGCGGGCCTGCTGGACTTCATCAACAGTCCCAACCGCCTGCTCTACCCCGAATACCGCGCGCCGGGCTCCAACGAGTGGAAGCGCATCTCGTGGGACGATGCGCTGACCCGCATCGCCAAGCTGCTCAAGCAAGACCGCGACGCGCACTTCCAGGCCAGGACCGACGACGGCCTGACGGTGAACCGCTGGCTCACCACCGGCATGCTCGCCGCCTCCGCGTCGAGCAATGAGGCCGGCTACATCACCCACAAAGTGGCCCGTTCCTGGGGCCTGCTGGCGTTCGACAACCAGGCACGTGTCTGACACGGCCCGACGGTGGCAGGTCTTGCCCCGACGTTTGGCCGTGGAGCGATGACGAACCATTGGGTCGACATCAAGAACGCGGACGTTATTTTGATCATGGGCGGCAATGCCGCCGAAGCGCACCCCTGCGGATTCAAGTGGGTGACCGAAGCGAAGGCGCACAACAAGGCGTACTTCATGGTGGTCGATCCGCGCTTCAACCGCTCGGCCTCGGTCGCCGATTTCTATGCCCCCATCCGGTCGGGGTCGGACATCGTGTTCCTGGGCGGGGTCATCCACTACCTGCTGGCCAACGACAAGATCCACCACGAGTACGTGCACAACTACACGGACTTCAGCTTCATCGTGCGCGATGACTACCAGTTCGTGGACGGCATCTTCTCGGGCTACGACGAGGAGAAGCGCAGCTACGACAAGAAGAGCTGGGACTACGAGCTGGGCGAGGACGGTTTCGTGAAGACCGACCCCACGCTGCAGCATCCGCGCTGCGTGTACCAGCTCATGAAGAAGCACTATGAGGGCTACACGCCCGAGAAGGTGGAGAGCGTCTGCGGCACGCCCAAGGACAAGTTCCTGCACGTGTGCGAGAAGATCGCCAGCACGGCCGTGGCGGGCCGCGCGATGACGATCCTGTACGCGCTGGGCTGGACGCAGCACTCGATCGGCGCGCAGATCCTGCGCTGCGGCGCGATGGTGCAGCTGCTGTGCGGCAACATCGGCATCGCCGGCGGCGGCATGAACGCGCTGCGCGGGCACTCCAACATCCAGGGCCTCACCGACCTGGGCCTGCTGTCAGGCAGCCTGCCGGGCTACCTGACGCTGCCGGGCGAGAAGGAGCAGGACTACCAGGCCTACATCGCCTCGCGCACGCAGAAGCCTCTGCGCGCGAACCAGATGAGCTACTGGCAGAACTACCCGAAGTTCCACGTCAGCCTCATGAAGTCGTGGTTCGGCGCCGCCGCCACGGCCGAGAACAACTGGGCCTACGACTACCTGCCCAAGCTGGACAAGCAGTACGACATGCTGCAGGTCTTCCAGCTCATGAACGAGGGCAAGGTCAACGGCTACATCGCGCAGGGCTTCAACCCGATCGCGGCGCTGGCCAACAGCGGGCGCGTGCGCGACGGCCTGGCCAAGCTCAAGTTCCTGGTCGTCATGGATCCGTTGGCCACGGAGACCTCGGAGTTCTGGAAGAACTATGGCGAGTACAACGACATCGACACCGCACAGGTCGCGACCGAGGTGTTCCGCCTGCCGACGACCTGTTTCGCGGAGGAAGAAGGCGCGGTGGTCAGTTCCTCGCGCGTGCTGCAGTGGCACTGGAAGGCTGCCGAGCCGCCCGGCGAGGCGCGCACCGACGTGGCCATCATGTCGGCCCTGCACCTGCGCCTGAAGGCCCTGTACCAGAAGGAAGGCGGCGCCTTCCCGGACCCGATCGTCAACCTGGACTGGAAATACGCGCAGGCCGCGCACCCCAGCTCCGAGGAGATCGCCAAGGAGTACAACGGCAAGGCGCTCGTCGATCTCGTCGATCCGAAGGACGCCACCAAGGTGCTGCGCCCCGCGGGCCAGCAGCTCTCGGGCTTCGGCGAACTGCGCGACGACGGCACGACGGCCTGCGGCTGCTGGATCTTCGCAGGCGCGTGGACGCAGGCGGGCAACCAGATGGGCCGGCGCGACAACTCCGACCCCTCAGGCATCGGCAACACGCTGAACTGGGCCTGGGCCTGGCCGGCCAACCGCCGCGTGCTCTACAACCGGGCCTCGGCCGACCTCCAGGGCAAGGCGTTCAACCCGAACCGCAAGCTCGTCGAGTGGAACGGCAAGGCCTGGGGCGGCGTCGACGTGCCCGACATGGGGCCGGCACTGGCGCCCGAGACCGGCAACGGCCCGTTCATCATGAACCCCGAGGGCGTGGCGCGCTTCTTCGCCCGCAAGGGCATGAACGAGGGGCCGTTCCCCACGCACTACGAGCCGTTCGACACGCCGGTGGGCATCAACCCGATGTACCCGAACAATCCCAAGGCCACGAGTTCGCCGGCCGCGCGGGTGTTCAAGCACATCTGGGAGACCTTCGGCAAGGCGTCGGAATTCCCGCACGTGGGCACGACCTACCGCCTGACCGAGCACTTCCACTACTGGACCAAGCATGCGCTGGTCAACGCCATCACGCAGCCCGAGCAGTTCGTGGAGATCGGCGAGGCGCTGGCCAGGGAACTCGGCATCGCGGCGGGTGACAAGGTCAAGGTCAGCTCCAAGCGCGGCTTCATCAAGGCCGTGGCGGTGGTGACCAAGCGCATCAAGCCCATGAAGATCGAGGGCAAGACCGTGCACCACGTGGGCATCCCGATCCACTGGGGGTTCAAGGGCGTGACCAAGCCCGGGTTCCTGGCCAACACGCTGACGCCCTTCGTGGGCGACGGCAATTCCAATACCCCGGAATTCAAGACCTTCCTCGTGAAGGTCGAGAAGGTGTAAGGAGGCGCACCGATGTCATTGCAATCCCTCGATATCAAGCGCCGGTCCGCCACCACCACCCCGGCGCCCCAGGCGCGCACGCCGCAGTCGGGCGAGGTGGCCAAGCTCATCGATGTCTCCAAGTGCATCGGCTGCAAGGCCTGCCAGACCGCCTGCATGGAGTGGAACGACCTGCGCCAGGAACCGGGCGAGAACCACGGCGTCTACGACAACCCGAACGACCTGACCGAGAACGCGTGGACGGTGATGCGCTTCACCGAATACGACAACGAGGCCACGGGCAACCTGGAGTGGCTGATCCGCAAGGACGGCTGCATGCACTGCGAGGACCCGGGCTGCCTGAAGGCCTGCCCCTCGCCGGGCGCGATCGTGCAGTACACCAACGGCATCGTGGACTTCCACGAGGAGCACTGCATCGGCTGCGGCTACTGCGTCACCGGCTGCCCGTTCAACGTGCCGCGCATCTCCAAGAAGGACCACAAGGCCTACAAGTGCACCCTGTGCTCGGACCGCGTGGCCGTGGGCCAGGAGCCGGCGTGCGTGAAGACCTGCCCCACGGGCGCCATCGTCTTCGGCACCAAGCAGGCGATGAAGGACCATGCCGAGGAGCGCATCGCCGACCTGAAGGAGCGCGGCTTCGCCCAGGCGGGCCTATACGACCCGGCCGGCGTGGGCGGCACGCACGTCATGTACGTGCTGCACCATGCCGACCAGCCCTCGCTGTACGCCAGCCTGCCCGACGCGCCGAAGATCAGTCCGCTGGTCGGCTTGTGGAAGGGCGTCTCCAAGCCGCTCGCCATGGCCGCCCTGGGCGCGGCGGCGCTGGGCAGCCTGTTCCACTACATCACCAAGGGCCCCAACGACGTCTCGAAGGACCTGGAGGACGAGATGGAGCGCCAGGATCGTGAGGCGGAAGCCCTGGACAAGGAGAACCGGCCATGAGACGCAATCCACGCGACCTGCAGCGCTACACGGCCGGCGAGCGCGCCAACCACTGGATCGTGGGCATCTGCTTCATCCTGCTGGCGCTCTCGGGCCTGGCCTTCTTCCACCCGGCCTTCTTCCCGCTCACCCAGCTGTTCGGCGGCGGGCCGTGGACGCGCATCCTGCACCCCTACATCGGGGTGGTGATGGCGCTGTTCTTCGTCATGATGTTCTTCCGCTTCTGGCGGCTGAACCTCATCGAACGGCGCGACGTGGAATGGCTCAGGAACGTGAACAAGATGGTGGACGGCAACGACCACGACATGCCCGAGCAGGGCAAGTACAACGGCGGCCAGAAGCTGCTGTTCTGGGGGCTGGTGGTCGGCATGCTGCTGATCGTCGTCACCGGCGTGCTCATGTGGCGCGCCTGGTGGGCGCCGCCCATCACCGTGATTCGCGTCGCGTCGGTGCTGCACGCCGTTGCCGCCGTGTGGATGATCGGCCTGATCATCCTGCACGTCTACGCCGCGATCTGGACCCGCGGCACCATCCGCGCGATGCTCTATGGCACGGTGACCCGCGCCTGGGCCAAGCAGCACCACCGTGGCTGGTACCGCAAGATGACCGGTGACGAGCGCTGATGGCGGCCACGCAGCGCATCCTGCAGCCCGGCGAGATCGAGGCGCTCGACCGGATCAGCTTTCCGCGCGTGCGCCTGCCGCAGCAGCCCGCCGCGCTGTTCCAGGAGCGCGCGGCGCGGCTGCGCCAGCTGGCCGAGGGTAGCCCGATCGCCGACTACCTGCGCTTCGCGGCGCGCATCGTCGAGGCGCAGCAGCAGCTCGTCGCCACGCTGCCGCCG
Organism: Pseudorhodoferax sp.; assembly: GCF_047601025.1. Classification (NCBI taxonomy): domain Bacteria; kingdom Pseudomonadati; phylum Pseudomonadota; class Betaproteobacteria; order Burkholderiales; family Comamonadaceae; genus Pseudorhodoferax; species Pseudorhodoferax sp. The sequence goes on from NZ_JASGJZ010000001.1 coordinate 2,597,172, forward strand.
TTCGGGCCGCCCGATGCGCCGGCCGTGCGGCGCGCGGCCGAGGCCGGCATGCCGCTGCTGCCGGCATCCGATCCGCTGCCGCCGCCGTGGCGCGCGGTGCTGCGCGACCTGGCCGCCCGGCTGCAGGCCGACGCGGGCCTGCCGGCCGCACTGCAGCCGGCGCTGGCGCGCCTGGCGCACATGCCCGACGCCGTGCTCGACGTGCTGGCGCGCCAGGCGCTGGGCGACAACGTCGCGCACGAGGACCTGGCGGCCGCGCCGCTGGTGATGGCGGCGCTGCAGGTCGTGTTCGCGGCCCGCGCCGCGGCCGTGCCTAGCCACGCCGTGCCCCCTGCCAGCCCGGCGACGGTCTGCCCGGTCTGCGGCAGCCTGCCGGTGGCCAGCGTGCTGCGCATCGGCGGCGAGGCGGGCGGCCACCGCTACCTGCATTGCGGCCTGTGCGCGACCGAATGGCACATGGTGCGCGTCAAGTGCAGCCACTGCGAGTCGACCGGTGGCGTGCGCTACCAGGGCGTGGACGGCGCGCCGCCCGTCGTGCTGGCCGAGACCTGCGCGCAGTGCCGCACCTACCGCAAGATCGTGAACCAGGAGAAGGACCCGTTCGCCGAAGCGCTGGCCGACGACCTGGCCAGCATCACGCTGGACCTGCTGATGGGCGAGACCGAATTCGCGCGCGCCAGCGGCAACCCGCTGCTGGCGATCGAGCGGCCGCTGGCGGTCTGACCCTGGGGCGCCTGCGGCCGGACGCCGCGCGCGCTCAATCGTCGCTGGAAGGCAGCACGGCGCCGGCGACCTTGCCGGTGACTTCGACGGCGCCCACCGCCACGTCGGCCGCCACGCCGACCGCCGTCGTGGCCACGCCGACGGCGGCACCCGCCACGGTGACGACGGCGCAGCCGCTGGCCAGCAGGCAGGCCGACGCCGCCAGCAGGGCGGCCATCAGCGTGCGTACCCGCGCCATCAGCGCACCCGCATGCCCGGCTGCGCGCCGGGCCAGGGTTCCAGCACGTGGATGCCGGGCTGGGCCTTCTCGTCGGCGTGGCTGGCGGCCAGCACCATGCCCTCGCTGACGCCGAACTTCATCTTGCGCGGCGCCAGGTTGGCGACCAGCACGGTCAGCTTGCCGGCCAGCTGCTCGGGCTGGTAGGCGGAGGCGATGCCGCTGAAGACGTTGCGCGTCCGGCCCTCGCCGGCATCCAGCGTCAGGCGCAGCAGCTTGGTCGAGCCCTCGACCTTCTCGCAGGCCACGATCTTGGCGATGCGCAGGTCCACCTTGGCGAAATCGTCGATCGTGATGGTGTCGGCGATGGCCTCGCCGCCGGGCAGCACGGCGGCGGGTTCCGGCGCGGGCGGCGGCTCGAACAGCGCGTCGAGCTGCTTGATGTCCACGCGCTGCATCAGGTGCTGGTAGGCGCCGATCGCGTGGCCGGCGCCCAGCAGGCGCCGGGCGTCGTCCCACTGCAGCGGCGCGGTCTGCAGGAAGGCCTCGACCTGCAGCGCCAGTGCCGGCAGCACCGGCTTCAGGTACAGCGCCAGCAGGCGGAAGGCCTCGATGCAGGTGCTGCAGACCTCCTGCAGCCGCGCGTCGGCGCCGGGCTGCTTGGCCAGTTCCCAGGGCTTGTTCGCATCCACGTACTCGTTGACGCGGTCGGCCAGCAGCATGGTCTCGCGCAGCGCGCGCGCGGTGTCGCGGCGGTCGAAGGCTTCGGCGATGGTGCCGGCCTCGGCCTGCAGCGCCGACAGCAGCGCCTGGCCGTCGGCGTCCGGGGCGCCCAGCCGGCCCGCGAAGCGCTTGGCGATGAAGCCGGCCGCGCGGCTGGCGATGTTGACGAACTTGCCGACCAGGTCGGCGTTCACGCGCGCCATGAAGTCGTCGCGGTTGAAGTCGATGTCCTCGTTGCGCCCGTTCAGCTTGGCCGCCAGGTAGTAGCGCAGCCACTCGGGGTTCATGCCCAGTTCCAGGTACTTCAGCGGGTCCAGGCCGGTGCCGCGGCTCTTGCTCATCTTCTCGCCGTTGTTGACGGTCAGGAAGCCGTGCACGCAGACCTTGTCCGGCGTCTTGCGGCCGCTGAACTTCAGCATCGCGGGCCAGAACAGCGTGTGGAAGGTCACGATGTCCTTGCCGATGAAGTGGAACTGCTCCAGCGCCGGGTCGGCCATGTAGGCGTCGTAGTCCTCGCCGCGCCGCTCCAGCAGGTTCTTCAGCGAGGCCAGGTAGCCGATCGGCGCGTCCAGCCAGACGTAGAAGTACTTGCCCGGCGCGTCCGGGATCTCGATGCCGAAGTAGGGCGCGTCGCGGCTGATGTCCCAGTCGCCCAGGCCCTCGCTGCTGCTGCCGTCGGGGTTGGTGCGCACGCCGAACCATTCCTTGACCTTGTTGGCCACCTCGGGCTGCACGTGCAGGCCGTTCTGCGTCCAGTCCTTCAGGAACTCCACGCAGCGCGAGTCCGACAGCTGGAAGAAGAAGTGCTCGGAGTGCCGGAGCACCGGCCTGGCGCCGGACAGGGCCGAGTACGGCTCGATCAGCTCGGTCGGCGCGTAGACGGCGCCGCAGACCTCGCAGTTGTCGCCGTACTGGTCCTTGGCGTGGCAGCGCGGGCATTCGCCCTTGATGTAGCGGTCGGGCAGGAACATGTTCTTCTCGGGGTCGAAGAACTGCTCGATGGTGCGCGTCTCGATCAGGCCGGCGGCCTGCAGGTCCTTGTAGATGGCCTGGGCCAGCGCGGTGTTCTCGGGGCTGTGCGTGGAGTGCCAGTTGTCGAAGCGGATGTGGAAGCCGTCCAGGTACTGCTTGCGTCCGGCCGCGATGCCGGCCACGAAGGCTTCGGGCGTGAGGCCGGCCTTCTCGGCCGCGATCATGATCGGCGCGCCGTGCGCGTCGTCGGCGCCGACGAAGTCCACCCGGGCGCCCTGCATGCGCTGGAACCGCACCCAGATGTCGGCCTGGATGTATTCCATGATGTGGCCGATGTGGAACTTGCCGTTGGCGTACGGCAGGGCGGTGGTGACGAAGATCTTGCGCGGGGCGGTCATCGGTGGAAGGCGCGTTCGGAGGAAGGCGGGGATTGTAGGAGTCCGCCGCCCCCGGCCGGCTGGCCGGCCGCCGTCACACGTCGAAGCGCACGCCCTGCGCCAGCGGCAGCGCCCCGCTGTAGTTGATGGTGTTCGTGGCGCGGCGCATGTAGCCCTTCCAGGCGTCCGAGCCGGATTCGCGGCCGCCGCCCGTTTCCTTCTCGCCGCCGAACGCGCCGCCGATCTCGGCGCCCGAGGTGCCGATGTTGACGTTGGCGATGCCGCAGTCGCTGCCCGCCGGCGACATGAAGCGCTCGGCATCGGCGAGGCTGGCGGTGAAGATGGCGGACGACAGGCCCTGCGGCACGCCGTTCTGCAGCGCGATGGCCTCGTCGGTGTCGCCGTCGTAGGCCACGACATAGAGGATGGGCGCGAAGGTCTCGTGGTCCATCACCGGCGACGGCCTGGGCATCCGGACCAGCGCGGGGCGCACGTACCACGCGTCGGCGCCCAGGTCCTCGCGCACGCGCTCGCCGCCCAGCACCTCGCCGCCCTCGGCCCGCGCCTGCGCCAGCGCCTGCTGCATGGCGTCGAACGCGGCCCGGTCGATCAGCGGCCCCACCAGCGTGCCGTCGGCCAGCGGGTCGCCGATGGCGATGCTGCGGTAGATCCGTTGCAGGCGGGCCGCCAGCGTGTCGGCCACCGAGCGGTGCACGATCAGGCGGCGCAGCGAGGTGCAGCGCTGGCCCGCCGTGCCCACGGCGGCGAAGGTGATGGCGCGGGCGGCCAGCTCCAGGTCGGCCGATGGCGTCACGATCATCGCGTTGTTGCCGCCCAGCTCCAGGATCGACCGGCCGAAGCGCTCGGCCACCTGGACGCCGACCTCGCGCCCCATGCGGGTGGAGCCCGTGGCGCTGACCACCGGCACCAGGCGGCTCGCCGCCAGCGCCTTGCCCACGTCGCGTCCGCCGATCAGCAGCTGGCTCAGGCCGGCGGGGACGGTGCCCGGCCTGTCCCGGCCGAACGCCTCGATGGCCTGCTGCAGCAGGTGCTGGCAGGCGATGGCGGTGAGCGGCGTCTTCTCCGACGGCTTCCAGGCGATCGCATTGCCGCACACCAGGGCCAGCGCCGCGTTCCACGACCACACCGCCACCGGGAAGTTGAACGCCGAGATGATGCCGACCACCCCCATCGGGTGCCAGGTTTCCATCATGCGGTGGCCGGGCCGCTCGCTCGCGATGGTCAGGCCGTGCAGCTGGCGCGACAGGCCGACCGCGAAGTCGCAGATGTCGATCATCTCCTGCACCTCGCCCAGGCCCTCCGAGGCGATCTTTCCCACCTCCAGCGAGACCAGCTCGCCCAGCGCCGCCTTGTGCCGGCGCAGCGCCTCGCCCAGGCGGCGCACCAGCTCGCCGCGCACTGGGGCCGGCACGCTGCGCCAGGCCAGGTAGGCCCGGTGCGCGTCCTCCAGGGCGGCCTGCACCTGTCCGGCGGCGTGCGACCGCACGGTGGCCAGCACCGCGCCGTCGCGCGGCGCGCGGCTGGTCCAGTCCGTGCCCTGCCAAGGCGCCAGATCGAGGCCCAGGGCGTTCAATACCTTGTGCAAGCGTGTGCTGGAGTCGGACATCGCGCGATTTCCTTGCCGTGTTCTCGTGGTCGATCGAAAAAGAAGAGCTGCTTGCCGGCGGGCGCTCAGCGCTCCACCGTGCGGTTCCAGCGCTTGCTCCACTCCGGGCGCTCGGCGTTGACGACGTCCCAGTCCACGGCCACCGCGGTCTTCAGGATGTCGTTCATCCGGGCCTGCTCCTGGGCCGCCTTGCCCTTGAGCACGGCCTGCGGATTGACGGGGTTGTAGGAGCCGTTCTCCATGGCCAGCGCCTGCGCCTCGGGGCTGATCAGGTAGTCCACGAGCTTGTGCGCCAGTGCCGCGTCGGGGTTGTTGGCCAGCACGCACTGCGCGGTGAGCAGCAGCACCGCCCCTTCCTTGGGGGCGACGAACTCCATCGGCATGCCCTTGGACTTCATCAGCTCCACCTGCGTGAGCGTGTAGGGAAAGAGCGCGGCGTCGCCGGCCTGCATCATCTCCACCACCTTGGATGAATTGGGGATGTACTCCACCACGTTCGGGCCGATGGTGCCGGGCCAGGCCTTGAAGGCGGGCTCCACGTTCTTCTCGGTGCCGCCCTGCAGGCGGTTGAACATCAGGAATGCGTGCAGGCCGAACGAGGAGGCGGGCATGGACTGCACCACCACCTTGCCCTTGTACCTGGGGTCGGCCAGGTCGCCCCACGAGGTCGGCGGCGCCCAGCCCTTGTCGGCGAAGATCTTGGTGCTGTAGGCCAGGCCGGTCATGCCCATCGACAGGCCCACGGCATGGTCGTCCTTGAGGTGCGCGATGGCCGGCACGGCCGCCATGTTCTGCGAGGGCTTGAGCTTCTCGCACAGGCCCATGTTGATGGCGCGGTACATGATGCCGTCGTCCAGCACCATCACGTGCATCTGCGCCTTGCCCTTGGCGGCCTGCGCCTTGGCCAGGATGTCGGTGGACGTGCCGGGCACCACCACGACCTTGACGTCGTTGGCCTTCTCGAACGGCGGGAACACGAACTGCGTGTAGGTGCGCTCCATGTTGCCGCCGTTCATGCCGATGTAGAGCGTCCTGGTCTGGGCCTGCGCCGCGCCGGCCCCGAGCAGCAGCGCGGCTGCGGCGAGGGCGACGGAGGACTTTTTCGCGTGGTGCTGGAACATGGTGATCTCCTGGGGAATCAAGCAGCTGCTTGCAGAAAGCGGTGGATGGAAAACGAGTCGATCGGGGTGCTGGTGCGGCCTTCGGCGATCAGCTCGGCCATCACGTCACCCACGCCCGGGCCGAGCTGGAAGCCGCCGCCGGCGAAGCCGAACGCGTGGAACAGGCCCGCGCGGCGCGCGCTGGCGCCCAGCACGGGCTGGTCGTCGGGCAGGTAGCCTTCCGTGCCGCTCCAGGTGCGGATGACGTGGGCCGTCGCCAGCTGGGGCAGCAGGGCCGCCAGCTGCGGCAGCTGGGCCAGCATGGCCGCATGCGACGAGCGCGCGCGCAGGCCGTCGAGCAGGTAGCCGCGCCCGCCGCCGAACACCACGTTGCCGCGCCGCACCTGGCGGCAGTAGATGCCGCCGCCTTCCACGCCCAGGCTCCAGCGCAGGAAGAACGGCAGCGGCTCGGTCACGCCCATGGCGGGCGGCGAGGTGCGCAGCGGCACCGGCTCGCCCCACTGCCCGGCGAACGGCGCGGCCCAGGCGCCGGCGCAGTTCACCAGCGCCGGCGCCCGGACCTGCAGCGCCCGGCCGTGCTGCAGGGCCTGGACCACGAAGCGCGTGCCGTCGTGCTCGACCGACTGCACCGGCGCGTGCTCGCGCACGTCGGCCCCGGCGGCCTGCGCGGCGCGGGCGAAGGCGGGCGACAGCAGGCGGGGGTTGGCCTGGCCGTCCTCGGGGCAGAGCGAGCCGCCGACGATCTGGCCGCTGCCCATCGGAAAGTGCTTGTGCAGCGCGGCGCGCCCTTCGATCAGCTGCAGGCCCAGGCCGTGGCGGTTGCCGCGCTCGGCATAGCGGGCCAGCGACGCCATGTCGGCCGCGCTCCGGGCGATCTTGAAGTGGCCGCTGCGCTCGTACTCGGCCTCGGTGCCGATCAGCTCGGTCAGCCGCCCCCACAGCCGGTGCGAGCGCTGCGCCAGCGGCAGCTGCGCCACCGGCCGTCCCTGGCGCCGCACGCCGCCGAAATTGACGCCGCTGGAACGCGAGCCGCACAGGTCGCGCTCCAGCAGGGTGACGGCCAGCCCGCGCCGGCGCAGGAACAGGGCCGTGGCGCTGCCCATGATGCCGCCGCCGATGACGGCCACGTCGCAGGCCAGCTGCTCACGCATGGCGCTCCTCCCGCACGGTCAGGTCCAGCGGCAGCGGCTTGATCGGCGCCTGCCCGCGCAGGCGGCCGACCTCGGCCAGCGGCACCGACTGGGCCTGCGCCAGGATCTCCGCCGCCGCCGCGCCGCACATCCGGCCCTGGCAGCGGCCCATGCCCACGCGGCACAGCGCCTTGAGGCGGTTGATCTCCCGGGCGCCGCAGGCGGCCGCCGTCTCGCGCAGCGTGCCCGCGGTGACGTTCTCGCAGCGGCACACCACCAGATCGTCCGGCGCCTGCGCGGCCCAGTCCCCGGGGAAGGGGAAGGCGGTCTCCAGCGCGTGCCGGAATCGTTCCATCCCCGCCAGCCTGCGGCGCAGCCGGGCGGTGCGCCGGTGGTCGGTCGCCAGCTGCCTGTCTTCCAGCAGCGACCAGGCGGCCAGTTCGCCCGACAGCTCGGCCGCATCGGCGCCCAGGATGCCGGCGCCGTCGCCCGCCAGGTACACGCCCGGCACCGAGCTGCGCCGCGCCGCATCCACGCGCGGAACGTGGCAGCGGTGCAGCGCCGAGAACTCGAACGCGCAGCCCAGCAGGTCGGCCAGCTGCGTCTCGGGCCGCAGCGCATGGCCCAGGCCCACCGCGGTGCAGGCGGTGCGCTGCTCGCGCCCGGCGCTGTCGCGCCAGACGAGCTGTTCCACCGCCTGCGCGCCTTCCGCCCGCAGCAGCCGCACGCCGTGGTGCATGGGCACGCCACGCAGCCGGAGCCAGCCGACGAGGCGCATGCCCTTGGCGGCCACGGCCAGCTGCCCCAGCATGGCCGGCGCGGCCCGGTAGCGCGCAGCGGCGGGCGCGGTGTCCAGCACGGCCACCACCCGGGCCCCGGCCTGGGCGTACTGGCAGGCCACCAGGTACAGCAGCGGCCCGGTGCCGGCGAACACCACGGCGTCGCCGATCGCGCAGCCCTGGTACTTGAGCGCCACCTGGGCGCCGCCCAGCGTGTAGACGCCCGGCAGCGTCCAGCCGGGGATAGGCAGCACCCGGTCGGTGGCGCCGGTGGCCACGATCACGTCGCGCCAGGGCAGGCTGCCGGCCTCGCGCGTGGGCAGGTGCAGCAGGTCGAGCAGGTCGGGCTGCGCGCTCCAGACCAGGGTCTGCGGGCGGTGGTCGAGCCGGGGCCGGATGCGCTCGAAGGTGGCGTGCACGTCCTGCGCGCGCCGCGCCTCGGTGCCGTACAGCTCCTCGGCGCTGCGGCCGAAGCCCTCGGGCGGGCGCCGGTAGATCTGGCCGCCGGCGCGCGGCGCCTCGTCCAGCACGATGGGGGCGAGGCCGTGGGCCAGCAAGGTGGCGGCGGCGCGCACCCCGGCGGGCCCGGCGCCGACGATCACCGGCGGCAGGTCCTGCCGGGCCTGGCGCTGCGGCGTGGGGGCGGGGGCGGAGGGGGCCGTCATGCGGCGTCTCCGGTACCGGCGGGCTGCGTGCAGACGTGCATGCCCGGCTCGACCATGGCCTGGCAGGCCCGCAGCGCGCGGCCGTCGGCCAGCCGCACCCAGCAGTCCTGGCAGGCGCCCATCATGCAGAAGCCCGCGCGCGGCTGCCGGCTGAATTCGTTGACGCGCAACCGGCCCGCCTGCGTGAGCACCGCGGTCAGCACGGTATCGCCGGCCAGGGCGGTGGCGGGCCGGCCGTCCAGCACGAAGGCCACTGCGGGGCGGTCCAGTTCCTTGAGGCGCTGCAGCTGGCCGCGTGCCGCGGGCCGTGGGATGGGAGCATTCATCGCGGCACCTGCCTCAATGCTTGCCGATCAGGATGCGGTCCAGGCCATAGACCTTGTCCAGCACCAGCATCAGCGCCAGCGTGAGGAACACGATCAGCGCCGAGACGGCGGCCATCATCGGATCGAGCGACTCCGTGGCGTACATGTACATGCGCACCGGCAGCGTCACGGTGGAGGGCGACACCACGAAGATCGACATCGTCAGCTCGTCGAAGCTGTTGATGAAGGCCAGCAGCCACCCGCCGGTGATGCCGGGCAGGATCAGCGGCAGCGTCATGCGGCGGAACACCGTGGCGCTGCCGGCGCCCAGCGAGCAGGCGGCCTGCTCCACCGTGTGGTCGAAGCCCACCAGCGCCGCCATGACCAGCCGCATGGTGTAGGGCGTGACGATGAGGGCGTGCGCGAAGACCAGCCACCCGAAGCTGCCCTGGCCGCCGACCAGCGAGAACAGGCGCAACAGCGCCACGCCGAGCACCAGGTGGGGAATGATCAGCGGGGACAGGAACAGCCCCTGCAGGAAGGCCCGGCCCGGCACGTCGTGGCGGACGATGGCCAGCGCCGCCGGCACCGCCAGCACGGTGGAGAGGGTGGCGGCCGCCATGGCCAGCCACAGGCTGTTCCAGAACGACTGCACGAAGTCGGGGTGGTGCAGCACCCGGTCGAACCAGCGCAGCGAGAAGCGGGTGGTGGGCAGCGTGAGCGTCTCGTGCGGCGTGAAGGCGACGATGCACACGATCACCAGCGGCGCCAGCATGAAGGCGATCACCAGCGCATTGAAGGCGAGCGCCAGGGGTCCGTTCCTTTGCATGATGCGCTCCTTCAGCCCAGCGTCTTGCGGTAGCGGCCTTCGACCATGCGGTTCCAGCCCAGCATGATGACCAGGTTGGCCGCCAGCAGAATGAGTGCGATCGCCGCGCCCAGCGGCCAGTTCAGCTCGTTCAGGTATTCGTCGTAGATCAGCGTGGCCACCATCTTCACGCGGCGCCCGCCCAGCAGGCCCGGAATGGCGAACGAGCTGGCCGACAGGCCGAAGACGATCAGGCTGCCCGAGAGGATGCCCGGCATGACCTGCGGCAGCACCACGCGGCGCAGGGTGGTGAAGTGCGAGGCGGACAGCGACAGCGAGGCGTTCTCCACCCAGGGGTCGAGCTTCTGCAGCGAGGTCCACACCGGGATCACCATGAAGGGCAGCATCACGTGCACCAGCGCGATCACGATGGCCGCCTCGTTGTACAGCAGCTTCACCGGGCCGATGCCGACGAGCTTGAGCGCGCCGTTGATCAGCCCTTCCGGGCCGAGCAGCATGCTCCAGCCGAAGGCGCGCACCACCACCGAGATCAGCAGCGGCGCCAGGATGACGAGCAGGAAGACCGAGCGCCACGGCCGGCGCATGCGGCTCAGGATGTAGGCCTCGGGCGCGCCGACCAGGATGCACGCCAGCGTCACCAGCGCCGACACGCGCAGCGTGCGCCAGAAGATCTCGTAGTAGTACGGGTCCTGCACCACGTGCAGGTAGTGGGCGATGGTGAAGCTGCCGGCGACGGGGCCCTTGTCGGCGTCGAAGGCGTTGAAGGACAGCATCACGCTCAGCGCCAGCGGCACCAGCAGCATCACGGCGAACAGGGCCAGCGCCGGCCCGGCCAGGCCCCAGGGCACCCAGGCGGCGCGCCGGTTCATGCCACCGCCTCGCCGGCGCCGATCACGCGCACGTCGCGGTCCTGCCAGTCCACGCCCACGGCCTGCCCCACGTCGCAGGGCGCGCCGCCGTCGTTGACGGCGGACACCAGCAGCGGGCCCAGCGGCGTGTGCACGGTGTACATCCACAGGTTGCCGAGGAAGAAGCGCTCGGTCACCTGTCCCTCGCAGCGGCCGGTGCCGGCGGCGGTGCACGACAGCTTCTCGGGGCGCAGCGCCAGCACCACCGCGGCGCCCGCGGGCGTGCCCGGCGGCAGCGCCATCTGCACCGGCCCCACGGCGGCGCGCACCGCGCCGTCGGCGCCCGGCGCCACCGCGGCCTGCAGCAGGTTGGCCTTGCCCACGAAGGTGGAGATGAAGGCATTGCGCGGGTGCTCGTACACGGCGAGCGGCGTGTCCACCTGGGTGATGCGCCCCGTCTCCATGACCACCACCCGATCGCTGATCGACATGGCTTCGGCCTGGTCGTGGGTGACCATGATGGTGGTGGTACCGAGCTTGCGCTGGATCTCGCGCAGCTCGAACTGCATCTCCTCGCGCAGCTTGGCGTCCAGGTTGGACAGCGGCTCGTCCAGCAGCAGCACCGGCGGCCGGATGACCAGCGCCCGGGCCAGGGCCACGCGCTGGCGCTGGCCGCCGGAGAGTTCGCGCGGGTAGCGGTCGAGGTGCCGTTCCAGGTGCACCAGCGCCAGCACCTGCAGGGCGCGCTCGCGGCGTTCCACCGGCGGGCATTTGCGCATCTCCAGGCCGAACTCCACGTTCTCGCGCACCGTCATGTGCGGGAACAGCGCATAGGTCTGGAACACGATGCCCAGGCCCCGCGCATTGGCCTTGGCGTGGGTGATGTCCCGGCCTTCCAGCTCGATGCGGCCTTCGCTCACCTCCACGAAGCCCGCGACCATCTGCAGGGTGGTGGTCTTGCCGCAGCCGGACGGCCCCAGCAGCGACACGAACTCGCCCTTGCGCACCTCCAGGTCGAAGTCGCGGACGGCCCACGTGTCGCCGTACCGCTTGGAAACATGGTTGATGCGCAAGAAGCTCATAAGTCATCCTCTGCGACCCGGGGGCGCCGCCAGACTCCAAAAAATTGAAGAACGTCGCGTTGTTTTTGCAATTCTTGTGCCTTGGGATTTCTTCAATCTAGGTAAAAACGCGAATAATGGATTTTTTCTCTTATTTATTCCGTTCAACGGAATAAACTGGATGACGCCATCCACCTTCGTTCCGCCCACCATGCCCTCCGCCCCCAGCGACGACGCGCACCGCCGCGGCGCCATGCACCGCACCTTCCAGATCCTGCGCACCATGGGCGAGCAGCAGCACGAGGGCGTGCGCGTCACCTCCCTGGCCAAGAAGCTGGGACTGACCCAGGCCACCACGCACCGGCTGCTGCAGGGCCTGATGGAGGAAGGGGTGGTGGAGCAGGACCGGCAGCACAAGCTCTACCGCCTGAGCCTGGACCTGTTCTGCCTGGCGGCCCAGGCGGGCGCGGTGAACGACCTGCGCTCGCTGGCCCGCCCGGCGCTGTTGCGCCTGAACGCCAGCCTGGGCGACACGGTGCTGCTGCTGGTGCGCTCGGGCTTCGACGCGGTCTGCCTCGATCGCGTGGAGGGCCAGTACCCCATCCGCACGTTCACCGGCGACGTGGGCGGGCGGGTGGCGCTGGGCGTCGGCCAGGGGGCCCTGGTCATCCTCGCGCACCTGCCGGAGGCCGAGCACGAGGAAGTGCTGCGCTACAACCTGCCGCGCATCCGGCACTACAACGTGTACGACGAGGTCTACCTGCGGACCGAGGTCCGGAAGGCGCGCGAACTCGGCTACTGCGCCAGGACCAACGGCCTGCTGGAGGGCATGGCGGGCATCGCGGTCCCGGTGTTCGACCGCAACCGCAGCGTGGTGGCGGCCCTGTCGGTGGGCACGCACGTCAGCCGCCTGAACGACGAGCGCCTGCCCATCGTGCGGGACATGCTGGCCCGCGAGGCGCAGCAGCTGTCCGCGCAGATCAACCCCTTCGACCCGACCCTGCGCCACCCCATGCATTCCATGGTCGCCAGCACCTCCCGCCGCGCCCTCTGATCCGCCATGCCCCCGTCCGACATCCATCTCGTCGTCAAGAGCGGAGGCAGCGCCGCCGTGCCGCAATGGCGCACCCTGTTCGCCGAGCTGGCGCCGCAGGTGCGCGTGCACGACTGGGATGATCCCGCGCTGGACCGCGGCTGCATCGACTTCGCCCTGGTCTGGGAGCCCGAGGCCGGCCGGCTGGCCCGGTTCCCGCGGCTCAAGGCCGTCCTCAGCTCGGCCGCGGGCGTGGACCACCTGCTGGCCGACCCGCTGCTGCCCGCGCACCTGCCCATCGTGCGGATGGTGACGCCCGAGACCCAGACCCGCATGGCCGAGTTCTGCACCATGGCGGCGCTGATGCTGCAGAAGGACATGCTGCGCGCGATCCACCAGCAGCGCCTGCGGCACTGGCAGGAGTTCAGCCCGCCCGCGACCGCCCGGGAAATGACCGTCGGCATCCTGGGACTGGGCACCCTGGGGCTGGCCGCCGCCGCCATGCTGCGGGCGGTCGGCTTCACCGTGCTGGGGTGGTCGCAAGGCCGCAAGCACGTGGACGGCGTGCACAGCTATGCCGGCCCCGACGAGCTCCCCGCGCTGCTGCGGCGCAGCCAGATCCTGGTCTGCCTGCTGCCCGACACCCCCGGCACCCACGGCATCCTGAACGCCGGGCTGTTCGGCCAGCTGCCGCGCGGCGCGCACCTGATCAACGTGGGGCGCGGCCTGCAGCTGCACGCCGGCGACCTGCTGGCGGCCCTGGACGGCGGCCAGATCGGCAGCGCCTTCCTGGACGTGGCCGATCCCGAGCCGCTGCCGGCGGATTCGCCGCTGTGGTGGCATCCGCGCATCTTCATCTCGCCGCACACCGCCGCCTCGGCCAGCCGCCGCGCGAAGGCCGTGCAGGCGGCTTTCAGCATCGCCCAGTGGCAGCGGGGCGAGCCGCTGTCACACACCTACGACCGCGCGCGCGGGTATTGAGCGGCCGCCGTCCGCGGCCGTCCCGTCATGCCGGCAGCGCCGGCAGCACCGTCCCCCGGCACTCGCCGAGGCCGATGCGGGCGGCGCCGGGCTTCTCGCACCAACCGCGCATCACGACCGTGTCGCCGTCCTGCAGGAAGCCGCGCTCCTCGCCGTCGCCCAGCGCCACGGGCCGCTGCCCGCCGTGGGCCAGCTCGACCAGCGCGCCCGCCTCGCCCGGCCCGGGGCCGGAGATCGTGCCGCTGCCGATCAGGTCGCCCGGGTTCAGGCAGCAGCCGCCGGCCGTGTGGTGCGCCACCATCTGGGCGATGCTCCAGTACTGGTGGCGAAAGCTCGTGCCCGACAGCCGCGCCGGGCCACGGCCTTCGCGGCGCGCCCGTTCGCTGTGCAGCCACACTTCGAGCCGGATGTCGAAGGCGCCGGCCGCGCGGTTGGCGGGCGTATCGAGGTAGGGGAGCGGCTGCGGGTCGGCCGGTGGGCGCGACCAGGCGGCGCGGTAGGGCGCCAATGCCTCCAGCGTCACGATCCAGGGCGAGACCGTGGTGGCGAAGTTCTTGGCATGGAAGGGGCCGAGCGGCGCCATCTCCCACACCTGGATGTCGCGCGCCGACCAGTCGTTGAGCAGGCCGATGCCGAAGATGTGCGCCTCGGCCGCGTCGAGCGGGATGCGCTCGCCCATGGCGTTGCCGCAGCCGATCCAGATGCCCAGCTCCTGCTCGTAGTCCATGCGGGCACATGGCTGGAAGGCCGGCGTGCGGGCACCCTGGGGGACGGACTGGCCCAGGGGGCGACGAAACTGCTGGCCGCTCACGCCGATGGTGGACACGCGGCCGTGGTAGGCCTGCGGCATCCAGCGGAAGTTGGGCGTGACGTCCGCCTCCGGGTACATGATGCGCATGCAGTTCAGCGCATGGTCCAGCGAGGTGTAGAAGTCGGTGTAGTCGCCGATGCGCGCGGGCAACGTGTACTCGGCGCCGGCCTGCGGCACCAGGCAGGCGCGCACGGTGTCCGCCTGCGCCGAGCCGTCCTTCAGCAGTGCGAACAGGGCGTGCCGCAGCGCACGCCAGGCCGCCGGCCCGAGCGCGAAGAAGTCGTTGAGCGCGCTCTGCGCGGCGGCGCGGGCGGCCTGCAGGGCGGTGCCGTCGAGCGCGCTGGTGGCGCTCAGCGCGGCCAGGTCCAGCACCTGGTCGCCGATGGCGACGCCGCCGCGGAACATGTCCGGCGTGCCGCGGCGCCGGAACACGGCGTACGGCAGGTTCTGGATCGGGAAATCGCCGCCCGGGGCCTGGGCCGAGGCCAGCCAGCTGCGGGCGTTCACGTCGTGGGTGTGGTCGAGGAGGTGCATGGTCGAAGCTTCTTCCGATGGGGCGCCCTGGGGCCGCATCGGCGGCCGCCAGGGCGGCGCGCCTTGCCGCCGGGTCAATCCAGCTGGGGGATCTTGGCAGCGTGCACGATGTCGCGGTAGAGCTTCAGGTCCTCCGCCATCAGGGCGCGCACGGGCTCTCCCATCAGCGGCGCCGCGCGGTCCAGTCCGGCCTGCCGCATCTTCTCCTGCACGGCGGGCCGGGACATGACGTTGGACATCGCATCCACCAGCTGCTTGGCGATGGGTGCCGCGAGCCCGGCCGGCGCGAACAGGGCCCACCAGGTCTCGCTGACCAGGCCCTGCAGGCCCAGCTCGCGGAAGGTCGGGGTGTCGGGCAGGAAGACCGATCGCTTCTCGCTGGCCACGCCCAGCGCCCGGAGCTGGCCCGCCCGGATGTAGGGCTCGGCGACCTGCCCGGGCAGCCAGGTCGACTTGACGTCTCCCGCCAGGACGGACTGGGCCATCGCGGTCGTGGAGTTGTAGGGCACGTTGGTGTAGCGCGTGCCGGTGAGGTAGCCGAGCTGCTCCCCCGCGAAGTGCGTCGACGTGCCCACGCCCGGCGTGGCAAAGGTGATGCCGCCGGGGTCGGCCTTCGCCGCCGCCACGTAGTCCTGGTAGGTGCGGTAGGGGGCATCGGCCTTGACCACGAGGATGTTGGGCACGTAGCCGATCAAGGCGATCGGGGTGAAGTCCTTGACCGCGTCGAACGGCACCTTGCGGATCGCCGGGTTGATGACCTGCACGTTGGTGGTGAACAGCAGGGTGTAGCCGTCGGCCGGGGCACGAGCCACGCGGTGGGCCCCGATGATGCCGGAGGCCCCCGTGACGTTCTCCACCACGATCGACTGGCCGAGTTCGCCGCGCAGCTCCTCCGCGAGCACGCGGCCCATGACGTCGGTGGCGCCGCCTGCGCCGAAGGGGATGATCAGGCGCACCGGCTTGGAGGGATAGGCCTGCTGGGCGAGCGCGGGAACGCCCAGCAGGGCGCCGGCGGCGAGCGCGGCGAGGAATGCACGTGTTTTCATGATGTCTCCTTGGGGGTGTTTCTGAGTTGCCGGGTCCGTTCGAGATCGAGCGCGCCGCTGGCGTCGGTGGCGACGCCGTAGTCCCGCTCGGCCGCCTCGCGCGAGACGTAGCCCTGCCTGAGGTCGGCGAGCACGTGCTCGATCTCGCGCGTGCGCGCCGGTCCGTGCCCGCCGCCGCCCGCGGTGCGGATGACGACCTGGTCGCCCGGCTGCAGGGCGTATTCGCCCTTGAGCACGTCCAGCGTCTGCCCGTCATGGCGCTGGATGCGGACCTGCCCGGGCAGTCCCTCGCCGCCGCCGCCCAGCCCCCAGGGCGGGCACTTGGTGCGATCGATCTTGAGATTCAGCCGGCACGGCGCGGTGACGCGGTAGGTCTTGACGACGCCAACGCCGCCGCGCCGGCGGCCCGGGCCGCCGGAGTCCTGGCGGATGGCGTAGGACTCCAGCCAGTACGGGTTGAAGGCTTCCTGCATCTCGATCGGCACGTCGGAGGTGTCGCCATGCACGTTGGAGCGCGAGGGCCCGTAGCCGTCCACCGTGCCGCTGGCGCCCCAGCCGCCGACGCAGGTGTCGAGATGGAAGAACGGCGCGCCGGTCGCCGGGCTGATGCCGTCGAAGGTGTGCAGGCCGTAGGTGCCGTGGTGGGCCGCCGCGACGTGCTCCGGGAACGCTGGCGCCAGCGCGCGCAGGATGGTGTCCACCACCGTCGGCATCATGCTGCCGGAGCTGCCGATGGCCGCCGTGGGGCCCGCGGACAGGAACGTTCCCTCGGGGATCTCGACCGTCAGCGGCCGGAAATCGCCCTCGCTCACCGGCTCGTCGGCCGAGAACAGGTACTTCAGCGCGATGCGCGCGGCGGCCACCGCGCCGCCGTTGCGTCCGGCATTGAGCGGCCCTGGCAGCTGGGGCGAGACGCCGGAGAAGTCCACCGTCAGGTGGTCGCCGGCGATCCTGACCTTGACGCGGATCGGAACCGGGTCGTCGCCCAGGCCGTCGTCGTCGAGGAACGACGATGCCTCGTACTCGCCGTCCGGCGCGGCCGCGATGGCCGCCCGCACGCGCGCCTCGGCCTGGGACCACAGCTGCGCCACGGCCGCGTGGTACGTGCGGCGGCCGTACTTGCCGATGACCTCGGCCACCATGTCGCGGCCCTTGAGGCATCCGGCAATCTGCGACTCCACGTCGCCCAGCAGCATTTCCGGAAAGCGCGTGTTGTATTCGATGACGCGGAACATGCCGTCCTGGCGCACGCCGCCGTCCAGCAGCTTGACGCTGCGCAGCTGCAGGCCCTCCTGGAAGATCTCGGTCGTGGTGGTCGAGGTGCACGAGCCGACGATGGCGCCGCCCACGTCGAGCCAGTGCATCAGCACGCAGAAGAACGCATCGATCTCGCCGGCGCCGTCCTGCAGGCGCACCGGCGTGTACATGACCACGTTGTTCAGGTGCTGGCCCAGTGTCCCGGCGTGGTTGGAGATGAGCACGTCGCCGTGGCGCAGCCGGTCGGCCCCGTACAGCGCCAGGCCGTCCTTCACGGCCGTGCCCAGCGCGTTCGCCACGAAGATGGCCAGGCTGCCGCGCGACTGCGAGATCAGCTGCCCCTGCGCATCGACGATGCCGACCGCGTAGTCCTTGTACTCGTTGATGAGCGGCGAGAACGCCGTGCGGGTGATGTTCTTGTCGACCTGGTTCGGAATCGACACCAGCTCGTGCTTGATGATCTCCAGCGTGATCGGGTCGCAGCCTGGCGGGGGTGCCTTCGTCATCGTTGAACCTCCTGCGCGTCGGCGCAGCGGATTGCGAGTTCGCCCAGCGCGCCCACCGTGGCGACGTCACCGGGCACGAGGATGGTGGTCGAGCTGAATTCCTCCACCACCGCCGGCCCGTGGATCACGAAACCGGGTGGCAGCTGGTCGCGGCGCCAGACATCCACCTCGATGAATCCATCGGGCCATGGAAAGAACACCTCGCGGCGCGAGGCCGGCCGTGGCGCCGTGCCGCCGGGCGGCAGGCTGGCCAGGTGCGCGAGGTCGGGGGTCGGCACGTCGGCTTCCACGCCCAGGCGCGCCTCCAGGATCTCCACGGCGCTGTTGTTGGCGTGGCCGAAGCGTGCCAGGTAGGCTTCCCTGAAGGCCACCAGCAGGCCGGCCAGATCCATCGACGGGTCGAACGGCACGCGCACGGCGTGCTTCTGGCCCCGGTAGCGCATCTCCAGGCCGCGTTCGAAGCGCAGTTCGGCCATGCCGAGTTCGTGGCGCATGGTCTGCCGGGCCTCTTCCTGCAGCGACTCGAAGACCTGCGCCACCCGTTGCAGCGCCGGCTCGGTGGCCTCGGCGACCACCATGTGCGAAAGATCGATGCGCGCCCCCGCCGTCAGCATGCCCAGCGTGGAGAAGTTGCCGGGATGCGGCGGGACGACCACCGCCGGGATGCGCAACTGGCGCGCCAGGATGCCGGCGAACAGCGGGCCGCCGCCGCCGAAGGGCAGCAGCACGAACTCACGCACGTCGTGGCCGCGCTCGATGGTGACCTCCTTGATGACCCCGGCCATCGCGGCCACGGCCAGGTCCAGGACGCCCTGCGCGGCGCGCTCGATGCCGTCCTCGCCTTCGTAGCCCAATGGACGGGCCACCTTGTCCCGGATGGCCGCGCGCGCGGCGGTGCGATCGAGCTGGAGTCGGCCGTTCAGAAAGCTGCCGGCGCTGATGCGCCCGAGGACGAGGTTCGCGTCGGTCACCGTGGGTTCCGTCCCGCCGCGCCCGAAGGCCACCGGGCCGGGCTCCGAGCCGGCGCTGCGCGGCCCCACGGTCATGCGTCCGTCGGCGCTGACGCTCGCGATGGAGCCGCCGCCGGTGCCGATCTCGACGATGTCGAGCACGGGCGTCTTGAGCGGAAAGCCGTAGTCGTAGCCGCCGACGTAGTACACCGGCTGCACGTCGAAGCGCCCGTCCTGCACCAGCGCGCATTTGGCGGTCGTCCCGCCCATGTCGAAGGCGATGACGCGCGGCAGCTGCAGTGCGCGCGCGTACATCGCGGCGCCGATGCAGCCGCCGATGGGCCCGGACTCCACCAGCGCCACCGGCTGTTCGGTGGCCCGGGCGCGGGACAGCACCCCGCCGTTGGAGCCCATCATGTAGAAGGTTCCGGCGAAGCCCCGGTCGCGCAGGCGCTGCTCGAACGTCTCGACATAGGCGGACATGCGCGCGCCCACGTAGGCGTTGGCCGCGGCGGTCGAGGTGCGTTCGTACTCGAACCATTCCCGGGTGAGCGCCGTGCCGCAGGTCACGTAGACGCCGGGCAGCAACGCGCGCAGCACGGCCGCGGCCTGCCGCTCGTGCGCCGGATTGGCGTAGGCGTTGATGAACGAGACGCTGACGGCCTCGAAGCCTTCGTCCTGGAAACGGCGCGCGAGCGCGCGTACCTGCTCCAGGTCCAGCGGCACGATCTCGCGCCCGCTGGAGTCCATGCGTTCGTCGACCTCGAAGCGGCACCTGCGCTCGATCAGCGGCTTCTCGCGCCGGTACTCCATGGCGAACGGCACCGGCCGGTTGCCGCGGCCGATCTCCAGCGAGTCCCCGAAGCCGCGCGTGGTCACCAGCGCCGTGCGGGCACCCGTGCGTTCCAGGAGCGTGTTGATGACGTGCGTCGTACCGTGCTTGAGCAGCAGCGCCTGGTCCAGGCGTGCGTCGGTGGTGGCCAGCCCTTCGAGCACGCCGTCGATGAGGTTGGCGTAGTTGGTCAGGGTCTTGCCGTAGGTGACCTGGTTCGTCTGCCGGTCGAAGACAGCGACATCGGTGAATGTTCCACCGGTATCGGTGGCGATGAGGAATCGCATGCCCGTTGCTCCTTGCGTTCTGGCGGCCTCGCCGGGCCGCGGGCGGCATGGTTCCCCATCCGTCACCGCTGCGAAAGCACGTGGACAACACATCACCAGTGCATTTCCTGCACTGATTGGCAAGACAATCCCATCGCCCCCATGAAGCCCACCTCGATCTCCGGACTGCTGACGCTGTTCAGCCTCGTGGCCGAACACGGCAGCATCGCGGGCGCGGCGCGCCAGCTGAACATCGCGCCGTCGCTGGCCACGCGCCAGCTGGCTTCCCTGGAGAGTGCGTTCGACGCCCGCTTCTTCGAGCGCACCACGCGCAGCATGAAGCTCACCGAAGCCGGCGAGATGGCGCTGGCCTGGGCCCGCCAGTCGCTGGAGACCCAGGAGCAGCTGGTGGACCGCCTGGCGGCGCTGCGCAGCGCCCCCGCGGGGCTGATCCGCATGGTGGCGGTGCACTATGCGGCCGTCGCCTATCTGCCGAGCCTGCTGGGGCGCTTCAGCGAGCTCTACCCGCAGATCCGCATCAGCATCACCACGACGGACAGCCATGTGAACCTGGTCGAGCAGCATTTCGACCTGGCGATCCAGTCCGGCCGCATCGCGGACTCCAGCATCGTCGGCCAGCGGGTGCGGCCGTACCAGCGGGTGCTGTGCGCCACGCCGCGCTACCTGCAGCGGCATGGCACACCCGGCACGCCGCAGGACCTGGCCCGGCACCGCTGCCTGACCCATTCCGCCAACGAAGCGCGCAACTGGTTCTTCCAGCGCGGTCGTTCCCTGGTGTCGCAGCAGATCACGCCCTTCGTCGAGGTGGACAACTACGCCTTGCTCCTGGCGCTGGCGCGCGAATCCGTGGGCATCGCCCGGATCGCGCGCACGCTGATCCGGGAGGAGCTGGCCGCCGGCGCCCTCGTGCCCCTGCTGCCGCAGTACGCGTGCGTCTACGCCGACGGCGAGGTGCCCGGCCTGTGGGTGCTGTATCCGAACAGGCACGTGCTCGGCCGCACCCGCCTGCTGATCGATTTCCTGGTCCGCCACCTGCCGGGGATGATGGAGAGCGGATAGCCAGGGGCGCATGCATGCCCGGCGACGCGGAGCGTGGCGGCGGGCACCATGGCCGTCGCAGCGCCTGGACGGGGGCGGTCGAAGCCCCGCTCGCTTTACAGGGCGCTCTCCGCGTGCCGCAAGCCGTGGGCGTGGTGGGGGACAGGTGGCACGCGCGCCAGCGCCCCGGAGGGGCCATCGGTACACTCGGCGCCCTCCAGAGGAGTGATGACGCGATGTCGGTGACGGAGCAGGCGCTGCTGCAGGCGCTCGAACAGGTGGTCGATCCCAACACGGGCCGGGATTTCGTGTCCGCCAAGGCGGTGCGCAACCTCAGCGTGTCGGGCGGCGAGGTGGCGTTCGACGTCGAGCTCGGCTACCCGGCCAGGAGCCAGATCCCGGCGCTGCGCAGCGCGCTGATCGCTGCCGCGCGCGGCGTGCCGGGGGTGGAGAACGTGTCCGTCAACGTCGCGACGCGCGTGACGGCGCACGCGGTGCAGCGTGGCGTGCAGCTGCTGCCGGGCGTCAAGAACATCGTGGCCGTGGCCTCGGGCAAGGGCGGCGTGGGCAAGAGCACCACCTCGGCCAACCTGGCGCTGGCGCTGGCGGCCGAGGGTGCCACGGTCGGCCTGCTCGACGCCGACATCTACGGCCCCAGCCAGCCCATGATGATGGGCGTCTCCGGCCGGCCCGAGAGCGGCGACGGCAAGACCATGGAGCCGCTGCTCGGCCACGGCGTGCAGATCATGTCGATCGGCTTCCTGGTCGAGCAGGACCAGGCCATGATCTGGCGCGGCCCCATGGCCACCCAGGCGCTGGAGCAGTTGCTGCGCCAGACCCGCTGGAAGGACCTGGACTATCTCGTGGTCGACCTGCCGCCCGGCACCGGCGACATCCAGCTGACGCTGGCCCAGCGCGTGCCGATGACCGGCGCCGTGATCGTGACCACGCCCCAGGACATCGCGCTGATCGACGCCAAGAAGGCGGTGCGCATGTTCGAGAAGGTCGGCGTGCCGATCCTGGGACTGGTGGAGAACATGGCGGTGCACGTGTGCAGCCGCTGCGGCCATGCCGAGCACATCTTCGGCGCCGACGGCGGCAAGCGCATGGCCGAGGAATTCAAGCTGGACTACCTGGGGGCGTTGCCGCTGGCGCTCTCGATCCGCGAGCAGGCCGACGGCGGCCGCCCCACCGTGGTGGCCGAGCCCGACAGCGAGCTGGCCGCGGTCTACAAGGCCGTGGCGCGCCGGGTGGCGGTGGCGATCGCGCAGAAGAACAAGGACTTCTCCTCGAAGTTCCCGACGATCACGGTGTCGAAGGACACCTGAGCCACTGCGGCGCCGGCGGGCTTCAGGAGCGCCGGCCGGCCGGGCGGGCACTGCCGGTGGCTGCGGCTGCAGTCACCGGCCAGTGATGCGAGACTAGCGCGCATGAAGCCGCATGACGCGCCGTTGAACATCCCCCCCGGCACGCACCGCGTGGCCGTGGTCGGCGGACGGGGCGGGGGGACGCCGCTGCACGCCAGCGACTGCGTGGCCGACGAGGTGCCCGTCGCGCTGGAATACAACGGCATCTCGCACGCCGTGATGCTGGCCACCCCGCTGGACCTGGAGGACTTCGCGCTCGGCTTCTCGCTGACCGAGGAGATCGTCGACAGCCGCGCCGACGTGCGCGACCTGGAGGTCGCGGCGGGCTGCGGCGGCCTGACGGTGCGCATCGAGATCGCCGCCGGCTGCTTCGCGCGGCTCAAGGACAGGCGCCGCAGCCTGGCCGGCCGCACCGGCTGCGGCCTGTGCGGTGCCGAAAGCCTGCCGCAGGCCGTGCGCCGCCCGGCGCCGCTGCACAGCCAGGCACGCTTCGCGTCCGCGGCCGTGTCGCGCGCGATGTACGCGCTGGACGGCCTGCAGCCACTGCGCGCGGCGACCGGCGCGACGCACGCGGCCGGTTTCGCCGATGTGGCCGGCCGGGTGCTGCTGGTGCGCGAGGACGTGGGCCGGCACAACGCGCTGGACAAGCTGGTCGGCGCCATGCTGTCGGCGCGGCTGGCGGCGCAGGACGGCTTCATCGTCGTGACCAGCCGCGCCAGCTACGAGATGGCCGGCAAGACCGTGCGCGCCGGCAGCGCGCTGCTGGCGGCCGTCTCGGGCGTCACCGCCCTGGCCGTCGACCTGGCGCAGGACGCGAACCTGACCTTGATCGGATTCGCGCGCGGCGACGAGCTGAGCGTCTACACGCATCCCGAACGCGTGGCGTGGGCGGGGGACGCAATCTGATCGCCTGTGCCGGGCAGGCGGCGCATTGCACGGCGAATCCTTCGCAACGTTGGCTGTTGCTTCGGTGCGGTGGTGGTCGCGAATCGACTGGTATGAAGCTCCAAGGCACTTCAGGAAGGAATGTACCTTCCTGAAGTTTCATTCGAGATTCTGCACCTGCTCCCGCATCTGCTCGATCAGCACCTTCATGTCGACCGAGATGTGCGTGAGGTCCAGCGCGGCGGACTTGGAGCCCAGGGTGTTGGCCTCGCGGTGCAGTTCCTGGATCAGGAAGTCCAGCCGTTTGCCGAGTTCGCCGCCGTGCTGGAGCAGGCGCTCGATCTCGTCCAGGTGCGCGTTCAGCCGCGTCAGTTCCTCGGCCACGTCGATGCGGATCGCGAAGGCGGTCGCTTCGGTCAGGGCGCGGTCCTGTGCGGCCTCGGGCGGCGTGGCGCCGTCGGCCAGTGCCATGGCTTCCTTCCAGCGCTCCAGGAACCGCTGGCGCTGCTGCTCCACCAGCTGCGGCACCAGTGGCGACGCCTGCCCGGCCAGCGCACGCAACTGGCCGAGCCGTTCGGCCAGCATCGCGGCCAGCCGCGCACCTTCGCGTTGACGCGCGGCGACCAGTTCCTCCAGCGCCTTCTCGGCCAGCGGGAGCACCGCCTCGCGGAAGTCGCCGGCGGGCTGCTGTTCGCCGGCGGCCAGGCGGACGACTTCTGCCACCGACAGCAGCGGCGCGCCCGGCAGCCAGGCGCGCACCTGGTCCTGCACGGCATTGAGGCGTTGCAGCAGGCGCGGCGTGGGCTCGGGCACGCCGGTGGCGTCGGGCTGGCCGATGGCCGCGCGCAGCTCGACCTTGCCGCGCTTGAGCCTGGCCGCCAGCAGTTCGCGCAGCGCCGGCTCGTGCTGCCGCAGTTCGTCCGGCAGGCGGAAGGCGAGATCCAGAAAGCGGCTGTTGACCGAGCGCAGCTCGATGGCGAGGCGACCTGCCGGCGTGGCCTTGCCGTCCTGGTCCGCGGGGGCGCCGGCGCCACTTTGCTGGGCGCTGGCGTAGCCGGTCATGCTGTAAACTGCCATGAGAAGGTGCTGGTCGTTTGCGAGGGCCAGAGAATAACGGCTTCCGCCACTCACGGGGATTCAGCCAGGACCATGAGCAAAACCAAGCCGGCGCCTTTGCAGCCCGACACCATTGTCGGGGGCTACCGCATCGTGCGGCGCCTGTCTTCCGGTGGCTTCGGCATGGTCTACCTCGCGACCGACCGCGATGGCAGCCAGGTGGCCCTCAAGGAATACCTTCCTTCTTCGCTGGCTTCGCGCGAGGCCGGCGACCTGCTGCCCCGGGTGCCACCGGACAAGCTCTCGCTGTACCGCCTGGGCCTCAAGAGCTTTTTCGAGGAGGGGCGCTCGCTGGCGCAGATCTCGCATCCGTCCGTCGTCAGCGTGCTGAATTTTTTCCGCGAGAACGAGACCGTCTACATGGTGATGAACTATCTGGAGGGCGCGACCCTGCAGGACTTCATCATCACCTCGCGCGAGCTGCGGCGCCAGAAGGTGTTCCGCGAGTCGACGATCCGCTCGCTGTTCGACGAGGTGCTGCGCGGCCTGCGCATCGTGCACCAGCACAAGATGCTGCACCTGGACATCAAGCCGGCCAACATCTTCATCACCGACGACGACAAGGCCGTGCTGATCGATTTCGGTGCCGCGCGCGAAGTGCTGAACAAGGAGGGCAACTTCGTGCGCCCGATGTACACGCCGGGCTTCGCCGCGCCCGAGATGTACCGGCGCGACGCGACCATGGGGCCCTGGACCGACATCTACGCGATCGGCGGCTGCATCTACGCCTGCATGCTGGGCTATCCGCCGGCCGAGGCGCCGCAGCGGCTCGACAAGGACCGCCTCGCGCTGTCGCTGTCGCGGCTGCGCGGGGTGTACTCGGACAACCTGATCGAGGTCGTCGAGTGGTGCATGGCGCTCGACCCGCTGTCGCGCCCGCAGTCGGTGTTCGCGCTGCAGAAGGAGCTCAGCCGCGAGGGCGAGCGCCGCTACACCAAGCTGTCGGTCGGCGAGAAGATCCGCCTGCAGTTCGACACGCTGGTGTCCGATTCCAAGAAGGCCACGCGCCCGATGACGTCCGCCGGTTCGGCGGACAAGACGTCCCGATGAGGTTCTCGGTGTTCCAGGTCAGCCGGCGCGGAGGGCGGGCCAGGAACGAGGACCGGATGGGGTACAGCTACACGCGCGAGTCCGCGCTGTTCGTGCTGGCCGACGGCATGGGCGGCCATCCGGAGGGCGACGTCGCGGCGCAGCTGGCGCTGGAGACCGTGTCGGCCCTGTACCGGCAGCAGGCGACGCCGCGGCTGCCGCGGGCCCCCGACTTCCTGGTGCACGCGCTGCTGGCCGCGCACCGCCGCATCCTGCGCCACGGGGCCGAGCGCGGCATGGCCGACACGCCGCGCACCACGCTGGTGGCGGCGGTGCTGCAGGACGACACCGCGCACTGGGTGCATTGCGGCGATTCCCGCCTGTACCTCGTGCGCGGCGGCGCGCTGATGATGCGCACGCGCGACCATTCCTATGCGGAGCAGCTGCCGCCGGACGACGCGCAGACCGGCCGCATATCCCGCAACATGCTGTTCACCTGCCTGGGCTCGCCGGCCCTGCCGGTCTATCACGTGGCCGGGCCCGTGGCCCTGCACCAGGGCGACAAGCTCCTGCTGTGCTCCGACGGCCTGTGGGGCAGCCTGGCCGAGGACGTGATCGTGCGCGGCCTCAGCCAGCAGGCCGTCCAGCACGCCGTGCCCGAGCTGGTCGAGCAGGCCTTGCGCGAGGCCGGCGGCGCCAGCGACAACGTGACCGCGCTGGGCGTGGAATGGGACGGCACGGGCAGCTTCGTCTCTACGCTGGGCATCGAGCATGCCGACACCGCCCGCTTCGCCGCCACCGTCCAGTCGCTGGACGCCCAGGCGCCGGCGCAGGAACTCGACGACGCGGCGATCGAGCGCTCGATCGCCGAGATCAACGAAGCCATCCGTCGTTCGAGGATGCGCAAGGCGTGACGGGGCCGGAGCCTGGCGTGCGCCGCAGCGCGGCATGCCAGCGCCAGCCGAGCCCGGGCTCAGGGATTCACCAGCACCAGCTTGCCCTGGATGGCGCGCGCGCCCATGCGGGCGTAGGCGGCCTTCAGTTCGGCCATCGGCATGGTGCGGTCGATCACCGGTTTGATCCGGCCCTGTGCGTACCACTGCGCCAGTTCGGCCAGCGCGGCGGCGTTGGCCTCGGGCTCCCGCCTGGAGAAGCCGCCCCAGGACACACCGACGATGGACGCGCCCTTGAGCAGCGCCAGGTTCAGCGGCAGCGAGGGGATCGGCCCCGAGGCGAAGCCCACGACGAGGTAGCGGCCGCGCCAGGCGATCGAGCGGAAGGTGGGCTCGGCGAATTCGCCACCGATCGGGTCGTAGACCACGTCGGGGCCCTGGCCGTCCGTGAGTCGCCTGATCGCGTCCCGCCAGCCGCCGGTGGCCGTCTCCTGGCTGTAGTCGATCGTGGCGTCGGCGCCGATGGCGCGGCACAGCGTGCACTTCTCCTGGCTCGACGCGGCGGCGATCACGCGCGCGCCCACGGCCTTGGCGATCTGGATCGCCGCGGTGCCCACGCCGCCGGCCGCGCCGAGCACCAGCACCGTCTCGCCGGGCGCGAGGCGGGCGCGGTCCACCAGGGCATGGTGCGAGGTCGTGTAGGTCAGGATGAAGGCGGCCGCATCCATGTGCGGAAAGCCCGCCGGCAGCGGCATGCACTGCGCCGCCGGTGCCAGCGCGTGCGTGGCGAAGCCGCCGGTGCCGGCCAGGCAGGCCACGTTCTGGCCGGGCGAGAGCTGGCGGACGCCTTCGCCCACGGCCTCGACCACGCCGGCGTACTCCATGCCCGGCACGAACGGCAGGTCGGGCTTCGTCTGGTACTTGTTCTGCACGACCAGCAGGTCGGGAAAGTTCAGGCTGGCGGCATGGATGCGCACGCGCACCTGGCCCGGGCCGGGTTCGGGCGTCGGCAGCTCCTTCCAGACCAGCGCGTCCACGCCCACGGGGTTCTCGCACAGCCATGCATGCATCTCGTGTCTCCTTGCCAGTGTTCCAGGCAGCCCATGATAGGGGCGCAGGATGGCCGATTCGTCGCACAGGCGGCCCCTACAATCCGCGCGAATGCGAGAGCCGAGTCCATGAAGATCCTGATCTGCAACGACGACGGGTACCAGGCGCCGGGCATTGCCGCGCTGCACCAGGCGCTGAAGGACGTCGCCGAGGTCGAAGTCATCGCGCCCGAGCAGAACAACAGCGCCAAGTCCAATGCGCTGACGCTCCATGCGCCGCTGTACGTGCACCAGGGCGCCAACGGCTTTCGCTACGTCAACGGCACGCCGGCCGACTGCATGCACATCGCGCTGACGGGCCTGCTCGGCTACCGGCCCGACCTGGTGGTCTCGGGCATCAACAACGGCGCCAACATGGGCGACGACACGATCTACTCCGGCACCGTCGGCGCCGCGATGGAGGCCTACCTGTTCGGCGTGCCGGCCATCGCGTTCTCGCAGACCGAGAAGGGCTGGCAGCACCTGGACGCGGCCGGCGCGACGGCGCGTGCGCTGGTGCTGCAGCTGATGCAGGCCCATGCGGTCGGCGACGCGCCCTGGCTGCTGAACGTCAACATCCCGAACCGGCCGCTGGCCGAGCTCAAGCCGGCCAGGGTGTGCCGGCTGGGCCGGCGCCACGCGGCCGAGCGCGTGATCACCATGGACAGTCCGCGCGGCGAGACCATGTACTGGATCGGTGGCGCCGGCGCGGCCAAGGATGGCGCGGAGGGCACCGATTTCCATGCCACGGAGCAGGGCCACGTGGCCATCACGCCGCTGCAGGTGGACCTGACCGACCATCCGCGGCTGCAGCAGTGGGCGCACGTGCTGGCCGGCGTGTCGGCCGCCGGCGCATCGGTCGGCTGATGGCGACGCGTCCGGGCTTTCCTGCGCGCCTGGGCACCGGCCCGGCGCGGCCGCCCGCCGCCAGGCCGGCCGCCACCGCGGCGCCGGCGCACGCCACGGCGCGGCCCGACTCGGGGGCGCGGCGTGCGCGCATGGTGCGCCGGCTGGCCGAGGCCGGCATCCAGTCGCAGGCCGTGCTGGCCGCGATGGAGCGGGTCGAGCGCGACCGCTTCGTCGACAGCGCGCTCGTGACGCAGGCCTACGAGGACACCAGCCTGCCGATCGGCCTGGGCCAGACGATCTCCAAGCCCACCGTCGTCGCACGCATGTGCGAGCTGGTGCTGGACAGTGAGCTGGCGGCCGCGGGCAAGCCCGGCCGCGTGCTGGAGATCGGCACCGGCTGCGGCTACCAGGCCGCCGTGCTGTCGCTGCTGGCGCGCGAGGTCTACAGCATCGAGCGGCTGCGCGGGCTGCACGAGAAGGCGCGCGAGAACCTGCGGCCGTTGCGCCTGGCCAACGTGCACCTGCTGTTCGGCGACGGCATGGCCGGCTATGCCAAGGGGGCGCCCTATGCAGCCATCATTGCCGCCGCCGGCGGCGAGGCCGTGCCACCCGCGTGGCTGGACCAACTGGCGGTGGGCGGACGGCTGGTGGCGCCCATCCTCGGTGCCCATGGCCGGCAGGCCTTGGTCGTGGTCGACCGGACGCCCCAGGGGCCGCGCCAGCAGTGGCTCGAGGCCGTGCACTTCGTCCCCTTAAAATCCGGCGTCGGTTGACAGGGAGCGTGTTGATGGTTGGTGTGAAGGCGCGGCGGTCGTACGAAGTGATGGCACTGGTCGCGGTGCTGGCCTTGAGTGCGTGCGCGACCCGCAATGTGCCCGTGCGTGGCGCACCCGTGGAGAACCGCGGTACCGCGGCATCCGCAAGCGCGGCGCCGCCGAGCGTCGCCAGTCCGGCTCCGGTGGAGGCGGCGGCGCCCCCTGCGGACCCCAACGCCGGCAAGCCCGGCTACTACACCGTCAAGCCCGGCGACACGCTGATCCGTGTCGGCCTGGAGACGGGGCAGAACTGGCGCGACGTCGCGCGCTGGAACGGCATCGAGAATCCGAACCTGATCGAGGTTGGCCAGGTGCTGCGCGTGGCGCCGCCCACGGCCCATGCATCGGCACCCGCCGCATCCGCGGAGGCGGGCGTGGTGACGCGCCCGGTCGCCTCGTCCGGCGCGGCCCAGGGTGCGCCGCTCGCGCCGGCGGCTGCGGCGTCCCGGCCGGCCGCCAGCGCCCAGGCCGCTGCCAGCGCCCCGGCGGCCGCGCCCGCCCCGGCGCCGGCACCTGCCGCGCCCACCACCGTCGCCGTGGCGCCGGCGGCCGTCGGCGGCAACGAGGGCGGCGACCAGCAGATGGCCTTCATCTGGCCGGCCGGCGGTTCGCTGATCGGCGGTTTCGACGAAGCCAAGAACAAGGGCGTGGACCTGGCCGGCCGCGCTGGCGATGCGGTGCTGGCCGCGGCCGACGGCAAGGTCGTCTATGCCGGCGCCGGCCTGCGCGGCTACGGCAACCTGATCATCCTGAAGCACAACAATACCTACCTGACGGCCTACGCCCACAACCAGACGCTGCTGGTCAAGGAAGACCAGACCGTGCGCAAGGGGCAGAAGGTGGCCGAGATGGGCAGCAGCGACGCCGACCGCGTGAAGCTGCACTTCGAGATCCGGCGGCAGGGCAAGCCCGTCGATCCGCTGAAGTACCTGCCGCCGCGCCCCGCGCCATGAAGAAGCGCGACGCATCCAGCCCTTCCCCCGAGCCGGATGCGTCGCAGCACCACGGCACCGGACCGGCCGCCGAGGCGCCGCCGCCCGGCGCCCGCGAGGGCCTGCTCGACGGCGTGCCGCTGGAAGGCGAGTCGGGCGACATCCTGACGCTGTACCTGCGCGACGTGCGGCGCACCGCGCTGTTCACGCCCGAGGAGGAGTTCGAGGTGGCCTCGCGCGCACGCGCCGGCGACTTCGCGGCGCGGCAGTCGATGATCGAGCACAACCTGCGCCTGGTCGTCAGCATCGCCAAGAACTACCTGGGCCGGGGCGTGCCGATGAGCGACCTGATCGAGGAAGGCAACCTGGGCCTGATGCACGCGATCGACAAGTTCGAGCCCGAGCGGGGCTTCCGCTTCTCGACCTATGCGACCTGGTGGATCCGCCAGTCGGTCGAACGTGCCGTGGTGCAGCAGGGCCGCGTGGTCCGGCTGCCGGTGCACGTGGTGCGCGAGCTGCAGCAGGTGCTGCGCGCGCGCCGCATGCTGGAGAACGACGCGTCCCTGCAGGCCACGCGGCCCGACGGCGTGCGCGTGGACGACGTGGCCGCGCTGCTGGGCCGCGAGGTGCAGGAGGTCGCCGACCTGCTGGCGCTGGCCGAGACGCCGCGCTCGCTGGATGCCGCGCTGGACCGCACGGAGGAGAGCGGCACCCTGGCCGACCTGCTGACCGACGAGCAGGCCGTTGATCCGTCCAGCGTGATGCATGCGCGCGAGGTCGAGCAGCTGCTGGAGACCTGGACCGGCGCGCTGTCGCCGCGCGAGCGCGAGGTGCTGGATGGCCGCTTCGGCCTGCACGACCGCGAGCCGGAAACGCTGGACACGCTGAGCGAGCGCCTGCACCTGACGCGCGAACGCGTGCGGCAGATCCAGAACGAGGCGCTGCGCAAGCTCAAGCTGCTGCTGGGCCGCCACGGCGTCGACAAGGACGCGCTGCTGTAGCCGCGGCCCCGCCGACGCTGGTGGCGCCCGGAGGGGCGGATGCGCTGGGTGTCCGCTGCGCAGCGGGGCTGCCCCTTCGCCTGCTGAGACAATCCGGGCCATGTCCCGAGCCCACGAGAACACGCGTCGCAAGACCCCCGCCGGCGCCCCCGAGCCGTCCGCCAGCGCCGAGCTGGAGGTGGACGCGCTGGACCTGGAAGCCCAGGGCGTCGCCCGGCGCGAGGACGGCAAGGTGGTGTTCATCGAGGGCGCCCTGCCGTCCGAGCGCGTGACGGCCAGCGTGTACCGCCGCAAGCACCAGTTCGAGCAGGCCACGCTGACCGCCGTGCTGCGCGAGTCCTCGCAGCGCGTGCGGCCCGCCTGCCCGCACTTCGGCTTGCACGAAGGCGCCTGCGGCGGCTGCAAGATGCAGCACCTGCACCCGGCCGCGCAGGTGGCCGTCAAGCAGCGCGTGCTGGAGGACAACCTGTCGCGCCTCGGCCGCGTGCGTCCGGAGCGGATGCTGCGGCCGATCGAAGGGCCGGCCTGGGGCTACCGCGACCGCGGCCGCCTGTCGGTGCGCTACGTGCACAAGAAGGGCGAGGTGCTGGTCGGCTTCCACGAGCGCCGGAGCCGCTACGTCGCCGACATGCGCGAGTGCCACGTGCTGCCGCCGCACGTCAGTGCGCTGCTGCTGCCCCTGCGGGCGCTGATCGGCGCGATGGAGGCGTGCCAGACGCTGCCGCAGATCGAGCTGGCCGTGGGCGACGGCGTGACCGCGCTGGTGCTGCGCCACATGGAGCCGCTCGGCGCGGCCGACCTGCAGCGCCTGCGCGCGTTCGCCCAGGTTCATGGCGTCCAGTGGTGGCTGCAGCCCAAGGGGCCGGATTCGGTGCATCTGCTGGACGAGGCGGCGGCCATCCCGCTGTCGTACCGGCTGCCCGAGTTCGGCATCGTGATGCCCTTCCGGCCGACCGACTTCACCCAGGTCAACGCCCACATCAACCGCGTGTTGGTGCAGCGCGCCCTGGGCCTGCTCGACGTGCAGCCGCACGAGCGCGCGATCGACTGGTTCTGCGGCCTGGGCAACTTCAGCCTGCCGCTGGCCACGCGTGCGCGCGAGGTGCTGGGCGTGGAGGGCAGCGAGGCGCTGGTCGAGCGCTCGCGCCAGAACTACCGGCTCAACGCCGGTGCGCGCGGCGTCTTCGGACCGCTGGCGCCGACGCGCTTCGTGGCGCGCAACCTGTTCGAGATGACGCCCGAGCAACTGGCGGCCGACGGTGCGGCCGAGAAGTGGCTGGTCGATCCGCCGCGCGAGGGCGCGCACGCGCTGGTGCAGGCGCTGGCCGGGCTGTGCCGTGCGCCGGTGCCGGGCTGGGCGCCGCCGCGGCGCATCGTCTACGTGAGCTGCAACCCCGCCACGCTGGCGCGCGACGCCGGCGTGCTGGTGCACGAGGCCGGCTACCGCTGCGTGGCGGCGGGGGCGGTCAACATGTTCCCCCACACGGCCCACGTGGAGAGCATGGCGCAGTTCGAGTACGCCGGCTGAAGGCGCGCCGGGAGGTTCGGCGCACGTAAAAAAGCCCCGCATGCGGGGCCTTGGCAGGGAAGGGCGGAATGTCCGCTCAGTCGCGCTCGCCGCCCAGGATGCCCAGCAGGGCCAGCAGGCTCTGGAACACGTTGAACAGGTCCAGGTACAAGGCCAGCGTGGCACTGATGTAGTTGGTCTCGCCGCCGTCCATGATGCGCTTGAGGTCGTACAGCATGAAGGCGCTGAAGATGCCGATCGCCGCCACCGACAGGGCCATCATGCCGGCCGTGGAGCCGACGAACACGTTGACGATGCCGCCCACCAGCAGCACGATGGCGCCGACGAACAGCCACTTGCCCAGGCCAGACAGGTCGCGCTTGACCACCGTCGCCATGCCGGCCATGGCCAGGAACACGCCGGCCGTGCCGCCGAAGGCCGTCATGATCAGTTCGGCACCGTTCTGCAGGCCCAGCACGGCCGCGATCAGGCGCGACAGCATCAGGCCCATGAAGAACGTGAAGCCCAGCAGCACGGCGACGCCGGCCGAGGAGTTCTTGGTCTTCTCGATCGCGAACATGAAGCCGAACGCGCCGGCCAGGAACACCAGGAGGCCGGTCCCGCCCGCCAGTGCGGCGGTGATGCCGGTGGACACGCCGATCCATGCGCCCAGCACCGTCGGCAGCAGGCTCAGTGCCAGCAGCCAGTAGGTGTTGCGCAATACCTTGTTGCGCTGCTCCTGCGATACGGCGTAGCCGCCGTAGCCGGCGGCGTCGATGGTGCGTACGGGATGGTTCATGCGGTGGACTCCTGCGTTGCCAGGGGGACAGATGCGGAAATTCTAGGCAGATTCAAGTGGCCGGCCGCAATTCCAGTCCCGTGGCGGTGTCTATTGGCGCAACGGAGGGTGGCCGGGGCGCCGCGCGCGGAGCTTTTGTTTGTTTATGCTCTCGGCTTTTCGACCGCTACCGCACCATGAAGACCAAATCCTTCCTCGAACTGTCCGACCTCAAGGCCATCGCCGCCGCCGCCGAGGCCGAAGCCCAGAAGAACAACTGGGCCGTGACCATCGCCATCGTCGACGACGGCGGCCACCTGCTGTGGCTGCAGCGCCTGGACGGTGCGGCCCCGGTGTCGGCCCACATCGCACCGGCCAAGGCCCATACGGCTGCCCTGGGGCGGCGCGAGAGCAAGGGCTACGAGGACATGGTCAACGGCGGCCGCACCGCCTTCCTGAGCGCCCCGGAGATCCAGGGCCTGCTGGAAGGCGGGGTGCCGATCATCAAGGACGGCCAGTGCATCGGCGCGGTGGGCGTCAGCGGCGTCAAGTCGACCGAGGACGCGCAGATCGCACGCGCGGGCATCGCCGCGATCGGCCTGTAAGAACCGTCTGCGTCGCGCAGAAAGCACAAAGCCGGCCCAAGGTGGCCGGCTTTGTCGTTCTGGCGTGGGAAAAAAGTGCTTGGCTAGTCGGGCAAGCCCGTTGGCTAGCAAAAACGACCCTTGGAGACTGAGATCAGTCTTGGAGTCGCCCCACGATGAAACCTATTTGGTCAGGATCAGCTTGCCCAGCTTGGTGGTCTGCAGGCGGTAGACCGCGCCGTTGTGCTTGATCTCCACGGCCTTGTGGCCGCGCAGCAGTTCATGGCTTTCCAGCGATAGCCCGTTCGCCGCGCCGAGGCGCTGCATGTCGGCCGTCGAGAAGCGTTGCATGGCAGGGCCGGCAGGCATCAGGGTCGAGGTGGCAGCGTGCATGGTGCGGGGTCCTTGATCAACTTGCGATGTATGAATGATAACGATTCGCAATTAAAAGTCAAGAGAAGGGGCAAAAAATTTTTTATGCCCCCTCCACGGTCAGGGTTGTGGCTCGGTGATGAAGCCGATCTTGCGCACGCCGGCCTGGCGGGCGGCGGACATGGCCTGGGCCACGCGTTCGTAGCGGACCTCGCGGTCGCCGCGGATGTGCAGCTCGGGCTGCGGCTCGCGCGCGCCCTCGGCCTGCAGGCGCGGCAGCAGTTCCTCGTCCGTGATGCGGGTCTCGTTCCAGTAGTAGCCGCCGTCGGCCGCCACCGACAGGCGGATGGTCTCGGGCTTCGCATCCTCCGGGTCGCTGGTGGCACGCGGCAGGTCGATGTTGACGGCGTGCTTCATGACCGGGATCGTGATGATGAAGATGATCAGCAGCACCAGCATGACGTCCACCAGGGGCGTCATGTTGATCTCGTTCATCACATCGTCGGTATCGTCCTGGGTGCCGAAGGCCATTTCAGCTTCCCTTCTTCATCGCCACGATCGTCGCGGACTGCCCGGACTGCACGCGCGCGCCCGTCACGAAGTAGGCATGCATCTCGTGCGCGAAGCTGTTGAGCTTGTTCAGCACGTACTTGTTGCCGCGCACCAGCGCGTTGTAGCCGAGCACGGCCGGAATGGCCACGGCCAGGCCCAGCGCGGTCATGATCAGGGCCTCGCCGATCGGGCCCGCGACCTTGTCGATCGTGGACTGGCCCGACATGCCGATCGCCACCAGCGCGTGGTAGATGCCCCACACCGTGCCGAACAGGCCCACGAACGGCGCCGTGGAGCCCACCGACGCCAGGATCGCCAGGCCCGACTGCATGCGGGCGCTCGAGGCATCGATGCTGTTGCGCAGCGCGCGCGTGATCCAGTCGCTGATGTCCAGGCTGTCGTGCAGATGCGCCTTGGTGTTGCGATGGTGGGCGGTGGCCTCGCGGCCTTCCTCGGCCAGGCGCAGGAACGGGTTGGACGGGTCCTTGCCGAGCTTGGACAGGCCAGTCGCGAAGTCCTCGCTGTGCCAGAAGCCCTCGGCCCGGCGGGCCATCTTCTTGTAGCGGACGATGTCCAGCGCCTTGATCAGAATCACGATCCACGAGGCCAGCGACATGCCGAGCAGCAGCACCGCCACCGCCCTGGTCACGATGTCCCCCTGGTGCCAGACGTTGGCGAGGCCGAAATGCGTATCCATGCGTTACTCCCAGAAATAGAAAAAAAGCGTTATTCGAGAACGTAGTTGACCGGGGCCTCGTACCACATGGCCTGGACCACCCCGTTGACCTTGCCGGGCACGTAGCGGCACTTCATCACGTAGTCGAGGGCCGCGCGGTCCAGCCGCTCGAAGCCGCTGGAGCGCTTGACCTCGGCGCGCTCGGGCTGGCCGTTGGTGCCGATCAGCACGCGCACGATGACCTTGCCCTGCTCGCCGAGGCGGCGGCTGATGGCCGGGTAGACCGGGCTCGGGTTCTGCAGGTAGCTGGCGCTGCTGGACGGCATCTGGATCTGCGGCGGCGCCGGCGGTGCCGGCGGCGGCGGGGCAGGGGGGGCTGGCGCCACCGGCTGCTCGATCGGCGGCAGCGGCGCCGGCGGTTCGACCACGCCGACGGGCGCCGCGGGTGCCGGCGTCGGGTCCTTGATCGCCATCGGCTGCGGCGCGGGCGGCAGCTTGGGCGGCTTGGGCCTGACTTCCGGCTTCTTGACCTGCTGCTGCGGCGGCGCGGGGACGGGCGGCGGTGGAGGCGGCGTCGGCCGGGGCGGCTCGACGAACTGCGACAGGATCTCGACCGGGACGATCACTTCGACGGCGCGCTGGAGCAGGCCGTTCTGGAGCGCCCACAGCGCGGCCGCGTGCAAGGCGATCACGCTGCCGACGATGACAGTGTTGCGGCTCAGGCCACTGGGGGGTGGATAGGTGCTGGAGGCCATGGATGAGGAGGCAAATACCGAAGCGGGCGCCACGCGGGCGCCTCGGGGCGAGCATCAGGGCGGGGCGGACCTAGCTCCGAAAGATCCACCAGGCCGACCCGACCACGAGGATCAGGCTGCCGCCGAGCGAGAGGAGTTCCATGCCATGCTTTCCTGGATGCCGCTGGCGTGCTGGGGGATCGGGGCGTCGAGGCCGCGGTCATCCGGTCCGATGGCGCTGTGCAGTGCCGCGACCGGGTGCAGGCGACTGCACTGTTCGACGACATCGCGCGCGCACCCTTCGCACCGGCCGCATTGCGTGGCCACACCCAGCTCGAGCTGGATGTCGTCGAAGCTCAGACCGGCCCGCACATGGCGGACGATTTCACGGTCGGAGACCCGGTTGCACACGCAGACGATCATGGTGGCGAAGGTGGGTGGGGGCTGGCTGCTGATGGAGGGCTTGAGGGGGTCGATTATAAATACGAACTCCTCGCATTCATCAACAATGTCCGACACGCCGGCGGCCTTTCTCGCCGGTGGGGGACTTCAGGTGAGCGCCCAGGCCCGGAGCAGATTGTGGTAGAGGGCCGTCAGCGCGAGGATTTCTTCGGAGTCGCCGTGGCGCGCGCGCAGCTTCTGGAGGGCCTGGTCGAGTTCGAGCAGCATGCTGCGCTGGCCGTCGTCCCGCACCATGCTCTGCAGCCAGAAGAAGCAGCTGACGCGGGCGCCGCGCGTGACCGGCTCCACGCGGTGCAGGCTGGTGGACGGGTACAGGATCAGGTCGCCGGCCGGCAGCTTCACCTCGTGCGTGCCGTAGGTGTCGGCGACCACCAGTTCGCCGCCGTCGTAGTCCTGCGGGTCGGTCAGGAACAGCGTGCAGGACAGATCGGTGCGTAGGTTCTCGCCGTCGGGCAGCACCTGGACCGCGCCGTCCACGTGCATGCCGTAGCGGCCGCCGCCCTGGTAGCGGTTGAACAGCGGCGGCACGAAGCGCTGGGGCAGGGCCGCCGCGCGGAACAGGCTGCTGCGCGCCAGCGCCTGCAGCACCTGCCGCCCCAGCGTGCGCGCCAGCGGGCTGTCGGCCGCCAGCTGCTGGTTGTGCTTGACGCCGGCACCCTGGGCGCCGGCCGTCGCGCGGCCGTCCACCCAGTCGGCGGCGTCCAGCGCCGCGCGCATGTCGCGCACGGCCTGCGCGTGCAGTACTTGCGGGACGTGCAGCAGCATGGCGCGGCGCCTGCGGTCAGAACTGCAGCTTGGCCGTCAGCACCGCCGAGCGCGGCGTGCCCACCGTGGCGCGGTTGCCGGCGTTGTTCACGCGCGCCAGGTAGAACTTGTCGGTCAGGTTGTAGACGTTCAGCTGCAGCGACAGGTTCTTGTTGACCTGGTAGCCCAGCATCGCGTCCAGCACCGTGTAGCTCGGGATCTGGGGGAAGAACGCGACGGCCGCCGTCGTGGTGGAGCGGGCCTGCGTGTCCACGTAGCGCGCGCCGCCGCCCACGGTCAGCCCGAACGGCAGCTTGTAGGTCGACCACAGCGTGGCCGTCAGCTTGGGCGAGTAGCGGACCGTGGCCCCGGTGGTGGTGCCGGTGCGCGAGCCTTCCAGGATCTTGGCGCTGGTGCTGGCCAGGCCGGCGATGATCTGCCAGGCCGGGGTGATCTCGCCGATCGCGCTGAGTTCGAGGCCCTGCACGCGGGTCTTGCCGAACTGGTCGATGGCGCCGGTCACCGGGTCGGCGACGCCCAGCTCGTTGGTGTTCTCGGTGCGGAACAGGGCCGCCGTCAGCGCCAGGCGGTTGTCCAGCACGTCCCACTTGGTGCCCAGTTCCACGGTCCGGGCCTTCTGCGGGTCCATGTTCGGATTGTTGGAGTTGCCGGCCGTGCCGGACAGCGCGAAGTCACTGCCGGGCGGCTTGGCCGAGGTCGCGTACGCCGCATAGATGCTGCCGTTCGGCGCGGGCTTGTAGACCAGGCCGACCTTGCCGGTGAACAGGTTGTCGGAGTCCGACAGGCTGGTCGCCGCGGTCGTGCTGCCGGTCGCCGGCAGGCTCAGGTACTCGGTGCGGTAGTGCTCCCAGCGCAGCCCGCCGTTGATCTGCCAGGCCGGGCTGAGCTTGATGGTGTCGAACAGGTACAGCGCGGTGGTCGTGACCTCGCCCGCGGTGCGGGCGCCGGTCGCGGTCACCGGCACCGCGGGGCGGTTGATGTCCGGGTGGTACAGGTTGACCCAGTAGTTGCCGGAGGGAGCCGCCCTGCTGCCCGTCGACTGCTTCTCCCGCGACAGTTCGAGTCCGCCGCTGAAGCTGTGCTGCAGCCCGCCCAGCGTCAGGTCCGCGGTGACGTTGGTCTGGTTGGCGAGCACCTCGTTGCGCTGCAGCTTGCCCTGGGGCAGCACGCGGATCAGCCAGGTCGACGGGTCGGCGAGGTCGACCGGATCGATCCCGCTGCCGAACACGCCGGTCAGCACCTGGTCCTGCTTGGTGCGGCCCCAGCGCGTGATGTTGCGCAGCGTGACGCCGGGCGCCAGGTCGTGCTCGACCCGCGCCGTGAACATGTCGGCGTCCACGTTGTCGTGGTCGGAAGCCCAGCCGTAGAAGTTGCTCTTGTCCACCGGGGCGGCGTTGCCGCCGATGGCGCTGAGGTAGTAGCCCGGCAGCCCGAGGGTCGGGTAGCCGCCGTCCGGCCGGTTGCGCTGGTTCATGTGCAGGTACGAGAAATACGCCCGCGTCGGCGTGTTCAGGCCCAGCGCCAGCGAGGGCGCGAAGCCCCAGCGCTTGTTCTTGACCTCGTCGCGGTCGACGACGCCGCTGTCCTGCGCCATCAGGTTCAGGCGCACGGCGGCGGAGCCCGATTCGTTCAGCTTGCGGTTCAGGTCCAGCGTGGCGCGCTTGTGGTCGCCGCTGCCCAGGCTGACCGAGGCGTTGGCGTCGTTCTCGGCGAACGGGACCTTGCTCTGCAGGTTGATGTAGCCGGTCGGCGAGCCGCGGCCGATGTCGGTGCCGGCCGGCCCCTTGACGATCTCGACCTGCTCGATGTTGAACACGTCGCGCGAGATGCTGCCCACGTCGCGGATGCCGTCCACGAAGATGCTGCCGGCCGTGTCGAAGCCGCGCATGAACACGGCATCGCCGGTGGCGGTGTTGCCGTTCTCGCCCATCTGCAGCGTGATGCCGGGCGTGTTGCGCAGCGCGTCGGTCAAGGTCGTGGCGGCCTGGTCCTGCAGCACTTCCTTCTTGATGACGGTCACGGTCTGCGGCGTGTCTACCAGCGGCTGGGTGAACTTGGGCGAACTGGCCCGCTCGGGCTTGTAGTCGTCCGGACTGGCCTGGACCTGGACCTCGCGCAGCGTTCCGGCGCTCTGGGTGGGCGTGGTCTGGGCGGCGACGGGCAGGGCGATGGCGACCAGCGTGGCGGCCGCGGCGTTGCCGGCGCGCGGATGCTTGCGGCTCTTGATGTAGGACATGGGTGCTCCCTCCGTTGGATCTGCATGGGGGTCCATGGCTGGCTGGCGCAGATCGGCGCGGCGTGGAAGCAGGCCGGGAGAGCGGTGGCGGGCTAGGGCGTGCGCGACCGCCTGCCATCGGCGGCGTTCGGCCGGCGGATGGTAATTATTCTCATTAGATGATTCCAGTGATCCGTTGCGTAATCGCAACGAACCGGCTCGAACCCACTCAGAAGGCGTGGATGAATCGATCGCATCCCCGACGGGATGCGGCTGGCCGCGGGCGTAGGCGCAAGCCGCCGCCCTGGCTGATGCCAGGGCGAGGACTGCCAGGGCGAGGACTGCAACGCCCGCATGCGGCCTGGCGCATCCCGGCCCACAGGGCGAGGCCCGTGGAGCACGCGTGGTGCGAGAAGCAGGCGGTCATCGGGCCGCGCGTGGGTGAGCGCGGTTCGTTCACCCCTTCTCAGGAGTCGGGCCGCATCCAGCCTCCGCCCAGCGCCTTGTAGAGGTCCACGGCCGATGTCAGCCGCGCCAGCCGCTGCTGCGCCAGGCTGTCCTGCGCCGAGAACAGCGTGCGCTGGGCGTCCAGCATGCTCAGCAGGTCGTCCACGCCCTCGCGGTAGCGCAGCTCGGCCAGCTGCAGCGAGCGCCGGGCCTCGTCGCGGATCGCCTGCTGCGCCTGTTCCTGGTGGCGGTTGCGGGCGATGCTGGACAGGCTGTCCTCGACCTCCTTCAGCGCGGCGTGGATGGCCGCGCGGTAGCTCTCGAC
Organism: Pseudorhodoferax sp.; assembly: GCF_047601025.1. Classification (NCBI taxonomy): domain Bacteria; kingdom Pseudomonadati; phylum Pseudomonadota; class Betaproteobacteria; order Burkholderiales; family Comamonadaceae; genus Pseudorhodoferax; species Pseudorhodoferax sp. The sequence goes on from NZ_JASGJZ010000001.1 coordinate 2,637,216, forward strand.
CAGCACGCGCCGCTGCGATTCGCTGGTCAGCACCTGGTTGCGCAGCCGGCCGCCGTCGAACAGCGTCTGCGCGATGGAGCCGGTGAGTCCCAGGCTGAAGGTCGGGTTGGCCAGCGACAGCAGCGCCGTGCTGGCCAGGCCGGCCGAGCCCGACAGCTGGATGCTGGGCAGCAGCGCCGCGCGCGCGGCGGCCACGTTGGCGTCGGCCGCCTGCAGCGCGGCCTCCGCGGCGGCCAGGTCGGGCCGGCGCAGCAGCAGTTCGGACGGCAGGCCGGGCGCCACGGCCGGCACGCTCAACGCGTCCAGCGGCATGCCGGCGACGGCGAAGCCCTGCGGCGCGCGGCCCAGCAGCAGCGCCAGCGCCGTCAGCGTCTGGCGCTGCTGTACCTGCAGCGGCTCGATGGCCGCGCGCTGGCTCAGCACCGTGGTCTGCTGGCGCGACAGGTCCAGCGCCGAGGCCGCGCCGTTGTCGTAGCGCGCCTGCACGACCTTGAACACGCGCTCGGCGATCGCCAGGTTCTCCTGCGCGATGGCCAGCCGCACGCGCAGCGCCAGCACCTGGAAATAGGCGTTGGCCACGGCGCTCGTGACCGACAGGCGGGCGCTTTGCTCGTCGTAGCGGCTGGCCGCCAGCGACGCCCGGGCGCTGTCCACGCCGGCCGCGAGCCGGCCCCACAGGTCGATCTCGTAGCTGGCCGACAGCGACAGGCCGCTGCTGCCCGCGCTGCTGCCGCCGCTGCCCGGGGGATCGCTGTAGCGCTCGCCCGTGCTGGCGCCGCCGGACAGCGCGGGGAACAGCGAGGCGCCGGCGCTGCGTACCGCCAGCTCCGCCTGGCGCACGCGCTCGGCCGCGATCGCCAGGTCCGCGCTGCCGGCCAGCGCCTCGTCGATCAGCACCGCCAGCTCTGGCGCGTCGAAGGTGTTCCACCAGTCCGGCTGCAGCGCCTGCACGCCGGCCGGCGCCTCGGAAAAGCCGGCCGGCAGCACCGGCGCCTGGCGCGGCGGCTGCGCCGGCGGCATGGCGCAGCCGGCGGCCAGCAGCGTCAGCAGCACGGCGGCGGCACCGCGCGGGAAGGGCAGGGCAGTCATGGAGAGCGCTTTCATTCGGAAGACAGGGCCACCACCGGATCGAGCCGCGCCGCCTTGCGCGCCGGCAGCCAGCCGAACACCAGGCCGGTGGCGAAGGCGCAGCCGAAGGCCAGCAGCACCGGGGCCGGCGAATACCGGATCGGCGTGCCCAGGGCCTCGATGACCGCCGCCGTCACCAGGCCGCCGACCACGCCGATGGCGCCGCCCAGCGCCGAGACCACCACCGCCTCGATCAGGAACTGCTGCAGGATGTTGCGCTCGCGCGCGCCGGTGGCCATGCGGATGCCGATCTCGCGCGTGCGCTCGGTCACCGACACCAGCATGATGTTCATCACGCCGATGCCGCCGACCAGCAGCGAGATCGCGGCGATCGAGCCCAGCAGGATGGTCATGGTGTTCTGCGTCTGCGCGCTGGCCTCCAGGATCGAGGCCATGTTGCGGATCTGGAAATCGACCACGCCGTGGCGCTCCAGCAGCAGCCGTTCCACGTCGGCCTGCGTGGCGTCGATGCGCGAGACGTCGTCCACTGCCACCGTCACGTTGCGCAGGAAGCGCTGGCCCGACAGGCGCAGGCTGCTCGTCGCGTAGGGCACGAACACCACGTCGTCCTGGTCGCTGCCCATGGGCGAGGCGCCGCGCTCGGACATCACGCCGATGACCTGGAAGATCAGGTTGTTGACCAGGATGTACTGGCCGAGCGGGTCGGCGCCGTCGGCGAACAGCGCATGGGCCACCGTCTGGCCGAGCACCGCCACGGTGGCGTAGTTCTCCTCGTCGTCGGCGCTGAAGAAGGTGCCGCGCGCCACCGGCCACTGGCGCGCCAGCGGGAACTTGGACGAGGTGCCGGTCACGCTGGTGCTGTAGTCCGCGCTGCCGTGGCGCACCGTCACGCTGCTGGACTGCTCGGGCACGGCGGCCAGCACGTTGGGCACGGCGTCGATGGCCTGCACGTCGGGCAGCACCAGCGTGGCCGTGCTGTTGAAGCCGCGCTGGTTCGGCGCGCCCGGGCGCACCAGCAGCAGGTTCGAGCCCATGGCGCTGATGCGGTCGATCACGGCCTGCTTGGCGCCGTCGCCGATGGCCAGCATCGCGATCACCGAGCCCACGCCGATCACGATGCCCAGCAGCGTCAGCACCGAGCGGAAGACGTTGGCGCGCAGCGAGCGCAGCGCCATCTTGGCGGCCTCGACCACGTCGCCGACGAAGGTGCCGCCGCCCCGGTGCGGCTGCGGCGCGAACGCGGTGTCCTGCGGCGACCGGTCGGCCCGGCCGCTGTCGGACAGGATGCGGCCGTCCTTGATCTCGATCAGCCGGTGCGCGTGGTCGGCCACCTCGCGCGCGTGCGTGATCAGGATCACCGTGTGGCCCTGGGCCGACAGCTCGGCCAGCAGCGCCATCACGTCGGCGCCGCTCTTGCTGTCCAGCGCGCCGGTGGGCTCGTCGGCCAGGATGATGCGCCCGCCGTTCATCAGCGCGCGGGCGATCGACACGCGCTGCTGCTGGCCGCCGGAGAGCTGGTTGGGCCGGTGGTGGTGGCGGTCGCCCAGGCCCAGGCCGTCCAGCAGCTGCAGCGCGCGCGCATGGCGCTCGGCGGCCGGCATGCCGGAGTACATGGCCGGCACCTCCACGTTCTCGGCGGCGCTGGCGGTCGCGATCAGGTGGTAGCTCTGGAACACGAAGCCGAAGTCGTCGCGGCGCAGCAGCGCCAGCTCGTCGCGGTCCAGGCGCGAGACGTCGCGGCCCAGGAAGCGATAGCAGCCCGTGGTCGGCCGGTCCAGGCAGCCCAGGATGTTCATCAGCGTGGACTTGCCCGATCCGGACGCACCCATGATGGCGACGAACTCGCCTTCGCGGATCGTCAGGTCGATCCCGTGCAGCACCTGCACCGACAGGTCGCCGTTGGCGTAGGTCTTGGTGACGCCCTCGAGCGCGATCAGCGGCGCGCCCGGCGGGACGGCCGCGGCGGGCGGCGTGAGCGCCGGGTCCTCGGCGCGCTTCATCAGCGCGGGCCTCCGGGGGGCATCATCGGCGCGCCGCCCTGCAGGCCGGAGCGCTGCTGCCCCGTTCCGCCACCGCGCGCGCCCGAGGCGCCGGCCGTCGGCAGGCGCTGGCCGGCGATCACCTCGTCGCCCTCGTCCAGCCCGGCGAGGACCTGCACCTGCACGCGGTTGCTGATGCCGACCTCGACGCGGCGCTCCTCCACCTGGCCCGCGGCGTCGATCACGCGCACCGTGGCCTGGCGCGGGCCGCGCTGGGCCGGCCCGGCCGGGCCGGCCAACCGGCCGCGGCCGGCCGGCTCGGCCGCCTCCGCGGCAGGCGTGCCGCCGGCCTCGCGCTCGCGGCGGCGCTGCTCGAAGAAGACGCGGCGCTGCGCCTCGTCCATCTGGGCGATCTCGGCCCGCAGGCGCTCGCGGTCCGGTGCCTGTGCCTGTGCCTGTGCCTGTGCCGGGGCGCCCGGCGCCTGCGCGCCCGCCGCGGAGGCGGCCGTGGCGGCCGGCCCCGCCGCGCTGCCGGGGGCGGCCGGGCGCCGCGGCCCGCGCGGCTGGCTCTGCACGGCGGCGGCCGGCACCAGCAATGCGTCGCGCGCCTGCGCGGCGATGAAGAACACCTGCGCGGTCATCGAGGTCATCAGCCGCTGGTCGGCGTTCGGCACGTCGAACAGCGCGTTGTAGAGCACCACGTTGTTGGTGACCGTGGGCGTGGGCTCGACCTTGCTCAGCTGCCCGTACCAGCGCTGCCCCTGGCTGCCGAGCGTCGTGAAATACACCGGCATGCCCACGCGCAGCTTGCCGACGTCGGCCTCGGACACCTGGGTCTGCACCGTCATCGTCGACAGGTCGGCCACGCGCAGCAGGATGGGGGCGGACTGGTTGGCGTTCAGCGTCTGGCCCTGGCGTGCCGTGATCGAGACCACGGCGCCGGAGATCGGCGCATAGATCCGTGCGTAGTTCAGGTTGGCCTCGCTGGCGCGCAGCGTGGACTGGGTCTGCTCGATCGAGGCCTTCTGCGCGGCCAGCTGGGCCTCGGCCGAGCGCAGGTTGTTCTCGGCCGTGCGCAGCGCCTCGGTGGTCGTGGCGTCGGCCGCCATCAGGTTCTTCTGGCGCTGGTGCTGGTCGCGCGCCAGCACCAGGGCGGCCTCGCGCACCAGCAGCGTGGCCTGCAGGCTGCGCAGGTTGGCGCGGCCGGCGTCCACGTTGGCCAGCAGCACCGTCGGGTCGATCTCGGCCAGCAGGTCGCCCTGCTGGACGATGGAGCCGATCTCCACGTGGATCTTCTTGAGCTGGCCGCTGACCTGGGCGCCGACGTCCACGTAGTCGCGCGGCTGCAGCGTGCCGGTGGCCGTCACCAGGTCCTCCAGGTCGCCGCGCTGCACGCGGGCGATCTGGTATTGCTCACGCGGATTGGCGGGCTGCAGCCAGTGTTTCCAGCCGAGGTAGGCGCCGCCGGCCAGCAGCGCCAGAGCCAGCAGCAGGCCGGCGACGCGCGGCCACGGGGAGGTGGTGTTCGAGGGAGCCAAGATCGGTGCGCAACAGCGGACGAAGAAAAGCCGGCAGTGTGCAGTCGCTGCCGGCGCCGTTGATGTGCATTGTGTTGCGCGAATGTGGCGCTTGGGTAAAGCCGGGCCTCGCGCGCCACGGCGCGGCCCGCTGCCGGGCGGCGGTGGTCAGTCGCCGTCGCCCATCTGGCTCTGCAGGTAGTTCTGCACGCCGACCTTCTGCACCAGGTCGATCTGGGTCTCCAGGAAGTCGATGTGCTCCTCGGTGTCGTCCAGGATGTCCTGCAGCAGGTCGCGCGAGACGTAGTCGCGCACGCTCTCGCAGTGGGCGATGCCGTCCTTGATCGTCGCCTGGGCGGCATATTCCATCTTCAGGTCGCAGTCCAGGATCTCGGGCACGTCCTCGCCGACCATCAGCTTGCCCAGGTCCTGCAGGTTCGGCAGGCCGTCGAGCATGAAGATGCGGTCCATCAGCTTGTCGGCATGCTTCATCTCGCCGATGGACTCCGCGTACTCCTTCTTGGCCAGCCGGGGCAGCCCCCAGTGCTTGAGCATGCGGTAGTGCACGAAGTACTGGTTGATGGCGGTCAGCTCGTTCTTCAGCTGGGCCTGCAGGTGGGTGATGACTTGGGGGTCGCCTTGCATGGGGGAATCCTTTCTTGTGTTGGTGTGACGTGGATCAAGGCGGGCATTGTCCCGGCCTTGCCCCCCGGCGCCAACCAATGCCCCCGGGCTCGCGCTGTGGCTGCGGCTGACACTGATAGGCGTTCGCGGTGCGCGCGCATTGGCTTTTTCAATCCGGGTGATATGGCCAATCCATTGGCCGAATGGTGCGCGGCGGAGTTAAGCTCACGGCTTCGCTTCACCCATCCTCCCTCTCAAGGAAAGAAGACCATGTCCGTGATCAACACCCAAATCAAGCCCTTCAAAGCCCAGGCCTACAAGAACGGCAAGTTCATCGAAGTGACCGACGCCGACGTGAAGGGCAAGTGGGCCGTGTTCTTCTTCTATCCCGCCGACTTCACCTTCGTCTGCCCGACCGAACTGGGCGATGTGGCCGACCACTACGAAGAACTGCAGAAGCTGGGCGTCGAGGTGTATTCCGTGTCCACCGACACGCACTTCGTGCACAAGGCCTGGCACGACGCCTCCGACACGATCAAGAAGATCAAGTACACGATGCTGGGCGACCCGACCTGGGAAATCAGCAACAACTTCGAAGTGCTGCGCCCCGGCCAGGGCCTGGCCGACCGCGGCACCTTCATCGTCGATCCGCAGGGCGTGATCCAGGCCGTGGAAATCACGGCCGAAGGCATCGGCCGCAACGCCGCCGACCTGCTGCGCAAGGTCAAGGCCGCCCAGTACGTGGCCTCGCACCCCGGCGAAGTCTGCCCCGCCAAGTGGGAAGAGGGCGCCAAGACGCTGGCCCCCTCGCTCGACCTGGTCGGCAAGATCTGAGCGCGGCCGCGTGAAGAAAGCCTGGGCATGCCCGGGCTTTTTTTGAAGCCCGCCGATCATGGCTATTGAATTTAACTGACTGATAGGAATTGACAATCATGCTGGATGCCAACCTCAAGACGCAACTGAAGGCCTACCTGGAACGGGTGAGCCAGCCCATCGAGATCGTCGCCTCGCTGGACGAGAGCGCGGCGTCCGGCGAACTGCGTTCGCTGCTGGCCGACATCGTGGGCCTGACCGACAAGATCACGCTGGTCGAGCGCAGCGACGACGGCGAGCGCAAGCCCTCGTTCCTGATCACCAACCCCGGTGTGAACACCGGCCTGCGCTTCGCCGGCCTGCCGCTGGGCCACGAGTTCACCTCGCTGGTGCTGGCGCTGCTGCAGGTCGGCGGCCATCCGTCCAAGGCGCCGCAGGAGGTGCAGGACCAGGTGAGGAACCTGGAGGGCGAGTTCCACTTCGAGACCTACTTCTCGCAGTCCTGCCAGAACTGCCCGGACGTGGTGCAGGCGCTGAACCTGATGGCCGTGCTGAACCCGAACATCACCCACACCGCGATCGACGGCGCGCTGTTCCAGGCCGAGGTCGAGGAGCGCCAGATCATGGCCGTGCCGACGGTGTTCCTGAACGGCACCTCGTTCGGCCAGGGCCGCATGGAGCTGGAGGAGATCGTCGGCAAGCTCGACAAGGGCGCGGCCCAGCGCGAGGCCGCCCGGCTGACGGCGCGCGCGCCCTACGACGTGCTGATCGTCGGCGGCGGCCCGGCCGGCGCGGCGGCGGCCGTGTACGCGGCGCGCAAGGGCATCCGCACCGGCGTGGTGGCCGAGCGCTTCGGCGGCCAGGTGCTGGACACCATGGGTATCGAGAACTACATCTCGATCAAGGAGACCGAGGGGCCGAAGTTCGCGGTCGCGCTCGAGGAGCACGTCAAGGCCTACGACGTGGACATCATGAACCTGCAGCGCGCCGAGGCGCTGGTGCCGGGCGACGGCCTGGTCGAGGTGAAGCTGGCCAACGGCGGCTCGCTGAAGGGCCGCAGCATCATCCTGGCCACCGGCGCGCGCTGGCGCAACATCAACGTGCCGGGCGAGCAGGAGCTGCGCAACAAGGGCGTGGCCTACTGCCCGCACTGCGACGGCCCGCTGTTCAAGGGCAAGCGCGTGGCCGTGATCGGCGGTGGCAACTCCGGCGTGGAGGCCGCGATCGACCTGGCCGGCGTGGTCGGCCACGTCACGCTGATCGAGTTCGATGCCAAGCTGCGCGCCGACGAGGTGCTGCAGCGCAAGCTGCGCAGCCTGGCGAACGTGCAGGTCATCGTGAACGCGCAGACCACCGAGATCACCGGCGCGCAGAAGGTCGACGGCCTGGTCTACAAGGACCGCGCGAGCGGCGAGAGCCACCGCGTGGACCTGGAGGGCGTGTTCATCCAGATCGGCCTGGTGCCCAACACCGACTGGCTCAAGGGCACGGTGGAGCTGTCCAAGCACGGCGAGATCATCGTGGACGCGCGCGGCCAGACCTCGGTGCCCGGCGTGTTCGCGGCCGGCGACGCGACGATCACGCCGTACAAGCAGATCGTGATCGCCGCCGGCGAAGGCGCCAAGGCCGCGCTGAGCGCGTTCGACCACCTGATCCGCACCTCGGCGCCGGCGTGACGGCGCGGCCCGCAGCGGCGGGCGGCCCGCCGCTGCGGCCGCCCGTCAGAACCGGATGCGCGCCACGCTCTCGTTGCCGCCCTTGGGGTCCTTCTCGCCGTTCTTGACCGTCACGTAGAGCACGTTGCGCTGCGCGTCCAGCGCCAGGCTGTTGGGGTGCGTGGGCAGCGGGATGGTCTGCAGCAGGGCGTTGCTGCGGGTGTCGAAGACCGTCACGGTGCCGGCGCCGCGGTTGGTCACGTACAGGCGCTGGCGCGGCTCGTCCAGCAGCAGGGCGACCGGGCCCTCGCCCGTGGGCAGGCTGGCCAGGGCCTTGCCGGTGGCCGGGTCGAGCGCCACGACCTGGTTGCCCGTGCCGCGGCGCTGGTAGCTGGCCAGGCCGCCGGCCTTGGCGCGCATGCCGTCCATCATCTCCATGCCCTGGTCGGTGGCCAGCACGCGCCTGCCGCCCTGGTCGACCACGAGGTTGAGCAACTGGTCGCCGGCCGCCGTCTCCACCTTGGCGACGGCCAGCGTGCGCGTGTCGACGGTGAACAGCTGGCCCTGCGAGTTGGACACGTAGAGCTTGCCGCCCCGGGTGTCCAGCGCCACGCCGGTGGCGACGAAGCCGAAGCCGGGCAACACCTTCTCGACCTGCAGCGTGCGCGTGTCCACCACGTACAGCGCGCTGTCCTTGAACGTCAGGCCCGGGGCGTAGAGCCGGTGGTTGGCCGCGTCCACCACCATCTCGCGGAAGTTGTGCGGGTAGCGCTCGGCCTCCTTGCCGTCGGGGCCGGTGACCTTGGCCTTCTGCGCCAGCTGCGCCACGCCCACCACCTTGTTGGTGGCGGTGTCGACCACGGTGATGGAGCCGTCGTTGGTGTTGCCCACGTAGAGGCGGTTCGCGGCGTCGTCCAGCGTGGCGCCGAAGCCCTTGCGCTCCAGCGGGATCTCGGCCTCCACGGCCAGGGTCTCGGGGTTCAGGCGCAGCACCTTGGACGGCGCGGCGGTCGGACCGAAGCCGCCGGAGGAGACGACGAACACGGCGTTTTGGCGGGTGCTGTAGGCCAGCTCGTAGAGGCCCTGGGCCAGCGCCTGGCGCGTGACGCTGGCCTGGCGGGCGGCCTGCTGCGCCGGCGCGGAGGCGGCGGGGCCGCCGCCCTGCTGCGCGGCGCAGCCCGCCAGCGCGGCGGCCACGGCCAGGGACAGCAGGGAAAGGGACTTCAAGGGTTGCATGGTCATGCCTTCTTCAGGGGGAGGAAACGGGAAACGAAAACGGGATCAGCGCGCGGCCGGCCGGCGTGCGCGCCAGCGGTTCCACAGCACCAGGGCCGCGAACACCAGGCCCGCGGCCGCGCTGGTGTGGCCACTGTAGGCCACCAGGCCCAGGCCCCAGCCCTGGGCGGCCACGGCCCGCCACAGCGCGGCGGCCAGCAGCGCCCAGCCGAGCACGCGCAGCGCCCGGCCGGCGCGGGCCGGCAGTTCGCGGCCGAAGACGTCCTGCTGGTGCCTGTCCATGGCCAGCGCCAGGGCGCCGAAGCCTGCCGTGCAGAGCAGCAGGAGCGTCCAGTGGACCATCATGCGCCTCCTCGCGCCGGCAGGCCGCCGGCACGCACGGGCCGCGCCTGGCGCACCGGCCGTACGGTGGGCTGGTGGCGCATCGTGCGCACGGCCAGCACCGCGTGCAGGGCGGCCAGCGCCAGCAGCGTCAGCTCCAGGCCGGCGAACACCCAGTCGCCGTTCGCCAGGCTGCGCCACAGCGGCCGGCCGGTGGTCAGGGCCGTCAGCACCGGCAGCAGCGCCAGCGCCGCCGCGCCGGCCCACAGCAACTCGATCCAGGCCCGCCGGGCGGGCCGCAGCACGGCCCAGGCCAGCGTGCCGGCCCAGAGGATGAAGAACACGTGGATCTCCCAGTCCGCGCGCCGGGCCAGCCCCAGCGGCAGCAGCCGGTTGGCCCACAGCATGCCGGCCATCGCGACCGAGAGGCCCGCGATGGCGGCGATGTTCAGCCGCTCCACCAGCCGGAAGCCGAAGTACGGCCGCGCGGGATCGGGCAGCCTGGCGCGGCGCTTGACGGTCCACAGCACCAGGCCCGTGCCCACCATGGCCGTGCCGGCCAGGCTGACCAGGAAATACAGCCAGCGCGTGACGGTGTCGGCGAAGCGGCCCAGGTGCAGCCCGTACAGCACGCCCTGCGTGGTGGCGGCCGGGCCGGACGCGTCCTTGGCCTGCAGCAGCGCGCCCGACACGCCGTCGAACATCAGGTACTGCGGCGTGGTCGAGATGCGCTGGGCCTGCTGGCGCGCCACGATCACCCGCGCCTGCGCGTCGCCCGCGAGGTTGACCTGCACCGTGCCCACGCCGCCCGCGCCCCAGCGCTGCTCGCCCTGGTGCACGAAGCCGGCCAGCGGCAGCAGCGGCGCGGCCTGGCCGGCGGGCTTGCCGGGCGGCAGGAAGAAGCGCATCTCGGTGGTCGCCGCCATCCGCTCCGGGGGCGTGAGCGCCTGCAGGCCCCAGGGCATGTACATCACCATCAGCGTGACCAGCCCGCTCCAGGTGATCATGAAGTGGAAGGGCAGGCCGAACACCGACAGCGCGTTGTGCGCGTCGAGCCAGCTGCGCTGCCCCTTGCCCCAGCGGAAGGTGAAGAAGTCCACGAAGATCTTCTTGTGCGTGATGACGCCGCTGACGATGGCCACCAGCATGAACATGGCGCACAAGCCCGCGATCCAGCGGCCCCACAGCGGCGACATGTAGTGCAGGTTGAAGTGGAAGGCGTAGAAGAAGTCGCCGCCGCGGGTGTCGCGCGCGTCCAGCTGCGCGCCGGTGGCGGCGTCGAACACGCCGTTGGCGAAGCCGCGGCCCCGCGCGCCGCCCTGCTGGCCGGGCGGCAGGCGCCAGAAGGCCGAGGCCGTCGGGTTGCGCGGCGTCGGCAGCGTGACGCTGAGCTGCGGCGCGCCGGGCGCCTGCGCCAGGATGGCGGCGGCCACGCGCTCGGCCGTTCGGCCCGCGTCCGGCAGGGCCTGTGCGGCCGGCAGCTCGGGGCGCATGTAGCGCGAGATCTCCTCGCGGAAATAGCTCACCGTGCCGGTGAGGAACATGGCGTAGAGCACCCAGCCGGCCAGCAGGCCGACCCAGATGTGCAGGTCGGACATGGTCTGGCGGATGCCGCGCGGCTGGACCTGGCTCATGCCGGCGCTCCCCGCCACACGGTCCACGCCGCCGCCAGCAGCGGCAGCGCCACGACCAGCAGGCCGACCCAGGCGCGCGTGGCCGAGCGCACGGCGAACACCCAGACGGCGGCGCCGGCGTAGACCAGGAAGCTCGCCAGCATGCCGGTGAACACCGCCTCGGAGGCGCGCAGCGGCAGCGCCAGCGCGGCCACCGAGGCCAGTGCGGCGAGCGCGTAGCCGCCGAACAGCGCGGCCACGACGCGCGAGGCGAGCGGTCCCCAGGCCAGGATCTTGGACATCGGTGCGTTCATGGCATGGGCAGGCGTCAGAAGTCCACCGAGGCCGACAGCAGGAAGGTGCGCGGCGCCCCCGTGCCGCTGGCCAGTGATCCGGCCCAGTAGGCCTTGTTGGCCACGTTCTGGACCGTGGCGCGCAGCGTGACGGGCCGCGCCGCCACCCGCAGCGCGTAGCGCGCGCCCAGGTCGAACACCGTGCGGCCCGGCACCCACAGCGAGTTGTCCGCGTTGATGTACTGCCGGGACATCGAGACGGCGTTGCCGGTCAGCGTCAGCCCCTGCACGGCCGGCATGTCCCACTCCACGCCCAGCTTGCCCTGCCAGCGCGGGAACGCCGTGGCGTCGCGGCCCTCGTTGGCGCCGCCCTGGGTCCTGGTCAGCTTGGCCTGGGTGTAGGCGATGCCGCCCAGCAGCCGCAGCCCGTGCGCGGGCTCGCCGAAGAAGCCGAGCTCGACCCCGCGGTTGCGCTGCTCGCCGCCGAAGGAATAGAGGGTGGTCACCGGGTCGGTGAGGGCGCTGGGCCGCGTGATCTGGAACAGGCTGAGCGTGGCGCCGAAGCCGCCCAGGTCCATCTTCAGGCCCACCTCCTGCTGCTTCGTCTTGTAGGGCGGGAACACCTCGCCCGCGTTGGCGGCGGTGGCCGGGGCGGTGGCGCCCTGGCTCAGGCCCTCGATGTAGTTGCCGTACACCGAGAGCCGGTCCGTGGCCTTGACCAGCAGCGCGGCGGCGGGCGTGGTGGCGCTGGCCTCGTAGCGCGCCGTGCGCGCGCCGGTGCCGGCGTCGAAGGTGTCGCTGACCACGCTCTGGCGGCGCACGCCCAGCGTGAGCTGCACCCGGCCCTGCGCGAACGAGAGCGTGTCGGCGACGCCGTAGCTGGTGGTGCGCAGCGCGCCGGTGCGTGCCAGCGGAGCGTGGCTGTAGCTGGTGTCCAGGCTCGGCCCCCAGGCCGGGTCGTAGAGGTTGGTCACCCAGTCCCGGGCCAGCATGTTGCGCAGGAAGCCGAACTGGTTGTCGTGCTGGTAGTAGGTCGCCGTCAGGGCCAGCTCGTGGCCGACGCCGCCGGTGTGGAAGCGGGCGCGGACCCCGGCTTCCGCCGAATCCTTGTCGTAGATCGAGCGCTGGTGCGAGAAGTTGTTGCGGTAGTCGCCCTGGGCATTGAGGACGGTGTAGGTCGAGCTGGCCAGCGCGTCGAAGTCGGTCCGGCCGTGGCCGTAGGCGGCATAGGCGGTGAGGTCGTGCGTGACGTCCACCTCGCCGCGCAGCAGGACGGCCTGGTCCTTGGTGGTGCCGAAGGTCCAGTCCGGCGCCAGCAGCGTCTCGGGCCGGGGCGGCCGCGGCACGGCCACGCCGGAGGCCAGCGAGATGCCGCGGTTCAGGCCCCGGGTGTGGTCCTCGCTGGCGTACAGGTCGGCCGACAGCCGGACCCGGTCGGCCCGCCAGTCCAGCCCCAGCGCCGCCAGCTTGGCCGTCTTGGACTGGTGGTCCACCGCGCTGTCGCCGTCGCGCCAGACGCCGTTGAAGCGCACGCCCAGCTGCTTGTCGGGGCCGAAGCGCTGTCCCACGTCGGCATGGATGCCGAACTGCGCGTCCGAGGCGTAGGTCGCGGTCAGCCGGGCCAGCGGCTCCTCGCCGGCGTGCTTGGGCACCAGGTTGACGGTGCCGCCGACCGAGCCGCCCGGCGGCATGCCGTTGAGCAGCGCCGACGGGCCCTTGAGCACCTCGATGCGCTCGGCCAGCTCCGGCGTGACGCGGTAGTACGGGATCAGGCCGTACAGCCCGCCGTAGGCCACGTCGCTCTGGGACAGGCCGAAGCCCCGCAGCGTGAAGTTGTCCGACAGCATGCCGGTGGCGCCGTTGCTGAACACGCTCGGGTCGGTGAGGGCGATGACGCGGCTCAGCTGGTCGGCCTGGACGTTCTGGACGTAGGTGTCGGTGTAGCTGATCGTGTTGAACGGCGTCTCCATGAAGTCCTTGCTGCCCAGCAGCCCGAGCCGGCTGCCGCTGGCCACCTGGCCGCCCGCGTAGGCTTCCGGCAGTTCGCCGGCGCGCCCGGCCCCGGCCGTCACCGTCACGGCCGGCAGCGCCGATTCGCCGCTGCCCGCCTGCGGCGCGCGCTGCACCGTCAGCACCCCGTCCCGGAAGGTGCCGGCCAGCCCGCTGCCGTCCAGCAGCCGGTCCAGCGCCTGCTGGGCGGACAGCGTTCCCGCCACGGCCGGCGCCGTCCGGTCGGCCAGCAGCGCGGGTGCGGCCACCAGGGTGGTGCCGGTCTGGCGGGCCAGCTCGGCCAGCGCCTGGGCCAGAGGCAGGGCGGCGATGCGGATGGGCGCCGGGGCGCCTGCGCCCGCCGGCGACTGGGCCAGCGCCTGCTGGGCGCCGAGCGCCAGCAGCACGGCCAGCGCCAGCGGGGCGGGCCGGCAGCCGGGGGAGGACGGGCGGCGGGGAATGTGCATGCGATGCTGCTCCTGAAGGAAACCGGGTTTCATTGCAGGAGACGGATCACTGGGGGAAGTCCTGATGTGCCCGGCGAATTTCTCGGGGTGCGCGGGCCGCTACGGCGCGGCCGCGAAGCGCACCACGGCCGGCATCAGCGCGAACGGCATGGTGAGGTGGTCCTCGCGCTCCATCTCCAGGTACTGCAGCGCCTCGGGCGGCAGGCCGCGCCCGGCCAGCACGCCGCGCATGCGGCGCGCGCCGTCCAGCATGGCGGCCGTGCGCTCGGGAAAGCCCGGCAGTTCGTCGCGCGCCACGGCCAGCAGCACGCGCGCCCGGCCGGGGCCGGGACGGGACTGCGCCATGTCGGCGACCAGCCGCTGGCCGTCCCACCACAGCGAGGGGCTGATGGCCGCATAGCGCTGGAACGCCAGCGGCGAGCGGGCCAGCGCATGCAGCGCGAAGTAGCCGCCCAGCGAGTGCCCGGCCAGCGTGTGGCCGTCCGGCCGCAGCGGATAGCGGGCCGCGAGCGCGGGCCGCAGCGTTTGCACCAGGAAGTCCAGGAAGGCGTCGGCACCGCCCGGCTCCGCGCCCAGCTGGGCGCGCTGCGCGTGCGCCGGGCCCTCGCGTGGCACCGGCAGGAAGTCCCAGGTCCGGCGGGCCCCGTCCAGCTCCGCGTCGCCCGGATCGCCCACACCCACCACGAGCAGGGGTGCGGGCGGCCCGGCGGCCGCCCCGATGCCCGGGAACCGCGCCAGCATGCGCATGGCCTGCGCCGCCACGCCGAAGTAGGCGTTGCCGTCGAGCACCAGCAGCACGCCGTAGCCCTGCGGCGGCGCCTCGCCCGGCGGCCGGGCGACGAGGATCCGGTAGTCGCGCCCCGCGGCGGACCGCAGGCCGAACTCGCGCGTGCCGGCCAGGGCCACGGCGTGCCCCGTGTCCTGCAGGCCGGTGGGCGCTGCGGAAGCGGCGGGCCGGACCAGCCCCAGGCCGAACCCCAGGCCGCAGGCGCCCATGGCGCGGCGCGTCACCCCGGGGTGGCCGGCCATGTCAGAAGTCCATCGATGCCGAGAGTTGCACGGTGCGCGGCGCGCCCAGCCCGCCCGACAGGCCCGAGTCTCCCGAGCCCTGCCACGAACCGCCCCAGTAGGCCTTGTTGGTCAGGTTGTCGATGCTGGCCCGCAGCACCACGGGCCGCTGGGCCACGCGCAGGGCGTAGCGCGCGCCCACGTCCAGCGTGGCGTAGGACGCGAGGGACAGGCGGTTGTCCGCCGTGGCGTAGCGCCGGCCCACGTGGTTGACGCGGCCCGTCAGCGTCAGGCCCTGCACGGCGGCCACGTCGTATTCGGCGCCCAGCCGCGCGATGAAGTGCGGCACGCCGGTGGCCTGCCTGCCGTCGTTCAGGCCCCGCAGCTGCTTGCGCAGCGTGGCGTCGATGTACGACACGCCGCCCAGCACGCGCAGGCCGCGCTGCACTTCGCCGAACACGCTCACGTCCACGCCGCGGTTGCGCTGCTCGCCGCTGGCGGCGTAGATGTTGGTGACCGGGTCGGTGTAGGCGCTGGGCTTGGTGATCTGGTAGAGGCTGGCCGTGGCGGCCACACGTCCGAAGTCGTACTTGGCGCCCACCTCGTACTGCTTGGTCTTGAAGGGCGCGAGCGTCTCGTAGGCGTTGGCGGCGGTGGCCGGCGCGGTACCGCCCTGGCTCAGGCCCTGGATGTAGCTGCCGTAGACCGACAGCTGCGGCGTGAGCTTGACCAGCAGCGCGGCCGAGGGCGACAGCGCCGATTGGTCGTAGGTCACCGTGCGCGCGCCCGTGGTGGCGTTGATGCTGGCGGTCTTGACCTTCTGGTGGCGCGCGCCCAGCGTGAGCTGCACGGTGTCGCCGAGGAAGGACATGCGGTCGGCCAGCGCCACGCCGTCCAGCTCGGTCCTGGAGGTCATCGGCACGCCGCTGGTGGAGAAGCCCGCCAGGTCGGGCATGGCGCCGTAATTGAGCGCGTAGATGTTGGTGCTGGCCGTGAACTGCCGGTTGACCACCCCGTATTCGCTCTGGTAGCCGGTGAACGCCAGCGACCAGGCGTGGTCCACCGGCCCCGTGCTGAACTTGCCGCGCGCGCCCACCTCGCCCGAATGCACCACCTGGTGGTAGTACTGGCGCACCAGCGTGGCGCTGATGCCGCCCGCGTCGTTCGCCAGCGTGCTGCGGCTGATGAGCGCGTCGTAGCTGCTCTCGCGCCGCCCGAACGCCGCGTAGGCCGTCACGTTGTCGGTGATGTCCCATTCGGCGCGCGCCAGCGCCGTGGTGGCGGTGTTGATGTTGAAGAACCAGGGCGCGGCCAGGTTGGTGCTGCCGTCGAACGGCGCGGGCAGCCGCGTGACGCCGGCGGCGATGGTGCCGATGCCGAAATAGTCGATGCCGTCCAGGCGCTCGCGCTGGCGGTAGAGGTCCGCCGACACGCGCACGCGCTCGCTGCGCCAGTCCAGGCCCAGCGCGCCCAGCGCCATCTTGTGCTGCTGGTCGTCCACCGCCGTGTCGCCGTCGCGCACCACGCCGTTGAAGCGGATGCCGAACTGCTTGCGCTCGCCGAAGCGCCGGCCGATGTCGGCATGCAGGCCGAACTGGTTGTCGGACTCGTAGGTCGTCGTCAGCCGCGTCAGCGGCTCCTCGCCCGCGCGCTTGGGCACGATGTTGACGCTGCCGCCCACGCTGCCGCCGGGCGTCATGCCGCTCAGCATGGCGGACGGGCCCTTCAGCACCTCAACGCGCTCGGCCATCTTGGTCGAGCCGCGCTGCATCGGTGCCATGCCTGCCAGGCCATTGAAGGTGATGTCCGAACCGGAGATGGAAAAGCCGCGCATCAGGAACGACTCCTGCAAGCCACGCTTTTGTGCCACGTAGACCGAGGCGTCGGTGGCGGCGATCACGGCGCCGATGTCCGTGGCCTGCGTGTCGTTGATGAAATCCTCGGTGTAGGCGGCCGTGCTGAACGGCGTCTCCATGAAATCCATGTTGCCCAGCAGCCCGAGCCGGCTGCCGGTGGCCACCTGTCCGCCCGCATAGGCTTGCGGCAATCCGTCGGCACGCCCGGCCCCGGCCGTCACGGTGACGATCGGAAGAACCGATTCACCGCCCGCTTGTGACGCCTGTTGCACGGTCAGCACGCCGTCGCGGGCGGTGCCGGCCAGGCCGCTGCCGGCCAGCAGCCGGTCCAGCGCCTGCTGCGCCGACAGGCTGCCGGAGACGGCGGGCGCCGTCCTGCCGGCCAGCAGCGCGGGGGTGGCCACCAAGGTGGTGCCGGTCTGGCGCGCCAGTTCGGCCAGGGCCTGCGCCAGCGGCTGCGCCGCGATCCGGACGGCCACCGGCGCGCCGCCGCCCGCCGGCTGCTGGGCCTGCGCCGCCGGCAGGGCGCCGAGCGCCAGCAGGGTGGCCAGCGCCACCGGCGCGATGGCGAAACGGGCGCCGGGGCGGCGGGGCGTGAGCGGGCGGGGGGATGTGCGCATGGGGGATCCTTTTCCTGGGGGCAACCGGTTTGCCACGGGGCGTGGCCCGGGTTCACTGCAGGAGACGGATCGGCCGGGCCGACCCTGATGTGCGCCGCGCTGTTTTTTCCGCCTGCGCTTGCGTGGGGGGCTCAGCGCGGGCCGGCCACGATCTCCACGTCGCCGCCGCGCCGCTCCAGCCGCACCGGCAGCACTTGCGGCAGGGCCTGGACGAAGGCGCCGGGGTTGCGCAGGTCCACGCTGGCCGTGATCGGCAAGCGGCCCACGGCGGCGTCGTGCAGGCGCACGCCGATGTCGCCGTAGCGGGCGATCTCGGCCAGTACCTGGGCGAGCGGCGCGCCGTCGAAGTCCAGCCGCTGGCGGCGCCAGCCGGCGATGGCGCCGGCCGCCACCTGGGAGACGGGGCCGAGGCGGCCCTGGGCATCGGCCGCCACGGCCTGGCCGGCGACGATCTCGACCGCCTGGGGCGCGGCGGCGGTGCCGGCCCGGTTCGACGCGACGCGCACCCGGCCCTCGATCACGGCCACTTGCACGGCCTGGCTGCCCTGGGAGGGGGTGTAGCGCACCGAGAACTGGGTGCCCAGCACCGTGACGCGGGCGGCGCCGGCCAGCACGTCGAAGTGCCGGGACCGGTTGGGCTGCACGCGGAACAGCACCTGGCCTTCGGGCAGGCGCACTTCGTGCCGTTGGCGGTAGAGCGTGACCTCGACCCGGGTGGCGGTGTCCAGCACCAGCCCGCTGCCGTCGGGCAGGGCCACGTCCAGGCTGCGGCCGCGCTCGGTGGCGTAGTGGCGGCTGAACACGGGCTGGCCCTGCCAGCGGTTCCAGCCGAGCCAGCCGCCCAGCACGCCCAGGGCGGTGGCGGCGGCCAGGGCCTGCGCCAGGCGCCGGCGGGCCGGGTGGGCCGGCGGTGGGGCGGGCGCCGCGCCGGCCTGGGCCTGGCGGGCCACGTCGCGGGCCGACGAGGCGGCCGCGGCGTCGATGGCCACGGCGGCGCGCAGGCGCGCCTTGCCGGCGGGCGGTATCGCGTCGAGCGCGCTCCAGACGCCGGCCAGGTCCTCGTAGGCGGCGCGGTGCGCGGGGGCGGCCGCCAGCCAGGCCTCGAATTCGGCGCGCGCCGGGGCGTCCAGCCCGTCGGCGGCGCGCACCGACCAGCGCAGCGCCTCGAACTCGGCGGGCGGCAGGTGGTCGAGCAGGGCATCGTCCAGCGGCGGCTGCGCGCCCGCGCCGTCCTGGGCCGGTGCGGCCGGGGGTGGCGAAGGGGCGTGCGGGGCGGTCATGGCGCGTGGCGGCTCGTGGCGTCGTTCTCCCAATGATGACGGATCAGGCGCCGGGAACCTGATGGGCGGCCCGCGAAAATCCCGGCCGCGCCGAAACGAACCACCCTCGGTCTCCGTGCTGCGGGCTGCGCCGACCCCTTCAGGGGTGGAGGGCCGCGGCTCCAGGCCTGCCGGCGCAGGCCCGGACGGCCCGACGAGTCGGCTCCCCAGGGGCCGCTGTGGCCTGCAAGGCACGCCTGCGCTCCGGCAGAGCCGGTCCGCGGTGGCCGCTGGCATGGCCTGTCGTCCGCGGCCTGTCGGGCCGCTGCCTGCGGCCCGGTTCCGTGCGCTGCGGGCGGCGCGCCGGCGCCGTGGCGAACCGAAGGGTGGCGAGAAGCGGGACGGGGGCCGGCGATGGCGGGACGGGCCGGCTACGCGCCGTCCTGTCCGGCGCCGGGCCCGCAGGCGCCGGCCGCGGCCGTCTCGCGGCGCGGGCGCTCGTCGCCCAGGGCCTTGCGGCAGGCGGCGACGGCGAGCATGACGTGGCGCTCGACCATGTTCAGGCTCACGCCCATGCGGGCGGCCACCTCGGCCTGCGGCAGCCCGTCGATCCGGTGCAGCACGAAGGCCTCGCGGCAGCGCAGCGGCAGGTTCTCGATGGTGTGCACCAGCAGGCGCATGCGCTGGCGGCCGGCGTAGCGCGCCTCCGGCTGGTCGGCCGGCGGGGCGGGCAGTTCGGCCAGGGCCTCGTCGCCGGCGTGGCCGCGCACCTGCAGCTGGCGGTGGCGGTCGATCAGCAGGTTGCGCGCCACCGCGTACAGCAGCGCGCGCAGGTTCTGCACCGGCTGCCCGGCGGCCATCCTCGCCAGCACGCGGTCGAACGTTTCCTGCACGAGGTCCTGCGCCTCGTGGGGGTCCTTCACCGCATGGGTGAAGAACTTCAGCAGGTCGTCGTAGAACTGGGCTTGCACGGCGGGCCCCAAGAGGGGGAAGCGGGAGAGGCCATCGGGATGGCGGTGAGCTGGGCGGCTGCAGGATCCGCGGCAGGGCGGCGCGGCGCATTGTAGTGCGCTCAATAAGAATCACTCTCGTTCTCGTGGCGCGCCCGCCACGGCTGTCGCGAGCACGGGGGCGCGCAGCGTCTGCCACGGTCTTGTTGAGAATGGCTCTCATATAATCCACCCGTTGCCAGCCACCCCTCCTGGTCCGCCAGTGCCGGGCACGCCAGCGCCGTTTCCTTTCTGCGAAGGCTGGCCAACGTGCATTCCTCCTCTTCTTCCCTCTCGACGCTCGCACTGGCCGCTGCCACGGCCTGCCTGGCGCCCGCGTTCGCCCAGCAGCCGCCCGCCGCGGGTGCGCTGAAGGAGGTCGTGGTCAGCGGCTCGCGCAGCGAGCAGGACCCCGACCTGCTGCCGCAGAGCATCGACGTGATCGGCGCGCAGCAGATCGAGCAGCGCCAGATCGGCGACATCCGCGATCTGGCGCGCGACCTGCCCAACGTCTCCGTGCAGCGCGCGCCGGCCCGCTTCACGATCGGTGCGCAGACTGGCCGCGACGGCAACGCCGGCTTCAACATCCGCGGCCTGGACGGCAACCGCGTGCTGATGCTGGTCGACGGCGTGCGCCTGCCGCGCAGCTACATGTTCCAGAGCGAGACGGCGATCGGCCGCGACTACCTGGACATCGGCCTGGTCAAGCGCGTCGAGGTGGTGCGCGGCCCGACCTCGGCGCTGTACGGCTCGGACGGCATCGCCGGCATGGTCAACTTCATCACCAAGGAGCCGGCCGACTTCCTGCGCGACGGCCGCGCGCTGGGCGGCCAGGCGCGCCTGGGCTACGAGGGCGACGTCGATGGCTGGCGCGCCGGCGCCACGCTGGCCGGCCGGCCGCGCGCGGGCGTGGAATGGCTGCTGTCGCTGGACGGCAGCCGCGCGCACGCGCTGGACAACCAGGGCAGCGTGGACACCGCCGACACCGACCGCACCACGCCCAACCCGCAGACCGACAAGGGCCGCGCGGCGCTCGGCAAGCTGGTGCTGCGGCCGGACGGGCGGCAGAAGCACGTCATCACCGCCGAGCACGTGGACAGGCAGTCCGACTACGAGCTGCTGTCCAACATCGCCAAGCCGCCGCTGGCGCCGACCTCGGTGGTCGGCGCCAGCGCCCGCACCGACATGCGCCGCAATCGCCTGGGCTGGGACGGCAGCTGGCAGCTCGACGCGCCCTGGGCCGAGCGCGTGCAGGCCATGCTGGCCTGGCAGGACGCGCGCGGCAACGAATACCAGTTCCAGGACCGCAACACCGCCGCCGACCGCAGCCGCAACAGCTTCTACCAGGAGCGCGCGCTGCAGGCCAACCTGCAGGCCGGCACCACGCTGCGCAGCGCCGCGGGCACCGTGCAGCGCCTGACCTACGGCCTGGACGCCACGCAGCTGCGCGTGGAGAACCTGCAGACCGGCACCACGCCGCCGGCCGGCGAGAGCTACCCGCTCAAGCGCTTCCCCGACACCAAGGAGAAGAGCTACGCGCTGTACCTGCAGGACGAGATCGTGCTCGGCCGCTGGAGCATCACGCCCGGCCTGCGGCACGACCGCTTCGAGATCGACGCCAGCCCCGACGGCTACACCGCGCCCACGCCGCCGGTCTCGCTCAGCGGTTCGGCCACCTCGCCCAAGCTGGGCGTGGTGTTCCGGGCCGACGATGCGTGGAGTGTCTACGGCCAGTACGCGGCCGGCTTCAAGGCGCCGACGGCGGGCCAGGTCAACGGCTTCTTCGCCAACACCGTCGCCAACTACCAGAGCATCGCCAACCCGAACCTCAAGCCCGAGAAGAGCCAGAACCTCGAGCTCGGCCTGCGCGGGCGGCTGCAGAACCTGCGGCTGGACCTGTCGGTGTTCACCAGCCGCTTCAAGGATTTCATCGAGGACAACCAACTGGTCGGCGGCAGCTTCTCGCCCGCCGATCCGGCGGTGTTCCAGTCCGTCAACGTCGCGCGCGTCAAGCTCGACGGCTTCGAGATCAAGGGCGAGGCTGAGTTCGGCCGCGTCGGGCCGGGCCGGCTGTCGATGCCGTTCGCCTACGGCCGCACGCGCGGGCGCGACCGCGACACCGGCCAGCCCATCAATTCGGTCAACCCCGAGCGCGTCAACCTCGGCCTGGCCTATGACTGGGGCCCGCTGGCCGCGCGACTGGACGCGACCTACCGCGCCGCCAAGAAGCTGCGCGACATCGACGTCAGCGGCCTGGCCACCCAGTTCGCCACGCCCTCGGCCACCACGCTGGACCTGACGGCGCAGTGGCGCATCCGGCCCGACCTGCGGCTGACGGCCGGCATCTACAACCTGACCGACCGCAAGTACTGGAACTGGTCCGACGTGAACGGCGTGTCGTCCACGCTGGCGACGCTGGACGCCTGGACGCAGCCCGGCCGCTATGCCAAGCTGACGCTGGTCGCCGATTTCTGAGAAGCCGTGCACGAACAACTCCCCATACCGACGCGGGTCGCTCGATGAGCGTCCGCCCGCATCGCCAACGCTGTGCCGGGGGGCTCGCCCTTCGGGCCGGGGCACGCCAGGCCGCATGCGGGCGTCGCGGTCCCCGCCCTGGCGCCCGCCAGGGTGGCGGCCTGCGCCGGTGGCCCGGCGCTCCCCGTCGTGGGCGCGGTCGATCCATTCTCAGCTTCTGACCATTCGCACCGAGGGTCCCCCCATGGCTTGCCACGATCCATTCCCTGCCGCCGGCCATGCCGACGAAGAGTACGGCCTGCCCGGCGCCGAAGCGCTGCTGGCCGGCACGCTGGCGCTGATGACCGGCCACGCCCAGGCCTGCTGCGCCGGCCAGCGCGCGCTGATGGCGCGCAAGGTGGCCGACAACCTGGACGCGCTGGCGCGGCACGCCGGCCTGTCGGCCGAGTTCCGCAGCATGGCGGTTGGCCTGCAGCGCCGCTGGGACGAACAGGGCCGCGGCAGCGACCACGCGGTGCGGCTGCCGCCCAGCGTGCTGTGGCACCGGCCGCCGGAGCGGCTGCAATGAGCGCTGCCGTCCGCGCGGCCTTCGCCGCCGCCCGCCGGCAGGGCCTGCGCGCCAAGGACGCCGCCGCCGCGATCGGCCTGAGCGAAGGCGCCGCCGTCGCCGCCCACCAGGGTGCGCACGGCGAGCCGCTGCGCGCGCGTGCGCTGCACGGGCCCTGGGTCACGCTGCTGCAGGGCCTGGAAGCGTGCGGCGAGCTGATGGCGCTGACGCGCAACGAGGCCGTGGTGCACGAGAAGACCGGCTGCTACGTGAACGTCACCGGCGGCGACGCCATCGGCCTGGCGCTGGGCGAGGCGATCGACCTGCGGCTGTTCTTCGACCGCTGGCACGCCGGCTTCGCGGTCGAGGAGGCCGCCGCCGACGCCGGCAAGCCGCCGCTCGCGAGCCTGCAGTTCTACGACCGCCACGGCACGGCGGTGCACAAGGTGTTCCAGCGCCCGGGCAGCGACGCCGCCGCCTGGGCCGCGCTGGTCGAGCGCTTCGCCGCGCCCGGCCCGGCGCCGGACTTCGCACCGCCCGCCGCGCCCGAGCCGCCGCGGCCCGATGCCGAGATCGACGCGGCCGGCCTGCGCGAAGCCTGGGCCGCGATGACCGACACGCACCAGTTCTTCGGCCTGCTCAAGCGCTTCGGCGCCGAGCGCCAGCAGGCGTTCCGGCTGGTCGAGGGGCGCTTCAGCGAACGCGTGCCGGCCAGCACCGCGCGCACGCTGCTGGACGCGGCGGCGGCCGACGGCACGGCCATCATGGTCTTCGTCGGCAGCCCCGGCTGCATCCAGATCCACACCGGGCCGGTGGCGCGCATCGTTCCGCTGGAGCGTGGCGGGGCGCGCTGGCTCAACGTGCTGGACCCGGGCTTCAGCCTGCACCTGCGCGAGGACATGGTCGACACGGCCTGGGTCGTGGCCAAGCCGACCGACGACGGCACCGTGACCTCGGTCGAGCTGTTCGACCCTGCCGGCACGCTGATGGCCATGTTCTTCGGCGCGCGCAAGCCCGGCCAGCCGGAACTGCCGGCCTGGCGCGCGCTGGTCGCCGGGCTGCCGCGCGCATGAGCCCCGTCCGGCCGCCCGAAGGGGTTCGCACCGCAGTTCGTACGGGCGCAGGTCGTCCAGTGAGTACCGCCGGGCCACCCCGAGGTGCGCGCACCGCTGCCTGGATGGGCGCAGGTACTCCAGTGCGCCTCGTCCGGCCGCCCGAAGAGGCGCGCACCGCAGCCCGTACGGGCGAGGTGGTCCAGTGAGGCGCAGGAGGCTGCTCGGCGGGCTGGCCGGCGTGCCGGTGCTGGCACTGGCGCAGCCGCGTCCGCCGCGCCTGGTCACGGTCGGCGGCGCCATCACCGAGACCGTCTACGCGCTGGGCGCCGAAGCGCTGCTGGTCGGCACGGACACCACCAGCCTGTACCCGGCGGCGGCCCAGCGCACGCCCAAGGTCGGCTACATGCGCCAGCTGTCGGCCGAGGGCCTGCTGTCGCTGCGGCCCGACTGGGTGGTCGCCAGCGCCGAGGCCGGCCCGCCCGTGGTGCTGGACCAGGTCCGCAGCGCCGGCGTGCGCGTGGAACTGGTGCCGGCGCGCCACGACTGGAGCGAGGTGCTGCAGGTGGTCGATGCCGTCGGCCGCGCCTGCGCGCGCGAGGCCGAGGCACGCGCGCTGGCGCAGCGCCTGCAGCGGTCGTGGGATGACGTGCGCCAGCGCGTGGCCGCCGCGCCGCGCCGCGCGCGTGTGCTGTTCGTGCTCTCGCACAGCGCCAGCCCGCAGGTGGCGGGGCAGGGCACGGCGGCCGACGCGGTGATCGGCTTCGCCGGCGGCGTCAACTGCCTGTCGGGCTTCGCCGGCTACCGGCCGATGACGGCCGAGGCCATGGCCGCCGCCGCGCCCGACTGCGTGCTGACCACTTCGCAGAGCCTGCAGGCCCACGGCGGCGCCGAGCGCTTCTGGGCCCGGCCCGAACTGGCGCTGACGCCGGCCTACGCGCGCCGCGCGCTGATCGCCATGGACGCGCTGGAACTGCTGGGCATGGGGCCGCGGCTGCCGGCGACCGTGGCCACGCTGCACCAGAAGTTCCAGGCGCTGGCTTCTTGACCGCGCCGGCCCGCCGCCTGCCGCCGCGCCTGGTGCTGGGCCTGGGCGCGGCGCTGCTGCTGGCCGCCCTCGTGCTCGGCGCCGCCCGCGGCGCCTTCGCGATCACGCCGTCGCAGCTGCTGCAGGTGCTGTGGGACATGGTCCGCGGCGTGCCCGAGCCCAGCCGCGAACAGCTGGTGTTCGCCTCGATCCGGCTGCCGCGGCTGCTGCTGGGCGTGGCCGCCGGCGCCGGCCTGGGCCTGTCCGGCGCGCTGATGCAGGGCCTGTTCCGCAACCCGCTGGCCGACCCCGGGCTGATCGGCGTCAGCAGCGGCGCCGCGCTGGCCGCGGGCGCGGCCATCGTGCTCGGCCAGCTGTGGTGGCCGCAGGCGTCGCGCGCGCTCGGCAGTGCGCCGCTGGTGCTGGCGGCCTTCGCCGGCGGCCTCGGGGTGACGGTGCTGATCGTGCTGCTGGCACAGACCGCGCAGGGCACCCAGGTCGGGCTGATGCTGCTGGCCGGTATCGCCGTCAATGCGCTGGCCGGCGCCGGGCTGGGGCTGCTGAGCTTCCTGGCCACCGACGAGCAGCTGCGCAACCTGCAGTTCTGGCTGCTCGGCAGCCTGGGCGGCGCACGCTGGAGCGCCGCGGCGCTGGTCGGCGCGCTGGTGCTGGCGGCCGGCGCCGCCGGGCTGGGCTGCGCGCGGCCGCTGAACGCGCTGGCGCTGGGCGAGGCGCAGGCCGCTCTGCTGGGCGTGGACGTGGAGCGGCTCAAGCGCCGCATCGTGCTGGTGACGGCCGTCGCGGTCGGCGCCGTCACGGCTACCACCGGCGTGATCGGCTTCGTCGGCCTGATCGCGCCGCACTGGGTGCGGCTCGCGGCCGGGCCGGACCACCGCGTGGTGCTGCCGGCCTCGGCGCTGCTGGGCGTGGCGCTGGTGCTGCTGGCCGACCTGGTGGCGCGCACCGTGCTGGCACCGGCCGAGCTGCCGCTGGGCGTGCTGACGGCCGCGCTCGGCGTGCCGCTGTTCCTGCTGATGCTGCGGCGCATGCGGGGGCGGGTGTGACCGGCTTCGCCTGCGAGGGCGCGGCGGCGCTGGTCGGCGGCAAGACCCTGCTGCAGCCGACCGACCTGCGGCTGGTGCCGGGCCGCGTGACCGCCATCCTCGGGCCCAACGGGGCCGGCAAGTCCACGCTGCTGGCGCTGCTGTCGGGCGAACGTCGGCCCAGCCGGGGCCGGGTGCTGCTGGACGGCCAGGACCTGGCCGGCATGGCGCCGGCCGCGCTGGCGCTGCGTCGCGCCGTGATGGCGCAGGAGGCGCCGGTCGCCTTCGATTTCCTGGCGCGCGAGGTCGTCGAGCTGGGCCGCTACCCGCACCGGCTGCGGCCTTCGGCGGACGAGGCCGGCATCGTCGCGCAGGCCATGCGCGACACCGGCGTGGCGCACCTGGCGGACCGGGTGTTCAACAGCCTGTCCGGCGGCGAGAAGGCGCGCGTGCACCTGGCCCGCGCGCTGGCCCAGGGTGGCCGCTGGCTGCTGCTGGACGAACCCACCGCCGCGCTGGACCTGGCGCACCAGCACCAGGCGCTGCAGCTGCTGCGCCGCCTGGCGCACGCGCAGGGCCTGGGCGTGGTGCTGGTGCTGCACGACCTGAACCTGGCGCTGCGCTACGCCGACGGCGCGGTGCTGCTGGCCGATGCCGCGCTGCAGGCCGCGGGACCGGTGCGCGAGGTGCTGACGCCCGAGCGCGTGCTGGCGGTCTGGGGCGTGCAGTGCAGCGCGGCTGCGGCGGGCGACGGGATGCTGCAGTACCTGTTCGGCTGAACGGCCGCGCCGCGCGGGTGTTCAGTAGATCAGCCGCTCCGGCCGCACTTCCTGCAGGATCGTGGTCGCGATCTCCTCGATCGACTTGGTCGTGGTGCTGAGCCAGCGGATGCCGCTGCGGCGCATCATGGACTCGGCCGCGGCCACCTCCATGCGGCAGTTCTCCAGCGAGGCATAGCGCGAGTTCGGCCGGCGCTCGTTGCGGATCTCCGCCAGCCGCTCCGGGTTGATCGTCAGGCCGAACAGCTTGCCGCGGTGCGGCACCAGCGCCGGCGGCAGCTGCTTGCGCTCGAAGTCCTCCGGGATCAGCGGGTAGTTCGAGGCCTTCAGGCCGTACTGCATGGCCAGGTACAGCGAGGTCGGCGTCTTGCCGCTGCGGCTCACGCCGACCAGGATCACGTCGGACTGCTGCAGGTCGCGGTCGGACTGGCCGTCGTCGTGCTCCAGCGAGAAGTTGATCGCGGCGATGCGGTCGTTGTACTCGCGGCTCTTGCTGATGTCGGAGAAGCGGCCCACGCGGTGGTGCGACTTGATGCCCAGCTCCAGCTCCAGCGGCCGCACGAAGGTGCCGAACATGTCCAGCAGCATGCCGTGGCAGTGCTGCTCGAAGAACTGAAGCACCTCCACGTTCACGATGGTGGTGAACACCAGCGGCTTGCGGTTCTCCAGCTCGGCCGTGTGGTTGATCTGGCGCACCGCCTGGTGGGCCTTGTCGATGGTGTCCACGAACGGCAGGCGCACGTGGCGCGTCTTCATGTCGAACTGCGCCAGGATCGCGTTGCCGAAGGTTTCGGCCGTGATGCCCGTGCCGTCGGAGATGAAGAATACGGTGCGGGTCGTCATGTGCGCTCCATGGATTGCGGAAGATTGTGCAGGAACCGTGCCTGCACCGGCGCGGGGCTGCGGGCCCCGCCCCTACAATGCCTGTCGATGTCCAGCATTTTCACCATGTGGCGTGCGCGCATACAGCAACGACAACGACGTTGCGCCGCCGGCATGGGCAGCGCCGCTGGCGGCGGGGTGTCCCGCGGGCGGCGTGCAGACGGTTTCACAACCTTTGGAGCTTTCCCATGTCTGCACTCTTTGAGGCGACCGCCCTGGTCGTACCGTTTGAGAACCTGAGGATGACCGACGTCGAGGCGGTCGGCGGCAAGAACGCCAGCCTCGGCGAGATGATCTCCCAACTGCCCCAGGGCGTGCGCGTGCCCACGGGCTTCGCGACCACGGCCCACGCCTTCCGCCAGTTCCTGGCCTACGAAGGCCTGTACGAGCGCATCAGCAAGCGCCTGGCGGCGCTGGACGTCGAGGACGTGCGCGCGCTGGCGGCCGCCGGCGCCGAGATCCGCGGCTGGATCGAGGCCCAGCCGTTCCCGGCCGACCTGGAGCAGGGCGTGCGCGAGGCCTTCGCCCAGCTGTCCGCCGGCAACGAGCAGGCCAGCTTCGCCGTGCGTTCCTCCGCCACCGCGGAAGACCTGCCGGACGCTTCCTTCGCCGGCCAGCAGGAGACCTTCCTGAACGTGGTCGGCATCGAGGCCGTGCTGCACAAGATGAAGGAGGTGTTCGCCTCCCTCTACAACGACCGCGCGATCAGCTACCGCGTGCACAAGGGCTTCGCGCACGACGTGGTGGCGCTGTCGGCCGGTGTGCAGCGCATGGTGCGATCCGACCAGGGCGCGGCCGGCGTGATGTTCACGATGGACACCGAGTCGGGCTTCGACCAGGTGGTGTTCATCACCTCCAGCTACGGCCTAGGCGAGACCGTGGTGCAGGGCGCCGTCAACCCCGACGAGTTCTACGTGCACAAGCCCATGCTGCAGGAAGGCCGCAAGGCCGTGATCCGCCGCAACCTGGGCAGCAAGCTGATCCAGATGGTGTTCGCCACGCCCGAGGAGAAGGCCGCCAGCGGCAAGCTGGTCAAGACCGTCGACGTGCCGACCGAGCAGCGCAACCGCTATTCGCTGACCGACGCCGAGGTCGAGCAACTGGCCCGCTACGCGCTCGTGATCGAGCAGCACTACGGCCGCCCGATGGACATCGAGTGGGGCAAGGACGGCACCGACGGCCAGCTCTACATCCTGCAGGCGCGGCCCGAGACCGTGAAGAGCCAGCAGGCCGGCAAGGCCGAGCAGCGCTACAAGCTCAAGGGCCGCAGCGCCGTGCTGGCCGAAGGCCGCGCGATCGGCCAGAAGATCGGCACCGGCCCGGTGCGCGTGGTCGAGGGCATCCACCAGATGGACGAGGTGAAGCCCGGCGACGTGCTGGTGACCGACATGACCGACCCGAACTGGGAGCCGGTGATGAAGCGCGCCAGCGCCATCGTGACCAACCGCGGCGGCCGCACCTGCCACGCGGCCATCATCGCGCGCGAACTGGGCATCCCGGCCGTGGTCGGCTGCGGCGACGCGACCGAGCGGCTCAAGACCGGCACGCTGGTCACCGTCAGCTGCGCCGAGGGCGACACCGGCCGCATCTACGACGGCCTGCTGGAGACCGAGGTCACCGAGGTCGAGCGCGGCGCCATGCCCGAGATCAAGACCAAGATCATGATGAACGTCGGCAACCCGCAGCTGGCCTTCGACTTCTGCCAGCTGCCCAACGGCGGCGTGGGCCTGGCGCGGCTGGAGTTCATCATCAACAACAACATCGGCGTGCATCCCAAGGCCATCCTGGACTATCCGAACGTCGATGCCGACCTGAAGAAGGCGGTCGAGTCCGTGGCGCGCGGCCATGCCTCGCCGCGTGCGTTCTACGTCGACAAGGTGGCCGAGGGCGTGGCCACGATCGCCGCGGCCTTCTGGCCCAAGCCGGTGATCGTGCGCCTGTCGGACTTCAAGTCCAACGAGTACCGCAAGCTGATCGGCGGCAGCCGCTACGAGCCGGACGAGGAGAACCCGATGCTGGGCTTCCGCGGCGCGGCGCGCTACATCAGCGCCGATTTCGGCGAGGCCTTCGCGATGGAGTGCCAGGCCTTGAAGCGCGTGCGCGCCGAGATGGGCCTGAGCAACGTGCAGATCATGGTGCCCTTCGTCCGCACCCTGACGCAGGCCAGGCGCGTGACCGAGCTGCTCGGCACCTACGGCCTGAAGCGCGGCGAGGACGGGCTGAAGCTGATCATGATGTGCGAGGTCCCCAGCAACGCGATCCTCGCCGACGAGTTCCTGGAGTACTTCGACGGCTTCTCGATCGGCTCGAACGACCTGACCCAGCTGACGCTGGGCCTGGACCGCGACTCCGGCCTGGAACTGTTGGCCGCCGACTTCGACGAGCGCGACCCGGCCGTGCAGGCCATGCTCAAGCGCGCGATCGAGGCGTGCAAGCGCAAGGGCAAGTACGTCGGCATCTGCGGCCAGGGGCCCAGCGACCACCCGGACTTCGCCCAGTGGCTGGCGGACCAGGGCATCGAATCGATCTCGCTGAACCCGGACACCGTGGTCGCGACCTGGCAGCGCCTGGCCGGCTGACCGCCTGCTCGAGCGGCGCGGCGTGGCAGCCCTGGATTCCGCCACCGCGCCGCGCCCGCGCACCGGCCTGCGCATCGGCCTGCTGGTGCTGTGGGCGGTGCTGTCGTTCGGCGTCGTCTTCTTCGTGCGCGACCTGGGCGCGGTCGTCGCCGGCTGGCCGCTGAACTACTGGTTCTGCGCGCAGGGCGCGGTGTTCGGCTTCATCGCCATCGTCGCCACCTACGCCTGGGTCCGCCGCCGGCACGATGCGGCGCCGGCCATGGACCTGGGCCGCCTGCACCGTATCTTCGCCCTGTACGTGCTGTGCCTGCTGCTGTTCCTGGCGGCGATGGCGCTGGCCGAGCGCGCCGGCCTGCCGCGGCCCTGGATCGGCGCGATCTTCCTGTTCGCCAGCCTGGCGCTGTACGCCGCCATCGGCATCTTCTGCCGCACCTCGGATGCCGAGGAGTACTACGTGGCCGGCCGCCGCGTGCCGCCGCTCTACAACGGCATGGCCACCGCGGCCGACTGGATGAGCGCGGCCTCGTTCATCAGCCTGGCCGGCGGGCTGTACCTGCAGGGCTTCTCGGGCTCGGAGACACAGGCCGGCGGGCTGGCCTACATCATGGGCTGGACCGGCGGCTTCTGCCTGGTGGCGCTGCTGATCGCGCCGGCGCTGCGCCGCGCGGAGATCTACACCGTGCCCGACTACTTCGCGCAGCGCTTCGGCGGGCGCTGGCCGCGCGTGCTGGCGGCGCTGGCGGCGGTGCTGTGCTCGTTCACCTACGTGGTCGCCCAGATCTACGGCGTGGGGCTGATCGCCTCGCGGCTGACCGGCGTGCAGTTCGAGATCGGCATCCTGCTCGGGCTCGGCGGCGTGCTAGTCTGCAGCTTCCTGGGCGGCATGCGGGCGGTGACCTGGACCCAGGTCGCGCAGTACGTGCTCCTGATCCTGGCGTTCCTGATCCCGGTGTCCTGGCTGGCCTACAAGCAGCTCGGCAATCCGGCCGCACCCTTCGTCTACGGCCCGCAGCTCGGCCGGATCGCGCAGCGCGAGGCCGCGCTGGCGGCATCGCCGGCCGAGCGCGCCGTGGTGGCCGAGTATGCGCGCCGCGCCGACGCCTACGAGGCCATGCTGCGCGACGTGCCGGCCGCGCTGGCGCGCGAGCGCCAGCAGGCCCGGCAGCGGCTGCAGCAGCTGCGGGCCGAGGGCGCCCCGGAGGGCGAACTGGCGGACGCCAGCCGGGCGCTGAACGTGCTGCCCGCGACCGAGCAGGCCGCACGCGAACGCTGGACGCGCGCGCTGGCCGAGAACCAGGAGCGCGCCCGCCCGCTCGGCGGCGTGGCGCCGATGGGCACGCCGTTCGGCGGCGATCCGCAGGGCTCGCCGGCCGAGCAGGCGGCGTTCTCGACCGCGCGGCTGAACTTCCTGGCGCTGATGTTCTGCCTGATGCTGGGCACGGCAGGCCTGCCGCACCTGCTGACGCGCTTCTTCACGACGCCCTCGGTCGCCGACGCGCGCAGCTCGGTCGGCTGGTCGCTGCTGTTCATCGCCTTGCTCTACATCGCGGCGCCGGCGCTGGCGGTGCTGGTCAAGTACGAGGTGCTCAGCGAACTGGTCGGCAGGAGCTTCGACGACCTGCCGGCCTGGATCGCGCAGTGGGCACGGGTGGATCCTTCGCTGGTCTCGGTGGCCGACGTCAACGGCGACCGCGTGCTGCAGTTCGCCGAGATCCGCCTGGGCGCCGACATCATCATGCTGGCCACGCCGGAGATCGGCGGGCTGCCCTACGTGGTCGCCGGCCTGGTGGCGGCCGGCGGGCTGGCGGCCGCCCTGTCCACGGCCGACGGCCTGCTGCTGACCATGGGCAACGCCTTCGCGCACGACCTGTACCTGCGCGGCGGCCGGCGGCGCGTCGGCGCGATCTACAGCGTGGTGCTGTCCAAGTTCGCGCTGCTGATGGTGGCGCTGGCGGCGGCCTACGTGGCGGCCTGGCGCTCGGCCGACATCCTGTACCTGGTCACGGCCTCGTTTTCGCTGGCGGCCTCGACCTTCTTCCCGGCGCTGGTGGCCGGCATCTTCTGGCGCCGCGCCACGCGCGCGGGCGTGGTGGCCGGCATGCTGTGCGGCGCCGGCGTCACGCTGGCCTACATGCTGGCGCACCATCCGCTGGCGCGCGGCTGGCTCGGCTTCTCGGGCACGGGGCTGTGGTTCGGCATCCAGCCGGCGGCGGCCGGCGTGTTCGGCTTTGCCGCCGCCGTGCTCGCGATCGGGTTGGTGAGCTGGCGCACGCAGGCGGGCCGGCTATAATGCTCGGCTTTGCCTTGCCACACCGCGGTTGACGCCTTGCGGGTGGCTTCGGCCCCGGCCTTGCGCCGGGGCCCCGATCCTCAAGGAGAGTCCATGCGTCATTACGAGATCATCCTCATGATCCATCCGGATCAGAGCGAACAGGTTCCGGCCATGCTGGAGCGCTACAAGTCCATGATCACCAGCGGCGGCGGCAAGATCCACCGCGTGGAAGACTGGGGCCGCCGTCAACTGGCCTACATGATCAACAAGCTGGCCAAGGCGCACTACCTGTGCGTGAACATCGAAGCCGGCCAGGACGTGCTGAACGAACTGGAGCATGCCTTCAAGTTCAACGATGCCGTGCTGCGCCACTTGACGGTGCAGACGCGCAAGGCCGAGACCGGCCCGTCGTCCATGATGAAGACGGTCGAGCGCGAGGAAGCGCGCAAGAGCGCGCAGGCCGAGGCCGCCAGCCAGCATTGAGGACGGCACGGCAGCAGCCCCCCGTGCGCCGCGCAGCGCAGGCATGAACCACCTGCTGCTGACGGCCTCGATCGCCGAACTCAAGGCCCTGCGCTACACCCCCGCCGGATTGCCGGCGCAG
Source organism: Pseudorhodoferax sp. (assembly GCF_047601025.1). Classification (NCBI taxonomy): domain Bacteria; kingdom Pseudomonadati; phylum Pseudomonadota; class Betaproteobacteria; order Burkholderiales; family Comamonadaceae; genus Pseudorhodoferax; species Pseudorhodoferax sp. The sequence continues at coordinate 2,669,804 of NZ_JASGJZ010000001.1, forward strand.
GATCTGGTGCTCGAACACGAGTCCCAGGTCGAGGAAGCAGGGCAGAGCCGGCTGGTCAAGGCGACGCTGCGGGCCGTGGCCTTCGGCGCCGTGGCCGAGCGGATGCGGCAGCAGGCGGTCGGCAGCAGCTGGCGTTTCGCCGGCTTCGTCGCCAACCAGCGCGCCGGCAAGGGCCTCGTGCTGCACGTGCAAGAGTTTCAACCAGTTTCAACCGAATCATCAGGAGCCCACCATGGCCGGACCTAGGCGTTTCAACAACAAGGACAAGCGTCCCAAGCGCAACACCCAATCGCTGCTGTTCAAGCGCAAGCGCTTCTGCCGCTTCACCGTGGCCGGTGTCGAGCACATCGACTACAAGGACATCGACGTCCTGCGCGACTTCATCGCCGAGAACGGCAAGATCATCCCGGCGCGCCTGACCGGAACCCGCGCCTTCTACCAGCGTCAGCTGAACACGGCCATCAAGCGCGCCCGCTTCCTGGCGCTGCTGCCGTACAGCGACCAGCACCGCATCTAAGGAGCGCAGACCATGCAAGTCATTCTGCTCGACAAGGTCGTGAACCTCGGCAACCTGGGCGAGATCGTCAAGGTCAAGGACGGCTACGCCCGCAACTTCCTGATCCCGACCGGCCGCGCCCGCCGCGCCACCGAGGCCGCCAAGCAAGAGTTCGAAGCGCGCCGCGTCGAACTGGAGAAGGCCGCCGCCGCCAAGCTGGCCGAAGCCCAGGCCCAGGGCGAGAAGCTGTCCGGCACCACCGTCAAGCTGACCCAGAAGGCCGGCGTGGACGGCCGCCTGTTCGGCTCGGTGACCAACGCCGACATCGCCGAAGAGCTGGAAAAGCTCGGCTACAAGCTCGTCAAGTCGCAGGTGCGCATGCCCAGCGGCCCGATCAAGATGGTCGGCGACAGCACCGTCAGCGTCTCGCTGCACACCGACGTGCTGGTCGAGATCGGCGTCTCCGTCTACGGCGAGACGGCCTGACCGCCCGTCCCCGCGCGAAGCCGCCAGGCGCAAGCCCGGCGGCTTTTGTTTTTCCGGGGGCCGTCTGCCCACAGGCTGCCAGCAGGCGGCCCACCGCCGCTCCACCGCTTATGCACAGCCTTGTCCCATGACGCGGCGAGGCGGGGGGCGTAGCATCCCGCGCTTGCCTTCGAGGACCTCCGATGTCTGCCATGTTCTCCATCGACGACGATCCGCAGGACCGCCAGATCGCGCAGCTGCGCGTGCCGCCGCATTCGATCGAGGCCGAGTCCAGCGTGCTCGGCGGCCTGCTGCTGGACAACGCCGCCTGGGACCGCATCGGCGACGTGCTCAAGGACACGGACTTCTACCGCTACGAGCACCGGCTGATCTTCTCCTCCGTGCGCGACCTGGTGAACGCCAACAAGCCGGCCGACGTGATCACGGTCTACGAGGCGCTGCAGTCCGTCGGCAAGGCCGACGACGTGGGCGGGCTGGCCTACCTGAACGCGCTGGCGCAGTTCGTGCCCAGCGCCGCCAACATCCGGCGCTACGCGGAGATCGTGCGCGAGCGCTCCATCCTGCGCAAGCTGGTCACGGCCAGCGACGAGATCGCCACCGCGGCCTTCAACACCCAGGGCCGCGCGGTCGAGAAGATCCTGGACGAGGCCGAGCAGAAGATCTTCAACATCGGCGAGGAAGGGGCGCGCAACCGGCAGGGCTTCCAGGCCATGGAGTCGCTGGTGGTGAACCTGCTGGATCGCGTGCAGGAGATGGCCGACCACGCCAACGACATCACCGGCGTGCCCACCGGCTTCTATGACCTGGACCGCATGACCTCCGGCCTGCAGCCCGGCGACCTGGTGGTGCTGGCGGCGCGCCCGTCCATGGGCAAGACCGCGTTCGCGGTCAACATCGCCGAGCACGTAGCGCTGCACGAGGGCCTGCCGGTCGCGATCTTCTCGATGGAAATGGGCGCTGCCCAGCTGGCCGTGCGCATCGTCGGCTCGATCGGCCGCGTCGACCAGAGCCACCTGCGCAACGGCCGGCTGACCGACGACGAATGGCCGCGGCTGACCGAGGCGATCGAGAAGCTGCGCAACATCTCGCTGCACATCGACGAGACGCCCGGCCTGTCGCCGAGCGAGCTGCGCGCCAACGCGCGGCGGCTGGCGCGCCAGTGCGGCAAGCTCGGCCTGATCGTGGTCGACTACCTGCAGCTGATGAGCGGCTCGGGCGGCAGCGACGAGAACCGCGCCACCGAGCTCGGCGAGATCTCGCGCGGCCTGAAGATGCTGGCGCGCGAGCTGCAGTGCCCGGTCATCGCGCTGTCGCAGCTGAACCGCAGCGTGGAGCAGCGCCCGGACAAGCGCCCGATGATGAGCGACCTGCGCGAATCCGGCGCGATCGAGCAGGACGCCGACATCATCATGTTCATCTACCGCGACGAGTACTACACCAAGGACGCCTGCAAGGAGCCCGGTGTGGCCGAGATCATCATCGCCAAGCAGCGCAACGGCCCGACCGGCACCGTCAAGCTCGCGTTCCTGCGCAACATCACCAAGTTCGAGAGCCTGGCGGCCGGCTCGGACGACGGCTACTGATGCCGGCGGCCGTCACGCGCGCGGACATCGCGGCCGCGCACGCGCGCCTGCGCCAGGGCCCTGCCGGCTTTCTGCGGACCACGCCGCTGTGGCGACTGCCCGGCGCGGCGCTGGGCCTGGGCTGCGCCGAGGTCTGGCTCAAGCTCGAGCAGCTGCAGGTGTCGGGCAGCTTCAAGGCGCGCGGCATGCTGCACCGGCTGCTGGCGCAACCCATCCCCGCGGCGGGCGTGGTCGTGGCCTCCGGCGGCAATGCCGGCATCGCCACGGCCGCGGCCGCCCAGGCCCTGGGCGTGCGCTGCGAGGTGTTCGTGCCGCGCATCTCTTCGCCGGCCAAGCAGGCGCGCCTGCGTGCGCTGGGTGCCGAGGTGCGCGTGGTCGGCGCGGCCTATGCCGAGGCCCTGGCCGCCTGCCTGGCGCGCCAGCGGGAGACCGGTGCGCTGCTGACCCACGCCTACGACCAGCCCGAGGTCGTGGCCGGTGCCGGCCTGCTGGCGTGCGAGATCGAGGAGCAGGCCAGCGGCCTGCCCGACAGCCTGCTCGTCAGCGTGGGCGGCGGAGGCCTGATCGGCGGCATCGCCGCCTGGTGCGCGGGCCGCTGCCGCGTCGTCGCGCTGGAGCCGGCCCTGGCGCCCACGCTGTTCCGGGCGCGCGAAGCCGGCGCGCCGGTCGACGTGGACGTCGGTGGCGTGGCTGCCGATGCGCTGGGCGCCAGGCGCATCGGCGACATCGGCTGGCGCGTCGCGCAGCAGCATGTGCAATCCGCCTTGCTGCTCGACGACGAGGCCATCCGTCAGGCCCAGCAATGGCTGTGGCGCGAGCTGCGCCTGGCCGTCGAGCCCGCCGCCGCGCTGGGCCTGGCGGCGCTGCAGAGCGGTGCCTATGTGCCGCGTGCCGACGAGCGCGTCGGCCTGGTGCTGTGCGGCGGCAACGTGGACCCGGCCACCCTGGCCTGAAAACTAGAATCCGCCGATGCTGGACATCACCCTTCTCCGAAAAGACCTGGACGCCGTCGTCGCACGGCTGGAACAGCGCAAGAGCCCGCAGCCCTACCTCGACGTGGCGGCCTTCAAGGCCCTCGAAGCGGAGCGCAAGACGCTGCAGACCCGCACCGAGGAACTGCAGGCCCGCCGCAACGCGCTGAGCAAGCAGATCGGGCAGCTCAAGGCCCGGGGCGAGAGCGCCGACGCCGTGATGGCCGAGGTCAACGCGCTGAAGGCCGAGCTGGAAGCCTCGGCCGCGCGGCTGGACCAGCTGCAGCCCGAATTGCAGCAACTGCTGCTGGCCGTGCCCAACCTGCCGCACGCCAGCGTGCCGGTCGGCGCCGACGAGCAGGGCAACGTGGAACTGCGCCGCTGGAGCCCGGACGGCCAGGAGCCGAAGGCGCTGCCCTTCGCGCCGCGCGACCACGTGGACATCGGCGTGCCGCTGGGCCTGGACTTCGAGACCGGCGTCAAGCTGTCCGGCGCGCGCTTCACCGTGATGCGCGGCCAGGCGGCGCGGCTGCACCGCGCGCTCGCGCAGTTCATGCTCGACGTGCAGACCCAGCAGCACGGCTACACCGAGTGCTACGTGCCCTACGTCGTCAACGCCGACACCATGCAGGGCACCGGCCAGTTGCCCAAGTTCGAGGGCGACCTGTTCGCGGCCAAGAAGGGCGGCCAGGAATCCGAGCCCGTGCCCGACCACCAGGCGCTGTACCTGATCCCGACCAGCGAGGTGCCGCTGACCAACTTCGTGCGCGACGAGATCGTGCCGCTGGACGCGCTGCCGATCCGCCTGGCCGCGCACACGCCGTGCTTCCGCTCCGAGGCCGGCAGCGCCGGGCGCGACACGCGCGGCCTGATCCGCCAGCACCAGTTCGACAAGGTCGAGATGGTCCAGATCGTGCACCCCGACAGGAGCTACGAGGCGCTGGATGAGATGACCGCCCATGCCGAGGCCGTGCTGCAGAAGCTCGGCCTGCCGTACCGCGTGATGTGCCTGTGCACCGGCGACATGGGCTTCGGCGCGGCGCGCACGCACGACCTGGAAGTCTGGCTGCCGGCGCAGAATACCTACCGCGAGATCAGCTCGGTCTCCAACTGCGAGGCCTTCCAGGCGCGCCGGCTGCAGGCGCGCTTCAGGAACGCGCAGGGCAAGACCGAGCTGCTGCACACGCTGAACGGCTCGGGCCTGGCCGTGGGCCGCACGCTGGTCGCGGTGCTGGAGAACTACCAGAACGAGGACGGCTCGGTCACCGTGCCGGAAGCGTTGCGCCCCTACCTGGGCGGAACCGCGCGTTTGTCCTGCTAGAATCGTGGGCTTCGCATCCCGGGTCGACCGCCGGGACCGCCACGGATTTCAGGAGAGGTGGCAGAGTGGTCGAATGTACCTGACTCGAAATCAGGCGTACCGCAAGGTACCGTGGGTTCGAATCCCACCCTCTCCGCCAACAATGGATTTCAGATCGTCTCAGACGATCTAGGAAACCAGCAAAAAAGCCCCGTAGGACAGTGGTTCTACGGGGCTTTTTCTATCAGGATGTCTCACATTGATTTGTTGAAGCTCGCGCTCGGCGTTGGTATGTCTGATGGTAGGGGCTCGGGCTTCTGTTGGTATCGGAGAGATGGGCCGAAAAGTCTCACGGTCCCGATGCGTCCCGCCGCCCTTGGAAGTAGTGGCAGAAGAAGCACCCCGGCTCGCCGGGGTGTTCTCTTTTGCGCCGTCCAGAACGCCAGCTTCGTCCGTGACGGTGTGGTCGTAGTGGGCTGCGCTGTCGTCCGGGCCGGCCGGTCACACTACCGCCACGGTCGGCTCTCCGTCCCCGGTCGGCCATCGACCAACTCACCTCTTCTCGGCTGCTGCGCCGCCCGCATGCCGTGCGCTGGTAGCGCCCAAATCCACCGCTTGTCGGGTAAGCACCTACGCTCATCGACCATGTAACACTCGCTACACTCCGCCGGCCATGCCGGCAGGCCCTGATGCCGGCACGAGGAGGAAGAGAATGAAGAAGATCACAGCAGCCCTTGCGCTGGCCGGCGCAGCGCTGTCCGCACACAGCGAGATCGTGCGGATCGATATTTTCGCGAACGCGGCGTGGTACTACGACACGATCCCGGTTCACGTCTGGATGGCCATCGATCGCACGCGCGAGGCGGAGATCAATGCCAACGGAGGCCAAACAAACGGCATCGACGGTGGCCCCGGCCTCGCGTCGTTCGACATCCTCGGCTGCGGTGCAGACTGGTCTGCGCACACCATGGGGGGGCTGGGATACTCGCCCACGGGTTTCGCTATTTCAGTGGGCGGTGACGGCACCAATGTCCGTGACTGCACGCTGGGCATCAGGGCCACCTTCACCGGCGATCCTCACCCCTACGACGGCCAGGCGCTGCCAGGCAGCAGCATCGAGGGCGGCGGCTTTGCGGGGAACGGCGTGCTCACGATGATGGAGTTGACAGGCTACGTCATCCGCGTCAGCGGCAACATTGTTGCAGCCAGCGACCCATGGCTGCTGCCCGAGCCGACCACCGCCGTGCTGCTGGGCGCCGGACTGCTCGGCCTGATCGGCACGCGCCGCCGGCAGCGGCTTGCCTTGGACGGCGCGAGCGCGCCATAACCCAGCGCGGGGGCGGCCTGTAGCGCGAGGTGCCCTAGCTACCGGGCAGGCCCTCCCCAAAAAAGCCCCGTAGGACAGTGGTTCTACGGGGCTTTTTATTTCAGTCCGCCTGACGTCGCTCCGTTGAAGCATGCGTCCGTTGTCGGCATTTCTGATGGGTCGACCGTGACATGGCCTTCTCGCAAAAGCCTGAAAAACAAGCGGAGTCGAGCGAAGGTGGTCGGAAATGCGCCTTGACCTGAGCGGACTGCTGTACTCCGTTCCACGACAAGCGCCATTCCAACGAAAGAGGAAATCCATGATTGTTCGTGCAACGATGCTCGGGCCACTCGTCCTGGCCACCCTTTCTTCGGCCATATGCCTGCTCCCGATCGCCGCCCGGGCTGACGATGCTCCCGGCCAGATCACCGCCGCCGTGGACCGTGCCTTTCAACCGCTCCTGAAGGCGCATGGCGTGCCCGGGATCGCCGTGGCCGTGACGGTCGGTGGCCGGCAGTATTTCTTCAACTACGGAGTGGCTTCGAAGGAAAGCCAGGTGCCGGTCACGCAGGACACGCTCTTCGAGATCGGCTCCGTCAGCAAGACATTCACCGCGACGCTGGCAGCCTACGCATTGACGCTCGGCAAGCTATCCCTGGACGATGGCCCGGGCAAGTATGTGCCGCAACTGCGTGGCAGCGCCATCGACAAGGCGACCCTGCTCCAGCTCGGAACCTATACCGCGGGCGGGCTGCCGCTGCAGTTTCCCGAGGCCGTCACGCATGGTGCCGAGACGTGGGCCTATTTCCGGCAGTGGAGCCCAACCGCCGCGCCAGGCGAGCAGCGGCGATACTCCAATCCCAGCATCGGCCTCCTCGGGCATGTCACCGGTGTCGCGATGAACGGCGATTTCGCCGATCTCGTCCAAACCGAACTCTTTCCCCGGCTCCGCCTGCGCCACAGCTACATCCGGGTGCCTGAAGCGGAGATGGGCAACTATGCCTGGGGCTACGACAAGGCCGACAAGCCGATACGCGTGAATCCGGGCGCTTTCGATGCGGAAGCCTATGGCGTCAAATCCACCGCCGCCGACATGATCCGTTTCGTCGACGCCAACATCCGGCCGGAGCGTTTCGAGGCTCCGATGCGGGATGCCCTGGCAGCGACCCAGATTGGATATTTCAGGATCGGCCAGATGGTGCAAGGGCTCGGCTGGGAGCAATATCCCTATCCGATCGCGCTGGACCGACTGTTGGCCGGCAACTCCGTGACCATGGCCATGGAGCCCCATGCCGCAACGCGACTGATGCCACCGCAAAGTCCTTCGGCGCCCACCCTCTTCAACAAAACCGGCTCCACGAATGGGTTCGGCGCCTATGTCGCGTTCGTGCCGGAGCAAAGGATCGGCATCGTGATGCTGGCGAACAGGAACTTTCCGATTCCGGCGCGCATCACGGCGGCGCATGCCGTGCTGCAGCAGCTTGCCTCGGACGTGCCATAGCCCACCCTCCCCTGCGAGTGTTCCGGAGGGCCGAATTGCTTCGGCGGCCTTCCGCCCGACCTCACATCGCCTGCGCGCCCTGGTGCAGCGTCCGCCCGCCCGTCCCTGGCGCAAGCAGCGCGTCGGGCATGGCGCAGGACTCCATCCGCAGCAGCGTGCGCGCCTGTTCCAGCGGCATCCGGGTCGCCTGGCTGCCGCGCAGCAGGCCCAGGCAGCGCAGGTGGCGGTTGCAGATGAACCAGATCTCGTCGCGGTCGTTCGACAGGATGAAGTACGCGTCGGACGTCTCGGACGGGTTGAACAGGCCGAGGGCACGGTAGGCCGTGTCCAGGCCGAAGCCGCTGCGCAGCGGGAATGGCGTGGGGCCGTTCGGGAGTTCCTGTACGCGCAAATAGATTCCAGGTTCCAGGCTGAGCATGTGGCCTCCGGTCGTGGCGTCCGCGGCGCGCCGGCGGGCGCGGCGCATCGGCTGCGAGCGTAGACGCCGCCCGGGGCGCGGCGCGTCGGACGGCACGCCATGTTGCGTCGGCTCGACGAACGGCCATGTCCCTCCCTTCAGTGTTTTCCTGGGGCGGGCATTCATCACGCATTAGGTACATTTCCGGATAGGTCAACGCACCTATTACGGAGATTTTTCAGACATGACACAGAAAGTTGCATACGTCACCGGCGGCATGGGTGGCATCGGAACGGCCATCTGCCGGCGCCTGCACAAGGAGGGCTTCAAGGTCATCGCCGGCTGCGGCCCGACCCGCGACCATGCCAAGTGGGTGGCCGAGCAGGCCGAGCAGGGCTACACCTTCTACGCTTCCGCCGGCAACGTCGGCAACTGGGAGTCGACGGTCGAGGCCTTCACCAAGGCCAAGGCCGAGCACGGTTCGATCGACGTGCTGGTCAACAACGCCGGCATCACCAAGGACCGCATGTTCCTCAAGATGACGCGCGAGGACTGGGACGCGGTGATCGAGACCAACCTGAACAGCATGTTCAACGTGACCAAGCAGGTCGTCGGCGACATGGTGGAAAAGGGCTGGGGTCGCATCATCAACATCTCGTCGGTCAACGGCGAGAAGGGCCAGGCCGGCCAGACCAATTACTCCGCCGCCAAGGCCGGCATGCACGGCTTCACGATGGCGCTGGCGCAGGAACTGGCCAACAAGGGCGTGACGGTCAACACCGTGAGCCCGGGCTACATCGGGACCGACATGGTGCGCGCGATCCGCCAGGACGTGTTGGACAAGATCATCGCCACGATCCCGGTCAAGCGCCTGGGCCAGCCGGAGGAGATCGCCTCCATCATCGCCTGGCTGGCGTCCGAGGAGGGCGGCTACTCCACCGGTGCCGACTTCTCGGTCAACGGCGGCCTGCACATGGGCTGATCGGCGCTGCCGCATCTGCGCAACGAGAGACCCGCTTCGGCGGGTTTTTCGTTTTTGGATGCGGACGAATCGCAGGCCTACGGTAAATTGCAGCGCAGCCCCGCCCGACCAATCCACCCACGCCCGAAAGGCCCGCCATGCCGCACAGTGTCTCCCTGATCAGCACCGTGGCTGTCGGGTTGGGGCTGGCCCTGGTGTTCGGCTTCCTGGCCTCGTGCATCCGGCTGCCGGCGCTGGTGGGCTACCTGCTGGCGGGCGTGGTGATCGGGCCGTTCACGCCGGGCTTCGTGGCCGACGCCGGCATAGCGTCGCAGCTGGCGGAGATCGGCGTGATGCTGCTGATGTTCGGCGTGGGCCTGCATTTCTCGCTGGAGGACCTGCTGGCCGTGCGCAAGATCGCGCTGCCCGGCGCCGTGGTGCAGATCGGCGTGGCCACGGCGATGGGCACCAGCCTGGCGCTGCTGTGGGGCTGGAACGCCGGCGGGGCGCTGGTGTTCGGCCTGTCGCTGTCGGTGGCCAGCACCGTGGTGCTGCTGCGCGCGCTGGAGGGCCGCGGCGTGCTCGACACCTTCAACGGCCGCATCGCGGTCGGCTGGCTGGTGGTGGAGGACCTGGCCATGGTGCTGGTGCTGGTGCTGCTGCCGCCGCTGGGCGGCTGGCTGGGCGGCAGCCAGGCTACCGACTTCGGCGCGCTGGGGCGCACGCTGGGGCTGACGGTACTGCAGGTCGGCGGCTTCGTCGCGCTGATGCTGGTCGTGGGCCGGCGGCTGTTTCCCTGGCTGCTGTGGCAGGTGCAGCGCACCGGCTCGCGCGAGCTGTTCACGCTGTGCGTGGTGGCGGCGGCCGTCAGCATCGCGTTCGGCTCGACGGCGCTGTTCGGCGTGTCGTTCGCGCTCGGCGCCTTCTTCGCCGGCATGGTCATGCGCGAATCGGAGTTCAGCCACCGCGCGGCCGAGGAATCGCTGCCGCTGCGCGACGCCTTCGCGGTGCTGTTCTTCGTGTCGGTCGGCATGCTGTTCGATCCGATGGTGCTGGTGCAGCGCCCGCTGCAGGTGGCGGCCGTGGTCGGCATCATCGTGATCGGCAAGTCGATCGCGGCGGCGGTGCTGGTACTGGCCTTCCGCTACCCGCTGAACACGGCGCTGACGGTGTCGGCCAGCCTGGCGCAGATCGGCGAGTTCTCCTTCATCCTGGTCGGGCTCGGGGCCTCGCTCGGCTTGCTGCCGCCCGAAGGGCAGAGCCTGGTGCTGGCCGGCGCGCTGATCTCGATCGCGCTGAACCCGGCCGCGTTCTACTGCGCCGAGCCGATGCAGCGCTGGATCCTGGCGCGCTCGGCGCTGGCGCGGCGCATGGAGGCGCGCGACGATCCGATGGCCGAGCTGCCCACGCACACCGAGCCGAAGTACCTGGCGCAGCAGGTGGTGCTGGTGGGCTACGGCCGCGTGGGGCGGCGCATCGCGGCGGCCATGCAGGCGCACCACATCCCCTTCGTCGTGGCCGAGCAGAACCGCGAGACCGTGGAGCGGCTGCGTGGCGAGGGCATGGCGGCGGTGTTCGGCGACGCGTCCGAGCCCGGCACGCTGATCCAGGCCCACATCGCACGCGCGCGCATGCTGGTGATCGCCACGCCGGATTCGCTGAACGTGCGCCAGATGATCAGCGTGGCGCGGGCGCTGAACCCGCAGATCGAGATCGCCGTGCGCACCCACAGCGAGACCGAGGCACGGCTGCTGAACGAGGAGCAGGCCGGCCGCGTGTTCCTGGGCGAGCAGGAGCTGGCCCAATCCATGTCGCGCCACGTGGTCGAGCGCGCCACGGCCGGCGCCGCGGCGCATTGAGCCTGGAAACGGCAGTGGGGTGGTGTCGAGAACAAAGAAAAGCAAGCGCTGGCACGGGGTGGCGGCCGTTTTCGGCAACTGCGGGGCCGTTCCACATGGGTGCGTCGCACAGCCGATCCATTCCAGGGCGCGGCAAGCACTTGCCTGCGTTTCGACCCGTCAGCTGCTGTTTTTAGGTTGAGCCGTTTCGGTTTTCCATGAGCCCGCAGCCCGCACGGCTGGCCCGCGGTTCGAGAAGCCACGGAGCACGCCATGCCAGCTGCCGGCCCGCGGAAGGGGCCTTGGCCCGGTCGCAGGCGTGCCTTGCAGGCCGCAGCTGCTCCGGAGGAGCAACTGCATCGGGCCGTCCACGCCTGCGCAGGCAGGCTGGGCACCGCGGGCCGCCGTCCCCTCCAGTGGGCCGGCGGAGCGCGCAGCGCAAAGACCGGAGGCCCGTCAGCGCGCAGTCGTCGTGCGCAGCTGGTTCACGTCCAGCTCGCTGACGGCCGGCGCGTCGTTGCCCCAGGCGCTGCGCACGTAGGTCAGCACGGCGGAGATTTCCCGGTCCGACAGCGCCAGCACGAAGGGCGGCATGCCGTAGGGCCGCGGGTTGCCGGCGGTGGCCGGCGCGAAGCCGCCTTGCAGCACCACCTGCACCAGGTTGACCGTGGAGGCCATGGTCACCGCCCGGTTGCCGGCCAGCGGCGGGTAGACGCCGCCGGCGCCTTCGCCGGCATCGCCGTGGCACTGCGCGCAGTGGTGCTCGTAGAGCCGGCTGCCCAGCGTGGCGGTCTCGGTGCCGGGGGCCGGGCGCGGCTGCGACTCGGGCGCGGGCTGCTGCGGCAGGCCCTGCAGGTAGCGGCCCATGGCGGCCAGGTCCTCGCGCGTCAGGTGCTGGGTGCTGCGCAGCACCACCTCGGCCATCGGCCCGGTGACCCAGCCGCGCGGCGAGACGCCGGTCTGCAGCAGCGCGACCACGTCGTCCAGCGGCCAGTCGGCCACGCTGGCCTCGCGCACCGAGGTCAGCGCCGGCGCGTACCAGTTCTGCATCGGGATCAGCCCGCCGGACAGCGGCAGCCGCTCGCTGCTGGCGCCCCAGGCGTTGCGCGTGGTGTGGCAGGCCGCGCAATGGCCCAGGCCGCGCACCAGGTAGGCGCCGCGGTTCCATTCGGCGTCCTGCGCCGGATCGCTCTGGTACTCACCGGGCCGGAAGTACAGCGCGCGCCAGACCGCCAGCGCCGCCTGCTGGTTGTACGGCCAGCGCAGTTCGTGCGGCCGGTTCGGCTGGGGCACCGGCGGCAGGCTGCGCAGGTAGGCGAACAGCGCGTCGGCGTCGGCGCGCGTGACCTCGGTGAAGCTGGTGTACGGGAAGGCCGGCACCAGCAGCCGGCCGTCGCGCGAGCGGCCATGGTGCATGGCGCGCCAGAACTCGGTGGCGGTCCAGCGCCCCAGGCCGTGCTCGGCGTCGGGCGTCAGGTTGCTGCCGTAGACCGTGCCGAACGGCGTCGGGATGGGCGTGCCGCCGGCATACGCCGCGCCGCCGCGGCTGGTGTGGCAGGCCGCGCAGTTGCCGGCCCGGGCCAGGTAGGCGCCGCGGGCGACCTGCGCCGGCGTGGCCGGCGCGTCGGGCGCGGCCGCCGCCAGGTCGGGTTCGCCGCGCACGTTGAGCCACCAGACCAGCGCCGCGGCGCCGGCCAGCAGCAGCGCCAGCACGGCCAGGGCGCGCGGCAGGCGGCGCGTCATCGCGTGCCTCCCACTTCCGGTGCGCTGCCGCAGGCCAGCGTGTTGCCGGCGGGCGCCTGCGCCGCGGCCCGGGTATCGGCCGGCAGCGGCTGGGCCGCCAGCCAGCCGGAGACGGCGGCCACGTCGGCGTCGGCCAGGTGTTCGGCCACGTGGGCCATGCAGTCGGGCGCCAGGGCCTTGCGCTGGCCGGTGCGCCAGGCGCCGAGCTGGCCGTTCAGGTAGTCGCGCGGCAGGCCGAGCAGGCCGGGCACGTTCGGCGCCACGCCGGTCATGGCCGCGCCGTGGCACTGCACGCAGGCCGGCAGGCCACGCGCCGGATCGCCCTGGTGCACCAGCTGGCGGCCGCGCTCCAGCAGCGCGGCCGGCGCGCTGGCCGGGGCGGGCGGCGGGTAGGGCAGTTCCAGCGCGGCGAAGTACTCGGCGATCTCGCGCAGGTAGTCGTCGCTCAGGCGGTCCACCAGCTGCGTCATCAGGCCGTAGTGGCGGCGGCCGTCGCGGAAGTTCAGCAGCTGGTGGTACAGGTAGCCGGCCGGCTTGCCGGCCAGCCGCGGGTAGTAGCCGTCGGGCCCGGCGCGGCCCGCCGGGCCGTGGCAGACCGTGCAGGCCGCCATGCGCTGGGCCATGCTGTCGGGCACGGCCGGCTGTGCCCGGGCGGCACCGGTGGCGAGCAGCGCGAGCAGCGCGAACGGCAGGGCCGCGCGGCGCAGGGCGGGACGAAGGGCTGGGCGCTTGGCGCGCGTGGCGGGTCGGAAGGTCACGGGCGCCGATCATGCCTCAGCGGCGGGCGCTTCCGGCGGGCCGCCGCGCAGGGGCTACAGCTTGGGAATGCGCAGCGTCTTGCTGACCATCAGCGTGCCCGACAGCGCGAACAGCAGCGCCAGCGGGTGCAGCCGCCACGGCCCCAGCAGCCAGCTGCCGCCGTACAGGGCGTCGCCGATGCGGCCCTGGCAGGCCGCGAAGGCCAGCACGCCGACCAGCACCACGCTGGTCGGGATCGGCGTGCCCTCGAAGTAGGCGACCTTGTCGCTGCCTTGGGACAGCGTCTCGGCCGTCACGTTGAAGCGCGCCAGCCGGCTGACGCCGCAGCAGACGAAGTACAGCAGGATGGCCGCGTCCCAGCCGCCGGACAGGCCGGCGGCGAAGCCCAGCGCGGCCGGCCCGACGCCGAAGGACACGATGTCGGCCAGCGAGTCGAGCTCGCGGCCCAGCGCCGAGTGCTGCTGGCGCCAGCGCGCGATGCGGCCGTCCAGCACGTCGAACACCAGCGCGATCGGCGTCATCGCCGCGGCCAGCAGGAAATGCCGCGTCCGTCCCGTGGCCAGGAACTGCATCGCCAGCAGCACCGAGGCCATGCCGAACGCGGCGTTGCCGAGCGTGAAGAAGTCCGCGAGGTGGAAGCCGCGCAGCATCGAGAAATGGCGAGGGGCGGGGCGTTGGGATGGGGCGCTCATGCGGCGATTCTCGTGGAGGCGCGGTGTTCTTCGCGCGCCGGCGTTAGTGCGCTGCTGGGCGAGTACGGCCGGGATGGCTGTCGCGGCGGGTCGCCCGGTCGCCGAAGGCGGCGATGCGGAACGAGGCGTGAAGCATGCGGCGAGCCCTCTGGAAGGGTGCCATCCGTCCCGGCCTCGCCCGGCCGACGGCTCGCAGCTGCCGCCGGCGCGGCGGTCCGCGCCGCGGCGCCGCGCCTGATCCCTGTGCGCTCCTACGCGCGCTGCGGCGCGCCGTCCGACGCACACGGCCGGCCGCCTGGCGAACAATGGCCGCTTTCCCGCTTCCCAGAGCTGTGCGATGACGGAAGAAACCTGCGAACCCGGCCGGCCCTGGCCCCTGGGCATCCATTTGCGCGACGGCGGCGCCAACTTCGCGCTGTACTCCAGCGTGGCCGAGGCCGTGGACCTGTGCCTGTTCGACCCGGAGGGCCGCGAGGAGCAGCGCCGCATCCGGCTGCCCGCGCGCACCGAGGACGTCTGGCACGGCTTCGTGCCCGGCCTGGCGCCCGGGGCGCGCTACGGCGTGCGCGTGCACGGCCCGTTCGATCCCGCCGGCGGCCAGCGCTGCAACCCGGCCAAGCTGCTGCTGGACCCGTATGCGCGCGCCATCGACCGCCCGCTGCGCGGCGCGGCCGTGACCTTCGGCTACCCGCTCGGCGACCCGCAGCAGGACCTCGCGCGCGACGACGCCGACAGCGCCGCCGTGGCGGCCAAGTCCGTCGTGCTGGCGCCGGACTTCGACTGGCAGGGCGACCGGCCGCCGCGCACCGCCATGGCCGACACGGTGTTCTACGAGATCAACGTGCGCGGCTTCACGCGGCAGCTGCCGGGCGTGCCCGAGCCGCTGCGCGGCACCTTCGCCGGCCTGGCCAACCAGGCCGCGATCGCCCACCTGAAGCGCCTGGGCGTGACGGCCGTGCAGCTGCTGCCGGTGCAGGCCTTCGACGACGAGGGCCGCCTGGCCGATGCGGGCCTGTCCAACTACTGGGGTTACAACACCATCGGCTTCTTCGCGCCCGAGCCGCGCTACTGCGCCAACGGCAGCGACGGCGGCGTCGCGGAGTTCCGCGGCATGGTCAAGGCGCTGCACCAGGCCGGCATCGAGGTGATCCTGGACGTGGTCTACAACCACACCTGCGAAGGCAACCACCTGGGGCCGACCATGTGCTTCAAGGGCATCGACAACGAGGCCTACTACCGGCTCATGGACGAGCGCCGCTACTACAAGGACTTCAGCGGCACCGGCAACACGCTGGACGTGAGCAACCCGCCGGTGCTGCGCCTGGTCATGGACAGCCTGCGCTACTGGGTGGAAGAGATGCACGTGGACGGCTTTCGCTTCGACCTGGCGCCGGCCATCGCACGCAGCGCCTCGGGCGCGTTCGAGCACCGCACGCCGTTCCTGTCGGCGGTGGCGCAGGACCCGGTGCTGCGCCGCGTCAAGATGATCGCCGAGCCCTGGGACCTGGGCGACTACGGCTACCAGGTCGGCGGCTTTCCGGTCGGCTGGTCCGAATGGAACGGCAGCTACCGCGACGAGGTGCGCGACTTCTGGCGCAACGCCGACGACAGCCTGCCGCGCTTCGCCTCGCGGCTGTGCGGCACGCAGGAGGTGTTCGCGCCCTCGCGCCGGCCGCCGTCGGCCAGCGTCAACATCGTCACCGTGCACGACGGCTTCACGCTGCGCGACCTGGTCAGCTACAACGACAAGCACAACCAAGCCAACGGCGAGGACAACCGCGATGGCGAGAGCCACAACCGCAGCTGGAACTGCGGCGCCGAGGGACCGACCGACGACCCGCGCGTGCTGGTGCTGCGCGCGCGCCAGCAGCGCAACCTGCTGACCACGCTGTTCATGTCGCGCGGCGTGCCGCTGCTGCTGGGCGGCGACGAGATGGGCCGCACCCAGCAGGGCAACAACAACGCCTACTGCCAGGACGGGCCGATCAGCTGGTTCGACTGGAGCGAGGGCGCGCGCGACGAGGCGCTGATCGACTTCACGGCCGGCCTGATCCGGCTGCGCAAGAGCCTGCCGGTGCTGCGCAGCGAGCACTGGCCCGTGGGCGACGGCGAGCGCCCGGACGTGACCTGGTACAGCGTCTGGGGCCTGCCGATGACCGAGGACGAGTGGCAGCACCCGGCCGCGCGCTGCCTGCAGGTGGTGTTCGATGGCGGCGCCGACCATGCCAAGGGCCGCGCGCCGCGGCCCGGCCCCTCGGTGCTGCTGATGTTCAACGGCGCGCCGCAGGGGCATCTGTTCACGGTGCCGCAGGAGACGCGCTTCGGCCCGGCCTGGCAGCTGCGCGTGGCCACGCAGCGCGGGCGCCTGGGCGACGGGCGCGCGCGCCGCGTGGCGCCGGGCGCCAAGCTGCGGCTCAAGGCGCATGGCATGCTGGTGCTGACGCAGGGCTGATGGCCGGCGTTACAAGATGAGAACGATTCCTACGCCGGCGGCCGCGGAATGCTGCTAGTGTGCGGTCCCGCCTCGCACGCGGCGCGGAGTGCGCCGCATCGACGGACTGACAAGGAACACTTTATGAGAACGACATCCTGGGATCGTGTGCTGCTGGCTGCCGCCGTGGCCCTGCCGCTGATCGGCTGCGCGCAGCGGGCCGCGGCGCCACCGGGCGCGGGCGGCAGCGGCGCGATCGCGAAGCTGGCCACCGCGACCGGCGCGCCGGCCGGCCAGGCCGTGCTGACGGCCGTGCCGGACGGCGTGGAGATCGTGGTGAACGTGCAGGGCCTGACGCCGGGCCAGCACGGCTTCCACATCCATGCCAACGGCAAGTGCGAGCCGAGTTCCGACGCTGCCGGCAAGACCGTCGCGTTCGGCGCGGCCGGCGGGCATTTCGATCCGGAAGGCACGGGCCGGCACGGCCATCCCGATCACGGCGTGCGCCATGCCGGCGATGCGCCGAACCTGATGGCCGACGCGCAGGGCCGCGCCACGCTGCGCTACGTGAGCCCCAAGGTCACGCTGGCGCCGGGGCCGAACTCCATCATGGGCCGCGCGCTGGTCGTGCACGCCGACCCGGACGACTACCAGACCAACCCGGCCGGCAACTCCGGCGGGCGCGTGCTGTGCGGCGTGATCCAGCCGGCCCGGCTCGACGCGGTGGTCGGCAGCATCGGGCCCGAACGCCACCTGGTGCGCTGACGCGCCGGGGCGCGGCCCACGCCGCGGGGGCTCAGGCCTTGGGTTCGACGGCCGCGCCGGGGTCTTCCTCGCCGGCCACCGAATCGCCGCCGTCCCTGGGCGCGGCCAGCTGCGCCAGTGCGGCCACGGCGCCGGCGGCGGTGGATTGCAGCTGTGGCGCCAGCGCGGCCAGGGCCGCGGCGCCTTCGCGCGTCAGCCGGGCGATGGCCTGGCCGGCGTCGCGGGGCGAGGCGAAGCCGCCGCTCTGCAGCAGCAGCGCGCCGCCGGCATCGACCAGCTTGAAATAGAACAGGCCGTCGGCCTCGCGGTACTGCTTGAAGGAGGGCAGCGCGGCCTTGGCCGCCTTCGGGGCCCTGGCCGCGGCGGCCGGCGCCTCCAGCGGCCGCAGGCCCACGGCGTGGCGCAGCCGGCCGATGAAGGGCGCGGACAGGTGCCGCGCCTTCTGCGCGCCGGCCAGCAGCACGTGCTCGACGCGGGCCGGGTCGTCGATGTAGCCCTGGTAGGTGGCGCGCATCGGCGCGATCTCGCGGTCGATGCGCTCGAACAGCGCCTGCTTGGCGTCGGCCCAGGCGATGCCGTCCGCGAACGCGCGGCGCAGGGCCTCGGTCTCGCCGGCGTCGGCGAAGGCCTGGTAGATCTGGAACAGCGCCGAGCCCTCGGTGCTCTTGGGCTCGCCCGGGCCGCGCGAGTCGGTGACGATGCCGGCGATCAGCTTGCGCAGCTGCTCGCGCGGCGCGAACAGCGGGATCGTGTTGTCGTAGCTCTTGCTCATCTTGCGGCCGTCCAGGCCGGGCAGCACGGCCACGGATTCCTCGACCGCCGCCTCGGGCAGCACGAAATGCTCGCCGTACAGGTGGTTGAAGCGCTGCGCCATGTCGCGCGCCATCTCGATGTGCTGCACCTGGTCGCGGCCGACCGGCACCCGGTGCGCGTTGAACATCAGGATGTCCGCGCCCATCAGCACCGGGTACATGAACAGGCCGGCCGTGACGTCGAAGTCCGGGTCGGCGCCGGCCGCGGCGTTGCGGTCCAGCGCGGCCTTGTAGGCATGGGCGCGGTTCAGGATGCCCTTGCCGGTCACGCAGGTCAGCAGCCAGGTCAGCTCGGGGATCTCCGGGATGTCGGACTGGCGGTAGAAGGTCACGCGCTCGGGGTCCAGGCCGGCGGCCAGCCAGGTCGCGGCGATCTCCAGCGTGGAGCGCTGGATGCGCGCCGGCTCGTCGACCTTGATCAGCGCGTGGTAGTCCGCCAGGAAGTAGAAGCTGTCGGTGGCGGGCGCGCGGCTGGCGCGCACGGCCGGCCGGATCGCGCCGACGTAGTTGCCCAGGTGGGGGGTGCCGGAGGTGGTGATGCCGGTCAGGACGCGCAGCGTGCTCATGGGGAGGGTTTCAGCGGATCAGGGAGGAGAGCGGGGTGAGGAGCAGGTCCAGCAGGTCGAAGGTCAGGCCCATGATCGGTTGCAGCCACAGCGTGCCGACCACGCCGGCCAGCACCAGGCCCATGACGATGAAGAAGCCCCAGGGCTCCACGCGCGACAGCAGGGCCGCCTGCTTGTACGGCAGCAGGCCGACCAGCACGCGCCCGCCGTCCAGCGGCGGCAGCGGGAACAGGTTGAACGCGAACATCACGACGTTGACCAGCATGCCGGCCTGGCACATCTTGAGGAAGAAGGGCTCGTGGATGCCCAGGCCCGCCAGCAGGTAGAACAGCACGCCCCACAGCAGCGCCTGCACCAGGTTGGCGACGGGGCCGGCCAGCGCGACCCAGACCATGTCGCGCTTGGGGTTGCGCAGCCGGCCGAACTGCACCGGCACCGGCTTGGCGTAGCCGAACACGAAGGCGCCCGAGGTCGCCAGGTACAGCAGGATCGGCATGGCGATGGTGCCGACCGGGTCGATGTGCTTGATCGGGTTCAGCGTCACGCGGCCGAGCAGCCAGGCGGTGTTGTCGCCGTAGTGCCGCGCCACGAAGCCGTGCGCGGCCTCGTGCACCGTGATCGCGAACAGCACGGGCAGCGCGAAGATCAGCAGGCTCTGGATGGTGGTGTCGAAGTTCACTGGGGGATTCTCGCAGACCGAGGGGGGCCAGCGGGCCGCGGCCCTCGCGCACCACGACCGGGTCGCCGCCGGTGCCCATGGCGGTGACATCGATGACCGTGGTCGGCTCCGAGGGGCAGGCGCCGGCGTCGAGCACGGCGGCGATCTGGTGCTCCAGGCGCGCGCGGATCGCCGCCGCGTCGTTCAGCGGCTCGGTCTCGTCGGCCAGGATCAGCGTGGTCGCCAGCAGCGGCGTGCCGTGCAGCGCCAGCAGTTCCTGCAGCGCCTTGTGCTCGGGCACGCGCAGGCCGATGGTCTTGCGCGAGGGGTGGCTCACGCGCCGCGGCACTTCCTTGCTGGCCTCCAGGATGAAGGTGTAGGGGCCGGGCGTGGCGGACTTCAGCAGCCGGTACTGCTTGTTGTCCACGCGCGCGTAGCTGGACAGCTCGGACAGGTCGCGGCACAGCAGCGTCAGGTGGTGTCGCTCGTCCACGCCGCGCAGCCGGCGCATGCGGTCCACCGCGGCCTTGTCGTCCAGCTGGCAGACCAGGGCGTAGCTGGAATCGGTCGGCACGGCGACGATGTCGCCCTTGGCCAGCAGCGCGGCGGCCTGCTTGAGCAGGCGCGGCTGCGGGTTGTCGGGATGCACTTCGAAGAATTGAGCCATGGTTGTTCAGTCCCTGGGCCGGCTTTCGCGCAGCGTGAGCCAGGCGCCGGCCGCGCCGCACACGGCGACCAGGGCCATGCCCAGCAGCGACCAGCCGTCCGGCACGTGCGAGAAGACCAGCCAGCCCCCGATCATCGCAAACCCGATCTGGCCGTAGAGATACGGCGTCAGCGTGGCCGCCGGTGCACGCGCGTAGCCGAGGATCAGCATGAAGTGGCCGACGGTGCCCAGCAGGCCCATCAGCAGCAGGCCGGTCCACAGCCGCCAGTCCGGCAGCTGCACCCAGACGAAGGGCAGCGGGACGGAGGCGGCCAGGGTGCCGATCCAGCCGGTGTACAGGTGCGTGGTCAGCGGTGCCTCGGTGCGCGCGAGCCGGCTGGTCAGCACCTGGAAGCTGGCGTTCGTGGCCACCAGCGCCAGCGGCATCAGCAGCCGCCAGTCGAAGGCCTCGCCGCCGGGCCGGATGATCACCAGGGTGCCGACGAAGCCGCCGGCGACCAGCACCCAGCGCCGCGGCGGGACGCGCTCGCCCAGCGTGCGCGAGGCCAGCAGCGTGATGACCAGCGGCGTGATCATGACGATGGCCGTGAACTCGCCGACCGGCATGGTCCGAAGGCTCAGGAAGGCCAGCAGGCTGCTGGCCAGCAGCAGCAGGCCGCGCAGCAGCTGGAAGCCCGGCTGCCGCGTGTGCAGCAGGGCCAGGCCGCTCCTGGGCAGCACGATGGCCGTGGTCGCCACGGCCTGGAACACGTAGCGGAACCACAGGGCCATCAGCAGCGGCACGCCGGCCGTGACGGCCTTGGTCACGGTGTCCAGCATCGCGAAGCAGGCGACCGCGGCCAGCACCAGGGCGATGCCACCCAGCGGCGAGGCGGCGGCGGTCACTGGATGCGGTCCGCCAGCAGCTCCCAGACGGGGGTCAGGTCCTCGGGCAGGTACGGCAGGGTGCCCAGGTCGCAGTGGCTCTCGTCCGGGCTGTGGAAGTCGCTGCCGCGCGAGGCCGCCAGCCCGAACTCGCGCGCCATCGCGGCGTACTCGACGTACTCGGCCGGCGTGTGGCTGCCGGTCACGACCTCGACCGCGCGGCCGCCGTGGGCCTTGAACTCGCTGAACAGCGCGTACTCCTCGGTGGCGCTGAACTTGTAGCGGCCCGGGTGCGCGATCACGGCGACGCCGCCGGTCTGGGTGATCCAGCCGACCGCGTCCTTCAGCGAGGCCCAGCGGTGCGGCACGTAGCCGGGCTTGCCCTCGGTCAGGTACTTGCGGAAGACCTCGGGCGTGTCCTTGCAGTGGCCGGACTCGACCAGGAAGCGCGCGAAGTGCGTGCGCGAGATCAGCGCCGGGTTGCCGACGAACTTCAGCGCGCCCTCGTAGGCGCCGAGGATGCCGACCTTGGCCAGCCCCTCGGCCATCTCGCGCGCGCGCGGGCCGCGGCCGTCGCGGGTGTCGGCCAGGCCCTGCTGCATGCGCGGGTCCTCGGCGTCGAAGCCCAGGCCGACGATGTGCACCGTCTCGCCGGCGAAGGAGACCAAGATCTCGGTGCCGGTCAGGTAGCGCAGCCCGTTGGCGCGTGCGGCAGCAGCGGCGCGCCGCTGGCCGCCGACCTCGTCGTGGTCCGTCAGCGCCCACAGCTCCACGCCGTTGGCGCGCGCGCGCGCGGCCAGCTCCTCGGGCGTCAGCGTGCCGTCGGACACGATGGAGTGGCAGTGCAGGTCGGCGTTGCGGATGGAGGAGGAAGACACGGCAGGCATTGTAGGAAGCCAGGGCATTGTCCGCGGTCGCCCAGGCGGCAGCGGACGCCCCAAAGACAAAACCCGCTCGGGTGAGCGGGTTCGTCGGTTCGGCACGGGCCGGGGCCCGGGCGCATCACTTCAGCTTGATTTCCTTGTACTCGACGTGCTTGCGAGCCTTGGGATCGAACTTGGTGATGGACATCTTCTCGGGCATGGTCTTCTTGTTCTTGGTCGTCGTGTAGAAGTGCCCGGTGCCGGCCGTGGATTCCAGCTTGATCTTTTCGCGTCCGCCTTTGGTGGCCATGGTGTGTGTTCCTTACAGTGCTTAGGCTGCCTGGCCGCGTGCGCGCAGGTCCGCGAGCACGGCGTCGATGCCGTTCTTGTCGATCAGGCGCAGGCCGGCGTTGGAGATGCGCAGGCGCACCCAGCGGTTCTCCGACTCGACCCAGAAGCGGCGGTACTGCAGGTTGGGCAGGAAGCGGCGCTTGGTCTTGTTGTTGGCGTGGGAAACGTTGTTCCCGACCATCGGGCCCTTGCCCGTGACTTCACATACGCGTGACATGGTCACTCTTTCTATCGAACAGCCGGCACCTCGTGCAGGTGCGCAAGGTGTGTGACGGCTTGACCTCGCCAGGATCAGGTGGCGGTTTCCTGTTTGCCTCAGGCTTTTTCGGCAAAGCCAAGGATTATAGCCGGCTTCACTCCTGCTCCAGGAAGCGCTGGGCGTCGAGCGCCGCCATGCAGCCGGTGCCGGCGCTGGTGATGGCCTGGCGGTAGACGTGGTCCTGCACGTCGCCGGCGGCGAACACGCCAGGCACGCTGGTCATCGTGGCCATGCCCTGCAGGCCGGTGCGGGTGACGATGTAGCCGTCCTTCATCTCCAGCTGGCCCTGGAAGATGTCGGTGTTGGGCTTGTGGCCGATGGCGATGAAGCAGCCCTTCAGCGCGATGTCGCGGGTGCTGCCGTCGCGCACGTCCTTGAGCCGGACGCCGGTCACGCCGCTGGCATCGCCCAGCACCTCGTCGAGCACGTGGAACAGCTGCAGCTCGATCTTGCCCTCGGCCACCTTCTCCATGACCTTGTCGACCAGGATGGGCTCGGCGCGGAACTTGTCGCGCCGGTGCACCAGCGTGACCTTGCGCGCGATGTTGGACAGGTAGAGCGCTTCCTCGACGGCGGTGTTGCCGCCGCCGACCACGCAGACGTCCTGGTCGCGGTAGAAGAAGCCGTCGCAGGTGGCGCAGGCCGACACGCCCTTGCCCATGAAGGCTTCCTCGGACGGCAGGCCCAGGTACTGCGCCGAGGCGCCGGTGGCCACGATCAGCGCGTCGCAGGTATAGGCGCCGCCGTCGCCGGACAGCCGGAACGGCCGCTGCGACAGGTCCACGCCGTGGATGTGGTCGAACACGATCTCGGTCTTGAAGCGCTCGGCATGCTCCAGGAAGCGCTGCATCAGCTCGGGGCCCTGCACGCCGTGCACGTCGGCCGGCCAGTTGTCGACCTCGGTGGTCGTCATCAGCTGGCCGCCCTGGGCGATGCCGGTGACCAGCACCGGGTTCAGGTTGGCGCGCGCGGCATAGACGGCCGCGGTATAGCCGGCCGGGCCGGAGCCGAGAATCAGAACTTTGCTGTGTTTTTGAGTCGACATCGGGCGTTCTTTCGTGCGAAAAATGCACACATTGTGGTGTACGCCATGTGTCTTTTCCCACAGAATCGGGCGCGCGCCAACGTGCAGGGCCGCGATTGTGCCCGGATCGCGAAACGCCCGTTCATACCGGGGGCGCCCCCAACAAGAAGGAGTCCTGGCCGATGTCGATGCTGTCCAATCTCGAGCTGCTGCTGCGCGTCCCGCTGTTTTCCATGCTGACCGGCGAGCAGGCGCACCTGGTGTCGCAGGCCGTCAGCAAGCGGCGCGTCAAGCGCGGCGAGATCATCGTGGAGCAGGGGCGCAAGACCAACGCCCTGTTCATCCTGCTGAGCGGGCGCTGCCGCGTGGTGACCACCGACACGCGCGGGCGCGAGGTCATCATCGCCACGCTGCGCCCGGCCGACTGCATCGGCGAGATGAGCCTGATCGACAACGAGCCGCACTCGGCCACCGTGCTGGCCGAGGTGCAGACCGACATGCTGGTGCTGGGCCGCGCCGAGTTCGACCGCTGCGTGGCCGACAACCCGCAGATGGCCCGCGCCGTGATGACCGGGCTGGTCAAGCGCCTGCGCCGGGCCGACCAGAAGATCGAATCGCTGGCGCTGATGGACGTCTACGGCCGCGTGGCCCATGCGCTGCTGGAGCTGGCGGCGCCCGACACCCAGGGCGTGGTGCAGATCCGCGACAAGGTGTCGCGCCAGGACATCGCCAAGATGGTCGGCGCCTCGCGCGAGATGGTCAGCCGCGTCATGAAGGACCTGGAAGAGCGCGGCTACATCGAGACGCAGGAGACCGGCGCCATCCACATCAAGGACCGCCTGAACGCGCTGGCCTGAGCGCCTGCGCCCGCGGGGGCATGGGGTAAGCTTCGCCGCTGCTTCCATGACCTACTCGCTCAACACCCTCAATTCCGCGCAGGGCGCGGAGCCGCCGCGCTCGGGCATCGCGCGCTTCGCCCGCGAGTTCGGGCTGCTGCTGGCCCTGCTGGCGCTGTCGTTCTGGTTCATCGCGCTGATCAGCTATTCGCCGCAGGACGCCGCCTGGTCCACCTCCGGCGGCCCCGGCGCCACCCGCAACTGGGGCGGCCGGCTGGGCGCCTGGGTCGCCGACCTGAGCTATTTCGCGCTGGGCTATTCCGTGTGGTGGTGCGTGGCGGCCGGCGCGCGCGCCTGGCTGGCGCAGCTGGCCGGCTGGATGCGCGGCGTGCCGGGCCGGCGCACGGCGGCGGCGGCGATCGGCGGCGGGACGCTGGCGTTCTGGTGCGGCCTGGCGCTGCTGCTGGCGGCCAGCTGCACGCTGGAATGGACGCGCCTGTACCGGCTGGAACCCGGCCTGCCGGGCGACGCCGGCGGCGTCGTCGGCTACCTGTTCGGCCCGCTGGCGCTGAAGTGGCTGGGCTTCGCCGGCTCGGGGCTGGTCGCCATCGTGGCCGGCATCATCGGCGTGGCGGCGGTGTTCCGCTTCTCCTGGGCCCAGGTGGCCGAGCGCCTGGGCGCCCGGCTGCACGCGCTGGTCGAGCGGCGGCGCGAGCAGCGCGAGGCCGCGCAGGACCGCGCGCTGGGCAAGCAGGCCGTGCGCGAGCGCGCCGAAGGCACGCTGGACGACCCGGCGCCGCTGGACGGGCGCATCGAGGCGCCGGACGGCGAGGCGCCCGCTGCCGTGGCCAGGCCGGCGCGCGCCGCCAAGGCGCCCAAGGCGCCGGTGGCGATCGAGCCGGTGCCGGCCGAGGCGCCGCCCAGCGTCCGCGTGGTCAAGGAACGCCAGAAGCCGCTGTTCGTCGAGCTGCCCGACTCGCGCCTGCCGCAGGTCGACCTGCTCGACGCCGCCCAGAGCCGGCAGGAGACGGTGTCCAGCGAGACGCTGGAGATGACCAGCCGCCTGATCGAGAAGAAGCTCAAGGACTTCGGCGTCGAGGTGCAGGTGGTGCTGGCCTCGCCCGGCCCGGTGATCACGCGCTACGAGATCGAGCCGGCCACCGGCGTCAAGGGCTCGCAGATCGTGAACCTGGCCAAGGACCTGGCGCGCTCGCTGTCGTTGGTGTCGATCCGCGTGATCGAGACCATCCCGGGCAAGAACTACATGGCGCTGGAGCTGCCCAACGCCAAGCGCCAGTCGATCAAGCTGTCGGAGATCCTGGGCTCGCAGGTCTACCACGAGGCCAAGTCCCTGCTGACCATGGGCCTGGGCAAGGACATCGTCGGCAACCCGGTGGTGGCCGACCTGGCCAGGATGCCGCACGTGCTGGTGGCCGGCACCACCGGCTCGGGCAAGTCGGTCGGCATCAACGCGATGATCCTGTCGCTGCTGTACAAGGCCGAGGCGCGCGACGTGCGCCTGCTGATGATCGACCCGAAGATGCTGGAGATGTCGGTCTACGAAGGCATCCCGCACCTGCTGGCGCCGGTCGTCACCGACATGAAGCAGGCCGCGCACGGCCTGAACTGGTGCGTGGCCGAGATGGAGCGCCGCTACAAGCTGATGAGTAAGCTGGGCGTGCGCAACCTGGCCGGCTACAACACCAAGATCGACGAGGCGGCCGCGCGCGAGGAGTTCATCTACAACCCCTTCAGCCTGACGCCGGACGACCCCGAGCCGCTCAAGCGCGAGCCGCACATCGTCGTCGTCATCGACGAGCTGGCCGACCTGATGATGGTGGTCGGCAAGAAGATCGAGGAGCTGATCGCCCGCCTGGCGCAGAAGGCGCGCGCCGCCGGCATCCACCTGATCCTGGCCACGCAGCGCCCCAGCGTGGACGTGATCACCGGCCTGATCAAGGCCAACATCCCGACGCGCATCGCGTTCCAGGTGTCCAGCAAGATCGACAGCCGCACCATCCTCGACCAGATGGGCGCCGAGGCCCTGCTGGGCATGGGCGACATGCTGTACATGGCCAGCGGCACCGGGCTGCCGATCCGCGTGCACGGCGCCTTCGTCAGCGACGACGAGGTGCATCGCGTCGTCGCCTACCTCAAGAGCCAGGGCGAGCCGGACTACATCGAGGGCGTGCTGGAGGGCGGCACCGTCGACGGCGACAGCACCGACTACCCGGGCGAGGGCGATGGCAGCGGCGAGAAGGACCCGATGTACGACCAGGCCGTCGAGGTCGTGCTCAAGCACCGCAAGCCCAGCATCTCGCTGGTGCAGCGCCACCTGAAGATCGGCTACAACCGCGCCGCGCGGCTGGTCGAGGACATGGAGAAGGCCGGCCTCGTCAGCGCCATGAGCGGCAGCGGCCAGCGCGAGATCCTGGTGCCCGAGCGCGCGGAATGAACCAAGCGCGGCCCGGCCGACTCCCAGCGGCATGATGCTTTCTTCCCTGCGCACCCTGGCGCTGGCCGGCCTGGCGGCCTGGGGCGCCTGCGCCGCCCATGCCGACGCGCTCGACAGCCTGGAAACCTTCGTCAAGACCGTGCGGAGCGGCCGCGCCGCGTTCACGCAGACCGTGACCGCGCCGCCGCGCGACGGCCAGGCCGCGCGCAGCAAGACCTCCAGCGGCAGCTTCGCGTTCCAGCGGCCGAGCCGCTTCCGCTTCGATTACGCCAAGCCCTTCGAGCAGACCATCGTCGCCGACGGCCAGACGCTGTGGCTGTACGACGTGGACCTGAACCAGGTGACCGCGCGCAAACAGGCCGAGGTGCTGGGTTCCACGCCGGCCGCGCTGGTCGCCGCCGCGCCCGACCTGGCCGCGCTGCGCGCCGACTTCACGCTCAAGGCCGCGCCCGACGCGGACGGCCTGCAGTGGGTCGAGGCCACGCCCAAGTCGAAGGATGGCCAGCTGGCCCTGGTGCGCGTGGGCCTGAAGCCCGGCGACAAGGCGCCCGAGCTGGCGGCGCTGGAGATCGCCGACAGCTTCGGCCAGCGCTCGGTGCTGCGCTTCAGCCAGGTCGAGGTCAACCCGGCGCTGCCGGCCGCCACCTTCCAGTTCCAGCCGCCGGCCGGCGCCGACGTGCTGCGCCAGTAAGGCCGATGCAGCGGCGCGCCGTCCTGCCGCTGGCCCTGGCCGCCGTGCTGGCGGCCTGCGGCAGCGCACCGCGCACGCCGCGTACGCCGGGCGAGAGCCACCTCACGCCCGAGGCCGCGCGCGACGCCGCCGTGCACGCGCTGGGCCTGGTCGGCACGCCCTACCGCTACGGCGGCAACACCCCCGACGGCGGCTTCGACTGCAGCGGCCTGATCGGCTACGTCTACCGCCACGGCGAGACGCCGGTGGCCGCGCCGCGCACCGTGGCGCAGCTGGCGGACTGGGGCGCGGCCGTGGACCGCACGGCGCTGCGCACCGGCGACCTGGTGATCTTCGGCGCGCGCACCCACGCCGG
This sequence comes from Pseudorhodoferax sp., assembly GCF_047601025.1. Classification (NCBI taxonomy): domain Bacteria; kingdom Pseudomonadati; phylum Pseudomonadota; class Betaproteobacteria; order Burkholderiales; family Comamonadaceae; genus Pseudorhodoferax; species Pseudorhodoferax sp. The sequence continues at coordinate 2,697,434 of NZ_JASGJZ010000001.1, forward strand.
CATCTACGTGGGCGAGGGCCGCTTCGTGCACGCGCCGTCCACCGGCGGCACGGTGCGCCTGGACCGGCTGGACGGGCCGTACTGGGCGCGGCAGCGGGTGGCGTTCCGCCGGCCGTAGGGCTCGCGGTCAGGGCATGAACCGCCCGCCGGCCACGTCCAGCACGGCGCCGGTGACGAAGCCGGCTTGCTCCGAGCACAGGAAGGCGACCGCGTGCGCGACGTCCACCGGCTCGCCCAGGCGCGCCACCGGCGTTTCGGCCAGCGCCCGTTCGAAGTAGCCTTCCTGCGCGGCGCCGACGGCTCGCGTCATCTCGGTGAGGATGCGCCCCGGGGCGATGCAGTTGACGGTGATGCCGTGGCCGGCCACCTCGTCGGCCAGCACGCGCGAGAAGCCGATGACGGCGGCCTTGCTGGCGGCGTAGTCGGACTTGTTCAGGCCCGAGCGCGTGCGCCCGGCCATCGACGAGAGGTTGACGATGCGGCCCCAGCGGCCCTGCCGCATCAGCGGCACCGCCTCCCGGCACATCAGGAAGGTGCCGGTGGTGTTGACCCGCAGCGTGCGCTCCCAGTCCGCCAGCGCCATCGCCTCGACGGCGGTGCGGCAGCCGGCGACGGCGGCGTTGTTGACCAGGATGTCGAGCCGCCCGAAGCGGCGCCGGACCGCGGCGCAGGCCGCCGCGGCGGATGCCTCGTCGCCGACGTCCAGCCATAGCGCCACCACCTGCGCCCCCGGTCCTCCGCGTTCCGCGAGTTCCCGCGCGGTCGCCTGGGCCCGGTCGGCATCCAGGTCGCCGAGCACCACCGCGGCCCCGTCGTGCACGAGCCGCTCGGCGATGGCGCGGCCGATGCCTTGCGCTCCCCCGGTCACCAGCGCCACCCTGCGTACACCGCCGCCTGTCTGCATGTCTCTTGCCTCCTTGGATGTCGTCCGGGCGGTTCGCGTCCTGCGATCAGCGTGCCGGTCTTCGGTTCCTGCCGGTAGCGTACAGGCCGGGCAATGGCCCATTGTTGCGCTGCCGGTCAAGGTGCTTCCCTCCGGGTGGCCGGGCGCCGGCGCGAGGCGCAAGCTTGCCGTGCAACGCAAAGCACCTTGCCGGCACCGGCGTAGATGGGAGCGTCCGGTGTCTCCCACAATGCCCGCTGCACTTCATACCCAGGGCAGGCCACATGAAGACCAGGATCCGCCTCGACGAGGCGCGGGAGACAGCCGTTGACTTCCTCTGCCGGCACGGGATGCCGCCCGAGCACGCCGGCATGGTCGCCGACCACCTGGTCTACGCCCACCTGGCGGGGCACGACTACGCGGGCCTGCCGCGGCTGCAGCCGATGGCGGCCATGCTGCGCGAACGCGGCACCGGCGGCACCATCCGCACCCTGCGGGAGACCGACCAGTCCGCCTTCATCGACGGCGCCGGCGTCAATGGCTACGTCACCTCGACGCTGGCCATGGACAAGGCCATCGCGCTGGCCAAGAAGAGCGGCGTGGGCATCGTCGGCGTGCGCGACAGCTGGTTCTCGGGACTGCTGCGCTACTACGTGGAGCGGGCCGCGGAGGCCGACCTGGTCGCCCTGCATGCGGCCAACTCCACGGCGCGCATCGCGCCCTACGGCGGCATCGACCGCCTGCTGGGCACCAACCCCATCGCCTTCGCGTTCCCGTCCGACGACGGCCCGCTGGTCGTGGACTTCGCCACCGCGACCACCATGTGGGGCGACGTGCTGCTGCACCAGCGGCGCGGCCTGCCGCTGCCCGAAGGGCTCGCCATCGACGCGCAGGGCATGCCGACGGTGGACCCGGCGGCCGCGCTGGCCGGCGCCATCCTGGCCTGGGGCGGCGCGCGCGGCTCGGGCGTGGGCATGGTCGTCCAGGCGCTGGGCATCCTGGGCGGCAGCGACCCCATCGTCGCCGAGGACGGCGTGTGGGGCTACTTCTTCCTCGCGCTGGACCCGGCCCTGCTGATGCCGGTGGATGCGTTCAAGCGCAACATCGGCGCCCTGTGCACACGGGTCGAGGCGTCCAGGCCGGTGCCCGGCGGCCCCCCGGTGCGGGTGCCCGGCGCCGCGACGCGCCACAAGGTCGCGCAAGGCCGCGCGCGCGGCTGGATCGAGGTGGACGAGGCCATCCTGGCGTCCCTGGCCGCGGCGGCGCACTGAACCTGCCCCCGTTTCCTGGAGAAGCCTTTGATGCCCTTGACGCCCATGCCCCGACGACCCGCGCCCGCAGGCGGCGCACGGCGGCGCCTGCTGCTGGCCGCGGGCGCCCTGGCGGCCGCCGGCATCCGGCCGGCCGCGGCACAGTCCTTCCCCGCACGGCCGCTCCGCATCCTGGTGCCGTCCGGGCCGGGCACGACTTCCGACGCGGTGGCGCGCTTCTTCTCCGAGGCCATGGCCAGGCGGCTGGGCAGCCCGGTGGTGGTGGAGAACCGGGCCGGCGCCGGCGCGCTGCTGGGCTACATGGCGGCCATCAAGGCCCCGCCCGACGGCTACACGCTGCTGATCGCCAGCCAGCCGCGCTACACCATGCCGCTGTTCTCGCCCGAGACGGCGCGCTTCGATTCGATCCGGGACTTCAGCTCCATCGCGCGCGTCGCGCGCACCTCCCTGGTGCTGGCGGTGTCGCAGGACGCGCCCTACCGCAGCCTGGCCGAGCTGGTGCAGGCCATGCAGGCGCGGCCCGGCGAGCTGACCTACGCCTCGCAGGGCGTGGGCAGCTCCGCGCACCTGTGCGCCGTGCTCCTGAACGCGCTCACCGGCACCTCCGCGAACCACGTGGCCTACAAGGAGACGTCCTCCGGCGTGCTCGACGTGGCGGCCCGGCGCGTCGACTTCACCTGCCAGGGCTCGGGCTCCGCGCTGTCGCTGGTGCAGGCCGGCACGCTGCGGGCGCTGGCGGTGACCGGCCCGGACCGCTGGGAGGCGCTGCCCCAGGTGCCCACCGGCGCCGAGGCCGGCTTGCCCGGCCTGCGCATCTTCTCGGGCCTGGACTTCCTGGCGCCGGCCGGCGTGCCCGGGCCCATCGCGCAGGTGCTGTCGGACGCCATCCTGCAGGCCGCGGACACGCCCGCGTTCCGGCAGTTCTGCAGCAGGAACGCGTACACCGTCGACCTGCAGGACCACCAGCGGCTGACCGCGCTGGCGCCCACGGAGCTCGCCGCCTTCCAGCGGCTGTTCGCGCTGGCCAGCGGGACGCAACGAGGAACCTAGGGATGGCAGGACTGCAACACAACCCGATCCGGCACGACTGGCTGGCCACGCGCACCGAGGCGGCGCTGGAGCCGGCGCTGCCCGTCGTTGACGCGCACCACCATCTGTACGACCGGCCCAGCGGGCGGTACCTGTTCCAGGACATGCTGGAGGACGTGCGCGCCAGCGGCCACGACGTGCGGGCCACCGTGTTCGTGCAATGCCGCGGCATGGTGCGCGCCGACGGCCCGGTGGCGATGCGGCCCGTGGGCGAGACCGAGTTCGCCAACGGCGCGGCCGCCATGAGCGCCAGCGGCCTGTACGGCCGCCTGCGCATGTGCGCCGGCATCGTCGGCGCCGCCGACCTGCGGCTGGGCGACGCGGTGCGCCCGGTGCTGGAGGCGCACCTCGTGGCCGGCGGCGGTACGGCCGGCGGGCGCTTCCGCGGCGTGCGCGACACCGCGACCTGGGACCCCGATCCCGCGCTGCTCAACCCCGCCTACAGCACCACCGAGGACATGCTGGCCACGCCGCAGTTCCGCGCCGGCTTCGCCCATCTCGCCCCCCTGGGGCTCAGCTTCGATGCCTGGCTGCTGTTCCACCAGTTGCCGCGCCTGACCGAACTGGCACGCGCCTTTCCGCAGACCCCCATCGTGGTGAACCACTGCGGCGGCATTCACGCCGTGGGGGCCTATGCCACCCGGCGCCCGGAAGTCTTCGCGCAATGGAAGGCCGGGCTGCAGGCGCTGGCGCGCTGCCCGAACGTCATGATGAAGCTGGGCGGCCTGGGCATGAAGATCTACGGCTTCGGCTTCGAGAAGCTGCCCCAGGCCCCTTCCTCCGAGCAATTGGCCGACGCCTGGCGCCCCTGGGTGGAGACCTGCGCGGAGACCTTCGGCACCGACCGCTGCATGGTCGAGAGCAACTTCGACGTGGACAAGGGCAGCTACGGCTACGGCATCGGCTTGAACGCGATGAAGCGCATCTTCTCCGGCGCCAGCGCGCAGGAGAAGGCCGACGTGTTCTGGCGCAGCGCCACCCGCTTCTACCGCCTGGGTCACGTGCCGGCGCTGGCCGAGCTGCTCGCCTGACGACCCCCTGCCTGGAGACCCGATGTTCCCGATCGAATTCCTGCGCCATGCCGCCGCCGCCACGCCCGACGCCGTCGCCGCCGTCGACGGCGCGCGCCGCTGCACCTACCGGGTGCTGCTCGAACGCTGCGAAGCCCTGGGCGCCGGCCTGCAGGCCACGGCCGGCAAGCCCCGGCCGACGGTGGCCATCCTCGGCCCGAACAGCCTGGAGATGCTGGTCGCGCTGATGGCCATCCACGCCAGCGGCGCGGTGCTGGTGCCGCTGAACGGCCGCAACGCCCGGGCCGAGCTCGACGCCCAGATCGCGCGCGCGCGGCCCGACCTGCTGGTCGTGCACCGGGACTACCTGGACCGGTTCACGCCGGTCGCGCAGCCGGTGCTGGTGGCCAACGCCGAGGCCGGCGACCCGCGCTCCACCGAGGACCTGGAACAGCGCCACCAGGGGCAGCGCTCCGACTGGCAGGCCACGCTGGCCGACATCAACGGCATCAAGTTCACCGGCGGGTCCTCCGGCGTGCCCAAGGGCGTCATGCAGTCGTTCCGCTGCATCAACACGCTGGTGGCCAACGTGCTGATCGGCTTCGGGCTGCAGGGGCCGGAGCGCTACCTGTGCGCGGCGCCGATGACGCACGGCGCCGGCGCGATGATCCTGCCGACGCTGGCCCGCGGCGGCTGCGTGGTGATGACGGCGGACCCCGGCGCCGCCAACCTGCTGGACCTGATGCAGCGCGAGCGCATCACGATGGTGTGGATGCCGCCGACGATGCTCTACACGCTGATCGACGAGCAGAAGGCGCGGCCGCGCGAGCTGTCCGCGCTGGCGCACCTGATCTGGAGCGCCGCGCCCGCCTCGCCGGCGCGGCTGCGCGAGGCGCAGCAGGTGTTCGGCCCGGTGGTCGAGACGATGTACGGCCAGACCGAGGCCCCGCTGATCGTGACCATCGCGCGCGCCGCCGACTGCGCGGACCCGCGGCGCATCGCCTCCGTGGGGCGCGTGGCGCCGCTGGTGGAGGTGGCGATCCTCGGCCGCGACGGGCAGCGCCTGCCGCCGGGAGAGCTGGGCGAGGTCTGCGTGCGCGGCGACCTGGTCATGAACGGCTACCTCGGCATGCCGGAGGAAACCGCCAGGACCATCCGCGACGGCTGGCTGCACACCGGCGACGGCGGCCTGCTTGATGCCGACGGCTTCCTCTACCTGAAGGACCGGCTGCGCGACGTGGTGATCTCGGGCGGCTTCAACGTCTACCCCTCGGACGTGGAGGCCGCGCTGTCCCGGCACCCGGCCGTCTCGGAAGTGGTGGTCTTCGGCGTGCCCGACGCGCACTGGGGCGAGCGCGTGGAAGCCACGCTGGAGCTGCGGGCCGGCCATGCGGCCACGCCCGACGAGCTGATCGCCTTCTGCAAGGTGCAGCTGGGATCGGTCAAGGCGCCCAAGCGCGTGCACATCACTTCTTCGCTGCCGCGCAGCCCGGTGGGCAAGGTCCAGCGCCGCGAGGCGCGCGACGCGGCCATGCGCCGCTGATTCCCAGGAAGGAATTCGATGAGCAACAACGTCTACGTGGCCGGCGTCGGCATGACCCGGCTGGGCAAGTTCCCCGAACGCTCCGTCAAGGACCTGGTGCGCGAGGCCGTCGAGGCCGCGCTCGCCGACGCGGAACTGGCCCTGCCCGACATGGAGGCCGCCTGGTTCGCCAACTCCCGCCAGGGCCAGATGGAAGGCCAGAACTCCATCCGCGGCCAATGCGCGCTGCGCTCCATGGGCTGGCAGACCCGTTCCATCGTCAACGTGGAAAACGCCTGCGCGGGCGGCAGCACGGCCTTCAACCAGGCCATGACGAGCATCCTGGCGGGCCAGTACGACATCGTGATCGCCGTGGGCGCCGACAAGCAGTTCTTTCCCGACCGGCCGGACGAGATGTTCCGCGCCTTCAACGGCGGCATCGACGTCTACAAGGTGCGGGACTTCTTCGACCCGCTGGTGGCACTGGGGCAGTCCGCCGTGCCGCCCACCGCGGTCGACGACATCCAGTTCGGCGCGCCGGGCCGCACCTTCTTCATGGACCTCTACGCCGGCATGGCACGGCTGCACATGGCGACCTACGGCACGACGCAGGAGCAGATCGCGGCCATCGCCGCGAAGAACCACCGGCATTCCGTCCACAACGAACATGCCCAGTACCGCAAGGGCATGACCACCGCGGAGGTGCTGGCCGACAAGCAGGTGGTGTGGCCGCTCACCCGTTCCATGTGCTCCCCGGTGAGCGACGGCGCGGCGGCGGCGGTGCTGGTCAGCGAGGCGGCGCGCAAGCGCCTGGGCACGCGGCGCGCGGTGAAGATCGCCTCTTCGGTCATCGTCAGCAGCTCGGACCGCGATCCGGCCGACTTCGACCGGCACACCGGCCGCATCGCCGCGCTCAAGGCCTACGAGAAAGCCGGCGCGGGGCCGCAGGACATGGGCGTGTGCGAACTGCACGACGCGACCTCCATCGCCGAAGTGATCCAGGCCGAGAACCTGGGCTTCTGCCCGCGCGGCGAGGGCGGCGCGCTGGCGCTGTCCGGCGCCACCGAGCTGGGCGGGCGCATCCCGGTCAACGTCTCCGGCGGCCTCATCTCCAAGGGCCACCCGGTGGGCGCCACGGGGCTCATCATGGTGCGCGACATCGTGCGCCAGATCCGCGGCGAGGCCGGCACGGCCCAGGTGGCCGGCGCGCGCTTGGGGGTCATCGAGAACGGCGGCGGCTTCTGGGGCGTGGAGGAGGCGGCCACCGCCGTCCACGTGCTCGGCCCGCTGGTCCGGTGACAGACGCGAACATCCAGGAGACGACCGTGCAACACGACGCTGCGCGCGACCCCGCGCATTTCGGCCAGGCCTTCGACGACCCCGCCGTGCCCCGGTGGCTGGAACAGGCCGCCCCCACGGCGCTGGCCGCCGCCTCCCGCTACTGGCGCACCATCGTCGGTGGCGGCCATCTCTCGCCGCGCATGAAGGAGCTGGTGCTGGTCGCGCTGCACGGCTCGGTCACGGCGCTGGACTCCGAGGCCCTGCGGCGCCACATCGGCCGCGCCATCGCGGCCGGCGCCTCGCCGCAGGACGTGCTGGACGTGCTGACGTCTATCGTCGGGGTGGCCAACCACGCGCTGTATTCCGCCGTGCCCATTCTGCTCGACGCCCTGCGGGACGCGGGCCATCCGGACGCCGAACTGCCGCCGGCGACGGCGCAGGCCGAGGCGGCCAAGGCCGACTTCATCCGCACGCGCGGGTTCTGGAACGAGCAGCGCGACGCGCTCGCGCGGCTGATGCCCGAGTACTTCGGCGCGCTGTCGGAGGTCTCGATGCAGCCCTGGAAGGACGGCGTGCTCAGCGCCCGCGAGCGCGAGCTGATCTACATCGCCATCGACTGCGGCCCGACCCACGGCTACGGCCCGGGCCTGGCGCTGCACATCCGCCATGCGCTGGGGCATGGCGCCACCCGCGACGAGATCCTCGAGGTGTTCCAGCTGGCCGCGCTGACGGGGCTGGAAGGCTTCATCCTCGGCGCGCAGGCGCTGGCGGCATTTCCACTCGCGACCGGGAGCACAGGCACATGACGACACCGTGGGGCTTGGTCATCGGCGGCGGCAACGGCATCGGCGCCGCATGCTGCAGGACCATGGCGCAGCGCGGCTGGCGGGTCGCCGTCGCCGACCTGGACGAAGCCGCGGCGCTGGCCGTGGCGCAGGAGACCGGCGGCAGCGGCCACGCGCTGGACATCAGCGACCTGGACGCGGTCGAGCGCCTGGCCGCCGAGCTGGCGCAGCGGCACGGCGGCGTGCGCGGCCTGGTCGTCGCCGCGGCGGCGTTCCAGGACAAGTACGCGCCCGACGCCTTGCCCATGGACCTGTGGCGCCGCATCGTCCGGGTCAACCTGGAAGGCAGCTTCAACGCGAACCGCGTGTTCGCCGCGCAGATGGCGCGCAGCGGCGGCGGCAGCATCGTGAACGTGGCCTCCATCCTGGCGCACGCGGCCTCGCCCCAGCACGCCTACGGCCCGACCAAGGCGGCGCTGGTGAACATGAGCCGCAACTTCGCGGCCCAGTACGGCCGCAGCGGCGTGCGCGTGAACTCGGTGTCGCCCGGCGCGGTGCTGGTGCCCCGGGTGCAGGCCCGGGCCCCGGGCCGCTATGCGGTCGACGTCGACGCGCAGATGGCGCTGGGCCGGCGCATCCAGCCCTCGGAGGTCGCCGAGGGCGTGGAATTCCTGCTCTCGGACCGTGCCTCGGCCATCACCGGCACCGACCTGCTGATCGATGCCGGCTGGGCGGTCGCCAGCGCGTGGAACATCTACGGCGGCGTGCCGGGGCCCGTCGCCGAATAGCACCAGGGAACAAGGAGCACGAAAGACATGCTGGATCTGACCGGAAAAGTGGCCTTCGTCGGGGGCGCCGGCTCGCTCGGCGAAGGATGGGGCAACGGCCGCGCGACGGCGGTGCTGCTGGCGCGCCGGGGCGCGCAGGTGTTCGGCGTCGACCTCAACCCCGAGGCGCTGGCGGCCACCGGGGCCATCATGGCGGCCGAAGGGCTCGGCCCGCGCTGGGACGGCTGCCGCTGCGACCTGACCGCCAGCGACGAGGTGAAGGCGGCGGTGGACGCCTGCGTGCAGCGCTTCGGCCGCATCGACATCCTTGTCAACAACGCGGGCGGCAGCGTGCCCGGCGACCCCGTGTCGCTCAGCGTGGAGGACTGGGACCGGCAGATGGACTTCAACCTGAAGACCGCCTTCCTCGGCTGCAAGCACGTGCTGCCCGTCATGGAGCGCCAGTTCGAGGCCGAGGGTCGGGGCGGCGCCATCGTGAACATCTCCAGCATCGCCCACATGTCGCACCAGGTGGGCGGCCGCGTGCACGTGGCCTACGCCGCCTCCAAGGCCGGCCTGATGGCCTTCAGCCGTGCCACGGCCATCGCCTACGTCAAGAAGGGCATCCGCGTGAACACCGTGGTGGTGGGGATGATGGACACGCCCACGGTGACCAACCGCATCACCAAGCAGCTCAAGGTCAGCGCCGAGGAGCTCAGCGCCAAGCGCACCGCGATGATCCCCATGGGCCGCATGGGCAGCGCCTGGGACATCGCGAACGCCGTCGTTTTCCTGGCCAGCGACGAGGCCGGCTACATCACCGCCACCCAGCTCGTGGTGGATGGCGGCGTGACCGCGGCGCGGTAGGCGGCCGCGCCCGTTTCCCTGTTCCCCCGCGGGGGAACGTGGCGGTGCCTACGCGGTGCCGCGCGCCAGCAGGGCGATGCGCTTCCACTGCGCTGCCTCCTGCGGCACCGCCGCCTTCAGCTGGCGGTGGTCCATCACCTCGGGCAGCATCGCGACCTTGTCGCACAGGGTCCGGTACTCGGCCGTCTGGCCGATCTGCATGACCGCGTCGGAGAGGGCCTGGACCACCGGCGCCGGCAGCCCCGCTGGCCCGACGAAGTCCAGCCCCGGCCACATCTCGAAGCCCGGCAGCCCGGCCTCGGCGGCGGTCGGCACGTCCGGCAGCGAACTCCAGCGCGTCGGGCTGGTCACCGCCAGGGCGCGCAGGCGCCCGCCCTGCACCAGCGGCAGGACGCTGCTGGAGCCCTGGCAGGAGAAGGCGATGCGCCCGGCGGCGACGTCCGTCACCGCGGCGCTGGTCTCCTTGAAGGGGATGTGGCGCGCGCTGCTCTGGTTGACGTTGTTGAGCAGGACCCCGCACAGGTGGGCGCTGCTGCCGATGCCCTGCGAGGAGTAGGTCAGGTCGTCGGCCCGGGACTTGAGCGCCTGCAGCAGCTCGCCCAGGGTCCGGTACGGGGAGTCCACCGGCACGACGAAGGCCAGCGGGGCCCGCACCGCACGCGCGATCGGCGTGAAGTCCTTGACCGGGTCGAAGGGGTCGGGCGCCTCCGAGAACAGCGGCAGCAGGTACAGCGGCAGGCCCGACAGCAGGATGGTGTAGCCGTCGGGCGGCGACTTGGCCACGGCGTTGTAGGCGATCAGGCCGCCGGCGCCGCCGCGGTTCTCGACCACCACCGGCACGCCCAGCCGCCGGGTCAGCGCCTCGCCGAAGAAGCGCGCCGTGGTGTCGGTGGACGTGCCCGTGGAGGACGGGACGACGATGTGCAGGGGCCTGGCCGGGTAGGGCTGCTGGGCGCGCGCGGGCGCCAGCGCGGCCAGCGGCAGCGCCGCGGCGGCGTGGAGCAGCTGTCTCCTCTGGAAAGGGCGGGTCATGGACTCCTCGTTCTCGGGTGGCAGGGATGGCGGGAACGACGCGGCGCAGGCCACAGGGGTGCCTGCCGGCCGATCGCATGGATGGCTGCGCCGCCGCGGCGCCTGCGCAGGCCGCGGCGGGTGCCTGTTCGCGGGCGGGGGCGCACGTGAGGGCGGATCAGGCTGCGCCGCCTTCCGGCGTGCGGTAGCCGGCTGGGTAGCGCGCGCGCTGGCGCGGTCCCGCGCCGGCTCCGCCGGCCGCTTCGGCGGCGGGCGGCAGGCCGGCGCCGCCCCGGGTGCCCGCACGTTCCGCCGCGTCGCGCCGGCGCTGCACCAGCCGGCGGAACAGTTCCGCGGCCTGCGCCTCGGGCATGGCGTCGTGCCCGTCCGCCGGCAGGATTCCGAAACAGCCTGCGCACATGGCCTGCGCTAGGGGACGATGGTGATGTGCAGCGGCTCGGGCCCGTGCCGCAGCTCGCCGGACAGCACGCGGATCGCCAGCTCGGTGTCCTCGAGTCCCATCGTATGGGTATGCCACGGCCCGAAGTCGTAGGCCCCCGAGGCCACGGCGCGCACGGCCAGCGCATAGGAGCGCGTGGCCACTCCCCGCGCCCCGCAGATGCGGATGCCCTTGAGCACGATCGGGTCCGGACACAGGTCGAGCCGGCGTGCGTCGCCCTTCAGGCCGCCGAGCACCACGGTGCCGCCAGGGCGCACCAGCGCGATGGCGTCGTTGATCGGCTGGGTCGCGAAGGGCGTGACGTCGATCACCTGGTCGAAGGACTGCCCGGCCAGCGCCCGGGTCAGGGCCGCGGGGTCCCTGGGGTCCACCACCACCGTCTCCGTGGCGCCCAGCGACCGGGCGATCTCCAGCTTGTGCCGGTCCTGCTCCAGCCCCGTCACGACGATGCGGTTGGCGCCGGCGGCCACCGCGGCGATGACGCCCGCCAGCCCGCGCTGGCCGGGCCCGAGGATCAGCACGTCGTCCCCGATGCCGGTCCCGCCGATGGCGACCACCCATTCGAAGCCGGCCGCCAGCGGATTGAACAGCACCGCGTCCTGGATGGAGACATGCTCCGGCAGCTTGTGCAGGACGGTGTTGCCCTGCAGCACCATGTACTCGGAAAAGCCGCCCCACAGTCCCGAGCCCACCGACAGGGGCACGAAGCCGTAGACGCGCTTGTGGGGGCACAGCGGCATCCGCCCGGCGGTGCAGTAGCGGCAGACGCCGCAGCCCGCGTGCGGCTGCACCGCGACCCGGTCGCCCACCTGCACGCGCATGCGCGCGGCGGCGGCATCGCCGATGCGCTCGACCCGGCCCACGGGCTCGTGCCCCGGGATCAGCGGGTAGTCGGCCAGCTTGCCGGTGCCCTCGAACAGGCCGGCGTACTGTTCGTAGTCGGTGCCGCAGATGCCGCAGCCCTCCACGCGCAGCAGCAGTTCGTCGGGTGCCAGGCGGTCCGGAACGGGCAGCTCGGCCAGTGCGAGGCGCCGGCTGGCGTGGAGAACGGCTGCGGTCGATTGCATGGGGCTCCTTCGATGCTTCGGGGGGCGGGGCGACGCGGGCGGCGTGCGAAGGCGGGCCAGCCGCTTCAGGGCGCCAGGGCGACCGGGCCGAAACGGGCGTCCGTCTCCATGCGTGCCGGCGGTGGCCGGCCGCGCGCACTCCCCACCTGCGCGGGCGGGGCCGCGGGGCGGGCAGGTCGCACCGCGCCTTCGGGAATGGAAACCACCGCTCGCATGCGTCCAGTCTAGGCAGCCGCCGTGCCAGCGTCCATGCCGGCCACCGGCAAGGTGCTTTGCACCGGCCGCCGCCATCGCGGCCACCACGCGCCCGGCCGGCCGTGGTACGGGCGCGGCGCACTCTTGCGCCTGGCGCAAGGGAGCTTGCCGGCGGCACCGGTGTCCGCGGGGCCGCGCGTTCCTAGAATTTTTCCCGCGCCCGCATCCCCGCGGCAGGGGAGGCGGCCGCTTTCCAACCCCGAGGAGATCGCATGCCACGAATCCAGATGCCTGCGCAGGACGAACTGACCGCGGAGCAGAAGCAGGCCATCGCGGAGGTGGTCGCCGGGCCACGCGGCAAGGTGCCCGAGCCGATGATCGCCTGGCTGCGCAACCCCGAGATGGCGCGCCGGATCCAGATGCTCGGCCAGGTCCTGCGCTTCGAGACCTCGATCGAGAACCACTGGCTGGAAATGGCGATCATCATGGTCGGCCGCCACTGGACCTCCCACCTCGAATGGACGGCGCACAAGAAGTACGCGCTCGCCGCCGGCCTGGACCCGCAGGTGGTGGCCGACATCGCGGCCCGGCGCGTGCCCGGGATCGCCGATGCGCGCGGCCGCGCCGTGTACGACGTGGCCGCGCAGATGCTCCGCACCGGGCGCCTGCCCGAGGAGCTGTACCGGCGCGCCGTCGGGCTGCTGGGCGAGCGCGGGCTGGCCGAGCTGGTCAGCGTCCTGGGCTACTACTGCCTGGCATGCTTCACGCTGAACGCCTTCGAGCTCGGCCTGCCCGCCCACGTCGCGCCCGAGCTCGAGGACCCGGACCACCCCCGGCAGGCCTGAACCGCGCGGCGCCGCTCGGCGTGGGACGTTGCCCACGCGGCCCCGGCGGCTCGCGCGGACGGGCATCGCCGCTCGGCGGTGCCCGGCTTGTCCCCGCGGCCGACGCTAGGCCGGCTTGAAGCCGATGCTGTCCAGGTACTCCTTCCACTGGCGGGTGTCGGCTTCCAGCTCCCTGGCGAAGCTCGCGGGGTCGGATTGCGGCACCACGCCGGCGAAGGCCGATTCGATGCGGTCCCTCATGTCCGGCGCCATGGACACGGCCAGCAGGTCGGCGGCGATCCTCTCCAGGACGCGCTGCGGCGTGCCGCGCGCGGCGAAGACCCCGCTCCAGACCGTCGGCAGGAAGCCCCGGTAGCCCATCTCGCGCACGGTGGGCACGCCGGGCAGGTCGGGGTAGCGCTCCTCGCTGAGCACGGCGATGGGATGCACGGTGCCGTTGTCGAACTGCGGCTTGAAGGCGGCCGGCGTGTTGATGGCCACCTGCACGTCGTCGCGCACCAGCGCGATCGTGACGGGCTGCGTGCCGTTGTAGTTGATCTCGGAGTAGTTCGCCGCCAGCCCCTTGAGCACGAACCCGGCCGTCATGTTGAAGGCCGTCCCCGGGCCGGTGCCGCCGAAGAAGATCCCCGTGGGCGTCGACCTGCTGAGCGCCACCAGCGCGCGCAGGTCCTTGGCCTTCGCCAGCGTCGCGCTGTTGGTGGCGAAGACCATGTGGAAGTTGAGGAACTTGAACACGGGCACCAGCTCGACCTGCGGGTCGAACGGCACCGAGGCGTTGGTCAGCCTGGCCATGCTGGTGGACAGGCTGCCGATCAGCAGCGTGTGGCCGTCCGGCGCCGAGCGCGCGACGTGCGCGGTCCCGATCATCGCGCTGCCGCCGGGCTTGTTGTCCACGATCACGGGCTGCTTCCACAGGGTCGACAGGCGGGGCGCCACCATCCGCGCCCACAGGTCGCCCGTGGTGCCTGCGCCGTAGGGCACCACCAGCATCACCGGCTTGCCCGGGAAATCGTCGGCGGCCCGCGCCGGCCCGGCCAGCAGCCCTGCGGACACCAGGCCGGCGATGGCGCCGCAGGCGTCGCGGCGGTTGGGATGGGGGCGGCGGGCCCTGGGGGCGAAACGCATGCGGGTCTCCTCTTCGTCGTGCGCAACCACAGCGGGCAGCCCCGCGCGCGGCAGCGAAAAAGTTTAGGAGGAGGCTCCCTGGCGCATCCAGGGGACGTGGCGGCAAGCAGCTTTGCGCCGGGCGGCAAACTGTGCCCGCGCCGTCCCGCCGCGCGGCCGGCCGCCGCCGCGCGGCGGGACTACTGGCGTGCCGGCGCGGCCGCGGCGCCTGCCGCCGCCTGGCCCTGGAACAGCTGCAGCAGGAAATCCACGAACACGCGCACCTTGCGCGAGACGCCGCGGCTGCTGGGGTAGACCACGTGCAGGTCGGCGTCGCCGACGGTCGGGTTGACGGCGTAGTCCGCCAGCACGCGCACCAGTTGGCCTTGCGCGATCGGCAGGCGCACCATCCATTCGTGGACCACGATCAGCCCCAGGCCGGCCTGCGCCGCGGACAGCAGCACCAGGCCGTTGTCCGAGCGCAGGGCGCCCTGCACCTCCACCTCCTCGTGCTGCCCGTCCTTGCTGAAGGTCCAGGCGTGGCGATGGGTCGGGATGTTGTAGACGATGCACGCGTGCCGGCGCAGGTCCGCGGGCACCTGCGGCACGCCGCGCCGGCGGAAGTAGGCCGGGGCGCCGCAGACGATCCGCTGGCTGGGCGTCAGCCGCCGGGCGATCATGTTGGAGTCGGGGATGTGGCCGATCCACACCGCCACGTCGATGTTGTGGGCCACCAGGTCGCAGCGCTCGTCCGTGAGCGAGACGTCGATGCGCAGCTCGGGGTACTGCTCCAGCAGCGCGGGCAGCGCCGGGACGATGATGGTCGTGCCGGTGGACACGCGCAGCGACACCCGCAGCAGGCCCTTGACGTCGTCCTGGAAGGAACTGACCGCCAGCTTGGCGTTGTTCAGGTCCTTGACCAGCGCGCAGGCGCGCTCGTAGAAGACGCGGCCGGGCTCGGTCAGCGACAGGCTGCGCGTGGTCCGGTTGAGCAGGCGCACGCCCAGCTCGTCCTCCAGGGACTTGACCTGCCTGGCGACCGAACTAGTGGAGGACTCGTGCCGCGCCGCGGCCGAGAAGCTGCCCGTTTCGACGACCTTGACGAAGGTCTGGATGCGCGTGAATTCGTCCATGCCCAAAATTCCTGGGCGCATTGTTCCGCAATCCACCGGCGCCGGCGATGCCCGCGCAGGGCGCCGCGGCCGCTGGAAGGAAAGGCCGAAGCGGAGAGGCGGGACGCGTCCGCGCCCCCGGCACCCGGCTCAGGCGACCAGGCCCAGCTCGCGGGCCTTGATCTGCAGCGCCACGAAGTGGGTGTAGATGCGCGCCTGCGACATCCCGCTGCCTAGGAACCACAGGCCCTTCTGCGGCGTGGGCCGGTACATGTTGCGCAGCTCGCCGTCGGCCGGGTCGATGCCCCAGATCGGGCCCACCTTGTCGGCGACCGCATCGCCCAGCAGTTGCCGGACGACCTCCTGCTGGGGCTCGTAGCCGGTCGCGGCGACCAGCAGCTCGGCCTTCTCCACGCGGCCGTCCTTCATCAGCACGCCCTCGGGCACGAAGCGCTCGATGTCCCCGAAGTGCAGCAGCCCGACCTTGCCCTGGACGATCAGATCGGAGCAGCCGCAGTTGAGGTAGTAGCCGGCGTGGATGCGGCGCACCTTCATGACGTAGCCGGTCTCGTCCTCGCCGAAGTCGAGCTTGAACCCGCGCGCCTGCAGGCCGGCCAGCAGCTCCCTGTCGGCCTCCTTCTGCAGCCTGGTCACGGCCTGCGCGTTGCGCACCGCCAGGGCGTAGGTCGCGCTGGTGGCGATCAGGTCGGCGTCCTCGGTCGACAGGCCGTCCTTGTAGTACAGCGGGTACACCAGCTCGCCGGCCTCGACGCTGGTGATGGTGGTGGAGCCGCGCTGGATGATCCGCACGTTGGCCCCGTGGCTGCACAGGTCCTGCGCGATGTCGTGGCCGCTGGTGCCGGTGCCCAGCACGAGGGCGTCGCGCCCCTTCCACGCCGCGCCGTCCTGGTAGTCGTGGGTGTGCAGCACCTGGCCGCGGAACTCCGGCAGCCCAGGCAGCGCGGGGATCCGCGGCGCGCCGACGATGCCGTTGGCGAAGACGATGTGCCGGGGCCTCATCACGCGCTGGCTGCCGTCGGCGCGTCGCAGCACCGCCACCCAGTGGCCCGCCGCGTCGTCGTAGCGCCCCTCCACGAAGGTGGTGCGCATCCAGACGTTGCACTCCAGCGCCCAGGCGTAGTGCTCCAGCCAGTTGGCCAGCATGTCCTTGGGCAGGTACTTGGGCCAGCTCGCGGGAAACGGCATGTACGCCATCTGGTTGAGGTCGACCTGGTTGTGCAGCGCCAGCGAGTGATACCGCTTGCGCCAGCTGTCGCCCACGCGCTCGTGCCGGTCCACGCACAGCGCCGCCACGCCCAGCAGGCGCAGCCGGGCCGCCAGCGTGAGCCCGCTCTGGCCGGCGCCGATGATCAGCACGGCCGGGTCGCGGTCCTCGAAGGCCTGCTCCCGCGCCCGGCGGTCGGCCCAGTTCTCGCCGCCGAACTCGCGCGAATACGCCGAGCCGCCCGGGCGGCGCGCGTGGACCGGCTCCTCGTGCCCCTTGAGTTCGCGCAGCGAGGTCATCAGGACCCAGGCCCGGGGCTGCTCGCCGGGCAGCAGGCGCACCACGCCCTTGCAGCGGCCGCATTGCGTCTCGAAGGCGAAGATCGCCTCGACGACGTCCACCCCCAGCCGCCGGACCCGCCGCGGCGCGACGCTGCCGCCGGCGATCGCGAAGCCCCTGGCCTGCACGCGCTCCTGGTTGGCCAGCAGCTGGCGGACCACCGCCGCCTTGTCGTCGCAGGGCGAGATCGACCAGGTGAACGCGCACAGGTCGCGCCAGTGGCATTCGTCGGCCAGCAGCGCGGCGATCCGCTCGGCGCTGCGCGCGCACAGTGCCTGCTCGAAACGCCCGAGCCATGCCTGGACGACCTGCGCCTCCGTCATCTGTTCGATCCGTTCGACCCGCTCGATCTGGGAAACACCCTCATCCATCACCGTTGCTCCTGTTCTCGCTCCGCCTGCGCCGCGACGCCCGCCGTGGAACTGAAAAATTCTAGGAACGCGGTGCCGGCCTGCATGCGCCTGCGTGGCAAGCACCATGACGCGGCGCGCAAAGATCGGGGCCCGTGCGCCGGCCCATTCCGGCAGCCGGCGGCAAGGTGATTGCCGCGGACCGCAAAGCCGGGGCGCTACCCCCGTTCCTAGAATTTCCGCGCATCCGGATGCGCTTGGCGGCCGGGCACCACCGAAGGAGACAGCATGGTCATTTCACGCCGGCGCGCGATGCAGGCGGCCGCGCTCGCGGCCACCGGGCAGTTCGCGGCCGCCCACGCGCAGCAGCAGTACCCCGCCAAGCCCATCAAGTGCATCATTCCGGCCTCGCCGGGCACCACGCTGGATGCCCTGGCGCGCTTCATGGCCGACCCGGTCTCCAGGCGCCTGAACACGCCGGTGGTGATCGAGAACCGGCCGGGCGCCGGGCTGCTGCTCGGCACCGAGGTCGTGGCCAGGGCGCCGGCCGACGGCTACACGCTGCTCTACACCGGCAGCGCCCACTACGCGGCGCGCGGCCTGTCGGACACGCCGCTGACCTTCGACCCGCTGTCGGATTTCGTGCCCGTCGCCCGCATGTCGCGCGTGGCGCTGGGCATCGTGGTGCGGACCGACGCCCCCTACAAGACGCTGGCCGACCTGATCGCCGCGATGAAGGCCCGGCCCGGCGAGCTCACCTATTCGTCCAGCGGCATCGGCAGCACGGCCCACCTGTGCGCGGTGGCGCTGAACGACGCGACGCAGACCACGGCGCGGCACGTCGCCTACCGCGGCAACGGCCCCGCCGTGATCGACGTGGCCAGCGGGCAGGTGGAGTTCACCTGCCAGGGCCCGGGCGTCATCCTGCCGCTGCTCCAGTCCGGCAAGCTGCGCGGCCTGGCCGTCACCGGCAGGACGCGCTGGGACGCCTTCCCCGACGTCCCGACCGCGATCGAGGCCGGCGTGCCGGACTTCGACATGTCCTCGTGGAGCGGCGTGCTGGCGCCGGCGCGCACGCCGCCGGCGGCCCTGCAGCTGCTATCGGACGCCTTCATCCGCGCCGGGCAGACGCCCGAGTTCAAGGCGTTCTGCGCCCAGCAGTCGGCCTCGGTCGAGCTGGTCGGCCACCGGGAGTTCGCCGGCCAGGTCCGGGAGGAAGAGGCCTACTGGATGCGCATCGCCCAGCTGTCGAAGAAGAGCTGAAGCGCCACCCCCGCACACCCATGGCACGCACCACCCTGCCACCCGGGGACGAAGACGCCGGCGCCGGGCCGGTCCGCACCCGCTGGATGCCCATCGGCCCGGAGCCGCGCCACGAGGGCTACCTGGCCCTGCCGCCGGCCGGCCGCGGCCCGGGCCTGCTGCTCTACCAGGAGATCGTGGGCGTGAACTCCCACATCCGCGCGCTGGCCAGGCTGTGGGCCCTGCACGGCTTCACCGTGCTCGCGCCCGACGTGTTCTGGCGCCAGGCCCGGCGGGTGCAGCTGGACTACGCCGGCGCGGGCCGCGAACGCGGGATGGCGATGATGCACGCGCTGCAGCCGGCCGAGATGCAGGCCGACGCGCAGGCCGCCGTCGCCGCGCTGCGCGCGCTGCCGGAAGTGGCCGGCGGCCGCGTGGGCACCATGGGCTTCTGCCTGGGCGGGCTGCTGGCCTACGTCGCCTGCGCGGCCACCGACGTCGACGCCGGCATCGCCTACTACGGCGGCGGCATCGACGACCGGCTGGCGCTGGCGGCGGCGATACGCGCGCCGATGCAGTTCCACTACGCCGGTCGCGACGTGCACATCCCGCCGCAGGCGGTCGACCGCATCCGCGCGGCGATGGGGCCGCGCGCCGACGTCTTCGTGTACCAGGACGCCCCGCACGGCTTCAACTGCTGGGAGCGCTCGGCCTACCACCCCGCCAGCGCGGCGCTGGCGCACGGTCGGAGCCTGGCCTTCCTGGCCGGGAAGCTCTTCGGCACTGCCTGAGCGCGCAGGCCTGCGCGGGCCCGGCTCAGCCGGCCGCAGCGCGCAGCTGCGGCTGCCGCGCCAGCACCTCCTCGCGCGGCCCGGCGTCGCGCACGCGGCCGGCCTCCATCAGCACCACCTGGTCGAAGTGCGGCAGCAGGCTCATGCGGTGCACCGAGGCGACCAGGCAGGCGTCGGGGACGGCGGCGGCGATGCGGTCGAGCACGCGCGCCTCGGTGGCCGGGTCGAGCGCGCTGGTCGGCTCGTCCAGCAGCAGCAGCGAGCTGCCGCGCGCGGCCAGCACGCCGCGCGCCAGGCACAGGCGCTGGCGCTGGCCGCCGGAGAGGTTGGCGCCGCGCTCGGTCAGCGGCTGGTCCAGGTCGCCGTGCAGGCCGGCCAGCACCTCGTCGAAGGCGCTGGCGTGGATGGCGGCCTGCAGCTCGGCGTCCTCGCGCGGCAGGCCGAAGGCCAGGTTCTCGCGCACGCTGGCCTCGAACACCTCGCTTTCCTGCGGCAGCAGCGTGGCCAGCCGGCGCAGCCGGGCCCACGGCTGCGGCTGGCCGTCCAGCAGCAGCTGGCCGCCGGCGGGCGGGTACAGGCCGGCCAGCACGCGCAGCAGCGTGCTCTTGCCGCCGCCGCTGGGGCCGACCAGCGCCACGCGCGTGCCGCGCGCGAGGTCCAGGTCCACCGCCTGCAGGCCGCTGCCGCGGCTGCCGCCGCCGGCAAAGCGCCAGTCCAGCCCGCGCAGCGCCAGCCGCTGCCAGCGCGCGTCCGCGTCCAGCGCCTCGGCCGCCTCGCCGGCGCGCTGCGGGGCGCTCAGCAGCGGCTCGGCGCTGCGGTAGTCGGTGTGCATGCGCGCGAAGCTCTGGAAGTTGCCGGCCATGGAGCCGATCACGCCGGCCGTCTGCTGCGCGTACTGGTAGATCATGAACACGCCGCCCAGCAGCACGGCCTCGCCCGGGGTGCGCGTCTGCCAGACGTACAGCACCACCAGCGCCCAGGTCAGCAGCAGGCCCAGGATGTCCACCGTGAACCACTTGCCCTCGCCGACGATGGTGGCGCGGCGCAGCGGGCCGGAGACGGCGCGCATGCGCAGGTGCATCAGCGCGCGCGAGGCGGCCGCCAGGCGCAGGCCGATCACGGTGCCGGCGTTGCCGATGAAGTCCACCAGCGCGGCGACGTAGCGGCGGTCGGCGTCGTTCTCTTGCCGGGCCAGCAGCATCAGCGCGCGGTCGAAGCGCAGGATCACGCCGGCGATCAGCACGTAGCCGGCCAGCGCCAGTGCGCCGCTGCTGGCCGACAGCAGCGTCAGCGCGACCAGCGGGCCGAAGAAGTTGACGACGTTCTGCAGGTAGACGAACTGGTTCTGCGCGAAGTCCGCCAGCGCGCGGCTGGCCTGGTGCACGCGGTGCTGCAGCTCGCCGGAATGCTGCTCGCCGTGCCAGGCCAGCGGCGCGCCGGCGATGCGCTGGTACAGCCGATCGGCGAGCTGCTCGCGCACGCGCACGGCCACGTTGCGCTCCAGCACGCGGCCGGGGCCGTGCATCAGCCAGGAGGCCAGGTACACGGCCATCAGCCCGCCGATCCACTGCGCCGAGGTTTCCAGCTGCCCGCGCTGCAGCGCGTTGATGGCCTGGGCCGCGAGCCAGGGCATGGCCAGGCGCACCAGCTGGGCGCCGCCCAGCAGCGCCATGGCGCCGGCCAGCTGGCCGCGCGCGCCTTCGGCGTGGCGCCACAGCGCGGCGTACAGCTCGCGCGCGGCGTGGGAGGGGGTGGTGGGGGCGGAGGCTGGAGCGGGCATGCGCGGCGGAGGCGGGGAAGGGCAGGCGGCCGCGCATGGTACGCGGCGCGCTCTGGCTCCCGTGCGTGCCGTCAGGTTGCGGCCGCCCGGCGCCGGCCCTGCCAGGCCAGCGCCAGCAGCACGGCCGCGATCAGCGGCAGCATGGCGGTGTTGATGGTGTCCCAGCCGGCGGTGTTCAGCAGCCGCCCGGAGCCGAACGAGGCCAGCGCCACCGTGCCGAACACCAGGAAGTCGTTCAGCGCCTGCACCTTGGCGCGCTCGGCCGGCGTGTAGACCTCGGTCACCAGCGCGGTGGCGCCGATGAAGCCGAAGTTCCAGCCCACCCCCAGCAGCACCAGCGAGCCCCAGAAGTGCAGCAGCTCCAGCCCGGCCAGCGCCAGCAGGCCCGAGGCCGCGATCAGCAGCAGCCCGGCCGCGGTGACGGCCACCTTGCCGAAGCGCGCGATCAGCCGCCCGGTGAAGAAGCTGGGCGCGAACATGGCCAGCACGTGCCACTGGATGCCCAGCGCGGCCTCGCCCACGGTGTGGCCGCAGCCGACCATGGCCATCGGCGCGGCGGTCATGATGAAGGCCATCAGCCCGTAGGAGACCACGCCGGCCACCACGGCGACGGCGAAGCGCGGGTCGCGCGCGATCACGCCGAGCGGGCGCGCCGCGGCGTCCGCCGCCGCCTCGGCCTGCGGCGGCGGCATGCGCAATTGCAGGAGCAGCGGCAGCGCCAGCAGCGCCAGCGCGGTCTGCCCCAGGAAGCTGCCGGCGAACGGCGCGGTGGGCCAGGCGTCGCGCGTCCAGATCACCACCTGCGGGCCGATCACGGCCGCGGCCAGGCCGCCGAGCATGATGCGCGAGATGGCCGCCGGCCGCTGCGGCGGGGCCACCGCGTCCGAGGCCGCGAAGCGGTAGCTCTGCACGCAGGCGCCGTAGAAGCCGGCCAGCGCCGTGCCGGCGCAGAAGGTGGCGAAGCTGCCCTGCACGATGCCCGACCAGGCGACCAGCCCGGCCACGCAGGCCAGCAGCGCGCCCGCCACGTAGGCCGCGCGCCGGCCGAGCCGGCGCATCAGCAGCGCGGCCGGGATGGTCGACAGCGCCAGGCCCAGGTTGTAGAGGCTGACCGGCAGTGTGGCCAGGTCGGGCCGGCTGGCCAGCATCTGCCCGACCAGGCCGCCCAGCGAGATGATGATCGGCGGGGAGGCGCCGCCCAGCGCCTGCGCCGCCATCAGCAGGCCGACGTTGCGGCGTGCCAGCTGCTGCTGCTGCGCGCCGGCCGTCATGCGGCCTCCGCCGTGGTGCCGAACCGCACCGGGATCTTCAGGTACGGCACGCCGTTGGCGGCCGGCCGCGGCAGCCGGCCGGCGCGGATGTTCACCTGCACCGACGGCAGCAGCAGCGCCGGCGCCGCCAGCGTGGCGTCGCGCCGCTCGCGCAGCGCGACGAAGGCGTCCTCGTCCACGCCGTCGCGCACGTGCACGTTGGCGGCGCGCTCGGCGGCCACGCTGCTCTCCCAGGCGTAGGCGTCGCGCCCGGGGGCCTTGTAGTCGTGGCACATGAACAGCCGCGTCGCCGGCGGCAGCGCCAGCAGGCGGCGGATCGAGCGGTACAGCGTGCGCGCATCGCCACCGGGGAAGTCCGCGCGCGCGGTGCCGTAGTCGGGCATGAACAGCGTGTCGCCGACGAACACCGCGTCGCCGATGCGGTAGGACACGCAGGCCGGCGTGTGGCCGGGCGTGTGCAGCACCTCGATGCGCAGCCGGCCCAGCGGCAGCACGTCGCCGTCGCGCAGCAGCCGCTGGAACTCGCTGCCGTCGCCCGACACGTCGTCCAGGTCGAACACCGGGCGGAAGATGGCCTGCACGTCGCGGATGTGCTCGCCGATGGCCACCGGCGCGCCGGTGCGCCGGCGCAGGTGGGGCGCGGCGCTCAGGTGGTCGGCGTGGGCGTGCGTCTCCAGCACCCAGGCCAGCGTCGCGCCCCGGGCGCCGAGCGCGGCCAGCACGCGGTCGGCCCCGGCCGTGCCGGCGCGGCCGCTGGCGTGGTCGTAGTCCAGCACCGGGTCGATCACCGCGGCCTGGCCGGTGGCCGGGTCGGCGACCAGGTAGGTCACGGTGTGGGTGGCCTCGTCGAAGAAGGCCTGGATGTCCGGCGTGTCGGCCATGGTGTCGGTCCTGCGAAGTCTTGCTATTTTATTAGAACATGTTAAATTAGAAATGTCTTAATTAATTCGGAGGTGCCCGAGCGATGGATGAGAAGGACCGGCAGTTCCTGTACGAAGGCGCGGCGCGTGCCGCGGCGCTGCTGCGCGCCGTCGGCAACGAGCACCGCCTGCTGGTGCTGTGCCTGCTGATCGAGCACGGGGAGATGTCGGTCGGCGCGCTGCTGGAGCAGGTGGCGCTGAGCCAGTCCGCGCTGTCGCAGCACCTGGCCAAGATGCGCGAGGAGGGCCTGGTGACCTTCCGCCGCGAGGCGCAGACGCTGTACTACCGCATCGACAACCCCGACGTGCGCACGCTGATCGCCACGCTCAAGAGCATCTACTGCCCCTGAAAGGAGCTTCCCGCCATGTCCGTTGCCACGATCTCCCCGCAGGACGCACGCGACCTGGTCGCGCGCGGCGCCGTGCTGGTCGACATCCGCAGCGCCGACGAGCACGCGCGCGAGCGCATCGGCCAGGCCGTCAGCGTGCCGCTGGAGCGGCTGTCCGCCGGCGCCGTGCCGGCCGGCGGCGCCGCGGCCGTGGTCTTCCACTGCCGCTCCGGCCAGCGCACCCGGCTCGCCGCCCAGGTGCTGGGCGCCAGCGTGGCCTGCGACGCCTACCTGCTCGACGGCGGCCTGGACGCCTGGAAGCGCGCCGGCCTGCCCGTGGTGGTGGACGCCCGGCAGCCGCTGGCGCTGCAGCGCCAGGTGCAGCTGGCCGCCGGCGCGCTGATCGTGCTGGGCTGCGTGCTCGGCGCCACGGTGTCGCCCTGGTTCCATGCGCTGTCCGGCGCCGTCGGCGCCGGCCTGGTGTTTGCCGGCGCCTCGGGCTTCTGCGGGATGGCCCGCGTGCTGATGAAGATGCCCTGGAACCGCAGGGCGCTGGCCGGCTGAGACGCGGGCCGATCCGGTTTTTTCAACGACAGGAGGACTTTCCCATGCAATCGAACGTCGGCGGCATCGACCGCGTACTGCGCATCCTGGTCGGCCTGGTGCTGATCGCCCTGGCCGCCACCGGCACCGTGGGCTGGTGGGGCTGGCTCGGCATCGTGCCGCTGCTGACCGCGCTGCTGCGCTTCTGCCCGGTGTATCCGCTGCTGGGCTTGAGAACCTGCCCGCTGGCCTCGCGCAAGTAGGGGCTGGCGGCGCTGCTGCGCGGCCCGTCGCTCCTCAGCTCGGTGCCGCGCCCTGCGTCGCGGTGTAGACCGCGTAGACCGACTGGCTCGCGATCATGAACAGCCGGTTGCGCTTGGGCCCGCCGAAGGTCAGGTTGCCGCAGGCCTCGGGCAGGCGGATGCGGCCGATCAGCCGGCCCTCGGGGTTCCACACCGTCACGCCGCTGTAGCCCACGGCGCGGCCGGCGTTGCTGGCGACCCAGAGGTTGCCGAACACGTCGGCGCGGATGCCGTCCGGCCCGCACTTCACGCCGTCGACCATGCAGTCGGAGAACACCCGCTGGTTGGACAGCCGGTGGTCCGCGCCCACGTCCAGCACGTGGACGTCGCCCTTGCCCGCCGGTCCGGTGCTGGTGACGTAGAGCTTGCCGAAATCCGGCGAGAAGCACAGCCCGTTCGGGTTGGGCACCTGGTTGCCGGCGATCACCGCGTCGAGCCGGCCGCTCGGGTCCCAGCGGTAGACCTGGGTCGGCAGCTCCTGCCGCGCGTCGCCGATGCCGGCCGGCTGGCCCAGCCGGGTGTTCAGCCGGCCCTGGCGGTTGCTGGCGCCGCCGGCCGGGTCGGGCACGCCCTCGTACAACTGCGCGCCGTAGGGCGGGTCGGTGAACCAGATGCTGCCGTCCGGGTGCGCCACGGCGTCGTTCGGCGAGTTCAGCGGCTTGCCGTTCCAGCGGTCCGCCAGCACGGTGACCGAGCCGTCCAGCTCGTAGCGCACCACGCGGCGCGTCAGGTGCTCGCAGGCGATCTGCCGGCCCTGGTAGTCGAAGCAGTTGCCGTTGCTGTTGTTCGACGGCGCGCGGAACACCGAGACATGGCCGTCGTCCTCCAGCCAGCGCAGCTGCCGGTCGGCCGGGATGTCGCTCCACACCAGGAAGCGGCCGACCGCGTTCCAGGCCGGCCCTTCGAGCCAGCCGCCGCCGGTCCACAGCCGCCGGATCGCGGCGTTGGGCTGGGCCAGCTCGTTGAACGAGGGATCGACGGCGACCACGTCCGGATCCCAGAAATAGGTGGTCGGCGGCGCGCCGGGGCCGAAGTCGCGCGGCGGCGTGGTCACGGTGCTGGGCGGGCCGGGCGGCGCCGCCGGCGTCCTGGCCTGGCCCCAGGCCGCGGGCACCGCCAGCGCGGCGAGCCCGGCGCCGGTGCGGCCGAGGAAGCGGCGCCGCGCCGCGGCCGGGGCACCGTCCGGCGCGCGCGTGTCATGGGCGTCCGCCGGTGGCGGCAGTGTGCGAAGGTCTGGCATGCGTCTGTCTCCCGTACGTTGTTGCTTGTGGCCGGCGCGCGGGCGTTGCCGCGGCACCGGGCCGTCCTTATACGGGCGCGCGGCGCGGCCGCCTGCAACAAGTTGTTCGCGGCGGCTGTTCAGGCCTGCCGCGGCCCGAACATGATCACCAGCATGCCCAGCAGGCACAGGCCGACGCCGATCCAGTCCGCCGGCGTCGGCCGGATGCCGTCGACACGCCACAGCCAGGCCAGGGCGACGCCGATGTACACGCCGCCGTAGGCCGCGTAGACGCGGCCGGCCGCCTGCGGATGCAGCGTCAGCAGCCAGGCGAACGCGGCCAGGCTCGCCGCGGCCGGCACCAGCAGCCAGGCCGTGCGGCCCTGCCTGAGCCAGAGGTAGGGCAGGTAGCAGCCGACGATCTCCGCGAGCGCCGTGGCGACGAACAGGCCGAAGGTGCGCAGGGCATCGAGCGTCATCGCGCCCGGCCCCGGGCCGGCCCGGCGCCCGCGCGGCGCCGGCGGGTCGGGCGGGGGCCGGTCAACGGCACGCGCGGCCCTTCAGGTAGTCCAGCGCCCGCTCGCCCACGAAGCGCCGGCCGGGGTTGGCGCCGCTGATCCACTCCTCGGGCGCGAACAGGTCGAACAGGCCGACCTTGACGAGCGTCGGAATCGACAGCGCGAGCTCCCGCTCCACCTGGCCGCGCTCGCCGGCGTTGTACAGGGCGACGTTGTGCAGCATGGCCGCGACCGTCCCGGTCTGCACCGTGCTGCCGTCCTTGAGCTGGACCGCGGGAAGCACCTCGCCCGCGGCGACAATCTTGTGGTTGATGGCGGCCAGCTGGCCTGTGTTGTCGGTGCGGTCGGTCATGGCTGTAGGCCGTTGGCATGCATGGGACATCCCGGCAGATTCCGGGGGCTGGCACCAGGAGGCTCGGCCATGCCCTCCTGCCGGGAATGGACAAGAGGTACGGCGCTTGCCGGATGGACTGCCCATTCTCTGCCGACAGCTCTGCCGACCGCGGAACTGCGCCCGTGCGCGGGCCCGCGACGTGGATCGGCTGGCGGGACTCCGCCGCCTGGTCGATGAGACGGCACGGGTTGGCACGGACTTCGCTTGCGGCGAGGGTGGACATGGCTGCTCTCCGGGCAGCGCGCCACGGTACCCGCCTGCGTGCGCCTGGTCCATCGTCGCCGGGAGTCGCCCGGTGGATGAAGGGGCTTCCCCGTTCCGAAGCAGCCGCCATGCGAAAGGGTCTCTCCCGGTATTCGCAGCGCTGCCGGCACGGGTGGATCAGGTACAGTGCGGCGAGCAATCGCCCCTCGAGCCGGCGCTCGGGGGAGTTGACGATCGGCCTGTTGCCGAGCACGGCGTCCAGGTCTGGCGACATCGCGCCCTGCGTTCGATCGGCCCATTGCTTGGCCTTGCGCAGCGGATGATCGGCCGGCGCGCGCGACTCCGGCGGGAAGTCGTGGAACACCATGCAGCGAGAAATCACAGGAATGGCCATTGACGATGATCCGGTGCATCGCCCTGCAGGCGGCATGCAGGCGGCCGATCTGTCGGATCTGCGCTTCGATCTGCTGTGCGGCATGGCGTGCCGGATGCTCGGCATGGCCGCGGCGACCATCCAGGTCCAGGGCACCAGCAAAGTCTGGCACGCCGCCGGATCGGCATCCGCCGCCGATGCGCAGCAGGCCGGCGGCGCACGTGATGCGGGCCTGCTCGGCGAGGACGATCGCCTGATCGCGTCCATGCCGTTCGGTGACGGGGGCGTCGGCCGGTTCTCGTTGTTCGGCGCTGCGTCCAGGGTGTTGGGCATCCACGAGTGGCGCCAGTTCGAGCAATTCGCCGCGCTGGCGACCGCACAGCTGCGGCTGTTCGAGCTGGCGCAGGGGGCCCTGCGCCGGGAAAGCGATTTCAGGCTGCTGGCGGAGTCGGCGACCGACACGATCATCCGGGGCAACCTCGACGGCGTCCGCCAGTACGTATCGCCCTCGGTCGAGGATCTGCTCGGCTATCAGCCGTCGCAGCTCCTCGGGCGCAGGGCCATCGAATTGACCCATCCCGACGACGTGCCGGCGTTCAAGGCGCTGATGCAGGAGGTGCGGGCCGGCCGCCTGGTGGACGGCCGCTCCGAGCAGCGCCAGCGCCACAAGGATGGCTCCTGGGTGTGGCTCGAAGCCTCGATCAGGCTGACGCGGGATCGCCACACCGGCCGGCCGGACGGCTACGTCACCACGGTGCGCGGCATCGGGCATCGCAAGCAGGTGGAGGCACGGCTGAAGCATCTGGCACAGGTGGACGACCTGACCGGCCTGCCGAACCGGGCCGCCTTCGCCGCCAGCCTGGACCTGGCCATCGAACGGGTGCGCCACGAAGGCGGGCGGTTCGTGCTGTTCTACATGGATCTGGATGGCTTCAAGCGGGTCAACGACACGCTTGGGCACGCCGCGGGCGACGCGGTGCTGCGCGAAGCCGCCGCGCGCCTGCAGGCTTCCCTGCGTGAATCGGACCGCGTGTTCCGCATGGGCGGGGACGAGTTCACGGCCCTGTCCGACGGCCGGGGCGGCCTGGAGACCATCGCGCAGGCGCAGCGGCTGATTGCGGAAATCGCGCGGCCGTTCGTCATCGATGCGGCCCACATCTCCATCGGGCTGAGCGTCGGGGCCGCATGCGGGCCGGAGCACGGGCAGGAAGCCGCCCGGCTGCTGGAATGCGCCGACCGGGCGCTGTATTCGGCCAAGAAGGCCGGCAAGAACACGGTTCGCCTGTACGACGCCGGCGCGGGGACGTGATCGGCGCCTGCGTTGGGCAGGGAAAGCCACGACGGTCCGCCGTAGTACACGGACGAGCAGCGGATCACCACTCCGCACAGGGCGCCCATGACCGGGACCGTCAGCACCATCGCCAGGCTTGGTGTGATTGCAGCCGGGCAGTTCGAGCCATGCGTGCACAGAGGCTTCGTGCGTGACAGGTTGATGCGCGGCCCGCATGCATCACGCTGCGCAGGGAAGCGAGATCGCGAACGCAGCAAGCTGGAGCGTCTTGAGGGCGCCCCGGTGATTGTCCTTGAGGCTGCCCGGGACGATGTCGGCCCAGGTGAACGGGAGCTGAAGGAATGCGGCGGCTGGCAGAGAGTCGATTTGGCGCTGGTCGACAAAAGCGCACACATTCTTCGGGCGGCGCGCACGCGCGATGGCGTGTCCGATCCCGGCCATGTTCCTCAGATGCCCGCGGCCCGGGAGAATCTGGCACCCCTTTGGGGGCCAATTCAATGAATTGGACATGCGATGGCAGATACCCGCCACCGATCAGAGCGGCAGCAGATGAATTCGATCGCTCGTCCATGGTTCGAGCGCGAGGAGCGAATGTGGCCTGGCCAGTGGCTCTTATCGGGGCCCTCGGATGATTTGGCCGGCAGAAGCCTGCCTGTAGATGGGTGGCCGGTCCCTCCGCGGTGGCTTTCGCCTTCTCCGTGTGTCTGGTAGTCAATGATTGAGAATGCCGTCGATCATCAAGAAATGCATGAAGAACTCTTCGGTGGCAACTCGTTTGCAGGAGGTCAAGATCGGCTGCGATTTCTTGCAGTCAAGGTGACGACTATCGCGATGAGAAATAGTATTGGAATGAACGTTATGCCTGATACAAACAAAATGATGGATATGCTGGCCAGTAGCTCTGGATAGTGGGTTCCACTGCATTGCGGTTGTCCGCCGCCAAAGCTCAGGCAAAGGTCTGAGAATATGAAAGCCGATACCAGCCAGAGTGCCGTGGCGCCAATTGTTAGGTGCCACCAAATCCTTGGGTTCTTGAGAAGGTTTGTTGCCATTGATGAAATAAATCTCCGCCTAAAGCAGGGCTGGCTTTCCTGGCGCGTCGGTCGAGCGAATGGTTGGGAATCACTCGATGAAGGAAATGTCATTGGCGGCCATGATCTTTCTCAATTTTTCCCGTCCATTGTCAAGATCATTTCCATTTACTCAATCAAACATGTCCGCATTGGCGAAATGTTCGATCAGCTGTGGCGATACAGAGTGAATTGCGTTCAGCATCGCGGCCATGTCATCTGGAAGTAACTTCTTGTATCCGTGCGTGAAAAAATCAGTCCATGGGTGATCACCCGGTTTTCCATTTGGCATATCAATTTCCCCCAAAAGAATCAATAAAAATGAGGCCTAAAGAATGAAAGGAACTTCCCCGTTCCGAACCAGCTGCCTTGCGGCAATCGGCATGTGAGTGCCACGATGAGAAGTGCGAAATTTCCTCCACCCGTTCAAAAGGGGGTGTCCATGGCCATCGTATTCGTTGGCATCGATTTGGCCAAGAATGTTCTTGCCGTGCACGGCGGCAATGAGGGCAGCCGGGCCGAGTGGGGTCCGCCCGAGCGTGACGCGCGAGAAGTTGCACGAGTTGATCGCGGCGCTGCCGCCATGCTTGCAGGAACGCCGCGGTTACTGGAAAACCGTCGTGGCCATCGCGGCCAAGAACGCACGCATGGTCTGGGCGGTGCTGAGGCGAGAGAAGACTTTGCACTGCCTGCATGAGCGCTTCGCCACTTTGCAAGTGCCAGAGCAAACTTTGAAACCGACCGCCGCGTGACGGAAAGCGTTGATGTCGACAGGTTTGGACCTGCGCGGGACACGGCCGATCAACTCGATGGCAGCATCTGCGTCGCCGACGAACGAATGGGTCCCCGCGTGCGTCCTTCACCAGGGCCCGCGGCCCTCGAGCGGCTGCATCGATGACTGGTTGTCGTCTGGCCAGTCCGCACCTTGTTGACCTCAGCTGTTTAGTCAGCTATTAGGAAAAATCAATGCCCCCGCTGCGCGGGCGGAGACAGCTTTTTCTTGACGAATGGGGAAGCCCTTGTGGTTTGACATGAGAGGCGGCGCAAGGGCTAAGCCTTTGTGACATCCTCTCGATGGAAGGGCTAGGCATCGAGTGCCTGCCTATTGGTTGGTATTGCAGCCTATGGAATTGCCTGCGTTGGACGGCAATTGGATGCTCCAGTGGCCACCCCATTTACCGAAGAATCCGACTTTGTCCCCATTCCATCCCGGCTTGTAGATGTCATCGGCTTTTCCTCTAAAGAGTTCCTTTCCATCTTTGGAATACAGAACTGCGAGTCCTTCCTTTGAGTGGGAAGGGTTGATGTACAGGGCCTTTAGAAGCGTCGTGTATCGCTCTATGTAGTACTCGCGATTAGGGCTGTGGCAGGGTCTCCCGTAGCCGTCAGAGTCGATATTGAGCAGTGGAAATGGGGTGATGTTCAAAAGCATCGGTGGCGTCACGAGGAGCGCCAGACATAGAAAGAATACGGACTTCTTGGATCGACTGAGGCTAGTTTTCATTGAGCTGAGATGTGATAGGTTCTGCGATGCCTAACGTTTGACATGAGATGCGCTGACCGGCTTGCCGGGCGGCGTCCTCTCGATGGAAGGATTAGGCGGCGCTTCCGTCGCTGTTGCCTCTTCGCTTTCCATGTAGGCGCGGAATGCGCGCAGCGCTATCTTTATCACTCTAGTTTCTGGGCTCTGCGGACGTGGCACTGCTCGTATGTCTTTGACCGCACCCAATGCCATCAGCGCGACCTTCTCGCTCTCGGACAAAGAGAACGGCAAGGGTGGCTCTGTCGCTTCAAAGAAGTTGACCGCGACGTAGAAAGGACTTGCTGCGCTTGTCCGGCCGCTGCGTGGCGGGGGATTCACCGAGTAA
This sequence comes from Pseudorhodoferax sp., assembly GCF_047601025.1. NCBI lineage: Bacteria > Pseudomonadati > Pseudomonadota > Betaproteobacteria > Burkholderiales > Comamonadaceae > Pseudorhodoferax > Pseudorhodoferax sp. The sequence continues at coordinate 2,728,732 of NZ_JASGJZ010000001.1, forward strand.
GTCAGATTGATCGACTCGAATTTCTTTGATGACTGGCCGTTGGGAGCGATAGTGAGCTTTGCCCGGCATACCTTTTTATATGTGCGCTTGTCCTCGACCCGGTCCGGAAGGGGCTCATGTTGAGCAAGACTGACACTCACTGCCTCCCTAATCACCCCGTAGTTCTTGAGCATTAGGTAGGCTGTAAAGTTCTCGCCTTTAAACAGATCTGGCGCCCCTGTTTCCAAGCGCGATCGCAGCCATTTCCCGTCGACGGCAATCGCGACGTGGGGGTGATACATATCGATCATTGCTTGATGTCGATCGGATATCTGCAATGCGAGCGGCTTCTGCGCTTGGCCGTCATCCGACGTGCCTGTCTCCCGAAGCGCGTTCTTGACGAGTGTGTAGACCGTTGTTCTCATCAAATCTTGGGCTTCTTTGCTATCGTAGTCGGGCACGCGATCGCAGCCGGAAAGAAGTGCCAACGTCAGAAGTAAGCAGACAAAGCTCCGATGTTGCAACAGGATCTCCATACGCGCCAAGAAGCGCCCAACGTCGATGCTCAGCGGACGCCGAACGCGGTCCGCTGGAGCAACTAGTTAGACAGTGAACTTACTGGGGAACAACCGATATGCGATATAGCAACCTGCGGAGGCAGGCGGCGCTTGGCCGTGGAAGGCATGATGCCACTGGCGCCTGGAGCGGCCAAGCGCTGGCTGCCGTAGCGCATCCGGTTGAACGAGGCGTCACAGGCAGTCGTTCGGAAGCTCAACATCAGAAGACTAGACCAAGGAGCCAGGACAGGAGTCGCAATGCAGCCCAGCCAAGCGCGAACAAGGCTGCCAGCGCCGCGGGGGAGTTGATCCATGCTGCTGTTGCGCCAGTTGTCCGGGCCGACTTTCGCCCTATAGCTGATCGAGCAAGATCAGAGCCGCTGCGAGTGAGGATGTCGTCCTTGCCCCTTACGTGAATATCAAGTGTTATGGAGTTGTTAGCTCTCACTACTGACTTTGGCTCACGGATCCCTGAAGATACGCTTGCGAAGCGCGGGAAACATCTTGAAAGCAATGCTGGCAATTGGTGTAATCACTACAGACGCTAACAACGGGACGAAAATGAAGTAGGAGGCGTCAAAGGCGACTATGGTCATCAATTGTGCAGCTAGCACAAGTGCGACACCAACAATCAAGCCGCCTACAGGAAGCCAGAATGCCTTTGCGCCAACCGAGAATAACAGTAGGCCAAAGAATGATCCTGTCGCGGCAAAAACAAGGGACGAAACGAGTCCTGAGAAGCCGACACCGAAACCTACAAACCATCCGATGATGCCGAACGCTAGTGCAGATAGTGCAGCCGAGGTAATTGGTTTCATGAGAGCTAACATTTGACTTAAGCGGCGCCGTCAGGCGTCCGCTTGAAGGAAGGGTCAGGCGCCGCTGTTGAAGGCAGCGCTTTCACCGAATGAAGACATAGGCAAGAACTGCTATGGCGACTGCTATCGGAACAATGATCTGCAGTATTTGCAGGCTATTGCCACCTTGCGCTGTGCTCGCCACTGACTCGTTGAGTTTGCTATTCCAGCTAACGACTTCCTTCGCCTTTTCTACAAACGGTCTCGCGCATCCCTCAGAAAGGCCAAGTGCAGAGAAGTGTGAGATGACTTCGTCCATTGACTTCCCGGCCTCGATCAGAGAGCAGGCTTCTCCAGTGATTGCGAGCGCGTGGTTGATTAAATCATCTGGAGTTGACTCGGGTGCGCCGTCAGAGAAGCTGAAAATTGCATTCTGTAGCTCGAAACTGGACGGTCTTGAGACGGTGGTTAGAACCTGACTCCTCACTCTTTCTCCCCTTGTAAATTTCCTTGAATCGGCCGAACGGCTGATATCGCTGAACTTGCGGCGCCTAACGTAAAGGCGAGCGGCCGCCGTAGACGGCCCAATCGACTAATTGTTAGGCGCCACGCAACACTGGCTCCCCGGTTCTTGGGTTTGCCAGAGTTACATTCTCAAGCGCCCTAATGCGCCAAATATCATCTTGTTTCGTGAGTACCGCAAGAATCAACGTGTCAACCTCATGCGGCCCAGCCGGATGAGCCGCACCGGCAGCCAGCCGACTCCAGAAATGAATGACTACTGCTCCATCAGAAATTTTGGTTGCACTGATCAGCTCATTGTTGAGCGTGGAGTCGCTGTAAATCGTTTTATGTATAGGAACATGGAGCGCAACAATCTCGTCAACGCCTCGGACATAGTGGCCAAAGCGATTTACGAATGTTGCATCTGAGTCAAACAGGCTACCGAGCGCATCCATGTCATGAGCATTCCAGGCTTCTTGGAATGCAAGAGGCGCATCTTCTGGTTCTTTCATTCTGGACATAACTACTGTGGCCTCTCTCGGACGATTCTTGCGCATGACGCCCGCGTTAACAGGCGGCTGCCAGCGAAGCTGGTGGACGTCCTGTTGAACAACCAGTGTGCGCCCAGCATGGGCGCGAACTTATGGGGTGCGAGTCCCCTGTGGGAGTACCGACTTGGACGGATCATGATGAGACGAGGATAACCACGAGCCGAAGGCAAGGGCAAGCGCGCGAGCGCGTGTCTGGAGGAAGCCGGAGCGCAAGAGGTGCGAGGCGAGGAACACGAACCGCATGGAAGGCCGAGGGCGGCGAGGCGAGCCGGCACATGACGGCAAAGCCCACCGGTACGCTGCCTACGGTAAATGCGGCGCTTGTGCACCGACAGTTCGCGTTCTTACCTGGGGAGATCTGCGCCGCACGCGGCGCGGCTGCAGGACGAAGACACCCGGACAGGTTCACACCGGGCCACCAAGAACCGAGCGCCGCGGCGTGCTGCCCGCCACGTGTCGAAGAACGAGGCAGCAACCGTCCAGCATCCACGCAGCGCGGTGCACAGCAATGGGCACCGTGACGGCGCAGAAGTCAGCAGCGGCCGTAGTAGGCGCCCGGCAGTCGGGGTGCCCAAGGGCCAAACAACGAGACACAAGGAGCAGACGTGCAAACCTCGACCCCATCGTCCAAGCCCGAACGGGCCAGATGCGGGCGGCGGCCAGCACGCACCGAGCCTTGACCCAAGACGAAGTGACGACAACAACGACAGACGATCTGCTCGACGACGTGCTGGACAGCGACAACCTGGCGCGGGCATGGAAGCGGGTGAAGGCCAACCATGGCGCGCCGGGTATCGACGGCGTGACCATCGAGGACTTTGCTGCCCATGCCCGCGCGCACTGGCCCGCCGTGCGAGGGCAGATCAGGCAAGGGCGGTACCAGCCGCAGGCCGTGCGAAGGGTGTACATCCCCAAGCCCGGTGGCGGCCAACGGATGCTGGGCATCCCCACCGTGATGGATCGGGTGATCCAGCAAGCCATTGCCCAAGTGCTCACGCCGATCTTCGAGCCGAGCTTCTCGGCATCGAGCTTCGGCTTTCGACCGGGCCGCAACGCACACCAGGCCATACGGCAGGTGCAAGCCATCGTGACGGACGGCGCCCACATCGCAGTGGACATCGACCTGGCCAAGTTCTTCGACACAGTCAACCATGACGTGCTGATGAATCTGCTGGGCCGCACCATTGCCGACAAGCGGCTGCTGGCCCTGATCGGGCACGACCTGCGCGCCGGGGTGCTGGTCGGTGAGCAAGTACAGCCGAGCGAGGTGGGCACCCCACAGGGTGGGCCGCTGTCGCCGCTGCTGGCCAACATCGTGCTGCACCAGCTCGACCTGGAGCTGCAACGGCGGGGACACCGCTTTGCGCGCTACGCCGACGACCTGGTCATCCTGGTCCGAAGCGAACGCGCCGCGCAGCGTGTGATGGGCTCCATCACGCGGTATCTGGAAACAGTCCTCAAGCTCGTGGTCAACCGCGCCAAAAGCAAGGTGGCACCGATGAGCGCATGCGCCTTCCTGGGCTTCACGATCAAGGGCAAGAAGATACGCTGGGCCGACAAGGCCCTGGCCGACTTCAAGCACCGCATCCGTGAGCTGACGCGGCGCAGCTGGGGCGTGTCCATGCCATACCGGCTGCACCGGCTGGGGCAATATCTTCGGGGATGGGTGGGGTACTTCGGCATCAGCCAGTACTACCGGCCCGTGCCCGAACTGGACGAGTGGATCAGAAGGCGATTGCGCATGTGCTACTGGAAACAGTGGCGCTGGGCGCGCACGAAGATCAGAAACCTGCTGGCGCTGGGCGTGAGCCTGAAGTCGGCGATTCAACACGGCGTCAGTAGCAACAGCTACTGGCAAATGTCCAGGACCCAGGTGATCCAGCAGGCGGTATCCAACGCGTGGCTGAAGGAGCAAGGGTTGCTCAGCGTGAAAGACCTGTGGTGCAAGGCCCAGGGCTATACGGAAAAACGAGACAAGACAAACAGAACTTCGTCGCGCGTGCCAACTTGTTGAACCGCCCACTGCGGACCCGCACGGTGGGTGGTGTGGGGGCTGGGAGTTAGAAACTCCCGGCTACCCGATTAGGCCTCATTTAGTAGAAGCCTTCTAATCTTCTGATCGTATTCAGGCAGACGAATACCGGCCTGTAGGCTAAGGCTCCACAGCCCCCTTTGACGGTCCTTGTTCAGCGGAATGAAGCCGAACTCTTGGCAAAGACGGACGCCGTCGGATGTAAAGGGATTGGCGAACAGAATTACGTCAGTATTGATGTTTAGCTTCGACGCGAAGTCAAACGCCCAGAGAAGAGTGGCAGCTTGATCGCGGGGCTTTTTCGATGTCGCACCGATAGATCCAATGTAGTATCCTTTCGCTGGCGTTGTGCCGGGTCTTATGTCATTTTCTTCGAGGGGTCGCGGTATCTCCATTGGCTTGGTCCTCTTAAGTCGCTTGATTGCGGCGGCCGTGAGTGGTTCGAAGTCGAAAAAGCCAACAATGGTTGCCGTGTAGTTGCCGCCTTTATTAGAAATCCGTAACACCTTAAAGCAAATCCTCGGGTTGCGCCGCATCCATCGGCCAAACTCGTCTTGCGGTACCAGGTCGGTGCCAAAGAGATCTTCGTATTTCGTATAAAGGAAATCAAGATCTTCGACAGTTGCTTGATCAACCTCATACGTAACCTTGCCAAGGACGGCCGTTTTTAATTTTTCCATCGGGGGCATAACTGTCCGAAGGTGAAGGGCTAGCCCTACCACAAGAGCCAGAACCCCTGCTGCAATTACTATTGCGCCAAACTGTTTCAGTTTTGCGCTCCAAGAGCCGAATTCTCCGCTTTGCTCTGCCGCAATTGATGCGGCGCCGATCGTGACAATTCCGAGTGAGATCGCGATCAGCATTTTGGCTACGGTCGTCCGCATGGCATGGCACCTGTTTTGATGAGGCCTAACGAATGAAAGGGACTTCCCCGTCCCGAACCCGCCGCATTGCGGCAACCGGCAACTCAGTGCCACGATGGGAATTGCGAACTCTCATCAACTCGTTCGAAAGGGGAAGTCCATGGCCATCGTATGCGTCGGTATCGATCTCGCCAAGAATGTTTTTGCCGTGCACGGCGTCAACGAGGCCGGCCGGGCCGAGTTGGTCCGGCCGAGCGTGGCGCGCGAGAAACTGCACGAGCTGCTCGCCGCCTTGCCGCCGTGCGTGATCGGCATGGAGGCCTGCTCGGGTGCGCACCATTGGGCGCGGCTGTTCACCGCCAGCGGCCACACCGTGCGCCTGATCGCACCGAAGTTCGTCACGCCCTACCGCATGAGCGGGCGGCGCGGCAAGAACGACGCGGCCGACGCCGCCGCGATCTTCGAGGCGGTGCAGCGCCCGCACATGCGTTTCGTGCCGGTCAAGAACCTGGCGCAGCAGTCCCAACTGATGCTGCACCGTGCCCGCCAGGGATTCGTCGAACAACGCACGGCCACGCTCAACCGCATCCGTGGCCTGCTCTCGGAGTTCGGCATCGTGCTGCCGCTCAAGGCCGCCACCGTGCGCCGGCGTGCCTGCGAATGCCTGGAGGATCTGCCCGGTTGGGCCAACACCATCGTGGGCGACCTGCTCAGCGAAGTCAGCCGGCTCGATGAGCGCATCGCGCAGTACGACCAATACATCCGCCAGGAGGCCCGCCAGGACGCGCGCGCCCAGTGGCTGATGCGCCTTCGCGGCGTGGGCGAGACCACCGCTACCTGTTTGCTGGCCATGGTCGGCAACGGCCACGAGTTCGAGTGCGGCCGTCAGTTGGCCGCCTGGCTGGGCCTGGTGCCCGGGCAGTACAGTTCCGGCGGAAAAGCCCGGCTGGGACGCATCACCAAGGCCGGTGACCCGTACCTGCGCAGCTTGTTGGTCATGGGCGCCAGAGCGGTGCTGGCCACGGCGAAGAACCAGCCCGATCCGGTCAGCCGCTGGGCGCTGGCGTTGCAGGAACGACGCGGCTATTGGAAAGCCGTGGTGGCCATCGCGGCCAAGAATGCGCGCATGGCCTGGGCGGTGCTCAGGCGCGGCGAGGACTTTGCGATGCCGGCCTGAGCGACCTGCCCAATGCCGTGCACCAATTGAGGATTCGAAATTGACCGCCGCGTGACGGCAAGCGTTGATGGCAACAGGTTTGGACCTGCGCGGGAAGTGACCGATAAGCTCTAGGGCGGCCTCACCGTCGCCGGCTAACGAATGGGTCTCTCGCGTGCGTCCTTCATCAGGGTCCGCAGCCATTGAACGGCTGCATCGATGACCGGTTGTAGTCTGGCCAGTCCGCACCTTGTTGACCTCAACTCTTTTGCAACGCTCGGCAGTCAGTTAATCAGGAAGATCCAATGTCCCACTGCGTGGGACGCATGGATGTTGGCTTGACAGATGGGGAAGCCCTTGTAGCAAGCTCAGCGGGCGGCGAAGCCGTCCGCTGGAGCGCAAGGTTGGGCGGAATTCGGCTTGAACGGTTTGAGCCTACTTGAGGAGAGCCTCAAGCTCGGCACGCCTGACTGTGGACTTTTGCAGTTCCGCCTGCTGCATCGTCAGCAGACCCTCCTGAAGTGCCAGATTCGCACGTTCGGCTTCTGCGCGATTCTTCCGCCCTTCTTTCTCGAATTGAGGAATGCTGTTGCGCATGTTCGCAATCTTAAGTTCGCTCTCTGCTACCGCCGCTTCCCACGTACCGATATCCTTCTTGACCTTCGCGAGTTCCTCGATGTCAACCTGTGCTCGTCTAGCCTGCTGTTCCGAAGTCTGGACTTGCTGCCTAAGGCGCTGCACTTCTAGTTCGAGTTGCTGTTTCTGCGACGTCCACTGCTCAGATTTGAGTGTAAGTTCTCTGTCCTTTCGAATAGATTCCTTGCTGGCTGAGATGTACTGGCCAATGTTTACTGCAAATGAAGCCAAGAAAGCAATGACGGCACCGACCGCCTTTGGATCTCGCCAGAAAGGTCGTCGTAGCGATAGAAGTTCGTGCCGCAGATTTTCTAGCTGCAAAGCGGCGGCCTCGTCCTTCGATGGTGTGTCGGCCATTTGAACTTCTCCTATGCAGCCCAACTAAATTTAGGCCAACCGATGCTACGCGCCGCTGGCGGCCCAAGTCAACGGCCGCTTTCGGGTAACACGTTGTTCCTTCATCACTTCGATGGACATCCAAACGGATTAGGCCGCCTAAAATCTCGCTGATGGAGCCCCAGTCCGTTTCGGCGAGCCCCGGGTCGCCTGCCAGCGCCGCCACCCCGTCCCAGCCGCCCAAGCTGCTCGATGCCCTGCGCGATCGCATCCGGGTGCTGCACTACTCGATCCGCACCGAGCGGGCCTACATGGACTGGGCCCGCCGCTTCATCCTGTTCCATGGCAAGCGCCACCCGCGGGACATGGGCGCACCGGAGATCACGGCTTTCCTGACGCACCTGGCGGTCGAGCGCAACGTTTCCGCCTCCACCCAGAACCAGGCCAAGGCCGCCATCCTGTTTCTCTACAAGGAGGTGCTGCAGCATGACCTTCCCTGGCTGGACGAAGTGGTTTCGGCCAAGAAGGCACGCCGCCTGCCCGTGGTGCTCACGCAGCGCGAGGTGCGCGAACTGCTGCTGCAGTTGCAGGGCACGAACTGGCTGGTTGCGTCGCTGCAGCATGGCACCGGCGCGCGCATCCTCGAAGCCTTGCGCCTGCGCGTGAAGGACGTCGAGCTCGAACGACGAGAACTGGTCGTGCGTGAAGGCAAGGGCAACAAGGACCGCGTGACCGTGCTGCCCAGGAACCTGATCGCGCCGCTGCGCGACCAGATGGAGCGGGTCTGCGTGTTGCACCGTGAGGATCTGGATGCTGGCTGCGGCGCCGTCTGATTGCCAAACGCGCTGGCCGTCAGTCAAGTACCCCAGGCCGCCACGGCGTGGCGGCTGACAGCACGTATTTCCCAGTGCTGTGCGTTCGGTGGACCCGCGCTCGGGCGCGGAGTGGCGCCACCATCTGCACGACCAACCAGTGCAGAAAGCCGTGGCCGTGGCGGTGTCCGCCGTGCCGGCATCGACAAGCCCTGCACCCCGCACGTGCTGCGACACTCCTTCGCCACGCACATGCTGCAGTCCGGCGACGACATCCACACCGCGCAGGACCTGCCCGGCCACAGGGCGTGCGCACTACCATGGCCTGCACGCACGTCCTGAACAAGGGCGGCCGCGGCGTGCTGAGCCCGCTGGACACCCTATGAGCCGATCACCCCATCCTCTCCACCAACCCCTGCCCGAACGCCTGCGCCCCAAGTCCCTGGGCGAGGTCGTCGGCCAGCAGCACCTGCTCGGCGAGGGCATGCCGCTGCGCATCGCGTTCGAATCCGGCCAGCCGCATTCCTGCATCCTGTGGGGCCCGCCGGGCACCGGCAAGACGACGATCGCGCGGCTGATGGCGGATGCCTTCGACGCGCAGTTCATCGCGATCAGCGCGGTGCTCGGCGGCGTCAAGGACATCCGCGAGGCGGTGGAGCGCGCCCAGGCCGCGCGCGAGGGGCTGGCGCCGCAGGGCACCATCGTGTTCGTCGACGAGGTGCACCGCTTCAACAAGAGCCAGCAGGACGCCTTCCTGCCGCACGTGGAGAGCGGGCTGTTCACCTTCATCGGCGCGACTACCGAGAACCCGTCGTTCGAGGTCAACTCCGCGCTGCTGTCGCGCGCGGCCGTCTACGTGCTGCAGCCGCTGGGCGAGGCAGAGCTGCGCGAGATCGCGGCGCGCGCGCAGGCCGTCGGCGGGGTGCCAACCATCGAACCCAAGGCGCTGGACCGGCTGGTCGCCTACGCCGACGGCGATGCGCGCCGGCTGCTGAACACGCTGGAGACGCTGGCCGTGGCGGCGCGGCAGGAGGAGCTGGCGGCGATCGACGACGCCTGGCTGCTGCGCGTGCTGGGCGAGCGCATGCGCCGCTACGACAAGGGCGGCGACCAGTTCTACGACAGCATCAGCGCGCTGCACAAGTCGGTGCGTGGCTCCGACCCGGACGCGGCGCTGTACTGGCTGGTGCGCATGCTGGACGGCGGCGCCGAGCCGCGCTACCTGGCGCGCCGCCTGGTGCGCATGGCCAGCGAGGACGTCGGCCTGGCCGACCCGCGCGCGCTGCGCCTGGCGCTGGACGCGGCCGAGGTCTACGAGCGCCTGGGCTCGCCCGAGGGCGAGCTGGCGCTGGCCGAGTGCGTGGTCTACCTGGCGGTGGCGCCCAAGTCCAACGCCGTCTACACGGCCTACAGCCAGGCCCGCGCCTTCGTGCGGCACGACGGCACGCGGCCCGTGCCGCTGCACCTGCGCAACGCGCCGACCAAGCTGATGAAGAGCCTGGACTACGGCAAGCACTACCGCTACGCGCACGACGAGGAGGAGGGCTTCGCGGCCGGCGAGCGCTACTTTCCCGAGGGGATGGACGAGCCGCGTTTCTACGAGCCGGTGCCGCGCGGGCTGGAGCTGAAGATCGGCGAGAAACTGGCCGCGCTGCGCGAGAAGAACCGCCAGGCGCGCGGCTGAACGGGCCGGTTTTCCAGAGGGAAAACCCCGCCCGCATACACCTCTGCGCGGCGCAGGCCCGTGGCTACAATCGCGCCCCGACCCGCAGCCGTACTGGCCTGGCGGGCTTTTTGCTAGCCCCCACAAAGGGCTGCGCACTGGGCGTACGGCCACGGAGAACGAATGGATATCTTGCTACAGCAGATCATCAATGGTCTGGTGATGGGCAGCATGTACGCGTTGGTGGCCCTGGGCTACACGATGGTGTACGGCATCATCAACCTGATCAACTTCGCGCACGGCGAGGTGCTGATGGTCGGCGCGCTGACCAGCTGGTCGATCATCGGCCTGATGCAGCAGAGCATGCCGGGCACGCCGGGCTGGATCATCCTGGTCGTCGCCATGCTGATCGCCTGCGTGGTGGCCGCCGCGCTCAACTTCGTGATCGAGAAGGTGGCCTACCGGCCGCTGCGCAACAGCCCCAAGCTGGCCCCGCTGATCACCGCCATCGGCATGTCCATCCTGCTGCAGACGCTGGCGATGATCATCTGGAAGCCCAACTACAAGGCCTACCCGACGCTGCTGCCGGGCGACCCGATCCACATCGGCGGCGCCGTCATCTCGCCGACGCAGATCCTGATCCTGGGGCTCACGGCGGTGTCGCTGTCGGTGCTGATGTGGGTGGTCAACTTCACGCGGCTGGGCCGCGCGATGCGGGCCACGGCCGAGAACCCGCGCGTGGCCGCGCTGATGGGCGTCAAGCCCGACATGGTGATCTCGGCCACCTTCATCATCGGCGCGGTGCTGGCGGCGATCGCCGGCGTGATGTACGCGTCGAACTACGGCACGGCGCAGCACTCCATGGGCTTCCTGCCGGGCCTCAAGGCGTTCACCGCCGCGGTGTTCGGCGGCATCGGCAACCTGGGCGGCGCCGTGGTCGGCGGCATCCTGCTGGGGCTGATCGAGGCCATCGGCTCGGGCTACATCGGCCAGCTGACCGGCGGCGTGCTGGGCAGCCACTACTCGGACATCTTCGCGTTCCTGGTGCTGATCTTCATCCTGACGCTCCGGCCGTCCGGCCTGCTGGGCGAACGCGTGGCCGACCGGGCCTGAACGGGGGCGCCGCCATGTCCTTCTTCAAGAACCACAAGCCGCTGACCCTGGCGATCTGCGCCGTCGTGCTGCTGGGGCTGCCGCTGCTGCTGCAGTCCTTCGGCAACGCCTGGGTGCGCATCGCCGACATGTCGCTGCTGTACATCATGCTGGCGCTGGGGCTGAACATCGTGGTGGGCTTCGCCGGCCTGCTGGACCTGGGCTTCGTGGCGTTCTTCGCGGTCGGCGCCTACCTGTTCGGGCTGATGGCCTCGCCGCACCTGACGGAGACCTTCGAGGCCTTCCGCGCGATGTTCCCGAACGGGCTGCACACCTCGCTGTGGCTGGTCATCCCGCTCGGGGCCGCGGTGGCCGGGCTGTTCGGCGTGCTGCTCGGCGCGCCGACGCTGAAGCTGCGCGGCGACTACCTGGCGATCGTGACGCTGGGCTTCGGCGAGATCATCCGCGTGTTCCTGAACAACCTGGACTACCCGGTCAACATCACCAACGGGCCCAAGGGGCTGATCCAGATCGACTCGATCAAGCTGTTCGGGCTGGACTTCGGCCGCACGCTGAAGCTGGGCGGCTTCTCGCTGCCCTCGGTCACGCTGTACTACTACCTGTTCCTGCTGCTGGTGATCGTCAGCATCGTGCTGTGCCACCGGATGGAGGTCTCGCGCATCGGCCGCGCCTGGATGGCGATCCGCGAGGACGAGATCGCCGCCAAGGCCATGGGCATCAACACCCGCAACATGAAGCTGCTGGCCTTCGGCATGGGCGCGGCCTTCGGCGGCGTCGCCGGCGTGATGTTCAGCGCGTTCCAGGGCTTCATCTCGCCCGAGTCGTTCACGCTGATGGAGTCCGTGATGATCGTGGCCATGGTGGTGCTGGGCGGCATCGGCCACCTGCCGGGCGTGGTGCTGGGCGCGGTGCTGCTGTCGGCGCTGCCCGAGGTGCTGCGCTACGTGGCCGGCCCGCTGCAGGCGATGACGGACGGCCGGCTCGACGCGCCGATCCTGCGCCAGCTGATGATCGCGCTGGCCATGATCATCGTGATGCTGCTGCGCCCGCGCGGGCTGTGGCCCTCGCCGGAGCACGGCAAGGCGCTGATCCGCAAGATGGCGCCGGACCCGGTGCCCGGCTCGGCCCAGGCCATCACGCCGGGCGTGGACACGCCGGCCGACGCCGTGCCCGGCCGCGGCGACCGCCCGATGTCCATCAACCCCTGAGCGCGAGGCGACATGGCGGACATCATCCTGAACGTCAGCGGCATCTCCAAGCGCTTCGGCGGCCTGCAGGCGCTCTCCGACGTGGGCCTGACGATCGAGCGCGGCCAGGTCTACGGCCTGATCGGCCCGAACGGCGCCGGCAAGACCACCTTCTTCAACGTCATCACCGGGCTGTACACGCCCGACAGCGGCAGCTTCGAGCTGGCCGGCAAGCCGTACCGGCCGACGGCCGTGCACGAAGTGGCGCAGGCCGGCATCGCGCGCACCTTCCAGAACATCCGGCTGTTCGCCGAGATGACGGCGCTGGAGAACGTGATGGTCGGCCGCCATGTGCGCACGCGCTCGGGCCTGCTGGGCGCGCTGCTGCGCACGCCCGGCTTCAAGGCCGAGGAGGCCGCCATCGCCGAGCGCGCGCAGGAGCTGCTGGACTACGTGGGCATCGGCAAGCTGACGGACTACAAGGCCCGCACGCTGAGCTACGGCGACCAGCGCCGGCTGGAGATCGCCCGCGCGCTGGCCACCGACCCGCAGCTGATCGCGCTGGACGAGCCGGCCGCCGGCATGAACGCGACCGAGAAGGTGCAGCTGCGCGAGCTGATCGACCGCATCCGCAAGGACCACCGCACGATCCTGCTGATCGAGCACGACGTGAAGCTGGTGATGGGCCTGTGCGACCGGGTGACGGTGCTGGACTACGGCAAGCAGATCGCCGCCGGTACGCCGGCCGAGGTGCAGAAGAACGAGAAGGTGATCGAGGCCTACCTGGGCACGGGAGCGCATTGAGATGACGGTACTGCTCAAGGTCCAGGGCCTGCGGGTGGCCTACGGCGGCATCCAGGCCGTCAAGGGCATCGATTTCGAGGTCCGGCAGGGCGAGCTGGTCTCGCTGATCGGCTCCAACGGCGCCGGCAAGACGACCACGATGAAGGCCATCACCGGCACGCTGCCGGCCAGTGGCGGCAGCATCGAGTACCTGGGCCGGCCGGTGCGCGGGCAGGGCGCCTGGGACCTCGTCCGGCAGGGCCTGGCCATGGTGCCGGAGGGCCGCGGCGTGTTCGCGCGCATGACCATCACCGAGAACCTGCAGATGGGCGCCTACGTGCGCAGCGACAAGGCCGGCATCGCCGAGGACATCGAGAAGATGTTCACCATCTTCCCGCGCCTGCGCGAGCGCAAGGACCAGCTGGCCGGCACCATGTCCGGCGGCGAGCAGCAGATGCTGGCCATGGGCCGCGCGCTGATGAGCCGGCCCAAGGTGCTGCTGCTGGACGAGCCGTCGATGGGCCTGTCGCCGATCATGGTCGACAAGATCTTCGAGGTCGTGCGCGACGTGCACGCGCAGGGCGTGACCATCCTGCTGGTCGAGCAGAATGCCAGCCGCGCGCTGGCGATCGCCGACCGCGCCTACGTGATGGAGTCCGGCATCGTCACGATGAGCGGCGACGCCAAGCTGATGTTGAGCGACCCGAAGGTGCGGGCCGCGTACCTGGGCGAGTGAGCGCGGGCCGGCCGCCTACGCGATGTCCAGCTGGTGCAGCCCGAAGCGGCCGGCCTTGCGGTCCGCGAAGAACCACTGCAGCGTCTCGCGCACGGTGCGGAAGGCGACCTCGTCCCAGGGGATCTCGTGCTCGTGGAACAGCCGCGCCTCGATGGTCTCGTGGCCCGGCGCGAAGCGGTCGTGCAGTAGCCGCGCGCGGTAGAACATGTGGACCTGGCCGACGCGCACTACGTTCATCACGCTGAACAGCTCGCCCATCTCGTAGGCCGCGCCGGCTTCCTCGTCGGTCTCGCGCGCGGCGCCTTCGGCGGTGGTCTCGCCCAGTTCCATGAAGCCGGCCGGCAGCGTCCACTTGCCCCAGCGCGGCTCGATGTTGCGCTTGCACAGCAGCACGCGCTCGCCGAGCACCGGCACCGTGCCGACCACGATCAGCGGGTTCTCGTAGTGGATGGTGCCGCAGGCTGGGCACACGGCGCGTTCCTTGGTATCGCCGTCGTCGGGTACGCGGTAGACCACGGCGGCGCCGCATTCGCGGCAGTGCTTGATGAGGGGGCGCAAGCTCATGCGGGCAGTGTAAGGGCGCCGTGCCCGGGCCCGCGCGGCCGCATCAGCCCGAGATCCTGACCGACAGCCCTTCCAGCCCGGCCACGCCGCCGCTGAGCAGGTCGCCCGCCACGACGGCGGCCACGCCTTCGGGCGTGCCGCTGAAGATCAGGTCGCCCGGCTGCAGCGTCCAGGCGGCCGACAGGTGCTCGATGGTCTCGCCGATGTTCCAGATCAGCTGCGAGACGTTGCTGCGCTGGCGGTCCTGGCCGTTGACCTGCAGGAAGATCTCGGCGTTCGCCACGTCGCCGGCCTGGGCCGCCGGCGTGATCGGGCCGATCGGCGCGGACTGGTCGAAGCCCTTGCCGATGCACCAGGGCCGGCCCTGCTTCTTCATTTCGCCCTGCAGGTCGCGGCGCGTCATGTCCAGCCCTACGGCGTAGCCGAAGATGTGCCGGTGCGCGTCGGCGGCCCGGATGTCGCGCCCGCCGGTGCCGATGGCCACCACCAGCTCGATCTCGTGGTGCAGGTCCCGGGTCAGGCTGGGGTAGGCGATGGCGCCGGTCTGGCCCGCCGGCACCGGCACCACGGCGTCGGCCGGCTTCATGAAGAAGAAGGGGGGCTCGCGGCCGGTGAAGCCCATCTCCTTGGCATGCTCGGCATAGTTGCGGCCGACACAGTAGACGCGGTGGACCGGGAACGCGGCGTCCTGGCCGACGACCGGAATGGCGACGGATGGCGGGGGCGGGAAGACGAAGCGCATCGGGACCTTTCAGACGGGCTGTGACAATGGGCCGGCCAGTGTGCCACGGGGTGGGCGACGACGAAGGCGTGCGCGCTCGTCCGACATGCCGAGGCGTCGGGCGCGACTGGCGCCGGTGCCCCGGCATCGGGTACAACTGCCGCCCATCGTCATTGCCGCATCGGCGGTTCCACAACAACAGGAGTCCAGCATGGCCCTCTTCGCTTCGTCTTCCCTTTCCGCGTCTTCCAGCCGGCTGCTGCCGCGCGCCGGCATCGCGGCCACGGCCCTCGCGCTGCTGCTGGGCGGCTGCGCCAACATGAGCGAGACCCAGAAGGGCACCGCCATCGGTGCCGGCGTCGGCGCCGCGGCCGGCGCCCTGGTCGGCAAGGGCAAGGGCGCTGCCATCGGCGCCGGCGTGGGCGCGCTGGGCGGCTACATCTGGTCGAACCACATGCAGCAGAAGAAGGCCGAGATGGAGCGGGCGACCGCCGGCACCGGCGTGTCCGTCACCCAGACGGCCGACAACCAGCTCAAGCTGGAGATCCCCAGCGACATCTCGTTCGACACCGGCCGCGCCGACATCCGGCCTTCGCTGCGGCCGATCCTGGACCAGTTCGCCAACGGCCTGCGCGACCAGCCGAACACCGAGATCCGCATCATCGGCCACACCGATTCCACGGGTTCGGATGCGATCAACGACCCGCTGTCGCTGCAGCGGGCCAACAGCGCGCGCGACTATCTGGCCGACCGCGGCGTCGATCCGCGCCGCATCCTGACCGCCGGCCGCGGCTCGCACGAGCCGATCGCCGACAACGGCAGCGATGCCGGCCGCGCCAGGAACCGCCGGGTGGAGATCTACCTGGCCGAACGCCAGGGATGACGCAGGGCCGTGGCGGTCGCGCGCGCCGCCTGGCGGAAGGCGGCCCGGCCGGGCCGGCGCGGTGCCGATAATCGGCCGCGCCACCATTCCATGCCGCCGCCATGAAGCTCTACAACTACTTCCGCTCCTCGGCCTCCTTCCGCGTCCGCATCGCGCTGAACCTGAAGGGCCTGGCCTACGACTACGAGCCGATCCACCTGGTCAAGGGGGTGCACCGCCAGGATGCCTTCGCGGCCGTCTCGGCCGACGGGCTGGTGCCGGTGCTGGAGGTCGACGGCGTGCGGCTGTCGCAGTCGATGGCCATCATCGAGTACCTGGACGAGACCCGGCTCGAGCCGCGGCTGCTGCCGGCCGAGCCGCTGGCGCGGGCCCAGGTGCGTGCGCTGGCGCAGTCCATCGCCTGCGAGATCCATCCCCTGAACAACCTGCGCGTGCTGAAGTACCTGGGGCGTGAACTGCAGTTGGGCGAGGACGCCAGGAACGCCTGGTACCGGCACTGGTGCCGCACCGGCCTGGAGGCCTTCGAGCGCCAGCTGGCGCAGCTGCGCGAAGCGGGCCGTGGCGGGCCGTTCTGCTTCGGCGACACGCCCACGCTGGCCGACTGCTGCCTGGTGCCGCAGATCTTCAACGCCCGGCGCTACGAGGTCGACCTGTCGGGCCTGCCGCTGACGCTGGCCGCCTGCGAGGCCGCCCTGGCGCTGCCGGCCGTGCAGCAGGCGCAGCCGTCGGCCTGTCCGGACTTCGAGGCCTGATGGACCTGCTGGTGCCCGATTGGCCGGCGCCGGCCGGCGTGCGGGCGCTGCACACCACGCGCGCCGGCGGCGTCTCGGCCGCGCCCTACGACAGCCTGAACCTGGGCGACCACGTCGGCGATGCGCCGCAGGCCGTGGTGCGCAACCGGCAGCTGCTGGCGCGGCAGACCGGCGGCGTGCCGGTGTTCCTGCAGCAGGTGCACGGCGCGGCCGTGGTGCCGCTGTCGCCGCAAGGGTCGGCCGAACCCCTGCAGGCCGATGCCAGCTGGACGAGCCGGACCGGCGTGGCCTGCACGATCCTGGTGGCCGACTGCCTGCCCGTGCTGTTCTGCGACCGCGAGGGCCGCGCCGTGGCGGCGGCCCATGCCGGCTGGCGCGGCCTGGCGGGTGGCGTGCTGGAGGCGACCGTGGCGGCCCTGCGTGCTGCGCTGCCGCATGGCGCGGAGCTGCTCGCCTGGCTCGGCCCCTGCATCGGGCCGGCCGCGTTCGAGGTGGGCGAGGAGGTCAAGGCCGCGTTCGAGGCCGGCCATGCCGAGGCGGTGCGGCATTTCCGCGCGCGGGCCGGCGATGCCGTGCACGGCAAGTGGCTGGCCGACCTGCCGGCGCTGGCGCGCCTGCGGCTGCGGGCGGCCGGCGTGCCGTCGGTCCACGGCAATGACGGCAGCGCCGCCTGGTGCACCGTGGCCAACGCCTCACGGTTCTTTTCGTACCGGCGCGACGGGGTCTGCGGGCGCATGGCCGCCAGCGTCTGGCGTGTCTGATGGCGGTTGCGCGCGTGCGGCCCGCTGGCGCTCGGCCTCGGCGGCTTCGCGGGCGCGCAGCAGCTTGCGCCGCGCCGGCGTCAGCATCAGGTAAACCACCAGTGCCACGGGAACGAGGCCATAGAGTACAAAGGTCACAATCGCTCCAAGCAGCGTTCCCTGCGTGCTCGTGGCCTCGGCCACCGCCATCATCAGCGCCACGTACATCCACGCGATCACGACCAGGTACATAAAGGTAACAAGGGTTGCCGTCCTGAACGGACGGCTGGTGTAATAGGGGTTTACCCTCAATTCAAGGGTCGAGGAGACTGAATGAATTCTCAAGCAGACTGGACGCAGGCCGCCCAGCAATTCCAGAGCCTGATGGGCGAGATGCTGAACAAGGCCGTGCACGCCGGGGCCGCGCCCATCGGCGCCGTCTCGCCCAGCAGCGTGTCGGCGCTGTCGTTCGCGCCCGACAAGCTGCAGGAATTGCAGCAGCAGTACCTGCGCGAGGCTGGCGAACTGTGGGGCCAGGGCATGCAGCAGTCGCTGAAGCGCGACCGGCGCTTCTCCGGCGAGGCCTGGTCCAGCAATCCCGTGGCGTCCTTCGCCGCGGCCACCTACCTGCTGAACGCGCGCACCCTGCTGGGCCTGGCCGACGCCGTGCAGGCCGACGCCAAGACGCGGGCCCGCGTGCGCTTCGCGGTCGAGCAGTGGATGGCGGCCACCGCGCCGAGCAACTTCCTGGCGCTGAACCCCGATGCCCAGGCGCTGGCGCTCAAGACCAAGGGCGAGAGCATCGCCAAGGGCATGCAGAACCTGCTGCACGACATCGCGCAGGGCCATGTGTCGATGACCGACGAGAGCCTGTTCGAGGTCGGCCGCAACGTCGCCACCACCGAGGGCGCGGTGGTGTTCGAGTGCGAGCTGTTCCAGCTGATCGAGTACAAGCCGCTGACCGCCAAGATCCACGAGCGGCCGTTCCTGCTGGTGCCGCCGTGCATCAACAAGTTCTACATCCTGGACCTGCAGCCGGACAACTCCTTCATCCGCTACGCGGTCGAGCAGGGCCACCGCACCTTCGTCGTCAGCTGGCGCAACCCCGACCAGTCGTTCGCCGACAAGACCTGGGACGACTACATCCAGGACGCCGCGATCCGCGCGATCGAGGTGGTGCAGGACCTGACCGGCGCCCCGCAGATCAACGCGCTGGGCTTCTGCGTCGGCGGCACCATCCTGACCACGGCGCTGGCGGTGCTGGCCGCGCGCGGCGAGAAGCCGGTGGCCTCGCTGACGCTGCTGACCACGCTGCTGGACTTTTCCGACACCGGCGTGCTGGACGTGTTCATCGACGAGAACATGGTCAAGTTCCGCGAGATGCAGATGGGCAAGAGCGGCCTGCTGCCGGGCGGCGACCTGGCCTCCACCTTCAGCTTCCTGCGGCCGAACGAACTGGTCTGGAACTACGTGGTCGGCAACTACCTCAAGGGCGAGACGCCGCCGCCGTTCGACCTCTTGTACTGGAACAGCGATTCCACCAACCTGCCCGGCCCGTTCTACGCCTGGTACCTGCGCAACACCTACCTGGAGAACCGGCTGATCAAGCCCGGCGCGGCCACGGTCTGCGGCGAGAAGATCGACCTGTCCAAGCTCGACATCCCGGTCTACATCTACGGCTCGCGCGAGGACCACATCGTGCCGATCGGCGGCGCCTACGCCTCCACCCAGGTCCTGCCGGGCAAGAAGCGCTTCGTGATGGGCGCCTCCGGCCACATCGCCGGCGTGATCAACCCGCCGGCCAAGAAGAAGCGCAGCTACTGGACCAACAGCGCCACCAAGTTCCCGGCCGACGTGCAGGACTGGATCGACGGCGCCACCGAGCATGCCGGCAGCTGGTGGCCCGACTGGTCCGAATGGCTGGCCAGCCATGCGGGCCGACAGGTCGCCGCGCCGCGCAACTACGGCCGCGCCCAATCACAATACCAGGCGATCGAGCCCGCGCCCGGCCGCTACGTGAAGGCCAAGGCCTGACTCGATTCCGCCATCTCATCTCATCGCATCATCATCACTAGATAGGAAGACACACATGGAAGACATCGTCATCGTCGCCGCCGCCCGCACCGCCGTCGGCAAGTTCGGCGGCAGCCTGGCCAAGATCGCCGCGCCCGAGCTGGGCGCCATCGTGGTGAAGGACCTGCTGGCCCGCGCCAAGCTGGAAGCCGGCCAGGTCGGCGAGGTCATCATGGGCCAGGTTCTGGCCGCCGGCGCCGGCCAGAACCCCGCGCGCCAGACCGTGATCAAGGCCGGCCTGGACAAGGGTACGCCCGGCCTGACGATCAACGCCGTGTGCGGCTCCGGCCTGAAGGCCGTGATGCTGGCCGCCCAGGCCGTGGCCTACGGCGATTCCGACATCGTGATCGCCGGCGGCCAGGAGAACATGAGCGCATCCCCCCACGTGCTGCTGGGCTCGCGCGACGGCCAGCGCATGGGCGACTGGAAGATGGTCGACTCCATGATCAACGACGGCCTGTGGGACGTCTACAACAAGTACCACATGGGCATCACCGCCGAGAACGTGGCCAAGCAGTACGGCATCACGCGCGAGACCCAGGACGCCTTCGCGCTGGCCAGCCAGCAGAAGGCCTCCGCCGCCCAGGAGGCGGGCAAGTTCAAGGACGAGATCGTTCCCGTGAGCATTCCGCAGAAGAAGGGCGACCCGGTCGTCTTCGCGTCGGACGAGTTCATCAACAAGAAGACCAACGCCGAGGCCCTGTCCGGCCTGCGCCCGGCCTTCGACAAGGCTGGCACCGTGACGGCCGGCAACGCCTCGGGCATCAACGACGGCGCCGCCGGCGTGGTCGTCATGACCGCCAAGAAGGCCGCGGCCCTGGGCCTGACGCCGCTGGGCCGCATCGCCAGCTTCGCCACCGTGGGCCTGGACCCGGCCGTCATGGGCATGGGCCCGGCGCCGGCTTCGCGCAAGGCGCTGGAGCGTGCCGGCTGGAAGGCGGCCGACCTGGACCTGCTGGAGATCAACGAAGCCTTCGCGGCCCAGGCCTGCGCGGTCAACAACGACATGGGCTGGGATACCAGCAAGATCAACGTGAACGGCGGCGCCATCGCCATCGGCCACCCGATCGGCGCGTCCGGCTGCCGCATCCTGGTCACGCTGCTGCACGAGATGGGCCGGCGCAACGCGAAGAAGGGCATCGCCTCGCTGTGCATCGGCGGCGGCATGGGCGTGGCGCTGACGATCGAGCGCTGATCCCCGCCGCCTGAGCGGCCTCAACCCAGCTCGAGGATCACCGGTTGGTGGTCCGACAGCTGGGTTTTTTCATCCACCTCCACGCGTCGCACGCGCGGCGCGAGGTCCTCGCTGACGAAGAAGCCATCGCAGGCGACCGGCGTCTTGCCATAGCGCTTGTCGTAGAGCCGGAAGGTCGGCGCGTGGGCCTGCCCGGGATGCGCCAGCGGCCAGGCATCGACCAGCCGCGCCGCCTGGAGCGCCGCATGCTCCGGCGAGCCGGGGCCGCTGTTGAAGTCGCCGCACAGCACCGCGCTGGCGGTGTGCGGCTTGTCCTGGAACGGCGTGCCGGCTTCCGCGCCCGGCGGCAGGGGGTTGGCGGCGTGGGCGGAGGCCTCGGCGTGCAGGCGGGCCAGCGCATCGGCCTGGGCCCGGCGCTGCAGCGCGGAGTCGTATTCCAGGTGCGTGGTCATCACGCGCAGCGGGCCGAACGGCGAGCGCACGGTCAGGCTGGTGCACAGGCGCGGCATGCTGCGCACGCCGGGGTCGGGCGGCCATGGCAGGCTCAGGTGGCGCAGGTGCTCGGCCGGCAGCCGGGTCGCGATCAGGTTGCCGAAGCGCTGGCGCCGGCCGTCCGGGCCGGGCTCGTCGACCGCGGCGCCGTAGAACAGCGCGAAGCCGGGCAGCAGCGTCTGCAGCTGCGCCACCTGGTCGAAGCCGGCGCCGCCGGCCAGGGCCGGATAGTGCTGGGCCACCTCCTGCAGGCACAGCACGTCGACATCGGCCAGCGCCCGCGCATGCGCGATGACGCGTGCGACGTCGACCACACCGTCCAGGCCGCGGAACCATTGCACGTTCCAGGTCAGCAGGCGCAGCGGCATCGCAGTTCTCCATGTAAGCCCGCAGTTCCCGGAGCGGGGCCGCCGGCAGCGGTTCGAGAGGTCCAGGAGCGGGCCATGCCAGCGGCCGCCGCGGAGCGGGCTCGACCCGGGCCGCTGGCGTGCCTTGCAGCAGGCCGCGGCTGCCGCCGGAGGAGCAGCCTCGTCGGGCCGTCCAAGCTTGCGCAGGCAGGCTTGGTGCCGCGGCTCTCCGCCCCCCTTGTATATCTTCGCCTCTGAAGTTTGGACCGGCCGGTGCCGCCCGAAGCCCCCTTGTATCTTCCCCCCTCCTGAGGTTCGGACCGGCTTGGGGGTGGCGGAGCGCACAGCGCGAAAACTGAGGGGGGACTCACTTCAATCTTCGTCGCGGTGCTCTGCGGCGATCGCGCGGAAATCCTCCGCCGCGGCGGCGAATGCATCGGTCACGTCCGGATCGAAGTGCCTGCCACGGCCTTCCAGCACGATGCGCACCGCCTCCTCGTGCGGGAAGGCCGGCTTGTAGACGCGCTTGCTGATCAGCGCGTCGTAGACGTCGGCCAGCGCCATCAGCCGCGCCGAGATCGGGATCGCGTCGCCCGACAGGCCTTCCGGGTAGCCCGAGCCATCCCACTTTTCCTGGTGGCTGTAGGCGATTTCCTTGGCCAGCGTCAGGAAGTCCACCTGCATGCCCAGGCGCTGCTCGGCCTGCTCGATCGCCGCGCGCCCCAGCGTCGTGTGGCCCTTCATGATCTCGAATTCCTGTGGCGTGAGCTTGCCGGGCTTGAGCAGGATCTCGTCCGGGATACCCACCTTGCCGATGTCGTGCAGCGGCGCGGACTTGTACAGCAGCTCGATGCAGCGTTCGCTCAGGAACGCGCGGAAGCGCGGATGGTCCCTGAGTTGCTCGGCCAGCCGGCGCACGTACAGCTGCGTGCGCCGGATATGCGCGCCGGTCTCGTTGTCGCGCGTCTCGGCCAGCGAGGCCATGGCCATGATGGTCACGTCCTGGATCGCCTGCACTTCGGCCGTGCGCTTGGCGATCTCGCTTTCCAGGTAGGCGCTCTTGTCGCGCAGGAAGTCCGCGTGCGCCTTCAGCGTCAGGTGCGCGTGCACGCGCGCCAGCACGATCGACGGGTTGATCGGCTTGGTGATGTAGTCGGCCGCGCCCAGTTCCAGCCCGTGCGTCTCGTCCTCCACCTCCGAGCGCGCGGTGAGGAAGATCACCGGGATGTCGCGCGTGCGCGGCTCGGCCTTGAGCCTGCGGCAGACTTCGTAGCCGTCGATGCCCGGCATCATGATGTCCAGCAGGATCAGGTCCGGCGGCGGCTCGGCGTTGGCGATGCGCAGCCCGGGCTCGGCGTGGTTGGCCACCTTGACCTTGTAGTGGTCCTTCAGCAGGGCGCTCATCAGCGACAGGTTGTCCGGCGTGTCGTCGACGACCAGCACGGTCGACCTGGGCTGCAAGCGCAGCGGGTCGTTCATGCGGCGGCTCCCGCGGCTTCGGTGCCGCCGGGACGCCGGGTGGCGACGCGGCGACCAGGGGGCAGGGCGCTCCTGGGTTCGGCAGATGATGATGGATCGAGCGAATTCATGGCGGCATGGTCGTTTGGATACTGCAACAGCAGGCGCAGCTTATACCGCGTATGCCAATCGGCATTCAGTGTTGCATGCGAGTTCCCCGCCTGCGGCGCTGGCGGGCGGCTGTGCCGCGCACTGCATGCGAGGCCGCAGCCGGGCTGTGGGTCCGGCACCGGGAGCCGCTGCGACCCACGTGCCAAGGCGGGCGATTCCTACACGCGGGCCGCAGCGGCACGCGCATCATGGTGGCCCGGTGCATCCTGGACAGGTGCTTTCTGGGAAGCGGATGTACCGGTTGGGCTGCCTGCGGGCAGCCCTTTTTCCGTCAGTCGACCTGCGCGCCGGAGGCCTTGACGAGCGTGCGGTACTTGGCCAGCTCGGCCTGCATGAAGGCGCCGAACTGCGCCGGCGTGGTCGGCACCGGCTCGGCCAGCAGGATCGCGAAGCGCTGGCGCGTGGCCTCGGACTGCAGCGCGACCACGAAGGCCTGGTTCAGCCGGGCGATTACCTCGGGCGGCGTGGCGGCCGGCGCGACCAGGCCCCACCAGGTGTCGATCGCGAAGCCCTTGAGCGTGTCGGCCACGGGCGGCACGCCGGCCAGCATCGGCGAACGCGTGGCCGTGGTCACGGCCAGGGCCTTGAGCTTGCCCGAGCGGATGCCCGGCGCCGCCGTGGCCAGGTTGTCGAAGTTGAAATCCACCTGGCCCGACAACAGCGCCAGCTGCGCCGGGTTGCCGCCGTTGTAGGGGATGTGCAGCGCGTAGATGCCGGCCTGGGCCTTGAACATCTCGCCGGCCAGGTGGCCGGCGCTGCCGTTGCCGCCGGAGCCGTAGTTCAGCTTGGCGGGGTTGGCCTTGGCGTAGGCGATCAGGTCGGCCACGGTGGCGATCTTCAGCCGCTGCGCGGTCTCGGCGTTCATGACCAGCACGTTGGGCACGCGCACCATCTGCGTGATGGGCGCGAAGTCGTGCGCGGCGTCGAACGGCATCTTCCGGTACAGCCAGGGGTTGACCGCATGCGTGGCGGTGGCGGCGATGCCGATGGTCAGCCCGTCCGGCGCGGCCTTGGCCACCGCATCGGCGCCGATGTTGCCGCCGGCACCGGGCTTGTTGTCGATGACCACGGTGCCGAGCGATTCGCGCACCTGCTCGGCCAGTGCGCGCGCCGTCACGTCGATCGGGCCGCCGGCGGCATAGGGCACGACGAGGTGGATGGTCCTGGACGGCTGGGCCGACAACGGCGCGGCGGCGAGGGCGACGGCAGCAGCGAGTGCGCCGCGGCGCGTGAGGGAGGAGGGCATGGTCATGGCTGGGCCTTGTCGGCCTCGGTGGTGAAGGCGTCGGCGTAGAACTCCTCGGGCGGCAGGCCGGCCTCGCGCGTGTAGTCGGCGCGCGCGGAATCGACCACGATGGGCGCGCCGCAGGCATAGACCTGGTGGCCCGAGAGGTCGGGCAGGTCTTCCAGCACGGCGCGGTGCACGAAGCCGGTACGGCCGGTCCAGCCGTCCTCGGGCAGCGCGTTGGAGACGACCGGGACGTAGGCCAGGTTCGGCATCTCGGCCTGCTTGGCGCGCAGCCAGTCGTCCATGTACAGGTCCGCCGGCCGGCGGCCGCCCCAGTACAGCACGGCCGGCCGGGTGATGGACTTGAACTGCATGTGTTCGATCACGGCCTTGATCGGCGCGAAGCCGGTGCCCGAGGCGAGCAGCACGATGGGCTTGTCGGAGTCCTCGCGCAGGAAGAAGCTGCCGTACGGGCCTTCGATGCGCAGGATCTCCTTTTCCTTCATCGCGCCGAACACATGGTCCGTGAACTTGCCGCCGGGCATGTGGCGGATGTGCAGTTCCACGCCGGGGCCGACCGGCGGCACGGCGCCGGGCTGGCCGGCGGCCGTGTGCGGCGCGTTGGCCATGGAATAGCTGCGGCGCGCGCCGTCGCGCAGGATGAACTCGATGTACTGCCCGGCGTGGAAGCGCATCGCGTCGTTGGCCGGCAGCTGCAGCCGGACCAGCATCACGTCGTGCGAGAGCCGCGCGAGGCTGCTGACGCGCGCGGGCATGCGCTTGATCGGGTAGCCGCTCTCGTCGGTGACCTGGCGCGACTCCAGCACTACGTCGCTCTGCGGCACGCCGCAGCAGGTCAGGATCAGGCCGGCGGCGGCTTCCTCGGCCGACAGCGCCTTGCTCTGGTGCGGGCCGTGTTCCACGCGGCCTTCCAGCATCCTGCACTTGCACGAGCCGCAGGCGCCGTCCTTGCAGCCGTAGGGCAGGCCCACGCCCTGGCGGATGCCGGCGGCCAGGATCGTTTCGTGCGCGTTGGCCTCGAATGCACGGCCGCTGGGCTGCACCGTGATCTTGAAGGGGCCTGCGGCGGCCGGCGTGCTGGTCATCTTGGGTATCCTCGTGGGCTCTACACGGCTTCGGTGGACCCGGGATTTTGCCTTCAAACCAATCACCGCTCGGCGCGCTGCCGGCGCGTTTCCGGCGTACGCGCCTGCTGATCGTCGGCTGCGGCGACGTGGGCCAGCGCGTGGCCGCACGGCTGCCGCGCGGCGTGCGCGTGCTGGCGCTGACGTCCTCGCCCGAACGCGTGCCGGCGCTGCGCGCGCGGGGCATCGCGCCGCTGGCGGGCGACCTGGACCGGCCAGCCTCGCTGCGGCGCCTGGCGGGGCTGGCGCAGCGCGTGCTGCATCTGGCGCCGCCGCCTGCCGAGGGCGCGCATGATCCGCGCACGCGGGCGCTGGCCCGGGTGCTGATGCGGCGCACGCGGCCGGCCGCGCTGGTCTACGGCTCGACCAGCGGTGTCTACGGCGACTGCGGCGGCGACTGGGTGGCCGAGACGCGCCGGCCGGCGCCGCGCACCGAACGCGCGCGCCGGCGGCTCGACGCCGAGGCGGCGGTGCGCTTCCTGGCCCGGGCCGGCGGCGTGCGGGCCAGCGTGCTGCGCATCCCGGGCATCTACGCACCGGACCGGCCCGGCGGCACTCCGCGCGAGCGGCTGGCCCGGGGCACGCCGGTGCTGCGGGCCGAGGACGACGTCTACACCAACCACATCCACGCCGACGACCTGGCGCGTGCCTGCATCGCGGCGTTGTGGCGCGGGCGGTCGCGGCGCATCGTGCACGCCAGCGACGACTCCGAGCTGAAGATGGGCGATTACTTCGACCTGGCGGCCGACCTGTACGGCATGCCCCGGCCGCCGCGCGTGGCGCACGCCGAGGCGCGCGGCCAGCTGCCGTTGATGGTGCTGAGCTTCCTGGAGGAGTCGCGCCGGCTGCTGAACCGGCGCATGAAGCGCGAGCTGCGGCTCGCGCTGTGCCACCCCACGGTGGCGCAGGGCCTGCGGGTCAGCCCTTGAGCTGCAGGTACTGGCCGTAGGCGAACACCGAGTTCGGCGCGCGCACGGCGGCCGGCCGTGGGCGCGGCTGCACAGCGGTGCGGCGGCGGCCGGGCGCGGCCTCGATTTCCACCCCCTTGGCCCGCTGCTCGTCGACCAACTGGCGCAGCGAGATGCCCTGCATGTAGTCGAGCATGCAGGCGGACAGGCTGTCCCATAGGTCGCCGACCATCTTGCCGTTCGTAGCGCCGAGCGCGACGGCACCTTGCGCGTCCTGCGCCGCCTGGTCGTCCACGGCCAGGATGATGTCCGCCACGCTGATCGCGCTGGCCTTGCGGGCCAGCGTATAGCCGCCGCCCGGCCCGCGCGCGCTCTCGACCAGGCCGCAGCGGCGCAGCCGGCTGAACATCTGCTCCAGGTAGGACAGCGAGATCTTTTGCCGCACCCCGATAGCCGAGAGGGTCACCGGGCCCAGGTGCTCACGCAATGCGACGTCGATCATCGCGTTCACGGCGAAGCGGCTCTTGGTGGTCAATCGCATGGCAAGGCTCCTTTGGTCGGCGTGGCTGGTGAGGTGAACAGGGAACTCTAATGGTTCCGACACTTCGCGTATATTCGAATTTCAAGTCGAAATTCTTCGAGAAAAGCGATGGAACTGATAGACAGGTTGACTCAGCTTCCGGCTGGAGGTTCCATGAACTTCAAGCATTTGCGCTATTTCTGGGTCGTGGCCAAGGCCGGCGGCGTGATGCGGGCTGGCGAGCAGCTGCACACCACGCCGCAGACGCTGTCGGGCCAGATCAAGCTGTTCGAGGACTGGATCGGCCACAAGCTGTTCCGCAAGGTCGGCCGCCGGCTGGAATTGACGGAGCAGGGCCGCATCGCGCTGGACTACGCCGAGGAGATCTTCGCGCTGGGCGCCGAGCTGGAGACCGCCGTGCGCCACACCCGCGGCGAGCGGCGCACGCTGGAATTCCGTGTCGGCGTGGCCGATGCGGTGGCCAAGTCCGTGGTCTACCAGCTGCTGGAGCCGGCGCTGGAGGGGCCGGAGCCGGTCCGGCTGATCTGCCACGAGGGCAAGTACGACGATCTGCTGGCGCGGCTCGCGCTGCACCGGCTGGACCTGTTGATCGCCGACGAGCGCGTGTCGCCCAAGATCAGCGTGCGGGCCTTCAGCCACCTGCTGGGCCGCAGCTCGATGAGCTTCTTCTGCTCCGAGGCGCTGCGTGGCCAGTTGGCCGGCGCATTTCCGCAATGCCTGGACGGCATGCCGATGCTGGTGCAGAGCCGCAGCTCCTCGGTGCGGCGCCAGCTCGATCCCTGGCTGGTGCGCATGCGGCTGCGGCCGCGCATCATCGGCGAATTCGACGACACCGCATTGATGAACGCCTTCGGTCGCGAGGGCCGCGGCGTGTTCATGGCGCCGTCGGTGCTGGAGGCGCAGATCGCCGCGCAATACCGGGTGCACGTGCTCGGGCGTGTCGAGGATCTGTTCGAGGAGTTCTTCGCCATTTCGGTCGAGCGCCGCATCAGCCATCCCGGCGTCGCGGCGATCACCCAGGCCGCGCGG
Source organism: Pseudorhodoferax sp. (assembly GCF_047601025.1). NCBI lineage: Bacteria > Pseudomonadati > Pseudomonadota > Betaproteobacteria > Burkholderiales > Comamonadaceae > Pseudorhodoferax > Pseudorhodoferax sp. The sequence continues at coordinate 2,756,684 of NZ_JASGJZ010000001.1, forward strand.
GCCAAGCTGTTCCACGCCTGACCGGGACGTCAGGCCGCGCGGCGGCGACCGGAACCGCTTTGCTTGCCGCCGCCGGATTCCTTGTTCACGGTCGCCCAGGCGCGGCGTTCGGCTTCGCTACGCGCGACGCCGCGCTGTTCGTAGCCTTGCGCGATGTGCTCGGCCCGGCGTTTCTGCTTGCTGGTGTAGGAGGATTTGTCGCCGCGTGGCATGGTCGGTCTCCAGTGGGACGAAGACCGCAGGCTAACGGGAGCGAGGGAGCGGCTGTGAGGCGATCCGTGGTGCCTCAGGTCGGAATCCAACTCGCCCTTGGGGGGCGGAGGCCGCGCATTCTGCGCTGCCCCCCAGAAAAGCAGCCCGGCGGGTTGCACCTGCCGGGCTGCTGCGAGGGGAGGAGCGCCCGAGGGACGAGCGGCTCCTGGCTGGACGGTGCTTACTGAGCCTGCTTGCGGTGGCGAGCGGCCAAGCCCAGCAGGCCCAGGCCCATCAGCGCGATCGAAGCCGGCTCGGGGACATCGGCGGTGGGGACGTCCGAGCGGCTGGTGAAGGTACCCGAGCCCACGGCGTTGGTGAAATCGGGGTAGTAGCTGGTGAAGGTGGTGCTGAACGTGAAGTCCGAGCCATCCGCCATGGCATTGGTATCGAAGTAATCGGCGGCCAGGCCGCCGACCACGTCGAGCCAGCCCAGGCCGTTCATTCCGGACACCGAGCCGAGCACCGTCGTGATGCTGCCCATCAAGGTGGTGCCGTTGAAATCACCGATGGCGTGGGCCACCATGTCCAGCCACAGGGCGCTGCTGCCGTCAGCGTAGTTGGCATAGACCTTGACCCAGCCGTCGGAGTAGGTCAGGTTGCTCGTGCCCGACGAGCCCGGGGCAGGCAGCGAGCCCGTCAGCTGCTCGTAGCCGCCGAACGTGAAGCTCAGGGTGGTGCAGGCGGTGCAGAAGCTGCCGCTGCCGTTGATCTTGGTGATCAGGCCCGAGCCGGACAGCGAACCGTCCGCGCCGATCAGCTGGCGGACCGTGTCGGTGGTGCCGCTGAAATCGATCACGTCATCGGTATTCCACGTCACGCCGCCGACCGACACCACGCCGGCCTGGGCGGTTGCGGCCATGGCTGCGGCAAGGGTTGCACCGGCGAGTACTTTGTTCAGAAATTGCATGTCAAGGCTCCTTGGGAAGTTTGGGGGGAGGGCAAATTCGCCCTTGCGAGACTTCATAAGCAGCATCCGTGCCAGCGGGGAATGTCGTCATAACACATTGATATTCAAAGGAATTTCATCAATCCCTTTGAATGGGAGAATCCATATGTAATAAATAGTGACATCTCGATAGAACTTATTTCACGGTCGGCGAGGTCCACCAAACGCTGCGGTTGTGGCCTTGCAGATCAGGAAGCGATGGGGGTTGGTAGGTGCGCGTCACCGTGAACGAGGACGACCGGCGGGACACCGAGGTTCATCCTGAATTTCGGCGCTTTTCTCGCCCGCGGAGGAGGCCGAGATGGAGAAGGGCGGAGGAAGGGCATTGATGTCCCCGGAAGTGGTGTAAGTCTTGATCGCGCGGCAGGCCGCGCAGGGTGGAGCCCGTAGGGCGTAACCCGTAGCAGCCTGCCGCGCGGCAGCCGCTCCTTATGGGGTGGCCATCGTGAAGTCCGGATTAAGGTTGAGGTGCGACCCACCAACCTTGTCCTTGAAGGAAATCACGATGACCACCGCCACTATGGCATTGACCGAGCTTGCCGAGAAGGGAGCCGATATCGACGTGTTGCGCCAGATGGTGCAGTTCATGGCCCAACGCCTGATGGAGCTGGACGTTGAAGGCCGCTGCGGCGCCGCCTACGACGAGAAGAACCCCGCCGAGCGGCTCAACAGCCGCAACGGCTACCGCGAACGCACCTGGGACACCCGCGCCGGCTCTGTCGAGCTGAAGATCCCCAGGTTGCGCCAGGGCAGCTACTTCCCCGGGTTCCTGGAGCCTCGGCGCACGGCCGAGAAGGCGCTGACCGCCGTGATCCAGGAAGCCTACGTGCAGGGCATCTCCACCCGCTCGGTGGACGAGCTGGTCAAGTCGCTGGGCATGAGTGGCGTCTCCAAGAGCCAAGTCAGCCGGCTGTGCGGCGAACTGGACGAGCGGGTCAACGCCTTCCTGGGGCGCCAGATCGAGGGCGACTGGCCCTACCTGTGGGTGGATGCGACCTACGTGAAGACGCGCGAGGCCGGGCGCATCGTGAGCGTGGCGGTGATAGTGGCGGTGGGCGTGAACACCGACGGGCAGCGCGAGGTGTTGGGGCTGAAAGTCGGCGCCTCGGAAGCCGAACCGTTCTGGACCGAGCGCCTAGCGCAGCCTGAACCGGCGCGGCCTGCGCGGGGTCAAGCTGGTGATCAGCGACAGCCACGAAGGCATCAAGGCGGCCGCCTCCAAGGTCCTGAAGGCCACCTGGTAGCGCTGCCGCGGAGCCTGTCCGGAATTTTGTGTTTGAGGCATAGCATGACCCTGAGGAGCATCTATGCCAAAGAGCAAGACGAAGTTGAAGAATGCGGCCATCGCGGCCAAGTCGGCGGCGTTGCCGTCGATCCCCAAGGAACTGCTTGACCAGTTCGTGACCGGCCCCATGACCGGCGAGGCGGTCAACGCCGCATCGATGGCGTTCAAGAAGGCGCTCATCGAACGCGCCTTGGGCGCCGAGCTCGGCCACCACCTGGGCTATCGCAGCGGGGCGGACAAGCCCGAGAGCAGCGCCAACCAGCGCAACGGCACGAGCGGCAAGACCGTGCTGACCGAGGACGGCCCGCTGCGCATTGACGTGCCACGCGACCGTGATGGCTCTTTCGAGCCGCTGCTGATCGCCAAGCACGAGCGGCGCTTCACCGGCTTTGACGACAAGATCGTGGCCATGTACGCCCGAGGCATGACCGTGCGCGAGATCCAGGCCTTCCTGGCCGAGCAATACGCCACCGAGGTCTCGCCCGAGTTCATCAGCAGTGTCACCGACGCCGTGATGGCCGAGGTCGGCGCCTGGCAGGCCAGGCCGCTGGAGGCCATGTACCCAGTGGTGTTCTTCGACGCGCTGCGCGTGAAGATCCGTGAGGACGCGGTGGTGCGCAACAAGGCCATCTATCTGGCCCTGGGCGTTTTGCCCGACGGCACGCGCGACATCCTGGGGCTGTGGATCGAGAACACGGAAGGGGCCAAGTTCTGGATGAAGGTCTTCAATGACCTGAAGACGCGCGGCATCAACGACATCCTGATCGCCGTTACCGATGGCCTCAAGGGCATGCCCGAGGCGCTGGGCGTGGTGTTCCCGGCCACGACGCTGCAGACCTGCATCGTGCACCTGATCCGCAGCAGCCTGGACTACGCCAGTTGGAAGCAGCGCAAGCTGCTGGCCGCGGCCATCAAGCCGATCCACACCGCGGCCAGCGCCGAGGCGGCGCAGGCCGAACTCGATGCGTTCGAGCAGGGCCCTTGGGGGCAGAAGTTTCCAACCGTCGCGGCGGCCTGGCGCCGGGCCTGGGATCGCGTGATCCCGTTCTTCGCGTTCCCGCCGCCAGTGCGCCGGGTGATCTATACGACCAATGCCATCGAGAGCATCAACGCGCAGCTGCGCAAGATCATCAAGACCCGCGGGCACTTCCCCGGTGACGACGCGGCCAGCAAACTGATCTGGCTGGCCCTGCGCAACATCACGGCCGACTGGGGTCGTGCTGCGCACAACTGGAAGGAGGCGATGAACCAGTTCGCGATCCTCTACGAAGACCGGTTCACCAGGACCGTCGCGTAGGACCAAGACCGACTTTCCCACCGCGTCGCTCGCCTCGTCGCAAGCGCCGACCGCCGCCGTGCAAAAGTCTCAGCGCCTCGAACACAGAAATTCGGACTCTCCCCTGCCGCGTGCACTTCATGCGCAACGCCCTGGCGCACGCCGGCAAGACCCAGCGGCGCATGGTCTCGGCGGCCATCGGCACGGTGTTCGTGCAGGACTCGGCCGATGCCGCCCGAACGCAGTGGCGCTCGGTGGCCGAGCAGCTCAGCGGCAAGTTCCCCAAGCTCGCCGCCCTGATGGACGAGGCCGAAAACGACGTGCTGGCCTTCATGACCTTCCCGCGGGCGCACTGGACGCAGATCTACAGCACCAACCCGCTGGAGCGGCTGAACGCGCAGATCAAGCGGCGCACCAACGTCGTGGGCATCTTCCCCAACGACGCGTCCATCGTGCGCCTGGTCGGCGCCATGATGCTCGAGCAGAACGACGAGTGGTCGCTCAACCGGCGCTACATACAGCTTGAAGGCCTGCAGACCCTGAGCGACACTGCCCCCACTCGGCTATCCGCTGTGGCTCGCTGAGTACCGTGCATCTCAGCCTTGTCCGGGCTGTGGACCTACACCACGGGATGGGACGCGACCGGAAGGGCGACCGCCTGAATACGGTGACGTAGATGCGTCGGTAGCGGTCATACACGAGCTGAACGGGGCCGACTCCACGCTACAACACGGTGGACGGCTGGAGTTGGGGTGCGGCCCATCCACTCCAGGCCACGTTCGGCACGCAGGGTGATCGGTCCGATGCGTTCGAGGAATGCTCGTCGGCGGCGCCGCAAAGCTGCTGCGTGGCCAGTAATCGGGCGGCCGTGCACCGCCGTTCTTGGGAGGCGATCCCAATAAAAAGCCGCCTCTGTGTGCAGAGACGGCTTTTCTGGATTGGTGCCCGAGGCCGGAATCGAACCGGCACGCCTTGCGGCGGGGGATTTTCTTCCCACTTCGGCTTTCGCCGCCGCCGTCTCCGAAGAAACGGTGTTCGTGGGCTGGAGCACGCCTTCACCATCGCCTTGCGGCCTTAGGTGCCCGCCGTCTGCTCTCTACACCTTCCGAGGAGCCTTGCGGCGCCAGGGCTTGGCTCGGCGTTAGCTCGGACTCGCGTCCAGGGCCTTCACCGAGTTTGACGGGCTTCACCTCCGGGGTTTCCCCCGGAGGGCTCAAATTTGGTCTGAGTCCCCTGCGTCTACCAATTTCACCACTCGGGCATGACGCGATGCTACTTCAGCTACCTGCCGTTGCTTGCCAGGAACCACCCGGCCATGGCATGCAAAGGGAGCCGGAAATTATGGCACAGTGCCACCATGGACTACCCGACGATCGAAGACACCATCGGCCGCACGCCGCTCATCGCCCTGCAGCGCATCGGCGCGGCCGAGAACGGCGCGCGCGGCAACGTGGTCCTCGGCAAGCTCGAGGGCAACAACCCGGCCGGCTCGGTCAAGGACCGGCCGGCCGTGTCGATGATCCGGCGCGCCGAGGAGCGCGGCGACATCAAGCCCGGCGACACGCTGATCGAGGCCACGTCGGGCAATACCGGCATCGCGCTGGCGATGGCGTCGGCGATCAAGGGCTACCGCATGCTGCTGATCATGCCGGAGGACCTGTCTGTCGAGCGCGCGCAGACCATGAAGGCCTTCGGCGCGGAACTGCTGCTGACGCCCAAGAGCGGCGGCATGGAGTACGCGCGCGACCTGGCCGAGCAGATGCAGCGCGACGGCAAGGGCCGGGTGCTCGACCAGTTCGCCAACCCCGACAACCCGCGCGTGCACTACGAGACCACCGGTCCGGAGCTGTGGGACGCCACTGCCGGCCGCATCACGCACTTCGTCAGCGCCATGGGCACGACCGGCACGATCACCGGCGTGGCGCGCTACCTGAAGGAGCGGAACCCGGCCGTCCGCGTGGTCGGCGCGCAGCCCAGCGAGGGCTCGCGCATCCCGGGCATCCGCAAGTGGCCGCAGGAATACCTGCCGACGATCTACGACGCTTCGCTGGTCGACGAACTGGTCTATGTGGCGCAGGACGACGCCGAGGAGATGTGCCGGCGGCTGGCGCGTGAGGAGGGCATCTTCGCCGGCATCTCGGCGGCCGGCGCCTGCTGGGTCGCGCAGCAGATCGCTGCGCAGGTCGAGAACGCGACCATCGTGTTCGTGGTCTGCGACCGTGGCGACCGCTACCTGTCCACCGGCGTCTTCCCGGCATGAGCGACCACGGTTTCCGGTTCTGCCCGGCCTGCGCCGCGCCGCTGCAGTGGATCACCCAGGCCGAGGACGGTGGTGACAAGGAACGCCTGCGCTGTCCGGCCTGCGGCTACACGCACTGGAACAACCCCACGCCGGTGCTGGCCGCCATCGTCGAATACCAGGGCCGGGTGCTGCTGGCCCGCAACGCGGCCTGGACGAACCGGATGTACGCGCTGATCACCGGCTTCATGGAGGCCGGCGAGTCGCCGCAGGACGGCATCAGGCGCGAGATCCAGGAGGAAACGGCGCTGGAAGCCACGTCGCTGCACCTGGTCGGCGTCTACGACTTCCAGCGCATGAACCAGGTGATCATCGTCTACCACGCCGTCTGCGAAGGCGAGGTGCGGCTGTCGCCCGAGCTGGTGGACTACAAGCTGTTCGCGCCGCAGGACGTGAAATGCTGGCGCGCCGGCACCGGCCAGGCGCTGGCCGAGTGGCTGCGCGCACGCGGCATCACGCCGCGATACCTGGAACCTTGACCGAGGAACCCATGGATACCGGATTGAGCATCGACAAGGAAATCGATACCCGTGGCCTGAACTGTCCGCTGCCGATCCTGCGGGCGAAGAAGGCGCTGGGCGAACTGCACAGCGGCCAGCTGCTGAAGGTGGTGGCCACCGATGCCGGCTCGCTGCGCGACTTCCAGGCCTTCGCCCGGCAGACCGGCAACGAACTGGTCAGGCAGGAGACCGTGGGCAGCGAATTCATCCACGTGCTGCGCCGGCGCTGAGGCTGGCGCGCCGGGGGTCAGACCTTCAGCGTCTTGAGGTAGTCGCGGAAGCCGGTGCTGACTTCCGGGTGCTGCAGCGCCAGTTCCACCGTGGCTTCCAGGAAGCCCTGCTTGCTGCCGCAGTCGAAGCGCTTGCCTTCGTACAGGAAGGCATGGACGATCTCGGTGGCCAGCAGGCCGGCGATGCCGTCGGTCAGCTGGATCTCGCCGCCGGCGCCGCGCGGCTGGTTGCGGATATGGCTGAACACGGCCGGTGTGAGGATGTAGCGGCCGGCCACGCCCATGCGCGAGGGCGCGTCCTCCGGCGCCGGCTTCTCGACCATGTGGCTTACGCGCGTCAGCCGGCCGCCCTCGATGTGCTTGACCGGTTCGCCGGCGACGATGCCGTAGCGGCGCACGTGCTCCAGCGGCACTTCCTGCACCGCCAGCAGCGACGTGCCCAGGCGGCCGAACGCCTCGGTCATCTGCGCCAGCACCGGCTTGCCGCCGGACGGGCCGATCATCAGGTCGTCGGCCAGCAGCACGCCGAAGGGTTCGTTGCCGACCAGGTGCTCGGCGCACAGCACGGCATGGCCCAGGCCCAGCGAGCGCGGCTGGCGCACGAAGGAGCAGTTCATGTCTTCCGGCGCGACGCTGCGCACCAGCGCCAGCAGTTCCTCCTTGCCGGCGGCCTCCAGTTCGGCCTCCAGTTCGTAGGCGGTGTCGAAATGGTCCTCGATGGCCCGCTTGTTGCGGCCCGTCACGAAGATCATCTGGCGGATGCCGGCCGCATAGGCCTCTTCCACGGCGTACTGGATCAGCGGCTTGTCCACCACCGGCAGCATTTCCTTGGGCTGGGCCTTGGTGGCCGGCAGGAAGCGGGTGCCGAGGCCGGCGACGGGGAAAACGGCTTTGTGGACGGTCTTCTGGTAACTGGACATGATGGGCCGGATGCTCTCTTTCTGACAATGGATCACAGGGAAGCAGCGTACCGGCGTTCAAGCAACACGTATGCCATCCAGCGCGGTCCGCCCGTATCAACCCAATCGTACAAGCTGGGTGTGAAGCCGCTGTAACGTGGCGGAGAAATCGGCCACGCGCGTGCGTTCCTGCTCGATCACCGCCGGCGGCGCTTTGGCGGTGAAGGCAGCATTGGACAGCTTGCCCTGCGCCTTGGCGAGTTCGGCCTCGATACGCGCGACCTCCTTGGACAGGCGCGTCTTCTCGGCCGCGACGTCGATCTCCACGTGCAGCGCCAGCCGGGCCTCGCCGACCACGGCCACCGGCGCTGCCTGGGCGGCGGCCTGCCAGGCGGCCTCGTCGTCGAAGACCCTGACCTCGCTGAGCTTGCCCAGCGCCTGCAGCACGGGCGCGGCCGCGCGCATGAACGCGGCGTCGCCGGCCACGTACAGCGGCAGCCGCGTGGCGGGGGAGACGTTCATCTCGCCGCGCAGGGTGCGGCAGGCGTCGACCACGCTCTTGAGCCGCGCCACGTGGGCCAGGGCGGCCTCGTCGACCCCGTCGGGCCGGGCCTCGGGGTATGCGGCCACGCTGACCGACGGGCCGGCCAGCCCGGCGACGGGGGCGACCTTCTGCCACAGCTCCTCCGTGATGAACGGGATGACCGGGTGCGCCAGCCGCAGGATGGCCTCCAGCGTGCGGATCAGCGTGTGGCGCGTGGCGCGCTGTTCGGCCGCGCCGCCATGCTGGATCTGCACCTTGGCGATCTCCAGGTACCAATCGCAGAACTCGTTCCAGACGAAGTCGTAGAGCGCGTTGGCCACGTTGTCCAGCCGGTAGTCGGCGAAGCTCCGGGCGATCTCGGCCTGCACCTGCTGCAGCCTGGAGGCGATCCAGCGGTCGGCCGGGGAGCGGTGCATCTCCTCGGCGTGCGCCGCCAGGCCGCAGTCGCGCCCTTCGCAGTGCATCAGCACGAAGCGCGTGGCATTCCAGAGCTTGTTGCAGAAGTTGCGGTAGCCCTCGCAGCGCTTGCTGTCGAAGTTGATGCTGCGGCCCAGGGACGCCAGCGCCGCGAAGGTGAAGCGCAGCGCGTCGGCCCCGTAGGCCGGGATGCCCTCGGGAAACTCCTTCTCGGTGTTCTTGCGCACCTGCGGCGCGGTCTCGGGCCGGCGCAGGCCGGTGGTGCGCTTGTCCAGCAGCGGGCCGAGCGCGATGCCGTCGATCAGGTCCACCGGGTCGAGCACGTTGCCCTCGGACTTGCTCATCTTCTTGCCCTGCGCGTCGCGCACCAGGCCGTGGATGTAGACGTGGCGGAACGGCACGCGGCCGGTGAAGTGCGTCGTCATCATGATCATCCGGGCGACCCAGAAGAAGATGATGTCGTAGCCCGTCACCAGCACGGTGGAGGGCAGGTACAGGTTGTAGTCGTCGGTCGGCGCGTCGGTCTGCTCCGGCCAGCCCATGGTGCTGAAGGGCACCAGCGCCGAGGAGTACCAGGTGTCCAGCACGTCCTCGTCGCGGCGCAGCGTCCTGCCGGGCGCCTGCGCCTGGGCCTCGGCCTCGCTGCGGGCCACGTACACGTTGCCGTCCTCGTCATACCAGGCCGGGATCTGGTGGCCCCACCAGAGCTGGCGGCTGATGCACCAGTCTTGGATGTTGTTCATCCACTGGTCGTAGGTGTTGACCCAGTTCTCGGGCACGAAGCGCACCTGGCCGCTCTTGACGGCGTCGATCGCCTTCTGGGCGATGCTCTTGCCGGTCGGATCCTGCTCGGACACCTTGGTCATGGCGACGAACCACTGGTCCGTCAGCATCGGCTCGACGATCTCGCCGGTGCGGGTGCAGACGGGCACCGTGAGCCTGTGCTTCTTCGTCTCGACCAGCGCGCCGCTGGCCTGCAGGTCGGCCACGATGGCCTTGCGCGCGGCGAATCGGTCCATGCCGCGGTATTTCTCGGGCGCCGCGTCGTTGACGGTCGCCTGCAGCGTCAGCACGCTGAGCATCGGCAGGCCGTGGCGCTGGCCGACGGCATAGTCGTTCACGTCGTGCGCGGGCGTGACCTTGACCACGCCGGTGCCGAAGGCCTTGTCCACGTACTCGTCGGCGATGACCGGGATCTCGCGGCCCACCAGCGGCAGCGTGACGGTCCGGCCGACCAGGTGCCGGTAGCGCTCGTCCTCGGGGTGCACCATCACGGCCACGTCGCCGAGCATGGTCTCGGGCCGCGTGGTCGCCACCGTCAGGCTGCCGGAACCATCGGTCAGCGGGTAGGCGATGTGCCAGAGCGAGCCGTCCCGCTCCTCGCTCTCGACCTCCAGGTCCGACACCGCGGACTGCAGCTTGGGGTCCCAGTTGACCAGCCGCTTGCCGCGGTAGACCAGGCCCTGCCGGTACAGCCGCACGAAGGTCTCGGTCACGACCCGGGACAGCTTGTCGTCCATCGTGAAGTACTCGCGGCTCCAGTCCACGCTGTCGCCCATGCGGCGCATCTGCGTGGTGATGGTGTTGCCCGAGTGCTGCTTCCACTCCCACACCTTGGCCACGAAGTCGCGGCGGCCCAGGTCGTGGCGGCCGATGCCCTGCTCCTGCAGCTGGCGCTCCACGACGATCTGCGTGGCGATGCCGGCGTGGTCCGTGCCGGGCACCCAGGCCGTGTTGAAGCCTCGCATGCGGTGGTAGCGCGTCAGCGCGTCCATGATGGTCTGGTTGAACGCATGGCCCATGTGCAGCGTGCCGGTCACGTTCGGCGGCGGCAACTGGATCGCGAACGCCGGCGCGTCCGCCTGCGGCGCGCCCGTGCCGCGCACGCCGGCGGCGCCGTAGCCGCGGCGCTCCCATTCGGGGCCCCAGCGGGCCTCGATGGCGGCGGGTTCGAAGGACTTGGACAGGCCGGCCAGGCCCGGTTGCTCGGGGGTGTCGCTCATGGGGAATCCAGACGGGAGGCGGCGCCGGGGCGGCGCCGCGGGCGGGAAGGCGAAGGCGGCGATTTTAGGCGGGCGTCCGTCCCCGTTCCGGGCGTTCTTCGCCCCGGCCCAGGTAGAACTTCTGCAGCAGCCGCTGCAGCGTGGCGCGCTCGCGCCCGGTCAGGCGGCCGGCGAGCTCGTTCTCCATCTCGATCACGATCTTCTCGGTCTCGGCCGCCAGCGCGCGGCCGGCCTCGGTCAGGTGCAGGCCGACGGCGCGGCGGTCGCGCGGGTGCGGGCGGCGCTCGATCAGGCCGCGCCGGTCCAGCGCGGCGATCAGGCTCACGAAGTTCGGCGGCAGGATGTCCAGCGTGGCGCACAGCTGGCGCGAGGTGGCGCCCGGGTTGTGCGCCAGCAGCGCCAGCACCGAGAAGTCGGGCTGCTTCAGGCCGTAGGGCGCCATGCGCTCGAAGAACACGTTGCCGATCGCGATCGCGGCGCGGCGCGCGTTGTAGCCGACCAGGCCTTCCAGCACGCTGGTGTCCAGCGTCTCGGGGGCCGGCAGCGGCTCGGCGGGGGCGGGCAGGGGAGAACGGGCGCGCGGCATGGCGCCCGATTGTTCCTCAGCCGGGCGGGGCGCCCGCCGCTTCCTGGCAGGCGCGCTTGACCATGGCCAGGCGCATGTCGAACTCGGGCAGCGCGTGGCGGCGCCAGGTGGCGGCCGGCCGCGTCCAGCGCGGGTCGCCGCCGGCCACGGCCTCGATCCGGGCCCAGGCCCAGGCCGTCAGCGCCAGCATGGCCGTGCGCAGGAAGTCGTCGGCCACCTCGTAGGGCAGGGCCGCGCGCGCCGGCGCGGCGGCGGCCACGCTGGTGGCCAGGTAGCGCAGCTGGGCCAGCCGGCGCTGGGCGTCGGCGTCGGCTTCGCGCGCGGCGTCCAGCTCGTCGCGCAGCTCCAGCAGCACGGCCGAGAAGCCGGCGCCGCGGTCGGGCAGGATCTTGCGCACCAGCAGGTCGATGGCCTGGATCTCGTTCGTGCCCTCGTAGAGCATGGCCACGCGCACGTCGCGCAGGTGCTGCTCCACGCCCCATTCGCGGATGTAGCCATGCCCGCCGAAGACCTGCAGGCAGGCGCTGGCGCCGTCGAAGCCCTGCTGTGTGCAGGCGGCCTTGAGCACCGGCGTGACCAGCGCGCACCAGCGCTGCGCCCGGTCGCGGGCCTGGGCGTCGCCGGCATGGCGCGCCACGTCCAGCAGCACGCCGGTGCGGTAGGCGAGCAGGCGCGCGCCGTCGACCCAGCCGCGCTGGGTGTCCAGGATGCGGGCGATGGCCGGGTGCTCGGCGATGGCGCTGGGCGCGCCGCCGCTGGCGCCGGGCGCGCGCATCTGCCGGCGCTCGGCCGCGTAGGCGTCGGCCTGCTGCCAGGCGGCATCCAGGTGGCCGATGCCCTGCAGCGCGACCTGCATGCGCGCGGCGTTCATCATCACGAACATCGCCGCCAGGCCGCGGTGCGGCTCGCCGACCAGCCAGCCGGTGGCGCCGTCGAAGCGCATCGCGCAGGTCGGGCTGCCGTGCAGGCCCATCTTCTGCTCGACGCGCTCGCAGGCCACCGCGTTGCGGCGGCCGTCGGGCAGCACCTTGGGCACCAGCGCCAGCGACAGGCCCTTGGGGCCGGGCGCGGCGTCCGGCAGCCGGCACAGCACCAGGTGCACGATGTTCTCGGTCAGGTCGTGCTCGCCGGCGGAGATGAAGATCTTGCCGCCGTCCACGCGCAGGCTGCCGTCGGCCTGCGGCACGGCGCGCGTGCGCACCAGGCCCAGGTCGCTGCCGGCCTGGGGCTCGGTCAGCGCCATCGTCGGCAGCCATTCGCCGCTGGCGAGCCGGCCGAGGTAGCGGGCCTGGAGCTCGGCGCTGCCGTGGTGGCGCAGGCAGTCGTAGGCGCCGTGCAGCAGGCCCGGCGCCATCAGGAAGGCGTGGTTGGCGCCCGCCATCCACTCGTACAGCACCGCCTCCAGCACCGCCGGCAGGCCCTGGCCGCCGTGCTCCGGGTCGGCCGACAGCGCCGGCCAGCCGGCTTCGCGGAACGCGCGGTAGGCGGCCGCGAAGCCCGGCGGCGTGGCCACTGCGCCGGCCTCCCAGCGGCAGCCGGCCTCGTCGCCGGGGCGGTTCAGCGGCGCGATGACCTCGGCCACGAAGCGGCCGGCCTCCTCCAGCACCTGGGCCAGCAGCGCGTCGTCCACCTCGCCGAACGGCGGCAGCCGGCGCAGCTGCGCGCCCGCGCCGAGCACGTCGCGCAGCAGGAACAGGGTGTCGTCGGGGCGGGGGCGGTAGTCCATCGGCGTGCGGCAGGAGGTGGGCGGGAAGGAGGAGGATCAGCGGCAGCGGAAGCTGGACGCGCGTTCGGGGTCGCCGCTGCCGTCGTAGCGGGCGACCAGCGGGTATGGGCACAGCGGCCGGGTGCGGTCGGCCGCCCAGTCGGCCGGCACGTCGGCGTTGGCCCCGCCGGCATTGCCGGCGCCGCGCGCGCCGGCGATCACGCGGTCCGGCGCCCGGCCTTGCTCGACCCAGTCCACCAGCGCCGCCAGCATGTCGAACTGGTCGGTGGACGGGCCGCCGCTGCAGTGGTTCATGCCGGGCACGAGGTACAGCCGCGCGAAGCTGCTGGCGTCGTCCAGGTTGTTGCGCTGCAGCGTGCGGTACCAGTCGAGCGTGTCGTCGCTGGAGAAGATCGGGTCGGCCGTGCCGTGGTAGACCATCAGCTTGGCGCCGCGCTGCTTCAGCGCCGGCAGCCGGCCATAGTCCGGCGGCAGCATGAACGACAGCGCGCTTTCGGTGTAGAGGTCGCTGGTGGCCTGCACCTTGGCCAGCATGTCGTCCACGCTGCCGGCCAGGGCGAAGGCCGGGCCGTCGAAGCCGGCGCGGGCCGCCGGCGGCACCTGCCAGACGAAGGCGACGGCGCCGCTGTCCAGGTTCAGCGAGTTGCTGAACTTCCAGGCCGCCCAGCCGCCGGTGTCCAGGCCGGCGTCGTACGGGAAGCTGGCGTAGATCTTCTCGCCCGTGCCGGTGGTCGCGCCGCTGAACAGCGCGGCGATCGTGCTCTTCTGGGCCGCGCTCAGGCAGCTGCCGTCGCGCGCGCCGCTGCAGGTCGGCACGTCGCGCGCCAGATCGAACGCGGCCTGGCAGGCGGCGTTGTCCTGCACCAGGCCGTCGGCGACGCCGTCCAGCGCGTCGCAGCGGGCGAGCACGGCCTGCGCCACCAGCCGGCGCTCGGCCAGCGTGAAGCCGGTCGCCGGGTCGCCGGCGGTGGTGGCCAGGGCCGCGTAGGCCTGGGCGCCGGCGATGTTGGCGATCGCCGCCCGCGGCAGGCGCGTGCCGGGGTTGCCGGCGAGGATGCCGTCGTACTGGTCGGCGTAGCGCGCGGCGGCGACCATCGCGTGGCGGCCGCCGTTGGAGCAGCCGCCCAGGTAGGAGCGGTCCGGCGCCTTGCCGTAGGCGGCCTGGATCGCGCTCTTGGCCATCGGCGTGAGCTTGCCCACGGCCTGGTAACCGTAGTCCAGCCGGGCCTGCGGGTCCAGGCCGAAGAACGGGCCCAGGCTGCCGGCGTGGCCGGCGTCCGAGCTCAGCACGGCGAAGCCCTTGTCCAGCGCGTTGCTGAGCGGACCGCCGCCGCCGATGCCGCCGCTGGCGGTGCCGACGCTGCCGTCCAGCCCGCCGTTGGCCTGGTAGAAGAAGCGGCCGTTCCAGTCCACCGGCAGGCGCATCTCGAAGCCGATCGCGTAGGGCTGCCCGTCCACGGCGCCGATGCGCTCGAACATGCGGCCGGTCACGCGGCAGTGGGCGGCCACGCCGCGGCCGGCCACCGTGAGGGTGCCGGCGGCCACTTCCTCGGCGCCGGTGATGGTGGTGTCGGCGAACGCGATCCGGCCGGCCAGGTCGGCGCAGGACCGCAGCGTGGCCGGCTGGGCCGCCGACAGCTGGGGCAGCCCGTCGTCCGAGCCGCCGCAGGCGGCCAGCAGCAGCGCCGGCGCCAGGGCCGCGAGGCTTGTCTTCATCGTCATGTCGTCTCCTCCTCCGGCGGCGCGTTCAGGACTCGGCCGTGAAGCCGATCTGCTTGACCAGCGGGCCCCAGCGCTCGTACTCGGCCTTCTGGTCGGCCGCCATCTCCTGCGGCGTGCTGCCGTGCGCGAGCAGGCCGACGATGGCCAGCGAGTCGATCACGGTCTTGTCCTTCAGCGCGGCGGTGATGGCGGCGTTGGCCGTGGCGATGGTGGCGGCCGGCGTGCGGGCCGGCGCGTAGAAGCCGAACCATTCCTCGGAGGTTACGTCGGGAAAGCCCAGCTCGGTGAAGGTCGGCACGTCCGGCAGGAACGGCGAGCGGCGCCGGCCCGAGGTCGCCAGCACGCGCACGCGGCCGTTCTTCATGTACTGCAGGTAGTCGCCGCTGGGGTTCACCGCGGCGGCGATCTGGCCGCCCACGAGGTCCGTGATGCTGGGCACGGTGCCGCGGTAGGGCACGTGCTTGAGGTCCACGCCGGAGCGGATGCCCAGCAGCGCGCCCAGCAGGTGCGGCATCGAGCCGGCGCCCGGCGTGCCGTAGCTGGCGCGGTCCGGGTTGGCCTTGGCCCAGGCCAGGAAATCCTTCAGCGTCCTGACCTCGGCCGGCACGGCCGGGCCCACCGCCAGGCCGTGGAACATGATGGCGCCGATGGAGACCTGGGTCACCTCCTCGGGCTTGTAGCTGAGCTTGGGATAGATGTAGGGGTAGACGGCCAGCGCCGACACCGGCGCCAGCGCCAGCACCGAGCCGTCGGCCGGCGAAGCCTTCAGGCTCTCCACCGCGATGCGGCCGCCGGCGCCGGCCTTGTTCTCCACGTAGCCGGGGTTCTTGCTGTAGGGCGTGCCGCCCAGCTTCTCGGCCACGCGGCGGGCCACGCTGTCGCCGGCGCTGCCGGCCGGAAAGCCGTACATGATCTTGACCTGGTCCAGCGCCTGGGCGAGCGCGGACAGCGGGGACAGGGCGCCCAGGGCGGCGGCGCTGCCCAGGGTCTGCAGGAAATGGCGACGGTGTTGCATGGGGTGTCTCCGGGGGATGGATCGGGGGAAAAGGGGTCAGCGCGGCGCCATGCGCAGGGCGCCGTCCAGGCGGATCACTTCGCCGTTCAGGTGGCCGTTGGTGACGATGTGGCAGGCCAGCTCGGCGAATTCCGACGGCTTGCCCAGCCGCGGCGGGAACGGGATGGAGGCCGCCAGCGAGGCCTGCACCGCCTCCGGCAGCTCCAGCAGCAGCGGCGTGGCGAAGATGCCGGGCGCCACCGTGCAGACGCGGATGCCGTGCTGCGCGAGGTCGCGCGCCATCGGCAGCGTCATGCCGACCAGCCCGCCCTTGGAGGCGCTGTAGGCCTGCTGGCCGACCTGGCCGTCGAAGGCCGCCACGGAGGCGGTGAACATCATCACGCCGCGCTCGCCGCCGTCCAGCGGTTCCAGCGCGGCGCAGCGGGCCGCGAACAGCCGGCTCATGTTGTAGGTGCCGACCAGGTTGACGGTGATCACGCGGGCGAAGTCCTCCAGCGGCGCGGCCCGGCCGTCCTTGCCGACGACGCGCTTGGCCGAGCCGATGCCGGCTACGTTCATCAGGATGCGGGCCGGGCCGTGCGCGGCCTCGGCGGCGGCCAGCGCGGCCTCGACGCTGGCGGCGTCCGTGATGTCGCAGGCGCAGGCGATGCCGCCGATGCCGGCCGCGACCTGCTGCGCCTGCGCCAGGTTGCGGTCCAGCACGGCGACCCTGGCGCCCAGGCGCGCCAGTTCGCGCGCGGTGGCCTCGCCCAGGCCCGATGCGCCGCCGGTCACGAGGGCGGCCTGTCCTTCGATCTTCATGTGTCGTTCCTTGTGGGTGTCAGACGAACTGCGGTTGCAGGATGTGCGGCAGCGTGCCGGCGTGCAGGGCCTCGACCACGGCGGCGCGGTGCTTGAGCACGGCGCGCTGGTTGATCGAGCCCTTGTCGGTCACCTCGCCCAGGTCGATGGACGGCGGCTCGGCCACCAGCACGGCGCGCGCGATGCGGTTGGCGCTGCCGGTGGCGTCGGCCGCCAGGCGGTCGACCACGCGCTGGAAGTGCGCCTGCACCTCCGGGTGCGCCAGCACCTCGGCCTGCGGCGCCGCGGCCGGCAGGCCGGCCAGCTCGCGCACCGCCTGGGTCGGGAAGATCAGCGCGCCGACCTCCTTCAGGTTCAGGCCGGTCAGCACCACGTCCTGCACGTAGGGCGCGCCGAAGCCGGTGACCTTGGCGCGCAGCGGGCCCACGCTGACGAAGGTGCCGGTGGCGAGCTTGAAGTCCTCGGCGATGCGGCCGTCGAAGCGCAGGCCCAGGTGGATGTCCTGCGGGTCGATCCACTCCACCGCGTCGCCGCTGCAGAAGAAGCCTTCCTCGTCGAAGGCTTCGTGCGTCTCCTCGGGCAGGCGCCAGTAGCCCGGCGTGATGTTGGGGCCGCGGTAGCGCACCTCGGTCTTGCCATCGGCCGGCACCAGCTTGACCTCCAGCCCCAGCGCCGGCAGGCCCAGCTCGCCGGTCACCACGTCCGGGCGCGTCACGCACAGCGCGAACGGGGCCGATTCGGTCATGCCCAGGCCGGTGCCCATCACGATGCGCTCGCCGACCTCGGCCTCGGCCACGCGGTACAGCTTGTCCCACACGGCCTGCGGCAGCGCGGCGCCGGCGTAGTAGAACAGCCGGCAGCGCGACAGCAGGTTGCGGCGCAGCACCGCGTCGGTCTCCATCGCGTCGGCGATGGCCTCGAAGCCGGTCGGCACGTTGAAGTAGATCGTCGGCGCGATCTCGCGCAGGTTGCGCAGCGTTTCGGCGATGCCGGCCGGCGTCGGCTTGCCCTCGTCGATGTACAGCGTGCCGCCGTTGTCCAGCACGATGCCCACGTTGTGGTTGCCGCCGAAGGTGTGGTTCCAGGGCAGCCAGTCCACCAGCACCGGGCCGCAGCCGTCCTCCAGCCGCTCCGCGAGGACCGGGATGCCCGAGCGCAGCTGCTGCTGGTTGGCGCACCACATGCGGTGCGTGTTGACGACCGCCTTGGGGTTCTTGGTCGAGCCCGAGGTGAACAGGAACTTGGTGATCGTGCCGGGGTGCACGCGGTGCATGGCCTGGTCCACCGCCTGCGTGGGCGGGGTCGCCAGCAGCTCGGCCAGCGCGATGGTGGCGCGGTCCGGCAGGCTGCCCGCGCCCAGCACCACCGGCACGTCGGCCGGCACGGTGGCGGCGATGGCGGGGCCGAAGCGCGCGTCGGCCGCGAACACCAGGCCCGGCGTCAGCGTCCGCATCACGTGGCGCAGCTTGTCGTAGTCCTTGCTGACCAGCGCGTAGGGCGTGGACACCGGGCAGTGCGGCACGCCGATCAGCAGGCAGCCAAAGGCCACCAGCGCATGGTCCAGGCCGTTCTCGGCCAGGATGGCGACGGGCCGCTCGTCCGACAGGCCATGCTGCAGCAGCGCCTGGGCGATCGCGCGGGCCCTGGCCAGGAACTCGCCGTAGCCCAGGCGGATCCAGTCGCCGCGGCTGCCGTCGGCCAGGCGCTCGCGCTGGGCCATGAAGGTGCGCTCAGGCGCCACGGCGGCCCAGTGCACCAGGCGGTCGTTCATGCAGTGCGCGTAGTGCGGCAGCGGGCGGTCGGCCGTCAGGTAGCGCACGTCGTCGGCGCCCTGGCGCAGCACGCCGCGCGTGACGCCGTAGGCCATCGGCCGGTAGCGGGGCGCAGCAGCGCCCGGGCCGCCGGCGGCGGCCTGGTTCGGTTGCGTCATGTCTTCCTCCGGAAAAGGTGGGGGGTGTCGTCAGTCCCTGGAAACCTTGGCGGCGCGGCCTTCCAGGAAGTCGCGCAGGCGTTCCTTGGCGGCCGGTGCGTTCTGCGCGATGCCGGCCATCAGCGCCTCGGTGAACAGGCCGTGGTCGGCCGGCTGCTCGGCGATGCGCGGCAGCGCGTGCATCAGCGCGTAGTTGGTCAGCGGCGCGTTGCCGGCGATGCGCCTGGCCAGCTCCACCGCCTTGGCCGTCGCCTGGCCCGCGGGCACCAGGTACTGCGCGAAGCCGGCGCGCTCGCCTTCCTCGGCCTTGTAGACGCGGCCGGTCATCATCATGTCGGTCATGCGCGCCACGCCGACCAGCTTGGGGATGCGCACCGAGCCGCCGCCGCCGACGAAGATGCCGCGCGAGCCCTCGGGCAGCGCGTAGAAGGTGGTGCTGTCGGCCACGCGGATGTGGCAGGCGCAGGCCAGCTCCAGCCCGCCGCCGACCACCGCGCCGTGCAGCGCCGCGACCACCGGCACCGGGCCGAACTGCAGGCCGTCCAGCGCCTGGTGCCACATGCGCGAATGCATCAGGCCCTGGCCGGCGTCGCGCTCGGTCAGCTCGGACAGGTCCAGCCCCGCGCAGAAGTGCTCGCCGGCGCCGTCCACCACCACGGCGCGCACGCCCTCGGGCAGGTTCTGGAAGGTGTCGCGCAGCGCCAGGATCAGGCCGTCGTTCAGCGCGTTGCGCTTGGCGGCACGTTCCAGCCGCACGATGGCGATGTCGTCCTGGCGTTCGAGGGAGAGGTCGGGATAGGTCATGATTGCGTCCTGAAGGTGGATCGATTATGGTTATGAAAAATAACCAAATCAAGACGCCCGGCGCGGCTTGATCCCTAGTACTTTCCCTAGACCGGAGACCTGCGTGGACTGCACCAACCTGATCGCCATCGACACCCACACCCATGCCGAGGTGAGTTGCTGGAACCCTTTCGACAGCTACGGCGAGGAGTACGACCGTGCCGCCGACAAGTACTTCCGCTCCAGCCGCCGGCCGACCATCCAGGAGAGCATCGACTACTACCGCGAGCGCCGCATCGGCTTCGTGATGTTCGGCGTGGACAGCGAGTCCAACCTGGGCCGCCGCCGCATCCCGAACGAGGAGATCGCCGAGGCCGCGCAGAAGAACTCCGACATCATGATCGCCTTCGCCAGCATCGACCCGCACAAGGGCAAGATGGGCGCGCGCGAGGCACGCCGGCTGGTCGAGGAGCACGGCGTCAAGGGCTTCAAGTTCCACCCGACGGTGCAGGGCTTCCACCCCTACGACCGCATGGCCTGGCCGATCTACGAGGTGATCGCCGAGCACCGGCTGCCGGCCATCTTCCACACCGGCCACAGCGGCATCGGCTCGGGCATGCGCTGCGGCGGCGGCCTGCGGCTGGAGTACAGCAACCCGATGCACCTGGACGACGTGGCGATCGACTTCCCGGACATGCAGATCGTCATGGCGCACCCGAGCTTCCCGTGGCAGGACGAGGCGCTGTCGGTGGCCACGCACAAGCCCAACGTGTGGATCGACCTGTCGGGCTGGAGCCCCAGGTACTTCCCCAAGCAACTGGTGCAGTACGCCAACTCGCTGCTGAAGGACCGCGTGCTGTTCGCCAGCGACTGGCCGCTGATCTCGCCGGACCGCTGGCTCAAGGATTCGGAGGAGGCAGGGTTCAAGCCCGAGGTGATGCCCGGGCTGCTCAAGGGCAACGCGATGCGGCTGCTGGGACTGGCGTGAACGGCCTGCCGGATAATTTCCGGCTTCGTTTTCGCCCGCGCGCATGCTGTTCCTGCTGTCCCCCGCCAAGTCCCTGGACTACGAGACCCCCGTCGCCGACGACCTGCCGCACACCGGCCTGCTGTTTCCCGCGCAGGCGCGCGCGCTGATCGAGGTGCTGCGCGGGCAGTCGCCGCAGCAGATCGCCGATCTGATGCACCTGTCCGACCGGCTGGCCGCGCTGAACGTGGCGCGCTACCAGGCCTGGAGCCCCCGCGCCACGGCTCGTAACGCGCGCCAGGCCGTGCTGGCCTTCGACGGCGACGTCTACGGCGGCCTGGACGCGCGCAGCCTGTCGGCCGCCGACCTGCAGTGGGCGCAGCGGCACCTGCGCATCCTCTCGGGCCTGTACGGCGTGCTGCGCCCGCTGGACCGCATGCAGCCCTACCGGCTGGAGATGGGCACGGCGCTCGCGACCCCGCACGGCGCCAACCTGTACCAGTACTGGGGCAGCCACATCGCCGAATACCTGGACGGCGAGCTGGCCGGCGACCGCCAGCCCGTCGTCGTGAACCTGGCCTCGCAGGAGTATTTCAAGGCCGTGGACCGCAAGGCCTTGCGCGCGCGGGTGGTCGAATGCCAGTTCGAGGAGTACAAAGGGGGCCGCTACAAGGTCGTCAGCTTCTTCGCCAAGCGTGCGCGCGGCCTGATGGCGCGCCATGCGATCCGCCACCGCGTGGCCACGCCGGCCGGGCTCCGGAGCTTCGACCTGGAGGGCTACGCCTACGACGAGCAGGCCTCGGAGCCGGACCGCCTGGTGTTCCGGCGCCGGGCTGGATGAAGACGCTGCGGCCGGCCAAAGCCGGTCCGTTCGAAGCTGTTGCGTATAAGGCCAGTCTGCTTGGAGCCAGTTCGTCTGAAGCCAGTCCCGCTGACGCCAGTCCGGCCAAGGCCATCCCGGCTGACGCCAGTCCGCCTGAAGCCATCCCGGCTGACGCCGGTCCGGCCAAGGCCATCCCGGCTGAAGCCAGTCCGGCCAAGGCCATTTCCGATCCGCGAAGGAGCCGCATGTCCGCCAACGCACAACAAGCCGTCACGCCGCAGCTGCGGCAGTGGATCGTCGAGCAGGCCCAGGCCGGCCATGCGCCCGAAGTGCTGCTCAAGTCCATGTGCGATGCCGGCTGGGACGAGGCCCTGGCCGCGCAGGCCATGGAGACCACGCTGCGCGCCCACCTGGACCAGGCGCGCCAGGCCACCAGCCTGCCGCCGGCCAGCGCCGTGCCCGAGCCCGACCTGGAAGGCTCGCCGCTGTACCTGGATGCCGGCGACCGCCGTGTGCACGTGATCAGCGTGCAGCGCAGTCCGCGCATCGTGGTGTTCGGCGACCTGCTGGCCGCCGACGAATGCGAGGCGCTGGTGGACCTGGCGCGCCCGCGCATGGCGCGCTCGCGCACGGTCGCCACCCAGACCGGCGGCGAGGAGATCAACGTCGACCGCACCAGCGACGGCATGTTCTTCCAGCGCGCCGAGACCGACTTGATCGCCCGTATCGAGGAGCGCATCGCCCGGCTGCTGTGCTGGCCGGTGCAGAACGGCGAGGGCCTGCAGGTGCTGCGCTACGGCCCCGGCGCCGAGTACAAGCCGCACTACGACTACTTCGACCCGGGCGAGCCCGGCACGGCCACGATCCTGCGCCGCGGCGGCCAGCGCGTGGCCACGCTGGTGATGTACCTGGCCGAGCCCGAAGGCGGCGGCGGCACCGTGTTTCCCGACGCGCAGCTGGAGGTCGCGCCCAAGCGCGGCAACGCCGTGTTCTTCAGCTACGAGCGGCCGCACCCGAGCACGCGCACGCTGCACGGCGGCTCGCCGGTGGTCGTCGGCGAGAAATGGATCGCCACCAAGTGGCTGCGGCAGAACGAATTCCGATGAACCTCCCCGAACACTCCCCGCTCGGCAAGGCCTCCGCCTATGCCGACCAGTACGACCCCGCGCTGCTGTTCCCGATCGCGCGCGCCGGCAAGCGCGCCGAGATCGGCGTCGCCGGCCGCGCGCCGTTCTTCGGCGCCGACCTGTGGACCGCCTACGAGTTGAGCTGGCTGAACCCGCGCGGCAAGCCGCAGATCGCGCTGGCGCACTTCACCGTGCCCTGCGAGACGCCCAACATCGTCGAGAGCAAGTCCTTCAAGCTGTACCTGGGCAGCTTCTCGAACACCGTGTTCGACGACGCCGAGGCGGTGCGCGCGCGGCTGCGGGCCGACCTGTCCGAGGCCGTCTGGCGCGGCAGCGACACGCCGGCCAAGATCGGCGTGCGGCTGCTCGGGCCCGAGCAGTTCGACCGGCAGCCGATCCAGGAGCTGGACGGCCTGAGCCTGGACCGGCTGGACCTGGACTGCAGCCAGTACCAGCCGGCGCCCGAGCTGCTGCGCGCCAGCTTCGACGAGCAGCCCGTCAGCGAGGTGCTGACCTCCGGCCTGCTCAAGAGCAACTGCCTGGTGACCGGCCAGCCCGACTGGGGCAGCGTGCAGATCGCCTATTCCGGCCCCCAGATCGACCAGGCCGGCCTGCTGCGCTACATCGTCAGCTTCCGCAACCACAACGAGTTCCACGAGCAGTGCGTGGAGCGCATCTTCATGGACATCTGGCGCCGCTGCCGGCCGGTCAAGCTGAGCGTGTACGCGCGCTACACCCGGCGCGGCGGGCTGGACATCAACCCCTGGCGCACCAGCCACCCCGGCGCCGTGCCGGCCAACGTGCGCACCGCGCGCCAGTAGCCGCGCGCCGCGGCCCGGGCCCGCGCCACTGCGGGCCTCGCGCCAAGCCAGGGCCCCCTGGCGCCAGCCAGTGCCCCCTGCGCCTGCCAGGGCCTCGCGCCACTGCTCCCGGGCCCCCTGCGCGTGCGGCCGGCTGGCTGCCCGACCTGGCGCCGCCCGCGCAGCGCACCGACCGGGCCCCGGGGCTGCCTGGATGGCGCCGCAGCGCACCGGCCTGGCTGGCCAGGCCGCTCCCGCACGGCCGGCGGGCTGAGCGACACCGCCTGGCGCTGGCCCGCCGGCGCGCTATGTGTATTGGTATAGTGATACACATGGATGGCCTGTCGCTGCACATCGATCCCGGCGCCCCCGACCCGATCTACCGGCAGATCGTCGGCCAGGTCACGCGCCTGGTCGCCGCGCGGCAGTGGCCGCCGGGCACGCAGCTGCCCTCGGTGCGCGAGGTGGCGGCCGCGCATGCGGTCAACCCGATGACGGTGTCCAAGGCCTATGCGCTGCTGCAGGAGCAGGGCGTGCTGGAGCGCCGGCGCGGCGTCGGCATGGTGGTGGCCGCGCAGGCCCGCGCGGCGCGCAGTGCCGGCGCGCGGCTGCAGGCGCTGGAGCCGGCGCTGCGCGCGCTGGCGCGCCAGGCGCGCGAGCTGGGGCTGGATGCGGAACAGGTGGCGGCCGCGCTGCGGTCGGTCATGGAAGGAGGCGAGGCATGACGCAGGCGATGGTGGAGCAGGTGGAGGGGGTGGCGCAGCCGGTGCTCGGCGCGCGGGGGCTGGTGCGCGGGTTCGGCGGCCGGCGGGTGCTGGACGGGGTGGCGCTGCAGGTCGCGCCCGGCAGCGTCGTCGGCCTGGCCGGCCGCAACGGCGCCGGCAAGACCACGCTGATCGAATGCCTGCTGGGCCTGCAGCGGCCCGACCAGGGCGAGGCCTGGCTGCTCGGCCGGCCGTCGCAGCGCCTGGGCGATGCCGAGAAGGCGCGCCTGGGCTACGTGGCGCAGCGGCCCGACAGCTTCGGCTGGATGCGCGTGGGCGCCATGCTGGACTTCGTGGCCGGCCTGTACCCGCGCTGGGACCACGGCCTGGCGGCGCAGCTGCTGCAGCGCTGGGGCCTGCACCGGGACCGGTGGCTGCGCGAGCTCTCGCCCGGCCAGCGCCAGCAGGTGGCCATCGTCCGCGCGCTGGCGCCGCGCCCGGACCTGCTGGTGCTGGACGAGCCGGCCGCCGCGCTGGACCCGGTGGCGCGCCGCGCGCTGCTGCGCGAGATCGTCGACGGCGTGCTGGAGCACGGCAGCACGGTGCTGTTCTCCAGCCACATCCTGTCGGACCTGGAGCGGGTGGCCTCGCACGTGGCCGTGCTGCACGGCGGCCGGCTGCTGCTGCACGAGAGCCTGGACGCGCTGAAGGACGGCGTGCGCCGCGCCTGGCTGCCGGCCGGCGCGCCGCTGCCGCCGCAGCCGTTGCCGGGCGAACTGGCGCGGCGGCGGCTCGACGACGGCGGCTGGAGCCTGCTGCTGCGGGGCGAGCCGGCGCGCCTGCGCGAGGCGCTGCCGGCCGCGGCGCAGCTGCACGCGCTCGGGCTGGAGGACTTGTTCGTGGAGCTGGCGGGATGAGGCGCGCGCTGCAGGCCATGCTGCCGGGCGGCTGGCGCCTGGTGGCCAGCGTGGGCGGGTTCGTGGCCCTGTTCGGCCTGGCGGCCTGGATCGGGCACGGCCTCGGCGGCCCGGCAGGCCAGCGCCTGTGGGGCCAGGGTTGGACGCTGGTGGCCGCGTTCTGGTGCCTGCGCTGGGGCCCGCGCAGCCACGCGCTGGCGGCGGACGCGCGCGCCGCGTGCCTGCCGGGCGCCGCGCGCCTGTGGGCGGCCGGCATGCTGCTGCAGCTGCTGTGCAGCGTGGGCGCGCCGCTGCTGGCGCTCGTGCTGTGGGCGCCGGCCGGTGCCGACATCGCTGCGCTGGCGGCGGCCGCGTGGCGCGGCGCCACGCTGGCCCTGCTGGCGCTGCACCTGCCGCTGCCGTGGCTGGGCGGCGGACTGCTGCTGCTGGCGACGCTGCAGCTGCTGCAGCTCGGCGGACATGTGCCGCCGGTCCTGCTGGACGGCTGGCTGGCCTGGGGCCTCGGCGCCGGCTGCCTGGCCGCGGCTTGGGGGCTCTGGCGTGCGTCGGCCGCGTGGGCGCACCGGGCCGGCTGGTCGCCCGCGGCCGTGCTGCTGCGCACGCCGCTGTCGCGCCTGCCGCTGCTGCTGGCGCGGCCGGGCGCCGACCGGCCGGCGCGCCAGGGGCCAGCCGTCTCCGCCGGGGCCGACGCGCTGGCCGGCATGCTGGGGCCGGCGTTCCAGACCTTCCGGCAGCAGCGGATGCTGGACGGGCGCTGGGGGCAGGCCCTGCTGACGGCCGCCGGCGTGGCCGGCGTGCTGGTGACGGTGCGGCGCGACAACGTGCTCTGGCTGTGGATCGCGGCATGGCTGCTGCTGTTTCTGGCGACCGCGCCGGCCCGCCAGCTGGACCGGCTGCGGCGGCAGCGCGGCGCCGTGCTGGGCGAGCTGCTGCTGTCGCCGGCGGTGGCGCCGCATCCGGCGGGGCTGGCGCACCACCTGTGGCGGCTCACGCTGTCCGTGCTGCTGGAGCGGATCGGCCTGCTGGCGCTGGGCATCGGCGCCGTGGTGCTGCTGCGCCACGAGGTCGGCCCGGCCTGGCTGCCGTGGCTGGCGGCCTGGGCCGCGCTGCTGCTGCCGGCCGGGGTGCTGGCGGCGCTGTGGGCCTGGGCCGGCCGCCCGGCGCTGTGGCGCCGCGCCCTGGGCGCCGTGCTGCTGCTGGCCGCGGTGCCGAGCTGCATCGTCCTGTGGCCGCAGGCGCAGCCGCTGCCGCCGGGGCTGGGCCTGGCCTGGGCCGCGTCCGTGCCGGCCATGGCGGCAGCGGCCTGGATCGCCTGCCGGCGGCAGCTGCGCGGCGGCGCGGCGGCGCCCGCCTGGGCATGATTGGCGGATGCCTGCTGCTGCCTCCGATCGCACCGTCCGGCCCGTCCCACGCCGGCGCGGACGGCCTGCGCCTGGGCATCGCCCGCGTGCACGGGAGGCGCTCGGGGACACCCGTGCCGCGCCCTGCGGGGCGTTCACGCGCCGGCTGCCGGCCGGCTGACGCACCGCAGCGGCTGGCGGGGGCACGGCACCCGTCGCATCCCGGCGGGCCAGGCGGCCGTGGGGCAGGCCCTGCCGGCGGCATCCATCCGCGGGGCGGGCGCGGCCAGACATCGCTGGACGTGCCCCCTCGCGCAGCGAAAAGGGGGAGCGGCGAAGCGGCTCGGGGAATGTTGCCTAGGGGTTCGGGCCGGTGAACGACTTGGTGCTGTACAGGTCGTGCGGCAGCCGGCCCAGCACGGGCAGGCCGGTCGTGGCGTCCTTGGCCAAGCCTTCAATGTAGCTGAAGAACGCGTCGGCGTCGAGCGCGCCGATGTCCAGGCGGCGCGCGGCCGGCACGGCGGCCAGCGTCCGGTAGCCGTCGCCGCCCGTGGCGTTGAAGCTCAGCACGAACAGCCTGTAGGTCCTGGCCGGGTCCAGCGCCACCCAGTCGCCGGTGGCGCTGTCGCGGACCTCGATGCCGCCGACGCGGTTGCCGAAGCCGGCCGGCACGTTCACGTCGAAGCGCAGGCCGCCGGTGTAGGGGTAGGGGCCGCTCGTGCCACCGGTGCCGAAGACGGCTTCCAGGCCGTCCTCCAGCATGCTCTTGACCTCCTGGCCCGTCACCTCCAGGCGGAACAGCATGTTGCCGAAGGGCAGCACCTGGATCGCCTGCGCCGCCGTCACCGTGCCCCGCAGCGGGATGCGCACGCCGCCGCCGCTCTGCAGCGTGATGTCGGCGCCGCCGTAGTGCGCGTTCGCGACCTCCAGGTAGGCCTGGGCCACGAGCTGCTGGATGTCGCCGCCGCGCACGCTCACGCTGCCCTCGGCGTTGCAGTCCGCGCCGGAGCGGCCGTAGTCGACCGAGCCCGGTCCGCCCGGCACGCGGCGCGAGCACAGTTCGACCGGCGCCACCGCCACCTGGGTTCGGTTGAACACCGCCACCCTGTCCTTGAACGGCTGCAGCACGGCCGTGGCCGCGGCCTGCGGCGCCGTCACGCGCAGGAAGCCCGTGGCCGCGACGCTGGCCGCGATGGCCGTGCGCTGGGCCTCGGTGGCGGCCTGGCCGCCCACGGTGTAGTCGTCGCCGATCAGCACGTGCGGCGTGCCGCTGCAGTGGGTGACCTCGCCCTTGGCGTCGAAGCGGACCTTGAGCTCGCCGACCACCTGCGCGTATTCCCAGGCCTGGACCAGGCAGACGTTCCTGCCGTCCCTGTCCACCAGGCGCGTGGGGTAGGCGCCGCCGGGCGTGCCCACGCCGGTCGTGGCGAGTGCCTCCGGGCCCAGCAGCGTGTGCGAATCGCCGCCCACGACCACGTCCACGCCCGACAGCCTGGCGACGACCTGCTGGTCGTACTGGTAGCCGATGTGGCTCA
Source organism: Pseudorhodoferax sp. (assembly GCF_047601025.1). NCBI lineage: Bacteria > Pseudomonadati > Pseudomonadota > Betaproteobacteria > Burkholderiales > Comamonadaceae > Pseudorhodoferax > Pseudorhodoferax sp. The sequence goes on from NZ_JASGJZ010000001.1 coordinate 2,784,114, forward strand.
TGACGATGATCTTGTCGATGCCTTGCGCGCGCAGCCTGTCGATCTCGCGCTGCGCGGCCACGGCCTCGTCCTCGAAGGTGGTGTCGGCATCGGGGCTGGACGAGGCCTTGGTCTTGCCGGCGATGGTCAGGCCGACCAGGCCGATCTTCTGGCCGCCGCGCTCGAGCACGGCGGACGGGCGCACGAGGCCCGGGGCGCGGCTCGCGTTCAGGGCCGAGCCAGCGCCGAACCGGACGTTGGCGCTCAGCACCGGCGTCTTGCAGCTGCCCGCGTGCAGAAGGTCCAGGAAGCCCTTGAGGCCGCCGTCGCCCTTGTCGAATTCGTGGTTGCCCAGCGTGAAGGCGTCGAAGCAGACGGTGTTCATCATCGCCGCATCGGCCTCGCCGTCGGCGCCCGCGCGGTTGAAGTACAGCGTGCCCGTCAGCGCGTCGCCGGCGTGCAGCTTGAGCACGTTGGGCGACTGCGCGGCCAGCGCGGCGATGGCGGCCGCCACGCGCGGGAAGCCGCCGGCGTCCACCGCCACGTCCTCGGGCGTGGCGCCGCCGGCCGGCAGCTTGAGCGTCTTGCTCCGGCTCTCCAGCGTGGAGTGGTGGTCGTTGATGTGCAGGATGGTCAGCTCCAGCGGCTGGCCGTCGTCGCCGGAACCGCCGCAGCCCGCCACCAGGGCCGCCACCGCCATGGCCGTCAGGCCCTTGCGCCACATCGTCATCGAAGCTCCATACCGTTGCAACAGGGAAGCCGGCATGCTCGCGAGCCAGGGTGACAGGGACATGAAAAGCCGCCGGCGGTATAAGTTGGCGATGTCGTCCGTCCTTCCCGATCCGATCCCGCGGCTGCTGGCCGCGGCCCAGCCGTTGCAGACGCTGTGCGGCGACGGCCACATCCAGTGGCACCGCTGGGGCCCGGCCGACGCCGGGCCGGCCGGCCCGGTCGTGCTGCTGCACGGCGGCAGCGGCAGCTGGACCCACTGGGTGCGCAACATCGATGCGCTGGCCGCGGCCGGCCGCCAGGTGCTGGTGCCCGACCTGCCGGGCTTCGGCGACTCGGCGCGCCCGCCCGGCGGCGGCGATGCCGACGCCGTGGCGCAGGCGCTGGAGCAGGGCTTCGCCGACCTGCTGGGCGGGCAGCGCTGCGACCTCGTGGGCTTCTCGTTCGGCGGCCTCACGGCCGGGCTGCTGGCCGCCGCGCATCCGGCGCGCGCGGCGCGGCTGGTGCTGGTCGGCGCGCCGGCCATGGGCGTGTCCGATTCCGGCGCCGTCGTGCTGCGCGGCTGGCGCCACCTGTCCGACCCGGCCGCGCGCGCGGCCGTGCACCGCCACAACCTGGGCGTGCTGATGCTGCACCGGCCCGAGGCCATCGACGCGCTGGCCCTGGCGCTGCACGCGGCCAACGTCGGGCGCGACCGCCTGCAGCGCCGCCGCCTGTCGCGCACCGAGGCGCTGAAGCAGGCGCTGCGGCAACTGCACTGCCCGGTCCGGGCGATCTACGGCCGCGAGGACGTGCTGTACCGCGGGCGCATGGACGCGCTGGCCGCCGCCTTCGCGCAGGAGCCGGGTTTCCGGGGCCTGGCGCTGATCGACGGCGCCGGGCACTGGGTCCAGTACGAGCAGCCCGCGGTATTCGACGCGGCACTGGCCGCCGCCCTGACCGACGAGGAGTGAGCCCCATGCCCTGCACCATCCCCGCGCGCTGGCGCGCCGCCGTCCTCGGCCTGCTGTGCGCTGCGGCCGGCGCCGCCCAGGCCCAGACGCAGACACTGCGCTGCGGCCGCGACTTCGCGCAGTACGGCGACACCAAGTCCATCGTCGAGGCCAAGTGCGGCGCGCCGGCCGCGCGCGACAGCTTCTGCAAGCCGGTCGGCGTGGCGCCGAACACCTTCGGCGGGGCGCAGCAGGCCACCGTGTGCGAGCCGGTCGAGGAGTGGACCTACCGGCCCGGCACCGGCCAGTTCATCACGATCCTGCAGTTCCGCGAAGGCGTGCTGCACGACATCCGCTACGGCCCGCGGATGTAGCGGCGCCGCGGAACCTGTCGCGAAGCTGTCGGCGCCGGCGCCGGGGTCAACTCCTCCCCCCGGCTGCGCCGTTGTGGAGCGGCATCGGCGCACCGCGCCGAGCATCAACCCGATGGAGTTCCGACCATGAAGAAGCTGCTGACCGTTCTCGCCGCCACCACGCTGTTCGCCGCCGGCGCGATGGCTGCCGACACGCCGGCGTCCGACGCCACCGCGGCCCCCGCCGCGGCCGCCCCGGCGCCCGCCCCGCACGCCGCCAAGAAGGCCAAGGCCAAGCACACGACCCACGCCAAGAAGGGGGCCAAGAAGAAGGCCAGCGCGGCCTGAACACCGCTGCCCCTGCACGAGCCCGGCGCTGCCGGGCTTTTTTGTTTCGCAATGACCTCGGCCTGGCGCGGTGCCGGTCAGTGCGTCGTTCATGCGCTGGGATGGGCATGCACTGGTTGCCGAGCATGCGCCGAAGGCGGGCCCTGCGTCATCGGCCGGGTGTTCATCTCGGGTTCGAGCTCGCCGTACGAATGATCGTGGCGAAGACCCACGGGCCTGCGGACGATCGGCGCGATGTCCGCCAGTGCCGCTTTCGGCTGCGCGTTCAGCTGCCCACCTCTCAGGCCCATGGGCGGGTTTTCGCCCGGCTTCATCCGGTGCTCGCGGGCTGTCGAGAGCTTGGGCCTGCTCACTGCCGCACCTTCGGCATGAGCTTCATGCCGAATCGTTCGCACGACTGCGATCCACAAGGATCGCGCCGACCATCATGTCAAAGAGGTGCTCCGCGCGCGGCACGAGCGGCGGCTGGTCGGCAAGCCATGCCAGCGCGCTGATCAACGAGAACAAATCATTGCCATCCATGTCGGATCGCGCCACGCCTTCTGCCTGGGCACGCAGAAGCAGGCGCGTACCAGCCGCGCGCAAGGTGACGCAGGAGGCATGGAGCGCGGAATCCTCGTCAGAAATCGCAGCCACCATCAAGGCAATGGTGCCGCTGCAGTGGTGCGTCATCGCGACGGCCTCTCGTATCCACGTCACGAGCGCGCTTCCCGCATCGTCTGACCGTTCAAGCTCGTTCGCCCTGTGCGCCGACTCGTCGAAGTGGGTGCGGAGCAGGGCTTCGAGCAGCGCCTCCCGCGTCGGAAAGTGGCGGTACAGCGTGCCGAGTCCCACGCCAGCCTGGCGGGCAACGTCGCGCAGCGACGCATCGGCACCTTGTTCGGCAAGAACGCGGTGTGCGACCGCAAGGAGGTGGTCGTAGTTCTTCTTGGCGTCGGCTCGCATGGGTTTCCTTGACAAACGGATCACTGCTCCGTATATTCGGATCACTGTTCCGTTCAGCATACCGCATTCCCTCTGAAGGAGAAATCACGATGACCAGGACGATGAAGGCCGTTCAACAGCACGAGTTCGGTGGCCCGGACGTACTGCGCTACGAGGATGCACCGATGCCCGAGCTGCGGCCCGGGGAAGTGCGCGTGCGCGTGCATGCGGTCGGGCTCAACCCTCCCGACTGGTACTTGCGCGAGGGCTACAAGATGCTGCCGCCGCAGTGGCAGCCGCAGGTGTCCTTCCCCCTCATTCTCGGCACGGACGTGTCGGGAGTGATCGAGGCGGTCGCCGATGACGTCGAGGGCTTCTCCGTCGGTGACGAGGTGTATTCGATGGTCCGCTTTCCCACCGGCCTGGCCGGGGGCAGCCGGGCCTATGCCGAGTACGTCAGCGTGCCGGCATCGGAAGTGGCGATCAAGCCAGCCGGCATTGACCATGCGCATGCCGCCGCAGCACCGATGTCGCTGCTCACCGCATGGCAGTTCCTGATCGAGTTGGGGCACGACGTGCAAAACCCGCTCCAGCCCGACAGGCACGAGCCCGTGCCGCTCGAGGGCAAGACCGTCCTGGTCAACGGGGCTGCGGGTGGCGTGGGGCACTTCGCGCTGCAACTTGCCAAGTGGCAGGGTGCGCGCGTGATCGCGGTGGGTGCCGGCCAGCGTGAAGCGTTCCTGCGCGACCTGGGGGCCGACGAATTCATCGACTACACGAAGACCGCTGCCGAGGATGTCGTCCGTGACGTCGACCTCGTCGTCGACGCCGTGGGTGGCCCGGCCACGGGCCGTTTCTTGCGCACGCTCAAGCGCGGAGGCGCGTTGTTCCCGATCCTCCCCTTGGGGTTCTCCGGCGCCGATGAGGCCGAGAAGCTGGGTGTCACCGTGTCCACAACGCAGGTTCGGTCGAGTGGCGCGCAGCTCGCGCAACTTGCCGGCTTGCTCCATGCGGGAACGATTCGCGTCGCCATCGACAGCACGTTCGCGCTGGCGGATGCACGGCAGGCGCATGAACGAGCGGCCCGCGGACATACCCGAGGGAAGATCGCACTCACGGTCCGGTGATGGCCAAGGAGAAGGAAGTGACCCCTACCTCGAAGATTCGCCACGGCACGGCGGAGTGGTTCCGGATGGTCGGGACGCTGATGTCCGAAGCCGCTTCGCAGGCTGGGCTTGCGCCGGAACTCACCCTGTCGTTCGTGGAGCGCTACACCGACGGGGCCGAATTGTCCGACGGCCTTGTTCAAGGCATTCGCTTCGACATCGTCCAAGGCAAGCCGTCGTTCCGGATCGGCGCGCGGCGGGACGAGCGGGCGGACATCACGGTCGAGGTAACGGCCGCGGCGGCGCGGCAGCTCAATGTGTTGCGCAGCGCCGATGCGAAGTTTCCGGCCACTCGCGGCCGCATGCTGAGCACGGGCGAACTGAAGGTGGACGGTGATCTTTCCAGAATGGGGAAATGGATGGAGGACGTGCATGACCCAATCGTCGATCGCACCGGGTAGCACGCGGATGCATGGATGTCGCGCGTGCCGCCGCGGACGACCTACCGGCTGCGGCCGCGGGGGAGCCGTCCGACGTGCCGGCTCGGTTCATGGAGCGCGTGCGGGCCCTTGAGCCGCCATCGTCCAATCTTGCTGTGTCAATTGTTGAGTCTCATGCGTGAACGCCCACAGCACGGGCATTGGCGCATTCGGGAGATGGGTTCATACGCCAGTTCGTGGCGCAAAGCCGGTATCGAGGCCACCTTCGGCCCATGACTTCTCCTCTCGATGGCGATGGGGGCGCCGCAGTCGGCATGGCGGGGCTGGAACTGGATGGATGCCTCCCGCCGCCGCAGGCCGAAAGCCGCCTGCAAGCGCAGGCGGGCGCTAGGTGCCCTGCATGCGCGCCGCCAGCATCGGCGCGATCAGCGCGGTGGCCTCGGGGCCGGTCATCTGCGCGTGCAGCAGCGGCACCTCCAGCGCCTCCACGCGCTCGGCGTAGTCGCGCCAGCGCGCGGCCTGCAGCTGCGGCTTGCCGGCGTGGTCGCGCGCGGCGCGCACGTGGACGAGCGTGCCGGCCATGCGGCGGTGGTGGTGCTGGCGGATCAGCCGGTTCGTGTCGGTCACGACGCGCACCACGCCTTCCAGCGCGGCGGCGGGCAGGTTGCCGAGCGCGGTGTCGCCGGCCTGCAGGAAGGCGATGACCTTCTCGCGCGTGTCCAGCTCGGGGTGGCCCTCGGGGTCGTGGCCGGCGATGGCCAGCAGCGCGCGCAGCGCCTGCAGCGGCGTGGGCTCGGGCTCGCCGCGCCAGCAGTCGGCCGGGTAGGCGTCCAGCAGCGCGACCAGGCCGACCTGGCGGCCGCGCTGCTGCAGCGCCACGGCCATGGCCTGGGCGATGATGCCGCCGACCGACCAGCCGGCCAGGTGCAGCGTGCCCTCGGGCTGCAGCGCGTCGACGCGCGCGGCGTATTCCTCGGCCAGGGCGTCGATGCCGGCCGGCAGCGGCTGCTCCGGCGCCAGCGCCGGCGACTGCAGGCCCCAGACGCTGCGGCCCGCGCCGCCCTGGGCGATGGCGCGCGCCAGCAGCCGGTAGCCCCAGGCGATGCCGCCGGCCGGATGCACGACGAACAGCGGCGCCAGCGCCGGGTTGCCGGCGGCCAGCCGGATCAGCGGCTTCAGGCCGCTGTCGAAGCGCACCTGCTCGCTGTCGATCGCGGCGGCCAGCGCGGCCACGGTGGGCGCCTCGAACAGCGTGCCGAGGCCGGGGTCGCGGTGCCAGCGCTCCTCGATCTGCAGCAGGAGCTGCACGGCCGACAGCGAGTCGCCGCCGAGGCTGAAGAAGTCCGCTTCCGCGCCCACCGGCGTGCCGGCCGGCAGGCGCAGCAGTTCGGCGAACAGCGCGGCCACGGCCTGCTCGGTGGCGGTCTGCGGCGCGCGGCCGGCCGGCGCGCCGGTGTCCCGGCGCGGCGCCGGCAGGGCCTTGCGGTCGAGCTTGCCGTTGGCCGTGACGGGCCAGTCCGACAGCGCCACGATCGCGGCCGGCAGCATGTAGTCCGGCACGCGCGCGGCCAGGCGCCGGCGCAGCGCCTCGGGCTCGGCATCGGCGCCGGCGGCCGGCTGCACGTAGGCGACCAGGCGCTTTTCGCCGCCGGCGTCCTCGCGCAGCATGACCTCGGCGCGTGCGACCAGGCCGGTGGCGTGCAGCGCGGCCTCGATCTCGCCGAGCTCGATGCGCAGGCCGCGCAGCTTGACCTGGTGGTCGCTGCGGCCGAGGAAGACCACGGCGCCGTCTTCCGGCCGCCAGCGCGCCAGGTCGCCGGTCTTGTAGAGGCGCTCGCCGGGGCGGTGCGGGTCGGGCAGGAAGCGCTCGGCCGTCAGGTCGTCGCGGCCCAGGTAGCCGCGCGCGAGCTGCACGCCGCCCAGGTACAGGTCGCCGGCCACGCCGGGCGGCAGCGGGCGCATGCGCGCGTCGAGCACGTACAGCCGCGTGTTCCAGACCGGGTGGCCGATCGGCACCGGGCGGCTGTGGTCGTCGGCGCCTGCCGCCCAGTAGCTCACGTCCACGGCGGCCTCGGTCGGGCCGTACAGGTTGTGCAGCTCGCTCGCGAGCGTGGCGTGCAGCCGGTCGCGCAGCGGTGCCGGCAGCTCCTCTCCGCTGCAGAAGATGCGCCGCAGCGCCAGCCCGCGCGCGGCCGGGTGCGCCAGGAAGGCCGCCAGCATCGAGGGCACGAAGTGGCAGGTGGTGATGCGCTGTTCGCGCAGGAGGCGGGCCAGCCAGGCCGGGTCGCGGTGCGCCTCGGGCGGCGCGATGACCAGCGTGGCGCCGGCCAGCAGCGGCAGGAAGAATTCCCAGACCGAGACGTCGAAGGTGGCCGGCGTCTTCTGCAGGATGCGCTCGTCCGGGCCGAAGCCGTAGTGCTGGCGCATCCATTCGAGCCGGTTGACGATGGCCTGGTGCTCGATGAGCACGCCCTTGGGCTCGCCGGTGGAGCCGGAGGTGTAGATCACGTAGGCCGCATCGCGGGGCGCCGGCGGCGCGTCGAGCGCGGCGTCGGCATCGCGCGGCCAGGCGTGCGGATGCAGGCGGGGCAGGGCGCTCGGCAAGCGGGCGGTGTCTTCCTCGCGCACCAGCGCGCAGGCCGGCTGCGCCAGCTGCACCACGCGCGCCAGGCGTTCGGGCGGGTGCGCCAGGTCCAGCGGCAGGTAGGCGCCGCCGGCGCGCAGCACCGCCACCAGCGCGACCAGCAGCTCCAGCGAACGCGGCAGCGCCACGGCGACCAGCCGGTCGCGGCCCACGCCGCGGGCCCGCAGCGCCAGCGCCAGTGCGCGGCTGCGGCGCTCCAGCGTGGCGTAGCTCAGCGTGGCGCCTTCGAATTCCAGCGCGGTGGCGTCGGGCCGCGCGGCCATCTGCGCCTCGATCAGCGCGGCCAGCGTGGTGGCGGGCACGGGGTGGTCGGTGGCGTTCAGCGCGAACAGGTGGCGCTGCGCCTCGGCGGGGCTGGCCAGCGGCACGTCGTCGATGGCGCCGCCGGCGGCCAGCGTGTCCAGCGCGGCGCGCAGGAAGTGCGGCAGTCGCGCGAGGTGGGCCTCGGCCGCGGCGCGGCTGTACAGCCGCGGGTTGGCCTCCAGTTCGAGTTCCAGCTGCTGCCGGCCGTCGCCGCGGAAGCCCAGGGTCAGGTCGTCGATCGGCCCGGTGCCCAGGATCTCCAGCCGGCTCGCCAGGCCGGGCAGCACCAGCGGCGTGTAGAACGGCTGCACGTTGACCAGCGCGGCGTGCAGCCGGCGCTGGCCGCCCAGCAGGTTCAGGTCGCGCCGCAGCTGCTCGCTGCGGTAGCGGCCGTGGCGGCGCGCGCGCAGCTGCGTCCGCGCGAGCCGTTCGACGAAGTAGGCCAGCGGCTGGCCGGGCGCGGCCTCGACCTGCAGCGGCAGCACGTTCATCGTGGTCGCGCTGGCGCGCGCGGCGGCGCTGCCCAGGCGGCCCATGAAGGGGATGCCGAGCACCGTGGATTCGGCCGCGGCCATGCGCAGGCAGTACAGCGCCGCCAGCGCGGTCAGCAGGTCGGGCCAGCCGAGCTCGCGCTGCGCGGCCGCGGCCAGCAGGTCGGTGCGCAGCGCGGCGGGCAGCGGCGCGGCCAGGCGGTGGCAGCCGTGGTCCGCGAGCGCGCGGCCGGCCGCCAGGCCGGCGACCTCGGGGACGGGCGTGAAGGCCTCGCGCCAGAACGTGCCTTCCTGCGCGCGCCGCGGGCTGGCGCGGTAGGCCTGGTCTTCCTCGACCAGCCGCTCGAAGGGCGCGAGCGGCTGGCGCGCCGGCCCGCCGGCCACGCGTTCGGCATACAGCTCGGCCAGGCGCTGGCTCCACAGCGCCATGCCGTAGCCGTCGCTGGCCAGGTGGTGGGCGCGCTGGTACCAGCAGTGGCGGCCGTCGCCCAGGCGGTACAGGCGCTGGACCGCGAGCGGGTCGCGCGTGGGGTCCAGCGGCGTGTGCATGTCGGCCTGCATGGCGGCGCGCGCGCGGGCCTCGGCGTCGGCATGGGCCGACAGGTCGATGCGTTCCAGGCGCGGACGGCGGTCCGGATCGAGCCGCTGCCGCGGGCCTGCGGGCGTGTCGCGCAGCACGAGCGCCAGCGACTCGCATTCGGCGGCGGCCTGTTCGGCGCAGCGGGCGAAGGCCTCGGCGTCCAGCGGCCCGTCGATCCACAGCGCGTGGCCGCAGTTGAAGGCCGGGTTGTCCGGATCGAGCCGCTGCGCGTACCACAGCCCTTCCTGCGCCTCGGTGAGCGGCCAGTCGGTCATGCCGTCCCTCCAGGAACGAGGGCCGAGCGCAGCGATGGCCCGGATCGCAGGCCGAGCGCAGCGACGGCCCGGATGGATGTCCGCCCCCCGGGGCCCCTGTGCCCACGCCGAGGAGCGCAGCGGCATGGGCGGCGCGCGAGCATCGCGCGCTTCGTGCACTGACTCATCGCATCTGCCTGAGCGGAGTTCGCGCAGCGAACGTAGCGAGTGATGCGATGCGCCCATGCCGCGAGCACCGCAGGTTGCCCGGAGCGCCGTAGGCGCGCAGGGTCGTGGGCACTGGGGTCGCCTTCTCTTTGGTTACTTTCTCTTGGCGAGACAAGAGAAAGTGACTGCGCCGCCGGGCGCACATCCCGGCCCCTGTGCGTGGCACGCACAGATGGAAATTCAGCTGCCGCAGGCGGGGATTTCGCCCCCGCAGGCGACTTCCTTTTCTTGTCTCGCCAAGAAAAGGAAGCAAAAGAAGGCGCCCCCGGTACCTGCGACCCTGCGCGCCTGCGGCGCTCCGGGCAACCTGCGCTGCTCGCCGCCAGCGGGGTCCGTGCAAACTCGCCCTTCGGGCTCAGACATGCACGGCCCTTTTCCCGCTGGCGGCTGCGCTGCTCGGCGCAGGCACAGGGGGAACAGCCACTCGGGCCATCGCTGCGCTCGGCCCTGGGTTGCCTTCGCTGCGCTCGGCCTGGGAGGGGGGCAGTCGAAGTCCGTTCCACCCTCATGCCTGCCCTTGCCGCTGCTGCACCAGCCGCCACCAGCCGTTCAGCGTGGTTTCCGCGCCGATCTCCGACAGGTCCAGCTGCAGGCCGGCTTCGTTCCAGGCCAGCACCAGGTTCAGCAGGCGCATGGAGTCCAGGCCCCAGTCCATCAGGTTGTCGTCCAGGCCGATGGCCTCGGGGTCTTCGCGCAGCATGCGGGCCACGTCGGCGCGCATGCGTTCCAGGGTCAGTGCTTCACTCATGGCGTTGCCTGGCCTGTTCGGCCAGCAGATAGTCGGCGCGCAGCCGTGCGCGCAGTTCCCGGCGGCTGGTCTTGCCGACCGCCGTGGTGTCGAAGGCGTCCACGAACACCACCTGGTCCGGGATCTTGAAGGCGGCCACGCCGCGTGTGCGCATGAAGGCCTTGATCTCGGGCACGCGCGGCCGCGGCTCGCCCTGCGCGATCACGAAGGCGCAGCTGCGCTCGCCCAGGTAGTCGTCGGGGATGGAGACCACCGCCGCGTCGAACACCTGCGGGTGCGCCAGCAGGTGGTCCTCCACCTCCTCGGCCGAGATCTTCTCGCCGGCGCGGTTGATGTGGTCGTTGGCGCGGCCCTGCACGACCAGGTGGCCGCTGGGCTTGCGCAGCACCATGTCGCCGGTGCGGTAGAAGCCGTCGGCGGTGAACGAGCGCGCGTTGGCCGCCGCTTCGTTGTGGTAGCCGCGGATGGTGTAGGGGCCGCGCGTGAGCAGGTAGCCGACCTCGCCGTCGGGCACCGGCTCGCCGTGGTCGTCCACGACCAGCACCTCGTCGTCGGGGCTGATCGGGCGGCCCTGGGTCGTCAGGATGGTGTCCTCGTCGTCGTCCAGCCGCGTGTAGTTGACCAGGCCCTCGGCCATGCCGAACACCTGCTGCAGCTTCACCGGCAGCCCGGCCACGACGCGGCGCGCGGCCTCGGGCGTGAGCTTGGCGCCGCCGACCTGCAGCACGCGCAGGCTGGACAGGTCGTGCGGCGTGCTGGCCGCGGCCTGCGCCCACAGCAGCGCCAGCGGCGGCACCAGGCCCAGGTCGGTCACGCGCTCGCGCGCGACCAGCGGGAAGGCCACGTCCGGCGACGGCGAGGGCGACAGCACCACCGTGCCGCCGGCGTGGAACACGCCGAACGCGCCCGGCGAGCTCATCGGGAAGTTGTGCGCGGCCGGCAGCGCCACGAGGTACACCGTGTCCTCGCGGATGCCGCAGATGGCATTCGACGCGCGGAAGCTGTAGATGTAGTCGTCGTGCGTGCGCGGGATCAGCTTGGACAGGCCGGTGGAGCCGCCCGAGATCTGCAGGAAGGCGACGGACTGCGGGTCCGGGTCGGCCGCGGGCAGCCGCGCCGGGTCGCCTGCCAGCGCGTCCAGCGCGGTGAACTCGGCGGCGTCGCCGTGGATCACGACGTGGCGCAGCGTGGGCAGGTCCGCCAGCGCGCGCAGCGCGCGCGCGAGCTGCCGGTAGTCGTAGCCCTCGTAGCGCTCGACGGCCACGTAGGCCGCGGCCTCGGCCTTGCGCACGAAGTGCGCGATCTCGGTGATGCGGTGCGCGGCCAGCGCGTAGACTGGCACCAGGCCGGCGCGGAACAGGCCGAACACCACGGCGTAGAACGCCGGCGTGTTGCCCAGCTGCACGACCACGCGGTCGCCGCGCGCCAGGCCCAGCGCCAGCAGGCCGGCGGCGATCGTCTCGGCGCGGCGCGCCAGCTCGGCGTAGGTCCAGCGCTCGTCGCCGCCGACCACGGCGGTGCGGTCGGCGAAGCGCTGCGCGCAGCGGCGCAGCATGGCCGGGAAGGTGTCGCCGCGCCAGTAGCCGGCGGCGCGGTAGCGCGCGGCCAGGTCGTCGGGCCAGCGCTGCTGCAGGGGCAGGGTGGGAGTCATCGTCATCGGGTCGGGGCGGCTGCCGGGCGCAGCCGCAGGAAGGCGAACAGGGCCAGCGCCCACAGCCCCGCGCCCACCAGCAGGTAGGGCAGGGCCGGCGCCTGGCGGTACAGCAGCGTGCCGAAGAGGGGGCCGAGCACCATGCCCAGGCCCTGCGCGGCCGACAGCGTGCCGGCGGCCGCGCCCTGCTCGTGCGGCTGCACGGCGTTGGCGGCCATGGCCTGGAAGTTCGGGAAGATCAGGCCCATGCCGAAGGCCATGGTGGCGTAGCAGCCCAGCAGCATGGCCTGCGAGCGCACCGCGGCCACGGCCGCGAAGCCGCAGCCGGCGACCAGCGCGCCGAGCGCGATCCAGCGCGGCAGCGGCACGGTCCGTAGGCGCATCACGAACTGCTGCGACACGATCAGCGCGCAGCCCACGCAGGTCAGCGCCAGGCCGGCCACGCGCGCGCCTTCGGCCACCGGCAGGCCGAGCCGGTCGATCGCGAAGAAGCCGACCAGCACCTGGGCGATGGACACCGAGCCCATGGCCGCGAAGCCGGTCAGCGCGGCCACGCGCAGCCGCGCGTCGAGCAGGCCCATGGGCTTGGCGCCGGGCGGGCGCTGCGCCATGGCCGCGCGCTCGCCGGGCAGGGCGATCCACACCACCGCCAGCGCCAGCACCGGCAGCGTGGCGGCCGCGTACAGCGCCAGTGCCAGGTCGCGGCTGGCCAGCCAGCCGGCCGCGGCCGGCCCCAGCACCAGGCCCAGCGCGTTGGCCGAGCCCAGCCTGGCCATCGCGGCCGGGCGTTCGCGGGGCAGCGTGTGGTCGGCGATCACGGCGGCGGCCGTGGGCGGCACGGCGGCGTAGAAGGCGCCGATCAGCGCGCGCGCGGCGACCAGCAGCGCCAGCGCGGCCAGCGTGCCGAGGTGCTGGCGCAGCGCCAGGTCGATGCCGGCGGCCAGCGCCCAGTACGCCAGCGCGAACGCCGCCAGGCCGATCAGCAGCACCGGCTTGCGCCCGCGCCGGTCGCCCACGCCGCCCCACCAGCGCGCCAGCAGCATCCACAGGATGCCGCCGGTGGTGACGGACAGGCCGGCCACCCATTCGGGCAGGCCGAGCCGGCGCACGATGGGGCCGACCACGGCGACGAAGGCCATCATGGCCATGGTGCCGGTCAGCGCGGCGAACACCAGCGGGCCCATGGGCGGGCGCGGCGCGGCGGTGGATGGAGCGGTGGTGGTCATCGGGCGGCGAATTCCAGCGTCGGCGGGATCGAGGCCGCCCGCATCGGGCCGTGGCCGACGCCCGGGAAGAGGCGGTAGTCCAGCGCCATGCCGGGGCGGCGCGCCTGGCGCTCGGCCAGCTGCGGCAGGGCCGCCTGCAGCACGGCGCGGCGGTGCGCGCGCTCGGCGCGGTCTGGCGCCTGCGCGGCGGTCGTGGCGGGGCCGCCGGCCATCAGCAGCAGCGCCGTGGTGCGGCCGGCCGGCAGCGGCCGCGCCTGCGGCTCGACCGCCAGGAGGGCGCCGTCGTGCCACCACAGCGAGGGATCGGCCGCGGCGTAGCGCGCGAACAGTGCCGGCCGCGTGAACAGCGCGTACAGCGCCAGCAGGCCGCCGTAGGAATGGCCCCACAGCGTGCCGCGGGCCGGATCGCAGGGCACGGCGCGGCGGACCGCGGGCAGCACCCGCCGTTCCAGCAGGTCCAGGAACGGCTCGGCGCCGCCGGCCGGGCGCCGCTGCGCGGCGTCGTCCCAGGCCGGCTGCCCGCCGGGCAGGGGCGGCGTGTAGTCGTAGGCGCGCGCGGCGGCCTCGGCGGCCGGGCCGCCCTCGTAGCCCAGCGCGGCGATGGCCAGCGGCCGGCCGCCGGCCGCCTGCTGCGCCAGCAGCTCGTCGGTCAGCAGCGCGAAGGCGGCGTTGCCGTCGAGCAGCACCAGCAGCGGATGGCCCGCGGCCGGTGGCGCGGCGCGCGGAATCGCCAGCTGGACGCGGTAGCCGCGCTGCCCGTCGGCCGACGCGAGGCCGAAGCGCTCGACGCGGTACGCCGGCCGGGCCGGGACGGCGCTGCCGCAGGCCTGCAGCCCGGCGCCGGCCAGGGCCGCCAAGAGGTGGCGGCGCAACGGATGGAAGGTCGGATGCAACGGAGGAAGGCGTCCTGGCGGCACCGCCAGGACCGTGTCTGGATGCGAATGATTTTTATCGCGGATTCTAGAGCGTGTCGTGCGGGCTGCCATTGGCCTGGGCTGGGGCATGGGTTGTTGCGTGTTGCCGACAGATCGAGGGGCCGATGGCGGCGCGCACAGGGGCAGGGCGGCGATCCGCATGTAGTAATGACAATAATTATCTTTTGCTTTTGTATTCGAGGGTGGACCCATGCACGTACCTTCCGGCCGCACGCTGCGGCTCAACTCCCTGGTGTTGGCGCTGATGGCGGCCGGCGCCGGCTCCGCCGTGATGGCCCAGACGGCCACGGAAGGGGCCGACAAGGCGGCGGCGCTGCCGCAGGTCACCGTGCGCGACAGCTACGAGCGGGAAGACCTGCCCCTGCTGGCGCCGGGCCGCAAGGCGGCCAAGGGCGCGCGCCTGGGCATCCTGGGCGCGACCTCCATCGTCGACGCGCCGGTGCACGTCAATGCCTACACCCGCGAGCTGGCCGAGGACTGGTCGGCGCTGACGCTGCAGGACGTGCTGGAGAACGACTCGGCCGTCGTCTTCACCACCAACAAGAACCACCTGCTGCAGAACTTCAACCTGCGCGGGCTGGACATGGGCGCGATGGACATCGCCACCAACGGCCTGTACGGCATCGCCCCGGCCAACTCGGTGCCGATCGAGATGTTCGAGCGCGTCGAGGTGCTGCGCGGCCCGAACGTGCTGCTGTCGGGCATGCCGCCCAACAACAGCGTGGCGGGCACCGTCAACATGGTGACCAAGCGCGCGCTGGCGCAGCCCACCGCCGACCTGACGCTGACCTACGGCACGCATTCCTACTTCCAGGCCCATGCCGACGTGGGCAAGCGCTTCGGCGCCGAGCAGCGCCTGGGCCTGCGCTTCAACGGCGTCTACGGCAACGGCGAGATGGGGGCCAAGGACGAGAAACAGACCCGCCGCGTCGGCGCGCTGGCGCTGGACTACCTGGGCGACGGCGCCCGCTTCTCGCTGGACCTGTACAGCAGCGTCAACAAGATCGACAACGGCAGCCCGGGCATGTTCAACTTCCTGGGCAACAGCCAGATCCCCGGCGTGGGCTACCTGCTGGACCCGCCCAAGGGCGACACCAACATGTTCCGCGGCACCTACGGCAAGTACGACAACAGCGGCGCGCTGGCCCGCGCCGAGTTCGACTTCACCCGGGACTGGCAGGGCTACTTCGCGCTGGGCGGCTCCGAAGCCGAGGGCAAGGGCCTGCTGTTCGGTACCCGCGCCTTCGTCACCCGTGCGGACGGCACCACGCGCGGCGCGATCTACCACGTGCACACCAAGTCCGAGCGCCGCACCGCGGAGGCGGGCGTGATCGGCAAGTTCGACACCGGCGAGGTGCGCCACCGCCTGCAGTTGTCGGCCAACATCCTCAAGCACAAGGAAGGCACGGTCAACACGGCCTGCAACTACTGCTACACCACCAACATGTACGACCCGGTGGACCCGCCCCTGCCCGCCGCGCCGAACTGGACCGGCTACACCACCAAGAACGACTACCGCTCGTTCGCCGTGGCCGACACCATGGGCTTCGCCGGCGAGAAGGTGCTGCTGACCGTGGGCGGGCGCCACCAGACCGTGAAGATGCCGCTGTCGAGCTACAGCAAGAGCCGCTTCTCGCCGATGGTCGCCGCCGTCGTGCGCCCCTGGGGCGACGGTGTCTCGCTGTTCGGCAACTACACCGAAGGGCTGGAGCCGGGCCAGATCGTGGGCGTGGGCTACGCCAACGCGGGCGAGGCGCTGGCTCCCAAGGTCACCAAGCAGGCCGAGCTGGGCGTGAAGCTGCAGACCGGCGAGCTGACGCACACCTTCAGCGCCTACCAGATCAAGCGCCCCTCGTTCACCGGGGTCGCCCCCGCCCCGCTGGCGGAAGATGGCGAGCAGCGCCTGCGCGGCCTGGAGTGGAGCATGTACGGCCTGCTGACGCAGGACCTGGCGCTGCTGGGCGGCATCACCCACCTCAAGTCCGAGCAGCGCAACGCCGGAAAGGACACCTACGGCACGCCCGAGTGGCGCGCCCGCATCGGCCTGGACTGGCAGACGCCCGTGCAGGGCCTGAAGGTGGGCGGCCGCGTGGTCTACACCGGCGCGCAGTGGGCCGACTCGGGCAACCGCATCCGCGTGCCGTCGTGGAACCGCCTGGACCTGGACGCCGCCTACGCCACCAAGTTTGGCGCCACGCCCGTGCGCTTCAACGCCAGCGTGGAGAACGTGACCGACAAGAAGTACTGGATCGGGCTGTTCGCCGACGGCTTCGTGATGCCCGGCGCGCCGCGCACCTTCAAGCTGTCGGCGACGGTGTCGTTCTGATCCGCGGCCCCAGGCCAGATGTCCCGCCGGGTGCTCGCGTCCGGCAAGGGCCTTCCACGCAGCGCGCAACGCCCATGCCCTTCTCCACGCTCCTCGGCCTGGCCGCCACGGCCCTGGCCTGC
Source organism: Pseudorhodoferax sp. (assembly GCF_047601025.1). NCBI lineage: Bacteria > Pseudomonadati > Pseudomonadota > Betaproteobacteria > Burkholderiales > Comamonadaceae > Pseudorhodoferax > Pseudorhodoferax sp. Next base: position 2,800,433 of record NZ_JASGJZ010000001.1, read on the forward strand.
CTGTGCCTCTACGCGGCCTCGCCCAACCAGCGCCTGTGGGCCGCGCCCTGGCCCCGGCGGCCGGCGCGCGCCGCGAGCGCGGGCCTGCTGCTGCTCGGCTGGCTGGCGCTGGTGCAGGACATGCACCGCCTGGCCGCCGCCTTCGTCCTCGGCACCACGCTGATGCTGGTGCTCGCCGTCCTGCCCTACGCGGGAGCGCTGGCCCATGCCCGCCGCGCCCGCTGAAGCCGGGGCGGTCCGGCCGCGCCCGGTCCGGCCGGACTGGGTCTCCAAGACCCTGGCCGGCCTGCTGCTGGGCTTCAGCCTGTCCCTCGTCGCCGCCGGGCTGCTGATGACGCAGCTGCCCGGCATGCCGCTGCCGGTGAGCGGCCAGCTCGCCATGTGGCTGGTGCCGCCGGTGTGGCTGGGCGTGCTGTCCGGCGTGTATTTCTTCTCCAGCGGCCTGCGCGCCTGGGCCTGGCTGCTGGGCGCCAACGTCGTGGCCCTGGGCGTCTGGTGGCTGGTGCGGCAGGGGGGCGCGGCATGAGGGCCGACCACGTCCGCACCTACAAGTCCGTCCACACCTGGACCGGCATCGTCAGCGGCCTGGCGCTGTTCATCGCCTTCTACGCGGGCGCGCTCACGGTGTTCAAGGAGCCGCTGCGCCGCTGGTCCACGCCGCCCGCGGCCCGCGTGCAGCCGGTGCCGATGGACGAGGCGCAGCCGCTGATCGCCCGGACCCTGGCGGCCACGCCCGCCGCCGCGCGCGAGGCCGTCCTGCGGCTGGAAGGCGACCAGGCCATCCCGCGCCTGGAATGGCAGGTGCGCGACCCCGATGCCGGCGACCACGACGAAAGCGCCGCGCGCCACTACACCGCGGTTTTGGATGCCGGCGGCGGCGTGCAGGTGCGCGAGCAGCGCCCCGCGCGGCTGGTGGAGTTCATTGACGTGCTGCACCGCGTCGTCGGCCTGCCCGTGGATTCGGACCCGAACCGCTGGATCATGGGCGTGGTCTCCGTGCTGTACTTCGTGGCGCTGGTGTCCGGCGTCGTGGTGCTGCTGCCCTCGCTGGTCAAGGACTTCTTCGCGCTGCGGGTGGGCAGGAACCTCAAGCGCATGTGGCTGGACGCGCACAACGTGGTGGGCATCGTCAGCCTGCCGTTCCACCTTGTCATGGCCCTGAGCGCCGTGGTGTTCGCCTACCACGACCAGATCTATGCCCTGCAGGACAGGCTCGTCCACCAGGGGCGGTGGGCGCAGACCTACGCCCGGCCCCCGGCCCCGCCCGCCGATGCGCCGGCGCGCGACCCGGCCGACATGCTCCCGCCCTCGCGGCTCGCGCAGATCGCCCGGGACGCCGCGCCGGGCTTCGAGCCCGGCGGGCTGCAGTACACGCAGGCCACGGGCCCGCGGCCCATGGTGCGCGTCTGGGGCAAGAACCCGCAGGCCGTCTCGCCGCGCGCGCTGGGCGGCTTCGCCGCGATCGACCCGTACACCGGCAAGCTGCTCTCCGCCGACTATCTCTCCGGCGCGCAGACCACGCCCAACCTGTTCATCAGCAGCTTCTTCGCGTTGCACATGGCCTCGTTCGGCGGCACGGCGGTGCTGTGGCTGTACTTCCTGCTGGGGCTGGCGGGCGCATGGCTGTTCTACAGCGGCAACCTGCTGTGGGTGGAGACGCGGCGCAAGGCCCAGCGCAAGGGCAGCGACATGCCGGTGCAGCGGCGCGACACCGCGCTGATGGCCGCCGCCACGGTGGGCGTGTGCATCGGCTGCGTGGCCGGCATCTCGCTGACCCTGGCCGCCGCCAAGTGGCTGCCGGGCCGGGTGCAGGACATGGCCGCCTGGCACGCCGGCCTCTACTACGCGGTGTTTTTCGGCTGCGTCGCCTGGGCCTTCGCGCGCGGCGCGGCGCGCGCCGCCGCGCCGCTGCTGTGGCTGGCGGTGGCGTGCACGCTGGCGATCCCGGCCTCCAGCCTGCTGGGCTGGCTGGCGCCGGGCTCGGGCGCGTGGGCGGACGGCGCGCCGTGGGGCGTGGACGCCACCGCGCTGGCCGGCGCGCTGGCGCTGGCGTGGATGGCGCGTGCCACGGCCCGGCGCGTGCGGTGCGGGCCGGCGGACAGCATCTGGTCCGTGCCGCACGGGCAGGCGCAAGCCGCGCGAACCGCGCGCGCGTAGGGGTGGCAGCCGCAGCGCCTGCCGGCCAGCGTGGCATCGGCGCACACGCCGCGCGCGCAGTGGCGGCCCCGGGCCTTCGCAATACTTTGCACGGGCGCAGGGCCGGGCGGCCCCGGCCCCGAGGGGCCCTGTGGCAACATCCGGGGCTGTCCTGCAATTGGGAATCGTTCTTGAAGACAAGCCTTCACCGCCTTGCCCGGTCGCTGTGCGCGGGCCTGGTGCTGTCGCTGCTGGCGCTGCTGTTCGCGCAGCCCGCCGCGGCCGCCCGCATCGTCGACCTGCGCGGCCGCACGGTGACCGTGCCCGACCAGGTGCGCAAGATCACGATCGACGACGGCCGCTTCCTGGTCGCGCTGGCGCTGATCCAGCCCGACCCGGTCCGCCCGCTGGCGGCCTGGCCGCGCGACATCCACCGCATCGGCGAGGCGACCTATGCGCAGTACCTGGCCCGCTTCCCGGCGCTGGGCAAGCTGCCGCAGGTCGCCAGCTCGGCCGGCAGCTTCAACCTGGAGGCCGTGCTGTCCGCCGCGCCGGACGTGGCCGTGGTCTCGCTGGACAGCGGCCCGAGCGACGCCCAGATCGCCCAGCTGCAGGCGGCCGGCATCCCGGTGGTGTTCATCGACTTCTTCCAGAACCCGTTCAGGAACCAGGAGCCCAGCCTGCGCATCCTGGGCAGCCTGACCGGCGGCCAGGCGCGGGCCGAGGCCTACATCGCGTTCCGCCGCCAGCACATGGACCGCATCGCCCAGCGCGTGGCCGCCCTGGCCGCCACGGACCGGCCTACGGTGTTCCTGGAGGCCCATGCCGGCATCAGCAAGGACTGCTGCAACTCGCCCGGCAAGGGCAACATGGGCGACTACATCGACTTCGTGGGCGGCCACAACATCGGCGCCGACGTGCTGAAGTCCTCCACCGGCAAGCTGAACCTGGAATACGTGATGTCGCGCGACCCCAGCGTCTACATCGCCACCGGCGGCGCGCACCTGGAGAAGGCCGGCGGCCTGGTGCTGGGCGCCGGCTACGACGCCGCGCGCGCCCGCGCCTCGCTGGCGGCCATCGCGCAGCGCCAGGGCATCGCGCAGCTGTCGGCCGTCAAGGCCGGCCGCGCCTACGGCCTGGCGCACCAACTGATCAATTCGCCGATCGACATCGTCGCGATCGAGGCCTTCGCTACCTGGATCCACCCCGCGCTGTTCCGCGACGTGGACCCGGCCCGGACCCTGGACGAGATCAACCGCCAGTTCCTGGCCGTGCCCTACCAGGGCACCGGCTGGATCGGCTTGAAATGACGGGCGCCGCCGAGCTGCGCCTGGGCGCCGACGAGGTGCTGGCGGCCTACCGCCGGCTGGTGGTGCGCCGGCTGCTGATCCTCGCCGGGCTGGCCGTGCTGTGCGTGGCCGCCTTCCTGCTGGACCTGGTGACCGGCCCCTCGGCGCTGACGGCCGCGCAGGTGCTCGGCGGCATCGTCTCGCCCGAGAGCCTGACGCCGCCGCAGCAGGCCATCGTCTGGCAGGTGCGGCTGCCCTATGCGCTGATGGCGGTGCTGGTGGGCGCGGCGCTGTCGCTGGCCGGCGCGGAGATGCAGACCATCCTGAACAACCCGCTGGCCAGCCCGTTCACGCTGGGCGTGTCCTCGGCGGCCTCGTTCGGCGCCGCGCTGGCCATCGTGCTGGGCGTGAGCCTGCCGCTGGTGCCGGCCGAGTGGATGGTGCCGATCAACGCCTTCGCGTTCGCGTTCGGCTCGGTGCTGCTGCTGCAGATGATGGCGCGCCGGCGCAGCGCCGGCGTGGAGACGGTCGTGCTGCTGGGCATCGCGCTGGTGTTCGCGTTCAACGCGCTGGTCGCGCTGGTGCAGTTCCTGTCCTCGCAGGAGGCGCTGCAGCAGCTGGTGTTCTGGAGCATGGGCTCGCTCTCGCGCGCGACCTGGAACCACGTCGGCGTGCTGGCCCTGGTGCTGGCCGCGGTGACGCCGTTCTCGCTGCTGGCGGCCGGCCGGCTGACCTCGCTGCGCCTGGGCGAGGACCGCGCGCGCAGCTTCGGCGTGGACGTGGGCCGGCTGCGCTTCCTGACGCTGCTGCGCGTGAGCCTGCTGGCGGCGACCTCGGTCGCCTTCGCCGGCACCATCGGCTTCATCGGCCTGGTGGGCCCGCACATGGCGCGGCTGCTGCTGGGCGAGGACCACCGCTTCCTGCTGCCGGCCAGCCTGCTGTGCGGCGCGCTGGTCATGTCGCTGGCCTCGGTGGCCAGCAAGACGCTGGTGCCGGGCGCGCTGATGCCGGTGGGCATCGTGACCGCCATCGTCGGCGTGCCGGTGTTCCTGTTCCTGATCTTCCGCAAGCCCGGGGGGCGGGCGTGACGGCCGGGGCGCTGCAGGTCCGCGGGCTGTCCACCGGCTACCGCGACCGCCGGGTGATCCAGCGCCTGGACCTGCCGCTGTTCCGGCCGGGCGAGGTGCATTCGCTGCTCGGCCCGAACGCGGCCGGCAAGAGCACGCTGCTGCGCGCGCTGGCGGGCCTGCTGCCGGCCGCCGGCTCGGTGCGCCTGGACGGGCAGGAACTGGTCGGCCTGCCGCTGGCCGACCACGCGCGGCGCGTGACCTACATGCCGCAGACGCTGCCGCAGGGCGTGGCGCTGTCGGTGCTGGAGAGCGTGCTCGGCGCGCTGCAGGCCTCGGCCACCGACCAGCCGGGCGAGCCCGGCCGCGCCGGCCACGAGGCCGACCAGCGCCGCGCCGTCGCCATCCTGGAGCGCGTGGGCATCCTGCACCTGGCGATGGAAGGGCTGGACCACCTGTCCGGCGGCCAGCGCCAGCTGGTGTCGCTGGCCCAGTCGCTGGTGCGCGGGCCGCGCGTGCTGCTGCTGGACGAGCCGATCAGCGCGCTGGACCTGCAGCACCAGTTGCGCGTGATGCGGCTGGTGCAGGAGCTGGCGCGCGAGCGCGGCATGATCGCGCTGATGGTGCTGCACGACCTGCAGATCGCCGCGCGCTGGTCCGACGGCATCGTGATGCTGTCCAAGGGCGCGGTGGTGGCCACCGGCACGCCGGCCGAGGCGATCACGCCCGACACGCTGGCGCGCGTCTACGGCGTGCGGGCGCGCGTGGAGCACTGCTCGCGCGGCAGCTTGCAGATCATGGTGGACGAGGTGCTGTGAGCACCGCCGGGCCGCCCCCAGGTGCCCGCGCCGCTGCCCGTGCGGGCGACGGTGCCGCCCCGGCGGGCGCCGGCTGGCCGCCCGTCGAGCTGCCCGGCACGCAGGCGCGGCGCGTGCGTGCCCGGGCCGTCGGGGCGGACTACCGCGTCAGCGTCTGGCTGCCGCCCGGCCCGCCGCCGCCCGGCGGCTTTCCCTCGGTCTACGTGCTGGACGCCAACGCGCTGTTCGGCACCTTCGTCGAGGCCGTGCGCCGCTGCAGCCGCCGGCCGGACGCGACCGGCGTCGCCGCGACCGCCGTCATCGGCATCGCGCACGACGGCGAGGCGCTGTTCGCCGACGCGCTGCGCCGGCGCGACTACACCTGCGGCCCGCCGGCGCTGGAGCCGCCGCCGGCCGACGGCATCTGCGGCGGCGCGCCGGCCTTCCTGGCCTTCCTGGCCGACGAGCTGGCGCCGGCGCTGCGCCGCGAACTGCCGCTGGACGCCGCGCGCCAGACGCTGTTCGGCCATTCCCTGGCCGGCCATTTCGTGCTGCAGGCGCTGGCCGCGCGGCCCGGTGCGTTCCGCACCTGGGCCGCGATCAGCCCCTCGGTATGGTGGGACGAGGCCGGCCTGCGCGCGCGGCTGGCGGCCGCGCTGCCGGGCACGCGCCAGGCCCGGGTGTTCATGGCCGTGGGCCAATGGGAGGGCGAGGTGCCGCCCTGGCAGCGCGCGCATCCCGGCGCCGGGCAGCTGGTGGCGCGGCGCGCGCAGCGCCGCATGGTCGAGGCCGCGCAGGCGCTGGCGGCGGACATCGGCGGCTGGATCGGCGCGGACCGCCTGGGCTTCACCATCTTCCCGGACGAGGACCACGCCTCGGTCGTCATGGTCGCGGCGCAGCGGGTGCTGCGCCTGTGCGCGGCGTAGGCCGGCGGCCGGCATCCAGCGCCTCGCGCAGCAGGCTGCCGACGACGCGCTGGAAGTCCTCGTGCGCCTGCCGGATGTCCGGCGGCAGGCGGTCGTCGTACGGCGGCAGGCCCAGGCCGGCGCGTTCCCGGGACAGCTCCCGGTACAACTGCGCGGCCGCGGCGCGGGCGCCTGCCTCCTGCGCGGGCGTGTGTTCTCCTTCGTGCGCCAGCATGCCCAGGTGCACCACCGCGCTCGGGTCGCCGCGCAGCGCCAGCAGGTAGACCGGCGGCCAGCAGGCGAGCGGCGGGCGGGGCGGTGCCATGCCGAAGGCGCGTCGGAAGGCGGGAACGGGTGGCCAAAACGCGCGCGCCCCGGGACCGGAGCCCCGGGGCGCGCGCAGAGGCGTCAGCCGGCGTTCAGCGCGGCGTCACGCGGCTGATGCGGTCGCCTTCCGCGTCGCCCGTGCCGCGGGCCTTGTTCACGACGAAGGCGTTGCCCTTGCCGTCCACGGCCACGTGGTTGGGGAAGCTGCCCAGGTCCAGGTTGCCGACGATCCGGCCGTCCGGATCGACCACGGTCACGGTGTCGCTGGCGCGGTTGGCGACGTAGGCCAGGCGCCGGGCCGGGTCGAACGCCACGTTCAGCGAGCCGGCGCCGACCTTCACGTCGTGCAGGGTCTTGCCGGTCTTGACATCGGCGATGACGACGTTGTCCGAGCCCTGGGCCGAGACGAACACGCGGCCGGTGCGGGCGTCGTAGGCCACGCCGGAGGCCGACACCGCGCCCTCGACCGCGAACACCTTCTCCACCGTGTCGGTCCTGGTGTCGATGACCGCGACCTCGCCGCCGGAGCTGACGACGAACAGCCGGCTGCCGGCCTCGTCCAGCGCCAGGCTCATCGGCGCGAAGGGCTTCGCGCCGGGGCCGCGGAGGCTGGTCTGGATCGGGATGTTCTTCAGGAAGGCCGGCGCCTTGGCGTTGAACACGGCGACGTACGCCTCGCCGACCGGCGAGGCGTAGGCCTTGCCCTGGGTGCCGTCGACCAGCACGTCGCGGCCGTGCGGCAGCGCGCCGGGCTCGAACTGCTTGACCAGCGCCAGGTCGGACTGGCGGTAGACGGCCACGGTGTTCTGGCGCGTGTTGGTGACCCAGACGTTGCCGTTGGCATCGTCCACGCCCACGCCGTAGACCGCGTACAGGCCGGGCAGCTGCGGCTTGTCGCCGGCCGGGGCGTTGCCGCCGGGGCCGCCGGCGCGGGCCGGCGGGTTCGGCGCCGGCAGCGGCGAGACGCGCTGTTCGATCGCCAGCGTCTGCGCGTTGATCTTCACGATCTCGCTGCGGGTGACCGGCGGGCGGCCGACGGCGGCCGTCACGAACACGCGGTCGGTCCTGGCCGAATAGCCGGCCTGGTACAGGCCCGGCACCAGCGGCTCGGACTTCACGGCGAAGCGGTCCTGGCCCGACAGCGGCACGTTCGGCGAGATCTTCAGCGGCACCAGCAGCGAGGCGGCCGGGTCGGCGGCGCTGGCCACCAGCGAATAGCGGCCCACCTGGGCGTCGGCCGGCAGCACGAACCGGGTGCGGAAGCCGCCGTCCTTGTCCACCGTGGCGCTGGAGCCCAGCGCCACGCCGCCGTAGCTCAGCGTGACCTTCTGGCCCGGCGTGAAGTTGCTGCCGGCCAGCGTGACCGGCTGGCCGGCCAGCACCACGGGCGTGTCTGCCACGCTGACGCGGCCCTTGAAGCCGGAATCCTGCGCGCTGAACTGCGGGCCGGAAGCGCAGGCCGCCAGGCCCAGCGCCATCGACACGGCCAGGATCGTCTGCGCCGGGCGGGCCCAGCGGGCGCTGCGTTCGGCAGAAGCTCGGATGCTCATGCAATCTCCCTTGTTGCTTGGATGAAAGAAAAGGCGTGTGCGCCGGACGGGCCTCGCGGCCCGTCGGTGAAGATGAGAATGATTCTGATTGGCGCGCGATTCTATAGGCGGCCCGGGGCGGCGCGCGGCCGGCGGCCCGCGCTTCGCAATTCTTTGCATTGGCTCAGAACAGGCGGCCGTTCGGGTCCGGGGCGGCAGGGGCCGCCGCCGCGCCGTCGCCGTCGAGCCGGCGCAGCGCGCCGACCCGCACCCCCAGCAGCCGCAGCCGGCGCTCCAGCGGCACGCGCTTGAGGCATTGCCCGGCGGCCTGGCGGATCGCGCGGGCGTCGGCCGTGTGCGCGGCGATGGTCTGGTCGCGCGTGGCGGTCCGGAAGTCGTCGTAGCGCAGCTTGATGCCGATGGTGCGGCCCGCGTAGCCCTTGCGCCGCAGGTCCTCGGCGACCTTCTCGCACAGCCGCGTGAAGATCGCCGACAGCTCGGCGCGGTCGTGCACCGCGTGCAGGTCGCGGTCGAAGGTGGTCTCGCGGCTGACCGAGACCGGCTCGCTCTCGGTCACCACCGGCCGCTCGTCGCGGCCCCAGGCGGCCTCGTGCATCCAGGCGCCGTAGGCCTTGCCGAAGCGCTCGACGAGCCAGGCCCGGTCGCGCGCGGCGAGGTCGCCGATGGTGCGGATGCCCAGTGCCGCCAGCTTGGCGTCGGCCTTGGGGCCGATGCCGTTGATCTTGCGCGCCGGCAGCGGCCAGATGCGGGCCTCGAGGTCGGTCTCGTGCAGGATGGAGATGCCGTTCGGCTTGTCGAACTCGCTGGCCATCTTGGCCAGCAGCTTGTTCGGCGCCACGCCGATCGAGCAGGTCAGGCCGGTGCGCTCGAGGATGGCCTGCTGGATCAGCCGCGCCAGCACGCGCCCGCCCTCGCGCTGGCCGCCCGGCACGGCGGTGAAGTCGATGTAGACCTCGTCCACGCCGCGGTCCTCCATCTGCGGCGCGATCTCCACGATGGTGCTCTTGAACAGGCGCGAGAAGCGCCGGTATTCGTCGAAGTCGGCCGGCAGCAGGATGGCCTGCGGGCACAGCCTGGCGGCCTTCATCAGCCCCATGGCCGAGCCCACGCCGAAGGCGCGCGCCGGATAGGTGGCGGTGGTGATCACGCCGCGGCCCACGTAGTCGGCCAGCCGCGGGAACTGCTCCAGCGGCAGCCGCCCGCCCTGGGCCAGCGGCCCGTCGGCGCTGCGCCGGCCGCCGCCGATGACCACCGGCTGCCCCGCCAGCTGCGGGTAGCGCAGCAGTTCGACCGAGGCGTAGAACGCATCCATGTCGAGGTGGGCGATGCGGCGGACGGGGGGCGTGGGGCTCACCGCCGCGAGGATACGCCGGGGCAGTCGCTATCATCGTCGCCCTCGACCGAAGGCCTTGGTACGCTTCGTGCACGATCCCTTTGTTCAACGCTCTCCCCAACGTCTAGGAAGCCCGTCATGGCAGAGAACACGCCCAAGATCATCTACACCCTCACCGACGAGGCGCCGCTGCTGGCGACCCACTCCTTCCTGCCGATCGTGCGGGCCTTCGCCGGCTCGGCCGGCGTCGCGGTGGAAACCAGCGACATCTCGGTCGCCGGCCGCGTCCTCGGCCTGTTCCCGGAAGCGCTGACCGACGAGCAGCGCGTGCCCGACAACCTGGCCGAGCTCGGCAAGCTGACGCTGCGGCCCGAGGCCAACATCATCAAGCTGCCCAACATCAGCGCCTCGGTGGCGCAGCTCAAGGCGGCGATCAAGGAACTGCAGGACAAGGGCTACAAGATCCCCGACTACCCGGAGAACCCCAAGACCGACGAGGAGAAGGAGATCCGCGCGCGCTACAACAAGTGCACCGGCAGCGCGGTGAACCCGGTGCTGCGCGAGGGCAACTCCGACCGCCGCGCGCCCAAGGCCGTCAAGGAATACGCCCGCAAGCACCCGCACAGCATGGCCGACTGGAGCCAGGCCTCGCGCTCGCACGTCTCGCACATGCACGCCGGCGACTTCTACCACGGCGAGAAGTCGATGACGCTGGACCGCGCGCGCGACGTCAAGATGGAGCTGATCACCAAGAGCGGCAGGACCATCGTGCTCAAGCCCAAGGTGTCGCTGCTGGACCGCGAGGTCATCGACTCCATGTTCATGAGCAAGAAGGCGCTGCTGGCCTTCTACGAGAAGGAGATCGAGGACGCGCGCAAGACCGGCGTGATGTTCTCGCTGCACGTGAAGGCGACGATGATGAAGGTCTCGCACCCCATCGTGTTCGGCCACTGCGTGCGCATCTTCTACAAGGAAGCGTTCGAGAAGCACGCCCTGTTGTTCGATGAGCTGGGCGTGAACGTCAACAACGGCATGGTCGACCTGTACAACAAGATCGCCAAGCTGCCGCAGAGCAAGCAGGACGAGATCAAGCGCGACCTGCACGCCTGCCACGAGCACCGGCCCGAGCTGGCGATGGTCGATTCGGCCCGCGGCATCACCAACTTCCACTCGCCCAACGACGTGATCGTGGACGCCTCGATGCCGGCCATGATCCGCAACGGCGGCAAGATGTACGGCGCCGACGGCCGCCTGAAGGACGTCAAGGCCGTGATGCCCGAGTCGACCTTCGCCCGCATCTACCAGGAGATGATCAACTTCTGCAAGTGGCACGGCGCGTTCGACCCCCGGACCATGGGCACCGTGCCCAACGTCGGCCTGATGGCGCAGCAGGCCGAGGAATACGGCAGCCACGACAAGACCTTCGAGATCCCGGAGGACGGCGTGGCCAACATCACCGACCTGGCCACCGGCGAGGTGCTGATGAGCCAGAACGTGGAAGCCGGCGACATCTGGCGCATGTGCCAGGTCAAGGACGCCGCGATCCGCGACTGGGTCAAGCTGGCGGTCACGCGCGCGCGCAACTCGGGCATGCCGGTGGTGTTCTGGCTCGACCCGTACCGCCCGCACGAGAACCAGCTGATCACCAAGGTCAAGATGTACCTGCACGAGCACGACACGACCGGGCTGGACATCCAGATCATGAGCCAGGTGCGCGCGATGCGTTTCACGCTGGAGCGCGTGGTGCGCGGGCTGGACACCATCAGCGCCACCGGCAACATCCTGCGCGACTACCTGACCGACCTGTTCCCGATCATGGAGCTGGGCACCAGCGCCAAGATGCTGTCCATCGTGCCGCTGATGGCCGGTGGCGGCATGTACGAGACCGGCGCCGGCGGCTCGGCGCCCAAGCACGTGCAGCAGCTGGTGGAGGAGAACCACCTGCGCTGGGACTCGCTGGGCGAGTTCCTGGCCCTGGCCGTGAGCCTGGAAGAGCTGGGCATCAAGAACAACAACGGCAAGGCCAAGCTGCTGGCCAAGGCGCTGGACGCGGCCACCGGCAAGCTGCTGGACAACAACAAGGGCCCGAACCCCAAGACCGGCCAGATCGACAACCGCGGCAGCCACTTCTACCTGGCCCTGTACTGGGCGCAGGAGCTGGCGGCTCAGACCGAGGATGCGGACCTGGCCGCCCGGTTCGCGCCGCTGGCCAAGACGCTCGCCGAGAAGGAGGCCGTCATCGCCCAGGAGCTGATCGAGGTGCAGGGCAAGCCGGTGGACATCGGCGGCTACTACAAGCTCGACGAGGCCAAGGCCTCGGCCGTGATGCGGCCCAGCAAGACCTTCAACGACGCGCTGGCCACGCTGGGCGCCTGACGGTGCCCCCAGGGGCGCGGCCGCGTGCCGCGCCTTGCCCTGAACCGCTGTTTCAGCCCTGCAGCCGCGCGGGCGACAGCATCGCCGGCGTGAGGCCGAAGCCGGCCAGCGCCGGCGGCAGCGGCAGCCCGCGTGCCAGCGCCGCGCAGGCCTGGCCCATCGCGGCCGAGGTCTGGATGCCGTAGCCGCCCTGGGCGGCGGCCCAGAAGAAGCCCGGCAGTGCCGCGTCGAAGCCGGCCACGAGGCCGCCGTCGGCCACGAAGGAGCGCAGCCCGGCCCAGGTGCGGCGCGGGCGGCGGATGGTGAGCGTGGTGGCTTCCTCGATCCGGTGGATGGCCAGCGCGATGTCCAGCTCCTCGGGCTGCACGTCGTGCGGCGGCACCGGGTCGGCGTTGGCCGGCGAGCCCAGCAGCAAGCCGGCGTCGGGCTTGACGTACCACTCGCCGCTGGCGGCCTGCACCGTCGGCCAGCGGCTGCAGTCCAGTCCCTCCGGCGGTTCGAACAGCATGGCCGAGCGCCGGTACGGCTGCAGGCCGAGCGGGCGGGCGCCGGCCAGCGCGCCCAGCTGGTCCGCCCAGGCGCCGGCCGCGTTCAGCAGCACCGGTGCGCGCCAGGCGCTGCCGCCGGCCTGGGCCAGCCAGGCGCCGCCGGCGTGCTGCAGCGCGGTGACCTCGGCATCGCAGACCAGCCGGGCGCCGTGGGCGCGCGCGCCGCGCAGGTAGCCGTGGTGGATGGCGTGCACGTCCATGTCGGCCGCGCCGGGTTCCAGCACGCCCCCGATCAGGCGCTCGGGCCGCAGCACCGGCACCAGCGCGCGGGCCGCGGCGGCATCGAGCCGGCGCGCCTGCGGGTCCAGCGCGTGCACGATCTCCCAGTGCGCGTCCAGCAGGGCCTCCTCGCCCGGCGCGGCCACCATCAGCGCGCCGCGCGGTGTCAGCAGCGGATGCTCGGCGAAGCCGGCCGGCGGCTGGTGCAGGAAGGACCGGCTGGCGCAGGTCAGCGCGCGCACCTGCGGCGGGCCGTAGCTTTCCATGTACAGCGCCGCCGAGCGGCCGGTGGAATGCATGCCGGGCTGGGCCTCGCGTTCGAGCAGCACGACGCGGCCGTGCGGCGCCAGCCAGTAGGCGGCCGCGGCGCCGGCGATGCCGGCGCCGACGACGAGGAAATCGCAGTCGGTGGGTGGGGGCGTGGTGGACGGCATGGGCGCCAGCATAGGCCAGCGGCGGGCTGCGCACGGCGGCGCGTGCCGGATCACCCGTCGCGTCTCTCCGGCATGGCGCGACGCCGCGCCGGGCCTGCCGTCAGCGCGGCCGCGCGGCCACGGCCTCGGCGCCGCGCACTTCGATGCGCACCTCGTCCAGCACCTGCCCGCGCGCATCCGTCAGCTGCACGCGGTGCCGGCCCGGCCAGGGCAGCCAGGCCAGCTCGGCGCCGCGGCCCAGGGGCCTGTCGTCCAGCCGCCAGTGCAGCTGTGCGCCCTGCGCGCGCAGCTGCAGGCGCTGGCGGCCGGGCGGGATGTCCGGGTCCAGCGCGACGATGCTGCCGTCCACCGGGGCCAGGATGCGCGGCGCGGCGCGGCGGTCGCCCGGGGCGCCGGACAGGGCGAACTCCGGCTGCGCGGTGCCGGGCAGGAACCATTCGCGCCGCGCGGCTTCCAGGCCGTCGCCGAAACGCACGGCGGCCTGCTCCAGCCCCGCGGGCGCGGCCGGCGCGCGGCTGGCCGCGCCGCGGTGCAGGTACTGCATCAGCGCGGCCCAGACCGGCGCGGCGCCGCTGGTGCCGCTGACCGCGTGCATGGGGCCGCCGCCGGCGTTGCCGACCCAGACCCCGACCGTGTAGCGGTCGGACCAGCCGACCGCCCAGTTGTCGCGCATGTCCTTGCTGGTGCCGGTCTTCACGGCCGCCCAGCCGCGCGTGGCCAGCACGCTGTCGGTGCCGAAGGTCGGCGCGCGCGCCAGCGGGTCGGCCAGGATGTCGCCGACGATGAAAGCGGCGCCGGCATCCAGCGCCGGGCGCCGCTGCGGCGGCCCGGGCGGCGGCGTCAGCCGCACCGGGCTCCAGCGGCCGCCGTCGGCCAGCGCGCGGTAGGCGTTGGCCAGCGCCAGCAGCGTCACCTCGGCGCTGCCCAGCGCCAGGCTGGTGCCGTAGTACGCGCCCGGCTGCGGCAGCGCCAGCCCGAGCGCGCCCAGCTGCGCGGCGAAGGCGTCGGGCGAGACCATCACCAGCGTGCGCACGGCCGGCACGTTCAGCGAGGCCGCCAGCGCCGTGCGCACCGACACCCAGCCCTTGAAGCGGCGGTCGTAGTTCTGCGGGATGTACAGCCCGGCGGGCGTGGGGATGGCGGTCGGCGCGTCCTCCAGCAGCGAGGCGGCGGTGAGCCGGCGCTCGGCGATGGCCTGCGCGTACAGGAAGGGCTTGAGCGTGGAGCCGGGCTGGCGCGGCGCCAGCACGCCGTCGACCTCGGCCGCGCGCGACAGCGCGCCGGAGGAGCCGACCCAGGCCCGCACCTCGCCGCTGGCGTTGTCGAGCACGACGACGGCGCCGTCCTCCACCTGGCGGCCGCGCAGCTCGCGCAGCTGGCGCCCCAACTGCTGCAGGGCGAAGCGCTGCAGGCCGGCGTCCAGGCTGCTGCGCACGCTGGCGGCGCCTGCGGGCGCCTGCTCGCGCAGCAGCCGGCGCGCCAGGTGCGGCGCGATGCCCTCGCTGGCCGGCCAGGCGCGGCGCTGCAGCGCCGCCTGGGTGACCAGCGCCAGGGCGGGGCAGTCGGCGCCGGCGTCGGTGGCCAGCCGCAGCACCGCGCAGGCGCGCTGCGCGACCACGGCCGGCGCCGCGTTCGGCCCGCGCACCAGCGCGGCGGCGATGGCGGCCTCGCGCGCGTCCAGCGCGTGCGGGGCCTTGCCGAACAGGCTGCGCGCCAGCGCGTCGATGCCGACGATCTCGCCGCGCAGCGGCACCAGGTTCAGGTAGGCCTCCAGGATCTGGTCCTTGCGCCAGTGGCGCTCCAGCCGCTGCGCGGCCACGGCCTGGCCCAGCTTCTGGGGCAGGCTGCGCCCGCCCGGGCCGGCGCGCCAGTCCGCGTCGAGCAGGCCGGCCAGCTGCATGGTCAGCGTGGAGGCGCCGCGCGTGCGCGTGTTCCACAGGTTGGCCCAGGCCGCCGCCGGCACGGCGCGCCAGTCCACGCCGCCGTGCTGCCAGAACCGCCGGTCCTCGCCGAGCACCAGGGCCGTGCGCAGGGCCGGCGACACCTGGTCCAGCGCCACCCACTCGCCGCGCCGCACGCCGGCGTCGGTGCGCACGCGCTGCAGCAGCTGGCCGTCGCGCGCCAGCACCAGCGTCTCGGACGGGCGGTGCGCGGCGCGGACTTCGTCGTAGGAGGGCAGGGCGTGGGCGGCGACGGCCGCGGCGAACAGGCATGCCGCGGCGGCGGCCTGGCACCGGCGCCGCGTCACGCGGTGCCCCCGGCCTGGTAGCCGAGCCCGTGCGCCTCCAGCAACTGTTGCACCATGCGCGCCTGCAGCGCATCCTTGCGCCGCTTCAGCGGGTCGCGGTCGGCGCGACGGCCCAGTCCGGCCTTGATGCGCACGAAGCTGTCGGGCGCGGGCGCATGCATCGTCGCCATCCGGCCGTTCGTCGCCACCACCATCTGCGTGAAGCGCCCGCCGCCCGGCAGCGCCTGGCCCGTGGACACCTGCACGGTCCGGAAATCGTCCTCGAACGCCGACACGCGCAGCGGATGCGGGTCGTCCGCGCCGCTGCCCTGCACGGCGCGGCGGATCACGTCGATCTCGAAGCCCGCGGCGTTGACGGCGGTGTACCGCTGGTCGCCGCGCAGCACGAAGCTGGGGTCGACCTTCTGGACGCTGCCCAGCAGCGAGGTGTCCAGGCGTTGCATGGTCGTCACGAACCGCAGGTGCTTGCGCGCGTCCAGCCGCAGGTCGATGTCCTGCGTGGCGGTGGCGTCGGCGCGTACGCCGCAGGCTGTCCCGTAGGCATAGAGCGCGTGCGTGCCCACGGTCATGAAGTGCTCCTGCAAGCCGGCCTTGGCCAGTGCGTTCAGCGTGTCCACGACGATGGCCGGCACGCGGCCCACGCGCCGTGCGCGGTTCATGCGCACAGGCTGCTGCACGGTCTCGCGCAGGCGCCTGAGCCGGGCTTCCTCGCTTTGCTTGCGCGCCATGAAGCGCTCGAAGATCTCGGCATTGGCCTCGGACGCAGGCCCCAGCGAGGTCTGTGCTCCGCTGGCGGACACGCGTACCAGATAGCGCCTGCCGGCCTGCGTGCGCCACATCATCGAGCCGCGGACTTCGCAGGCGGCCTGTCGTGCCTGCGCCAACGCCCGCCAGGCCGACTCCGCATCGATGTACTGGCGCGTCTGCGCTTCGCTGAGCGGAAGGATGTCGGTATTTTCATAGTCATCCATCGACGTGCATCCGAGGGTTCGGCAGCGCGCCGGACACCTCCGGCGCGTACATCGCCTCCACGCGCGTGGGCGGCAGCGCGAAGTCGCCGGCGTTGTTGAGCCGCAGCGTGTAGCTGACCGTCGCCTGGCCGCGGGGCAGGAAGCCGTAGTAGCTGCGGAAGGCCTCGAACGAGCGCTCCTCGAACGCCGGCCAGGCGCTGCCGCCGCGCGGCTCGTCCTGCACGCCGATCTGCGCGTCGCGCGCCAGGCCGCTGCCCAGGATGGTGGCGCCCGCGGGCACCGGGTCGCTCAGCACCACCCAGGCCATGTCCTGCGCGGCGGTGACGGTCAGCGTGACGCGCAGGATGTCGCCGCGCGTGAAGCGGCCGGGCCGGGCCTGCTCGACGGGCGTGACGGTGCGCGCGATGCGGTAGCCGGCGTCGAACGGCGCGTCGAGCGGCACCGCGGCCAGCGACTGCAGCGTCAGCCAGGGCTTGCCGCTGCCTTCGTGCACCGCCTGCAGCGTGGCCGGCGCGCTGCCGGGCCAGGGCAGGAACAGCGCGGCGGGCGAGAGCGCGGAGGGCGTGAGCACGGAGGGCGAGAGCGCGGAGGGCGAGAGCGCGGAGGGCGTGAGCGCGGAGGGCGTGAGCGTGGCGGGCGCGCCGGCGGGCGGCCAGTCCGCCCGGGCCGAGGCGGCGCCGAGCTGCAGGCGCGTGCTGCCGGTCACCGGCTCCGCTTCCCGCAGCGCCGAGAAGCGCCACAGCGCCAGGCTGCCCCACAGGTTGGCCGTGGTCGTGGACCAGGCGCCGCGCTGCTGGCGCCCGATCAGCCCGGCGGCCAGCCGGCCGAGGTCGGCCTGCCAGCCGGGCTCGCCCAGCACGGCCAGCAGCAGCCGCGCGGCGTTGGCGTCGCCGCCGGCCATCAGCCACCACCAGCCGTCGCTCTGCTCGGTCGAGAAGCCGATGCGCGTGCCGGCGTAGGCCAGGCGGCTGCGCAGCAGCTGCTGCGCCTGCTCCAGCCGCTGCGCGCGCCGCGGCACGCCGTCCACGCGCTGCAGGATGGCCAGCCAGTCCAGCAGCGCGTGCGTGGGCCATTGCTCCGGCGCGGGCGCGATGGCGTCCAGCAGGCGGGCCGGTGCGCGGCCGCTGCGCGACAGCGCTTCCAGCGCGGCGAGCTTGCGCACGTCCAGGTCGGCGCGCGGGCTCCAGAAGTCGCGCCGGATGCGGCCTTCGACGAAGGCCAGCAGGCCGTCCTCCATCTGCCGGCGCAGCGGGGCGGGCAGCGCGAAGGCGCCGTCCAGCGCCGCGGCCTCGTCCGCGGCGGCCAGCAGGTAGGCGGTCAGCGTGTCGCTGCCGCGCGCGGCCTCGCCTTCGCGCGGCGGGAAGTAGCCGGCCAGGCCGTCGGCGTCCAGGTAGGTCGGCAGCCGGGCCACCAGCGCCTGCCACAGCGCGGCGTCCTGCAGGCCCAGCGCGCGGCTGGCGTTCTGCTCCAGGCAGTCGTAGGGATAGCGGCGGAACCAGTCGCGCACGCCCGGCAGGCCGTCGGCCAGGCGCGGCTGCAGCGCCAGCTGCAGGCCGCCGCGCGGGCGGCCGTCCGCGGCCAGCGCGCCGGCCGGCGCCTGCACGGGCTGGGAGAACGCGCCGTCGAGCTGCACCAGCGTGGCCTGCTGCACCGTGGCCGGCACGGCCGGCACGATGCGCTGGCTCAGCTTCAGCGCGTCGCGCGCGCCGCCCCGCCGGTCGCGCGCCTCGATCTCCCACACGATGGCCTCGGCCCGCGCCTGCACGGGCTGGGCCGGGGCCGTCACGTCCCAGGCGGCCTCGCGCGCCTCGTGCGCCGGGATGTCGAGGGTCTGCGGCGGCAGGTCGAGCAGCGTCGCGCGCGGCGTGAGCTCCACCTGCATCGGCTGGCCGGTGGTGTTGCGCAGCGTGAAGCGGGCGCGGTAGCGGTCTTCCTCGCGCACCAGCGGCGGCAGGCCGCTGATGATCTGCAGGTCCTGCGTGGTGCGCACCGTGGCCTGGCCGGTGCCGAACGCGGCCTGCCCGCTGTCGGCCACGGCGACGATGCGGAAGCTGCTCAGCGCGTCGTTCAGCGGTACCGTCACCTCGGCCCGGCCCTGGGCGTCCAGCGCGACGCGCGGGTTCCACAGCAGCAGCGTGTCCAGCAGCTCGCGCGTGGGGCTGCGCCCGCCGCCGCCGCCGGCCGGCAGCGCCTTGCGGCCGTAGTGGCGCCGGCCGATCACCTCCATCTGCGCGGTGGCGGTCTGCACGCCCCAGGGGCGGCGCTGCAGCATGGCGTCCAGCAGGTCCCAGCTGCCGTTGGGCGCGAGCTCCAGCAGGGCCTCGTCCACGGCGGCCAGCGCGACCTCGGCGTTGGCGGCCGGCCGGCCGTCCGGCAGCAGGGCGTGCAGGCGCACGCGGGCCTGGCCGCGCACCGGGTAGCTGGCCTGCTCGGGCTCGACCCGCACGTCGATGCGGTGCGCCCGCGTGCCGATCTTCAGCTCGGCCACGGCCAGGCGGAACGCGGGCTTGGCCAGGTCCACCAGCGCGGTCGGCGCGACCACCGGCTCGCCGTGGCGGAAGGCCGCCCACCAGGCCCGCGGCGCGCGGTAGCCCCAGGTGAAGAACGAGTACCAGGGCACCTCGCGCAGCCGGCCGCGCAGCACCAGCGCGCTGACGTAGACGTTCGGGCCCCAGTCCTCCTGCACCTTCAGCTGGATCGTCGGGTCCTGCCCGCTCAGCGCCACCACGTCCTGCCACAGCACGCCCTCGCGCTCGACGGTGACCAGCGCCGTGGCCTGGCGGAACGGCATGCGCAGCTGCAGCTTCGCGGTCTCGCCGGGCTGCAGCTCGCGCTGCTCGGGCAGCAGGTCGATGCGGTCGTTGTTCTCGCCGCCGAACCACAGCTCGCCCTGGCGCGTGACCCAGACCGAGGTCGCGGCCTGCACGCTGCGGCCGGCCTCGTCCCGGGCCGTCGCGACCAGCTCGACCTCGCCGCTCTGGTCCAGCCGCGCCTCGCAGACCAGCAGGCCGCGCGCGTCGCTGCGGCCGCTGCAGACGCTGCCCAGGTCGCGGACCTCGGTCCGGCTGTCGTAGGCGTAGAAGCCGCCGACCATGCGCTTGCGGCTGGTCGTGACCAGGTGCGCCTGGGCGCGCACCTCCAGCGCCACGCCGGCTTTGGGGCGGCCGGCCAGGTCCAGCGCCAGCGCCTGCAGCGGCACCCGGCCGCGCACCGAGACCCAGCCCTCGGTCCGGATGCCGGCGATCACGGCCGCGGGCCAGACGGTCTGGGTGCTGCGCAGCGTCTGGATCTCGCCGTTGGGGTCGGCGTAGCGCGCCTCCAGCAGCAGTTCGCGCGCACGCGGCGCCCCGGGCAGCACCGGCAAGGGCGGCAGCGCCACGTGGCCGGCGCCCTGCGCGTCCAGCGTCAGCGGCAGCTTGTCGGCCACCACGCGCGGGCCGGCGGCGGCCTCGTCGTCTTCCTCGTCCTCGCCGCCGGCCTCGCGCGTGCGGTCGCGCGGCGGCGCGAAGCCGAAGGCGTCGAAGCCGTCGAACTGCAGCCAGCGCTCGCGCAGCAGCGCCGACACCTCCACCGGCAGCCGCGCCGCGCCGCCACCCGAGAGGTAGTGCAGCTCCACGTCGGCGGCCAGCTGCTCCGGCGCGACCAGCGGGCCGCCGCCGGCCGGCGCGATGCGGCCGGCCATGACCGGCAGCCGGAACGCCTCCACGCGGAAGCTGCCGGAGGGCAGGCTGCGCTGGTTCTCGCCGCTGCCGTCGGCGAGCTCGATCTGGTACTCGCCCAGCCGCGCCGCCGGCGGCAGCGTGAACGTGCTCTCGGCGCTCTGGCCGCCGGTGGCGGTGCGGCGCCACGGCAGCGGCTGCTCGAAGGACTGGCCGCTGCCGACGTGCGTGATCCGCAGCAGCGCGGGCTGCCAGTCCGCCGCGGCCAGCCCGGTGCCGGTCTCGCTGCGCAGCAGGTGCTTCATGCCCACCGTCTCGCCGGCGCGCAGCAGCGTGCGGTCCAGGATGGTGTGGGCGCGCAGCGTGGGCTGCGGGTCCTGGCTGGTCGGCAGGTTGAAGCGCCAGGGCTCGATGCCGCGGTCCCAGTCGCTGAAGGCGAAGGCCAGGTCTTCCACGCCGTCGGCGCCGCGCGCGCGGGCCGTGACGAACCAGGCCGGCGCGCCTTCGTCGTCCTGGCAGGCGGGCGGCTCGGGCGACAGGCCGGCGAGGCGCAGCACGCCCTGGGCGTCGGTGCTGCCGCCGGCGGCCTCGCGGCCCCGGCAGTCGTACACGCGCACGCGCGCGCCGGCCACCGGCTTGCCGCTGTCCAGCGCCGTGACCCAGGCCAGCGCGTTGGTGCGGCCGAGCTTGAAGTGCACCGCCAGGTCGGTGACCAGCGCGGTGCCGCGCACCACCATCGCGCGCTGCGGCCCGTAGCGCTCGTCCAGCAGCGCCTCGCCGAGCCGGCGCGAGCTGATCTCCAGCACGTGGAAGCCCGCCGGCAGCGGGATGCCGATGACCTCGAACGGCCGCGGGTCCTGCGCCTCGGCCTGCGGCGGCAGCGCCTGGCGGTGCACGCCGTCCTGGCCGGCCAGCAGCGACAGCATGCGCGGCTGCACCCAGTCCTTCTGCTCGGGATCGACCACCGGCGGCAGCGGCTGCCGCAGCTCGGCGGCGGCCTGGCGGCGCGGGACCTCCGAACGGTCGTAGCGCCGCACCTTGCGCAGCCAGGCCAAGACCTCGGCATCGCCCTGCGGCCGCAGCGTGGCCAGCTGCGCGTCGTGGGCGCCGGCCTCGATGCGGCGCACGGTGACCGGCAGCAGCCCCATCCCGCCCGGCTCGGCCCGCCGTTCGACGATGCCGAACGGCGCCGAGGCGAACTTGGCCAGCGGCGGCATGGCGCCGGTGCGCACCGCCAGCGGGAAGGTGGCCGCGTTGGCCAGCGCGCGGCCCGCGCCATCGCGCACGTCCGGCGGCAGCGCGAGCGTGAAGGCCGCGCGCTCGGCGAACGGCGGGTCGAAGCGCAGCGCCTGCACCAGCGCGTCGCCCGCATCGCCGTCGATCTGCGGCGCCAGCGTGCGGCCCGCGCCCTGCAGCCGCACGGCCTCGGCCTGCGCGCGCGGCAGCGGCGCGCTGAAGCGCAGCGCCAGCGGGCGGTTCGGCAGGCAGTCGGCCTGGGCGTTCTCGCGCTCGCAGCCGAAGCTGGCAGTGAACGGCTCGCGCACCGTGAAGCGCAGGCGCCGCTCCGTGCGGCCGGCGATGCCGCCGGGCGTGGCCAGGCCGGCGCCGACCACCAGCTGCAGGCCGGCCGACGCCGGCAGCCGCCGGTTGCAGGCCACGGTCTGCAGCGCCAGCGGCGCGCGCTCGGCCGCCTCCTGCAGGTGCCGCGCCTGCAGCAGCGCCGCGCGCTCGGCGCCTTCGACCAGGCGCACCGGCACGCGCTCGCCGATGCCCTCGACCGCGCACCAGACGCTGGCGCGCACGCTGTCGGTGCTGGCCGGGCCGTTCAGCCGCAGCACGAAGAACTGGTCCTCGTCGACGGTGGTGCCCTCGTACGGCCAGGTGCTGCGCACGAACGGCCCGGCGGTCTGGAACGTGAAGCGGGTGCGCCCGCCGAGCGCCGGGCTGCCGGTGGCCGCGACCTCGCAGCGCTGGCCCGGCGGCAGGGCGTCGGCGAACTGCCAGACCCATTCGCGCGCGTTGTTCCAGCGGCCGCTGCCGCGGCCCGCGGCCTCGTCGGCGCAGCGCACCGCCACCGGCGCCGGCGCGCGCGCGTCGCCGAAGCGCACCGCGTCCTGGTCGAAGCGCACGACCACCTGGCGCGCCTCGTCCACCTCGCCCTGCGGCGTGACGGTGCTGATCTGCAGCGCCTGCGCGGCCAGCGGCAGGGCAGAGCAGGCGAGCGTGGCGAGCAGGCGGCGAAGCGGGCGAGCGGGCATGCGGGCGGGTCCTTTCCGAGGGGCGCAGGGTAGCGCACGGGCGGGCGCTCCCGTGCCGCGTGCCGGTCCACCGTTCCGGTGGTTCAGAAGCCGTGAATGGACCGATCGCGCCCACGACGGGGAACGCCGGGCCGCAGGCGCAGGCCGCCGCCCTGGCGGACGCCAGGGCCAGGACTGCAATGCCCGCATGCGGCCTGGCGTGCCCCGGCCCGAAGGGCGGGGCCCCGGGCAGGTCGAAGGCGATGCAAGAGGACGCCCGTCAGGGCCCTCCCTCGCGCGGACGCGAGGGAGGCGTGACCGCTTCTCAGCCCTTCGGCCGCCTGCGTTCGCGCGCGCGCATCTGCTGCTGCCACTGCGCCAGCCGCGGGTCCGCGCCGGGGCCGGCGTTGCTGGCGATCAGCTGGTCCAGCAGGATCTCCTGGTCGGTGCCGAGGCTGTCGGGGAACACCGGCTCGATGTCCACCACGAGGTCGCCGCGCGGGCCGCGGTGGCTCGTCGGAAAACCCTGGCCAGCCAGCCGGTAGCGCTGCTGGTCGCGGCGCAGCGCCAGCGCCTGCGTGCCTTCCAGCGTGGGCACCTGCAGCGTGCGGTGGGCCATCCAGGCGAAGCCGTCCACCGGCACGCGGCAGTGCAGCGCGCCGTCGTCCTCCAGCGTGAAGAAGGGATGCGGCGCCAGGCCCACCTGCACCTCCAGGTCGGCCGGCGCGCGCCGGGTCGCCACGTGCAGCAGGTCGCCCTCGCGCACGCCGGGCGGGATGCGCACCTGCACCTGGTAGGCCACCGGCGCCAGCTTGCCGCGGCCCTCGCAGTGGCGGCAGGGCTCGCGCGCGATGCCGGTGCCGCCGCAGTCCTCGCAGTCCTCGCGCTGGCCGGGCCAGCCGAACCAGGCCGAGGGCCGCACGAAGCTGCCGCTGCCGCGGCAGCGGCGGCAGGCGCTGCCCAGCACGTGGTGGCCGGTGCCCGCGCAGTGGCTGCAGACGGGCGTGAAGCGGCCCTTCAGCGCCTTGACGCAGCCGGCCGCGGCTTCCTCCAGCGTCAGCTTGAGCTTGCGGCGGATCGGCGGGTGGGCCGGGTCGGCCGCGCGCGGCGGCGCGGCGGCGGGCTCGGGCGGCGGTGGTGGTGGCGGTTCCGACGGCTCGGGAGCAGGCTCCGGTTCGGGCATTTCCTGCTGCAGCACGCGCTGCAGCGCCTCGAAGGCCTGGTTGATGCGTTGCATCCGCACCACGGCCTGGCTGCTGGAATTGCGGTCGGGGTGCCAGCGCGACGCCATGCGGCGCCATGCGGCCTTGATCTCGGATTCGCTGGCGCCGGGGCGCAGGCCCAGCTCGGCATAGGCTTGGTCGGTGACCACGGTTCACTCCCTGGGGCGGCGATGGTAGCCGATGGCTCCGCCGAATCGGCCGGCTTTCCAGCCGCTTTTCGGCGCTTCGGCGGCGGCCGTGCTGCGTTCGAATCGGTACATCCGGTTACATGCAGTCACAAGGAGTTTCCATGCGTTCCACCGCCGCGCCGCTGTCCGCCACGCCGCCCGCGATCCCGCGGGCGCGGCTGATCCGCGAGCTGTCCGTCTTCGCCACCCCGCGCGACCGCAGCGGCGTGCTGCTGTTCCTGCGCGACTGGGGCCTGTACTGGGGCCTGTGGGCGGCCGTGCTGTTCGCGCCGGCGCTGGGCTGGAAGATCCTGGCCAGCGTGCTGCTGGGCGTGCGGCTGACCTCGATGTACACGCTCGCGCACGACGCCTCGCACCGCACGCTGTGCGCGAGCCGCCGGCTGAACTGGTGCTTCGCGCTGGCGCTGGGCGTGCCCTCGGTGCAGAACTACCGTATGTGGACGCACGACCACAACCACGTGCACCACCCGCGCACCAACGGCGACCACTTCGACTTCTACGTGCCGTACTCCAAGGCCGAGTACGACGCGCTGCCGCGCTGGCAGCAATGGGCCGAGCGCGTCTACCGCTCGCCCAACGTCGTCGGCGTGTTCCTGTACTGGGCGCTGCGCTGGATCCCGACCCGCGTGTGGCCCAACCCGCGCACGCCGTCCGAGCAGCGCGGCGTCTCCATGGCCTACGCCGTGCCGCTGGCGCTGTTCCACGGCGGCATGGTGGCCTTCCTGGCCCTGGCGGCGCCACGCATCGCGCCGATCGGGGCCGGCACCGCCGTGCTGCTGGGCTGGTGCGTGCCGCTGATGCTGCATTTCTGGATCAGCAGCGTGGCGCTGTACCTGATGCACACGCACCCGTGCATCCCCTGGTTCAAGGGCGACATCGCGCGCACCGGCGACTACGCGCCCGAGCTGTGCTCCACCGTGCTGACCATGCCGGACTGGTTCAGCCGCCTGGTCAACAACGTCTACTGCCACGCCGCGCACCATGCGCACCACGGCATCCCGAGCTACCGGCTGCTGGAGGCCCAGCAGCGCATGAACGAGCTGCTGGGCAACCGGCTGGTGGTCGAGCCCTGGTCCATCGGCGGCGTGCTGCGCACGCTGCGCCAGTGCAAGCTGTACGACTTCGAGCGCCACCAGTGGCTGGACTTCGACGGCCGGCCGACGGCGCCGGCGATCCACCTGGCGGCGCGCAACGCGCTGCCGGAGCAGGGCGCCGCGGCGCCGCGGCGCGAGCGGCCGCAGCAGCAGCCGGTGGTGGCCTGAGCGGCCGGCCCGGCGCCCGGTTCAGGCCGGCGTCAGAAGTCGTGCACGTTCCACTCGTACGCCAGCGCCACTTCGCTCAGCAGGCGCAGGCGCTCGGCCGGATCGGACGCCAGGGCCTGGACGATCTTGGCGTTGAATTCCACCAGGATCGCCTTGGACCGGTCGGCGAACTCGGTCGTGATGCCCTGGTCCTCGTAGTTGCGCACGAAGGACTGCGCCGCGATGCCCGGCACGAAGTACAGGCTCGCGTTGACGGGGTCCGCCTGCATCAGCTTGAAGGCCTCCTTGTAGAAGACCTTGAAGGCGTCGGTGCCCGAGCTGGTCTCGGCAAAGCGTTGTGCGATTTCTGGGAAGCTCATGGTTGCATCTCCTATGCATGGGTGCCGTCGGCGATCGCGGGTCCCCAGCCTCCGTGGGTGCGCGACCAGCCGACGGGGTCGTTCAGAAAGCCCTCCAGCGTATCGAGGGCCGCATCGGTGAAGTCGCCGCGGTCCCGGGCGACGGCCAGGACGTCGCGCCAGGTCGACAGCACGTGCAGCCCGACATCGGCGCTGGCCAGGCCGGCCGCCATCGGGAAGGTGTCGTAGGCGAACACGACCAGGATGTCCGTGACCCGGGCGCCGGCCGCGGCCAGTGCGCGGCAGAACTGCACCTTGGACTGGCCGATGGCCATCACGTCGTCGACCAGCAGGATCCGGCCGCCCGGCTGGACGCAGCCTTCGACGTGGCGATGGCCCGCGGCCCGCTTGCGCACGTACTGCAGCGGCAGGTCCGACGCGTCCGCGAGCCAGGCGGCCAGCGCGATGCCGCTCGATTCCCCGCCGGCGATGCCGGCCAGCCCCTGCAGCGCGCCGGTGCTGCGCAGCAGGTCCGTGGCGTGCGCCAGGACCGACTTGCGCGCCGCGGGAAACGAGACCAGTTGCCGGCCGTCCATGTACACCGGGCTGGCCCATCCCGACGGCAGCCGGAAGGGCTCGTCGGCGCACACCGAGACGCAGCCGCTGTCGATCAGGGCCGCCGCCACGGCACGGCGCGGCTCCGTTTGCAGGTAGTGTGAGTGCATGTTGCTCCAGGGTCAGTGAATGTGCGCCAGCAGCCGGCGCAGGACCTGCGCGCCGTTGGCGCCCTTGTAGGCGCTCTTCCACAGGCGGCCGACCATGTCCTCGTGCATGCGCACGGCTTCGGGCGAGGCGGTGATGGTGGCGATGCCGTTGCGCACGTTCGGCAGCTCGCCCAGCCGGAACGGGCTGACCGCCAGCACGGCATGCCGCGGCCCCGAGAAGAGCTGGAAGGTCGAGGCCGGCATGGCGTCGTCGATGAGCCCGATCTGCACATGGATCGGCTCGCTGTCGAGCAGGTCGGCGATCCGGCCGACTTCCCGGCGTGCGGCCTGGACGCGCTCGCGCCGGATCGCTTCCGGCAGGCCGACCCGCCCCACGAGGCCGGTCTGCACGAAGCGCTCCAGTTCGCGCAGCCCGATCAGGCTCACGATGTGCGGCTTGCGCCGCTCGAAGAAGGCCTTGCGCTCCTGCATGATCTGCAGCATCTGGTCGACGTCGGCGAGCTTCACGCCCTTGCCCGCGGTACGGGGCGATGCCTCCAGCAGCATCTCGCGCAGGTAGCCCAGGTAGTCGTCCGAGGTCAGCAGCACGGAGATCGGCTCGAAGTGCGCCAGGATCCGCTCGGACGACTCCTCCAACTGCCGCATGCGCTCGAACAGGCCGAGCGCCGAGGCGTAGTACTCCACTTCCACGCCGAGCAGGGACGCCAGGGACGTCTCCAGCAGCTGCGCCAGCCGTTCCAGCGTCTCGATCTTGACGATCTCGCCCTTTTCCATCCGGTAGACGACCGCGCGCGAGACGCCGAGCTGCTCGGCGACGTCCTCGGCCTGCAGCGAGGCGCCGATCCGGTAGGCGCGCAGCCGGTCGCCCAGCGACGCATAGTCGATCGACGACTTGAACGCCCTTGCCTCCAGCTTCATCTCGTTTCTCAATTCAGGAATCGAAAATGAGACTATAGGCGACAGGCAGCGGTCCGCCATGCGGCGTCTCCCGCCGGCATGGCGCGCGGCGCGCCGGTGGTCGTGGCGACGGGTCCGGGCCGGTATGCGCATCAGTCGGCCGCGGGTTCCAGGCGCCAGGGCAGCGTGCTGCCGCCCAGGAACGGGTGGATCGCCGAGCCGCCGGGCAGCCGCACGTCCTGCGGGACCATGGCCGGCTGCCGGCGCAGCGTGACCGTGCCCTGGTTCAGCGGCAGCCCGTAGAAGCGCGCGCCGTGGACGCTGGCGAAGGCTTCCAGCCGGTCGAGCGCTCCCTCCTCCTCGAAGACGGTCGCATAGCACTGCAGCGCGCTGGGGGCGTTGAACATGCCCGCGCAGCCGCAGGCCGCCTCCTTCAGCGCGCGCAGGTGCGGCGCGGAGTCGGTCCCGAGGAAGAAGCGCGGGTCGCCCGAGGTCGCGACGCGGCGTAGGGCCAGGCGGTGGCGCTCGGCCTTGAGCACCGGCAGGCAGTAGAAGTGGGGCCGGATGCCGCCGGTGAACAGCGCGTTGCGGTTGAACATCAGGTGCTGGGGCGTGATCGTCGCGCCCAGGCGGCCGCTCGCGTCGGCCGAGACGAACGCGGCCGCCTGCAGGGTGGTGATGTGCTCCATCACCACCTTCAGCGCCGGAAAATCCGCGAGCAGCGGCTGCAGGGTGTCGTCGATGAACACGGCCTCCCGGTCGAACACGTCGACCTCGGGCCGCGTGCTTTCGCCATGCACCAGCAGCGGCATGCCGAGGGACTGCATCGTCTCCAGGGCCCGGGCCACCCGGGCGGTGGACGTGACGCCGAATTCCGAATGGGTCGTGGCGCCGGCGGGGTACAGCTTGGCGGCCGCGAACACGCCTTCCTCGAAGCCGCGGCGCAGTTCGTCGGCCGGCGTGTCGTCGCACAGGTAGGCGGTCATCAGCGGCGTGAAGTCCACGCCCGGCGCCAGCGCGGCCAGGATGCGCGCGCGGTACGCGCGCGCCGCCGCCACGGTCGTGACCGGGGGCTTGAGGTTGGGCATGACGATGGCCCGCGCGAACGGATGCGCCGAATGCGCCAGCACGGCCTGCAGGATCTCCGCGTCGCGCAGGTGCAGGTGCCAGTCGTCGGGGCGGCGCAGCGTGAGGGCGTCGGTCGCGGCCATGGCTCAGTCCAGGCGTTCGAACACGTCGCTCAGGGCCTGCACGCCCAGCATGAAGTCGTCCATCTCCATGGCCTCGTGCGGGTTGTGCGAGCCGTTCTGGTTGCGCACGAACAGCATGCCCGAGGGAATGCCGGCGTTGGCGAACAGCGAGGCGTCGTGCCCGGCGCCGCTGGGAATGGTCTCGAACGCGGCGCCGACGTCCCGGCAGGCCTGCGCCAGCAGCCCGCAGAGGCGTTCATCCATGGTGGCGGGCTCGCTGAGCAGGCGCCGGTCGAATTCGAAGCGCACGCCGCGCTCGCGCTCGATCGCCTTGCATTCCGCGCGCATCAGCTGGTAGAAGGCCTCGAGCGTGTCCTCGCTCTTGCTGCGCGCCTCGAAGCTGAAGCGCACGCTGCCCGGGATGCGGGAGATGGAGTGCTCGTCCGGGTCCGTCGTCACGATGCCGGTGGTGACCACCAGGTCCGTGCCGCGCTCCAGCAGCACGCGCCAGTGCTCGTCCAGCCGCATGATCAGGTCGGCGACCGAGAACATCGCGTCGTGCCGCAGCCAGCGCGGCACCACGCCGGAGTGCTGCGCGTCGCCATGGCACACGATGCGGTTGTGCCGCACGTTGCCGCGGATGCCGGAGACGACCGCCAGCGGCAGCTGGCGCGCGACCATCACCGGGCCCTGCTCGATGTGCAGCTCCAGGTAGGCCTTCACGCGCGCGGGGTCGAACAGCCATTGCCGGCCGCGGATCGCGTCGACGTCGGCGCCGGCCTCGCGCATGCATTCGGCCATCGTTTGCCCGGTGCTGCGCTGCTTCAACGCCAGGTCCGATTCGCCGATCTTGCCGAACAGCGCGCCCGAGCCCATGTAGGCCTTGCCGAACCAGGCGCTCTCCTCGCCACGGAAGGCCACCACCTCCAGTGGCAGCCTGGCGCCATGTGGTTCGCGCCGGCGGGCGACCAGGCACAGCAGGCCGGCGACCACGCCGGCCAGGCCGTCGAAGTTGCCGCCCTGGGGCACGGAATCGATGTGGCTGCCGGTCCAGGCCGCCGGCGCGGCCGGATCGGCATCCGGCTGGCCGAACACCAGGTTGGCGGCACGGTCGTCCGCGACGCGCAGGCCCTCGGACAGGGCGAAGGCGCGCAGGTAGTCGGCGGCGGCCGTTTCGCCCGCGCCGTAGCTCGCGCGCGTGACGCCCACGCCGTCGAAGGACAGGGCACGGATGTCGGCGAAGAGCTTCTCCGCCAGGGGGCGCAGTGAGGTCAAGTCCATGGCGCGGTCCATTCAGCCGGACTGCTGGGCGAAGCGCAGCCAGCGGTCGGAGAGCTGCCGGTCGATCTTCACCTGGCCGGTCAGGTCGCGCAGGCTCTGCACGCCCATCGCGTCGCAATACGCCTGCAGCCCGTCGATGATCTTCTGCATCACGCCCGGGTCCAGGAACGAGGCCGTGCCGACCTGCACGGCGCTGGCGCCGGCGAGCATGAACTCGACGGCATCGTCCGCGTTCTGGATCCCGCCGCAGCCGATGATCGGGATGCGCACGCTGCGGTAGCACTGGTGGACCATGCGCACGGCGATCGGCTTGATCGCCGGCCCCGACAGCCCGCCCATCACGTTGCCGAGCCGGGGCTTGCGCGTGCGCACGTCGATCGACATGCCCAGCACGGTGTTGCCCATCACCAGCGCGTCGGCGCCGGCTTCCTCGGCGGCGCGGGCGACGGCGGCGATCTGCGAGGCGTTGGGCGTGAGCTTGGCCCAGAACGGATGGCTGGTCCTGCGGCGGATCGCGCTGACCACCTTGTACGTGGTCTCCGGCGTCATCGCGAAGGCCATGCCGTCGGCTTCCAGGTTGGGGCAGGAGATGTTGGCCTCGATCACCGCCACTTCGGGCAGCGACATCTGGGCCACGGCGTCGGCGAATTCGTCGACGGTGTCGGCCGAGATCGACACCACCACGGGCGTGTCGAACGGCGTGTAGGCGGGCAGCACCTCGCGGCGGTAGTAGTCCAGCCCCTTGCTCGGGATGCCGATCGAGTTGAGCATGCCGGCGTAGGCCTCGGCCACGCGCGGCGTGGGGTTGCCGGCGCGGCTCTTGGGCGAGACGCTCTTGATGACCAGGGCGCCCAGGCGGTTCAGGTCCAGCGCCTCGGCGTACTCGATCGCGAAGCAGCCCGAGGCGGGCATCACCGGGTTGCGCAGGCGCAGGTCACCGACGCGGACGGACAGATCAGCCAAATTCCACCTCCCCGACGACCTCGTGGATCGGAAACACCGGGCCCTCGCGGCAGACGCGCAGGAATTGCTTGTCGCCGCCCTTGTCGAACATGCGTACGCAGGACAGGCACACGCCCATGCCGCAGGCCATGCGCTGCTCCATCGCGACCTCGCCGCGCGTCTGCGGATGGTCCTGCAGCAGCCGCTGCAGCAGCATCAGCACGCGGTGCGAGCCGCAGGTGTAGGCCACGTCGTGGTGCCGGGCCTGCAGCAGTCCGCGCAGCAGGACTTCCAGCGCCTCCACCGAGGAACTGCCGTCGCTGTCGTAGACGCAATGCACGTCGGCCGGCACGCCGCGCAGGAACTCGTCGCGCATCAGGTCCCCGGGCGTGCGGGCCGACATCACGGCCGTGACCGCGACGCCGGCCCGGGCCGCGTGCTGCAGCAGCGGCGCCATGGTGGCCAGGCCGACGCCGCGGGCGACCACCATGATGCGCGTGAAACCCGGCTCGAGCACGAAGGTGTTGCCCAGCGGGCCGACGATGTCCATCGTGCCGCCGACCGGCAGCGCCGACAGCGCATGCGTGCCCACGCCGGTCACGTTGTAGAGGAATTCGATGGTGCCGGCTTCGGGGCCGACGCCGTAGACGCTCATGGGCCGCAGCAGGAAGGGCTGCAGGTCGCTGGTGGCCGGACACTTGAGTTGGTAGAACTGGCCGGGGCGGGTGGCGCCGGCCAGGTCGGCCTCGGCGCTGAGCCGCAGGTACTTGTAGCGGTCGTTGACCCAGCGGTGTTCCGCGACCGTGCAGCGGTGCGAGGCCACGTGCTCGGCATTTCTCTGGAAGCAGGCGGATGCCTGCGTCGTGCATTCCATGGGGTTCTCCGTGGTGGCGTTGCGTGGGGCCGGCGCCTGTGGCGCTCAATCGAGCTCGACGCCCTTCAGCTCCGGGATCAGGAACAGCGTGGCCAGCATGTCGATCACGTAGATGGCGGCCAGCAGCGCGATGGCCACCTGGAACGAATACGCCGCGGCCAGGGCGCCGACCACCACGGGCCCGAAGCCGCCGACGCCGCGGCCGATGTTGAACAGCACGTTCTGCGCCGTCGCCCGGGCCTCGGTCGGATAGGCCTCCGACATCAGCGCGCCGTAGCCGCCCAGCATGCCGTTGACGAACATGCCCATCACGGCGCCGGCCCAGAGCATGGCCACCGGGTCGGACAGCTGGGCGTACGCCAGCACCATGGCCACCGCGCCGGCCTGGAACAGCAGGAAGCTGGGCTTGCGGCCGATGCGGTCGGCCAGCTGGCCGAAGACCCAGATGCCGGCCATCATCCCGACGATGGTGACCGAGGTCCACAGCGCGGACTTGGTCAGGTTGAAGCCGAGCTTGCTGGACAGGAAGCTGGGCATCCAGATCATGATCCCGTAGTAGCCGAAGTTCTGCACCGAGCACAGGATCACGATGCCCAGGCTGGTGCGGGTCGTGCGGCCGTCCTTGACCAGCAGCCTGAACGCCTTGCCGCGCGCGCCCTCGGCCTTGGCGCGGCGCACGAACACCTCGGGCTCGTGCAGGCGGTTGCGGATCACCCAGGCGATCAGCGCCGGGAACACGCCGACCACGAACATGCCGCGCCAGCCGATGTGGGGCAGCAGCAGCGGCGTCAGCAGCGCCGCGCCCAGCACCCCGGCCTGCCAGCCGAGCGCGACGTAGGACGACACGCGGGCCCGGTGCCGGGCCGGCCAGGCCTCGGCCGCCAAGGCCATGCCGATGCCGAACTCGCCGCCGAGGCCGACGCCGGCCAGCGTGCGGAAGACCAGCAGGTCCCAATAGCCCTGGGCGACGGCGCACAGCCCCGTGAACGCGGCGAACATCACGATGGTCCAGGTCAGCACGCGGATGCGGCCGTAGGTGTCGCTCAAGGCGCCGAACAGGATGCCGCCGGCCACCGCGCCGACCAGCGTCCAGGTCACCAGCGAGCCGGCCTGCCCGGGGGTGAGCTGCAGGTCGGCCGAGATCGCCGGCAGCATGAAGCCGAGGATCAGCAGGTCGAAGCCGTCCATGGCGTAGCCGATGGCCGAGCCGGCCAATGCCTTCCATCCGTAGCGGGTGACTTTGTCTTTTCCGGCGGGTTCGGCCGCCGAAGTGCCCATGTTCGCTTCCACGTCGATTTCTCCTTGGATTCGTCAAAGTATCGAAATAAAGAAGTACCCGATTCTCGTATCAAAAAAGATATACATCCAGTGGATAGGCACTGGTGCTAACCCCTACGCCATAGGGCGTATGGCCAGATGGAGAAAGTTCGGGGATGCGCATGGCACTGCCGTGCAGGCGCCCATCCGGGTGCAGCCGGCGCGGGCTCCGGCTGGCCGTGGCCCGAACCTCAGGCCGGCGCGCGCAGGCACAGCACCAGGCCCGCGATCGGCTGGCGCTGGTCCTCGCGCAGCGTGGCGGGCTGCAGCGCGGCGACCGCGAGGCCGTGCCGCGCGGCCAGTGCGCGCAGATAGGCCTCCGAGTGCGCGTAGCGCAGGCTGGGCAGCAGGCGCGAGCCTTCGCCGTCGGCGCGTTCCACCGAGAACGCGAACACGCCGCCGGGCGCCAGCACGCGGCGCACGCCGGCGAATACGGCCTCCAGGTCGCCGACGTAGATGAACACGTCGGCGGCCGCGACCAGCTGGTAGCGTTCCGCCGTGTTCTGCAGGTAGTCGGCGATGTCCGCCTGGACCAGCGCGTCGTACGCGCCGCGCCGGCCGGCCTGCTCCAGCATCGTGGGCGACAGGTCCACGCCGTGCAGCGTGCGTGCCAGCGGGCGCAGCAGCGGGCCGCACAGGCCGGTGCCGCAGCCCAGGTCGAGCGCGGCGTCCACGGGCGCGGCGCCGTGCGCCGCGGCGGCGCGCGCCACATGCTCGTGCGCCCGGTAGCGCAGCACGTCCAGCAGATGCGGCTCGAAGTCCGCGGCGTAGGTGTCGAACAGGCCGCGCACATAGGCCTCGGGCGAGGCCTGCGGCGCGTCGCCTTCGCCCAGGCCGGCCAGGAAGTAGCGGCACAGCGCGGGGTCGGCGCCGGCCGCCAGCGCGCGGCGGAATGCGTCGCGCGCGTCGTCCGTGCGCCGCAGGTCGCGCAGCATCTGGCCCAGCAGGTGCCAGGCCTCGCCGAGGCCGGGGTCCAGGGCCACGGCGCGTTCGTAGGCCGGCAGGGCTTCGGCATGCCGCTCCAGCATCTGCAGGGTCTGCCCGCGCATCTGGTGGGCCGGCGCGAGGCCGGGCTGCACGGCCAGCAGCGCGTCCAGCGCCTGCAAGGCCTCGGCGTGCCGGCCCAGGCGGTTCAGCGCCAGCGCGCGCTGGTAGCCGGCCGCGGCGTCCTGCGGCTGCAGCGCCGCCAGCCGGTCCAGCGGCACCAGGGCGTCCTGCAGGCGGCCGAGCCGCAGCCGCACGATGGCCAGGTTCAGCAGCGTGGAGGGGCGGTCGGGCACCAGGCGCGCGGCGGCTTCGAGCCGGGGCTCGGCCTCGGCATGGCGGCCGGATTCGGTCAGCGCCACGGCGTCCAGGAACAGGGCGCGGGCCTGGGCGAAGGCGTCGTCGTTCGGTGCGTTCATGCGGCGCCAGCATAGCCGGCGCCGGCGCGGCTCAGCGCCCTCTGACGAGGTCCAGCACCTTGCCGGCGTCCAGCGTGCGGGCCTGCTCGCGCATCTCGGGCAGGTAGCGTGCCTGCAGGCCCTGGGCCTGCCGCAGCAGGCCGGCGTAGCTGTCCTTGAGCAGCTGCGCGGACAGCACGCGCCCGCCCGCGTAGTAGCGCCTGGCGACGTGGCCCAGCGCGTAGGTGGTGGCGAAGCTCATGCCCGAGCTGACGGCCTGGCGGCCCGCGCCGCCCAGCAGCCGGCCGCCCAGCCTGCCGAGCAGTCCGCCGATCAGCTTGCGGCCGGCCTGCTCCAGGTACTGCGAGGTCAGGCCCACGCCCACGGTGGCCAGGAAGTCCTTCACGTGGCCGCTGTCCAGTGCGTAGCCGTGCGCCTTGCCGATGCCGTAGACCAACTGCATCTGCAGCGGGATGATGGCCATGGTGGACAGGCTCTCGGGCAGCAGTTCCAGCGCGCCGTTCAGGATGGCGGCGTCGAGGATCTTCTTGTCCAGCGCGGCCTCGTCGACGGTCGGCGCGGCGGCGGGTGCCGCAGCCGTGGCGGCAGGTGCGGTGGCAGGCGCGGCCGCGGATTCCAGTGGCATGGCCGCCAGCGCCTCGGCCTGCTGCGCGAAGCGCTCGGCATCGGCCGGCGCCAGGGCCAGCGCGGCCTTGGCCTGCGCCAGGAACTGCCGTTCCGCCGGCGATTGCGTGCCGTCGGCGTCGCAGACGCACACCGCCATCTCGTAGGCGAGCTGGCGCGCGCCGGCGTCCGGCAGCGCGGCGGCGATGTCGGCCAGCTGCACGCGCCGCATCAGCACGTCCTGCACCAGCGTGGGCAGGTGCACGCCGTCGGCCTGCGCCAGGCTGTCGGCGATGCGCCGGATCTCGGCGCGCTCGCGTTCGTGCTTGTCACCGTCGGCGAAGGCGGCGAGCAGGCTCAGGGACAGGATGGCGCGGTTCTCGGCAGGCGTCATGGCGGGTAGCGGATGTGGCGGCGACGAAGGGCCGCCAGCTTATGTCAGCTCGCGGGCAGCGCGCGCAAGGCCTTGGCGATCGGGTGGTGATCGACCGGGCGTACCAGCCGGTCGATCTCGCGGCCGTCCTGCAGGAATACCAGCGTGGGCCACAGCTTCACGCCGAAGGCGCGGCCCAGCGGCCGGCCGCGGCCGTCGGCGATCTTGAGGTGGCGCACGTCGGGCCGCGTGGCCAGCGCGCGGGTGATCTCGGGCTGCGCGGCGCGGCAGATGCCGCAGAAGTTGTCGCCGAACTCGAGCACCAGCGGGCCGCGGGTGGCCTCGATCTCGGCGCGCGGCGGCTCTTCGGTATAGGGGGCGTTCATGGGTGGCGATCGTAGCCGCGCTCAGCGGTCCGCGTCGGCATCGTCGTCGTCGGGATACGGCTGGGGCGTGGCGTGCTCGCGCGCGCGGCGCACGTCTTCCTCGGGCTGGCCGGCGGCCTCGCGCAGCGGGTCGGTGATGGCCTTGCCGAGCGATTCGAGCGGCGTGTCATGGTGGCCGGTGGCAGCCTGCTCGCGCGCGACGATCGGGTCGGGGGCCTGGCGTTCGACGGGGGAAGGGGCGGGCATGCGGGTCTCCTGCGGTGGATCGAGCCCCCATGCTGGCCGGCCGCGGCGCGCCGCGCAAGGGTGGCGCGCCGCCAGCGGCCGTCGGCCGCCGCCTACAGCGCGCCCTCTGGGGGCGCGGGGGCGGTTCAGCCCAGGCGCACCGGCACGAAGATCTTGTCCTCGCCGCGCTGGATCAGCAGGGCCACCGACTTGTCGGCCCGCGCCACGGCCGCCCGGGCCTGCTCCAGGCTCTGCACCGGCGTGCCGTTGACGGCCAGCAGCACGTCGCCCGGCTGCACGCCGGCGCGCGCCGCCGGCCCGCCCACCTGCTCGATCACCAGGCCCTCGCTCACGCCGGCGGCCTGGCGCTCCTGCGGCTGCAGCGGGCGCAGCGACAGGCCGAGCCGGCCCTGCGGCGCGCCGGCGTCGCCGCCGGCCTGGGCCACGGTTTGCTCCTTGGCGCCGCCCAGGCGCGCGGCGACCTGCTGCGCGCCGCCCTTGCGCCACACGTCCAGCCGGACCGTGTCGCCGGGCGCGGCCAGGCCGATGGCGGCCGGCAGGTCACCCGAGGCCACGATGGGCTTGCCGTCGATCGCGCGGATCACGTCGCCGGGCTGCAGGCCGGCCTTCTCGGCCGGGCTGCCCTTTTCCACGCTGGCCACCAGCGCGCCCTCGGGCTTGTCGAGCTTGAAGGAGTCGGCCAGCGTCTGGTTGACTTCCTGGATCGTGACGCCCAGCCGCGCATGCTCGACCTTGCCGTGCTGCACGATCTGCTGCTGGATGCGGCCGGCCAGGTCGATCGGGATCGCGAACGACACGCCCTGGTAGCCGCCGGTGCGGCTGTAGATCTGCGAGTTGATGCCGACCACCTCGCCGCGTGCGTTGAACAGCGGCCCGCCGGAGTTGCCGGGGTTCACGGCCACGTCGGTCTGGATGAACGGGACGGCGCTGTCGTCCGGCAGCGAGCGGCCCTTGGCGCTGACCACGCCGGCCGTCACGGTGTTCTCGAAGCCGAACGGCGAGCCGATCGCCAGCACCCATTCGCCGACCTGCAGGTCGGAGGTGGAGCCGATCTTCACGACCGGCAGGTTCTTCGCCTGGATCTTCAGTACCGCCACGTCGGTGCGCGGGTCGGCGCCCAGCACCTTGGCCTGGTATTCGCGCCGGTCGGTCAGCTTGACCGTGACCTCGCTGGCGCCGCGCACCACGTGGGCGTTGGTCAGGATGACGCCGTCGGGGCTGACGATGAAGCCCGAGCCCTGGCCGCGCACCAGCGGCGCCTCGCCGCGTGGCATGCGGCCCTGGCCGGGCTGCTGGAAGCGGCGGAAGAACTCGAAGAACGGATCGTTGCCGAACGGGTCCTCGTCCTGCGCGCTGCGCTCGTCGCCGGTGGCGCTGGCCTTGCCGGTCACGCTGATGTTGACCACCGCCGGGCCGTACTGGCGCGTGATCTGCGAGAAGTCGGGCAGGGCGACCGTGGTCGCCGGCGCCGTGGCGGCGGGCATGGCCTGGGTGTCCGCGGCCTGCGCCGCGCCGCCGCGCGCCAGGCCGACGCCGGCGCCGCCGATGGCGCCGGCGGCCAGCAGCGCCAGGATCATCGGGGTCTTGCGGGGGGCCGGGGTGTGGAGGTTCTTGGTCATGGCATGCATCCTTCGGTTCGATTGCGGATGTCGGCAATCATGGGGAGGCAGGCTTAGATCAGACTTAAGTCGGGGGATCGCCCCTGTGCAGCGCGGCCTGTCAGAACTGCCAGCTGCCGCGGTAGCTGCCACACTGATGTACTCGCACGTCGTGCAATGCCGCCGGGGGCGGGCTCGCGCGTGCGCGCCTGGCACAGGACATGAACGAGCCGCAAGCACCCCAAGAATTCATCGACGACGAGGTTCCCTGCACGGATCCCGCCGGGCAGGCGCCATGGCGCATCCTGGTGGTGGACGACGACGAGGACGTCCACGCGTGCACCGAATTCGGCCTGCGCGGGCTGGAGATCGAGGGCCGCCCGCTGGAACTCCTGCATGCCCGCTCCTCGGCCGAGGCGCTGGAACTGCTGGCACGCCAGCGCGACGTGGCCGTCGTGCTGCTGGACGTGGTCATGGAGACCGGCGAGGCCGGCCTGCAGGCCGTGGGCCGTATCCGCGAGGAGCTCGGGCTGCGCGAGGTGCGCATCGTGCTGCACACCGGGCAGCCGGACTACGCGCCGGGCATCGACACGATCCGGCGCTACGACATCAACGACTACCGGACCAAGGGCGAGCTGACCCCCGCCAAGCTGTACATCACGCTGACGGCGGCGATCCGCGCCTACGACCAGCTGCGCCGCCTGGACGACGGCCGCCGCGGGCTGCAGAAGATCATCCGGGCCAGCAACCAGTTCCTGGCCGAGCAGGGCCTGCGCACCTTCGCCGAGGGCGTGATCACCCAGATCGCCGGCCTGGTCGGCGTGGCGCCCGACGGCCTGGTGTGTGCCTCGCGGCGGCTGGCCGAGGATGCCGGGCAGCCGCACTGCACGGTGATCGCCGCGGCCGGCGCGTTCGCCCACCTGATCGACCGCGACTCCTGCGATCTCGGCGATCCGGTGGCCGAGGGCAGCCTCGCGCGCGCCTGGGCCGAGCGCCGCCACCAGCTGGAAGCCGGCCACCTGACGCTGTTCTTCGCCGGCCGCGAGGGCCGCGACTTCGCCGCCTTCGTGCGCACCGGGCGGCCGCTGCGCGACGTGGAAGCGCGGCTGCTGGAGGTGTTCTGCGCCAACATCGCGCTGTCGGCGTCCAACATCGACCTGGTGACGCGGCTGCGCGAGCTGGCCTTCAAGGACCGGTTGCTGGACGTGCCGAACCGCCCGGCGCTGCTGCGGCACATCGACCGCGAGATCGAGGCCGGCCGCGGCGCCGGCCAGGTGCTGGCGCTGGTGGACATCGACCGCTTTTCCGAGACGAACGACATGTTCGGCTACGTCTACGGCGACATGCTGCTGCTGGCCATCGTCCAGCGCCTGCAGCATGATCTGCCGGCGCGCTGCATGCTGGCGCGCGTGGCCGGCGACACCTTCGGCATCTGGGGCGATGCCGCGGTCGTCGAGCCGGGCCGGCTGGCGCAGTGGTCGGCGCGGCCCTACGACGTCGAGGGCGTGGCGCGGCCGGTGTCGCTGTCCATGGGCCTGGCGCGCAGCGAGGGCGCCGCCAGCGGACAGGAACTGTTCAAGAACGCGCTGATCGCGCTCAAGCAGGCCAAGACCTCGGGCCAGGGCCATGCGCAGTACTACACGGCCGAGGTCGGCGTGGCCGCGCGCGAGCGCATCCGGCTGATGCACGGCCTGCAGCAGGCGTTCGACCACGACAAGCTGTTCGTCGTCTACCAGCCGCAGCTGTCGCTGGCCAGCGGCCGCGTCGTCGGGGCCGAGGCGCTGGTGCGCTGGCGCGCCGAGGACGGGCGCTTCATCCCGCCGGCGGTCTTCATCCCGGTGGCCGAGCAGTCCGGCCTGATCGTGCCGATCGGCAGCTGGGTCCTGCGCACCGCGCTGCAGGCGCTGGCGCACCTGCGTGCGCAGCGGCCCGCGCTGCGCATGGCTGTCAACGTGTCGCCGCTGCAGTTCGCGCAGCCGCAGTTCCTGGCCCAGGTGGACGAGGCGCTGCGCGACGCCGGCCTGCCACCCGCGGCGCTGGAGCTGGAGATCACCGAGTCGGTCTCGGTGATGGGCATGGAGCGCGCGGCCGCGCTGCTGCAGGAGATCCGGGCGCGCGGCGTCGCCGTGGCGATCGACGACTTCGGGACAGGCTTTTCCTCGCTGTCCTACCTGGACCGGCTGCCGGCCGACCGGCTCAAGATCGACCGCGCCTTCGTGGCCGCGCTGGACTCGGACAGCGGCAACGCCCGCATCGCCGAGATGATCGTGCCGCTGGGCCACCGGCTGGGCATGCGGGTGCTGGCCGAGGGCGTGGAGACCGAGCGCCAGGCCGCGGCGCTGCGCCAGCTCGGCTGCGACGAGGTGCAGGGCTACCTGTACGGCATGCCGATGCGGCTGGACGCGTTCGAGGCCTGGCTGTCGGCGCAGTCCGGGCCGTGAGGCCGCCTACGGCGCCGCGCGGGTGTCGCCCTTCATCGTCGCCGCCATGGCCAGCGCCGCGAACGCCAGCGCCAGCGGCACGAACGACACCCACAGCACCGTGTTCCAGCCGTAGGCGGACAGCAGCCCGCCGGAGGAGAACGACCCGATCGCCATCAGGCCGAAGACGATGAAGTCGTTGAGCGACTGCACGCGTGTCCTCTCCTCGGGCCGGTGGCACTCCAGCACCAGCGCGGAAGCGCCGAGGAAGCCGAAGTTCCACCCCAGGCCCAGCAGGATCAGCGTGGCCCAGAAATGCGCCACGTCCACGCCGCCCAGCCCGATGGCGGCCGACAGGCCCGTCAAGACCAGGCCTGCCGTCGACATGCGCCCGGCGCCGAAGCGCGCGATCAGCCGGCCGGTGAAGAAGCTGGGCGCGTACATCGCGATGACGTGCCATTGCAGGCCCAGGTTGGCGCTGCCCTGGGAATGCCCGTGGAGATGCATCGCCAGCGGCGCGGCCGTCATCAGGAAGTTCATCAGCATGTAGGACACCGCACCGCAGATCGCGGCGGCCACGAAGCGCGGCTGGCGCACGATCTCCGCCAGCGGCCTGCCGCCGGCGAGCTCCTCGGCCGTCGGCATCGGCAGGCGCACGCCCCGCAGAATGGCCGCCGACACCACGGCGACCGCGGCCTGCACGAGAAAGGTGGCCGCGAACATGTGCGGGGGCCACAGGTCCATGGTCCAGGTCACTAACTGCGGCCCCACCACGCCGGCGGCCACGCCGCCGGCCATGACCAGCGACAGCGCGCGAGCGCGCCGCTGCGGGGCCACGCCGTCGGCGGCCGCGAAGCGAAAGGACAGCACCACGGCCGCGTAGCAGCCGCCGAAGAACGTCGCCAGGCAGAACAGCCAGAACGCGCCGAGCAGGACGGCGAGCATGGCCAGCAGGCCGGCCAGCGCCCCGGTGCCGGTGCCTGCGAGGAAGGCGGCGCGCCGGCCATGGCGCCGCGCGATGGCACCCACGGGCAGGATGCACGCTGCCATGCCGACCACGAAGATGGACAGCGGCAGGGTGGCCAGCATCGGCTCGGGGGCCAGCGCATTGCCGACGATGGCGCCGGTGGCGTAGACCACCACCGAGTTCGCGCCGGCCAGCGCCTGGGCGATGGACAGGCGCCAGATGTTTCCGCGCTGCACCTTCTCGGGCAGCACGGAGGAAGCGCTGCTTGCCGGCGCGGTCTTGTTGTTCGTCATTGGTTTTCCCGGATGTCCCGCTCTTTTTTTTGCGCAGGCCGCATCGTATGCGGTGCGGGTGGTTCATCGTCGGCACGACGATGTCCGGGCAAGCGGCCCGGCGCCAGCCGCCGCAGGCCGGCCTGCTCGATGCCGTCCGGGAACAGGGGTGCAGGCCTCGCGGCGCCGGGACGATGCGGGCCCGTGTCGATGCGCACGGCGCGCCGTTCGTGCGGCCGCGTTTGCTGAAGCCGGAACGGGACCGCCAGGCCGGAGGGGGCCTGCCGGTGCGGCTTATTTGCCGTTCGGCAACTGCTGGTAGGCCTCGATCACGCGCGCCGAATACGTCAGCGCCGCCCCGGCGTTCAGCGCGACGGCCACGCCCAGCGCCTCGGAGATCTCCTCGATCGTGGCGCCCGCCTCGACGGCCTTCCTGGTGTGGGAGGAAATGCATCCGTCGCAGCGGGTGGTGACGGCCACCGCCAGCGCGATCAGCTCGTGCACCTTGGGCCCCAGGTGGCCGGTTTTGGCGGCGGCGTTGTTGATCGTCGCCAGGCCGCGCATCACAT
Source organism: Pseudorhodoferax sp. (assembly GCF_047601025.1). Taxonomy (NCBI): domain Bacteria; kingdom Pseudomonadati; phylum Pseudomonadota; class Betaproteobacteria; order Burkholderiales; family Comamonadaceae; genus Pseudorhodoferax; species Pseudorhodoferax sp. Next base: position 2,841,603 of record NZ_JASGJZ010000001.1, read on the forward strand.
CGGGGCTGTGCTTGGCGTAGTCGCCCACGCGCTCCAGCAGGGCATCACGGTAGGCGTTCCAGTCTTGCATCATGTCGTCGTCCTCTTCTGGGTTGGTGTATCCGGGCGCCGGCATGGCGCCCGGCGGCGGGAGCTTATGCCAATGGCGGGTTCCGGCCGGGCCGGGCGGGCGCCCCGGGGTTCAGCCGCCGCCGGCGATGCCGCGCGCCTTCAGGCCGGCGATCTCGGCCTCGCCGTAGCCGAGTTCGCGCAGTAGCGCGTCGCCGTGCTCGCCGGCCGCGGGCGGCTGCAGCCGGATGCCGGGGCGGGCGCCGTCGAGCGTGAAGGGCAGCAGCGGCACCTTGGACAGGTGGCCGTCGTTCATGCGCACCTGGCCGAAGCCGCCGCTGGCGTTCAGGTGCGGATCGTCGAACAGGTCCTGCGGGCGTGCGATCGGCGCGAACGGCAGTTCGTGCGCCTCGAAGGCGGCGGCCAGTTCGTCCGCCGCGTAGCCGGCCAGGTGCCCGCGCAGCCGCGGCAGCAGCCACTCGCGCGCCCGCACGCGGTCGTTGTTGGTCGCCAGCCGCGGATCGGCCGCCAGGTCCGCCAGCGCGAAGGCCTGGCAAAACGCGGCCCATTGCCGGTCGCTGACCACCGCGAGGAAGATCTGCGCGCCGTCCTTCACCGTGAACACGTCGTAGACGCCCCAGGCCGAGATGCGCGCCGGCATCGGGTCGGCCGCGCGGCCGGTGGCGGCGAACTGCATCATGTGCTGCGTGACCAGGAACACGTTGTTCTCGAACAGCGCGGCCTGCACCTCGCAGCCTTCGCCGGTCTGCGCGCGCCGGCGCAGCGCGGCCATCGCGCCGATGGCGCCGAACATGCCGCCCATGATGTCGTTGACGCTGGCCCCGGCGCGCAGCGGGTCGCCGGGCCGGCCGGTCATGTAGGCCAGCCCGCCCATCATCTGCACCACCTCGTCCAGCGCCGTGCGGTCCTCGTACGGGCCGGGCAGGAAGCCCTTGTGGCTCACGTAGACCAGCCGCGGGTTCAGCGGCCGCAGGCTGGCGTAGTCCAGGCCCAGCCTGGCCATGGTGCCGGGCTTGAAGTTCTCGCTCACCACGTCGGCGGTGGCCGCCAGGCGCCGCGCGGCCTCGCGGCCCTCGGGCTGCTTCAGGTCCAGCGCGATGCTCTTCTTGTTGCGGTTGAAGGCCGGGAAGAAGCCGGCGCCCGAGCCGAGCAGGCGGCGCGTGCCGTCGCCCTCGATCGGCTCGACCTTGATGACCTCGGCGCCCAGGTCGGCCAGCAGCAGGCCGCAGGTCGGGCCCATGACCATGTGGGTGAACTCGACGACCCGCACGCCGGCGTAGGGCAGGCGGGCCTCGGGGGATGCGCCGGCACCGGCGCGGGGGTCTGGAGGGGCGGTGTTCATGCGGAAGGAGGCGGGTGGAACCGCAGGCGCGCGCAGGTGCCGCCCAGGTGTTCGGAGGGGCCGAGCCGCAGTGTCGCACCGTGGCGTTCGGCGATCGCGCGCGCGATCGCCAGGCCCAGCCCGCTGCCGCCGGCCGGTGCGCCGGGGCTGCGGTAGAAGCGCTCGAACACGCGCTCGCGCTCCTCGGGCGCGATGCCGGGGCCGCTGTCGTGCACGGCCAGGGCGCAGGGCTCGGCGACCAGGTCCACGCGGCCGCCGGCGGGCGTGTACTTGATGGCGTTGTCCAGCAGGTTGCGCAGGCCGATGGCCAGCGCCTCGGCGTCGCCGGGCACGCTGGTCTCGGCCGCGATGTCCACGCCCAGGTCGATGCCGCGGGCCTGGGCCTCGGCCGCCATCTCGCCGGCCACGCGGCGCGCCAGCGCCGCCAGCGCCACCGGGGCCGGCGCGCTTGCCGCGGGTGCCGCGGCTTCCTGGCGCGCCAGCACCAGCAGCTGCTGCATCAGCCGGATCGCGCGCTCGATGCCCTGGTGCAGCCGCGCCAGCGCGGTGGCGCGGGCCGCCTCGTCGGCCGCGCGCTCCACCGCCTGGGCCTGCAGCTTCAGCGCGGCCAGCGGCGAGCGCAGCTCGTGCGCCGCGTTGGCGACGAAGGCGCGCTGCGCGGCGAAGGCCTGGTCCAGCCGGCCGAACAACGCGTTGATCTCGTCCACCAGCGGACGCACCTCGTCGGGCAGGCCCGCGCCCTGCAGCGGCGACAGGTCGCCGGCCGCGCGCGTGGCGACCTCGGCCTGGGTGCGCGCCAGCGGCGCCAGCGAGCGGCGGATGCCCCACCAGGCCAGCAGCATCAGCAGCGGCGCGGCGGCGGCCATGGGCAGGGCCGCGCGCAGCGCCAGCGCGCGCGCACGGGCCTGGCGCTGGTCCAGGTCCTGCGCGATCTGGATGGTCTGCAGCGGCGTCTGCAGCGTGTAGACGCGGTAGTGCCGGCCCTGCAGCCGCGCGTCCGAGAAGCCCAGCACCGCGCGCGGCGGCAGCGGCGTGGGCACGGAGCGGAACAGCTGCACGCCGTCCGCGCCCCAGATCTGCACCAGGTACTCGTCGTCGGCGTCGCCGTCGAACCCCGGCGGCGCCAGCGGGATGCCGCCGCGCAGCGCCTGCGCCATCTGCTGCAGGTGGTAGTCGAACATCTCGTCGGCCTGGCGCAGCGCGCCGCGCCAGGCGGTGACGGCCAGGATCACGCCGGCCAGCACGATGGCCGTCATGAGCCAGGCCAGCAGTCGGCGCTGCAGCGAATGCCGGGCCGCGTATGGGGAGGGCGGCGGACCTTCGCCCGGCCGAGCCGCGGTGTCCGCGCCTGCATGCTGCCGTCGTGCGGCGCTCACCGGCGCACCCTCGGGCCTGCGGCCTGGTTCCTCCGGGAGGCAATGCGCTCCATCGGGCGGCCGGGCGGGGCTCACTGGAGTGTCTTCGCCCGTACCGGCTGCGGTGCGAGCCCCTTGGGGCGGTCCGGCGGTGCTCATGCCTTGGGCAGCAGGTAGCCCAGCCCGCGCACGTTCTGGATCAGGCCGGGGCCGAGCTTCTTGCGCAGGCCGTGGATGTAGACCTCCACCGCGTTGGAGCTGATGTCGTCCTTCCAGCCGTAGAGCTTTTCCTCCAGCTGCGCACGCGAGAGCACCTGGCCCGGCCGGCTCATCAGCGCTTCCAGCACCGCCCATTCGCGCGCGGACAGTATCACCGGCTCGCCGCCCTTGGTGGCCTCGCGCGTGACCGGGTTGAGCCGCAGGTCGCGGTAGGCGACCACCGGGTCGGCGCGGCCGTGGCTGCGGCGGATCAGCGCGTGGATGCGTGCCAGCAGCTCGTCCAGGTCGTAGGGCTTGAGCACGTAGTCGTCGGCGCCGGCGTTCAGGCCGGCCACGCGCTCGGCCACGGCGTCGCGCGCGGTGACGATCAGCACCGGCACCGCATCCTGGCGCGCGCGCAGGGCGCGCAGCACCTCCAGGCCGTCGCGCCGGGGCAGGCCCAGGTCCAGCAGCACCAGGTCGTAGCGCTCGCTGCGCAGCGCCTGGTCGGCCATCTCGCCGTCGCGCACCCAGTCCACGGCGAAATGCTCGGCCCGCAGCAGGTCGAGCACGGTCTCGCCGATCATGGTGTCGTCTTCGACCAGCAGCAGGCGCATGCGGCCGATGATAGGAGCCGCCCGCGGCGGCCGGCTGAAGCCGGGCTTAAGCGGGCTGCTCGCCGGGGGCGTGCTGCCGCGCGGCTACGATGGCGCCTCTTCACAACTTCGGCGAGGGTGCGGCGCGATGCAGGGTGGTCTGGTGGTCATGGGGGTGGCGGGCTGCGGCAAGTCCAGCCTCGGGGCGGCGGTGGCCGCCGCGCAGGGGGCGGTGCTGGTCGAGGGCGACGAGTTCCACAGCGCCGCCAACCGCGACAAGATGCACCGCGGCGTGCCGCTGACCGACGCGGACCGCGCCGGCTGGCTCGACGAGCTGGGGCGGCAGCTGGCCATGCATGGCGCGCGCGGCGTGGTGCTGACCTGCTCGGCGCTGCGCCGCAGCTACCGCGACCGCCTGCGCCAGGCGCTGCCGGGCCTGCGCTTCGCCTACCTGGAGCTGACGCCGGCCGAGTCGCTGGCACGGGTGCAGGGCCGCGGCGACACGCATTTCTTCTCGGCCTCGCTGGTGGACAGCCAGTTCGCCACGCTGGAGCCGCCGACCGGCGAGGCCGGCGTGCTGCGGCTGGACGCGACCGAGCCGCTGGAGGTGCTGGCGCGGTGCGTGGGGGAGTGGCTCGGCACCACGCCGTAGTGCGCCGGCGCCCCCCAGGGCTTGGCGAGGCGAGCTCGGGTTGGCGGGGGCGCGCGCTCAGTCCAGGACCGTGGCGGGCTCGTAGAAGCAGTAGCCGCTGTTGCGCAGCGTCTTGACCGGCAGCGGGCGGCCGCTGATGTCCTCCACCCGGCGGCGCAGGCGGCGCATCTGCGTGTCCAGCCGGCGCTGGTCGTAGTCCAGGTAGTCGGCGCCCAGCGCCGCGACGATCTGCCGGCGGCTGATGCTGGCGCCGGGGCTGGCCATCAGGCAGCCCAGCACCACCAGGTCCTGCTGCGACAGCGGGACCAGCGGCGCGCCCGGCACGTGCAGGTGCCGCGGCCCCAGTTCCAGGGTCCAGCACGGCTTGGCGGACGGCTGGGGCGGGGCTTCATGCTGCAGGTCCAGGCGGCGGACCAGCGCGCCCAGGGTCGCGGCCAGTTCGTCGAGGTCGCAGCCCTTGCCGAGGTAGTGGTCGGCCCCGACGGCGAGCCCGCGGATGCGGTCCAGGCTGGTGCTGTGCGCGCTGAACACCACGATGCCCACCGGCTCGCCGGAATGCCGCAGCCGCCGGATCAGTTCGAGCCCGCTGCCGTCGGGCAGGCCGATGTCGATGACCGCCAGCCGGTGCCGCTTCGGGTCGAAATGGCGGTCGAACGCCTGCAGGCTGTCCAGGCGCAGCGGCGCGTAGCCCTGTTCCTCCAGGAACTCGCCGAGCTCCTGGCTCAGAATGGGCTCGTCTTCAAGCAGGATGATGTCGAGCATGGAAAAGTCGCCGGGCGGCCGCGCCGGCTACCCTGGCCGCCGCCGGCGCAAGCACCAAGAAATGTCCGTGAAATACTACCGCAGGCCCTTCGGATGGCAGGCGCTGATGTTGTGGTTCGCCCTGTGCCTCGGCGCCGCGGGGCCCGCCTGCGGCGGGGAGCTGGCGCTGGCCGCCGACCAGCGGTTCTTCGGCACCGCGGGCCAGCTGGAGGCGCTGGACGACCCGGGCGGCGCGCTGGCGCCCGGCGAGGCCGCCGCCGCCGGCGCCTGGCGACCGCTGCCCGGCAACCTGGGCGCGGGCTACATCCGGTCGGTCGTGTGGCTGCGCGTCACCCTTCGGGTCGATGCGGTCCAGCCCAGCGGCTGGATGCTGCAGCTGGGCAACGCGCTGCTGGACGACGTGCGCGTCTACGTGGCCGGGCCGGACGGCGGCTGGCGGCTGCTCGGTCGCAGCGGCGAGGACCTGCCCCGCCACCTGTGGCCGGTGGACTACCGCAGCCCGGCGTTCGAGTTCTCGCCGTCCGCCCCCGGCCGCTACACCCTGATGCTGCGCCTGCAGAGCAAGAACGCGATGCAGACCCAGCTGAGCGTCTGGCAGCGCCTGGCGTTCGACAACCAGTCGCGCCGCGAGGGGCTGTTCTTCGGCCTGTACTTCGGTTTCTACCTGCTGCTGATCTGCCTGCACGCGGTGTTCTGGGTCGCCACGCGCACGCGCATGAGCGGGCTGTTCCTGGCGTACATCGGCGGGACCGTGCTCAACGAGGTGGTCTCGCTCGGGCTGGTGCAGCAGGCCACCGGCATGCCGGTGGCCTGGAGCGACCCGCTGCTGGGCACGAGCATGTGCCTGACCATGCCGGTGGCCGCGCTGGTGGCGTTCCGCCAGCTCGAGCTGGCGGCCATCTACCCGCGCATGGCGCGCGCGCTGCTCGCCGCGCTGTGGGCGGTGGCGCTGGCGGGCGTGGCCAACGTGCTGCTCGGCCGCTACGGCGCCGGCGTGGTGCCGGTGCAGGCGGTGGCGCTGGCGATGATCGTGCTGCTGACGGCGCTGGACGTGTTCTTGCTGCTGCGGGGCTACCGGCCCGCCCGCTTCTTCGCGCTGGTGTTCGGCGTGTTCTACCTGGGCGTGGCGACGAGCTTCCTGCGCAACCTGGGCTGGCTGCCGCTCAACGTCTGGACCGAATACGCCTCCGCGCTCGGCACCATGCTGCACATGGTGCTGCTGAGCCTGGCGATCTTCGGCCGGTACGAGCGCCGCCGGCGCGCCCGCGAGCGCGAGCAGGCCCACCTGGCCGCCCACCTGGCGCGCGAGCACAGCCAGCGGCTGGAGCAGGAGGTGGCGGCGCGCACCGCCGAGCTGCTCGACGAGATCGGCCGCCGCGAGCAGCTGGAGGAAGGCCTGCGCGCCACGCTGGAGCTGGAGCGCCGCGTGCGCGCCGAGCAGCGCGACTTCGTGGCGATGGTGTCGCACGAGTTCCGCACGCCGCTGGCCATCATCACCACCCTGGCCCAGCAGCTCGGGCGCAACCTGGGCGCGCCGCCGGAGCGGAACCTGGTGCGCTGCGCCAACATCCAGGACGCCGCGCGCCGGCTGCTGGCGCTGGTCGACGAATACCTGACCGACGACCGGATCAGCGAGCCGCGTTCCCTGTTGCGTCCGCAGCGCTGCGACCTGCGGGCGCTGCTGGACGACCTGGCGCGCGAATTCGCGCCGGGCCGGATGGCCTGCCGCATCGGCCCGGGCGCCGACGCCGTGACCTGCGATGCCGGCCTGCTGCGCATCGCGCTGCGCAACCTGCTGGCCAACGCCGACCGCCACGCGCCGGCGGACCAGCCGGTGCAGGTGCACACGCGGCGCGAGGGCCCGTGGCTGCACATCGATGTGGTCAACGCCGGCGAGGCCATCGCCCCCGCCGAGCGCGAGCGGCTGTTTCAAAAATACTACAGGGGCGCCGGCGTGGGCAACCGGCCGGGCGCCGGCCTGGGGCTGTACCTGGTACAGCGCATCGCGCAGCGCCTGGGTGGCGCGGTTTCCCTCGCGGCGGCCGGCGGCGCGGAACCCGTGTGCTTCTCGCTGCGGCTGGCTTTGTGACGGCTGGCTACGGCCGGCGCTCAGATTTGCTCAGCCTCGGGTTTGCCCGGGCCGATAGATTTGGCAAAGAAATTCGCACGTCGAAACATTTGGGTTTGTTTTGACGGATCGGCTTTGCCAGATTCCGTTGCGCGCTGCCGCTGAAAGGGCTGCCGCGCAAGGCCTGTTCCCCTGAGGGCATCCGCCATGGGCGCGCGCACGCGCGCCCATGCGCCGAAGACCGGGGCCAGCGGAAGCCTGGCCGCGCCGATCCGTTCCGTAGAAGGGATCTCGCCGGCATGAATCACATCTATCGCACCGTCTGGAACCGCGCCAGGGGCCTTTGGCAGGTCGTGGGGGAAAACGCCACGTCGGGTGGCAAGTCCAAGTCCGCCAAGAGCGCCAACGGCGCCGCGCTGGTGGCCCTGGGCGCGCTGCTGGCCACGCCGGCGCTGCATGCGCAGGGCATCGTGGCTGACGGGCGCACGCAGACCGCGGTCGTGCGCAACGGCAGCACCGCCGACATCACCACCGCCACGCTGCAGGGCGGCAACGCGTTCAACTCGTTCTCGCGCTTCAACGTGGGCGGCGGCGAGATCGCCAACCTGCACGTGCCCAACGCGGCGCGCGCACTGGTCAACGTGGTGCGCGAGCAGCGCAGCGAGATCGACGGCATCCTCAACGGCTACCAGAACGGCCAGCTCGGCGGCAACATCTTCTTCGTGAACCCGCACGGGCTGGTGGTGGGCGCGTCGGGCGTGGTCAACGTGGGCTCGCTCACCGTCACCGCGCCCACCGCCGCCTTCGCCGAAACCCTGGTGGGCCCGGGCGGCAGCATCAGCGCCGCGGCCACGGCCCAGCTGATGGCCGGCAACGTGCCGATGTCGGAGTCTGGCCTGATCGCCATCCGCGGCCAGGTGAACGCCACCGGCGCCGTGAACCTGGCCGCCCGCAACGTCGAGGTGGGCGCACAGGGCGAGGTCACCGCCGGCCAGCAGGGCCGCGCGCGCATCGAGCAACTGGTCAACCTGCAGGGCCTGGCCGGCGGCGTGGCGCTGAGCGGCACGCCGGGCGACATCCGCATCGTGGCGGCGGACGGCGCGGCCGTGGACGGCCGGCTGCGCACCGACGGCGCGGCCGGCGGCATCGAGATCCAGGCGGGCGCGCGCGTGGCGCTGGGCGACGGCGCGCTGCTGTCCACCCGCAGCTTCGCCGGCAGCGAAACGGCCGGCGCGCAGCAGCAGCGCGACGCCGTGTCCGGCGCCGACTCGGGCCACATCGCGCTCGAAGCGCCCCGCATCGCCGTGGGCCAGGACGCGCGGCTCTATGCGCACACGAACAGCGCCGGCCTGCAGGGCGGCGAGGTGACGCTCACGGCCCATCGCGCCGAGGGCGTGCAGGTGGCGCCGGGCGTGCTGGTCGGCGCGGGCGGCAACGAAGCCAGCATCACGATCGGCGAACGCGCCGACATTCGCGGCCACCGCGTGGCGATGGTGGCGCAGGCCGCCACCGCGCTGACCGACGCGATGGCGCAGAGCACGCTCTACGCGACCTACGACGGCCAGGGCAACCCGCAGGCCGACCTGCCCGGCGAGGCGCAGCGCGCCCAGCAGCGCCAGGCGCTGGTCGCCGCCGGCGTGCTCCAGGCGCAGCCCGGCGGCGGTGGCCTGATCGAGGAGGTGGTCGACACGCTGACCGGCACCGGCCTGCTGGCCGGCGTGCAGGTGCTGAATGCCAAGGCGGGCATCCACATCGGCGACAACGCCACCATCCTGGCCGCGGGCGACGTGGACATCGCCGCGCACGCGGCCACCCAGGCCAAGGCCGCGATCGACGGGCTGCTGATCGGCGCCGTCGTGTCGGTGACCAACGCCGACGCCCGCCTGCAGGTGGGCGACAACGTGCGCATCGCATCGCAGGCCGGCAACGTGCGGCTGGACAGCCAGTCCCGCGCCACGGTGGACACGCTGGTGGAATCCATGGCCGTGACGGGCGCGCCGCCGGCCACGCTGACGGCCAACGTCGCCCTGGCCCAGGGCCGGGCGATCACCGAGGTGGGAAGCGGCTCGGTGCTCAAGGCCGCCGAGGACGTGTCGGTGCGTGCCGAAATGGTCAAGGACTTCAGCGTGGTCGCCACGGCCGGCGACAGCGACGGCGCGATCGGCGTGGCCGTGCTGGTGGCCCGCTCGGACCTGCAGGCGCGCAACACCTTCGACGGCCGCGCCGAGGCCGGCCGCGACGTCCGCCTGGAGGCGCTGGCCCGCACGCTGGCCAACAGCCATGCGGCGTCGGTGCAGATCGGCGGGGAAGAGGGGCTGGCCGACAAGGTCGGCACGCTGCGCTCGGCGGACGGCGGAACCGCCGCGATCGAAGGCACCAAGGAACTGTTCTCGCTGCTCACCGCAGCGGGCGGGTCCCAGGGCGGCAATGGCGACACCCAGGGCTTCCTGAAGGAGCTGGGCGTGGCCGGCGCGCTGGCCTACGTGGACCACGCGAACGGCGCCGACCTGACGCTGGGCGGCAGCGCCCAGGTCAAGGCGGGCCGCGACGCGGCGCTGCACGCCGAGGTGCAGGACACGCTGGACTCCTCGGTGTCGGCGCAGGTGAGCGACGAAGCGTCCAAGAAGGAAGCCCTGGACTTCCAGGCCGAGGGCGGCCAGAAGAAGAACGGCGCGTCGGTGGCCGTGCTGGTCAGCAGCCAGGACAACAGCGCGCTGCTGACGGTGCGCGAGGGCGCCGAGCTGGACGCGCTGCGCGCGCTCGAGATCTCGGCCAAGGCCAGCATCCCGCTGGCCGAGCAGAACTTCCTGTCGAACCTGATCAAGGCGTTCGGCGAGGGCAACGTCGACGACTTCCTCGACACGGTGCGCCACAACGACCAGTTCTTCAGCACCTGGGTCGACGCCGCCGCCACGGTGGCCGCCGAAGGCGCCCAGGACAGCGGCAACACCCTGAGCGGCATGGTCAACGTGCACAACGTGGGCCTGCAGGCACTGGTGAACGTCGGCGACGGCGTACGCATCAACCAGGACGCCGCCTACCGCGCGCCCGGCCAGGCCCAGAGCGTGGCCATCGGCGCGCAGGTCGCGTCGCAGATGGTCCACGTCGCCGCCGACCCGTCGCTGTTCGGCAGCGAAGGCGGCAAGAACGGCATCGGCGCCGGCGTGGTCGTGGGCAACTACAGCCACCGCGCCGAGGCGATCGTCGGCGCGGCGCAGATCCAGGCCAACCGCCTGGACGTGAGCGCCGACGTCGACGTGGACATGGTCCACTACGCCGTCTCCGGCTCCAAGGGCGGCACCAACGCGCTCAACGGCTCGGTGGCGGTGAGCACGCTGGACCACCGCAGCCGCGCCGGCATCGACGACGGCGCCACGGTCGAGGTCGGCGCCGGGCAGGGCGCGCAGGGCGACGTGACGGTCGCGGCGCGCGACGAGACCGACAGCCTGACCGTGACCGGTGGCGTCGCCGCGTCGTCCTCGCGCGCCGCCGGCGTCGCGGCCGGCGTGCACGACTTCTCGCGCACCACCGAGGCCTGGATCGGCAGCCGCGACACCCACGGCGCCGCCGGCCGAGTGTCGGCCGCCGGCGACCTGCGGGTCGAGGCCGCCAGCGGCGGCCGCGTGGGCAACTACGCGCTGTCGGTGGCGCTGACCTCGCCCCCGGCACCGTCGTCGCAGGGCGCGGCGCAGTTGCGTGAAGGCACCGGCGCGTTCGGCGTCAACGTGTCCGGCTCCGCCGCCGTCAACCTGCTGGACAACCGCGTGGGCGCGCGCATCGCCGACGACCTCGACGTGGAGGCCGGCACGCTGCGCGTGCAGGCCTCCGACGTCACGGCGCTGCACGCGGTCGCGGGCGGCGCGGCCGTCTCGACCAACCGCGGCAGCGGCGTCGGCCTGGCGGGCGCTTACACGCAGAACACCGTCGATGCGCGGGTGGAGGCCGAGCTGGCCGCCACCGGCCGCGTCGCCGCCCGCACGGTGGACGTGCAGGCCGACAACGGCGCCAGCGCGCTGTCGATCTCCGCCGGCGTGGCCGCCAGCGCGTCGGCCAGCAGCTACCAGGTCGCCGGCTCGGTCAGCATCAACGACATCGACAGCACCACCCGCGCCCGCGTGGCCGACGGGCTGGTCGATGCCGCGCAGGGCATGCAGGTGGCCGCGCAGGACCACGCCGCCATCCACGCGGTGGCCGGCGCCGCCAACTTCGGCGGCAAGGCCGGCGTGGGCGCGGGCCTGTCGATCAACCACATCGGCGGCGGCACCGAGGCGCTGGCCGAGCAGCTGCGCGGCGTGACCAGCAGCGCGGGGCTGACGCTGCAGGCGCGCAGCGAGGCCGAGCTGGTGTCCGTGGCCGCGGCCATGGGCTACTCGAACCAGTACGCCTTCGACGGCGCGGTGGCGATCAACGAGGTCGGGCGCGAGACCACGGCCGCGCTGCGCGACAGCGGCGGCCTGCAGCTCGGCGGCGCGCTGGCGGTCGACGCCGGCAACGGCAGCGCGATCCACACGGCCTCGGGCTCGGCCGCCATCGGCAGCGGCGGCGCCCTGGGCGCGAGCTTCGGCTACAACACCATCGGCGACAGCGTCAGCGCCGAGATCGCCGGCAGCCAGGCGCAGGCCGGCGCGGTGCGCGTGGCGGCCGCGCAGTCCGCGGACATCGGCGCGCTGGTGGCCGGCGGCGCCGTGGCGTCGCGCTCCGCCGCGGTCGCCGGCTCGGTGGCGATCAACACCATCGACAACCGCACCAGCGCGCGCACGCACGGCGGCCAGCTCACGGCGCTGGGCGCGCTGCTGGTCGACGCCGCCGACCATTCGCGCATCCGCAGCCTGACCGGGGCGCTGGCCTACGGCGGCCAGGGCGCAGGCGTGGGCATCGCCGGCTCGTACAACGAGATCGGCAGCCAGGTCGACGCGGGGGTCGACGGCGGCACGCTGTCGGCCGGCGGCCCGGTGCGCGTTAGCGCGCTGCGTGAGCAGCAGCTGCAGTCGCTGGCCGCGGGTGCCGGCGGCGGCGCCGTCGGGCTGGCGGGCTCGGTCGCGGTGAACACGGTGGGCGGTGCCACGCTGGCCGAGATCGCCGGCGGCGCGAACGTGCAGACCGACGGCAGCCTGCTGCTGTCGGCCCGCTCCGACAGCGACATCGAGACCGTGGCCGGCGCGCTGGGCGTGGGCCTGTCCAGCGTCGGCCTGGCCGGCGCGGTGGCGGTCAACCAGCTCGAGGGCACGACCACGGCCCGCGTGGCCGGCGCCGGCACGCGCCTGGGCGCCAACGGCCAGGGCGCGGCCCAGAACGTGGCCGACGGCACGCTGGGCGGCGACACGGGCCAGGACCTGCGCGCGCGCACCGGCCAGTCCACCCTCCAGGGCGTGGCCGTCGTGGCGCTGGGCACCGACGAGATCGACACCGTGGCCGCCAGCGTCGGCGCGGGCAACAACGTGGGCATCGCCGGCGCCGTCACCGTCAACCAGGTCGGCGGCGCCACGCTCGCCGCCATCGATGGCGGCACGGTGGAAAGCCAGCAGGCCGCGCAGGTCGGCGCCTACCACCACACCCGCGTGAACGCGGGCAACGGCGCCGGCGGCGCCGGCGGCACCGCCGGCGTGGGCGCCTCGGTGACCACCACCTTCATGGACCACGACACCCAGGCCCGCGTGCGCGACGCCGGCGTGACGGCGCAGGGCGCGCTGGGCGTCGCCGCGCGCGCCACGCACGACCTCGACGCCGTGGTCGTGGGCGCGGCCATCGGCGGCACCGCCGGCGCCAACGGCTCGGTGGCGGTGACCACGCTCGAAGGCGCGGTGCGCGCCAGCGCGGACAACGCCGCCCTGCGCAGCCAGCAGGGCGGCATCGCGGTCACGGCCGACGCCGACAACGCACTGGACATCGTGGCCGGCGGCCTGGCCGCCGGCGGCACCGTCGGCGCCGGAGCGACCGTGATTGTCACCACGCTCGACCAGAAGACCGAGGCATCCACCACCGGCGCCAGCCGGCTCGACGCCGCGGGCACCACGGCGATCGTCGCCGGCGCCCGGCAGGACGTGGACCTCATCGGCTTCACCGGCGCGGGCGGCGGCACGGCCGGCGTGGCCGGCACCGTGAGCGTGCTGACCGCCACCGGCCAGACCGTCGCCGGCATCGGCGCCGGCAGCCGCATCAACACGCAGCTGGGCGGCGCGCAGCAGGACGTGCGCGTGCACGCGCAGGACGCGCTCGCCACGCACAGCGTGCTCGGCACCGCCGGCGTGGGCGGCACAGCCGGCGTCGGCGCGGGCGCCGACGTGCAGGTGGTGCGCAGCGGCGCGGTGGCGGCGGTGGGCGACGGCGCCGACGTGCGCGCCGGCCGCGACATCGCCATCGCGGCGGAGAACCGTCGCGACATCGCGTCCCTGTCGGCCGCCGCGGCCGGCGGCGGCTTCGTCGGCGCCGGCGCCGGCGTTTCCGTGGTCAGCGTGTCGGCCGGTGCTTCCTCGCAGGCCACGGGCAGCCTGGACAGCAGCGTGTCGAACGCGCAGAACGTGGCGCGCGATTCCGGCCTGAGCGGGCAGATGGGCAGCAGCTACGCCGGCGCCGGCAGGCTGCAAGGCGACATCGACGCGCGCCAGAAGACGGTGAGCCCGAACGCCCGCTTCCTGTCCGCGCCGGACTCGGCGCAGTACTCGGCCGCGGCCCGCGTGGGCGACGCCCGGCTGGAGGCCGGGCGCCACATCGGCGTCGAGGCCGCGAACCGCACCAATGCGTCCAGCGAAGCCTGGGGCGTGGCGGCCGGCCTGGCCGGCGCGGGCGGCGGCGTGGCGGTGATCAACGCCGGCGACCGCAGCCTGGCCGAACTGGGCGGCAGCGCGACGGCGGGCGGCAACGTCGCGCTGCGGGCCGAGGACGGGCAGGACGGCGTGACCGAGGCCAAGGCGCGCGCCGGCGGCGGCGGGCTGCTGGGCCTGGGCGCCGCGGTGGCGGTCAGCGAGAAATCCAGCCAGGCCACCGCACGCGTGCGCGACGGCGCCACGGTCACGGCCGGCGGCGCCGTGACCGTGGACGCCGGCCTGGACCACGCGCTGAACGCGCAGACCATCGGCGCCAGCATCGGTGGCGTGGCGGTGGGCGCCTCGATCGCCACGGCCAGCAGCGCCGGCCAGGCGCAGGCGCTGCTGGGCAGCAATGTGCAGGTGAACGCCGGCAGCATCGCGGTCGATGCGTCGGCCCGCTCGGGCAACACGGTCGAGGCCGTCGGCGTGGGCGGCGGCATCGTGTCGGGCAACGCCGTGGCCGCGCTGGCCGCGGACGACACCCGGGCCCGCGCCTGGGTCGGCGACGGCAGCCGGCTGGCCGCCGGCGGCGCCATCGGCATCCGCGCCAGCACCGACCCGATGGCCCGCGCCGTGGCCATCGGCGCCACGGTGGGCGGCGGCGCCGTCGGCGCCAGCGTGGCCGACGCGCGCGTGGACAGCCAGGTCCAGGCCGGCGCCGGCGCGGTCAACCTCCAAGGCGGTTCGCTGGAGGTGTCCGCGGCGGCCGAGCGCACCCGCGACCAGAGCGCCGAGGCCCGCGCGGTCGGCGCCAGCGGCGGCGTGCTGCTGGGCGTGAACGCCACGCTGGCGAACGCCAGCCTCGCCACCCAGGTGCAGGCCGAACTCGGCCAGGGCACGCAGCTGGCCATCGGCGGCGACGCGGCCGTGCAGGCCGGCGACGCCACCCGTGCGCGCACCGATGCCACCGGCATCGCCGTGGGCGGGTTGCTGGCCGTCGGCGCGAACATCGGCAACGCCGGCATCCACAACAGCCAGGGCGTGCGCTTCGGCGCGACCGGCCTGGTCGGCGGCACGCTGGACCTCAGTGCCACGGGCAGCAACGGCGTCGGCGGCAAGGCGGTCGCCGGCAGCGGCGGGGTGGTGGCGGGCAGCGCCTCGACCCTGCACCTGGACAGCGCCAGCGCCACCACGGTGGAGCTGCTGGGCGCCGCCGACGTGCTGGCCGGCCGGGTCGACGCGCTGGCGCAGCACCGGCTGGACTACGCGGCCGACAGCGACTCGCTGCAGGCCGCGATGGTCGGCGCCTCCGGCACCTTCATCGACCTGGACCTGGGCGCGAACACCCGGGTGCTGGTGCGCGACGGCGCGCGCGTCGCGGCCGCCGAAGGGCTGGACCTCGAAGCCCACAGCATCACGCAGGGCGGCGCCGACGCCTTCTCGGGCTCGGGCGGCGTCGTCAGCGGCAGCGCCGTGCTGATCGACAACACGATCCGCGACGCGAGCCGCGTCCAGCTCGGCAACGACGTGGCCCTGTCCACCGTGGGCAGCCCGCTGGACACCGACCGTGGCCACCTGCGCATGACGGCGCACAACACCCTGCGCGCGACCGACACCGCCCGCCTGTCGGCCGGCGGCGCCATCGCCGCGCCGTTCGCCGGCACCCGGATGGACGTGGGCCTGGCCAACGAGGTGGTGGCGGGCGACCGCGCGCAGCTGCGCAGCAGCGGCCTGCTGCAGGCCGGCGCCTACACCGATACCCGTGCGGCCACCCGCGCGCACGTGGACGTGTACGGCCTGGTCGGCGCCGGCGGCGGCGATGCGCAGATCGCCCTCCAGGCCCGGCAGCTGGTCCGCCTGGGCGCCGACGCCGACGTGCTGGGCTACGGCAACGTCGGCCTGCGCGCCGGCCAGAGCGCCGACGGCAACCTGTCCAACGAGATCGAGGCCTCGGCCAGCACCGTGGTGATCAACAACACGCTGATCCCGGTGACCGCGGTGCTGGACGCGGACGCGACCGCCACCACCACCAACGACCTGGTGCTGGGCGCCAACGACCGCGTGCGCTCGGTGCGCAACGTCGACCTGGTGGCCACCAACGGCGCGGTGCGCGCGGACGGCAACGGCCGGGGCACCAACCCGTACCTGGCGCTGTTCTCCAGCGACCAGACCACGCGCTCCAACCGCGTGCACCAGTCCGCCGGCATGGACCTGGCCAACGCCGAGATCGTCGCGGGCGCGAGCAACCGGCAGGAGGTCTACTGGGACGGCAGCACGCTGCGCACCGTCTCGTCGCTGGGCGACCTGGAGGTGCAGTTCAAGGCCGCGGGCAGCACCGGCGCGTTCCGCCCGCTGGCCGAGATCGACGCCACGCTGGCCGCGCTCGCCCAGCAGCGCGCCGGGCTGAACCCGTCGTCCAGCGAATACGCGCGCCTGGGCGAGCAGATCGACCTGTACACGCAGATGCGCGCCAGCACCGCCCAGGCGCTGGGCGCGGGCGCCAACGGCAGCACCAGCGTGGACACGCTGGTGGTGGGCGACGTCATCGCCGGCGCGGGCGACATCCGCGTGGGCGCGGACCGCATCCAGCAGTCCGGCGCCCGCCTGACCGCCTATGGCGCACCCACGGTGGTGGTCCACAACAGTTCCGACGACTACCTGGTGACCAACGGCATCCTGGTGTCGGCCGCCGGCAGCGGCCGGATCGTCTCCACCGGCGCGGCCAGGCTGTCCGCCAGCGGCGCCCGGCTGACCGAGGTGGGCGGCTCGCAGTCCGACTACTACGAAGCCAGCCAGCGGCCGGACCTGCCCTCGGTGGTGATCGAGAACACCTACGACACGCAGCTGCCGGGCAACACCGGCAGGGCGCCGGGCCTGCTGGTGCTGGGCGACATCCAGAACCTCCAGGGCACGACCTCGCTGCGCAACCAGTCGGGCAACATCTCGCAGTTCGCCACCATCGAGAGCTACCGCCTCAGCATGGACGTGCCCAACGGCGACCTGTTCGTGAACCTGCCGGGCCGCAGCTGGAACGTCGCCTCGGTCGAGGCGGAGTGGGCCGGCCTCATCAACGGCCTGTCGCCCGAGGAGATCGGCCGCCTCAACGGCCGCAACGTACCCGACGCGATCGCCGAATACGCGGCCAACGTGGTCTACAACACCAACGCCGACGGCACGCTGAAGTACGGCACCAGCGAAGCGCTGACCGACTACCTGGTCCGTCGCTACGGCCGCGGCAACGGCTACGACCAGCAGGTCGTCCTCGACGGCCTGTGGCGCGGCTACTGGGAAACCACCAGCGACGACACCACCGGGCGCACCTGGTTCGAGGACGGCGTCTACCGCTACAGCGGCAACCTGTCGGCCAGCGACCACAGCTTCTGGACCAACAACACCGGCGTGTTCCGCTGGTCGTACACCGGCATCCACCCGATCGCCAGCCGCAGCGCGGCCGCGCTGTCGCAGTCCGACACGTCCGGCTCGGCCGCCAGCGCGATCAAGGTCGGCGGTTCGCTGAACGTCAACGCGCGCAACATCAACATCAACGCGGGCATCGAGGCCGGCCAGCGCACCGACTGGTCGCTCGACCTGGGCAGCGCCGCGGCCACCGAGATCGCCAGCATCGCCAGCGGCAACGGCCTGGTGCGGCTGCACAACGTCCAGGCCATCGCCGACGGCAACGGCGCCGACGACGTGCCGGCGGTGTACTGGGACTCCGACCACCAGCGCATCCAGGTGCAGCGCATCGACGCCTCGGGCGGCGGCCAGGTCTCGCTGACCGGCAACATCATCAACACCAACACGCTGGGCAACATCGTCGTCCACTCGGGCTACGGCGACGTGCAGATCCACAACACGACCGGCCGGGACCTGCAGCTGTCGGACATCGACCTGGGCAGCGGTGGCCAGAGCGTGGTGCGCATCACCGACACCCTGAAGACCTGGGGCTCGGGCGCGGCCGCGGGCCGCGCGCAGACCTGGTGGTACGTGAACCAGGCCGGCCAGGACAGCGTGCAGGTGTACAACGACGCCAACGGCGCGACCAGCCTGGCCGGCGCGGCCCGGGACAGCGACATCGGGCGCGCGTTCGCCTACAACCCGCAGGCCGGCGCGCGCTACGAGTGGACGCAGCAGTACCACGTCACCCGCGCGTACGACGGCCCGCTCACCCAGAACGGGTACGACGAGGTCGTCTACCAGAACCTCGGCCACTGGACCAGCCAGATCGCGACGGCCGACGGCAAGTCCTACCTGCAAGGCGAGGGCAAGGTGGTGGTCCGCGCGCCCACCGGCTCCAGCCAGGCCTTCATGCAGTGGGCCGATGCCGACATCGACTACACGACCGTCACCGTCACCGGCGGCGGCCACGAGTGGGGCGGCTACCAGCCCGGCACGAAGTTCAACGTGGCCACCGACATCACGCTGGACATCACGAACAGCGTGAAGGCCGACCATGCGATCCCGATCCGCTTCGTCGGCAACGGCGCGTCGCGCCTGCAGGTGGACTCGACCTCGAACGTGCTGGTCGGCGGGGACATCCGCAACGACGTGGGCACCACCCGCTTCGACGTCAACGGCGGCGCGCTGCTGCAGGCCGGCGGCTCGATCCAGGGCCTGGACCTGCAGCTCAACGCGACCGCGGGCATCGGCAGCGCGGCCCAGGGCCTGAACATCATCGACAACCGGGTGGCCGGCGCGTCGGTGAGCGCGACCAGCCAGGGCGACGTGTTCCTCGACAGCACCGGCGACTTCTACGCCAGGTCGATCCAGACGCCGGGCAACGTGACGATCAACGCGGTCGGCGGTATCTACCAGCACGCGGACGCCAGCGGTGCCTCGATCTCGGGCGACGTGCTCCACCTGCATTCCGGCTCGGGCAGCTCGATCGGCTCGGCCAGCCGGCCGCTGGTCACGCAGAGCCAGGAGATGAATGCCTCCGCGCCCGGCAGCGTCACGCTGACCCAGGCCAGCGGCAACATGAACGTGGGCAGCATCGAGTCCCTGCTCGGCAGCGTGGAACTCAACACCCCCGGCGGCCAGATCCTCGGCGCCGCGCCCAAGGGCGCCGACCACGACGCGAAGATGCAGGAGAAGATCGCGCTGTGGGAGTCGATGGGCATCACCGACGCGGACCACGCCGGCAGCACCATCCGGGGCTACGAGAACCGGGTCGGGCGCTACTACAGCGACTACTGGAACATCCGCGAGGTGGCGCAGAACCCGGACGGCGGCTTCGCGCTGACCGCCGCGGGCCTGGACCTGTTCCGCGCGCAGGTCAGCGCCGGCCTGGGCCGCGACGCGAGCAACGCCGAGGTCGACGCCGCCATGCGGGCGCGCTACCAGGAAGCCCGCGACTTCCTGAACGGCGTGCCGGGCCTGGACGCGGGCCTGCTGCGCACACGCACCGCGAACCTGCAGTACACGCTGGACGCCTCGTCGCCGCTGTACGCGCAGATGACCCACGGCGCGGTCTGGGACAAGGGCGCGCTGGGCACCGCCGTCAACGCCGGCGCGGAAGCGGGCACCCGCCCGTCCACCGGCGCGCTGCCCAACGTGTCGGCGCCCAACGGCGCGATCCGCCTGAACAACGACCCGAACCAGGCGCTGCCCGCGTCGGAGACGCTGGTGTTCACGGTCAAGCGCGGCAGCGGCTACACGTCCACGGTCACGCAGCTGTCCTCTTCCGAGGGCAACAGCTACTCGGCCAGCCAGTTGCTCGCCTTCCTGGCCGAGGCCAAGCCAGGCACGATGCGCGCCGAGCAGATCGACGGCGACACGGTGCGCTTCACGCTCCAGCCGCGCTTCGACCTCGTGGTCGAGTCGAGCGAGCCGGTGGTGATCAACGCCAAGGGCGACTACCACGTCGGCACCTCGCGGGACGTGATCCTGAAGGACATCTCGGTGGGCGGCACGCTGTACGTCTACGCCGGGCGCGACGTGGTCAACCAGACCGCCGCCGGCGTGGCCGGCGCGGTCACCCGCGGCCTGTACATCGACGCGGGCCGCAACATCGGCTCGCCGGACGACCCGATCCAGGTCGCCAGCCAGGGTGGCGACCCGGTGACCATCTACCGTCTGGTGGCGCCCGGCACGGCCCACGTGCGGGTGGTCGACGGCGACGTGGTGCTCGGCAACCTGGACGTGCAGGGCGAGACCCACATCGTGGCCAACCGCGGCGACTTCCGCTCGCTGGGCGAGTACGCCACCTTCGACAGCGCGCTGGTGAACCTGCGCGCGGTGGACGCCGACGGCCGCCCGGCCGGCCACATCGGCACCGCTGAGCAGGCGTTCCGGCTGGTGCAGAAGCAGGGCAGCCTGCAACTGGTGGGCCTGGGCGCGAACGTGCAGGCGACCAGCGGCGACCTGGTGATCGGCACCAGCACGCTGGACGACCGCACCGTGCTGCGGTCCGACCGCGGTTCAATCCGCATGGGCGACGAGGCAGCGGTCATCGCCACCCGTGGCCTGCACCTCGACGCGGGCCGCGACATCGGTTCGTCGGGCGGCCCGGTCCGGGTCACCAGCCTGGGCGGCGATCCGGTGACCCTCTACCGCCTGGTGGCGCCCGGCACGGCCCACGTGCGGGTGGTCGACGGCGACGTGGTGCTCGGCAATCTGGACGTGCGGGGCGAGACCCACATCGTGGCCAACCGCGGCGACTTCCGCTCGCTGGGCGAGTACGCCACCTTCGACAGCGCGCTGGTGAGCCTGCGCGCGGTGGACGCCGACGGCCGCCCGGCCGGCCACATCGGCACCGCCGAGCAGGCGTTCCGGCTGGTGCAGAAGCAGGGCAGCCTGCAGCTGGCCGGCCTGGGCGCGAACGTGCAGGCGACCAGCGGCGACCTGGTGATCGGCACCAGCACGCTGGACGGCCGCGCCGTGCTGCGGTCCGACCGCGGCGCGATCCGCATGGGCGACGAAGAAGCGGTCATCACCACCACCGACGAGGCCACCGGCCAGGTGGACCTGCTGGCGGCCACCGGCATCGGCGAGGCGGCCAACGCCGTGCGCCTGCACACCGGCCGCTTCAATGCGGAAACGCCGGCCGGCGACGTGCGGCTGCACCTGCTGCGCGACGCGCAGTCCGACCGCGTGCACGCGCTCGCCGGCTCGGCCTGGCTGCGCGGCGAAGGCGACGGCCGGCGCGCCACCACCGACCTCGACCTGGCCGACGTGCGCGTGGCCCGGCAGCTGGACGTGCGCACCGAAAGCCTGCGCGCCCAGGTCACGCAGACGCAGCAGGCCACGCCGCTGCAGGTCTGGGCGACCGGCCTGGACGGCCAGCCGGCCGAGCGCGTGACGATGCACGTCGCCGGCGCGCCGCACGTACGCTTCGAGCGCCTGTCCGCGCGGCGGGCCGACATCGCCACCGACGCCGAGCGTGCCCACGTGGTCAGCGGCCACATCGGCGAGGAGATGACGCTGTCGAACGCGCACGCCACGCTGCTGATGGACAACATCACGCCGGCGCTGCGCTACACGCAGGACTTCCAGTACTTCATCCCCACGCGGGACTTCACGATGGACCTGGAAGGCAAGGGCGCCACCGGCTCGCGCGCGCCGATGTGGTTCGACTCCGCCAGGGGCGTGTTCACGCGCAACTGGGTGACCAACGGCTACGCGGCCTTCGACCTGGCCCGCCCGATGTTCAGCCACGACCTGGCCCCGCTGCATGCCGGCGGGACGCCGCCCGCGTTCGGTGCGCAGCATCCCACCCGGCCGGCCGACGAACGCACGCCGAACCTCGGCAACGCCCCCGTGGCGGTGAACCTCCTGGAAGAAGACGACCGTGAGAGCAAGTAAGAACGACATGGTGCGCCCGATCGCGGGCCTGGTGCTGGGCTGCGCGATGGCGGCCGCGGCGCACGCGCAGGTGCAGGCCATCCCGCCCGGCGCGATCAGCTCCGAACTGCTGCGCCAGCAGCAGCGCGAGCGCGAGCGGCTCGACGCCCAGCAGCGCCAGCAGGACCCGGCGCGCGTGCTGGAGGTGCCGCGCGCCGCCGACCCGACCGTCCCCGCCGACGACAGCCTGCGCTTCACGCTGAACGCGCTGGTGTTCAGCGACTCGGCGATCCTGTCGCGCGGCGAACTCGAGGCCATCGCGCAGCCCTACCTGGGCCGGGAGATCGGCTTCGCCGAGCTGAAGGACGTCGTCTCGGCGGTCAACCGCCGGTACGACGAGCGCGGCTACGCCACCGCGCGCGCGGTGCTGCCGGCGCAGCGCATCGAGGGCGGGCGCGTGCGCATCGAACTGGTCGAGGGCCGCGTGGGCGAGGTGAAGGTCGAGGGCCTGACCTACATGCGCCCCGGGTTCGTGCGCGAGCGGCTGGACCTGCCGGCCGGCGAGGTCATCGATCCGCAGCGGCTGGAGGCCGAGCTCTCGCGCTACAACCGCCTGTACGCCAGCAGCGTCACCGCCGCGCTGCAGCCGGGCCAGCGCTACGGGCTGACCGACGTCTACGTGACCGTGTCCGAACCGCCGCGCAACAGCCTGGACGTGTTCGTCAACAACCACGGCTATGACGCCACCGGCGAGGCCCAGGCCGGCCTGATGTTCCGCCACTACGGCGCGCTCGGCGGCGACGACGTGTTCTCGCTGTTCGCCGCGGGCTCGCGCGGCTCGGCGGTCGGCTCGCTGTCGTACGACGCGCCGGTGAACCGGCGCGGCACGCGCGCCGGCGTGCGCCTGGGCAAGAGCCGCGCCGAGGTGGTCCGCGGGCCGTTCGCCGCGCTGGACTCGCGCAGCGACTCGGACAACGCCGAGGTGTTCCTGAGCCATCCGCTGTGGAGCAATGCCGACTGGCTGCTGACCGGCTACCTGGGCTACGGCTACCAGCGCACCACCAACCACGTGTCCGGCGTGTTCCTCAACGAGAACAAGGTGGAAGGCGCCAAGGGCGAGATCAGCGCGCTGTACCTGACGCCCGGCACCTCGCTGCGCCTGGGCCTGGGCTACCGCCGCGCCAACAGCGAGCTGCTGGGCACGCCGAGCACGGCGGGCTTCGACATATGGTCCGGCAACTGGCAGGCCAGCCGGAACGTGGGCCGCAACGGCTTCGTCAGTTTCTCGGGCGCCTGGCAGCATGCGCACCGCGAGGGCCTGCCTTCCAGCCAGCTGTTCCAGATCGGCGGCGCCACCACGGTGCGGGGCTACCGGCAGGGCGAGCTGGCCGGAGACGGCGGCGTGTACGGCAGCGTGCAGGCCAACTACCGCGTGGATCCGCGGCTCACGGCCTTCGCGTTCTACGACTTCGGGCGGATCGATGCCTCGTTCATCCAGCCGGAAAAGCTGGAAAGCGTGGGCGTGGGCTTCAGCTGGCAGTTCAGCCAGCGCGTGTCGGGCGAGGTCACCGTCGGCAGGCCGCTGCTGGACGTGCGCCCGGACCAGGACCACGTGCGCGTGAACGCGCAGATCGTGCTGCGCGCCTTCTGACGCCGGCGCGGCGCCTCGGCCGCCTCAGCCCAGCCGCGCGCGGTGCCGCGCGATCTGCGCCCTGACCTGCGCCGGCGCGGTGCCGCCCAGCGTCCCGCGCGCATCCAGCGAGCCGCGCAGGCTCAGCACGCCGTAGACGTCCTTCTCGATCGCGGGGTGGAAGCCCTGCAGCACGGTCAGCGGCAATTCCGACAGGTCGCAGGCGTGCGACTGCGCGGCCTTGACCGCGTGCGCCACGGTCTCGTGCGCGTCGCGGAACGGCAGGCCTTTCTTGACCAGGTAGTCGGCCAGGTCGGTGGCCGTGGCGTAGCCGCGCGCGGCGGCCTGCTCCATGGCCTGGGGCACGACGGTGATGCCTTGCACCATCTCGGCGAAGATGCGCAGCGTGTCCTTCAGCGTGTCGACGGTGTCGAACAGCGGCTCCTTGTCTTCCTGGTTGTCCTTGTTGTAGGCCAGCGGCTGGCCCTTCATCAGCGTGATCAGGCCCATCAGGTGGCCGACCACGCGGCCGGTCTTGCCGCGCGCCAGTTCGGGCACGTCGGGGTTCTTCTTCTGCGGCATGATCGACGAGCCGGTGGTGAAGCGGTCGGCGATGCGGATGAAGCCGAAGTTCTGGCTCATCCACAGGATCAGTTCCTCGGACAGGCGGCTGACGTGCACCATCGCCAGGCTGGCCGCGGCGGTGAACTCGATCGCGAAGTCGCGGTCGCTGACGGCGTCCAGGCTGTTCTGGCACACGCCTTCCATGCCCAGCGTGCGCGCCACGCGCTCGCGGTCCAGCGGGTAGCTGGTGCCGGCCAGCGCGGCGGCGCCCAGCGGCAGCCGGTTGGTGCGGCGGCGCACGTCGGCCATGCGCTCGGCGTCGCGCGCGAACATCTCCACGTAGGCCAGCATGTGGTGGCCGAAGCTCACCGGCTGGGCCACCTGCAGGTGGGTGAAGCCGGGCAGGATCACGTCCGCGTTCTGCTCGGCGATGCCGACCAGCGCCTTCTGCAGGTCCGTCAGCAGGCCGTCGATCAGGTCGATCTCGCCGCGCAGCCACAGCCGCACGTCGGTGGCCACCTGGTCGTTGCGGCTGCGCCCGGTGTGCAGGCGCTTGCCGGCGTCGCCGGCGAGCTGCGTGAGCCGCGCCTCGATGTTCAGGTGCACGTCCTCCAGGTCGAGCTTCCAGTCGAACGCGCCGGACTCGATCTCCTGCGCGATCTGCGCCATGCCCTTCTGGATGGCCGCGAGGTCGTCGGCCGAGATGATCTGCTGCGCGGCCAGCATCTCCGCGTGCGCCAGGCTGCCGGCGATGTCGGCCTGCCACAGGCGCTTGTCGAAGAACACGCTGGAGGTGTAGCGCTTGACCAGCTCGCTCATGGGTTCGTCGAACAGGGCCGACCAGGCCTGGGATTTCTTGTCGAGTTGGTTCTGGGACATGGAGGTGCGGGAGAGGGGGGCGGTGCGCGCAGGCGGTGGCCCATAATCCGGGCCCCGCCCGCAGCCCGCGCATGAAGGACCCGTCAATTTTATCGGCCTTCCAGGACCGCGCGGCCCCGCCGCGCCGGGGCCGCCGCGATTCCACGCTCGTGTTCGACGCCTGCCAGCCGGGCGTCGTGCTGCGGGCCATCCTGTTCGTCGGCACGGTGCTGGCGGTCGGCGCGATGTATGGCAGCGCCGGCGTCGTGCACTGGCTGCAGCGGCTGGCGCTGTGGGCCGTGGGCGCGCTGCCGGCGACGCTGCTGTGGCTGGCGCTGGGCTGCAGCCTCAAGCACAGCCTGGGCCGGCTCGGGCGGCGCGCGCACTATCCGGCCGGCGTGGTGCTGGGCGTGCTGTCCGGGCTCGCCGCCTGCGCGCTGCTGCGCGTCACCGGGGCCGTGGCCGATCCGCCCTGGCTGGCCTGCGCGGCCACCGGGCTGCTGCTGTCGATGCTGCTGGTCGCCGGGCTGCTGCTGCGCGCCCGCTCGCGCACGCCGGCGGCCACCGCCGCGCTGCTGGCCGAGCTGCAGGCGCGCATCCGGCCGCATTTCCTGTTCAACACGCTGAACAGCGCGATCGCGCTGGTACGCGAGGAGCCGGCCAAGGCCGAGGCGCTGCTGGAGGACCTGGCCGAACTGTTCCGCCACGCGCTGATGGCGCCGGCCGCGTCCGTCACGCTGGGCGAGGAGATCGCGCTGGCCGAGCGCTACCTGGCGATCGAGGAGGTGCGCTTCGGGCGGCGGCTGCGGGTGCAGTGGTCGCTCGATCCGCGGGCCGAGGACGTGCGCCTGCCGCCGCTGCTGCTGCAGCCGCTGGTGGAGAACGCCGTCAAGCACGGTGTGGAACCCAGCGACGAAGGGGCCGACATCCGCATCAGCAGCGAATGCCAGGGCACCACGGTGGTCATCCAGGTCGTCAACACCGTGCCGGCCGGCCAGGGGCCCGCCGGCCACGGCGTGGCGCTGGACAATGTGCGCCGGCGGCTCGGCCTGCTGCACGACATGCGCGGCAGCTTCCAGGCCGGCATGCGGCACGGGGTGTTCCGCGTGCGCATCGAGGTGCCGATGTGAGCCGCCGGCCAACCATCAGAGGAGCCGAGCCATGGCATTGCGCGTGTTGATCGTGGACGACGAGCCGCTGGCGCGTGCGCGCCTGCGCACGCTGCTGGGCGACTGCCATGCGCCGGCGGCGCTGGTCTGCGGCGAGGCCGCCAGCACCGCCGAGGCGATGGCGCTGCTGCAGCGCGAGCGCTTCGACCTGGCCTTGCTGGACATCCACATGCCCGGCCGCGACGGCCTGGTGCTGGCCAACGGCCTGCGCGCGCTGCCGCAGCCGCCGGCGGTGGTGTTCGTGACGGCCTATGCCCAGCATGCGCTGCAGGCCTTCGACGTCGAGGCCGTGGACTACCTGACCAAGCCGGTGCGGCTGCAGCGGCTGCAGCATGCGCTGCAGAAGGTCGAGCGGCTGCGCGGCCTGGCGGGCCAGCCGGCCGAGCCGGACGCGGACGCCTTCATCCTGATCCAGGACCGCGGCCGTACCGAGCGCGTGCCGCTGGCCCAGGTGCTGTACCTGAAGGCGGAGCTGAAGTACGTGACGGTGCGCACGCTGGCGCGCAGCTACATCCTCGACGGCGCGCTGAACGACCTGGAGGCGCGCCATCCCGAGCACTTCCTGCGCGTGCACCGCAACGCGCTGGTGGCGCGCAAGGCCCTGCGCGCGCTCGAGAAGCACCACGACCCCGAGGAAGGCGAGGGCTGGGCCGTGCGCCTGCACGGCCTGGACGAGCCGCTGGCCGTGTCGCGCCGGCAGCTCGCCGCGGTGCGCGAGGTGCTGGCCGGCTGAATCCACGCGCCCGGCGCGCATGGCGTGCCATCGGGGTTATCCCTCGACTCCGTGATGGCGGACTGAAAGCTTCGATTCCTAGCATCGAAGCCGTTCCCCTCACCACAACCAACGGAGACAACGCCATGCAGATCACCGGCATGTTGCACGGGTCGCGCCTGCTCGAATTCGCAGGCTTTCCCACGACCGAAGTCCTCGGTCCCGGCGCCACCGAGGAGGAGATCAAGGCCATGCTCGACAAGCACGGCCTCCTGTTCGTCAAGCCGGTCTTCAAGGGCGGCGTGGGCAAGAAGGGCAAGGCCGGCCTGCTGGGCCGCGCCAAGGACATGCAGACCGCGCTGGCCGAGAAGGAGCGCCTGTACTTCGCCGAGCACGTGCACGGCAACCAGCGGGCCAAGGCCAATGGCGTGACCTTCGAGGCCGGCGTGCCGGCCGAGCACGAGGTCTACTTCTCGATCACCGACTCCACGCACTACCGGGCGCCGATGATGACGCTCACGCACATGGGCGGCATGGACATCGAGGAGCTGGACAAGAGCCTGGTGGCCCAGGTGCCGTTCGACCCGCTGACCGGCCTGAAGGCCTTCGTCGTGGCTAACGCGCTGACCGAGATCGGCGCGCCCCGGGAGATCATCTCGCCGCTGGTGCAGCAGCTGCCCAAGCTGTGGGAACTGTTCCACAACTTCGGCATGACCACGCTGGAGCTGAACCCGATTCGCATGCGGCCGGACAAGCGGGGCCGCCTGACGCCGGTGGCCTGCGACTTCAAGTGCGGCTTCGACCGCGACGACCCGCGCTGGCTGCGCCTGAAGCTGCCCGTGCACCTGTTCGCCGCCGACTACTCGCCCTTCGAGCAGGAGATCAACACGCTGCGCACCCACCAGGGCCAGAGCGACGTGTACGTCATCAACGACAAGGGCACGGTGCTGGCGCCGACCTTCGGCGGCGGCGCCAACTCGCTGGTCACCGAGATGCTGGGCGACGCGGCCATCATCAGCTCGGACTTCGGCGGCAACCCGCCCTACGAGAAGATGAAGGAGGTCGCGCGCATCTGCTTCAAGCACTGGCTGCGCCAGGCCAACGTGCTGTTCATCATCGGCGGCAAGAGCAACAACACCGACATCTTCGAGACGCTGCGCGCCATGGCCGACGCGCTGCGCGAGCACTTCAGCGCGCACGGCCCCACGCCGCTGTACGTGGTGCTGGGCCGCGGCGGCCCGAACCTGGTGCGCGGCATGGGCGCGCTGCGCGACACCTGCGACGCGCTGGGCCTGCCGTACCGGCTGTTCGGCTTCGATTCGGACATGAGCGAGGTGATCCAGTTCGCCAAGGACGTGGACGCCTGGATGCAGAACGGCGGCCGCCAGCAGGTCGCCAGCCGCCTGGGCATCGAGGCCCCGGTGGCCGCCTGAACCCTCATTTCCTGCGGAGACACATCATGCTGAACAACAACTGGCAGCGGCGCGGCGTCGGCGACTTCAAGTACCACGTGGGCATCAGCTCGCTGACGCAGGTCGCCTCGCGCGACGACCGCGTCTGCGTGCTCAACATCCTGGGCGGAGAATCCAGCGACGTGACGCCCGTGAGCCATGCCTACTCCGGCGGCAACGTGGTCTGCGGCACCGCGCCCGGCAAGGGCGGCTCGGTGCTGGAGACGCCGATCGGCGACATCCCGGTCTACAACAACGTGCGCGACGCGCTGGCCGCCGGCCACCGCTTCAACTGCGGCGTGGTCTACCTGCCGCCCTCGGCCGCGCGCGACGGCGTGGCCGAGCTGATCCGCGTGAACCCGGACCTGCGCAAGATCTTCATCATCACCGAGAAGATCGCGGTGCACGACGCGCGCGAGATCCGCGCCATGGGCCAGCAGAACGGCATCGACATCTTCGGCGCCAACGGCCTGGGCGTGGCCGACTCGTGGAACCAGGTGCGCATCGGCGGCGCGCTGGGCGGCGACAAGCCCGGCGATTCGCTCAAGCCCGGCTCGATCGCGATCTTCTCCAACTCCGGTGGCTTCTCCACCACGATCGCGCAGTACCTGCGCATGGCCGGCTGGGGCACGACCACCGTCATCAGCAGCGGCAAGGACGTCTACATCCACTACGCCGCGCCCGAGTTCGCCTTCGCGCTGGCCAACGACGCGCGCAGCAAGGCCGCGGTCCTGTACTGCGAGCCGGGCGGCTACTACGAGTACGACGCGCAGTTCACCAAGCCGGTGGTGGCCTGCGTGGTCGGCCGCTGGAAGAGCAAGCTCACGCGCGCCGTGGGCCATGCCGGCGCCATGGCCGGCGGCAACGACGACGCCCAGGCCAAGGAACGCTGGTTCATGGAGAAGTTCGGCGTGGACGGCATCTTCACGCCCGAGAACCCGGTGTTCTCGGCCAGGGGCGCGGTGGTGACCAACATCGCCCACATCCCGGCCGCGCTGACGGCGGTGATGCGCGCCAACGCCACCATGCCCGACTTCGCGCCCGAGGGCAGCCTGGCGCTCAAGCCCTGGTTCGGCTCCGACGAAGGGCTGGACCTGCCCGAGGCGCTGCGCATCCCGGTGGTGCGCGCCATCGCGCCGTACGACGAGCAGATCGCGCTCCTGAACACGCAGATCGGCGGCGTGGTGCCGCGCCAGGCCATGAAGGACGCCTCCGGCGCCTCGCAGATGGACCCGAAGACGCAGGTCAGCAGCCTGCACGGCACCAGCATGCTGACGGCCGCCACGCTGCCGCTGGAGTCCAACGTGGCGCTGGCCCTGGTGCACGACGTGGGCGGCGAGAACGACCGCAAGCTGGTCGCGCCGGCCATCGCGGCCTACGTGAACCTGCACGGCAAGCCCGAGTTGGCCGCGGCCCAGGCCAGCCGCGAGGCCGGCAACGCGCCCAACGCCGTGCTGGCCGCCGCCGCCGCCATCGTCGGGCCGAAGCGCCAGCAGGCCGCCCGCGAGGCGCTGCGCTTCATGATCGAGCGCTTCCATGCCGCGGGGCTGGGCAACGAGTTCGGCGCCTCGCTGTCCGACGACTTCGACGTGGGCCGGGTCGACGCCGATGGCGGGCCGGCGCTGACCGCCGCCGCGCCCGACGCCCAGGCCGAGCGGCTGCTGGCCGGCGTCCAGGCGCGCGGCGCGCGCTCGGTGTTCCTGCGCTGGCTGCAGAGCCAGCCCGGCCATCCGACCGAGGCCGCGGTGCTGGCGGCCATCAGCGCCACGCTGGCCTGGGGGCCGCTGTCGCGCAAGCGCATCTCGCGCGTCACGGCCGAGAGCTTCCCGTGGTGGCTGCAGCTGTTCGGCACGCTGATCGGCGCCTCGGCCGATGCGAGCCAGCACGCCGAGGGCCGCTTCTGCGGCATCGACGACGCGCGGCTGCTCGGCCAGCTCCGCCTGGGCGAGATCGCCTTCGCCGCGCTGCTGGGCCAGTTGCCCAAGCAGGACGACCTGTTCGCGTTCGAGACCCTGGTCGGCCTGCTGCTGACCAACGGCCCCGGCGCGATCTCGGCCCAGGGCGCCAAGGGCGCGGTGTCCTCCGACGGGCCGGAGCAGCCCGAGCGCGTGCAGCTGAACAAGGCGCTGATGGGCTTTCTGACGCACACCGGCTATGCGCACGGCGGCAACGGCTACGAAGGCATCGCCTACCTGTGCGAGCAGTTCAAGGACAGCGGCCTGCAGGACCCCTCCGCCGCCGAGCACGGCGTCGACCTGCAGGCGCTGGCCCGGCGTGCGGTGGAGCAGTACGCCCGCTACAAGACGCAGAAGAAGAGCGCCGGCAGCCTGGACATCGCCAAGCTGCCGGGCGTGAACCACCCGGTGTTCAAGGACAAGCCGGTCAACCACGACCCGCGCGAGGTGTTCATCGCCCGGCAGTTCGAGGCACGCGGCGAGCGCAACGTGTTCCACGCCTTCTACCGCGAGCTGGTGCAGGCGCTGTACGACGCCGGCGTCTCGCGCAACGTCTACTGCGTGAACGTGGACGCGGTGATCGCCGCGCTGCTGCTGAAGATGCTGTGGCAGCCGCTGGCGGCCGGCCAGATCGGCGAGCGCGAGCTCGAGACGGCCGCGTTCACGATCTTCCTGTACCCGCGTATGCTAGGCTGCGCAGCCGAGGCCGACGACCACCTGAACCGCGGCCGCAACATGGACACGCGCACCGCGGCCTCTGCCTGCAGGTTCGTGGCCTGAGCTGGCGGAGACAAGAAAGATGCTGACCACACTTGCCTACACGATGATCATCGTCTTCATGGCGCTGATCATGACCAAGCGCCTGTCGGCGATGATCGCGCTGATCATCGTGCCGATCGTTTTCGGGCTGATCGGCGGCTTCGGGATGGGCCTGGGGCCGATGATGCTCGATGGCATCAAGAAGCTCGCGCCGACCGGCGTGATGCTGATGTTCGCCATCCTGTACTTCGGCATCATGATCGACGCCGGGCTGTTCGACCCGGCCGTGCGCATGATCCTGAAGATCGTCGGCCACGACCCGACCAAGATCGTGATGGGCACCTTCCTGCTCGCCACCTGCGTCTCGCTGGACGGCGACGGCTCCACCACCTACATGATCACCTGCGCGGCCATGCTGCCGCTGTACCACAAGCTGGGCATCAGCCGGCTGGTGCTGACCTGCGTGATCATGATGGCCGGCGGCAACATGAACATCCTGCCCTGGGGCGGCCCGACGGCGCGCGCGGCCAGCGCGCTGGGCGTCGAGGCGAGCCAGCTGTTCGTGCCGATGATCCTGCCGATGATCATCACCGGCGCCTGGGGCCTGTTCGTCGCCTTCGTGCTGGGCCGCCGCGAGCAGCGCCGCCTGGGCCGCATCGACCTGCCGGTGGGCGGGGGCGTGGTGGCCGACCCCGCGGTCGGCGCCAGCGAGTCCACCGCGCGCCCGCACCTGATCTGGGTCAACCTCGCCCTGACCATCGCGCTGATGGTGCTGCTGATCATGGACACCTTCCCGCTGCAGGTGCTGTTCATGGTGGCCGCCGCGATCGCGCTGATGATCAACTACCCGCGCCTGGGCGAGCAGAAGGAGCGGCTCGAGGCGCATGCCGCCAACATCGTGCCGGTGGTGGCGCTGATCTTCGCGGCCGGCATCTTCGTCGGCATCCTGTCGGGCACGAAGATGGTGGACGCGATCGCGGCCAGCGTCATCTCCGGCCTGCCGCACTGGCTGGAGCCCTACCTGGCGGTGGTCACCGCGGTGCTGAGCGTGCCGTTCACCTTCTTCATCTCCAACGACGCGTTCTACTTCGGCATCCTGCCGATCCTGGCCAAGGCCGGCGCGATCCACGGCTTCACGGCCGCGGAGATCGGCCGCGCCTCACTGGTCGGCCAGCAGGTGCACCTGCTGAGCCCGCTGGTCGCGTCCACCTACCTGCTGGTGGGCCTGGCCAAGGTGGAGTTCGGCGACCACCAGCGCTTCACGCTGCTGTGGGCGCTGTCGGCGGCGGTGGTGATGCTGGTGGCCACGCTGCTGCTGGGCGTGATCCCGCTGGCGCGCCTGGGCTGAGGTGCAGGCCATGGACGAGCACGCACTGCCTCCGTTCGCCACCCGCCGCCGCCTCGTGCTGGGGCTGGCCGCGCTCGGCGCCAGCCGGCTGGCCGCCGCGCAGAACGCGGACGAGCTGCTGGACTTCGCGCCGCGCGCCGCGCCGCCGGCCGGCTACTCGGCAGACTACGCCGCCACCGTGCGCGCGGCCGAGGACGAGGGCCGGCTGGTCATCTACGCCACGACCGACACCGACGTGGCGCAGCCGCTGCTGGACGACTTCCAGGCCATGTACCCCCGCGTGCACGTGGAGTACGAGGACCAGACCAGCACCGAGATGCACCACCGCTTCGTGGCCGAGACGCAGCTCGGCCGCGACACCGCGGACGTGCTGTGGAGCTCGGCCATGGACCTGCAGGTCAGCCTGGTCGAGCAGGGCTATGCGCTGGCCTATGCCTCGCCCGAGCGCGCCGGCCTGCCGGACTGGGCGCGGCTGCACGACCAGGCCTGGGCGACGACCTTCGAGCCCATCGCCGTCGCCTACAACAAGAAGCTGGTGCCCGAGCCGCCGCGCACGCATGCCGACCTGGCCAAGCTGCTGGCCGCGCAGGCCGCGCCGCTCAGGGGCAAGGTGATGACCTTCGACGTGGAGAAGTCGGGCCTCGGCTTCCTGCTGGCCGCGCAGGACGCGCGCGCCATGCCGGCAGCGTTCTGGGAACTGGCCGAGGCCATGGGCAAGGCCGGCGTGCGCTTCGCCGCGACCACCGGGGCCATGCTGCGCCAGGTGGCCAGCGGCCAGGCGGCGGTGGCCTACAACGTGCTGGGCGCCTACTCGCTGGCGCAGGCGCGCCGCCACCCGGAGATCGGCGTGCTGTTCCCGAGCGACTACACGCTGGTGCTGTCGCGGCTGCAGTTGATCGCCCAGCGGGCGCGCCGGCCCAACGCGGCGCGGCTGTGGGTGGACTACACGCTGTCGCGGCGCGGCCAGGCGCTGATCGCGCGCCAGGGCCTGTACGCGGTGCGCGCCGACGTGCAGGGCCAGACCACGGCCGCGCAGCTGACGCAGCAGCTGGGCCAGGCGCTGCGGCCCATCGTGCCCGGCGCGGAACTGACGCGCGACCTGCAGCTGGAGCCCTACCGCGCCTTCATCCAGCGCTGGCGCCAGGCCATCGGGCAGCCGCTGCGCGGCCGCTGAGGCTCGCTCAGCCGCCGCCGTCCATTCCTTCGACCACGAAGCGCACGCGGCGCTGGCCCTGCCATTCGTCGGCGCCGAGCCGGAAGGCCAGCACCGCGCGGTCGGGCAGCGGCTCGGCGCGGCCGAACCAGATGCCGTCCACCGGCTGGCCCTGGTGGCGCAGTTTCAGCGCCAGGTGGCGCTCGCCGACCAGGCGCTGCGACAGCACCTCGACCTCCTCGCTGAAGGTCGGCGGCGCGAAGCCCTGGCCCCAGACCTCGCGCTCCAGCGCGTCGACCATGTCGGCGCGGCGGTACTCGGGTGGCAGCGGGCCGTCGGTGTCGAGCCGCCGCGTCAGCGCCGCCTCGTCCAGCCATTCGGCGGCGATCGCGCGCAGGCCGGCGTCGAACTCGGGCCAGCGGTCGGCGGCCACGGTGCAGCCGGCCGCCATCGCGTGGCCGCCGAAGCGCAGCAGCACGCCGGGATGGCGCTTGGTCAGCAGGTCCAGCGCGTCGCGCAGGTGGAAGCCCGGGATCGAGCGGCCCGAGCCCTTGAGCGCACCGCCCTCGTGCGCGGGCGCGAACACGAAGGCCGGGCGGTGCAGCCGGTCCTTCAGCCGCGAGGCGACGATGCCGACCACGCCTTCGTGGAAGCCGGGGTCGTAGACGCACAGCGCCGGCGGCGGCGCGGCGTCCGGCCCGCACAGGGCCGCGGCCACGGCCAGCGCTTGCTCGCGCATCTCGCCCTCGATGCCGCGGCGCT
Organism: Pseudorhodoferax sp.; assembly: GCF_047601025.1. Classification (NCBI taxonomy): domain Bacteria; kingdom Pseudomonadati; phylum Pseudomonadota; class Betaproteobacteria; order Burkholderiales; family Comamonadaceae; genus Pseudorhodoferax; species Pseudorhodoferax sp. Next base: position 2,875,534 of record NZ_JASGJZ010000001.1, read on the forward strand.
CGCGGTTGATCGCGTCCAGCGTGCGCGCCAGCTCGGCGGCGCGCCCGGGGTCGTCGGCCAGCAGGCATTCGATGCCCAGCGTCATATCGGCCAGCCGGCCGGCGGCGTTCAGGCGCGGGCCGAGCGCGAAGCCGAAGTCGAAGGCCGTGGCCTGGGCGGCGCGGCGGCCCGCGGCCTCGAACAGCGCGGCGAGGCCGGGCTGGGCGTGGCCGGCGCGGATGCGGCGCAGGCCCTGGGCCACGAGGCGGCGGTTGTTGGCGTCCAGCCGCACCACGTCGGCCACGGTGCCGAGCGCGACCAGCGGCAGCAGCGCGTCCAGCCGCGGCTGCGCCGCGGCGCCGAAGGCCCCGCGCGCGCGCAGTTCGGCCCGCAGCGCGATCAGCACGTAGAACATCACGCCGACGCCGGCGATGGACTTGCTCTCGAACGCACAGCCCGGCTGGTTCGGGTTGACCAGCACCTCGGCCGCCGGCAACGCCGGGCCGGGCAGGTGGTGGTCGGTGACCAGCACGGCCATGCCCAGCGCGCGTGCGCGCGCGACGCCCTCGACGCTGGCGATGCCGTTGTCCACCGTGACCAGCAGGTCGCAGCCGCCGGCGTGCACGCGTTCGGCGATCTGCGGCGTGAGGCCGTAGCCGTCGACTACGCGGTCGGGCACCAGGTAGCGCACGCTGCGCGCGCCCAGCAGGCGCAGGCCGCGCACGGCCACGGCGCAGGCGGTGGCGCCGTCGCAGTCGTAGTCGGCCACGATGCAGATGCGGGCATCGCGCGCGATCGCGTCGGCCAGCAGCCGGGCGGCGGCGTCGGCGCCGCGCAGCGTGTCGGTGGGCAGCAGCCGGGCCAGGCCGTCGTCGAGCTCCTCGTGGCTGCGGATGCCGCGCGCCGCGTACAGCCGCGCCAGCAGCGGGTGCACGCCGGCCTGCTCCAGCGCCCAGGCCGCGCGCGGCGGCACGTCGCGCGGACGGATCTTCACAGCGCCTCCAGCACGGCGGCGGGGCTGGTGGCCGTGCGCCAGCCGCCCAGCAGGCGCGTCCAGGCCGGGCGCGGGCGGCCGTCCAGGCGCTGCCAGGCGCGGCGGCCGCACAGCGTCAGCGCGACCGGTTCGCCGGCCTGCAGCCGGGCCAGCAGCGGCGCGCAGTGTTCGCGGTCGACCTGCGTCCAGGCCTGCGCCCAGGCGGCGGCGTCGCCGCGCAGCGCGCCGTCGCGCAGCTGCACGGCCACCTGCGGTTCGGCCGCGGCGGCCTGCGGCGCGGCCGGCCAGGTGCCGCAGCCGCTGATCCACAGCGCGTTGACCGGCGTGCGGCGCGCGGCCTCGCGGGCGGCGTTGACGGGGTGCGTGTAGAGCAGCATCTGCATCTCGTTCTGCAGGCGGCGCAGCAGCGGGCTGCCGGGCAGCCAGGGGTGCAGGTCGTCCTCGCCCAGCACGCGTTCGGGGCCGGCCGTGGCCAGGCCGCGCCAGGGCTCGCCGTGGGCCAGCCAGGCGTGGCCCAGCCAGCGCTCGCAGACGATGCCGTCCTCGGCCAGGTAGGGCGCCATCGTGGCCAGCAGGGCCTCGGCTTCGTCGGGCGCGAGCTGCAGCGCGGCCGGGTCGGTCAGGCCCACGGCGCTCATACCGACTTCCAGGTGGCAGGGCGTCAGCAGCGCCCAGGCCCGGTCGCCCGGCGCCAGGCCGGCCTGGCGCGCCGCGCGCGCGGCCCAGGGCCAGCGGCCGTCGCCGCCGGGCAGCGCCAGGGCCTCGGCCAGTGCGCGCTCGGCCGGCGTGTCCAGCGCCGCGTCGGGCAGGCGCTGCACGGGGCCGGGCGCCAGGCGCGCCAGCAGGGCCGCCAGCGCGGGCAGCTGCAGCGTGCCCAGGGCGGCGCGGCAGGCCGGGGCGTCGCTGGCGGCGTGGGGAATCAGCAGGGCGGCGGGAGCAGGCATGGCGCGCGATTGTCCCGGAGTTGGCCGGCCGCCGTGGAGCGCCGGGATTCGTGCTGCGCGATAGCGAACACAGTGCAAGCAGTGGTTACTAAAATGAGCAAATGTCGCCATCGCCGGGGTGCCTGCGTCGCCTCCCGGAAGGCATTCCACCAGAGCCACGCCACGCCATGCAGGTCCGTCTCCGCTGCGCTGCGCTCCCCACTGCGGCCGGGCTGCTCCGATGAGGTTGCCGCGCGTCCTCGGCCGGCTAGCGGCGCTGTTCCGGGTCTACGACGCGACCGAGGCCGACGCCGCCCGTTTCCGCGCGCGCCAGCTGCAGGGCCTGCTGGCGATCACGCCGGCGCTGATGGCGGTCAACGTGCTGAACGCGATCGTGATCGCCATCGTGCTGTGGTCGCATGCGCCGCATGCCCTGCTGCTGGGCTGGGGCGTGGTGATCGTGCTGCTGGCGTCCAGGGGCCTGCACGGCTGGCTGCGTTCGCGCCGCGCCGGTCCGCGGGCGACCGCCTCGCGGCGGGCCGTGTGGCGCGCGACCCTGCAGGCCGGCCTGATGGGCCTGGCCTGGGCCGTGCTGCCCGCCACGCTGTTCCCGCTGGTGGAAGAGAACGGCCGCTTCTTCGTCGGCACCATCACCGTGGGCATGATCTGCGGCGGCGGTTTCGCGCTGTTCACGCTGCCGGGCGCGGGCACCACGTTCGTGCTGCTGGTGGCGGCGGGGGGGCTGCTCGGGCTGGCGCGCGCCGACCAGTGGACGGGCTCGCTGCTGATGCTGGCGCTGTTCACGACGGCCGTGGTGTACGCGGTCTGGGCGTTCGCGCGGACCTTCGCCGCGCGCCTGCTGGCCGAGGCGCGCGCCGACCAGCAGGCCGAGGTCATCGGGTTGCTGCTGCGCGACTTCGAGGACCACACCAGCGACGTGCTGTGGGAGATCGACGCGGGCGGGCGCTTCGTGCGGGCGTCGAGGCGGCTGGCCGAGCGGCTGGGCGTGCCGCGCGAGCGGCTGCGGCGGCTGCGCGCGCTGGCGCTGCTGCGCCGGCTGTGCCCGCCCGGCGAGGAGGCGCGCCGGCTGATGGCGGCGCTGCGCCGGCGGCTGCGCGAGGGCGGCGCCATGCGCGAGCAGATGGTGGCGCTGCGGGCGGGGGACGACACGGTCTGGTGGGCGCTGACGGCCCGGCCGCTGCTGGACGCGGCCGGCGTGCCGGCCGGCTGGCGCGGCGTGGCCGCGGACGTGACCGAGCGCCAGCTGGCGCACCGGCGCCTGAGCTGGATGGCGCACAATGACGCGCTGACCGGCCTGGGCAACCGGGCCAGCTTCCGCGAGGCGCTGCAGGCGCAGCTGCAGGCCGACGCCGGCCGCACGGCGCCGCTGGCGGTGCTGGTGATGGACCTGGACGGCTTCAAGCAGGTCAACGACGGCATGGGCCACGCGGCTGGCGACGCGCTGCTGCAGGCCTTCGCGCGGCGGCTGCAGACCGTGGCGCGGCGCAGCGACGGCATCGCCCGGCTCGGCGGCGACGAGTTCGCGCTGCTGGCGCTGGGGACGCGGCGCGAGGCCGACCTGGAGCCGCTGCTGCAGCGCCTGCTGGCCGCGCTGGCCGAGCCGGTGCAACTGCAGGGCCGGCCGCTGCAGCTGCGCTCGAGCATCGGCGTGGCGCTGGCGCCGGCCGACGGCGACGACGTGGATGCGCTGATGAACCACGCGGATGCCGCGATGTACGAGGCCAAGCGCCAGGGCGGCAACCGCTGGGCCTTCTACCACGCGGGCCTGGCCGAGACCACGCGCCGGCGCGTGCTGATGCAGCAGGCGCTGCGCGGCGCAGTCGAGCGCGGCGAGTTCCGGCTGGCGTTCCAGCCCCAGGTCTGCGCCAGCAGCGGCCGGCTGCGCGGCTTCGAGGCACTGCTGCGCTGGTGCCATCCCGAGCTGGGCGAGGTCGAGCCGGCCGAGTTCATCGGCATCGCCGAATCGGCGGGGCTGATGCACGACATCGGCCGCTGGGTCATGGCCGAGGCCTGCCGCCACGCCGCGGGCTGGCCGCCGGAGCTGAGCGTGGCGATCAACCTGTCGGCCACCCAGCTCGGCGCGAGCGATCTGGTCGAGCGCATCGAGGCCGCAGCCGGCGCGATCGCGCCGCAGCGCATCGAACTGGAGGTGACCGAGTCCGCGCTGGTGGACGACATCGACAACGCCGTGACCACGCTGCAGGCGCTGCGCCGGCGCGGCTACCGCATCGGGCTGGACGATTTCGGCACCGGTTACTCGGCGCTGGGCTACCTGCGCCGCTTCCAGTTCGACACGCTGAAGATCGATCGCAGCTTCGTGCAGGACCTGTCGCGCAACGACGGCGCGCGCGTGATCGTGGACACCATCCTGGCGATGGCGCGCGCACTGCAGGTGATCGCGGTGGCCGAGGGCGTGGAGACCGAGCGCCAGGCCGACATGCTGCGCGAGCGCGGCTGCGAGCTGCTGCAGGGCTTCCTGTTCAGCCGGCCGCTGGCGGCGGCGGAGATCCAGGGCTTCCTCGCGCAGCAGGACGCCCTGGCCGCGGCGGCGCTGCCCTGAGGGGCGGCCGCGGCGCGGTGCCACAATCGCCGGTTCCGCGGCGGGCGTCTCCTGCCGGTCCACTCGGTCGATGCCCATTCCCTATGAACTGACGGTCGGCTGGCGCTACACCCGCGCCGGGCGGGCGACCCGCCGCAACGGCTTCATCTCCTTCATCTCCGGCGTGTCCATGCTGGGCATCGCGCTGGGCGTGGCCGCGCTGATCATCGTGCTGTCGGTGATGAACGGCTTCCAGAAGGAGGTGCGCGACCGCATGCTGAGCGTGGTCTCGCACATCGAGATCTACGCGCCGCAGGGCCAGGCCATCCCCGACGTGCAGCGCACCATGCAGGAGGCCCGGCGCAACCCGCAGGTGATTGGCGCGGCGCCGTTCATCGCCAGCCAGGCGCTGATCGCGCGCGGCGAGGACATGAAGGGCGCGCTGGTGCGCGGCATCGACCCGGCGACCGAGGGCGAGGTGACCGACCTGGCCGGCGGCCAGCGCGGCGCGGCCATCGCGCGGCTGGTGCCGGGGCAGTTCGGCATCGTGCTGGGCGTGGACCTGGCGCGCGGCCTGGGCGTGCACGAGGGCGACGCGGTGACGCTGGTCGCGCCCTCGGGGCAGGTCACTCCGGCCGGCGTGGTGCCGCGCCTGAAGCAGATGACGGTGGTGGGCCTGTTCGACTCGGGCCACTACGAGTACGACTCGGCGCTGGCCATGGTCCACATCCAGGACGCCGAGCGGCTGTTCCGCCTCGAAGGCCCGAGTGGCGTGCGGCTCAAGCTGCGCGACCTGCACCAGGCGCGCGAGGTGGCGCTGCAGCTGGCCGGCACGCTGTCGGGCGACCTGCTGCTGCGCGACTGGACGCGCCAGAACGCCACCTGGTTCGCCGCCGTGCAGCTGGAAAAACGCATGATGTTCATCATCCTGACGCTGATCGTGGCCGTGGCCGCGTTCAACCTGGTCAGCACGCTGGTGATGACGGTGACCGACAAGCGCGCCGATATCGCAATCCTGCGCACGCTGGGCGCCAGCCCGCGCAGCATCATGGGTATCTTCATGGTCCAGGGTGCCATGGTCGGCGTGATCGGCACGCTGGCCGGGCTGGCGCTGGGGCTGGCCGTGGCCTTCAACATCGACGTGATCGTGCCGGCGCTGGAGCGGCTGTTCCATGCCAGCTTCCTGCCGCGCGAGGTCTACCTGATCAACCGCATGCCCAGCGACCCGCAGCAGGGCGACATCGTGCCGATCGCCGTGATCTCGCTGGTCCTGGCCTTCCTGGCGACCCTGTACCCGAGCTGGCGCGCCAGCCGCGTGAACCCGGCGGAGGCGCTGCGCTATGAGTGACGCCCCCATCCTGCTGGCCCAGGGCCTGGGCAAGCGCTTCCACGAAGGCCGCATCGACCTGACGGTGCTGCAGGGCGTGGACCTGGCGGTGCACGCCGGCGAGACGGTCGCCATCGTCGGCGCCTCCGGCTCGGGCAAGAGCACGCTGCTGCATCTGCTGGGCGGGCTGGACGCGCCCTCGGCCGGCCGCGTGCAGCTGGCCGGCCAGGACCTGGGCGCGCTGGGGCCGGCCGCGCAGGGCGCGCTGCGCAACCGCGAGCTGGGCTTCGTCTACCAGTTCCACCACCTGCTGCCGGAGTTCAGCGCGCTGGACAACGTGGCCATGCCGCTGTGGATCCGGCGCGAGACGCGCGCCGCCGCGGCCGCGCGCGCCGCGGCGGTGCTGGCGCAGGTCGGCCTGGGCGAGCGCATGGCGCACCGGCCGGCCGAGCTCTCGGGCGGCGAGCGCCAGCGCGTGGCGATCGCGCGCGCGCTGGTCGCCGCGCCGCGCTGCGTGCTGGCCGACGAGCCCACCGGCAACCTGGACCGCGCCACGGCCGAGGCCGTGTTCGGCCTGATGCTGCGGCTGGCGCGCGACCATGGCACGGCCTTCGTGGTGGTGACGCACGACGAATCGCTGGCCGCGCGCTGCGGCCGGCTGCTGCGGCTCAACCGCGGGGTGCTGGAAGGCGGATCAGCGCGGCCGGCCCTGTGAGCCGCCGCCGAACAGGGCCTGGCGCGCCTCCTCGCTGAGCACCGGCGCGCGCAGCTCGCGGCCCAGCGCCAGCCCGCGCTGCACGCCGGGCCGGGCCATCGCGGCGGCGTGCCAGCGCGCGATGTGCGGGTGCGCCGCCAGGTCGATGCGGTGGGCCTTGTGCATGCGGATCCAGGGCAGCACGGCGATGTCGGCGATCGAGAACGCCGCGCCGGCCACGTGCGCGCCGGTGCTGCCGAGCTGGCGGTCCAGCACGCCGTAGAGCCGGCGCACCTCGATGCCGTAGCGCTCGATCGCGTAGGGCACGTGCTCGGCTGCGTACTGCAGGAAATAGCCGTACTGCCCGGCCATGGGCCCCAGGCCGCCGACCTGCCACATCAGCCACTGCAGCACCTGCAGCCGCTCGGGGCCGGCGGCCGGCAGCAGGCAGCCGGCCTTCTCGGCCAGGTACAGCAGGATGGCGCCGGTCTCGCTGACCGTCAGCGGCGGGCAGCCGCCGGCGGGCGCATGGTCCACGATGGCCGGCATCTTGGGGTGCGGGTTGATCAGCGCGACGAACTCGGGCGTGAAATGCTCGCCGCGGCCGATGTTGACCGGCACCATGCGGTAGGGCAGGCCGCACTCCTCCAGCATCATGGAGATGGTCCACCCGTTGGGCGTCGGCCAGTAGTGCAGCTCGATCATGGGATTGGCACCAGGTGCGGCAGGCGCCCCGGTGCCGGACGCGCCCTGCCGAGAGAGGAGTATTCCACGGTTCGGCCGCGTGGCGGCCGCACCGCGGGGTGCCCGTGGGCGGGATCGCCGGGGCGGTGTTTTGCCGCACAATCCGGCGCATGTCTTCCTATGTTCGCGCCCTGGCGGGAAGCACCCCGCTGGTTCTGGATTCCCCCCACAGCGGCACGACCTATCCCGAGGATTTCGGCTGCGTCTGCGCGTTGCAGGTGCTGCGCCGGACCGAGGACACGCATGTGGAGAAGCTCTACGACTTCGCGCCGGCGCTGGGCGTGGCCTGGATCGAGGCGCTGTTCCCGCGCAGCTACCTGGACGCCAACCGCGACCTGACCGAGATCGACGAATCGCTGCTGGACGCACCGTGGCCCGGCCCGATCGCGACCGACCCGCGCGTGCTGTCCAAGGTGCGGCTGGGCAAGGGCCTGATCTGGCGCACCACCGACGAGGGCGTGCCGCTGTACGACCGCAAGCTCTCGGTGGCGGAGGTGCAGGGCCGCATCGCGCGCTGCTGGCAGCCCTACCACGCGGCCGTGGCCGCGGCCATCGACGCGGCGCACGCGCGCCACGGCTACAGCCTGCACGTCGACTGCCATTCGATGCCGGCCGTGGCCTCGCGCTATGCCACCGATTTTCCGGGCCTGGCGCATGCCGATTTCGTGGTCGGCGACCGCGACGGCAGCACCGCCGCGCCGGCGCTGTCGCGGCTGATCGGCGAGCACCTGCAGGGCCTGGGCTACGACGTCTCCTACAACCACCCGTACAAGGGCGTGGAGCTGGTGCGCCGCTACGGCGACCCGGCGCGCCAGCGCCACAGCGTGCAGCTGGAGATCAACCGCAAGCTCTACATGGACGAGCAGACCCTGGTGCTGCACGAGGGCGCCGAGCGGCTCAAGGGCCATCTGCGCTCGCTGGTCGAGCGGCTGCTGGCGACCGACCCGAGGAGCCTGTGATGGACCGCGTCGACCTGATCGTGATCGGCGCCGGCGTGGTCGGCCTGGCCACCGCGCGCGCGCTGGCGCTGTCCCCGGCCTTCGCCGGCCGCGAGATGATGGTGCTGGAGGCGGCCGACGCCATCGGTACCGGCACCAGCTCGCGCAACAGCGAGGTGATCCACGCCGGCATCTACTACGCCCAGGGCTCGCTGAAGGCCGGGCTGTGCGTGCACGGCAAGGCGCTGCTGTACGCCTACTGCGCCGAGCGCGGCATCGCCCACCGGCGCTGCGGCAAGCTGATCGTCGCGACCGACGAGGCCCAGGTCGCCCAGCTGGCCGGCATCGTCGCCAAGGGCGCGGCCAATGGCGTGGACGACCTCGTGCTGCTGTCGGCCGACCAGGCGCGCGCGCTGGAGCCGCAGCTGCGCTGCACCGCCGCCATCCATTCCCCGTCCACCGGCATCGTCGACAGCCATGGGCTGATGCTGGCGCTGCAGGGCGATTTCGAGAACGCCGGTGGCGTGGTCGCGCTGAACACGCCGGTGGAGCGTGCGCGCCGCGTGCCCGGGGGCTTCGTGCTGACGATGCGCGACGGCACCGAGCTGCTGGCCGGCGCCGTGGTCAACGCCGCGGGCCTGACGGCGCAGGCGCTAGCGCGCCGCTGCGAGGGCCTGGACCCGGCGCTGGTGCCGCCCAGCCATTTTGCCAAGGGCAACTACTTCACGCTGGCCGGGCGCGCACCGTTCTCGCGGCTGATCTACCCGGCCCCCGAGGCTGCCGGCCTGGGCGTGCACCTGACGCTGGACCTGGGCGGCCAGGCCAAGTTCGGGCCCGACGTGCAGTGGGTCGAGTCGCCCGACGACCTGGTCGTCGACCCGCGCCGCGGAGACGCCTTCTACGCCGAGGTGCGCAAGTACTGGCCGGGCCTGCCCGATGGGGCGCTGCAGCCCGGCTACGCCGGCATCCGGCCCAAGATCCAGGCGCCGCACGAGCCGGCGCGCGACTTCGTGATCCAGGGGCCTGCCGAGCATGGCCTGCCCGGGCTCGTCAACCTGTTCGGCATCGAATCGCCGGGGCTGACCAGTTCGCTGGCCATCGGCGAGCGCGTGGCCGCGCTGCTGGGCGACGGCTAGGCGTGTCATCAATCAGCGCCCGCAAAGGCCGTGTGGATCGGGCCTGTGGTGCAAGCCACGCCATGGCTGCGGCTAGGTGAACGGCTCCCGGAAGGTTGCGCACAGCCTTGTCGTAGCGCGTGGCACTGGCACGGCACTGCTGCAGGCGCGCAAAGAAATTTGCGATCAGGTGGCGTGCCTCGCACAGGTCTCGGTCATGTTCGCGCGGCTGTTCGTTCGTTCCCCGCGAAGGGATGACCATGGCCTTGCCTTGGCGCAGCAAGGGCTCGATCGGCCGGGCAGGGCCTCGTAGGCGTTGTCGGCGATGACGGCCTGCGCGGGTGTTGGCCTTGAGCAGGATTCGGCACCCTGAAGGTCGTGGGCCTGGCCCTGCGCGAGGTGAAGGTCCGTGGGGTGGCCCAGCGCATCGACCGTGGCGTGGATCCTGGTACTCAGGCCGCCTCGGCTGTGCGCCCGAGCGCTTGATGTGGTCGGGCTCCCCCTTTAGCCCCGGCACTGTGCTGATGGGCGCGCACGATGGTGCGTGTCGATCAGCGCGTATTCGTTGTCCGCGTTCTGCGCCAAGGCTTCAAATACCCGCTGCCCCACACCGCTGGTGTTCCAGCGCGAGTGGCGTGTGTGCACGACGCGGAAATCGCCAAAGCGCGCCGGCAAGTCCCGCCAGGGGATGCCGGCACGGTAGCGATACAGCACTGCATGCACGAACAATCGGCGGCCCTTGGCCCTGGCTCCGGGCTGTCCTGCCCGGCCCGGCAACAAGTGCTTGATGCGCTCCCATTGCCCATCATCCGGGGCATGTCTCTTGGCCATCGTCTCCACATGATGGAAGGAACTGCTTCCAACGACCTGGCCCGATTGATGACAGGCGCCCGAGCCCGTTGTCTTTTTGACGTGTCAGGGGGATCCTGTGGGGGCCGGGTTGCCATGGATGCGTTTAAAGCCGAGGATCGGGGGACGGGGCTGGAGCCGGCCTGGTGGACTACCCGGGGGAGGCCAGATGGTCGAGGCCTCGCTGCGCCCGCATGGCTGAAGCAAGAAGCGCCGGGTGATCATCGTGCGTCAGTGCATCTGCTGGCGTGGCGCGGGCGGCCCATCGAGGGCAGTCGCCGAGGCTGACCTGGCAGTCTCCCCGATCCTCGGGGGGGGGGGCGTCGGCCTGCTGCTTCCCGATGGCCGCATCGGAGAGTCTTCGCCGCTAGGAGAACGGATGAATCATTTGCCCCGTTGCTTCCCCCGCCTGCGGATTTCGTGGCGCGACGCCGTCCACGCGCTGCTGGCAGCTCTGCTCACCACGGCCTTGTCCACCGCACAGGCCGATCCGCCGATCTTCGTGCCCAGCGACGACCTGGCCACGGGCCTCATGCAGGGCGTGCTGGCCAGGCGCATGCTCCAGAAGGGGCAGAAGAAGCGACAAGAGGCGGGCAATGCGGCGTTCGTCGAAGGCGGCATGGACCATCGCGCCCGAACCATGACCGTCGTGCCCGTCCGGGCCACGCCCCGCGCGCCACAGAAGCTGGCCCAGCACTACCCGCCCCAGCGCCGCGTCGAGGCGGTGCGGACTTTCCGCCAGTTGCTGGACGGCTACCACCAGGTCGAGGCGCGCATGGGCGTGCCCCGCGGCGACCTGGCTGGTGCGCTGGCCGCCTTCATCGCCGGCAACCTGATGGCCTACCACGACCGCGACGTCCCCGACGCGTACTTCCCGGCCGTGGTCGAGCAATTGCGCCCCGCCGTCGTCGGCCAGCCCGGCTTTGCGCGCATCGGCACCGCCGAGAAGCAGGACGCCTACGAACAACTCGCCATACTGGGCACGTTCATGGCGCTCACCCGCCAGGCCCTGCGACGCCAGCCCGATGCGCAGATCCAGGCCCGCATGCGAGAAGCGGCGCGCGGCTACCTCGCGCAGTTGGGCGTCGACGCCGCCCGCACGGAGATGACTGCGCAGGGGGTGGTGCAGCGCTGAGAAAGCGGCGCGGTGAATGCCCATCCCATCCGCTCAGGGTCGCCGGCCCCGCACGGAGGTTCGGTGAGCCACCGGGACGCTGAAGGAATGGCGCGCCAAGCAGACTGACGGTGTGGAGGCGGATGTGACGAGGCCGACCAAGCGTGCAGGCCTTGCTGTGGCGGGGTGGGCCGCGTCCCATGGAATTTTTCCCGGGCCTCTGGAATAAAGCCAGGACCGCGAACGTCTGCTGCGATGACGGACCACAAATGGTCCTTCAAGTCCTGATCAATCTTCCCTTGGAGCCTCCATGCTGAAACGCCTGTTCCTTGTTTCCGTGGCCAGCGGCATGTCCCTGCTCGCCAGCGCCGTGCACGCCGCGGCTGCCGATGATGCCCGCAGCCATTTCCAGGCCATTGCCGCCGGCGACGTCGACGCGGTGATGCGTGCCTATGCCGAGGGGGCCCAGCTCCAATGGGTGGGCGGGCCACTGGACGGCAGTTATTCCAGTGCCGATGCCATTCGCGGCGTCTGGACGAAGTTCGCGGGGTCGCAAGGCCCCCTCAGGCTCCAGGTCGGCGCGCTGGAGGAGTCGGCCAACCCCCAAGGGGCGACGGTATCGGCGAACGTGCTGTTCGAAGGCAAGGGCCGGATCCAGGTGCGCTACATCCTGACGTTCCGTGACGGCAGGATCGTCAACGAGATCTGGCAGATCGACCCCAAGCTCCCGGTACCCCAGACCCACTGAGCCGCTCCACGCATGAGCTTGCACGACGAGCACATCCTGCTGGCCTGGCTGCCACGGCTGAGGCGCTATGCGCGTGCGCTGACCCGCCACCGGGAAGATGCGGATGACCTCGTCCAGGAGACGCTGGAGCGGGCCTGGTCCAAGGCGTCGCACTGGCCCCAAGTCTCCGACATGCGGGCCTGGCTGTTCAGCATCATGCACAACCTGTACATCGACAGGGTGCGACGACCGGGGGTGGCGACGGTCGAGTGGCAGGAGGGAGAGGACATCGTTGTCGCCGCGCCCTCCGCGGGTCACCCGGAGATGCTCGACCTGCAGGACGCGCTGTTGCATCTGAGCGCCGAACAGCGGGAGGTGGTGCTGCTGGTCGGGCTGGAGGGCATGACGTATGCCGAAGTGGCGCTGACGCTGGGCATTCCCACGGGTACGGTGATGTCGCGGCTGGCACGCGGGCGCGAGCGCTTGCGCTCGCTGATGGAGGGAAGCGCACCGCCTGTACGCATGAAGGTCGTGAAGTGAGCTGCTGCCATGAAAACCTCTTCCCCCGTCACTGAAGCCGAGTTGCATGCGCTGGTGGACGGCCAGTTGGCCGAAGGCCGCGCGCGCGAGGTCGACGCCTATCTCGCCGCGCATCCGCACGAAGCGCACCGCGTGGCGGCGTGGCGGGCGCAGAACCGCGAGCTGCATGGGCTGTTCGACGGCGTGGCCGATGAGCCGATCCCGGCCGGGTTGTTGCGGGCGGCTCGTCCTGCTGCGCGCTGGACGACTTGGCGCCTGGTGGCCAGCGTCGCTCTGGTATGCGCCGGGGGCGTGCTGGGCTGGGGACTGCGCGGCGAACTTGCGGCTTCACGCCACCAATCGCCGACCGCCGCAAGGGGGGAGGCCGGCAACGCCAACGGCTTTGCGCAGCGGGCGGCGGTTGCCCATGCCGTCTTTGTGCCGGACCAGCGGCGCGCGGTGGAAATCGATGGCCTCCACGAGGATCAGCTCGTCACCTGGCTGTCCAAGCGCATGGGGAGCCCCATGCATCCACCGCGCCTGCAAGCGCTCGGCTACACCCTGGAAGGTGGTCGCTTGCTGCCCGGTGGCGCAGGTCCCGTGGCGCAGTTCATGTACCGCGACTCCGTAGGAACGCGGCTCACCTTGTACGTTTCCAACGAAGTGCGAGCCGCCACGACGGCGGCTCGCAGCGAAGGGAATGCCGTGCCCGGCGAGACTGCGTTCCGGTTCGTGCGAGAGGGTGACGTCAATGTGTTCTATTGGATCGATGGCTCGTTCGGCTATGCGCTTTCCTCCTTCTCGAGCCGGGCGGAACTGGGGCGTGTTTCCACCGAGGTCTATCGCCAGATCGGCAACGGCAGGTAGTGGCCTGAACCTGCTTTTCTCTTTTCCTCTTCTTCTTGCGGAGCACATCCATGTGCAGTTTCAGAATGTCCACGAGGGTCTCGCCCCTTCGTCTGGTGGCCGCCATCGCGCTGACCGCGGCAGCGCTGACCGCGGCGGCGAACGAGCCGGTGACGATCAATGTCTATGGTCCGGGCGGACCGGCCCCTGCCATGCAGGAGGCCGCCCAGGCGTACGGCGCGGCCAGTGGTGTCCGTGTCGAGGTGGTGGCCGGACCGACTCCGCAGTGGGTGGAGAAGGCCAAAGCGGACGCCGACGTCGTGTTCAGCGGTGCCGAGAACATGATGAGCGACTTTGCCAAGGCGCTTCCGGGTGCCTTCGACCTGCGTGAGGCCGAACCGCTCTACCTGCGTCCGGTGGCGATCCTGGTGCGCCCAGGCAATCCCAAGGGGATCCAGGGCTTCCACGACCTACTGAAACCGGGCATCAAAATCCTGGCCGTTGCCGGCGCCGGCCAGACAGGGCTGTGGGAAGACGTCGCAGGCCGGACGGGAGACATCGATATCGTGAAGGCGTTCCGGCGCAACCTGGTATTGCCGGAGGCGGCCAACAGCGCGTTGGCGCGCCGGCAATGGACCGAGCGGCCCGAGATCGATGCCTGGCTGATCTGGAATATCTGGCAGGTTGCCAATCCCGGCCTGGCGCAGGTCGTGCCCGTGGAGGAGCCGTATCGCATCTATCGAGACGCCGGAGTGGTATTGACCGCCAAAGGCAAGAATGTTGAGGCAGCACGCGGTTTCGTCGCCTACCTGAAATCCGAAGAGGGTCGGCGTGTCTTCGCCAAGTGGGGGTGGCATACGCAACCCGGTACTCGGTAGCTTTGCCTCGGCTGGTCTTCTAGCCGCAGCGGCGGTGTGGCGGCGACGCCGGATCTCACGACTTCCTCGGCTTGCTGGCGGCCATTCTTCGTCGCGCCGGACCCCGCTCACGCCGCGGTCCTGTCCGTCAGAACAGGCTGTGCCAGCCTGAAGCAGCCCCGGTTTGACGAGCACCTTACGCTGTAGAACAAGGAGTCCGAGATGGGCAAGACAAGGTCGCCGTATCCGGCGCAGTTTCGAGAATAGATGGCAGAGCTGGTGCGAGCCGGCAGGACCCTGGCGGAGCTGGCGCGCGAGTTCGATGTGAGCGCGCAGACCATCGCCAACTGGGTCGGTGCTGCCGGTGCACGGGCATCTTCTGGGCAGGCGGGCGGCAGGGCTCTGAACGGGAGAGAACGCGAGGAACTCGCAAGGCTGCGCCGGCAGCTGTCACGTCAAGGCCAGATGGAGCGCAACATTCTGGCAAAGGTTCCGACCTGGTTGGTGGATTCAACCGGTCGTCGCAACACCGGGTTACGCGGCGGAATTAAGTAGTCGTTCAGCGCCTCCGCCGGAGTCCTCCAGTCCAACGTTTTGCGTGGCCTGTTGCTCAAGGCGTTGGCCACAGCTTGAAGTTCGCGCACGTCCCACCGAGACAGATCAGTGCCTTTGGGGAAGTACTGGCGCAGCAGGCCGTTGGTGCTCCCATTCGTACCGCGCTGCCAGGGGCTGTGTGGATCGGCAAAGAAGACCTTCACGCCCGATTCGATGGTGAACCGAGCATGATCGGACAACTCCTTTCCGTGGTCCCAGGTCAGCGACCGCCACAGTTGCGCAGGCAGCGTGGTCACTGTTTGCTTGAGCGCATTGGCCATGGCTTGCTGCGCCCAATGAGCGGCGCCTGCCGTGGACCGGTGACTTCTTTGCCTTGGATGTCATGCAGCTTGCCCTCCAAGCGGTCCTGGACATCGCGCCGCAGCCGCGCGTTGGTGACCAGCTTGGCTGGCTTTGGCCGCCTGGCCACAAGCTCGGCCTTCCACTGCGCAACCGATGCCCGATAGTCGAGCTTGCCACTGCGTGTCGCGGCATTGCGCGTCAGCTCTCGCGAGACAGTCGAGGGGCTTCGTCCCAGACGGCGAGCTATCTCCCTCACACTGATATCCTGGGCTCGCAGCAAGGCAATCTCCTCTCGCTCTGCGAGTTGATGTCCCAGGAAGTGGTGTAAGTCTTGATCGCGCGGCAGGCCGCGCAGGGTGGAGCCCGTAGGGCGTAACCCGCAGCGGCCTGCCGCGCGGCGGCCGCTCCTTGTGGGGTGGCCATCGTGATCCCGGATAGGGTTGAGGTGCGAATACCAACCTTGATCCTTGCGAAGGGAAATCACGATGACCAACGCCACTATGGCATTGACCGAGCTTGCCGAGAAGGGAGCGGACATCGACGTGCTGCGCCAGATGGTGCAATTCATGGCCCAGCGGCTGATGGAGCTGGACGTCGAGGGGCGCTGCGGCGCCGGCTACGACGAAAAAAGTGCCGAGCGGCTGAACAGCCGCAACGGCTACCGCGAACGGGTGTGGGACACGCGCGCCGGTTCGGTGGAGCTGAAGATCCCCAAGCTGCGCCAGGGCAGCTACTTTCCCGAGTTCCTGGAGCCGCGGCGCACGGCCGAGAAGGCGCTGACCGCCGTGATCCAGGAGGCCTACGTGCAGGGCATCTCCACCCGCTCGGTGGACGAGCTGGTCAAGTCGCTGGGCATGAGTGGCGTCTCCAAGAGCCAAGTCAGCCGGCTGTGCGGCGAACTGGACGAGCGGGTCAACGCCTTCCTGGGGCGCCAGATCGAGGGCGACTGGCCCTACCTGTGGGTGGATGCGACCTACGTGAAGACGCGCGAGGCCGGGCGCATCGTCAGCGTGGCGGTGATAGTGGCCGTGGGCGTGAACACCGACGGGCAGCGCGAGGTGTTGGGGCTGAAAGTCGGCGCCTCGGAAGCCGAGCCGTTCTGGACCGAGCGCCTAGCGCAGCCTGAACCGGCGCGGCCTGCGCGGGGTCAAGCTGGTGATCAGCGACAGCCACGAGGGCATCAAGGCGGCCGCCTCCAAGGTCCTGAAGGCCACCTGGCAGCGCTGCCGCGTGCACTTCATGCGCAACGCGCTGGCGCACGCCGGCAAGACCCAGCGGCGTATGGTCTCTGCGGCCATCGGCACGGTGTTCGTGCAGGAGTCGGCCGAGGCGGCGCGCACGCAATGGAGATCGGTGGCCGGCCAGCTCAGGGACAAGTTCCCCAAGCTCAGTGCCGTGATGGACGAGGCGGAGAACGACGTGCTGGCCTTCATGACCTTCCCGCGGGCGCACTGGACGCAGATCTACAGCACCAACCCGCTGGAGCGGCTGAACGCGCAGATCAAGCGGCGTACCAACGTCGTGGGCATCTTCCCCAACGACGCGTCCATCGTGCGCCTGGTCGGCGCCATGATGCTCGAGCAGAACGACGAGTGGTCGCTCAACCGGCGCTACATGCAGCTTGAAGGCCTGCAGGCCCTGAGCGACACTGCCCCCACTCGGCTGTCCGCTGTGGCTCGCTGAGTACCGTGCATCTCAGCCTGTCCGGGCTGTGGACCTACACCACGGAATGGGACGCGACCACCACGCCCCGTCAGCTTTTGCATCCGCCCGCAGGTCGGCCCATAGAAACCTCCTTGATTGAAGGTGTTGCGACGACCGGTTGAATCCACCCAATGCACGACATTCCCGACCATTGCAACTCGCCACCATGTTGAAAACACCATGGTCAACCTCACGCGGGACGCCATCGTGCTGGAGGGAGATGCATCGAGGAAACGCACCCATTTCCACTCGCGCCGGCAGCCATCCTGGCGGATGGTCTGGAAATCTGGAAAGCCGGTTCTTATCGGTCCGGAGGCGTGGGCAGGCCACGCGCATAATCGAGCAGGTCGCCCGGATAGAAGTTCTTGTCGCGATAGCTGCTGTCGGTGATTTGCAGAACACGGGTCACCGCGGCGGCTTCGAAGCTCCACAGGCCTAAATAGCTGTGCTCGCGGCCTTTCTTGTGCGATTCGTAGTAGGGTTCGCGGCGGCTGGCGGTGTACCACTCGTCCAGGTACTTCGACATGAGCGCGGGGCGCTGGTCGGGTGAGGAGTCGAAGACCTCGAGGAGCATGGAATACGGCAGGTGGCGGGTGCAGGTGGCGGGCGGCGGCGCGCGGCCCGGAACGAAGGGGGCGACAAGCCGCTCAAGAAGACCATCGAGTGGCTGGTTGCCGTAGTCCCAGATGGCGCACAAGCGAGCAAGCGCATCGACATGCCCGAGCAAGATTGCGAAGCTGGTCATGCGTATCGCATCCCAGTAGCCGGAATCGCCGAGCGTCATGTGCGCAATGACGTAATTCGACGAAGGGCTTTGATGAAACGCCTCATGAAAGTACGCGTATTCCTCCCAAAATGCCAATGCACTTGGATACCAGCTGCGCATTTCGCTGGGCGACGCACCGGAAGAGTATTGAAGGTGCAGATACGAAACCGTATCCCACGCCATTGCACCAAGTCCCCCTGAGACGGCAGCGAGCGATTGTCCTCCATCGCTAGGCACGACGTACTGCTCGAAAGGCCGTTCATCATGGAAATCAAACGCCTCCAGGAAGCGGTCCATCTGATCGCGATAGACGCTATACGTCACTGATACATCCCGCCTGTCAGACAGGAATTCCTTCTCGGGTTTTGCTACGCCGAAACCATGCATATTTCTTATCCTTTCGCACGTCGCCAGACCGAATATCGATTGGCAATCCGCCGGTTGTTGCGAGCCTGGAACGCCGTGATGGCCTATTTGCACTTTACCTGCGGATGCACCCGCAACCATCGCAAGGCCTCGTGCTGCGCATGCTTGCGAGCTGCCAGGAAGTAACAGTGCCAGGCATGCTCGATTGCCAGGTTGGTATAGGGCTTGCCTGCCTCGATCATCTGCGCGGGGCTGTCGTTGGACATCCGCCAATAGGCGTTGAAAGCATCGCGCGGGCGGGACGGGTGCTTCGGGGTACCCTTGTCCAGCAATTCCGCCCAGGCCTGCTGCGCCGGCGGCGTCAGGTGACTCGGATAGTCAAGATTCAAGTCGACTCACTTGTTCGTTGTTGGAAACAGGCGGCCCAGCCATTCGTAGGCCCGGTCGCGGTCAGCTGCAACGCCTTCGCAACCGCGATAGTAGGCTAGGCCAATGGTGCTCTGGAACTCGCGGAACAGGTGCAGTCGTGTCACGCGGCTCATCTTTTGGCGTGCGGATTCGGCTGGAAAAGCTTCCGCGTGATCGATCAGTTGGCGCAACGCGGCCGGGCAGTCTGCAGTCAGTCCGTGACCGCCCGGCATCGGTCGCACCGCCGCCCTCAGAACGGCCTGTTCACGCAGCTGCGCCGGGCTCCCATAGCCCGATGACAACGCAAGGGTATGAAAGGCCGGTGACGCGATCAGATCGGCCAGCTGCGTGTACCAGTGCACGGCGACAGACCAGCCGTTTAGGCCGGCATCCTTGGCCTGCGATTTATCGGCAATAGGCTCGGCGGTGTTTGGCGTCTCGTCGTACCGGGCTGCCAGCCATGAAGCAGGCGACGGAAAGCAAGGCGAGATGCATGTCGGTGCGGCGCTCGAACCGAGTGCGCAGCTTGCCAAAGGCGGCCAGCCAGTCATGCGTGCGCTCAACCATCCAGCGGCGATGTCCGAGCCGGTCCATGCCCTTGCGGGCGATGCGCTCCTCGATGCCCCGGCGCTTCAAGTGAGCGCGGCATCGCTCACAGTCGTCAGCCTTGTCCGCATGCAGCTTGCCTGGCCATCGGCGCGGCCTGCCGCGCTTGCCGCCCACACCCGGCATCGCGTCGACCAGCGCGTCGAACACCACCGAGTCGTGGCGGTTGTCTGCGACGATGCTGCGCGTGTGAAGGGCCATGTCGCCTTTGCCGTGGGGGGATGGTGCGCAAGCTGGCGTCGCTGCACATCAGGCGCCGCGGCTTGGATGAAGAAGGGCTGCGGGACCACAGTCGGTCGACGTCGCATCGGCGCGCTGGGGGCGGCCTGGGGGCTTCATTCCCTGGCATCGGGCTCGAGGCTGGCCTGCTCGAACCAGGCCATCACCGACTTCCAATGCTGATCGCCGTAGAGTCGACGGAAGCGTAAGGTTTCTTCCGATTGCGCGTTGCGCCACACGGCCAGGCGCTGGGCGATGAACGTTCGTGTCAACGCCAGGCCGCATTCGACGGTGATGCAGTGGTGCCACTGGTCGTAGGTTTTGGGGATCAAGCTCTTCTCCTTCGCCGCGGCCTTGCACGACTTGACGCAGCCACCGAGGTCGCACGGCGTCTTTTCCTCGATGTAGGTTATGTTATAACATCTGTTTCTTGAAAGTGATGCGACCGAGAAGTGTCCGGCAGGAGATTCCCATGCCACTGACCTCGCCAGCCGGCAGCGAATCCTTGCGACGCTGCGGCAGGCCGACGGCCCGCGCAGCGCTCGTGCGTTGCGCGACCGGTTGCGCATGGCTGGGTGCAGCGCCTGGAAGCGCTGAACGCCCATGTGTCGTGCATCCTTCCGCGGCTGTCGGCATGGCCCAAGGCGTTCGCCCTCTGCGGCGGCTGCGGGCATGCCGATGCGTTCACCGACGACGAGCTGGGCCACTGGATGAAGAACGACGCCTGCTCCTGGAACGCACATCCGTCCTCGAGCTTTGCGGCAGATGCGCGACCTGCACGGGACCAGGGCCGGATGGGAGCTGACCACGCCGGCAGCACCGATCGCCATCAGTGATCGACCTCAGTTGTTCCACAAGACACCACGATGAATACCGACCTTCAGACCCCGTCCCGGCTCGACAAGCTCCCTGTCACCGTCCTGTCCGGCTTCCTCGGCGCGGGCAAGACCACGCTGCTCAACCACATCCTCCACAACCGCGAAGGCCGGCGCGTGGCGGTCATCGTCAACGACATGAGCGAGGTCAACATCGACGCCGCACTGGTGCGCGACGGCGGGGCGGAGTTGTCGCGCACCGACGAGAAGCTGGTGGAGATGAGCAACGGCTGCATCTGCTGCACCTTGCGCGAGGATCTGCTGGTGGAAGTGGATCGGCTCGCCAAGGAAGGCCGCTTCGACCAACTCGTCATCGAGTCCACCGGGATCTCCGAGCCGCTGCCCGTGGCCGAGACCTTCACCTTCGAGGGCGAGGACGGCCGCAGCCTGGGCGAAGTGGCCCGGCTCGACACGATGGTGACGGTGGTCGATGCCTACAACTTCCTGCGCGACTACAGCTCGCGCGACAGCATCCAGTCGCGTGGCGAGTCGCTGGGCGAGGAAGATCGGCGCACGGTGGTGGACTTGCTGATCGACCAGATCGAGTTCTGCGACGTGATCGTGCTCAACAAGGCCGACCTCATCGGCGACGCGGAGCGCGAGCGGCTGATGGCGATCCTGCGCAGCCTCAACCCGCGCGCCCGTGTCGAGGTCGCCGCGTTCGGCCAGGTGCCGCTCGACCGCGTGCTGAACACGGGCCTGTTCGACTTCGACGAAGCCTCCAAGGCGCCCGGCTGGCTGCAGGAGCTGCGCGGCACGCACACACCGGAGACCGAGGAATACGGCATCCGCAATTTTGTCTACCGCGCGCGCAGGCCTTTCCATCCGCAACGCTTCTTCGACCTGGTGGAAAGCGAATGGCCCGGCGTGGTGCGCTCCAAGGGCTTCTTCTGGCTGGCCAGCCATCCGGCGCTGGCGGGCAACTGGTCGCAGGCGGGCGCGGTGGCCCGGCACGGCGTGGCCGGCTACTGGTGGGCCGCCGTGCCGCAGGAGCGCTGGCCGCAGGATCCGGAATCCCTGGCCCTGATCCGCGAGAACTGGGACGAGAACGTGGGCGATGCCCGCCAGGAGCTCGTGCTGATCGGCATGGGTATGGACGAAGCGGCACTTCGTGCGCGCTTCGACGCCTGTTTGCTGACGGATGAGGAGATGGAGTGCGGGCCCGAGACGTGGACGACCTGGCGCAACCCGTTCCCTGATTGGCCCTGACATGTCCATGTTCCCCATGCCGGCTGAGTGAGCTGACCGCGGCATCGCCGCGGCTGCGGCTGGCGGCGGCCCATGCCGTGATGGAGGGCGATGGGCTGCCGTTCTCTGGCTGGGCCCGGCTTTTCGCGCCATCGCTGGCGTGCCCTTTTATGCGCTGTACGAACTGCGGGTGCAGGACGGCGAGGCGTGGACCGACGACTGACAGGCGCCGTGGCGGAGGTCCGGCCTCTTCTTGATCGGTCGATCGCGCTGGGCAGCGAAGGGTTCTGCGCCGGCAGGCCGTGAAGGCGCTGCAGCGCCAGCGGGAGTTCCTCCCGCGACGCGACCGTGCCGGTGGCGATGCGTACGGCGTTGGGCGCGCAGGCCAGTTCCAGCGAGAACACCTTGGCGGGTGCCACGACCGCGCCCTCGCGGCGCAGCCGCATCGCGAAATCCGAGGCGCCCCACGGCGCGGGCAGCGGCAGCCAGAAGAACAGGGCCTCGTCGCCGGGCATCCTGGCCTGGCTGTCAACGAGTACGTGTGCTTCGGCGCGGCACGCCGGGCAGGAATCGAGGTGCCTATGTGCGAACTGTCCGAGGACGGGCCGATGCTTGTGCTCGACCGCTTCGATTTGGTCGCCCATGAGGACGGGCGGGTCGGCCGCCTCGGTCTCGAGGACATCGCTGCGCGTGCGGGAGACTGGGCGTGCGCGACATCCTGTCCGACCGACGTACCGGGACAGCGACCAGCGAATCGCGGAGCTGCTGCTTCGGTTGCATCTGCACGGCGGTAAGCTGCACCGCTTCTTCCTGCAAGTCGCGTTCTTCGTCATGGTCCGCAACGGCGACGCCCACCTGAAGAACTGTGAAGTCCTTTGCCGCCCCGACGAGGATCTGTGGCTGGCGCCGATGTTCGAGGTGGTGACGGCCTCCATCTACGAATACACCCGTTACCAGGGAGGAGGCCCGCCACTGGAGGACCGAACGCTGGCGCTGAAGCTGTTCGCGGGCAGGCATCAGGCCAGGACCTATTTCTTCGCCGAGGAATTCCACGATTTCGGGTGCCCCATCTGCGGCGTCACGCGGCCTGCACAGGTCCTCGCGGCCATCGCCCATGCGATGGAACACACCTTGCCGGAAGCCCGGAGCGATGGGGCGGATGCCGGCAGATCCGCTTGAGCAGATGCACCGTGCGTGGGCAGACGGCATGGCGCATGCCTGGACGGTTGCAGCCCGGCGTTGACTCCTGGCGAGATGGCCACCGCCGGATCGATAAGCCGTTTTTCGTTGCCTCGTTGACGCGGGAAGCTCGCCGCCCAACCTGTCGGTCTTCGACTACGGCCATCCGGGCCGCCGGCCGATGCCGGGCCACGGGCGCGGCGGCCACCATGCAGAGTCCCTCCGGAGGATGTCTGCATGCTCGTGACCATTGAACGCGTCGCCCGTTTGGCGCCCCTCCTGTCGTCCACGGTACCGGCGCCGCAGCCGGTGCCGCCCGTGCCGCTGCCCGGCGGCCCGTTCGACGACGAGGAACCCGTCAACCCCGAGCCGGGGGTGCCGGTGCAGGAGCCGCCCGACGAGGGCGATGTTCCGACGCGCCTGCCCGGGCATCCGGGCCAGCCGATCCGGGTGGCCCGCCGCCATTCGCCGCGCCATGAGCATCCAGGCGCGTGACGGCCCGGCCCACGTCGTGACCGGCGTGCAGCTGGACGCCCGCGGCCAGGTGGTACGGGTGCGCTGGTACCTGGCGGACCGGCGCGAACTGGCGTGTCCGGCCGACCACGTGCCTTCCCCGCTGTCGCAGGAAGCCGTGGTCGACACGGTGGAAGTCGTGGACAAGCTGCTGGACGCCGAGCCGGTGGTGCCGCTGTTCCAGGGGCCGGACGGTGCCCGGCTGGGCGACGCGGTCAAGGTCCATGTGGAGTCCGACGGCAGCGAGTCGATCGAGGTCGACCCGCGCCGGCCCGGGCGCAGCCTGCGCGACCTGCCGCGGCTGTAGCGTTCGTTTTTTGCCGCACACTCGTGCCATGAGCAAGGCGTTCACCAAGGAAACCGATGGCGAGGACGACGACGGGCCGGTGCTACCGGCGCTGCCCGCGGGCGGCCGGAACTACATCACCCCCCAGGGCTATGCGCGGCTGCGGGCCGAACTGCTGGACTTGATCGACAACGAGCGGCCCAAGGTCGTCGAGGTCGTGCACTGGGCCGCCAGCAACGGCGACCGGTCCGAGAACGGCGACTACCTGTACGGCAAGAAGTGGTTGCGCGAGATCGACCGGCGCATCCGCTTCCTGACGCGGCGGCTGGAGATCGCCGAAGTGACCGACCCCACCGTGCATCACGGCAGCGACCAGGTGTTCTTCGGCGCGACCGTGACCTATGCCGATCCGCAGGGCGAGGAGCAGACCGTCACGATCCGCGGCATCGACGAGGCCGACAGCGCGGCCGGCGAGGTCAGCTGGATCGCCCCGATCGCGCGTGCGCTGCTGCGCGCGCGCGTGGGCGACGAGGTCCGCCTGGCCACCCCGGCCGGCGTGCGCGAACTGGAGGTGCTGGCGGTGCGCTACCCGGCGCCGCCGGCCGTGCCCTGATACGGGGCCGGCGTGGCGCGGACGGCGCGCAATACCGAGTGCGTGCGGCGCAGGTTGCGCATCGCTTGGTCCAGGTGCGCCTTGTCGCGCACGGTGACGACGAAGCGCAGGTCCGTGGCGTCCTGCGCCTCTTCCTGGCCCATGTCCATGTGCGTGATGTCGACCTCGGATTCCGCCAGCGCGGCCGCGACGCGCGCCAACACGCCCTTGCCGTTGCTGATCGTGACCACGATGCCGGTCTCGAAGGTACGCACCGGCTCGTCGGACCAGGCCACGGCGATGAAGCGCTCGCTGTCCTTGTACTGCAGCCGCTTGGCCGTGGCGCATTCGGCGGTGTGGATGAACAGGCCCTCGCCGCGGCCCAGGTAGCCGACGATCTCGTCGCCCGGCACCGGCCGGCAGCAGCGCGCGAACTGCACCGAGGCGTTCTCGCTGCCGTCGATCAGCACGCCGCCCTGCGACACAGTCTCGTGCGCGGTGTAGCGCTCGCGCGTCATCAGCAGCGCGTCGGGCTTGGCGCCGCCTTCGGTCACCATGACCTTCAGCCGCTTGGCCACGATGCTGGCGATGCGCTTGCCGAGGCCGATGTCGGTCATCAGCTCGGCGCGCGTGCGGTTGCCGGAGAAGCGCAGCAGCTTGTCCCACACCGCCTGGCCTTCGGCGTCCTGGGCGGGCAGGGCCTCGATGCCCTCGGCCCGCAGCGCCTGGGTCAGCAGCTTTTCGCCCAGGCTTTCGGACTCGGTCAGGGCCTGGCTCTTGAGATGGTGGCGGATCTTGGAGCGGGCCCGCCCGGTGCGCACGAAGCTGAGCCAGGCCGGGTTCGGCGAAGACACCGGCGCGGTGATCACCTCCACCACGTCGCCGTTGTGCAGCTCGGTGCGCAGCGGCGACTGCTCGCCGTTTACGCGCGCGGCCACCGTGCGGTCGCCCACGTTGCTGTGGATCGCGTAGGCGAAGTCGACCACGGTCGCGCCGCGCGGCAGCGCCAGGATCTGGCCCTTGGGCGTGAACACGTAGACCGCGTCGGGGAACAGGTCCACCTTCACGTGGTCCCAGAACTCCGAGGCGTCGCGGGTCTCCTGCTGGATGTCCAGCAGCGACTGCAGCCACTGCGTGCCGTTGCGCTCGGCCGCGCCGGCATCGGGCTGGTGGGCCTTGTAGAGCCAGTGGGCGGCCACGCCGGATTCGGCCACGACGTGCATGGCCTCGGTCCGCATCTGGAACTCGATGTTCACGTTGGCCGGCCCGACCAGCGTGGTGTGCAGCGATTGGTAGCCGTTGGCCTTGGGGATCGCGATGTAGTCCTTGAAGCGCCCCGGCACCGGCTTGTACAGCTGGTGCAGCACGCCGAGGGCGGTGTAGCAGTCCGTCACGCTGGCCACGATCACGCGCAGGCCGTAGATGTCGTTGACCTGGGCGAACGACAGGTGCTTGTCGTCCATCTTGCGGTAGATGGAGTAGATCGTCTTCTCGCGCCCGGCGATGCGCACCTTCATGCCGGCGGCGGCGAAGGCGCCCTCCAATTCCTGCTGCACCTTCTGCACCAGGTCGCGGCGCCGGCTGCGGGCCTTGGCCACGGCCTTGGCCAGCACGCCGTGGCGCCAGGGCATCAGGTACTGGAAGGCCAGTTCCTGCAGCTCGCGGTACGTCACGTTCAGGCCCAGCCGGTAGGCGATCGGGGCGTAGATGTCCAGCGTCTCGCGCGAGATGCGGCCCCACTTGCTGCGCGGCATGTCGCCCATGGTGCGCATGTTGTGGGTGCGGTCCGCCAGCTTGATCAGGATCACGCGCACGTCGCGCGCCATGGCCAGCAGCATCTTGCGGAAGGACTCGGCCTGGTTCTCCTCGCGCGTGTTGAACTGCAGCTTGTCCAGCTTGGTCAGCCCGTCGACCAGCTCGGCCACCGGCGCGCCGAAGCGCTCGATCAACTCGGGCTTGGTCACGCCGCAGTCTTCCAGCACGTCGTGCAGCAGCGCGGCCATCAGGGCTTGGGCGTCGAGCTTCCAGGCCGCGCACTGGGCGGCGACGGCGATCGGATGCGTGATGTACGGCTCGCCGCTGGAGCGCAGCTGGCCCAGGTGGGCCTCGTCGGCGAAGCGGTAGGCCTGACGCACCTGCTCGATGCTCTGCGCGTCCAGGTAGTCCAGGCTGGCGGTCAGGGCCGCGAAGCTGGCGGCGGCGGCGTTCGCCGCGGCCGGCGTCTCCGGCACGGGGGCGGTCCGATCGATGGCCGAGGTGGGCAGCGCGGCGTTCATGGCCCAACTGTAGCGTGCAGGCTCCTCGCGGCGGGCCCCAAAAGCAAAAGGCACCGCGGGGCGGTGCCTTTTCAGCAACGGGCGCGGACGCTCAGGTCGGCACCTTCTTCAGCATTTCCAGGCCGACCTTGCCGGCCGCGATCTCGCGCAGCGCGGTCACGCCGGGCTTGTTCTTGCTCTCGATCTTGGGCGCGTGGCCCTGGCTCAGCATGCGGGCGCGGTAGGTCGCGGCCAGCACCAGCTGGAAGCGGTTGGGAACCTGTTCGAGGCAGTCTTCGACGGTGATGCGGGCCATGGCAATGCTCCAGTGCGGCTAGAGGATGTGCAGGGATTTGAAGGTTTCGGCCCTGGCGCGAACCTGCGCCAGGTATTTGAGTCGCTGGGCATGCACGATGGTCTTCAAGTCGAAGACGGCCCGGTCGAACAACTCGTTGATTATAACGAAGTCGAAGTTCGCGGCCTGGGCCATCTCCTGGGCGGCGTTCTTCAGGCGCAGCTCGATGACCTCGGGCGCGTCCTCGCCGCGGCGCTCCAGGCGCGAGCGCAGCTCCTCCCAGCTCGGCGGCAGGATGAAGATCAGCTGCGCGTTGGCGAACGCCTTCTTGATCTGCATCGCGCCCTGGAAGTCGATCTCCAGGATCACGTCGGCGCCCTGGGCGATGCGCTCCTCGATCGCCTTCTTGGACGTGCCGTAGCGCTTGCCGTGCACGTGCGCCCATTCGACGAAGCCATCGGCCACGACCATCGCGTCGAACTCGGCGTCGGAGACGAAGAAATATTCGCGCCCGTGCTTTTCCTGGCCGCGCGGCGCGCGCGTGGTGTGCGAGACCGAGGGCTGGATCTTCGAATCGAGTTCCAGCAGGGCCTTCACGAGGCTGGATTTGCCGGCTCCGCTGGGGGCTGCGACGACGATCAGGTTGCCGGGGTAGTCCATGGGACGGCTGGGCTGCGAAAAGGGCGCAGAGTTTACAGCGGCAGTTCCAGCACCAGATCGCCGGTGGCGTGGGCCACGCAGGGCAGGATCCAGCCCTCGCGCTTCTCGTCCGCCGACACGCCGGGCCATTCGATGCGGTAGGCCACGCTGCCCGATGCCATCAGGCAGATGCAGCTGCGGCAGGTGCCGTTGCGGCAGGAGCTTTCCATGGACAGGCCGGCGCGCTCGGCCGCCAGCAGCACCGGCAGGTCGGCCGGCGCCTGGAATTCCTGGTCCTCGCAGCCGGGCCGCTGCAGGCGCACGCGGTGGGTGGCAGGCATGGGGCGCGAGTGTAGGGCGCGGCTTGCGGCGAGAATCGTGGGTTTTTCGTTCCTTCGCCATCGCATGTCCTTCTACGAAGTCCGCGCCGCCGAGAAGCGCGACGCCCAGGCCGTCGTCGACGTCCACGCCGCCGCCACGCTGGCGGCCTACACCGGCATCGTGCCGGACGAGCACATCAATTCCCAGCCCGCCAGCAAGCGCCTGGCGCATTGGCGCGAGGCCATCGAGTACGGTGACCCGCAGGTCCACGTCGCGCTGCACGAGGGCAAGGTGGTCGGCTTCGTCGCGTTCGACCGCTCGCGCGACAAGGGCAGCAAGCCCACGGTCGGCGAGGTCTGGGCGATCCACGTGCACCCGGACCACTGGGGCCGCGGCGCCGGCCTGGCGCTGTGGGATGCCGCGCGCGAAGGCCTGGGCGAGGAGGGCTGCACCAGCGTGACGGTCTGGGTGCCGCTGCGCAACGAGCGCGCGCTGCGCTTCTTCGACCTGGCCGGCTTCAAGCGCGAGCTGAACACCGCCCGCACCACGCCCATGGGCCACATCCGCATCGAGGAGATGCGGCTCAAGCGCACGGTCGACTAGGTCCCGACCAGGCCGCCGTCCTCGCGCCGGATCGCCAGCGTGGCCGAGCGTGGCGTGCCGCCGAACGGCCAGGTGGAGTACCTGGTCGCCTCGCCGGGCGCGCTGCGGTCCGACGGCGGCTCGCCCGGATGCTGGATGTTCACGAACAGCGTGCGTCCGTCCGGCGCCATGATCGCGCCGGCGATCTCGCAGTTCACCGGCCCGGTCAGGAAGCGGCGCACCTCGCCGGTCGCCGGATCGCAGGCCAGCAGCTGGTTGTTGCCCAGGCGGCGGAATTCGCCCTGGCCCAGTTCCGAGGCATGGGCGTCGGTCTGGATCCACAGCACGCCGCGCGCGTCCAGCAGCAGGCCGTCCGGGCAGGCGAAGGCGTCGCCGCGGACGGTGCCGCGGGCTTCGGGCCGCGCGTTCGCGGGGTCGCCGGCCAGCAGCAGGTGGTCCCAGCGGAAGCGCGTGGCGTCCAGGCCGCCGTCCTCGGTCCAGCGGATGATCTGGCCCATGTTGTTCTGCGCGCGCGGGTTGGCGGCGTCCACGCCGGGCTGGCCCGGGCGGCCGCGCGCGCTGTTGTTGGTCAGCGTGCAGTAGACGGTGGCGCGGGCGGCGTCGATCGCGATCCACTCGGGCCGGTCCATGCGCGTGGCGCCCAGCAGGTCGGCGGCCTGGCGCGTCTTCACCAGCACCTCCCCCTGGTCGGCGAAGCCGGCCGCCGCGCCCAGCGGGCCCTGGCCGTGCAGCAGCGGCAGCCAGCGGCCGGTGCCGTCGGCGTCGAAGCGGGCGACGTGGAGCGTGCCGTGGTCCAGCAGGTCGCGGTCGCCGTCGGCGACGCGGCCGTCGCTGACGAACTTGTAAAGGTATTCGAAGCGCGCGTCCTCGCCGCTGTAGACCACGGCGCGGCCCGAGCGCGCGACGCCGACCCAGGCGCCCTCGTGCGCGCCACGGCCCAGGGCGGTGCGCTTGACCGGCGGCGCCGCCGGGTCGCGCGGGTCGATCTCGACGATCCAGCCGAAGCGGTGGAATTCGTTCGGGTGCCGGCGGGCGTCGAAGCGCGCGTCGTGTTCCGGCCAGCGGAAGAAGGCGTCCTGCGCCATGCCCCAGCGGCGCTGGCCGGCGTCGCGCGCGGCGCCGCCGGAGAAGTAGAAGTGGAAGTTCTCCTCGCCAGCGAGGTAGGTGCCCCAGGGCGTGGCGCTGCCGGCGCAGTTGTTCAGCGTGCCCCGCACGGTGCGGCCGGCCGGGTCGTCCGCGGTGCGCAGCAGCGCGTGGCCGGCCGCGGGGCCGGACAGGCGGCAGGGCGTGGCGGCCGTCACGCGGCGCGCGTAGCGGCTGGGCCGCACCTGCGTCCAGCGATCGCCCTGCAGCCGCAGCTCGACGACCGAGATGCCGTGCGCGGCCTGGGCCTTGCGCACCTTCCCGGCGGTCCACGGCTCCATGCCGCCGGCATGCAGCAGGCCGTCGTCGACGTATTCGTGGTTGATGGCGAGCAGGCCGTGGTGCGGCCCGTCCAGCGTGAACCAGGCCATGCCGTCGTGGTGCATGCCGAGCTGCAGCGCCTGTTCCTCGGCGCTGTTGCCGCCGTCGGCGCGGAAGGCCGGCAGCGGCTGGCCGGCGATGCCGACCGGGTCGCCCCAGGGCAGCAGCACCTGCACGCGGTAGCCGGGCGGCACGCGCACGGCGTCGGCACCGGAGGCGGCGATGCCGCGAAAGCCCAGCCGCGGCCCCGCGGGCGGGGTGGCGCAGCCGGGCAGCAGCAGCGTGGCCAGCGCGCTGCCCAGGCCGCCGCGCAGCCACAGGCGCCGCGCCGGGTCGGACACCGCCTCGAACGCCGGGTTGCCCGAGCGGTTGCTGTCTTCCATCGCGTCGAAATCCTTGGCCATCGTGCTCCTTATCGGCGGCCGCATGCCGCTATGGCATGCTGCGGGCCCGATTCTCCCGGCCCCTCGTCGTCGATGCCCGTCCCGCCCGTCCATTCCGATCGCAGCCCGCTGGCCCAGGCCGCGGTGGCGCGCGCCGTCGCGCTGGTCGAGGAGGACGGGCCGCTCGACGACGGCCAGGCCATGCGCCAGGCCTTCGCCGCCCGCGGCGACGACGCGGGCCGCGTGGCCGAGCGCGCCTGGCTGCTCGGCGAACGGCTGGGCCTGTCGCGGGAATGGGGCCGCTGGCGCCGGCTGGGCGGCTGGGTGCTGTTGGCGCTGGCGGTGGCCGTGGCCGCGGCGGCCTGGCTGCTGGCGCGCGGCGTGCTCGGCCAGGCACGTGAGATCAACGCGCTGGCCGCCTTCGTCGCGCTGCTGGGCCTACATGCGCTGACGCTGGCGCTGTGGCTGGCCAGCCTGCTCGTGCCGTGGCCGGTGGACGGCAGCGCGCTCGGCCGGCTGGCGCTGGCGCTCACGGCGCGGCTGCCGTTGGACCGCGGCCCGCATGCCGTCCAGTTGGCGCGCGCGACTGGCGACGTGCTGCGGCGTGCGCGGCTGGCGCCCTGGGCCTTCGGCGGCATCAGCCACCTGGTGTGGTCGCTGTCGTTCGCCGTGTTGCTGGCCGGGCTGGCGCTGGGCTTCTCGGTGCGCGCCTACCGGCTGAGCTGGGAGACGACGATCCTGCCGGCCGAGTTCTTCCTGCACTTCGTGCGCGCGACCGGCTGGCTGCCGCAGGCGCTGGGCGTGCCGCTGCCCGACGCCGCCACGCTGCTGCGGCCCGAGGCCGCCGGCGCAGCCGACCAGCGCGCCTGGGCCTGGTGGCTGATGGGCTGCGTGGCGGTATACGGCCTGGCGGTGCGGCTGCTGTGCCTGCTGTGGTGCTGGGCCATGTGGCGGCGCGGCCAGCGCCGGCTGGGCCCGGATCCCGCCGACCCGGCGGTGCGCCGGCTGCTGGCGCGCTTCGCCGCGATGGAGCCGGCCGAGGTGGTGGACGAGGAGCATGCCGTGCCGCCGGCCAGCCCGCCGGCGGCGCACGGTCCGGTCGACGCCGGCGCGCGGCTGGTGCTGGGCTTCGAGCTGCCGCCAGAGGCGCCCTGGCCGCCGGCGGCGCTGCCGGCCGGCGTGCAGCTGCAGCGCATCGACGGCACGGCGGCCGAGCGCGCCGCGGTGCTGCAGGCGCTGGCGCGCCAGGTGCCGCGCCGGCTGCTGGTGTGCTGCCATGCGCCGTCCAGCCCCGACCGTGGTACCGAGCGCTTCGTGCGCGAGGCCGCCGCGCTGTGCGGCGCCTGCGCGCTGTGGCCCCTGCAGCCGCGCGCCGAGGCCGACCTGCAGCGCTGGCGCGACTGGCTGGCCCGCAGCGACCTGCCCGCGGTCCCGCTGCAGCCCGATGCCGGGGCCGCGCTGGCCTGGTTCGACGCGGTGGAGCAGCCGGCATGAGTCCCGCCTGGCCGCCCGAAGGGGCTCATTCCCTCTCGGAGGGACCGGGCCGCAGGCCCGAGGGTGCACCAGTGCGCCCCGCCCGGCCTCCCGAAGGGGCTCGCACCGCAGCCCGTAGGGGCGAAGAGGTACTCCCGTGAGCGAGGCGATCCTGTCCATCGCCGTGGTCGGCCACACCAACGCCGGCAAGACCTCGCTGCTGCGCACGCTGACGCGCCGGCGCCATTTCGGCGAGGTGTCCGACCGCCCCGGCACCACGCGCCATGTGGAGCGCACCGAGCTGCGCGTGGACGGGGCCGCGGCGCTGCGCTTCTACGACACGCCGGGCCTGGAGGACTCCATCGCGCTGTGGGACTACCTGCAGCACGCGGTCGAGGGCGTCGACCGCCCGGCGCGCGTGCGCGCCTTCCTGCAGGGCCCGGAGGCGCGCGCCGCCTTCGAGCAGGAGGCCAAGGTGCTGCGCACGCTGCTGGACGTGGACGCCGCCTTCTACGTGGTCGACACGCGCGAGCCGGTGCTGCCCAAGCACCGCGCCGAGATCGAGATCCTCAATTCCTGCGCGCGGCCGGTCATGCCGGTGCTGAACTTCGTGCGCGACGCGGCCAGCCGCGCCGGCGAGTGGCAGGCCATGCTGGCCGCGGGCGGCCTGCACGCGCTGGTGCGCTTCGACGCGGTGGCGCCCTTCACCGGCGCCGAGCAGCACCTCTACCAGGACCTGGCCACGCTGCTGCCCGCGCACCGTGCGCAGCTGCAGCGCATCGGCCTGTACCTGGCCGGCGAGGCCGCGCAGCGCCGCCAGGCCATGGCGCGCGCGATCGCGCTGGCGCTGGTGCGGCTGGCCGCGCTGCGGCGCGAACTCGGCGAGGCGGTGCACGCCCAGCCGGCCGCGCGCGCGCGCGCCGAGCAGGACTTCCAGCAGATCGCGCTGGTGCTGGTGCGCGGCTGCGCCGACGAGCTGCTGCAGATCGAAGGCTTCGACGCCGACGACGCGCAGCTGGCCCGGCTGCCCTGGCAGGACGGCCGCTGGGACAGCGACCTGTTCCATCCCGAGGCGCTGCGCGAGGCCGGCCGCAAG
Organism: Pseudorhodoferax sp.; assembly: GCF_047601025.1. NCBI lineage: Bacteria > Pseudomonadati > Pseudomonadota > Betaproteobacteria > Burkholderiales > Comamonadaceae > Pseudorhodoferax > Pseudorhodoferax sp. The sequence continues at coordinate 2,907,848 of NZ_JASGJZ010000001.1, forward strand.
CTCGGCATGGGCGCGGCCGTCGGCGCCTCGGTCGGCGTGCTGGCCGACCTGGCCGTGGGCGGCCTGTCGCTGGGTGCCGGCGCGGCGCTGGGCGGGGCCTTGGGCAGCATCGTCTCGCAGGGCTGGCGCCAGATCGGCGGCAAACTGATGAACCAGATCACCGGCGTGCGCGAGCTCTCGCTGGACGACGCCTTCCTGTTCCTGGCCGCGCAGCAGCTGGTGCAGCTGGCGCGCGCGCTGGAGCGGCGCGGCCACGCCGCGCTGGTACAGCTGGTGCTGGACCAGGCTCCCGACGCGGCGCTGGACGCGCCGCTGCGCCAGCTGGTGCAGGCCGTGCAGCCCGCGCGCAGCCGGCCCGACTGGGAGCAGGCCGGCAGCGGATCGGCGCGGCGCGAGCGCGTGCTGGCGCAAGCCACAGCGCTGCTGGTGCCATGGCTGGAGCCGCCGCCGGATGCCGCTACGATCGCGCCCCCCCCGCCTTCTGCCTGACACCCATGGCCACCAGCCTGCTCCTGCTGCTCGACGACATCGCCTCCGTGCTGGACGACGTGTCCGTGATGACCAAGGTCGCCGCCAAGAAAACCGCCGGCGTGCTCGGCGACGACCTGGCGCTGAACGCGCAGCAGGTCACCGGCGTGAAGGCCGACCGCGAGCTGCCGGTGGTCTGGGCCGTGTGCAAGGGCTCGCTGGCCAACAAGGCCATCCTGGTGCCGGCCGCGCTGCTGATCAGTGCGTTCGCGCCCTGGCTGATCACGCCGCTGCTGATGCTGGGCGGCGCCTTCCTGTGTTTCGAGGGTTTCGAGAAGCTGGCGCACCGGTTCCTGCACAAGGGCGAGGACGAGGAGGCCCAGGCGCAGCGGCGCCAGGCCGTGGCCGACCCGTCCGTGGACCTGGTGGCGCTGGAGCGGGACAAGATCAAGGGCGCGGTGCGCACCGACTTCATCCTGTCGGCGGAGATCATCGCGATCACCCTCGGCACGGTGCAGCAGAGCCCGTTCCTGACCCAGGTGGTCGTGCTGGCCGGCATCGCCGTGCTGATGACGCTGGGCGTCTACGGCCTGGTGGCTGGCATCGTCAAGCTCGACGACCTGGGCCTGTACCTGAGCCGGCGCGGCGGTGCGCTGGCCGCGCTGGGGCGCGGCATCCTGGTGGCGGCGCCGTGGCTGATGAAGGCGCTGTCGGTCGCCGGCACGGCCGCGATGTTCCTGGTCGGCGGCGGCATCCTGACGCACGGCGTGTCGGCGCTGCACCACGAGATCGAGCAGATGGCCGATGCCACCGCGCTGTGGCCGGGCGGCGGCTTCTGGGAGGCGCTGACGCCGATGCTGGCCAACGCCGGCGTCGGCATCGCGGCCGGGGCCGTCATCCTGGCGGTGGTCACGCTGGCCGGCAGGCTGCGCCGCTGACGCACGCAGGGCAACGCCGGCCTCACGCTGGCGCTGTGGGTGGTCACGCTGGCCGGCAAGCTGCGCCGCTGGCGCGCCAGCAGGGCGCGCCCTGCGCATCCAGCGCCCAGTGCGGCGCGCGCGGCGCCAGCCGCACGCCGCCGACCCAGCGTTCGGCCGCCGCATGGTCGAGCCAGTAGGCGCGGCCGTCCAGCACCTGGTGGCCGAGCGCCGTCAGCTGCAGCGGCCGGCGCGGCCAGTCCAGCTGGCGGTCGGATTCCAGCAGCAGCGGGTTCGGCGCATCGATCAGCGGCCGCATCAGCGCATGGAACATGCCGTCGCCGAGCCAGGGCAGCGGCTCGCGCACGCCATGCAGCTCGGCGAACACCTGGCCGAACGCGGGCTGGCCGAGCTCGCGCACGATCTGCAGCGCCAGGCGCTCGGTCAGCGACAGGCCGTCGTGCAGGCCGGGCAGCTCCTGCAGCTGGCGACGCAGCGCGGGCGCCAGCAGGGGCAAGGCCGGTGTGCCGGCGCGGGCCAGGGCGGCCCAGTCCCGCGGCGAGGGTGCGCGGTAGGCGGCCCAGGCGTCGCGTGCCAGGGCCAGCGCCTCGGGCGTGACCGGCCGGCGCTGCGGCCACAGCCAGGCCAGCAGGTCCGGCGCGAGCTGGCCGATGCCGATGAAGCGCCGCACGCCCGGCACGCCGTCGACCGCGATCAGCTCCAGCCGCTCGGGCAGCGCGGCCAGGCTGGCCAGCACCGCGACCAGGAACAGCTGGTCGTAGGCGTCGGCCTCGCACCACAGCACCACGCGGCGGGCCGTGTGCAGGCGGGCCAGCGCCCCGTACTCCTGGCGCATGCGTGCCAGCGCCTCCTCCTGCGGCAGGCCGAAGGCGCGGTGCACGAAGCCGGCGCGCAGCGTGGCGAATGCGTCGGGCGGCAGCGCCGGGGCCGGGCCCATGGGCAGCGGGTCGCCGAACATCTGGAAGCGGCCGCGGAAGCCCGCCAGCCGCAGGCTGTGCGCGATGTCGTTGCCGCAGCGCCAGTGCCAGGTGGCGGGTTCGTCGTCGGCCGCGAAGCCGGGGTGGCGGGCCGCGAAGTCGATCGCGTCGACGTGCGCCTTCAGGCGCGGCCAGCTGGCGAAGCCCAGCGAGCGCGCGACCAGCCATTGCGCGTCGGCCAGCTGCGGCGGCGCAGGCGCGCGCCGGCGCTGCGCCAGCAGCGCCTGCTGCTCCGGTGCCGTGCCGGCGCGCAGCCGCGCGAGCAGTTCCTTGGCGCGCTTGCGCTGCTGGTCGAGGTGGATGCGGCCGTGCTGGGCCGAGGGGTCGGTGGACATACGAGCTCCGCGCGTCGGCCAGGTCCGCCGGCGGGCCGGGAGTCGCATGCGCGATGCGATGGGATGCAGCCTGGGCACGGCCCTTTCCGCGGACGGGAGGCGCGGCACGCGCCGGGCGGCATCATAGTCCCGCCCCCGCGAAACTGCGGCACAGTACGGCCATGAACAAATTCCTGCGCGCGCTGCGCGCCGTCCTGTGGAGCTTCATCGGCCTGGGCGGCCGCCGCGACGAGGCCGACCGGCGCACCGAGCAGGTCGGCCTGCTGCCGCTGCTGCTGGTGGCCATCGTGCTGGCGCTGCTGCTGATCGTCGGCCTGGTGGCGCTGGCGCGCTGGGCGGCCGGCACCTGACGTTTCCGGGGGCGGCGCCCGCCTGCTTCTCAGGGCGCCGCCGGCGCCGCGAACACCTCGATGCCGACCAGGTTGGAGACATACCGGCTGGCGCGCCCGTCGCCGGGCACGACCAGGCGCGCCATGCCGTTGCGGTCCAGCGCCGCGCCGTCGACGGCGTAGGCGACCAGTGCATCGCGGTTGCCGAAGTTCGGATGGATCTCGCCGATCGAGACCACAGCCTTGTAGCCGTCGCTGCCGGTGGCCACGGCGTACATGCCCAGCAGCGGGTTGTGGAGCGCGGCGTCGGTCTTCAGGCCGGTGGCGCCGTTCAGCAGCGCCCACAGGCTGGCGCCGGTGTAGGTGCTGCTGCCCACGGTGACGGTCTGCGCCGGCAGGCGCTGCAGTGCGGCCAGGTCGAACGTCATCGGCGTGGCCACGGCGCCGGAGACCGTGAAGCTCGGCGACAGGCCGCCGCCGGTGCCGGCGGCCGTCGAGCCGGACGGCCGCACGTCCAGCCGCACCAGCTGCGACACGTAGCGGCCGCCGCGCACGTCGCCGGGCGCGGTCAGGCGGAACGGGCCGTCTTCTTCGCCGATCGGCCGGCTGGCGCCGTCGATGGTCTCGGCATAGGCCAGCAGGCTGCGCTTGCCGCCCAGCGCGGGGTTCAGCTCGCCGAGCGCGAACACCACGCGGTAGCCGTCGGTGCCGGTGGCCAGCACGTAGCGGTTGAGCTGGTCGTTGCGGGCCGTGGCATCGACCTGGATGCCCAGGTCCGACAGCAGCGCCCACAGGTCGGCCCCGGTGTAGGTGTGCTGCTGTGCGCCGCTGCCGCTGATGAAGGACACGCTCTGCGTGACCGCTTCGCGCTGCCGCAGCGCGCCCGCACTGAAGCTGGTCGGCCGCTCCAGTGCGCCGCCGACGGCGACGGTCGGATCGTCGTCGCTGCCGCCACAGGCCGCCAGCGCCAGGCTGGCGGCCAGCGCGAGCACGATGCTGCGTGGAAGAAGTTGCGTGGGCATGCGGTCCCTCCTCGTGGATACTGTGTTTTCGTTGTGTCCAGTATGACATGGCGCTATGCGCGAGGAGAACGCACCGTGCAAGCATCCGACCAGATCGTCTGCCGGCCCATCGGCGTCGTGCGCAGCCGCTTCGCCGCACCCGAGGGCATGCCGGTGCAGACCGCCGGCGCGCCGCAGGAGACCGGCCGCATCGAAGTCGACCCGGCCTATGCCGCCGGCCTGCGCGACATCGAGGGCTTCGAGTACCTGATCGTGCTGACGCACCTGCACCTGTGCCGGCACGAGCGGCTGGAGGTCGTGCCGTTCCTGGACCAGGCGAGCCACGGCGTGTTCGCCACGCGCGCGCCGGCGCGGCCCAACCGCATCGGGCTGTCCATCGTGCGGCTGGAGGCGGTGGACGGCACCGTGCTGCGCTTCTCCGGCAACGACATGGTGGACGGCACGCCGGTGCTGGACATCAAGCCCTACGTGCCGCGCTTCGACGTGCGCCAGACCGAGCGCATCGGCTGGTTCGCGCAGCGGCTCGACGCACTGGAGGCTGCGCGCGCCGACGGTCGCATGGCCTGAAGGCGCACTGTTATATTCAACAGAGCACAGCGATGGTGATGTCCACGATCGCGTTCCACCCCTGAATGAGGAGCACCCGCATGCGTTTGCCTTCCATCGCCTCGCTGGTCCTGGCCCTGGCTCTGCCGCTCTCGGCCTGGTCGCAGCAGATCACCGTCTCGGCCGCGGCCAGCCTGACCGATGCCTTCAAGGAACTGGCGGCGAAGTTCGAGGCCGCCCGGCCGGGCGTGTCGGTGCGCACCAATTTCGCCGCTTCCGGCGTGCTGCTGCAGCAGATGAGCCAGGGCGCGCCGGTGGACGTGTTCGCCAGCGCCGACCAGGCGACGATGGACCGCGCCGACGCGCAGAAGCTGATCGACGCGGCCACGCGCAGGAACTTCGTGACCAACAGCCTGGTGCTGATCGAGCCGGCGCAGGGCGGCGTGGGCCTCAAGGGCCTGGACGACCTGGGCGGCGCCGCGGTCAAGCGCATCGCCGTCGGCAAGACGGCCACCGTGCCCGTGGGCCGCTACACCCAGGAGGTGCTGACGGCCGCGCAGCTGTGGACCGCGCTGGAGCCCAAGTTCGTGCAGGCCGACAGCGTGCGCCAGGTGCTGGACTACGTGGGCCGCGGCGAGGTCGACGCCGGATTCGTCTACCGTACGGATGCCGCGATCGCCGGCGACAAGGTGCGGATCGTCGCCTCGCCGCAGGGCGCGACGCCGGTGTCCTACCCGATCGCGGTCGTGGCCGACAGCCGGAACAAGGCGGCCGCGGCGGACTTCATCGCGTTCGTGGGCTCCGATGCCGCCCAGCAGGTGCTGGCGCGCTACGGCTTCGGCAAGCCTTGAGGGTACGATCGGCGCGTCCATGGCCCCCGAGGAGTCTTCCATGAAGATCAGCGCCCGCAACGTCCTGCCCGGCACCGTCGTCGCGATGGTGCGCGGCCCGGTCAGTACCGAGGTCACGCTGGAGATCGCGCCCGGGCTGCAGATCGTGGCCTCGATCACGACCACCTCGGCCGACCAGCTCGGCCTGAAGGAGGGCACGCGGGCCTACGGCGTGATCAAGGCCTCCAGCGTGATGGTGGCGACGGACTGACCGACGCCCGCTGCCACCCACACCAGCGCGGTGCTCAGACCGCGCCGTGCGCCTCCACGTACAGCGCGTACAGCGAGTGGCTGCTGGCCATGTACAGGCGGTTGCGCTTGGGGCCGCCGAATTCCAGGTTCGCGCAGCGCTCGGGCAGGCGGATGAAGCCGATCGGCTTGCCGTCCTTGTTGAACACCTTGACGCCGTCCAGCTCGTCGGACCGGCCGACCGGCAGATGCGCCTGCATGCCGCCGCCAATGTCGGTGGCTTGCGATGCGAAGGCGCCGGTGAAGCCCCAGCCGCACCACAGGTTGCCGTCGCGGTCGACGCGGAATCCGTCGAAGGCGCCGGGGCCGCCGGCATCGATCAGCTTGGTCTTGTTCGACAGGCTGGCGCCGTCGGCCGAGACGTCGAAGCGCCAGATGCTGCGGTTCGGCGTGCCCTTCCACTCCACCACGTACAGCTGCTTCTCGTCCGGCGAGAAAGCCAGGCCGTTCGGGTTCACGATGTCGGTCACGACGGCGCGGACGCTGCCGTCCTGGCCGATGCGGTAGACATTGGTGGTGGCCTGCTCGGGCGTGGCGCGTGAGCCTTCCCATTCGCCGCTGATGCCGAACAGCGGGTCGGTGAACCAGATGCTGTCGTCGGACTTGACGACCACGTCGTTCGGCGCGTTCAGGCGCTTGCCCTCGAACCGGTCGGCCAGCACGGTCATGCGGCCATCCTTCTCAGTGCGCACCACGCGGCGCGTGACCGAATGCTCGCAGGTCACGAGCCGCCCCTGGCGGTCGCGCGTGTTGCCGTTGGCGTAGTTCACGTCTTCCTTGTGCACGGAGAACCGGCCGGTCTTCTCGTCGTACTGCATGAGCCGGTTGTTCGGGATGTCCGACAGGATCAGCTTGCCGGTTTCGGGGAAGTAGGCCGGTCCCTCGGCCCAGCGCATGCCGCTGCCGAGCTGCTCGATGGTGCTGCTGTAGATGCGGTACCTGGCGAAGCTCGGGTCCAGGATGTAGACTGCGGGGTCGGGGTAGCGCTGGGCCGGCCTGAAGTCGAAGGACTGTGCGCCGGCCATGCTGCCGGCCGCTGCCAGGGCGCTGCCGGCGGCGGTCTTCAGGAACTGTCGGCGTTGCTGTTGTCGGCGGTGCATCGGGTGTGTCTCCTTGGAATGATGGTTGGGTCAGTAGCCGCTGGCGGGCCTGGCGGCGGCCTGCGCCCGCATGGCGGACAGCACCTGCTGCGAGCCGGCCGCCATCAGCCGCGCGTCCGAGCCCACGGTCAGGAACTGGAAGCCCATCGCCTGGCGCGCCAGCGCGACCTGCGGGTTGCCGTTGTGGATGCCCGCCACCAGGCCATGGGCCTTGGCGCGCGCCAGGATGTGCTCGATGGCCTGCTGGGCCTTCGGGTCCACGTCGTCGAACACCGGGCGGCAGCCCAGCGACAGCGACAGGTCCGACGGGCCGATGTAGACCGCGTCCAGCCCTTCGACCGAGAGGATGTCGTCCAGGTTGTCCAGCGCCTGGGCGGTCTCGATCATCGCGAAGCGCACGATGGTGTCGTTGGCGTGCTGCGGGTAGTCCGCGCCGCCGTACAGCAGCGCGCGGACCGGGCCGAAGCTGCGCGTGCCGCGCGGCGCGTAGCTGGTCCAGGCGACCAGCTTCTGCGCGTCCTCGCGGGTGTTGACCATCGGGCAGATCACGCCGTAGGCGCCGGCGTCCAGCGTCTTCATCAGGATGCCGGGCTCCAGCCAGGGTACGCGCACCACCGGCACGGTGTCGGTGGTGGCGATGGCCTGCAGCATCGGCAGCATGGCCTGGTAGTCCACCACGCCGTGCTGCAGGTCGATGGTCAGGCTGTCCCAGCCCTGGTGGGCCATGGTCTCGGCCGAGAAGCTGTTCGGGATGGCCAGCCAGCCGTTGACGGCGGCGCCGCCGGATTGCCAGAGGGTGCGCAGGCGGTTGGGTCTCATGAGGTCTCCTGTTGGGCAGGGCGCGATGATCCCTCAGTCTGGCGCTGCGGTGTCAGGTGACGGGCGCTGGATTGAACAGCACGAGCGCATTGGCGAGCTTCCAGTGCTCGGCCCAGGTCCTGGTGCGGCCGCTGGCGACGTCCAGCATCAGCCGGAACAGCTCCCAGCCGACCTCCTCGATGCTCTTGTCGCCGGTGGCGATGGTGCCGGCGTCGATGTCCATCAGGTCGTGCCAGCGGCGCGCCAGGTCCGAGCGCGTGGCGACCTTGATCACCGGCACCTCGGCCAGCCCGTAGGGCGTGCCGCGGCCGGTGGTGAACACGTGCAGGTTCATGCCGGCGGCCAGCTGCAGCGTGCCGCAGATGAAGTCGCTGGCCGGCGTGGCGGCGTAGACCAGGCCTTTCAGGCCCTGGTGCTGGAGCTTCTCGCCGGGCGGGAGCACGCCGGCGATGGGCGCACTGCCGCTCTTGACGATGGAGCCCATGGCCTTCTCCACGATGTTGGACAGCCCGCCCTTCTTGTTGCCCGGCGTGGTGTTGGCGCTGCGGTCCACGCGGCCCTTGTCCAGGTAGGCGTCGTACCAGGCCATCTCGCGGACCATGGCCCGGGCCACCTCGGGCGTGCTGGCGCGCGCGGTGAGCTGGTCGATGCCGTCGCGCACCTCGGTCACTTCGCTGAACATCACGGTCGCGCCAGCGCGCACCAGCAGGTCGGTGCAAAAGCCCACGGCCGGGTTGGCGGTGACGCCGCTGAAGGCGTCGCTGCCGCCGCATTGCACGCCGACCACCAGCTCACTGGCCGGCACCGTCTCGCGCCGGCGCGCGTTCAGCCGCTCCAGGTGCTGTTCGGCCTGGCGCAGGATCGACTCGACCATGGACATGAAGCCCACGTGCGCCTCGTCCTGCAGGCAGACCACGTCGAGCTTGGCTGCCTCGGTGTCGCCCACGTCGGCCACGTTGCGCTCGTCCACGATGGGGATGCTGCCCGGCGGCAGCAGCCGCTCGGGCTGCAGCTTCTCGCAGCCCAGGCTGACCACCATCACCTCGCCGCCGAAGTTGGGGTTCAGCGCGATGTTGCGCACGGTGCGGATCGGGATCACCGCGTCCGGCGCGTCGATCGCCACGCCGCAGCCGTAGGTGTGCTCCAGCGCCACCACGTCGTCCACGTGGGGGTAGCGGGGCAGCAGCTCGGCCTTGATGCGCTGCACGGCGTAGTCGGTCACGCCGGCCACGCACTGCACGGTCTGGGTGATGGCCAGGATGTTGCGCGTGCCCACCGAGCCGTCCGGGTTGCGGTAGCCCTCGAAGGTGTGGCCTGCCAGCGGCGGCTGCGGCGCGGGCTGCACGGTGGCCACCGGCAGGCCTTGCAGCTCGCGCGCTGCGGGCATCTGCAGCAGCCGCTCGTGCACCCAGCTGCCGCGCGGCAGGTCCTTCAGCGCGTAGCCGATGGTCACGCCGTAGCGGCGCACGGCGGCGCCTTGCGGGATGTCCAGCAGCGCCACCTTGTGCGCCTGCGGCACCTTGTCCACCAGCGTGAGGCCGTCGGGGAACACCGTGCCGGCGGGCAGGCCGCCCTCGTTGGCCACGATCGCCACGTTGTCGGCCTCGTGCATGGTGATGTACAGGGGTGTGCTCATCGTGGTGGCTCCGTCAGTTTTCAGGCTCTCTGGCCGATTTCCGCAGTTTCGCGCGTCCAGGCGCGGGCTTGCTCGCTGAGCGACAGGCCCAGGCCCGGCCGCGTCGGCACCCGCATGCGGCCGTCCTCGATCTCCAGCCGCTCGTTGAACAGCGGCTCCAGCCAGTCGAAGTGCTCGACCCAGGGCTCGGTCGCGTAGACCGCACCCAGGTGCACGTGCAGCTCCATCGCGAAATGCGGGCCCAGCGCCAGGCCGGCGTGCTCGGCCAACGCGGCGATCTTCAGGAACGGCGTGATGCCGCCCACGCGCGGGGCGTCGGGCATCAGGTAGTCGGCCGCGCGGTGGCGGATCAGCTCGTCGTGCTCGCCCAGGCTGGTCAGCATCTCGCCGGTGGCGATCGGCGTGTCGAAGGCTGCGGCCAGCGCGGCGTGGCCCTCGAAGTCGTAGGCGTCCAGCGGCTCTTCGATCCAGACCAGGCCGAACTGCTCGAAGATGCGGCACATGCGCTGGGCCGTGGGGCGGTCCCATTGCTGGTTGGCGTCCACCATCAGCGGTACGTCGTCGCCCAGGTGCTGGCGCACGGCTTCCACGCGCCGGATGTCGATCCTGCCGTCAGGCTGGCCGACCTTGAGCTTGATGCCGCCGATGCCACGCGCGATCGAGGCTGCGGCGTTGGCCTTGAGCTGGTCGATCGGTGTGTGCAGGAAGCCGCCCGAAGTGTTGTAGCAGCGCACCGAGTCGCGCTGCGCGCCCAGCAGCTTGGCCAGCGACAGGCCGGCGCGGCGGGCCTTCAGATCCCACAGCGCCACGTCGAACGCGCCGTAGGCCTGCACCGCCAGGCCGCTGCGGCCGACCGAGGCTCCGGCCCAGCACAGCTTGGTCCACAGCCTGGCGATGTCGTTGGGATCCTCGCCGACCAGGGCGGGGGCCACTTCCCGGGCGTGCGCGAACTGTCCGGGACCGCCTGCACGCTTGGAATAGGAGAAGCCCAGGCCCCGGTGGCCATCCCGGGTCTCGATCTCCGCGAACAGCATGGCGATCTCGGTCATCGGTTTCTGCCGGCCGGTCAGCACCTTGGCATCGCTGATCGGGTTGGCCAGCGGCAGGTAGCAGGAGGAAATGCGGACATGGGTGATGCTGTCGGAGGTCATGGCGGGCATCCTCATTCGGTCGTGATCCGGCCGGTCTCGATGACCTGCTTCCAGCGCGCGTACTCCTTCTGCTGGAAGGCCGCGAACTCGGCCGGCGTGTTGGTCACCATCTCGAAGCCGATGCTGGTGAACTGGTCCTTGATCCTGGGGTCGTTCAACGCCTCGGTGAAGGCGGCGTGGGCCTTCTCGCGCACGTCGGCCGGCAGGCCTCTGGGCGCCAGGACGGCCTGCCAGGAGGTCACCTCCACGTTCGGCACGCCGGCCTCGGCCATCGTCGGTACGTCCGGCAGCACGGGCGAGCGCTTGGCGCTGGTCACGGCCAACGCGCGCATCTTGCCGCCCTTGATGTACTGCAGCACCGCATTGACGTTCTGGAACGAGGCATCCACCTGGCCGCCCATCAGGTCGGTGTGGGCCGGCGCGCCGCCCTTGTAGGGCACGTGGATGCCTTTCGTGCCCGTTTGCTGCCAGAACAGCTCGGCCGTCAGGTGGTCGCTGGAGCCGCTGCCGGCCGAGGCGAAGGTCATCTTGCCCGGGTGGGCCTTGCTGTAGGCCACCACGTCGCCCAGGCTCTTGAACGGCGAACTCGGGTTCACCACCAGCACGTTGGGCGACTGCACGGCCACCGTGATGTGGTCGAAGTCTTTCAGCGGGTCGTACTGCATGCCCTTGAGCAGGTGCGGCACGATGACCAGCGGGCCCAGCGAGGTGACCAGGAAGGTGGCGCCGTCCGGTGCGGCGCGCTTGACGAAGGTGGTGCCGATGGTGCCGGTGGCGCCGGCCTTGTTGTCCACCAGGAAGGACTGCTTGAACTTGGCCGTCAGCAGCGGACCCACCGCGCGGGCGACCTGGTCGGTCGAGCCGCCGGGCGGGAAGGGCACGACCAGGGTCACGGCCTTGTCGGGCCAGGTGTCCGCCGAGGCGCTGAAAGCCAGTGCGGCGAGGGCGAAAGACAGGAGTCTCTTCATGGTGTCTCCAAAAAAACGTGGTCAAAACAGGATGACAACGATGTCATTTGCGGCGATGTCAGATGTCTTCGTTATTTGGGTGGCTTTTATGGCCTAGTTGTACGATGACTTAGACGGAGGCGGATGATATCGTTGTCATTCCTGTCGTCAAGCGGTTTCCGCAGGTCCGTCCATGAACGCACCCATGCCTCCATCCAAGCCGGCCACGCTGCACGACGTCGCCCGCGTGGCCGGCGTCTCGCTGATCACCGCCTCGCGCGCGCTCGGCAACCCGGGCGTGGTGTCGGCCAGCACCATCGAGCGGGTGCGCCTGGCCGTGGAGGCGACCGGCTACATCCCGAACCTGCTGGCCGGCGGGCTGAAGTCCCGGCGCAGCCGCATGGTGGCCGGCATCGTGCCGGCGCTGGCGGTGGCCCAGTTCCTGCCCTCGGTGCAGACGCTGACCGACGTGCTGGCCGCCGAGGGCTACCAGCTGCTGCTGGGCCAGACCGGCTACGACGCGGCGCGCGAGGAGGCGGTGCTGAACACCATGCTCAGCCGCCGACCCGACGGCATCGTGTTCACCGGCCTCGTGCATGGCGCGGCGGTGCGTGCGCGGCTGCGCCGCACCGGTGTTCCCGTGGTGGAGACCTGGGACATGACGGCCGACCCGGTGGACATGCTGGTCGGCTTCTCGCAGGCCCAGGTCGGGCAGGCGGTGGGTGCGTTCTTCCGTGCCAGGGGCTGGCAGCGCGTGGGCATCGCCACCGGGGGGGATCCGCGCGCGTTGCAGCGCAAGGACGGCTTCGAGGCCGCCTTCGGCCGCCGCGTGCCCACGGCCCAGGTGCCCGCGCCCAGCAGCCTGGAGCGTGGCCGCAGTGCGCTGGCCGAGCTGCTGGAGTGCGAGCCGGCCTTGCAGGCCGTGGCCTGCAGCTCCGACCAGCTGGCCCAGGGCGTTCTGGTCGAGGCGCAGGCCCGCGGACTGCACGTGCCCCGGCAACTGGCTGTCTGCGGCTTCGGCAACGCCGACTTCGCCGCGCACCTGGTGCCGGCGCTGACCACCGTGCTGATCGACGGTCCCGCCATCGGGCGCCAGGCTGCGCGCCTGGTGCTCGCCCGCTGCCGCGGCGAGCCGGTAGAGCAGCGCATCGTCGACGTGGGCTTTCGCATCGTCGAGCGCGTGTCGACCGCGTGACGCGGCCGCGCCGGCGTGGCGGAAGGGAGTGGGAGTCGAACCCACCCGGCGGCGCTTGGCGCCACCCACCGGGTTTGAAGCCCGGCCGTTCCACCAGGAACGTTTCCCTTCCAGAACCGGTTCCGGTTCAGGCCGTGTCGTCGATGAACAGCCGGCTGTCGCCGCGCAGCCGGTGCACGTCGCCCACGCGGCGCAGCAGGCCGATGCGGTCGAAGTGCTCCAGCAGCTGGATCGCGCGCTTGCGGCCCAGGCCGGTGGCGTCGCGGAAGGCCGCGGCGGTCACGTCGCCCGCGGCCTGCGCCGCCGTGCGGCGGACCAGGGCCGCCAGTGCCGCGACGCGCGGGTGCGGATAGTACAGGTCCTTCACCACCTGGTGCAGTTCGCCGGCCTGGGCCAGCCGCGCCAGGCTGGTGCGCACCGCCGCCTCGGGCTCGCCCAGCGCGCGCGCGAGGTCGCGCACCCAGCTGCCTTCGTTGCCGGCCTGCGCCAGCAGCGGCGCGATCCGTTCGGCGATGCGCCGGTCCGCGGCCGACAGCCGCAGCGCGTGCTGCGGCTCGAACACGAAGGCGCCGCGCACGGCCGCCCGGCCCTGCGCCTGCAGCGCGGCCAGCAGCGCCTGCCACAGCGGCTCGGGCAGGCGCGGGGCGGCCAGGCGGCGCAGCCGTGCGGCGTCCATACCCAGGCGGTCGGGTTCGCGCTGGTGGAAGTCGTGCAGCGCCGCGACCGTCCGGTCGCCCAGCGCCGCGGCCTGGGCGGCCCCCAGCGCCCAGGCGGCGCCGTCGCCGCCGCTGGTCCGCAGCAGGCCCGGCGGCAGCGCGGGCAGCTGGCCGCTGGCCAGCCCCTCGGCGCGGGCCCAATCGGCCAGCGACAGGCCCCAGGGGGCCGCCGCCAGCTGCGCGGCCAGCCGCTCGGGCGCGCCCGGCAGCATCCGGGCCGCCAGTTCGGCCAGCCGCTGCGGCGTGCGCCGGTAGCGCGCCGGCGCGAACGGGTCCAGCACCATGCCGCCGGCCAGCGTGCGGCTGGCGGTGGCGTCGCGCAGCACCACGCGGTCGCCGCGCCAGGCGGCGGCCGGCTGGCGCAGCACCAGCTGCACCAGGGCGGAGCGGTCCGGCGCCAGGCTTTGCGGCGCGGTGGCGGCACCGGTGGCGGGCAGCAGGTCGAGCAGGGCGACGCTGGCGAGCACGTCCGCCGCGCCCAGGTGCAGGTGCACGGTGGTGCCGGAGCGCAGCGGGCCGTCCTCGCCGTGCCAGAGCGTGAGCAGCGCGTCCAGCCGGACGGTGGCCAGCGCGGCCTCGGGCGCGACCAGCCACTGGCCGCGCGCGATGTCTTCCCTGGCGATGCCGGCCAGCCCCAGCGCGCAGCGCTGGCCGGCATGCGCGGCGTCCACGGCCTGGTTCTGGGCGTGCACGCTGCGCACGCGGAGCATGCGTTCGGCGCGGCCGGGCACCAGTGCCAGCTGCGCGCCGGCGCCGACGCTGCCGGCGCCGACGCTGCCGGCGTGCACGGTGCCGGTGGCCACGGTGCCGGCGCCCGTGAGCGTGAAGGCGCGGTCCACGGCCAGGCGGAACGCGGCGCCGGCCGTCTCCTGGCGGCGGTGGGTGCGCGCCGCCTCGACCAGCAGCGCGCGCAGCGCGTCCACGCCGGCGCCGGTGGTGGCGGCGACTTCGAGCACCGGGCAGCCGGCCAGCGGCGTGCCGGCCAGCAGCGCCTGCACGTCGGCGCGCACCTGGGCGATGCGCGCGGCATCGGCCCGGTCGCACTTGGTGACGGCCACGGCGCCGTGCGCCACGCCCAACAGCGACAGCACGGCCAGGTGCTCGCGCGTCTGCGGCATCGGGCCGTCGTCGGCCGCCACCAGCAGCAGCGCGAAGTCGATGCCGGTGGCGCCGGCCAGCATGGTGTGCACCAGCCGCTCGTGGCCGGGCACGTCGATGAAGCCGATGCGTTCGGCCAGCCCCGGCGCGTCCAGGAAGGCGTAGCCCAGCGCGATGCTGATGCCGCGCTGCTTCTCCTCGGGCAGCCGGTCGGTGTCCACGCCGGTCAGCGCACGCACCAGCGTGGTCTTGCCGTGGTCGATGTGGCCGGCGGTGCCGATGATCATGCGCCGCGGCCCCTACATGAAGTTGCGCGTGTGCAGCGCGGCCAGGCGCTGCGCCTCGCCGGCCGGGAAGCCCAGCCGCAGCAGCCGCGCCTTGCGGCCGGCCGCCATGTCGCGCTGCAGCTGCTGCACGGCGGCATGGCCGCGGCCCAGCGCCTGCGGCGTCAGCGCGCCGGCGGCCAGCAGCACCAGGGCGTCGAGCACCTCCTGGTTCAGGCCGGCGGTGCCGGCCAGCGCGTCGTAGCGCTCCTCGATGGCGTTGCGCAGCCGGTCGATCTGCCCGGGCTGCGCCGCCAGCCGGTACTCGAGGTGCGCCATCGCGAAGGCGACGTGGCGCGCCTCGTCGCGCGCGGCCAGGCGCGTGATCTGCCGCGTGACCGGGTCGGGCCCGTGGTCGTGCAGGAAATGCAGCAACTGCACGAAGCTGCCTTCGCCCAGCACCGACAGCAGCAGTACCGCGGTGGAGAAGTCCGGCGCCTCGAACAAGCTGTTCAGCGACGCCTGGCCGCCGGCCGTGGACAGCACGCGCGGCTCGCCGCGCAGCGTGGCCCGGCGGGTGAACACCTCGACGTGGCGGGCCTCGTCGGCGCACTGCAGGGCCAGCAGCTGCATGACCTCGCGGTAGTGCGGATGCACCTGTCCCAGGTGGCGCGCCGGCAGCACCAGCGCGGCGTTCTCGTTCTCGACCAGGTAGGCCATGACCTGCACCACGGCGGCCTCGATCGCGGGGGCCAGCGTGAACTCGGCGTTCCAGTCGATCGCGGTCTCCGGGTCCCACTGCGCGGCGGCGGCCTGGCGGTAGAGCTCGCCGGCCGTGGCGGCCCAGATCTCCTCGCGCCGGTGCAGCGCGAAGGCCAGCCGCGGCCCGCCGGCCTCGACCAGCGCGCCGCGCGCGGCCAGGCCCCATTCGGGCAGGGCCTCGGGCAGCGGCTCGGCGCCGGGCGCGAGCAGGGCGTGGCCGGTCGGCAGCGCGCCGCGCCAGCGGCCGTCGGCCTGGCCGTGGCGCGTGACGATGGCCGCGCCGGCCTCGTCCTCGAAGCGCAGGCCGTGGCCCTGCTGGCGGCACCAGGCGCGCAGGTGCACGGCCCAGCCCGGCGCGCGGCCGCGCACGCGCAGCGCGGCGCCGGGCGGCAGCGCGTCCAGCGCGTGGCGCACCAGCAGCAGGCCGCCCTGGTCCAGGCCCAGCGCCTCAGTATCGATAGTCGGCAGCGAGCAATCGTCCGTCATGGCCCAGGAAGCCGAGCGTGTCCACGGCGCGTTCCAGCTGCGCGTAGCCGCTGGTGCGGCCGGGTTTCCAGGCGCGCAGGCCTTCGAGCTCCAGCAGCGGGCGCACCTGGGGGTCGTCCCAGCGCATGGCCAGCAGCAGGTCCACGAAGCGCTGCACGGCGGCGGCCGGCGCACCCGGGCTGGTGGTGAAGTTGCAGTGGTCGTAGGGGCCGGTCTGCGCCAGGATGCGCGTGCTGCCGGCCGGCAGCGTGCCGTCCTGGCCGAAGGCCAGGTGGTTGCCGTCGATCATGCAGCAGGCGTCCACCTCGCCGGCCAGCAGCGCGACCGCGGCGTCGCGTTCGCCGCCGATGTGGTCGCCGTGCTTGCCGCCGAGCACGTCGAAGCGGCGCAGCGTGAAGTCGCGCCCGGCGGCCAGGCCCTGCGCGTGCAGGTGCTGCAGCGGGATCAGCGTGGCCTGGGGCGAGTCGATGGCGCCGGCGCCCAGCGTCCGGCCGCGCAGGTCGGCCAGCGTGCGCACCGGGCTGTCCGCGCGCACCACGACCAGCGAGTGCAGGTCGCAGTCGGTGTCGCGCATGGCCACGGCCTGCACGTCCAGGCCGCGCGCGGCGGCCAGGCGGCGCGCCCGCACCCAGGCCAGCGGCGAGTTCCAGGCCAGGTGGATCTGGCCGGCGAACTGGGCCTCGACCTGGCGCTCGTAGTTCGAATACAGCACGAAGTCGAAATCCAGCCCGCGCTCGGCGAAGAAGGCCTTGAAGCCCTCCCAGATGATCACGACCTTGGGCGCGTAGGCCACGGCGCCCATCAGCAGCAGGTCCTTGGACATCGGCATCTTCCTCAGAACAGCGGCAGGCCGGTGACGGCCTTGCCGATGAAGTCGTACAGCACGTCGGTGGTCGGCGCCATCACGTGGGCGGCGCGGGCGTCGCGGAACAGGCGCTCGATGCCGGCCTCCTTGCGGAAGGCGGCGCCGCCGCACACGCGCATCGCCAGGTCGGTGACCTCCAGCGCCGCCTCGGCCGCGGCGGCCTTGACCTCCAGCACGCGCAGCAGGGTGTCGGGCCGGCCGGCGGCGATGGCGCCCAGCGTGTCCTGCAGCAGCGCCTGGACCATGTCGGTGCGGATGCGCCCGCGCGCCAGGTAGGCGCGGATGGTCGGCAGGTCGGCCAGCGAGGTGCCCAGGTGCTGGTGGCGGGTCTGCGCCACGTGGCCGGTCGCGCGGGCCAGCGCGCCTTCCATCAGGCCGGCGGAGCAGGCCGCGTTCAGCACCGAGAACCAGGGCAGCACCGTGCCCATCATGATGTCGAAGCCCTGGCCGTCCGCGCCCAGCCGCGCGTCGGCCGCGATGCGTGTGGCCTGCGCGGTCACCGGCGTGGAACTGTTGCCGCGCAGTCCCAGGCCGTCGAAGCGGCCTGGCTGCGACAGGCCGGCGCTGCGCGCGTCCACCAGCCACAGCGTGCTGGCGCCGTCGGCCGCCAGCGGCTTGCTGGACCAGACGTAGCTGTCGGCCTCGAAGGCCGAGGTGACCCAGCTCTTGCGCGCGTCGAGCACGACCGCGCCGCCCTCGGCGCGCGCGGTGCCGGCCGGCGCCCAGAAGTGGCTGCGCGACTCGGCCTCGGAGAAGGCCAGCGTGCTCAGGTGCCGGCCGCCGGCGATGGCGCGGCGCGCGGCCTCGCTGCCGAACTGCTCGATCACCGCGGTTGCGCAGTAGTGCATGGCCACCACCATGGCGGTGGAGCCGCAGGACTGCGCCAGCCGCTGCACCACGCGCGCGGCATCGGCCAGGCCACCGCCCTGGCCGCCGACGGCGCCGGCCGAGACCAGGCCGAGCAGGCCGGCCGCGCCGAGCGCGTCGATGGCCTCGCGCGGGAAGCGGCTTTCGGCGTCGGTGCGCAGCGCCAGCGGGTCGACCGACTGGACGACGATGTCTTCGAGGGATGCGAGCGGATTCATGGCAGGTCCGTGGTGGAGGGTCGATGGGGGGAGGCGCTCCCGGCGTCCGGAGAAAGCTGTCGCTGCAGTTGCCCGAGCTGGGCGGTGAACGGGGCCGGGTCTTCCAGGCAGCGCAGGTCCAGCAGCAGCCGGTCGTCGGCGATGCGGCCGATCACCGGCAGCGGCAGCGCCCGCAGGGCGGCGGCCAGGGCATCCAGCGCGCGGCCGCTGCCGTGCTTGGCGGCCGTTGCGATGGCCAGGCCGGCCGACGGCAGCCGCTCCACTGGCAGCGAGCCCGAGCCGATCTGGCCCTGCATCGCGGCCACCTGCACGGTGTAGCGCGGCGCCACGGCCGCCTGCACGGCGGGCGCGAGCCCTTCGGCCAGCGCGTGGATGGCCGCGGCCGGGCGCGTCAGCAGCCGCAGCGTGGGCAGGTCGCGCGCCAGCCGCTCGGGCTGCAGGTACAGCAGCAGCGTGGCCTCCAGCGCCGACAGCGGCAGCTTGCCCATGCGCAGCGCGCGCTTCATCGGATGCTTGCGGATCTGCGCGACCAGCGCCTTGCGGCCGACGATCAGGCCGGCCTGCGGGCCGCCCAGCAGCTTGTCGCCGCTGAAGGTCACGACGTCGCAGCCGGCGGCCAGCATCTCCTGCGGCAGCGGCTCGCGCGGCAGGCCGTAGCGCGCGAGGTCGACCAGCGAGCCGCTGCCCAGGTCGGTGGCCAGCGGCACGCCGCGGGCGCGGCAGATGCCGGCCAGGGTGGCCTCGTCGACGGCGGAGGTGAAGCCCTGCACCGCGTAGTTGCTGGTGTGCACCTTCATGACCAGCGCGGTCCGCTCGTTGATCGCGCGCTCGTAGTCGGCCGGGTGCGTGCGGTTGGTGGTGCCGACCTCGACCAGCGTGGCGCCGGCCGCGGCCATCACGTCGGGCATGCGGAAGGCGCCGCCGATCTCCACCAGCTCGCCGCGCGAGACCACCACCTCGCGGCCGCGCGCCAGCGCCGCGATCGTCAGCAGTACGGCGGCGGCGTTGTTGTTGACGACGGTGGCGGCCTCGGCGCCGGTGATCGTGGTCAGCAGCTCCTCGACGATGGTGTCGCGGTCGCCGCGGCCGCCGCCGGCGAGGTCGTATTCGAGGTTGTTCGGCCCGGCCATCACGGCCGCCAGGTGCTCCAGGGCCGGCGCGGCCAGCAGTGCGCGGCCCAGGTTGGTGTGGACCACGGTGCCGGTGAGGTTCAGCACCGGCCGCATGCGCGGCGCCAGGCGGGCGGCGATGCGCCCGGCGAGCGCGTCGGCCAGCGCCCGCGGCTCCAGCGCCGCGGCGTTTAGCGCGCCGGCCTGGGCCTGCCGGCGCAGCCCGGCGACCAGTTCGCGCGCCTGGCCGGCCACCAGCGTGTGGCCGTGGCGCTCCACCAGCGGCGCCACGCCGGGCAGGCGCAGCAGGCGATCGACGGCGGGAAGGCTCTTGAGGACCGCCCCGGAACCATGGACCATGGATTCTTCAGGCATGGGCGCGCAGTGTACAAACCCGCCGGCCCTCCGGCCGAACCGGGCGCCGCGGCCGGCCCGGCGCTTGCTATGCTGCCCGCGCACACCGAGAGGATCCCCATGAGCGCCCACCTGCATCCCCTGGCCGGCCAGCTGGCGCCGGCCGACACGCTGATCGACCTGGCCGCGCTGCGCGCCGCCTATGCCGACGACCGGCCCGACCCGTCCGTGCCCGCCCAGCGCGTGGCTTTCGGCACCTCGGGCCACCGCGGCTCCGCGCTGGACCGCTCGTTCAACGACTGGCACGTGCTGGCGATCACGCAGGCGATCTGCGACCACCGCCGGGCGCAGGGCATCACCGGGCCGCTGTTCCTGGGCGCCGACACCCATGCGTTGTCGGCGCCGGCCGTGCACAGCGCCATGCAGGTGCTGGCCGCCAACGGCGTGGAGGTGATGCTGTCGGCGAACGACGAGCCCACGCCCACGCCGGCCGTCTCGCACGCGATCCTGGTCCACAACCGGGGCCGCACCGGCGCGCTGGCCGATGGCATCCTGGTCACGCCCTCGCACAACCCGCCGCGCGACGGCGGCTTCAAGTACAACCCGCCGAACGGTGGCCCGGCCGGCGGCGAGATCACCGGCCCGATCGAGGCCGCGGCCAACCGCTACCTCGACCACCGCCTGGCCGGCGTGCGCACCATGCCGCTGCGCGCCGCGCTGGACGCGGCCACCACGCACCGCCACGATTTCCTGCACCACTACGTGGCCGACCTGGCCAGCGTGCTCGACATGGAGGCGATCCGCGGCAGCGGCCTGCGCCTGGGCGTGGACCCGCTGGGCGGCGCCGGCGTGCACTACTGGGCCGCCATCGCCGAGCGCTACGGCCTGGACCTGACCGTGGTCAGCGAGCGCATCGACCCGCGCTTCGCGTTCATGACGCTGGACTGGGACGGCCAGATCCGCATGGACCCCTCGTCGCCGCACGCCATGCAGTCGCTGCTGGCGATGAAGGACCGCTTCGACGTGGCCTTCGCCTGCGACACCGACCACGACCGCCACGGCATCGTCACGCCCTCGGCCGGCCTGCTGCCGCCCAACCACTACCTGGCCGTCTGCATCGACTACCTGTTCCGCCACCGGCCGCAGTGGAGCGCGCAGGCCGCCGTCGGCAAGACCATCGTCTCCACCAGCGTGATCGACGGCGTGGCCGCGCGCCTGGGCCGGCGGCTGCACGAGGTGCCGGTCGGCTTCAAGTGGTTCGCCGACGGGCTGTTCGACGGCTCGCTGGGCTTCGGCGGCGAGGAGAGCGCCGGCGCCAGCTTCCTGCGCCGCGACGGCACGGTCTGGACCACGGACAAGGACGGCATCGCCGCCGCGCTGCTGTCGGCCGAGATCACGGCCCGCAGCGGGCGCGACCCCGGCGCACTGTACGCGCTGCTGGCGGCCGACTTCGGCAACCCGGTGTTCAGCCGCCGCGACGCGCCGGCCACGCCGGCGCAGAAGAAGGCGCTCGCCAAGCTGGCGCCGGAGCAGATCGGCTCGGCCGAACTGGCCGGCGAGCCCATCGTCAGCGTGCAGAGCCACGCGCCGGGCAACGGCGCGGCCATCGGCGGCATCAAGGTCAGCACCGCGGGCGGCTGGTTCGCGGCGCGGCCCTCGGGCACCGAGAACGTCTACAAGATCTACGCCGAGAGCCGGCACGGCGAGGCGCACCTGCAGCGCATCTTCGCCGAGGCGCAGGCCGTGGTGGACGGCGCGATCGGCGGCGCCTGACCGCGGTCGCCCGGACGGCGGCGCCGGCGCGCCATCGGCCTACAGATCGAGGGGTTTTTGCCGCCGCGGCCCATGCGATCGCAGAGGATGACCGGTGGTGCCGCTGCCCGGGGAGGGGCGGCGTGGGTGCCCGGCTGCAGCCAGCGGCCGAATCGGCTGCGCCGCCTACCACGACAACGCACGAGGAACCATGGACTTTCTGTTTTCTTCCGCCTTCTGGATCGCCCTCGGGCAGATCATCATCATCGACATCCTGCTCGGCGGCGACAACGCGGTCGTGATCGCGCTGGCCTGCCGCAAGCTGCCGCCGGCGCAGCGCAAGAAAGGCATCATCTTCGGCACCATCGGCGCCATCGTGCTGCGCGTGATCCTGATCGCGTTCGCGATGACGCTGCTGAACATCCCGTTCCTGAAGTTCGTCGGCGCGCTGCTGCTGGTCTGGATCGGCGTGAAGCTGCTAGCGCCGGACGAGGAGGGCCACGGCGACATCCAGGGCAGCGACAAGCTGCTCGCCGCCGTCAAGACCATCATCGTGGCCGACCTGGTCATGAGCGTGGACAACGTGATCGCCATCGCCGGCGCCGCGCAGAACGCCGGCGACCACTCGCTGCTGCTGGTGATCCTGGGCCTGCTGATCTCCATCCCGATCATCGTCTGGGGCAGCCAGATGGTCATCAAGCTGATGGAACGCTACCCCGTCATCATCACCGCCGGCGGCATGCTGCTGGGCTGGATCGCCGGCGGCATGCTGGTCACCGACCCGGCCGTGGCCGACACCGACCAGTGGAAGTGGATGCTCAAGCTGCCGCAGACCGACGTGGTCAAGTACGGCGCCAGCGTGGCCGGTGCGCTGCTGGTGCTGGTGCTCGGCAAGATCGCCGCCGGCCGCAAGGGCGCGGCGCCGGCCGCCCACTGATCGCCAAGTTCGGCGGCCCGTGGAAGCCACGGCACGAGCCCCGTACGGGCTCTTGCCGAAACCGCCGTCCTTGCCCTGCTGGTCGGTTGCGCAAGCACAACGGTCGCGTTCCGGCCTTCGCCCCAGGCACCCGTGTGCGACCGCTCGGCGGTCGCACTCGTCGTTTGGGCCCGCACTGGCGCCACGATCAGAAGGATGTTGCCGCCCGCGAGCAAGCCGCCGGCACGGGCCTCGCGGACTTCCTGGTCCAGTCTGGCTGTTTCGCGCGCACCGAGTTGCGTCGTGTCCCTGAGCTCACGCCACCTGCGGTCCGCGCGCAGTTGGCCGAGCAGCCGGGCGATTTCACGAGGGTCGTGGCGATCGAAGTCCGTGGACGCGGGCCTGTTGTCAAGCTCTCGTCCTCTGCCGCACTCGTCGAAGGTGGAACCGAGGTGGTCCTTCAGGTCACCGAGTCCTCGCCACAGTCTGCCGCCGCGCAACGCCGGTTCCCCGTGCACTGGCGGAACGGCGGCCCTGGCGTGGTTCAAGGGCGTGTCCCAGTCTGCCCAGCGACATGCAGGCCGCCTTGCGCGCTGGGTTGCAGGCAGGTGCTTCCGCGTGGTGAAGCCCAAACGTCGGTCCAGGACACGCGGCGCGCTTCGGCGCGCCGCGGTCGTTTTTTGGACCGCCGCCGCCCGGTGCGTGTGCCGGGGCAGGAGTGGGCGGGCGCCGGTGCCCGTCCCTCCCTAGAATTTCGAGCGATGAAGATCGCCACCTGGAACGTCAATTCCCTCACCGCCCGCTTGCAGCACGTGCTGGCTTGGCTCGCCACCAATCCGGTGGACGTGCTGTGCCTGCAGGAGCTCAAGCTCACCGACGACAAGTTCCCGTTCGACGCGCTGGGCGAGGCGGGGTATGCGGCCGCCGTGTTCGGCCAGAAGACCTACAACGGCGTGGCCGTCCTGAGCCGTACGCCGGTGCGCGACGTGGTGAAGAACATCGTCGGCTTCGACGACGAGCATGCGCGGGTGCTGGCGGCCACGGTGGACGGGCCTGAGGGGCCGCTGCGCGTGGTCAACGGCTATTTCGTCAACGGCCAGGCGCCGGACTCAGACAAGTTCGTCTACAAGATGAACTGGCTGGACGGCCTGCAGAACTACCTGCGCGCCGAACTGGCCGCGCATCCGGAGCTGGTGCTGCTGGGCGACTTCAACATCGCGCCGGAGGACCGGGATTCCTACGACCCCGTGGGCCTGGCCGGCACCATCCACCACACCGAGCAGGAGCGCGCCCATTTCCGCGCGCTGCTGGCGCTGGGCCTGACCGACAGCTTCCGCATGTTCGAGCAGCCGCCCAAGAGCTACAGCTGGTGGGACTACCGCATGCTGGGCTACCAGAAGAACCGCGGCCTGCGCATCGACCACATCCTGGTCAGCGAGGCGCTGAAGCCGCGGGTGCGGGGCTGCGTGATCGACCGGACGCCGCGCAAGTGGGCAAAGCCCAGCGACCACGCGCCGGTCATCCTCGAACTCTGACGCTGAGAAGGTGTGAACGGCCCGTCCACACCTTCTCACTCCAGGCCGAGCTCCTGGATCTTGCGCGTGATGGTGTTGCGGCCGATGCCGAGCTTCTGCGCGGCCTCGATGCGGCGCCCGCGCGTGTTGTGTAGCGCGGTCAGGATCAGCTTGGATTCGAAGCGGCGCGTCAGCACGTCCCACACGTCGTGGCGGTCGGCGGCCAGCAGCTCCAGCGCCTCGGCCTCCAGGCCGCGCTCCCAGCCGGCGGCGGCCGGCGCTGCCGCCGGTTCCGCCAGTGGCAGCGGCGGCTCGTGCGGATCGTCCACGGCGGCGGCCGCAGCCGCCATGGGCGTTTCCGCCGGCGCGGCCGTCCGGGGCACGCCAGGGGCGGCCGGCGATGGCGCGCTGCCGGCGCCCAGGACCTCGGGCGGCAGATCCTTGGCTTCGATCACCTGGGCCGGCGCCATCACCGTGAGCCAATGGCACACATTCTCCAGCTGGCGCACGTTGCCGGGGAAGTTGAACTGGCCGAGCTGGGCCAGCGCCGCGTCGGAGATGCGCTTGGGCTCCACGCCGAGCTGGGCCGCGCTCTGCTGCAGGAAGTGGCGCGTGAGCATCGGGATGTCTTCCTTGCGCTCGCGCAGCGGTGGCAGCCGCAGCCGGATCACGTTCAGGCGGTGGAACAGGTCCTCACGGAACACGCCCTCGCGCACGCGCTGCTCCAGGTCCTGGTGCGTGGCGGCGATCACGCGCACGTGGGCCTTCACTGCGTTGTGGCCGCCGACGCGGTAGAAGTGCCCGTCGGACAGCACGCGCAGCAGCCGCGTCTGCAGGTCGAACGGCATGTCGCCGATCTCGTCGAGGAACAGCGTGCCGCCTTCGGCCTGCTCGAAGCGGCCGCGCCGCATGGTCTGCGCGCCGGTGAAGGCGCCCCGCTCGTGGCCGAACAGCTCGGACTCCAGCAGATCCTTGGGGATCGCGGCGGTGTTGATCGCGACGAAGGGGCCGCCCGCGCGCGGCGAATGCTTGTGCAGCGCGCGCGCCACCAGCTCCTTGCCCGAGCCGGATTCGCCGGTGATCATGACCGTGACGTTGCTCTGGCTCAGCCGGCCGATGGCGCGGAACACGTCCTGCATGGCCGGGGCCTGGCCCAGCATCTCGGGCGCGGCGGACATGCGCTCCTCGGCGACTTCCTCGCGCTGGCTCTCGTCCACCGCGCGGCGGATCAGCTCGACGGCCTTGGGCAGGTCGAAGGGCTTGGGCAGGTATTCGAAGGCGCCGCCCTGGAACGCGGAGACCGCGCTGTCCAGGTCGGAGAAGGCGGTCATGATGATGACCGGCAGGCCGGGCTGCAGCTCCTTGACCTTGGCCAGCAGGTCAAGGCCCGAGCCGCCGGGCATGCGGATGTCGCTGACCAGGATCTGGGGGCCCTCGTCGTCGCCGGCGGCTTCCAGCGCGGCCAGCACTTCGCGCGGGTTGGTGAAGCTGCGCGTGGGCAGGTTCTCGCGCAGCAGTGCCTTCTCCAGCACGAAGCGGATGGATTGGTCGTCGTCTAGGATCCAGATCGGCTTCATCGTCCTCGTCACCTCGGGGTGATCCCGCCGCAGCGCCGGACACGGAGCCTCACGGCAGCGGAATCAGTATCTTGAAATCGGTTCGGCCGGGGATGCTCTCGCACTCGATCAGGCCATGGTGCTGCTGCACGAAGGTCTGCGCCAGTGTGAGCCCCAGCCCCGATCCGCCGTCGCGACCCGATACCAGCGGGTAGAAGATGCGACTCTTGATCGACTCCGGGACCCCCGGTCCGTTGTCGATGACATGCAATTCCAGTGCCAGTCGGTAGCGCTGCTTGCCGAAGGTGATCTGCCGCGCGATGCGCGTGCGCAGCACGATCTCGGCGTCGCCGGCGGCCATGCGGTCGGCCAGCGCCTGGGCCGCGTTGTGCACGATGTTCAGCACGGCCTGGATCAGTTGCTCGCGGTCGCCGCGGAACTCGGGGATCGAGGTGTCGTAGTCGCGCACCACCCGCAGGCCGCGCGGGAACTCGGCCATGATCAGCGAACGCACGCGCTCGCAGACCTCGTGGATGTTGACGTCGCCCACCACGTGCGGCCGGCGGTGCGGCGCGAGCAGGCGGTCGACCAGGCTCTGCAGCCGGTCGGCTTCGTGGATGATGACCTGGGTGTACTCGATCAGGTCGCGCGAGTCGATCTCCATCTCCAGCAGCTGCGCCGCCCCACGGATGCCGCCCAGCGGGTTCTTGATCTCGTGCGCCAGGTTGCGGATCAGTTCCTTGTTGGCCTGGGCCTGGTCGATGAGCCGCTCCTCGCGGTCCTGCCGCGCCTGCTGCTCCAGCGGCAGCAGCTCGATGATGACCTCGCCTTCCTGCTCGGCCGGTGCCACGACCACATGCACCGGCAGCGGCTCGTAGGTGGCGCGCTTGAGCCAGGCGTCATAGCGCAGCGCCGCGAATTCGTTGCCGCCGGCGCCTTCGAGCGCGTTCTGCAGCAGGTAGGGCTGGGTGAAGAACTCGGGGAACTGCGAGCCTTCGATGCTGCGGCGCGAAAAGCCCAGCGCGTCCTCCAGCGCCGCGTTGGCGAACAGCACCACGCCGTCGATGCGCAGCACCGCGACCAGCGTGGCCAGCAGGTCGAAGGCGTGGAAGCGCGCGGCCGGGGCGGATGCCGCGCGCGCGAGCGGAGAAGCGCGCTTCACTGTGCGGGCGGCAGCCGCGCGATCTCGCGCTTGATGCCGGCGATGTCGCTCTCGACGCGGTCGATGGATGCCTTCATCTCGGCCACGCGGTCCAGGTAGCGCTGGTAGTTGCGGGACTCGATGCCGATCTTCTCGGGCTCGCCGTTGTTGTAGTCCTTCAGCAGTTCGGCACGCCGGGCCTCGGCCTTCTTCAGCTCGGCTTCGAGGATACGGCGCGCCTCGCCGTCGCGTGCGCGCTGCGCCGGATCTTCCGCACGCGGCGCGGCACCGGCCGCCGGCGCGCGCACCGGCGCCGGTGCCGGCCGCGCCTTGGGCGCCTCGATCACGGTGACGTTGCCGCCCTCCACCAGCTTGCAGCCGCGCTGCTGCGCCTCGCGCGCGTCGCGGATGCTGTTGGTGTATTCGTTGCCGCAGCGGTAGACCTGGGCCCGGGCGCCGGCGATGGGCACGGCAGCGGCAAGGGCGAGGACGAGGGCGTGCTTCATGCGTCTGCAGGGATCGCGTTCGGGTTGGAGGCGCGGCCAATGGTACCGTGCCGCCCCCAGTAAAAAAGGACGGCCGGGCCGTCCTTTGCTGCGACCGGCCGGCCCGCTGCCATGCTGCAGCAGGCCGGTGCAGGGCATCACAGCGAGTAGTACATGTCGAACTCGACCGGGTGCGGCGCCATGCGGAAGCGCGTCACCTCGGTCATCTTGAGGTCGATGTAGGCGTCCAGCATGGAGTCGCTGAACACGCCGCCCTTGGTCAGGAACGCGCGGTCCTTGTCCAGGTACTCCAGGGCCTGGTCCAGGCTGTGGCAGACGGTGGGGACCAGCTTGTCCTCTTCCGGCGGCAGGTGGTAGAGGTCCTTGGTGGCGGCCTCGCCCGGGTGGATCTTGTTCTCCACGCCGTCCAGGCCGGCCATCATCAGGGCCGAGAAGCACAGGTAGGGGTTGGACGAGGGGTCCGGGAAGCGCGCCTCGATGCGGCGGCCTTTGGGGTTGGCCACGTAGGGGATGCGGATCGACGCCGAGCGGTTCTTGGCCGAGTAGGCCAGCTTCACCGGGGCCTCGAAGCCGGGCACCAGGCGCTTGTAGCTGTTGGTGCCGGGGTTGGTGATGGCGTTCAGCGCGCGGGCGTGCTTGATGATGCCGCCGATGTAGAACAGCGCGAAGTCCGACAGGCCGGCGTAGCCGTCGCCGGCGAACAGGTTCTTGCCGTCCTTCCAGATGGACTGGTGCACGTGCATGCCCGAGCCGTTGTCGCCGGCGTAGGGCTTGGGCATGAAGGTGGCCGTCTTGCCGTAGCTGTTGGCGACGTTCCAGACCACGTACTTCAGCACCTGGGTCCAGTCGGCGCGCTCGACCAGCGTGGAGAACTTGGTGCCGATCTCGTTCTGGCCGGCGCCGGCCACTTCGTGGTGGAACACCTCGACCGGAACGCCCAGGCTTTCCAGGATCAGGGACATCTCGGCGCGCATGTCCTGCGTGCTGTCGACCGGGGGCACCGGGAAGTAGCCGCCCTTGACCGTGGGCCGGTGGCCGCGGTTGCCGCCCTCCAGCTTGGCGCCGCTGTTCCAGGGGGCTTCGTATTCCTCGATCTCGCTGAACACGCGGCCGGGCTCGTTGCTCCAGCGCACGCCGTCGAAGATGAAGAATTCGGGTTCCGGCCCGAAGTAGGCGGTGTCGCCCAGGCCGGAGGCCTTCAGGTAGGCCTCGGCGCGCTTGGCGATGGAGCGCGGGTCGCGGTCGTAGGCCTTGCCGTCGCCCGGCTCGATCACGTCGCACTGCAGGAACAGCGTGGTCTCTTCGAAGAAGGGGTCGATGTTGGCGGTGTTCGGGTCGGGCATGAGCTGCATGTCCGAGGCTTCGATGCCCTTCCAACCGGCGACCGAGGAACCGTCGAACGCGTGACCGGAGGTGAACTTGTCTTCGTCGAAATGCGACACGGGGACGGTGACGTGCTGCTCCTTGCCACGGGTATCGGTGAACCGGAAGTCGACGAACTTGACTTCGTTCTCCTTCACCATCTTCATCACGTCTGCGACGGTCTTGGCCATCAAAAGCTCCTGGGGTTGGTTTGGGGTCTACAAGAAAGACGGCGATGCGGATGCAGTTTCCATGCCACGGACCGACGCACCAAAAACGGCAAATCCGATCGCATGGCGTTGCGGCTCCACGGGCGGCAGACCGCGCATCCTACTGCTCAGGCGGACGATTCCGCACATCAATGGTGCGATCCTGGTTGCGCACCAGATCGATGCACGCTCAACGCACCAGTTCGGGGCCGAGCGGCAGGCCGTGCGCGCGCAGGCCGGCGAGCAGTTCCGCATAGGCGGGCGCGACGGCCGCAGCGGCGCCCTTCACGCCGAGCTCGATGTGGTGGCCGTGCTCCGGGTGGTCGACGCTGGGCAGGCTGAACACCAGCACGCCGGGATGCTCGCGCTCGATGGCTTCCATCAGCGGCACCAGCGCGGATTCCATGGCGCCGTAGACGATGACCGAGCGTTCGGCCCAGGCTGCCTGGGCGAACAAGGCCCGGTAGCGGGTGTCCAGCACCCATTCGATCATCGGCCAGGCCATGACCGGGAAGCCGGGCACGAAGTGCACGTGGCCCAGGCTGAAGCCCGGGATCTTGTTGTAGGGGTTGGGGATGATGGCGGCCCCCTCGGGGAACACGCCCATGTTCAGCCGGTGCAGGTTGTCCGGCCGCTCGGGCTCGTAGGGCAGGCCCTGCTCGCGCGCCACGTCGCGCATGCGCTCGCGGATCAGCGCCTCGGCCTCGGGATGCAGCACCAGCGGGCGGCCCAGCGCGCGGCCGGCGCACTGGCGGGTGTGGTCGTCGGGCGTGGCGCCGATGCCGCCGCAGCTGAACACCAGGTCGCCGCTGCCGAAGGCGCGCTCCAGCGTGGCGGTGATGCGTTCGGGCACGTCGCCGACGTAGTCGGCATAGGCCAGCTGCAGGCCGCGCGCGGCGAGCAGCTCGATGACCTTGGCCAGGTGCTTGTCGGCGCGCTTGCCGGACAGGATCTCGTCGCCGATGATGACCAGGCCGATGGCCCGGGGCGGTACTTCAGGGGGGAGGCAGAGGGACATAGGCGGAGGTGGAGGAGGGGGAACCGGCCGGGCCCTGCTCCACCAGCAGCTCGGTCGCCGGGGCGGAGGCGGGCGGCTCGACGGCCCGCACGTCGGCGGCTTCCGCCATGCGCATGGCCTGCAGCGCCGCCAGTGCGTAGTGGGTGAACCACAGCGCCGAGAATGCGAACACCAGCGTGTACAGCCAGATCGCCAGCGGCACCAGCACCGGTGCCAGCACGATGGCCAGCGCGCCCCAGGCCCAGACCAGCGCCGGCGCGGCGCCCAGGTAGCCGGTCAGCACGCCCAGCACCAGCAGCATCACGCGGTGCTCGCGCATCAGGGCCACGCGCTCGGGCTTGCTGGCATGCTCGGCCAGCACGTCGTAGGACATCACGCGGTAGGTCAGCCAGCCCCAGATCAGCGGCGGCAGCACCAGCACCAGCGGTGGTACCAGCCACAGCGGGATCGACAGCACCAGCACCGCCAGCGCCACCACCGTGGCCCAGAGCGCGCCGAACAGGCTGCCGGCGAAGGAGCCGCCACGGCGCTTGTCCAGGTGCGGGAAGCGCCGTTCGCCGACCAGCGACACGACCGAGGGCGTGACCAGCGAGGCCACCAGCAGCAGCGACAGCACCACCACCACCGGCGTGACCAGCGCCACCACCAGCAGCGGCGCGATCAGCGTCTGGACCTCGCCCAGGCCCCAGCCCTGCAGCCAGCCCATGACGGTGCCGAACCAGGGCCAGCCGCTCAGCCAGGCGCGCGTCCAGGCGATCGTGGATTCCCAGAAGAAATAGCCCAGCCCCAGCGCCAGCACGGCCATGAGCACCAGCGGCAGGATGGACAGCGCGATCACGCGCGGATGCAGGCAGTAGGCCGCCGCGCGCCAGAAGGAATCAAGCAGCAAACGCATGGCTTGAGGATACTCCCGCGGGCTGGCGCGTCAGGCCCGCCCGAACAAGCGCAGCAGCCCGCGCCACTGCTGGGACCAGAAGCCGCGGCCGTAGTCGCGCAGGCCGCGCGGGCCCGGTTCGACCTGGTCGCGGATGCCGGTCGGGTCGTAGCGCAGCGTGAAGTCGGCCGTGCCGAACAGCATGTCCCACCAGGGCAGCAGCACGCCGAAATTCACGCCGCCGAGACGGTTGGCCCCCACGCTTGCCACGTCGTGTGCCGCGCTGCCCGCCGAGGGGGCTGCTGCGCCTTGGAGTGGCCCGGCGGCGCGGCGACGTCGCGCCTGCTGCGCCTCGTGGCCGATGCCGATGCCGTGGTGCCGCCGGTGGAAGCGCGGGCTGACCCACAGCCGCTCGCCGACGCGGCCGAACCACAGCCGCAGGTTGGCATGGTGGAAGTTCTCGGACAGCTGCGTCAGCGCGACGATGGCGACGAACTGCCCCGGCCCGACGCCGACCAGCTGCGCCACCACGACCAGGATCGCGTCGCGCAGCAGGTCGTCCAGCAGATGGTTGCGGTTGTCGCTCCACATCGTCATCTGGCGCTGCGAGTGGTGCAGCGCGTGCAGGCTCCACCACCAGCGCATGCCGTGCTGGCCGCGGTGGATCCAGTAGTCCACGAAATCGAACAGCACCAGGTACAGCAGCAGGCTGACCCAGGGCACGTCGGTCACGCCCGGCCACAGGTCGTCCAGCTGCCAGGCCGGCAGGCCGGCCACGCGCAGCCAGCCGAACAGGCTGTCCGTCCAGGGCTCCAGCGTGAAGAACAGCGCCAGCCGGAACAGGCCCAGCCGGTGCACCAGCGTGTACAGGATGTCGGTGCGGATGGCGGCGCGGTCGCGCACCGGCTCGACCGGCCGCAGCCGCTGCAGCGGGCCGATCACCAGCAGCATCACGGCGATCTGCACCAGGCCCACCAGCAGCCAGCCGGTGCCGACGAAGGCGTCCTCCACCCAGCCGCCCAGCCCCGCGGCGAACACCAGCGGCTGCACCACGGTCTCGAACAGCCACTGCTGGGCGGCGCCGAACAGGTCGGTCAGCGGCTCCACGGCAGCTCGTCCTTGTGCGCCGCGATCCACTTGGCGAACTCGGGGTGCTCGCGCAGCGTCGCGAAGCAGAAGCCCTTGGCCTTGAGTCCCTCGATCAGCGGTTCGAGCACGGCCGGCGCCCACGGGTCCTTGCGCGACCAGATGCCCAGGTGGGCCATCAGGATCTGGCCGGGGCGGATGTCGCGCAGGGCCTTGGCCAGCAGCTCGGCGTTGGGATAGCGCTCGCTCGGCAGTTCGTCGCCCAGGAAGCCGGCCGGCGCCCAGCCCACGTGCGCATAGCCGCAGGCGCGCGCGGCGGCCAGCAGCGCTGGCGAGGTGCGGCCGCCGGGCGCACGGAACAGCGGCAGGGCGGGCTGGCCGGTGATCTCCTCGAGCCGCCGGGCCGAGCGGGCGATCTCCTCGCAGTACTGCGCGGCACTGAACAGCCGGGTCTGGCCCACGTGCGGGCCGGCCGAGGCGCGCACGCGGAAGCGTGGCGAGCCGTCGCGCGCCGGCGCGACGTCGGCGCTCCAGTACACGTGGTCGAAGGTATGGGAGGCGAAGTCATGGCCCTCGCGGGCGCGTTCGCGCCACCAGGGCGCCCAGGCGCCTCCCAGGCTGCCGTCGCCCTGCTGCGTGGCCTCGTTGGCGGCGAAGAAGGTCACGCGCACGTCCTGCCGGCGCAGCACCTCGGCCACCAGCGGCGCCACGCCCATGTGGCCGGTGTCGAAGGTCAGGTACAGCGGGCGGGGGCAGGTCGCCGCCGCGCTGCCGGCGGCGGCGACCAGCAGGCCGAGTGCCAGCGCAGTGCGGGCGAACGGGGCGCGGGCATCAGCGCGCGGCATGGTCCAGCGTCCAGACGCCGTGCGGCGACCGACCGACCTTGACCTGCAGGAGTTGCCCGCTCTGCAGGTCGAGTACGCTGAGCTTGCGGGCCCAGCGCGACGTGAAATACAGCAGCCGCCCGTCGGCCGACAGTTCCATGCAGTCGGGCCCGCCCGGCGCCGGGTAGGTGGCCACGACGTCGAGGCTCTGCAGGTCGATCTTGCTGATGGTGTTGGCCACGCGGTTGCTGACGAAGACGTGGCGCCCGTCCCCGGCACTGCGGAAGGCGTGGGCGCCATTGCCGGTTTTGATGAGCTTGACGGCACGCGGTTCCTTGCCGGAGACGTCGAACACCTGCACGCTGTCGCTGCCGGTCAGCCCGACCAGCAGGTGCCGGTCGTCCGGCGTGCCGAAGACGTCGGCCGGCATCTCGCCGGTGCGCACGCGCCAGCGCACGCTCTGCGTCGCCAGGTCCAGCGCGACGAGCTCGTTGCTGTCCTGCATCGACGAATACACCGTGGTGCTGCGACGGTCGATCCACAGGTGGCTGGGCGTCTTGCCGGTCGGCACGCGCCGCACCAGCTGCAGGTCCTGCCCGTTCCAGCGGTACAGGTCGATGTGGTCGAGGCGGTTGGCGGCGGTCACCAGCCAGCGCATGTCGGGCGAGAAGCGCAGGTGGTAGGGGTCGACGATGTCGCGCACCACGCGCTGCACCTCGGCCGTGCGCGGATCGATGAAGGTCAGCGAATTGCCCAGCGCATTCGCGACGATCAGCGACTTCTCGTCGGGCGTCAGGTACAGGTGGTGCGGCTCCTTGCCCGTGGTGATGCGGTTCACCTCCTGCCAGGAGGCCGGATCGATCACGCTGACCGAGGCATCCAGGGAGTTCAGCACGAAGACCGGCGGGCGCTGCGCGTACACGGAAAGCGGGAGCGAGGCGGCAAGCAGCGCGGCGAAGAACCGGCCTCGGAGCGACGACGACAACTTCACGATGCCCTTCAGAACAAGCGCGCAAGTGTAGCCGTGCCCATCCGCCGCCCGCCGCCGCCCCGCGGCCGCCGGTCAGGAGGCGGCCGCGAGCGCCGCCAGATCCGGCGCCCTCAGCCAGCACCACTGGCCGGGCGCCAGGCCTTCCGGCAGCGCCAGCGCGCCGATGCGCGAGCGGTGCAGGGCCTCGACCCGGTTGCCGACCGCCGCCAGCATGCGCTTGACCTGATGGTACTTGCCGCTGGTCAGCGTCAGCCGCAGGTGCAGCGCCGGGCCGTCGGCATCGACGACCTCGGCCGCTGCCGTCGCCACGGGCCGCGGGTCGTCGTTCAGCACCACGCCACGCCGCAGCGCGTCGAGCTGCCGGTCGTCCAGCGGATGGCGCACGGCGACCTCGTAGACCTTGGGCACCTCCTTGCGCGGCGAGGTCATGCGGTGGATGAACTGGCCGTCGTCGCTCAGCAGCAGCATGCCGGTCGTGTCCTGGTCCAGCCGGCCGACCGCCTGCACGCCCTGCAGCGCGCCGCGCTGCGGGCGCTGGCGCAGCGGCGCCGGCAGCAGCGTGTAGACGCTGGGATGGGCAGAGGGCCGGTGCGAGCATTCGGTGCCGGCGGGCTTGTGCAGCAGCACGTAGGCCTTCTCGAAGTATTCCCAGTCCTGCCCCTGGACCCGCAGGCGCAGGCCCTGCGGCGCGAACTCGCGCGCCGGGTCGGTGCAGGGCTGCAGGCCGCCGGTGCCGTCGTGGACGGCCACGTGGCCCTGCTGGATCAGGCCGGCGCAGACCCGGCGCGTGCCGAATCCCTGGGTATACAGAACGTCCTGCAGTTGCATGGTGGGGCGGACCTGGTCGGATTTGAACGCGGCGGATGAGCGCAGCGGGCGAGGCGTCGAGGGTGAAACGCGGCGGGTGAAGCGCAGAGGGTGAAGCGCAGAGGGCGCAGCGCGGAGGGCGAAGCGCGGAGGGCGGCAGACCCAGGCGATGGCGGCGAATGCACCTGGGGGCGGCGGGCCTGCCGGCGCACGGCCGCCGGGCTCAGCCGGACAGCCATTCGCGCAGCAGCGCCGAGACGGCCGCCGGCTGCTCCATCGTGGTCATGTGGCCGCTGTGCTCGATCACGCACAGCCGCGCCGCCGGGCACAGCCGCTGCATTTCCTCGTGGCGCGCCAGCGGGCTCCAGAGGTCCTGCCGGCCGCAAGCCAGCAGCGTCGGGCAGCGCAGGGCGGCCAGCACTCCGCGCGCGTTCGGCCGGAGGACGAGCGCATCGATCTGCGCCGCGAACTCGTCCGGGGTCCGGCGTTCGATCATGGCCAGGATGTCCGCGAACACCGGCGTGTCCAGGTGGTCGGGGTGGACCATGCCGCGCGCCCATTCCAGGCCCATGGCGCGCATGCCCCGGCTGCGCGCCGTCTGCAGCAGTGCCTGGCGCCCGGCGACCTCCCGGGCGCCGGCCTCCCCGGCGGCCAGGGGATCCATACCCGTGTCGAGCAGCGCCACGCGCTGGATCCGTTCGGGCGCGATGCGGGCCATCTCCAGCGCGACGCGCCCGCCCATCGAATGGCCGGCGACCGCCAGGCGCGGCGCGTCGGTGGCCGACAGCGCGATGCGCGCCATCTCGCCGATGGAGCCGGCCAAGCCGTAGCGTGGCACCACGCATTCGGTTCCGGCCAGCGCTGCGCGCTGGGCGCGCCAGACGGCTTCGTCGCACAGCAGGCCCGGCAACAGCAGCACGACCGGGGTGTCTGGCGGCGCGCTCATGCAGGGCGGCGGGCGGCGCCGGCGCCACCGTCCTCGTGCAGGCGCCGCCTTTCCTGCGGCGAATGGCCGATGGCCGCGATGGCATGACGTTCTCGCATCTCTGTCCTATGAAGTGTCCTGTGGGGTGGTTCCGGCCGCGCCGGTCCGCGTCGGTGCGGCCCCGCAGTGTGCACATGCGGTGCTGCGCGGGTCAATCCAGCTGTCCCTGCGGTCCATGCGTTCTGGTGCGGCTGTCGCTGACGACTTACCTCGCGATCTCTCTGCACGAGAGGCTGGCCTACGGATTGGACGAAGCCGGGCTGGTGCTGTCGGTCGCGCCGCTCGGCGGCGTGGTCGGCCGCATCCTCTGGGGCTGGGTGGCCGCCCGCATGCTGGACGCGCGCCGCATGGGGGCGGTGCTGGCTGCGATGCTGGCAGCCAGCAGCGGGCGACCGGTGGTACTGGTGGCCGGCCTGCCACCGGCGCTGGTGCCGGTGCCGGTGGTGGTGGTCGGTGCCTCGGCGGTGGGTTGGAACGGCGTGGACCTGGCCGAGGTGGCACGCCAGGTGCCCCGGGGAATGGCCGGCGCGGCCACCGGTGGTACGCTCGTCTTCACCTTTTTCGGCGTGGTACTGGGACTGCCGATGCTCGGTGGCCTCTCGAGCCTGTTCCAGAGCCACCGCGCGGGCTATCCCGCAATGGCCGTGCCGACGGCGCTGTGCTGCGTCGTGCTGCTGCTGCGCGCGCGGCGGGTGCCGGCCGCGGCTGAAGTTTTTTCGACCAAGGAGACTCATCGATGCAAGAACGCAGCTATCTGTTCGTGCCCGGCGACCGGCCCGAGCGTTTCGACAAGGCCCTGGCCAGCGGCGCCCACGGCGTGATCCTGGACCTGGAGGACGCCGTGCAGCCCGAGCGCAAGCCGCAGGCGCGCGAGGCCGTGCGCCAATGGCTGGCGCAGGCGAAGACGCCGGTCTGGGTGCGCATCAACCCGGCCGACACGCCCTGGCACGCCGAGGACTGCAGCCTGCTGGACGCGCCCATGCTGCGCGGCCTGATGGTGCCCAAGGCGCAGGACGCCCAGGGCCTGGCGCAGCTGGCCGGCCGGCTGCGCGAGGACCAGTGGCTGATTCCGCTGGTGGAGACCGTGGCCGGCTGGTTCGAGGCCCAGGCCATCGCGCGCGTGCCGCGCGTGCTGCGCCTGGCCTTCGGCTCGGTGGACTTCATGTCCGACTCCGGCATCCAGGGCGAGGGCGAGGAGATGAACGGCGTGCGCACGCAGCTGGTGCTGGTGTCGCGGCTGGCGGGCATCCGCGCGCCGATCGACGGCGTGTCGGTGGCGATCGACGACGCGGCGCAGCTGGAGTCCGACGTGCGCCGTTCGCGCCGCTTCGGCTTCGGTGCCAAGCTGTGCATCCATCCGAAGCAGGTGGCCGGCGTGCACGCCGGCTTCGCGCCGACCGAGGCCGAGGTGGCCTGGGCGCGCCGCGTGGTCGCGGCATTGGCCGCGGGGCCGCTGGGTGCCATCACCGTGGACGGCAAGATGGTCGACAAGCCGATCGCGCTGCTGGCGCAGTCCATCCTGGACGAGGCCGGCGGCGCGGGCTGAGAAGCCAGGGTGGCGGCCTGTGCCTGCGCCCGTGGCCTGTCGAGGGCGCGATCGACCCGTGCACAGCGTCTGACGCTCAGTTCGCCGGCTTCAGCAGCACCACCAGCGCGCCGGCGCCGCCTTCGTCGGCGCGCGCCTGCACGAAGGCCAGGACCTCCTGCTTCTGGACCAGCCAGCCCTGCACGCGCGACTTGAGCACCGGCACGCGGCCGGGCGAGCCCAGGCCCTTGCCGTGCACCACGCGCAGGCAGCGCAGGCCCTGGCGGTGCGCCTCGCGCACGAAGGCCGACAGCGCTTCGCGCGCGTCGTCGCGGCGCAGGCCGTGCAGGTCGATCTCGCGCTGGATGCTCCATTCGCCCTTGCGCAGCCGGCGCGTCACGTCCAGGCCGATGCCGGGGCGGCGGAAGCTCATCGCGTCGTCCACGTCCAGCAGCGTGGTGGCGTCGAACTCGTCGCTCAGGCTTTCCCGCAGCACGCGCTGTTCGTCGAGCCGCTGCTGCACCGGGACCGGCGGCGGCGGCTCCGGCGCCAGGCGCACGCGCGCCGGCTGGCGCAGCGGCTGCACCGGGCCGGCCGCGCGGGCGAACAGCGTGCGCCCGGCCTCGGCGCGGCGCGCGGCGGCCTCGCGGGCGGCGGCCTGTTCGGCCGCCAGGCGTTGCTGCTCGGCCAGGTGGCGGCGGATGGCGCCCAGGTCGTGCAGCGAGCGGGCCTTCACAGCAGCCCCCGTTCGGCCAGCGAGACGGCCTGGCCGGGCGCGACGACCACGTGGTCCAGCACGCGGATGTCCACCAGCGCCAGCGCGGCCTTGAGCCGCTGCGTCAGCAGTTCGTCGGCGCGCGAAGGCTCGGCGCTGCCGCTGGGATGGTTGTGCGCCAGGATCACGGCGGCGGCCTGGTGCGCCAGCGCGTGCACGACGACCTCGCGCGGGTAGACGCTGGCCTGCGTCAGCGAGCCGCGGAACAGCTCCTCCAGCGCCACGAGGCGGTGCTGCGCGTCCAGGAACATCACCGCGAAGATCTCGTGCGGTCGGCTGCCGAGCTGCAGCTGCAGATAGTCCTTGACCTGCTGCGGCGCATCGAACAGCGGGCGCGCGCGCAGCCGTTCGGCCAGCGCGCGGCGCGCGAGTTCGAGCACGGCCACGAGTTCGGCGCGCTTGGCCGGGCCCAGGCCCTTGATGTGGCCCAGGTCGGCGGCCGTCGCGTGCAGCAGGCCGGCCAGGCCGCCGAAGCCCTGCGGCGGCGGCGCGAGCAGCTCCCCGGCCATCTGCAGCACGCTCTTGCCCTGGATGCCGGTGCGCAGCAGCAGCGCCAGCAGTTCGGCATCGGCCAGCGCCTGCGGTCCGCGCGCCAGCAGCTTCTCGCGCGGCTGGGTGTCCAGGGGAAGGTCTTTCAGCGCCATGGCGGGGCGGACGGGCCGGGTTTTTACAATGGCGGCCAGTTTATCGAGGCTCCCATGACCGCAGATTCCGCCGCCGCGCCCGTGGTGCGCCCCGGCTCCTTCCTGACGCTGCACTACCGGCTCGCCGGTCCGGGCGGCGACCTCATCAACACCTTCGGTGGCAAGCCGGCCACGCTGTCGCTGGGCGCGGGCGAGTTGTCGCCGGCCGTGGAGGAGCACCTGCTGGGCCTGGCCGAGGGCACGCACGCGCGGTTCGAGCTGCCCGCCGGCGCCGCGTTCGGCGAGCGCAATCCCGAGATGCAGCAGTGGGTCGCGCGCAGCCTGCTGGCGCAGCTGGGCGATCCGGACGAGCGGTACGCGCTCGGCGACGTGGTGCAATTCCCCACGCCGGACGGGCTGGGCAGCTACGCCGGCGCCGTCATCGGGGTGAAGGACACGGCCGTGCAGTTCGACTTCAACCATCCGCTGGCAGGCCAGCCCGTGACCTTCGAGGTCCAGTTGATCGGAGTGCTCTGATGGCGGGCGTCAGCGAGATCGTCCTGGCCGAGCCGCGCGGCTTCTGCGCCGGGGTGGACCGGGCGATCGAGATCGTCGAGCGCGCGCTGGCCAAGTTCGGCGCGCCGATCTACGTGCGCCACGAGATCGTGCACAACACCTACGTCGTCGGCGACCTGAAGTCGCGCGGCGCGATCTTCATCGAGGAGCTCGACGAGGTGCCGCCAGGGGCGACGCTGGTGTTTTCGGCCCACGGCGTCAGCCGGGCGGTGCAGCGTGCGGCCGAGCGCCGGGGCTTCCGCATCTTCGACGCGACCTGCCCGCTGGTCACCAAGGTGCACGTCGAGGTCGCCAAGCTGCACCGCGAAGGCTACGAGTTCATCATGATCGGCCACAAGGGGCATCCCGAGGTCGAGGGCACGATGGGCCAGCTCGACAGCGGCATCCACCTGGTCGAGGACGTGGAGGGCGTGGCCCACGTGCAGCCGGCGCAGACCGAACGGCTGGCCGTGGTCACGCAGACCACGCTGTCGGTGGACGACGCGGCCGAGATCGCCGCGGCCGTGCGCGCGCGCTTTCCCAACGTGCGCGAGCCCAAGCAGCAGGACATCTGCTACGCTACGCAGAACCGGCAGGACGCGGTGAAGATCCTGTCGCCGCAGGTCGACATCCTGATCGTGGTCGGCAGCCCGACCAGTTCCAATAGCAACCGGCTGCGCGAACTGGCGAAGAAGCTCGGCACCGAGAGCTACATGGTCGACAGCGCCGACGAACTGCGGCCCGAATGGTTCGACGGCCGGCCGCGCGTGGGCCTGACGGCCGGCGCCTCGGCGCCGGACGTACTGGTGCAGCAGGTGATCGCGCGCCTGCGCGCGCTGGGCGCGCAGGCCGTGCGCAAGATGGACGGCGTGCAGGAAACGCTGAAGTTCCCGCTGCCCAAGGGCCTCAGGCTCGACGCCTGATCACAGCACTTCGCTGGCGAAGTCCGCCAGCCGCGACCGTTCGCCGCGGGCCAGCGTGATGTGGCCGCTGTGCGGCCAGCCCTTGAACTTGTCGACCGCGAAGGTCAGGCCCGAGGAGCCTTCGGTCAGGTAGGGCGTGTCGATCTGCTGCAGGTTGCCCATGCAGACGATCTTGGTGCCGGGGCCGGCCCGCGTGATCAGCGTCTTCATCTGCTTGGGCGTGAGGTTCTGCGCCTCGTCGATGATCACGTACTTGTTCAGGAAGGTGCGGCCGCGCATGAAGTTCATGCTCTTGATCTTGATCTTCGAGCGGATCAGCTCGTTGGTGGCCGCGCGGCCCCACTCGCCGGCGCTGGTCTCGGTCTTGGCCAGCACCTCGAGGTTGTCGTCCAGCGCGCCCATCCAGGGGCCCATCTTCTCCTCCTCGGTGCCGGGCAGGAAGCCGATGTCCTCGCCCACGCTGACGGTGGCGCGGGTCATGATGATCTCGGTGTAGCGGCGGTCGTCCAGCACCTGTGTGAGGCCCGAGGCCAGCGCCATCAGCGTCTTGCCGGTGCCGGCATTGCCGGTCAGCGTGACGAAGTCGATCTCCGGGTCCAGCAGCAGGTTCATCGCGAAGTTCTGCTCGCGGTTGCGCGTGGTCACGCCCCAGACGGCGTTCTTCAGGTGGTTGTAGTCCTTCAGCGTCTTCAGCACCGCCGTCTTGGCGCGGATCTCGGTCACGCGCGCGTACAGGCTGGGCTCGCCCGGCGCCTCGAAGTAGACGAACTGGTTGATGTGCAGGTTCGGCACGATCGGGCCGGCGATGCGGTAGAAGGTGTGCTGGCCTTGCTGCCAGCTCTCGATCGTCTTGCCGTGCTTGGACCAGAAGTCGGCCGGCAGCGCCAGCGCGCCGGAGTACAGGAACTCGCCGTCCTCCAGCGTCTTGTCGCTCTGGTAGTCCTCGGCGGCCAGGCCCAGGGCCTTGGCCTTGACGCGCATGTTGATGTCCTTGGACACCAGCACGACCTCGCGCGGCGCGTGCTCGCGGCGCAGCGCCTCGACCACGCCGAGGATCTGGTTGTCGGCCTTGCCCTGCGGCAGGCCCTTGGGCAGCACGTCGTCCAGCGGGCGGGTCTGGAAGAACAGCTTGCCGCCGGCCTCGCGGTGGCCGGTGGCGTCCAGCGGCAGGCCGGCGCCGATGTCGGCGTTCGGCGTGCCGGCCAGCGCGTCGAGCGTGCGGCTGGACTGCCGCGCGTTGCGCGCGACCTCGCTCATGCCCTTCTTGTGGCCGTCGA
The DNA here is from genome assembly GCF_047601025.1 of Pseudorhodoferax sp. NCBI lineage: Bacteria > Pseudomonadati > Pseudomonadota > Betaproteobacteria > Burkholderiales > Comamonadaceae > Pseudorhodoferax > Pseudorhodoferax sp. The sequence continues at coordinate 2,948,407 of NZ_JASGJZ010000001.1, forward strand.
GCTCCTCCAGCACGATCATCGGCAGGTAGATGTCGTGCTCCTCGAAGCGGAACAGGCACATCGGGTCGTGCATCAGCACGTTGGTGTCGAGCACGAACAGCTTGGCCGGGCCCTCGGCCCGGGCGGCGGGGCGCCGGCGGCTGCTTTCGCGCGCGGGCGGCGGCGCGTCGGGCACGGCGTTGCGGCGTGCGCGGGCCGCGGGCGCGGCGGGCTGCTCGCGCATCACCGGGGCGTCGACCGATTCCGCCTCGCGCAGCGCGGGTACGCTGCGCTCCGCCTGGGCTTCGCGCGCCACCTGCGCCGATGCATCGGCCGGCTGCTCCGCGAACTTCGCGCGGGCGACGCGTGCCGGTTTCGAGGTCGCGCGCGCGGGCGCGTCGAAGGCATCAGGCGACAGGGTGGCGGCGCGCTTGGCAGGAGGCGGAGGCAGAGGCATGGGGCGTCGTGGTTCCGGAGGAGGGCAAGAAGCAGAAAAGCCGCCCGGTCGCCAGGGCGGCTTTTCGAGGGAATGCGCGGAATGCTCCGACAGGCATCGGCCCATTATGCATGAGCCATGCGACCGTTCCCGCCTGTGCGCGGGGCGGTGTTCAGGCCGGCTTCTTGAGCTCCTTGACGGCCTTGAGCACCTCGTCCACGTGGCCCGGCACCTTCAGGCCGCGCCACTCGGCCTGCAGCGTGCCGTCCGGCCCGACCAGGAAGGTGCTGCGCTCGATCCCCTTGACCTTCTTGCCGTACATGATCTTGTTCTTGACCACGCCGAACATGTGGCACATCTTTTCCTCGGTGTCGGCGATCAGCTCGAACGGCAGTTCCAGCTTGGCCTTGAACTCGTCGTGCGATTTCATGTTGTCGCGCGAGACGCCGAACACCGTGGCCCCGGCTTTCACGAAATCCTTGTACTTGTCCCGGAACTGCATGGCTTCGGTGGTACAACCGGGCGTGTTGTCCTTGGGGTAGAAGTACAGGATCAGGACCTGGCCCAGGTGAGAGCTGTTGGTGACCCTCACGCCGCCCGTGGCGTTGGCTTCGAATTCAGGAATGGGTTTGTTGACAACGATCGCCATGTGGTTGAGTCTCGGGAGTCGTAGAGTGGTCGGCGGCCGCACACATCCAACTGCGCCGACTGCGCGCACTTGCGGAAAAAAGTAGCGTAGCGGCCCCTGCGGCAACCCTTGATTTTACCCTGAAATGCGACTTTCTGCGCTCTTCGGCGCAGGATCCGGACGCATGCGCGGCGGCGTCAGGCCTCCGTTTCGAGCAGCAGGGCGGCGATCACGTCCCGGCCCTCCTGCGCGAGGATGTTGTAGGTGCGGCAGGCGGCGGCCGTGTCCATGGTTTCCAGGCCGATGCGCCGGGCGATCAGCGGCCGCAGCCAGGCCGGCTGCGGAAAGCGCAGCCGCAGGCCGCTGCCGAAGATGACGACCTCGCTGCCGAGTTCCACGAGCTGCGCGAAGTGCTCGGGGCCGAGGTCCTCGAAGCGCGTGCACGGCCATGCGATGCGCTGGCCGCGCGAGCCGATCAGCGCGCTGTGGTCGATGCGGTCGGCCTGCACACGGATCCATCCCGGCCCCTGGGCGGTGATGGTCTGGACGTCGGATTTGTCGGGCTGCAGCTTCATGGAAGGAGGATGCGGTAGAGGGCGCGAAAAGGCCCGTGCAGGCCGCGAACTGTGGTCAAATTATAGGTTTTCGCTTCGATCCCGGGCTTCTTGAGAGTCCACGAGGGAGACCCATGAAGACCGTCCAGAAATCCGCCAAGCTTTCCAACGTCTGCTACGACATCCGCGGCCCGATCATGGACGCGGCGCGCCAGATGGAGGAAGAAGGCCAGAAGATCATCAAGCTCAACATCGGCAACCTGGCGGTGTTCGGCTTCGATTCGCCCGAGGAAATCCAGCAGGACATGATCCGCAACCTGCCGAACTCGGCCGGCTACTCGGACAGCAAGGGCATCTTCGCGGCGCGCAAGGCCGTCATGCACGAGACGCAGAAGCAGGGCGTCAAGGGCGTCACGCTGGACGACATCTACCTGGGCAACGGCGCCAGCGAGCTGATCGTGATGGCCACCAATGCGCTGCTGGACACCGGCGACGAACTGCTGCTGCCGGCGCCCGACTATCCGCTGTGGACCGCCGCCGTGAGCCTGTCCGGCGGCACGCCGGTGCACTACCGCTGCGACGAGGCCAACGGCTGGATGCCGGACCTGGAGGACATCCGCGCCAAGATCACGCCGCACACCAAGGGCATCGTGGTCATCAACCCGAACAACCCGACCGGCGCGCTGTATTCCGACGAACTGCTCGAGTCCCTGGTCGGAATCGCGCGCGAGCATGGCCTGGTGATCTTCGCGGACGAGGTCTACGACAAGGTGCTGTACGACGGCAACAAGCACACGGCCATCGCCAGCCTGTCGGACGACGTGCTGACGCTGACCTTCAACTCGCTGTCCAAGAGCTACCGCTCCTGCGGCTACCGCGCCGGCTGGCTGGTGGTCTCGGGCGACAAGCGGCCCGCGCGCGACTACATCGAGGGCCTGAACATGCTCTCGAACATGCGGCTGTGCGCCAACGTGCCGGGCCAGTGGGCGATCCAGACCGCGCTGGGCGGCTACCAGAGCATCAACGACCTGGTGGGCGAGGGCGGCCGGCTGCGCCGCCAGCGCGATCTGGCCTACGAGCTGATCACCGCGATCCCGGGCGTCAGCTGCGTCAAGCCCAGCGCCGCGCTGTACATGTTTCCGCGGCTGGACCCCAAGATCTATCCGATCGAGGACGACCAGCAGTTCATCCTCGAACTGCTGCAGGAAACCAAGGTGATGCTGGTTCAGGGCACCGGCTTCAACTGGCCGGCGACGGACCATTTCCGCATCGTGTTCCTGCCGCACGAGGACGACCTGCGGCTGGCCATCGGCCGCATCGCGAGCTTCCTCGAGCACTACCGCAAGCGCCACGCCACAGGGGCGCCGGTTTCTTCCTCTTCTTCCTCTTCCGCCCAGGCGGCACTCGCATGAAACCCATCCAGGTCGGCCTTCTGGGCATCGGCACCGTCGGCAGCGGCGTATTCAAGGTTCTGGCACGCAACCAGCAGGAAATCCGGCGCCGCGCCGGCCGCGGCATCGAGATCGTGGCCGTGGCCGACCTGAACGTCGAGCGCGCGCGCGAACTCGTGGGCGACAGCGCCAAGGTGGTGGCCGACGCGCGCGCGGTGATCGCCGATCCCTCGATCGACATCGTGGTCGAGCTGATCGGCGGCTACGGCATCGCGCGGCAGCTGGTGCTGGAGGCCATCGCCGCCGGCAAGCACGTGGTCACGGCCAACAAGGCCCTGCTGGCCGTGCACGGCACCGAGATCTTCGCGGCCGCCCAGGCCAAGGGCGTGATCGTCGCGTTCGAGGCCGCCGTCGCCGGCGGCATCCCGATCATCAAGGCGCTGCGCGAGGGCCTGACGGCCAACCGCATCCAGTGGATCGCCGGCATCATCAACGGCACGACGAACTTCATCCTGTCCGAGATGCGCGACAAGGGGCTGGACTTCGACGTGGTGCTGAAGGAGGCGCAACGCCTGGGCTATGCCGAGGCCGACCCGACCTTCGACATCGAGGGCGTGGACGCCGCGCACAAGGCCACCATCATGTCGGCCATCGCCTTCGGCATCCCGGTGCAGTTCGACAAGGCCTACGTCGAAGGCATCACCCGGCTGTCGGCGCAGGACATCCGCTACGCCGAGCAACTAGGCTACCGCATCAAGCTGCTGGGCATCACCAAGCGCACCGACCGCGGCGTGGAGCTGCGCGTGCACCCGAGCCTGGTGCCGGCCAAGCGCCTGATCGCCAACGTCGAGGGCGCGATGAACGCCGTGGTCGTGCAGGCCGACGCCGTCGGCACCACGCTGTACTACGGCAAGGGCGCCGGCAGCGAGCCCACGGCCAGCGCCGTGATCGCCGACCTCGTGGACATCACGCGGCTGCACACGGCCGATCCCGAGCACCGCGTGCCGCACCTGGCCTTCCAGCACGACGCGCTGAGCGACCTGCAGGTGCTGCCGATGGGCGAGGTCGTGACCAGCTACTACCTGCGCCTGCGCGTCGCCGACCAGGCCGGCGTGCTGGCCAAGGTCACCGGCCTGCTGGCCGACGCCGGCATCAGCATCGACGCGGTGCTGCAGCGCGAGGCCGACGAGGTCGGCGGCGAGGGCTCGACGCAGACCGACGTGATCATCCTGACGCACGACTGCCAGGAGGCGCGCATGGACGCCGCGATCGCGAAGATGCAGGCGCTGCCGACCGTGCTGGCGCCGATCACGCGGATCCGCAAGGAAGAGCTGAACTGATGCACTGAAGCTTCCGCGCGCCCCCTCCACGGGATCTTCGACCATGCCGCTCGATCGATCGACCCAACACAAGCTCAAGACGCTGTACAACGCTTTGGCGGACCGCGTGCTGGAGCCGGACGATCCCGTGTACGTGGCCCAGATCAACCAGCACGGCGGTGCGGATGTGATCGCGGAGATCGCGACCGAGATCAGCTGGCAGGACGGCGGCGGAGTCTGCCTGTTCACGGGCCAGCGCGGCACCGGCAAGAGCACCGAGCTGAGGCGCCTGAAGCGGCTGGTGGAGGACGACGGCGCGACGGTGTTCTACGTCGACCTGTCCGAGTTCATGTTGCTGACCAAGGAAGTGGAGATCAGCGACTTCCTGGTGTCCGTCGCCGGGGCCATGTCGGAGCAGCTGCACCGCCGCTATGGCAGCGCGCCGGGCGACCGCAGCTATTGGGATCGGCTGGGCGACTTTCTCGCAACCAAGGTCGAGTTCAAGGAGCTGGGAATCAAGTTGCCGGGCCTGGACATCAAGGCTGCGCTGAAGAACGACCCCGATTTCAAGAAGAAGGTGCAGGAAGCGGCGCGCGGCCATGTCGCCCAGCTGGTGCGCGACGCCCACGATTTCCTGGCCGAGAGCGTGCAGCACGTGCGTGCGCAGGAGCGCGATCCGCAGCGCAAGGTGGTGCTGCTGCTCGATTCGGTGGAGCGCATCCGGGGCGTCGGCAACGAGGCGATGGCCGTCTACGAGCGCGTGCGCAACCTCTTCTTCGGCCATGCGGAGCACCTGAGGATTCCGTTGCTGCACCTCGTCTACACGATTCCGCCTTACCTCTCGGTGCTGGCCGCAGGTGCCGGTTCGCTGATGGGGGGCGCGGTCACGCGGCGGCTGGTCAGCACGCACATCTTCCAGGACCGCAGCCGCGATCCCGATCCGGCTGGGCTGGCCTTGCTGCGCCAGGTCGTCACGGCCAGGTTCCCGGCCTGGACCGAGATCTTCGAAGCGGAGGCGCTCGACAAGCTGGCGCTGAGTTCCGGCGGCGACCTGCGTGAATTCTTCCGGCTGGTGCGGCTGTGCCTGCCCTCGGTGCGCGAGGATGCCCAGCTGCCGTTGACGGTCGATGCCGTCAAGCCGGCGGAGAACGCCGCGCCGCCGGTTCCTGGCGCGCCTGAACGAGCGGCGCTTCCTGCTGGAGCGCGACCTGGCGCGGCCGCTGGTGCTGGTGCTGCCGGCCGATTTCCGCGCCGAGGCGCGCAACATCGCGCCCGATCTCTGGCACGTGCGGGCGCTCAGCGACGAATTGCGTGCACCCCGAGGCGGCGCGCCGGCCGAGGCGCCGCCGGCACGTGCCCCGGCCTCGGCCACGGCGACCACCAGCGCCAGCATGGCCTTGCCGGCCTACGAAGAATGGGCGCGTCTGCAGAACGGCGCCGCAACGGCCGTCTACCTGCCCACGGCGGCGCGCGCTACTGTCGAACTGCTCGCCGCGGGCCGCCCCGCGGACGCCAGGCACGTGGCGGTGCATGCGCTGGCCGCGGCGCGGCAGCGCGCCGATGAAGGCCCATCGTACGAGCACCAGCGCGATCTCCACATGGCGCTGGACAACCTCGGCCGGGTGGCGCGGGCCCAGGGCGACTGGGCGCACAGGCCGGCGCCGCGTACCGGGAAGGCCTGGCGCTGAGCCGGCAGCTGGTGGAGCGGCAAGGCGGCACCCCGGAGTCGCTGCGAGACCTGTCGATCGCGCTGAACAACGTCGGCCGGGTGGCTGAGGTGCGGGGCGATTGGACGCAGGCCGAAGCCGCGTACCGGGAAAGCCTGGCGCTGCGCCGGCAACTGGTGGAGCGGCTGGGCGGTACCCCGGAGTCGCTGCGGGACCTGTCGGTCGCGCTGAACAACGTCGGCCGGGTGGCTGAGGTGCAGGGCGATTGGACGCAGGCCGAAGCCGCGTACCGGGAAAGCCTGGTGCTGCGCCGGCAACTGGTGGAGCGGCTGGGCGGCACCCCGGAGTCGCTGCGGGACCTGTCGATCGCGCTGAACAACGTCGGCCGGGTGGCGCAGGCCCGGGGCGACTGGACGCAGGCCGACGCCGTGCACCGGGAAAGCCTGGCGCTGAGCCGGCAACTGGTGGAGCGGCTGGGCGGCACCCCGGAGTCGCTGCGGGACCTGTCGATCGCGCTGAACAACGTCGGCTGGGTGGCGCAGGTCCAGGGCGACTGGACGCAGGCCGACGCCGTGCACCGGGAAAGCCTGGCGCTGCGCCGGCAACTGGTGGAGCGGCTGGGCGGCACCCCGGAGTCGCTGCGGGACCTGTCGATCGCGCTGAACAACGTCGGCTGGGTGGCTGAGGTGCAGGGCGACTGGACGCAGGCCGACGCCGTGCACCGGGAAAGCCTGGCGCTGCGCCGGCAACTGGTGGAGCGGCTGGGCGGCACCCCGGAGTCGCTGCGGGACCTGTCGGTCTCTCTGGACAACGTCGGCCGGGTGGCGCGGGCCCAGGGCGACTGGACGCAGGCCGAAGCCGCGTACCGGGAAGGCCTGGCGCTGAGCCGGCAACTGGTGGAGCGGCTGGGCGGCACCCCCGAGTCGCTGCGGGACCTGTCGGTCGCGCTGGACAACGTCGGCCGGGTGGCGCAGGCCCAGGGCGACTGGACACAGGCCGACGCCGCGTACCAAGAAGGCTTGGCGCTGCGCCGGCAACTGGTGGAGCGGCTGGGTGGCGTCCCGGAGTCGCTGCGGGACCTGTCGGTCGCGCTGGACAACGTCGGCCAGGTGGCGCAGGCCCAGGGCGACTGGATGCAGGCCGACGCCGCGTACCGGGAAAGCCTGGCGCTGAGCCGGCAGCTGGTGGAGCGGCTGGGCGGCACCCCGGAGTCGCTGCGGGACCTGTCGGTCGCGCTGAACAACGTCGGCCGGGTGGCGCAGGCCCAGGGCGACTGGACGCAGGCCGAAGCCGCGTACCGGGAAAGCCTGGCGCTGTGCCGGCAACTGGTGGAGCGCCTGGGGAGCACGCCCCAGGCGCTGGAAGACCTGGCCACCGCTTTGCGCCACTTGGCGAACGCCCCCGTGAGCGATGCCGCCGCGCGTGCCGAGGCCATCCAGATCTACGAGTTGCTGGCGGAGCGCTTCCCCGACCAGCACCGCCATGCCGAGAACCTCGCCGCCTTGCGCGACGACAATCCGGCTTCCTTTTCCTCGTCCTGATCGACACAGCGTGAACTACATCAGCACCCGCGGCGGCGCCGCCCCCCGCAAGTTCTGCGACATCCTGCTCGAGGGCCTGGCGCCCGACGGCGGCCTGTACCTGCCCGAGCAGTACCCGCGGATCGACGCCGCCCGCCTGGCCGAGCTGCGCCGCGTGCATGCCGAGCAGGGCTACGCCGCGCTCGCCTGCGAGATCCTGTCGCTCTACATCGACGACATTCCCGCCGCCGACCTGAAGGCGCTGTGCGCGAAGACCTACACGCGCGAGGTCTTCGGCACCGACGCCATCGTGCCGCTGCGCCCGCTCGAGGACGGTGTGTACCTGGAGGCCCTGTCCAACGGTCCCACGCTGGCCTTCAAGGACATGGCCATGCAGCTGCTCGGCAACCTGTTCGAGTACGAACTGGGCCGCCGCGGCGAGCAACTGAACATCCTGGGCGCGACCAGCGGCGACACCGGCAGCGCGGCCGAATACGCGATGCGCGGCAAGCATGGCGTGCGCGTGTTCATGACCTCGCCGGACGGCCGCATGAGCCCGTTCCAGCAGGCGCAGATGTTCAGCCTGCAGGACGCCAACATCCACAACCTGGCCGTGGCCGGCGTGTTCGACGACTGCCAGGACATCGTCAAGGCGGTGTCCAACGACCTGGACTTCAAGCGCCGCTACCGCATCGGCACGGTCAACTCGATCAACTGGGCGCGGCTGCTGGCCCAGGTGGTGTACTACTTCGCGGGCTACTTCCAGGCGACGCGCAAGGACGGCGAGCCGGTCGGCTTCACCGTCCCCTCCGGCAACTTCGGCAACGTCTGCGCCGGCCACGTCGCGCGCATGATGGGCCTGCCGATCGCGCGGCTGGTCGTGGCCACCAACGAGAACGACGTGCTGGACGAGTTCTTCCGCACCGGCGTGTACCGCGTGCGCGGCAGCGCCGACACGCACGAGACCTCCAGCCCGTCGATGGACATCTCCAAGGCCTCCAACTTCGAGCGCTTCGTGTTCGACCTGCTGGGCCGCGACGCCGCGCGCACGGCCGACCTGTTCGGCGCGCAGCTGTCGCGCGGCGGCCGCTTCGACCTGGGCGCCGACCCGGTGTTCGCCGACGCCGCCGCGCGCTTCGGCTTCGCCAGCGGCAAGAGCACGCACGCCGACCGGCTGGCGACGATCCGCGACACCTGGCAGCGCTTCGGCCAGATGATCGACACGCACACGGCCGACGGCCTGAAGGTCGCGCGCGAGCATGTAGTGCCCGGCGTGCCGATGGTGGTGCTGGAGACGGCGCTGCCGATCAAGTTCGCCGAGACCATCGTCGAGGCGCTGGGCCGCCCGCCGGAGCGCCCGGCCCGGTTCGCCGGCATCGAGGACCTGCCGCGCCGCGTCGTGCGCGTGCCGGCGGATGCCGAGGCCGTGAAGGCCTACATCGCCGCGCACTGCGCCGAGTGAAGGTCGTCGGCTTCGCCGGCTACTCGGGGGCCGGCAAGACCACGCTGATCGAACGCCTGATCCCGCTGCTGAAGGCGCGCGGCGAGACGGTCTCGGTCATCAAGCACGCCCACCACGGCTTCGACATCGACCAGCCCGGCAAGGACAGCTGGCGCCACCGCCAGGCCGGCGCGCAGGAGGTCATCGTGGCCTCCAGCCACCGCCTGGCGCTGCTGCGCGAGTACCCGGCCGGGCAGGCGCCCACGGCGCACGGCCTGATCGCCGAACTGCGGCGCGGCGTGGACTGGGTGCTGGTCGAGGGCTTCAAGCACGAGGACCTGCCGCGCATCGAGGTGCGCCGCGCCGGCGACGCGCGGCCCGCGCGCTATCCCGCGGATCCGCAGGTGCGCGCCGTCGCCACGGACGCGCCTCGGGGCCTGCAGCCGCCGCCCGCCTGCCCGGTGCTGGATCTGGACGACCCGGCGGCGCTGGCCCGCTGGCTGGCCGACAATGCCGCCCTGTTCGCCTACCGCCCCGACGACGCACGCCCATGAACAATCCCGCCGCCGCGCTCAAGACGCTGGACCAGGCCCTGGCCCAGCTGCTGGGCTATGCCGCGCCGCTGGCCGGCCAGGACACCGTCTCGACCTTCGAGGCCGACCGCCGCGTGCTGGCGGCCGACCTGCGCTCCGAACTGCAGGTGCCGCCGCTGGACAACAGCGCCATGGACGGCTACGCGGTGCGCTGCGCCGACGTGCCGGCCGCCGGCACCGTGCTGCCGGTGGCGCAGCGCATCGCGGCCGGCGACGTCGGCACCGCGCTGGCGGCCGGCACGGCGGCGCGCATCTTCACCGGTGCGCCGCTGCCCGCGGGCGCCGACGCGGTGGTGATGCAGGAGGACTGCGACGCGCTGGAGGACGGGCGCGTGCGCATCCGCGTCCAACCCGCGCCGGGCCTGGCCGTGCGCCGCGCCGGCGAGGACGTGGCGCGCGGCGCCGTGGTGCTGGCGCGCGGCACGCGGCTCACGCCGGCGGCGCTCGGCATGGCCGCCAGCATCGGCGTGGCCGAGCTGCCGGTCGCGCGGCGTCCGCGCGTGGCGCTGTTCTCCACCGGCGATGAACTCGTGATGCCGGGCGAGGTGCCGCCGGCGCGGATGCGTCCCGGCGCGATCTACAACTCCAACCGCTTTTTCCTGCGCGCGCTGCTGCAGCGGCTGGGCTGCGAAGTGAGCGATCTGGGCATCGTGCCCGACCGGCTGGACGCGACCCGCGAGGCCCTGCGCGCGGCCGCGCGCGGCCACGACCTGATCCTGACCAGCGGCGGCGTCTCGGTCGGCGAGGAGGACCATGTGAAGCCGGCCGTGGAGGCCCTGGGCCGGCTGGAGCTGTGGCAGATCGCGATCAAGCCCGGCAAGCCCTTCGCCTACGGCGCCATCGCCGGCGACGGCGCGTCCTGCCACTTCATCGGCCTGCCCGGCAACCCGGTGTCCAGCCTGGTCACCTTCGTGGTGCTGGTGCGGCCGTTCCTGCTCAAGCTGCAGGGCGCCACCGCGCTGGCACCGGCGGCCGTGCGCCTGCCCGCGGCCTTCGACTGGAAGCGGGCCGACCGGCGCCGCGAGTTCCTGCGCGCCCGGCGCAACGCCGACGGCGCGCTGGAGCTGTTCCCGAACCAGGGCTCCGGCGTGCTCACCTCCGTGGCCTGGGGCGACGGCCTGGTCGACACGCCGGCCGGCCAGCCGATCGCGCGCGGCGACAGCGTGCGCTTCCTGCCGTTCGAGGACCTGTGGGGATGAAGCTGACCGTGCGCTATTTCGCCTCGATCCGCGAGGGCCTGGGCCTGGGCCACGAGCAGCTCGAGACGCAGGCCGCGACGCTGGGCGCGCTGCGCGACGAGTTGCTGGCGCGCGGCGGCCGCTACGCCGAGCTGCTGGCCCACGGCCGCGCGGTGCGCATGGCGCTGGACCAGCAGATGTGCGAGGCCTCCGCGCCGCTGCACGACGGCGCCGAGGCCGCGTTCTTCCCACCCGTCACGGGCGGCTGAGCAGGCGCTGCAGCAGCGCGCCGGAGGCCGGCGTCATCGGCGCCCGCAGCGTGCCCGACATGCGCCCGGCCTGCGCCAGCAGGCCCTTGATCGGCCCCGGGTTCGGCTCCTCGAACACGGCCTGCACCCAGGGCAGCAGCGGCTGCCACAGCGTGCGCGCCTCCTGCAGCGCGCCGTCGCGCAGCAGTGCGATGACGCGCGCGAAGCGCTCGGTGTGCAGGTGCGCGCTGGCGGCGATGGCGCCGGCCGCGCCCGCCGCCACGCTGCCGAAGATCTGCGCGTCCTCGCCGGCCAGCACGGCCAGCCGGCCATCGGCGATCAGCGCCGCCGTCTTGGCGGCGTCGCCGCCGCAGTCCTTCAGGGCCACGATGCGCGGGTGCTCCGCCAGCGCCAGCAGGGTGGACAGCTCCAGCCGCACGCCGGTGCGGTAGGGAATGTCGTAGAGCACCAGCGGCACGCGGCTGGCATCGGCCAGTGCGCGGAACCAAGCCCGCAGGCCGTCTTGCGAGGGCCGGATGTAGTACGGCGCGGCCACCAGCACGCCCGCCACCGGCCGGGTGCAGGCGGCTTGCAGCGCGTCCAGCACGCCGGCCAGGCGGTAGCCGCCCACGCCCATCACCACGGGCAGGCCGCTGGCCGACGCCAGCGTCGTGTCCAGCACGGCCAGCTGCTCCTCGGCCGTCAGCGCGGCGGCCTCGCCGGTGCTGCCGCAGGGCACGAAGCCGGCCACGCCGCGGCCGCACAGGTCGCGCACCAGCGCGGCCAGTGCCGCATGGTCGACCTGGCCGGCCGCGCCGAACGGCGTGACCAGCGGAATCCACAGGCCGGAGAAAAGGGAAGAAGACACAGGCAATCCTTTCGATGGAACAAGGCAGGACCGGCGGGGTCGGCCATCGAAGGAGGCGCGCGCGAAGCTCGAGCAGCAGGGCAGGGGTTCCGTCGCACATCCGACGACGGAACCGCGGCTCCGGTCAGACGAGCAGCGGTTTGTTCGCTTTTTTCGCGCAGCAGGCCGCCGGAGCGGCGAGGAAGGCGAGGGCGGCGAACATGGGGCGCGAGTGTAGCCGTGCGAGACAATCGCGCCATGCCTGCCCGCGTCCGCATCCAGATCCAGGACTTCGACCTCGGTGCCGAGATCGCCGCGCTGCGCGCGCAGGACCCGCGCGTCGGCGCCGTGTGCAGCTTCGTCGGCACCGTGCGCGACCGGCACCCGGACCTGGCCGGCCAGGTCACGGCGCTGGAGCTGGAGCACTACCCGGGCATGACCGAGCGCGCGATCGAGGCCATGGTCGATGCGGCCTTCGCCCGCTTCCCCGTGCTCGGGGTGCGCGTGGTGCACCGCATCGGCCCGCTGGCGCCGATGGACCAGATCGTGCTGGTGGCCGTGAGCGCGGCGCACCGCGCCGCCGCCTTCCAGGCTTGCGAGTTCCTGATGGACTACCTGAAGACGCAGGCCCCGTTCTGGAAGAAGGAGCAGACGCCCGACGGCGGGCGCTGGGTCGACGCGCGCGTGGCCGACGACGCGGCGGCGGCGCGCTGGGGCATCGCCGCGGGCAACGCGCCGCCGGTTTGATCCAGGTCAGCCTGCCGGCGGGGCCGGCGGCGCCGGCCTTGAAATGCGCGCATGCTTCCCCATGTCCGGAGCAACCGGAGAACTCGAACATGCGAATCGACAAACTCACCACCAAATTCCAGGAAGCGCTGGGCGAGGCCCAGTCATTGGCGCTGGCGAACGACAACGCCTACATCACCCCCGTGCACGTGCTGGCCGCCATGCTCAAGCAGCAGGACGGCCCGCGCCCGCTGCTCGAGCGCGCAGGCGCCAACGTGCAGGGCCTGCTGGCCTCGGCCGAATCGGCCGTCAAGCGGCAGCCGCAGGTGCAGGGCCAGGAGCAGGTCCAGCCCGACCGCGACCTGGTCACGCTGCTGCAGGCGTCCGAGAAGGAAGCCCTCAAGCGCGGCGACCAGTTCATCGCCAGCGAGCTGTTCCTGCTGGCCTATGCCGACAGCAAGATCGACTCGGCCAGGCTGCTGCGCGAGCACGGCGTCTCGCGCAAGGCGCTGGAGGCCGCCATCGACGCCGTGCGCGGCGGCCAGAAGGTCGACAGCGCCGACGCCGAGGGCCAGCGCGAGGCCCTGAAGAAGTACACGCTGGACCTGACCGAGCGCGCCCGCCAGGGCAAGCTCGACCCGGTGATCGGCCGCGACGACGAGATACGCCGCGCGATCCAGGTGCTGCAGCGCCGCAGCAAGAACAACCCGGTGCTGATCGGCGAGCCCGGCGTCGGCAAGACCGCCATCGTCGAGGGCCTGGCCCAGCGCATCGTGGCCGGCGAGGTGCCGGATTCCCTGAGGAACAAGCGCGTGCTGTCGCTGGACATGGCCGCGCTGCTGGCCGGCGCCAAGTACCGCGGCGAGTTCGAGGAGCGGCTCAAGACCGTGCTGAACGAACTGGCCAAGGACGAGGGCCAGACCATCGTCTTCATCGACGAGCTGCACACCATGGTCGGCGCCGGCAAGGCCGAGGGCGCCATGGACGCCGGCAACATGCTCAAGCCCGCGCTGGCGCGCGGCGAGCTGCACTGCGTCGGCGCCACCACGCTGGACGAATACCGCAAGTACATCGAGAAGGACGCCGCGCTGGAGCGCCGCTTCCAGAAGATCCTGGTGGGCGAGCCGACCGTGGAGGCGACCATCGCCATCCTGCGCGGCCTGCAGGAGAAGTACGAGGTGCACCACGGCGTGGAGATCACCGACCCGGCCATCGTCGCCGCGGCCGAGCTCTCCCACCGCTACATCACCGACCGCTTCCTGCCCGACAAGGCGATCGACCTGATCGACGAGGCCGCGGCCAAGATCAAGATCGAGATCGACTCCAAGCCGGAGGCGATGGACAAGCTCGACCGCCGGCTGATCCAGCTGAAGATCGAGCGCGAGGCGGTCCGCAAGGAAAAGGACGAGGCCTCGCAGAAGCGGCTCGGCCTGATCGAGGAAGAGATCGGGCGCCTGGAGCGCGAGTACGCCGACCTCGAGGAAATCTGGAAGAGCGAGAAGGCCGCGGCCCAGGGTTCGGCCCAGGTGAAGGAAGAGATCGACCGCGTGCGCTTCCAGATCGAGGAGCTCAAGCGCAAGGGTGACTTCAACAAGGTCGCCGAGCTGCAGTACGGCAAGCTGCCGGACCTGGAGAAGAAGCTCAAGGACGCCCAGGCCAAGGAGGCCGGCAAGGCCAAGGACGGCAGCCAGCACCCGCAGCTGCTGCGCACCATGGTCGGCGCCGAGGAGATCGCCGAGGTCGTGGCGCGCGCCACCGGCATTCCGGTGTCCAAGCTGATGGAGGGCGAGCGCGAGAAGCTGCTGCAGATGGAGGACAAGCTGCACGAGCGCGTGGTCGGCCAGGACGAGGCGATCTCGGCCGTGGCCAACGCCATCCGCCGCTCGCGCGCCGGCCTGTCCGACCCGAACCGGCCGACCGGCTCGTTCCTGTTCCTCGGCCCCACGGGCGTGGGCAAGACCGAGCTGTGCAAGGCGCTGGCCGGCTTCCTGTTCGACAGCGAGGACCACCTGATCCGCATCGACATGAGCGAGTTCATGGAGAAGCATTCGGTGGCCCGCCTGATCGGCGCGCCGCCCGGCTACGTGGGCTACGACGAGGGCGGCTACCTGACCGAGGCGGTGCGGCGCAAGCCCTACAGCGTGCTGCTGCTCGACGAGGTGGAGAAGGCGCACCCGGACGTGTTCAACGTGCTGCTGCAGGTGCTGGACGACGGCCGCCTGACCGACGGCCAGGGCCGCACCGTGGACTTCAAGAACACCGTGATCGTGATGACCAGCAACATCGGCTCGCACCTGATCCAGAGCATGGTCGGCCGCGACGCCGAGGACATCAAGGAAGCCGTGCAGGGCGAGTTGAAGAACCACTTCCGGCCCGAGTTCCTGAACCGCATCGACGAGACGGTGGTGTTCCACGGCCTGGACGCCAAGCACATCGAGGCGATCGCGAACATCCAGATCCGTGCGCTGCGCGACCGCCTGGCGCACCTGGATCTGGCGCTGGAGGTTTCCCCTGCGGCGCTTGCGGAGTTGGCCAAGGTCGGCTTCGATCCGGTGTATGGTGCCCGTCCGTTGAAGCGGGCCATCCAGCAGCGCATCGAGAACCCGCTGTCCAAGCTGCTGCTGGAAGGCCGGTTCGCGCCCAAGTCGGTGATCCCGGTGGACGTGGACCCGATCCGCCATCCCGGCGAATTCCGCTTCGACCGGGTGGTGCATTGATGCCGGCTGCTTGCCTGGAAAGGAGTACTGGGTCCGTGGGTGATTTCGTTGCGGGCCTGGTGCGCCTGATGCTGCAGCTGGCCCTGCTGGCCGCGGGGCTGGCGGTGGCGGCCGGCCTGGTGCTGGTCGCCTGCGTGCTGGCCGTGGTGTTCGGCCTGCGGCTGCTGTGGGCCCGGCTCACGGGGCGGCCGGTCGTCGTGCGCTTCGGCGGCATGGGCGTGGACCCGGCCGCCAGCTGGCGCCGCTACCGCGACTGGCAGCAGCAGGCCACCCGGCCGCGCGGCGCCGCCGCGGCGCGGGCCGAGCGCGCCGAGGGCGCGCCCTCGCCGTACAGCCCGCCCGGCGCCATCACCCAGGACGTCGAGGACGTCGAGGCCAAGGCGCCGCGCCGCTCCTCCTGACATCCGACCGCCCGCGCCTGATCCTGGCTTGACCCAGGTCAACAAGCGCCGCGCCCTGCGGTGCGAGCATGGCGCATGCCCAACAGAACGGCCACGCGCGCGCTGAACGAGAGCCGCCGATTCGTCGTGCGCACGATCACGCCGGGCCAGCCCTTGCGCTGGCTGGTGCGCGGCTGGGCCGACCTGTGGCGCGCGCCCGTGCCGGGCCTGCTGCACGGCTTGGTCGTCGCGCTGTTCGGCGCCGTGCTGCTGCTGCTGGCCCGCGACCGCTTCTGGCTGCTGGCCGGCGCCTTCTCCGGCTTCCTGCTGGTCGCGCCGCTGGCGGCCACCGGCCTGTACGCGATCAGCCGGGCGCTGGCGCGCGGCGAGCCGGCCACGCTGGCCACCGCGCTGCGCGCCTGGTATCCGGACGACGGGCGGCTGGTCCTGTTCGGCGTGCTGCTGGCCTTCGCCGGCACTGGGTGGGTCGTCACCTCGGCCGGCCTGGTGACCGGCTTCGCCCCGGCACCGGTGACCCGGCCCGAGGATTTCCTGCGCCAGGTGGTGCTGGCCGACACCGGCTGGCTGTTCGAGGGCTGGGTGGTGCTGGGCGCGCTGCTGGCCGCGCCGGTGTTCGCCTCCAGCGTGGTCGCGATCCCGCTGCTGCTGGACCGGCGCATCGGCATCCTGGCCGCGGTGCTGACGAGCTGGCGCGCCGTCATGGAAAACCCGCTGCCGATGGCCCTGTGGGCGATGCTGCTGATGGGGCTGACCCTGGTGGCCATGGTGCCGGCGCTGCTGGGCCTGGTGCTGGCCGTGCCCTGGCTGGCGCACGCCAGCTGGCATGCCTACGTCGACCTGGTGGCGCCGCCGGCCGGCACCGAACGGGGCTGAGCACCGATGTTCGGCTACACCGAAGCCCAGATCGCCTGGTTCGGCATGACGTTCGGCGTCGGCGCGTTCATGCTGTACATGCTGTTCATCATCCTGCAGCTGGCGCGCGAGTCCAAGGCCGGGCGCTTCGGCACCTTCGTGCTGCTGCTGGGGCTGGGCCTGGGCATGCTGGGCTTCGCCGCCAAGGGCCTGATCAAGTTTTTCCTGAACTGAGCAGCGGTGACCGCATGCCTCGCGCCCACGCGCGAGGTCCCCGATGCGCGTCCACCCGCATTGCCGCCGCCGTGGCTGGGGCATCGCCTTTCGGGCCGGGCACGGTCGGTTCATTCACGGCTTCTGACCGCGGCCGGGCGCGGCGGCCGCCAGCCGTACAGCCAGGGCATGTCCAGCAGGCCTTCGCCGAGCACGGCCATGGCCAGGTCGCGGCCTAGGCGCAGCGGGCCGGCGGCGTGGTAGATGCGGCCGTTGCGCAGCGCGCGCGCCTGCACGCTGGCGTTGCGCTGCCAGCGCTCCCCGGCGTAGTGCGCCAGCGCGGCCGGCACGTCGGGGCCTGCCGGGCCGACCTGCCGTAGCGCATGGGCCAGTGCTTCCGCATCCTCGATCGCCATGCCGGCGCCCTGGGCCAGGTAGGGGCGCATCGGGTGGGCCGCGTCGCCCAGCAGCGCCACGCGGCCCCGGGCCTGTTGCGCGGCGCGCGTCATCGGCGGCCGGTCGCACATGACCCACAGGCGCCAGGCGCCGACGGCCTGCAGCAGCGCCGCCAGTGGCGCGCAGGCGCCGGCGAAGGCGGCGCGCAGCTCGGCCGCGTTGGCGCCGTGGTCCCAGTCCGCCAGCGCATCGGGCGAGGGCGTGTGCATGCCGGGCAGCCGGCCGTGCACGAAGCCCACCACGTTCAGCAGGGCGCCGCCGCGCACCGGGTAGCAGACCAGGTGCTGGCGCGGCCCCAGCCAGGCCGTGACTTCGTCGCTGCGCAGCTCCGGCGGCAGTTCGGCCTGGGCCGCCAGCGCCCGGTAGGCCAGGTGCCCGGTCAGGCGCGGCGGGCCGTCGTGCAGCAGCTGCTGGCGCAGGCGGCTCCACAGGCCGTCGGCGCCGAGCAGCGCGTCGCCCTCGGCGGCGGGCAGCGCGCGGCCGGCGGCGTCGCGCAGCTGCAGCTGCACGGCGTCGGCGCCGGCGGCAAAGCCCTCGGCCGCCTGCCCCAGCTGCAGCGCGACGTTCGGGCAGGCCTGCACGGCGGCGTGCAGCAGCTGCAGCAGGTCGGCACGATGGATCGTGGCGTAGGGCGCACCGTAGCGGCCGGCCATGCCGGCCAGGCCCAGCTCGCCCAGCGTGCGGCCGCTGGCGACGTCGCGCACGCGCAGCCGCGCCGGAAACGCGGCCACGGCCCGCAGCGCCTCGCCTAGCCCCCAGCCCTGCAGCAGGCGCACCACGTTCGGCCCGATCTGGATGCCGGCGCCGACCTCGCTGAACGCCGCCGCGCGTTCGTACAGCCGCACGTCCCAGCCCTGGCGCGCGCAGGCCAGCGCGGCGGCCATGCCGCCGATGCCGCCGCCGGCGACCAGCAGGGTGCGTGTCGTCATGCGGCCGATTCTGCCGCGCGGCCATGGCTTTACGGAGCGTTCACGAAAGCGCCGGCATGGCCGCTACGATGCGGCGCTCTACTACGCGCCCGCTTCCCTGCGCCTGCCTGTCCATGGACCGACCCACGCCCGGCACGCCCGTGCCCGCCGCACCGAACCCGATACCGCCTCCGCAGCCGCCGGCGCGCCGCCGCTGGCCGGGCGTGCTCCTCACGCTGCTGCTGCTCGGCGCCCTGGTCGGCGGCAGCATCTACCTGGCCAGGCGGCCGCCGGCGGAGGGGCCGCACGCCGGCTTCATGCCGGGGGCGCCCGGCGGACCGCCGCCCGGTGGCGCCGGCTTCGGCCTGGTCACCGTGGGCCATGCGACGGTGGTGCGGGCCCGCATCCCGATCACGCTGGACGCGCTGGGCACGGTCACGCCGCTGGCCACGGTCACGCTGAAGGCGCAGGTCGGCGGCGTGCTGACCGAGGTGCTGTTCACCGAGGGCCAGATGGTCCGGCAGGGCCAACTGCTGGCCCGCATCGACCCGCGCCCCTACGAGCAGGCGCTGATGCAGGCGCGCGGCGTGCGCACGCGCGACGAGGCGCAACTGGCCGCCGCGCGCGTGACGCTGGCGCGCTACCGCACGCTGCTGGGCCAGGACTCCATCGCCCGGCAGGACGTGGACACCCAGGCCGCGCTGGTGCAGCAGCTCGAGGGCTCGGTGCTGGCCGACCAGGCGTCCGAGGCCGCGGCGCGGGTGAACCTGGAGTTCACCCGCATCACCGCGCCGCTCAGCGGGCGCATCGGCCTGCGCCTGGTGGACCAGGGCAATACGGTGTCGGCCGGTTCCACGACCGGCATCGCGGTCATCACCCAGATCAACCCGATCGACGTGCAGTTCGCCGTGCCGCAGGACCGCATCCCGGAGATCCAGGCCGAGGTCGCGGCCGGCCGCAAGCTGGTGGCCGAGGCCCTGCAGCGCACCCGCAGCGAGGTGCTGGACAGAGGCGTGTTCTCCACGCTGGACAACGTGGTGGACACCACCACCGGCACGGTCAAGGCCAAGGCCCGCTTCCCGAACGGCGACGGCCGGCTGTTCCCCAGCCAGTTCGTGAACCTGCGGTTGACGCTGCGCACGCAGGACGCGCTGGTGGTGCCGGTGACGGCGGTGCGCAGCGGGCCGGAGGGGCCCTACGTCTACGTGATCGACGCGCAGCGCAAGGTGTCCATGCGGGCGGTCAAGCGCGGGGTGTCCACGGTCGAGCAGGTGGTGATCACCGAGGGCCTGCAGGCCGGCGAGCTGGTGGTGACCGAGGGCGGCGACCGGCTCAGCGAGGGCTCGCAGGTGCAATTGCAGGGCGAGCGCCAGGCCGATGCGCCGCGGCCGGCCGCGTCCGCCGGGGCCGTGGCCCTGCCGACGGCCGAGCAGCGCCGGCGCATGCTGGACGCGGCCAAGGGCGATCCCGAGCAGTTGGCGCGCCGCAAGCAGTTCCTCGACGCGCTGGACAAGGGCGACCCGCAGGCGCTGGAACGCTGGCAGCACCTGCAGCAGCGCCGCCGCGAGGGCGGCGGCGGCCCGGGCCGGCCCGGCTGAGCGCCGGCGGTTGCCGACATGAGCCCGTCGCGTCCCTTCATCGAGCGCCCGGTCGCCACCGGCCTGCTGATGCTGGCCATCGTGCTGGCCGGCCTGGTCGGCCTGCGCCTGCTGCCGCTGGCCGCGCTGCCGCAGGTGGACTACCCCACCATCCAGGTGCAGACCCTGTACCCCGGCGCCAGCCCGGAAGTCATGAGCCGCACCGTCACCGCGCCGCTGGAGCGCCAGCTCGGCCAGATGGCCGGGCTGAACCGCATGTCCTCGGTCAGCGCCGCGGGCGTGTCCATCGTCACGCTGCAGTTCGACCTGGACCAGACGCTGGACGTGGCCGAGCAGCAGGTGCAGGCCGCGATCAACGCCGGCAGCTCGCTGCTGCCGGCCGACCTGCCGGCGCCGCCGGTCTATGCCAAGGTCAACCCGGCCGACGCGCCGATCCTGACGCTGGCGGTCAGCAGCGACACCATGCCGCTGACCGAGGTGCAGAACCTGGTGAACACGCGGCTGGCGCAGAAGATGAGCCAGGTCAGCGGCGTCGGCCTGGTCACGCTGGCCGGCGGCCAGCGGCCGGCCGTGCGCATCCAGGCCGACACCCGGGCGCTGGCGGCCATGGGCATCGGCATCGACACGCTGCGCAGCGCGATCGCCGCGGCCAACGCCAACGGCGCCAAGGGCAGCTTCGACGGGCCGACGCGCGCCTACACCATCAACGCCAACGACCAGCTCGACACCGCGGCCGACTACCGCGAGCTGGTCGTGGCCTGGAAGAACGGCGCGCCGGTGCGCATGCGCGACGTGGCGCGCGTGGTCGACGGGGCGGAGAACGCGCAGCTCGGCGCCTGGGCGGCCCTCAAGGCGGAGGGCGAGACCGTGCTGCACCCGGCCGTGATCCTCAACGTGCAGCGCCAGCCGGGCGCCAACGTGATCGCCACCGTGGACGCGCTCAAGCGCGAGCTGCCCGAGCTGCAGGCCTCGCTGCCCGGCGCGCTGCGGGTGCAGGTGCTGTCCGACCGCACCACCGGCATCCGCGCCTCGGTCGAGCACGTGCAGATCGAGCTGGCGCTGGCCGTGGTGCTGGTGGTGCTGGTGATCTTCTTCTTCCTGCACAGCCTGCGCGCCACCGTGATCGCCAGCATCGCGGTGCCGATCTCGCTGGTCGGCACCTGCGGGCTGATGGTGCTGCTCGGCTATTCGCTGAACAACCTGACGCTGATGGCGCTGACGATTGCCACCGGCTTCGTGGTGGACGACGCGATCGTGATGATCGAGAACATCGCCCGCTACCTGGAGCAGGGCGACAAGCCCTTCGCCGCCGCGCTCAAGGGCGCCACGCAGATCGGCTTCACCATCATCTCGCTGACGGTGTCGCTGGTGGCGGTGCTGATCCCGCTGCTGTTCATGCAGGACGTGGTGGGCCGGCTGTTCCGCGAGTTCGCGGTGACGCTGGCCATCACCATCCTGATCTCGGCCGTGGTCTCGCTGACGCTGGTGCCGATGATGTCGGCGCGCTGGCTGCGCACGGAGGCGCAGGCCGGCGGGCGCTTCGGCCAGGCCGTGCAGCGCTTCTTCGACCGCGTCGTCGCGCGCTACGACATGGCCCTGCAGTGGGTGCTGCGCTACCAGCCGCTGACGCTGCTGGTCGCCGTGGCCACGCTGGCGCTGACCACGGTGCTGTACGTCGCGATCCCCAAGGGCCTATTCCCGACGCAGGACACCGGCCAGCTCCAGGCCCGCGTGCAGGCCTCGCAGGACGTCTCGTACGCGCGCATGGCCGAGCTGCTGCAGGCCACCGCGCGCGCCGTGCTGGACGACCCGCAGGTGCAGAGCGTGAGCGCCGTGGCCGGCGTGGACGCGGCCAACAACACCATGCTGAACACCGGCAGCCTGCTGATCAACCTGCGCGCCGACCGCGGCGACCAGCAGGCCACCATGCAGCGCCTGCGCGAGCGCGTGCAGCACGCGGTGGCCGGCGTGGCGCTGTACCTGCAGCCCACGCAGGACCTGACCATCGACGCGGAGACCGGGCCCACCGAATACCGCCTGTCGCTCGAAGGCGTGGACACCCAGGCCGTGGACGACTGGGCGCGCCGGCTGGTCGAGCAGCTGCGCACGCCCGCGCTGCAGGCCAGCGTGCGCAACGCCACCACCGACGCCGGCGCCCGGGGCCTGGCGGCCTACGTGGACATCGACCGCGCCAGCGCCGCGCGGCTGTCGGTCACCGCCAGCGCGGTGGACGACGCGCTGTACAGCGCCTTCGGCCAGCGCATCGTGTCGACCATCTTCACCGAGACCAACCAGTACCGCGTGATCCTGGAGGCGCAGCGCGAGGGGCTGGAATCGGTGCAGGGCCTGTCCACGCTGCAGCTGAAGACCGGCAGCGGCGGCACCACGCCGCTGGCCTCGTTCGCGACCGTGCGCGAGCAGCCGGCGCCGCTGCAGGTCACGCGCGTGGCGCAGTACCCGGCCGCCACCGTGGGCTTCGACACCGCGCCCGGCGTGGCGCTGGGCGCGTCGGTGGCCGCCATCCGCGCCGCGGCGGCGCAGATCGGCCTGCCGGCCGGCATCACGCTGCGCTTCCTGGGCGCGGCCGGCACCTACGAGAAGTCGCTCACCAGCCAGCTGTGGCTGATCTTGGCGGCCGTGGTCTGCGTCTACATCGTGCTGGGCGTGCTGTACGAGAGCTACGTGCACCCGCTGACCATCCTGTCCACGCTGCCCTCGGCCGGCGTGGGCGCGCTGCTGGCGCTGATGCTGACCGGCAACGACCTGGGGGTGATCGGCATCATCGGCATCATCCTGTTGATCGGCATCGTCAAGAAGAACGCGATCATGATGATCGACTTCGCGATCGACGCCGAGCGCCGGCAGGGCCGCCCGCCGCAGGAGGCGATCCACCAGGCGGCGCTGCTGCGCTTCCGCCCGATCCTGATGACCACGCTGGCCGCGCTGTTCGCCGCCGTGCCGCTGATGTTCGGCTGGGGCGAGGGCTCCGAGCTGCGCCGGCCGCTGGGCCTGGCCATCTTCGGTGGGCTGGTGGTGTCGCAGCTGCTGACGCTGTTCACCACGCCGGTGATCTACCTGGCGTTCGACCGGCTGGGCCGGCGCTTCGGCCGGCGGCCGGGCCGGCCGGACGGGGAGGCCCGGGCGTGAACCTCTCGCGCCCCTTCGTGCAGCGCCCGGTCGCCACCGTGCTGCTGACCATCGGCGTGGCGCTGGCCGGCATCATGGCCTTCTTCGTGCTGCCGGTCTCGCCGCTGCCGCAGGTGGACTTCCCGGTGATCTCGGTGTCGGCGAGCCTGTCCGGCGCCAGCCCCTCGACCATGGCCTCCAGCGTGGCCACGCCGCTGGAGCGCCGGCTCGGCGTGATCCCGGGCGTGAACGAGCTCACCTCCACCAGCTCCACCGGCGCCACGCGCGTCACGCTGCAGTTCGACCTGGACCGCGACATCGACGCCGCCGCGCGCGAGGTGCAGGCCGCGATCAACGCCGCCCGCGTGGACCTGCCGTCCACGCTGCGCCGGAACCCGACCTACCGCAAGGCCAACCCGACGGCCGCGCCGGTGATCATCCTGGCGCTGACGTCGAAGACGCGCACGCCGGGCGAGATCTACGACGCGGTCGCCAGCATCGTCAGCCAGCGCCTGTCGCAGGTGGACGGCGTGGGCGACGTGGAGATCGGCGGCGCCTCGCTGCCGGCGGTGCGGGTGGAGCTGCAGCCCTACGCGCTGAACCGCATGGGCATCAGCACCGAGGACGTGCGCGCCGCGATCCAGGCCAACAACGCCAACCGGCCCAAGGGTGCGATCGAGAGCGCCGACCGCCGGCTGCAGGTCTACACGCCGGCGCCGGGCCTGCGCGCGGCCGACTACCGCGACCTGGTGATCGCCTGGCGCAACGACGCGCCGGTGAAGCTCTCGGACGTGGCCAGCGTGCGCGACGGCGTGGAGAACACGCGCACCGTGGGCCTGTTCAACGGCGAGCCGGCGGTGATCGTGCTGGTCACGCAGGAGCCGGGCGCCAACATCATCGAGACCGTGGACGGCGTGCGCACGCTGCTGCCCGCGCTGCGCGCCCAGCTGCCGCAGGACATCGAGGTGCAGGTCGCCTCCGACCGCACCAACTCCATCCGCGCCTCGCTGCGCGAGGTGGAGGTCACGCTGATGGTGTCGGTGGCGCTGGTGGTGTTCGTGGTCGGCGTGTTCCTGCGCCGCGCGCGCGCCACCGTGATTCCGGCCGTGGCCACCGTGGTCTCGCTGCTCGGCACCTTCGGCGTGATGCACCTGCTGGGCTTCTCGCTGAACAACCTGTCGCTGATGGCGCTGACGGTGGCCACCGGCTTCGTGGTGGACGACGCCATCGTGGTGCTGGAGAACACCCAGCGCCACATCGAGGCCGGCATGGACCGCGTGGCCGCGGCGCTGCAGGGCGCGCGCGAGGTCGGCTTCACGGTGCTGTCGATCAGCCTGTCGCTGGTGGCGGTGTTCATCCCGCTGCTGTTCATGGGCGGGCAGGCCGGGCGGCTGTTCAACCAGTTCGCGGTCACGCTGTCGGCCGCGGTGCTGATCTCGCTGGTGGTCTCGCTGACCACCACGCCGATGCTGTGCGCGCTGCTGCTGCGCGCCGAGAGCCACTACCGCGGCCGCCCCGGCAGCCGCATCGGCGGCGCGCTCGCGCGCTGGGGCGAGCGCGGCTGGCAGCGCGTGCTGCACACCTACGCCCGCAGCCTGGACTGGGCGCTGGCCAGCAAGCCGCTGGTGGTCCTGTCGCTGCTGGTCGTGGTGGGCCTGAACGCCTGGCTGTTCACGCAGATCCCCAAGGGCTACTTCCCGCAGCAGGACAACGGCCAGCTCAACGGCGGCATCCGGGCCGACCAGAGCATTTCCTCCTCCGCGCTGGCCGGCAAGCTCAAGCAGGCGGCCGACATCATTCGCGCCGACCCGGCGGTGGACACCGTGGTGGCCTTCAGCGGCGGCTCGCGCGCCGGCGGCGGCTTCATGTTCGTGAACCTCAAGCCCTACGGCAGCGAGCGCCGCGAGAAGACGCAGGCGGTGATCGCCCGGCTGCGGCCGCAGCTGAACCAGCTGGCCGGCCTGCGCGTGTTCCTGGGCCCGGTGCAGGACCTGCGCATGGGCGGGCGCCAGAGCAACTCCACCTACCAGTACACCCTCAAGAGCGACTCGCTGGCCGAGCTGCGCGCCTGGTCGAAGAAGCTCGCCGACCGCATGGCCGAGCTGCCGCAGCTGACCGACGTGGACGGCGAGTCCTCCGACAACGGCGTGGAGACCTACGTGCAGGTGGACCGCGACGCCGCCGCGCGGCTGGGCGTGAACACCTCGGCGCTGAACGGCGCGCTGTACGACGCCTTCGGCCAGCGCTCGGTGGCCACCATCTACAACGACCTGAACCAGTATTCGGTGATCATGGAATGGGCGCCGGCCTTCCAGCGCTCGCCCATCGCGCTGGCCGACCTGTACGTGCCGTCCACGCTGAACACCGCGACCAGCGCCGCCACCGGGCAGACGGTGGTCAGCTCCCTGCAGGCGGATACCGACAGCAGCACCGGCACCTCCACCGTCACGTCCGCCAACCCGGGCGTGCGCGGCGCCTCCACCGGGCAGGCGCTGGCCACGCGCAGCACCGTGCTGGTGCCGCTGTCGTCGTTCGCGCAGCTGGCCGAGCGGGCCGTGCCCAGCTCCATCAGCCACGACGACACCGAGCTGTCCAGCACCATCTCGTTCGGCCTGGCCGAGGGCGTGACGCTGGCCGAGGCGCAGCGCCTGGTGCGCCAGGCCGAGAACGACATCGCCATGCCCGTGACCCGCGTGCGCGGCAGCTTCGCCGGCACGGCGCGCGCGGCGCAGGAGACCGGCGGCCAGCAGGCCGTGCTGATCGCCGCCGCGATCGTGGTGATCTACATCGTGCTGGGCGTGCTGTACGAGAGCCTGGTCCATCCGGTCACCGTGCTGAGCACGCTGCCCTCGGCCGGCGTGGGCGCGGTGCTGGCGCTGCTGCTGTTCCGCATGGACCTGACCATCATCGCGCTGATCGGGCTGTTCCTGCTGATCGGCATCGTCAAGAAGAACGCGATCATGATCATCGACTTCGCGCTGGAGGCCCAGCGCGCGCGCGGCCTGTCCGCCGCCGAGGCGGTGCGCGAGGCCAGCCTGCTGCGCTTCCGTCCCATCCTGATGACCACGCTGGCCGCCGGGCTGGGCGCGCTGCCGCTGGCCATCGGCTTCGGCCAGGGCTCCGAGCTGCGCCAGCCGCTCGGCGTGGCCATCATCGGCGGCCTGATCGCCAGCCAACTGCTGACGCTGCTGACCGTGCCCGTGGTCTACGTGCTGCTGGACAAGCTGCGCCACCGCGCGCCCAACGAACGCCTGCTCGCGAGATCGGCATGACATCCCTGCGCCCCGTTTCTCTGCGTCCCACTTCCCCGCGCCTCGCTTTCCTCGCGCCGCTGCTGCTGGCCCTGCTGGCCGCCGGCTGCGCCATCGGCCCGCGCTACGTGCGGCCCGACACCGCCGCCGGCGCCGCCGTCGCGTTCAAGGAGACGCCGGCCGCCGACGGCTGGGTGCCGGCCCGGCCCGGCGACGCGCTGGACCGCGGCGATTGGTGGCTGCGCTTCGGCGATCCGCTGCTGGACGAGCTGGCCGCGCGCGTGCAGGTGTCCAACCAGACCATCGCCGCCGCCGTGGCCGCGCAGGCGCAGGCCGAGGCGCTGGTGCGCGAGCAGCAGGCCGGCCTGCTGCCCAGCGTGTCGCTGGACGGCAGCGCGCGCCGCAGCGGCGCGCTGCGCGGCGGCGGCGCCGGCAGTACCTACGCCGCCACGCTGGGCGCCGACTGGTCGCCCGACCTGTGGGGCCGGCTGCGCCTGGCCGTCGAAAGCGCGCAGGCGGACGCCCAGGCCAGCGCGGCCGACCTGGCCTCGGCCCGGCTGTCGGCCATCGGCACGCTGGCCACCAGCTACCTGTCGCTGCGCGAGGCCGATGCCGAGATCGTGCTGCTGGACGAGACGATCGCCGGCTACGAGCGCGCGCTCGCGATCACGCGCAACCGCTACGACGCCGGCATCGCGGCGCAGAGCGACGTGCTGCAGGCGCAGACGCAGTTGGTCAACGCGCAGGCCGAGCGGGTGGGGCTGCGGCGCGCGCGCGCCGCCTACGAGCATGCGGTCGCGGTGCTGGTGGGCGCCGTGCCGGCCGAGTTCTCGCTCGCGCCGGCTGCCTGGCGCCCGACCGTGCCGGCGGTGCCGGCCGGCGTACCCTCGCTGCTGCTGCAGCGGCGGCCCGACATCGCGGCGGCCGAGCGCGCCGTGGCGGCGGCCAACGCGCAGATCGGCATCGCGCGCGCGGCGCACTACCCCAGCATCGGCCTGTCGGCGTCGCTGGGCAGCAGCACCAGCCGCGTCGGCGAGCTGTTCAACGCCTCCAGCATGCTGTGGGCGCTGGGCCTGTCGGTGGCGCAGACGGTGTTCGACGGCGGCGCGATCGACGCCAGGACCGACGCGGCCCGCGCGGCGCACGCGGCCAGCGTGGCCCGCTACCGGCAGACGGTGCTGGCGGCCTTCCAGGACGTGGAGGACCAGCTCGCCGCCGTGGCCGCGCTGGCCGAGCAGGAGGGCCTGCGCCGCGCCGCCTCGCAGGCGGCCGACCGGACCGAGCAGCAGATGCTCAACCGCTACCGCGCCGGGCAGGTCAGCTACAGCGAGGTGGTCAGCGCCCAGGCGTCGGCGCTGTCCGCGCGGCGCACCCTGGCGCAGGTGCAGCTGTCGCGCCAAACGGCCGCGGTGGCGCTGATCCAGGCGCTGGGCGGCGGCTGGGAGGCGGACTGGCTGCGCTGATCAGTCGCCGCTGCGCCGCCACACGGCCGCGAACGCCAGGCATTTCTGCCAGGCGGTGGCGCGCTCGTCGGAGAGCACGTCGAGAAAGTCCGACAGCCGCTTGGACTTGACCATGGTGTAGACGGTCAGCACGGTCGTCAGCACGAAGGTGACGGCGAAGATGGCGAGCCGGCGCGTCATCGGGGCGTCGGCCTCGGCCAGCAGGTTCATGCCCAGGAAGCCGGTGGTCACAGTGCCGACCAGGCCGAAGATCGTGACCACGGTCAGCCGCACGACGGTGTTGGCCTGGCGGCGCAGGCTGTCGCTCTCCAGGTAGTGGCTCATGTCGGCGATGCGCTCCTTGACCTCGCTGTACAGCGGGTCCAGCTCCAGGTGGCGCGCGCACATGTGCCACAGGCCGCGCACCAGCGCCTGCTCGGAGATCTCGTGGAACCAGTAGCGGTGGGTGAAGCGCAGAAAGCTCTCGAAGCTGGCGCGGATCGCGCGCTTGAAGGTGCGCACGCTGTCGGCGTCGTTCACGTCGAGCCGGCGCAGCGCCTCGACCAGCTTGTCCGAGACCATCAGCAGCGCGGCCTTCTGGAAGTGCGCGATCAGGAACAGCATGAAGTGCTGGTGGCGGAACTGCGCCAGCACGCCACGGTCGCGGCAGGCGAACAGCTGCGAATCCGCCTGGCCCACGACGATCAGCGAATGCCCGCTGCACAGGTAGCGCGTCCACGGCGCGGCGCCGCCGGGGCCCCAGAAGCGGTCGTAGCAGAAGCGCTGCTCGAAGTCGGCCAGGTGGCCGTCCGCGTACGGCAGCGCCTGCGGGCCGCCCGAGCCGGTGACCAGGCCCAGCCGCGCGAAGTCCGCGCGCGTGAGCGCCTGCGGTTCGTCCAGCGCCAGGTAGGCCATGACCGGCATGCGGTAGTACTCGATCTGGCGGAAGCGCAGCGCGCCGGGCTGGCCGGAATGGTCGCCCACCAGCGGCTCCAGCATGGCGGCCCAGTGCGTGGCGATGCGCGGGGCGCGGTGCTCGGCGACGTGGGCCAGGAAGTTGTCGCGCTGGTGCGCGTCCGAGCGCGCGAGCACGCGGCCCTCGGCATCCAGCCATTCGGCGTCGGCCAGGCAGTGCTGGGCGCGGCCTTCGGCGTCCCAGCCCGGCGGATAGCCGCGGCCGAAGCGGTACAGCAGTTCCTGCGCATGCGGCAGCGACAGGTCGTCGGCCGAGACCTCCAGGTTGAACAGCACCAGGTCGACGTCGAGGAAGAAGTACAGGTCGGCGTGGACGATCTGCATCGTGACCGGCGCGTCGCCGGGCCGCGCCGTCAACCGCACGGCGGCGATGTCGTGGCGGCGGAACACCCGCATCGGCGAGGCGGCCGCGCGCTCGTCGGGCCCCGCGCTGCCGGCGCCGCGGCCCTCGCCGTAGAGGAAGCGCTGCACGTAGGGCAGGAAGGTGACGAACTCGTTGTAGTGCCGCTCGTGGAAGCGGCTGGTGTCGCCGGTGTATTCGTCGACGACTTCCTGCCAGCGCGGGTCGGCGGCCAGCAGTTCCCAGGGCCGTGCCTGCGCTGCGGCGCCGGCCGGCAGCGGCATCAGGCGCAGCGGCCAGAGCAGGATCTGCCGCAGGTGGCGGACGTGGGGCGGGACGGCATGGTCGTGGTCCGAAGGCGTCATGGGGCGGCGGCGGTGCGGCGGATGGCGGCAGTGTAGAGGCGCGCCAGCGCCGCCGCCCGCTGCCCTTGCCGGCCCGCTTGCCCATCGGCGGCAGGACGCCGCCGCGCTGCCCGGCTGGGAGGGGCCGGGCCGCTTTCAGTCCAGCAGGTCGGAGTAGTCGCCGCGGGCGTAGCCCTGCAGTTCGTCCCAGGGCATGCGCGCGGGCAGCGGCTGGGCCTTGACCGTCAGGCGCTGGCTGGACAGGCCGTGCATGTCCTGCTGCACCAGCGTGCGCACGTAGCGGCCGGCCAGGTCCCAGTCCACCTCGGTGCGGCGCTCGCCCTGCTGCAGGCGGTAGCGCTGCACGCCGTTGCGCGGCGGGCCCAGCTTTTCCATGCGCTGCAGCGCCTGCGGGTCGATCAGCCAGTAGGCCGCGGCCCACGAGCCGCCGTAGCCCACGTTGCCGTGGTGGCCCTTCTCCACCTCGATCACGCGGCGCTGCTCGCGCAGCACGATCTGCACCAGGGTCTGGCCGTCGGCCTGGCGCTGCAGCAGCAGCGGCGCGTTCTGGGCCTCGTCATGCGCATGGCCGGCGTGCGGCCCGGGCGTGGGCTTGTGGCCGTGGGCGGCCTCGTCGCGCAGCACCTGGGGCAGCACGCGCTCGATCCATACCCGGTCACCGTCGCGGACCATGCGGTCGGTGTGGCGGCTGTCGCGCTGCACGCCGTCCTGGCCGATCGAGTGGCTCTCGTACTGCAGCAGCAGGTGCACCGTCGGGCCGGCATCGGCCGCGGCGGTTGCCGCCGGGGCTTGAGCGTGGGCCAGGGCCGCCGGCTGCACGGCCAGCAGGGTGCCGGCGGCCGCCGCCGCGGCCAGCCAGTGTCGGCGCTTGAACATCACAGGCCCGCCGCTTCCTTGACCTTGCCGAACACCTTGATGTTGTCCATGGTGCCCTTGAAGATCCTGGCGCCGGCGCCGCCGGCGAACAGCATCACGTCGCCGCCGCCGTGGGTTTCGGAGCCCGGCGTGCCCAGGTTGACGTTGACTTCCTGCAGGAAGTTGTCCTGCGTGGTGTCCACATTGGTCAGGTCCTCGCGGCCGGCGCCGCGGGCCGGGGCCACCCAGGGCTTGCCGCCGTCTTCTTCGTTGACCTGGCTGGAGGCGCTGGCGTTGGGCCGGCCGCCGTTGCCGAACACCAGCGTGGTGTAGGGCTTGCCGTCGGCTGCCTTGGACAGCTTGCCGGTCTGGTAGTCCACCACCTTGCCCAGGATCGGGCTGCCGATCTTGGAATAGCCGTTGAAGGCGATCGCGTGGTCATGGTCGGCGGTGACCACGATCAGCGTGTTCTTCAGGCCCGGGTCCTTCCTTTCCATGTAGGCCATGACGTTCTCGATGGCCTTGTCCAGGGCCAGCGCGTCTTCCAGCGCGCGCTTGGCGTTGCTGCCGTGCAGCGCATGGTCGATGCGGCCGCCTTCGACCATCAGGAAGAAGCCCTTGTCGTTGCGGCTCAGCACGTCCAGAGCCTTGGTGGCCATGTCGGACAGGCTGGGCTGGTCCAGCCGCTGGTTGGTGCGGTCCAGCTCGTAGGCCATCTCGCTTTGCGAGAACAGGCCCAGCAGCTTGCCGGTCTGGGTGGCGTCCAGCGCGGCCAGTTCCGAGCCCTTGCTGACGTAGGTGTAGCCCTTGGCCTGCATCTGCTCGACCAGGTTGGCGCTGTCGGTGCGCTTGCTGCTGGGGTTGATGGCCCTGGGCAGGTAGTTGCGCTGGCCGCCGCCCATCAGCACGTCCACGCCGTCGAGCAGCCTGGGGTTGTAGTTGGCATGGCCCGGCACCGACTGCTCGGCGATCGTGTTGTAGGCGTTGCGGTTGCAGATGTGGGCGTAGGTGGTGGCCGGCGTGGCGTGGCCCACGCGGGTGGTGGACACCGCGCCCACCGAGCGGCCCTTGGCCTTGGACAGCTCCAGCAGCGTCTCGGCCGGCGTGCCGTTGCCGGCCTGGCAGGTGGTGTCCTCGCCGCGGATGTATTGCGAGCCGTCGGGCGCGTAGGCCGACGTTTCGGCCGACATGGAGATGACCTCGTTGTTCATCTTCACGCCGGTCATGTAGGCGGCCATCGAGGGCGCGCTGTCGGTGGTCTGGCCGTCGCGCGAGAAGGTCTTGATGCGCGCCGCGTAGGGCAGCGATTGCATCTGCAGCTTGGCGCGCTCGCTGCTGACCAGCTTGTTCGGGTTGCCGGCGGCGATCTCCTTCTCGCCCTTGTAGATGCGGGCGGCGGTGACGGTGACCGGGCCCATGCCGTCGCCGAGGAAGAAGATCACGTTCTTGGCTTCACCGGCGGCCTGGGCGGCGGTGCCGGCCAACGCGCAACCCAGGGCCATGGCGGCGAGCGCGGTCTTGCGGAAAGTCGGGTTCATGCTGTGTTCCTGCGTGTCCTGCGTATGGATCGGTGTTCGGCCGCTCACAGGCCGATGGCCTTCTTGATGAGGCCGAACACCTCGTGGTTGGTCAGCACGCCGGAGAAGTGGTCGGCGCCCAGGCCGGTGGCGCCCAGGAAGACGTCGGCGCCGCCGTGGGTCTCGCCGCCTGCGGGCATGGGCACCACGGCTTCCTGGATGTAGTCGGGGTGCTCCAGCTCGGCATCGCTGATCGGGCCGCGGGTCAGCTTGTAGCCCGGGCCGTTGCCGAAGCCCAGCACGGTGTAGGGGTTGCCGTCCACGTCGGTCGAGGGCCGCCTGTTGTCCACGTAGTTCATGACCAAGCCCAGCACGCCGGGCTTGCCCGGCTCGGTCTTGCCGGTGCGGGCGGCATAACCGTTCATCTGCAGCGAGTGGTCGTGGTCGGCGGTGACGACGATCAGCGTGTTCTTCAGGCCCGGGTCCACCTTCTCCATCTTCTCCAGCGCGGTCTTGATCGCGTTGTCGAAGGCCACGGTGTCCTGCAGCGCGCGGCGGGCGTTGGTGGCGTGCAGCGCATGGTCGATGCGGCCGCCTTCGACCATCAGGAAGAAGCCCTTCTTGCGCGCGGACAGCGCGTCGATGGCCTTGCCGGTCATCTCGGCCAGGCTGGGCTCCTTGGCCGGGTCGCGGTCCAGGTCGTAGGACATGTGGTCCCTGGTGAACAGGCCGGCGATCTTGGTGTTGCCGTCCACCGGCAGCTTGTCGAACGCGCTCTTGTCGGCCGCAAAGCCGTACTTGGCGGTCTTCAGCTCGCTGATCAGGTTGCGGCCGTCGTTGCGCTTGCCGCCGTCGGCGGCGGGCGTGAAGTAGCTGGTGCCGCCGCCGAAGATCACGTCCACGCCGTCGCCGAGCTTGGCGTTGTAGCCGGCGCCGCCGGGCACCAG
Source organism: Pseudorhodoferax sp. (assembly GCF_047601025.1). Classification (NCBI taxonomy): domain Bacteria; kingdom Pseudomonadati; phylum Pseudomonadota; class Betaproteobacteria; order Burkholderiales; family Comamonadaceae; genus Pseudorhodoferax; species Pseudorhodoferax sp. The sequence goes on from NZ_JASGJZ010000001.1 coordinate 2,980,897, forward strand.
GGCCGCGGCGATGGTGTTCTCGGCATCGCGGTGGCACACGTGCGCGTAGGTGGCCGCGGGCGTGGCGTGGGTGATGCGGGTGGAGGTGACCACGCCGGTGCCGTAGCCGGCGGCCTTCATCTGCTCCAGCAGCGTTTCCACCGGCGAGCCGTTGCCGGTGGCCGGGCAGGTGCTGTCGTACTTGACGTGGTAGGGCTTGCCGTCGGCGTCGGTGGCCCGGGTGTCGGCCGACATGGAGATGACCTCGTTGTTCATCTTCACGCCGGTCATGTAGGCGGCCATCGAGGGTGCGCTGTCGGTGACCTGGCCGTCGTTGGAGTAGGTGTGGACGAAGGCGCTCTCGGGCAGCCTGTCGATGGTCAGCTCGCCGTCTTCGCCGACGCTGTAGATGCGCGCGGCGGTCAGGGTGGTGATGCCCATGCCGTCGCCGAGGAAGAACAGCACGTTCTTCTGGGGCGCGGGTGCGGCGGTGCTGTGGTAGTTGTCGCCGCCGCAGGCGGCGAGCGTTGCGCACAACACCACCGCGGCAAAGGAGAGCGAATGCAACTTCATGGATGAGAGTCCTTGCGTGGAGAGTCGGGAAGCTGCGGCCGAATCTAGGTGGCGAATGTGGCGGCGGCATGACAAGACCGTGGCGCGCGGTCATGCGGGATTCATGCGGCTGTCGTCCGGCGACGACGTGCCGGGTGGGGTGCCGGGTGCCGGCGAGGGGAGTGCGTGCAGGGCCCGCAGGACGGGGCGGGCACAAAGCAAAACGGCCGCGAAATTCGCGGCCGTTTTGTCGTCTTCTTCGAAGAATCTGGTCGGGGTGAGAGGATTCGAACCTCCGGCCTCTACGTCCCGAACGTAGCGCTCTACCAGGCTAAGCTACACCCCGTGTTCCGCTGCTGCGCAAGAGTCTTTCAGGACCTTCGCTGCAACAGCTGAGCCGCTAATTGTAGCAAAGCTTCCGTGTAGCTATTGCGCGACAGTCCTTCGATGGCTTCCATCGCGCGCCGCGCCTCGGCGGCAGCGGCCTGGCGCGTCACGTCCAGCGCGCCGGTGCCGCGCACGATGGCGATGATCTCGTCGATGTTCTCGGTCGCGCCTTGCTCGATCGCGACGCGGATGGTGTCGCGCTGCCGTGCCGTGCCGAGCCGCATCGCGGCGATCAGCGGCAGCGTGCACTTGCCTTCGCGCAGGTCGTCGCCGAGGTTCTTGCCCATCTCGGCGGGCGAGCCGTCGTAGTCGAGCACGTCGTCGATGACCTGGAACGCCGTGCCCAGGGCCTGGCCGTAGTCGGCGCAGGCGCGCTCCAGCGCGGGCGGGCTGCCGGCCAGGATGGCGGCGATGCGGGCGCTGGCCTCGAACAGCTTGGCGGTCTTGGAGCGGATGACGCGCAGGTAGCCTTCTTCGTCCAGCGTGGCGTCGTGCATGTTCACGAGCTGCAGGACCTCGCCCTCGGCGATCACGTTGGTGGCCTCGGCCAGCGTTTCCATGATGCGCATGTCCTGCGCCTCGACCATCATCTGGAAGGCGCGCGAATACAGGAAGTCGCCGACCAGCACGCTGGCCGGGTTGCCGAAGGCTTCGTTGGCGGTGGCGCGGCCGCGGCGCAGCGTGGAGTCGTCGACCACGTCGTCGTGCAGCAGCGTCGCGGTGTGGATGAACTCGACCACGGCCGCCAGGTTGAAGCGCTGCGGCGAGCGCGTGCCGAGCGCCCCGCACATCAGCAGCAGCAGGGCCGGCCGCAGGCGCTTGCCGCCGGCCGAGATGATGTATTGGGCGACCTGGCCGACGAGGGGGACGCCGGACGCCAGACGATGGGCGATCAGCCGGTCGACTTCGCGCATGTCTTCGGCGATCAGCGCGACCGCCGCAGCGGTGCTGGAAGTGTGGTCGGACAAGTTGTAACCCAGGGTAATTGCGTCGAATTATAGGAAGCCGCCAATGCGCCCCGCCGGGCGCGCGGGTGCCGGCCTCGGTGAAGGGGTGGGAGATGCTATACTCGCGGGCTTCGCGGAAATTCGTCCGCCGAAGGCTCTTTCCTCGAAACGAGGCTCAACAGAGGTTCCACATGTACGCGGTCATAAAAACCGGCGGCAAGCAGTATCGCGTTGCTTCCGGCGAAAAAATCAAGGTAGAACAGATTGCTGCGGATGTTGGCCAGGAGATCGTGATCGACCAGGTGCTCGCCGTTGGCAACGGCAGCGAACTGAAGGTCGGCACGCCCTTGGTGTCCGGCGCAACCGTCACGGCAACCGTCGTGGCGCATGGCAAGCACGACAAGGTGCGCATTTTCAAGCTGCGCCGTCGCAAGCACTATCAGAAACGTCAAGGCCATCGCCAGCAGTTCACCGAACTGCAGATCGGCGCGATCGCCGGCTAAGAAGGGGTAAGGCTCATGGCACAGAAAAAAGGCGGCGGCTCCACGCGCAACGGCCGCGATTCCAAGCCCAAGATGCTGGGCGTGAAGGCGTTCGGCGGCGAACTGGTGAGCGCGGGCTCCATCATCGTGCGCCAGCGCGGCACGCGTTTCCATGCTGGCAGCAATGTCGGCGTCGGCAAGGACCATACGCTGTTTGCGCTGGTCGACGGCCATGTCTCGTTCGCCACCAAGGGTGCGCTGAACAAGCACACGGTGGTGGTCACACCCGCTGCCTGAGGACGTCGGTCCCTCCGGTCCGAAGCCCCGCTCGTCGGGGCTTCTTCGTTTTGAGCTCGGCCTTGTGCGAGGTGGAACATGAAATTCGTCGATGAAGCCACGATCGATGTCGCCTCGGGCGACGGGGGCAATGGCTGCGTCGCGTTCCGCCACGAGAAGTACAAGGAATTCGGCGGGCCGAGCGGCGGCGACGGTGGTCGCGGCGGCCATGTCTACGCCGTGGCCGATCCGAACCTGAACACGCTGGTGGACTACCGCTACGCGCGGCGCTACGAAGCCAAGCGTGGCGAGCACGGGATGGGCTCGGACATGTTCGGCGCCGCAGGCGCCGACATCACGCTGCGCATGCCGGTGGGCACCGTCATCAGCGATGCCGACACGGGTGAGCAACTGTTCGAGCTGCTGGTGCCCGGCGAGGCGGTGATGATCGCCAAGGGCGGCGACGGTGGCTTCGGCAACCTGCGCTTCAAGAGCGCGATCAACCGTGCGCCGCGGCAGAAGACGCCGGGCTGGCCCGGCGAGAAGAAGCACCTGAAGCTCGAGTTGAAGGTGCTGGCCGACGTGGGTCTGCTGGGCATGCCGAACGCCGGCAAGTCGACGCTGATCAGCGCGGTATCGAACGCGCGGCCGCGCATCGCCGACTATCCGTTCACGACGCTGCATCCGAACCTCGGCGTGGTGCGGGTCGGCCCGGAGCAGAGCTTCGTGGTGGCGGACCTGCCGGGCCTGATCGAGGGCGCGTCCGAAGGCGCGGGGCTGGGCCACCTGTTCCTGCGCCACCTGCAGCGCACGCGGCTGCTGCTGCACGTCGTCGATCTGGCGCCGTTCGACGAAGGCGTCGATCCGGTGGCGCAGGCGCGCGCCATCGTGAACGAACTCAAGAAATACGATGCCGCGCTGTACCGCAAGCCGCGCTGGCTGGTGCTGAACAAGCTGGACATGATTGCGCCGTCCGAGCGTGCCGCGCGCGTCAAGGACTTCGTGCGCCGGCTGCGCTTCAAGGGGCCGGTGTTCGAGATCTCGGCGCTGACACGCGAAGGCTGCGAGCCGCTGGTGCAGGCGGTCTACCAGCATGTGCATGCGGAGAAGTCGGCTGAACTCCAGCTGGCGCCGGTCGATCCGCGCTTCGCCGACGCTTCCGATGCATGATCCGATGAACGCTTTCGACGTTTCCGGCGTGCTGCGCGGTGCGCGGCGCATCGTGGTCAAGGTCGGCTCCAGTTTGGTCACGAACGAAGGCCGCGGCCTGGACGAGGTGGCCGTGGGCGAGTGGTCGCGGCAGCTGGCGGCCCTGGTGACCGACCAGGCCCGTACGCGGGAGCTGATCATGGTGTCCAGCGGCGCGGTGGCCGAGGGCATGAAGCGCCTGGGCTGGACCGTCCGCCCGCGCGAGCTGCCCGAGCTGCAGGCCGCCGCCGCCGTCGGCCAGATGGGCCTGGCGCAGATGTACGAAACCAAGCTGCGCGAGCATGGCATGCGCAGCGCGCAGGTGCTGCTGACCCATGCGGACCTGGCGGACCGCGAGCGCTACCTCAACGCCCGCTCGACGCTGCTGACGCTGCTGCAGCACGACGTGATCCCGGTCATCAACGAGAACGACACCGTCGTCAATGACGAGATCAAGTTCGGCGACAACGACACGCTGGGCGCGCTGGTGGCCAATCTGGTGGAGGCCGATCTGCTGGTGATCCTGACGGACCAGCGGGGGTTGTATTCCGCCGACCCCCGCAAGGATCCGGCGGCGCGCTTCATCGACGTCGGGCGCGCCGGCGATCCGGCGCTGGAGGCCATGGCGGGCGGCGCCGGCTCGTCCATCGGCCGCGGCGGCATGATCACCAAGATCCTCGCGGCCAAGCGGGCGGCCGGGTCCGGCGCGTCCACCGTGATCGCCTGGGGCCGCGAGCGCGACGTGCTGCTGCGGCTGGCGCAGGGGGAGTCCATCGGCACGCTGCTGGTGGCGCAGACCCCGAAGATGCAGGCGCGCAAGCAGTGGATGGCCGACCACCTGCAGCTGCGCGGCGCGGTGGTCGTCGACGAGGGCGCCGCGCGCAAGCTGCGCGAAGAGGGCAAGAGCCTGCTGCCGATCGGCATGACGGCGGTGGAGGGCGAGTTCTCGCGCGGCGACGTGATCGCCGTCCGCGACACGCGGGGCGGGACCATCGCGCGCGGCCTGGCCAACTACGCCAGCGCGGAAGCCAGGCTGCTGTGTCGCAAGCCGTCCAGCGAATTCGAGGGACTGCTCGGCTATGCGGCGGAGCCCGAAATGGTCCACCGCGACAACCTGGTGCTGATCCGCTGAATCAGAACGGGTGCAGGACCGTGCCCGGCGACTTGAGCCGGTGCACGATGTCCCGCACCGTGGTGGGCGGTGCCCGGTTGTCGCAGCCGCCCTGGCGCGCGAACGCCAGCGGGTACTTGACACGCGAGGATTCCCACAGCGACTGCCACTGCGGCGTTCCGACCGGCGTCCAGCGGTCGACGTTGTAGCGCGCATAGAGCTTGTACTCGCCTGTGCTGCAACGCAGAGCTTCGTACATGGCCGTCATGGCCCCGGTGTTGCTGCGCGCGACCATGACGTAGCGCACGACGCCGTCCTCGCCGATGCGGATGGTCTCGGGGTCCACGCCATAGCGCAGGCTGCCTTGGCGATCGACGTCCACGTCGACCAGCCTGTCCAGGCTGAACGCTGGAGGCGGTGGTGCCTCGGCCTCGACCCAGTCGGGCTCGTCGGGCAGGATGGACTGCGCGCCGGCGCTGGCCGCAGCGGCGATGAGGCTGGCGGCCAGCCAGGCCGCCAGGCGGCCGCTACGAAGGTGCATGGTGGTTGTGTGGCGGCGGGTTGCGCCGCTGGTTGGTCTGCGGATCGGGTTCGAAGCTGCCGCCGGGCGGCAGTTCCATCCTCGGGGTCGGCGCTTCGCGGCGCGCATGGTGGTCGGTGGGCTCGCCATCGCGCGCTCGCATGCTGTTGCGCAAGTAGCGGTTGCGGTGGTCGTGCCGCGGCAGGAAGCGCGCGAGCTCGGTCAGCGCCATCTCGTAGACGCCGCGCTTGAACTCCACCACCACGTCCAGCGGCACCCAGTAGTCGTTCCAGCGCCAGGCGTCGAACTCCGGATGGTTGGTCGCGCGAAGGTTGAGATCCCAGTCGTGCCCGAGCAGCTGCAGCAGATACCAGATCTGCTTCTGCCCCTTGTAGTGGCCGCGCGCGTCGCGGCGGATGAAGCGGTCCGGCACCTCGTAGCGCAACCAGTCGCGCGTCCGGGCCACGACCCGCACATGTTCCGGGCGCAGGCCGACTTCTTCGTGCAACTCGCGGAACATCGCCTGTTCCGGCGTTTCGCCCCGATCGATGCCGCCCTGCGGGAACTGCCAGGAGTGGGTGCGGATACGCTTGCCCCAGAACACCTGGTTCTTCTGGTTGAGCAGGATGATGCCGACGTTGGGCCTGAAGCCTTCCCGGTCAAGCATAATCAAACCCCAATTTCTTAACTTGAAACCATTATGCACAGCGCCGCCTGTGCGGCAAGCCGCTGCGGCTGCGCCGGTTTCGGGTATTCCCCTCTGGTTTTCCTGTCCTTCGTCAGCCCATGAAAGCGTCCCAGTTCCTGATTTCCACGCTCAAGGAGGCGCCCGCCGACGCCGAGGTCGTCAGCCACCGGCTGATGACGCGCGCGGGAATGATCAAGAAGCTCGGCGCCGGCATCTACACCTACATGCCCATGGGGCTGCGCGTGCTCCGCAAGGTCGAGGCCATCGTGCGCGAGGAGATGAACCGCGCCGGCGCCATCGAACTGACCATGCCCGTCGTGCAGCCGGCCGAGCTGTGGCAGGAAACCGGCCGCTTCGAGAAGATGGGGCCGGAACTGCTGCGCATCAAGGACCGGCACCAGCGCGACTTCGTGGTGCAGCCCACCAGCGAGGAGGTCGTGACCGACATCGCTCGCCAGGAACTGCGCAGCTACAAGCAACTGCCCAAGAACTTCTACCAGATCCAGACCAAGTTCCGCGACGAGCGCAGGCCACGCTTCGGGCTGATGCGCGGGCGCGAGTTCATCATGAAGGACGCCTACAGCTTCGACCGCAGCCCCGAGGCGGCCAAGCAGAGCTACCAGGTCATGGCCCAAGCCTACCGGCGCATCTTCGACCGCTTCGGTCTGCGCTATCGGGCCGTGGCGGCCGATAGCGGCGCCATCGGCGGCGACCTGTCGGAAGAATTCCAGGTGATCGCTGCGACCGGCGAGGACGCCATCGTCTACAACCCCGACAGCAACTACGCCGCCAACATGGAGAAGGCCGAGGCGCTGGCGCCCGCCGCACCGCGTGCCGCGCCCTCGAAGGACATCGCCCGCACGCCCACGCCCGGCAAGGCCACCTGCGCCGACGTGGCCGAACTGCTGGGCGTGCCGCTGTCCACCACGGTCAAGTCGCTGGTGCTCGCCACCGACGGCGAGGCGGGGCCCCAAGTCTGGCTGCTGCTGCTGCGCGGCGACCACGACATGAACGAAGTCAAGGTCGGCAAGCTGCCCGGCCTGGACGCGGGCTTCCGTTTCGCGACGGTGGCCGAGATCGAGGCGCACTTCGGTTGCCAGCCCGGCTACCTGGGGCCGATCGGCCTGCTGCGGCCGGTCAAGATCGTGGCCGACCGCGAAGTGGCGGTGATGCACGACTGGATCTGCGGCGCCAATGCGCCGGACTTCCACATGACCGGCGTGAATTGGGGCCGCGACCTGCCCGAGCCCGACCTGGTCGCCGATCTGCGCAACGTGGTGGCTGGCGACCTGTCCCCGGACGGCAAGGGCCGGCTGGCGATCGAGCGCGGCATCGAGGTCGGCCACGTGTTCTACCTCGGCACCAAGTACAGCAAGTCGATGAACGCCACCTTCCTCGACGAAGGTGGCAAGCCGCAGCTGCTGGAGATGGGCTGCTACGGCATCGGCATCACGCGCCTGCCGGCTGCGGCCATCGAGCAGAACCACGACGCGCGCGGCATCATCTGGCCGGATGCGATCGCGCCGTTCACGGTGGCGATCTGCCCGATCGGACCGGACCGGAGCCCGGACGTGAAGCGCACGGCCGAGGTGCTGTACGAGGAACTGCTGGCCGCCGGGGTCGACGTGGTGCTGGACGACCGCGGCGAGCGCCCCGGCGCGATGCTGGCCGACTGGGAACTGATCGGCGTGCCGCACCGTGTCGTCATCGGCGACAAGGCGCTCAAGGAAGGCCAGGTCGAATACCAGCACCGGCGCGATGTGGCCGCCACGCGCGTGGCGTCGGCGGAGATCGGGGCGTTCGTACAATCGCGCCTCGGTGCCGCCGCCTCTGCCTGAGTGAGTTGAACGCCGCTTCGCCTGCCGCCTCTGGACTATCCCGCCGTTCCGTCCTGGGGAGCGCCCTGGGCATCGGCCTGATCGGCCACGGGGCGAGCGCCCATGCGGGCGGGCAGCTGGAGGAGCCGTTGGCGGATGCGGTCCGCGGTGCGCTCAGCGCCGCTGTCGCCCATGCCGCGCCGCCCGTCCCCGAGTTCGACAGCACCGACGCCCGCCTGGCCTATCTGCGCTGGCTGGGCGCTGCGAGCCAGCGCCTCATGCCCCGCAAGCCGGACGCGACCGAGCGGCGCGAATTCCTCGACACCGTCTGGTACGAAAGCCGCCGCGCCGGGCTCGACACCGCGCTGGTGCTGGGCCTGATCGAGGTGGAGAGCAACTTCCGGCGCTTTGCGATCAGCATCGCCGGCGCCCGTGGCTACACCCAGGTGATGCCGTTCTGGACCCGCGTGCTGGCCGATGGCGATGCCAGCCGCCTGTTCCACATGCAGACCAATTTGCGCTTCGGCTGCGTGATCCTGCGGCACTACCTCGACCGGGAGGGCGGCGACCTGTTCCTGGGCCTGGGGCGCTACAACGGCTCGCGTGGCCAGGCGCCGTACCCGAACGCGGTGCTGGCGGCTCGCAGGCGCTGGAATCTCGGCGCGGCGGCGTAGCCATCGGCCCGCCGCCGCCGGTCTCAGGCCCGGCTGCTCAGTGCACGAAGCCGATGCGGCTCTTGGCGGCCGGTGGACGCGGCAGGTCGTCCACGCGGATCTGGTCGCGGCCGTCGAGGCGCGCATTGCCGAAGCCCGTCATCAGTGCGCGGCGCATCTCGCGCGGCGCCAGTTCCGCCAGCACGTCCAGCACGTCGGCGGCCGGCTCGGGCTGGAACTGCCGGCCCCAGCCATGCTCGGCCCGGATCGCGGCGTACAGCTGGCCGGCGATCTGGCGCGCCTGCCCGGGGCTGGGCGCCGGGATGCTGAACACGTTCATGCGGTTCAGGATCGGTTCGGGGATGGTGCGCTCGTCGTTGGCCGTGGTGATCCAGATGACTTGGCTCGCATCGATCGCGACCTCGGCGAACTCGTCGACGAAGCTCTGCGCCGTGTCGTGCTCCAGCAGGCTGTACAGCGCGCCCAGCGGGTCGTACTGCGCGTCGGTGCCGGCCTTGTCGATCTCGTCGACCACCAGCACCGGGTTGGCGTACTGGCCGTCGACCAGCGCCTCGAACACCTTGCCGGGCTTGGCCCCCTTCCATTGCGAGGAGGCGCCGGACAGCAGCCAGCCGGCCGTCATCGAGCTCATCGGCAACAGGTTCATGCCCGTGCCCAGCAGTTCGGCCAGCTTGCGCGCGAAGTGGGTCTTGCCGATGCCGGGCGGGCCCAGCAGCAGCATGGGCGTGACTTCCAGGCCGTCGGAGCTGTCCTGCGCGAGTGCGACGTGCCGGCGCACATCGTCCAGCGCCTCGGTGAAGTTGGGCAGGCTCTGGTAGAGCGCGGACATCTCCGGCAAGCCGGACGGCTTGACCTGGAAGCGCTCGGGGCCGCGTTCCAGCATGCGCTCGTAGGTGCTGCGCAGGTGGTCGTGCTCCTTGGACTGGAGCTTGGCCAGCCGGCGCTCGACGTCCTGGGTCTGGTAGACGCTGCGCATGCTGGCCACCGGCAGGTGCAGGGGCGTGGTCGTCAAGGCAGTGCTGAGCGATTCCATCGAGGCTCCTTGCATGAGAGACGAAAGAGGTGACGGAATTTCAGCATAAGCCGTGCCAGCCGACAACGCGGCGCCGGCACGGCGGCGGGGTCAGGCGGCGGCCGTGCCCAGCACCTGCTGGAGCTCGCCGGACTGGTACATCTCCATCATGATGTCCGAGCCGCCGATGAACTCGCCCTTGACGTAGAGCTGCGGGATCGTGGGCCAGTTGCTGTATTCCTTGATGCCCTGGCGGATGGCGTCGTCTTCCAGCACATTGACGGTCCGGATGTCCTTGGCGTCCACGCCGCAGGCCTTCAGCACCTGGATCGCACGGCCGGAGAAGCCGCACATCGGAAAGCTGGCCGTGCCCTTCATGAACAGCAGGATGTCGTTGGACTGGACCAGGTCGGCGATGCGTTGTTGGGTGTCGTTCATGGAATCCTCGCGGCGAAATGCAGGCGGCGATTATCCGTGGATCGGCCACTGGCCGCCGGAGCAGCGCGCGATGCCCGCCAGGTCGCTGCGGCTGCCCACGGCCGCGAAGCCGTGGCCGGCCAGCAGGGCGAGGACGGCTGCGGCCTGGTCGTGCCCGTGCTCCAGCAGCAGCCACCCGCCCGGGCGCAGGCAGCGGCCGGCCGAGGCGATGATGCGGCGCAGGTCGCCGAGGCCGGCCTCGGCTGCGACCAGCGCGGCCTGGGGCTCGTGGGTCAGCGCGGCCAGGTGCGGATCGCCCGGCGCGATGTAGGGCGGGTTGGAGACGATCAGGTCGAAGCGCTCGTCGATGCTCTGCAGCCAGTCGCCGTGCAGGAAGCGCACCGGCAGGCCCAGCCGCGCGGCGTTGGCGCGGGCCACGGCCAGCGCATCGGCGCTGCGGTCGGTGGCCGTGACGGTCGCATCGGGCCGGCGCTGCGCCAGCGCCAGCGCGACCGCGCCGCTGCCGGTGCCCAGGTCGATCACCCGTCCCTGCCGGGGCAGGTGCTCCAGCGCCCATTCGACCAGCGTCTCGGTATCGGGCCGCGGCACCAGCACGCGGGCGTCGACCCGCAGCGGCAGGCCGAAGAACTCCTTGTGGCCCAGCAGGTAGGCGGCGGGCTCGCCGGCCCGGCGGCGCGCGCACAGCGCCTGGAAGTGCTGCGCCGCGGCAGGGTCCAGCGCGTCCGCGTCGTGCGCCAGCAGCCAGGCCCGGTCCAGCGGATCGCGACCCAGCGCGTGCAGCAGCAGCAGCTGGGCGTCCAGCCGGGCCAGGCCCTGCGCGGCGGCCGCGGCCAGCGCGTCGGCCAGCGTCATGCGGCCGCGCCCACTTCCAGCTCGGCCAGCTGCTCGGCCTCGCGCGCGGCGCGCAGCGCCCGGACCACCTCGTCCAGATCCCCGTCCATGATGAAGGCCAGCTTGTACAGCGTGAGGTTGATCCGGTGGTCGGTTAGCCGCCCCTGCGGGAAGTTGTAGGTGCGGATCCGGTCGCTGCGGTCGCCGCTGCCGATCAGTCCCTTGCGCTCGGCGGCGTCCTTGGCGGCGCGCTCGCTGCGCTCCTTGTCCTGGAGGCGGGCCAGCAGCACCTGCAGGGCCTTGGCCTTGTTGCGGTGCTGGGAGCGGTCGTCCTGGCATTCGGCCACGATGCCGGTCGGCAGGTGGGTGATGCGCACGGCCGAGTCGGTCTTGTTGATGTGCTGGCCGCCGGCGCCGCTGGCGCGGAAGGTATCGATGCGCAGCTCGGCCGGGTTCAGCTGCACGGCCTGGGCCTCATCGGGTTCGGCCAGCACGGCGATGGTGCAGGCGCTGGTGTGGATGCGGCCCTGCGTCTCGGTCGCCGGCACGCGCTGCACGCGGTGGCCGCCGGACTCGAAGCGCAGGTGGCCGTAGACCTGCTCGCCGTCGATCCGGGCCACGACTTCCTTGTAGCCGCCCAGCTCGCTCGGCGATTCGCTGATCAGCTCGACCTTCCAGCCCTGCCGCTCGGCGTAGCGGGTGTACATGCGCAGCAGGTCGCCGGCGAACAGCGCCGACTCGTCGCCGCCGGTGCCGGCGCGGATTTCGAGGAAGGCGGCGCGTGCGTCGTCCGGATCCTTGGGCAGCAGCATGCGCTGCAGCTCGTCCTCCAGCCGCGCGAGCTCGGCCTCGGCGCCGGCGATCTCCTCCTGCGCCATCTCGGCCATTTCGGGGTCGGCCAGCATCTCGCGCGCAGCGGCCAGGTCGGCTGCGCGCTGCTGGTGGCGGGCATAGCGGCCGGCGACCTGCGCCACGTCGGCGTGCTCGCGCGACAGGGCCATGAACTGCTTCATGTCGGCCATGATGTCCGGGCGCGACAGCAGGAAGTCCAGCTCGGACAGGCGCAGCGCATAGCGCTCGAGTTGTTGGCGGAGAAAGGGCTTCAAGAGGAATTCCGGTGAAACGCCGCCCGGGCTGGCGGCAAGAGGGCCTCGCGCAGCGCGGGGCCGGCGGCGCAGGGGCGCCGCTAACGTTCCTTGCGCAGGAACAGGCGGGAGATGGTTTCGGCCGCGTGCTCGCGCGCAGTGCCTTCGCCGGCGTGCAGCTCGGCCATGGCGCCGTGCAGCATCTTCTGCGTCAGGCCGCGCGACAGGGCCTCGAGCACGGCGTCCACGTCTTCGCCGCGCGCCAGCAGCCTGCGTGCGCGCGCCAGCTCGGCTTGGCGCCAGGCGTCGGCCTGCTGGTTCAGCTGGCGGATCAGCGGCACCACGCCGTGCACCGGGTCGCGCTGGCCCATCCAGTGCAGGAAGCTCTGCACCCCGGCGTCGATGATGACCTCGGCCTGGGCCACGGCCGCCTGGCGCTGCGCCTGGCCGGTTTGCACCACGCTGGCCAGGTCGTCCACGGTGTAGAGGAACACGTCCTCCAGGCTCTTGACCTCGGGCTCGATGTCGCGCGGCACGGCCAGGTCGACCATGAACATCGGGCGGTGCCGGCGCTGCTTCAGCGCACGCTCCACCGCGCCCAGGCCGATGATGGGCAGCGTGCTGGCGGTGCAGCTGACCACGGCGTCGAATTCGTGCAGGCGGGCGGGCAGGTCGGCCAGGCGCATGACCTCGCCGCCGAAGCGGCCGGCCAGCTTCTCGCCGCGCTCCAGCGTGCGGTTGGCGATCGCGATGGCCCGGGGGCTCCGGGCCGCGAAATGCGTGGCGGCCAGTTCGATCATCTCGCCGGCGCCGACGAACAGCACGCGCACCTCGCGCAGGTCCTCGAACAGCTGCGAGGCCAGGCGCACGGCGGCGGCGGCCATGCTGATGGAGTGGGTGCCGATCTCGGTGGCGGTGCGTACCTCCTTGGCGACCGCGAAGGAGCGCTGGAACAGCTGGTTCAGCGTGGTGCCCAGCGCGCCGGCCTGGTCGGCCACGCGCACGGCGTCCTTCATCTGGCCGAGGATCTGCGCCTCGCCCAGCACCATGGAGTCCAGGCCGCTGGCCACGCGGAACACGTGGCGCGCGGCCAGGCCGTCGTGCAGCGTGTAGGCGTGCGAGCGCAGCAGCGCCGGCGAGACGCCGCCGGCCTGCGCCATCCATTCCATGGTGTGGTCCACGGCCTGGGGGTCGGCGGCGCAGTAGATCTCGGTGCGGTTGCAGGTGGAGATCAGGGCGGCCTCGGGTCCGCGCGCGGTGCGGCCGGACAACGCCGAGCGCAGGCCGTGCAGCGTCGGGGCGATCTGGTCCAGGGCGAACGCGAAACGCCCGCGCAGGTCCAGCGGCGCGGTCGTGTGGTTGATGCCGAGGGCCCAGACAGACATGGGTCGGATTATAAAATCCGGCCCCTTCTTTCCTGGCTTGATCCCGATCAAGTCCTGCTCGCTTGCCATGGACGTCGTCGTCGCGCTGCTGCATGTCGGGGGCTTCGTGATGCCCGCCGTCTGCGTGGCCCTGGGCACCACGCTGGCGGCGCGGCTGCTGGGGGGCGGTGGGGGCATGCGCTGGTGGGCGCAATGGCTGCTGGTCAGCGCGGCCGGCGTGCTGGCGCTGCTGGGGGCGCTGTGGATCCTGGGCCGCGACGGCAGCATCGCCGGCTATGCGGCCCTGGTGGCCTGCTGTGCCACGCTGGCCTGGCTGCTGACGCTGCGCCGGCGCTGAGCAGCGGCGCCGGCCAGGGCGCTCTAGCGGTCCGGCGACGATCCCGGTAGGTGGGCTTCGATCAGTTGCGCGGCGATGGACAGCCGCGGCGGAATCGGCGGCATCGGCTCGCCGGGCCCGACCCAGACCGCTTCGGCGATCTCGTGCTCGTCCAGCCGCAGCGTGCCGCCGGCGTATTCGGCGGTGAATGCCAGCATCAGCGAATGCGGGAACGGCCACGACTGGCTCGCGAAGTAGCGCAGCTCGCGCACCGAGAGGCCGACTTCCTCCTGCACTTCGCGGTGCACCGCATCCTCGACCGATTCGCCGGCTTCCAGGAAGCCGGCCAGCGCCGTGAAGAAGCCCGACGGCGAGTTGCGGTGCCGCGCCAGCAGGATGGACGGGCCGCGCCGCACCAGCACCATCATCGCCGGCGAGATGCGCGGATAGGCCGCATGTCCGCAGGCCGGGCAGCGCATGCAGCGCTCGCCCGCGAGCGGCGCGGTCGGCCCGCCGCAGGCGCCGCAGAAGCGGTGGGTGCGGGCCCATTCGGCGATCTGCCAGGCGCGGCCGGCCACGGCCAGCAGGCCGTCGTCGATGGCGCCGAACAGCGCACGCAGCCGGCGCGTCTGGTAGCCGGGCGGCACGTCGATGCCGCGCGGGCGCCAGGCCACCCGGCAGTAGGCGGCGCCGAGCAGGCCGACCGGCAGGAACTCCGTGGCGCGCAGTTCCATCCAGGCCAGGGCCGCGGCGTCGGGCAGCGCCAGGTCCGCTTCGGCGACCAGCAGTTCGTCGCCGCAGAACACGAAGTTCAGTGCGGTTTCCTGGTCGCGGGCGGCCAGCAGGGGCGTGAACGAGGCGGGGGTCAGCAGCATGGGGCGGATCGTGGTGGAAGGAGGTTCAGCCGAACAGCGCCTCGAAGCCGTCGATCGGCTCGAAGCGCTTGTTCTGCCAGCGCAGCCGCGTCGGCCCGGGCAGTGCGCGCTCGGCGACCGGGTGGCAGGCGTCGCCCGGGTAGCAGACCACGCGCACGCCGTCCTCGTGGATGCTTTCCGGCTGGATCACCGGCGGCCGGCCGGCCCGTGCGGCGGCCAGTGCCGCGCCGGCGCTGGCATGGTGCGACAGCTGCGCCAGCGTCATGATCTGCGGCGGCGCCATTTCGATCTCGCCGTCCCAGTAGCGCTGCAGCGCCGTGCGCGGAGTCAGCCAGGCGGTTTCGACCGTCTCGTAGTCGTCGTGCCGGGCGACCTGCTCGGCCGGGACCACGGCGGCGAAGAAGCGGGTGTCGAAGCGCTTGTTCATCACCGAGGGCAGGCGCGGCGTGATCCAGCGCGCCCAGGGCACCAGCCACTGCGTCTGCACGCGCAAGTCGAGCCGGGCCAGCATCGCGTTGAACGGCGTGTCGTCCTTCAGCAGCGCCGCGGCCCGGGGCAGGTCGGGCGCGGTGCCGCCGGGGCCGGCGGCCAGCAGCACGCCGGCTTCCTCGAAGGCCTCGCGCACGGCCGCCACGTACAGGCCGGCGGCCTGGGGCGCCTCGAGTTCGGCGTCGTGCAGGCTGGCGCGCAGTTGGTCGGGCGGCTGGTCCAGGTGCAGGGCGGGGTCGAGCTCCGTGTCGGCCGCGTCGAGCTTGCCGCCGGGGAACACGTAGGCGCCGCCCAGCAGGGCCGAGTTGCCGTGGCGCCGCACCAGCAGCACTTCGATGCCGGCCGGGCCGTCACGCAGCATGATCAGCGTGGCGGCCGGGAGCGCCGGGGTGTGGATGGGGTGCATGTTCAGTTCCATGGGGGGTCCGTTGTCTCCAGTACAGTCGGGCGGCTTTGCTGGCGCAAGGCTAGCAGAGGCGATGGTGCGCCGGTGTCGCACAGCTTTCAAGGACAGAGGAGCCTGCAATGGGACTGGATTTCAAGGGCCGCGTGGCCATCGTGACCGGGGCCGGCGGCGGCCTGGGCCGCCAGCATGCGCTGGCGCTGGCGGCGCGCGGCGCGCGCGTTCTGGTCAATGACCTGGGCGGCGCGCGCGACGGCAGCGGCGGTTCGACCAGCGCCGCGCAGGCCGTGGCCGACGAGATCGTCGCCGCCGGCGGCCAGGCGCTGGCCAGCGGCGCCTCGGTGACGGACTACGAGGCCGTGTCGGCCATGGTGCGCCAGGCCGTCGAGGCCTGGGGCCGCGTCGACATCCTGGTCAACAACGCCGGCATCCTGCGCGACAAGACCTTCGCCAAGATGGACCTGGCCGACTTCCGGCTCGTGCTGGACGTGCACCTGATGGGCGCGGTGCACTGCTGCAAGGCCGTCTGGCCGCTGATGACGGAGCAGAAGTACGGCCGCATCGTGATGACCAGCTCGTCCTCCGGCCTGTACGGCAACTTCGGCCAGGCCAACTACGGCGCGGCCAAGATGGCCCTGGTCGGGCTGATGCAGACGCTGGCGCTGGAAGGCGCCAAGCACGGCATCCGCGTCAACAGCCTGGCGCCGACCGCCGCCACGCGCATGACCGAGGGCCTGCTGCCCGAGCAGGTGCTGCAGGCGCTGGATCCGGCCGCGGTGGTGCCGGCCATGCTGGTGCTGGCATCCGAGCAGGCGCCCACGCGCACCATCCTGTGCGCCGGTGCCGGGGCGTTCGAGTCGGCCCACGTGACGCTGACGCAGGGCGCCTGGATCGGCACTGGCCCGGATGCGCCGGAACAGCTGGCCGAGCGGCTGGAGCAAGTGTGCGCACGCGAGGGCGAGACCGTGCCGCAGAGCGGTTCCGAACAAGGCCAGCGCGAGGTCGCCCGCGCCCTGCAGCAGCGCTGAACCCGCGTGCGCCGGGGCTGCTCGGGCCCCGCCTGCAGCGCCGGCAGGCCTGTGATACCTTCCGGCCCCTGACAGATTCCGGGGCTTGAAACGACATGGCCACAACGACCTTGCATGCCAGCACGCCCCTCACGGAGCGCGCGGGCGCCCTCACCCACGAACGACTGCGCGGCATCCGGCGCGGGCTTGAGAAGGAAAGCCTGCGCGCCAATCCGGACGGCAGCCTGGCGCTGACGCCGCATCCGGCGGCGCTGGGCTCGGCGTTGACGCATTCGCACATCACCACCGACTTCAGCGAATCGCAGCTGGAGCTGATCACCGGCGTGCACGCCAGCGCCGAGGCCTGCCTGCAGGAACTGGCCGAGGTGCACCAGTACGTCTACCACGTGCTGCGCGAGCAGGGCGAGGAGATGCTGTGGGTCTCCAGCATGCCCTGCGGCCTGCCGACCGACGAGACCATCCCGATCGGCCGCTACGGCGCATCCAACGTCGGCCGCGCCAAGAGCGTCTACCGCATGGGCCTGGGCCACCGCTACGGCCGGCGCATGCAGACCATCTCGGGCATCCACTACAACTGGTCGATGCCCGGCGTCACGAGCGAGGCCTACTTCGGCCTGATCCGCAACTTCCGCCGCCATGCCTTCCTGCCGCTGGTGCTGTTCGGCGCGTCGCCGGCCGTGTGCGGCAGCTTCGTCGACGGGCGCGACCACGGCCTGTTGCCGCTGGGCGAGTGCAGCATGCACCTGCCGCACGCGACCTCGCTGCGCATGGGGCGGCTGGGCTACCAGAGCGACGCGCAGTCCTCGCTGGCCGTCAGCTACAACAGCCTGGAGGGCTACGGTGCCTCGCTGCAGCAGGCGCTGACCCAGCCCTATCCGCCCTACGAGGCGGTCGGCATCCGCAACCCCGGCGGCGACTACAACCAGCTCGCCACCAGCCTCTTGCAGATCGAGAACGAGTTCTACGGCACGATCCGGCCCAAGCGCACGATCTTCCCGGGCGAGCGTCCGCTGCATGCGCTGCGCGAGCGCGGCGTGGAGTACGTCGAGGTCCGCCTGATGGACCTGGACCCGTTCGAGCCGCTGGGCATCTCGGCCACGACCATGCGCTTCCTGGACGTGTTCCTGCTGCACTGCCTGCTCAGCGACAGCCCGCCCGACACGCCGCAGGAGATCGCCGCGCTGGCGCGCAACCAGCACCGCGTGGCCGCGCGCGGGCGCGAGAGCGGCCTGCTGCTGGAGCAGGGCCGGCGCGAACGGCCGCTGGCGGAATGGGCGCTGGAACTCATCGACGAATGCCGGCCGATCGCCGCCCGGCTGGATGCCGCGCACGGCGGGCAGGCGCATGCGCAGGCGGTGGCGGCCGCGCGTGCCGCCGTGCTGGCGCCGCAGACGCTGCCGTCGGCCCGCGTGCTGCAGCACATCGAGCGCGAGCACGGTGGCAGCTTCGCGCACTTCGTGCTGGAACGCTCGCAGTCCACGCAGGCACGGCTGCTGGGGCTGCCGTTCCCGGAGGTGCTGCGCCGGCGTTTCGCCGAGGCCTCGGCCGCCTCGATCGAGGAGCAAAAGCGCATCGAGGCCGCCGACACCATGCCCTTCGACGTGTACCGCGAGGAATACCTGCGGCCCGAGCGGCTGGGCCTCGGCTCGCGCCGCCGCGACCGCGCGGTGCCGGCCGCGGCGATCTGAGCGTCAGCGGTGGCGCAGGTACAGGACGCCGAAGGCCAGGCCCAGCACCAGCGCGAACCAGCCGACCACCGACGACTGCGCGATCATGTCGTGCAGCGGCGTCGGGCCCATGAAGCGCGGCGCCAGCAGCACCACCAGCCCGATGGCGATGCATATCCCGCTCTTCCAGGCCAGGTCCGCGCTGCGCCCGGCCGGTTGCCGGCTCACGGGCTTTCCTTGCGGATGGAGTCGCGCTCGCGGTGGCTCTTGTCGCGCTCGCGCTCGACCGTGCTCTCGACCAGGCGCTTGAGCTTTTCGGTGGCGCCGCGCAGGGCCGCGTCCTGGTTGTCGCCGTCGTGGTGCACGGCCAGCGGCTGGTGGTGCGCCAGCCGGGCTTCCATCGTGCAGCGCTTGGTGGCTGCGCCGCCCTTGGCCGCGCTTTCCTCGGACAGATGCACTTCGATGCGGGTCAGGTCCTGGCGGAAGCGCGCCAGCTCCTCGTGCAGATAGTTCTCGGCCCAACGGTCCAGCGACTCCTTGTTGGGCAGGCCGGTCGTGTTCACTTGCACTTGCATGGGGATCTCCTTTCGGCCGCCAGTGTGCCGCAGCCGGCGCAGGCGTCCGCAGGAACCGCACCGAAGCCGGGGAGAGGGCTCTGGTATCGTTCCTGCTTTTCGCCCCGATCCGTTATTTGCCATCCGTCCGTGGAGACCGCATGAGCTTTTCGTCCCTGATCCGTAGACGCCTGTGCCAGGCGCTGGCCGTCGGCGCTTTGCTGGCGGCCGGTGCGGCCCAGGCCCAGCAGACCGTGCGCATCCTGGTCGGCTTCCCGGCCGGCGGCGGCACCGATGCGATCGCACGGCTGCTGGCCGACAAGCTGCAGGGCGAGCTCGGCCAGAACGTGATCGTGGACAACCGCGGCGGCGCTGGCGGCCAGATCGCCGCCCATGCGCTGAAGGCGGCTGCGCCGGACGGCACGACCTTCTTCCTCTCGCACGACCACACGATCTCCATCCTGCCGCTGGTGACCAAGAACGCCGGCTTCGATCCGGCCAGGGATTTCGTCGCCGTGGCCGGTTTCGCGACCTTCGTGAACGCGCTGGCCGTCTCCGGCGGCACGCCAGCCAGGTCCCTGCCCGAGTACCTGAACTGGGTCAGGAGCCAGGGTGGCCGGGGCACCATCGGCGTGCCGGCGCCGACCTCGGTGCCGGAGTTCCTCGTGAAGATCCTGGCCGACAAATACAAGATGGACCTGCAGGCCGCGCCCTACCGCGGCAGTGCGCCGATGATCGCCGACATGCTGGGCAACCAGATCAGCGCAGGCACCGGCTCCATTCCCGACTTCATCGAGAACCACAAGGCCGGCAAGATCCGCGTCGTCGCCGTGCTGGGCTCCGCGCGCCAGGCCGCGATGCCCGAGGTGCCGACGTTCGCCGAACTGGGCGTGGCCGGGTTCGAGGACGTGCCGTACTACGGCGTGTTCGCGCCGGCGGGCACGCCGCAGGCCGCGATCGACCGCTTCTCGGCCGCGCTGGCCAAGGTCGTCGCACTGCCCGACGTGCGCGAGAAGCTGACGGCCATGGGCCTGACCGTGGGCTACATGCCCCAGCAGCAGCTGGCCAGCCGCGAGCGCGCCTACACCAGGGTGTGGGCCAGGATCATCAAGGAGAGCGGCTTCCAGCCGCAATGACCGTCGCCGCGCGGGGCGCGGGCGAAGAAGAAAGGCCGGGCGATCCCGGCCTTTTCTCATTTGCCCCAGCTGTCCTTCAAACTGGTCGTGCGGTTGAACACCGGCCGGTCCGGGTGGTGGTCGTGCCGGTCGGCGACGAAGTAGCCGTGCCGCTCGAACTGGAAGCGGTCGTCCACGCCGGCGCGCGCCATGTCCGGCTCCAGATAGGCCTGCACGGTGCGCAGGCTGTCGGGGTTCAGGCTGTCCAGGAAGTTCTTGCCGCCGGCGTCCGGGTGCGGGTCGTTGAACAGCCGCTCGTACAGCCGGATCTCGGCCGGCACGGCGTCGTGCACGCCGACCCAGGTGATCACGCCCTTGACCTTGACGGCATCGGCGCCCGGCGTGCCGCTCTTGGTGTCGGGCACCAGTTCGGCGTGGACCTCGACCAGCCGGCCCTGGGCATCGCGTACCGCGCCCGTGCACTGCACGACGTGGCCGTACTTCAGGCGCACGCGGTTGCCGGGCTTGACGCTGCCATCGGCCTGCGGCTGCGGCGGATACAGGCGGTGGAAGCCCTTGGGCGGCCGGTCCTCGTAGTCCGTGCGCTCGATCCACAGTTCCTTGCCGAACTGGAAGGAGCGCCGGCCCTGGTGCGGATCGTGCGGGTTCGCCGGCGCGCTGCACGCGTCCAGCGTGCCGGCGCCGTGCAGCGCGTCCCAGTTCGTGATGACGAGCCTGACCGGGTCGAGCACCGCCATCGCGCGCGTGGCCGTGGCATCCAGCGTGTCGCGCAGCGCGCCTTCCAGCGTGCTGTAGTCGATCCAGCTGTCGCTCTTGGTGACGCCGATGCGCTCGGCGAACAGCTGGAGCGCCTCGGGCGTGTAGCCGCGCCGGCGCAGGCCGAGGATGGTGGGCATGCGCGGGTCGTCCCAGCCGCTGACGCGGCCTTCGTTCACCAGCTGGGCGAGCTTGCGCTTGCTGGTGATCACGTAGCTGAGGTTCAGCCGCGCGAACTCGTACTGCCGCGGCGGCGGCGCGGCCAGCAGGCCGCCTTCGATCAGGCGTTCCAGCACCCAGTCGTAGAACGGGCGCTGGTCCTCGAACTCCAGCGTGCAGATGCTGTGCGTGATCTGCTCCAGCGCGTCCTCGATCGGGTGCGCGTAGGTGTACATCGGATAGATGCACCAGCGGTCGCCCGTGTTGTGGTGCGTGGCGCGGCGGATGCGGTAGATCGCCGGGTCGCGCATGTTGATGTTGGGGCTGGCCATGTCGATCTTCGCGCGCAGCACGGCGGCGCCGTCGTCCAGCTTGCCGTCGCGCATCTCGCGCAGGCGGGCGAGGTTCTCCGCGGGCGTGCGGCTGCGGAACGGGCTGTCGGTGCCGGGCGTGGTGAAGTCGCCGCGGCTGGCGCGCATCTGCTCGGGCGTCTGCTCGTCCACGTAGGCATGGCCGGCCTGCACCAGGTATTCGGCCGCGCGGTACATGAAGTCGAAGTAGTCGCTGGCCTGGTAGAGGTGGCTGGCGCCACCGGCTTCCCAGGTGAAGCCCAGCCAGCGCACGGCATCGATGATGCCGCGCACGTACTCTTCGTCTTCCTTCTCGGGATTGGTGTCGTCCAAGCGCAGGTGGCAGATGCCGCCGTAGTCGCGCGCCAGCCCGAAGTTCAGGCAGATGCTCTTGGCATGGCCCACGTGCAGGTAGCCGTTCGGCTCGGGCGGGAAACGCAGCCGCACGGGCGCGGGGTCGAGCGGCCCCTGGGCGTGGTGGGCGGCGTCGCCGGGGCTGCCGCCCCAGTGGCGGCCGGCGTAGGTGCCTTGCGCGAGGTCGTGTTCGATGATCTGGCGCAGGAAGTTGCTGTGCTTGTGTTCGGTCGGCGCGGACGCAGGGGAATTCATGCCATGGATTCTAGGAGGCGGGGCGAGATTGTTACGTCTGGTCAAGCCTTTAACCGGATGCCTGGCAACTACGACAGGCTGCCGCGTTCCAATACGCTGTCGAAAAGGAGCACATGATGTCCCCGTATCTCGGGAAATGGTTGGCCGGCGCCGCGACGGCCGCGGCGCTGCTGGCAGCCGCCGGACCGGCGCAGGCGCACGGCGTGGTGTGGTCGGTCGGCGTTGGCGCACCCGGGGCGCAGGTCGTCGTCGGCAATGCACCGGTCTACATGGCGCCGCCGGTATACGTGGCGCCGCGCTACTACCGGTCGCCACCGCCTGTCTATTACGCCCCGCGGGTGGTGGTCGCGCCACCGCCGGTGGTCTACATGCCGCCGCCGGCGGTCTATGCGCCGCGGCCGGTGTTCTATGGCGGGCCCTACGGCCCGCCGCCACCGCGGTTCCACGGGCCCCGGCATCGCGGGGGCGGCTGGCGGCGCTGAGCGGACGCCAGCCCGCTCCGGCCGCTCAAGCGCCGGCCAGCGCCAGCGCCTGCATGTAGGCCGTCACGCCGGCCTGCACGTCGAGGAATTCGTGCGTGCAGCCGGCTGCGCGCAGCGCCGTCAGGTCGGCCTGGGTATGGCACTGGTACTTGCCGCGCAGCGCGTCGGGGAAGGCGGTGTAGACGATGGCGTCGCGCTGCCGCGCCTGTTCCAGCGTCAGCTGCGCGCCGCGGGCGTTGACCACGGCCAGCGCCACGTCGTTGAACGGCTGGGCACGGCCGGTTCCCAGGTTGAACAGGCCCGAGCGGTCCGGATGGTCGAGGAACCACAGGTTCACGGCGACCACGTCGTCCACGTAGACGAAATCGCGCTCCTGCTCGCCCGGCCCGTAGCCGCCGTATTCGCCGAACAGCCGCACCTGGCCCTCGGCCTTGAACTGGTGGTACTGGTGGAAGGCCACGCTGGCCATGCGGCCCTTGTGCTGCTCGCGCGGACCGTAGACGTTGAAGTAGCGAAAGCCGACGACCTGGACGCGCGCGCGCTCGAACTGCATGCCCAGCGCGCGGCGCAGGTGCTGGTCGACCAGCAGCTTGGAATAGCCGTAGACGTTCAGCGGCGTCTCGTTGGCCGGCTCCTCGCGGAACACGGCGGAGCCGCCGTAGGTCGCGGCCGAGGAGGCGTACAGCAGCCGCGTGCGCTGGCGCTGGCAGGCCTCGAACAGCCGGCAGGTCAGCGTGTAGTTGTTGGCCATCATGTACTGGCCGTTGGTCTCCATGGTGTCGCTGCAGGCACCCTCGTGGAACACGGCCTCGACGCAGCCGTACCGGCCCTGGTCGAAGCGGTCGTAGAAGTCGCCCGCGTCCACGTAGTCGGAAATCTGCAGATCCACCAGGTTGCGGAACTTGTCGCCCTGGGTCAGGTCGTCGACCGCGATGACATCGGTCTCGCCGCGGGTGTTCAGGCCCTTGATGATGTTGCTGCCGATGAAACCGGCCGCGCCGGTGACCACGTATCTCGTCATCTCATTCGCTCCCGAACAGTTCGTCGTAGCTGGCCGTGGCCGTGCCGAACTTGCCGACCACGACGGCGCCGGCCTTGTTGGCCAGCGGCATGGCGTCGCGCAGGCTGCAGCCGGCGGCGACCAGCGCGGCCATGGTCGCGATCACGGTGTCGCCGGCGCCGGTCACGTCGAACACCTCGCGCGCCCGGGCCGCCACGTGGGTGTCGCCGTGCGCGTCGTACAGCGTCATGCCTTCCTCGCTGCGCGTCAGCAGCAGGCCCTGCAGCGCCAGCTGGCGGCGCAGCCCCTGGGCCTTCTCGCGCAGCTCGTCCTCACTGCGCCAGCTGCCCACCACCTGCTGCAGCTCGGCGCGGTTCGGCGTGATCAGCGTGGCGCCGCGGTAGCGCGAATAGTCGCTGCCCTTGGGGTCGATCAGCACCGCCTTGCCGGCCGCGCAGGCGGCCGCGATCATCTGCTCCACGTGCGCCAGGCCGCCCTTGCCGTAGTCGGAGAACAGCACGGCCGCGTGCTGCGGCAGCAGCTCGGCGAAGCGGGCCGACTGCGAGGCCAGCGTCTCGTGCTCGGGCGTGGTCTCGAAGTCCATGCGCAGCAACTGCTGCTGGCGGCCGATCACGCGCAGCTTGACCGTGGTGCGCATGCGCGGATCGCGGCCGAAATGGGGCGCGATGCCGGTGGCGGCCACCAGTTGCTCCAGCCGGTGGCTGGCCTCGTCCTCGCCGACGACCGACAGCAGCGCGGCCTGTGCGCCCAGCGTGACGATGTTGTAGGCCACGTTGGCGGCGCCGCCGATGCGCTCCTCCTCGCGTGTGACGCGCACCACCGGCACCGGCGCCTCGGGCGAGATGCGGTCGACCGCGCCGTACCAGTAGCGGTCCAGCATCGCGTCGCCGACCACCAGCACGCGGGCTTCGGCGAGCTGTTCGCGGGTCGGCAGGGGATGGCGCAGCAGCGCGGCCGTGGGCGTCATAGTTCCTCCACCCGCCGCGGCGGGTAGCTGTCCCAGGCCTGGCAGCCCGGGCATTGCCAGAAATGCTGCTTGGCCTCGAAGCCGCAGGCGGCGCAGCGGTAGCGCGTGAGCGGGCGCGTGGCGTGCTCGATCGCGCGCTGCACCTGGGGATGGAACTGTTCGTGCTCCAGCTTCTCGCCGGCCAGCCAGCGCGCGGTGGCGACCAGCGACTGCTCGCGCTCCAGGTGCTGCAGGTAGCGCTGGCGCGCGGCGTCGGCGCGGCCGGCGTCGGCGCTCTCCAGGGCGACGATGGCGTCCAGCACGTCTAGCGAGGCGAATTGCGCGTAGCTGGCCTGCAGCGCGGCCAACGCACGGCCGGCCTCGCCGCACGCGCTGGCGGACTGCGCCAGCACCTGGGCGATCAGCGGCATGGCCTGCGGGGCGGCCTCGCCGAGCGCGAGCAGGCCTTCCAGCGCCTGGGCGTGCTGCCCGGCCCTGACCCGCATCAGCGCCAGGTCGATGCGCGGGCGCGGCGCCTGCGGCGCGGTCTGGATCGCCCGCTGCAGCAGCTGCGCGGC
Source organism: Pseudorhodoferax sp. (assembly GCF_047601025.1). Lineage (NCBI taxonomy): Bacteria > Pseudomonadati > Pseudomonadota > Betaproteobacteria > Burkholderiales > Comamonadaceae > Pseudorhodoferax > Pseudorhodoferax sp. Next base: position 3,005,638 of record NZ_JASGJZ010000001.1, read on the forward strand.
GGTATCGGTCTCGCCGGCGGCGTTGCGGGCCGCGGCCTGCTCGCACAGGTAGTGCGCCATACGGCCGCCGAAGCTGCCTTCGCCGTGGTCCTGCAGCTTTTGCGCGATCTCGGTGGCCTGCGGCCAGTCGCGCGAGCGCTCGTAGATCGCCAGCAGCGCCAGCAGCGCCTGGGGCTCGTACCGGCTGCCTTCGAGCTTGCGCAGCGCGTCCTCGGCGCGGTCGAGCAGGCCGGCCTTCAGGAAGTCCAGTGCCAGGTCGTGCTGGGCGCGCTGGCGGTCGGCGGGCGTGAGGTCGGCGCGCGAGAGCAGGTGTTCGTGCACGCGCACGGCGCGCTGGTACTCGCCGCGGCGGCGGAACAGGTTGCCGAGCGCGAAGTGCAGCTCGGTGGTGTCGGGGTCCTTCTGGACGGCTTCGATGAAGGCGTCGATGGCCTGGTCCTGCTGTTCGTTGAGCAGGTAGTTCAGGCCCTTGAAATAGGCCTTGGGTGCGCGCCGGTTCTCGATGCGCATCTGGCGCAGGTCCAGCCGCGAGGCCAGCCAGCCCAGCACGAAGGCCACCAGCACGGCCAGCAGGATCAGGCCGATGTCAAAGTCCATGGCGCGGGATGCTGGCCAGGGCGGTGTCCGTCGCGGCTTCGGCGGCGACCGGGGCGGCCGGTGCCGGTGGCGGGGCCGCGGCGGCGGGCTCGTCCGCGACGCTGCGTGTCTTCTTGCGCCGCTGCCACCAGCCCGGCAGCATCGCCAGCACGCCCGCTGCCAAGCCCAGTGCGAACGCGGCCAGCACCACCAGCACCATCGGCGCGCGCCACTCGGTGCCGAAGAAGAAGCGGACCGCGCCTTCCTGCTGGTTGTTCAACGCGAACGCGAACAGGGTAAAAAAAATGGCTGCCTTCAGTATCCACTTGAGCAGCCACACCAGATTCTTCATGAAGCGAATGTCCTCATCGGAGGCATTCTACGGTCGGGCTCCGCAGCCCGAAGAGGCGGTCAGCCCGGGTCGCGGCCGGCCGTTTTGCGGTCCACGGCCTCGCGCAGCGCCTTGCCGGGCTTGAAGTGCGGCACGCGTTTCTCGGGGATGGCCACGGCCTCGCCGCTGCGCGGGTTGCGGCCCATGCGCGGCGGGCGGCGGCTGATAGAGAAGCTGCCGAAGCCGCGGATCTCCACGCGGTGGCCCTTGACCAGCGCGTCGCCGATCGCTTCCAGGATGGTCTTGACCGCGTGTTCGGCGTCGCGGTGCGTCAGCTGGCCGAAGCGGGCGGCCAGTTCCTCAACGAGGTCGGATCGGGTCATGGATATCGTTCTGCTTCGGGACCGGGCCGGCGGCGGCCCCCGGAAGGGCCGCCGCACCGGGGCAACGCTGGATCAGTTGTTGCCGCTGTTGCTGTCCAGCTTGGCGCGCAGCAGGGCGCCCAGGCTGGTGGTGCCGGCGTTCTCGCGCGCCGACTGCTGGGCCAGGGAAGCCATGGCCTCGTTCTGGTCGGCGGCATCCTTGGCCTTGATGGACAGCTGGATGTTGCGCGTCTTGCGGTCCACGTTGACGACCACGGCCGTGACCTCGTCGCCTTCCTTCAGCACGTTGCGCGCGTCTTCGACGCGGTCGCGGCTGATTTCGGAGGCACGCAGGTAGCCGACCACGTCGCCGCCCAGGTCGATCTCGGCGCCGCGCGGGTCCACGTTCTTGACCTTGCCGGTCACGGTCTGGCCCTTGTCGTTGACCGTCACGAAGGTCGTGAACGGGTCGCCGTCGAGCTGCTTGATGCCCAGCGAGATGCGCTCGCGGTCCACGTCCACGGCCAGCACGATGGCGTCGACTTCCTGGCCCTTCTTGTAGTTGCGCACGGCCGATTCGCCGGGCTCGTTCCAGGACAGGTCGGACAGGTGCACCAGACCGTCGATGCCGGCGGCCAGGCCGACGAACACGCCGAAGTCGGTGATCGACTTGATCGGGCCCTTGACGCGGTCGCCGCGCTTGGTGTTCTGCGCGAATTCCTGCCAGGGGTTGGGCTTGCACTGCTTCATGCCCAGGCTGATGCGGCGCTTGTCCTCGTCGATCTCCAGGACCATGACCTCGACCTCGTCGCCCAGCGAGACCAGCTTGGAGGGCGCGATGTTCTTGTTGGTCCAGTCCATCTCGGACACGTGCACCAGGCCCTCGATGCCGGGTTCCAGCTCGACGAAGGCGCCGTAGTCGGCGATGTTGGTGACGCGGCCGAACAGGCGCGTGCCCTGCGGATAGCGGCGCGACACGCCCAGCCACGGGTCGTCGCCCATCTGCTTGAGGCCCAGCGAGACGCGGTTCTTCTCGGTGTCGAACTTGAGGATCTTGGCCGTGATTTCCTGGCCGGCCTGCACCACCTCGCTCGGGTGGCGCACGCGGCGCCAGGCCATGTCGGTGATGTGCAGCAGGCCGTCGATGCCGCCCAGGTCGACGAACGCACCGTATTCGGTGATGTTCTTGACCACGCCCTGCACGATGGCGCCTTCCTTCAGCGTCTCCATCAGCTTGGCGCGTTCCTCGCCCATGGAGGCTTCCACCACGGCGCGGCGCGACAGCACCACGTTGTTGCGCTTGCGGTCGAGCTTGATGACCTTGAATTCCAGGGTCTTGTTCTCGTAGGGCGTCAGGTCCTTGACCGGGCGCGTGTCGATCAGCGAGCCGGGCAGGAAGGCGCGGATGCCGTTGACCAGCACCGTCAGGCCGCCCTTGACCTTGCCGCTGGTCGTGCCGGTGACGAACTCGCCGGACTCCAGCGCCTTCTCCAGGGCCATCCACGAGGCCAGGCGCTTGGCGGTGTCGCGGCTGACGATGGTGTCGCCGTAGCCGTTCTCGATGGCGACGATGGCCACCGGCACGAACTGGCCGATCTCCACCTCGACTTCGCCCTGGTCGTTCTTGAACTCGTCGATCGGCACGTACGACTCGGACTTCAGCCCGGCGTTGACGACGACGTAGTTGTGCTCGATGCGGACGACCTCGGCGGTCACGACTTCGCCGACGCGCGTTTCCGTGCGCTGCAGCGATTCGTTGAACAGATCGGCAAAAGATTCAGACATGTGATTCCTTGACCACGGAGCAGGTTCTACCTGCGCACCATTGCGCCGGTTTCTAAGACTGTCGTGGCGGTGAGGTTGCGGGGAGCGTCCCGCGACGGTTGGGTTGCACCACCATCGCGCGTTGCGCTTGCTGCGCGTGCTGGCGCGATGGACCTGTTCTTCGGCGGACTTCAGGAGCCGGAAAAACCCTGCCGTCGGTCCCACCAGGCCAGCACCCGATCCACGCAGTCGTCGACTGTCAGATCGGAGTTGTCCAGGATGAGGGCGTCGGCAGCGGGCTTCAAGGGGGCGACGGGCCGGGACCGGTCCCGGGCGTCGCGTGCTTCCAGGTCCGCGCGAAGGCTGGCGATTGTAGTCGCAATCCCTTTGGAAATCAGCTGTTTATGCCGCCGCTCGGCGCGCCGCTCGGCGCTGGCGGTCAGGAACACCTTGAGCGGGGCGCCCGGGAAGATCACCGTGCCCATGTCGCGGCCGTCGGCCACCAGGCCGGGCAGGCGGCGGAAGCCCAGTTGCAGGTCGACCAGCGCCGCGCGCACGGCCGGCAGCGCCGACACCCTGGAGGCGTTCATGCCGGCCTCCTCGGTGCGGATGGCGTCGGTCACGTCCTCGTCGGCCAGCCGGATGCGGCCGTTCTCGAAGCGCACCGGTAGCGTCGCGGCCATGCGGGCGATCGCGGCCTCGCCTTCGGGCGCGATCGGATGGCCGGCCTGCAGCGCGGCCAGCGCCGTGATCCGGTACATCGCGCCGGAATCGAGGAAGTGGTAGCCCAGCCGCTGCGCGACCGCAGCCGCCACCGTGCCCTTGCCCGAGGCGGTCGGCCCGTCGATGCACAGCACGGGCACTTGCTCGGCAGGCGCGCGGCAGACCGCCAGCAGCGCCTCGAAATAGTCCGGGAAGGTCTTGGCCACGCACTTCGGGTCCAGGATGCGCACCGGCGCGTCGGACGGGGCGGCACCGGGGCGCAGCGGGTGGAACGCGGCCAGCGAGAAGCACATCGCGACGCGGTGGTCGTCGTAGGTGTGGATGGCGGCGGGCGGCCAGGGCCGGTCCGGCGGTGGCGGCACGATGGCGAGGAAGTCCGGGCCTTCCTCGACCTCGGCGCCGAACTTGCGCAGCTCGGCCGCCATCGCGGCGATGCGGTCGGTCTCCTTGACGCGCCAGCTGGCGATGTTGGTCAGCCGGCTCGGGCCGTCGGCGTACAGGGCCATGACGGCCAGCGTCATCGCGGCGTCCGGGATGTGGTTGCAATCCCGGTCGATCGGCTTCAGGGGCCAAGCGCCGCGCGACACGGCCAGCCAGTTCGGGCCGGCCTCGACCGCCGCGCCCATGGCTTCGGCGGCTTCGACGAAGCGGATGTCGCCCTGGATCGAGGCCGCGCCCACGCCTTCGATGCGCAGCGGCTGGCCGGGCGCGGCGGCGATCGCGCCGAGCGCGACGAAGTAGCTGGCCGAGGAAGCGTCGGCCTCCACGTGGATCTCGCCGGGCGACTGGTAGCGGCTGCCGGCGGGGATCGTGAAGCGCTGCCAGCCCTCGCGCCGCACGGCGATGCCGAAGCGCGCCAGCAGGTTCAGCGTGATCTCCACGTAGGGCTTGGAGATCAGCTCGCCGACGACCTCGACCACGATGTCCTGCCGCGCGACCAGCGGCAGCGCCAGCAGCAGCGCCGTCAGGAACTGGCTGGACACGTCGCCGCGCACGCGGATCGGGTCGGCCAGGCGCAGCTCGGCCGGCGTGCCGATCTGCAGCGGCGGATAGCCGTGGTTGCCGGCATAGGCGACGGCGCAGCCGAGCTGGGTCAGCGCGTCGACCAGGTCGCCGATCGGCCGCTCGTACATGCGTGGCACGCCGGTCAGCCGGAAGTCGCCGCCGAGCACGGCCAGCACGGCCGTCAGCGGCCGGATCGCGGTGCCGGCGTTGCCCATGAACAGCTCGGCGCGGGTATTGGCCAGCCGGCCGGCCAGGCCGGTGACCGCGACGCGGTTGCCCTCGCGCGCGATGCCGCACCCCAGCGCCTGCAGCGCGGCCAGCATCACGCGGGTGTCGTCGGAGTCCAGCACGTCGTGCACGACGGTCCGGCCGGCCGACAGCGCCGCCAGCAGCAGCACGCGGTTGGAGATGCTCTTGGACCCCGGCAGGGCCACCGTTCCGGCGGCTCCCTGCAGCGGGGGGAGATCCAGAAAGGCGGTGCTGAACATGCTTAGGTCCCGGGGGTGAAGGAATTCATCTGCCAGCGTGCGCGCACGCCGCTGGCCTGTGCGATCAGGCGTTCGAGGCCGTCGGCGTCGCCGGCCAGGATCAGCGCCTCGAAGCGCGCCAGCGCCTCGCGGTGCGCCTGCAGCTGGGCCAGCAGCTGCGCTTGGTTGGCCAGGAACACGTCGCGCCACATGCGCGGGTCGGCCGCGGCGATGCGCGTGAAGTCGCGGAAGCCCGGCCCGCCCAGCGCCAGGATGGCGTCGCCACCGTCTTGCTGCACGATGCCGTCGACCAGCGCGAAGGCCAGCAGGTGCGGCAGGTGGCTGACGGCGGCGAAGGTGGTGTCGTGCGCCTGCGGCGCCATCTCCACGACGCGGGCGCCGATGGCGGTCCAGACCTGGCGCGCGCGCGCGACCTGCGCCGGCGGGTTGGCGGGCAGCGGCGTCAGGATCACGCGGCAGCCGCGGTACAGCGCGGGCTCGGCATGGCCGATGCCGGATTTTTCCTTGCCGGCGATCGGGTGGGCCGGCACGAAGCAGGCTAGGCGCTCGCCCAGCGCGCGCTCGGCCGCGGCGACCACGTCGCTCTTGGTGGAGCCGACGTCCATGGCCAGGGCACCCGGCGCCAGGTGCGGGCGCAGCGCGGCCAGCGTGCTCTCGGTGGCCGCGACCGGCACGGCCACCAGCACCAGGTCGGCGCCGCGGGCGGCCTGGCCGACCGAGGTGGCGATCTCATCGATGGCGCCGAGCCCGAGGGCGCGTTCGGTCGTCGCGGCCGTGGCGCTGAAGCCGGCGACGCGGCGCACCAGTCCGGCCTCGCGCAGCGCCAGCGCGAACGAGCCGCCCATCAGGCCGCAGCCGATCAGCGCGAGCCGCTCGAACATCAGGCGCTGACCGGGTAGGTACCCAGCAGCTTGTAGAAGGCGCACAGGCTGCGCAGTTCTTCCAGCGCCTGGGCGACGGGCGGCTGGGTCGGATGGCCGTCCAGGTCGATGTAGAAGTAGTACTCCCACTGGCCGGTGCGGGCCGGACGCGATTCGAAGCGCGTCATCGAGACGCCGTGCCGCTTCAGCGGCATCAGCAGGTCGTGCAGTGCGCCGGGGCGGTTGGGCACCGAGACCACGAGGCTGGTGCAGTCCTTGCCCGAGGCCGGCGGCGCGTCCAGCGTCTCGGGCAAGCAGATCACGGCGAAGCGCGTGCGGTTGTGGGCGTCGTCCTGGATCGCATGGGCGGCGATGTGCAGGCCGTACTGCCGGGCTGCGCGCTCGCTGGCGATGCCGGCCCAGGCCGGATTCGTGGTGGCCAGGCGCGCGCCCTCGGCATTGCTGGAGACGGCGCGCCGCTCGGCCCTGGGCAGGTGGCGCGACAGCCAGCCCTGGCACTGCGCCAGCGCCTGCGGGTGGGCCAGCACGGTCTCGATGCCTTCGAGCGCATCGCTCTGGCGCAGCAGGTTGTGGCGCACCGGCAGGCTGACCTCGCCGACCATGTGCGTGGGCGTGTGCAGCAGCAGGTCGAGCGAGCGCGTGACGCCGCCCTCGGCCGAGCTCTCGATGCCGACCACGCCAAAGTGGGCGGCGCCCGAGGCGGTGGCGTGGAACACCTCGTCGAAGTTGGCGCAGTAGACCAGTTCGACCGCGCTGCCGAAGTACTTGAGCGCGGCCTCTTCGCTGAAGGTGCCGGCCGGGCCGAGGATGGCCACGCGCTGCGGCGATTCCAGTGCCAGGCAGGCCGACATGATCTCGTTCCAGATCGCGCCGACGTGCTCGTTCTTCAGCGGCCCGGTGTTGCCGGCCTGGATCCGGGCGATGACCTGGGCCACGCGGTCCGGGCGGTAGAACGCCGAACCCTCGCGGCGCTTGACCTCTCCCACCTGCTCGGCCACGTGGGCGCGCTTGTTCAGCAGGGCCAGCAGCTCCTGGTCCAGCGCGTCGATCTGCTGGCGCAGCGCCGCGAGGTCGGGGGTGGCAACGATGCTGGCGTCAATGCTCATGGCGGCACGCGTCTCCTGGTCAGGCGTGGGATTGTTCAAATTCTCGCATGTAGGCCACCAGCGCCTGCACGCCGGCCAGCGGCATGGCGTTGTAGATGCTGGCGCGCATGCCGCCCACGGACTTGTGGCCCTTGAGCTGCAGCAGGCCGCGTGCCCTGGCGCCGGCCAGGAAGGCCTCGTTGCGGCTTTCGTCGCGCAGGAAGAAGGGCACGTTCATGCGCGAACGGCAGTCCGGCGCGACCTTGTTCTCGTAGAACTGCGAGCCGTCGATGAAGCCGTACAGCAGCTCGGCCTTGGCACGGTTGCGCTGCTCCATCGCGGCGACGCCGGCCAGTTCGCCCTCGCGCTGGCGCCGCAGCCACTGGAAGGTCAGCCCGGCGATGTAGATCGCATAGGTCGGGGGGGTGTTGAACATGGAGCCGTGGTCGGCCACGGTCTTGTAGTCGAAGGCGCTGGGGCAGATCGGCAGCGCGTGGCCCAACAGGTCCTCGCGCACGATCACCAGCGTCAGGCCGGCCGGCCCCAGGTTCTTCTGCGCGCCGGCGAAGGCCAGCGCCACGCGCGACCAGTCGATCGGGCGGCTGGCCACGTGCGAGGAGCAGTCGATCACCAACGGCGTGTCCGAGCCCAGCGCCTGGAGGTCCGGCAGCGCCTGGAACTCCACGCCGTGGATGGTCTCGTTGCTGCAGATGTGCAGGTAGCTGGCCTTGGCGCTGAGCTGCCAGCCGGCCGGGTCGGGCAGGGTGGTGTGCTGGCCGGCCGCGTTGCCGGCGGCCAGGTGCGTGCTGCAGTAGCGCGCGGCTTCCTTGAAGGACTTCTGGCTCCAGCTGCCGGTCACGACGAAATCCACCGTGCCGCCGCGCGAGAGGTTCAGCGGCACGATCGCGTTCTCGCCCAGGCCGCCGCCCTGCATGAAGAGGATCCGGTAGTCCGCCGGCACGGCCAGCAGTTCGCGCAGGTCGGCTTCCGCACGCTCGCAGATCGAGATGAACTCCTTGCCGCGGTGGCTCATCTCCATGACGCTCATGCCGCTGCCGTGCCAGTCCAGCATCTCGGCGGCGGCCTCGCGCAGCACTTCCTCGGGGATGGCGGCCGGACCGGCGGAAAAATTGTAGGGGCGCTGCTGCATGGGCACTCCGTTGGCGTGGAAGAAGAAAGCCCCGGCCGCTCGCGCAGGCCGGGGCCGGACAGGGCGGCGTCAGCCCGCGGGCGTGGCGCCTTCGCCGCTGTCGCCGTTCTCGCCGGCGTCGTTCTCGACGATGCGCTGCAGGCCGCTGAGCTTGGAACCCTCGTCCAGGCCGATCAGCGTGACGCCCTGCGTGGCGCGGCCGAGTTCGCGGATCTCGCCGACGCGGGTGCGCACCAGCACGCCCTTGTCGGTGATCAGCATGATCTCGTCGTCCGCATGCACCAGCGTGGCGGCCACGACCTTGCCGTTGCGCTCGCTCTGCTGGATCGCGATCATGCCCTTGGTGCCGCGGCCGTGGCGGGTGTATTCGGCGATCGGCGTGCGCTTGCCATAGCCGTTCTCGGTGGCGGTCAGCACGCTCTGGGCCTCGTCTTCGGCCACCAGCATCGCGATCACGCTCTGGCCTTCTTCCAGCGCCATGCCGCGCACGCCGCGCGCGTTGCGGCCCATGGGGCGCACGTCGTTCTCGTCGAAGCGCACGGCCTTGCCGCCGTCGCTGAACAGCATCACGTCGTGCTCGCCGTCGGTCAGCGCGGCACCCACCAGGTAGTCGCCCTCGTCGAGGTCGACGGCGATGATGCCGGCCTTGCGCGGGTTGCTGAATTCGTCGAGCGGCGTCTTCTTGACCGTGCCCATCGACGTCGCCATGAACACGTAGTGCGTGGCGGGGAACGTGCGGTTGTCGCCGGTGATCGGCAGCACCACGTTGATCTTCTCGCCTTCGGCCAGCGGGAACATGTTGACGATGGGCCGGCCGCGCGAGCCGCGCGAGCCCTGCGGCACTTCCCAGACCTTGAGCCAGTACAGCCGGCCGCGGTTGGAGAAGCACAGGATGTAGTCGTGCGTGTTGGCGATGAAGAGCTGGTCGATCCAGTCGTCGTCCTTGGTGCTGGTCGCCTGCTTGCCGCGGCCGCCGCGCTTCTGGGCGCGATACTCGGACAGCGGCTGGCTCTTGATGTAGCCGGAGTGCGACAGCGTCACGACCATGTCGGTCGGCGTGATCAGGTCTTCGGTGCTGAGGTCGTAGGAGCTGTGCTCGATGTGGCTGCGGCGCGCGCCGAGCTTGGTCTGGCCGAACTCCTGCTTGATGGCCGTCAGCTCGTCGCCGACGATGACCGACACGCGCTCCGGCCGGGCCAGGATGTCGAGCAGGTCCTCGATCTCGGCCATGACTTCCTTGTATTCGGCGACGATCTTGTCCTGCTCCAGGCCGGTCAGGCGCTGCAGGCGCATCTGCAGGATTTCCTGGGCCTGGGTGTCCGACAGGCGGTACAGGCCGTCGGCGCCCATACCGTAGGTGCTGTCCAGGCCCTCGGGCCGGTAGTCGTCGGCATTGACCACGCTGCCGTCCTCGCGCGCGCGCGTCAGCATCTCGCGCACCAGCTGGCTGTCCCAGCTGCGGGCCATCAGCTCGGCCTTGGCGACCGGCGGCGTCGGCGACTCGCGGATGATGCGGATGAACTCGTCGATGTTGGCCAGCGCCACGGCCAGGCCTTCCAGCACGTGGCCGCGTTCGCGCGCCTTGCGCAGGTTGAACACCGTGCGCCTGGTGATCACCTCGCGCCGGTGGTCCAGGAAGACCTCGATCAGGTCCTTCAGGTTGCACAGCTTGGGCTGGCCGTTGACCAGCGCCACCATGTTCATGCCGAAGGTGTCCTGCAGCTGCGTCTGCTTGTACAGGTTGTTCAGTACCACCTCGGGCACTTCGCCGCGCTTGAGCTCGATCACCAGGCGCATGCCGGACTTGTCGGACTCGTCCTGGATGTGGCTGATGCCTTCGAGCTTCTTCTCGTGCACTAGCTCGGCCATGCGCTCCTGCAGCGTCTTCTTGTTGACCTGGTAGGGCAGTTCGTCGACGACGATGGCCTGGCGCTGGCCGCGGTCGATGTCCTCGAAATGGCACCTGGCCCGCATGATGACCTTGCCGCGACCGGTGCGGTAGCCTTCCTTGACGCCGCTGATGCCGTAGATGATGCCGGCCGTGGGGAAGTCCGGTGCCGGGACGATCTCCATCAGCGCGTCGATGGACGTGTCGGGATGGCGCAGCAGGTGCAGGCAGGCGTCCACCACCTCGTTCAGGTTGTGCGGCGGGATGTTGGTGGCCATGCCGACCGCGATGCCGCCGGAGCCGTTGACCAGCAGGTTGGGCACGCGGGTCGGCAGCACCAGCGGCTCCTGTTCGCTGCCGTCGTAGTTGGGGCCGAAGTCGACGGTTTCCTTGTCCAGGTCGGCCAGCAGCTCGTGCGAGATCTTGGTCAGCCGGATCTCGGTGTAGCGCATCGCCGCAGCGTTGTCGCCGTCGACCGAACCGAAGTTCCCCTGGCCATCCACCAGCATGTGGCGCATCGAGAAGTCCTGCGCCATCCGCACGATGGTGTCGTAGACCGCCTGGTCGCCGTGCGGGTGGTACTTGCCGATGACGTCGCCGACGATGCGGGCCGACTTCCTGTACTGCCGGTTCCAGTCGTTGTTCATTTCGTGCATCGCGTACAACACGCGGCGATGCACGGGTTTGAGGCCATCCCGCGCGTCGGGCAGGGCGCGCCCGACGATGACGCTCATCGCGTAGTCGAGATAGCTCCGCCGCATCTCCTCCTCGAGGCTGATCGGCAGGGTTTCTTTGGCGAACTGGGTCATGGTGTCGGCGGCGAGGAAGGCCTCGCATTCTAGGCGGGGGCATCTGTAGCGCTGCTGCAACAAGTGGCCCGGATTTGGCCGTTGTCCTACGGTCGCCCGACCGGTCGCCACAGGGCCGTGTGGCAGAATCGATCCACACGTGCTCAGTGGTGGTCACTGAAGGCGTTTCCGGTTTCGCAGCGCTGCTGCGCCTTTTTCCCCCAGAGGAGAACCATGAAGAAATTGAATAAAGTGGCGATGCTGATTGCCTCCGCAGCGCTCGCTACCGCCGCAGGTGCCCAATCCGTGGACAACTGGCGCACTGCTGACGGCACGCTCGTGTGGAAGACCTCGGATCAGACTCTCTGCTGGCGCGATTCGTACTGGACGCCGGCCACCGCCGCCAAGGATTGCGACGGCGCGCTGGTCGCCCAGGCTCCCGTGGCGCCGCCGCCGGCTCCGGTCGCTCAACCCGCTCCGGTTGTGAAGCCGCCCGCACCCGTGCCGCAACCGCCGGCCGCCACCAAGGTGACGTACGCCGCCGATGCGTTCTTCGATTTCGACAAGTCTGTGCTCAAGCCCGAAGGCCGCGCCAAGCTGGATGACCTGGTCAGCAAGATCAAGGACATCAACCTGGAAGTCATCATCGCCGTGGGTCACACCGACTCCATCGGCACCGAGGCCTACAACCAGCGCCTGTCCGTGCGCCGTGCCGAAGCCGTGAAGGCCTACCTGGTCTCCAAGGGTGTCGAGCGCAACCGCGTGTATACCGAAGGCAAGGGCGAGACCCAGCCCGTGGCGGACAACCGCACTGCCGACGGCCGCGCCAAGAACCGCCGCGTCGAGATCGAAGTGGTCGGCACCCGCGCCAACTGATTCTTGCGATCAATGTCCTCGGCGCGAGCCGAGGTTCACGAAGCCCGCGCGTTCCGACGCCGCGGGCTTTTTTTCTGGATGCCAGCAACGACATGAATGCCTCCGTGAATGCCGATCCGGCCGAACTGGCGAAGTTTTCCGAACTGGCCCATCGCTGGTGGGATCCGGACAGCGAGTTTCGACCGCTCCATCAGATCAATCCGCTGCGCCTGAACTGGATCCAGGAATGCGCGCCGCTGCAGGAGCGGCAGGTGCTCGACGTGGGATGCGGCGGCGGCATCCTGGCCGACAGCATGGCCCGCCGCGGCGCCCAGGTGCTGGGCATCGACCTATCGACCAAGGCCTTGAAGGTCGCGCAGCTGCATGCGCTGGAGGCGCAGACGCCGAACATCCAGTACCGGGAGGTCAGCGCCGAGGAACTGGCGGCCGAGCGGCCGGCCAGCTTCGACGTCGTGACCTGCATGGAGATGCTCGAGCACGTGCCCGATCCGGCATCGGTGGTGCGGGCGTGCGCCACGCTCGTCAAGCCGGGCGGCTGGGTTTTCTTCTCGACGCTGAACCGCAATGCCAAGGCGTTCCTGTTCGCCATCGTCGGGGCGGAGTACCTGCTGAAGCTGCTGCCGCGCGGAACCCACCATTACGACAAGCTCATCCGGCCGAGCGAGTTGGCCAGCCATTGCCGCGCCGCCGGGCTGGATCTGCAGCGCAGCAGCGGGCTCGAATACAACCCCATCACGCGGCGGTACTGGCTCAGTGGCGATACCAGCGTCAACTACATGATCGCCACGCGGCGGCCAGCGGCGGAGGCTGCGGATGGTGCGCGCTGACATCCGCGCCGTGCTGTTCGATCTGGACGGCACGCTGGTGGACAGCGCGCCCGACCTGGGCGCAGCGGCGGACCAGTTGCGCATCGACCGTGGCATGCCCGCGCTGGGCCCGGCGAGCTACCGGCCCATGGCCGGCGCTGGCGCCCGCGGCATGCTGGGCGTCGCCTTCGGGATCGCGCCGGACCATCCGGACTTTCCGACACTGCGCGAAGAGTTCTTCTGCAACTACGAGCGGCGGCTGACCCGGTCGACGCAGCCGTTCGACGGTGTGTCCGAGGTCGTGGCGGTGCTGTGCCGCCATGGCCTGCCATGGGGCGTGGTCACCAACAAGGCCACGCGCTTCTCCGCGCCGCTGACACGCGCGATGCCGTTGTTCGCATCGGCCAGCGTGGTCGTGAGCGGCGACACGACGCCGCATGCCAAGCCCCATCCGGCCCCGCTGCTGGAGGCGGCGCGGGTGCTCGGCGTCGCGCCGGGCGACTGCCTCTACGTCGGCGACGACGAGCGCGACATCCAGGCCGGCCGCGCCGCCGGCATGGGGACCGTGGCCGCCAGCTACGGCTATCTGGGGCGCGCCATCGAGGTGCGGCAATGGGGCAGCGATGCCGTCATCGCCACGCCGATCGAGTTGTTGGCCCTGCTCGGTCTTGCAAATCCGGGCCTGGGCCTAAAATGACAGGTTCTGGGGCTGCATTGGTTTCGACGCGGGTTCGGAATCGCAGTGGTGCATGTCGAGCTGAATGTGCTCGTTAAACCTGTTCAAACAAAGTAACTGCAAACGACGAACGTTTCGCACTCGCCGCTTAAACACCGGTGAGCCTTACAACAGCACGCCGACGGGCTGGGCAAGGGGTGAATGGGCGCAAGCCCTGAGCTCCCGGCTGTAAGGGCATTCACGTCGGCTGGTTCCTGGCCGGGCACCTTGGCCAGGGACGAGATCCAAGGGTGCTGGCGTCTCGTGGAGCGTGCGGCTGCGCGCCACGGGGGGTGAGATCCAAAACAGACCGCTAAACATGTAGATCTGCGCGAGGATGGCTTGCGGACGGGGGTTCGAATCCCCCCAGCTCCACCAAGATGACGTCCAAGGGCGTTCGCCGAAGTCCGGTGAACGCCCTTTTTCTTTGCCCACTGCTCCGTCGCCAGGGAAGCGCCGACTGGGAGCCGCTCCCCGTGCCCAGCGGCCGCAGCCTTGGTGAAGCGCATCCCACCGGGTGCCAGGGGCCTGGCCGGCATGGCGCCGGCGCCGGAGCCCGCCGGGCATCTCCACCTAAAATCCCGCCCCTTCCTGAGCTTCCCGGACCCAATCCCATGACCGCCACCATCCTCAACCGCCTGCCCGCAGGCGAGCGCGTCGGCATCGCCTTCTCGGGCGGCCTGGACACCAGCGCCGCCGTGCACTGGATGCGCGCCAAGGGCGCGATTCCCTGCGCCTACACCGCCAACCTGGGCCAGCCCGACGAGAGCGACTACGAGGACATTCCGCGCAAGGCGCTGGCCTACGGCGCCGACAAGGCGCGCCTGATCGACTGCCGCCCGCAGCTGGTGGCCGAGGGCATCGCGGCGATCCAGTCCGGCGCCTTCCACATCACCACCGGCGGCGCGACCTACTTCAACACCACGCCGCTGGGCCGCGCGGTCACCGGCACGGTGCTGGTCGTCGCGATGCGCGAGGACGGCGTGGACATCTGGGGCGACGGCAGCACCTACAAGGGCAACGACATCGAGCGCTTCTACCGCTACGGCCTGCTGGCCAACCCGAAGCTGCGCATCTACAAGCCCTGGCTGGACCAGCAGTTCATCGACGAACTGGGTGGCCGCAAGGAGATGAGCGAATACCTGATCGCCAACGGCTTCGACTACAAGATGAGCGTGGAGAAGGCCTACAGCACCGACTCCAACCTGCTGGGCGCCACGCACGAGGCCAAGGACCTGGAGTTCCTGGACAAGGGCATCAACATCGTCAAGCCCATCATGGGCGTGGCCTTCTGGCGCGAGGACGTGGCCGTCAAGCCCGAGACCGTGTCGGTGCGCTTCGAGGAAGGCCAGCCGGTGGCGCTGAACGGCCGCACGTTCGAGTCGCCGCTGGCCCTGTTCATGGAGGCCAACGCTATCGGCGGCCGCCACGGCCTGGGCATGTGCGACCAGATCGAGAACCGCATCATCGAGGCCAAGAGCCGCGGCATCTACGAGGCCCCGGGCATGGCGCTGCTGCACATCGCCTACGAGCGCCTGGTCACCGGCATCCACAACGAGGACACCATCGAGCAGTACCGCGCCAACGGCCGCCGCCTGGGCCGCCTGCTGTACCAGGGCCGCTGGTTCGACAGCCAGGCGCTGATGCTGCGCGAGACGGCGCAGCGCTGGGTGGCGCGCGCGGTCACCGGCGAGGTCACGCTGGAGCTGCGCCGCGGCAACGACTATTCGCTGCTCGACACCACCAGTCCGAACCTCACCTACAAGCCCGAGCGCCTGTCGATGGAGAAGGTGGAGGACGCCGCCTTCACGCCGGCCGACCGCATCGGCCAGCTGACCATGCGCAACCTGGACATCGCCGACACGCGCGAGAAGCTGTCCATCTACAGCGGCGTGGGCCTGCTGGGCAAGGACAGCGGGACCGACCTGCCGCTGCTGGCGCACGGCGAGCCGGGCCAGTAAGGCCCCCGGCGACTCCGGGCGACCACCCGCTCCCGCGCCATGACGCTGGAACTGCCGAGCGCGCTGGGCAAGAGCTTCCTCTTCGCGTTCGCGGCGGTGCTGCCGATCCTAAACCCGGCCGCCGTGGCGCCGGTGTTCCTGAGCCTGACCGAGGGCGCCTCGGCGCAGACGCGCGCCGTGCTGGCGCGCCGCATCGCGCGCAACGTGTTCTGGCTGCTGCTGGGCGCCATGCTGACCGGCGTCTACGTGCTCGACTTCTTCGGCATCTCGCTGCCAATCGTGCGCGTGGGTGGCGGGCTGGTGGTGGCGTCCAGCGCCTGGCGGCTGCTGAGCACCTCGCAGTCCCTGGGCAAGAGCCACACGGAGCTGGTCGAGGCCTACACGCCCGAGATGGCGCGGCGCCAGGCCTTCTATCCGCTGACCTTCCCGATCACGTCCGGGCCGGGCTCGATCACGGCGGCGATCACGGTCGGCGTCTCGCTGGCCGACGCGCGGCTGTCGCTGGCGCTGGCGCGCACCGGCGGCGCGGTGCTGGCGCTGCTGGCGGTCGGCGCGCTGGTGTACCTGGCGTTCCGCTACGCCGAGCAACTGCTCAAGCCGCTGGGCGAGGCCGGCATGGTCATCTTCCTGCGGCTGTCGGCCTTCATCCTGCTGTGCCTGGGCGTGCAGATCGTCTGGGACGGTTTGCACGAACTGGGCGTGGGGCTGCTGCGCGACGGGCTGCTGGCCGTCCGGCCGCCGGGCGCGTAGGCGACCCGAGGTGGGGCGCGGCTCAGCCGCCGGCCGCCCCCTGCGTGTTCACGTACAGCGCGTACACCGACTGGCTTGCCGCCATGAACAGCCGGTTGCGGTGCCGGCCGCCGAAGCACAGGTTGGCGCAGCGCTCGGGCAGCAGGATGCGGCCGATGGTCGCGCCGTCGGGGGCGAACACGCGCACGCCGTCGTGGCCCTCGCCGGTGCCCCAGCCGGCCCACAGGTTGCCGTCCACGTCGCAGCGGAAGCCGTCGGGCGACTCGTCCGGGCCGCAGGTGTGGAACACCCGGTCGTTCTGCAGCGTGGCGCCGTCGGCGGCCACGTCGAACACGCGGATGCGCTTGGGCGCCGCGCCGGACTCGACCACGTACAGCCGCCGCTCGTCCGGCGAGAAGGTCAGGCCGTTCGGCCGCGCCACCGCGTCCGTCACCACCGTGGTCGTGCCGGTGGCGGGGTCGTGGCGGTAGACGCACTCGGGCCGCTCGGGTGCGGCCGGCACGCCCTCGTACCAGCCCAGGATGCCGAACGGCGGATCGGTGAACCAGACGCTGCCGTCGGACTTGACCACCACGTCGTTCGGCGAATTCAGCCGCGCGCCCTCGAAGCGGTCCACCAGCGTGGTGATGCTGCCGTCGTACTCGGTGCGCACGACGCGGCGGCCCAGGTGCTCGCAGCCGACCAGCCGGCCCTGGCGGTCGCGCGTGTGGCCGTTGGCGTGGCCCGAGGGCTGGCGGAACACGCCGACGGCGCCGGTCGCCTCGTCCCAGCGCATGATCCGGTCGTTCGGCACGTCGCTCCACAGCAGGTAGCGGCCGTCGCCGAACCAGACCGGCCCCTCGGCCCAGCGCATGCCGGTGGCGATGCGCTCCACCGCGGCCGCGGCGACGCGGTAGCGCGCGAAGCGGGGATCGAGGACGACCACGGCGGGATCGGGATAGCGGGACGCGGGTTGCCACATGGTGCGTGCAGGGAGCGGGGGGATGCCGCGCAGTATGCCCGGCGCCGGCGGGGCCATGGCCTGCGGCGCGGGCCGCCGGGATAATCCGCGCCTGCTTCGGAGCCTGCCCGTGACCCCCTCCTTCCTGTCCCTCGGTTGGCGCACCCTGTGGCGCGACCTGCGCTCCGGCGAGCTGCGCCTGCTGCTGGTGGCCGTGACGCTGGCCGTGGCCGCGCTGACGGCCGTGGGCTTCTTCGCCGACCGGCTGCAGGGCGGCCTGGCGCGCGACGCGCGCCAGCTGATCGGCGGCGACGCGGTGCTGGTCAGCGACAACCCGGCGCCGCCGCAGTTCGCCGAGCGCGCACGCGCATTGGCCCTGCAGACCGCTACCACGCTGGACTTCCCGACCATGGGCCGCGCGCCGGACGACCGGGGCGGCGCGGCCCGGCTGGTGGCGCTGAAGGCCGTGGAGCCGGGCTACCCGCTGCGTGGCAGCCTGCAGGTGGCGGCGCGGCCCGGCGAGGCCGGGGCCGTCACGCGCGAGATCCCGGCGCGCGGCGAGGCCTGGGTCGATGCGCCGCTGCTGGACGCGCTGGGCCTGGCGGTCGGCGACCAACTGCTGCTGGGCGACGCCAGTTTCCGCATCGCGCGCATCCTCCTGGTCGAGCCCGACCGCGGCAGCGGCTTCATGAGCTTCGCGCCGCGCGTGATGGTCCACGCCGGCGACCTGCCGGCCACCCGGCTGGTGCAGCCGGCCAGCCGCATCCGCTGGCGCATGGCCGTGGCCGGCGCGGAGCCGGCGGTGCAGGCCTTCGTGCGCTTCGCCGAGGCCGAGATCCACGGCGCCGCGGCCCGCGGCCTGCGCCTGGAATCGCTGGAGAGCGGCCGGCCCGAGATGCGCCAGACGCTGGACCGCGCCGACAAGTTCCTGAACCTGGTGGCGCTGCTGTCGGCGCTGCTGAGCGCCGTGGCCGTGGCGCTGGCCGCGCGCAGCTTCGCGGCCCGCCACCTGGACGACTGCGCGATGCTGCGCGTGCTGGGCGTGCCGCAGCGCGCGATCGCGCTGTCGTATGCGTTCGAATTCCTGCTGGCCGGCCTGTTCGCCAGCCTGGCGGGCGTGGTGCTGGGTTTCGCGGTGCACCACGTGTTCGTGCTGCTGCTGGCCGGGCTGGTCGATGCCGCGCTGCCGGCCGCCACGGTCCGGCCGGCGCTGCACGGCCTGGGCGTCGGGCTGACGCTGCTGGCCGCCTTCGGCCTGCCGCCGGTGCTGCAGCTGGCGCGCGTGCCGCCGCTGCGGGTGATCCGGCGCGACCTGGGCCAGCTCAAGCCGGCCTCGCTGGCCGTGCTGGGCGTGGGCGTGCTGGGCTTCGTCGCACTGCTGCTGGCCACCAGCCGCGACCTGGTGCTGGGCCTGATCGCCGTGGGCGGCTTCGCCGGCGCGGTGCTGCTGTTCGCCGGCCTGTCCTGGCTGGCGGTGCGGCTGCTGCGCGCCGGCGTGAACGAGGCCACGGCGCCGCGCTGGCTGGTGCTGGCCACGCGCCAGGTGTCGGCGCGGCCGGCCTACACCGTGGTGCAGGTCAGCGCGCTGGCGGTCGGCCTGCTGGCGCTGGCGCTGCTGGTGCTGCTGCGCACCGACCTGATCGGCGCCTGGCGCCAGGCCACGCCGCCCGACGCGCCCAACCGCTTCGTCATCAACATCCTGCCCGAGCAGGGCGCGGACTTCCGCCGCATGCTGGACGAGGCCGGCGTGCACCGCTACGACTGGTACCCGATGTTCCGCGGCCGGCTGGTGGCGGTGAACGGCCGCGCCGTGGCGCCCGAGGACTACGCCGACGAGCGCGCGCGCCGCCTGGTGGACCGCGAGTTCAACCTCTCGCACGCGGCCGAGCGCCCGCCGCACAACACCATCGTCGGCGGCCGCTGGACCGCGGGCGAGGCCGGCGCCGTCAGCGTCGAGCAGGGCCTGGCCGAGACGCTGGGCCTGAAGCTCGGCGACCGCCTGCGCTTCGACGTCGGCGGCATGCCGTCGGAGGCCCGCATCACCTCGCTGCGCAAGGTCGACTGGGGCTCGCTGCACGCGAACTTCTTCGTGATGTACCCGCTGGCCGCGATGCCGGAGGTGCCGATCACCTACCTGGCGGCCTACCGCGCGCCGCCGGCCGCCGGCTTCGACAACGCGCTGGTGCGCGCCTTCCCGAACGTGACCAGCGTGGACATGAGCAGCGCGCTGGCCCAGGTGCAGGCGGTGCTCGACCAGGTGGTGCGCGCGGTGGAGTTCCTGTTCGGCTTCACGCTCGCGGCCGGGCTGGTGGTGCTGTTCGCGGCCATCACCGCCACGCGCGAGGAGCGCGCGCGCGAGTACGCCATCATGCGCGCCGTCGGCGCCGGCAGCGCCCTGCTGCGCCAGGTGCAGCGCGCCGAGCTGGCCGGCGTCGGCGTGCTGGCCGGCGTGCTGGCCACGGGGGTGGCCATGGCGGTCGGCTGGGCGCTGGCGCGCTTCGTGTTCGAGTTCAGCTGGACCGGTTCGGCCTGGGTGCCGCTGGCCGGCGCGCTGGCCGGCGCCGTGCTGGCGCTGGGCGCGGGCTGGTGGGGCCTGCGCGAGGTTCTGCGCCGGCCGGTGGTGGACACGCTGCGCAGGGCCGCGGCATGACGGCGCCGCCGGGCCCCCCGGCACCGGCCACGCCGTTCGAGTGGATCGGCGGCGAGGACCGGGTGCACGCGCTGGTCGAGCGCTTCTACGACCTGATGGACCTGGAGCCGGCCTACGCCGCGCTGCGCGCGGCGCACGGGCCGGCGCTGGACAACGCGCGCCAGCGGCTGTTCTGGTTCCTGTGCGGCTGGCTGGGCGGGCCGTCGTACTACACCGACCGCTTCGGCCACCCGCGGCTGCGCGCCCGGCACCTGCCGTTCGCGATCGGCATCCGCGAGCGCGACCAGTGGCTGGCCTGCATGGACCAGGCCATGGGCGAGACCGGCGTGCCCGAGGACCTGCGCGCGCGGCTGCGCGAGAGCTTCTTCCAGACGGCGGACTGGATGCGGAACAAGGGGGGGTGAGAGAGGCCGATCCACCGGCACCGCCGTTTCGGCGCGGATGCCGGCTGCGCGATCGAGCCATCGATGGTGGTGTGGAGGCGAAGCGGTCGATCAACGTCGGCGGGGCGTCCTCCAGTTGCGCCCTGGCGTCGTCCTGTGCCGTGAATGCTTGGACGGGGCCGTGGTCGATCCGCGCTGCGAACGTCGTTTCCAGCCACGCCGCCGTGCTTCCATGACGCTGTGAAGGCCGCGGCCGGACCCTTGGCCCCCGACGCACGCTTGGCCGTGCTCCGGTCGGCAGGGCGTGCATGGAGTCGGTCGAGGTCGGGTCGCAGCCGCAGCGTGCGGAGGCCGGCATGGCGTGGCCGTTGTCCGTCCTGGTCCGCGGCGCGCTGTCCGCAGCCTGGCGGTTCCTACAATGCGGGCTTTCTGCCAGGAGTTTCCCCGTGTCGACTAAGCGTTTCTTCCTCGGTGCCGTGGCGGCACTGGTCTCGATGGCCGCCAGCGGGCTCAGCTCCGCGCAGGAGACCGAGTCTTCGATGGCCCGGGTACAGCGCACCAAGGTGCTCCGCGTGGGCGCCATCGCCGGGGCGATTCCGTACTTCAACAAGGACCTGGCGACCGGCAAGTGGGATGGCTTCGGGCCCGATTTTTCCGAGAGCCTGGCGAAGAAGCTTGGCGCCCGCGTCGAATACGTCGAGACGACCTGGGGCAACGCGGTGCTGGACTTGCAGTCCAACAAGATCGACGCGATGTTCGGCATGGCGCCTACGCCTGCGCGCCAGGAGGTCGTGAACTTCACGGACACGCTGTTCGACAACACCTACACCGTGGTATGCCGCAAGGGGGTCACGGTCAAGAACTGGGACGATCTGAATGCTTCCAAGGACCGCGTCGTGGTGGACGTCGGCTCCAGCCACGACCAACTGGCTACGCGTATCCTGCCCAAGGCCAACGTGAGCCGGCTGGAGAACAGCGGCGCGGCGACGATGGCGTTGTCGGCCGGCCGGGCCGATTGCCAGATCCTCGTGATCCTGCTGGCCCAGCCACTGCTGGCCAAGCGCCCGAACATCGGCACCATGACCATTCCCGCGCCGACCTACACCGCGCCGGTCAGCATCGGCCTGCGCAAGGAGAGCGACAGCGCCCTGCAGAAGGCGGTCAACGAATGGCTGGCCGATGCGCGCGCCAAGGGCGAGGTCCGCTCCACGATCCTGAAGAACATGGAAAAGCTCGCCGGCGTGCCAGCCAGCGCCTTTCCGCCCGAGATCAAGTTCTGACACGGCCATGCAGCAGGCCGATCCCACCCCGCGCAGCAAAGGCCTGAGCGCCGTCGGCATCGCGCTGCTCGTCGTGCTGGCGGCCGCCGGCGTCTGGGCCGTGCTGAAGCACTGGACGGGCCTGCCGTCCGGCGCGACGGCGGCCGGCTACGACTGGGACTTCGGCGTGCTGTGGAAGTACCGCAGCCTGCTGGTCTCGGGCCTGGTCTACACGCTGGTGTTCACGGTGATCTGCGTGGCATTGGGCCTGCTCGTGGGCCTCGTTACCGGCCTGGGGCGTCTGGCGAGCAACCCTGTCGTGACGGTGCCGCTGCGCGCCTACATCGAGGTGTTCCGCTGCACGCCAGTGCTGGTGCAGCTCGTGTGGTTCTACTATGCGCTGCCGGTGCTGACCGGCATCGAGATGTCCGCCGTGGTGGCTGCCACCCTGTGCCTGGCGCTGTACGGCGGCGCGTTCTATTCGGAGATCGTGCGCGGGGGCATCATCGCCGTCGACCACGGCCAGACCGAGGCCGCCAAGGCGCTGGGCATGACGCGTTGGCAGCTGATGCGTCGCGTGATCCTGCCCCAGGCGTTCAAGAAGATGGTCCCGCCGCTGATGAACCAGTCGATCATGCAGTTGAAGAACACCTCGCTGCTGTCGGTGTTGGCGGTGCCTGACCTGCTGTACCAGGGCCAGGTGATTGCGCACGACACCTACCGCCCGCTGGAGGTCTACACCTTCACCGCGATCGCCTACTTCGCAGTGCTGTTCCCGATCACCCTGTGGGCCAAGCGCATGGAACACGGCGGTGCGCCCAGGGAGGTTTGAGTGTCCGCACCCCCCCTGATCGCCATCTCCGGGCTGAAGAAGTCGTTCGGCGGCAATGCCGTGCTCAAGGATATCCACCTGCAGGTGCAGCGCGGCGAGGTCGTCGCGCTGATCGGGCCCTCGGGCTCGGGCAAGTCCACGCTGCTGCGATGCATCAACCTGCTCTCGGTGCCCAATGGCGGGCGCATCACCGTGGGCGAGCACAGTTTCGACTTCGACGGCCGGCACGCCGCGCTGCCGGGCGAGAAGAAGCTGGCGCAGTTCCGCGCGTCGACCGGCATGGTGTTCCAGCACTTCAACCTGTTTCCGCACATGACGGCGCTGCAGAACGTGATGGAGGGCCCCGTCACCGTGCTGCGCACGCCCCGGGCCGAGGCCGAGGCGGCGGCGCGGGAGCTGCTGCGTAAGGTGGGCCTGGCCGAGCGCGCGGACTACTATCCCGACAAGCTCTCCGGCGGTCAGAAGCAGCGCGTGGCCATCGCGCGTGCGCTGGCCATGAAGCCGGCCGTCATGCTGTTCGACGAGGCCACCTCGGCGCTGGACCCCGAACTCGTGGGCGAGGTACTCAACGTGATCAAGGGCCTCGCGCGCGACGGCATGACCATGATCCTGGTCACCCACGAGATCGGTTTCGCGCGTGAGGTGGCGGACCAGGTGGTCTTCATGCGTGATGGCGTGGTCGCCGAGTCCGGGCCGCCCGGCGTGGTGATCGACAACCCGCGCCAGGAGTCGACCCGCGTTTTTCTGGGCCGGTTCACGGCCGGCGATGCCCGGGCGACGTCCCAGGCCGCGTGAGGTGCGGCCCATCGCAGGATCGCCGCTCGGACCGGACGTGCCGAGCCGCACGACCGACCGCCGCAGCCACCGCGCCCGAAACATGACCGCATCGCCTGCCCGCCCGTTTCTCGGTGTCCTGATGCTGGACACCCGTTTTCCGCGCCCGCCGGGCGACGTGGGCAACGAGGAGACCTACCGCCGGGCGCAGATCCCGGTGCGTTTCCTGAAGGTCGAGGGTGCTTCGCCCCGAAGGATCGTGCAGGAGGCCGACCCGCGCCTGCTCGATCCTTTCGTGCAGGCGGCCCGGGCGCTTGTGGCGCAGGGCGCGGCGCTGATCACCACGAGCTGCGGCTTCCTGGCGGCCTACCAGTCGGTGCTGGCAGCTGCGGTGCCGGTGCCGGTGGTGACTTCCAGCATCCTGCAGTGCCAGGGCTTCGCACGGCCGGGCATCGTGACCTTCGACGCTGCCGCGCTGACAGCAGCCATCCTGGCCGAGGCGCACGTGCCGGTGGGCACGCCGGTCCAGGGCCTGGCCGTGGACTGCGAGATGCACAGGCGCATCCTGCACGACGAAGAGCGGATGGACCTGGCCGAGGCCGGGCGCGACGTAGTGCGTGCCGCTACAGCGCTGGTGGAGGCGCATCCGGCCGTGCAGGACATCGTGCTCGAATGCACGAACATGCCGCCCTACCGCACGGCGGTGGCGACGGCCACGGGCCGCCGCGTCCACGACATCGAGACGCTGATCCTGGCGCGGTGGCGCCAACTCGGCTGAGCCGGCGCTACAGGCCGAAGCGACCGGGCGCGAACGGGGTGGCGTCGATGCGTGGCACCTGTCCCGACATCGCGTCGGCCAGCAACAGTGCCGTGCCGGGCCCCGTGCTGAGTCCGATGTGCTGGTGGCCGAATGCGAACCACAGGCCCGGGTGTGCACGCGCCGCACCGATGACCGGCCGGCTGTCGGGCATGGTGGGCCGCCGCCCGAGCCAGGGCGCCGCCTGCAGCCGCGGGCCCAGCGCCAGCGCCTCGCGAGCGGCGCCTTCGGCCAACTGGAGCTGCGCAGTGTCCGGCGGCGCATCCAGGTCGGCCAGTTCCACGCCGGTGGACAGCCGCAGCCCCATGGCCATCGGCGCCAGCACGTAGCCGCCCGCCGCGTCGTACACGGGCCGCCGCAGGGTTGGCTCTGCGGCGGCGTAGTGCATGTGGTAGCCACGCTCGTAGGCCATCGGTACGCGTAGCCGCAACTGGCGTTCTAGGAAGGTCCGGGACCAGGGCCCCAGGGCCACGACGAGATGCCCGGCCGCCAACGGTGCCGCGGCACCGGTGTGTCGCACCGTCCATCCGCCAGCGGCTGGCGCGATCTGCTGCACTTCGGCCTGCAGCATGCGGCCGCCGCACGCGGCGAACAGGTCAGCGTAGGCCTGCACGACGCGGCTTGGGTCGTCGACCGAGGCGGCGTCCTGGATCCACAGCGCGCGCGCGAAGATCGGCCGCAGCGCCGGCTCCAGCGCGCGCAGCTCGGTGGGCGAGAGCGTCTGCGTTGCGACGCCGAAGCGCGCGAACGTCTCGCGCGCGAGACGGCTCCCCGCGAAGCCGGCTTCGGAGCGGTACAGGAAGATCCAGCCGTCGGTGCGCAGCCGCTCGGCGGCACCGGCCTCGTGCAGCCAGTCGGCATGGGTGGCCATCGACAGCCGGATCAGCGCGTCGAGCGCGGCCGCGGTGGCTTCGAAGCGGCTGCGGCCGGCCTGATACAGGAAGCGCGCCGCCCAGGCCAGGTGGCGTCGCATGAATTCCGGCCGGTAGCGCAACTGCACGCCGGTGTTGCGCAGCAGCCGGGGCAGCGCGGTCCACAGGCCGGGATTGTTCATCGGCACCAGCGAGCTGCGGGCCAGCACGCCCGCATTGCCGTAGGAGGTTTCTCGACCCGGGGGCGAGCGGTCGATCAGCACCACATCGCAGCCGCGCCGCCGTAGTTCCAGCGCACAGCTGACGCCCACCATCCCGGCTCCCAGCACGGCCACCCGCTTGTCCATCCGCCTCATCCTCGTCCATCGGGCGACCGCGCCCGGGCGCTATTGTGGGGCGGGCCGGACGGTGGTTGCGCCAGCGTGCTGCCGCATTGGCGCTGTGCGTGCAAGACGCAGGCCGCGGGGGCTGCCGCTCCGGCAGGGCCGGCTGCACGCCCGTGTGCACGCCGGCGTTTCGCCGGGGCGCCCGATCGCTCAACCGCGCCTGCCGCGTGGCGGCGTGCGCTGGCGCAACGGGCGGCCCGGATGCAGATGGCAGGACAGCGCCAGCAGTCGATCGGACAGCGCGTCCAGCATGGCCTGGCGGGCCTTGTCGGCGGTGATCAGCCGCAGCGCGTCGGCGCAGAGCGACAGCAGCTCCAGCTGCTTGCCGACCGAATCCAGCTCGTTCGGCGTGACGGCGGCGTGGCCCATCACCTGGGTGTAGGCGTCCTGCAGCGCCAGCATGGCTGCTTTGCCGGTTTCGCCGTCTTGCGCCAGCGTGCCGTCGAGCAGGCGCTCCACCAGCACCGCTTCGGGCTGCATGATCAGGTTCCAGGCGGTGGGATCGGACTGGGCGAGTTGCGCCGCCTCCTGCCCGCACAGGCGCGCCGATTCGACGGCGGC
Source organism: Pseudorhodoferax sp. (assembly GCF_047601025.1). Classification (NCBI taxonomy): domain Bacteria; kingdom Pseudomonadati; phylum Pseudomonadota; class Betaproteobacteria; order Burkholderiales; family Comamonadaceae; genus Pseudorhodoferax; species Pseudorhodoferax sp. Next base: position 3,031,261 of record NZ_JASGJZ010000001.1, read on the forward strand.
CTGGCGCTGCGCCGCATCGGCCTGCAGCAGCGCTTGCAGCGCGAGGTGGTTCAGCCCGGGGTAGGGCTGCAGCCGGCCGGTGGCGGGGTCGCGCTCGCCTGCGGCATAGGCCTGGGCGCTGTCCTGCAGCGCCTTGTCCAGCTTGCGGCCCAGCGTGCGGCGCTGCGCCGCGGTGGCGCCGGGCGCCAGCATCTGCCCGGCGTAGAGGCCGGCCAGGCGTTTGTAGGCGCTGGCGCGCAGCGCGCTGCGCTCGGAGTTGTACAGGCGCTCGAAGCGGTCGTCCGCGCGCGCGGCGAGCAGCCGGTCCAGGTTTTCCAGCCGCGCCAGCGCCGTGCGGATCAGCGCCTCGCCAGCTTCGGAGTCTCCCTGCTCGCTTTGCTTGGCACCGAGACGCGCCTCGATGTTGGCCAGCCGCTCGATGTCGCGGATCGGCACCTGGCCCAGGCTGTCCTCGATCTGCACCGCGCGCAGGTAGGCCTCGCGGGCCTGCTCGAACAGGTTCAGGTCGAACCAGGCAGCCCCCAGCGCCGACTGCATCGCCGGCAGTGCGATCCAGCCGGGCGGGCAGCGCTTGGCGACCATCTGCTCGATCTGCCGCGCATGGCTGCTGCGGCCGGTCTCGGCCTGCTTCGTGTGTGGCCGGCGCAGTTCCACGCGAATGCGCGCGAGGCGGTCGAGGAACTCGTCCGGCGAGGCGAAGCGGCCGTCTTCGCCAGGGCCGTCGGCACCGTCGGCACGCGGCTCGGCCAGCCAGCCCGGGTCGCCGTAGGCCTGGAACGCTCCCCAGGTGATGTCCGCAGCGTTCTCGCGCCAGACGCGCCGGCGCGCCTCGAACACGGCCTCGCCGAAGCTGCGCCGGTGCAGCAGAAGCTCCTCGTACACGGTCTGGCCGAACAGCTGTGCCAGGTCGTCGCTGACGGCCCAGCCGGCCACCAGCACGCAGCGCACGCCGATCCGGATCAGCTCGCGCGCGACGCTGGCGGCCAGCTTGTTGCCGTCGCTGGCGAAGCCGATCTTGCCGAGATGGCAGCAGTTCAGGAACACCATCTCGGGCACGGCTTCCATGGCCTCGATTTCGGCTGCCGTGACCAGCAGGCCGTCCGAGAGCAGCACGCCGCTGCGGCGCTGGCCGTCGGCGTGCAGCAGCTCGAACACGCCATGCGCCGAGATGTGCAGGAAGCGGTAGGCCTTGCGGTACAGCGCGGCCAACACGTTCTTGGCCGGCTGGTCGGCGCCGATGACCTGCTCGACCTTGTAGCCCAGGCCTTCGAACACGCGCACCACGGCCCGGGCCTCGGCCTCGGCGCCGGGCAGGGAATCGGGCGCGCCGGACGGGCGCTCGGGCGTGCCCGGAAAGGCGCGCACGAAGCCGTCGAGCGAGGGGTTGCCGATAACCAGTGCGTCGCGGCCCAAGCCTTCGCGCACGCCGCGCCGGAAGTCGTTGCTGGCCAGCTGGCGCACGACGGCCGTGCGCAGTGCCATCGGCAGGCGGTCGTCGTCGCTGCGCCGCGGGTCGTCGGCCAGCATCAGCTCCCAGGGCAGGTTGGCGGTGGTTTCGTCGACGACCAGCACCACGCGGGCCAGTTCGCGCGCGGCGTCCTTGAAGTCGTGCGGCACCATCAGTTGGAACAGCATGCGGCCGAAATCGTCCTGCCACTGCGACGAGGCGATCTGCTGGCGCACCAACTGCTCGACCAGCTCGGGCTGGCGTTGCAGCAGCTGTGATTCGGCGCGCGCACGCTGGCCCACGTACAAGAAGCGCAGCCGCGTGGCCAGGCGCGTGCGCGGCGCGTCCGGCCCAGCCGCCGCCGGCGGCGCGTTCTTGTGCGCGTCGGCGTCGGTGATCATCAACCGTGGCCAGTAGGGGTAGCTGCGGCTCTCGAACAGCCGTTGGCGGCAGCCGTCCTCGCGGCGCAGTTCTTCGTCCAGCACCAGGGCGGTCTTCAGCGCAGCGGCCGTGGCCTCCAGGCGCGGGCGCAATTCGCGCAGCGCATAGACGGCCGTGATCGCGGTGTCCAGGTACAGCTCGACGATGTCCAGCCGCGTCACGCGGATCGGCAGGCCGGTGGTCTGGTGGAACTTGGCGTTGGCGTCGAGCACGCCACGCACCAACGCCTCGACCGAGCCCGGGATGGTCATGTTGGCGCTGGAGTTGTAGCCCAGCAGCAGCGTGGCCAGCGGCAGATCGCGCGGCGTGCGGCCCAGCACGTCGGCCGTCTGCAGCAGGTAGCGCAGCACGCCCGTGCGCACGGCTTCGGCCAGCGCGGTCTGCGACAGTGCCCCGTCGTACGGGCCGAGGCCCGTGACGATGGCGCCGCGCAGCAGGCCATTGCGGCGTTCCAGTTCGTTGGGGGCGCACAGCACCGAGGTGGCCGTGCCCAGCGGGCCGGTGTACAGGCCAAGATTGAAGCGCTCGCTGAGCTGGCCTTGCAGCAGCTCCTGGTCGATCAGCGACTGCGGGCCCGCGATCGTGTCCTGTTCGTAGTGGCCGACCATGATCGGCTGCGACACGAAGCGCAGGTCCATGGCCTTGACGGAGACGGCCAGCCGGCGCTGGGCACGCGGCGCCACGCGCTGGCGCACCGAGCCGCCCATGAAGCCGCGCTGCAGCGCGTCGACGTCGTCCACTGTGGGCGGGCCCGCGTCGTAGCGCATCGGCGCCGTCTGCTCGATTGCGCGCCGCGCCGGCGGCGCGGTCGAGAGCTTGGCGGTGCTGCCGACCGTCAGCAGGTCGACCAGCGCATCGAAGTGCTCCGGCGTGGCGGTCAGGTCGCCATGCCCGGCGTCCATGTAGTAGAAGCTGCCGATGCCGCCGATGCGGCCGGAGGCCCAGGTCACGGTGCCGTCCCCGCGCGTGGTGCCGACCATCTTGAGCTGGTTGTTTTCCTCGCGCACGCCGCAAGGCGTGTTGCGGGCGACGCCGAACACATAGATGCTCTTGGCCGCGTAGGCTTCGGGCAGGGCAGGCGTGCCGGCGCCGTCCTGCGTCCACAGCCAGCTGGCGGCATCCAGCACGTCCTGCCCGGGCTGGCCGACCTTGCCGTGGCCGAACCAGAAATCGCGCACCTTGCCTTTGAAGTCGATCCAGGTCTGCTGCTGCTGGTAGTCGTACAGTCCGCCGCCACCTTCGTCGCCCTGGAACATGTCCTTGAAGCCGGGCTTGGGCAGCAGCTGCAGCGCGCCGCGGAAGCCCGCCACGATGTCCAGCACCTCCTGCATGTCGTGCGCGACGTCCAGCCGCACCAGCGTGCGCAGCATGTCGCCCTTGCCGATCAGGTTCTCGACCATGGAGTGGGCGCCCTGGTGCGGCGTGCCCAGCATCACCAGGCGCGCGCCGTCGCGGCGCATCAGCGCGTCCATGACCGGGCGGCGCTTGTGGATGGCCGCGCGCACGACCAAGCCGCCCATGCTGTGCGCCAGCAGCCGGATCGGCTGGTCGGTCTCGCGCAGCAGCCGGTCCAGCAGCGTGGCCAGACGCTCGGCCAGCACGTCCAGCGGCTGGCGCCAGTCGTAGGCGAAACGCTCCACGCGGTGGCTGCGCAGCAGGTCGCGGCACAGCGGGCCGTAGAACAGCGAGAACAATTCCTCGGCCTCGATGTCGGGCTCGCCGAACTTGATCTTCTTGAGCCCCCCGGTGGCAATGTCGGCCGGGTCGAACCAGACGCGGTCGCTGCGGCCGCGCTTGAGGTGCGAGCCCATCACGCCCGGCAGCAGCACGACGACCGGGAGATCGTGGGCGGTGGCGTCGCGCGAGGCTGCCGCCAGGGCCAGCGCCTCGGCGTACTGCGCCGGGCTCGGCAGTGTCGTGAAGGCGCTGACGGCGGCCGTGTCGTCGACGACCAGCCAGTCGCGCAGCGCGCTGCGCGTGTCCAGGTTGTCGAAGTAGCGAAAGTGGGAGACGTCGCTGCCGCGGTCGAACAGTACGCGGGCCTGGGCCTTGGGCGCGACGCCGGACAGCATGGCCCGGGTATCGACGACGAGGTCGTTGTCGGTGTTGTCGAAGAACACGAAGTCGGTCAGCAGCACGCCCAGGCGTGCCAGCAGGCTGCCGCCCTCGATGTCGCCGGCCACCACGGCCATCCGGATGCCCGGTTGTACCGGTGCCTCGCGCAGCAGCCGCGCCATCGGCGAATCGGGCAGCATGGCCTCGATGCCGGGTACCAGGTGCGGATTGGTGCGGTTCTTCGCGATGTCGATCACGACGCGCTTGAACGCCGCGTAGTACGGGTTGCCGAAGAAGTACGGCACCAGGCCGATCAGCGACAGCAGGCTGGACAGGAACAGGTCGAAGTTCGCGCTGGCCAGCAGCGTGCCGTTCGCCGGGCTGGCCACGCGTACGTAGCGCTCGACCACGATGCGGCGCTGGCGCAGCAACTCGCACAGTTCCAGCAGTTCCTCGCGCTGGCGCGCGTGCATGTCCGCCATCTGGCCGAGCACACGCTCGGCCTCCTTCGGGTCGGCATCGCCGGTGCCCGGGAACGGGTAGGCGTAGGACTTGACCAGCGAGCCGAAGTCCGCCAGGCACAGCAGGTCGCCGACCAGGCCGCCGCGCGAATGCGTGACCAGGCAGATGCGCGCGTCCTGCGGCAACGCGCGGGCCAGCGCCAGCGCGTTGCCGATCGGGCTCTCGGACAGCGTGCGGTGCTCGAAGGCGTAGATGTGCTGGCCGAAGCGGCGCTCCAGCAGGCCCCACAGGTCGCGGTCGGCTTCGCGCAGGTCGCCGAAGCTGCCTTGCGTGCTGGAGCCGGTGCCGTGCACGAATACCAGCATGGGCGGCAGCTTGCCGTCCTTGGCGTCGTAGCGGTCGGTGGGCTCGACGTCGCCCTCCTTGTGGAAGTGCATGCGCCGCAGCGCCTCCTTGCCGGCGCGCAGCCCGCTCCAGCGGTACAGCGCGCCGGGTTCGGCGTTCAGCCGCGACTCCACGGCCGCCATCAGCGCCTTGGTGCCGAGCCAGCTGACACCCAGTTCGGCGGCGGACTGCACTGCGCCGTCTTTCAGCGCGTCCTTCATGATGTCGTCGGCGCGGTCGCCGACGACCAGTGTGAATACCTTGCGCACCAGGCCGCCGACCGCATCGCCGAAGAATCCGCGCGGCGCCGCGGCGTCGGCGCGCAGCTTCTCCAGCAGGATCTCGCGGTTCGGGCCCAGCAGTTCCGGGTGGGTCTTCTCCAAGGCTTCGTGCAGCCGCCGGGCGTTGCCGATGAAGCTGCTGCCGTCCTCTAGTTCCAGCACCACGACTTCGTCGCCGGCTGCCGGCTGCGACTGCTCGGCCCGGCCCTCGGCATTGCCGCGCGCGGATGCGCCCACGTCGTAGCTGCTGATGGCCTTCAGGTAGCCGGGTGGCAGGAAATCGTGCTGCGGGCCCGTCTCGTCCTGCGGCGCCGAGCGCCGTGCCGGCTGCAGCAGGGCCGGCAGAGCGGGTTGAGCGTCCTGGCGGCCCTTCAGCCGCAGTTCGATGGCGTCGGCCATGGTCGCCTCCTGGGTGGGTCGAACGGGTGCGGGATCACGTGAACACCTTGCGCCTGCGCGCCGCCGCGTTGCCGAAGATCTGAGGGCTTTGCGGGTAGCTGGCCGAGGGCAGGCTGCCCGGCGTGATCGCGGCGTGCCAGTCGGCGTAGCTGGCGCTGGGCGGCAGGCTGCGCAGCGCCTTCAGCGCGTAGTAGCTGAACGCGCCGCAGGGCCGCCCGTTGATGCGGGCGTCGTAGCTGAAGTTGTTGGGGCCTTCCTGGCAGCCGGCCAGCAGCAGGTCGCCGGCCGCGCGCGAGGCCGCCTTGGCGAACGCCGAGGCGCCGCTGGCCTGCGCGACGCGCGCCAGGGGCTGGCCGCTGGCGCCGCGCGGCAGCATCGCCGGCGGCAGCCAGTTGCCCATCGGCATGAAGCGCGGGCGCGGCACGTCGTCGGGCGTGTCCTGCGGCACGGCGCGCGTGACGGTGCCCGAGTGGCAGCTGTCGGAGATCAGCACCAGCCGCACGCCGGCCGCGCGCGCGGCGAAGATGGCGTGGATCTCGTCGTCCAGCAGCGCGCCGCCGCCGGTCTGCAGGTCGTAGGGGCACAGGGCCTCGTCCAGGCCGTCGGCCTCGTCACCGTTCAGGTCGGGCACGTAGGTGCCGTGGCCGGAGTAGGTGATGACGACCACGTCGCCCTTCTGTGCGCCGCCGACGGCGGCCTGAAAGCCCTGGGCCATCGCCGCCCTGGTGGCCTGGGCGTCCAGCAGCGTGGTGACGGCGAAGCCGCGCGCGGCCAGTTCGGCCGCCCAGTCCTGCGCGTCGTTGACGCAGCCGCGCAGGTCCATGTGGGTGCCGGGGTAGTCGTTGATGCCGATGCACAGGGCGGTCTTGGCCATGGGGATCTCCTCGAGGCGCGCAGGGTGGAAGCGCGGGCCAGTATGGAACCGCCCGCAGGCGGCGACAACCACCGTTTTGAGGATGACAGCGGGCCGCCGCCGGGACTCTTGAAAGCGCCGGATCCAGCCTCCAAGTTCCCGCCGGAGGCGCCGGACACGCATCCGGCGCGGCTCCGATCCACATTCAACAACGGAGGTTTTCGCCATGTACCGGTCCCTGTTTCCGCGCGACGTGTTCGCCGAGATGGATCGCCTGCAGCGCGACTTGCAGCAGGCCTTCGATCTGTCGCCCAGCATCCGCGGCTTCGCCCGCCAGGGCTTTCCCGCCCTGAACGTGGGCGGCACGCCCACCAGCATCGAGATCTACGCCTTCGCGCCCGGCGTCGACCCGGCCACGCTGGAGGTCAGCCTGGAGCGCGGCCTGCTCAGCATCGCCGGTGAGCGCAAGAGCGTGCTGCCGCCGGCCGAGGCCAAGGCGTCCGTGCACATCAACGAGCGCTTCGACGGCAAGTTCCGGCGTGCGCTGTCCATGCCCGAGGACGCCGATCCCGACGGCGTGCAGGCCAGCTTGCGCGACGGCGTGCTGCACGTCACCGTCAAGCGCCGCGCCGCTGCCCAGCCGCGCCGCATCGCCGTGCAATGACCGACCACCCGAACGAGGAGCAAGCCATGGAAGACCGCAACATCGCCAAGGTACGGGCGTCGCAGCCTGCCGCAGCCCCGCAGGCCCAGCGTCCGCTGGACGCCGCGCTGACGCCGCCCGTGGACGTGATCGAGGACACCGGCGGCATCACGCTGTACGCCGACCTGCCCGGCGTGACCAAGGAGCGGCTGCACCTGCAGGTGGAGGCCGACACGCTGACCATCGAGGCCGAGTTCGACCTGCCCGTGCCCGAGGGCCTGGTCTCCAGCCACACCGAGGTGGGCCTGGCGCGCTACCGGCGCGCCTTCACGCTGAGCAAGGAGCTCGACGCCGAGCGCGTCTCGGCCGAGCTGGTGCAGGGCGTGCTGAAGCTGCGCATCCCCAAGGCGGCGCACGCGCAGCCGCGGCGCATCGACGTGCAGGTGCACTGAGCGGCCTCGCCTGACCGACGGTCCCCGGCTGGCGCCGCGCGGGCCGCGGTTGTTTCCTCCCGAACCTGACGTCCCGGGGAACTGCTGCAGCGGCGCATGGCAGGCCGTGCGCGGCAAGGTTGCCCCGGCACGCGGCTGGCGGCTGCCGCCCGGGCCGGCGCGGCGCTGCGCTGCGAGAATTTCCGGTCATGGACCGCGAACCCGATTTCCTGCGCAGGCTGCGCGAAGAACTGTCCGACCTGCGCATCTGGACGGATCGCGCGCTGGTGCTGGGCTTCGCGGCCCTGGCCGGGCTGGCCGTCGTGGCGCTGACGCTGTTGGCCGACGGGGCGATGGACTGGTTCCTGGCCGAGCGCACGCAGCGCCCCTGGCTGGCGCTGCTGTGGACGCCGGCGCTGACGGCGGCCATCGTCTGGGCCACGCGCCGCTGGTGCCCGGGCGCGGGCGGCTCGGGCGTGCCGCAGGTCTGCGCCGCGCTGGACCCGCGCGTGGCGCCGGACCAGCGCGCGCGCTTCGTCTCGCTGCGGCTGTCCTGCGCCAAGATCCTGGTGGTGTCGGGCGGCCTGCTGGCCGGCCTGTCGACCGGCCGGCAGGGGCCGTCGGTGCAGGTCGCGGCCGGCGTGATGTTCGCGGCGCGACGCTGGCTGGCGCCGCGTTCGGGCGTCAACGAGCGCGACCTGCTGGTGGCCGGCGGGGCCGTCGGCCTGGCGGCGGCGTTCAACACGCCGCTCGGCGGCATCGTGTTCGCGATCGAGGAGCTGTCGCGGCGCATCGAGCAGCGCAGCAGCGGCCTGATGCTGGCGGCCATCGTGGTCGGCGGGCTGGTCGCGGTGTCGGCCTTCGGCAACTTCTCGTACTTCGGCCGCGTCCACGTGGACCTGCTGGACTGGTGGAACCTGCTGCTGCCCGGGACGCTGGTCGCGCTGGGCTGCGGGCTGGCCGGCGGGCTGCTGGCGCGCCTGTCGATCGCCGGCGCCACCGGGCTGCCGGACCGGTTCAGCGACTGGCGCCGGCGCTACCCGGTGCGCTTCGCCGCGGGCTGCGGCTTCGTCGTGGCGCTGATCGGCCTGATCAGCCAGGGGGCGGCGGTCGGCGGCGGGCACCACCATACGCGCGAACTGCTGGCCGCGGCGTCCGCGCAGGACCATGCCATCCTGACCTACACCGGCCTGAAGTTCGTCGCCTCCTGGCTGTCGGCCTGGTCGGGCGCGCCGGGCGGCATCTTCGGGCCGGCGCTGTCGATCGGCGCCAGCTGGGGCGCCGACGTCGCCGCCATCACCGGCTCGCCCCACCTGCCGGCGCTGATCGCGCTGGGCATGGCCGGCTTCCTCGCGGCCATTACGCAGACTCCGATCACGGCCATGATCATCGTGATGGAGATGACCGACGGCCATGCCATGGTGCTGAGCCTGATCGGCTGCGCGCTGCTGGCCAGCCTGATCTCGCGCATGGTCAGCCGGCCGCTGTATGCGACGCTGTGCGAGTTGCTGGTGCGCGAGCTGCACGGCCGCGCGCCGCCGGGCGCGCCGGCAGTCCCGCGCTGAGCCGGGGCAGGCGTCGGCGGTGCGGCGGGCGGGGGCCGCCGGGTGTCGCCGGCGCAGGCCGCGCTACAGCGCCGTGTTGCGCCAGGTCACGAACGAGAAGGCCAGGCCGGAGGCGCCGACGTGGCGCTCGCGCGCGACTTCCCGCCAGGCCGGGCCCAGGGCCGGCGCACAGGTGTCGCCGTCGAAGTCGGCCTCGATCTCGGTGATCACGGCCGTGCTGGCGCGCAGCAGCGCCAGCGCGTAGACCTCGGCGCCGCCGGTGACCCAGATGCGCGCGTCGGGTGCGCAGGCGGCCGCGGCCGCGTCCAGCGTGGCCACGCGGGTGGCGCCGTCGGCTTGCCAGCCGGCCTGGCGTGTCAGCACCAGGTTGCGGCGGCCCGGCAGCGGGCGGAACTTCGGCGGCAGCGACTCCCAGGTCCGGCGGCCCATCAGCACCGGGCAGCCCGCCGTGACGGCCTTGAAGTGCGCCATGTCCTCGGGCAGCCGCCAGGGCAGGGCGTTGTCCTTGCCGATCACGCCGTTGGCCGCCTGGGCCCAGATCAGGTGGAAGCTCGTCATACCGCCACCGGCGCCTTGATGGCCGGATGGTGCTGGTAGTCGAGCATCTCGAAGTCCTCGTACGCGTAGTCGAAGATCGATGCCGGCCGGCGCCGGATGTTCAGCACCGGGTAGGGGTAGGGCGCGCGGCCCAGCTGCAGCTCGACCTGCTCCACGTGGTTGCTGTAGATGTGGCAGTCGCCGCCGGTCCAGATGAAGTCGCCGACCTGCAGGTCGCACTGCTGCGCCAGCATGTGGGTTAGCAGCGCGTAGCTGGCGATGTTGAACGGCACGCCGAGGAAGATGTCGGCGCTGCGCTGGTAGAGCTGGCAGCTGAGCCGGCCCTCGGCCACGTAGAACTGGAAGAAGGCGTGGCAGGGCATCAGCGCCATCTTCGGCAGGTCGGCCACGTTCCAGGCGCTGACGATGATGCGGCGCGAATCGGGGTTGGCCCTGAGCTGCTGCACGACCTCGGCGATCTGGTCGACGTGGCCGCCGTCCGGCGTCGGCCAGGAGCGCCACTGCACGCCGTAGACCGGGCCCAGGTCGCCGTCGGGGCCGGCCCACTCGTCCCAGATCGTCACGCCGCGCTCCTGCAGCCAGCGCGCGTTGCCGTCGCCGCGCAGGAACCACAGCAGCTCCAGGACGATGGACTTCAGGTGCACCTTCTTCGTCGTGACCAGCGGAAAGCCCTCGGACAGGTCGAAGCGCATCTGGTGGCCGAACACGCTCTTGGTGCCGGTGCCGGTGCGGTCGCCCTTGGCCACGCCATGGGTGTGGACGTGGCGCATGAAGTCTTCGTACTGGGAGCGGATCGGGCGGGGGGGCATGTCAATAGGAGCCGAAAAGGGTGTCGAGCGCGCCGATGATCTGGTCGGACTGGAGCCGCAGATTCGACACGGGATGGCGCAATTCTGCGGCCGGGAAGGCCGCGATGGCCGGTGTGTCGAGCACGACGGCGTCACCATCGATGTCGAAGCAGGGGTTCAGGTCCCGCATCGGCGGACCGGACAGCCGGGCGGCCCGTAGCGGCAGCACGACGCGGGTGTCGAGGCTGCTGATGTAGTCGTTCTGGATGTCCAGCAGGTAGGGCGTGGACTCGCGCAGCTGCGCATCGGGATGACGAAAGACATCGAAGCGCGCCATGCTCAGAAACTGCGGTACTTGGCCAGCGGCAGACCTTCTTTGGCGATGCGGGCGTTGTACGCGGCCACGGCTTCCTTGTTCTCGGCGTTCCAGCGTTCCCAGTAGCGGCGCCTGACCTCGGCTGCCAACAGTTCGTCGACTGTCTGCGACAGGTTCATGCCCAGTGCGCGCGCCATGTCCAGCACCTTGGCGTTCAGCGACAGGTTGGTGGCTCGCTTGGGAGCATTGTCGAAACGTGGCATGCGGACGCTTTCCTGCAGGAACGAATGCGCAGATTCTATGCGCATGCACTTCATCCGGCTTGCGTAGCCGTAGTCCCAATCGCCACTCGAAAGCTGCTCGTGCAATTTCAACTCGGCGCTGATGGCTGTGCAGCGAGTTCACCTCGTTGAGGAGAAATGAGTTGTGTCTTCGCGGAGTTTGGTGCCACCAGTTCGACGGCGCCACCGACATTGCAAGTACACGCGTAGTAGCCTGACCGTCAGGGTCACGGCGATCGTCGGACTCCCGCGATATGCGAGACGCCCCCGGGTCTATATCGCAGAGATCCGGAGGTGATGCTCAAAACGATTCGGGCGTCATCTCGGCCGATAGGCATGTTGTTCAAGCTTCATACTCAGCGCGCTGCGCTTCAATGAGGCGGCGGGCCGCCTGCCAGGTTAACTGGACAATATCTGCTGAGTCATCCGTCTCGAATTGTTCGGCGGTCCGTTCCTGCACAGCGAGGGGTGGCGTGCGGATCGCCGTGCCGCCAGCCAAGGCCTGCACTTGAATCTGGCAGGCGCGCTCCAAGAACCAGAGCTCATGAAAAGCATCGGCTACTGTCGCCCCGCCGACCAGCACGCCATGATTACGCAAGATCATGGCGTTTCTACGGCCGAGATCCTTCACCAGGCGCTTCCGCTCGCTGAGGTCGAGCGCAATGCCCTCATAGTCGTGATATGCCAGCCGTCCATGAAACTTCAGAGCGTGCTGGCTGATGGGCAACAGACCTGCTTCCTGAGCCGAAACGGCGGCCCCTGCGGCGGTATGCGTATGTATGACCCAATGTAGATCTGGGCGCGCACCATGTACCGCCGAATGAATGGTGAAGCCCGCTTGGTTGAAGCCAAGCGGTGCTTCGCTTCCAACTCGATCATCCACCACCTGACCATCGAGATCGATTTTCACCAGGTCCGAAGCACGCATTTCTCCAAATAGAAGGCCGTAGCGGTTGATGAGAAAGTGCGCCTCCGGGCCTGGCACGCGAGCCGTGATGTGCGTGTCGATCAGGTCGGTCATGCGGAAGTGTGCAACCACTCGGTAAAGGGCAGCGAGGTCGCAGCGCGTTGCCCACTCACCAGATTCGAAAGCTTTCATGGCATCACCCTTCGTTGACGGCTACGTGGTTGATCGCGCTAGCTTGCGAGTTCCACTTGGCGATGTTCGCCCCGAGCGTGCCATTGAGATTCGGCACCTTAGATGCCACTGGCACGGCATCGCACAACTGCGTGCCGTTTCTGGTGATGCGATCCGGAATCGTCAGGCCATGAGCATGCTTAGAAGCGAGGCGAGGAATCGCCGTGAATAGGGGGAGGAGGGTTCGGCGACGGCTTTTTTTCATGGTACGGATCGGGTATGACGGGAAGGACGGCGAAGCGTTAAGAGTTCAGTGGATCGATTCGTGTTGAGCGGCATGCCCAGCGAGCAATGGCAGCAGTGCGCGCGCATCGTCGATCTCGTCGAGATGCAGCACATGGTCAGCTAGCGCATCAGCACGGTCGCGGGGCAACACCACGGTGGCAAGTGCGTCGAACTTGGCACGCAGCACCGCGTCGCTGACTGGATTGGCAGGAGCACCAAGTGGGATTGGAACGTGGTGCGACACCACGGCGCCCGAGGTGGATGTGATACTTACTGTCGGCTCTTCCAGCGCCTGCATGTGGGCATCGACATGCAGGCGCACCAGCGACATTGCGGCAGCAATACGTGCATTCCCACGTGCCGGTGCAAGGTAGCGCGCCAAGCCCGCATCGCCGAAGATCCAACTGATCGCTACAGCGTAGGGCAGACTCATCTGGGTGCTGGACAATGTTGCAAGATCACGCCCACCGCACATATCCATCACGAAGCTGCTGAGACGTACATCGATGTGCGCGACTTGCTGCGCCAGGCCGGGATGAGCGGCCATGAGGTGCAGCACTGCATCAATGGTTGAATGGTTGCTGCGACAAGAGGCATGCGGCTTGATGGCACAGCGCATCAGTTTCCACACGCTGCCCGCTTCGGCGAGCAGGGCTTCGGGTTGCTTCGATTCGGAGGCAAAGGCGTTGAAGAAGCCTCCCCAAACGTCGTCGAACACCTGGGCTGCTCCAGTGACGCCCTGAGCGGCCAGCAGCGCTGCGGTAAAGCCGCCTTCCGCTGCCCGGCCTGCGTGCAGGCGCTTGGTCTGCGAGGCATCGTGGATGAAAGCCCACAGCCCGCCGCTGAAACTCGCTGCATGGCCAAGCGCCGAGGTCGTCCGCTCCGCGTCGAGGCGGAACAAATGCGCAACAGCAGCAGCAGCGCCGAACGTGCCGCAGGTCGCGGTCGAATGCCAGCCCTTGCCGTTGTGCGGCGAGTAGCCACCGCAGGCTTCGAGCACGCGCCGACTGACGTCATAGCCCAGCACCACGGCAGTGATCAGGTCACGGCCAGAAACCACGCGTGCTTGCAACACAGGTACCGAGAGCGCCGCCAATGCCGCTGGCAGCACGACGGCGCCGGAATGGTCGCAGCCGCCAGTGTCGTCCAGCTCCAGCGCATGCGCCGCCACGCCGTTCGCGAAGGCCGTGTCACGGCTGCCGAGCACGTGCGTCGTACCCCATGCTGGGGAACTGCCGACGCTAGGCTCTGCGGCGAGCATGCGCATCACCGCGCGCGGCTCAATGGCTGCGCTGCCGGCCAGCGCGGCACCAAAGGTATCGAGAATATGGCGCTTGGCACGCGTGACGACTTCGGGCGGCAGGTCGTTGAAGGTCGTGCGGGAGCAGAAGTGGCCGAGTCGCAGGGCTGCACCGTCGGATTGCGCCAAAGAGCGAGCCGTCAAGCATTGCGCCGCCGGTGGGGCTACGTCGAAGGCGAGCACCACACTGGACTGCATGCCCACGGGCCAAAGACTGGCTGGCGCATCACTGCGATCCATTCGCGAGGCTCCGTACGCGTCGGCACTCACTCGGCACTGTCGATGATCACCTTGGACACTGCGTAGTCTTGCAGTCCCCACTTCTCAACGATTTTGGCGTAGCTGCCGTCGGCGATCAGGCTACCCAAGGCACCGCTCAATTCTGAGGCCAGGGCGTCGTCCTTGCGCGTCACCCCCAACCCGATGTACTGAATCACCAGGGGTCTTCCGATCGGCGCGTAGGTGTTTGGCTCCTGCTTCATCAGGTAGGGCAATGTCTCACCGCCCTGAACTGCAGCGTCAAGACGCCCTTGGCGCAATTGCGTTCGTGCGTCGGCCGATCCGTCGGTGCCAGTAACGACGATTGGCGGTTTTCCGGCCTTCACGCAGTTTTCATCGCTCCACTTCGCGATATCAGCTGGAAATGCCGTACGCCGGCTTGCACCTACCTTTTTCCCACACATGCTGACCATATTGGCGAGTTCGGCGGCACGCCCCTTGATCACGTAGAAATGTGGCCCAGTCTTGAGGTAGTTGATGAACTTGACGGTATCGCGCCGTGCAGGGAGGTCGGTCATGGCCGATAGGATGATGTCGATGCGGCCCGTGGCCAGCGAACTCATCATCTGGTCAAAACTCGTTTCCTGCCATTTGACCGTAGTGCCAAGCTTGGCAGCAAGCGCTTCGCCCAGTTCCACATCGAAACCGGTCAGCTTACCTGTGGCGGGATCTTTGAAATCCAGTGGTGGGTAGTTTGAAACGATGCCTGCTGTGATCGGTGCGCCCTTGATGCGAGCCGTCTGCGCGTGCGCTGCTGGTAGGAGGAAGGCGAAAGTACCTGCGAAGAGGGCCAGACGGTGGATGGATTTTGAAAGCATGATTCAACCCCTATGAAAGAAGACCAATACCAATAGGCGAGCCTTCAACTGAAGGGTCGGGTATTTTGATGATAGGAAAAATTCGCTCAGCCGCGTACTGCGGCGATGAATTCCCTCGTGCGGGGATGCTGCGGTGTCGAAAGAACCTCTGACGGGTCGCCGGTTTCGACGACCGCGCCCTTGTCCATGAACATGACGCGTGTCGCCACATCGCGCGCAAAACCTAGCTCATGCGTTACGACAATCATCGTCATGCCGCTCTTGGCAAGATCGCGCATCACAGCCAGCACCTCGCCTACCAGTTCCGGATCAAGCGCTGATGTCGGCTCGTCGAATAGCATTAACTCTGGCTTCATGGCGAGCGCTCGGGCGATTGCAACACGTTGCTGCTGACCCCCGGAGAGTTCTATCGGAAACGCATCGCGCTTTGCGCTCATTCCCACCCTGTCAAGCAGCGCGAGCGCTTCAGTTTGAACTTGGGCACGTGGTCGTTTCAATACTTGCACAGGACCTTCCATGATGTTCTCGAGGACCGTCTTGTGCGGAAACAAATTCCAGCGCTGGAACACCATCCCAGTCTTCAGCCGCTGGCGAGCAATCTCCGAGTCGGATAGCGTGTACAGCTTGTTGCCGACCAGCCTGAATCCAACCAGTTCGCCACAGACCCAGAGCGCACCGCCGGTGACCTCTTCGAGCTGATTAATGCAACGCAGAAACGTACTCTTCCCTGAACCTGAGGGACCGATCACGCAAAGAACTTCGCCTGGAGAAACGTCGAGCGTAAGTCCAGGGAGAGCAACGAAGTCGCCGAAGGATTTCTGCAAATCGATTGCGCGCACGATAGGTTGAACGCTTGCCATGACTCACTGCCTCCCGGAGGTGCGTCCCGCACCACGCGCATAGAATGCTTCAATCCGCGATTGAATTATCGAAAGAATCGTGACGGCGACCAGATACCAAATGCTTGCAACGATCAGCAACTCGATCACACGGTTGTTGGCGTAATAGATGTTCTGAGCGTTGTGCAGGATTTCGGCGAACTGGATCACACTGGCAAGTGAAGTCAGCTTGATCATGCCAACGAACTCATTGCCGATTGGCGGAACGATCACGCGCATGGCTTGCGGGAGGATGATGCGGTTCAGCGCTTGTAAGCGTGGCATGCCGATGGCCTTCGCCGCTTCATATTGACCTACGTCCACCGACAACAGTCCTGCTCGGACGACTTCCGAGGTGTAAGCACCCTGATTGATACCCAAGCCCAGCAAGGCTGCTAGGAACGGTGTCATCACATCGACGGTTTTCCACTCCCAGAGGCCTGGAATTCCTATGGTCGGGAACACCAGCGCCAGGTTGAACCACAGCAGCAGCTGCAGGATCGCCGGCATGCCTCTGAACAGCCATGTGTAGCCTCGTGCGACCCAGCTCAGCACTGGGTTGACCGACAGGCGCATTACTGCCGTGACGACACCGAGCACGACGCCTAGCGCCATTGCGAGGATGCTCATTACCAGGGTGTTGAATAGTCCCTCAAGGATGACCGGCGCAGCTAGGAACTGGCCAACGTAGCTCCATTCGATCTGGCCGCGCGCGAAGGCATTTGCGATGAACAAAAGGCCAACAATGATCAGTGCAGTCGCAAGATACCGCCCCCAATAGCGGCGAGGTACGTGTTGCAAGTGGGAGATGCTGGTCAATTCGGACAAGTTGCCCGAAGCTGGCGTAGCAGGAGCGTTCGTGGTCAGCATCGCGGCCCCCGATAGTTGGCTACCCATTGGGCCTGGTGCTCCAGCATGAGCTTGAGCCGGTTGATCTGTTCGCACACCCGATCAGGAGAGGTGCCGCCCTGGCCAGTTCTGGCAGAGACGGCGGCTTCCAATGTCAAGTGCTCAAGTACGTCGGGCGTGAGTCGGGCATCGACTTCCGCAAGCACGTCGGGAGGGAGTTGACCGAGTTCGATCTGCCGCGCTTCGCAGGCCTTGACCAGTGCGCCTGTGATCTCGTGGGCTTCGTTGAATGGCACACCGCGCAATGCCAGCCAGTCGGCAACCTCGGTTGCCAGCGTGAAACCAAGAGGGGCCTGGCGCTGCAACTCGTCGACATTGACGCGCATCGTGCGGATCATTCCAGCTATGGCTGGAAGTACCAGTGCCAGGGTGTCGATACTGTCGAAGACGGCGTTCTTGTCTTCGCCCATGTCGCGGTTGTAGGCGAGCGGCAGCGATTTCAGCGCTGACAGCATGGTGACGAGATTCCCGATCAGACGACCAGCCTTGCCGCGGCTCAATTCGGCGATGTCCGGATTTTTCTTCTGCGGCATGATGGAGCTTCCGGTGCAATAGCCATCGTCGAGATCGACCCATCGGAACTGCCGTGAGGACCAGAGAATGACCTCCTCCGACAAGCGAGAGAGTTCTACCGACAGCATGCTCGTGATGAACAGGAACTCGCACACGTGATCGCGCGACCCAACTGCATCGATCGAATTCTCACAAGGTGCGTCATAACCAAGTTCCACCGCAGACAGTTCCGGAGAACGGCAGATGGCCGAGCCGGCCAGAGCGGCTGCGCCGAGCGGTGAACGAGCGCTGCGACGGTCCCAATCGATGAAGCGCTCGATGTTGCGACCCACAGCCTGCGCATGCGCCATCAGGTGATGCGCGAACACGATGGGCTGTGCAGGCTGCAGATGCGTGAAGCCCGCCGACAAGGTGCCGATGTGCGTTTCGGCCTGAGCGATGAGCGCGCCCTGCAGTTCCAGTACAGCGCTCGTGATCGTGCGAGCCCGGTCGCGCAGGTACAACTTTAGGTCGTTGGCGGATTGGTCATTGCGCGAGCGCCCGGCGCGCAGCTTGCCACCTATGGAGCCGAGCCGTGACGTCAATACGCGTTCTAGAAAGGTATGTACGTCTTCGTCTGTCTCGATAGGATTCAACTCTCCAGCAGAAAATTCGAGCTCAATCGCATCGACCGCAGCCAGAAGTTGTGTCAACTCGTCGGCTTGCAGTACGCCGGCACGGTTCAACTCTCGGGCATGAGCGCGCGAGCCCGCCAAGTCATACGGCACAAGTCTGAAAAAGCTTGGTGCCGAGCGGGACAGTGCCTTCAGCGCCGCCGAAGGTTCTGATTTGAATCGGGCGCCCCAGAGACGCTGCGTCACTTGTGCACTAGAGTCTTGCTGTTCCATATCGCTGCCATGGAGAGGAGATGGACTGTATGTTAGGGATCATCAACCCCGCCGAGAACTGAGATTAATAACACTCCGACACTCAAAAAAACTCAGCATCGCATCACTTCAAAGAAGCGCTAGATGCGGGAAAATACGGATTGTGGCTCGAATCTTGCATGCCTTAATTCCCCGCATGAAACTCAAGAATACGATCCGATGCTGGACCATGTGAAACATCCAAAAGTGCGTACTCGTCTTCCGCCGTTGAACGCCTTGCGTGCCTTCGATGCCACGGCCCGTCACCTCACCGTGGTCAAGGCCGCGGACGAGCTGAGCGTGACGCCGAGCGCAGTCAGCCATCAGCTGCGCATCCTGGAAGATGCGCTTGGCGTGCAACTTTTCACCCGCAACAAGACCCGGTTGAAACTCACGCCGCATGGAGAAGCGCTTCTACCTTCGATCCGTGCCGCATTTCAGATGATCGCGGTCGCGGCAGCCAATCTCAACGATTCAGCGATGAGGGGCGATCTTGTCGTCTCGGCCCCCATTGGATTGACTTCGCGCCTTATCACGCGTCACATCGGGGAGTTTCTGTTGGCTCATCCTGACGTGAACTTCAAATTGATCACATCGAACGATGACAAGGAGGTTTACCTGCTTTCGGTGGATGTTTGCATCCGCTATGGCACGGGCATCTGGCCTAATCGACAAGTGAAACTGCTCAGCCACGTCGAACTTTTTCCAGTGTGCAGTCCGGCGATGACCAATGCAGCAGGGGGCTTGCATGAACTGAATGACCTGAAGCGTCACGTCTTGCTGTGCGAGGACGATGGGACCGAATGGACGCGTTGGTTGCTGGCGACAGGTGCAAATTCCGACGGCTTTCGAATGGCGGAGATGGGAAATGCGCACAGCGCCATTGAGTCAGCCCTGCATGGACAAGGTGCGGCGCTGGGGGACAGCCTGTTGGTTGGCGACGATCTTCTCAAAGGAGATCTTGTCCGGTTGTTTAATACAGCCATTACGGCCAAGCACGCCTATTACATTGTGTGTCGGCCTGAAATTTGCGACAGCCCGTTAGTGGCCGGTTTTGTCGACTGGCTTCGGACGCGGGTGGGTATCGCTACCTATAACCTGTCCGTGAATAGTTCGTCCTGAATAGTCCTTTGTTCCAGGGGCGCCTATGTTTGCGGCGGCACCAAGCCGGCGGATCGGCTTTTTTCGCCGCCTTCACGGCGGTGGCTGCCGACAGCGCTGATCGAGCCGTCCGGCAGGCAAGATCACCCTTCCGTAGGGTGTCAGTCCCTGTATTGCACGCCAGGCAAGACGCACAACATTTCGAAGGCGAGATTGGCGCCGACCAGGGCCGTGGTGCCATGGGGATCGTAGGGCGGCGATATCTCGACCAGATCGGCCCCGACCAGGTTCAGGCCGCGCAGCCCGCGGATGATCTCGAGCCCTTGCTGCACCGTGAGCCCGCCGACTTCCGGGGTGCCGGTACCTGGCGCGAACGAAGGGTCGAGGCCATCGATGTCGAAGCTCAGATAGACCGGACCATGACCCACGCGTTCCGTTACTTCCTTCATGAGCGGGACTAGGCTTCTGTACCAGCATTCCTCGGCCTGCACCACGCGAAAGCCCTGCTGGCGGCACCAGTCGAAATCGTCCGCGTGATAGCCGGTGCCGCGTAAGCCGATTTGCACGACGCGGTTGCAATCGAGCAGGCCTTCCTCGACGGCACGGCGGAAGGGCGTGCCGTGGGCAATCTTTTCACCGCCCATGGTGTCGTTGACATCGGCATGCGCATCCACGTGGACGACACCGATCGGCCCGTAGCGCCGGTGCAGGGCGCGCAGGATCGGCCACGCGATGGTGTGGTCGCCGCCGATGGTCACGGGCCTGCAGCCGTTCGCGATGATGCCGTCGTAGGCTTTCTCGATGCGATCGATCGAAGCGAAGATGTTGTAGGCGTTGGTGGCTACGTCGCCGATGTCCGCCACCTGCAGCGAATCGAATGGCGCTGCGCGGGTGGCCATGTTGTAGGGTCGCAGGAGTACCGATTCGCTGCGCACTTGGCGCGGGCCAAAGCGCGCACCAGAGCGGTTGGACGTTCCGAGATCGAAGGGCACGCCGACGAAGCAAGCGTCGAGACCATCAGTCGTGGCTTGATGGGGAAGGCGCATCATCGTCGCGATGCCCGCAAAGCGCGGCACCGCATCTCCCCCGAGCGGCTGGTTGAAGTTTCGAAACTCGTGGTTTGATGCGGAGGACATGATGAAGGGCGAAGAAATGGTTGCCGAATGGTAGTGAGAACGCGAGCACTGAAGCATCAAAAATCTCAGTACGCTGCCTTAGAAATAGTACGGACGCGGAACGCTGCGGTTGAGTAGCATGAAGAGCCTACAGATCCGTCTATGTCCAGCCTCACCCCCCACATCTTTTTCAGTAGTACTCTGGATTCGTCCGAGGTCTGGGAGCGGGCGCTTGCGCGCCACCTTCCGGAGATGGTCTTCACTGTAGGCCCGCAGTGCGCAGAACCAAGCTTGGTGGATGTGGTGCTGGTGCACAAGCCTCCAGTCGAAGGCTTCTCGGCGTTCACTAACCTGCGCGCCGTGATCTCTCTCTCAGCGGGCATCAACCAGTTCTCGGCGGAAATGCTTCCGCGCGGAGTGGTGTTGTCGCGCTCGATCGACCCGACACTAACGCATCACATGGTCGCGTATGCCAAGACGGCTGTTTATCGCTACCATCGCAGGTTCCACGAGTTCGAAAGCCGTTCGCGCCAAGGCGTTTGGCGATTCGAACGGCCCCTGTCGAACGCGGAGACGACAGTCGGTATCCTTGGCCTCGGTGAAATTGGTAGCGCCATCGCCGTTGGGTTGGCGGCCGATGGCTTTTGCGTTAAGGGCTGGAGCCGCAGCGAAAAGGAGGTGCCCGGCGTTTCCACCTATGCTGGCGACGTCGGTCTGTATGACATGGTGAACGGCGCGGACATTGTCGTCAACGTACTTCCGCTGACAGAAGCGACGCGCCACCTTCTCGCGTGGCCGCTGTTCAAGCATTTCAAACGCGGCACATTTCTCGTCAATATGGGGCGTGGTGCGCATCTGGTAGAGCACGATCTGCTGAGCGCACTGGAAGACGGCTGTATTGCCGCGGCGACTCTCGACGTGGCGCAGATCGAACCTTTGCCAGCGGGGCATGCATTCTGGGCACACCCCGATATTCTGATCACGCCTCACATCGCAGGCATCACTTCTCCAGAGTCCGCAGCCCCACAAGTTGCAGAGAACATCCGCCGCGCAATGCGGGGAGATGCACTGCTCAACCAAGTGAATTTCGAGAGGGGCTACTGACTGCTACAAATATGACGACCACGTCGAAAATCTCCGAAGGCAGCGCCATTTTCTCCAGCCTCTCAATGACTTCTTTCCAGATTGCTCGCTCTCGGTTTCTTCTCTGTCAGGGGGCATGGCGGGTTCTTCCCAAAGAAGCGGGAAGAGAGTTCAGACCTCCAGCACACGCCCCGGGTTCATCCGGTTCTGCGGATCCAGCGCACCCTTGATCGCGCGCATCAGCTTCAGCGCCACCGGCGACTTGTAGTCCGGCAGCTTGTGCTGCTTCAGGCTGCCCACGCCGTGCTCGGCGGAGATCGAGCCGTCGAACGCGCGCACCGAGTCGTAGACCAGCGTGTTGACCTCGTCCTCGTGCGCGTGCAGGAAGTCCGCGGCCGGCACGTCCACCGGCGCCTGCACGTTGTAGTGCAGGTTGCCGTCGCCCAGGTGGCCGAAGTCGACCATGCGCACGCCGGGGAGCTTCTCGGCCAGCAGCGCGTCGGTTTTGCGCACGAACTCGGGGATGCGCGAGACCGGGATCGAGATGTCGTGCTTGATGTTCAGGCCTTCCTCGACCTGGGCCAGCGTGATGCTCTCGCGGATGTGCCAGAGCTGGCGCGCCTGCGCCAGGTTCTCGGCGATCACGGCGTCGGTCACGCAGCCGGCCTCGAAGGCGCGTTCCAGCAGCTGCTCGAAGCGCGCGCGCGCGTGTTCCTCGGACTCGTCGTCGGAGTTCTCCAGCAGTACGCACCAGGGCGTCTCGTCGGGTGCCTCGGCCGCCGCGCTGACGAAGGGCACGCGCTGCTGCGGGAAGTGCTTGGCCACCAGGCTCAGCGCGAAGCGGCCCATGACTTCGAAGCCGGTCAGCCCCGCGCCCAGCGTGCGGTGCGCCAGGCCCAGCAGCTCCACGGCCTGCTCCATCGAGGGCACGGCGGCCCAGGCCGTCAGCTGCGCCGCCGGCAGCGGGTAGAGCTTCATGGTCGCGGCGGTGATGATGCCCAGCGTGCCCTCGGCGCCGACGAACAGGTCGCGCAGGTCGTAGCCGGTGTTGTCCTTGCGCAGGCCGGTGAGGCCGCTCCAGATCTCGCCCTCGGCCGTCACGACCTCCAGGCCCAGGCACAGCTCGCGCGCATTGCCGTAGCGCACCACCTGGGTGCCGCCGGCGTTGGTGGACAGGTTGCCGCCGATGGTGCAGCTGCCCTCGGAGCCCAGGCTCAGCGGGAATAGGAAGCCGGCCTTCTCGGCCTCTTCCTGCAGCGACTGCAGGATGCAGCCGGCCTCCACCGTGATCGTCAGGTTGGCCGGGTCGATCGCGCGCACGGCGCGCATGCGCTGGGTCGAGAGCACCACCTGGCGGCCGCTGTCGTCCGGCGTGGAGCCGCAGACCAGGCCGGTGTTGCCGCCCTGCGGCACGATGCTGGCGCCGGCCGCCGCGCAGGCCTTGACCACCGCGGCCACCTGCTCGGTGCTGGCCGGGCGCACCACGGCCAGGGCTTTGCCGCGCGCGCGGCGGCGCCAGTCCTGCTCCCAGGCCGCGAGGTCGCCCTCGGCCAGCACGTGGGCGTCGCCGACGATGGCGCGCAGGGAGTCGAGCAGTTCGTTGGTGGTCATCGGTCAGGTTCCTCGTTCAGCCGCGCGCCGCGGCCTGTGCGGCCGCGGCGGCGCGGGCATTGCGAAAGCGCAGGCGCACGTGCGCCGCGCAGGCGGCGAACAGCAGCAGGCACAGCGCCAGCTCGGCCGCGGCGCACCAGCGGCCGGCCGGCAGCGGGTCGCTCCAGGCGCGCACCACGCCTTCGGTGAAGTACAGCCAGATCAGCAGGCTGAGCCAGCGGTAGGTGTACATGCGGTTCTTCAGCAGGCCGGCCAGCGGCGCGGCCAGCGGCAGCACCTTCAGCGCCAGCCAGCTGCCGCCGGGCCGCAGCGGCGCCAGCCACAGCTCCCAGGCCAGGCCCAGCACGACCAAGCCGAGCAGGCTGGCGACCGCGATGCGGCGGGTCCAGGCGATGGCGGGGTCCAGGGCGGCGGCGGGCATGGGGGCTGGCATGATACCGAGCATGCCTGCCGCGACCTCCTCGCTGTCCGCGCTGATCGGGCGCCTGCGTGCGCTGCCGGCCGAACTGGCCGGCTTTCCGTGGCGTACCACGGCGCTGACGCTGCGCGAGCGCTTCCGCGAGGACCAGCTGGCGCTGACGGCCAGCAGCCTGACCTTCACGACCACGCTGGCGCTGGTGCCGCTGTTCACCGTGGCGCTGGCGGTGTTCACGGTGTTCCCGATGTTCCACACGCTGCAGTCGCTGCTGCAGCGCTGGCTGGTCCAGAGCCTGGTGCCCGAGACCATCGCGCGCCAGGTGCTGGGCTACCTGACGCAGTTCGCCAGCCAGGCCAGCCGGCTCGGCGGCCTGGGCCTGGCGCTGGTGCTGGCCACCGCGCTGGCCCTGGTGCTGACGATCGACCGCACGCTGAACCGCATCTGGCGCGTGCGGCGCGTGCGGCCGCTGGGCCAGCGCGTGCTGATCTACTGGGCGCTGATCACGCTGGGCCCGCTGCTGCTGGGCGCCAGCCTGGCGCTGACCTCCTACGCGATCTCGTCCTCGCGCGGGCTGGTGGACAGCATGCCCGGCGGCGTGCGCGTGCTGCTGGACGCGCTGGAATTCGGCCTGCTGGCGCTGGGCATGGCCGCGCTGTACCGCTACGTGCCCAACAGCGAGGTGAAGTGGAGCCACGCGCTGTGCGGCGGCATCACGGTGGCCGTGGGCATCGAGCTGGCCAAGCGGCTGCTGTCGCTGTACATCGGCTCGGTGCCGACCTACTCGGCCATGTACGGCACCTTCGCGACGGCGCCGATCCTGCTGATGTGGATCTACCTGGCCTGGCTGATCGTGCTGCTGGGCGCCGTGATCGCGGCCTACCTGCCGAGCGTCGTGGCCGGCGTGTCGCGGCCGGCCGCGGCCTACGGCTGGCATTTCCACCTGGCCATCGAGGTGCTGCAGCAGCTGCACGCGGCGCGCGCGGCCGGCGTGCACGGCCTGACGGCCAGCGAGCTGGCACGCCGGCTGGGCACCGCCGGGCTGCAGCTGGAGCCGGCGCTCGGCGCGCTGGTGGCGCTGGACTGGGTCGCGCGGCTGGACGACGCCGAGCGCGGCGCCGGCCGCCGCGTGGAGGCGCGCCACGTGCTGCTGGCGGACCCGGACCGCACGCCGCTGGCGCCGCTGTTCGAGCGCCTGCTGGTGGACCGCAGTGCGGCATTGGCGCCGCTGTGGGGCAAGGGCCGCTGGGACACGCTGCTGCTGCGCGACGCGCTGCCCTGAACCCTCAGCCCAGGAAGTCGCGCAGCGCGGACAGCGTGCCGTCCGGCGCCTCGGCCATCTGGTGGTGGCCGACGGCCAGCTGCGCCACGCGCACGTCCTTGCCGGCCCCGCGCGCCGCCGCGATCAGGCCCTGCGCGGCCCTGGGCGGCGTCATCTGGTCCCGCGTGCCGAGCACGAACAGCACCGGGCAGGCGATGCGCGCGATGGCCCGCTCGCCGTTCGCGTACCGGTCGCAGGCCAGGAAGCCGCGGTGGAACACGTTGGCGCGCGGGTTGCTGCGCAGCACGCGCCGGCCGAGCGCCATGCCGGCGCCGTAGACCCAGGTGCCCGGCCCCAGCACCGAGGGCGGGGCGGCCAGCGTGGCGCGGGAGAACAGGTTGACCATCCGCAGGGCCGCCTCGGGCTCGTTCTGCGCGGCTTCGAGCAGCGCCGGCGAGACCTTCATCGGGAACGCCGTGCCGACCAGCGCCAGGTGCGTGGCGCGCTCGCCCAGGCGGCTCGCGGCCTCCAGCGCGATCAGCGAGCCCCAGCTGTGGCCGACCAGCGCCGCGCGGCCGACGCCGGCCGCGTCGAGCAGCGCGGCGACGAACGCCGCGGCCTGCTCCACCGTGTCCGGCGCCTCGCCGGCGCTGCGGCAGTGGCCGGGCAGGTCCACCGCCAGCACGTTGAAGCCGTGGTGCGCGAGGTAGCGGCTCTGCAGGATCCAGACGCTGTGGTCGTTCAGCACGCCGTGGATGAACACCACCGTGGGCCGGGCCGCGTCGAACGGCCGGCCGCCGGTGTAGCAGTAGGTGGCATGGCCCTGGACGACGAGGTTCATGCCGCCTTCTCCGCGGCCTTGAGCGCGCGCCTGAGATCGTCGAGCAGGTCGTCCGCATCCTCCAGGCCGATCGACAGCCGGATCGTGCCGGCGCCGATGCCGGCCAGCGCCAGCGCCTCGTCGCTCATGCGCGAGTGGGTGGTGCTGGCCGGGTGGATCACGAGCGAGCGGCAGTCGCCCACGTTGGCCAGGTGGCTGAAGAGCTGCAGCGCGTCGATGAAGGCGCGGCCCTGCGCGCGGCTGCCCCGCAGGTCGAAGCTGAACACCGCGCCGGCGCCGCGCGGCAGCAGCCGGCCGGCCAGCGCGTGGCTGGGGTGGCCGGGCAGCAGCGGGTGCCCCACGCGCGCGACGAACGGGTGCGACGCCAGGAATTCCACGACGCGCCGCGTGTTGGCCATGTGCCGCTCCATGCGCAGCGGCAGCGTCTCGATGCCCTGCAGGATCAGCCAGGCGGTGTGCGGGCTCATGCAGGCGCCGAAGTCGCGCAGGCCCTCGCGCCGCGCGCGCAGCAGGAAGGCGCCGACGGTGCTCTCCTCGGCGAACACCATGCCGTGGAAGCCCTCGTAGGCCTCGGCCAGTTCGGCGAAGCGGCCGCTGCGCGCGTGCTCGGCCGCCCAGTCGAAGCTGCCGCCGTCGACCAGCACGCCGCCGACCACGGTGCCGTGGCCCGACAGGAACTTGGTGGCCGAGTGGTAGACCAGGTCCGCGCCGTGTTCGAAGGGCTTGATCAGCCAGGGCGAGGTCAGCGTGGAATCGACCAGCAGCGGCACGCCGGCCTCGTGCGCGATGGCGGCGACGGCCGGGATGTCCAGTACGTCCAACCCCGGGTTGCCCACGGTCTCGCCGAACAGCAGCCGCGTCTCGGGCCGGATCGCGGCGCGCCAGCCGTCCAGGTCGCCGGGCGGCACGAAGGTGGTGGCGATGCCGAAGCGGCGCAGCGTGTAGTGCAGCAGGTTCTGCGAGCCGCCGTACAGCGCGGTGCTGGCGACCACGTGGCCGCCGGCGCTCGCCAGCGTGGCGATGGCCAGGTGCAGCGCGGCCTGGCCGCTGGCCGTGGCGATGGCGCCGATGCCGCCCTCGAGCGCGGCCACGCGCTGTTCCAGCACGGCATTGGTCGGGTTGCTGATGCGCGAGTAGACGTGCCCCGCGCGCTCCAGGTTGAACAGCGCCTGCGCGTGGTCGCTGGAGTCGAACACGAAGGAGGTGGTCAGGTGGATCGGTACGGCGCGTGCGCCGGTGGACGGGTCGGGCGCGGCACCTGCATGGAGTGCCAGGGTATCGAAGCCGGGGTCCGAATAACCGGGCATGCGCGGGTCTCCTCCAGGTGCGAAAAGGGCGAATTCCGGGCGATTGTGGGCTATATTCCTTGACAGTTCCGCGTTGCGGATGACCACTTTGGAGGGCCCCATGAAAGTCAGCGACATCCTGCGCGTCAAAGGCAATGTGCTGTTCACCGTCACGCCCGAGGAGCCGCTGGCCGATGCGGTGCAGTTGATGTCGGAGAAGGACATCGGCTCGCTGGTCGTGATGGAGCGCGGCGACCTGGTGGGCATGCTGACCTTCCGCGAAGTGATCCAGAGCATCGTGAAGAACGGCAACAGCCTGGGCACGGTGCTGGTGCGCAGCGCGATGGACGACGCACCGCTGACCTGCACGACGGAGACCGAGCTCGACGAGGTGCGCCGCATGATGCTGGAGCGCCATGCCCGCTACATGCCGGTCATGGACAAGCGCATGCTGATGGGCGTGATCAGCTTCTACGACGTGGCCAAGGCCGTGGTGGACAGCCAGAACTTCGAGAACAAGATGCTCAAGGCCTACATCCGCGACTGGCCGGCCGAAGACGAGGCCGAGAAGAGCTGAACGCCGCGGGCGCGCGGCGCCCGGCGAGGGGGCCGCGTCGCTTCAGGCGGCCAGCGAATGCACCATGTCCCGCACGCGCGGGTAGATCTGCTGGGCCCATTTGCGGCCGCTGAACACGCCGTAGTGGCCCACGCCGGTCTGCACGTGGTGCAGCCTGCGGGAGGGACGCACGCTGCTGCACAGGTCCTGCGCGGCCAGCGTCTGGCCGACCGCGCAGATGTCGTCGCGTTCGCCTTCCACGGTCAGCAGCGCGGTGCGGCGGATGGCGCGGGTGTCGACCTTGCGCCCGCGCCAGGTGAGCTGGCCGCGCGGCAGTTCGTGGGTCTGGAACACCTTTTCCACCGTCTCCAGGTAGAACTCGGCCGGCAGGTCGTTGACGGCCAGGTATTCGTCGTAGAAGCCGCGGATGGTCTCGGCCTTCTGCGCGTCGCCGTCGAGCAGGGCGCGGTACATGTCCTGGTACTGGTGCTGGTGGCGTTCCAGGTTCATGCTCATGAACGCCGCCAGCTGCACGAAGCCGGGGTACACGCGGCGCATGAAGCCGGCGTGCGGCAGCGGCACGTGGCTGATCAGGTTCTGCTCGAACCATTCGATCGGGCGGCCGGTGGCCAGCGTGTTCACGGCGGTGGGGTTGATGCGGCAATCGACCGGGCCGGCCATCAGCGTCAGGCTGCGCGGCTGGGCCGGGTGGTCGTCCTCGGCCATCAGCGCGGTGGCGGCCAGCGCGGCCACGCAGGGCTGGCAGACCGCCATCACGTGCGCGCCGGGGCCGAGCGCGGCGATGAACTCGATCACGTAGGCGACGTAGTCGTCCAGCCCGAAGCGGCCGTGGCGCAGGGCGACGTCGCGCGCGTTGATCCAGTCGGTGACGTAGACGTCGTGGTCCTGCAGCAGCGTGCGCACGGTGTCGCGCAGCAGCGTGGAGAAGTGGCCCGACAGCGGCGCGACCAGCAGCATGCGCGGCTGCGGCGTGGCACGCGGCGGCATCGCGCGCCTGAAGTGCAGCAGCTGGCCGAACGGCTTCTTCAGCACGACTTCCTCGGCCACGGGCACCGTCTGGCCGTCGACCAGCGCCTCGTCGATGCCGTAGGCGGGGCGCTGGTGCGTCAGCCGCATGCGCGAGAACACGGTGCAGGCGGCGGCCAGCGCGCGCAGCGGGCTGCGTTCGGTGTTCGGCAGCCACAGCAGGGCACCCAGGGACTGGGCCAGCAGGCGCATCGGCGACATCAGATCGGACTGGAGCTGATAGGCCTGGTAGAGCATGCGGCGTCTCGCGGGGTGTGGTGACGGGCAGGCGCAGGCAAGTTGCGGGCCAGGGATGCCTGCGCCGGCCGGCCGGGCTGGCACAGCGCTTGCACTGCGCCAGCCGCATGGAGGCGAAGACATGGCGACCAAGGCAGTACTGACGATCACCAGCAAGAACTACGGAGCGTGGGCCCTGCGCGGCTGGCTGATGGCCCGCCTGGCGGGCCTGGACTTCCAGGAGCGGGTGGTCTCGCCGGACGATCCGGCGATGAAGGCCGAGATGCTGCTGCTGGCCTCGTCGATGCGCGTGCCGGCGCTGCAGGTCGGCGCCATCCACATGTGGGACACGCTGGCCATCGGCGAATACCTGAACGAGGTCCGGCCCGAGGCCGGCCTGCTGCCGCGCGACCAGGGCGCGCGGGCGCACTGCCGCTCGATCTGCGGCGAGATGCATTCGGGCTTCTCGGCGCTGCGCTCGTCGCTGCCGGTGAACATCAAGGCCGATTTCCCCGGCTTCAAGGTGTGGTCGCGCGCGCAGGCCGACGTGGACCGCATCGTCGAGATCTGGAGCGAATGCCTGCAGGCCTACGGCGGCCCGTACCTGTTCGGCGGCGCGCCGTGCATGGCCGATGCGATGTACGCGCCGGTGGTCACGCGCTTCCTGACCTACCACGTCGCGCTGCCCAGGGCCTGTGCCGACTACTGCGCCCGGATCATGGCGCTGCCGGCCATGCGGGAGTGGGTGGCCGCCGCGAAACGCGAGCCCGAGGAGATCGACGAGCTCGACGCGGAGTTCTGACCGTCCCGTCCGGGCCGCGGCATGCCGGTGCCGCCGGCGCCCTGTTCCGGTGCCTGCGTGGCCCGGGTGGGTGCGCGGCGCCTCGCCGATAATCCCGCCCCTATGAGCGGCAACACCTTCGGCACCCTGTTCGCGGTCACCAACTTCGGCGAATCGCATGGCCCGGCCATCGGCTGCGTGATCGACGGCTGCCCGCCCGGCATGGAACTGGGCGAGGCCGACATCCAGGCCGAGCTGGACCGCCGCCGCCCCGGCACCAGCCGCCACGTGACCCAGCGCAACGAGGCCGATGCGGTCGAGATCCTCTCGGGCGTGTACGAGGGCCGGACCACCGGCACGCCGATCGCGCTGCTGATCCGCAACACCGACCAGCGCAGCAAGGACTACGGCGCCATCGCGCAGAGCTTCCGCCCCGGCCATGCCGACTACACCTACTGGCACAAGTTCGGCATCCGCGACCCGCGCGGCGGCGGGCGCTCCTCGGCACGGCTGACGGCGCCCACGGTGGCGGCCGGCGCGGTCGCGCGCAAGTGGCTGCGCGAGCGCTGCGGCATCGTGTTCCGCGGCTGCATGACGCAGATCGGCGAGCTCGCGATCCCGTTCGAGAGCTGGGACCACGTGGCCGAGAACCCGTTCTTCGCGCCCGTCGCCGATGTCGCGCCGCTGGAGGCCTACATGGATGCGCTGCGCAAGTCCGGCGATTCCTGCGGCGCGCGCGTGCGCGTCACGGCCACCGGCATGCCGGTCGGGCTGGGCGAGCCGCTGTACGACAAGCTCGACGCCGACATCGCCTGGGCCATGATGGGCCTGAACGCCGTGAAGGGCGTGGAGATCGGCGCCGGCTTCGCCAGCGTGGCGCAGCGCGGCAGCACGCACGGCGATGCGTTGACGCCCGAGGGCTTCGAGCACAACAACGCCGGCGGCGTGCTGGGCGGCATCAGCACTGGGCAGGACCTGGAGGTGTCGATCGCGATCAAGCCGACCAGTTCCATCATCACGCCGCGCCAGTCCATCGACACCGCCGGCCAGCCGGTGGAGGTGGTGACCAAGGGCCGCCACGACCCGTGCGTGGGCATCCGCGCCACGCCCATCGTCGAGGCGCTGCTGGCGCTGGTGGTGATGGAGCACGTGCTGCGCCACCGTGCGCAGTGCGGCGACGTGCGGCTGCCGGTGCCGCCGATCCCGGCCGCGCGCGCCTGACCGGCCCGCCGCCGGGCCGATCCGACACGCCGATCGGGGTTTTCACCCCCTTGCGCGATAATTGCAGGCTTGCCACGTCCCGGCACGCCGGTTTGCTATCGACCGAATAGCACCTGAACCCTGGTATCGATGACCGAATCCGCCACCGCTCCCGCCGACGCCGCTGCGGCGTCCGCACCCGCCCCGACCGCCTCGTTCTCGCAGCTGAACCTCGCCGAGCCGCTCGCGCGCGCCGTGGCCGAGATGGGCTACCAGTCCATGACGCCGATCCAGGCGCAGGCCATCCCGGTGGTGCTGACGGGGCGCGACGTGATGGGCGCGGCGCAGACCGGCACCGGCAAGACGGCGGCGTTCTCGCTGCCGCTGCTGCAGCGCATGCTGCGCCACGAGAACGCATCGACCTCGCCGGCGCGGCACCCGGTGCGCGCGCTGGTGCTGCTGCCCACGCGCGAACTGGCCGACCAGGTTGCGCAGCAGATCAAGCTGTACGCCCAGCACACCCAGCTGCGCAGCACCGTGGTGTTCGGCGGCATCGACATGAAGCCGCAGACGGCCGAGCTGAAGAAGGGCGTGGAGATCCTGGTGGCCACGCCGGGCCGGCTGCTGGACCACATCGAGGCCAAGAACGCGGTGCTGAACCAGGTCGAGTACGTGGTGCTCGACGAGGCCGACCGCATGCTGGACATCGGCTTCCTGCCGGACCTGCAGCGCATCCTGTCCTACCTGCCCAAGCAGCGCACCACGCTGCTGTTCTCGGCCACCTTCTCGCCCGAGATCCGCCGCCTGGCCTCGAGCTACCTGCAGAACCCGACGACCATCGAGGTCGCGCGCGCCAACGCCACGGCCTCCACGGTGGAGCAGCACTTCTACGCGGTGCCCGAGGAGAACAAGCGCCGCGCGCTGCGCCAGGTGCTGCGCCAGCGCGAGCTGCGCCAGGCCTTCGTGTTCGTCAACAGCAAGCTCGGCTGCGCGCGGCTGGCCCGCGCGCTGGAGCGCGACGGCCTGAAGACCAACGCGCTGCACGGCGACCGCAGCCAGGACGAGCGGCTGAAGGCGCTGGACGCGTTCAAGAAGGGCGAGGTCGACCTGCTGGTGTGCACCGACGTGGCCGCGCGCGGGCTGGACATCAAGGACGTGCCGGCGGTGTTCAACTTCGACATTCCGTTCAACGCCGAGGACTACGTGCACCGCATCGGCCGCACCGGCCGGGCGGGAGCCTCGGGCCTGGCGGTCAGCTTCGCCGGCGGCGGCAACGACACGCGGCTGGTCGCCGACATCGAGAAGCTGATCAAGCGCAAGATCGAACTGGAGGCCTTCAAGTTCGACGAGGACATGCCGCGCGTCCGCGAGCAGGGCCGCTTCAACGACGGCCGCCGGGCCTGGGGCGGCGACGATCCGCGCGACGCGCTGGAGCGGCGCCAGGGCCCCCGCGGCGAGCGCAGCACGGCCCGTGGCCCGCGCCGTGCGCCGGCGCCTGCCGATCCGTTCTTCGACCAGCCCTACGAGGCTCCGCAGCGCCGCGACGATGCCGGCGCCCCGGCCTGGGAGGCGCACACACGCGCGCCGGCGCGCAGCGGCGTGGTGTCGGCCAACATCCGCCAGCGGCGCAAGCTGGCGGCGCTGTTCAAGGCGCCTGCGCCGGCACCCCAGCCGGCCGCGCCTGCTGCACCGGCCCCGGCCGCGTCGTCCATCGAAGAAACCAGCTGACGCACGGCGTCAGCCCGGCCGCTGCGCCTGCGGGCAGGCGACCTGCACCAGGGCCTGGCTGGCGGCCGTGGCGCCGACCCGCAGGGCGCTGAGCGGCCCGCCCCAGACGCAGCCGGTGTCCAGGCAGTAGAGGTCTTCGCGGCCCAGCCAGCCCAGCGTGGACCAGTGCCCGAACGCCACCGCCACGTGGGCCGTGCGCCGCCCCGGCACCTCGAACCACGGCATGTAGCCGGCCGGGGCCTGGCCCGCGCCTTCCTTGGTGTCGAACTCCATGCGGCCGTCGGCCGTGCAGAAGCGCAGGCGCGTCAGCGCGTTGATGACCACGCGCAGCCGGTCGTTGCCGGCCAGGTCCTCGCGCCACTGGTCCGGCTGGTTGCCGTACATCTCGTGCAGGAAGTCGCCGATGCCTGGCCCGCGCAGCACGTCCTGCAGTTCGGCCGCCAGCTCCACCGTGCGCGCGGCCGTCCATTGCGGCAGCACGCCGGCATGCACCATCAGCAGCTCGCGGCCGGCCACGGTCTCGTGCAGCGCCAGCGGCTGGCGGCGCAGCCAGTCCAGCAGGGCCGGGCGGTCGGGCGCGGCCAGCAGTTCGTCCAGCGTGTCGCGCTTGTGGGGCTTGCGCACGCCATGGGCGCAGGCCAACAAGTGCATGTCGTGGTTGCCGAGCAGGCAGCGGGCGCTGCCGTCCAGCGCCATCAGCCGGCGCAGCACTGCCGCCGAGGCCGGGCCGCGGTTGACCAGGTCGCCGAGCAGGTAGAGCCGGTCGCGGCTGGGCGAGAAATCGATCGCCTGCAGCAGCCGGCCGAGCGCCTCGTCGCAACCCTGCACATCGCCGATCAGATACGCTGCCATCCGCTCACCCTCCTGGAAGGGATGGGACTCTACACGCGCATGGCACGCCACATGCTGTAGATTGCGCGCCAATCAAGGAGGGCCGGTGCATGGATTCGACTTCGGGTTTCGGGGAACTGACGGAACTGGACCGCGTGGAACTGCACATGCTCTACGGCGCCTGCGTCGCGGACATCGAACTGTCCACGCGCCAGCAATGGTGGGCCGGCGCCTATGCGCTGGCCATCTACGCCATGCTGCTGGCCGGCGTGCAACAGTTCGACGACGCCGTGCGCGCCGGCAATTGGCACGCCTGGGGCCTGGTGGCGATGACCTGGGCGGTCTGCCTGTACGGCGTGCTGGCGATCAGGCGCATGCAGAAGGCCATCACCATCGGCCGGCGCCGGCTGGACCGCGTGCGCAGTTCGTTCGGCCGCCCGTTCCAGGAGGTCTGGGCCATGCCGCGGCCCAAGGAGGACATCCACCGCGTGCTGTACTGCGTGATGGGCTTCGGCGCGGTGCTGGTGACCTGGATGGCGCTGGACAAGGCCTACGCCGCCCTGCCGCCGCTGGGCTGATGCTCGATGCCGGCCCAGCCGGCCTGCGGGTAGCGCTCGCCCTGCACCTGGCCGGCGTGGAACAGCGCGTCCAGTTCGTCCATGACCGGTGGCGGCAGCACCAGTTCGCAGGCCGCGAGGTTCTGCCGCAGATGGCCCTGCCGGCGGGTGCCGGGGATCGCCAGCACATGCGGCTGGCGCTGCAGCAGCCAGGCCAGCGCCACGGCCGCGCTGCCCTGGCCGAGCCGGCCGGCGACGGCGGCCAGCGTCTGCTGCAGCCGCAGGTTGGCGGCGCCGGCCTCGCCCTGCAGGCGCGGCAGCGCGCGGCGGAAGTCGTCCGCGGCGAGATCCCGGGCCGCCGGCGGCTGGTCGGTCAGGAAGGCGCGGCCCAGCGGGCTGTAGGCCACGAAGGCCACGCCCAGGGCGCGCGCGGCCGGCAGCACCTCGGCCTCGGCGCTGCGTTCCCACAGCGAGTATTCGGACTGCACCGCGGCCACGGGGTGCTGGGCGTGGGCGGCGCGCAGGCTGTCCGCGCCGATCTCCGAGAAACCGATGGCGCCGACCTTGCCCTCGCGCACCAGGTCGGACAGCACGCCCACCACGTCGGCCAGCGGCACCTGCGGGTCGCGCCGGTGGCAGTAGTACAGCGCGATGCGTTCCACGCCGAGCCGGCGCAGCGAGGCATCGCAGGCCGCGCGGACATAGGCCGGCGAGTTGTCGATGCGCCGCTCGTAGCGGCCCGGCGCGCGCACGATACCGAACTTGGTGGCGACCAGGGCCTCGTCGCGCCGGGCCGGCGCCAGCGTGCGCAGGAAGCGGCCCAGCAGTTCCTCGTTGTGGCCCAGGCCGTAGGTGTCGGCCGTGTCGAAATGGCGCACGCCGAGGTCGAACGCGGCCTGCAGCGTGGCCAGCGACTCGGCGTCGTCGGACGGGCCGTAGAACTCGCTCATGCCCATGCAGCCCAGGCCCAGGGGATGGATCTGGCGGCCGGCGAGCGGGCGGGTGGCGGGGGTGGGGGTCGAAGACATGCGTTGTTCCTTTCGCCGCCGATGATGCGCTGTCACGGTGTGCTGAACAATCCGGCCGACGCTGCATGCACTGTGCGGCTGAGCTGCACAATCGCACCATGCCTGCTCCCGAACTGCTGCATCTGCGTGCACTCGCCGCCGTCGCCGAATGGCGCAGCTACCGCCGCGCCGCGCGGGCGCTGAACGTGTCGCCCTCGGCGCTGAGCCAGGCGGTGCGCACGCTGGAACAGGCGGTCGGCGTGCCGTTGCTGCAGCGCACCACGCGCAGCGTGGCGCCGACCGAGGCCGGCGCCCACCTGCTGGCGGAACTGTGCCCGCTGCTGGCCGGCCTGGACGCCGCGCTGGCCGATGTCGGCGCGTTCCGGGCCGAGGTGCGCGGCACCTTGCGGCTGAACGTGCCGCGCAGCGCCTGCAGCCTGTGGCTGGCGCCGCTGCTGGCCGACTTCCTGCGCGCGCATCCGGGCATCCACCTGGAGGTGGCGAGCCAGGACGGGCTGGTCGACATCGTGCAGGCCGGCTTCGACGCCGGCGTGCGCTTTCCCGAGCAACTGCCGCGCGGCATGGTCGCGCTGCCGCTGGGGCCGCGCCAGCGCTTCGTCGTGGTCGCGTCCCCGGCCGTGGCGGCACGCGGCCGGCCGGCCGTGCCGCAGGAACTGGCGGGCCTGCCCTGCGTGCGCCAGCGTTTTCCGAGCGGCAGCCTGCTGCGCTGGGAGTTCCGCCGCGGCGAGCAGGCCTGCGCGATCGAGGTCGACGGCCCGCTGACGGTGGACGACCAGCGCCTGGCGCTGCGCGCCGCGCTGGACGGCGTGGGCTGGGCCTATCTCTACGAGGCCATGGCCGCGCCGGCGCTGGCCGGTGGGCGGCTGGTGAGCGTGCTGGATGACTGGCGGCCGGACGAGCCGGGCTTCGCGCTGTACTACCCGGGCCGGCGCCAGGTCAGCCCGGCGCTGCGGGCCTTCCTGGACTGGCTGGCGGCGCGGGACGGGGCGCTGCTCGGAAGCCGTGCATGAATCGATCGCGCCCACGGCGGGGTGTGCCGGGCCACAGGCGTAGGCGCAGGCCGCCGCCCTGGCTCATGCCAGGGCAGGGACGGCAACGCCCGCATGGGAGGCATGCCACGGCCCCAAGGGCGAGGCCCCGGGCACGGCGCTGGCAGTGCGAGTGGCCCTCACAACAGCAGTTGGCTGGTCGGAACGCAGGCAAGTGCTTGCCGCTCCTTGGAACGGATCGACTGTGCGACGCACCCATGTGGAACGGCTCTGCAGTTGTCGAGAACGGCCGCCACCCCGTGCCAGCACTTGCTTTGCTTCGTTTTCGACGTCACCCGACTGCCGTTTCTAGGGTGATTGCTGACCAGGGCCCCGTGTGGGTGCGAGAGAGGCGTTCCCGGCTTCTCAAGCCAGCGTGACGGCGGCGTCCTGGCC
This sequence comes from Pseudorhodoferax sp., assembly GCF_047601025.1. Taxonomy (NCBI): domain Bacteria; kingdom Pseudomonadati; phylum Pseudomonadota; class Betaproteobacteria; order Burkholderiales; family Comamonadaceae; genus Pseudorhodoferax; species Pseudorhodoferax sp. The sequence goes on from NZ_JASGJZ010000001.1 coordinate 3,067,211, forward strand.
GCGCGGCACGATGCGGCCGATGCGGTGCACCGTCTCGCCGTGCGCGCGCAGCGTGGCGGCCACGGCGTCGGCGTCCTCGGGCGCCACCACCACCACCATGCCGATGCCGTTGTTGAAGGTGCGGTTCATCTCGTGGTCGCCGATGCCGGCCGTCTGCTGCAGCCAGGCGAACAGCTCGCTGCGCGGCCAGCTGCCCTGGGCCAGCTGCGCGCCCAGGCCCTCGGGCAGCACGCGCGGAATGTTCTCCAGCAGCCCGCCGCCGGTGATGTGGGCCAGCGCCTTGATGCCGCCGGACGAGGCGGCATCCGCCGGGTGCGCGGCCAGCGCGGCCAGCACCGGCTTGACGTACAGCCGCGTGGGCTCCATCACGGCCTGGCGGAACGGCTTGCCGTCCAGCTGCGCGGGCAGGCCGGCGCCGGCGCGCTCGATGCACTTGCGCACCAGGCTGAAGCCGTTGGAATGCACGCCGCTGGAGGCCAGGCCCAGCACCACGTCGCCCTCGGCCACGTTGCGGCCGGTCAGGATCTTCGACTTCTCGACGGCGCCGACCGCGAAGCCGGCCAGGTCGTACTCGCCGGCCGGGTACATGCCGGGCATTTCGGCCGTCTCGCCGCCGATCAGCGCGCAGTCCGACAGCTCGCAGCCGCGCGCGATGCCGCCGACCACGGCGGCCGCGGTGTCCACGTCCAGCTTGCCGCAGGCGAAGTAGTCCAGGAAGAACAGCGGCTCGGCGCCCTGCACCAGCACGTCGTTGACGCTCATAGCCACCAGGTCGATGCCCACCGTGTCGTGCATGTTCCACTCGAAGGCCAGCTTGAGCTTGGTGCCCACGCCGTCGGTGCCCGAGACCAGCACCGGTTCCCGGTAGCGCCTGGGCACCTCGAACAGCGCGCCGAAGCCGCCGATGCCGGCCAGCACGCCTTCGCGCAGCGTCTTCTTCGCCAGCGGCTTGATGCGCTCGACCAGCGCGTCGCCGGCATCGATGTCGACGCCGGCGTCCTTGTATGACAGCGGGGCGGGGGAGGGGGGGGTAGGGCTCATGGGGAGGGTGCCAGCGACGGCACGGGGGAAAGGCCTGGGAGACTAAAATCCGCGCGAATTCTACGGGGGCTCCCCCGTCATCCGTGCCCTCTTCCATGCATCAACTGGCCCTCGACATCGGTCTGGCTTCCGGCCCCACGCTGGCGAATTTCCTCGCCGGGCCGAACCAGGCCGTGCTGCAGCACCTGCAGCTGTGGGCCGGCAGCCCGACGCGCTCGCCGGTGCCGACCTATCTCTGGGGGCCGGAGGGCAGCGGCAAGACGCATCTGCTGGAGGCCGTGCGCGGCGCCCTGCGCGAGCAGGGTGCGCGCGTGGGCTGGCTGGATCCCTCGGTCGCGGAGCCGCCCGAATTCGACGAGGCCTGGGCCGCCGTGCTGCTGGACGACGTGCAGCGCTACACCGCCGTGCAGCAGCACGCTGCGTTCAACTGGTTCGTCAACGCCCAGGGCGGCCAGCGCTGGGTGCTGGCCGCCGGCAGCCTGCCGCCGGCCGACCTGCCGCTGCGCGAGGACCTGCGCAGCCGCCTGGGCTGGGGCCACGTGTTCCAGCTGCAGCCGCTGTCCGAGCCCGAGCGCCGCGCCGTGCTGCGCCAGCAGGCCGACGCGCGCGGCATCTTCCTGTCCGACGAGGTGATGGACTTCATGCTGCGGCGCTTCAGCCGCGACCTGGCCAGCCTGGCCCAGCTGTTGGAGCGGCTGGACGGCTATGCGCTGCAGACCCAGCGCGCCATCACCATCCCGCTGATCAAGTCCATGCTGGAGCACGCTTGAACCTGGCCTTGTTCGATCTGGACCACACGCTGCTGCAGATCGATTCCGACTACGCCTGGGGCGTCTACACCACCCGCATCGGCTGGACGGACCCCGAAGCCTTCGCGCAGCGCAACGACGAGTTCTACGCGCACTACAAGGCCGGCACGCTCGACATCCACGACTACGTGCGCTTCGCCACCGACGCGGTGCGCCAGCGCGGCCCGCAGGCCGCCGCCGCCGCGCATGCCGACTTCATGCGCGAGGTGGTGGAGCCGGCGCTGCTGCCGGCCGCGCACGCGCTGGTGGAGCAGCACCGCGCGCACGGCGACACGCTGGTGCTGGTGACGGCGACCAACGAGTTCGTGACGCGGCCGATCGCACGGCGGCTGGGCATTCCCCACCTGATCGCGGTGGAGCTGGAGCGCGCGCCGCTGCCCGGCGGCAGCGGCGACTGGATCACCGGCGCGATCCGCGGCGTGCCGTCGGCGCGCGAGGGCAAGGTCACGCGCGTGCAGGCCTGGCTGGCCGAGCGCGGCCTGTCCTTCGACGACGTGCACTGCACCTTCTATTCCGACTCCATCAACGACCTGCCGCTGCTGGAGAAGGTCCAGGTGCCGGTGGCGACCAATCCCGACGACCGCCTGCGCGCCATCGCGCAGGAGCGCGGCTGGCACGTGCTGGACCTGTTCGACAAAATCACATGATCAAGACATTCATCGACAAACTGCTGGGCAAGGGCGCCGCGCGCGGCAAGGCCCGCTTCGGCAAGCGCCAGGAAATCCCGGCCGAGATCCACGGCATCGACCCCAAGCTGGTCGACGAGCGCGCCCTCAACGTCGTCGAGACCCTGCAGAAGGCCGGCTACGAGGCCTACATCGTCGGAGGCGCCGTGCGCGACCTGCTGGTGGGCCTGAAGCCCAAGGATTTCGACGTGGCCACCAACGCTACGCCCGAGCAGGTCAAGGGCCTGTTCCGCCGCGCCTTCATCATCGGGCGCCGCTTTCGCATCGTGCACGTGGTCTATGGCCGCGGGCGCGAGCACGAGGTGATCGAGGTCTCCACCTTCCGCGCCTACCTGGACAGTGCCGCCGCCGAGCAGGTGGCCGGCAACGAGCGCACCAGCAAGAGCGAGCTGGCCGGCCTGCAGCACGCCGTGGACGCCAGCGGCCGCGTGCTGCGCGACAACGTCTGGGGCCCGCAGGAGGAAGATGCCGCGCGGCGCGACTTCAGCATCAACGCGATGTACTACGACCCCGGGCGCCAGATCGTGGTGGACTACCACGACGGCCTGAAGGACGTGCAGCGCCGCCGCATCCGCATGATCGGCGACCCCGCCGCGCGCTACCGCGAGGATCCGGTGCGCATCATCCGTGCCGTGCGCTTCTCGGCCAAGCTCAAGGCGCTGGGCTTCAAGCTGGACCCCAAGACGGCCGCGCCGCTGGTGCAGTCGCAGCAGCTGCTGGCCGACGTGCCGCAGAGCCGGCTGTTCGACGAGATGCTCAAGCTGCTGCAGACCGGCCACTCGCTGGCCACGATCGAGCAGCTCCAGGCCCTGGGCCTGGCGCGCGGCATCTATCCGCTGCTCGACCTCGTGGTCGAGCGCGCCGGGCAGCCCTTCGTGAACGCCGCGCTGCAGGACACCGACCGCCGCGTCGGCGAGGGCAAGCCGGTGGCGCCGAGCTTCCTGCTGGCCTGCGTGCTGTGGGCCGACGTGCGCGACGGCTGGAAGGCACGCCTGGAAGGTGCTCGCCGCCAGCCGCCGTACCAGGCGCTGATGGACGCGATCGAGGACGTGTTCAGCGCCCGCATCGGCGACGTCTCCGGCCGCGGCAAGCTGGCCGGCGACATGCGCGAGACCTGGGCCATGCAGCCGCGCTTCGACAAGCGCAGCGGCAGCGCGCCGTACAGCCTGGTGGAGCAGCCGCGCTTCCGCGCCGCGTTCGACTTCATGCGGCTGCGCGCCGACGTCGGCGAGATCGACGAGGCGCTGGCCGAGTGGTGGCAGGAATTCAGCCAGGCCAGCGACGAGCGCCGCCAGGATCTGCTGGAGCAGGTGCGCGAGGAGCAGGGGCGCCAGCGGGTGCGTGTCGTCAAGGGGCCGCGGCGCGCCGCGGCCGAGGACGCGCCCGCCCCGCAGGAAGCGGCCCCGGCCGACGAGGCCGCCGCGGCCGCACCGAAGAAGCGCCGGCGCCGCCGCAAGCCCGCCGGCGAGCGCGCGGCCGCGGCGCCGGCTGCGCCGGACGGAGCGGATTGATCCGCGGCGCCATGGAAGGTGCGCGCGCAGATGCCGCGCCGGTGACGGCCTTCATCGGCCTGGGGGCCAACCTGGGCGATGCGCAGGCGGCCATCGCGTCCGCCCTGGCAGCGCTGGATCGCCTGCCCGGCACCCGCTTGGTGCGCGCCTCATCGGTGTACCGCACGGCGCCGGTCGATGCCGGCGGCCCCGACTACCTCAACGCCGTGGCGGAGGTCGCCACCACGCTGGTGCCGCTGGCGCTGCTCGACCGGCTACAGGCGCTGGAACACGCGGCCGGCCGCCTGCGCCCCTACCGCCACGCGCCACGCACGCTGGACCTGGATCTGCTGCTGTACGGCGACGCCACGATCGACGAGCCGCGCCTGGCTGTGCCGCACCCGCGCATGTGGCAGCGCGCCTTCGTGCTGCATCCGCTGCGCGAGATCGCGCCGCAGCGGGTGCCCGAGCACCTGCTGCAGCCGGTGGCCGGCCAGCGGATCGAGCGCCTGCCGGACTGACCGCCGCCCGCCCATGCCCGCGGCGTCAGCCGGGCTGGTTGATGGGGCCGCGCCAGGCCGCGACCGCGGCTTCCACCGCCTGCCAGGTTTCGCGGTACACCGATTCATGCCGGAGGTACGGGTCACCGATGCTGCGGGCCTGCGTCAGCTCGCCGAGCAGGTGCACCTTGCCGCGCGCCATGGGGTCGAGCTTGGCCACCTCCCGCGCCTGGCCCGGCTCCATCACCAGGATCAGGTCCGCCCACCACAGCAGCGTGCCGTTGACCGGCTGCGCGCGGTGGGCCTCCAGCTCGCGCAGCAGCGCCGGCTGCGCGCGCGCGATGAACAGCATGGTGTCGTCCACCGTCTTGCCCGGCTGCGCCCGCAACCCGGCCGAGCGCACCTGCGCATCGTGGCGCCCGTCGCGCGCCAGCTGCAGCCGCAGCAGGGCCTCGGCGAGCGGGCTGCGGCACAGGTTGCCGGTGCAGACGGTCAGGATGCGTTCGTACATGCCAGGGGCGCGAGGGGCGGGGCGGGCAGTGTCGCACAGGCCTGCTGGCCGCCGGCCAGTGCGCTGGCCAGCGATGTGACGTGTGCCCGTGACGCAGGCCTGCAGGGACTGCCGGCGCCGCCGGGACGGATCGCCTGCGCCCTATTCGCGCGTGCCGTAGTGCCGCCTGATGATCACGGCCATGATCATCAGGCTGACCAGCAGCATGAGCTGGTTGTCCTCTTCCTCGCTGGTCGACGTGCTGGCGCTGGGGGTGCTGCTGCGCGGGCCGCCGCTGGCCGCTGTGCCCGTGCCGCGCAGCGTGTCCGCGGAAGGTTGCAGCCAGCCGGTGAATTGCTGGACGCGCAGGGTGAACGAATCGACCCCGGATACGCGCGGACCGCCGTCGACCGAAGCCTGCGAGACACCCGCACAGGCCAGTACCACGGCAGACAAGACGATGGACAGCGATTTACGCATTTAGGCCTCCCTACGGCATGCCTGGACATCAGGCATTGCGGCCAGTCTGGAGGACATGCTGCAGTGCAGCAATAGTCTGAATGGACTAGCTGGCCCGAATGGACTAGCAAGCCGGTTCGACCGGGTTGTCTGGCCTAAGAATTGCACGCAGCAGTGCGCATGAGACTCGCTGAATTTCTGGTGCTGTTGCGTGCACGCTGGAAGTGCGCCGCGCTGGTGTGGCTCGCCGTGGTGGTGGTCGTGGGCGCGGTGACCTGGCTGCGTACGCCCGAATACACCGCCACCGCTGCGGTGGTGCTGGACGTGAAGTCGCCCGATCCGATCGCGGGCGTGGTGTTGCCGGGCATGACCGTGTCCAGCTACATGGGCACGCAGCTGAGCGTGGTGCAGAGCGAGCGCGTGGCCTTGCGCGTGGTGCAGTCGCTCGGGCTCGAGCAGGACGCCAGCCTGCGTGCCGCCTGGCAGGAGGCCACCGGAGGCAAGGGCAGCTTCTCGTCCTGGCTGGTGGCCGGGTTGCTGCGCAAGCTGGACGCCACGCCGACGCGCGACTCCAACATGATCACCATCTCCTACACGGCGGCCGATGCGGAACGCGCGGCGGACGTCGTCAATGCCTGGGTGCGCGCCTACATCGACACCACGCTGGAACTGCGCGTGCAACCGGCGCGCCAGTACAGCGGCTTCTTCGACGCCCATGGCAAGCAGCTGCGCGAGGAGCTCGAACAGGCGCAGGCGCGACTGTCGTCCTACCAGCGCAGGAACGGCCTGGTGGCGACCGACGAGCGCGTCGACGTCGAGAACCAGCGACTCGCCGAGTTGTCGTCGCAACTGGTGGCCCTGCAGGGGCAGGCCGACGAGTCCGCTGGCCGGCTGCGCCAGTCGACCGCCCATCCGGACCAGATGCCCGAGGTGCTGGCCAATCCCGTCATCGGTGCCATGACGACCGAACTGGCCCGCTACGAGGCACAACAGCGCGAGCTGGGCACCCGGCTCGGCGCCAACCACCCGGAGATGAGGGAGCTGGCCGGGAAGATCGCCGAGTTGCGCCGGCGCGTGACGGCCGAGACCCGGCGCGTTGCCGAGGGCATTGCGGTGAACCACAGCGTCAACCGCGAGCGGCTGGGCCAGACGATCGCGGCCATCGACGCGCAGCGCGCCAAGCTGTTGCGGCTGAAGGCGCAGCGCGACGAAGCCGGGGTGCTGGAGCGCGATGTGGAGAACGCCCGCCGCGCCTACGACGCGGTGCTGGCCAAGGCCAGCCAGGCCAGCGTGGAGAGCCATGCCACCCAGACCAACGTCAGCGTGCTGAAGCAGGCGACGCCGCCGCCCACGCCTTCATCGCCGCGAACCGTATTGAATATGGCGGTGGCGGTCATCGTGGGCGTGCTGCTCGCGTTGGCGACAGCGTTGATGCGAGAACTGCGCGACCGGCGCGTGCGTACCACAGCCGATGTGCTGCAGGGCTTGAGGCAGCCGCTGCTGGGCGTGCTGCCGGGCCATGCGCACCGTCAGCGCCGCGGTGTCGAAGGCCGTGGTGCGCGCTGGGCGGCGCAGATCGCAGCCGGGCCGGCGCACGGCTTGCGTTCGTTGCCACAGCAGGAGGGATCGCACTCATGACCACCTCGTCTTTCAGCCGGCAGACGCTGCGCGCCAGGACGCCGCAGCCGGAGGGGCCGGCAGCCGATGCGGAGCCGCAGGCGCCGCATGTCGAGACGTTGCGGGCCGTGGCTCCCGCGCCCGCGGCCGGAGCGTTGGAGGAGCGGCCGATTGGCGATCTCATCAGCGAGCTGCGCCGGCTCGATGCACGCCAGATCGAGCTGATCCTGCAGCACCAGCGCCAGCACGGGGTGCGTTTCGGCGAGGCCGCCATCGCCTTGCAGCTGGCCTCGCGCGACGACGTGCTGTGGGCGCTGTCGCAGCAGTTCCACTACCCCTACGCGGCGGAGGGGGACCTGACACAGCTGAGCGACGAGCTGGTCACCGCCGGCGACCCGTTCGGCGAGGCGGCCGAGGTGTTCCGCGACGTGCGCAGCCAGTTGCTGATGGGCGTGCTGGCCGTCGACCAGCCACGCCGCGCGCTGGCCGTGCTGAGCCCCGACATCGGCGACGGCAAGACCTTCTTCGCGGCGAACCTGGCGGTGGCGTTCAGCCAGCTGGGCGAGCGCACGCTGCTGGTGGACGCAGACATGCGCACCCCGCGGCAGCACCAGTTGTTCGGCGTCGGGCCCGGGGCCGGCCTGTCCAACATCCTCGCCGGGCGGGCCGCCAGCGACGTGGCCGTCCCGATACCGGCCCTGCCGGGCCTGTACCTGCTGTCGGCCGGCACGCTGCCACCCAATCCGCTGGAACTGATGCAGCGCGCCAATTTCGGCTTCCTGCTACAGGATCTGCTGTCCCGGTACGACCATGTCGTGGTCGACACGCCGGCGGCCATGCATGGCGCCGACAGCCGCGTGCTGGCGGCGCGTTGCGGTGCCGGCCTGGTGCTGGGGCGCCGCAACCGTACGCGCATGGACGCGCTGCAATCCCTGGTGACTCAGGTGGGCCGTGCCCACGCCAAGCTTGCGGGGGTGATGCTCAATGACCACTGAGGCCCTGCGTTCCATCCTGGTCGTGATTCCCACGCTGAACGAGAACGCCACGATCGAAGGCGTGATCGACACGCTGGCGCGGGATTGGCCGCCAGGACGGGCCGTGAAGATCGTGGTCGCCGATGGCGGCAGCACCGACGGGACGGTACAGCGTGTGCAGCAGATGGCGCAGACGCGGCCATGGCTGTCGCTGCTCCCGAATCCGAAGCGCATCCAGAGTGCCGCGGTGAATCTGGCGGCGCGGGTCGAAGGGCGTGATGCCGACATCCTGGTCCGTTGCGACGCGCACGCGGACTATCCGGAGGGGTTCGTGCGGCAGCTCGTACAGACGCTGGAACGGACCGGGGCGGACGCCGTCGTCGTGCCCATGGATTCGCATGGCAGTGGCTGCTGGCAGCGGGCTGTCGCCTGGGTGTCCGATACGCCGGTCGGTTCGGGCGGATCGGCGCACCGTGGCGGGCAGACCAGTGGCTTCATCGACCACGGCCACCATGCCGCCTTTCGCATGGCGAGCTTCCTTCGGGCCGGCGGCTACGACGAAAGCTTCACCCACAACGAGGATGCCGAGCTGGATTGCCGTCAGCGTGCTCTCGGCAGCCGCATCTACCTGGACGCCCGGATCCGTTTGGGCTATCAGCCGCGCGCGACAGTGCGGGGCCTGTGGCGCCAATATTTCGGATACGGGCGCGGGCGCTCGCGCACGGTACGGCGCCACCCAGGCTCTGTGCGCGTGCGCCAACTCGCGGTGCCGCTGTTTGTCGCGACGTGCATCGCAGCCATTGCATTGAGCGTCTGGCAGCCGTGGCTGCTGCTGCTGCCGGCCGCGTATGCGGCGGTTCTGCTTGCCGTCTCGTTGGCGCTGGCCGTGCGCAAAGGATCTGCCTGCGGTTTGTTGGCGGGTCCGGCCGCCGCCGTCATGCACTGGGCATGGGCGCTCGGGTTCCTTGGCGGCCTGATCAACGTCCGCGAACGTCCGTGGTCGCACGATGCGCCGTGCGCCGCGGCTTCAGGTGCTGGTTCGGAATGACGGAGCAGCAAGCCATTCGGCCGGCGGGTGTTTCGGCCGTCCCATGGACCAGGCCGGACGGCAGCGTTGCATGCTTCGATCGACGAAGTTTCTTCCGTCGGATCGACTGGTGGGCCGCCAGGCTGCCGCTCGCCGGGGTGACATTCGTATCCAAGATCGGCGCTCCCAAGCTTGCGTCTCTGGGTATTTCATTGGCGATCCCGTTCATTTATCTGGGATGGCTGGTCGGCCTGGCGGCCGGGCGCCTGGTGGTGGATCCGGGCCGCTGCATGCTGTTCATGGCAACAATGGCCTTGCTATGGTCTTTGCAGATCATCCAGGGAGACCACTTTTCCCTGCTGTCCTTGCTGATGCTGAGTGTGCTCCACTTCCCGTACGTATTTGCCGGCAGGACGTCCGCTGGTGGCATGGCGCGTGGCTGGAGCGCGTACCGGGAAATTTCCACGCTGATTGCCGTCTGCGGCCTGGTGCAGTATTTTGTGCAGTTCGCTGTCGGACCGCAGTTGGCATTCCCGATGGACAATCTGGTGCCGGAGCCATTGCGCGTTCTCGGCTTCAACGGGCAGGGCTGGATCGAATATGGATCATCCATCATTCGCTCCAATGGGGTCTTCATGCTGGAGGCTTCCTTCTTCAGCCAGCTCCTGGCCATCGCATTGATCGGCGAGTTGGTCATGGGCAAGCCCAGCCTGGTTCGGATGGCCATTTATGTCTGCGGGATTCTGGTTTCGTACTCCGGTACCGGACTTCTCTCGTTGATGGCGTGCCTTCCCGTCTGGATTGTCCGGCGACGCCGCTGGGACGTGGCGCTCTGCATTCTTTGCGCGGCATTGCTGATGGCTGCGGTCTACGCGTCTGGCTGGGCCGGTGACAGTGAAATTCTGAAAGTCTTCCTGGATCGCAGCAACGAATTCACTTCCACCGGCTCCAGCGGATTCGCCCGGTTTGTCGGCGGCTACTACATGTTCGAGCAATTCCTTTGGCCGGACATGTGGCGTACGCTGTTCGGATTTGGCGCGGGATCATTCCTCGGCTACAGCGAGGTGGCCAACTATGCTGCGCATGGCATGGCCTTGTTCAAGATGATCTTTGAGTTCGGCCTGGTCGGCGCTGTTGCCTACTTCGCGTTCCTGGTCTACTGCTTTTCGACGTCCGACGCGCCGCTGGAGCTGAAGGTGGCGATCTTCGTCCCATTGCTGATCCAGAACTATGTGCCGTTCGCGCATGGCGTGGCATTCGTGGTGCTGATCTGGAGCACTTCTTCCAGGAAGTCCGTCGTTTGGAGGTGATGCCGTGGTAAGAATCCTGTTGAGTCTGGTCATCGCTGCTTGTTGCTGGGGTGACGCATACGCCTTGAATGGTGCTGCCATCGGTACCTACCAGGGGGCGGGCTGCACGGGGCGCAACCGATTGCCGGCGCATGAGGCATGGCTTGGCCGGCCGGTCGACATGGTCCTGGACGGACCGGCACAGGATTCCTGGACATCGATGGTGGCAGGGGCCGGGTGGATAGCACGCTGCTGGCGCGGTAGCGAGAAGACCCTGGTATTTAGCCTGCCGATGTTGCCGAGGGATGGTGTCTCGACCATCGCTGCAGGGGCGCAGGGCGCCTACAACGACCACATCCGCGCCATTGCCCAGGCATTGATCGAGAACGGGCATCAGCGCGCCGTCATCCGAATTGGATGGGAACTCAACGCGTCGTGGTTCCCCTGGAACGCGCTGCGCGATCCGGAGTCCTGGAAGGCCTATTGGCGCCAGATCGTGGAGACGATGCGGTCCGTCCCCGGGGAATACTTCATCTTTGACTGGTGCGTGATTGTGCATGCCAGCGCACCTTCACCCGAGGCCGCTTATCCGGGAGATGACGTCGTCGATGTCATCGGTGCCGACGTGTACAACGGCAACTGGAACAATTCACTGAGCGCGGAGCAACGGTGGCAGTTGATCCTGCGTGCTCCTTACGGGCTCGAATGGCACCGCCGCTTTGCAATGGAGCATCGCAAGCCGATGTCATTTCCGGAATGGGGCACGGGTAGCCGGCCGGACGGGCATGGCGGAGGCGATGACCCGGTTTTCATGCGGAACATGATTGCCTGGATCCAGGCGAATCCGGTGCTCTACCACATCTATTGGGACTACCCCGCCTCGGACTACGACGGCCGCTTGTCCGATGGCAGGAGGCCGCTGGCCGAGGCGGAATACCTGCGCGCGTTTGGAGGCCGAAAGTGAAGGCGGTGCCTGCCCTGGCCCTCGGTTGCGCACGCATCGGCTCTGCCTTGACGCCGCTGGGGCGACACGAATGCGTCGCGCTGCTGGAGGCCGCGCTGGCGCTGGGCGTGCGTCATTTCGACACGGCCAGCATCTATGGGCAGGGCGACAGCGAGCGCTACCTGGGCGAGGCCCTGCATGCTCACCGGGCCCAGGTGCACCTGGCCAGCAAGGCCGGGCAGCGCCTGACGGCGAAGCAGGCGATCGTGTCCCAGTTCAAGGGGCCGATCCGCTGGCTGGCTGCTCGGCGGGGCACGGTCCACCGGCGCGTGGCGGACCAGCGGGCCCAGGGAGTCCCACGCTGCTTCGAGCCGGACTACGTCGAGCGCTCGCTGGCCGCCAGCCTCAAGCGGCTGAAGACGGACTACCTGGACGTCTTCTACCTGCACAGCCCCGACGCATCCGTGCTGGACGACGACCGGCTGATGCAGCGCCTGCTGCAACTGCGCGCGCGCGGCATGGTGCGGGCCATCGGCGTGTCGTGCGACGAGCACGATGTGGCCTGGAAGGCGGCCCGGCACGACGCCGTGGAGGTCGTGCAGTTCGCCTTCGACGGAGGCGAGCCAGGCCGGGCCCTGCTTCGCGCACTCGCCGAACGCGGCAAGCGGGGCGTGCTGCGGGGCTTTCTGTCGGCAGCGGCGCAGGGCGCCGCCATGCCGCAGAGCTTGGTCGCCGCGTTCGGGCAGGCGTTCACGCTGCCTGCCGTGGAAGGCGTGCTCGTGGGGACGACGCGGCTGGAGCATCTGCAGGAAAACGTGCAGGCCTACCGGCGCGCGCTGGCCGTCGCGCGATCGGAAGGGGCCGTGGAAGCGGGCAACGCATGAAGCCGTATCCCATGGAACAGTCCCACAGCCACAACAACTTCGACCTGGTGCGGCTGTTCGCCGCTACCCAGGTGGTGCTGGTGCATGTGGTCAGCTGGATGCCCGACCTGCGCCACGACGGCTGGCTCCGGGTGCTGAGCCTGTTCCCGGGCGTTCCGATCTTCTTCTTCATCAGCGGCTTCCTGATCGGCGGGTCGTGGCGGCGCAATCCCAACGCGCCTGCCTACGTCGCCAGCCGCGTGCTGCGGATCTTTCCGGCCCTGTGGGTGGCGTGCCTGTTCAACCTGGTGCTGCTGCTGCTGCTGTTCACGGGGCCGCTGCTGGACAACCTGGGCACTGTCGTCGGCTGGATGGCGATGCAGCTGAGCTTCCTGCAGTCCTGGAATCCGCCGTTCCTGCGGACCTACGGCATGGGGGTCGCGAATCCCGTGCTGTGGACCATTCCGGTGGAGCTGGCGTTCTATGTCGTCCTGCCCGTGCTCTGGGTCCTGGGTCAGCGCCTGGCCCGGCCGCGCACCGTGCTGCTGGGCACGGCCGGCCTCTCGCTGCTGCTGTGCTGGTGGGCCACGGACTGGCTGTCGCCGCACGATCCGCACGTCGAGATGCTGCGCAAGGTCATGACCGTGTCTCCGGTGTCGTTCGTGAGCTGGCTGTGGATGTTCCTGCTGGGGGTGCTGGCGCAGCTGGAGTTCGAGCGGCTGCGGCCCTGGGTGGCGGGCCGGGCGGGACGCTTCCTGGCGCTCGCCGCCGCGGTCGGGGGGCTGTCGCTGGTGGTGGACCTGCCGCCCCTGCTGCACCTGCCCGGCAACGAGATCGGCGTGCTGAACGCGCTGGCCAATGGCCTGGCCTGCCTCGCCTTCGCCTACTCCTATCCCGGCCTGGCGGCGCGCTGGCTGCGCGGCTACGACGTGTCGTACGGGGTGTACCTGTACCACATGCCCATCTGCAATGCGTTGATCGTGCTGGGATGGGCGGGTTGGCAAGGAGGGGCGCTGGTGTTGGCGGGGACGGCGGTGTGCGCTGTCCTGAGCTGGGTGCTCGTCGAGCGCCGCGCGCTTGCCCTCAAGGGGCGCCTGCAAGGCCTGTTCGGCAAGCGAGCCCGCATGGGCACGGAGGTGGTGACATGAAAGGTCTTTGGCTTGCGCGGGCGCGGCCCTTCCCGTTGAGCACCGGCGATCGCATCTACAGCGCGCGTCTGATGCGTGCCACTGCGCAGGCCGGGGCGGACCTCACGTGCGTCGGCTTTCCCGGCGAGAGCGCCGGCGCCGTGCCGTCGGACTGGCCGCTGCGCTGGCGTCTGGTGGCGGGGGCGCCGCATGGTACGGCGCGGGCGCTGGCCAGCACCATGCCGCTGGTCGCCGCTGCGCACGCCACGCCCGCCTACCGCCGCCTGGTGGGCGAGCTGGCGCTGCAGCCGTGGGATTTCGTCGTGTTCGACCACTATGCGATGGGGTGGGCCATGGCGCCGTTCCGCCAGGGGCCCGCCGGTCCGGTCCTGGTGCATGTCGCGCACGACCATGAGGCTTCGGTCTATGCCTCGTTGGTCCGCGGCTTCAAGGGCTCCGTGTTCAAGCGTGCCGGCCTGTGGCAGAACTGGCGCAAGACGCAGGCGCTGGAGCGCCGCATCGCGCGCACGGTCGACCTGGTCACCGCCATCACGCCCGACGATTCCGGGCGCTTCCGGGTGGACGCGCCCGGCACCGCCGGCCTCGTGCTCACGCCGGGTTACGACGGCACGGTGTCGGGCAGGACGCGCATGCCCGTCGACACGCCGCGCCACGTGGTCATGGTCGGCAACTACCAGTGGGTGGCCAAGTCCGAGAACCTGCGCCAGTTCGTCGCCGCCGCCGATGCGGAGTTCCACCGCAACGGCATCACGCTGCACGTGATCGGCTCGATGCCGCAGGCATTGGCCAGCGAACTGCGCGCCAGCACGCGGGCGACCGTGCTGCACGGCTTCGTGGACGACATCGCGCCGCACTTCGCGAACGCGCGCATCGCCGTCGTGCCGGAGGAGATCGGCGGCGGTTTCAAGCTCAAGTTCCTCGACTACATCTTCGGGCGCGTGGCGGTGGCCAGCCTGACGCATGCCACCGCCGGGCTGCCCGCCGAGGTCCGCGACGCAATGATCTGCCGCGACCGTCTGCCGGCGCTGGTGCAGGCCATCGTGGAGCAGATCGACGACACCGAGACGCTGGACCGCATGCAGGCCGACGCCCTGGCGGCGGCGCAGGCGCGCTACCGGTGGGAAGACCGCGGGACGGCCTTGCTGGAGGCGGTGGCCGGCCTGGCGGCGCGGCGCGCGCGGCCTGCGGCTCCGGCGGTGGCAGCACTCGGGCCCGCCGCGCGATGAGGCCTGCGCCCAGCGCCGGGACCGGCTGCACGCGCGTGCCTGCACCCGACGTCGCACGCTGCGCCGTCGCCGCTGCGGTGCTGCTGCTGCACCACCTCTCCCGAGGCGCCACGCCATGACACGCAACGTCTCGGTATTCCTGGATCTGCTGCGCGTGCTGGCCGCGCTCTTCGTCGTGGTGTCGCACGCCACGTGGCCCAAGCTGTCAGGTGGCGTGCTGCCCTACCTGCCGGGCCATGCGGCCGTGATCGTGTTCTTCGTGCTGTCCGGCTACGTGGTGGCGTACGCCGCGACGCAGCGGGAGAACGGGCCGCGCGACTATGTGCTGAACCGCCTGTCGCGCCTGTGGTCCGTCGCGCTCCCGGCATTGCTGCTGACGGCGTGTCTCGACAAGATCGGCTCCACGCTCAAGCCGGAGCTGTACAGCGCGCAGAGCCTCGGCGATCCATGGGTGGCCCTGGCATCGGCCGCCCTGTTCCTGGGGCAGATCTGGTTTCTCGACATCACGCCTCTGTCGAACGAGCCGTTCTGGTCGCTGCCGTACGAGTTCTGGTTCTACGCCTTGTTCGGCGCGATCCTGCACCTGCGTGGGCGGCAGCGGGTGTGGGCCGCCGTGGGCGTCGCCCTGGTCGCCGGGCCCAAGATCCTCGTCTACCTGCCGATCTGGTGGTTCGGCGTGTGGCTGTATGGCAAGGGCCGCTGCCCGCTGCCCACGGCCAGGGCGCGGCTGCTCTTCGGGGCGTGCCTCGCGTCGCTGCCGGTGCTGTACCTGCTGGGATACCGCACGCGCGTGGACCTGCCGTGGCTGCCGACCGGCTTCTCGATCGCCGATTTCCCCATCGCCCTGTGCGTTGGCGGACTGATCTGGAGCTTCGAGGCCTGCCGTCTCCCGCTCGCCCGTATCGAACGCTGGGTGCGTCCGGCGGCGGCCTGCACCTTCACGCTGTACCTGTGCCATCTGCCGATCCTGCTCGTGCTCACGGCGGCTGCGCCCGACACGCTGCCCGTGGCGCAGCGCGTGCTGCTGGTCCTGGTTCTCACCTTGGCCGCCTGCGCCGTGCTTGCGCGCTTCACCGAGCAGCGCAAGCTGGCATTCCGCAGAGGAATCGAGCATGTGCTGGGCCGTTTCAAGCGCATGGCGATGCCGCAATCCTCCTGACGTTCCCAGACCATGAAGATCGCTTTCCTGTCCACGCTCTATGCGCCCAACGAGATCGGCGGTGCCGAGCGCACCGTACGCACCTTGGCGGAATCGCTCGTGGCCAATGGCAACGAGGCGGTGGTGATCAGCCTGGCGCCCGACGGCAAGGCCACGCAGGGGCAGGTGGGGCCGGTGAAGACCTACTACGTGCCGCTGGCGAACGTCTACTGGCCATTCGGCAAGAAGCGCCCGTCGCTGCCGACCCGGATGCTGTGGCATGTGCTGGATGCCTACAACCCGGTGATGGGCAGGCGCGTCGGCGCCATCCTCGATGCCGAGCAGCCGGACGTCGTGCAGACGGGCAATCTGCTGGGCTTCTCGGTCTCGGCGTGGAGCGCGGCGCGCCGGCGTGGCATTCCGGTGGTGCAGATGCTGCACGACTACTACCTGGCGTGCCCGAATTCCTCGATGTTCCGCAACGGCCGCAACTGCGCCACGCAATGTGCGACCTGCCGCGTGTTCTGCACGCCGCGCCGGACCTTGTCCAACATCCCGGTGGCCGTGACGAGCCTGAGCCGGCGCACGCTGGAGCGCATCGAGTCGGCCGGATCGTTCTCGCGCGTGTCGCACAAGTTCATCAACCATGGCGCCAACAGCGAGCGAGCCGATCCCGTGCCGCGTGTCGACCGGGCGCCAGGCGAAATGCTCACGGTCGGCTATCTCGGCCGGATCGAAGCCACCAAGGGCATCGAGGTGCTGCTCGACGCCGCAGCCGGCATGGCGCCGGGCAGCGTGCGCGTGCTGCTGGCGGGCAAGGGAGAGGATGCGTACACGGCTACCCTGAAGGCCCGTTATCCCGGGGCGGACATCGTCTTCCTCGGCTTCACCAAGCCGGCGGACCTGTTCGCGCAGATCGACCTGCTCGTCGTGCCGTCGCTGTGGGAAGAGCCGTTGGGCCGCGTGATCTACGAGGCCTACGAGTACGGGGTGCCGTCCGCCGTATCGAGGGCGGGTGGCATGCCCGAGATCGTCGACGAGGGCGTGACCGGCTTCGTGTTTGCCGCTGGCGATGCGGGCGCTTTGAAGGACATACTGGTCGCGCAGCACCGCAAGGGGTGGGAAGGCGGCAAGTTCTTCAAGGCGTGCCGCAAGAAGAGCCAGGAGTTCAACATGCAGAACATGTTCAGCAGGTACGAGCACGTATGGAACCATGCGCTGAGCGCGCGCCTGCACACGGGATAGTGCCGCCGATGCGTTTCTTGGGCCGCGTGCGCGGGCGGCTTCGGCAGCGGTTGAGCGCCAGTCCGGTGGCTGGCAATGTCCTGCGCCTGCTGGCCGGCAATGCATTCGCCCAGGTGCTGACGCTGGCGGCCTATCCGATCCTGACGCGCATCTATGCGCCCGCGCAGATCGGCCTGCTGTCGACGCTGATGGCGGCCGTGACCATTCTGGCGCCGGCCTCGGCCTTGCGGCTGGAGATGGCGCTGCCGCTGGCGCGCACGAACCGCGAGGCCGGCAGCATGCTGGCGGCCAGCGCGGGCGCGCTGATGCTGACTTCACTGGCAATCACGTGCGTGCTGCTGCTGATGCCGGCGGCCTGGCCTGCCGACATGGCAGTGGCCTATCAGTACCGCTGGGCTCTGCCCGTCGCGTTGCTGGCGTTCGGCGGCTACGTCATCATGGTCGGCGAGGCGACGCGCCAGGCGAGATTCGGCGACATCGCGCGCACGCGTGTGGCGCAGGCGTTCAGCGGGCCGGTGTGCCAGATCGGGCTCGGCCTCGGGGGGCTGGGAACACCCGGCCTGATCGCCGGCTATGTCATCGGGCAGAGCGCCGGCACCTTCGGCCTGGTGCGCAAGCTGCTGCGCGGGCCGGCATCGCCGCTGCGGCGGATCTCGCGAGCATCCGTGTGCGCCGGTATTTCCCGGCACCGCAATTTCGTGCTGTTCTCCAGCTGGACGGGGGTGGTGAATGCGGCGGCCAGCTACAGCATGACGGTGGCGTTCGCGTTCCTCTACGGGCCGGCCATCAGCGCCTACATGTTCCTGGGCGAGCGCATCCTGATGCGCCCGCTGTTCCTGATCACCTCCTCGATCCTTCCCGTCTACACCAAGGAGGTGGTGCGGACGCGGCAGACCGATCCGGCGCGGCTGTCCAGCCTGTTCCAGCGCGTGGCGGGACGGCAGGCGCTGCTCTCGGTGGCCTGGATCGGACCGATCGTCGTGGCGGCGCCGTACCTGATCCCGGCGGTGTTCGGGGCGCAATGGGGCGAGTCCGCGAAGTACGTGCAGATCCTGGCGATCGGCTACTTCCCGACCTCGGTGCTGCACCCCGTCATGCATACCTTGCAGATGCTGAAGGAGCAGAGGCTGTCGGCGGCGCTCGATGTCGGCCGGGGTCTGGCGGTCTTTGCCAGCATCGCGGCGGTCGCGGCCATGCGCCTGCCACCGCTGACGGCCGCGATCGCGTGCTCGGTCGTGCAGGCCCTGGCCATGGTCGCGATCTTCCTGCTGACCTGGCGCCGGGTGCGCCAGGTGTCGCGCGACGGTGGCTGAAGGACGGGCGGGCCGGTTCAGCGCTTGTGCAGGGCCTCCACCAGGCCGGCCGTGAGCCGCTCGAATAGGCGCGGCCGGTAGCTGCTGCGGTAGTTGCCAGGATGGACAGCGAGGTCCGCCAGCGGGGCCATGGGCGCGAAGCTTGTCTGCGGCTGCATGGCCACGCTGTCATGGCCGGCGCGCTGGATCAGCAGGGTCAGCTCGTTGATGTGCACGTGGAAGTCCGGCGGCATCGGCTGCGGCTTGCCTTCGCGCAGCGCGCGCGCCATCTCGGCAATGCCCAGCAGCTTGTCCTGTGCATAGATTTCCCGCCGCCGCAGCCAACTGACCAGCTTGTGCTTGGGCGACCGGCCCACGCCCTTCTCGGCTTCCACGGCGTACGATTTCCAGCGCCGCACCAGCGGCAGCCGGCGGCCGCCCACGCCGAACAGCCGCCCGAGCAGCGGCTGGGTCCGCACCGAGTAGGCCTTGCGTGCGCTCAGGCTGACCCGTGAGAAGCGTTCCAGGTGCACGGGGGCCTGGTCGTGGAACGCGTTGTCCGCGGTGATCTCGCCTTCCTCGCCGATGATGCGCATGCGGTGGTCGCGCGGCGAGACCCAGGTACAGGTGATGCGGGCGGCCACGCCGTTGGCGAAGTGCAGGCATGCGACCGAGAAGTCGGGCGTGTCCGCCGGGGACAGGGGCGTATCGGTTTTGTGGGCCACGAGATGCTTGGAGAACGCGGTGACCGAGACGGCCGGGCCGAACATGGCGCAGATCCACACCAGGTGGTAGGCGACGTGCTCGACCGTGCAGCCCTCCTGCAGTTCCTCGACGTAGGGAAAGGGTGCGCCGGTCGGGCTTTGCACTTTTTCCAGCTGCATCAGGTGGGCCGGGTTGTCGTCGAGCTCGGCGTAGACGAGGACGGGCTTGCCGATGGCGCCGTCCAGCACCGCTTTCCACAGGGTGCCGACAGCGTCGCAATAGAGGTTGCTGGGCGCGCCACTGAGCACCACGCCGTGTCGCTCGGCGATGTCGAACAGCTCCTTCGTCTGGTCGAGCTCGGTCGTGAACGGCTTCTCGGAGTAGACGTGCTTGCCCGCGCGCAGCGCACGCTTGCTGATGTCGTGGTGCGAGCGAATGCTGGTCAGGTTGACGACGGTCTCGACCGCGGGGTCGGCCAGCAGGGCGTCCAGGCTGGGGTAGACGTGAAAGCCGTAGTGCCGCGATACCGTGGCCGCCCGCGCGGCATCGATGTCGAAGACACCGCAGATCTCCAGTTCCCCGTGCGCCCACAACGTGCGCATGTAGATGTCGAAAACGTACCCACACCCTACGAAAGCGATCTTCATGTCGCGGTTCCTCCCTGTTGCAATGTGCTGCCCGCCGGTCAGAACAGGCTTTCGCGGACGTAGATCACGTCGTCGGGCAGCAATGGATCGGTCAGCGCCGGCGTGAGCTGTTGCACCGTGCCGGTGGCGTCGCGGCGGTGCAGGCGCAACCTGGTTTCGCTGCCGCGGCTGGTGGGGCCTCCGCCCGTGGCCAGTCCTTGCATGACGGTCATGCCGCGCTCGATCCGGTAGGGGCCGGGGCGCTGCGCTTCGCCGTAGATGTAGAACTGGGGCGCGCGGTGCACGTAGACGGTGTCGCCGGCCAGCACGGACGGGTTGTCCGCCGGCTGCTCGCCGACGAACAGCGCGGCGATGTCGACCTCCCGCCGGAACGGTTTGCCGTCGCGGCTGCCGGACAGGACGATCACGTCGTTGCCGTCGGGCGTGGTACCGCCTGCCATCGCCAGCACATCGGTCACGCGCATGTTGGCCGTCTCCAGCGGGAAGCGGCCCGGGTGGTTGACGCGTCCGAGCACGGCGACCTGGCTGCCGCGCATCTGCAGCAGAACGATGTTGATCTGCGGCTGCTGCAGGAAGCCGCCCGTGCGGAAGGCGTCCGCGATCTTCTTCTCGGCATCGCCGATGCTCATGCCGCCGATGGCGATGCTGCCGATCAGGGGCAGGCGGATGTTGCCGCTCTCCGAGACGCGCGCCTCGACGGTCAGGTCGGGGCTCTGGAACACGAGCACGCGCACCGTGTCGCCGGCGCCGAGCTGGTAGTCCGGTGCCCGCTGCTCCTGCGCGGCGGCGGCTGCCGTCAGCAGCGCATACGACAGCAGCACATACCAGAACTTGAAGAACGGGAAGACGGGGCGGTGGGTCATGGGCGGGTTTCCATCGGTGATGCGGTTCGGCCTGTCAGAAGTCCAACTTGGCGGAGAGTTCGGCGCCGTGGCTGTCGTAGCGGTATGCGGCCACATTGGAGCCGCGCCGCAGCTGGTGCACGCCGGCAGTCAGCGACAAGGCATGCAAGGGTCGCCATTGCAGTGCGAGGGTCGCCGACCGGGTGGTGTCGCGCCGGCCGGCATCGATGGCGTCGGCGGACAACGCGCCACCGAAATCCTGCGCGCTGTGGGTGTAGTTCAGCTGCAGGCGTGTGCGCGGGCCGATCTGCCAGTACGGCGTCAACGTGAGGCTGCGCGCCACCGTGTAGCTGCTGCCGGCCGTCTGGTAGGAAAAGATGTTCCGGTCGGCGCCCAGCTGCAGGCCGAGCTTGGACGTGATGTCCCAGTTGAGGACGATGCTGCCGACCACGCCGCCGTAGTCGCGCGCCGGCTGGCCTGCATGGCGGCGTTCCAGATGGGCCACGCGGCCGGACAGCGTGGTCTTGCCCGTCATCGGCCAGGAGACGCGCAGCTCGTGTTCCAGCTCGTCGAACGAGACCGGCGGCGCCGCGTCGGCGGCCACGCGGTTGAGGTAGTCGCCATGGCCCTTGCGCAGGCGGTAGCTGATCCAGCTGCCGAACGGCGAAGAGCGGCGTAGGCCGACGGACGTGTTGCGCAGCGCGAAATCGCCTTCCTGTTCGACCGGTTGGTCGTTGGTCCGCTTGACGTGGCCGAGCGCTGCCAGCAGATGCCAGTCGCGGCCCAGTTCGGCCTCGCCCTCGGCGCGGGTGATGTGCTCCATGCGCATGTTGCGGGTGCGGCTGCGAAAGTCCGCGAAGTCGTTCAGGAACTCCTTGCGTTCACGGCCCAGCAGGCCGTGCAGGCGTGGTGTCAGGCTCCAGTGCCAGGCCGCGCGGTAGTTGAAGGTGTCGTGGTCCAGGTAGCCGAAGCGCCGGTAGCGCTGCGCCGCCACCTGGGCGTCCAGCTCCACCCGCTGCAGCGCGTAGCGCTTGTCCAGTTCGACACCCAGGATGCTGGTGGAGATGACGTCCGACTTGCCGGCGTCGTCCGGACCGGATGGCGGGGCCGTGGGCTGCCGGAACAGGTTGCTGTCGGTACGCAAGCGTTGCTCCGCCGTGAGGGTCAGCGTGTCGTCGGCCCATGCGACGCCACTGCCAGCCAGCAGCAGTGCGCATGCCGTGAACCAGTGCACGATGCGCTGCACGGGCATCGGATAGGGCGCGCCGCCGCTCAATACGCCCGGCTGTCCTTGAACACCACACCCACGGTTCTGGCGATGATGAACAGGTCCAGCCGCAGCGACCAGTTGCGCAGGTAGTCCAGGTCGTGCTCGATGCGGTGCCGCATCGAGTCCAGATCGTCGCCGCCGCGCCAGCCGTTGACCTGGGCCCAGCCCGTGATGCCGGGCTTGACCTTGTGGCGGATCATGTAGCCCGAGATGAGCTGGCGGTACTGTTCGTTGACGGCAATGGCGTGCGGCCGCGGGCCGACCACGCTCATGCTGCCGAACAGCACGTTGAAGAACTGCGGCAGTTCGTCCAGCGACGTCTTGCGGATGAAGGCCCCGACCGGCGTGACCCGCGCGTCGTTGCGCGTGACCTGGGTGTAGTTCTTGGCACCGTCCTCGGTCACCGTCATCGACCGGAACTTGTAGACCACGATCTCGCGGCCATCCAGGCCGTAGCGGCGTTGTTTGAAGACGACCGGGCCGGGCGAGCTGAGCTTGATGGCCAGCGCGATGACCAGCAGCAAGGGCGAGATCAGCAGGATGATCAGCGCGGAGATGACGATGTCGCACAGGCGCTTGGCCAGTCCGTTGGTCCCGCGGAAGGGCGTCTCGCACACCGAGATCACGGGCGTGCCGCAGACCGAGCTCGTGCGGCCCTGGATCAGGTCGGTCACGAACATGTCGGGCACGAAGTAGATCGAGGCCGTGGTGTCCTTCAGGCCGTCCAGCACCTGCAGGATGCGGGGCTGTGAGGCCATGGGCAGCGACAGGTAGATGAGCTGGATGCCGTTGGCCTTCACGTAGTCCGGCAGGCTGGACAGCCGATCGATCAGGCCGAAGCCCATCGGCGCGTTCAGGCGCTGCAGGTTGCGGTCGTCGAAGAAGCCCACCACCTCGATGCGCGAGTAAGGGGTATCGCGGATGCGGCGCGCCAGCGCCAGGCCCTGGGTGTTCATGCCGGCGATGACGGCCTTGCGCGGCGGCCCGCGCAGGCTCAGCACGGACGGGGCGGCCAGGCGCAGGGCGCCGTGGGCGATGATCTGCGCGAGCGGCGCCAGCCACAGCCAGGTGAGCAGCGCCATAGGCGAGAACTCGCGGATGTAGCCGGTGGCGATGCCGGTCGCCAGCAGCAGCGCGGCGATCGCGATCCAGTTGACCAGTGTCTGGCCGATCAGGCGCGCCCAGGACGATTGCAACTGCGTCGTGCCCGGAAACGTCATCGCGAACACGATGACGGACAGGATCAGATAGGGCGGCGACAGGGTGCGTTCGAAGATCCAGGCCATGGCCCACAGCGACAGCACGAGCATGCCGGGGTCGATCAGCGATTCGATCAGGCTCAGGGGATGTTCCTTGCCCAGTGCGCCGATGGAGCGGGCACTGGATGCGGCATCGGAGACGTGAAGGCTCGGGTTAGCCATGGGCATAGCTGTCCTTGAAGCGGGACACGGCCTGTGCCCGGTTGTAGACGTCCAGTTTCTTGAAGATGCGCTGCAGATGGTTCTTCACGGTGAAGGCGCTGATGTTCAGGATGGACGCGATCTCCTGGTTGGTCTTGCCCATCTCGACCCATCGCATGATCTGCATTTCGCGGGCGGTCATGCCGTTGTCGGCCGACGGCGGCTCGCCGCCGAGGACGTCGATCTGCGGCACGGCCGGGCGCAGCGGCATCCGCGTGCCCGTGCCGCCGGCGCTGGCAGCGCAGGTGGATGCGCAGGGCAGTGGCGGTACCTGGCGCATCGCTGCGTCGATGCAGGGCAGCAGCATGTGCATCGCCTCCTTGCATTCCTTTTCCGAGATGGCGTAGCGGCTCAGCGCCACGTACAGGCCGTCCTGCCCGGTGCGCTCGTCGCGCAGGCCGTGCACCAGCGCGGTCCGGACCGGCGGGACGACGTGGCGCAGCGGCTCTTGCAGCGGGCGCTGTGAAAAGACGCCGCTCAGGCGATCGGCGTAGGTCATGTAGGGCTGCCGGTCGGCCGCCGACCAGCTCGAGAACAGACTCTGCATGCGCGAGGCCAGCGCCGCCGTGTCGGCCATGGCGGTGCGTACGCTGGGCAGCGCGGACACGATGTCGTAGCGCAGCGCGCCGTGCCGGAAATCGCCCCAGGCGGCGACCAGGATGTCGTGCGGCAGGAAGTACTGCATGCCGCCACGCAGCCAGTTGAACAGGTCCAGATGCGTGCGAACCGTGACGGCCTCGGCCATGAGATCGAAGCACCGCCCACGGTCTTCATTGGAAAGGCTGTTCAGGATCGTCATGTGGTTTGATGGGTCGCCTTGGTCGTCAGGGGGCGTTGAACGGGGCCGGATCGCTGCCGGAGCATGCGCGGCACTTGCATGGTGCGCCGCAACAAATGTGCCAGTACCCGCTGCCGATCCTGCGTCGGGCAGCCTGTCGGAGAGCGCCTACACGCTGTTGGCCACAATCGCTGCGTCATCGATGCACTCGACTTTTTTTTCATGCCGATCGATTTCTGGCGCGCCGTGACGCACCTGGGCAACTCCAGCATGCTGCTGCCCGCGGCCCTGGTGCTGGCACTGTGGCTGGCGGGGGCGCGACAGCGGCAGCTGGCGCTGGCCTGGTCGCTGAGCTTCGGCGCGGCCGTGTTGCTGGTGCTGGCGAGCAAGCTGGCGTTCCTCGGCTGGGGCGTGCGCAGTGCATGGCTGGATTTCACCGGCATCAGCGGACATAGCATGGTGTCGACCGCGGTGTTCACCTTCGGCGCCTGGCTCTGGGCCGCGGACCGGGGGCGCCGGGCGCGCCTGCTGGCCATCGCCGTGGGCCTGTGCGTCGGTGCGCTGGTCGGTGTGTCGCGCGTGGTGCTGCACGCGCATTCGGTGTCGGAAGTGGTTGCGGGTTTCGTGCTCGGGGCCGCGGCAGCCTGTCTGCCGATGTCGTGGCGGCGCCTACCGTCGGCACCCCTGGGACTGCCCTGGCTGGTGCCGTCGCTGTGCGCTGTGTTGGTGCTGGCGCCGCAACTGGGGCGCCCGGCAGAGGTGCACCACTGGGTCGTGCAGATGGCGCTTGCGGCGTCGGGGCGTGCCGAGGTGTTCCAGCGGGGGGCGCTGCACCGTTGAGCGCGGCGCGGATTGGCCGGATCGGCCGTGGTGGTTCCGGTCACTTACACTCCGCCCCTGTCATCGATCCGTCACATTTCAGACATCCCCCCGAGCCTCAGGACTGCGCATGCTGTTTGGCAAGCTGATGCCGCGCGACGGCAATTTTTTTGACATGTTCAACCAGCATGCCGACCGTATCCTGGAGGCGGCGCGGGCCTTCTCGCAGCTGGTTGCCAACTACCACGACACCCATCTGCGCGAGCAGTACAACCGCGACGTCGACAACGCCGAGCGCGCGGCCGACCGCGTGACGCAGGAGGTCAACCGCACGCTGCACAAGACCTTCATCACGCCGATCGACCGCGAGCAGATCCACTCGCTGATCAACACCATGGACGACGTGGCCGACCTGCTACAGGACTCAGCGGAGACCATGGCGCTGTACGACGTGCGGACGATGACCGACGAGATCCGCCGGCTGACCGAGCTGTGCGTGAAGTGCTGCGAGCGGCTGAAGGACGCCGTGCGGATGCTGCCCAACATCGCCGAGGCGGCCACGGCCGAGGCGGCGCTGAAGACCTGCGAGGAGATCGACAGGCTCGAGTCGGACGCCGACCGCGTGATGCGCTCGGCCATGAGCAAGCTGTTCCGCGAGGAACCGGACGTGCGCGAGGTCATCAAGCTCAAGGCGATCTACGAGCTGCTGGAGACCATCACCGACAAGTGCGAGGACGTGGCCAACCAGATCGAGGGCATCGTCCTCGAGCATTCCTGAGCCGGGCGGCCCGCGATGGCAACGGTGCAGATGGCCCTGTGGGTCGTGGTGATGCTGGTCGCCCTGGCCCTGGTGTTCGACTTCATGAACGGTTTCCACGACGCGGCCAACTCGATCGCGACCGTGGTGTCCACCGGGGTGCTCAAGCCGGGCCAGGCCGTGGTGTTCGCGGCCACGTTCAACTTCATCGCGCTGTTCGTGTTCCACCTGAGCGTGGCGGCCACGGTGGGCAAGGGCATCGCCCAGCCGGGCGTGGTGGACGTGCACGTGGTGTTCGGCGCGCTGGTCGGCGCGATCAGCTGGAACCTGATCACCTGGTACTACGGCATTCCCAGCAGTTCCTCGCATGCGCTGATCGGCGGCATCGTCGGCTCGGTGATGGCCAAGACGGGCACCAGCGGCCTGGTGGGCGCGGGCATCGCCAAGACCGTGGCCTTCATCTTCGTGTCGCCGCTGCTGGGCTTCGTGCTCGGTTCGCTGATGCTGGTGGCGGTGTCCTGGATCTTCCGCCGCTTCACGCCCTCGCGCGTGGACCGCTGGTTCCGCCGGCTGCAGCTGCTGTCCGCCGGCGCCTACAGCCTGGGCCATGGCGGCAACGATGCGCAGAAGACCATCGGCATCATCTGGCTGCTGCTGATCGCCACCGGCTACAGCTCGGCCGGTGACGCGGCGCCGCCGCTGTGGGCCATCATCAGCTGCTACGTGGCGATCGCCGCCGGCACCATGTTCGGCGGCTGGCGCATCGTCAGGACCATGGGGCAGAAGATCACCAAGCTCAAGCCCGTCGGCGGCTTCTGTGCCGAGACCGGCGGCGCGCTGACGCTGTTCCTGGCGACCGTGCTGGGTATTCCGGTGTCGACCACGCACACCATCACCGGCGCCATCGTCGGCGTGGGTTCCACGCGGCGCGCCAGCGCGGTCCGCTGGGGCGTGGCCGGCAACATCGTCTGGGCCTGGATCCTGACGATCCCGGCCAGCGCCTTCGTGGCCGCGATCGCGTACTGGATCAGCCTGACGGTCTTCTGACCTACTGCGAGATCTTGCGCGCTTCCTCGATCTGGTATTCGAAGTAGCGCTGGAAGCTGAACGCCAGGCTGGCCATCAGGACGCCGGTGCCGATCAGCAGCGCGGCGGCCACGCCGATCACGGTGAACCAGTTGGTCTGCCCGGCGCGGGCGTCGGACGGGGCGCCGAAGGCCGCGTTCCATCGCTCCGGCGCCCGCAGGCCGTAGACGATGGCCGTCAGCGCGCTGGCGGCGATGGACAGGCCCAGCAGCGGGATCAGCACCCAGCTCAGGTGGTCGTCCTGCCCGAACTGCTGGACGCGCTCGATGCCGTACAGGCCCAGCGCGGTGGGCAGCGGGTACAGCCAGCCCCAGGCGTCGCCGAAGCCGCGCAGGTAGAAGCGGTGCAGCCCGAGCGGGCCGCCCAGCAGCGCCAGCCAGGTCGCCAGCGTCTTGCTGCGGAGCGGGGCGGCCATCAGGCGGCCGGCGCGCCGTCGCCGGCGCCGAGCGATTTCTCCATCAGCACGATGTCGAGCCAGCGGTCGAACTTCCAGCCGCAGGCATGGATCACGCCGGCCGGCGCGAAGCCGAGGGCCCGGTGCACGCCGATCGAGCCGGCGTTGGCCGAGTCGCCGATCACCGCGATCAGCTTGCGCAGGCCGCAGGCCTCGGCCTGCGCCGCCAGTTCGGCCAGCAGTTGCTTGCCCAGGCCGCGGCCGGCGGCCTCGGGCGCCAGGTAGATGGAGTCCTCGGCCGAGAAGCGGTAGGCCGGCCGCGGCTTGAACCAGTTGCAGTAGGCGAAGCCGAGCACGCGGCCTTCGTGCTCGGCCACGAGGTAGGGCAGGCCCTTGGCCAGCACGTCGGCACGCCGGGCGGCCATGTCGGCCTGCGTCGGCGGGTCGATCTCGAAGGTGCCGGTGCCGTGCAGCACGTGGTGGGCGTAGAGGGCGGTGATGGCCGGGACGTCGGCGTCGCGGCTGGCGCGGATCTGGGGCATGGAGTCGGGCTGGTTATAATGGCGGGCTTTTTCAGCGTGTCGCTGGCCGGGTGGCTACAGCGCGTGTCTCAGCGCTGAATCTGACTTCTAAATCTTGTTAGCTCCATGGCCCGCGCGGCACCAATGATGGTGGTAGCGCTCGGGCCGAGCCCCTGAGGATAAATCATGGTTGTCATCCGGCTTTCCCGTGGCGGTGCCAAGGCCCGTCCCTTCTTCAACATCGTCGTGGCCGACAAGCGCGTGCGCCGCGATGGCCGCTTCATCGAGCGCATCGGCTTCTACAACCCGATCGCCAAGGACAACGAAGAGAGCATCCGCATCGCCCAGGACCGCCTGAGCTACTGGCGCAGCGTCGGCGCCCAGGCTTCGCCCACGGTCGAGCGCCTGGTGGCCCAGGCGGCCGGTGCGGCTCCGGCGGCCGACGCGGCCGCAGCCGCGGCCTGACGAGGCCGGCCTGCCGATGCTGCAGGCACTCGATCCGGCGCCCCTGCCGGCCGATGCGATCGAAGTCGCGCGCATCGTCGGCGCCTGGGGTGTCAAGGGCTGGCTCAAGCTCCAGCCCCACAGCGCCCGTCCCGAGGCGCTTTTTTCTTCCAGGCGCTGGTACGTGCAGGCTGCCGAACGCGCTGGCCCGCCGGCGTTCGAAGGCACGCTGCTGCTGCGCGTGCGCGAGGCGCGCGAGCAGGGCGCCGGCGTGGTCGCCCAGGTGCAGGACATCGCGGACAAGGATGCCGCCGACGCCCTGAAGGGCGCGCGCGTGTTCGTCTCGCGCGCGAGCTTCCCGAGCGCCGCCGAGGACGAGTACTACTGGGTCGACCTGATCGGCCTGGACGTGCGCAACCGCGAGGGCGTGGTGCTGGGCCGCGTGCGCGACCTGCTGTCCACCGGCCCGCAGACCGTGCTGGTGGTGGAGCAGCCCGGCGCCGAAGGCGGCAAGCCCGTCGAGCGCATGATCCCGTTCGTCGCGGCCTACGTCGATGCGGTCGACCTGCCCGGCCACCGCATCACGGTCGACTGGCAGCCCGACTACTGAAGCCATGCGCTTCGACATCGTCACGCTGTTCCCCGAACTGTTCGCGCCCTTCCTCGCAAGCGGCGTCACGCGCCGTGCCTTCGCCTCCGGCCAGGTGGACGTGCGGCTGTGGAATCCGCGCGACCAGGCCGAAGGCAACTACCGCCGCGTGGACGACCGCGCCTTCGGCGGCGGCCCCGGCATGGTCATGATGGCCGAGCCGCTGGCGCGTTGCCTGGACGCGATCGTGGCCGACCGCGGCGGCGCGGCGCCGGTCGTGCTGTTCACGCCGGCCGGCGAGCCGCTGCGCCACGCCGGCGTCGCGCAGTGGGCCGCGGGCGAAGGCGCCGTGCTGCTGTGCGGCCGCTACGAAGGCATCGACCAGCGCCTGGTCGACCGCTACGTGACGCACGCCATCAGCCTGGGCGACTTCGTGCTGTCCGGCGGCGAGATCGCCGCGCTGGCGCTGCTCGACGCCGTGGCGCGCCTGCAGCCCGGCGTGCTGAACGATGCCGCCAGCCACCAGCTCGACAGCTTCCATCCCGCGCTCGACGGCCTGCTGGACTGCCCGCACTACACCCGGCCCGAGGACTGGCGCGGCATGCGCGTGCCCGAAGTGCTGCTGTCCGGCCACCACGACCGCATCGCGCGCTGGCGGCGCGACATGCAGCTGCGGCTGACGGCCGAGCGCCGGCCCGACCTGCTGGCCCAGGCCCGCGCGGCTGGCCGGCTGGACCGGGCCGACGAGGCGGCACTGGCCCCGCCGCCAGGCGGCACGCTATAATCGCGGGCTTTTCGGATCCTCTGCCCGGCTGCCTGCACACTGTCTTGCAGGCTCTGACCAACCCGGGGCGCGGGCACGATCCCAGGAAACCATGAACCTCATCCAGATCCTCGAGCAGGAAGAAATCGCCCGCCTGGGCAAGAAGATCCCCGAATTCGCGCCCGGCGACACCGTGATCGTCAGCGTCAACGTGGTCGAAGGCTCGCGCAAGCGCGTGCAGGCCTACGAAGGCGTGGTCATCGCCAAGCGCAACCGCGGCCTGAACAGCGGCTTCACGGTGCGCAAGATCTCCAGCGGCGAAGGCGTGGAGCGCACCTTCCAGACCTACAGCCCGCTGATCGCCGGCATCGAGGTCAAGCGCCGCGGCGACGTGCGCCGCGCCAAGCTGTACTACCTGCGCGAGCGCAGCGGCAAGTCGGCCCGCATCAAGGAAAAGCTGACGGTCAAGTCGGCGGCCACCGACGCTCGGTAAGCCGTCCGGCCTACCGGTCCAGCCGCCACCAGCACCAGGCTCGTGGCGGCTTTTTCATTCCTGTCTCCGCCGTGTCCGACCTGCCCCTGACGCCGCTGTCCAAGCTGCCGAATTTCGATCCGCGCCGCGTGCCGTCGCAGGGCACGGATGCGCACCTGCCGGCGATTTCCGCCGACCGGCTGCAACCCGAGGCGCTGCGCCAGCGTTTCCGCGCGCCGCCGGTCTGGGAGCCGGAGGTGCGGCGCGAGCCGCGCTTCACCGACCGTGCGCCGGCCCGTGCCGCGGTGCTGGTCCCCATCGTGCAGCACGCCGGCGCGCCGACCGTGCTGCTGACCGAGCGTTCGCTGGCGCTCGCCAACCACTCGGGCCAGGTCGCGTTCCCGGGCGGTCGCATCGACGCTGCCGATGCCGATGCGCCGGCCGCCGCGCTGCGCGAGGCCGAGGAGGAGATCGGCCTGGACCGTGGCCGCGTGGAGATCGTCGGTGCGCTGTCCAACTACGTGACCGGCACCGCCTTCGTGGTGACGCCCGTGGTCGGCCTGGTGCGGCCCGGCTTCACGCTGGCGCCGAACCCGGCCGAGGTGGCCGACGCCTTCGAGGTCCCGCTGGCCTTCCTGATGGACCCGGCCCACCACCACCGGCACCTGATGGAGTGGCAGGGCACGCGGCGCGAGTGGTTCTCCATGCCGTTCGACGACGGCCGGGCCGAGCGCTTCATCTGGGGTGCCACGGCCGGCATGCTGCGCAACTTCTACCGCTTCCTGGCGGCTTGACGCCCGCCGGCGCGGGCCTGGAGCGCGGGGCTATCATGGCCGCCCGATGATTTTCTTCGCCATCTTCAGCGCGCTGCTGCTGGAACAGGTGCGGCCCCTGGGGCGCGACAGCGCCATCCACGGCTGGCTGCGTGCCTGGGCGCGCTGGACCAGCGACAACTTCGACGCCGGCAAGACGCACCACGCCTGGATTAGCTGGGCGCTGGCCGTCGTGCTGCCGGCGCTGGTGGCGACGGGCGTGCACTGGCTGCTGGCGCGCGGGGTGGGCTGGCCGCTGGCCGTGGCGTGGAACGTCGCCGTGCTGTACTTGACGCTGGGCTTTCGCCAGTTCAGCCACCACTTCACCGAGATCCGCAATGCGCTGGAAGCCGGCGACGAATCGCAGGCGCGCGAGCACCTGGCCGCCTGGCAGCGCGTGGACGCCAGCGAGCTGCCGCGCCGCGAGATCGTGCGCCACGTGATCGAGTACTCGGTGCTGGCCGCGCACCGGCACGTGTTCGGCGTGCTGGCCTGGTATTCGGTGCTGGCGGCGCTGGGCCTGGGGCCGGCCGGCGCCGTGTTCTACCGGCTGGCCGAATTCGTGGCGCGCTACTGGCGCTACCGCGCCAGCGTGCGGACCCAGCCGGCCAGTGCGGCACTGCAGCAGGTCGCAGGCGCCGCCTGGACCGTGGTCGACTGGCTGCCCGCGCGCGCCACGGCGCTGGGCTTCGCCGTCGTCGGCAGTTTCGAGGACGCGATCGACAGCTGGCGCCACCACGCCCAGCAGTTCCCGAACGACAACGACGGCGTGATCCTGGCCGCCACCTCGGGCGCCGTGAACGTGCGCCTGGGCGGCGAGGCGCTGAAGGCCAAGCCTGCGGCCAGTGCACTGCTGCCGTTCGAGGCCGGGCTGCAGCCGCCGCAGGACACGGCCGCCACGCCCGGCCGCGAGCCGGAGTTCGCGCACCTGCGCAGCGTGGTCGGCCTGGTCTGGCGCTCGGTCGTGCTGTGGTTGGGGCTGCTGGCACTGCTGACGCTGGCCCGGCTGCTGGGATGAGCTTCACCAGCCCGCACCTGGCGGCCCTGGCGCCGTACACCCCGGGCGAGCAGCCGGCCATCGACGGGCTGGTCAAGCTCAACACCAACGAGAACCCGTACCCGCCGTCGCCGCGCGTGCTGGCCGCGATCGAGGCCGCCGCGCACGCCGGCCTGCAGCTCTACCCGGACCCGGAATCGCAGGTCCTGCGCCGCGCGCTCGCACGCCACCATGGCGTGGCGGTGGAGCAGGTGTTCGTCGGCAACGGTTCGGACGAGGTGCTGGCCCTGGCCTTCGATGCCTTCTTCCGCCACGGCCAGCCGTTGCTGCTGCCCGACGTGACCTACGGCTTCTACCGCGCGGTGTGCGCGCTGTACGGCATCGTGCCGCGCACCGTGCCGGTGGACGAGGGCCTGCGCATCGACCTGGCGGCCTTCGAGGCCACGGCCGGGGAGGGCGTGGCCGGCATCGTCCTGCCGAACCCCAACGCGCCGACCGGCATCGCGCTGCCGCTGTCGGCGCTGGAGCGCCTCGCGCGCCTGCATCCGCAGCGCGTGCTGCTGGTCGACGAGGCCTACGTGGACTTCGGGGCGTCGTCCGCCGTCGCGCTGGTCGAACGCCATGACAATTTGCTGGTGGTGCAGACGGCGTCCAAGTCGCGCGCGCTGGCCGGCCTGCGCGTGGGCTGGGCCATCGGGCAGCCGGCACTGGTCGATGCGCTGGCGCGCGTGAAGAACAGCTTCAATGCCTATCCGCTGGACCGGCTGGCGCAGGTCGGCGCCGTCGCCGCGATCGAGGACCAGGCGTACTTCGAACGCCGGCGCGATGCCGTCGTCCATTGCCGCGAGGGCCTGCTGCTGCAGCTGGAGGACCTGGGCTTCGAGGTGCTGCCCTCGCAGGCCAACTTCCTGTTCGCGCGCCATCCGGCTCATGACGCGGCGCGGCTGGCGCTGCAACTGCGCGAGCGCAAGGTGCTGGTGCGCCACTTCGCGCAGCCGCGCATCGACCAGTACCTGCGCATCAGCATCGGCACGCCGGCGCAATGCGAGCGGCTGCTGCAAGTCCTGGCCGCCATCCTCTGACCGCAACAGCCCAGGCCTGCCGGGCCGCCGGCGGGGTGCGCGTTCAGCCGGCTGGCGGGCGCGGCCGCGCCTTCTTCGCGCGGGCCGGCTTGGCGTTGGCGGCGCGCAGCGCAGCCTCGAAGGCGCGCCGCGACCACAGGGCGGCCTGCTGCCGGTCCTCGAACAGGATCTCCGGCGCCTGGCGGTAGGAGGTCTGCATGCGCCGGCCCCGGCGCTCGTATCCGAAGGGCGGCAGGTCCAGCGCGTCGAAGTGGGACGCGCTGGCCGCGTCGGCCTTCAGGTACAGCGTGCCGCCGGCCACGAGCGCGAACATCAGCCCGTCGTGCCAGATGCCGTGGCCGCCGAACATGCGCTTGACCGCCACGCGGCCCAGCGGCGCGAAGACGTCGGGCAGGCAATCGACGAGGTGGCCCATGGCGCCTGTATCGCGCCGTCAGGCGCGCCGCAGCGCTTGCGCGTGGTGCGCGAAGTGCTCGCCCAGGAAGCTCGCGATGAAGTAGTAGCTGTGGTCGTAGCCGGGCCGCAGCCGCAGCGCCAGCGGATGGCCCGCGGCGGCGCAGGCGGCCTGCAGCAGTTCGGGCCTGAGCTCGCGCGCCAGGAATTCGTCGGCTTCCCCCTGGTCCACCAGCAGCGGCAGGCGCTCCGGCGTGGTCTTCACGAGTTCCACGGCATCCCAGGCGCGCCAGGCGTCGCGGTCCTCGCCCAGGTAGGCCGCGAAGGCCTTGCGGCCCCACGGCACTTGCGTCGGCGCCACGATGGGCGAGAACGCGGAAACACTCCGGTAGCGGCCCGGATGGCGCAGCGCCGTGACCAGCGCGCCGTGGCCGCCCATGGAGTGGCCGCTGATGCCGCGCGCCGCGCTGGCCGGGAAGTGCTGCTCGACCAGCGCCGGCAGTTCCTCGGCCACGTAGTCCTGCATGCGGTAGTGCGCAGCCCAAGGCGCCTGGGTGGCGTTCAGGTAGAAGCCGGCGCCCTGGCCCAGGTCGTAGGCCGGGTCGTCGGCGACGGCCGCGCCGCGCGGGCTGGTGTCCGGCGCGACGACGATCAGGCCGTGGCGCGCGGCGTGCTCCTGAGCACCGGCCTTGGTGATGAAGTTCTGCTCGCTGCAGGTCAGGCCCGAAAGCCAGTACAGCACCGGGCATGTCTCGCCGCGCAGCGCGGCCTCGGGCAGGTAGAGGCCGAACTTCATTTCGCAGCCGAGCACGCCGGACGCATGCTTCCAGACCTCCTGCCGGCCGCCGAAGCTGGCGTGCTGTTCCACTCGTTCCATCGTCGCTTCCTTCGTGCGCAGTGGGGCGGGGTGGGTTCAGTAGTGCACGACGCTGCGGATCGACTGGCCGTCGTGCATCAGGTCGAAGGCCGCGTTGATCTCCGTCAGCGGCATGGTGTGCGTGACGAAGGGCGCGAGCTGGATGTCGCCCTTCATCGCGTCCTCGACCATGCCCGGCAGCTGGCTGCGGCCCTTGACGCCGCCGAAGGCCGTGCCGAGCCAGCGCCGGCCGGTGACCAGCTGGAACGGCCGGGTCGAGATCTCCTGGCCTGCGCCGGCCACGCCGATGATCACGCTCTGGCCCCAGCCGCGGTGCGCGCATTCCAGCGCCGCGCGCATCACGTTGACGTTGCCGATGCACTCGAAGCTGTGGTCTACGCCCCAGCCCGTCATCTCGACGATGACCTGCTGGATCGGCTTGTCGTGGTCCTTGGGATTCACGCAGTCGGTCGCGCCGAAGGTCCTGGCGAGGTCGAACTTGGACGGGTTGGTGTCGATCGCGATGATGCGGCCGGCCTTGGCCTTCCTGGCGCCCTGCACCACGGCCAGGCCGATGCCGCCCAGGCCGAACACGGCGACCGTGTCGCCCTCCTGCACCTTGGCGGTGTTCCAGACCGCGCCCAGGCCGGTCGTCACCCCGCAGCCCAGCAGGCAGACCTGCTCGGGATTGGCCTGGGGGTTGATCTTCGCCAGCGAGACCTCGGCCACCACCGTGTACTCGCTGAAGGTCGAGCAGCCCATGTAATGGTGGACCGGCTGGCCTTCGTACGAGAAGCGCGTGGTGCCGTCGGGCATCACGCCCTTGCCCTGGGTGGCGCGCACCGAGACGCACAGGTTGGTCTTGCCGCTCTTGCAGAACAGGCATTCGCCGCATTCGGCCGTGTACAGCGGGATCACGTGGTCGCCGGGCCGGACGCTGGTCACGCCTTCGCCCACCTCGACCACGATGCCGGCACCCTCATGGCCCAGCACGGCCGGGAACAGGCCCTCGGGGTCGTCGCCCGAGAGCGTGAACGCGTCGGTGTGGCACACGCCGGTGTGGGTGATCCTGACCAGTACCTCGCCCTTCTGGGGCGGGGCGACGTCGATTTCGACGACCTGCAGTGGCTCTCCGGCCTTGAAGGCGACGGCAGCGCGGGATTTCATGGGTGGTCCTCCGGGGATGGCGTTGAATGCATCAGTATCGCGGCGGCTGGCTGAGTTCCTCGAACAGCGCGCGGTAGATCGCATGCCGGCGCGGTTCGACCGGCCCGCCCTCGCCGACGGCGGCCAGCACGGCGCAGCCGGGCTCGTGCAGGTGGGTGCAGTTGTAGAAGCGGCAGTCGCCGGCATGCGCGGCGATGTCGGGCATCAGCCCGGCGAGTTCACGCGGCGCGATCTGGCGCAGCCCGAATTCCTGGAAGCCCGGGGAATCGATCACGGCCGTGCTGCGTGCGGCGTCGATCCAGTACCAGGTGGTGGTGGTGGTGGTGTGCCGGCCGGACTTCAGCGCCTGCGAGATCTCCTGCGTCTGTGCGGCGGCGCCGGGCACCAGCAGGTTGATCAGCGTGCTCTTGCCGGCCCCGGACGGGCCCAGCACCAGCGTGGCCCTGCCCTGCAGCAGCGCCGGCAGCGCGCCGGCACCCTCGCGGCGCAGGCTGGCGGCGTGCAGCGGGTAGCCCATGGCGGCGTAGGGCGCCAGGCGTTGCCAGGCGCGCGCGAAGGGTTGCTCCAGGTCGCGCTTGTTCAGCACGACGAGCGGGGCGATGTGCTCGGCCTCGGCCGCGATCAGCACGCGCGCGAGCTGGTGCTCGGAAGGCTCGGGTTCGGCCGCGACCAGCACCAGCACCTGGTCGATGTTGGCGGCGAAGGACTTGGTGCGGACCTCGTCCTGCCGGTACAGCAGGTTGCGGCGCGGCTCCACGGCCTCGATCGTGCCCTCGTCGCCCTGGCCGGCGGGCGGGGGCTGCCACTGCACGCGGTCGCCGACCACGGCCTGGCTCTTCTTGCCGCGCGGATGGCAGATGCGGCGCGCGCCGTCGGGGGATTCGACGAGGCAGTGCCGCCCGTGCGCGGCGACGACCAGGCCGGGCAGGCGTGCGCTCAAGGGCTGTCCAGCAGGGCGTCGATGCGGGCGGCGCAGTCCAGGTCGGTCTCGGAGATGCCGCGCGCGTCGTGCGTGTTCAGCGCCACCACGCAGTGGTCGTAGCGCACCAGCAGTTCGGGGTGGTGGTTCTGCACGTGGGCGATGAAGGCGACCGCGTTCACGAAGGCCATGGTCTCGTGGTAGTTCGCGAAGCGGTAGGTCTTCTCGATCGCCACGCCTTCGCCGTCGCCGCGCAGAGTCCATCCGGAGAGCTGGGCCAGGCGGGTGACGATGTCGGTCGGCCGCAGCGCGCGGCGCGCCGGCTGGGCGGACCAGTCCTTCTTCTTCAGCATGCTCATGGAAGCTTCTCCTCGTGCGTCAGGCCGCAGGCTGCAGGCGCGCCAGGCGTTCGGACGCGGGCGGGTGGGAGTAGTAGAAGCGCACGTACACCGGGTCTGGCGTCAGCGTGCTGGCGTTGTCCTCGTACAGCTTCAGCAGCGCGCCGGACAGGTCGGCGCCGCTGGTCTGCGCGGCGGCGAAGGCATCGGCCTGGAATTCGTGCCGGCGCGACAGCTGGGCCGACAGCGGCGCGACGAAGAAGCCGAACACCGGGACGGCCAGCAGGAACAGCAGCAGGGCCAGCGCGTCGTTCGGTGCCGCACGGCCGTCCGCCAGCACGGCCATGGACGGTTGCACGCCCAGGCCGGCATAGAACCAGCTCTGCCCCGACAGCCAGCCCAGCAGCGCGAAGCCGGCCAGGCTCAGCGCGAACATCAGCACG
The DNA here is from genome assembly GCF_047601025.1 of Pseudorhodoferax sp. Taxonomy (NCBI): domain Bacteria; kingdom Pseudomonadati; phylum Pseudomonadota; class Betaproteobacteria; order Burkholderiales; family Comamonadaceae; genus Pseudorhodoferax; species Pseudorhodoferax sp. The sequence goes on from NZ_JASGJZ010000001.1 coordinate 3,104,002, forward strand.
ATGCGCTGCACGATGTGCCGGTGCCGGAAGTGGCCCAGCTCGTGCGCCAGCACGGCATCGACCTGGTCGGGCGACAGCCGCGCCAGCAGCGTGTCGTAGAAGACTACGCGCTTGGCCGCACCGAAGCCGGTGAAGTAGGCGTTGGCGTGCGCGCTGCGCCGGCTCCCGTCCATCACGTACAGCCCCTTCGCCGCGAAGCCGCAGCGCCGCATCAGGGTCGTCACGCGCGCGGCCAGCGTTTCGTCGCGCAGCGGCTGGAAGCGGTTGAACAGCGGCGCGATGAAGCTCGGGTAGACCATCAGCAGCACCAGGTTGAAGCCCATCCAGGCCAGCCAGGCCCACAGCCACCAGCGCGGGCCGGCCGCGCCCATCAGCCACAGGATCAGCGCCGCGATTGGCAGCCCGACCAGCGCGCCGACCAGCGTGGACTTCGCCAGGTCCGCCAGCCAGAGCCGGCCGTCCATGCGGTTGAAGCCGAAGCGCTGCTCGATCACGAAGGTCTGGTACAGGGAGAACGGCAGTTCCAGCAGTCCGCCGATCAGCGCGAAGGCGGCCAGCAGCGCCAGCTGCTGCAGCAGGCCGGGCCCGAACACGTGCAGCAGCAGCGCGTTCAGCAGGTTCAGGCCACCCAGCAGCGTCCAGCCCAGCAGCACGGCCGCGCCGAAGGCCATCTCCAGCAGACCGAAGCGGGACTTGGCGATGGTGTAGTCGGCCGCCTTGCGGTGCGCCGCCGGCGTGACGGTCTGCGCGAAGGCCTGCGGCACGTGGTCGCGGTGCCGCGCGACATGGCGGATCTGGCGGCCGGTCAGCCAGAACTTGATGGCCAGGCCAGCGAGCAGGGCGACGGCGAAGACGGCGGTGAACAGGTCCGCGGCGGACAGGGAGGCGGGCATCCGGGCAGTTTAGCCATCGGCGAGAATGGCCGCATGGACCGAGCGAACCCTTCTTCCGCGCCCGCCGTGCTGGGCAAATCCGACAAGAACCTGGTCTGGCTGGACTGCGAGATGACCGGGCTGGACCCGGAGGTGGAGCGGCTGATCGAAATCGCCGTCGTCGTGACCGGCCCGGATCTGGCGCCGCGCGTGGAAGGGCCGGTGCTGGTGATCCACCAGTCCGACGAGCAGCTCGACAAGATGGACGCCTGGAACAAGGGCACGCACGGCCGCAGCGGTCTGATCGACAAGGTGCGCGCCTCCACGGTCGACGAGGCGCAGGCCGAGGCGCAGCTGCTGGAGTTCCTGGCCCGCTACGTGCCCAAGGGCAGCGCGCCGATGTGCGGCAACAGCATCGGCCAGGATCGGCGTTTCCTGGTCAAGTACATGCCGAAGCTGGAGGCCTTCTTCCACTACCGCAACCTGGACGTCAGCACGCTCAAGGAGTTGGCCAAGCGCTGGCGGCCGGAGGTCTACAACAGCTTCAAGAAGCAGCAGAAGCACACCGCGCTTGCCGACGTGCACGAATCCATCGACGAACTCGCACACTACCGTACGCACTTCCTGCGCGTGAACTGAGCAGCCGTGCGATAATCGCAGGCTTCGGTCTGGCAGCGCCAGACTGTTCCCCCGCACATCTCCCCTCACACTCACGGATCCGCGAATCGGATTCCCGGTGCCGTCGTCCGGCGGCCCGGTCTCGTTTGAAGGTGGATGTCTGTTCCACCCCCGACGAGAACGACCGCTGCCTGGTGCGGCGCGTTCGCGTGAGAGACCGACGATGACCGACGTGTACGACGATCGGGCAGCCGCGCCCATGGCTGCCCCCGAATTCCTTTCCGAAACCCCTGAAGTTCCTGCGACCGCGCTTGCGGCACCCGACGTATCGGCATTCGCCGCGCTGGGCCTGGCTGAGCCGCTGCTGCAAGCCGTGGCCGACCTGGGCTACGTGGAGCCCACGGCCGTGCAGCGCCAGGCCATCCCGCTGGCCATGGGCGGCGCGGTCGGCTTCAACGACCTGATGGTCTCCAGCCAGACCGGCAGCGGCAAGACCGCGGCCTTCCTGCTGCCGGTGCTGCACACGCTGATCCGCCAGCAGGAGGCCCGTGAGGCGGCCGAGCAAGCCGAGCGCGAGCGCCTGGCAGCCGAGGCTGCCGCCCGCGGCGAGGCCGCGCCGAAGAAGCCGCGCCGCAAGGACCCGACGAATCCGCGCCATTTCAAGGCCGCCGAGCCCGGCGCGCTGGTGCTGTGCCCCACGCGCGAACTGGCGCAGCAGGTCGCGCACGACGCGATCGAGCTGGTCAAGCACTGCCGTGGGCTGCGCATCGCCAATGTGGTCGGCGGCATGCCGTATGCGATGCAGATCGCCAAGCTGCAGAACGCCAACCTGGTCGTGGCCACGCCGGGCCGCCTGCTGGACCTGCAGCGTTCCATGCAGATCAAGCTGGACCAGGTGCGGTTCCTGGTCGTGGACGAAGCCGACCGCATGCTGGACCTGGGCTTCGCCGACGACCTGGCCGAGATCCACGACCTGACGGCGCAGCGCGAGCAGACCATGATGTTCAGCGCGACCTTCGCGCCGCGCATCCAGCAGCTGGCGCGCCGCGTGATGCGCGAGCCGCAGCAGGTGCAGATCGCCACGCCGCAGCACAAGCACGAGAACATCCGCCAAACGCTGTACTGGGCCGACAACGCCCAGCACAAGCGCAAGCTGCTGGACCACTGGCTGCGCGACGCCTCGATCGACCAGGCCATCGTGTTCGCCAGCACCCAGATCGAGTGCGATGGCTTGGCGAACGACCTGCAGCAGGACGGCTTCTCGGCCGTGGCGCTGCATGGCGCGCTGAGCCAGGGCCTACGCAACCGCCGCCTGATGGCGCTGCGCCAGGGGCGCGTGCAGATCCTGGTCGCTACCGACGTGGCCGCGCGCGGCATCGACGTGCCCACCATCAGCCATGTCTTCAACTTCGGCCTGCCGATGAAGGCCGAGGACTACACCCACCGCATCGGTCGCACGGGCCGAGCCGGCCGCGATGGCCTGGCCGTGACCTTCGCCGAGTTCCGTGATCGCCGGCGCATCCACGACATCGAGCAGTTCACGCGCCAGCCGTTCACGGCCGAAACCATCGCCGGCCTGGAGCCGCGCGAGCGTCCTCCCGAACAGCGCAGGCCGGCCTTCGGCCACGGCGGACCGCGCGAGCATGGGCATCGCGGCGGCGGGCGGGGTTTTGGCGCACCGCGCGGGCCGGCTGGCGGCTTCGGCGCCTGGCAGGGCAACGAACGGGGCGGCTTCGGCAGCCAGGCTCGTCCGGCGTCGCGTGCCGACGGAGCGCGCGGCGACGGGCATGGTGGCGGCGGTAAGGTCTTCGTGCCGCGCGATGCCAGGAAGCGGGCGTACAAGCCGGGTCGATAGGGGCGGCACTGGCGCGTCACGGATTGACGTTGCCTACTTCCTACAATCGATCGAATCCAAGCAGCGTTTTGCGCGAATTCTGCTCGGAATGTGAGCAATTTGGGATTCGGTGGCGCGGCCGTTTCCGTCGTGTCGCCGCCGTCTCGTACAGTCCCATGGGTAGGGGGCGTTCTGTTTTTGGACCGGAACGGCATCGGATGAATCGACAACGACGTAGCAGCACAGCGGAGTGCGCCGGGGCGAAACCGGCGGGCGGGGCATTGCGAGGACTCCGCACATGATCAAACTCTTCAACCACTACCTGCATCGGCGCACGGTGCAGCAGGTCGTGCTGGATTTCCTGCTGGTGCTGGCCGCGGTGCTGGCCGAATTGTTGTGGCGGCGGGCTGACTGGTCGGTGATCGTGCCCGTGCTGGCCTACACCGCGGTGCTGGCCATCGGCATGCTGGTCATCAACGCGGCCATGGGGTTCTACCAGCGCGTGCACAACCGCACGCTGAGCCAGTCGCGCGCGCGGGCCGTGCTGGCCGTGTTGCTGGCGGTGCCGGTCACTTACGCGCTGTTCGGCCTGGTGCCACTGGGCATCGAAGGCCGGAAATCGCTGGCGCTGGCGGCCATGCTGGGCCTGGTGCTGGTGCTGGTGCACCGCGTCTACGTGGCGCATTCGGCGCCGCAGTCGGCGCTGCGGCACCGCGTGCTGGTGTTCGGCACCGGGCAGCGGGCGGCGCTGGTCGGGCGGACGCTGAAGAAGGACGATCCGCATGTCGACGTGGTCGGCTACTACGCCAGCCCCAACGAACCGGAGACCGAGGTGTCGGCCTGGGGCATCCTGTCGAGGAACAAGTCGCTGACCGACACCGCGCTGGAACTGGAAGTCGATGAGATCGTCGTGGCCCTGGTCGAGCGCCGCGGGGGAAGCATGCCGCTGCGCGAACTGCTGGACTGCAAGCTGCATGGCGTGCGCGTGGTCGACATGGCGACGCATTTCGAGAAGACCAAGGGCCAGATCCGGCTGGATTCGGTCTCGGCCGGCTGGCTGGTGTTCGGCGACGGCTTCAGCCAGGGCAGCGTGCGCAACGTGATCAAGCGCATCTTCGACATTGTCTGCGCGCTGGTGCTGATCTTGCTGACGGCGCCGATCATGCTGATGACCGCGCTGGCGATCAAGCTGGAAAGCCGCGGGCCGGTCTTCTACCGGCAGGAGCGTGTCGGCTTCAACGGCCGGCTGTTCAACGTGGTGAAGTTCCGCAGCATGCGTACCGATGCCGAGAAGGACGGCCCGCAGTTCGCCTCTGCCAAGGACAACCGGGTCACGCGCATCGGCCGCTTCATCCGCAAGGTCCGCATCGACGAGTTGCCGCAACTGTTCTCCGTGCTCAAGGGTGACATGAGCCTGGTTGGCCCGCGGCCCGAGCGTCCCTTCTTCGTGGACCAGCTGACGCGCCAGATTCCTTACTATGCGGTGCGCCAGAGCGTCAAGCCCGGCGTGACGGGCTGGGCGCAGGTGCGCTATCCATACGGGGCTTCGCTCGAGGATTCGGCAGAGAAGCTGCAGTACGACCTCTACTACGTGAAGAACCACTCGCTGTTTCTGGATCTGGTGATCCTGTTCGAGACCGTCGGCGTGGTGGTGATGGCCAAGGGCGCGCGCTGACCAGGCCGCCGGGGCACGGTCTCAGTAGGAAGGTCCTGTGGGCGAAGCGCCGCTGCTGCTGAGCGTCTGGGGCTATGCGCTGGCCGGACTGACTTTCGGCGCGTTCACCGTGGCGCTGCTGCGGCGGCGTTCACTGTGGCTGCCGGGGCAGATGCCTTCGAGGCTGCTGGTGGCGGCCGCGCTGGCTTCCATCGTCTGGGCGCTGCTGGTACTGGCGGCGCTGCTGACCGGCCGGAACGAGCTGTTGCGGGCCAGCCTGCTGGCCGATGGGCTGCGCTACGCCAGCTGGATCTTCTTTCTGCTGCTGATGTGGCGGTTGCCCGGCGCGGAGGACGGATCGGTGCTGCAGCGCTTCGGCGGTGCCGGCATCGTGGCCGTGCTGCTGATCGGCGGCAGCCTGGTGCTGCAGGCGCTGAACCTGGTGGGCCGTACCTGGACTGCTGCCGGTGGCGACTGGCTCCTGCTGAGCGCCATGGCCCTGCCGGTGTTCGCGCTGTTCCTGTTGGAGCAGGTCTACCGCAGCGTGGCCGAGGAGGTGCGCTGGAGCGTCAAGCCGCTGTGCCTGGGTCTGGCCGGCACGTTCCTGTTCGACCTGTACCTGTTCTCCCAGGCGGTGCTGTTCAACCGGCCCGATGCGGATGCGGATGCGGTCAGCGTGCGTGGGCTGCTGCATGCGCTGATGGTTCCGCTGCTGTGGATGTCGGTCGCAGGTCGTGGCGACTGGGTCGGCAAGATGCGTGTTTCGCGCACGGCGGTTCTGCATTCGGCCACGCTGCTGCTGGCCGGCATCTACCTGATCTTCATCTCGGCCGTCGGCTACTACGTGCGCTACTTCGGTGGCGACTGGGGCCGGGGTCTGCAACTGGCGCTGGTGGCGCTCGCCTCGGTGGGCCTGATGGTGCTGCTGATGTCGGGCACCGTGCGCTCGCGCCTGCGCGTGATGCTGGGCAAGCATTTTGTCCACTACCGCTATGACTACCGGGAGGAATGGCTGCGTTTCACCCAGACGCTGTCGGACCACCAGTCGCCGCTGGCGATGGGCCAGCGCGTGATCCGCGGCCTGGCGGACATGCTGGAAAGTCCGGCCGGCTGCCTGTGGCTGCGCAGCCCTGGCGAGGACGGCCTGCGCTGCACGGCCAGCTGGAACATGCCCGCGCCATCCGACAAGGAGGGCATCGGTTCGCCGTTCTGCCGCTTCCTGCTGGACAGCGGTTGGGTCGTCAATCTGGAGGAGTTCCGCTCGTTCCCGCAGCGCTACGGCGACTTGGTGTTGCCCCAGTGGCTGCAGGAGGTGCGCCAGGCCTGGCTGGTCGTGCCGCTGACGGTCGGCGATGATCTGACGGGCTTCGTCGTACTGGCCAGCGCTCGCGCCGAGATCGACGTGAACTGGGAGGTCAACGACCTGCTGAAGACGGCCGGCAAGCAGGCGGCCAGCTTCCTGGCGCAGATGCAGGCGACCGAGGCGCTGCTGGAGGTGCGCAAGTTCGACGCCTTCAACAAGATGTCGGCCTTCGTCGTGCACGATCTGAAGAACATCGTGACCCAGCTGTCGTTGATGATGAAGAACGCCAAGCGGCTGCAAGGCAACCCGGAGTTCCAGCAAGACATGCTCATGACCGTGGAGAACTCCTTGGACAAGATGCGCCAGCTGATGCTTCAATTGCGCGAGGGTGCGACGCCGACCGGCACCGTGCACGGCGTGGGCCTGGCGGCGATCGCGCAACGCATCGCGCGCACTGCCGAAGGGCGAGGCCGGCACCTGGAGCTCGACCTGGATGAGCAGGTCGTGGCCCGCGGGCACGAGGAACGGCTCGAACGCATCATCGGCCACATGGTGCAGAACGCGTTCGATGCGACGGAGCCGCCGGGCAGGGTCTGGCTGGCGCTGCGGCGGTCGGTGGGCATGGCCGAGGTGGAGGTCGGGGACACGGGAAGGGGCATGTCCGAGCAGTTCGTGCGCGAGCGCCTGTTCAAGCCGTTCCAGACCACCAAGCAGGCCGGCATGGGTATCGGAGCCTACGAGAGTTATCAATACGTGCAGGAACTGGGGGGAAAAATCCAGGTGGACAGCGAACTCGGCCGCGGGACGGTGATCAGGATCCTGTTGCCGCTGTTCGACGTCAGCAAGACCTCGGACCTGCACACGATGGAGAACGCATGAGCGCAGAGAAGATGCGGGCGCTGCTGATCGTCGAGGACGATCCGGCGCTGCAGAAGCAGATCAAGTGGTCGCTGGACCGGTTCGAGTCCGTGACCGCGCAGGACCGCGAGACGGCCCTGGTGCAGATGCGTCGCCACACGCCGCCAGTGGTCACGATGGATCTCGGGCTGCCGCCCGATCCGGACTCGGTCGGCGAGGGGTTCCGGCTGCTGGAGCAGATCCTCGCGGTGGATCCTGACACCAAGGTCATCGTGCTGACCGGCCAGAACGACCAGGCCAACGCGCTGCGCGCGGTGGCCATGGGGGCCTACGATTTCCTGCCCAAGCCGTTCGAGCCGGACATCCTGAACCTCACGGTGGACCGCGCCTTCCGCCTGTACGAGCTGCAGAAGGAGAACCGCCGCCTGCAGGCCATGGCCCAGCCCGATGCGCTGGGCGGCCTGATCACGCGCGATCCGGAGATGCTGCGCATCTGCCGCACGATCGAGAAGGTCGCCAGCAGCACGGCTACCGTGATGCTGCTGGGCGAGAGCGGCACCGGCAAGGAGGTGCTGGCCAGGGGCCTGCACCAGGCCTCGCCACGGCGCAACGGCAAGTTCGTCGCGATCAACTGCGCGGCCATCCCGAAGGAACTGCTCGAAAGCGAACTGTTCGGCTACGAGAAGGGGGCCTTCACCGGGGCGGCCAAGACCACGATCGGCAAGATCGAGACGGCCAATGGCGGCACGCTGATGCTCGACGAGATCGGCGACATGGACTTGGCGCTGCAGGCCAAGCTGCTGCGCTTCCTGCAGCAGCGGACCATCGAGCGCGTCGGTGGACGCCAGGAGATCCCGGTGGACGTGCGCATCGTCTGTGCCACGCACCAGGATCTCAAGGCCATGAGCAAGGAGAACCGCTTCCGCGAGGACTTGTTCTACCGCCTGGCCGAGATCGTCGTGAACATCCCGCCGCTGCGCGCCCGCGTGGGCGACCCGGCGCTGCTGGCGCATGCCTTTGTGCGGCGTTTCGCGCAGGAGCAGAACCGCGGCTCGATGGCGCTGTCCGAAGAAGCGGTGCGTGCGATCGAGGCCTATCCCTGGCCTGGCAACATCCGCGAGCTGGAAAACTGCATCAAGCGCGCGGTCATCATGGCCGACGGCAACCAGATCGCGCGCGACGACATCGGCCTGGCCGTGCCCGAGCCCGACGACGGACTGGACCCCTCGCTGGATTTGCGTACCGTGCGCGAGCAGGCCGAGCGCAAGGCCATCATCGCCGCGCTGGGGCGTGTCAACGGCAACATCGTCAGGGCGTCGGAGCTACTGGGCGTCAGCCGGCCCACGCTGTACGACCTGATGCACCGCCTGGGCCTGAAGTAGTAGGCGCCACCCTTTCATCCGAGATCCACACGGGAGCTTCCCATGCTGCTGAACAAGTCCTCCTTCGCTTCCACCGCGGTCGCCGTTGCCGCCGCCTTGCTACTCGTGGCCTGCGGTGACAGTCCCGACAAACTGCTCGCTTCGGCCAAGGACTACATGGCCAAGAACGACACGAAGGCCGCGGTGATCCAGATCAAGAACGTGCTGCAGAAGCAGCCCGATTCGGCCGAGGCGCGCTATCTGCTCGGCACCGCATTGCTGGCGTCGGGCGACCCGTCGGCGGCAGAGATCGAGCTGCAGAAGGCCCGCGATCTCAAGTACGACGACAACCAGGTCGTGCCAAAGCTGGCGATGGCACTGGTGCAGCAGGGCAAGGCGAGGAAGGTGCTCGACGACTTCGCGTCGGTGCAGCTGTCGTCGCCTTCGGCCGTCGCGGACCTGCAGACCTCGCTGGGCGGCGCCTACAGCGCCACGGGCAATCAGCAGGCGGCGCGCGAGGCGCTGAACAAGGCCTTGGCGGCCGACCCGCAGAATGCGGTCGCGTTGCTGGCCAAGGCCCGCTATACGTTGGCCGACCAGGACGTCGACGGCGCGCTGGCGCAGGTGGATGCGCTGCTGGCGCGCGATCCCAAGAACGCCGAGGCCTGGCGCTTCAAGGGCGACCTGCAGCAGTACGTCAAGCGCCAGCCGGACGAGGCAGTGGCCTCCTACCGCAAGGCCATCGAGGCGAAGCCGACCGATGCGCGCGGCTACTTCGGGCTCGTCGGCCTGTTGACGCGCCAGGGCAAGCTGGAGGACGCCGAGAAGGAACTGGTGTCACTGCGCAAGATTGCTGCCAAGCATCCCGAGACGATGTACCTCGACGCCCAGCTGTCCTATGCCAAGCGCGACTTCCCCAAGGCGCGTGAGCAAGCCCAGGAATTGCTGCGCCTGGCGCCGTCGAACCCGCGCGCGCTGGAACTGTCAGGCGGGATCGAGCTGCAGCGCAATGCGCTGGCGACGGCCGAGGAGTATCTGACCAAGGCCGTGCAGGCAGCGCCGAACCTGCCGATGGCGCGGCGCTGGCTGGCCATGACCTATCTGCGTTCCGGCCAGCCGGGCAAGGCGCAGGCGACCTTGGCGCCGATCGTCAACGACCAGACCGCGGATCCGGCGCTGCTCGCGCTGGCCGGGGAGGTGCAGATGATGAACGGCGATGCACGCAAGGCCGAGGAACTGTTCGCCCGGGCGAGCAAGCTCGATCCCGAGGACGGCCGCAAGCGCACCATGCTGGCCGTGACGCAGATGGCCAGTGGCCAGATGGAAGCCGGCCTGGAGCAATTGCAGGACATCGCCGCGACCGACAAGGGCACTTCCGCCGACATGGCGCTGATCAGCGCCTACATGCGCGGCAACGAACTGGACAAGGCGCTGAAGGCCCTGGACGGTCTGGCGAAGAAGACGCCGGACAATCCCGCGGTCGGGCAACTGCGCAGCCGCGTGCTGCTCGCCAAGGGCGACCGCGACGGCGCGCGCAAGAGCCTGGAAGCGTCGCTGGCGCGGAGCCCGAACTACTTCCCGTCCATCGCCAGCCTGGCCGCGCTCGACATGCAGGACCAGAAGCCCGACGAGGCCCGCAAGCGCTTCGAGGAACTGCTCAAGCGCGAACCCAAGAGCAGCCGTGCGCTGGTGGCGCTGGCGGAACTGCGCGCCCGCGACGGCGGACCCAATGCCGCCAAGGAAGTCACGGACCTGTTGAACCGGGCGATCGCAGCGGAGCCGACGGAGCCTGCGCCGCGCGTATTCCTGGTGGACCATCTGCTGCGCCAGCAGGATGCCAAGCAGGCCGTATCGGTGGCGCAGTCTGCGCTTGCGGCGCTGCCCGACGACCTGGCGATACTCGACGCGGCTGGCCGCGCGCAGCTCGCCGCCGGCGACACCAACCAGGGCCTGACCACGCTGGCCAGGGTGGCAAGCCTGCAGCCGCGTGTGGTGGCGCCGCTGCTGCGTCTGGCCGATGCGCAACTGGCAGCCAAGAATGCGAGCGCCGCGGAGCAGACGCTGCGCAAGGTGTGGGATCTGCAGCCGAACAATCTGGACGCCTTCCAGCGCATGATCGGCATTCGCCTCACGCAGGATCGGCTGCCCGACGCAATCAGCTTGGCGCGTACCGTGCAGAAGCAGCAGCCCAAGCAGATGGCGGGCTTCCTTCTGGAAGGCGACGCGCGGGCATCGAAGAAGGATTTCGACGGCGCCGTGGCAGCCTACCAGAACGGCCTGAAGGCCGCGCCCGCCAGTCCGGACCTGATGGTCCGCCTGCACAGTACGCTGCTGCAGGCCGGCAAGGCGGCCGAAGCGGCGCGCGTAGCCGACAACTGGCTGCAGACGCAGCCCAAGGACGTGGCCGTGCCCCTGTACCTGGCCGATCGCGCGATGACCGACAAGCGCCTGGACGATGCCGAGCGCTACTACCTGCGCATCGTCAAGCAGCAACCCAACCATGCGCTGGCCTACAACAACCTGGCCTGGATCAGCGGCGAGCTCAAGCGCGACGCAGCCGTCTCGTACGCCGAGAAGGCCAACGCAATCGCTCCCAACCAGCCGGCGTTCATGGACACGCTGGCCACGCTGCTGGCTGCGCGCGGCGACTACGCCAAGGCGATCGAACTGCAGACCAAGGTGCTGAAGATGCAGGGCAGCAACGACCTGTTCAAGCTGAACATGGCCAAGATCTATGCCCAGGCCGGTCGCAAGGACGAGGCGCGCAAGCTTCTGGACGAACTGGCCCAGTTGGGCGACAAGTTCGCAGGCCAGGCCGAAGCCGCCAAGCTGCGCGCGACGCTGTAGGCGATGCGCGGCGGCATCACGCGGCGCGGGCTGCCGGGAGCGCTGGCGGGCCTGGGAGCGGCCGTGGCCGGCCTGGCGCGCGCCCAGTACGTCGAGCTGATTGAGCAAACCCGGCCGTCGATCCTGATCGTCGGCACCTACAAGGCCACGAACTCGCCCCGCTTCGCATTGCGTGGCACCGGCTTCGTGATCGGCGGCGGCAACCTGGCCGTGACCAATGTGCATGTGCTGCCCAAGCCGGAGGAGGCCGATGGTTCCGACCTCGTGGTGCAGGTGCGCCGCGGCCGTGAGCTCGACATGCGCAGCGCGTCCGTGCTGGAGGTGGATCGGCTGCACGACCTGGCGCTGCTGCGGTTCTCGGGTGAACCGGCGCCCGTGCTGCGGCTGGGCGACTCGGATGCGGTCAAGGAAGGGCAGGCCGTGGCCTTCACCGGCTTTCCGATCGGTGGCGCGCTCGGCTTCTCGCCGGTCACCCACCGCGGCATGGTTTCATCGATCACGCCCATCGTGCTGCCTGCGGCGAACGACCAGCGCCTGAGCGCACGTTCCATCCGCAGCGCGCGCGACGGTGCATTCGACATCTTCCAGCTCGATGCGACCGCCTACCCAGGCAACAGCGGCGGTCCGGTGTTCGATCCGGCCACCGGTGCCGTGATCGGCGTCATCAACATGGTGTTCGTGCGCGGCTCGCGCGAGTCCGCGCTGTCGCAGCCCTCGGGCATCACCTACGCGATCCCGGCGAAGTTCATCGCGCCACTATTGCAGCGCCAGGGGCAGCTGCGCTGACGTCCCCCGGCGCTGCCCGGGTCAGGCCGCCGGCAGCGGGTTGCGCAGGCGAATGTGCAGTTCGCGCAGCTGCTTCTCGTCCACCGGAGAGGGCGCCTGCGTCAGCAGATCCTGAGCGCGCTGGGTCTTGGGGAAGGCGATCACGTCGCGGATCGATTCGGCGCCGGTCATCAGCGTCACGATGCGGTCCAGGCCGAAGGCCAGGCCGCCGTGCGGCGGGGCGCCGTACTGCAGCGCGTCCAGCAGGAAGCCGAACTTCTTCTGCGCATCCGCGGGCGTGATCTTCAGGGCGTCGAACACCTTCTGCTGCACGTCGGCGCGGTGGATGCGCACCGAGCCGCCGCCCAGTTCCCAGCCGTTCAGCACCATGTCGTAGGCCTTGGACAGGCATTTCTCCGGCGCGGTCGCCATCCAGTCCTCGTGGCCGTCCTTGGGCGAGGTGAACGGGTGGTGCACGGCGGTGTAGCGCTGGTCTTCCTCGTCGAACTCGAACATCGGGAAGTCCACTACCCACAGCGGCGCCCAGCGGTCCTCGAACAGGCCGTTCTTCCGGCCGAACTCGCTGTGGCCGATCTTGATGCGCAGCGCGCCGATCGCATCGTTGACGATCTTTTCCTTGTCGGCACCGAAGAACAGCAGGTCGCCGTCCTGCGCGCCGGTGCGCGCCAGGATGGTCTGCAGCGCCTGGTCGTGCAGGTTCTTCACGATCGGCGACTGCAGGCCCTCGCGGCCCTTGGCGGCTTCGTTGACCTTGATGTAGGCCAGCCCCTTGGCGCCGTAGATCTTGACGAACTCGGTGTAGGCGTCGATCTCGCTGCGCGTCAGGCCGGTGCCTTCGCGCGCGCCGCCCGGCACGCGCAGCGCCACCACGCGGCCGCCCTTGGTCGTGGCCGGCTGCGAGAACACCTTGAAGTCCACGTCGGCCATCACGTCGGTCAGCTCGGTGAACTCCAGCTTCACGCGCAGGTCCGGCTTGTCCGAGCCGAAGCGGCGCGCGGCCTCCTGGTAGGTCATGACCGGGAACTCGCCCAGGTCCACGCCCAGCGTGTTCCTGAACACGGTTTCGATCATGCCCTGGAACAGCGCGCGGATTTCCTCCTCGCCGAGGAACGAGGTCTCGATGTCGATCTGCGTGAACTCGGGCTGGCGGTCGGCCCGCAGGTCCTCGTCGCGGAAGCACTTGGTGATCTGGTAGTAGCGGTCGTAGCCGGCCACCATCAGCAGCTGCTTGAACAGCTGCGGCGATTGCGGCAGCGCGAAGAAATGGCCGTCGTGCACGCGGCTGGGCACCAGGTAGTCGCGCGCGCCCTCGGGCGTGGACTTGCCCAGCATCGGCGTTTCGATGTCCACGAAGCCATGCGCGTCCAGGAACTTGCGCACCTCCATCGCCACGCGGTAGCGCAGCATCAAGTTGCGCTGCATGTAGGGGCGGCGCAGGTCCAGCACGCGGTGCGTCAGGCGCGTGGTCTCGCTGAGGTTGTCGTCGTCGAGCTGGAACGGCGGCGTGATCGACGGGTTCAGCACCGTCAGCTCCTGGCACAGCACCTCGACCTTGCCACTCTGGATGGTGTCGTTGGTCGTGCCTTCAGGGCGTGCACGCACTAGGCCCTTGACCTGGATGCAGAACTCGTTGCGCAGGCCTTCGGCGGCGGCGAACATTTCCGGCCGGTCCGGGTCGCAGACCACCTGCACGTAGCCTTCGCGGTCGCGCAGGTCGACGAAGATCACGCCGCCATGGTCGCGGCGGCGGTTGACCCAGCCGCACAGGGCGACGGTTTCGCCGATCAGGGCTTCGGTCACGAGACCGCAGTAGTGAGTACGCATGGCCATGGTTTCTTTCTTTCGGCGCCCCGGCGGGACGCCTGCTTTCGGATTCAGGAGTGGTTCGTCGGCGTGGGCAGGCTGCCGGCGGCAGGCCCGCCCGGCACCACCACGCCCATGGAGACGATGTACTTGAGCGCAGCATCGACGCTCATGCGCAGTTCGATGCAGTCGCGCCGCCGCACCATCACGAAGTAGCCACCCGTGGGGTTGGGCGTGGTCGGCACGTACACGCCCAGGTAGTCGTCCCCGCCCAGGTGGCGAGCCGCCTCGCCGGCCGGCGAGCCGGTGACGAAGGCGATGGTCCACATGCCCTCGCGCGGCCACTGCACCAGCACCGCGGTGCGGAAGGCGTTGCCGCTTTCCGAGAACACGGTATCGGACACCTGCTTGACGCTGGTGTAGATGGAGCGCACCACCGGGATGCGGCGCACCAGTGCGTCGCCCCATTCGAGCAGGCGCTTGCCGATGAAGTTGCTGGCCACGGCCCCCACGGACAGCAGGATCGCCAGCGTGAGCAGCACGCCGACGCCGCGGATGCGGTTGGAGCCGGCGAACTGGCCTTCGGCCATCAGCCAGTCCTGCCAGCGCTGCGGCAGCAGCCACAGCGTCTGGTCCATCAGGCCGATGACCCAGTTCAGCACGCCCAGCGTGACGGCCAGCGGCACGATGACGAGCAGGCCCGACAGCAGCCAGCGGCGCAAGGCGTTCATGGTGGCAGGCGGCCGATGCCGGCGTCAGCTGGAGGAGGTGCCGGGCGCCGGCGCGGCGGCCGGCGCAGGTGCCGGGCTGGCAGCGGCCGGGGCGGGCGCGGCCGCGGGGGCAGCCGCCTCGCCGCCGGAGGCGGTGCCCGTGGATTCGCCGGCCGTGTTGCCGGCACCCTTGCCGCCCTTGCCGCCGCCGTCGCGGAAGTCGGTGACGTACCAGCCCGAACCCTTGAGCTGGAAGCCGGCGGCGGTGACCTGCTTGGCGAATGCCGCGGCGCCGCAGGACGGGCAGACCGTCAGGGGGGCGTCGGAAATCTTCTGCAGCACGTCCTTGGCATGGCCGCAGGCGCTGCACTTGTAGGCGTAGATGGGCATGGAAAGGCGGGGAAGGATAGGGTGCGAGCGGGCCCCTGCCCGCCGCTTGCAAAACCTGCGATTATAGGTTGGCCGGCCCCGCGGGCGTGTCGCTCAACCGCCTTGGCGCGCCGCCCGTTGCTCGCGCTGCAGCCGCCGTTCGCGGGCGGCGATCAGGTAGCTGGACAGCACCACGAACACCGCCACGACCGCGATCACCACGGTCGCCAGCGCGTTCACGGTCGGGTCCAGGCCCAGCCGCGCGCGCGAGAAGATCACCAGCGGCAGCGTGGTCGAGCCGGGCCCGGAGAGGAAGGCCGAGATCACCACGTCGTCCAGCGATAGCGTGAAGGTCAGCAGCCAGGCCGCCAGCAGCGACTGGGCGATCACCGGCAGCGTGACCAGGAAGAACACCTGGGCCGGGCGCGCGCCCAGGTCCTGGGCGGCCTCTTCCAGCTGAGGATTCAGGTCGCGTAGCCGCGCGGCGATGACCACCGTGGCGTAGGCCGTGCCGACCAGCAGGTGGCCCAGCCAGATCGTGGCCAGTCCGCGCTCGGGATGGCCGAAGGCGCGCTGCACGGAGACCAGCATCAGCAGCAGCGACAGGCCGACCAGCACCTCGGGCATGACCAGCGGCGCGCGCACCAGCGCCGCGAACAGCGCGCGGCCGCGAAAGCGCGGCAGCCGCTCCAGCGCCAGCGCGGCCAGCGTGCCCAGCACCACGGCGCCGGTCGCGGTGGCCGCGGCGATGCGCAGCGACAGGAACAGGCCGCGCCGTATGTCCTCGTCCTGCGCCAGCTTGTGGTACCAGCGCAGGCTGAAGCCGGCCCAGACGTTGGGCACCGGCGAGTCGGTGAAGCTGAACACGGCCAGCGCCACGATCGGCAGGTACAGGAAGGCGAAGCCGGCCAGCAGCCACAGGATGCCGGTCCAGCGGGCGGCGGGGGTGGGCTTCACCGGCGCCCTCCGTCGGCCTGCTCCTGGCTGCGGTTCAGCAGCGCCATCGGCAGGAGGATCAGCAGCACCATCAGCACGGCCACGGCCGAAGCCACGGGCCAGTCGTTGTTGGCGAAGAACTCGTCCCAGAGCACGCGGCCGATCATCAGCGTCTCCGGTCCGCCCAGCAGTTCCGGGATCACGTATTCGCCGACGCAGGGGATGAACACCAGCATGGCGCCGGCGGCGATGCCGCTCCTCGACAGCGGCACGGTGACGCGCCAGAACGCCTGCCAGGCCGTGGCGCCGAGGTCCTGCGCGGCCTCCAGCAGCCGCAGGTCCATCTTCGACAGCGTGGCGTACAGCGGCAGCACCATGAACGGCAGGTAGGTGTAGACCATGCCCAGCACCAGCGAGAACGGGCTGTACATCAGCTGGCCTTCGGCCGGGATCATGCCCAGCCGGAACAGCGCTCGGTCCATGCCCAGGTCGATCAGCAGCCGGCCGATCCAGCCGGTTTGCGCGTCCAGCAGGCCCTTCCACGCATAGACGCGCAGCAGGAAGCTGGTCCAGAACGGCAGCATCACCCCCATCAGCAGCAGCGGCTGCAGCGTGGCCGACGCGCGGGCCATGAAATAGGCGAAGGGGTAGCCGATGGCCAGGCAGACCAGCGTGGTGACGGCGGCGTACAGCAGCGAGCGGCCGTAGGTGGACAGGTACAGGCTGTCCTGCAGGATCAAGGCATAGGACTCGAACTGGCCGGTGAAACGCCACTGGCCGTCGACCTGTGTGAACAGCGTGCCGAGCTGCACGCCGTCGCTGGGCAGCAGGCTGATCCGCAGCACCAGCAGGAAGGGCAGCAGGAAGAACACCAGCAGCCAGGCGGCCGGCACGCCGGCCACCAGCCGGCGGCCCCAGGACGCGCGAGACGAGGCCATGGCGCTATTCGGTCAGCACGACCTGCGCGCCGGGCGCCCAGGAGGCCCAGACCGCGTCGCCCATCGCGAAGTCCAGCTCGCCGTGGCGCTCGTCGTTCTCCACGTTGGCCTTCAGCCGCGCGCCGCTGGGCAGTTCCAGGTGGTACATCGTGCAGTCGCCGAAGTACGAGAAGGCCTTGACCACGCCCCGCACGCGGTTGGCCGGTTGCGCAGGCGGCTCGGCGTCCAGCCGGATCTTCTCGGGCCGCACGGCCACGGTGACGGTCCGGCCGTCGTGGCCGGCCAGCGGCCCGGCCAGCCGGTGGACCACGTCGGCGCAGTGCACCTCGGCCGCGCCGTCGGCCGCGCGGGCCACCGTGCCGTCCATCAGGTTCACGTTGCCGATGAAGTCGGCCACGAAGCGCGACGCCGGGTTTTCGTAGACATCGGCCGGCGCGCCGATCTGCAGCAGCCGGCCGGCGCTCATGACCGCGATGCGCGAGGCCATCATCATCGCCTCCTCCTGGTCGTGCGTGACGATCAGGCAGGTCACGCCGATGCTGCGGATGATGTTGACCAGCTCGATCTGCGTGGCCTCGCGCAGCTTCTTGTCCAGCGCGCCGAGCGGCTCGTCCAGCAGCAGCAGCTGCGGCCGCTTGACCAGGCTGCGCGCCAGCGCCACCCGTTGCTGCTGGCCGCCGGAGAGCTGGTGCGGCTTGCGCCGTGCCATGGACTCCATCTGCACCAGGCGCAGCATCGCGTCCACGCGCTCGGCCGTCTCGGCCCGGGGCACGCCGTCACGGCGCAGCCCGAAGGCCACGTTGTCCCACACCGACAGGTGCGGGAACAGCGCATAGGACTGGAACATCATGTTGACCGGCCGCTCGTACGGCGGCAGGCCGGCCAGGTCCCTGCCGTCGAGCAGGATGCGGCCCGCGCTCGGCGACTCGAAGCCCGCCAGCATGCGCAGCAGCGTGCTCTTGCCGCTGCCCGACGAGCCCAGCAGCGCGAAGATCTCGCCACGGGCGATCGACAGGCTCAGGTCGTCGACGGCGCGGAAGCTGCCGAAGTCCTTGGTGACGGCGTCGATGCGCAGGAAGGCATCGCCGGCGGCAGCGTTCATTTCAATCCCGAGCAGACAGAAGGCCGCGGAGCAGGCCATGCCGGCGACCGCCGCGGAACCGGCTTTGCCGGGCCGCTGGCGGTGCCTCCTGGAGGGGCGCGGCGGAGCGGAACGACGTCCGCGACGACTGTGGCTGGGCCATGTTCTAGCGGTTGGCCTTGAAGTTGGTGAAGGTGCGCGTCATCAGGCGCAGCGTGGCCGGGTCGGCATTGTCCGGCGCGATCATCGCGGCCAGCGCCGCGGCGTCGGGGAACACGGCCGGATCCTTGGCCAGCGCCGGGTTCACGAACTTCATGGAGGCCTTGTTCGGGTTCGCGTAGAAGACCTTGTTGGTCAGCGAGGCGTGCACCTCGGGCCGCAGGATGTAGTTGATCCACTTGTGCGCGTTCTCGGGATGCTTGGCGTCCTTGGGGATCGCCATCGTGTCGAAGAACAGCAGGCCGCCGGTCTTGGGCAGCAGCACCTGCAGGTTCTGCGGTTGCCTGGCCTTGGCCGACTTGTCCTTGGCGATCATGATGTCGCCCGACCAGCCGACCACCGCGCACAGCTGGCCGCGCGCCATCTGGTCGATGTAGTCCGAGCCCGAGCCGGCGAAGCGCGTGACGCTGGGCCGCACGGCCTTGAGCATCCTGGCGACTTCCTCGTAGTCGGCCGGGTTCTTGCTGCGCGGGTCCTTGCCGACGTACTTCAGCGCGATCGGGATGATCTCGGAGGCCGTGTCCAGGAACGACACGCCGCAGCCCTTGAGCTTGCTCGCGTACTCCGGCTTGAACACCAGGTCCCACACGTTGTCCGGCAGCGGCGCGCCGCCCAGCGCGGCCTTGACCTTGTCGGCGTTGATGCCCACCGTGGTGTAGCCCCACAGCCAGTCGACCAGGTGCTCGTTGCCGGGATCGACCTTGGCGAGCTGGGCCTGGATCGCCGGGTCCAGGTTGGCCAGGTTCGGGAGCTTGGACTTGTCCAGCTTTTGCAGCAGGCCGGCCTGGATCTGCAGCTTGGCGAAGTGCGAGCCCGGCACCACGATGTCGTAGCCCGACATGCCCGCCACCAGCTTGGCGTGCAGCGCCTCGTTGCTGTCGAACAGGTCGTAGCGGACCTTGATGCCGGTTTCCTTCTCGAAGTTGCGGATCGTGTCCTCGGCGATGTAGTCGCCCCAGTTGTAGATGTTGAGGACGGGCTCCTCCTGGGCATGGGCCAGGCCGGCGACGAGCGACGCCACGGTCAGGGTCGCGGCAACGAGGCGGGACGCGAGACGCGGGGCAGGCAGCTTCATGAAGTTCCTTTCACGGGGGCCGGTCGGGGCGGCGGGTTCTCGGGGGGCGCGGGCTGGACGGCGCCGGATTATCGCCGTGCCGGTCAGAAGAACCGGACGCCCACGATCAGTTGCATGGCGAGCAGGCCGAATACAAAACCCATGCCAGCGTAGAGCAGCTTGTGCAGCCGCTGGTTGCTGCGCTTCTGCGCGGCCAGCAGCTCCAGCAGCTCGGCGCGGTGGTCGTCGGGCCGGCGGGCCAGGTAGTCGTGCAGCAGCCGTGGCAACTCGGGCACCAGCTTGGCGTAGCGCGGCGCCTCCTCGCGCAGGCGGCGCAGCAGCCCCCGCGGGCCGATCTGGTCCAGCATCCACTTCTCCAGGAAGGGCTTGGCCGTGGCCCACAGGTCCAGGTCCGGGTCCAGGTCGCGGCCCAGGCCCTCGATGTTCAGCAGCGTCTTCTGCAGCAGCACCAGCTGCGGCTGGATCTCCACATGGAAGCGGCGCGAGGTCTGGAACAGCCGCATCAGCACCATGCCCAGCGAAATCTCCTTCAGCGGCCGGTCGAAGTAGGGCTCGCAGACGGCGCGGATCGCCGCCTCCAGCTCGTCCACGCGGGTGCCGGGCGGCACCCAGCCTGATTCGATGTGCAGTTCGGCGACGCGCTTGTAGTCGCGCCGGAAGAAGGCCGTGAAGTTCTGCGCCAGGTATTCCTTGTCGAACTCGGTCAGCGTGCCGACGATGCCGAAGTCCAGCGAGATGTAGCGGCCGAAGGTCTCCGGCGCCAGGCTGACCTGGATGTTGCCGGGGTGCATGTCGGCGTGGAAGAAGCCGTCGCGGAACACCTGGGTGAAGAAGATCGTCACGCCGTCGCGCGCGAGCTTCTTCATGTCCACGCCGGCCTCGCGCAGGCGCGCGGTCTGGTTGATCGGCACGCCGGTCATGCGCTCCATCACGATCACGTCCGGCGCACAGTAGTCCCAGAACATCTCGGGGATCAGCACCAGGTCCAGCCCGTCCATGTTGCGGCGCAGCTGGGCGGCGCTGGAGGCCTCGCGCAGCAGGTCCAGCTCGTCGTGCAGGTACTTGTCGAACTCGCCGACCACGGCCAGCGGCTTCAGGCGCTTGGCCTCGGCCGAGGCGCGCTCGACCCAGGTGGCCAGCATGCGCATCAGCGCCAGGTCCTTCTCGATCGTGGCCAGCATGCCGGGGCGCAGTACCTTGACGGCGACCTCGCGGGCGTGGCCCTGGCGGTCGCGCAGCACCGCGAAGTGCACCTGCGCGATCGAGGCGCTGGCCACCGGCTCGCGCTCGAACTGCACGAAGATGCGGTCCAGCGGCTTGCGGAAGGCGCGCTCGATGGTGGCCACGGCCACTTCCGACGGGAACGGCGGCACGCGGTCCTGCAGCCGCGCCAGCTCGTCCGCGATGTCCGGCGGCAGCAGGTCGCGCCGCGTGGACATCACCTGGCCGAACTTCACGAACAGCGGGCCCAGCCGCTCCAGCGCCTCGCGCAGCCGCTGCCCGCGCGGCGCGCTCAGGTCGCGGCCGACCGACAGCAGCCGCGCCACGCGGTGCAGCCAGGGATGGTGGAAGGAGGACAGGACGAGTTCGTCCAGTCCGTAGCGAAGGGCGATCCAGGAGATGTAGGCGCCCCGGGCGAACTGCCTCACCGGGGCGCCTTCTTGCCGAACGCGACGAACTTGCGCAGCGCGGCCGACGCAGCGCGGCCGGCCTGGCCCAGTGCATGGGCCGGTGCGTCGCCGATCAGGCGCGAGAGGTCTTCCTCGATGTCCCAGCGCACGTGCTCGATCAGCCAGTTCACGTCGGCGGCGAGCTGCACGTCGCCCTCGATGCGGATGCCGGGCTTCTCGCCGCGCAGCGCGCCGCGGGCCAGCGCGGCGGGGGAGTCCTCGGCCACCGTGAGCGTGAGGTCCGGCACGGCCAGCGCGTCGGCCAGGTCCAGCAGGCCGGCCGGCGTGGCCTGCAGGTGCAGCGTGTACTGGCGCCACTGGAAGCGTACCGCGCGGCCGGCGTGGCGGGCCAGCCGTTCCATGGCCTGCTCCTCCTGCATCAGCACGTGGTTCAGCAGCAGCACCAGCCGGCGCTGGAATTCCTCGACGGCCCAGGCCGGCGGCTGCAGTGTCCGGCTCGCGCGGTCGAGCAGCTCGCCAAGAAAGGAGAAGGGGGACGATGTCGCCATGGTCCCCCGATTATTTCTCCAATTGACGGCCGGTCTGCGCCGCATCCGGCGGGCGCAGGGGCGTTCCGGTCATCTCATTGCAGGGCCTGCACGCCGGCCACGAGCCAGCCGACATGGCCGCTCTTGGGCTTGGTCATGTTCCAGACCTCGCGGAACGGGCTGGGTCCGGTCGACGGCTCCTCGCGGATCATGCCGGAGAACTCCACGCTGGCCATGTAGTCCTCGCCCAGGTCCTCGATGCCCAGCAGCTTGGCGTCCAGCATCACCACGTCGGTGCTGTTGGACTGGCCGCCGGTGTGCGCCTCGCGCTCGCGCAGCTGCGACTGCAGCTCGCCGACCATGGTGTCGGTCATCATCGCGCGCAGCGCGGGGATGTCGGCGCGGTCCCAGGCGGCCTGCAGCGTCACGAAGTTGCGCTTGGCAGCCGTCAGGAAGCCCTCGGTGTCGAAACCGGCCGGCACGCCCCAGTTCTGCGAGCCGCTCAGGCCCGAGCCGATCACGATGCCGGCGTTGCCGGCGCCGCCGCTGCCGGCGTCGAACAGGGTGCCGCGCTCCCAGGGGCGGGCCGAGGCATCGTTGCCGACGTTCTCGGGCCGGTAGCTGCGCGGCACCTGGGGCGCCTGCGGCGCGGCCGGACTGGCACCCTGGAACGCGAGCGGCCCGCGGCCGGCCGCCTGCGGCTGGGCGCCGCGGCGCATGCGCATCACCGCGCCGATGACCACCATGGCCACCAGGACCAGCAGCGCGATCAGCAGGAACTGGCCGAAGGCCTCGCCGAGGCCCAGCGAGGAGGCCAGCCAGGCCAGGCCCAGGCCGGCGGCCAGGCCGCCCAGCATGGCGCCCCAGGGGCGGCGGGGCGGCTGCTGCGGCGCCGCCGTGGCCGGCCCGGGCTGCTGCGCCCTGCTCGGCGCGGCGTTGTTGGCCGATTGCGCCGGCGCGGCCGGCGGCTGCGGCGTCGCCTCGCGCTGCGTCACGTTGCTCGACTGCTTGCCAATGGAGCGGCCGCCGCCCAGGCGGCGCTGGGCATCGGCGTCGGTGCCCAGCGTCAGCACCAGCGCGCCGGCCAGAATCGCGGTCCAGAGTTTCATCGAGGTCTCCTCGTCGTCGGTCAGGTCAAAAAAAGCGAGCGGGTCAGCACTTGATGCCGACGTGCAGGGCCACCAGGCCACCGGTCATGTTGTGATAGTCCACATGACCGAATCCCTGTGCCTGCATCAGGCCTTTGAGGGCCTGCTGGTCCGGGTGCATGCGGATGGATTCGGCCAGGTAGCGGTAGCTGGCATCGTCGCCGGCGACCAGCTGGCCCAGGCGCGGCAGCACCTTGAAGGAGTACCAGTCGTAGGCCTTCTCCAGCGGCTGCGCGACCTTGGAGAACTCCAGCACCAGCAGCTTGCCCCGGGGCTTGAGCACGCGGCACATCTCGGCCAGGGCCTGGTCTTTGTGCGTCATGTTGCGCAGGCCGAAGGCCACGCTCACCAGGTCGAAGCTGCCGTCGGCGAACGGCAGCGCCTCGGCGTCGCACACCATGCTGGGCACGACGATGCCGTCGTCCAGCAGGCGGTCGCGGCCGGTGCGCAGCATGGCCTCGTTGATGTCGGTGTGCACCACCAGGCCGCTCGGCCCGGCCTGGCGCGCGAACATGCGCGTCAGGTCGCCGGTGCCGGCGGCGATGTCGAGCACACGCTGGCCTGGGCGCACGTTGGCGACCAGCGCGGTGTAGCGCTTCCAGATGCGGTGCAGCCCCGCGGACATCAGGTCGTTCATCAGGTCGTACTTGGGCGCGACCGAATCGAACACCTGCCGCACGCGGCCGGCCTTCTCCGTCTCCTCGACGGTCTGGAAACCGAAATGGGTGGATGACATAAGCGGTCGATGCTAGGCGACAAGCGGTGTGCGCAGGACCACACCCCTGCCCCAGATCGGGGATTGCGTGGGGGTTTGCGCAACAGTCGTGCGCGGCGCGGTCAGTGGCTGCAGCCGTGGCCGGGCCGGGGCGGCATCGGGGCGTCGCGGTCCAGCCCGGACTCCCGCAGCCGGCGCTCGTAGTCTTCCCACAGCTGCGCCTGCTCGCGGCCCAGGAAGTACAGGTACTCCCAGGTGAAGATGCCGGAGCCGTGGCCGTCGGAGAACGCGGGCTGCACCGCGTAGTGGCCGACCGGCTCCAGCCCCAGCAGCGTGACCTCGCGCTTGCCGGTCTGCAGCACCTCCTGGCCCGGCCCGTGGCCCTGCACCTCGGCCGAGGGCGAGTACACGCGCATCAGCTCGAACGGGATGCGAAAGCGCGCGCCGTCGTCGAAGGCGATCTCCAGCACGCGCGACTGCCCGTGCACGGTGATCTCGGTGGGGCGGGAGGGCGTGGCGGCCATGGTCAGACCAGCACGCGCTCGATGCCGCCCTGGTTGGCCGCGGCCACGTAGTTCTGCATCCAGTCCTCGCCCAGCAGCTTGCGCGCCATCTCGACGACGATGTAGTCGGCTTCGAGCAGCCCGCTCTGCAGGTCGTCCTGGTAGCGCGACAGGCCCTGCAGGCAGCTCGGGCAACTGGTCAGGATCTTCAGGTCGCCCTGCGTGCCCTGGGCGCGCAGCGCCGTCTCGCTTTTGCGCAGCTCCTCCTGCTTGCGGAAGCGGATCTGCGTGGAGATGTCGGGTCGGGTCACGCCCAGCGTGCCGGACTCGCCGCAGCAGCGCTCGCTCTTCGCCACGCCGTCGCCCAGCAGCGCGCGCACGGTCTTCATCGGCTCGCGCTGCTTCATCGGCGTGTGGCAGGGGTCGTGGTAGAGGTAGGTGCCGGCCTGGCCCAGCGTGATGCCCTTTTCCAGCAGGTACTCGTGGATGTCGACGATGCGGCAGCCGGGGAAGATCTTGTCGAACTGGTAGCCCTGCAGCTGATCAAAGCAGGTGCCGCAGCTGACGACCACGGTCTTGATGTCCAGGTAGTTCAGCGTGTTGGCCACGCGGTGGAACAGCACCCGGTTGTCGGTGATGATCTTCTCGGCCTTGTCGAACTGGCCCGAGCCGCGTTGCGGGTAGCCGCAGCACAGGTAGCCCGGCGGCAGCACGGTCTGCACGCCAGCGTGCCACAGCATGGCCTGCGTGGCCAGCCCGACCTGGCTGAACAGCCGCTCCGAGCCGCAGCCGGGGAAATAGAACACCGCCTCCGAGTCCGCGCTCGTCGCCTTGGGGTCGCGGATGATGGGGACGTAGTCCTTGTCCTCGATGTCCAGCAGCGCGCGCGCGCTGCGCTTGGGCAGGCCGCCGGGCATCTTCTTGTTCACGAAGTGGATCACCTGCTCCTTGAGCGGGGCGGGGCCCACCGTGGCCGGCGGCGCGGCGGTCTGCGCCCTGGCCAGGCCCTTGAACAGGTCGTGCGCCAGGCGCTGGGCCTTGAAGCCCACGTCCACCATGGCCGTGCGCATGAACTTGATGGTCCGCGGGCTGGTCGCGTTCAGCATCAGCATCGCGGCCGCGTTGCCGGGCCGCAGGCTCTTCTTGCCCATCCTGCGCAGCAGGTTGCGCATGTTCATGGTCACGTCGCCGAAGTCGATCTTGACCGGGCAGGGCGTCAGGCACTTGTGGCAGACCGTGCAGTGGTCGGCCACGTCCTCGAACTCGGCCCAGTGCTTGATCGACACGCCGCGGCGCGTCTGCTCCTCGTACAGGAAGGCCTCGACCAGCAGCGAGGTCGCCAGGATCTTGTTGCGCGGGCTGTACAGCAGGTTGGCGCGCGGCACGTGCGTGGCGCAGACCGGCTTGCACTTGCCGCAGCGCAGGCAGTCCTTCACGCTGTGGGCGATGGCGCCGATGTCGGACTGCTGCAGGATCAGCGACTCGTGCCCCATCAGCCCGAAGCTCGGCGTGTAGGCATTGGTCAGGTCGGCCGGCAGGGCCGGGTCGCGCAGCAGCTTGCCCTTGTTGAAGCGGCCCTCGGGGTCCACGCGGCGCTTGTAGTCGGCGAACGGCCCGAGCTCGTTCTCGCCCAGGAATTCCAGCTTGGTGATGCCGATGCCGTGCTCGCCTGAGATCACGCCGTCCAGCGAGCGCGCCAGCGCCATGATGCGGGCCACGGCCTCGTGCGCGGTCTGCAGCATCTCGTAGTTGTCGCTGTTGACCGGGATGTTGGTGTGCACGTTGCCGTCGCCGGCGTGCATGTGCAGCGCGACCCAGACGCGGCCCTTGAGCACGCGCCGGTGGATGGCGCTGCATTCGGCCAGCAGCGGCCGGAAAGCCGCGCCCGGGAACAACTGCTGCAGCGGCGCGCGGATCTGCGCCTTCCAGCTCGCGCGCAGGCTGTGGTCCTGCAGCTGCGGAAACAGCGCGTCCACGTCGTGCAGCCAGCCCTGCCACTGCATGCGCACCTCGCGGATCAGCGCCACGGCCTGGGCCGCGCGGTCTTCCAGCAGCTCGGCCGTGGCGATCTCCGAGGCGTCGTCCTCCTTGCCCAGCGGCAGGTCGCCATTGCCGAAGAAGTCGAGCAGCGCATCGCACAGCGCCAGCTTGTTGCGCAGCGACAGCTCGATGTTGATGCGCTCGATGCCGTCGGTGTACTCGGCCATGCGCGGCAGCGGGATCACCACGTCCTCGTTGATCTTGAAGGCGTTGGTGTGGCGGCTGATGGCGGCCGTGCGCTTGCGGTCCAGCCAGAACTTCTTGCGCGCCTCCGGGCTGATGGCGACGAAGCCCTCGCCGCTGCGCGAGTTGGCCAGGCGCACGACCTCCGAGGTGGCGCGCGCCACGGCGTCCGCGTCGTCGCCGGCGATGTCGCCGAACAGCACCATCTTCGGCAGCCCGCCGCCGTGGCGCTTGGACTTGGTCGCGTAGCCCACGGCCTTCAGGTAGCGGTCGTCCAGGTGTTCCAGGCCCGCCAGCACCACGCCCGAGCGCTTCTGCTCGGCGAACATGAAGTCCTTGATCTCCACGATGCTGGGCACGGCGTCCCGGGCGTTGCCGAAGAACTCCAGGCACACGGTGCGCGTGTGCGCCGGCATGCGGTGCACGATCCAGCGCGCGCTGGTGATCAGGCCGTCGCAGCCTTCCTTCTGCACGCCGGGCAGGCCGGAGAGGAACTTGTCCGTGACGTCCTTGCCCAGCCCCTCCTTGCGGAACACGCGGCCCGGGATGTCCAGCCGCTCGGTGCGCATCAGCGTGCGGCCGTCGGGCTCGTAGGTCTTCAGCTCGAAGCTGGCCACCTCCACGTCGTGGATCTTGCCGAGGTTGTGGTCCAGGCGGGTGACTTCCAGCCACAGCGCCTGCGGCGTGACCATGCGCCAGGAGGCCAGGTTGTCCAGCGCCGTGCCCCACAGCACGGCCTTCTTGCCGCCGGCGTTCATCGCGATGTTGCCGCCGATGCAGGAGGCCTCGGCCGAGGTCGGGTCCACCGCGAACACGTAGCCGGCGCGCTCGGCCGCGTCGGCCACGCGCTGGGTGACCACGCCGGCCTCGGTCCAGATCGTGGCGACCGGCTGCTCCACGCCGGGCAGCGCGACCATCTGCACCTCGGTCATCGCCTCCAGCTTCTCGGTGTTGATGACGGCGCTGCGGCTGGTCAGCGGGATCGCGCCGCCGGTGTAGCCGGTGCCGCCGCCGCGCGGGATGATGGTCAGGCCCAGCGCGATGCAGGCCTTGACCAGCCTGGCCATCTCGGCCTCGGTGTCCGGCGTCAGCACCACGAACGGGTATTCCACGCGCCAGTCGGTCGCGTCGGTCACGTGGGCCACGCGGGCCATGCCGTCGAACTTGATGTTGTCCTTGGCCGTCAGCTTCTGCAGGCTGCGCCGGGCGCGCCGGCGCAGCGTGGCGATCTCGCCGAAGTCCGCGTCGAAGCGGGCCACGGCCTGGCGCGCCAGGCCCAGCAGCTCGCCGACCAGCGCGTCGCGTGCCGGGTCGGCCTGCGGCGTGCGGCGCGCCTCGGCCGCGGCCAGCCGGTGCTGCAGCGCCTGCACCAGCAGCGCGCGGCGCTTCGGGTTGTCCAGCAGGTCGTCCTGCAGGTAGGGATTGCGCTGCACCACCCAGATGTCGCCCAGCACCTCGTACAGCATGCGGGCCGAGCGGCCGGTGCGGCGCTCGCCGCGCAGCAACTGCACCAGCTCCCACGCGCGCGCGCCGAGCAGCCGCACCACGATCTCGCGGTCGGAGAACGAGGTGTAGTTGTACGGAATCTCGCGCAGGCGCTGCGTGTCCTCGCGCGGGGCCAGCAGCTGGTTCAGCGTGTTCGGGGCATTCATCGGGGGGTCGTGCTGGGGCCCGCCGGCCCGGCGCCGGCGGGCGTGGATGTTACCGCAGCGCAACAATCCTTGCCGTCCGCTCCGGCCCATGGAAAGCCCGCATGGGCGCGCGCCGGCCGCCGCGCTTAAATCGCCCCGTCACATCGCGGGGCTAGCCTGCCGTATTTCCTCACAAGGGAGTGTTCATGAAGAAGAGCTTTGTCCTGGCGGCGCTGGCCGCGGCCGTCGTCGCGCTGCCGGCCCGGGCCCAGACCGAGATCCAGTGGTGGCATGCCATGAGCGGGCCGCTCGGCGAATGGGTCAACGACCTGGCGAAGCAGTTCAACGCCAGCCAGAGCCAGTACAAGGTCGTGCCGACCTACAAGGGCCAGTACGACGAGACGCTGACGGCCGGCGTGGCCGCCTTCCGTTCCGGCAACGCGCCGCACATCCTGCAGGTGTTCGAGGTCGGCACCGCGACCATGATGGCGTCCAAGGGCGTGGTCAAGCCGGTCGGCGAGATCATGAAGGAGGCCGGCGCGAAGTTCGACCCCAACGCCTACATCTCCGCCGTGGCCGGCTACTACACGGCGCCGAACGGCCAGATGCTGAGCTTTCCGTTCAACAGCTCGACCACGGTGTTCTACTACAACAAGGACGCCTTCAAGGCCGCCGGGCTGAACCCGGACAAGGCGCCGTCCACCTGGCCCGAGGTCGTGGCCGCCGCCGCCAAGCTCAAGGCCAGCGGCCACAAGTGCCCGTTCACGACGAGCTGGATGAGTTGGACGCAGCTGGAGAGCTTCTCGACCTGGCACAACACGCTGTACGCGACGCTGGGCAACGGCTTCGGCGGCACGGCCACCCGGCTCGCCTTCAACTCGCCGCTGCACGTGCGGCACTTCGAGAACCTGGCCAACATGGCGCAGCAGGGCCTGTTCGTCTACAAGGGCCGCAACAACACGCCGGATGCGGCCTTCCCGGCCGGCGAGTGCGCGATGATGACCGGTTCCTCCGGCCTGTACGCGCGCGTGGCCAAGGATGCCAAGTTCGCCTACGGCATCGCGCCGCTGCCCTACTATCCCGACGTGCCCGGCGCCCCGCAGAACACCGTGATCGGCGGCGCCAGCCTGTGGGCCATCGGCGGCAAGAAGCCGGCCGAGTACAAGGGCGTGGCGGCCTTCTTCGGCTTCCTGTCCGATGCCCAGGTGCAGTCCGACAGCCACAAGCGCACCGGCTACCTGCCGGTCACGGTGGCGGCGTACGAGCTGACCGAGAAGTCCGGCTTCTACAAGCAGAACCCCGGCACCGACGTGGCCGTGACGCAGATGATCCGCAAGACCACCGACAAGTCGCGCGGCATCCGCCTGGGCAACTTCCTGCAGATCCGCACCATCGTGGACGAGGAGACCGAACAGGTCTGGGCCGGCAAGCAGAGCGCCAAGCAGGCGCTGGACAACGCCGTGAAGCGCGGCAACGAGCAGCTCGAGCGCTTCCAGCGCGCCACCAAGGGCTGATCGCAGGGAAGCGGCCGGCGTGAGCCGGCCGCCGCGCCGCCATGGAAAAACGCGTGCTGTTCCGCTCCGCCTGGCTGCCGTGGCTGCTGGTCGCGCCGCAGATGGTGGTGGTGCTGGTGTTCTTCTTCTGGCCGGCCAGCCAGGCCATCGTGCAGTCGCTGCAGACGGAGGACGCGTTCGGCACCTCCACCGTCTGGGTCGGGCTGGACAACTTCGCCGCGCTGTTCCAGGACGAGGCCTACCTGCAGTCCTTCAAGGTCACGGCGGTGTTCTCGGTGCTGGTGGCCGGCATCGGCATCGCGCTGTCGCTGGTGCTGGCCGTGTTCGCCGACCGCATCGTGCGCGGCGCGCTGGTCTACAAGACCTTCCTGATCATCCCCTACGCGGTCGCGCCGGCCGTGGCCGGCGTGCTGTGGGTGTTCATGTTCTCGCCGTCCATCGGCATCGTGGCCTACGGCCTGCGCCAGCTGGGTGTGGACTGGAACCACCTGCTGAACTCGGGCCAGGCGCTGGCGCTGATCGTGGTCGCCGCGGTCTGGAAGCAGATCTCCTACAACTTCCTGTTCTTCCTGGCGGGCCTGCAGTCCATCCCCAAGGCGCTGATCGAGGCCGCCGCGATCGACGGCGCCGGCCCGGTGCGCCGCTTCCTGACGATCCAGCTGCCGCTGTTGTCGCCGACCACCTTCTTCCTGCTGGTCATGAACGTGGTCTACGCCTTCTTCGACACCTTCGCGATCGTGCACGCGACCACCGAGGGCGGGCCCGGCCGCGACACCGCGATCCTGGTCTACAAGGTCTGGCACGACGGCTTCAAGGCGCTGGACCTGGGCGGCTCGGCCGCGCAGTCGGTGGTGCTGATGGCGATCGTGGTGGCGCTGACGGTGATCCAGTTCCGCTACGTCGAGAAGAAGGTCAACTACTGAACCATGGTCGAACGCCGCCCGCTGCTGACGCTGCTGTCCCACCTGGTGCTGGTGCTGGGCATCCTGATCGTCGCGTTCCCGATCTACCTGGCCTTCGTGGCCTCCACCCACACGCGCGAGGCGATCGTGCAGGTGCCGATGCCCATCGTGCCGGGCGGCCACCTGGCCGAGAACTACCTGGCCGCGCTGGCTGGCACCGGCTCCACCCAGGGCTCGGCGGCGCCGGTCGGCCGCATGATGTGGGTCAGCCTGGTCACGGCGCTGGTCATCGCGCTCGGCAAGATCGCGATCTCGCTGCTGTCGGCATTCGCGATCGTCTACTTCCGCTTCCCGTTCAGGAAGCTGGTGTTCTGGGCGATCTTCATCACGCTGATGCTGCCGGTGGAGGTGCGCATCCTGCCGACCTACAAGATCGTCTCCGACCTGGGCATGCTGAACAGCTACGCCGGCCTCACGGTGCCGCTGATCGCCTCGGCCACGGCGACCTTCCTGTTCCGCCAGTTCTTCCTGACGGTGCCGGACGAGCTGGTCGAGGCCGCGCGCATCGACGGCGCCGGGCCGATGCGCTTCTTCAAGGACGTGCTGGTGCCGCTGTCGCAGACCTCGGTCGCCGCGCTGTTCGTGATCCAGTTCATCTACGGCTGGAACCAGTACCTGTGGCCGCTGCTGGCCACCACCACCGAGGACATGTACCCCATCGTGATCGGCATCAAGCGCATGATCGCCAGCGGCGACGCCGCCACCGACTGGAACATCATCATGGCCACGGCCATCCTGGCGATGCTGCCACCGGCGCTGGTCGTCGTGCTGATGCAGCGCTGGTTCGTCAAGGGCCTGGTCGATACCGAGAAATAGGAACGCATGGCATCCATCTCGCTGCGCCGCGTCGTCAAGCGCTACGGCCACGGCGCCAAGGCCAACCAGGTCATCCACGGCGTCGACGCCGAGATCCGCGACGGCGAGTTCGTCGTCATCGTCGGCCCTTCGGGCTGCGGCAAGTCCACGCTGCTGCGCATGGTGGCCGGCCTGGAGGAAATCTCCGAAGGCGAGATCGCGATCGGCGCGCGCGTGGTCAACGACGTGGAGCCGGCCGAGCGCGACATCGCCATGGTGTTCCAGAACTACGCGCTGTACCCGCACATGACGAACTTCGAGAACATGGCCTACGGCCTGAAGATCGCCAAGGTGCCCAAGGACGAGATCCGCCGCCGCGTGGACAAGGCGGCGAAGATCCTGGAGCTCACGCACCTGCTGGAGCGCAAGCCGCGCGAGCTGTCCGGCGGCCAGCGCCAGCGCGTGGCCATGGGCCGGGCCATCGTGCGCCAGCCGCAGGTGTTCCTGTTCGACGAGCCCTTGTCCAACCTGGACGCCAAGCTGCGCGCGCAGACGCGCATCGAGATCCAGAAGCTGCACCGCGACCTGGGCATCACCAGCCTGTTCGTCACCCACGACCAGGTCGAGGCCATGACGCTGGCGCAGCGCATGATCGTGATGAACGCCGGCCACGTCGAGCAGTTCGGCACGCCCGAGGAGGTCTACCACCGGCCCGCGTCCACCTTCGTGGCCAGCTTCATCGGCTCGCCGCCGATGAACCTGCTGAGGAGTGTCCCCGGCGGCCAGGCCGGGCGCATCCTCGGCATCCGCCCCGAGCACATCGACGTGGTCGCGCAAGGCGGCTGGGAAATGCAGGTGCAGACCGTGGAACTGTTGGGCGCCGAGCGCCTGGTCTACGGCACCGTGGGCGGCGACGCCCTCATCGTGCGCATCGAGGAAGGCAAGCCGTCCCCGCAGCCCGGTGGCACGCTGCGCGTGCTGCCCCGGCCCGACCGGTTGCACTGGTTCCACGCCGAGACGGGCCAGCGCGCATGACCGACCTCGCCCCCTGGCCCTATCCCCGCTGGATCGCCCACCGCGGCGCAGGCAAGCTCGCGCCCGAGAACACGCTCAGTGCCTTCCGCCTGGGCGCCCGCCACGGCTACCGCATGTTCGAATGCGACGCCAAGCTTTCGCGCGACGGCGTGCTCTTCCTGATGCACGACACCGACCTGCAGCGCACCACCAACGCCCGGGGGACCGGCGGCGACCGCACCATGGGCGAACTGGCGCAGCTGGATGCGGGCAGTTGGCATTCGCGTGCCTACGCCGGCGAGCCCCTGCCCACGCTGGAGGCACTGGTTCGCTGGTGCCTGGCCAACCACCTGTGCCTGAACGTGGAGATCAAGCCCACGCCCGGCCAGGAAGCCGCCACCGGCCGCGCCGTCGGCGAACTGCTGGGCGCGCTCTGGCCCCAGGATGCCGTGCCGCCGCTCCTGAGCTCGTTCCAGCCCGCATCACTGGCCGGTGCGCGCGATACCGCGCCGCGACTGCCGCGTGCCCTGCTGGCGGACCGGCTGGCCGACGCCGCCGGCGACGTCGACCTGTGTACCGCGCTGAAGCTGGGCTGCATCGCCATGGTGCTCAACCATGCGCTGTGGAACACCCCGCTGGTCGCCAAGATGCACGGCGCCGGCCTGCGCTGCGCGAGCTACACCGTCAACGACGAACGGGCCGCGCGGCACCTGATCGCGTTGGGCACGGACAGCATCATCACCGACCGGGTGGACCTGTTTGCGCCCGGGGATTGATCCGTCGATGTCTCAGAAGGGGTGAATGGACCGATCGCGGCCACGACGGGGTGCGGCGGGCCGCAGGCGTAGGCGCAGGCCGCCCTGGCTGGTGCCAGGGCAAGGACTGCAACGCCCGCGTGCGGTCCGGCGTGCCCCGGCCCAAAGGGCGAGGCCCGAAAAGCGTCGGCGGTGCGAGAAGCAGGTGGTCATCGGGCTTCGCGTGGGCGTGAGCGGTTCGTTCACCCCTTCTCAGCCCAGCTGGCTGAGGCCCTGCTGCATCATCTTCTCGCCCGCCGCTGCCAGCCCCTGCACGGCACTGCCGGCCGCGTAGAGTTCCGCACCGATGGTCGCCAGCAAGATGCCGTTCGCCAGTTCATTCGGGTGGGGCGGCGGGTCGCCGCCGCCAATGGGACGGGGGCCCAGTTTGCGCAGTATCTCGGCGATCTTCTCGTGCAAGCGGCCCGTGCCGCACCATTCTTCGAAGTCCGCGATACGGCTCGCCACATGCTTGCCTGCGGCCTCGGCGCTCTCGCGCGGCAGTGCCGCGGTGAGATTGCCGAGCTGCACCACGCTGGCCACGAATTCCTGCGCGATCATGCGCGCCGCCACCTCCTGCGGCGGAAGCGGCTGTGGATTCAGCGCGATCGCGTCCAGCCGGCCGGCCAGGCGCCGGTACAGGCCGTAGGCGATGGGGCCGATGGGCCCCCGGGGATCGAAGTCAGGCCCACCCGGCGCAGGCATTGCCTGCGCCCCCCTGATGAATGCGGCCATGGCCTTGGGCGTGGTGACCACCCGGTTGGTTTTTTCCATGATGTGCTCCTTGGAACGGGAGCGGGCAGATTCGCTACTCCCGGTTCCATCGTAGTTTTCTGAAGAGCATTGGAAAGTGACCAAATTCATTCACCCTCTACCCGCTCGGGGCAGGATGCCGTAGCGCACAGGAGGGGCCGGGCAGCCGCGTGGAGCTGCTTCTGCCGGGCGTGTGGCCGGCACGCGCGGTGCCGCGCAGGTTCAGAGAATTCGGCCGAACCAGAGCAGCGACAGGCCGGCCGCGATCAGCGCCAGCAGGCCGCCGGCCAGCGCCAGCAGCGCCGAGACCTCGGTCTCTTTCTTCTCGACCATCAGCCGCGAGCCCAGCGTCTGGTAGACCTTGCGCAGGTTCTCGGCGGTGCCGGCGTAGAAGTATTCGCCCTGGGTGCGCGCGGCCACGGCCTTCAGCGTGTCCTCGTCCAGCCGCACGCGCATGGACCAGCCCTCGAAGCCGATGGTCTCGCCGTCCACGGTGCCGATGCCCACGGTGTAGACGCGCACGCCGCGGTCGGCCGCCATCTTGGCCGCCTCCAGCGTGTCCACGCCGGTGGTGCGCTGGCCGTCCGTCAGCAGGATGATGGCGGCCGAGTCGTAGGAGCCGGGCGCCACCGGCGTGAATTCCCGGTTCTCGCCGGCGGCCGCCGGCGCCCGGTCCAGCGGGCTGCCGCGCATGCGGTCGCGGCCGAAGGTCATGGCGCCCACGTCGATGCCGGCGTCGGGGAACAGCTCGGCCAGCGCGACCACGATGGCGCTGCCGATCGCGGTGGCGCGCTGCAGCTGGAACTTGTCGATGGCCTTGACCAGATCCTCGCGCGAGGTCGTGGCCGGCTGCACCACCTGGGCCGTGCCGGCGAAGGCGACGATGCCCACGCGCACGTGGCGCGGCAGCTCGGCGATGAAGGCCTTGGCCGCGTTCTGCGCGGCGACCAGGCGGTTGGGCTGCACGTCGGCCGCGCGCATGCTGCCCGAGACGTCCATGGCCAGGATGATGGTCTCCTGCTGCGAGGGCAGGCTGATCACGGCCATGGGCCGCGCGGCCGCCACGATCAGCGCGACCAGCGCCAGCAGGAACAGGAACGGCGGCAGATGCCGCTTGAGGCCCTGGCGCGCGCCCATGGCCTCGCGCACGATGGACAGGCTGGCGTAGCGCAGCGCGCCCTGGCGGCGGCGCCGGAGCAGCCACAGGTAGAACAGCAGCAGCGCCGGCACCAGCAGCAGCAGCCAGAGGAACTGGGGCCAGAGGAAGTTCATCGCACGCTCCCCGTGGACATTCACGCCGCCATGGCGCTGCGCAGGTGGGTGGGCAGTCCGCCGCCGGCGCCCGTCAGCCGGGCGCGGCGCCGGCGCAGGTCGGTGAAGCGCACGATGGCGTCGGCCAGGTCGTCGCCGGTGGACAGCTCCAGCGCATCGACGCCGGCGGTGGCCAGCGCCTGGCGCAGTTCGGCCTCGCGCTGGGCGGCGATGCGCGCGAAGCGCTTGCGGAAACCGGCGTCCGAGGTGTCGACCAGCAGTTGCTCGCCGGTCTCGGCGTCGCGGATCGGGATCAGGCCGAGGTCGGGCAGCTCCAGCTCCAGCGGGTCGAGCAGGCGCACGGCCAGTACCTCGTGGCGCTGCGCCAACTGGGCCAGCGGCCGTTCCCAGCCCGGCGCACTGATGAAGTCCGACACCACGAACACGGTGGCGCGCCGGCGCATCAGCGCGCCCGCGGCCTGCAGCAGCTCGTGCAGGTGGGTGATGCGGCCGCTCTCGCGCGGCTGGCCGGCGGCCGGCAGCATGCGGTGCAGGAGGTCGAGCACGTGCAGCCGGCTGGCCCGCGGCGGCAGCACCTGGTCCAGCCCGGTGCCGTACAGCATGGCGCCGACGCGGTTGCCGTGGCGCGTGAGCAGCCGCGCCAGCACGGCCACGAAGGCGGCCGAGACCTCGCGCTTCGGCTGCGCGCCCGAGCCGAAGTCCACCGAGGGCGAGAGGTCCAGCAGGAACCAGGCGGCCATCTCGCGGTCCTCGGTGAACACGCGTACGTGCGGCTGCTGCAGCCGGGCGGTGACGTTCCAGTCGATGTGGCGCACATCGTCGTGGTGCTGGTACTCGCGCAGGTCGGCCAGGTCCATGCCGGCGCCGCGCATCAGCGTGCGGTAGTCGCCCTGCAGCAGGCCGTCGAGCCGGCGCAGCACCGTCCATTCCAGCCGGCGCAGCAGCTGTTCGGCGCGGCCGGCCGGGGCGGGCGCGGCGGTTTCAGGCGGCGAGTTTTTCATGTTCCAGCGGCTTGGGCGGGGGCGGGATGCGGGCCATGATCCTGCCGATCAGCGCATCGGCGTCCATGCCTTCGGAGAGCGCCTCGTACGACAGCGCCACGCGGTGGCGCAGCACGTCGGGCACGAGGTCACGCATGTCCTCGGGCAGCGCGTAGCTGCGCCCGCGCAGCATGGCCAGCGCGCGGGCGCCTTCGGTCAGGCCGATGGTGGCGCGCGGGCTGGCCCCGAAGGTGATGAAGCGGCCGAGCTCCTTCAGCCCGTGGGCCTCGGGCCGGCGCGTGGCCGACACCAGCTTCACGGCGTACTGCACCAGCGAGGGATCGACGTAGACGCGCCGGCATTCCTGCTGCAGCGCGGCGAGCTGCACGGTCGTCGCCACCTGCGCGACCTGCACGGCCGGGCCGGTCACCCGCGTCACGATCACGAACTCCTCCTCGTCGGTCGGATAGTCCACCAGCACCTTCATCATGAAGCGGTCGACCTGGGCCTCGGGCAGCGGGTAGGTGCCCTCGGTCTCGATCGGGTTCTGCGTGGCCATGACCAGGAACGGCCGCGGCACCGGGTGCGTCTCGCCGGCGATCGTGACCTGGCGCTCCTGCATCACCTCCAGCAGCGCGCTCTGCACCTTGGCCGGCGCGCGGTTGATCTCGTCGGCCAGCAGCAGGTTCGCGAACACCGGGCCCAGGGCGGTCGTGAATTCACCGGTCTTCTGGTTGTAGATGCGGGTGCCGACCAGGTCGGCCGGCACCAGGTCGGGCGTGAACTGGATGCGCTTGAAGCGGCCCTGGATGGTGTCGGCCAGCGTCTTGACCGTCAGCGTCTTGGCCAGCCCCGGCACGCCTTCGACCAGCAGGTGGCCCTGCGCCAGCATCGCCACCATGACCCGTTCGAGGAAGCGGTCCTGCCCGACCACGACGCGCTTGACCTCGTACAGGATCTGCTCCATCAGCTGGGCGGTGTCGGTGCTCGGGGTGCTGGCGTCGCTCATGGGCGGAGTCCTCAATGGGGGGCGGGGTGGTCAGAAGGGGTGCAGGCCGACGGCGGAGGCGGCGTTCTCGATCGGCACGGCGAAGCCGATGCCGACGAAGGTGCGCTGCTGCGAGGGGTTCAGGATGGCAGTCACGATGCCGACCACGTGGCCGTCCATGGTGACCAGCGGGCCGCCGGAATTGCCGGGATTGGCCGCCGCGTCGAACTGGATCAGGTTGGTCATCATGTGCTTGCCCTCGGGCGAGCGGAACGAGCGGCCCAGGCCGGACACCACGCCGGCCGAGGCCGAGGGGCCGATGCCGAACGGAAAGCCCACGGCCAGCACCTGGTCGCCCGGCGCCAGGTCGTCGGTGGAGCGCATCGTGGCGGCGAGCAGGTCGTCCGGGATCTTGTGGGCCTGCAGCACGGCGAGGTCGTTCTCGGGCTGGGTGCCGGTCACGCTGGCCGTGGTCTCCAGCCCGTCCATGAAGGTGACCTTGATGGTCGGCGCGCCGGAGACGACGTGCAGGTTGGTCAGGATCGTGCCCTTGTCGACGATGACCACGCCGGTGCCGACGCCGAGTTCCTCTTCCTTGCCGTTCTTGCCCTTGCCGAAGCCCATCACGCGCACGACCGAGGGGATCACCGCGCCGTAGGCGCGCGTGGCGGGCGAGGGCAGTACCTTGTGTTCCAGCGTGTGCAGGACGGCGGCGTCGATGTCCTTCTGCGTCGGCAGGCGCGCCACCGGGCGCAGCGCCAGCGTGCCCGACGCCAGCGTGGCGGCGGCCAGCAGCACGATGGCGGCCCACAGCAGGCGCGGATCGCGCCGCCAGCGCCGCCGCCGGGCCGGGGCGGTGGTCTCGGCGGCGGCCGGGGGCGGGGGCGAGGGGGCCGCGGGCGCTTCTTCCGGCTGCGGCCGGGCCCGGGACGCACTGCTGTAAAGAGCCGGCCTACGCATCGGGAATCCCCTGTGATGGAACGTTGTACGGATCTACGCAACAACAGTACCACGGTTCATCCAGGCGCGCACCGCCCGTCCGGAGGGGCCACGGGCCCTGCCGGGGTGCACCGCGCGCTACAGTGGTGCCATGCCCTGGATCGACACGCATTGCCACCTGGATGCGCCCGAGTTCGGCCGGAACCATGCGCTGGCGCTGGCTGCGCGCCGGCTGGCGGCCGAGCGCGGCGTGGCGCTGTGCGTGTTGCCGGCCGTCGGCGCATGCGACTTCGATACCGTGCGCGCATTGGCCGCGCGCTGCGGCGACGCCTACGCGCTGGGCATCCACCCGCTGCTGGTGCCGCAGGCCGGCGAGGCCGACCTGGACCGGCTGGACGCGATGCTGGCGGCCCAGGCCGGCGACGCGCGCCTGGTGGCCGTCGGCGAGATCGGCGTGGACCTGTTCGCGCCGGAGCTGGCCGCGCCCGCGATGCGCGCGCGCCAGCTGTTCTTCTTCCGCCGCCAGCTGCAGTTGGCCCGCCGGCACGGCCTGCCGGTGATCGTGCACACGCGCCGCAGCGTGGACACGGTGCTGCGCCAGCTGCGCGAACTGGCGCCGGCCGGCGGCTGGCGGGGCATCGCCCATGCGTTCAACGGCAGCCTGCAGCAGGCACGGGCCATGCTGGCCCTGGGCCTGAAGCTGGGCTTCGGCGGCGCGATGACCTTCGACGCGGCCCGGCAGCTGCGTTTGCTGGCGGCGCGGCTGCCGCCGGACGCCATCGTGCTGGAGACCGACGCGCCCGACATTCCGCCGCAGTGGCTGTACGTGCGCGCGGCCGAGCGCGCCGCCGGCCGGCCGCAGGGCCTGAACACGCCGGCCGAGCTGCCGCGCATCGCCGCGACGCTGGCCGCGCTGCGCGGGCTGCCGCTGGCCGAGGTCCAGGCCGTCACCACGCGCAACGCGCTGGCCGCGCTGCCGCGGCTGGCCGCGCTGCTGCCGGCGCAGGCCACAATCGCGCCCGATGACCAAGACCGCTAGATCCACCGCGGCGCGGCGCGCCCGGACCGCGCTGCCCGAGGTGCAGTTCGCCGACGACGGCGTGGTGCGCACGCTGCACCTGGGCACCGAGTGGGTGCAGGGCTCGATGCTGGTCGACGCGCCCTTCGACATCGAGCTCGAATACGTGCAGCGCATGATGGCCTGGCTGCTGTTCGTGCCGCTGGACGGGCTGGGCGCGCGCCACGCCATGCAGCTGGGCCTGGGCGCGGCCGCGCTGACCAAGTTCTGCCACAAGCGGCTGCGCATGCGCACCACGGCGATCGAGCTGAACCCGCAGGTGATCGCGGCCTGCCGCGGCTGGTTCAAGCTGCCGCCGGACGACGCGCGGCTCACCGTGCGGCTGGCCGACGCGGCCCTGGCCGTGCAGGAGGCCGCGCTGCACGGCACGGTGGACGCACTGCAGGTCGACCTGTACGACGAGCAGGCCGCCTCCCCGGTGCTGGACAGCGCCGACTTCTACGCCGATTGCCGCCGCCTGCTGACCGACGACGGCGCGATGACGGTGAACCTGTTCGGCCGCACGTCCAGCTATGCGGCCAGCCTGCAGCGCATCGCCGAGGCCTTCGGCGAGCCGGCGGTCTGGGCCTTTCGCCCGACGCGCGAGGGCAACACCGTGGTGCTGGCCCAGCGCAGCGCCAGCCGCCCGCCGCGTGCCGCGCTGCTGGAGCAGGCGGCGCAGATCCAGGCCCGCTTCGGCCTGCCCGCGCCCAAGTGGCTGCGCGTGTTCAAGCCGGTGGTGCCATGACGGCGCGGCCGCCCGCGCCGCACGCCGGCCCGCTGACCTGGCGGCTGGTGGTGGACTGGCTGGCCGAGGACGGCGTCATCTCGGCCGAGGAGCGCCAGCGCACCGTGGCGCGCTGCTCGCAGGCCGAGAGCGCGCAGCCGGCGCTGGTGCGCCTGGCCAGCGTGGCCATGGCGCGCGCGCGCGACGGCAAGCCGCTGGACATCGAGATGCTGACCGAATGGCTGGCCGGCCGCGCCGGCCTGGCCTACCTGCGCATCGATCCGCTGAAGGTCGAGGTCGGCAAGGTGGCCGAGGCCATGAGCGCGGTCTACGCCGAGCGCCACAAGGTGCTGCCGCTGCAGATCGGCGCCGGCGAGATCGTGGTCGCCACGGCCGAGCCCTTCGTGACCGACTGGGTGGCCGAGGTCGAGCGCCAGTCGCGCCGCCGGGTGCACCGCGTGCTGGCCAATCCCCAGGACATCCAGCGCTACACGGCCGAATTCTTCGCGCTGGCCAAGTCCGTGCGGGCGGCCCAGAAGGCCGGCGCTAGCGCGGGGCTCGCCAGCTTCGAGCAACTGGTCGAGCTCGGCCGGTCCAACAAGACGCTGGACGCCAACGACCAGG
The DNA here is from genome assembly GCF_047601025.1 of Pseudorhodoferax sp. Lineage (NCBI taxonomy): Bacteria > Pseudomonadati > Pseudomonadota > Betaproteobacteria > Burkholderiales > Comamonadaceae > Pseudorhodoferax > Pseudorhodoferax sp. The sequence continues at coordinate 3,144,063 of NZ_JASGJZ010000001.1, forward strand.
GCGTGGTGCAGCTGGTGGACTGGCTGTGGCAGTACGCGTTCAACCAGCGCGCCAGCGACATCCACATGGAACCGCGGCGCGAGCAGGGCGTGATCCGCTTCCGCATCGACGGGGTGCTGCACACGGTCTACCAGATGCCCATGGGCGTCATGAACGCGATGGTCGCGCGCGTGAAGCTGCTCGGCCGCATGGACGTGGTGGAGCGGCGCCGGCCGCAGGACGGCCGCATCAAGACCCGCAACCCCCGGGGCGACGAGGTCGAGATGCGCCTGTCCACGCTGCCCACGGCCTTCGGCGAGAAGCTGGTCATGCGAATCTTCGACCCCGACACGGCCGTCAAGGACCTGGACGCGCTGGGCTTCACGCCGCACGATGCGGCGCGCTGGGAGTCGCTGGTGCGCCAGCCGCACGGCGTGATCCTGGTGACGGGGCCGACCGGCTCGGGCAAGACCACCACGCTGTATTCCACGCTCAAGCGCGTGGCGACCGAGGAACTGAACGTCAGCACCATCGAGGACCCGATCGAGATGATCGAGCCGGCGTTCAACCAGACCCAGGTGCAGCCGCAGTTGGACTTCGACTTCGCCGAGGGCCTGCGCGCACTGATGCGGCAGGACCCGGACGTGATCATGGTCGGTGAGATCCGCGACCTGCAGACGGCCGAGATGGCGGTGCAGGCCGCGCTGACCGGGCACCTGGTGTTTTCCACGCTGCACACCAACGACGCGCCCTCGGCGCTGACCCGGCTGATGGAGCTGGGCGTGCCCGCCTACCTGCTGAACGCGACCGTGCTGGGCGTGCTGGCGCAGCGGCTGGTGCGCACCCTGTGCCGCCATTGCCGCCAGCCCGACGAGTCGACGGGCGCCGAGGCGCTGAACCGCATGGTCCAGCCCTGGCGCATCAACGGCGGCTGCACGCCGTACCGGCCCGTGGGCTGCGTGGAATGCCGCATGACCGGCTTCATGGGCCGCATGGGCCTGTACGAACTGCTGACCGTCAGCGACGCGTTCCGCGAGCGCGTGCAGCAGGGCGGCACCCAGCTCGCCGCGCTGCGGCGCCAGGCCGTGGCCGACGGCATGCGCCCGCTGCGCCTGGCCGGTGCATTGCGCGTGGCCGAAGGCCTGACCACGCTGGCCGAGGTGCTCGGCGCCACGCCGCCGCTGGCGCACGCGGCCGGCGAGTAGCACCCGGATGCCGCCGTTGTCCGTAGGGTCTACGGGCAGCGGATGCGCTGCCGGGGGTGGTTTTCCTGTAGGTGGAATCCACATCCAGGGGCGCTTCGAATGCCTCCACAATCGCGCCACCTTTTGTTCGAGGAGGCGTTCTTGTGAACATCAAAAGTCAGAAAGACTTTTTTTCCGGGCTCATGTTCATCGTGGTCGGTGTGGGATTCGCCTGGGGCGCCACGACCTACACGGTGGGCAGCGGCGCCCGCATGGGGCCGGGTTACTTCCCGCTGCTGCTGGGCATCCTGCTGGCCATCATCGGCGCGGTAGTCACCTTCAAGGCCATGGTCATCGAGACGCCCACCGGCGACAAGATCGGCAAATGGGCCTGGAAGCCGCTGTTCTTCATCATCGCCGCCAACCTGCTGTTCGGCGTGCTGCTCGCGGGGTTGCCCAGCCTGGGCGTTCCCGCCATGGGCCTGATGGTGGCGATCTACGGCCTGACCTTCGTGGCCAGCCTGGCCGGCGACCGCTTCCATGCGCTGGAGACCTTCGTGCTGGCCACCGTGCTGGCCGTGGGCAGCTACGTGGCCTTCGTGTGGGGGCTGAACCTGCAGTTCCCCGTCTGGCCCAGTTTCATCGTGGGCTGATCGGGAGGAGAGACCATGGAGTTGTTCGAACACCTTTCGATGGGTTTTGGCGTTGCATTCACGTTCCAGAACCTGATCTATTGCTTCATCGGCTGCCTGCTGGGCACGCTGATCGGCGTGCTGCCCGGGGTGGGGCCCGTGGCCACGATCGCCATGCTGCTGCCCGCCACCTACGCGCTGCCGCCCGTGGCCGCGCTGATCATGCTGGCCGGCATCTACTACGGCGCGCAGTACGGCGGTTCCACCACCGCCATCCTGGTGAACCTGCCCGGCGAGTCCTCGTCCGTGGTGACTGTGATCGACGGTTACCAGATGGCCCGCAAGGGGCGCGCGGGGCCGGCACTGGCGGCGGCGGGCATCGGCTCGTTCTTCGCCGGCTGCGTCGGCACGCTGATCCTGGCCGCGTTCGCGCCGCCGCTGACCGAGGTGGCATTCAAGTTCGGCCCGGCCGAATACTTCAGCCTGATGGTGCTGGGCCTGATCGGCGCCGTGGTGCTGGCCTCGGGCTCGCTGCTCAAGGCGATCGGCATGATCGTGCTGGGCCTGCTGCTGGGCCTGGTGGGCACCGACGTGAACTCGGGCGTGGCGCGCTACAGCTTCGACATCCCCGAGCTGACCGACGGCATCAACTTCACCGTGATCGCGATGGGTGTGTTCGGCTATGGCGAAATCATCGCCAACCTGGCCGTGCCTGAGCATGAGCGCGAGGTCTTCACGGGCAAGGTGCAGGGCCTGTTTCCCACCAAGGAGGACTTCAAGCGCATGCTGCCTGCCATGATGCGCGGCACGGCGCTGGGTTCGGCACTGGGCATCCTGCCCGGTGGCGGTGCGCTGCTGTCGGCCTTCGCGGCCTACACCATCGAGAAGAAGACCAAGCTGCAGCCCGGCGAAGTGCCGTTCGGCCAGGGCAACATCCGCGGCGTGTGCGCGCCGGAATCGGCCAACAACGCCGGCTCGCAGACCTCCTTCATCCCGCTGCTGACGCTGGGCATCCCGCCCAACGCGGTGATGGCGCTGATGGTCGGTGCCATGACCATCCACAACATCCAGCCCGGCCCGCAGGTCATGACCAGCAACCCCGAGCTGTTCTGGGGCCTGATCGCCTCGATGTGGATCGGCAACCTGATGCTGGTGATCCTGAACCTGCCGCTGATCGGCATGTGGATCAAGCTGCTGACCGTGCCCTACCGCTGGCTGTTCCCCTCCATCGTGCTGTTCTGCGCGGTGGGCGTGTATTCCACCAACAACAACACCTTCGACGTGTGGCTGGTGGGTGCCTTCGGCGTGATCGGCTACCTCTTCCACAAGCTGGGCACCGAGCCTGCCCCGCTGCTGCTGGGCTTCATCCTGGGCCCGATGATGGAAGAGAACCTGCGCCGCGCGCTGCTGCTGTCGCGCGGCGACTGGAGCGTGTTCGTCACGCGGCCGATCTCCGCCGGTCTGCTGGGCGCTGCCTTGCTGCTGCTCATCATCGTGACGATGCCGGCCATCAAGAACAAGCGCGAGGAAGCGTTCGTTGAGGACTGACACGGCTCTCGCTTCGTCGAAACGGCGCCCTCGGGCGCCGTTTTCTATGATGCAGCCCGCATCGACAACCAAGGGAGATCGCATGGACCTGGGAATCGCAGGCAAGTGGGCGCTGGTGTGCGGCGCCAGCAAGGGACTGGGCTTCGGCTGCGCGCAAGCCTTGTCGCGCGAGGGCGTGCACGTGCTGATCGTGGCGCGCGGCGCCGAGGCCCTGCAGGCCGCGAAGGAGCGGCTGCTGGCCGATCCGCAGCGCCCGCCGGCCGCGCAGGTCGAGAGCGTGGCGGCCGACATCACCACGCCCGCGGGCCGCGCGGCGGTGTTCGCGCTGCGCAGGGAGTTCGACATCATCGTCACGAACGCCGGCGGCCCGCCGCCCGGCGATTTCCGCGCATGGGATCGCGAGGCCTGGATCAAGGCGCTGGACGCCAACATGCTGACGCCGGTCGAGCTGATCCGCTCGGCCGTGGACGGCATGGCCGCGCGCGGCTTCGGCCGCATCGTCAACATCACGTCGAGTTCCGTGAAGGCGCCGATCGACGTGCTGGGGCTGTCCAACGGCGCGCGCAGCGGGCTGACCGGCTTCGTGGCCGGCGTCGCGCGCATTCCCAGCCTGGCCTCGGCCGGCGTGACCATCAACAACCTGCTGCCCGGCGTGTTCGACACCGACCGCATACGCAGCATGGCGGCCGCGCAGTCGGCCAGGACGGGCGAGCCGCCCGAGGCCATCGTCGAGGCGCGCAAGAAGCCCGTGCCGGCGCGCCGCCTGGGCGACCCGGCCGAGTTCGGCGCTGCCTGCGCCTTCCTGTGCAGCCGGCATGCGGGCTACATCACCGGCCAGAACATCCTGATCGACGGCGGCGCCTACCCCGGCACCCACTAGAGGAGCAGGAGCACCACCCTGCGGCGGGTCGCGCCGCAGGGTGTCAGGCGCCCCGGCGCCGGGACGAGACCAGGATGCCGCCCACGGTCAGGCCGAACGCCAGCGCGTGGTAGGGCTGCGGCGACTCGTGCAGCACGAGGCCGGACATCAGGACCGCGAACAGCGGCATCAGGTTCGCGAAGAAGGCGGCCGTGCTGGGGCCTGCACGGCGCACGCCCGCGCCCCAGCACTGGTAGGCCAGCAGCGAGGGCCCGACTGCGACGTACAGCAGCGCCGCCGCCAGCGGCCAGCTCCACGCGATCGGCGCCGGGTCCAGCAGCAGCGCCTCGCCGCCGGCGAACAGGCCGGCCCACAGCGTGCCGAACACCACCTGCGCCATCAGCAGGCTGGCCCAGTCCGCACGCAGCGGCTCCGGCACGCCGGGCCGGGTCAGCAGCCAGCTGTAGAGCGACCAGACCACCGTGGCCAGCACCATCAGCAGGTCGCCCGTCACCAGGCGCAGCTGCAGCAGCTGGTGCGCGTCGCCGCGGCTCAGCACGACCAGCACGCCGGCGACGGACAGCGCCGCGCCGAGCAGTTGCTGCGGCATGACGCGCGCGCCGAACAGCAGGCCGATGGCCAGCATCCAGACCGGCATGCTGGAGCCGACCAGCGTCACGTTGATTGGCGTGGACGTCTGCAGCGCCAGGTACAGCAGTGCGTTGTAGCTGCCCACGCTCAGCAGGCCCAGCAGCGCCAGGTGCCGGCGCTGGCGCCACAGCCCGCTGCCGGGCCGGAACACGCGCCAGGCCAGCGGCAGCAGCAGCGCGAACACCAGCGTCCAGCGCAGGAAGTTCAGCATGACCGGCGGGATCAGGCCGACGACGAGCCGGCCGACGATGGCGTTGCTGGCCCACAGCAGCGGCGGGATCGTGAGCAGGGCGGCGGTGGCCGGCGTGAGGCGTTGCTCGGACATAGGGGCGGCACTGTACCTGCCGAATGGCGGCCGCGTTTTCTGGCAGCATGCGCAGTTTCGACCACGTACACCGAGAGGACGACATGACGACGAGCAAGGCCATCCGCATCGAACGCCCGGGCGGACCGGAGGAAATGCAACTGGTGCAGGTCGAGGTCGGCGAGCCCGGGCCGGGCGAGATCCGCATCCGCCACCAGGCGATCGGCCTGAACTTCATCGACGTCTACCAGCGCACCGGGCTGTACCCGTTCCCGATGCCGCTGCAGCTGGGCATGGAGGCTTCGGGCATCGTCGAGGCGGTGGGCGAGGGTGTCTCGCACCTGAAGCCGGGCGACCGGGCCGCCTACGCCAGCCAGCCGCCCGGCAGCTACAGCCAGCTGCGCGTGATGCCGGCCCGGAACGTCTGCCGGCTGCCCGACGCGATCGACTTCGAGACCGGTGCGGCGATGATGCTCAAGGGGATGACGGCGCAGTACCTGCTCAAGAAGACGCTGCCGCAGGGCGGCCTGCAGCCGGGCGACCATGTGCTGTTCCATGCCGCGGCAGGCGGGGTGGGCCTGATCGCCTGCCAGTGGGCGCGTGCGCTGGGCCTGCAGCTGATCGGCACGGCCGGCTCCCCGGAGAAGTGCCGGCTGGCGCTGGAGCACGGCGCGGCCCATGCGATCGACTACAAGCGCGAGGACTTCGTGGCCCGCGTGAAGGAGATCACCGGCGGCGCCGGCGTCAAGGTGGTCTACGACTCGATCGGCCAGGACACCTTCGAGAAGTCGCTGGACTGTCTGCGCCCGTTCGGGCTGATGGCCAGCTTCGGCAATGCCTCGGGCCCGGTGCCGCCGATCGCGCCGGGCATTCTCGGCACCAAGGGCTCGCTGTACCTGACGCGCTGCACGCTGTTCGCGCACATGGCCACGCGCGAGAGCACCCAGGCCATGGCCGACGACCTGTTCGACGCGGTGGTGCGCGGCGACGTGAAGATCCGGATCGACCAGCGCTATCCGCTGGAGCAGGTGCAGCAGGCGCACCGCGACCTGGAAGCCCGCAGGACCACCGGCTGCACGATCCTGACGCTGTGAGCGCGCCGCGGCTGGACGCCGGATGGCGCGCCGCACTGCTGGCGCGGACGAACCAGCCGCCGCGCGCGCCGCGCGTGCCGCTGACCTGGGACGGCCGCACCATCGGTTCCGTCGAGCCGGCCGTGCCGCTGGCGCTGGGCGGCGCGCTGCTGTGCCGCGAAGGGGGCGGCTACGCGGTGCCGGGCGATCTCTCCACCGGACTGGAACGGCTGGCCCTGGCGCTGCGCGCGGCCGGGCTGGCCCATGCCTGGCGCGACGAGCAGCTGGCCGTCTGCGACACCCACGGCGTGCCGCTGGCGAGCGTGGAGCGTGCCGTGGTGCGCGTGCTGGGCATCGCCACGCGGGCCGTGCACCTGGTCGGCTTCGACGCGCGCGGCCGGGTCTGGCTGCAGCTGCGCGCGTCGAGCAAGGCCAACGACCCGGGTAAGTGGGACACGCTGATGGGCGGCATGGTCGGCGCCCGCGACACGCTGGAGACGGCGCTGGAGCGCGAGACCTGGGAGGAGGCCGGCCTGCGGCTGGAACAGCTGCTGGACCTGCAGGCCGGCGGCTGGCTGGAACAGCGCCGCCCGGCCGAAGACGGCACGCGCCACGGCTACCTGGTCGAGGCCACGCTGTGGAGCCGCTGCGTGCTGCCGGACGGCGTGCAGCCGCGCAACCAGGACGGCGAGGTCGAGCGCTTCGAATGCGTGGCGCCGGCCGAGGTCGTGGCGCGGCTGCAGCAGGACCTGTTCACCGACGAGGCGGCGCTGGTCCTGCTCCAGGCGCTGGGGCTGTAGCCGGCGCCCGGTCGTCAGAGCTGGTCGAGCTTGGACTCGCGGATGCGGCTCGGCGCCAGCGCGCCGGCCGAATCCAGGATCGGGTAGGCGATCGAGCAGATGTGCGAGTTGATGCGCTTGAGCTCGGACAGGAGGTCGATGTGCAGCGAGCTGGTCTCGATGCTGGGCATGGTCTTCTCGGACAGCCGCGCCAGGTGCGTGCGCGAGTAGGCGCGCTCCAGGTCGCGGAAGCGCGCCTTCTCCTCCAGCAGCTTGCGGGCGTCGTGCACGTTGCCGTTCAGGAACACGCTCATGCCCAGCCGCAGGTTGGCCAGCAGCCGCTCGTGCATCTCGCGGATCTCGGCCATGCCGGCGTCGGAGAAGCTGCGGCCCGGGCGGATCTTCTTGTCTTCGATGTCGATCAGCACGCGCTCGATGGTGTCGCCGATCTGCTCCATGTTGATCGTGAAGCTGATGATGTCGGTCCAGCGCCGGCTTTCGTCCTCGCCCAGGGCCTCGCGCGAGATCTGGGTCAGGTAGTACTTGATCGCGGAGTACAGCTCGTCCACGGTGTCGTCGAGCTTGCGCAGCTCCTCGGCCAGGCGCAGGTCGTTGCGCACGATCACGTCCAGCACGCCGCTCAGCATGGTTTCCACGACGTCGGCCTGGTGCAGCGCCTCGCGGGCGGCGCAGGAGATGGCCAGCGAGGGCGTGCTCAGGGCCGACGGGTCGAGGTGGCGGGGCCGCGTGTTGGCGGGCGGCGGCGGCGCCGGCAGCAGCCGCACGGTCAGGCGCGCGACCAGCTCGGTCAGGCCGATGAAGGCGGCGCTGGCCACCACGTTGAAGGCCAGGTGGAACAGCACCACCAGCTGGGTCGTGTTGTCCAGGTGCGGCCGCACGTAGCGCAGCCACAGGCCCACGAAGGGCGCCGCGATGGCGACGCCCAGCAGCTTGAACAGCAGGTTGCCGACCGTGACCTGCCGCACTTCCACGGGCGACTTGGCCGTGGTCAGCACGGCCAGCACGCCGCTGCCCAGGTTGGCGCCGAGCACCAGGCCCAGCGCCACGTCCAGCGGGACCACCGCCGAGCTGGCCATCGCGGCCACCAGCAGCACCACGGCCAGGCTCGAATAGGCCACCACCGCGAGTGCGGCGCCGACCGTGATCTCCAGCAGGATGTCGCTGTTGATGGACATGACGACGGCGCGCATGGCCTGGCCTTCGAACAGCGGCCCGGTGGCGGCGACCACGAGCTGCAGCGCCAGCAGCATCAGCCCCAGGCCGATCAGCACCCGGCCGAAGCGGCCCGCGGCGCTGGCGGGGCGGGTGATCGACAGCACCACGCCGCTGAAGATGAATAGCGGCGACAGCCAGGACAGGTCGGTGGAGAACAGCACCGAGATCAGCGCGGTGCCGATGTCCGCGCCGCGCATGACGGCCAGCGCGGCCGGCAGCGTGATCAGGCCCTGGCCGACGAAGGACGAGGTCATCAGCGAGGTGGCGGTGCTGGACTGCACCAGGGCGGTCACGCCGATGCCGGCCAGCACCGCGGACAGGCGGCTGGACAGGCTGCGTTGCAGGAAGCGACGCAGATTGACGCCGAACACCCGCAGCACGCCGGTCCGGACCAGGTGGGTGCCCCATACCAGCAGCGCGACCGCTGCCAACAAGTTCAGCAGATGCTTCATGGGTGGCCGGCCACTATACGACGGCCCGCGGCGGCCGCTGCCGGCTAGCGCCGCCGGCGTGCGCGGCGGATCTCGTCCAGGATCAGCAGGACGGCGCCCAGCGTGATCGCGCTGTCGGCCAGGTTGAAGGCGGGGAAGTGCCAGCCGGCCCAGTGGAAGTCCAGGAAGTCCACCACGTAGCCGTGCTGCAGCCGGTCCACCACGTTGCCGACGGCACCGCCCAGGATGCAGGCCAGCGCGAACGAGAACAGCCGCTGGCCCGCGTGCGCGCGCAGCATCCAGACGATGAACACCGCCGCCGCGGCGCCGATGGCCGTGAAGAACCAGCGCTGCCAGCCCGAGGCGCCGGCCAGGAACGAGAACGCCGCGCCCGGGTTGTGGGCGCGCACGATGCTGAAGAAGCCGGTCACCGGCGTGGCGTCGCCGAGCTGGTAGGCGGCCAGGATCCACTGCTTGGTCGCCTGGTCGGCCGCGAACAGCACGGCCGCCAGCAGCAGCCAGGGCCACCAGCGCGGCGGCGCCTCGCCGAAGGTGCGGCGGCCGGCCATCAGGCCACGCGGCGGGTTTCGCCCGCGCCGAACAGGTTGTCGGTGCAGCGGCCGCACAGCGTGGGGTGGGCGGCGTCGCGGCCCACGTCGTCGCGGTAGTGCCAGCAGCGCTCGCACTTGGCGTGCGCCGAGGGCGTCACGCGCACGTCCAGCGCCTCGGCCGCTGCGAGCTCGGCCCTGGAGGTGATGAACACGAAGCGCAGGTCCTCGCCGAGCGAGGCCAGCAGCGCATGGTCCTCGGGCGGCGCGGCCAGCGTCAACTCGGCCTGCAGCGAGGAGCCGACGGCGCCGGTGGTGCGCACCGCCTCGATCTCCTTGTTGGCCAGGTCGCGGATCGCGCGGATGCGCGACCACTTGGCCAGCAGGCCGTCGTCCGGCGCGGGCAGGGCGCTGAAGGTCTCGACGAAGATCGATTCGGAGCGGCCGACCAGCTTCCACGCTTCCTCGGCCGTGAAGCTCAGGAACGGCGCCATCCAGCGCAGCATGGCCTGGGTGATCTGCCACAGCGCGGTCTGCGCGCTGCGGCGCGCCAGCGACTTGGGCGCGGTGGTGTAGAGCCGGTCCTTCAGCACGTCCAGGTAGAAGGCGCCCAGGTCTTCCGAGCAGTAGACCTGCAGCTTGGCGACGACCGGGTGGAACTCGTAGACCTCGTAGTGCGCCAGCACCTCGGCCTGGAACTGCGCGGCGCGCGCCAGCGCGTAGCGGTCGATCTCCAGCAACTGCTCGGCCGGCACCGCGTCCTGCGCGGGGTCGAAGTCGCTGGTGTTGGCCAGCAGGAAGCGCAGCGTGTTGCGGATGCGGCGGTAGCCGTCCACCACGCGCGCGAGGATCTTGTCGTCGCCGGCGATGTCGCCCGAGTAGTCGCTGGCCGCGACCCACAGGCGGATGATCTCGGCGCCCAGCTTCTTGCTGACCTCTTGCGGGTCGATGCCGTTGCCCAGCGACTTGCTCATCTTGCGGCCCTGGCTGTCGACCGTGAAGCCGTGCGTCAGCAGGCCGCGGTAGGGCGCGCGGCCCTCGATCGCGCAGGCCAGCAGCAGCGAGCTGTGGAACCAGCCGCGGTGCTGGTCGTGGCCTTCCAGGTACAGGTCGGCCTCGGGGCCCTGGTCGTGGAAGCCCGGCGCGTGCGTGCCGCGCAGCACGTGCCAGAAGGTCGAGCCGGAGTCGAACCAGACCTCCAGGATGTCGGTGCTCTTGGCGTAGTGCTGTGCGTCCTCGGGCCCGAGGATCTGCTCGGCCGTCACGCGGCTCCAGGCCTCGATGCCGCCTTTCTCGACGATGTCGGCGGCCTGGTCCAGGATCTCCATCGTGCGCGGGTGCAGCGCCCCCGTGTCCTTGTGCAGGAAGAACGGGATCGGCACGCCCCAGCTGCGCTGGCGCGAGATGCACCAGTCGGGCCGGTTGGCGATCATGTCGTGCAGCCGGGCCTTGCCGTTCTCGGGGTAGAAGCCGGTGTGCTCGATGGCCTGCAGCGCGGTCTGGCGCAGCGTCTGCGGCGCCTTGTCCTTGGTGAACACGCCTTCGCCCTCGTCCATGCGGATGAACCACTGGGCCGCGGCGCGGTAGATCACCGGCGTCTTGTGGCGCCAGCAGTGCGGGTAGCTGTGGCTGATGGTCGCGGTCGCGAACAGACGGTCGGCGGCCTTCAGCGCGTCCAGCACCACCGGCACGGCCTTCCAGATGTTCTGGCCGCCGAACAGCGGGAAGTCGGCCGCGTAGCTGCCCTTGCCCTGCACCGGGTTCAGGATGTCCTCGTTCTTCAGGCCGTGGGCGGTGCAGGAGTTGTAGTCCTCCAGGCCGTAGGCCGGCGCCGAGTGCACGATGCCGGTGCCGTCGTCGGCCGTGGCGTAGTCGGCCAGGTAGACCGGCGACAGGCGGCGGTAGCCCGGGTCCGCGTCGTACAGCGGATGCTCGAACTGCAGGCCGCCCAGGCGCTCGCCGCGCACCGTGACCAGCACCTGGCCCGGCAGGCCGTAGCGGGCCAGGCACTGCTCGACCAGCGAGGCGGCCAGCACCAGCAGGCCGCGCGGGGTGTCGACCAGCGCGTACTCCAGTTCCGGGTTCAGGTTCAGGGCCTGGTTGGCCGGGATCGTCCAGGCGGTGGTGGTCCAGATGACGGCGAAGGCGTCCTTGTCCAGCGCGTCCAGGCCGAAGGCGGCGGCCAGCGCGGCCGGGTCGTGCGCGCGGAAGGCCACGTCCAGCGTCTGGCTCTTCTTGTCGGCGTACTCGATCTCGAACTCGGCCAGCGAGGAGCCGCAGTCGAAGCACCAGTACACCGGCTTCAGCCCGCGGTAGACGAAGCCGCGCTCGATCACGCGCTTGAACGCGCGCAGCTCGCCGGCCTCGTTGGCGAAGTTCATGGTCTTGTAGGGGTGGTCCCATTCGCCGAGCACGCCCAGGCGCTGGAAGTCGGCCATCTGCTGCGCGATCTGCTCGGTGGCGAACGCACGGCTCCTGGCCTGCATGTCGTCGCGGCTCAGGTTGCGGCCGTGCTTCTTCTCGATGGCGTTCTCGATCGGCAGGCCGTGGCAGTCCCAGCCCGGCACGTACAGCGCGTCGAAGCCGGCGAGCTGGCGCGCCTTGACGATCATGTCCTTGAGGATCTTGTTGACCGCGTGGCCCATGTGGATCTGGCCGTTGGCATAGGGCGGGCCGTCGTGCAGGATGAACTTGGGGCGGCCGGCGCGGGCCGCGCGCAGGCGCTTGTACAGGCCCTGGTCGTTCCAGGCCTGGACCCAGCCCGGCTCGCGCTTGGGCAGGTCGCCGCGCATGGGGAAGGGCGTGTCGGGCAGGTTCAGGGTGCTGCGGTAGTCGGTCGGTGCGGTCATGGTGCGGGGCGGGCACCGTCGATGGCGGTGCTGCAGAACGGGGAGGAACGATGCGCCCGGCAACGGGGCCGGGCACGCGCGAGGCGGGAAGGGAGGGGCCTGGACGGCTACTGAATTCGGTCGCGCGTGGTCTGCCGGCGCGTCTGCGCATGGCCGGCTGCGAGCCAGGCACGGGCGTCGTCGCAGTCCCGGGTAATGCCGGCCTTCAGGGCATCCAGGCTGTCGTACTTCAACTCGTCGTGCAGTTTGTGCAGCAGTTCCACGCGGACGATCTTACCGTAGCCCCCCTCGGCGCCCAGGCTCGCCGGCCATTGCAGGCAATGCGTCTCCAGCAGCACGCGGCCGCCGTTGACGTCGTCCGGGTCCAGCGAGGGGCGCACGCCCAGGTTGGCCACGCCGGGCAGCGGCTGGTCCGCCAGGCCGTGCACCTCGACCACGAAGATGCCCGAGGCGGCCGGCTTCCAGTGCGAAAAGCGCATGTTGATCGTGCGAAAGCCCAGTTCGCGGCCGAGCCTGCGCCCGCGCACCACGTGGCCGCTGATGCCGTAGGGCCGGCCCAGCAGACGGGCCGCGTCGTCCATGCGGCCGGCGGCCAGCGCCTCGCGCACGGTCGAGCTGGACACGCGCACGCTGCGGCGGCCGCCCTCGGCCGCGGGGTCGGGCAGCGCGACTTCGTAGCTGTTCATGCGCGCGACCTCGAAGCCCAGCGCCTCGCCGGCCGCGGCCAGCATCGCGTAGTCGCCGGCGCGCTTGGCGCCGAAGCGGAAGTCGTCCCCGACCAGCACGTAGCGCACCGACAGGCCACGCACCAGCACGTCCTCGATGAAGGCCTGCGGGTGCTGGCTGGCCAGTGCGCTGCGGAACGGCAGCACGATGGTCTGGTCCACGCCGCAGCGGGCCAGCTCGATCAGCTTGTCGCGCAGCGTGCCGATGCGGGCCGGCGCGAGCTCGGGCCGGCCGGTGACCTGGGCGAAGTAGTCGCGCGGATGCGGCTCGAAGCTCATCACGCAGCTGGCCACGCCGCGGTGCTGCGCCTCGTTGCGCAGCAGTGCCAGCATGGCCTGGTGGCCGCGGTGCACGCCATCGAAATTGCCGATCGTCAGCGCGCACGCCGGCGCGATGCCGCGGTAGTGGAAGCCCCGGAAGATCTTCATTTGGCTGTTAGCGTTTCGATAGCGCCTGGCGCAGGCCCTTGGCGCCCGTCACGTGGATGGGGGTGGAAACCTGTATATTGTGACGCGGCGCACCATGCTTCCAAGGGGCGCCGACGTCCGGTTGTCTGCGGTTCCGTTCGCGCGCGTTTCGTCGTTCAGGAGGCGTCGTTTGAAGGTGCTGAAGCTGTCGGGGCAAGGGCTGCCCCAGTCGTGGATCTCGCTGGAACAGGCGGTGCTGCACTATGCCGCCGACGAGGTGCGCTGGGAGTCGGGCGCCGAGATCGCGGTGTTCCGCGGCGGCCACAACGCGGTGACCGGCTGCCAGTCGCGCATCGCGGTCAGCAGCATCATCGGCACCAAGGGCCAGCCGAACATCAACCCGTTCCGCCTGCGCCCGGCGCTGACGAACGCCAAGCTGTTCGCCCGCGACCGCAACGTCTGCGCCTACTGCGGCCAGCGCTGCTACGAGGAGCACCTGACGCGCGAGCACATCGTGCCGCTGTCGCAGAACGGGCGGGACCACTGGATGAACGTGGTCACGGCCTGCCGCAGCTGCAACCACCGCAAGAGCAACCGCACGCCCGAGCAGGCGCGCATGCCGCTGCTGTACGCGCCCTACGTGCCCAGCCTGTGGGAGGACTTCATCCTGCGCAACCGCCGCATCCTGGCGGACCAGATGGAGTTCCTGATGGCGCACGTGCCGCGATCCTCGCGCTTGCTGGCCTGAGGAAGAGCCGCTGGCAGGCCGGGCGAGGAACTCAGGCGAACACGCCAGCCTTGGGCTGCATGCGGGCCGAGACCTCGCCCAGGTGGTGCAACGTGTCGCCGAACTGCATTTCCATCTGCGTCAGCCGCTTGAAGCAGTGGCTGCCCGCGTACTCGTCGGTCACGCCGATGCCGCCGTGCAGCTGCACCGCGTTCTGGCCGACGAAGCGCATGGACTGGCCGAGCTGCACCTTGGCGCGCGCCATGGCGCGGCGGCGCTCGTCGGCCGGGGCGTTCAGCTTCAGCGTGGCGTAGTAGCTCATCGAGCGCGCCAGCTCCTGCTGCATCTTCATGTCGGCCATGCGGTGGCGCAGCGCCTGGAAGCTGCCGATGACGACGCCGAACTGCCTGCGCGTGTTCAGGTACTCGGCCGTCAGCGCCATGGTCCGGTCCAGCACGCCCACGGCCTCGGCGCACAGCGCGGCGATGCCGATGTCCACCGCGTGCTCCAGCGCGGGCAGGCCGTCGGCCGCGACCAGGCGGGCCGGCGCGTCCTGCAGCTCCAGCTCGGCGGCGCGCGAGCCGTCCTGCGTGACGTAGCCGCGCGCGGACACGCCGGCCGCCACGCGCTCGACCAGGAACAGCGCGAGGGTGCCGTCCACCGTGGCCGGCACCAGCAGGGCGTCGGCCTGGTCGCCGGCCGGCACGATGCTCTTGCGGCCGGTCACGCGCCAGCCGCCGCCGGCCGGGCGGGCCGCGGCGGCGCAGCGGTCCAGGCGGTAGCGCGCGGCGCGTTCCTGGTGGGCCAGCACCACCAGCGCCGCGCCGGACGCGATGCGCGGCAGCCAGTCGGCCCGGAGCGTGGCGTCGGCATGGGCCGACAGCACGCCGCCGGCGATCAGCGTCTGGCCCAGCGGCTCCAGCACGAGGCCGCGGCCAAGTTCCTCCAGGGCCACCATGGCCTCCACCGGTCCCATGCCCAGGCCGCCGTGTTCCTCGGCGATGCACAGGCCCGCCAGGCCCAGGCCGGCCAGCCCGGCGTAGGCCTCGCGCGAGAAGCCGCCCGCCCGCACCAGCGCGCGCCGGTGCTCGAAGCCGTAGCTTTTGTCCACCCACTTGCGCACGGCCTCGCGCAACTGTTCCTGCTCGTCGCTGAAGTCGAAATCCATGGCGGTCCCCTGCTGCGTTCAGCCCAGCACGGTCTGGGCGACGATGTTGCGCTGCACCTCGTTGGAGCCGCCGTAGATCGTGGTCTTGCGCATATTGAAGTAGGTCGCGGCCAGCGGCGCGCAATGGGCCGCGCCCACGTGGTCGCCCTGCCAGCCGGCTTCCATGGCCTCCGGGATGAAGGGCAGGCTGTAGGGGCCCGCGGCCAGCATCATCAGCTCCGTATAGCGCTGCTGGATCTCGCTGCCCCGGATCTTCAGCAGGCCGGCCACGTCCAGCGGGTTCCTGCCGGACTTCTCGGCCGACAGCACGCGCAGCACCATCATTTCCAGCGCCACGACGTCGACCTCCAGCAAGGCGATCTGGTCGCGCATGCGCGGGTCGTCGTAGACGCCCTCGGCGGCGGCGATGCGCTTGAGGCGTTCGAGCTCGCGCTTGGCGCGGTTGACGTCGGCGATGTTGGTGCGCTCGTGGCTGAGCAGGTGCTTGGCGTAGGTCCAGCCCTGGTTTTCCTCGCCGATCAGGTTCTCGGCCGGCACCTCGACGTCGTCGAAGAACACCTCGTTCACCTCGTGGCCGCCGTCCAGCATGATGATCGGCCGCACCGTGATGCCGGGACTCTTCATGTCGATCAGCAGGAAGCTGATGCCCTGCTGCTTCTTGGCCTGCGGGTCGGTGCGCACCAGGCAGAAG
This sequence comes from Pseudorhodoferax sp., assembly GCF_047601025.1. NCBI lineage: Bacteria > Pseudomonadati > Pseudomonadota > Betaproteobacteria > Burkholderiales > Comamonadaceae > Pseudorhodoferax > Pseudorhodoferax sp. Next base: position 3,159,855 of record NZ_JASGJZ010000001.1, read on the forward strand.
ATCCACTCGCCGTACTGGCCCAGCGTGGTCCAGGTCTTCTGGCCGTTGACGACGTACTTGTCGCCCCGGCGCTCCGCGCGCGTCTTCAGCGAGGCCAGGTCCGAGCCCGCGCCCGGCTCGCTGTAGCCCTGGCTCCACCAGACGTCGCCGCTGGCGATGCCGGGCAGGAAGCGCCGCTGCTGCTCCGGCGTGCCGAAGGCCATGATCACCGGCGCCACCATCACCGGCCCGAACGGCACGATGCGCGGCGCGCCGGCCTGCGCGCACTCTTCCTCGAACAGGTGCTTCTGCACGGCGTTCCAGCCCGGGCCGCCGAACTGCCTGGGCCAGCCGTAGCCCAGCCAGCCCCTGGCGCCCAGGATCCTGGCCCAGCGCTGCATGTCGTCGCGCGTCAGGTGCAGCCCGTCGTGCACCTTTGCGGCGATGTCCGCGGGCAGGTGCGCGCGTACCCAGGCGCGGACCTCTTCCCGGAACTGCTGCTCCTCGGCCGTGAAAGCCAAATCCATGACGGTCTCCTCGGATCCGGGGCGCTGCGAGGCGCGGCCGGATGGCGGTTGTAGCACGCCGGCCTGCGCCGGCAGGCCCACGGTGCGCGGGGATAATCCTGCGCCTTGATGAAGAACCTCGTGATCCTGATTTCCGGTGGCGGTTCCAACATGGAGGCCCTGGTACGCACCGCGCAGCAGCGCGACTGGGCCGGCCGGCTGAACGCCCGCGTGGCGGCGGTGCTGAGCAACCGGCCCGACTGCGCCGGCCTGCGCCGGGCGCAGGCGCTGGGCATCGCCACGCAGGCGATCGACCACCGCGCCTTCCAGCACGCGGCCGACCCGCGCGCCGCGTTCGATGCCGCGCTGGCCGAGGCGGTCGACCGCCATGCGCCCGACCTCGTGCTGCTGGCCGGCTTCATGCGCATCCTGACGCCGGGCTTCGTGCGGCGCTATGCCGGCCGGCTGGTCAACATCCACCCTTCGCTGCTGCCGGCCTTCCCGGGCCTGCACACGCACCGCCGCGCGATCGAGGCCGGCTGCCGCGTGGCCGGCGCCACCGTGCACCGGGTGACCGAGGCGCTGGACCACGGCCCGATCCTGGGCCAGGTGGTCGTGCCGATCCTGCCCGGCGACGACGAGCACAGCCTGGCTGCCCGCGTGCTGACGCAGGAGCACGGCATGTACCCGCGCGTGGTCGAGCGGCTGCTGCAGGCCGCCTGAGGGAGTCGCCCATGCATCCCGGAGCCCTGCTGGACGCCTGCACCGAGCTGCTGCGGCGCGCGCTGGCGTTCGAACACCCGGCCGACGCGGTGGCGGCGCGGTATTTCCGCGAGCACCGGCAGTTCGGCCCGCGCGAGCGCGCGCTGCTCGCCGACACGCTGTATGCGGTGCTGCGCCGCAAGCTGCTGTTCGAACAGCTGGCCCGCTCGGGGTCGGGGCCGCGCGAGCGCCGGCTGGCGATCCTGGGCTTCGCCGGGCCGCGCGACTTCCTGGTCGCCGCCCTGTCGCTGCCGGAGCAGGACTGGCTGCACCGCTGCGACGCCGTGCCGCCCGCGGAACCGCTGGAGCCGCATCGCCACAACCTGCCCGACTGGCTGGCCGGGCCGCTGCGCGCGCAGCTCGGCGAGGATTTCTGGCCCCTGGCCGAGGCACTGCTCGGCCCCGCGCCGCTGGACCTGCGGGTGAACCTGCTGGCCGCCAAGCGCGCCGAGGTGCAGCGGGAACTGGCCGCCGCCGGCATCGACGCCCAGCCCACGCCGTACTCGCCCTGGGGCCTGCGCGTGGATGGCAAGCCGGCGCTGCAGCGCGTGGACGCCTTCGTCCGCGGCGCCGTCGAGGTGCAGGACGAGGGCTCGCAGCTGCTGGCGCTGCTGCTGGACGCCCGGCGCGGCGAGATGGTCGCCGACTTCTGCGCCGGCGCCGGCGGCAAGACGCTGGCCATCGGCGCGGCCATGCGCAACACCGGCCGGCTCTACGCCTTCGACACCTCGGCCCACCGGCTGGAGGCGCTCAAGCCCCGGCTCGGCCGCAGCGGCCTGTCCAACGTGCATCCGGTCGCGATCGCGCACGAGCGCGACGAGCGCATCAAGCGCCTGGCCGGCAAGATGGACCGGGTGCTGGTGGACGCGCCCTGCAGCGGCTCCGGCACGCTGCGGCGCCATCCGGACCTCAAATGGCGCCAGTCGCCCGCGGCGCTGCAGGCGCTGGCCGCCACGCAGGCGGCCGTGCTGGCCAGCGCGGCGCGGCTGGTCAAGCCCGGCGGACGGCTGGTCTACGCCACCTGCAGCCTGCTGCCGGCCGAGAACGAGGCCATCGCCGAGGCGTTCGCGGCCGCCCATGCCGACTTCCAGCCGCTGCCGGCGGCCGTTGAAGCGGCGCGGCTCAAGCTGCCCGACGCGGCCGGCCTATGCAGCGGGCCGCACGGGCGGTTCCTGCGGCTGTGGCCGCACCGCCACGGTACCGACGGCTTCTTCGCCGCCCTCTGGCAAAGGCAGGGCTGAGCAAAGGTTGTTTTCTCGCCATAGCCCGCGACGGGGTACCGTCCTACAATACGCCGTTTTTCGGCCGTGCCATCTGTGCTATGTGCGCGTGCGCGAAGAACGGAGAAAGGGACTGATTTCCTTATGTTGCTACCCGATTGGCCCGTGCTGAACGCTACCGTGGACTGGCTCGCCAATGGCCTGCTGAACCTGTCCTGGTGGCAGATCGTCCTGTACACGCTGGTTACCACGCACATCACGATCGCCAGCGTGACGATCTACCTGCACCGCCACCAGGCGCACCGGGCCATGGACCTGCATTGGCTGCCGTCGCATTTCTTCCGCTTCTGGCTGTGGCTGTCCACCGGCATGGTGACCAAGGAGTGGGTGGCGATCCACCGCAAGCACCACGCCAAGTGCGAGACCAAGGACGATCCGCACAGCCCGCACGCCCACGGCATCGAGACCGTGTTCTGGAAGGGCGCCGAGCTGTACCGCGCCGAGGCCCACAACCAGGAGACGCTGAACAAGTTCAGCCTGGGCTGCCCGAACGACTGGATCGAGCGCAACCTGTACACGCGCTACAGCTGGCAGGGCGTGGGCCTGATGCTGGTGCTGAATGTGGCGCTGTTCGGCGCCGCCGGCCTGGCGGTGTGGGCCGTGCAGATGGCCTGGATCCCGTTCTGGGCCGCCGGCGTCGTCAACGGCATCGGCCACTACTGGGGCTACCGCAACTTCGAGGCGCCGGACGCCAGCACCAACATCTCGCCCTGGGGCATCATCATCGGCGGCGAGGAACTGCACAACAACCACCACACCTATCCGACCTCGGCCAAGTTCTCGGTCAAGCCGTACGAGTTCGACATCGGCTGGGTCTACATCTCCGTGCTGCAGCGCCTCGGCCTCGCCAAGGTGAAGAAGACGCCGCCGCGCATGCGGCTGGGCCAGATCCAGCCCGTGGCCGACGAGAAGACGCTGGAGGCCGTCATCGCCCACCGCTACGAGGTGATGGCCGGCTATGCGCGCGAACTCAAGCGCGCCTGCCAGCAGGAGATCGCCGTGCTGAAGGCCAAGCAGGCCGACGTCTCGGCGCTGGTGGCCGCGCGCCGCTGGCTGCACCGCGACGACGACCGCCTGCCGGCCGCGGCCCAGACCAAGATCGCGCAGGCCCGCGCCGCGCACCCGGTGCTGGACAAGATGGTCACCATGCGCGAGGAACTGCGCCAGATGTGGATGTCCACGTCCCTGACGCGCGAGCAGCTGACGGCCAACCTGCAGGCCTGGTGCCACCAGGCCGAAAGCAGCGGCATCCAGGCGCTGCGCGACTTCTCGTTGCGCCTGCGCTCGGTACGGTCCGTGCACGCCTGAGCGTCCGCCACGCCGTACGCCGACACCCCGCCGCGTGCGGGGTGTTTCGTTTCCGGGCGCTGCTGCGCCTGTCGGTGGGGCGCCGGTGGCCGCTGTCAGCCGCCGCCTATTTCTGCCGGGCCGGGGGCCGGCACGGACCGGTGCGCCGCATACTCGTAGCGACCATGCTTTCATCGGAGGAGCAGCGTGATGGCACAGGCACGACAGTGGATGGTGGCGATGGCGGTCCTGCTGGCCGGCGGACTGCAGGTCGGGCCGGCCGCGGCGCAGCCGACGCCGGCGCAGGCCGCGGCCGCAGCCGGTGCAGGCGGCAGCACCTCCGCCAACGGCGGCGCCGCGAACCTGGAGCTGGGCCATCCGTCGGGCAGCGGCGCGATCGTCGGGCCGCGGGCGCGGCGGCAGGCGCAGGAGCTGCTGGGCGAGCGGCCCGACCTCGCGGCCAGCGCGCCACGCAATCCCGGCGAACGGGCGCTGCTGCTGGAACGGGCGCAGCAGCCGCTGCCGCCCGCTTCCGCCCCGGCGAACTGACGTGGACTTGGAAACGGCAGCCGGGTGATGTCGAAAACAAACAGAATCAAGTGATGGCAAGAGGTTACGGCCGTTATCGGCAACTGCGGAGCAGTTCCGAAGGGGCAAGTCGCAAAGTCGCTCCATTCCAGGGTGCGGCAAGCACCTGCCTGCGTTCCGACCAGCCAACTGCCGTTTCCAGGGTGAAACACCCCCAGTCTCCGCGCCGCCAACCCCTGCCAAGGGGCGCCGCCTGCGGCCGGGCCCAGCCCGTTCCGCGGCGGCCGCTGTCGTGGCCTGCTCCGCGGCCTTTCGAACCCGTGCGCGCGACCCGGTGTCGTGGGCTGAGCATTCAGGAGAACCGCTATGCGCTTCCCCAACGATGAGGAGACGCTGCGCCTGCACGGCTTCGCCGCGCTGCGGCCCGGTCCGCGCCTGCTCGTGCTCGGCGGCGTGCACGGCGACGAGACCTGCGGCACCGCCGCGGTCGAGCGGCTGCGCGCCGAACTCGACGGCGGCCGGCTGGCGCTGTCGGCCGGCGAGCTGACCCTGGTGCCGGTCGCCAACCCGCTGGCCCGCCGGCTGGGCCGGCGCGAGGGCGAGCGCAACCTGAACCGCTCGTTCCAGCCCAGCGCCCGGCCGGCCGACCACGAAGCCCGCCTGACCAACCTGCTGTGTCCCGTGCTGGCCCGGCACGACGTGCTGCTGGACCTGCATTCGTTCCAGAGCGCCGGCGCGCCGTTCGCGATGATCGGCCCGCGCGACAACGCCGGCCCGCTGGAGCCGTTCGCGCGTGCGGTGGAGGAGGGGCGCCTGGCCTGGCACCTGGGTACCGATTGCGTGGTCGAAGCCTGGCTGGACGTGTACGCCGCACGGCTGGCCCGCCTGGGCCGCGCCGATGATGCCGAGGCCCTGGCCTTCGGCTGGGGCACCAACGAGTACATGCGCAGCCAGGGCGGCTACGCTGTCACGCTGGAGTGCGGCCAGCACCGCGATCCGCAGGCGCCCGAGGTCGCCTACCAGGCCATCCGCGCGGCGCTGCGACTGCTCGGCATGGCCGACGGGCCGGCGCCGGCACCAGCGCACCCGCGCGTGCTGCGCCTGGTGGACGTGACCGACCGCGCGGCGCCCGGCGACCGCTTCGTGCGCGCCTGGGCCAGCTTCGACCGCGTGCGCGCCGGCGAAACCATCGCGCTGCGCGCCGACGGCACGCCGGTGCCGGCGCCCTGCGACGGCTGCATCGTGTTCCCGAACGCCGAGGCGCTGCCGGCCAGCGAGTGGTTCTACTTCGCCATCGACAGCGACCGCCGGCTGGACGCCTAGGCCAGCTCCGTCACCACGTCGAAGCGCACCAGTTGGTGCTCGCCGAACACCATGGTGATCGGCACGTCGGCCGCGTCGCGCCCGCGCGCGATCAGGATGCGGCCGATGCGCGGCACGTTGTGCCGGGCGTCGAAGGTGATCCAGCGCCCGCCCAGGTACACCTCGAACCAGGCGCTGAAGTCCATCGGATACGGCACCGGCGGCACGCCGATGTCGCCCAGGTAGCCGGTGGCGTAGCGCGCCGGGATGTTCATGCAGCGGCACAGCGAGATCGCCAGGTGCGCGAAGTCGCGGCACACGCCCAGGCCTTCCTTCCAGGCCTCGCGCGCGGTGCGGGTGGGGCGCGCGCTGCCGTAGTCGAAGCGCAGGTGCTGGTGCACGTAGTCGCAGATCGCCTGCACCCGGCCCCAGCCCGGCCCCAGGTTGGAGAAGCGGCTCCAGGCGAAGGCCAGCAGCTCGCCGTCGAAGTCGCAGTAGCGGCTGGGCAGCAGGAACTGCATAGTCTGCGGCGGCAGTTCGGTCAGCGGATGCTCCCGGGCGGACCAGTCCACCGGATCGGGCAGGCCGCTGTCGCGCACCACGGCCTCGTTGCGCAGGCGCACCTGGTTGGTGCCGGCCGGCACGTGCACCCGTGCGCAGTGGTTGTCGAACACGTCCTGGTAGTAGTCCGTGAACAGCGGCGGGCTCAGCGTGATGTGCTCGGGCGCCACCAGGTCGCCTGCACGCGAAGGGTGCACTTGCAGCAGGTAGACCACCAGCGTGGGTGCGTTGACCTGCAGTTCGATGTCGTAGCCGATGCGGATCAGCATGGGAGCTCCAGTCGGGGCGGGGCGGAGAGGGCGTGGGTGAAGCCATGCATGCTAGGCCCGTGCCAGGCCGGCCTGCGGGGCCTGCCGGCGCATTCGCGCGTAGGTGCAGATGCCGGCCCTGCCGCGACGATGGCCGCCTGCGGACCGTGGCGGGCGGAGGTGCAGGCCCCTGCGCGGCCATTCCTTCGTGCATGGCAAGAGGCACAGCGATTGCTCTTTCGAAGGACCTGCAACCCGTGTCTTTCCTTTCCCCACCGAGGAGTGATCCCATGCAACGCCGCAAAGTGCTCGCCGCATTGGCTGCCATGTCCGCCGTCCCGGGCCTGTCCCATGGGCAGGGCTTGGACAGCAAGCCCCTGCGCCTGATCGTGCCGTTCCCGCCGGGCGGCAGTACCGACGTCGCCGGCCGCTCGCTGCAGGAACCGCTGCAGCGCCTGCTCAAGCAGCCCATCGTGATCGAGAACCGCGCCGGCGCCGGCGGCTCCATCGGCATGGCCGAGGTCGCGCGCGCGAAGGACGGGCTGACCTTCGGCGTGGCCACGCTGTCCACGCACGGCGTCAACCCCGCCGTGTTCGCCAAGCTGCCCTACGACCCGGTCAAGGACTTCGCCGGCGTGACCGAGATCGTCAAGGCGCCCGGCCTCATCGCGGTCAATCCCAAGTCGCTGCCGGTCCAGAACTTCGCCGACCTCGTCGCGTACCTCAAGGCCCATCCCAACAAGGTGGAGTACGCGACGCCCGGCAACGGCACGATCGGCCACATGTGGGGCGAGCTGTTCAAGATCTCCACCGGCACCACGCTCGTGCACATTCCCTACCGCGGTGCGGGCCCGGCCATCAACGACGTGCTCGGCGGGCAGGTGCCGGTCTACTTCGACCAGGTCGCCTCGTCGCTGCCGCACGTGAAGGCCGGCAAGCTCAAGGCGCTGGCCGTGTCCTGGCACGAGCGGCTCGACGTGCTGCCCGACGTGCCCACCTATGCGGAACTGGGCTACCCGCAGGCCAACGATGCGTCCTGGTTCGGCCTCGTGGCGCCGAAGTCCACGCCGGCCGCCCAGGTGCAGCGCGTGCAGCAGGCCATCGCCCAGGCGCTGGCCGAGCCCGCCGTGCGCGAGCGCCTGGCCGCGCAGGGGCTGTACGCTTCGGGCACCACGCCGGCCGAGTTCTCGGCGCAGATCGAGCGCGAGGTCGAGAAGATGAAGCGCGTGGCGGCCTACGCGCAGATCAAGCTCGACTGACTACCAGGAGTGACGTGCCCATGCAGACAGTGCTGCAACTGATCCACGGCCAGTATGCGCCGGCCCAGCCCATGGTCACCCGCGTGCCGGGGCGCACGGCGCTGGTGCTGGACTCGCCGCACAGCGGGACGGTCTACCCGGAGGATTTCGGTGCCGCCCTGCCGCTGCCGGTGCTGCGCCGTGCCGAGGACACCCACGTCGAGAAGCTCTACGGCTTCGCGTCCGAGCTGGGCGCGGGCTGGGTCGAGGCGCATTTCCCGCGCATCTACCTGGACGCCAACCGCGACACCACCGAACTCGACGACACCCTGCTGGACGCGCCCTGGCCCGGCCCCATCACCACCGACCCCGTGGTGCTGCAGAAGGTGCGCCTGGGCAAGGGCCTGATCTGGAAGTTCACCGACGAGGGGGCGTCCATCTACGACCGCCTGCTGTCCGTGGCCGAGGTCCAGGCGCGCATCGAGCGCTGCTGGCGCCCGTACCACGCGGCCGTGGCCGCCGAGATCGATGCGGCCCACGCGCGGCACGGCTACAGCATCCACGTGAATTGCCATTCCATGCCCGCGGTGGCGGCGAGCCACGCCACGCTGCATCCGGGCCTGCACCATGCGGACTTCGTGGTCGGCGACCGCGACGGCAGCACGGCCGACCCGGCGTTGTCGCGCCGGATCTGCGACTTCCTGCGGGCGCGGGGCTACAGCGTGGACTACAACCACCCCTACAAGGGCGTGGAACTCGTGCGCCGCTACGGCCACCCGGCGCAGCACCGCCACAGCATCCAGGTCGAGATCAACCGCAAGCTCTACATGGACGAGCAGACGCTGGCAATCGAGCCCCGCGGCTTCGAGCGCCTGCAGCGCGACCTGCGGGACCTGGCCGGCCTGCTGCTGGCCGTCGACCCGCGGCGCTGAGGGTCGCCGGCCACGGCCGGCATGGGCGAGGGGAGGGCCGGCGTTCGGCGCGGGTGGCGCACGCGCCTATAGTCGGCCGCCCGAGCATCGCCACCCGCGCCCATGCAGCCTGCCTCTTCCTCCACCGATCCCGCGCAGCAGGCCGGTCCGGCCGTGCCGGCGCGCTGGGTGCGCGAAGCCTGGCCGCGCTGGCAGCCCTGGGCCACCGGCGCGCTGGCGGCGCTGCTGATCCTGGCGGTCGGCCTGGTGCTGCACGGCCTGCTGCGCGAGGTGCGGTACGCCGATGTCATGCAGGCGGCCGGGCGCACCTCGGCCTGGCAGATCGGGCTGGCCCTGCTGGCCACGGCGCTGAGCTACCTGGCGCTGGCGGGTTACGACGCCTCCGCGCTGCGCTACGCGCAGGCCAGCGTCTCGCGCGGCATGCTGCTGCTGACCTCGTTCGTCGCCTATGCGCTGGCCAACACCGTCGGCCTGGGCATGCTGACCGGCGGCGCGGTGCGCATGCGGCTGTACGCCGCGGCCGGCGTCGCGCCGCAGCAGGTGGCCCGGGTGACGGCCTTCAACGCGGCGGCCTTCATGCTGGGCATGGCGGTGTTCGGCGCGGCGGCGCTGCTGTGGGCGGCGCCCCAGGTCGCCGCGCCGCTGCACCTGCCGGCCGCGCTGCTGCGCGCCGCGTCGGCGCTGGTGCTGGCCGGCGTGTGCGCGCTGCTGTGGCAGTGCCGCCACCGGCGCGTGCTGCGGCTGGCGGGCCGCTGGACGCTGCGGCTGCCGCCCCTGCAGCTGGCGCTGCGCCAGCTGCTGATCTCGGCCGTGGAGCTGACGGCCTCCGCGCTGGCGCTGTGGGTGCTGCTGCCGGGCGAGCGGCTGCCGCTGCCCGGCTTCCTGGCGTTCTACGCGATCGCCATCAGCGCCAGCCTGCTGAGCCACGTGCCCGGCGGCCTCGGGGTGTTCGAGGCGGTGATGCTGCTGGCCGCCGGCCCGGCGCTGGGCGCCCAGGACATGCTGGGCGCGCTGCTGCTGTACCGCGGCCTGTACTACGTGGTGCCGCTGGCGGTGGCGGCGCTGCTGCTGGCCGGCTTCGAGCTGCGTGCCGGCGTCGGCGTCTCGGTCGGCCGGGCTGCCGCGCCGGCGGTGCGCGCCGCCGGCCGGCTGGCGCCGCGGCTGCTGGCCGCGCTGACGCTGGTCGCCGGCATCTGGCTGATGGTCTCGGGCGTCACCCCGTTCACGGAAGACGCGCAGCTGCTGCTGCAGGCGCTGAACGTGCCGCTGCCACTGGTGGAGGCGGCGCACTTCCTCGGCAGCGTGGCGGGGCTCGGCCTGCTGCTGGTGGCGCGCGGGCTGCTGCACCGGCTCGACGGCGCCTGGTGGGCCGGCATCGGCCTGTCGGTGCTGGCCGCGCTGCTGGCGCTGCCCAAGGGCATCGCCTGGAACGAGGCGGCCTTCCTGTCGGTGCTGGCGCTGCTGCTGGCGCTCTCGCGCCGGCAGTTCGACCGGCGCTCCTCGCTGTTCGCGCTGCGGCTGGAGCCCGGCTGGCTGCTGGCGCTCGCCAGCGTGCTGGCGGCCTGCCTGTGGATCCTGTTCTTCGCCTACCGGGAGGTGGCCTACAGCCACCGGCTGTGGTGGCAGTTCGAGCTCGACGCCCAGGCCCCGCGCTCGCTGCGTGCGCTGCTGGGCATCGCGCTGGCGGCGCTGGCCGTCGGCCTGTGGCAGCTGCTGCGCCCGCCTGCCGGCGAGGTGGCGCCCGCCACGGCCGAGGAGCTGGCGCGCGCCGCCGCCATCGTGCAGGCCGGCGCCAGCGCCGAGGGCTGCTACGCGCTCGTCGGCGACAAGCAACTGATGTTCTCGCCCTCGGGCAGGAGCTTCCTGATGTACGGCAAGCAGGGCCGCTCGTGGATCTCGCTGTTCGGCCCGTTCGGCGAGCGGCGCGAGTGGGCCGACCTGGTCTGGCGCTTCATCGAGCACGCGCAGGCGCACGGCGGGCGCGCCGCGTTCTACCAGGTGCGCCCGGCCGCGCTGCCGCTGTACCTGGACTGCGGGCTGCAGGCCTTCAAGCTCGGCGAATACGCCCACGTGCCGCTGCCGGAGTTCAGCCTCAAGGGCGCCCGGCGGGCCGACCTGCGCTCCGGCGTCAACCGCGGCGAGCGCGAGGGCCTGCAGTTCGAGGTGCTGGCGCCCGCCGACGTGGCGCCGCTGCTGCCGCAGCTGCGCGCCGTGTCCGACGCCTGGCTGCGCCGCCAGCAGGCGCGCGAGAAGGGCTTCTCGGTCGGCCGCTTCGACGAGGCCTACCTGCAGCGCCTGCCGCTGGCCGTGGTGCGGCGCGAGGGCCGGATCATCGCTTTCGCCAACCTGCAGACCACCGCCGCCAAGGAGGAGGCCGCCATCGACCTGATGCGCTACGGGCCCGAGGCCCCGCCCGGCACCATGGACTACCTGTTCGCCAAGACCATGCTGCACCTGCAGGCCGAGGGCTACGCGCGCTTCGGCCTGGGCATGGCGCCGATGGCCGGCATGGCCGAGCGCCGCCGCGCGCCGCGCTGGCAGCGCATCGGCCGGCTGCTGTTCGAGCACGGCGAGCGCTTCTACAACTTCCGCGGGCTGTACAGCTTCAAGGACAAGTTCCAGCCGGTCTGGGAGGCGCGCTACCTCGCCGCCGCCGGCGGCGTGGAGCCGCTGTTCGTGCTGGCCGACGTGGCCACGCTGATCGGCGGCGGTGTGAAAGGCATGGTGGGCAAATGAGGGCGATCGACTGGCGCGGCCTGCTGCTGGCCGCGGCGCTGGCGCTGCCGCTGCCGGGCGCGCAGGCGCAGACCGGCGCACCGCCGCTGGCGGCGGTGCAGACCGTCGCGCACGGCCTATTCGACGCCGTGCAGGTGCACGCGCCGTCCGGCCCGGTGCGCCAGTTCGTGCTGCTGCTGGTGCAGGGCCGCGCGCCGTCGGACGAGGAGCAGGCGCTGCGCCGCGACTTCCTGGCGCGCGGCGCCATGGTGGCCGAGGTGCCGCTGGCCGACTACCAGGCCAAGGTGCGGGCCCAGGGCGCCAAGTGCGGCTATGCGGCCGGCGACTTCGACAACCTGGCGCGCCACGTGCAGGCGCGGCTGCAGCTGCCCGGCTACTTCGAGCCGGTGGTCGCCGGCCTGGGCGAGGCCGCGGCCTACGCCTACGGGCTGGTCGCGCAGTCGCCGCCGCAGTCCTTCGGCGCGCTGCTGACGGGCGGCCTGTGCCCGCGCATGGCGCTGCGCCCGCCGCTTTGCGCGCTGAACCGCCTGGCCCTGGGGCCGGACGACGGCCGCACCGTGGCCCTGCAGCCGGCCGACCCCGGCGTGCCCTGGGTCGCCGCGCCGGCGCCCGGCCCGGCGCCGGCCTGCGGTGCCGATGCCGCGCGCGCCTTCGCCGGCCAGGTGCCGCAGGCGCAGTGGGCGGCGCGCCTGGACGATGCCGTCGCCCGCCTGGCCGCCCAGCCCCTGGCGCTGGCGCCGCCGCCCGCCAGCCTGGCCGACCTGCCGCTGGTCGAGGTGCCGGTGGACGGGACGGCCAAAGGGCAGCAGGGCACGCGCCTGGCCGTGCTGCTGTCCGGCGACGGCGGCTGGGCCGGCATCGACAAGGACCTCGCCGCCGCGCTGGCCGGCCACGGCGTGCCGGTGGTCGGCTTCGACTCGCTGCGCTACTTCTGGCGTGCGCGCACGCCCGAGGGCCTGGCGGCCGACCTGGACCGCATCGTGCGCTTCTACGCCGCGCGCTGGCAGCGGCCCGAGGTCCTCCTGATCGGCTACTCGCAGGGCGCCGACGTGCTGCCGTTCGCGCTGAACCGGTTGCCCGAGCGCACGCGCACCAGCGTGCGCCTGGCCGCGCTGCTGGCGCCGGGCGAGAAAGCCTCGTTCGAATTCCACGTCACCAACTGGCTCGGCCCCAGCGGCGACCGCCCGGTGCTGCCCGAGGCGCGCCGGCTCGACCCGCAGCGCACGCTGTGCGTCTACGGCACGCGCGAGCGCGCCTCGCTGTGCCCGCAGCTCGGCGCGCAGCACGCGCAACTGCTGCCGCTGCCGGGCGAGCACCACTTCGACGGCGACTACCCGGCCCTGGCCCGGCGCATCCTGCAGGCCGTGCCGCGCTGAGGCTGCTGGTCAGCCGTTGCGTGACCTCCATCGTTTCGGCCCGCGTACACGCCGCCAGGTTGCCACCGGCACGGCCCCCTGGACCAGCATCCGCCCTGCGCCACTGTTTCGCCACCCATCTGCTCGAAGGCGGGGTGGACCTGTACACCATCGGCAAGCTGCTCGGCCACGGCCACATCAGCACCACGGCGCGCTACCTGCACCTGGTCAGCCCGCAGTTGCGCCCCCCGAAGGACACCGAACCGCTGGACCTGCTGGCCGCGCTGCGCCTGGCCTGATCCCCGCCATGGTCGCCACGCTGGCCGAGGTGCTGCGCCGCCATGGGCCGGCGCACCTGGCACGCCACGCCCTGAGCGTGCCGCAGGCCAAGGCCTGGCGCGCCATCGTGGCCTGCCGCACCGCGGCCCTGGGCGGCCAGCAGATGGCCTGCGACGCCTGCGGCCACAGCCACTACTGGCAGTACCACTCCTGCCGCAACCGCCACTGCCCGCAGTGCGGCGCGCGCGCCAGGGACGCCTGGCTGCAGGGCCGGCTGGCCGAACTGCTGCCGGTGCCCTACGTGCACCTGGTCTTCACGCTGCCGCACGAGCTCGACGCGCTGTACGGCGCGCACCCGCGCTGGGTCATCGACACCTTGTTCGCCAGCACCGCCGCCACGCTGCATGCGGTCGCCGCCAACGCGCGCGGGATGGGAATCGCCGGCGGCACGCCGGCCTTCAGCCTGGTGCTGCACACCTGGACGCAGGACCTCGCCCGGCTGCAGCGTGTGCACCGGCCGGTTGCTCAGCAGCCGCCATACGACAGGCTTGACGCCATACGACAGGCTTGACGCCGGCCGGCGGGTCGATCTCCTGCGCCAGCAGGCAGGTCACGTGCAAGCTGCCTGCTTTGCCATCGGACAGTTCGACGACCTGTGCCCGCAGGCTCTGCGTGACCGGCCGGGTTACTCTGCCGCGTCCGCCCGGCAGCTCGAACGCACTTTGCCCAGCACCGGCGCCTGCGCCACTTGCTCCCACAGCTTGCCATCGTTGGGCAGTACCCGGTTGTGCTGGCAGCGATCAGGTAGTCGGCCGCATGCTGCAGTTCCTGGGCCCGACGCGGCAAGGCAAGGATGTCGGCCTCCCGGTCGGCCACGCACACCTGGCGCACCTGCGGCAGCGCCAACGCCCGTTCGGCCACGCGTTCGTAGCCTTCGATCCAGCGCGCGCTCTCCACGATCCTGCCGCGTTTGCCGTGTTTGCCTTTCGCTTCGCGCGCCCACATCCACGCGTCGAGCACGCCCAGCGGCTCGCGCGCCGGGCTCACCGCGTAGGTCGGGTGCAGGTACATCCCGCGCTGCGCTTCATAGCTCAGCGGGCCCAGCCCCGCCGTGGTGCGGCCGTTGAAGTCCAGTTCCGTGGTGTCCTGGATGTTCAGCACCACCGCGTGCGCGCGCATGCGCTCTTCGCTGCACGCCCAGTGCGGCTCGAGCAGCGCCTGCCAGTCGGTCTTGGTGTTGGACAGGAGCCGGTAGGCTCCCTGCGTCTCGGCCCAGCCGCTGCAGGCACTCGGAATGCTCTCCGTGGGCTTACCGGCCAGCCGCTCGACCAGCAACACCGCGCGTGCGTCCAACCGCCTATCGCCCAGGTCCAGCGTCTTATTCCTCTGCAGCTCAGCCCACTCTTCACCCACAATCTCAATCGATTCAATAGGTTGTGGAATCCACTTCAACTTGTGTGTAATGGGATGCGCTCAAGGCTGGCCGCAGTTTTTTGCACTGCGCCCTTTCCTGGCAAGGCTCAATTCGATCTGGTGCATCCTTCGATTTGAGGTTGACTGTGTGCCGCAGATGCCATCCAATGGTTTGCGTCAGTCCACAAGTCGCGTAGACGTCTGTAACCAGCTTGCCGAGGATGGGGAGAAGATGGCTTTCATTCAGTTCATCTGCAAGAGCGCCTAGAAGAGGATGCCGTGCCGAGCCGAGTAGCTGAACCTGTAAAGTTCTTCAAGGTTTCGCTGGAAACCCGCGCGGGCCTCTTTCCCCTCGCATGGCCGCTTCTCGGATCTCGTGAGCTCCGCGAAGTCCAGCGCGAAGCCATCGCCTGGACCCACGTGCTTCGCAACCGAACCCGCTGGATCCGGTCGGCGGCAGGTGCAGCAGATCAAGACGCTAAGGTGCACGACTTCCTGATCGCTCGGGGCCTCGACCAGACGCAGCTCAGCCAGATTGCGCAGGCCGGTAAGGTTCGGGTCAACATCTCGTTCGTGAACGAGGAGTTCGGTTGGGAGGCGCGTATCCTGCCTTGGGAATTCATCTTGTCGGCTGCGACGCGCTCCTTGCGCGCTGGGCCGCTTACGGTCACGCGGTGGCTTGAACGCGGTGGGAACCGGGTGATGACGGACCTTAGCAAGCTGCTGTTCGTCGAGAGCGCACCTGGACGACTCGCGCATGAATGGGACTTCACGGACGAATGCCGGCTCGTCAGAACCTATTCCAATGCAAAGAAGTTTGAGCATCTGAAATCGCCGACGCTAGACCAGCTGCGGGAGACCGTGATCCGGTTCAAGCCTGCGATCATCCACCTAGCCGGATTTGATACTCACCAGGGCCTGGAACTGTTGAAGGACTCCCGGAACGAAGAGCAGGCGGATGGCTACCTCCTCTCTTCCACAAGCGGTGTCGATCCGGTCAATGCCACACGGCTCGTTGAAGCAGTGACTTTGAAGGGCTACGCGCCGACGTTCGTCTTCTTCAACTTCTGGAACTCGGCTGCCCGCCTGGCCTCGGCGATCACCGCTGCAGGTGCGTCTGCGGCCATCGGCTTTCAAGACGGCATGGATGATGCACTTGCCGAGATATTCCTGGGTAGCTTTTATCGGTCTTTCGGCGCAGCGGGCGATCTCCAGGCCGGTTTCGACGCGGGCTGGAGCGCATTGCAACCGCAGCGCAAGCCCCTTCGTGGCACTGGCATTGTGTTGTGGAGCGGAGGCAAGAGTGACCGCCTGCACATTCAGCGACAAAGCTCTGGAAAGCAGCTAGCCTCACAGGCTTGCGAGGTGCCGCTGGCAGCAAACATTGGTGCACACGAGCTAGCCAGCTTCATCTCGGTTGCTGTCGATCCCGAGCCGCAGTTCAGCTATGGGCTGCTACACAACAACCGAGATCTGTTTCGTCGTTTCCTCATCATGAACCTCAAAAATGCCCCGTTGCGCGGGCTTGAGGTCTTCGTGGAGCTGCATTCGAACGAAGGAACCTACCCGTGGCGTCAGACCTTCTCGCTGAATGACCCCGTGCTTGACCTGTCGCGCAAGGTTAGGCTTGCTCTCACTTCAAATCTGGCTCGCACGCTGGACGAGGTTTTGCGTACCAGTCTTTACGTGCGCGTGAAATGGGGTCCCCACGAGGTCTTTAGCGAGACATTTCCGGTCACCATGGCACCAGTGGACCAGTGGGCAGACACGAATGCAGATCGGATGTTTCTGCCCTCTTTTGTGTTTCCGAGGGATGGCGCGATCGCTGCGGTACTGCGCCACGGCGAGCACTTCGTAACCGCGCTACGCGACGATCCCCGCGCTGGTTTCGACGGTTATCAATCGATCGACCAGGATGCGACCGATCCAGCCGCCAACGTTGATTTTCAGGTCCAGGCCCTTTGGTATTCGATCGTCTACAAGGTCCCGGCCTCGTATATCAACCCCCCTCCGACCTATGCCCTCGCTTCACAGCGTATTCGGACTCCGAGCGAGGTCACCGGTGGCGGGTACGGTACTTGCATCGACCTCGCACTGATGCTGGCTGCGTGCCTTGAGGCCGTGGAGATCCATGCGGTAGTTTTCCTATTGAACGACCATGCATTCCCTGGTTACTGGCGAACCGATTCGGCACGCCTTAGGTTCCTGCGCAGTGTCACCGAATCGATCAACGGGACGGAAGGGGTGGCGCCCGCGGCGGCTGCCACCGCCTACGAGCGTCCCGGCGTCCCCTGGTCCTTCGAGGGTGAAGCGCTGCTGAAGCAGATCCGGCATGCTATCGACAACTTTCACCTGATCCCGGTGGAGGCGGTGGGTCTGAGCGGACGATGGAGCCTTTCGGAGGCTATCGTCCACGCACGCAAGTACTTCAGCAACGAACAGTCTGAGCGCTTTCTTTCAATGATTGATCTGAAGACTGCGCGGGAACAGGGAGTAACGCCACTTCCGCTGGGCGCTCGGCTCAGGCAGTAGCCATTCACCTCATCACCTCAGCCAAACCGTCGAGGAACTATGCAAAGGGCCGTTGTCTCCATCGGTATCCGCAAGACCGGGGGCCTGCCGGAATTGATGGCAGCCCAAAGCAGCGCTGCAAGCTTCGCCGAATGGGCGGAGAAAGACCAAGAGATCCCCGCCGATCGAATCAAGCTCATCACTGACGAAAAGGGAAAAGTAGGCCGCGAGCGGATCTTCGACGAGGTCGATCAGCTCCTACAACTGGGCTTCGTGGAGCAGCTAATAATCTACTTCTCCGGCCATGGCATCAACTCAGGGCATTACGAGCAGTGGCTTCTGTCGCGCGCACCGGACGACCCGGGCGCCGCAGTGAATGTGCGGGGAAGCGAAGCGCTCGCGCGCTTCTGTGGCGTCAGTCATGTGGTTTTTGTTTCCGATGCGTGCCGCACGGCTGCCGACAGTATCCAAGCTCAGAGTATTACGGGCGGGGAGATCTTCTCAAGTCCGAGTTGGCGCGGGCCAGAGAACCCGGTGGACCAATACTTCGCCACGCTAGTGGGTAACCCCGCCTACGAAGTGAAGTTGGTCGAAGATGCAGTGAAGAGCTACCGTGCGGCCTATTCCACGGTCCTCATGAAAGCCCTGAAGGGCGAGGCGCCTTCCCTCGTCGAGGATCGAGGCGGGCTGCGACTCATACGGCCGAGGCCACTTAAGAGGTACTTGGCGCAGGCCGTTCCCGAGTACATGAGTTCGCTTGGCCTAGAGGGAGGGCTGACGCAACAGCCCGATGCTCGCATCGTATCTGATGAAATGGCTTGGATCAGCGAGTTGAAGTCGGCTGCACCATCTATGACCCGCCCGGTGCACGTTGCGGCGAAACGCGCAGGTGCGCCCCGGCGTACGGTAGTTCGTGGCGCCGGAGTCGGCGATGCAGCGGCAGTTGACGAAGACGCATCTCTACCCCCTCCCCGCGTGTTGGGCAGCATGAGTTTCAGAGGCGCTGACCTCGAGTTGCAAGCCAGGGACAAGCTAGCGGAGATCTTGACGCCGATCCCTTCAAGCTCCAAACGATCGGCCATGCGCGGCACCAACGGCCTTGGAGCGTCTGCGCTGTTGGACCGGGCGATCGCCGAGCGAAGAACAGCATTCGGTCCAGATCACTTCGAAACCCAATGTGGCCTCAAGATTCGCGGCGCGCGTATGGACGACGCAGTCTCCAGGCAGGCGGAAGTGAACATCGGCGGGCGCTCCGACGTCATCCAGATCAAGGTGAAGAGCGGCTACGCAGGCGCGGATGTACTCATTCGCCTTGAGGATCGTACAGCCGTCGTCGTGCCCGTGATCAAGGGCTATATCACGAGCCTCACTTTCGACGCCGAAGGCAATCTGGATGATCTCTCCTGCGAGCCATCGGCTAACGCTGCGCTGTATCGAGAATGGCAACTTGTCGCGAAGGAGGCCAACCAGCTTCGTGCGCTCGTCGGGGCCGCTTCGTCGTTCGGAGTTTTTCGATTCGATGACCCATCGCACGGCGCCGCGATGCTTGCGCGCATGCAAGCCCTGCAGCTCATGGATCCAATCATGGCCGTCTATGTCGCCTGGGCCTTTCACGACAGGCGAATGCGCGCTCAGATCGTCGCGATGCAGCAGCATCTGGATCGGGCGCTAGGCCTGCGGTTGTTCGATGTGGCCATGCTCTCTTTCACGCTCGGCAGCAAGCCGGCCGACGGGGCTCCCACCGAGCGGTATCCCTGTGTTCCGATGCTCACGCAAGGGTGGTCACTGCTATCGGCGATGGAGGTGAAGCTTCCCGAGCACCTTGCGCCGCTGCGTAGTCAGCTCAGGCCTTCGTTGTGGACCCATTTCGCGCCTGGTGCGTACGAGCGGCTCGTGGCTCACTTTTGCTAATTGGAATCAACCTGGAGGTAGATGTATGCGACAACTGATCTTCGTTCATGGACGTTCGCAACAAGACAAGGATGGCGCGGTGCTAAAGAAGCAGTGGATCGAGGCCTGGGAAAAGGGTTTGCAGGCCAACGGACTGAGGAACCCATTGAGTGAGGGCGACATCCGCTTCCCCTATTATGGCAACACGCTGATCGACATGCTCGGAGGCAAGTCATCGGACGAGGCCGCTGAGGTGATCGTCAAAGGCCCGGCCCCTGCTGCGGCCGAGCAGGCCGTGATGAGAGAAATGATTGCCGAGATAGCTGCGCATGAAGGTGTGGCCGAGATGGACATCCGCGCGCAGTTGTCCGAGGATGTCATCGAGATGGGTCCTGCGAATTGGGGTTGGGTGCAGGGTATCCTTACGGCCTTGGACGGAATCAGGCCGCTGTCCAAGGCGATTGTTTCCCTGGTCACGGCCGATGTTGCCAAGTATCTCACTCACCCGGATACCAGGAAGAAGATCGACGATGGCGTTCGCAGTGCAATACAGCCTGGCGAGGACGCCGTAATCGTCTCGCATTCGCTGGGCACGGTGGTGGCGTACAGCGTGCTGACATCGCGCACGGGCGCATTCCCGGATACGAAGGTGCCCCTGTTCGTGACGCTTGGCTCTCCTCTCGCTGTCAATGCCGTGAGAAGCCGGTTGCGCCCCCATGGTTTCCCGCCAATGGTCGGCAGCTGGTACAACGCCATGGATCCCGACGATGTGGTGGCGCTTTATCCGCTGATCCCCAAGCATTTCAACACTGGGAAGTCGATCGACAATCACGAGCGGGTCGACAACTGGACTGACAACCAGCATGGGATTGTGGGCTATTTGGACGACAAAGAGGTTGCCAAGCGGATCTACGATGCATTGACGGCTCCCTGAAGGCGCGAACGGACGTGCCTGGCGGCAGGACATTTTGAAAGTCACTTGGCCAGCAAGAAGTTTCGTGGCGCAATATTGGTCGGCGCAGCAAGGTGCCCGTGCAACACCGGGGCCGACTGACGGCAAACAACCAGGTTTTATGGACGTGAGCCTGTGGTCAAACGCAGCCATCTGGGCGACATCAGTCCGGAGGGGCGTGACCGCGCCATGGCGTAAGGGATGGATTGTCTAGTCGTACGGGGGCACTACCTTGTCGCGTACGACAGTTCGCTTGAAGTCGGTGAGCGTGTGCACGAACTCGGCAAGCTCTCGCGCAGCACATTCCAGCACAGTCGCAGCCGGGCGTTGCTCTCGGATTGCGACCAACCCGACACATTGGCCGGCGCTAACAGCTGACGAGTTCCGGCCGAAGCTCAACGTTGGCGCAGGCGCACTGACCGGCATTGCCGCTTTACTGCTGCCGTAGAAACTCGTGAGATGACCTACTGCATCGGGCTCGCAGCGCCAGTTCGGCCAAGCGGGCAGCGGTCATTGGAGAGAGCCGATAGCAATGCGGATCCGAGGTCACGGCCTCACAGCTGCCCCTCCATCTGCGCGATGTTGCGCTGGTGCGCGGCCAGCATGTTCTGCAGGGCTTCGCGCAGCACCTCGTCGTCCACGCGCGGGGCCAGTTCCTGCAGCTTGCGCACGACCCAGGCCTGGCCGCGGTTCAGCAGCGCCAGCCGGCCCGGCAGGCTGGGCACGGCCATGACCTTGGCGTAGAAGTCGCCGGTGCGCGTGCCGGGCGTGGCACCCAGGTGGCGGATGGCGGACATCAGCATGCCGCACCAGTGCACCTCGTCGCGGTGCACCGTGTGCAGCGTGGCGGCCAGCGGGTCGGCGGCGTCCATGCCGCGCAGTAGCGCCAGCGCGGTGCGGGCGCCGGCGCGCTCGGCCTCCAGCAGCGTGTCCAGCACGTTCAGCAGCGGCTGGCGGGCGATGCTGTCGCGGTGGGCGCGCTCGAATTCCTCGGCGTAGCAAACCGGGGACGACAGCTGCGGCCGCGGCGCGGGCCACTGGCCGGCGCCGAGCCGCCTGGCCGCCTCGGCCAGCAGCGCGCCCAGCGCTGGCTTCAGGTCCGGCGGCGCCGCGTGCAGTGCCAGTACGCCGCCCTGCGCGCCGAGCGAGAGTGCCGAGGCCAGTCCGGCGCCGGATGCGTCGTCGAGCGCGGCCAGCAGCGGCAGCCCGGCGGCGGCCACCAGTTCGGGCAGCTGCGCCGGTTCCACGCCCTCGGCGAGCAGGATGGCGGCGCCGGCCTGTTGCGCCGCGCGCGCCTGGTCCGGCCGCGCCACCCGGCACAGCGCCGGCAGGCCGGCGGCCTGGCAGTGCGCCCACAGCGCGGCCGGTGCGCCGGCCGGCAGGCACACGGCCGCGGTGCGCAGCGTGGCGGCCAGGGCCAGCAGTTCGCGCAGCGCATCGGGGTCGGCGCAGGCTGCGAGATCCAGGCCGAAGCGCGCCTCGGTGGCCGTGGACAGCCGCGCCAGCGCACCGCGCAGCGCCGGCAGCGCGAACGGGTCGAGCGCCAGCGCATCCGGCGCCAGCAGGGCGAAGCAGCCGGCGCCCGCGGCGGCGTCGATCCAGGCGCCGGCCAGGGCCGGCGCGCCGCGGCCGGCCAGCACCAGCGGGTAGTGGCAGCCCAGCATCGCGCACACCGGCTGGTGCAGCACGCGGGCGGTGGCGGCGCCGGGCGGCATCACAGCAGCGGCTGGAGTTCGCCGTACAGCGCGCGCTCGTCCTCCACGGCGCGCACGCCGGGGATGTTCTCGGCCGCGATGCGCGCGGCGTCCTTGTCGGCCTGGCGCTGCACGTAGCCGGCGAAGCGCACCACGCCGCCGCTCACCTGGAAGGTGGACCAGGTGCCGTCCCACCAGCTCTGCCGCTCCAGCTCGCGCGCCAGCCGCTGGCAGATCTGCGCATCGTCCAGCGCCGGCGCGGACGGCGTGCAGGCCCGGGCCAGCGCCCGCACCAGGTCGGCCCGCGTGACCAGGCCGACCATGCGCCCGTCGCGCAGCACCGGCACGCGGCGGATGCGGCGCTGCTCGAAGATCTGCGCCAGCCGGGCCAGCGGCGCGTCTTCCGGCACGCCGACCACCTCCTGCGTCATCACGTCGCGCACGTGCGTGCCGTGGCTGCGCACGTAGGACGCCGCGGACGGATCGCCCACCAGCAGCCGCTGCCACCAGCTGCGCTCGGCGCCGGGATCGTCGGTGCCGATCTCGTGGCGGTGCATCAGCTCGCCGACGCCGACGAGCCCCACCACCGTGCCGCGCTCGACCACCGGCATGCCGCTGATGCGGTGCGCCAGCAGCAGATCCACCACCTCGCGCAAGCTGGCGTCGGGCGCCACCGAAATCACCTGCCGTGTCATGACATCGCGGGCCTGCATGGCTGCACTCCTTTCTGCCGAATGGGTGCCAGCCATGATGCCGGGCGTTTGACGGCAAGTAAAACGAGATTTATTGCCAGATGAATGCAAGAATCCTGCATTCATCCACGCCACCGGGAGTGCCCGCCATGGACCTCGCCCTGGCCTCGACCTTCCTGGAGATCGCGCGCAGCGGCAGCTTCCTGCGCGCGGCCGAGCAGTTGCACCTGACGCCCACCGCCGTCAGCGCCCGCGTGCGCGCGCTGGAGGCCCAGCTCGGCCGCCCGCTGTTCGTGCGCAACAAGGCCGGCGCCGTGCTGACGGCGGCCGGCGAGCAGTTCCTGCCGCATGCCCGGGCGCTGGTGCAGGTCTGGGAGCGCGCGCGCCACCAGGTCGCCGTGCCGCCCGGTCGCCGCGCCGTGCTGTCGGCCGGCTGCGAGCTGAGCCTGTGGGACCCGCTGCTGCTGGACTGGCTGCTGTGGATGCGCGCCGCCGCGCCGCAGCTGGCGATCCGCACCGCCGTGCTGGCGCCCGGCGAGCTGCTGGACCAGGTGGCCGCCGGCGTGCTGGACATCGCCGTCGTCTACGCGCCGCAGCAGCGGCCCGACCTGCGCATCGAGCTGCTGATCGAGGAAAAGCTGGTCATGGTCTCGTCCACGCCCGGCGCCGCGCTGCCCCAGCCGCAGGACTACGTCTACGTCGACTGGGGCCCCGGCTTCGCGCAGCAGCACGGCCTGGCGTTCCCGGCGCTGTCCAACCCCGGCGTCACCATCGGCCTGGGCCCGCTGGGCCGCGAATACCTGCTGGCCGCCGGCGGCACCGGCTACTGCCGGCTCGCGGTCGTGCGCAGCCACCTGGCCAGCGGCCGGCTGCACCGCGTGCCGGGCGCGCCCGAATTCCTGTACCCCGCCTACGCCGTGCATGCCGCGCAGGGCGACGCCGCCGTCGTCGAACCCGGCCTGGCCGGCCTGCGCGAGGTCGCCGGCCGGCACGGGCACGGCTGAGCAGCTGTCTTGGCCGTCACGCGACATGCATATCGGAGTCCCACGTCGCGCCATGTTTGGCGACGGCGTTGCGCATGCAGGCGGGTGGGGCGGGGTGGAGGCGCCGGCGCTCAGCGCGGCAGCGACTCCACCTCGCGCGTCCAGCGGTCGATCAGCCGCTTGCGCTCGGCCGCCTTGCCGTATTTCTCGAAGTCGTACCTGATCAGCTTGACGCCGTCGATCGGCGGAATGCGCGGATCGGGCTTGAAGGTCCGGTTGGCCGGCGTCTGGAAGCTGCCGACCTTGGCGCCGATGGCTTGGCCGGCCGGGCTCATCAGCCAGTCGTAGTACTTCTGCGCATTGGCCCGGTTGCGCGCGCCCTTGACCAGCGCGATGCCGCCGATCTCGTAGCTCGTGCCCTCGCACGGCGCCACGGTCTTGACCGGGTACTTCTCCAGCTTCCACTTCTCGAAGTTGAACGCGAAGGTCACGCCGATCGCCACCTCGCCCTTGGCCACGTTGGGCGCCTGGGCCTGGCCGCTGCGCGTGTAGCTGGTGATGTTGCGGTGCAGCTGCTTCAGGTAGTCGAAGGCCGGCTCCTCGCCCATCTGCTGCACCAGACCGGCGATCACCGTGTAGGCCGTGCCGCTGGAGGCCGGGTGCGAGATCTCGACCTCGCCCTTGTACTCGGGCTTGATCAGGTCGGCCCAGCACCGGGGCTCGGGCAGGCCCTTCTTCTTCAGCAGCTCGGTGTTGAAGCCGAAGCCGATCGTGCTGGTATAGAAGCCGCCGACCATGTTGCCGCTCATCGCGTACTGGCGCACGGCCCAGGGATGCAGGTCGTTGATGTACGCGGGCCGGTAGGCCTCCAGCAGGCCGTTCTCGGCCGCCTGCAGGAACGGATCGCCGGTGCCGCCCCACCAGATGTCGGTCTTGGGGTTCTGCGCCTCCGCGCGCAGCTGGGCGCCGATCTCGCCGGTGCCCTTGTGGGCCTGGTTGACCTTGATGCCGGTCTGGCGCGTGAACTCGGCCGCGGCGGCCTCGCACCAGGGGGCGTCGGTGCTGCACAGGGCGTTGACGACACCCTGGGCGTGGGCGGCGCCGATGCCGGCGGCGGTGGCGGTGGCGAGGGCGGCCAGCAGCGCGTGGCGCAGAGGGGTGGGCGAGGGCATGGGCGGGTCTCCTGTTGTGGGTTGTGGAAGCGGGGATTGTGGTGCGGCGCGCGCGAGGGGGTTCATGCCTCGCGCTGCCGGTGCGAGGCTGCAATGGAATGGGCCGCGACGGGGGGCTCGGCCATCGACCTCGCCATGCCCGGAATGCCTGGCAGGGAGCCGACGATGACCTGCCTCACCGTCATATCCTTTTTGCGCAGTCCATCCGTCGGAGTGCATCCACAAAGGCGCTTCTCCCGGCAACTGCTGCACGGCAGGCGCATGGCCGAGGTCGCCGGAGCCCGGGGCTGACCCGCACTACCCACGCAGTGGTACGCCCAATGGTTCCTGAACAGGCACCGGTCCGAGCTCGTGCTCAAGCTGATGAACGACCTGCTGGCCTCTGTGGCCGTGGATCCAACGGCAGGAAAGGCCGAATGAGCCGCTTGGGCCGGCTGGCGCCAAGCACGGTTCTTCCGTTCCACACTTCCCCCTGGGTGGGGGGGATTGCAGCGTGGCTCTTCTGCCGCCGGAGGCCTCGTGCGATCTAATCAGATGATGCGGCGGAATGGCTGCGCCGACCGTTGACTTCGGACGTCAGGCACACGAGGCAAGTGACACATCATGCTCATGCTTTCAATCGGCTCCGCAGTGCTCTACGCCGTTGCGATCGTCATGCTGGCTTGTCTGCACGGGCAGGATCGCGGTGTGCATTGGGCCAGCGATCCTGTCAGCAACCATGCGCTTGGCGCCTGGCGCGGCGTCTTCAACATGTATGGCTATATCGGCACTGCGGGTGCGTTGCTGCTGCTGGCGCAATTCGCCAGCGATCGATCGACGCAATTGCCCGCGGTGGTGCCGATTGCCATGGTGGTGCTGGTGGTTTCCCGCGTCCTGGTGCTGTGGGTGCCGACGGACCAGCCTGGCGAGTCGACGCGATCCGGGAAACTGCATCTTGTTTTCGCAATCGCCAGCTTCGCGGCTGCCTACACGGCCATCGCCAATGCCACGGCTGCGCTCGCGCATGGCGCGCCTGCGTGGCTGGCGGCAGGGCTGGCGTCCGTCCGGTGGCTGGCGATGGTGTCGTTGACGGGCGTCGTCGTGACCATGCTGCCGAAACTCAAGCGTGCATTCGGCGCTTTCGAGCGTGCCTTCCTTTTCTCCACCATGCTTTGGTTCCTGCTGGCAAGCGTTCGCATGGGCATCGCTGCCCGCATTGCCTGACGCAACATTGCAGTGGGGCGCCTTGGGCTGGGCCTCGTTAGACTGCGCGCCAGGAACTCCTGCGATTGCAATGCGCCTGTTGCTTGCAGCTTGCGACCCAGGGATGTCCGCATTCCGTATCGCGTATTGGGGAAATGAAGTAGTCGGCAAATTGCCGATCGGCGCTGGCGAAGAGGCCTGGGAAATAAGAATGGAATGTCGTCCTGTATTGGCTGTCCGTTGCGCTTTATGTGGCAAGTTGCCCTTCGCCAAGAAGGATGATTGGTCGGGGGTGGGAGTCATGTTCCTTTTCTTCGGGATTCCTTGGGTGATCTGCACGGTGCATTACTGTCGGAAATGCAGGCAGTGGCTTGCTTCGCGCGGAATCGGATCGGCCCCTGCGGATCTGTCTTCGGTGCAGAAAATCGACAAGATCGAACTGTATCTGTTGACGGGGCTGGTCCTGTTCACGGTGCTCTTCTCCTAGGCGAAGCCGGGAATTCATTCAAGTCGACGCGGCGCCACAGTGCAGCGTGATTCTTTTGTCGGACGCCATGCAGCGAACTGATCCAGAACGCCAGATAGCGGAGTTCATTGCCAGGTACACGCCGGAAATGGCAGCCTCTATTCGTGCCTGTCGCGCAAAGATCAGGAGTTTCTTTCCGCGCGGCTTCGAGCTGGTCTACGACAACTACAACGCCTTGGTATTTGCCTTCGGGCCTTCGGGTCGCTCGTCCGAGGCCGTTTTGTCGCTGGCGGCTTATCCTGGCTGGGTCACGCTGTTCTTTGCCAAGGGGAACGCGTTGTCGGACCCGGATTCGCTCCTGCAAGGTAAAGGAAAGCACATCCGGGGCATTGCCAAGATGGTGCCGGAGCAACTGTCGAGCGCGCCGGTCATGCGGCTGATTGCGGAGGCGATGGCGCCTGTGGAGCAAGCCTTCCGCGAGGCGCCTGAACTCACGACCATCATCCAGTCGGTTTCTGAAAAGCAGCGCCCACGGCAGCCGGCTCGCAAGCATCGCCTTGCTGATAATGGATCTTCACAGGCATGACGAGGCCCGGTGATTCCTTCGAGCCGACGCCACTGTGCGGTGCGGCCGGGCTCCATGCCATCGGCGCCCGCCGCTGAAGCGGCGCTTCCATCGCCATCCAGCCCGTAGGGCGAAGGCGTGGACCCCCGGTCATCCCGCCGCGGCGGCTTTCGGCCCGGGGCCGCGCTGCGGGGTGGCGCATTCGACGCGGTTGCGGCCCGCGGCCTTGGCGGCGTAGAGGGCCAGGTCGGCTGCCTGGACCAGCGGGTCCACGCTGTCGCCGGGTGCCATGTGCATGCTGCTGGCGCCGATGCTCGCCGTGACGGCGAGGCTGCGGCCGCCGTAGGCGCAGGGCGCCTGTTCCACGGCTTCGCGCAGCGTCTCGGCCAGCCGGGCGGCGCCGCGCAGCGGCGTGTCGGGCAGCAGCACCAGGAATTCCTCGCCGCCGTAGCGGCCCAGCATGTCCTGCGCCCGCAGCCGCGCCTGCAGCACGGCGGCGACGTGGCGCAGCACGGCGTCGCCCGCGCCGTGGCCGTGGCTGTCGTTGATGGCCTTGAAGTGGTCGATGTCCAGCATCAGCAGCGCATACGGCTTGCCGGTGCGCACGGTGCGCGCCACGTCGCGCTCCAGCGCGAGGAGCAGCGCGCGGCGGTTGGCCACGCCGGTGAGCCCGTCGTGGGTGGCCAGGTAGCGGTTGGCCGCGTCGGCGCGGTCCTTGGCCATCAGGATGAAGCCCAGCGACGACAGGATGATCACGACGAACGTGGCCATGAAGGTGAAGGACTGCAGAAGGCCGCCGCGCATCAGCCCTTCGGCCGGGATGGCGTGGGTGGCGGCCAGCATGCCGCGCATCGCGAGCAGCCCGACCTGCAGCGCCAGCCCGGCGGAGAGCAGGGCCGCGCTGCGCCACTGGGCGGGCCGGTGCGGCCGCCACAGCGACCACAGCGCCATGCCCAGCTGCAGCGGCGCCAGCACGCCCATCACCATGAGGCGCGCGCGGTAGTCGTCGATGAACACGGCGAACAGCAGCGTCGTGGCCAGCACCGGCAGCAGCATGCGGGCCCAGGGCAGCAGCCGTTCCTGGAACTGGTGCACGGCCGCGAGCACCAGCGCGAAGGTGGCGGACAGCAGGCCGTTGGCGAGCACGATGCTGGCCCAGCCGGGCGCGGTGCCGCGCAGCGTGTACAGCACGTAGGTGGCGGCGTGCAGCACCAGCCCCAGCGCCCACAGGCCGATGCCTTCGCGGCGCTTCGGCCGCACGGTCGCCATGGCTCCCGCCATGGCGAGGGACGCCGCCGCCGTCATCAGCAGCATGGTGGGGACGTCGAGCACGAATTGCATGGAGGAGGCCGGCGGCGGCGGGGTGGTCAGCGCACCCGGGCTCGCGCGGCGCGCTCCCGCCCGGCCCACAGCAGGCCGCCGGTCAGCACCAGCCCCAGCACGGCCAGCGTCAGCAGCCAGCCGGCCACGTCGGCGAGCGGCGCGCCCATCTGGTTCAGCCGCAGCGCGGCCTGGATCGCGCTGGTGCTCGGCAGCAGTTGCGCCAGCGCCTGCAGCGGCGCGGGCAGCGCCTGCGCCGGCCACGAGAAGCCGGACAGGAACGCCATCGGCAGCGCGGTGAACAGCAGCACCTGCAGCGCGCGCTCGCGGTCGCGCAGCCAGCAGCCCAGCAGCAGGCCCAGCGCGCAGACCGTGGGCACGTAGCACAGCAGCAGCACCAGCGCGCCGGCCGGGTTGCCGCCGCGCGGGTAGTCCTGCAGCCAGAACACCCAGCCGAAGAAGAAGGCGCCGGTCAGCAGCCCGCAGCCGCTCAGCGCGGCCAGCCGGCCCAGCCAGGCGGCGGGGCGGGCGCGCAGCGTGCCGGCCTCGGCCCAGGTGCCGGCCAGCATGGCGGCGCCCATCAGCAGCGTCTGCTGCAGGATCAGCAGGGCCACGGCCGGCACCACGTAGCTGCCGTAGCCCTCGGTGGGGTTGAACAGGTGGACCATCTGCAGGTCCAGCGGGTTGCGGCTGGCCATGGCCTGGGCGGCGCCCTGGCCGGCGGCCTGCAGCTTGCGGATTTCCACGCCGGCCGACACCGTGCCCACGGCCTCGGCGAAGCCGTAGGAGACGGCCTTGTTCAGCAGCGCGTAGGCGCCGTTGCCCTCGATCGGCACCACGGCCGGCGCGCCGCGCACCACGTCGCGCTTGAGGTCGGCCGGCAGCAGCGCGTAGCCCTCGATCTCGCCGCGCCACAGCGCCATGCGGGCCTGCTGCAGGTCGCCGGTGACGAAGCGCACCTCCATGCGCGGGCTGGCCTGCGCGAAGCGCACGATCTGGCGCGACAGACCGGTGCGGTCCTGGTCGACGACGGCCACCGGCACGCGGGTGACGACCTCGGTGCCGTAGGGCCAGGGGTAGAAGAAGCCGTACAGGACGGGCGCCACCAGCAGGATCAGCAGCACGCCCGCGTCGCCCAGCACGGCGGCGAGGGTCTGGCGCCAGGCCTGGGCGAAGCGGCTCACCGCTTGCCCCAGGTGGCCGGCTCGCCCGCCGCGCGGCGCAGCAGCCAGGCGCTGGCCGCCAGCAGCGCGGCCGTGGCCAGCAGCATCCACAGCGGCGCGGCCAGCGATAGCGGCAGCGGCGCGCCCATCAGCAGCTGCTCGGTCTGCACGCGCGCGTAGTGGGTGTAGGGCAGGGCCAGCGCCCACAGCCGCGCCAGCGGCGGCATGGCCAGCAGCGGGAAACCCATGCCGCCGAACGCGAAGGCCGGCGCGGTGATGAAGCCCGTGGCCGACAGCGCCGTGCGCAGCGAGCGCGTGGCCGCCGCGCAGAACGCGCCCATGGCCACCGACAGCGCCAGGAAGATGGCGAGCGCCGCCAGCGTCCAGCCGAGCGAGCCGGCCGGCCGCCAGCCGCGCCCGGCGGTGATCCACAGCAGCCCCAGCAGGCCCACGGCCGCCAGCGGCGCCCAGGCCGCGGCCAGCTTGCCGGCCAGCGCCGCCAGCGCTTCGGCCACGGTCGGCCGCGCGCCCAGCCAGCCGCCCAGGCTGCGGTCGCGCAGCTCGCGGCCCACGGCCCAGGCGCCGGCCGTCATGGCCAGGATGTGCAGCGCGGCCGGGATCAGCGCCGCGCCGAGGAAGCGCTCGTAGTCGGTGGCGGTGTTGAACAGCGCCACCATGCTGGCGCGCAGCGGCTCCTGCGCGGCGCGCGCGGCGGCGGGCGACTGGCCGCGCTTGTTGCGCACGCCCAGTTCGATGCCCGCCGACAGCGTGCCCACGACGGTGCGCACGTCGCGCTGGATCAGGCTGGAGTGGGTGCCGAACTGGGCGTTGTCCAGCAGCACGGCCTGGCCGGTGCGGCCCTGCTTGACCTCGCGCGCCAGGCCGCGCGGCAGCGCCACGGCGGCCTGCACGCGGCCGGCGCGCAGCGCCGCCTGCATCTCGGCCGCGTCGGCGTAGCGCTCGGCCACGCGCAGGCCGGGCGTGGCGTCCAGCCAGCGCACCAACTGGCGCGACAGCGCGGAATGGTCCTCGTCGAGCACGCCGATCGGCAGCTGCGTCGGCAGCCCGGCCGAGAAGATCCACCACAGCAGCGCTACGGCCAGCGCCGGCACCCAGCTGACCATGGCCAGCTCCCAGGGCTGGCCCGCCAGGCGGCCGGCCTCGCGGCGCAGGCTGCTGCTGAAACCGGGCATCTCAGTTTTCCATGGCGCCGGCGCGCCACCCGCAAGGCATGAAACCGGCTTGCAGGCAAAGGTTCACAAGGCCGCGGAGCAGGCCATGCAAGTGCACCCGCGGAACTGGCTCTGCCAGGCCGCCGGGTGCGCCCCTTGAGGGGGATGGGACTTCTACACGCAGTGAGAAGTCCAAACGGGGTGGTTTCATTTCAGTTCTTCACGGCGCTGGCGCGCCACCCGCAGCGCATGAAACCGGGCCGCAGGCAGCGGTTCGACCAGCCGCGGAGCAGGCCATGCCAGCGGGCGCCGCGGGCCGGCTTGGCCGGACTGCAGGCGCCGCTCCCTGGAGGGGGCGGGCACAGCGCGCGGCGCGAACACCGGGGTGGTCCACTTCAGTCCACCAGCACGCTCATGCCGGGGCGCGCGCCGGCGATCGGCTGCAGCGGGTGCGCGTGGACCTCGAAGGTGCGCACGTCGAAGCCGGCGCCGCCGCGCGTGGCGCGCCAGGTCGCGAAGTCCGGCAGCGGCGCGCTGTAGCGGACCTTGAAGCGGGCGCGGCCGGCGTCGGCCAGCGCGGGCAGGCGCGCGTCGAACTCGCTGCCGACGGCGAAGCGCGCCAGCGCGTCCTCGCGCACGTTCAGCACGACCCACTGGTCGGACAGGTCGACCACGGTGACGGCGGCCACGCCCTGCGGCACCAGCTCGCCGGCGCGGGCCAGCACCTTGGCCACCTCGCCGGCCACCGGGCTGCGCAGTTCGGCCTCGGCGTGGGCGGCCTCGACCTCGGCCACCAGGCCGGCGACCTGGCGCGCCTGCGCGTCGGCGGCGGCCCGGTCCTCGGCGCGGGCGCCCTGGCGCGCCAGGTCGTACTGCGCGCGGGCGGCGATGGCGGCGTCGCGTGAGGCCTTCCAGTTGGCCTCGGCCTCGTCGCGCTTCTGCGCGGCCACCAGGCCCTCGCGCGCCAGGTTGTCCACGCGGCGCCAAGAGCTGCGCGCCAGCTCGGCCGCGGTCTCGGCGCGCTGCCACTGCATGCGGGCCATCTCGATCTCCTGCGGGCGCGCGCCCTGCTCGGCCTTGCGCGCCACGGCCTGGGCGGCCTGCTGGGCGGCCGTGGCCTGGGCCAGCTTGGCCTGCACCTCGGGTGCGTCCAGCCGCAGGATCAGCCCGCCGGCCTCGATCCGGTCGCCCTCGCGCACCAGCACCTCGGCCACGCGGCCGGGGATCTTGGCGGCCACGTCGGTCTCGCGCGCCTCCATCTGGCCCTGGATCGGCACCGGCACCGGCCGGCTGGCCTGCCACAGGCCCCAGCCGACCAGGGCCAGCACCGCCACGCCGATGGCGAGGGGGAGGACGGCGCCGCCGCGGCGGCGGGGGGAGGAGGGCGTCTCGTTGCGCATGGGTTCATTCCAGCCGGATGTCGGAACGGGCGATGTAGTCGGGCAGGCGCTCGCCCAGCCCGGCGCTCTGCAGCAGCTGGGCCAGGGCCTGCACGTAGTCGTTGGCGGCCTGGGCGCGCTCGGTCAGCACCTGGGCCAGCCGGGTCTCGGCGTCGATCAGGTCCAGTGTGGTGCTGGTGCCCTCGCGCAGGCCGGCGGTGCGCAGGCGCAGCACCTCGCGCGCCAGCGCCTCGGCCGGCGCCATGGCCAGCACCTGGCGGCGCGCGTTCTCCACCGCGCGCCAGTTGCGCTCGACCAGCAGCGCGATGTCGCTGCGCGCCTGGGCGTCGCTGCGCTCGGCCTGCTCGATCTTCTTCAGCGAGGCGGCGGCCAGCGCGTTGCGGTCCAGGGCGTCGAGCAGGGTCCAGCGCGCACCGATGCCGGCGACCCAGTTCGCGTCGCTGC
Source organism: Pseudorhodoferax sp. (assembly GCF_047601025.1). Lineage (NCBI taxonomy): Bacteria > Pseudomonadati > Pseudomonadota > Betaproteobacteria > Burkholderiales > Comamonadaceae > Pseudorhodoferax > Pseudorhodoferax sp. The sequence goes on from NZ_JASGJZ010000001.1 coordinate 3,191,867, forward strand.
CGCGCAGCTGGCGCGTGCCGAAGGCGAACACCTGCGGGCGGCGCAGCGCCTCCTGCCCGGCGTGCAGCTGCTCGGCCTGCTGCTTCTTGGCCGCCACCTTGGCCAGGCCGGGGTGGCGCGTCATCGCGGCGTCAAGGAAGTAGCCCAGCGGCTCGATCGGCTCGGCGAGCACGAACAGCGGCGTGTCCGGCGCCACCGGCCCGGGCGCGTGCACCGTGCGCGCCAGCGCCGTGGCGGCCAGCTCGGCGTCGTCGCGCGCCTTGGCGGCCTGGCGCCTGGCGTCCTCGTAGGCGGCCTGGGCCTGCAGCCGCTCGACGCGCGAGATCACGCCGGCGTCCAGCATCTTCTGCGCGGCGGCGTCGTGCTGGGCGATGGTGCGCTCGGCCTGCGCGCGCAGGTCGGCCGCGCGCTGCGCCAGCTGGGCGCCGAAGTAGCGCTGCGCCAGCAGCGTGTCGGACTCGGCGGTGGCCTGCTCGGCATCGGCGCGCGCCTCCTGGGTCTGGCCGGCGACGATGCCGCGCGCCGCGTCGGTCGCGCCGCCCAGGTACAGCGGCCAGACCGCCGAGACCGAGGCCGAGGCGCGCTGGTCGTGCCGGTGCAGCAGGTCGTCGGACACCAGCTGGGGCAGCTGCGGCAGCGGCACCGGCAGCAGTGCGCCCAGGCCCGGCAGCGCGATCTGGCCCAGCCCTTCGCTCAGGCCCGACAGGTCGGGCTGCAGGTGCAGGCCGTAGGCGTAGGCCGCGCCGGAGATGCTGATGGACGGGCCGCCCAGGCCGGCCAGGCCGCGCGACTGCAGCTCGCCGGCCTCCACGCCGGCGCGCGCGGCGGCCAGGCGGTCCGAGCGCTCCAGCATGCCGGCGCGCGCGGCCGCGTAGCTGAGCGGCACGGCGCCGGCGCCCTGGGCCCGCGCGGCCGGCGCGAGCAGGGCCAGGGCGGCCAGCACGGCCGCCAGCGCGGGCCGGACGGCGGGGCGGGAAGGGCGTAGGCGGCTCGGCGGCAGGTCGGGCATGGCGGTCGGGCGTGCGAAGGCTCGCGCGAGCATAGCGCCTCGGTCCTGCGCTGCGGCCGCCCGCGCCGCGCGGCGGGCCGGTTTCTCACATCGCCCAGATGCGCGGGCGCGTGGCGGCCAGGCCCCAGCAGGCGCCGCGCCAGGCCGCGCGCACCTGCTGCAGCAGCGCCATCGCCGGCTCGACCACCGGCGCCAGCGCGCGCACCAGCACGACCTGCGCATGCGGGCTGGTGGCGCCGGCCGTGGCGCGCAGCTCGTGCGCGTCGATCACCGCGCGCGCGGATTCCAGCACCGCTTCGCGGCGCGCGCGCGGCAGCTTGTCGCCGCAGGCGAAGAACAGCGTGGCCAGGCAGCGCCGGCCGGCCAGGCCCAGCGGGCCGTCCAGCAGCAGGCGGTCGCCGGCGTCGATGCAGGCCTGCTCCAGCCACACGCCGGGCAGCTCCAGGCACTGGCGCAGCGTGCCCTGGACGAACGGCTTGCCGGCATGCGGCAGGCCCAGGGCCGTGACGTCCCAGCCGATCAGCTCGGCGCCGGGCGCGAGCTGCAGCGCCAGCTGGTTCTCGGCGCGGCACTGGTCGTAGCAGATCGCCTCGGCCGGCAGCCATTCCAGCCGCGCGCCGCCGGCCAGCGCCAGCCGGGTGCGCTGCACCGCGGCCGCGCCGGCGCTGCGGTAGAAGCGCGCCGCGCCGGGTGTCGTGACCAGGCCGTGCGCACCGGGGCCGGCGTCGACGGCGATGTCCAGCACGTCGCCGCCGACCAGCCCGCCGGGCGGGTGCACCAGCACGTTGTGGCAGACCGCGCCGCCCTCGGGATACAGGCTCTGCAGGATGCGCAGCGGCCCGTCGTGCCGGTGCCGCGCCACGCTGCGCCCGTCCTCCAGCCGGTAGTCCAGCGCCAGGCTGGCGTGCCAGCCCATCAGGCCGCCACCGGGCGCTGCACGGCCGTATCCACCGCACCGATGGCCACGGGGCGGGCCGTGCCGGCGACCGCCGCGGAACCGGCGGTGCCAGGCCACTGGCGGTGTTCCCCTTCGCGCAGTGGAAAGGGAGCGCGGGGAGGACGGGTCACGGCAACTGGTACAGCCAGGTCTCGGACAAGGTCTCGCCGCCGTTGCGCAGGAACAGCCGCAGGTCCACCGGGCCCGGCCCGTCGGGCGTGTAGTCGAACTGCGCGCGCCAGTGGCCGGCCACGCCGTTCGGCACGGCCTCGGTGAACACGTAGGAGAAGCGGCCGCGCGGCGCGCTCAGCACCGCCTCGGGCTTCACGCCGAACGGCAGGCCGGCCAGCGGTCCGCCCAGGAACTCCACCATGAACTTGGTGACGCCCTGCGGCCGCGGCTGCCCGGGCTGGCCGCCGCGGCCCAGCCGCGTGGCCACGCAGCGCGCCAGCGGCGAGGGGAAGGGCTCGTCCGCGACCCAGTGCAGCCGGTAGCGCAGGCTGTGGCTGCTGCCGGCCCTGGCCGGCGCCGCGGGCACCCAGAACGCGCCGATGTTGTCGTGGATCTCGTCGTCGGTCGGGATTTCCACCAACTGCACCGCGCCCTCGCCGAAGTCCGACAGCGGCTCCACCCACAGGCTGGGCCGGCGGTCGTAGTAGACGCCGTCCAGGTAGTGGTCGAAGTCGCGGTCGCGCTGCATCAGGCCGAAGCCCTTGGGCGACTTGTCCGCGAAGGCCGAGACGACGGTGGCGCCCGGGTTGTTCAGCGGGCGCCAGATGCGCTCGCCGCCGCCGGTCCACAGCGCCAGGCCGTCGGAATCGTGCACCTCCGGCCGCCAGTCGATGCCCGAGGGCTTGAGCTTGTCCGAATACCAGTACATGGAGGTCAGCGGCACCAGGCCCAGGCGCGCCACGTCCTGCCGCAGGAACAGCTGGCACTCGATGTCCATGACCACGGCCTTGGCGCGCTGCATCGCGAAGCGGTAGGCGCCGGCGATGCTGGGGCCTTCCAGCAGCGCGTAGACGACCACGGTGTCGCTGCCGTCGGCCGGTGGCTCGAACCAGACCTGCGTGAACGCCGGGAACTCCTCCGGCTTGCCGTGCACGGCCGCGTCCAGCGCCACGCCGCGCGCGGACAGGCCGTACTGGTACAGCTCGCCGATCGCGCGGAAGTACGAGGCGCCGAGGAACGCCACCCAGTCGTTGCCCTGCCAGGGCAGCTTGGCCTGGTCGCCGAGCCGGCTTTCCTGGAAGCGGAAGCCGGCGAAGCCGGCGCCCGGCGGCAGCGCGCGCGCCGGGCTGTCGGCCGGCATCTCGAAGTACGCCGGGTCGTACAGGATCTCGCGCGCGCGCGCCGCCTGGCCCGCGCCGCCGGCCGCGTCCAGCACGTGCATGTGCACCGGCGTCTGGAAGAAGCGGCCCAGGTGGAAGAAGGTCACCGGGAACGGGCCCGGCCCGTCCTTGAACAGCGCGAAGTCGGTCTTGTACTTGAGCTTGCCGTGGGCCTCGTAGTCGATGCGCTCGAGCACCTCGCGCGGCAGCGGCGGCGGCGGCGCGTAAGGCCGGGCGGCCAGTGCGCGGGCGCGCGCGACGAGGGCGTCGAACGAGAACGGCGCGGCCGGGCCGAGCTTCAGGCCGGCCTGCGCCAGCGCCTGCTCGGACCAGCCCAGGGCCGCCAGCGCGGCGGCCGTGCCGCCGGCGGTCAGGAGGGTTCTGCGGTGCAACATGGCCGCGATTTAACCAGAGCCCCGCCGCGCCGGCGGCGGCAGGCAGTGCCCGCAGCCGGGCCAGGGGCTTGGTGGCTTCCCGGCGGGACGGTACGGCGGCCGTGCGCGTCGGCGCGGGGTCAGAAGTCGTCGGCCGGGCGCCGGCCGCGCTGCAGCGGCGGCTCCGGCGGCGGGCCGGCCGCGCGCAGCACGCGCTCGCCGCGTTCGGTCAGGCCGAACACCACGGCTTCGCCCACGTCTTCGAACGGCATGTTCAACAGGCCTTGGGGCACGGAGGCAGTGATGCATTCCGCGGCCTTGAGCACACGCACCTGGTCGACATCGCTGGCCTTGCGGACCAGCAGCGGGAAGTGCGCGTTCTCGAGCCGGGCGAGATACTCCAGCGACATGGCTTCCTCCACGAAGGTGTGCGCGCGATTGTGGCGGCGGATGCGGCGCATGTCTCGCCTTTTTCTGTAACTTTGCTGTCAGCTTCCATACACGGTTTGTCTGCCGGCGGCCGGAACGTGCAGGCAGAATCGGCCGAAACATGCCCGACCGTCCGACCGCCGCCCGCGACCATCCGACCGACACCGCCATCGCCCGCGCCGTGCAGCCGCTGGCGCGCGCGCACCCGGGCTGCTCCGGCGTGCTGGCGCTGCCGCACGGGCGCGACGCGTTCGCCGTGCGCATGCAGCTGGCCGACGCGGCCGAGCGCACGCTGGACGTGCAGTACTACATCTGGCGCAACGACCTCTCGGGCCGGCTGCTGACGCAGGCCCTGCAGCGCGCGGCCGACCGCGGCGTGCGGGTGCGGCTGCTGCTGGACGACAACGGCACGGCCGGGCTGGACGGCGTGCTGGCCGCGCTGGACGCGCACCCCCGCATCGAGGTGCGGCTGTTCAACCCGTTCCGCCACCGGCGCTGGCGCTGGCTCGGCTTCCTGACCGAGTTCGGTCGGCTGAACCGGCGCATGCACAACAAGTCCTTCACCGCCGACGGCCAGGTCGCCGTGCTGGGCGGGCGCAACGTGGGCGACGAGTATTTCGGCGCGCCCGTGGACACGCTGTTCATGGACCTGGACGTGCTGCTGGCCGGCCCGGCCGCGCAGGACGTGGCGGCGGACTTCGAGCGCTACTGGGACAGTGCACCGGCCGTGCCGCTGCGCGAGGCGGTGCACGCCGCGCCGCAGCCGCTGGAGCCGCCGCCGGCGGCCGCGGCGCACAGCTACCTCGAGGCGGTGTCGCGCTCGCCGTTCATGACGGAGCTGCTGGCGCGCCGCGCGCCGCTGGAATGGACGCCCGTGGCGCTGGTCAGCGACGCGCCGCTGAAGGTGCTGGGCCGCGTGGCCGAGGCCGACCTGCTGTGGAACCGCATGCAGCAGCTGCTGCAGGCGCCGCGCCGCTCGCTGTACCTGGTGTCGCCGTACTTCGTGCCGCTGCGCCGCGGCGCCCGGCAGCTGGCCGCGCTGGCGCGCAGCGGCGTGCAGGTGGCGGTGCTGACGAACGCGCTGGAATCCACCGACGTGGCCGCCGTGCACGCCGGCTATGCGCGCTGGCGCCGCTGGCTGCTGCGCGCGGGCGTGCAGCTGCTGGAGATGCGGCGGGACTGGGCGCTGCCGGAGGCGCACGGCCTGCCGCGCGGCCGCCGGCTGGGCCGCAGCTCGGGCACCAGCCTGCACGCCAAGACCTTCGCGGTGGACGGCGAGCGCGTGTTCGTGGGCTCGTTCAACTTCGACCCGCGCTCGGCGCGGCTGAACACCGAGCTGGGCGTGCTGATCGACAGCCCGGCGATGGCGCAGGAGCTGGCCCGCCAGTTCGCGCAGGACCTGCCCGAGCGCACCTACCGGCTGTCGCTGGCCGGGCGGCGCCGGCTGCGCTGGCAATTGCCCGACGGCACGCTGGTGGCGCGCGAGCCGGGCGCCGGCTGGGGCCGCCGGCTGGCGGTGCGGCTGCTGTCGCACCTGCCGATCGACCATCTGCTCTGAACCGGCGCACGCATCCCCGCGCCCGCCGCTCCGGTCACCTTCCGACACTCCCATGGCCCGCGCCGCCCGGCTGCTCGCGCTGCTGCAGGAACTGCGGCGCCACCGGCGCCCGGTCGCCGGCCAGGCGCTGGCGGACGCGCTGGGCGTGAGCCTGCGCACGCTGTACCGCGACATCGCCACGCTGCAGCAGCAGGGCGCCGGCATCCGCGGCGAGGCCGGCGTCGGCTACGTGCTGGCGCCGGGCTACCTGCTGCCGCCGCTGATGTTCACGGCCGAGGAGGTCGAGGCGCTGGTGCTGGGCATGCGCTGGGTGGCCGCGCGCGGCGACGACACGCTGGCCGCCGCCGCGCGCGAGTCCATGGCCCGCATCGCCGCCGTGCTGCCGGACGGGCTGCGGCGCGAGCTGGAGGCGACCACGCTGCTGATCGGCCCCGGCGGTGCGGCCGAGCCCGGCGGGGTGGACCTGGCGCAGGTGCGCGGCGCGATCCGCGACGGCCGCAAGCTGGCGATCGACTACCGCGACGCGGCCGGCGCGGCTTCGCGCCGCGTGGTCTGGCCGTTCGGCATCGGCTACTTCGAGCGCGTGCGCATCGTGCTGGCCTGGTGCGAGCTGCGGCAGGACCTGCGGCATTTCCGCGCCGACCGCATCGCCGCGCTGCAGGTGCTGCCCGAGCGCATGCCGCGCCACCGGCTGGCGCTGCTGCGGGAATGGCGGGCGCGCCAGCGCACGCTGCTGACAGGATCTGACAGCGGCCGTTCCTAGCATGGGCACTCCACCATCCACTTCCGGGAGCCCTGCATGGAACACCCCAGCTACACCCTGCTGTACGTCGACGATCCGGCCGCCAGCGCGCGCTTCTACGCCGCGCTGCTGGACGCCGCGCCGGTCGAGGCCAGCCCCACGTTCGCGCTGTTCGCGCTGCGCTCCGGCCTGATGCTGGGGCTGTGGTCGCGCCACACCGTGGAGCCGGCGCCGCCGCCCGCCGCCGGGGCCGGCGCCGCGGAACTGGGATTCCGCGTGGCGGCCGATGCCGACGTCGAGGCCGCGCACGCGGCCTGGCAGGCGCAGGGCGTGCGCATCGTGCAGCCGCCGGTGCGGCTGGATTTCGGCTACGCCTTCCTCGCGCAGGACCCGGACGGGCACCGGCTGCGCGTCTACGCGCTGGGCCAGCCGGACGCGGCCTGACCGCGACACGGGCGCCGGGCCGCGGCGCCGGGGCCGCGTGGCGGCGAGCCGGCCGGCATTCACCACCGCCGGCGGCGGCAGCCGCGTGCCGCCGTCCCGCCCCTCACCACCGGAAGATGTACACCCCGTCGTTGCCGAAGCCGACGAGGTCGGCGCGCTTGTCGCCCGTGGTGTCGACGGCGAAGCGCGGGTGCATCTCGACCCGCCATCCACCGGCGTTGTAGCCGTAGTTCGCGAGCACGAGTTGCGGCGCGTCGAAGCCGCCGCTGCCGTTGGCGAGGGCGACGTACACCCCGGTGTCGCCGAAGCCGACGATGTCGGCGCGACCGTTCCCCGTGGTGTCGGCGAGCAAGCGTGGATGCCGGTCGACGCGCCAGCCGCCGGCGGCGGCGCCGTAACCGAAGTTCGCCAGGACGAACTGCATCGGATGGAAGCCGCCGCTGCCGTTGGCGCGGGCGACGTACACCCCGTCGTTGCCGAAGCCGACGATGTCCATGCAGCCGTCGCCGGTGATGTCGGCCATGACACGCGGATGCCGGTCGACGCGCCAGCCGCCGGCGTCGGCGCCGTAGCCGAAGTTCGCCAGGACGAACTGCATCGGGCCGAAGGTGCCGTCGGCGTTGGCGCGCGCGACGTACACGCCGCCGTTGCCGAAGCCGACGATGCCGGCGCGCCTGTCGCCGGTGATGTCGGCCATGACACGCGGATGCCGGTCGACGCGCCAGCCGCTGGCGTAGCCGAAGTCCGCCACCACGCGTTGCGGCGCGGTGAAGGCGCCGTCCTGGCCGGCGCGCGCGACGTAGACGCCGTCGTTGCCGAAGCCGACGATGTCGGCGCGCCCGTCGCCCGTGGTGTCGGCCATCACGCGCGGATGCCGGTCGACGCGCCAGCCGCTGGCGTAGCCGAAGTCCGCCACCACCAGTTGCGGGTCGGCGAAGGCGCCGTCCTGGCCGGCGCGCGCGACGTAGACGCCGCCGCTGCCGAAGCCGACGATGTCGGCCCGGCCATCGCCCGTGGTGTCGGCCATGCAGCGCGGGTGCAGGTCGACGCGCCAGCCGCCCGCGGCGTAGCCGAAGTTGGCGACCATGAGCCGGGGCGCGCCGTAGGTGCCGTCGGCGTTGGCGCGCGAGACGTACACGCCGCCGTTGCCGAAGCCGACGATGTCGGCGCGTCCGTCACCCGTGGTGTCGGCCATGTAGCGCGGATGCATGTCGGTCCGCCAGCCTCCGGCGACGTAGCCGAAGTCGTTCACCACGAACGCCGAGCCCTTGCCCGTGGACACGGTGACCATCGGCGCCGAGGCCGAGACCGACGTGATCTCCAGGGCCGAGTCGCTGCCGTCCCACCAGCGCGAGTCCGGGACCGTGGCGGCGCCGAAGCGCGGCGACACCGTTGCGGCGTCGAACAGGTCGCCGGTGTCGCCGCTGTTGGCGCCGTGCTCGAGGTCGAACTTCCCATCGGCCTGCTCGAGCGACAGCTCGTAGTGCTGCGCCGCGGTCATCTGCTCGTCGTTGTTGCTGCCGGCCTCGTCGACGTGCCAGATCGCGAGTCCCGCGTCGGGTAGGCCGGCGTCGCGGCCGCTGCGCTGTCGGTTCTCGAGGATGAAGTATTCGGTCGCGCTGCGCCGGTGGATCAGAAAGTCGTTGCTGCCGGCCGGCAGCGTGTAGGTGGTCGACGGCTGCAAGGTCGTCAGGCTCGTCGTCCATCCGGCTGCGTTCTTCAGGTAGGCGTTGACCTCGACCGGGTTCTTGTCGGGGCCGCCGTTGCACATCAGGCAGTAGTTGCCGACGCCTGCGGATTCGTTGCCGGTGTCGTACAGGTCGGGGAAGTCGCACACCATGTGCCCGTTCTCGTGGCAGAAGGTGCGCAGCGTCAGCTCCTGGCCCATGTTGGTGATCTGGTAGTCGTGGAGCTGCTTCGTCGGCGTGGCCTGGAACGCCGACGTCAGCGCCGACGAATGCGGCCACAGGCCTTGCGACCATTTGTTGACGCACGCGCCGGCGTAGAAGACGTTGAGCGCGTAGACGAATCCCCACGCGTCGGCCGTCAGGCCGCTGAAGTCGAAGCCGTTGTCCTTCAGGTCCGTCAGCGCCTCGACGACCAGTTCGCGCGCGCGCTGGCGGGACGAGATCTTGGGGTCGGTGTAGTAGTCGCGATCGTTCTTGGCCGTGTAGTACGCGGTGACCACGTTGCGGTAGTGCAGGCGGTCCGCCGACACCTTGGCGAAGTAGTCGAACACCGAGCCGTGGTTGCCGAAGCCGGTGTAGCCGGCCTGGTTGCAGAAATCGTCGACCTCCTGGCGCGTGATCGTGCCCGACACGTCGGGGAACTCGACGAGGATGCACAGGCCGGTGACGTCGCCGCTGGGCACCGCCGCCGGTGGCGGCGTCGCGGCGCGTGCGCCGGCCGAAGCGGCCATGGCCGCGCGGCGCTGCGCGCGCCGGATTTCCCAGCGCCGCTGGACGCCGTCGGCCGCGTGCGCGGCGCGGGCGCGCAGCTGCGAGGCCTGGCGCGTGGTGCGCAGGTGCTTGGGGCCCGTCGCCGGCGCGGACGCGCCGGCGACGCGCGGGCCGGTCGGCAGCAGCTGCGACTTGTCGTTCGACAGCTCGGCGTAGTGGTAGAAGCCCGTCGCCGGGTCCAGCGCGACGGTATGGCCGTCGGGGGTTTCGAAGACGGCGTCGAACTGGTTGCCCCAGCCCATGAGCCGGACGTCGGTGCCGTCGGGCTGGGTGAAGGTGAACGGCGTGCCGAAATAGGCTTGTGCCATGGTTGCGCTCCTGTGAAGCCGGCCGTGATCGACGCCGGTCGAAGGAGATCGGGGCGGCGCTTGCCTGCGCACCTGGGGCCGGGCGGAGGTGGCAGGCGGGAGCGGAGTGTGGGCTCGCCGCGTCCCGCGGGCGTCCCTTGGATTGGGGAGAGCCCCCCGGAGGAGGCCCATCCGCTGACCAAAGTCACGGCCGGGAGGCGGTGCCACCGATGGGCAGGTCGGGCGCGAGATGTTCCGCGGCCTGCGCCGCAGTGGCGTCGGCATTGGGAGCGGCGATGTGGTGGACGCGGCGCAGCCGGCGTGCACCCGCCAGCCGCGATCGAAGGCCGCGGTTCGTGAGGCGCGCGAGCGGTGCTCGCCGCCGGATCAGGCGCCTGAACGACGCGGCGGCGTCCGGTGGCCCTGCCAGAAGCCCGCGTGCGTGGCCACCATCTCGGCGGCGACCTCGTCCACCGGCCCCAGCACCTCGACCGTGCGCTGGCCGCGCGCGAACACCTCGCGGCAGGGCAGGGCGAGCGTCGGGTTCTCGGGGTGGTCGCCGGTCAACGCCAGCAGCGCGGTCTCCTCGGCGCCGTAGAGCACGCGGCCGATGCCGGCCCAGTAGATGGTGCCGGCGCACATCGCGCAGGGCTCGAAGGTGGTGACCAGCGTGCACCGCGCGAGGTAGTCGCCGGGGTAGTTGGCCGCCGCGTGCCGCGCCAGCGTGGACTCGGCGTGGTTGACCGTGTCGATGTTGCCCTGCTCGGCCAGCACGGTCTCGCCGTCCGGCGCCAGCAGCAGCGCGCCGAACGGATGGCGGCCCATGGCCATGGCGCGGCGCGCCACCGCGTCGGCGCGGCGCAGGTGGCGGGCGCATTGCTGCGCGTCCAGGGGCATGGGCTCAGGAGTGGTCATGGGCAGGGAGGGCGGGTGCCGTCAGCGGGCCAGGTGTCGGTCGAAGAAGCGTGCGATGTCCGTGAAGGCTTCGCGCGTTTCCGGGGCATCGGGGTTGCTGCCGTACTGGGCGTGCGACTGCCCTTCGTACACGTTGAGGTCGGCCACCACGCCTGCGCGGCGCAGCTTGCGGTGCGTGCGCACCGTGTTCGAGAGGAACAGGTCGCGCGTGCCGCTGGTCAGGATGGCGGGCGGGAAGCCGGAGAAATCGCCGTAGATGGGCGACAGCTGCGGGTCCTTCAGGTCACGGCCGTTGGCATAGAGCAGCGCGGCGCGGCCCAGCCAGCCGTCCCAGGTGACCAGGATGTTGTCGATCCATTCGGCCGTCTGGTAGGTGTCGCCGACCTTGGCGATGTCCGACCACGGCGTGCCGGGTGCGATGGCGCCGGGCAGCGGCACGCCCTCGGCCTTGGCCCGCAGCACCAGGGCCAGCGTCATGGCGCCCCCGGTGGAGGTGCCGAACACGGCCATGCTGCGCGGCGGATGCGTGCGCACCAGCTCCTTCCATACGGCCATGGCGTCGTCCATCGCCGCGGGATAGGGGAAGTCGGGCGGCATGCGGTAGTCGACCGAGACCACCTTGTAGCCGCCGATGCCGGCCAGCAGCAGCGCTTCGGGCAGCGCCGCTTCGCGCGGGCCGAAGACGTAGCCCCCGCCGTGCACGTGCATCAGCAGCCGCCGCTCGTTGCCGGGCGCGATGGTGCGCGGCGTGACGACGAAGGCGTTGACGCCGGCGATGCGCGTCGGCTGCACGTCGACGCCCAGCTTCTCCTTCAGCGCCGGGATCGCGGCGATGACGGGCGCGGCGCGGCGCTCGACCAGTTCCTTCCACTCCGCCGCGCTGGCCGGCGCGGCGTTGAAGTGCGGCGGGTAGGGCGCCGCGATCAGGGCCTGCATCTGCGGGCTCACCTCGGCCGTGGGCGGCGGGCTCACCTGCGCCGGAGAGCGGCGCGGGCCGGGCTGGGCGTTGGCGGCCGCCTGGGCGGCGGCCTTCTCGGCATAGCCGGCAGGCTGCTGGGCGCAGCCGCCGAGGGCTGCAGCGGCGATCCATGCCGCGACGAGCCGGGTTGTCAGATGCATCGTCGGTCTCCAGAGTGGGCGGCGATGTTCGCACCCGGTGCCGGTGGTGGACGATCCGATCAAACCCGAAGGCCCTCCGGGGCCTGCGAACAGGCGTCACCCGCCCTGCGAGCCGCGGTGGGCCCAGGCCGTGGTGTGCTTCTCGACGAAGCTGAACAGCTCGTACATCAGCATGGCCATCACGCCCACGGTCAGCAGGCCGGCGAAGGCCAGGCCCATCTGCATGGCCGAGCCGGCCGAGATCAGCAGGTAGCCGATGCCCTCGTTGGCGGCCGTCATCTCCGACACCGTGGTGCCGACGAAGGCCAGCGTGATCGCCACCTTCAGCGAGCCGTAGAAGTACGGCAGCGAGCGCGGCAGGCCGACCTTCATCAGCACGTCCCAGCGCTTGGCGCCGAGCACGCGCAGCACGTCCTCCAGCTCGGGTTCCAGCGTCGCCAGGCCGGTGGCGATGTTGACCATGATCGGGAAGAAACTGATCAGGAAGGCCGTCAGGATCGCCGGCCCGACGCCGATGCCGAACCAGACCACGAGGATGGGCACGAAGGCCGCCTTGGGCAGCGCGTTGAAGGCCGTCATCAGCGGATAGACCGCGGCGTAGGCCAGGCGCGAGCTGCCGATCACGAAGCCCAGCAGCACGCCGACGACGATGGCCAGCGCGAAGCCGGCCATCGTGACCCAGAAGGTGCGCCAGGCGTGGCCGGCGATGATGCCCTTGAACTCCCAGAACTGTTCCCAGATCCGCGACGGGCTGGGGAAGATGAATTCCGAGACGCCGAAGCCGGCGCAGACGATCTGCCACAGCAGGATCACGGCCGCCAGCAGCAGCCAGGGCGACCACAGTTCGATGTGCTTCTTGTTCATTGGGGTAGGGCGTTCTCGGCCGGCCGGGCGGCGCCGCTGCGCATGGCGCCGATGTGGCCGCGCAGCTCCAGCACGATGTCGGTGAATTCCTTGGTGTAGGTGAGTTCCAGCTCGCGCGGGCGCGGCAGCTCGATCTCGCGCTTGACGACGAAGCGGCCCGGGCTCTTGCTCATCACGTAGACGGTGTCGGCCAGGAACACCGACTCGCGCAGGTCGTGCGTGACCAGGATCACGTTGAACTGCTGCTCGGTCCACAGGTCGCGCAGGATGCACCACAGCTCCTCGCGCGTGAACGCGTCCAGCGCGCCGAAGGGCTCGTCCAGCAGCAGCATCTTGGGCTCGTGGATCAGCGCGCGGCAGATGCTGGCGCGCTGCTGCATGCCGCCGGACAGTTGCCAGGGGAACTTGTCCTCGTAGCCCGCCAGGCCGACCTTCTGCAGCAGCTTGCGGGCGCGCTGCTCGTACTCCTTGCGCTTTTGCTTGAAGGTGGAGCGGTAGGGCTCGACGATCTCCAGCGGCAGCAGCACGTTGTCCACCGTGGTGCGCCAGGGCAGCAGCGAGGGCGCCTGGAACGCCATGCCGGAGATCTTCAGCGGCCCGGTCACGGGCTGGCCGTCGATCAGGATGCGGCCGATCGAGGGCATGCGCAGCCCGGTCGTGAGCTTCATGAAGGTCGACTTGCCGCAGCCCGAGGGCCCGACGATGGCGATGAACTCGCCCTTCTTCACCTTCAGGTCGATGGCCTCGACCGCGAAGTGGTTCTCGCGCAGCAGCTGTTCGTTGTAGGCCAGCCAGACGTCGCGGAAGTCGACGAACGGCGTTTCGGGCGGCGCCATCACTTCTTCGCCGGCGGCAGCACGTCCAGCTCGGCCTTGGACGGCAGGAAGCTGCCGTTCCAGACGGCCGCCGGGTCCACGCGCGTCTTGGTGCCGAACGCGTCGGAGACCTGCGAGGCCATCAGCGACAGCCGCGCCGGATCGACCTGGCCGAAGCCCTCGGCGCGCGCGTTGGGGCTGGCGACCACGGTCTCGATGGCCAGCTGCAGGCGGCGCGTCTCCAGCGGCACGTTGATGATGCCGTCGCGCGCCTTCACGTACTCGATGGCGGCGGCGGGGTTGGCCATGACCTCCCTGGCGCCCTTGGCGAAGGCCGTCAGGAAGGCCTTGATCGCGGCCGGGTTCTCCTTGATCAGCCGGGGCGAGGCGATGACCACGTTGCCGTACAGCTTCACGCCGTACTGCGGGTAGGGCAGCACCACCACGTCGGCGGTCTTGGCGCCGCGCGCCTCCAGGTTCAGCAGCGAGGTGAAGGTGAAGCCGGTGATGGCGTCGATGTCGCCGCGCATCAGCATGGTCTCGCGCAGCGGCGGGTCCATGGCGGTCCATTGCACGTTGGCGATGCCGTTGGCCTTGGCGAAGATCGGGAAGGCGCGGCGGCCGGCGTCGAACACCGGCGCGCCCAGCTTCTTGCCGGACAGGTCGGCGGGCTTGGCGATGCCGCTCTTCTTCAGCGCCATGACCGAGGCCGGCGTGTCGTTGTAGACCATCATCACGGCCACGGGCTTGTTCGGCACGTCGGGGTTGTTGGCCTGGAACTCCATCAGCGCGGCCAGGTCGGCGAAGCCCATGTCGTAGGCGCCCGAGGCCACGCGGGTGACGGTGCCGCCCGAGCCGTTGCCGGCGTCGATCGTCACGTCCAGCCCCGCGGCCTTGAAGTAGCCCTTGGCGGCCGGCTGCAGGAACAGCGCGGCGGGGCCCTCGAAGCGCCAGTCGAGCTGGAACTTGATCGGCGTGGATTGCGCCAGGGCCGGCAGGCCGAAGGCGAGGGTCGATGCGGCGAGGAGAGACTGGAGCAGGTGGCGCTTGTTCATCGGTGGCTCGAAGTGGAAAGTCCCTCCTTCCATGCAAGTTGGATGCCTGCACTGCGCTGGTGCGCGTTCGGGCCCCCCGGATGTGCGACGCCCCGCCATGGAGTCCCAGGGCGGGGCGTCGCGGGGCGCGGCCGCACCGGCGGTGCGCCGCGGTGGTGCAGGCGGGGCCTACTTGGTGGTGTTCGCGTCGGCCACGGCCAGCGCCGTCATGTTGATGACGCGGCGCACGGTGGCGGACGGCGTCAGCACGTGGGCGGGCTTGGACGAGCCGAGCAGGATCGGGCCGACGGTCACGCCGTTGGCGCCGGTCATCTTCAGCACGTTGAACAGGATGTTGGCGGCGTCCAGGTTCGGGCAGATCAGCAGGTTGGCCTCGCCGCTCAGGCGGCTGTCGGGCAGCGCGTTGCGGCGCACGCTCTCGGACAGTGCGGCGTCGCCGTGCATCTCGCCCTCGCATTCCACGTCGGGCGCCATCTGCATGAACAGGTCGCGCGCGGCGCGCATCTTGCGCGCCGAGGCGCGGTCGGAGCTGCCGAAGTTGGAGTGCGACAGGAAGGCCACCTTGGGCGGCAGGCCGAAGCGGCGCACCTCCTCGGCCGCCATCATCGCGATGCGGGCCAGCTGCTCGGCCGTGGGGTCCTCGTGCACGTTGGTGTCGGCCACGAACAGCGTGTACTTGTCCAGCGTCAGCGCGTTGACGGTCGCGAAGCCCGGGCCGCCGGCGTGCTGCGTGCCCAGCAGCTGGTACAGGATCTTCAGGTGGCTGTCGAAGCGGCCGACCAGGCCGCACAGCATCGCGTCGGCGTCGCCCAGGTGCACCATCAGCGCGGCGATCGTGGTGTTGGAGCGGCGCAGCATGGCCTTGGCGGCCTCCGGCGTGACGCCGCGGCGGCCCATCAGGCCGTGGTAGGCCTCCCAGTACTGGCGGAAGCGCGAGTCGTTCTCGGGGTCCACGATCTCGGCGTCGGTGCCCAGCTTCAGGTGCAGGCCGGCCTTCTTGACGCGCATCTCGATGATGTCGGGCCGGCCGATCAGGATCGGCCGGGCCAGGCCTTCGTCGACGGCCAGCTGGGCCGCGCGCAGCACGCGCTCGTCCTCGCCCTCGGCGTAGGCCACGCGCTTGTGGACGGCCCGCTTGGCGGCCGAGAACACCGGCCGCATGAACATGCCGGTGTGGTAGACGAAGCGCGTGAGGTGCTGGGCGTAGGCCTCCAGGTCCTCGATCGGGCGCGTGGCCACGCCGGAGTCGGCGGCGGCCTTGGCCACGGCCGGCGCGATGCGCAGGATCAGCCGCGAGTCGAACGGCGTGGGGATGATGTAGTCGGGTCCGAAGGACAGCTGCTTGCCGGCGTAGGCGTTGGCCACTTCCTCGCTGATGTCGGCCTTGGCCAGCTCGGCGATCTCGCGCACGCAGGCCAGCTTCATCTCCTCGGTGATCTTGCTCGCGCCGCAGTCCAGCGCGCCGCGGAAGATGTACGGGAAGCACAGCACGTTGTTGACCTGGTTCGGGTAGTCCGACCGGCCGGTGGCGATGATGCAGTCCGGTCGCACGGCCTTGGCCAGCTCGGGGCGGATCTCGGGCTCGGGGTTGGCCAGCGCCAGGATGATGGGCTTGTCGGCCATGGTCTTGACCATGTCCTGCGTCAGCACGCCGGCGGCCGAGCAGCCCAGGAACACGTCGGCGCCCTGGACCACGTCGGCCAGGGTGCGGGCCGAGGTGTCCTGCGCGTACTTCTCCTTGGAGGCGTCCAGGCCGCCGGGGCGGCCCTGGTAGATCACGCCCTTGGAGTCGACCGCGTAGACGTTCTCGCGCTTGACGCCCAGGCCGACCATCACGTCCAGGCAGGCGATGGCGGCGGCGCCGGCGCCGGAGACGGCGATCTTGACCTTGCCGATGTCCTTGCCGACCAGCTCCAGGCCGTTGATCAGCGCGGCGGCCGAGATGATGGCCGTGCCGTGCTGGTCGTCGTGGAACACCGGGATGTTCATGCGCTCGCGCAGCTTCTTCTCGATGTAGAAGCACTCGGGCGCCTTGATGTCCTCCAGGTTCACGCCGCCCAGCGTGGGTTCCAGCGCGGCGACGATGTCGACGATCTTGTCCGGGTCGCGCTCGGCCAGCTCGATGTCGAACACGTCGACGCCGGCGAACTTCTTGAACAGGCAGCCCTTGCCCTCCATGACCGGCTTGGAGGCCAGCGGGCCGATGTCGCCCAGGCCCAGCACGGCCGTGCCGTTGGTGACCACGCCGACCAGGTTGCCGCGCGAGGTGTATTCGGCGGCCTTGGACGGGTCGGCCTGGATGTCCAGACAGGGGTAGGCGACCCCGGGCGAGTAGGCCAGCGAGAGGTCGCGCTGGTTCATCAGCGGCTTGGTGGGGGTGACGGAAACCTTGCCCTTGGTCGGCGTGCAGTGGTATTCGCGCGCAGCATCGCGCAGGGCCTGTTCGGCCGGGGACAGTTCTTTGCTCACGTAGGCTCCTCGAAAGAAATTCGCGGAGCGGAGACTACTCCATGCCGGCGCGCGTCCCGGCCCGGCGGCATAGGGGATTACCAGTTGTCCGTATACGCCTGGCGTGATAGGGCGGCGCCGCGCGGGCGCGGACAATGCCCGCCATGCCCCTGCCGCAGCCGCTGCTCGACGAATGCCTGGACCGCCTGGCGCGGGAGGACGGCGTGCTGGTGCAGGTGGCCTCCACCCAGGGCTCGGCGCCGCGCGAGGCCGGCGCCTGGATGGCGGTCTGGCGCGGCGGCACCACGGCCACCATCGGCGGCGGGCAGCTGGAGTTCCAGGCCATCGCGGCGGCGCGCGCGCTGCTGGACGGGCAGCCCGGCGCGCCGGCGCACGACGCCGTGCTGCGCTATCCGCTGGGGCCGAGCCTGGGGCAGTGCTGCGGCGGCGTGGTGTTCCTGCGCTACCGCCGCATCGCCGCGGCCGACGCGCCGGCGCTGCGCCGCGCGCTGACGGCCGACCTGGCGCCGGTCGCGCTGTTCGGCGGCGGCCACGTGGGCGCGGCCATCGTGCGGCTGCTGGCCACGCTGCCCTACGCCGTGCACTGGATCGACAGCCGCGACGGCGTGTTCCCCGACGGCCTGCCGGCCCAGGTGCAGGCCGAGCACAGCGAGCCGGTGCAGGCCGCCGTCCCCGCGCTGCCGGCCGGCGCGCGCGTGCTGATCATGAGCTTCAGCCACGCTGAGGACCTGGACATCGTGGTCGCCTGCCTGCAGCGCCTGCGCGCGCGCGGCGACCTGCCCTACGTGGGCCTGATCGGCAGCAAGACCAAGTGGGCCACCTTCCGCCACCGGCTGCTGGCGCGCGGCTTCGCCGAGGAAGAACTGGCGCGCATCACCTGCCCGATCGGCGTGCCGGGCATCACCGGCAAGGAGCCGGCGGTCATCGCCGTGGCGGTGGCCGCGCAGCTGCTGCTGCAGGCGCCGCCGCTGGCATAGCCATTGCTGCATTGCCTTCCGGGTTTACCCGGGGCTCGCATACGGCTTCGCGCATATGCACTATGGTGGTGCCGGTATGCCGCGGCCGGCGGGAACCGTGACGATCCACCCCCGGGCCGCACGAGGTCCGCATTCCCACGATGACGCAGCCCATGAACGACGACACCCAGCCCATCCGCTTCTACCACCGCGGCGAGATCGTGCAGGTCCAGGGACCGCAGACCACGCGCTCGGTGCTGGACTGGCTGCGCGAGGATGCGCGCTGCACCGGCACCAAGGAAGGCTGCAACGAGGGCGACTGCGGCGCCTGCACCGTGGTGCTGGGCGAGCTGGACGGGCAGGGCGCGCTGCGGCTGGAAAGCCGCAACGCCTGCATCCAGTTCCTGCCCACGCTGGACGGCAAGGCGCTGTTCACGGTCGAGGATCTGCAGGAGCAGTGCGCCGGCGCCGCGTTGCACCCGGTGCAGCAGGCCATGGTGGACTGCCACGGCTCGCAGTGCGGCTTCTGCACGCCGGGCTTCGTGATGTCGCTGTGGCAGTGCTACGAGCAGCACCAGGCGGCCGGCACCCGGCCCACGCGCCAGCAGCTGGCCGACGGCCTGTCTGGCAACCTGTGCCGCTGCACCGGCTACCGGCCCATCCTCGATGCCGGCCAGCACATGTTCGAGCTGCCGGCCGTGCGGCTGGACCGCGCCGCCGTGGCCGCCGCGCTGCACGGCCTGCGCCGGCCCGCCGGCCTGCACTACGCCGCCCCGCTGGCCACGCGCGAGGGCACGCGGACCGACCACTTCCACGCCCCGGCCACGCTGGACGAGCTCGCCGCGCTGCGGCTGGCCAGGCCGCAGGCCCGGCTGCTGGCCGGGTCGACCGACATCGGGCTGTGGGTCAACAAGCAGTTCCGCGACGTGGGCGAGCTGATCTACCTGGGCGGCGTGGCCGAGCTCAAGCGCATCGAGGAACGCGGCGGCGAGCTGTGCATCGGCGCCGGCGCCAGCCTGGAGGACGCCTGGCGCGCCCTGGCGCAGCGCGCGCCGGCCCTGGCGGAGGTGTGGCTGCGCTTCGCCTCGCCGCCGATCCGCCACGCCGGCACCATGGGCGGCAACGTGGCCAACGGCTCGCCGATCGGCGACGCCCCGCCGATCCTGATGGCGCTGGACGCGCAGGTCGAGCTGCGCCAGGGCGCCCGCGTGCGCCGCCTGCCGCTGACGGACTTCTACCTGGACTACATGAAGAACGCGCTGGAGCCCGGCGAATTCGTGCAGGGCCTGGCCGTGCCGCTGGCGGCCTTCGCGCGCCAGGTGCGCGGCTACAAGATCAGCAAGCGCTTCGACTGCGACATCTCGGCCCTGTGCGCCGGCTTCGCGATCGAGCTGGACGGCGGCACCGTGCGGAGCGTGCGCCTGGCCTACGGCGGCATGGCTGCCACCGTCCGGCGCGCCGCCCAGGCCGAGGCCGCGATCGCCGGCCGGCCCTGGACCGAGGACACCGTGCGCGCCGCCCGGCAGGCGCTGGCGCAGGATTTCAAGCCGCTGTCCGACATGCGCGCCAGCGCGGCCTACCGGCTGCAGGTCGCGCAGAACCTGCTGCAGCGGCTGTGGCTGGAGACGCGCGCCGGCGATCCGCTGCCGGCCAGCGCTACCAACGTGTTCAGCGTGATGCCGCACGCGGCGGCCTGACCAAGGAGCGCACCATGAACAAGCCCGTCCCCGAGCACCTGCTGCAGCCCGCGCAGCCCTTTGCCGACTACCGCGCCAACACCGCGCTGCGCCTGGACCCGGCGGCCGAGGCGCGCGCCCACGAGGCCGGCGCGCGCGTGGGCATCAGCCGCCCGCACGAATCGGCCGCGCTGCACGTGGCCGGCGGCGCCACCTACATCGACGACCTGCCCGAACTGGCCGGCACGCTGCACTGCGCGCTGGGCCTGTCGCCGGTGGCGGCCGGCCGGCTGCTGGGCATCGACCTGGAGGCGGTGCGCGCCATGCCCGGCGTGGTGCGCGTGCTGACGGCCGCGGACATCCCGGGCGCGAACGACTGCGGTTCCATCGTCCACGACGACCCGATCCTGTGCGACGGCGAGATCCGCTACCTGGGCCAGCCGGTGTTCGCCGTGGTCGCCGCCACGCGCGAGCAGGCGCGCCGCGCCGCCGCGCTGGCCAAGCAGGTGCTGCGCGTGGAGCCGGCCAAGCCGGTGCTGACGCCGCGCGAGGCCCATGCCCAGGGCCGCTACGTGGTGCCGCCGATGCACCTGGTGCGCAGCAGCAGCGGGCTGGACGAGGCCGGCATCCGCGCCGCGATCGCCGCCGCGCCGCACCGCCTGACCGGCAGCCTGGACGTCGGCGGCCAGGAGCAGTTCTACCTGGAAGGTCAGATCAGCTACGCGCTGCCGAAGGAAGGCGGCGCCGTGCACGTGCACTGCTCGACCCAGCACCCGAGCGAGATGCAACACCTGGTCGCGCATGCGCTGCACCTGCCGGCGCACGCGGTGCAGGTGGAATGCCGGCGCATGGGCGGCGGCTTCGGCGGCAAGGAGTCGCAGTCCGGGCTGTTCGCCTGCGTGGCGGCCGTGGCGGCCACGCTGCTCAGGCGCCCGGTCAAGCTGCGGCTGGACCGTGACGACGACTTCATGGTCACCGGCCGGCGCCACTGCTTCTGGTACGAATACGACATCGGCCACGACGGGGACGGCCGCATCCTCGGCGCCACGGTCAGCATGGTCTCGCGCGCCGGGCATTCGGCCGACCTGTCGGCGCCGGTGATGACGCGCGCGCTGTGCCACTTCGACAACGCCTACTGGCTGCCCGAGGTCGCCATGCACGGCTACTGCGGCCGGACGAACACGCAGAGCAACACCGCCTTCCGCGGCTTCGGCGGCCCGCAGGGCGCGATCGCGATCGAGTACATCCTGGACAGCATCGCGCGCCGCCTGGGCCGCGACCCGCTGGCCGTGCGCCGCGCGAACTTCTACGGCATCGGCGAGCGCAACGTGACGCCCTACCGCCAGACCGTGCAGGACAACATCGTCGCCGAGCTGGTGGACGAGCTGGAGGCCAGCAGCGACTACCAGGCGCGCCGCGCCGCCGCCGCCGCCTTCAACGCCGCCAGCCCGGTGCTCAAGCGCGGCCTGGCGCTGACGCCGCTGAAGTTCGGCATCAGCTTCAACGTCAAACACTTCAACCAGGCCGGCGCGCTGGTGCACGTCTACACCGACGGCTCGATCCTGGTGAACCACGGCGGCACCGAGATGGGCCAGGGCCTGAACACCAAGGTGGCCCAGGTGGTGGCGCACGAGCTGGGCGTGGCGTTCGAGCGCGTGCGCGTAACGGCCACCGACACCACCAAGGTCGCCAACACCTCGGCCACGGCCGCCTCCACCGGCGCCGACCTGAACGGCAAGGCCGCGCAGGACGCGGCGCGCCAGATCCGCGAGCGGCTGGCCGCCTGCGCCGCCGCGCGCCACGGCGGCGCGGCCGCGGACGTGCGCTTCGCCAACGACAAGGTGCTGGTGGGCGGCCGCGAGCTGGGCTTCGACGTGGTCGTCGGCGAGGCCTACCTGGACCGCGTGCAGCTGTGGTCCGACGGCTTCTACGCCACGCCCGGCCTGTCCTGGGACAAGGACACGATGACCGGCCGGCCGTTCTACTACTTCGCCTACGGCGCGGCCGTCAGCGAGGTCGTCGTGGACACGCTGACCGGCGAGTGGAAGCTGCTGCGCGCCGACGTGCTGCACGACGTCGGCAAGTCGCTGAACCCGGCCGTGGACATCGGCCAGGTCGAGGGCGCCTTCATCCAGGGCATGGGCTGGCTGACCATGGAGGAACTGGTCTGGCACCCCGAGACCGGCCGGCTGACGACGCACGCGCCCAGCACCTACAAGATCCCGACCGCCAACGACTGCCCGCCGGTGTTCAACGTGCGGCTGTTCGACCGCCAGAACGTGGAGGACTCGATCCACCGCAGCAAGGCCGTCGGCGAGCCGCCGCTGCTGCTGCCGTTCTCGGTGTTCTTCGCGATCCGCGACGCAGTGTCGGCCGCGGGCGGGCACCGCGTCGATCCGCCGCTCGCGGCCCCGGCGACCAGCGAAGCCATCCTGCGCGCGCTGGCCGCCGTGCAGCCGGACTGAGAACGTGTGATGCGCGCCGTCGCGCCGCAGGCCGCCGGCCCGGCCCGGGCTGTCGCGCAGGGCGAGCAGGCGCTGTTCGACCGCATCGACCTGCACCTGATCCGCGTGCTGCACACGGTGCTGACCGAGCGCAGCGTCTCGCGCGCGGCGGTCCGGCTGGCCATGCACCAGCCGGCGGTCTCCAGCGCGCTCAAGCGCCTGCGCGAACTCTCCGGCGATCCGCTGCTGGTGCGCAGCGGCGGGCGCATGGTGCCGACCGACGCGGCGCTGCGCATGGTCGAGCCGGCCGCCAGCATCCTGCGCGCGGCCGAGATGCTGTTCACCGAGGCACGCAGCTTCGACCCGCAGACCTCCACCGCCACCTTCCGCATCGCCGCCAGCGACTACCTGGACCCGCTGTTCCTGCCGCGGCTGGTGGCCGAGGTCAAGCGCCAGGCGCCGCTGGCGCGCATCGAGATCCATGCGCTCTCGCGCGAGGCCGACTACCGCGCCCAGCTCGCCCAGGGCGAGGTGGACCTGGTGATCGGCAACTGGCTGGAGCCGCCCGAGGACCTGCACATGGCGCGCCTGTTCGGCGACGAGGTGGCCTGCCTGGTCAGCCGCAGCCACCCGGCCGTGCGCCGCGGCTGGGACCTGGCCGAATGGCTGGCGGCCGAGCACATCGCGCCCATGCCCACGCACCCGGGCGCGCGCGGCATCATCGAGCAGATGCTCGACCAGCTGGGCCACCAGCGCGCCATCGCGGCGCGCTGCGCGCACTTCGGGCTGATCCCGGACATGGTGGCCGGCAGCCTGCTGGTGCTGACCACCGGCCGCCAGTACTGCGAGCGCGCCGCGGCCCGGCTGCCGCTGGCCGTGCTCGACTGCCCGGCGCCGCTGCCGCGCCTGCTGTACTACCAGCTCTGGCATGCGCGCACGCACGCGTCCAGCGCCGCGCGCTGGCTGCGCGAACGCACGAAAGGCGTCGCCGCCACGCTGCGCCCGCCGGCCGCCCCCTGATTCCAACCCCCAACGACAGACCAACGGAGACCCCATGAACTGGACCGAACGCGTGTTCAAGCTGCAGGAACACGGCACCACCGTGCGCACCGAACTGGTGGCCGGCCTGACCACCTTCCTGACGATGGCCTACATCATCTTCGTGAACCCCTCGATCCTGGGCGACGCCGGCATGCCCAAGGACGCGGTGTTCGTGGCCACCTGCCTGATCGCGGCGCTGGGCACCACCATCATGGGCCTGTACGCCAACTACCCGATCGCGCTGGCGCCCGGCATGGGGCTGAACGCCTACTTCGCCTACGTGGTGGTGCTGAAGATGGGCTTCACCTGGCAGGCCGCGCTGGGCGCGGTGTTCGTCTCGGGCTGCCTGTTCCTGGCGGTGACGCTGTTCGGGCTGCGCGGGCTGATCATCCGCGGCATCCCGCATTCGCTGCGCTACGCGATCACGGTGGGCATCGGCCTGTTCCTGGCGCTGATCGCGCTCAAGAGCGCCGGCATCGTGGCGGCCTCGCCGGCGACCTTCGTGACGCTGGGCGATCTGCACACGCCGCCGGTGGTGCTGGCCGTGCTGGGCTTCGTGCTGATCGCGGTGCTGGACAAGCTGAAGGTGCCCGGCGCGATCCTGATCGGCATCGTGGCGGTGACCATCGCCTCGTTCTTCTTCGCCGGCAACGAGTTCCGCGGCATCTTCTCGGCGCCGCCCTCGATCGCGCCGACCTTCCTGCAGCTGGACGTGAAGGCCGCGCTGACCGGGGGCATCCTGAACGTGATCCTGGTGTTCTTCCTGGTCGAGCTGTTCGACGCCACCGGCACGCTGATGGGCGTGGCCAAGCGCGCCGGCCTGCTGGTGCCGGGCAAGATGGACCGGCTGAACCGGTCGCTGCTGGCCGACAGTGGCGCCATCTTCGCCGGCGCGCTGCTCGGCACCTCCAGCACCACCGCCTACGTGGAGAGCGCCGCCGGCGTGCAGGCCGGCGGCCGCACCGGGCTGACCGCGCTGACCGTGGCCGTGCTGTTCCTGGCCTGCCTGTTCATCGCGCCGCTGGCCGGCGTGGTGCCGGCCTATGCCACCGCGCCCGCGCTATTCTTCGTGGCCTGCCTGATGCTGCGCGACCTGACCGAGCTGGACTGGGACGACACGACCGAAGTCATCCCCGCCGCCGTGACCGCGCTGACCATGCCCTTCACCTACTCGATCGCCAACGGCCTGGCGTTCGGCTTCATCGCCTACGCGGCGCTCAAGCTGTTCACCGGCAAGGCGAAGGAGGTGCACTGGATGGTCTGGATCATCGGCGGCGTGTTCCTGTTCAAGTTCATCTACATCGGAGGCCATTGACGCCATGAACGCCTACCGCGCAAGCCTGCTGCGCTTCACGCCCGAGGGCCGACCGCTGTTCGACGAGGACGGCCTGCTGGTCGCCGGCCCCGACGCCGCCGGCGTGCAGCGCGTGCTGGACGCCGGGCCGTTCCGCGCGGTGGCGGCCCGCCATCCGCAGGCGGCCGTCACGCACTGGCCCGGCCGCCTGATCGCGCCGGGCTTCATCGACATGCACCTGCATTTCCCGCAGACCGACATCATCGGCGCGCCGGCCGATGGCCTGCTGCCCTGGCTGGAGAACTACACCTTCCCGGCCGAGGCGCGCTTCGCCGAGCCGGCCCACGCGTCCGAGGTCGCGACCTTCTTCTTCGACGAGCTGCAGCGCCACGGCGTGACCACGGCGCTGACCTTCTGCACCTCGCACCCGGCCTCGGTCGATGCCTTCTTCGGCGAGGCGCGCAAGCGCGGCCTGCGCATGATCGGCGGCAAGGTGCTGCAGGACCGGCACTCGCCCGACGGCGTGCGCGACGCGACCGAGCAGAGCCTGGCCGACACCGAGGCGCTGATCGGCCGCTGGCACGGCCAGGGCCGCCTGGGCTACGCGATCACGCCGCGCTTCGCGCCGACCAGCACCGACGCGCAGTTGCGCGGCGCCGGCGAGCTGGCCGCCAAGTACCCCGACACCTGGATCCACTCGCACGTGGCCGAGAACAGGGACGAGGTGCGCTGGGCGCGAGAGCTGTTTCCGCAGGCGCGCTCGTACCTGGACGTCTACGGCGGCTTCGGGCTGATGCGCGAGCGCGCGGTCTATGCGCACTGCATCCATTTCGACGACGCCGACCGCGCGCTGATGCACGACACGAAGACGGCCGCGGCCGTCAGCCCGACGAGCAACCTGTTCCTGGGCAGCGGCTTCTTCGACTTCGACGGCGCCCAGCGCCAGGCCATGCGCCACGGCCTGGCCAGCGACGTGGGCGGCGGCACCAGCTTCAGCCCGTTCCACACCATGCTGGCGGCCTACTACGTCGGCCGCGAGGGCCAGACCAAGCCCGGGCTCAGCCTGTCGCCCTCGGAGCTGTGGTGGCGCCACACCGGCGGCGCCGCGCAGGCGCTGGGCCTGGAAGGCGTGATCGGCAGCCTGCATCCGGGCAGCGAGGCCGACTTCGTGGTGCTGAACCCCGAGGCCACGCCGCTGCTGGCGCGCAAGGCGGCGCGGGTGCAGAACCTGGAGGAGCTGCTGTTCGCGCTGATCGTGCTGGGCGACGAGCGGGTGGTGGAGCGGGTGGTCGTCGCCTGATGAGTATTGGCAGCAGACGTTGCGCATCTTCGTGGTCGGCCGCGTTCGATTGCCACACACAGGTGCCACTGTCCGGTGGTGTGGCTGCATTCGCTCTGCGGCCGGGCCGGCAATCCGGACTCCGCATGCTGTCGGTGGTGGGGCGGTTCAGGTGTCTGCCGATACCCGTGTCAGCTTCGCGTCGCGTTGTTTGCTGGCTGTTCGACCGGGAATAGACGCCCAGGATTGAAGACGCCCTGCGGATCCAGGGCGCGCTTGATGTCGGCCATCAGCCGCAGTTCGAGCGCTGTCTTGTAGCGGGCGTTGTCACTCATCTTGAGGGCACCGATACCATGCTCCGCCGAGATCGATCCGTTCAGGCATGACACGACTTCGTAGACGAGCGCCGACAGCTTCTTTTCTCCAGCGCGGAAGCTCGCATACTCCGCCGCGTCCGCACCACGGCGCGGTGAGATGTTGTAGTGCAGGTTGCCATCTCCCATGTGTCCGAAAGAAATAATGCGTAGGCTCGGATCCTTGGCCGTGATCGCGGCGCGCGCTTCCTCGATGAACTGCGGGATGCGCGAGATCGGTAGCGAGATGTCATGTTTGAGATTCTCGCCCTCGCGCGCCTGGGCCTCCGCCACGTGGTGGCGCAGTGCCCAGAAGCTGTCGGATTGGCTCAGCGAGGTGGCGACTGCCGCATCGCTGACGATGCCGGTTTCCATCGCTTCTTCCATCAACGCCTGGAAGTTTTCGGTGGCGCGTTCAGCGCTCGTCGGATCACTGCTTTCCAGCAGTACGTAGAAAGGCGAATCGACCTGTAGCGGTTTGCGGCATGGCGAGTTGCGCTCGATCACGTCTACGCATTCCGCGTCCAGCAGTTCAAAGGCCGTGAGCGTCGCGGCCAAACGGCGCTGTGCCAATTCGAAGAGCTTGAGCGCAGCGAACGCCGTGGGTACCGCGGCGAAGGCCGTCATCTGGGCCGCCGGCTGTGGGTACAGCTTGAGCGTTGCGGCCGTGATGATGCCTAGCGTCCCCTCCGAGCCAATGAAGAATTGCTTGAGGTCGTAGCCCGTGTTGTCTTTGCGCAGGCTGCGTAGGCCGTTCCAGATGTGTCCGTCGGCTGTCACCACCTCCAGGCCTAGACACAAATCGCGTGCGTTGCCGTAACGCAGCACCTGGATGCCCCCGGCGTTCGTGGCCAGGTTGCCTCCGATGGTGCAACTGCCCTCTGCACCGAGGCTCAGAGGGAACAGCCGGTTCGCTTTGCGTGCTGCTTCCTGGACGTTGGCCAGGATGCATCCGGCTTGTACGGTCAGCGTGTTGTTGAGCGGATCGATCTCCAGCACGCGTTGCATGCGCTGCAGCGACAGCAATACGCTCTGTCCGGTTTCGTTGGGCACGCCACCACCGACCAGGCCGGTATTCCCGCCCTGAGGTACGACGGCCATGCGGTGGGTTGCGCACCAGCGCACCACGGCCGCTACGTCTGTCGCGCTGTCCGGTAGCACGACTGCCAGTGCGCGGCCTGTGAAGCGTCCTCGGTAGTCGGTCAGGAAGGGCGCCATGTCGTCGGTGTTGTCCAGCAGGCGGCCGGAGAAGGCGGCTCGCAGGCTGCCGAGATCAAGCGGGTTGTCCATGGCGATGCTCAGTCGAGTGAGGCACCCGAGGCTTTGACCACGGCACCCCACTTCCTGTGTTCAGAGACGATGAAGGCTTGGAAGTCCGCCGGGCCCTTGATCAGGCGTTGCGCCCCGAGTTCCACCAGTCGCTTCTCGAAGGCTGGCTGGTTGGCGATCCGCTGGATACCGGCATCGACTTTGTCGATGATCGGCTGCGGTGTGCCGGCTGGCGCGAGCACGCCGAACCAGGATCCCAGTTCGAAGTTGGGGAAGCCCGACTCGATCATGGTGGGCACGTCGGGCAATTGCATGGTCCGCATGGCGCTGGTGACGGCCAGTGCGCGCAGCTTGCCGCTCTGGATGTGCGGCAGCGAGGTCGGTAGGTTGTCGAAGATCAAGTCGAACTGTCTGCCCATCAGGTCGGTCAAAGCCAGCGCACTGCCGCGATAGGGCACGTGTGTCATGTCCAGTTTGGTTATGGACTTGAACAGTTCGCCAGATAGATGAATGGACGAGCCCGCGCCCGAGGAAGCGAAGGTCAGGGGGTGTTCTCTGCCGTTGGCGACCAGTTCCGAGACGGTGCGGGCAGGGTTCTTCTCGTTGACCACCAGCACGTTGGGCACCGAAGCGATCAACGTGATCGGGGCAAAGTCCTCCAGCCCGAAAGAGATCTTGCGGTAGATGCTGGGGTTGATGGCCTGCGTGCCCACCGTGCCCATCAGCAGGGTGTATCCATCGGGTGCAGCCTTGGCCACCGCATCGGCAGCCAGGTTGCCACCTGCGCCGGGTTTGTTGTCCACGAGCACGGGTTGGCCCAGCAGCTTGGCCAGGTCCGGTGCGATCAGGCGTGCGACGATGTCGGTGTTGCCTCCAGCAGCGAACGGGACGACCAGGCGAATGGGCCGGTCAGGCCAGGGGGCCTGTGCCCAGGCCATCGGCTGGCCCATCAGGCCGGTCAGGACAAAACCTGCGCCCAGGGCGCTGCGCAGAAGCAGGGAGCGGCGAGAAGTGAAACGCAACATGAATAGTCTCCTTGAGGGTGTCGTGAGCGGAAAGGGCAAGGTTCCGGCTCAGCCGTGCAGGCGCCGCTGCAGTTGCAGCAGCAGCAGATCCACTTCACTCAGATCAGTGGCTGTCAGGCGCGGGCCCGGCTGGCGCATGGCGGCGCAGGCGATGGCGCTGCGCCGCCGCAGCACTTCCTTGCGCACCGCTACGCCCCATTGGCTCTGGTTCTCGTAGCTGAGTAGCGGCAGGTAGGTGTCGAAGACGGCATGGGCTTCTTCCACTTTGCCTTCACGATGCAGGCGGTACACCTGAGACAGCATTTCCGGATGCGAGAAGCCAGCCATTGGCCCGTCGATGCCGCGACCCATCTCCAGTGGTAGAAACATCGCGTTGTTGCCTGTCAGGATGGCGATGCGTCGCGGCAGGGCTTCGCGCAGCCGCGTAACCTTGGTGATACTCGGCAGGTCTTCCTCTTTGAGTACCTGAATCTGCGGGAACTCTTGCACCAGCCGGGCGATGGAAGCCACGGACATCCACACGCCCGTGGAGAAAGGGAAGTCCTGCAGTACTGTCGGCACGTTGCCGATCCGCGCGAACACCCCCGCGAAGTAGCTGAACAGCTCTTCCTCCGTTTTTAGGCCGGACGGTGGCGCGATCATGACTCCGGAGGCGCCAGCGTCCATGACACGGGCCGTCAGCTCGCCGAGCTGCGCTACGCTGGGATTGCTCACACCGACGATGACGGGCTTGCCGTTCGCGCGCCCGATGAAACGGCGCGCCACAGCCATTGCTTCGTCCGGTGTCAGCTTGGCCGCTTCGCCGGCAACGCCCAGCACGGTGAACCCATCGGCGCCGTGGCGCGCGTAGAAGTCCACCAGCGTGTCGATGCTGGGCAGATCCAACCCGCCATCGGCTTGAAATGGAGTCTGGGTGACGATGTAGACGCCTTGGGTATTGGTGAGCACGACAGCCTTTCAGAGCAGGATTGAAAATATCTGTTAGCGCTAATTTTTAGCGCTAACAGATATGGATGTGATAGGTGGAAACCCTGGTGCTGTCGTTTGGGGCGGCGTGCGATCGCGAGCGGTTATCGTGATGGCTTTTCCGATCTGCGCATGTCCTATCCCTCTGAGCCTTCCGTCGAGATCCCGCTGGCGACGCGACGCCGGCGACGCGGTACCGGTCGCGTCACCCTGGCCGATGTGGCGCGGCTGGCCGAGGTTTCAGCCCAGACGGTTTCGCGTGTTCTCAATACGCCCGAATCGGTACCGCCGGCGACGCTTGCCCGGGTACGCCATGCGATCGCGGAGGCGGGATATGTGCCTGATCGGCTGGCGGGCGCCCTAGCCTCGGGCCGCAGCCGGCTGGTGGCGGCGCTGGTGCCCACGATCGGCGGACCGGTATTCCTGGAAACCCTTCAGTCACTGAGCCAGACACTGGGTCAGCGCGGCTACCAGTTGATGCTTGGCGAGAGCGGATACAACGACGCTGATGAAGTCCAGTTGCTGGAAAACCTGATCAGCCGCCGGCCCGATGGGATCGTGCTGACACGCATCGTGCAGTCTCCTATGGCCCGTGCCCGGCTGAAGGCTACCGGTATTCCAGTTGTCGAAACCTGGGATCTCACGTCGGAGCCCGTGGACATGCTGATCGGCTTTTCGCACGGCGCTGTGGGGGCGCAGGTCGCTGACTTCATTGCCGGCCTGGGCCGGCGGCGACCAAGCCTGGTAACTGGTGATGACCCGCGCGCCGGCCAGCGCCGCCGAACCTACGCCGAAAGACTGGCCGTGCTGGGGCTACTGGATGGCGACGCGGCGTCACTGCCAGTCGAGCAGGCGGCAGCGCCCGTTACGCTCGGCGCGGCTCGGGCAGCGGCCGTCCGACTGCTGGATGCCCATCCTGGGACCGACGCCGTTTTCTGCAGCACCGATCTGGCCGCCTGGGGTGTCGTGACAGAAGCACGGGAACGCGGGCTGCGCGTGCCGGACGATGTGGCCGTGGTCGGTTTCGGCGACCTCGGCTTCGCGCGCGACCTCGCGCCCGCACTGACCACCATCCGTATCGATGGCACGGCCATTGGCGAGCAGGCCGCCCGGTGGATCATGGACCGCGCCGAAGGGCATCAGCCGGCGGTGCGGACACGTGATATCGGCTTCACCCTAGTGCGCCGAGACAGCGCTTGAGATCGAGCATAGGAAATGGCGCCGTCTCGGCCACAAGAAAAAGCCACCTGGGCAGGTGGCTCTGGCGGGTGCGGTCCGATCAGTACCCCAGCGTCCTGCCGTCCGGATTGCGCGGATCGGAGGCGCCGTACAGCATGCCGTCGCGGATCTGGATGGTCTGGGTGCGGCCCATCGAGGCCTTCAGCGCGATGTTGTGGCCGCGCTGGCGCAGGATGCCGAGCGTGTCCGGCGACAGGCCCTTCTCGACGCGCAGCTCGTCCGGCGTCCACTGGTGGTGCACGCGCGGCGCGGCGGCGGCCTCGGCCGGGTTCATGCCGAAGTCGATGGTGTTGACCACGGTCTGCAGCACGGTGGTGATGATGCGCGCGCCGCCGGGGCTGCCGGTGACCAGCACGGGCTTGCCGTCCTTGAGCACCATGGTCGGCGTCATCGAGGACAGCGGGCGCTTCTTCGCGGCCACGGCGTTGGCGTCGCCGCCGACCAGGCCGTAGGCGTTGGCCACGCCCGGCTTGGCCGAGAAGTCGTCCATCTCGTTGTTCAGCACGATGCCGGTGCCGGCGGCCACGATGCCGCTGCCGAAGTTGGTGTTCAGCGTGTAGGTCACGGCGACCGCGTTGCCGGCCTTGTCCACGACCGAGTAGTGCGTGGTCTGGTCGCTCTCATAGGGCTGCGGCTGGCCGGGCTTGATGCCGGCGGCCGCGCGCGCCTTGTTCGGGTCGATCGTGGCGGCGAGCTGGGCGGCGTACTTCTTGGAGGTCAGGCCCTTCTCGGGCACCTTCACGAAGTCCGGGTCGCCCAGGTACTCGGAGCGGTCGGCGTAGGCGAGCTTGCTGGCCTCGGCCATGTAGTGGATGGTGTTGGCGCTGCCCGCGCCCCATTGCGACAGCGGCCACTGCTCCAGCATGTTCAGGATCTGCACCAGGTGCGGGCCGCCGGAGGAGGGCGGCGGCATGGTGGCGATCTGGTAGCCGCGGTAGGTGCCCACCGTGGGCTCGCGCAGCGCGACCTTGTAGTCGCGCAGGTCCTGCAGCGTGACGGCGCCGGCGTGCGGCGCCGTCTCGGCCGCGATCCTGCGCGCGATCTCGCCTTCGTAGAAGACCTTGGGGCCCTGCTGGCCAATCAGCCGCAGCGAGCGCGCCAGGTCCTTCTGCACCAGCAGGTCGCCGGTCTTCAGCGGCGCGCCGTTCTTCCAGAAGATCGCGCGCGTGGCGGGCCACTTGCCCATGTTCTTCTGTTCCTGCTCCAGGATCTTGGCCAGCGTCTCGCTGACCGGGAAGCCCTTGTCGGCCAGCGCGGCGGCCGGCGCGACCACGCGCGACAGCGGCATCGTTCCCCAGGCCTTGAGCGCGTGCGCCATGCCGGCCACGGTGCCGGGCACGCCGACGGCGTAGTGGGTGTAGAGCGACTTGCCGTCCACCACGTTGCCCTTGGCGTCCAGGTACATGTCGCGCGAGGCGCCCTGCGGCGCGACCTCGCGGAAGTCCAGCGCCACGTTCTTGCCGCTCTTGGCGTCGTGCACGACCATGAAGCCGCCGCCGCCGATGTTGCCGGCGTTCGGCAGCGCCACGGCCAGCGCGAAGCCCACGGCCACGGCGGCGTCCACCGCGTTGCCGCCGGCCTTCAGCACGTCCAGGCCGATCTTCGTGGCCAGTTCCTGCTCGGTCGCGACCATGCCGTTGCGCGCCACCACCGGGTGGAACACGTCCATGTCGAAGTCGTAGGCGGCGGCAGCGGCCTGCGCCGCGGACGGCACGAAGGGCGCGACGGCCGGCGTGGCGACCGGCGTGACCGCCACGGGCGCCGCGGCGGCTTCGGTGGGCGGGGGGGTCTGGCAGGCGGTCAGGCTGGCCAGGGCCAGCGCCAAGCTGGCGGCCAGGAGGCTCGGGCGGATCGGCATGGTGCTCCTTCGTTGTGGAATGCGCCGGACACGCGCGGGCCGGCGGGCGCCAGTGTAGGCGTGAACGCAGGAGCTGCCGGCGCTCAGGCCAGCGCCATCGAGATGTCGTTGCTCGGGATCTTGCGGTCGAAGGTCAGCGCGCCTTCGAGCTTGAGCAGGTGCTGCTCCATCAGCTGCACCGCGCGCTCTTCCTGCCGCTCGGCGATGGCGTCGAGCAGGGCCTCGTGCTCGTCGTCGGCTGGCTCGGGGACGTTGTCCTGCTGGTACATCAGCGTGATCAGCGAGCAGCGCGACAGCAGCTCGACCATCATCTGCACCAGCACGTCGTTGTCGAGCAGCCGGGCCATCTGCAGGTGGAAGTCGCTGGCCAGTTCGATGCGCTGGGCGGCGTCCTTGTGCTCCTTGAGCGCGGCTTTCTGGCGGGCCAGGTGCTCGCGCAGGGCCTTGATGCGCGCGGGCGTGGCCTCGCGCACGAAGGCGCGGGTCATCTCCGCCTCCAGCATGCGGCGCACGGCGAAGACCTGGCGCGCCTCGGCGACCGAGGGCGCGGCCACGAAGGCGCCGCGCGCCGGCTCCAGCCGGATCAGCCGGTTCTGCGACAGCTGGAACAGGGCCTGGCGCACCAGCGTGCGCGAGACGCCGAAGTGGTCGGCCAGCTTCTGCTCGGCCAGCTTGGTGCCGGGATGCAGCCGGTGCTCCACGATCGCTTTGGTCAGCGCATCGACGATGGTGGTGGTGTTGGTTCCGGTGTGGTCCATGGCGCGGATCATAGCTGCATCCCGGTTCGTATACAGCGCTGATCCAGCGGCCGTGGACGGTGGATCTTGCGGACGCTACAGCTGGCCCTCGCTCAGCGTATCCAGTTGGAACCGGCCGCTGCGGTCCCACAGCCAGGTGTCCACGTAGCGCACGGCGCCCAGGCGCACCGCTTTCGGGAACGGCGCGGCCTCGCGCACGGTGCGCTCGATCTCGCGCACGACCTCGGGGGCGTGGCGCGGCGCACGCAGCCAGTTCAGGCGGCGGATGCCGCCGTCGCGGTCGAGGTCGACCTCCAGCACGGCCACGGCGTACAGCATGGGCGGCAGCTTGCCGGGGTAGATGCGCGTGGCGTTCAGCGCGTACAGATGGGTGGCGGCGTCCCGGCGGTATTCACGGGCGGTGCCGGCGGCCGACGGGCGCGGCGCGGCCGCGCGTCCCGCCGCTGGCGCGGCGCGGTCCGGTGCGCCCGGCGGCGCGGCGGGCGGCGGGGACGAGGGCTTCAGCGGCGCGCAGGCGGCCAGCAGGGCCGCGGCGGCGCCGGTCCACAGGCGGCGCCAGGAGGTGGGCAGGGGCATGGGCGCGCAGTCTAACCAACCCGGTCCGGGCCGGCGTCCCGGCGGCATGCTTATTGCGTCGACCGGTGACCTTCTGGAATACACACGATGGAAAGCTACTACCTGGATTGGGCCAACCTGCTGCTGCGCTGGCTGCACGTCATCACGGCGATCGCCTGGATCGGCGCGTCGTTCTACTTCGTGATGCTGGACAGCAGCCTGGAGCCGCCGGGCGACCGGGAGGCGCGGGACAAGGGCGTGGGCGGCGAGCAGTGGGCCGTGCACGGCGGCGGCTTCTACCACATGCAGAAGTACCTGGTGTCGCCCCGGAAGCTGCCCGAGCACCTGCACTGGTCGTACTGGGAGAGCTATTCGACCTGGCTCAGCGGCTTCGCGCTGTTCTCGGTGTCCTATCTGTGGAACGCCAGCACCTACCTGATCGACAAGAACAAGATGGCCTGGTCGCCCGGCGCGGCGATCGGCGTGGCGCTGGCCTTCCTGGTCGTGTTCTGGATGGTCTACGACGCGATCTGCCAGCTGTTCGGCCGGCGCAAGAACGGCGACGCCATCGTCGGCGCTCTGGTCTTCCTGTTCGCTTGCTTCGCCGCGTGGCTGGCCTGCCACTGGTTCGCCGGGCGCGCGGCGTTCCTGCTGATGGGCGCGATGCTGGCCACCACCATGAGCGCCAACGTGTTCTTCTGGATCATTCCGGGCCAGCGCAAGAACGTGGCGGCGCTGCGCGCGGGGCAGCCGGTCGATCCGGTGCACGGCCAGCGCGGCAAGCAGCGCAGCGTGCACAACACCTACTTCACGCTGCCGGTGCTGTTCGCGATGCTGAGCGGGCACTACAGCTTCACCTACACGCACCCGCAGAACTGGCTGGTGCTGGTGTTGATCATGCTGGGCGGCGCGCTGATCCGGCAGTTCTTCGTAGTGCGGCACCGCTGGAAGCTGGGGCAGGCCGGCCATCCCTGGCCGTACGCGCTGTTCGGCGTGGCGCTGCTGGCCGCGGTCGTCGGCTGGCTCAAGCCCGAGCCGGCCGCGCCGGCGGCCGCCGGGCCGGCCGCGGCGCCGGTGGCCTTCGGCGAGGTCCGCAAGCTGTTCGAGCAGCATTGCTACACCTGCCACGGTGCGCTGGTGCAGATGAAGAGCGTGCGCCTGGACAGCGCCGAAGGCGTGGCCCAGCACGCGCAGAACATCTACCAGCAGGTGGTCGTCACGAAGATCATGCCGATGGGCAATGCGACGGGCATGACCGAGGCCGACCGCGCGCTGATCGGCCGCTGGTTCCAGGAAGGCGCCCCGACGCGGTAGCGCCGTGGCCGCGGCGGTTCAGGCGCCGCGCGCGGCTTCGGCCAGCTGGCGCGCCAGCCGGTTGTGGCGCTCCACCAGCGGCCCGGCGTCCACGGTCGCCAGGTGGCCTTCGCGCACCACCACGCGGCCGTTCACGATGGTCCAGGCCGCCTGGGGGCTGGCGCACAGCAGCAGCGCGGCGACCGGGTCGTGCACGGCGCCGCCGGCCATGGCCAGCGTGCCGAGGTCGAACAGCGCGAGGTCCGCGCACAGGCCCGGCGCCAGCCGGCCGATGTCGGTGCGGCCCAGCACCCGGGCGCCGCCGCGCGTGGCCAGCGCCAGCGCGTCGCGCGCGGTCATCTCGGCCGGGCCGTGGTCGCAGCCGAAGGGTTCCAGGCTGCGGCCCACGCGCGCCAGCAGCAGGGCCTGGCGTGCCTCGTTCACCAGGTGCGCGCCGTCGTTGCTGGCCGAGCCGTCCACGCCCAGGCCGACCGGCACGCCGGCGTCCAGCATGCGCCGCACCGGCGCGATGCCCGAGGCCAGCCGCATGTTGCTGCACGGGCAGTGCGCGACGCCGGTGCGCGTGGCCGCGAACAGCGCGATGCCGGGCGCGTCGAGCTTGACGCAGTGGGCGTGCCAGACGTCCTCGCCCAGCCAGCCCAGGTCCTGCGCGTATTCGGCCGGCGTGCAGCCGAACTTCTCGCGGCTGTAGGCGATGTCGTGGTCGTTCTCGGCCAGGTGGGTGTGCAGGCGCACGCCGTGCCGGCGCGCCAGCGCGGCCGAGGCGCGCATCAGCTCCCGGCTCACGCTGAACGGCGAGCACGGCGCCACCGCCACCTGCACCATGGCGCCCGGCGCCGGGTCGTGGAAGGCCTGGATCACGCGCTCGGTGTCGCGCAGGATCGCCTCCTCGCGCTCGACCACGCTGTCCGGCGGCAGCCCGCCCTGCGAGGCGCCCACGCTCATGGCGCCGCGCGTGGCGACGAAGCGCATGCCGATCTGCCGGGCGGCGGCGATGCTGTCGTCCAGCCGCACGCCGTTGGGGTAGATGTAGAGATGGTCGCTGCTGGTGGTGCAGCCCGACAGCAGCAGCTCGGCCATGGCCAGCTGCGTGGAGACGAACACCATCTCCGGCGTCAGCCCGGCCCAGACCGGATAGAGCCCGCGCAGCCAGGAGAACAGCTCGGCGTCCTGCACGCCGGGGAGCGCGCGCGTGAGGCTCTGGAACATGTGGTGGTGCGTGTTGACCAGGCCCGGCACCACCAGCATGCCGCGCGCGTCGATGACCTCGTCGGCCTGCCGCGGCAGCGCGTCGGCGGGGCCGATGGCCTCGATCGCGTGGCCGCGCACCAGCAGCGAGGCGTCGCGCCATTCGGGGTGCGCGTCATCCATCGTAGCGATGCAGCGGGCGTCGCGGATCAGCAGGGTCGGCTGGGGCATGTCGGTCCTTCGTGGCGCGCGGGCGGGGACGGTGCATCGCCGCCGCGTCAGAATGCGGCTTCCGGAGACATTGGCATGACCGCACCCCATCCTAACGAAGATCCCCGAGGCTTCCTCGAACACCTCTACCAGGTCGCCGTCCGGCGCGCGCTGCCGCTGCACAGCATGGGCGCCGCGCTGCCCGAGCCGCCGCGCGGCCGCACGCTGGTGCTGGGCGCCGGCAAGGCCGGCGGCGCGATGGCGCAGGCGCTGGAAGCGCTGTGGCCGGCCGAGGCGCCGCTGTCCGGCCTGGTGGTCACGCGTTATCACCACGTTCCGCCGCGGCCCGCGGGACTGCCGCAGCGCATCGAGCTGGTCGAGGCCGCGCACCCGGTGCCGGATGCGGCCGGCCTGGCCGCCGCGCAGCGCATGCTGGCGCTGACCGAGGGGCTGACCGCGGACGACCTGGTGCTGTGCCTGATCTCCGGCGGCGGCTCGGCGCTGCTGACGCTGCCGGCCGAGGGCCTGGCGCTGGCGGACAAGCAGCGCATCAACAAGGCGCTGCTGGAAAGCGGCGCCAGCATCGCCGAGATGAACTGCGTGCGCAAACACCTCTCGCGCATCAAGGGCGGCCGGCTGGCGGCGGCCTGCGGGCCGGCGCGCGTGGTCACGCTGACGATCAGCGACGTGCCGGGCGACGACCCGTCCATCATCGCCAGCGGCCCGACGGTGCCGGACGCCAGCAGCTGCGCCGACGCGCTGGCGATCCTCGCGCGCTACCAAATCGAGGTGCCCGGGCCGGTGCTGGCGCTGCTGCAGGGCGGGCAGCTGGAGACGCCCAAGCCCGGCGACGCGCTGTTCGAGGGCCACGAACTGCGCATGATCGCCACGCCGCAGCAGTCGCTGGAAGCGGCGGCCGAGGCCGCGCGCGCGGCGGGCATCGCGGCCCACATCCTGTCCGACGAGATCGAGGGCGAATCGCGCGAGGTCGGCAAGGTGCACGCGGCGCTGGCGCGCGCGGTGGCATTGCGCGGCCAGCCGTTCGCGCGGCCTTGCGTGATCCTGTCCGGCGGCGAGACCACGGTCACGGTGCGGCCGCAGCCGCCCGGCACGCCGCGCGGGCGCGGCGGACGGGCCGGCGAGTTCTGCCTGGGCCTGGCGCTGGCGTTGCAGGGGCAGGCCGGCGTGCACGGGCTGGCGGCGGACACCGACGGCATCGACGGCGTGGAGGACAACGCCGGCGCCTACGTCGGCCCCGACACGCTGGCACGCGCCGAGGCCCAGGGCATGAAGATCGCGTCCTACCTGGACCGCAACGACGCCTACGGCTACTTCCAGCCGCTGGGCGGCCTGGTCGTCACCGGGCCGACCAACACCAACGTCAACGACTTCCGCGCGCTGCTGGTGCTGTAGCGCGCGTCAGTCGCCGTCGCCGCCGCCGTTCCCACCGTCGCCGTCGGCACCCGCGGCGCCGGCGTCCGGCGCATCGATCGCCTCGCCGCCGTCGCCGCCGCCCAGCGACAGCTTCTGCCGCACGGCCGCCTTCTCGCCGGCCGGGGCGAACTTGCTGTACTTGCCCAGCAGGCCGACCAGCAGGCCGTAGATGCGCGGGTTGCCGGCCAGGCATTCGCGCTGCTCCAGGAAATCGGCCTCGCCGGAGAGGTTGCCGATCAGGCCGCCGGCCTCGGTCACCAGCAGCGAGCCGGCCGCCACGTCCCAGGGGGAGAGGCCCTTCTCGAAGAAGCCGTCGCTGTAGCCGGCGGCGACGTAGGCCAGGTCCAGCGCGGCGGCGCCGGGGCGGCGCACGCCGGCCGTGCGCTGCATCACGTCGCCCATCATGGACAGGTATTCCTTGAAGTTGTCGCCGGGGCGGAACGGAAAGCCGGTGGAGACCAGGCATTCGCCCAGCCGCGTGCGGCGCGAGACGCGGATGCGGCGGTCGTTCAGGTAGGCGCCGCGGCCGCGCGTGGCGGTGAACAGGTCGTTGCGCGTGGGGTCGTAGACCACGCCGTGCTCCACCCGGCCCTTGACCGCCAGCGCGATGCTGACGCAGTAGTACGGGA
Source organism: Pseudorhodoferax sp. (assembly GCF_047601025.1). Classification (NCBI taxonomy): domain Bacteria; kingdom Pseudomonadati; phylum Pseudomonadota; class Betaproteobacteria; order Burkholderiales; family Comamonadaceae; genus Pseudorhodoferax; species Pseudorhodoferax sp. The sequence goes on from NZ_JASGJZ010000001.1 coordinate 3,230,162, forward strand.
AGCCGTGGATGAAGTTGGTGGTGCCGTCCAGCGGGTCGATGATCCAGACGTGGTCCGAATCCTGGGCGCCGTGCGCCTTGCCCGATTCCTCGGCCCAGATGCCGTGGCCGGGGTAGGCCGTCAGCAGCGTCTCGATGATCGCGGCCTCGCTGGCCTGGTCGATCTCGGTCACGAAGTCGTTCACCTGCTTCTGCGACACGCGCACGGCTTCGACGTCCAGCGCGGCGCGGTTGATGATGGCGCCGGCGGCGCGGGCGGCCTTGACGGCCACGTTGAGCATGGGGTGCAGGTTGAACGACATGGATTGTGGGAGGAGCAGGAGGGCGGGGCGGCCTGCGATCAGGCCGGCGAGAATCGCGGGATTCTACCGAGGGCCCCGTTCGACGCCATGCGCACCCGATTCGTCCTGATCCGCACCAGCCATGCCGGCAACGTGGGCGCCGCCGCGCGCGCGATGAAGGTCATGGGCTTCGACGACCTGGTGCTGGTGGCGCCGCGCTGGCCCAACGTGCTGCGCCGGCAGGAAACCGTCCAGCGCGCCAGCGGTGCGCTGGACGTGCTGGAGAACGCGCGCATCGTCGACACGCTGGACGAGGCGCTGGACGGCATGGACCACCTGTGCGCCACGGCGATGACGCCGCGCGACTTCGGCCCGCCCACGCGCGCGCCGCGCGAGCACCTGGCATCCCTGGTCGCCGCCGGAGCCGGGGCACGGCCGGCCGGCGTGGCCTTCCTGTTCGGCTCCGAGCGCTTCGGCATGGCCAACGAGGACGTCTACCGCTGCCACGTGGCGCTGAGCATCCCGACCAACCCGGCCTTCGGCTCGCTGAACCTGGCGGCGGCGATCCAGGTGCTGGCCTACGAATGGCGCATGGCGCTGGGCGGCCATGCCGTGGCGCCGGCCGTGCCAGCGGCCCGGCCGGCCGATGCGCGCCAGGTGGCCGGCATGCTGCAGCACTGGCGCGAGGCGCTGGTGGCGCTGGACTACCTGGACCTGGCCGCGCCGAAGAAGCTGATGCCGCGGCTGAACCAGCTGGTCAACCGTGCGCAGCCGGCCGAGGAGGAGATCCACATCCTGCGCGGCATCGCCAAAGCCGTGCTGCAAACGGCGGCGAAGGCGAAAGGCTAGACTTCCCCGATGCTGTTCTCCCGCCTGCGCAACGACATCCGCTGCATCCTGGAGCGCGACCCCGCCGCACGCACCGCGTGGGAGGTGCTGACCTGCTACCAGGGCCTGCACGCGGTGATGCTGCACCGCCCGGCGCACTGGTGCTGGACGCACGGGCTCAAGTGGCCGGGCCGCATGATCTCGCTGTTCTCGCGCTGGCTGACCGGCATCGAGATCCATCCCGGCGCGCGGATCGGCGAGCGCGTGTTCTTCGACCATGCCATGGGCGTGGTCGTCGGCGAGACGGCGGAGATCGGCGACGGCTGCACCATCTACCAGGGCGTCACGCTGGGCGGCACGTCCCTGTACAAGGGCGCCAAGCGCCATCCCACGCTGGGCCGCGACGTGGTGGTCAGCGCCGGCGCCAAGGTGCTGGGCGGCTTCACCGTGGGCGACGGCGCGAAGATCGGCGCCAACGCCGTCGTCATCAAGCCGGTGCCGGCCGGCGCGACGGCCGTGGGCATTCCGGCGCGCATCATCCTGCCCAAGGCCGACGAGGCCAGCGGCGATGCCGCCATGTCGGCGCCGCGCTTCTCGGCCTACGGCGTCACGCGCGAGGACGATCCGATGGGCCAGGCCATGCGCGGCCTGATCGACAGCGCCGCCGCGCAGGACCAGCAGATCGCGTTGCTGTGGCAGGCGATCGAGAAGCTGGCGGCCCGGCGCGAAGGCGACTGCGTGCCGGCGGAGGCCGCGCGCAGCCAGTGCTTCGAGGCCGAGAAGCTGTCGCAGCTGGTCGGCAAGTAGGGCAACTCGCCCGGGCGCTCAGGCGGGCGCGGGGCGGCGCGCGGACTTGGGGCGGAACGCCGCGCAGACCGCCTCGTGCGTTTCCAGCCAGGGGCCGCCGATCAGGTCGATGCAGTACGGCACGGCCGCGAAGATGCCGGGCACCCGTGGCATGCCCTGCGCGTCCTTCAGGCCTTCCAGCGTCTCCTGGATCGACTTGGGCTGGCCCGGCAGGTTGATGATCAGGCAGCGCCCGCGCACCACCGCGACCTGGCGCGACAGGATGGCCGTGGGCACGAAGGCGAGGCCGATCTGGCGCATCTGCTCGCCGAAGCCCGGCAGCTCCCGGTCGGCCACCGCCAGCGTGGCCTCGGGCGTCACGTCGCGCGGCGCCGGGCCGGTGCCGCCGGTGGTCAGCACCAGGTGGCAGCCGGCCTCGACCAGCTGGACCAGCGTGGCGCTGATGCCGGCCTGCTCGTCGGGGATCAGGCGTTCGTCGAAGTGCAGCGGGTTCTTCAGCGCGCGCCCGAGCCAGTGGCGCAGCGCGGGCAGGCCCTGGTCCGTGTAGACGCCGGCCGCGGCGCGGTCGCTGATGGAGACCAGGCCGACCCGGGCGGTCTCAAGCGTCGTCGCCGTGGGGCTGCTCATCCTCGTCCTCGTGTTGGTTCAGTTGCGTGCGCAGCAGCTGGAAGATCTCGCGGTAGGCGCGGCCGTGGCGCGGGGCCTGCCCGGGCTTCTCGGGCGCGCGGTCCTTGCGGGCCTGGCGCACCAGCGCGCGCAGCTGCTGGGCGTCGGTGGCCGGGAACCGCTCCAGCCAGCGGCCGAGCGCGGCCTCGTCGTCCAGCAGCGCGGTGCGCCATTGCTCGGCTTCGTGCAGCAGCGCGACCTCGTGCGCCGGGCCGGCGCGCTGCTCGTCCAGCGCCTGGCGGATCTGCGCCACGGTCTCGTCCTCGAGCCGGCGCATCAGCTTGCCGACGAACTGCAGCTGGCGGCGCCGGCCTTCGAAGTCCGTGATGCGGCGCAGTTCGGCCAGCGCCTCGGCCAGCTTGTCGGGCAGCGCCAGGCGTTCCAGCCGGTCGGCGCGCAGTTCCAGCAGGGCTTCGCCGAGCGCCTGCAGCGCCTCGCTCTCGCGCTTCTGGTCGGTGCGGCTGGTGCCTTCGGCGCCCTTGCTTTCGGCCTTGAGCTGCAGGTCGAGCTCGCTGCCTTCGGCCACGAACTGGCCGCGCACGAAGTAGCCTTTCTTGGGTTTACGGGACATTGGATGGTGGGGATCGAAGGGCTTGTCGAGGCGGCCCATGCACCGGAGGTGTGCCAAGTATCATAGCCGCCGCCATGAACGACACCCCGAGCGCCCAGCGCGCAGACAGCGGCTTCTCCTACAGCCGCGCCTTCTTCGAAGACCTGGTCGAACAGGCCCTCCGCCACGCGAAGACGATCGGCGCGACGGACGCGGGCGCCGAGGCCTCCGAGGGCTGCGGCCTGTCGGTCTCGGTGCGCAAGGGCGCGCTGGAGACGGTCGAGCGCAACCGCGACAAGTCGCTGGGCGTGACGGTCTACGTCGGCAAGCGCCGCGGCAATGCCAGCACCTCCGACTTCTCGTCCGCGGCGATCCGCCAGACCGTGCAGGCCGCCTACGACATCGCGCGCTTCACCGCCGAAGACCCGGCGGCCGGCCTGCCCGACCCCGGGGACATGGCCACCGAGCAGCGCGACCTGGACCTGTTCCACCCCTGGGCCATCGATTCCGAAGGCGCGGCCGAGCTGGCGCTGCAGTGCGAGGCCGCCGCGTTCGCGACCGACAAGCGCATCACCAACAGCGAGGGCGCCGGCGTCTCGGCCCAGCAGTCGCACTTCTTCGCGGGCCACAGCTCGGGTTTCCGCGGCGGCTACGCGAGTTCGCGGCATTCGATCTCGGTCGCGCCGATCGCGGGCCGGGGCGAGCGCATGCAGCGCGACGCCTGGTACAGCTCGATGCGCTGCGCCGACGAGCTGGCCTCGCCGCAGGCCGTGGGCCGCTATGCGGCCGAGCGTGCGCTGTCGCGGCTGAACGCCCGCAAGATCCCCACCACCGAATGCCCGGTGCTGTTCGAGTCGCCGCTGGCGGCCGGCCTGCTGGGCGCCTTCGTGCAGGCCGTCAGCGGCGGCGCGCTGTACCGGCGCAGCAGCTTCCTGGTCGATGCGCTGGGCAAGCCGGTGTTCCCGGAGCACATCGAACTGCTGGAAGATCCCTTCGTCCCGCGCGGCAAGGGCAGCTTGCCGTTCGACGAGGAGGGCGTGCGCGTGGCGCCGCGCAAGGTGGTCGAGGACGGCCGCGTGCAGGGCTATTTCCTGTCCACGTATTCGGCGCGCAAGCTGGGCATGCGCACCACCGGTAATGCCGGCGGTTCGCACAACCTGGAACTGCGCTCGCGCCTGACCCAGCCGGGCGACGACCTGCCCGCCATGCTGCGCAAGCTGGGCCGCGGCCTGTTCGTGATCGAGCTGATGGGCCACGGCGTGAACTACGTGACCGGCGACTACTCGCGCGGCGCCAGCGGCTTCTGGGTCGAGAACGGCGAGATCGCCTTCCCGGTCGAGGAGATCACGATCGCCGGCAACCTGCAGGAGATGTTCCGCGGCATCGCCGCGATCGGTGCCGATGCCTACAACTACGGTGCCAAGACGGTGGGCTCGGTGCTGGTCGAGCGCATGAAGGTCGCCGGCTCCTGACGCGCCTCAGGGCTCGCGCCGCCAGGGCGGGCGGCGGTCCGGCTGCGCGTTGTCGCGCGGCAGCGGCTGCTGCATCGGCGGGCGCTGCAGCTCGCGTTGTGCACGCTGCTGCTCGCGCATGAAGCGCTCGTGCTGGCGCTGCGGGTCCGGCGGGCCGGGCGGCGGCCGGTCCATCTGCTGCCGCTGCCGCCACATCGGGTCCGGCTGCTGCTCCTGCAGCGTGCGCTGGTGCTGGCGCATGAAGGACTCGCGCTGCAGCTGGTCCCGGCGGATCTGCTCGTGGCGGCGATTCAGGTCGTCCTGCACCTGTTGCTGGCGGCGCTGTTCCTCACGCTGCTGTTGTTCCCGCTGCCAGCGCATGCGGCGCTGCTGCTCTTCCACGTTCGAGACCAGGCCGGGCGACGGCGGCGGCAACCCCAGGCCTGGCGGCGGCGGGCGTTCGCGTGAGGTGCCGTGGAAGGGCGGCGGCCCGCCGGGGCGCATGGCTCCGCCCGGCGGCGGCCCGGCGAAACCGGGTGGCGGCCGGGGGGCGAAGCTGGGCCGCGAGGTCCGCGGGCCGGGCGCCCAGGCCCAGCGCGGGCCGATCTGCACCCAGCGGCCGTAGTGGAAGGGCGCGAAGCCCCAGCGCGCGTCCTCCATCCAGGTCCAGCCCCAGGGCGCGATCCAGCGCCACTGGCCGTGGCGGTACGGCGCCCAGTCCGCGCTGGCGACGCGCGGGTACCAGACGGCGCCGTACTGCGCGTCGCTGGCCCATTCGCCGTAGGCGTCGAGTTCCTGGTAGCCGATGGTCTCGCGCGAGAGGTACTGGGCGCTGACGGAACGGTCCTCCGCCAGGCGCCGGTCGGCGGCCCACTGGTCCAGGCCGTCGCGCGGGCCGGCGCCGCGCTGGTCGACGGCGGCGAGGTCGCGGCCGGCATAGCGCGCCTGGCGGGCCGGGGGCAGCATGGCCGATTCGCCGTTCTCGCCGAACAGCTGGGCGCTGCCGGCGTACGCCAGCACGCGGGTCGTGCCGCCGGCGGCATCGACGTCGACGCGGAACTCGCCGGGCGATTCGACCAGCAGGGCCAGATTCTGGGTATCGACCTCGATGCGCTCGCCGGGCGCGCGTTCACGCACCTGCAGGTTCAGGCTGCCCTGCCGCAGCGTCAGCCGCAGCTCGTCCGCGTCCAGGGCCGTGAACTCGAGTTCGGCCGGCCCCTGCAGCCGCAATGCATGGGCGCCTGCATGCAGCTCGGCGCGGCTGCCGGGCGACACGCGCAGCCGGTCGCCCCGGGCCAGCGGCCAGTTCGGGTCGGCCGCCTGCCAGGCCTGCTGCGGCGCGGCCCATTCCACGCCGTGCGCGGCCGCCGACAGCCGGGCGATCCGGCCCGGCGGGTCCTGGGCCCAGGCCGCGAGCGCCTGCACGGCGAACAGGGCGGCCAGCGCCGTGCGCTTCCAGATCGTTGCAGCAGCCATGGGGGAATCTCCTTGTGCCGTGTGGAACGCGCGAGGGTCGCCGCCGGTGCGCCGCAGCCGTGCAAACAGCTGTAAGCAGCTGTTCAGCCGCCGGCCAGCGCCTGCTTGACCGCCGCCGAAACCTGGCCCATCTCGGCCTTGCCGGCGAACTGCGCCTTGGCGGCGGCCATCACGCGGCCCATGTCGCCCGGTCCCTTGGCACCCAGCTGCTCGACCAGCGCGCGCACGGCGGCCAGCACGGCTTCGGCATCCATGCGCGCGGGCAGGTAGGCCTGCAGCACCTGCATTTCGGCGGCTTCCTTGTCGGCCAGGTCCTGGCGGCCGGCCTGCTGGAAGGCGGCGATCGAATCCTTGCGCTGCTTGATCAGCTTGTCGACGATGGCGACCACGGCGGCGTCGTCCAGCGCGATGCGCTCGTCCACTTCCTTTTGCTTCAGCGCGGCCAGCAGCAGGCGGATCGTGGCCAGGCGCTCGGTTTCCTTGGCGCGCATGGCCTCCTTCATGTCCTGGGAGATGCGGTCCTTGAGCGGGGAGGTGGTGGGTTCCATGGTGGTTCGTGCGTCCTGTGAATGGAAAAAGCCCGCGCTGGATGCACCAGGGCGGGCCTTGGAAACTGGCAGGTGCCGGGTTGCGGCGCTCAGTACAGTTTCTTGGGCAGCTGCATGCTGCGCACGCGCTTGTAGTGGCGCTTGATCGCGGCGGCCTTCTTGCGCTTGCGCTCGGCGGTGGGCTTCTCGTAGAACTCGCGGGCGCGCAGGTCGGTCAGCAGGCCCAGTTTCTCGATGGTGCGCTTGAAGCGGCGCAGGGCCACGTCGAACGGCTCGTTTTCTTTAACGCGAATGGTGGTCATGTAGCGGTACGTTGACTGATGTGGCCGGGCAAGATCGCGCCCCGGGCCGGGAGTCCTCAACTGATCTGTTGCGGGCCCGCTGAGGGAAGGCCAGAGTTAGCCAAATATTGTAGCCTGTTTTATCGGGCTGCCAGCGCTTGTGCACAACAGTAGGCGCTGGACCAGGCCCACTGGAAGTTGTAGCCGCCCAGCCAGCCGGTCACGTCCACCACCTCGCCGATGAAGTACAGGCCCGGCTGCCTGGATTCCATGGTCTGCGAGGAGAGGCCGCGCGTGTCCACGCCGCCGGCCGTGACCTCGGCCTTGCGGTAGCCCTCGGTGCCGGTGGGCGTGATTTCCCAGCGTGCCAGGCGGTCCGCCAGTTGGGCGAGGGCCTTGTCCGGCACTTCGTTGATCGGGCGCTGCAGTTGGGGCGCCTGCGCCGTCCAGGCCTCGGCCAGGCGTGCCGGCAGCCACTGCGCCAGTTCGTTGGCGACACGCTTGAGCGACCTGTGCTTGGCGGCCGCCAGTGCCGTGGCCAGCGCGACGTCGGGCGCGAGGTCGACGACGAGCGGCATCCCCTCCCGCCAGTAGCTGGAGATCTGGAGCCCGGCAGGGCCGGACAGGCCCCGGTGGGTGAACAGCAGATCCTCATGGAACTGGATCCGCGCCTTTCCGGAGCCCGTCGCCACCGCGACCGGCAGGGCCAGACCGGCCAGTCCCGCATACGGTTTCCACGCGTCGCCACCCAGGGTCAGCGGAACCAGCGCCGGGCGCGGGGGCACCACGCGCAGGCCGAACTGGCGGGCGATGCGGTAGCCGTAGTCGCTGGCGCCGATCTGCGGAATGGACAGCCCTCCCGTGGCGATGACCAGGCGTGGGGCGCGCACCAGGCCGCGGTCGGTCGCGAGCCGGTAGCCACCGGCATCGTGGGTGATCTCGTGGACGGCGCAGGGCTGCCAGTGCTGGACGTGTCCTTCTGCGCACTCCAGCAGCAGCATGTCGATGATCTGCTGGGACGATCCGTCGCAGAACAGCTGCCCCTTGTGTTTCTCGTGCCAGGCGATGCCGTGGCGCTGCAGCAGCGCGAGGAACTGCGGCGGCGTGTAGCGGGCGAGCGCGGAGCGGCAGAACTGCGGGTTGTCTCCGACGAAGTGCTGCTGCGGCGCGCGCGGGTCGATATCCCGGTTGGTGAAATTGCAGCGGCCGCCGCCGGAAATGCGGATCTTCTCCGCCACCTTGGCGCTGTGGTCCAGCAGCAGAACCCGGACGCCGCGCTGGCCTGCCACGCTGGCGCAGAACAATCCGGCAGCGCCGGCGCCGACGACGACGGCGTCGAATGTTTGCATATCGCGAGTATCCTCGGCGCCGTGACACATGACCCGACCCTACAGCCCGACGCCGATGTGCGATGGCAGATCGACGCCGACGCGCAGTTGAAGCTGCGCTTCTGGGAGGACGAATGCATCGTCTACCACGGCGCTGCCGGAGATACGCACCGCGTCCCGGGCCTGGTCGGATCGATGCTGCAATGCCTGATGCAGGGCGAGGCGTGGACCGCCGCAGCCTTGTCCGAGGGCATCGATCTGCACATCGACGATGTGCACACCTCCCTGACGTCGATGCACAGGCTGGGCATCGTGCACCGGCTGGCATGAGGCTGAAGGATCTGCCCGAGGCGTCGCTGCAGACTGCGCTCGAAGAAGGATTGATTCTCGCGACCGGCCCTTTCCGGTGTCGGATCGCCTCCAGAACGGAGGGGGTGCTGCGCGGCCTGAGGCGGCTGTACGCCGACTTCGAAGTGTTCGACGACCAGGGGTTCTGCGATTTCAGCATCCGTGTCGATCGCGTGGGGGGGCTGCGGCGGTACTGGCGGCCGCAGGTGACCTTCCGGTTCGATGGCTTCGAGCCGTTCAAGCCCTTGGCGCTGGACCATGCCTACCCCTTGCTGGAATGGGGGCTGAACTGGTGCATTGCCGCGCATGCGCACCACTACCTGCTGCTGCATGCTGCGGTGCTGGAGCGCAACGGCCAGGCGATCGTCCTGCCTGGCCACCCCGGCGCCGGCAAGAGCACGCTGACCGCTGCATTGGCGCTCAGCGGCTACCGGCTGCTGTCGGACGAGATGGCGCTGATCGACAGGAGCACGGGCAGACTGGTGCCGCTGGCCCGGCCCGTCAGCTTGAAGAACCGGTCGATCGACATCGTGCGCGGCTTTTCTGCCGAGGCGGTGCTGGGCGACATGGCACGGGATACCCACAAAGGGACGGTGGCCCATCTGAAGCCTCCGACCGCCAGCGTCATGGGGGTCGACGTGACGGCGATGCCCGCATTCATCGTCCACCCGCAATGGAAGGAGGGCAGCGATGCGGAACTGGTGCGCTGCGACAAGGCCAAGGCCTTCATGCAGGCGGCGGGCCATGCGTTCAACTACGAAGTGTTGGGCAGCCTGGGCTTCGACCTGATGGCAGACCTGATCGACCGGTGCGAGTGCTATGACTTCCGCTATTCGCGGCTTGCGGACGCCATCGCCACGTTCGATGGATTGACGCGATGACGTGGCTCGACGCGCCGCTGATCCGGGCCTTGCGGCAGCCCTCGGTGATGGCCACGTTCAGCCTCGCGGACTGGGATCTGGTGCTTCGGCAGGCGCGGTCCAGCCAGTTGCTGGGGCGCTTGGGTGCCGTGATCCGGCAAGCGGGCATCGACGTGCCGCCGCCGGTCCACCGTCACCTCACGGCGATGGACAGCATCGTCCGCAAGCAGCACGGTGCGGTGCGATGGGAGGTCGACCGCATGGCGCATGCGCTGGCAGCCATCGACCATCCCGTGCTGCTGCTGAAGGGCGCGGCCTACGTGCTGGCCCAAGGCGCAGCCGCACTCGGCCGCACGTTCTCGGATATCGACATCCTCGTTCCGAGATCCGGGCTCGCTGCGGTCGAAGATGCCCTGCACGTGAGCGGCTGGGTCAGCGCGAAGACGAGCGAATATGACCAGCGCTACTACAGGAAGTGGATGCACGAAATACCGCCGCTGGTGCATTATCGCCGTGAGACGACGCTGGACGTCCACCACAACATTCTTCCGGAGACGGCGCGTATCAGAGTCGATCCGGCGCCGATTTTTGACGCACGGGTGCCGATCGCCGGGTTCCGGAATATGCATGTTCCGTCACTCGCGGACCAAATACTGCATTCCGCCTGCCATCTGTTCCATGAAGGAGAATGGCGGCATGGCCTGCGGGATTTGAGCGATCTCGATCTGCTTTTGCGCGCCTACTTGGAAGAAGGAACGGCGGATGCGCTGGTGCAGCGCGCACGGATTCTGAATCTGGAAATTCCCCTGACGTACGCGGTTTCGTGCGCGGGGCGCGTATTCGATACGCCATTTCCATCCGGTGCCGCCCTGCGCAGGCGGCGCTGGATGGAGCAGCTGTTTCTGGAAGCGATCCGCTCTGCGCACCACACCATGGCGGGCCCGCTGACCGGCAGCGCCGAGGGGCTGCTCTATGTCCGCAGTCACTGGCTGCGCATGCCCGTGCGGCTGCTGGTGCCGCACCTCCTGCACCAGGCGGTGCGCAGCCGTCAGGAGGCTGTCGCCTAGTGTCGGTGGACTTGACAAGTGGTGTTCGAGCCTGGCCATACGGATGTCTAGCCTCTTGATCCATAAGGAAACAGTGGGCTGGCGCCGAATTTGCTTATTTCATCATCGATCCCTCTCCTGGAAGCAACAAGCATGAATGATTCAGAAGCACCCCGGTCCCCTGGACGCAGGCGCCTCGCGAAAGGGGCATTCGCCGTTCCGACGGTGCTGGCGTCGATCAGCACGAAGAACGCGCTGGGGGCGACCTACGGCTGCACCATCTCGGGTGTGATGTCGGGTAACACATCTCCTGGCAAAGCCACGGGTGATACGAACTGCAGCAGTGGTTTCATGTCCTTGGCCGATTGGCAGCAAGAATATGTCGCCAACGGCCCCAAAGCAGCCGAATCGGCGCCGGAATGGTTTGGCGTGAAGTTCGAGTCTTCGAATGGATCGTCTGTCGGCGCGACGATTCACCAGATTCTCTGGGCCGCGGATGGTGTTTCGTATGGATCTGCTGGCAAAGATATGGTCGTACTGACCATGGTCGTTTATCTGAATGCAAGCAGATATCCAGACTATCACGTCTCGGCGGCAGATGTGGAAGAACTGTTCTCCGTGGTTGCTGGCCAGCGCGCGAGTTTCGAGCGCAATGGCAAGAGTTGGAACAAGCCGCAGGTCGAGACCTATCTGATGCTGCTGGCAGGCGGGGTAAATGCCTGACGGCGTCTAGATGCAGCAAAAGCCCTCAACGCATGTTGAGGGCTTTTTTTTGGGCAATTTCTTCAAGCGGCGATGATGAAGCCGATGACAGGCATTGCACGCCGCGAACGACATCCCCGACGACGATGACGGCCGGGCTGCCCAGTTCGTTGCGCACGATGGCGTGCTGCAACGCGGCCAGCGTCGTCACGCAATGCTGTTGATGCGCCAGGCTGGCGTTCTTGACGACCGCCACAGGCGTCGTGGCTGGCAGGCTCTGCAGCAATCCTTGCTGCAAGTCGGCGACGCGGCCGATGCCCATGTAGACCACGAGCGTCAGGCCCAGCGTCCGGACGCTGGCGCCCACCAGCGGCCAATCGGTGGGCTGGTGGCCCGGCTTGGCATGGCCGGTCATGAACACCACGCCGTGCGCATGGTCGCGATGCGTCAGCGGCACGCCCAGCGCGGTCACGGCCGCCAGCCCGGCGGTGATGCCGTTGACGACCTGGCAGTCGATGCCGGCCGCGCGCAGGTGTTCCACCTCCTCGCCGCCACGCCCGAAGATGAACGGATCGCCGCCCTTGAGCCGCACGACCTGCTCGCCTTCGCGCACGGCCGCGATCATCAGCTTCTCGATGAAGGCCTGCGGCGTGCTCTTGCAGCCGCCGCGCTTGCCGACGTGCACGATGCGCGCGTCGGGCCGGGCCCAGGCCAGCACGTCGTCGTGGACCAGGTCGTCGACCAGCAGCACGGTGGCGGCCCGGATGGCCTTGACGGCCTTGATGGTCAGCAGTTCGGGGTCGCCGGGGCCTGCGCCGACCAGGGTGCAGCTGCCGCGGGGGGAAGGGGTGTTGTCGTTCATGTTCATGCGTGGGTCGTACTCAATTGCAGGATGGCGGCCACCTGCGCGCCGATGGCGGGCGGTACCGGCAGTTCGCCGGCCAGCACGCGGCGCGTGTAGTCGGCCGTGCTGGCGGCGTCGATGGCTGCGGGCAGGCCCGGCACCTCGGCCAGCGTGCCGGGGGCCTGCGCCTGCAGCACGCGATGGGCGCCGCGGACGAAGCCGTCGAGCTGCGGCGTGCGGCGCGGGTCGCTCACGACCTCGCCTTCCAGCCCGCGCGACAGCAGGGCCGTCATGTCCAGCAGTTCGAACAGCTCGGCCATCACCGTCGCGAAGGCCGGATGCGTGTAGCTGCCGACGACCACGGCCGGCCCGTCCACCGGCTGCATCAGCTTGACGACGCTGTGGCCGGCATTGCGCAGGCCGACCACGCGGCGCACGTCCAGCAGGCGGGCCAGGCCGGCGTGCAGCCGGGCGGTAGGCAGCACGGCGACCTCGCCGCAGGCGATGCGGCGTGGCGCTGCCAGTGGCGCCACGCCCAGCAGCGCCAGCACGTCGCTGGCCGGCACGCGGCTCGGTTCGGTGGCGTGGCCGTGCACCAGTACCGGTAGCCCTTCACGCGCCAGCAGCAGCGCCAGCAGCGGCGTCAGCACCGGCAGCTTGCGCGCGCCGTTGTAGCTCGGCAGCACGACGACGGGCCGCTCGCTGGCCGGCAGCCGTGCCAGCCGCGCGTGCGTGGCGTCGAGGAAGCCGGCCATCTCCGGCGTGGTCTCGCCCTTCACGCGCATGGCCAGGCAAAAGGCGCCGATCTCCAGGTCGGTGACCTGGCCGTCCAGCACCTGGCCGAACAGGTCGGCCGCCTGTTCGCGGGCCAGCGGCTTGGCGCCGCGCGCGCCGCGGCCGATTTCCTTGATGTAGTGCGCAATTCCCATGGGTCCGGCGATTGTCTTGCAGTGCTTATGCCGATCCGCGAGGTCGCTTATGCCGTGGCGCCGAGGAGGGTCATGCCGGCAGCGCGGCGGCGCGCACCATGCGCCTGAGTTCGGGGATGCAGGAGCCGCAGTTGGTGCCGCATTGCAGCGCCTGCTGCAGAGCGGCCAGGCGCTCGTCCTCGCTGCCTTCGCTGTGCGCCAGATGCTGCGCGATCGCGGCTTCGGCGACGCCGAAGCAGTTGCACACGAGCTTGCCGCGCGCTGCGACACCGGCCGGCGGCTGCGCCTGCAGCGCGAGCAGCTGGCGGCCGTAGTCCTGCGCCGGGAGCTGGTCCTGCAGCAGGGTGCGGAGCCATTGCTCGGCGCGCGTGTCGCCGGCCAGCAGCACGGCTTCGACGTGCGCCAGCGCGCCGTCGCGGCGCAGGCGCACGGCGCGTCGGTGGCCGCGGTGCGCGTCGGCATAGCGCAGCGTGTCGGCACCGGTCAGGCCGAGCAGTTGCTCGACCTGCGCCAGCAGCGCGGCATCGGGCGCCTGCGTGGCCGCGGCGCGCAACAGCACCCCGCTGCGCTGGCCGGACCGGCCGTCCGCGGCCGGCGCGCCGGCCGCGCCGAACGGCACGCAACTCGCGAACGGCAGGGCGTCGGCCAGCGCGCGCAGCTGCGCCCGCACGGCGAGCACGCGGTCCTGCGGCAGCCAGGCCATGGCCAGCAGCGCCCAGGGCAGTTCCGCCTTCTCGATCCGCACCGGCGTGTGCTTGAGCTCGGGCTGTTTGGAGACCGGGCAGTGCGCCGGCGTCGTCAGCGCGTTCACGCCGGCCAGCGGCGTTCCGTCGTGGCCGCGCCCGCCCAGGTATTCGGGACCCCAGTGCATGGCCATGAAGACCTGCGACAGGCCCAGGTCGGTACTCGCGGCGACCGGCACGACGATGCCGCCGCGGCGCGAGCGCAGCTGTACGAGGTCGCCGTCCTGCAGGCCGTGGCGCGCCATGTCCTGCGGGTGCATCTGCACCACCGGCTCGGGCACGTGGCCGAACAGGCGCCCCAGCGTGCCGGTGCGGCTCATGCCATGCCACTGGTCGCGCAGGCGGCCGGTGTTCAGCGAGAACGGGTAGCGCGCGTCGCGCGGCTCGGCCACCGCTTGGTACGACGTGGCGGCGAAGCGGGCCCGGCCGTCGCCGGTGGCGAAGACGCCGTCGGTGTACAGCCGGGCGGCGCCGGTGGCCTGGCCCGGGCGCAACGGCCATTGCAGCGGCGTGCGTTCGAGCATCGCGTAGTCCATGCCGGTGATGTCCAGGTCGCGGCCGCGCGTGCTGGCCCGGTGCTCGTTCCACACCGCCTCCGGCGTCTGGTACGGGAACAGCGCCGCGCCGTGGCCCAGCCGCGCCGCCAGCCGGCGTGCGAAGCCGACCGCGATGGCCCAGTCGTGGTGCGCCTGCCCGGGCGGCGGCACGGCGGCGCGCACGCGCGAGATGCGGCGCTCGCTGTTGGTGACGGTGCCTTCCTTCTCGCCCCAGCTGGTGGCCGGCAGCAGCAGGTCGGCGAACGCGCAGGTGGCGGTGCCGGCGAACGCCTCCTGTACCACGACGCATTCGGCGCGTTCCAGCGCGCGGCGCACCGTGGCCTGGTCGGGCATGGACTGGGCCGGGTTGGTGCAGGCGATCCACAGTGCGCGGATCTCGCCGTCGGCGGCGGCCTGGAACATCTCGATCGCGCTCTTGCCGGGGACCGCGGGGATGTGGTCCACGCCCCAGAACGCGGCGACCTCGGCGCGGTGGTCGGGGTTGGCCAGGTCGCGATGTGCCGGCAGCAGGTTGGACAGGCCGCCGACCTCGCGCCCGCCCATCGCGTTGGGCTGGCCGGTCAGCGAGAACGGGCCGGCGCCCGGCCGTCCGATCTGCGCGGTCGCGAGGTGCAGGTTGATCAGCGCCGCGTTCTTGGCCGTGCCGCTGGACGACTGGTTCAGCCCCATGCAGTACAGGCTCAGCGTGGCGCCGGAGGTCGCGAACAGCCGGGCGGCCTGCAGCAGGTCGTCCGGCGCGATGCCGCAGACCCGGGCCACCTGGTCCGGCGTGCAGTCGCGCACCACGGCCTTCAGCGCCTCGAAGCCCGCGGTGTGGGCGGCGATGTAGTCCGGCCGCGTCCAGCCCTGCCGCAGCATCAGGTGCAGCATGCCGTGGAACAGCATCACGTCGGTGCCGGGCGCCAGCGCCAGGTGCAGGTCGGCGATCTCGCAGGTGTCGGTACGGCGCGGGTCGACGACGACGATCCGCAGGGCCGGGTTGGCGCGCTTGGCGTCCTCGATGCGGCGGAACAGGATCGGATGGGCCCAGGCCGTGTTGCTGCCGGCGATGAACAGGCAGTCGGCGTGGCCGAAGTCCTCGTAGCAGGCCGGCGGCGCGTCGGCCCCCAGCGTCTGCTTGTAGCCGGCCACGGCGCTGCTCATGCACAGGCGCGAGTTGGTGTCCAGGTTGTTGGTGCCGACCAGGCCCTTGGCCAGCTTGTTGAAGACGTAGTAGTCCTCGGTCAGCAGCTGGCCGGACAGGTAGAAGCCGACCGCGTCCGGCCCGTGCTCGCCGATGACCTGCGCGAAGCGGTCGGCGGCGAAGTCCAGCGCATCGTCCCAGGCGACGGCTTCGGCCGCTGCGCCGCGCGTCGGCCGCCGCATCGGCTGCAGCAGCCGCGCCTGGCGCGTGACCTCGGCGCTGGCCGTCAGGTGCAGCGTGGAGCCCTTGGTGCACAGCCGGCCGAAGTTGGCCGGGTGCTCGGGGTCGCCGCGCACGCCGGTGATCTGCGCGCCCTGGGTCTCGATGATCACGCCGCAGCCCACGCCGCAGTAGGGGCAGGTGGAGCGTGTCTCGCGCGGTGCGTCGCTCATGCCGGATGCCGCGCCTGGGAAGGCCTGGCCCCTGCGGCGGTGTCTCCGATGCCCGCACCGCGATCCGCCGTGTCGGCGGCGGCATCGCAGCAGGGGCCGGTGGAGCGTGCCGCGGTCTGCACGGCGTTCAGCGCGGTGATGCAGCGGTTCTGCGGGGCGTCCCTGGCTTCCCGGGGCCAGGTGCTGATCAGGTCCAGCGTGAACAGGCCCTTGTCCTGGATCGCCGTGCAGCCGGTGCTCTTGGACACGCCGTTGCAGCCGCGGACCTCGGCGTCGTCGGCCGCGGCGGCGGCGCTATCGTGCTCGGTGTGCTCGGTGTGCTCGGTGTGCTCGGCGTGGCCGATGTTGGACTCGCCGAACATCAACTGGTCGCGGATGCCGGCGATGCTGCGGCCCTCGCGCAGCAGCCGGAAGTACCAGCTGCCGTCCACGGTGTCGCCGTACAGGCAGGCGCCGACCAGCTTGTCGTCGCGGATCACCAGCTTCTTGTAGACGCCGCCGAACGGATCGCTCATGACGATCTCCTCGGCGCCGCCGCCGCCCATGAAGTCGCCGGCGGAGAACAGGTCGATGCCGGTGACCTTGAGCTTGGTGGAGGTCTGCGAGCCCTGGTAGCGGCCGATGCCGAACTGCGCCAGGTGGTTGGCCGCGACCTTGCCCTGCTCGAACAGCGGCGCCACCAGGCCGTAGGCGATGCCGCGGTGCTGCGCGCATTCGCCGACGGCGTAGATGCGCGGGTCGGTCACGGTCTGCATGGTGTCGTTGACCACGACGGCGCGTTCGCAGTGCAGGCGCATCTGCTGCGCCAGCGCGATGTTGGGGCGGATGCCCACGGCCATCACGACGAGGTCGGCGGGCACTTCGCTGCCGTCCTTGAAGCGCACGCGCTGCACGCGCCCCTGCGCATCGCCGACCAGTTCCTGCGTCTGGGTGTTCAGCAGGAAGCGCAGGCCGCGCTGCTCCAGCGACTTGCGCAGCATGCCGGCGGCCACGTCGTCCAGCTGGCGCTCCAGCAGCCAGGCGTTCACGTGCACCACGGTCACGTCCATGCCGCGCAGCACCAGGCCGTTGGCCGCTTCCAGGCCGAGCAGGCCGCCGCCGATGACGACCGCGTGCCGGTGCGTTCTGGCGGCCTCGATCATCGCGTTGGTGTCGGCGATGTCGCGGTAGGCGACCACGCCCCGCAGGCCCTTGCCGGGCACCGGCAGGATGAAGGGGTTGGACCCGGTGGCCAGCAGCAGCCGGTCGTAGCCGGCCTCGACCACCGTCCCGTCCGGCCGCTCGGCGTGCACGACGCGCCGCACGCGGTCGACCGCCGTGACGGTGCAGCCGGCGTGCAGCGTGATCCCGTGCTCCGCATACCACTCCCAGCTGTTCAGCACGATCTGCTCGACGGTCTGCTCGCCGGCCAGCACCGGCGACAGCAGGATGCGGTTGTAGTTGGGGTGCGGCTCGGTGCCGAACACCGTGATCTCGTACAGCTCGGGCGCCAGCTTGATCAGTTCTTCCACCCCGCGCACGCCGGCCATGCCGTTGCCCACCAGGACCAGTTTTCTCTTCTGCATGGGGTTCTCCGCTGCGGTGAGGGGTCTAGAAGACCAGGTGCAGGACCGAGGTCAGGTGCCCCTGCGGGGCGACCGGCAGCGCGATGGCGTTGCCGGCCACGCCGGGTTGGCCGGTGCGCAGCGCCTCGGCCACGCAGGCGTCGGCAAGCAGCGTGGGCGCCGCGGCGTCGCGCACGCCCTCGGCTTCGGAGAACGCGAAGCGGCACTGCGGGCCGGCCGCGGCGGCTTCCCAGACCGCCACGCCGCGCGCGATCGGCGTGTCCAGCGCCGACAGGAAGGCCACGACGTAGTCCGCGCCGTCGGTGGACGAGGCCGGCATCGCGAAGCCGCGGTTGATGCCGACCTTGACCGCGCTGTCGGCGCGCAGAAAGCCCGAGCCCTTGCCCAGGTCGGGCAGGAACACCGGGCGCTGCGCCTGCCAGGCCAGGCCGGGCAGGCCGGTGCCGCGGCGGAACGCGGTGGCGCGCGAGATGAATTCGAAGGTGTCGCCGGTGGTGCCGTAGTAGCCGTCGACCAGCGTCAGGTCGGCCGAGTCCCCGGGCCGGTTGGCCCACAGTTCGATGGCGCCGGCATGGGCCGCGTCGTCGCCGCAGAACAGCACGGCCACGGCGCGCAGCTGCGCGCCGGCGAACACCGGCAGCGCGATGCCGCAGCTCAGGCCCTCGGCGCGTGCCGCCGCGCCGCGCCGGAAGTAGGAGTGCTCCAGGTCCTTGAGCACGATCGGGCGGCCCTGTTCCCAGGCCTGGCCGGGCAGGCCCTCGCCGCGGCCGAAGCACAGCTGCTCGGTGGCGGCCTGCAGGCACGTGGCACCGCCGAACAGCCCGCCGCCGAACTCGAGCAGCGTGCCGTCGGCGCTGGGCCGCCAGTACTCGATCGCGCGGATGAAGGTGTTCTTCTGCATGGCCGTTTCCTTCAGGCGGCCTTCTCGACGTGGGCCTGCCGCGTGTAGAGGAAGTCGATCACCGCCTTGCGGTACATCACGTAGTGGCGGTCCTCGGCCAGTTCCACGCGCCGGCGCGGGCGCGGCAGGTTCACCGTCAGCACCTCGCCGATGGTGGCGGCCGGGCCGTTGGTCATCATCACGATCTTGTCGGACAGCAGCACGGCCTCGTCGACGTCGTGCGTGACCATGACCACGGTGCTGCGGGTCTTCTGCACGATGGCCAGCAGCTCGTCCTGCAGCTTGGCGCGCGTCAGCGCGTCCAGCGCGCCGAAGGGCTCGTCCATCAGCAGCACCTTGGGTTCCATGGCCAGCGCACGCGCGATGCCCACGCGCTGCTTCATGCCGCCGGAGATCTCGCCGGGCCGCTTGTGGGCGGCATGCGCCAGGCCGACCAGGGCCAGCGCGGCGTCGGTGCGCTGGCGCAGCTGGCTTCTGGTCTCGCGGTCGCCGAACACCCGCTCCACGCCCAGGTGGATGTTCTCGAAGCAGGTCAGCCAGGGCAGCAGCGAATGGTTCTGGAACACCACGGCGCGCTCCGGGCCGGGGCCGGCGATCTCCTTGTCCGCGCACAGCAGCACGCCCTGGGTCGGGCGGGTCAGGCCGGCGATCAGGTTCAGCAGCGTGGACTTGCCGCAGCCCGAGTGGCCGATCAGCGCGACGAACTCGCCCTTGGCCACCGTCAGGCGGATGTCGCGCAGCGCGGTGAACGGGCCGCGCGCGGTCTTGAAGCGCTGCTCGACGCCCTGGATGTCGATGTACTTCGGATCGTTCACGATTGGACCTCCTCGAAGGTGAAGGCCGAGGCCAGCTTGACCAGCGCGAGTTCGAGCAGCAGCCCGACGATGCCGATCACGAAGATGGCGATGAGGATGTTCTTGACGTTCAGGTTGTTCCACTCGTCCCAGACCCAGAAGCCGATGCCCACGCCGCCGGTCAGCATCTCGGCCGCCACGATCACCAGCCAGGCCGTGCCGACGGCCAGGCGCACGCCGGTCAGCATGTAGGGCAGCACGGCCGGCAGCAGGATCTTGGTGGCGATCTTCCATTCGGACAGGTTCAGCACGCGCGCCACGTTCATGTAGTCCTGCGGCACACGTTGCACGCCGACGGCGGTGTTGATGACCATGGGCCAGATCGAGCAGATGAAGATGGTCCAGATCGCGGCTGGGTTGGCGCCCTTGAAGATCAGCAGGCCGATCGGCAGCCAGGCCAGCGGCGAGACCGGGCGCAGCAGGCTGATCAGCGGGTTGAACATGCGCGACAGGAAGGCGAAGCGCCCGATCAGGAAGCCCAACGGAATGCCGACCAGCGCCGCCAGGCCGAAGCCCAGGCCCACGCGCTGCAGCGAGGCCAGCACGTTCCAGCCCACGCCCTGGTCGTTCGGGCCGGTGCGGTAGAACGGGTCGCTGAAGACCTCGACCGCCTGCTGCCAGGTCTCCAGCGGGCGCGGGAAGCTGTTGCCGCTGAAGTGCGCCACCAATTCCCAGACCAGCACCAGAAAGCCCATGCCCAGCACCGGCGGCAGCACGCGCAGCCACAGGCCGCGCCAGTCGATGGCGCGCCTGCGGGTGGCGGCGGGCGGGGCCGGCACGGCCGCGGCGCTGGCGGGCGCGGTCAGGTCGCGGCTGGGCTCGGCGGCCGCGCGGGCCGCGGTGGCGGCCTCCAGCGGGCCATGGAAGACGGCAGATACCATGGTCGTTCTCCTCAGGCCTTGATGGCGAAGCCGTCGGCGTACCTGGCCGGATCCTTGCCGTCCCAGACCACGCCGTCGACCAGCTTGCTGCTGCGCAGGTTGCTGGAGGGCAGCGGTGTCTTCGAGGCTGCCGCGGCCTGCCTGTACAGGTCGATGCGGTTGACCTCGCGCGCCACGCCCAGGTAGTCAGGGTGCGCGTTCAGCAGGCCCCAGCGCTTGTGCTGCGTCAGGAACCACATCGCGTCGGACAGGTAGGGGTAGGTGGCCTGGCCCTCGTCGTAGAACTTCATGTGGTCGGGGTCGTCCCAGCTCTTGCCCAGGCCGTTGTCGTAGCGGCCCAGGATGCGGTCGACGATGGCGGCCTTGTCGGTGTTCACGTACGAGCGCGCGGCGATGGTCTCGGCCATCTTCTGCTTGTTGGACAGCGAGGCGTCGATCCAGCGGCCGGCTTCCAGGATCGCGGCCGCGACGGCGCGGCAGGTGTTCGGGTTGGCGGCGGCGAAGGCGGCGGTGGTGCCCAGCACCTTCTCGGGATGGTTCTTCCAGATCGCCTGCGTGGTGGTGGCGGTGATGCCGACGCCGTCCATGATGGCGCGCTGGCCCCAGGGTTCGCCGACGCAGAAGCCGTCCATGTTGCCCACGCGCATGTTGGCCACCATCTGCGGCGGCGGCACGGTGATGATCTTGGCGCCCTGCAGCGGGTGCACGCCGTGGGCTGCCAGCCAGTAGTACAGCCACATCGCGTGCGTGCCGGTCGGAAAGGTCTGCGCGAAGGTGTATTCGCGCTTCTCCGTGGCCATGAGTTTGGCCAGCGTCGCGCCGTCGGTGGCGCCTCGGTCGGCCAGCTTCTTCGACAGCGTGATGGCCTGGCCGTTGCGGTTCAGCGTCATCAGGCTGGCCATGGCGGTCTTGTTGCCGCCGATGCCCACGTGCAGGCCGAGCAACTGGCCGTACAGGATGTGGCTGAACTGGTTCTCGCCGTTGAGCAGCTTGTCGCGCACCGCGGGCCAGCTGGCCTCCTTGCTGGGGATGATCTTGACGCCGTACTTCTGGTCGATGCCCAGCACCGAAGCCATGACCACGCTGGCGCAGTCGGTCAGCGGGATGAAGCCGATCCTGACCTCCTTGCGCTCGGGCGCGTCCGAGCCGGCGGCCCAGGCGCCGCGCGCGGCCAGGTCGCCGAGCAGCGCCGTCGCGCCGGCGGCGCCGGCCCGGCGGAGGAAGTCCCGGCGCGCCGGCGCGGGGCGAGGGGAGGCTGGAAGGGTCATGGGGCGAACTCCTGGGATCGACAAGCGGGGCGGAAAACGAAACGGCGTCCATCCCGCACCCGCGCACCTGCGCAGACGAGGGATGGACGCCGTTGTCCATGGGGCTGGAAGCCGGGGAACAGGAGCCGCCGTTGGCTCTGCTCGCGGACAGCTCCATGCAGGTCCCATGCCAGCCGTCGTGCCCGGATCGGCGGCGGATCGAGGGGGTGGCGCCCTGCACGCCGGCCCATGGGCGCTGCTGCGGGAGCGATCGTGGTGCACGGGCACAAGAATTGTGCGATGCAGCAAGCTTCCGGCCGCTGGCCGGAACGGTCCGGTCAGAGGTAGTCCGACAGCGCCAGCATCGACTGGGCGACGTCCAGCAGCTTGCGGTTCTGGTTCATCGCGGTCCGGCGCATCATCTTGTGGGCGTCGGCCTCGCTGAGCTTGCGCGAGGCCATCAGCAGGCCTTTGGCGCGCTCGATGATCTTGCGCTCGTTCAGCGATGCGCGCACCGTTTCCAGTTCGTCGGCCATCTGCTGCAGCCGGCGCGACTGTTCCTGCACCAGCGCCATGATCGAGCGCTCCAGCTGCGGGCCGTAGGGCGGGTTCGCCGACGGCGTGCCGGCGGCGCGGACCAGCGCGTCGCGGATCGCCTCGTGGTCGCGCAGTTCGGCCCTGGCCGTGTCGATCCGCGCGGCGCACAGGCGCAGCAGTTCGCCGGCCAGCAGTTCCTCGACTTCGCGCAGCGCATCGATGCGCTGGCTGCAGCACTCGAACCAGACCAGGGCCAGCTCCGGGTCGAGTTGCCCGTCGGCGCGCAGCGCGCAGCCGATGCGGCGCAGCCGCTCCAGCTCGGCCTGCGTGCGGGCCCCGGCGGCGGCTTGCCAGGTGGCCTGCACGGCCGGCCCGGCGAAGTCGAGCGCGATGCGGAAGCAGCGCTCCTGCGACTCGATCAGGTCGAGCCACTGCTGCTGCCGGCCCGCGTCCATGTGCCCCTGGGCGAAGCAGGCACCGCCGAAGGCGCGCTCCTGGCCGGCGAACTCCTTGCCCTGCATCAGGTTGAACAAGGCCACCAGCGCGCGCGAGACGTCCGGGTCGGTGGCGCTGTCGGCCGCTTCGAACACGACCTGCAGCAGGCCGGCGATCAGCCGGACGAAGGCAGCGTTGGCCGCCGGTACGTCGATGGCCTGGGCAGCGGCGTCGCGCCGCAGCGCGGGCAGCGCGTCCAGCCCATGCAGCACGCCGGCGATGCGGCTGAACAGGCGCGCGCCGTTGCGCACCGGATGGACCGCCGAGGTGTCCATCGCGTCGAAATGCGCGCGCAGCGCCTGCGCCGCCGCATCGCACTGCAGGCATTGGCTGGCGCGCTGCTCGGCGAAGCGGGTGCCGTGCGAGCCCAGGAACATGTTGGTCAGGCCGCGCTCGCGCTGCAGCGCGTGCACCAGGCGCGCGATCAGCCGGACCAGCTCGCCACCCAGCGCGAGCTGCTCGAGTTCGCCGATCTCGCATTCGCGTGCGGCAATGAGGAAATGGAGATCGGATTTCATCGTCGGGGCACAGGGCATCCAGCAACAAGCGTGCCGCGTGGCGCCGCGCACTGCATACACTGGCACCCATGCTCGTTCTGGGATTCGAATCTTCCTGCGATGAAACCGGCGTGGCCCTGGTGGAGTGGGCCGGCGGCGCGCTGCCGCGCCTGCTCGCGCATGCGCTGCACAGCCAGGTCCGCATGCATGCGGACTACGGGGGCGTGGTGCCGGAGCTGGCCAGCCGCGACCATATCCGCCGCGTGCTGCCGTTGACTGAGGCGGTGCTGGCCCAGGCCGGGCGCACGCTGGGCGCGGTCGACGTGGTCGCCTACACGCGCGGTCCCGGCCTCGCCGGTGCGCTGCTGGTCGGCGCCGGCGTGGCCTGCGCGCTGGCCGCCGCGCTGGAGCGGCCGGTGCTGGGGGTGCATCACCTGGAAGGGCATCTGCTGTCGCCCTTCATGGGGGCCGACCCGCCCGCATTCCCGTTCGTGGTGCTGCTGGTGTCGGGCGGCCATACCCAGCTGATGCGGGTGGACGGCGTGGGCCGCTACGCCATGCTGGGCGAGACCATCGACGACGCGGCCGGCGAGGCCTTCGACAAGTCGGCCAAGCTGCTGGGCCTGGGCTATCCCGGCGGGCCGGCGCTGGCGCGGCTGGCCGAGCAGGGCGATGCCAAGGCCTTCACGCTGCCGCGGCCGCTGCTGCACAGCGGCGATCTCGACTTCTCGTTCGCCGGCCTGAAGACCGCTGTGCTGACGCAGGCGAAAAAACTCGGCGAACAGCTACCGGCACGCGCCGCGGACCTGGCGGCCGCGACCCAGGCGGCCATCGTGGAGGTGCTGGTGCGCAAGTCGCTCGCGGCGCTCGAACAGAGCGGCCTACGGCGGCTGGTGGTGGCCGGCGGCGTGGGTGCCAACCGGGCGCTGCGTGCGCAGCTCGACGCTGCCTGCGCGCGAAGAGGGGTGCGGGTGCACTACCCGGAGCTGGAACTGTGCACGGACAACGGCGCCATGATCGCGATGGCGGCGGCCATGCGCATCCAGGCCGGCGTGCAGCAGGCCGAACGGCGCTATGCGTTCGACGTGCGGCCGCGCTGGCCGCTCGACGCCTCGCCGTGAGGGCGCCGAGCGGGTGCGGCGCGCGAGTTACTGGATCGCCAGCGGCGTGACGTTGCTGACCGGCTGCTTCTTGGCCAGCTTGAGCGTCAGCACGCCGTTCTCCAGCGTGGCGCTGCTCGCGGCGGCGTCGATCTCCTGCGGCAACTCGTAGGCGGCCTTGACCTTGCGCGCGGACGCGTCGGTGCTCTCGATGCGCACCACGGCGCCTTCGATGCCGATGGTCAGCTGGTCCTTGGCGACGCCGGGGACGTCGATGGACAGCGTCCAGGCGCTGTCGTCCTGGCTGAAGCTGTGGCCCTTGGTGCCGCTGGCGCGCACGTAGGCGAGGTCGTTGACGAAGCGCTCGAAGCTGCGGTCGATCGAACGCAGGGCAGGGCCGTAGTTGGCCTGGCGCAGGACGGGGGCAAAGAACATGGCGGACTTCCTTCTGTCGATACACTGCGCGGCTCTCACCATGAGCGCCGCATGCCTCCAATCTGCGTGCAGCGCTTTGATTTTCAAGAGGTTTTTTTGATGGAGCCGGTGCGTAGAAGGGTCTTGAAAACGGCCGCCGCGGCGCTATCTGCTGGCGCCTTCGGGCGGGCCCTGGCGCAGGCGGCGCCGATCCGCGTGGCGATGATCGAGACCTTGAGCGGCCCGTTCGCCAACACCGGCGAGGCAGTGTTCCGCAACCTGGTCTGGGCCGCCGAGCGTGTCAATGCGCGCGGCGGCGTGCGCCTGCCGGGGGGCGCGCGGCCGCTGGAGATCGTGCGCTACGACAGCAAGGGGCAGACCGAGGAGGCCTTGAGCGCGCTGCGCTCGGCCATCGACGATGGCGTGCGCTTCGTGACCCAGGGCAACAGTTCCGCGATCGCGGCGGCGCTGCTGGATGCGCTGAACAAGCACAACGAGCGCGTGCCCGAGCGTCGCGCGCTGTACCTGAACTACTCGGCCGTCGATCCCATCCTGACCAACGAGCTGTGCAGCTTCTGGCACTTCCGCTTCGATGCGCATGCGGACATGCGCATGGCCGCGTTGATGCAGGTGCTGCGCGAGGATGCGGGCGTGCGCAGCGTCTACCTGCTGGGCCAGGATTACAGCTTCGGCCGGGCCGTGCTGCGCGAGGCGCGCCGCCAGCTGCAGGCGCAGCGGCCCGACGTGTCGATCGCCGGCGACGAACTGCATCCCATGGGGCGGATCAAGGATTTCCTGCCTTATGCGGCCAAGATCAAGGCCAGCGGCGCCAGTGCGGTCATCACCGGCAACTGGGGCAACGATCTCACGCTACTGGTCAAGGCGGCGCGCGAAGCGGGTTTCGACGGCAAGTTCTACACGTTCTACGGCAATGCGCTGGGTGCGCCGGCGGCGATCGGTGACGCTGGCATCGGCAAGGTGGTCGCGGTGGCCGACTGGCTGCCCAACCTGCCCGGGACGCAGAGCGAGACGTTCTACCAGGCCTTCCGTACGCGCTATCCCAAGCCGGCCGACGACTACGTGCACATGCGCATGCAGTTGATGGTCGAGGCGCTGGCGCAGGCCGTCGAGACGGCCGCCCGCGTGGAAGCCGTGCCGGTGGCGCAGGCGCTGGAGCGGGCGGACGTCACGCTGTACGGGCAGCAGGGCCGCATGCGCGCGAGCGACCACCAGTTCCAGCAGCCGCTGGTCGTCGGCGTCATGGACCGGCAGGGTGCGCCCGGTGTGCGCTTCGATGTGGAGGGCTCGGGCTACGGCTTCCGGGTGATCCGGCAGGTCACGGCCGCGCAGGCGGAGATGCCCAGCAGCTGCCGGATGGCGCGCCCCTAGCTAGTAGCTTGCGTAGCCGGCGCAGGCGCCGGCGTTCGGCCGGCCCTTGCATTCGCGCAGCAGGCGGCGCTCGCGTTCCCGGGGGCTCTCTTGCGAGCTGCTGGGAATGAACTTCGGTGCCGCCGCGGCCTTCTTCTTGGTCGTCGTGTCGGCCGCGGCGAGGGCGGGGGTGGCAGTTGCCAGCGCGGCCAGGGCCAGGAAAGTTGCGGCGAGGGCGGATCGGTACATGTGGGACTCCTGTGAATCTTGCCGGGGCCAACGGGCGCGGTGAGCGGAACGTTGACGGCGACGCTTCGTGGTTCGCCAAGCTTTCCGTGTTTCTTGCATATGCACCGTGCGCGCCTCGCTCCATCCGCATGATCGATGTGAATTGATTCACAGAATTCGCGCACCAAGACTCATTGCATACAATTGACAATGATGATTGATCGATGTTTTCAGTGTGTTGGATGTATCCATTTATATATGTGATTTTTTTGTGTACTGATTTTGGGCTCCCCTCTTAAGATTTGCTTGCTCTGTTAGCGAATCGATCTTCGCTAACTGACGAGCGATTTGTTTCCAACAGGTGGGCGATGGACCGAATTTCCGCAATGCGAGTGTTCAGTGAGGTGGTGACGCGCGGCAGTTTCACTGCAGCGGCCAACACGCTGGGCATGTCCCGGGCGATGGTGACCCGGCATATCGGCGAACTCGAACGCTGGTTGGGTGCACGTTTGTTGCAACGCTCGACGCGCCGGCTGTCGCTGACCGAGGCTGGCGAAGCCTGTGTCGTGCGCAGCCGCCAGTTGCTCGAACTCGTGAACGATGTGGAACAGGTGGTCGGGCAGCGCGATACCGAGCCGCATGGCCAGATCCGCGTGCTGTGCAATCCCGCTTTCGGCCAGACCTATCTCTCGTCCATCCTCGTCGATTACCTGGCCAAGTACCCGCGCACCCGGGTCGATCTGGTGCTGAGCGATCTGAACCTGAACCTGGTCGAGGAGCGCATCGATGTGGCGATCCGGATGACCAACGAACTGGATCCCGCGCTGATCGCCAGGAAGCTGAGCAGTTGCCGGTCCATTCTGTGCTGCGCACCGTCCTATCTGGAGCGCAACGGCGCACCCAAGACGCCCGAGGATCTTGCCCAGCGCAACTGCCTGTCCTATTCCCGTGTCGAGAAGAGCCAATGGAGCTTTTCGCGCCAGGGCGAGGAACGGCTGGTCCAGGTGGCCGGGAATTTCAGCGCCAACGACACCATGAGTCTGGTCGAGGCCGTGCGCGCCGGCGGGGGGCTGGCCGTGCTGCCCAACTATGTGGTGGCGCCGTTGATCCGCCGCGGGGAACTCGTCGGTGTCCTGCCGGAATGGCAGGCCGACGCACTCGGTGTCTACGCGTTCTATATTTCGCGCCGCCACCAGCCGGCCAGCCTCAGGACCTTGCTGGATTTCCTGGCGGCGCGGCTCGGCCCGACGCCGCTATGGAGCCAGTGACCGGTCCGGCTGAAAGAAGGCGTCGAGCAGCGGCAGCAGTGCCGGCCATTCGGCGCTGAACCGGCGGCGGTTCACGAAATAGGCTTCGCAGGCCACGGCGAAGAATTCTTCCAGGCTGTGGGTGCCGTAGGCATCGAGCCAGGGCATGGCGCCGCCGAAGCGTTCGGCGATGACCACCTGGTCGCAGAACGCGGCATGGGCGTCCTGCCAGGTGCGCATCCAGCGCGTACGCGCGTCGCGCGCATCGGTGGTGCCCATGAAGCCCACGGGCAGGGGCGGGCAGCCATCGGGTGCGCCGTCCGCCATGTCCAGCTTGTGGGCGAATTCGTGGACCACGACGTTGTACCCGACGCCTGCGCTTTCGCCGGCGGATGCCACGGCTCGCCAGCTCAGCATGACGGGGCCCCGTTCCATCGCCTCGCCGCTCAGGATCTCGTCGTAGGCGTGGACCACACCGGCATCGTCCATGACTTCGCGCCGGGCGACGACTTCGTCCGGCTGCACCACGATGCCGACGAAATCCCGGTACCAGACCAGGGGTGAGGAACCGCGGCCCAGCGGCCGGCCGTCGGGCCGGGTCGTCAGATGCAGCAACGGCAGGCAGGCCTGGGCCGCGATCGCCACGGCCATCGCGTCCGTGATCTGCAGTCCGCCGGCGCCGTGGAATTCCTTCTCGTCGAGGAAACTGCCGGTGAGCTCGCGCAGGCGCCGTTGCTCGGTCGCGGTCAGTTCGCGCAGAAAACCGTAGTCGGCGAGCGTGGCCTCCCAGAGCGCATCAGGGACCGGGCGCGGCGCCGAGCCCCAGCGGAGCAGGCGCCGCCAGCCCGAGCTCATGCCACAGCGGGAACGGAAATGCGCTGCGGTCCTGCCGCAGTGCTCAGCCGCAGGATCTCCAGCCGCGGCGGCCGTGCCTCGGCTTCCCAGTCCGTCATGACGAGGCGCCGCATGCCGTCGCCCAGGTCGTGCTCGGCCGGCATGTGGGTATGGCCGTGGATCAGCGTGGCGCTGCCGGCGGCCTGCAGCCAGGCGCGGGCGGCCTGCGCGTCGACGTCCGCGTAGCCCAGGCCCTGGTCCTTGCGCTGTTCGCTGGCCTGGCGGATCTGCCGCGCCATCTGGCGCCGTAGCGCCAGTGGATGCTGGAGAGATGCCCGCTGCCAGGCCGGGTCGTGCACCTGGCGCCGGAACTGCTGGTAGGCCACGTCGTCCAGGCACAACGCATCGCCATGGGTCAGCAGCCAGCGCGTGCCGGCGAACAGCAGCACCGTGGGGTCGTGCAGCAACTGCATGCCGGTGGCCTGCAGGCCCCGCGGTCCGAACAGGAAGTCGCGGTTGCCATGCATGAAGTACACGGGCCGCCGGGCTGTTGCGCCGCGCAGCACCTCGGCGCAGCGCCGTTCGAACTGGCCGAGCGGGCTGTCGTCCCCGACGGCCGGGTCCAGCGCGTCGTCGCCGACCCAGACCTCGAACAGGTCGCCCAGGATGAACAGCGCATCGGCGTCGCTGTGGGTGACGGCCTGTTCCCAGGCGGCGAAGGTGGCCGGCTCCTCGGGGCGCAGATGCACGTCCGACAGCAGGTCGACCGCGCGCCAGCCGGGCGGCGCCGCCAGTTCGGCGAACTCGGGCAGGGCCGGCGCTGGGGACATCAGAGCGCGACGGCCTTCTCGATCACGACGTCTTCCACCGGCACGTCGTCGTGGAAGCCCTTGCGGCCGGTCTTGACGCCCTTGATCTTGTCCACCACGTCGGCGCCGTCGACGACTTTGCCGAACACGGTGTAGCCCCAGCCCTGGGCCGAAGGCGCCGTGTGGTTCAGGAAGGCGTTGTCGACCACGTTGATGAAGAACTGGGCGGTGGCCGAGTGCGGGTCGTTCGTGCGCGCCATCGCGATCGTGTACTGCGCGTTCTTCAGGCCGTTGTTGGCTTCGTTGGCGATCGGCGCGTCCGTGCCCTTTTGCTTCATGCCCGGCTCGAAGCCGCCGCCCTGGACCATGAAGCCCGGGATCACGCGGTGGAAGATGGTGTTGTCGTAGTGGCCCTTCTTCACGTAGGCGAGGAAGTTCTCGGTGGACTTGGGCGCCTTCTCGGCATCGAGTTCCAGCGTGATGACGCCGAGCTTGGCGATGTGCAGTTCGACTTTGGGTTGGGTCATGTCATTTCACCAGGGTTGCGGATTGGATGAGGATGGGCGTGCGAGGCACGTCGGTGCGGAACGGCCCGCCGGCGCCGGTGGGGCCCGCCTTGATCTTTTGTACCACGTCCATTCCGGCGACGACCTTGCCGAACACGGTGTAGCCGTACAGCTGAGGCGTGGCCAGCAGTTGCGCGCGGGGCACGTTGCGGTAGCTGTGGCCCTGGTAGTCGAACTGCGGCACGGGGTCGCCGTCGGGGATGGGCACCGGGTCCAGGAACGGGTTGTCGGCGACGTTGATGAAGAACTGCGAGGTGGCCGAATCCGGGTCGTTGGTGCGCGCCATCGCCACCGTGCCGACCACGTTGCGCAGGCCGTGCTTCGCCAGCGCCGCGCGGCCTTCGTGCTCGACCGGCGCGCGCGTGGGCTTCTCTTTGTAATTGGCATCGTAGCCGCCGCCCTGGACCATGAAGGTCGGGATCACGCGGTGGAACAGCGTCCCGTCGTAGTGGCCGTCGCGCACGTACTGCAGGAAGTTGGCGACGGTCTTGGGCGCCGCGTCCGGATACACCTCGATCGTGAAGTCGCCGGCGCTGGTCTTGAACAGCACGCGCGGCGGCTGCGCGGCGTGCAGCAGTGGCGCACAGGCCAGCGTGGTGGCCAGGACGAGGGTGCGGCGCGACACCGCGATGCGATGGACAGTCATCGTGAGCGAAAGGTCGATGGGAGGCGGAGGCGGGCGGCCGGCGAGCGCCGGAGCCTGCCGTGCTACTTGCCGGGGGCCTGCCGGCCCGCGCCTGCGCGCGGCGCCAGCATGCTGTTGAGCGCCGAGATCTTCTGCTCGGCTTGCGTGTTGCCGGCTTCGATCTGCAGCGACCGGCCATAGGCCTGGCTGGCGAGCTTGGCATAGACGTCGCCCAGATTCTCATAGGCCGTGGCGTAGTTCGGGTTCAGCCGCACCGCCATCTCCAGCGCTGCGCGCGCCTTCTCGTACTGGCTCTGGCCCGCGTAGAGCACGGCCAGGTTGTTGTAGGGCTCGGGCAGTTCCGGGAATTCCTGCGTCAGCGCCGTCAGCGTCTCGATGGCGGCCTCGGGCTTGCCGGAGGCCGACTGGATCGTGCTGACGAGAAAGCGCATCTGCGGATCGTGCGGCTTGTCGGCCAGGTACTGGTCGGCCTTGCCCTGCGCTTCGGGCAGCTTGCCGGCGCGGACCAGCCGGTTCACCTCGCCGTACGGATCGACCTGGGCCAGCGCGCCCGCGCCGGCCAGCACCGCGCCGGCCAGGGCCAGCAGGCGTGCCAGGGGCAGGATCCGGTACAGCGTTCGCTTCATAAAACCTCTTGCGGGAACCATGCAGACAGCCTGCGCCTGCGGCTATAGAATGCCGCCGATTCTAGCCGAGGGGGTCTGCAGTTCCGCTGCCGCGCCGCCCTCGCGATCGATGGTCGACTGGCCTGCAACGGCCGCATCGTTCAGGATGGTGACGAACGATCCTGCCTATTCCCGAATTCCATGAGCTTGCGCATCTACAACACGCTGACGCGTGCGTTGGACGACTTTTCCCCGATCGAGCCGGGCCGTGTGCGCATGTACGTCTGCGGCATCACGGTCTACGACCTGTGCCATGTGGGGCACGCGCGCGCCAACGTGGCCTTCGACGTGGTGCGGCGCTGGCTGCGTGCGTCGGGCTACGAGGTGGTGTTCGTGCGCAACATCACCGACATCGAGGACAAGATCATCCGCCGCGCCGTGCAGAACGGCGAGACCGTGCGCGCGCTGACGGACCGCATGATCGCCGAGATGTACCGCGACTTCGACGCGCTGGGCATCGAGCGCCCCACGCACGACCCGCGGGCCACCGACTACGTGCCGCAGATGCTGGACATCGTGCGCAAGCTCGAGGCCAAGGGCCTGGCCTACCGCGCCGCGGGCGGCGACGTGAACTACGCGGTGCGCAAGTTCCCCGGCTACGGCAAGCTGTCCGGCAAGTCGCTCGACGAGCTGCACGCCGGCGAGCGCGTGGCGGTGCAGGACGGCAAGGACGACCCGCTCGATTTCGTGCTGTGGAAATCCGCCAAGCCCGAGGAGCCGGCCGACACCCGCTGGGCCAGCGACTACGGCCCGGGCCGCCCGGGCTGGCACATCGAGTGCTCGGCGATGAGCTGCGCGCTGCTGGGCGACACCTTCGACATCCACGGCGGCGGCGCCGACCTGCAGTTCCCGCACCACGAGAACGAGATCGCGCAGAGCGAAGGCGCCAACGGCGTGCCGCTGGCGCGCTTCTGGATGCACAACGGCTTCGTGAACATCGACAACGAGAAGATGTCCAAGTCCCTGGGCAACTTCTTCACGGTCCGCGAAGTCCTGCAGAAGTACGACGCCGAGACGCTGCGCTTCTTCATCGTGCGTACGCACTACCGCAGCCCGCTGAACTACAGCGACGTGCACTTGGACGACGCCCGCGCCGCGCTGCGCCGCCTGTACACCGCGCTGGAGGCGGTCGCGCCGGCCGACGTGGCGATCGACTGGGCGCAGCCGCAGGCCGCCCGCTTCAAGGCCGCGATGGACGAGGACTTCGGCACCCCCGAGGCGGTGGCCGTGCTGTTCGACCTCGCGGCCGAGGTCAACCGCACGCAGTCGGCGCAGACGGCCGGCCTGCTGAAGGCGCTGGCCGGTACGCTGGGCCTGCTGCAGGGCGATCCGCTGGCCTTCAAGCGCTGGCGGCCGGCCGCCGATGCCGGCGCGGGTGCCGCGCTGGCTCCGGATGCCATCGCCGAGCGGATTGCCGCGCGCGCCGCTGCCAAGGCCGCGAAGGACTTCGCCGAGGCCGACCGCATCCGCCAGGCCCTGCTGGAGCAGGGCGTGGTGCTGAAGGACACGCCGGCCGGCACGACCTGGGAGGCTGCGCAGTGATCCACGCGTTGCCGGCGCCGCGCCACGGCGCGGCGGGGGATTCCCATGGCGGCTAGGGCACGCAAGACCGTGAGCATGCCGGTGGTGCAGGTCTACACGCCGCACTACTGGCAGGACGCGTGCCGCCACCTCGTGCGCAAGGACCGCGTCATGAAGCGGCTGATCCCGCAGTTCGGCGATGCCTGCCTGGAGACGCGCGGCGACGCCTTCGTCACGCTGGCGCGCAGCATCGTGGGCCAGCAGATCTCGGTCAAGGCCGCGCAGTCCGTGTGGGACCGCTTCGCACTGCTGCCGAGCGCGATGACGCCGGACAGCGTGCTCAAGCTCAAGGTCGACGACATGCGCGCGGCCGGCCTGTCGGCGCGCAAGGTCGAGTACCTGGTCGACCTGGCGCTGCATTTCGAGTCCGGTGCGCTGCACGTGCGCGACTGGCACGCGATGGACGACGAGGCCATCATCGCCGAGCTGGTCGCGATCCGCGGCATCGGCCGCTGGACCGCCGAGATGTTCCTGATCTTCCACCTGATGCGGCCGAACGTGCTGCCGCTGGACGACGTCGGACTGGTGAACGGCGTGAGCCAGAACTACTTCTCCGGCGACCCCGTCAGTCGCAGCGACCTGCGCGAGGTCGCGGCCGCCTGGGCGCCGTTCTGCAGCGTGGCCACTTGGTATATTTGGCGGTCGCTCGACCCGCTGCCGGTCGGCTACTGAATACAGAAGGAGCGCCATCTTGGCCAAACGAACCTTCCTCGACTTCGAGCAACCCATCGCGGACCTCGAAGCCAAGATCGAAGAGCTGCGCTACGTCCAGACCGAATCCGCGGTCGACATCTCCGAAGAAATCGGCCAGCTCGGCAAGAAGAGCCTGCAGCTGACCAAGGACATCTACAGCGTGCTGACGCCGTGGCAGATCACCAAGATCGCGCGCCACGCCGAGCGGCCCTACACGCTGGACTACGTGAACGAGATCTTCACGGACTTCGTCGAGCTGCACGGCGACCGGCATTTCGCCGACGACCTGTCCATCGTCGGCGGCCTGGCCCGCTTCAACGGCCATGCCTGCATGGTGCTGGGCCACCAGAAGGGCCGCGACACCAAGGAGCGCGCCGCGCGCAACTTCGGCATGACCAAGCCCGAGGGCTACCGCAAGGCGCTGCGGCTGATGAAGACGGCCGAGAAGTTCAGGCTGCCGGTGTTCACCTTCGTCGACACGCCCGGCGCCTACCCCGGCATCGACGCCGAGGAGCGCGGCCAGTCCGAGGCGATCGGCCGCAACATCTACGAGATGGCGCAGCTCGAGGTACCGATCATCACGACCATCATCGGCGAGGGCGGTTCCGGCGGCGCGCTGGCGATCGCCGTGGCCGACCAGGTGCTGATGCTGCAGTACTCGATCTACTCGGTCATCAGCCCCGAGGGCTGCGCCTCCATCCTCTGGAAGACCGCCGACAAGGCGCAGGACGCGGCCGACGCGCTGGGCATCACCGCGCATCGCCTGAAGGCCCTGGGCCTGATCGACAAGATCGTCAACGAACCGGTGGGCGGCGCGCACCGCGACCACAAGCAGATGGCGGCCTTCCTCAAGCGCGGCCTGAACGACGCCTACCGCCAGGTCAGCGACCTGAAGGTGCGCGAGCTGCTGGACCGGCGCTACGAGCGGCTGCAGAGCTACGGCCGCTTCAACGACACCAAGGCCGAGAAATAGCGGCCGGCGGCCCGGGCGCGCATCGCGATGGCTGCCACCGGGCTGTACCTGTTCGACACCGCGATCGGACGCATCGGCATCGGCTGGTCCGCGCGCGGCATCGCCTCCGTGCAACTGCCGGACCTGAACGATGCGCGCCTGCTGGCGCGGCTGCGCCAGCGCCTGCCCGGTGCCGAGCCCGCGCCGCCGCCGGCCGCGGTGCGTGCCGCAGCCGAACGCACGGGCGCGCTGCTCGCCGGCGTGCGCGACGACCTGCAGGACATCGTGCTCGACATGGCGGGCATCGCGCCGTTCCACCAGCGTGTCTACGCGCGCGCCCGCGCGATCCCGCCGGGCCGCACGATCACCTACGGCGAGCTGGCCGCCGACATCGGCGAGCCCGGTGCCGCGCGCGCGGTCGGCCAGGCGCTGGGCGCCAACCCGTTCGCGCCCATCGTGCCCTGCCACCGCATCCTCGCGGCCGGTGCGCGCTCGGGCGGCTTCTCGGCGCCCGGCGGCGTGGACACCAAGCTGCGCATGCTGCTGATCGAGCGTGCGAGCTTCGGCGAGCCGGGGTTGTTCGACAGCTGATTCCGTGCTGCCGCCGGCCGTGCGTTTGCGCGACGGGCGAGTGCGGCGCCGCAGGCCGGGCTTAACCGTGGCACGCGGTGTCAGGCAGATCCCGCGTGCAGCAATGACAGGAACTGCTGCGCCGGCTTGCTGAGTGGCCGGTCCCTGCGCACCAGGCTGCCGTAGGCTTCCAGCCGGTGGCGCAGGCGATAGGGCACGACGTGCAGCACGCTGCGCTGGCCCGGCGAGCGCGCGACGGCCTCCGGCACGACGGACACGAGCTGCGAACGGCGCACCAGGTTGATGCTGGTCAGGAACGATCCGGTCTCGATCAGCCCGCGCGGCAGGGCGCGGTGGTGCTCGCGGAACTCGCGTTCGACCACGTCGCGCATCGGGCTGCCCGGTGGCTGCAGGACCCACGGGTAGTCGAGCAGCGCGTCGAACGCCACCTGGCGCCGGCCGACGAGCGGATGGTCGCTGGCGACCACGATGGACAGCGGCTCCTCTTCCAGCTGCTGGAACACGCATTGGGTCGCGGCGTTGCCGGCCAGCCGCCCGACCACGACCTCGAGCACGCCCTCGTTCAGCTGGGCCAGCAGGCGGTCGCTGGTGTCCACGGCGATCTCGATCGCGAGCAGCGGCAGCGCCTGCTTCAGGGCCAGCAGCGCCTGCGTGAGCCGGCCCGGCGACGCGGCCATGATGCTGCCCAC
The DNA here is from genome assembly GCF_047601025.1 of Pseudorhodoferax sp. Taxonomy (NCBI): domain Bacteria; kingdom Pseudomonadati; phylum Pseudomonadota; class Betaproteobacteria; order Burkholderiales; family Comamonadaceae; genus Pseudorhodoferax; species Pseudorhodoferax sp. The sequence continues at coordinate 3,265,341 of NZ_JASGJZ010000001.1, forward strand.
CGCGAGCTTGCCGGCGCTGCCCAGGCGCAGCTCGGACAGCTCGCGGTTCATCGACTCCACGCTGCCGCGGATGCTGCGGAAGTACGCCGTGACGCATTCGCCGGCCGCGTTGAGCACGAGGTTGCGTCCGGCCCGGTCGAACAGGGGCATGCCCAGCGCATGCTCCAGCTCGTGCAGCATCTTGGTCGCCGCCGGCTGCGTCAGCCCGAGCTGCTCGGCGGCGGCGCGCAGCGTGCGCCGCTCGTCGATGGCCAGCATCAGCGCCATCTGGCGCATGCGCAGGCGGTTCAGCAGTTGGGGTGTGTTGTCTTGTCGGTCGATGGAGCCCATGCTGATCACCCTGGGTAATCATTGCATCAATTACTTTCAGTTTACGGGCATCAATCGGGTTCCTACGATCCCGCCACCCACATCGGGACCGAAAGAGGAGACGAGATGCGATGGAAGTTGAAAGCGGCGCTGGGCGCCGCCTTGCTGGGCCTGCTGGCCGCCGGCGGCGCGCAGGCCGATGAATGGCCCACGCGGGCGGTGCGGATCCTGGTCGGCTCGGCCCCCGGCGGCGGTACCGACGCCATGGCCCGCGCCGTGGCCGACCGGCTCGGCCCGATGCTCCAGCAGCCCGTGGTGGTGGAGAACAGGCCCGGCGTGTCCAACACGCTGGCCGCCGACGCCACCGCCAAGTCCACCGACGGCCACACCATGGTGATGGGCGTGTCCACGGCGCATGCGATCGCGCCGCACCTGATCAAGCTCGGCTACGACAGCAACCGCGACCTGGTGCCGGTCGTGTTCGTCGGCGCCGTGCCCAATGTGCTGGTGGTCAGCAACGGCGTGCCCGCCGAGAACGTGTCGCAGCTCGTCGCGCTGGCCAAGCAGGAGCCGGGCAAGCTCAACTACGCCACCAGCGGCGCTGGCAGCACGCAGCACATCGCCGCCGAGATGTTCAAGGACGTGGCCAAGGTCGACATCACCCACGTGCCCTACAAGGGCAGCGGCCCCGCGCTGGTCGACCTGATCGGCGGCCAGGTGCAGCTGAGCTTCGACACCCTGCCTTCGGTCATCGGCCAGATCAAGAACGGCAAGGTGCGCGCGCTGGCGGTGACGGCTGCCAAGCGCAACCCGCAGCTGCCCAATGTGCCGACGATGCAGGAGGCCGGCATGCCCGGCGTGGAGATGAGCGCCTGGTACGGCATCTACATGCCGGCCAGCACGCCCAAGGCGGTGCAGGACAAGGTGCACGATGCGGTCAACCAGGTGCTGGCGATGCCGGAGACCAGGACGCGCCTGGACGCCATCGGCGCCGAGATCACGCCCATGACGCAGGCCCAGTTCGCGCAGATGCATGCGGCCGAATACAAGCGCTTCGGCGACATCATCAAGAAGAACAACATCCGGATCGAGTGAGCCCCATGAACGCCACCCAGAACCTTCCCGTCGTCGCCGTCACCCTCGGCGACCCCGCCGGCATCGGCGCCGAACTGATCGCCAAGCTGCTGTCCAAGCCCGAAGCCTGTGCCCGCGCCAACGTCGTGCTGGTCGGCGACCGCTGGCTGTGGGAGGAGGGCCAGCGCATCGCCGGCCTGCAGGTACCCACCGCGCCGGTGCAGGCGCTGGCCGAGGTGCGCGGCCGCGCCGACACCACGCGGCCCGCCTTCCTCGCGGTCGACAGCATCGATCCGGCCGCCGTCCACCGGGGCAAGGCCGAACCCGCCGGCGGGCGCTCGGTGCTGAAGGTGCTCGACCAGTGCATGGACGCCACGCTGGCCGGCCACGTCGATGCGATCTGCTTCGCGCCGCTGAACAAGCAGGCCATGAAGCTGGGCGGCATGCAGCACGAGGACGAGCTGCACCACTTCGCCTCCTACCTGGGCGTGACCGGCTACTTCTGCGAGTTCAACACGCTGGGCGACCTGTGGACCTCGCGCATCTCCTCGCACGTGCCGACCAAGGATGCCGCCGGCTACATCACGGCCGAGCGCATCACGCAGGCGGCGGAGCTGATCTACCGCTCGCTGCTGGCCAACGGCGTCGCGCAGCCCAAGGTCGCGGTCGCGGCGTTCAATCCGCACGGCGGCGACGGCGGTCTGTGCGGGCGCGAGGAGGTGGAGGTCATCGAGCCCACGGTGCGCGCGCTGCAGGCGCGCCAGTGGCCGACCGAGGCACCGTTCCACGGCCCGTTCCCGGCCGACACCATCTTCCTCAAGGCCCAGGCCGGCGAGTACCAGGCGATCGTGACCATGTACCACGACCAGGGCCAGATCGCGATCAAGCTGCTGGGCTTCTCGCGCGGCGTCACGGTGCAGGGCGGGCTGCCGATCCCGATCACCACGCCGGCCCACGGCACCGCCTACGACATCGCGGGGCAGGGCCGGGCCAATGTCGAAGCCACCTGGCAGGCCTTCTTGATCGCCTGCCGGATGGGGGCCGCCCACCGCGCGGCCGCCTGACGCCACCCGACACCAGGAGACACACCATGAAACTCGCCCGCATCGTTGCGGCGGCGATGGCTGCTGCCTGCCTCGCCACCGGCGCACTGGCGCAGACCAGGACGCTGCGCCTGGGCCACGGCATCGCCGAGGAGCATCCGCTGGGCCAGGGCGCGCTGCAGTTCGCAAAGATCCTCGAGCAGAAATCCGGCGGCAAGCTGGGCATGAAGGTCTACGCGGCCACGCAGCTCGGCTCCGAGGCGCAGATGGTCGCCGCCGTGCGCGGCGGCGTGCAGGACCTGGTCATCACCTCCACCGCGCCGGTGGCCACGCTGATCAAGGAATACCTGCTGTTCGACCTGCCGTTCCTGCTGCAGAGCGACAAGGAGGCCGATGCGCTGCTCGACGGCCCGGTCGGCACCCGGCTGCTGGAGCTGGCCCAGCCCAAGGGCATGGTCGGCCTGTGCTATTGGGAAAACGGCTTCCGCCAGGTCACCAACAGCAAGCGCGAGGTCAAGTCCCTGGCCGACATGTCGGGGCTGAAGCTGCGCGTCATGCAGAACCCGGTCTACATCGACGCGTTCAAGGCGCTGGGCACGAATGCGATTCCCATGCCCTTCACCGAGCTCTACACCGCCATGGAGAGCCACGCGATCGACGCCGAGGAAAACCCGATCGCCATCATCCATTCCAACAAGTTCTACGAGGTCCAGAAGTACGTCACGCTGACCAACCACGCCTACGCGCCGTACGTCGTGCTGTTCGCCCGGAACACCTGGGACAAGCTCGCCGCGCCCGAGCGCGAGGCGCTGCGCGCCAGCTGCGTCGAGGCGCGCGACTGGCAGCGCAGCCTGAGCCGCCGCATGACGGCCGAGCTGACCGACAAGCTCAAGAAGGAAGGCATGACCGTCACGCCGCTCGCACCCGCCGAGGTGCAGAAGATGCGCGACAAGCTCAAGCCCGTCACCGACCGCTACACCGCCGAGATCGGCCCCGAACTCGTGGCCCAGGCCCAGCAGGAGCTGGCCCGGCTGCGTGCCGCCAAGTAACTCCCATACCCGACTTTCCAGGAGACCGCATCATGAAGATCAAATCCGTCCGCGCCCGCGTATTCCAGTGGAAGGGCAAGACCGTTCCGCCCCAGGGCAACTTCTGCTCCAACGCCATGGACCTCGTCTATTCCAAGACCGAGACCATGAGCACCTTCCGCTTCCATTCGTGGACCGTGGTGGAGATCGAGACCGACGACGGCATCGTCGGCCTGGGCAACGTGGCGCTGGCGCCGAAGATCGCCAAGGCCATCATCGACGAGTACCTGGCGCCGCTGGTGATCGGCCAGGACCCGTGGGACTACGAATACCTGTGGCAGCGCATGTACCGCTCCACGCACGCCTGGGGCCGCAAGGGCGTGACCATGGCCGCGATCTCGGCGGTCGACCTGGCGATCTGGGACATCCTCGGCAAGAGCGTCAACAAGCCGGTGTTCAAGCTGCTGGGCGGGCGTACCAAGGAGAAGATCCCCTGCTACTACTCCAAGCTCTACCGCACGGACCTGAAGGAGATGCAGGAGGAGGCGCAGAAGTTTCTCGACCAGGGCTTCACGATGTTCAAGTCGCGCTTCGGCTACGGCCCGGCGCACGGCACCGAAGGCGTCAAGCAGAACCTCATGGCCGTGGAGGCGGTGCGCGAGGTCATCGGCTACGACTGCGACCTGATGCTGGAGTGCTACATGGGCTGGAACGTGGAGTACGCCAAGCGCATGCTGCCCAAGCTGGAAAAGTTCCAGCCGCGCTGGGTCGAGGAGCCGGTGATCGCCGACGACATCGACGGCTACGCCGAGCTGAACGCCTTCACCACCATCCCGATCTCCGGCGGCGAGCACGAGTTCAGCCTGTACGGCTTCAAGCAGCTGCTCGAACGCAAGGCCGTGAGCGTGGTGCAGTACGACACCAACCGCGTGGGCGGCATCACCGCGGCGCACAAGATCAACGCGTTGTGCGAAGCCTACAGCGTGCCGGTGATCCCGCACGCCGGCCAGATGCACAACTACCACCTGACCATGAGCACGCTGGCCTCGCCGATGGCCGAGTACTTCCCGATGTTCGACGTCGAGGTCGGCAACGAGCTGTTCTATTACATCTTCGACGGCGAGCCGGTGGCCGAGCGCGGCTTCCTGCAGCTCGACGACGACAAGCCCGGCCTGGGCCTGACGCTCAAGACCGAGTTCCTGGACCAGTTCGACATCATCGAATGAGCGGCGGAGCAGCACCCATGCACGGCTTGTCCAATCCCCGCTTCCGCGGGATCTTCCCGGTGGTGCCGACCACGTTCCACGAGGACGGCACGCTCGACCTCGCCAGCCAGAAGCGCTGCCTGGACTTCATGATCGATTCGGGCGTCGACGGCCTGTGCCTGCTCGCCAACTTCTCGGAGCAGTTCCTGCTCGCGGACGAGGAGCGCGAGATCCTGACCCGCCTGGCGCTGGAGCACGTGGCCGGCCGCGTGCCGGTGATCGTGACCACCACCCACACCAGCACCGCCGTCTGCGCCGCGCGCAGCCGCCGCGCGCAGGACATGGGCGCGGCCATGGTCATGGTCATGCCGCCCTACCACGGCGCGACCTTCCGCTTCGGCGAGGCGCAGGTCCAGGCCTTCTACCAGGGCGTCTCGGACGCGATCGACATCCCGATCATGGTGCAGGACGCGCCGGCCGCCGGCACGCCGCTGTCGCCCGCCTTCCTGGCCCGGATGGCCAAGGAGGTCGAGCAGGTCAGCTACTTCAAGATGGAAACGGCGGGCGCCGCCAACAAACTGCGCGACCTGATCGCGCTGGGCGGCGAAGCCATCGAAGGCCCGTGGGACGGCGAGGAAGCCATCACGCTGCTGGCCGACCTGGAGGCGGGGGCGACCGGCGCGATGACCGGCGGCGGCTTCGCCGACGGCATCCGTCCCATCATCGAGGCGCACCGCGCGGGCGACAAGGACGAGGCCTTCGCCCGCTACCAGCGCTGGCTGCCGCTGATCAACCACGAGAACCGGCAGGCCGGCTTCCTGGCCGCCAAGACGCTGATGAAGGAGGGCGGCGTGATCGCCTGCGAGGCGCCGCGCGCGCCCTGGCCCGCCATGCGTCCGGAGACGCGCCGCGAGTTGATCGACATCGCGCGCCGGCTCGATCCGCTGGTGCTGCGCTGGGGGCGGTAAGACACCGGCGAAGCGATCCAGACCAGGAGTTCCCGGCGCGCTCCGTTCCTTCCCTGCCAGAGCGCCGGCAACCATTTCCCACATCCCACAACCACTACAGATTCCGGAGACACACATGCAGCGCAACACGTTCGTCAAATTCGCCCTGGCAGCCCTGGCCCTCGGTGCCAGCGCGCTCGCCCAGGCACAAGCCACCAAGCTGCGCTTCGCCCACGCCGGCCCCGAAACCGCGTCGCAGCACCTCGCGGCGCTGGAGTTCGCCAAGCTCGTGAAAGAGCGCAGCAAGGGCACGCTGGAGGTGGCGGTCTACCCCGGCAGCCAGCTGGGCAACGACTCCACCGTGCTGGGCGCCGTGCGCGGCGGCACCATCGACATCATGATGGCCGGCAGCGGCAACTTCTCGGGCCTCACCTCCAAGCTCGACGTGCTGGACATCCCGTTCCTGTTCCGGGATCCCGCCCACGCCTATGCCACGGTGGACGGCGAGGTGGGCCAGCGCCTGGCGAAGGAACTGGAGTCGCACAACCTCAGGCAGCTCGCGTACTGGGAGGTGGGCTTTCGCTCCATCACCACCAAGAACCGCGCGGTGCACAAGCCCGAGGACGTGAAGGGCCTGAAGATCCGCACCACGCCCAACCCCATGCACATCCAGGCCTGGAAGCTGCTGGGCTCCAACCCGGTTCCGATGCCGTTGGGCGAGCTGTACGGCGCGCTGGAATCGGGCGCGGTCGATGCGCAGGAACACCCCGTGGACATCACCTACGCGGCCAAGTTCTACGAAGTGCAGAAGCACCTGACCATGAGCCGCCACGCGTTCACCGCCATGCCGGTGGTGATGAACAAGAAGAAGTTCGACGCGCTCAAGCCCGAGCAGCAGCAGGCCCTGCTGAGCGCCGCCCAGGACGCCAAGCTGTTCCAGCGCCAGGCCAACCAGAAGAACGAGGCCGGGATCATCGCCGAGCTGCGCAAGCACGGCATGGCCGTGGTCGAGACCTTCGACCCCGCGCCGTTCCGCGCGATCGTCGGCGAGCCGCTGCGCCAGGCGTTCGTCGCCAAGAACGGCCCCGAGCTGCTGGTCGCCGTGGACGCGGTCAAGTGAACCCCCAAGGAGTCAGGCCATGAAAAACCTGGTCACGCGCGCCGCCGAATGGCTGCTGATCGTCATGCTCAGCACCATGGTGCTGCTGGTGTTCGCCAACGTCGTGCTGCGCTATTTCTTCAATGACGGCATCGTGTTCTCCGAGGAAGTCTCGCGCTTCCTCTTCATGTGGGTGACGCTGATCGGCGCGCTGGTGGTGATGAAGGACAACGGCCACCTGGGCATGACCAGCCTGATCGACCGCCTGGGCGAGACCGGCCAGCGCATCTGCCGCTTCCTGGCCGATGCCATCACCCTGGCCTGCTGCGTGCTGCTGGCGCACGGCACCTGGGAGCAGGTGGTGATCGGCATGGACAACGCCGCGCCGGTCACCGGCGTGCCGCTGGGCCTGATCTTCATCAGCCTGCTGGTCTGCAGCGTGGGCATGTCGCTCGTGCTCCTGCATTCGCTGTGGCGCCAGGTGACGGGCCGCATGCCGGCCGACGAGCTCGTGGCCCACAACGTCAGCGCGGGCGAATAGGGAGCGACGCACCATGACCATTGCGATCTTCCTCGTCGCGCTGCTCGGCGCCATGGCGCTCGGCGTCCCCATCGCGTTCTCGCTGCTGGTCTGCGGCGTGGCGCTGATGATCCACCTCGACACCTTCGACACGCAGATCCTCGCGCAGAACCTGCTAGAAGGCGTGAACAACTATCCGCTGATGGCCGTGCCCTTCTTCATGCTCGCCGGCGAGCTGATGAATGCCGGTGGCCTGTCGCGGCGCATCGTCTCGGTGGCCGAGGCGCTGGTCGGCCACGTGCGGGGCGGCCTGGGCTACGTCGCCATCCTGGCCTGCCTGATCGTGGCCAGCATCTCCGGCTCGGCCGTGGCCGACACGGCGGCCGTGGCGGCGCTGCTCATCCCGATGATGCGCAAGGCCGGCTACAACGTGCCGCGCGCGTCGGGCCTGATCGCCGCGGGCGGGATCATCGCGCCGGTGGTGCCGCCGTCGATCCCCATCGTGGTGTTCGGCGTGGCGGCGCAGCTGTCGATCACCAAGCTGTTCATGGCCGGCATCTTCCCCGGGATCATGATGGCGATGGCGCTGGTCTTCACCTGGTGGCTGTGCGCGAAGAAGGAAGACATCACCTCCGGCCGCAAGTTCAGCGCCCGCGAGCTGGGCCGCGCCCTGTTCGACGGCGTCTGGGCGCTGGTGCTGCCCTTCGTCATCATCGGCGGCATGAAGTTCGGCGTGTTCACGCCGACCGAGGCGGCGGTGGTGGCGGTGGTCTACGCGCTGGCGGCCGGCCTGTTCGTGTACCGCGAACTCAAGCTGCGCGACATCCCGCAACTCGTGCTGCTGGCGGCCAAGACCTCGAGCTCGATCATGTTCCTCGTCGCCGCCGCGCTGGTGTCGGCATGGCTCATCACCATCGCCGACATCCCGACGCAGACCACGGCGCTGCTCGAGCCCTTCCTGGACAACAAGACCCTGCTGATGGCCATGATCATGGTGCTGGTGTTCGTGGTGGGCACGGCGCTGGACCTGATGCCCACGGTGCTGATCCTCACGCCGATCCTGATGCCGGTGGTCAAGCAGGCGGGCATCGACCCGATCTACTTCGGCGTCATGTTCATCATGTGCAACGCCATCGGCCTGCTCACGCCGCCGGTCGGCACGGTGCTGAACGTGGTGGCCGGCGTGGCCAAGCTCAAGCTCGACGACGTGATCAAGGGCGTCTGGCCGTTCCTGCTGGCACAGACCATCCTGATGTTCCTGTTCGTGCTGTTCCCGCAGCTCATCACCGTGCCAGCCAGCTGGTTCCGCTAGTCAGAAAGAGTGCCTCCCATGTCCCGTGAAACCCTGCTGCTGGTGCAGAAATGCGCCCACACCTTCAGCTTCTACGACGCCGCCAGCGGCCGTGCCGAAAAGCACATCGTGGTGCCCAACTTCCCGCACGAGTTCGTCGTCGATCCGGTGCGCAAGCTCGCCTACGTCGGCCACTACGGCATCGAGACCGCCAGCCACCTCGGCGACCCGGGCGGGCACTCGGTGTTCGTGATCGACCTCGAGCGCCGCGAGCACGTCAAGACGCTGAACCTGTGGCCGTTCTACCGCCCGCACGGCCTGGCGGTGGACGGCCAGGGGCGGCTGTTCGCCATGTCCGAAGGCCACAACGTGCTGCTGCGCTTTTCCGACCCGCTGGCGCGCCAGGTGCCCGACCTGGCCGTGCCCTCGGGCGGCTACAAGACGCACCTGTTCGCGCTGACGCGCGATGCCGAGACGGCCTACGCGCTGAACCTGCTGTCCAACACCGTCACCAAGATCAAGCCCAACGATCCCACGTTCGCGCCCGTCGCCGTGCTGCCCGGCCCGGTGCCCGAAGGCAACGTGCTGTCGGCCGACGAGTCGCTGCTGTACGTGGCCAACCGCGGCGACGACACCCTGGTCGCCATCGACACGGAGCGCATGGCGGTGGTGGCCTCGGGCAAGACGCGGCGCGACCCGAACCGCGTCTACCGCTACCGGCATGCCGACGGCCAGGACCGCCTGCTCACCACCAACTCGGGCGAGCAGAGCCTGTCCATCTTCGGCCTGGACCTGGTGGAGCAGCGCTGCGTGGAACTGCCGGCCAACCCGCTGGCGCTGTCGTTCCATCCCCAGGCGCGGGCCGCCTACATCTCGTTCCAGGACGAGAAGGTGCGGCGCCTGAACCTCGACACCTTCGCCTTCGAGCAGGAGATCGCCACGCTGCGCGAACCCGACTCGTCCTACCTGTGGATTCACCAAGGAGACTGACATGAAAAATTGCCCCCACGCTTGCGCACCGCGTGCAGCCGCTGCTCCCCAGGAGGGGCGCTTTTCATCTCGGGGCGGCCCGGCGATGAAAAGACAGCTGTTCGTCAAGACCCTGCTGGCCGCCGGCGCGGCCATGCTGCTGGCCCAGCCCGCGCTGGCCCAGATCAAGCTGCGCCTGGCGCACTCCGGCGCCGAGGCCGAGACGCAGCACCTGGCGGCGCTGGAGTTCGCCAAGCAGGTCAAGACCCGCACCAACGGCGCGATCGAGGTGCAGGTCTACGGCTCCAGCACGCTGGGCAACGACAACACCGCCATCGCCGGCGTGCGCGGCGGCACCATCGACCTCACCACGTCGGGCACGCCGTACTACACCGGCATGGTCGGCCGCCTGAACGTGCTGGACCTGCCCTACATGTTCACCAGCACCGAGCAGGCCTACAAGGTGCTCGACGGCCCGATCGGCCGCGGCCTGCTGGACGAGCTGGGCACCCACGGCATGAAGGGGCTGGCCTATTGGGAGGTGGGCTTCCGCAGCCTGACCAACTCCAAGCACCCGGTGCGCACGCCGGACGACGTGAAGGGCCTGAAGGTCCGCACCACGCCCAACCCGGCGCACATCAAGGCGTTCCAGCTGATGGGCGCCGCGCCCACGCCCATGCCGCTGGCCGAGGTGTTCGGCGCGCTGGAGAGCAAGGCCGTGGACGGGCAGGAGAACCCCGTCAACATCGTGCGCAACAACAAGTTCTACGAGGTGCAGAAGTACATGTCGCTCACGCGCCATGCCTACACCGCCATGCCCGTGGTGATGAACAAGAAGAAGTTCGACGGCCTCAAGCCCGAGCAGCAGCAGGCCCTGGTCGACGCCGCCCTGGCCGCGGGCGCCTACCAGCGCGACCTGATCAAGAAGAACGAGGCCGCCGACATCGCCTTCCTGCGTGCCAACGGCATGCAGGTGGAAGAGAACATCGACCTCGAACCCTTCCGCAAGCTGGTGGCCGAGCCCATCAAGCAGATGTTCGTCGAGAAGTACGGCCCGCAACTGATCGACGCGATCCAGCAGACCAGGTGAGCGGCATGCTGCCCATCGTCGACGCCCACCACCACCTGTGGGATCTCTCGCAGGGCCGCTACCCCTGGCTGCAGCAGGAGTACGACGCCGGGAAGTTCTTCCTCGGCGACTACCGCGCGCTGTGCCAGGACTTCCTGCCCGCGCACTACCGCGCGGCCAGCGAGGGCTGCAACGTGGTCGCCACCGTGCACGTGGAGGCCGAGCGCGACCGCGGCGAGCAGGTGGCCGAGACCGCGTGGCTGCACGCGCAGCATGCGCAGCACGGCTTTCCCAACGCCGTGGTGGCCCATGCCTGGCTCGACCGGCCCGAGACCGAGGAGCGGCTGCGCGAGCACCTGCGTTATCCGCTGGTGCGTGGCATCCGCAGCAAGCCCGTCACCGCGTCCGCGCCCGGCCAGTCGGTGCACGGCGAGCCCGGCACCATGCAGGACGAGTGCTGGCTGCGCGGCCTGGCCCTGCTGCCCGAGTTGGGCCTGAGCTGGGACCTGCGCGTGCCCGCCTGGCACCTGGCGGAAGCCGCCGAGGTCGCGGCCATGTTCCCCAGGCTCGCCATCGTGCTGAACCACCACGGCTTCGCCTGGGACCGCAGCCCCGAGGGCCTGGCGCGCTGGCGGGCCGGCATGGAGCGGCTGGCGCGCGAGCCCAACGTGCACGTGAAGCTGTCCGAGTTCGGCCTGCGCGACCAGCCCTGGAACGAGGCCGACAACGCCGTCATCGTGCGCGAGACCCTGGCCATCTTCGGCTGGCAGCGCTGCATGTTCGCCAGCAACTTCCCCGTGGCCGGGCTGCGCATCGGCTACCGCGAACTGGTGGCCGCCATGCTGCGGATGACGGCCCACCTCGCGCCCGAACAGCAGCGCGCCGTGCTGGCCGACAACGCGCTGCGCTTCTACCGCATCGCGCCATGAGCGCTGCCCGGCCGCCCGAAGGCGCTCGCACGGCAGCCCGTCCGGACGAGGGTGCGCCCATGGACACCGGCGGCGACCTGCAGGCGGCGCGCGCCGAATTCCTGGCCACGCAGGACGATCGCCTGCTGCCCATCGTCGACGCGCACCACCACTTCTGGGACGTGGAACGCAACCCGCACCCGTGGCTGCAGCAGCGGCCGCTGATCCCGTTCCGCTACGGCGACTACAGCGCCATCTGCCGCAACTTCCTGCCCGCCGACTACCAGGCCACGCAAGGCGCGCACCGCGTGCTGCGCCACGTGCTGATGGAAGGCGAGTGGGACCCGCGCGACCCGACCGGCGAGGCGCACTGGGTGCAGGCGCTGGCCCGGGAGACCGGCAAGCCCCATGCGCTTGCGGCGCAGGCCTGGCTGGACCGCGGCGAGGTGCTGGACGAACAGCTGGCCGCCTACGCCCGGCTGCCGCTGGTGCGCAGCGTGCGCCACAAGCCGCGCAGCCTGCCGCGCGCCGAGCACCACGCCGGCTACGCGGAACCCGGCTCGATGCGCTGCGCGCGCTGGCGCGCCGGCTACGCGCGGCTGGAGGCGGCGGGCCTGATGTTCGAGCTGCAGGCGCCCTGGTGGCATTTCGGCGAGGCGGCCGAGCTGGCGCGCGACTTCCCGCGCACCCGCATCGTCGTCAACCACACCGGCCTGCCGGCCGAGCGCGACGACGCCTCGCTGGCCGCCTGGCGCGGCGCCATGGAAACGCTGGCGCGCGCGCCCAACGTATTCCTCAAGATCTCGGGCCTGGGCGTGGCCGGCCGGCGCTGGACGCCCGCGCTGCAGGCGCCGGTCGTCAACGATGCGATCCGCATCTTCGGCTGGCAGCGCTGCATGTTCGCCAGCAACCACCCGGTCGACGCGCTGGTGGCCAGCCTGGACGACATCTTCGCGGGCTTCAAGCAGATCACCGCGGCCCTGCCCGCCGACCAGCGCCTGGCCCTGTTCTGCGACAACGCCGCCGGCGTGTACCGCCTGTGAGGAGCACGTGCGCATGCGCGAGAAAAGCTTCAGCAGGCCAACGGTTTCTGCACCACGGCCAAAGACGCCGACACCTTCGACAGGAGACGACATGACCCCCTTCCGCATCCCCGCCTGCGCCCGGCGCACCTTCGCCCTGGCCGCCCTGTCGCTGGCCGCCGCCTCGGCCTCGGCGGCCGACTACCCCAACCGCGCGGTCGAACTGGTGGTGGCCGCCACGGCGGGCGGCGGCACCGACGTGATGGCGCGCTCCTTCGCCGACACGGCGCGCAAGTACTTCGCGCAGCCCTTCATCGTCATCAACAAGCCCGGCGCCTCCAGCGCCATCGGCTTCGCGGATGCCGCCAACGCCAAGCCCGACGGCTACAAGGTGGGCGTGGTCAGCGTCAACCTGGTGATCCTGCCCGCGCTGGGCCTGATGAAGCTCACCAGCGACGACTTCACCCCTGTCGCGCAGCTCAACTACGACCCTTCGGCCATCACGGTGCGCGCCGACGCGCCCTGGAAGACGGTCGAGGAATTCATCGCCGACGCCAGGAAGCGCCCCGGCGCCATGCAGGTCGGGAACGGCGGGGTGGGCGACATCTGGCACGTGGCCGCCGCCGCGTTCGAGGACCGCACCGGCACGCAGCTCAACCACGTGCCGTTCCAGGGCGCCGCGCCGGCCATCCAGAGCCTGCTGGGCGGACACGTCGAGGCCATCACCGTGAGTCCCGGCGAAGTCATGGCGCACGTGCAGAACGGCAAACTGCGCACGCTGGCCGTGATGGCCGACCAGCGCCTGCCCGCGCCCTTCGCCAGCGTGCCCACGCTCAAGGAGCGCAACATCGACCTGTCCATCGGCGTCTGGCGCGGCCTGGCCGTGCCCAAGGGCACGCCGGGCGCCGTGGTGGACAGCCTGCGCGACGCCGCGCGCAAGACAGCCGCCGACCCGGCCTTCAAGGACGCGCTCGTGAAGGCCAACCTGGGCGAGGCCTATCTCGACGGGGATGCCTTCAAGGCCTCGATCGAGCGCGACCGCGAGTCCCTGAAGAAAGTGCTGTCCAAGCTGGTGATCCAGAAATGAAGCTGCGCTCCGCCGAATGGTTCGGCACCGTGGACAAGAACGGCTTCATGTACCGCAGCTGGATGAAGAACCAGGGCATTCCCGAGCATGAATTCCAGGGCAAGCCCATCATCGGCATCTGCAACACCTGGTCGGAGCTGACGCCCTGCAACGCCCACCTGCGCAAGCTGGCGGATCACGTCAAGCGCGGCGTCTTCGAGGCCGGCGGTTTTCCGGTCGAGTTCCCCGTGTTCTCGAACGGCGAGTCCAACCTGCGCCCCACGGCCATGTTCACGCGCAACCTGGCCAGCATCGACGTGGAGGAGGCCATCCGCGGCAACCCCATCGACGGCGTGGTGCTGCTGGTGGGCTGCGACAAGACCACGCCGGCGCTGCTGATGGGCGCGGCCAGCTGCGACCTGCCGGCCATCGCGGTGACCGGCGGCCCCATGCTCAACGGCAAGCACCAGGGCCGCGACATCGGCTCGGGCACCGCGGTCTGGCAGCTGTCCGAGCAGGTCAAGGCCGGCACCATCTCGCTGCACGAGTTCATGTCGGCCGAAGCCGGCATGTCGCGCTCGGCCGGCACCTGCAACACCATGGGCACGGCCTCGACCATGGCCTGCATGGCCGAGTCGCTGGGCGTGAGCCTGCCGCACAACGCGGCGATTCCCGCCGTCGATGCGCGCCGCTACGTGCTCGCGCACCTGTCCGGCATGCGCATCGTCGAGATGGTGCGCGAGGACCTGCGCCTGTCCAGGCTGCTGACGCGCGAGGCCTTCGAGAACGCCATCCGCGCCAACGCAGCCATCGGCGGCTCGACCAATGCCGTGATCCACCTCAAGGCCATCGCCGGGCGCATCGGCGTCGATCTCGCGCTCGAAGACTGGACGCGCCTGGGCCGCGGCACGCCCACGCTGGTGGACCTGATGCCCTCGGGCCGCTTCTTGATGGAAGACTTCTACTACGCCGGCGGCCTGCCGGCCGTGCTGCGGCGCCTGGGCGAGGCCGGCCTGCTGCCCCATCCCGGCGCACTGACGGCCAACGGCCGCAGCCTGTGGGACAACGTCAGGGATGCGCCCATGCTCGACGACGAGGTGATCCGGCCGCTGTCCGCCCCGCTGGTGGCCGATGGCGGCATCTGCATCCTGCGCGGCAACCTGGCGCCGCGCGGCGCGGTGCTCAAGCCCTCGGCCGCCACGCCCGGCCTGCTGCGCCACCGGGGCCGCGCCGTGGTGTTCGAGCACCTGGAAGACTACAAGGCGCGCATCGCCGACCCCGGGCTGGACGTCACGGCCGATTCGGTGCTGGTGCTCAAGAACTGCGGCCCGCGCGGCTATCCGGGCATGGCCGAGGTCGGCAACATGGGCCTGCCGCCCAAGCTGCTGGCCCAGGGCGTGACCGACATGGTGCGCCTCTCCGACGCGCGCATGAGCGGCACGGCCTATGGCACCGTGGTGCTGCACGTGGCGCCCGAGGCCCGCGCCGGCGGCCCGCTGGCCGTGGTGCGCGAGGGCGACTGGATCGAGCTCGACTGCTCCGCAGGGCGGCTGCACCTGGACATCGCCGACGAGGAGCTGCAGGAGCGCCTGCAGGCCTGGCAGGCCGCGCAGACCGCCGATCCGGCCGACGCCAGCGGCTACCGCAAGCTCTACGTCGAGCATGTGCTGCAGGCCGACGAAGGCTGCGATTTCGACTTCCTGGTCGGCTGCCGGGGCGCTGCCGTGCCGCGGCATTCGCATTGATCCGCTGGAAGGCTTGCCATGTCCCCCATCGAAGTGCTCGCCATGCCCGAGGTCAGGCCCC
The DNA here is from genome assembly GCF_047601025.1 of Pseudorhodoferax sp. NCBI lineage: Bacteria > Pseudomonadati > Pseudomonadota > Betaproteobacteria > Burkholderiales > Comamonadaceae > Pseudorhodoferax > Pseudorhodoferax sp. The sequence goes on from NZ_JASGJZ010000001.1 coordinate 3,280,697, forward strand.
TGCTGCTGGAGCCGCTGTGCGCGGCCTACGCCGTGCACCGCGCTGACACCGAAGCCTGGCGGCAGGCGGCGCCGCGCCTGCGCGCCATCGCCGCCACCGGCGAATCCAGGGTCTCGGCCGAACTGATGCGGCAGCTGCCCGCGCTCGAAGCCATTGCCGTCATGGGCGTGGGCTATGACGGCATCGACGTGGCCGCCGCGCGCGAGCGCGGCATCGCCGTCACGCACACGCCGGGCGTGCTCAACGACTACGTCGCCGACCTGGCCCTGGGGCTGATGCTGGCCTGGGCCCACCAGGTGCCGCGTGCCGACCGCTTCGTGCGCGCCGGGCACTGGGCCGCCGGCCCGCTGCCGCTGGGGCGCAAGGTCTCGGGCGCGCGCCTGGGCCTGGTCGGCATGGGGCAGATCGGCCAGGCCATCGCGCACCGGGCCGCGGCCTTTGGCATGCAGATCGCCTACACCGCGCGCAGCGCCAGGCCCGGCCTGCCCTACCGCTACCTGCCCAGCGCCGCGCTGCTGGCGGCGCAAAGCGACTATCTGGTCGCCATCACGCCTGGCGGCGCGGGCACGCGCGGGCTCATCGACGCCCAGGTGCTGGCCGCGCTGGGCCCGCAGGGCTGCCTGGTCAACGTGGCGCGCGGCTCGGTGGTCGATGAGGCCGCGCTGATCCAGGCCCTGCAGACCGGCACCATCGCGGGCGCCGCGCTCGACGTGTTCGAGAACGAGCCCCAGGTTCCCGCCGCGCTGCGTGCCATGGACAACGTGGTGCTCACGCCGCACATCGGCAGCGCCTGCCTGGAGGTGCGCCAGGCCATGGCCGATCTCACGCTGGCCAACCTCGCCGCGCACTTTGCAGGCCGGCCCCTGCCCACGCCGGTGCCTGAATGCCGTCCTTCCCTCTCCGCCCCGCAGGAGCCACGCCCATGAATGCCCCCGGGATCGCCCGCGCCACCGACTCTTTTTCCGCCGACCGGCGCCTGGCCCTGCTGCGCGGCAGCGCCACCGCTCTCTACCGCTTGTAAGGAGACCGCATGAGAAAGACCTGGAAACTGGCCGTGCTGGCCATCACCCTGGCCGCCAGCGCGCTGGCCGGGGCACAGCAGATCAAGGCCCGCTTCGGCACCAGCCTGCCGGAGAGCCACCCGCAGACGCTGGGCGCACGCAAGTTCGCCGAACTGGTGGAGGCCAGGAGCCAGGGCCGCATCAAGGTGGCCGTGTACTCGGCCGGCCAGCTCGGCAGCGACATGCAGATGCAGGCCGCGCTGCAGGGCGGCACGCAGGAGTTCACCGCCCCGTCCACCGCCACGCTGGCCGGCCTGGTGAAGGACTTCGGCGTGATCGGCCTGCCGTTCTCGTTCGCCAGCGAGCAGGAGGCCGATGCCGTGCTCGACGGTCCGTTCGGCCAGAAGCTGCTGGCCAAGCTGCCCGCGCGTGGCCTGGTCGGCCTGGCGTTCTGGGAGAACGGCTTTCGCAACGTGACCAACAGCAAGCGCCCGATCGTGCATGCCGAGGACATCGCGGGCCTGAAGGTCCGCACCATGCAGAACAACCTGTACATCGACATGTTCGGCGGCCTGGGCGCCAACGCCGTGCCCATGCCCGTGACCGAGCTGTTCACGGCGCTGGAGTCGCGGGCCGTGGATGCGCAGGAGAACCCGTACACGGTGGTCCATGCGCAGAAGTTCTACGACGTGCAGAAGTACCTCTCGACCACGGGCCACGCCTACGACGCGCTGACCTTGCTCGTCTCCAAGAAATTCTGGGACAAGCTCTCCGCGGCCGACCGCCAGGCCATCCAGGACGCGGCTGCCGAGGCCACGGCCTACGAGCGCCGGACCAGCCGCGAGCTCAACGCCCAGTTGCGCGGCGAGCTGACGCGGCTGGGCATGCAGATCAACGACGTCTCGCTGCAGGAGCGCGCGCGCATGCGCGAGAAGCTGCAGCCGGTGATCGCCAAGTACACGGCGGGCATCGGCGAGGACACCGTGCACGATTTCTTCGCCGCCATCGACCAGGCCCGCAAGCGTTGATTCCTTTCACCTCACCACCCATTGCCATGACATCCAAACACGACAACCTCATCGCCGGCCACTGGACCCCCGGCCAGGCCTACGCGCCCAACCTCAACCCCAGCGACCTGGCCGACGTGGTCGGCGAGTACGCGCAGGGCGATGCCGCCGACGTAGAGGCCGCCGTGGCGGCCGCCGCCGCCGCGTTCCCGGCCTGGAGCACCTCGGGCATCCAGGCCCGCTCCGATGCGCTCGACAGGATCGGCTCGGAGATCCTGGCGCGCAAGGAGGAGCTGGGCGAGCTGCTGGCCCGCGAGGAGGGCAAGGTGCGCGCCGAGGCCATCGGCGAGGCCGCCCGCGCCGGCCAGATCTTCAAGTTCTTCGCCGGCGAGTGCCTGCGCCTGGCCGGCGAGACGCTGCCCTCGGTGCGCCCGGGCATCGGCGTGGAGATCACGCGCGAGCCCATCGGCGTGGTCGGCCTGATCACGCCGTGGAACTTCCCGATCGCGATCCCGGCCTGGAAGATCGCCCCGGCCCTGGCCTTCGGCAACTGCGTGGTGCTCAAGCCCGCCGACCTGGTGCCCGGCTGCGCCTGGGCGCTGGCGGACATCATCCACCGCTCGGGCATCCCGGCCGGAGTGTTCAACCTGGTGATGGGCCGCGGCCGCGTGATCGGCGACGCGCTGGTGCACCACCCCGGCGTGGCGGCCATCAGCTTCACCGGCTCGGTGGGCGTGGGCCGGGGCATCGCGGCGGCCTGCGTGGCCGCCGGCAAGAAGGTGCAGCTGGAGATGGGCGGCAAGAACCCGCAGGTGGTGCTGGACGACGCCGACCTGGCGCAAGCCGTCGAACTGAGCGCGCAGAGCTGCTTCTATTCCACCGGCCAGCGCTGCACGGCATCGAGCCGCCTGATCGTCACCGACAAGATCTACCCCGCGTTCGTCGAGGCGCTCAAGCAGCGGATCGCAGCGATCAAGGTCGGCGCCGCGCTGGCCGCCGGCACCGACATGGGCCCGGTGGTCAGCCAGGCGCAGCTGGAGCAGGACCTGTCGTATGTCGAGATCGGCCGCTCCGAGGGCGCGCGGCTGGTCAGCGGCGGCGACCGCGTGGCCTGCCACACCGGCAGCGGGCACGAGGGCTATTTCATGGCGCCGGCGCTGTTCGCCGACACCACGCCGGCCATGCGCATCAACCGCGAGGAGATCTTCGGCCCGGTGGCCAGCGTGATCCGGGTGCAGGACTACGAGGAGGCGCTGGCCGTGGCCAACGACACCGAGTTCGGCCTGTCCGCGGGCATCGCCACCACCAGCCTGAAGTACGCCACGCACTTCAAGCGCCATGCGCAGGCCGGCATGGTGATGGTCAACCTGCCCACGGCCGGGGTGGACTACCACGTGCCCTTCGGCGGGCGCAAGGGCTCCAGCTACGGCCCGCGCGAGCAGGGCCGCTACGCCCAGGAGTTCTTCACCACCGTCAAGACGGCCTATACGCTGGCCTGAGTGAGCACGCTGCCGGCGCCGCGCAGCGCGCGGCGTGGGGTCAGTGGGGCGCGCGCAGGCCAGTCAGCGCCGTGGCGCCGGCCTCGACGCGGCGGGCGCCGTTGAAGCGCAGCCGCCAGTAGCTGCTGTCCAGGTTCTCCACGCGCACCCTGGCGCCGGTGCGGGGGGCGTGGACGAACTTGCCGTCGCCCACGTAGATGCCCACGTGGCTGAACGTGCGGCGCATGGTGTTGAAGAACACCAGGTCGCCGGGCTGCAGGTCGCTTTTGTCGATCTCGTCGGTGGCGGCGGCCTGTTCGTCGGCGCGGCGCGGCAGCACCAGGCCCACGGTCTGCGAGTAGACGGCGCGCACGAAGCCGCTGCAGTCGAAGCCGCTGTCGGCCGATTCGCCGCCGAAGCGGTAGGGCACGCCGAGGAAGCCCAGCGCCGTGACCACCAGCCCGGAAGTGCCCTCGCGCACGCTCTGGCCGACCTGCCCGATGTGGCCCAGGGTCTGCCGGATCAGGCCGCGCTCCACCAGCACGCGCTCCATGTCGTCGGGCATGGCGTCAACGGAGGCAGAGGCGGGAGGCGCGGCGTGGGCCGAGGCGGCGAAACAGCAGGCGAGGGTGAAGACGGCGGTCCAACGAGGCATGGGCGGGGAGGGTAGCGCCGGCGCTGTTGCGGCGTCAAGTGAAGGGCAGATTGTAAGTCATTGATCCAGAATCAACTCCTTGCGGTTTTTTGTAACAAATGGGATCGGCTCCCTGGCCGGAGGTGGCCTTGGGCCATGCATGGTTGTCGCCGCGGGGTGCGCGAATCCTCCAAATAATCCACGCACCGCGATCGCGTGGATCGCCCACCGGAGGAGTCCCGATGCCGCTGCCCCTGCTTCGTCTCGCCTGCCTCGCCGCCTGCTTGGCGCTGTCCGCTGCCTGGGCGCAGCCCGTGCCGGTGCGGGCCGAGGCCGTGGCCCGCGGCCTGCAGCATCCCTGGGGGCTGGCCTTCCTGCCCGAGGGCCGCTTCCTCGTCACCGAGCGGCCGGGCCGCATGCGCGTGGTCGAGGCCGACGGCCGCGTCGGCCCGCCGCTGGAGGGCCTGCCCGCCATCGCGGCCGGCGGGCAGGGCGGCCTGCTCGACGTGGCGCTGGACAGCGGCTTCGCCGGCAACCGCACCCTCTACTTCTGCTACGCCGAGCCCGCGGCGGACGGCCGCGGCAACAGCACGGCGCTGGCGCGTGCGCGGCTGTCGGAGGACCGCACGCGGCTGACCGACCTGCGCGTGCTCTTCAGCCAGCGGCCCAAGTACGCGAGCAGCCTGCACTTCGGCTGCCGCATCGTCGAACGCATGGTCGGCGGCCAGCCCGACGGCACGCTGTTCCTGACGCTGGGCGAGCGCTCCTCGCGCGCCGCCGACGCGCAGACGCTGGACAACCACCACGGCAAGATCGTGCGCGTCGGCAAGGACGGCACGGTCCCGCGCGACAACCCCTTCGCGGCCCGCGCCGGCGCGCTGCCCGAGATCTGGAGCTACGGCCACCGCAACCTGCAGGGCGCCACGCTGGCGCCGGACGGCCGGCTGTGGACGCACGAGCACGGCCCGCGCGGCGGCGACGAGATCAACCTGCCGCAGCCCGGGCGCAACTACGGCTGGCCGGTGATCACCTACGGCGTCAACTACAGCGGCACCAGGGTCGGCGACGGCATCACCGAGCAGCCCGGCATGGAGCAGCCGCTGCACTACTGGGTGCCGTCGATCGCGCCCTCGGGCATGGCCTTCCTGACCAGCGGCCGCTACGGCGCGGCCTGGCAGGGCAGCCTGTTCGTCGGTTCGCTGAAGTTCAGCCGGCTGCACCGGCTGGAGTTCGGGCCCGACGGCCGGCTGCTGCGCGAGCAGCCGCTGCTGGAAGACCTGGGCGAGCGCATCCGCGACGTGCGCCAGGGCCCCGACGGGCTGTTGTACCTGCTGACCGACGCCAGCGACGGCCGGCTGCTGCGGCTCGTGCCTGAGGTGTAATCGGCGCTTTGCTTCGATCGAAAGGTTTCTCATGCTGCTGCAAGCCGCCGCCTCGCAACTCGTGCTGGTGGACTACCAGGAAAAGCTGATGCCGGCCATCGCCGGCCATGCCGAGGTGGCCGCCAACGCGCTGCGGCTGGCGCAGGCGGCGCAGCTGCTGGAGGTGCCGGTCTGGGGCACGGAGCAGAACCCGTCCCGGCTCGGCCCCAACCTGCCTGCGCTGCGCGCGCTGTGCAAGCGCACCTTGGCCAAGATGCACTTCAGCGCCGTGCCCGAAGGGCTGGCCGAGTGGCTGCGCCCGCCCGCGGCGCGGCCGGCCGGCAATGCGCGCAGCCTGCCCAAGCACTTGCAGAAGCCCGCCGCGGCGCCCGAGCCGCCCAGCATCGTCATCGCCGGCTGCGAGGCGCACGTCTGCCTGCTGCAGACCGCGCTGGACCTGCTGGGCGAGGAGATGGAGGTCTGGGTCGTGACCGACGCCTGCGGCTCGCGCACCGAGCGCAACCGCGACGCCGCCTTCGACCGCCTGGCCGGCGCCGGCGCCGAGCTCGTGACCACCGAGATGGTGCTGTTCGAGTGGCTGGAGACGGCCGAGCACCCGCAGTTCAAGGCGGTGCAGGCGCTGATCAAATGAAGAAGGGGCCGCGCGGCCCCTTCGTGCTGCGGGGCGGGGCCGCCTGCTACTGCCTGACCGCCTCGATCTGCGCCACGATGCGCACGTTCTTCGGGAAGCCGTAGGCCAGCCCGTAGTCCACGCCGAAGGCCGAACGGTCGATCGTGGCCTCGAAATCGCCGCCGCAGACCTCGCGCTTGAGCATCGGGCTCTCGTAGCAGTTGAACTGCCGGGCCTTGAAGGTCACGGGCTGGCTCTTGCCCTTGATCGTCAGCACGCCGGCCACCTCGGTGACCTTGTCGCCGTTCCAGGCGAACCGGTCGCCGACGAAGGTGGCGGTCGGGAACTGCGCCGCGTCGAAGATCTCCGCGCTCTGCAGGTGCTTGTCGAACGGCGCGACGCCGGTGGTGAGCGACGCGATCTGGAACGTGATCTCCGCCTTGCCGGTGCGGGCCGCCTTGTCCAGCGTGATCCGGCCTTCCTTCTTCTCGAAGCGGCCGCGGTTCACGGCGGCGCCGAAGTGGTCGATCTCGAAGGTCGCGAAGGTGTGCGTGGGATCGATGGCGTAGGTGGCGCTCTGCGCGTGGGCGCTGCCGGCGGCCAGCAGGGCCGCGGCCAGGGCGGTCAGGGCGGAACGTTGCATCCAGGAATCTCCGGTTGGGTTGAAAAAGGGAAAGGCGTCGGAAGGTGCGAGCGGTTGGTTCGCACTGCGTCTCAGAGCTTGGGCACGCCGGCCAGCGTGAGCCTGAGCCGGACCTGCACGTCGTCGGCCACCATCGAGGTGTCGGCCCATTCGTTCTCGCCGACCTTGAAGGCCAGCCGCTTGATCGTGAACTGGCCGGTGGCCACGGTGCTCGCGCCGTTCTGCGCCAGCGCCATGGGCACCACCACGTCCTGCTGGACGCCCTTGATCGCCAGCTTGCCGGCGACCTCGAACTTGCCGCCGCCCAGTGCCTTGACCGCGCTGGACTGGAAGGTCGCCTGCGGGAACTTCGGCACGTCGAACCACACCGGCTTGGGCAGCTCGGCGTTGGCCTCGGGGCTCAGCGAGACGCTGCCCATGTCCACCGTGAAGGCCACCTTGCTCGCCGCCGGCCGGGCCGGATCGAACGCGACCTGCGCGTCGAACTTGCGGAACCGGCCCTCCACGGGCACGCCCATCTGCCGGCTGACGAACGCGATCTCGCTTTGCTCGGGCACGAGCTTCTGCTGGGCCGCGGCCGGCAGGGCCAGCACGGTGGTCGTGGCCAGCAGCGCCGCGCCGAAGGCCGTCGAAAACTTCTTCTGCATCAAGACTCCCTTGGAAAACATCAGCCCCGCCCCGGCAGCATGCGCAGCAGCAGGCCGTCGCGGTCCACCCACTGGTGCTTCAGCGCGGCGGCCACGTGCAGCGCCGCCAGCGCCGCCAGCGCGTAGGCGCTGGCGGCATGCCAGGGCTTCAGCGCCTCGGCCAGCGCGGGGTCCGCGGGCACGAAGTCCGGCAGCGGCAGCAGGCCGAGGAACACGATCGGAAAGCCCGCCGCCGAGCTGTAGGCCCAGCCGAGCAGCGGCACGGCGAGGAACAGCAGGTACAGCAGGTGGTGCGTGCCGTGGTGCGCGATGCGCTGCCAGCGCGGCATCGCCGCCAGGATGCGCGCCGGCAGCGCCGGCGGGCGGTGCGTGGCGCGCCACAGCAGCCGCAGCAGCGACAGCGCCAGGATCGCCACGCCGGCCCACTTGTGCCAGTTGTACAGCTTGAGCCGCTGCGGCGAGAACGGCAGGCCGGTCATGTACAGCCCGACCGCGAAGATGCCCACCAGCGCCAGCGCCAGCAGCCAGTGCAGGGTGATGGCGGTGGCGCCGTAGCGCGGGGCGGGGGAGGCAGGCATGTCGGATCGGGCAGCTGGGCGGCTGCGTGCTGGGATGGGCCCGATCCTAGGGGCGCCTGGCGGCGCGGAGTTTCAGTGGAATTGTCCTGGGGATTCAAACCGCATGAATCCCTACGCGGCCTGCGGATTCACTCGACCGCGACGCGGGCCTCCTTCACCAGCCGCGCGTAACGGGCCGTGTCGTCGCGGATGCGCGCGGCCATCTGCGCCGGGGTGTCGCCCACGGTCTCGGCGCCGATCTCCTCCATGCGCTTGCCGAAGTCGGGCGAGCGGATGATCCGGACCATCTCGGCGTTGAGCCGCGCGACGACCTCCGCCGGCGTGCCGGCCGGCGCCAGGATGCCGAACCAGGTGCCCTGGTCGAAGCCCGGCAGGCCCGCCTCGGCCAGCGTGGGCACGTCCGGCAGCGTGCTCGATCGCCTGGCGGTCGTCACCGCCAGCGCGCGCAGCTTGCCGGCCCTGATGTGCTGCACCAGCGGCGTCAGCGTGTCGAACGACAGGTCGATCTGCCCGCCCAGCAGGTCGGTCGTCAGCGGCGCGCTGCCCTTGTAGGGCACGTGCACCAGCGCCACGCCGGCCTGCGTGGCGAACTGCGTGCCGATCAGGTGCTGCACCGTGCCGTTGCCGTTGGAGCCGTAGGCCAGCTTGTCCGGCGCGGCCTTGGCCAGCGCGATCAGGCCCTGCACGTCGCGGGCCGGCGAGCTGGCATTGACCGTGACCACGTTGGGCACCAGGGCCACGGTGGTGACCGGCGCGAAGCTCTTCTCGAAGTCGTAGGGCAGCTTGCGGTAGACGCTGGTGGCGATCGCGTGGTGCACCGCGCCCATCAGCAGCGTGTAGCCGTCGGCCCTGGACTTGGCGACGAAGTCGGCGCCGATGGTCGCGCCGGCGCCGGGTCGGCTCTCGACGATCACGGGCTGGCCCAGCACCTGCGACAGCGGCGTGGTCAGCGCACGGGCCAGCGCGTCCGAGCTGCCGCCGGGCGGGAAGGGCACGATCAGCGTGATCGGCCTGGCGGGAAAGGCCTGCGCGGCGGCCAGCGTGGCGGCGGCGACGAGCGCGAGGGCGGTCAGGGTCTTCTTCATGCATGTCTCCGGGAAATGGCAGGCGCGCGTTCGCCCGGCAGCCGCCAGCGGCTGCTGCGTGCGGGCGTGGGCGCCCCGACGGTTTCAGGCAGCGGGGCGGCCGGCCCCGCGGGCGGTCTAGGCGATCAGGCGGCCTTGCGGCCGGCGCCGGCGGCCAGCAGGCCGCAGATGGCCCGGGTGACCTCGGCCGTGGTGGCCGTGCCGCCCAGGTCGCGGGTGTGCAGCCCGGGATCGGCGGTGACCTGCTCGATGGCGGCCATCACGCGGCGGGCGGCGGCGTGCTCGCCCAGGTGCTCCAGCAGCATCACGACGGACCAGAAGGTGCCGACCGGGTTGGCCAGGCCCTGGCCCATGATGTCGAAGGCCGAGCCGTGGATGGGCTCGAACATCGAGGGGTAGCGGCGCTCCGGGTCGATGTTGCCGGTCGGCGCGATGCCCAGGCTGCCGGCCAGCGCGGCCGCCAGGTCCGACAGGATGTCGGCATGCAGGTTGGTGGCGACGATGGTGTCCAGCGTGGCGGGCTTGTTGACCATGCGCGCGGTCATCGCGTCCACCAGCTCCTTGTCCCAGGCCACGTCCGGGAACTCGGCCGCCACCTCGCCGGCGATCTGGTCCCACATCACCATCGCGTGGCGCTGCGCATTGCTCTTGGTGACGACCGTCAGCTGCTTGCGCGGGCGGCTCTGCGCCAACTGGAAGGCGAAGCGCAGGATGCGCTGCACGCCCACGCGGGTCATGATCGACACGTCGGTCGCGGCCTCGATCGGGTGGCCCTGGTGCACGCGGCCGCCGACGCCGGAGTACTCGCCCTCGGAGTTCTCGCGCACGATCACCCAGTTCAGGTCCTCGGGCCCGCAGCGCTTGAGCGGCGCGTCGATGCCCGGCAGGATGCGCGTGGGCCGCACGTTGGCGTACTGGTCGAAGCCCTGGCAGATCTTCAGCCGCAGGCCCCACAGCGTGACGTGGTCCGGGATGTGCGGATCGCCCGCGGAGCCGAACAGGATCGCGTCCTTGTCCTTCAGCGCGCCCAGCCCGTCGGCGGGCATCATCTCGCCGTGGGCGCGGAACCAGTCGCCGCCCCAGCCGAAGTCCTCGAACTCGAAGCGAAAGCCGCTGCCGGCATCGGCCAGCGCCTGCAGCACCTCGCGGCCGGCGGGCACGACCTCCTTGCCGATGCCGTCGCCGGGAATGGTGGCGATCCTGTACGTCTTCATGGGTCTGTCTCCTGGATGGGGGGTGGCGGGATGGACGGACTGTAGGAGCGGGTGCCGGTGTCGGATCGGCGCTAGAGTGAAGCCATCCTTCACCTGGATTCAACAATCATGGGCACTGCGATCCAGCCCGCGGACCTGGGCTTCTTCTCCACGCTGGCCGGCTCGGCCAGCCTGTCGGCCGCCGCGCGCGAGCTGGGCGTCACGCTGCCGGCGGTCAGCAAGCGGCTGGCGCAGATGGAGGCGCGGCTGGGCGTGCTGCTGGTCAGCCGCTCCACGCGCCGCATGGGCTTGACGCCCGAGGGCGAGCTGTACCTGGCGCACGCGCGCCGCATCCTGGCCGAGATCGACGGCATGGGCGAGCTGCTGGGCCAGGCCAAGGCCACGCCGCAGGGCCTGCTGCGCGTCAACGCGACGCTGGGCTTCGGCCGCAGCCACGTGGCGCCGCTGATCTCCCGCTTCATCCGGCAGCACCCCGCGGTGCAGGTGCAACTGCAGCTGTCGGTCAGCCCGCCGGCGCTGACCGAAGACCTGTTCGACGTTTGCGTGCGCTTCGGCGCGCCGCCGGACAGCCGCGTCGTCGCGCGCAACATCGGCGCCAACCGGCGGCTGCTGTGCGCCGCCCCCGCCTACCTGGCGCGCCACGGCACGCCCAAGGTGCCGCACGACCTGACGCGGCACAACTGCATCGGCATCCGCCAGGGCGAGGAGGCCTACGGCGTCTGGCGCCTGGCCAGCGGCAAGGGCCGCAACGCCACCGTCGAGGCCGTCAAGACCCGCGGCAACCTGGCCACCAACGACGGCGAGATCGCCGTCAACTGGGCGCTCGACGGCCACGGCATCCTGATGCGCGCCGAATGGGACATCGCGCGCCACCTGCGCAACGGCCGCCTGGTGCGGGTGCTGCCCCAGTACGACACGCCCGACGCCGACATCTACGCCGTGTACCCGCAGCGCCACCAGCTGACGGCGCGGGTGCGCGCCTTCGTGGACTACCTGACCGCCTCGTTCGCGCGGCAGGGCGCCGCCGGCGCGGCACCGGCCCGCGGCAAGGAGGCCGCATGAACGCCGCCCACCGGCCCGGCACGGCGCTGCGCAGCCCGGCCTCCGAACGCAACCGGCAACCCATCCTGGAAGTGCTGCAGCGCGTGCTGCCGGCGCGCGGCGCGGCGCTGGAGATCGCCAGCGGCACCGGCCAGCACGTGGCCTTCTTCGCCGCCGCGCTGCCCGGCTGGCACTGGCAGTCGAGCGACGTGACCGACGCCGCCTTCGGCTCGATCGCCGCCTGGTGCGCGCAGTTGGCGGTGGCGAACGTGGCGCCGCCGGTGCTGCTGGACGCCAGCGCGCCGCGCTGGCCCGTCACCGGCCCGGAACTGGCGCCCGCCAGCCTGGACGCGATCTACTGCGCCAACCTGCTGCACATCGCGCCCTGGGCCGTCTGCGGCGGCCTGATGCGCGGCGCGGCGCGCCACCTCGCGCCGCGCGGCGTGCTCATCACCTACGGCCCGTACCTGGAGCAGGGCGTGCCGACGGCGCAGGGCAACCTGGATTTCGACGCCGACCTGCGCCGCCGCGACCCGGCCTGGGGCGTGCGGGCGCGGGAGGACGTGGAGGCCGAGGCCGAAGCGGCCGGGCTGCGGCTGGTGGAGCGGGTGGCGATGCCGGCGAACAATTTGATGCTGGTGTTCGCGCGGGGTTTGGTGAACCGCCCTGGCGAACCCGGGGCGGTTCAGATTGGTGGTAAAGCGCTGCGTGTTGGTGCGGGCTCGCGCCCTCTGCACGAGCGCCTATTTAAATTAGAGGCCATTGCGCCGAGGCGCATATCACGAATCAAGGGTTATGAGAGGTTCCCTGTAGTGGCGGCCGAAAAGTCAGTTCTATAAAGATCAAGGGCTTACTCAATTTGGTGTCGAACTCTGGAGGACTCCGGTCATCCAGCAGGCGGTATCCAACGCGTGGTTAAAGGAGCAAGGCTTGCTCAGCGTGAAAGACCTGTGGTGCAAGGCCCAGGGCTATACGGCAAAGAGAAAGAGAGAAACTTCGTCGAGCGTGCCGACTTGTTGAACCGCCCACTGCGGACCCGCATGGTGGGTGGTGTGGGGGCGACGGATAGAAGCCGTTGTTTATCCGATTGGGCCGCACGCGCGGAGCAAATGAAGCTATTGCTCGACAGGAATCCGTAAAATAATCCGCGGCGTCAATCAAGTCCATGGTCAACTCGATTACTAATTACACCTGTTTCGCATCCATCATTGAATGATTGGCTGTCGGTTGAGCATCTGTTATAGCTGATGATTTCGTTGGCTATAGCCCACTCGTAACCGGCCACATGGCCTTCACATTTATCTATACATTTGCTGCCATAGAAATAATATTCTCCTGTGGGCAGTTTCACTGGATAATAATTCCCAGATGATCTTCTCCACGCCTCGAAATTGCTGCAATACTCGCCGCGATCACAGGCTAGGCGTTCTAACCGTTCTTTTTCCTGATTTCTTTCATATTCTTGTCGGGCGTCAACTGATCGCTGGTGGCCTATCCAAAGAATCCATATGAATCCGGCAATTAGTGCGAATATGATTGCCTTGGTTGTCCGGTCGTCTGTCATGCCTGAATCCAATCGAAGATTATTCTCTATGAGGTGGAGAATCCATAATCTAATAATTAGACGCTTCCTGATTCGGCTGCAATAACTTTGGCGGCTATGAATACAGATAGGAGGTCGATCTTTGAAAGGCGAGGTGATTCGTGAATGTATCGCCAATGCTCGAAGGATTGACGCGTGGACTCTAGAATACTCCTGATATTAGTTGGACCAATTGGATTTTGCGTGATGGCTGTAACCTCAAACCTGTCTTGAAGCATCTCTTGCGTGTCTGCGGGGACCAGGTCGTATAGTTGAATGTGGTCGTGAGTTTTGGGAGGCTTTTTTCCATGCTTCTCAAGGAGAGACTTCAATGCCACCTCAATGCTCAACGAGCTAAGGATTACTATTCCGCAAGTTCTTCCGAGTGAGTCATGGCTAATCAGTCCAATTTGCTCCGATGGCAAGGTGCCGGCAGGGGGGCTCTAAGCAGGCTGTTCGCCGCTCTTTCAAGCGAGATCGCAATATCTAGGGCTGAATAACGTGTCATCTTCATGTGCGGCTCAACGCCCAAGCTCAGTGGCGTTTGAGGCGACGACGGTTTTTTCGGTAGCAAAAATCGGCGGCGGGTCAAACGTCCACTGCAGCGCCTTGTTGGGCATCAACTTCTCCAAGGCAAAAGGGTTCAGTGGATACGCGAGTACGTTTGGCCATCAAGAAGCCTCTGGACCTGGGGCGCATTGAGGGCGCCGATTTTCTCTGCAATTTTTTCCACAGGCATCCCCATCCGATTGAGATCACGAGCCGTCCGAACCTGGTCTACGGACAGACGGCCATCAGCTCCGCAAATGACTTTCGCAGCATAGCTGTCGTCTTTCCATAACTCTGCTAGAAGGAGATTGGGCACCCCCTTCCGAGGATTAGCGCGCTCGGCTGCCTCAATGGCAGTTCTGCGCTCTTTCAACGTGGGCCGTTCCTTGTGAAGGAAACCAAGCTTGTGCAGTTCACGAATTCCTTTGAAACCACCGGGGATCATATTGAGTGCCCGACCGGCCTCCGTCTCGGCATCCACTCTGGCTTCCTCCCACGCCATGATGTCGTCGTAAGATTGGTTGGCGACGATCAGCTCAGACATGAAATCGACACGATCATCCTTAGCGAAATGCCTCCAAGCGTTATAGAATGTTTTGTTTTCGCCGGATTCAATGCCGCGCAAATGCTCCCTCATCCTCACCAACCAACTACGTGAGGTAATCCCAACATAGTCGTATCGTGGCTCCTCCGGGACTCCCTCGAAAGTACCGCTTTGGGCTTGCCATTCACGCAAATAGGAATCTGGGTGCTGAACGACGAAGCTGTGGTAGTACCCCATGTGACCATTTGGTTTCAGTGGAAATCCCTTCATGAGGTACTGAATAGGAACTGAGATCCTCCATACGTGGCCTTTGAATATGGCTTTGTAGAGATGCAAGACGGCCCGATGCTGTTCTGGAGGTCTGTAGCATGTTTTGCACTTGCATTCACCGAGGTTATAGACATGAACTGTTGATTCCAGAGAGGTCTGCGTGCTCCATCCTTCGTGAAATCGAGGCATGTCTTGCTCGGACCCGCACCGAATTGTTACGTCGAAAGGAGCGGGATAAAACGAGCGCTCTCTCATCAATTCAGGATTTGCGATCAACTTGCGATTGTACTTTTCCATTTCATCAACAACGCCAAGCACCACGCTTTCGTATTCGTCCGATAGATACTTTGGCTTTACGCCCCCGCCACCCATGCGAATAACGGCTTCGTTATTCAGCGCCACAAGGTCAACATCAATTAGCTTGGCTAGAAGATCCGCAGGGAAGACATCACCGAGAAGGCGTTTCACCTTTACCGGATCGATGTAGCGAAGCGTCTTGCTGCCTTTTTGGCGACGTGGAAGCTGACTCTGCTGTCTTCCGCCAGTTCTCATATCAGATGCCTACTGAACGCAAAATTCTGCCACCGGGCTTCAATTGATGCCCAACGTCTAAGTTCAGCGGCACTTGACGCGGCCGCGCGACCGCGGCGGCGGGCGCGTGGACGGGTCAAGTGTCCGTTGCAACGTAAAGTTAGGCCTCATACGGTCCGTCGCGCGATGAGTACCGGTTGAAATAGCACGTCGTCAAGGCGATATGCATCGACGAAACCGGCTTGCTCCAGGAGCACAAGCAGCCTGTCGATTGGTACGGCGTAGTAGCGGCTCCGAAGAACCTGGGTTGTGCAAGCACCATCAGGTGCCTCGGATGTCAAGTAGATACGCAGGTCATACTGATCGCCATCCCATTCCCAGACCTGAACGGCCAGGAACCGATGACCAGCTTCGTACCGCATACCATACGGTCGGACATCCGGGTTAACGCGAGGCATTGTTGCATAGTCACGTACGGAGAAAATAGCGACGCCCCCCGGTCGCAAACAACGGTAGCAACTCGCGAAAGCGTTCTGAATCTCTTCGTCCGAAAGCAGGTGCGGGACACTGTTGTCGCAGGCCAGCACTGCAGACATTGAGCAAGACTGAGTTTGACTCAAGGTTCGAAGATCATCTACGCGTGCAATGGCTGGAATGCCGCGAGTCGCCAGTTCGCTGCGCAACCGCTCGACCGCGCCTTGTGAGATGTCCGAAGCCGTGACGGCATACCCGGACACGGCGAGGCCAATCGTCTGAGTCCCTATGCCACATGCTGCGTCGAGTACGGGTTCGCCCGCTGAAACCCCGCATTCGCCAAGCAACCGCCTAAGTGCCTTGCCCTGTCTGTTAATCGCGCCGTCCCAGTCCCCATACAGAAGGTGATAGAACGGCGCAAGCTTGTCGTAAAACTCCGCGGCTGTCGAAGGGAGGTGGCTCATGATGCCTAACACCTGACTTAAGCCGCGCCGCGAAGCGGCGTCGGCTTGAATGAATTGTTAGCCAATGCGCGATTGCTCTCATTCAAAACCGATATGTCCTTTGCGAATTAAGTCAAGAAAGTAATCAAGGTGTTCTTGATCTGTGTCTCCATGAGACATCGGTGAAGCATTGAAAATCAGGGCGCAGGCAAGGAAAAGGTTGTGGTGGAGTCCGCCGAAGCCGTTACCACTGAGCGACAAGAGGCAGACTTGTCGTTTTAGCTCCCTAATGATCCGATTGTAGTAGTCATTGTTTGATTTCTTGAACGAATGAACGCGTGCTACTTGCTCTAGAGTGCAGCCGCCACGAATTCCTAAGATTTCTTTGAGTTGTATGTATGCGTAAATTGCCTCGAACGAACCTGCGTCTGACTGCCAGTCATCATCAAACTGCCAGTCATCATCAAATAGTTCCGACGATACCATTCCCGCATGAATTGGAAATAGGTGGCGCTCTACTATGCTTTTGATGCGATCAAGTTTCGCCGTGATGGTGGAAACTGATATGTCATTGTTGAATTTCTGCCAAGCATTGTGGCAATCTAGGCAGCGCATCGTTGGGCTATCCGTCTCGACGATGCACCCGGCAAGTTCCACTAGACCACGAGATGCTGCGTGTTCTAGCTCGACAGTTGGCCTTCCGTAGATGATCGGGACGGTCGATAAGCTGTGACACTGTGGGCATTCAATCATTAACTTTTCCTTGCGCAGTGCGTCAAGTTGCATTGGCTAACGCCTGAATTAAGCTGCCTTGCGAAGCAAGGTCGGCTTGAATGAATTGTTATGCCTCACTTGCAGGACGGTGGAGAATTAAAATTCTTTCTGCGTCATGACTTGGGAAATCCGGATCAACGTAAATGTACATTCTCGTTATAAGGTTGCCAGAGAACTCGAACACGCTACAAAAGCGCCCTTGAGACACTTGATTGTCTGGCCACACAGTTCCATCTTTCATCCTGCCGCCTTCTTGCCCCTCAACAACAATAGTTGAGCCGGACACAATGAAATTGAAATTTGGGATGTCGTGCCAGATTCCTCCGAGTGAGGCGCCAATCCTCTCGCCGAATGCGACAAGAGAATTCTTGCCTTGGGTTGTACCGAACTTTGGGAAGAAGAACTTCACGTTGTCATCAAACAGGTCGAGGTAGCTTGCGTCACCGGCATCGACCCTCTTGAAGTACGAGATGACTGCCTGAACTTTGGCGTCGTTGGTATTGGGGACGGACATTCGATTCTCTCTTGTGAGGCATAACTAAATTTAGACCCACTGATCCTACTTGCCGATTGCGGCCCAAGTCAACGGCAGTCGCCGGAAACACATTGATTCTTCATCATTTCGATGAAAGAGTTGCAGAATTAGGCCGCCTAAATTTTTGGTGATGACGGCCCGTGAGCCTGAAGACTTCGGCGAGCCTGAATCAGGCCATGCTAAATGGCAGACATAAGTCTGCAAGTGCCGCAGGCATGTCTGAAGTGCGTGGCCTGGGCGAGCCGGCATAGATCCACAAGTCCATCGCCGCCAAGTGGAGCCCCCACTGTCGGGGTCTTGCCTTTTTGCTTGCATCTACTTGACCGTGCCCGGCCATTCAGCACCCCAACCGTTGAAACTGCTGCCGCTCCGCCAGCAACCGCTCTTCCACGCGACTGCGGTCCACTTTCGAAACCTGTCCCTGTTCCCGTTCCAGCAAAGGGATGCTGGCATCCAGCTTGGTGCAGGCAGCCCGTGCATGCGGGTCCAGCTTCGCCCTGCGCAGTCGCAGCGCCCGTTGTTCCGCACTTTCTCCAAACACCGGCCGCAGTGCATCGGCCACCATTTCATCGTTGCGCTCCTGCCGCACATCGGCCCCGGTTCTTTCCGTGCCCGACGATTTGTTCAGCCCGCGTGTCGGCTCGACGTTCACGCGCCGGGCGCCCAGGCAGGGCGCGTCCGAGTAGCTGACCTTGCCGTCCAGTTCGCAGCGGTACACCTCGCGGCTCGGTGCGGGCAGGCGCTGGCCCAGCGCCACCTGGCAGGTCATTGCCAAGATGGCGAGCAGTGCGGGCCGGCGCAGCATGTCCAGCAACGGGCGGCCGGTCACGATGCGCCGATCTCCCGCGTGCCGCGGCAGCCTTGGGCGTAGCCGGAGCATCCCCAGAACTCCTTGCCGGCCTCCGGTCCCTTGCGGGCCGTGCGCCGCACCATGGGGCGGTCGCAACGCGGGCAGCCCGGTGCTGCATCTGCGGCGGATGGGCCACGCGCCATGTGTGGACCGGGATCGGTCGGAAGGCGCGGGGCGTTGGCCGCGGCGCTGACACCCGGCCCGCCGGCACCCGCCTTGCGCGCGGCCTGCAGCAACGCCGCGAGCGCGGGTCCATCGACCAGCTCGACGTTGCGCCCTGCGGCAAACGCCTCGGCCTCCTTGGTGAACCGCCCCGACGTGACGACGAATCCACCCGCCGCCCCCTCGGCCGCCATCACGCCGTACAGCTCGCGCACCGTGGAGACGCCCACCTTGAACGCCTTCCACTGCTTGCACTGCACCAGGAACTTCTCGCCACCCCTGGTCAGCACCAGGTCCACGCCGCCATCGGCACCGCCGCCGCCGTTCTCGCGCACGCCGTAGCCGCGCCGCTTGAAGCCTTCGCCGACCAGCATCTCGAATTCCCGCCACGACATGCCCTGCAGCGCGTCGGCGCCACCGGCCTGGCTGGCCGGGTGGAACAGCGCGCGGCGCTTGCGCCGGCGCAGCGCCGACATCAGGGCGCCGAGCAGGCAGACGAAGGGGATCAGGTATTGGCCGCTGGTGGCGAAGCCCTGCCACAGCATCTGCGGCAGCATGTCGCTGATCTGCTGCGCGGTTTGCGCGGTTTGCGCGGTCTGCATGGGTCGCGTCGCCACGCCGTGCAGCCACCAATACGCCAGCGGCGCCAGCCCCACGCCGGCCCACCAGGGCAGCAGGGCCACGAGGTCGAGAAGGTTCTCCAGCGAGGAGGAGGGTGCGCGCCGTCTTGCCATGGCTTCGTCGCTCGCTGCCTACGTGTTGCTCTGGATGCTTATTGCAACAATCTTAAGGCGGATTTGTCAGCGGCTTGAAATTTTGTGCCGGCTGATGCATGCGGCATGCCCCTGATCGATGCGCTGCCCGAGCTGATGTACCGGCCGGCCGAGGGCGTGGGCGCATGGGTGGCGCCGATGCTCCGGCACGCGGCCACCGAGACCGGCGCGCGGCGTGCCAGCGGCGGCGCGCTGCCGCAGCGCATGCGCGAGATGGTGTTCGTCGACGGCGCGCGGCGCTGCCTCGATGCGTTGCCGGCCCAGGCGCAAGGCTGGCCCGGCACCCTGAGCGGCCACCAGGTGGGGCGCGCCATTGGCCTCATGCGTGCCGAAGCACCCGTGGACGCCGGAGGACTTCATGTAGTCGGCCATCAGCGCGGCGCCGTTGGCCTGGGCGATGTTCCAGGCCAGTTGCTGCGCCGCGTAGCGCACGGCGTCGCCGGCCAGCGGCGGAGGCGTGTCGCGGCCGGCGTCGCGCAGCGCGCGTTGTCGACGGTGAACGGGTCCGGCGCCGCAGAGGCCGGTGCGCGTACGCGCGTTCGTCGAGTTCCTGGGCGAGGCCTTCGGCCGCGCCGCGGCTTGAGCGCCGAAGGGATGCCCGCCACAGGGTGTTTCCGGAATCGGCGTGGCGCCGCCCGGGCGCATGCTCGGCCGGCAGGATGCCGGCGCCGGATGGCGGCGGCCCGATCCACCAGAAAGAGGACTCCATGCTGTCATTGACCTGCCTGGGTGCCGCCGGCACCGTCACCGGTTCCAAGCACCTGCTGACCTGCGGCGACACCCGCATCCTGGTCGACTGCGGCCTGTTCCAGGGCCTGAAGAACCTGCGCGAACTCAACTGGCAGCGCCTGCCGGTCGATCCGCGCGACATCGACGCGGTGGTGCTCACCCACGCGCACCTGGACCACTGCGGCTACCTGCCGCGGCTGGCGCTCGACGGCTTTGCCGGCCGCATCCACGCCACCTCCGCCACCCGCGACGTCGCGGCCCTGATCCTGCGCGACAGCGCCTTCATCCAGGAGAAGGATGCCGACTTCGCCAACCGCAAGGGCTTCAGCAAGCACAAGCCGGCGCTGCCGCTGTACCGCGTCGCCGACGCCGAGCGCGCGATCGGCATGTTCGCCACGGCGCCGCTGCGCCGCGAGGTCGCACTGCCCGGCGGCGCGGCGCTGCTGCTGCGGCGCGCCGGGCACATCCTCGGCGCCGCCAGCGCCCAGATCGACATCGGCGGCCGGCGCATCGTGTTCTCCGGCGACGTGGGCCGCTATGGCGATCCCGTGATGCACGATCCCGAAAGCGTGCCCGAGGCCGACTACGTGGTGATCGAGTCCACCTACGGCGACCGCCGCCACGACCGCGCCGACCCGGCGGGAGCGCTGGGCGCCGTGATCGAGCGCACCGTGCAGCGCGGCGGCACCGTGGTCGTGCCGGCGTTCGCCGTCGGGCGCGCGCAGTCGCTGATCTACGACCTGTGGCTGCTGCGCCGCGCCGGCCGGCTGCGCAACGTCCCGATCTATCTGGACAGCCCGATGGCGACCAGCGCGAGCGACCTGATGCACGCCTATCCGGACGACCACCGCCTGTCCGCGCGGGACTACGAGGCCGCCTGCGACGCGGTGGTCTGCGTGCGCGACGTCGAGGAGTCGAAGGCGCTGTCGGCCAACCGCTACCCCAAGGTGATCATCTCCGCCAGCGGCATGGCCACCGGCGGGCGCGTGCTGCACCACATCGCGGCGTTCGCGCCCGACCATCGCAACACCCTGCTGTTCTCGGGCTTCCAGGCCGCCGGCACGCGCGGCCGCAAGCTGCTCGACGGTGCGCGCGAGACCAGGATGTTCGGCCAATGGGTGCCGGTGAACGCCGAAGTCGCCGAACTGCCGATGCTCTCGGCGCATGCCGACAGCGACGAGCTGATGCGCTGGCTGTCCGGCTTCCGGCGAGCGCCCCGGCGGGTGTTCATCGTCCACGGGGAACCGCAGGCGTCCGAGGCGCTGCGCGAGCGCATCCAGCGGAAACTGGACTGGCCGGCCGCCGTGCCCCGCCCCGAGCAGGTGTTCAGCCTGTGAGCGGGGCGGCCGGGCGCGACTGCGTGCGAGTCCCCTGGTGCCCCGGTGTCCGGGAGTCGCGCGGTATCGGCGGCCTGGACTAGGCGGTGCCGGGCCGTGCTTGAGATTGCGCCAAAGGTGCCACGGTGGGAGTGGATGCTGCCAACAGCGTCTGGAATGAGTCCACGACGATCGTTTTCAGGAACTGGATGGCGGGATCGCGCAGGCTGTCGGAACGCCATCCCAGTTCTATGGAATATGAAGGCAGTGCGATCGGGCATTCCACGCACAGCAACGAATTTCCGATTGCGAGCGCGCGAGCGGCGTGCAAGGGCAGTGTGGAAACAAAATCGCTGCCGACCAGCAAGTGGGGCAGTACGGCGAAATGCGTGGTAGAGGCCAGAATCCGTCGCTTGCGTCCCAGTCCCTTCATCGCTTCATCGACGACTCCCACGAATCCGCCGGAGGAGATGAGGATGTGCTCGCGGCGCAAATATTCGTCGAGGGTCAATCCGCCTTGCGGTGCGTGATCCGCGTCCAATAGGCAGGCATATCCTCCTGTGCCCAGGGCCTGCCGGCCCAGTGTGCGCGAAGTCGCTCCCCCGGCCGTCAGGCTGAGGTCTATGGTGCGTGCCATCAGGGCTTCACCCGCGATCAGGCTGTGCGTTTGCCGCAGGATCATGCGCAATCCCGGTGCCATGTTCCGTATGCGCCTGATGAGCATCGCGCCCAACGCGATTTCATAGTCGTCCGAAAGTCCCAGTGTCAGCACACGGTTGCCGTAGCCCTCTTGAAGAGAGGTGGTACGCGCAATGGTCTGCCGCAGCTTGTCCAGGGCTTCGGCGATCAGTGGCCGCAATTCCTCGGCTTTGGACGTGGGCCGCAGGCCGCGCCCGGTGCGTTCGAAAAGGTGGTCGGAGTAGAGCACGCGCAAGCGGCCGAGAGCCGCACTGACGGCGGACTGGGTCAGGCCCAGCCGGATGGCGGCACGCCCGGCGCCTCCTTCCTCGTACAACGCTTCGAAGACTTTGAGGAGGTTCAGGTCGACGTTGTTGAAATCAATTTCGTTCATATCAGATGTGGACGATTGTCGATTGATGAATGATCACACCGATGCCACGATGGCGGCAACTCCACCCTCCATGGACTTGCAATGACCCAAGAAACCGTCGTGGCCGCGCTGCAGATCGGCTCGTCGCCCGAAGGCAAGGCAGCCACCTTGCAACGCATCCTCTCCTTCGAAGAGCAGATTCGCGCGTCAGGCGCGAGCCTCGTCGTCATGCCCGAGGCATTGCTCGGTGGCTATCCCAAGGGAGAGATCTTCGGTACCTACCTGGGCTACCGCCTGCCGCAGGGCCGCGCCGCCTATGCACGGTACTTCGACAACGCCGTTGACCTGCCCGGCCCGGAAACCGACGCATTGGCGGAGTTGTCGCAGCGCACTGGAGCGCACCTGGTCGTCGGCGTCATCGAGCGCGGCGGTAACACGCTGTTCTGCACCGCCTTGTTCTTCTCGCCCGAGGGCGGGCTGATCGCCAAGCACCGCAAGTTGATGCCTACCGGCACGGAGCGCCTGATCTGGGGCCAGGGGGATGGCTCGACCCTGACCACGGTGGACACGCCCGTTGGCCGTGTCGGCGCCGCGATCTGCTGGGAAAACCACATGCCGCTGCTGCGCACGGCCATGTATGCCAAAGGCGTGCAAGTGTGGTGCGCTCCCACCGTCGATGCGCGCGATATCTGGCAGGCGTCCATGCGGCACATCGCGCACGAAGGCCGGCTGTTTCTCGTCAGCGCCTGCCAGGTGCAACCGACGCCCAAGGCCCTGGGAATCGACGTGCCCCATTGGGACGCGGAACTCCCGTTGATCCAGGGCAACAGCGTGATCGTCGGCCCCATGGGCGATGTGCTGGCGGGTCCGCTCAGGAATGAAACCGGCCTGCTCACGGCACGCATTGACCTGGGTGAATTGACGAAAGCCCGTTACGACTTCGACGTGGTCGGCCACTACTCGCGCCCCGACGTGTTCTCGCTTGCGGTGGATGAACGGCCCAGGAGTCCGGTGATTTTCCAGAGATAGGGCTTCTGCCCATCGATTCCGGTCGTTGCGTATTTTTAGATTCCGAAAGAGCACAACCATGCATCAATCCGTCCGTTCGCTCATCCTGGCCGCTGGAATGGCGTTGCTTACTCAATCCCACGCACAGGATGCATATCCGGCACGGCCGGTCAAATTGATCGTGCATACCACGGCTGGCTCTGCCTCGGACGCCATCGCCCGCATGCTTGGCGAAGAACTGGGGCGTCGGCTGGGGCAGCCTGTGGTCATCGACAACCGGCCCGGCGCGGGTGGCTCCATCGGCGCAGATCTCGTCGCAAAGGCGCCGGCGGACGGCTATACGCTGCTGGCAGGCGCTTCCAGTGTCATGGTGATGCTGCCTGCCGTCTCGCAGCGCAAGCTGCCCTACGACACCGACAAGGACTTCGCTGCGATCGGCCGGGTGGCCACGTCTCCGTTCCTGCTGGTGGTCAATGGCGACTCCAGGATCAAGAGTCTCGCCGACCTCATCGCCGCGGCCAAAGCGCAGCCGAGCAAGCTGACCTATGCCAGTGCAGGCCAGGCGACCAATCCACACCTGCTGGGGGAAATGCTCGCATCGATCACCGACACCAGGCTCCTGCACGTTGCCTACAAAGGGCCGGGGCCTGCGCAGATGGATTTGCTGGGAGGCGTGGTGGACATGCAATTCGATACGCCGTCCGCCACCATGCAGCTGATCAAGTCGGGCAAGCTCCGGGCCCTGGCCACTACCGGCGAGAAGCGGCTGGCAGCCTTGCCGGACGTGCCCACCGTGTCCGAGCTGGGCCACCCCCAGTTGCAGCTGCTCGGATGGACGGGGCTGTACGCGCCACGCGCGACGCCTCCCACGGTAGTGCAGAAGCTGCAGGTGGCCCTGAAGGAAGCGGTTGCCACGCCCAAGGTCAAGGCAGATCTGGCAGCCATGGGGCAGGAGCCCGACGGCATGGTGGGAGATGCCTTGGTCCAGGAACAGCGCAAAAGCCGCGAGGTCTGGCGCAGGCTGGCGACGGATCGCCATATCACGCTGAATTGAGCGAGATTCGCATGAAACCGAAAATCAGGCTCATGGTGCGCGATTGGGACTACATGGTTCCGTTGGCGCTCGGCGACGTCCGGGCCGATGCCTTCGATATCCAGGTTCATCGGATCGAAACCGTGCCTTCCGACCTGGCGACCAACCCGCTGTATGACGCCGGCGAGATGTCGTTCAGCCGCTATGCCCAGGGGCGCGCACGCGGAGACATGTCCATCGTAGGGGTACCGCATTTCCTGATGCGCGCTTTTCGGCACCGCTGCATCATCACGGCGGGCGATAGTCCGATCACCGAGATCCACCAGCTTCGCGGCAAGCGCATCGGCCTGACCGGCTGGCAGGATTCCGGAAATGTGTGGACGCGGGCGATATTGAGCCAGGCAGGGATTGGAGTCGAAGATGTTCGATGGTATGCCAGCAGGCTCACGGCGCAACATCCCATCATGGCGGATCGGCTCGAAGGTTTCGGGCGCCCGGGGCGCATAGAGGCCGTGGTCGGAGAGCGCCCCTTGGTGGAACTGCTGCGCGGTGGTGAACTCGACGCGGTTTTCACGGCATTCATGCCGCCGGGATTCTTCGATCCTGGATCAGGCCTGCGGCAGCTTCTACCCCACTGCCGTCAAGCGGAAATCGAATATTTCCGATTGGTCGGCTATGTACCGGGCATCCATGTACTGGGCATCAAGCCTGCCATCGTGGCCGATCATCCGACCTTGCCGCAGGCGCTCAGCGAAGTGCTCGACGAGTCCGCTCGCGTGTGGATCGAAAAGCGGCGAAAGTACGCCGACACCACGCCTTGGATCCTGGACGAGTTGCGGCAGACAGCCGGTGATTTGCCGGGGAACTGGAACCGTAACGGCTTCGGTCCGAACGAGAAGATGATCGCCGACTTCGGGCGGGAAATGCACGCCCAATTGATCACGCCGGAATGTCTGTCGCCGCGGGATCTGTTCCCGATGGCTGCGTAACTGTCTCTTGAAAGTTGAATCATGCTCAAAGTTGCACTCGGTCAATTCGCCGTTCAGCGCGAATGGCAGAAGAATTCCGAAATCTGTCTTGACCTGATGGCCAAGGCTCGAGATGGCGGGGCGCACCTGCTTGTCTTGCCCGAAGGCATACTCGCCCGCGACATTGCCGATCCCGACCTGGTCCGCAGGGCTGCGCAGCCGATGGATGGCCCGTTCATGGCGCAATTGCTGCAGGCAAGCCTCGGCTCCGACCTTACGGTCATGATGTGCATCCATGTGCCGGCCTCGGATCACAAGGTCTGGAATGTCCTGGTTGCCCTGCGCAATGGCAAGGTGCTGGCGCAGTATCGAAAACTGCATCTCTACGACGCCTTTTCCATGAAGGAGTCCACCAACGTTGTGCCTGGCGACGAGGTGCCGCCGCTGGTCGATGTCGCGGGCATGAAGGTCGGCCTGATGACGTGCTATGACCTGCGCTTTCCAGAGCTCGCAAGGTGCCTGGCGGTAGACGGCGCGGATGTTCTGGTGCTGCCGGCTGCCTGGGTCAAGGGGCCGCTCAAGGAGGCGCACTGGGAAGTCCTGCTCGCTGCCCGCGCGCTGGACAACACTTGCTATGTAGTTGCCACCGGCGAATGCGGCGAGCGCAACATTGGCCAGAGCATGGTGGTGGACCCGCTGGGCGTGGCCATCGCCCGCGCCGCCGAGGCGCCCGCGCTGGTATTCGCGGACATCGACCCTGCCCGCATCGCGCATGCCCGCCGATCGCTGCCGGTGCTCGAGAACCGTCGCTTCGCCAGGCCTGAGCTGCGACGGAGCGCATGAGCCCGCGCGGTGGACGCCCTGGTCAGGCGTTCACGCCGCGGACGCCGGCGTGGCGGGCGTGCAGCGGCAGGGGCGCGGCCGGGCTACGCCCGCGAGCCGGCCTTGGCGGCCTTTTTTCTCGCCCTCGGTGCCTTGACGGCGCCGCGGGGAGCGGCGCGGGATGCGGTGCGCGGTGCGGGTGCCGTGGCTCCGGCCGCGGCCTCCAGCGCCTCCCAGGTGTCGCGGCCGACGATGCCGTCCACGCCCTGCCCGTGGCCGCGCTGGAAGGCGGCGACCGCGACTTCGGTGCCCGCGCCGAAGTCGCCGTCCACCGCGACCATGAAGCCCAGCTTCTGCAGCGTGCGCTGCAGTTCGGCCACGGCATCGCCTTGCGAGCCGCGGCGCAGCACCGGCCGCCCGGCCGCCGGCGGCGCCTGGCCGGCCAGCACGAAGCCCTCGATCCGCGCGATCGACGCCTTGGCCTTGGTGGTGCAGGCGCGGCGGTCGGCCAGGCCGTTGCTGCCGCCGTTCACGATCTTGGTGACCAGCAGCACGTCGTCCTGGTCGCAGGCGTCGTTGATGCGGTGCTTCTTCCAGAACTCGCAGGCGATGCGCAGCGACAGCACCGGATCGGCCGCGCGCTCGGGGTCGGCTTCCAGGTCCACGCCCAGCCGGCGGCCGACGTCGCGGTAGTTCGCGCGGCCGGTCAGCTGCAGCAGGCCGCGGCCCTTGTAGCGCCGGCCGTCGCCAGGCTTGCTGTTGCCGAGGTCGCGCCGCCCCTCGTAGGCGTCGCCGCTGGCGAACTCCTCCGTGGTGCGGAAGCCGGCCGACTCGTGGCAGGTCTGGCCCAGGAAGTGCGCGATGCGCAGCCGCGTGTCGATGGCGTACGCGGCCAGCGTGGGCGCCAGCACCTCGCCGACGGCGGCGATGATGACGTCCTGCCGCTCGGCCAGCTGCCCGCTGAAGCGGGGCGCGGTCTCGCGCATGGTGTGTGCATCGACGAGGATCATGGCGGCTCCCGGGGCAGTGGTCGGAAAGCCGATTGCAGCGCCGGGCGGCGCGGCTGTCATCCTCCGTATTGACGATGCGGGCCCGGACCGCGTCAGAGCGCCACGGCCCTGCCGGTGCGCGCGGACTGCAGCACGGCTTCGACCAGGCGCTGCGCGGCCAGGGCCGAGCGGCCCTCGGTGAGCGCAGGCCGCCCCTCGGCGACAGCGGCCAGGAAGTCCTGCAGCACGGCGCGGTGGCCGGCGTGGTCGAACGCCATCGGATCGGCGCCGCCGCCGCTGGCCTGGGGCTGGCCGACGAGCAGCGGTGCGGCGCCGGGGCGCTCCAAGCGCAGCGCGCCGGCCTGCAGCGTGGCCGTGGCCTGGGTGAAGTCCAGCGCGATGCGCTCGGGATAGCCGGGCCAGGCGGCGGTGGTGGCGTCCAGCACGCCGATGGCGCCACCGGCCCACTGCAGCACGGCGCAGGCCCGGTCCTCGGTTTCCATGCGGTGCACCGGCGTGGTGGCGGCCAGGCCGGACACGCGCTGCGGCGTGCCGGCCAGGTGCAGCAGCAGGTCCAGCGTGTGGATGGCCTGTGTCATCAGCACGCCGCCGCCGTCGCGCGCCAGCGTGCCGCGGCCGGGCTGGTCGTAGTACCTCTGCGGGCGCCACCAGCGCACGCTGGCGCTGGCGCCGGTCAGGCGGCCCAGCGCGCTGCTGCGCACCAGTTCGGCCAGCTGCAGCGCGGCGGGGCTGGCGCGGTGCTGCAGCATCACGGCCAGGCGCACGCCGTGGCGCTCGCAGGCGGCCACAAGGGCCTCGGCCTGCGCGGCGGTCAGTGCCAGCGGCTTCTCGACCAGCAGGTGCTTGCCGGCGGCGGCCAGGCGCTCGCCCAGGGCCAGGTGGGTGTCGGGCGGCGTCAGCACCAGCGCGGCGCCGACGCCGGTGTCTTCCAGCACGTCGTCCAGCCGGGTGGTCAGCCGGGCGCTGGCGGGCAGCACGCCCTCGGCCTGCAGGCGCTGCAGCCGCGCGGGGTCGCGGCCGCAGACCCAGGCCAGTTCCACCCGGTCCTGCAGGTCGCGCAGGCTCCGCAGGTGCGGCGGCGCGGCCATGCCGGCGCCGACGACGGCGATGCGCAGGCGCGTCATGCGGTCTCTGCCGAATCCAGGGTCACTTGAACAACCCCGGCAGCCACAGCGAGAACGCCGGCACGTAGGTGACCAGCAGCAGCGTGGCCGTCAGCGCGCCGTAGAACGGCAGGATGGACTTCATGACCTGCCCGACCGAGACGCCGCCGATGGCGCAGCCGACGAACTGCGTGACGCCCACCGGTGGCGTGTTCAGGCCCAGCGCGCAGTTGATCAGCATGACGATGCCGAACTGCACCGGGTCCATGCCGAAGTGCGCGGCGATCGGCAGGAAGATCGGCGTGCAGATCAGGATCGTGGCCGCCATGTCGAGGAAGGTGCCGAGCACGAACAGCAGCACGTTGATCATCAGGAAGATGACCCAGGGGCTGGAGCTGACGGACTGCATCAGCTCGCCGGTCTTCTGCGGCACCTCGTACAGCGCCATGAAGTAGCCGAAGGCCGAGCTGATGCCGATCAGGAGCAGCACCACGCCGGTAGTCTTGCAGGCCTTGGCGCAGGCCTTCAGGAAGTCTTTCCACGACAGCGAGCGGTAGACCAGCACCGTGACCAGCAGCGCCCAGAACACGGCGGTGGCGGCCGATTCCGTGGCCGTGAACACGCCCGACAGGATGCCGGCCAGGATGATGACGACGATCAGCAGGCCCGGCAGCGCGCCGAGGAAGGACAGCAGCACCTCCTTCCAGCCCGGGAAGCGGCCGCGCGTGGGGTAGCCGCGCTTGATCGCCACCCAGTAGGCGGCGGCCAGGTTGCAGGCGGTCAGGATCAGCGCCGGGATCACGCCGGCCAGGATCAGGCTGAACACGCTGACCGAGGCGATGCCGGTGGTGGCCAGCGTGAAGATGATGAGGTTGTGCGAGGTCGGCATCAGCGCGCCGACCAGGGCCGCGTGCGTGGTCACGTTGACGGCGTAGTCGGCGTCGTAGCCTTCCTTCTTCATCAGCGGGATCATCACGCTGCCCATGGCCGAGACGTCGGCCAGCGGCGAGCCGGCGACGCCGCCGAACAGCGTGCAGCCCATCACGTTGCTCATGCCCAGGCCGCCGCGCACGTGGCCGACCAGGCTGTTGGCGAAGCGCACGATGCGGTCGGCGATGCCGCCGTACAGCATCAGCTCGCCGGCGAACACGAAGAACGGGATCGCCAGGAACGAGAACACCTGCATGCCGCCGACCATCTTCTGGAAGACGACGGCGACCGGCATGCCAGCGTACAGGACGGTGGCCACCGAGGCCAGCCCGATCGAGAAGGCCACCGGCACGCCCAGGACGAGCAGCACCGCGAAGCTGAGGGACAGGACGGTCAGTTCCATGGTGCTTCTTCAATACCAGGCGGGGACGACGTCTTCGTGGCGCAGCAGCGCCACGATGTGCTCGATGCTGAACAGCACGATCAGCGTGCCGGCGATCACCAGCGACAGGTAGTCGATGCCCACCGGCATCTGCAGCATGGGGTCGAGCTCGCCCCACTTGAGCCGCGTCCACAGCCAGCCGCTCTGGACCATGATGGCGCCGAACAGCGCCACCAGCGCATGGATCAGCACCTCCACCTTCAGCCGCAGCGACTCCGGCAGCAGCGAGACCAGCGACTCCAGGCCGATGTGGCCGGCATCGCGCACGCCCACCGCCACGCCCAGCGCCGTCACGTACAGCACCAGCTGCAGCGCCAGCGCCTCGGTCCAGGTCGGCGTGTCGTTGAAGACGTAGCGGCCGACCACCTGGATCTGCACGCTGAGGATGATGCCGGCCAGGCCGCAGATGGCCAGGACCAGGCTGGCCTTGCTCAGGAAGGCGCACAGCCGGGCGTACCAGTGGCGCGCCGGCGGGCGCGTGTGCTCCGGGTCGACGGCGGGGGCGACGGGCGCGGCCGCCGCGCTGGCGGCAGCGGCCGTGGCCGAGGGCAGGGGGGTGTTCATGGCGGGGTTCCGGTGGGAACGCCCCCCGCGCGCGGCGCGGCGGGGAGCCGGCGGGCAGCGGTTCTTAGTGGGTGTCCTGCACAGCCTTGACGAGGCGCTGCAGGTCGGGCGTGGTGATGAACTTGGCGTAGACCGGCTGCATCGCGGCCTTGAAGGCGGCCTTGTCCACGTCCTTCACCAGCTGGGCGCCGGCTTTGGTCACGATGTCCAGCGCCTTGGCCTCCTGCTCGTCCCACTTCTGCCGCTGGAACGTCACAGATTCCTTGGCCGCGGCGCGGAACAGCGCCTGGTCGGCCGGCGGGAGCTTGTCGAACACCACCTTGGACATGACCAGCATCTCCGGCGCCATCGAGTGCTCGGTGTACGAGTAGACCTTGACCGCCTCGTAGTGCTTGAAGCCTTCGTAGGAGGGGATGTTGTTCTCGGCCGCGTCGATCAGCCCGGTCTTGAGCGCCGTGTAGACCTCGCCGGTGGGCATGGGCGTGGCGTTGGCGCCCATGGCGCTGACCAGCGCCACCCACAGGTCGGACTGCTGCACGCGGATCTTCAGGCCCTTGGCGTCGGCCAGCGTGCGCACCGGCTTCTTGGCGTAGATCGAGCGCGCGCCCGAGTCGTAGAAGGCCAGGCCGACCAGGCCCTGGCCCTCGCAGCCCTTCAGGATCTCCTCGCCGACCGGGCCGTCCAGCACCTTGCGCATGTGCGGGATCGAGTCGAACAGGAACGGCATGGTGGGCACCAGCGTCTTCGCGCAGAGCGAGTTCAGCGAGCTGATGTTCACGCGGTTGAGTTCGAGCGCGCCGATCTTGACCTGGTCCAGCGTCTCCTTCTCCGAGCCCAGCGCGCTCTTGTTGAAGACCTTGATCTTGTACTTGCCGCCGCTGCGCTGCTCCAGCAGCTGGCTCATGTGCTTGACGGCAGCGACGGTGGGGTAGTCGTCGCTGTTGTGCACGTCGGCCGAGCGGAACTCGACCGCCTGGGCCGACAGGGCGAGCGCGCCGGTTGCCAGCGCGAGGAGGGTTGTGCGGATCATGGTGTGTCGTCCTCTGTGGTTGTGGTGAAGAGAGAGCGGGTCAGCTGCGGAAGGCCGGTTCCGCGAGGCCCTGGGTGCCCGGGGCCAGCGCGAACACGCCGCCGGCCAGCGGCTGGTCCGACAGGTCGCCGGCCGGCCGGATCGAGGTCACGTACAAGGTGTCGAGCCGCGCGCCGCCGAAGGCGCACATGGCCGGCTTGCGGACCGGCACGGCCAGCGAACGGTCGAGCCGGCCCGCGGGCGTGAAGCGGTGCACCAGGCCGGCGTCGTTGCCGCAGATCCAGTAGCAGCCGTCCACGTCGACGGCGGCGCCGTCGGGGCGGCCGGGCAGGGGGCGCATGTCGACGAACAGGCGGCGCCCGCTCGGCGTGCCGCTGTCGGGGTCGTAGTCGAAGGCCCAGACCGCTTGCACGTCGGGGTGCGAGTCCGACACGTACATGGTGCGCCCGTCGGGGCTGAAGGCCAGGCCGTTGGGCACGATGAAGTCCGCCAGCCGCGCGGGCAGCGCGGTGTCGCCGGCGGCGTAGTGGTACCAGGCGCCGGCGCGGACCGCGGCCGCCATGTCCAGGCACATGGTGCCGGCCCACAGCCGGCCCTGGCGGTCGCAGCGGCCGTCGTTGAAGCGCATGGCCGGGGCGGCGTGCCGCACCGCGGCCAGGCGGTCGGCGCGCACCTGGCCGTCGTCCTGCAGCTGCAGCGCGAAGATGCCGCTTTCCATGCCGCAGATCCAGCGCCCCGGCACGGCCGTGGCGGCGATGCAGGCCGGCATCTCGGCGGTGCTCCAGCGGCGGTGGCCCTGCGTGGGCGACCAGCGGTGCATGGCCCGGCCCGGGATATCGACCCAGTACAGCGCCTGCTCGCCGGCATGCCACACCGGGCTCTCGCCGGTGCCGTTGCGGGCGTCGAGGACCAGCTCGGCCATCCTCTCAGTCCTCGAACGGGCCCTGCGTGGTGAAGGCGCCGCCCTGGTAGAGCGCGTTCGGGTCGTCGGGCGCGAGCGGCGGCTGCGCCTCGACCTTGGCGCGGAAGACCTCCGAGCTGTCGCGCGGCACCCAGCCCAGGCGGGCGGCGGCGTGGTTGTCCCACCAGACGGTCCGGTTGGCCGAGGCGCCGTAGACCACGGTGTGGCCTACGCCGGGCGTGAACAGCGCTTTCTCGACCAGCCGCAGCAGGTCGTCGTAGCTGAGCCAGGTGTTCATCATCCGGCGGTTCAGCGGCTCGGGGAACGAGGAGCCGATGCGGATGCTGACGGTCTCGATGCCGTAGCGGTCGAAGTAGAACTGCGCCACGTCCTCGCCGAAGGACTTGGACAGGCCGTAGTAGCCGTCGGGCCGGCGCGGCACGCCGGCGTCCAGCCGCTCGGTCTGCCGGTAGAAGCCGATCACGTGGTTGGAACTGGCGAACACCACGCGGCGCACGCCGTGGCGGCGCGCGGCCTCGTAGACGTGGTAGACGCCCTTGATGTTGGCCTCCAGGATCTCCTCGAACGGCCGCTCCACCGACACGCCGCCCAGGTGCACGATGGCGTCGCAGCCGGCCACCAGCGCATCGACGGCCTGCTTGTCGGCCAGGTCGCAGGGCCGCACCTCCTCGTGCGGGCCGTGCGGCGCGCCCAGCGCGGCGATGTCGGACACGCGCAGCACCTGCGCCAGCGGTGCGAGGCGCTCGCGCAGCACCTGGCCCAGGCCGCCGGCGGCGCCGGTCAGCAGCAGGCGCCGCAGGCGGGGCGACGGTGCGTCGGAGGAAAGCGGATCGGGGTCGGGCATGGCCATCGTCGAGGAGTGCGAGTAAACGTTTAACTTCGCAAATGCTCCTGCATGGGAGGCCGATCGTCAATCTCTCCAGGCTAATCGTTTACCCGGGGTTTCGCCTGCAGGTGGATTCGCGCACGACGATGCGGCTCGGCAGCACGTCGTCCTCCTGCGGGGTGTCCTCGCCCTGGATCACGCCGATCAGCTTGCGCATGGCCAGCTCGCCGGTGGCCTCGCCCATCATGTCCACGCTGGTCAGCGACGGGCTGGCCAGCCGGCCGTAGGCGATGTTGTCGAAACCGGCCACCGAGACCTGCTCGGGCACCCGGATGCCCAGCGACTTGGCCTCCAGCAGCAGGCCCATGGCCAGCAGATCGTTGTAGGCCACGATGGCGTCGTCCGGCTCCTGCGACAGCAGGATGGTGGAGGCCAGGCGCTCGCCTTCCTCCGACGAGGGGGCGGCGGCGTCGAA
Source organism: Pseudorhodoferax sp. (assembly GCF_047601025.1). NCBI lineage: Bacteria > Pseudomonadati > Pseudomonadota > Betaproteobacteria > Burkholderiales > Comamonadaceae > Pseudorhodoferax > Pseudorhodoferax sp. The sequence continues at coordinate 3,313,733 of NZ_JASGJZ010000001.1, forward strand.
GCTGCGGAAGCTGGCCTGCACGCCGGCGAAGGCGTCCCGCAGGCCGCGCGCGCGCTCGGCGCTCCAGCGCGCGCCCGGGAAGCCCAGGTAGCCGATGCGCCGGTGCCCCAGGTCGCGCAGGTGGCGGCCCAGCATCAGCCCGGCCAGGTAGTTGTCGCAGCCCACGCTGTGCCGGTCGGTGTAGGGGGAGGGGCGGCCGTAGAACACGACCGGCGTGCCGCTGTGGTACAGGCTCTCGATCACCGGCGCCGGCAGGCGGGTACTGACGATCAGTCCGTCCACGCGCCGGCACAGCGAGGCCAGCACGCCCAGCTCGGGCGCGGTGCTTTCCTCGGCGTCCGCGAAGATCAGGTTCAGCCCGGCGCCGGCCGCCACGCGCGACGCGCCCTTGACCAGGCTCGTGAAATAGGGGTTGCGGATGTCCAGGATGATGATGCCGACGTTGCCGGTGCGCCCGGTGATCATGCTCTTGGCCATCGGATTCATCGAATAGCCGAGCTGGCGCACGGCGCTGGCGATGCGCGCCTCCACCTCGGCCGTGAAGCGCTGGTTGCCGTTGACGTACTTGGAGACGGTGGCGGTGGAGACCTGGGCGGCCTCGGCGACGTCGCGGATGGTGGCGGCGCGCTTGCGCGGGGCGGGCATGGGCTGGCTCTCGGTGCGGTGTGGTGACAGGGCCCGACCATGCCACAGCGGCGGCCGGACGGGGCGGCCGCGCGCCGCATTCTCCGTATCGCGGTGCGCGCAGTGCTCTGTCCAGGCTGCGCGGACGCCGGCCGGGCGGCGGCCTGCCCCGGACGGCCTTGCCTTGGCCTGGCGGCCTACACGCGGCGCCGGCGGCGGCCTGCGGCGGGCCGGCGGCCGGCGCGGCACGATGGCGCCATGCCCGCCGCCCGATCCCGCCACCTGCCCAGCGCCGTCGGCTCCGAGCACGGCACGCCGGAACTGCCGGCGGTGCGCATCCGGGGCTACAACCTGGAAGTGCGCGACGAGGAGGGCTTCGTCGGCGACCGCGCCAGCCAGACGGCCTTCCGCGCGCTGGTCGAGGACTGGCGCCGCCGCTACCGCAGCAAGGGCCGCCAGGACCCGTTCGGGCGGCGGCCGTCGTCGCGCCTGGGCAAGAAGCGGCTGGACGCCGCGCTGGAGGGCGACACGGCCACGCCGGCGGCGGACCTGGTGCGCGGCGCGATCGAGGAGTTCGCGCTGGAGCTGACGCAGGTGATCCAGCGCTTCATGCGCCAGAAGGCCTGGCGCGGCGTGCAGCGCATCGTGATCGGCGGCGGCTTTCCCGAGAGCCAGGTCGGCGAGTGCGCGATCCTGCAGGCGGCCGCGCTGTGCCAGGTGGCCGACATCCCGGTGGAGCTGGCGCGGCTGCGGCACGAGGTGGACGACGGCGGCCTGATCGGCTGGGTGCACCTGGCGCCGCCGGCCGTCGTCGAGCATGCCGAGGCCCTGCTGGCCGTCGACATCGGCGGCACCAACGTGCGCTGCGGCATCGTGAAGCTGCGGCGCGGCAAGGCCGCGGACCTGTCGCGCGCCAAGGTCGTGCGCCGGTGCAAGTGGCGCCATGCGGACGACGCGCCCAGCCGCACCGCGCTGGTCGCGCGGCTGGCGGCCATGCTGCAGCGTCTGATCGACTGGGCCGCGCGCAAGCGTCTGCGCCTCGCGCCCTTCGTGGGCATCGCCTGCCCGGGGCTGATCCGCGCGGACGGCACGATCGCGCGCGGCGCGCAGAACCTGCCGGGCGACTGGTCGTCCGAACATTTCCACCTGCCCACGGCATTGCGCGACCAGCTGCCGGTGATCGGCGGCCATGCCACGCAGGTGCTGATGCACAACGACGCCGTGGTGCAGGGGCTGTCGGAACTGCCGTTCATGTGCGACGTGAAGCGCTGGGCGGTGCTGACGATCGGCACCGGGCTGGGCAATGCCAGCTTCCTGAACAAGGGGCGCCGGCGGCCGGCGGCAACCTGAAGCCGCCGGCTCCCGGCGGGCGATGGGGGCTCAGGCGGCGGCGTCGCGCCCGTGGCGCACGTGCGCCTGCATGCGGGCGCGGGCCGCTTCCGGGTCGCGCCGGCGCAGCGCGTCCATGATGTCGCGGTGCTCCTGCCGCGACTCGGCGATGCGGCCGCTCTTGTGCAGCGAGCTGATGCGCACCAGCTGCATCAGCCGGCGCAGGTCCCCGACCATCGCCTCGCGCCGGCGGTTGCCGGCGATCGACTGCAGCCGCGCATGGAAGCGCACGTTGACCGCGAAGAAGGCCTCGTTGCCCTCGGCCGCCTCCAGTTCGGCGTGCAGGGCCTCCAGTTCGGCCAGCTGCGCCGGCGTCGCCAGGCGCGCGGCGTCGGCGGCGGCATCGGCCTCCAGCAGGCCCAGCAGGTGGAAGACCTCGTTCAGGTCGGTCTCGGAAACCTCGGTCACGTAGGCGCCGCGCCGCACCTTCATCGTCACCAGGCCTTCGGCCGCCAGCACTTTCAGCGCCTCGCGCAGCGGCGTGCGGCTGATGCCGTAGTGCTCGGCCAGCCGCACTTCGTCGATCCAGCTGCCCGGCGGCAGCTCGCGGCTGTAGATCCGCTGCCGCAGGGCTTCGGCGACTTCCTCGTAGAGCGCGCGGGGGACCAGGGTGGCGACGGTCATACGACAGGCGGTTGGCGTTCCAATTGCATCAATAATTATGAATAATATAGACTGCGCTTGCCCATTCCGGGATGACCCTGACATCCGCCGCCCATTTCCCACCGGTTGACCGCCATGCCCTCTGACCCGCCCACGTTCGCCCCTGCCTCGCTCGACGCCTGGACCAAGGCTGCCGCCAAGTCCGCACGCGGCGGCGATGTCTCCGCGCTGAACTGGGTCACGCCGGACGGCATCGTCGTCAAGCCGCTCTACACCGCGGCCGACCTGCAGGGCCTGCGCTACACCGATACGCTGCCCGGCTTCGAGCCCTACATCCGCGGCCCGCAGGCCACGATGTACGCGGTGCGGCCGTGGACCATCCGCCAGTACGCGGGCTTCTCCACGGCCGAGGAATCCAACGCCTTCTACCGCAAGGCGCTGGCCGCGGGCGGGCAGGGCGTTTCCGTGGCCTTCGACCTGGCCACGCACCGCGGCTACGACAGCGACCATCCGCGCGTGACCGGCGACGTCGGCAAGGCCGGCGTGGCGATCGATTCGGTCGAGGACATGAAGATCCTGTTCGACGGCATCCCGCTGGACAAGGTCAGCGTGTCGATGACGATGAACGGCGCGGTGCTGCCAGTGCTGGCCGGCTACGTGGTCGCGGCCGAGGAGCAGGGGGTGTCGCAGGGCCAGCTGTCCGGGACCATCCAGAACGACATCCTCAAGGAGTTCATGGTCCGCAACACCTACATCTACCCGCCCGGGCCGAGCATGCGGATCATCGGCGACATCATCGAGTACACGGCGAAGAACATGCCGAAGTTCAACTCGATCTCGATCTCCGGCTACCACATGCAGGAGGCCGGCGCGAACCAGGCGCTGGAACTGGCCTTCACGCTGGCCGACGGCAAGGAGTACGTGAAGACCGCGCTGGCCAAGGGCCTGAACGTGGACGACTTCGCCGGGCGCCTGTCCTTCTTCTGGGCCATCGGCATGAACTTCTACCTGGAAGTCGCCAAGATGCGCGCGGCGCGGCTGCTGTGGTGCCGGATCATGAAGGAGTTCGAGCCCAGGAACCCCAAGAGCCTGATGCTGCGCACGCACTGCCAGACCTCGGGCTGGAGCCTGACCGAGCAGGACCCGTACAACAACGTGGTGCGCACCACCATCGAGGCCATGGCGGCGGTGTTCGGCGGCACGCAGAGCCTGCACACCAACGCGCTGGACGAGGCCATCGCGCTGCCCACCGAGTTCAGCGCCCGCATCGCGCGCAACACGCAGCTGATCATCCAGGAGGAAACCCACATCACCAACGTGATCGATCCCTGGGCCGGCAGCTACATGATGGAGCGGCTGACGCAGGACATGGCCGACAAGGCCTGGGAGATCATCGAGGAGGTCGAGGCCATGGGCGGCATGACCAAGGCCGTCGATTCCGGCTGGGCCAAGCTCAAGATCGAGGCCGCCGCGGCCGACAAGCAGGCGCGCATCGACTCCGGCAAGGACGTGATCGTCGGCGTCAACAAGTACAAGCTGCAGAACGAGGACCCGGTCGAGATCCTGGCCATCGACAACGTGAAGGTGCGCGAGGCCCAGGTCGCGCGGCTGCAGAAGATGCGCGCCACCCGCGACGCGGCCAAAGTGCAGGCCGCGCTGGAGGCGCTGACGGCCGCGGCCGAGAGCAACACCGGCAACCTGCTGGCGCTGGCGATCGACGCCGTGCGCCTGCGCGCCAGCGTCGGCGAGATCAGCGACGCGCTGGAGAAGGTGTTCGGCCGCCACCGCGCCGACACGCAGAAGGTCACCGGCGTCTACGCCGCGGCCTACGACTCGGCCGAGGGCTGGGACAAGCTCAAGGAAGAGATCAGCGCCTTCGCCGAGGAGCAGGGCCGCCGCCCGCGCGTGATGATCGCCAAGCTGGGCCAGGACGGCCACGACCGCGGCGCCAAGGTGGTGGCCACGGCCTACGCCGACCTGGGCTTCGACGTGGACATGGGCCCGCTGTTCCAGACGCCAGAGGAATGCGCGCGCCAGGCGATCGAGAACGACGTGCACGCGGTCGGCGTCTCCACGCTGGCGGCCGGCCACAAGACGCTGGTGCCGGCCATCATCGAGGAACTGAGGAAGCAGGGCGCGGACGACATCATCGTCTTCGTCGGCGGCGTGATCCCGCGGCAGGACTACGACTTCCTGTACGAGGCCGGCGTCAAGGGCATCTACGGGCCGGGCACGCCGATCCCGGCCAGCGCCAAGGACGTGCTGGAGCAGATCCGCGCGGCGGTGGCGGCCTGAGGGGCGTCGTGGCAGGCGTCATCTCCGTGCATCCGCACGACCGCTGGCGTGCCGGCCGGGAACCGGCATGCTGAATCCGGCGGGCGCTCTCCTGCAGCAGGCGTTGATCGGCACCCCGGGCATGGCCCAGCGCCGCGCGCTGGCCAAGACCATCACCCTGCTCGAATCCACCCGCGCCGACCACCGCGCGCAGGCGGACGAACTGCTGACGGCCCTGCTGCCGCACACGGGCAGGAGCTTTCGGCTCGGCATTTCCGGCGTGCCGGGCGTGGGCAAGTCCACCTTCATCGAGGCGCTGGGGCTGTTCCTGATCGGCCAGGGCCACCGTGTCGCGGTGCTGGCGATCGATCCCTCGTCCACCGTCTCGGGCGGCGCCATCCTGGGCGACAAGACACGGATGGAGATGCTGTCCGTCCAGGAGCAGGCCTACATCCGTCCCAGCCCCTCGTCGGGCACGCTGGGCGGCGTGGCCGAGAAGACGCGCGAGGCCATGCTGGTGTGCGAGGCGGCCGGCTACGACATCGTGATCGTCGAGACCGTGGGCGTGGGCCAGAGCGAGACGGCGGTGGCCGGCATGACCGACATGTTCGTGCTGCTGCAGCTGCCCAACGCGGGCGACGACCTGCAGGCCATCAAGAAGGGCGTGATGGAGCTGGCCGACCTGGTGGTCATCAACAAGGCCGACCTGGACAAGGACGCCGCCACGCGCGCGCAGGCCCAGATCACCTCGGCGCTGCGCCTGTTCGGCCACCACGGCAACCCCGAGCACGCGCAGGCGATGCACGATGCCCACAGCGGCGCCGAGGTGCGCTTCTGGCTGCCGCAGGTGATCCAGCTCAGCGCGCTCACCGGCGCCGGCGTGGACCGCTTCTGGGCCGCGGTGAGCGCATTCCGGGAGATCCAGGCCGCCAACGGCCGCCTCGCCGCGCGGCGCGAGAAGCAGGCGCTGGCCTGGATGTGGGAGCGTATCCAGGCCGGGCTGAAGCAGGCCTTCCGCCAGCATCCCGGCGTGCGCGAGCGCCTGCCGTCCATCACCGCCGAGGTCGCGGCCGGCCGGCTGCCGGCGTCGGCGGCGGCCCGGCAGCTGCTCCAGCTTTCAGGCGCCGCCGCGCAGCCACCGAATCCATAGCCATCGATACCAACGACACCCGCAGGACACCATGAAGGACATCCTCGAAGAACTCGAACGCCGCCGCGCGCAGGCCAACCTGGGCGGCGGCCAGAAGCGCATCGACGCGCAGCACAAGAAGGGCAAGCTCACCGCGCGCGAGCGCATCGAGCTGCTGCTGGACGACGGCACCTTCGAGGAATGGGACATGTTCGTCGAGCACCGCTGCAGCGACTTCGGCATGGCCGGGCAGAAGATCCCCGGCGACGGCGTGGTCACCGGCTACGGCATGATCAACGGCCGGCTGGTGTTCGTCTTCAGCCAGGACTTCACGGTGTTCGGCGGCGCGCTGTCCGAGGCGCACGCCGAGAAGATCTGCAAGGTCATGGACCAGGCCATGAAGGTCGGCGCGCCGGTCATCGGCCTGAACGACTCGGGCGGCGCGCGCATCCAGGAGGGCGTGGCCTCGCTGGGCGGCTATGCCGAGGTGTTCCAGCGCAACGTGATGGCCTCGGGCGTGATCCCGCAGATCAGCATGATCATGGGCCCCTGCGCCGGCGGCGCGGTGTACTCGCCGGCGATGACCGACTTCATCTTCATGGTGAAGGACTCCAGCTACATGTTCGTCACCGGCCCCGAGGTGGTGAAGACCGTGACGCACGAGGACGTGACGGCCGAGGAGCTGGGCGGCGCCTCCGCCCACACCGCCAAGAGCGGCGTGGCCGACCTGGCGTTCGAGAACGACGTCGAGGCGCTGCTGATGCTGCGCCGCCTGTACAACTACCTGCCGCTGAACAACCGGGACAAGCCGCCCGTGCGGCCCAGCAACGATCCGGCCGACCGCCAGGACATGAGCCTGGACACGCTGGTGCCGGAGAACCCGAACAAGCCCTACGACATGAAGGAGCTGATCACCAAGACGGTGGACGACGGCGACTTCTTCGAGATCCAGCCCGACTACGCCAAGAACATCGTGGTCGGCTTCGCGCGCATGGAGGGGCAGACGGTGGGCATCGTCGCCAACCAGCCGCTGGTGCTGGCCGGCTGCCTGGACATCAAGAGCTCGATCAAGGCCGCGCGCTTCGTGCGCTTCTGCGACGCGTTCAACATCCCGGTCGTCACCTTCGTGGACGTGCCGGGCTTCATGCCGGGCACCAGCCAGGAGTACGGCGGCATCATCAAGCACGGCGCCAAGCTGCTGTACGCGTACGCCGAGTGCACCGTGCCCAAGATCACCGTCATCACGCGCAAGGCCTACGGCGGCGCCTACGACGTGATGAGCTCCAAGCACCTGCGCGGCGACGTGAACTTCGCCTGGCCGAACGCCGAGATCGCGGTGATGGGCGCCAAGGGCGCGGTGGAGATCATCTTCCGCGAGGACAAGAGCGACCCGGCCAAGCTGGCCGCGCGCGAGGCCGAGTACAAGGCGCGCTTCGCCAACCCCTTCGTGGCCGGCGCGCGCGGCTTCATCGACGACGTGATCCTGCCGCACGAGACGCGCAAGCGCATCTGCCGCTCGCTGGTGATGCTGCGCGACAAGAAGCTCGAGAACCCGTGGCGCAAGCACGGGAACATCCCGCTGTAAGCCAGCCGCCGGGCCCGCATGCGCTTCGCGTCCAAGGTCGACCTGTGGCTGGTGCTCGTGCTGGGCGCCGCCGCGCTGGCGGTGCTGTGGGCGCTGGCCCGGGCGCTGGCGCACGCCGGCAGCGGGGGGATCGCCGTGGCCGCCGTCGCCGCGGCCCTGGCGGTGGGCCTGCCGCTGTGGCTGCTGGTCGACACGCGCTACGAGTTGGCCGACGGCCAGCTGCGGGTGCGCTGCGGCCCGTTCCGCTCGGCCATCGCGCTGGACCAGATCCGCTCGGTGCGGCCGTCGCGCAGCCTGGTGTCCTCGCCGGCGCTGTCGCTCGACCGGCTGCACATCGCCTATGGGCGCCACCAGGCCGTGCTCGTATCTCCCAGGGACAAGGCAGGCTTCATCGCCGCGCTGCAGCAGCAGGCGCCCGGCGTGCAGGTCCTGCACCCATGAATCGCAAGGAACCGCCATGTTCAAGAAAATCCTGATCGCCAACCGCGGCGAAATCGCCTGCCGGGTCATCAAGACGGCCAAGAAGCTCGGCATCGCCACCGTGGCCGTCTACTCCGACGCCGACAAGGACGCACGCCACGTCGAACTGGCCGACGAGGCCGTGCGCCTGGGTCCGCCGCCCAGCCGCGAGAGCTACCTGCTGGCCGACAAGATCATCGAAGCCTGCAAGCAGACCGGCGCCGAGGCCGTGCACCCGGGATACGGCTTCCTGTCGGAGAACGAGGCCTTCGCCCGCCGGGTCGAGGAGGAGGGCATCGTCTTCATCGGTCCCAAGCACCATTCGATCGCGGCCATGGGCGACAAGATCGCCTCCAAGAAGCTGGCCAAGCAAGCCAAGGTCAACACCATCCCCGGCTACAACGATCCGATCGACACGCCCGAGCAGGCCGTGCAGATCGCCAAGGACATCGGCTACCCGGTGATGATCAAGGCCAGCGCCGGCGGCGGCGGCAAGGGCCTGCGCGTGGCCTTCAACGACAAGGACGCGTTCGACGGCTTCACCTCCTGCCGCAACGAGGCGCGCAACAGCTTCGGCGACGACCGCGTGTTCATCGAGAAGTTCGTCGAGGAGCCGCGCCACATCGAGATCCAGGTGCTCGGCGACGCCCACGGCAACGTGGTCTACCTGAACGAGCGCGAGTGCTCGATCCAGCGCCGCCACCAGAAGGTCATCGAGGAGGCGCCCTCGCCCTTCATCAGCGACGCCACGCGCAAGGCCATGGGCGAGCAGGCCGTGGCGCTGGCCAAGGCGGTGGACTACCAGAGCGCGGGCACGGTGGAGTTCGTGGTCGGCAAGGACCAGAGCTTCTACTTCCTGGAGATGAACACGCGGCTGCAGGTCGAGCATCCGGTGACCGAGTGCATCACCGGCCTGGACCTGGTGGAGCTGATGATCCGCGTGGCGGCCGGCGAGCGGCTGCCGATCACGCAGGCCGACGTCCGGCGCGACGGCTGGGCCATCGAGTGCCGCATCAACGCCGAGGATCCGTTCCGCGGCTTCCTGCCGTCCACGGGCCGGCTGGTGCGTTTCGCGCCGCCGGAGCAGACCATGTTCGCGGCCGATACCGCCCACCTGTACGGCGTGCGCGTGGACACTGGCGTGCAGGACGGCGGCGAGATCCCGATGTACTACGACTCGATGATCGCCAAGCTGATCGTGCACGGGCGCGACCGCACGGAGGCGATCGCCAAGATGCGCGAGGCGCTGAACGGCTTCGTGGTCCGCGGCATCAGCAGCAACATCCCGTTCCAGGCCGCGCTGCTGGCGCATCCGAAGTTCGTGGCCGGCGATTTCAACACCGGCTTCATCGCCGAGCACTACGCCCACGGCTTCCGCGCCGAGGACGTGCCGCATGACGACCCGGACTTCCTGCTGGCGCTGGCGGCCTACGCGCACCGGCGCTACCGCGGCCGCGCGGCCGGCATCAGCGGCCAGATGGCCGGCCACGAGATCGAGATCGGCGAGGACTTCGTGGTCGTGGCGCTGGGGCCGGACGGCCACCACAAGTCCACGCCGGTGCGCGTGGACGGCTTCGACGCCGCGTCGGGCCAGGCCTCCGTGCAGGTCGGCTCCCGCAGCTATGCGCTGGCGAGCGCCTCGCGGCTGGGCGCGGTCCGGCTGGCCGGCACCTGCAACGGCCAGCCCTTCAGCGCCCAGGTGGAGCGCGGCGTGCAGTCGGGCCCGCTGGCGATTCGCGTGCAGCACAACGGCACGCAGCTCGACGCGCTGGTGCTGGCGCCGCGCACGGCCGAGCTGTTCGCGCTGATGCCCTACAAGGCGCCGCCGGACATGAGCCGCTTCGTGCTGTCGCCGATGCCGGGCCTGCTGGTCGAGGTCGCGGTGCAGCCCGGCCAGGCGGTGCAGGCCGGCGAGCGCGTGGCCGTGATCGAGGCCATGAAGATGGAGAACGTGCTGTTCGCCACGGCGGACGGCGTCGTCGGCAAGGTGCTGGCAACCAAGGGCGAGAGCCTGGCCGTGGACCAGCCCATCATCGAATTCGCCTGAAGAGGAGTCCCTGTCATGAGCCAACGTCCCTTCAAAGTCCTCGGCATCCAGCAGATCGCGATCGGCGGGCCGGACAAGCAGCGCCTGCAGCGGCTGTGGGTGGACATGCTGGGCCTTTCGGTCACCGGCACCTTCCGCAGCGAGCGTGAGAACGTGGACGAGGACATCTGCGCCATCGGCAGCGGCCCGTACAAGGTCGAGGTCGACCTGATGCAGCCGCTGGACCCCGAGAAGAAGCCCGCCGTGCACGCCACGCCGCTGAACCACGTGGGCCTGTGGATCGACGACCTGCCGCGCGCCGTGGAGTGGCTCACGGCCCAGGGCGTGCGCTTCGCGCCCGGCGGCATCCGCAAGGGCGCGGCCGGCTACGACATCTGCTTCCTGCATCCCCGCGCCAGCGAGGATTTCCCGATCGCGGGCGAGGGCGTGCTGATCGAACTCGTGCAGGCGCCGCCGGAGGTCGTCGCGGCGCTGGGCCTGCCGGGCTGAGCGTCCCTCAGCCGCGGCGGACCCGGGCGCGCGCCAGGGCCGCCTCGACCAGGGCGCGGCGGGCGGCTGCCGCCGGGTCGCCGGCCGACGCAGGGAGATCGGGCTCGGTAGCCGCCGGCACCGGCGCCGGATCCAGCTTGCGCTGGTGCGCCGCATAGCGCCTGCGCGCGGCCTCGGCCTGTGCGGGCGACCAGGCGTCCCAGCCGGTGCGGCTGCCGGTCGCGGGCTCCAGCCGGATGCAGTCCACCGGACACGCCGGAATGCACAGTTCGCAGCCGGTGCAATGGGCCTCGGCGACGGTGTGCATCAGCTTGTGGCTGCCAATGATGGCGTCGACCGGGCAGGCCTTGATGCACAGCGTGCAGCCGATGCACCAGGCCTCGTCGATCCAGGCCATCTGGCGCGGCGCTTCCGGGCCGTGGTCCGGGTCCAGCGGCACGGCGGGCTGGCCGGTCAGCCTGGCCAGGCGCTCGATGCCCTGCAGGCCTCCCGGGGCGCAGCGGTTGATGGGAGCCTCGCCATCGGCGATGGCGCGGGCATAGCCGGCGCAGTCGGGGTAGCCGCAGCGCGTGCACTGCGTCTGCGGCAGCGCATCGAGCACACGCTCGGCCAGCGGGAGCACCGCGGAGACTCAGGCAGCGGTCTTCTCGACGGCCTGGGCAGCCGCGCGCGCCACGGCGGCGCTGCGCTCGCTGCTGGGGGCGGCGCCCTGGTTGTGCGCCAGGATGAAGTCGCGCACCGTGGGGTATACGCTCTCGCGCCAGCGCCGGCCGCTGAAGATGCCGTAGTGGCCTACGCCCTCGACCTCGAAGTGCTGCCGCTGGTTCTGGTCGATGCCGGTGCACAGATCGTGCGCGGCGGCGGTCTGGCCGGAGCCGGAAATGTCGTCCAGCTCGCCCTCGATGGTCAGCAGCGCGCAGTTCCGGATGTCCTGCGGCTTCACCAGCTCCGGCTCGCCCGCGGCGTTGCGGACCTGCCAGGTGCCGTTGACCAGCTTGAAGTCCTGGAACACCGTGGCGATGGTTTCCAGGTAGTAGTCCGCATCCATGTCGAGCACCGCGTTGTACTCGTCGTAGAACTTGCGGTGCACCTCGGCGCTGACGTCGTCGCCCTTCAGCAGGTGCTCGAAGTAGTCGTAGTGGCTCTTGGCGTGGTGGTCGGGGTTCATCGCCACGAAGCCGGCGTGCTGCAGGAAGCCGGGGTACACGCGGCGCCCGGCGCCCGGGAAGCTGTGGGGCACGCGGTAGATCACGTGGCTCTCGAACCACTGGAAGCTCTTGTTCATGGCCAGGTTGTTCACGGCCGTCGGCGATTTGCGCGCATCGATCGGGCCGCCCATCATGGTCATGGACAGCGGCAGGCGCTCGCCGCGCGAGGCCATCAGCGAAACGGCCGCCAGCACCGGCACCGTCGGCTGGCAGACGCTCATCACGTGGCAGTCGCCGTAGACGTTCTGCAGGTGGCGGATGAACTCCTGCACGTAGTTGACGTAGTCGTCCAGGTGGAACTCGCCCTCGGACAGCGGCACCAGCCGCGCGTTCTTCCAGTCCGTGATGTAGACCTTGTGGCCGCTCAGCATGGACTTGACCGTGTCGCGCAGCAGCGTGGCGTAGTGGCCGGACAGCGGCGCCACGATCAGCACGGCGGGCTGATTCTTCAGCGTCGCCAGCGTCGCCGCGTCGTCGGTGAAGCGCTTGAAGCGGCGCAGTTCGCAGAAGGGCTTGTCGACCTCCACGCGCTCGTGGATCGCCACGTCCACGTCCCCGACGGCCACGGTGCGCAGGCCGAATTCCGGCTTCTCGTAGTCCTTGCCCAGCCGGTACAGCAGGTCGTAGCTGGCGGCCACGCGTTGCGAGAACGGGTTGTGGCCGAGCGGTGAATTGACATTGCCGAACAGCTTGGATGCGGCGTTGGCGAATTCGGCGAACGGCTCCATCAGGGAGCGTTGGGCTTCGTAAATCTGGTACAGCATCGCGGGCAGGCGGAGTGGAGGGCTATGTTGCAGCGCAGCAATATAGCAGTTGTCCGACTTTCTTGCACAGCGGAAAAACACCGACCGGGCGCGCGCTGTCGCAAGCTGTTGCGAATTGCGCACCATGGCCGCCCACTACACTGCCGGCCCGATGCGCGCGAGGGGTTCTCCATGCTGAACGGCCTGTGGCTGGCCTTCTTCCTGACGGCCGGCGCCAGCGCGCTGTGGCGCTGGCTGGCCGGTGGCGACGCCGAAGTGTTCGCGGCCATGGTGCAGGCCTTGTTCGGCATGGCCAAGCTGTCGGTGGAGGTGATGGTGCTGCTGTTCGGCACGCTGACGCTGTGGCTGGGCTTCCTGCGGATCGCCGAGCAGGCCGGCCTGGTGGACCGGCTGGCGCGCTGGCTGTCGCCGCTGCTGTGCCGCCTGATGCCGCAGGTGCCGCCGGGCCATCCGGCGCTGGGGCTGGTCACGCTGAATTTCGCCGCCAACGCGCTGGGGCTGGACAACGCCGCCACGCCGATCGGCCTGAAGGCGATGCGTTCGCTGCAGGACCTCAACCCGCGTTCCACGGTGGCCAGCGACGCGCAGATCCTGTTCATGGTGCTGAACGCCTCGGCGCTGACGCTGCTGCCGGTCAGCGTGTTCATGTACCGGGCGCAGCAGGGCGCGGCCGACCCCACGCTGGTGTTCCTGCCGATCCTGCTGGCCAATGCCGCCGGCACGCTGGTGGCGCTGCTGGCCGTGGCGGCCGTGCAACGGCTGCGGCTGTGGGATCCGGTGGTGCTGGCCTACCTGTTGCCCGGGGCGCTGCTGCTGGGCGGCTGCATGGCGGTGCTGGCCGGGCTGTCGGCCTCGGCGCTGGCGGCGCTGTCCTCGCTGCTGGGCAACCTCACGCTGTTCGGCATCGTGCTGCTGTTCGTGGTGGCGGGCGCCTGCCGGCGGGTGCCGGTCTACGAGTCCTTCGTCGCCGGCGCGAAGGAGGGCTTCGACGTCGCGAAGAACCTGCTGCCCTACCTGGTCGCGATGCTGTGCGCGGTCGGCGTGCTGCGGGCATCCGGCGCGCTGGACCTGGCGCTGGAGGGACTGCGCCGGGTGGTGGAGCTGGCGGGCTGGGATGCGCGCTTCGTCGACGCGATGCCGACCGCGCTGGTCAAGCCGTTCTCGGGCAGCGCCGGCCGCGCCATGATGATCGAGACCATGCAGAGCCGGGGGGTGGACAGCTTCGCCGGCCTGCTGGCCGCCACGGTGCAGGGCAGCACCGAAACCACGTTCTACGTGCTGGCGGTGTACTTCGGGTCGGTGGGCATCCAGCGCGCACGCCATGCCGTGGCCTGCGCGGTGGCCGCCGACCTGGCCGGCATCCTGGCCTCGATCGGCGTGTGCTACTGGTTCTTCGGCTGACGCCTCACAGCACCTTGGCGATGCTGGCGCAGACGTAGTCGATGTTGCGGCTGTTCAGCGCGGCCACGCACATGCGGCCGGTGTCGGTGCCGTAGACCCCGAACTCGCTGCGCAGGCGCACCATCTGGTCCTTGGTCAGGCCCGAGTAGCTGAACATGCCGACCTGGGTGGTGATGAAGTCCATGTCGCGCTGCACGCCGGCGGCCTTGAGCTTGTCCACCAGGGCGACGCGCATCTGCTTGATGCGGGTGCGCATGCCGGCGAGCTCCTGCTCCCACAGCGCACGCAGCTCGGGCGTGTTCAGCACCGCGGCCACCACGGCGCCGCCGTGCGTGGGCGGGTTGCTGTAGTTGGTGCGGACCATGATCTTCAGCTGGCTCAGCACGCGGTCGGCCTCGGCCTTGTCCTGGCACAGCACCGACAGCGCGCCGACGCGCTCGCCGTACAGGCTGAAGCTCTTGCTGAACGAGGTCGAGACGAAGAACGACAGGCCGGCCGCCACGGCCTTGGCGACCGCGGCGCCGTCCTCGGCGATGCCCTGGCCGAAGCCCTGGTAGGCCATGTCCAGGAACGGCACCAGATCCTGCGACTTCAGCACGGCGACGACCTGGTCCCACTGCGCGGGCGTGATGTCGTAGCCGGTCGGGTTGTGGCAGCAGGCGTGCAGCACCACGATGGTGCCGGGCGCCGCGGCCTTCAGGTCGGCCAGCATGCCGTCGAAGTCGACGCCGCGGCGCGCGGCGTCGTAGTAGCGGTAGGTCTGGACCTCGAAGCCGGCCTGCGTGAACAGCGCGCGGTGGTTCTCCCAGCTCGGATCGCTGATCAGCACCTTGGCGCCGGGCTTCAGGTGCTTCAGGAAGTCCGCGCCCACCTTCAGGCCGCCGGTGCCGCCCAGGGCCTGCACGGTGGCGACGCGGCCGCTCTTGACGGGCTCGCTGTCGGCCCCAAATACCAGGTTCTTGACGGCGCTGTCGTAGGCGGCGATGCCATCGATGGGCAGGTAGCCGCGGGCCTTGGGCGCTTCCATCATCGCGCGCTCGGCCTTCTGCACGCATTCCAGCAGGGGCAGCTTGCCGTTGTCGTCGTAGTACACGCCCACGCCCAGGTTGACCTTGTTGGGGTTGGTGTCGGCGGCGAACTGCTCGTTCAGGCCCAGGATCGGGTCGCGCGGTGCCATCTCGACGGCGGAGAACAAAGACATGAGAGTTCCTGCAGAGGGTTGTGGCTAGCGGATGCGGGCCGTGCTGCGCTAACCTGGTGTGTTGCCCCTCGCGCAGCGGCGAGGCGGCCGGCAGCGGCCGGGCAACAATTCTATGCATTCCTGCCACGATCGGATTCCGTATGCCAGAAGTCCTGGACACCCCGCCCGAGGAAAAGAAGGGCGCCTTCGTCCACTTTCCCGATTCGCCGTTCGAGCTGTTCCAGCCCTATCCGCCGGCCGGCGACCAGCCCGAGGCCATCGCCCGGCTGGTCGAGGGCGTGCGCGACGGCGAGGTGTTCCAGACCCTGCTGGGCGTCACCGGCTCGGGCAAGACCTACACCATGGCCAACGTGATCGCGCAACTGGGCCGCCCGGCCATCGTGTTCGCGCCGAACAAGACGCTGGCGGCGCAGCTGTACAGTGAGTTCCGCGAGTTCTTCCCGAAGAACGCGGTCGAGTACTTCGTCAGCTACTACGACTACTACCAGCCCGAGGCCTACGTGCCGCAGCGCGACCTGTTCATCGAGAAGGACTCGGCGATCAACGAGCACATCGAGCAGATGCGGCTGTCGTGTACCAAGAGCATCCTGGAGCGGCGCGACGTGCTGATCGTGGCGACGGTCTCGGCGATCTACGGCATCGGCGAGCCCGAGAGCTACCACCGCATGATCATGACGCTGCGCGCCGGCGACCGGATGGGCCAGCGCGACGTGATCGCGCAGCTGATCCGCATGCAGTACCAGCGCAACGACCAGGATTTCCAGCGCGGCAAGTTCCGCGTGCGCGGCGACACCATCGACGTGTTCCCGGCCGAGCACTCCGAGCTGGCCGTGCGCATCGAGCTGTTCGACGACGAGATCGAGTCGCTGCTGCTGTTCGATCCGCTGACCGGCAGGATCAAGCAGAAGATCCCGCGCTTCACGGTCTACCCCAGCAGCCACTACGTGACGCCGCGCGACAAGGTGCTGAGCGCGGTGGAGACCATCAAGATCGAGCTGAACGAGCGCGTCAAGCAGTTGGTCGATGCCGGCAAGCTGGTCGAGGCGCAGCGGCTGGAGCAGCGCACCCGCTTCGACTTGGAGATGCTCAGCGAGGTCGGCCACTGCAAGGGCATCGAGAACTACACGCGGCACCTGTCGGGTGCCGCGCCGGGCGACCCGCCCTCGACGCTGACCGACTACCTGCCCAAGGACGCGCTGATGTTCCTGGACGAGAGCCACGTGCTGATCGGCCAGCTCGGCGCCATGTACAACGGCGACCGCTCGCGCAAGACCACGCTGGTGGAATACGGCTTCCGCCTGCCCAGCGCGCTGGACAACCGGCCGCTGAAGTTCGAGGAGTTCGAGCGGCGCATGCGCCAGGTGGTGTTCGTCTCGGCCACGCCGGCCGACTACGAGAAGACGCATGCCGGCCAGGTGGTGGAGCAGGTGGTACGGCCGACCGGCCTGGTCGATCCCGAGGTCGAGGTGCGGCCGGCCGCGACCCAGGTCGACGACGTGCTGCAGGAGATCCGGCTGCGCGTGGAGCGCGACGAGCGCGTGCTGATCACCACGCTGACCAAGCGCATGGCCGAGCAGCTGACCGACTACCTGGCTGACAACGGCGTGCGCGTGCGCTACCTGCACTCCGACATCGACACGGTGGAGCGGGTGGAGATCCTGCGCGACCTGCGCCTGGGCAGCTTCGACGTGCTGGTCGGCATCAACCTGCTGCGCGAGGGGCTGGACCTGCCCGAGGTGTCGCTGGTGGCGGTGCTGGACGCCGACAAGGAGGGCTTCCTGCGCTCCGAGCGCTCGCTGATCCAGACCATCGGCCGGGCGGCGCGCAATGCCGGGGGCAAGGCCATCCTGTATGCGGATGGCATCACCGATTCCATGCGCCGCGCGATCGACGAGACCGAGCGCCGCCGCGCCAAGCAGATCGCCCACAACGCGGCGCGCGGCATCGTGCCCAGGACCATCGTGAAGCAGGTGCGCGACCTGATCGACGGCGTCTACAGCGAGAAGTCGGGCAAGGAGGCCGAGCGCCTGGAGCAGGCCGCGCTGCAGCGCGCCAAGGTCGAGGACATGAGCGAGAAGGACGTCGCGCGCGAGATCAAGCGGCTGGAAAAGCAGATGCTGGAGCACGCCCGCAACCTCGAATTCGAGAAGGCGGCCCGCGTGCGCGACCAACTGGCGCAACTCAAGGCGCAGGCCTTCGGTGCGGCCGGCAGCGACACGGTCCCCGGCGCCTGACTGTCAAACCCGAGCGATTCAATAGGGATTTCTGCTATACTTGAGTTAATTGATCGGGAACCAAGGCGCATCGAGGAAGTCCAGTGATCCAGGGCTCGGCCGCTGCCACGCATCCAGTGGGAGACGGTGAACGGCGCGGTGGCCGGGTGCTTATCCAGACCCGGCTTCAACGGTAGGTCAAGCAACAAAGGAGCTTGCGATGCGTCTCACGACCAAAGGCCGCTTTGCGGTCACAGCCATGATCGATCTGGCCCTGCGCCAGAACAACGGCCCGGTGACGCTGGCCGCCATCAGCCAGCGCCAGCAGATCTCGCTGTCCTACCTGGAGCAGCTGTTCGGCAAGCTGCGCCGGCACGACCTCGTGGAATCCACGCGCGGGCCCGGCGGCGGCTACACGCTGGGCCGCAAGGCCGCCGACATCACCGTGGCCGACATCATCGTCTCCGTCGACGAGCCGATCGACGCCACTCAGTGCGGCGGTAAGGAGAACTGCCTGGGCGACGCCGGCCGCTGCATGACGCACGAGCTGTGGGCCGCGCTGAACCAGCGCATGGTCGAGTTCCTGGATTCCGTGACGCTGCAAAAGCTGGTCGACGACCAACTGGCCAAGGGCGTGCAGGTGGAGAACAAGCCGATGCTCAAGCGCGCCATCTCGCCGACGCCGGTGGTCAAGCCGATCCGCGTGAACGCGCCGAATTCCGTGTTCGCGCTCGGCAACGCCTTTGCCAAATCCTGAACCGCTCGTGCCCGCCGCCTCTCCAGCCAGCCGAGACTGAAAGCTAGCCAATGTCCACAACTCCGCATTTCCCGATCTACATGGATTACAGCGCCACCAACCCCTGCGACGAGCGGGTGGTGGAGGCCATGATCCCCTGGCTGCGCGAGCATTTCGGCAACCCGGCTTCGCGCAGCCACGCCTGGGGCTGGGAGGCGGAAGCCGCGGTAGAGACGGCGCGTGGACACGTCGCCGCGCTGGTCAACGCCGACCCGCGCGAGATCATCTGGACCTCCGGCGCGACCGAGTCCGACAACCTCGCGCTCAAGGGCGCGGCCCATTTCTACAAGGGCAAGGGCAAGCACATCATCACGGTCAAGACCGAGCACAAGGCCGTGCTGGACACCTGCCGCGAGCTGGAGCGCCAGGGCTTCGAGGTCACCTACATGGACGTGCAGCCCGACGGGCTGCTGGACCTCGCGGCCTTCGAGGCGGCGATCCGGCCCGACACCATCCTGGCCAGCGTGATGTTCGTGAACAACGAGATCGGCGTGGTGCAGGACATCGCCGCCATCGGCGAGATCTGCCGTGCCAGGGGCGTGGTGTTCCATGTGGACGCCGCCCAGGCCACCGGCCGCGTGGACGTCGACCTGCAGGCGCTGAAGGTCGACCTGATGAGCCTGACCGCGCACAAGACCTACGGCCCCAAGGGCATCGGCGCGCTGTACGTGCGGCGCAAGCCGCGCATCCGCATCGAGGCGCAGATGCACGGCGGCGGCCATGAGCGCGGCATGCGCTCGGGCACCCTGCCGACGCACCAGATCGTCGGCATGGGCGAGGCCTACCGCATCGCCAAGGAAGAGATGCATGCCGAGAACCGGCGTATCCAGGCGCTGCACGACCGCATGCTGGCGGGGCTGCAGGACATCGACCAGGTGTTCATCAACGGCCATCCGACCCGGCGCGTGCCGCACAACCTGAACATGAGCTTCAACTTCGTGGAAGGCGAGTCGCTGATCATGGGCATCAAGGGGCTGGCGGTGTCCAGCGGCTCGGCCTGCACCTCGGCCAGCCTGGAGCCGAGCTACGTGCTGCGTGCGCTGGGCCGCAGCGACGAACTGGCCCACAGCAGCCTGCGCATGACGATCGGCCGCTGGACCACCGAGGCCGACATCGACTACGCCGTGCAGGCGATCCGCCAGAACGTGGCGAAGCTGCGCGAGCTGAGCCCCCTGTGGGAGATGTACCAGGACGGCGTGGACCTCGCCTCCATCCAGTGGACGGCGCACTGACACGACGGATCGAACGAAACGGGAGAGAACACCATGGCTTATTCGGACAAGGTCGTAGACCACTATGAAAACCCGCGCAACGTCGGCTCCTTCGACAAGGGCGACGAGTCGGTCGGCACCGGCATGGTCGGCGCACCGGCCTGCGGCGACGTGATGAAGCTGCAGATCAAGGTCAATCCGCAGACCGGCGTGATCGAGGACGCGCGCTTCAAGACCTATGGCTGCGGCTCGGCCATCGCCTCGTCCTCACTCGTCACCGAGTGGGTCAAGGGCAAGACGCTGGAGGAGGCCGCGGCGCTGAAGAACAGCCAGATCGCCGAGGAACTGGCGCTGCCCCCGGTCAAGATCCATTGCTCCATCCTGGCCGAGGACGCGATCAAGGCGGCCGTGGACGACTATCGCAAGAAACACCAGCCGGCCCCCGTCCACTGACATGGCGGTGACCCTGACCGAGGCGGCCGCGCGCCACGTGACCCGCTACCTTGCCAAGCGCGGCAGGGGCGTGGGCGTGCGGCTGGGCGTGAAGACCACCGGCTGCTCCGGCCTGGCCTACAAGCTCGAATACGTGGACGAGCCCGGCCCCGAGGACGTGGTGTTCGAGGAGCACGGCGTCAAGGTGCTGGTCGATCCCAAGAGCCTGCCGTACCTGGACGGCACCAGGCTCGATTTCGTGCGCGAAGGGCTCAACGAAGGGTTCCGCTTCGACAACCCGAACGAGCGCGACCGCTGCGGTTGCGGCGAGAGCTTCCGCGTCTGACCTGACGTCCCGACGACCGCCATGGCGCCGCATCGTGCAGCGTGATGGCGGTTTTTTCATGGTGCGCCCCGCGGCGCGACATGGCGATGAATCTCCAATCCGACGATTTCGAACTGTTCGATGTACCGCGCCGCCATGCGCAGGACGTGCAGGCCCTGCAGGCACGCTGGAAGGCGCTGCAGCGTGAAGCGCATCCCGACCGCTTCGCCAGCCAGGGCGCGGCGGCCCGGCGCGTGGCCATGCAATGGTCGGTGCGCATCAACGAAGCCTGGCAGCGCCTGCGTGATCCGTTGAGGCGCGCAGCCTACCTGTGCGAGTTGCGCGGCGCGCCGGTCGACGTGCACGGCAACACCAAGATGCCGCCCGAGTTCCTGGTGCGCCAGATGCAGTGGCACGAGCAGCTCGACGAGGCCCGCACCGTGGCCGACTGCGACGCGCTGGCGCGCGAACTGGCCGCCGAGCGCGACAGCCTGCTGGCGCGTTGCGCGCAGCTGCTGGACGAGCAGGACGACCCGATTGCCGCGGCGGCCCAGGTCCGCGCGCTGATGTTCATCGAGCGGCTGCAGGCCTCGGTGCAGGACCGGCGCGATGCCTGCGCCGATGCCGGGGCCGATGCATCCGGGGGAGAATGAACCGATGGCGCTTCTTCAGATTTCCGAACCCGGCTTCTCGCCCGACCCGCACCAGCGCCGCATCGCCGTCGGCATCGACCTGGGCACCACGCATTCGCTGGTGGCGGCCGTGCGCAGCGGCGTGGCCGAATGCCTGCCCGATGACCAGGGCCGGGTGATCCTGCCGTCGGTCGTGCGCTATCTGCCGCCGCAGGCCGGCGGCCCGGGCCGGCAGATCGGCCACGACGCGCTGGCGGCCCTGGCCGCGGACCCGGCCAACACCATCGCCTCGGTCAAGCGGCTGATGGGCCGCGGCGCGGCCGACGTGGCCGGGGCGCAGCTGCCCTACCAGCTCGTGGACGAGGCCGCCTCCGGCATGCTGCGCATCGCGACCGTGGCCGGCCCCAAGTCGCCGGTGGAGGTCAGCGCCGAGATCCTGGCGACGCTGCGCCAGCGCGCCGAAGACAGCTTCGACGCCGACCTGTACGGCGCCGTCATCACGGTCCCGGCCTATTTCGACGACGCGCAGCGCCAGGCCACCAAGGACGCGGCGCAGCTGGCCGGCCTGAACGTGCTGCGGCTGATCAACGAGCCGACCGCCGCCGCGATCGCCTACGGCCTGGACAACGCCAGCGAGGGCGTCTACGCGGTGTACGACCTGGGCGGGGGCACCTTCGACATCTCCATCCTGCGCCTGTCGCGCGGGGTGTTCGAGGTCATCGCGGCCGGCGGCGATTCCGCGCTGGGCGGCGACGACTACGACCGCGCGCTGGCTGACTGGGCGCAGCAGGCCAGCGGCATCCAGGCCGCGGACGCCCGCCAGCAGGCCGTGCTGCGGCTGGCGGCGCGGGCGGCCAAGGAAGCGCTGAGCACGGCGGAGCGCGTGCCGCTGCACGCGGCCCTGGGCGACCGTACCCTGGCGCTGGACGTCGCGCGCACCGACTTCGAGGCCTGCACCCGGCATCTGACGGACCGCACCATGGCCGCGGTGCGCAAGGCGCTGCGCGACGCCCGGCTGACGCCCGCCGAGGTGCAGGGCACCGTGCTGGTGGGAGGCGCCACGCGCATGCCGCAGATCCGCACGGCCGTCGAGGCGTTCTTCGGCCGCCCGCCGCTGACCAACCTGAATCCCGACGAGGTCGTGGCGCTGGGCGCGGCCGTGCAGGCCGACCAGCTCGCCGGCAACAGCGGCGCGGCCGACCTGCTGCTGCTGGACGTGATCCCGCTGTCACTGGGCATCGAGACCATGGGCGGCCTGGTCGAGCGCATCGTGCCGCGCAACCAGACCATCCCGACCGCGATGGCGCAGGACTTCACGACCTACCAGGATGGCCAGACCGCCCTGGCTCTGCACGTGGTGCAGGGCGAGCGCGACCTCGTGGTCGACTGCCGCAGCCTGGCGCGCTTCGAGCTGCGCGGCATCCCACCGATGGCCGCCGGCGCGGCGCGCATCCGCGTGACCTTCACGGTCGACGCCGACGGCCTGCTGACCGTGGGCGCGCGCGAGCTGACCAGCGGCGTGGAGGCGCACGTGGACGTCAAGCCCTCCTACGGCCTGTCCGACGAGGAGATCGCCCGCATGCTGCAGGACAGCTTCGCCACCGCCAGCCAGGACATGCAGGCCCGCGCCGTGGTCGAGGCCCGCGTCGAGCTCGACCGCATGGTGCTGGCCACGCAGAGCGCGCTGCAGGCCGACGGCGATCTGCTGTCGCCCGCCGAGCGCGACGCCATCCAGGCGCTGATCACCGCCGCCCGCCAGGCCCGGTCCTCGGACCAGGCCGCCGCCATGGCCGAGGCCACCGAGCGCCTGGCCAAGGGCACCGAATCCTTCGCCGCCGCGCGCATGAACGCCGGCATCCGGCAGGTCCTGTCCGGCAAGAACATCGAATCCGTCTGAACCATGCCGCTGATCAAGGTCCTGCCCCATCCCGAGATCTGCCCCGCCGGCGCGGAACTGCGCGCCGCGCCCGGCACCAGCATCTGCGAAGCGCTGCTGGACAACGGCATCGCCATCGAGCACGCCTGCGACATGAGCTGCGCCTGCACCACCTGCCACGTGGTCGTGCGCCAGGGCTTCGACTCGCTGAACGAGCTGGAGGAAGACGAGGAAGACCTGCTCGACAAGGCCTGGGGCCTGGAGCCGCAGTCGCGTCTGTCCTGCCAGGCGCTCGTCGCGCAGCAGGATCTGACCGTGGAGATCCCCCGCTACACGATCAACCACGCGCGCGAGAACCACTGATGCGCCAGATCGTCCTCGACACCGAAACCACCGGCCTGTCGGCCGCCACCGGCGACCGCATCATCGAGATCGGCTGCGTGGAACTGCTCAACCGCAAGCTGACCGGCCACAACAAGCACTTCTACGTGAACCCCGAGCGCGACAGCCACGAGGACGCGCTGAAGGTGCACGGCATCAGCAACGAGTTCCTGCGCGACAAACCCAAGTTCGCGGAGATCGCGGACGAGCTGCTGGAGTACCTGCAGGGCGCCGAGGTCATCATCCACAACGCGCCGTTCGACGTCGGCTTCCTGAACAAGGAGCTGGAGCTGCTGGGCCGCGGGCCGATCACCGGCATCGTCGACAACGTCGTGGACTCGCTGGCGCTGGCCAAGGAGATGTTCCCGGGCAAGCGCAACTCGCTGGATGCGCTGTGCGGCCGGCTCGAGGTCGACAACTCCGGCCGCACGCTGCACGGCGCGCTGCTGGACGCAGAGCTGCTGGCCGACGTCTACATCAACATGACGCGCGGCCAGGACGCGCTGCTGATCGAGGTCGAGACCGTCGAGGCCGTGGCGGCCGACGTGCCGCGGATCGACCTCTCGGCCGTGGCGCTGCCGGTGCTGCAGGCCAGCGAGGCGGAGCTCGCCGCGCACGAGGCGTTGCTGGCGCAGCTCGACAAGTCGACCGGCGGCAAGACGGTCTGGCGGATCGCCGAAAAAACTATGGCATAATCACAGGCTTTCCTGAACACGATTCAGGGCGGTTAGCTCAGGGGTAGAGCACTGCCTTCACACGGCAGGGGTCGCAGGTTCGAAGCCTGCACCGCCCACCAAAAAATGCTGTTCAATCAGCGCACGAGGCCACCTGCAAGGTGGCCTTTTGTTTTGGTGGGCCCGAAGTGCGCCGGTCCTTGAACTGCGGACTGCATAGAAAGACCCGGGTGAGCAGCACCATCAACGAGTCGTGCAGTTCGGCAGTCACATGCTGTGCTGCGACGTTCGGTTGAGTCCTCCCAGTACACAGCCAAGCGGGGCGTTTGGTCAGCGCTGCAAGGTCATGGGGCCCGAGCATGGGCCGCGTGGGCGATGCGCCTACGGCGACGCGATGGCCGGGAACTTCTTCGCCACGCCGGAATGCGGACTCATCGAGCGGCGCAGTTGGCAGACCAAGACCAAGGCTGGGCTGGCGATGTTCCGCTCCATCGTGGCTGGGACCACCCGCGCCAGTGGCATTCGGCGCCGGGCGATCGCTCGCCCGCGAACTTCGCACTGGCGCTCCCGGGTCGATGCAGCCAGCCAAGCGTCCATCCGAGACGCCAGCCGCCTGCGCATCCATCGTCGATGCCGTAGGAACGGAAATCGCTGAGCGGCTTGAGAATCAAGCCATCAACCGTCCCTACGAGAACGGGGGCCGGTCTAGACCACGCCCGCCGCGCGCAGCTCCTGGATCTGCGCGGTCGAGTAGCCCAGCTCCCGCAGGATCTCGTCGGTGTGCTCCCCGGCCGTGGGCGGGCGCCGTTCGATGCGCGGGGGCGTGCGCGACAGGGTGGTCGGCGGCGCGGCCAGCGGCACGGGCCGCGCGGCGCCGGGGTAGTCCACCTCGTGGAAAGCGCCGGCTTCGCGGATCAGCGGGTCGTCCAGCACCTCGCGCGGCGAATTGACCGGGCCGGCGGGGATGCGCGCCGCTTCCAGCCGGGCGATGGCTTCCTCGCGCGTGAACTGCGCGCACCATTCGGCCATCACCTCGCTGAGCCATTCCCCGTGCGCGCCGCGCAGGCCGTCGTCCTGCAGGCGCGGATCGTTCAGCAGCTCGGGCTTGCCGATCAGGCGCACCCAGCGCTTGAACATGGCCGGGCCGATCACCTGGGTGATGATCCAGCCGTCCTTCACGCGGAAGATGTCCGAGGGTGCGTAGTGCGGCGCCCGGTTGCCGGTGCGCTGGCGGTCCACGCGCAGCACGGCTTCCTCGATCAGCGCGCCGCTGGAGAAGTTGAGCGAGGTCTGCAGCAGCGATGCGCCCACCTCCTGCCCCATGCCGCTGCGTTTGCGCTCGTACAGCGCCATCATGGTGCCCAGCGCGCAGGCCATGGCGGTGGCGAAGTCGACCACCGGCACCATGGCCTTCATGGGGCGTTCGGGCTCGCCGGTGAGGTGGACCAGCCCGCCGATGGCCTGGCCGATGCCGTCGAAGCCGATGCGGTCGCGCAGCGCGGGCGAGGCGCCGAAGGCGGACGAGGCGGTGAGGATCACGTCCGGCTTGATGCGCCGCAGGCTCTCGTAGTCCAGGCCCAGGTTCTGCAAGGTGCGCGCGGGCATGTTGGCGATCACCACGTCCGCCTGTGCGATGAGCTTGTGCAGCACCGCCTTGCCCTGCTCGGTGTCCATGGCGAGGCTGATGGAGCGCTTGTTGCGGTTCGACTGGAGGAACAGGGCGCCGTCGCCGTGCTCCGACACGGGCACGATGTCGCGGTCCTCGCTGCCGCCGACGCGGTCCACGCGGATGACCTCGGCGCCGTAGTCCCCCAGCAGGGCGGCGCAGAACGGCCCGGCGACGTAGCGGCCCAGGTCCAGGACCCGGATGCCTTCCAATACCTGTTGTTGCTGCATGGCTCTGGCTTCCTTCAACCGTAGCGTCCGCCGGTGACGTGCAGCACCTCGCCGCTGATGAAGCTGGCGCGTTCGCTCGCCAGGAAGGCCACCGCGTCGGCCACGTCCTCGGGGCGGCCCGCACGCTTGACGGGCTGGGCGGCGATGGCCTTTTCCTTGATCGTCTCGTAGGTGGGCAGGGCCTGGATCATCTCGGTTTCCATGAAGCCGGGGGCCACGCAGTTCACCGTGACGCCGTAGCGGCCTTCCTCCAGCGACAGCGCCTTGGCCATGCCGATCAGGCCGGCCTTGGCCGCCGAGTAGTTCGCCTGCGTGGGGTTGCCCAGGTGCGCGCGCGAGCTGATGTTGATCACGCGGCCCCAGCCCTGCTCGATGTAGCGCGGCATCACGGCCCTGGTGGCGAGGAACGCGCCCTTGAGCATCACGTTCATCACCAGGTCCCAGTCGTCCTCGCTCATCTTCACCAGGTACCTGTCGCGCGGCGCGCCGGCGTTGTTCACCAGGACGTGCACGCCGCCGAAGTGGGCCACGGTGTCGTCGACCAGGCGCTGCACGTCGGCGGCCTTGGTGATGTCGCCCACGATGCAGTGCGCGGCCAGGCCTTCGGCCTGCAGCGCCTTGGCGGTGGCCTGTGCCAGTTCGGCGTTGATGTCGGTGATGACGACCTTGGCGCCCTCCTGCGCCAGGCGGCGCGCGGTGGCGGCGCCCAGGCCGCGCGCCGAGCCGGTGACGATGGCGACTTTGCCGGTCAAACCCAGATCCACGGTGTTTCTCCTCGAGAAGTTGGGGGGTCAGCGCAGGTCGACCCGCGCGTTGTTCAGAACGACCACGCCACGCTCGAGCGCTGTGGTGCGCAGGGAAACGGTCTTGCCGTCGATCCAGAGCTCGGTGCGCAGCGTGTCGCCCGGCACCACCGGCGCGGTGAAGCGCACGCGCATGCCGGCGAAGCGGGTGGCGTCGTAGGCCAGTACCGCGCGCAGCACGGCGTGGGCCGCGATGCCCATGGTGGCCATGCCGTGCAGCAGCGGCCGGTCGAAGCCGGCGGCGTGCGCCACCGCCGGGTCGGCGTGCAGGGGGTTGAGGTCGCCGCTCAGGCGGTAGATCAGCGCCGCCTGGGGAATGGTCGCGAGGTCGCACGCGGCGTCCGGCGCGCGCTCGGGCAGGTGATGCTGAGCAGGCGGCGCGCCTTCGCTCGCGCCGGGGCCGAAGCCGCCGTCGCCGCGCAACAGCGTCAACTGCCGCACGGTGGCCAGGGGCTGGCGCGTTGCGGCGTCATGCACCTCGCGCTGCTGCAGCATCAGCGCGCCCTTGCCGGGGCCCTTGTCCCACAGGGCGCGCACCCGGGTCGTGCCGATGACGCGCCCCCAGGGTGGAATGGGCGCATGCAGCACGATCTCCTGCTCGGTGTGGACCACCCGCTGCCAGTCGATGCCCGTATCGGGTTCGCGTGCCCAGAAACCCGGGTAGGCGAGCACGTTGGCCATGGTCGGCACGGCCAGGAGCGTCTCGTCGTCCGCGCCGCCGTAGACGTAGTTCAACTGCCCGGCGTCGAGCGGGTCGGCGCCGAAGCCGACGCCCAGCGCATACAGCCGCGTGTCGCGCGCCGTGTAGGTGTGCTCGATGGGCGAAAACGCGCGCGCCAGCAGCCGCGGAGCCTGTAGCCTGGTTGCCATGCCGGTCGCTCAGGAGGGCAGGCGGGCGGACGGGAAGTCGGGCTGCCGCTTGTTGCGCAGCGCGTCGACGCCTTCCCTCGCATCGGCGCCGAGGAAGCCCAGCATCTCCAGCGCCAGCGAGTTGTCGAAGATCGGGCCTGCCATGCGCATCCAGTTGTTGAGCGATTTCTTGGTCGCGCGGATCGCCGTCTGGCTGCCCCGCGCGAGCTTGGCGGCGATGGCCAGAGCCTTGGGCACGACATCGGCCTGCGGCGCGCAGAAGGTGACGAGCCCCAGGCGCTCGGCCTCCTTGCCGTCGATGAAGTCGGCCGTCATCAGGTAGTACTTGGCCTTGGCCACCCCGCACAGCAGGGGCCAGATGATGGCCGCGTGGTCGCCGGCCGACACGCCCAGTCGGGCATGGCCGTCGGTGATGCGGGCGCCCTCGGCCATCACGCTCACGTCGGCCAGCAGCGCCACGGCCAGGCCCGCGCCCACGGCGACGCCGTTGATGGCGGTGACGATGGGCTTCTCGCAGGCGAGCATGTTGTAGACGATGTCGCTGGCTTCTTTCATCACCACCGACATGACCGCGTGATTGCCCGTCATCTCCTCCACGAAGGCGAGGTCGCCACCGGCCGAGAAGGCGCGATCACCGGCACCCGTGACCACGACGACCTTGACGGTGGGGTCCTGGTCCACCACGCTCCAGAGCTGGGTGAGCTCCCAGTGCAGGCGCGCGTTGGTGGCGTTCATCACCTCGGGGCGGTTCAGGGTGGCGAGCAGCACACCGTCGGGCTGCCGGTCGAAAAGAATGAATTGGAAGTCTTCGTAGCGCATGGTTGGAATAGGGAGAGAAGGAGTGCGGTTCAGATCACGCCGGCCGTCTTGAATGTTCTCGATGACGGCGTCGGCTTCCTTCGCCAGCCGCATGAACAGCGCATGGCCCTGCGGCGGCTGGAGATCCGGCGTGACGCTTTCTCTTGTTGCGGCCGCGGTTGAGCATGGTCAGGGAGATGTCCTCCTCCTGCCTGTCGCCGAAGTGGATGCCGGAGCTTCCGACGAAAGGCGGGTCGGTGCGCGCGATGTCGCCGCCGCCGGGCGATTCGACATGGATCACTTCCGCCCCCATGCCGCCCAGCAGCAGCGCGCCGTAGGGCCCGGCAAGGGCGGCGGTCAGATCGAGCACCCGGATGCCCTCCAGGGGGCGGGCCACTGCATTCGGCATGGGTGCCCTGGCGGTCAGCGGTCGAACGACTGCGCCAGCTCGATGATCTCGCGCGCGGTCTTGACGTGGGCGATGTCGATGTGCTCGCCGTCGTACATGACCGAGGCGCGGCCCTGCTTCTGGGCTTCTTCGAGTGCGTCGATCATGCCCTGGTAGTACGCGACTTCCTCGGCCGTCGGCGTGTAGGTGCGGTTGATGGTCTCCACCTGCATCGGGTGCAGGGCCAGTTCGCCGGACATGCCCAGCTGCCGGTCGAACGCGGACGCCTTGGCCAGGCCTTCCAGGTCCTTGATCTGCTGCCAGATGCCGCCGATGGGCTGCTTGCCGGCGGCGCGCGCGGCCATCACCACGCGGGACTTCATGTATTCGGACTCGCGGCCCTCGGCCGTCCACACGTACTTCAGTGCGCGGCCCACGTCGGCGTTCTTGGCCGTGGCGCCGACGAGCGCGACGACCCGCGGCATCTGCGCGATCTCGAAGCACAGCTGCAGCGAGCGGGCGGTTTCCAGCAGCGGAATCAGGTGGATGGATCCCAGCGGCAGGTTGGCGCGGGTCTCGGCCTCGGCGATCATGCACGAGGCCATGTGCACGTCCTCGGGCCCCCAGGGCTTGGAAATGAAGATGCCTTCCACGCCGGGCTGTGCGACGGCGATGATGTCGTCCAGGTCATAGACGTGCGCGGTGCGGTTGATGCGCACCCAGATGCGCTGGCCTTGTTGAATGAGCTCGGGGATCTTCCTCGCGACCAGCGCGCGCGCGGCGATCTTCTCCGCGGGCGGCACGCTGTCCTCCAGGTCGAGGATCAGTGCGTCGGCCTTGGCGTTGGCCGCCTTGTCCAGCATCGATTCCTTGTTGCCCGGAACGAAGAGAAAGGAGCGGATGGGTTTCATCTGTGTCGTCATGGGAGTCTCCTATGGGATTGAGTGAGGGAAAATAATGGGGCGCTCAGGCCCGATGCGGCAGTACAGTCAACTGCTGGAAATGTCCAAAGCCTTCAATAAAGTCCACCTCATCCGCCAGGTCGACCTGTTCACGCTCAAGCTGTTTCTCTCGGTCGTGGAGGAGGGGCAGGTGGGGCGGGCCGCGGCGCGCGAGAACATCGCTGCCTCGGCGGCCACCAAGCGCATCCAGGATCTGGAAGAGATCGTCGGCATGCCGCTGTTCGAGCGCAATCCGCGCGGCGTCATTCCCACGGCGGCCGGCCTCGTCCTCGCGCGCCATTTGACGCAGGTCTTCGGCATCTTCGAGGACATCCGCAGCGACATCAGCGAATTCACCGAGGGCGTGCGTGGCCTGGTCCGCGTCGCATCGACCGGCGGCATCATCTTTCAGTACCTGTCGCGCGAGATCGGGGAGTTCGCGCGCAGCTTCCCGCAGGTCGATATCGACCTGCGCGAGGGCGCCAATCCGGAGGTGGTGCGTACGGTGCTGCAGGGCGAAGTCGATGTCGGAGTCTTCGCCGCGGCGCCTGGCCTGACCGACGAGCTTCCCAACGTGCTCGAGTACCGGACGGACCGGCTCGTCGCCGTCGTGCCCATCGGCCATCCGCTGGCCCGCCAGTCCGGTGTGAAGATCGTGGAACTGCTCGCGCACAACTACATCGCCATCGCTCCGTTCACCAGCCTCATGGCACAGGTGCGCCACGCCGCGGGGAGTGCGGGCATTCCCTTCAAGCCCAAGTACTCCGTCAACAGCGTCTATGCGGCCGCGAGCCTGGTGCGCGTGAACCAGGGCGTCACGATCCAGCCGGACCACATGCTCACGCCGCAAGACCTGAAGTTCGTCCAGACGGTGCCGCTGGACGAGCCCTGGGCGGCGCGTCGCCTGTTCGTGGCCACGCCCGCGGGGCGCAGCGTGTCGGTGGCGACGCGCAACTTCATCGCACAACTCGTCGAGCGACCGGTCTGACCGGCCGGGGGGCGACGAAGGTCGGGACAGGAAAGGGAGGCCGAATCGGCCGGCCGCCCTGGTCCAGCAGGTGCGAGCGACTGCCCATGCCGGGTTCTTCGCCGTGTGGCCCTTGGCAGTGGACGGCGCGCGTCCCGCAGGGCTCATACGACCTTCTGCGCCCGCAGCGCCACCACCTCCGCCGGCGCCAGCCCCAGCCAGCCGGTGAGCACCTCGTCCGTGTGCTCGCCAAGGCGAGGCGGGTGGGCGAGGGGGATGTCGGGCACTCCGCTCATCTTGATCGGGTTGCCCGGGATCTGCACGCTGCCCCACAGCGGATCGTCGAGTCGCACGAGCATGTCTCGTGCCGCGACGTGCGGGCAGTCGAACAGGTCGTCCACGTCGTTGACCACCGATGCCGGTACGCCGTGGTCGAGCAACGCCTGCACCGCCTCGGCGCGGGTGCGTACCGTCAGCCAGGGCTCGATGTAGGCATCCATGGCCTTCTGGTTGTTGCGTCGCGACAGGCCGTCCTTGAAGCGTTCGTCATGGGCGAGTTCCGGCTGGCCGATGGCCTCGCAGAAGCGGTGCCAGACGTGCTCGCCCAGCACCGCGATGACGATGTAGCCATCCGTCGTGCGATAGGTGCCGAACGGCGCCGTGAGGGCATGCGCACCGGGCGGGTACTTCTCCTTGAATGCCGAATACATGGCGATCGGCAGTTCGTTGATGACCATGGCCGCGTCGTACAGCGAAACGTCGACCTTCTGCCCCTTGCCGGTCTTTCCGCGCTGCAGCAACGCCAGCAGTGCGCCCTGCGCGGCGACGATGCCGGCCTGGATGTCGCCGAGCGAGACGCCCAGGTAGATCGGGCGGTCACCGCTGCGCTCGGGGCGGTACATCAGGCCGCTGAGGGCCTGGGCCACGATGTCGAAGGCCGGGTGTTCGGTATAGGGGCTGGGCTTCACGTCGCTGTGGCCGTAGCCGGAGATCGCGACGTAGATCAGCCCGGGGTTGAGCTCGCGCAGGTCGGCATACCCCAGGCCCAGCTTGTCCATCACGCCGGGGCGCAGGTTCTCCAGCACGATGTCGGCCTTCTCGGCCAGTTGCTTGAAAACGCGCTTGCCTTCCGCGGTCTTGAGGTTCAGCGTGACGCTGCGCTTGTTGCGGTTCGAGCGCAGGAAGGACAGGCTCTGCGGCGTGCCTTGCTCGTCCGGCCGCACGGGGCTGGTGCTGCGCGAATGGTCGCCCTTGCCGGGCTCCTCGATCTTCACCACCTCGGCACCGGCATCGGCCAGCCACATCGAGGCGAAGGGGCCGGCGATGAAGTTCTCGATGGCGAGCACGCGCACGCCGTCCAGCGGGCGCGGAGCAGAACTGGGCGCGCTCATTGGATGGCTCCCGCGTTGCGCAGCGTGGCGCGCCGGGCCTCGCCCAGCCCCCAATCGGCCAGGGCCTCGTCGGTGTGCTGGCCGGGCTGCGGTGCGCCGCGCTGGATGGCGCCGGGTGTGCGGCTGAAGCGCGGGGCCGGGGCGGGCTGCACCACGCCGTCGTGCTCGACGAAGGTGCCGCGCGCCTTCAGGTGCGGATGCTGCGGCGCCTCGCCCATGGACAGCACCGGGGCGAAGCACACCTCGGAGCCTTCCATGACGGCGCACCACTCGTCGCGGGTGCGCGTCTTGAAGATGCGGGCGAAGGTGTCCTTCAGCACGTCCCAGCCGCTGCGGTCGTGCTGGCCGGGCAGGGCCGCGATCTCGGCGGCGGACAGGCCCAGCTTCTCCAGCGTGACCTGGTAGAAGCGCGGCTCGTTCGACGCGAGCGCGACGTGCCTGCCGTCCTTGGTCTCGTAGACGCCGTAGAACGGCGCGCCCGAATCGAGCCGGTTGTCGCCGCGCTTGTCCGTCCACACGCCCGCCGCGCGCATGCCGTACATCAGGGTCATCAGCGAGGCGCTGCCGTCCACCATGGCGGCATCGACCACCTGGCCCTTGCCGCTGCCGCGCGCTTCCAGGATGGCACTGACGATGCCCAGCGCGAGGTAGAGCGCGCCGCCGCCGAAGTCGCCCGCCAGGTTCAGTGGCGGCACGGGCGGGCCGCCGCGCGTGCCGATGGAGTGCAGCACGCCGGTGAGGGCGATGTAGTTCAGGTCGTGCCCCGGCGCCTGCGCCAGCGGCCCGTCCTGCCCCCAGCCGGTCATGCGGCCATAGACCAGGCGCGGATTGGCGGCCAGGCAGGCATCCGGCCCGAGGCCCAGCCGCTCGGCCACGCCGGGGCGGAAACCCTCGATGAGCGCGTCGGCCTGCGCCACCAGCTCGCGCACGGCCTCGACCGCCTGCGGCTTCTTGAGGTCCATCGCCACCGAGCGCCGGCCCCGGTGCAGCAGGTTGAATTTCTCGGGCATGGCGATGCCGCTGTCCGAGGCGGTGATGCGATCGATGCGCAGCACGTCGGCCCCGAGGTCCGACAGCAGCATGGCCGCGAAAGGCCCGGGGCCGATGCCGCCGAGTTCGATGATCTTGACTCCGGCCAGCGGGCCGGTGCTGTCTTGTCTCATGTTGTTGTTTCCTCGGTGGAATGAAGCTGGAGCCGGACGGTAAGCGAGCGGGACCTGCAAGCCAATTTTCGATTTCCGAATCCGGGCTTCTCGCTTCGCGAAGCAATGTGCGGCGGGGCCGAGGCTTCGCCAAAACTGAACCGGTGCTTCGCAACAGGAAAATTGATGCTGTCCAAGGGGCTGCATAGGATGCGGAGCACCGGACGGATTCCCCGCCCGCGTTTTCTCGTTTCAGACCAACAGCAAGGAGCAAACCATGGCCGGCATGTACTACGAAGATCTGGAGCCTGGCTCCGTCGTCGAGCACGCGATCCGCAGGACGGTGACAGAGACGGACAACCTCCTCTTCTCCGCCATGACCTACAACTGCGCGCCGCTGCACATCGACGCGGAGTACTGCAAGACCAGCATCTACGGCCAGCGCCTGGTCAACAGCATGTTCCTGCTGGCCCTGGTGGCCGGCATCACGGTGTATGAAACCACCCTGGGCACCACGCTGGGCAACCTCGGCTTCCAGGAAATCAAGTTCCCCAAGCCCACCTTCCACGGCGACACCATCCGCGTGCGCACCGAGATCCTGGACCGCCGCCTCTCCAAGAAGCGCAACGACTCGGGCATCGTGACCTTCAAGCACGTCGCGCTGAACCAGCGCGACGAGATCGTCGTCGAATGCACACGCGTCGGCCTGATGCTCACCCGTGAAGGCGCCAAGGCGCAGGCGCAGCAGGCCTGAGCCATGCGGGGACGATCACGATTCGGTGCCGCCGCCGACGCGGTGTGGCGCCCGGGGCCCGAGCACATCGCGCGCAGCAAGCTCGCGAATTCGATGAAGCGCTGGGGCTTCGCTGGCCTGGAGGAATTCCACCGCGCCTCGGTGGAGCGGCCCGACTGGTTCTGGCCCGAAGCCGCGCAGGACCTGGGCGTCGTCTTCCAGGGCACGCCCGGCGCGGTGCGCGACGAAAGCCGCGGCCGCGCCTTCCCGCGCTGGTTCGCGGGGCAGACGCTCAACGCCGTGTGGAGCTGCGTGGAGCGGCATGCCGCCGACCCGCGGACCGCCGGCAAGAAAGCCGTCGTCTATGAAGCCGATGCGGGCCACCACCGCTCCCTGACCTATGCGCAGCTGCGCGCCGAGGTCGATGTGTTCGCCGGTGCCATCCAGGCGCTGGGCATCGGCAAGGGCGACCGCGTCACCCTGTTCGGCCCGCCCACGCCCGAGGCGGCGGTCGTGCTGATGGGCTGCGCCAAGATCGGCGCCATCTTCGTGCCGGCGTTCTCGGGCTACGGCAGCGATGCCCTCGCCACGCGGCTGCAGGCGTCGGAGTCGGCGCTGCTCGTCACCGTCGATGGCACCACGCGGCGCGGCAAGCGCATCTCCATGAAGGAGACGGCGGACGCCGCCGTCGCCATCTCCCCCTCCGTGCGCCACACCATCGTGGTGCGCAACAGCGGCCAGGACGTGCCGATGGCGGCGGGCCGCGACCACTGGTGGGACACGCTGCCCACGCTGGCCGGACTGACCCCGCCCGCGACCGTGG
The DNA here is from genome assembly GCF_047601025.1 of Pseudorhodoferax sp. Taxonomy (NCBI): domain Bacteria; kingdom Pseudomonadati; phylum Pseudomonadota; class Betaproteobacteria; order Burkholderiales; family Comamonadaceae; genus Pseudorhodoferax; species Pseudorhodoferax sp. Next base: position 3,348,198 of record NZ_JASGJZ010000001.1, read on the forward strand.
CGCTCGACCCCAACGACCCGCTGTTCGTGCTCTACACCTCGGGCACCACCGGCGCGCCCAAGGGCATCGTGCACTCGCACGCGGGCATGCTGCTCAAGGCGGCCATCGACTTCGGCTACGTGTTCGATATCCAGCAGGACGACGTCGTCACCTGGATCGCCGACATGGGCTGGATGCTCGGGCCGCTGATGCTCATCGGCGGCCTGCACCTGGGCGCGACCCTGGTGCTGATCGAGGGCGTGCCCGACTTCCCCGATGCCGACAGGCTCTGGCGCATCGTGGAGCGCAACCGCTCCACCTTCCTGGGCATCGCGCCCACGGCGGCGCGCGGCCTGCGCACGACGCTCGACGGCGGGCGCCCCGAGGCCGACCTGTCCACCCTGCGCGCCTTCGCGTCCACCGGCGAAGCCTGGGACGAGCCGACCTGGCACTGGCTGTTCGAGACCGTGGGCCAAAAGCGCCTGCCCATCCTGAACTACTCGGGCGGCACCGAGATCGGCGGCGGCATCATCTCCGGCTACACCATCGCGCCCCATGCGCCCGCATCATTCTGCGGTCCCGTGCCGGGGATGGACGTGGACGTGTTCGACGCCGACGGCCGCAGCACCGACGAGGTCGGCGAGCTGGTGGTGCTCAACACCTGGCCGGGCATGGCGCACAGCTTCTGGCGCGACGACGCGCGCTTCCTCGACACCTACTGGAGCCGCTGGCCCGACGTGTGGGTGCATGGCGACCTCGCCAGCATCGATGCCCAGGGCTTCTGGCACATCCACGGCCGCTCCGACGACACGCTGAAGATCAGCGGCCGGCGCATCGGCCCGGCGGAGATCGAGTCCGCCCTGGTGGCCCAGGCTGGCGTGGCCGAGGCGGGCGTGATCGGCGCGCCCGACGAGATGAAGGGCCAGACGGCGGTGGCCTTCGTCGTTGCCCGCCCCGGCGCGACGCTGGGCGAGGCAGAGCTGTCGACAGCGATGGTCGCGGCGGTCGGCAAGGGCATGCTGCCCTCGCGCATCCACATCGTGGATACGCTGCCCAAGACCAAGAATGGCAAGATCATGCGGCGCGCCATCCGCGCGCGCTACCTCGGCGAGCCGATCGGCGACCTGTCCGCCCTCGACCCCGCCACCCCTTTGGAAAGCATCCCCCTGCGGGAGGGAGAAAAATCATGAGACAAGCAGTCATTTGCGAACCGGTGCGCACGCCGGTGGGCCGCTACGGCGGCATGTTCAAGGACGTTCCGGCGGCCGACCTGGCCGAGCGGGTGCTGACCGAACTGGTCGCCCGCACCAAGCTCGACCCCAAGCACATCGACGACGTGATCTTCGGCCAGTGCTACCCCAACGGCGAGGCGCCGGCCATCGGCCGCGTGGCCGCGCTGAACGCCCAGCTGGGCATCCGCGTGCCGGGGCTGCAGATCGACCGGCGCTGCGGCTCGGGGCTGCAGGCCGTGATCGACGCGGCCATGCGCGTGCAGACCGGTGCCTGCGACCTGGTGATCGCCGGCGGCGCCGAGAGCATGAGCCAGGCCGAGCACTACGTGCTGGGCGGGCGCTTCGGCCTGAAGGGCGACTCGCAGCCGTTCTGGGACCGCATCGCGCGCGGGCGCATCACCTCCGGCGGCAGGCACCACCCGGTGCCGGGCGGCATGCTGGAGACGGCGGAGAACCTGCGCCGCGAGTACGGCATCACGCGCCAGGCGCAGGACGAACTGGCGGCGCGCTCGCACGCCAACGCGGTGGCGGCCCAGCAGAGCGGCCGCTTCGCCGAGGAGATCGTGCCGGTCACGGTCAAGGGCCGCAAAGGCCCGGTCGAACTGGCGGTGGACGAGCATCCGCGCGCCGACGTGACGCTGGACAGCCTCGGAACGCTGCGGCCGGTGCGCGCCGGCGTCGACAAGGAGGCGACCGTCACGGCCGGCAACGCCAGCGGCCAGAACGACGGCGCCGCGGCCTGCATCGTGACCACGCCGGAAAAGGCCGAGGCGCTGGGCCTCAAGCCCTACGGCCGCCTGGTGAACTGGGCGGTGGCCGGGGTGGAGCCGGAGCGCATGGGCATCGGCCCGGTGCCGGCGGTCGAGCTGGTGCTGCGCCGCGCGAGCCTGGCGCTGAAGGACCTGGACCTGATCGAGCTGAACGAGGCGTTCGCGGCCCAGGTGCTGGCCTGCACCACGGCCCTGGGCTTCGGCGAGGGCGACTACGCGCGGCTGAACGTGAACGGCTCCGGCATCTCGCTGGGCCACCCGGTGGGTGCCACGGGCGTGCGCATCCTGACGACGATGCTGCGCGAACTGGCGCGCCGCGAGGCCCGCTACGGCCTGGAGACCATGTGCATCGGCGGCGGGCAGGGCCTGGCCGCCGTGTTCGAGCGCGTGGCGTGATGGTGCCGCTGCTGACCGGCCTGCGCATCATCGAATGCGCGTCGTTCATCGCCGCGCCCTCGTGCGCGCTGCACCTGCGCCAGCTGGGCGCCGAAGTCATCCGCATCGACCCCATCGGCGGCGGGCCCGACTTCAAGCGCTGGCCGGTCTCGCCCGGCGGGGGCAGCTTCTACTGGGAGGGCCTGAACAAGGGCAAGCAGTCGATCGCCATCGACTTCTCGCGCCCCGAGGGTCGGGAACTCATCGCCGACCTCATCACCGCCCCCGGCGCCGACGGCGGCATCCTGGTGACGAACTTTCCCAAGGAAGGCTTCCTCGCCCACGAACGGCTGAAGAAGCGCCGCGAGGACCTGATCTCGGTGCGCGTCATGGGCTGGGGCGACGGCGGCTCGGCGGTGGACTACACCGTCAACGCCGCCATCGGCATCCCCTACATGACGGGGGGCGCGGAAAGCGGTGCCAACCCGGTCAACCACGTGCTGCCCGCCTGGGACCTGCTGGCGGGCGCCTATGCCGCGTTCTCCACGCTGGCGGCGGAGCGCGACCGCCTGCGCACCGGCCGCGGGCACGAGGTGACGGTGCCGCTGTCCGACGTGGCGCTGGCGGCCCTCGCCAACACCGGCCAGGTGGCCGAGGTGCTGACCGGCGGCGACCGGCCGCGCTACGGCAACGCGCTGTTCGGCGCCTTCGGGCGCGACTTCGCCACGGCGGACGGCGAGCGCGTCATGGTCGTGGCCATCACGCCCAAGCAATGGACGACGCTGCTCGCCGCGCTGGACCTGACCGCCGCGGTCAAGGACATCGAGGGGCGCCTGGGCCTGTCGTTCGAGCGCGACGAGGGCTTGCGTTTCGTGCACCGCGACGTGCTGTTCCCGCTGTTCGAGCGGGCCGTCGGCGCGCTTGCGCTGGCCCAGGTGCGCGACCGCTTCGACGCGCAGGGCGTGTGCTGGAGTCCGTACCGCACGCTGTCGCAGGCGCTGCGCGACGATCCGCGCCTGTCGCTGGCCGGGCCGATGTTCACCGAGCTGGAGCACCCCAGCGGGCACCGCTATCCCGCGCCCGGCGCGGCCGCGGCGTTCTCGGGCCTGCCGCGCGAGCCCGGCGTGTGCGCGCCCCGGCTGGGCGAGCACACCGACGACGTGCTGGCCCGCGTGCTCGACCTGCCCGCCGCACGGATCGGCCAACTGCACGACGCGGGCCTCGTGCGCTGACACGCCACCACTGACGCCCGAGCAGGTACGGACAAGACGCTTGCCCATTTGCAAAGCGCCTTGTCCGTTCTTCGTTGGGGCCCGTCCCGAACCCTTGGAACCCATCCCATGACCGACGTTTTTTCCTCCACCGACGCCAAGGCCTTGCTGGAGCAGCTCCAGGCCCTGTTCGCCCAGGCCACCCGCGCCATCGCGCAGCGCTGCGCCCAAGGCGGCAAGCTCGACGCCCGCCTGCTCGACGACAACCAGGGCCTGAGCTACGAACTGGCCCTCGCCAACGCCGACCTGCTGGCCGCCCAGGCCCTGGCCGGCCAGGGCGGGCAGGTCTCCCCGCTCGATGCCGCGCTCGGCCTGGCCTTCGCCAGCGAAGCCCTGGACAGCGTGCTGGCACGCCTGACCACCATCTTCCTGGAATGCGGCCTCGACGATGCCGCGCTGCGCGCCCTGGGCGCCAGCGGCGCGGCGCGCCGCCTGCGCAGCGCCGCCGGCAGCATGACGGCGCTGGCCCGCCTGGGCCAGGCCGTGGCCGAGGCCGATGGCGAGATCGGCGACGTGCCGCTCGACGAAGACACCGCCATGGCGCGCGACGCCTTCCGCCGCTTCGCCGCCGACGTGGTCGCGCCCGAGGCCGAGAAGATCCACCGCCACGACCTCACGGTGCCCGAGTCGCTGCTGCAGCCGATGCGCGAGATGGGTGTCTTCGGCCTGTCCATTCCCGAGGAATTCGGCGGCAGCGCCCCGGGCGGGCGCGAGAACACGCCGATGATGATCGCCGTGACCGAGGCGCTTTCCGAAGCCTCGCTGGCCGCCGCCGGCAGCCTGATCACGCGCCCCGAGATCCTGTCGCGCGCCCTGATGGCTGGCGGCACGCCCGAGCAGAAGGCGCTGTGGCTGCCCCGGATCGCGGCGGGCCAGCCGCTGTGCGCCATCGGCATCACCGAGCCCGACTACGGCTCCGACGTCGCCAGCCTGTCGCTGCGCGGCACGCGCACCCAAGGCGGCTGGCTGCTCAACGGCGCCAAGACCTGGTGCACCTTCGCGGGCAAGGCCGGCCTGCTGATGGCCGTGACCCGTACCAACCCGGATCGATCCCTGGGCCACAAGGGCCTGAGCCTGCTGCTGGTGGAAAAGCCGTCCTACGACGGCCACGAGTTCACCTACGTGCAGGACGGCGGCGGCAGGCTGCATGGCCGCGCCATCCCGACCATCGGCTACCGCGGCATGCACTCGTTCGACCTGGCCTTCGAGGACTTCTTCGTGCCCGACGCCAACGTGGTCGGCGGCGAGGCCGGGCTGGGCAAGGGCTTCTACCTGACCATGGCCGGCATGGTGGGCGGCCGCATCCAGACCTCGGGCCGCGCCCTGGGCGTGATGCGCGCGGCACTCACCGCCGCCATCCGCTACGCCAAGGACCGCCGCGTGTTCGACGCGCCGCTGGCCGACTACCAGCTCACGCAGATCAAGATCGCGAAGATGGCGGCCCGCTTCGCCGCCTGCCGCTACCTGGCCTACGCCATCGGCGAGCAGATCGACCAGGGCAAGGGCCGCATGGAGGCGAGCCTGGTCAAGCTCTTCGCCTGCCGCTCGGCCGAGAGCGTGACGCGCGAGGCGCAGCAGATCCACGGCGGCATGGGCTATGCCGAGGAGACGCCGGTCAGCCGCTACTTCGTCGATGCGCGCGTGCTGTCGATCTTCGAGGGCGCGGAGGAGACGCTGGCGCTCAAGGTGATCGCACGCAGCTTGCTGGACGACGCCTTGGCCGTCTGAATTCCTGTCAACGACAGGCCACCATCTTGACGAACGGGCTGGATTGCCGAACCTCGGCGAGTTCCTTGCGCCAAGGCGACCGGGGCGAGCGATGGCGTTCAAGATGGGCAGCAGCTCGTGCATGCAGTCGGCCTGTGCGACCTTCTGGCGCTCGCCGGCGGCCCGCGACCTGGCGTGGAAGGCCTGAGGCACGGGGTCGAAGCGCGCGCCCACCAGGGTTGCCGCGTGCAACCTGCGGCGCAGGTGGGCGCGCCCGCCGAAGATGTGGCCGGCGTGGCGGACCAGGACATGCCTGGCAACCACCACGCCTCGGCCACTGAAGTTCGAATGATCTGAACGTGATGAGGAGACAAGTCCATGACAGAGACCGTACAGAGCGTGCATGCCAGCCTCGACCTGCGCCCCGGCCAGTTGTTCATCGACGGCCAATGGCTGGACTGGGACGGCCCGCGCTTCGACCAGATCAACCCCAACACCCAGCAGGTGATGGGCAGCTTCCCCGAGGCGGGCGAGCGCGGCGTGAATGAAGCCGTGGCGGCGGCCCGCAAGGCCTTCGACGAAGGCCCCTGGCCGCGCATGGCCGCGCAGGACCGCAAGCGCATCCTGCAGCGCTTCATCGAGCGCATCTACGACGCCGAGGAGGAAATCGCCAAGCTGCAGACGCTGGACAACGGCATCCCCTACCACCTGAGCCGCAACACCCGCGTCTCGGCCAAGGCCACCGCCGACGTGATGGACAGCTACGCCGGCTGGGCCGACAAGATCACCGGCGAGACCTATCCGCAGTTCACCGCGGCCTCGAACATGCAGTACATGTCGTTCCGCGAGCCGGTGGGCGTGGTGGCCGCCATCCTGGCCTGGAACGCGCCGCTGCTGATGTTCGCCAACAAGGTCGGCCCCGCGCTGGCCGCCGGCTGCACGGTGGTGGTCAAGCCCTCGGAATACACCAACCTGTCCGTCACCCGCCTGGCCCGCATCGTGGCCGAGAGCGACCTGCCGCCCGGCGTGTTCAACCTGGTGACGGGCGCGGGCGCGACCGGCTCGGCGCTGTCGGCCCACCCGGGCGTGGACAAGGTCACCTTCACTGGCAGCCCGCAGACCGGGCGCAGCATTCTGCTGGCCAGCGGCGGCAACATGAAGCGCCTCTCGCTGGAGCTGGGCGGCAAGAGCGCCGGCATCGTCTTTCCCGACACGCGCAGCCTGGCGGCCACCGCCACGCAGCTGATGGGCCTGTGCTCCACCTTCCTGTCCGGACAGGTGTGCTCCACGCCCTCGCGGGCGCTGGTGCACCGCTCGCTGCTCGACGAGTTCGTGCACCACGCCGCGGAGCAGGTCAAGAAGGTGAAGTTCGGCAATCCCTTCGAGTCCACCACCACCTCGGCGCCCATCATCTCCAGGCGCCAGGTGGAGCGCATCCTGGGCTACGTGGAAAGCGGCCAGCAGGAAGGCGCGACCTTGCAGTTCGGCGGCGACCGGCCCGGCGGCGACCTGGCCGAGGGCAACTGGATCAACCCGGCGCTGTTCACCAACGTGAGCAACCAGTTCCGCGTGGCACGCGAGGAGATCTTCGGCCCCGTGCTGTGCGTGATTCCCTTCGACACCGAGGAGGAGGCCGTCCGCATCGCCAACGACAGCGAATACGGGCTGGCCGGCTGCGTCTTCACCACCGACGTGACGCGGGCGTTGCGCGTGGCGCGGGCCATCCGCAGTGGCTCCATCGGCATCAACGGCTATGCCAGCGTGCCCAACGCGCCCATGGGCGGCGTCAAGAGCTCGGGCATCGGGCGCGAGGGCGGTTGGCCGTCCATCGAGGCGTTCACCGAACTCAAGACCGTCAACTTCAATCTCGACGCTTGAAGCGCGTTCCACTCCAGGAGACACCCATGAGACTGAAGAACAAACTGGCCATCGTCACCGCCGGCGGCTCCGGCATGGGCCGCGCCGGCTGCGAGCTGTTCGCCCGCGAGGGCGCCAAGGTCGCGGTGGTCGACTACGACAAGGCCAAGGCCGAGGAAGTCGCGGCGGCCATCACCGGCAACGGCGGCTCGGCCAAGGCGTTCGTCGCCGATCTGTCCCAACCCGAGGAGTGCAGGCGCGTGATCGCCGAGAGCGCCGCCTGGCTGGGCGGCGTGGACCTGCTGTGGGCGCATGCGGGCATGCCCGGCACCGCCAAGGTCGAGGGCATCGACATGGACGAATACCGTGCCTCGATCGACCTGAACATGACCTCCGCGCTCATCAGCGCCGCCGAGGTCGCGCCGCACATGCGCCAGCGCGGCGGCGGCGCCATCGTGTTCACGTCCTCCATCGGCGGGCTGGTGGGCTCCATGCACAGCCCCGTGTACTCCATGGCCAAGTTCGGCGTGGTGGGCCTGACGATGTCGCTGGCGCAGCGCTTCGCAGCCGACGGCATCCGCGTCAACGCCGTGTGCCCCGGGCCCATCGACACGCCCATGCTGCCCAAGTTCTTCGGCCGCGCCGACGACCACCAGGACGCGGAGGCCAACCGGGCGCGCCTGATGGCCATCGTGCCCATGGGGCGCGCGGGACGGCCCGAGGAGGTGGCGCATGCCGCGCTGTGGCTGCTGTCGGACGACGCATCGTTCGTCACGGGCGTGCCGCTGCCGGTGGATGGGGGCTATCTCACGCGCTGATCACGCCCCGCGTTGCTGCTGAAAAGCGAGCTGCATGCGCCTGCCGTACAGGCGCTGCAGCGCAGCTTCCATCCGAGCCCGACGGTTCCTCAACGGCCTGGCCGTGCCATGACGTGACGGCTTGGCCTGGACGATGTCCCGGTCGGTGGATGGCGGCATGTGCACGGCGTGTCGCAGCAGACCGCGGAACGTCCGGCCCACCGAATTGGCGCCGCGCCGGTCGAACCGGAGCACGAGTTCCTGCAACAGCACATCCAACAGGGACGGCGGGATGTGCCGCTGGTGGCTGCTCTGCATCCGCTGCCGGGCCTGGGCGACGGCGCGAGGCCGCCCCCGAAGCGGCGGCGTGCGCGCACGCACGGCCCAGGGCCGCGCGCCCCGTGCGGTAGTCCCCGGGCCGTGCGATGCGGATGGTGGCGCCCTGGACGGCGTCGCGCTGGATGAAGGTCTCCGGCACGCCCGGTGCCGCCGCATCGGTGATCCGTTGCAGCCGCACCGGGCCGTGGCCCTTGGGCCGAGCCGCCTGCACGGCAGGGGCGCACCGCTGTTCCGGCTCCGCCAGGTCGCATCGCCCACGTCGACGGCATCGCCTAGCCGTTCCCGGTCCTGTGCCTCGGCCGCCATCGCCCCGCGCAGGCGGTGCAGCCTGGCCCAGGCGGTCCGGGTGCTGCCCAGCCCCAGGGCGCGCGCTGCAAGGCCAGTGCGCTTGCCCCCGTGCGTTCGATGGACGAGGTACCGGGTGGTGGATGGTGCCTTCAGGGCGCGACGACGAACTTTCCGTCCTTGACGGTGAGCACCACGGCGCCGAATTCCGGCTTGCGATCCTTCTGGTTCCACAGGCCGCTGCCGCCCAGGATGGGCACGTCCTTGATGCGCAGGAAGGCGTCGTGCACGGCCTGGCGCGTGGGCTTGGGGCCGGCTTCCTGCAAGGTGGCGATCGCCAGCAGCCCCTGCGTGTAGCCGACGGCTGCCCAGCTGTCGGGCTCGATGCCGTAGCGGGCCTGGTACGCGGCCTCGAAAGCCTTGTTCAGCGGGCGGTCCAGGCCGATCACGTGGTCGGACACGGCGACCGCGCCTTCACCCGCCTTGCCCACCGCCGCGAGGAACTTGGGCGACACCATGCCCACGGCGCCGATGAAGCGCACCTTCTCGGGCACGCCCGCCTGGCGCAGCTGCACGATAATGTTGGCGGACTGCTCGGGGAAGGTGGCGAGATAGATGGCGTCGATGTCCTGGGTCTTGAGCTTGGTGGCCAGGGGCTGGAAGTTGGAGTCGGCGGTGACGATGGCTTCCTCGGCCACCACGGTGCCGCCTGCGGCCTTGAACGGATCGCGGAAGCTGTTCTTGGAGTCGATCCAGGTCTCGTTGGACCGGTCGAACACGAGGGCCACCTTGCGGATGGACATCTTTTCCCGCGCGTACTGGGCGACGACGGCGGTGACCATGGTGGGCGACTGCTGGAACTTCATGCTCCAGGTGCCGCCGACCTTGAGCACCGCGTCGGACATACCGGAATGCAGGTTGGGCGTGCGCTTGTCGGCGAACAGCGGCGCCACGGCCATGGCGTCGGTGGTGGAAGTCGGGCCGAGCACCAGGATGGCGCGATCACGATCGACGGCCTGGTTGGCAAGGTTGATGGACTGGCCCTTGTCGCTGCCGTTGTCGCGCTCGATCAGCTTGACCTTGGCGCCATGGATGCCGCCCCTGGCATTGACCTCCTCGAAGGCCAGGCGGATCGAGTTCTGAAAGGGCACGCCGCCGTAGGCGAGGGGGCCGGTGGACGACTGGATCGACTCCACGACGAGTTCGTCCTGCGCGTGGGCCGCCGGGGCGAGGGCGGCGCATGTGGCCAGCAGCGCGGTACCGGCCAGCTTGCGGAGCATCGGGCACATGGTTCGTCTCCTGAAAAAACAGGCAGGGCGCGTAGCGCGCCGCTGCCCTTGCTGCGAACGAGCGGCGACGGAGGGCCGCTCGCAGGACGGTGCGCCTCGATGGGGGCGCTTGCCGTCCCGCCGCCGGGTCAGATGGTGACGCGATCGCGCGACTGGCGCAACGTGGCCACCGTTTCATCCACCAGGCGGTGCAGCACGTCGGCGGCGGGCGGGACGTCCTTGATCAGGCTCGAGCCCTGGCCGGCCGGCAGCGGCTGGTGGTCCTTCAGGTCGGCTTCGACCGACGCGAAGCGCACCGGGCCGATCGCCACGCGCTGCGCCGGATAGCCCAGCATCTCGTGCTCGTGGCCTTCCCAGACTTCGGTGTAGCGGTTCTTGAGCTGGCGCACGTACAGGCCGTCGAACAGCAGCGAGCGGATGGTCTGGTCGTACTCGGCGTCGACGATCGACTGCTTGTAGTTCGGGCCCACCGTGGCCTCGCGCGTCGCGATGAAGCGCGTGCCGACCCACACGCCCTGCGCGCCCTGCGTCAGCACGCCGGCGATCTGCGCGCCGTTCACGATGCCGCCGGCCGCCACCACCGGCACCGTGGCGAATTCCAGCACTTCGGCCAGCAGGGTGATCAGGCCGACGTCGCCGGTGTGGCCGCCGCCTTCGGTTCCCTGCACGACGACGACGTCGGTGCCGGCCTTGATGGCGGACTTCGCATGCCGGGCGGACCCGACCATGCTGATGGTCTTGACGCCGCGGGCGTGGCATTCATCCACCACCCACTTGGGTGTGCCCAGGGCGCAGGCGATCACCTCGACCTTGTGCTTGAAGCAGATCTCCAGCTTGGTCTTGGCATCCTCGATGCCCATGGCCTGGTCGTCCACCGGCTTGACCTGCACGCCCAGCGCCTCGATCTCCTTTTGCAGCTGCACGATCGGCGAAGGCAGGACGTCGATCTTGATCTCGGACAGGTCCTTCGGCGCCCGCAGCGGAAAGCCGATGTCCACGCACAGCGGCTTGTCGGTCAGGCTGCGGACCAGCTTGATTTCCTGCTCGACGCGCTCGGGCGTGGGCGAGATCGCCGCGATCGTCCCGAGCCCCCCGGCCTTGGACACGGCGGCCGCCAGCGGCCCGAAGGCGACGCCGCCCATGCCGGCCTGCAGGATGGGATATTCGATGCCGAGCAGGTCGCAGAGGGGGGTTCTGAGTTTGGCCATGATGGATCTCCTGATGATGTGATGTGGATGGGTCAGGTTAAGAGATCGCCCCGCAGGAAGCAGCTTCTGTTCTGCGAGCCCCCGATTCGGTTTCGACGAATCGGCCGGGGCGCTTGGGGGAACGTGGGGCCGGTCGTCGCGTTCGCAGCCGCGGCCGCTGCCGTTTTTCTCAGCTGCGGGTGAGATCGACGAGCTTGCGCCATTTGGCCGCTTCGCCGGCGGCGGCCGCGCGCACGGTGGCAGCGGGTTCGTAGGCCAGATCGAGGAACTGGTTGTCGCAGAACGTCTTGAATTCCGGCGTGGCGACGATCTTGCCGAACGCCTCGGACAGCTGGTTCACGATGGCCTCGGGCGTGCCTTTGGGCGCGAAGGCCCAGACCGGCGAGGTGACCTCGTAGTCCAGGTGCAGCGCTTCCTTGACCGTGGGCACGTCGGGCAGATGCGCCGAGCGCGTGGCCCCCGTGGTGGCCAGCACGCGCAGCTTTCCGGACTTGATCAGCGGAATCGCCGCCGGCCCGGAGAAGCCCAGCTTCACCTGGCCGGTGGAGGTGTCGACCATCGCCTGCGAGCCGTCCTTGTAGGGCGCGTGTACCAGCTCGATGCCGGCGACGTTGTTCAGCAGCGCGCCGCCCATGTGCGACGTGGTGCCATTGCCCGCGGAGGCGAAGGTGACCGTGCCCGGGGCCTTCTTCGCCGCGGCGACGACGTCCTGCACGGTCTTGAACGGCGAATCGACCGATGTGATCATGACCAGCGCCGTGCTGACCAGCTTGGCGACCGGCTCGAAGTCCTTGACGGGGTCGTAGCTGGTCTTGTTCAGCACGGGCGAGGTGTAGTGGCTGGACAGGTTGAACAGCAGCGTGTAGCCGTCGGCGGGTGCCTTGGCCACGGCGTCCGTGCCAATGATCGTGCCCGCGCCGGGCTTGTTCTCCACGACCACGGGGACGCTGTTCCACAGCTTGAAGAGCCCCGCGCTGACCTGGCGGGCCGTCAGGTCGGTGGCGGAGCCGGGGGCCACGGGAACGATGAAGCGGACGGGGCGCGCCGGGTAGGTTTCGGCCAGCGCCCGGCCGGCCGCTCCGAGCAGGGCGATGCCTGGCAGCGCCAGGACGATGGATCGACGGGGGAACATGGGGACAGTCTCCTGCGAGGGTTTCGGACATCCAGGGCGTCAGCGTTTTCCCAGCGTGTCCTTCCAGTACTTGGCCTGGACGGTCACTTCCTGGCCAGCTTCCTCCAGGGTGGTGGGCGCTGCCGTCAAGCCGGCGCCGGTGAGCTTTTCACGCACGGCAGGGTCGGCCAGCGCCTTGCGCAGCGCGGCGTTGAATTCATTGGCTGCCTCGGGTGGCATGCCTTTGGGGCCGAAGAAGCCCACGAAGGTGTAGACCTTGTCCAGTCCTGCGATGCCCAATTCGCTGAAGGTGGGTACGTCCGGCAGCAGCGGCGAACGTTTCTCGCCGGTGACGGCGAACGTCCTGGCCTTGTCGCCGCGGCTGACGGAGACGGCCTCGGGCATGCCCGTCACGCCTGCGGGGATCTGGTTCGCCATGACGTTCTGCGATACCGGGGCCGAGCCTGCGAAGGGAATCTGCTCCATCTCGACGCCGACGGCCTTGCCGATGGCGTCGCCCACCACGCCAGGGGCTCCGCCCGTGAGCGGAACGCCGTAGGAGCGCTTGACCGGATCGCGCTTGAGCGCTGCCGTGTAGTCCTTGAAGTCCTTGTAGCCCGCGGCGACGGGCAGGAGCAGTGCCCAGGAAGTGCGGGCACCCTGGCCCAGCGCGACGAAGTCACCCACGGTGTACTTCACGTGGGCTTCGGTCACCGGCACGATCAGCAGCGAATGATCGGTCGAGCACAGGATGGTCGTGCCGTCGGGCACGGCGTTCTGCACCGTCTGCGCGCCGATCTGGCCGCTGGCGCCGGGCTTGTTGTCGATGATCACCGTCTGCCCCAGTTCCTTGGACAGGCCTGGCGCCACCAGGCGGGCCACCAGGTCGGTGCCGCCGCCAGGTGCCTGGGGCACCACGATCTTGATGGGGCCCTTGAAATGTTGCGCCTGGGCCAGGCCGGGGGCGACGGTACAGAACAGGGCCGCGACGGACGACACTGCAGTTTTCAGGAAAGCGCGACGCATGGTGATTTTCCTTGACACGATGAATAAAGGGTTGCTCGTTGGGGATGGAAGGGAATCTATGTGGCAGAAATCAGCATGTCCGCTGCTTTTTCTCCAATCATCATGACCGGCCCGCCGGTATTTCCGCCGATCAGGGTCGGCATGATGGAGGCATCGACCACGCGCAGGCCATTGATTCCACGCACCCGCAATTGCGCATCGACGACGGCGTTTTCATCCTGGCCCATGGCGCAGGTGCCCACCGGGTGATAGCCGGTGTGGCTGTACTGGCGGATATAGTCCGCCAGTTCGCCATCGGACCAAGTCTTGGGATTGGGTTCCAGTTCATTTCCCCGCACCTTGTCGAATGACGGGCTTTCGGCGATGCGGCGGGAAATTCGTGCGCCTCGGGCGAGCGTGTCGATGTCTTCTTGCGCCGATAGGAAATTGAAATCGATGACGGGCGCCTGCTTCGGATCGGCGCTCGCGAGATAAATCCTGCCCCGGCTTTTCGGGCGCATCAGCGATGTCATCAGTCCGAAGCCATGGCCGATGCCCATCTTCCCGCTTTTCTTGTCGTGGACGGTGGGCACCAGGATGATCTGTACGTCGGGGCGGGGCAGATCGGGCAGGCTGCGGATGAACGCGCTCGCGTGCAGTACGTTGTTGGCCAGGAGGCCTTTGCGGGTGATCGGGTAGGACAGGAAATTCCAGGCCAGCCAGGGGAAACTGCGCCACGAGAGTCCGTAGGGAATCGTGGTCGGGCTGGAATACTGGATCGTCGCGCACAGGTGGTCCTGCAGGTTCTTGCCCACGCCCGGCAGGTGCTGCTGGACGGCGATGCCATGGGTGCGCAACTCGTCCGCGTCGCCGATGCCCGACAGCATCAGCAGATGTGGCGAGCCCACCGCGCCTGCCGAGAGGATCACCTCCTTGCGGGCCTGGATGACGCGGCCTTCGCCGTCTTGCGGGCCGGCCTCGACGCCGACGGCCCGCCCGTCCTCCACCACGACGCGCCGCACCAGCATGCCGGTCAGCACCGTCAGGTTGCGGCGCGACCGCACCGGGCGCAGATAGGCCGTGGAGGCCGAGACGCGCCGCCCCCGCGCGATGGACGCCTGCCGGCGGCCGAACCCCTCGTGGGTCGGGCCGCAGAAGTCCGGGTTGCGCTGGTAGCCCAGGCTTTCCCCCGCCTGGAAGAACATCTCCACCATCGGGCTGTAGCGGTCCAGGAACCCGACCTCCACCGGGCCGCTGGTGCCGTGGTACGGAGAATCCCTGAAATCCCGGTTGTTTTCGGAGCGCGTGAAATAAGGCAGCACTTCCTCGAACGACCAGCCCTCGTTGCCGAGATTGCGCCAGTCGTCGTAATCCGTCGGGTGGCCGCGCGTATAAACCATTCCATTGATCGAGCTGGACCCGCCCAGGGTTTTTCCGCGGGGCACGGCAATGGTGCGGTTGGCGGCGTTCGGCTGGGGAACGCTGGAGAAATTCCAGTTCAGCGTCGGATGGCTGAGCAGTGTGGCGATACCCAGCGGTACCTGGATATAGGGGTGGCTGTCGGGCGGCCCGGCTTCGATCAGGCAGACACGGATATTCGAATCGGCGGAAAGGCGGTTCGCCAGAACGCAGCCTGCCGACCCGGCGCCTACGATCACATAGTCGTACCCATCCTCTGTGATGCGGTAGGACACCTTGTCTCCTTTTTATGGGTTGATGGATGAATAATCATCCCGTCGCTGCAATAGCTTAGGGGGAGGTGCCGCCGGGAACAATTTTTGTTTCGCGAACCGGCCCTTCTTTGTTGGCGAACCGGAAACTGCGCAAAGGGGAAATGATCCAGCGTGGAATGGCTATCCCGGCCGCGCGCCGGGCCGGGCGCTCATTTCATCTGGTTGGGCAGCCACAGCGACAGCGCCGGGAACAGCAACAGCACCGCCAGCACCGCCAGATGCGCGACGACGTGCGGCACGGTGCCGTGAAACACCTCCTGCACGGGCGTCCTGGAGTACTTGGACACCACGAAGCAGTTGAGCCCCAGGGGCGGCGTGACCATGCCCAGCTCGGCGGTCACGATCTTGATGACGCCGAACCAGATCAGGTCGAACCCGAGCGAGGACACCAGGGGCGCGACGATGGGCACGGTGAGCACCAGGATCGCGATCTGGTCCAGGAAGCATCCCAGCACCAGGTACATCAGCGTCAGGCAGAGGATGATGACCCAGGGACTCACCGGCAGCGCCCCCACCCAGCCGATCAGCGACTGCGTGGTCTGCGTCAGCGCGAAGAACACCGTGAAGACGTGCGCGCCCAGCAGGATGATGGCCACCATGCAGGAGGTGCGCGTGGCGCGGCCGACCAGGTCGGCCACCTCGGCCCAGGTACGGCGGCCGCGCATGAAATACAGGATGGCGGACACCAGCGCGCCCATGGCCGATGCCTCGGTGGGCGTCGCCACGCCGGTGTAGATCACGCCGGTCACCGCCATCATCAGCACCAGCATGGGTGCCACCAGGCGCAGCAGCCGGAATTTCTCGCCCCAGGTGACCTGCTCCGACAGCGGCGCGCAAGAGGGGTCGCGCCTGGCCAGGTAGTAGGTGGTCAGCATGATGGCCGCCGTCACGAAGATGGCCGGCACCACCCCGGCGATCAGCAGCTTGCCGATGTTCACGTCGGCCAGCAGGCCGTAGATGATCATGGCGATGCTGGGCGGGATCAGCATCGCCAGCGTGCCGGAGATCGCCACCACGCCCGCCGCCATGCGGCGCTCGTAGCCGTGCTTGAGCATGGCCGGCAGCGAGGTGGCCGACAGCGTGGCGGCCGACGCCGTTGACGAGCCGCAGATCGCGCCGAAGCCCGCGCCCGACAGGGCCGTGGCCATGCCCAGCCCACCGGGCACGCGGCCGCACCAGGCGGCGGCGACCTTGAACAGGTCGTCGGCCACGCCCGAGCGCAGCACGAACTCGGCCATCAGCAGGAACATGGGGATGGTGAGGAACTCGAACTTGCCCGCCAGTTCGTGCGGCACCGAGGCCAGCACCCCCAGCGCGGCGGTCGTGCCACCCACCCACAGGATGCCGGCGAAACCCGAGAGGATCAGCGCGAAGCCGATGGGCGCGCCCAGCAGCAGCAGCGTGAACAGCAGTGCGAGGATGACGGCGGCGCTCATTCCACGCCTCCTTCCAGGCCGTGGTCCTGGACCACGTCCGGATCCTGGCCGCGCGTCAGCAGCATGAAGATGTGGTGCACCAGGCGCAGGCAGAGAATGCCCGTGCCCAGGGGAATCGGCAGGTAGGACAGCCACACCGGCCATTCGATGTAGCCCGGCATGTACTCCTGGTTGTGCAGCGCTTCCATGGCGGTTTCCCAGGCCAGCCAGCCGACCAGCCCGAACACGGCCAGGTACGCGAGGGCGCACAGCGCATCGGTCACGGCGCGCAGGCGCGGCGGCATGCGCTGGTGCAGCAGGTTGATGTTGATGTGGTCGCCGTGCGTGAAGGTGGAGGAGATCGCCAGATAGGCGGCCCCCACCAGCAGGTAGAAGGAGGTCACGTCCGTCACCCATTGCAGGGGTGCGGTGAAGGCGTAGCGCATCAGCGTGTCGGCCGATACCGCGAGCATGACGAGGCAGATGCACAGGCCCGCCAGGGCCAGGCCGATCTGCTCGAGCCGCCGAATGAGGGTTTGCATGGAGCTCCAGGAAAGTAGGGGCGCGGCAAGGGCCGCAGCACCGCGCCGGGACGACCCGGCGCACGGTGCGGCGCGCATGCGGTGCGCCGTGCTTATTTGCCGCTGGCGTCGTGGAAGGCCTGGAGCACGGCCGCGCCCGGCTTGCGTGCGCGATCCATCTCGGCCACCCAGTCGGTGGTCACGGACTTGACCTTGTCGCTCCACTGCGCCGCCTGCTCGGGCGTCAGCGTCGTGATCTTCCAGTGGTTCTTCTGGACGAACTCGTTGCGCAGCGCGGCCTCGCCGTCATCCTGGCCCTGGCACATGCTCTTCTGGGCGTTCCGCCCGGCCTCGTCGAGCACCTTGCGCACGTCCTCGGGCAGGGCGTTCCAGCCCTTGCTGCTGATGGCGAACATGATGTTGGCCCCGCCCAGTTGCAGGCCCTCGACGGCGTGGCGCACGATTTCCTCGATCTTGAAGGGCTTCACGCCGGTGTAGGGGTACATGCCCGCGTCGATGGTGCCGCGGTTCAGCGAGTCGTACAGCTCGCCCGCGGGCACCGCCAGGGGCGCGCCGCCCAGGGCGCGGACGGTCTTGTTCATGGAGCCGCCCACGGCGCGCACCTTGAGCCCCTGCATGTCCTGCAGCGACTTGATCTCGCGCGTGGTGGACATGATCTTGTACTGCGGCAGCGCGTTCACGAACAGCACGTGGACGCCCAGGGCCTTGAGCTCGCGCTCGTACAGCATGCCGCCTGCGCGCGAAATCGCGGACAGCTTGGCCGTGCCTTCGCACGAAGTGGAGTACAGGCCCGGCAGCTCGCCCACGGTGGACAGCGGCATCTTGTCGGGCTGGTAGGACGGCACCAGCATCACGATGTCGGCCAGGCCGGTCTTGAGGATGGTCAGGTAGTCGCTGCCCAGCTGGTTGGAGTGGTAGACCTCGAACTTGACGCGGCCGTTGGTCTTGGCCGTGACTTCTTCGGAGAACGGCTTGCCGCCCTTTTCCCAGAAGACGTGCGTCGGCGGCACCAGGTGCGCCATCTTCAAGGTGATGGGCTTGTCCTGGGCGTGCGATGCCGCGGCCGTTGCGGCCAGAACGGCGGCCACGGCGATCCGTGCCCAGCGGGTAGTGGGTTGCATGCTTGTCTCCTTGGTTTTGTGGTTGCCGATGGTGGGCGGCAGCCCTGTCGGCCGCCCCATCGGCACGGTGCTCAGAACCTGAACATCACGGACTTGGTTTCGGTGTAGGTCATGATCGAGTCGATGCCGAACTCGCGGCCCAGGCCCGACTGCTTGAAGCCGCCGAAGGGCATGACCGAGTCCGTCTCGCCGAAGGTGTTGACCCAGATGCGCCCGCCCCGGATGGCGCGCGCCATGCGGTGGGCGCGGCTGACGTTCTGCGTCCAGATGCCGCCGGCCAGGCCGTAGCTGGAGTCGTTGGCCATCGCGATCACGTCGGCCTCGTCCTTGAACGGGATGATGGCGGTGACGGGGCCGAAGATCTCCTCGCGTGCCATCTTCATCTGGTTGTCGGCACCGGCGAACACCGTGGGGCCGAGGAAATAGCCCTTGCCCGGCAGGCGCTCGCCGCCGGTCATGAGCTTCGCGCCCGCCTCGCGGCCCGCCTCGACGTAGGACAGCACGCGGTTGAGCTGGGTGCCCGAGACCAGCGGACCGAGCTTGGTGTCGGGGTCGAAGGGCGAGCCCACCTTCTGCGCGGCGGCGAAGCGGGTGATCTTCTCGGTCACTTCGTCCAGCACGCTCTCCTGCACGAAGATGCGGGTGCCGGACGAGCAGATCTGCCCCGAGTTCATGGTGAAGCCCAGCACGGCGCGCGGGATGGCCTTGTCCAGGTCGGCGTCGGCGAACAGGATGTTGGGCGACTTGCCGCCCAGCTCCAGCGTGGTGCGCTTGAGGTTGCCGCAGGAGGCCTGCAGGATCATCTTGCCCACCGCGGTGGAGCCGGTGAACGAGACCTTGTCGATGCCCTCGTGGCCCGAGATGGCCGAGCCCACGGTGGAGCCGTAGCCGGTGACGATGTTCACCACGCCGGGCGGCAGGCCGGTTTCCTGGATCAGCTCGGCCACGCGCAGCGTGGTCAGCGAGCACAGCTCCGAGGGCTTGAGCACCACCGTGTTGCCGCAGGCCAGCGGCGGCGCGATCTTCAGCGCGATCAGCAGCATCGGCACGTTCCAGGGGTTGATCTGGCCGCACACGCCCACCGGCTCGCGCAGGGTGAAGATGAAGGCCGTCTCGTCCGTGGGGTTGGTGGTGCCCATGATCTTGGACGGCCAGCCCGCGTAGTAGCGGAAGGCGTCCACCGCCATGCCCACGGCGGCGGTGGCCAGCCAGATGGGCATGCCGTTGTCCAGCGACTCCAGTGCCGCCAGCTCGGCGGCATTCTTCTCGATGGCGTCGGCGATGCGCAGCAGGGCGCGCGAGCGCACGTGCGGCGAGATGCCGCGCCACGACGAGGCTTCGAACGCCCGGCGTGCGGCGGCCACCGCGGCATCGACGTCGGCGGCATCGCCCTCGGCGATCTCGGCCAGCACTTCCTCGGTGGCGGGGTCGATGCTCTGGATCGTCTTGCCGGTCCGGGCAGGAACCCATTGGCCGTCGATCAGCAACTGCTTGGGTCCAGCCGCGATCCAGCGCTGCGCTAGGGCGAGTCCTTCGTTCACGGATTGGCTGCTGGCTTGGGCAGAGGTGAATGAGGACATGTCTCGTCTCCTTGATGTCGTTCGCTACTTGGAAATGCCCGCCGCGCTGGGCCGGATGTGGCCCGCGCGGTCGCGGGTCAGCCCGGCAGATCGAGCACGGTGCGCGCGAGGATGTTGCGCTGCACCTCGTTGGAGCCGCCGTAGATCTTGGCGGCGCTGGCGTTGAGCAGCGGCGCGAGCAGGTGGATGCGGCTGCCGCCCACGTCCGCCGCCCCGGCCAGCGTGGCGGAGGTGCCGCCGTGCCTGGCCATCGCCAGGCCGATGCGCTGGTAGGTCTCGGTGGCCCAGACCTTGAGCATGGACACCGAGGCGGGCAGCTTCTCGCCGCGCTTCACGTAGTCGCCGTAGCGGGTATAGAGGGCGGAGAGGTCGGCCACGTCCAGCGCCAGTTCGGTGTAGGCCGCGCAGAAGGCCGGGTCGTCCATCAGGCCGCTCATGCGGCCCAGCGTGCGCAGCTGCGCCAGCGCGAACTGCGACTGCTTGGGGCTGCCCAGGTGCAGGCGCTCGAAGCCCAGCAGCGCTTTGGCAATCGTCCAGCCCTCGTTGGGCTGGCCCACCAGGTTCTCGCGCGGCACGCGCACGTTGTCGAAGAACACTTCGCAGAACTCGGCATGGCCCGCCAGGTCGATGATGGGGCGCACGGTGATGCCGGGCGTCTTGATGTCGGCCAGCAAAAAGCTGATGCCCGCCTGCTGCTTCACCGTCTTGTCGGTGCGCACCAGCACGAAGATGTGCGTGGCGTCCTGCGCCAGCGTGGTCCAGATCTTCTGGCCGTTGACGACGTAGTGGTCGCCGTCCAGCACCGCCTCGGTGCGCAGGCTGGCGAGGTCGGAACCGGCGTTGGGCTCGGAATAGCCCTGGCACCAGACGTTCTCGCCGCTGACGATCCTGGGCAGGAAGCGCTGCTGCTGCTCGGGCGTGCCGTACTGCATGAGCACCGGGCCGACCATGAGCAGGCCCTGGTCGGGCGCGCGCGCCACGCCGTAGGACTCCAGCTCCTCGAACCATGCCAGCTGCTTGGCGGCGGGCAGCCCCATGCCGCCGTGCTGGACCGGCCAGGCCGGGGCGATCCAGCCCTGGCGCGACAGGCAGCGGTACCAGTCGCCGATCTCGTCCCAGTGCACGCGGCGCGGCATGTGGCGCAGGTGGCCGGGGTAGTTGCGGATGAGGAAGGAGCGCAGCATGCGGCGGAAGTCCTCGTCCGGCATGGCCTCCCAATCGGCGCTCTTGGGGAACTCGCCCGTCCACTCGTCGGCCACCTCGTGCGACGCGCCTTCGCCCACGGCCGCGAGCCAGCGTGCCTGCAGCGCGCGCTCGCCGCCCAGGCGCGGCAGCAAGGCCAGCACGCGCTTGAAGTACAGGCCCACGTCGCATTCGTCGGTGATGCCCATGGCGCCATGCAGTTGTACGGCCGCCAGACTCGCGTCCATGGCCGCGCGTCCGGCGCGCAGCTTGGCGCGCACGGCATTGGCGTCGGTGGGGTGGGCGCAGGCTTCCTCGACGCTGGCGCGCGCCAGCTCGACCTGGATGCGCACGTCCACGCAGCGGTGCTGGAGCACCTGGAAGCTGCCGATGGCCTTGCCGAACTGCTTGCGCTGCGAGACGTATTCCAGCGTCACCTCGTGCAGCCGCTCGGCGCTGCCCAGCAGTTCCGCCGCGTACAGGATGCGGCCGGCCAGCACGGCGCGGTCGATCAGCGCGGGCACCTCGGCGCCTTGCGCTACCACGGCATCGGTGCCGAGGGCCAGGTCGTCGAACACCAGGCGGGCGCGACAGCGGCCGTCGACTTCGAGCTGAGGCTCCACGGCCAGGCCGGCGTCCTGCGCGCCGACGTGCACCAGCACCGGCTGGCCCTGCGCATCGGCGGCGGCGACGAGCCAGCCGTCGGCCGGGTGGGCGGGCGCCGTGTAGGCGGCCACGCCCGAGAGGCGCAGCGAACCGTCCGCCGCCTTGGCGACCTGGCTGGCGCCAGCGGGATGGTCGAGATCGAGCGCCACGCCCACGATGCGCTCACCGGACACGAGGCCGGCGAGCAGCGCGCGCGCCGCGTCGGACGATGCGCCCGCCAGCAGCGTGGCGGCGATGCCGGCCACGGCGGTGAAGGGTTCGGGGGCGACCCAGCGGCCCACCTTGCGCGCCAGGATGGCGGCGGCCTGGACGCCCAGGCCCAGGCCGTCCTGCTCGGCGGGCACCAGCACGCCGGGCCAGCCCAGGCCGGCGACTTCGGTCCAGTCCTCGCGGCGGAACTCGGCGTGGGGCAGGGGCGTGTCTTCCGCCGCGCGCTGGCGGCGGGGAACGTCCAGGCCGCCACGGTCTTTCAGGAACTGTTCCGCGGAGTCTTCGATCGCCGCGAGCAGCGCCTGGTCTTCGGATGGGGAGTCGCTCATTGAAGTGCTTGCCTCGTTCTGTTCTATGGACGGAGAGGCTGCCAGCAGTGCAGCCTTCGGCGGGAAAGTCTCGGGCCTGGGGCGTCCGAAGCCAAGTTCAGGATGGCGAATCGCTTGTTCACCATTCGCGAATCCCGCGATAGGGACCCGGAGCACGCGCTTGCCTCGCGGCGCCTGCGGTTGCGCGTGCGGGCGGTTCATCACCGGGACGAGCGCGTCGAGGCGGAGCACGCGGCCGGCGCCGGTGGCGGGGCTCTCGTTCCGCCCGGTCCACGCCGGCGCCCTCGCAGAGGCGCGCGAACCGTGGCCGGAAGCATGGCGCCGTCCTGCGTGGGGACGATCGGTCCACCGTGGTGCCGTGGGCCACGGTGCTCCTGGGAGGCCGGCTCGGCCGGCGCGTTGCTCGAACGTGCTGCCCTGCGTGCTGCCGATGGCCGATGGGGTGGCGGAGCCGCGAGGCTTCGGGCCCGGGTTTCCTGGCGGGCCTCTGCGGCCGAGAAGAGAGCCACGCGCTCCCGTCAGGAAAGACCCGGAGGTCGGTTGGGCTTGAATTCCCGCGAGGGCCTGCCGTCGAGGATGACCGTCTTCGATTCGAGGTAGGCGTCCAGCCCCTCGACCAGCCCTTCGCGCCCGATGCCCGACTGCTTGAAGCCGCCGAAGCCGATGGAGAAATCGGTGCGGAAGACGTTGTGCCCCACGGTGCCCGAGCGCAGCTGGCGCGCCGCCGCGTAGGCGCGGTCCACGTCGTGCGTGAAGACCGAGTTGTTCAGGCCGTAGAGGGTGTCGTTGGCCAGGGCCACGGCGTGCGCGTCGCTGTCGGCGGCGATGACGCTCAGCACCGGGCCGAACACCTCCTCGCGCGCGAGGGTCGACGCGTTGTCCACGCGGCCGAACACCGTGGGCTCGATGTAGAAGCCGCGCTCCAGGTGGCCGGGCCGCTTGCCGCCGGTGGCGAGCACGGCGCCTTCCTGCCGGGCCTTGGCGATCAGGCCCTCCACGCGCTCGCGCTGGCGGCGCGATGCGAGCGGGCCGACCTGCGTGGCGGGGTCGAACGGGTCGCCGACGCGCATCGCGCCGAAGTGCGCGGCCAGCGCCTCGACCATCTGGTCGTGGCGGCCCTTGCCCACGATGATGCGCGTGAGCGACGAGCACACCTGCCCGCTCAGCATGCAGGCGGGCGTGGCGATGGTCTTGGCGGCGGTGTCGATGTCGTAGTCGTCGAACACGATGGCGGCGGACTTGCCGCCGAGCTCCAGCGTGCAGCGCCCGATGCGCTCGGACAGGATCGCGCCGATGCGCCGCCCCACGGCGGTCGAGCCGGTGAAGGCCACCTTGTCGATGCCGGGATGGCGCACCAGCGCCTCGGACGCCGCGCGGTCCGCCGTCAGCACGTTGACCACGCCCGGCGGCAGGCCCGCCGCCTCGGCGGCCTCGGCGACGATGTAGGCGGCGCCGGGCGCCTCCGGCGCGGCCTTGACGACCACGGTGCAGCCCGCCAGCAGCGCGGGCGCCAGCTTGTGCGTGAGCAGCGAGATGGGGCTGTTCCACGGAATGATGGCGGCCACGGTGCCGACCGGCTCCTTGACCAGCAGGCCCGTGTCGCCGCCGCCCGCGGGCGTGTGCCGTGCCTCCCACGGGTAGGTGCCGGCCAGGTCGGCGTAGCTGCCGTAGAACTGGCAGGTGCGCGCCGCCATGGCCTGCGCGAGCGCGTGGACCACCCCCATCTCGTTGGGCCAGACCTGCGCGATGTCGCCCGCGCGCGCGGTGATTTCCTGGCCCAGCGCGCGCAGGTGGCCGGCGCGCTCGGCCGGCGTCATCCGTGGCCAGGGGCCGTGGTCGAACGCGGCGCGGGCGGCCGCCACGGCGGCGTGGATGTCGGCCTCGCGGGCCTCGGCCACGCGCACGTAGCAGGTCTCGGTGGCCGGGGCGATCACGTCGAGCATGCCGTCGCTGCCGGGCGGGACCCAGGCGCCGCCGATGTAGAGGCGGTCGTGGTGGCCGTAGGGGATGGCGGAAGGAGGAGGGGTCATGGCTGCGTCGGCTCTCGGGTTGCGGCTGGGTCGGATGCCACGGTCTTCGGTTCGGGGAAGGCCGCGAGCCCGGCCACGCCGCCCTCGCGTCCCACGCCCGATGGCTCGAAGCTGCCGAGGCTGATGGAGGAAGCGGTGCGCGAAGCCTCGTGCCTCGCCGGGCCCGCGTGCGACCGGCGCGCTACACGCATGGCGTGCTCCGCAGTCTGCGTGAACACCTCGGCGTTCGGAACAGGGCGATGCGCGGCCGGGGGCCTGGCGAGCGGCCTTCACGGCGGCGGCCACGTCGGCCTCGCTGGCCTTGGCCACGCGGCGCGACTTCTTCGGTGGCGCAGTCGAGCCTGTTGAAGGTGTCGGCGGTGGAAGGGGCTACCCCGGTGGGAGGGTTGGCCCATTGGCCGCCGCTGAAGCACCGGCCGGCGCGAGGCCCGTTCAAGGGGGCGGCGGTCGCTGTCATCGCCGTGCCTCTTTGGTGATTCAAGCGATGACGCGAGGCGCCAGCGCGTCCTCGCGGACCATGTCCGCGCCCTTCTCGCCGATCATGATGCAGGGGGCGTTGGTGTTGCCGGCCGTGACCAGGGGCATGATGGCCGCGTCCATCACGCGCAGCCGCCGCACGCCGTGCACGCGCAGTCGCGCATCGACCACGGCGCCGGCATCGCTGCCCATCTTGCAGGTGCCCACCATGTGCCAGCCCGTGCCGCCGGTGCGCTGGATGTGCTCGAACAGCTGCGCGTCGCTCTCGCAGCCGGGGCCGGGCTTGACTTCCTCCACCACGCGCCGGCTCAGCGGCGGCGTGCCGATGATCTGGCGCAGCAGGCGCAGGCCGCCGACGTGGCGGCGGATGTCGTTCTCGGCGCTGAAATAGTTGGGACGGAACAGCGGCGCGGCCAGCGGGTCGGCGCTCGCCAGTTCCATGTGGCCGCGCGACTCGGGCGTGAGCAGCACCACCGAGCCGGAGACGCCCGGATAGCCGTCGGCCGCCACCTCGCCCGTGGGCGTGCCCGAGAAGCTCATGGGGTTGAAGGTGAGCTGCACGTCCGCCCGCGCGTCCGGTGCGCTGCTGCTGCGCGTGTAGGCCGACACCGGGGCCGCGCCCAGCGCCAGGTAGCCGCCGTGGGTGAACACGTAGCGCGCGCCTTCGAGGTACTTGCGCAGGCCGCTCAGGCGGTGGTTGACCGAACTGCCCGGCGTGGCGCGCCAGGTCAGCGATGCATACCAGTGGTCTTGCAGGTTGCGGCCCACGCCGGGCAGCGCATGCCGCACGGCGATGCCGTGGCGCTGCAGCTGCGCCGCCTCGCCGATGCCCGAGAGCATCAGGAGCTGCGGCGAGGCGAGCGCACCCGCGCTCAGGATCACCTCGCGTGCCGCCGCGATCTGGCGGCGCTGGCCGCCGTGCAGCACCTCCACGCCCGTGGCTTGCTCGCCATCGAGCAGCACGCGGGCGACATGCGCGTCGGTCAGTACCGACAGGTTGGAGCGGTGGCGCACCGGCTCGATGAAGGCCTTGTACGTGGTGTGGCGCTGCCCGCCTTTGATGGTGTACTGGCGCACGCCCACGCCGGGGTGGGGCGGCGCGTTCAGGTCGCGGGTGCGCGGAATGCCGGCGTTCACGCTCGCGGCGACGAAGTCCTCGGCCGAGGGATGCACTTCCACCGGGTCGGTCACGGACAGCGGCCCCTGGTCGCCATGCGCGGCGTCGTGCAGGCTCGCATTGTTTTCCGAGCGCTTGAAGTAGGGCAGCACGTCGTTCCAGCCCCAGCCCGGGTTGCCCAGGCGTTCCCACAGGTCATAGTCCTCGGGCTGGCCGCGCATGTAGATCATGCCGTTGATGCTGCTGGAGCCGCCCAGGCCCTTGCCCCGGTCCCATTGCACCTGCCGGCCGCCCAGCATGGGCTCGGGCTGGGTCTTGAAGCGCCAGTTGTAGCGCTCGCTGCCGAACAGCTTGGCCATGCCCGCGGGGGTGTTGACCCAGAAGGCGTCCATGCTGCCGCCGGCTTCGATCAGCAGTACGCGCGTTCTCGGGTCTTCGGACAGGCGGCTTGCCACCACGCAGCCCGACGAGCCGGCGCCCACCACGATGTAGTCATAGATGTCCATGGGTTCCTCGTGCAGCCGCCGTCTGGCACCGCTTTCTTCTGGATGAGGTGGCCGTTGCCGGCATTCGTGGAGCGGCCTGAGCCGACGGATGCCGCCGGGCCTGGCGTTCAGCAGCTCGCGGCCAGCCAGCGCGGCGTCGGCACCGGGCTCGTTCGCCACGGCGACCGGGGAGCCCGGCCCCTTGGCCGGTGCGACGGCGAACAGGCGCGCGGCCTGGTCCACCGGGCCACCAGCCGAATGGCCGGCCAAGAAGTGCGCGGGTGGCTTGTGCGGCGCGGCGGCAGGCAGAGCGGCGACGGTGAACAGGGAAGGGCCAGCGTGGCCAGGGCGAGGCGGCGGGCGGAAGCGCGCATGTCGATGTCTCCTGCGAAAAGTCTCGGGCCTCATGCGCCGGAAACCAAGTTCCGAATGGAGAAGGGCGGATTCCGCATTGGCGAACGCGCTGGCTGCGGAAGCGGCCTGTCGATCTTCTTGATGGCCGCGATGGCAGGAGGTGCCGTGGGCTGACCCTGGCCGGCGCGACGGCAGGCGGAAGGGGCCGGCGGCCGGAACGGCCGGTGCTTTCGTGTACCGGCCTCGGTTCTCGCCACGGTGCTGCGGCGCACATGGCAAATGCGGGGCCCGCCATGGGGACCCGTGCAGCGTCGAGGCATGGAGACGGTGTGTCCCCGGCTGCCATTCGGTGTTGTCGAAGGGCTGGTTCGCGTATCGGCAATTGACCCTTCTTCCACCGCTTCTTATCGTGGTGGACTCGTTCGAATCACGGCAGGAGACAAGCGCATGCATTCCATGTTTCGCCCACTGGCCGGCACGGCGCTGCCGGTCATGATGACTGCGATTTCCCCGGCAGCCCATGCACGGGCAGGCCGTTCTGCCGTGCCCATCCAGACGTGCATGGGCGCGCGGTGTTGATCTGCCCGAGTCCGCCCACTGGGCCTGGGCACGAGGCCCGAAGGCGGTCTTCGACGGCCTGGACGCCGGGCACACCCTGATTCCGCAGGCCGAGGCCTTCATCGAGCCGGAGGCCACCACCCCCCATGATTCCGGGCACGTGGCCGAGCACGTGCCGCAGCTTTCCCAGTCCTACTTTTTTGAAGGAATCCCGATCATGAAAATTCTCGTCCCCGTCAAGCGCGTGGTGGACTACAACGTGAAAGTCCGGGTGAAGTCGGACGCGAGCGGGGTGGACATTGCGAACGTGAAGATGTCGATGAACCCGTTCGACGAGATTGCGGTGGAAGAGGCGGTGCGCCTGAAGGAGAAAGGCGCGGCCACGGAAGTGGTGGCGGTGTCCTGCGGCGTGGCGCAATGCCAGGAGACGCTGCGCACGGCCATGGCCATCGGCGCGGACCGCGCGATCCTGGTGCAAAGCGACGCCGAACTGCAGCCGCTGGCGGTGGCCAAGCTGCTCAAGGCCCTGGTGGACAAGGAACAGCCCGGGCTGGTGATCCTGGGCAAGCAAGCCATCGACGACGACTGCAACCAGACCGGCCAGATGCTGGCGGCGCTGGCCGAACTGCCCCAGGCCACCTTCGCCAGCAAAGTCGAAGTGACCGGCGACAAAGTCAAGGTGACCCGCGAAGTCGACGGCGGGCTGGAGACGCTGGAACTGGCCACGCCGGCCGTCATCACCACCGACCTGCGCCTGAACGAGCCGCGCTACGTCACGCTGCCCAACATCATGAAGGCCAAGAAAAAGCCGCTGGAGACCGTCAAGCCCGAAGACCTCGGCGTAGACGTGCAAAGCAAGCTCAAGACCCTCAAAGTCAGCGAACCGCCCAAACGCTCGGCCGGCATCAAAGTCCCCGACGTCGCCACCCTGGTGGCCAAGCTCAAGAACGAAGCCAAGGTCATCTGAAGAAAGACACGCCATGAGCATCCTCGTCATCGCCGAACACGACAACGCCAGCCT
The DNA here is from genome assembly GCF_047601025.1 of Pseudorhodoferax sp. Lineage (NCBI taxonomy): Bacteria > Pseudomonadati > Pseudomonadota > Betaproteobacteria > Burkholderiales > Comamonadaceae > Pseudorhodoferax > Pseudorhodoferax sp. Next base: position 3,376,243 of record NZ_JASGJZ010000001.1, read on the forward strand.
CAAAAGCGCCACGCTGAACACCGTCACCGCCGCCCAAGCCTGCGGCGGCGACGTCCACGTGCTGGTCGCCGGCCACAACGCCGGCGCCGCCGCCCAGGCCGCCAGCCAGATCGCCGGCGTCGCCAAAGTCCTGCACGCCGACGCCCCCAGCCTGGCCCACGCCCTGGCCGAAAACATCGCCGCCCAAGTCCTGGCCATCGCCGGCGGCTACAGCCACATCCTGTTCGCGGCCACCGCCGGCGGCAAGAACGTCGCCCCGCGCGTAGCCGCCAGGCTGGACGTCGCCCAGATCAGCGACATCACCAAAGTCATCGGCGCCGACACCTTCGAGCGCCCGATCTACGCCGGCAACGCCATCGCCACCGTGCAAAGCGGCGACAGCGTCAAAGTCATCACCGTGCGCACCACCGGCTTCGACGCTGCCGCCGAAAGCGGCGGCAGCGCCGCGGTGGAAAGCCTCGCCGCCGTCGCCGACACCGGCAAGAGCGCCTTCCTCGGCTCGGAAATCGCCAAGAGCGAACGCCCCGAACTGACCGCCGCCAAGATCATCGTCTCCGGCGGACGGGCGCTGGGCAGCGCGGAGAAATTCAACGAAGTCATGACCCCGCTGGCCGACAAGCTCGGCGCGGCGATCGGAGCCAGCCGCGCGGCGGTGGACGCCGGCTACGCGCCCAACGACCTGCAGGTCGGGCAGACCGGCAAGATCGTGGCGCCGCAGCTGTACATCGCCGCGGGCATCAGCGGGGCGATCCAGCACCTGGCCGGCATGAAGGACTCCAAGGTGATCGTGGCGATCAACAAGGACCCGGAGGCGCCGATCTTCTCGGTGGCCGACTACGGGCTGGAGGCCGACCTGTTCCAGGCCGTGCCGGAGCTGGTCCAGGCGCTTTGAGCGCCATGGGCCTGGAGCCGGCCGCGCCGGCGGCGGGCGTGCAGCTGCTCGACGGCCCCGCCGGGCCGATGGAGGTGCTGCTCGACGCGCCGGCCATGCAGGCCAGCGCCGCCATCGAATGACCCGCCGGGCCGGGAGGCCAGCCACGGCAATGGACCCTGGCCCGGCATCCAGCACCGTTCGGTGACGGAGTACGACCGGCACGATGGGGCCACGCAGCGGGCCCGGAGTACATGCCGTGGGGAAGTGCCGGTTCACCGACAGGCCGAGTGCTTTTGCGCGGAAGCAGGCGGCGTGGGCCCATCGGGGCCGCGACGGCTGCGCCAGCTCGGGGAGCGAGAACCGCAGGCTGCTCCAGCAGCGCGTGGCCGGCCTGAGCCCGGGCAAGGCGATGCGGCGGCACGCCGCCGCGAAAAAGCGCCGAAGCCTTCGCCGCGCCGCACCCTGGTGCCCGAGGGGTGCCGTTTGTGCATTGTTGCAACTGGCCTGGGGCCATTCCCGAAGGACTCTGCAATCATGGCGGCGGCCGACTGGGCCTGTTCCGGAGGTGTGCTCGATGCGTAGTCCGCGGCGTTTCTTCTGGCTGCTGTGGCTGGTGCTCCCCATGCTGGCACGCGCCTACGGGCCCATGTACGACATGGGCAACCTGGGCATCCTGGATTCGTCGTGGTACTACCAGGCCATCCAGTACGACATCGCGCTCGGCAGCAAGGACGAGCGGCCCGCCGAGGCCCGCTCGCAGCTCGTCACCACGCCTTCGCCCGCCGTCTCGATGCCCGCAAGGCTGGCGTCGGGCTATCCGGCGGCCAGCCGTGCGGAGGCCGAGGCGACCTTCAGGTCCCTGCTGCGGTCCTATGCCGAGATCGAGAAGCGGTTCTCGATTCCCCCGGGCGATCTCGGCGGGGCGGCGGCGGCATTCGTCGCCGGCTGCTACATGGCCCTGCATGGCGCGGACTTCCCCGACGAGCACTTCGCCCCGCTGGTGCGCCAGATGCGCACGGCCATGGCCTCGGTGCCCGGCTTCGCCAAGGTGTCGGCGCGCGAGAAGCGCGAGGCCTACGAACAGTTGGCCATCATCGGCATGTTCATGGCGACCACGCAGATGGGGCTGAGGTCCCGGCCGGATGCCGGCCTGGCACAGCGCACCCGTGATGCCGCACGCCAGTACCTCGGCCAGTTCGTCAAGGGCGATGTGACGCGCCTGTCGCTGGGTCCGAAGGGCATGGCGCTGCGGTAGCGGTGTCCCGGCACTGGCCTGGATCCGGCCTGCCGAGCGTTCGAGGTGCGTGCTGCGGCTTTCCGGCCTGCAGGGCGGGCGCAGCACGCCGCGCCCGTGCATTGGATTGGCCGGCTCGACGCCGGGCCCCGTGGAACTCTACTCGCGCGGCAGGTACATCGTCGCCTCCACCTCCACCAGCGCCTCGTCGCCGGGCAGGAAGCGGTTGACCTCGACCACGGTGCTGACCGGCGGCTCGTCGGGATAGAACAGCCCGCGGACCCGGTTGAAGTGCGCGTAGTCGGGCAGGCGCCGGAAGTACTGCACCAGCTTGACGACCTGCGCCATGCTGCCGCCGTGCGCGATGGCCAGGTCGCGGATGCGCGCCAGCACGAACCAGCTTTGCGCGACGATCGGTGCCTCGAACACGTCCACCGACATCTGCCCCGTCTGGTAGCCCAGGGTGCGCAGCGCGGCCTGCGCCTCTTCCGGCAGGTCCTCGTAGCGGGCGACGGCGCGGCGCGTGGCCGGGTCCACCGCCACCACGCCACTCATGAAGACGAAGTCGCCCATGCGACGCGCGGCGGCGTAGCGGGCCATGGGGGCGCCGGTGCTCATGGCGCCGGCCTGGGCGCCACCGGCCAGTGGCGCAGCTTGCCCGGGTTCAGCAGGCCCAGCGGGTCGAAGCGCGCCTTCATGGCCAGGATGTCGGGCGCCAGGTCGCCGCCCGCCTTGCCGTCCTCGACGATGTGCACGTGCGGGTTGTTGATGCGCACGCCGTAGTCGCGGTGCTCCTGGATGATCTGGTCCAGCCGCTCCTCGGAGGAAAAGCGCACCAGCTGCAGCGCGCTGCAGGTCAGCAGCCCGTCCATGGAACGCAGGAACTCGGCGTGCATCAGCACCTCGCCCGCGTAGCGCTGCGTCAGCTCGGTGATCTGGCGCACGTGCTCGCCCGGGGTGAAGCTGGTCTGCAGGTAGGTCAGGTTCTTGTCCACCCGCAGCGCGTGCAGCGTGGTGTGGTTCCACGTGTACTCCATCAGCGTGCGGTTGGACTTCGCCACCTCCTCGGCGGTGCGCCGGTAGGTCACCGTGCCGCCGTGCGCCGCGACCATCGCCTGCAGCGCCTCCTCGCCCGCCTCGGCCACCAGCGAGAGCACGGCGTGGCAGCCGGCGGGCAGGTACTGCGCCAGCTGCGTCAGGTGGTCGGGCACCGGGCTGGCGAAGAAGGCCACCTCGCGCTTGGCCAGGCCCGGGGCGCGCGCCAGCGCGTCGGCGAAGGCCAGCGCGGCGTCGAAGTCGGTGAAGGTGGCGAGCGTCTCCAGCCACGGCTGGGCCGGCGCGAGGGCGATCTCCAGCTCCAGCACCAGGCCGTTGGTGCCCCACAGGTGGTGCATGCGCATGGCCTCGGCGCCGCGCAGCTCGACGACCTGCGGCTCCGGCTCGATGGTCATCGCCTTCAGGCCGAGCACGTTGCCCGGCGCGCCGAGCGGGCCGAAGTTGATCGAGCCCACGCCGCCGAAGCCGCCGCCGAACAGGCCGCCCAGCGTGGCGCTGCGGTAGGTGGAGGGCATGCAGCGCAGCTCCTGCCCGCTGCGCAGCGCGGCCTTCTCGAACTGGTGCAGGCGGATGCCGGCCTGCGCCCGCGCCGCGCCGGGGCGCACCCACAGCATGGTGCCGTAGCCGGTCATGTCGAGCACCACGCCGCCGGCCAGGGGCGTGGTCTGGCCGTAGTTGCCGGTGCCGCTGCCGCGGATGGTGACCGGCACCTTCAGCCGGGCGCAGGCGGCCACCAGGCGGCGGATCTCGTCCTCGGTGCGCGGGCGCACGACGGTGTCGGCCACCTTGCCTTCGAGCTGGCGCTTGAGCACCGGACTGAACCAGGAGAAGTCCTGCGACAGGCGCTCGATGCGGTTCGGGTCGGTGATCCAGTCGAGCTCGGGCAGCTCCAGCTGCAGCTGCTCGATGGGGTACAGGGGTGCGTTCATGGTGGCGGCCTCCTCAGTCATGGGACATCTCGCTGGCGTGCCACGAGCCCAGCGCGGCCCGCGTGGCCCAGGCCATCAGCGCGAACAGCGCCACGCCGGTCAGCGAGATCAGCAGCAGCGCGGCGAACATGCGCGGGATGTTGAGCTGGTAGCCGGCCATCAGGATCTGGTAGGCCAGCCCGGTGGCGCTGCCGCCGGTGCCGGCGACGAACTCGGCCACCACCGCGCCGATCAGCGCCAGCCCGCTGGAGATGCGCAGCCCGCCGAAGAAGTAGGGCAGCGCGCTGGGCACGCGCAGGCGCAGCAGCGTCTGCAGCCGGGTGGCGTGGTTCATCCTGAAATAGGCCTGCAGGTCCGGATCGACGCTGCGCAGCCCCAGCGTGGTGTTGCTGATGATCGGGAACAACGCCACCAGCGTGGCGCAGATCACCAGCGAGGCGGTCGGGTCCTTGACCCAGATGATGATCAGCGGCGCCACCGCCACGATGGGCGTGACCTGCAGCAGCACGGCGTAGGGGAACAGCGCGGTCTCGATCAGCCGGCTCTGCACGAACAGGAAGGAGACCAGCACGCCCACGACCGTGGCGACGACGAAGGACAGCACCGTGATCTTCAGCGTGACCAGCAGCGAGCTGCCGAGCATCGCCGCGTCGACGAGCAGCGTCTGCATCATCAGCGCCGGCGAGGGCACCAGGTAGGGCGGCAGTTCCAGGCCGTCCACCAGGGCCTGCCAGCCGCCCACCAGGATCAGGCCGACCAGCAGCGGCAGCACCAGGCGCTGCACGCGCGGCTGGTGCAGCAGCGGCACGGCGCGCCGGCGCGGCGGTGCCGCCGGGGCGGCGGGCGCGGGGGCCGCCTGCGCGGGCGTGGGCGCCGGGGCGGGCGCGGCGTTCCAGGTGATGCTCATGATGCGGTGGCCTCCTCGTCGGTGGGCTGGCTGGCGGCCCGCAGGCAGCGCTGCAGGTACTTGGCGTAGTGCTGGAATTCGGACGACACCATGAACTCCTCGCTGCGCGGGTAGGGCGCGTCGATGCGCACCTCCTCCACGATGCGGCCCGGGCGCGCGGCCATCACCACCACGCGGCTGGAGAGGAACACCGCCTCGTGGATCGAGTGCGTGACGAAGACGACGGTGAGCTGCTTCTTGCGCCACAGCGCCAGCAGGTCGGCGTCGAGCTTGTGGCGCGTGATCTCGTCCAGCGCGCCGAAGGGCTCGTCCATCAGCAGCAGGTTGGGCTGCACCACCAGGCCGCGTGCGATCGACACGCGCATCTGCATGCCGCCCGAGAGCGCGCGCGGCAGCGCCTTGGCGAACTTGGCGAGGCCCACCAGCGCCAGCGCCTCGGCCACGCGGGCGTCGGCCTCGGCGCGCGGCACCTTGGCCAGGTCCAGCGGCAGGCGCACGTTGGCCTGCACGCTGGCCCAGGGCATGAGCGTGGGCGACTGGAACACGAAGGCCATCCTGCGGCCGCCAGGGCCGGACTCCGCCCCGCCCGTCCCCCGCGGGGCGCCGGGAAACTTGGGGCGGCCCGGCGTTTCCTGGTGCTTGCCTTCGCCCGCCTGCGCCGCCGCCACCGGCGTGCGCCACAGCAGCAGGCGCCCGTCGCTGGGCTCCAGCAGGCCGGCGATCATCTTCAGCAGCGTGCTCTTGCCGCAGCCCGAGGGGCCCAGCAGCGTGACGAACTCGCCCTGCTGGATGGTCAGGTCGACCGGCTGCAGCGCGACGGTGCCGTTGGGGTAGGTCTTCTGCGCCGACAGGATCTCGACGGCCGGCGATGCCGGGGCGGGCGTCGCCGCCGTCATGGCAGCACCTTCGCCGCTTGCGCGATGTCGAGCCGGTAGGCCTTGGCGATGTCCACCTTGGCCGGGTCGACGAACTTCTGGTCGACCAGGATCTTCAGGTTCGCCCTGGCGCGCGCCTCGGTGATCACGCCGATGCCACCGGTGACCGCGTCGCCCGAGGTGACCATGCCCATCTTCTTGAGCTGCTCCACGCTGTAGGCGAGTTGCTCCTCGCTCATGTTGGGGTTGTCCTTGCGGATCAGCGCGTTGCCCGGCGCCGGGTCGGCCAGGTAGCTCTTCCAGCCCTCGGCGGAGGCCTTGACGAACGCCGCCACCGCCTGGCGCCGCGTCTCCACCGTCTTGTCCATGCACGAGATGGTGGAGGCGTAGGAGGTGTAGCCGTGGTCGGCCAGCAGGAAGGTGTTGGCCTTCACGCCGGCCTTCTGGATGGCGAAGGGCTCGGAGGTGAGGAAGCCCTGCTGCACCGTGTTCCTGTCCGCCAGGAAGGGCTGGATGTTGAAGGTGTAGGGCTTGACCTGCGCGTCGCTCAGGCCGTACTTGGCCTTCACCCAGGCCCAGTAGCCCTGGTAGGCGTTGCCGGCGATGAGGATGGTCTTGCCCTTGAAGTCCTCCATCGACTTCACGTCCTCGTGCGCGATCAGCACCTGGGGATCCTTCTGGAAGGTCGTGGCGACGGTGACGACGGGCACGCCGTTGTCGCGGGCGCGCATCATCTGCAGGTCGCTCGAGCCCATGATGCAGTCCGCCTGGCCGGCGGCCATGACCTGCATGATGTTGACCTGCGGGCCGCCCATCTTGATGCTCACGTCCAGCCCGTGCTTCTTGTAGAGGCCGGTGGCCACGGCCTGGTAGAAGCCGCCGTGCTCGGCCTGGGCGTACCAGTTGGTCATGTAGACGAATTTCTCCTGCGCCTGGGCGCCGAAGGCGGCGGCGCATAGCGCGGCGGTGGCGAGCAGGGGGCCGGGGCGGTGGCGCATGGCGGGGTTCTCCGGAAGGCGTGGGAAGGGACGGTGTCGGAACGGGTGCGGCACGAATCGGGCCAGGCCGGCTCTGTCAGGCGGCGGCCGGCTCGAACGAAGGCTGGATGAAGCCGGTCTGGTGGCCGCGCTCCCAGGTGGGCTCCTCGCGCACCAGCCAGCGCAGCTGGTACAGCTCGGTCAGGGCCTGCACCCAGCTGTCGGCCAGGGTGTCGAGGATCTCCTGGCCCTGCGCGCGCGTGGCCGCGGTCGGGTCGCCGATGACGCCGCTGGGGCCGAAGTCGCGCGCCGTCCAGGCGCAGGCCGGGCGGCCGTCGCCCGACAGCAGCTTGATCGGGAAGGCCGGCGGGTAGTTGGCGACGGCGCGCTCCATGTGCACCGTCTCGGGCGCCAGCGCGAGCATCAGCGCGGTCTCGGAATGGCCGGCGTGCATGGCCAGCTTCTTCTCCTGCTCGCTGACCTGCCGGCTGGCCGCGCTGGGCAGGCGCGTGACGCCGTGCGGCACCACCACGAAGTCGCCATGGCGCAGCCGCAGTTCGCGCGCGGCCATCTCCAGCACCTGGGGCTGGCCGCCGTGGCCGTTGGCGAACAGCAGCTTGCGAAAGCCGGCGCGGTAGACCGACTCGCCGATCTCGACGACGGTGGCCAGCAGCGTGGTGCCGGTCAGCGTCATGGTGCCGGGAAAGTGCAGGTGCTCCTCGGACTTGCCGTAGGTGATGGCCGGCAGCGCGAAGGCGCGCACCTGCGGCGGCAGGCGGCGCAGCGCCTCGCCCATCACGCCGGAGGCGATGACGCTGTCCACCGAGCACGGCAGGTGCGGCCCGTGCTGCTCGATGGCGCCGCAGGGCAGCACGATCACCGTGTTCTCGCGGTCGGGCAGCTGGTTGATGTCGGTCCAGCTCAGGTAGGGCAGGAAGCGGTGGGGCGGGATGTAGCCGTGGAGCATGGGGAGCCTCGAAGGGTCAGGAGGAGGGAGCGAAGGCCGGCGCCGCCTGCCGCTGCGGCGCGGCGGCAGCGGCCTGCGGTGCCCAGTGGGCGGGCGGCGCGCCGTGGGCGACGCGGCCGGCGCGCAGCACCACGCGGCGCGCGGCGCGCGACGGAAAGCCGTGCGCGTCGGCATCGGCGAACAGCACCAGGTCGGCCGGCGCGCCGACGAGCGGGGGCGCGGCGGGCGTGCGGTCCAGCCAGTCGGCGCGGCACAGCGCCTCGGACCAGGTGTCGAACGGGTCGGGCAGTTGGCCCGCCAGCGCGCCGGCGGCCAGCGCGTCGACCGGGTCGTAGCTGCCCAGGCGGCAGAACGGGTCCTGCACGTTGTCGCTGGCCAGCAGCAGCGGGATGCCGCGTTCGCGCGCCTCCTGCACCAGCGTGAGGCCGCGCCGGCGCGGCGTGCGGCCGACGGCGGCGTCCTGCAGCAGCAGGTTGGTGGCGGGCAGCGCCACCAGCGTGATCGGCGCGCGCGCCACCGCGTCCAGCGTGGCCAGCGCGGTGGCTTCGTCCTGCGCCGCCAGCGCGCAAGCATGGCCGCAGACCACGCGACCGGCGAAGCCGATCTCGCGCAGCATGCGGGCGACGGCGGCCAGGCCGCGGGCCGAAGGCTCCAGCTCTTCGTCCACGTGCAGGTCGACGTCGAGGCCATGGCGCTGCGCGGCGAGCAGCAGGTGGCGCAGCGCCGGCTCGTTCCAGTGCGCGGTGTGGACGAAGCCGCCCAGCAGCGCATCGGGCCCGCCGGCGGCGACCAGGCGGGCCAGCCGGTCGGCCTCGGCCGCGTCCGCATGGAAGTCCAGGCGCATCAGGGCCACCCGCTCCAGGCGGATGCGGCCGCGCCAGGCCGCGGCCAGTTCGCCCAGCACCGGCCAGGCGACGGGCTGGCGGCCGGCCTCCCACCAGTCCACGTGGGTGCGCAGGCGGGTGCTGCCGGCCTCCCAGGCCCATTGCAGCGCGCGGCTGGCGCGTGCGTGCACGTCGCCGGCGGTCCAGCCGGCGCGGTCGGCCAGCATGGCCTCGATGGCGCCGAGCAGGCCGGGCGCGATGTGGCGGATGCGCGGCAGCGTGAAAGTCTTGTCCAGGTGCACGTGCGCGTCGACGAAGCCGGGCAGCGCCGGCGCGCCGTGCAGGTGCCAGGCACCCGGCGCCGCGTCTGGCGCGGCATCGGCCGCGGCCGGGCGCACCGCCGCGATGCGCCCCTGGGCGATGTCGATGCGTGCCGTGGCCGGCGCGCCCTGGGCCGCGGGCCAGCCGGCGGGCAGCAGCCAGCGCGGCAGGCGCACGTCGTGCAGGCTGGTGACGGATGGCATGGCGTGCCTCTCAGGCGAACTTCGCCATCGCCTGGCCCACGCGGGCCTTGAAGCGCGCGAGCTGTTCGGGCGTGGCCACGTTCATGTGGTAATGGGCGTGGTAGTCCACGCGGGCCTGCGCGGCCGTCAGCCGCTTCATGTAGCGGGTGATGATCTTGCGCGGCGGGTCGCCCATGTACCAGGCCACCCAGCGCGGGCGCCCGTAGGTCACCACGGCGCTGATGCGGCGGATGTTGGTGAGCATCGGCCGGACGTGGGCCGGGTCGCTGAGGTCGAAGGCCACGCCGGGCATCAGCAGGCGGTCGAACCAGCCCTTGAGCATGGCCGGCAGGCCGAAGCACCAGGTCGGAAAGCAGAACACGATCGCCTCGGCGCGGTGCAGCCGGTCGACGTAGGCCTGCACCGGGGCGCGGTTGCCCGGCACCGCGTGGTAGCCCAGCCGCTCCTCGCGCGACATCACCGGGTCGAAGCCCTCGGCGTACAGGTCGCAGTCGTCCACCTCGTGGCCGGCGCCGCGCAGCTGGCGCACCACCTCCTGGTGCATGGCGGCGGCGAAGCTGGTTTCGACCGGGTGGCAGTACACGACGAACACGCGCATGGGGTTTGACCGCTTAATCAGAGCAAGTGGTCAGATTCCATGCAAGGCATGTGCCAGCCGGTGCGCACTGCATTGGCGCATCGGCGCTGCCCTGGTCCGCCGCGCGTGCCGGGCGGACGCGGGGCGTTCTTCAGCTCAGTTGTCCACGGCGCTGGCGCGCCACCCGCGGCGCATGCAACCGGGCTCAGCAGTGGTTCGAACGGCCGTGGCGCAGGCCATGCCAACGGGCGCCGTGGGCCGGCTTGGCCGGACCGCAGGCGTGCCGTGCAGGCCGTAGCTGTTCCCGAGGAGCTGCCCTCGTCGGACCGTCCAGGCCTGCGCAGGCAGGCCTGGAGCTGCGGCCCTCCGCCCCCTGGAGGGGGCTGGCGCAGCGCGCAGACCGGGGGTGTTTCAGTTCAGGGGGTGATGCCGCAGCCCGCCAGCACGAAGGCGATGAGCTCGCGCGCCACCGGCTCGCGGTCCACGCCGGCGTTGCCGGGCAGGCCGTCCATGGCGCGCGCCTGCAGCGCGTAGTCGGCGTGGTACTGGGTCATGGCCCAGATGTGCTGCAGCAGCAGGCCGGCGTCCAGCGGGCGCATCCGGCCGCGGGCGATCCAGCCGTCGATGATGTCGATCTTCTGCTGCGTCCACTGCCGCGACGCGGGCCAGAAGCGCTCCAGGTTGCGCCCGCCGTCGAGCACCTCGCGCGTGAAGATGCGCGACATCTCCGGCTTGTCGAAGGCGTGGTCCAGCTTCTGCCGGATGTAGGCGGCCAGCACGCGGCCCGGGTCGTCCGCCTGCTCGTCGAAGGCGAACACCACCTTCCAGTCGTGCAGCACCTGCATCAGCAGCTCGTTGTAGAGCTCCTCCTTGCCGGCGATGTAGTAGTGCAGCTGCGGCTTGGTCAGGCCGGCCCGGTCGGCGATGGCCTGGGTGGAGGTGCCCTTCAGCCCGTTCTGGCTGAACTCGGTGATGGCCGCCGCGCGGATGTCCGCCAGGATGCGCTCGCGCCCCGGGCGGGCGCGCGTGCGGGGCGCCGCGGGGGCGAGGAGATCGGTCAGGCGCACGGCGGTGTCGGGGTTCATGGCGGCAGCGGCGAAGAATACACGCGGCCGCGCGGGCGGCGGCCTCACCAGTCTTCCTTCACGGCCAGCACCGCGTCGCGCCCGGCGGCCGCGCGGCCGGCGGTCCAGGCCGTCGCCGTGCCGGCCGCGACCACCGCCGCGCACAGCGCCGCCAGCCGCCCCCAGGGCGCATGCAGGTCCATGGTCCAGTGGAAGCTCTGCGGGTTGACCACGTGCACCAGGACCACGGCGACGGCCAGGCCCAGCGCCAGGCCGGCGATGGCGCCGATCAGCGTCCAGGCCGCGCCTTCGCCGGCGACCACGGCCAGGATCTGGCGGCGCGTCAGCCCCAGGTGGGCCAGCAGGCCGAACTCCTTGCGCCGCGCCAGCACCTGCGCGCTGAAGCTGGCGGCCACGCCGAACAGCCCGATGGCGATGGCCACGGCCTGCAGCCAGTAGGTCACGGCGAAGCTGCGGTCGAAGATGCGCAGCGAGCGGGCGCGCAGGTCGGCCACCGAGGCGAACGCCAGCAGCGCCCCGGCGCCGGGCGACTGCGCGTCGACCAGCCCGCGCAGGCGCTGCTGCAGCGCGCCGAGGTCGGCGCCCGGCGCCAGCCAGACCGCCAGCTCGTTCACGCGCGCGTCGCCGCTCAGGCGCTGGTAGTCCGCCAGCGGGACGAGCACCGCGCCGAACTGGCGCACGTAGTCGCGCCAGACGCCGGCCACGAACAGGCGCGGCGCCGGCCGCGCCTGCGGGAACACGGCCGCGGCCAGCGCATCCAGCGTGCTGCCGGGGCGCGCGCCGTGCAGGTCGGCCATGGGCTCGCTGACGTAGACGCCCAGCATGCCGGCCGGCACCGGCAGCGCCGGGCCGACCAGCGGCAGGCTGGCGGCCGGATCGTCCAGCGCGCGCGCCAGCAGCTGCACGGCTGGCCGGTCGGGCTGCAGCTGCAGGCTGCGCTGGCGCGTCGCCGCGACGCGCGCCACGCCCTCGCTGGCGGCGATGGCGGCCACGGTCCCGGGGGCGAAGAACACCGCGTCGCCGGCGCCGCTGCTGGCCGACGGGCGCAGGTACAGGTCGGCCGGCAGCACGCGGTCCAGCCATTCGACCATCGAGGTGCGGAAGCTGGCGACCATGACCGTCAGCGCCACCGCCAGCGACAGGGCCGCGACCACGCCGCTGACGGCCACCGCCGCGCTGCCGCGCACGCGGCGCGCGCGCTCCACGGCCAGCAGCGGCAGCAGGTGGTGGGCCACGCGCGGCTGCAGCCGGTCGTAGACGGCCTCGACCAGCCAGGGCAGCGTGCCGATGCCGCCGACCAGCAGCAGCGCGACCGACAGGTAGGCGCCCAGCGGCAGCCCGGCGACGGGCGGCGCCAGCGCCGCCAGCGCGCCCGCCGCGACCGCCGCCAGGCCGGCCAGCTGGCGGCGCCGGCCGGCGGGCGCCGGTCCCAGGCCCTTGAGCGCCTGGGCCGGCGGCAACTGCCCGGCCGCGCGCGCCGGCCACCAGCCGCCGGCCAGCGTGGCAGCCACGCCCAGCGCGCCGTAGAGCAGGGCCGCGGACCCGCTCCACTGCAGCGGCGGCGCCACGCCGGCGAAGTAGCCGCCGCCGAGGTCGCCGCCCAGCAGGCGCAGCGCCGCGGCCGCGAGCAGCGTGCCCAGCGCCAGGCCGGCCAGGCTGCCGGCCAGCCCCAGCGCGGCCGATTCGGCCAGCACCAGCCGGCGGCGCTCGCCAGCGGTGAGCCCCAGCACGCCCAGCAGCGCGAACTGCTGGCCGCGCCGCGCGACTGACAGCGACAGCACCGAGAACACCAGGAAGCTGCCGGTGAACAGGGCCACCAGCGCCAGCGCCGTCAGGTTCGTGCGGTAGGCGCGCGAGAGGTTGGACACGCGCTGCGCCTCCTGTCCCGGCGTCTGCGCGTGCACGCCGGCCGGCAGCGCCAGTTCGCGCAGCAGCGCGGCGCGGTCGGTGCCGCCGGCCAGCTGCAGGTCGATGCGCGTCAGCTCGCCCAGGCGGCCGAACAGGTCCTGCGCGGCGCCGATGTCCATGACCGCCAGCGGCGGGCCGCCGGCGGCCACGCTGCCGGCCACGCGCACCGGCCGCAGCGCCAGGCCGCTCTGCAGCTGCAGGCCGTCGCGGCCCAGCGCCTGCTGCGCGGCCGGGTTCAGGAACACCGTGGCGGGCGCGAACCAGGCCTCGCGCGCGTCGGGCAGGTCCCCGGCCACGGCCGGCAGCAGTTCCGGCGCGAAGGCACCGACGCGCAGCGCGTCCAGGCCCAGCACCCGCAGCGGCAGCCGCTCGGCACCGGTCGCGCGCGAGGCGGCCAGCGTCTGCAGCTCCAGCACCGGGCTGGCCTGGCGCACCTGGGGATGGGCGGCCACGCGGGCGTACAGCGCTTCGTCGAAGCCGCCCTGGGCCGCGCGCAGCTCCAGGTCGGGCTGGCCGTTCACGGCGCGCACGGCGCTGGCGAACTCGTCCAGCGCCGAGGCGTTGATCAAATGCACCGAGAACGCCAGCGCCACGCCCAGCATCACCGCGACCAGGGCCGCGGCGTTGCGCCAGGGGTGGTGGCGCAGCTCCTGCCAGGAAAAGCCGCGCAGCAGCGCGGCCAGCACGCGCGGCTCAGCGCGGGCCATCGGCGACGCCCCGGGCCGTGAGGCGCAGCACGCGGTCGGCGCGCGCGGCAGCGGCCTCGGAATGCGTGACCAGCACCAGCGCGGCGCCAGTGGCGCGCACCTGGCCGACCAGCAGGTCCGTGATGCGCGCGGCCGTGGCCGGGTCCAGGTTGCCGGTGGGCTCGTCGGCCAGCAGCAGCGGCGGCCGGTGCACCAGCGCGCGGGCGATGGCCACGCGCTGCAGCTGGCCGCCGCTGAGCTGCTGCGGCAGCCGCGCGCCCAGGCCGCCCAGGCCGACGGCGTCGAGCATGGCGGCGACCTCGGCGTCGCCGTCGCGCCGGCCGAGCAGCAGCAGGGGCAGCGCCACGTTCTGCGCCACGTCCAGGTGCGGCAGCACGTGGAAGGCCTGGAACACGAAGCCCAGCGCGCGTCGGCGCAGCCGGGCGCGGGCGTCGTCGTCGAGCAGGCCCAGGTCCTGGCCGGCCAGGTGCACACGGCCGGCGTTCCAGTGGTCCAGCCCGGCGACGCAGTTCAGCAGCGTGGACTTGCCGACGCCGGACTCGCCGACGATGGCGACGAACTCGCCGGGCGCGACGGCGAACGAGACGCCCTCGAACACCACGGACGCACCATGGCGCCGGGCCAGGCCCTCGACCTGCAGCGCCGCGGTCACGCCAGCTTCTCCAGCACGCGCGCCAGCGCATCCGGTGCGTCGCAGGCCACGACCTCGCGCGCGGGCATCGCGCGCAGCCAGGTCAGCTGGCGCTTGGCGAGCTGGCGCGTGGCGGCGATGCCCTGCTCGCGCAGCCGCGCCAGCGCGGCCGGCGGCAGCGGCGCCTGCGGGTCGGGCAGGGCGTCCAGCGCCATCCAGGCCTGGCGGTAGCCGACGCAGCGCATCGACGGCAGGTCCGCCTGCAGGTCGCCGCGCGCGCGCAGCGCCCGTACCTCGTCCACGAGGCCGGCGGCCAGCATCGCGTCGAAGCGCTCGGCGATGCGCGCGTGCAGCCAGGCGCGGTCCTGCGGCTCCAGCGAGACCAGGCGCCCGGGCAGCCCGGCGTAGCCCCGGCCGCGCCCATGGAACGACGACAGCGGCCGCCCGCTGGTGCGCCAGACTTCCAGCGCACGCTGGATGCGCTGCGCGTCGTGCGGCGCCAGCCGCGCGGCCGTGGCCGGATCGACGGCGGCCAGCTCGGCGTGCAGCGCCGGCCAGCCGCGCGCGGCGGCCTCGGCGTCCAGCGCGGCGCGCACGGCCGGGTCGGCCTGCGGCATCGCGTCCAGCCCGTCCATCAGCGCCTTGAAGTACAGCATGGTGCCGCCGACCAGCAGCGCCAGCGCGCCGCGCGCGCGGATCTCGCCGACGAGCCGCGTCGCGTCGGCCACGAACTCGGCGGCGCTGTAGGCCTCGCGCGGGTCGCGGATGTCGATCAGGTGGTGCGGCGCGGCCGCGCGCTCGGCGGCGCTGGGCTTGGCCGTGCCGATGTCCATGCCGCGGTAGACCAGGGCCGAATCGACGCTGACGATCTCCACCGGCCGGCGCGCGGCGAGGGCCAGCGCGGCCGCGGTCTTGCCGCTGGCCGTGGGGCCGGCCAGGCCGATCCAGGCGGGATCCGGAGGAGAGGGATGGGAGGAGGCGGGCACGCTGCGGGCTGCCGGCGGCCCGGGGCGGCCGCCGCAGCGGCGCATTGTCGCAAGCCCGCCGAGGCCTCGAGGAAAAGCCGGCGTCGCGCCGGGGCGGCGATGCGGGGAACGGATGCCGCCGGC
The DNA here is from genome assembly GCF_047601025.1 of Pseudorhodoferax sp. NCBI lineage: Bacteria > Pseudomonadati > Pseudomonadota > Betaproteobacteria > Burkholderiales > Comamonadaceae > Pseudorhodoferax > Pseudorhodoferax sp. The sequence continues at coordinate 3,391,427 of NZ_JASGJZ010000001.1, forward strand.
GAGCCGGCCTCGCCACCAGCGCACCGCGGCGGCCTGCCGCGCAGGCGCGGGCCGGGTCCAGGTTGAACGCTGCATCGGCGGCCGTGGCGACGCCTGAACAGCGTGGCACTGGCCGGCCGGGCCACGTGCCCGCAGCCGCCCAACGCGCGCAGGGCGTTTTGCCAGCTGCGACGGCGTCGCGCAGTGGCAGGTACGCGGCGGCTAGACCGGCTGCCGCGTGAGCTGCGTGATGAAGTTGCGCATCGCCATCGACAGGCCGCGCTCGCGGGGCTTGGCCACCACGAGGCGGCGCAATGCCCACGGCTCGTCCAGCGGCACCGTGCGCACCAGTTCCATGTCGCGCGGCATGAGCATGTGTTCCGGCTGGATCGTGACGCCCTGCTGCATGCGCACGAGGCCGGTTGCCGCATAGACGCTGTTGACGGTGTACTTCGGCTTGAAATCGAGCCTGGCATCCGCGGCCGCCTGGCGCACGTGCGCCATGAGGCTGGTGCGCGGGGAGAGCGCGATGTACGTGTGCTCGAACAGCTCGCGCATCTTCACGTAGGGCCGGTCGGCCAGCGGGTGGCCGGCCGGGACGAGCGCGATGAGCCGGTCCTGGCGGTATTCGATCGTGTCGATCTCGTCCTCCGGCAGGCCGGGCGTCGAGACGAAGACGCCGACATCGACTTCGCCCGCGGCCACGGCGCGCAGCACGCTGCCGTTCATGTGTTCCTGCAGGTCGATGTCGACCAATGGGAAATCGCGTGCGAACTCCGCCACGTCGTGCGCCACGTAGCGGGAGATAATCCCGCCGGTCGACGCCACGCGGATCATGCCCCGCACGCCTTCGCTCAGCTCGCCGAGGTTGCGCCGGACGTCTTCGAAGGCGTTGAAGACCTTCGTCAGGTGGCGCGCCAGCACCAGGCCTGCGGCCGACGGAATGACGCCCCGTGGATTGCGGTCGAACAGTTCGGCGCCGACGATCGCCTCCAGATCCTGGATGCGCTTGGTGGCCGCCGAGGCCGCGATGTTCTCGCGTGCGGCCGCGCGGCCGACCTGGCCTTCTTCGATCACGGTCAGGAACAGCTTGAGCGTGAACAGGTCGACCTGGCGGATGAGGTGGACTTTGTTGAAGGTTCCAGACATTTCCGAGAAAAGCCGTTCCGAGAGCGCAAAGGCGAAAGCCTATCCCCCTTCCACCCGGCGAACAAGGAGACAACACCTATGCCATGGTCGATGAACCCATCCGTTCGCTCCTCTTCGTGCCCGGCCACGAGGCCCGTCGGAATCGAGGAGTCCGTCGGCAGCCAGGCCGATGCGCCGATCCCCGGTCCGCCGGAGGCCGCGAGACGCTGTACATGACGTTGCGCGCCGTGATGGCCGTGCGCGACGCTGGCAAGCTGCCGGTCGGCGGGGGACAGCAGGCGCATGCCATCGGGGACCTGCAGGCTTCGGCGCGGCGCGGCCGCGCGCTGGGCATGAGCGGCGAGCTGCGGCTGCCGCTGCACCCGGGCCACGCGGCGGCGATCGACGAGATTGCCTGCCCTGCGGCGGGGCGGGTGGCCGATTGCGAAGGCATGATCGCGGCGCTCGACCAGGCCCCGGGGCCGCGCCTCGTGTCCGCGTGGTGCGCGCGGTTCACCGACGAGGCCGCGATCGTGCAGCTGGAACGGGGCGGGACTTCCGCCGGGCGCGTCAATTCACCCGGGGGCCGTGTCGTTCATCGGTGGCCTCGCGTGGGAGCGAGGGACGCGTCCACAGTTTCTCAGGCCCACCGGCCGAGCAGGCGCGGCAGCGCCGAGGCGAGCAGCGCGACGCCCGACATCGTCAGCAGGCCCAGCACGATTTGCCGGAACCTGGCCTCGTCGATGCCGGTGTAGAGCCGGGTGCCCAGCAGCGTGGGCACCAGCATCGCCGGCGCGACGACGGCGAACAGCGGGACCATCGCGCGCGTGACGACGCCCGTGGCGAGGTAGGTGCCCATCGTCACCAGCAGCATCGAGAGGTTGAAGTTCTGGATCACCGCGCGCTGCGCATCCTTGTCCATGCCGCGCAGCGTGCACCACAGGGTGGGCAGCGTGCCGGTGAAGCCGCCGATGCCGCCCATCACGCCCCCGGCCAGGCCCACGGCGCCGTCGGCCAGCCGCCCGCCCCAGGCGATGCGCGGCAGCCTGCGCGCCATCAGCATGGCCGGGCACCACAGCACCAGCAGCGTGCCCAGCACCGCCTTGAACCAGTCGACGTCCAGCCGGGGCAGCAGCATGACGCCCAGCGGCACGCCGAGCAGCCCGCCCAGCACGAACGGCAGCAGGCGCCGGGCGTCGAAGCCGCGCCGCACCGAGACGGCGGCGATCAGCTGCCCGGTCAGCGCGCCGAACACCGTCAGCGCCGCCGCCAGGCGCGGCTCCAGGGCCCAGGCCCAGAACGACATCGCCACCATGCCGAAGGCGAAGCCCGACAGCCCCTGGACGAAGCCCGCCACGACGGCGCCGAGTGCCACGACGATGTAGTTCGCCTCCATGCCCATCCTCCTCGCTGCCCGGCATTGTGGCGGGCACGCCATGAGGCGATCATTCGAAAATGGGATCGATCCATCCCAAAGACCTCATGGCTTCGCATGCTCCGCTCCGATGAACTCCAGGCCCGGCTGCGCGCGCGCCTGAAGATGCGCCACCTCGTCATGCTGTGCCTGATCGAGCAGCATGGCTCCCTGACGCGCGTGGCCGAGCACATGGCCACCACCCAGCCGGCGGTGACGCACGCCCTGGCCGAACTGGAGGCCATGTTCGGCGCGGCGCTGTTCACGCGCTCGGTCCGTGGCATGGCGCCGACGCCGCTGGGCAAAGCGGCACTCGGCCGTGCCCAGGCCATGCTGCAGGACCTCGGGCACTGGGCGCGCGACATGGAGGCGGTCGGCGCCGGCCATGCGGCGCACCTGCAGATCGGCGTGATCCCCTTCATCCCCGGTCGGCTGCTGGCGGCGGCCATCGGGCGGACTCGCCTGCAGGGGCGCGGCATCACGGTGACGATCCACGAGAACACCAGCAACCATCTGCTGGCGCAACTGCGCGCCCATGCGCTGGACTGTGTCGTCGGCCGCGCTTCCCCCATCCTGTCGATGGATGGCCTCGTGCACGAGGTGCTCTACGAGCAGGAGCCGAGGCTCATCGCGCACCGGCGCCTGGCGACGCGGCTCGGCCGCGGGCCGCTGTCGTGGGCCGAGCTCGCGCAGCTGGACTGGGTACTGGGCCAGCGCGATACGCCGATGCGCGAGCAGATCACCGACTTCTTTCTCCGCGCCAACGTGCCGCCTCCCGCGCCACTGGTGGAGAGCCTGTCGGCCAAGGTGATCGGCGAACTGATCGCCGCCAACGAGCGAGCGGTGTCCATCGTGCCGGCGGACATCGCGGAGGAACTGGCGCGCCTGGCGGGTGTGGGCGTGGTCGCGCACCGCTTCGGCTGGACGTTGCCGCCGGTCACGCTGTTTCGCCGGGCGCAGGAGTCCGTGCGTGCGGCGGATGCGCTGTTCGCCCAGGCGCTGCGGGAGGTCTGCCGCGCCGGCGGTTAGCAGCGGCAGCCTGGAACGGTGGCGGCATGGCCCGCGCTACCGGTGGTCCGTCAGCGCCAGCGCGTCGGCCGGCGCCGGGCCGGGCCAGGGCCCGAACAGGGCCTGCAGGGCGCTGCGGTACTGGTCGTGGCCGCGCACGATGGTGTCGTGGTGGGTGCCGCCCTCGACGACCACGAAGGCCTTGGGCTGCCGGGCGGCGTCGTACAGCCGGCGGCCGATGTCCGGGCTGATCAGCCGGTCGTCCGAGCCGTGCACCACCAGCAGCGGCGAGCCGATGCGCGCGACCTTGCGCACCGACTCCATGCGCTGGGTGATCAGCCAGCCGATCGGCAGCCAGCCCCATTTCATGCTGGCCGCGACCTCGGGGATGGAGGTGAAGGTGCCCTCGACCAGCACGCCGCGCTCGTCGTCGACCTTGGAGGCCAGGTCGATCGCGATCGCGCCGCCGAGCGAGTGGCCGAAGATGTAGCGCGGCCGGCCGGGGTGGTGCGCGGCCAGCCAGTCCCAGGCGGCGCGGGCGTCCTCGAACGCGCGGTCCTCGGACGGCAGCTCGGTCGTGCTCTTGCCGAAGCCGCGGTAGTCGATGGCCAGCACCGCGAAGCCCAGCGCCTGCATCTGGCGCATGCGCGGCGCCGAGCCCTGCACGTTCCAGCGCGCGCCGTGCAGGTACAGCAGCACCGGGCCGTCCGCCGGCTGGCCGGCGGGGAGCCACAGGCCGTGCAGGCGCACCGGCCGGCCGGAGACCTGCGAGTGGAAGTCGATCCACACGTCTTCCATGCCCTCGGCCATGGCGGCGCTGTGGCCCCAGCTGCGGTCGCCGGGCTGGAAGATCCAGTCGCGCTGGCGCTCGTCCAGCAGGCCGCAGCCGCTGACCACGGCGATGGCGGCCAGCAGCGACAGCAGCAGGGCGATCAGCGAGGTGCTGCGCATGGCGGGCAGAGACTCGGCAGGCGGGGCGGAAGTTCAATCCCGCGGCGGCGGCGTGGGCTCTGCGGCGCCCATCTCACCGTCCGCGCAGGAACAGCTGGTCCAGCTCGCGCACCGTGATCTGGCGCCAGGTCGGCCGGCCGTGGTTGCACTGGTCCGAGCGCTCGGTGGCCTCCATCTGGCGCAGCAGGGCGTTCATCTCCTCCAGCGTCAGGCGGCGGTTGGCGCGCACGGCGCCGTGGCAGGCCATGGTGGCCAGCAGCTCGTTGCGGGCGCGCTCGACCACGCCGCTGGCCTCGTGCTGGGCCAGCTCGGCCAGCACGCTGCGCGCCAGCGCCACCGCGTCGCCGTGGGCCAGGCTGGCGGGCACGGCGCGCACCGCCAGGGTGCGCGTGGAGAACGGCGCCACGTCCAGCCCCAGTTCGCCGAGCGTGTCGGCGTGCGCCTCGGCCGTGGCCAACTCCTGCGGCGTGGCCGCGAAGGTGGCCGGGATCAGCAGCGGCTGGCTGGCCAGGGCCTGCCGGTCGGCCTGGGCCTTCAGGCGCTCGTAGACGATGCGCTCGTGCGCGGCGTGCATGTCCACCACCACCAGGCCCTGCTGGTTCTCGGCCAGGATGTAGATGCCCTGCAGCTGGGCCAGGGCGCGGCCGAGTGGCCAGGCGGGGCTGTCGGCGGCGGGCGCCGGGTCGGCCTGAGTCGGTGCCGGCGCCGGTGCGGCCGGCAGCGCGGGCGCACCGGCGGGGATGTTCCAGGCGGCCGGCGGCTGCGCCACGCGGGCGGTGGGCGCGGGGCTGCTCCAGGGCGCGGGTGCCTCGGCGGCCGGCGGCGGCGTTTCGGGCGGGCGTTCGGCGAAGGCCATGGCCGGCTGCTGCCAGGTCGGTGGCGCGGCGGGGCGCTGCGGCGCCGGGGCCGGCATGGCACCGGCCAGCGCGGCGCGTGGCGCGGCCAGCGCCTGGTCGATCGCGTGGCGCACGGCCTGGTGCACCTCGCGGCTGTCGCGGAAGCGCACCTCGATCTTGGTCGGGTGCACGTTCACGTCCACGCGCGCCGGATCGATGTCCACGTACAGCAGGTACACCGGCTGGCGCTGGCCGTGCAGCACGTCCTCGTAGGCGCTGCGGGCGGCATGGCCCAGCACCTTGTCGCGCACGAAGCGGCCGTTGACGTAGGCGAACTGCTGGTCGCCGCGGGCGCGCGCGGCGTCCGGGATGCCGGCGCGGCCGCGCACGCGGATCAGCGGGCCGCCGGCCTCGGCCTGGGCGTGGCTGGCGTAGTCCACCGCGACCGAGCGCTCGACGAAGTCGTCGCCCAGCACGTCGGCCATGCGCTGGGTGAGGCCGCCGTCGTCGCCGTCGGCGCAGGCGCGCCACTGCTCGACCAGCTTGCCCTCGTGCCAGACGGCGAAGCCCACGTCGGGCCGCGCCAGCGCGTGGCGGCGCACCGCCTCGACGCAGTGCGCGAGCTCGGTCGCGTCGGTCTTCAGGAACTTGCGCCGGGCCGGCGTGCTGAAGAACAGTTCCTTGACCTCCACCGTGGTGCCGGCCGCGCGCGCGACCGGCTTCATCTCGCCGGTGCGGCCGTCGAGCAGCATGGCGTGGGCCTGGTCGGCCGGGCGCGACAGCACGGCCATGTCGGAGACCGAGCAGATCGCCGCCAGCGCCTCGCCGCGAAAGCCCATGGTGGCCACGCCTTCCAGCTCCTGCAGGCTGGCGATCTTGCTGGTGGCGTGGCGGCGCAGCGCCAGCGGCAGCTCGGCCGCGGGGATGCCGATGCCGTCGTCCTCGACCGCGATCAGCCGCACGCCGCCGGCCAGCAGGCGCACGGTGACCTGGTGCGCGCCGGCGTCCAGCGCGTTGTCCACCAGCTCGCGCACGACCGAGGCCGGGCGCTCGACGACCTCGCCGGCGGCGATCTGGCTGACCAGCTCGTCCGGCAGCTCCTGGATGCGCCGGCGCGCGCCGGCGGCGGGCAGCGCGGCGTTCACGTCAGCGCCCGGCCGCAGGCGGCGCAATGGGTGTCGCCGGCCTGCACCGCGGCGGCGCAGGATGGGCAGGCTGTCGCCGGTGCCGGTGCCGATGCGGGCGTGCCGGCGTCGGCAGGCGGATCGGCGACGGACGGATCGGCGGCGGCGCCGCCGCCCGTGGCCGCTGCCGCCGTGGCGCGGGCGCGCTCGGCCATCTGCTGCGCGCGGGCCTGGGCCTGCTCCTGCAGCTCGCGCGCCTTCTCGACCGCGTAGTCCAGGTGGGCGTCCACGTGGGCCTGCTCGGCCGCCAGGTCCAGCCCGTCCAGCGCCTGCAGGTACACGGTGCTGACGCCGCGCAGGTACACCAGCCCCGGCAGCGTGCAGGCCGCCGCGAACAGCACGCTGCTGCCGAAGCCGGCCGCCGCCGCATGCGCGCTGCGGCCGGCGGCGTCGAAGCCGCCCGAGATGTCCACGCTGCCGAGGATCGGGCCGGACACGCCGGCCGTGATCGCCACGCCGCCGAACAGCACGGCCGCAATCAGCAGCCCCACCAGCGCCGCGATGCAGGCCACGACCAGCATCAGCACCAGCACCATGCCGAGCCGGCGCCGCGAGATCGCGATCAGCTGGCTCACGCATTCCCGCGCCGTGGCGCCGTTCCACACCGAGGGCGCCGACAGCGGGAACACCACCATCGGCAGCGCGAACAGCGCCACGCCGCTGGCGGCCACGGCCAGCGGGAACACCACCGCGTACAGCATCGGCCCGAACAGCGGCAGCTTGCAGGCGAACACCACGACGGCCAGCAGCGCCAGGCCCGCGAGGTACAGCGCCGCGAGCCACAGGTAGACCAGCAGCAGGCGGTGCGAGTGCGCCAGCGAATGCGCGACCGCGTCGACGATGGAGCGCGAGCGCTGGCCGTGCGCCTCGTCCATCAGCATCACGCCGGCGGCGTTGACGCCGTAGAACATCACCCCGTAGGCGCCGATGGCGAACAGCGCGACGAAGAAGTAGCTGAAGCCGGCCAGCAGCGTGCCCAGGCCCATCAGCAGCGCGCCGACGACCAGCGTGATCAGCAACAGCACCAGTGCGCGCCAGTTGCGCATCGCGTCCACGCTGTCGAGCAGGGTGCCGCTGTCCTTGATCTGCCGGGAAAGCACGTGTTTCTCTCCTTGGTCCCCGCCGGGCGCTACGGGCTCGGGCGGTTCTGCCTATTTTCCTCGGCCAGCCGCAGGCAGGTCGGATGCCGGCGGTAGGCGTCCTTGGCGCACTGCATGCTGACGCAGAAGCGCCGCGTGAAGCTGTTGCTGCTGTCGGTGCACTGGGTCTCCGGGCCGGCCGGGGCCGCGGTGGCGGCCGCTGCAACGACTGTGGGTGCGGGAGCCGGTGGCCGCGCCGCGGGGCGGGGCGCCGGGGCGGGAGGCGCGGCTTCCACGGCGGCGGGAGGCGGGGCGGGTGCCGGGAGGCTGGCGGTCGGCACCATGGCCGGTTCTGCCACTGGAACGGCCGGGGCCGGCGGGTGCCGCGGCGCGGTGGCGGCGTCCCGCGTCGCCGTCGGCATGGGACCGGACGCGGCAGGTGCCGGGACCGACGCAGCCGGCGCCTGGCCCGATGCGGCCGGCGACGGGGCGGACGTCGCGCCTTCCGCAGGTGCCGGCGCAGCCGGGGCCGCGCTGGCCGGCGGGGCGGGTTTGGGGACCTCGTTCTGCAGGAACTCCTCGACCGGCTGCGGCGCGTCCGGCGGCCGGCGGTTCTGCCACCACAGCCCCGCCGCCAGCGCGGCGAGCAGCAGCAGCACGACCAGCGCGGCGTTGCGCCCACGTGGCGGCGCGGGCTGCGCCGGCGCCGCGGCGGCCGGGCCGGCGCCCGCCATCGGATTGCCGCAACTGCGGCAGAAGCGCGCCGCGGCGTTGTTGGGCTTGCCGCAGGCCGTGCAGTACACGCGCGGCGGCACGGCAGCCGGTGGTGCTGCGGCGGCAGCCTCGGCGGCGGGGAACAGGGGCGTTGCGCACTTCTTGCAGAACCGGGCGATGGGCCGGTTCCCGGTGCCGCAGGCCGGGCAGATCTTGGACATGGGGGACAGCAGGTGGATGGCGGGGCCCCGGGCGCCGGCACGCCCGAAGCGGGCCGATGCTAGCAAACGCCCCGCGACCATTCCCGGCCGCGCCCGGGTTTGTGACAAGTGCTTTCAAATCGGGCCCCGATAATGCCGCCGCATGGAACTGGCAAGCTTTCTGATCGATTTCATCCTGCACGTGGACCGCTACCTGGAGGCCTTCGTGCGCGACTACGGCCCCTGGGTCTACGCGCTGCTGTTCGTCATCGTGTTCGTGGAGACCGGCGTGGTCGTGATGCCGTTCCTGCCGGGCGATTCGCTGCTGTTCGTGGCGGGCGCGCTGTGCGGCCTGGGGCTGATGAGCCTGCCGGTCGCGATCGCGGTGCTGCTGGTGGCCGCCATCCTGGGCGACCAGTGCAACTACAGCATCGGGCGCCATTTCGGCCCCAAGGTGTTCCAGTGGGAGGACTCGCGCTTCTTCAACCGCAAGGCCTTCGACCAGGCCCACGCGTTCTACGAGCGCTATGGCGGCGTGACCATCATCCTCGCGCGCTTCATGCCCTTCATCCGCACCTTCGCGCCCTTCGTGGCGGGCGTGGCCGCGATGAGCCGCGGCAAGTTCACCGCCTTCAACGTGGCCGGCGCGGTGCTCTGGGTGGTCGGCCTGTGCACTGCCGGCTACTTCCTGGGCGGGCTGCCCTGGGTCAAGCAGAACCTGGACAAGATCATCTGGGCGCTGATCCTGGTGCCGGGGCTGATCGCGATCTTCGGCGCCTGGAAGGCGCGCCGCCAGGCGGCCGCGTAGCTGCCATGATGCGGGCCTTCCGTCCACCGTCCTTCACCGGGAGCCCCCGCATGCCTTCTTCGTTCTCGTCCTTCTTCTCCCGCCCGCGCGCCGTGCTGCTGGGCGCCGCCACCGCCGTGGCGCTCGGCGCCGTGCTGCTGCCCGCGGCGCAGTCGCAGATCCGCGCCAATCCCAGCCTGCAGCCGATGGGCGTGTCCGCCAGCGGCAACGGCAGCACGGCCTGGTTCCACGATCCGGCCACGGGCCGCGCCGTCGCCTGCCACCACAGCAGCGGCGGCGCCATCCAGTGCCAGGCCGTGAAGCTGCCGGAAAGCTCCTGAGCCCCCGGCAGCGCGCAGGCCCGGCCGGGCTTCAGCGGTTCTGGTCGCGCCGCTTGCCGACCTCGTTGCCGACCAGGGCGCCGGCGGCCGCGCCGCCCACGGTGCCCAGCGTGCTGCCGAACACCGCATTGCCGACCACGCCGCCGGCCACCGCGCCCACGCCCGTGCCGACCTGGGCGCTGGTGGGGTTGGTGCCGCAGCCGGTCAGCCCGATCACCGAAGCGGCTGTCACGGCCAGGAGGGTCTTGATCATGTCGTCACCTCGTCATGTCGTTGCGATGCCGGGCCCCGAGGGCCTGTGCCTGCACTGTAGGCCCGCAGGCGGCGCGCGCCTGTAGGCCATGGCCGCCGCCCGCCGTGGGCGGCGCCCGCAGGCAGTGCCTCACACGGAGCGGTTGCGCGCCAGCGGCGGGTTCTTCGCGAAGTAGCCGCGGATGCCGCGCATGATCGCGTCGGCCAGGTCGTCCTGGTAGGCGTCGGTGCGCAGGCGGGCTTCCTCGTCCGGGTTGCTGATGAAGGCCGTCTCGACCAGCACGCTCGGGATGTCGGGCGCCTTCAGCACCGCGAAGCCGGCTTGCTCCACGCGCGGCTTGTGCAGCCGCGCCATGCCGCCGATCTCGCCGAGCACGGCGCTGCCCAGCTTCAGGCTGTCGTTGATCTGCGCGGTGGTGCTCATGTCCAGCAGCGCCCGCTGCACGTGGGCGTCGTGCGCCTGCACGTTCACGCCGCCGATCAGGTCGGCCTCGTTCTCCTTGTTGGCCAGCCAGCGCGCGGCCGAGCTGCTGGCGCCGCGCTGGCTCAGCGCGAACACGCTGGCGCCGCGCGCGTCCGGCGTGGTGAAGGCGTCGGCATGGATGCTGATGAACAGGTCGGCCTGCACGCGGCGGGCCTTCTGCACGCGCGTGCCCAGCGGCACGAAGAAGTCGGCGTCGCGCGTCAGGAAGGCACGCATCGGGTTGCCGTTGACGCTGCTGGCGTTGATGCGCTCGCGCAGCTTGTGCGCGATGCGCAGCACGATGTCCTTCTCGCGCGTGCCGCGCGCGCCGATCGCGCCGGGGTCCTCGCCGCCGTGGCCCGGGTCCAGCGCCACGATGATCAGCCGGTCGGTGCGGCTGGGCCGGGCCGGCTGCGCGGGGGGCAGGGCCGGTGGCGGCGGCGGCTTCGTCGGCGCGGCGGCCAGCGTGCCGTGCGGCAGCGCGGGCGAGGGCGGGCGCGCGGTATCGCCGGGGCCCGGCAGCGGCCTGACCCGGCCGGGCGGCGGCGAGGGCGTCAGCTCGGGGCCGCTGTGGCGGGCGACCAGCGCGTCCAGCGCATCCGGCGAGGAGGGGGCCGCGCTGCCCGGGGCCTCGCGCAGGCGCTCGTCGATCAGAGCCTGCAGCGGGTCCTCGGTGTGGGCCGGGTACAGGTCCAGCACCAGCCGGTACTTGTAGGCAGCCACCGGCGCCAGCGAGAACACCTGCGGCGAGGCCGCGCGCTTGAGGTCGATCACCAGCCGCACCACGTCGGGCTGGTTCTGGCCCACGCGGATGCGCTCGATGTTCGGGTCGTCCGGTTGCACGCGGCCGACCAGCTCGCGCAGCGCGGCATCTAGCTCGATGCCCTCGATGTCCACGGCCAGCCGCGGCGGCTCGGGCACGAAGGTCTGCCGGGTGACCAGCGGCACGTCGGATTCGAGGGTCACGCGCGAGTATTCCGGCGCCGGCCAGACGCGCACGGCCACGATGCCGGCGCCGCGCGCGGCGTGGGTCACGCCCAGCAGCAGCACCAGGGCGCCCTGGCCCAGGCCCAGTACGCGGCGGCGCTTCATCGGCGTGCCTTCGCCCGCACGGGCGGCTGCTGCGGGGCGGGCACCTTGGGGGGGCCGGCCGGCGCTCATGGCGCCAGCCCCTGCAGCAGCGTGCGGCCGAGCGCGGAGCGCGCGGTCACGGTGGCGTCGCGGCTGTCATCGTCGCGCGGCGCGATGGCGATGTCCAGGTCCGGCACCGGCAGCAGCGCGCCGGCCTTGGCCGGCCATTCCGCGAGCTTCAGGCCGGGGCTGGCGAAGAGGTCGCGCAGGCCGGCGTCCTCCCACTCGCGCGGGTCGTCGAAACGGTAGAAGTCGAAGTGCCAGGCGTCCAGCGCCGGTTCACGCGCGTCCACGCGGTGCGGCTCCACCACGGCGTAGGTCGGGCTCTTGATGCGGCCCTGCACGCCGAGCGCGCGCAGCAGGTGGCGCACCAGCGTGGTCTTGCCGGCGCCCAGGTCGCCGTGCAGCGCGATGAAGGCCGCGGCGGTGCCGGGCAGTTGTGCGAGCCGCGCCGCAAATGCGGCCGTGGCCGCTTCGTCAGGCCAGTGCAGGGTCAAGGTGTCGGGGGAGGGAGGGGCGCCGCCGTCCGCCCGGAGGGCATTTGCCCGGAGGGCGGTTTCTACAATCGGCGGGTGGCGGCTGCTGTGGTTCAGATCGATGCTCTCCAGCTGGTGTCCCGCATCCGGGGCTGGGCCAGCGCGCTGGGATTCTCCCAAATCGGCGTGGCCCCCGTGGATTTGTCGTCGGCAGAGCCGGGTTTTGCGGCCTGGCTGGCGCAGGGCTTCCACGGCGAGATGGGCTACATGGCCGCGCACGGCATGAAGCGCGCCCGCCCGGCCGAGCTGGTGCCGGGCACGCTCAGCGTGCTGACCGCGCGCATGGACTACCTGCCGCGCGGCACGCCGCCCGACTGGCAGGCGCGCGAGCTGGCGCGCCTGCAGCGCCCCGGCGAGGCCATCGTCTCGGTCTACGCCCGCGGCCGCGACTACCACAAGGTGCTGCGCGCGCGGCTGCAGAAGCTGGCCGAGCGCATCGCCGACGAGGTCGGCCCGCTGGGCTTTCGCGTGTTCACCGATTCGGCGCCGGTGCTGGAGGCCGAGCTCGCCGCGCGCAGCGGCCAGGGCTGGCGCGGCAAGCACACGCTGGTGCTGGACCGCGGCGGCGGCTCGATGTTCTTCCTCGGCGAGATCTACCTGGACATCGCGCTGCCGGCCAGCGCGCCGGTGGGCGCGCACTGCGGCAGCTGCAGCGCCTGCATCGCCGCCTGCCCCACGGGGGCCATCGTCGCGCCGCACCGGCTGGATGCGCGGCGCTGCATCTCCTACCTCACGATCGAGCATCCGGGGGCGATCCCGGCGCCGCTGCGCCCGCTGCTGGCCAACCGCATCTACGGCTGCGACGACTGCCAGCTCGCCTGCCCCTGGAACAAGTTCGCGCGCACCGCGACGCTGGCGGACTTCGACGTGCGCGAAGGGCTGGTCGGCAGCACCCTGGTGCAGCTGTTCGGCTGGAGCGAGGACGAATTCCTGCGCCGCACCGAAGGCAGCCCGATCCGCCGCATCGGCCACGAGCGCTGGCTGCGCAACATCGCCGTGGCGCTGGGCAATGCGCTGCGCGCGTCGGGCGACGGCGAGCGGCCGGCGCTGCGCGGCGCGCTGCAGGCGCGCGCCGGGCATCCCAGCGCGCTGGTGCGCGAGCACGTGGCCTGGGCGCTGGATCAGGGCGAGGGCGGCGCGCCGGACTGACGGTCGCCCTGCGCCGCGCGGAACGCCCCCGGCGCCATGCCGGTCCACTGCCGGAACGCGCGGGCGAAGCTCTTCTCGTTGCGAAAGCCCACCGCCAGCGCGATCTGCTGGATCGAGCGCCGGGTGCGGCGCAGCAGCTCGGCCGCCTGCTCGTGCCGCACCTGGTCCTTCAGCCCCTGCAGCGACAGGCCCTCGGCCTGCAGCTGGCGGTGCAGCGTGCGCGTGGACACGTGCAGCAGCGCGGCCACCGCCTCGGCGGTACCGGCCTCGGCCTGCGTGCGCAGCAGCGTGCGCACGCGCCGGCCCAGCAGCCGGTCGCGCCGGTACGGCAGCACCGTCAGCGGCAGCGCGCGGCCGAGCATGCTGCGCAGCGCGGGCTCGTCGCGCACCAGCTGCAGCGCCAGGTACTGCGCGTCGAAGCGGTAGCCGGCCCGCGCCGTGCCGAAGCGCACGCGGCCGGGGAACATCAGCGGGTAGGCCTCGGCATGCGGCGGCGGCGCGAACGGGAAGCTGGCCTCCAGCAGCGGCAGCCGCGAGTCGATGGCCCAGCTGGCGTAGCCGTGCGCGAAGCGCAGCAGCGACACCAGGCAGAACTCGCGCAGCGGCCCGAGGTCCCGCCGTTCCTCGATCGACAGCTCGGCGACGCCGCCCGCCACCTGCAGGTGCAGCAGCACGTCGTCCACCAGCAGCCGGTGGTGGCGGCACCAGCGCTTGAGCGCCACGCCCAGGTCCGGCGCGGTCAGCGAGGCGCGGCACAGCATGCCGTAGCTGCCCCAGGGCAGGCGGCGGCCGAACCAGCCCAGGGCCTCGTCGTCCAGCTCCTGCATCGCGTGCGCGCTCAGCGCCTCGAACTGCGCGGCCGTCACGCGTGCACCGGGGCGGGCCAGCTCGTGCGGCGCGATCTGTACCGCGCGCAGCGCCGCCGCCGGGTCGCGGCCGTGGCGTTCGTAGCCCTGCACGATGGCCTGCACGAAGGCCATCGGCGTGGCGGCGCGGGCCGCGCCGGGAGGCGTTCTGGGCGTCATGGGCGTGGCACGATCGGCAACCATTGTGGCGCCAAGTGTCCGCTGCATCGGCGTAAGCTGCGGCCCGGCATCCCGCCTTCCTTCAGGAGACTCCCGCATGCCCACCTCCCACCTGCCCGGCCTGGACTTCGGCCTGGGCGAGACCATCGATGCGCTGCGCGACGCCGTCGCCGCCTTCTGCGCCGAGGAGATCGCGCCGCGCGCCGCCGCGATCGACCGCGACAACCAGTTCCCGCGGGACCTGTGGGCCAAGCTCGGCGCGCTGGGCTTGCACGGCATGACGGTCGGGGAGGAATACGGCGGCACCGGCCTGGGCTACCTGGCCCACATCGTGGCCATGGAGGAGGTCTCGCGCGCCTCGGCGTCGGTCGGCCTGTCCTACGGCGCGCACTCCAACCTGTGCGTGAACCAGATCCACCGCAATGGCAGCGCCGCGCAGAAGGCCAGGTACCTGCCCAGGCTGGTCAGCGGCGAGCACGTGGGCGCGCTGGCCATGAGCGAGCCCGGCGCCGGCTCCGACGTGGTCGGCATGCAGCTGCGGGCCGACCGCAAGGACGGCTACTACGTGCTCAACGGCGGCAAGATGTGGATCACCAACGGCGGCGACGCCGACACGCTGGTGATCTACGCCAAGACCGAGCCCGAGCTGGGCGCGCGCGGCATGACGGCCTTCATCGTCGAGAAGGGCTTCCCCGGCTTCACCGCCGGCGCCAAGCTGGACAAGCTGGGCATGCGCGGCAGCAACACCTACCCGCTGTTCTTCGACAACTGCGAGGTGCCCGAGCAGAACGTGCTGGGCGGCGAAGGCATGGGCGCCAGGGTGCTGATGAGCGGGCTGGACTACGAGCGCGCCGTGCTGTCCGGCGGACCGCTGGGCATCATGGCCGCCTGCATGGACGCCGTCGTGCCCTACGTGCACGAGCGCCGGCAGTTCGGCCAGCCCATCGGCGAGTTCCAGCTGATGCAGGGCAAGCTCGCCGACATGTACAGCACCTGGCAGGCCACGCGCGCCTACGTCTACGCCGTGGGCCAGGCGGCCGACCGCGCCGGCCACGCGCGCAGCTTCCGCAAGGACGCGGCCGGCGCCATCCTGTACTCGGCCGAAAAGGCGACCTGGATGGCCGGCGAGGCGATCCAGGCGCTGGGCGGCGTGGGCTACACCAGGGACTTCCCGGTCGAACGCCTGTGGCGCGACGCCAAGCTGTACGAGATCGGCGCCGGCACCAGCGAGATCCGGCGCATGCTGATCGGCCGCGAACTGTTCGCCGAGACCGCCTGAGTCCGGCCTGCCGCGCGGGCGGCGTGCCTGCCCGGCGCCTGCCACGCCCGTCGCCGGGGGGGCCTGCGATCCGTCCAGCCCGGCTGGCCACGGCGCCATGCCGTGGCGGCTGCGCGCGGGTCGGCGGCATGGTGCAGGTCTGCTATATAAACCAGTGCTGCGCCGGGCTCCGGGCCGGGCTGCCAGGAAACCGCGTGCCGGAAGGCGGGTCATTGGGCGATTTCCGGGCAGTCAAGTGCTGGGACAGGTCCATATTTCGACACTTGGGTATCGGGCGTACTGGTCGCTTGGTTCACATGGCGGACTATCTCGGGAGGCAACATGCGTGAGGAGATCGAGGTGCCGATGACGGTCGGTGCACAGACGCTTCGGCGTGGCCTGGCTGTCTTGCGCCTGCTCACGCAGGTCGGGCCGTCCGGCCTGCGGATGCTCGAGATCACGCGCCGGCTGGAGCTGAACAAGGCCACGGTGATTCGTTTGACGAAGACGCTGGTCGACGAGGGCTTCGTGTTGCACGACCGGCAATCCGGCCGCTACCGGCTGGGCCCCGAGGCATTTGCGGTCGGCCTGGCGGCCGAGGACAGCTATCAGCTGCAGCGTTTGGTCGCGCCGACCCTGCGGGGCTTGGCCAACGAGTCCGGCGACACCGTGTTTTTCTCGGTGCTGCACGGCTGCGAGACCATTTGCCTGTCTCGCGACGAGGGTTACTTCCCCATCAAGAACCAGCTCGTGAAGGCCGGCGACCGGTGGCCCCTGGGCGTCGGAGCGGGGGCGGCCGCGCTGCTCGCCGCCTTGTCGGACGACGAGATCGAAGATGCCCTGCGGCGCACGGCTCCGGTCCGCAGCACGCAGTTCCCGCGCTGTACCGACCAGGCCATCCGGCGTCTGATCCAGGAGACGCGCGAGAACGGCTACTGCATCAATCCCGGCCTGGTGCTCGAAGACAGCTGGGCGGTGGGCGTGCCCGTCTACGACTTCGAAGGCCGGCCGGTCGCATCGATCAGCATCGCCGCCATCAGGTCCCGGATCGAAGGCGCCAAGGGAATCTACCTCGGCAACCGCCTGATGCAGGCGAGTCAAGACCTCACCCAGCAGCAAGCGGCCGAAAAGGCCTCGTGACAAGCGGTCGCCTGGTCGCCCGGAGGGCGCCCGGGCCGCCGCCACGGCGGCGCTGAGCCCTGCGCGTGTTCGGCGCCTCTGACGTACTCGCCTGCGGTGAAGCCCGCCTGCAGGCGCCGCGGGCCCGTTCGGCCTGAAACCCCCATGGCTCCCAGGAGCGCACCGCGCTGCAGTTCGACGCGATCGCTGCTGCACGTGCGCCGGGTTCGCGTTCAGTCCTGCGGTGGCACGAGAGGCCTGCGCAGTGCTGGCAGCACGCCTCGGCAAGTGGCGTGAGCGGCCGCTGCGGCCGTCTCCATCGCGCTGACCGGCGGATGGCGGGTTCCACAGCGATCATGCAATCCTGATTGGTTCATATATAGGACCATTTGAGCATGAAAACCCCAACAGAGTGGGGCACATAGTGAACCGGAAAATGCAGAAACTCCTGCAATTTCATGAATGGGATGGCGCCAGTTTGTCTACCATCGATCCCATACAGAGCCTGATGGGTGAATCCAAAAGGTTCATATATTGATCCAATCTACAAGATCAAAGGACGAGACATGGCCAGATGCGGGAACGACGGCATGGTGATCGGCACCGGGGCCGGCAGCCACGGCCAGCCACCCGACCCGCGTGTTCGGGGCCTGTTCCGGGCGTGCGGCGACGCCCGATCCATCACGAGGGCGACGCTGGTCGTCCTCGGCGGTCTGGCCGCGTGCTGCGCCTGACCGCCTCTTCGCTGCCCCCCTTTTTCACAACCACAGGAGATGAACCTATGAACGCTTCTCGACGTAGCGTGCTGAAGGCCACCGGCGCCGCCGGACTGGTCGGCATTGCTGGCCGCACAGCCTTGGCGCAAGCCGGCGCCTTCAACTACAAGCTGGGCACCAATGTGCCGGTGACGCACACGATCGCGATCCGCCTGAACGAGGCCACCGAGAAGATCAGGGCCGAGACCAGCGGCAAGGTCAACATCCGCGTGTTTCCCAGCGGGCAGCTCGGCTCGGACACGGACATGCTCAGCCAGGTCCGCTCTGGCGGCATCCAGTTCCTGACGCTGCCGGGGCTGATCCTCGCGAATCTCGTGCCGATGGCTTCACTCAACAGCGTCGGCTTCATCTTTCCCGACTATCCCTCCGTCTGGAAGGCGATGGACGCGGATCTCGGGCAATACATCCGTTCGCACATCGCCAAGGCGAATCTCGTCTGCTTCGAGAAGGTCTGGGACAACGGCTTCCGCCAGATCACGTCCAACAAGCCCATCGCCGGCCCGCGCGACCTGGTCGACCTGAAGATCCGCGTCCCGCCGGCGCCGCTGCTGGTGTCCCTGTTCAAGGCGTTGAAGGCAGCCCCGACGCCGATCAACTTCAACGAGCTCTACAGCTCCCTGCAGACCCGGGTGGTCGAGGCCCAGGAAAACCCGCTGGCCATCATCGCGACCGCCAAGCTCTACGAGGTGCAGAAGTCCTGCGCATTGACCAACCATGGCTGGGACGGCTATTGGCTGCTGGGGAACAAGCGTGCCTTCGAGGCGCTTCCCGAGCCGTTGCGCGAAATCGTCAACAAGCATCTCAACGATGCCGCGATGGCCCAGCGCCAAGACAGCGAGAAGCTGGCCGTGTCACTGCAACAGGAACTGACGGCCAAAGGCCTGGCATTCAACAAGCCGGACTCGGCCGCATTCCGCGCCGCGCTGCAGGAAGCCAAGTTCTATGCGGAGTGGAAATCCAAGTTCGGCGGCGAAGCCTGGGAGCGGCTGGAAGCCGCCGTCGGCAAGCTGGCCTGATTCCTTCCTACTGGTTTTCAACGAGGAGACGTTCGATGTCCGTACCACACATCATTGGCTGGGGTCACACCCCGTTCGGCAAGCTCGACCAGGCCGATCTGGAGCAACTGTTTCGAGATGCGGTGCATCCCGCATTGGAGCGCGCCGGCGTCGAGGCGGCGGATATCGACGGCATCTTCGTCGGTACCTTCAATGCCGGCTTCGTTCCCCAGGACTTCAGCGCGTCGCTGGCCGGCGTCGCGATGCCTGAGTTCCGCCATACGCCCGCCGTTCGCGTGGAAAACGCCTGCGCCACCGGCTCCGCGGCCATCTGGGCCGCGCTGGACGCGCTGCAGAGCGGGCGCGTCCAGCGCGCGCTCGTCGTGGGCTTCGAGAAGATGAACACGCTGCCGAGCGCGCAGATCGGCGACGTGTTGCTGAAGTGCTCATACGTGAAGGAGGAAGGCGGCAAGCCCGGCGGCTTCGCCGGCGTCTTCGGCAACATCGCCGCCCGGTACTTCGAGCGATTCGGCGATCAGTCGGACGCGCTCGCCGCCATCTCGGCGAAGAACCACCGCAACGGGGTGGACAACCCCTATGCCCACATGCGGCGGGACCTCGGATTCGACTTCTGCCGCAACGTGTCCGAGAAGAACCCGCTGGTCGCCGGCCCGCTGAAGCGCTCCGACTGCTCGCTGGTGTCGGACGGCGCCGCGGCGCTGGTGCTGTCCATGGCGCCCCGGCCGGGGGACAGCGCGATCCGCTGGCGGTCGCGTACGCAGGTCAACGAGTTCCTGCCGCTGTCGCGCCGCGATCCCACGCGCTTCGAAGGCGCGGCGCTCGCCTGGTCGCGCGGCCTGTACCAGGCCGACGTCGCGCTGGCCGATCTGCACGTGGTCGAGACGCATGACTGCTTCACGGTCGCCGAACTGCTCGAGTACGAGGCCATGGGCCTGGCCCCGCACGGGCAGGGCGCGCGCGCGATCCTGGACGGAGTCACGGCCAAGGACGGCAGGCTGCCGGTGAATCCTTCCGGCGGGCTGAAGTCCCGTGGCCATCCGATCGGTGCCACGGGCGTGTCGCAGCACGTCATGATGGCCATGCAGCTGGCCGGAGAGGCGGGCGGGATGCAGATCCCGCGTGCCGGCCTCGGGGCGGTCTTCAACATGGGCGGGGCCGCCGTCGCGAACTACCTGAGCATCCTGGAGGCGGCATGAACGCGGCGCAGGTGATGAACCTCGGGTCGCTGCTGCGCCAGACGGCGCAGCTGTTCCCCGGGCACAGCGGTGTCATCCAGGGGCAGCAGCGGTGGACCTGGCGCGAGATCGATCAGCGCGTCGACGCCATGGTGGCCGCGCTGCGCGCACTCGGCCTGCGCCAGGGCGACAGGATCCTGGTGCAGTCGCGCAACAACCTGCAGCTCTTCGAAAGCTGCTGGGTCGCGTTCCGCCTGGGTTGCGTGTGGGTGCCGACGAACTACCGCTTGACGCCGCCCGAGGTGGCCTACCTGGGGGCGTCCAGCGGCGCCAGGGCCATGCTCTACGAGGCCGACTTCGCCGACCATGTGGAAGCGGTCCGCGCCGCGTCGGCCGCTGTCGAGCATGTCGTCTGCATCGGCTCGCCGCGCCCGGGCGAGCACGGGTACGAGGAACTCGTGGAGCGCCACCGTGGCGCCCAGCCGGAGCCTGCCACGGTCGGCTACGACGATCCGCTGTGGTTCTTCTACACCTCCGGGACGACCGGAAAGCCGAAGGCGGGGGTGCTGACGCATGGCCAGATGGCGTTCGTGGTCACCAACCACCTGGCCGACCTGATTCCGGGAACCACGGAGCGCGACTGCTCCATCGCCGTCGCGCCGCTGTCCCATGGCGCCGGGATCCACGCGCTGCTCAACGTGGCGCGAGGCGCGGCCACGGTGCTGCCCCCGGGCGAGAAACTGGACCCGGAGGTCTTCTGGCAGTTGGTGCAGACGCACCGCGTGAGCAACCTCTTCACCGTGCCTACGATCGTCAAGATGCTGGTGGAGCATCCGTCCGTCGACCGGTACGACCACAGCTCGCTGCGGTACGTCATCTATGCCGGCGCCCCCATGTACCGGGAGGACCAGAAGCTGGCCCTGCAGAAGCTGGGCAAGGTGCTGGTCCAGTATTTCGGCCTGGGCGAAGTGACCGGGTGCATCACGGTCCTGCCGCCGGCGATGCATTCCGCCGACGACGATGATCCGGACGCGAACGTCGGCTCCTGCGGCAGGCCCCGCGTCGGCATGGAAGTCGCCATCCTCGACGAGCAGCTGCAGCGCGTTCCGGTGGGCACGGTGGGCGAGATCTGCTGCAGGGGACCGGCCGTGTTCGCCGGCTACCACGCCAATCCCGACGCGACGGAGAAGGCGCTGCGGGGCGGCTGGTTCCATACCGGCGACCTCGGGCGGCTGGACGACCGGGGGCTGCTGTACATCACCGGCCGCGAGTCCGACATGTACATCTCGGGCGGATCCAATGTGTACCCGCGTGAAGTGGAAGAGATTCTGCTCATGCACCCCGGTGTCGCAGAAGTCGCGGTCCTGGGCGTGCCGGATCCCAAGTGGGGCGAGATCGGTGTCGCGGTCATCGTCCGCAAGGAAGGGACGCAGCCCGTCGGGGACACGGAGCTCCTTCGGCATCTCGATGGCCGCTGCGCGCGTTATCGCTGGCCGCGGCAGTTCTTCTTCTGGGACGCGCTGCCGAAGTCCGGCTACGGCAAGGTGACGAAGAAGGATGTGAAGCGGATCCTCGTGGAGCGCGGTGACATTCCCGGGGGGGCGGCATGAAGGACGTCGGAGTCGTCGGCCTCGGCGCGATGGGGCTGGGCGTGGCGCGGACGCTCCTGGCCAAGGGGTTCACGGTACATGGCTGCGACGTGCGCCCGCAGGCCCTCGAGTCGCTGAGCGCGGCAGGCGGCGTGGCACATGCCTCGCCGGCGGATACCGCCTCATCGTGCGACACCCTGCTGCTGTTCGTCGTGAACGCCAAGCAGGTGTCCAGCGTGCTCCACGGGGAGCAGGGTGCCGTGCAACGCATGCGCCCTGGCTCGGTGGTGGTGTCATGCGCGACGGTGCCGCCGAGCTTCATGCATGACCTGGGGCGGCAACTCGATGCGGCGGGCGTGCATCTCATCGAAGCGCCGGTGAGCGGAGGCATCAAAGGCGCTGCCGAGGGCCGCCTGACACTGCTGACCTCCGGGGCAGAAGCTGCCTATGGCATTTGCAATGCGGTGCTGGAGGCGATCTCCACCAAGGTGTATCGCTTCGGTCCCCAGCTCGGCATCGCGTCGAAGATCAAGATCATCAACCAGCTCCTGGTCGGCGTCCAGATCGCCGCCGCAGCGGAGGCGATGGCGCTGGGCCTGCGCGAAGGCGTCGATCCCGCGCTGCTGTACGACGTCATCAAGTCCAGCGCGGGCAACTCCTGGGCCTTCAGCGACCGGGTCCCGCGCATCGTGCAGGGCGACTACTCGCCGCCGCACACGGCGCTGGACATCTTCGTCAAGGATCTGGGCCTCGTGCTGGACCTGGCGAGGGAGAGCCAGTTCCCGCTTCCGTTGACGTCCACCGCCTACCAGATGTTCGCGAACGCATCGAGCGCGGGCCTGGGCTCGGAAGACGACACGGCGGTCATCAAGACCTTCCCCGGTCTCGAGCTGCCGCAAGGAAAGGGCGCGGACGCGCCACTCGATTGACAGCGCTGCGGGCCCCAGGGCCTGCACGCACAACTCACATGGGTCAGGAGACAAGCATGCCGATCATGCAAACAACCTCGCTGCCAGCGCGGCAGCCACAGTGGCGGAGCGCATCATGAGTGCGGCCGCACAGGAATCCGATGGCCGGGACCTCGGCTTGAACCAGGAGACCGATTCGCCAGTGCGCCGCGCCGAGCGTGTTCTCGGAGCCGTCGTCGATGCAGCGGCGGCGCTGCTGGTGCTCGTGGAGATCGTCATTCTCCTCTGGGGCGTGATCGCGCGCTTCGTGTTCCACAGCCCGCTCGTCTGGTCGGACGAGCTCGCGTCGATCCTCTTCATCTGGCTCGCGATGCTGGGTTCCGTGTGCGCGCTGCGCCGATCGGAGCACATGCGCATGACGGCCCTGGTCAGCAAGCTGAGCCCACGGGGACAGGCGCTGCTCGAAGCGGTGGCGATCGCGGCGTGCCTGGCGCTCCTGGCCATCGCGGCCTGGCCTTCCTGGGAATACGCGAGCGATGAGCTCGTCATCACGACGCCCGCGCTGGAGATCTCCAACGCCTGGAAGGCCGGGGCGCTGCCGGCCGGCATCGCGCTGATGGGGCTGTTCGCGCTGCTGCGGATGATGCTGGTCTCCAGCGTCAAGGACCGGATCGTCGCCGTCGCCGTGGTCGCGGCGGTGGTCTGCGCATTCTGGCTTGCGCGGCCGCTGTTCCAGGACCTTGGCAATGCGAACCTGCTGATCTTCTTCTTCGGCGTGACGGCCGCCTGCGTCTTCGCCGGCGTGCCGATCGGCTTCGCGTTCGGCCTGGCCACCTTCGGCTACGTGGCGCTATCGACCGGCACGCCGCTGCCGGTGCTGGTGGGCCGGATGGACGAGGGCATGTCGCACCTGATGCTGCTGGCCGTGCCGCTGTTCGTGTTCCTCGGCCTGCTGATCGAGATGACGGGCATGGCGAAGGCCATGATCGGATTCCTGGCCAGCCTGCTGGGGCACGTGCGGGGTGGCCTGTGCTATGTGCTGGTCGGCGCCATGTACTTGGTGTCCGGCATCTCGGGCTCGAAGGTGGCCGACATGGCGGCCATCGCACCGGCGCTGTTCCCGGAGATGAAGCGCAGGGGCGCGAAGGAGGGCGACCTCGTGGCGCTGCTGTCCGCCACGGGGGCCCAGACGGAAACCGTGCCGCCGAGCCTGGTGCTGATCACGGTGGGGTCGGTGACCGGCGTTTCCATCGCCGCGCTGTTCACGGGCGGGCTGCTGCCGGCCGTCGTGCTGGGAGCGCTGCTGTGCGGCGTGGTGTGGCTGCGGTACCGGCACGAGGATCTGAGCCAGGTGCCGCGCGTTCCCCGCAAGGACGTGCTCAAGCTGTTCCTGGTGGCCTTGCCCGCGATAGCCTTGCCTTTCGTCATCCGCGCGGCCGTCGTGGAGGGCGTGGCGACGGCGACGGAAGTCTCGACTCTCGGCATCGTGTACAGCGTGCTCGCAGGGCTGTTGTTCTACCGCCAGTTCGCGTGGAGCCAGTTGGGACGGATGCTGGTCAGTACCGCATCGCTGTCCGGGGCCATCCTGTTCATCATCGGCACGGCCACGGCCATGGCCTGGGGGCTCACGCAGTTCGGCTTCTCGGAGGGGCTGGCGACGATGATGCAGGCAATCCCCGGCGGCGCGCTGGGCTTCCTGCTGGTGTCCATCCTGGCCTTCGCGGTGCTGGGCGCCGTGCTCGAAGGCATTCCCGCCATCGTGCTCTTCGGTCCGCTGCTGTTTCCGATCGCCCGGCAGCTGGGTGTCCACGAAGTGCACTATGCGATGGTCGTCATTCTGTCGATGGGCCTCGGCCTGTTCGCGCCGCCCCTGGGGGTCGGCTACTACGCGGCCTGCGCCATCACGCGCGTCAATCCCGATTCCGGCGTCCGCCCCATCGTGGGCTACATGATCGCGCTGCTGTTGGGCATTCTCGTGATTGCCGCAGTGCCGTGGATCTCCCTGGGTTTCCTCAAGTAACACAATCTCCGTGGAGTCTCCCATGACCATCTATGCACTGGGCGAGCTGACGCCCCTTGTCGATGCCTCCGCATACGTTGCGGAAAGCGCCACCGTGATCGGACAGGTCCGCCTTGGCAAAGGTTGCAGCGTCTGGCCGCAGGCGGTGATTCGAGCGGACAACGAGCCCATCTTCGTGGCCGACGGGACCAACATCCAGGATGGAGCGGTGCTCCACAGTGATCCAGGGTTCCCGCTGCACATCGCTGCCGACGTGTCCGTGGGTCACCAGGCCATGCTGCACGGCTGCACGGTGGGGGAAGGTTCCTTGATCGGCATCCAGGCCATCGTGCTCAACGGAGCGGTGATCGGCAGGAACTGCCTGGTCGCCGCTGGCGCGGTCGTGACCGAACGGAAGGTCTTCCCGGACGGGTCGCTGATCGTCGGAGCGCCGGCGAAGGCAATCCGGCAATTGAGCGCCGAGGACATGGAGAAGCTGGTGGGCAATGCCCGCGACTATGTCGCCCGCGCTCGCCAGTACCTGGAACGGTTGAGGCCCGTCGGTTGAACCACGCCGCGGTGGCGCGGCGCCCGTGTCGATCGGCGCCCGCCTCCAGGATTCCAGTCGCCGACGCGAGACGCGCGTGCGCGTCGCCACCGATCGCCTTGTGAGGATGCAATGATCAAGTCCAGTGCCGCCGGGGAACGGCTGGTCGAATCCGCTTGCGTGGATCGAGAGAGCCTTCTCCAGCGGTTGCGCCGCATCGTCGGCCGTTCGCATGTGCTGACCGGTGCCGGAGAGACGCGCCGCTTTCGCAAGGGCCACCGTACGGGGGAAGGCGCGGTGCTTGCCGTGGTTCGGCCGGGGACGCTATGGGAGCAATGGCAGGTGCTCGAGGCTTCGATCGCCGCCGGATGCATCGTGATCATGCAGGCGGCCAACACCGGCCTGACCGGTGGATCGACGCCCGACGGGGATGGCTACGACCGCGAGGTGGTGCTGATCAACACGCTGCGGATCACGGGCATCCAGGTGATCGGCGGCGGAGCGCAGGTCATCTGCCTGCCGGGCGCGACCCTGGATCGCCTGGAAAAGACGCTGGCACCCCTGGGCCGCGAGCCGCATTCGGTCATCGGTTCGTCGTGCATCGGAGCGTCGGTTCTCGGCGGCGTATGCAACAACTCGGGCGGCGCCCTGGTGCGCCGCGGCCCGGCCTACACGGAACTGGCCTTGTATGCGCAGGTGCGGGCCGATGGCGCCTTGCACCTGGTCAACCATCTCGGCATCGATCTTGGCAGTACGCCGGAGGAAATCCTCACGCGGTTGCAGCGTGGCCTCTACACGGAAGCGGACATCGTGTGCGGCACGACGCGCGCGGCCTCCGATCCGCGCTATGCCGAGGATGTCCGGGCCGTCGATGCCGACACGCCCGCGCGCTTCAATGCGGACCCCTCGCGGCTCTTCGAGGCGTCGGGTTCCGCCGGCAGGCTCTGTCTTTTCGCCGTTCGCCTCGACACGTTCCCGAAGGAGCCGAGCACCGTCTTCTACATCGGCAGCAACGATCCGAACGACCTCACCGAGGTTCGCCGGCAGTTGCTGACGTCGTTGCCACGGCTGCCGATCGCGGGCGAATACATCCACCGCGACGCCTACGACATCGGCGAACGCTACGGCAAGGACACCTTCCTGCTCATCGACCGCCTCGGCACGGCCCGGGTGCCGGCCGCATTCGCGCTCAAGAGCCGAATCGACGGCTTCTTCGAGCGGTTCGGCCTGCACGGGGTGACCGACCGCTTTCTGCAGGCCGCCACGCGCCTGCTGCCGCGCCACCTGCCGGAACGCATGCGGCAATGGCGCGAGCACTACGAACACCATCTGCTGCTGCGGGTATCCAACGACACGGTGGAGGCCACGCGCGGTTTTCTGGCGCGCTATTTCTCGGGCAGCGGCAGCGGCGCGTACTTCGAGTGCACCGACGAAGAGGGGCGCAAGGCCTTCCTCCACCGCTTCGCGATCGCGGGAGCGGCAATCCGCTACCGCGCGGTGCATCGCCATGCCGTGGAGGACATCGTGGCCCTGGACGTGGCCTTGCGGCGAAATGACCGGGAGTGGGTGGAGAAGCTGCCGCCGGAGATGGAGCCGGACGTCGTCCACAAGCTGTACTACGGTCATTTCTTCTGCCACGTCTTCCACCAGGACTACATCGTCCGGAAGGGCGTCGATCCCTTGGCGACGGAACACCGGCTGTGGACGCTCTTCGATGCGCGGCGTGCCGAATACCCCGCCGAGCACAACGTGGGCCATCTCTATGTGGCCAAGCCCGCGCTGGCCGACTTCTATCGGCAGCTGGACCCGACCAACTCGTTCAATCCCGGCATCGGCCACACCTCCCGCCTGCGTGGATGGGGCCTGCGCTGCGATGGCAAGCCGACCTGGCCGGCCGCCTATTCCGACCATGCCGGGGACCGGCCTGCGTGACCGCTGCGGATGGGCCGTGCATCGGGCCCGCTTGCTGGCCGTTCCGCTGCGTGAATCGATGGCGCGGGCGCCGTCTCAGCCGGCCAGCGGCCGCAGCACGCCCAGCGCGTACGGCAGGCTCAGCATGCCGGCCAGCGTGGACAGCGTGACCAGGCCGGCCACGTACGGCCCGTTGTAGCCCATGCGCGCGGCCAGCACGTAGCAGCTCGACGCCGTGGGCAGGGCCGAGAAGATCATCAGCACCGTGGCCTGCACCGGCGGCAGGCGCAGCGCCAGCACCAGCCCCAGCGCCACCAGCGGCAGCAGCAGGTGGCGGATCGCCAGCAGGCCGGTGCCCAGCGCCTTGGCGCGCGCCAGCGGGCCGAACTGCATGCCCGCGCCGGCCGCCATCAGGCCCAGCGCCACCGAGGCGGCGCCGATGCGCGTGGCCGTCGGCTCGATCCAGGCCGGGATCGACAGGCCGGCCAGGTTGGCGGCCAGGCCGCTGGCGGTGGCGATGATCAGCGGGTTGCGCAGCAGCTCGCGCACGAAGCTGGCGCTGGCGCCGCGCGCCATCGGCCAGACGGCCGCGATGTTGAACAGCGGCACGCACACCGCGATCAGCACCGCCATCGCCAGCGCGCCGGGCGCGCCGGCCAGGCGCTCGGCCAGCGGCAGCGCGATGAAGGAGTTGAAGCGAAAGCCGATCTGCGCGGCGCCGGCGTGCTCGCGCCGCTCGACGTGCCGGCCCAGCCCGGGCCAGCGCGGCAGGCTGTAGGCCAGCGCGATGCCGCTGGCCGCGAGCAGCAGGCCGGCCAGGATCAGGTCCGAGGTGGCCGCCAGGTCGATGCGCGAGCGCAGCACCGACTGGAACAGCAGCACCGGGAACAGCACGTAGTAGACGAGCTTCTCGACCGAGCCCCAGACGGTGCGGTCCATCGGCGTGTAGCGGCACAGCAGGAAGCCGATCAGGATCAGCGAGAAGTCCGGGATCAGCAGTTGCGCGTGGTTCACGGGGCGGTTGCGCCGGCGGCGCGGCGAAGCGGGCGCCGAGAATAGCAGCCGGCGTTGCGGGGTTTGCGCGGGGAGGGAGCGCGGAAGGCGACTCCTATAATTTTTTTGCCGGCCGGATGCCACGAGCGCCGCCACCGGTTCCGATCCACCTCACGCGGAGTCCTCCCTCGATGCAACGCCGTTCCGTCTTCACCCTCGCCCTGCTGGCCGCGGCCGGTACCGCCTTCGCCCAGTCCTATCCGACCAAGCCGATCAAGCTGGTCGTGCCGTTCGCGCCGGGCGGGACCACCGACATCATCGCCCGCGTGATCGCCGATCCGCTGGGCAAGGTGCTGGGCCAGCCCGTCGTGGTGGACAACCGGGGTGGCGGTGGCGGCATCATCGGCGCGGCCGAGACCGCGCGCTCCGCGCCCGACGGCTATTCGCTCGGCGTGGCCACGGTGTCCACCACGGCGGCCAATCCGGCCATCAACCCCAAGGTGCCGTACAACCCCATCACCGACTTCACGCCCATCATCAACATCGCGGCCACGCCCAACATCATCGCGGTGAACCCGAGCTTCCCGGGCAAGGACTACAAGGGCTTCGTGGCCGAGCTGAAGAAGTCGCCCGGCAAGTATTCGTACGCGTCGTCCGGCACCGGCGGCATCGGCCACCTGCAGATGGAGCTGTACAAGGGCATGGCCGGCGTGTTCGTCACCCACATCCCGTACCGCGGCGCCGGCCCGGCGCTGAACGATACCGTGGCCGGCCAGGTGCCGATGATCTTCGACAACCTGCCGTCCACGCTGCCCTTCGTGCAGTCCAACCGGCTGCTGCCCATCGTCGTGGCCGCGCCGCAGCGCCTGGCGTCGCTGCCCAACGTGCCGACCTTCAAGGAAGTCGGCCTGGAGCCGGTGAACCGCATGGCCTTCTACGGCATCCTCGGTCCCAAGGGCCTGCCCAAGGAGATCGTCGACAAGATCAACGCCGGCGTGCGCAAGGCGCTGGAAGACCCGGCCGTGCGCAAGCGCATCGAGGAGACCGGCTCGCTGATCATCGGCAACTCGCCCGAGCAGTTCGCGGACCAGATCAAGGCCGAGTACGACGTCTACAAGAAGGTCGTCGAAAGCGCCAAGCTGACGCTGGAGTGACCGCCGCGCCGGCCCCGGACGCGGCCAGCCTGGGCCGCGTCGACGCCTTCATCGACGCGCTGTGGCTGGAGCAGGGGCTGGCCCGCAATACGCTGGCCGCCTACCGGCGCGACCTGACGCTCTACGCGCAGTGGCTCGCCGGGCAGGGCGGCCGGGGCCTGGACGCGACGTGTGAGGCCGACCTGCACGCCTATTTCGCGGCGCGCCACGCGCGCACCAAGGCCACCTCGGCCAACCGCCGGCTGACGGTGTTCAAGCGCTACTTCCGCTGGGCGCTGCGCGAAGGGGCGATCGCGGCGGATCCCACGCTGCGCCTGCAATCGGCCC
This sequence comes from Pseudorhodoferax sp., assembly GCF_047601025.1. NCBI lineage: Bacteria > Pseudomonadati > Pseudomonadota > Betaproteobacteria > Burkholderiales > Comamonadaceae > Pseudorhodoferax > Pseudorhodoferax sp. The sequence continues at coordinate 3,420,376 of NZ_JASGJZ010000001.1, forward strand.
GCCAGCCGCTGCGCGTGCCCAAGACGTTGACCGAGGCCCAGGTCGAGGCGCTGCTGGCCGCGCCGGACGTGCAGGCGCCGCTCGGCCTGCGCGACCGTGCGATGCTGGAGTTGATGTACGCCAGCGGCCTGCGCGTGTCCGAGCTGGTGTCGCTGCGCACCTTCCAGATCGGCCTGAAGGAAGGCGTGCTGCGCGTGACCGGCAAGGGTGGCAAGGAGCGCCTGGTGCCGTTCGGCGAGCTCGCGCAGGAATGGCTGGAGCGCTACCTGCACGAAGCCCGGCCCGAGTTGCTGGCTGGCCGCCAGAGCGAGGACCTGTTCGTGACCTCGCGCGGCGCGCAGGCCGGCCAGGCCATGTCGCGCGTGATGTTCTGGAGCCTGGTCCGCAAGTACGCGCTGGCCGCCGACATCCGCGTGCCGCTGTCGCCGCACACGCTGCGCCACGCCTTCGCCACGCACCTGCTGAACCACGGCGCCGACCTGCGCGCGGTGCAGATGCTGCTGGGGCATGCGGACATCTCGACGACGACGATCTACACGCACGTGGCGCGCGAGCGGCTGCATGCGCTGCACGCGCGCCACCATCCGCGCGGGTGAGGCGGCGCCCGTTCAGGCCGCGGCCACGGCCGGCGCCGGCAGCACCGTGCCGCTGCACGCCCCGAAGCCGATGCGGCGCGCGCCGGCGCGTTCGCACCAGGCGCGCAGCTCCACCGTGTCGCCGTCGGCCAGGAAGCCCCGGCTCTCGCCGCTCGGCAGCGCGATCGGCTCCGTGCCGCCGCGCGTGAGCTCCAGCAGCGAGCCGTTCTGCCCCGCGCCCGGCCCGGACAGCGTGCCCGAGCCCAGCAGGTCGCCGGGGTTCAGGTTGCAGCCGCCGGCGGTGTGGTGCGCGACCAGCTGCGCGGCGGTCCAGTAGGCGGCCTCGCGCATGTTGCCGTGCGACAGGCGAAGCGGCGCCTGGCCGGCCTCGCGCATGCGGGCGGACTGCAGCCAGACCTCCAGGTGGACGTCCAGCCCACCCTGGCTGCGGTTGGCCGGGCAGTCCAGGTAGGGCAGCGGCGCCGGGTCGCCCGCGGGGTGGGCGAACGGCGCGCGGAACGGCGCCAGCGCCTCCATCGTCACGACCCAGGGCGCCAGCGTGCTGCCGAAGTTCTTGGACAGGAAGGGGCCGAGCGGCTGGTATTCCCAGGGCTGGATGTCGCGGGCCGACCAGTCGTTGAACAGCGCGGCGCCGAACAGGTGCTGCTCGGCGCGCGCGATCGGGATCGGCTCGCCCAGCGCATTGCCGGGGCCGACCAGGAAGCCCAGCTCCAGCTCGTAGTCCATCCGCCTGGACGGGCCGAACGCGGGCTGCTCGTCGGCCGGGCCCTTGGTCTGGCCGTTCGGCCGGCGCACCGGCGTGCCGCCGACGACGATGGACGAGGCGCGGCCGTGGTAGCCGATCGGCACCCACTTGTAGTTGGGCAGCAGCGGGTTGTCCGGGCGGAACTGTTTGCCGACCGCGGTGGCGTGGTGGATGCCGATGTAGAAGTCGGTGTAGTCGCCGATGCGCGCGGGCAGCGCGTACGCGGCCTCGGCCTGCGGCACCAGCGCCCCAGCCAGGCGGGCCTGGGCCGCGGCGCCGGTGCGCAGCAGGCGCGACAGCGCCAGCCGCAGCGCGGACCAGGCCGGCGCGCCCAGGGCCATCAGCGCGTTCAGGCGGTCGGCGCAGGCGGCCTGGGCCGCGCGCTGCGCCGCGCCGTCGAACACGCCGGCCTGGACGGCGGCCGTGAGGTCCAGGACCTGCTCGCCGATCGCCACGCCGACGCGCAGGGCCTCGGCGCTGCCGCGGCGGCGGAACACCGCGAACGGCAGGTTCTGGATCGGGAAGTCGGTGTCGGCCGCGTTGGCCGAGGCGACCCAGCTGGTCAGCGACGGGTCGTGGGTTTCGTTCAGGGGCATGGTCATGGGGTGTGGCGGGTCCTGCGGGTCGGTGGGAGCGCGGCGCGGGTCAGCGCCTAGCGGGGTCGAAGTGCCTGGCCAGGCCCTGCCAGCAGCGGTAGTAGCCGTGCTGCAGCAGCGGCGACGCGAGTGCGGCGCGCGTGGGCTGGATCACGGCCGGCGTCTCGAACATGAAGGCCATGGTGTGGTCGATGTAGTCGGGCTTGCTGGTGTCGGCCGCGCTGGCCTTCTCGAAGGTCTCGGCGTCGGGGCCGTGGCCGGTCATGCAGTTGTGCAGCGAGGCGCCGCCGGGCGCGAAGCCCTCGGCCTTGGCGTCGTACACGCCCTCGATCAGCCCCATGAACTCGCTGGCGACGTTGCGGTGGAACCAGGGCGGGCGGAAGGTGTCCTGCATCGACAGGATGCGCGGCGCGAAGATCACGAAGTCGATCGAGTCCACGCCCGGCGTGTCGCTGGGCGCCTGCAGCACCAGGAAGATCGACGGGTCCGGATGGTCGTAGCTGATCGAGCCGATCGCGTTGAAGCGCCGCAGGTCGTACTTGTAGGGGGCGTAGTTGCCGTGCCAGGCCACCACGTCCAGCGGCGAATGGCCGATGCGCGCGCGCCAAAAGCGGCCGTTGAACTTGGCCACCAGCTCGAAGTCGCCCTCGCGGTCCTCGTAGGCCGCCACCGGCGTGCGGAAGTCGCGCGGATTGGCCAGGCCGTTGGAGCCGATCACGCCGAGGTCGGGCAGCCGGAACGCGGCGCCAGGGTTCTCGCAGACGTAGCCGCGCGCGCGGCCGTCCGGCAGCCGGACCTGGAAGCGCACGCCGCGCGGGACCACCGCGATCTCCAGCGGCGCCAGCGCGACCACGCCCATCTCCGTGGCCAGTTCCAGGCGGCCCTGCTCGGGCACGATCAGCAGCTCGCCGTCGGCGTCGTAGAAGAAGCGCCGGTCCATGGACTGCGTGGCCGCATAGCGGTGGATGCCGCAGCCGGCGTTGCCGGCGATGCTGACCATGCCGTCGACGAAGTCGGTCGGCGCCGTGGGGAAGGGCAGAGGATCCCAGCGCAACTGGTTCGGCGGCGTGGGCACCTCGTCGAAGCCGCCGGTGCCGTGGCTCAGCCAGTGCGCGCCGACCTCGGCGGCCAGCTCGAACGGCTGGTGCAGCGCGGCCGGGCGGATGCGGTAGGTCCAGCTGCGCCGGTTGGCATGGCGCGGCGCGGTGAAGGCGGTGCCGCTCAACTGCTCGGCGTACAGGCCGTAGGGCGCGCGCTGCGGCGAATTGCGGCCGTCCGGCAGCGCGCCGGGCAGGGCCTCGGTGGCGAACTCGTTGACGAAGCCGCTCATGTAGCGGTTGTCGGTCAAGGGCATGGCATGTCTCCAGGTCGGGATGCGGCAGGGGCGGCGGCCGCGTGTGGCGCAACAATAGCGAACGCGCCGTGCGCTGAACAGGCGCGCGAGGCGATGCCATGTATCAGGAACGTTGATGGAGGTCCCCGCCGCATGCTGAACCTGGACCTGCGGCTGCTGGAGATCTTCGAGGAGATCTACCGGACCAAGAGCGTCTCGGCCGCCGCCGCCAGCCTGGGGCTGGCGCAGTCCAGCGTGAGCATGGGCCTGCGCCGGCTGCGCGAGCGCTTCGGCGACCCGCTGTTCGTGCGCACCTCGGCGGGCATGGAGCCCACGCCGCGCGCGGCCGAGCTGTGGCAGCCATTGGCGCAGGCGCGCGCACTGATCGTGGATGCACTGCGGCGCAGGAGCAGCTTCGACCCGCAGCAGTCCACCCGCGGCCTGCGGCTGTGCATGACCGACGTGAGCCAGGTGGTGATGCTGCCGGCGCTGCAAGCGCGGCTGGCGCAGGAGGCGCCGCACCTGGGCATCGAGGTGCTGCCGGTGTCGGCCGACACGCCACGGCTGCTGGAGCAGGCCGATGCGGAGCTGGCGATCGGCTCGATCGGCGACCTGGAGGGCGGCTTCATGGAGCAGGCGCTGTTCGACGAATCCTTCGTCTGCGTGGCGCGGGCCGGCCATCCGCGCATCGGCAGGACGCTGACGCTCAGGGCCTTCCGCGAGGCCTCGCACGTGGAGATCGTGGCCCAGGGCACCTCGCACTGGCTGGTGGCGCGGGCGCTGCAGGCGCAGGGCCTGGCGCCGCGCATCGGCCTGAAGCTGCCGAGCTTCCTGGCGGCCGAGGCCGTGGTGGCGCGCACCGACCTGGTCTGCACCGTGCCGCGCAGGCTGGCCGAATCGATGGGCGACCCGCGGCTGCGCATCCACGAGCCACCGTTCGATGTGCCGGCCTACCGCATCAAGCAGCATTGGCACGCGCGTTACCAGCACGACGCGCGCAGCCGCTGGCTGCGCGCGCTGGTCGTGGACGTGTTCCGCAGCAGCGGCCGGGGCGCGCGCCCCGTCGCCGGGGCCCGGCGGGGGCCGAAGGGCTGACGGGGCGGCTTTTGCGGCTTGCGCCGCTTCAGTCGCTTCAGCCGCCCATGGCCTCGGCCCAGGCCAGCGCCTGCAGATGCGCCATGTTGACCTGGCGGTTGGACAGGTGCAGCGCATTGGCGACGCGCGCGAACACCTCCTCGTTGCCGCTCTCGCAGGCCTCGGTCAGCTCCAGCAGCGGGGCGTAGACGCCCGTGCGCTGCAGCAGCGCGTCGACCACCGGCTGCGGCAGCGCCACGGTCTGCAGCGCCTTGGCCAGCGGCACGCCCAGCATGGCGTCGACCAGCGAGAACGCGCCGACGACGAAGGCGTTGTCGCATTCCTCGGGCGCCAGCAGCTCGGCCGCCAGCAGTTCCATCAGCCGGCCGCGCACCACGGCGGTGCGGCCCGCGACCGGCGGCGCGCCGCCGCTGCGCGAGGTGGTCAGCAGCAGCCGGGCCCAGTGGGACAGCTTCTGGTGGCCGAGGATCATGACCGCGTGGCGGAACGAGGTGATCTCGCAGTTCAGCCCGAGGCCCGAGGCGTTGATGAAGCGCAGCAGGTTGAACGCGAGCGTGGGGTCGCGCTTGAGCAGCTCCTCCAGCAGGGCCGTGTCGGCGCGGCTGCGCACCAGGTTGAACAGCTGCAGGATGGTGGCCTGCGGGGGCCGGATGGTCTGTACCTTCACGACCGCCGGCTTGTCCAGCCAGTAGCCCTGGAACAGCCGGATGCCGCAGTCCGACAGCATCCGGTGCTGCTCGGCCGTCTCCACCTTCTCGGCGATCAGCTGGGCGTCGGTGCCGGTGCGCGCGAAGGCCACGAAGGGCTCGATCTTCTCGGGCGCCAGCGCCGCCCTGTCCAGCTTCACGTAGGCCGCCAGCGGCCGCCAGGAGGCGTAGCCGCGCGTCAGCACGGTGTGGTTGAAGGCGAGCCGGAAGCCCTCCTTGCGCAGGCTGGCCAGCACGGCGGCCAGCTCCTCGATGGCGCCGGGCGCGTGGTCGGGCGCGGGCGGCACCTCCAGCACCACCTTGCCGGGGTGGATCAGCTCCAGGTGCCCGGCCTTGAGGCTGGCGTGCGTGCAGTTGATGAACACCAGCTTGTTGCCGACCAGCGCCTCGGTGTCGGCGAACGACAACGCGTTGAACAGCAGCGCGGCGTCGCTGTCGGCGGTATGCGCGGCCGGCGAGGTGGAGCGGTCGAACAGCTCGTAGCCGAGCACGGCCCGGTTCTCGCCCACGATGGCCTGGCGCGCGATGGCGATCTGGTTGCCGGCTTCGAGGGGGGCGGGCGCCGTCGGCGTCGGCGCGTCGGAGAGGAGGGAAGACATGGTGGAGGCCCGGGCAAAGGTCGGTTCCATGGGGGCGCCGGGTCAGCGCGTCCGGCCGGGCCGGACTGGCGGCACCACGGCCAGGCGGCGGGAGGCTGCGAATCGGCTGGCCGGGCGCGCGATCGGGCCGGGGGCGGCGGCAGCGGTCATGAGGGCGGCGGGGTCGGCCAAGAACGATGGGAAGATGCGTGGAATTCTAGGTCGCACCACCTTATTCGCGCGGCCCTCAAACCAATACGGCGCTGCACTTGAAACAAGAATCGCACGAAAAGATGGAATTGCGCGCCGCGGCGCTGGCCGCGCTCTGCGAACCCGTGCCGGCGCGCAAGGCGGCGCTGGCGCGCCAACTGGCGCCGGACCTGCCGCTGGCGGTGGCGCGGGTGCTGGCGCCGCCGGGCCCGGTGCCGGGGCGGCCGCAGCGGCCGGTGCTGGTGCCGCACCAGCAGCTCAGGCCGCGTCCGGTCGGCACGCCCGCGGGCCGGGCCGCGCTGCTGCATGCGCTGGCGCACATCGAGTTCAACGCGATCGACCTGGCCTGCGACGCGCTGTGGCGTTTTCCGGGCCTGCCCGAGGCCTTCTACCGCGACTGGGCGCAGGTCGCGCGCGAGGAGGCGCTGCACTTCCAGCTGCTGGCCGCGCACCTGGCCGGCCTGGGCCATGCCTACGGCGACCTGCCCGCCCACAACGGCCTGTGGGACATGGCCGAGAAGACGCGGGACGACCTGCTGGCCCGGCTGGCGCTGGTGCCGCGCACGCTGGAGGCGCGCGGGCTGGACGCGGCGCCGCCGATCCGCGACAAGCTGCTGGCCGCCGGCGACCGGCGCGCCGGCGAGATCCTGGACCGGATCCTGGCCGACGAGGTCGGCCACGTGGCCATCGGCAACCGCTGGTACGGCTGGCTGTGCCGCGCGCGCGGCCTGGAGCCGGTGGCCACCTACGCGGCGCTGGCGCGGCGCTACGGCGCGCCGCGGCTCAAGGGGCCGTTCAACCTGCCGGCGCGGCGCGCGGCGGGCTTCAGCGAGGCCGAGCTGGCGGCCCTGCAGCAGCCGGACGGCTCCCTACAATGGCCGCAATCCGAACGAATCCACGAGGTATCCGCGATGGCCCTGTACACATTGGATCAGCGTGCGCCCGAGGTCGCGCCGACCGCCTGGGTCGCCGACAGCGCGCAGATCATCGGCAGCGTGGCGTTGCAGGCGGACAGCAGCGTCTGGCCCGGCGTCGTGATCCGCGGCGACAACGCGCTGATCACCCTCGGCGAGGGCAGCAACATCCAGGACAACAGCGTGCTGCACACCGACGAGGGCCTGCCCCTGACCATCGGCCGGCACGTGACCGTGGGCCACCAGGTCATGCTGCACGGCTGCACGATCGGCGACGAGACGCTGATCGGCATCGGCGCCATCGTGCTCAACGGCGCGCGGATCGGCCGCAACTGCCTGGTCGGCGCCGGCGCGCTGGTCACCGAGGGCAAGGAATTCCCCGACGGCTCGATGATCCTCGGCAGCCCGGCGCGGGCCGTGCGCCCGCTCACGCCCGAGCAGATCGCCGGGCTGCGGCGCAGCGCGCAGCACTACATCGACAACGCGCGGCGCTACCGGGCCGGCCTGAAGAAGATCGGCTGATGTCCGAACTGCGCAAGTTCCTGTTCGAGGGCCTGCCCGTGCGCGGCGCCATCGTGCGGCTGACCGACGCCTGGCAGGAGCTGCTGCGCCGGCGCGCCTCGAACCCGGCGGCCGGCCCATGCCCGGCGCCGGTGCAGCAAGTGCTGGGCGAGATGACGGCCGCGGCCGTGCTGATGCAGGCGGGCATCCAGTTCGACGGCGCGCTGGTGCTGCAGATCTTCGGCGACGGGCCGCTGAAGCTGGCCGTGGTCGAAGTGCAGTCGGACCTGCGGCTGCGCGCCACCGCGACGCTGGCCGGCGAGGTGGACGACGACGCCACGCTGGCCGAGCTGGTGAACGAGCGCGGCCAGGGCCGCTGCGCCATCACGCTGGACCCGGCCCGCAGGCAGCCCGGCCAGCAGCCCTACCAGGGCATGGTCGCCCTGGCCGGCGACGACGGCCGGCGCCTGGCCGGCGTGGCCGAGGTGCTGGAGCACTACATGCTGCGCAGCGAGCAGCTGGACACGGTGATGGTGCTAGCCGCCGACGACGAGACGGCCGCCGGCCTGCTGGTGCAGCGCCTGCCGGTCAAGGGAGAAGCCAACCTGGCCGGCGAGGCCAGCCAGGCCGAGGCCGCCGAACAGGCCGACACGCAGGGCCGCAACGAGGACTTCAACCGCATCGCGCACCTGGCGCGCACGCTCAAGCGCGAGGAGCTGCTGGGCCTGGACATCGACACCGTGCTGCGCCGCCTGTTCTGGGAAGAGCGCGTGCTGGCGTTCACGCCGCTGACCGGCGAGGCCGGGCCGCGCTTCGCCTGCACCTGCAGCCGCGAGCGCGTGGCGCAGATGATCCGCGGGCTGGGCCGCGCGGAGGCCGAGTCCATCTTGGCCGAGCGCGGCGACATCGAGGTCGGCTGCGAGTTCTGCGGCCAGCAGTACCGCTTCGACCCGGTCGACGCGGCGCAGATCTTCGCGCCGCCGGACGCGCTGCCGCCGGGCAGCGACGCGATGCAGTAGCAGCCGTTCAGGCCGCGCCGCCCAGCAGGCGCTGGAACAGCCGGTGCTCGCAGCCGGCGTCGCTGCCGCAATCGCAGGCCCAGGCCGGTCCGTCGCCGGAGGGTGGTGGCGGCGCGTCGTCCGGCCGCGGCACCGGGCCGGCCAGGCCGTGCAGCGCACGCTCGGCACGGGCCAGCCGCGCCGGGCCGTGGCCGTAGACCACCTGGAACGGGATGCCGGCGCGCTGCAGCGCGGCGCGCACCTTGGCGTCCACCGGGGCCTGCACGTGCGGGCCGTCGCGCAGCGCGCCGTCGGCGACCCAGGGCAGGTCCAGGCCCATCAGCAGCGTGGCGTGGTAGCGGCGCTGGTGCTGCAGCGCGAAGTCGTACAGCGACGGGTCGCCGAACAGCAGGTCGCTGTAGACCGCGACCATCAGCGGCGTGGTGTCGGCGATCAGCACGGCCGGGCCGTCCAGCGCGGCGGCGGCCTGGTCCAGCAATCCGGCATGGTGGCGGGCGATGCCCATCTGCTCGTCCGGCCGCGGCGTGCGGCCGGCCTGCAGGCACCAGGTGCGCAGCCATTCGGGCACCAGCCGCACGGCCAGGCCGCGTGCGGCCAGCGCGTCGGCCAGCGCCTGCGACAGCGTGCTCTTGCCGCTGCTCTCGGCGCCCAGCAGGGCGATCCGCAGCGGCGTCATGGCGCGGCCGGCGCCGGCAGCCGCCGTTTCCACGCCTGCCAGCCCAGCCAGCTCAGCCCGATGAACAGGCCGTACAGCAGCGTGGTCAGCCACAGGCCCTTGTAGGCGAACAGGCCCACGCTGACGGTATTGACGACCAGCCAGACCAGCCAGTTCTCGACGTACTTGCGGCCCAGCAGGAACTGGCCGACCAGGCTCACCGCGGTGGGAAAGGCGTCCCACCAGGGGACGTCGGTGTCCGTGAAGCGCCGCAGGAACAGCGCCGTGGCCGGCCACAGCACGGCGCAGGCCGCCACCGTCATCCAGCAGCCGCGGGCCGACAGCCGGCTCACCCGCAGCGCCGAGCCGTCGGCGCGCCGGCCGCGCAGCCAGCTGAGCCAGCCCCAGAGCGCCACGCAGGCGAAGAAGAACTGCAGCGCCGCATCGCCGTAGAGGCGGTGGCGCGAGAACAGGCCGAGGTACAGCAGCGAACTGGCGATGGCCAGCGGCCAGCCCCAGTGCCGCTCGCGGATGTTGAAGCCCACCATGGCCAGCGCCAGCAGCACGGCCAGCAGTTCCAGCCGGCTGCTGGCCGTGTTCCACAGCGTGAAGGCCGGGCCCAGCAGCCAGGCCCACAGCGCGGTCAGCGCATCGACCATTCAGCGCGCGAACTGGACGAACACTTCATTGGGCTTGACCATGCCCAGTTCGCTGCGCGCCTTCTCCTCGACCATCTCCAGGCCGTCCTGCAGGTCGCGCACCTCGGCCTGCAGGCGGTCGTTGACGGCCTGGGCCTTGGCATTGGCGGCCTGCTGCTCCTCCAGCCGCTGCTGGAGCTCGGCCACGTTGGAGATGCTGCCGCGCCCGAACCAGAGCTGGGCATGCACGACGGCCAGCAGCACCAGCAGCACGGCCGGGACGAAGCGCGAACCCATGGCGGATGCGGGCGGCGGCAGGGCAGGGGATCAGCGCAGCACGTTGAACGCGCGGCGGCCGGGGTACAGGGCCACTTCGCCGAGGTCTTCCTCGATGCGCAGCAGCTGGTTGTACTTGGCCATGCGGTCCGAGCGCGACAGCGAGCCGGTCTTGATCTGGCCGGCATTGGTGCCCACGGCGATGTCGGCGATCGTGGAATCCTCGGTCTCGCCCGAGCGGTGGCTGATCACCGAGGTGTAGCCCGAGGTCTTGGCCAGCTCGATCGCGGCGAAGGTCTCGGTCAGCGTGCCGATCTGGTTGATCTTGATCAGGATGGAGTTGGCGATGCCGCGCTCGATGCCCTGCTGCAGGATCTTGGTGTTGGTCACGAACAGGTCGTCGCCGACCAGCTGCACGCGCTTGCCCAGGCGCTCGGTCAGGTGCTTCCAGCCGTCCCAGTCGCCTTCGGCCATGCCGTCCTCGACCGAGATGATGGGGTACTTGTCGCACCAGCCCGCGAGCTTGTCGGTCCATTCCTCGCCGGACAGCGTCAGGTTCTCGCCGGACAGCACGTACTTGCCGTCCTTGTAGAACTCCGACGACGCGCAGTCCAGCCCCAGCGCGATCTGCTCGCCGGGCCGGTAGCCGGCCTGTTCGATGGCCTGCAGGATCATCTGGATCGCGGCCTCGTGGTCGGGCACGCTGGGCGCGAAGCCGCCCTCGTCGCCCACGGCGGTGCTGATGCCCTGGTCGTGCAGGATCTTCTTGAGCGCGTGGAAGGTCTCGGCGCCGTAGCGCAGCGCCTCGCGGAAGCTGGGCGCGCCGACCGGGATGATCATGAACTCCTGCAGGTCCAGCGAGTTGTTGGCGTGCGCGCCGCCGTTGATGACGTTCATCATCGGCACCGGCAGCGTCACGCCGCCCATGCCGCCGAAGTAGCGGTACAGCGGCAGGCCGGATTCCTCGGCGGCGGCGCGGGCCACGGCCATGGAGACGGCCAGCATCGCATTGGCGCCCAGGCGCGACTTGTTGTCGGTGCCGTCCAGGTCGATCAGCGTCTTGTCCAGAAAGGCCTGCTCGGAGGCGTCCAGGCCCATCACGGCCTCGCTGATCTCGGTGTTGACGTGCTCGACGGCCTTCAGCACGCCCTTGCCCAGGTAGCGGCCCTTGTCGCCGTCGCGCAGCTCGATGGCTTCGCGCGAACCGGTGGAGGCGCCCGAGGGCACGGCGGCGCGGCCCATGGTGCCGGACTCCAGCAACACGTCGCATTCCACGGTCGGGTTGCCGCGGCTGTCCAGGACCTCGCGGCCCACGATGTCTACGATGGCACTCATTGCTGCTTCTTTCTTAGGGATTGAGGGATAGGGAATCAGACGCCCTCGACCACGACCATGCGCATGATGGCTGCGCCCTGGCGCGCCGTGCGCGCCTTGCCGTACTCGGGCGATGCGTCGAAGGCCCTGGCCGCCTCCACGCTGGGGAACTTCAGGACCACGAGCCGCGCGGGGCTCCAGTCGCCTTCCAGCACCTGGACCGTGCCGCCGCGCACGCAGACCTCGGCGCCATGCGCCTGGATGGCGGCGGTGGACCACTTCTTGTACTCCTCGTACTGGGTGGGGTCGGTCACGGTCACGTCGGCGATGATGTAGGCGCTGGGCATGGAAATCAGGCTCCGAAATCGTTTTCGAGGTAGCCGTTCCTCTTGGTCACGGCATCGAGTTCGCGCAGCGTTTCCAGCAGTGCGCGCATGTGCTTCAGCGGCACGGCGTTGGGACCGTCCGACAGGGCCTTGGCCGGATCCGGATGGGTCTCCATGAACAGGCCGGCCACGCCCACGGCCACCGCCGCGCGGGCCAGCACCGGCACCATCTCGCGCTGGCCGCCGGAACTGGTGCCCTGGCCGCCGGGCAGCTGCACCGAATGCGTGGCGTCGAACACCACCGGCGCGCCGGTCTCGCGCATGATCGCCAGGCTGCGCATGTCGGAGACCAGGTTGTTGTAGCCGAAGCTCGCGCCGCGCTCGCAGGCCATGAAGCTGTCCTCCGGCAGGCCCTTCTCGCGTGCGGCGGCGCGGGCCTTGTCGATGACGTTCTTCATGTCGTGCGGCGCCAGGAACTGGCCCTTCTTGATGTTGACCGGCAGGCCCGACTGCGCCGCGGCGCGGATGAAGTCGGTCTGGCGGCACAGGAAGGCCGGGGTCTGCAGCACGTCGACGGTGCGCGCCGCGACCGCGATGTCGTCCTCGGTGTGCACGTCGGTCAGCACCGGCAGGCCGAGTTCGCGCTTGACCTTGGCCAGCACCTCCAGGCCCTTCTCGCGGCCCGGGCCGCGGAAGCTGGCGCCCGAGGAGCGGTTGGCCTTGTCGAAGCTGCTCTTGAAGATGAACGGGATGCCCAGCGCGGCGGTGATTTCCTGGAGCCGGCCGGCCGTGTCCATCTGCAACTGCTCGGACTCGACCACGCAGGGGCCGGCGATCAAGAAGAACGGCCGGTCCAGGCCGATGTCGAAACCGCAGAGCTTCATGCCGCGGCCACCACGTCGGGCCGCGCGGCCTCCTGCGCGGGCTGCGCCTGGCGCGCCTTCTGGTGGTCCAGCGCGGACTTCACGAAGGCGTTGAACAGCGGGTGGCCGGCCCAGGGCGTGGACTTGAACTCGGGGTGGAACTGCACGCCGATGAACCAGGGGTGCTGGCTCTGCGGCAGCTCGACGATCTCGGTCAGCTGCTCGCGCTGCGTCAGCGCCGAGATCACCAGGCCGGCCGCGCGCAGCTTGTCGAGGTACCTGACGTTGGCCTCGTAGCGGTGGCGGTGGCGCTCGGTCACCACGTCGCCGTAGATCTGGTGCGCCAGCGTGCCCTTGGCCACGTCGGAGCTCTGCGCGCCCAGGCGCATGGTGCCGCCCAGGTCGGAGTGCTCGTCGCGTGTCTTGATGCTGCCGTCGGCGTCCTGCCATTCGGTGATCAGCGCGATGACCGGGTGCGGCGTGGCCGGGTCGAACTCGGTGGAGTTGGCGTCCTTCAGGCCGGCGACGTGGCGCGCGAACTCGATCGTGGCGACCTGCATGCCGAGGCAGATGCCCAGGTAGGGCACGCGCTGCTCGCGCGCGAAGCGGGCCGCGCAGATCTTGCCCTCGATGCCGCGCTTGCCGAAGCCGCCGGGCACCAGCACCGCGTCGTACTGCGCCAGCTGCGCGACGTTGGCCGGCGTGATGGTCTCCGAATCCAGGTAGCTGATCTTCACGCGCGCATGGTTGTGCATGCCGGCGTGGCGCAGCGCCTCGTTCAGCGACTTGTAGCTGTCCGACAGGTCCACGTACTTGCCGACCATGGCGATGCTGACCTCGTGCTGCGGATGCTCGGTCTCGTAGACCAGGTCGTCCCAGCGCTTGAGTTTGGCCGGCGGCGTGTTCAGGCGCAGCTTGTCGCAGATCAGGCCGTCCAGGCCCTGCTCGTGCAGCATGCGCGGCACCTTGTAGATGGTGTCCACGTCCCACATGCTGATCACGCCCCACTCGGGCACGTTGGTGAACAGCGAGATCTTCTGCCGCTCCTCCTCGGGTACCGGCTGCTGCGCGCGGCAGAGCAGGGCGTCGGGCTGGATGCCGATCTCGCGCAGCTTCTGCACGGTGTGCTGCGTGGGCTTGGTCTTGAGCTCGCCGGCCGTGGCGATGTACGGCAGGTAGGTCAGGTGCACGAAGGCGGAGTTGTTGGGGCCCTGCTTGAGGGCCAGCTGGCGCACCGCTTCGAGGAAGGGCAGGGACTCGATGTCGCCCACGGTGCCGCCGATCTCGACGATGGCCACGTCCACCGCGTCCGGCGTGCCGACGCCGGCGCCGCGCTTGACGTACTCCTGGATCTCGTTGGTCACGTGCGGGATCACCTGCACGGTCTTGCCCAGGTAGTCGCCCCGGCGTTCCTTCTCGAGCACGGACTGGTAGATGCGGCCCGTGGTGAAGTTGTTAGCGCGGCGCATGCGCGTGGTGATGAAGCGCTCGTAGTGGCCCAGGTCCAGGTCGGTCTCGGCGCCGTCGTCGGTCACGAACACCTCGCCGTGCTGGAACGGTGACATGGTGCCCGGGTCGACGTTGATGTACGGGTCGAGCTTGATGAGGGTGACCTTCAGGCCGCGCGATTCGAGGATCGCAGCAAGGGAGGCTGAGGCGATTCCCTTGCCGAGGGAGGACACCACACCGCCGGTGACGAAGACGAATTTGGTCATGTCAGGGTCGGGAAAGGCGTTCCCGGGGAGGTGGTAAAGCGAGATTATAGGAGGGCCCCGGGCGCCGCCCCGTCTGCTACATTGCGCCCCCGTTGCGCACACGAGGGACATCCATGGACAACTGCGGGCAGGCTGCTGCGGATGCGGCGGCGGGCGACCTGGTCGGCCGCCGCATCGTGCTCGGGCTGACCGGCGGCATCGCCTGCTACAAGTCGGCCGAGCTGTGCCGGCTGCTGGTCAAGCAGGGCGCCGGCGTGCAGGTCGTCATGACCGAGGCGGCCGAGCGCTTCATCACGCCGGTGACGATGCAGGCGCTGTCGAACCGGCCGGTGTACGGCTCGCAATGGGATGCGCGCGAGCCGAACAACATGCCGCACATCAACCTGTCGCGCGAGGCCGATGCGGTCCTGATCGCGCCGTGCAGCGCGGACTTCATCGCGCGGCTGGCGCAGGGCCGCGCGGACGAGCTGCTGAGCCTGCTGTGCCTGGCGCGGCCGGCCGCGCGCGTGCCTTTGCTGATCGCCCCCGCCATGAACCGCGAGATGTGGCTGCACCCGGCCACGCAGCGCAACATGGCCCAGCTGGCGGCCGACGGCGCCGTGCTGCTGGGCGTGGGCAGCGGCCCGCAGGCCTGCGGCGAGACCGGCGACGGCCGCATGCTGGAGCCGGCCGAGATCGTCGAGGACCTGGTCGCCCATCTGTCGCCCAAGCCGCTGGCGGGCCAGCGGGTGCTGGTCACGGCTGGGCCGACCTTCGAGGCCATCGACCCGGTGCGCGGCATCACCAACCTGTCCAGCGGCAAGATGGGCTTCGCGATCGCGCGCGCGGCGCGCGAGGCCGGCGCCGAGGTCGTGCTGGTCGCCGGGCCGGTGAGCCTGGCCACGCCGCGCGGCGTGCAGCGCGTGGACATCCGGTCGGCCCGCGAGCTGCTGCTGGCCGTGGAGCAGCAGGTGGACGCGGCCACCGTGTTCATCGCCACCGCGGCCGTGGCCGACTGGCGGCCGGCCCAGGCGGCCGGGCAGAAGATCAAGAAGGACGGCTCGGGCCAGGTGCCGGCGCTGGACTTCGTCGAGAACCCCGACGTGCTGGCGCGCGTGGCGCAGTCCGAGCGCGCGCGCGCCGGCGCGCTGTACTGCGTGGGTTTCGCGGCCGAGAGCGAATCGCTGCTGGCGCACGCGCAGGCCAAGCGCCGGCGCAAGGGCGTGCCGCTGCTGGTCGGCAACATCGGGCCGGCCACCTTCGGCCAGGACCACAACGTGTTGCTGCTGGTGGACGAGCAGGGCGTGCGCGAGCTGCCGCGTGCGTCCAAGCTGGCGCTGGCGCGCCAACTGGTGGCGGAGATCGGCGCCCGGTTGCCGTGATGCCGTCGCCCTACGACACGCCGCCGGACGGCGACTTCGCGCGCTACGTCGAGCAGCTGAACCGGCCGGCGGCGCCGGCAGGCCGGCCCGGCCCACCGCCGCGCAAGCGCCGGCCGCCGCGCGGCCCCGCCCCGGCGGCCAGGCCATCCACTTCCGCCGCGCCGGCCACCGCTGCCGCACCGTCCACCTCTGTTGCCTCTGCTGCTTCGGCCACGCCGGCCTTCTCCCTGCTGCGCGAACTCGTGCAATGGGCGGTGATGCTGTGCGTGGCGCCCCTGGCGGTGGCGGTGCTGGTGGCGCTGGTGCCGCCGCTGGCGCACTGGTGGGGCGGGTTGCTGGTGCTGGCCTTCCTCGTCTTCGCCTACCGGCGGCGGCTGCGGCTGCCGTGGCGCCGCCCGTCCGAGAACCGATGAACATCGACGTCAAGATCCTCGATCCGCGCATGGCCGGCCAGCTGCCGGCCTACGCCACCCCCGGCAGCGCCGGCCTGGACCTGCGCGCCTGCCTGGACGCGCCGCTGCCGCTGGCGCCGGGCGCGTGGCAGCTGGTGCCCACCGGCATCGCCATCCACCTGGCCGACCCCGGCTACGCGGCGCTGATCCTGCCGCGCTCGGGCCTGGGCCACAAGCACGGCATCGTGCTCGGCAACCTGGTCGGCCTGATCGACAGCGACTACCAGGGCCAGCTGATGGTCAGCGCCTGGAACCGCAGCGCCACCGCCTACACCGTGCAGCCGATGGAGCGCATCGCGCAGCTGGTCGTGGTGCCGGTGGTGCAGGCACGCTTCAACGTCGTGCAGGAATTCGAGGCCTCGGCCCGCGGCGCCGGCGGCTACGGTTCGACCGGGACGGCTTGAGAAGGGGTGAACGAACCGCTCACACCCACGCGCGGCCCGATGACCGCCTGCTTCTCGCATCACGCGTGCTCCCAGGGTCTCGCCCTGTGGGCCGGGATGCGCCAGGCCGCATGCGGGCGTTGCAGTCCTTGCCCTGGCACCCGCCAGGGCGGCGGCCTGCGGCCCGCCGCACCCCGTCGTGGGTGCGATCGATTCATTCACACCTTCTAGCGCCGGGCTCAGTGCCGCGTGTCGCTGCCGGGCGCCGGCAGCTGCACCGTGAAGAAGCCGGTGCCCGCCGTGCCGCGGCCGACCTCTTCCTCGGTGGCCTCGCGCACGGCGTTGACGGTCAGCGCCAGCCGCAGCGCGATGCCGGCCAGCGGATGGTTGCCGTCCAGCACCACGTGTTCGGGATAGATCTCGGTCACGGTGTACAGGCGGTCGCGCGGCATGCCGGCCGACAGGCCTTCGGGCAGGGCCGTGCCCTCGAAGCTCATGCCTTCCTCCAGCGCGTCCGGGAACCTGGCGCGCGGCTCCAGGAAGATCAACTCCTCGTCGAAATCGCCGAACGCGTCCTCGGGTTCCAGGTGCAGGTGCAGCGTGTCGCCGGCGACATGGCCCTGCAGCGCCTCCTCGATCCTGGCCAGCAGGTCGTTGCCGCCGACCAGGAATTCCACGGGGTCGCTGAGCACGTCGAGGTCCTCGCCGAGCGTGTCCTTCAAGGTCCAGGTCAGCGCCACGACGCAGTGGGGGGTGATTTCCATGGAAGAATTGTCGCAGCTTCGCCCCGCCGCCCCCGCGCGGGGCGAAGCCGTTTGAGAGAGCCCGATGGACATCCACGAACCCTTGCCGCTGCTGGGCGGCCTGACGCCCGAGCGCTTCATGCGGCGCCACTGGCAGAAGAAGCCGCTGCTGGTGCGCGGCGCGATCCCGGGCTTCGCGCCGCTGCTGGACCGCGCCGGATTGTTCGCGCTGGCCGGGCGCGAGGAGGTGGAGTCGCGGCTGGTGCAGCACGGCGCCAAGGGCTGGACGCTGCGCCACGGCCCGTTCGCGCGCCGTGCGCTGCCGCCGCTGTCGCGCCGCGCATGGTCGCTGCTGGTGCAGGGCGTGGACCTGCACCACGACGCCGTGCACGCGCTGCTGCAGTCGTTCCGCTTCGTGCCCGACGCGCGGCTGGACGACGTGATGATCAGCTACGCCAGCGACGGCGGCGGCGTCGGGCCGCATTTCGACAGCTACGACGTGTTCCTGCTGCAGGCCCACGGCCGGCGCCGCTGGCGCATCGGCCGCCAGCGCGACCTGCGGTTGCAGGAAGACGTGCCGCTGCGGATCCTGGCGGACTTCGCGCCCGAGCAGGAATACGTGCTGGAGCCCGGCGACATGCTGTACCTGCCGCCGCGGTATGCGCACGACGGCGTGGCGCTGGGCGAGTGCATGACCTATTCCATCGGCTTTCGGGCGCCGGCCGACGGCGGCATCGCGCGCGAACTGCTGCAGCGCCTGGCCGACACCGCGGAAGACGGCCTCGGCGCCGCGCTGTACCGCGATCCGGGCCAGCTGGCGACGGCCGAGCCGGCCCGTGTGCCCGGCGCGATGGCGGCTTTCGCCGGCCGGGCGCTGCGCCGGCTGCTGGACGATCCGGCGGCGCTGGACTGCGCGCTCGGCGAGATCCTCAGCGAGCCCAAGCCACAGGTCTGGTTCGGCGAAGGCGGGGACCTGCCGGACGGTGCCGGCGTCGCGCTGGACCGGCGCAGCCGCATGCTGTACGACGCCGGCCGCATCTACCTGAACGGCGAGAGCTGGTGCGCCGCCGGCCGCGACGCGCGGCTGATGCAGCGGCTGGCCGACGCGCGCCGCCTGAGCGCGCGCGAGGTCGCGGCGGCCAGCGCGGCCGCACGCGCGCTGCTGGCGCAGTGGTGCGAGGACGGTTGGCTGCAGGCGCAGCCATGACGCGGCCCAGAGCCTGCGAGAACTGACAGGCTACGGGTTAACACTAGGTTACAGGCCGCGGCATCCTATAATCGCGCGTTGGGCTGGAAGCGCCCTCGTGCGTTCCACTCATCGGCCGCGCCCGAGTGCGGGCCCGTCTTCAGGACTCGTTCTACTCTGAACAGAACAAAGCAAAGGATCTTGGTCATGAACAAATCGCTCGTATTGGTCGCGTTGGTGTCTGCCGTGGCGCTGTCTGCCTGCGGCAAGAAGGAAGAGCCGGCGCCCGCGCCCGCTCCGGCCGTCGAGGCACCTGCGCCCGCTCCCGCACCGGCGCCCGAAGTTGCCGCTCCGGCGGCCGAAGCGGCTGCTTCCGCCGCTGCCGACGCAGCTTCCGCTGCCAACTCCGCCGCAGCCGCCGTCGGCAATGCCACCGAGGCCGCCAAGGACGCCGCTGCCGCAGCCGTGAGCAATGCGACCGAAGCCGCCAAGGATGCCGCCAACGCCGCCGTCGACGCCGCCAAGGCCGCGGCCGATGCCGCCAAGGACGCTGCCAAGAAGTAAGCCTGCCCGGCAGGCCCGCGAAGAAGCCACCGCGAGGTGGCTTTTTTATTGGCTAGACGACGCCGATCCAGGGCGTGCCGGTCAGCGGGTCCGCCACGCCCAGCTCCAGCCCGGCGCAGCCGCTGCCGGCCGCGAGTGCGGCCAGGGCCAATTCGGGCCGGTTGTTCTGCTGGCTCAGGTGGGCGGCCACGACGTGCTGCAGGCCCTGGCCAGCCAGGGCCGCGGCGATGCCGGCTGCCAGCGGATTGGCCAGGTGGCCGAGTGCGCCGCCGACGCGACGCTTGAGGAACCAGGGGTAGGACGAGGCGGCCAGCAGGTCCGGGTCGTGGTTGCACTCCAGCAGCATGGTCCGGCAGCCGGCCAGCTGTTCCAGCACGTGCGGCGTCGCGTGGCCCAGGTCGGTCAGCACGCCCAGGCAGCGGGCGCCGTCGGACAGCCGCAGCTGCAGCGGCTCGCGCGCGTCGTGCGGCACGGTGAACGGGCGCAGCTGCAGCGCGCCGAGCGCGATGGCTTCGCCGTCGCGCGCCAGGCGCAGCAGGCCGTCCAGGTCCGGCGCGCCGATGGCCAGCCAGGTGCCGTGGCTCATCCACGTCGGGATGCGGTGGCGCAGCGCGATCTTGCAGGCGCTGCCGATGTGGTCGCTGTGTTCGTGCGTGACGAAGATGCCGTCCAGGTCGCCGATGTCCAGGCCGGCTTCGCCCAGGCGCCGCGCCAGCTCGCGCGGCCCCAGGCCGCAGTCGATCAGCAGGCGGCTGGGCTTGCGGCCGCCGTCGCCGGCCTCGACCACGGTGGCATTGCCCGTGCTGCCGCTGCCCAGGTTGCGAAAGCGCAGCAAGGGCGCGGCGCCTTTCAGCGCAGGTCGTCGGCGAGGACCTTGACGATGCGCTGGGCGTTCGCCGATGCCTCGGGCGCGCCGTTGGTGTTCAGCACCGACACCGTGCTGGCGTTGCCCTGGCTGCGCACCGCGATGCGGTACTTGATCGGCGGCTCGGCCTGCGCGTTGCGCCCGAACAGCTTGCCGAAGAAGCCCGGCTCGGCCTTGTCCGGATTCGGGGCGACGTAGCGCACGAAGTACACGCCCTGGCTGCGGTCGCGGTCCTCGACCGTGAAGCCGGTGCGGTCCAGCGCCAGGCCGACGCGGCGCCAGGCGCGGTCGAAGCCGTCGTCCATCTGCACCACGGGCTGGCCGTCGACCGTGGCGATGCGCGTGGTCGAGCGCACCGCGGACTCCGACGCCGCGGCGGCCTTGACCTGCTCGTCGGTGGCGCCGAGCTTGACCATCAGCCGTCGCAGGAATTCGGCCTCCAGTTCGGGATCGACGGCGCGCGGCTGCCAGACCGTGCGGTCGCGCTCCTGGCTGTCGGGGTAGACCTCGACCATGCCGCGGTGGCTGATGAAGATCTCGCTGCCGGTGGCGGTGCGCTCGATGCGGGTGCGGAAGCGGTCGCGCTCGCCGGTGGAGTAGAACGAGTCCAGCACCTTGCCCAGCGTGTTGCGGATGAAGTCCTGCGGCAGCTTGGCGCGGTTCTCGGCCCAGTCGGTCTCCATGATGCCCAGGTTGGGCTGGTCCGTCGTCAGCAGGAAACCGTTCTCCTGCCAGAAGTCGCGCACCGTCTCCCACATCTTCTCGTCGGGCGCGCGGTCGACGACCAGCCAGCGCTGGTTGCCGTCGCGCTCGATGCGCACCGCGCCGAGCTGGCTGGCGGCCACCGGCATGCCGGCGCGCTGGGGCTGGGCCGCGGCCATCGCGTTGGCCGAGACGGTGCTGCCGGGCACCACGTAGCGGCTGTCGCGGCTGAGCTGCGTCAGGTCGGGCGGGACTTCCAGCGTCGGGGCCTTGCCGGCGCTCTTGTAGTCGATCTTGGTGTTTTCGAGCACCGAGCAGGCGCCCAGCGACAGGGACAGCGCGAGCAGCGCCAGACGAACGGGAGGATTCACGTGCAGGGATTCCTGATGAAAGACCGGCCGCGGCTCAGAGCAGGCCGCTGGCGCGCAGCGCGGCTTCGACCGCGCCTTCGTTGTGGGAGCCCAGGGGCGTCATCGGCAGGCGCATGGTGCCGCCGCACAGGCCCATGCGGGCCATGGCCCACTTCAGCGGGATCGGGTTGGCTTCGATGAACAGCTGCTTGTGCACCGGCAGCAGCCGGCGCTGGATCTCCATGGCGCCGCGCGCGTCGCCGGCGATCGCGGCCACGCACAGCTGGTGCATCAGCCGCGGCGCGATGTTGGCCGTCACGCTGACGTTGCCCTGGCCGCCGCACAGCATCAGCGCCACGGCCGTCGGGTCGTCGCCGGAATAGACCGCGAAGCCGGGGGGCAGGTCGCGGATCAGCCACTGCGCGCGCTCGATGTTGCCGGTGGCTTCCTTGATGCCGACGATGCCGGGCACCTGGGCCAGGCGCAGCACGGTGTCGTGCTGCAGATCGGCCACCGTGCGGCCCGGCACGTTGTACAGCACCATCGGCAGGTCGCCGACGGCCTCGGCGATGGCCTTGAAGTGCCGGTACTGGCCTTCCTGCGTGGGCTTGTTGTAGTAGGGCACGACCTGCAGCTGGCAGTCGGCGCCGACCTTCTTGGCGAAGCGCGTCAGCTCGATGGCCTCGGCCGTGGAGTTGGCGCCGCAGCCGGCCATGATGGGCACGCGGCCCGCCGCCTGCTCGACCGAGACGCGGATGATCTCGCAATGCTCCTCGACGCTGACGGTGGGCGATTCGCCGGTGGTGCCGACCACGCCGATGCAGTCCGTGCCTTCGGCGACGTGCCAGTCGATCAGCTTGCGCAGCGTCGGGTAGTCGACGCTGCCGTCCTCGTGCATCGGCGTCACGAGGGCCACGATGCTGCCGGTAATGGTGGTCATGCCGTATGTCCGGAACCGAAAAACGCGCATTCTACCCAGCGGGCCTGGCGGCGAAGGTGTTCAGAGCCGGTGCCGCGGCGGGCGTTCCGAGGGTGTTGCGCGCACGGCCGCGAGGCGCTGGACGAAGCGCTCGGGCGCCTCCAGGAAGCCGTCCTCGTAGGCCACCACGCGCAGGCCCGCCGCGGCCTGCAGCAGCTCGCCCGGGCGCAGCAGGAATTCCGGCCGCGACGGCCGGCCGACCGTCTCGTTGCCCTGGGCGAAGGTCTCGTACAGCAGCGCCCCGCCGGGCGCCACCGCGGCCACCGCGTCGGGCAGGCGCGGCCGCCACAGGTAGTTGGTGACGACTACCGCGTCGAAGCACCGGCCGGCCAGCGGCCAGGGGCCGTCCTCGAGCTCGGCCTGCAGCACCTCGGCGCCGGCCGCGGCCAGCGGCGCCAGGCTGGCCAGGGCCTCGGGCGAGCGGTCCACTGCAGTGACGTGCAAGCCGAGGCCATGCAGCCAGTAGGCATGCCGGCCCGTGCCGCAGGCCAGGTCCAGCACCCGGCCACCGGGCGGGATCAGGTTCGCCCAGCGCTGCACCCAGGCCGACGGCGCCGGCAGCGACGCGGGCGGGCGGACGCCGCTCAAAAGCAGGCCCACAGCTGGTTCGCGAGGTCGACCATGAAGTCGGGCCGCAGGTACAGCGCGAACACGCCGGCCAGCGCCGCCAGCGCGGCGGCCCAGGCGAGGAGGCGCGCCGTCCTGCTCATGTGGCCTTCAGCGCCGGGCCGCGCGGGATCGCGGCTTCCTTGACGGGCAGGTTCACCAGGCCGGCGAACACCCCGAGCGCGATCGTGATCATCCAGACCACGTCGTAGCTGCCGGTGCGGTCGTACAGGTAGCCGCCCAGCCAGACGCCCAGGAACGAGCCGATCTGGTGCGAGAAGAACACGAAGCCGCCCAGCATCGACAGGTGCGCCACGCCGAAGATCGAAGCCACGGCGGCCGTGGTCGGCGGCACGGTGGACAGCCACAGCAGCCCCATGGCGGCGGCGAAGGCGTAGACGCTCCACGGCGTCAGCGGCGCCAGCAGGAACAGCGCGATCACCACGGCGCGCGCGAAATAGATGAAGGACAGGATGCTCTTCTTGGGCATGCGCTGGCCCAGGCTGCCGGCGGCGTAGGTGCCGAACACGTTGAACAGGCCGACCAGGGCCAGCGCGGTGCTGGCCACCTGGGGCGCCAGGCCGTGGTCCTTCAGGTAGCTGGGCAGGTGCACGCCGATGAACACCACCTGGAAGCCGCAGACGAAGTAGCCGGCCATCAGCAGCTGGAAGCTGCGGTAGCGGAAGGCCTCGGCCAGCGCCTGGGCGACGGTCTGCTCGCGCCGGACCGGCGCGCTGCCGGAAAAGCCCGGCTCGCGCAGCAGGAAGGCCAGCGGCACGATGACCAGCACCGCGGCGCCCAGCACCACCAGCGCCTGCTGCCAGCCGAAGCGCTGGATCAGCCAGCCTTCCACCGGCACCATCAGGAACTGGCCGAACGAGCCCGCCGCGGCGGCGATGCCCATGGCCCAGGAGCGCTTCTCGGCCGGCACGTTGCGGCCGATCACGCCGAAGATCACCGCGTAGGTGGTGCCGGCCTGGGCCATGCCGATCATCACGCCGGCCGACAGCGCGAACAGCAGCGGCGTGGCCGCATGCGCCATGCCGAACAGCCCCAGCGCGTACAGCAGCGTGCAGACCAGCAGCACGCGGAACGCGCCGAAGCGGTCAGCCGCCATGCCGGCGAAGATGCCGGCCAGGCCCCAGGCGATGTTCTGGATCGCGATGGCCAGCGCGAAGCTCTCGCGCGTCCAGCCCTGGTCCTGCGTGATCGGCTGCAGCCACAGGCCGAAGCCGTGGCGCACGCCCATCGACAGCGTGACCACGAGGCCGCCGCAGAGCAGGATGCGGGCCAGCGGCAGTGTCTTCGTCGTTGTCGTCATGGCCGCGAACTGTAGTGACTTCGGGCCGACCGCGCTGGCGGCGGGGCGGACCTGTCTTTAAAACCAGCCCTCTACAATCGCGCGCCATGGCAACCCAATCCTCCGCGAAGGCAGCGCCGCAGTACGGCGAAGCCTCCATCCGTGTCCTGAAAGGCCTGGAGCCGGTCAAGCAGCGGCCCGGCATGTACACGCGCACCGACAACCCGCTGCACATCGTCCAGGAAGTCATCGACAACGCGGCCGACGAAGCGCTCGCCGGCCATGGCAAGAGGATCCGCGTGACGCTGCATGCCGACGGCTCGATCGCCGTCGAGGACGATGGCCGCGGCATCCCGCACGGCCTGCACCCCGAGGAAAAGGCGCCGGTCATCGAACTGGTGTACACGCGGCTGCACGCCGGCGGCAAGTTCGACAAGGGCCAGGGCGGCGCCTACAGCTTCTCCGGCGGGCTGCACGGCGTCGGCGTCTCCGTGACCAACGCGCTGGCCAGGCGGCTGGAAGTCACCAGCTACCGCGACGGCCAGGTGGCGCACCTGGTGTTCGCGCACGGCGACGTGGCCGAGCCGCTGGTGGTGCGCAAGGGCGGCGAGGGCGACCGCCGCAGCGGCACCACGGTGCGCGTGTGGCCCGACGCCCGGTACTTCGACAGCGACGCCCTGCCGATGCACGAGCTGGCCCACCTGCTGCGCAGCAAGGCGGTGCTGATGCCGGGCGTCACGGTGTCGCTGGCCGTGGAGAAGGCGCGCGAGACGCAGACCTGGCAGTACAAGGGCGGCCTCACGGACTACCTGGCGCAGACGCTCGCCGCCGACCCGGTGATCCCGCTGTTCGAGGGCGAGGGCTACGCCGACAGCAACGAGACCTTCGCCGAAGGCGAGGGCGCGCAGTGGTCGGTCGCCTTCACCGAGGAAGGCAGCGTGGTGCGCGAGAGCTACGTGAACCTGATCCCCACCAGCGCCGGCGGCACGCACGAGGCCGGCCTGCGCGAGGGCCTGTTCACGGCCGTCAAGAGCTTCATCGAACTGCATGCGCTGCTGCCCAAGGGCGTCAAGCTGCTGCCAGAGGACGTGTTCGCACGCGCCAGCTACGTGCTGTCGGCCAAGGTGCTCGATCCGCAGTTCCAGGGCCAGATCAAGGAGCGGCTGAATTCGCGCGATGCCGTGCGCCTGGTGGCGAGCTTCGTGCGCCCGGCGCTGGAGCTGTGGCTGAACCAGCACGTGGACTACGGCCGCAAGCTGGCCGAGCTGGCCATCCGCTCCGCGCAGGCGCGCCAGCGCGCCGGCCAGAAGGTCGAGAAGCGCAAGGGCTCGGGCGTGGCCGTGCTGCCCGGCAAGCTGACCGACTGCGAAAGCCGCGACATCACGCACAACGAGGTGTTCCTGGTCGAGGGCGATTCCGCCGGCGGCAGCGCCAAGATGGGCCGCGACAAGGAATGCCAGGCCGTGCTGCCGCTGCGCGGCAAGGTGCTGAACACCTGGGAGGTCGAGCGCGACCGGCTGTTCGCCAACACCGAGATCCACGACATCTCGGTCGCCATCGGCGTCGACCCGCACGGCCCGGGCGACAGCCCCGACCTGTCGGGCCTGCGCTACGGCAAGATCTGCATCCTGGCCGACGCCGACGTGGACGGTTCGCACATCCAGGTGCTGCTGCTGACGCTGTTCTTCCGCCATTTCCCCAGGCTGATCGAGGCCGGCCACGTCTACGTCGCGCGCCCGCCGCTGTTCCGCGTGGACGCGCCGGCACGTGGAAAAAAGCCGGCTTCCAAGGCCTACGCGCTCGACGAGGGAGAACTGGCCGCCATCCTCGATAAACTGCGCAAGGAAGGCGTGCGCGAAGGCAGCTGGACCATCAGCCGCTTCAAGGGCCTGGGCGAGATGAGCGCCGAGCAGCTGTGGGACACCACGCTGAATCCCGACACGCGCCGCCTGCTGCCGGTGCAGCTGGGCACGGTGGATTTCACCGGCACCGAGCGGCTGATCACCAAACTCATGGGCAAGGGCGAAGCCGCGTCGCGCCGCGAGCTCATGGAATTGCACGGCGACGCGGTCGAGGTGGACATCTGATGAAGCAGGCAGGACGGAACACGAAGGCATGGCTGGCCGTGCTGGCGCTGGCGGCATCGCTGTGGCCGGCCGCGTCGCGGGCCGACGTCTGGGGCTACATCGACGCGCGCGGCGTCGCGCATTTCGCCGAGCGGCAGGTGGACGAGCGCTACACGCTGTTCTACAAGGGCGACGAGAGCTTCGACACGCGCAGCGGCGCCGGTGCCTTCAACCCGCCGGCCGAGGAGCGCCCGGCGCTGCCGCCGAAGCTGCAGAACTTCTTCGACGTCTCGCCGACCTACAAGCTGGTCAAGCCGCACCTGCGCGAGGCCGCGCGCAAGCACGGCATCGAGGTCGAGCTGCTGCAGGCGCTGATCGTGGCCGAGTCCGGCTTCGACCGCACGGCCGTCTCGCCCAAGGGCGCGGTCGGCCTGATGCAGATCATGCCGGCCACGGCCGAGCGCTACGGCCTGACCGGCGACGCCAAGACGCCGATCGAGGCCAAGCTCGCCGATCCCAAGACCAACATCGGCATCGGCACGCGCTACCTGCGCTTCCTGCTCGATTTGTTCCCGGGCCAGCTGGACCTGGCGCTGGCTTCCTACAACGCCGGCGAGGGCGCCGTCATGAAGGCCGGCAACCGCATCCCGAACTACAAGGAAACGCAGGAGTACGTGCGCACCGTGATGCGGCTGTACCGGGGCCTGAAGCCGCCGGTCGAGGCGCGCCGCCAGTCGCCGCTGCGCGTGCGCATGGAATTGCGCGGCCGCCCACCGCAGGCGGCGGCGGATGCCGCCACCACCGTGGTGGCCACGCAGCTGGCGCAGCAGCCTTGAGAAGCTGTGGACGCGTCCCTCACCACACCCCCGCGCGATCCCCGATGAGCGTCCACGCGCAGCGCCACCGCCGTGCCCGGGGCCTGGCCCTTCGGGCTGGGGCACGCCTCCCATGCGGGCGTCGCCGTCCTTGTCCTGGCACTGGCCAGGGCGGCGGCCTGCGCCCGGGGCCCGGCGTACCCCGCCGTGGGGGCGGCCGATTCGTGCACGGCTTCTGACGCTTCCCGACCCACCCGCGCGGCCGGTTGCTGCCGGCCGTCGCATGTCTTTTCCCGTTCGAACATGACCGACGAATCCAACACGCTGGACTTCTCCGATCCGCCGCCGCCCGGCCAGGGCCCCGGCGGCCCCGCCGACGGCGAGGGCGACGACGCGCTCGAACTGGGCCGCTACGCGCAGCGCGCCTACCTCGAATACGCGATGAGCGTGGTCAAGGGCCGTGCGCTGCCCGACGTCTGCGACGGCTGCAAGCCGGTGCAGCGCCGCATCCTGTACGCGATGGCGCGCATGGGTCTGGCCTATGGCGGGCCCAACGGCACGGTCGCGGCCAAGCCGGTCAAGAGCGCGCGCGTGGTCGGCGACGTGCTGGGCCGCTTCCACCCGCACGGCGACCAGGCCGCCTACGACGCGCTGGTGCGCATGGCTCAGGACTTCAGCCAGCGCTACCCGCTGATCGACGGGCAGGGCAACTTCGGCAGCCGCGACGGCGACGGCGCCGCCGCGATGCGCTACACCGAGGCGCGGCTGGCGCGCATCGCGCGGCTGCTGCTGGACGAGATCGACGAGGGCACGGTCGACTTCGTCCCGAACTACGATGGCTCCACCGAGGAGCCGCGCCAGCTGCCGGCGCGGCTGCCGTTCACGCTGCTCAACGGCGCCAGCGGCATCGCCGTCGGCCTGGCGACCGAGATCCCGAGCCACAACCTGCGCGAGGTGGCCGACGCCTGCGTGGCGCTGGTCAAGTCGCCCAGGCTCGCGGACGAGGAACTGCTGCGGCTCATCCCCGGCCCCGACTACGCCGGCGGTGGCCAGGTCATCAGCAGCCCCGGCGAGATCGCCGAGGCCTACCGCACCGGCCGCGGGTCGCTGAAGGTGCGCGCGCGCTGGACCATCGAGGACCTGGCGCGCGGGCAGTGGCAGCTGGTGGTGCACGAGCTGCCGCCCGGCGTGAGCGCCCAGCGCGTGCTCGAGGAGATCGAGGCCATCACCAACCCGCAGGTCAAGGCCGGCAAGAAGACGCTGAGCCAGGAGCAGCAGCAGCTCAAGGCCAGCATGCTGGCGGTGCTGGACGGGGTGCGCGACGAATCCAGCAAGGACGCGGCCGTGCGCCTGGTGTTCGAGCCCAAGACCAGCCGCATCGCCCAGGCCGAACTGGCCGGCGCGCTGCTGGCGCACACGAGCCTGGAGACCAGCGCGCCGGTCAACCTGACCGGCGTGGGGCTGGACGGCAAGCCGGTGCAGAAGTCGCTGCGCCAGCTGCTGGAGGAGTGGATCGAATTCCGCCAGGGCACGCTGCAGCGCCGCTCGCAGCACCGGCTGGACAAGGTGCTGGACCGCATCCACATCCTGGAGGGCCGGCAGCTGGTGCTGCTGAACATCGACGAGGTGATCGCTATCATCCGCCAGTCGGACGAGCCCAAGGCGGCGCTGATCGCGCGCTTTGGCCTGACGGACCGCCAGGCCGAGGACATCCTCGAAATCCGGCTGCGCCAGCTGGCACGGCTGGAGGCGATCAAGATCGAGCAGGAGCTCAAGGAACTGCGCGAGGAGCAGGGCCGGCTGGAGGACGTGCTGGGCAACCCGGCCTCGCTGCGCCGGCTGATGGTCAAGGAGATCGAGGCCGACGCCAAGAGTTTCGCCGACGAACGCCGTACGCTGATCCAGGCCGACAAGCGGGCCGTGGCCGAGGTGCGGGTGGTCGACGAGCCGGTCACCGTGGTGGTCTCGCAGAAAGGCTGGGTGCGCGCGCAGAAGGGCTGGGCCCGGGACCGCGCCACGCCCGCGGAGTACAGCTTCAAGTCCGGCGACGCCCTGTACGCGGCCTTCGAGTGCCGCAGCGTGGACCACCTGCTGGTGTTCGGCAGCAACGGCCGCGTCTACACCGTGGCGGTGTCGGCGCTGCCGGGCGCGCGCGGCGACGGCCAGCCGGTCAGCTCGCTGATCGAGCTGGAGAGCGGCACGCAGGTCGTGCATTTCTTCGCCGGCCCGCCCGGCGCCACGCTGCTGCTGTCCAGCTCGGGCGGCTACGGCTTCCTGGCGACGGTGGAGAGCATGCTGTCGCGCCAGCGCGGCGGCAAGGCCTTCGTCAGCGTGGGCGAGGGCGAGTCGCTGTGCCGGCCCTCGCACGCCAGCGGCGCGGCCCAGGGCCTCACGCTGGCGCCGGCCACGCACGTGGCCTGCGCCTCCACCGGCGGGCGCATCCTGACCTTCGAGATCGGCGAGCTCAAGGCCATGGAGAAGGGCGGCCGCGGCCTGGTGCTGATGGACCTGGAGCCCAAGGACGCGCTGGCCGGCGCGGCCGCCTACACGCGCAGCGTGCGGATCAGCGGCACCGGCCGGGGCGGCAAGCCGCGCGAGGAGCAGCTGGAAATCCGCTCGCTGAACAACGCACGCGGCGCGCGCGGGCGCAAGGGCAAGAGCACCGACCTGGGCTTCAAGCCGGCCATGGTGCTGCGCGTCGAATAGCCGCGCATCGCATCGCGGCGGTCACACGGAGCGCGTGATGCCGCCGTCGATGCGGATGTTCTGCCCGGTGATGTAGGCCGACTTGTCGGACGCCAGGAAGGCGATCAGCTCGCCCACTTCCTCGGCCGTGCCGTAGCGCCCCATCGGGATGCGCGCGCGCCGCTCCGCCTTCTCGGGCAGGCTGTCGATGAAGCCGGGCAGCACGTTGTTCATGCGGATGTTGTCCGCGGCGTAGCGGTCGGCGTAGAGCTTGGCGAAGCTGGCCAGGCCGGCGCGGAACACGCCCGAGGTCGGGAACGCGGCCTCGGGCTCGAAGGTCGCGTAGGTCGAGATGTTGACGATGGAGCCGCCCTGCTGCCGCTGCATCTGCGGCGTGACCAGGCGCGCGATGCGTACCACGTTCAGCAGGTAGAACTCCATGCCCAGGTGCCAGTCGGCGTCCGTGATCGCCAGCAGCTCGCCCTTGGGGCCGTGGCCGGCGCTGTTGACGACGGCGTCGATGCGGCCCCAGCGCTCGAGCGTGGCATCGACCAGGCGGCTGAGGTCGGCGTCGGACTGGTTCGAGCCGGTCACCCCGATGCCGCCGAGTTCGGCCGCCAGCGCCTCGCCCTTGCCGGAGGACGACAGGATGGCGACGCCGTAGCCGGCCGCGGCGAGCGCACGCGCGGCGGCCGCGCCCATGCCGCTGCCGCCGGCGGTGACGATGGCCGCGCGAACCGTCATTCGACTTCCGCGATCAGTTCGATCTCGACGCAGGCGCCCATCGGGATCTGCGCCACGCCGAAGGCGCTGCGCGCGTGCGCGCCGGCCGGGCCGAACAGCTCGCCCAGCAGCTCGCTGGCGCCGTTGGTCACCAGGTGCTGCTCGGTGAAGTCCGGCGTGGAGTTCACCAGGCTCATCAGCTTGACGATGCGCTTGACTCTGGCGAGGTCGCCGGTGGCCGCCTGCAGCGTGCCGAGCAGGTCGATCGCCACGGCGCGCGCGGCGGCCTTGCCGTCCTCGGTCGTGAGGGTCCTGCCGAACTGGCCGACCCAGGGCTTGCCATCCTTCTTGGCGATGTGGCCGGACAGGAACACCAGGTTGCCGGTGCGCACGAAGGGCAGGTAGGCGGCTGCCGGCGCGGCCACCGGCGGCAGCGTGATGCCCAGGGCCTGGAGTTTGTCGTGGATGCTCATGGTGTGGTCTCCTCGGGTCGGGGTTCGTCGGCGTCGGCGAGCGGCTGCACCGTCACGCCGACGCGCAGGTGGTGGCTGGCGCCGCCATGGATGACGCCGCGCATCGGCGAGACGTCGGAGAAGTCGCGGCCGACGGCCAGCGTCACGTAGTCCTCGCCGGGCGCGCGGTCGTTGGTCGGGTCGAAGTCGTACCAGCCGTCGTGGTCCGGCCCGCCGGGCACGTAGACCGAGGCCCAGGCGTGCGAGGCGTCGGCGCCGATCAGCCGCGGCTGGCCCGGCGGCGGCTGCGTCAGCAGGTAGCCGGAGACGTAGCGTGCCGGCAGGCCCAGCATGCGCAGGCAGGCCACCATGATGTGCGCGAAGTCCTGGCACACGCCCTTGCGCAGCGCCAGCGCCTCCACGGCCGGGGTGCTGACCTCGGTGCTGTCGGCGGCGTACTCGAAGTCGCGGTGGATGCGGCGCATCAGATCCTCGGCCGCCTCCAGCAGCGGCACGCCCGCGCCGAAGCTGGGCCGCGCGTAGTCCAGGAAATCGGCATGCCGCGGCACGTAGGGCGAATGGAACAGGAACTGCGCGGCCGGATCGAACTCGCCGCCGGCGCGGTAGCGGAAGCGGTCGCGCACCTGCTCCCAGGGCAGGGCGCTGGCCGGCCGCAGCGGCGTCCGGGTCTCCACCAGGCTGTCGGCCACCACGCACAGCTCGTCGTGGCTGCTCTGCAGCGCGAAGAAGGTGCGGATGTTGCCGAACACGTCGCGGCCGGTGCGCAGTTCGTCCGGCGTGGGCGTGATGTCCAGCCGGTGCTGCAGCAGCACCTGGTAAGGCGTGTCGCAGGGCTGCAGGTGCGCGATGTGCTGCGCCGTCTCGACGGCCGGCGTGTAGTGGTAGCGGGTCTCGTGGGTGACTTGCAGCTTCATGGCTCCGGCGCGCGCCGTCGGGTCGGAAGGTGTGGGTGGTTCGTTCACGCCTTCTCACGCGCCGACGCTGGTCTTGGCGTCCCGCGAGTGGGTGAAGTAGACCGCGCCGATCGCGTCCGAGATGTCGTATGCGCACTGCACGCAGGCTTCCAGCCGCTCCAGCAGCAGCGCATGGGGGGCGTCCGCGCCGGCTTCGACGAGTTCGTCGAGGTTCCAGCGCGCCGGCTGTACCACGTCGCGGGCCAGCGGCGTGTCCCGGACCGGCGCGTCGCCGGCCAGCCGGGCCAGCCGGCCGGCCAGCGTGTGGGCGACCCAGCCGATCGAGCGCGGGTTGTCGCGGTCGAGCACCAGCAGGTCCAGCAGCGCCGCCAGCTCGCGGCTCTGCTGGTACTGCGAATGGAAGGTGATGCTGCTGTCGAACAGCGCCAGCACGGCCTCGAAGCCGCCGGTGGTGGCGACCGCGCCGGTGGACACCGCGCGCGCCAGCGCCGAGGCCAGGAAGCCCAGCCGTTCCACGTGGCGGCCGATGGACAGCAGCCGCCAGCCGTCGTCGCGCGTCATGCGGTCGGTCTGCGCGCCGGTCATGGCGGCGGTCGCGGTGCTGGTGGATTCCAGCAGGCGCATCGCCTCCAGCGCCGAGAAGTCGCCGCCGCGCGTGGCCTCGGCGCAGCGCCCGAGGAAGTCCTCCTCGGCCTGCACGATCACGTTCCAGTGCTCCTGCGACAGCCGCTCGCGCACGGCCGAGGCCGCCAGCCGCGTGGCGCGCAGGTTGTAGCCCACGCTCTGCACCTTCTCGGCGTCGCCCAGGCCGGCGATCAGCGAGCGCTCGAACACGCGGCGCGCCTGCACCGGCGACGGCACGGCCGGCAGCACCAGCGCGAAGGCCTTGTTCAGCTCGTACAGCCAGGCCAGCAGCGGGGCCAGCGACTGGTCCTCGCCGTTGAGCACCGACAGCGTCACGCGCGCCAAGCGCAGCGTGTTCTCCGTGCGCTCGGCGTAGCGGCCGAGCCAGAACAGGTTCTCGGCCGCGCGGCTGGTGACCATGCGGCGCCGGTGCACCGTGGATGCCGGCGACAGGTGCCGGGTCAGCCGCGTCGTGCGGTCGACCTCGCCGTCGGTGCGCACCCAGACGTCGGCGCTGCTGCCGCCGCGCTGCATGGAGGCGATGCTGTGGTGCGCGCTGACCATGCGCGCCAGCCCGCCCGGCAGCACGCGCCAGGAGCGCGGGCCGTCGGACACCGCGAACACGCGCAGCATGACCGAGCGCGGCGTGATGCGCGGCGGAAAGCCCTTGCCGCTGCTCCAGGTCGGCATCTGCGACAGCGGCATGTAGGTCTGCACGGTGTGCTCGTCGCCCTGGCGCAGGATGCGGCCGGTCCATTCGTCGAGCTGGCGGCGCGTCAGCGTGCCGCCCAGCACGGCCTCGAACGGGGCCGGGCCGCCGCTGTCGCCGTAGGTGGGCTTGATCACGCAGCGCGCCAGGTCGGGCAGCACGGCCTCCATCGCGGCGCGCTCGCCGCACCACCAGGTCGGCACGGCCGGCAGCTGCAGCTCCTCGCCGAGCAGGTGCCGCGACAGCGCCGGCAGGAACCCCAGCAGCGCCGCCGATTCGAGGAAGGCCGAGCCCGGCGTGTTGGCGATCAGCACGTTGCCGGCGCGCACCGCCTGCAGCAGCCCGGGCACGCCCAGGCGCGAGTCCGGCCGCAGCTCCAGCGGGTCCAGGTACTGGTCGTCCAGCCGCTTGACGAGCCCGTGCACCGGCTCCAGGCCCTTGAGCGTCTTCAGGTACAGGCGCTGGTCGCGCACGGTCAGGTCGCTGCCCTCGACCAGCGTGATGCCCAGGTAGCGCGCGAGGTAGGCCTGCTCGAAGTAGGTCTCGTTGTACGGCCCGGGCGTCAGCAGCGCGATGTGGGCGTCGTCGCCGGCCGGGCTCATGCGTTTGAGGCCCTCGATCAGCGCGCCGTAGGTGGCGGCCAGGCGCTGCACGTGCAGCGCCTCGAAGGCCTGCGGGAACAGCCGCGAGATCGCCAGCCGGTTCTCCAGCAGGTAGCCCAGGCCCGAGGGCGCCTGCGTGCGCTGCGACACGACCCACCAGTTGCCGTCGGCGTCGTGCGCCAGGTCGTAGGCCGTGATGTGCAGGTGCGTGCCGCCCAGCGGCCGGAAGCCGTGCATCGTGCGCAGGTAGCCGGGGTGGCCCTGCACCAGCGCGGGCGGCAGCAGGCCCCGGGCCAGCAACTGCTGCTCGCCGTAGACGTCGGCCATCACGCTGTCGAGCACGCGCACGCGCTGCAGCACGCCGGCCTCGATCTGGCGCCAGCTCTCGGGCGTGACGATCAGCGGGAACAGGTCCAGCGACCAGGGGCGCTGCGGGTTCTCGGCGTCGGCGTAGACGTTGTAGGTGACGCCGTTGTCGCGCAGCTGGCGGTGCATCAGCGCGGTGCGCCGGTCCAGGTCGGCGAAGCCGTCGCGGCCCAGCAGCTCGAAGAAGCCGGCCCAGTCGGCCGCCAGCGGCGGGCGCGCGCTGTTGCTGCGCGGCGGCCCGTCGCCGGCCGGGCGCGCCTGGCCGCGCAGCTCGTCGAAATGGCCGGGCATGGCCAGCCGCGCGAGCGCGCTGGCCAGGTCCGCCGGGCTTTCCGGGCCCTGCGCGTCGAAGAGTGAGCTGTTCTGTTGATCCACGTCAGGGACATTGTCACATCCCGGCGGTGCCGGGATGCCGTCCATGCGCCGAGATGCCCGTCCCGGCGGCCCTCAGCGGCGCAGATCCAGCGTGAACGGAAACTCGCGGCTGCCCGGCACGTTGATCGTCGCCGGCGGCACGACCATGGTGCCCGGCGTGTGGCCGATGCGGAAGAAGCGTGCCAGGCGGCGGCTCTCGGCCTCGTACGAGTTGACCGGGAAGGTGTCGTAGTTGCGCCCGCCCGGGTGCGCGACGTGGTACTGGCAGCCGCCCAGCGAGCGCTTCATCCAGGTGTCCACGATGTCCAGCACCAGCGGCGCGTGCACGCCGATGGTCGGGTGCAGGGCCGACGGCGGCTGCCAGGCGCGGTAGCGGATGCCGGCGACGTACTCGCCCTGGGTACCGGTGGGCTGCATAGCCAGCGCGCGGCCGTTGCAGGTGACCACGTAGCGGCTCTCGTTCAGCCCGGTCACGCGCACCTCGATGCGCTCCAGCGAGGAGTCCACGTAGCGCACGGTGCCGCCGATGGCGCCTTCCTCGCCCATCACGTGCCAGGGTTCCAGCGCGTTGCGCACGGTCAGCTCGATGCCGGACTTCTGGATGTGGCCGACTATCGGGAAGCGGAACTCGAGATGCGGCGCGAACCAGGACGGGTCGAACGCGTAGCCGGCCTCGCGCATCTCGCGGATCACGTCGTCGAAGTCCATCTTCACGAACGTGGGCAGCAGGAAGCGGTCGTGCAGTTCGGTGCCCCAGCGCGTGGCCGGCGCCAGGTAGGGCGCGTCCCAGAAGCGGGCGATCAGCGCGCGCATCAGCAGCTGCTGCACGATGCTCATGCGGGCGTGCGGCGGCATCTCGAACGCACGCAGCTCCAGCAGGCCCAGGCGCCCGGTGCTGCTGTCGGGCGAGTACATCTTGTCGATGCAGAACTCGCTGCGGTGGGTGTTGCCGGTCACGTCGATCAGCACGTTGCGCAGCGTGCGGTCGACCAGCCAGGGCGGCATGTCCTGGCCGTGGATCTCGCGGTTGCGGCGGATCTCGCGCAGCGCGATCTCCAGCTCGTAGAGCTGGTCGTTGCGGGCCTCGTCCACGCGCGGTGCCTGGCTGGTCGGGCCGATGAACAGGCCCGAGAACAGGTAGGACAGCGAGGGATGGTTGTGCCAGTACAGGATCAGGCTGGCCAGCAGCTCGGGCCGGCGCAGGAACGGGCTGTCCGCCGGCGTGGCGCCGCCCAGCACGAAGTGGTTGCCGCCGCCGGTGCCGGTGTGGCGGCCGTCGGTCATGAACTTCTCGGCCGACAGCCGCGTCTCGAACGCCGCCTGGTACAGGAACTCGGTGTGCTGCACCAGCTCGCCCCAGTTGTGGGCGGGGTGGATGTTGACCTCGATGACGCCGGGGTCGGGCGTGACCTGCAGCATCTTCAGGCGGCTGTCGCGCGGCGGCGGGTAGCCTTCCAGCACGATCTTCACGCCGAGTTCCTCGGCCGTGGCCTCGACCGCGGACAGCAGGTCCAGGTAGTCCTCCAGCCGCGCCAGCGGCGGCATGAAGACGTACAGCTGGCCGGACTTGTCGCCCTGCTGCTCGGCCTTGGGGCCGTTGGCGCGGCGCGGGTCGCGCGCTTCCACGCACAGCGCGGTGCGGGTGATCCAGTGCGCGGATTCGAAGCGCTGGGGGCTGCGCACGAAATCGGCCGGCTCGGCCTGCGGGTCCGGCCCGAGAGCCGCCGGGCCGCCGTCCGCCGCGGCGAAGCGGCGGTCCTGCAGGCGGCGCACGGCCTCGCTGGGCGAGTGGTCCGGCGCGGCGACGAAGCGGGCCGGGTCCAGGCCGCCGACGGCGCTGCCGGGCCCGGCGGTAGCCGCGGTGGCGGCGGTATGGCGGGCCCGCAGCGCCTCGGCCGCGGGCAGGGCCGCGCGCGGCTCCATCGGGTCGCGCTCGTTGAAGTAGGGGTAGTCGCTCTTGCTGACCCAGGGCAGCGAATCCAGCGGCAGCCGGTAGCCCATCGGCGAGTCGCCCGGGATCAGGTACATGCGCTCGTCGCGGAAGAACCACGGGCCGGTGGTCCAGTACGTGCCGGCCATGCCGGGACCCTCGCCGACCTGCAGCGGCAGCACGTAGCCGACGGCGGCATCGAGCTTCTGCTCGAACACGCGGCGCAGGCGCACGCGCTCGAGCTCGTCGTCCAGCCGGGCGTCGAACGGGTCGACGTTGACCGGCAGGCGGCGCTCGCGCCACAGGTAGTACCAGACGTCCTCGTAGCCGGGCTGGATGTAGGCGTCGCTCAGGCCCAGCTTGCTGGCCAGCAGGTGGGTGAAGCGGCGCGCGTCCTCGCCGGTGTAGTGCGCGGGCTCGCGCTCGTCGGCGAACAGCGCCGGGTTGCGCCAGCTCGGCTGGCCGTCGGCGCGCCAGAACACCGACAGCGCCCAGCGCGGCAGCTGTTCGCCCGGGTACCACTTGCCCTGGCCGAAGTGCAGGAAGCCGCCCTGGCCGTACTCGTCGCGCAGCTTGTGCACCAGGCCGGTGGCATAGCCGCGCTTGGTCGGGCCCAGCGCGTCGGTGTTCCATTCTGGTGCATCGCGGTCGGTGGTGGCCACGAAGGTCGGCTCGCCGCCCATGGTCAGGCGCACGTCGCCGGCCACGAGCTCGGCATCGACCTGCTTGCCCAGCGCCAGCACCTCGGCCCATTGCTCCTCGGTGTAGGGCTTGGTCACGCGCGGCGACTCGAAGATGCGCGTGACAGCCATGTGGTGCTCGAACGTGACCTCGGCCTCGTCGACCAGGCCTTCGATCGGCGCGGCGCCCGAGGGCTGGGGTGTGCAGGCCAGCGGGATGTGGCCCTCGCCGGCCAGCAGGCCGGAGGTCGCGTCCAGCCCGATCCAGCCGGCGCCGGGCAGGTAGACCTCGCACCAGGCATGCAGGTCGGTGAAGTCGTGGTCGGTGCCGCTGGGGCCGTCCAGCGACTTGACGTCCGGCGTCAGCTGGATCAGGTAGCCCGAGACGAAGCGCGCCGCCAGCCCCATGCGGCGCAGCAGCTGCACCTGCAGCCAGCCGGAGTCGCGGCACGAGCCGCTGGCCAGCTCCAGCGTCTGCTCCGGCGTCTGCACGCCGGGCTCCAGGCGGATCAGGTAGCGGATGTCCTGCGAGATCTTGCGGTTCAGGTTGACCAGGAAGTCGATCGTGCGCTGCTCGCTGCGGTCGATGGTGGCCAGGTAGCGCTCGACCAGCGGCGTCAGCGGCTCGCAGGCCAGGTAGGGCGCCAGCTCCTCCTTGACCATCGGCTCGTACTGGAACGGGAAGTTCTCGGCCGCCGGCTCCAGGAAGAAGTCGAACGGGTTGTAGACCGCCATCTCGACCACCAGGTCGACCGTGACCTTGAACTCGGTGGTCTTCTCGGGGAACACCAGGCGCGCCTGGTAGTTGGAGAACGGGTCCTGCTGCCAGTTGATGAAGTGGTTGGCCGGTTCGACCTTCAGCGAATACGAGATGACGTTGCTGCGGCAATGCGGCGCGGGGCGCAGTCGGATCACCTGGGGGCCCAGCTGTACGGGGCGGTCGTAGCGGTAATGGGAAACGTGATTCAGCGCTGCGTGTGTGGACATCTTTGTCTCTTGTCGGGAAGGAAGTGGCAATGGCGTGCGCCATCGCTGCCGGATACTAGCAAGAGGTGAGCCAGTGGCAGGCCGGTCTCCGGCAGGGGCTCGCGAGTGCAGAGGGGGAACATGACCGAGCCGGCGGGCGCGACACCGCCGCGGGCCGCGCAGGCGCGCCCGGGGCCCTGGCTGGCGCTGTGCGCCGGCGTGCTGCTGGGCACGGCCGTGCAGTTGCAGCAGCCCGTGCTGTCGCCGGCCCTGGCGTATGCGGTGCTGGCGCTGGGCGGCGCGGCGGTGCTGGTCCCGGCCTGGCGCGCGGGCCGGCGCGGCCTGGCCGCGGGGGCGGCGCTGCTGGCCGCCGCGGCGCTCGCCTTCGGCGGCGTCGGCCTGCGGGCGCTGGCGTTCCAGGCGCAGGCCCTGGACCCGGCGCTGGAAGGCCGCGACCTGGTGCTGACCGGCCGCGTGGCGGCCATGCCGCAGCCCGGCGACATCGCGCTGCGGCTGCGCCTGCAGGTCGAGGCGGCGCAGGACGATGGCGTGCCGGTGCGGGTGCCGCCGCTGGTCGAGCTGTCCTGGTACTACGGCAGCCTGGACGGCAGGTCGCAGCAGGTGCCCCAGGTGCTGGCCGGCGACCGCTGGCGCGTGCAGGCGCGGCTGCGCGCGGTGCACGGCCAGCGCAATCCGCACGGCTTCGACCACGAGCTGTGGCAGTGGGAGCGCGGCGTGCAGGCCACCGGCTACGTGCGCGCCGGCCCGCGCGACGCGGCGCCCGAACGGCTGGAGCGCGGCTGGCACCACCCGGTCGAGCGCGCGCGGCAGGCGGTGCGGGAGGCGATCTTCGCGCGCATCGCCGAGCCGGGCCGCGCCGGCCTGGTCGCGGCGCTGGCCATGGGCGACCAGAGCGCCGTCGAGCGCGCCGACTGGGACCTGTTCCGCGCCACCGGCGTCGCCCACCTGCTCGCGGTGTCGGGCCTGCACGTGACCATGTTCGCCTGGCTGGCCACCGCCGTGCTCGGCTGGGCCTGGCGCCGGTCGGCGCGCGCCTGCCTGTGGTGTCCGGCGCCGCATGCCGCGCTGGTGGGCGGCGTGGCGCTGGCGGGGGCCTACGCGGTGTTCAGCGGCTGGGGTGTGCCGGCGCAGCGCACGCTGATCATGCTGGCCGCCGTGGCCGCGCTGCGGCTGGCCGGGCGGCGCTGGCCCTGGCCGCGGGTGCTGCTGCTGGCGGCCGCGCTGGTGGTGCTGCTCGATCCCTGGGCGCTGCTGCAGGCCGGCTTCTGGCTGAGCTTCGTGGCGGTCGGCGTGCTGTTCGCGGGCGCCGGTGCGGGTGCGCCGGAAGCCGGCGGCGCCCGGCCGCAGGGCATGGGCCGCCGCGCGGCGTCGGCCCTGGGGCGGCTGCTGCGCGAGCAGGCCGTCGTCACGGTGGCGCTGGCGCCGCTGTCGCTGATGCTGTTCCAGCAGGTCTCGCTGGTCGGCCTGCTGGCCAACCTGGCGGCCATTCCCTGGGTCACGCTGGTGCTGACGCCGCTGGCGCTGCTGGGCGTGCTGGCCGCGCCGCTGTGGGACCTGGCGGCCGGCGCCACCGGGTTGCTGCTGGCGCTGCTGGCGTGGTGCGCGCGCTGGCCGCTGGCCAGCATCGACCATGCGGCGCTGCCCTGGCCGCTCGGCGCGGCGGCGATCGCGGGGGCGCTGCTGCTGGTGCTGCGCTGGCCGGCGGGCCTGCGGCTGGCCGGGCTGCCGCTGCTGCTGCCGGCGCTGTGCTGGCAGCCGCCGCGCCCGCCGGCAGGCGAGTTCGAACTGCTGGCCGCCGACGTGGGGCAGGGCAACGCGGTGCTGGTGCGCACGGCCGGGCATGCGCTGCTGTACGACACCGGGCCGCGCTACGGCCAGGACAGCGACGCCGGCCACCGCGTGCTGGTGCCGCTGCTGCGCGCGCTGGGCGAGCGGCTGGACCGCGTGGTCGTGAGCCATGCCGACAGCGACCACAGCGGCGGCGCCGCCGCCGTGCTGGCCATGCAGCCGCAGGCCGAGCTGCTGGCATCGCTGCCGCAGGGGCATGCGCTGCGGGTCTCGCACGCGTTCGCGCCGTGCCGCGCCGGCCAGCGCTGGCAGTGGGACGGCGTGCAGTTCGAGGTGCTGCACCCCGCGGAGGACGACGGGCCGCCCGGCGAGAAGCCCAACGCGCGCAGCTGCGTGCTGCGCATCGCCAACGGCCGTGCCGCGGCGCTGTTGGCCGGCGACATCGAGCAGCCGCAGGAGGCCCGCCTGCTGGCCGGCGCCGCGCCGCTGCAGGCCGACTGGCTGCTGGTGGCGCACCACGGCAGCAAGACCTCGTCCAGCGCCGCGTGGCTGGGCGCGGTGGCGCCGCGCATCGCCATGGTGCAGGCCGGCTACCGCAACCGCTTCGGCCATCCGGCGCCCGAGGTGGTGCGGCGCCTGCAGGCGCAGGGTGCCGCCGTGGTGACCTCGACCCAGTGCGGCGCCGCGCGCTGGCGCAGCGATGCGCCGGCGGCGGTGGACTGCGAGCGCCTGCGCGACGTGCGCTACTGGCAACACCGGCCGGACTGAACGTGAACGGCCGGCTGATGGCGCCGCAGTTGACTTCCATCAAGAAGCCGCCGGCGGGCCGGCGCAACATCGAAGCCATCATCGACGCGCCACACACCACACCATGGCCCACGCATCCGCCCCGTCTTCCGCTTCCTCCCCCGTGCGCCGCGCCCGGCGCATGCCAGCGCCGCGCCCGGTCGAGGCCGGCGACACGCTGGCCCGTCCCGGCCGCCGCGCGGCCGAGGCCGACCGCGTGCACCGCCGCACCAGCACCGCGGAGACGGTGCAGTCCGAGGTCGTCGCCGACCTGCTGACGCGTGCCACCGCCGGTGGCGGCACGGCGCCGCAGGAGTTGCTGCGCCAGCTGCAGACGCTGATTGCCGGCGCCTCGCCCGACGAGGTCCGCGCGCTGCGCCGCACGCTGTTCCAGAAGGTGGATGCGCCGGCCGACGACGTCGACCCCGATGCCGAGTTGGCGCCGGGGTGGCGCACGGGTGCCTATCCGTACCGCAACCTGCTGTCGCGCAAGAGCTACGAGCACCAGAAGTACCGGCTGCAGGTGGAGTTGCTGAAGCTGCAGGCCTGGGTCAAGGAGACCGGCCAGCGCGTGGTGATCCTGTTCGAGGGCCGCGACGCGGCCGGCAAGGGCGGTTCCATCAAGCGCTTCACCGAGCACCTGAACCCGCGCGGCGCGCGCGTGGTCGCGCTCGAGAAGCCGAGCGAGGTCGAGCGCGG
Source organism: Pseudorhodoferax sp. (assembly GCF_047601025.1). Taxonomy (NCBI): domain Bacteria; kingdom Pseudomonadati; phylum Pseudomonadota; class Betaproteobacteria; order Burkholderiales; family Comamonadaceae; genus Pseudorhodoferax; species Pseudorhodoferax sp. Next base: position 3,461,170 of record NZ_JASGJZ010000001.1, read on the forward strand.
CCAGTGGTACTTCCAGCGCTACGTCCAGCACCTGCCCACGCGCGGCGAGATCGTGCTGTTCGACCGCAGCTGGTACAACCGCGCCGGCGTGGAGCGCGTGATGGGCTTTTGCAGCGAGCAGGAATACCAGGAGTTCCTGCGCCAGGTGCCCGAGTTCGAGCGCCAGCTGGTGCGCTCGGGCGTGCACCTGGTCAAGTTCTGGTTCTCGGTCAGCCAGGCCGAGCAGCGCCGCCGCTTCAAGGAGCGCAAGCTGCACCCGCTCAAGCAGTGGAAGCTGTCCCCGATCGACATGGCCTCGCTGGACAAGTGGGACGACTACACCCGCGCCAAGGAAGCGATGTTCCTGCACTGCGACACCTCGGACGCGCCCTGGACCGTGGTCAAGAGCGACTGCAAGAAGCGTGCGCGCCTGAACGCGATGCGCTACCTGCTGAACCGCCTGCCGTACACGCAGCGCGACCTGCTGGAGGTCGGGCCGGTCGATCCGCTGATCGTCGGCCGGCCCTCGCTGGTGTCCGTGCTGGGCGACGACGCGCTCGCCTCCGCCCCGGCCAGCTGAGCACGGTTGCGCCGCCTGGCCAGCCGCCGCCGTCCGGCGGCTTTTTTTCGTCGCCGGCGGGTTCCGCCGCGTTCGCTGGCTTGCAAATTGCTATCCTCCCGTGCAGGAGAGAACGGCCCAATGCTGAAATTTGACGAGATGTATACCCAGCTGCCCTACGAGTTCTTTTCGAAGGGCGCGCAGATCCGGGATCACTACAAGATCTACGACGACTGGCTGGCACGGCAACCCGGAGACATGATGGCCAAGCGACGATCCGAGGCGGAGATGATCTTCCGCCGCGTCGGCATCACCTTCGCGGTCTACGGCGCCAAGGACGAGGACGGCTCGGGCACCGAGCGCCTGATCCCGTTCGACCTGATCCCGCGCATCATCCCGTCGGCCGAATGGCAGGCGATGGAGAAGGGCCTGGTGCAGCGCGTGACCGCGCTGAACCGGTTCATCCACGACGTCTACCACGACCAGGAAATCATCAAGGCCGGCCTGATCCCGAAGGAGCAGGTCGTCGACAACGCGCAGTTCCGCCCCGAGATGGTCGGCGTGGACGTGCCCAACCAGGTCTATTCGCACATCTCGGGCGTCGACATCGTGCGGGCGCCGGACGCCCAGGGCCGGGGCGAGTACTACGTGCTGGAGGACAACCTGCGCGTGCCCAGCGGCGTCAGCTACATGCTGGAGAACCGCAAGATGATGATGCGGCTGTTCCCGGACCTGTTCAGCACGCACCACATCGCGCCGGTCGCGCACTACCCCGACCTGCTGCTGGAGACGCTGCGCGCCTCGGCGCCGCCGGCGACGGCCGACCCGACCGTCGTGGTGCTGACGCCGGGCATGTACAACAGCGCCTACTTCGAGCACGCCTTCCTGGCACAGCAGATGGGCGTGGAGCTGGTCGAAGGCCAGGACCTGCTGGTCAAGGACAACTTCGTCTACATGCGCACCACGCGCGGCCCGCGCCGCGTGGACGTGATCTACCGCCGGGTGGACGACGACTTCCTCGACCCCCTCGTGTTCCGGCCCGACTCCACGCTGGGCTGCGCCGGCCTGATGGCGGCCTACAAGGCCGGCAACGTGGTGATCTGCAATGCCGTGGGCACCGGCGTGGCCGACGACAAGTCGATCTACCCCTACGTGCCCCGGATGATCGAGTTCTACCTGGGCGAGAAGCCGATCCTCAACAACGTGCCGACCTACATGTGCCGCCAGCCGGAAGATCTCAAGTACGTGCTGGCCAACCTGAAGGACCTGGTGGTCAAGGAGGTGCACGGCGCCGGCGGCTACGGCATGCTGGTCGGCCCGGCCGCCACCAAGGCCGAGATCGAGGACTTCCGCAAGGCCGTGGAGGCCAATCCCAGCGGCTACATCGCGCAGCCGACGCTGAGCCTGTCCAGCTGCCCGACCTTCGTGGAAAGCGGCATCGCGCCGCGCCACATCGACCTGCGGCCCTTCGTGCTGTCGGGCAAGGAGGTGCAGATGGTGCCCGGCGGCCTGACCCGCGTGGCCCTCAAGGAAGGGTCGCTCGTCGTCAATTCCTCGCAGGGCGGCGGCACCAAGGACACCTGGATCCTCGAGGACGAGGAGTCGCCCACGACCAGCCGACCACAACAAGCACAGACCCAGGAGAGCTGAGACCATGCTGAGCCGCACCGCCGACCATCTCTTCTGGATGTCGCGCTACACCGAGCGGGCCGAGAACACGGCCCGCATGCTGGACGTGAACTACCAGTCCTCGCTGCTGCCGCAGTCCGCCGCCGTCGCCCAGCTGGGCTGGCAGGGCCTGCTGTCGATCAGCGAGCTGGGGGGCATGTACAACGCCAAGCATCCGACCATCCGCTCGCGCGAGGTCATGGACTTCATGGTGCGCGACGAGGACAACCCGTCGTCCATCGTGTCCTGCCTGCGCGCCGCGCGCGAGAACGCCCGCGCCGTGCGCGGCAGCCTCACCACCGAGGTCTGGGAGACCGCCAACACGACCTGGCTGGACCTGAACCGCATGCTCAAGAGCGGCGAGTTCGAGGCCGACCCGGGCCAGTTCTTCGAGTGGGTCAAGTTCCGCTCGCACCTGCTGCGCGGCGTCACGCTGGGCACCATGCTGCAGGACGAGGCCCTGTACTTCATGCGCCTGGGGACCTTCCTGGAGCGCGCGGACAACACCGCGCGCCTGGTCGACGTGAAGTTCCACGCGGTGGAGAGCGACTTCTACGGCGCCGCCAGCGAGAAGGACCAGGAGTACGACTTCTACCACTGGAGCGCGATCCTGCGCTCGGTCTCGGCGTTCGAGGTCTACCGCAAGGTCTACCGCGACGTGATCAAGCCCGAGCGCGTGGCCGAGCTGCTGATCCTGCGGGACGACATGCCGCGCTCGCTGCACGCCAGCCTGAACGAGGTGCTGTCCAACCTGGAGCTGGTGGTCGCCGATCCGGCCAGCGAGACGCTGCGCCGGGCCGGCAAGCTGCGCGCCGACCTGAAGTTCGGCCGCATCGACGAGATCCTGGCGACCGGCCTGCATGCCTTCCTGACGCAGTTCCTGGACCGCGTGAACGAACTGGGCAGCTACATCAGCCGCGAGTTCCTGGTGCCGGTCCAGGCCTGATTTCCCGGCCCCGAAGGCGGCGAGGCCCCGCACCCGGTACGCCGGGGCGGGGCCTCGTGCCGTCTGGACAGCCGCCGAAGCGGCGGGGGAGACGGCGGCGGGATCAGCCGTCGCTGCCGATCACCGCGCCGGCGGCATCACCGTACTTCTCGACGAACCACGCGCTGCGGGAGGGCGAGCCCGGCTCGTAGGGGCAGGCATCCTGCAGGATCTTGCGCACTTCCTGGGCGGCGTACCAGCGGCCCAGTTCGGCCGGGCTGGCGCGGTCGAGGTGGGCAGGCCGCGCGGTCCGGATGAACTGCGCCAGGCGCCGGTCGACTTCGAGGATGACGGTAGGCTCGGCTCGCATGGAGGGTGGATAGCAAGTCCCGGGCCTTTGCGGTGCTGCGCGTCTACTCGCAATCCCTGGGTTCGTCGTCCGACGGGTTCTGCAGGATCGCCTGAATCACCTGGTTGGCCTCGTCCAGCTCGGCCGGCTCCGGCTCGGTCAGCGTCTGGTGCAGCAGGTTGGTGTAGGTCTCGAGCACCAATTGGGTGCGTTCGGACAGGCCGTGCGCCTGCGTGGCCTCGCGCACGCCGGGGGCGGCGCGCGCCAGCGCTTCGAGCAGCACGGCGCGCTGCGGATGGGTCGCGGCCAGCGCGGTCGTGACGGCCGACAGCGCCGTGACCAGCCCGACCAGCTCCTCGTTGCTGCGCTCGAGCTGTTCCAGCCGTTCTTCGATGTAGGGGCGGCGGGCGGTCGACATGGTGGAAGAGCCTTCTCAGGGGGCGGCGCGCTCGATCAGCGCCGTGATCGTGGACAGGCCGCCGAGCACCAGCAACGCATGGAGCACGAAGCCCACGCGGCTGCGCAGCGGCACGGAGGGGGGCGGGGGCGTCAGGGTGGCTTTCACCAAGCGTCGTTCGAAAGTGGCAGGGCGTGCCGCAGGGTGGACCGCGGCCAGGGAAACTGCCGGCAAGCAGCAAGGATGCCAGAGCTGCCGGGGGGCGCTGCCGGCAGCGGTGCCGGCGCAGCGAAGGGCCGAAGTGTACCCGCCGGCCGGGCCGTTAGCCCTTAGCATGCGGCCCATGCGAATCTCATCTCCTCTCCTTTCGTTCCGCGCCGCGGCGGCGGCCGCCGCATTGGCACTGGCGGGCTGCGCCGGCCTGCCGGGCTCCGGTGGCGGTACTTCCAGCGTTCCGCCGCCGCAGGCGCCGGAGCCCGTCTGCAATGCCGATGCCGCGCAGTTCGCGCTCGGCCAGTCCTTCAGTCCGGCGCTGGAGCGCGAGGTGCGGGCGCGCTCGGGCGCCAGCATCGTGCGCTGGCTCAACCCCGGCCAGGTCATCACCCTGGAATACAACGCCATGCGCATCAACCTCACGCTGGACGGGCGGGCCAAGGTGGTCAGGGTGAACTGCGGCTGACGCCGGCCTCGGCCTTCGGCATCGGCGGCCGGGTCGGGTCGGGCGGCACCTTGCTGTCGGGGCAGCCGGCCAGCAGGGCGAGCAGGGCGATCCAGGCGAACGGCAGGAACTTGCGCATCGGAAGATCCTCCCCGGCGGTCATCCATCGAAGCGGGCGCTCCAGCGCTCGTCCCAGCCGCCGGTGGCCTGGTCGAGCGCGCGGCGTTCGCGCTTGGTCGGCCGGCCGTGCGCCTGGGCCAGCGCCGGCTCGGGCGCCAGCCGGCGCTGCTCGGCCTGCTGCGCGCGCCGGGCCAGGCTGTCGGCTGTCTCCGCGTACAGCGCCTGCGCCATCGGTGCCGGGCCGCGCTGCGCACTGAGGCCGCGCACCACGACGGTGCGTTCCACCGCGCCCTGGCGCAGTGCCACGGTGTCGCCCACCTTCACTTCGCGTGCCGGCTTGGCGTCCTGGCCGTTGACCTGCACGCGGCCGCGGTCCGCCTCGTCGGCGGCCAGCGTGCGCGTCTTGTAGAAGCGCGCGGCCCAGAGCCATTTGTCGATGCGCATGCGGTCCATCGCGGTGGATTGTGCGCCGGCCGCGGCCGCCGATGTGTAGGCCGCCGGCGCATGCGCAGTCGCCGCTACCATGCGCCGATGCCGACCCGCCCCGCTGCCGCCGCGCTGCCGCAGGATGCCCATGGCATCCATGCGCTGGCCGCGCGCTCGATGTTCCAGCTGTTCTCCAGCATGAGCCAGGGCATGTTCCTGGTCGACCGGGCCGGCACCATCGTCTGGATCAACGAGGGCTACCGGCGCTTCCTGCCGGCGCTGGGCTTCTCCTCGGCCGAGGAGTTCGTCGGCCGTCCGGTCGAGCAGGTGATCCCGAACACGCTGATGCGCCGCGTGCTGGAGACCGGCGAGCCGGTGCTGGTGGACCTGCTGACCAACAAGGCCGGCACCTTCGTCGTCAGCCGGCTGCCGCTGCAGGGCGAGGGCGGGGCGGTGATCGGCGCGATCGGCATCGTGCTCTTCGACCATCCCGAGACCACGCTGCGCCCGCTGATCGAGAAGTTCGCGCTGCTGCAGCGCGACCTGGACGACGCGCGGCGCGAGCTGGCCCGCCAGCGCAGCCGCGCGCTGCTGCAGGGCGAGGGCGGCCAGCGCCGCGCCAAGTACACCTTCGCCAGCTTCATCGGCGCCAGCCCGGCGGCGGTGGAGGCCAAGCGCCATGCCCGGCGCGCCGCGCAGTCGGCCAGCCCGGTGCTGCTGCTGGGGGAGACCGGCACCGGCAAGGAACTGCTGGCCCATGCGATCCACCTGGCCTCGGCCCGCGCGCGCGGCCCCTTCGTCAGCCTGAACATCGCCGCCGTGCCCGAGACGCTGCTGGAGGCCGAGTTCTTCGGGGTCGCGCCCGGCGCCTTCACCGGCGCCGACCGGCGCGGGCGCGACGGCAAGTTCAAGCTGGCCGACGGCGGCACGCTGTTCCTGGACGAGATCGGCGACATGCCGCCCACGCTGCAGGCCAAGCTGCTGCGCGCGCTGCAGGAGGGCGAGATCGAGCCGCTCGGGTCGAACCGGCTGGTGCCGTTCGACGCGCGGGTGATCGCCGCCACCTCGCGTGACCTGCCGGCGCTGGTGCAGGCCGGCCGCTTCCGCGAGGACCTGTACTACCGCCTGAACGTGCTGCCGCTGCGGCTGCCGCCGCTGCGCGAGCGCCGCGGCGACATCCCGGCGCTGGTGGAGGCGCTCAGCGAGGACCTGGCCCTGCGCAGCGGCGAGGCCCCGCCCGAGCTGACGCCCGACGCGCTGGCCCTGCTGGCCGGCCAGCACTGGCGCGGCAACGTCCGCGAGCTGCGCAACCTGCTGGAGCAGCTGGCCATGCGCTGCGACCGCACCCGCGTGGACGCGGCCGAGGTGCGCCGCGTGCTGGCCGAGACCGGCGTGCAGGCCATTGCCGCGCCCGAGCCGGCGCCCTCGCCGGCCGGCGACGGCGGCCGCGCCGCGCTGCTGCGCCCGCTGGCCGAGCAGGTGGCCGCGCTGGAGGCGCGCGCGATCGCCGCCGCGCTGGCCGAGACCGGCGGCAACAAGCTGGCCGCCGCGCGGCTGCTGGGCATCTCGCGCGCCACGCTGTACGCGCGGCTGGGCGGCGCGGCCGGGGACGAGGAAGCCTGCGGCCGCGATGGCACACTGGCCGGATGATCCCCGCCCGCGGTTTTCCCTCCCATGCACATCCTGCTCGTTGAAGACGACGCCGCCCTGGCCGCCTCGATCGCCGGCGCGCTGCAGGCGCAGGGCTGGCGCGTGGACGTGAGCGAGCGCGGCGAGCCGGTGCCGCGCTCGCTGGCGCAGGACGCCTACGACCTGCTGGTGCTGGACCTGGGCCTGCCCGGCATCGACGGGCTGGAGACGCTGCGCCGCGTGCGCGAGAGCGGCTGGCTGCAGCCGGTGCTGGTGCTGACCGCGCGCGACGGCATCGACGACCGCGTGGCCGGCCTGGAGACCGGCGCCGACGACTACATGTGCAAGCCCTTCGCGCCGGCCGAGCTGGTGGCCCGGCTGCGCGCGCTGGTGCGCCGGCACGAGCACCGGCGCGCGGGCGTGCTGGCGCTGGCCGCGCTGCGCTTCGACGCGCAGGGCCTGCGCGCCTGGGTCGGCGAGCAGCCGCTGGCGCTGACCGCGCGCGAGTCCGTGGTGCTGCAGTACCTGATGGCCAAGGCCGGCCAGATCGTCTCGCGCGAGCAGCTCACGGCGCTGGTGCCGGGCTGGGCCGGCGCCGCCTCGGACAACGCGCTGGAGCTGCTGCTGTCGCGCCTGCGCGGCAAGATCGAGCCGGCCGGCGTGCGGCTGCGCACCGTGCGCGGCCTGGGCTACCTGCTGGAGGCCGCAGCGCCCGATGGCCGCTGAGCGGGCCGCGCCCAGCCTGCGGCGCACGCTGATGGGCTGGCTGGCGCTGCCGCTGGTGGCGCTGGTGCCGCTGGCCGCGGCGCTGCTGTACTGGCTGGCGGTGCAGCCCGCGCTGGACAGCCTGGACCGCGCGCTGACCGACACCGCGGTGGCGCTGGCCGACATCCTGGAGGAGCGCGACGGCCGCGCCGTGCTGCCGCTGTCCGCGCAGACCGCGCATGCGCTGCGCGCCGACCTGGTGGACCAGGTGGTGTTCGCGGTCGGCGATGCGCAGGGCGCGCTGCTGGCCGGCGACGCCGCGCTGCTGGCGCTGGCCCCGCGGCCGGCGCGCGGCACCTGGCGCTTCTTCGACGCCACCTGGCAGGGCCAGGCGGTGCGCGTGGTGGCGCACGGCGCCGCCTGCGGCGCGCACGGCTGCGCCATCGTCGTGGCCGAATCGCTGGGCAAGCGCAATGCCGCGGCGCGCTCGGTGGCGCTGGCCGCGCTGGGCGTGAGCCTGCTGCTGGCGGTCTGCCTGCTGCTGCTGGCCTGGGTGGCCGTGGAGCGCGGCCTCGCGCCGCTGCGCCAGGCTTCCCGCGAGCTGGAGCGGCGCTCGCTGCAGCAGCTCGATCCGCTGCCGCCGCGGCTGCTGCCGCAGGAGGTGGCCTTCCTCGGCACCGCGATCGACGCGCTGTTCGAGCGCCTGCGCACCGCCGTGGGCGCGCAGCGCGCCTTCCTCGACGATGCCTCGCACCAGCTGCGCACGCCGCTGGCGGTGCTGCTGTCCGAATCGGCGCAGGCGCTGGAGCAGCCGCATCCGCCGGCGCTGCACGCGCGGCTGCAGCGGCTGCACGCGGCGGCCGAGCGCAGCGCCCACCTGTCGCACCAACTGCTGACGCTGGCGCGCACCGAGGGTGCGGCGCTGGAGCGGCGCCTGCAGCGCCGGCCGCTCGACCTGGCACAGCTCGTCACCGAGGCCGCGCCGGAATGGGTGCGCGCGGCGCTGGCCGCCGGGCAGGACCTGGGCTTCGCGCTGCAGCGCGCGCCGGTGCTGGGCGAGGCCTGGCTGCTGCGCGAGGCGGTGGCCAACCTGGTCCACAACACGCAGCAGCACGCCGGCCGCGGCGCCTGCGTGACGGTGCGCACCGGCGTGGAGGACGGCGACTGGGCCGTGCTGGAGGTCGAGGACGACGGCCCCGGCATGGACGAGGCCGACCGCGCCCGCGCCTGGGAGCGCTTCCACCGCGGCCGCGGCGCCAGCGGGCCCGGCAGCGGGCTGGGCCTGGCGGTGGTGCGGCAGGTGGCGCTGCTGCACGGCGGCGACGCCGCGCTGCGGCCCGGCGCGGCCGGCCGCGGGCTGTGCGTACGCCTGCGGCTGCCGCGCGCGGCCGAAGCTGTCGCTGGGCTGTAGTAGGTGGAAACCGACAGTGCGGCGCGGCGATGCGCCGCCAAGAATCCTCGCCAAGGCCGGCGGGCCATGCGCCCGCGGGCCCCATAGGCGCAGGCCGTGGCCCGCATCGCGCGGCGATGGCCTGCATGGGTTCTCTCTTTTCGTTTTCGGTAGGTTCCAGATGATCGACCGCAACCTTGCCCGGGGCCTGTTCCTCGGGGTGATCGCGCTGGTGTTCGGCGGCAACGCCCTGCGCTATTCGATCGGCAGCCTCAGCCACGCCGGGCCTGGTCTCTTTCCGCTATTGGTCAGCGGCGTGCTGCTCCTGATCGCGCTGGCGATCGTGGTGCGCTCGCGCTTCGTGCCCAGGGAGCGCCTCGAGTTCAACCTGCGCAACATCGGCCTGCTGCTGGTGTCGCTGTGCGTGTTCGCGCTGCTGTCGCTGTACGTGAACATGCTGGCGGGCATCGTCGCGATGGTGTTCATCTCCGGCCGGGCGGCGGCCACGTACTCCGTCGCGCGCAACATCAAGATCAGCCTGGGGCTGATCGTGGTGGCGTTCGCGTTCCAGAAACTGCTCGGCCTGAGCCTGCCGCTGTTCTGAACGGAGCACCCCATGGACGTCCTGCAGAACCTGCTGTTCGGCTTCGAGCACGCGCTCACGCTCAGCAACCTGATGTACTGTGCCCTCGGCTGCGCCGTGGGCACCATGGTCGGCCTGCTGCCGGGGCTGGGGCCGCTGGCCACCATCAGCCTGCTGCTGCCGCTGACCTACTCGATGCCGCTGACCGGCTCGCTGATCATGCTGGCCGGCATCTACTACGGTGCGCAGTACGGCGACAGCGTCAGCGCGATCACGATGAAGATCCCGCACGCCAGCTCCATCGTCGCCTGCATCGACGGCTACGCGCTGACGCTCAAGGGCAAGACCGGGCTGGCGCTGTTCACGGCGGGCTTCTCCAGCTTCATCGGCGGCACCATCTCCATCGTGGTGCTGGCCTTCCTGGCGCCCACGCTGAGCCAGGTGGCCTTCCTGTTCGGCCCGGCCGACTACTGCGCGCTGATGCTGGTGGGCTTCGTCTGCGTGAGCTTCGTGACCACCGGCAGCCTGCTGAACGGCCTGGCCATGTGCATGGTGGGCGTGCTGCTGGGCCAGGTCGGCACCGACGTCAACAGCGGCGTGCAGCGCTTCACGATGGACCTGGCCTTCATGGCCGACGGCATCGGCCTGGTCAGCATCGCGCTGGGCTGCTTCGGCATCGCCGAGATCACCAAGAACCTGGATGCGCGCGAGGAGCGCACGCCGTTCAGCGGCGCGATCAAACTGATCCCGACCTGGGCCGAGTTCAAGCGCATCATCCCGAGCGCGCTGCGCGGCAGCGTGCTGGGCTCCTTCCTCGGCATCCTGCCGGGCGGCGGGCCGGTGATCGCGCAGTTCGCGGCCTACGCCGTCGACAAGAAGGTCAGCAAGTACCGCCACGAGATCGGCACGGGCGCCATCGAGGGCGTGGCCGGCCAGGCCGCCGCCGACGAGGCCGCCGCGCGCACCAGCTTCATCCCGCTGATGAGCATCGGCATCCCCGAGAACGCGGTGATGGCGCTGATGATGGGCGCCTTCATGATCAAGGGCGTCACGCCCGGCCCCAACCTGATCCCCGAGCACCCGGACCTGTTCTGGGGCCTGGTGGCCAGCATGTGGGTGGGCAACTGCTTCCTGCTGATCCTGAACGTGCCGCTGGTGCGCTACTGGCTCACGCTGTTCAAGGTCCCGTACAACGTGCTGTTCCCGGCGATCCTGTTCTTCTGCTGCATCGGCTCGTTCAGCGTCAACAACAACGTCGACGACATCTTCGTCACCGCCTTCTTCGGCGCCCTGGGCTACATGTTCATGCGCCTGGGCCTGGACGCCGCCCCGCTGATGCTGGGCTTCATCCTCGGCCCGATGCTGGAGGAGAACTTCCGCCGCGCGATGCTGCTGACGCGCGGCAGCTTCGTGCAGATGGCCGAGCGCCCGATCGCCGGCACGCTGTTCGCCCTGGTGGCGGCGTTCATCGTGTGGCAGTCCACGATGGCGATCATGAAGCTGCGCAAGGGAGGCGCGCAGGCGGAGCCTGCCGTCGCGACGCACTGAGCGCCGGCTGATGGCGACGGAGGCCGGCACGCGCCAGCGTGCGGGCCTTGCTGTTTCGATCGGATGTCCAGGCCGGCGCAGGCCTGGGCTGGCGTCACGATGGCGAGACCTGCCACGGCGCCCAGGTCCGGCAGGTCGAGGTCGCCACTGACCAGCAGATCGGCCTGGCCCACCAGCGCGAGATGCAGGAGCATTCCGTTCAGTGCCCCAGCGCCCGCAGGCCCGCCAGCACCACGGTCGCCAGGCCCAGCACCACCGTGCAGACCTGCCAGAACAGAACCGGATTGCGCTCCACGAGCGGCAGCGCGCGCGTGCGCAGCCGTGCGGCGCACGGCCGGTGCAGGTCGTGCACGAACTCCGACACGGCCTCGTGCCGGCGTGCCGGGTCGGGCTGCAGGGCCTTGTGCAGTACCGCGTCCAGCCAGGCCGGCAGGTCGGGCCGGTGGTGGCGCAGCGGCACGTAGCGCAGCCGCCTGAGGTCCGCAGGCCGGCGCAGCTGCGTGACCTGCAGGCCCTTGCCCAGCTGGGCGACGAGGCCGCGCACCTCGCCCAGCGCGGGGCGCGGGTGGTGCGTCATCCACTGCGCCAGCGTCTGGCCCTCCAGGTATTCCATGGCGACGAACAGGTGCGCGCGCGGCTGGTCCGCCGTGCAGGCCTGCAGCACGTGCAGGCTGCGCAGGCGGCGCGCCACCCATTCCTCCAGCAGGAAGCGGTCGAGCGCGCCGGCGTCCTCGCGCAGCCCGGCCGCCGGGGTCTTGAGCGCGACCTGCTGGCCGGTCGCTGCGTCGATGGCCAGGTGGACCTGGCTGCGTGCGCTGGCATGCAGCTCGCGCACGACCGTGAAACCCTCGAAGGCCATGCGCGGCGCCAGCGGCGGCGGCAGGCGCAGTCGGGCGCGTTGCGCCTGCCAGGGCTGCGCGTCGGGCGGGGGCAGGGCGTCGATGCGCAGCAACTGCACCGTGGCGTCGTCGGTGCTGCCGCGCTCGCGCGCCGTGTCGACCAGCGCCCTGGCCGCGGCGTCCAGGTCGCTGGGCCGGCAGGCCAGGGCGGCGTGCACGGCCGCGGCGTCCAGCCGCTCGTAGGCGCCGTCGCTGGCCAGCAGGTAGGTGGCGCCGGGCTCGGCCTCCAGGCGGCGGTGGTCGATCTCCACATGCGGCGTGGCGCCGAGCGCGCGGCCCAGGCAGGACCGGCCGCCACCCAGGTGCACGCGGTGGTCCTCGGTCAGCTGCTCCAGGGGAAGTCCTGGTTCGGCCCCGGGCCGCCGGCCTGCGAGTGCTGGCCCAGCGCGACCTCAAGCCGCACGGCGCCTGGCGGCCGTCTTGTAGTGTGTGGAGTACAGCGTCGCCCCCACGAAGGTCAGCCCGCCCACCAGGTTGCCCAGGACGGTCGGGATCTCGTTCCAGACGATGTAGTCCAGCAGCGTGAAGTTGCCGCCCAGCATCAGGCCGGTGGGGAACAGGAACATGTTGACGATGCTGTGCTCGAAGCCCATGTAGAAGAACACCATGATGGGCATCCACATGCCGATGGCCTTGCCCGAGACGCTGGTGGACATCATGGCCGCCACCACGCCGGTGGACACCATCCAGTTGCACATCACGGCGCGCACGAACAGCGTCAGCATGCCGGCCGCGCCGTGCGCGGAGTAGCCCACCGTGCGGCCCTCGCCGATGTGGCCCAGCTTCACGCCGATGGCGTTGGGCGCCTCGGAGAAGCCGAAGGTGAAGATGATGGCCATGAACACGGCCACGGTGAGCGCGCCGGCGAAGTTGCCGCAGAAGACCAGCCCCCAGTTGCGCAGCACGCCGCGCCAGGTGGCGCCGGGCCGCTTGTCCAGCACCGCCAGCGGCGTCAGCGTGAACACGCCGGTCAGCAGGTCGAAGCCCAGCAGGTACAGCATGATGAAGCCGACCGGGAACAGCATGGCGCCGACCAGCGGGTTGCCGGTGTTCACCGTGACGCTGACCGCGAACGCCGCCGCCAGCGAGAGGATGGCGCCGGCCATGTAGGCGCGGATCAGCGTGTCGCGCGTGGACATCAGGAGCTTGGATTCACCGGCGTCGACCATCTTGGTCACGAATTCGGTGGGGGCGAGGTAGGCCATGGGAGTACCTGTGAAGAATGAAGTCGGTCAGGGTTGAACTGGCGCGCCGCCCGCAGGGCGCGACGCCGGTCGCGAGCCGCGGATCGACAGGCCGCGGAGCAGGCCATGCCCGCGGACGCGGTGGAACGGGCTTCGCCCGGCCGCTCGCGGCGCCCCCTGGAAGTGGATGGGCTGGCGACACGCGGCGAGGCATCCAAACGGGGGTGGCGTCATGTCACGGCGACCAGCACCTGGCCGTTCTCGACGCGCACGGCGTGGATGCGCACGGAATGCTCCGGCGCCTCCAGGCATGCGCCCGTGGCCAGGTCGAAGTGGTTCTTGTAGAGCGGCGAGGCGACCACGGTGCGCTCGCCCAGGCTGCCGATCAGGCCGCGCGCGAGCACGCTGGCGCCGGACCTGGGGTCCACGTTGTCGATGGCGAAGAAGCGGTCCTCGCCCAGGCGGAACACCGCCACGTGGTGGCCGTCCACCAGCGCGCAGACGCCGGTGTCCGGCACGATGGCGTCGGCCGCGCAGACGGCGGTCCAGTTCAGGGTCTTGGTCAGCATGGGGGCTCCTTCAGGCGGTGACGGCGTCGCCGCGTTCTTCGGCACGCTCTTCCGGCCGCGCCGGGCGGATCTGCCCGCGCTCCTTCACGAAGACGATGCGTTCGTCCGGCTGGTCGCTGTTGACGAAGCTCCTGAAGCGCTGGCGCACGGCCGGCGTGGCCACGGCGGTCTTCCATTCGCACTGGTAGGTGTCGACCACGTGCTGCATCTGCGCCTGCAGTTCCGCGCCGATGCCCAGGCTGTCTTCGACCAGCACCTGCTTCAGGTAGTCCAGCCCGCCTTCCAGGCTCTCGCGCCAGGTGCTGGTGCGCTGCAGCCGGTCGGCGGTACGCACGTAGAACATCAGGAAGCGGTCGATCAGCGCGATCAACCGTTCCCTGGAGAGATCGCTGGCGATCAGCTCGGCGTGGCGCGGCTTCATGCCGCCGTTGCCGCAGACGTACAGGTTCCAGCCCTTGTCGGTGGCGATCACGCCCACGTCCTTGCCCTGGGCCTCGGCGCATTCGCGCGTGCAGCCGGAAACGCCGAACTTGATCTTGTGCGGCGCGCGCAGGCCCTTGTAGCGGTTCTCCAGCAGCACCGCCAGGCCGACCGAATCGTCCACGCCGTAGCGGCACCAGGTGCTGCCCACGCAGCTCTTCACGGTGCGCAGGCTCTTGCCGTAGGCATGGCCGCTCTCGAAGCCGGCGGCGATCAGTTCCTCCCAGATCAGCGGCAGCTGCTCCAGCCGCGCGCCGAACATGTCCACGCGCGCGCCGCCGGTGACCTTGGTGTACAGGCCGTACTTCTTCGCCACCTGGCCGACGGCGATCAGGCCGTCGGGCGTGACCTCGCCGCCCGGCATGCGCGGCACCACGGAGTAGGTGCCGTCCTTCTGGATGTTGCCGAGGAAGTAGTCGTTGCTGTCCTGCAGCTTGGCCAGCCGGGGCTCGAGCACGAATTCGTTCCAGCACGAGGCCAGCACGCTGGCGGCCACGGGCTTGCAGACGTCGCAGCCCAGGCCCCTGCCGTGTTTGGCCAGCAGCTCGTCGAAGGTGCGAATGTCGCCCACACGCACCAGGTGGTAGATCTCCTGGCGCGAATGGGCGAAGTGCTCGCAGACGTGGTTGTTCACGGCCATGCCGCGGCGCGCCATCTCGAACTTCATCACCTGCGTGACCAGGGGCACGCAGCCGCCGCAGGTGGCGCCGGCCTGGGTGGCGGCCTTCAGGTCGGCGACGCTGCAGGCACCTTCGCCCACGGCCGCGCAGATCCGGCCCTTGCTGACGTTGTTGCACGAGCAGATCTGCGCGCTGTCGGGCAGGGCTTCCACGCCCAGGCCGGGCCTGGCTTGGCCGTCGCTGGAGGGCAGGATCATGAACTCGGGATCGTCCGGCAGCGCGATGCCGTTGAGCGCGGTCTGCAGCAGCGTGCCGTACTCCTCGGCATTGCCGACCAGCACCGCGCCCAGCAGGCGCTTGCCGTCTTCGCTGACGACGATCTTCTTGTAGACCTGCTTGCGCTCGTCCACGTACTGGTAGTTGCGGGCGCCGGGCGTCTTGCCCTGCGCGTCGCCGATGCTGGCCACGTCCACGCCCATCAGCTTGAGCTTGGTGCTCATGTCGGCGCCGGCGAAGGCCGCCGCGGCGTCGCCCGCGATGTGGCGCGCGGCCACGCGGGCCATGTCGTAGCCCGGCGCCACCAGGCCGAACACCTGCTCGTTCCACGACGCGCATTCGCCGATCGCGTAGACGTCGTGGTCGCTGGTGCGGCAGTGGTCGTCGATGACCACGCCGCCGCGCGGGCCGATGGCCAGCACGCACTGGCGCGCCAGGTCGTCGCGCGGGCGGATGCCGGCGGAGAACACGATCATGTCGGTCTCCAGGTGCGTGCCGTCGGCGAACACCATGCGGTGGCGCGCGGTCGCGCCGTCGGTGATCCCGGTGGTGTTGCGGGCGGTGTGCACCTGCACGCCCAGCGCCTCGATCCTGGTGCGCAGCACGCGGCCGCCGCCTTCGTCCACCTGCACCGCCATCAGCCGCGGCGAGAACTCCACCACGTGCGTCTGCAGCCCCATGTCGCGCAGCGCCTTGGCGCACTCCAGGCCCAGCAGGCCGCCGCCGACGACGACGCCGCTGCGGGACTTCGCGCCGGCCGCCTGCATCGCCTCCAGGTCCTCGATGGTGCGGTAGACGAAGCAGTGGGGGCGGTCGCGGCCCGGCACGCCAGGCACGAATGGGCTGGAGCCGGTGGCTAGCACCAGCTTGTCGTAGCGGATGACCTCGCCGTCGGCCGTGGTCACGGTGTTGTCGCGGCGCTCCACGGCCACGGCGCGCGCCGCGAGGCGCAGGCGGTAGCCGGTGCGCTCGAAGAAGCCGGGCGCGACCAGCGACAGCTGCTCGGCCGTGCGTCCGCTGAAGAATTCGGACAGGTGCACGCGGTCGTAGGCGGCGCGCGGCTCCTCGCACAGCACCGTGACGTCGAGGTCCGGCAGGCCGCTCTCGGCCAGGCTTTCGAGGAACTTGTGGCCCACCATGCCGTGGCCGACAAGGACGATCTTCATAGTGCTGCACTCCTGGCTGCGGGCGGGCCGCGGAGCGCGGTGAAGACCGCGCCGGGGCCGACCCAGGCGGGCAGCGCTGGCGCGCTGCTCCGCCGGTTGGTTGGGAACACCGCCGCAGCAGCCAGGGGCCGCATGCGGACGGGAGGTTCCGCCACCGTTGGCGGAGAGGGTGGGGTGGCAGGGGGCCGCCCCGTCGGCGGCTACGGTGCCGCGCGACGGGGAGATGACCGCAAGCAGCGTGCCAATGGTTTTGGCAGCTGCGGGCCGGCGCGCCTGCAGTCGGTTGCACGTCCTTGGTGCGGCTTCGCTTCGTGAACGTGCGTTCCGTGCTCTGTCATGGGCTGGTGCGGCAGGCGCAGGTTCTCATCCATCCGGAGGATGAACTTGGCCGCGCTTCGACGAGTTCACCCTGGAGTTGGCATGCCTGAAACGCTGGAAGTGCGGCGCCGGCACAGAGGCCATGACGGCGCAGCAGCGCGCGCTGTTCGCCGAGACGCTGGCCGGCGTGATCGAGGACGCCAGCAACGCAATGCCCGGCGTGGCACGGTTGGCCTTGCAGCGTGCGCATCTGCACTGGATCGACATCGACCTGCGGATCGCCTGGTGCGACGAGCGCATCGCCGCCCATGTGCGCGCGGATGCGCAGGCCACCAAGGCCGCTGCGCTGCTGGGCATGGGCCCGACCACGGCATCGGCCTTGGTGGCCAGCATCGGCGAGTTCGGCCCGTTCGCCCATGCGCGCCAGTTCGGTGCCTGGCTCGGCCTGGTGCCCAGCCAGAACTCCACCGGCGGCAAAGCCAGGCTCGGGGGCATCACCAAACGCGGCGACGACGACCTGCGCACGCTGCTGATCCAGGGCGCCAAGTCGGCTGTGATGAGCGCAGCCAAACGCAGCGATCGCATCAGCTGCTGGCTGGTACAACTCAAAGAACGCGTGGGCTGGCAAAAGGCCGTCGTGGCGCTGGCCAACAAGAACGCCCGCATCTTGTGGGCGGTGCTTACGCGCGATGGCGCGTTCGACCCCGACCATGTGCCCGCGATACCAGCGGTGCGGCAAAAGCCGGCGCCGACCTGAAGAGTTGTTCTGAATTGGAAGTGCGACAAGCAGATACCCACCACAGGTCAGACCGGCGGCAGGTGAGCTCGGTAACCCTGGCGTGCTTCAAGCACGACGAACGAATGGAGTCCTGCCGAGCGGTTCGTATCTGGGGCCTCGGACCAATTGGCCGACACAAGCCCGCCTGTAGATGTGCAGTCTGTCCTTTTGCGGTGGCTTCCGGCTTCATCGTGCGTCTGCGATCAATGAATGCGAATACCGTTGATCAGGAAGAAAGCCTATGAGGTGGTGTTGACGGAGTGGGAAGTCCCTGTAGAAGGGTTGGGCCTCGCTTGAGATTCTGTGCTGAGCAAGGTACTGACTCAGTAGCATCAATAGCAGCGCTTCTCGGTTCTGCATTCACCTCTATTCCAGCCACCATATAAATCATAGTAGGAGGGCTCGCAGGTTGTCTCTACGGTGCACTGTTGCTCGCGATAAATAGTTGTTGGTTGGGGCGGTCGTGTTGACTGGGGGGATGAAGCGTCGCTACCAGCGAGGGCGGCTACGACACCGAGAAGGAGGATGGCGCCCAGCAACTGTGATGAGCCCGAGCCCGCAGCACCCGCGGCCAAGCAGTCGTTCATGCCGGACGTGTTGTCCCGGTAGCATAGATTTCGGACCGTGAGGTCGTTGTTCTTCGAGTCAAGGGTGGCAGCGAAAGGTATTTCGTATCTGGAGCCAAAGCGCACAAACTGGAACGTACCCTTTGCATAGTACGTACCGGGCCCTTGGGCTTGACTCTCTTGGATCTTGGTGCTTGATGGTATGTATCTGTCAATGCTCCACGATCGTGACCACTGGCCAAATCGAGTGTCGACGGCCCGTTGCAGTTCAAGTTGTGGCACGCCGACATAACCGGCGCCGGGTAGCAGCTTGGACGATTCGCAGCCAAGCAGCAGGCTTGTACTCACCACGATGGCTAGAGGACGGTAGTAATTCATGCGTACTCCTTGGTGGGATCGGTTGCGGGGCCTAACGAATGAAAGGGACTTCCCCGTCCCGAATTAGCCGCATTGCGGCAACCGGCAACTCAGTGCCACGATGGGAAGTGCGAACTCTCGTCAACTCGTTCGAAAGGGGAAGTCCATGGCCATCGTATGCGTCGGTATCGATCTCGCCAAGAATGTTTTTGCCGTGCACGGCGTCAACGAGGCCGGCCGGGCCGAGTTGGTCCGGCCGAGCGTGGCGCGCGAGAAACTGCACGAGCTGCTCGCCGCCTTGCCGCCGTGCGTGATCGGCATGGAGGCCTGCTCGGGTGCGCACCATTGGGCGCGGCTGTTCACCGCCAGCGGCCACACCGTGCGCCTGATCGCACCGAAGTTCGTCACGCCCTACCGCATGAGCGGGCGGCGCGGCAAGAACGACGCGGCCGACGCCGCGGCGATCTGCGAGGCGGTGCAGCGCCCGCACATGCGTTTCGTGCCGATCAAGAACCTGGCGCAGCAGTCCCAACTGATGCTGCACCGTGCCCGCCAGGGATTCGTCGAACAACGCACGGCCACGCTCAACCGCATCCGCGGCCTGCTCTCGGAGTTCGGCATCGTGCTGCCGCTCAAAGCCGCCACCGTGCGCCGGCGTGCCTGCGAATGCCTGGAGGATCTGCCCGGTTGGGCCAGCACCATCGTGGGCGACCTGCTCAGCGAAGTCAGCCGGCTCGATGAGCGCATCGCGCAGTACGACCAACATATCCGCCAGGAGGCCCGCCAGGACGCGCGCGCCCAGCGGCTGATGCGCCTTCGCGGCGTGGGCGAGACCACCGCTACCTGTTTGCTGGCCATGGTCGGCAACGGCCACGAGTTCGAGTGCGGCCGTCAGTTGGCCGCCTGGCTGGGCCTGGTGCCCGGGCAGTACAGTTCCGGCGGAAAAGCCCGGCTGGGACGCATCACCAAGGCCGGTGACCCGTACCTGCGCAGCTTGTTGGTCATGGGCGCCAGGGCGGTGCTGGCCACGGCGAAGAACCAGCCCGATCCGGTCAGCCGCTGGGCGCTGGCGTTGCAGGAACGACGCGGCTATTGGAAAGCCGTGGTGGCCATCGCGGCCAAGAATGCGCGCATGGCCTGGGCGGTGCTCAGGCGCGGCGAGGACTTTGCGATGCCGGCCTGAGCGACCTGCCCAATGCCGTGCACCAATTGAGGATTCGAAATTGACCGCCGCGTGACGGCAAGCGTTGATGGCAACAGGTTTGGACCTGCGCGGGAAGTGACCGATAAGCTCTAGGGCGGCCTCACCGTCGCCGGCTAACGAATGGGTCTCTCGCGTGCGTCCTTCATCAGGGTCCGCAGCCATTGAACGGCTGCATCGATGACCGGTTGTAGTCTGGCCAGTCCGCACCTTGTTGACCTCAACTCTTTTGCAACGCTCGGCAGTCAGTTAATCAGGAAGATCCAATGTCCCACTGCGTGGGACGCATGGATGTTGGCTTGACAGATGGGGAAGCCCTTGTAGCCTGAGTTAAGCCGCGCCGCGAAGCGGCGTCGGCTTGAATGAATTGTTAGGCGCCATCGCTGGACTCATTGACTTGTGCAAGCAAGTTCGCATCACGAGCAATTTTCCACTCCCCGGACTCTTTGCGCAGAATGGTAAGTGTGTGACCGGCGCGAACCATGGGTTTCTCTTTGTCAGGCAGAGTGGCGACGACTTTGATTTTTGTGAGCATGTAAGCCCAGTCACCTAGAACTTTCACCTCTAGGATTTCACTATGACCGTCGAACTCAACTGACGATTCGGCTTGGGCTTCCGATGCCTTTTCAAATACGGACTTGCCAAAAGGTTCTTGACCCGGAACCAGGAACACCACGTCGTCCGTCATTAGGCTAAGCACAGTCGCAGAATCACCGGCTTTTGTTGCAGCCATCCAATTCTGCACGAGATTTCGGATTTCTTTCTCGTCGCTCATGACGATCTCCCAATGGTGCCTAACTAATTTTAGGCCTCGCTATCTTACGCATGCCCGATGGCCTAAGTCAACGCTTGATGGATGAAATCTCCAAGTCCCTCATCAACTTTGCGAAGGTGTTGCCGATTTAGGTCGTCTAAATTTTCGATGACGGCGTTGGCTTGCGCGTTTGATCCGATTCCTCCGTGTTCAGAAGCCCTGCATTGGGTGCGTTAGGTTCGCTTAAGCGTTATATGCTAATCGCGATCGTGAAATATGCGAGCCGATGCCTGCTCGGAGGGGCATGTCCATGGTTGATGTAAGCCTCGCAGTCCGATCATTCCGACCAAACTGCACAGTGGCGTAGTGCAAAAGAGGGTTCCATCATCGGGACCGTGGCCGTATCAGGTCTGATGCGATGGACTGAAATAAAAATCCTTTGTTTCAGGCTGCCGATGACGTAAACCCCGTGACGCATGCAGACACCGTGCGACGTGCGCTTGCGGGCGGATCGAAGCGAAACCTCGAACGGTCCTCCGAGCGCGACCATCACCCCATCCTCCGCACCACCTCCAGCAACCGCCTCGCCTGCAGCGGCTTGGTCAGCACCGCATGCCCCGCCTCCGCCACGCGCTGCAGTTCCTCCTGCGTGGTATCCCCCGTCACCACGACCGCCGGCACGTCATACCCGCAGCGTGCGCGCACGGCGGCGATGGCGGCGATGCCGTCGGCGCCGTCGCCTAGGTGCAGGTCGGAGACGATCAGGTCCGGCGGCAGTTCCATCGCCGCCAGCGCGCGCAGCGCGCCGTCGGCCGATGCGGCGGTGACGGCCAGGTAGCCCCATTCCTCCAGCAGGATGCGCAGGCCTTCGCGGATGGCTTCCTCGTCGTCGATGACCAGCACGGCGCGCGGCTGGGTGGCGGGCAGGGGCTGGGTGTCGGCGGCGGCCGTGGCGTCGCGGATCTCGGGCAGGCCGCCACGCGCGATGGCCAGGCGGAACAGGGTGCCGCGGCCGGGGGTGGAGGCGACCGTGAGCCCGTGCCCCAGCAGCAGCGCCAGCCGCTTGACGATGGCCAGCCCCATGCCCAGGCCCTGCTGGCGGCTGCGCTCGTGGTGGCCGACCTGGAAGAACTCGTCGAACACGCGCGGCAGGTCGGCCGGCGCGATGCCGATGCCGGTGTCCCAGACTTCGACGTGCACGTGCGCGCGGGTGGAGCGCGCGACCACGACCACGCCGCCCTGGCGGGTGTAGCGCAGCGCGTTCTGCAGCAGGTTGCCGAGGATGCGTTCGAGCAACTGCGGGTCGCTGCTGACGGACTTGCCGCCGGGCGCGAAGCGCAGGTTCAGGCCGGCCGTCTCGGCCTGGCCGGCGTACTGCATGTGCAGCCGGCGGAACACGTCGCGCAGCGGGAAGTGCTGCACGTTGGGCTCCACGGTGCCGGCGTCCAGCCGCGAGATGTCGAGCATGGCGTTGAACGAGCGCTCCAGCCCGTCGACGGCGCGCGTGACGTTGCGCACCAGCGGCGCGTGCTCGGTGCCTTCGAGCCGGTGTTCCAGCGTGCCGGCGAACAGGCCGAGCGCGTGCACCGGCTGGCGCAGGTCGTGGCTGGCGATGGCGAGGAAGCGGCTCTTGTCGCGGTCGGCCTGGCGTGCGGCCAGCAGCGCCTGCCGGGTGCGGTGCAGCTGGCGGCCGTGCTCGTCCAGCGCGGCGCGGAGCCGGCGCCAGCGCCGGTGGGCCAGCACGGCGATGGCGCCGGTGGCGATGGCCACGGCCACGCCCGCCGGTGCCGCGCCGCCATGCAGGCCGGATGCGGCGGCAAGGGCCAGCGGCAGGATGGCCGGCGCCGCCGCGGCGGCACCGAGCGGCGCCAGCAGCCAGGCCAGCAGCGGCGCCAGGACCAGCGCCGGCATGGCGGCGGCGCCTGCGCCCGGGCCGGCCGGCAGCCAGGGCAGGGCGGCGGCCAGCAGCAGCGCTGCCGCGCCCAGGGCCGCGCAGGCGCGCCGGGCGCCGCGGCGGCGGTGGCGCACGCGCGGGTCGAGCCGCAGCAGCCGCCGCGCGAGCGGGGCGCCGGCGGCGCCGGCCAGCGCGGCCGCGCCGGCCACGGCCCAGGGCAGTGGCCGCTGCGTGCCGGCGATGGCCTGCGCCAGCAGCGGCAGCGCGGCCAGCGCCGGCCACAGCGGCCAGGTGGCCAGCACCTCGTCGATGCCGGCGTCGCGCAGGCGGCGGGCCGGCGAACGCCGCCCGGCCGGCGCGGGCGGCGCGGCGGCGGCCTCGGGGGGGCCGTCCCGCGCCGCCGGCACCGCCACGAAGGCGGCGTCCGGCGCGGCCACGCCGGCCTTCAGCGGAACAGGCTGATCATGTGCGAGCGCGAGCGCACGTCCAGCGCCAGCAGCAGCGAGGAGACGTAGTTCTTGACGGTGCCCAGCGACAGCGCGGTGGCGGTGCTGATCTCCTGGTTGCTGCAGCCGGACAGCACCAGCTCCAGGATCTCCAGGTGGCGTGGCCCCAGCTCGGCCACGCGGTCGTACATGGCCGAGGACGGGAAGCGTGGGAACAGCGTGGCGTCGTTGGCGGCGCGGCGCGGCGGGCGGGGCGCCAGCAGCGCGGCCAGCGTGGCGCGCAGCTGGCCGGCCTGGGCGCTTTTGGGCAGGTAGCCGGCGGCGCCGAGCGCGCGGGCCTGGCGCACGACGAATTCGTCCTGCGTGCCGCTGAAGACGGCGATGCGCGCGTTCGCGAACGCCTGCATGAAGCGCCGCAGCCCCTGCAGGCCCTTGCAGTCCGTGAGGTTCAGGTCCAGCAGCACGGCGTCGATCGGGGCCTGCTCGCGGTAGAGCCGCAGGCCTTCGTCCAGCGTGGCGGCTTCCAGCCAGTCGATGCGGGTGCCGTCCAGCTCGGCGTACAGCGTGCGGATGCCGGCGCGCACCAGCTCGTGGTCGTCGACCAGCAGCACGCGGTGCGCGGCGGGGGCGGCCACCGGGACGTCGAACACGGGCTCGGGCAGGCAGGCTTGCAGCAGGGCTTCCATCGTCATCTCCTGGTGGCGGGCCCGGCGCCGCCGACGCGCTGATCGTTCCGGGCGAAGCCATCGTAGGCGCCGCCGGGTGCTGTCCTCAACCTCAGTTTTGAGGACGCCCGGGCGTGCATATGTCACAGATCCGGGCGGGTCGGCGGGCGCGTGATGGATCAGGCCGGCGGCCGCGCCGACGGCCATTTGCCGATGCCGGGCAGGCGCAGGGCGTGGTCGTCCAGGTCGATGCCGAAGCCCAGGCCCAGCAGGTTCAGCTCCAGGCCCTCGTCGCGGGCCAGCGTGGCGCCGGCCAGGCCCAGCAGCGAGAGCTGCCAGCCGGTGCCGCTGGGCGCCGGCGCGGCGAAGCGGCCGGCGCCCAGCCAGTCCTTGCCGATGGCGGTGGGCGGCAGGTCCAGCCGCAGCTCGGGCACCTCGCGCGCGATCCAGGCGACGAAGGTGTTGCTGTTCGGGCCGGGCCACAGCCGGTAGCTGTGGCGCCAGGGGTAGCGGGCGACGGCGGCCTCGATGCGGTCGATCATGGCCTCGGCCGGCGGGCCGCGGTGCTCGGCCAGCAGCTGCGGGAAGGCGCCGTACCAGTGCGTGTCGGGCGCGGCGACCTCGGTGGCCATCAGCGCGTCGCCGCCATGGCGGGCGCGCCAGCCGACGATCTGCCAGACGGTGTAGCGCGCGGCGCCGGCGCGCTTGACGGCCACCCAGGGGTGGATGCCGAAGGCGCCGCGCCAGCGCACGGTGCGCGCGCCGTAGACCTGCACGACGGCGCGGCGCTCGGCGGCCGGGTCGGGCGCCTGGCCGGTCGGGGCGTGCGAGCGGCGCTGCCAGGGCGTGTCCAGGTCCAGCGTGCCGGAGGCCAGCACGCCGACCGGGCCGAGCAGCAGCAGCGCGAGCAGGGCCAGCAGGCCGAGCGGCCAGCGCAGCCAGCGCCGCCGCGGGCGGCCCGGGGCGGCGGTGCGCGGCGGGCCGGCCTGCCGCATCACAGCGCCGCCAGCGCCTGCGCGAAGTCGCGCTGCAGGTCGTCGATGTGCTCCAGCCCCACGGCCAGCCGCACGAAGTTCGGCGCGATGCCGGCGGCGGCCATCTGCGCCTCGTTCATCGTGCCGGCCCACATCGCCGCGGCGTGCACGATCAGCGTCTCCACGCCGCCCAGGCTCACCGCCTGCGTGGCCAGCTGCAGCGAGGCGACGAAGCGGCTGGTGCCCGCGTACCCGGCCTTCAGCGAGAACGCGACGACCGGGCCGCCGCCGGCCATCTGCCGGCGCGCCAGCGCGTGCTGGGGGTGGCTTTCCAGCAGCGGGTAGTGCACCCGCTCGACCTGCGGCTGGCGCTCCAGCCAGCCGGCCAGCGCCAGCGCGTTGGCGTTGATGCGCTCCATGCGCACCGGCAGCGTGCGCAGGCCGCGCAGCAGCAGCCAGGCGTCCATCGGCGAGAGCACGGCGCCCAGCGTCACGTGCATCGGCCAGATGCGTTCGGCCAGGGCGGCCGTGCAGCAGATCGCGCCGGCCATCAGGTCGTGGTGGCCGCCCAGGGACTTGGTCGCGCTGTGCACCACGATGTCGATGCCCAGCGCATGCGGCTTGCAGTTGACCGGCGAGGCGAAGGTGTTGTCGGCGATCGTCAGGATGCCGCGCGGGCGCGCCAGCGCCGCCACGGCGGCCAGGTCGGTCAGCACCAGCGTGGGGTTGGCCGGCGTCTCCAGCAGGATCAGCCGCGTCTCGGGCCGGATGGCGGCCTCGATCGCGGCCAGGTCGCTCTGCTCGACCACGCTGACCGCCACGCCGAAGCGCGGCAGCACCTCGTCGAACAGCTTGGCCGTGCTCATGTAGTGCCGCGTCTGCGCGACCACGTGGTCGCCGGCCTGCACCAGCGCCAGCACGGTGGTGCTGATCGCGCCCATGCCGGAGGCCGTCAGCAGCGCGGTCTCGGTGCCTTCCAGCGCGGCCAGCACGGCGGCGGCGCGCTCGTGCGTGGGGTTGCCGTAGCGCGTGTAGTAGGCCGCGTGGCGCGGCGTGGACGCCATCTCGGCGAACTGTTCCGCATCGCGCGCGCGGAAGGTGGCGCTGTAGTGGATGGGCGGGCTGACGGCGCTGTCGCCGGACAGGCCGGCATCGCCGTGCAGCACGCGCGTGGCGTCGTGCCAGGGCAGATCGGGGGAGGTCGCTCGCATCGCGCGAGTGTGCGCCATGGCGCCGCGGGCCGGGTAATCCCGAGGGCGCAGGATGGTCGAGGTTATCTACCATATGGACATAAATCCACAATATGGACAATTCTCCATGCCCCTCGAACAGTCCGATGCCGAGCCGCTGACGCCCTACCAGTACCCGAACCCGCCCGAGGCGCTGCCCGAGATCGTGATCCCGGACGCCATCCCGACGGACGAGCGGCTGTGGGTGCCGCAGGCCGAGAACGTGTGGTTCCGCCCGCTGTGCCTGAATGCCAGCCAGGGCTACTGGATGAACCTGCTGCGCGTGCGCAAGTCCGGCGTGCTGAGCCGCCACCGCCATCCGCAGGCCGTGCACGGCTGGGTGCTCAAGGGCCGCTGGCGCTACCTGGAGCACGACTGGTGGGCGACCGAGGGCAGCTACGTGTTCGAGCCCCCGGGCGAAACGCACACGCTGTACGTGCCCGAGGACGTGCAGGAGATGATCACCTACTTCCAGGTCAACGGCGTCATGTACTACACCGACCCCTGGGGCAAGGGGATGGGCTTCGAGGACGTGTTCACCAAGATCGACATGTGCCGCCGGCACTTCGAGTCGGTCGGCCTGGGTGCGGACTACGTGAAGCAGTTCATCCGGTGAGCAAGGCCCGCTACGACTTCGCCGGCCGCGTGGCCGTGGTCACCGGCGGCGCCAGCGGCATCGGTGCCGAGACGGCGCGGCTGCTGCAGGGCAGCGGCGCCACCGTGGTGTCCTGGGACCTGGCGGCCGGCGGCGAGGCCGCGCTGCAGGTCGACGTGGCCGATCGCGCCGCCGTGGCCGCCGCCGCGCAGCAGACGGCCGCGCGCTGGGGCGGCATCGACATGCTGGTGCACAGCGCGGGCTTTACCGGCCCGACGATGGCGCTGGACGCCTTCGACCCGGCCGTCTGGCAGCGCGTCGTCGAGGTCAACCTGCTCGGCACCTTCCACGTCTGCCATGCCGTCGTGCCGCTGATGCGCCGCGCCGGGCGCGGCCGCATCGTGCTGATCGCCTCGCTGGCCGGCAAGGAGGGCACGCCCGACGCCTCGGCCTACGGCGCGGCCAAGGCCGGCGTGCTGGCGCTGGCCAAGTCGCTGGGCAAGGAGCTGGCCACGACCGGCATCCTGGTCAACGCGATCGCGCCGGCGGCGGTGCGCACGCCGATCCTTGCGCAGATGTCGCCCGCGCACGTGCAGACCATGGTCGCCAAGAGCCCCATGCAGCGGCTGGGCGAGCCGGCCGAGGTCGCCGAGATGGCGGCCTGGCTCTGCTCGGACTCGTGCAGCTTCAACACCGGCGCCGTGTTCGACCTGTCCGGCGGCCGCGCCACCTATTGAATCGATCACCACCAAGGAGACCCCACGCGATGACCGCACCCCTGAACCGCCGGCAGTTCGCCGCCCTGGCCGCGCTGCCGCTGCTGGCCGCCGAGGCCAACGCGCAGTCCGATTTCCCGAACAAGCCGATCGAGCTGGTCGTGCCGTTCCAGCCCGGCGGCGGCACCGACGCGCTGGCCCGCTCGTTCGCCGACGCCGCGCGCCGCCACACCACGCAGAGCCTCATCATCGTCAACAAGCCCGGCGCCAGCGGCTCCATCGGCTGGCAGGACGTGATGGCTGCCAAGCCCGACGGCTACCGCCTGGCCGTCATCACCGTGGAGCTGGCCACGCTGGCCCACATGGGCATCGGCCGTATCCATGCCGACGACCTGCAGCCCATCGCCCAGCTCAACGCCGACCAGGCGGCGATCACGGTGCGCACCGAGGCGCCGTGGAACACGGTGGAGGAGTTCCTGTCCGCCGCGAAGCGCCAGCCCGGCCAGATCGGCATGGGCAACGCCGGGCCCGGCTCGATCTGGCACCTGGCGGCCTCGGCGCTGGAGGACAAGGCCGGCGTGAAGTTCAACCACGTGCCGTTCCAGGGCGCCGGCCCGGCCGTGCTGGCGCTGATGGGTGGCCACATCGACGCCGTGGCCGTGAGCCCGGCCGAGGTCACCACGTACGTGCAGGCCGGCAAGCTGAAGACGCTGGCGGTGATGGCCGAGCAGCGCGTCAAGGGCTTCGAGAAGGTGCCGACGCTGAAGGAGCGCGGCATCGACCTCGTGATCGGCACCTGGCGCGGCATCGCGGCGCCCAAGGGCACGCCGCCGCAGATCGTCGCCTACCTGAAGGGCCTGGCCCTCAAGGCCTCCGGCGAGCCCAGCTTCCGCGAGACGCTGGACAAGCAGAACCTGGGCTTCGTCTACGCCGACGACGCCACGTTCAAGGCCAGGATCATGCAGGACGACGCGTACTTCAAGTCCCTCATCCAGAAGCTCGGGATCAAGGCCGGATGAGCGCCGTCCAGCCGCCCGCGGGCCCAGGCTCTCTGGGAGAGACCTACCGGCCCGGCCTGCTGCAGGGCCGGCGCGCCCTGGTGGCCGGCGCCACGCAGGGCATCGGCGCCGTCATCGCCAGCCACCTGGCCGCGCTCGGCGCCGAGGTCACGGCGCTGGGCCTGGGGCCGGGCGACGGCACGCTGGCCGCCGCTGTCGAGGCGCGCCAGTGCGACGTGACCTCGGCCGAGAGCCTGGACGCCGCGCTGGCCGACCTGCCCGAGCTGGACATCGTGTTCAACTGCGCCGGCATCATCCAGCGCGGGGCCGAGCACGACCTCGAGGTCTTCCAGCGCGTGCTGGACGTGAACCTGACCGGCACCATGCGCGTGTGCACCGCCACGCGCGCGCGGCTGAAGGCGCGGCGCGGCTGCATCGTCAACACCGCGTCGATGCTGAGCTTCTTCGGCGGCGGCCTGGTGCCGGGCTACGCGGCCAGCAAGGGCGGCGTGGCGCAGCTGACCAAGTCGCTGGCCATCGCCTACGCGCCGGACGGCATCCGCGTCAACGCGGTGGCGCCGGGCTGGATCGCCACGCCGCTGACGCAGGCGCTGCAGGACGATCCGGCGCGCAGCGGGCCGATCCTGGCGCGCACGCCGCTGGGCCGCTGGGGCACGCCGGACGAGGTGGCGCGCGCCGCGGTGTTCCTGTGCACGCCGGCCGCCGGCTTCATGACCGGGGTGATCCTGCCCGTCGATGGCGGCTACATGGTGACTTGATAATGCGCGCCGTCATGAACGCGGCGCCGCATTCCTCCTCCGAAGCCGACACGCCCGCCGTGGCCGGCACCCAGGCCTTCGGCAAGTTCATGCGCGTGCTGCAGCTGGTGGCCGATGCCGAGCAGCCGCCCAACGTCGCCGCGCTGATGCGCGCCACCGGCTTCCCGCGGCCCACGGTGCACCGCATCGTCGCCGCGCTGGTGGCCGAGCGCATGCTGCTGGAAGACCCCGCGACCCACGGCCTGGCCCTGGGGCCGCGGCTGATCCAGCTGGCGGGCCGGGCCTGGGGCCGCTCGGACCTGCGGCTGGGCGCGGCCGACGCGCTGCGCCGCCTGCGCGACGCCACCGGCGAGACCGTGCACCTGGCGGTGCCGAGCGGGCGCGCGATGGTCTTCATCGACAAGCTGGAAAGCCCGGCCGCCGTGCGCATGAGCTCGCGCATCGGCAGCAGCGTGCCGCTGCACGTCACCGCCGTCGGCAAGGCCTGGCTGGCGGCGCTGCCGCCGGCCGAGCGCGCCGCGCAGCTCGACGGCCTGCCGCTGCCGCGCCACACCGACCACACGCTGACCGACCCGGCCGCGCTGCGCGCCGAACTGGACCTGACGGCCGCGCGCGGCTGGTCCACCGACCGCGAGGAGCACGAGACCGGCGTGTACTGCTTCGGCGCGCCGGTGCTGGGCGCGGACGGCCGCCCGGTCGCCGCGATCAGCGTCACGACGCTGGTGTTCCGCCAGCGCGCCGACGTGGCGCAGGCCTACGTGGCGCCGCTGCTGGCGGCCTGCGCGGCGGTGTCGGAGCGCCTGGCGCAGCAGCCCCGGCCCGACCCCTGCGGCACCGCCTGAGATCACAATCGCCCGATGTTCGAGATCACCGATGCACCCGAGGCCGCAGCCGACGCGCTGCGCCAGCTGGCCGGGCAGGCTGGCACGCCCTGCGACAGCTGCGCCACGCTGGACGGCAGCGGCTGGCAGGCCGTGCCCGCGGGCCTGGACCGCGCGCGGCTGCAGGCGCTGGGCCGGCTGCCCGCGCCCGACAGCGCCGACGGCACCGGCCAGGACGCCACGCTGGACGAATGGCACCCGCAGCGCACGCGCTACTGGTCGCCCGAGGCGCCGGTCGCGCTGGGCTGGTTCCCGTGCAACCGCGCGGGCGTGTGGCGCTGCACGCGCTGCGCGGCGGTGCTGCTGCGCTACACCGAGTACGGCGGCTACTACGAGGAAGAGCGGGTGCGCCGCGTGCGTGCGGACCTGGTGGCGGCGCCGGCGCATTGACGCGGCGCCCGCCCGGCGGGCCGGGGCGCTACGCCCCCATGTTCAGCAGCGCGGACTCGACCGCCGCGGCGGTGGCCAGCGGCCGCTCCATCGGGAACAGGTGGCTGCCGTCGAGCATGGCCACGCGGCCGGGGTCGCCCTGGCCGTCGGCGCCGACCACGCGCGCCGTCAGCGCCATGCCGATCTGGCGCATCTCCGCCGACTGGCGCCCGCCCAGGTAGGCGGCCGGGCACTTGAGCGGATGGCGGCGCAGCAGGCCGGCCAGGTTGTCGGGCAGGGTGTTGTAGATCGCCGTCTCCACGTCGCGGTCGAAGCTCAGCACGCGGCGGCGCTCGGCGCCTTCGCCCGCGTCGTGCGTGCCGTGGGCGACGTAGTCGCGCAGCACCTCGGGGTCCCAGTGGGCGAAGGCCTTCTTGTGGCGGAAGTGCTCCAGCGCGCTGGCCGCGTCGGGCCAGCTGTTGCGCCGCGCGCGGCTGATGCGGCCGGGCGTGACCGAGCCGACCAGTGGCGTGCGCTTGACCATGCCCAGCGCGTTGGCGCGCCAGCCGCCCAGCACCGGCGAATCGACCAGCAGCACGCCGCGCGCCAGCTGCGGCGCGCGGGCCGCGGCCATCAGGCTCAGGAAGCCGCCCAGCGAATGGCCCACCAGCCAGGCCGGCTGGCCGCGCCGCGCGACCAGCGGCTCGGCGAAGTCCACCAGCTGCTGCACCAGGTGCGGCCAGTTGTCGGTCACCGGGTAGCGCGGGTCGTGGCCGTACTTCTCGACCGCCTCGACCGCGAAGCCGCGCTCGCGCAGGGCGGCGAACAGCACGCGGTAGGTGGGCGCCGGGAAGCTGTTGGCGTGCGAGAAGACGATCAGCCCGCGCGGCCCGGCGGCCATC
Organism: Pseudorhodoferax sp.; assembly: GCF_047601025.1. Lineage (NCBI taxonomy): Bacteria > Pseudomonadati > Pseudomonadota > Betaproteobacteria > Burkholderiales > Comamonadaceae > Pseudorhodoferax > Pseudorhodoferax sp. The sequence continues at coordinate 3,491,722 of NZ_JASGJZ010000001.1, forward strand.
AGATCAGGCGCTCGTCGGGATTCGTGATCTTGCGCAGCGGCTTGCCGCGGCCGGCCTGCACCATCAGCGGCAGCGCGGTCGGGCCGGCGCCCCAGTGCGGGTCCTCGATGCTGTCGAACACCTCGCGCAGCTTCTGGCCCCAGGAGCCGTGCAGCATGCGGAAGTAGGGGTTGTGCTCGTCGATGCAGACCACCTTGTCGGTGCGGAAGTCGTCCACGCCGTAGACCACCAGGTCCAGCGGCAGGCCGACCGACAGGTTGGACTTGAGCGTGGAGTCCATCGACACCAGCGCGCATTTGGCAGCCTCGTCCAGCGGCGTGTCGGGCGTGATCACGCGGTCGAGCACCGGCTTGCCGTACTTGGACTCGCCGACCTGGAAGTACGGCGTCTCGGGCGTGGCCTCGATGAAGTTGCCGGCCGAATAGACCTGGAACAGCCGCATGCTCTCGCCCTTGATCTGGCCGCCGAAGATCATGGAGACGTTGAACTCCACGCCGGACTGGCGCAGCGCGGTGGCGTCGCGGTCGTACACGTGGCGCACGGCCGAGCCGAGCACGCGCGCGGCGTCGAACATGCTGCGCGCGTTCCAGATCGTGATCGGCTCGCTGTCCTCGTATTCCTTGAGCTGCTCGACCTGCAGGATCTCGCGCACGGACTGCGAGATCGACAGGTTGCCGGCGGACAGCAGCACCATGAAGCGGTCGTCCGGGCGCTCGTAGACGATCATCTTGCGGAAGGTGCTGATCTGGTCCAGTCCGGCGTTGGTGCGCGAATCGGACAGGAACACCAGCCCGGCGTTCAGTTTGATGGCGACGCAGTAGGTCATGGAGGGGTGGGGACGTTGGCGAGGGCGGCCTGCTCGCGGCGCGCGATGTTCTTGAGCCGGTACAGCGCGTCGAGCGCTTCGCGGGGCGTCAGCGCGTCGGGGTCGATGCCGGAAAGCGCGGATTCTACGGGCCCCGGCCCGGTGGCCTGGCTGGCCGGCGGCGGCGCGAACAGGTCGATCTGCGCACGGCTGGCGCTGGCCTGCTGCTCCAGCTGCTCCAGCGCGTGGCGCGCGTGCGCGAGCACCGGCCCCGGCATGCCGGCCAGCCGCGCCACCTGCACGCCGTAGCTGCGGCTGGCCGGGCCGGCCTGGATCTCGTGCAGGAACACGATGTCGCCGCCGGCCTCGGCCGCGCTGACGTGCACGTTCTGCGCCGCATGGTGGCGGGCGGGGAACTCGGTCAGCTCGAAGTAGTGCGTGGCGAACAGCGTGAAGGCCTGCGTGCGGTCGTGCAGGTGCGCGGCGATGCCGCTGGCCAGCGCCAGGCCGTCGAAGGTCGAGGTGCCGCGGCCGATCTCGTCCATCAGCACCAGGCTGTGGCGCGTGGCGCCGTGCAGGATCTGGGCGGCCTCGGTCATCTCCACCATGAAGGTGGACTGCGCGTTGGCCAGGTCGTCGGCCGCGCCGATGCGGGTGTGGACCGCGTCGATCGGGCCGATGCGGCAGCCCGCCGCCGGCACGTGGCTGCCGATGCTGGCCAGCAGCACGATCAGCGCGACCTGGCGCATGTAGGTCGACTTGCCGCCCATGTTGGGGCCGGTGATGACCTGCATGCGCTGCCTGATCGACAGGCGCGTGTCGTTGGCGATGAAGGGCGCCTGCGAGGTCTCGGCCAGCCGTGCCTCCACCACCGGGTGGCGGCCGCGCTCGATCTCGATGCAGGGCTCGATCGCGAACTGCGGCGCGCACCAGTTCAGCGTCAGCGAGCGCTCGGCGAAGCAGCACAGCACGTCCAGCGTGGCCATGGCCTGGGCCAGCCGCGTGAGCGCGGGCACGAAGGCTTGCAGCCGGCCGAGCAACTGGTCGTACAGCCATTTCTCGCGCGCCAGCGCGCGCTCCTGGGCCGACAGCGCCTTGTCCTCGAAGGCCTTCAGCTCGGGCGTGATGAAGCGCTCGGCGTTCTTCAGCGTCTGGCGGCGGCGGTAGTCGGCCGGCACCTTGTCCAGCGCGCCCTGGGTGACCTCGATGTAGAAGCCGTGCACCTTGTTGTACTGCACGCGCAGGTTGCCGATGCCGGTGCGCGCCTTCTCGCGCGCCTCCAGCTCGACCAGGAAGGCGTCGGCGTTGTGCTGGATCGCGCGCAGCTCGTCCAGCTCGGCGTCGAAGCCGGGCGCGATCACGCCGCCGTCGCGCACCATCGCGGCCGGCTCGGCGGCGATGGCGGACGCCAGCAGCGCGCCGCAGTCCGGCGGCGGCTGCAGGTCCTGCGCCAGCTGCTCCAGCAGGCCCGGCAGGCCGGCCACGCTGGCGGCCAGCGCGGCGGCCTTGTCCAGCGCCAGCTGCAGCGCCAGCAGCTCGCGCGGGCGCACCTGGCACAGCGCGGTGCGGGCGGTGATGCGCTCCACGTCGCAGGTCGACTTGAGCCGCTCGCGCAGCCGCGCCCAGCCGGCCGCGCCCGCGGCCTCGCGCAGCACGGTGGTGGCCAGCAGCCGGGCCTTCGCGTCGGCGCGGTCGCGCTGGGGCTCCAGCAGCCAGCGCTTGAGCAGGCGGCTGCCCATGCTGGTCATGCAGGTGTCCAGCAGCGAGAACAGCGTGGGGCTGGACTCGCCGCGCAGCGTCTGCACCAGCTCCAGGTTGCGGCGCGTGGCCGGCGGCAGCTCGATCGCGGCGTCCGCGCGCGCCACGCGCAGCGACTGCAGGTGCGACAGCGCCTGGCCCTGTGTGTGCTCGGCGAAGGCCAGCAGCGCGGCCGCGGCGGCGTGGGCCTGCGGCAGCTCCTCGGCGTGCCAGGCCGCCAGCGTCGCGACCTTCAGGTGCTCGCGCAGCTTGCGCAGGCCCAGCGCGGCGTCGAACTGCCAGGCCGGCCGCTGCGACAGCGCCAGCGGCCCGCCCTGCGGCGTGGCCAGGCGCAGCGCCTTGACGCGCGCCGCCAGCGCGGCCGGCGCGTCGGCGCTCAGCAGCAGCTCGCTCGGCGCCACCCGCGCGAGCCAGGCCGGCAGCTCGTCGACGCTGCACTCCGCCAGGTGCAGCTCGGACTGCGTCAGCGCCAGCCAGGCCAGGCCGCAGCGCTGGCGCGGCCCCGGGTGCAGCGCCAGCAGCACGGACTCGGCCTTGTCGTCCAGCAGCGCGCCGTCGGTCAGCGTGCCGGGCGTGACCACGCGCACCACCTTGCGCTCCACCGGCCCCTTGCCGGTGACCTCGCCGACCTGCTCGCAGATCGCGACCGACTCGCCGAGCTTGATCAGCCGGGCCAGATAGCTCTCGACGGCATGGAACGGCACGCCGGCCATGACCACCGGCTCGCCGGCGGACTGGCCGCGCCGCGTCAGCGTGATGTCCAGCAGCGCCGCGGCACGCTCGGCGTCGGCATAGAAGAGCTCGTAGAAGTCCCCCATCCGGTAGAACACCAGCGTGTCGGGGAAGTCGCGCTTGATGGCCAGGTACTGGGCCATCATCGGCGTGTGCTGCGAAAGATCATCCTTCGCCGGTGCGGGATCTGAGGTGTTTTCTGCGCGCAAGAGTGGGCCTGCCTTGAGGATGTCCCGGGATCGATGGGGTGCGACCGGCGTGCCGCGCGGCGAGGCGGCGGCGGCCGGGGAGGGGATTATCGGAGGGAGTGCCATGGCCGGCCGGCGCGGGCACCGCCTGACCGGCGAATGCCGCGAGTCCCGCGCCCCCGTTCGAACGGGAAAGGCTTCATGCAGCGCCGGCCTGCCGGCTTGCGCAGGCGTTCGGCGCCGTCGCGGTCCGGCAGTCCGGGCCGATCCGCCGGTGCGTCAGCGCGATGGCGGCGGAACGGGCGGGCGTTCCCGCCATGCCGCAACGGCCTGCGGCATCAGGCTTGCTGCGCGCTGGCGCGTTCGAGCGCCGGCTTCACGCTGTCGATGGCGCCGCCGCCATCGCACGGGATGACGGCACCCGAGATGTACGACGCATAGGGCGAGGCCAGGAACAGCGCCAGGTTGGCGATGTCGTCGGGCGTGCCGAAGCGCCGCAGCGGTACGGCCTCGCGGGCCAGCGCCAGTTCTTCCTCCGTGCGCGCGATCAGGCGGCGAAAGCCTTCGGTGCCGTCGATGGGCCCGGGCGAGATGGCATTCACGCGGATGCCGTCCGCGCCCCATTCCAGCGCCAGCACGCGCGTCAGCTGGTCGATGCCCGCCTTGGCTGCGGCCGCATGCGCCTGGGAGCGCATGGCCACCGTCGCCTGCGGCGCGGTGATGTTGATGAGGGACGCGCCGGGCCGGCGCAGGTGTGCGTAGGCCTGGCGCAGCACGTTGAACGACCCCACCAGATCGATGTCGACCACGGTGCGGAAGCCATTGGCCGACATGGCGTTCGCGGGGCACAGGAAGTTGCCTGCCGCGCCGGAGACGAGCGCATCGATGGGGCCGAAGCGCTGCGCCGCGTCCTCGAACGCCGCGCCCACGGCGTCGAAGTCGCGCACGTCCGCGCACACGCCGTGGGTCTGCGCCCCCTGGGCGGCGAGGACCGCCAGCGCCGCATCCACGTTCTCGCGCTTGCGGCTGGCGACGCTGACCCGCGCGCCGCAGCGCGCGAACGCCTGGGCGATGCCGAAGTTGATGCCCGTCGTGCCGCCGAAGACGAAGACGTGGCGGCCCTGGAAGTCGATGTCCATCCGCATGCGCTGCCTTCAGAAACGGTAGCCCACGGTCAGCGCGAGCACATCGGGGCTGGTGCGCACCTTCACCTTGCGTTCGATGTCGCCCACGCCCGGCGTGGCTGTCGTGACCGTGGCCGTGGTCTTGATCCAGTACTTGCTGTACGAGAGGTCGAGGAACCAGCGGTGGTCGATCGACCAGGTGCCGCCCAGCTTGATGATCGGGCCCAGCGACGAGGAGAACCTGGCCCGGCTGGAAGTGCCGCCGAACGCGCCGTCATAGACGGCATTGGTCGTGCCGTCGGTGAAGAAGGTGTAGTGCAGGCCCGCGCCCGCGTGCAGCGCGAAGGCCGGGCCGGCGTCCCAGGTGTAGGTGCCCATGACGGCGGGAAACCATGCGCGCACCGAGCCGATCCCGCCCAGCGCCGCCGCCGTCCCCGCCGCCTTGAGCTTGAGCACCGGCGGCAGCCCGCCCTGGAAGGTGACCGACCAGGGTCCGTCGATGCGCCGGTCGTAGACGAAGGCGAAGACCGTCTTGTCCCTGACGTCGGCGCGGATGCCGGGCGGCGTGGTGCCGGCGGGGCCGGTCATGTCGCGGGACTTGGCATTGAAGTCCACGCCCGCCACGCCCAGCTGGATGGAATTCACCGGGGTCTGGGCGGGCGCCTGGGCGCCGAGGCCGGCGAGCAGGCACGCCAGCAGCGTCGAATGGATCTTCGGCATAGGGAGTCTCCTTGTCGTGTGGTTTCACGCGTTGCGCGCATCGTCGGGAAGGGGGCGGCGCGCTTCTTCCGCGCCAGGGGTCTTGGGTGGCAGCGGCGGCGTCCACGCGCCCACGCGCGAGAAGGCCTGCAGCGCCAGCGCGGCCAGCGGCGCGCAGCAGGCCGGGCGCAGCCGCTGCCCATCGCCGCGCGCCGGATGGCCCGCGGGGCAGTCGCGGGGGGCGTTCATGCGGGCGCCTGCGTGCGTGCGAACTCGATATAGGCATCGAGCGCCTGGGGGTCGGCCATGGCGCCGCGGCTGGCGGCGCGCTCCACCGGCCAGCCCATCAGGAGCTTGCGCACCGGCACTTCCATCTTCTTGCCCGTGAGGGTGTACGGAATCCGCGCCGCCTGCACCATCACGTCCGGCACGTGGCGCGGGCTGCACAGGGTGCGCAGGCGCTCGGCGATGCGCCGGCGCAGGCCGTCGTCCAGCTCCAGCCCCTCGCGCAGGCGCAGGAACAGCGGCATGAAGAAGTGCCCGCCCGGCAACTCGCAGCACACGACCAGGCTGTCGGCCACCTCGTCCATTTCCTCGACCACGCGGTAGATCTCGGCCGAGCCGATGCGCACGCCGTGGCGGTTCAGCGTGGCGTCGGAGCGGCCGTAGATGATGCAGCCGCCGCGCGCATTGAGCTTCATGAAGTCGCCGTGCCGCCAGACGCCGGGGAAGTGCTCGAAGTACGACTCGCGGTAGCGCGCGTCGCCTTCGTCGTTCCAGAAGCGCACGGGCATCGAGGGGCTGGGCCGGGTGACCACCAGCTCGCCCACCTCGTCGACCACGCTGCGGCCGTCGTCGTTCCAGACCTCCACGGCCATGCCGAGCATGCGGGTCTGGATTTCCCCGGCGTACACGGGCAGCAGCGGCGCGGCGCCGACCAGTCCGCTGCAGATCTCGGTGCCACCCGATTGCGAGGTGACCCACAGGTCGCGCTTGACCGTGCGGTAGAACCAGTCGAAGGTCTCGGGCGTGCTCGGCGCGCCACTCAGCAGGATGCTGCGCAGCGCCGACAGGTCGAAGCGCCGGCCCGGCTCCAGGCCGGCCTTCTCCATCATCTGCACGAAGGTGGGGCTGGCGCCGAAGCAGGTGGCGCGCGTGTCCTGCGCGAGACGCCACAGGCATTCGGGGCCGCCGTGCATGGGGCTGCCGTCGTAGAGCACGGCGCTGGCGCCTGTCATCAGCGCGGCCACCAGCAGGTTCCACATCATCCAGCCGGTGGTGCTGTAGAAGAACATCACCGCGCCGGGGCCCAGGTCCATGTGCAGCGTCATCAGCTTCAGGTGCTCGACCAGTACGCCGACGTGGCTGTGCACGATGGGCTTGGGCAGGCCGGTGGTGCCGGACGAGAACACGATCCACACCGGATGGTCGGCGGCCACACGCTCGTAGCGGAAGGCCGCGGCGCCGGGGTCGGGGCCCTCCAGCAGCGCGTCGAAGCGCAGCTGCGCCACGGAAGCCGGTATCCGCGGGTCGGCGTCGAGCTGCGGCACCCACACCAGCGCCTCCAGGCCGGGCAGGGCCTGCGCGATCTCGGCGACCTCGGCGCGGCGGTCGAAGGCCTTGCCGCCGAAGGTGTAGCCGTCGCCTGCGATCAGCAGCTTGGGCGCGATCTGCGAGAAGCGGTCGATGACGGTGCGGGCGCCGAACTCGATCGCCGCCGACGACCAGATGGCGCCGATGCTGGTGGCGGCCAGCATGGCCACCGCGCAGGCCGGCACGTTGGGCAGGTAGGCCACCACGCGGTCGCCGGGCTGCACGCCCATGGCGCGCAGCCGTTCGGCCAGGCGCCGCGCCTGCGAGGCCAGGTCGCGCAGCGCCAGCGTCTGCAGGCCGCTGTTCTCGGTCAGGTGGTGGAAGGCCGGATGTGCCGCATCGGCCTGCGCGGCGTGGCGCAGCACGTGCTCGGCATAGTTCACGCGTGCGTCGGGGAACCAGCGCGTGTGCGGCATGGGCGCGCCGTCGGTCACGCGCGCGGCGCTGCCGTCGTGCTGCACGCCGCACCACTGCCAGATGGACGACCAGAACGCATCCGGCTCGTCCACCGACCATCGCCGCAGGGCTTCGTAGCCGTCCAGCCGCAGGCCGCGCTCGGCGGCCAGCCAGTCCATGTAGCGCGCCATGTTCGTGCTGCGCACGAAGGATTCGCTGGGGGTCCAGAGGAGGTCGCCTTCGTTCGCCATGTCGCTCACCTTTCGCGCAGCTGGGCCAGGCGGGCCAGCACGGTTTCCGGGTGCGCATCGGCCGGGATGTGCGCATGCTCGAAGCTGCCCGCCACGGGTGCCGGCGGCGCCTCGCCCTGCCAGAAGCCGGCAGGCACCGCCAGCCCGGCCAGCGCTGCGCCGCAGCGCGCGGGCGCGATCGTGAAGCCCGGCCCCTGGCCCGCCGGCAGCGCGACGGCCTCGGGCCACTGCACGCCCCAGTCCCAGCCGTAGTGGCGCGCCACGTTGGCCACGGGCTGGTACAGCTCCAGCAGCAGTTCCACTTCGTCGGTCGCCCAGGGGCGGGACTCCCGCAGCAGCACGGCATCGACCCCGGCCTGCGCGAACAGGCGCAGGAATTCCGCCACGGTGGCCGCCGCTGCGTCCACCGCGTCCTCGTCGACGGCGTCGGCCGAGCCTCCCGCGCGCTGCATGGCCTGCCCGGCCCAGTCGCGCGGCGACGGGAGCACCAGCGCCAGCACGGCGCCCGGCATGGCCGCCCGCAGCGCCGTCACCAGATCCGCCGCGTGCGCACGCAGGCCCTCGGCGGCCAGCAGTTCCTTCAGCGGGCCGTGGCCGCGTTTCGCCTTGCCGGCCATCGCCGCCTGCAGCTCGGCATGGCGATCGAGCCAGGCTGCCGCCGCCGCGGCCAGCGGCAGGGCCAGCACGTCCGGGCGCAGCAGGCCCTGCGCCTGGCGCAGCCAGGCCACGCAGGCGGCGGTGTCGAGCCAGGGCGCCTGCCCCTGGGCCAGCAGGCGGGCGCTGTAGTCGGTGTGGTCGAGCCAGAGCAGGCGCTTCTGGCCCGCCATGTCGGTCAGGCGGGCCATGCTCAGCCCCTCGCGGCCAGTTGCGCTTCCAGCTCGGCGATGCGCACGTCCTTGGGGTCGAGCATGAAGGCGCCCTGCAACTGGTCGGCAGGCATCTTCACGCGCCGGCCCATGGTGGTGGCGTAGATCTCGCCCGGCTTGTCCCAGCTGCCGAAGTAGGGCAGGTTCCTGGGCGGTTCGGCCGTCACCCACTCCTTGCAGAACGCGTCGAAGGGCTTGCCGCGCGCGATGCGCTCGCGGCGGGCGGCGGCGCGCAGCTCGGCCGTGGCCTCCTCGTCCACCACCAGGCTTTCTGCGTCGTAGACCACCTTGTAGATGTCGCGTGCGTTCTCGTGCGACATCAGTTCCTCGCGCAGGTCCTTCATCACCAGCTGCGGGTCGCGCTCCAGCACGTCGCCGTAGCCGCCGCCCGAGCCCTGGCAGATCATGTAGATCTCGCCCTCGCTCGCCAGCTCGAAGGTCATGCCCATGTCCTGGCTGGTGTAGGTGCCGCCGGGAATGGGGCGCTTGTTCATCAGCTCGACGATGTCGAAGACTTCCACCGCCTTCGGGTCCTTCTTCAGCACCTCGAAGATGTTGATGCCCTTGATCTTCATCAGCTGGTAGCTGGGGCAGGAATAGCCGCCGAACAGGCCCTGCGCCGACGGGAACTTGGAACCCTCGCAGCCCGTCATGAAGCCCCACAGCCCCGTGCCGCGCGCGGTGGCGATCTGCTCGTAGCCCATGCCGCCGCGGTACTTGCCCCAGCCGATGCGGTCCTTGGCCAGGCGCTGCGCGCCCAGGCGGATGATCGGCGTCTCCTCCTCGGCCAGCTCGTGCTCGCCGGTGTCGCACATGAAGCCGAACACCGGCGAGATCGAGTGCTGGCCGTCGGCGTGGCTGCGCGCGCCCTGGCCGTTGCCGTTGATGTCGGCGCAGAAGTTGCCGGTGACGTCGCCGTTCTGCGTGATGCCGCCGTAGATGAAGGTGGCGGCCTGGTCGTACTGCGAGGCGATGATCGCCGAGTAGCGGTGCGGCAGGCTGTAGCTGAACTTGTTCATCGGGATGGTCCACACCACGCAGCCCTTGAACAGCGGCATCAGGCTCATGGCCTGCGGCATCTCGCCCTCGGCGTCGAGGATGGAGTTGCGGTCGGTGACGATCTCGATCGGCGACAGCACCGCCATGGTGTGCGGCAGGTCCGGCCAGATGTTCTGCAGCAGCCCGGTGCACAGCGCCGCCTTGAACGAGGCGATGTTGGTGTTGACCGAGCGGTTCAGGAACTGCGGCGCCGAGCCGCGGAAGTCCATCGTCATCCTGTCGCCCTTGACGGTGATGGCGCAGGAGATCTTCTGCAGCGCGTTCTCGCGCAGGCTCGAATCCATGAACTGCAGCACGCGCGTGGTGCCGTCGGGCAGCTCGCGGATGCGGCGGCGCATCTCGGTCTCCACGTCCTCCAGGTGCACGCGCAGGGTACCGATCAGCGCGTCGCGCCCGTACTGGTCGAGGATGGCGATGATGCGGTCGCGCAGCCGCATCACCGCGTGCAGCTTGACCTTCATGTCCTCCAGCTGCAGGCGCGGGTCGCGCACCGAGTTCTGCAGGAAGGTGACGAGGTCGCGCTTGAGTTCGAAGTGCTCGACGATCTTGAACGGCGGCATCTTGATGCCCTCGTCGTACTTGCTCTCGGCCTTGGCCGGCATGCCGCCGGGCTCGGTGGCGCCGTTCTCGCCCTCGTGGATGGTGGAGGAGAGCCAGCACACCAGCTCGCCCTTGTAGAAGAGCGGCATCATCATCGACTGGTCGGTGTTGTGGATGCCGCCGTAGCGCGCGTCGTTGTGGATGAAGCCGTCGCCGTCCTTCACGCCCACGGTGGGGTCGTTCGTCCAGTACTTGTTGATGAAGCGGATCGGATAGAAGCAGCAGGCCGCGAAGGCGATGATGCCGTAGGGCGCGATCATCGACAGGTCGCCCTGCGCGGTGTAGATCGCGGTCACCAGGTCGCCCCACTTGGCGCCGGGCGCGGCGCCCATCTGGTTGACCATCTGGAAGGACTCGGACAAGGCCGAGTTGATGAGGCCGCGCACATGGTGGACCTGGTGCGGGTCCATGCCCTTGGCCAGCACCTCCTCTTCTTGCCGGGAGCGCGGCAGGATGCTGTGGTTGCGCATGATCTCCGGGTCGGGCCCGAGGAACAGCGTGTTGTCGGCGATGAACTTGTCGCGCAGCGCCTTGTCGTCGAGGGTCTGGATGTCTGTGGTCACGATGGTCACTCCGGAAGTCAGTGGCTGCTGTTGCGCACGAACCAGGCGCCGCCCTGGGCGACGGCACGGAAGGTCCAGCCGGGCTCGACCAGGTAGGTCGTCACGCGTGTGGTGATGATGGCCGGGCCGCTGATCTCGGTGCCTTCGGCGCGGGCGCGCTCGTCGTACACCGGGGTGTCGATGGCGCCGTCATGCCCCACGAAGTGGCAGGCGCGGCTGGACACCGGCTCCGGCGGCGCCTTGGGTTCGCCCGTGATGGCCAGCCGGGCGAACTTCACCTTCGGCTGCTCGACGTAGGCGCACACGCGGATGGTGTTGATGCGCACGCCGGTCTCGGGCGACTGCGAGCCCTTGCCGAAGCGCTCGCCGTAGCGCTCGTGGAACTGGTCCATCAGCTCCAGCACGTCGCGCTGGCGCGTCAGGCGCGACAGGTGCGTCACCACCGCGGTCTGCACGCGCTGGTTGCCGTAGCGCATGTCCAGCTCCAGGCGGTAGCGGATGTCGGCCGGGTCCATGCCCTGGCGCTCCAGGTCGGTGCGGCCGCGCTGCTCCAGCTCTTCCACGCTGTGGTTGAAGGTCTCGTAGTCGCTGAAGAAGGACTTGGTGTTCGGATTGAACAGCACGGTCCAGGTGTTCATCTCGTGGATGTGCATCTGGCTCACGTTGCCGGCGCCGCAGGCCGAGAAGGTGGACGAATACGGCGGCGCCAGCACCTTGCTGATGCCCAAGGCGGCGGCGATGCCGCAGGCGTGCAGCGGGCCGTTGCCGCCGTAGGCCAGCACGGTGAAGTCCTTGGGCTCGTAGCCGCGCGTGCGCAACTCGGTGGCGATGCCGTTGGCCATCGAGGCGTCCACCTGCTTCTTGATCAGCTTGGCGACCCCGATCTCGTCCAGGTCCAGCTCGTCGCACAGGTTGTCGCGCACCGCCTGGCGCGCGCGCCGCGGGTTCAGCGGGATGTGGCCGTTGGCGTAGTTCTTCGGGTCCAGGTAACCCAGCAGCAGGTCGGCGTCGGTCACGGTGGGGAACTGGCCGCCGCGGTCGTAGGCCGCGGGGCCGGGGTCGGAGCCGGCCGACTTCGGCCCGATCTCCACCGTCTTGTACATGCGGTCGTAGCGCGCGATCGAGCCGCCGCCCGCGCCCAGCGCCACCAGGTGCACCATCGGCACGCTGACCAGCCAGCGGTCGATCACCGGGTTGAAGTCGTAGTACTTCAGGTCGCCCTGCACGACGATGCCGATGTCGAAGCTGGTGCCGCCCATGTCGGTGGCGACGACGTTGCCCAGTTCCGCGGCCGCGGCCAGGAATTCGCTGGCGGCGATGCCCGAGACCGGTCCCGAGTGCACGGTCTGCAGCGCGTCGGTGGAGTTCAGCTGCGCCATGCCGCCGGAGTTGTGGTTCACCAGCATCGGCCGGGCGTAACCCTGCTGGCGCAGGTTCAGCTCCAGCGTGCCCAGGCCGTGGTACATGGTCTGGTGCAGGTAGGCGTCGACGATGGTCGAGGTGGCGCGCGCGTACTCGCCCTTGCGGCCGGCCACCTGGTGCGACAGCAGCAGCGGGATCGAGCCCAGCAGGTGCGCCGGGTATTCCTCCAGGAAGATCTCGCGCACGCGCAGCTCGTGCACCGGGTTGACGACGCTGTTGGTGAACATCACGACCAGCGCCTGGGCGCCGGCGTCGACCAGCTCGCGGATGCGCAGGCGCACGTCGTCCTCGTCGAGCGCCCAGAACACGTCGCCGCGGTAGTCGATGCGCTCGCGCACCTCGCGGATCAGCGGGATGGGCACGATCGGCTCGGGCCGCTGCGCGTTCGGGATGTCCATCTGCTCGGGCTCTGTCAGGCCCTCGCCGTAGCCGCGGGCGCGCGACAACGGCACCGTGTGCTTGAAGCCGGTGGTCACCAGCAGGCCCACGCGCGGGCCCTTGCGCTCGATCAGCGCGTTGGTGCCCAGCGTGGTGGCGTAGCGCACCGAATCGACCTGCGACAGCAGCGTGTGCGGCGTGATCTCCAGCTGCCGGCAGGCGTCGGCCAGCGCGTCGTTGAAGCCGACGGCCAGGTTGTGGTGGGTGGTGAGCGACTTGGCCTCGACCACGCGGTCGCCCCAGGCGACGAAGCAGTCGGTGAAGGTGCCGCCGATGTCGACGGAAACGCGGTTCATGGTGGGCTCCCTCTCAGGCGTTGTCGGCGGGACGGCAGGCGTGGTGCGCCTGGGCATGGAGCTGGCGCTGCAGCAGCACGCGCTCCAGCGCCAGGTCGGGCGCCTGCGCGGGCTCCTGCATTTCGGGGCGGTCTTTCCACTGCAGCTTGAGCGCGTCGATGTCCAGCTCGATGTCGTGCAGCGGCGGATGGCCGGGCGGCAGGTACTCGGCCTCCACCAGCGTGCCGCAGTCGGGGCAGTAGTACTCGAGGATGCGGCACCAGTCGGGGTCGGGCGAATAGGTGCGCTGGTACAGCGTGGTGTCCAGCAGCGGCTTGTGCACCTCGCGCGGGTCGCGGTCGTGCACCAGCAGGCCGCGCTTGTAGTTGTCGCGCGCGCTGCCGTGCACGTGGCCGCAGCGGCGGCATTCCCACTGCTCGCTGTCGAGGTCGATGCGCAGGGTCTCGGTGATCAGGACTTTCATGGTTCAGGCCTCCGTGCCGCGGGCCAGCAGGATGTCGCCGGCGGCGTTGATGTGCAGCGTCCAGCCGGCGTCGATGCGGCCGGTGAAGAACGCTTCCTCGAGAACCGCCGGGCCGGGCCGGCTCACGGCCACGCCGCGCGGCTGGTCTTCCACGCGCACCAGCGGCAGGGCCTGGCGGCGGCCGTCCAGCAGCACCTCGCGCGTCGCCTTGACCACGGCCGGCTGCGCCTCGCCGCCGAACCGGCCGCGCATGTGCGCTTGCGCCATGGGCTTGATGGCGGTCAGCGTGAGGGTCAGCGCCGCGCCGGCCCGGAGCCCCTGGGGTGGTGCCGTGCCGTTCAGGGCATGGGCGCGGGTCGTGCCGTCGGCCAGTGCTTCCTCCAGCGTCCATTCCAGGCGGTATTCGCCGGGCTGCGCACCCTCGCCGAACATGGTGCGCTCGGCCTGCGTGGACATCTGCGCCATCGCGTCGGACAGCGTGGCCGGCTGCGCGTCGGCGACCTGGCGCGTGAAGCTGTGGCCGACGTCGGAAAAGCCGATGCCGTAGGCCGAGAACACCGCGGCATGGCCGGGGATCAGCACCTGGCGCACGCCGATGGCGTCGGCCACGCGGCAGGCGACGAAGGGGCCGCCGCCGCCGAAGGCCGCCAGCGTGGTGTGCTCGTCGATGGCGGTGTAGTCGCGCAGCGCGTCGGCCACCTTGGCGACCCAGGCGGCCTCCATCGCGGCCACCGCCTCGTCGTCGCCGAGCTTGAGCGGGTCTCCGACGTGGGCGCGGATGGCGGCGCGGGCGCGGTCGGCGTCGATCTTCAGCGCGCCGCCGAAGAAGGAGGCCGGGTCGAGCAGGCCGCCGAGCAGGAAGGCGTCCGTGATCGTGGCGTTGGTGCCGCCCAGGCCGAAGCAGGCCGGGCCGGGCGCGCTGCCCACGCTCTCGGGGCCGACGCGCACGGCACCCTCTTCCACGCGGATGATCGAACTGCCGCCCACGCCTGCGCTGACCACGTCGCACAGCGCGAACGAGGTGCGCACGCCTTCCACGCGGCCGCGCCGCTCGGCGCGCACGCCGTTCGCATCGACCAGGCCGATGTCGGTGGTGGTGCCGCCCACGTCCATCGACAGCAGCCGCGGCAGGCCGTAGTGCCGGGCCAGCACGCGCGCGCCCTCCATGCCGCCGCGCGGGCCGGAGCTGTAGGTCTGCACGGCGATGGTCTTGGCCACGCGGCCGGCGTGGCCGTCGTTGCGGAACACCAGCAGCGGGCTTTGCGCGCTGGCTTCCTTGAGCTTGTGCTCGGCGCTGTAGAGGAAGCGCTCCATCGCCGGGTGCAGGAAGGCGTTGAGCAATCCCGTCCAGGTGCGCCGCAGGTCGTCGGCGTCGTCCACCAGCTCGCTCGCGTACAGCACCGGCAGCGCGCCCAGCAGGTGCGGCGGGAAGGTGCGCAGCAGCCGGCGCTTGACCTGCGCCTCGCGCTCGCGGCGCTGCGCGCCGCCGAAGGAGACCACCAGCCGGTTGGCGCCGCCGGCGGCCAGTTCGCCGACGGCCTTCACCGCGGCGGCCTCCAGCGCCCCGCCGTCGAGTGCCGCGGGCAGGTGCACGGCGCGCGTGCCGATCACCGCGTCGTACAGGCCGGCCGCGCCGTCGGCCCCGCGCACGGCGTCTACCGTGAGCGCGTCGCCCACAATCACGCCCAGGCGCGGCCCCTTGCGCTCCACCAGTGCATTCGTGCCCTGGGTCGTGGAGTAGCGGATGGCCGCGGTGGACAGCAGCAGCGCCTGCAGGTCTTCCTGGCCGTAGACCACGGCCGAGGCCTTGCGCAGGCCGTCGAACAGGCATTGCGACAGGTCGTGCGGCGTGGTCAGCGTCTTGGTGCGGTGCACCTGCTCGCCGTCGATCACGCAGATGTCGGTCAGCGTGCCGCCGTTGTCGATGTTGATGAGCCGGCTGCGTGCGCCGGCATGGGGGCGCGGCGAGGCATCCGGCGCCTCGCTGGCGGCCTGGGGGGCGGTGGTGGTGTTCATGGGCGTTGGAGCATGGGAAGGGGGTGAAACGGCGACATCCAGCCCTGCCGCGCCTGCGGAGCCAGGCGGCAAGGAAGAGGGGCGGCGGGTGTGCGGGGGCAGGCGGCGGGCCTGCGCGGCGGCTAGGAAGGCGGAGCGGTCTGGGGCTGCATGGCTTGTCTCCTGTTGCGGGGGCACGGCCACCTTGCGGGGAGCGACATGCCTCGTCGCGGTGCAGCCATTGTGGAAGTGGGGCCTGCAGGCGCCGCCACCCGAACGGGTAGCCGGGCCACCCGGCAAACCCTAGGGTTTGGGCAGCAGCAGGCCGTGCGCCACGCTGATGGCCTGCGCGCGGCTGCCGACGCCGAGCTTGCCGTACAGGTTCTTCAGGTGGAACTTCACCGTGTTCTCGGACACCGCCAGCTGGGTGGCCAGATCCCGGTTGGATGCACCCTCGCAGAGCAGGCGCAGCACGTGCTGCTCGCGTTCGGACAAGGGCATGGCGGGGCCGGGCGGTGCGGATGGCGCCGTCCCGGTGTCCGGCTGCAGTCCCGCCGCGCGCAGCACCCGGCAGGCGAAGGCGTGCGTCGCCCCGGCTTCCGGCGACGACGCGCCCGGGGCCAGCGCGTGCTGGGCCTGGACCAGCAGCGGCACCACGCGCGGCCCCTGGTCGAGGAAGGCCCGCACGCACTCGCCCGGCGCGGCGAGTTCCAGCGCCTTGAGCAGGCTGCGCTGGGCCGCCGCGTTCTGGCCGCGCTGCTCCAGCAGCAGGGCCTTCAGCACCGCCGTCTTGATGCGCAGCAGGGGGCGGTCGGCGCACAGCGGCTCGGCGGCCTGCAGCAGGCGCGCCGCCTCGCCGGGATCGTCGCCGTGCAAGGCCAGGCGGATGCGCCCGAGGACCGGCCCCTCGACGAGTTCCGAGATCGGCAGCCAGCGCGCGTCGGCATGCGGGGCGGGCTGCGCGACGCGCTGCGCGATCGCCCGGGCGCGCGAGACGTTGCCGCTCAGCGCCGCCAGCCGGATGCGTTCCCATTCGACCATGCAGACCAGCCGCGACCAGCCGCTTTCGAAGGCGATGCGGTCCAGCGCGTCCAGCGTGGCCTGCGCCTCGTCGGGGCGCCCGCGGGCCTGGTGCGTGCGCGCGATGGCCATCAGCGCCGACGCGATGAAGTCGGGCACCGCGCCGCGTGCGATCTGGTCGCCGAACTGCTCGGCCAGCCGCTCGACGTCGTCCAGCGCATCGATCTCGTAGGAGGCCCAGATCTGGCACGCGGCCAGCGCCGCGGACGCCATCGCGCCGGTCGGCCGGTCGGCGCGCTGCGCCACCGTGCCGCGGATGCGCAGCACGCGGCGCGGCTGCGCGGCCAGCATGCAGGCCATGCTTTCGACCGCCATCGTGTAGCCGGTGCTGAAGGTGGCGTCGGCGCGGTCGTTGTGGCTGCGCGCCAGCACCAGCATGCGGTGCGCCACGTCGACCTCGCCCAAGCCAAGCGCATGGAAGGCCAATAGGTTGGCGGCAGCACCGAGCTCGAAGGCCGCGAAGCCGGTGGCGTCCGGGTGCTGGATGTCCGGCACGCGGGCGATCCGCGCGGCCGCTGCGGGCAGGTCGTCTTCGAACAGCGCCGCCATGCCGAGCACCACGCCCGGGTCGGTGGTGTGATCGACGTGCCCGGGTTCGGCCTGCTGGCGCAGCATGCCCAGCAGCGGGCGCAGCTTGGCGCTGCGCCGCAGGAAGATCAGCGCCCAGGCCATCTTGATCATCAGGCCGCGGTGCTGCGCGGCTTCCTCCAGGCCGATGCGGTCGTACCAGTGCGCCGCCGTCACCAACTCGGCGGTCGAGATCAGCCGCTCGACCCAGGGGTCCAGCGCCTGCACGGCCAGCGCCATGTCGCCGCCCTCGATGGCGTGGTAGACGGCTTCTTCCAGTTCGCCATGGGCCAGGTGCCAGCGCGCCGCCAGGCCGTGGATCGCCTCCACGGCCTCGGGGTCCGCGCGCACCAGGCCGTCGCGCAGGTAGGAGGCGAACAGGCCGTGGTAGCGGAACCAGGTGCCCGAGGCGTCCAGCGCCGAGATGAACAGGCCGTCGTGCTCGAGCTGGCGCAGCACTTCGTGCGAGCCGCTGCGCCCCAGCACCGCATCGCACAGCGGTCCCGAGAGCCGGCGCAGCAGCGAGGTGCGCAGCAGGAATTCGCGCACCTGGGGCTGTTGCATCGAGACCACGTTGTCGGAGAGGTATTCCGCCAGTTCGCGCGGGCCATGGGCGGCCAGCTCTTCCAGCGATTCGCGCACGGCCGGGTTGGCGAAGGCCAGCCGGAACAGCTGCAGGCCGGCCGGCCAGCCCTCGGTGCGCTGGTGGATCAGCTCGACTTCGTCGGCGGCCGCGATCGGGGCCTCGCCGCGGGCGAACAAGGCCTGCGATTCACCGGCGGAGAAGCGCAGGTCTTCGGCGCGCAGCACCGTGGCGCGGCCGGCGACCATCAGGCTGGCGAGCCCGATTTCCGGCAGCGCGCGCGAGCCGATGAAGCAGCGCACCCGCGCCGGCAGGCGCCGGAGCAGGTCGCGGAAGAATTGCAGGATCGACGGCTCGTGCAAGGCCTGGAAATCGTCCAGGAACAGCACCACGCGCGCGTCGAAGCGGCCCAGCGCGTCGAGCACCCATTCGATCAGGCCGACGCCGGCGGCCCGTGGCGCCAGTGCCACGGCCTCCTTGGCGCCGGCCGAGGCCAGCATGGCGTGCAGCTGGGTCTCGAAGCGCTGCGGATCGTTGTCGGCATCGTCGACCACCAGCCAGGCCGTGGCCCAGCCCTGGGCCTGGAAGGCGTCGTGGATCTGCTGCAGCGTGGTCGATTTGCCGCTGCCCGCCGGCCCCTGCAGCACGGTCAGCGGCGCGGAGCCGACGCGCATCACCTGCTCGATGATGCTGCGGCGCACCACCGTGTCCGGCCGCGCGGGCGGCGGGAACAGCTTGTAGGCCTGGAGCCGGATGTCCGCCGCGGCGTGCTCCATGTCGGTCGTTTCGGCCATTCGCTTCCCGCTCGGGCCCGCAGGATTCATGGGCCGCCGGCGCGCCCGGGGACTGGCGCCACCCTGTCGAGGGCGCCGCCATGGCTGGTGGCAGCCTGCGCGATGCCGGTCGTTCCGCCGAAGGCGGACACGTGACACTGGCTGAAATCGATGTCGATCTGCACGCTGCTTGTCCTGTTGCGCGGGACCACCGGCGGCATGATGGCCACGCCCAGCGCACGGGTGGTTCCCTTGACCCAAGCGCAGCGTGCAGTCTAGGGAAAGCGGGGGAGCCGCAGGCTACCCCTTCGGGTAGTTCGCGGCCAGGGATTTCCCGGGCCGCGGCCGGGTACTTGCCCGGCCGATGGCGTCAGTACCGGTCGCGCATGCCGCCGTAGCCGCCCCGGCTTTCGCCGCGCGGCGCCTGCGGGCGGGCGACGTTGACGGTCAGGGGACGGCCGCCGACTTCACGGCCGTGCAGGCCCTGGATGGCCGCCTGGGCCTCGGCGGACGAACCCATCTCGACGAAGCCGAAGCCCTTGGAGCGGCCGGAGTCGCGGTCCATCATGACCTTGGCCGAGGCGACGTGGCCGAAGGCCGCGAACTGCTGCTGCAGCGAGTCGTCGCGCATCGTGTAGGAGAGATTGCCGACGTAGAGTCTGTTGTCCATGGAAGTGTTCCTTGTGTGATCCGGGGTGTGTTGTCGATGGCCCGGAGGGACTGAGAGCCCGGAGGGCTTGAGGGCCCGGAGGGTCGATGGCGCGCGCCGTCTGCTTATCGTGCGAAACGGCGTGCGGGAGCGGGACCGCCCTGGGAGCGGGGTTCGAGATGGCGGAAGGTGATCCGCCCCTTGGTGAGGTCGTAGGGCGACAGCTCGAGCGAGACCTTGTCGCCGGCGAGCACGCGGATGCGGTGCTTGCGCATCTTGCCGCCCGAGTAGCAGACCAGGCTGTGGCCGTTGTCCAGCACGACGCGGAAGCGCGCATCGGGCAGCACCTCCTCGACGCGGCCTTGCATTTCGATCAGTTCTTCCTTGCCCATGGGGCTCCTTCGTTGGATCGGCCCGAGACGCGCTCAGGCCAGTTGGTCGTTCAGGATGAAGTGGCGGCCTTGCGCCAGCGCGTAGCGCGCGGCGCAGCCCGCGTCGTCGAAGCGCGGGACGAGCCGGAACACGCGGTCGTGCATGCCGCGGCGGATCGACACCGAGGCCGCGTACTGGCCCGTGTCGGTGCGCTGCGTCATCGGCGTGACGAGGTATTTGCCCACCTCGTGGGCGTGTGGAATCTGCATAGGGTCGAATCGATGGGCCGTCGCCAGGGCGGCCGCCGCATGCGCCAGGGCCGGGGCCCGCGCCGCATGCGCAGTGGATCGGTGGTGAGGGGAACGGTCCGCGGAGGGTTCTGTGAAACGGACCGACGATAGGCTCGCCGAGGGGGGGGATGACGTTCGGGCGGTGGGGGCGAGGATCGGGTCGCCTGCCGGGCCGAAGCCTGTGCGGGCCACGATGGCCGCGAGGTGTCAATCAAGGACCGAGGCAACGAGCACGCCGCGGTCGATCCTGCAAGTGTAGGCGATTTCGGAGGGAGCGCGGTCCCGCATCCGAAATGCAACACCCGGCCGATGCGGTACGGTGCGAAGATGACGAGAAGATTCGAGCAGTTCTGGAGCCTGTACAACAAGCGCAAGCGTCCGGGAGAAAGCATCCGGGTGTTTCCGCTCTCGAGCTGGACGGAGCGCCAGGGCCGCAGGATCGCCACCGGCAGCATGGAAAGGAAGAAGCAGGAGGGCTGTTTCTGATGCCGCGTCTCGAGCAACCCACCGCCCCGGCGCCTGCGCCCGAAGCCGCCGCAGTCCAGGAATGGATGTCCCGGCAGGTCCGGCAGGATCCGCTGCGTCTCGTCGCCTGCGGCGGCGTGGATGACGGCAAGAGCACTCTCATCGGCCGCCTGTTGTGGGAAGCGCGGCAGAGCTCCGACGACCCGCGGAACGCCCTGCAGGCCGACGCCAGGCGGCATGGCACGCAAGGCCGGGGCATCGGCTTCGACCTGCTGGCGGACGGGCCAGCCGCCGAACGCGAGCAAGGCAGCACCATCGACGTGGCCTACCGCTTCTTTTCCACCCCAAGGCGCAAGTTCATCGTGGCCGACCCTCCGGGGCACGCGCAGTCCACCCGCAACATGGTGGCCGGCGCCTCCACCGCCGACGTGGTCGTGCTGCTCGTCGATGCCCGCCGGGGCATCGTCACCCAGACCCGCCGCCACGCCTGCCTGGTGTCCCTGGCCGGCATCCGGCATGTGGTGCTGGCCG
This sequence comes from Pseudorhodoferax sp., assembly GCF_047601025.1. Lineage (NCBI taxonomy): Bacteria > Pseudomonadati > Pseudomonadota > Betaproteobacteria > Burkholderiales > Comamonadaceae > Pseudorhodoferax > Pseudorhodoferax sp. Next base: position 3,512,280 of record NZ_JASGJZ010000001.1, read on the forward strand.
TCAACAAGATGGACCTGGCCGCTTACCGGCAAGACGCATTCGACGCGATCGTGGCCGGGTTCTCGGCCATGGCCGAAGGGCTGGGGTTCGACCGCGTCACGCCCATTCCCCTGTCGGCCCCCGGCGGCGAGAACGTCGCCACTCGTTCCGCGCACACACCCTGGTACCAGGGGCCGACGCTGATGGGCTGCCTGGAAACCATCGACGTCCCGCAGCCCATCCAGCACAAGGCGGTGTTCCTGGTGCAGCGGGTCGATCGGTCCGATGGCGGCCCTCGCGGCTTCGGTGGCACGCTGGCCTCGGGCCGGCTGGCGCTGGGCGATACCCTGCGCGTCACGGCCTCCGGCCAGACCGCCGTGCTGGTGCGCATCGTGACCGCCGGCGGGGATCTGCCGTCGGCCGGCGCCGGCGACGCCGTCACCCTGGTGCTGGACCGTACGGTGGATGCCTCGTGCGGCGACGTGATCGCCCGGGCCGATCAGCCGCTGGAGATGACCGACCAGTTCGAGGCCACCGTGGTGTGGCTGCATGACGAACCCGGGCACATGGGCAGGACCTACGAACTGAAACTGGCCAACCAAGAGGCCAGCGCCAGCATCACGAGCCTGAAGTACAGGATCGACGTCGATACCCTGGCGCACGAGCCATGCCGGCAATTGGTGTTGAACGACATTGCCGTGGCCAATCTTGCGTCGAGCAAGCCGCTGGTGTTCGCGCCCCATGCGCAATCGCCGACCCTGGGCGGCTTCATCCTGGTGGACCGATTCACCCACGCCACGGTGGCGATGGGCATGATCCGCCACAACCTGCGCCGGGCGCAGAACGTGCACCGGCAGGCGCTCAGCATCGGCCGCGAAGACCGCGAGCGCCTCAATGGCCACCCGGGCAAGGTCGTCTGGTTCACCGGGCTGTCCGGTTCCGGCAAGTCCACCATCGCCAACGCCCTGGAACAGGCACTCCACGCCCGCGGCAAGCGCACCTACCTCCTGGACGGCGACAACGTGCGCCAGGGCCTGAACAGGGATCTGGGCTTCACCGATGCCGACCGCGTGGAGAACATCCGCCGCGTCGCGGAGGTCGCCAGGCTGATGATGGATGCCGGCCTGATCGTCATGACGGCCTTCATCAGTCCTTTCCGGGCGGAGCGGGACATGGCGCGGGAACGCATCGGCAAGGAGCACTTCGTCGAGGTATTCGTCGACACGCCGCTGGCGGTGTGCGAACGGCGCGATCCCAAGGGCCTGTACAGAAAGGCGCGCAGCGGGCAACTACCCAACATGACGGGCATCGCCAGTCCCTACGAGCCGCCGCCCGCCCCGGACTGCATCCTGGATACGACCTCGGACGGCCTGGACACGATCGTGCAGCGGCTCCTGCGCGAGATCTTTCCCTGATCCGGCCGCTTACGGCGCCTCCGGCACGGCCAGGGGGGATGCATGGTGCTGTGGCGCACCACCGGCGGCCGGTGCCTTCAACTGCTCGGCCCGCTCGGTGAAGCCGCCCATTTCCAGCGCCTGGATCAGGTCCTTGCGCCAGGCGGCATTCCAGGGGCAGGTCTTGCGCGCTTTTTCCATCAGCGCGATGGCGTCGTGCAGATAACCCTTGCACGCGTAGATGATGCCCAGCATGTGCTGGGCCGCCGCGTGCTCCGGCAGGTGGTGCAGGAGCTTGCGGAATTCGTATTCCGCCTCGTCCACTCTGTCCGCCTTGTAGAGCGCCACGCCCTTTTGCAGCAAGCCGGGTTCGGGCAGCGACAGCATCTCGATCGCTTCCCAGGTGATTTTCCGGTTGGTGCCCTGGATCAGCGGCGCCAGGTACGCCTGGTAATGGCGCCATTTCGCCGTGCTGGTCTTGTAGATCGGCTGGCGCACCTGCCAGACGCTGGCGGTTTTCACCGGCCGGTCGAGCGTGTCGAAGTCGAGCACCTGCGCCTCCCATGGCACGCCGATGTAATCGAGCAGCTTGCGCGCCGCGGCCTCGGTGTCTTCGACCACGTCCTCGTAGTCGATTTCCAGTATCTCGCCCGGAAATGTCTGCCGCCAATGGTGCATCAGCAGGTTGTGGTCGGCCAGCTGCTCGCCGATCCATTCCAGGTCGTAGGCGAAGCCCATGCCGCCATGCTTGGCGGCATAGTCGGTGAAATAGTTGGAAATCGCCACATCGCGCGGGTCGCGCCGGACCGAGATGATCTTCGCGTTGGGAAACAGGAATTTGATCAGCCCGATGTTCTCGAAGTTGTGCGGCAGCTTGTCGACCACATGGCGGGCATTCGGCTTGCTGTTCTGCGCGTATTGGCGCAATTCGTCGAGGATGCCTTCGGCGATTCCGTTGACGACCTCGGGCGTCAGGTCGTCGACGCAATCCGGGTAGCGGCGGCCCGAGCCGACGTGGTGTTCCCAGCGCCCCAGGCCGGCGATGCGCTGCGGAATCACGCCCAGTTCGCCGGCCCCGAAAATCTGGCTGTGGCCGGCGATGATCTGCTCGACCAGCGTCGTGCCCGAACGCGGCATGCCGAGCACGAAGATCGGCAGCGTGGACGGGTGGCCGCTGTCGCGCCGGTGCGTGTACAGCGCCCGGCAGAAGGCGTGCCGCGTGCGCGCGCAAGCCTGGCGATGGGCCTTGGGGTCGTAGCGCAGGAAGCGCTTCGACAGCGCGTTGGCCTCGCGGGCGTAGGCGAAGGCCTTGGCGTAGTCCTCGCGCTTTTCCCAGGCGGCCGCCAACTGGAACAGGATGCTGGAGCGGGCCGGCCCTTCCAGGCTGGGCTGGCGTGCCGCGCGGTCCAGGAGTGCCAGCGTGGCTTCGTCCTCGGGGAAGCGCCGGGCGTTGATCAGCGCCGTGTGGCCGCTGACCGGGTCGATCTGCCTGACGCGCTCGAACAGCGCCACCGCTTCGTCGATGCGGCCGCGCTGCAGTTCCTGCCCGCCCAGCGCGCGCAGCGCGCCGATGTGCCAGGGCTGCTCGGCCAGCACGTCGCGGAACAGCGCGTCGGCCGCGTCGTAGTGCTGGGCCTGGCTTTCCACCTCGGCCAGCGCCAGCCTGGCGTCCAGGCGTACGGCGGCGATGCGCGCGGCCGGCCAGGTGTCGCTTTCGACCAGCGCCTCGGCCAGCGCCACCGCCTTCTCGGCGGCCTGCCGGCATGCGCCGCCGTGGTCGCGGGCGCCGATGCGAGCGAGGCGGGCATGCAGCTGCGGGTTGTCCGGGTCGTGGCGGATGGCCTGGCGCACCAGGTGGATGGCCTGGCCGCTGCGGCCCTGGACTTCGGCCAGTTCGGCCGCCGTCAGCAGTAGCGGCACGTTGTCGGCATGCCGCTGCAAGGCCCGGCGCAGGCTGTCCTCGGCCTCGGCGTGGCGGTCGTGACGGGCCAGGCCCAGGGCGAGCTGGCAACTCCAGTCGACGGCTTCGTCGTCCGGCTGCGCGGCGACCCAGGCTTCGGCCTCGGCCAGCCGGCCGTCGTCGAGCCAGCAGGCCAGTTGCAGTTCGGCGACTTGCCGGGCGTACTGTTGGGCCGCGTCTTCCGGCAATTGCGGGTTTTGCGCGGCCAGCAGTTCGCGGGCGCGGTCGACGGCGTGGCGCGGCCCCTGCGCCGCTGCGGGCGCGGCATCCGCCGTCCGCGGCTGCCTGGCGGCCAGGCGCAGCCGGGCCAGCAGCAGCCAGGCGGCCAGGCGTTCGGGCTGCAGCGCCAGCGAACGTGCCATGTCCGCCTCGGCGCTTGCCAGGTCGTCCGTCATGGACTTGCACCAGGCGCGGCGGGCCAGCGCCAGCGCATGGTCCGGCTGGCTGGACAGCACCGTGTCGAGCGCGGCCTGTGCGCCGGGCAGGTCGCCGCGCAGGATCAGCAGCGCCGCCCAATCGGCCAGCGTATCGGCGTCGAAGCGGTCCACCATGCCCTGCCAGCGCTCGAACAAGGCCTGCGCCTCGGCGAACTGGCCCAGGTGATGATGGGCGATGGCCCGCAGTACCGTGCGCGCCGCCTGTTCGGCGGGCGGGCCGTCAACGGCGGGAGAGGCGGCCAGCAGCTCGGTGTAGCGGCGCTGCTCGTGCAGTTGGCGCAGGGAGGTGGGGGAGTTCGACATGGAAAATCGATCGCGGGTTTGCGGTGCGGAGAAACCGCCAATGCGCCCCACCCGCACGGGCGGGTGAGCGCGGATCGGAAGGATGCTTAGATAAGCCCCTGGCTAGTGAGGACACCGGCCTGCATGCTTCCAGCAAAACCAACAACGACTTGCTGCGTAGGGTGGATTACACCACCCAAGGGGTTGCCGTTGATCGGATTTTGTTCATTCCAGCCGGCCCCGGTAACTCTATTGAGGGCGCCTCCGATATTTGTGCCCACTCCATTATTCAAAACCAGAATCAACACGTCACCGCCACCGGCCGTTTTCCATTCAATATTGTTGTACAAAAATGTACGATTAAGAAAATCAACAGTGCTCGTCTCCATTAACGCTGCCTGAGCGACTGGATTAACCCCTCTCATGGCGAAGCCATTGTTGCCCACCAAGATAATTTGGTCGTCATTTCCCAGATTGCTGGTGCCGCTCCAGTTAGCCCATGTCGCATTGAGGTTGGCCCCCGCTTGTGGAGTTGTATACAAATCTTTCGATATGGAGTCAACGCGAATGTAAATGGTATAGCTCGTATTCGCATCGAAGGTTCTGCCGCTATGATCCGAAGTCACACCCAGCACGTAGTCGAAGACGACAATACCTGCATTCGGACCATGACTCGGCCCGGAATAATCATCGGTGGTCGCCGCATTGCCGGCCAGATCGCTGGTGAATCCCTTGCCGATATCGATCTTGTCATCGGTCGTCAGCGCATCGAAACCCGGCTCGGCTTCCAGCACCGCTGCCTTGCTGGCGTTCAGCTTGATGGTCAGCGAGGTGGCGCTGGCCACCAGGGCGCTGTCGATGTCGGTCAGCGAGAAACCGATGCCGCTGCCGTTGCCGACGCCATTTCCGTCGATGTCCCAGGCCAGCTTGCTCCAGTTCAGCCGGTCCTTGACGTCGATGCCGAGCGTCTCGCCGGATGACAGCAGGGTGTCGAGGTTGGCGCCGCTCAGCGTCAGCGTGTCCGTCGCGGCATCGTAGGTGGCGCCGGTGAAGGTGGCGGTCGGCGCCGTGGTGTCGACGGTCAGGGTCAGGGTGGGGCTTCGGGCGCTTTCGTTGCCGGCGGCGTCGGTCAGGGTATAGCTGAAGGCGTGGATGCCCTCGGCGATCGTGGCTGTCGGGGTCAGCGTGCCGGCGACAAGGTTGTAAGTCGCGGCGACCTTGACGCCATCGACATAGAGCGACGGTGTGTCGGTGGTGTGGCCCGTGCCGACCCGGATGCCCGGGCGGGTGTCGTCGGTCGTGGCCGCCGTGCTGGCGGCGCTCTGGATGGTGCCCACGTCGTCCACATAGGCGGTGAGCGTGGTCGGCGTCGCCGGCGCCGTGGTGTCCACGGTGATGGTCCGCGCAGGGCTTTGGCCGCTTTCGTTGCCGGCAGGATCGGTCAGGGTCCAGGTGAAGGCGTGCGTGCCTTCGGCCAGCGCCGTGTCCGGGGTCAGCGTGCCGGCGACGGGGTTGTAGGTGGCCGCCACCTTGACGCCATCGACATAGAGCGACGGTGTGTCGGTGGTGTGGCCCGTGCCGACCCGGATGCCCGGGCGGGTGTCGTCGGTCGTGGCCGCCGTGCTGTTGGTGTTCCGAATGCTGCCGACGTCGTCCGCGTAGGTGCTGGGTGCGGCCGGCGTGGCGGGCGCCGTGGTGTCCACCACCAGGACCTGGGTGGCCGGGGCGCTGGCATTGCCGGCGGCATCGGTGGCGGTGGCGGCGACGCCGTTGCTGCCGTTGGCATCGATGTTGAGCACGCCGCTGGCCGGCGTGGCGGTACCGGTGTCGACGCTCCAGGCGCCGCCGCTGGTGGCGGTGGTGACGTAGGTGGCGCCGGCGATGACGACGGTGACGGTGGCGCCGGCCTCGGCGGTGCCGCCGACGACCGGGGTCGGGTCGTTGGTCAGGGCCGGCGAGGTGATGGCCACCGCCGGCGGCGCCGTATCGACGGCGATGGTCAGCGCCGGGCTCTGGCCGCTCTCGTTGCCGGCGGCGTCGGTCAGGGTATAGGTGAAGATATGGCTGCCGTCGGCCAGTGCGGCGGTCGGTGTCAGCGTACCGGCGACAGGATCGTAGGTGGCGGCCACCGGGACGCCATCGACGTAGAGCGACGGGGTGTCGGTCAGGCCTGCGCCGACCAGGATGCCGGGCCGGGTATCGTCGGTGAAGCTGGCGGTGCTGCCGGGGTTCGTGATGGCGCCGACATCGTCCGCGTAGGCGGCGGGCGCATTGGCAGGCGTGGCAGGCGCCGTGGTATCGATGACCAGGGCCTGGGTGGCCGGGCCGCCTGTGTTGCCGGCGGCGTCGGTGGCGGTGGCGGAGACGCCGTTGCTGCCGTTGGCGTCGATGGCCAGCACGCCGCTGACCGGCGTGTCCATGCTGATGTCGATGCTCCAGACCCCGCCGGTGGCGGTGGTGACGTAGGTGGCGCCGGCGATGACGACGGTGACGGTGGCGCCGGCCTCGGCGGTTCCGCTGACGACCGGGGTCGGGTCGTTGGTCAGGGCCGGCGAGGTGATGGCCACTGCCGGCGGCGTCGTATCGACGGCGATGGTCAGCGCCGGGCTCCGGCCGCTTTCGCTGCCGACGGCGTTGGCCAGCGTGTAGGTGAAGGCATGGCTGCCGTCGGCGACAGCCGTATCCGGGGTCAGCGTGCCGGCGACGGGATCGTAGGTGGCGGCGACCCGGACGCCATCGACGTAGAGCGACGGTGTCAGCGACAGGCCTGCACCGACCAGGATGCCGGGGCGGTTGTCGTCGGTGGCCGCCGCCGTACTGCTGTTGCTCGTGACGCTGCCGACGTCGTCCACGTAGGCGGCGGGCGCATTGGCCGGCGTGGCCGGGGCCGTGGTGTCGACGGTGAGGGTCAGCGCCGGGCTGGGCGCGCTCTCGTTGCCGGCGGCATCGGTCAGGGTCCAGGTGAAGGCGTAGGTGCCGTCGGCCAGCGCCGCGTTCGGGGTCAGCGTGCCGGCGACGGGATCGTAGGTGGCGGCCACCGGGACGCCGTCGACGTAGAGCGACGGGGTGTCGGTCAGGCCGGCGACGACCTGGATGCCTGGGCGGGTGTCGTCGGTGGCGGCCGCCGTGCTGCTGGGGTTCGTGATGACACCGACGTCGTCCGCGTAGCTGCTGGGCGCGGCGGGCATGGCCGGCGCGGTGGTGTCCACGGTCAGGGTCAGCGCGGGGCTCGGGCCGCTCTCGTTGCCGGCAGCGTCGGTCAGGGTCCAGGTGAAGGCGTAGGTGCCGTCGGCCAGCGCCGTGTCCGGGGTCAGCGTACCGGCGACAGCGTTGTACGTGGCGGCGACCTGGATGCCGTCGACGTAGAGCGAGGGCGCATCGGCCAGGCCCATGCCGACCAGGATGCCGGGCCGGGTGTCGTCGGTCGTGGCCGCCGTGCTGCTGGCGCTCTGGAGGCTGCCGACGTCGTCCGCATAGGCGGCGGGTGTGGCCGGCGTGGCCGGGGCCGCGGTGTCGACGGTCAGGGTCAGCGCGGGGCTCCGGCCGCTCTCGTTGCCGGCGGCGTCGGTCAGGGTCCAGGTGAAGGCATGGCTGCCGTCGGCGAGCGCTGCATTCGGCGTCAGCGTGCCGGCGACGGGATCGTAGGTGGCGGCTACCTGAACGCCGTCGACGTAGAGCGACAGGGTGTCGGTGTGGCCGGTGCCGACCAGGATGCCGGGCCGGGTGTCGTCGGTCGTGGCCGCCGTGCTGCTGGCGCTTTGGAGGCTGCCGACGTCGTCCGCATAGGCGGCGGGCGCGGCCGGCGTGGCCGGGGCCGCGGTGTCGACGGTCAGGGTCAACGCAGGGCTCTGGCCGCTTTCGTTGCCGGCGGCATCGGTCAGGGTGTAGGTGAAGGCGTAGGTGCCGTCGGCCAGCGCCGCGTTTGGGGTCAGCGTGCCGGCGACGGGATCGTAGGTGGCGGCCACCGGGACGCCGTCGACGTAGAGCGAGGGCGCATCGGCCAGGCCCGTGCCGACCAGGATGCCGGGCCGGGTGTCGTCGGTCGCCGTCGCCGTGCTGCTGGCGCTCTGGAGGCTGCCGATGTCGTCCACATAGGCGTTGGGTGCCATCGGCACGGCCGGGGCGCTGGTGTCGACGGTGAGCGTCAGCGCCGGGCTCGGCGCGCTCTCGTTGCCGGCGGGATCGGTCAATGTCCAGGTGAAGGCGTAGGTGCCGTCGGCCAGTGCCGTGTCCGGGGTCAGCGTGCCGGCGACAGCGTTGTACGTGGCGGCGACCCGGACGCCGTCGACGTAGAGCGAGGGCGCATCGGCCAGGCCGGTGCCGACCAGGATGCCGGGCCGGGTGTCGTCGGTGGCCGCCGCCGTGCTGCTGGTGCTCTGGAGGCTGCCGACGTCGTCCGCATAGGCGGCGGGCGCGGCCGGTGTGGCCGGGGCCGCGGTGTCGACGGTCAGGGTCAGCGCGGGGCTCCGGCCGCTCTCGTTGCCGGCAGCGTCGGTCAGCGTGTAGGTGATGGCATGGCTGCCATCGGCGAGTGCAGCGTCCGGCGTCAGCGTGCCGGCGACGGGGTCATAGGTGGCGGCGACCCGGACGCCGTCGACGTAGAGCGACGGGGTGTCGGCCAGGCCGGTGCCGACCAGGATGCCCGGGCGGCTGTCGTCGGTCGTGGCCGCCGTGCTGCCGGCGCTCTGGACGCTGCCGACGTCGTCCGCATAGGCGCCGGGCGCGGCGGGCGTGGCAGGCGCCGTGGTGTCCACCACCAGGACCTGCGTGGCCGGGGCGCTGGCGTTGCCGGCGGCATCGGTGGCGGTGGCGGCGACGCCGTTGCTGCCGTTGGCGTTGAGGTTCAACGTGCCGCTGGCCGGCGTGGCGGTGCCGGTATCGACGCTCCAGGTGCCGCCGCTGGTGGCGGTGGTGACGTAGGTGGCGCCGGCGATGACGACGGTGACGGTGGCGCCGGCCTCGGCGGTGCCGCTGACGACCGGCGTGGCCGCGTTGCTCAGCGCCGGCGAGGTGATGGATACCGTCGGTGCGGCGGTATCGACGGTGAGGCCCAGCGCGGGGCTTTGGCCGCTCTCGTTGCCGGCGGCGTCGGTCAGCGTATAGGTGAGGGCGTGGCTGCCCTCGGCGAGCGCCACGTCCGGTGTCAGCGTGCCGGCGGCGGGATCGTAGGTGGCGGCGACCCGGATGCCATCGACGTAGAGCGACGGGGCGTCGGCCAGGCCGGCGCCGACCAGGATGCCCGGGCAGGTGTCGTCGGTGGCCGCCGCCGTGCTGCCGGTGCTCTGGAGGCTGCCGACGTCGTCCGCGTAGCCGCCGGGCGCATTGGCAGGCGTGGCAGGCGCCGTGGTATCGATGACCAGGGCCTGGGTGGCCGGGCTGCTGGCGTTGCCGATGGCGTCGACGGCGGTGGCGGTGATGCTGTTGCTGCCGTTGGTGTCGAGGCTCAGCGTACCGCTGGCCGGTGTCGCGGTGGCGGTGGCGATGCTCCAGGTGCCGCCGCTGGTGGCGGTGGTGACGTAGGTGGCGCCGGCGATGACGACGGTGACGGTGGTGCCGGCCTCGGCGGTGCCGCTGACCACCGGCGTGGCCTCGTTGCTCAGCGCCGGCGAGGTGATCGCCACCGTCGGCGGCACGGTATCGACATAGATGGTGCGGCTGGCCGACTGGCTGGCGTTGCCGGCGGTTTGCGTGGCCGACAGGGTCAGCGCGCCCTGCGGCACGCCGGACAGGTCGGCGGCAGGAACGGCGACGCTCCAGCTGGTGCCGGCGACGGTGGCCGTGTAGAGGGCGCCGGCGATGTTCACGGTGACCGTCGCGCCGCTCGCGCAACTGCCGGTGAGCGTCAGGCCGGCCTGTGCTTCCGTGTGGTCCAGGCTGTTGTCGGTGGCGACGGCGTCGATCGACACCGCCGAGGACTGGCTGGTCAGGTCGGAGATGCGGTCGACCAGCGCGCTGCCGAAGCCGCTCGTGGCGACGGCGCCTTCGATCAGAAGGGCGCGGCCGGCCTCGGTCAGTTGCCCGGCGTCGAGTTGCGCGGCCAGCCGGGCCAGCATGCTGTCGGCGGTGGTGCCGGACTCGGCACCCGACAGGGCGGCGAGCAGGCGGCCGTAGTCGTTGGCCGCGGCGTTGTCGCGGCCTGCGGCATCGACGATGGCGTTCGGGGCGCTGCCGCCGACCAGGTCCTGGGGCAGGCCGACGGCATGGGCGACCGACTGGTTGGCGGCCTGGATCTGCCCGGCGGCGATGCCGGCCAGGCTGGTGGCGGCCAGGCCGTTGCCGCCGCCGGGCAGGCCGAGTTCGCGCACGGCCAGTTCGGAGAGGACGTTGACGTTGACGTCGTAGCTGCCGGGGCCGGGAATGACGGTGGCGGCGCGCAGGTCGATGGAGAGGTTCCTGGGCTGGCCGGCGGCTATGTCGAAGTAGTCGGGGTGGCTGGCCGAGGTGTCGAAGACGACGACGAGCACCGGGCCCGCATAGCCGCCGGGGAGGTCCATCGTGAAGGTGCCGTCGGCACGGACGGCGCTGCCGACGAGGACGGTGCCGTCGGCCCGGTAGGCGGCGGCCTGCAGGTCGTGGCCGGCGACGACCGGGCCGGCGACGACGACGTTGCCGTGCAGGATGGTGCGGGCCGGGGGCTGTTCCGGATCCTTGCTGCCACCACCGCCGCCACCGCCACCACCGCCACCACCGGCGGCGGCGAGGCCGCCGACGGCGAGGGCGGCGAGCAGCCCGGGGTGCATGCCGCCGGACGCGGTGGATGCGGGCAGCCAGGTCACCAGGCCGTCGCCGAGCTTGCCCAGGGTGTCGCTCATGGCGCTGTCCGAGGCGGCCAGGCGCATCAGCGCGTCGTGTTCGCCGTGGGCGTAGACCAGGGATTCGCCGCCGCTGGTGCTGGCGCCGGCGGCGGTGTCGGCGTCGATGACGTAGCCGGCGCCATCCTTGCCGGGCAGGGTGACGCTGCAGGCGCGATCGGCGCACTGGCCGTAGAAGTCCTGGACGACGACCTCGGTGCCGTCGGCGTAGCGCAGGTGAAGGTCGCTGCCCTGCCGGGTGGCGACGACGTCGGTGGCGTCCTGCGCACGGCCGTCGACCAGGTCCTGGACGCGGTAGTGCTGGCCCTTGGCGATCCTGACCAGGTTCTTCCGGCCAGGCTGGAGTGCTTGCGGGGTGCCCTGCTGCACGGTGATCTGCTTGGCGTTCGTCATGGTGTGCTCCTCGTCTCCGATATGGGTTTCAACGTTGTGTCAGCGCGCCGCTGAAGGCGCGGCCGATGGGTTTCATCAAGAAGTTGAGAATGCTGCGCCGGCCGGTCAGCACGTCTGCCGTGGCGGTGAGGCCGGGCTTCAGGTCCGCGGACTGGACACGGTTGGCCGGATGCCGTTGCGTTTCCGGCCAGTCGATCTCGACCTGTGCGCGGTAATAGGCCTGTGTCTGGCCATTGGCGGCCTGTTCGGTCAGGGTGTCCGGGCTGATGTAGCGCAGGCGGCCGTGGACGCTGCCGTAGATGCTCGCATCGAAGGCGTCGAAACGCAGCGTGACCGGCAATCCCGGTTTCAGCAGGCCGACGTCGGCCGGATTGACCTTGATCTCGACCAGCAGCTCGTCATCGACCGGGCTGATCTGCATCAGTTCGTCGCCGGGCTTCAAGACGCCGCCGACGGTGGTGACGCGGACCTGCTTGACGATGCCGTCCATCGGCGACACCAGGTCGGTGTGCTTCAGGATGCTCTGCCGCTCGTCGAGCTTGTAGCGGCTGGTCGACAGTTCGTCCTCGAGCTTGGCGATTTCGCTGCGGGTCTCCTGGAAGTACTTGTTCCGGGTCGCGTTGATGCGCGAGCGCAGGTCCAGCACCTGGCGTTCGGCGCGCATGACTTCGCTGCGGCTGATGTCGCCGCCCTCGTGGAGGGTGCGGGCCATCTTCAGTTCGTCCGCGGCGAGCTGCATGGCTTGCTGCAGGGTGGACAGTTCCTCGTCGAGGCTTTGCCTGCGCTGCCGGTAGATGCCCTGCTGGGCCGCGACGAAGTCCGGGTAGTCGCCGTATTCGCGGGCGGGGTAGTTGGGCGCCTGTCCCGCCAGTTCGGCACGGGCGCGAACGAGCGCGATGCGCTTGCTGGCGACTTCCGCCCGGCTTTGGGCGACCCCCGCTTCGGCACGGTCGGGTTCGAGTTCAGCGAGCTTCTGCCTGGCCTTGACGGCATCGCCCTCCCGGACGTGCAGGGCGGTGAGCATGCCCCCGTCGACGGCCTGGATGACCTGGGTGCGCGAGCCCGGGATGATCTGCCCCTGGGCGCGCACGGCCTGGTCGATCTCGAAGACGGCGGCGAAGCCGACCGCCAGTGCGACGGTGCCGGCCAGCAGCCAGAGGATGGGGTGGCGCCGTGGCGCGCTGGACGGGGTCTTCATGCGGCGACCCGGGGGGCGGGGGGGCGCAGTCCCCCTTGCAGGCGGGCGAGGATGGCATCGCGCGGGCCGTCGAGCAGGATCTGCCCGTTGCCGACGACGAGCAGGCGGTCGACGAGTTGTAGCATCTCGGGCTTGTGGGTGACGAGCACCAGGGTGTCCTCGGCGCGCAACTGCCGTTTCAGGGCGGCGAGGAGTTGCAGTTCGAGATGGCGGTCGAGCGACGCGGTCGGCTCGTCGAGCAGCCAGATCGTGGGGCGGCGCAGGAAAACGCGGGTCAGGTTGACCAACTGGCGCTGGCCGCCGGAAAGTCCGCTGCCGCCTTCGGCGATGGCCTGCTGCAGGCCGCTGGGATGCGGGGCGATCACGGATTCGAACAGCCCGGTCGTTCTGGCGGCGGCCAGGATGGCGTCGTCGCCCGGGTCGAGCAGGCCGAGGACCAGGTTGTCGCGCAGGCTGCCGCCGAGCAGCCGTCCGTCTTGCGGCAGGTAGCCGAGATGCTCGGCGAGCAGGGGCTTGGAGAGCTGCGCCAGATCCACGTCGTCGAGCCAGATCCGGCCTTCGCCCGGCTTGTACATCCCGGACAGCAGGCGCAGCAGCGTCGTCTTGCCGGCGCCGATCGCGCCGAGGACGCCGATTTTTTCACCGGCGCGGATCTGCAAGTGGCCGATCTTCAGCGCCGGCCTGCCGCGCAGGCTCATGACGACCTGCTCGCAGCGGTAGTGGCCGCGCAGGTTCTCGAGGTGAACCGGTTGCGACTGGCCGTGATCGTCCTCGAGTGTCCACAGCGCATCCAGCCCGCGCAGGGCCGCCTTGACGTTGGCCCAGGCGCCGATCTGCTGGCCGATCTGCGTCACCGGGTTGAGGACGCGCCCGGCCAGGATGGAGCAGGCGATCAGCCCGCCCAGCGTCAGCTCGCTGCGGCTGGCCATCCAGGCGCCACATGCCATGAGCAGGACATAGGACACCTGTTGCGTGGCGAGTGCGCCGTACAGATTCTTCTCGTTGAGATGGCGCATCTGCTGGTCGACGTCGCGGGCGGTGTCGGTGCTGGCCAGCCAGCGGCCGAGCATGCGCCAGCCGCCCTGGCCGGACTTGATGATCTCGGCGGCTTCCACGCTTTCGACCAGCAGGCCGGTCTTCAGGTTGGCCGTTTCCTGGCTTTGCTCGGCCAGCTTGCGCATCCGCGCGCCGTGCCACAGGCCGCGGGCCAGCGACAGGGCGAAGAAGATCAGCGGAATGAAGGCCAGCGGGCCGGCGATGGCCGCGATGACGGCGGCGAACACGAGGGCGAAGGGGGCGTCGATGGCCAGTTGGGTCAGCACGGCGACGAGGAAGGCCCTGACGCTTTCGTAGCCGCGTAATTGGCCGGCCAGGGTCCCCACGCTGGCCGGCATCTGGTCGAGCCGGATGGACAGGAAGCGCAGATAGACGGCGCGGGCCAGGCGCTGGTCCACCCGGTCGATGAGCCTGTCGTACAGGCGCGAGCGCAGGCGCTTGGTCAGGTATTCGAGGCCGATCGCCAGCAGGATGCCGAGGGTCAGGACGCCCAGCGTCTGCGTGGCGCCCGTGGGGATGACCCGGTCGTACAGCTGCATGCTGTAGAAGGAAATCAGCAGGCCGAGGAAGGCCAGCAACAGGCCGCCGACGCCGGCTTCCGCGAGCAGGCCCTTGTGGGCCAGCATCTCGTCGAGCACCAGCTTGAGGACCGGGCTGCTGGTCGCCCGGTAGGGCGGCTGCAGGCGCAGGGTGGCGATCCGGTATCCGGAAAGCCCGTCGTGTGCGGTCTCCCGCCAGCGCTGGTCGGCCGGGTCCGGCCACTCGCCGATCCACCGGCCCACCGTGTTGCGGCCACGCAGGATGCCCCAGCGGCCGTCGGGGGCGGCCAGCAATGCCGGCAGGTCGGCGTCGTCGGGGGCGTCGTACCAGCGGGCCGGCCGCAGCTGCAGGTGGTCGGTGACGGTGGCCAGCTGCGCCTGCGGTGTTGCCTGGCCCAGGGCCGAGCTGGCGGCTTCCTGCAGCGCCAGGCGGTCGACGGCTTCGCGCTGCAGCGCGGCGAGCCGGACGAGCACCAGGAGCAGCGGCGGAGGGGCCAGCGTCGCGGCTTCGTCGCGCATCATCGGAATGTTCCCGTCGGAGGGGGCGCCGATGGCTCGGCGCCGGACGCTGCCTGCCTGGCAGCCAGGGCGTCGTCCAGAACACCGTCGACGCCCTGGGCGAGCAGCGTCAGCCGCCAGCCGGTCAGGTACTGCGCGCCGATGGCGTCGGCAAGCTGGGCATCGTTCTGGGCGAGTTCGCGGGCGGCATTCATCAGGTCCTGCCATTGCTTGCGTCCGGCCAGGAACTGCCGTTCCCAGGAAGCGGAAACCTCGGCCGCCGAACGGCGTGCCCGTTCCAGTCCGGCGCGCCGGGTTCCCGCGGTCCGGAACAGGATGAGATCGCCCTGGATCTGCTCGTCGATGGCCAGTTGCTGGGCCTCGATGTCGTCGCGGGCGGCGTCGTGGCGGGCTTGCGCCGCCTGGATGCCGGAAAGACTGGACAGCCCGCCGCCGAAGGCGGTGCTCATGCCGACGAAGACCCGGTTCTGCGGAGCCTGGCTGGCGGCGTTGAAGCTGCCCCACTGGCGCTCCACGCGCACATAGATCTCCGGGGACAGGGCGGCGCGGGCAATGCCGATCTCCGCTTCGGCCACCTTGGCCTGGGCGTGGGCCTTGATCAGCTGCGGACTGTGCTGGCGGGCGGAAGCCAGCAGGGGGTCGAGGTCGAGCTCCGTGTCGAGATGGGGCGGAAGCCGGGCGTCCGGCGATTCCGCCGCGAGTTGCCGGCCCACGAGCAGCCGCAGTCTGTCCAGCCCGGTGTCGCGCTGGGCGCGGGCCGACTGCAGATCGGCTTCGATGGCGTCGAGGCGGGAATGCGCGAGATGGACGTCGGCCTGGGCGGAGGCGCCTTCGCGGGTGCGCCGCTCGACCATCGCGAGCAGGCGGGCATGGACGTCGCGGCTTTGCCGGTAGGCGTCGAGCTTGAGCTGGGCCACCAGGATGTCGCTGGCGCTTTCCACGATGCGCAGCGCCAGGCGCTGGCGGGCCGTTTCGAAATCGGCCTGGGCGGCCAGGGCGAGCGCCTGCGCCCTGTCGAGATGGCCGGACAGGCGGCCGCCGGTCCACAGCGGCTGCTGCAGGCGAACGGTGGTGACCGTGTTGCCGCCGCGGTAGACGGCATCGTTCTGGCCCGTGCCGGCACGTTCCGACGCGATCGACGGGGTCGGCCAGAACGACCACCGTGCGGCCGAGACGCCAGCTTCGGCGGCAGCCTGCAAGCCTTGCTGGCTGCGGATCGAGGGGTGGTGCGCGATGGCTTCGCGGAGCAGGGCGGGAATGTCGGCCGCTGCTGCGGACGTGCTGCACGGGCAGGTCGCCAGCAGGGCGACGAAGCTGAGAGCCGTTGACCAAGACGATCCATGCCGGGAACGGGCCTGGATCGTGCCGCATGGAGGGCGTGTTTCCCGAAACAGGCCCGCGCGGATGGTCTTAAGCTTCAACTTGTTCTCATTTTGGGCGAAAAAACTTTCAGATTATTGCAATATTGTCGCTAGATTTTCGATGCGCATATCCGTTCCGCGCGCACTTCCAGCCGCTCCAGCGGCCCGGCGGGCGCTCGTGCCGTGGGCGACCTGTTCCTCGCGTGCGCCGACGGCAGCCCGCAACGCTTCTACAGCCAGTCGGCGCAGATCCGGCGCGAGCGCAAGGACTTGCGACGACGTGCCGGGGCGCACCTGGAGGGGCACGCTCGAGTCATGGGCTGGTTGCCGTGGTGTCTCGGCGCATTCGGCCGCGCCGTCGCCCGTGCGCACGGCACGGCTCTGGACGCTGTGCTGGCGAAGGCACGCTTCTGGCAACGCCGGGCCGGCACGCCGTTGAACGAGCGGCAGGTGCAGCTGCCGGGCCGCCTGCGCGAGGGCCCGGCGGGCCGGCTCACCAGCCGCAAGGGGCCGCCATCGCCAAGTGCTCGCCCGACACCGCCCTGCGCGACATCACGCAGTTGCCGGAGCAAGGCGTGCTGAGGAAGTCGTCCGGCGGCGGGCGCAGCACGGCGTACGCGCTGGCGTACTGGAACGCATCGGCGGGCGCGCCCGGCCCGGTACGGCACGGATGCGCCTGCGTCGTCGCCACCGCCCTCAGAGCGGCGGCGGCGCCTGCCGCATCGCCTGCGCCAGCGCGTCGCGGCCCTGTGCCTGCAGCGCTTCGGCCGCGCCCAGACGGTCGCGCGCGTCCTTGTTCTGGCTCAGCTTGGACTTGGCCTCGACGCGCTCGACCGCGATCTCGATGCCGACGATGGCCGCGAGCATCGCGTCCAGGTAGTCCGGCGGCGCGTCGCCCATCTTCCAGGGCGTGCCGGCGCCGGTGCCGGCCTCGTGCGCCTGCGTGAGCCGCGCGACCACGCCGCGCACGAAGCGTTCGTCGTCGCGGATGGCGATGCGCCCGTGCAGGTGCACGACCTGGTAGTTCCAGGTCGGCACCTGGCGGTGCGCCTCGTGCTTGCTCGGGTACCAGTTCGGCGAGACGTAGGCCTCGGGCCCGCGGAAGATCGCCAGCACCGCATCGCCGTCGCGGCACTGCCGCCACAGCGGGTTGGCGCGCGCCACGTGCGCGCGCAGCGTGCCGTGCGGGCCTTCGGCCGGGGCGTACAGGAAGGGCAGGTGGTGGGCGTCCAGCCCGTCGGCGGTCTGCACGACCAGCGTGCCGAGCGGGTGCGCGCGCAGCAGGCGCTCGATCTCGGCGCGGCGCTGCTCGGCGAAGTGGGGCGAGTTGTACATGGCGGGCGGCCGGGGGCCGGTGTCAGGCCGCCGCCCGGCCGGCGCGCGGTGCGGCGGCGTGCGGCGGGCTCATGGCTGGTAGCCCGAGGTGCGCACCACCGGCGCCCACTGCGCGCGGTAGGCCTTCAGCATCGCGGCGGTCTGCGCCTGCGTGGCGGCCACGGGGAGCATGCGCGCGTCGGTGAACTTGCGGCGCACCTGCGGGTCCTGCATCGCCTCGTGGATCGCCTGCGCCAGCCGCGCGGCCTTGGCGGCGGGCATGGCGGCCGGCGCGAAGAAGGTGTTCCAGCCCAGGGCGGTGAGCTCCAGCCCGGCCTCCCGGAAGGTCGGCACGCCGGGCGCGAAGGCCGACCGCTGCGCGCCCGACATGGCCAGCACGCGCAGCTTGCCGGCCTCGTGCTGCGGCAGCAGCACGTCGAAGGTGTCCACGGCCACCGGCAGCTGGCCGCCGATCAGGTCGCCGATGGCCGGGGCCGAGCCCTTGTAGCCGATGACCTCGGTGCGCACCTGGGCCTTCTCGCCCAGCATCAGCGCGAAGAAGTGCGGCAGGCTGCCGGTGGCCGGCACGCCGACGTTGGCCTTGTCGGGGTTGGAGCGCAGCCAGGCCAGCAGGTGCGACAGCTCCTTGACCGGCACGGCGCTGCCGACCGCCAGGCCGAACTCGTAGTCGTTGACGTGCGCGACGGGCTGGAAGTCGCGCTCGGGGTCGTAGCCGCTGTCCTTGAACACCAGCGGCGCGACCACCATCACGGCCGGGTTGGCCAGCATCAGCACGTTCTGGCCGGCCGCGGCGTCCTTGACCTGCTGGGCCGCCAGCCGTCCGCCGGCGCCGGCCTTGTTCTCCACGATGACGGGCACGCCCAGCCGGGGCGCCAGCGCGTCGCCGACGATGCGGGCCACGCGGTCGGTCGCGCCGCCGGGGGCGTAGCCCACCACGATGCGCAGCGGGCCGCCGCCTTCCAGCGGCTGGGCCCGCGCGGCGGTGCCGGGCAGGGCGAGCAGCGCGGCCAGCGCCAGGGCGGCATCGCGCCGCGGAATCGGTCGGGGCATGGGATCTCTCCTTTCGTCGTCGGTGGCGGGGCGGCCTCGCCGCGGCCGCGTGCCGGCGAGCATAGCGCCCGGGCCGCGGGCGCCCGCCGTGGCCCGACCAGCCGGCCGCGGATGCGGTGCGCGGGGGTGGCGCCGGAGCGCCGGGAACCGTCCAGCGCGCCGGCCCGGACGGCCGGCCGTGACGGCGGCGTCGCGCAGCGGATGGCGTGTTCGGCCTACAGCGCCTGCCGGCGCCGTGGGATGGCCGCGCCGGCGCGCGCCGGGGAGACTGCGCTCCCGGGCCGTCGCCGGCTTGCGCTCCGCGGCCTGGCACGACTTCCCCGATTCCACAACGAGGACGCACCATGATCCAAGACGCACTCCTTCGCCACCGCACGATGCGCCCGGCCGCCGCGGCGCTGGCCGTGACGGCCGCCCTGCTGCTGGGCGCCTGCGCCAGCAAGGGCCCGCCGCCGGTGGACGCGCTGGCCTCGGCCCGCGCCGCGGTCACGCAGGCCGAGGCCGCGCAGGCCGGCCAGCTGGCGCCGGTCGAATTGTTGGCCGCGCGCGAGAAGTTGTCCCGGGCCGACGCGGCGATGGGCACCAAGGATTTCGCACAGGCCCGCCGCCTGGCCGAACAGGCGCAGGCGGACGGCCTGCTGGCCGAACGCAAGGCCCGCGCCGAGCGCGCGCGCCAGGCCGCCGTGGAGCTGGAGCGCTCCAACGCCGCGCTGCAGCGCGAGGCCACCCGGGGCGCGCCGCAGTGAGCCCGCCGCGCCGCTCCACCGCCCGACATTCCGAGGACACCGACATGCAGAACATCCGCACCATCCCCCGTTTCCACCGCGGCCTGGCGCTGGCGCCGCTGGCGGCGCTGCTGCTGGCCGCCTGCGCCTCCGCGCCGCCCAGCAACCCGGCGGTCGAGGAGGCGCGCAGCCTCTACACCCGCGCCGCCAACGACGCCGACACCGCGCGCAGCGCGCCGGTGGACCTGCGCCGCGCCCAGGAGGCGCTGGCGCGCGCCGATGCGGCGCTGCAGGGCGGCGACGACCCCGGCACGGTCGAGCACTACGCCTACCTGGCGCGCCAGAGCGCGGCGACCGCGCTGCAGTCCGGCGAGATCGCGCGCGCCGATCAGGCGGTGGCGACCGCGTCCGAGGCGCGCAACCGCATCCTGATCACCGCGCGCGGCGCCGAGGCCGAGCAGGCCCGCCGGCAGGCCGAGCAGCAGAGCGCGGCGGCGCAGGCCGCCCAGGCCCGCGCCGACAGGCTGCAGCAGGAGATGGCGGCGCTGCAGGCGCAGCAGACCGACCGCGGCATGGTGCTGACGCTGGGCGACGTGCTGTTCGACACCGGCCGCGCCGAGCTCAAGCCCGGCGCCTTCGCCACGCTGGACCGGCTGGCCGCGTTCATGCGCGACCACCCCGAGCGCCGGCTGGAGATCGAGGGCCACACCGATTCCACCGGTTCCGATGCGCTGAACCTGGCGCTGTCGCAGCGCCGCGCCGAATCGGTGCGGGCCGCGCTGGTCAACCGCGGCGTGGACGGCGCGCGCATCACCACCAAGGGCCTGGGCAAGGCCGTGCCGGTGGC
Source organism: Pseudorhodoferax sp. (assembly GCF_047601025.1). NCBI lineage: Bacteria > Pseudomonadati > Pseudomonadota > Betaproteobacteria > Burkholderiales > Comamonadaceae > Pseudorhodoferax > Pseudorhodoferax sp. The sequence continues at coordinate 3,532,167 of NZ_JASGJZ010000001.1, forward strand.
CGGCAACGACACGGCCGAAGGCCGCCAGCGCAACCGGCGCGTGGAGATCGTGATCTCGCAGGCGCGCTGACGGCGCCCTGGCGCGGCGGCCGCGCCCGCGGGGCGGCCGCCGCGCAGCCAGCGGCCGAGGGGCTGGCGCGGGCGGCGTGGGCACGTAACATCGCCCCGTCTGCCCACTTCTGGTGCATCCACATGGCATCGGGCTTGCAGGAGAGGCGGGCACCGGAGCTGCTGCACACGATGACGACCCCACGCCTCGCCCTGACCCGCATCACCAAGCGCTACCCGTCCGTGGTGGCCAACAGCGACGTGTCGCTGACCGTGCAGCCCGGCGAGACCCATGCGGTGCTCGGCGAGAACGGCGCGGGCAAGTCCACGCTGATGAAGATCATCTACGGCGCGGTCAAGCCCGACGAGGGCCAGGTGTTCTTCGACGGCCGCGAGGTGCACGTGCGCAACCCGCAGGAGGCGCGGGCGCTGGGCATCGCGATGGTGTTCCAGCACTTCAGCCTGTTCGACACGCTGTCGGTGGCCGAGAACGTCTGGCTCGGGCTGGACCGGCATCTGACGCTCGCCGAGGTCACGCGGCGCATCGCCGCCAAGGCCGCCGAGTACGGGCTGGACGTGGACCCGGCGCGGCCGGTGCACACGCTGTCGGTCGGCGAGATGCAGCGCGTGGAGATCATCCGCGCGCTGCTGACCGACCCGAAGCTGCTGATCCTGGACGAGCCGACCTCGGTGCTGACGCCGCAGGCGGTCGACAAGCTGTTCGTGGTGCTGAAGAAGCTGGCGGCCGAGGGCTGCAGCATCCTGTACATCAGCCACAAGCTGCACGAGATCCGTGCGCTGTGCACGGCCTGCACCGTGCTGCGCGGCGGCCGGGTGACGGGCGTGTGCGACCCGCGCCAGGAGAGCAACGCCTCGCTGAGCCGGCTGATGATCGGCGCCGAGCCGCCGGCGCTGGAGCACCGCGCGCCGCGTACCGGCGCCGTGGCGCTGGAGGTGCAGGGCCTGACGCTGGCGCGCGAGGACCAGTTCGGCGTGGACCTGGACGGCGTGTCGCTGTCGGTGCGCGGCGGCGAGGTGGTCGGCATCGCCGGCGTCTCGGGCAACGGGCAGAAGGAGCTGCTGGCCGCGCTGTCGGGCGAGGACCGGCGGGCCGATCCGGCCATGGTGCGGCTGTTCGGCCAGCACGCCGGGCGGCTGCCGCCGGGGCGGCGCCGTGCGCTGGGCCTGCACTTCGTGCCGGAGGAGCGGCTGGGCCGCGGCGCCGTGCCGACGCTGAGCCTGGCGCAGAACCTGCTGTTGACGCGCAACGACGCGCTGGGCCCGGGCGGCTGGATCCGCACCGGCCGGCTGCGCGCGCAGGCCGAGAGCATCATCGTGCGCTACCAGGTCAAGGCCGGCGGGCCGCAGTCGGTGGCCAAGTCGCTGTCGGGCGGCAACCTGCAGAAGTTCATCGTCGGCCGCGAGATCGACGCCCATCCGAAGCTGCTGATCCTCTCGCAGCCGACCTGGGGCGTGGACGTGGGCGCCGCCGCGCAGATCCGCGGCGCGGTCCTGGCGCTGCGCGACGCCGGCTGCGCGGTGCTGGTCGTCAGCGAGGAGCTGGAGGAGCTGTTCGAGATCAGCGACCGGCTGTACGTGATCGCCAAGGGCCGGCTGTCGCCGCCGGTGGCCAGGGCGCAGGCCACGGTGCCGCAGATCGGCGAGTGGATGTCCGGCCTGTGGGCGGGCAGGGAGGCGGGCCATGCTGCGGCTTGAGGCGCGCCCCGAACCGTCCCGGTTCTGGAGCTTCGGCTCCCCGCTGCTGGCGCTGGCGATCACGGTGCTGGTCGGCATGCTGCTGTTCGCCGCGCTGGGCAAGGACCCGCTGCGCGGCCTCGGCGTGTTCTTCTGGGAGCCGCTGCGCAGCGCCTACGCGCTGGGCGAGCTGATGCTCAAGGCCACGCCGCTGCTGATCATCGCGCTGGGGCTGTCGGTGTCGTTCCGCTCCAACGTCTGGAACATCGGCGCGGAGGGGCAGTTCGTCATCGGCGCGGTCTGCGCCGCCTGGGTCGCGCTGCAGGCCGGCAAGGCGACGACCGGCTGGATCGTGCCGGCCATCCTGCTGGCCGGCGTGCTGGGTGGCATGGCCTGGGCCGGCATCGTGGCGCTGCTGCGCGACCGCTTCAACGCCAGCGAGATCCTGGTCAGCCTGATGCTGGTCTACGTGGCGATCCAGCTGCTGGGCTGGCTGGTGCAGGGGCCGTGGAAGGACCCGATGGGCTACAACTTCCCGCAGAGCAAGACCTTCGAGGCGGTGACGCAGGTCCCGCGGCTGATGAAGGGCTCGCGCGTGCACGTGGGCCTGCTGATCGCGCTGGCCGGCGTGGCGGCGCTGTGGGTGTTCCTGTTCCGCACGCGCGCCGGCTTCGCCCAGCAGGTCGGCGGGCTGGCGCCGGCGGCGGCGCGCTACGCGGGCTTTTCCTCGCGCCGGGCGCTGTGGATCGCGCTGCTGACCTCGGGCGGCGCGGCCGGCCTGGCCGGCGCGCTGGAGGTGGCCGGCCCGGTCGGCCAGCTCACGCCCTACGTGCCGGCCGGCTACGGCTTCGCCGCCATCATCGTGGCCTTCGTCGGGCGGCTGCACCCGGTCGGCATGGTGTTCTCGGCGGTCCTGATGAGCATGTTCTACATCGGCGGGGAGCTGGCGCAGTCGCGCCTGGGCCTGCCCAAGTCGCTGACCGGGGTGTTCCAGGGCCTGCTGCTGTTCACGCTGCTGGCCTGCGACACGCTGATCGCCTACCGCGTGCGGCTGGCCAGGCCGGGGAGGGCCGCGTGATGGATGCGTACGCACTGCTGCTCGCGGCCACGCTGAACGCCGGCACCGTGCTGGCGCTGGCCGCGCTGGGCCTGCTGATCAACGAGAAGGCCGGCATCATCAACCTGGGCGCCGAAGGCATGATGCTGTGCGCGGCGATCGCCGGCTTTGCCGCGGCGGTGCACAGCGGCAGCACCTGGGTCGGCTTCGCGGCCGGCATGCTGGCTGGCGCGGCGCTGGCGGCGGCCTTCGGCGTGCTGGTGATCTGGCTCAACGCCAATCAGTACGCGACCGGGCTGGCGCTGAGCCTGTTCGGCGCGGGCTTCTCGGCCTTCGTCGGCGCGCCCTACGTGCAGGAGCGGCTGCCGGCGCCGCCGCGCTACCCGATCCCGGTGCTGTCGGACATCCCGTGGATCGGGCCGGCCCTGTTCCGCCACCATCCCCTGGTCTACCTGGCCATGGCGCTGGCGCTGGCGCTGATCTGGTTCCTGGCGCGCACGCGCGCGGGGCTGGTGCTGCGCTCGGTCGGCGAATCGCCGGAATCGGCCCATGCGCTGGGCTACCCGGTGCGGCGCATCCGCTTCCTGGCAGTGCTGGCCGGCGGCGCGCTGTGCGGGCTGGCCGGCAGCTACCTGTCCGTGGCCTACACGCCGCTGTGGGTCGAGGGCATGGTGGCCGGCAATGGCTGGATCGCGCTGGCGCTGACCACCTTCGCCACCTGGCGGCCGGCGCGCGTGCTGCTGGGCGCCTACCTGTTCGGCGGGGTGGGGCAGTTGGGCTTCTTCCTGCAGAGCCAGGGCGTGCAGGTGGCGAGCCAGTTCCTCTCGATGCTGCAGTACCTGGCGCCCGTGGTGGTGCTGGCCGTGATCTCGCGCAACCCGGCCTGGATCCGCGCGAACATGCCCAGCGCCATCGGGAAGCCCTTTTATCCCGGCTCATAATGCCCCGCTGTTTTTTGTTGCAACCAGGAGATTCCATGACCGACCAGAACCGACGTTCGCTGCTGCGCGTGGCAGCGTTGAGCGCCGTGGCCGCCGCCGCGCTTGCCGGCTGCGGCAAGAAGGAGGAGCCGGCCCCGGCTCCGGCCGAAACGCCGGCCGCCGCGCCGGCGCCGGCCAAGGCCGAGCCGCTGCGGATCGGCTTCGTCTACGTCGGTCCGGTGGGCGACGGCGGCTGGACCTTCGCGCACGACAACGCGCGCAAGGCGCTGGAGAAGGAATTCGGCGACCGCATCAGCACCACCTTCGTCGAGAACGTGCACGAGGGCCCGGACACCGAGCGCGTGGTGCGTGACCTGGTGGGCCAGGGCGACAAGCTCGTCTTCACCACCAGCTTCGGTTTCATGGAGCCCACGCTGAAGGTGGCGCAGGACCACCCGGAGGTGAAGTTCGAGCACGCCACCGGCTACAAGACCGCGCCCAACCTGCGCACCTACGACAGCCGCACCTACGAGGGCGCCTACCTGGCCGGCGTGATCGCCGGCGCCATGACCAAGACCGGCACGCTGGGCGTGGTCGGCTCGGTGCCGATCCCCGAGGTGCTGCGCAACATCAACAGCTTCACGCTGGGCGCGCAGTCCACCAACCCCAAGATCAAGACCAAGGTGGTGTGGGTGAACGACTGGAACAGCCCGCCCAAGGAAACCGAGGCCGCCACCGCGCTGATCAACGGCGGCGCCGACGTGCTGTTCCAGAACACCGACTCGCCCGCCGTGCTCAAGACCGCCGAATCCATGGGCAAGCGCGCCTTCGGCTGGGACAGCGACATGACCGCCTACGGCCCCAAGGCGCACCTGGGCTCGGCCGTCATCAACTGGACGCCGTACTACATCAAGGCCACCAAGGACGTGCTGGACGGCACCTGGTCCACCGGCGGCGCCTGGTGGGGCGTGAAGGAGGGCGCGATCGACATGGTCTCCATCGCCGAGGACGTGCCGGCCGAGGTCAAGGCCAAGGTCGAGGAGGTCAAGAACGGCCTGAAGGACGGCAGCTTCGCGATCTGGAAGGGCCCGATCCAGGACAACGCCGGCAAGGAAGTGCTGGCCGCGGGCGCCGTGGCCGACGACCAGTTCCTCACCGGCATCAAGTTCTACGTCAAGGGCGTGGAAGGCAAGGTGCCCGGCGACAAGTGAGCCCCGGCCGCCGGCCGTGCTGTGAAGGGGGCCGCACGCGGCCCCCTTCCCGTTTCTGGAGGAGTCCATGATGAACGTCAAGCCCATCCCCGCCGAGCACCTGCCCGAGCTGCTGCGCGGCATGCCCAAGGCCGAACTGCACATGCACATCGAAGGCTCGCTGGAGCCCGAGCTGATCTTCGCGCTGGCGCAGCGCAACGGCGTCGCCATTCCCTACGCCAGCGTGGAGGAGCTGCGCCGCGCCTACGCCTTCACCAACCTGCAGAGCTTCCTGGACATCTACTACGCCGGCGCCTCGGTGCTGTTGACCGAGCAGGACTTCCACGACATGGCCTGGGCCTACCTGCAGCGTGCGGCGGCCGACCACGTGTTGCGCGCCGAGATGTTCTTCGACCCGCAGACGCACACGGCGCGCGGCGTGGCCATGGCGACGGTGGTCGACGGCCTGCACCGCGCCTGCCAGGACGCGAAGGCCAAGCTGGGCGTGGACGCCGCGCTGATCCTGTGCTTCCTGCGCCACCTGAGCGAAGAAGACGCCTTCGAGACGCTGGAGCAGGCGCTGCCGTACCGCGACAAGCTCATCGGCGTGGGCCTGGACTCCAGCGAGGTCGGCCACCCGCCCGAGAAGTTCGCGCGCGTGTTCGCGCGCTGCCGCGAACTGGGCCTGCACATCGTCGCGCACGCCGGCGAGGAAGGGCCGCCGGCCTACGTCTGGGCCGCGCTGGATGTGCTGAAGGCCGAGCGCATCGACCACGGCGTGCAGAGCACCAGGGATCCGGCGCTGATGCGGCGCCTGGCCCAGGACCGCATCCCGCTGACGGTGTGCCCGCTGTCGAACCTGAAGCTCTGCGTGTTCCCCGACCTGGCGCAGCACAACCTCGGCGTGCTGCTGGACGCGGGCCTGGTCGCCACCGTCAACAGCGACGACCCGGCCTACTTCGGCGGCTACGTCAACGAGAACTTCGTGCAGACCTTCGCGGCCACCGGGCTGACGGCGCAGCAGGCCTGGCAGCTGGCGGACAACAGCTTCGCGGCGAGCTTTGCGCCGGCGGCGGACAAGCAGGCCTGGCGCGAGCGGGTGCGGGCGTATTTCGAGGGGTTCTGACGACGTGGACCGTGGGCGCTTCGTGGCCGGGCCGCCCGGGCCGGGGCACCCGTCGCTGCCGCTTGCTGCCTGCGCCCCTCGCTGAACGCTCGGGATGCCCTGCGGGGCTCGCGGTCACATCAGGAATGTAAGTTTTGTAATTCTGGTATGACCACTGAAGCACGTTATGCACAAGGACAATCTCAGAACTTCCCCGCCAATCGCAGACGTGGTCGCACGACGGATCGAAGGTCTGATCGTCGATGGCGTGCTAAAGCCGGGGCAGGCGCTGCCTTCCGAGCGCAGCCTGTCCGCTCGGCTGGACGTTTCGCGATCCGCCGTGCGGGAAGGGCTCAAGGTGCTTCATGCGCGCGGCATCATCGACACGGCGCATGGGCGCGGATCGTTCGTGGCCGTGCTGACGACCCAGCCGGCGCACTCGCCGATGCTGCATCTTCTGGGCTCGCAGCCCAGAACCCTGTACGACCTCTTCGAGGTGCGCGAGATGCTGGAAGCGGAATCCGCACGCCTGGCCGCGCTGCGCGGCACCCAGGCGGACTTCGCGGTGATTGCCCGCCGCTATGAGGACATGCTTGCGGCCCAGGGATGCGACATGGACGCATCGACCTGCGCACGGCTTGACCACGCCTTCCATCTGGCGATCTGCGAGGCATCGCACAACCCGGTGCTGGTGCACACGTTGAGTTCCATTACCGACTTGCTGCTGAGTTCGGTCTTCGCGTCCGTCAACAACCTGTACCACCGCGAGGCGGAAAAACGGGTGATAGACCAGCAGCACGCGCGGCTCTATCAGGCCGTGATCAACCGGCAATCCGAGCAGGCGCGAAAAATCGCCAGCGCGCACATCGACACCACGGTCGCCACCCTCCGGGAAATCGAGGCGCAGGAGCAGTGCCTGGTGCGGGCGACGCTGAAGCGTTGACGCAAACTGGTCGGACCAGCTGTCAGGTCTCTCCACAGTCCCTGGCAGGCGCTCAACAATGGGCGTCAGCAAAGCACCAGGAGACTCGTGATGACCCCGCCCGATTTGATCGGCAAGCTCGGTGGAATCGTCGGCGCGCGCCACGTGCTGACCGGCGATGCGCCCACGCGCCGCTACCGCACGGGCTACCGCTTCGGCGCGGGTCGCGCGCTGGCGGTGGTGCGTCCCGGCACGCTGGTCGAGCAATGGCGGGTGCTGGCCGCCTGCATGGCAGCGCGCGTGATCGTCATCACGCAGGCATCGAACACGGGCCTGACCGGCGGCTCGACGCCCGATGGCGACGGCTACGACCGGGAGGTGGTCATCGTCAGCACCACGCGCATCCGGCGCATCCACCTGATCGGCGGCGGGCGGCAGGTGGTCTGCATTGGCGGCGCCACGCTGGACCACCTCGAACGCACGCTCAAGCCCCTGGGGCGCGAGCCGCATTCGGTGATCGGCTCGTCGTGCATCGGCGCCTCGGTGCTGGGCGGCATCAGCAACAACTCGGGCGGCTCGCTGGTGCACCGCGGGCCGGCCTACACGGAGATGGCGCTGTTCGCCGCCGTGGATGCCTCGGGTACGCCGCGCCTGGTGAACCACCTGGGGATAGAACTTGGCGGCACGCCGGAGGAAGTGCTGGCGCGCATAGAGAATGGGACCTTCACCGAGGCCGACGTGCACGAGGGCGCCGCCGCATCGGACCATGACTACGCGGCCCATGTCCGCGATGTCGATGCGCCCACGCCCGCGCGCTTCAACGCCGACCCACGGCGGCTGTTCGAGGCATCCGGTTCCGCCGGCAAGGTGATGACGTTCGCGGTGCGCCTCGACACGTTTGCCGCCGAGGCCGGTGCGACTGTGTTCTACATCGGCACCAACGACACCGGAGTGCTCACCGACATCCGGCGCCGTGCGCTCGCCCGGTTCACGCACCTGCCGATCGCGGGCGAATACCTGCACCGCGATGCGTTCGACATCGCGCGCCAGTACGGAAAGGACCTGTTCGTCATCATCGACAAGCTGGGCACGGACCGGCTACCGCTGTTCTTCAGCCTGAAGACGCGCTGCGACGCGTGGTTCGAGCGCCTGGGTTTCCTGCCCCGGCACCTGACCGACCGTGTGCTGCAATGGTTCAGCCGCTGCCTGCCGGACCACCTGCCCGCGCGCCTTGCAGCCTACCGCGACCAGTACGAGCACCACCTGATGCTGAAGGTGTCCGCGCAGGGCGTGGAGGAAGCGCGGGCATATCTGGCCCAGCGCTTCGCACAGGGCGGCGGCGGGTACTTCGAATGCACCGGCGAGGAGGGGCGCAAAGCCTTCCTGCACCGCTTCGCGGCTGCCAGTGCCGCCGTGCGCTACCGCGCGGTGCACCACAAGGAGGTCGAGGACATCGTCGCGCTCGACATCGCGCTGCGGCGCAACGACCGAGACTGGTTCGAGCAGTTGCCGCCGCAGATCGAGCGGCCCATCCTGCGGAAGCTGTACTACGGGCACTTCCTGTGCCACGTGTTCCACCAGGACTACATCGTGGCCAAGGGCAACGATTGCCTGGCGCTGGAGCACGCCATGCTGGGGCTGCTCGACCAGCGTGGGGCCGAATACCCGGCCGAGCACAACGTCGGGCACCTGTACGAGGCCAAGCCGCAACTGGCGGCGTTCTACCGCCAGCTCGACCCGTGCAACTGCCTCAATCCGGGTATCGGCAAGACCTCGAAGTTCGCGGCGTACCGAGACGATCCGGTACGGACCTGACCGAATCAATCCCGCTCGTCTACTGCTCCTCCTTCCTCTTCCGTGCCGAGGCGCTGCCTTGGCGCTTGAGGTGCGGGACGTACTGCAGGAATGCATGCAGCGTCGGTGAATCGTCTTCGGTCTTCCATGCCACGCCTGACTCGACGGTGGGAGGCGTGCCCCGCAGCCTGCGGTAGACAACGCCTTCGCGGCGCATGACCTGGACGCAATCCGGCACCAAGGCCACCCCGAATCCTGCGGAAACCAGACTCACGATGGTGTGCTGCTGGCGCGCGTGAAAGATGCGCGGACTGAAGCCATGGTGCATGCAGGTGGCCACCACCATGTCGAACATGAGTGCGCCTTGATGGCGCTCGAAAAGCAAGAACCTTTCACCGGACAGGCGTTCCAGTGGCACACGTGTGCCGCGTGCCAATGGGTGCGCTTCCGGCAGCGCCGCAATCAGCTCATAGCGGCTCGTCGGCTGGTAGGTGAGCGACGGGAAGTTGCCGGGTGAGGCGAACATGAATCCGATATCCAGAACCCCGGCCTCCAGATCGTCGTATATGCGATCGGTGCTCGCCTCGTGAAGCGACAAACGGATTTCGGGGTAGTCGAGGCTGAAGCGGCGCAGCACATCGGGCAGGAAGGAATAGGTCGGCGGGCTGGTGAATCCGACCGACAGCGAGCCGGACAGTCCGCTCGCAGCCGCATGTGCATGCAGCCGCATCGATTCCGTGCGGGCGACGATGCTTCGCGCATCGCGCAGCACCTCCTGGCCTCCGGTGGTCAGCGCGATACGTCTGGATGTGCGCTCAAAGAGCTTGATGCCCAGCTCATCCTCCAGCTCCTTGATGGCGAGGCTGACGGGGGGCGGCGACAGGTGCAGGCGTTCCGCCGCACGGCCGAAATGCATTTCCTCGGCGACCGCGATGAACGCCCTCAGGTGTCTCAGTTCCATTCTGGATTCCAAAACAATCGATATAAAAATCGAACTTTACCTAATGATGCCTGCTTTCTAAACTTGCGCCCATTCAACGACACATGTCGGCCGAGGCAGTGCACAACGCTGGCAAGGCGCGGCATCAGGAGACTAGACCATGCAAGTCACGACAGGCTGCCATCTATCCGGCACGGCCATGGACATTGAAGCGCAGGATGCCATCGCAGCCATCCGCGCAAGCACGAGACCTGATACGCACCGTATCCCTTGACGGGTCTCGCTGACAGCTCACCGATCCGCACGCGCAGTGCTCGCCGATAGGCGAGAAAAGATTCGGTCAACGCCCCTTCTCCACCGCCGTCGGTTGAGCCATCGGGCATCGCCGCATCTGGCCAGTGCCTGATCGCAAGGTGTACCCCCGCTGGGGGGTAGTTCGACGCGGCACTGCGCTGCCGGTTCCGTTCCCATCCGCACATTGCTGGCGCATTGCCGTCAGTGTGCCTGCACGCCCAAACCGGGCTTTCTCACTCCACGGAGGTTCTCCATGACGACACCACACATCATCGGCTGGGGCCATACGCCCTTTGGCAAGCTCGACAGGATAGACATCGAGCAACTGATCCGGGATGCGGCGAATCCGGCGCTGGAAAGTGCAGGACTCGAAGCCCGGGACATCGACGGCGTGTTCGTCGGCACCTTCAACGCGGGCTTCGTGCCGCAGGACTTCAGCGCTTCGCTGGTCTCCGTGGCCATGCCCGAGTTCCGGGATACGCCTGCGGTGCGGCTGGAAAACGCATGCGCTACCGGTTCCGCTGCGGTCTGGGCTGCGCTCGATGCCGTGGAAAGCGGACGCTGCCAGCGCGCGCTCGTCATCGGCTTCGAGAAGATGAACACGCTACCTTCGGCGCAGGTCGGCGAAGTACTGCTGAAGTGTTCCTATGTGCGGGAAGATGGCGACACCCCCATGGGCTTCGCAGGGGTGTTCGGCCGCATTGCGGGCGAGTACTTCGACCGATTCGGAGACCAGTCCGATGCGCTCGCCGCCATCGCCGCCAAGAACCACCGCAACGGCGTGGACAACCCCTATGCCCACATGCGCCGAGATCTGGGTTTCGAGTTCTGCCGCACGGCCTCTGACAGGAACCCAGTGGTTGCCGGTCCGCTCAAGCGGTCCGATTGTTCCCTGGTGTCCGACGGCGCGGCGGCCCTGGTGATTTCCAAGGAGCGGGGCGGCTCCAACCGTCCCGCCATCCGCTGGCGCTCGCGCACGCAGGTCAATGACTTCCTGCAACTCGGCAAGCGGGATGTCACCCGCTTCGAGGGCGCCGCCAAGGCATGGGAGCGGGGGCTGAAGAGCGCGGGCATCGGCTTGGGCGATCTGCAGTTCGTCGAGACCCACGACTGCTTCACCATGGCTGAACTGCTCCAGTACGAAGCGATGGGCCTCGCGGAACATGGCCAGGGTGCGCGCGTCATCCTGGAGGGCATTTCCACGCGGGACGGCAAGCTGCCCGTCAACCGCTCGGGGGGGCTGAAGTCGCGCGGCCACCCCATCGGGGCCACGGGTGTTTCGCAGCATGTCATGGCCGCCATGCAGCTTGCCGGGCAGGCCGATGCCATGCAGGTCCCCGGTGCCCGCCTGGGTGCTGTCTTCAACATGGGTGGGGCCGCCGTGACCAACTATCTCAGCGTGCTGGAGGCCGCGTAATCATGAATGCCGCACAAGCCATGAACCTGGGGCAATTGCTGGCCCAGACCGCACGCCTGTTCCCCGACCATGCGGGGCTGATCCAGGGAGAGCGCCAGTGGACCTGGCGCGAGATCGACCAGCGCGTCGACGCCATGGCGGCGGCGCTGCGCGCCCTGGGCCTGCGTCCGGGTGACCGCATCCTGGTCCAGTCGCGCAACAACCTCCAGCTCTTCGAGAGTTGCTGGATCGCGTTCCGGCTCGGTTGCGTGTGGGTGCCGACCAATTTCCGGCTGACACCGCTCGAGATCGCCTATCTGGGCGCGTCCAGTGGCGCCAAGGCGATGCTCTACGAGCGCGATTTCGCCGAGCATGCCGACGCGGTGCGTGCAGCCTCGCCTGCGCTGGAACACATTGTCTGCATCGACCAGCCCCGCGATGGCGAGCTGGCCTATGAGGAGCTGGTGCGGGCCCATCTCGGTGAGCAGCCGCAGCCGGCGCAGGTCGGGGCCGACGATCCGCTCTGGTTCTTCTACACCTCGGGCACGACCGGCAAGCCCAAGGCGGCAGTGCTGACGCACGGCCAGATGAACTTCGTCGTCACCAATCACCTGGCCGACCTGATTCCCGGAACGACCGAGCGTGACCGCTCCATCGCCGTCGCGCCGCTGTCGCACGGCGCGGGCATCCATGCGCTGCTGAATGTGGCCAGGGGCGCCGCGACCGTCCTGCCGCCAGGGGAGAAGCTCGACCCGGAATCGTTCTGGCAGCTGGTGGAGCAGCACCGCGTCAGCAACCTGTTCACCGTGCCGACCATCGTCAAGATGCTGGTGGAGCATCCCTCGGTAGACCGCTACGACCACAGCTCGCTGCGCTACATGATCTACGCGGGCGCGCCGATGTACCGCGCCGATCAGAAGCTGGCACTCCAGAAGCTGGGCAGGGTGCTGGTCCAGTACTTCGGCCTGGGCGAGGTTACTGGCTGCATCACGGTGCTCCCGCCGCACATGCACTCGGCCGACGATGACGATCCCCAGGCACCGGTGGGAACCTGCGGCTACCCGCGCACGGGCATGGAAGTGGCTGTGCTGGGTGAGGATCTGGCCCCCCTGCCTGTCGGGGAAATCGGTGAAATCTGCTGCCGAGGCCCCGCCGTTCTCGCCGAGTACCACGACAACCCCGAAGCCACGGCCAAGGCGCTGCGCGGCGGCTGGTTCCACACGGGCGACCTGGGCCGCATGGATGCGCGCGGGCTGCTCTACATCACGGGCCGGGAATCCGACATGTACATCTCCGGCGGATCGAACGTGTACCCGCGCGAGGTGGAGGAGGTGCTGCTCACCCATCCCGGCGTTGCCGAAGTCGCGGTGCTGGGCGTGCCCGACGAGAAATGGGGTGAGATCGGCGTCGCCGTGATCGTGCGCCGTGCGGACCACCCGGCCCTGGACGAAGCCGGCGTGCTGGCGCACCTCGAAGGCCGGTGCGCGAAGTACCGGTGGCCGCGCCAGGTGTTCTTCTGGGACAGCCTGCCCAAGTCCGGCTATGGAAAGGTGACAAAGAAGGACGTGCGCCGGCTGCTGGAAGAGACCGGGGCCATCGCACAACCGACGCGGGGCTGAGGAGACGCGCCATGAACACCACGCCATCTTCTCCCTACCCCCGGGCACGCACCCTCGTGCATCCCGGACCGTTCAACCCGGTACGCATCCAGAGCCGGCATGCCACGCATGCCCAGCACTTCCGGCTGCAGATCCAGCCCGGCGCGAGCCTGTTCGACGCGCTGGTGCAGCCGCTCAGCGAGCGCGGCATCCACAGCGCATCGACCACGATCCTCGGAGGACTTTTCAGCAGCATGCAGTTCTGCATGGCGCCGCCCGATCCGCTGGGCCAGGCCATCATCCGGTACACCAGCCCCGTGGACACAGGCCGCACCTACATGGTGTTCGGCAACGCCACCGTCGGAAAAAACCAGGACGGCCAGCCCATCGTGCATTGCCATGCCGCGATCCGAACCGAAAGCGGCGCGGTCAAGGGCGGCCACATCATCACGCAGGCCGCCATTGCCGCCGAGCCCCTCTCGGTGCTCGTGACCTCGCTCGACGGTTTCGAGCTGCGGGTCGCCTACGACCCTGAAACCAACATCCCCTTGATCCAACCCCTGGATTCCACCTCCGGAGAAGCTCCATGAACTCATCCGCCATTGTCGAAAGCGGGGCCATGGGCCGCGTGGCCTACGCGCGCATCGCCCCCAACGAGGACCTGCTGCACGGCGTCGAGAAGCTCTGCCTTGCGGAAGGCTTCAAGAACGCGTTCGTGCGCGGCGCGCTGGGCAGCCTCATCGACGGCTGCCTGCTCAAGAGCGACGGCTCGTATCTGCAGATCAAGGGGCCGGCGGTCGAAATCGTCAGCCTGGCCGGCGAGGTCCGCACGCTGGCCGACGGCTCCATCCGGTCCTCGCTGTCCGGTGTGGTGGCCGATCCGGACGGGCAGGTCTATGGCGGGCCCTTCGTCGCCGGCCTGAACCCCATCTGCATGACCTTCGAGGTCACGCTGGAAGAGTGGCTCCCGGACGAACCGGGCCAGCCTGCCTGACACCCATTGCCTTGTAGTCCATCGAATCATGAATCAACCGCAAAACACCCCCCGGATCGCACTCGTCACCGGTGCGGCCAGCGGCATCGGCCGCGCCATCGCGGAGCGCCTCGCCATCGACGCACATGCCGTCGTCTGCATCGTGGACCGCGATGCACAGGGCGCCAGGGACGCGGCCGAGCACATTGCCGGCCAGGGCGGCAGCGCCCATCCGTTCTGCGCCGACATGGCCGACGCCCAGGCCATCCAGGCCATGCTGGGCGAGGTCAGAAACCAGGTCGGAGCGCCCGACATGGTCGTCAACTGTGCCGGCGTGGCGCCTACCGCCCCAGTGCTGGAACATTCCATGTCCCAGTGGCAATCCACGCTGGACATCAACGTGACCGCGCCCTTTCTCATCGTCCAGCAATGCCTGGCCGACATGAAGCGCAAGGGCTGGGGCCGGATCGTGAACATCGCCTCGATCAGCGGCGTGCGCGCAGGCAGCGGCAGGTTGGCCTATGGCACGTCCAAGGCCGCGTTGATTGCGCTGACCCGCCAGTTCGCGGTCGAGGCCGCCGAATGGGGCGTCACGGTCAATGCCGTGGCGCCAGGGCCTGTCGAAACGCCATTGATCAAAAAAATGGCCGGTGGCGACTCCACCTCCACCTACGCGAACCTGGTACCGATGAACCGCTTCGGCACCCCCGACGAGATCGCCCATGCCGTGCTTTTCCTGCTGTCGGAGCAGGCGAGCTACATCACCGGCGAGACGCTGGCCGTCGATGGTGGCTTCCTGGCCAGCGGCCTGTTCGTGCGCAATCTGTTCGAAGGCGCGCCGCGTGCATCTGGTGCGGCCACCGACTCACATTAATCCCCCCCACCACCCAAAGGAGACAAGCCATGACCTTCACCCGCCGCAACCTGCTGGCCACCACGATGGCTGCACCGCTGGCCCTTTCCATGCCCATCGCCCGTGCCCAAAAGCGCGCGGAGTTCAAGCTGAAGTTCGCCAACAACCTGCCGGACACCCACCCGATGAACGTCCGGGCCAAGGAGATGTCGGCCGCCATCGCCGCGGAGACCCAGGGCCGCGTCGATCTGCAGGTGTTCCCGAACAACCAGCTCGGTTCCGACACGGACATGCTGAGCCAGGTGCGCTCGGGGGGGGTCGAGTTCTTCACGCTGTCCGGGCTGATCCTGTCGACGCTGGTGCCGGCGGCGGCGATCAGCGGCATCGGGTTCGCGTTCCATGACTACGACACCGTCTGGAAGGCACTGGACGGCGACCTGGGCGCATTCGTGCGCCGGGAGATCGCCAAGGCCAACCTCGTCGCCATGGAGAAGATCTGGGACAACGGCTTCCGCCAGATCACGTCCTCCAACAAGCCGATCCAGTCCCCCGACGACCTCAAGGGCTTCAAGATCCGCGTTCCGGTCTCGCCCCTGTGGACGTCCATGTTCAAGGCCTTCGGCGCGGCGCCGGCGTCGATCAACTTCGGCGAGGTGTACAGCGCCCTGCAGACCAAGGTGGTCGACGGGCAGGAGAACCCGCTCTCGCTGGTGGCGACCGCCAAGCTCAACGAGGTGCAGAAGTACTGCTCGCTGACCAACCATATGTGGGACGGCTTCTGGTTCCTCGCCAACAAGCGTGCCTGGGAGCGCTTGCCGGAAGACATCCGTGCGATCGTCGCCAAGCACATCAATCAGGCCGGCATGAAGGAGCGTGGCGATATCGAGGCGCTGAATGCCACGGTGCAGAAGGACCTGAGCGGCAAGGGCATGGTGTTTGCGCAAACCAACCCCGATGCCTTCCGGGCCAAGCTCCGCGATGCCGGCTTCTATACCGAGTGGAAAAACAAGTTCGGTGCCGAAGCCTGGGCCACCCTGGAGCGCTACACGGGGAAGCTGGCATGAATCCCGCCGTCCACCAACTCGAGCCCGGCGGGGGGGCCGGACACCCTGGCGTCGTGGCCCGGCCTTGGGTCACGCGGTCGGATCAGGTGCTTGGCTCCGCTGTCGAGGCACTGGCCGCAGTGCTGGTGTCCGCGGAAATCGCAGTGCTGCTGGCCGGGGTGATTGCGCGCTTCGCGTTGCATGCACCCTTGGTCTGGTCCGATGAGCTGGCCTCCATCCTGTTCGTCTGGCTGGCCATGCTGGGCGCTGCCGTCGCGCTGCGGCGCGGCGAGCACATGCGGATGACGGCCCTGGTCGGCAGGCTGAGTCCCACGGGCATGGCCATGCTCGAGGCCATTGCAACCGTCGCTTCCCTGGCCTTTCTCGCCATGGTCGTCTGGCCTGCATATGAATATGCGGCCGAGGAAGTGGCCATCACCACGCCGGCTCTGAGCATCTCCAACGCCTGGCGTGCTGCGGCCCTTCCGGTGGGCGTAGCTCTGATGGCGGTGCTGGCACTGCTGCGCCTGCTCGGCCAGGCATCGCTGGCGCAGGCTGCGCTGGCGGTTGCCATCATCGCCGGCATCGTGGCGGCGTTCTGGGGTGCCGGGCCGGTGTTCGAGGATCTGGGCAGGCTCAATCTGCTGATTTTCTTTGTCGGCATCGGGGCGGGGAGTGTCTTCGCGGGCATACCAATTGCCTTCGCCTTCGGGTTGGGCGCGTTCGGCTACCTGGCGCTGGCGACTTCCACACCGCTGCTGGTGCTGGTCGGCCGCATGGACGAAGGCATGTCGCATCTGATCCTGCTGTCGGTGCCCCTATTCGTCTTCCTGGGCTTGCTCATCGAGATGACGGGCATGGCCCGGGCCATGGTGGCCTTCCTCGCCAGCCTGCTCGGACGGGTCAAGGGCGGGCTGTCCTATGTGCTGATCGGTGCGATGTACCTGGTTTCCGGCATCTCCGGGTCGAAGGCGGCCGATATGGCGGCCATTGCACCGGCGCTGTTTCCGGAGATGCAAAAGCGAGGCGCCAAGGAGGGGGAACTGGTGGCGCTGCTGTCCGCCACAGGCGCGCAGACGGAAACCGTACCTCCGAGCCTGGTGCTCATCACGATTGGCTCCGTCACCGGCGTTTCCATCGCGGCGCTGTTCACCGGCGGCCTGCTGCCTGCGCTGGTGCTGGGTGCCGTGCTGTGCGTGGTGGTCTGGTTTCGCTACCGCCACGAAGACCTGAGCAGTGTGGTGCGCATTCCAGCCAAGGAGATCGCGCGGCTGGCCTTGGTTGCGCTGCCGGCACTGGCCTTGCCTTTCATCATCCGGGCCGCGGTTGTCGAAGGGGTGGCCACGGCTACCGAAGTCTCCACGCTGGGCATCGCCTACGCCGTCATCGTCGGCTTGCTGGTCTATCGGGAGTTCGACTGGAAGCGCGTGGTGCCTATGCTGGTGGCCACTGCATCGCTGTCGGGCGCCATCTTGCTGATCATCGGCACGGCCACCGCCATGGCATGGGGACTCACGCAGTCGGGCTTCTCGCGCCTGCTTGCGGAAATGATGACGGGGCTGTCCGGCGGCGTGCCCATGTTTCTCGCCGTGTCCATCGTGGCCTTCGTGTTCCTGGGCTCCGTGCTGGAGGGCATCCCCGCCGTGGTGCTTTTCGGACCGCTGCTGTTCCCGATCGCGAGGCAGATGGGCGTGCATGAAGTGCACTACGCGATGGTTGTCGTCCTGTCCATGGGCTTGGGGCTGTTCGCTCCGCCGCTGGGCGTCGGCTACTACGCCGCATGTGCGATCGGGCGCGTCCATCCGGACAAGGGTATTCGCCCCATTGGCGGGTATCTGCTGGCGCTGCTGATCGGCATCATCCTGGTCGCGGCCTTCCCGTGGATCTCCATCGGCTTTCTCTGACATTCCAAGGGATGACTCATCATGGCTGTCTATCGACTCAATGACCTCGAACCACACCTGGGCGCAGGCGCCTATGTAGCGGAAGACGCTACCGTCATCGGCGCCGTCACCATCGGCACCGGCGGCAGCGTATGGCCGCAAAGCGTGCTGCGTGCCGACAATGAGCCCATCACCATCGGCGAAGCTAGCAACATCCAGGACGGCGCCGTTCTGCACACCGATCCCGGCTTTCCGCTGAGGATCGGCAATCAGGTGTCCGTGGGGCACCAGGCCATGCTGCACGGCTGCAGCATCGGCGACGGCTCGCTCATCGGCATACAGGCCGTTGTGCTCAACGGCGCTGTCATCGGGCGCAACTGCCTCGTGGCGGCCGGCGCGGTGGTGCTGGGCGGCAAGGAGTTTCCCGACAATTCCCTGATCGTGGGCGCGCCCGCAAAGTTGGCGCGCCAACTGAGCGACGCGGAAGTGGCCGGCCTGCGGGGGAACGCCGCGGACTACGCCCAACGGGCCGCGTACTACCAAAGCGCACTGCAGCGCCTGGCTTGACCCCCATCCCCATGTCTGGATCGCTTGATCCGGCATGGGCTATGGGCTTCGTCTTCAGAGGAAGAAATGTCTGAATCCATGGGAAAACCGGTGGCCGTGGTCACCGGCGGCGCACAAGGCATCGGTCTTGCCATCGGGCAATGGTTTCTGCGCAACAACTATCGAGTGGCGCTGCTTGATCGAGACACTGCTGCTCTGGAGGAGGCCGCATCTGCCATGGGCCCCAATGCCGATGTGCTGCTGCTGGATCGCGATGTCTCGCGGCCGGAGGATGTGGAGAGGGCCGCATCCGCGGTTCGCTCCACGTGGGGAAACGTAGCGGCCCTGGTCAACAACGCCGGCGTTGCCATCTTCAAGCCTGTGCAGCAGACCAGCTTTGCCGACTGGCGCGAGGTGATGGCCACCAACCTGGATGGTGCGTTCCTGTGCTGCCAGGCGTTCTCCGCCCTGATGCCGTCTTCGCGCGGCGGCGCCATCGTCAATATCGCGTCGATCTCCGGACTGCGCGCTAGCACGCTGCGTGTCGCGTATGGCACCAGCAAGGCGGCGTTGATCCACCTGACCCGGCAACTGGCCGTGGAGCTGGGGATTCTCGGCATCCGGGTGAACACGGTCTGCCCCGGACCGGTGGAAACGGAGATGGCCAAGCTGGTGCACAGTGCCGCCATTCGCTCGGACTACTACGATGCCATCCCGCTGGGCCGCTACGGCGGCGCCGATGAGATCGCTGATGCCGTCGGTTTTCTATGCAGCCCGCAGGCCAGCTATGTCAATGGCCAATTCCTGTCGGTCGATGGGGGGTTCGACGCCACTGGTGTGGGACTTCCCACATTGCGCCGAATGCAGGTGGCCTGAGGGGACCTCTACGATTTCCTGCTGGATGCCTGCACCATCAGCGAGCGCTATTGCCATGTCAAGCGTGAAATTGTGGCCATGCGCTTGGTGCTTTCCAACCAGCGATCCGACAACCGCAACCCCATGCTCAGATGGTCGTGGATCGCGGTCCCTTCCAAGACGATGTGAACCGCCGAGCGCATCAGCGAGGGGCGCGGGCAACGGGCGGCCCTGGCGGGCGTCCCAGGAGCGACGGCGGTCGCACGGGCTACCTCCCGGCAACCGCCACGGCCCGCAGGAAAAGACATTGCACGTGCAACATGCCTCCGCCACCTGAGGGACAATATGTCTTCCTTTCCACGTCCCTGGCGGACATCCCATGAAGAGCGTCACTTCTAAAATACGCAGCAGCGGCTTCGGCCGCGCTTTCGTTTCTGCCGACCGCTGCACGGCATCCCCTTCTTCTTCCTCCTCCTCGCTGTCGCGCCGGCACCTGCTCGGCGCCATGGCGGCCTGCTGGCTGCCCGGCATGGCGGTGGCGGCGCGCGAGCCTTTGAAGATCGGCTTCGTCTACGTGGCGCCGCTGACCGACGCGGGCTGGGTGCACCAGCACGAGCAGGGCCGCCGTGCCGTGCAGGCCGCGCTGGGCGACGAGGTGCAGACGCGCTACGTGGAGAACGTGGCCGAGGGGCCCGACGCCGAGCGCGTGATCCGCGAGCTGGCGCAGCAGGGCTGCGGGCTGATCTTCACGCCCAGCTTCGGTTACATGGAACCCACGCTGCGGGTGGCGCGCGAGTTTCCGCAGGTGCGCTTCGAGTCCATCACCGGCTACAAGACGGCGCCCAACGTGGCCACGGCCAATGCGCGCTACTACGAGGGCCGCTACCTGGCCGGCATCGCGGCCGGCCGCATGGCGAAGGGCGGGGTGGCCGGCTACGTGGCGGGCTTCCCGATCCCCGAGGTGCTGCAGGGCATCAACGCCTTCACGCTGGGCATGCGCGCGGTAGCGCCGCAGGCGCAGGTCAGGGTGATCTGGCTGCAGGCGTGGTTCGATCCGCCGCGCGAGCGCGATGCGGCGATGACGCTGTTCGACCAGGGGGCCGAGGTGATGGCCTTCCACACCGGCTCCAGCGCCGTGATGGCCGCGGCGCAGGAGCGCGGCCGGCTGGCCGTGGCCTACCACTCCGACATGCGCCGCGTCGGGCCGGACGCGCAACTGGCCGCCGTGAAGCACGAGTGGGGCGGCTACTACACGCGCCGAGCCCGCGCGGTGCTGGACGGCACGTGGAAGAGCGGGCAGCTGTGGGGCGGCGTGCGCGAGGGCATGGTGCGCGTCGGCGACTTCGGCCCGCGCGTGCCGCAGGCCGTGCAGGAGGAGGTGCTGGCGCGCCAGCGCGACATCGCGGCCGGGCGGCTGCACCCGTTCCATGCGCAGGCGGACGTGCGCGACACGGCCGGCCGCACCGCGATCGCGGCCGGCCGGACACTGGACGACGCGCAGATCCTGGCCATGGACTGGCTGGCCGCAGGCGTGGCCGGCGGGCTGCCGGGCTGAGGAGCGCCTCCTACAATCGCCGCCCCCGACGCGAGAGCCTTCACCATGACCATCAAGAGCGACAAGTGGATCCGGCGCATGGCCGAGCAGCACGGCATGATCGAGCCGTTCGAGCCCGGCCAGATCCGCGAGCGCGAGGGCCACAGGATCATCAGCTACGGCACCAGCAGCTACGGCTACGACATCCGCTGCGCGCCGGAATTCAAGGTGTTCACCAACATCCACAGCACCGTGGTCGACCCCAAGCACTTCGACGAGAAGAGCTTCGTGGACTTCCATGGCGACAGCTGCATCATCCCGCCCAACAGCTTCGCGCTGGCGCGCACGGTCGAGTACTTTCGCATCCCGCGCAACGTGCTGACGATCTGCCTGGGCAAGAGCACCTATGCGCGCTGCGGCATCATCGTCAACGTGACGCCGTTCGAGCCCGAGTGGGAGGGCTACGTGACGCTGGAGTTCTCCAACACCACGCCGCTGCCGGCCAAGATCTACGCGGGCGAGGGCTGCGCCCAGGTGCTGTTCTTCGAGAGCGACGAGGTCTGCGAGACCAGCTACAAGGACCGCGGCGGCAAGTACCAGGGCCAGGTCGGCGTCACGCTGCCCAAGGCCTGACCGGGGGCTCGGCGGGCGCCGCGCCGCGCGTGCGGGCCGGCGGTACCATCGCGGCAGGCAACGCTAGGAGATCGTCATGCGCTGGGAAGGCAATCGCGAATCGCAGAACGTGGAAGACCGGCGCAGCCAGGGCGGCGGCGGTGGCGGCTTCATCGGCGGGCGCAGCATCGGCATCGGCACGATCGTGATCGCGCTGGTGGGCGGCTGGGTGCTGGGCATCAACCCGCTGACGCTGCTGGGCATGCTGAGCGGCGGCGGCGCTCCGGTGGCCGTGGAGCAGCAGGCGCCGGCGCAGCGGCCGCCCGCGGACGACCACATGGCCAAGTTCGTGTCCACCGTGCTGGCCGACACCGAGGACGTCTGGCGCGACCTGTTCCGCGAGGCCGGGGGCAACTACCGCGATCCCTCGCTGGTGCTGTTCCGCGGCGCCACGCGCACGGCCTGCGGCCAGGGCCAGGCGGCGATGGGCCCGTTCTACTGCCCGGCCGACCAGAAGGTCTACATCGACCTGGGCTTCTACGAGACGCTGAAGAACCGGCTGGGCGCGCCCGGCGAGTTCGCCCAGGCCTACGTGATCGCGCACGAGGTCGGCCACCACGTGCAGAACCTGCTGGGCATCACCGCCAAGATGGAGCAGATGCGCCAGCGCATGAGCGAGGTGCAGTACAACGCGATGAGCGTGCGCCTGGAGCTGCAGGCCGACTGCTTCGCCGGCGTCTGGGCCAACCACGCGCAGCAGGCGCGCCAGATCCTGGAAAGCGGCGACATCGAGTCGGCCATGAACGCCGCGGCCAAGATCGGCGACGATGCGCTGCAGCGCTCCGGCGGCGGCGCCGTCGTGCCCGAGAGCTTCACGCACGGCACCAGCGCTCAGCGCCAGCGCTGGTTCGCCGCCGGCCTGAAGTCCGGCAGCGTCAAGGCCTGCGACACCTTCGGCGCGAACCAGCTCTGAGCCGCTATAATCCTTAGGCTTTGCCCTGTGCAGGGCGCACGCTGGCGGTCAGTTCCGTCTGCCAGCGCAAGTGAAACCACCGGAGCATTCCCCCTCGGTCTCGCGCCGTCCCCCGGACACTTCTCCGGGGCGATGCCGCCATGGCCGACGGGCGGGCGGTTCCGGTTCCTCCGGGAAACCACATGATCGACTCTTCCGCCAAGGCCCAAATCGTCAAGGACAACGCGCGCAGCGCCAGCGACACGGGCAGCCCCGAAGTCCAGATCGCGCTGCTGACCGCGCGCATCAACGAACTGACGCCGCACTTCAAGACCCACGCCAAGGACCACCACGGCCGCCGCGGCCTGCTGCGCATGGTCAGCCGCCGCCGCAAGCTGCTGGACTACCTGAACGCCAAGGACCACGACCGCTACGCGGCCCTGATCGCCAAGCTCGGCCTGCGCAAGTAAACCGCGGGATCCGATGCGTGCAGAGCGCCTGAGTTGGTTCGCTGGCTCAGGCGCTTTGCGCTTCCTCACTTTCCGGCAGACGCCTGCGCAAGGTCCGCGCTGTGTCATTCCGCAAGCCGCCGCGGCGGCCGCTTGCGGAATGGCATCGTTCCTTCGCCGGCCCTGTCTCCACCGTCCCCGCAGCCGCCCGCAGGCTGCGTCCTAGGAGAACCACATGACGATGTTCAATAAAGTCACCAAGACCTTCCAGTGGGGCCAGCACACGGTCCGCATGGAAACCGGCGAGATCGCGCGCCAGGCCACCGGCGCCGTGCTGCTGGACATGGATGGCACCGTGGTGCTGGCCACCGTGGTCGGCCGCACCGAAGGCAAGCCCGGCCAGGACTTCTTCCCGCTGACCGTCGACTACCTGGAGAAGGGCTATGCCGCCGGCAAGATCCCCGGCAGCTTCTTCAAGCGCGAAGGCCGCCCCAGCGAGTACGAGACGCTGACCAGCCGCCTGATCGACCGCCCGATCCGCCCGCTGTTCCCCGAGGGCTTCTTCAACGAAGTGCACGTGGTGATCCACACGCTGTCGCTGAACCCCGAGGTCGATGCCGACATCGCCGCGCTGATCGCGACCAGCGCCGCGCTGGCCGTCAGCGGCATCCCGTTCGCCGGCCCGATCGGCGCCGCGCGCGTGGGCTACGTCAACGGCGAGTACGTGCTGAACCCGGGCCAGACCGCCCGCAAGGAATCCAGCCTGGACCTGGTCGTGGCCGGCACCGAGGCGGCCGTGCTGATGGTCGAGTCCGAGGCGCTGCAACTGCCCGAGGAGGTGATGCTGGGCGCCGTGGTGTTCGGCCACGAGCAGGGCAAGGTCGCGATCGAGGCGATCCATGAACTGGTGCGCGACGGTGGCAAGCCGGTCTGGAACTGGCAGCCGCCGGCCCGCGAAGAGGAACTGATCGCCAAGGTCGCCGGCCTGGGCGAGGACAAGCTGCGCGCCGCCTACCAGATCCGCAACAAGCAGGCCCGCACGCAGGCCTGCCGCGCCGCCTACGCCGAAGTGCTGGGCGCGCTGAAGGAGCAGGGCGTGGCCTTCGATCCGGTCAAGGTCGAGGGTCTGCTGTTCGACATCGAGGCGCGCATCGTGCGCGGCCAGATCCTGGCCGGCGAGCCGCGCATCGACGGCCGCGATACGCGCACCGTGCGTCCGATCGAGATCCGCAGCAGCGTGCTGCCGCGCACCCACGGCTCGGCGCTGTTCACGCGCGGCGAGACGCAGGCGCTGGTGGTGGCCACGCTGGGCACCGAGCGCGACGCGCAGCGCATCGACGCGCTCTCGGGCGACTACGAGGACCGCTTCATGCTGCACTACAACATGCCGCCGTTCGCCACGGGCGAGACTGGCCGCGTGGGCAGCCCCAAGCGCCGCGAGATCGGCCACGGCCGCCTGGCCAAGCGCGCGCTGGTCGCCGTGCTGCCGACCAAGGAGGACTTCCCGTACACGATCCGCCTGGTCAGCGAGATCACCGAATCGAACGGCTCCTCCTCCATGGCTTCGGTCTGCGGCGGCTGCCTGTCGATGATGGACGCCGGCGTGCCGCTGAAGGCGCACGTGGCCGGCATCGCGATGGGCCTGATCAAGGACGCCAACCGCTTCGCCGTGCTGACCGACATCCTGGGCGACGAGGACCACCTGGGCGACATGGACTTCAAGGTGGCCGGCACGACCAACGGCGTGACCGCGCTGCAGATGGACATCAAGATCCAGGGCATCACCAAGGAGATCATGCAGGTCGCGCTGGCCCAGGCCAAGGAGGCGCGCATGCACATCCTGGCCAAGATGCAGGAAGCCATGGGCGCGGCCAAGGCCGAGGTCTCCAGCTACGCGCCGCGCCTGTACACGATGAAGATCAGCCCGGAGAAGATCCGCGACGTGATCGGCAAGGGCGGCGCCGTGATCCGCGCGCTGACCGAGGAGACCGGCACCCAGATCGACATCGGCGAAGACGGCACGATCACCATCGCCTCGACCGACGCCGACAGGGCCGCCGAGGCCAAGCGCCGCATCGAGCAGATCACGGCGGAGGTCGAGGTCGGCAAGATCTACGAGGGCCCGGTCACCAAGATCCTGGACTTCGGCGCGCTGATCAACCTGCTGCCCGGCAAGGACGGCCTGCTGCACATCAGCCAGATCGCGCACGAGCGTGTCGAGAAGGTCACCGACTACCTGACCGAAGGCCAGGTCGTGAAGGTCAAGGTGCTGGAGACCGACGAGAAGGGCCGCGTGAAGCTGTCGATGAAGGCCCTGCTGGACCGCTCCGCGCCGCCGGCGCCGGTGCCGGCTCCCCAGCCGTCCGAGGCGGCTCCGGGCCAGCCGGAGTAAGCCGGCGTTTCGCGGCGCCGCATCGTGGCGATGCGGCGCGCCGTGCCGGCTGCAGCCGGCACCCCGACCTTGCGAAAGGACTTGCCATGAAAGCGATCGAGATCACCACCTATGGCGCGCCCGAGGTGCTGCAGCCGGCCGAGCGGCCCGACCCGGTGCCCGGCGCCGGCGAGCTGCTGCTGCGCGTGCGCGCCAGCGGCGTGAACCGCCCCGACGTGCTGCAGCGCACCGGCAACTACCCGGTGCCGCCCGGCGCGTCGGACATCCCGGGCCTGGAGGTCGCGGGCGTCATCGAGTCCGGCGATGCCGAGGCCCTGCGCGCCGCAGGCCTGAACGTCGGCGACCGGGTGTGCGCCTTGGTGGCCGGCGGTGGCTATGCCGAGCTGTGCGTCGCGCCCGTCGGCCAATGCCTGCCGGTGCCGGTCGGCCTGACCGACGAGGAGGCCGCCAGCCTGCCGGAGACCTTCTTCACGGTCTGGAGCAACGTGTGCGACCGCGGCCGGCTGCAGAGCGGCGAGACCCTGCTGGTGCAGGGCGGTACCAGCGGCATCGGCGTGACCGCGATCCAGCTCGGCAAGGCGCTGGGCGCGCGCGTGATCGCGACGGCCGGCAGCGACGAGAAGTGCGCCGGCTGCCTGGCGCTGGGCGCGGACCACGCGATCAACTACAAGTCCGCGGACTTCGCCGAGGAGGCCCGCCGGCTGACCGACGGCAAGGGCGTGGACGTGATCCTGGACATGGTGGCCGGGCCCTACGTCGCGCGCGAGGTGAGCTGCCTGGCCGAGGATGGCCGCCTGGTCATCATCGCGGTGCAGGGCGGCAGCAAGAGCGAGCTCAACGCCGGGCTGGTGCTGCGCCGGCGGCTGACCGTCACCGGCTCCACGCTGCGGCCGCGGCCGGTGGCCTTCAAGGCGGCCATCGCCCAATCGCTGCGCCGGCATGTCTGGCCGCTGATCGAAGCCGGCCGGGTCAAGCCGGTGATCCACAGCCGCTTCCCCGCCGCCGAGGCGGCCAAGGCGCACGCGCTGATGGAATCGAACCAACACATCGGCAAGATCGTCCTGACCTGGTGAACGAGATGAGCAAGAGCAAACTGATTGCAGGCAACTGGAAGATGAACGCCAGCCTGGAGGGCAGCGCGGCGCTGGTGCGCGGCGTGCTCGACGGCCTGGCCCAGGCGCAGCCAGCCTGCGACGTGGCGATGTGCGCGCCGGCGCCGTACCTGGCGGCGCTGCAGGGCTGGCTGGCCGGCCAGTCGGCCGTGCAGCCGGGCGCGCAGGACGTCTCCGCGCATGCGAGCGGCGCCTATACCGGCGAGGTCAGCGCCGACATGCTGCGCGACTTCGGCGTGCGCTACTGCATCGTCGGCCATTCCGAGCGCCGCCAGTACCATGGCGAGACCGACGAGCTCGTGGCCGCCAAGACGCAGCGGGCGCTGGCCGCCGGCATCACGCCCATCGTCTGCGTCGGCGAGACGCTGGCCGAGCGCGACGGCGGCCATACCGAGGAAGTGGTGCGGCGCCAGCTGGCGGCCGTGATCCATGTGAACGGCCATTGCATCACCGAGGTCGTCGTCGCCTACGAGCCGGTCTGGGCCATCGGCACCGGCAAGACCGCGACGCCCGAACTGGCGCAACAGGTCCACGCCGCGCTGCGCGCGCAGCTGCGCGCAGCCAGCGACCACGCGGACCGCATCCGCCTGCTGTACGGCGGCAGCATGAACGCCGCCAACGCGGCATCGCTGCTGTCCCAGCCCGACATCGACGGCGGCCTGATCGGCGGCGCGTCGCTGAAGGCCGCGGATTTCCTGGCCATCGTGGCCGCCGCGCGCTGAACGCTTAGAGGAAGCCATCGAGATGAATGTGTTGTTGAACCTGGTCCTGGCCGTGCAGATCCTGGCGGCGCTGGGCATGATCGGCCTGATCCTGATCCAGCACGGCAAGGGGGCCGACATGGGCGCGGCCTTCGGCAGCGGCAGCGCGGGCAGCCTGTTCGGCGCCAGCGGCAGCGCCAACTTCCTGTCGCGCACCACGGCCGTGCTGGCCGTGGTGTTCTTCGTCAGCACGCTGGCACTGGCCTACTTCGGCCACCGCCAGCCTGCCAGCGCGGGCAGCGTGCTGGAGCGCACCACGGTCGCGCCCGAGGTGCCGTCGCCGGCGTCGCAGATCCCGTCGGCCGCGCCCTCCGCACCGGTGGCACCGGCCGTGCCGGCCTCCGGCGCCGGCCAGATCCCGGCGCAGTGACGGGGCGGCACACTGGCGCGTGCAGGCCACGCGCCAGCAAATTCCCTGGCCCCGGCCGGGGACCTAGGGGGTTTCCAGGGTAAACTCGAATGCTGTCCGGAAAGCCAAAGCCGAGCTTGACAGCCAGGCATCCTCATGCCATCTGGACACAGACAACAGCCGTCGTGGTGAAATTGGTAGACACGCTATCTTGAGGGGGTAGTGGCGAAAGCTGTGCGAGTTCGAGTCTCGCCGACGGCACCAACAAGAAGCCGGCATGCAACCTGCGTGCATGCCGGCGCAGCGGTGAAGAAGTCCTCCAGATGAACCTCGACCAGTACCTCCCAGTCCTTTTGTTCATCCTGGTGGGTATCGGTGTAGGGATCGCGCCACAGCTGCTGGGCTACCTGCTCGGTCCCAACCGGCCCGATGCGGCCAAGAACTCCCCGTACGAATGCGGCTTCGAGGCGTTCGAGAACGCGCGCATGAAATTCGACGTGCGCTACTACCTCGTCGCCATCCTGTTCATCCTGTTCGACCTCGAGATCGCGTTCCTGTTTCCCTGGGCCGTGGCGCTGAAGGATGTCGGTGCGACCGGCTTCTGGGCCGTCGTGGTGTTCCTGGCGATCCTGGTCGTGGGCTTCGTCTACGAATGGAAAAAGGGCGCGCTGGACTGGGAATGACCCGGTCCGGACAGCTGGAGATTAGCTATGGCCATTGAAGGCGTATTCAAGGAAGGCTTCGTCACGACCTCGTACGACGCGGTCGTGAACTGGGCCAAGACCGGCTCGCTGTGGCCCATGACCTTCGGGCTGGCCTGCTGCGCGGTCGAAATGATGCATGCGGCCGCCGCGCGCTACGACATCGGCCGCTTCGGCGCCGAGGTGTTCCGCGCCAGCCCGCGCCAGTCCGACCTGATGATCGTGGCCGGCACGCTGTGCAACAAGATGGCGCCGGCGCTGCGCAAGGTCTACGACCAGATGGCCGAGCCGCGCTGGGTGCTGTCCATGGGCTCGTGCGCCAACGGCGGCGGCTACTACCACTACAGCTACTCCGTCGTGCGCGGCTGCGACCGCATCGTGCCGGTCGACGTCTACGTGCCGGGCTGCCCGCCGACGGCCGAGGCGCTGATCTACGGGATCATCCAGCTGCAGCAGAAGATCCGCCGTACCCAAACCATCGCCCGGGTCTGATCCATGACCGTATTTGCCGTCGATCCCCACATCCTGAAGGACACGGTCGCCACCACGCTGGGCGACAAGGTGAAGTCCCTCGTCCTGGTGCGCGGCGAGCTGACGCTGACGCTGAAGGCCGCCGACTACCTGGAGGCCATGCAGACGCTGCGCGACGCGCCCGGATGCAAGTTCGAGCAGCTCATCGACCTGTGCGGCGTGGACTATTCCGCCTACCGCGACGGCATATGGGAAGGCCAGCGCTTCTGCGTGGTCTCGCACCTGCTGTCGGTCAGCCTGAACCAGCGCCTGCGCGTGAAGGTCTTCTGCGATGACGACGACATGCCGATCCTGCCTTCGGTCATGCATCTGTGGGCATCGGGCAACTGGTTCGAGCGCGAGGCCTTCGACCTGTACGGCATCCTGTTCGACGGCCACATCGACCTGCGCCGCATCCTGACCGACTACGGCTTCATCGGCCACCCGTTCCGCAAGGACTTCCCGCTGTCCGGCCACGTCGAGATGCGCTACGACGAGGAACTGCGCCGCGTGGTCTACCAGCCGGTCACCATTGAGCCGCGCGAGATCACGCCCCGCGTGATCCGTGAAGACAACTACGGCGGCCTGCACTGACGGCGGCCAGCAGACCCGCGGACACCCCATGGCAGAAATCAAGAACTACACCCTGAACTTCGGGCCCCAGCACCCGGCTGCGCACGGCGTGCTGCGCCTGGTGCTGGAGCTGGACGGCGAAGTCGTGCAGCGTGCCGATCCCCACATCGGCCTGCTGCACCGCGCCACCGAGAAGCTGGCCGAGAGCAAGACCTTCATCCAGTCGCTGCCCTACATGGACCGTCTCGACTACGTGTCCATGATGTGCAACGAGCACGCCTACTGCCTGGCGATCGAGAAGCTGCTGGGCATCGAGGTGCCGATCCGCGCGCAGTACATCCGCGTGATGTTCTCCGAGATCACGCGCATGCTGAACCACCTGATGTGGCTCGGCTCGCACGGCAACGACTGCGGTAGTTCCACGATCCTGATCTACGCGTTCCGCGAGCGCGAGGATCTGTTCGACATGTACGAGGCGGTGTCCGGCGCGCGCATGCACGCGGCCTATTTCCGTCCGGGCGGCGTCTACCGCGACCTGCCCGGCACCATGCCGCAGTACACGGTCAGCAAGATCAAGAACGCCAAGGCGCTGGCGCGCATGAACGAGAACCGGCAGGGCTCGCTGCTGGACTTCATCGACGACTTCACCCAGCGCTTCACGACCTACCTGGCCGAATACCATACGCTGCTGACCGACAACCGCATCTGGAAGCAGCGCACGGTCGGCATCGGCATCATGTCGCCCGAGCGGGCGCTGAACCTGGGCCTGACCGGCCCGATGCTGCGCGGCTCCGGCATCGCCTGGGACCTGCGCAAGAAGCAGCCCTACGACGTCTACGACCGCGTCGACTTCGACATCCCGGTCGGCAAGACCGGCGACTGCTACGACCGCTACCTGGTCCGCATGGAAGAGCTGGCCCAGTCCAACCGCATCATCAAGCAGTGCGTGGACTGGCTGCGTGCCAACCCCGGCCCGGTGATCACCGACAACCACAAGGTGGCGCCGCCGTCGCGCGAATCCATGAAGTCCAGCATGGAAGAGCTGATCCACCACTTCAAGCTGTTCACCGAGGGCTTCCACGTGCCCGAGGGCGACGCCTATGCCGCCGTCGAGCATCCGAAGGGCGAGTTCGGCATCTACCTGGTCAGCGACGGTGCCAACAAGCCCTACCGCCTGAAGATTCGTCCGCCCGGGTTCGTGCATCTGTCCGCACTGGACGAGATGTCGCGCGGCCACATGCTGGCCGATGCCGTTGCGATCATCGGCACCCTGGACATCGTGTTCGGAGAAATCGACCGATGAGCTCTGCTTCCCATTCCGCCCCGGCGACGCCGGCGCCTGCCCTGTCGCAGGAAACGCTGGACCGCTTCGCGCGCGAGATCGCCAAGTACCCCTACGAGGGCCGCGCCTCGGCCGTGATGGCCTGCCTGTCGATCGCGCAGCAGCAGCACGGCCACGTCTACCCCGAGCACGAGCAGGTGATCGGCGAGCTGCTGGGCATGCCGACCATCGCGGTGCGCGAGGTCACGACCTTCTACAACATGTACAACCAGCGGCCGGTCGGCCGTTTCAAGCTGAACGTCTGCACCAACCTGCCGTGCCAGCTGCGCGACGGCTACAAGGCCCTGCACCATCTCGAGAAGAAGCTCGGCGTGGCCATGGGCGAGACCACGCCCGACGGGCTGTTCACGCTGCAGCAGAGCGAGTGCCTGGGCGCCTGCGCCGACTCGCCGGTGATGCTGGTCAATGACCGCACGATGTGCAGCTTCATGAGCGACGAGAAGCTGGATCAGCTGGTCGACGGCCTGCGGGCCGCCGCCGCGCAGGAGGGCAAGGCATGAACGCCGCACAAGTGCTCGCGCAATTCGCGGCTACCGGGGTGCAGACCTGCTTCCACGGCCGCCACATCAGCCCGCAGATCTATGCCGACCTGAACGGCAGCAACTGGCGCGTGAAGGATTACGAGGCGCGTGGCGGCTACCAGGCCCTGCGCAAGATCCTGGGTGCCGACGGTGGCGAGGGCCTGACGCAGGACCAGGTCATCGCGATCGTCAAGGAGTCCGCGCTGCGCGGCCGCGGCGGCGCCGGCTTCCCGTCCGGCCTGAAGTGGAGCTTCATGCCGCGCAACTTCCCGGGGCAGAAATACCTGGTCTGCAACTCCGACGAAGGCGAGCCCGGTACCTGCAAGGACCGCGACATCCTGATGTACAACCCGCACATCGTGATCGAAGGCATGGCCATCGCGGCCTACGCCATGGGCATCACGGTGGGCTACAACTACATCCACGGCGAGATCTTCCAGGTCTACGAGCGTTTCGAGGAAGCGCTGGAGGAAGCCCGCGCGGCTGGCTACCTGGGCGACAGGATCCTCGGCAGCGGCTTCAGCTTCCAGCTGCATGCCGCGCACGGCTTCGGTGCCTACATCTGCGGCGAGGAGACCGCGCTGCTGGAATCGCTGGAAGGCAAGAAGGGCCAGCCGCGTTTCAAGCCGCCGTTCCCGGCCAGCTTCGGCCTGTACGGCAAGCCGACCACGATCAACAACACCGAGACCTTCGCGGCCGTGCCCTGGATCATCCGCAACGGCGGCCAGGCCTACCTCGAATGCGGCAAGCCCAACAACGGCGGCACCAAGATCTTCTCGGTCTCCGGCGACGTCGAGCTGCCGGGCAACTACGAGATCCCGCTGGGCACGCCGTTCACGAAGCTGCTGGAACTGGCCGGCGGCGTGCGCAAGGGGCGCACGCTCAAGGCCGTGATCCCGGGCGGCTCGTCCTCGCCGGTGCTGCCGGCCGCGATCATGAACGAGTGCACGATGGACTACGACTCCATCGCCAAGGCCGGCTCCATGCTGGGCTCGGGCGCGCTGATCGTGATGGACGACACGCGCTGCATGGTCGAGTCGCTCAAGCGCCTGTCCTACTTCTACATGCACGAGTCCTGCGGCCAGTGCACGCCCTGCCGGGAAGGCACGGGCTGGCTCTGGCGCCTGGTGGACAAGGTGCACCGCGGCGAAGGGCAGTCCAGCGACATGGATCTTCTCAACTCCGTCGCCGACAACATCCAGGGCCGCACGATCTGCGCGCTCGGCGACGCGGCGGCCATGCCGGTGCGTGCCATGATCAAGCACTTCCGGCACGAGTTCGAGGCCATGTGCAAGAAGCCGGCAACCGCGCAGGCCTGAACGAGAAGCTCCCCGATATGGTTGAAATCGAAATCGACGGCAAGAAGGTCGAGATCGCCGAAGGCAGCATGGTGATGCATGCGGCCGACAAGGCCGGCACCTACATTCCGCACTTCTGCTACCACAAGAAGCTGTCCATCGCCGCCAACTGCCGCATGTGCCTGGTGGACGTCGAGAAGGCACCCAAGCCGATGCCGGCCTGCGCCACGCCCGTGACGCAGGGCATGGTCGTGCGCACCAAGAGCGACAAGGCCGTCAAGGCCCAGAAGTCGGTCATGGAGTTCCTGCTGATCAACCACCCGCTGGACTGCCCGATCTGCGACCAGGGGGGCGAGTGCCAGCTGCAGGATCTGGCCGTGGGCTATGGCGGCTCCGCCTCGCGCTACCAGGAAGAAAAGCGCGTGGTGTTCCACAAGGACGTCGGCCCGCTGATCTCCATGGAGGAGATGAGCCGCTGCATCCACTGCACCCGCTGCGTGCGCTTCGGCCAGGAAGTGGCCGGGATCATGGAGCTGGGCATGGTCAACCGGGGCGAGCACTCGGAGATCACGACCATCGCCGGCGAGACCGTGGACTCCGAACTGTCGGGCAACATGATCGACATCTGCCCGGTCGGCGCGCTGACCAGCAAGCCGTTCCGCTACAGCGCGCGGACCTGGGAGCTGTCGCGCCGCAAGTCCATCAGCCCGCACGACTCGACCGGCGCGAACCTGATCGTGCAGGTCAAGAACCACAAGGTCATGCGCGTGGTGCCGCTGGAGAACGAGTCCGTCAACGAGTGCTGGATCGCCGACCGCGACCGCTTCTCGTACGAGGCCCTGAACGGCGACGAGCGCCTGACCCAGCCCATGCTCAAGCAGGGCGGCCAGTGGCAGGCCGTGGACTGGCAGACCGCGCTGGAGTACGTGGCCAACGGCCTCAAGCAGATCAAGGGCCAGCACGGTGCCGGCGGCATCGGCCTGCTGGCCAGCCCGCACAGCACGCTGGAGGAGCTGAGCCTGGCCGTCTCTCTGGTGCGCGGCCTGGGCAGTGACAACATCGACCACCGCCTGCGCCACGCGGAATTCGCGGTGGGCGAGGGTGTGCGCTGGCTGGGCATGCCGATCACGGCGCTGTCCACGCTGCAGCGCGTGCTGGTCGTCGGTTCCAACCTGCGCAAGGACCATCCGCTGTTCGCGCAGCGCATCCGCCAGGCCAGCCGCAAGGGCGCCAAGGTGCATGCGATCGCCTCCTGCCGCCAACTGGCCCATGCCGATGCCTGGGCCATGACGCTGGGCGCCACGCTGAAGGCCGAGGCCGGCGACTGGCTGCAGGCCCTGGCCGACGTGGCCGCCGCCGTGGCGGCGGAGAAGGGCATCGCCGCCCCGGCGGTCGGCCAGGCCAACGAGGCTGCCCAAGCCATCGCCAAGTCGCTGCTGTCCGGCGAGCGCAAGGCGGTGCTGCTGGGCAACGGTGCCGCGCACCACGCCCAGGCGTCGAGCCTGCTGGCGCTGGCGCAGTGGATCGCCGAGCAGACCGGCGCCAGCTTCGGCTACCTGACCGAAGCCGCCAACACCGTCGGCGCGCAGTTCGTCGGCGCCCAGCCCCGGGCCGATGGCCGCAACGCCGCGCAGATGCTGGCCGGCGGCCTGAAGGCGGTCGTGCTGCTGAACAACGAACCCGAGTTCGACTCTGCCGCCGGTGCGGCCGCCGCCACGGCGCTGGACGCAGCCGAGATGGTCGTCACGCTGAGCCCGTTCAAGGCCAACATGGCCTTCTCCGACGTGCTGCTACCGATCGCGCCGTTCACCGAGACTTCGGGCAGCTTCGCGAACGCCGAGGGCCGCGTGCAGAGCTTCCACGCCGTCGTGCGCCCGCTGGGCGAGACGCGTCCGGCCTGGAAGGTGCTGCGCGTACTGGGCAACATGCTGGGCCTGCCCGGCTTCGAGCAGGAGTCCTCGCAGGACGTGCTGGCCGCGCTGGGCCTCGTTCAGGCCGATGGCGTGACGCGCTTGCCGGCCGAGCGGCTGTCGAATGCGACGCGCGCCGGCATCGCCCAGCCTGCTCCGGTCGCGGCGCCCGCCGTGGCCAGCATCTACCAGTTGGACAGCCTGGTGCGCCGGGCCACGTCCTTGCAATTGACCGCGGACGCGCGGCAGGCCGAGGGAGCTTTGGCAGCATGATCGACAGCATCTACGGTTTCGGCCAGGGACTGGTCGGCGCTTCCTGGTGGGTCGGGGGCGCCTGGCCCGTGATCTGGGGTCTGATCAAGATCATCTGCGTGCTGGCGCCGCTGATGGGTGCGGTCGCCTACCTGACGCTGTGGGAGCGCAAGTTCCTCGGCTGGATCCAGGTGCGACACGGGCCCAACCGGGTTGGGCCCATGGGGCTGCTGCAGCCGATCGCCGATGCGCTGAAGCTGCTGACCAAGGAACTGATCAGCCCGTCGGCGGCGAGCGGCGGCCTGTTCCGCCTGGGGCCCATCATGGCCATCATGCCGGCGCTGGCCGCCTGGGTGGCCGTGCCGTTCGGGCCCGAGGCCGTGATCGCCAACGTGAACGCCGGGCTGCTGCTGATCATGGCCATCACCTCGATCGAGGTGTACGGCGTGATCATCGCCGGCTGGGCCTCGAACTCGAAGTACGCCTTCCTGGGCGCGCTGCGCGCATCGGCCCAGATGGTCAGCTACGAGATCGCCATGGGCTTCTGCCTGGTGATCGTGATCATGGTCTCGGGCAGCCTGCACCTGGGCGAGATCGTGGCCGCGCAGGCCAAGGGCATCGGTGTCAATGCCGGCCTGGACTTCCTGTCCTGGAACTGGCTGCCGCTGCTGCCGATCTTCCTGGTCTACCTGATCTCCGGCGTGGCCGAGACCAACCGCCACCCGTTCGACGTGGTGGAAGGCGAGGCCGAGATCGTGGCCGGCCACATGGTCGAGTACTCCGGCATGGGCTTCGCGATCTTCTTCCTGGCCGAGTACGCCAGCATGTGGCTGGTGTCGATCCTGGCCGTGCTGATGTTCCTGGGCGGCTGGCTACCGCCGTTCGCCTTCCTCGACTTCATTCCGGGCTGGATCTGGCTGGGCCTGAAGACCTTCTTCGTGGTCTCGCTGTTCATCTGGATCCGCGGCACCTTCCCGCGCTTCCGCTACGACCAGATCATGCGTCTGGGCTGGAAGATCTTCATTCCGGTGACCCTGGTGTGGCTGCTGCTGGTCGGCGGCTGGATGCAGACGTCCTGGAACATCTGGAAATAAGCGGAGACCCCACGATGACCACCGCAACCGCTTCCACCTTTTCCGTCAAGGACTTCCTGAAGAGCTTCATGCTGACGGAGCTGTTCAAGGGCATGGTCCTGACCGGCCGCTACGCCTTGCGCCGCAAGGTCACGGTGCAATTCCCCGAGGAGAAGACGCCGCTGTCGCCGCGCTTCCGCGGCCTGCACGCGCTGCGCCGCTACGAGAACGGCGAGGAACGCTGCATCGCCTGCAAGCTGTGCGAGGCCGTGTGCCCGGCCATGGCGATCACGATCGAGTCCGACGTGCGCGAGGACGGCTCGCGCCGCACCACGCGCTACGACATCGACCTGACTAAGTGCATCTTCTGCGGCTTCTGCGAGGAAAGCTGCCCGGTCGACTCCATCGTCGAGACCCACATCCTCGAATACCACGGCGAGAAGCGCGGCGACCTGTACTTCACCAAGGACATGCTGCTGGCCGTGGGCGACCGCTACGAGAAAGAGATCGCGGCGGCCAAGGCGGCCGACGCCCCGTACCGCTGAGCGGCCAGTTCGACTTAGAAAAATTCCATGGACGTCAAGACTGGCTTCTTCTATCTGTTTTCGCTCGTGCTGCTGTTCGCGGCGTTCCGGGTGATCACCTCGCGCAATCCGGTGCATGCGGTGCTGTACCTGATCCTCGCGTTCTCGCAGGCCGCCGCCATCTGGCTGCTGCTGCAGGCCGAGTTCCTGGCCATCGTGCTGGTGCTGGTGTACCTCGGCGCGGTGCTGGTGCTGTTCCTGTTCGTCGTGATGATGCTGGACATCGACATCGAGGACATGCGGCGCGGGTTCTGGCGGCATTTCCCGCTGGCCGCGACCATCGGCGCGCTGGTCGCGCTGGAAATGGCCGCCGTGCTGATGGGCGGATTCCGCGTGAGCGAGGAGTCGCGCAACCTGGCCGGTGCCGCCGCTCCCGCGGCCGCGCAGGTCTCGAACACCAAGGCGCTGGGCATCCTGCTCTACACCGAATACCTGTATCCGATCCAGATCGCCGCCGTGATCCTGCTGGTGGCGATGATCGCCGCGATCGCGCTGACGCTGCGTGGCCGCAAGGACACCCGCAACGTGCGCCCCGAGGACCAGGTCCACGTGCGTGCTGCCGACCGCGTGGCCATGGTCAAGATGGATCCCACGCGGCCCGCGCCCCCGCCCGCCCCGCCGGCGGCGGCTGCAGCCGAGGAGAAGAAGGCATGACGCTCAGTCTCGGTCATTTCCTGTCGCTGGGGGCGTTGCTGTTCGCGCTGTCGGTCATCGGCATCTTCCTGAACCGCAAGAACCTGATCGTGCTGCTGATGGCGATTGAGCTGATGCTGCTCGCCGTCAACATGAACTTCGTGGCGTTCTCGTACTACCTGAACGACATGCACGGCCAGATCTTCGTGTTCTTCATCCTGACCGTCGCCGCGGCCGAATCGGCCATCGGCCTGGCCATCCTGGTGCTGTTGTTCCGCAACCGGTCCAGCATCAACGTGGACGAACTCAACACGCTCAAGGGCTGAGCCCCGCCAGCTCCACCACAAGAACGACATGAGTCAAACCCTCTCCGCCGCCACACTGCTGGCCGTGCCGCTGGCGCCGCTCGTCGGTTCCGGTCTGGCCGGCATTCTGGGCACCGCCTTCGGCGGCAACCGCATCGGCCGCCGCGCCAGCCACAGCCTGACCATCCTCGGCGTGCTGATCGCCTTCGTCATCTCGGCGATGACGCTCAAGAGCGTCGCGCTGGACGGCGCGCGCTTCAACGAGACGCTCTACACCTGGATGGTGGTCGGCGGCCTGAAGATGGAAGTCGGCTTCCTGGTCGACGGCCTCACGGCCATGATGATGTGCGTGGTGACCTTCGTGTCGCTGATGGTGCACATCTACACCATCGGCTACATGGAGGAGGACGAGGGCTACAACCGCTTCTTCGCCTACATCTCGCTGTTCACGTTCTCGATGCTGATGCTCGTGATGAGCAACAACATGCTGCAGCTGTTCTTCGGCTGGGAGGCCGTGGGCCTGGTGTCCTACCTGCTGATCGGCTTCTGGTTCAACCGGCCGACGGCGATCTTCGCGAACATGAAGGCCTTCCTGGTCAACCGGGTCGGCGACTTCGGCTTCATCCTGGGCATCGGCCTGATCGCGGCCTACGCCGGCACGCTGAACTACACGGAGACCTTCGCCAAGGCCGGCGAGTTGGCGCAGATCGGCTTTCCGGGCACCGACTGGATGCTGATCACCGTGATCTGCATCTGCCTGTTCATCGGCGCCATGGGCAAGAGCGCGCAGTTCCCGCTGCACGTGTGGCTGCCCGATTCCATGGAAGGCCCGACGCCGATCTCGGCGCTGATCCACGCCGCCACCATGGTGACGGCGGGCATCTTCATGGTCGCGCGCATGTCGCCGCTGTTCGAGCTGTCGGACACCGCGTTGAATTTCATACTCGTGATCGGTTCCATCACGGCGCTGTTCATGGGCTTCCTGGGCATCATCCAGAACGATATCAAGCGCGTGGTCGCGTACTCCACGCTGTCGCAGCTGGGCTACATGACGGTCGCGCTGGGCGCTTCGGCCTACTCGGTCGCGGTGTTCCACCTGATGACGCACGCCTTCTTCAAGGCCCTGCTGTTCCTGGGCGCCGGCTCGGTCATCATGGGCGCGCACCACAACCAGGACATCCGCTGGATGGGGGGTATGCGCAAGTACATGCCCATCACCTGGATCACCTCGCTGCTGGGTTCGCTGGCGCTGATCGGCACGCCGCTGTTTTCGGGCTTCTATTCCAAGGACAGCATCATCATCGCCACGCACGCCAGCCACCTGCCGGGCGCGGGCTTCGCCCAGTTCGCCGTCATGGCCGGCGTCTTTGTCACGGCGTTCTATTCGTTCCGCATGTACTTCCTGGTGTTCCACGGCAAGGAGCGCTTCGATCAGAACCCGGACGCGCACCACGACGACCACCACGGCCACGACGACCACCACGGCCATGACCACAAGCCACACGAGTCGCCCTGGGTCGTGACCGTGCCGCTGATCCTGCTGGCCATCCCGTCGGTGGTGATCGGCTACCTGACGATCGGCCCGATGCTGTTCGGCGACTTCTTCAAGGATTCGATCTTCGTCAACGGCTCGCTGCACCATGCGATGGCCGAACTGGCCGAGGAATACCACGGCCCCGTCGCCATGGCCCTGCACGGCCTGCAGACCGCGCCGTTCTGGCTGGCGCTGGCCGGCGTGGTCCTGTCGTACTACATGTACATGGTCAACCCGGCGCTGCCGGCGGCGATCAAGAAGGCTGCCGGCCCGATCTACCGCCTGCTCGAGAACAAGTACTACATGGACTGGATCAACGAGAACATCCTGGCGCGCGGCGCGCGCGGGCTGGGCATCGGCCTGTGGAAGGGCGGCGACCAGGCCGTGATCGACGGCGCGGTGGTCAACGGCTCGTGGAAGCTCGTCGGCTGGATCGCCAGCGCGGTGCGCCGCGTGCAGACCGGCTTCCTCTACCACTACGCGCTGGTCATGATCCTCGGCATCTTCGTGCTGATGACCTATTTCGTCTGGTTCAACAAGTAAGGCTCGGGGAGAACAAGAAAAATGGGATTGTTGAGCCTTGCGATCTGGACGCCGATCTTCTTCGGCGCCGTGCTGCTGGCCCTGGGCAGGGACGAACATGCGCGCGCCGTGCGCTGGATCGCGCTGATCGGCGCCGTCGTCAGCCTGCTGGTCACTCTGCCGCTGTACAGCGGTTTCGACAACGCGACGGCGGCCATGCAGTTCGTCGAGAAGGCGCCGTGGATCGAGCGCTTCAACGTGAACTACCACCTGGGCGTGGATGGCATCTCGTTCTGGTTCGTGCTGCTGACGGCCTTCATCACGGTCATCGTGGTGATCGCCGGCTGGGAGGTCATCACCTCGCGCGTGAACCAGTACATGGGTGCGTTCCTGATCCTGTCGGGCCTGATGATCGGCGTGTTCGCGGCCCTGGACGGCCTGCTGTTCTACGTGTTCTTCGAGGCCACGCTGATCCCGATGTACCTGATCATCGGCATCTGGGGCGGCCCGAACAAGATCTACGCGGCGTTCAAGTTCTTCCTGTACACGTTGCTGGGTTCGCTGTTGCTGCTGATCGCGCTGATCTACCTGTATGTCCACGCGGGCGGCAGCTTCGACATCCTGACTTGGCACGACCTGCCGCTGTCGCGCACGGCGCAGACGCTGCTGTTCTTCGGCTTCTTCGCGGCCTTCGCGGTCAAGGTGCCGATGTGGCCGGTCCACACCTGGTTGCCGGACGTGCACGTGGAAGCGCCCACCGGCGGTTCCGCGGTGCTGGCGGCCATCATGCTGAAGCTCGGAGCCTACGGCTTCCTGCGCTTCTCGATGCCGATCGCGCCCGACGCGGCGCACGAGTGGGCCTGGCTGATGATCACGCTGTCGCTGGTCGCCGTGGTCTACGTGGGCCTGGTGGCGATGGTGCAGCAGGACATGAAGAAGCTGGTCGCCTACTCGTCGGTGGCGCACATGGGCTTCGTGACGCTGGGCTTCTTCATCTTCAACGACCTGGGCGTGTCCGGCGGGCTGGTGCAGATGATCGCGCACGGCTTCGTCTCGGGCGCGATGTTCCTGTGCATCGGCGTGCTGTACGACCGTGTGCATTCGCGCGACATCGCGGCCTACGGCGGCGTGGTCAACACCATGCCCAAGTTCGCGGCCTTTGCGCTGCTGTTCTCGATGGCCAACTGCGGCCTGCCGGGCACGGCCGGTTTCGTCGGCGAGTGGATGGTGATCCTGGCGGCGGTGCGCGCCAACTTCTGGATCGGCCTGATCTCGGCCACGGCGCTGATCCTCGGCGCTGCGTACACGCTGTGGATGTTCAAGCGCGTCTACCTGGGCGCCGTCGCCAACGACGACGTGAAGGCATTGCAGGACATCAACAGCCGCGAATTCCTGATGCTGGCGCTGCTGGCGATCGCCGTGCTGGCGATGGGCGTCTATCCCAAGCCGTTCACCGACGTCATGGACGTCTCGGTGGCCGAACTGCTCAAGCACGTCGCGGTGTCCAAGCTGAACTGAGCAGCGCAGGAAAACGAGAACATGATGGACAAAATCAGCTGGATCACCGTCTACCCCGAAATCGTGCTGCTGGTCATGGCCTGCGTGATCGCGCTGGTCGACCTCGCCGTCAGGAGCCCGCGCCGCACGGCCACCTATGTGCTGACGCTGCTGTCGCTGGCCGTCGTCGC
The DNA here is from genome assembly GCF_047601025.1 of Pseudorhodoferax sp. NCBI lineage: Bacteria > Pseudomonadati > Pseudomonadota > Betaproteobacteria > Burkholderiales > Comamonadaceae > Pseudorhodoferax > Pseudorhodoferax sp. Next base: position 3,572,886 of record NZ_JASGJZ010000001.1, read on the forward strand.
CGTGCTGCAGGCGGTCTACGCCACCGGCAACACCACGCTGTACGGCTTCGGCAACATGGTCGTCAGCGACCCCATGGGCAACTGGCTCAAGTGCTTCGCGACCGTCGCCATGATGGTCACGCTGGTCTATGCGCGCCCCTATTCCGGCGACCGCGGCATGCTGCGCGGCGGTGAACTGTTCACGTTGTCCATGCTGGCGCTGCTGGGCATGTCGGTGATGATCTCCGGCAACAACTTCCTGGTCCTGTACATGGGCCTGGAACTGCTCACGCTGTCCAGCTACGCGCTGGTGGCGCTGCGCCGTGACAGCGCCCTCGCCAGCGAGGCGGCCATGAAGTACTTCGTGCTGGGCGCGATGGCCTCGGGCTTCCTGCTGTACGGCCTGTCGATGATGTACGGCGCCACCGGTTCGCTGGACATCGGCGAAGTGTTCAAGGCCGTGGCCTCGGGCCAGGTGCAGCACCAGGTGCTGGTGTTCGGCCTGGTGTTCATCGTGGCCGGCCTGGCGTTCAAGTTCGGCGTCGTGCCGTTCCACATGTGGGTGCCCGACGTCTACCAGGGCGCGCCGACCGCGACCACGCTGCTGATCGCCGGCGCCCCCAAGCTGGCCGCGTTCGGCATGGCGATCCGCCTGCTGGTCGAAGGCTTGCTGCCGCTGGCGATCGACTGGCAGCAGATGCTGGTCGTGCTGGCCGTGGCGTCGCTGCTGATCGGCAACCTGGCCGCCGTGATGCAGCGCAACCTCAAGCGCATGCTGGCCTACTCGACGATCTCGCAGATGGGCTTCGTGCTGCTGGGCCTGCTGGCCGGCGTGGTCAACGGCAACACCTTGTCGGCCGCCAACGCCTACAGCTCGGCGATGTTCTACGTCGTCACCTACGTGCTGACCACGCTGGCCAGCTTCGGCGTGCTGCTGCTGCTGGCGCGCGAGGGTTTCGAGAGCGACGAGGTCGCCGACCTGGCCGGCCTGAACCAGCGCAGCCCGCTGTACGCCGGCGTCATGGCGATCTGCATGTTCTCGCTGGCCGGCATCCCGCCGATGGTCGGCTTCTATGCCAAGCTGTCGGTGCTGCAGGCGCTGGTCGCTTCCGGCGATGCCTTCCACATCGGCCTGGCGGTGTTCGCGGTGATCATGTCGCTGATCGGTGCGTTCTACTACCTGCGGGTCATCAAGGTCATGTACTTCGATGCGCCGATCACCGCCAGCACCGTGTCCGCGCCGCTGGACGTGCGGGCCGTGCTGTCCGTCAACGGCGCCCTGGTGCTGATCCTGGGCATCGTGCCCGGCGGGCTGATGGCCCTGTGCGCCCAGGCCATCGTGCTGACGCTGGGCACCTGAGTTGGCGCCGGATGCGGCGGTCTGGCTGGTGATCCTGGCGGCCGTGGCGGCCGCCAACCTGCCGTTCCTGTCACAGCGCCTGTTCCTCGTCGTGCGCCTGAGCGGCGGCAAGTCGCTGGCCCTGCGGCTGCTGGAGCTGCTGGTCTATTACTTCCTGGTCGGTGCCCTCGGCCTGCTGCTGGAGCGCAACGCCGGCCGCATCGCGCCACAGGGCTGGGAGTTCTACGCCGTGACCGGCGCGCTGTTCCTGACGCTGGCGTTCCCGGGCTTCGTCTGGCGCTATCTGTTCAAGCACCGCAGGAGGGGCCATGGAACCGCGGGATGACGCGCGCTTGATCGAGCAGACCACGCGACGCGAGGAATTGCTGCGCGGCCGCTTCCTGCACGTGCTGCGCGACACGGTGCGCCTGCCCGATGGCGGCAGCGACACGCGCGAGTTCGTCGTGCATCCCGGCGCCGTGATGGTGGTGCCGCTGCTGGACGACGGCCGGCTGGTGCTGGAGCGCCAGTACCGCCATCCGATGGGCCGCGTGATGATCGAGTTTCCGGCCGGCAAGCTCGATCCGGGCGAGGACGCCTGGACCTGCGGCCGCCGCGAGCTGCGGGAGGAAACCGGCTATGTCGCGCGTGAATGGGCGCGCGCCGGCGTGCTGCACCCGGTGATCTCGTACTCCACCGAATTCATCGAGATCTGGTTCGCGCGCGGCCTGGCCCTGCAGCAGCGCCAGCTCGATGCCGGCGAGTTCCTGGAAGTCTTCAGCGCCAGCCTGGACGAGTTGCTGGCCTGGTGCCGCGACGGCCTGGTGACGGACGCCAAGACGCTGTCGGCCGCGCTGTGGCTGCAGAACCTGCGCAGCGGCGCCTGGTCTTTGCAATGGCAGGCCAGCCCTGATGCCGTCCAGCCCGGATAATCGGGTCCCATGAAAGTCCTGGACCTGCAGTGCGCCCACGGCCACGGCTTCGAAGGCTGGTTCGGCTCGGAGGACGATTTCCAGTCGCAGCTGGCGCGGCAACTCGTGGAGTGCCCGATCTGCGGCGATACGGCCGTGCTCAAGAAGCTGTCGGCGCCGCGCCTGAACCTGGGGGCTGCGGTGCCCGAGGCGGCGCCCGGGCGCGAGGTCGCCGCGGTGGACGCGAAGCTGCAGGCCGCCTGGATGAAGATGGTGCGCCACGTGGTCGAGAACACCGAGGACGTGGGCGGCCAGTTCGCCGAGGAGGCCCGCCGCATCCACTACGGCGAGGCGGCCGAGCGCAACATCCGCGGCCAGGCCTCGCGCGAGGAGACCGAGGCCTTGCTGGAAGAGGGCATCGCCGTGTTGCCGCTGCCGATGCCCAAGGCCCTCAAGGGGCCGGTGCAGTAGCCGTCAGGGGTACAGGCCGCGCAGTTCGCGCGCCTGCAGGATGCGCTGGCAGGCCACGATGAAGGTGGCCGTGCGCAGGCTGACCTGGTGCTGCTGCGCCACCTGCCAGACACCCGCGAAGGCGTGCTGCATCACGCGTACCAGGCGCTTGTTGATCTCGTCCTCGTCCCAGAAGAACGACGAGAAGTCCTGCACCCACTCGAAGTAGCTGACCGTCACGCCGCCGGCGTTGGCGATCACGTCGGGCACGACCAGCACGTTGCGGTCGTGCAGGATGTCGTCGGCCTCCGGCGTGGTCGGGCCGTTGGCGCCCTCGATGACCATGCGGGCCTGGATGCGGTGCGCGTTGGCCTGGGTGATCTGCTGCTCCAGCGCGGCGGGGATCAGGATGTCGCAGGGCACGTCCCAGAACTTGTCGGCCGCCAGCGGCTCGGCGTGCTCGAAGCCGGCCACCGAGCCGTTCTCGGCCACGTGCCTGAGCAGCGCGGGCACGTCCAGCCCGGCCTCGCGGTAGACCGCGCCGCCATGGTCCTGCACGGCGACGATGCGCGCGCCGGCCTCGGCGAACAGCTTGGCCGCGATGCCGCCCACGTTGCCGAAGCCCTGTACCGCCACGCGCGCCGTGGACACGTCCAGGCCGATGTTCTTCGCCGCCTCCAGGCCGACCGTGAACACGCCGCGGCCGGTGGCCTCGCGCCGCCCGAGGGAGCCGCCCAGGTCCACCGGCTTGCCGGTCACGACGCCGGTGGCCGTGGCGCCCTGGTTCATGGAGTAGGTGTCCATCATCCAGGCCATGATCTGGTCGTTGGTGTTCACGTCCGGCGCCGGGATGTCCTTGGACGGGCCGATGATGATGCCGATCTCGCTGGTGTAGCGGCGCGTCATGCGCTCCAGCTCGCCGCGCGACAGCGTCTTCGGATCGACGCGGATGCCGCCCTTGGCGCCGCCGTAGGGCACGTTCACCGCAGCGTTCTTGACCGACATCCAGGCCGACAGCGCCATCACCTCGGACAGCGTCACGTCCTGGTGGAAGCGCACGCCGCCCTTGCCCGGGCCGCGCGAGGTGTTGTGCTGCACGCGGTAGCCCTCGAAGTGCGCCACGGTGCCGTCGTCCAGGTGGATCGGCACGTCCACGATCAGGATGCGCTTGGGGCGCTTGAGCGTCTCGACCCAGCGCGCCAGGTTGCCCAGATAGGGCTCCACGCGGTCCACCTGCTGCAGGAAGATGCCCCAGGGGCCGAGATGGTCGGCCTGCAGGTACGAGGGCAGTGCATGGGCGGTGGGCGACGGGCCCGAGGACTTGGCCATGAAGCGGCTCCAGTTGTGAAGAAGACCGCAAGCTTAGGCGGGCGGCCCCTGCCTTGTCCAAGCCGCGCTGGGGGTGCTTCAGGCTTTATGCGCATCATGCATAGGCCGGCGCCCGGCCCTGCGCGCTAGGCCGTGAACTGCAGCGCGGCCAGCCGGGCGTAGGCGCCACCGGCCGCCACCAGGCTGGCGTGCGTGCCCTGCTCGACGATGCGGCCCTGTTCCAGCACGACGATGCGGTCGGCCTGCTGCACCGTGGCCAGGCGGTGCGCGATGACCAGCGTGGTGCGCCCGCGCATGGCGGTCTCCAGCGCGGCCTGCACCATGCGCTCGCTCTCGGCGTCCAGCGCGCTGGTAGCTTCGTCCAGCAGCAGCAGCGGGGCGTTCTTGAGCATCGCGCGCGCGATCGCGATGCGCTGGCGCTGGCCCCCGGACAGGCGCACGCCGCGCTCGCCTAGGAAGCTGTCGTAGCCCTGCGGCAGCGCGCCGATGAAGTCGTGCGCGAAGGCGGCGCGCGCCGCCGCCTCCACCTCGGCGTCGCTGGCGTCCGGCCGGCCGTAGCGGATGTTCTCGCGCGCGCTGGTGGAGAACAGCACCGGATCCTGCGGCACGATGCCGATGCGCGCGCGCAGCGCCTGAAGCGCCAGTTCGCGCGTGGGCACGCCGTCGATCAGGATGCGCCCGCTGTCCTGGTCGTAGAAGCGCAGCAGCAGCTGGAACACCGTGCTCTTGCCGGCGCCGCTGGCGCCGACCAGCGCCACGGTCTCGCCCGGCTCGACGGCCAGGCTGAAGTCGGCCAGCGCGGCCTGCCCGGGCCGCGACGGGTAGTGGAAGGTCAGGTGCTCCAGCGCCACGCGGCTGCCGGCCGTGCCGGCCGGCGGTTCGACTGGCCGCGGCGGCGAGGCGATCGGCGACTCGCTGTGCAGCAGCTCCATCAGCCGCTCGGTCGCGCCGGCCGCGCGCAGCAGGTCGCCATAGACCTCGCTGAGCGCGCCGAAGGCGCCGGCTAGGATGATCACGTAGACCACGGTCTGCCCCAGGTGGCCGGCCGAGATGTCGCCGCGCATCACCGCCTGCGTGCCCTGGAACAGCCCCCACAGCAGCGCGGCTGAGGTGGCGATGATGATGAAGGCCACCAGCACCGCCCGCGCCCGCGTGCGCCGCACGGCGGTGTGGAAGGCGTTCTGCGTGGACTGGGTGAAGCGCGCCGCCTCGCGGTCCTCGGCCGTGTAGCTCTGCACCACCGGGATCGCGTTCAGCACCTCGGCCGCGATCGCGCTGGAATCGGCCACGCGGTCCTGGCTGGCGCGCGAGAGCCGGCGCACGCGCCGGCCGAACCACACCGTCGGCAGCACCACCAGCACCAGGATGCCCAGCACCTGCGTCATCACGTAGGGGTTGGTCCAGACCAGCATGGCCAGCGCGCCGACGCCCATCACCGCGTTGCGCAGGCCCACGCTGAGCGAGGAGCCGACCACGCTCTGCACCAGCGTGGTGTCGCCGGTCAGGCGCGACAGCACCTCGCCGGTCTGCGTGGTCTCGAAGAACTCCGGGCTCTGGCGCACCACGTGGGAATAGACGGCGTTGCGCAGGTCCGCGGTCACGCGCTCGCCGAGCCAGCTGACCATGTAGTAGCGCCCGGCCGAGAACAGGCCGAGCGCCGCCGCCACCGCGAACAGCCCGAAGAAATGCGTGCGCAGCGCCACCAGCCGTTCGCCGGCCGACGGCCCGGTGCCGCTGGCCAGGCCGTTGTCGATCAGCCCGCGCAGCGCCAGCGGGAACACCAGCGTCGCGCCGGCCGCCAGCACGAGGAACAGGCCGGCCAGCGCGATGTGGCCGCGGTAGGGCGCGAGGAACGGCAGCAGGCCGCGCAGCGACCGCGGCGAACCCTTGGCCGGTTCGGCCGCCGATGGAGCAGGAGAAGGCATGGACCGAGAGTGTAGCCAGCCGTGCCGGGGAACTTGCCTGGGCAATTAGTGCTGTTGACAATATTTGCCTAGGCAAATATATTCGCCGGCCATGAGCGAGGACAGTTCCGATTCCGCGCGGCGCGGGCCACCGGCCGCGTTCTATGAGCCTGGCAGCTACAACCCGAACGACAGCGTGGGCTACCTGATGCGGCGCATCCTGTGCGCCGTGACGGCCGCCGTGGAGCGCGAGCTGGAGCCCAGCGGCCTGACCCATGCCCAATGGGTGCCGCTGTTCAAGCTGTACGTGCACCAGGGCACCACGGTGGCCGAGCTGGCACGCCTGTGCGAGCTCGACGCCGGCGCCATGACGCGGCTGCTCGACCGCCTGGAGGGCAAGGGCCTGTGCCAGCGCGAGCGCTGCGCGCAGGATCGCCGCGTCGTGCGCCTCGCGCTGACGGAGCAGGGCCGCGCCGTGGCCGAGCGGATCCCCGTCGCGCTGAGCCGCGTGCAGAACGCCTACCTGGCCGGCTTCTCGCGCGAGGAATGGCTGTTGCTCAAGAGCTTCCTGTCGCGCGTCCTGGACAACGCGCAGCAAGGCTGCACCGGAAAGAAGAATCCATGAACTCCTGTTTCTCCGCGCGCCGGGCGCTGTTGCCGGCGCTGCTCGCGTTGGCGCTGGCCGGCTGCGCCAATCCCGGCGGCATCGCGCCGCATGCGCAACTGCGCGAGGCCGCCAGCGTCGGCCTGCCGACGGCCGGTGCACCTGCGCCGGCCGACGCACCGGCGCAGGCCGACGCCGAAGTCGCCGCCGACTGGTGGCGCGCCTTCGGCGATCCGGCGCTGGACCGCCTGGTCGACCAGGCACTGGCCGGCAGCCCCAGCCTCGGCCTGGCGCGCGCCCGCCTGGCGCGCGCGCAGGCCGCGGCCGAGGCCGCCGACGCCACGCTGCTGCCGCAGCTGAACGCCGACGCCAACCTCACGCGCCAGCGCTACACCGAAACGGGGGCCGTCCCGGCGCCGCTGGCCGGCTCGGTGCGCGAGACCGGGCTGCTGCAGCTGTCCGGCAGCTGGGAGCTGGACTTCTTCGGCCGCAACGGCGCGGCCCTGCAGGCCGCGCTGGGCAGCGCCCGCGCGGCCGCCGCCGACGCCCAGGCCGCGCGGGCGCTGCTGGCCCAGCAGATCGTGCGCGGCTGGCTGCAGCTGGCGCGCACGCAGGACCTGCTGGCCGTGGCCGAGCGCACGCTGGCCCAGCGCGAGCAGCAGCGCACGCTGGTGATCGACCGTGTGTCGGCCGGCCTGGACACGCGCATGGAGCAGTACCAGGCCGAAGGCGGCCTGCCCGAGACGCGCCAGCAGATCGAGGCGCTGCGCGAGCAGCGCACGCTGGCGCGCCACGCGCTGGCCGCGCTGGCCGCGTTGCCGCCCGACGCGCTGGCCGATGCCGCGCCGTCCGTGGCGGCGCTGCCGGCGCCGGCGCTGCCGGCCGCGCTGCCCGCCGACCTGCTGGGCCGCCGCGCCGACGTGGCGGCCGCGCGCTGGCGCGTCGAAGCCGCGGTGCAGGACGTCGGCGCGGCGCGCGCGCAGTTCTATCCCAACATCAGCCTGACCGGCTTCGCCGGCCTGTCCAGCATCGGCCTGAACAACCTGCTGCAGGCCGGCAGCCTGCAGTGGGGCATCGGCCCGGCGCTGCACCTGCCGCTGTTCGACGCCGGCCGGCTGCGCGCCAACCTGGCCGGCAGGACGGCCGACCTGGACGCCGCCGTCGAGAGCTACAACGGCGCCATCGTCGGCGCGGTGCGCGAGGTCGCGGACCAACTGGCCTCGGCGCGCTCGGTGGCGCTGCAGCAGCGCGAGCAGGCCGCCGCGCAGCAGGCCGCGGAAGGCGCCTACGGCATCGCGCTGCAGCGCTACCGCGCCGGGCTGGGCAACTACCTGCAGGTGCTGACGGCCGAATCCTCGGTGCTGGCCCAGCGCCGCCAGCAGGTCGAACTGGCCGCGCGCGCGCTCGACGTGCAGGCCCAGCTGGCCCACGCGCTGGGCGGCGGCGTGGCCGTCGAGCCGCTGCCCGGCACGCCGCTGGCGCGCCGCTGAACCGATCCTTCCGAACGCTTCCCGCAGAAACCGACCATGAACACCTCCACCTCTTCCTCCGCCGCCGGGACGCCCGGCAAGCGCCGCAAGGCGCTGACGGCGATTGCCGCCGTCGTCGTGCTCGGCGGCCTGGGCTTCGCGGCCTACGAATGGCTGGTCGCCAGCCACTACGAGGACACCGACAACGCCTACGTGCAGGGCAACGTGGTGCAGATCACGCCGCAGATCGGCGGCACCGTGATGGCCATCATGGCCGACGAGACCGACCGCGTGCGGGCCGGCCAGCCGCTGGTCAGGTTCGACCCGGCCGACGCGCGCGTGGCGCTGGAGCAGGCCGAGGCCAACCTGGCGCAGACGGTGCGGCAGGTGCGCACGCTGTACGCCAACAACGGCGCGCTGGCGGCCCAGGTGTCGCTGCGCGAGGCCGACGTGGCGCGCGCCCGCACCGAGGTCACGCGCGCGCAGTCCGAAGTCGCGCGTGCGCGGGAAGACCTGAACCGGCGCGAGGCGCTGTCCGGCAACGGCGCGGTCTCGGGCGAGGAACTCGAGCACGCGCGCACCCAGCTCGCCAACGCGCAGGCCGCGCTGTCGGCGGCGCAGGCCGGCGTGACGGCGGCGCAGGCCGCCGGGGTCGCCGCGCGCGAGCAGCTGGGCAGCAACCAGGCCATGACCGAAGGCACCGGCGTGGCCGGGCATCCGTCCGTGCAGGCCGCGGCCGCCAGGATGCGCGAGGCCTACCTGGCTTCGCGCCGCACGGTGCTGCCGGCGCCGGTCGAGGGCTTCGTGGCCAAGCGCACGGTGCAGCTCGGCCAGCGCGTGGCCGCCGGCACGCCGCTGATGTCCATCGTGCCGCTGGACCAGCTCTGGGTCGACGCCAACTTCAAGGAAGTGCAGCTGCGCAACATCCGCATCGGCCAGCCCGTCAAGCTGACGGCCGACCTGTACGGCAAGAAGGTCGTGTACGACGGCACCGTGGCCGGCCTGGGCGTGGGCACCGGTGCCGCCTTCGCGCTGCTGCCGGCGCAGAACGCCACCGGCAACTGGATCAAGGTCGTCCAGCGCGTGCCGGTGCGCGTGGCGCTGGACCCGCAGCAGCTGGCCCAGCATCCGCTGCGCGTGGGCCTGTCCATGGTCGCGACCGTGGACGTGACGCACGACGGCCCGGCGCTGGCCGAGGCGCCGCGCGGCGCGCCACTGTCCACCACCGGCGTCTACGCCGAGGCCGACCGCGGCGCCGACGACGCGGTGCAGCAGGTGATCGCGGCCAACCTGGGCCGCGCGGCGGCGGCCGTCGCCGCCGCGCCGGCCCACTGAGGCACGGCGCAGGCCACCCGCCATGTCCGCCACTCCTCCCGTACCGCACGCGCCGCTGCAGGGCTCCGCCCGCATGTGGGGCACGCTCGCGCTGTCGGCCGCGACCTTCATGAACGTGCTGGACACCTCGATCGCGAACGTGTCGCTGCCCGCGATCGCCGGCGACCTGGGCGTGAGCCCGAACCAGGGCACCTGGGTCATCACCAGCTTCGCGGTGGCCAATGCGATCTCGGTGCCGCTGACCGGCTGGCTGTCGCAGCGCTTCGGCCAGGTGCGGCTGTTCGTGGCCAGCGTGCTGCTGTTCGTGCTGGCGTCCTGGATGTGCGGCCTGGCGCCCAGCATGCCGGCGCTGATCGCCATGCGCGCGGTGCAGGGCTTCGTGGCCGGGCCGATGATCCCGCTGTCGCAGTCGATGCTGCTGGGCAGCTACCCGCGCGCCATGGCCGGCAGCGCCATGGCGATGTGGTCCATGACCGTGCTGGTGGCTCCCGTGGTCGGGCCGCTGCTGGGCGGCTGGATCACCGACAACATCTCCTGGCCTTGGATCTTCTACATCAACGTGCCGGTCGGCGTGCTGGCCGCGCTGGCGAGCTGGCGCATCTACGCGCCGCGCGAGAGCACGATCCGCAAGCTGCCGATCGACGCCGTCGGCCTCGCCCTGCTGGTGGTCTGGGTCGGCGCGCTGCAGATGATGCTGGACCTGGGCAAGGAGCACGACTGGTTCCACTCCGGCCTGATCGTCACGCTGGCCGCGCTGGCCGCGGTCGCCTTCGCGGCCTTCCTGGTGTGGGAGCTGACGGAGGCGCATCCGGTCGTCGACCTCAAGCTGTTCGCCCTGCGCAATTTCTGGGGCGGCACGGTCGCCACCTCGGTCGGCTACGGGCTGTTCTTCGGCAACGTGGTGCTGCTGCCGCTGTGGCTGCAGCAGTTCATGGGCTACACCGCCACCGACGCCGGCCTGGTCACCGCGCCCGTGGGGCTGCTGGCGCTGCTGCTCTCGCCCATCGTCGGCAAGACCGTCGCGCGCGTCGACCCGCGGCGCTACGCGACCTTCGCCTTCCTCGTGTTCGGGGTGGTGCTGTGGATGCGCTCGCGCTTCAACACGCAGGCCGACATGGGCACGATCCTGGTCCCCACGCTGATCCAGGGCGTGGCGATGGCCTTCTTCTTCATCCCCCTGTCGACGATCACGCTGTCGGGCATCGCGCCGGAGCGCATGCCGGCCGCCTCGGGCCTGACCAACTTCGTGCGCATCACGGCCGGCGCCATCGGGACGTCCGTCTCCACTACGCTGTGGGAGAACCGGGCCGCGCTGCACCATGCGCAGCTCGTCGAGCACCTGCAGCAGGGCGACGAGGCCGCCCGGCAGGCGCTGCAGCTGTTCCAGGGTGTCGGCTCGGCCGACCAGGCGCTGGCGCAGCTCAACCGCCTGGTCGACCAGCAGGCCTTCATGCTCGCGGCCAACGACGTGTTCTACGGCTCGGCGGTGCTGTTCATGCTGCTGATCCCGCTGGTCTGGGTGACGCGGCCGCGGCAGGCGGGCGCCGGCGGCGCGGAGGCCGCGGCCGGGGCGCATTGAGGCGTTGGCGCCGGCGTTTCCGTCAGCTTCGCGTCAAGCTTGCAGGCCTGGCGACAAAGCGAGCCGCGCCAGCCTGAAATCACCGCCTTTTCGCAGTGCAGCATTGGCGTTTTTCCTAGTGCGGCACGCGAGAGCGCGCTCGTACAGTCGCCCCCGCAAAGCGCCGTCCCAGGGGACGGGCCCTCAACGGATGCAAGGCGGAAGGCTCGGGCAAATTGGCGGACATCATTCTGCAAACCAGGGATCTCTCCAAGGAGTTCAAGGGCTTCACCGCGGTCAGCAACGTCAATCTCTCGGTCCGGCGTGGCAGCATCCACGCGCTGATCGGCCCCAACGGCGCGGGCAAGACCACCTGCTTCAACCTGCTGACCAAGTTCCTCGAACCGACCGCCGGCACCATCACCTTCAACGGCCAGGACATCACGCGCGAGCGGCCGGCGCAGATCGCGCGGCGCGGGGTGATCCGCTCGTTCCAGATCTCCGCCGTGTTCCCGCACCTGACGCTGCTGGAGAACGTGCGCCTGGCGCTGCAGCGCAAGCTCGGCTGGTCCTACCACTTCTGGCGCAGCGAGCGCCAGCTCGACCGGCTGAACGGCGAGGCCGAGGACCTGCTGGACCAGGTCGGCCTGGCTGATCTCGCCAGCGAGGTTACGGTCAACCTGCCCTACGGCCGCAAGCGCGCGCTGGAGATCGCCACCACGCTGGCCATGGAGCCCGAGCTGATGCTGCTGGACGAGCCCACCCAGGGCATGGGCCACGAGGACGTGGACCGCGTCGCGCAGCTGATCAAGAAGGTCTCGGCCGGCCGCACCATCCTGATGGTGGAGCACAACATGGGCGTGGTCTCCACCATCGCCGACACCATCACCGTGCTGCAGCGCGGTGCCGTGCTGGCCGAGGGGCCGTACGCCGAGGTCTCGAAGAACCCGCAGGTCATGGAGGCCTACATGGGCACGGCCGACGGCGAGCTGCAAGGGGCGCACTGATGGGGGCCCCGGCGCTGGAGATCAAGGGCCTGCAGGCCTGGTACGGCGAATCGCACGTGCTGCACGGCGTGGACATGGTGGTGCAGCCGGGCGAGGTGGTCACGCTGCTGGGGCGCAACGGCGCCGGCCGCACCACCACCATGCGCGCGGTGCTGGGCCTGACGGGCCGGCGCGAAGGCTCGGTGCGCATCCACGGCACCGAGACCATGGGCCTGCCCACGCACCGCATCGCGCACCTGGGCGTGGGTTACTGCCCGGAGGAGCGCGGCATCTTCGCCAGCCTGTCGTGCGAGGAGAACCTGCTGCTGCCGCCGGAGCTCAAGGGCATGCCGGCGGGCATGACGGTCGAGGAGATCTACGCGATGTTCCCGAACCTGGCCGAGCGGCGCCACAGCCAGGGCACGCGCCTGTCCGGCGGCGAGCAGCAGATGCTGGCGGTGGCGCGCATCCTGCGCACCGGCGCCAAGCTGCTGCTGCTCGACGAGATCTCCGAAGGGCTGGCGCCGGTGATCGTGCAGGCGCTGGCGCGCATGATCACCGCGCTGCGCGCCAAGGGCTACACCATCGTGATGGTGGAGCAGAACTTCCGCTTCGCCGCGCCGCTGGCCGACCGCTTCTACGTGATGGAGCACGGCCGCATGGTGGAGCACTTCGCCGCCGCCGAGCTCGCACAGAAGATGCCCGTGCTGAACGAGTTGCTCGGCGTCTGAACCCGTTGTCCGTGACCGCAACCTCCAGGAGATCTCCATGACACGTCAACTGACCCCGCTCGCGCTGCTGCTGGCCGCTGCCGGCTTCGCCACCCAGGCCACCGCCCAGGTCAGGATCGGCTTCATCACCGACATGTCCAGCCTGTATTCCGACGTCGACGGCAAGAACGGCGCGCTCGCGATCCAGATGGCCATCGACGACTTCGGCGGCAAGGTGCTGGGCCAGCCCATCGAACTGCTGACCGCCGACCACCAGAACAAGGCCGACATCGCCGCGTCCAAGGCGCGCGAATGGATGGACACGCAGAACCTGTCCATGCTGGTGGGCGGCACCAGCTCCGGCGCCGCGCTGGCCATGGCCAAGGTCGCCGAGGAGAAGAAGCGCGTCTACATGGTCAACGGCGCCGGCAGCTCGGCCCTGACCAACGAGCAGTGCAGCCCGTACACCGTGCACTACGCCTACGACACCGTGGCGCTGGCCAAGGGCACCGGGGCGGCCGTGGTCGACGGCGGCGGCAAGAGTTGGTTCTTCCTGACGGCCGACTACGCCTTCGGCCATGCGCTGGAGGCCGACACCGCCCGCGTCGTCAAGGAGAAGGGCGGCACCGTGGTCGGCAGCGTGCGCACGCCGCTCAACGCCTCGGACTTCTCGTCCTTCCTGCTGCAGGCGCAGAACTCCAAGGCGCAGATCCTGGGCTTGGCCAACGCCGGCGGCGACTTCATCAGCGCGGTCAAGGCGGCGCGCGAGTTCGGCATCACCAAGACCATGAAGATGGCCGGCCTGCTGGTGTTCACCACCGACGTGCACAGCCTGGGCCTGAAGAACACCGAGGGCCTGCTGCTGACCACCAGCTGGGACTGGAACCTGGACGACAAGACGCGCGCGTTCGGCAAGAAGTTCTTCGACAAGACCAAGCGCATGCCGACAGACGTCCAGGCGGCCAACTACTCGGCGACGATGACCTACCTGAAGGCCGTGGCGGCCACCAAGACGGCGGACTCCGACAAGGTCATGGAGTACATCAAGAAGACGCCGATCGACGATTTCTACGCCAAGGGCCAGGTGCGCCCCGATGGCCGCTTCGTGCACGACATGTACCTGATGCAGGTGAAGTCGCCGTCCGAGTCCAAGCAGCCCTGGGACTACTACAAGGTGGTTACCCGGCTGAAGGGCGAGGAGGTCTACACGACCAAGGCCGAGTCCAAGTGCGCGCTGTGGAAGTAAGCGCGGCCGCGCCATTGCCTGCCCGTTCCTGAAGACCGCCATGACTGCCAAATACCCGCTCTCCGCCCTGGCGCTCGCCGCCTGCTGCGCCGTCGGCGCCGCCCATGCCCAGGACAAGGTTCGCATCGGCTTCATCACCGACATGTCCAGCCTGTATTCCGACGGGGATGGCAAGAATGGCGCCATCGCCGTCCAGATGGCCATCGACGATTTCGGCGGCAAGGTCAACGGCCTGCCGATCGAGCTGCTGTCGGCCGACCACCAGAACAAGGCCGACATCGCCGCCACCAAGGCGCGCGAGTGGATCGACACGCAGAACCTGTCCATGCTGCTGGGCGGCACCAACTCCGGCGCGGCCCTGGCCATGGCCAAGGTCACCGAGGAGAAGAAGCGCGTCTACATCGTCAACGGGGCCGGCAGCTCGGTGCTGACCAACGAGCAGTGCAGTCCCTACACCGTGCACTACGCCTACGACACCGTGGCGCTGGCCAAGGGCACCGGCAGCGCCGTGGTGGCGCAGGGCGGCAAGAGCTGGTTCTTCCTGACGGCCGACTACGCCTTCGGCCATGCGCTGGAGGCCGACACCGCCCGCGTCGTCAAGGAGAAGGGTGGCACCGTGGTCGGCAGCGTGCGCACGCCGCTCAACGCCTCGGACTTCTCGTCCTTCCTGCTGCAGGCGCAGAACTCCAAGGCGCAGATCCTGGGCCTGGCCAACGCCGGCGGCGACTTCGTCAGCGCGGTCAAGGCCGCGCGCGAGTTCGGCATCGGCAAGACCATGAAGATGGCCGGCCTGCTGGTGTTCAACAGCGACGTGCACAGCCTGGGCCTGAAGAACACGGAGGGCCTGCTGCTGACCACCAGTTGGGACTGGAACCTGGACGACAGCACGCGTGCCTTCGGCAAGAGGTTCTTCGACAAGACCAAGCGCATGCCGACCGACCTCCAGGCGGCCAACTACTCGGCCGTGACGACCTATCTGAAAGCCGTGGCGGCGGTGAAGACGGTCGATGCCGACAAGGTCATCGAATACATCAAGAAGACGCCGATCGACGATTTCTACGCCAAGGGCCAGGTGCGCCCCGATGGCCGCTTCGTGCACGACATGTACCTGATGCAGGTGAAGTCGCCGTCCGAGTCCAGGCAGCCCTGGGACTACTACAAGGTGGTTACCCGGCTGAAGGGCGAGGAGGTCTACACGACCAAGGCCGAGTCCAAGTGCGCGCTGTGGAAGTAACCAGCTGAGCCGGCGATGACGATCTCCATGCCCGCCTTGCTGAGCCAGCTGCTGCTGGGCCTGGTCAACGGCTCCTTCTACGCGATCCTGAGCCTGGGGCTGGCGGTGATCTTCGGGCTGCTGAACGTCATCAACTTCGCGCACGGCGCGCTGTTCATGATGGGCGCGGTGGTCACCTGGATGGCCATGGAGTACTGGGAGGTGGGCTACTGGCCGATGCTGATCGTCGCGCCGCTGGTGGCCGGCCTGTTCGGCATCCTGATCGAACGGCTGCTGCTGCGCTGGATCTACAAGCTCGACCACCTGTACGGCCTGCTGCTGACGCTGGGCCTGACGCTGGTGATCGAGGGCGTGTTCCGCTCGATCTACGGCGTCTCGGGCCTGTCCTACGACACGCCCGACGCGCTGCAGGGGGCCACCGACCTGGGCTTCATGATGCTGCCCAACTACCGCGCCTGGGTGGTGGTGGCCTCGCTGGTGGTCTGCGTGGCCACCTGGTACCTGATCGAGAAGACGCGCATCGGCGCCTACCTGCGCGCCGGCACCGAGAACCCGCGCCTGGTGGAGGCCTTCGGCGTCAACGTGCCGCTGATGATCACGCTGACCTACGGCTTCGGCGTGGCGCTGGCGGCCTTCGCCGGCGTGCTGGCCGCCCCGGTGATCCAGGTCTCTCCGCTGATGGGGCAGAACCTGATCATCGTGGTGTTCGCCGTGGTCGTGATCGGCGGCATGGGCTCCATCATGGGCTCCATCCTGACCGGCCTGGGGCTGGGCGTGGTCGAAGGGCTGACCAAGGTGTTCTATCCCGAGGCCTCGTCCACGGTGGTCTTCATCATCATGGCCGTCGTGCTGCTCATCCGCCCCGCGGGCCTGTTCGGGAAAGAGAAATGAGCAAGAGTTCCATCGGCTACGGCCTGCTGCTGCTGGCGCTGATCGCCGCGCCCTTCCTCGGCGCGTACCCGGTCTTCATGATGAAGCTGCTGTGCTTCGCGCTGTTCGCCTCGGCCTTCAACCTGCTGCTGGGCTACACCGGGCTGCTGTCGTTCGGGCATGCGGCCTTCCTGGGCGGCTCGGCCTACGTGGCCGGGCACGCGATGAAGGTCTGGGGCGTGACCCCGGAAGTCGGCCTGGTGCTGGGCACGGCCACCGGCGCGCTGCTGGGCTGGCTGTTCGGCGTGCTGGCGATCCGCCGCCAGGGCATCTACTTCGCGATGATCACGCTGGCACTGGCGCAGATGGTGTTCTTCGTCGCGCTGCAGGCCAAGTTCACCGGCGGCGAGGACGGGCTGCAGGGCGTGCCGCGCGGCAAGCTGTTCGGCGTGCTGTCGCTGCAGGACGACCTGACCATGTACTTCGTGACGCTGGCCATCGTGGCCGGCGCCTTCGCGCTGATCGTGCGCACCATCCATTCGCCGTTCGGCCAGGTGCTCAAGGGCGTCAAGGAAAACGAGCCGCGCGCGATCTCGCTGGGCTACGACACGCACCGCTTCAAGCTACTGGCCTTCGTGCTGTCGGCCGCGCTGGCCGGGCTGGCCGGCTCGCTGAAGACGCTGGTGCTGGGCTTCGCCACGCTGACCGACGTGCACTGGACGGCCTCCGGCGGCGTGATCCTGATGACGCTGCTGGGCGGCCTGGGCACGCTGTCGGGCCCGCTGGTCGGCGCGGCCGTGGTCGTGATGCTGGAGAACAAGATCGGCGAGATGGGCAACGCCCTGGCCTCGCTGACCGGCATCGAGTGGTTCACCACCCTGGGCGAATCCGTGACCATGGTGACCGGCCTGATCTTCGTGGTCTGCGTGCTGGTCTTCCGGCGCGGGATCATGGGCGAGGTCCTGGCTTTCGTGCAGCGACCTAAGAAGACTTGAGATGCGCGGGCTACAGCCGCAGTTGCAGTCGCTGCGCGTGGTCCGTCGTCTCTAACCGGCCTTGCGTGTTGAGCGGGGCAGACAGAACCCTCCCAGTTACGCCGTGTCGTGGTTCCACGGTTGCCGAGCTTCCGCGCGTCCAGCGGTATCTGCACGGTGACGATGCCGGCGGGTGTCATGCATGGTGGCCTCGCTGAACCGGTAGCAGAGGGCGCTCGCTGCCGGGTCCCGGAAGATCGGTTCGCAGGTTCTCAATCTTCCCAGACGATGCGCATCTGGGTGGGCTCGGGCGTGCTGACCTGCAGGTAGGCCAGCAGCGCATCGAGGTCCTGGGCGCCGCCGATGCGCTCGCGGCCCTGGGTGAGCATCCACAGGCCGTCGCCGCCCTCGGCCATGAAGCTGTTGACGGCAATACGCAGCGTGTCCTGCGGGCCGATCGGCCGGCCGTGCAGCCGCATGTCGCGCACCCGCTGGCCGGGCGGGGCGCCGGCCTGCCAGCGGTAGCCGAAGCCGGCCGAGGGCTGCAGAAAACTGGGCGCGGCGCGGCCTGGCGGCTGCTGGCCTTCCAGCAGCGTCTTCAGCTCGGCGCCGGTCAGCGTCATCACCACCAGGCTGTTGCCGAAGGGCTGCATCGCGAACGCGTCGCCATAGGTGACGGTGCATGGCGGCGTGCCGTGGCAGGCCAGGTCGGTGCGCACACCGCCGGGGTTCATCAGCGCCAGCTGGGCGCCGCCGTGCTCGGGCGCGCGGGTGGCGGCCAGCTGGGCGTCGGCCACCAGCCGGCCGGCAGCGCTGTCGGTGCGGCCCTGGCGGTCGAAGCCGGCGGCGATGCGGCCCACCGGCCGCTGGGCGCGCGGCGCGGCCGCGGCGGCATAGCCGGCCACGATGCCGGCCACCGCCTCGTCAGGCCGGACGTGGCGCAGCGCCGGGCCCCAGGGCGCCGGCTCGGCCGCCAGCAGGGCCTGGCGCGCGTCGGGCTCGCTCAGCGCGTTGAGCACCGGCAGGTTGCGCGTGCGGGTGCGGGCGCGGTCCACGTCGCCGGTGGCCGGGTCGAGCACCAGGTCGGCCACCGACACGCCGCGGCCCTGGGCGTAGGCCTGCAGCACCGGCCGGCCGTCGACCAGGCAGTTGTAGCCCTGGTGGGTGTGGGCGCTGAGCACCAGGTCGACCTGCGGCGACAGCCGCTGCACGATGTCGACGATGCGCCCGCGCAGGCCGGGGCAGCGCGGGTCGTTCCAGTCGGCCGGTGCGCCGTCGGCCGGGCGGGCCAGCGCGCCGCCCTCGTGGACCAGCGCGACGATGGCCTTGACCCCCTGGGCCTGCAGCGCGTCGGCGCTGCGGTTGATCGCTTCGGCCTCGTCCTCGAAGCGCAGCCCGGCCACGCCCGAGGGCACGACGATGCCCGGCGTGGTGCGCGTGACCGCGCCGATGAAGCCCACCGCCACGCCACCGTAGCGCTGCACCCAGGCCGGGGCGAACAAGGGGTGGCCGGCGGCGTCGCGCACGTTGGCCAGCACCATCGCGAAGCGGGCGCCGGCATAGCGGCCGCCGCGCGCGCAGCTCTGGCTGGGCTCGCCGGGGCGGCTGGCGGCGCAGCCGCCGGCCACCAGGCGCTGCAGTTCGGCCGCGCCGGCGTCGAACTCGTGGTTGCCGGCGGTGGCCACGTCCAGGCCCAGCTGGTTCATCGCCTCCACCGTGCTCTCGTGGCGGAACAGCGCCGACACCAGCGGCGCCGCGCCCACCAGGTCGCCGGTGCTGACCACCACGCTGTGCGGCGCGTCCTGCCGCAGCGCGGCCACCAGGCCGGCCAGCGGCGCCGCGCCGCCGGCGGCCACGCGCAGCGCGGTGCCGGGCCGGCGCGGATCGGGCAACGCCAGGCCCAGGCCGGCCGGCTCCAGGTGGCCGTGGAAATCGTTGAACGCGATCACGCGCAGCGTGGTGGCCGTGGCGGCCGGTGGCGGTGCGGAATCAGGAGCGGGCGCCGGCGGCGCGCCGGCGCAGCCGGCCAGCAGCACCGCGGCCAGCGCGAGCAGGGCACGGCGAACGGGCGGGGCAGCCGGCCCCCGCGACCGGAACAGCCGGCTCATCCCGCCGCAGGAAACACCGGCTCGCCCAGGTTCAGCATCAGCCGGTTCGCCCACGCGAAGATCGCGATGGCGTGCACCAGGTCCAGCATCTCCAGCGCCGACAGCCCGGCCGCGCGCAGCGGCTGCAGCTGCGCGGCGCCGAAGGCGGCCGGCGTGCGCGTCAGCGCGATCGACGCCGCCACGATGGCGCGCTCGCGCGGGGTGGTGCCGGCGCCCTGCGGCTCGGTGAACACCTGGGCGATCACGTCGTTGCGCTTGGCCAGCTGCTCGAAGCGCTGCGCGTGCACCGACGCGCAGTAGACGCAGCCGTTGACGCGCGAGACCACCGTGCTGGCCAGCTCGCGCTCGGCGCGCGACAGGCCGCCCGGCGCGTACATGATGGCGTTGAAGACGGTCGCGCGCTCCTGCAGGATGGCCGGCTGCAGCACCAGCAGCCGGTAGTAGTCGCTGCTCTTGGCCTTGGGATGGCTGCCCTCCAGCACGGCCAGCTGCTCGGGCGTGGCCTCGGCCAGGTCCAGCACCGGCAGCCAGGCTTTCCATTCCAGCGTCTCGCTGGTGTAGCCGTTGATGCGCAGCGGCTCGCCGGGCTTGGGCAGGTGGGCGGGATGCACGAAGGGCTCCGCCGGGGCGGCGGGCGCGCCGGCGGGCTCCTGCGCGCTCGCCGCGTTGTCCGCCGCGATGGCCGACAGGCCGGCCGCCACCCGCACCTGGTAGGCCACGAAGGCGATCAGCTGGGCCAGCGCCACCACGGCCGGCGTGTCCAGGCCGGCGGCCGGCAGGCGCAGCAGTGCCGCCTGGTCGCCTTCCACCGGGCGCTCGGCCAGCACCGCGGCGAAGCGCAGGATCTCCGCGAGCCGCGCGTCGCCGGCGGCGAGCAGGGGCCGGCCGTCCAGCGCGGCCTGCTGCGCGGGCGACGGCGTGCCGAGCGCCAGCAGCCGTTCGCGGTAGTGGGCCTGCAGCGCGGCGCCGCCCGCGCGCCGCGCGATGTCGTGCGCCACCAGCAGCCGCTCGGCCAGCGCCAGGCCCGGCAGCGCCGGGTCGAACAGCCGCTCGTAGCTGCCCTGGGTGGCGGCGACGACCTTGTCGCGCTGGTGGCGCACGGCGTGCGCAGGCGTGCCGGCCGGCAGCGGCACGAGCGCGTCGATCAGGTCGGGGGTGGTGATGGTCGTCATGGCGTGGGCCGCGGCGCGGCGGTGGCGTGTTGCAGGAAGTCGCGCACGGCGGCCCAGGAGGCCTCGTCGGCGTGCGCGTTGGGCGCCGGCGCGCCGCCCGTGGTGCTGAGCCGGCCGGACACCGGGTGGGCGTACACGAGTTGCGTGGTCGGCACGTAGGGGAACACGATGGAATGGCCGGCGCCCTCGAAATCCAGGTGCCGGACCGGGTACGGATGGCCGTGCTGCGCCAGCCGCTCGGCCACCATGCGGCCGTACAGGCTGGACGGCCAGGAGCCGTCGTCGCTGGCGGACAGCAGCAGCACCGGGCCGCGGATGCGCTCCACGCGGATGCGCGCGCGCTCCACGGCGTCGGCGTCCTGCAGCGCGGTCAGCAGCGCGTTGGCGTGGCGGCGCGGCTCCGGGCCTTCGTCCCAGGGCGCCCAGGTGGCGGTGCGGTTGTCCTGCCACAGGTGCGGCAGCGGTTGGCCGCGCCAGATCCAGGCCGGGCCGTTGCGGCTGTCCGGGCCGTTGGCCGGGTCGCAGGCGTTCTGCGCGCTGTGCACCACGGCGCCGGGCACGTAGCCGATCACGGCCGACACCAGCTCCGGCAGCAGCGCGCCCAGCAGCAGCACGAGCTCGCCGCCGCGCGACTGGCCCGACAGCGCGACGAAGCCGTCCCGCGGCGCCAGCTCAGCGTGCAGCCACTGCAGCGCGGTCTCGAAGTACTCCAGGTGGGTATCGGAGATGTAGTCCGGCCGGCCCGGCGCCTTGAAGTAGCCCAGCGCCAGCGCCGCGTAGCCGTGCGAGGCGTACAGCGCCGCGCGCGGCTCGTTGATGCCGCCGCCCGAGCCGTTCAGCACCATCACGGCCGGGTGCGGGCCCGGCCCCGGCGGCAGGAACAGCGTGCCCGACAGCCCGCGCTCGCGTACCTCGCGGCGCGTGACGCCGGGCCCGGCCAGGCGCTGCACCAGGCTGGCCTGCCAGGTGCTGCCGTCGGCCCGCCGCAGCGTCAGCTCGGTGGCGAGCGGCGCGGCCGGCTCGGCGGCGAAGACCTCGCGCGGCGCGCCGGCGCGCTCGGGCGATTGCGACCACAGCAGGCCCATGGGCGATACACCGGCGTAGCTGCCGTCCAGCGGCGCGTCGCGGCCGAGGTCCACCGTGCCCCGGGCGTCGGCGCGCAGCCGCACCTGCGCGGTCCAGGCGATGCCCGGCCCGCGCACGGTGCGGCTGGCCAGCAGCACTTCCTCGCCCGGCGCCAGGCCCTCGGCCGCGATGCGCCGCGGCACGTCGATCAGTGCGTCGGCAGGCGTCGCGTGCAGCATGCCGGCCTCACCCGCCCACGCGCGTGACCTGCATCGCGGTCGTGCGGTCGCTCAGCAGCGGCTCCACCTTCAGGCCCTTCTTCGCGGCCCAGATGTTCTGGTAGTGGAACAGCGGGATCTGGCCCACGTCGTCCGTCACCAGCTTGGCGGCGTGGCGGAAGATGGCCTCGCGCCGGCGCGCGTCGAACTCCACGGTCGCCGCGTCCAGCGCCTTGTCCACGTTCTCGTTGCTGTAGCGGCCCCAGTTGTTGATGCCGCGGCCGCGCTTGGGGTCGTAGCTGGCCAGCGTCTGCAGCAGGCCGTAGCCGGCCTCGCCGGTGCCGTTGCCCCAGGCGATCACGCTGACGGCGTACTCGTTCTTCGAGGCGCGGCCCGAATACACCGACCAGGGCACCACCTCCACCTTGGTCTTCACGCCGACGCGCGACCAGAACTGCGCCACCGCCTGCACCGTCTCGGGCGCCTGCGGATAGCGGTCGCCGGGCACGTGGATGGCGATCGAGAAGCCCTGCGGATAGCCGGCCTCGGCCAGCAGCTTCTTGGCCTGCTCGGGGCTGTAGGCGATGTCCTTGACCTCCGGGTTGTAGCCGAAGCTGTTCTTGGGCATCCACTGGTTGGCCTCGGTCACCGTGCCCTGCAGGATGCGCTCGGCGATTGCCTTGCGGTTGATCGCCGCCGACAGCGCCTGGCGCACGCGCACGTCCTGCAGCGGGTTCTTCTCCAGCGGCTTGCCGGCGTTGTCGGTGATGAACTCGTTGGTGCCGGCGCGCAGCGTGGGCTGCAGCAGCAGCACGCGCAGGCCGGGGTAGGTGTAGACGCTGACCTTCGGGTCCTTGCGCAGCTTCTCGACGTCGGTCACGGCCACCTTGTCGATCACGTCCACGTCGCCGGCCAGCAGCGCCGCGGTGCGCGCCGCGCCGTTGTTGATGAAGCGGTAGGTCACCCGGTCCCACTGCGGCTTGGGGCCCCAGTAGGTCGGGCTGCGCTCGAACACCGTGCGGTCGCCCGGCGCGTAGGAGATGAACTTGTACGGCCCGGTGCCCACGACGGCGCGGCCGGCGTTGTAGTCCTCCGTCCTGGACTTCTCGCCCACGTGCTTGCTCACCACGTAGATCGAGGCGATGTCCAGCGGCAGCATCGGGTTGGGCGTCGTGGTCTTGACGACCAGCGTGTGCGCGTCCTTGGCCGTGGCCGATTCCACCGTGCGCAGCGCGCCGGCGTACGAAGCCACCGAGCCGGGCACGCTGCGCGCGCGCTGGAACGAGAACACGATGTCCTCGGCCGTCACCGGCGTGCCGTCCTGCCACTTGATGGCGGGGTTGAGCCGGAACTCCCAGGTCTTGTCGTCCAGCGTCTTCCAGCTCGCGGCCAGGCCGGGGTCCAGCTTGCCGCCGTCGCGCGAGGCGACCAGCGAGTCCCAGAAATGCAGCGCCAGCGAGCGGTCGCCCGCATGGTTGTTGAGCTGCGGGTCGACCGAGGAGATCGGGTCGGCGAAGCCGATGGCCAGGTTGTTCTGCGCCTGCGCGCCGGCGGTGGCCAGCAGGGCCGCGGCGAGCGTGGCCAGGGCGGGGAGGTGGTGTCGTCGGGGGTGCATGCGCGTCCTTTCCAGGTGGTGAGGCATTCAGGGGAGGGCGCCGCCGTCGTCCAGATGGCAGGCGCTGGCGTGCTGCGGCGCCACGCCGCGCAGCACCGGCGCCTCGGTGCGGCAGCGCGGCATCGCGTGCGGGCAGCGCGGATGGAAATGGCAGCCCGGAGGCGGCGCCAGCGGGCTCGGGATCTCGCCGCGGATCGGCGTGAAGTGCGCGCGCCGCGTGGCGATGCGCGGGATCTCCTGCAGCAGCGCGCGGGTGTAGGGATGGCGCGGGCCGGCGAACAGCGCGTCCACCGGCGCGCTCTCGACCACGCGGCCCAGGTACATCACCACCACGCGGTCGCACAGGTGCTCGATCACGCCCAGGTCGTGGCTGATGAACAGGTAGGCCAGCCCGAGCTGGTCGCGCAGGTCCATGAACAGGTTCAGGATCTGCGCCTGGATCGACACGTCCAGCGCCGCCACCGCCTCGTCGCAGACCAGCATGGCGGGCTGGACCGCCAGCGCGCGCGCGATGCCGATGCGCTGGCGCTGCCCGCCGCTGAACTGGTGCGGGTAGCGGTGGCGCAGGCTCGGGTCCAGCCCCGCGCGTTCGAGCTGGGCGCAGACGTAGTCGTCCTCGCCGGCGGCGTCGGCCAGCCCGTGCAGCCGCGCCGCCTCGCCGACGATGCGGGCCACGCGCAGGCGCGGATTCAGGCTGCCGAACGGGTCCTGGAACACCATCTGCACCTTCAGCCGCGCGGCCAGGCGCTCGCGCGGGCCCAGCGCGTCCAGCGGCCGGCCGTCCACCAGCACCTCGCCGTCGCTGGGCGGCAGCAGGCCGGCCGCGATGCGGCCCAGCGTGGACTTGCCGCAGCCCGATTCGCCGACCAGGCCGACGACCTCGCCGGGGCGCACGGCCAGGTCCACGCCGTCCACCGCGTGCGTGACGGCCGGCGGCTGCTGCGCCAGGCCGAGGCGGCGCAGGCCGCGCTCCAGCCAGCCGTCCGGGCGCTCGCCGAAGCGCCGGGACACGCCGCGCAGCTCCACCAGCGGGGTGGCGCCGGCGGGGCCGTCGTCGCCCGGACGGGCGGCGGCGCGGGCGTCTTCAGGGGGGCGGGCCGCGCGCACTGGCGTCCCTTCGCCCGGATGGGCGGCGGTGCGGGCACCTTGGGGCGGTCGGGCGGTGCTCATGCCATCGCTCCCGGATGGATGCAGCGCACCAGGTGCGCGGGCGCCGCGGCGGGTGCGGGCAGCAGGTCCGGCATGCGCCCGGTGCAGCCGGCGCTGGCGCGCGCGCAGCGCGGCGCGAACGCGCAGCCGGCCGGCAGCCGCGCCAGGTGCGGCGCCATGCCGGGGATCTGGCGCAGCCGCGCGCCGCGCCGGTTGGCGCTGGGCAGGCTGCCGATCAGGCCCTGGGTATAGGGATGCTGCGGATGGTCCAGCACCTCGTCCACGCTGCCCATCTCCACGATGCGGCCGGCGTACATCACGGCGATGGCGTCGGCCAGGCCGGCCACCACCGACAGGTCGTGGCTGATCCAGATCATCGCGGTACCGCTGCTGTGCACCAGCTTCTGCATCTCCGACAGGATCTGCGCCTGGATCGTCACGTCCAGCGCCGTGGTCGGCTCGTCGGCGATGATCAGCGCCGGCCGGTGCAGCAGCGCGATCGCGATGGCCACGCGCTGGCGCATGCCGCCGGACAGCTGGTGCGGGTAGGCGCGCAGCCGTTCCTCGGGGCTGGGGATGCCCATCAGCGCCAGCGTCTCGGCAGCCTGCCGGCGCGCCCGCGCGGCGTCCACGGCGCGGTGCGCGCGCACCGCCTCCACCATCTGCGCGTCCACGCGCAGCACCGGGTTCAGCGTGGCCATCGGGTCCTGGAAGATCATCGCGATCCGGTTGCCGCGCAGCGCGCGCAGCTCCCGGGGCGGCAGCCGCGTCAGGTCGCGGCCCTCGAACAGCACCTGCCCGCCCTCGATGCGGCCCGGCGGGTCGACCAGGCCCATGATCGAGAAGCCGGTCACCGACTTGCCCGAGCCCGACTCGCCGACCAGGCCCAGCACCTGGCCGCGCGCCAAGGTGAACGACACGCCGTCGACCACCGGCAGTACCCCGTCGCGCGTGTGGAAGCGGGTGCGCAGGTCGCGCAGCTCCAGCACCGGTGCGGGATCGGCGCTCATTTCTGCAGCCTCGGGTTGAGCACGTCGCGCAGCTGGTCGCCGACCAGGTTGATCGCGACGATGGCGGCCAGCAGCGCCATGCCCGGGAACACGCTGATCCAGTACTCGCTGGACAGCAGGTACTGGTAGCCGTTGGCGATCAGCAGGCCCAGCGACGGCTCGGTGATGGGCACGCCCAGGCCCAGGAAGGACAGCGTGGCCTCCAGCGTGATCGCCCGCGCCACCTGCAGCGCGCCGATCACCAGCAGCGGCGGCAGGCAGTTGGGCAGCACGTGGCCGACCAGGATGCGCCAGGGCGGCAGGCCCAGGCCGCGCGCGGCCTCCACGTACTCGCGCCGCGTTTCCACCAGCGCCTGGCCGCGCGCGGTGCGCGCGTAGTAGGCCCACTCCAGCAGCACCAGCGTGAGCACCACGTTGGCGACGCCCTTGCCCAGGTAGGCCAGGATCATCAGCGCCATCAGGATCGTGGGGAAGGACAGCAGCAGGTCCACCAGCCGCATCAGCGCGGCGTCGACGCGGCCGCCGGCGTAGGCCGACAGCAGCCCCACCAGCGTGCCGAGCACGGCCGCGACCAGCGCCGAGCCCACGCCCACCAGCAGGCTGATGCGCAGGCCGTAGACGATGGCCGAGTACAGGTCGCGGCCCTGGCCGTCGGTGCCCAGCCAGTAGGTGAAGCTGTCCTCGCCGTTGCGGCTGCCGGGCGGCAGCCGTGCGTCCAGCACGTCCAGCTGCATCAGGTCGTAGGGGTTCTGCGGCGTGATCCAGGGCGCCGCCAGCGCCGCCAGCACCACCAGCGCCAGCACCGCCAGGCCGGCCACGGCCATGCGCGAGCGCAGGAAGTCGGCGGCCACGCGCCACCAGAAGGAATCCTCGCGCGCGGGGCGCGTCGCCGCGGCCGTCATCGCGCGCCCTCCAGCCGCACGCGCGGGTCGAGCAGCCGGTACAGCAGGTCGACCACCAGGTTCAGCGTCACGAAGATCACCACCACCACCATCAGGTAGGCCACCACCACCGGCCGGTCCAGCGCGTTGATGCTGTCCAGGATCAGCTTGCCGGCGCCCGGCCAGGCGAAGATGGTCTCGGTCACGACGGCGTAGGCGATGGTCGAGCCCAGCTCCAGCCCCAGCACCGTGACCAGCGGGATCAGCGTGTTGCGCAGCACGTGCACCAGCACCACGCGCGCCGGCGCCAGGCCCTTGGCGCGTGCGAACTTCACGAAGTCCTGCGGCAGCA
The DNA here is from genome assembly GCF_047601025.1 of Pseudorhodoferax sp. Classification (NCBI taxonomy): domain Bacteria; kingdom Pseudomonadati; phylum Pseudomonadota; class Betaproteobacteria; order Burkholderiales; family Comamonadaceae; genus Pseudorhodoferax; species Pseudorhodoferax sp. Next base: position 3,599,354 of record NZ_JASGJZ010000001.1, read on the forward strand.
CCTCGCGCACCCCGGCGCGCGTGAGCCGCAGCACCAGCGAGACCTTGAACAGCGCCAGGTTCAGGGCCGGCAGCAGCAGGTGCTGCAGCCCGTCCCAGGTCAGCCAGGACCACTCGGCGCCCAGCAGCGTGCGCGTGGCGCCGCGGCCGCCGGCCGGCAGCCAGCCCAGCTGCACGCTGAACACCATGATCAGCATCAGCGCGACCCAGAACGCCGGCAGCGAGAAGCCGACGATGCTGGTGGCCATGATCGCGCGCGACAGCGGGTGCTCGGGCTTCATGCCGGCGAACAGGCCCAGCGGTACGCCGACCAGCACCGCCAGCAGCAGGGCGGCCACGGCCAGCTCCATGGTCGCCGGCAGGCGCTGCAGGATGATGCGGATCGCATCCTCGTGGTAGACGAAGCTCTTGCCCAGCTCGCCCTGCAGCGCGCCGTCGAGGAAGGCCAGGTACTGGCGCCACAGCGGCTGGTCCAGCCCCAGCCGGGCGATGGCGGCGGCGCGCTCGGCCTGGTTCATGTCGTCGCCGATCAGGATGTCCACCGGGTTGCCGATCGCGTGCAGGCCGACGAACACCACCAGCGTCATCAGCAGCACGACCAGCAGGGCCTGGCCGATGCGGCGCAGCAGCCAGCCGGTCACGCCGGGCGTCCTTCGTCGTAGGCGGGGAACGCCGCCTCGGTCCACTCGTGGCCCTCGAGTTCCGGCTCGGCGTAGCGCTGCATGGCGGCGAAGTGCAGTGCCGCGTCCTCGATCAGCAGCTGCGCGGCCAGGCCGCGCGCCAGCCGCTGCGAGCCGTCGGTAATCTGCGGGATGTCGCCCGCGCCGGCGCCCTGCGACAGCGCGGCGGCGTAGTTGTAGCAGTGCACGCGCGCCAGGCCGGGGCAGCTGCCGGGCTGCTTCTCCTGGAACTCGAACAGCTCGCCCAGGTCGGGCGACTCGGCCAGCTCCTCGTCGTCCTCGCCCGCGGGCGCGGTGAAGCGGTCGCGCCACAGCCGCACGTGCGGGCGCAGCGCGGCGAATTCGGGCCGCTGCTCCCAGTCGATGCGAAAACCGGTGCAGAAGATCAGGAAGTCGGCCGCCAGCGGGCCCTTGTCGGTGTCCACGCGCAGCGCGCCGTCGGGCCGCTCGGCCGCGCCGCGCGCGCCCGCGCCGAGGTGGAAGAAGGCGTTGGCGTGGCGCGACACGCGCAGCGTGCTGCCCTGCGGCGGCGGCACCTGCTGCAGGTTCAGGTAGTGGCGGAAGTGCCACTTCCATGCGTCCGGCAGCATGCCGAAGCCGTGCGACATGCCGGGGCTGCCGGCGCCCTTGCCCTTGTTGACGCGCGGCAGCGTGCGCCGGCGGATCAGCAGGTCCACGCGCGCGGCGCCGTTCTCCAGCGCCGTGGCCGCTGCGTCCATGGCCGAGGCGCCGCCGCCGACCACGGCCACGCGCAGGCCGCGCAGCGCGGCGCCGTCCCAGGCGTGCGCCGAATGCACCCAGCGCGTGCGCGGCAGCGCATGCGCCCAGGCCGGCACCCAGGGGCCGCCCAGGCTGTCGCGGCCGGTGGCCAGTACCACGTGGCGCGCCAGCACGCGCCAGGTGTGGCCGGCGTCCTCGTCCACCAGCTCGAGCTGCACCACGCCGTCGGCGCGCGGCAGCACCGCGGCCACGCGCTGGCGGTTGCGCACGTCCAGGTCCAGCACGCGCCGGTACCAGCGCAGGTAGTCCATCCACTGCAGCCGCGGGATCTTGTCCAGCGCCTGCCAAGCCGCCAGGCCGAACTGCGCCTCGTACCAGGCGCGGAAGGTCAGCGCCGGCAGGCCCAGCGCCGGGCCGGTCAGCTCCTTGGGCGAGCGCAGCGTCTCCATGCGCGCGGTGGTGGCCCAGGGGCCCTCGAAGCCGGCAGGCGACTGGTCGAAGATGGTGGCGCGCAGGCCCAGGTGGGCGAGCGAGGCGCACAGCGTGAGGCCGGCCATGCCGCCGCCGACGATGGCCACGTCCAGCACCGGCTGGCCGTCGCGCGTGGACGGCGGCACCCAGGGGCGGGCCGGCAGGCACAGCCACTGCAGGTCCTGGCGCAGGCGCTGCTCCAGCGCGGCCAGGCCGGGCGGTGCGGGGGGCGGGGTGTCGGCAAGGGAAGGCGCGTCGTCCATCGTGGTGCTCATGGGGAAGAAAGTCCGGCTGCGGCCTGCAGCAGTCCGGCGTGGGCCGCGGGCGGGTGCTCCGCGAAGCCCGGCAGGGCGCGCGCGGCCTCGCGCAGCGCGTCGGACAACGCCTGCAGGCGCGGCGCCAGCGGCCGGCCCTGGGGCGCGATCACGCCGAAGAAGAAGGGAATGTCGACGTCCAGCGGTCGCACCTGCACGCCCTGCAGCGGCGCGCCGTGGGCCGTCAGCGGGTCCAGCACGGCGATGCCCAGCCCGGCCCGCACCAGGGCCTGGGCGTTGGCGGAGGAGTTGGTCTCGATCACCGGCGCCGCCGGCCCGCCGGGCGCCAGCGCGGCATCGATGCGGTGGCGCAGCCGGTAGGGGTTGGACAGCGTGACGATGCGCCGGCCGGCCAGCGCCGCCGCCGGCACGCATGCGGCGGTGGCCAGCGGGTCGCCGTCCGCCAGCACGGCGACGCAGGGCGCCTGGCCGATCCACAGCGCCTGCAGCCCGCGGTGCTCCAGCGGCAGGCTGCTGGCGCCCAACTGCACGGCGCCGCCGGCCACGTCGCGCAGCACGCGCTCGGGCGAGCCGCTGGTCAGCCGCACCGGCACCGGGCCGGCCTCGCGCTCCAGCGCGCGCAGCGCCTGTGGCAGCAGTCCCAGCGCCACGGCCGAGGTGGCGGCCAGCAGCAGCGGCGCGGCGCCCGTGCCCTGCGCGATCTCGGCCGCGCGGGCCTGCAGCCGGCGCCAGCCGCCCAGCAGGTGCTCGACCTCCTCGAATAGCAGGAAGCCTTCCTGCGTCGGCGCCACGCGCGGGCCGTGGCGCGTGAACAGCGGATAGCCGGTGGCCGCTTCCAGCTCGTGCACCAGCCTGGTGACGGCCGGCTGCGAGCGCTCCAGCAGCCGCGCGGCGCCGGTCACGCTGCCGGCGGACATGACGGCGGCGAAAGCTTCGAGCTGGCGGATTTCCATGCTTCGCATCATTCGGGTTGCGGATGATGAAGCATTCAGCATGCAAATTGCAAATGATAAAAACGAAGATGCTTATGCGGTCCGGCCTGGGGTCACAGCCGCAGCGCGCCGGCGTAGCCGGTCATCTCCAGGTAGCCCAGGCCCAGGCGGCGGCCTTGCGCGTCGCACAGCTCCGACAGGCCCTCCCAGTAGATCGCGCCGGTGTTGCCGCGGCTGTCGAGTTCCTGGGCGTCGAGCAGCGTGCGCACGGTGAAGCGGCCGGCCGGCGTCGCGACCTCCCACTCCACGGGATAGCGCGCCTGGCTGGCCGGGCTCAGCCACCAGCGCCGGGGCGTGAACGCCACGTCGTCCGGCGCGAAGCTGCGCGCGGCCTGGCCGGCGGCGCGGAAGGCGCCGCCGGCCCACAGCGCCGTGCCGTCGGCCCGGCGCAGCCGGAAGGCCGCCAGCGCGCCGCCGTCGTCCAGGTTCATGCCGATCCAGTCCCAGCCCACGGCCTGCGGGTGCATCAGCGCCTCGCTCCATTCGTGGTCCATCCAGGCGCGGCTGTCCGCGGCGTCGATGGCGAAGCGCTGCCCCTGCAGCACCAGCGCGCCGGACACGGCCAGCTGCGGAAGGCTGTAGTAGTAGCTCGCCTGCTGCGGCTGCGGGCCCTTGCGCGACAGGCCGTCCCGGCCCTGCAGCAGCAGCGGCTGGGTTTCGGCGAAGCGCAGGTGCAGGCCGAAGTCGCGGCCCGGCAGTTCACCGGCCCATGATGCGTCCTGCGCGCGCCACAGCCGCCAGTCGTGCAGGCGCACGTCGGCGTCGGCCTCGCTGGCTTCGGCGATGCCGAAGCCGGCGCGCGCGATGCGCTGGTCGTGCCAGAGCCGGCGGCCGGCCAGGTCGGTCACGGCCGCATGCGCGAACAGCAGCTGCTTGGCCGCGAAGCGCGAGTGCAGCGGCTGCGGCCCGTCCAGCCGCGAGCGGAAGAAGGTGATCTGGAAGCCGAAGCGCCGCGCGCCGCTCCCGGCCTGGCCGGTGAGGTACCACCATTCGGTGCGCAGGGCCGGGTGGCTGCCGTGGTCGCGCGGGAACTGCAGCCGCATCGGCGGCAATGCCCGCGCCGGCAGTGCGCCGGCGGCGAGCAGGGCCGCCAGCAGGTGGCGGCGGGGAAGGCCGGGCAGGGCGCGCGCATCGGGCATCGGGCGATGATCGCCGATGCCTGCGCCCGCTGCCGGCGCGCGGACTCAGCCGCCCCAGAGCAGCCGCTGCGCGACCCAGCCGCGCTGGCCGTTCGCGCGCTGCACGAGCACCCAGTCGCCGCGGCGTTCCAGCCGGCGCACGATGTCGCCACGTTCCAGCCGGCCGGCCAGGCGGGCATTCGCGCGCGGCTGCTGGCGCAGGTGGGCCGTCTGCGCGCGCACCACCTCGTGCGAGGGCTTGCCGGTGAGGCTGCGGTGCACCCAGCCCGTGTCGCCCTCGAAATCGCGCACCTGCAGCCACTCGCCGCGCCGCCCGATCACCTGCAGCGGATAGCCGCGGCTCAGCGACCATTGCACGGCATGGCGCTCGCCGGGGCCAGCGCGCATGTTGGCCTCGCGGGCGGCGACGCCGACGTACTGCTGCGCCCAGGCGGCGCCGGCCGGCAGCGCGAGCGCCGCGACGAGGAGGGGGATGAGGAATCGGGTGCGGATGGACATGGCCCCGGAAGACGAGGCCGCGTCCATCGAAGTTCCCGGTTCGTTACATCTTCGGCGGCGGCATGGGCATGCCGTGGCGCCACGCCCGCGTCCGATGCGGCCACGGCGGCTAGAATGCGCGCTTCGTTGCAACGCACAAGGGCGAGAAAGGCATGCTGGTTATGACACCGCGAACTACCCCGGAGACCTCTGCCGGCCGCTGAGGCCGACGTTCGCGCCTGCCTGCATCCACCCACCAGAAAAGCGCGGACTCGTTCCGCGCTTTTTTGTTGGCGCGCCTTCTTCCCTGACGAGCATTCACCCCATGATCCACATCACGCTTCCCGACGGTTCGCAGCGCGCGTTTCCCGGCCCGGTCACGGTGGCCGAGGTCGCCTCCTCGATCGGCTCCGGCCTGGCCAAGGCCGCGCTGGCCGGCCGGATCGGCGACAAGGTGGTCGACACCAGCTACCAGATCACGGCCGACAGCCCCCTGTCCATCGTGACGGCCAAGGACGCCGATGGCCTGGAGGTCATCCGCCACTCGACGGCGCACCTGCTGGCCTACGCGGTCAAGGAGCTGTTCCCCGAGGCCCAGGTCACGATCGGCCCGGTCATCGAGAACGGCTTCTACTACGACTTCTCGTACAAGCGCCCGTTCACGCCGGAGGACCTGGCGGCGATCGAGAAGAAGATGGGCGAGCTGGCCGCCAGGGACGAGCCGGTGGTGCGGCGCGAACTGCCGCGCGACGAGGCCGTGGCGTACTTCGAGGGCCTGGGCGAGCACTACAAGGCCGAGATCATCGCGAGCATCTCGACCGACGAGGCGGTCTCCCTGTACCGCGAAGGCGGCTTCGAGGACCTGTGCCGCGGCCCGCACGTGCCCAGCACCGGCAAGCTCAAGCACTTCAAGCTGATGAAGGTGGCCGGCGCCTACTGGCGCGGCGACCACCGCAACGAGATGCTGCAGCGCATCTACGGCACGGCCTGGGCCACCAAGGAGGAATTGCAGCAGTACCTCACGATGCTGGAGGAGGCCGAGAAGCGCGACCACCGCCGCCTGGGCCGCGAGCTCGACCTGTTCCACATCGACGACCATGCGCCGGGCACGGTGTTCTGGCATCCCAAGGGCTGGGCGCTGTGGCAGCAGGTCGAGCAGTACATGCGCGCCGTGTACCGCGACAACGGCTACCTGGAGGTCAAGGGCCCGCAGATCCTGGACAAGAGCCTGTGGGAGAAGACGGGCCACTGGGACAAGTACCGCGAGAACATGTTCATCACCGAGTCGGAAAAGCGCGACTACGCGCTCAAGCCGATGAACTGCCCCGGCCACATCCTGATCTTCAAGCAGGGCATCAAGAGCTACCGCGACCTGCCGCTGCGCTACGGCGAGTTCGGCAACTGCCACCGCAACGAGCCCACGGGCGGCCTGCACGGCATCATGCGCGTGCGCGGCTTCACGCAGGACGACGGCCACATCTTCTGCACCGAGGACATGATCCAGGGCGAGGTGACGGCCTTCACGACGCTGCTGCAGAAGGTCTACAAGGACTTCGGCTTCACGGAAATCCTCTACAAGCTGTCGACGCGGCCCGAACAGCGCATCGGCAGCGAGGAAAGCTGGGACAAGGCCGAGGCCGCGCTGGCCGAGGGCCTGCGCGCTTCCGGCTGCGCGTTCGAGTACCTGCCGGGGGAGGGCGCCTTCTACGGCCCCAAGATCGAGTACGTGCTGAAGGATGCGCTGGGCCGCCAATGGCAGTGCGGCACGATCCAGGTCGATCCGAACCTGCCCGAGCGGCTGGAAGCCGAGTTCGTCGGCGAGGACGGCGCCCGCCACCGGCCGGTCATGCTGCACCGGGCCATCGTCGGCAGCCTGGAGCGTTTCATCGGCATTCTGATCGAACAGCACGCCGGCGCGCTGCCCGCATGGCTGGCGCCGAAGCAGGCGGTCGTGCTCAACATCACCAGCGGACAGGCCGACTACGCGGGCGATGTTGCCAAAGCGCTGCTGAATCAAGGGTTTAGGGTAGACCTTGATCTGCGCAACGAAAAGATTACGCGTAAAATACGCGAGCATTCGTTGCAAAAGCTGCCCTACATTCTGGTCGTCGGCGACAAGGAGCGGGAAGCAGGTACCGTCGCAGTGCGCGCACGGGGCAATGTCGATCTCGGCGTGATGCCGCTGCAGGACTTCCAGGCAAGGCTTGCCGGCGACATTGCCTCCAAGGCGTGAGGCGGCGGCTTTCGCTATATGTTGAATAGCGCTTGATGTTGAAGGAATCACCATCGCTACTGATTTTCGTGACCGTCGTCACCGCGAAGAACGCAAGCACCGGCTGAACCGGGAGATCATGGCTCCCGAGGTTCGGCTCTCCGGACCGAACAACGAGCCACTGGGCATCGTGAGCCTGGCGGATGCCTTGCGCATGGCCGGCGAACTGGACGTCGACCTCGTGGAGGTCGTGGCCGCCGCCAATCCGCCCGTCTGCCGGCTGATGGACTACGGCAAGTTCAAGTACCAGGAGCAGAAGAAGGCGGCCGATGCGAAAGCCAAGCAGACGGTCATCGAGATCAAGGAAGTCAAGTTCCGGCCCGGTACCGACGACGGCGACTACAACATCAAGATGCGCAACATCCGCCGCTTCCTGGCCGATGGCGACAAGTGCAAGATCACGCTGCGCTTCCGGGGCCGCGAGATCACGCACCAGGAACTGGGCATGGCCCTGCTGCAGCGCATCCGCAACGATCTGCAGGATCTGATCGTGGTCGAGCAGTTCCCCAAGCTGGAGGGACGGCAGATGATCATGATGATCGCGCCGGCGCGCAAGAAGGTGGCGCCCAAGCCGGCGGTGGCGGAAGCCGCGCCGGCCCAGGCGTCCTGAGCCGGATCGAATCGAGAGTCATCGCTGCCGGGTTGGTCGCCCGGCAGCCATGAAGATGGCGGCCGCAAGGCCGCCGTCACAAAAGTGGCTCGGGGCCAACAAGCCCGGGATCGGTTCCCGGCGCCTCGCGAGCACAAGCAAGAAGGAGCATGCACATGCCCAAAATGAAGACCAAGAGCGCGGCGAAGAAGCGTTTCCGCGTTCGTCCCGGTGGCACCGTCAAGCGCGGTCAAGCCTTCAAGCGTCACATCCTGACCAAGAAGACCACCAAGAACAAGCGCCAGCTGCGTGGTGCGGTGACTGTGCACGAGACCAACATGGGCTCGATGGCGCAGATGCTGCCCGGCCGTGGGCTCTGATCGAACGACGAACAAGGAGTAACTTATGCCTCGCGTCAAACGCGGCGTCACCGCCCGCGCACGTCACAAGAAGGTTCTGAACCTGGCCAAGGGCTTCCGCGGCCGCCGCGGCAACGTCTTCCGCATCGCCAAGCAGGCGGTGATGAAGGCGGGCCAATACGCCTACCGTGACCGCCGCACGCGCAAGCGTGTGTTCCGCCAACTGTGGATCGCCCGCATCAATGCGGCCGCGCGCGAACTGGGCCTGACCTACAGCCAGTTCGCCAACGGCCTGAAGAAGGCGTCGATCGAGATCGACCGCAAGATGCTGGCCGACATCGCCGTGCACGACAAGGCCGCTTTCGCGGGCATCGTCGAGCAGGTCAAGGCCAGGCTGGCGGCCTGATCGGCCGAGGGGGACGGGCCGGCCTGCGGGCCAGCCGTCCGCCACATCCTTTCAGGATTTCGGGGCCGGGACTTTGCTGAAAGTCTCGGCCCTTTTCATTTGCCAAGAATTCCGTATGAACGATCTGGATGCCATCCTCGCGCAGGCGAGCGAGGACTTCGCCGCCGCGGCCACGCCCGCCGACCTGGAGAACGCCAAGGCCCGCTTCCTGGGCAAGTCGGGCCGGCTGACGGAGCTCATGAAGGGCATGGGCGCGCTCAGCGTGGAAGAGAAGAAGACGCGCGGCGCGGCCATCAACCAGACCAAGCAGGCGATCGAGGCGGCGCTGAACCGGGCGCGCCAGGCGCTGGCCGATGCCGAACTGGCGCGCCAGCTCAAGGCCGAGGCGCTGGACGTGACGCTGCCCGGCCGCCAGCGCGGCGCCGGCGGCCTGCACCCGGTCTCGCGCACGATGGAGCGGATCGAGGCGATCTTCGCGAGCATGGGCTTCGACGTGGCCGACGGCCCGGAGATCGAGAGCGACTGGCACAGCTTCACCTCGCTGAACAACCCGCCCAACCACCCGGCGCGGTCGATGCAGGACACGTTCTACGTGGACATCCAGGGGGCCGACGGCATTGCCTACAACCTGCGTCCGCACACCAGTCCGATGCAGGTGCGCTATGCGCATCAGCACATCCGCAAGCATGCGGCGGCGTTCGAGGCCGCTGCCGCCGACCCGACCGGCGCGGTGCGCGCGCCCGAGATCCGCGTGATCGCGCCCGGCCGCACCTACCGCGTGGACAGCGACGCCACGCACTCGCCGATGTTCCACCAGTGCGAGGGCCTGTGGCTGGGCGAGAACGTGAGCTTCAAGGACCTGAAGGTCGTGTTCACCGACTTCTGCCGGACCTTCTTCGAAAGCGACGACCTGGTGCTGCGCTTCCGGCCGAGCTTCTTTCCGTTCACCGAGCCGAGCGCCGAGATCGACATCCAGTTCCAGAGCGGTCCGCTGGCCGGCCGCTGGCTGGAGGTCGCCGGCTCCGGCCAGGTGCACCCGAACGTGGTGCGCAACATGGGGCTGGACCCCGAGCGCTACATCGGCTTCGCCTTCGGCATGGGGCCGGACCGGCTGACCATGCTGCGCTATGGGGTGAACGACCTGCGCCTGTTCTTCGACGGCGACCTGCGCTTCCTGTCGCAATTCCAGTGATCCGCCGTCCATTGGCTAGATAGAGAACAACGATGCAATTTCCCGAGTCCTGGCTGCGCGCCTTCTGCAACCCGCCGATCGGCAGCGCCGAACTGGCCGAGACCCTGACCATGGGCGGCCTGGAGGTCGAGGAGCGCCGGCCCGCCGCGCCGCCGTTCTCCAAGGTCGTCGTCGGCGAGATCAAGGAAGCCGTCCAGCATCCCGATGCCGACCGTCTGCGCGTGTGCCAGGTCGACGTCGGCCAGGCGCAGCTGCTGAACATCGTCTGCGGCGCGCCGAACGCGCGCGCCGGCATCAAGGTGCCCTGCGCGCTGGTCGGGGCCGAGTTGCCGCCGGGTGCGGATGGCCAGCCCCTGCGCATCAGGCTCGGCAAGCTGCGCGGCGTCGAGAGCCAGGGCATGCTGTGCTCGGCGCGCGAGCTCAAGCTCGGCGAGGACCAGGGCGGCCTGCTGGAACTGGAGGCCGATGCGCCGGTCGGCCAGGACCTGCGCGAGCACCTGGCGCTGGACGACATGCTGCTGACGCTCAAGCTCACGCCCAACCTGGCCCATGGGCTGAGCGTGTACGGCGTCGCGCGCGAGCTGTCCGCGCTGACCGGCGCGCCCCTGACCGTGCCGCCGCACACCGCCGTCGCGCCGTCGCTGGACGACCGGTTGCCGGTGCGCGTCGAGGCGCCGGACCTGTGCGGCCGTTTCTCCGGCCGCGTCGTGCGCGGCGTGGACACGCGCGTGGCCACGCCGGCCTGGATGGTCGAGCGGCTGGCGCGCTGCGGCCAGCGCAGCGTCTCGCCGCTGGTCGACATCTCCAACTACGTGATGTTCGAGTACGGCCAGCCGACGCACATCTTCGACCTCGACAAGATCCACGGCGGGCTGGCCGTGCGCTGGGGCCGCGAGGGCGAGCAGCTCAAGCTGCTGAACGGCAACACCGTCACGCTGGACGCCAAGGTCGGCGTGATCGCCGACGCGCAGGCCGTGGAATCGCTGGCCGGCATCATGGGCGGCGACGCCACGGCCGTCTCCGACGACACGCGCAACATCTACATCGAGGCCGCGTTCTGGTGGCCCGAGGCGATCCAGGGCCGCTCGCGCCGCTTCAATTTCTCGACCGACGCTGGCCACCGCTTCGAGCGCGGCGTCGATCCGAGCCGGACGGTGGAGATCATCGAGCGCATCACGGCGCTGGTGCTGCAGGTCTGCGGCGGCCAGGCCGGCCCGGTCGACGACCAGACGCTGAAGCTGCCCGAGGCCAGGCCGGTACAACTGCGCGTCGCCCGCGCCGCGCGCGTGATCGGCATGCCGGTCACGCAGGCCGAATGCGGCGACGCGCTGCGCCGGCTGGGCTTCGCGCTGCAGGAGGGCGACGGCGTGCTGACGGTCACGCCGCCGCCGCACCGCTTCGACCTGCAGATCGAGGAAGACCTGATCGAGGAAGTCGCCCGGCTGGTCGGCTACGAGCGGCTGCCGACTACGGCGCCGCTGGCCCCGATCACCGCGCGCCTGCTGCCCGAGGCGCGGCGCAGCCGCTTCGCGCTGCGCCACCGCATCGCCGACCTCGGCTACCAGGAAACCATCAACTTCAGCTTCGTGCAGGCCCAGTGGGAGCAGGATCTGCACGGCAACGCCCAGCCGATCCAGCTGCTGAACCCGATCGCCAGTCCGATGGGCGTGATGCGCTCCTCGCTGATCGGCTCGCTGCTGCAGGTGCTGAAGTTCAACCTGGATCGCCGCGCCAGCCGCGTGCGCGTGTTCGAGGTCGGCCGCGTGTTCCTGCGCGACCCCTCGGTGCAGACCACCGATGCCACGGTGCAGGGCATCCACCAGCCGATGCGGGTGGCCGGGCTGGCGTTCGGCGACGCCGACCGGCTGGACTGGTCGTGCAAGGGCCAGCGGGTCGATTTCTACGACGTCAAGGGCGATGTCGAAGCCTTGCTCGCGCCGCGCGCGGCGACCTTCGAGCCGGTGGACCATCCGGCGCTGCATCCGGGCCGTGCGGCCCGCGTGCTGCTGGCCGGCCGGCCGGTCGGCGTGGTCGGCGAGCTGCATCCGCGCTGGCGCCAGTCGTGGGAACTGCCGCAGGCTCCAGTGCTGTTCGAGCTCGACCTCGACGCCGTGCTGGACCGCCCGGTGCCGGCCGCCCAGCCGGTGCCGCGCTTCCAGGACGTGGAGCGCGACATCGCCGTCGTCGTGAAGGAGTCCGTGGGCCATGCCGCGCTGATGGCGGCCATCCACGCCGCCGACACCGGCGGCGTGCTGCGCCGGGCCGAGCTGTTCGACGTCTACCGGGCCAAGCCCGGCGCGGCGCCGTCGGCCACGCTCGCGTTCGACGAGAAAAGCCTGGCCGTCCGGCTGGTGCTCAACGGCGGGGATGCGACACTCACGGACGAGCAGATCGAGGCGTGCGTGCAGGCCGTGCTGGCGCAACTGGCCCAGCGCCTGGATGCACGCCTGCGCAGTTGAGTTGAGGAGCACACCATGCAGGCACGAGACGAATACGGCGATGCGGACGAAGAACACGGCGGCGCGGTGAAGATCGCCGTGGAAAGCCTGGAGACGCCGGCCCTGACCAAGGCGCGGCTGGCAGAACTGCTGTTCGAGCAGATCGGGCTGAACAAGCGCGAGTCCAAGGACATGGTCGACGCGTTCTTCGACCTGATCACCGGCAGCCTCGTGAACGGCACGGACGTGAAGATTTCCAACTTCGGCAACTTCCACATCCGCACCAAGGCGCCGCGGCCGGGCCGCAACCCCCGGACCGGCGAACTGATCCCGATCGAGGCGCGCCGCGTCGTGACCTTCCACGCCAGCCACAAGCTCAAGGAACAGATCCAGGGCTGACCACCCGCCGGCGCGCCGGGCGCCGCGGCGGTAATTGTTGGCTTTGCCCGCCGCGGTCCCTGGGTTAACCTTTGCGGTTCCTCGCGCCGAGCCCCCGAATCCTCATGGGACCCCCCCTGCCTGCCATCCCCGCCAAGCGCTATTTCACGATCGGGGAGGTCGGCGAGCTGTGCGGCGTCAAGCCGCACGTGCTGCGCTACTGGGAGCAGGAATTCACGCAGCTGCGGCCGGTCAAGCGGCGCGGCAACCGGCGCTACTACCAGCACCACGAGGTGCTGATGATCCGGCGCATCCGCGACCTGCTGTACGACCAGGGCTTCACGATCAGTGGCGCGCGCAACAAGCTGCAGGAAAAGGGGACGGTGGAACGCGTGCCCGGCGATGCCGCGCCGGAGGCCCTGCCGCAGCCCGACGTGGCTCCAGCCGATGCCGACACGGGCTTCGTTCTCCAGCCGGAGACGCTGATCGGGGGCGACGAGGCCGATGCCGTGCAGCGCCTGCAGCAGGTGCGGCGCGAACTCTGCGAAATTCGCATGCTGCTTTCCGATCCGATGTGAAGCTCTGGCTATAATGGCAGGCTTCGGTGTGTGGCGCAGCCTGGTAGCGCACTTGCATGGGGTGCAAGGGGTCGAAGGTTCGAATCCTTTCACACCGACCAATAACAACCATTAGATCAACGGGTTAGGCTCGAAAGGCCTGGCCCGTTTTTCGTTGCGATTGACAAAATCGCCTGGCTTTTGACAAACCCGAACCGTCCTACCCCTTGCCGCGCCCCCCAATTGCGGATGGAAGGGGTTTCGAGGTGGGGACCTTGCGCCGGTACACGCTTCGCGTGACCTTGGCGTCCTCGTGGTGCAGCAACTCCTGTGCTGCGACGTCGGAGTCCTCATCCGAGGCTGCCTTGGCGCGCATGTCGTGGAACGTGATCTCGCGCGGCGCCAGGCCCAACTTCTTGCGCACGACGCGCCACAGGCTTTTGAAGCTCTCCTTGGAATACGGTTTGCCCTGCCGGGTGATGAACAGGTAGTCGCTCGGCAAGCTGGCCGCGCCGCCGCGGTTTTTCTTGCGCAGTTCCAGCGCCCGGCACAGCGCCGCCCACAGGTCCGGCGTCATGTCGAAGGGCTTCACGACGAAGCCGGCCGCGTTCCTCTTCTTGCCCACCTTGATCTCGATCCGGTCCGCGGTGAAGTCCCCGATCCTGATCTCGAAGATCGCACCTTCGCGCGCGCCGGTCTGCGTGCTGATTTCCAGCATGCACTGGAGGACCGGGCTCGCGGCCGCGTAGATCTGGGCGTATCGCTCGTCGGTCACGTACTGGTCGCGTGGCCGTTCTGCCAGGTACTCGATGTCTTCGCAGGGATTGAAGGTCGTCAGCCCCCACCTGATCTTGGCCAGCCGGAACATGCGCGACAGCAACTGCACGTCCTTGTTGGCCGATGATGCGCGCTCACGGTTCGCGTGCAGGTGTCGTGTGATCGCCACGGCAGAGAGGTAGCCGGGCATCAGAGCCTGGGCCTCGGACTTCGGGTAGCGTGTCGTACCGAAGGCGGCACGGATGCGGCCCAGCCGACCTTCGTATTCGGTCTTGGTCTGCTCGCGCCTGAAGGACGGCAGCTCGTCGGCACGGTACTGGCGGATAAGCTCCTCGACCGTGCCGGCGATCGTGTCGTCCGGCATCGCCGCAGCAAGGGCAGGGGAGACGTGCTTTTCCCACCACAGCCTGGCTTGCAGCGGGGTCGTGCCGCAGCGCATCGGCACGCCTGCCGATTTCAACGCTGCCGCAACTTCCTTCGTCAGCCTGTCGGTGCCTCGCCAATACCACGCATTCCCGACCTTTCGCATGCCGCGGGGCAGATCGGGAATTTTGCGGTTAACCGTGCGCGGCCGCATCTAGTTCCTTGCTCAAGGTGCCGAAGGAGCGGACCACTTCGACAGCCTGCTCCATGCGGCTGACGTTGGACGTGCTGAGCTCAACCGTCTGCCAGCGGTGGCCACAGGCGCAGCAGCACCGCAGCCGGCTGATCTTCTCCGCCCCGACCTTCGTGGACATCACGCGCTGCTCCTCGCTGGCGCAAGCCGGGCATTTCATGGGGCAACCTCCTGCAGCGCCTCGTCGCGCGCGGCCTTCCTGGATCCCCGCAGCGCCGGGCGGGTCGCGGTGAGGCTCACGACGGCGGCCGCCAGGTCCGACAGCGACGCCGCCATCAGGTGCATGCTGTCCAGCGCCTTGTGGATCGGATCTGGCTGAGGCAGCGCCAAGGGCTGCGGCTCGAAGCCCGCCAAGTGCCGGCGACGAGGGACAGGGCCTCCGGCAGCTCGGCACGCGGGATCTGCCGGTACGGTACGCCGAAATGGCTCTTGAGCTTGCTCCAGCCCTGGCGCATGGCCTGGCCCTGGAGGCTGGCCGGAAACTCCTTGACGCCGGCGGTCAGCATGTCGCGCAGCTGCCCGGCCTCGGCCGCGGTCAGCGTGTCCGTCTTGCCGACGGAGTAGGGGGTGCGCGACCGCGCCTCCGGTGCCGAGTAGCTGCCGGTCTTGCGGATGCTGGGCAGCACGTCTTCGAACACCCAGCGCTCGAAGCGCTCGGCGGCCGGCAGCTTGCTGGCGACGATCAGGCGCAGCATGTCGGGCTCGCTGAGTATCCGCGTGTCCTGCATGCGCCCGAGTGCATCGGCGATGGGGTGGTGTTTCGCCACCCCACGGCAATGCTGCTTCATGGCGTTGGCCGTGTCGGCGTAACCCAGCACCTCGGCCACGTCCTTGCCGACGAACCACGGCTCGCCGTCGATCTGCACCACGCGCACGCTGGCGCCGTCGAAGCTGTACGGGGTGATGCCGCTCATGCTTCTTTCCTTCCTGCGGGGGTGGATCCCCTGGTCTTGCTTGCCTCGCGCGCGGTGTCGATGGCCGCATCGAGATCTTCGCCCTTCGGGTATGCCGACTGCCACACCGACACCGGGGTGCCGGTGCTGACTTGGTGCGTGACGAACTGCGTGCCGGCGCGCTGCTCCGGGCCCAGGGCCTCGTCGCACAGCCGCAGGATGTGGGGCAGGGCGGTCTGCGGCGTGGCGGCGCCGCGGCAGATCGCGCGGATCAGCTGCAGGGCGCAGGTGTGGACGGGACGGGTCAGCATGGAACAGCCTCCTTGCGGACAAGGCTTTCCGATGCCGCCTCCAAGCGCCCCAGCGCTTCATGCAGCAGGTGTCGGATGGCACCATCCAGTAGAACGTCGCGATGCTCGAAGCAGAAGTCGGCGAAGGCGGCAGCTTCCCGCAAGATGCGGTGCGCACGGCCGAAGCCTGCATCATCACCAGGCTGTTTTTCGATCTCCTCGACCGCATCCCGCGCCTCTGCAATGACGCGGTGCAGTGCCCAGGTCAGCGACACATCATCCTGTTGAGCCAGCATCAGGGCCACAGCTTCCGCGTAGGCCACAGGTTCCCATAAATCGAGAAGTTCGCCGGGCTGGCCGCCCTCCGGCCGCACCACCGGCTCCATGGTGATGACGGCGCTGGCGCTGCAGTCGAGGATGCCCCGGTACGTGGTCAGCGCTGCGAGCTGCCGGATGTAGTCCGGCCCGCGGCTGTAGGCATCGATCAGCTCGCCGAGGCAGGCATGGATGTGCTGCGCCAGGATGCCATCGTGCAGCGCGCCGCACAGGCTCTTGTCCGCGTTGCGTTCGATGCTGGCAAGGCCCAGCTTGAGCGAGGCCTTTGCCGCCTGGAGCATGGCCTCCACGTCGCCGTCGGGCGCGTCTTCGACAGGGTCGAACGCCTGGGGATCGGCCACGCGACCGAGGATGCAACCCGCCCGGTCCAGATGCCGGCACCGGGGGAAGGCGGTGAACAGCTCGTTGGCGTCCGCGGAAAGGATTGCGCTCAGCTCGCCGGAGATCTTGCGCACCAGCTGGCCAGCCTCGCTCGCCGCGGGCTTGGAGGCCCTGCCCGGCTTCCTGATGGTGGTGGTGCTCATGCTGCACCCCCTTTGGCCGGGGCGATGCCGTAGATGCGGCGGTAGGCTTGGTCGACCGTCACTTCGTTGCCGTCCAGGTAGCTCATCAGCACGTTGTTCGCACCCTGGATGCGCAGGGCGAAGGTCTGCATCAGCCGCAGCAAGTGGGCCTCCTCGATGGAGGCGGCGCCGTCTTCGGCCCGCTTCAGGATATCGAGGCAGATGGAATCAACGACGTACGTGCACTCGTACGCCAGCGGTTCGGCATGCGCCACGTTGGCGGAGCCGAACTGGGTTTCATGCCAGGCGGCATGGGCTTGTTGCTCGATCGGAGTCGCGGCGGTCTTCGGCAGCGCGGTGCCGCCGTCGGCCATCGGCACCTCCGCGACCACCGCCTTGGAGGGCTTTCCGGCCTGGGGGGACGGGAGGTCGATCAGGCTGATCGCGTCCATCACGACCAGCGCGGCCTGGGCCGAGGCGCGGCTCCGGCCGTCGTTCTTGTCGTAGGCAGCCGCGCACTGCAGCAGCGCCAGGGCGTCGTAGAGGCGATGCATCAGTGCGCTCGCCCCATGCTGTCCGCGGTCCAACTGCTCCCGGACCTCCTGCACGATCTCCTCGGCGATGCGCATGGTGCGGTCCATGGCGTCGCCAGCGTCGTCGCCGCCGCCGAAGGTGATCAGCTCGATGGCCTTGGACAGCTCGGCGATCGCGAGCGGCCTGGCCTCGGCCAGCGTCCTGGGGGCGGGGATGGCCTCCTTGGCCGCGCGGCTGGATTTCTTCTCAGTGGCGCGCGCAGGCGCACTCGTTGCACAATTCGGCATGATCTAGGTTCCTTGCAATGGTTCTCGGGTCACAGAAGCCGGTTTGCGGGTCCAAGCGCAAATCGGCTTCGCCTTTTGGGCCTTCCGTCTTCGCGGCGGGCCGGTGATGGGACGCTCCACTGTTTTCACTGCAGCGCGCCCCGGGGCTCGCCCGTCGTGTCGAGGATGACCTCGGCCGCTGGTTGATGTCCAAGCCTGTCGGCGTCCAGGTGCAGCTTGACGGCTTCGATGCCGGCGTCGTTGTAGACGAACGCCTCGACCTGCTTGGAAGAGTGCCGCGACTTGTCGAGCTGGTACCGGCCGTGCTCGGCAGTCTTGAGGCCGTGCTGGTTGGCGATCCGCCCGACCATGTTGGCGCTGATGCCCAGGAGTTCGCCAACCTCCGTGGCCGAATGGTGCTTCTTCTCCACGTGGGGAAGGGCCAGGATTTCCATGCCGGCCACCGGGTTGATGACCTTAGCGAAGACGACTTGCCGCGATTGCTCGTTGAGGCTGGGGAACTGGGCGACGATGCGCTCCGCCGTCTTGGTCGCCAGGTCGAGTGCGCGGGCCCGGCGGAACTCCGGCAGCCCGGTCGGGTTTGCTGCCTTGGCGGCCGGCGCCGCGTAGCTGCCGGTCTTGCGGATCGAGGGCAGAACCTCGCTTGTGACCCATTTCTTGAAGCGCTTGGCTTCGGGCCGCTCGCTGCGCAGGATCGCCGAGTACAGGCCCGACTCGGTGATGGCGATGACCTTCTGCTTGCCGCCAGGGGTCTGCCAATCCAGCAGACCCTTCTCGTCTTCATCCAGGTAGCGCGTCATGGCGCTTGCCTCGGAGTAGCCGAGGATGTCCGCCACTTCCTTCGCAACGAACTGCAGGTCACCTGCGGCGTCGGCGATGACGGTGACCGGATGACCGTCGAAGTTGAAGGGAACGATGTTGCTCACGCCTGGGTTCCTTGGGCCTGAGCTTGCTTTCGCGCCTCCTCGACGGCTTTGGCGACGATCCAGTTAGCCGATCGCTCATGTGCGGCGGCCTCCTGCCGCACCCACTGGTAGGCTTCGGGCGACAGCCGCGCCATGATGGGCTTCACGACGAGCGGCGGCTGATGTATCTGCATCTGTTTCTCCGTTTAACTACATGATGTAGCGATGTGAATACTACATGATGTAGCCACGGACGCAAGACTTTTTTGCTGCATCATGTAGTCATGGCGAGAACAGAGATCAGCCGTCCCGCAACGGCGAACATTCCACCGTTTGGGCTGCGCCTGCAGCCTGAGCTGAAAGAGCGCGTCGAAGCTGCCGCCAAGGCAAGTGGCCGCAGCATGAACGCCGAGATCGTCGCCCGCCTGCAGGCGTCCTTCGAAGAGCGGGTGCCGGAGTTAGATGACTGGGAGCTACATGTTGAGGAGCGTTTAGTCGAGCTTCAACGCGATGTGGTTGAGGAAGACCTGATGGTGCAGCGGGTCTACAAGGATGCGCTGTGGGCCCGAGTGCGCGCGCTGGAGATAAGCGATCCCGCCGGGCAACTTGACCGCGCGGTGAAGGTTGCACAGGGCGTCGACTCCGACCTCGTTGACCTCGTCGAGCGCCTGTACTCGCTGCAGGCCAAGATCAGGACGATTGAGGCCAAGTTCAGCGCCAACAGCCGCAAGCGCTACGAGCGCATCGACCGGATCGTCACGCCACAGGTCGAGGCCGAGTTCAAGGCCTCCCACGCACGCCAGGACCGCCTCTGGGAAGAGTTCAAGGCCCTTGGCGGTACTACTGAGGAAATCGAGGTCGCTAAGGCGGCTGAGACCGCGCGGCAAGACAAGGTTTTCACACTGCGGGCGTCGCGCGTGCGCATGTCCGACCTCCCTTCAGACACCGGTGAAGACATCCTTCCGGCTCTCGATGCGCTTCTGCGCGGGGCCCAAGCGTCGGACCCGGCCCCACCTCCCAAAGCCCGCAAGCGGATGCCGTAGCCCAACTCACTCTGTAGAGGGGCTGATCGATATGAGACGGTTCGTTTTTCCGACGAGTCCGACATGCAGTTGGGCAGGCGATAAGCTGTGGCGCCAACTAAAAGAAGAACGCCCCAGTTCCTCCTAGACTGGGGCGCACGAAGTTGATGGTTGGGCATCGCCCGTGCCGGTTCTGCGATCAGAACAGCGGCAACGTGTGCGGATAGCTCCGGCAGTGCTCGCGGACACTTTCCAGCCGGCCGAAGCGGCGGCGGATGTACGCGACAACGTGCACGGCGCGCGGGTAGGAGCAGATCACCATCGTGAATCTCCTTTCTATGCGCGGCCCTTCCTTGCGAAGCACCCCCCTGAGACCTAAAATCTCATCGCTCTGCTTAGAGTGGTGGTTCTGCTTCAGACGGTCCGTCGGGCCGCGGGAACGAAGCCATCAAACCCAGCCGTGTTGACGCATAGCTGGTCGCTTTCAACGCACCATCTGGTGCGTGTCGTTAGCGGGGATGAGCCGCCGTAAGGTGACCTGCCATGGGCTTCGTGATGTGTGCTTTCCGGTCAAGATCGAAACATCACGAAGCCCTTCCCATATCCGCCCCGGCAGGGCAGGCCGTTTCTGCCGGGGACGCCCTATCTCCTCATGTCTGCCTCTGCTTCGCTAGGAGATGGTCATTTCCACAGGGTCGCCTTCGCTGTCGTACACCTCGCTCACGTTCATGGCGAACGTCTTGAACCAACGGACGCGACGCTCTTTCGGCCAAGGTTGACCTTGGGGTGGAATTTTTTGCAGTAGCGCGATCAGCAGCGGATCAAGGTCTAGATTCACATCTGAGCCGCCACCGCTACCTCCAGTGCCGCCACCGGAACCATTGCTCGCGCTGCCGCCGCTTGCGCCAGTTCCGCTCCCGATCGCACCTGAAGGTGGGACAACAACGGCCGGCATGACTAAGCGATTGGTGCCATGCGCACGAAAGCCGGTCTGCTGCGCGGAACTCTCGAACACCTGCCGCGCACGCGTCTTCTGCTTCTCCGACACGCCCAGGGCCGCAATTTCACGCTCAAGAGCTGCGTTTGGCGGAATCATGCTGGTCTTGTACTTCTCAAACAACGCCGCAAACAATGGCACCCTGAGGAACGCCTCAGCCTGCGCCGCACGGGCTTGAGAAGGATCCGCAATTTTGGTCCCCAGGTCGGTAAGTCGATAGCTCTCAGCGTTATCGCTCTCAACCAGTCCGAACAGCCGAGCAGCAGAGATCAATGTGCGGAAGCTGCTGCTCTTCATGCTGGAGTTCATCCACGCAGCAAGTTGGGCAAGCGTGCAGGTGCCGTGCCCGCAATTGCCATAGATAGCCGCTGCGACTTGCGCGGCACCTTCGTAGTCGGTATATGGGAATCCGATGGTCGAGCGCTGGCGTGCACCCTTGGGCTCGCCATCCTGCTCCTCGTCAATCACCTCGTTCGCGGCATGGTTTTCGATCATACGAACCTCTACTGCCGTCGAAGAGGACGGCGCGGCCCGTAGTGTAATCAAAAAAACGAAGAGGGCAGCCAGTTGTCTGCGCGGCTATCCAAGTTTTCACGCCGAACGGATAGTGCGATGTCGAGCTAATCCCAGCGAGTCATGGTCGATGGACGCGTGAAGTACAAAATGCCGCAGAAAGAGCAGGAAGACGAGCCACCGACTGGCAGCTGTCATGAAGGCTGGGGCAGATCGGGCGGCAGAACTTGATGTGGGACAGCTTGCGCAGCCCTGACCGCTCGCGGAGGCCAAAGCAGCCCTGCTGCAGGTCTGGGCGCCCGGTGGGGGTAGGCGACCTCACTGCCCAGGCCCTGCCCCTACTGCACAGGGTGGGCATGCCCCGCGAAGATAACGCTTGTCGTTAATAACGAACTTCGTTATCATCACCTCATGATCACCGATTTCCGCTGCGCCGACACCGAGGCCCTGTTCAAGGGCAAGCGAGTCCGCCGCTTCGCGAACATCGCCGATGTAGCCATGCGCAAGCTGGTGCAGCTGCATGCTGCGACGACGCTGGACTTCTTGCGCCTACCGCCGGGCAACCGCCTGGAGGCACTGACACGTGACCGCAAGGGGCAGCACAGCATCCGGATCAACGACCAGTGGCGCGTGTGCTTCATCTGGTCCGAGAGCGGCGTTACCCGCGTGGAGATCGTGGATTACCACTGAAAGGAGTTCGTCATGACCCGTGAAGTCAAGTGGCCGCATCCCGGCGAGATTTTGATGGAAGAGTGGCTGGAGCCGATGGGCATCAGCCAGTACGCGCTGGCCAAGGCCATCGACGTGCCGCCGCGCCGCATCAATGAGATCGTGAAGGGCTTGCGCGGCATTTCCGCCGATACGGCTTTGCGTCTGGCCGCCTTCTTCGGCACGGACGCGCAGAGCTGGATCAACCTGCAGGCGCAGTACGACGTGGAGATCGCACGCGACGCGCTGGCTGGTGTGCTGGCGAAGATCAAGAGGCACGAGGCGGCGTCTGCGTAACCCAACTGCTCGGGAGTGGGCTGTGCCGCCTCGCTGGTGCTGGCCGGCCGGCTGGGCTGAGGCCGGGTTGGTGCGCGGGCGCGGCTGACGAAGGCCTTCACACCGGCCTGCCGACCAGCCGCTCGAGCAGCGGCCGCTCCCGGTACTCGCCGAACACGCCGCCGAAGAACTCGTTCGCGCCCTCGTGGATGATCTTGGCCAGCTTGTCGCTGGTCGTCATCAGGTTCATGAACGCCATCGTGTGGCACCACTTGAGCGGGCGGATCTCGAAGTCATCGTCCTCGGTCGCGGAGTTCTCCAGGTCCAGCACGGCGATGAGGACGTGGCTTCGGTCCCCGTACTTGCGCACCTCCTGCGTGTCCCGGTGGGCCGGGTTCGTGTTCAGGGCCTCGAAGACCTGCGCCCGGGTGGCCTTCTCGTCCAGCGCGTCGCACAGCGGCCGCAGGTAGTTGCCGAAGTCGATCAGGGCGAACTTGATCTGCAGCAGGTGCTCGTCGAGCCGGCCGACCATCTGCACGGCCTGGGCGCGCTGGTCGGCGTCGGGTGTGTTCTCGCGCACGCTGGCCCATTCCGCGCGCCTGTCCCGTGCCTGCTGCTCGGTGCGGATCAGCTGGCGCGCCGACAGCTTCAGGGCGACCAGCTGCTTGATCAACTGGTCGGCGCTCTCGGTGCCGTTGAGTTCCATCTGCATCAGCTGGCCCACCACTGCACCAGGGACAGAACCAGGCAGACGACGATCAGGCCGACTGCGATGGCATCGTGAAGTGTTTGCATGTTCGCTCCTTCAGCCCGGGGTGGGCTGGCGGGAGCAAATGTACATAGTCGCTGAACCAGAAGTCAATCTATGCTGTACTCCTGGGTTTTGCACTTCTGTACTTCAGCATCATGAGAAAAGCCGCCCGGAGGCGGCTTGGCGGGGTCCTAGTGATTCTTCGCGCCGGGCAGGCGCAAGGCGCGGCGCTCGCGCATTGATTGGCCGGCTGGGCTACCCGCCAAGTGCAAAAAAGCCCGCACTGGGCGGGCAAGAGGGGGGGATGGGGTGGGGGAGGGTCAGTGCAACTGCGCGCGCGGCATCCGTTGTTGCTCGGCTTCCCACCGCGACCACTGGCCAGCGCTGACGTGCAGCGCCAGGGCGGCCGTCATTGCGCCACCATCTGGACGGCGGCCGGCTTCTGATCGGCCGGCTGGGACACCGCGACCGTTGGATCCGCCGGCGTGGACGCTCCGCATCTCTTCAAGACCGCGGACTGCTGCAGGGCATCGTGTTCACCCTTGAGCCTGGAATACTCTGCTTCCTGCTGTTTGGTGCCGCCGAGCGCGAACAGCGCAGGCCAAAACAGGATGAGACCCACTCCGGTGATCGCCTTGTCGTTCGAGGCGGCCTCGTCCAATCGGCCGCCCAGCTGGGCCACGCGAGCGGAGAGGCGCTGGTTCTCCGCAGCGATCTGATCGCAGTCGAACCTGTCGTACTGTATCGGCGACACGTAGGCCGCTGTGATGTCCTTCGATGCCGTGGCGCATCCCGTCGCCCCTACCAATATCGCTACCGCAGTAGCGGCGCTGATGGCCCGCTCGCCAATTGCTCCCATTCGACCTCCGTGTTGTGACGCGCGGATTGTTTCGGATGTCGGACGTTTCTCGGTTGCAATTTGTCACGCAAGAGCGCCAATACCGTAGTCCTCCGGCCCCGACTCGGGTCGGAACGCTGGCTTGCTACACGTGGAGCAAGGTAGTCATGCCGGTCCTCCCGGCTCGTCGCTAAGTTTCATGAGCTTGGCGGCCAGCACGTCGGCCACCTCGGGCCGGCGCACCGCTTCGGCCAGCAGTTCGGCAGCTGCGTTCCGGATCGCCTGGTCTTGGTCAGCGAAGGCAGTCACGATGCGCATGACCGCGGACCAGACGTTGCCCTGGGGCGGGCCTAGCGCCGGTGGGGCGGCCAGGTCCGCCGGCCCGGAGTCCGGCAGCGGAACCCCTGTCCGTTGCGCTATTGCTCGGATCTGCTCATAGCTCGGGTTGTGCCTGCCGTTCTCCCAGCCCGACACATTGCCCTTCGTCACGTTTAGAGCCTCGCCCAGCTGTGCCTGCGTGAGGCCGGCGTGTTGGCGCGCGCTGCGTACCCAGTCTTTGATGTTCACGCTGCGAATGTAGAGAAAAGCTGCACCTCTGTGGAGTCGAAATTCTTGACCAATCTTGTGCTGTGGTCCTATACTGGTAATGTATTTCTGCACATGGAGCATACCTGTGAATCCAGTTGAAAAAGCCGCCGAGGTCCTCGGGTCGCAAACCGCGCTCGCGAAGCTCTGCGGCGTGACGCGCGGTTCTGTAAGCCAGTGGAAGGGCGAAGGCCGCAGGGTCCCCGCCGAGCACTGCCCATTGATCGAAAAAGCTACGGGCGGCGTTGTGCGCTGCGAGGATCTGCGCCCGGACATGAGGTGGCATGTACTGCGGGAGCAGCCTGGTGCTGCCGTGCCTTCAGCCGCCTCGCAGGCCTGACCATGACCTACCGCCGAAAGCCCGTGCTGCGCCTGGCAGCAGCCACGCTGCCGGGCATCTGCACTGCCGAGAACCGCACCCGGATGTCCAGGCCGACCTGGCTGACGATCATGGTCGTCAGCACGCGGGTCTGCGCACGGTTGGGCAACTGGATGGAAAACAGCCGGGTGGAGCGGTGCAGGGGCAGGGCGCGGGGTAGGGGGTGCATGCCGGTACTGTCGGCGCACAGCCGCGCAAGGGCCAGCAAGCTGGCGGCTGCGCTCTTGCGTCGTCTTGCGAGGCCTGCAACCGTCTGCAAGGCGCTGGAAGCCTGACATGTCGGCCGCGGCACCAACACCCCAGGAGCGGGCACGCAAGGCCCATGTGACGGTGCTGCGCGCGCTGCAGGAGCCTGGCCGCCAGGTGGCCCTGGCCACGGCGCTGGGCGTCAGCGAGAGCACGGTGAGCCGGTTCAAGACCGAGCAGCTGGAGCAGCTCTGCGCGTTCCTGGCGCACCTCGGGATGAAGATCGTGCCCTCTACCCACAGGTGTATCGACCCGAAGACCTTCGACGCCTTCGAGGTCCTGTTTTCCAAGGCGATGAGCATGACCACGCCGGCCAGGCTGATCTTCGAGGACACGGAGATGGGTGGTTGCCCGTGACCGACGCGCCATCCGCCACGTCCATGCCGGTCGCCACAGGAGGCCCGGATCAACGCCACTGCGCACTACCGCGCACGGTCGAGGAGCTGGAGCAGCTGCGCGACCGGAAGCGCCGCGAGCTGGAGGCCGTCGAGGACGAGCTTTCGACAGCGATGTGGCTGGCCGAGTACGACGGGGCTCCCGGCCCGAGATGAGTTTGACGCCACGGCTAGGCGAGGGGTAGCTCCCCAAGCCGAAAAGCAGTCCGCCTTTCCTGCCTGCCTGTGGTTTGTCATTGAAAGAGCGCGTGTCCCAACTTCGAGAGGCAACAGTGACACACCAGATTGCATCGGCAGCAGTGCCTGCCCATTGGCCCAGCGAGGCCGCCTTGATCGCTGATCTGAAGGCGACCTATCCCGGCATCCATGCTCGGCCGCTTGCCGAGTTCGGCTACAAGCCCTGTCAGCATGGCGTGTGGACCGGCGGCGAGGCCGCACTGGCCGACGGCGAGCCGATCTTCTGCTCGCTGGCATGCCCCGACCCGGACCGCTACGACGGGCAAGTACACCATGCATTCATCGCCTGGCTGGACCGACGCGGGTGGTTCGTGGAGAACTACGACGGGCAGGTGTTCTTCATCCGCTCCACCGCTGAAGAGGCCGAACACCTGGCGGCTGACTTGGCGTACAGCGACCTCCTTGACCAAGAGCGCGAGGCCAAGATCGTGCTGCACCGGCTCCAGGGGCAGATTTCAGAGATCAGGGCCCAGCGCCTGGAGACCTACGGGCACGACACCGACGCCGCAATCGAGCGGGACAAGGCTGGGCAACACCGCTTGGATCTCGCAGCGCTGCGCTGCCAGCGCGCGCCCGCAGCGCCTGGCAACGAATCTCCGATCTAGATCGAGCCCCATGAGCAACGACATTACCTACACGCGGCCACCGTGTTCGTCGCCTTCTGCGCATCTGGATCATGGGCTTGTTCGGTTTGTAACTCCCTTGGAGTTGCGCATAGCTGGGCTCCTCGCGAAGGTGGGAGGGCTATCAAGCGCCATTCGCAATTTTGACGAAACCTTGTCCGGCGTTCGACAGGTGGCCAGGATCAAACTCGTCCTTGCTGAGTCTGAGGGGCGCGACTACTTTCAGGAAGTGCGAGACAGGCGAGTCAATGCAATCCAGACCAGACTGGAAATCGCCAACGAGTTGCGGGATCTTGGCTCACCTCCCCTCCGCTACGCTGAGTACCGTAGCGCAGCGAACGAGGTGCAGGTTGAGCGTTGAGGTCATCAGCGCCGTGTTCAAGCGTTACCCGCGCGGTGGGGGCGAGATGCTGCTAGCCCTCGCGCTGGCGGACCATGCACGTTCGGATGGCACGCATATCTTTCCAAAGATCAAAGATCTCGCGGAGAAGACACGCCAGTCAGATCGCTCAGTCCAGTACCAACTCCGCAACATGGAAAGCACCGGCTGGCTTCAAAAGGTCAGCTCAGGCAATGGCGGCCGTAGCACTTCAACCTCGTACCGGATCAGCCCGGAATGGCTTGCCGGTGCCGAATTGACCGAACTGCAGCCCACGGGCGACGCGACAGAAAAGGGTGCAAACGGCGACACGAAAGGGTGCAATCTGGAACAGAAAAGGGTGCAACCCATTGCACCCGCATATAACCGTCATAAACCGTCAGTAAACCGTCAAATAACCGCCAAGGCGCGTGCTCGCACAACTGCAGGCTTCGACCCGCTGAGCATCGAGCTGCCGGACTGGCTGGAGGCCGAGACCTGGGCCATGTGGGTCAAGTACCGGGCTGCGGCGAAGAAGCCGATCACCGAGGACGCTGCCCGGTTGCAGTTGGGCAAGCTGACCAAATTTCGGGGCGAGGGCCACGACGCCCGGCTCGTGATCGAGGCGGCGATCGAGAACAGCTGGCAAGGGCTCTACCCGGCCAAGGATGGCTCGACGCTTGCGAAGCCGAAGTCGTCCGGAATGCGTTGGTGGGCCCAGGCCGGTTTCGACACCGAGGGCGATGCGCTGAACGCCGGCTGCCACGGCGCCAATTACCGGCAGTTCCACGGCGGCTGCCGGCAGGAGGTGGCCACGACATGAACGCGAAGGAGCTGAGCCAGCGCATGGCAGCCGACGCAGAGCGCATTGCGCAGCACCTGCTGCCGGCCGGACGCAAGGCCGGGCGGGAGTGGAAGGCTGGCGACACCAACGGCGACAAGGGCAGCAGCCTGTCGGTCTGCGTGAAGGGCGAACGAGCGGGTGTCTGGGCAGACTTCGCGACGGGCGAGGGTGGCGACCTGCTGGACCTGTGGATGGCCTGCCGCGCATGTTCGCTGGCGGATGCGATCAAGGACGCCAAGGCGTTCCTGGGTGTCCGCGACGACATGCCCGTCAACCAGCCGAAGAAGACCTACAGCCGGCCGGCAAAGCCGCAGGCGCAGAAGGCGAAGGGTAGAGCGCGCCAATGGCTGGTCGACCGCGGGCTGACCGACGAGACGATCGAGGCGTTCAAGATCGCGGAGCAGGTGCGTGGCGAGCAGGTCTTCGCGGTGTTCCCGTACCTGCGCGACGGCGAGTACGTCAACGCGAAGTACCGCGACATCGACAGCAAGCGGAGCATGCGGCAGGAGAAGGACGCCGAGCCGTGCCTGTTCGGGTGGCACCTGATCGCGCCCAGGACGCGCGTGCTCGCCATCACCGAAGGCGAGATCGACGCGATGACGCTGCACCAGATGGGCATCGCCGCGGTGTCGATCAACAACGGCGCGGGCAGCCACGACTGGATCGAAAGCGACTGGACCCGCCTGGAGTGCTTCACAGAGTTCCTCGTGGCGTTCGACAGCGACGAGCCGGGCGAGAAGGGCGCCCGGGAGGTGATGCAGCGCCTGGGCCTGGAGCGCTGCAAGCGCCTGCGCTTTCCCGGCGCAAAGGACGCCAATGAGTACCTTCTGACAGGCGCGGAGCGCGTGGATTTCCATGACGCTGTCGAGGCCGCGCGTCCGATGGACCCTGACGAGCTGATTTCGGCCAACGACAGAACCGAGGAGGTCATCGAGGAGTTCTATCCGCCAGAGGACCGGCCGAAGCATCCCACGCTGTACGTCGACAAGCACCTCGACTGGTTCCGCTTCCATCCGGGCGAGTACACCGCCTGGACTGGATGGAACGGCCATGGCAAGAGCCTGTTCCTGGACCAGGTGCTGCTGGGACTGATGAGGCAGCGCCAGCGCGTGGTCGTGTTCTCGGGCGAGCTGACCGCCGTCCGCCACCTGAAGCGCGTGCACAAGCAGGCGTCCGGGCTCGATCGTCCGTCGAAGGAGTACATCCGGGCCGTGGGCCGCTGGCTGGGCGAGTCGATGTGGATCTTCGACGTGGTCGGCAATGCGAAGCTGGCGCGCCTGCTCGAGGTGTTCACCTATGCCGCCCGGCGGTACGGAGCATCCCACTTCGTCATCGACAGCCTGATGATGCTGGACGTCCCGGTGGACGGCCCCGGTGCCTTGTCGGCGCAGAAGATCGCCATTCAGACCATCGTGGCGTTCGCCCGGCGCCACGGGGCGCACGTGCACCTTGTTGCCCACCCGCGCAAGGGCAGGGACGAGAGCCAGCCGCCGTCGAAGATGGAGGTCGCTGGGAGCCTGGACATCATCAACGCGGCCGACAACGTGTTCGCCGTCTGGCGCAACAAGAAGGACGAGGCCCCGCCTGATCCCGAGGATCAGCTGGCCATGGCCAAGTGGCACGAGCAGCAGCAAGCGCCCGACGGCAAGCTGGTCATGTCCAAGAACCGGCATGGCGACTTCCAGGACTACGTCTTGCAGCTGTGGTTCGACAAGGCTTCCATGCAGTACCGCACGCAGTCCCGCCGCTACCCCTTTGCCTATGTCGAGTTCCCATCCTTGGAGGACGCCCATGCCCACCACGACACCTGACCAGGCGCTGCGCAGACTGTACGTCCTGTGCTGGAGCCAGAGCCAGAACGCTCTGCACGTCGAGCTGATCGGCAGGGAGGCTGTCTGAGCTCCGACGCAGCGACCCATGTTCCCGCGCGCGTTTTGCACCTCGACAGGGTGGACTGGTGGCGCGTCATCACCGACCTGGAGCGCGCGGGCGTGCCGCATTCGGTCGTGGCGGTGGAGGTCGGGCGCAGCAAGGGGTGGGTGGCGAACCTGAAGAACATCTACGGCACGGAGCCGCGGTTCCACGACGGCATGCTGCTGCTGGGCTTGTGGCATGACAGGGTGGGGGGCATGGTGCCGATAGCCCGGGAGGGCGCGTAGCGGGCTTGCCAATCGGTCGGGATTCTGGGCACGCGTTTGCGCAGACTGCCAGGGATCCACCCGACCAGGAGCCCCCATGATCAAGCCTGCATCGCCTCGCGCCCTCAACGTCAAGACTCCGGGCGCTGCCGATGCCGACCAGGAGACCGCTGCCGGCGACGCCGAGGATCTCGAGCAGGAGACCGGGCATGCCGGGGCCGGCGGGGGCGACCCGCAGCCCCAGCAACTGCCGCCCGACCTGGATGCCCTGATCGCCGCCAAGGTGGCCGAGGGCATGGCCAAGGAGCGGGCCAAGCAGCGAAAGGCCATCGAGGTGCCGCTGCGGCCGACCGGCGTGCTGCCGACCCAGGACGAAGCTATCCGCATCGTGAAGGCTCGCGGCGGCCGGGCGGTGCTGTCGCAGGACGGCTACGTGTGCCAGAACCCTCTGGACGCGAAGATCGAGCGCGACGTCAACGGTTTCGCCAAGACCTGAGCATGTGCACTGGCGCTGAACTTCTGCTGGCCGCCGGCAGTGCTGCTGCCGGCACGGTTGCATCTGCGCTGCTGTCGCCCAAGACGCCCAGCATGCCCGATCCCGAAGCCGAGCGTCGCAAGGCGGAAGCCACGGCCACGCAGAACGCCACGGCCAAGCTGGCGGCTTCCCGCAAGGCCATGCGCGACAACTCGCTGCTGACCGGCGCCGGCGAAGGCACGGGCCGCACCACGCTGGGCGTTTGATGGCCGTCGATCCCAAGCGTCTGCAGCGCCGGCATTCGGCCATGCAGGCCGACAAGCTGCTGCATGCATCGGTCTGGAAGAACTGCTTCGATCTGAGCATGCCGGTGCGCGGCGATGGTCTGCTGACCAACGCCCTGGGCGCCAGCGATGTGCAGGCGCACAAGGCCAGGATCTTCGACAGCACCGCCGGCGAGTCGGTCAAGGTTGGCGCGGCTACCGTGGCCGGCGGGCTGGTGCCGGCGAACACGCGTTGGTTCGACCTGGACGTGGGCCAGGAGACCGAGGACGAAACCCGTTTCCTCGAGGACATGGCGGACTTCCTGTGGGAGAACATCCATGCGGCCAACTTCGATGCCGAGAGCTTCGACGGCCTGCTGGACAGCCTGATCGCCGGCTGGTTCGTGCTGTATCAGGACGAGGCCGAGGAGGGCGGGTTCTACTTCGAATGCTGGCCGCTGGGCCAGTGCACCATCGCCAGTTCGCGCAACGGGGCGCTGATCGACACCGTCTATCGCGAGTGGGACGCTACCGTTGGCCAGGTGGTTGCCGAGTACGGTCTGGATGCCGTGTCCGCGCAGGTCCGGCGCAAGTACGAGGACGGCGAAATCGACGTGAAGATCCGTTTGCTGCACGCGATCGAGCCGCGCGAAGTGGGCGACAGCGGCGCCAGGCTGGCCCGGAACATGCGCTGGGCCAGCGTGCACAAGGAGTGCGCTACCGACACCATCCTGCGCGAGTCCGGCTACCACGAGTTCCCCTGCATGGTCCCGCGCTGGACCCGGCTGCCGAACTCGCCCTACGCCACGGGCCCGATGTCCGACGCGCTGCCCACAGTGCAGAGCCTGAACGAGCTCACGCGCTGGACGCTGATGGGCGCCGAGACCACGGTCGCACCGCCTATCGTCGTCGCCAACGACGGCGTGGTGAACGCCAGGAACCTCAAGATCGGGCCGCGCAAGATCATTCCGGCCTCGTCGGTAGACGACGTTAAGCCGCTGGTCACCGGTGCCGATATCAAGGCCGGCGCGCTGACCGTGACCGGCATGCAGGCGTCCATCCGCAAGATCCTGATGGCCGACCAACTGCCGCCTGTGGAAGGCACGACAAAGACCGCTTACGAGTGGTCCGTTCGTGTGCAGATGCTGCGCCAGATGATGGGCCCGATGTTCGACCGCTTCCAGTCGGAGTTCCTGCAGCCGCTGATCGAGCGCTCCTTCGGCATCGCCTGGCGCGCAAACATCGCCAGCGGCTTCCGGCTGGTCGGCCGCCCGCCCGAGTCGCTGCTGAACCGCACCTTCTCCGTGCGCTACCTGTCGCCGCTGGCCCGGGCCCAGAAGCTGGAGGACGTGAACGCCATGGATCGATTCGAGGACCGTCTGGTGGCCACGGCCGCCAACAAGCAAGACCCGACGCTGCTGGACGTGTACGACTTCGAAGGCGGCCAGCGCATGCGCGCGCTGATGCTGGGCGTGCCGCAGACCTTGGTGCGTGATGCCCGGGCGATCCAGAAGATCCGTCAGGCCCGCGAAGTGCAGCAGCAGGAACAGGCGCAGCAAGCGCTGGCGATGCAGGGCCAGGCCGAGATGCAGAGTGCAGCGGCGCAGAACCTGGCGAGGGCCGCCGCATGAGCTACGAGGAGGACGCCGGGGCCATGGCCGAGGAGCGCGAGCGCCTTGCTCGCTTGTTCCACGACATCTTCACCTTGGACCGGCGCGGGCAGGAGATCTACGCCTACCTGTACCGCAAGTTCGCCAGGAGCGCGACGGTGCACACCTCTGGCGGCATCGATGCGATCTTGCAGACCTACCACGACACCGCACGCGCGTCGGTTGTCCGGCACATCTCCGACCTGATGGAAGAAGGTGCCGGCGTGTCGGGCGACCTGGCGGGCTGATTTCGACCAAGGAGAACCCATGTTCAAGCAACTTCCCCGCCTGCTCGAAGGCGTCCCCGATGCTGCTGGTGGCGGTGCGGCGCCAGCCCCGGCGGCTGGTGCTGCACCGGCGCCGGCCGCGCCGCAGAACGAATCGCTGCTGACGCCGCCCACTGCTGCCCCTGCCGCCGCTGCACCGGCCCAGCCTGGAGCCGTACCCGAGTGGCTGCCGGAGAAGTACCGCGTCGTCGGCACCGACGGCGCGCTGGACCTGCAGGCCTCCAGCCAGAAGCTGGCCGAGGGCTATGCGGCTGCGTCCAAGCGCCTGGGCACCGGCGACGTGCGGCCCGAGACGGCGGACGCATACACCTACACGCCGCCCGAGCAGTTCAAGGATGTGCCGATCGACGCCGACCTGTCCGCGTCCTTTCGCCAGCGGGCCCACGAGGCAGGGCTCACGCAGCAGCAGTACGAGTTCGTCATGGGCGAGTACTTCGGCATGGTGCCCAGCGTGCTCAACGCTGCGGCCAGCCTTACCGCCGAGGAGGCGCGCAGTGCTCTGCAGCAGGTGTGGCAGCAGCCGGGCGAGTTTGAGGCGGGGCTAGCGGCTGCGAACCGTGCTGTGTCGGCCGCGCCGCAGGACTTGCGCGACAAGGTGTTCGAGAAATTCGGCCGCGATCCGGATTTCATCCGCTTCGCTGCGACCTTCGGCCGGGAGATGCGCGAGGACCGTGCGCCAGCCGCTGCCGCTGCGGCGCCTGCCGCTGGCGGCGTCGAGGCGTTGATGGCTTCGGATGCGTACAAGAACCCGAAGCACCCCGAGCACGCGGCCGTCTCCGCGCGCGTGCAGCAGTACTTCCAGCGCACTGCAGGCGCTGCCCCCGTCCTGTAATCGGTCAGGACTCTGGGCGGGCGGCCGCAAGACACTTCCTGCCATCAGGCCCGACGTGGCATGCGGACACCCTGACAACTGCCCGAGCAGCGCGACGTGAAAGGCCGGTCGCCGCTGCCGTACACAGGCCCGGATCGCCGGACACCCTGAACAGGCTGCCCAACCCAGGAGCTTCAGAGCAATGTCTACGATCCCCCAATGGTTCGTCACGCAGTGGGATACCGCCGTGCGTACCGAAGCGTCGCAGAAGGATTCGCGCCTGATGAAGGCCGTGACCGACCGCGGCAGCATCACCGGCGAGTCCTTCACCATCAACTTCCTGGCAGACGACGGCGGCCTGCTGGACGAGAACACCGTGCGCCACGGTGACACGCAGTGGAGCCTGGAAGAGCACCACGCTCGCGTGGTGAACATGGCCGACTTCTACCGCGCTACGCCGTTGGACCGCAACGACATCCCGAAGATGCTGGTCAACCCGGTGACCGGCGGCGACTATATGCGCAACATCATGAGTCGCCGCAACCGCCGTATCGACGACATCATCTACAAGGCGGCGCGTGGTGCGCAGCTGAAGAAGGACGGCAGCCTTGTCGCATTGCCGAACACCCAGAAGATCGCGCACGGCGGCACCGGCTTCACCAAGGCCAAGATCATCCAGGCCAAGAAGATCTTCCGCGCCAACGAGGCCGACGAGCAGAACGACGAAGAGCTGTTCATGACGTTCAACAGCGAGATGCTGGAGGACGTGCTGTCCGACACCACGCTGACCAGCGCGGACTTCATGGCGGTGAAGATGCTGCAGGAGGGGAACCTCGCCGCGAAGTGGTGCGGTTTCAACTGGATCCCGTTCAACGGCATCGAGTTCTCGGCCAGTACCTACTACACGATCGCCTGGGCCAAGTCCGGCATCCATTTCGGCAAGGGCTACGAGGAAGGCAACGTGACCCGCCGCGGTGACAAGAAGGACTCCTGGCAGGTGTCCATGGGCGCGTCCTATGGCGCCGGCCGCCAGGACGAGAAGAAGGTCGTGGAACTCGCGTTTCAGTAAGGAGAAGCCACCATGGCAGAAATCAATGCACGAGGCGCCGCTGAGATCGCCGCAGGCCGCAAGGTGCTGTTCGACTCGGATGGCAAGAGCGGCACGGCAGTGGTCGAGATGCCGGCCGTGCACGCGGCAGCCAACGGTGACACCGCCGGCTCGGGCATCGTGCTGCCCAAGGGCACGCGCTTCCTGTGTCCGGTCACCGTCAGCTGCGCCGCGGGTACGGCCTCAGCCACCTTGTCGGTGGGGCTGCGCAATCCACGTACGAAGGCCGCCATCGATGCCGCCGCACTGGTGAGCGCCGCTTCGATCTCGGCGGCCGCCACGGCGCAGGTGAACACTGGTACGAAGCTGATCGGCGGCCAGCGCTACGTGTTGGACCAGGACGCCGAGATCTACCTGACCTTCGGCGGCGCCACGCCCCCGGCCAACCAGGCCGTCCGCGTCGAGGTCGGCTACATCGCGGCGTGATCGCGCCAGGCAATTGACCGCGGGGGCTTCGTGCCCCCGTTTTTGCTGGAGGAACCATGGCCACCGACGTACAGATCTGCTCGAACGCCCTGATGCTGTTGGGCGCGGCGCCCATCGCCTCGCTGTCCGAGCCCGGCTCCCGTGCGGCGGTCATCTGCTCCAATGTCTACCCGCTGGCGCGCCAGGATGTGCTGCGCCGGCACAACTGGAACTGCGGCGTTACGCGCGTGGTGCTGGCCCCGCTGGCCGAGAAGCCCGCGTTCGACTGGGCGCACCAGTTCACCAAGCCCGGCGACTGGCTGCGACTGATCCAGATCGGCCGTCTTGGCCAGTTGCCGGACTACGAGTTCGCCGGCAACCGCATCCTGAGCAATCTGGCCAGCCTGCCGCTGGTCTACATGGCCGAAGTGGACGAGGGCCGCTGGGATGCGCTGCTGACTGGCGTCATGGTCAAGCGCATGGTGGCCGATCTGGCCTACCCGATCACCAAGAGCACGAGCCTGGCCGAGATGCGCGGTGCCGAGTACCGCGAGGCTTTGCAGATCGCCAAGGGTGTGGATGCGCAGGAGAACCCACCCGAAGACTGGGGCGACAGCCCGTTGATCAGCGTGCGGGGCTGACATGAAGATCCAGACCATCACCACGAATTTCACGGCCGGCGAGCTTTCGCCGCGCTTGCGCGGGCGCGTGGACATCGAGAAGTTCAACGCGGGCGCCAAGACCGCGGACAACGTGGTCATCCTGAAACAGGGTGGGGCTACGGCGCGGCCGCCCATGGATTTCCTGGGCGAGGTGCACGATTCCACCAGCCTGGCCCGGCCCATCCCTTTCGTCTACTCGGCGACGACTTCCTACGTGCTGGAGTTCGGCCACCAACTGATGCGGGTGTGGAAGCAGGGCGCTCTGGTCGAGTCGAGCCAGGGTGTTCCTTTCATGCTGGCGTTGCCCTACGTCCAGGATGAACTTGCCGCGCTGGACTTCAGCCACGCCGCGGACACCATGATCATCTTCCACCCGGATCACGCGCCGCACCGACTGCGCCGCTTCGGGGATGCGAACTGGCGGATCGAGGAGGCGCCGTTCAAGCCTGGCCCGCTGGCGGAGATCGGACACCGCGCCGGCGTGGCCATCACGCTGTCCGAGACCACGGTCGGCACGGACCGCACGGCCAGCGCCGCTTCTGTCGTCTTCGCGGCCGCCGACGTGGGTCGTGTTCTGTCGGCCGGTGCCGGCGCAGCGCGCGTCACAGCCGTGGGCAGCGGAACGTCGGCTACGCTGGAGATTACTTCCGCGTTCGATGGGGCGGTCCTGGCTGGCAACGCCTGGTTGCTGGAGGGCACGCCGCTGTCCGCGGTCAAGCCGTCCGATGCTGCAGCCGATTCGGGCATCGATCCGGTGGGCTCGGCCATCACTCTGACGGGCAGCATCGACACCTGGCGCGGAGACGATGTCGGCCGGTACGTGGAGATCAATGGCGGGCTGGTCGAGATCATCGGCCTGACCTCGGCGCTGATCGCCGACGGCATCATCCGGCGCGAGCTATCCGCCACCGTAGAGGCCATCGCCGATGGCTGGATCCTGCGCGGCCCGGCGTGGAACGCGGTCGATGGCTATCCGGCCACCGGCACGCTGCACCAGGGCCGGCTGTGGGCGGCCAACACCCGGCGCTACCCGAACACCGTGTGGGGCAGCATGTCTGGGGCCTACTACGACTTCACGCCGGGAACCGACGACGACAGCGCGGTCTACAAGACCCTGGACAGCGACGAGGTGAACCCGATCCTGTTCCTGAACAGCCTGAAGACGCTGATCCCGCTGACCTACCGCAACGAGTTCGAGATCAAGGGTGGGGTGGAGAAGCCGATCACCCAGACCAATGCAAGCGTCACGCCGCAGACGCATTGGGGCTGCGACGACGTGCGGCCCGAGCAAGTCGGCGACAACGTGCTGTTCGTCCAGCGTGGCGGTCGGGTGATGCGGGCTCTGTACGCGCTGGAGATCGAGGGCTACGGGGCCAACGACATCAGCATCTTCAGCGAGCACCTGATGCAGGAAGGCGTGCGGTGCTTGTCGTTCCAGCAGGCCCCTGAGTCGGTGGTCTGGTGCGCCACTGGCGACGGGCGGATCGTTGCCATCACGTACAGCAGCGAGCAGAAGGTGCTTGCCTTCGCGCGCGGCAGCACCGAGGGCTTCTTAGAGTGGATCGTGACCGTACCCGAGGGCCGGCGCGATGCGACCTACCTGCTGGTGCGTCGCGAGGTGGGCGGCGTGCAGCGCCGCTTCATGGAGCGGCTGAATTGGGATGCGTATCCGGGCATGGATGCGCGCATGCAGAAGACAGGAAGCGCATCAATGGCATGGGGTGGCTTCGGCCATCTGGAAGGCCGGGAAGTTGCCGTGCTGGCCGACGACGTGGCCATGGGCCGGTTCACGGTCGAGGGCGGCGTGATCACGCTGCCGCGCAGCGCCGTGAAGGTGGCGGTCGGGCTTCCCTACACCCCAACGCTGGAGCTGCACGCACCTGAACTGCCGACCCGCAGCGGCACGTCGCAGGGCCAGGCGATCAGCACGAACAGGATCTCCGTGCGCCTGCTGGACACCATTGGCTGCACGGCGAATGCTGAAGAGCTGGTGTTCCGCTACTTCGGCGACAACCTGCTGGACCGCGCGCCTCAGCCGTTCAGCGGCATCAAGGAGGTGCCGGAGTTCGGCTGGAGCACCGAGGACTCGCCGGTCGTGCTGGCCCAGCCGCGGCCCTACCCGTGGACGGTCCTGGCCGTCATCCGGGAAATCACCGTCAACGCAGGTTAGGACAGAGCATGGTTCGCAACGCTACCCCCGAAGACCTGGACGCCCTGGTCGAGCTCGGCGCCGTGATGCACGCCGAGAGCCCTCGATTCTCGCGCCTGGCCTTTGCGCCGCACGTGCTGCGCGCCACGCTGCTGCATGTCATGGCCGAGCACTTCCTGATGGTGGCAGAGGAGGGCGGCAAGATCATCGGGGGGATGGCCGCAGTCTGCGCGCCGCACTGGTCCAGCCTGGATCGGGTGGCCACAGACCTGGCGCTGTTCATCCATCCGGATCACCGTGGCGGTATCGCGCCGGCTCGCCTGGTCAACCAGTACCGGATCTGGGCCCGAGCCAAGGGCGCGGTGCTGATCGACATTGGCGTGAACACCGGCGTGCAGCCGCAGGCCACCGCGCAACTGCTGGCGCGCATGGGCATGCGGCCCTGCGGCTTCATCTTGGAGGACGTATGTGCATCGGCGCAACCGGCCTGATGGCCCTGCAGGCGGCATCGGCCGCGGGCGGCATGGTGTCCAACCTCATGGCAGGCAACGCTCAGGCCCGGCAGTTGGAGGCCCAGGCGGCTGGCGAGCGCGACACCGGTGTTGCGCAGGCCGAACGCATCCTGCGGGCCACCCGGCGCGAGCGCGGCGCTGCGCGGGCTGGCATCGCAGCCAGCGGCACCGCCCTGGATGAATTCTCGCTGATCAACGAGCAGGCCATCCAGGAGGCAGGCGAGATGGACGCGGCCATGTCGATCCTGACCGGCCAGCGCCGGGCGCGTGCGACCCAGACCCAGGCCGCCGCGGCGCGCGCCGAGGGGCGGATCGGTGCCATGGGATCGCTGCTGAACGGCGTGGCCGGCGTGTACTCCGGCTGGAAGGGGGCCAAGGGCGGCGGGCTCGGAACGTCGCTGGGCGGCAGCAGCGCCTGGTACACCGGCACTGAATCGATGGGGGACTGACGTGGCGCGCATTCCCGCGGGCGAAGGCCTGGGCAACAGTATCCCTGAACCGCAGCGCGCCGCGCGCGTGGCCAATGCCGCCGGCGTGTTCGACGCCGTGGGCCGGTTTGCGGGCCAGGAGCAGACCGCACTGCAGGCCGAGCAGCGCCGCCAGCAGGTCGAAGCCGAGCAAGTCCGCAAGGCGGCTGACCGGGCGAAGGCATTGGGCACGATGTACAAGGCGCAGGCCGACCTGGACACGCTGGGCGACGACATCGCCGAGGGCATCGCCTCGGGCGACATCGACAAGCGCGCAGCCGAGCGCGAGTTCTCCACTCGCGCCCAGGAGCGCGTGACGCAAGCCATGGCCGATGTGCCGATGGAGCATGCCGAGTTGACGCGCATCGACTTGGAAAGCCGCGTCGGCCGGCTCGGCCGCGGTGTGCGCCGTGCCGTCACGCAGCGCGACCAGCAGGACGTGCGCGCTGGCATCGGTGAGACACTGGAGGCCGCGCAGCGCCTATATCTGGCCGAGCCGGCCAAGGCGGACGCACTGGTGCTGGCGACGCTGGAGCAGCAGGGCCCGCACAGCGGCATGGCCCCCGATCAGTTGCACAAGTTGCGCCAGGGCTACCTGGAGGGCACGCGGCTGAACAAGGCGCAGGCGCTGGTCAGTGCTGCGCGCCGCGACAACCGCGCGCTCGGGCAGGTCGAACAGGCGCTGCAGGGGGAAGAGTTCGCGCAGTTGGACCCGGCCCGCCGCACCGCGCTCTACGCCCAGATCGAGGGCTTCAGGGTTTCCAACGACCAACGCGCCGAGGCTGCTGCGCGCCGTGCCGAGGCTGCGCAGGAGCGACACCTGCGGCAGGCCCAAGCAGAGTTCGAGGCCGCATCCGCGCTGGTGTCTTCGGGCAAGATTCTCAGCGACGACTACATCGCCGGCGTGACCCAGGCCACGGCAGGCACGCCCTACGCCAAGGCGTTGCCCGAGCTTGTCCGGCAGGCGCCGGAGCGCACGGCGTTCAGCATGCAGCCGCTGGCAGCACAGGATGAGGTCCTGCGCCAGGCCCGCACGCGCCTGAACCAGCACGGAACGGACCCCGCCACGGAGAAGCGCATCGCCGCCATGGAGAAGGCGCGCGACGATGCTCGGCGCGACTTGTTGGCCGATCCGTACCAAGCCGCCGCCGATCGCGGTGTCATCGACGGCGTGCAGCCGCTGCGCATGGACCTGCAGTCGCTGCCGGCGCAGTTGATGCAGCGCCGCGAGGCCGCCGATGCCGTGCGACAGTGGGCCGGCCGCGACGTGAGTCTGTTCCGCCCGGACGAGGCCCAACAGATCGGCGACACGCTGCGCAAGCTGCCGGCCCAGGAGAAGGCGCCGGCGCTGGACGCGCTCGCTGCCGTGATGTCGCCGGGCCAGCGCCGCGCCTTCGCCGCGCAGATGGAGGGCGGCAAGGACCGTTCGCTGGCCCTGGCCATGCGGTTCTCCGGGAGGATGACCACGCCGGCCACCAGCATGTTCGGCACGCCGATCGGTTCGCCGCGCCTGGTGTCCGAGTTGATCCTGAAGGGCGCCCAGGCGCGGGCGGACGGCACCAGCACCAAGGGCGAGCAGCAGCCCGACGTCAAGGCCAATAGCTGGCGGTCCTATGCGGCGCGGGAGCTGATGGACGTGTTCCCGAACCAGCAGGATGCCAACGATCTGGCCGAGTCGGCCGAACTGATCATGCATGGCATGGCGGCGGAGGGCGGCGGCCGGCTGGCCGGCAATGACATGGGCCGCGCCATTCGTATGGCCCTGGGTGGCTCGCTGGTCGAGCACAACGGCCGGAAGATCCCGCTGCCAGCAGGTGTGAACGAGCAGCAACTGACCGAGCGCCTGCGCAGCGCCGGGCCGGTGCTCGAGCAGCAGGCGAGGGACGGCACGGTCCGCGTGGCCGGCGTATCCATGCCCGTGGCCGAGTTCGCCAAGACGTTGCCCGGCCAGCAGCTGATGCCGATCCGCCAGGGTGTCTACGCCGTTCTGGTCGGTGGCCGACCTGTGACGAACAGTGCGGGCAAGGTGATCGAAGTGGGGGCGCGCTGATGGACTTTGACGCCACGGAGCAGGTGAACGAGCTGGCGCGCCGGCCGGCCGATCCGCCGTCCGTGATCCCGCAGGGCAAGTGGAACGGCTGGAGCGCTCCGCTGCGCGGCCTGGCTGCCGGCGCTGCCGAGATGGCCGCATTCGGTGCTGATGCGCTGAAGGGATATGGCCAGGTCGAAGCCGCGGCCGGCGCGCGCGCAGGCGGCATGTTCTCGGCGCAGACCGAGGCCGAACGGCAGGAGTCCGAGCAGGAGGCCGCGCGCATCCGTGCTGAGGGCGTGGACGCGGACTCCGAGATTGGCCGCAGCCTGCGCAATGTGGGCGAGGACTACCGTCCAGATCCGGCCACGGCTGGCCTGGCCGAGCGACTGGTGTTCGATCTGACGCGCTTTCTGGGCAAGGCCGTCGGCTATACCGCCACCACAGGCCCAGCCGGGCCTCTGATGCTGGGCGCCGACGAGGCCATGGTCACTTCGGATGACCTGCAGCGTCAGGGCGTCGATCGCCAGACCGCACAGGCAGCCGGTGCGATTTCCGGCGTGGCCGCCGCGGCAGGTGTGGTGATGCCCGTCGCGGCGCCAGGCTCGGTTGCCAAGACACTGGGCTTGTGGGCGGCCGGCGGACCAGGCGCGTTCATTGCACAGCAGGTTGCCACCCGCGAACTACTGGCCGAGGCCGACTACGGCGAGATCTCACAGCAGTTCGATCCGCTGGATCCGGTCGGGCTGGCCCTATCCTCGCTGGTGCCGGGAGCCTTCGCCATCCATGCGGTGCGTGGTGCGCGCGCCCGGGTGACGCCGGAACAGGTGGATGCGCTGATGACACATGACCTGACGCTGCAGCAGGACGTGCGCGAGGCCACGCCGCCGGCAGATCGCCGCATGGACCCATCGCCAGAGGATCTGGCGCGCATGGAGCCGCGCGAACCGCTGGCCCAGGCCGGCGACATCTCGCGGCATCCCGATCAAGTGGACGCTGCGATGCAGTCCGTGCTGGCCCGAGCCGACGCGCTGGAGGCGGCTGCCCCGGACATGGTCGTCAGCCGTTCCGAGGACGGCACGCCGACCACGGTCAGCCAGGCGCTGGAGAACATCCGCCGGCAGGCGCAGGAAGGAAGCGATACGGAACTGGGCGCGCAGGACGCGAGCCTATTGGACGTTGCCGTGCAGTGCGCGCTGGCTACCGGGCAGGCTGCATGACGGCGGCGGGCGCGGCGAAGCTTCGCCTTCACCCCGGCTGCGCCGATTGAGGACGACATGGACCCACGATGCATTCAGGCCGTGCGCGCTGCGGCAGGCGGCCGGCAGATCAGTGACGCGAAGATCAAGACGCTGGAGGACGCGATCAGCACCAGAATGCGCGACCTTGCCCGCCAGGATCCGCCGCGCTGGCGCAGTCTCACGCGCGACCAGCAGATGGCCGAGGCGGCCAAGGCCGCCATGGACTCCGTGGTGGCCGAGGCCCGGCTGAAGGAGTACCGCGGAACGCTGCAGGTGCTGCGTACCGCAGAGACCGACGCCCGGATCCAGCAGGCCATGGCCCATGGTGGCCTGAACCGCTCGCGCGGCCTGGTGCGCGACATCGAGCAGACGGCCCAGTACATCGACGCCGTGCGCAACGATGCCATCTCCGGCCTGGGTGACCTGATCGACGCGGCCGCCACCCGGGACGGCGCCGGCGCTGCCCGCAACCTGGGCATGCGGATCTTCGATCTGGACAACCCGGTCATGACGCGCGACGTGGTGCGCGAGGTGTTCGGCCAAGCCGACGGTCGCACCGGCAACGCGGCGGCGAAGGCAGCGGCCCGGGCTTGGCTGGACACCATCGAAGGCCTGCGCCTGCGCTTCAACGCGGCCGGCGGCAACGTCGGCAAGCTGCGCGACGTGGGCTACCTGCCCAACCTGTGGGAGACAGCGCGGGTGGCGCGCGAGACTGCCGAGAGTTTCGCCGACTTCCTGCTGCCGCGCACGGACCGTTCGGCCTACGTCAAGGAGGACGGCCGGTTCATGACCGACGCGGAGATCCGGGACATGTTGCGAGCCGCGCATGCCACGCTGGCCAGCGATGGCCTGAACCAGTCCGAGCCGGGCGCGTTCCGCGGCACTGGCGCGCGTTCGAACCGTGGCAGCCAGCACCGCGTGATCCACCTGCGCGACGGAGATGCTTGGATGGAAGCAATGGACCGCTACGGCGAAGGCTCGCTGTACGACGCCATGATGGGCCACGTCGGCGGCATTTCTCGCGACATCGGATTGACCGAGCGCTATGGACCGAATCCGGAGCAGCAGTTCCGTGCGCAGAACGACCTGGCCGAGCGTGCGGACGGTGCCGGCACCCTCCAGAATCGATCGGTAGGCAATACGCCCCGCGCGTACTGGTCGCTGGTCAACGGCGCGGCCAGCACGCCGGAGAACCGCATCGCGGCGATGGTGGGCGAGAACGCCCGGAACATCCAGACTGCCGCGAAGCTGGGCGGTGCCGTCCTGTCGTCCGTCACGGACATGGCCACCATCGCCACTACGCTGCACTTCAACCGGTTGCCGTACTTCGACATGCTGTCGAACATCAAGAAGCAGCTGAACCCCGAGGTGCGTTCGTTCCTGCGCGCACATGGCGTGATCGGCGAAACCCTGGTCTCCACGCTCAACCGCTGGACCGGCGATCACATGACCCACAACCTGACTGGCCGGGTAGCAGGGTCGGTGATGAAGCTGTCGCTGATGAACGCCTGGACCGACGGCCTGCGCAATGCGTTCTCCATGACCATGATGCATGGCCTGTCCCGCATGGCAAAGAAAAGCTGGGGCCAACTGGACGAGTGGGACCGCTATCTGCTGCAGCGCAAAGGCATCACGGAGCAGGAATGGGCCATCGTGCAGAAGGCCGAGCCTACCGTGCACGACGGCTATGCCATGCTGACGCCGGAGGCAATCCGGGCCGTGAGCGACGCCGACCTCGAGGGTGCCGCGCCGGCCGGCTTTCAGCGCATCCGCGACAGCATTGCCGCACAGACCGCCGAGCTGACGCAGCGCAACCAGCAGGAGGCCGCATGGATCAAGGGTCGCATCGAAAAATTCGACGCGGCGCGCGACGGAATGAACCGCGTCGTGAAGGACCTGCTAGCGCGCAAGCTCAAGGCGACCGAGAAGGCGACCGAACCGCTGCTACAACGCATGCAACTGCTGGAGGCTCAGCGCGCGCAAGCTCAACTGCAGGCGAACATCGAGGCCGAGTACAACAAGCTTTTCACACAGCAGGATATCCGAGAGTTCTCGGCCGGTCTGAAGGAGGCGGCAGCCGAAGTCACTCGCGCAGAGAAGGGTGCGGCCCGCTCGGCAGAGAGCAGCGGTAAGGCGCTGGGGCGGCGCTTGGCCTCCAGTGAGGCGCGCGTGCGCGAAGCTCAGCGGCAGTTCGATCGAACGGGCGACGGCGAGCGCCTGCTCATCCGCCAGGAAGTGGAGGCGGCGAACCAAGAGCGCGCCCAGGCGCAGAACGACATTGAGATCGTCCTGAAAGCCACGCCGGAGGCCGAGCGCCAAGCGTTGCGCGACGCCATTGCCGACGTGGCGCAGATCCGCAGTTCGGCCAACGCAGGCGCCAACACGGCGCGCCGGTTAGGAGAGCGCTATGGCGAGGCCAAAGGCCGTCTCGAACGCCGCATGCAGGAGATCGAGAGCCGCATAACCCAGATGGACCGGGATGCCCATGCCGAGGCGAACAAGGCTGGCAGGCAAGCGCAGGTGAAGGCCGCAGAGATGGGAAAGGAGCTGGCCGACTTCATCAAACGGTCTCAGGACCGCCAGCAGCGCCGCGCCGCCGTGATCCAACGAGTCCAGGCTGGCGAGGGCCTCGCGGTACTGGCTGAGGCGCAGCGGCTGCGTGACCAAGTAGCCACCAAGATGTTGGCCTACACGCTGGACGAAGCACAGTTCGCCGTGGTGAATCCGGACTTGGCGACGCGGGCCATCGTCACCGGCGGCGGCATGCCGGCCGGGACTGTCCGCGGCGAGACGATGCGCGCGGCCGCGCAGTTCAAGTCTTTCCCCATCGCCATGCTCACGCGCCACTGGCGCCGTGCGCTGGAAACGCCGCAGGGCCTGGAAGGCGCGCCGACGGGGTTCGGAGCGAGCAGCCGGGCCGGTGCGGCCGTGAACCGCGCTGCAGTACTGGCCGGGCTGAACCTGTCGCTGATGATGCTGGGTGCGGTTGTGCTGCAGAACAAGGCCATCGTTCA
The DNA here is from genome assembly GCF_047601025.1 of Pseudorhodoferax sp. Classification (NCBI taxonomy): domain Bacteria; kingdom Pseudomonadati; phylum Pseudomonadota; class Betaproteobacteria; order Burkholderiales; family Comamonadaceae; genus Pseudorhodoferax; species Pseudorhodoferax sp. Next base: position 3,643,421 of record NZ_JASGJZ010000001.1, read on the forward strand.
GGGCAGGGATCCCTACGACATGACCGACCCTAAGTTCTGGGGCCGGGCTGTGGCGCAGGGTGGCGGCGCCGGTTACTTGGGCGACCTGCTATTCAAGGATCCAAGCGAGAGCCGCATGACGCGCGCCGAGCAGACGGTTGGCTCGATCCTGGGCCCATCGATCGGTGCCGCAGCAGGCCTTGCCGAAGACGTGGTGCGCTCCAACATCTGGGAGGCGGCCCAGGGCAAGGACACCCATGCCGCTGCCGAGGCGCTGCGCTGGGGAAACTCTCAGATGCCGTACGCCTCGCTGTGGTGGTCCCGCGCCGCCTACGAGCGCTGGTTCCTGTTCGCCGCTCAAGAAGCGTTGAATCCGGGTTATCTCAGCCGCATGCGCCAGCGCGCGCAGAAGGACTGGAACCAGGGGTACTGGTGGGACCCCGCCGACACGTTGCCCGAGCGCGCGCCGGGCTTTTCCCGAGCCATAGGAGAACAGTGATGCGAGCAGACCAGATCAGCAAGCTGGAAGAGTTGGCCGTCGACCTGATGGACGTCTTCCTGAACGAGGCCGATCCGTCGAACTGGACGGGCGCCGGGCAGGCGCAGGTCAAGATGACCAAGGAGACCCGCGGGGCCCGCAACTGGGACATGAAGAACGCCAATCAGGCCGGTGCGTTGACGGCACGGGCGATGGATCTGCTGGAACGCGTGCGCGGCGTGCGCAGGCCGCTGGAGGGCGACGACTCGCCGGAGGCCGACATCGCCAAGTTCGAGCGGGAGGCCAAGCGCGTGCTGGAGGGCATGGGTGTCCGCGGGTGACATTTCGTTCGCCGCCTTCTACCTGCAGTGGGGGGATCATCGCGGTTGGAAGGTGCCGCCTGTCCATGTGCACGCTTGCCACTGGTTCGAGCATCGCGGTGACCTGGCTGTGTTGCGTGCGCACCGCGGTTTCGCCAAATCCACCATCCTGGCCGCCTATAACGCCTGGCGTTTCTATCGCGACCCGGCCAATCGCATCCTGCACCAGTCCGAATCGGACCCCACGGCCTACAAGACGAGCCGCGACACGCAGAACGTGCTGCGCGCGCACCCGCTCACGCGGGGCCTGTTCCGCGAAGGGGGTGTGCAGGAATGGTGGGTGCACGGTGCGACCGATGCGCGCAATGCCAGCATGTACGCCCGCGGTATCCTCTCCAACGTCACCAGCGCCCGGGCCGATGAAGCCCAGAACGACGACGTGGAGGTGCCCCGGAACATCCAGACGTCGGAGGCGCGCGAGAAGCTGCGCTACCGCCTGGGCGAGCAGATACACATCCTGGTGCCGGGCGGCCGGCAGTTGTTCATCGGCACGCCGCACACCCATGACTCCCTTTACGACGAAATGGAACGCCTCGGTGCCGACTGCCTGACGATCCGCATGTTCGAGCGGGAATTCCGCATCGAGGACGCTACGCGCGCGGCCTACGACGTGGGGTTCGTGCCGCAGTTCGTGTTCGCCGGCATCGGCAAGACAGCACGCCTCCTGATCGAAGGCCGCGACTACCGGCTCCAGGGAGCGCGGCTGATCTTCGCGGCCGCGCCAGGTGGCCTGGTCGACTGCTACGCCGGCGTGGCCTGGCCGGAGCGATTCGACGGTCCCGAGCTCGAGAAGCGCCGCAAGCGCACGCGCACCATCAACGCGTGGGATAGCCAGTACCAACTGCACAGCAAGCCGGTGCACGAAGTGCGCCTGGACCCGCGCAAGATCCAGGCCTACGAGGTCGAGCCCCGCGTGCTGTACGCCAACCGGCGTGTGTCCATGTGGCTCGGCACGGTGCAGATCGTCAGCGCGTCGCTACGCTGGGACCCATCCAGCGGCAAGTTGGATTCCGACGTTTCGGCTGCGGCACTGGATCTCCAGGACGAAGCCGGCCGGCACTACTGGCACCGCGCCATCGCGCTGGAGGGGGAGATCGCCGAGACTACTCTCGATGGCAGGACCATCACCGGCGGGCAGGTCTGGCAGCTGTGCGACCTGATCGAGCAGTACCAGATCCCGCGGATCACGATCGAGACCAACGGCATCGGGCAGTTCGCGCCGGCCTTCATGCGCATGGCGCTGCGCCAGCGCCGCCTGGCCTGCGCCATCGTCATGCGGGACAGCGTGCAGAAAAAGTCCAAGCGCATCCTGGAGGCCTTCGAGCCGCTGCTGTCGGCCGGCATGCTGTGGGCGCACACCAGCGTGCTCCAGGGCGATGTCTGGGCGCAGATGCAGGACTTCAACCCCGCAGAGCCCGACCAGGACGACGACTACCTCGATGCCCAGGCCGCCGCTATGACGGACCAGCCTGCCCAAATCGGCAAATCGGTCAGGACTCTGGACGCCCTTGAGAAAGAACATTGGTCCCTGTCGACCGGGGCCTTGGAGTACTCGCTCGACGACGAGTGAGCGGCCCGACCGCTCTTCCCTACGAAGAGGCGGCCCCATGGCATCGATCATCGAGCAAGTTCCGTTCAACCTGTACGACGCCGACGGCATCGCCACCGTCTACCCCTACGAGTTCGAACTGCTGGCCCAGGCCGATCTGGTCGTGAGCCTGGACGGAGCCGTCGTACCGCCGTCCGGCTACGTGGTCGCAGGTGTCGGGGACCAGGATGGTGGGGCCGTCACGTTCTCCACGCCGCCCGCCGGCAAGCTGTTGCTGGAGCGGGCCATCAAGCTGGAGCGCGATACCGACTACCAGACGCTGGGGGACTTCCGCGCCAACACCGTCGACAGGGATTTCAATCGGATCTGGATGGCGCTGCAGGGGCAGGCTGCGCAGATCGGAAGCGCGATTCGGCTTCCGTTGACGGAGCAGGTTCCTCCGCTTCCTTTCGCCGCTGCTCGTGCAGGCCGGCTGCTGGCTTTCAACTCGCCCTCAGGGCTTCCGATCGTCACCGACTACACGTCCGAGCAGGTACGCAACGCGATTGCTGCAGCGTACGGTGGAGGCGGCACGCTTGATGCTCTGGCCTTCATCCAGTCCGGCGCCGGCGCCGTCGTCCGAACCGCACAGGACAAGGCGCGCGAACGCATCAGTGTCCGGGATTACGGAGCCGTGGGTGACAGCATCGTCAACGATCTCGCCAGGATCAACGCCGTAATCGCGGCTGGCGTGTCGTCAGAAGTCGACGTACCGCCTGGCGTATATCGGGTCACTGCTGCGCCGGCGAATCCGATGGGCGTGCGCTTGGCCGCCGGGCCGGGAAAGGTCATGCAGGACATCACGATCGGCGGCCAGCCGAGCACGTATCGGATCAACTCGTACACGCCGGACGCACGCTTATTCTTCGGCAGCGAATACCTGTATCGGGCCTATGCCAGGCTGCAGAATTTCGTTTCCACGTCGCCGCTGTCCACCCTCCTGGTCCGGCTTTTCGGGGATTCGACCGTAGCCGGAATGGCAAGCCACACGGCGCCCTACAGGCTCGAAAACTTGGTGCCGGCGATCTTGCGCTCGAAGGGCGCTCCGAACGTGACCGCGGTCAACCACGGTGTCGCGGGCTCGAAAGTGTCGGCGATGAATGTGGGGCTGATCGACGATGACACAGACCTGATCTTCATCAAGTACGGCATCAACGACTTCCTCGATGGCCTGACCGGCTTTGCGACCAACCTGCGCGCCAAGCTGGCAGCGATCCGCGCGACCCGCGGCGTGAACAGCCTGTCCATCGTGCTGGTCGCTCCCAGCGCGACGTACCAGGCTTTCGGCCTGACCACCTCATGGTACGAAGATCTGCGCAACGTCTATGTCGCCGCAGCGCGTGACTACTCGTGCGCATACTTCGATACCTACGCTTTGCTGCAGGACGTGCGCCAGGCATCGGGTTTCTGGATGGATGGCACGATCGGCGGCAACGAGACGGTGCACCCCGAGAACATGGGGCAGTCGTGGATCTGGGGCGCAGTGCTCGATGCAGTATTCCCCGCGTCGAGCATCGTGCCAACACGCAGCAATGTGTTTACCAACGATGGCGCCGTCGCATTCCCCGCAGGCTCCCCTGCGGATCTGCCATTCGCGTATCCGATGGGCTACTCGTTGCGTCGCGCGACCGTTGCAAACGGTTGGCCGATCGATGGTCTCGTCGAGACGGTGCGGCACGTAGACCAGATCGTCACGCAGCGCCTCACGGGGGCGCAGGTTAATGCTTCGCCGCTCGTCGCCGCTCGCACGAATGTCGGCGCGACAGACGTGTGGGGCGGATGGTCTGGTGTCGAACATGCCGCGTCGCTCCAAAACGGATGGGGCGTTTTCTCCCCGTCCTATTCGTCCGCCGGCGCCGTCATCTCTGCAGATAAGCGGGTGTTGCTCAAAGGGGTGATCAGCGGCGGTACGACCGCGGCGACCACGCTGATTTTCACGTTACCGGCAGGCATGCGGCCCGCTCAGATCGCGATTTGCCCGGTGTTTCTGTCGAGCGGCGCGATTGGCGCAATCGCGATTGACGCCGCTGGCAACGTCACTGCGCAGACTGCGCTCGATAGCACATATACGTCGCTGGATGGTGCAAGCTTCCTGGCCGCGTGACAAGGGCGCTCCGCATGAAAACAGAAACCGCCGATGTGGTCATTGCTGCCGCGAAGGTAACTCCCGGCCTGCTCGGAACGGCCTTGACCATGGATGCATTGATTGCCGTCGCCACCTTCGTGTTTCTGGTGCTGCAGGTGGCTTACCTGATCCGAAAATGGTGGCGCGAGGAAACGGAGTGGGGCCTGAAAATCAGGCGCTGGGCCGAGCGTCACGGCATCACGCGGCCGGCATCGCTGGAGCCGGACGATTGAGCCCGCGCCAGCGCGTCGTCAGCACCATCGTCGTCGCCGGGGCAACGCTGGCGGCCGGCTCACCGTTCCTGCTGTCGTTCCTTGGCAAATGGGAAAGCGGCGGCGCGCGGCCGGTGCTGACGGTCTACGCTGACAAGCTGGCCGGCGGCCTGCCGACCGTGTGCAACGGCTTGACGCGGCACGTCACGGCTGCGCCCATCATCGTCGGCCAGCGCTGGACGCTGGAGCAGTGCGAGGCCGAGGAGCGTGCCGCGGTCGTGCGCGTGCAGCAGGAGCTGGCGCGATGCTTCAGGCGCGCCCCGTCGCAGCAGATCTTCGACGCTGCCACGTCGCACGCTTGGAACCTGGGAGCGCCGGCCACGTGCGGTAGCGGCGCCATGCAGGCCTGGAACAGCGGCCAGTGGGCGCTGGGTTGCCAGCGGCTGGCGCGCGGCGACGACGGCCGCCTGGTCTGGAGCTACGTGCGCACCGGCCGCGTACTGCCCGACGGCCGGCCCGAGATGCGCTTTGTGCAGGGCCTGGCGAACCGGAGGGCCGATGAGGCCGCAACCTGCGCCGAGGGCATGACATGAACACCATCAACCGCGACGCCGCCCGCGCCTTGTGCGGCACACCAGAGATCTGCCATGAACCACATCACCAGTCCGGATACCAGCGACAACGCGATCGAGCGCGAGATCCAGGCCAAGGGCAAGACTGCTGCGCGTGTGACGCCGGCCGACATCCAGGCCAACATCAGCAGCGAGTACTACTTCACTGCCGAGCAGGGCGTCTTTGCGTCGTTCGATCCGCCGAAGGGATCGGACGTAGTCCCGCCTGCGTTGTCCCTGCTGACCTTCTGCGTACTGGTCCTGCGCAACGGCTTCACCGTCACCGGCGAGTCGGCCTGCGCCAGCCCGGAGAACTTCGACGCCGAGATCGGCCGCAAGATCGCGCGCCAGAACGCCGTGCAGAAGATCTGGCCGCTCATGGGCTACGAGTTGCGCAGCAAGCTGGCGGGCTGACGCACTCCGCGCCGGCTGACCGCTGCACCGCCTGCGGCCGCGCCGGCCACGTCGCCGCCTCGTGCCCCGACAAGCTCTGGAGCCCGATTCTGTGATCCGCGACATCCTGACCTTCGCTCCGTTCGTCGCCGCGCTGGCCCTGGGCGGCCTGGTGCTCCATCAGCGCGAGCAGATCTCGGCCGAGCGCGCCGCGCACGCCGAGACGCGGGCTCAGCACGCCCAGCAGCTGCAGCGCATCGCCGAGGCCACGGCCACTGCAGCCACGGCCGCACGGCACGCGCAGCAGGCCCAGCAGCAGGCCGTGGCCGCACTCGACATCCAGCACACCCAGGAGCTGTCCCATGCACTTGCCGACAACGATGCTTTGCGTGCTGATCTGCGTTCTGGCGCTCGCCGGCTGCGCATCGCAGCCTCCTGCCCCACAGGATCCTCCGCCGGCGCTGGTGTGCCCGGCACCGCCTCCACCGCCGGCCTGGATGCTGGAACCACCGTCGAGCTCGGTGGAGCAACTGGACAGGCTGTTCTCGATCTGAGGGAAGACCTACTACGCGACCGAGCGAAGCTGGCAGGTCTTCAAGAATACGCGCGCCGTCTGCGTGCTGGAGGTGCTGATGCCCTGGCACGCTGAGGTCATCACGATCACGCTGCGGCGCTACGAGGCCGGCAAGAGTTACGAGGCGCGCGACCCCTTCGTCGGCGTCGCGACCGTGCAAATTCTGGGCGGCAGCCGGGCCTACGTGAGCGGTTTTCTGTCCGACGGCGCGCCGATCCCGCGGCAAGACTGGCTGGACTTGCTGGCGCTGCTGCGCGAGCGGTACGGGATCACGCGCGTGGAGTCTGAGCGCCACGGCCGCGCGAGCACGGCGCTGGGCCGGCGCCGCAGGAATGATCGCCTGGTGGCGAAGCTACTTTTCGGGGGGCTAAACCTTTGACAAACCAGATCACATCAGAGGGGCGTCGATGTCAGAAAAGACGATTTCTCGATCATCAATTTGTCAAATGACAGGGCCATTTTTCCTGGTCCAACAACAGCTTGCGTCATTTCTCCCGACCTCATGGGGTGCAAGGGGTCGAAGGTTCGAATCCTTTCACAGCTAGCCCGTTTTTCTTTGGTCACCACGTCGGGGCAACGGCGTGCATTGCACGATGCTCACGGGCGAAATCGGTGACCGCCAGCAACCCGATCACCGCCCGTTGCAGAACCAACCCAGTTGCACGCGCCGATACCCGGGCGCAAGGAACGCCCTCGGCTTGATTGAATGAGTTGGCAGAGCCCCGAAGACGAATCGCGGTAACCGAGCCGATGCAGGCGCCGCCAAGACCATCGGCTACCTGCTGCTCGTCCCGGTGCAAGCGCACCTGCGCGGGCGCAGATCATCACTGGCTGCGAGGGACACCTGCCTGGACGCCTGCTGCTCGGGGTGCGCTACCCATCGCGGCGCGCCGGCGAGGCGCTGGAACAGGCGGATGCCATCGTCATCAACTACCACCGCCTGCCGCCCTGGATATGAAGGCTGAAGCGGTGCTGTCCAAATTCGCAGAGGCGATGCTCGTTTGGAAGCGGCACACGGAGTGCTTGCGAAGGCGGCGGCGCGCACCGCCGTGCGCCTGCGGTGCTGCACGCGGCGGGCTGACTGGAGGCCACTGGCACGTTCGTCGCCGAAGCCGGCCAGGTTGTGCGGCGGCTCGATTCCACGCTGCCGCAAAGCGTGGCCGGGCAGGTTTCCCGTTCCGTTGCCGCGCCGGGGCAATGGACGGGTACTTGTGTTGCATCCGGAGTGCTCTCGGAAATGCGGGCGCGGGCTGCGCCCGGTTCCGTCGTCGGGACAGGCACGGCAGGTGCGTTGTCCATGCGCGATGGGCTACTGCCCTGTAGCGGCCGCGCCCCTTCCCATCGCCGCGGCCAGTGCCACGACGGCCAGCGCCAGCGGCACGAACGACACCCACAGCACCGTGTTCCAGCCGTAGGCGGACAGCAGCCCGCCGGAGGAGAACGACCCGATCGCCATCAGGCCGAAGACGATGAAGTCGTTGAGCGACTGCACGCGTGTCCTCTCCTCGGGCCGGTGGCACTCCAGCACCAGCGCGGAAGCGCCGAGGAAGCCGAAGTTCCACCCCAGGCCCAGCAGGATCAGCGTGGCCCAGAAATGCGCCACGTCCACGCCGCCCAGCCCGATGGCGGCCGACAGGCCCGTCAAGACCAGGCCTGCCGTCGACATGCGCCCGGCGCCGAAGCGCGCGATCAGCCGGCCGGTGAAGAAGCTGGGCGCGTACATCGCGATGACGTGCCATTGCAGGCCCAGGTTGGCGCTGCCCTGGGAATGCCCGTGGAGATGCATCGCCAGCGGCGCGGCCGTCATCAGGAAGTTCATCAGCATGTAGGACACCGCACCGCAGATCGCGGCGGCCACGAAGCGCGGCTGGCGCACGATCTCCGCCAGCGGCCTGCCGCCGGCGAGCTCCTCGGCCGTCGGCATCGGCAGGCGCACGCCCCGCAGAATGGCCGCCGACACCACGGCGACCGCGGCCTGCACGAGAAAGGTGGCCGCGAACATGTGCGGGGGCCACAGGTCCATGGTCCAGGTCACCAGCTGCGGCCCCACCACGCCGGCGGCCACGCCGCCGGCCATGACCAGCGACAGCGCGCGAGCGCGCCGCTGCGGGGCCACGCCGTCGGCGGCCGCGAAGCGGAAGGACAGCACCACGGCCGCGTAGCAGCCGCCGAAGAACGTCGCCAGGCAGAACAGCCAGAACGCGCCGAGCAGGACGGCGAGCATGGCCAGCAGGCCGGCCAGCGCCCCGGTGCCGGTGCCTGCGAGGAAGGCGGCGCGCCGGCCATGGCGCCGCGCGATGGCGCCCACGGGCAGGATGCACGCTGCCATGCCGACCACGAAGATGGACAGCGGCAGGGTGGCCAGCATCGGCTCGGGGGCCAGCGCATTGCCGACGATGGCGCCGGTGGCGTAGACCACCACCGAGTTCGCGCCGGCCAGCGCCTGGGCGATGGACAGGCGCCAGATGTTTCCGTGCTGAACCCTTTCGGGCAACTCGCCGTTCGGGGGAGTGGTGTGGTCAAGGGCCATTTGTTCGGTCGTTCACGGTCGGTTGCTGCCGATGGTCAGCACCATGCGGTACTTCACGTCGCCGGACTTCAGCTTGCGCAGCGCCTCGCTCGCCTGTTCCAGGGGCAGGACTTCGATGCGCGGCCGCACGTCCGCCAGCACGCTGAAATGCAGTGCTTTCTCGTTGTCCCAGGGTGTGCCGGTGATCGAGCCGAGGATGCCGCGCTGCGCGCCGACGAGCAGGCCGGCGGGCACCTGCAGCGGCCCTTTGCCTGGATTGAGCACGACCAGCCGCCCTTCGGGCGCGAGGCCAGCCAGCAGTGCCGACACGGTATCGGCATGGTCGATCATGGTCACGATGGCCTGCGCGCCCCCCATGCCCTTGAGCCTGGCCGCGGCATCTTCCTCGCGGTTGTCGATGTAGACGTGCGCGCCGAGTGCCAGCGCATCCGCCGCGATGTCGCCGCCGCGCCCGATCGCCACCACCCGGAAACCCATGCGCCGCGCGTACTGCAGCGCCATGTGCCCCAAGCCGCCGATGCCCAGGATGGCGACCGTGTCGCCGGCTTGCGCGCCGCATTTCTTCAGCGCGTTGAAGGTGGCGATGCCGGCGCACAGGATGGGTGCGGCGTCTTCCGGGCACAGCTCGTCGGGAATCGCCACCAGCGCGGTACTGCGCGCCAGCATCATCTCGGCATAGCCGCCGTCGCAGCTGCTGCCGACGACGGGCTGGCTCGTGCAAAGCTGGAATCGTCCCTGCCGGCACTGCGCGCACGCATTGCAATGGCCGCCCAGGCGACCGACGCCCACGCGCTGGCCCGGCTTCCAGAGCGCGGGAACACCGGCCCCGAGCGCTGCGATGCGCCCGACGACCTCGTGGCCGGGCACGCGTGGCGGCTGCACGGCGGGGTCGGCCCGGTCGATGTCGGTGGCGTCGGCACCGCAGACGCCGCAGGCTTCGACGGCAATCAACACCTGCCCGGGTCCGGGCGCGGGCGTCTCGCGCTCCACCAGCTCCAGCACGCCGGGCCGGGCCGCCTGCATGGCGCGGTAGGTGGCCTTCATCGCCGTGGCTCCAGAAGCGTGTGGACGCCATCCACCGCGGCCTCCACCGCTCCCGCGAGGTAGCCGGGAAACTGCGGCGACCATTCGCTGGCGACGCCCGTGATCCGGTTCTTCCACGGGCCCTCGGCGGCGCAGGCCGCGGGCGCGATGCCGTGGTGGGCGCCTGGCGCGTCCTGGTCCGCATCGGTGGCCGTCCAGGGGTCGGCGGCCCAGTCCTTGAGGCAATCCGCCCGGGGCGCTGCCGCCTGGTCGCCGAACAACCGCGCGAACTGGGCGCGGCAGTGCGCCCGCAGTACCTCTTCAGGGACGTTCCGGCGCACACGGGCCGGTACGCCGAAAAAGCCGAACAGCGCCGCGCGGCCACCGGGCATCGAGGCGTCGTGGATCTCGCCCAGCGGCCCCCGGGCGCTGCGCGCTGCGCCGGACAGGCCCTGCGCGCGCCAGAACGGTTCGTCGTAGAGGGCAAGGTACTTGGCGTGCGGCGCCATCCACGTGGGGGTGCCCCGCCATGCGCGCAGCAGCGGCCCGGGCAGCGAGGGCGAAAAATCGATCCGTACCGCCGCCAGGCGCGGCGGCACGGCCAGAAGCACGTGCTCGGCGCGGAAGGTGCTGGCGCGCCCATGGACATCCTCGGCATCCAGCTCCACGTGGCGGCCGTCGCAGCGCAGGCGCAGCACGCGCTGGCCGAGCATGAGATTTCCCGGCGCCAATTCCTGCCGCAAGGCGTCGATCAGCGCGCCCATGCCTCCCATCAGCCGCATGGCAGGCGGCGCCGAGACGAATCCGCGCATGCGCACGGGCGCAGTGTTCGGCGTGTGCTCGACGAGCATGTCCCCTTCCTCGGGCTGCGCGAAGCGCTCCAGGCTCAGGCTGTCGATCAGGCGATCCAGCTGCGGCTGATGGGCGGGCCAGAACCATGTCGGCCCAAGGTCGAAGCGGTCCAGCGGCGACCCGCCCGCGGCTGGCGGCGTGGAGGCGATCCGGCCGCCCCAGGCATCGCGCGCTTCCAGGACCACATGGTCGTGGATGCCCCGGCGCGCCAGCCAGTGCGCGGCACACAGCCCGGCCAGGCCACCGCCCACGATGGCGATGCGTGCCGTCCGCATGGTCATGCCTCCGCCAGCAGGCCGGCAGGGCGGCCGACCTTGAGATACAGGGTCGTGCCGTGCGTGCCCGCGGCGATGCCCGGACAGGGGCCCGCCGGCAGGCGCATCCAGCTGCCGCGTTCGTAGCGTGCGCCGTCCGCCACCACATGCCCGGCCAGGACCAGCAGCTCGGCGCCATCGATCGGCGCCGTGAACACGGCCTCGCCAGGTGCCAGCCGCCGCAGGCTGGTCTGCTCGGCCTCGTCCGAGAAAAGAGGGCAGGCTTCGCGGCCCGCCTCGCCGTGCCAGGACGACGCGGCCCGCGTGTCGATGCGCACGGCGCGCCGTTCGTGCGGCCGCATCTGCTGGAGCTTGACGAAGACGACCGCGCCCTCCGGGCTGGAGGGCCGGTGGCTGGAGCCCGGCGGATTGCGCAGGTACCAGCCCGCCGGGTAGTGCATGCCGTCTTCGGAGAACGTGCCGGACAGCACGAGGATCTCCTCGCCGCCAGGATGCCGGTGGAGCGGGAAGTGGGAGCCGGGCGCGTACCGCACGATGCTGGTCGCACGCGCCTTCTCCGCGCCCACGCGGTCCAGCATCACGCGCTCCACGCCTCCTTGAGGCGACGCCACCCATTGGTAGTGGCGGGGCGACACGATGGCAGGGCGTGAGAAATCGGCGTTGATCAGCATGGAAAACGTCCGTGTGCAGCAGGAGCCGGCCGGCCCGCCGGATGATGGGCGGGCCGGCCGCTTCCTTCCTGCCGATGCAGCCTATCGGTGGTCCGGCAGCTGCCGGTAGGCCTCGACCACGCGCGCCGAATACGTCAGCGCCGCTCCCGCGTTCAGCGCGACGGCCACGCCCAGCGCCTCGGAGATCTCCTCGATCGTGGCGCCCGCCTCGACGGCCTTCTTGGTGTGGACGGAAATGCATCCGTCGCAGCGCGTGGTGACGGCCACCGCCAGCGCGATCAGCTCGTGCACCTTGGGCTCCAGGTGGCCGGTCTTGGCGGCGGCGTTGTCCAGCGTCGCCAGGCCGCGCAATACGTCGGGGCTGTGCTTGGCGTAGTCGCCCACGCGTTCCAGCAGGGAGTCACGGTAGGCGTTCCAGTCTTGCATCATGTCGTCGTCCTTTTCTGGGTTGGTGTGTCCGGGCGCCGGCGTGGCGCCCGGCGGGATGGTGTCATACGACCTGGTAGATGCGGACGTCGGGCGCGGCATCCAGCAGCGGCTCGAGCCCGCCGACCACATCCGCAGTGAACAGTTCGCTGCGCAGATAGCCGTTCGCGTTCTCCTGCGTGTCGAACCCATGCAGCACCTGCACGTCTTCGGCGCGCACCAGCAGCGCCTTGGACTGCGCGCCGGCGATCGTCGCGAGGAACGGGGCCTTGTACTTCTGGTAGATGCCTGCCGCGGCAGCCCGGTTGGCGTCGGCGATCTGGAGCGTGATCTGGAGATAGACCATGTGCTTTTCCTTGGCGAGTGGTTCGAAGAATGGACGTCGTCGGACGGACGGCGCGCGGCGCGTCAGTTGCGGCCGGCCATCACGCCGCCGTCCACGTCCCAGACCGCGCCGGTCACCCAGCTGGCCTTGTCGGAGAGCAGGAAGACGACCGCTTCGGCCACATCCTGCGGCGTGCCGACGCGGCCGAGGGGGTGGAAGGCGTTGAACCCCTGCAGCGCGCCGTGCACCTCGGCCTTGGGGATGAAGCCTTCGTAGATCGGGGTTTCGACCACCGCCGGCGACACGGCATTGACGCGGATGTGCCTGGGGGCCAGCTCCATCGCCAGGTGCTGGGTCAGCGCATGCAGGCCGGCCTTGGCCATCGAATAGGCCGAGGACGGCGTGGCCGCGATGGCCTGCTTGGCCCACATCGAGCCGATGTTGACGATGGCGCCGGGCTTGTCCTTGGCGACGAGATGGCTGGCGACCTTCTGCGTGATGAAGAAGAACGCCTTGTTCAGCTGCATGTACTGGTCGTAGTCGGCCTGGGAGTGCTCCAGGAAGGGCTTGGGGAAGAACACGCCGGCCGCGTTCACCAGCAGGTCGACGTCGGCGTGCTGCGCGTCGATGGACTGGAGCAGCGCGGCCAGGCCTTCCTCGCTGGCCAGGTTCGCCGTCAAGGCCCACACCTGGCCTTGCGTCGCCAGCTCCTCGCGCGCGTCCTCGGTCTTCTCGGGGCGGCTGCCGACGATCACCGCACTGCCGCCATCGGCGAGGACCATGCGGGCCGTTTGCAGGCCGATCCCGCTGGTGCCGCCGACGACCAGCAGCTTCCTGCCCTTGAATGGATTGCGCATCGGATGTCGCTCCTTGCCTGCCGACCGGCAGGCGTTGGTTGAAAAAGAAAGGACAGGCCACCCGTGCCAACGCCGCCAGCAGGGCCGCCCGGGTGGCGCACGAGGCATGCGTCCTCGGCGTGGGACGGATTCTTGGCGGCCCCGACCCCGGTGACAACTCAGATAAAGTGTCGATGCCGAAAAGAAAATCTTTGTCGCCATGAAGTCACCGGTCCACCTGAACGCACTGCGCGCCCTCGAAGCCAGTGCTCGGCACCAGAGCTTCGCGGCGGCGGCGCAGGAGCTCAACGTCACGCCCGCGGCCGTGGGCCAGCTGGTTCGCGGGCTGGAAGAATGGCTCGGCTTCCCGCTGTTCGTCCGCGGCACCAGCGGCAAGGCCCGGCTCGTGGCCACCGACGCCGCATTGCGCGCCTTGCCCGACCTGCGGGCAGGCTTCGACCGGTTGACGGTAGGCCTGGAGCGGCTCAAGGAGGGCATGGCCGGCGGCGTCCTGACCGTCACGGTCAGCCCCGCGTTCGCGGCCAAGTGGCTGCTGCCGCGCTTCGAGCGCTTCCAGGCCATGTGCCCCGAGACGGATGTGCGCCTCGAGACCAGCCTCAAGCCCGTGGACTTCGTGGCCCAGCGGGTGGACGTCGGCGTGCGCTACGGCACCGGCACCTGGCCGGGCCTGGCGGCGGAGCCGCTGATGGGCGAGGAAATCTTTCCGGCCTGCTCCCCCGCGCTGTTGCGGCAGCATCGACGCCTGCATGCGCCCGAAGGACTCGGCGCCGCGACCCTGATCCACGACCTGTCGATGGACGGTCACCTGGGTTTCCCGACCTGGGAAAAATGGTTTGCGAAAGCGGGGATCACCGGCGTGGCCGTCTCGCGCGGCCTGCGGATCAACAACTCGGCGGCGGTCCTGCAGGCGGCGATCGAGGGGCGCGGCGTGGCGCTGGCGCGCAGCGTCATGGCGCACGACGATCTGGCCGCCGGGCGGCTGGTGCGGCTGTTCCCGGAAATCCAGTTCGCGTCCGAACTGGCCTACTACGTCGTGTACCGCCCCGAGTGCGCCGACTTGCCCAGGCTGGCGGCCTTTCGGAACTGGCTGTTGAAGGAAGCTGGGCAGGCGCTGCGCTCCGGCGTCGCGCGGGCCGCGTCAACCTGAATTTGCGCATGCCTGCTCAGCAGGCCTGCTCCAGCGCGCCCGCGTCGAGCACCGGTTTGCGGCTGCGTATCGCCAAGGCCTTGCTCGGGACGCTGCCGCGCTGCCCGTGCTGCCTGCACGCAAGCGCAGGGCTGCGGTTGTGACACACTCGGAATCGTGATCGACATGTAAAACGATAAGAGATGGGGCGCACGCGGCTCCATGCCGATTCGATGCCCCATCCGTCTCCTACACCGCTGGCTTTCGGAAGTCGTCAGGCCGTCCATCACAGCGATGCACGCAGGTTTGCCGAATTGATTGCCAGCCTCTACCCGGGCTTGCACTCCTACGAGGCTTTGCTCGGCGACGTCGATTTCTACAGCCGCAGCGCGACCCTCTCCATTCCCGGTCTCCAACTGGCAGCGTCCGCCCAGTCGCCCACGCGGATCGAGTACACGGCCAGCCAGGATTGCCTGCTGCTGATTCCCCTGCAGGGGCAGGGCAGCATGCGATCCGGCGGCCGGCGTCTGGACTGGGGCACGGGGCAGTACTGCCTCTACATGGCACCCGGCGATAGCGTGCGGTGGGCGGTCGGCGGCGAGCGGGAGTACGTGCTGCTCACGCTGGATCCGATGGCGCTGGAGCGCGCAGCGCTGGCCATGCGCGGGCCGGAGAGCCGCCCGCAGCCGGCGCTGGAAATGGACCATATGCGGCTGCTGCCCGCGCAGATTGCCGGCGTTCCGGTGGCGGCCATCGCCCGGCACTGGGGTGCGCTGGTGGATCTCTGCGCGCTCGACGCGGATGCGCTGCACCAGCTGGGGCTGCAGGACCTCATCTATCGCCAGCTGGTGCTGCTGTTCCGGCCGGACTGGCTGTCGGCGCCCCCCACCCACCCTGTCGGCAGCAGTCCGGCAGCGCTGCCCGCCGGGTCCGTGGTCCACAAGCGCCGCGCGATCGACCGCGTGTGCGACCGGCTGATGCAGGACCTGTCGCAAAGGGCCACCTTGACCGACATGGCGATATGGGGCCACATGTCCATCCGGGCCCTGCAGTACGCCTTCCAGAGCCGCTTCGGCATGAGCCCGTCCGACTGGCTGGCCGAGCAGCGGCTGGCCGCCGCGCGCGAGCGACTGCGCAAGGGCGAATTCGGCAGCATCGCGCTGCTGGCGCAGGAGTGCGGTTTCAGCACCGCCAGCCGCTTCTCGGCGGCGTACCGTGCGCGCTATGGCGAGCTGCCGAGCGCCACCTGCCGGACCGGCGGCGCGCTCTGACGCGGTCGGGCGCTCGGCCAGGACGGCCGGGTTTGCGCAAAGCGCCTAGAAGTCTGCGCAAAGCGTGTAGATGGGGCCGCGGTTCGCCCGAATACTCCCGGGTCTTCCTGCATGGGCCTCACATGAATCGTATCTACCGCAAAGTCTGGAGCCGGCGCCTGGGCGCCTTCGTCGCCGTCGCCGAAACCGCCCGCAGCCGTGGCAAGTCCGCTGGCGCGGCCTGCCTGGTGCTGGCCGGCACGACGGCGCTGGCGGCCGGCCCGGCGGCGACGGCGCTGCCCACCGGCGGGCAGGTCACGGCCGGCAGCGCCGCCATCGCGCAGCAGGGCAGCGCGATGACGGTGACCCAGGGCAGCCAGCGCGCGGCGATCAACTGGCAGGGCTTCTCGATCGGCAAGGACGCCAGCGTCCGCTTCCAGCAGCCCAACGCGCAGGCCGTGGTGCTGAACCGCGTGACGGGCGCGCAGGCCTCGGTGATCGACGGCGCGCTGCAGGCCAACGGCCAGGTGTTCGTGCTCAACCCCAACGGCGTGCTGTTCGGCAAGGGCGCGCGGGTGGACACCGCCGGCCTGGTGGCCTCCACGCGCGGCCTGTCCGATGCCGACTTCATGGCCGGCAAGACCACCTTCAGCGGCAGCGGCGCGGGCAGCGTCGTCAACGAGGGCACGCTCAACGCGGCCGATGGCGGCTACGTGGCGCTGATCGGCCAGCAGGTGCGCAACGACGGCGTCATCAGCGCCAAGCTGGGCCACGTGGCGCTGGCCGCCGGCAACCAGGTGACGCTGAACTTCAACGGCAGCACGCTGGTCGGCGTGACCATCGAGCAGGGCGCGCTGGACAGCCTGGTGGCCAACGGCGGCGCCATCCTGGCCGACGGCGGCGAAGTGCTGCTCACCGCCAAAGCCGCCGAAGGGTTGCTGGACGGCATGGTCAACCACAGCGGCGAGATCCGCGCGCGCAGCATCGCCGAGCACGAGGGAAAAATCGTGCTGCTGGGCGACATGGAGCGCGGCACGACCACGGTCAGCGGCACGCTGGACGCCAGCGCGCCGGACGGCGCGAATGGTGTGAATGGCGGCTTCATCGAGACCAGCGCCGCCAAGGTCAAGGTCGCCGACGGCGCGCGCATCACCACCGCGGCCGCGCAGGGCCGCACCGGCACCTGGCTGATCGACCCGAATGACTACACCATTGCCGCCAGCGGCGGCGACATCAGCGGCGCGGCGCTGGCGGCGCAACTGGCCGGCAACAACGTCGTGATCCAGAGCACCACCGGCAGCAACATCAACGGCAACGGCGACATCTTCGTCAACGACGCGGTGAACTGGTCCGCCAACTCGAGGCTGATGCTGTACGCCGATCGCAACATCTATATCAACAAGCCCATCACCGCCACGGGCGCCAGCGGCCACCTGCTATTGGCACCTGGGATGGCGACGAACAATGGCGTGGTCGGCGGGCAGACTTCGGACTACTACGTGAACGCGCCGATATCGTTGCAGGCCGGGCAGAACTTCTCCACGCAACTGGGCTATGCCAACTACACCCGCACCTACACCGTGGTGAACAGCCTGGGCGCGCTGGGCAGCACCTCGGCCACCGACTTGATAGGTGCGCTGAGCGGCAGCACCGCGATCCCCTACCTGGCGCTGGGGGCGAACCTGGACGCCAGCAACATCGCCTTCACGAACTCCGTGGCCGGCAGCAACACGCCCACGGTGTTCGCCGGGCTGGGGCACAAGATCAGCAACATCGACATCGCGGTCGGTCAGGGGCCGTCCGCCGCCTTCTTCGGCGGCTCGCGGGGCAACCTGACGGTGCGCGACCTGCGCCTGGACAACGTGAACGCCCACGACAACTTCAGCGCAACATACTATTCATCCGCCCTGGTTGCGCAGGCGACGGGGCCAGTGTGGATTTCAGGCGTCTCCGTTTCCAATCTGAGCCTCTCGGGGAGCGGCTATGCGCCCGGTGGGCTGGTCGGCTACGTGAACAACGGTGGTAGTGTCAACATCGTTCGCAGCTCGGTCCAGGGTACGGTGTCCGGCGTCGTGGCAGGCGGCTTGGTCGCAAACGCCCTGGGGGCCGTGTACGTGGCCGATTCCTACGCGCGTGTCAACGTGTCGGCGTCGGGCCTCGTCCAAGGATCAACGGGCCAGCTCTATGCCGGTGGCGGCTTGGTTGGCCAAGCGGGCGCCAACATCACTATTGAGCGTAGCTACCACGTAGGCAGTGTGCCGGGAGGCGCGGGAAGTCTTGTCGGCGTTGTCCCCCCTGTAGTCAGCCCGACTATCAAGGTCACCGACAGTTTCTGGGACGGTTCGGTCGTCGGCGCGGCTACTGTGGCGGTGGGCAGCGTTGGAGGGTCGGCACCGATTACGATCACCCGTGGCGGCTCGCGCACCACCGCTCAGATGACGAATCCGACGACGTTCACCGGCGCGGGATGGGACTTCGGCCCCACCGGGCCCTGGCTGCACAAGAGCACGCTCAATGACGGCTACCCGGTGCTCAAGGCGCCCTGGACCACCACCACCTCGCTGCTGCTGAGCCTGTCCAGCCCGCTGTCCATGACCTACGGCGACACGGTGCCCGTGCTCACGGGCCTGAGCCTCACCGGCTGCGGGAACTGCCTGACGGTCAACTGGGGCGCGGCGCTGTCATCGACCACCCCCGCCGGCAGCTACGCCTATGCCAGCACGCCCAACATCTTCTCGCTGAACTGGGCCAGCGGCATCAACCCGTCCGACTACGACGTGACGCTGCCCACCGGCTTCTTCACCGTGGACCCTCGCGCCCTGACGCTGGCCGTGAACAGCGGCGCCACGCGCGCCTACGACGGCAGTGCCCTGGCCGCGGCCAGCCTGTTCAACCTCGCCGGCACCGTCAACGGCGACAGCGTGAGCCTGGGCGGTGCGGCCACGCTGGACTCCCTGCACGCCGGCACGCGCACGGTCGCCGGCATCGGCGGCCTGACGCTCAACAGCAGCAACTACACGCTGGGCAACAGCGTGCCGTCCGGCACGGTGGAGGTCAGCAAGGCGGCGGTGACGGCCAACCTGAGCGTGGCGCCGCGCGCCTACGACGGCACGACCAGCGCCAGCGTCACGGCCAGCCCGGTCGGCGGCGTCGCGGGCGACACGCTCAGCTTCACCGGCGTCACCGGCGTGCTCGACAGCGCCGACGCCGGCAACCGCACCGCCAGCGTGGACGTGGCGGGCCTCAGCGTGACCGGCGTGGGCCTGCCCAGCGACTACGACTTCACCGCCATCACCGGCCAGCCGGTACCCACCACCGTCACGCCCAAGGCCCTGACGCTCAGCGGCGCCACGGTGGCTGCCAAGGTCTACGACGGCAGCACCGCCGGCAGCGCCACGGGCGGCGCGCTCAGCGGCCTGGTGGGCAACGAAACGCTGGTGTTCACACCCACCGTCACGTTTACCTCCGCCAACGCCGGCGCCACCGCGCAGGTCGGCGCCACGCTGGCCGACGGCACGAACGGCGGCAAGGCCGGCAACTACAGCGTCACGCTCGCCGCCGACGGCACCGCCATCACCCCGCGCGTGGTGCAGGCCGGCAAGACCTACGACGGCAGCAGCACCTTCGCGGGCACCGACCTGGTGGTGCAGAACCTGGTGGCCGGCGACATCGTCACCGCCACCGGCAGCGGCATCCTGTCCGGTGCCGGCGCGGGCACGCAGACGCTGGCCTCGGCCGGCACGCTGAGCCTGAACAACGGCAACTACACCCTCAACGGGTCGAGCTACCTGGTGCTGCCGCGCCCGGTGAGCCTGGCCACGCTGGCCGGCGCCAGCAAGGTCTACGACGGCGGCACCGACGTGGGCAGCACGCTGCTGCAGATCACCAACATCGCCTTCGGCGACACCCTGTCCCTGTCGGGCAGCGGCAGCCTGGCCGCCTCCGGCGTGGGCAGCCGCGCGCTGGTCGGCGTCACCGGCCTGACGCTGACCGGCGCGCACGCCGGCAACTACACCCTGGTGGGCGCCACGCCTAGCGGCAGCGTGACGGTCACGGCCCGGCCGGTCAGCGTCGTCGCCGTGGCCGGCGCGAGCAAGGTCTACGACGGCAACACCGATGCCGGCAGCACGCTGCTGCAGCTCGGCAACCTCGTCGGCAGCGACAGCGTGAGCCTGTCCGGCCAGGCCAGCCTGGCCGGTGCCAACGTTGGCACGCAGGCCATCACGGGCCTCACGGGCCTGGCGCTGGCGGGCGTGGATGCCGGCAACTACACGCTGATGGGCGCCACCCCCAGCGGCAGCGTGACGGTCACGGCCCGGCCGGTCAGCATTGCCGGCATCGCCGGCGCCAGCAAGGTCTACGACGGCAGCACCGATGCGGGCAGCGCGCTGCTGCAGATCACCAACATCGCCGGCAACGACAGCGTGGGACTGGCCGGCAACGCCAGCCTGGCCGGCGCCAACGCCGGCACGCAGGCCCTCACCGGCCTCACCGGCCTGGCGCTGACGGGCGCGGCCGCCGGCAACTACACGCTGGTGGGCAGCACGCCCGGCGGCAGCGTGACGATCACGGCGCGGCCGGTCAGCATTGCCAGCATCGCCGGCGCCAGCAAGGTCTACGACGGCAGCACCGATGCGGGCAGCACGCTGCTGCAGATCACCAACCTCGTGGCCGGCGAGAGCGTGGGCCTGTCGGGCCAGGCCAGCCTGGCCGGCGCCAACGTCGGCACGCAGGCCATCGCCGGCCTCACCGGCCTGACGCTGGTGGGCGTGGATGCCGGCAACTACACGCTGGTGGGCAGCACGCCCGGCGGCAGCGTGACGATCACGGCGCGGCCGGTCAGCATCGCCAGCATCGCCGGCGCCAGCAAGGTCTACGACGGCAGCACCGACGCCGGCAGCACGCTGCTGCAGATCACCAACCTCGTGCCTGGCGACAGCGTGGCCGTGGGCGGCAGCGCCACGCTGGCCGGCGCCAACGCCGGCACGCAGGCCATCGCCGGCCTCGCCGGCCTGACGCTGGTGGGCGCGAACGCGGGCAACTACACGCTGGTGGGCAGCACACCCACGGGCAGCGTGACCATCACGGCGCGGCCGGTCAGCGTCAGCGCGGCGCCGGGCGCCAGCCGGGCCTACGACGGCACGGCGCTGGCCGGGGCGGAGCTGCTGCAGTTGAGCGGCGTGCTGCCCGGCGAGCAGGCGGGCCTGACCGGCAGCGCGGCGCTGTCGGGCAAGGGCGTGGGCACGCAGGCGCTGTCTGCCGGCACGCTGGCGCTGGGCAACCCGAACTACGTGCTGGCCGGCGGCCCGTCCGGTAGCGTGACGATCACGCCGCGCGTGCTGCTGGTGCACTTCACGGTGGCCGACAAGGTGTTCGACGGCACGCTGGGCGCCAGCGTGCAGGCCACGGACGACCGCGTCGCCGGCGACCGGTTCGGCGTGGACTACACCGCCGCCTTCGCCGACACCACGGCCGGCCGCGGCAAGCCCGTCGCCATCACCGGCCTGGGCCTGAGCGGGCCGGACGCCGGCAACTACCAGCTGGCCGGCGGCGCCGGCCAGGGCGTGACGGGCAACCTGGTGCCCCGTCCGCTGACCTACACCCTGGCCAGCACCGCGCCGGACAAGCTGTACATGGCCGACGGCACGGACCTGGTGACCACCGCGCAGCTGGACCAGCTGGTACTGCAAAGCTGGGCCAACACCGTGGCTGGCACGGCGCCCGGCGCGCTGGCCTACACCATCTGGAAGGACGGCCGGCAGGTGGACGCCATCCGCGACGCGGGGCTGTACGAGATCCGCGCGCAGTTCGCGGCGCAGGACGCGCACTACGCGATCGCCGACGCGGGCAACACGGTGCTGCGCATCGCGGTGCAGGACAACGCCATCCGCGAGGTGGTGGCCCAGGCGGTGCGCACGCAGCCCGCGACGCCGCAGGCCTCGGTGCCGCCGGGCAGCGGTGCGCCGGCATCGAAGGCGCCGACGCTGGTGAACGTGCCGCCGGCCATAGTCTCGGCCTTCAGCCCCGGCGCGCCGCTGGCGCTGGCGCTGGCACCGACCCAGGACGAGCCGACCGCCACCGTGACGCTGGGCCAGGCGCGCGCCATGGCCATCGCCGGCAGCGGCGCGGGCCGGGACGTGCGCGTGCCCGTCAGCCGCAACTCGCTGGCCGAGATCGTCAACGGCGGCGTGCGCCTGCCCACGGGCGTGGACCAGCTGCTGTTCGTCGTCCAGTCCGAGCAGTGACCCGATGTCCCCGTCAAACCCACTCATTCCAATGGTCACCACCCTTCGGGCTTCCATGACAACGTCCCGCCTCTCCGTGTCGATCGCCCTGGCGCTGGCCAGCCTGGCCGCGCAGGCGCAGACACCGCCACAAACGCCCCCGGGCATCGGCGATGCGCTGCGCCAGGTGCCGGCCCCGCCCAGGCAGGCCGAGCAGGAACCCGCCCTGCCGGCCATCGGCAACGCCCCGCCGGCGCCGCCGATGCAGGCGCTGCCCGGCGGCGGCCCGGCCGTGCAGGTCAGCCGCTTCGACATCACCGGCAACCGCGTGATCGACACCGCCACGCTGCAGGCCCAGTTGGCGGGCGAGTTGCAGGGCGAGGCCGGCAAGCGCTACACGCTGCCCGAGCTGGAGGCGGTGGCCGCCAAGCTCACGCGCTACTACCGTGCCCAGGGCTACTTCGTCGCGCGGGCCTACGTGCCGGCGCAGGAACTGCACGACGGCGTGCTGACGCTGCGCGTGGTGGAGGGCAACTACGGCCGCTTCGTGCTGGACAACCAGTCGCGCGTGAACGACCCGGTGGTGCAGGGCCTGCTGGACGACGTGAAGCAGTACGACATCGTCTCGCTGGACACGCTGGAGCGGGCGATGCTGATCATCAACGACACGCCCGGCGTGCAGGTGGTGCGCGCCGACGTGATGCCCGGCGAGCGCGTGGGCACCAGCGACTTCGCCATCGGCACCCAGGCCACGCCGGCGGTGACCGGCTACGTGCTGGCCGACAACCACGGCTCGCGCTACACCGGCAAGGGCCGGCTGTCGGGCAACGTGGACTGGAACTCGCCCACCGGCCGCGGCGACCGCCTGTCGGCCAGCGGCCTGCTGACCGAGCAGGCCGGCCTGGCCAACGGCCGCGTGGCGTATTCCGCGCTGCTGGCGAGCAACGGCACGCGCCTGGAGGCGGCGCTGTCGCGCACCCGCTACGAGCTGGGCGACCGCTACGCGGCGCTGGACGCCACCGGCACCGCCGACGCGCTGGAACTGGGCGTGACCACGCCGCTCAAGCGCACGCGCGCGGCCAGCGTGGAAGCGGGCCTCACCCTGGCGGCGCGGCGCCTGCGCGACGAGATCGGCAGCACCGGCACGGTCACGCCCAAGCGGGCGTACAGCGCCACCGCCAGCGTGAAGGGGCGCCTCGAGCACGCCATCGCCGGCCACGACGGGCTGACCGTGGCCGAGGCCGCGCTGACCGTCGGGCGGCTGGCCTTCCGCGACGCGGCCGCGAAGGCGCTGGATGCGGCGGGCGACGACACCCAGGGCGGCTATGCCAAGCTGAACCTGGGCGTGGCGCGCGCGACGCTGCTGGCGGCGGGGCTGACGCTGCACACCAATGCGCGCGCGCAGTGGACGCTGTCCAACCGCAACCTGGACGGCAGCGAGCGCATGGGCGTGTCCGGCGGCGGCGGCGTGCTGGCCTATCCGATCGGCGAACTCAGCGGCGACCATGCGGCGCTGGTCCACCTGGAGCTGGCCAAGGACCTGGGCGCCATGGGCAGCGACGCGCTGCGCTGGACGGCCGGGCCGTTCGTGGACTACGGCTGGGCCCGCGCGGCCCGGCCCGTCGGCGACGCCGGCCAGGGGCGCACGCTGGGCGACGTCGGCCTGTCGCTGGGCGTGGCGATGGCCCGGGGCGGCTTCGCCAAGCTGCAGGTGGCCCGCCGCACGGTAGGCGGCGAGCCGCGCAGCGAGAGCGCCGCGCGCACGCGCTGGATGCTGCAGGGCGGTTGGGTGTTCTAGGCGTCGGCCGACGGGGTGTGGGCCGGGACCGGCCGGGCCAACCCGCGCGGGCGGCGGCTGCCGGCGCTGCGGTGGTACATGACGCGAGGGCGCTGCGCCGCGGGCGCCGGGCGGTCGAAGGCGGGTCCGACGGGTCCGGGACGCAGCGGTGCGCCGGCGGCACGGTGCTGCACGGCACGGCGCCCGAGCTGCTGCGGCAGGAGCGGTAGGGGCCGCGGCCGGCGCGCCTTGCAAGCCGCCAGCGCATGACGCAGGCCGCCGGGCGGCATGGCCTGGATCCGGGCCGGCCGCGCCGCGTGCACGCCGTGCGCGGGATCGCGGCGCGCCGAAGCGCACGAGATGCCGCACGCCGCGGCCATTTGCCCCGGCGCGGTGGGCGCGATGGCGCCAGGCGTTGCAGGGGCATCGAATCGCAGCGGGACGGGCCGCCAGCAGCCGCGGCCGCCTGCACCCCACAGGGAACCAGCGCACGATGGGCCGCTACGACGTGTGCCATCGGGGGCCGTCCTTCACCCGCCGCATCAGCCTCGGGCTGTTTCGAAGATCTGAACAGTATCGGGGCTGGGCGAGACATGCGCAGCGCATGCCCACGGCGAAGTCGGCCACGCGCTGCAGGCCGATCCACGTGGCCTTGATGCCGGGCTTGCCATCGCTCTTGCGCCCGGGACAGCTGCCCAGCGTGGCGATCAGGCGGATCGCCTGATCGAGCCGAGGCACCTCGTCCGGCGGCTTCTTCTTCAGCAGGATGCAGACGGCCCCCGTCCGGGCGTTCTCCGGGTCGGGGCCATGCCCTGCGTACGTCGAGGGCAGCCCCAGCCCACCGCACCGTCCCACCGGCCTGGCTCTCCGCGGCAGGCTGCGGAAGGCATGGCGCGCGAGCCGGCAGGGTGCTTCGTCTTCCCGTCGGCCCGGCACGTCGACGCGTTCCTGACGCACATCGATGATAGTATGTGATGTTATACAGTCACAATCATTGGAAGAGAGAGGACGCTCGATGGGAGGAAGGGACGGACGGGATGCGCATGCAATGGCCTGGGCGCTCCTGGGCATTGCAGCTGTTGCCGCCAATGCCGCATGGGCGCAGGCCCGGCCCGAAGCGGCCGCGGAAATTCCCGGCGACGCAGGACAGGCCCCGGCATTGAGGACCGTCGTGGTCACGGGCAGCCAGCCCGTCGACGAGGTGCGGGCGGGCGCGTTGGGCATGCAGCCCATCCAGGACACCCCGTTCTCCATCGTCACCGTCGACGAGGAAGGCATCCGTGAAGCGGACGCGCGCTTCCTGACCGAGGCGCTGCGTGACGATCCGTCGGTGCTTTCGAGCTCCGGCGCGGCCGCCAGCTACGGGACGATCCAGCAGATCCAGATCCGGGGGTTCGGGCTGGCCTACAACACCAACTACAAGCTCAATGGCCTGTCGGTGATCCGCTTCGGCGAGACGGCGATGGAAGGCGTCGGCCGGATCGACGTGCTCAAGGGCTTGAGCGGCTTCGCCTACGGCTTTTCCTCGCCGGGCGGCATCGTGAACTTCGTGTCCAAGAAACCCACCGAGCAACCCTACCGGGCCGTGACGCTGGGCTATACGTCGCAGTCCCTGCTGCGCGCGCAGGCGGATCTGGGCGGGCGCTTCGGCGCGGACGACCGCTTCGGCTACCGCGTCAACCTGGCCAAGGAGCACGGCGACACGCCGATCGACGCGGTGAAGCTCGATCGCACCGTGGCCAGCGGCTATTTCGACTGGCGCGTGACGCCCGACCTGACCGTGGCGATGAACCTGGAACGCCACGAGATCGACCGCACCGGCCAGCCGTTCTCCTATTCGCTGGCCAGCGGCGTGCCCGTGCCCGCCGCGCCCAGCGGGTCCAGGTTCAACGGCGTGGACTACGCCGGCTACGACTCCAGGGAAACCCTGGCGGGCCTGAGCGCCGACTGGAAGCTCGGCGCGGACTGGTCGCTCAGCGCGGGGCTCCTGAAGCAGTGGTTCTCGCGTGATGCGTACTTCAGCCTCGCCACGATCAACAACGCGCGGGGGGATTTCACGGGCTCCACGCAGCGCGATGCGCTGCAGGACTTCCCCTCGTGGGCGGCGCAGGTCTCGCTGCAGGGCCGCGTGCAGACCGGATCGCTGCTGCACGAGCTGAGCATGGGCCTGGACTGGCACGCCACCAGGAGCTACCGCGGCGACTACGCGTTCTCCAGCCGCTGGACGTCCAACCTCTACGACCCTGTCCCGGCGCCGGCGTCCGACCTGTACGCGGTGCGCGGCAAGTACCAGAACGCCTTCTACCGCGAACGGGGCCTGTACCTGACGGACACGCTGCACCTGAACGAGCGGTGGCGCCTGATTGGAGGACTGCGGTACGGCAGGATCAGCTCCGGCAACCTCGGTGCCACCGGGGCGGCGGCCCCGGCCTACCAGTCCAGCGCGACCACGCCGATGGTCGCCATCGTGTTCAAGCCCGTCGAAGGCACCACCCTCTACGCGTCCTATGCCGAGGGCCTGGAGCAAGGCGGCACAGCGCCCACCAACACCGGCAACGCGGGCACGGTGTTCGGCGCGCTCAAGAGCCAGCAGATCGAGGTCGGCCTGAAGTGGCAGCCCACGGCGGCGTGGTCGCTGACGGCGGCTGCCTACAGGATCGACAAGGGCCTGGGCTACACCGATACCGCGACGAACCTCTACACCCAGAACGGCAGCCAGGTCCACCAAGGCCTCGAATTCACCGCCGACGGCATGCTCACGCGCAACCTGCGCCTGGTCTCCGGCCTGTCGCTGATCGACGCGACCATGGAGCGCACCGGCAATGCGGCGGTGGAAGGCGGCCGCCCCACCGGCGTGCCCAGGCAGGTGTTCACGGCCATGCTCGACTACGAGCCGGCCTTCCTGCAGGACGTCGGCCTGGACGCCGGCTACCGTTGGACCGGCGATCGCGCCCAGGATGCGACCAACACGCGCTTTCTGCCGGGCTACGGCCTTTTCGACGCCGGGGCACGCTACCGCACCCGGATCAACGGAGCGCCCGCGGTGCTGCGGGCGCATGTCGACAACCTGCTGAACAAGCGCTACTGGGACGCGGGCCTGTATCCGGGCATGCCGCGGACCTTCAAGCTGACGTTCGAGTTGACGCTGTGACGTCGGCCACGGCGCATCGCGGCAGCGGCGCGGCGGCCTGCGTTCGGCTGCTGCGCGGCCTCTGGCTGGCGTGGCTGCTGGCCGCCGGCACCGCCGCCCAGGCGGCTCCCGCGCTGCGCGCGGTGCTGGTCACGGGCGATGCGATCCAGCTGCAGGCGGCCGCGCTGGCCGCCGCGGTCCAGGGCGTCCGTGGCGATGCCGAGTTGGGCGAAGCCACCAGCCTGGCCGTGGTGACCGCCAGGGAGCCCGGTCCCGCCCAACTGGCCGCCGTGGCGCAGGCCGGGCTGGTGCTGGTCCACCAGCCCGATGCCGCGCTGGCGGCCACGCTCGGGCCCATCCTGGCCAGCAGCATGGCGCGCGGCGCGCGCGTGCTCGACATCAGCCGCGAGCCCGGCCAGGCGCTGGCCGGCGTGCCGCATGACCCGGTGCTGGCGCCCTATGCGATGCGCGGCGATGCGCGCAACCTGCAAGCCATGCTGCGCCTGGCCCTGCGGCGCCAGCTCGGCCTGCCCACCGACGGCGTGCCGCCGCCGCAACCGCTGCCGGCCATGGCGCTGTGGGACACGCAGGCGGACCGGTTGCACGACAGCTTCGAGGCCTATGCGTCCGCCTACCGGGCGGCGCATCCCCGCGGGGAAGGGCGGCCGTGGGTCGGGCTGGCCGTCGGCCCGTCGTCCCTGCGGCTGGGCGAGCGCGGGGCGGCCCGCGCCATCGAAGCCGCGCTGCAGGCGCGGGGCTTCAACGTGGTGACGCTGGTCGGCGCACGCCTGCACGAGGCGGTCGAACGCTTCTGGCTCGACGGGCAGGGCCGCAGCCGCATCGCCGCCGCCGTGCTGCTGACCAAGAGCGGCATCGGCGCCGAGGAAACGGGGGCCGCGCTGCAGCGGCTGGACGTGCCCCTGGTCAACGCCATCACGCTGGCCGCGGCCACCTCCGTCGCCAACAAGAGCCGGGCCGACTGGGAAGCCTCGCCCGTGGGCCTGACGCTGGGCGAGCGCTTCTCCCAGGTCTTCCAGCCCGAGCTGGCCGGCGCGGTGGCGCCCACCATCGTCGCCACCGGCGAGCGTGCGCGCGACGCCGCCAGCGGCCTGGAGTACATCGCCGAAACACCGGTGCCCGAGCGCGTGGACCGCCTGGCCGACCGGGTGCGCAAGTTCGTGGCCCTGCGCACCACGCCCAATGCGCACAAGCGCGTGGCGCTGATGCACTACAACGACCATGGCGGGCCGGCCGGCATCGAAGCCGATTTCCTGAACGCGCCGCGCTCGATCTTCCAGGTGCTCTCCGCGCTCGAACGCGAGGGCTACGACGTGGCGGGCCGCCCGGCCGACGCGCAGGCCCTGGAGGCGCTGCTGCTGCGCCATGCCGTCAACGCCACCACGCCCGGCGCGCTGGCCGAGCTGGTGAGCGGCGGCCAGGCCGTGCTGCTGCCGCTGGCGACCTACAAGCGCTGGCTGGCCGGGCAGCCCGCCTCGCTGCGCCGGGACATCGAGCGCGTGTGGGGCAGGCCCGAGGCGAGCCAGGCGATGCTGTGGAAGGATCGCTCGGGCGCTGCATCCTTCGTGCTGCCGGTGCTGCGCCTGGGCAAGCTGCTGCTGGCGCCGCAGCCCATGCGCGGCTGGGGCATCGACATCCGGCGCGCCTACGACGCCGACAAGCTGCCGCCCACGCACCAGTACCTGGCCTTCTACCTCTGGCTGCAGAAGGAGTTCAAGCCGCATGCCGTGGTGAACCTGGGCGCGCACGGCACGACCGAGTGGCTGCCGGGGCGCGACTTCGGCTTCACGGCCGAGGACCCGGGCGAGGTCATGGTGGCGGACCTGCCGCAGCTCTACCCCTTCGTCACCAGCAACATCGGCGACGCCACCACCGCCAGGCACCGGGGCATGGCGGCCATCATCTCGCACCTCACGCCGCCGATGGACCGCGTCACCCTCAATAGCGAGCTGCTGCAGGTGCTCGGGGCCATCGACGATTACCACGTGGCGCGGCAAAAGAGCGAGATCGCCGGCGAGGGCGCGCTGGCCTACCTCGACGGCCGCGCACGGGCGCTGGGCCTGCTCAAGGACATCGGCGAAGAGAAGCTGACCGACGCCGCCGGCGTCGAGGCCCTGCGTGCCTACATCCGGGAGATCGGCGAGCGCACGACCTTCCATGGCCTGCACACCTTCGGCGTCGCGCCCGAGGAGCGGCTGCGCCTGTCCACCGCCGAGGCCGTCATGACCCTGGACGAGGACGACCGCCCCGAGCAGCGCGCCCGCAGGAAGGCCGACATCGCCCAGCGCATCGCCGACAGCGGGCCGGCGGAGATGGACGCGCTGCTGCGCGGGCTCGCCGGCCGCTACATCGCGGCGGGCCCGGGCGGCAATCCGGTCCGCAGGCCCGAGGCGCTGCCCACCGGGCGCAACATGTACAGCCACGATCCCTACCGGCTGCCGACGCGCGCCGCCTGGGCCCAGGGCCTGGCATTGGCCGATACCTTCGTCCGGGACTACCACGCCAAACACGGCCGCTATCCGCAGCGGGTGTCCTTCGCCGGGCTGTGGGATTCGCTGCGCTCCGACGGCATGGCGCATGCGCAGATCCTCGCGCTGATGGGCGCGCGGCCGGTCTGGAACGAGCGCGGCCGGGTCACTGGCGTGGAGATCATTCCGCGCGCCGAACTCGGCCGGCCCCGGGTGGACGCCACCGTCGTCGGCGGCGGCGGGCATGGCACGGAAAACCACATGCAGACGCTGATCGACCAGGCGGCCACGCTGGCCAAGGCGATGGACGAGCCCGACAACCCCATCCGCGCCCACGTCGCAACGGCCCGCCAGGCGCTGCAGGCGCAGGGCATCGGCGCCGACGAGGCCGAGCGCATGGCCACCGTGCGCGTCTTCGGCGCGCCGGCGGGTGTGTACGGCACCGGCATCGACAACGTGATCCCGGCCAGCAACAGCTGGAACGACGAGAGCCAGGTCGTGGGCGTCTACTACAACCGCATGGGCCATCTCTACGGCCAGGGCTACACCGGCAACCAGCCCGGCGGCAGCAGGACCGGCACGGAAGTCTTCAAGCTCGCGCTGGCGGGCACCGAGGCGGCCTTCAACACCTACTCGGGCGACACCGTCGCCAGCCTGGACCACAGCGCCACCTACCGCCACGTGGGCGGGCTGGCCCTGGCGGTGCGCGACATCGACGGCAGGACGCCGGAGATGACGGTGCTCAACACCGAAGGCCGCGTCGGCCGCTTCGAGACGCTGGACCGCTTCATGGGCCGCGAGATGCGCGCCCGCTACACCAACCCGGAATGGGTCAAGTCCATGCTGGCCGAGGGGCAGGCCGGTGCCAGCGCGATCAGGGACGTCAACGAACGCCTGTGGGCCTGGCAGGTCGTGACGCCGGAAGTGGTCGATGGCGCCAAGTGGCAGGAGATGTACGAGACCTACGTCGCCGACCGCAACCAGCTGGACATCCGCGACCGCTTCCGCCAGGCCGGAGGCCTGCTGGCCTACCAGGCCATGGTGGACCGCATGCTGGTGGCGGTCGACAAGGGCTACTGGAAGGCGGACCCCCGGGTCAAGGCCGAACTGGAACGCGTCAACCGCGAGGTCATCGCCGAAGCCGGCGTGGCCTGCGACGCCGATGCGTGCAGCAGCCCCGAGGTCACGCGCATGGCCGAAGCACTCGACCAGCGCAAGCTGGCGCAGGCCACCGCGGCGATGGCTGCGAAAGCCGCGGCGCAGGCGCCGCCGGCGGCAGGCTTCGGCCTGGGCCCCCGGCCCGCGGCCGCCATGCCCCCGGCGCCCGCGCAGGAACCACCGCCCTCCGGGCCGCAGGCCGCCACGGCCCGCCCGAACATCGTCAGCGGGCAGGAACTGCGCGAAGTGCCGGCTGCGCCTCCCGCGGCGCCGGCGAACTGGCTGTTCGGGCTGATCGTGCTCGGCGCGCTGGTCGCGGGCGGCCTGCGCGAGGCCTTGTCGCGGACCTGCGCCGCCAGCCCGCAGGCGCGCTTTTCCTGAATCCAGAAACTTCCCCCGGAGTCCACGCCGTGAATGCCGTCGAGAGCGTCTTCTACGAAATATCCAAGCTGTTCCTCATGCCCGTGCTCATCGTGCTGGCGCTGTTCTTCCTCTATGCCTTCTTCGCGGCCGGCGCCTTTCTCGTCGAATGGGGCCGGCGTGCGCTGGCGCGGCCCGGCGGGCGGCCGCTGCACCGCCATGCCGCGGCGCATCCCGGGGCCAACCAGGAGGCGCTGGAACTGCACCTGCTCAAGCTGATCGAGCCGCTGCGCATCGTCAGCCGCGTCGCACCCATGCTCGGACTGGTGGCCACCATGATTCCCATGGGGCCGGCGCTGATCGCCGTCTCCTCCGGCAACGCACAGGGCATGGCGCAGAACCTGGTGGTGGCCTTCGCCGCGGTGGTGATCGCGCTGGTCTCCGCGGCCATCACCTACGTCATCCTCTCCGTGCGCCGCAGGTGGCTGCTGGCGGAGCTCAACGAACTGCTGGATCGGCGCGGCCAGCACGGCCCCGCGCCCGCATCGCCCGCCGGGATGCCGCCGCATGCGGCGGGAGTCGTCCATGGCTGAACGCAAGCCGCTGAACATCCTGGACGACGACGATGGCGACGACCCCATCCTGAGCGTCGTCAACATCGTCGACGTGTTCCTCGTCATCATCGCGGTGCTGCTGATCGCCGTGATCGAGAACCCGCTCAATCCCTTCGCCACCCGCGACGCCATCGTCATCCGCAATCCCGGCCAGGCCGACATGGAGATGGTGGTCAAGAAGGGCAACGAGTTGAAGAAGTACCGGTCCTCGGGCCAGATCGGCGAGGGCGAGGGCACCAAGGCCGGCAGCGCCTACCGGCTCAAGGACGGTTCGATGGTCTACGTGCCGGAGGAGGAATAGGTTGCCGCGATGGGGCGCCGCCCCCCGTGCCGGTGCGGCGCAGGGCGGCGGCGGCCGCGGCGCGCTACTGCCCGCCCTGGCCCGGCAGCGCAAACGCGATCACGTAGTCGCCGCGGTCCGGCGACTGGCGCGCGCCGCCGGCCGAGATGACGACGTACTGCCTGCCCGTGCGGGGCGAGCGGTAGGTCATCGGGCCGCCCTGGCTGCCCACGGGCAGGCGCGCCTTCCAGACTTCCCGGCCGTCAGAGCTGTCGTAGGCGCGCAGGTAGTAGTCCTGCGTGCCGGCGATGAACACCAGGCCGCCCTGCGTGGACAGCGTGCCGCCGAGCGTGGGCATGCCCACCGCCATCGGCAGGCGCATCTTGATGCCCATGGGGCCGGTGTCCTGCACGGTGCCCACGGGCACCTGCCAGGCGATCTGCCGGGTCTTCATGTCGATGGCCGTGAGCGTGCCGAAGGGCGGCGCCTGGCAGGGGATGCCCAGCGGCGACAGGAAGCGGTTCTTGTCGACCGCGTATGGCGTGCCCTTGAGCGGCACCGCGCCCATGCCGGTATTCACGGCCTCTCCGCCCGCGGAGGCCCCGCCCTTGTTGGCGGACGGGATCATCCGGACCCACAGGCCCAGGCGCATGTCGTTGACGAAGATGAAGTCGTGCACCGGGTCGACGGAGATGCCGCCCCAGTTCATGCCGCCGAGCGAGCCGGGGAAGCTCAGCGACACGTCCGTTCCCGGGGCGGTGTACAGGCCGTCGTAGCGCATCTTCCTGAACGCGATGCGGCACAGCAACTGGTCGAACGGCGTGGCGCCCCACATGTCGGATTCGGTCAGGCGCTGCGCGCCGATCTGCGGCATGCCCACGGACAGCGGCTGCGTCGGCGCATAGGGTTCGCCGGGGATGTCGGCCGGCTTGACCGGCACTTCCTGCACCTCCGTCAGCGGCTGGCCGGTCGCGCGGTCGAGCACGTAGATCTGGCCGGCCTTGGTGCCGATCACCAGCGCCGCCACGCGGCTGCCGTCGGGCCGGGGGAAGTCGATCAGGCTGGGCTGCATCGGCAGGTCGAAGTCCCACAGATCGTTGTGCACGGTCTGGTAGACCCACTTCTCGGCGCCGGTCGTGGCGTCCACCGCCACCAGGGCGGCGCCGTACTTGTGGTCCAGCGCCGTGCGCCGGGCGCCGTACAGGTCGGTCGACGGGCTGCCCATCGGCAGGAACACCGTGTTCAGCGCGGGGTCGTAGGACATCGGCGCCCACACGTTCGGCGTGCTGCGCACGTAGGTGGCGCCCGGCGCCGGGGCCGCCCTGTCCGCGGGGTTGCCGGGGTCGAAGGCCCAGCGCAGCGCGCCGGTCGCCACGTCGAAGCCGCGGATCACGCCGCCGGGCATGTCGGCCTGTACGTTGTCGGCCACGCGGCCGCCGACCACGACGGTGGTGCCCGCCATCAGCGGCGGCGAGGTGAGCTGGTACAGCGGGTCGGGGGCTTCGCCCAGCCCGGCCTTCAGGTCGACCTGGCCGTCCTGGCCGAAGCCCTGGCAGAACGCGCCGGTGTCGGCGTCCACGGCGATCAGCCGCGCGTCGATGGTGTTGGTCAGCAGCCGGCGCCGGCAGTTCGCGCCGGCCGGCAGCGCCACCGGCGGCACGGCGCTGGCGCCGGGCCCGGCCGGCTGCGGCAGCAGCGCCTCCGCGTCGAAGTAGGCGAGGCCGCGGCAGCGCTGCCAGACCGCCGACTTGGCGTTGATCTCGCGCTTCCACAGTTCCTTGCCGGTGTCGGCGTCCAGCGCGATGAGGTTGTTGTGCGGCGTACACAGGTAGACGCGGTCGCCGACCTGCAGCGGCGTCAGCTGGTCCTCCGCGCCGTTGCCGTCGCTCAGGGCCACGTCGCCGGTGTGGTAGGTCCAGGCGACCTGCAGGCGGTCGACGTTGCCGCGGTTGATCTGGTCCAGCGCCGCGAAGCGGCTGCCGCCGGCGGTGTTGCCGTAGTGCTCCCAGTCCTTCTGGGCGTGGGCCGGGTCCACCGGCGTCAGGCCCGGGCCCGCGCCCGTGGCCGCCACCGAGGGATGGGGCACGAAGGTGGCGCCGAAGCCGGCCACCAGCAGCACGGCCAGCACCGCCGCCAGCACGTAGCCGCCCCGGCCGCCGGCCTGGCCCGCGTGCCGGCGCAGCGTGGGGTAGGCCAGCGCCACCAGCAGGCCCAGCGCGCCGATGGCGAACAGCCGTGAGAACAGGGGCCAGAAGTCCCAGCCCGCGTCGACCAGCGCCCAGGCCAGCGTGGCCACCGCGACGCCGGCGAACACCCAGGCGCCGGCCGGGCGCCGCTTCAGGATCAGTTGCGCCGACAGCAGCAGGCCCAGCCCCGCCAGCACGAAATACCAGCTGCCGCCCAGGCGGGCCAGGTAGCCGCCGCCGCCCGCGAAAGGCAGCCCGAACACGATGAGCAGGGCCGCCACGAGCCGCAGCGGCCAGATGGGTGCGGGCCGTTCGTCATTGCCGATGCGCATGGTCTGAATTTCCCCTATGGATTCGAAGGGATCAGTATGCGTGCACCGCAGTACGGCACCGTGACATGGGGTTATCCCGAGGTCCGTGCGCCACGGCCGACAGGGACCGGGCGTTCAACCCATGCCACCGCGCACGGCCGCCGCCAGCGCCGTGATCTGCGCGCGCAGCCAGCCGTGCGCGGGATCGTGCCGGTGCCGCTGGTGCCACAGCATGTACATCGCGATCGGCGGGCAGGGCACGGGCACCGGCACGCTGGCGAAGCCGCGCAGCAGGCCCTCGCCGAGCAGGCCCGGCGCCGTGGCCAGCAGGGGGTTGGCGCGCAGGAAGGCCGGCAGCCCGGCGAAGCCCGGCAGCATCACGGCGAAGCGGCGGGCGATGCCGCGGTGCTCCAGCGCGGCGTCCAGCGCCAGCGGGCGGTTGCCGGCGTAGACCACGGTGGCGTGGTCGGCCGCCAGGTAGTCGGCGCGCCCGGCCGGCGCGGCGCGGGCGCCGGCGTCGTAGAACACGCGGTAGCGGTCCGCGAACAGGCGCTGCTGCAGCACGTCGCCGCCGTCGGGCGGGCGCGGGCTGACCACCAGGTGGCACTGGCCGTCGCGCAGCAGGTCCAGCGTCGGCACGTCCGAGGCCAGGATGCGCAGCGCCACGCCCGGCGCCTGCGCGCGCAGGCGGGCCGCCAGCGCCGGCAGCAGCACGTCGCGCTGGAAGTCGTTGGCGGCGATGGTGAAGGTGGCGCGCCAGCGCGCCGGGTCGAACTCGCCGTGCCGCGCGAAGGCCTGCAGCCGCTCCAGCAGCTCGCGCGCCTCGGCCGCCAGCGCCTGGGCGCGCGCCGTGGGCACGATGCCGCGGCCGGACTTGACGAACAGCGCGTCGCCGGTGATCGCGCGCAGCCGGTCCAGCAGGTGGCTGACGGCGGACTGCGTCACGTCCAGCCGCTGCGCGGCGGCCGTGACCGAGCCGGCCTCGAACACCGCGACGAAGCCGCGCAGCAGCCGCGCGTCGAGGTGGGACCAATCGATATCGCTCATGGATTCCATCATGAATGATGTCTTCATCCCGGGCAATCGCCGTTCCATACTGCAGCCATCGACGACACCCCACCAGGAGACACGCATGAGCTTCGAGCTGCCCGACATCCCCGGCACCACGCTGTTCGGCCCGCAGATGGCCCGCAAGGGCTACGCGCTGAACAAGATGTGCTTTTCCTTCAACGACAAGGCCAACCGCGATGCCTTCGTCGCCGACGAGGAGGGCTACATGCGCCGCTACGGGCTCAGCGAGGAGCAGGCCGCCGCGATCCGCGCGCGCAACGTGCTGCAGCTGATCGCCGCCGGCGGCAACGCCTACTACCTGGCCAAGTTCGCCGGCATCTTCGGGCTGGACATGCAGGACATCGGCGCGCAGCAGACCGGCATGAGCAAGGAAGCCTTCCAGGCCAAGCTGGCCGCCGCCGCGCATTCCTGAGACTGCCCCCCCCACCTTCGAACCGGAGAGACATTCCATGGCCAAGATCATCGGCGGGGTCGGCACCTCGCACATTCCCGCCATCGGCGGCGCCATCCACAAGGGCCTGCAGGACCAGCCGTACTGGAAGCCGTTCTTCTCGGGCTTTCCGCCCGTGCGCGACTGGCTGGCCACGGCCCGGCCCGACGTCGTGGTGCTGTTCTACAACGACCACGGCCTGAACTTCTTCCTCGACAAGATGCCGACCTTCGCCGTCGGCGCGGCGCCGCAGTACATCTCGGCCGACGAAGGCTGGGGCATCCCGACGCAGCCGCCGGTGGCGGGCAACCTGGACCTGTCGTGGCACGTGATCGAGACGCTGATCGACGCCGAGTTCGACGTCGTGACCTGCCAGGAGATGCTGGTGGACCACGCCTGCACGCTGCCGCTCAAGCTGCTGTGGCCCGAGGGCGAGGTGCCGGTGCAGATCGTGCCGGTGTGCATCAACACCGTGCAGTTCCCGCTGCCCAAGGCCAGCCGCGTCTATGCGCTGGGCCAGGCGGTGGGCCGCGCGATCGCCTCGTGGGACAGCGACCGGCGCGTCGCCGTGGTGGCCTCCGGCGGCCTGTCGCACCAGCTCGACGGCGAGCGCGCCGGCTTCATCAACAAGCCGTTCGACCTGCAGTTCCTCGACAGCCTGGAGTCCAACCCGCAGTGGGCCACGCAGTTCAGCGTGCACGAGCTGGTCGAGAAGAGCGGCACCCAGGGCGTGGAGCTGCTGATGTGGCTGGCCATGCGCGGCGCGTTGACCGCGGCCGGCCCCAAGGTGCGGCGCATCCACACCAACTACCACATCCCGATCTCCAACACCGCCACCGCGGTGATGGCGCTGGAAGCGGCCTGAGCCGCCCCGCACCCAGGCCCGGCCCGGCTACGCCTGCACCGGCGGCCGGCCGGGCCGGCCCGGGATCATGGACAGCATGTGGTCCGAGATGCCGCCGTCCACCACCAGGTTCTGCCCCGTGACGTAGGCCGCCGCGGGGCTGGCGAGCCAGGCCACCGCTTCGCCCACGTCCTCGCCGCGGCCGATGCGCGCGAGCGGCACCAGCGCCTCGCGCTGCGCGCGGACCGCATCGTCCTGGTAGACGGCCTCGGTCAGCGGCGTGCGGATCATGCCGGGGCAGACCGTGTTCACGCGGATGCCGTCGGCCGCCCACTCCTGCGCGAGCTGGCGGCACAGCATGATCAGCGCGGCCTTGGTCGCCGAGTAGGCGCCGTAGCCCGGGTGCGGCGTCAGCCCCGACATCGAGGCG
This sequence comes from Pseudorhodoferax sp., assembly GCF_047601025.1. Taxonomy (NCBI): domain Bacteria; kingdom Pseudomonadati; phylum Pseudomonadota; class Betaproteobacteria; order Burkholderiales; family Comamonadaceae; genus Pseudorhodoferax; species Pseudorhodoferax sp. The sequence continues at coordinate 3,680,397 of NZ_JASGJZ010000001.1, forward strand.
ACCGCGGTGATGCTGCCGCGCGTGCGCGCCAGGGCCGGCCGCGCGGCCTGCGCCAGCAGCCAGGCGCTGCGGGTGTTCAGCGCGAAGCTGAGGTCCCACTGCGCGACCGGCAGGTCGGCCAGCCGGCCGGGGCCGGAGGCGCCGGCGTTGCAGACCAGCGCCGTCAGGTCGCCGCCGGCGGCCTGGGCCTCGGCCACGAGGCGGGCGCAGTCGCCGGGCTGGGTGATGTCGCCGGCCACGCCGCTGGCCTGCGCGCCGGCCGCGCGCAGCTCGTCGAGCAGGCGGTCGAGCCGTGCGCCGGTGCGGGTGGACGCGGCGCTGATGTGCAGTACGCAGCCCTCGCGGCGGGCCTGCGCGGCCAGCGCCAGGCAGATGGCGCGGCCGATGCCACCGGTGGCGCCGGTCACGAGCGCGTGCCGCGGCGCGGGGGTACCGTCTTCGGTCATGGGTGGGCTCCCTGGTTGCGGTAGTGGGCCAGCGTGGCGGCGATGCCGTCGGCCAGCGTGGTGCGCGGGCGGTCCGGGAACCAGGCGTCCAGGCCGTCCTCGCCGATGTCCGGCGCGATGCCCAGCGGCGGCCCGGCCGCGTCCAGCCGCGCGCCGGGCACCTGGCGCCGGATCTCGGCGATCACCTCGTCCACCGTGTGCACGGTGCCGGCGAGGTTGAACACCTGTGCGCCGCGGGCCGGCGCGTCCAGCAGCGCGTGCTCGAAGGCGCGCGCCACGTCGTCCACGTAGACCAGGCCGGCCGCGCCCGTGTAGCCGATGGTGCAGGGCTGGCCGAGGGCCGCCGCGCAGCAGGCCAGGCTCGGCCCGGCGCTGACGCCCTGGGCGCGCTCGGGCCCGTAGACCACGTAGGGCCGCAGGCCCACGCTGGCCAGGCCGTGCGCGTGCCAGCTGGCGCGGGCCGCGCCCTCGGCGGCCAGCTTGAAGGCGCCGTAGTGCGTGACCGGCAGCGGGTGGCCCGGTTCGGGCCCGTACACGCCGGCCGTGCTGGCGTAGACCACGCGGTCCAGGCCCTGGGCGCGCGCGGCCTCGAACACCTGCAGCGTGCCGATCAGGTTGACCTCGGCGCCGCGCACCGGGTCGGCCAGGCAGGCCGGCGTCAGCAGGCCGGCCAGGTGGGCCACGCCGTCGCAGCCGGCCAGCGCGGCGCGCACGTCCTCGGCGCGGCGCACGTCGCCGGCCTGCCACTGCAGGGCCGGGTCGGCCGGCCCCTGCGTGGCGGGCAGGGCGCCGGGCAGGTCCATCACCCGGACGCGCAGGCCGCGCGCCAGCAGCCGGTGCGCCAGCCGCTGGCCCAGGAAGCCGCTGCCGCCGGTGACCAGGATGCGTCCGTGCCGCATGCTCACGCCGGCATCTTGCACAGCGGCGAGGGCGGCGGCGTCAGCGACGGCGGGAAGGTCTCCTCGACCACCGGGCGCAGCACGCCGTCGACCACCTTGGCGCGGCCCACGTAGTTGGGCAGCAGCAGCTGGTTGTCGGCCGCGCGCATGGTCACGCTGCCGTAGATGGTGTCGAACTGCGCGCCGCGCAGCGCCTTGGACACGTCGGCCGGCTTGACGCTGCCGGCCTTCTGCACGCCGGCGAACAGGATCCGCGCGCCGTTGTAGGCCTGGCCTTCGTTGTCGGTCGGCAGGCGGTTGAACCTGGCCTTCCAGGCCGCGACGAAGGCCTTGTTGGCGGCGTGGTCCAGGTCGGGCGTGTAGGCGGTGGTGCCGACCACGTCCTTCAGCGCGTTGCCGGTCGCGTTGACCATGAAGTTCTGGATCAGCGAGTGGCCGATCAGCCGCGTCTTGGGCGTCAGGCCGAACTCCTCGGCCTGCTTGACGAAGGCGATCGCGTCGCGGCCGACCTCGGCCACCCAGACGGCGTCCACATTGGCGGCCTTGAGCTGCGCGATGTAGGGCGAGAAGTCCTTGGTGCCCATGGGCACGTACAGCGACAGCGGCACCTTCTTGCCGTTGGCCTCCACGGCCTTCTTGAACGACTCGCCCGAGTCGCGGCCCCACACGTAGTCGGCCGCCAGGATCGCGAAGCTGCTTTCCTTCAGCTCCTTGGCCCACTCGTTGATCATCGCGATGTCCATCGCGTCGGAGTGGTTGGTGCGGAAGCTGCGCGGGCGGCAGGTGTCGCCGGTGAGCTTGTCGCTCTTGCTGGCCACGATGAAGTAGGCCGCGTCCCAGCGGTCCAGGTTCTGCGCGATGGCCAGCGAGATCGACGAGGGGATGGCGCCGATCAGCAGGTTGTGGCCCTCGCGCGCCAGCTTCTCGGCCACGCGGCGGCCGGCCTCGGGCGTGCCTTCGTCGTCGCCCTCGGCCACCTCGACCTTGCGGCCGTCCACGCCGCCCTGGGCGTTGGCCTCGTCGATGGCGAACTTCACGGCGCGGATGACTTCCTCGCCCTGCTGCGCGAACACGCCGGACTTGGACGACACCAGGCCGATCTTGACCGGCTCCTTGCCCTGCGCCAGCGCGGCGGCCGCCGTCATGGCGAAGGCGGCGGCGCACAGGCGCGCGATGGTGTGTGGATGGAACATGCTCGTCTCCTTGGAGGTGGGTGGGGAAAAAATCAGACCGTCACATGGGCCTCGAGGTCGAGGAGGCTTTGGCGGGAGTTGAGGACGGGGCCGTGGGCGATGACGGTGCCCTTGGCCATGGCGTAGTAGCGCTGAGCCACGCGCACGACCAGGCTCATGTTCTGCTCGATGAGCAGCAGCGCGGTGCCCTGCTGGGCGACGCGGTTGAAGATGTCGGCGAGCTGGTCGACGATGACCGGCGCCAGGCCCTCGGTGGGCTCGTCCAGCAGGATCAGCGCCGGGTTGGCCATCAGCGCGCGGCCCACGGCCAGCATCTGCTGCTGCCCGCCGGACAGCGCCGTGCCCGGCGTGTGCGCGCGCTCGCGCAGGATCGGGAACAGCTGGTAGACCGCTGGCACCGTCCACGGCCCCTTGCGCCCGGTGGCCGCGCCCAGCAGCAAGTTCTCCTCCACCGTCAGGTTGGCCACGATGCGCCGGCCCTGGGGCACCACCACCACGCCGTGCTGGGCGGCCTGGTAGGTGCGCGGGCGCGCCAGCGTGCGCCCGCCCACGCGCACCGTGCCGGCGCGCAGGCTGGCGATGCCCAGGATGGTGTTGACCACCGTGGTCTTGCCCACGCCGTTGCGCCCGACCAGCGCCACGCGCTCGCCGGCGCGCACCGACAGGCTCAGCGCGTGCAGGATGTGCGCGGAGCCGTAGAAGGCATCGACCTGCTCCAGTTCCAGCAGCGCGCCCGTCATGCCGCGCTCCCCAGGTAGGCCTCGCGCACGCGCGGGTCGGCGCGCACCTGGGCCGGCTTGCCGCTGGCGATCACGCGGCCCAGCTCGAAGACGGTGACCTCGTCGGAGATGCCGAAGACCACGTCCATGTCGTGCTCGACCAGCAGCACCGAGACGTTCCAGCGCGTGGTCAGCGCCTTCAGGTGCTGGGCCAGGTCCAGCGACTCCTTGACCGACAGGCCGGCCATGGGCTCGTCCAGCAGCAGCACCGTGGGCCGCCCGACCAGCGCCAGCGCCAGGTCGAGCCGGCGCTGCTCGCCGTAGCCCAGGTCCTCGGCGGTGTCGCCGGCGCGCGCCAGCAGGTCCAGCTCCTGCAGCACGGCCTGCGCGTCGGCCTGGCTGTTCTGCGGGTTCATGCAGTGCGCGGCCAGCTCGACCTGGCGGCGCACCTGCATCTGCCCGAAGACACTGGTGCGCTGGAAGCTGCGCGACAGCCCGCGCGCGCGGCGCTGCACCGCGCCCAGCTGCGTGACGTCCTCGCCGCCCAGGCGCACCCGCCCGCGGGTGAGCCGGCGCCGCCCGGTGATGGCGTCGATCACGGTGGACTTGCCGGCGCCGTTGGGCCCGATCAGCCCGCGGATCTGCCCGCGCTCGAGCGTCAGCGCCACGCCGTCGAGCGCCTTGACGCCGCCGTAGTGGATGGCCACGTCCTCGGCCTGCAACACGTACTCGGTCATGTCTGCTCTCTCCTGTGCACAAGGGGGGGATTCAGTGGGCCGCGGCCGGGCGGGCGGGCGCGGCGCGCGGCTTGCGCCGGCCGGGCAGCAGGCGCTGCAGCGCGCCGGCCAGGCCGGTGGGCGAGAACACGATCACGCTGATCAGCGCGACGCCGAAGATGGCCATCCAGTGGCTGGCCCATTCGCCCAGCACGTCCTTGAACAGGAAGTACACGATGGCGCCCAGCGGCGGGCCCCACAGGGCCTTGTAGCCGCCGACCACGACCATCATCAGCGCCACGCCCGAGACGCTCCAGTGCAGCGCCTCCGGGGAGATGAAGCCGGTGTTCAGCGAGGACAGCAGCCCGGCCAGCGCGGCGATCACCGCCGACAGCGCGTAGATGGCCGCGCGCGGCACCAGCGTGCGCAGGCCGATGAAGCGCGCGCGCTCCTCGTTGTCGCGCACGGCCTCGGTGACGGCACCGAAGCGCCCGCGCAGCAGCAGCGCCAGGCCCAGCACCAGCAGCACCAGCACGCACCAGCACACCAGGAACAGCACCGCCGGGCGCAGCAGCAGCGACTGCGGCACGCCGAACAGCGTGGCCGGCCAGTTCACGTTCATGCCGTCGGCCCCGCCGGTCAGCCCGCGCGAGCGCGAGGCCGTCAGGAAGAACATCTGCCCGATGGCCAGCGTCATCATGCTGAAGGCCACGCCGGGCACGCGCACGATGACCAGGCCGATGACGAAGGCGAACACGCCCACGGCGGCCAGCGTGGCCAGCATGGCCAGCTCGGCCGGCAGCCAGTGCAGCTCCAGCGCGATGCCCATCGCGTAGCCGCTCAGGCCGAAGTACAGCGCGTGGCCGAAGCTGACCATGCCGTTTTGGCGCAGCAGCAGGCCCACGCCGCTGGCGAACACGGCGTAGACCACGGCCTGCGTGAGCAGCGACAGCACGGTGCCCGAGCCCACCAGCGCGGCCAGCGCGCCGCCGGCGGCCAGCGCGCAGGCGGTGTACAGCCCGATCCGGACGATCGTCATGGGTGTCTCCTGAGGAATGGGGAAAAAAAGGGGGGGAAGGGGGTGGCGCGCCCGGCAACTGCGAGTGGTGCGTCCACGGCCGCTCAGGTGCGGCTGCCGGCGAAGCCCGAGGGCTTCCAGATCAGCACGGCGACCATGATCGCGAAGGGCAGCACGGCCGACAGGTCGGGCAGGTAGACCGCGCCGAGCGCCTGCACCATGCCCAGCACCATGGCGGCGACGAAGGCGCCGGCCAGCGAGCCCAGCCCGCCGACCACGACCACGACGAAGGAGTCGATGATCACGTCGCTGCTCATGGAGGGCGACAGCGACAGGAACGGCGCGGCCACCACGCCGGCCAGGCCGGCCAGCGCGGTGCCCAGGCCGACCACGCCGGCCGACAGGGCGTCGGTGTTGACGCCCTGCATGGCGGTGGTGGTGGGGTCGGTGCTGGCCGCGCGCACGAACAGCCCGACCCGGGAGCAGCGCAGCCAGGCCGTCAGGCCCAGCGCCACGGCCGCGCCGATGGCGATCACCGCGAGGCGGTAGGCCGGCAGCGGCGTGCCCAGGAAGTCCACCGAGCGCGCCAGCAGCGCCGGCGTGTCCACCGTCAGGTTGCTCTTGCCCCACACGGTCTGCACCGCGTCCTCGATCACCAGCAGCAGCCCGAAGGTGACCAGCACCACCGTCAGCGGGTCGCGCTCTTGCAGCAGCCGAAAACCGTAGCGGTCCAGCGCCACGCCCAGCAGCGCCATCAGCGCCGGCGCGGCCACCAGCGCCACCCAGAAGTTGCTCTGCTGCGCGATCGAGTACCCCAGGTACGCCCCCAGCATGTACAGCGAGCCGTGCGCGAAGTTCACCACCCGGCGCAATCCGTAGATCAGCGCCAGCCCAGAGCACATCACGATCAGCAGCGATCCGTACACCAGGCCGTTGAACAGGTTGATGGTCAGCATCGTCGGTCTCCGTCGTTCGGGTCAGAGCGGCGCCAGCGCCGAGACGGGGGCGCCGAGCGCGGTCCATCCGCCGTCGGCCGCCAGCGTGGCGCCGGTCACGTAGCTGGCCGCGGACGAGGCCAGGAAGGCGATCGCGTCGGCGATCTCCGCGGGCTCGGCCATGCGGCCGAGCGGCGTGCGCTCGTCGATGGCGCGCGCGTCGATGGCGCCGCGCTCGGCCAGGCCGGCCACCAGCGCGGTGCGCACGTAGCCGGGCGCGACCGCGTTCACGCGGATGCCCTCGCGCGCCCATTCGGCGGCGAGCGCGCGCGTCATGCCCAGCACGCCGGCCTTGGCCGCGGCGTAGGCGTTGCGGCCCGGGATGCCGCCGAAGCTGGCGATGGAGCCGATGTTGACGATGGCGCCGCGGCAGCCGCGCGCGTCGCGCGGCTGGCGGACCATCGCGCCGATCGCCGCCTGCGCCATCAGGAAGCTGCCGCGCAGGTGCACGGCCAGCACGCGGTCGAAGCCCTCGGCCGTCTGCTCCAGCGTGGGCGCGGCCTGCTCGGCGATGCCGGCGTTGTTGACCAGCGCGTCGATGCGGCCGGTGCGCGCGAGCACCGCGGCGACGGCCGCGCGCACGGCCCCGGCGTCGGTCACGTCGCAGCCCAGGCCCAGGTGGGCGGGGCCGAGCGCGGCGGCGCGGTCTTCGGCGGCGGCGGCGCGCAGGTCCAGCAGCGCGACCTGCCAGCCGTCGGCCGCCAGGCGCTGCGCTGTGGCCCAGCCGATGCCGTCGGCCGCGCCGGTGACGATGGCGGCGTTCATGCGCAGGCCTTCGCGGCGTGGCCGCGGGACCGGCCGATTCCGGCATGCCGCTGCCCGGCCAGCAAGGGGGCGGGTGCGCTGCGATGGGTGTCGGTCATGGCGTTCTGTCTCCTGTTTTTCTCTGTCGGAACGCGGCCGTGCGGGGCCGCTGCATGGCGCTGGATTCTTGGGGCTGCACCGCCCGGTGGATTCGACGTTTTCAGCGAATCACCGGACGTTTCGTGCATGCTCGCTCAGGGCTTTCCCGAGGCTGCGGCGCGTGCGGCGGCATGGCGCGCGGCCTGGCGCGCGAACACCATGCCGGGGCCGATCGTGATGCCCGGGGCGGTGTAGACGCCGCCCATCACCGAGTGCATGTCGTTGCCGGCCGCGTACAGGCCCGGGATCGGCGCGCCGGCGGCATCGAGCACGCGCGCGTCGCCGTCGGTGGCGAAGCCCTGGGCCGCGCCGATGTCGCCCGGATACAGGCGCACCGCATAGAACGGGCCTTGCTCCAGCGGCCCCAGGCAGGGGTTGGGGCCGGGCCAGCCGGCGTCGCCGATGTTGCGCGAGTAGGCGGTCTCGCCGCGGTGGAAGTCAGGGTCGCTGCCGGCGCGGGCGTGCCCGTTGAAGCGCTCCACCGTGGCCTGCAGGCGCGCCGGGTCGATGCGCAGCGCGCGCGCCAGGTCGGCCAGCGTGTCGCCCTTGGCGAGGTAGCCGTCGGCCAGGAACGAGCCCAGCAGCTTGGCGCTGGCGCCGGGGCGGATCATGCCCATGCCGTAGCGGCGCAGCGCGGCGGCGTCGCAGACCAGGTAGGCCGGCACCGCGCCGGCCTGCTGCATCGCCATGCCGAACAGGTGGTACGAGGTGCTTTCGTTGACGAAGCGCTCGCCGGCCTGGTTCACGGTCAGCATGCCGGGCTTGGCGCGGTCCATCACGAAGTGGGGGAACACGGCGGTGCTGCCGTCCGCGCGCCGGCGCAGCGATACCGGTGCCCAGAAGGCCGGGCTCAGCCCGCCCTCGCCGTAGCGCCCGCCCACGGCCTCGGCCATGGCGTGGGCCTCGCCGGTGTGGCCGGGCGCGCCGGGGCACCAGGCGATGTCCGCGCCGGGCAGCAGTGCGCGGCGCCGCTCGGGGTGGCGGTTGAAGCCGCCGCTGGCCAGCACTACGCCGCCGCGCACGCGCACGCTGCGGCGGACGTCGCCCTGCGCCAGCGCGGCGCCGTCGACGCTGCCGTCGGCGCCGCGCTGCAGTGCGGCCAGCCGGGTGCGCAGCGCCAGCGCCACCGTGTCCTGCCGGGACAGCGAGTACAGCAGCCGCGCCACGTGGGCGTTGCCCATCACCAGCCGCGTGCCGCGCGGGTGCTTGAGCCGGTCGCGGCCGTGCCGCGCGAGGATCGACGCGGAGTGCCGCAGCGAGGCCAGCGAGCGCGTCATGCCCAGCAGGTGGTTGATGTCGGTGCGGTCGACCATCATGCCGCCGAGCACGGTGAACTCCGGGATCGGCGGGCGCAGCAGGCCGAACAGCTCGCCCAGGCGGCGGCCGTCGAAGGGCTGCGGCTCCAGCGCGCGGCCGTTGATGGCGGAGCCGCCCAGGTCGGAGATGTAGTCCGGGTGCTTGGGGTAGGGACGGAACTTGACCTCGGTGCGCGCGGCCAGCTCGTCCACGGTGGCCGGGCCTTGGTCCAGCAGCACCTGGCGCAGCGCGGCGGGCGTGCGCTCGCCGATGGCGTTGGTCAGGTAGCGCGCGGCCTCGGCCGCGGTGTCCTGCGGGTTGACCTGGGCGCCGAGCCGGGTGCCGGGGATCCAGCTGGTGCCGGCCGACAGGGCGGTGGTGCCGCCCACGTATTCGGTGGCCTCCACCAGCAGCACGTCCAGGCCTTGCAGTGCGCCGAACAGCGCGGCGGCCAGGCCGGCGCCGCCGGCGCCGACGACCAGCAGGTCGCAGGCGGCATCCTGCGGCAGCGCCTGCAGCGTGTCGAGGCGCTTCATGCGGCCTGCCCGCCGGCCAGGAACGCCACCATCAGGTCGCGTACCTTGGCGAACATGTCCGCGCCGGTGCAGGTGCCGAGCCCGCGGGCGCGCGCCGCGGCGATCAGCGGCGTGACGGCCGGCTGGGTGACGACGCAGCCGACGAAGGTCCCGGCGCCGAGCTTGTCCACCTCGACCGGCAGCGGGTCGCCTTCGCGCATGCCGGCCGGCGTGGCGTTGACGACCAGGTCGTAGCCGCTGGGGTCGGGCGAGCCGGCCGCCACGGGGCAGCGCCCCAGCGCGGCCAGCCGCTGCACCAGCGCGTCGCGGCGCGCGGCGTCGCCGTCGTGCACGGCCAGGCGGGCCACGCCGGCCATCACCAGCGCATGGGCGATCGCGCTGCCGGCGCCGCCGGCGCCGACCAGCAGGGCCTGTTTACCGGCCGGCTCGCAGCCCAGGGCGCGCAGCGCCTCCACGTAGCCCAGGCCGTCGAACATGTCGCCGTGCCAGCTGCCGTCGGCATTGCGGCGCATGGTGTTGGTCGCGCCCAGGAAGGCGGCGCGCTCGGACAGCGTGCCGCACAGCGCCGCGCAGGCGAACTTGTGCGGCACGGTGACGATGATGCCGTCCACGTTCCTGGCGACGGAGACGCCGTGCGTCCACGCCGCCAGGTCGGCCGGGGCCACGTGCGCCGGCATGACCATGGCGTCCAGCCCGCGGGCGTGGAAGGCCTGGGTCACGCCCAGGGGGGATTTCACTTGCGCGATGGGGTCGCCGACGATGAAGTGCACGCGCGTGGCGCCGCTGAGCTGAATGTCCGACATGGCCTGTCTCCGGTTGAGGTGGCCGCGATCGTAATGAAAAGTGGAACTAAGTTCAACTATTGAATTTAGTTCTGAAATTGATTACAGTGGCGTCCATCGAGGAGACATGCTTGGCTCGCCCGCCCGTCCGGGTGCCATGCCGTACGCTCCCCGGTCCACGAACGACACGGGAAACCACCCACATGAGCGGCGTACTCGATCGCACCCTCGGCATCCTCGAACTGCTCTCGCGCCACGGCGAAGGGCTGGAGCTGGCCTCGCTGGCCGACCAGCTGAACATGCCGCGCAGCGCCGCGCACCGGCTGCTGGCGGACCTCATCCGCACCGGCTACGTGCGCCAGACGCGCGAGCTGGGGCCCTACATGCTGACGACCAAGCTGGTCTCGCTGGGCCTGTCCTTCCTGAGCCACAGCGGCATCGTCGATTTCTCGCAGCCGCTGCTGGACCGCCTGGCCGAGATCTCCGGCGAGCTGGTGCGCCTGGGCGTGGTCGACGGCGAGCGGCTGACCTGGGTGGCGCGGGCCCAGGGCGCGCGCCAGGGCCTGCGCTACGACCCGGACATGGGCAGCGACGCGCGGCTGTCCTGCTCGTCCTCGGGCCTGGCCTGGATGGCCGCGCTCGCCGACGAGGAGGCGATCGCGCTGGCCTCGCGCCAGGGCCTGGGCCGGCCGGAGGAGTACGGCCCCAACGCGCCGCGCACGCTGCAGGAGATGCTGGCCCTGGTGCACGCCGCGCGCGCGCGCGGCTACAGCGTGGCCGTCGACACCTACACGCCCGGCCTGTCGGCCATGGCGGCCGCGGTGCAGCTGGCCGGCCAGCCGCCGATCGGCGTGATCACCATCGCCGGCCCGACCGCGCGGCTGACCGAGGCGCGCATGCAGGCGCTCGCGCCCGACCTGCTGGCCATCGCCGGGCAGATGGCCGCGGCCAGCGGCACCTCGCCCTTCTTCCAGCGCTCCGCCCAGGCGCGGCAGGCCGGCGGCGCCGCGGCCGCGCGGCGGCCCATCTACGCCGAATAAGAGGAAAGAGAAGCACCGCATGTCCGGACCCATGGCCGAAACGATCGATTGCGACCTGCTGGTGGTGGGCTCCGGCGCCGGCGGGCTGGCGGCCGCGGTGACCGCCGCGCAGCTGGGCCTGAAGGTGGTGGTGCTGGAGAAGGAAGCCCAGTACGGCGGCACCACGGCCTGGTCCGGCGGCTGGATGTGGGTGCCGCGCAACCCGCTGGCGCGCGCGGCCGGCATCGAGGAAGACCTCGACAAGCCGCTGGCCTACCTGCGCCACGAGCTGGGCGAGCGCTTCGACGAGGCGCGGCTGCGCGGCTACCTGCAGGCCGCGCCCGCGGCGGTGGAGTTCTTCCGCACGCGCACCGCGCTGCAGTTCATCGACGGCAACGCCGTCCCCGACTTCCACGGCCGCACGCCCGACGCGGCCCTGGGCGGCCGCTCGGTCTGCGCCGCGCCGTTCGACGGCCGGCGGCTGGGCGCGCGCATCCGCGAGCTCAAGCCGCCGCTGCCCGAGACCACGCTGTGGGGCATGGGCATCGCCTCCGGCGCGGAGCTGCGGCACTTCCTGGGCGCGCTGCGCAAGCCGGCCTCGTTCGCCTACGTCACGCGCCGCGTGCTGGCCTACTGGCGCGACCGGCTGCTGCACGGCCGCGGCATGCGCCTGGTCAACGGCCATGCGCTGGCCGGCGCGCTGGCGGCCTCGGCCTTCGAGGCCGGCGTGGACCTGCGCACGCGCCACACCGTGCGGCGCCTGCTGCGCGACGCCACGCGCGTGTGCGGCGCCGTGGCCGACGGCCCGCAGGGCGTGCTGCACATCCGGGCCGCGCGCGGCGTGGTGCTGGCCTGCGGCGGCTTTCCGCACGACGCCGGGCGCAAGAAGGCGCTGCTGCCGCATGCGCCGACCGGGGCGGAGCACTGGTCCGCCGCCAACTGGGGCAACACCGGCGACGGCCTGCGCCTGGGCGAGACCGCCGGCGGCGTCGTGGACGGCACGCTGCGGAGCGCCGCCGCGCTGGCGCCGGTCTCGCTGGTGCCGCGCAAGGACGGATCGGTGGCCCATTTCCCGCACCTGATCGAGCGCGCCAAGCCCGGCCTGATCGCGGTGCGCGCCGACGGCCGGCGCTTCACCAACGAGGCCGACTCGTACTACGACTTCGTGCAGGGCCTGCTGGCCGCCACGCCGCCCGGCCAGCCGGCCGAGGCCTGGCTGGTCTGCGACCATGCCTTCATCCGCCACTACGGCCTGGGCGCCGCCAAGCCCGCGCCGATGCCGCTCGGCCCCTGGCTGGCCAACGGCTACCTGCGGCGCGGCCGCACGCTGGCCGAACTGGCGGCCCGGGCCGGCATCGACGCCGCGGGGCTGCAGGCCACCGTCGCGCGCTACAACGCCATGGCCGCCGCCGGCCGCGACGAGGACTTCGCCAAGGGCGAGACGCCCTACAACCGCGTGCAAGGCGACGCCGCGGCCGGCCATGCCAACGCCTGCATGGCACCGCTGCAGCGCGGCCCGTTCTACGCGCTGCGGGTGGTGCCGGGCAGCCTGGGAACCTTCGCCGGCCTGAAGGCCGACGGCCAGGCCCGCGTGCTCGACGCCGCGGGCCGGCCCATCGCCGGCCTGTACGCGGTCGGCAACGACATGAACAGCGTGATGGGCGGCTGCTATCCCTCGGGCGGCATCACGCTCGGCCCGGCCATCACCTACGGCTGGCTGGCCGCGCGGCACGCGGCCGGCGCCAATTCTTCCAACGCCTGAACTTCAAGGAGCTTTCGCATGTACTACGAACTCGCGACCATGACCCTGCCCATGGGCACCGCCGGCCAGGCCGCCACCCTCGTGCAGGCCTACTGCACGTCCGGCCACGCCGGCGGCGAGCTGCTGGGCTGCTGGACCTCCGACATCGGCGTGCTGAACCAGATGATCGTGCTGCGCGGCTTCGACAGCCTGGCCGCGCTGCAGGCCGAGCGCAGCCGCACGCAGCTGCACGCCAGCCCGTTCGGCTGCGGCGAGATCTACCTGCGCCTGGAGCAGCACAGCTTCCAGGGCTTTCCGTGGATGAAGCCGGTGCGGCCCAGCGCCGAGTCCGGCATCGCCGGCCCCGTCTACGAGATCCGCACCTACGGCATCCGGCCGGGCGGCACGCAGCCCACGATCGACCTGTGGCAGGAATACCTGCCGCCGCGCGAGCAGCTCTCGCCCTGCGTGGTGGCGATGCTGGCGCTGGACGGCGCGCCGCGCTTCACCAACATCTGGGCCTACCCCTCGCTGGACGCGCGCAGCAAGGCCCGCGCCGACGCCGTGGCCCAGGGGCTGTGGCCGCCCAAGGGCGGCCCGTCGCACCTGACGGCCGAGATGGTCTCGACCATCGCGCTGCCGACCGCCGTGTCCCCCCTGCGGTGAGGGCGCCATCATGGACGACCGCCGCACAGACGCATCGGGCCGCGTGTATTCCCTGGCCTACCTGACCTCCCACCGCTGCACGCCCGCCGAGGCGGTGCGCGTCGCCGCGGCCAACGGCTATGCCTTCGTCGGCATGCGCCTGTGGCCCAACGCGCCGGGCGCGCAACAGCAGTACCTGCTCGGCCAGCCGCAGGCGCTGCGCGAGACCCAGGCCGCGCTGCAGGACACCGGCGTCGGCGTGTTCGACCTGGAGATCATCCGCATCGACGCCGACTTCGACCCGCACCGCTGGGACGCGCTGTACGACGCCGGCGCGGCGCTGCGGGCCAAGGCCGTGCTGGTGGCCGGCGACGACGCCGTCGAGGAACGCCTGACGCAGAACTACGCCCGGCTGTGCGAGGTGCTGCAGCGCTACGGCATGACGGCCGATCTGGAGTTCATGCCCTGGACCGCCGTGCCGGACGCCCGGGCCGCGCTGCGCATCGTGCGCGGCGCCGGCACGCCGCCCAACGCCGGCATCCTGGTCGACGCGCTGCACTTCGGCCGCTCGGCCACGACGCTGGAGGACATCCGCGCCATCCCGCGCAGCCTGCTGCACTACGCGCAGATCTGCGACGCCGAGGCCGGCACGGGGTTCACGACCGAGCAGATGATCCACACCGCGCGCGCCGAGCGCGCGCTGCCGGGCCAGGGCAGCATCGACCTGCCGGGCCTGTTCGCCGCGCTGCCGGCCGACCTGCCGATCAGCGTGGAAGTCATCAACCTGCCGCTGGAGCAGCAGCAAGACCCCATGCGGTGGGCCGCCACCTGCCTGGCCGCGAGCCGGCCGTTCGTGGAATGAGCCTCGCCCGGCCGTCCGAAGCGGCTCGCACCGCCGCGCGTCCAGTGACCGCGGACCGTTTGTCGCGGCTGCCGTTCTTCTTCGGCGCCCGCTGGTTCAGCAGCGCATGAACGGGCGCCACGCCCCTGCACGCACGACCTGAACCCGAACACCGACAGAGGAAGAACATGGATTTCGCACTGAACGACGAACAGAAGATGATGATCGGCACGATCCGCCGGTTCATCGCCGAGGAGCTGCATCCGCTGGAGCAGCGGATGGAGGAGGAGGGCGCGCTGCCGCGCGCGCAGGCGCAGGCCATCCACGACAAGGCCAGGGCGCTCGGCCTGTACGCGCTGAACATGCCGGCCGAGCTGGGCGGCGGCGGCCTGTCGAACCTGGACCGCATCCTGTGCGAGGAGCAGTTCGGCCACACCAGCGACCAGCTGATCCGCCGCGCCTTCGGCAACGTCTACGAGCCGCTGCTGCACTGCAAGGGCGCGCAGGTGGAACGCTGGCTCAAGCCCACCGTCGAGGGCCGGCGCACCTGCGCGATCGCCATCACCGAGCCGGGCGCCGGCTCGGACGCCGCCGGCATCCGCACGCACGCGAAGAAGACCGACACGGGCTGGGTGCTGAACGGCGGCAAGCACTTCATCAGCGACGGCGACTGGAGCGACTTCTTCCTGGTCTCGGCCAGGACCGGCGAGAAGGAGATCTCCATGTTCATGGTCGACAAGGGCCTCGCCGGCTTCACCGTCGGCAAGGACCAGCAGATGATGGGCATCCGCGGCACGCCGCACGTCGAGCTGTTCTTCGACAACGTGCCGCTGGAGGACGCCGCGCTGCTGGGCGAGCGCGGCCAGGGCTTCAAGCTGGCCATGGGCGCGCTGAACGTGGTGCGCCTGGCCCAGGTGGGCGCGCGCGCGGTCGGCAAGGCCAGCCACGTGTGCGAGCTGATGCTGCAGTACGCCGGCGAGCGCAGGCAGTTCGACACGCGCATCGGCGACTTCCAGATGGTCCAGCAGATGCTGGCCGACAGCGTCATCGAGATCAACGCGGCGCGCTGGATGGTCTACCAGGCTGCCTGGATGCTGGACCAGGGCCTGGACGCGCGCGAGCAGATCGCCATGGTCAAGGTGCACGCGGCCGAGACGCTGGGCCGCGTGGTCGACCGCGCGGTGCAGGTGTTCGGCGGCATGGGCTTCTGCAAGGAGCTGCCGATCGAGCGCTACTACCGCGACGCGCGCATCTACCGCATCTTCGACGGCACCAGCGAGATCCACCGCGGCGTGATCGCCAAGGCCGCCCTGAAGAAGGGCGCGGCGCTGTTCGACGTGGACCGGTGAACGCCATGGCAGACGGCAAATTCATGACGGCCGCCGAGGCGGCGGCGCTGATCCGCGACGGCGACACGGTCGGCCTGATGGGCGGCGGCGGCGGGCTGATGGAAGCCACGCACCTGTTCGAGGCGGTGCAGGCGCGCTTCCTGGCGACGCAGGCGCCGCGCGACCTGACGATGATCCACGCGCTGGGCATCGGCGACAAGAAGACCAAGGGCATGAACTGCTTCGCGCACGAAGGCCTGGTCCGGCGCGTGATCGGCGGGCACTGGGTCTGGTCGCCGGCCATGCAGCAGCTGGCGCTCGCGAACAAGATCGAGGCCTACATCCTGCCCGGTGGCGTGAGCAGCCAGCTGATGCGCGAGATCGGTGCCGGCCGGCCGGGCCTGGTCTCGCACGTCGGCCTGGGCACCGTGTGCGACCCGCGCCACGGCGGCGGACGCATGAACGCGGCCGCCCGGGACGACCTGGCCGAGGTCGTCACCATCGACGGCCGCGAATGGCTGCGCTACAAGCCCTTCCCGATCCACGTGGCGCTGGTGCGCGCCAGCGCCGCCGACGAGGACGGCAACATCAGCTTCGAGCACGAGGCCGCCAACCTGGACGCCCAGTCGCTCGCGCTGGCCGCGCGCAACAGCGGCGGCACCGTCATCGTGCAGGTGGCCGAGCGGCTGCCCCGCGGCGCGCTGAAGGCGCGCGAGGTGCGCATCCCCTCGGCCTGGGTCGACGCCATCGTCGTCGACCCGCAGCAGCGCACCAGCTACGACATCCCGTTCGACCCGGCCTTCAGCGGCGAGCTGACCGGCGCCGCGCGCGCCGAGAGCGAGGCCGCCGACCACGCCCGCGAGGTCGCCGCCGCGCAGGAGGCCTTCAGCGAACGCCAGGCCGTGGCGCGCCGCGCGGCGGTGGAGCTGTTCAACACCGGCAAGGCGCGGCCCGTCATCAACTACGGCGTGGGCGTGCCCGATGCCGTGGCCAAGCTGATCGCCGCGCGCAACGAGCAGCACCGCATCTACCAGACCATCGAGCACGGCACCTACGGCGGCACGCTGATGGACGGCGTGCTGTTCGGCTACGCGCGCAACGCGACCGCCATGCTGGACGCCGCCACGCAGTTCGACTTCTACGGCGGTGGCGGGCTGGACGTGGCCTTCCTCGGCTTCGGCGAGATGGACGAGGCGGGCAGCGTCAACGTCTCGCGCCTGGGCGGCGTGACGGTGGGCCCGGGCGGCTTCATCGACATCGCGCAGAACGCCAGGAAGGTGGTGTTCTGCGGCACGCTGGCGGCCAAGGGCGTGAAGCTCGCCACCGGCGACGGCCGCATGCGCGTGCTGCAGCAGGGCGGCGTGCGCAAGCTGGTGCGCCAGGTGGACCAGATCACCTTCAGCGGCCCGCAGGCCGTCAAGCGCGGTCAGCAGGTGCTGTACCTGACCGAGCGCGCGAGCTTCCGGCTCACGCCCGAGGGCGTGGAGCTGTTCGAGATCGCGCCGGGCATCGACCTGCAGCGCGACGTGCTGGACCAGATGGACTTCGCGCCGCGCATCGCGCGCGAGGTGGCGGTGATGGACGCGGCGCATTTCACGGCGCAGGGAGGTGCGGCATGAACGCGCGCAAAGGCTTCACGCTGGCCGGCGTGATGGGCTGGCCGGTCTCGCACTCGCGCTCGCCGCGGCTGCACGGCCACTGGATCGCCGAACTCGGCCTGCAGGGCACCTACGTGCCGCTGCCGGTGCCGCCCGGGCGCGTGGGCGAGGCCGTGCGCGGCCTGCGCGCGCTCGGCTTCGCCGGCTGCAACGTGACGATCCCGCACAAGGTGGCCGTGATGGAGCACCTGGACGAGATCGACCCGATGGCGCGCCAGATCGGCGCCGTCAACACCATCGTCGTGACGGAAGACGGCCGGCTGGTCGGCCGCAACACCGACGGCGAAGGCTGGCTGCGCGGCCTGCGCGACGCGCAGCCCGGCTGGCGCGCCGAGGCCGGCCCCGCCGTGGTGCTGGGCGCCGGCGGCGCCGCGCGCGCGGTGACGGCCGCCCTGGCCGCCGCCGGCGCGCCGGCCATCCGCATCGTCAACCGCACGCGCGAGAAGGCCGACGCCCTGGCCGCCAGCCTGGGCGGCGTGGCCACCGGGCACGGCTGGGCCGAGCGCGAGGCGCTGCTGGACGGCGCAGCGCTGCTGGTCAACACCACGAGCCAGGGCATGAAGGGCCAGCCGCCGCTGGACATCGCGCTGGAGCGCCTGCCGCGCGCCGCCGTGGTCAGCGACGTGGTCTACACGCCGCTGGAGACGCCGCTGCTGGCGGCGGCGCGGGCGCGGGGCAATCCGACGTCGGACGGACTGGGCATGCTGCTGAACCAGGCCCGGCCGGCGTTCGCGGCCTGGTTCGGGGTGGAGCCGGAGGTGACGGCGGAGCTGCGGGCGTTGATGGCGGAGGGGTTGTAGCGCTGCGGCGGACGATCGCCATCGAATACGTTCGTCTGCCTGAGCGCGACAGCGGCGAGCATTTCGTAAGGCCGTCCAAGCCTTGCCAGCACTCATCGGGCAGTCAGCCTGGCCGTTGTCTGGTCATAGACAAGCTCGGTGATCGTCCCATCCCGAATGCGCTCGACCGCCTCGTCGATCACCTGCAGCGGCACGACGAACCACTCCCGTGGCTTGACCGGCCTGCCGAAGCGGTCCTCGATGGTCAGGTCCAGCTGAACGGCGCCGAACAGCCGATGGAAGATGTTCTCCATCTTCGTCCGGCTGAGGTTGTGCAGCTTGTACTCGGCCACGACCTCGACCGAGGCCAGCAGGTAGGTCGCATCGTTCTCGGCGTCGGCGATACGGGTCTCGACCTTGCCGCCCGTGACGCCGATCTTGTGGATCAGCGCGCGATGCTCGGCGACGAACGGATGCGTGGACAAGCTGCGCAGTACATAGATCGTCCCGGTTTCGATGTCATCGGGCTCGGCCTGGGCGCCGAACAGCGGCCCCATGTCCGTGTCGGTCAGGCGCCGGCCCGAGTCATCCTTGTAGAGCGCACGCTGAAGCGAACGGCGCAGCAGGTTGCTCTCGGTGCCGTTGGCATAGACGACACGCAGGCGTGCATCGCTTTCACCGTTCGGCGCCTTGAAGGTTACGCCGACTTCGGCCACGTAGGCGAGCTGACCGCCGACGATGCAGAAGTTCCCCTCGTCGATGCTGGTGTCGCGTCCGAAACGAAGGGCCTTGCGCATACCCGACTTCAATTCCTGCTCCGCCTGCTCGAACACCGGCTGGAACCTGTCGAAGTCTTCGCACGGCGTGCGGTCGGCGACTTCTTCCGCCGCTTGCCTTTCGGCGTACGGGCGCACATGGCGCAGCACGGTGATGTCGGCCTGGTCCGACGGGTCGTTACTGATACCCAGCTCTGCAAGCAACGCGTCTTCGTCCAACGCATCCACATCGGCCCGAGTGGCCGGCGCTTCGGACAGCAAACCAGGCTTGTCCAGCTCGGACAGCAAAGCACGCGCCTCGGGCAGCTTGCGAAGCTGATCCAGCCGCACGGCGTACAGGCGCTCGAAGATGTCGCGGCCTTCGCCGTGCCCCGGCGCGCGCCGGTGGCGTACCGCCTCCTGGTCGGCCTCGCTCAGCTCCGGGTAGCGCTCGCGCACGATCTTGCCCAGGCGCTCGATGCTCAGTTCCTCCGGGATGGTGTTGTCCTTGTCGAGCGTGCCGCGCTCCAGCGACGGCTTGTCCTGGATGAAGGCGGCGATGACCTCGTTCAGGTCTTCCTTGCAGATGCGCTTGCCTTCCTTGCTCTTGGGCTTGGCCAGGCCGTTGATCTCGATGTGGATCTCGCCGGTTGGCGGCGTACCACGTGCGGGTTTCGGGGCCGGGCAGCTTGTCCAGCAGCGCCAGGTGGTGGTGCCAGGGCAATCGTGCAAGCACCTCTTGCACAAATGCCTGGTCCGGCCAGGCATCCGCGAACGCGCGCATGTACTTCAGGTTGCGCGGCGAAAAGCCCTTCATGTCGGGAAAGGCGGTGCGCAGGTCGTCGAAGCCCTTGGCCGAAATCATCTTGCGGTTAATCGCCAGATGATGGTGCGCCAATCGCTCCAAGGCGGCTTGCGCCAGGATGATGGATGCATCGATGCTCGGCGAACCGCCTCTCGTGTTGGCCTGGGAATACCAATAGATGGCCGTGTGCAGACAGCGCCTCCATGCTTCGGATTGTTGGCATCGCATCCATGCAGCGGCGATGCGCGCATCAAGTCGACCGGCGACTGTTCGTCGCTGCTCAGGGCGGTCGAACCGTTCGCGCGGCATGACCACCGCCACGGAGCGGCGGTGCATGGGGATGCTTGGCGGCTCCTGCTGGGCCTGCTCCAAACGTTCGGAAAAGCGGGCCTTGGCGGCCCCCGCATCCGCTAGCTTTGCGTGATGGATGGGGCACCCGGGATTCCGACCAGAAAGGCCGGAATCCTGCCGGACCGCCGTCGTCGCGCGGCGGTTCGTCGCCGGACTCAGCCCGGCCAGGCCGGCATCGCTGCCGCCCGGATCAACCGCGTCTCCTGCGCGGTGATCAGGTGCCCCGAGGCCGCCAGGTACTTCGGAAAGTCCGGGTGCGCGTCGCGCGCCCGGCTGCGCCGCTCGTAGTCGGCCAGGTCGTCGTAGCCCCACAGGTGCACGAACTGGTTCTGCGGCCCGACCAGGCTGGTCCAGAAGCCCAGCGGGTGGCCCAGCGTCTGCAGCAGCACCGGCATCGCCAGTTCGTTGAACACCTGCAGGAACTCGGGCATCTTGCGCAGTGCGATGGTGTAGACGCGGTGGTCCACCAGCGGCTTGGCCAGGCCGGCCGGGGCCAGCGCGGGGGAGGAGGGCGTGGCCGTCGTCATGCCGGCACCCCCTGTGCGCTGCGCACCGCCGCGCGCGGCGCGGCCGCGCCTGGCGGTGGCTGCTGCGCCCGGTCGGCGATGTGGTGCGCGGTGACGTAGGCGAACACCATGTTCGGCCCGTGCGTGATGCCGGCACCGGGGTAGCTGCCGCCCATCATGCTAGCGCGGTCGTTGCCGGCCGCGTACAGGCCTTCGATGGGCTGGCCGTCGCGCCGCAGCACCTCGCCGGTGAGGCTGGTCTGCAGGCCGTCGAAGGTGCCCAGGTCGCCCATCACCACGCGCACCGCGTAGAACGGGCCCTGGCGGACCGGCGCCACGCAGGCGTTGGGCCGGTGCTCGGGGTCGGCCAGGTAGCGGTTGAAGGCGGTCTTGCCGCGGCCGAAGGCCGGATCCTCGCCGCGTTCGGCGTGCTGGTTGTAGGCGCGCACGGTCTCCTGCAGGCCTTTGGGGTCGATGCCGGCCCTGGCCGCCAGGTCGGCCAGCGTACGGCCTTCGAGCAGGTAGCCGCTGCGCAGGTGCCGGCCGATCGGCATCGGCGCGGGCTTGACGTAGCCCAGGCCGTACTTGGCCAGGCAGGCCTTGTCGCAGACCAGCCACATCACGGTGTCCTTCTGCCCCTCGCAGGCGCGCGTGAGGGCGGCGCCCACGTCGTGGTAGGACTCCGATTCGTTGCAGAAGCGCCGGCCGTCCCGCAGCACGCCGATCACGCCGGGCTTGTAGCGATCCAGCAGGTGCGGGAACACGCCGAAGCGGCCGTTGCCCAGCGGCACGCGCGAGACCGGCATCCACGCCGCGCTGTCGGCGAAGCGGATGTCGGCCACGCCGCCGGCCGTCTCGGCCAGCGCCAGGCCGTCGCCGGTGTTGCTCTCGGGCGTGGGCGACAGGTGCTCGCCGCCGCGCCGCACGTGCGGGTAGGCCTCGGCCAGCCGCTTCGCGTCGTGCGGAAAGCCGCCGCAGGCCAGTACCACGCCGTGGCGCGCGCGGATCTCGCGGGCGCCGCCGGCGCCCTCCACGCGCACGCCGGTCACGCGGCCGTGTTCCTGCAGCAGCCCGCGCACCGGCGTGCTCGTCAGGATCGGGATGCCCAGGTCCAGCGCCGAGCGCGCCAGCCGCGCGGCCAGCGCGTTGCCGCTGGTGACCTGCACGCCACGCTTGTAGAGCGCCAGTTCCTTCAGGTGCGTGGCCAGCCGCCTGGCCACGTACATGGCCGAGGCCAGCGACTTCGTGGCGCGGAAGAAGTGCTTCAGGTCCGCGTTGGAGGAGTTGAACATCATGCCGATGAAGGTGATGGTCTCCAGCGGCGGCTTCAGGCGCGCCATGTCGGCGCCCAGGCCGCGGATGTCGTAGGGCGCGGCCAGGATGGAGCGGCCGACCTGCACGCCGCCCGGCGCGTCGCAGTGGTAGTCGGGGTACAGCGTGGGCACGAACTGCATCTGCGTCTCGCGCTGCAGGAACTCGACCATGGCCGGGCCGTGGTCCATGAAGGCCTGCGCCGTGGCCTCGTCGTAGAAGCGGCCGCTCTCGTGCATCAGGTAGGTGCGCACGGCCTCGCGCGTGTCGGCTGGGTTCTGCCGGCGGCCGTGCGGGCCCAGCGGGATCCACAGCACGCCGCCGGACAGCGCCGTGGTGCCGCCGAACACGGGCTCCTTTTCCAGCACGGCCACGCTGAGGCCGCGCTTCCTGGCCGTGATGGCGCAGGTCAGGCCGGCCGCGCCGGAGCCGGCCACGACCAGGTCGAAGGTGTCGTCGTCGTTCTGCATGTCTCGTCTCCTGCGGGTCAGTTGAAGCCTGGGCGGGGCACCATGTCCATCAGCATGCTGGACATGCCGCCGTCGACGACGATCTCGGCGCCGTTCACGTAGGCCGCGCGCGGGCTGGCCAGGAACAGCGCCACGTCGGCGATGTCCTGCGGCTCGCCGATGCGCCGGCTGGCGGTGACGGCCGCGCGCCGGGCCTCGAAGCCGGGCTCCTCGTAGAACCTGGCCGACAGCGCGGTGCGGATCATCCCGGGGCAGACCGCGTTGCTGCGCACGCCCTGCGGCCCCCATTCCACGGCGAGCTGGCGCGACAGCAGCAGCACGCCGGCCTTGCTGGCGCTGTAGGCGCCGCTGCCGGTCTGCGGGAACAGGCCGGAGATCGAGGCCACGTGCACGATGCTGCCGCGCCCGGCCGCGCGCATGCCGGCGCCGAAGGCGCGCGCGCACAGCAGGTAGCCCGTCAGGTTGACGGCCAGCACCTCGTTCCATCGCGCCAGGTCCACCTCGGCCAGCGGCCCGGCGCGCAGCAGGCCGGCGTTGTTGACCAGCACGCCGGCCGGGCCGAGCCGGGCGCGGACCAGCGCGGCGGCGTCGGCCACGGCGGCGGCGTCGGACACGTCGCAGGGCACGGCCAGCGCGTCGGCGCCGGTCTCGCGCAGGGCCCGGGCCTGGGCCTCGGCGGCCGCGGCGTCGCGGTCGAGCAGGGCGACGCGGCCGCCGGCCGCGGCCAGGCCCTGCGCGATGGCCGCGCCGATGCCGCTGCCGGCGCCGCTGACCACGCAGACCTGGCCATCCAGGCCAAGCCAGTGCGGGGCGGGGGAACGCTGGTCCGTCATGGGTATGTCTCCTTCCGTGCTTGCGAATGAATGGCGGGGATTCTGGAAGTGCGGGCCGCCCCGGGCTTTGACGATTCCTGCCAAGGGCCGGACAATTCACGCAGACCCTGCCACCCTCGACGCTACACCCGCTTGCCCATGTCGCGCGCCATCCCGAACTACGCGCTGTACGGCGACCAGGCCCGCCCGGCCTGGCTCGCGACCTTCGACTTCGAGTGGATCCCGCAGCGCTCGCTGCCGTACAACTGGGACATCCAGCCGCACACGCACGATGCCTTCGTGCAGGTGCTGATGCTGACCCAGGGCCAGGTGCGGGTGCGGCTGGACCATGCGTCGATCGAGGCCGCGGCGCCCTGCCTGATCGTCGTGCCCGCACAAACCGTGCATGGCTTTCGCTTCACGCCCGACACCGACGGGCCGGTCGTCACCGCCACGCAGCGGCCGCTGGAATCGTTGGCCGCGCTGGTCATGCCCGAGCTGGTGCAGACGCTGCGGTTGCCGCAGGTCATGGCGCTGAACGGCGACGACCTGGACCGGCTGATGCCGCTGTTCCTGGCCGTGGAGCGCGAGCACCGCGCGGGCGACACCGGCCACGTGGCCGCCGGCATGGCGCTGCTGGCCGCGGTGGCGGTGCACATCGCGCGGCTGCGCCAGCAGGGCCGTGGCCTGCAGAGCCAGCAGCGCTCGCGCAAGGCCGGGCAGATCGAGGCCTTCCGGCGCGCGGTGGACGCGCATTTCCGCGAGCACCTGCCGGTCACCGCCTACGCCGCCGAGCTGGGGGTGACGGCCGGCCAGCTCACGCGGCTGTGCCAGGAGGTGCTGGGCATGTCCAGCCTGGACGTGGTCAACGCCCGGCTGGTGCACGAGGCCCAGCGCGAGTTGGTCTACACCCCCAGCAGCATCAAGCAGATCGCCGCCAGCCTGGGCTTCGCGGACGAGGCCTACTTCGGCCGCTTCTTCCGCAAGCACACGGGCGTGACGCCCACCGCCTTCCGCGAGAGCGCGCTGCGCGCGCTGCAGGACGGCGGCGACGACGCGGGCAAGGCGCTGGAAGGCGCCTGAACCTCCCCGTATAGTCCCGGCCCATGCAAGAACGCACCATCGGACCCTTCACCGTCTCGGCCATCGGGCTGGGCTGCATGAACCTGAGCCACGCCTACGGCGTGCCGCCGCCGGCCGATCAGGCCGAGCGCGTGCTGTTGCAGGCGCTGGACGCTGGCGTGACGCTGTTCGACACGGCCGCGCTGTACGGCTTCGGCGCCAACGAGGAACTGGTGGGCCGCGTGCTCGGGCCGCACCGCAGCCGCTTCACGCTGGCCAGCAAGGGCGGCATGGCCGGCGTGCGCGGCGAGGACGGCGTGCTGCGCCGCGTGATCGATGGCCGGCCCGAGACGCTGCGCCGCAACTGCGAGGACAGCCTGCGCCGCCTGCAGACCGACGTGATCGACCTGTACTACCTGCACCGCTGGGACAAGCAGGTGCCGATCGAGGACAGCGTGGGCGCGCTCGCCGACCTCGTGCGCGCCGGCAAGGTGCGCACGATCGGCCTGTCGGAGGTCTCGGCCGCGACGATCCGCAAGGCGCACGCGGTGCACCCGGTCACCGCGGTGCAGACCGAGTACTCGCTGTGGACGCGCAACCCCGAGATCGCGGTGCTGGACGCCTGCCGCGAGATCGGCGCGGCCTTCGTCGCCTTCAGCCCGCTCGCGCGCGCCTACCTGACCGGCACGCTGGCCGACGTGGCCAGCCTGGACGCCAAGGACATCCGCCGGCCGATGCCGCGCTTCTCGCCCGAGAACTACGCGGCCAACCTGAAGCTGCTGCCGCCCTACGTGGAGCTGGCGCGCGAGGCCGGCTGCACGCCGGCGCAGCTGGCGCTGGCCTGGCTGCTGCACAAGGCGCCGCACATCGTGCCGATCCCGGGCACCACCAGCACGGACCACCTGCGCGAGGACCTGGACGCCGCCGCCGTGCGCCTGACGCCCGCGCTGATGGCGCGCGCCGAGGCGCTGATCGGCCCGCACAACGTGGCCGGCGCGCGCTATGCGCCGCAGGGCATGGGCGAGGTCGATACCGAGAACTTCGCTTGAGATAAAACGAAACAAAGCGAAACCGCGCCGAGACCCCGGCGCGCCGGACCGCCGGCACCATCGCGGCCATGTTCACCACCACCACACGAAGGACATGGTCATGAAATCCTGGATCAAGCGCAGCCTCGCGGGCCTGTTCGGCGCCGCCATCGTGGCCGGCAGCCTGTCGGCCTGCGGCCACCGCATGCATGGCGACGGCTGGGGCGCCAGTACCGAGCGGATGGCCGAGCGCCGCGCCCACGTGGTCGAGCGCGTGGCCCGCAAGCTGGAGCTGGACGCGGCGCAGAAGGCCAAGCTCGATGCGCTGGCCACGCGGCTGGCCGAGCAGCGCCGCACGCTGATGGGCGAGGGCGACCCGCGCGAGCAGGTGCGCGCGCTGGTGGCCGGCGACCGCTTCGACCGCGCCGCGGCGCAGGCGCTGGTGACGCAGAAGACCGCCGCGCTGAACGCCGGCAGCCCGGAACTGGTCGCCGCGCTCGGCGACTTCTACGACAGCCTGAACCCGGCCCAGCAGCAGCAGGTGCGCGACTTCCTGCAGCGCCGCGGCGGCTGGCACCGCAGCTGAGAAGCGGTGAACGCATCCTTCGCACCCAGGCGAGGCTCCCGATGAGCGTCCACGCGCTTCGCCGGCGCCATGCCCGGGGGCTGGGCCTGGGGTGCGCCTCCCATGCGGCCGTTGCGGTCCTTGCACCGGCACCAGCCAGGGTGGCGGCCCGCGCCGACGCCTGCGGTTCGGCGCGCCCCGTCGCGGGCGCGGTCGATTCGGTCGCAGCCTCCAGGCGCGGCCACACAATGGCGCCATGCCGCGCATCCTGCTGATCGACGACGACGCCCAGCTGGGCCCGCCGCTGGCCGCGTACTTCGCGCGCTTCGAACTCGTGCTGGAGCAGGCCCTGCATCCGGAGCAGGGCCTGGCGCTGCTGCGCGCCGGCGGCTTCGACGCCGCGATCCTGGACGTGATGCTGCCGGGCATGGACGGCTTCGCGCTGTGCCGCGCGATCCGCCAGGAGAGCGACATCCCGATCCTGATGCTGACCGCGCGCGGCGAGCTGACCGACCGCGTGGTCGGCCTGGAGCTGGGCGCCGACGACTACATTCCCAAGCCGTTCGAGCCGCGCGAGCTGGTCGCGCGCGTGCAGACCGTGCTGCGCCGGCGCGTGGTTCGCGCGGCGGCGCCGGCCGAGGGCGGCCGGCTGCGCTTCGACGGGCTGGAGCTCGACCCCGTCACGCGCCGGGTCTGGCGCCATGGCGAGGCCGTCGAACTGACCGGCACCGAGTTCGAGCTGCTGCAGCTGCTGGCGCGCGAGCCGGGCCGTGTCTGGAGCCGCGACGACATCCTGAACCAGCTGCGCGGCCACGAGGCCGAGCTGTACACGCGCGCCGTGGATATCGTCGTCAGCCGGCTGCGCCGCAAGCTCGAGCCGCTGGAGGCGATCAAGACGCTGCGCAACGCCGGCTACGCGCTGGCCCTGGCGCCGGCGGACGGCCGTGGCTGATGCGCCGCCCCGGGCCGGCCGGCTGCGGCGCGCGCTGCGGGCCGTGGGCCATTCGCTGCGGCTGCGGCTGGTGGCGCTGTTCCTGCTGCTGGCGCTGGCGCTGGCGGCCAGCTTCCTGGGCGGCATGCAGCGCGCGCTGTCGATCGGCTGGAAGGACGCCGCGCGCCCGCTGGTGGCCGACTACGTGGACCGGCTCGCGGCCGAGATCGGCAGCCCGCCCAGCGTCGCGCGCGCGCAGGCGCTGGCCGAGCGGCTGCCGATCAGCGTGCAGATCAGCGGCCCGGCGGTGAACTGGCGCAGCGAGCCCGAGCCGCGCCATGGCCCGCGCGAGCTCGACTTCCTGCGCCGCACCACGGCCGACGGCCACCAGATCGAGCTGGGCCTGTCGGTCCCGGTCTGGCGCGAGCGGCCGCGCCGCATCGGCTGGATGACGCTGGCCGTGCTGCTGGCGCTGACGCTGGCGGCCTGGGGCTACGTGCACCGACTGCTGCGGCCGCTGCGCGACATCGGCGCCGGCGCGCGGCGCTTCGGCGCGGGCGAGTTCGGCCAGCCGATCCCGGTGCGCCGGCACGACGAGCTCGGCGACCTGGCCGAGGGCGTGAACGCGATGGCCGCGGACATCCACCAGATGCTGGAGGCCAAGCGCGCGCTGCTGCTGGCCATCAGCCACGAGCTGCGCAGCCCGCTGACGCGCGCGCGGCTGCACACCGAGCTGCTGCCCGAGGCGCCCGGGGTGGCCGGCCCGCGCGAGGCGCTGCTGCGGGAGCTGGCGCTGATGCGCGACCTGGTGGCGGACCTGCTGGAGAGCGAGCGCCTGGCCACGCGCCACGCGGCGCTGCAGCGCGAGCCGACCGACCTGGCCGCGCTGGCGCGCGAGGTCGTCGACGCGATGGGGGCCGGGCCGGACGCCGCGCCGCGCCTGCTGGCCGCGCCCGGCCTGCCGGTGCTGGCGCTGGACCCGGCGCGCATGCGGCTGCTGCTGCGCAACCTGCTGGGCAACGCGCTGCGCCACAGCGCCGGCGCGGCGCGGCCGCCCGAGCTGCGGCTGTCGCCCGAGCGCGGCGGCATCCGCCTGAGCGTGCGCGACCACGGCCCCGGCGTGGACGAGGCCGTGCTGCCGCAACTGGCCCAGCCCTTCTACCGGCCCGACGCGGCCCGCGCGCGCGCCGGCGGCGGCGTGGGCCTGGGGCTGTACCTGTGCCGGCTGGTCGCGCAGGCGCACGGTGCCAGCTGGCAGGTGCGCAACGCGCATCCGGGGCTGGAGGTGCGGGTGGACCTGCCGGCGCCGGCAGGCCGGGAACGGGCCTGACGGGCCGGCGCCGCCATCGTTCCCTGGCACCGTCCCCGCTCGGCCGGTAGCGGGCGTCCGGCACGGCGCGGGCGCCGAAGAGGGTGGTGGAAATCCTCGACCGAAGCGGCTTCGGGGTCGCAGGCCGTGCTGGCCGTGGCGGGTCGGCGTGGATGCCGGGCAGTGGCCCGTCTCTTCAAGCCGTCTCGGCGTCCGTCGCCTCGGTCCCGCTTGCGCCGTTGACCCAGTCGGCGTCCAGGCGCTGCATGTTCTCCAGGATCTTCAGCAGGTAGTGCAGCGTGTGGGTGACGTCGTTGATCGAGAAATCACCCAGGATTTCCTCGTAGTAGGCCTGGATCTTCGGCCGCGCCAGCACGTGCCAGACGTGCTGGCCCGACGCGGTCATCGTGACCAGGCGCGAGCGCCGGTCCCGCCCGTCCGGGGTGACGGCCAGGTGCCCGTCGCGCTCCATCCGGCTGATCAGGCCGGACAGGTTCTGCCGGCTCACCATCAGGTACTTGGCCAGGTCGCCAATGCTCATGCCGCCTTTGGCCTGGTCGCGCGACAGCGCGCCCAGCACCGCCCATTGCTGGGTCGTCAGGCCTTCCTCCTCCACCGCGCGCGATCCGGTTTTATGCAACATGTTTGCGCATTGGTAGAGCCTGAAGAACAACCTGTTGGCCAGCTCCAGCTTGGCTGCCGACGATTCTTTTCTAGGGTTAATCATGAGATTTCGCAGGGAGAAAGCGCTTGCGTCCATGGTTGATGCGGTCATAGACTTGAGTCAACATATTTACCTAATTGGATCGAAGCGGCGATGCATCATCGACCGGCCCGCCCACCCTGACAGCCTCCAGAGGACATGCAATGAAGCGATTCGAACACAAGACCATCGTCGTCACCGGCGGTGGCGGCGGCATCGGCGGGGCGACCTGCCTGCGGTTCGGCAAGGAGGGCGGCCGCGTCGCGGTGCTCGACCTCAACCTGGACGCGGCCGAGAAAGTGGCCGCGCAGATCCGTGCCGAAGGCGGCGCCGCGCAGGCGCTGCGCTGCGACATCACCGACCGCGCCAGCGTCAATGCCGCGCTGGCGGCGACCGAGGAAAAACTGGGCCCGGTCGACGTGCTGGTCAACAACGCCGGCTGGGACGTGTTCAAGCCGTTCACCAAGACCGAGCCCGCGCAGTGGGACCAGCTGATCGCGATCAACCTGGTCGGCGCGCTGCACCTGCACCACGCCGTGCTGCCCGGCATGGCCGCCCGCAAGGCTGGGCGCATCGTCAACATCGCCTCGGATGCGGCGCGCGTCGGCTCCTCCGGCGAGGCCGTTTACGCCGCTTGCAAGGGTGGGCTGGTGGCCTTCTCCAAAACCATCGCCCGCGAGCATGCGCGCCATGGCATCACGGTCAACGTGGTCTGCCCAGGGCCCACCGATACGGCCCTGTTCGCCGACTACAAAGAAGGCGCGGGCAACCCCGAGAAGCTGCTGGAAGCGTTCAAGCGCTCCATCCCCCTGGGCCGCATCGGCCAGCCGCAGGACCTGCCCGGCGCCATCCTGTTCTTCGCCAGCGAGGACGCCGCCTTCGTCACCGGCCAGGTGCTCAGCGTTTCCGGCGGCCTGACCATGAACGGCTGACCCGGCCGCCCCCAACCCCTTGACCGAGGAGACACCATGAATTTCGAAGACATCCTGTACGAGGTCCGCAACGGCGTGGCCTGGATCACGATCAACCGGCCCGAGAAGATGAACGCCTTCCGCGGCCAGACCTGCGACGAGATCATCCGCGCGCTGAACAAGGCCGGCTACGACAAGGCCGTGGGTGCCATCGTGCTGGCCGGCGCCGGCGACCGTGCCTTCTGCACCGGCGGCGACCAGTCCGCCCACAACGGCAACTACGACGGGCGCGGCACCATCGGCCTGCCGATGGAGGAACTGCACGCCGCCGTCCGCGACGTGCCCAAGCCGGTGATCGCGCGCGTGCAGGGCTACGCCATCGGCGGCGGCAACGTGCTGTGCACCATCTGCGACCTGACGATTTGCTCGGAGAAGGCCGTCTTCGGCCAGGTCGGCCCCAAGATGGGCTCGGTCGACCCCGGCTACGGCACCGCCTTCCTGGCCCGCGTGGTGGGCGAGAAGAAGGCGCGCGAGATCTGGTACCTGAACAAGCGCTATTCGGGCCAGGAGGCCGTGGCCATGGGCCTGGCCAACATCTGCGTGCCGCCGGAAAAGCTGGACGAGACCGTGCAGGAATGGGCCGAGACCATTTGCGAGCGCAGCCCCACGGCCATCGCCATCGCCAAGCGCAGCTTCAACGCCGACACCGCGCACCAGAGCGGCATTGCCGGCATGGGCATGTATGCGCTCAAGCTGTACTACGACACCGAGGAATCCCGCGAAGGCGTGGCCGCGCTGGCCGAGAAGCGCAAGCCGGATTTCCGCAAGTACGCCAGGTAGCACGCCGGTTGATCCGCCCAGGCAACGAGATACGCGAGGAGACAAGGTGAACCCCTACATCGATGAAGACCTGGCCGCGCTGGCCGAGCACGCCCGGCGCTTTGCCGAAGGCCGCGTGGCGCCGGGCTTTCTGGCGCGCGACGACACCCGCGTGCTCGACCGCACGTTGATGCGCGAGATGGGCGAGATGGGGTTCATCGCCCCCGAGCTGCCCGAAGCGGTGGGTGGCCAGGGCCTGGGGCGGCTGGCCGCTGGCGTCATCCACGAGGAAATCGCCCGTGCCGACCTGAGCATCAGCTACATCAACCTGCTGGCCTCGCTGAACGGGCAGATCCTGTCGGAGCACGGCCGGCCCGAGGTGGTCGCCCCCTGGCTGGCCCGGCTGACCAAGGGCGAGGCGCTGCTCGCCATCGCGCTGACCGAGCCGCGCGGCGGCTCGGACGCGGCCAACCTGCGCCTGCGGGTCGAGCGCGTGGGCAGCGAGTACGTCATCAACGGCGAGAAGACC
Organism: Pseudorhodoferax sp.; assembly: GCF_047601025.1. Taxonomy (NCBI): domain Bacteria; kingdom Pseudomonadati; phylum Pseudomonadota; class Betaproteobacteria; order Burkholderiales; family Comamonadaceae; genus Pseudorhodoferax; species Pseudorhodoferax sp. Next base: position 3,710,778 of record NZ_JASGJZ010000001.1, read on the forward strand.
TCGATCTCGGCGGCCGACCAGGCCGATGCCGCCGTGGTGTTCGGCCGCACTGGCCCGGTGGACGCGGGGGCGCACGGCGTGACCGCGCTGCTGGTGCCGATGGACACTTCGGGCGTCACGCGCAGCCGTTTCGACTGCCATGGCCAGCGGGCCATCGGCCGCGGCTCGCTGTTCTTCGAGAACGTGCGCGTGCCAGTCGACTACCGGCTGGGCGAGGAGAACAAGGGCTTCGTGCAGGTGATGCAGGGCTTCGACTTCTCGCGCGCGCTGATCGGCCTGCAGGTGCTGGCCGTGGCCCGCGTGGCGCTGGAGGAAACCTGGGCCTACGTGGCGCAGCGCGAGGCCTTCGGCAAGCCGCTGTCGGCTTTCCAGGGCGTGTCCCATCCGCTGGCCGACCTGGACACCCAGGTGACGGCCGCGCGCCTGCTGTGCCTGCAGACCCTGTGGCTCAAGGACCGGCACCTGCCCCACACCGCCGAGGCGGCGATGTGCAAGTGGTGGGGCCCGAAGTTGGCCTACGACGTGGTGCACCAGTGCCTGCTGATGTTCGGCCACGGCGGCTACGACCGCGGGGTGATGGAACAGCGCCTGCGCGACGTGCTGGGCTTCCAGCTTGGTGACGGCACCGCCCAGATCATGAAAACCATCGTGGCGCGCACCCGCGCCGGGCGCCAGGCCGTGCCGGCCTGAAGCGCGCCATCCATTCCCAGGACGAGGAGACGAGCCCATGGAATTCGATGCCGTACTGCTGCCCGGCCGGCGCGCCCGCATGGTGGCCCAGGGCCTGTGGCACGACCGCACGATCAACGACGACCTGGACGCCTGCGTCGCGGCCTGCCCCGACAAGACCGCGCTCACCGCGCTGCAGGTCGAGGGCGGCGCGGTGCGGCGCTTCAGCTACCGCGAGCTGGCGCGCATGGCCGACCGCATCGCGGTGGGCCTGGCCCGGCTCGGCGTGGGCCGCAACGACGTGGTCGCCTGCCAGCTGCCCAACTGGTGGCAGTTCACGCTGACCTACCTGGCCTGCTCGCGCATCGGCGCGGTGATGAACCCGCTGATGCACATCTTCCGCGAGCGCGAGCTGTCGTTCATGCTCAAGCACGGCGAGGCCAAGGTGGTGATCGTGCCCAAGGTCTTCCGCGGTTTCGATTTCGAAGCCATGCTGGCCGGCCTGCAGCCTAGCCTGCCCGGCCTGGCGCATGTGGCGGTCGTCGGCGGGCAGGGCGCCAACAGCTTCGAGGCCCTGCTCAGCGGCCCGGCCTGGGAGGAGGCGCCCGATGCGCGCGACATCCTGGCGCGCCAGCGGCCCGGGCCCGACGACGTGACCCAGCTGATCTACACCTCGGGCACCACCGGCGAGCCCAAGGGCGTGATGCACTCGGCCAATACCCTGATGGCCAACATCATTCCTTACGCCCAGCGCCTGAAACTGGGCGCCGACGACGTGGTGCTGATGGCCTCGCCGATGGCGCACCAGACCGGCTTCATGTACGGCCTGATGATGCCCGTCATGCTGCGTGCCAGCGTGGTGCTGCAGGACACCTGGGACCCCAGGCAGGCCATCGCCCTGGTGCGGCAGGAGGGCGTGACGTTCACGATGGCCTCCACCCCGTTCCTGACCGACCTGGCCCGGGCCGTGGCCGACAGCGGCCAGCAGGTGCCGACGCTGCGCACCTTCCTGTGTGCCGGCGCGCCGATCCCCGGCCCGCTGGTGGAACAGGCCCGCGCCGCACTGGGCGCCAAGGTGGTGTCCGCCTGGGGCATGACCGAGAACGGCGCGGTTACGTTGACGCGGCTGGACGACGACGACGAGCGCTCCTTCAGCACCGACGGCTGCCCCTTGCCCGGCGTCGAAGTGAAGGTGGTGGACGTGGACGGCAGCCCCGTGCCGGCCGGCCAGCCGGGCAAGCTGCTGCTGCGCTCGTGCTCCAACTTCGGCGGCTACCTGCACCGGCCGCACCTGAACGGCACCGATGCCGACGACTGGTTTGACACCGGCGACCTGGCCCGCATCGACGAGAGCGGCTACCTCCGCATCACCGGCCGCAGCAAGGACGTGATCATCCGCGGCGGCGAGAACATCCCCGTGGTGGAGATCGAGGCGTTGCTGTACCGCCACCCAGCCATCGCCATGGCCGCCATCGTGGCCTACCCCGACGAGCGCCTGGGCGAGCGGGCCTGCGCGGTGGTGGTGCCCAAGCCCGGGCAGGACGTCACGCTCGACGACATCCAGGTCTTCCTGAAGGCGCAGAAGGTGGCCGTCCAGTACATCCCGGAGCGCCTGGTCGTGCGCGATGCCATCCCGTCCACGCCGTCCGGAAAGATCCAGAAGTTCAAGCTGCGCGGGATGCTGCGCGGCGATCCGTCCTGAGCGCCGGTGCCCTGCCGGCCCGGCAACAGAAGACCGCCTTTGATGGAGCGCGAGATGGCCATGCAAGACCAACCCATTCTGGTGGAAGCGCGCGGGCGCGTCGGCCTGATCACGCTGAACCGGCCGCGCCAGCGCAATGCCCTGAACGACGCGCTGATGGACGCGCTGGGCGCGGCGCTGCTGGCCTTCGACGCGGACGACGGCATCGGCGCCATCGTCGTCACCGGCAGCGCCAAGGCGTTTGCCGCCGGGGCCGACATCGAGGCCATGGCCGACTGGTCGTTCATGGACGTGGTCCAGGGCGGCTTCGTCACCCGCAACTGGGAGACCATCCGCCGCGTGCGCAAGCCGGTGCTGGCGGCGGTGGCCGGCTTTGCCCTGGGCGGCGGCTGCGAGCTGGCGCTGGCCTGCGACATCGTGGTCGCGGCCGAATCGGCCAAGTTCGCGCTGCCCGAGGTCAAGCTGGCCATGCTGCCCGGGGCCGGCGGCACGCAGCGCCTGCCGCGCGCCATCGGCAAGGCCAAGGCCATGGACATGTGCCTGTCGGCGCGCATGCTGGACGCGGCCGAGGCCGACCGCTACGGCCTGGTCTCGCGCGTGGTGCCCGATGCCGAGCTACTGGAGCGCACCCTGGCGCTGGCCGGGCAGATCGCCGGCTTCTCGCTGCCGGCGCTGATGGCGATCAAGGCGGCGGTCAACCGCGCCTGGGAAAGCCCGCTGACCGAGGGAATCCTATTCGAGCGCCACCTGTTGTACGAGCGCTTCGCCAGCGCTGATGCGCGAGAAGGCATGCAGGCCTTCCTGGAAAAGCGCGCGCCCGCATTCCGGCACCGCTGATGCGCCGGGCCGGCGGTCCGCGAGGCATGCGGCGGCATCGGCCTGCCGGTGCGCCAGGCGGCCCTGGTCAATGGTGCTACCCGGGCGCACCGCCCTGGCCGCTCGGCCGGAAGGCCGTCACCGAACCAAGGAACCACAGGGAGGGGCGACGCATGCAGTTCTCGGAATTCCAGCCCGGTCAGGTCATCGAGGCCGGGCCGGTTGCCATCGGCGAAGCGGAGATCATCGCGTTCGCGCGGGACCACGATCCGCAGTGGTTCCACACGGACCGCGCTGCCGCGGCCCGGGGAAAGTTCGGCGGCGTCATCGCCAGCGGATGGCACATCTGCGCGACGGCGATGCGGATGGTCGCCGACGTTGCGCTGGCGGGCTCCGAGGCCTCGGCCTCCCCGGGCGTAGCCTACATCCGATGGCCGAACCCGGTCCGGGCAGGGGATCGGCTGTGGCTGAAGGCGCAGGTGCTGGACGTGTCGCGCAGCCGCCGCCGCGAAACCCTGGGAAAGCTGCGCTGGCGCTGGCGGCTGGTCAACCAGCACGGCCAGGAAGTCCTCGACCTCGAAGTGACGACGCTGTTCGAGCTGGGCGCCGATTCGTGAGGGCGGGCCGGGCGGTGCAGGAGGCCGGGCCGGTGCGCTGCTGCCGACCAGAACGAGAAAGCCCGCGGAGAGCGGGCTCGGAAGAGGGGACGGGGAAGGCCGTTACAGCGAGTCGATGAAGCTGCGCAGCTTGTCGCTGCGGCTCGGGTGCTTGAGCTTGCGCAGCGCCTTGGCCTCGATCTGGCGGATGCGTTCGCGCGTGACGTCGAACTGCTTGCCGACTTCTTCCAGCGTGTGGTCGGTCGACATCTCGATGCCGAAGCGCATGCGCAGCACCTTGGCCTCGCGCGGCGTCAGCGAATCGAGAATGTCCTTGACCACGTCGCGCAGGCCGGCCTGCATGGCGGCGTCGATCGGCGCGGTGTTGGCGCTGTCCTCGATGAAGTCGCCCAGGTGGCTGTCGTCGTCGTCGCCGATCGGCGTTTCCATGGAGATCGGCTCCTTGGCGATCTTCATGATCTTGCGGATCTTGTCCTCCGGGATCTCCATCTTCTCGGCCAGGATGGACGCATCGGGCTCGAAGCCGAACTCCTGCAGGTGCTGGCGGCTGATGCGGTTCATCTTGTTGATGGTCTCGATCATGTGCACCGGGATGCGGATGGTGCGCGCCTGGTCGGCGATCGAGCGCGTGATGGCCTGGCGGATCCACCAGGTGGCGTAGGTCGAGAACTTGTAGCCGCGGCGGTATTCGAACTTGTCCACCGCCTTCATCAAGCCGATGTTGCCTTCCTGGATCAGGTCCAGGAACTGCAGGCCGCGGTTGGTGTACTTCTTGGCGATCGAGATCACCAGGCGCAGGTTGGCCTCGATCATCTCCTTCTTGGCGTCGCGCGAGGCGGCCTCGCCCTCGTTCATGCGCTTGTTGATGTCCTTGAGCTCGTCCAGCGGCACCACCACCTGGGACTGCAGGTCCATCAGCTTTTGCTGCAGGTCCTGCACCGGCGGGATGTTGCGGCCCATGATCGCGGCCCAGGGCTTGCCGGAGGCGGCCTGCTTCTCGATCCACTTGAGGTCGAGCAGGTGCGAGGGGACCTTGTTGCCCATGCGGTCGCGGCCGCTGAACTCGGCCACGAACTGTTCCTGCGGGTAGCCGCACTTGTCGACGATGATGCGGCGCAGCTCGCGCTCCTTCTTGCGCACTTCGTCCACCTGGCCGCGCAGCAGGTCGCACAGCTTCTCGATGGTCTTGGCCGTGAAGCGGATGGTCATCAGCTCCTCGCTGACGGCCGTCTGCGCCTTCGTGTAGGCCGGCGTGCCGTAGCCTTCCTTGGCATAGGCCCGGTGCACCTTCTCGAACAGCTCGCGCAGGCGGTCGAAGCGCGACAGCGCCTCGTTCTTCATCTCCTCGAGCTTCTTGGTCAGGGCCTTGGAGCCGCCCTTGCCGTCGTCGTCGTCCTCGGCGTCGAACTCGTCGTAGTCTTCCTCGGCCACGTAGTCGTCGGCCTCGTTCGGGTCGGTGAAGCCGTCCACGATGGTGGAGATCACGACCTTGCCCTCGCGGATCTCCTCGGCCATCTTGAAGATCTCGGCCAGCGTCGAGGGGCTGGCGCTGATGGCTTCCATCATGCGCATCAGGCCGCCCTCGATGCGCTTGGCGATCTCGATCTCGCCCTCGCGCGTCAGCAGCTCGACCGTGCCCATCTCGCGCATGTACATGCGCACCGGGTCGGTGGTGCGGCCGAACTCGCTGTCCACGGTGGACAGGGCGGCCTCGGCCTCTTCCTCGGCCTCTTCCTCGGTGGCGGCGGTCGGGCCGGTGTTGTTCAGCAGCAGCGTCTCGGCGTCCGGGGTCTGCTCGTAGACGGCCACGCCCATGTCGTTGAGCATGTTGACCACGACCTCCAGCGTCTCGGCGTCGATCAGCTTGTCGGGCAGGTGGTCGGAGATCTCGCCGTGCGTCAGGTAGCCGCGCGTCTTGCCGAGCTTGATCAGCGCCTTCAGGCGCAGCCGGCGCTTGGCCATGTCCTCCTCGGACAGCACGGCCTCGTCCAGGCCGAATTCCTTCATCAGGGCCCGTTCCTTGGCCTTGCTGATCTTCATGCGCAGCGGCTTGGCCTTCTCGGCCGGCGCGGCGGCGGCATCGGCGGCCGGCGCGGGCTCCTCGGCGAAGTCCGCCTCGATGTCGGACAGGTCGTCGACCGCGTCCTCGTCCTCCAGCCCAGCCTTGGGCGCGGCCTTCTTGGCGGCGGTCTTCTTGGCCGCGGCCGTGGCCTTGGGCGGGCGGCCGGGCTTCTTCTTGGTCACGGTCTCGTCGGCGGCCGCGGCGGCGGTCTTCTTGGCGGGCTTTTCCGAAGCGGGGGTCTTGGATGCTGGCACGGGCTTGACTTTCGTGGTGGCCGGGGTAGCGGCCTGGGCTGCGGCGGTCGCGGCGGGCTGGGCGGCAGGCTTGTGGACGGGCTTCTCGGACTTCTGGCTGGGCATGGACGACCTCGACACGACGAACAACGCGTAGAACACAAGCGCCGCCGGAACCCGGCGCGGGGCAATGGGGCCGCCTCGCCTGGATCGGGCGGGAAGGCCTATGGGCAAGATGTGGGGGCGAACATTTGGAATGCAGCCCTTGCGATGAAGGTGGCCGGTCGTGCGCTGTGTGGCAATCGGTTGGCCGGGCTCGGAGGTGCTGCTGTCGCTCTTGCCGCGAGACAAACCGAAGATTATAGCCGGCGCCGGATTTTTCAAGCCGTATGCATGTCCATCGCGCTGGCGTCATCTGCAAAGCCTGGACCAGGGCCGCAAGCAGCGGCTCGGACGGCCGCGGGGCAGGCCACGCCAGCGCACGCCACGGGCCGGCTTCGCCGGACCGCGGGCGGCGCCCTCATTGGAGAGCTCCGCCCGTGTGGGCCGTGGTGCAGTGTCTCCTATGGGAACAACTCCTGTGCGGTCGGTGGCCGGCGCGGCGCTGGACCGGCGGCGGGGTGGGTGAGCACCATGGCCGCCAGCGGCGCTCCCGCGTAGGAAGTCTTGAGGGGGGCGGCGGAGCGCGCAGCGCGCAGACTGAGGGTGTTTCAGGCCAGCGACTTCTTCAGCGCCAGCTGCCGCAGGATCAGCTCGCGCTCGCGGCCGATGCGCTCGGGGTCGGAGGCGGGCAGCGTCTGCAGGTGCCGGAGTTCCTCGGCGATCACGTCGCGGTGCAGCCGCGTCAGCGTGGCGCGCACGTCGGCCAGCGGCACGTCCTCGATCTCGAACACGCGGCCGAGCGGCTGCAGGCTGTCGCGCGCGACCAGCCGGCGCGCCTCGGCCTCGAAGGGCTGGCCGGCCAGCGCGATGTCCAGCGCGGCCCAGGGCTGGGCGCCATGTTCGTGCACCTGCTGGTCGGTCCAGCGGAACAGTTCGCCGTAGTCGCCTTCCAGGGCGCACAGCAGGTCGTGGTCGGCTTGGCCGAGCTGTTCCCACAGCCCGGTGTTGCGCAGCAGCAGCATGGCCACGTGGCTGGCGTGCGCCTGCAGCGCGGGGCGGATTGCACTGCGGCCGCGCATGGTCGAGGAGGGCACATCGGCGCTGCGCTTGCCGGAAGGGCGGCGCCGCGGCCGGGGTGCGTCGGGTGCCGCGCGGGGCTCCCACAGCTCGCCGAGCTCGCGCGCGTCCAGCTGCACCAGGTCGGCCAGGTCGCCCAGCAGCTGGCGCTTGAGCGCGCCGTCGGGCAGCAGCGCCCACAGCGGCCTGGCGTTGCTGGCCAGGTGGGCGCGGCCTTCGGCGCTGCCGAGGTCGCAGCCCTCGCGCGCGCTGTCGATCAGGAAGCGCGACAGCGGCTGGGCCTCGCCGATGCTGAGCGAGAAGGCGTCGGCGCCGTGTTCGCGGATGTAGCTGTCCGGGTCGTGCTCGGGCGGCAGGAACAGGAACTTGACGCTGCGCACGTCGGTCGCGTAGGGCAGGGCGCCTTCCAGCGCCTTGCGCGCGGCGCGCCGGCCGGCGGCGTCGCCGTCGAAGCTGAACACCACGGCGTCCGTGAAGCGGAACAGCTTGTGCACGTGCTCGGGCGTGCAGGCCGTGCCCAGCGTGGCCACGGCGTTCGGAAAGCCGTGCTGGGCCAGCGCCACCACGTCCATGTAGCCCTCGGTCACCAGCACGTAGCCCATGTCGCGCACCGCCTCGCGCGCCTCGTACAGGCCGTACAGCTCGCGGCCCTTGCTGAACACCGGGGTCTCCGGCGAGTTCAGGTACTTGGGCTTCTCATCGCCGAGCACCCGGCCGCCGAAGGCGATGCACTCGCCCTTGACGTTGCGGATCGGGAACATCAGCCGGTCGCGGAAGCGGTCGTAGCGCCGGTCTTCCCCCTCCTCGTGGTGGATTACCAGGCCGCTGTCCACCAGCAGCGCGTCGTCGTAGCGCGGGAACACGCCGGACAGGAAGTGCCAGCCCTCGGGCGCGTAGCCCAGGCCGAAGCGCTTGGCGATCCGGCCCGACAGGCCGCGGCGCTTGCAGTAGTCGATCGCCCGGGGGGCCTGGCGCAGTTGGTGGCGCCAGGCTTCGCCGGCTTTTTCCAGCACCTCGGTCAGCGTGGCCTGGCGCTCGCGCTGGGCGGCGGCGCGCTGGCGTTCCTCGGGCGTGCTGTCGTCGTCGGGCACCGCCATGCCGACCTGCTGCGCCAGGTCCTGCACCGCGTCGCGGAAGCCGGCGCCGGTGTGCTCCATCAGGAAGCCGATCGCGTTGCCGCTCTTGCCGCAGCCGAAGCAGTGGAAGAACTGCTTGCTCGGGCTGACCGTGAACGAGGGCGACTTCTCGCCGTGGAACGGGCACAGGCCGAGGAAGTTGGCGCCGCCCTTTTTCAGCTGGACGTAGCGGCCCACCACCTCGACCACGTCGACGCGGGACAGCAGCTCCTGGATGAAGGACTGGGGAATGGCCACGGGGGAAAGCTTATACGGGCCGTGGCCGGCCCACGGCGGAAGTCCTCAACGCGGCGGCATGCGGATCGCGCCGTCCAGGCGGATCACCTCGCCGTTGAGCATGTCGTTCTCGAAGATGTGGATCGCCAGCCGGGCGTAGTCGGCCGGCGTTCCCAGCCGCGAGGGGAAGGGCACGCTGGCGGCCAGCGCGTCCTGCACCCCCTGCGGCATGCCGAACAGCATCGGCGTGCCGAAGACGCCGGGCGCGATCGTCATGTTGCGGATGCCCGAGCGGGCCAGGTCGCGCGCGATCGGCAGCGTCATGCCGACCACGCCGCCCTTGGACGCGCTGTAGGCGGCCTGGCCGATCTGGCCGTCGTAGGCCGCCACCGAGGCCGTGGAGATCAGCACGCCGCGCTCGCCGGTGGCCTCGGGCGCGTTCGCCGCCATGGCCTCGGCCGCCAGCCGGATCATGTTGAAGCTGCCCAGCAGGTTGACCATCAGCGTCTTGTGGAACAGCGCCAGCGGGTGCGCGCCGTTCCTGCCGACGGTCTTCTCGGCCGGTGCGATGCCGGCGCAGTTGACCAGGCCCACCAGCTTGCCGAGCGCCAGCGCCCTGGCGACGACGGCCTGGCCGTCGGCCTCCTGGCTCACGTCGCAGCGCACGCAGGCGCCGCCGATCTCGCGCGCGACCGCCTCGCCCTTGTCGGCCTGCAGGTCGGCGACGACGACGCGCCCGCCCTTGGCCGCCAGCGCCCGCGCCGTGCCTTCGCCCAGGCCCGAGGCGCCGCCGGTGACGATGAAGACCTTGCCTGCGATGTCCATGCCGCGGCCTTCTCCGGGCCTACTTGAAGCCCACCCGGTCCAGCATCTGCTGCACCTTGAGCTGGTGCGCGCCGACCGCGCCGATCGGAATGGTCTCGGCCTTGAAGCCGTTGGGCGCCATCTGGTCCAGCGCCGGGTTGTCCGTCTGCACCCCCTTGGCCGTGGGCCATTCGTTGTTGCCGTTGGCGAAGTAGTTCTGCGCCTCGGGGCTGGCCAGGTACTCCATCAGCTTGATGGCGTTGTCGCGGTTCTTGGCGTAGCGGGCCACGGCGCCGCCGGCGATGTTCAGGTGCGTGCCCCAGGTGCCCTGGTTCGGGAACACCACGCCCACGCGCTCGGCCACGGTGCGGTCGGCCGGGTTGGTGGAGCGGATCAGCCGCGCCAGGTAGTAGCTGTTGGTCACGCCGACCGCGCACTCGCCCGAGGCCACGGCCTTGATCTGGTCGGTGTCGCCGCCCTTGGGGTCGCGCGCCAAGTTGGCGACGACGCCGCGCAGCCATTCCTCGGTGCGCGTCTCGCCCATGTGCTCCATGACCGCGCCGAACAGGCTCAGGTTGTACGGGTGCGAGCCGGAGCGGATGCACAGCTTGCCCTTGAGCGCTGGCGAGGCCAGCTTCTCGTAGCTGTCCACGTCGCCGGGCTTGAGCGTGGACTTGTCGTAGACGATCACGCGGGCGCGGGTGGAGAAGCCGAACCAGGAGATGCGGCCGTCGGCCGCCGGCTGCGAACGCAGGTTGGCCGGAATGGCGTCTTCCAGCAGCTTGGAATGGATCGGCTGGAACAGCCCGTCCACCTGGCCGCGGTACAGCCGGGCCGCGTCCACCAGCAGGATCACGTCGGCCGGCGAGCTCGAGCCCTCGGCCTTCAGGCGGGCGATGATGTCGGCGTCGCCGGCGTCCACGCGGTTGATCTTGATGCCGGTGGCCTTGGTGAAGTTGCTGTACAGCGCCTCGTCGGTGGCGTAGTGGCGGGCGGAGTACAGGTTGACGACCTGGGACTGGGCCAGAGCTGCGCCGGCGGCCAGCAGCAGGGCGCCGGCGGAGGCTGCTTTCTTCAGCATGTGGTTCCTCTTGGAGCGATGAAGAGGGGCGATCCTAAGGGCAACGCGGCGCGCGCATAAAAAAAGGCCCCGCGGAGCGGGGCCTCTGAAGGGGTTCCTGAACTCCGATGAATTCGAAGAAACCCGAGGAGACAACTGGTGTCGGGAGCCGGTGGCCCGGCTTCCCAGCCAAGAAGGCAATCAGCGCTTCTTGACGGCGGTGGCGGCCGTCTTGCTGGCGTTCACGGCGGAGGCGGCCACGGCGTTGAAGTTGGCTTCGGCGACGTCGCTGGCTTGCTTGACGGCCTTTTGCACCGATTCCAGCGCGTTGGTACCGGCAGCCACGGCGCTCTTGAACACGGCGACGGCGGTTTCGGAGCCGGCGGGGGCGTTCTTGGTAGCGGCGTCCACGGCCGACAGGAACTTCTTCTGCGCTTCGGTCGCCTGGACTTCCAGGGCCTTGGTCAGTTCGGCGCTGGTGCCTTGGGCGATTTCATAGACGTGGCGGCTGTAGGCGGCGGTCTTCTCGGCCAGGGGCTGCAGCAGGCTGGCTTGCAGGGCCAGCAGCTCTTGCGCGTCCTTGGCGGACAGGGCGGCCTGGGCGGTGTCGGCGGCTTCGGCCAGCGCGGCCTTGGAAGCGGTCACGTTCAGTTCGACCAGCTTTTCCACGCCTTCGAAGGCCTTGGTGGTCAGACCGAACAGCAGTTCGAAGTTGGCCTTGTGGGTGGCGATGATTTGGTCTCCAGTCAGCATGAGATTCTCCAAGTTGAAAAAGTTGATGAGGGATCGGATTCCGCTTCTGCGCCACCACCCGAAGGAATGTTGCAGTGCAGCATGGAGCGAATTATAGGGATGGGTCGGCCGCTTGCAAGACTTTTTTGTTGCGGTGCAGCAATCTAGAGGGCTGCATCTAATTCCGGCAGCCGGCTGCCAGAATCCGCCGCATGACCGAACCGGCCCGCCCCCAGCCGCGTCCGCGCGGCGACTTCCGCGTGTTCCGCCCGATCACCACGCGCTGGATGGACAACGATGCCTACGGGCACGTCAACAACGTCGTGTACTACAGCTGGTTCGACACGGCCGTGAACGCGCACCTGATCGCCGAGGGCGTGCTGGACGTCGAGCACGGCCCGGTGATCGGGCTGGTGGTGGAGACGCAGTGCCGGTATTTCGCGCCGCTGGCCTTTCCGCAGACCATCGAGGCCGGCCTGCGCGTGGCGCGCCTGGGCGGCACCAGCGTGCGCTACGAGGTGGGGCTGTTCGCGCAGGGGGCGGCGCAGACGGCCGCCCACGGGCACTTCGTCCACGTCTACGTGGATCGCGCGAGCCGCCGGCCCGTGCCGCTGCCGGCAGCCTTGCGCGCCGTGCTGCAGCAGCTGCTCTGAGTGCCGGCCCGCCCGGGCCGGGCCGGGCGCGGGGCGGGCTCAGCGGCCCTGCCTGGCGTGGCTCCGGGCCGAGGCGTGGGCCGCCTTGGCGTCCTTCATGCAGACGTCCTTGGCGTTGCCGGCCAGCGCATCGCACTTCTGCTTGGCGGTGTCGTAGGCCGCGTCGGCCTTGGCCTCGGCGACCTTGGCGCTGGCCTCGCCGCCCGGCTTGTACTGGGCTTCCAGCTCGGCCTTGGCGACCTTCTCCTTGCCCTTGGCTTCGCTGACGCACACGTCCTTGGCGTCGCCGGACAGGCCGTCGCAGCGCTCCTTCTCGGCCTTGTACTGGGCTTCGATGCGGTCTTCCGCAGCCTTGTACTCGTCGCGCGTCATCGCGCCGGCATGCGTGGCCAGCGACAGGCCGAGGGCGAGGCCCAGGGCGGCGAGGGGCGTCTTCGCAAGGGTCGGCATGGTGGTGCTCCTCGGTCAACAAGGAGAGCGCTCAGACGGACTTCTCGAAGAAGAAGTCGGGGTTGCGGCCTTCCCATTCGCGCACCTGGCGTTCGGCCTCCTCGCGCGCGAGGCCGTGGCGCTCCTGGATGCGGCCGATCAGCTGCTCGCGCCGGCCCTCGATCACGTCGAGGTCGTCGTTGGTGAGCTTGCCCCACTGCTCCTGGACCTTGCCCTTGAACTGCTTCCAGTTGCCCTGGATCGTGTCGTTGTTCATGTCGTGCTCCTGGTGGATCGGATGCGTCCTGCAGCGGACGTGGAGCTACTCTAGGCAGGCCGCCCCGGCCGGCCGGTAGGACATGCCGGCCAGCACGCGTAGGCGGGCCGCCTGCGACAATGCCGTCGCCGCCGTCGGCGGCCCTGCCACACGGAGACAAGCCGCGAAACCGCCACCATGATCCTGACCAGCCTTCTCGACACGGACCTGTACAAGTTCACGATGATGCAGGCCGTGCTGCACCAGTTTCCGGGCGCGCAGGTGGAATACCGCTTCAAGTGCCGCAACCAGGGCGTCGCGCTGGCGCCCTACGTCAACGAGATCCGCGAGCAGGTGCGCCACCTGTGCACGCTGCACTTCGCGGACGCGGAGCTGGCCTACCTGCGCTCGCTGCGCTTCATCAAGAGCGACTTCGTCGACTTCCTGGGCCTTTTCCGGCTCAACGAGAAGTACATCGACATCCAGCCGCTGCCCTCGGGCGAGATCGACATCCGCATCCAGGGCCCGTGGCTGCACACCATCCTGTTCGAGATCCCGGTGCTGGCCATCGTCAACGAGGTCTACTTCCGCAACGCCGCGAAGAACCCTGACTTCGCCCAGGGCCGCGCGCGGCTGGACCGCAAGATCGACCAGCTGCAGGGCCCGGACCTGGCCGAGCTGAAGATCGCCGACTACGGCACGCGCCGGCGCTTTTCCAAGGCCTGGCACGAGGAGGTGCTGCGCCACCTGGCCGCGCGGCTGGGCACCGGCCCCAAGGGCCAGCTCGCCGGCACCAGCAACGTGCTGTTCGCGATGAAGCTGGGCATGACGCCGCTGGGCACCGTGGCGCACGAGTACATGCAGGCCTGCCAGGCGCTGGGCCCGCGGCTGCGCGACAGCCAGGTGTTCGCGTTCGACTCCTGGGCCAAGGAGTACCGCGGCGACCTGGGCATCGCGCTGTCCGACGTGTACGGGCTGGAGCCCTTCCTGCGCGACTTCGACATGTACTTCTGCAAGCTGTTCGACGGCGCCCGCCACGACAGCGGCGATCCGTTCACCTGGGGCGAGCGCATGATCGAGCACTACCGCCACAACCGCGTGGACCCGCATACCAAGACGCTGATCTTCAGCGACGGGCTGACCGTGCCGCGCACCATCGAGCTGTACCAGCGCTTCCGCGGCCGCTGCCAGCTCGCGTTCGGCATCGGCACCAACCTGACCAACGACCTGGGCGACCCGCCGCAGCACGTGCCGCTGCAGATCGTGATCAAGATGGTGCGCTGCAACGGCCAGCCGGTGGCCAAGCTGTCGGACACGCCGTCCAAGAACATGTGCGAGGACGAGCGGTACCTGGGCTACCTGCGCCAGGTGTTCGAGATCGAGCAGCCGGCCGCATGAAGCCGACCGATCTGAGCCGGGCGCTGCGGCCGCTCGGCGCCGCCCTGTGTGCGCTGGCCGCGCCGGCCGTCGCTTCCGCGGCCGACCTCGACGGCCGCGCGCTGTCGGCCTGGTGGGCCCTGCCGTTCGCGGGCGTGCTGCTGTCGATCGCGCTGTTCCCGCTGTTCGCCATGCGCGTGTGGCACTACCACTACGGCAAGATCACGGCGGCCTGGACGCTGGCGTTCTTCGTGCCCTTCCTCGTCGCCTACGGCCCGGCCCTGGCCGGCGCCAGCCTGGTGCATGCGCTGCTGGCCGAGTACATCCCCTTCATCGTGCTGCTGACGGCCCTGTTCACGGTGGCCGGCGGCATCTACATCCGCGGCAACCTGCACGGCAGCCCGCTGCTGAACACCGGGCTGCTGGCCTTGGGCGCCGTGCTGGCCAGCTTCATGGGCACGACCGGCGCGTCCATGCTGCTGATCCGGCCGCTGGTGCGCGCCAACGACAACCGCCGCCACCGGGCGCACGTCGTCGTGTTCTTCATCTTCATCGTCTCCAACATCGGCGGCTCGCTGACGCCGCTGGGCGACCCGCCGCTGTTCCTCGGCTTCCTGAAGGGCGTGGAATTCTTCTGGACGCTGCGCAACATCCTGCCCGAGACCGCCTTCATGCTGGCCTGCCTGCTGGCGCTGTTCTTCGTGCTGGACAGCTGGTACTACCGGCGCGAGGGCGTGCTGCCAGTCGACCCGACGCCCGACACGGCCCGCCTGGGCTTCGACGGCGGCATCAACTTCGTGCTGCTCGGCGCCGTGGTCGCCCTGGTGCTGATGAGCGGGCTGTGGCGTTCCGAGGTGGCGTTCGACGTATTCGGCACGCCGCTGCCATTGCCGGCGCTGGTGCGCGACGGCGGCCTGGTCGCCGTGACGCTGGCGTCGCTCGGGCTGACGGCCCGCCAGGTGCATCGGGACAACCAGTTCTCCTGGGGGCCGATGGTCGAGGTGGCCAAGCTGTTCGCCGGCATCTTCCTGACCATCATCCCGGTCATCGCCATGCTGCGCGCGGGCGTGGACGGGCCCTTCGGCGCCGTGGTGCGCGCCGTCACCGGGCCGGACGGCCAGCCGCTGCCGGCCATGTACTTCTGGGCCACCGGCGTTCTCAGCTCCTTCCTCGACAACGCGCCGACCTACCTGGTGTTCTTCAACACCGCGGGCGGCGACCCGCAGCAGCTCATGACCACGCTCGCGCCCACGCTGGCCGCCATTTCGGCCGGCGCGGTGTTCATGGGCGCCAACTCCTACATCGGCAACGCGCCCAACCTGATGGTCAAGGCCATCGCCGAGGAGCGCGGCGTCGCCATGCCCAGCTTCTTCGGCTACATGGGCTGGTCCTGCGCCGTGCTGGTGCCGCTGTTCGTCGTTCTCACCTTCCTGTTCTTCACGTGACCGATCCCTCCATGTCCAAGCCCGCCGTCCTCGTCGCCCGTGCCGTGTTCCCCGAAGTGCTGGAGCGCCTGGCGCAGCATTTCGAGGTCAGCGCCAACCAGGCCGACGAGACCTGGAGCGCGGACGAGCTGGCCGCGCGCCTGGCCGGCAGGCAGGGCGTGTTCACGACCGCCAGCGAGCGCATCGACGCCGCGCTGCTGGCGCGCTGCCCCGACCTCAGGATCGCCGCCAACATGGCCGTCGGCTACAACAACTTCGACCTGGAGGCGATGACGGCGCGCGGCGTGCTGGCCACCAACGCGCCCGACGTGCTGACCGAGACCACCGCCGACTTCGGCTTCGCGCTGCTGATGGCCACCGCGCGCCGCATCGCCGAGAGCGAGCACTACCTGCGCGCCGGCAAGTGGACGCAGTGGAGCTACGACCTGTTCGCCGGCAGCGACGTGCATGGCGCCACGCTCGGCATCCTGGGCATGGGCCGCATCGGCCAGGGCATCGCGCGGCGCGGCGCCCACGGCTTCGGCATGCAGGTGATCTACCACAACCGCTCGCGCCTGGCGCCGGCGCTGGAGGCCGACTGCAAGGCCCGCTACGTCGGCAAGGAGGAGCTGCTGCGCCAGGCCGACCACCTGGTGCTGGTGCTGCCGTACTCGCCGGCCTCGCACCATGCCATCGGCGCGGCCGAGCTGGCGCTGATGAAGCCCACGGCCACGCTGGTCAACATCGCGCGCGGCGGCATCGTGGACGACGCGGCGCTGGCCGCCGCGCTGCGCGAGCGGCGCATCGCCGCCGCCGGGCTGGACGTGTTCGAGGGCGAGCCCTGCGTGCACCCGGAACTGCTGGCCGTGCCCAACGTGGTGCTCACGCCGCACATCGCCAGCGCCAGTATCCCGACCCGGCTGGCCATGGCCAACCTGGCCGCCGACAACCTGATCGGCTACCTGACCCAGGGCCAAGCGCTGAATCCGCTGAATCCGTCCGTGCTGCATGCCTGAGCTGCCGCTGGACACCTGGCTGCTGCTGGCGCTGGCGGCCCTGAACGTGATCGTGCTGCTGGTGCTGCTGTCGCGCCGGCCGCCGCCGGACCGTGCGGCCGAGCTGGCCGGCCTGATCGAGCGCAGCGAGCGCGGCCTGCGGCAGGAACTCGCCGAGGGCGCGCGCGCCGGCCGGCAGGAAAGCGGGCAGGCCATGGCGCGCTTCCAGCAGACCCTGCTGGCCCAGGCGGCCGAGGCCACGCGCACGCAGAACGCCCAGATCGACGCCTTCGCCCAGCAGCTCGCGCTGCTGGGCAAGAACCTGTCGGACACGCTGCACCAGCAGCTCTCCGGCCTGTCGGAGGCCAATGCGCGGCGCCTGGCCGAACTGCAGGCCGGCAACGCCGCCAAGCTCGAGGAGATGCGCCGCACCGTGGACGAGCGGCTGCAGAGCACGCTGGAGGCCCGGCTGGGCGAGAGCTTCCGCCAGGTGGCCGAACGCCTGGAGCAGGTGCACAAGGGCCTGGGCGAGATGCAGACGCTGGCGCAGGGCGTGGGCGACCTCAAGCACCTGCTGTCCAACGTGAAGACGCGCGGCATGTTCGGCGAAGCCCAGCTGGCCGCGCTGCTGGAGCAGGTGTTCGCGCCCGGCCAGTACGCGGCCCAGGTCGCGACCCGGCCCGGCCAGCGCCACGCGGTGGACTTCGCCGTGCGCCTGCCCGGGCGCGGCGACGATGGCGCGCCGTGCTGGCTGCCGATCGACGCCAAGTTCCCGAACGAGGACTACGAGCGCCTGCTCGACGCCCAGCAGCGCGCCGACCCGTCGGCGGCCGAGGCCGCGGCCCGCGCGCTGGAGCAGCGCATCCGGCTGGAGGCGCGCGGCATCGCCGAGAAGTACGTCGAGCCGCCGCACACCACGGACTTCGCGATCCTGTTCCTGCCGACCGAGGGGCTGTACGCCGAGGTGCTGCGCCGGCCCGGCCTGCTGGAGGCGCTGCAGCGCGAGCACCGCATCACGCTGGCCGGCCCGACCACGCTGCTGGCCATGCTCAATTCGCTGCAGATGGGGTTTCGCACGCTGGCGCTGGAGCAGCGCAGCAGCGAGGTCTGGCAGGTGCTGGGCGCGGTGAAGACCGAGTTCCTGAAGTTCGGCGGCGTGCTGGCCGACGTGAAGCGCCAGACCCAGACCGTGCTGAACACGCTGGACAAGGCGCAGACGCGCAGCAACGTGCTGAACCGGCGGCTGCGCGCGGTGGAGGCGCTGCCCGATGGCCAGGCGCAGGCCCTGCTGGCGCCGGACGAGGCCGGAGACGAGGCACCATGAGCGGCGCCGAACTGCTGCGCCTGATCGCGGCCCAGGTCTGCCTGCACGCCACCATGGCCGGCATGCGGCTGGCCGCGCCGCTGCTGGCGCTGCAGCAGGGCTACAGCGCCGCGGCGGTCGGCGTGCTGATCGCGCTGTTCGCGCTGACGCAGGTGTTCCTGGCGCTGCCGGCCGGCCGCTACGCCGACCGGCACGGGCTGAAGCGGCCGCTGGTGCTGGCGGTCGGCGCGGCCTTCGCCGGCGCCGCGCTGGCCCTGGTGTTCCCGGCGTTTCCCGCGCTGTGCGCGGCCGCGCTGCTGACCGGCGCCGCCACCGGCGTCTCGGTGATCGCGCTGCAGCGCCACGTCGGGCGCGCGGCCGCCGGTACCGACCAGCTGCGGCGCATGTTCAGCTGGCTGGCCATCGCGCCGGCCGCGGCCAACTTCGTCGGGCCGTTCGCGGCCGGCCTGTTGATCGACCATGCGGGCCGAACGCCGGCCGACCTGTTCGCGTTCCGCGCGGCGTTCGCGCTGCTGGCCCTGCTGCCGCTGGCCTGCTGGGCCCTGGCGCGCGGCGCGCGCGAGGTGCCGCCCGCCGCGCCGCCGGCCGGGGGAGAGCGCACGCGCGCCTGGGACCTGCTGCGCCAGCCGATGTTCCGCCGGCTGCTGTTCGTGAACTGGCTGCAGTCCTCCAGCTGGGACGTGCACGCCTTCGTGCTGCCGCTGCTGGGCCACGAGCGCGGCCTGGGCGCGGCCGTCATCGGCACGCTGCTGGGCGCGTTCGCGATCGCCGCGGCCCTGGTGCGCATGCTGCTGCCGCTGCTCGTCGCGCGCACCACCGAGCGCGGCGTGATCTTCGCCTCCACCGTGGTCACGGCGCTGGTGTTCGCCGCCTATCCGCTGCTGCACTCGCCCTGGCTGATGGGGCTGTGCTCGGTGGTGCTGGGCTTCGCGCTGGGCGCGGTGCAGCCCATGGTCATGAGCCTGCTGCACCAGATGACGCCCGGCCACCGCCACGGCGAGGCGCTGGGCCTGCGGCTGATGACGATCAACGCCTCCAGCGTGGCCATGCCGATGCTGTTCGGCTCGATCGGCGCGCTGATCGGCATCGGCGGCGTGTTCTGGGTGGTCGGCGCCGTGGTGGCGGCGGGTGCCCGCGCGGTGCGCGGGCTGCCCGACGAGACTCAGAGGCCGTAGAACGTCCGGATCGCGTCCCAGGCCGCCTGGGGCGTGTCCACGTAGGTGACCAGCTTCAGGTCGTCCGGCGAGATCGCGCCTTCCTCGACCAGCACGTCCAGGTGCAGCAGGCGCTGCCAGTACTCCGTGCCGAACAGGATGATGGGCACCGGCCGCGCCTTGCCGGTCTGCACCAGCGTCAGGACCTCGAACAGCTCGTCCAGCGTGCCGAAGCCGCCCGGGAAGGCCACCAGCGCCTTCGCGCGCATCATGAAATGCATCTTGCGCAGCGCGAAGTAGTGGAACTTGAAGCTCAGGCTGGGCGTGACGTAGCGGTTGCCGCTCTGCTCGTGCGGCAGCGCGATCGAGAAGCCCACGTTCTGCGCCCCCATGTCGTGCGCGCCGCGGTTGGCCGCCTCCATGATGCCGGGGCCGCCGCCGGTGCAGATGTAGATGCGCTCTGCGGGTGGGCGCTCCTTGCCGTAGGTGGCCACCAGGCGCGCGAACTGGCGCGCCTGGTCGTAGTAGCGGGCGTTGCGGCAGCGCCGCTCGGCCAGCCGCAGCGCGGCTTCGTCGCCGCTCTGGCGCGCCGCGGCCAGTTCCAGCTCGGCTTGCTCGGGCGGCGGAAAGCGCGCGCTGCCGTACACCACGATGGTGTGCTCGATGCCCTGGGCCTGCTGCTCCAGGTCGGGCTTGAGCATCTCGAGCTGGAAGCGGATGCCGCGCGTCTCGCGCCGCAGCAGGAATTCCGGGTCCGCGAATGCCAGCCGGTAGGCGTCGGCCTGCAGTGCTTCGCCGCGGTCGGCATGCGCCTGGATCTGGGCCCAGGCGCCGGCGACATCCACGTTGAGTTTGTCGAGCGTGTCGGTGTTTTCCATGGTGGGCGGCATTGTGCGCGCAAACCGTCTGGCGGCTGCGGGTTTCCCCGGCTGGCGTTGCGCGCCGTCCGCGTCCTACGGCGGGTTCGGCCGCGGCCGACAGGCCGGCCGCCGGGCGGCACGCATCATGACGCCAGGCCCTGCCTCACCGCGGGCCTTCCACTTCCATCCACCTCTCCAGGAAAGGAAACCGCCATGAACAAGAACCAGATCACCGGCCGCGTCGAGCAGGCCAAGGGTGCCGTGAAGGAAGTCGCCGGCAAGGTCACCGGCAACGCCGCGCTGGAAGCCGAAGGGAACGTGCAGAAGAACCTGGGCAAGGCCGAGAAGCACTTCGGCGACGCGCGCGAGGCCGCCAAGGACAAGGCCAAGGACGCGATCGACAAGCTGTGAGGAGGCCGGGCATGCACACGACGCACGAACGCCACGCGCGCCTGGCCGGTGCGCTGGCGGTCGGCGCGCTGGCACTGGGCCTGGCGGCCTGCGGCGAGCGCGTGGACACGGCCGGCACGGCGCCGGCCACCGAGCCCACCGTGGGGCAGCGGGTCGATGCCGCCGTCCAGCGCACCGAGCAGGCGGCCGGGGAATTGCGCGAGGATGCGAGCCGTGCCGCGCAGAACGTGGAGCGCCGGGTGGACGACATGGCGATCACGGCCGCGGTCAACGCCAGCCTGGCGAAGGATCCCGACCTTTCGGCGATGAAGATCGATGTCGACACCAAGTCGGGCGTCGTCACGCTGACCGGCCCGGCGCCGTCCGAGGCGGCCAAGCAGCGCGCCACCACCCTGGTCCATGCGGTCGAGGGGGTGGCCGGCGTGAACAACAACCTGCAGGTGCGGGCCGGTTGATCCCCTGTCTGCTGCGGCGGGCCGCAGGCCGGCCGCGGCAGCCCGGGTTCAGGCCGTCATCGCCTGGTCGGGCGCGGCCTGGGGTTGCGGGACCGGTTCCGGTGCCGCCGGCGCCACCCGCTGCCCGGCCTGGGCGATCACGTCGTGCACGAAGCGCAGCTTGCGCAGGGCGTTCTCGCTCAGCGCGAACGGGTAGGCGTCGTCCTGGCCCAGGCTGCGGTTCAGGCTGTTCAGCAGCAGCGTCACCGGGACCCACTGGTCGATCCAGGCGTCGAAGTCGCTGTTGGCATCGAACGGATCGGCCGTGCGGCTGCGCTGCGCGCCGTCGGTGCCGGGCAGCACGATGCGGGTGCGGTAGGAGGCCGCGGTCTCCAGCAGGTCCACCATGTGCAGGTAGTGGGCCCAGGTCTCGGCCCAGTCTTCCCACGGGTGGGCGGCGGCATAGGCGCTGACGAAGTCCGGCCGCCAGTCCGGGCGCTGGTCGCCGGCGGCGTAGTGCGCCTGCAGCGCCTGCATGTAGTCCATGCTCTCGTCGCCGAACAGCGCGCGGAACGCCGCCAGGCGGTCGGGATCGTCGCGGATCAGCCGGTCCCAGTAGTAGTGCCCGCTCTCGTGGCGCAGGTGGCCCAGCAGCGTGCGGTACGGCTCGAACAGCTCGACGCGGCGGCGCGCGCGCTCATCGTCGTCGGCCTCGGCCACGTTCAGCGTGATGACGCCGCTGGCGTGGCCGGTCATCACCGGCGGTTCGCCGGGCAGGTCGGCCAGGAATTCGTAGACCGGGCCGTCGTCGGCGCGCGGATCGGCCAGGCCCAGCCGCAGCAGGGTGTACAGCAGCCGGCGCTTGGCGGTCTCGATGCGCATCCAGCGCGTCAGGTTTTCCGGCACCGACAGGTCCGGCAGCATGCGGGTCTGCCGGCACGACATGCACAGCGGGTTCGGATCGTCCTGCGCCACGGTGAAGTTGCAGGCCTGGTGGTGCACCTGGTTGTCGCACAGGCGGTAGTGCGGCGGCACCGCGTCCGCCGGCGCCGCATCGTCGGCGGCACGGCGCTGCCACAGCGGGGCGGTGGGGGCGCCGTCGGCGGCAGGCGGCGGGTCCGGCACCGGCTCGATCGCCGCCACCGCCATGAGCTCGGGAATGAACGCGAGCGCGCTGCCGCAGTACAGGCACTGCACGTTCTCGAAGAAGACGGGGTGACCGCAGTGGTCGCAGCTGAAGATCTGCATGGAATGCTCCCGGCAAGGACCCGAAAAAAGGGGCGCGCGCCGTCCCGGCGCACGCCCCCCACCCATGGGGCGCGGCGGCCCGTATCAGGGGCGCACGGCCAGCGTGTTGCGCACTTCGCGCACGCCCTTGACGCTGCGCGCCAGCGTCTCGGCCCGGCTGCGTTCGGCATTGGACTTGGCGAAACCGGACAGGGCCACGGTGCCGTTCAGCGTCTGCACGTTGATGGCGCCGGCGTCCACCGTCTTGTCCTCGATGAACTTGGCCTTGACGGCGGTGGTGATGGCCGCGTCGTCGACGTAGGCGCCCACGGTTTCCTGGTTGCGCGCGACGGCGCAGCCGGTGATGACGGCCACGTTCAGTGCGGCAGCCAGGGCAAAGGCGATGGGACGGATGTAGCGCATGGAGAGCTCCTTGGTCTTGGATTGTTGTGGTGCACTGGGATGCAAGCGCGGCGGGCTGCACGAGGCCCGCCGACTCGTCATGTGCCGCAGGGAGCGACGCATGTCCTCCTCCTCACGGAGAAAGAGCTCTGGGCGGCCGGGCCGCGGGCCCGGCAGGCCATCGGTATTCATGGTGCCAGCGGTTCGCCTGGTGCGCCGGGCGCAGCGGCGAACGACTGCACGGTGGCCTTCACGTCGGACGACTTCATCAGCGCCAGCACGAGGCCGGTCAGCGGCAGCAGCCGCCAGCCGCGCAGCAGCGCCAGGCCGGCGCCGATGCCGGCCGCGATGCCGACCAGCCGGTAGGGCCGCGCGTGGGCGTAGTCCTCCAATGCGGGCCGGGCCACCGCCACCGCATCGTGGACCGGATGCGAATCCCACCAGACGCGGGCGGCGCGCCGCACGCGCGGCAGGAAGCCGCGCGCCGGCTCCTGCGGCTCCGCCGCCCGCGGCCGGCGCCGCCGGCGGGCGAGCTGGAGCGCGATCGCGGCACGCGTGGCATCCAGCCGCTCCGCGGGCGTCAGCGGGGGCTGCTGCGGCGTCGTCGGCTCAGTGTCCATGGCGGGCATCTCTGCTGGCGCGCAGCAGGCCGACGTCGGCGGCGACCTGGCGGCGCAGTTCGGCGAAGCGTGGCGCGCCGCTGCCGGCGCGGCCGGCCAGCAGGGCCAGCAGCGCGACCAGCAGCGCCGCGCCGGGCACGGCGGCCAGCGCCCAATGGAACTGGCCGTTGACGGCCGCCAGCATCGCCGCGATGCCGGCGAACGCCACGAACAGCAGCGCGGCAACGCCGGCGACCGCCCAGGCGAGCATGCGCCGCTTGAATTCCCGGCCGGTCGCCGCCGCTTCCTCGCCGGCCAGGGTCACGTAGGCGGAGAGGTGGTCCACGACCAGATCCGGCCGCGCGACGACCGTCGAGAAGATGGGGTGCAGCATGGCGGCGGCTCTGCGGGCGTCGGTGTGTCAGCGCGTGTCGCGTGGGTCGCGGCGGCGGCGCGCGGACGCCAGGGCCAGTGCCGCGATCACCGCGCCGGCCGCGGCGGCGATCAGGATCGCACGCACCGGCTGGTCGGAGACGTAGCGTTCGGTGGCATCGGCGTACTGGCGCAGCGAGCGCTGGGCGCGGGCGCCGGTCTCGTTCGCCAGGTCCAGGCTGCGGTGCGCCAGCCGCTGGGCGCTGGCCGCCAGTTGCTCGACGGTGGGGTCGAGGCGGTCGCGCAGGCGGCGCACCGTGCGGTCGGCGCCGTCGAGCGCCTGGTTGGCGAAATCCCGCGTCGAGGAGACGGCTTCCTGGGCGGTGTGCATCACCCGGTCGGTGACGTGGCGGCCGAGTTGTTCGGCGTCGCGGGACAGGCGGTCTTCGGTGGAAGGGTGCATGGCAGGTTTCCTCGTTGACTGTTCTTGGAAGGGGTGAGCGAGCATTGTGGGCCGGCGGGCGGATTGCCGCTAGTTGCGGCGTACCAGGCTCACGACGAAGCCTACGACGGCCATGATCAGGAAGATGAAGAACAGGATCTTGGCGATCTCGACCGCGCCGGCCGCGATGCCGCCGAAACCGAACACCGCGGCGATCAGCGCGATGACGAGAAAGACAACCGAGTAATGCAACATGGCGGATCTCCTGGGGCTGGTGATGCGACCGGTCGGTGGCTGCGATCTGGTCTGGCGCCAGCTTATGGAATCTGCCGGCCCTGCTGGATCGGCTGCCGGCGGATCGCTTCGTCGGCAGCGGCGCGCTGGCCGCGTAGGAGTCTGCCGACCTGCGCCATGCGGTGGCTTCAGGCCGTGCCGTCCGCCGGCGTGGCGGCGGTGGCCATCGGCAGCGTCGCGGCCACGCGCGTGCCCTGGCCCGGCGCCGAGGTGATGCTCAGCCGCCCGCCGGCGGCCTCGACGCGGTGGCGCATGCCGGCCAGGCCATGGCTGTCGGCCGGCATGGTCTTGCCGGTGTCGAAGCCCTGGCCGTCGTCCTGCACCTCCACGCGCATGTGGTTGCCCAGGTGCTCCATGCGCACCTCGACCTGGCTGGCGCGGGCGTACTTGCTGATGTTGGTCAGCGACTCCTGCACCAACCGATAGACGGTGAGCTCGGAGGCCTCGTCGAGCTCCACCGGCTCCAGGCTGGTGGTCACCTGCAGCCCCGAGCGTTCGCCGAACTCGCGCGCCAGGATCTCCAGCGAGGTCACCAGCCCCAGGTTGGTCAGCGAGGAGGGGCGCAGGTCCTCGATGATGCGGCGCTTCAGCGCGATGCCGCTGTTCAGCGTGTCGGTCAGGTGCTGCAGGCGCTGCAGCGCGTCCGGCGCGTCGTTGCCCAAGCGCGACTTCAGCCGCGCCACGTCGAGCTTGGCGGCGGTCAGCAGCGCGCCCAGTTCGTCGTGCAGCTCGCGCGCGAGGTGGCCGCGCTCGCGCTCGCGCACCTGCTGCAGGTGCGTGGCCAGCTCGGCCAGGCTGGCGGTGCGATCCTTGACCAACTGGCCCAGCTGGTCGCGCTCGCGCTGCAGGTCTTCCTGCACGCGCTGGTCCACGGCCTGCAGCCGTCGCGTCTGGCGCAGGTACATGTAGAAGGCCAGCAGGCCGACCAGCGCGACCAGGGCCACGCCGATGCGCGAGCGCTGCAGCGCCTCGGTGATCTGTTCCTCGCTGGCGGCCTGGCGCCGCATGGCGGTCTGCAGCAGCAGCCCCGATTGTTCGCGGATCGCGTCCATGTGCTCCTGGCCGACGCCGGTGCCGAGCACGAACTTCCAGGCGTCCTCGTGGCCCTGCTTGCGCAGCCGCACGCTGACGTCCATCTCCGCCAGCTTGCGCTGCACGTTGCGCGACAGTTCGGCGAAGATGCTCATCTCCGCCCGGTCGTGCAGGTACTGGCTGCGCAGCAGGTCCAGGTTCTGCGCGATCACGGCCGTGGCGTTCTCGTAGGGCTGCAGGTAGCGCTCGTCACCGGTCAGCAGGTAGCCGCGCTGGCCGGTCTCGGCGTCCAGCATGCGCTGCAGCAGCTGCGTGACGGCGGCGCGCGTCTGCTGCACGTGCGACATGCTCGCCAGCGCTTCCATCGCGCGGCTGTGGCCGGTCTCGTTGATCACGATCAGCGCCACGGTCGCCAGCAGGGCCAGCGGCAGGCTGATCGCCATCTTGGGGATGGACAGCCAGCGCGGCCGTCGGGGGCGCGGGTGCGGCGCGCTCACGGGCTCAGAAGCCGAGAATGGATCGATCGCGCCCACGACGGGGTGCGCCAGGCCACGGGCGTAGGGACGGGCCGCTGGTGCCTGGGGAAGGACTGCAACGCCTGCATGGGGCTTGGCATGCCCCGGCCCGAAGGGTGAGGCCCCGGGCATGGTGTTGGCGATGCACGTGAACGCTCATCGGGCACCTCGCGTGGGCGTGAGGGATGCGTTCACGGCTTCTCAGGTCTTCGCCGCGTGCTCGACGCAGAAATCGATCAGGGCGTCGATCTCGTTGGACTTGTCGAACACGGCGTCCACGCCCAGCTGGGCGCAGCGCTTGCGGATGTCGGGCGTCGCGTAGTTGGACAGCACCACCAGCTTCTGCCCGGGCGCGCGGTCGCGGCAGGCGTTCAGGATGCCCAGGCCGCTGCCCTGCTTGAGAAACAGGTCGACGATCGCCAGATCCCAGCGCTGGGCGTTGCCGACCAGCCAGGCCTTGCCTTCGTTTTCGGTCTCGGCGCTGCCTACGGCTTCGATGTTGGCCAGTTCCTCCAGCGTCGCGACGAGGTTCTCGCGGATGGTCGGGTTGTCTTCGACGATGTAGGTTCTGAGCGCCACGGTGGTGTTCTGTCGGACTGCGGGCTCCGGATGGCAGCTCTGGCGGCGTGCGGGGGAGGCTGGCCGCACTTTACGGCCGCCGGGTCCGCGCATTCTGCCAGCGGGCCGGGCCGTTCGCCGTAGGAGCCGGCCTACAGGCCGCCGGCGGGCCGGCGCGCTACGCCCGGCCGATGATGGAGGCCGTGGCCATCAGTTCCTCCAGCAGCGCCAGCGACACCTTGCCGGAGACGGCATAGGGGTCCAGCTCGGCCTTTTCGGAGTACTTCAGCAGGATCGAGTGGTTCAGCTTGTTCAGGTTGGCCTGGCCCATGGTCCAGCCGCCGAACCGGCGCTCGGAGATCTCCTCGTAGTGCAGCAGCGTCACGTCCTTGTGGCGTGCATCCTTCTGGATGTGGGCGTACAGCGCGTTGACGGCGGCGCGGCCGCCCTCGATCGCCTGCAGGAAGATGCCGCCGCCATAGCACAGGATGCCGGTGATGCCGCACTGCGGGTTGTGGGAGCGGCCCTCGGCCAGGATGTTCTCGATGGCCTGCGCGCCGGTGTCCACGGCGCGGCTGGCGTACAGCAGGCGTACCAGCATGTCGTTCAGCCTTTGCGTTGGGGGATCAGCGCGAGGAATTCGCGGCGCAGGTTGGGATCCTTCAGGAACACGCCGCGCATGACCGAGTTGATCATCTTGCTGTCCATGTCCTTCACGCCGCGCCAGGCCATGCAGTAGTGGCTGGCCTGCATCACGATGGCCAGGCCGTCGGGCTGGGTCTTCTCCATGATCAGGTCCGCCAGTTGCACCACGGCTTCCTCTTGGATCTGCGGGCGGCCCATGATCCACTCGGCCAGCCGCGCGTACTTGGACAGGCCGATCACGTTGGTGTGCTCGTTGGGCATCACGCCGATCCAGACCTTGCCGATCACCGGGCAGAAGTGGTGCGAGCAGGCGCTGCGCACGGTGATCGGGCCGACGATCATCAGCTCGTTCAGGTGCTCGGCGTTCGGGAACTCGGTGATGCTGGGCGGCTGGACGTAGCGGCCACGGAACACCTCGTTCACGTACATCTTGGCCACGCGGCGCGCGGTGTCGCCGGTGTTGTGGTCGCCCTCGGTGTCGATGACCATGCTGGACAGCACGCCCTCCATCTTGTGCGTGACCTCGTCGAGCAATTGCTCCAGTTCGCCGGGCTTGATGAAGTCGGCGATGTTGTCGTTGGCGTTGAAGCGCTTCCTGGCGGCCACCAGCCGTTCGCGGATCTTGACCGAGACCGGCGTGCCTTCGTCTTCGGACGTTTGGGGGGACAGCGCTGCTGCGCCAGGCGGGTGCATGAGCATCGTGGAATATTAACGCAGCACCCCCGCGGCGGGCAGCAGCGCCTCCAGCTCGGCCAGCGTGCCGGCTTCGTGCAGCGGCTTGTCGCCGCGGATGCGCAGCATGCGCGGGAAGCGCACCGCGATGCCGCTCTTGTGCCGCGGGCTGCGCGCGATGCCTTCGAAGCCCAGCTCGAACACCAGGCTGGGCCGCACGCTGCGCACCGGGCCGAACTTCTCCAGCGTGGTTCGGCGGATCACGGCGTCCACGCGGCGGAACTCTTCGTCGGTCAGGCCCGAATAGGCCTTGGCGAAGGCGACCAGCTGCAGCGCGCCCGGCTCGGCCGGGCGGCGCGCGGCGATGGCGTCGAGCACGGCCTGGGCCTCGGCGGCATCCCGCGGCGTGCGGCTCCAGACCGCGAAGGTGTAGTCGGTGTAGACCGAAGCGCGGCGGCCGTGGCCGGCCTGGGCGTAGACCAGCACCGCATCCACCGTCATCGGGTCGATCTTCCATTTCCACCACAGGCCGCCCTGCCGGGTGCGCCCGGTGCCGTAGGCGGCGTCGCGGTGCTTGAGCATCAGGCCCTCGACGCCATCCTCGCGCGACCGGGCGCGCGCGGCGGCCAGCGCCGGCCAGTCGGCGCCGGGTACCAGCGGCGACAGGCGCAGGGACGGATGCCCGGCGAGCAGGCGTTCCAGCAGCGTGCGGCGCTCGCGCTGGGGCAGGGCGCGGCAGTCCGCGCCGTCCAGCTCCAGCAGGTCGTAGGCCACGAACCGGGCCGGCAGCTCGGCCAGCAGCTTGCGCGTCAGCGTCTTGCGGCCGATGCGCTGCTGCAGCGGGGCGAACGGCGCGGGCTGCGGCGCGCCGTCCGGCCAGACCAGGATCTCGCCGTCCAGCACGCAGCCGTCCGGCAGCGTGGCCGCGGCGGCGGCGATCTCGGGGAAGCGCTCGGTCACCAGTTCCTCGCCGCGCGACCACAGCCAGGCCTGGCCGGCGCGCCGGACGATCTGGCCGCGGATGCCGTCGTACTTCCATTCCACCTGCCAGTCGGCCACGGGGCCGAGCCGCAGGGCCAGGTCGGCTGGCGGCGCGTCGAGCTGGTGCGCGAGGAAGAAGGGGTAGGGCAGGCCGGGCTCGGCGGGCTGGCCCGGCGCATCGTGCG
The DNA here is from genome assembly GCF_047601025.1 of Pseudorhodoferax sp. Taxonomy (NCBI): domain Bacteria; kingdom Pseudomonadati; phylum Pseudomonadota; class Betaproteobacteria; order Burkholderiales; family Comamonadaceae; genus Pseudorhodoferax; species Pseudorhodoferax sp. Next base: position 3,739,245 of record NZ_JASGJZ010000001.1, read on the forward strand.
TCAGTGCGTGCAGGCGCTCGGGCGTCGGCAGGCTGCGCGCATCGGTGTAGCCCATCATGCGCTGGGCCACGCGCCGGGCGTCCACGCCTGCGTGCGCGGCCAGCGCGCGCTGCACCAGCAGCTTGCTGACGCCGACGCGCCAGCCGCCACCGACCAGCTTGACCAGCAGGAAGCGGCCCTGCGGATCGAGCTCCTGAAAGTAGCCGCGCACGCGGGCCGCGACCTCGGCCTCGGGCAGGCCGCGCAGCGGCAGCAGCCGCTGCTCGACCCAGGCTGCCAGGCCCAGTGTGCTGCCGCCGGCGCTGCCCAGCGGCAGCACGTGGGCGATGGTCTCGGCCAGGTCGCCGACGGCCTGGTAGCACTCCTCGAACAGCCAGTCCGGGATGCCGGCCATCTCGCGGGCCAGCGCGCGCAGCGTGGCCGTGCGCACCACCTGGCGTGGCTTGCCGCCGGCCAGGAAGTACACGGCCCAGGCCGCGTCGGCCGGCGGCGCGGCGGCGAAGTAGCGCTGCAGCGCCTGCACCTTGGCGGCGGTGGAGGTGGTGGCGTCCAGTTCGCTGAACAGCTGCGCGAATCGCTTCATGCGGCGCCCTCCGGCTCCAGCGCGTCGTCGCCGTACTCGGTCCGGAACGCGCCGGCCTGCAGTCCCTGCTCGGTCAGGTAGCGCACCAGGGCCGCGGTGCTGCCGTGCGTGACGATCACGCGGCCGGCGCCGGTGGCGCCGATGGCCTGCAGCAGGCCGGGCCAGTCCGCGTGGTCGGACAGCACGAAGCCGCGGTCGTAGCCGCCGCGCCGGCGCGCGCCGCGCAGCTGCATCCAGCCGCTGGCGAAGGCGCTGGAGAACTCGCCGAAGCGCCGCGCCCAGGGGCTGGCCACGGCGCTGGGCGGGCACAGCACCAGCGCGCGGCGCAGCAGGGCACGGTCCGCCACCTCGGTGGCGAGCGCGGTGGCGGGCAGGGCCACGCCGGCGGCGCGGTAGGCGGCGTTCAGCGGTTCGACCGCGCCATGCACCAGGATCGGCCCGATCGCCGCGTTCACCCCGGCCAGGATGCGCTGGGCCTTGCCGAAGCTGTAGCAGGCCAGCACGCTGGCGCGGCCGGCCTCGGCGTTGGCCTGCCACCAGGCGTCGACCTCGGCGAACAGCTCGGCATCGGCGCGCCAGCGGTAGATCGGCAGGCCGAAGGTCGATTCGGTGATGAACACGTCGCAGCGCTGTGGCTCGAACGGGGCGCAGGTCGGGTCCGGCGCGACCTTGTAGTCGCCGCTGGCGACCCACACCCGTCCCGCGTGCGCCAGCCGCACCTGGGCCGAGCCCAGCACGTGGCCGGCCGGGTGCAGCGACAGCTCCACGCCGTGGTGCACGATGCGCTCCCCGTACGGCAGCGTCTGCAGCGCGATGTCGCCCAGGCGCTGGCGCAGCACGCCCTCGCCGGCGGCCGCGGCGAGGTAGTGGCGGTGGCCGGGCCGTGCGTGGTCCGCATGCGCGTGCGTGATCACCGCGCGTTCGACCGGCCGCCAGGGGTCGATGTAGAAATCGCCGGGCGGGCAGTACAGGCCTTCGGGGCGCTGGACGACGAGGTCGGCCATGGCCTGCTCAGCGCGGGCGGCGCGTGGCGGTCGGGCCCGGGCGCGCCATCAGCGGCCCGCGAAGCGCGGCAGCATCAGGATGGCCTCGGCGTTCGAGGCGGAGAAGCAGGCATTGGCCGCCGCGCGCCAGGGCAGCCACTGCCAGGCCGTGTGCTCGCGCGGGTTCAGCCGCACCGGCGTGCCGGCCGGCACCTGCAGGCCGAACACGTGCTCGGTGTTGTGCAGCACGCCGGGCGCGTAGCGGTGCAGCCACTCGGGGTAGATCTCGTAGACGTTCTCCAGGCCCCAGTCGAGCAGGCCGTCGCCGCAGGCGATGCCGGTTTCCTCGAACACTTCGCGCCGGGCCGTGTCGTGCAGGTCCTCGGCCTCGCTGTCCTTGCTGCCGGTGACGGACTGCCAGTGCGCCCGCGCGTCCGCGCGGCGGATCAGCAGCACGTCCAGCGCCGGGGTGTGGATCACCACCAGCACCGATTGCGGGATCTTGAAGGGGCGCGCCATCCGGGGGATTCTAGGAGCGGGGGCCTGGCGCCCCGGCTAGAATCAGTCACCGGGCCCAAGTTATTGCAGCCCGGTTTTTCGTTGCCCGCGTGCCAGGCCATGCGGGGGCGGGCCGGCTTCAGTCCAAGCGCTCAATCCTTTGTTCAAGCATTGACGAAAGCTGGATTGCCATGGAAATCTTCGACTACGACAACGTTTTGCTGCTGCCGCGCAAGTGCCGCGTGGAGAGCCGCTCCGAATGCGATGCCAGCGTGACGCTGGGCAGCCGCAGCTTCCGCCTGCCGGTGGTGCCGGCCAACATGAAGACCGTGGTCGACGAGCGCACCTGCCTGTGGCTGGCGCAGCACGGCTACTTCTACGTGATGCACCGCTTCGACCTGGATAACGTGGCCTTCGTGCGCCGCGTGCGGCAGGCCGGGCAGTTCGCCTCGATCTCGCTGGGCGTGAAGCAGCCGGACTACGACACCGTGGACCGCCTGGCCGCCGAAGGCCTGGTGCCCGAGTACGTGACCATCGACATCGCGCACGGCCATGCCGACAGCGTGAAGAACATGATCGCGTACCTGAAGGACAAGCTGCCGGCGGCCTTCGTGATCGCCGGCAACGTCGGTACGCCGGAGGCCGTGATCGACCTGGAGAACTGGGGCGCGGACGCGACCAAGGTCGGCATCGGCCCCGGCAAGGTCTGCATCACCAAGCTCAAGACCGGCTTCGGCACCGGCGGCTGGCAGCTGTCGGCGCTGAAGTGGTGCGCGCGCGTGGCGACCAAGCCCATCATCGCCGACGGCGGCATCCGCGAGCATGGCGACATCGCCAAGTCGATCCGCTTCGGCGCGACCATGGTCATGATCGGTTCCATGCTGGCCGGCCACGAGGAATCGCCGGGCCAGACCGTGGAGGTCGACGGCCGGCTGTACAAGGAGTACTACGGCTCGGCCAGCGACTTCAACAAGGGCGAGTACCGCCACGTCGAGGGCAAGCGCATCCTGGAGCCGATCAAGGGCCGGCTGGCCGATACGCTGGTGGAAATGGAGCAGGACGTGCAGAGCTCCATCAGCTATGCCGGCGGCCGCAAGCTGATGGACATCCGCAAGGTGAACTACGTGATCCTGGGCGGCGACAACGCCGGCGAGCACCTGCTGATGTAGTCAGGCCGCGACCAGGCTGCGCGCGGCGAGGAAGCATTCGACCTCGGCGTAGTCCGGCCCCTCGGCGACGCCGCCGGCGCGCAGGCACTTGAGCGCCGCGGCCGCGCAGGCGAAGCGCATGGCCTCCTCGTCCGGCAGGGCGCGCGCCATCGCCATGGCCAGCGCGGCGTGGAACACGTCGCCGGCGCCGTTGGTGTCCACCGCCTGCACCGCGAAGGCCGGCAGGCTGCGCAGCGGCCCGCCCGGGCGCATCCAGCGCACGCCCTGCGCGCCCAGCGTCACCGCGGCCAGGTGGGCGCCGGCGCGCAGCGCCGCGGCCAGGCCGTCGGCCAGCGTGCGGCGCGGCGCGAAGGCCGCCAGGCCCGCTTCGGAGAACACGGCCCAGTCGGCCTGCGCGGCCAGCGCCTGCAGGTCCTCGCCCGGCGACAGGTCGCCGTCGAGCAGCGAAGGCACGCCGGCCCGGCGCGCCCAGCCCAGCGCGGCCAGTGCGCCGGGCATCCAGCGCGGATCGGCCATCAGCACGTCGCAGCCGGACAGCACCGAGACGTCCAGCGGCGCCGCGCGCAGCAGCGCGTCGCCGCGGTGGTTGAAGATCTGCCGCTCGCCCTGGGCATCGATGACCACGGCGGACACCGACGATGCCGCGCCCGGCACGCGCTGCAGCTGCCGGCAATCCACGCCGCAAGCCTGCAGCCGGCGCAGCAGGAACGCGCCGGCCTCGTCGTCGCCGATCGCGCCGTGCAGCCGGACCTGCGCGCCCAGGCGGGCCGCGGCGATCGATGCATTGGCCGCCATGCCGCCCGAGAGCGCGCGGTAGGCGTTCGCCGGCGTCTTGGTCGGCTGTGCCGGGAACGTGTCGATCGCGAAGCAGTGATCGAGCGCCGCATGGCCCACGGTGCAGAGCCGCCAGGTGCCGCATTCGCCCATCATGTCCTCCCTGTCGTGGTGTCGGTCCGCGATGGTAAGCGGACGTTCCGCACGAAGTTCTTGCGCAAGGTGTAAAAAATAGGTTATAATCGCAGGCTTTCGCACAACACAAAGAGTTGATGCGAGAAGGCCGAAACATCGGAAGCACCGTATTTCGGGCTCTTAGCTCAGTTGGTAGAGCAGCGGACTCTTAATCCGTAGGTCGAGTGTTCGAGTCACTCAGGGCCCACCAAGAATATCTTGGTAGATCAAGCACTTAGCGCGAAGGCGCTAAGTGCTTTTTCTTTTGCGGAGCGCGGATATGTGCCGCAGTTTCATATCCAACTCTGTCAGAGTATGGCGATCCCATCGGCACATCGCATTTCCGGGCGCCCGGGCGCTCAGCTCTTCAGATACGCGAGGGCCTGGGCGTGCAGCGCGGGCGTGGCGGCGGCGACCACCCGGCCGTCTGATTCCATGTCCAGCGGCTGGCCGCGCCAGTCTGTCATCACGCCGCCCGCTTCGGTGACGAGGGGGGCGAGCGCCAGGTAGTCGTAGGGCTGCAGCCCGGTCTCCACCACCAGGTCGATCTGGCCGCCCGCGAGTTGGGCATAGGCGTAGCAGTCGCCGCCAAAGCGGCGCAGCGCGCAAGCGCGCGAGAGGGCGTCGAACGCGGCCCATTCGGCAGGGTTGAACATGTCGGGCGAGGTGCTCTGGATGCGTGCCTCGGCCAGCGTCTGGCAGCTGCGCACCTGCACCGGCTGGCCGTTGCGCGCCGCGCCCTGGCCGGCGATGCCGACCCAGCGCTCGCCCAGCAGCGGCATGTCGGCCAGGCCCAGCACGGGCTGGCCGTGGCGCAGCAGCGCCACCAGCGTGCCCCACAGCGGCGATCCGGTGATGAAGCTCTTGGTGCCGTCGATGGGGTCCAGCACCCAGACGTACTCGGCCTGCAGGCGCTCGCGGCCGTGTTCCTCGCCGAGGATGCCGTGCGTGGGCGCGTGCTCGGCCAGCAGGGCGCGCATGGCGGCCTCGGTTTCGCGGTCGGCGCGGGTGACGGGGCTTTCGTCGGCCTTGCTGATCACGTCCAGCGGCGTGCGGAAGTAGGGCAGCGCATGGGCGCGGGCGGCGTCGGCGAGGGCGTGGGCCAGGGCGAGGAAGGGCGGGCTGGTGTGGTTCATGGTGTGCAGTGGTCGTGGCACGGTTGATGCGTGGAAATTATTGTGCAAAACCAATAAATTGCACAAATGCAATCAAACGCACAATCATGAGGCGCTCTTTCGAGGTGCGCCACCCGCCCTGCACCGATATGGAGAAAACCGCCATGCGCCCAGTTGCCGGCATTGCCGCCGCCGCCGTCACCCGGTCGTCTGCCGCCGGCGCAGGGGTGGGCACGCGATGCACCCGCTCGTACGGCGGGTCGGCATAACACAATGGCGCCATGCTGCAGGAAGAGCGATTCATCCGCATCCGCGCGCTGCTGGCCACGCTGGCGCGGCTGGATACCGAGCGCCTGGCGCAGGAACTGGGCGTGTCGCGCGAGACGGTGCGGCGCGACATCATGGCGCTGCAAGAGCAAGGCGTGCTGCGCCGCGTGCACGGCGGCGTGATCGCGGCGGGGCCGGAGCCCGAGCCGCCGCTGGCCGTGCGCCAGGCGGTGCGTGCCAAGGAAAAGCGCGCCATCGCCCGCGCCGCCGTGCGCTTGCTGGAAGCCGGGCAGACGCTGTTCGTCGACGCGGGCAGCACGACGACGATCCTGGCCGAGGAACTGTCCGCGCTGGCGGGCCTGACCATCGTCACCAACGGCCTGGCGGTGGCGCAGCGCCTGGCTGCCGCGCATCCGGGGCGCAACGAAGTGATCCTGCTGGGCGGCAGCGTCGACCCCGCGCTGCAGGCCACGCATGGTGGCGCGACCGTGGCCGAGATCTTCCGCTTGCGGGCCGACGCCGCGCTGCTCTCGCCCGTGGGCGTGCACGCGCAGCACGGCGCCACCAGCTTCGACCACCGGGAGGCTGCCGTGGCCCGCGCCATGGCGCAGCAGGCGCAGCGCCTGATCGTGCTGGCCGACCACAGCAAGATCGGCGTGGTCAGCCGCGTGTGCTATGCCGAGGCGCAGCGCATCGACACCCTCGTCACCGACGCGGGTGCGCGGGCGGTGCCCGCGCTGGCGGACTGGAAGGCCGCAGGGCGGCAGGTGGTGATGTGAGCATGCCCCCATCCGCCCCCTATACCCATACCGCCGCCGGCACGCGCTGGCAGTTCGGCAGCCTGCGCGAGCTGATGGCCAAGGCCACGCCGCCGCGCTCGGGCGACGCGCTGGCGGGCATTGCCGCTGCCACGGCGGTCGAGCGCATGGCCGCGCGCATGGCGCTGGCCGACGTGCCGCTGCGCCGTTTCCTGACCGAGGCGCTGGTCCCGTACGAGCGCGACGAGATCACCCGCCTCATCATCGACACGCACGATGCCAGCGCCTTCGCCCCCATCGCGCATCTGACGGTGGGCGCGCTGCGCGACTGGCTGCTGGCCGACGCCGCCACGCCCGAGGCGCTGGCCCAGGTGCGCGCGGGCATCACGCCCGAGATGGCTGCCGCCGTGAGCAAGCTCATGCGCAACCAGGACCTGATCGCCGTGGCGCGCAAATGCCGCGTGGTCACGCGCTTTCGCAATACCATCGGCCTGCCCGGCCACATGGCCGTGCGCCTGCAGCCCAACCACCCGACGGACGACGTGCGCGGCATCGCCGCGTCGATGATCGACGGCCTGCTCTATGGCGCGGGCGACGCCGTCATCGGCATCAACCCCGCCACCGACAGCGTGCCCGCGCTCACCGGGCTGGTGCACCGGCTGGCCGAGGTGATCGAGCGCCTGGCAATCCCCACGCAAGCGTGCGTGCTCACCCATGTGACCAACACCGTGCAGATGATCGAGCAGGGCGCGCCGGTGGACCTGGTCTTCCAGTCCGTGGCGGGCACCGAGGCGGCCAACGCCAGCTTCGGCGTGAGCCTGGCGCTGCTGCGCGAGGCGCGCGAGGCGGCGCTGTCATTGAAGCGCGGCGCGGACTTCGGCGACGGCGTGGGCGACAACGTCATGTACTTCGAGACGGGCCAGGGCAGCGCGCTGTCGGCCAATGCCCACCACGGCGTGGACCAGCAGACCTGCGAGGCGCGTGCCTACGCCGTGGCGCGGGCGTTCGCGCCGCTGCTCACCAACACCGTGGTCGGCTTCATCGGGCCGGAATACCTGTTCGACGGCAAGCAGATCATCCGCGCCGGGCTGGAAGACCACTTCTGCGGCAAGCTGCTGGGCGTGCCGCTGGGCTGCGACGTGTGCTACACCAACCACGCCGAGGCCGATTCCGACGACATGGACACGCTGATGACCCTGCTGGGCGTGGCGGGCGTGCCCTTCATCATGGGCGTGCCGGGCGCGGACGACATCATGCTGGGCTACCAGAGCACCTCCTTCCACGACGCGCTGTACCTGCGCCAGGTGCTGGGCTTGAAGCGCGCGCCCGAGTTCGAGGCCTGGCTCGAGCGCATGCGCATCACCGGCGAGGATGGCCGCCTGCTGCCGGCAGGCGAGAGCCACCCGGCGCTGGCCCGCATGCGGCAACTGGGGATGACGGCATGAGCCAAGGCCGCCACCAGCCCGCCGCCGATCCCTGGGCCGACCTGCGCGCCCATACGGCCGCACGCATCGCGCTGGGCCGCAGCGGCGCGGCCATGCCCACGCACGAGCTGCTGCGCTTCGGCCTGGCCCACGCGCAGGCGCGCGACGCCGTGCATGTGCAGCTCGACACCGCCGCCGTGGCCGCTGAACTGCAGGCCCAGGGCCATGCCACGCTGCACGTGCAAAGCGCCGCGCCCGATCGCGCCGCCTACCTGCTGCGCCCCGACCTGGGCCGGCGTCTTGGCGCAGCCGATGCGCAGGCGCTGGCCGCGTCGCAAGAAGGCGGCTGCGACCTGCTGCTGGTGGTGGCCGACGGCCTCTCGTCGCTGGCCGTGCAGCGCCACGCTGCCGGGTTGGTGCGGCACATCGGCGCCGCGGCGCCCGAGGGCTGGCGCATCGGCCCCGTCGTCATCGCCACGCAGGCGCGCGTGGCGCTGGGCGACGACATCGGCGCGGCGCTCAAGGCGCGCATGGTGGCGGTGCTGATCGGCGAGCGCCCCGGCCTGTCGGCACCCGACGGCATCGGCATCTACCTGACGTGGCAGCCGCAACCGGGCCGCCACGATGCGCAGCGCAACTGCATCTCCAACGTCCGCCCCGAGGGGCTGCCCCTGCCGGCCGCCGCCGCCCGCCTGTGGTGGCTGTGCCGCGAAGCCCGCCGCCTGGGGCTGACGGGCGTGAACCTGAAGGACATGAGCGACGTGGAAGTGCTGGCGCCCGCAGGCGTGCAGGGGACCGCGTTGCGATGAAAAGGCGAGCTGCTCACGCTGCGGCGGCGTGTCGCCGAAGCCTTGCGCAGGACGCCGCCCAGATGCCCGCGCTGCCTGCGCGCCACGCACGACTCCGGGTGTGACGCAGTGGCCGGTCACGCATCCCCGGTGGCGCGCAGCCGGCTGGGGGCGAGGGCGCCGGCGGATTCGAGGATCGGGTAGGCGATCGAGCACATGTGCGAGTTGATGCGCTTGAGGTCGCTGATCAGGTCGATGTGCAGCGAGCTCGTCTCCATGCTCTGCACCGCGCGGTCCGACAGGCGCATCAGGTGCGTGGCGGCGTAGGCGCGCTCCAGCTCGCGGAAGCGCACCTTCTCCTCCAGCAGGCGCTGTGCGTCGCGCACGTTGCCGTTGAGGAACACGCTCATGCCCAGGCGCAGGTTGCCGACCAGGCGCTCGTGCAGTTCGACGATCTCGGCCATGCCGGCTTCGGAGAACTCGCGCCCCTTGCTGATCTTCTTTTCCTCGATGTCCTGCAGCACGCGCTCGATGATGTCGCCCACCTGCTCCATGTTGATGGTGAAGCTGATGATGTCGGCCCAGCGGCGGCTCTCCTCCTCGCCCAGCGCCTCGCGCGAGATCTGGGTCAAGTAGTACTTGATGGACGAATACAGCGTGTCTACCTCGTCGTCCATCTTGCGCAGCCGCTCGGCGAGCGGCTGGTCGTCGTGGCGGATGACCTGCAGCATGCCCAGCAGCATGGTCTCGACCACGTCGGCCTGGTGGAGCGCCTCGCGCGCCGCGCACGAGATGGCGAGCGACGGCGTGGACAGCGCCGATGGGTCCAGGTGGTGCGGCCGGTGGCGCTGGTTGCCCTCGGGCCGCGGCATGAGCCGCGCCACCCACTTGGCCACCCACTGCGTGAAACCGATGAAGCCGACGCTGATGATCACGTTGTAGGCCAGGTGGAACAGCACCACGCCCTGCGTGGCCGAGGGCAGCAGCGGCTGCACGTGGCGCAGCCACAGGCCGATGAACGGCGCCACGATCACGACGCCCATCACCTTGAAGACCAGGTTGCCCACCGTGACCTGCCGCACCTCCACGGCCGACCTGGCCGTGGTCAGCACCGCCACCAGCCCGCTGCCCAGGTTGGCGCCCAGCACCAGGCCCAGCGCCACGTCCAGCGGCACCACGCCGGAGGCGGCCATCGCCGCGATCAGCAGCACGATGGCCAGGCTCGAGTACGCAAGGACGGCGAGCGCCGCGCCCAGGATGATCTCCAGCGTGATGTCGCTGCTCACCGACCCCAGCACGGCCCGGATGGCGGGCGAGGCCAGCATGGGGCCGCTGGCCTGCACCACCATCTCCAGCGCCAGCAGCATCAGCCCCAGGCCGATGAGCGCCTCTCCCACGCGCCCGGCGGCGTTGGCCTGGCGCCGGATGAACAGCACCACGCCGACGAAGATGAACAGCGGTGAGAGCCACGACAGGTCGAACGAGAACAGCACCGACATCAGCGCCGTGCCCACGTCGGCCCCGCGCATCACCGCCAGCGCCGCGGGCAGCGTGATGAGCCCCTGGCCCACGAACGACGAGGTCATGAGCGACGTGGCCGTGCTCGACTGCACCAGCGCCGTGACCCCCATGCCCGAGAGCGCCGCCGTGAAGCGATTGCCCATGCTGCGCGCGAGCAGGGTGCGCAGGTTGGCCCCGAATACCCGCAGCACGCCGGTGCGCACCAGGTGCGTACCCCAGACCACCAGGGCGATGGCGGCGAGAAGATTCAGCAAATGTTTCATGGACGGAGCCCTGCCCTGGGCAGGGCCTGGCGAGGCGACGGTACGGCGCGGCCGCCTTAGGCCGGACGGGGCCGCTCGCCTGCCTTCACACGTTGCCCGATCGCGTCCAGCACGGGCAGCAGGTCGGCCACGGTGTCGATCACATAGTGCGCGCCTGCGGCCCGCAGCGTGGCGCCGGCCGCGCTGCGCACCTCGGCTTGCGCGGCGGCCGGCAGCGCCTGCCATGCGGCCAGCGGCAGGCCGGCCGCGTTGCCGCTGACGGCCAGGCCCACGGTCCAGGTGCCGGCGTTCAGGCCTTCCTCGATGCCGACGCCGGTGTCGTCCACCTTGACCACGGTGTGCGGATGCCAGATGTCCAGGTCGGCGAAGCACTGCCACATCATCGCCGGGCCAGGGCGGCCCGAGGCCAGGTCGCCGGCGCAGACCATGTTGTCGGGCACGTAGCCGCCGGCGGCGGCCAGCGGCGCGAGGATGTCCATGATCGGCCGGTTGTAGCCGGTGGTGGAGCCGATCTTCAGGCCCAGGGCGCGCACGGCGTTCACCGTCTCGACCGCGCCGGGGACGAAGTCGGCGAAGTCGGCCACCACGGCGGCGTTCATCGGGGTGAAGACCTCGTACAGCGCGTCCACGTCGGCATTGCAGAACTCCCGGCCGTGGAGCGCCAGCCACTGGCTGCGTACGTCGGCCAGCTGGCCCAGCGCGTGGATGTGGTCCCACTTGGCCATGCCCATCGGGCCGCGCGCCTGGTCGATGGTGATGCGGACCCCGTACTGGGCGAACAGCTTGACAAAGGCGCCCATGGGCGCGCAGGAGCCGAAGTCCACGATGGTGCCGGCCCAGTCGAAGACGACGGCGCTCAAGGTGTCGGGTGCGTGTGTTGGCATGGCGTTGTTTCTTGCAGAGGTCGTTGGAAGGAGGGTGTGGCTCACCAGGCCTCGAACACGTCTTCGGCAATGCCGAAGGCGGTGCTGGCGCCGGTGCCGCTGGTGACGATGACCAGGCGCGTGGCATCGTCGGGCGCGTCGATCAGGCAGTCGCCCTGCGGCGACGAGGGGTAGACGCCGACCCAGCGCTCCAGCACGCGGGGCTGCTCCAGGTGCAGCGCCTTTTGCAGCTGCTCGAGCATCAGCGTGTCCACGCGCTCGCTGGCGAACGGCATCGGCGCGCCCGGGCTGTAGTGGTGCGAGTCGCCCACGACCAGCGAGCCGTCGGCGCTTTGCACGGCGATCAGGTGGATACCGTGTTCCAGCGCCTCGTTCTCCGCCTCGCCCTGGATCTGCTCGAGCAGGCGGGCGGCCGCGGGCAGCGCGCTGTAGCCGTGGTAGCGCACCAGGCTCAGGTCGGACATGACCGAGCCGGGCAGCTGGAAGCCCGCAGGCGTCGCCACGCGCAGCATCTGCAGCTGGCACAGGCGGATGGGGTAGGCGGACAGGCGCTGGGCGTACAGGCCGTTGATGTCGATGTTGGTGCAGACGGCCACGCGCTCGGCCCGCAGCACGCCGCGCGAGGTGCGCACCTGCGGCGCGGCGGCTTCGAGCACGGCCTCGTTGAAGCGGAAGGTCACGCCCATCTGCTGCGCCAGCCAGTGCGTCAGCTGGCCGATGGCGACGCGCGATTCGACGCGCATCTCGTGCGGGCTGTAGAGCACCGACTGGGCCGCGTCCAGCCGCAGTTGCGGCGCGCGTCCGGCGGCCTGCGCGGGCGTGAGCAGTTCGCACCCTGCGGCCATGTCGGTCTGCATGAACTCTTCGAGCACCGCGTGCGCACGGGGGCGGAAGGCCGTCACGTACAGGCCGCGGTGGATCACGTCGATGCCGGCCTTGGGCGCCACGTCGGCCCAGACCTCGCGGGCGCGGCGTGCGCGCCGGTGGGTGTCGCCCGCGCCCTGGCCGGTGACGGTGACGAAGCCGAAGTTGCGCACGGAAGCGCCCACGCAGGCGGCGTCGCGTTCGACCACGCACACGCGCAGGCCGCGCTGCGCGGCGACGTAGGCATGGGCCAGGCCCACGATGCCCGCGCCGACGACGATGAGGTCGAAGCTGGTGTTGGATTCAGTCATGGTGTGTGCAAGAAGTGGTTTGCATGGAATCGGCCTCCAGCGCCTGCTGTACGAGCGCTGGCAGCGAGAGGAAAACGAGCGTCCCTAGCGTCCCGCCCGCCGCCATGCCTGCGTGCTGTGCTGCATCCACAGCCCCAGCAGGTGGTAGAGGCCAGTGGCGGCCACCGATGCCAGCACGATCAGCACCGCCATCGCGGCGGCGGCGCCGGTCTCGCCGGACTCGTCGAGGTTGAGGATGGCGACCGAGGCCAGCTTGGTGTCCGGCGAGTAGAGGAACACCACGGCGGAGATGGTGGTCATCGCATTGATGAAGAAGTAGCGCGACACGTCCAGCAGCGCGGGCAGGCAGATCGGCAGCGTCACCTTCCAGAAGGTCTTGTACAGCGGCACCTTCAGCGAGTCGGAGGCGGCCTCGAATTCGCCGTCCAGCGCCTTGAGCGCCGTCGTCAGCGTCAGGTGGCCGGTGGTGTAGAAGTGCACGGTCGTGCACAGCACCAGCAGTGCCAGCGTCTGGTACAGGCCCCCCAGCGGGTTGCCCGGCGCATTGAAGAAGAAGATGTAGCCCAGGCCCAGCACCAGGCCGGGCACGGCCATCGGCAGCATCGCCAGCAGCCGCAGCAGGGCGCGCACGGCGGGCATGCCCTGGGTCTTCTCCAGCAGGTACGCGCCGACGAACACGACCGCCGGGCCGATCACGGCCGTGGCCGCGGCCATCTTCAGGCTGTTGAGCATCGCGTCGCCCACTTCGCCCTCCACCAGGCCGTAGATGTAGTGGTGCAGGCCGGGGCTGAGGTTATAGGGCCAGAACTTGGCGAGCGAGGCGAACACCGCCATGCCGAACATCGCCAGCATCAGCGCGCAGACCAGCACGCAGAACGCCGTCATCAGGGCATCGAAGCGCGGCGAGCGCCTGGGCGCCAGCGGCACGGCCCGGGCCGTGAGCATGGCCGACTGGCGGCGCTGCACATGCCAGTCCACCACGAAGGTCAGCACGGCGGGCAGCAGCAGCAGCAGGGCGACGACGGCGCCGCGCTGGAAATCCTGCTGGCCGATGACGAGCTTGAACACGTCGGTCGCCATCACGTTGAAGTTGCCGCCCACCACCTTCGGGATGCCGAAGTCCGTCAGCACCAGCGTGAACACCACCAGCGCGGCGGAGATGAGGCCGTACTTGGCGCCGGGCAGCGTGATCGTGACGAACTTGCGCCAGGTGCTGGTGCCCATCGAATCGGCCGCCTCGTACAGCCGTGCGTCGGCCATCGACAAGGCGGTGACCAGGATCATCAGCGCGTGCGGAAACACCGCGAAGCATTCGGCCAGCACGATGCCCGAGGCGCCGTAGATGCCGTCGAAGCCCAGCGCCAGCCAGAACTGCTTGCCGATGCCCTGGTTGCCGAACCAGTAGATCAGCGCGATGGCCGACAGCATCGACGGCGCCAGCAGCGGCAGCAAGGTGATGGTGCGCAGCAGCCCCTTGAGTGGCATGCAGCTGCGCGTGAGCGCATAGGCGAAGGTGAAGGCCAGCGGGATCACGATGGCGGTCACCAGCAGCGACACCCACAGGCTGTTCCAGAAGCTGTGCAGCAGCGCGGGCGATGCGAGGTAGCCGACAAAGGCCTGCCAGGCGCTGGCCTGCGTGGAACCGGGCGCGAAGGCGTGCAGCAGGATCGCCAGCAGCGGCCCGGCCAGAAAGACCAGCAGCAGCAAGGCGATGGCCAGCAGCACGCCGTGGGCGATGCGCTCCGTCCAATGGGTGTGCAGCCGCAGCGGCGCGCCTTTGACGACGAAAGTCATGGTGCGGGCCTTTCAGGAGGCTTCGGGGCGCGGGAACACGCGGAACTTCTCCGTCTGCAGCGCAAAGCCGATCGGCGCGCCGGCGCGCACCTGCATGTCGGCCATCTGGTGGGCCGACAGCTGCAGCTGCAGCGCCTGCCCGTCCCACTGCGGCACCTCGACCTCGGCCAGGCAATGGCTGCCCAGGAACTCCACCTGGCGTACCGTGCCGTGCACGCTGGCGGCGCCGACGGCGCCGCTCGGCAGCCAGTCCTCGGGACGGAAGTAGATGGACACGGCGCTGCCGGGGCGGTATTCGGCGCTGGCGGCGCTCTCGCAGCCGAGCACCTGCTGGCCGCAGCGAAAGCGCCGCCCGCCTTCGGCCACCGCGTCGAGCCGGTTGGCCTTGCCGACGAACTCGGCGACGAACGGCGTGGCCGGCTCGCGGTACACCTGCATCGGCGTGCCCACCTGCTCGATCACGCCGCCGCGCATGACGACGATGCGGTCGGCCACCGTCAGCGCCTCTTCCTGGTCGTGCGTGACCATGATGGTCGTCACGCCCAGGCTCTGCTGCAGCGCGCGGATTTCGTTGCGCAGCCGCACGCGCACGATGGCGTCCAGTGCGGACAGTGGCTCGTCGAGCAGCAGCAGGCCCGGCGAGGTGGCCAGCGCGCGGGCCAGGGCCACGCGCTGCTGCTGGCCGCCGGACATCTGCGCCGGATACTTGTGCCCGCTGCCCGGCAGCCCCACGAGCTGCAGCAGCTCCTGCACGCGGCTGTCCACGGCGCTGCGCGGCTGCTTGCGATTGACCAGCCCGTAGGCCACGTTGTCGGCGATCGTCAGGTTCGGAAACAGCGCGTACGACTGGAACACGATGCCGTAGTCGCGCTGCGCGGGCGGCAGCAGCGAGATATCGCGCCCCGCCTGCTGCAGCGTGCCGCTGCTTTGCGTCTCCAGCCCCGCGACGATGCGCAGCAAGGTGGTCTTGCCGCAGCCCGACGGCCCGAGAAAGCAGATGAACTCGCCCCGCCGGATGCTCAGGCTGATGTCGTCGAGTGCGGTGAATGCGCCGAACGACTTGTGGATGTGCTCGATGTGCAGGTACGTCTCTGGGGACATGGCCGGGCCGCCTTCGCGCGCGATCACTTCTTCGGTTCGCTCTTGGCGTCGTAGCGCTTGGACCACTCGGCCAGGATGCGCTCGCGGTTCGCGGCGGACTGGTCGAAATCCATCTTGACCAGGCGCGACTCGTAGTCGTCCGGGATGTTCGCCAGCTTGGGCGCGACGCCGGGCATGGCGGTGATTGCGAAGTTCTTGCCGTACAGCACCATCGCGTCCTTGGACGAGGCCCAGTCGGCCAGCTTCTTCGCGGCGTCCAGCTTCTTCGTGCCCTTGTGGATCGCCAGGCCCTCCAGGTCCCAGCCCAGCCCTTCCTTGGGAAAGACCAGCTCGATCGGCGCGCCCTTGGCCTTGGTGCTGTGCGCGCGGTACTCGAACGAGATGCCGGCCACGTACTCGCCCTGCGCCGCCATGTTGCAGGGCTTGGAGCCCGAGTGCGTGTACTGCGCGACGTTCTCGTGCAGCGCATCCATGTACTTCCAGCCGCCGCCCTTGCCGCCGTCGTCGCCCCACAGCTGCAGCCAGGCCACCACGTCGAAATAGCCTGTGCCCGACGAGGCTGGGTTGGGCATCACGATCTGTCCCTTGAACGCGGGCTGGGTCAGGTCGTGCCAGCTGGTGGGCAGGGGGATGTTGCGCTTCTTGGCCTCCACCGTGTTGAAGCAGATGGTGGCGCCATACACATCCATGCCCCACCAGGCGGGCGGGTTTTTCTTGTCCCGGTACTGCGGCGAGATGGCGCCCAGGTTGGCGGGCGCATAGGGTTCGAGCATGCCTTGCTGGCCGAACAGCGCCAGGCTGGATGCCGCCACGCCCCAGATCACGTCGGCCTGCGGGTTGGCCTTTTCGGCGATCAGCTTGGCGGTGATGACGCCGGTGGAGTCGCGCACCCATTTCAGCTCGATCTCGGGGTGCGCCTTCTTGAAGCCCTCCTGGTAGGCGCGCAACTGGTCGGTCTCCAGCGCGGTATAGACCGTCAACTGCGTGCCTTGTGCATGGGCCGCGCCGCTTGCGGCCAGCAGGCCTGCCAGAAGTGTTTTCCAGGCTTTCATCATGACTCCTTGTCGGGTGGAAGAAGGAAGAGGACGAAAGCCTTCTAGCAATATGGATGCCAGTTCTTGATTGAAGATTGTAGACAATCTGCAATAGAATCAGGCCATCCATGAGCGAAGCCACCCCGCACAGCACCGCCATTGCACTGTTGCAGCGCAACTCGCTGGCTACTTTGGTGCAGGCCGAGATCGAAAAGCGCATCCTCGACGGCAGCCTGCCCGCGGGCGGCAAGCTCACCGAGGCGGCGATCGCCGAGCGCCTGGGCGTCTCGCGCGGCCCGGTGCGCGAGGCGTTCCGCATGCTCGACGAGGCGGGCCTGGTGCAGACCGAGAAGAACCGGGGTGTCTTCGTGCGCAGCGTGTCGCTGCAGGAGGCGCTGGAGATCTTCGAGCTGCGCGCGCTGCTCGAGCAGCACGTGGGCGCCAAGGCCGCCGAGGTCGCCACGCCCGCCGACGTGCGCGCGCTCAAGGCGCTGCTGCGCGACATGGCGCAGGCCGCGCGCGACGGCGACATGGATGCCTACCACCGGCTCAACCTCGGCTTCCACGACCGGCTCTTCGCGCTGGCCGGCAACCGCAAGCTCACGGACACCTACCAGCGGCTGGTCAAGGAGCTGTCGCTGTTCCGGCGCCAGAACCTCAGCGCCGAATCCATGCGGCGCTACACGGCCGAGCACAGGGACATCGTCAAGCACATCGCGGCCGGCGACGCCCAGGCCGCCGGGCAGGCCATGTACCGGCATGTGATGGGCAGCCGCGAACGAACCCTGGAGAACTACCGCCGCCAGCATGGCGAGCCCGGACCCGCCGCCGCATCCGTGCCGCCCCCGCAGTCATGACGGGTGGCCTGACCACCCCGATCGTGCTCGCCGTGCTGCTGGGCGCGCTGCTGCACGCATCGTGGAACGCGCTCATCAAATCGGCCGCCGACAAGGCGCTGGACACCGCGCTCATCCACGCGCTGGGCGGCTTCGTCGGCCTGGCGCTGCTGCTGGCCTGGGGCGGGCCGCGCGCGGCGGCCTGGCCGTACATCGCCGCCAGCATCGTGGTGCACGTGGCCTACTACGCTACGCTGGCCGCCGCCTACCAGCACGGCGACCTGGGGCTGACCTACCCGGTCATGCGCGGATCGGCGCCGCTGCTGGTGGCGTTGGCCGGCAGCCTGGTGCTGGGCGAGCGCATCGCCTGGATCGCATGGCTGGGCGTGCTGGCGATCAGCCTGGGCGTGCTGGCGCTGGGCTTCGCGGGCCGCCACGCGCCTGGCGGCAGCCACCGCAAGGCGCTGGGCTTCGCGCTGACGAATGCCGCGCTGATCGCCGTCTATACCGTGATCGACGGGCTGGGCGTGCGCGCAGCGGGCGATGCGGTGGCCTATGTGGCCGCGCTGTTCATGCTAGATGCCGTGCCGTACTTCACGATGGTGATGGCGCGCCGCGCACCGGCGCAGCGCAGCGAGGCATGGGCCTACATGCGCCGGCGCTGGCCGGTGGCGGGGCTGGGCACCTTGGCCTCGCTGACCAGCTACGGCATCGCGCTGTGGGCGATGACGCGCGCGCCCGTGGCCCTGGTGGCGGCGCTGCGCGAGACCTCGGTGCTGTTCGCCGTGCTGATCGGCGCGCTGTGCTTCGGCGAACGCCTGGGCGCGCCCAAGGTGCTGGGCGTGTCCATCATCGTCGCGGGGGTGTGGCTGTTGCGGCTGGGGTAGCGACACGGGGCACGGGCATGGTTCGTGCGCCGAGCAGGGAACCGCATCCCGGCGCCTGGACGAGGAGCGCCGCCAGGTGCGCCATATGCACCCGCCGCATATGGAAGCCTGGTTTTCTTCGTTCCCTTCGCATGGACGGCTGCGGACACTGGCCCGCAGTTCCACCACGACGCAGGCTGTTCCATGCACCCCGGCCCCTTCGATCCGCACGCCGACCAATCCCCGTCCTCCGCCTGGCGCCGCGCCGCCCGTCATTTCCTGGCCGCCGTGCTCGGCGTGCTGGTGCTGGCCCTGGGCACCTACCTGCTGGCGCTGCCGGTGGCCCATGCCCAGGCGCAGGGTGAGCTGCGCATCGGCTACCAGAAGTCCGCCAGCCTGTTCGTGCTGCAGAAGGCGCAGGGCACGCTGGAGAAGCGGCTGGCGCCGCTGGGCTTCGGCGTGAAGTGGGTCGAGTTCCCGGCCGGCCCGCAGCTGCTGGAGGGGCTGAACGTCGGGGCCGTCGACGTGGGCTACGTCGGCGAGGCGCCGCCGATCTTCGCCCAGGCCGCGGGCGCGCAGTTCGTCTACATCGGCTTCGATCCGGCGGCGCCTCGTGCCGAGGCCATCCTGGTGCGGCACGACGCGCCGATCCGCAGCGTGGCCGATCTCAAGGGCAGGAAGGTCGCGCTGAACAAGGGCAGCAATGTGCACTACCTGCTGGTGCGCCAGCTGGAGCGGCATGGCCTGCGGATCGGCGACATCCAGCCCGTCTACCTGGCGCCGGCCGACGGCCGCGCCGCCTTCGAGAGCGGCAGCGTGGACGCCTGGGCGATCTGGGATCCGTTCCAGGCCGCGGCCGAGAAGGCCACCGGCGCCCGCGTGCTGGCCGACGGCACGCCTGGCGTGGTCAACAACTACCAGTACTACCTGGGCGCGCGCGGCTTCGTGCAGCAGAACCCGCGGGTGGTGCAGGCGTTGTTCGAGGACGCGGCGGAGCGGGGCCAGTGGCTCAGGAAGAACCCGCGCCAGGCGGCCGAGCTGATCGCGCCGCTGCAGGGCCTGCCGGTGGACGTGGTCGAACAGGCGCTTCAGCGCTACGAGTTCGGCGTCCAGCCCATCACCCGCCAGGTGGCGGCCGACCAGCAGAAGATCGCCGACACCTTCCACGCGCTCAAGCTGATCCCGCGGCCGATCAAGGTCAGCGACGCCGTGGTGTTCGGCCAGGACTGACGCCGGGAGAGCGGGCCGTGGCCCGCTGCTCTCCCGTGCCTGCCACCGCCCGGCCCCGGCCGCCGGCGCCGCTGCATCCGGCATCGCCGCCTGATCCTTTCCTCTTCGTCCTTCCTCCCTTCCCATGCAAGTCTTCTGGTTTCTCCCCACCCACGGCGACAGCCGCTACCTCGGCACCGGCGAAGGCGCGCGCCAGGTCGATCTTCCCTACCTGCAGCAGGTGGCCGGCGCGGCCGACCGGCTGGGCTACGAGGGCGTGCTGATTCCCACCGGGCGTTCCTGCGAGGACCCCTGGGTCATCGCCTCCAGCCTGATCGGCGCGACGCAGCGGCTGAAGTTCCTGGTCGCCGTGCGGCCCGGCCTGCACCAGCCGGCGCTGGCCGCGCGCATGGCCGCCACCTTCGACCGCCTCTCGGGCGGGCGGCTGCTGGTGAACCTGGTCACCGGCGGCGACCAGGGCGAGCTGGAGGGCGACGGCGTGTTCCAGGACCATGCGGCGCGCTACGAGCAGTCGGCCGAGTTCATCCGCATCTGGCGCGAGATCCTGGCGCGCAGCCACGGCACCGAGAGCTACGACTTCGACGGCAGGCACCTGCGCGTCAAGGGCGCGCGGCTGCTGTTCCCGCCGGTGCAGCGGCCGCACCCGCCGGTCTGGTTCGGCGGCTCCTCGCCGGCCGCGCAGGAGCTGGCGGCCGAGCAGGTCGAGGCCTACCTGACCTGGGGCGAGCCGCCGGCCGACGTGGCCGCCAAGCTGGACGAGGTGCGCCGGCGCGCCGCCGCGCGCGGCCGGCGGCTCAGGTTCGGCATCCGGCTGCATGTGATCGTGCGCGAGACCGAGGACGAGGCCTGGCGCGCGGCCGACGCGCTGATCAGCCGGCTGGACGACGCCACCGTGGCGCGCGCGCAAGCGGCGTTCGCCAGGATGGATTCCGTGGGCCAGCAGCGCATGGCGGCGCTGCATGCCGAGGCGCGTGCCCGCGGCGGGCCGTCCAGCCGCTCGCGTGCCGCGCTGGAGGTCAGCCCCAACCTCTGGGCCGGCATCGGCCTGGTGCGCGGCGGCGCCGGCACGGCCCTCGTGGGCAGCCCCGCGACCGTGGCCGCGCGCCTGCAGGAGTACGCCGACCTGGGCATCGACACCTTCATCCTGTCCGGCTACCCGCACCTGGAGGAGGCCTACCGCTTCGCCGAGCTGGTGTTCCCGCTGCTGCCGCTCGCGCTGCGCGAGCGCCTGGCCGGCGGCCACGTGACCGGGCCGTTCGGCGAGGTCGTGGCGAACCTGGACGCGCCGGCGCGGCTGGCGGCGCAGAGCTGAGGAGAGGCATGCCATGAGCACGCTGAGTTCCGACGTCCGCGAGCCCCAGGTCACGCCGCTGCCCGACGTGGCCGATGCGCCCGGCACGCCCCCGGCCTGGCTGGCCGGCATCGCGCACCAACTGCTGCCCTGGCTCGTGCCGGTGGCGCTGGTCGCGGCCTGGCAGGTGGCGTCCGCGCAGGGCTGGCTGTCCTCGCGCGTGCTGCCGGCGCCGGTCGACGTGGTCGCCGCCGCGTGGACGCTGGCCGCCTCCGGCGAGCTGTGGACGCACGTGAAGGTCAGCGCCGGCCGCGCGCTGCTGGGCCTGGCCATCGGCGGCGGCCTGGGCCTGCTGCTGGGCCTGCTCACCGGCTCGGTCCGCTTCTTCGAGACGCTGCTCGACTCGACCATCCAGATGGTGCGCAACATCCCGGCGCTGGCGCTGATCCCGCTCGTGATCCTGTGGTTCGGCATCGACGAGTCGGCCAAGCTGTTCCTGATCGCGGTGTCGGTGTTCTTCCCGATCTACCTGAACACCTTCCACGGCATCCGCAACGTCGATCCGCAGCTGATCGAGATGGGCCGCACCTACGGCCTGTCGCGCTGGCAGCTCTACCGGGAGGTGATCCTGCCCGGCGCGGTGTCCTCCATCCTCGTGGGCCTGCGCTTCTCGCTCGGCCTGATGTGGGTGATCCTGATCGTGGCCGAGACCATCTCGGCCCAGGCCGGCATCGGCTACCTGACGATGAACGCGCGCGAGTTCCTGCAGACCGACGTGGTGCTGGTCGGCATCGGGCTGTACGCGCTGCTGGGCAAGCTGGCCGACCTGCTGGCGCGCGGGCTGGAGCGCTGGTGGCTGCGCTGGCACCCCGGCTACGGCCGATGAACCGCGAGGCCCACCGCATGACGCATCCGAACTTCCCGCTGCGCCGCCGCACCGTGCTGGCGGCCGCTCCCTTGCTCGCGGCCGGCGCGGCGCGGTCCCGGCCGGCGCCGGCCACCGTGCGCATCGGCTACCAGAAGTCCTCCACGCTGACCGTGGTGCTCAAGGCCCAGGGCGTGCTGGAGCGCCGGCTCGCGCCGCTGAACGCCGAGGTCGCCTGGCACGAGTTCACCAGCGGCCTGCCGCTGCTGGAGGCGCTGAACCTGGACAACCTGGATTTCAGCGCCGACGTGGCCGACACCGTGCCCGTGTTCGCCCAGGCCGCCGGCGCGCAGCTGACCTTCGTCGCGCAGGAGGCGCCGTCGCCCTCGGCCCAGGCCATCGTGGTGAGCGCCGATTCGCCGCTGCGCGGCGTGGCCGCGCTGAAGGGCCGCACCGTCGGCTTCGCCAAGGCCGCCGGCGCGCACTACCTGCTGATCGCCGCGCTGGCGCAGGCCGGCCTGTCGCTCCAGGACATCACGCCCGCCTACCTGACGCCGGCCGACGGCCGCGCCGCGTTCGAGCGCGGCGCCATCGACGCCTGGGTCGTCTGGGATCCGTTCCTGGCGGCCGCGCAGCGCCAGTCCGGCGCGCGCGTGCTGGCCGACGGCACGGGCATCGCCTCCTACCAGCGCTACTACCTGGCCGGCACCCGGTTCGCCCGGGCCCGCGCCGACGTGCTGCAGGTGCTCTACGACGAGCTGGCCCGGGCCGGCCGCTGGGTCAAGGCCAACCCCGACGCCGCCGCCGCGCTGCTGGCGCCGGTCTGGGGCGTGGACCTGCCCACGGTGCTGCAGGCCAACGGCCGGCGCAGCTATGCCGTGCGGGCGGCCGTGCCGCAGGGGCTGGCCGAGCAGCAGAAGATCGCCGACGCCTTCTTCGCCGAGAAGCTGCTGCCGCGCCGCGTGGATGCGCTGGACGTGTCCTTGTTCCAACCCGCCTGACGATGCCATGACCACTCCACCGACCGAAGGCGTGCGCCTGCAGGCGCGCAACCTGTCCAAGCGCTACGGCGACCGCACCGTGCTGCAGAACACGCAGCTGGACGTCGCGCCCGGCGAGTTCATCGCCATCGTCGGCCGCAGCGGTTGCGGCAAGAGCACCCTGCTGCGCCTGGTGGCTGGGCTGGAGGCCGCGAGCGGGGGCAGCCTGGCGGTCGATGGCCGGGCGGTCGCCGGCCTGGACGCGCGCACGCGCATCATGTTCCAGGAAGCCCGGCTGCTGCCGTGGAAGCGCGTGCTGGACAACGTGCTGCTGGGCCTGCCGGCATCGGCCCGCCGGCGCGGCGAGGAGGTGCTGGCCCAGGTCGGCCTGGCCGAGCGCGCGCGCGAATGGCCGGCGCGCCTGTCCGGCGGCCAGCGCCAGCGCGTGGCGCTGGCGCGCGCCCTGGTGCACCGGCCGCGGCTGCTGCTGCTGGACGAGCCGCTGGGCGCGCTGGACGCGCTCACGCGCATCGAGATGCACCGGCTGATCGAAGGCCTGTGGCAGCGCCACCGCTTCACCGCGCTGCTGGTCACCCACGACGTGCAGGAGGCCGTGGCGCTGGCCGACCGCGTGCTGCTGGTCGAGGACGGCCGCGTCGCGCTGGACCAGCGCATCGACCTGCCACGCCCGCGCGTGCACGGCGACGCGGCCTTGGCCGCGGCCGAGAAGCGCATCCTCGACCGCGTGCTGCGCCGCACGGCGCACGAGGAGCCGGCGACGCCCGGGCTGCGCCTGGCCGCCTGAACGCGCCGGCCGCCCGTCCCGCGCAGGCCGCGGCGGCTTTGGCATGATGGCGGCCATGTCCGCCCCCGAAGCCTCCGCCCGCGCCGGCGTGCGCCACGTGTATTGCCTGTGCGCCGAATGGTGCGGCGCCTGCCGCGAATGGCGCGCCCGGTTCGACGCCCTGGCCGCCGCCCATCCCCGCTGGCGCTTTCACTGGATCGACGTGGACGCGCACGAGGACGTGCTCGACGTGCTGGACATCCAGACCTTCCCGGTGCTGCTGATCGCGCAGGACGGCGCGCCGCTGTTCTGCGGCCCGGTGCAGCCGCAACAGCCGGCGGTGGAGCGGCTGCTGCAGTCGCTGCGCGAGCCCGTCGCCGGCCTGGACCCGGCCGCCCACCGCCTGCTCGACCTGCTGCAGATGCCATGAAGCTGCCGACCTACTTCATCTCCCACGGCGGCGGCCCCTGGCCCTGGATGAAGGCCGAGATGGGCGCGCGCTATGCCCGCCTGGAGGCCGCGCTGGCCGACATGCCGCGCCAGATCGGCCGCCGGCCGGCCGCCGTCCTGATGGTCTCGGCCCACTGGGAGGCGCCGGCCTTCACCGTGCAGTCCGCCGCGCAGCCCGGCATGCTGTACGACTACCACGGCTTTCCGCCCCACACCTACCAGGTGCACTACCGCTCGCCTGGCGCGCCGGCGCTGGCGCAGCGCGTGCAGGCGCTGCTGCGGGCCGCCGGCCTGCCGGCCGCCGCGGACCCCGCGCGCGGCTACGACCACGGCATGTTCTCGCCGATGCAGGCGATCTACCCGCAGGCCGACGTGCCGGTGGCGCAGCTGTCGCTGCGGCAGGGCCTGGACCCGGCCGAGCACCTGGCCCTGGGCCGTGCGCTGGCGCCGCTGCGCGGCGAGGACGTGCTGGTCGTCGGCAGCGGCCTGAGCTACCACAACCTGCGCGCGTTCGGCCCGCAGGCCGCCGTGCCCTCGCGCGCCTTCGACGACTGGCTGGCGCAGGCGCTGCTGCACAGCCCGCCGGCGGCGCGCACGCAGGCGCTGCTCGACTGGGCGCAGGCGCCGGCCGCGCGCATCGCGCACCCGCGCGAGGAGCACCTGATCCCGCTGATGGTGGCGGTGGGCGCGGCCGAGCACGAACCCGCCACCCGCGTCTACCACGAGGATGCCTTCGCCGGCGGGCTGTCGGTCTCCAGCTACCGGTTCGGCTGACCGCGCCGCGCTACCAGGTTCGTGGGATGCGCGGCGCAGACCCGCTTCGGACAATGGCTTCGCGCCGGGATGTTCCGGCGGCCACACCCCTCCGGAGGTTCCCATGCGCCAACTCGTCACCCGCTCCCGCGCACTCGCCGTCGCCGTGCTGATCGGTGCCTCGCTCGGCACCAGCGCCCACGCCATGGGCCGCCACGACGCTCCCTGCGACGGCCTCATGGACTGCATCTACACCGCCTACTGGTGGGCGTTCCTGCGCTGAAAAGCGGTCAGCCATCCCTCGCACCCGCGCGAGATTTCCGACGAACGTCCACGCGCATCGCCAATGCCATGCCCGGAGCCTCGCCCTGTGGGCCGGGGCACGCCTCCATGCGGGCGTTGCAGTCCCCGCCCTGGCACCAAGCCAGGGCCGCGGACGCGCCTGCACCTGTGGCTTGACGCGCACCCTGTCGTGGGCGCGATCGATCCATGCATGGCTTCCAAGCTCGGCGCCGTGCTCCGGCACCGTCCGATGGATGGCCGGCATGGCCTGGAGCTGTCCCGGGCGCAGGAGGGCGTGCTGGTCGAAGGCGGTCGGCAGCTGCCGAAAAATTCGCGATCCATGTGATAATTGTCAATAATTCTCATTTGACATGATCGGGTTTTCAGGTCCGCGGGAGCAGCGCCCGGCGGTGTGGTGACAGCTTATGAGCGCTTCTGCCGATGCCTCTGCTCCCTCGCTGGAGACTCTGTACTGCGACCACCACCGCTGGCTGCAGGGCTGGCTGCATCGCCGGTTGGGCAACGCCGCCGATGCCGCGGATCTGGCGCATGACGCCTTCGTCCGGCTGCTGACCCGGCCGGCCGGCCGGGGTTTCGCCAGCTTCGCCGAGGCCCGGGCTTATCTCCGCACCGCCGCCGGCGGCCTGTGCGTCGACCTCTGGCGGCGCCGCGAGATCGAACAAGCCTGGCTGCAAACGCTGGCGGTCCAGCCCGAACGGTTCGCGCCGTCGCCCGAGCACCAGGCCATCGTGATCGAGACGCTGCTCGAGATCGGCGCGATGCTCGGCCGCCTGTCCCGGAAGGCGGCGAGGGCGTTCGTCATGGCGCAGGTGGACGGCGTGCCGTACCGCGACATCGCGGCGGAACTGGCCGTTTCCGAGCGCATGGTCAAGAAATACATCGCCCAAGGCATGCTCCAGTGCGCGCTGATCGAGGCCGGACTGGCCTGACCCGGTCCGCATCATGGCCGTGAAGCCCTGTACGGCCGCCTTGCGCGCCGGCCTCGCCGAACCGCCGGCCAGGCCCAGCGTCCAGAGCCTGGAGCAGGCGGCGCAGTGGTACGCGACCTTGCGCGACGAGAACGCCGCCGAGGCCGACCGGGCCGCCTGGCGCGCCTGGCTGGCGCACTCGCCGCAGAACCAGTCGGCTTGGGCACACATCGAGAGCGTGAGCCGCAGGTTCGAGCCGCTGCGGGGCCACGGCCCCCAGGGCACGGCGGCCGCCGTGGCCGGCGTCGCCGCGGCGCGGTCGACGGTGGCGCCGCGGCGGCGCCAGGCGCTCGGCACCGCCGCCGGCGTGCTGGGCGTGGGCGTCCTGACTTGGCTGGGCTGGCGGCACCTTCCCATGCCTGAGCGGGTGGTGGCATGGCGCGCCGACCATCGCACCGGCGTCGGCGAGCGCCGGGACGTGGTGCTCGGCGACGGCTCGCGCATCTGGCTCAATACCGGCAGTGCCATGCAGGTGGACTACCAGGCCAGCCAGCGCCGGCTGGTGCTCCTGGATGGCGAGATCCTGGTCCGGACCGCCGCGGACCGGCTGCAGCGCCCGTTCTACGTGGGCACCCGCCACGGGCAGCTGCAGGCCCTGGGCACGCGCTTCACCGTGCGCCAGGCCGCGGACCGGACCCGGCTCGACGTGTTCGAGGGCGCGGTGGAAATTCGCACCCAGGCGGGCAAGGCGCTGCGCGTCCAGGCGGGCCGGGCCGCCACGTTCGACGCCCAGGCCATTTCCGCGCTCGAGGATGCCGACCGCTTGCGGGAAGCCTGGAGCCGGGGCAAGCTGCCGGCGGACGACATGCCCCTGGGCGCGTTGCTGGAGGAACTGGGCCGCTACCGCCATGGCCACATCAGCGTGGCGCGCGACGTGGCGGGCCTGAAGGTCAGTGGCGTCTATCCCACCGACGACGTCGAGCGGGCCCTTTCCATGCTGGAGCAGACGCTGCCGATCCGCGTGCGGCGCACCTTGCCGTGGTGGACCACGGTCGAGGCGCGGTAGGCCCGCGCGCCGCCTTCCGGCAGGCGCGCATGCGCTGTCCGGAAGAATTTTTTGGCGGACGTGGTTCCCCTTTTCCGGTCTCGTTCGATTGAGCAGGGAAGAGGCGACGGTCGGTTCGACGGTTCGTCCCATCCTCCCCAGGCAGCACCGCTTCGCGCGGTACCCACCCAGGCATGAGCCCAGAATGCCGCTGCGCGCGCAGCGGCAGATGGTTCTGTGCGCTCGATGGTCGCCTCGCCGTTTCGTGACTTTCGAGGAGAACCATCCATGTCCCTGCGCCGCAGTTCCACCGGGCATCCCGGGCCCGGACGCCAGTGCATTCCCCGGCTGCCCGCGGCCCCTGGCCCGCATGCCGCCCTCCGCCCCGTGATGATGGCCGTGCACCTGGCCACGGCGGCCACGATGCTCGCCGCCGCGGCCTGGGCGCCGAGCGCCCAGGCGCAGAGCGCCGCCGGGCAGGCGCGGCGTTTCAGCATCCCGGCCGGCAGCCTGACGTCGGCGCTGAACCGCTTTGCCGAAGAGGCGGGGGTGTTTCTTTCGGCCCCGGCGGCGCTGACGCAGGGAAGGAGCAGTGCCGGCCTGTCCGGCCAGTTCACCGTCGAGCAAGGCTTCGCGCAGCTGCTGCAGGGCCAGAGCCTGCAGGCCGTGCGCCAGGCCGATGGCACGTATGCGCTGCGTCCCGTCGCAGCGGCGGCGGAGCCTGCGGCTGCGCCAGCCGCGGAGAGCACGGCGCAGCCGGTGGCCACGCTGGCGGAAGTCCGCGTCGTCAGCGCAGCCGGCTACGAGCAGGACATCCGCAATGCCCCCGCCAGCATCAGCGTCATCGGAAGCGAGGAACTCGAGAGCAAGCAGTTCAGTTCGCTGCAGGACATCGCGCGGGAGGTGCCCGGCGTCGCGGTGATCGGTTCCGGCCGGCAGAGCGGCATCTCGATCCGGGGCATGGAGAAGGGGTACACGCTGATCCTGGTCGACGGCATGCGGGTGCGGTCCGAGACCAGCAACCCGAGAGAGCTGAACAACGAGGACCTGGACAGCAACTACATCCCGCCGCTGTCGGCGATCGAGCGGATCGAGGTGATCCGCGGGCCGATGAGCTCGCTGTACGGCAGCGACGCCATGGGCGGCATCATCAACGTCATCACCAAGAAGACGCCCGCGACCTGGAGCGCCAGCGCCGGCTACGGCCTGCGCGTCCCGGACAGCGGCGCGATGGGCAACCAGACCCAGAAGGACTTCTACCTTTCGGGGCCCGTCGTCAAGGAGCTGGTCGGCCTGTCCCTGTGGGGCAACGAGACACACCAGGACGAGGACCGGTACTACGGCGGCTACCAGGAGTCGACCAAGAACACCATCGGCGGCAAGCTGCGGTTCACGCCGCACCGCAACCATGACCTGACCCTGGACTACTCGAAGTCCGGCCAGCACTACATCGGCAATCCGGGCGGCACCTTGCTGCCGACGGCCGGCATCGCCGACCGGGAATGGAACCGGGACACCTGGGGCGCCGCCTACAACGCGCGGTTCGATCTGGGAAGGCTGGAGCTGAAGTACTACCAGGAGGACTACGAACGGCTGACCCATCCGTCCAACACCCCCTACACGACCGGCTCGACGAACAAGGTGGGCGACGCCAAGTTCGTGACCGGGATCGGCGACCACATGCTGAGCCTCGGCACCCAGTGGACGAACGACCGGCTCACGAACAGCGACCTGGGAGGCGGGCGCAGCGGCAACTACGGCACCCGCAGGCTCACCGAGCGGGCCTACTTCGCCGAGGACGAATGGGAGCTGCTGAGCCAGCGGCTCTTCCTGACCCTCGGCGCGCGCCTGACCGACAACGAGTTCTTCGGCAAGCAGTTCTCGCCCAGGACCTACCTGGTCTACAACCACGACAGCCACTGGACCTTCAAGGGCGGCGTCGCCACGGGCTACAAGAGCCCGAAGATCACGCAGATCGACGGCACCACGGCGTCCCAGCGCGGCGGGGGCACCAGCCAGTTCCTGATCCTCGGCAACCCGGACCTGCGGCCCGAGAAGAGCACGAACTTCGAGATCAGCTCGCACTACACCCGCGACGAGTCGCTGAGCGGTGGCCTGACGCTGTTCTTCAACAAGTTCGACAACAAGATCGTCAATACCAACGGCTACTTCTTCGACGACGCCAACGGCCGCCGAATCGCCGCCTACTGCGACGCGGGTGCCGTCGGAACCCGCAACTGCCCGGCCTGGGGCACCTGGCTGAACGTCAACGGCGCGAACATCCGCGGCATCGAACTGGACGGCAAGTGGGCGGTCGACAAGACGCTGAGCCTGAAGGCCAACTACACCTACACCCATTCGCGGATCGACGCCGGCAACGTGACGATCGACACGCCGGCGGGCCCGCGATCTTTCGGCGACACGCTGGCCCGGCTCGACGGCAACTCGCTGGTTGGCATTCCGAAGCACAACGGCTCGATGACGCTCGACTATCGCCCCAGCGACGCGCTGCGGAGCTTTCTGAGGCTGAACTACGAGGGGCAGATCACCGCCGTCAGCTTCGACGACAACACCGTCAGCAAGAGCGACAAGGACCTGGTCACGCTCGACGCGGGCCTGAGCTACGCGCTCAACCGCTTCCTGACCTTCAGCTTCACGGTCGACAACATCACCGACCAGAAGCGCTTCAAGGTGACCAGCGAGACCGGGGCCTACCGCTACTCGGAGCGCGGGCGCAGCTACTACGCCAGCGTCAGGGGGCGGTTCTGAACCGCGTCCGGCACTTCCCGGCACCCAACGACCCGACACCCATGACGCCTTCCACACCATCCGCTCCCCGGAGCAAACCACCGGCCGCGACAGCCGGCGCGGCCGTGCTGGGCCGCGCCGGCTGGACCGTGCACGCCGTGGCCATCTGCCTGCTGGCCTACCTGGCCAGCGCGCGCCTGGTCGACGTGACCGGCATCGTGCTCCGCCGCGCGGGCATGACCTTCCCCGACGCCGTGATGGCGGCCAGCATGGCCGGCTTTCTCTACCTGCTGCTCATCCTGCTCTGGGCCTTCTCACGCCGGGGCGTGCTGCGCACCTGGCTCTGCGCCGGCGGCCTGGCGGGGCTGGCCCTGCTCGGCGCCTGGATGCTGGGAGGCAAGCCATGAAGGACGGATTCCGCGTCCGCATGGACCTGGTCCACACCTGGGCCGGCCTGGTGCTCGGTGCGCTGCTCTTCGCCATTTTCTGGACCGGCACGCTGTCCGTCTTCGACAAGGAGATCGATCGGTGGATGATGCCGAACACGCGGATCGACCTGCGCGGCGCGCCCGGGCTGTCCGTGGACCGGGACATCGTGCCCATGCTGCGGGCGCGCGCCCCGGATGCCTCGGCCTGGAGCATCCTGCTGCCCAGCGAGCGCCAGCCGTTCCTGACCCTGGGCTATGACTCCGAGGAATCGCACATCCCGGCACGGGACCGCTTCCACCCCGCCACGCTCGAACCGCTCGCGGCCTCGAACACCCGCGGCGCCAGCAACTTCATCTACCCGTTCCACCACAACCTGACGCTGCGCGGCGGCAACAACGTCGGTGCGCTGCTGGTCGGGATCGCGAGCATGGGCATGCTGTGCCTGTTGATCTCGGGGATCGTGATCCACCGCAAGATCTTCGCCGAGTTCTTCACGCTCAGGCTGTTCCGCAGCTTCGGGCGGGCGAACCTGGACGTGCACAACGTGACGGGCGTCGTGCTGCTGCCGTTCACGCTGGCCATCACGCTGTCGGGCCTGGTCATCGCGCACCTGATCTACTTCCCGCAGGCGCCGGAGGGCGTCTTCCGCGCGCCGGCCGCGTCGTCCGCCTCCGGCCCGCAGGCCCGGCGCGCGGCACCGGAGGCACCGCGCGCCCGTGCGGAGGCGCGCGGCCGGCGGGCCGAAGGCGGCCGTGCCGAAGGGGGCGAGCGGGCCCAGAACCCGGCGCGGCGCCTGTTCCTGGCCGAGGGGCTGGGACGGGTCAAGCCGCCGAAGGTGGGCGAGCCCGCCGGCATGGTGCCGATCGACCCGATGGTCGCCGCCGCCGAGCGGACGTGGGGGCCCGGGTCGGTGTACATGGTCCGGGTCACCAACCCCGGCGATGCCGGCGGCATCGTCGCGCTGCGCCAGGGCAGCGACCGCAGCGTCGCCCTGTCCATCGACAACCAGCGCTTCTCGCTGGCCACGGGGGAGCCGCTGCAGCCGTTCCAGGCGTCGCCGACCGTCAACGTGTGGAACTTCATCGGCGGGATGCACTATCTCCAGTTCGAGCACTGGCTGCTGCGCTGGCTGTACTTCCTCGGCGGGCTCGGCGCCTGCGCGATGATCGCCACCGGCCTGCTGCACTGGACCCAGGCACGCAACAAGAGCAAGCGCGGCCCGCGCGCCAACGTGGCGTGGATGAACGTGCTGAGCATCGCCGCGGTCACCGGCATCGTGGCTGCGACCGGGGCCTTCCTCCTCGCCAACCGGTGCCTGGACAACCGGGTGCAGCTGGCGGGCATCGCCAGCCGCGATCTGGAGGTGTATGCGTTCTACGGCGCCTGGCTGCTGTGCGCGCTGCACGCGATGGTGCGGGTGCTGCGGCAGCGCCGGGACGGCTACCTGCGGGCCTGGAGCGAGCAATGCTGGGCGATCGCCGCGATCGCGGTGGCGGCCGTGGGGGTGAACTGGCTGACCACCGGCGACCACTTGCTCAGGACCGTGTTCACCAGCACGTACTGGCCGGTCGCGGGGGCGGACCTGAGCCTGCTGGCGACGGCGGCGCTCGCCGGCTTCGCGGCGCGCAGGCTGGCGCGGCGGGACCGTGGCGCCGAGCGGGCGGGGGCCGCCGAATCCGGCGAGCCCGCGCTGGCCACTGCCGGGGTGCGGCATGTCTGAGCCGAGCTGGATGTGGCTGGCCGGCGCGGCCCTGGCGAACGTCGTCGGCTTCGCCTGGCTGGCGCTGGCCATGGACGGGCACTGGCGCCAGGTGCACGGGGGCACGCGGCCCGCGCCCGGCGTGCGCATCATGCTGCGCATGCTCGGCACCGCGGGGCTGCTGGTGTCGGCCGGGCTGTGCCTCGTGGCGGATGTTCCCTCCATGGCAGCGCTGGTCTGGGTGATGCTGCTGGCCGCTGCGGCGCCGGTCGTCGCGCTGGCGCTGACCTGGAGGCCGCGGCTGCTGCGCGCCGTGTGGCCCTGGGGCGACCGGAGTCCCCGCGGTGCGTGAGAGGCGGCGCGGCCGGCCGGCGCGCCGCGCTGAGCGCCCCGGCGGCGGCGCAGCCGTCCGTGCCGCCGGACCGGCGGCGCCCGCGGCTTCTCAGCCGGCGGCCAGCGCCTGCAGGTCCACGCTGCTGCGCCGTCCCACCTGGCCCGCCGGGCCGTCCAGCCACTGCTGCGTGGCCGCGCGCCCCGCATCGCGCAGCCGGCGCAGGAACGGCAGGTGCGCGATCAGCCGCGTCTCGCCGCGCAGCGCGGCCAGCACCGGCCCGCCGTCGACCAGGTGCCAGCGTGCCTGCGCGATCCGGCCCGCCAGCCCGGTGGCCGGCCACAGCCGCCGGCCGGCATCGGCCTGCAGCGCGGCCAGCAGGTCCAGCTCGCGCAGGAACGGCGCCTGGAACGCAATGTCCATCGCGCGCTCGGCGATCTCCCGGCGCTGGCGCGGCGTGTGCTCGTGCCGGCGCGGCGCCAGCAGCACCAGCAGCGTGTCGGCCGCGCAGCGTGGGTCGGCCAGCAGCGGCTGCAGGGCCGGGTTGGCGCTGTAGCCGCCGTCCCAGTAGGGCTCGCCGTCCACCACGGCCGTGTGGTGCAGCGTGGGCAGGCAGGCCGAGGCCAGCACCGCCTCCACGCACATGGCCGCGTTGTCGAACACGTGCAGGCGGCCGCTGTCCACGCGCGTGGCGGCGATCGCCAGCCGCGGCGGGCCGCCGGCGCGCAGCGATGCGAAGTCCACGTGCTGCAGCAGCAGCTCGCGCAGCGGGTCGTGGCCCAGCGGGTTCAGCTCGTGCGGCGCGAACAGCTGCGACACGCGCAGCATCAGCCGTGCCAGCGGGTTGAAGCCCAGCGCATCGTCCTGGCCCTGGGTGAGCCACTCGAACGGCAGGCTGCTGCCCAGCGCGGTCCAGAACGCGTCCAGCGCGGCGCGCGCCTCGGCCGGGCCGCCGCGGCGCAGCCCCTGCGCCAGCAGCACCGCGTTGACGGCGCCGGCGCTGGTGCCGCTGACGCCGGCGATCGCGAAGCGGTCGGCCTCCAGCAGCGCGTCCAGCACGCCCCAGGTGAAGGCGCCGTGGGCGCCGCCGCCCTGCAGCGCGAGGTTCAGGGCTGGGCGGCGCGGGGCGAACAGGGAGGAGGGCAGCCAACGCATGGCGCGAGCATGCCACGCCGACGCTGCCCCTGCGTTGCAGGAAGCTCAGCCGATCTCGCGTCGTTCCGGCTGCAGCAGGTCCAGGGCCTCGCGCACCAGCGTGCCGATGGCGGCCGCCGCCGCGTCGCCGGCCGGCAGCGTGGCGGCGATCCGCTCGACCAGCTGGAAGCGAAAACGCGTGCCTTCCAGCTGCGAGGGCGAGGGCCACAGGTGCAGCAGGCGCCGGATCTCGCCGCGCACGATGTCCAGGTCGTCTTCCGGCGGTCCGGTGGTGCCGCCCAGGGCGTGCGCGAACAGCCCGCAGGCGGTGCGCAGCTCCACGCCGTTGGCGTGCTGCCAGAACGTGGTGCGGCAGGCCGAGGCGCAGCCCAGGTCCCGCAGCAGCTGGCGCGCGGCTCCGTGCCAGTCCGGCGGGGCGTCTGGCCGCGCGTCCGGGGCGGCGCCCTGCAGCGCGCCGCGCGCCGCCGCGGGACCGTCCAGCAAGGCCAGCAGGGCCGCCGACAGCAGCGCGCCCGACAGCGCCTGTGCGCGCCGGTCCGGCGTGTCGCCTTCGGCCAGCTTGATGCGGTAGGCCCTGGCGTAGGCGGTGGCGGCGACGCCCAGCGCGTGGGCGAAGCCCTCGGAGCCGTCCTGCGCATGGGCCGCGCGCAGCGCCAGCGCGCCGCGCAGGCATTCGCGCTCGGACAGGCAGCTCGGCCCGAGTTCCGGCTCGTGCGCAGCCAGCGGCCAGCGGCCCGCGTCGCCGCCGCCCAGCTGGTCCAGCTGTTCGAGCAGCTGCGCCGCGGCGCGGGCCGAGGGGCGGTCGGGCCCGGTGCCC
This sequence comes from Pseudorhodoferax sp., assembly GCF_047601025.1. NCBI lineage: Bacteria > Pseudomonadati > Pseudomonadota > Betaproteobacteria > Burkholderiales > Comamonadaceae > Pseudorhodoferax > Pseudorhodoferax sp. The sequence goes on from NZ_JASGJZ010000001.1 coordinate 3,773,040, forward strand.
ACGCGCACCAGCGCGTCCACCAGCGTGTCGATGTCGCCGATGCGCATCTGCGAGCCGATGCCGCGCGCCGCGCGCTGCAGGAAGCCGGCGGCCGTCTCGAACCGGCCCAGCTCGCGGTAGGCGAGGCCGGCCTCGGCCAGCACGCGCGAATCCTGCAGCCAGGCGGCGCGCAGCGGGTCGCCGCGCAGCCGGTCGATCAGCTGGTCGAGCTGCTGCGCCACGGCCTCGGGCCGCTCGCCGCCGGCGGTCGCCTGCACCTGGGCCAGCCGGGCCGCCAGTTCGCCGGGGCTGACGGTGGCGTGCGCATCGCGCAGGCAGGGGACGTCGCTGCCGCCGGCCTGGCGGCCGCCTTCCAGGCGCCAGTTCGGATCGCCGTAGCACTGGAAGGCGCCCCAGGTGTTGGTCAGCTCGCCGTGGGTTGCGTAGACGGCGGCGCGGGCCAGGCGCACGGCTTCGCCGAAACGGCGCCCGCCCAGCAGCTCGGCGTAGAACGCGCGCGCGAAGTCCAGCGCCGCCTCGTCGTCGATCTGCCAGCCCGTCGCGATCACGGCGCGGCTGCCCATGTCGATGAACTTCAGCGCCAGGCTGCTGGCCAGCGCCGCGCGCGGGCCCTGGCCGGCGACCAGCCCTTCGCCGTGCCGGCCCGAGTAGCAGCAGTTCAGGAACACGAACTCCGGCGTGAAGCTCATCGACTCGACGTCGACCGCCCCCAGCACCTCCTGGTCCGACAGCACCACGCCGGTCTTGCGGACGGCGCGCGCGTCGGCCCCGCTGCCGCTGCGGCGGACCCATTGGTCGACCACGCCGTGGGCGCTGATGTGCAGCACGCGGACGGGCTCCTTGAGCAGCGCCACGCGTACCTGCTCGAAGCCGACGCGCGACGCCTGCGGTGCCGGCTGCGCGGTGGGCGGCGGGCCGATGCAGCTGTTGTGCGCCCAGGCGCGCGACGGATCGTCCTTCAGTAGCTGCAGCACGGCGTGCGCTTCGGCGCGCGCGCCGGGCAGGTCGTTGAAGTGCAGGGGCCGGCCGTGCTCGTCCAGCCAGCCGCCCGTGTCCGGCGCGCCGATCACCAGCGCCCGGAAGCCCGTGTGCAGGCGCGGCAGCTGGCGGAACTCGTTGGTCACGCGCTGGCGTACCAGGCCGGCCTGCACCGCGATCGGCCGCGCCGTGTCGTCGTCGGACAGCTGCGGCGGCGGCGTCAGCAGCTCCCAGGGGTAGGCGGCGGTGGTGTCGTCGACGACCAGCACGGTGTCGTCCAGGCTGGTCATGCGCGATTGCAGCGGCTGCGGCAGCAGCAGCTGGAACAGCACGGCGCCGAGCACCGGGTCGGTGCCGCGCTCGATCGGGTCGCCGGGCGCGGCGCTGTCGTCGCTGACGCGGTCGATGAAGCGGCGCAGGCTCGCCACGTCGGACTGCACCTGCGTGGCCTCCACGCGCGCCTGCTCGCCGATCAGCGCGAAGCCCAGGCCGCCGTCGGTGTCCTGCCGCACGATCAGGCGCTGCCAGACGGGCGTGCCGGCATGGCGGCGGTAGCCGCTGGTCGCGCCTTCGCGCGTCTCCAGCAGGCCGTCCGGCCAGTCGCAGCGCTCGCGCCATTCGGAGCGGTTCAGCAGCCGGCGCAGCTCGTAGGCGGCGTCCAGGGCGCGGCTCTCGTCGATCTCGATGATCTCCAGCTCGGCCAGCCGCACCTGGCGGCCGGAGCGGTTCATGCCCGCGATCAGCTGGTCGGCCCGCCAGACGCCCTGCAGCAGCGCCGTCAGCGCGTCGCCGGTCGCCAGCGCCTGCAGCTGGGTGCCCAGCAGCACGCTGGACAGGCGCAGCGCGCAGGGGCTGCCGCGCGGCGCGGCGAAGGGGTCGCGGTAGACGTGCTCGAACGCATAGCGCAGCACCCCGCGCGTGACGGTCTCGGCCAGGCCGGTGGGCGTGAGCTCGCCGATCGCGCCCAGGCCCAGCACCACGGCGCCGGCATACGCCGGCGGCCCGGCGCCATGGTTGTTGGGCCGCAGGTACTGGGCCGTGCGCAGCGCGCCGACGAACAGCTTGAGGTCGATCGCGCACTGCAGCTGGCCGCCGAGCTTGGCGTCCACGCGCCGGCCCGCCGCGCTCAGGCCCTCGTTCATGTGGTGGCCGATCAGCAGCGGAAAGCGCGCGTAGTCGAGCCCGCCGTGGACGATGCGCACGTGCAGTCGCTCCACGGCCGCGCCGGGCCCGGGCTGTACGGTTGCGGTTGCGGCGGCAGCAGCAGCAGCCGGCAGCATGCCGCCGCTGCCGTCGTCGTCGCGGGCCGCCCGCCGCGGTGGCGCCGGCGTGATCATGTGGACACGGCGCGCCGCGCCTCGGCCCAGTCCGGCGCGTCGTGGACGCAGCCGACCCCGTCCATGCCGGTGCCGGGATAGTCGTCGATGCCGATGCACAGTGCGGTGTGTGCCATGGTGGGTCCTCCGGAAGCCCGATGTTGCGCGTTTGCGCGGCGTTCCGCCTCCTGCAACTTGTGGATGCGCGCAAGGTCCGTATGGCCACGGGCCACGGGCCACGGGCCACGGGCCACGGGCCGTTCCCATGTCCGGGGGGCGCCGCATGCCCCCGTGCAGTCGACAGGCGCCGCACAGAAGATTTGCGCATAAGCAAGCAGGTAAACAGTCGTTGGCCGCGCCAGGGGCGCCGCCTACAGTGCCAGCCTCGCTGCACCGTACAGCTCCACGCCTGCCAGCCATGTCCGCCTTGCTCGATTCCCCGCCCGTGTCCGAGGTGCCCATCCAGGACTTCGACATCCGCCGCCTGCCCGCGCCCTTCGGCGCCGAGGTGCTGGGCCTGGACCTCGCCCGGCCGCTCCACGCCGCCGACTTCGCGCGCCTGCACCGCGCCCACCTGGACCACCACGTGCTCGTGCTGCGCGACCAGCGCATCACGCCCGCGCAGCAGGTCGCCTTCAGCCGCCGCTTCGGCCCGCTGCAGATCCACGTGCAGAAGAAGTTCCAGCTGGCCGGCCATCCGGAGGTGCTGGTCGTCTCCAACATCCGCGAGAACGGCGAGCCCATCGGCCTGGGCGATGCCGGCCACTTCTGGCACTCGGACCTGTCGTACAAGGAAAAGCCCAGCCTGGGATCGCTGCTGCATGCGCAGGAGCTGCCCCGCGTCGGCGGCGACACGCTGTTCGCCGACCAGCACGCCGCCTACGAGGCGCTGCCCGACGCGCTGAAGTCGCGCCTGGCGACGCTGCGCGCCGAGCACAGCTACCTGGCCCGCTACGACGAGCTGCGCGCGCGCAACCCCTGGCGGCCGGCGCTGACGCAGGCGCAGCTCGACGAGGTCCGGCCCGTCGTGCACCCGGTGGTGCGCACGCACCCCGAGACCGGGCGCAAGGCGCTGTTCGTCAGCGAGCACTTCACGACGCGCATCGTCGGCCTGCCCGGGCACGAGAGCCGCGCGCTGCTGGACCAGCTGTTCGCCGCCAGCGTGCAGCCCGCGTTCCAGCTGCGCCACCGCTGGCAGCCGCACGACATCGTGTTCTGGGACAACCGCTCGGTCGTGCACCTGGCGGCCGGCACGCCGGACACCGAGCGCCGCAAGCTCTACCGCACCACGATCGAGGGCGACACGCCCTTCTGAGGACCGCCCGAACCGCCTGCCGCGCCCGCGCCGCCGCGCGGGCAGGCAGCGCTCACCCTGGAGAACCGCCCCCATGCACCGCATCACCCGCCGCCTCGCCGCCCTCGCCACCGGCGCCGCACTGCTCGCCGGCAGCCTGGCCGCCCACGCCGAGGGCCGCATCCGCATCGCCCAGCAGTTCGGCATCGTCTACCTGATGCTGAACGTCGCGCAGGAGCAAAAGCTCATCGAGAAGCACGCCCGGGCCGCCGGGGTGGAGGCCCAGGTCGAGTGGGTCACGCTGTCCGGCGGCGCGGCCGTCAACGACGCGCTGCTGTCGGGCAACATCGAGATCGCCGGCGCCGGCGTCGGTCCGCTGCTGACGCTGTGGGACCGCACCAGGGGCCGCCAGAACGTCAAGGGCGTGGCCTCGCTCGGCAACTTCCCGTACTACCTGGTCACCAACAACCCGGCCGTGACATCGATCGCCGACTTCACCGACCAGGACCGCATCGCCCTGCCGGCGGTCGGCGTGTCGGTGCAGTCGCGCGTGCTGCAGATGGCCTCGGCCCGGCTCTGGGGCGACAAGGACTTCGCCCGGCTCGACCGCATCAGCGTGGCCGTGCCGCACCCGGACGCCGCGGCGGCCCTCATCAAGGGCGGGACCGAGATCACCGGCCACTTCGGCACCCCCCCGTTCCAGGAGCAGGAGCTGGCCGGCAACCCGAACGCCCGCATCGTGCTGAAGTCCTACGACGTGCTGGGCGGCCCGGCCTCGGCCTCGGTGCTGTACGCGACCGAGAAGTTCCGCCGCGAGAACCCCAAGACCTACAAGGCCTTCATCGACGCGCTGGACGAGGCCGCGCAGTTCATCACGGCCCACCCCGAGCAGGCCGCCGACATCTACCTGAAGGTCGGCAACGCCAGGATCGACCGCGACCTGCTGCTGTCCATCATCAGGAACCCCGAGGTGCAGTTCAAGACCGCGCCGCAGAACACCTACGCGCTGGCCGAGTTCATGCACCGCGTCGGCGCGATCCGCAACAAGCCCGCGTCCGTGCGCGACTACTTCTTCGACGACGCGCACAGCGCGGCGGGGAACTGACGGTGGACGCGCTGGCCCTGCGCCGCGCCGCTCCGGCCGTGCCGCTGCGCAGTCCGGGCGCGGCCGCCCGGCCGCCCGTGCAGCAGGCGGCCGCGCCGCAGCCGCTGCTGCAGGTCGACGGCGTGAGCCTGGAGTACCGCACCCCCGGGCGCGTGGTGCGCGCCACGCACCGCGTCGGCTTCGAGGTGCACGCGGCCGAACGCTACGTGCTGCTGGGGCCTTCCGGCTGCGGCAAGTCGACGCTGCTCAAGGCCGTCGCCGGCTTCATCGCGCCGGTGGAGGGCGAGATCCGGCTCGACGGCCGCCGCGTGGCCGCCCCCGGGCCGGACCGCATCGTCGTGTTCCAGGAGTTCGACCAGCTGCCGCCGTGGAAGACCGTGCGCGAGAACGTGATGTTCCCGCTGCTGGCCTCGCGCACGGCGGGCCGCCGCGAAGCCGCCGAGCGCGCGCTGCACTATCTGGACAAGGTCGGCCTGGCGAAGTTCGCCGACGTGCATCCGCACCAGCTGTCCGGCGGCATGAAGCAGCGCGTGGCGATCGCCCGCGCCCTGGCCATGCAGCCGCGCGTGCTGCTGATGGACGAGCCCTTCGCCGCGCTGGACGCGCTGACGCGCCGCCGGATGCAGGAGGAACTGCTGGCGCTGTGGGACGAGGTGCGCTTCACGCTGCTGTTCGTCACCCACTCGATCGAGGAGGCGCTGGTCGTCGGCAGCCGCATCGCGCTGCTGTCGCCGCACCCGGGCCGCATGCGCGCGGAGATCAACAGCCACGACTTCGGGCTGCACAGCACCGGCGGGGCCGCGTTCCAGGCCAAGGCCCGGCACATCCACCACCTGCTGTTCGAGGAGGTGGCGGCATGAGTACCGCCCGGCCGCACCAAGGTGCTCGCGCCGCAGCCCGTACGGGGGGAGGTACGCCGGTGACCGCGCTCGATCCGCCCGTGCGGCCCGAGGCCGAGTGGCGGCTGCAGCCCTACACCGCCGGCAGCGTCGAGCGCGCGCTGCCCTGGACCACCCGCCTGTGGCAGCAGGCCTGGCTGCGCCGCGGCCTGATCCTGCTCGCGCTGGCGCTGCTGTGGGAGCTGGCGGCGCGCTGGCAGGACAACGACCTGCTGCTGCCGACCTTCGGCGCCACGGCGCGCGCGCTGGCCGAGGGCATCGCCAGCGGCGAGCTGCCGGCGCGCGTGGGCCTGTCGCTGTCGGTGCTGCTGCAGGGCTACGCGGCCGGCGTGCTGCTGGCCTTCGCGCTGACCACGCTGGCGGTGTCGACGCAGCTCGGGCGCGACCTGCTGGCCACGCTGACCGCGATGTTCAACCCGCTGCCGGCCATCGCGCTGCTGCCGCTGGCGCTGCTGTGGTTCGGCCTGGGCCGGGGCAGCCTGGTGTTCGTGCTGATCCACTCGGTGCTGTGGCCGCTGGCGCTCAACACCTTCGCCGGCTTCCAGGGCGTGCCCGAGACGCTGCGCATGGCCGGGCGCAACTACGGCCTGAAGGGCCTGCGCTACGTGCTGCAGATCCTGGTGCCGGCGGCGCTGCCGTCCATCCTGTCGGGCCTGAAGATCGGCTGGGCCTTCGCCTGGCGCACGCTGATCGCGGCCGAGCTGGTGTTCGGCGCCAGCTCGGGGCAGGGCGGGCTGGGCTGGTACATCTTCCAGAACCGCAACGAGCTCTACACCGACCGCGTGTTCGCCGGCCTGGTGACGGTGGTGCTGATCGGCCTGGCCGTGGAGACGCTGGGCTTCGCGACGCTGGAGCGGCTGACCGTGCGGCGCTGGGGGCAGCAGCGCTGAGTGCGCACGGGGGCTGCAGCGCGCCGCCGGCCGGCCGGCGTGGGCTCTGCCCCCTGGGGTTCGCGGTACGGCAGCTTGGCGCCGAGGTCGTCCGCCAGCCGCTTGATGCGCGTGCCGGCCGCGGCCAGCGAGAGGCAGGCGCGCTCGGCGCCGCGGCGCAGATCGGATTCCTTGGCCGCGAAGACGGGCGGGCGCAGGTCGAACAGGTCGAACAGCGTGCGCCCGGTGGCGGGCCGGCGCGAGAAGGGCCGCCCGGCCTGGCCGGTGCCGGTCACCGGAACGGCTGCCCTCGTTTGCGCTGCCCGTCCTGGGCGGCGGCTATTCCACCTTGATCCCGGCCTCGCGCACCAGCCGCGCGTAGCGCGCCGTCTCCTCCTGGATGAAGTGTGCGAACTCCGCCGGCGTGTTGCCCAGCGGGTCCGCGCCGAGCGTGGCGAAGCGCTCCTTCACGTCCGGCTCGTGCACGAACTTCGCCACCTCGGCCTGGATGCGCGCGATCACCGGCTGCGGGGTGCCGGCCGGCGCCATCAGGCCGTTCCAGCTGTCGGCCTCGAAGCCGGGCACGCCCTCGGCCACGGTCGGCAACTCCGGCGCCAGCGGACTGCGCGCGAGGCTGGCCACGCCCAGGCCGACCAGCCTGCCGGCGCGGATGTTGGGCAGCGCGGTGACGGCGGTGTCGAACATCAGGTCCACGTTGCCGCCCATCAGCGCCTGCAGCGCTGGCGCGCTGCCGTTGAACGGCACGTGCAGCACGTCGATGCCGGCCATCAGCTTGATCTGCTCGACCGCCAGGCCGCCGCTGGTCACGGTGCCGAACGAGGCGAAGTTGATCTTGCCCGGGTTCGCGCGCGCCTTGGCCACGAGCTCGGCCGCGTTCTTCACGCCGAGCTGCGGGTGCGCTACCAGGAACAACGGGTACCTGGCCACCATGCTGATGGGCACCAGATCCTTGTCCGGCGCGTAGCCGAGCTTGCCCTGCATGGTCGAGGGCGCCAGCGTGATGGCCGTGGGCGAGGCCAGCACCAGGGTGTAGCCGTCGGCCGGCGCGCGCGCCGTGAGCGAGGCGGCCAGCGTGCCGGCGGCGCCGGGCCGGTTGTCCACGATCACCGGATGGCCGCCGAGGCCGGCACTGAGCTTGGCGGCGATCAGCCGCGCCATGACGTCGGAAGCGCCCCCGGCCGGGAAGCCGACCAGGATCTTGATCGGCTGGCTGGGCCAGGGCGCGGCCTGGGCCCGCGTGGCGCCGGCAGCCAGCGCCAGGCCGGCGCCGAGCACGGCGCGCCGGCGCAGGGAAAGAGCGTGTCGCATGCGTGTCTCCCGTTCGCGGTGCGGCGGCTAGAAATAGCCGCCCTGTGCCGTGATCTGTTCGATGGTCTGGCCCTCGGCCACCCAGGAGAAGATCTTCTTCTCGTTGGCGATCACGGCCTCGGCCCGTTCCAGCACCGCGACCGCCAGCTCGCGGGGCACGCAGACCGCGCCGTCGGCATCGGCCAGGATCACGTCGCCGGGACGCACGAACACGTCGCCGATCTGCACCGGCAGCTGGTAGTGCGTGATCAGGCAGCGCGACAGGCTGCCGTTGGGGCTGCGGTAGCGGTAGTAGACCGGGAAATCGGCCGCGACGATCTGGGCCGTGTCGCGGATGCCGCCATCGACCAGCGCACCGCGCACGCCCTTGCCCTTGACGGTGGCGGTCATGACGCCGCCCCACAGCGTGGCGCGCTCGTCGCCCGAGGTGTCCCAGACCACGAAGGCGTGCTCGCCCATCGCGTCGAGCATCTGGCCGCGGAAGGTCAGCTCGCCGCTGATGCGCGTATTGGGCGCGCTCTTGACGGTGAACGCGATGCCGGCGACGGTCTTCTCGGGCCGCAGCGCCTGCAATCGGCCGGGAAAGGCCTGGTCGAGCAGGCAATGTTCGCGCAGCACGTCGCAGACCACGGCCGCCTGCGTCTGCTCGTAGCGGCGCAGCAGTTCGGCCACGGGCATGGGAAACGGCGCGTCGGGGATGGCCTCGCGCGCCGCGATCAGCGCATCGAGCTTCATCATCATGGCTTCCTTCTGAAGCCGGGGCGGGGCATCGGTCATCGCGTCTCCTTCGGTTGCTGGTCTCATATGCGATACTGCCTATCGCATACGATCCAATATAGGAAGCATGGAAGCAGCACGTCAAGCCAGGTCCGCGCCCGCCGACAGCGGCGCCCCCGCCGTGGAACGCGCGGTGCAGCTGCTGCTGGCGCTGTCGGCGACGCCGGACGGCCTGGGCGCGCAGGCGCTGGCCGCGGCCACCGGCATGCCGCGCGCCACGCTCTACCGCGTCGTGCGCGTGCTGCTGGCGCACGGCTTCCTGCAGGCCGCGCCGGGCCGCGACGGGCTGTACCGCCTGGGCCCGGCGCTGGCGCGGCTCGGCGCGCAGGTGCAGGCGCCGCGCGACCTGGTGACGCTGGCGCGGCCGGTGATGCAGCGCCTGGCGCGCACCGTCGGCGAAACCGTCAAGCTGGTGGTGCGCGACGGCCTGGAGGCCGTGACGCTGGCCGTGGCCGACGCCGAGCTGGATGCGCGCGTGACCTCGCGCACCGGCACGCGGCTGCCGCTGCACATGGGCGCCTCGCAGCGGCTGCTGCTGGCCCACGCGGACGCGGCACTGTGGCGCCAGGTGCTGGCCAGGCCGCTGGAGCGGCGCACCTCGCGCACCTTCGGCGACCCGCAGCAGTTGCGGCAGAGCCTGGAGCTGCTGCGGCGCACGGACTCGGTGCAAGGCCACGGCGAGGGCATCGACGGCGTGGGCGCCGCCGCCACGCTGGTGCGCGGCGCCGGCGACGTGGTGCTGGGCGCGCTGGTGGCGGTCTACATCCATCCCGGCAAGAGCACGGCGCGGCGCCGCGCCATCGCGCAGGCGGTGGAGGCGGCGGCGCAGGAGATCTCGGCCTGGCAACTGCCCGTGCCGGCCTGACGCGAGGCGCGCGCGCTTGCGCAGGGCACCCCCGCCGTAGTGCTCGCAGGCCCTGGGCATGGGCCGCCGCGCCACGGTAGGAATGCCTGCGATCGCGGGCATCCACCGCGCCGGCCGTCCCCGGGTGCCCGGAATACCTGCGGGCGTGGGCATTGCGGCCGGCGCGCCGGGCCAGCCCGGCCGCGGTGGCACACTGCCCGCGTACCCGCTGCCCTGGAGACCACCGCCATGACCCTGCCATCCTCCCTGCGCGCCGCGGCCGTGCTGGCCGCCTGCGTGTTCACCGCCGCGTCCGCGCAGGCCGCGCTCCAGCCCGGCGACGCCGCGCCGGCGTTCGGCGCCGAGGCCGCGCTGGGCGGCCAGACCTTCCGCTTCCAGCTGGCCGAGGCGCTGGGGCGCGGGCCGGTGGTGCTGTACTTCTTCCCGAAGGCGTTCACGCAGGGCTGCACGCTCGAGGCGCACCTGTTCGCCGAGGCCAGCGAGCGCTTCGCCGCGCTCGGCGCCACGGTCATCGGCGTCTCGGCCGACGACATCGGCACGCTGCAGCGCTTCTCGGTCGAGGCCTGCCGCAACAAGTTCGCGGTGGCGGCCGACGCCGGCGCCCAGGTCATCCGCGCCTACGACGCGCAGCTCGCCGCGCGGCCCGGCATGGCCGACCGCATCTCCTACGTGATCGGCAAGGACGGCAAGGTCGCCTTCGCGCATGAGGGCGCGGACCCCGAGGCGCATGTGGAGCGTACGCTGAAGGCGGTCCAGCGCCTTGCCGCGCCAGCCGGCGCGGCCGGTTCATAGCGCCGCGGCGCGCCGCCCTCGATCGGCCTGCGCCGCCTGGTGCGCAGGCCGGCGGGGTTCGCGGTCCGGCTGCGGCGTGATGCGCAGGCCGGCGGCGTCACCGGTTCGGCTGCGGCGTGATGCGCAGGTAGGGCCGCACCGTCCGGAAGCCCTTCGGGAAGCGCTCGGCCAGTTCGGCCGGGTCCTGCAGGCTGGGCAGGATCACCACGTCGTCGCCGTCCTTCCAGTCGGCCGGCGTGGCCACCTTGTGGCTGTCGGTCAGCTGCAGCGAGTCGATCACGCGCAGCAGCTCGTCGAAGTTGCGGCCGGTGCTGGCCGGGTAGGTCAGCGTGGCGCGGATGGTCTTGGCCGGGTCGATGAAGAACACGCTGCGCACGGTGGCCGTGGTCGAGGCGTTCGGGTGGATCAGGTCGTACAGCGTGGAGACCGTGCGGTCCGCGTCGGCCAGGATCGGAAAGTCGACCGTGGTGTTCTGCGTCGCGTCGATGTCGCCGATCCACTGCAGGTGCTGGTCGACCGGGTCCACGCTGACCGCGATCGGCTTGACGCCGCGCCGGGCGAACTCGCCCGCCAGCGCCGCCGTGCGGCCCAGCTCGGTGGTGCAGACCGGCGTGAAGTCGGCCGGATGGGAGAACAGCACGACCCAGGCGTCGCCGGCCCATGCGTGGAAACGGATCGTGCCCTGGCTGGACTGCTGCGTGAAGTCGGGGGCGGTGTCGCCCAGTCTCAAGGTGGCCATCTGCGAACTCCGGGTTGGGAAAGGCCATTGTGGAGAGCCGGGCCGTGCGCGCCAACGAAGCTTTGCGTGGATGCTTAGCCGCTGCGCGCATAGGGGCGGGGCGCAGGCGCGCCGGGCGCGCGCGTGGTTGGCGGGGTCAGGTGCGCCGCCATCGGCGCCATGCCCTTGCGTGCCGGTGGCAGCCAGGCCTGCGCGGCACCCGCGCAGCCCGGCCTGCCGGTCCGCGGGGCCGCGTCCCGCACCTGCATGCGCCCGGTGGCGCTCGCATGCCGGCAGGGTCAGTACAGGCTCGCCAGGTTGTCGCGCACCGCTGGCGGGACATTCGGCTGCGCCGCGATGCGCTGCAGGAACTGCGCATCGTCGGCCACCGTCAGGGGGTCCAGCGCGATGGGCTCCAGGATCGCCGACAGCGGCGGCGCGGGGGCCCGCGCCGCCACCGTCTCGACGCCGGAGTAGTCCGCCGGCCCGTCGAACGGCAGCCGGGGCCGCAGCACCACGCCGGTGTCCTGGATCTCGTCCAGCGCCAGCGACCACACCACCGGCTGCGGCGCGTCGAGCATCGCGTGCACCACGCGCCTGGGCTTCTCCAGCTCGCGCGCCAGCTTCGGCAAGTTCCTGAACGCCGTGCGCAGCGCCGCGCGCGCCTGCGCCAGCGACACGTTCGCCACGTCCGGGTCGCCGGTCTTGTGCTCCACGAACAGGCGGCGCCGACGGCCGCCGACGACCACCGCTTCCCCGGCGGCGCCGGCCGCGCCCATCAGCCCCGGCACGCCGTAGCGGCCGATCCCGTTGATCATCACCAGCCGGATATCGGTTTCCCTGGCCTTGATCAGCGCCTCGTACGGATCGCCGGCGGCCCCGTCGACCACCAGCAGGTCGGCCCGCTTGCCCGCTTCGAGCGAGCCCAGGGCCTGCTGCCACTTCAGGATCGCCGCCGCGTCGCAGGTGGCCATCGCGACCAGGTCGCGGGCGCTCAGCGCTCCCGCCAGCAGGTGCTGCGCGTACAGCCAGGCCACCTTCAGCTCGCCGAGCAGGTTCTTGCTGCCCGAGGGCGACCAGTCGCTGCCCAGGCCGATGCGCACCCCGGCCGCCCGCGCGGCATCGACCCGCGCCGTCGCGCCGTACAGCAGCAGGTTGCTCAGCGGCGACCAGACCATCGCCCCGCCGTGCCGGGCCAGCACCTCGTAGTCCTCGGGCAGCAGCCCGGCGGCGTGGATGCCGGCGAAGCGGTCGTTCAACGCCCATTCGCCGGGGGCCACCTGCAGCGCGAGGAAGTGGCGCCTGGCGATCGAGTCCGCCCGGCCGTCGGGGGTCACGCCTTCGCTCAGGTGCAGCAGGAAGCAGCTGTCCTCCTTGGCCAGGCGGGACAGGAACGAGCGGGCATCCTTGGCGTCGACGTCGGCGATGCGCCCCTGCGCCTCGGACAGCAGCGGATCGTCGGTCCGCTCGACGTTGCGCACGATGCCGCGGTAGTAGCGCTGGATGCCCGCATTGCTGCTCAGCATGATCCCCTGGCTGGTCGTGACTCCGCCGAACAGGCACCGGCACTCGACGTAGCGCACCAGCGGGGCGAGCAGCGCCGCCTGGCCCGCGGCGTCCCGGTATCGGCCGACGACCGTCATCGGCCCGCTGATCAGCTTGCGGTAGTCCGGGTGGTCCGGCCATTGGCCGCGGTGCTCGAAGCGCCGGGGCACCGGGCTCCACAGCGGCAGCGCGTTGTAGCTCAAGTGGTTGTGCAGCTCGATCAGGCCCGGGTAGATCGTCCCGCCGCTGGCGACGGGGCGCACCGCCTCGAACCCGGGCGGGCAGGGCGCCGCGCGCTCGCGCACGTCGACGATGGTGCCGCGGTCGACGTAGACGACGGCCCGGTCGATCACCCGGAAGGCCGCGTCCATCGTGACGACGCGGCCGGCCAGCGCCAGCCGGGGGCCGTCGAGCGGGTCGATCGGCCCCGTGGCCGGGGCCCGCAGGGCGGTCGCTGCCGCCGTGTCCGCATGGCCGTGGCTGGCGAGCGGGAACCAGCGCCGCCGCGGCGTGCCCGCCAGCGTTCCGTCGTCCTGGTCCTGGCCGGCTGCGGCGCGCGCCTCTTCGGGCTGCCGGGCGGGGCTCATGGCAACACCCCTTTGGGCACCGTGACGGTCAGATTGCGGCGCTTGGCCAGCGCATCGGCGCCGGACCGGCGTGCCCAACCGTCCTGCTCGCACATCCATGCGGGCAGGCCCGCCGGGTAGTCGAACGCCGGAATCGGCGGCCGCTCCGCGGCGCCCCAGGTCTCGCCGTAGGGGATGAGGGCGGCCGGCTGGTCGGGGTGCTGGATGGCCGGCGCCAGCGTCTGCAACGCCGTGTTCCAGTTCTTCAGCAGCTTGGCGGTGGCCGCTGCGAGTTTGGCCTTGTCGTTCTGCGACGAACTTTCCGGCTGGGTGGGGTGGGTGACCGCGGCATAGGCGAACCGGGCTGCCTGGCCGGACGGCGTGGCCGTCCACATCTGCCAGGCCTCGTTGGCCGCCGTGCCGAGCGCGATCACGGCCTCGACCTGCGTGCCGACCAGCAGCGCGTCGAGCCAGCGGTTGCGGTACGCGACGAGCGCCGCAGCGCGGCGCGTCTTCGCCCGCACGCTGCCGTAGACGCTGTAGAGGTAGGTGTTGATGAAGACGTAGCTGCGCGTGATGCCGAGCTTGGACAGCAGCCCCTGCACGCGGCGGCCGGCCTCGCCGACGAGGATGCGGCGCACCACGGTCTCATGCTGGGCCGGGTCCTGGCCGATGAGCAGCACCCGGGCCGAGCCGTCCAGGCGGCCGCGGTGGAAGATCGGCCCCCACTCGGTGCGGAACTGATCGGTGGGGTAGACGTCGGTGCCGGGGTAGTCGGCACACAGCGTCAGGAACGGCTCGCGAACGTAGCCTGGATCGAAGGGATGGGACACGGCAGCCTCCTCGAAGGGGATCGCGCGTTGCAGCGCAACCGACTGTCGCCAGGCTGCCCCGCCGCGTCAAGCCGCGCTCCCAGGCCGGTTGCGGCGGAGGGCGCTGGGGCGAACGGCAATGCCGGATGGGTGCCGCCGGTGGGTTTGGGCGGATCGATCCGGGCGAAGCAACCGCCCGGCGCCGGCGCATCGCGGCGAGCGCCAGGGCCGCGGTGCGGGCATGCCGGGCAGCGGGACGCATCCCTGCGCGCACGGTCAGTCGCGCGGCGCCCGTGGGGCGGGCGGGCGCCGGTCCGTGCCGCGCGCTGCCGGCGCTGCCGTCATGGCCCGTGCGGGCCGTCCTCTCCGGCGGCACCGGCCGAGGCCTGCCGCGCGCGCTGCGCCAGCAGCTCGAGCGCCGCGTCGACGCCTTGCAGGCCGCGCGGCATCACGGTGTCCGCCACCCAGGCCAGGATGTCGCCTGCGCGGTGCACGAAGTCTTGCAGGTCCAGCCATTCGGCCCGGTCGGCGGGTCCCAGGCCGGCCGGGCCGACCTGGGCGACCCATTGGTCCAGCGCGTTCTTCTCGTCCTGCCAGTGCTTGACGTACGGCAGCCGGTCGCGCGCGCGGGCGAGCTGCAGGCCGTCGACGATGACGGGCACGATGCGGCGCAGGAGATCGTCCCGGTCGCCGAGGCTGCGGTGGTACAGGTGCAGCATTTCCTGCATGCAGTACAGCGACCGCAGCGACTTCTCGCTCAGCACCAGCAGCACCAGGTCGCCGCGGCCGATGCGGGCCATGAACGCAGAAATCCAGTCGCCGGGCCGCAGCGCCCGCTTGTCGCGGTGCAGCACGCAGCCGGCCGCCGGCAGGCGCTGCTCCAGCGCATCGACGATGCGTTCGCTGTCGCCGCCCCAGGCGTAGGAGACGTAGACCGGCTGCGGCGCGCCGGCGGCGCGCGGCGGCGGCCCGGGCTGCACGGCGGAGAAGTCCGCGGGCGCGTCGTCCCGCGTGTCCGTCCCCGCGCCGGGCCTGCCGCGGATCCAGTCCAGTTCGGCAGGCGGCTGCCCCGCGACCCGCAGGATCGAGTCGCACAGGTGCTGCGCCAGGGCCGCCGCGCCGGCGCCGGCGGTCTCGACGACGATGCTGCCGCCCGGATCGTCCGCGTCCGCCGGTGGCATCGCGGCGTCGATGCGCGCCGTCGCGCGGCTGGCGGCATCGTGGAAGCAGACGCCATGGGCCCAGTACACGGCGTGCCAGCCCGCCCGTTCGCCGATGCCGCACAGCATGGCGTTCAGGATGTGCTCGTGCAGGAAGGCGTAGCGGATCCGCACGGCCGCCTCGGGCTCGGCATCGCGCCAGACCTGGGCCACGGCGTCCGCCACGTCCTGCCGCGGCGGCAGCAGGGCCGGCGCGACGTACAGCGCGTCGGTGACCCGGAAGCAGATCCGGCACTGCTCCATCAGCGACAGGAAGAGCCGGCGCTCGGCCTCGCCATGGCCCTGCCAGGCCAGCGCCGCCAGCAGCGCGGGCGAGAAGCGGCCGCCCTGGCTGCGGATCGTGGGCAGCACGGTGGTGCGCTCCAGCACCGCATAGACGCCCTGCAGCGCCCAGTCCTGGTCCAGGACGACCTGGTCGCCGAACAGGCCGTCGCGCCAGAACACCTGGCCGCTGCGGTGCAGGTAGTGGAGCACCACGGACGGCACGGCCGTGCCGTGCCGCTCGCGGCACAGCGCCTCGAACGCGGCGCGCGGCAGCGTGCGTTCGGCCGTCCGCGCGTCCAGTTCCGCGCCGACGGCCACCCAGCTGGCGGGAATGCGCACCTTGCCGTGGCGTTCGAGCTGGTAGCGGGCCGCGTGCTTGAGTTCCAGCTGCAATGCCTCGATGCCATCGTCCTGGCGCGCGCAGGCGGCGAGGTGGCGCAGGCGCGCGAAGCCGTGGCCCTGCGGCAGCGGCGGCGGCCGCACGTCGCGCTCGCGCTCGCACTGCGTCTGCACCACGAGCACGCAGGCCTGCGGGCCGGCGTGCGCCTGCACGTAGGCGAGCCAGTAGGCCAGCGGCCGGTTGCGCATGGGCACGCCCTGCTGCTCGAAGGCGTCGCGGTTCTCCTGCGCCGGCGTCCACGCGACGACGTAGACCGCGTGCTCGTCGAGGAACAGCGCGTGCGTTCCGAGGTAGATGTCCTGGCCGCCGAAGTCCCACAGATGGGCGCGCACCGCGGGCAGGCCCGCGCCGGGGTGCAGCGCGATCGCGCCCCGCTGGATGCCGTGCGTCGAGGGCACGGACGGATCGAAGGCTTCGCCCCGCAGCCGGCGGCACAGCTGCGTCTTGCCGACCGACCCGTTGCCCAGCACGAAGATCTTCAGCGCGCTGGCCGGCGCCTCGCCGCGGGCCAGGTCGGCCTCCCAGGCGCGGATGCGGGGCAGGGCGTTGTCGAATGGGTCGGTGGAGGCCAGCTCGGCGGGCGCGCCCAGCACCTGGTCGACGACAGCGGTCTGGAGCGTCGGCCAGCTCGACCAGGGCTGCGCGCCGGGAGCGCAATCGACAGGGACGCCCTGTGCATGAAGTTCTGCCAAATCTCGGAGGCTGGCCAGGGGGAGCAGGCCCTGCAGTTGGCTGCACCAACTCAGGTCGAGGTGCTGCAGGGCGGCCAGGCTGGCCAGAGGAGACAGGTCCTGCAATTGGCTGCACCCACTCAGGTCGAGGTGCTGCAGGGCGGCCAGGCCGGCCAGGGGAGACAGGTCCTGCAATTGGCTGCACCCACTCAGGTCGAGGTGCTGCAGGGCGGCCAGGCCGGCCAAGGGAGACAGGTCCTGCAGTTGGCTGCACCCACTCAGGTCGAGGCGCTGCAGGGCGGCCAGGCCGGCCAGGGGAGACAGGTCCTGCAGTTGGCTGCACCCAGTCAGGATGAGGTGCTGCAGGGCGGCCAGGCCGGCCAGGGGAGACAGGTCCTGCAGTTGGCTGCACCCAGTCAGGATGAGGTGCTGCAGGGCGGCCAGGCCGGCCAGGGGAGACAGGTCCTGCAGTTGTTCGCACCCACTCAGGTCGAGGCGCTGCAGGGCGGCCAGGCGGGCCAGGGGAGACAGGTCCTGCAGTTGGCTGAACCCATTCAGGGTGAGGTGCTGCAGGGCGGCCAGGCCGGCCAGGGGAGACAGGTCCTGCAGTTGGCTGAACCCATTCAGGATGAGGTGCTGCAGGGCGGCCAGGCCGGCCAGGGGAGACAGGTCCTGCAGTTGTTCGCACCCACCCAGGGTGAGGTGCTGCAGGGCGGCCAGGCCGGCCAGGGGAGACAGGTCCTGCAGTTGTTCGCACCCACCCAGGGTGAGGTGCTGCAGGGCGGTCAGGCCGGCCAGGGGAGACAGGTCCTGCAGTTGGCTGCACTCACTCAGGTCAAGGTGCTGCAGGGCGGCCAGGCCGCTCAGGGGAGACAGGTCTTGCAGTTGGCTGCACCAACTCAGGGTGAGGTGCTGCAGGGCGGCCAGGCCGGCCAGGGGCGACAGGTCCTGCAGTTGGCTGCACCCACTCAGGTCGAGGTGCTGCAGGGCAGCCAGGCTGGCCAGGGGGGACAGGTCCTGCAGTTGACTGCACTCACTCAGGTCGAGGTGCTGCAGGGCGGCCAGGCCAGCCAAGGGAGACCAGTCCTGCAGTTGGCCGCACCCACTCAGGTCGAGGTGCTGCAGGGCGACCAAACCCGCCAGGGGGGACAGATCCTGCAGTTGTTCGCACCAACTCAGGTCGAGGTGCTGCAGGGCGGCCAGGCCGGCCAGGGGAGACAGGTCCTGCAGTTGGCTGCACTCACTCAGGTCAAGGTGCTGCAGGGCGGCCAGGCCGCTCAGGGGAGACAGGTCTTGCAGTTGGCTGCACCCACCCAGGGTGAGGTGCTGCAGGGTGGCCAGGCTGGCCAGGGGAGACCAGTCCTGCAGTTGGCTGCACTCACGCAGGTCGAGGTGTTGCAGGGCGGCCAGGCCGGCCAGGGGAGACAGGTCTTGCAGTTGTTCGCACAACCTCAGGTCGAGGTGCTGCAGGGCGGCCAGACCGGTCAGGGGAGACAGGTCCTGCAGTTGGCCGCACCCAGGCAGGTCGAGGTGCTGCAGGGCGGCCAGGCCGGCCAGGGGAGACAGGTCCTGTAGTTGGCTGCACCAACTCAGGGCGAGGTGCTGCAGGGCGGCCAGGCTGGCCAGGGGAGACCAGTCCTGCAGTTGGCTGCACTCACGCAGGTCGAGGTGTTGCAGGGCGGCCAGGCCGGCCAGGGGAGACAGGTCCTGTAGTTGGCTGCACCAACTCAGGTCGAGGTGCTGCAGGGTGGCCAGGCCGGCCAGGGGAGACAGGTCCTCCAGTTGGCCGCACTCACTCAAGTCGAGGTGCTGCAGGGCGGCCAGGTTGGCCAGGGGCGACAGGTCCTCCAGTTGGTAGCAAAAACTCAGGTCGAGCTGCTGCAGTGCGCTGAGCCTGGCGATCGCAGGTGGCACCGCATGCAACCGCAACTTGGCCAGCGACAGCGCGGTTGCCCCGGTCCTCTCGGCGTGCTCGATGCGCCGTTCGGCTTCCGCGGCATCCTGGTCATCATGGCTGGCGTGCGTCATGCCTGCGATCTTCGTGCCTGCCGCACCGGCAAGGCAAGCCGGGGAACGCGGGGCCCAGGCGGCCGGCGGGAGAGAGGCGCGGCGGCGCGCTCAGCCGCCGCCCAGCAGCCGCACCGCCACCCCCATGTCGCGCCACAGCTCCGGGTGGCAGGTGAACAGCAGCACCTGGTGGCGCTGGGCGGCGTCGAACAGCACGCGCTTCATCAGCGCCAGGCGCTCGGCGTCGCTGTGGGTCAGCGCGTCGTCCAGGATCAGCAGCGTGGGGCGGCCGGCCTGCTGCAGCAGGTCGGCGTAGGCGAAGCGGGCGATCAGGCCCAGCTGCTCGCGTGCGCCGAAGCTCAGCGCCTGCAGCGGGCCGGCCTCGGCGCCGCCGCGGGTGACCAGGCCGGGCGCCAGCTGCTCGTCCATCTGCAGCGCGGCGCCGGGCAGCAGCAGCGGCAGGTAGTGCTGCAGCCGCCCGGCCAGCGGCGCCTGCAGCCGCGCCAGCGCGGCCTGGCGGCGCGACTGCAGCTTGCGGCACAGCAGGTCCAGCGCGGCGGCGCGGCGGCGCAGCTCGTCCAGCCGGCGCTCGGCGCGGGCCAGCTCGCCGGCCAGCGCGGCGCGGCGTTCCTCCAGGCCCTCGGCGCCGGCCTGCTGCAGCGCGGCCTGCAGCACCAGGATCTGCTCGTGGCGCAGGCGGTGGGCCTGGCGCTGCTGCTCCGCGCTGCGCGACAGGCGCGCGATGTCCTGCGCCACGATGTCGGGCCGGGCCGATTGCAGCGCGGCCTCGGCCGCGGCGACCTGGGCGGCCAGCGCCTGCTGCTCGGCGGTGGTGTCCAGCAGTTGGCGCTGGATGTCGGCCAGGCGCTGCGGGCGGTCCGGGGCGTCCACCGCGGCCTGGGCGGCCTGGCATTCGGCGCGCGCGGCGTCGCGGCCGCCGGCGGCGGCGGCCTGGCGGCGCTGGGCCTGGGCCAGCGTGTCGCGCGCGGCCTGCGCGGCGCGCGTGGCGGCCTGCAGCGCGGCCTCGGCGTCGGCTGGCGCGGCGGGGGGCTCCGCCGGCGTCGCGGGCAGGCGCGCGCAGGCGGCCTGCGCGGCCTGCAGGCGGGCCTGGGCGGCCGTGGCGGCGTCGTGCAGCGCGGCCATGCCCTGCGGCGCGACGATGGCCAGCGCCTGTTCCGCCAGCCGCACCCGGGCCTGCCGGTCCTGCCGCGCGGCGAAGCGGGCTTCCGCTTCGGCCAGGTCGGCCAGGCCCAGCGCGTCCAGCGCCTGGCGCAGGGCCTGGCGCGCGCGGGCGTGGGCGTCGGCGAGGCGGGCCAGGTCCTGCCCGCCGGGGGTGATGCGCAGCACGCCGCCGCCGGGCAGGTGCAGCGCGGCCGGCGCGTCCAGCAGCAGCTCGCCCTCGGCCTGCAGCGGCTGGCCGGCGCCGCGCTGGCGCAGTTCCAGCGGCGGGCCGGGCGGCAGCGTCCAGGCCAGGCGCGTGGCCGTGGCCTGGTGGCGCAGCGCCGCTTCGGCCAGGGCGCGGTCGTGCTGGCGCAGCTGCTGCAGCTCGGCCTCGGCGATGGCCGGCAGCGCCGCGGCCTGCGTGCGCGCCTGCGCCAGCGCGGCCTCGGCGGCCTGGGCGCGGGCCAGCGCCTGGGCCGTGCGCGCGGCGTCGCCCTGCGCCTGCTGCAGCTGCCCGGCGAGGCTGTCGCGCAGCGCCTGCTGGCGGGCCTGGTCGGCGGCGGCGCGGGCGGCTTCGGCCCGGGCCTCGGCGGCTTCGGCCTGCGCGCGCGCCTGGGCGCAGGCCGCGTCGGCGGCCTGCAGCGCGGCCTCGGCCTGGGCCAGGGCCTCGGTGCGGGCGGCCAGGTCGCGCTGCGGGCGGTCCAGCGCGTCCAGGCCCTGGGCCAGCAGTGCGCGGGTGCGCGCCAGCTCGTCCAGCCGCCGGCGGCTGTCGGCCAGCTGGCGGCCGGCGTCGTCGAGCCGGGCCTGGGTGCGGCGCGCCGCGTCGAGTTGGGCGTCCAGCGCGTCCCAGGGCCGCTCGTGTTCGTCGGCCGCGTGCTGGCGGCGCAGCGCGGCGAGCTGGTCGACCTGCTGGCGGTAGCCGGCGATCTGCGCGTCCAGCGCGGCCAGCGCCTGCTGGTGCGCGGCCACGGCGTCCAGCGCCTGCTGGTGCTCGGCGCGGGGCTTGCCGGTGCCGGTCAGCAGTTCGTCGCGCCAGGCCTGCAGCCGCGCCAGCAGCGCGTCGCCGCCGGTGGCGGCCAGCGCGCCGGCCTCGTCGCCGAGCCGGTCCTGCAGCGCGTCGTGCAGGTGCCGGCGCGCGTGCTGCACCTCCAGCTCCTGGCCGCTGCCCTGTTCGACCCACAGCAGGCCGGGGATGCCCTGGTGCTCGGCCTTGCTCGCGCCCTTGCCGGCGTAGGCGAAGCCGAGCAGCTGCGCCAGGTGGTCCTCGGCCTCGGCGCCGTCGAGCTGGCGCGTGCCGATCTGCAGCACGCAGCGCTTGCGGCCGAGGAAGCTCTTGGCCAGCCGGTGCGGCGCGCCGCCGAAGTCGAAGTCGATCTCCACGCGCGGCGCGGCGCCGCCGCCTTCGCCCCAGGGGCGCAGGTCCTCGACCATGGCGGACTTGTGGCGCTCGAAGAAGGCGGCGCGGATCGCGCGCACCAGCGTGCTCTTGCCGGCCTCGTTGGGGCCGGCCAGGATGTTCAGGCCGGGCGCGAAGCCGTCCAGCTCCAGCGGCCGGCGGAAGCGGCGCAGCTGCTCGACGCGCAGGCGGGTGATCTTCATGCCGTCCGGTCCGCCAGGGCCGCCGCCAGCAGGGCCAGCGCGTCGCGCGCGGTGCGGGCCTGCTCGCCGCCGCCTGCGCCTTCCTCGCGCAGCTCGGCGACGACCGCGCCGAGGTAGCCGTCGGCCTGCAGCGCGGCGACGTCGGCCTCGGTGGGCACGAGCTGCAGGTCTGCGAGGTCGGCCTGCAGGTGGCGCACGCGGCCCTCGGCCTGGGCGATGGCGACCTGCAGGCGCGCCCGCGCCGGCAGGTCGAGCCGGCCGGCCAGCCGCAGGTCCACCACGTCGGCGGCCTGCAGCGCGGCCAGGCGGCCGAGTAGCGCGTCCAGGTCGCTCGGCACCTGCAGCGCGGCGTCGATCTGCTGCCAGCGGTGCTGCGCGACCGGCACCGGCGCGACCTGCGGCTCGGCGCCGGGCGCCGCCACGTCGACCAGCAGCGCCTGGCCGGCCTCGTTGGCGCGGAAGCGGTCGGGCTCGGGCGTGCCGGCGTACCAGGTGCGCGCATCGATGCGCTTGCAGCCGTGCCAGTCGCCCAGGGCCAGGTAGTCGAGCCGGGCGCGCGCGGCGCGGTCCGGCGCGATCGGGTTGGCGGCGTCGATGTCCTCGGCCAGGATGCCCTGCACGCTGCCGTGCGCCATGCCGATGCGCGGCAGGCCGGCGGGCGTCTCGGCACGGTCGAACCAGTCCGTCAGGTCGGCATGGGTGTGGCGCTGCGTCAGCGGCGCCGGCAGCACGGCGAAGCCGTCGAAGCGGTGCGCCTCGGGCGCCAGCAGCAGGTGCGCGTTGGCGGGCACGGCGTGCAGGCGCTGCGCGCGCGTCCAGACGCTTTCGGCCAGCGCGGCGTCGTGGTTGCCGGGCAGCAGCAGCCAGGGGCCGGCGTAGCCGTCGAGCAGGCCGAACAGGCGGCGCAGGGTGCGGTCCGACACGGTCTGCGCGTCGAACACGTCGCCGGCCACCAGCACGGCGTCGACGCGCTCCCGGGCGGCCAGCGCGGCCAGGCGCTCCACGGCCGTGAAGCGGGCCTCGGTCAGCAGTGGCGCGTTCTCGGCGGACAGCGTGGCGAACTGGCGGCCGATCTGCCAGTCGGCCGTGTGCAGGAAGCGGGGCATGGGCGGGGATTGTGCCGGGCGAGGCCTGCGCGGCCGGTCGATCCCCCGAAGGGAGGAGATCCCGTGTCGACGCCATCGCCGATCTGGCGACACTCCATCGGTGCCCGGCTGCGAAGCCGTTCCAAGGAGTGCGAAATGCCTGAACCCAGGAACCCGCGTGGATGGCTCCCGGCGCCTTCCACGGTGTATGCGAGCTGGCCTCGGCCCCACCGCACTGGTCTGGCGATGGGCATGGCATGGCGCCGGCGCGCCCGGCACGCAGCCGCTGCCTGCCTGGCGCTGCTCTGCGCCGGCGCGCTGGCGGCGCCGGCGGCGGCAGGTCCGGCGGCGCGGGTGGGGCTGCTCGATGCGCGGCAGCCCGGCGCCGCGCATCTGGCCTGGAACGCGGCCGAGGCGCCGGCCGGCGCCCGCCTGCGCTATCTGCCCCTGTCGCCGCCCGGCGCCTGCAAGCCGCTGTGCTGCGTGCAGGCGGTCGAGCCGACCGACACGCAGATCCAGCGGGTCGGCGCGCGCGAGGATCGGCCGCTGCGGGGCTGGACGGCCCGGCTGTCCGCGCGCGCCGCGCCGCCGCTGGTGGGCCTGGTCTTCACGCGCACGCCGCGCGTGGACTACGTGAATGCGCAGCGCGTGCTGCTGCGGTGGCCCGGCGACAGCCGGCCGGTCCGCGTCGACCACTGCCTCTCGCAGGAGGGCCTGCACGTCAGGCTGGCGGAGCGCGGGCCCTCGGGGCGCTGGCGCGAAGCCGCCCATTACTACCTGCCGCTGGGCATGGAGGTGGAAGCGAACTGCCCGGCGACCGCGCAGGGGCGCTGAGCCTCCGCGCTCAATCCGGTCCGCCTGCGTCCAGCCCCGCCAGCGTCTCCACCCGCGCCGGCACCAGCGGCGGGCGCGGCGCCGGCGGCTCCCAGCCGAACAGCACGCGCGCGGCGGCGCCGCAGACGCGGCCCTGGCAGGCGCCCATGCCGCAGCGCGTCTGCAGCTTGGCGTCGGTCCAGCCGCTGCAGCCGGCCAGCGCGGCCATGGGCACGTCCTCGCAGCGGCACAGCAGCGTGTCGGGCGCGGCCAGGCCGCGCAGCGCGTCGCGCAGCGCGAAACCGCGGTGCAGCCGCGCGGCGAACGCGTCCCAGTGCGCCAGCGCCTGGCGCAGCGTCTGCGCCTGGGCGGTCTGGCCGACGGCGGCATGGCCGGCGATGGCGCCCTGCACGCCGGCGCGCTCGCTGCCGCCGACGCCCGTGCATTCGCCGGCCGCGTGGATGCCGGGGCGGCTGGTGGCCTGCCAGCCGTCCACGGCCAGGGCCGGGGCGCCGTGCACCGGCACCGTGGCGCAGCCGAGCAGCCGGCCGAGCTCGACGTTGGGCACCAGGCCGAAGCCGCAGGCCAGGCGGTCGCAGGCGATGCGCTCCTCCCGGCCGCCGGGGCGGTGCAGCCGCACGGCGGCCAGGCGGCCGTCGCCCTCGGCGGCGATGACCCAGCTGCCGGCGCGGTAGCCCGGCTGGCGCAGCCCCAGGACCTGCCAGGCCTTGGACGGCCAGTGCGGCAGGCCGAGCGCGAAGCGCGCGACGGCGCCGGCCGGCGCCTGCTCGGCCACGCGCAGCACCCGGGCGCCGGCCCGGCGCGCCGTGGCCGCGGCGGCCAGCAGCAGCGGGCCGCTGCCGGCGACGACGATGCGTTCGCCGGCGACCGGGAGCCCGGCCTTGACGAGGGCCTGCAGGCCGCCGGCGCCGGTCACGCCGGGCAGCGTCCAGCCGGGGAAGGGCAGCAGCAGCTCGCGCGCGCCAGTGGCCAGGATCAGCCGGCGCCAGCGCAGCCGCCAGGCGCGCCCGGCGTCCTCCAGCAGCAGTTCGTCGGGCGCCGGCGCGGCCAGCACGCGCACGCCGGTGATGACCTGCACGCCGGCATGGCCGGCCACGCGCGCGCGCAGCTGGCGCGCGGCGGCGGGCAGCTGCACGCCGGGGCCGTCGCGCCAGATCTGGCCGCCGGGGGCGGGGTTGTCGTCCAGCAGCGCGATGCGCGCGCCGCTGCCGGCGGCGGCGTCGGCAGCGGCCAGGCCGGCCGGTCCGGCGCCGACGATGGCGACGTCCACGCTGTCCAGCGGCAGCGGCGCGGCCGTCCGGTGCGCGGTGGCGCGCACTGGACGACCTGCGCCCGCAAGGGGTGCGGTGCGAGCCTCTTCGGGCGGCCGGGCGAGGCTCATCCCAGGTCCGTGGCGATGGCCATGCCGTCGGCCAGCGGCGTCTGGCAGGCCAGGCGGCGCTGGCCGTCGACCAGCACGCGGCATTCCTGGCAGACGCCCATGCCGCACAGCGGCGCGCGCGCGGCGCCGGACACGCTGCGCCGCGTGTCGCCGCTGCCGGCATGGCGCAGCGCCGCGGCGACGGAGACGCCGGCCGGCGCCGCCGCGGGCCGGCCGTCCAGCGTGAAGGCGAGGCGCTGCTGCGTCATGCCGCGATCATGCGCGCGGGCGCGTAGGGCCCGGGGTCGAGCGGCGGCGCGCTGCCGGTGACCAGCGCGGCCAGCAGCGCGGCGCTGGCCGGCGCCGTGGTCACGCCCAGGCCTTCATGGCCCAGGGCCAGCCACAGGCCGGGGTGGCGCGGATGCGCGCCCAGCAGCGGCAGGCCGTCCGCCGTGGCCGCGCGCAGGCCGGTCCAGCCGCGGATCGCGTTCAGGCCCGCCAGCGCCGGCAGGTAGTGCAGCGCCCGGCGCAGCATGCGCGCGAGCATGGCCGGCTCGACGGCCGGGTCCGTGGTGTCGAACTGGCGCGAGGAGCCGACCAGCAGCTGCCCCGTGGGCCGCGGCTGCAGGTTGAAGGCCACCGATTCGCCCTCGGCGTGGTGGGCGCTCTTGACGTAGCCCAGCTCCACGAGCTGGTGGTGCACGGTGCCGGGGTAGCGGTCGGTGATCAGCAGGTGCCCCTTCTTGGGGCGCAGCCGCACGTCGGGGCACAGGGCGGGCGCGTCCAGCCCGCAGGCCAGCAGGCGGTGCGGTGCGCGGCGCCGGCCGCCATCGGCCAGGCGCACGGCGTCGCCGTCCAGCGCGACGGCCGCCGCGCGCTCGCGTCGCAGGCGCGGGCCGGCCTCGCCGAGCAGCCAGGCGGCCGCGGCCGGGGCGTAGACCAGGCCGTCGCCGGGCACCTGGAGCGCGCCGCGCAGGTCCGGCCGCAGCGCGGGCTCGGCCGCGCGCAGCGCCGCGGCGTCCAGCCAGCGGCTGGCCACGCCGGCGGCGGCCAGGCGGGCCTGCTTGCGTTCGGCTTCCTCCGCCTCCTCGGCGTCGGTGGCCAGCCACAGCGTGCCGCAGGCGCGCGGCTCGCAGGCGGCCGGCAGCCGGGGCATCCAGTCGCGCCACTGCGCCAGCGAGGCGCTGCTGAGCGCCAGCTCGGCCGGGTTGTCGTCCATCGCCACGAGGTGGCCCATGCCGGCCGCCGTCGCGCCGGGCCGGCCGTCGTCCAGCACCAGCACGTCCAGGCCGGCCCGGGCCAGGGCCCGGGCGCAGGCCGCGCCGACGATGCCGGCGCCGATCACGATGCAGTCGGCGTCCACGCGACGGTCCTGTCTCTTGCGATCCGGCTGGCGCGGCGGCTCCTGGACGCCGTCGAGGCGGCCAGGGCGGCCTGTGCAGTGGGGTCGCGTCCGGGTGCAGAACGCATGGGGGCCGTGCCGGCCTTCGTGAAGCTCGCGCGGTGACGCGCGCCTCCGACGGGCGCGCAGGCACGGGCAAGGGATCGGCAGGCCATGTTGGTTTTTGAGCCGCCCGCTTGATGTTGTCAAGTATTCACGATGCGCAATCGGGCAGGCAGGCGGCGATTGTCGCCAGCAAATCCGGCAGCACGACGCCATCGGACACCGTTTCGGCGACTGGCGCGCGGGACATGACCGAGGCGCAGGAGGGCTTCGCCAGGCGGCTGCGCGACCTGCGCGAGCAGAAGAACATGCCGCAACCGAGTCGGGGCCGCCTGCCTTCAGGCGCCGGCGTGTTGAGCGCGCCGCAGACCAGGGGAATCGTGATGACTGCAGCCGTCGAACAAGGCCTGCGGCCCAAGACCAGGATGCTGTCGCCCCGGCAGGTGGCCGAGGTGGAAGCCTTCGTGGAGTTCCTGGCCGCCAGGGCCCGGAAGCGTGCGGCGCTGGACCGGCTGCTGGCCATCGCGCCCGCGTTGCGAGCCGCTGGCGCCCAGGACCTGAGCGAGGGCGCGATCGCCGCCGAGGTCGACGCGGCCCGCGCCGAGCGCCGGGCGCAGCAGGCGGCAAAGGATTCCGGTGCGGATCGTTCTCGAGACCAACGTGGTGTTGCCGGTCGACGACATCCTCGCGCGCATCGAGCGGTTCGACGCCGGCGCCGCGGTCGCTACCCGCCTGCCTCGCCCCCAGCCGCGCCGGGCCTGGCGGGCACGCCGCAGCGCTCCTGCCTGGACCGGGCGCTGCTGCAGGCCTTCGGCCTGGAAGCGGGCGAGGGGCCGGCGCTGCCGACCTACGCCTGTGGCCGCCCGGCGAGCAGTTGGGCGCGCACCTGCTGCGCGACCTCGGCGGGCAAGGCCACGTAGCCCAGCGCACGCGCGCTGTCCTGCCCGTTGGCCAGCGCCCAGGCCAGAAAGGCGCGGGCGCGCCGGTCGCCGCGCGATGCGGGCTGCCGGTTCAGCAGGGCCAGCACGGTCGCGGCGATGGGGTAGCTGGCCTCGCCCGGCGCGTCGATGAACTGGGGCTGCGCATCCTGGCCGGCCCGCCACGGTGTGGCCTGCGCGGCGGCTTCGATGGCAGCGGCCTCGGGGAGGACGTAGCGCCCCGCGGCGTTCCGGAGCATGACCACGGCCAGGCCGGTGGCGCGGGCCTGGACCGCATCCAGGTAGCCGATGCCGCCCGTCGTGGCGGCCAGTTCCCGCGCCACGCCGCTGCTGCCGCGCGCGGCGGTGCCGGTGGGCCAGCGCACCTGGGCGTCCACGCCCACGGCCTGCTGCCAGCCCGCGTCCTGCGTGGCGAGGTAGCGGGTCAGCGTATAGGTCGTGCCCGAGCCTTCGGCGCGGTGGATGGGCGCGATGGCCGCATCGGGCAGCGGCAGGTCGGGGTTGAGGGCGGCAATGGCCGCGTCGTTCCAGCGTGTGATGTGGCCGCGGAAGACGGCGGCCAGCGTGGCGCCGTCGAGCCGCAGCCGGCTCTTGAGGCTGGGCAGGTTGGCGACGACGGCCACGCCGCCCAGCACCACCGGCAGCTGGATCAGCCCGCGCTCGGCCAGGGCCGGCGGCGACAGCGGCAGTTCGCTGAAGGCGAAGTCCACGGCCTTGGCCTGCAGGCGCTGCAGCCCGGCCAGCGAGCCGATGGCCTCGTAGTCCAGCGCGGCACGGCCCAGCGGGTCGCCGTCCAGCCCGGCGTTGCCGGCGGCCAGGTCGGCGCCCACCTGGCCTTCGCGGTATTGCCTGATCCACTGCTGCACCAGCGGCAGCACGAAGGTGGAGCCCGCCCCTTGGAGCAGGGCCTGCCCGAAGGCGTCCTGCGCCAGGGCCGGCGGTACCGTGCCGCCAGCCACGGCGCCGGCCGCGGCCAGTTGCAGCAGGCGGCAGCGCTGTAGGTGTCGCGTGGCGAGGGGCATGCCCGGCCTCACGCGGGGGTGGCCAGTGCGCCGGCCGGCATCCGGCTGTCCTGCCGCGTGCCGGTGCTCGGTTCGCGCGAGACGGACTGGCGCTCGTCCGCGATGCGCTGCACCAGGTTCAGCGCGCGCTCGGCGCTGCCCAGCAGGGTGAGGATGGCGCCGCGCTCGTCCCAGGCCAGCTGCTGTTCGGCCTGCAGGCAGCGCTCGCGCGACTCGGCGATCTGCCTCGAATGGGCTTGCGGCAGGTACACACCCTGCGGACCGTTCTTCACGGCCGGCTCCACGAAGTCGAGGATGGCGCTGACGATGGCCTGGCCGTTCGCGGAGAACAGCTGGCGCTCGATGCGCCGCGTGATCTGCGACAGGGTCTGCGTGAGGCTGGCGCTGAAGTCCTCCTCCTCGATCAGGCTGGCCAGCAGGTGGGTCTGGTGCGGCGTCAGGTCGTTCTTGAACAACTGCGCGGTGTAGGCGCGGATCTCCTGGCTCAGGGTGTCCAGCGCGTGCTCGTGCTCGGCGGCGTTCTTCAGCGCGGTCTCGTCGCCGCGGGCAGCGGCCATCAGCAGGCCCGCGCCCTGGGTGTAGCGCGCCAGTTCCTTGCTCACCGCCGCCACGCCCGCGTCGAAGTCGCCCAGCGCGCCACGGTCCAGGAAGCGCGGCATGGCGTAGTCTTCCTCGTCGCCCTTGCTGGCGCCGATGCGCGAGAGCACGCGGTCGAACACGCCGATGAAGGGGAACATCAGCACCGTGTTGAAGATGTTGAAGCCGATCGAATACAGGCCCACGGCCACCGGCACCAGCGGGAAGGTCTCCTTGCCGTCGACCGTCACCGCCTTGGCGATCTCCATGCCGAACAGGCCCATCGCCCACTGCAGCAGGTCCATCGACAGGAAGAACAGCGGGAACATCACCGCCACGCCGATGAAGTTGAACGAGATGTGCGCATAGGCGGCGCGCTTGGCGTTCTTGGACAGGTTCAGCGAGGCCATCCACGAGGTGATGGTGGTGCCCAGGTCGGCGCCCAGCGAGAAGGCCACGGCGGTCTGCCAGTCGAGGATGCCCGCCGCGCCCAGGCCCATGACGATGCCGATGGTGGCCGAGGACGAGTGGATCATGGCCGTGAGGCCGGCGGCGGTCAGCACGCACACGGCCAGGCCGGTGTAGCTGTCGGCGTTCAGGCTGGAGATGGCCGACATCACCTCGGGCATGTTGCGCAGGGGCTTGAGGCCGCCGGTCAGCAGGTTCAGGCCGTAGAAGATCAGCGAGAAGCCGACGATGGCCAGCGCGATGTTCTTGGTCTTCTCGGTCTTGCCGAAGACGTAGACCAGGCCGAACAGGCCCGCGCAGATCAGCCCCAGCGGGCCCAGCGGCAGGGCGATCAGGCCGTTGCCCAGCGTGGTGCCGATGTTGGCGCCCATGATGACGCTGATGGCCGGCCGCAGTCCCACCACGCCCGCGTTCACCAGGCCCACCACCATCACCGTCATGGCGGTGCTCGACTGCAGCACGCCGGTGATCATCGTGCCGGCGGCCAGGCCCTTGACAGGCGTGCCCGCCAGCTTGGCGAGCCAGGCGCGCATCTTGTTGGCGGCCAGGTTGTTGATGCCGTCGGACATGAATTCCAGTCCGAGCAGAAAGATGCCGAGCCCGCCGATGACGGGCACCAGCAGCTCCCTGAAGATGTCGATTTCCATGGTTGTTCGGGAGTTGGGTTGTGCCGGCCGGAGCTTGCCGGGGCAGCGTGACAGGAGCATGACGGCGCAGGCCGTCACCCCTTCGACACCCCGCTGCGTCCGCCAGCCCGCAAACCCCGCGGGCGCGTATGCCTGCGCCACGCCGTCGGCCTGCAGAGGGCCCCACGGCCTATCGGGCCAACCCCTGTACTGATGCGAGGCGGCGCCATCGAAGCACCGCCCACTCCGGAACACCCTGATGTCCTGGGAGAAACCCCTTGGCCGCGAGCGCCTAGTTCACGTGCTGCGGCACGGTGACTTTTTTGGACGATGACTCCAGCCTGGTACTTCGCTGGACTACGCCGAGCTTGATACAGAAGGTTCATCAATAACTCAGGCGCGTTCATCTTATACAGGTGCTTTCTGAAACCTGACCCGGTCTCCGTCCTCGTGGCTCCCATGTGGCTCTTGGAAGCCGGCGTTTTCGAGGAGTCATCATGGCCAAGATCAAACTCACCAAGACCGCCGTGGACGTGGCGCAGGGAACGCCCCGCGGCGAGGCTCGGCCAGCTCGCTTCGAGCAGGAAAAATGCAGCGGCTGAAAAGGCCGTCCCATCGGGCGATGGCGGTGAAAGCTTATCTATTGATAGCGCGCAGTGTCCGAAGGTAGAGCGCTGCGGGCCGATTCGGACCATGAAGCTCGCCGCGCAGGACTGCCGGTCATCGGACCGTCATGCCTGATTACAGGCCGCCCCGATTTTTTCAACGTCGTGTCATATGGTCACGCAATCATGCAGTGAGTTTTTGTAACAGACGGGGTCATTTCTTCCATGTCCACACTGCTTCCCGCACTTCCCCGCCATTTCGTGCTGGCCGGCCTGCTGGCCGCCGGGCTGACCGCCTGCGGCGGCAGTGATGACGACACCGGCACACCCGCGTCCGCCGCGCAGAACGCCACGGCCCAGCTGGCCCTGCTGGACACGACTGACCTGCACTACTACGCGCGCAGCTACAACTATTACTCGGACAAGGATGACCCCACCGTTGGCCTGGAGCGCACGGCCACGCTGATCCACCAGGCGCGCCAGGAATTCCCCAACAGCCTGCTGGTGGACAACGGCGACACCATCCAGGGCACGGTGCTGGGCACCTACCAGGCGCAGGTAGCTCCGCTGCCGGTCACGGAGCAGCTGGGCATCTACAAGGCGATGGCGACGCTGAAGTATGACGTCGGCACGGTGGGCAACCACGAGTTCAACTTCGGCCTGCCCTACCTGAGCCAGATCCTGGGCGGCGGCCTCGACGTCGAGGGCGTGGACCCCAAGGTCGGCAGCAAGGACAAGGGCCCGGGCTTCCCCGTGGTGGTGGCCAACGTGACCAGCGTGAAGAGTGGCAAGCCGCTGCTCGATCCCTACGTCATTCTGGAGCGCACCCTCAAGGTGACTCAGGCCGACGGCACGGCCGCCACGCTGCCGATCAAGATCGGCGTCATCGGCATTACCACGCCCGGCATCATGAACTGGGACAAGGACAAGCTGGAGGGCAAGGTCACCACGCAGGACGGCGTGGAGACGGCCAAGAAGTACGTGCCCGAGGTGCGCGTCAAGGCCGACCTGGTGTTCGTGCTGCTGCATGGCGGCATGAGCGCCAGCGGCTACTTCGCCGACATGGAGAACCCCGGCTACTACATCACCAAGGAGGTGCCGGGCATCGACGGCATCGTGATGGGCCACGAGCACAACACCTTCCCCGACCGCGGCACCACGGCGGCCTACAAGTTCGATGGCGCGGACAACGCCAAGGGCACGGTCAACGGCGTGCCGGCGGTCATGGCCAGCTCGTGGGGCAAGGCACTGGGCGTCATGAACTATGCGCTCAAGTGGGACGCCACCGCCAAGAAGTGGTCGGTGGACACCGCCAAGACCGACGTGCAGGTGCGCACCATCCAGACCGGCACCAACCCGGCCCAGTACGTAACCTCCGACGCCGCCGTGGCCGCCGCGGTGCAGGAGCTGCACGAGAAGACCCGCGCCTACGTCGCCTCGCCCATCGGCACCAGCGACTTCCGCCTGAGTTCGCTGTTCGCCGATGTCGGCGACGTCAGCGCCCTGCAGATCGTCAACCAGGCGCAGCAGGACCACGTGGCCCGCTACGTCAGCGCCAACCTGCCCCAGTACGCCAGCCTGCCGGTGCTGTCGGTCACCGCGCCGTTCAAGGCCGGCTACGGCAACAGCCTGGACTACACCGACGTCAAGGCCGGCACCATGACCGTCGCCGCGGTGGCCGACCTGTACCTGTACGACAACAACACCATCAACGCCGTCAAGGTCACCGGCGCGCAGCTTAAGCAGTGGCTGGAGAACGCCGCCAACCGCTTCAACCAGATCGACCCGGCCAAGACCGAGGAGCAGTGGCTCATCAACGACAGCAAGACCGGCGTGCAGCCCGGCTCCTCGTTCCCGGGCTACAACTTCGACGTCTTTACCACGCCAGACATCAGCTACGAGATCGACGTGACGCAGCCCAAGTACAACGTCAACGACCCGGGCAAGGGTGGCGAGCGCATCAAGAACCTCAAGTACAAGGGCCAGCCGATCGACCCGGCGCAGGAGTTCATCGTCGCCACCAATAACTACCGCGCCAACGCCAGCGCCCCCTACATCCTGGGCACGGGCAAGAAGTTCGACATCGTCTGGGCTTCGCCCGACGCCAACCGCGAAGTGGTGCTGAACTACGTCAAGAGCCGCCAGGCCATCACCCGCGCCGCCGATGGCGCCAGCAGCAGCTGGCGCTTCGCCAAGGTGTCCACGGCGGGCAAGGTGCTGTTCAAGTCTGGCAAGGACGAACTGGGCGCGGCGCAGGCCGCAGGCCTGGTCAACGTCAGCGTGGAGAAGGCCGACGACACCGGCGTTAACGGCGGCACCGGCACCTACACGGTGTACCGCATCGACCTGGGCCAGTGATCCGGCGCGCGTCCGCGTGCGGCGTGCTCGATTTTTTCTCGGCGGTGCAGGTGTCGGTGACGACCTATCTCTCACCTACCTGCACAACGGCCTGATCCTGACGCCGCTGGCCGCTGGCCGCTGGCGCGTCGCTGTCGGTGGCGCAGTTGGCCTGGGTGGTGGGGCGCACCTGTGGGGCGCCATCGCCGAACGCGGCTTCGGCCCGCCCCCCCACGCAGCTGCTGGCCGGCCTGATGGCGGCCGGGCCGCGCAGGGCCACTGGCCAACGGCGCTGCTGGGCGCCTCGGCCTGCTCTCCCGACGCTTCTATGTGGCACCTAGTCCACAATACCGCCAGTCCCCAAACGGACACAGGCCATTTTTTGGCAGCCCGACCGGCTGCGGGCTGGTCTTCGACGAACCGTTGCAGCGGTCCATCGCCCATGGCTTGCCATTCTCCGTGCGCTGCATGGGGCTGCCGCGTAGCTCGCGCTGCCGCGGGGCGATGGATCACGGGACTCTGCAGCGAACGGCTCGCCCTGGACGTCGGAGGGCGGCGACGAAGGGGCTTCGTCGTGTCCTACGCACCTGCTTCCCGTTGAACTTGCCGCCCCGTGTAAAGGTGGTGCGGCAGGCACCTTGGATCCATACATACGCCCCCGGCTGTCCTCCATGAAGACTGCCGGGGCCGCCCTGGAACGACGCCCGCGCAAGACCCGGAAGACGGTTGCTCAGAGCTGGATGCC
Organism: Pseudorhodoferax sp.; assembly: GCF_047601025.1. NCBI lineage: Bacteria > Pseudomonadati > Pseudomonadota > Betaproteobacteria > Burkholderiales > Comamonadaceae > Pseudorhodoferax > Pseudorhodoferax sp. Next base: position 3,806,267 of record NZ_JASGJZ010000001.1, read on the forward strand.
CCAGGCGAAGGGGTCGTCCTCGTCGACGAGCAGCGTGGCCTCGGCGCTCAGGTGGGCGCGGCCGCGGATCGTCGGCACGATGCGCCCGTCCTCGCCCGGCTCGTAGCTGGCCTCGAAGCGGCTGCCGATCACGCTGGCCTGGTGCCACACCTGCCCGGGCGCGAGCTGGCCGTCGGCCGCCAGGCAGGCCAGCTTGGCGCTGGTGCCGGTGCCGCAGGGCGAGCGGTCGTAGGCGTTGCCGGGGCACAGCACGAAGCTGCGGCTGTCGGCCTCGGGGTCGTCGGCGAACAGCTCGACGTGGTCGATCTCGGCACCGTCGGTGCCGGTGATGCCCTGCGCCGCCAGCGCCTGCTTCAGCGCCGCGGCGTAGGCGGTCAGCGCGGCCAGGTTGTCGCTCGCCACGCGCTGGCCGTGTCCGGACGCCAGGAAGAACCAGTTGCCGCTCCAGGCCACGTCGCCGCGCACCGTGCCGTGGCCGGGCAGTGCGACGGCCACCTGCCGGTGCAGTCGCCAGGCCGGCACGTTGCGCACGCCGACGCTGCCGTCGGCATGCAGCGTGGCCGTGATGGTGCCGACCGGCGTCTCGATGCGGTGCTCGCCGGCGCCGATGCGCCCCAGGTGCGCCAGCGTGGCCACCAGGCCGATGGTGCCGTGGCCGCACATGCCCAGGTAGCCGGCGTTGTTGAAGAACACCACGCCGGCCGCCGCCGCCGGGTCGACCGGCGCGCACAGCAGCGCGCCGACGACCACGTCACTGCCGCGCGGCTCCAGCACCGTGGCGCGGCGCCAGCGGTCGTGCCGCTGCGCCAGCAGCGCGCGCCGTTCGGCCATGGAGCCGCAGCCCAGGTCCGGAAAGCCGGCGACGACGACGCGCGTGGGTTCGCCGCCGGTGTGCGAGTCGATGACCTGGATGCGGTGCATGCGGTGCTTCTCCAGTGCGTGGGGCGGTGCGGCGGGTCAGTAGCTCGCGAGCGGCGTCATCTTCTGGCCCTTGAAGGTCGAGACCGTGACCGGCGCCTTCTGCAGGTTGCCCTGCGCGTCGTAGGCGTAGCTGGCGGCCACGCCCTGGTAGGCGTGGCCGTGCAGGTATTCGGAGACCTTCAGCGAATCGGTGCTGCCGCCCTTGGCCATGGCCTCGCCGATGAACATGGTCTGGTCGTAGTACGAGGCGGCGTAGGCGTCGGCGTCCTGGCCGAAGCGTGCCTTGTAGCGGGCGCGCCAGGCCGCGGCCGGGCTGCCGTCCTGCACCATGGTGCCGGCCTGGGCGCAGAACACCGTGTCGTCGACGGCCTCGCCGCCGAGCTTGCCCATCTCGGGGCTGCACAGCGTGTCGCCGCCGAGCAGCTTGGCCGGGATCGCCAGCCGCTTCATCTGTTGCGTCATCGGCGCGGCCTGCGGCGCGTAGCCGCCGAAGAAGATCACGTCGGGCTGCTTGCCCTTCAGGTTGGTCAGGATGGCCGAGAAGTCCGTGGCCTTGTCGGTGGTGAACTCCTTGCCGACCACCGCCAGGCCCTGCCGGCCGGCCTCCTTGACGAACTCGTCGGCCAGGCCCTGGCCGAAGGCCGTGCGGTCGTCGATCACGCCGACCTTCTTGACCTTGAGCACCTGCGCGGCGTAGACGGCCATGGACGAGCCGATCTGGTTGTCGCTGGCGATGATGCGGAACAGGTGCTTGTAGCCGCCCTGCGTGACCTTGGGGTTGGTGCCCACGGTGGAGACCAGCACGTCGCCGCCGTCGTACACGCGCGAGGCCGGGATGGCCACGCCCGAGCAGTACGGCCCGAGCACGAACTTCACGCCGCTGTCCACCAGCTTCTGCGCCACGTTGACGCCCTGCTTGGGGTCGCACTGGTCGTCCTCGGAGGCGAGCTCGAACTTCAGCGTCTTGCCGCCCACGGAGATCTTCTTCGCGTTCAGGTCCTCGATGGCCAGCCGCACGCCGTTCTCGTTGTCCTTGCCGGCGTAGGCGTTGGGGCCGGACAGCGGGCCGCTGTGGCCGATGCGGATGACCTGTTCCTGGGCGCTGGCCGCGGCGGCGGCGATGGCGGCCACGGCCAGCAGGGCCGGCGCGCGGAGTGCGAATGGCATGGTGGTGTCCTCGGGCTTGTCTGTCGTCAAGGGGTGGAGCGCTGCCGCCACCGGGCGGCAGCAGGCATCCTAATCCCGCCGCCCGCGTGTTGGCGATCCCGTGCGCCGCCAGCCATGGGCGACGGGCCGCGCCGGCACCGCCGTCCGCGCCGTGCCGGCGCTCAGCGGGCGGGCGGCGCCGAGGGCGACGGCTCGGCGGCGCGGATCTGGGCCAGCAGCGCGTCGTTGAAGTGCAGCGCCGACAGGCTCGCGGGTGGTGGCACCAGGGGCGGGCCCTCGATCGGCACCGGCTGGATGTCGGGCCGGTGCGCGGCGTCGCGCTGCTGGCGCGCCAGCGCGTAGTCGATCTCCCGGCCGACCCATTCGGAGTGCGCCGCGGCCTGGGACCAGAACAGCAGGAATACGTCGCAGCGGTCGATCTCGCGGTACAGCGCCTGCTCCCAGCGCTCGCCGGGATCGAGGTCCAGCACGTCCTGGAACACCGACAGCCCGGCGATCCGGAACGCCTGCACGCGGCGCAGCACCTCGGCCCGGTCGTGCGAGGCGTAGCTGACGAAGGCCTGGCGGTAGCGGCGCGCGTGCAGTTCGCGCGCATCGGCGGGCCGGGAGCCGGCGCCGGCCTCCGCCACGCCGAGCTGGAAGCGCAGCGTGCCGACCGGCACGCCGTCCACGGCGATGCGCACGCGGCCGAGCGCCGGCCCGGCCGCGGCGTCCGCCGGTACCGTCACCTCGAACTGCGCCGCGCTGGTGCGGCCGCGCCACAGCAGCACGGCGTCGGGCTCGGCCACGGCCAGCGTCGGCATTTCCAGGCGCAGGTCGACGCGCGTGCCCGGCGCCAGGTCCAGCGGCAGCGAATAGGTGCCGCGGTGGGTGGCCGCCGCGTCGGCCTGGCGCGCCTGCTGCTCGGCCTGCGCGGCGTCCTGCGGGCGGACCAGGAACACCTGCACCAGGAGCTGGCTGCCGCGGCCCGCCTCGGGCGGGCAGAACACCGCGGCGTCCACGGCCTCGGCGCCCGGCACGGCGGCGTCGCGCGCCGCAGCGGGCAGGGCCGCGGGCAGTGTGGCCGCGGAAGCTTCGGGCGGCACAGCCCCCGCCGTGGCGCCGCGCCTGGTCGGCCTCTTCACCGCCGGCTGGTCGGGCCGGGCACCGGCCCAGGACGCCGCCTCTTCGGCGGCGCGGGGGGCATGGAGGGCCATGTCGCGATCGGCGAACCGGTCGTCGGCGTACGGCGCCGTGCCGGCGCCGTTGAACGGGTTGCCGCGGCACGACAGCCGCGTGAGCGTGGGGCGCGGCGCCGGCGGCTGCGCCAGCCAGTTGTCGTCGAGCAGCAGCTCCCGCAGCGCCGCCGGCAGCGCCGCCGTGTCGACCGCCGTCAGGCGGTTGCCGGACAGGTCCAGCCGGACCAGCCGGGTGCAGGCCGCCAGCCCGGGCGGCAGCGCGCCCAGGCGGTTGCGCGACAGGTCGAGCACGCGGAGCGCCTGCAGGCGGCCGATGCCGGCGTCGAGCGCGGCGAGGCGGTTGCCCGACAGGTCCAGCTCCTCCAGGCCGTCCAGCTGCCAGAGCGTGGCTGGCAGCGCCTGCAGCAGGTTGCCGCCGAGCCGCAGCCGGCGCAGCAGGCCGTGCAGCGCGGCCGGCAGCGGCGGCAGCTCCACCAGGCCCAGGCCGTGCAGGTCCAGCGTGTCGCTGCGTTCGCGCAGCGCCTGTTCGATGGCCCGCGCGGCGGCCTGCGCGGGCGGGAGAGCGGATGCGTTCATGGACTTTCTCCGTCGCTCCGGGGAGGGGCCGGGCGGGGGTGCCCACGCGCGCCGCTGCGGCCGACGGGAAGTCTAGTGCAGCCTCGCGCGGCTGGGGCGCCTTGCGGCGCGGCCGCGCCGCGCGCTTGCTTCAGTGCGCGGCCTGTGCCCCGGGCCGCGTGCGGTAGAAGGTCATCGGCTGCGCCTTGGCCTCGTTCAGCACCGCGCGCTTGATGCGGCCCACCACGTGCATCTCGCAGGGCTTGCAGTCGAAGCGCAGCGTCAGCTTCTCCTTGCCGTTGACCAGGGCCAGCGGCTCGGCCCGGACCTGGCCCTGCACGCCGGTCACGCCCTTGGCCTGCTTGGGGCACAGCGAGAGCGAGAAGCGCACGCAGTGCTTGGTAATCATCAGCGAGACCTCGCCTTCCTCCTCGTGCGCCTCGTAGGCCGCGGCGATCACCTGCACGCCGTGGCGCGCGTAGAACCGGCGCGCCTGGTCGTTGAACACGTTGGCCAGGTAGGTCAGCGTGTCCTCGGGGTAGGGCACCGGCGGCTCCACGGGCCGGGCGCGCTCGGGGCGCCGGTAGGCGGCCAGGCGCGCGGCCATCAGCTGGGCGCAGGCCTCGCGCCGCAGCTGGTTCAGCAGCGAGGCCGGCACGAACCAGGGTCGCGACAGGTCGATGGCGATGTCCAGCGGCGCGAAGTCGGTGGCGCCGAAGCGGCCCAGCTGCTCGCGCAGCACGGCCAGGCCGCGCGCGGCGTCGCGCGCCGGCTCGTGCGCGTGCGGCGCGCCCGCCTCGGCCTGGTGGCCGTCCTCGTCGGTCAGCTGCAGCACGAAGCCGTCCGCCGTCTCGCCCAGGCGCGCCCAGACGCCGATGCGCCGCTCGCTGGACTTCTTCTCCAGCATGCGCACCCAGTCCATGTCGCGGTTGCGGTTGACCTCGGTGCCCTTGCGCAGGTCGCGCAGGCTGGCGAGCGGCTCGCGGGGGAACACGCGCCAGCGCCCGCGGCCGGCGGGCTCGGCGCGGTTGACCGGCATGCCGACCAGTTCCTTCTGCAGGTCGTAGTAGCACAGGCCGTCGCCGTTGTGCAGCACGGTCGCGGCGTCCGCGGCCTCGATCTCGACCCAGTTCGGGCCGGTCTGCGCGACCCAGCCGATCGCGCGGCCCGGGTTCTTGGGGGTGTCGAAGGCGCCGATGTCGTCCCGGCGGCCGTTGACGAAGTAGTCGGTGAACTCGCGGTTGAAGTTCTGGTCCGGGTCGGGCGTGAACGTGAAGGTCGTGCGGCCGCTGGAGGCGCGTGCGAGCGGGGCCTGCAGCGGGTCGTCCTCGCGCGACTCGATCAGCGCGTCCAGCAGCCGGCGGTAGTGCGCGGTGATGTTCTTGACGTAGGCCAGGTCCTTGTAGCGGCCCTCGATCTTGAAGCTGCGCACGCCGGCGTCGACCAGCGCCGCCAGGTTGGCGGACTGGTTGTTGTCCTTCATCGACAGCACGTGCCTGTCGTGCGCGACGAAGCGGCCCTTGGCGTCCACCACCTGGTAGGGCAGGCGGCAGGCCTGCGAGCAGTCGCCGCGGTTGGCGCTGCGGCCGGTGTGGGCGTGGCTGATGTAGCACTGGCCGCTGTAGGCCACGCACAGCGCGCCGTGCACGAAGAACTCCAGCTGGCAGCGCGCCGGGTCCAGCACGGCGTGGATCGCGCGGATCTGCGCCAGCGTCAGCTCGCGCGCCAGCACGATCTGCGAGAAGCCGGCGTCCTGCAGGAAGCGGGCCTTCTCGGGCGTGCGGATGTCGGTCTGCGTGCTGGCGTGCAGCTGGATCGGCGGCATGTCCTCCAGTTCCAGCAGGCCCATGTCCTGCACGATCAGCACGTCGGCGCCGGCGTGGTAGCAGTCCCAGGCCATGCGGCGCGCGGGTTCCAGCTCGTCGTCGCGCAGGATGGTATTCAGCGTGACGAAGATGCGGCTGTGGAAGCGGTGCGCATGGCGCGCCAGCCGCTCGATGTCGCGCACGCCGTTGCCGGCCGAGGCGCGCGCGCCGAAACCGGGGCCGCCGATGTAGACCGCGTCGGCGCCGTGGTCGATGGCGGCGATGCCGATGTCGGCGTCGCGCGCAGGCGCGAGCAATTCGAGCTGGTGGGCGAGCAGGGACATGGCGAGGCGCCGCGCGCATGGGCGGCGGCGGGTGGCTAGCGTGGGGAGGGCGGGATTTTATCGGCCGTGGTCTGCGCCCGAGTTCACGGCCCGTGTCCGCGGCAGCGGCGGCCGCGTTGACGATATGCATATCGTATGCATAATGACCCGGTGGACATCGAGTTCGATCCCGCCAAGGCCCGTTCCAATCTGCACAAGCACAAGGTCGGCTTTGCGCATGCCGAGCAGGCGCTGCGCGACCCGATGGCACTGACCATCGAAGACCCGGATGCCGAAGGCGAGCAGAGGTTCGTCACGCTGGGAATGGACGCCCTGGGGCGCGTACTCGTCGTCGTCCACACGCCGCGCGGAGACAAGACCCGCGTGATCTCGGCCCGCAAGGCCAGCAAAGGCGAGTCGGAGCAGTACGGTGCGTAAGGAATACGATTTCTCCAAGGCGACGCGGGGCGCCGTGGTCGCCTCTCCCGGCAAGACCCGGATCACGATCATGCTCGACGACGACGTGATCGAGTTCTTTCGCGCGAAGGCCGAGGCCCAGGGAACGGGATACCAGACGCTGATCAATGCAGCGCTCCGTGCGGCGCTCGCGGAAGAGCCAAGGAAATCGTCCGAGGACAAGCCTCTCACCGCCGCGGTCCTGCGGAAGATTCTTCGCGAAGAACTTCAGCAGCAGTAAGCGGCGTGCCGTAGCCGGCACGCCGTCGTCGCGCCACATCGAAGACATGCAGGAGGCTGGGGACGCGTTGCTTGCCCGGTTCCAGGCGCCGCGCTGGGGCTTCCCTCACGGCATGCGCGTCTGCTCCGCTCCGGCTTTGTCCTACCGCACGTCCGCCTCGCCCGCCGCCGGCTTGGCGCCCGTCACCATCGCCCGCACCAGGTTCTCGCGGTGCTGCCAGCTGGTGAAGGCGACGCCGGCCACGTGCAGCACGACCAGGCCGACCAGCACCCAGCCGGCGACGAAGTGCGTCCAGTACAGCCAGGCGTAGCCCCACAGCCAGTCCGTGGTGTAGAGCCAGCCCGACAGGCACAGCGTGGCGCAGCAGGCCAGCAGCGCCAGCACCATCCAGCCGCCCAGCGGGTTGTGGCCGATGTAGCGCGGCGCGGTGCCGCGCCACACGCCGTGCGCATAGGCCCAGGTGGCGCGCGGCCCGCGCACGAACTGCGCGAAGCGCGCGTAGCGGCTGCCCGCGAAGCCCCAGGCCAGCCGCAGCGCGACGATGGCGGCCACGGCGTAGCCGAGGTTCTCGTGCCAGCCGTCGGTGCGTCCGCCGGTCCACCAGGCCGCGGCGACGCACAGCACCAGCGCCCAGTGCAGCAGGCGCACCGGGCGGTCCCAGACCGGGGACACGCCGGGCTGCCCCGGAGCGTTCAGCTCATCACTGGGGTTCGACACGTTCCAGGGTCTTGGGGTCGAAGAAGGCTTCGACGCGCTTGCCCTGCGGATCCTTGCCGTAGACCTCGTAGCAGGTGTCGGTCTTTTCCATGCGGCGCACGGTCCAGCCTTCCTTGACGAGCTTGTCGTTCAGCTCGGTGTGCGGCCGCCATTCGGCCTTGGGGTACTTGGGGCATTTCACGTCGCCGTGGGCCAGGGCGCTGCCGGCGGCCAGGGCCAGCAGCAGGGGCGCGGTACGCAGCAGGAGAGAGGTCATGGAAGGCTCCTTCGGGTGGTTCAGGTGGCGGCCCAGCGCCGCACCAGGTTGTGATAGATGCCGCTGAGCTTGAGCACGCGCGCGTCCTGCGCGCCCAGCCCGGCGGTCAATTCCTGCACGGTCTGGTCCAGGTCGTACAGCAGCGTGCGGGCCCGGTCGTCCTCGACCAGGCTCTCGATCCAGAAGAACGCGGCGACGCGCGCGCCGGCCGTCACCGGCGTCACGCGGTGCAGGCTGGTGGCGGGGTACAGCACCATGTCGCCGGCGGCCAGCTTGACGGCCTGCACGCCGTAGGCGTCCTCGATCTCCAGCTCGCCGCCCTCGTACTCCTCGGGCTCGGTCAGGAACAGCGTGGCCGACAGGTCGGTGCGCAGGCTCTGGCCGCTGCCGGGCAGCTGCATGATGGCGGCGTCGACGTGCGCGCCGTACTGGCCGCCGCCGGCGTAGCGGTTGAACTTGGGCGGGTAGATGCGCCGCGGCAGCGCGGCCGAGATGAACTGCGGCGTCTGGCCCAGCCGGCGCAGCAGGTGCTCGCCGAGCTGCACGCCGGTCGCGTCCTGCGCGTCGAGCTGCTGGTTGTGCTTGACGTGGCGGGCCACGCTGCCGGCGGTGGCGGCGCCGTCCTGCCAGGCGGCGGCGTCCAGGTGCCGGCGGAACTGGCGCACCTCGTCGGCGGACAGGATGTTCGCAAGGGTCAGCAGCATGGGGCGGATTCTCCGGGGGCGCCCGGCAGCGCCGGGCTCAGGCAGCCGGGGCCGATGTCGGCCAGCGTGGCGCAGCCGGCCAGGGCCATCGTGGCCTCCAGCTCCTCGCGCAGCAGCTTGAGCATGTGGGCCACGCCCAGCGCGCCGGCCACGGCCAGCGCATAGACCTGCAGCCGGCCGAGCAGCACGGCGTCGGCGCCCAGCGCCAGCGCCTTGAACGCATCGCCGCCGCTGCGCACGCCGCCGTCCAGCAGCAGCGGGTAGCCGGGGCCGACGGCGGCGCGCACGGCCGGCAGCGCGGCCAGCGAGGCCGGCGCGCCGTCCAGCCCGCGGCCGCCGTGGTTGGAGACGACCAGGCCGTGCACGCCGCGCGCGCGCAGCATGCGCGCGTCGTCGGGATGCAGCACGCCCTTGACCCACACCGGCAGCCGCGTGGCGCCGAGCAGCCAGTCCAGGTCGTCCAGCCGCGGGGCGTCGGCCATCAGGCCCTGGAACACGCGGCTGTCGCCCTCGGCCAGCGCCCGCGCGGACGCCTGCGCATAGGCGGCGAGGTTGACGCTGCGGCAGTCCGCCGGCATCTGGAAGCCGGCCGCCTGCGCGGCGCGGCTGGCGACCTGGATGCTGGCGTCCAGCGTGACCACGATGGCGCCGTAGCCGGCCGCCTCGGCGCGCTGCACGAGGTCCAGCGTGGCGGCCCGCACGGGCTGGAAGTACAGCTGGAACCAGCGCAGCGGCCCGGCCAGGGCCGCCACGTCCTCCAGCCGCCGGCTGGCCAGCGTGCTGAGCACCAGGCCGGCGCCCAGGGCCTGCGCGGCGCGGGCCGATTCCAGTTCGCCGGCCGGGTGCACCAGTTGCTGGTAGGCCACCGGCGCCAGCAGCAGCGGATGCGCCAGCGCCTGCCCGCCCAGCGCCAGCCGGGTGTGGCCCTGGCGCACATCGCGCAGCAGGCGCGGCCAGACCGACCAGGCCGCGAAGGCCCGGCGGTTGGCCGCGACGGTGGCGTCGTCGCCGCTGCCGCCGGCGATGTAGGCCAGCCGCGGCGCGGCGATGAAGCGCGGGGCCAGCGCCTCGTAGTCCTGCGCGCAGCGGATGCCGGGCGGGATGTGGTCCAGCGGGGGCTGGGGAGCGGTGTCGCGCATCGTCGAGCCAAGGAAAAATGCCGGGAAGACCCGGCATTGGAACACCTCGCGTGGCGGGTCAGAACTCGTAGTTCACCGTCAGGCGGGTGGCGCGGGCGTCGCCCTTGTACAGGAAGCCGCCGGAACGGTAGACCGCCGTGTAGAAGGTCTTGTCGAACACGTTCAGCACGTTGAGTCGCACGTCGAGGTTCTTGTTGAAGCGGTAGGAGGCGAACAGGTCGTACTTGGTGAACGACGGCACGGGCAGCGTGCACAGGCCGGTGGCCGCATCGCGCGGTGCGCCTTGGTCCGGCGAGCCGCCGCACATGCTGCTCTGGTAGTTGGCCGCGCCGCCGATGGCGAAGGCGTCCGTGACCTGGTACTTCATCAGCACCGAGACAGCCCTGTTGGCGAAGTTGGCCAACGGTGCGCCAAGGGTGGCAGGCGACGACAGCGATTTCGTGACCTTGGACTTCATCAGCGTCAGGCCGGCTTGCATCGTGAGCTTCTCGGTCACGTTGCCCACGAGGCCGAATTCCAGACCCTGGATGCGGTTGCCGCCGGTGTTCGCGCCGATGTCTCCGTAGCCTGTGGCGTCGGCCGGAGCTTCGAGCACATCGCTCTTGTTGGTGCGGAAGGCTGCGGCCGTGAACAGCAGCTTGTCATCCAGCAGATTCCACTTGGTTCCGATCTCGAACAACCTGGAGCGTTCGGGTTTGCCGACCAGCTTGCCTTCGGCGACGATGGCGCCGCCATAGGCCACGCCGCTGCTGTCGGATTCCCCGCCGTTGATGTCGGTGGCGGTGGCGACGCTGGCATAGACCATGCCCTGGGGGTTGATCTTGTAGGTGATGCCGAAATGGCCGTTGAACAGCGTGTCGCTGTTCCCGTACGAAGTGGTGGAAACGCCGGTGGCAGCCGTGTAGTTGTTGAGGTCGAACTTGTAGTGGTCGGCCCGCACGCCGGCGAAGGCGGTCCAGCGGTCGGTGAGGTCCACCGTGTCCATCAGCGACAGGGCCACCGTGCGAACCTGCCACACGCGGCTCTTGCCATTGCGGACGATGTTGCGCTGCATTACCGAGTCGACGTTCGGGATCACGGCACCGCTGGCATCGGTGACGCAGTAGGCATTCAGCGCGTTGCCGTTGCCGTTGATGCAGTTCTGGCCGCTGCCGTTGAGCGAATAGTTGCCGAAAGTCGCCTTGTTGTCGGTGTATTCGATGCCGCCGACGAATTCGTGCTTCATGCCACCCAAGGTGGCGTTCCACAGCAGGTTGGTCTGGTGGGCGAAGTATTCGACGTCCTGCCAGCCGGTGTGGCCGCCATCGATGCGGATCGCGTTGAAGGGCGTGGCGCCGGGGGCCGTGCGCACCGGGCCATATCCGGCACCCGTCGTGACCCAGGCATTGTCGGCCGTGCCGTAGCGCGTGCGGCTGACGATGCGGGCATCGGGGTTCAGGCGGTAAGTGATGCGCGCGGTGAACGAATCCACATCGCTGGACAGGAAGTCGCTCTTCTGGGCATAGACGGGCACGTCGATGCCCATCCATTCGGCCGGGACGCGGTAGGGCGAGGTACCCACCAGGAAGCTGCCGATATCGGGCCTCCTGTCCTTGGCGCGCAGTCCGTAGTAGTCGAGCGTGACGTTCAGGTCCTGGTTGACTTCCCACAGGCCAGACAGCGCCAGACCCTTGCGGTCGCGTTCCGAAGGGCCGCGATCCGGCACGTCCTCGGTGGCGTAAAGCGCGTTCACGCGCAGCGCGAACTGGTCGGTGAAGCCCTTGTTGGCGTCCAGCGTGACACGGCGGTGCTTGTCGGTACCCAGTGCGAACGAGGCACGCGTGAAGTCGTAGTCCAGCGTGGCCTGCTTGGTGATGGCATTGACCGCACCGCCCGCCGTGCCGCGGCCCGCGAAACTGGAGTTCGGGCCCTTGGAGATTTCGACCTGCTCGATCGCGAAGCTCTCGCGCGTGGTGATGCCGGGATCGCGCAGTCCGTCGACGAACACGTCGCTGCGGGCTTCCTGGCCGCGGATGATGTAGCGGTCGCCGAAGGCGTTGCCGTTCTCGCCGGTGCCCAGCGTGATGCCGGGCTGTGCGGCCAGGATCTGCTTCAGGTCGGTATGGCCGGACTCATCGATGGCGTTCTTGGTGACGACCGAGATGGTCTGCGGCGTCTCGGCCAGCGGGCGCGTATGGCGTTCGTCGCCCGAGGTCTTGGCCTTGTAGGGCACGCCCACCTCGGCGTTGGGGTTCGGGTCGATCTTGGTGGCCTGGACCTTGACTTCTTCCAGCGTGGTGCCGGAACTCGCCTGGGCCAGCGCGCCCAGCGGCAGCAGCAGCATCGTGCTCACGCCCAGGGCCATGCCGGTCCGGCTGGCTGCGGGGGTGCCGGCGGTGGCGGGGTTGGCGGCGGCGCGCAGGCTTCTGGGGATCTTGGCGGCTCTGTGGTGCGGGCGCATGGTGTGTTCCTGTTGGCGGTGGATGGAAAAGGCGGGAGCGGCAGAGCGCTCGATTGCCTGCCGCACGAGATCGGAAAAAGGGAACCGGCTGCGGTTGCTTTTTGGGTATTTGTTGACGAAGCCCCGTGCTGCTGGCGGTCGCGGCGTAGGCGCGGGCCTCGCTTCGCGGGCGACCCGGCTCCGCAGGCACCGGCAGGTGCGGGGCGCCCGACGCCCACTCGGCTTCGACGCCATGGCGATGCAGGCCTCGGCGCTTTGCCTCGGCTCGGCCATGGATGCGGCCGGTGGCCCCCCGCGGGCGAACCACGGCCTGGAGGCTCCTGGCTGGGCGGGCCGGTCGTGCATGCTGGCGCGCCCTGGCGCGCAGCGTGCGGGCTGACGGAAAGCCGCGTCCTTCCACGCACCCGCACGCGGAAGGTGAAGGCTGTCTTCAGCGACCGCGGATTTTCAGCGTCGCGTCATGCTCTCGCCCTGGCCGGCATGGCCGGCATGGCCGGCATGGTCGGCATGGCCGGCGGGCCATTTTCTGCATCCCTTCGATGCATGCATTGCCGCGGGTGGAAATCCGGGGGGCTCCTTGGCTGTCAGAGAACCTTGACCACGATGAATGCGATGGCCGGCTGCGCCCGATGCCCCTGGATGGCCCGGTTGCCCGGCTCGCGAGTCCTCGATGCGTTCCCTTGGCGCCTCGCTCAGTGCGTACCGTTTGCGCATGTGGCCTCGACGCGTCTTTTCCGGGAAGGTCAGGCGGCCGCCCGCCGGGGCTGGCTGGCGCAGGCGTGGCAGCGGCCGCGCAGCGTGAAGGCCACGTCCTCGACCTCGAAGCCCTGCGCCCGGGCGATCGCCAGCAGCTGCTCGCGCAGCGCCGACGTGGCCAGGCCATGCACCTTGCCGCAGCAGGTGCAGACCAGGTGGGTGCGGTACTCGGGGCGCTCGACGACGAAGATGGTCGGGCCGTGCTCGACCGCATGGCGCGCGACGGCCTGCGCCGCGACCAGCTCGGCCAGCACCTTGTAGATGCCGGGCACGCTGGCCGGCAGGCCGCGCTGGCGCAGGTGCAGGTAGAGCTGGTCGATGGTGGCGCCGCCGTTCTCGGCCTCCAGCGCCAGCAGGCTTTCGAGCAGGTGGAGCCGCAGCGGCGTCGGCCGGTTGCCGCTGCGCTGCAGCATGGCGAGCGCGGCCGCGCGCTGTTCGGCGGCGATGCGGTCGGGCGGGGGCGGCAGGGGAGTGGGCATGGTGCGCACGGTGGTCTCTCGACCGTTTGACGCACCAGCGCCGAAAAAGGGAACAGCCAGGAGCGCGAAGGGGCCGGCTCGGCGGTTCGTGCCGCGACCCGCTCGCCCGGGAGCCCGCGCAGGCCCTGCGCGCAGGGCTGGCCCGCACGGCCGCCGTCGCCGGGGCCCTACCGGCGTGCCTGCGCCACCAGCGTGCTGAATATTTCCAGCGCGCCGGCGATGCGTTCGGCCGGCGTGTTGCCGAAGCCCAGCACGAAGCCCCGGCGCACGCGCTCGGTCATGCAGTAGCCCGACAGCGCCGGCACGTCGATGCCGTGGCCCAGCAGGGCCTGCGACACGGCCACGTCGTCCAGCGGATGGCGGGCCACCGCCGACAGGTGCAGGCCGGCGCCGGTGGCCGACAGCTCGAAGGCATCGCCGCACAGGGTGTTGAGGCAATGCACGACCAGGGCGGCCCGCTCGCGGTAGCGGTTGCCGATGCGCCGGATGTGGGCGGCCAGCTGCCCGCTCTTCATGAAGTCGGCCACGATGCCCTGCGTGGGCGCCGAGGCATGGAAGGCGAGCACCTGGTTGGCCCGCGTGAAGGCGTCCATCACGTCCGGCGGCACCACCAGGTAGGCCAGGCTGAAGGCCGGCGAGATCGAGCGGTTGAAGTTGCCGACGTAGATCACCCGCCCGCCGCGGTCCAGCGCCGCCAGCGGCGGCAGGGCGCGGCCGCTGAAATGGAAGGCGTTGTTGAAGTCGTACTCGATGATCCAGGCGTCGCGTTCCTGCGCCCATTGCAGCAGCGACAGCCGCCGCTCCAGCGGCATGGTGCTGCCGAACGGAAACTGGTTGGTGGGCGAGACCACCACCAGCCGCGCCTGCGCCGCATCGCCGCTGAGGTCGCGGCTGTCCAGGCCCTCGCGGTCGATGGGGATGGGCGTGAGCACGGCCCCGCCGCCCAGCAGCGCGGCCAGCCGGGTGAGGTAGTTCGGGTCCTCCACGACCACCCGGTCGCCGGCGTCGGTCAGCACGTGGCCGGCCAGCATGAAGCCCTGGGTGGTGCCGCTCACCACCATCACCTGCTCGGGCCGGCAGGCCACGCCATGGGCTTCGCCCAGGTAGTCGGCGATCTGCGCGCGCAGCTCCGACAGGCCCAGGACGCCGCCATAGCCCAGGTCCGCCGCGGGCGCGGCGCGCCAGTACTGGGCCGCCACCTTGGCGAACTGGTCGAAGGGCAGCTGGTCCAGCGCCGGGACGGTGGGGCTGAGGGCCAGGGCGCCGTTGCGCTCCGAGGGCAGGCGCAGGCCCAGCAGCGAGCGGGCGCGTTGCGACAGCTGGCGCGTGGCCTCGGCGCCGGCGGGCCTGGCCGGTGGCGCTTCGCGGCGCGGCTGCCGGTCTTCCGGCAGCACGCTGGCGATGTAGGTGCCGGCGCCGACGCGGCCGGTGGCATAGCCTTCGGCCAGCAGCCGCTCGTACACGAGCAGGACGGTGCTGCGCGAGACCTGCAGCTCCTGCGCCAGCTGCCGGCTGGGCGGCAGGCGCGCGCCCTTGGCCAGCTGGCCGGCGATGATGGCCTGGCGGATCTGCTCGAAGACCTGGGTGTGCAGCGGCGCCGTGCCTTGGCGGTCGAGCGCGATCGCGCTCCAGGTCGGGTAGTTGAACTTCTGGGCCATGAGGGCGGGGGCGCCGGTCGGCGTGCGCCGCGGCCAGGGCGGCCCGGATTCTAGGCGCCGGCCAGGATGCGCAGCGCTTCGGCGTGCCGCTCGGGGTCGCCTGCGGCGATCAGGCGGTTGCCCGAGTGGATGGTCAGGGGGCGGCCCTCCCAGTCGGTGATCACGCCGCCGGCGCCTTCGATGACGGGCACCAGCGCGCAATAGTCCACTTCGCGGTGGCGGCCGCAGTCGATGGCCAGGTCGATGGTGCCGCTGGCCACGCAGCCGTAGGCGTAGCAGCTGGAGCCGTACACGCACCACTTGGTCTGCGCGCGCAGGGTCTCGAAGACGGCGCGCTCGCCGGGGCCGAAGGGCTCGGGGTTGCTGCAGGACAGCAGCGCCTCGGACAGCGAGGCGCAGCGGCGGCTCGTGATGGGCCTGCCGTTGAAGCGCGAGGGCTGGCCCCGGGCGCCGGTCCAGCGGTCGCTGGTCACCGGGTGGTCGATCACGCCCACGATGGGGGTGCCGTGCCGGGCCAGGCAGATCAGGGTGCCGTAGATCGGGATGCCGGTGATGAAGGCCTTGGTGCCGTCGATCGGGTCGATCACCCAGACGTACTCGGCCTGCAGGTTCTGGCCGTCGAACTCCTCGCCCAGGATGCCGTGGCCGGGGTAGCGGTGCCGGATCAGCGTGCGCAGCGTTTCCTCGACGTGCCGGTCGACGTCGGTCACCGGGCTGTCGTCCTGCTTGGTGTGGAAGCCCCGGCGGGTGTGCAGGTTCTCGCGCAGGATGGCACCGCTGGCGTTGGCCAGGCCCTCGGCGAAGGCCAGGGTCTCGGCGATGAATCGGGCGTCGGTGGCGCCGGAGGGATCGGTCGGGAAGGACATGGTGTGGCTTTCAGTCGGGGCCGCCGGCGGCCACCACCGGCCGCGGAACCGGGCCGAGGTGGCGGGACATGCGCCGCTCCAGCAGGCGGACCAGGTAGTTGGCGGCGAAGGCGAAGCCCAGGTAGATCAGCCCCGCGGTGATGAAGATCTCGTAGGGCGCGAAGGTGCGCGAGACCAGGGTGTTGGCCACGCCGGTGAGTTCGGCCAGGGTGATCGCGCTGGCCAGCGAGGTGCGCTTGATGGTCTTGATCGCCTCGTTGCCGTAGGAGGGCAGGGCCAGCAGGATGGCGCGCGGCAGGACGACGCAGCGGTAGCGCGCCCAGAACGAGAAGCCGAAGGCCTGCGCCGCCTCGACCTCGCCGGCCGGCACCGCCTCGATGGCGCCGCGCAGGATGTGCACCAGGTAGGCCGCGGTGTTGAGCGTGAGCGTGATCACCGCGCACCAGTAGGCCTTGCGCAGATAGGGCCAGGCCCAGCTGTCGCGCACGAACTCCAGCTGCGCCAGGCCGTAGTAGACGATGAAGATCTGCACCAGCAGGGGCGTGCCGCGGAATACCTGCGAGAAGGCCTCGACGGGCCAGCGCAGCCACCAGGCCGGCTGCACCCGCGCGATCGCCAGCGGGACGGCCAGCACGGTGGACAGCACCATGGCGATCGCGAACAGCTCGAGCGTCAGCAGCGCGCCGTGCCACAGCAGCGGCAGGCTGTCCAGCATCAGTTGGTAGTCCATGGTCAGGCCAGCGCCTTCTTCTGGCCGCGCGCGGCCCGTTGTTCCATCAGGTGCAGCAGCAGCGAGCTGAGCAGCGTGAGCGCCAGGTAGATCGCCCCGGCGGTGAGGTAGAAGAACAGCGCCCGGCGGGTGTCGCTGGTGGCCAGCTCGGAGGCCTTCATCAGCTCGCCGAGGCCCACGATGGAAATGAGCGAGGTGTCCTTGAGCGTGGAGATCCAGATGTTGCCCAGCCCCGGCAGGGCGAAGCGCATCATCTGCGGCAGCTCGACCGTGCGGAAGACCTGCAGGCGGCTCATGCCCACGGCCAGGGCCGCCTCGACCTGCCCGCGCGGAATGGCCAGGAAGGCGCCCCGGTAGACCTCGGCCGCATAGCCGCCGAAGATCAGCGACAGCGCGAACACGCCGGCCGGGTAGGGCGGCACCTCCACGGTGCCGAAGTCGGGAAAGAACACCGACATCAGCCGCGTCAGCGCCACCGTGCTGCCGAAGTACACCAGCAGGATCAGCAGCAGCTGCGGCAGGCCGCGGATCGCGGTGATGTAGGCGTCGGCCGCGACGCGCACCGCCCGCACCGGCGAGAGGCTGGCGGCCGCCCCCAGCATGCCGGCCAGGTTGCCGAACACGGAGGAGACCAGGGCGACCTCGACCGTCATCCAGGTGCCCTGGGCGATGGTCGGTCCCCAGCCCGCGAAGATGTCCATGGCAGCCCTGCCTGCTTCAGCCGTTCACCCGCCGTTCACTTCCACACCGCCGGCAGCACGCTGAAGCTCCAGTAGCGCTGGTTGATCGCCTTGAAGCTGCCGTCGTCGAACATGCTCTGCAGGCCGGCGTTGATCTCGCCGCGCAGGGCCTGGTCCTCCTTGCGCAGGCCCACGGCCACGCCGTCGCCGAAGTACTTGGCGGCGTCCAGCTCGGGGCCGATGAACTCGTAGTCCTTGCCTTCGGGCTTGTTCAGGAAGTCCATCTCGACCTTGATCGGGCCGACCAGGGCCAGGTCGATGCGCTGGGCCACCAGGTCCAGCAGCAGGTTCTCGGCCGAGTCGTAGCGGGCGATCTCCACGCCGGGGAATTCGCCGGTGAGGTAGTTGTCGTTGGTGGTCGAGCGCTGCACGCCCACCACCTTGCCCTTGAGGCCCGCCACGTTGGGCGTGTGGCCGTCCTTGAAGGGCTGCAGGCCCGCGCCCTTCTTCGCCAGGAAGCGGGCGGTGGAGGCGCGGTAGGGGATGGAGAAGTCGATGCTCTTCTTGCGCAGCTCGGTGATCGAGAGGCTGGAGGCGACGATGTCGACCTTCTTGGACAGCAGCGCCGGGATCAGCCCGTCGAAGGACATGCAGACGAAGTTCATCTCGGTCTTCATGCGCTTGCCCAGCTCGCGCGCGATGTCGATCTCGAAGCCCTTGAGCGTGCCCGAGGCATCGCGGAAGTTGAACGGGGGATAGGTGCACTGCACGCCCACCTTGAGTTCGCGCGCCGAGACGGCGAAGGGGCTCAGGGCCAGCATTGCGATCAACAGCCATTTCTTCATGGTCGACTCCAGTGGGGAAAAAAAGGGACTACAGGACGCGTTCGAGGAACCTGCGGCAGCGCTCGGAAGCCGGGTTGCCGAACACGCTGGCCGGCGTGCCGCGCTCCTCGATGCGGCCCTGGTGCAGGAACAGCACCTCGGTCGAGACCTCGCGGGCGAAGGCCATCTCGTGGGTCACCAGCACCATGGTGCGGCCCTCTTCGGCCAGCAGGCGGATCACCTTGAGCACCTCGCCCACCAGTTCCGGGTCCAGCGCCGAGGTCGGCTCGTCGAACAGCAGCAGCTTGGGCTCCATGGCCAGGGCGCGCGCGATGGCGCAGCGCTGCTGCTGGCCGCCCGAGATGTGGGCCGGGTAGTGGTGCATGCGGTCGTGCAGGCCCACCTTGGCCAGCAGGGCCTCGGCCCGCGCGACGGCTTCCTTGCGGCCCAGGCCCAGCACCTTCATCGGTGGCGTGATCACGTTGTCCAGCACCGTCATGTGGCTCCAGAGGTTGAAGCTCTGGAACACCATGCCGATGCCGGCGCGCAGGCGCATCACCTGCCGGGCGCTGGCGGGCGCGCGCCGGCCGGCGCGGTCGGTGCGCATGGCGATGCGCTCGCCGTCGATGCTGATCTCGCCGGCGTCGGGCACCTCCAGCAGATTCAGGCAGCGCAGGAAGGTGCTCTTGCCCGAGCCGCTGGCGCCGATCATGGTGACCACCTCGTGCTCGCGGGCGCGCAGGTCCACGCCGGACAGCACTTCGTGCGGGCCGAAGCGCTTGCGGATGCCCTCGGCGCTGACGATCTCGCGGGCGTCGGCCCGGGTGGAGGCGGCTTCGCCCGGGGGCGCGGCGGACGGGGCATTGGCGGACATGTGCAGGGCCCCGCTTCAGAAGGTGCCGGGATAGGCCCCGCCGTCCAGCAGCAGGTTCTGGGCGTTGATGAAGCCGGCGTGCGCGCTGCACAGGAAGGCGCAGGTGCGGCCGAACTCCATCGGCTCGCCGAAGCGGCCCGCCGGGTTGCGCGCCTGCCACTGCGCCACCACCTCTTCGTAGCTGCAGCCGTTCAGGCTGGCCGAGGCGCGCAGGGTGGCCTCCAGCCGGCCGGTGGCGAAGGGCCCCGGCAGCAGGTTGTTGATGGTGACGTTGCGTGCCGCCGTCTTGCGCGCCAGCCCGGCGACGAAACCGGTCAGCCCGCTGCGCGCGCCGTTGGACAGGCCCAGGATGTCGATCGGCTCCTTCACCGCCGAGGACGTGATGTTGATGATGCGGCCGAAGCCGCGCGCCATCATGCCGTCCACCGTGGCCTTGATCATCTCGATGGGGGCGAGCATGTTCGCGTCCAGCGCGGCCAGCCAGTCCTCGCGCGTCCAGTCGCGGAAGTCGCCCGGCTTGGGGCCGCCCGCGTTGTTGACCAGGATGTCGGGCGAGGGGCAGGCGGCCAGCACCCTGGCGCGGCCTTCGGCGCTGGCGATGTCGGCGCTCACGGCGGTGACCGCCACGCCGGTGGCCGCGCGCACGGTCTCGGCGGCCGCCTCCAGCGCCTCGCGGCCGCGGGCCACCATGGTGACGGCCACGCCCTCCTGCGCCAGGGCCAGCGCGCAGCCGTAGCCCAGCCCCTTGCTGGAGGCGCACACCAGGGCGGTTTTTCCATGCAGTTCGAGATCCACCGTGTCGTCCTTTCTCAGAAGCCGTGAAGGAGCCGATCGCGCCCACGGCGGGGTGCGCCGGGCCGCGGGCCGCCGCCCGGATGGGTGCCAGGGCCAGGGCCGCGGCGCCCGCACGGGGCCTGGCGGGCCCCGGCCCGCAGCGCGAGGCCCCGGGCGCGGCGGTGGCGATGCGGGTGGGCGCTCATCGGCGGCCTCGCGTGGGCGTGCAGGGAGGCGTTCACGGCGTCTCAGTCGAAGCCGGCGCTGACGGCGCCGAACGGCGTGAACGTCGAGCGCACCGTGCTGCCCTGCACCGCCGCGTACTGGCGTGTGAACGAGCCCGACATCACGCGCATGCCGGCTTCCAGCGCGAGGCCGAACTCGGCCAGCTTGTTGGCCAGCCAGGCCACCGACAGCAGGCCGCCGCCGTCCATGACGGCGGACCCTTGCGCCCGTTCGCAGAACCGGCCGTCGACCTCGACGTCCACGGTGGCGCGGGCCAGGTCGCGGTTGCCGGCGGTGAGGCGCACCTCGGCGCCGGTGACGTAGGCCTTTTGCTGCGCGTTGTCGGCCATGGCCAGCGGCAGGTTGCCGGCGAAGGGGCCGCGCACCTCCACGATCTCCAGCGCCGGCGCGGCGTGCGTCACGGCCTGGATGGCATCGTCCAGCGTGATGCCCGGGCCGCGCAGGGTCTTGCCCACGGTCAGGCACAGCTCGTTCTCGAAGCCGGGGGCGATGAGCTGCCCGAAGCGGTAGCGCTGGCCGCTGCGGTGGGCGCCGCTTTCCAGCAGGTAGCCGAAGCAGGGCTCGTGCACCTGCTGCTGGACCTGCATGGCCTTGGCCGTGAGCCCGACCTTCCAGCCGCTTTGCCGCTCGCCGGCGGCCAGGCGCCGCCGCAGGATGGCCAGCTGCACCGCGTAGCCTTCCTGCAGCGTGAAGCGGCCGGACCACTCGGGCGGCATGTGGCGGCCTTCCTGCATCGCGCGCCAGAGCGCATCGGCAATCGTTTCGACAGTCGTCGTCATGCGGACCTCAAGGAACGAGCGGTCTGGCGGCGAGAAAGCGCGCCAGCCGGCGCAGCCCCTCGTCGAGGCGTTCGGTGCTGCTCGCATAGCACCAGCGCAGATAGCCCTCGCCCTCCGGCCCGAAGGCCACGCCCGGCGCGAGCCCCAGGCCGGCGTCGGCGACCAGGCGCTGGCAGAAGGCCAGGCTGTCGCTCAGGCCCTCCAGCCGGAAGAAGGTGTACATGGCCCCGGCCGCGGGCGCGCCCGGGCGGATGCCGGGCAGCGCCTGCAGGCCCTGCTGCAGGTGGTCGCGCCCGCGCCGCAGGCGCTCGACAGTGTGCGCGATGGTCGCCTCGCCATGGGCCAGCGCGGCGCAGCCGGCGCTCTGCACGAAGGGCGGCGCGCAGGTGGTGCTGTACTCGATCAGCTTGCTGATCTCGGGCAGCAGCGGCGGCGGCACCACGATCCAGCCGAGCCGCCAGCCCGTCATCAGCCAGGCCTTGGAGAAGGAGTTGCAGCTGATCACCCGGTCCTGCGCGTCGGCGATGTCGAGGAAGGACGGGGCGCAGCGGTCCGCGTAGTACAGGCGCTGGTAGACGTCGTCGCTCACGATCCAGATGCCGTGGCGGCGGCAGTGCGCCAGGATGGCCTGCTGCTGCGCGCGGGGCAGGGCCCAGCCGGTGGGGTTGTTGGGCGAGTTGACCAGCAGGGCCCGGGTGCCGGGCGTGAGGGCGTCCAGCAGCCGCTGCAGGTCCAGCTGCCAGCCGCTGCCGGTGAAGGCCAGCGACACCGTCTCCACCTGCGCGCCCAGCACCTTGGGCATCTCCACCAGGTTGGGCCACAGGGGCGTGACCGCGACCACGCGGTCGCCGGGGTTGAGCAGGGCCTGCACGGCCAGCATCAGCGACGTGGTGCCCGAGCTGGTGACCGCCACCGATTCGAGCGGCACGGGCCGGCCGTGCAGCCCGCCGAGGTAGCGCGCCAGGGCCTCGCGCAGCGCCGGCGCGCCCAGGGTCTGGACGTAGAAGGTCTGCTGCGCCTGCAGCGCGGCGATGGCCGCCTGCCGCACGACCTCGGGCGTGGGCTCGTCGGGCTCGCCGAACCAGAAGGGCAGGACGTCCTGGCGGCCGAGCGCCGCATTGGCCACTTCGCGGATCTTGGAAGAGCGCAGGGCCCGGACCTCGGGCCGCGCCTGGGTGATGCATGAGGCGGTCATCGTGGCCACGAATATCCCGGCCCCTCACCGGCCCGGCAAGTACCAATATTTCTCGGCGGGCCGGGCCAATTGGCGCGCGTGGCGGCCCGCGCGGCGCCAGGGCCGGGTCGCCGGGGCTGGCGCCGCGCGCAGCGCGAAGGCCGGGAGGCCCCGCTTCAGAACTCCACGGCCATCGACAGCTTCAGCGACCGCGGCGCGCCCGGCATGATGTTGCTGTTGCTGTGCGCGAAGGCGTAGTAGCGCCGGTCGAGCAGGTTCTCGACGTTCAGCTGCAGCCGCACGCCGGGGGCCGGCTCGTGGAACAGCGCGGCATCGATGCGCGCGTAGCCGGGCAGGCGCACGCTGTTGTCGGTGCTGGCGAACACGCTGCCGTGCACGCTCACGCCCAGGCCCAGGGCCCAGCGCGGGTCCAGCGCCACGCGGTTCCACAGCGCCAGGCTGTGCCGCGGCACGTGCGGCATCACGGCGCCGGCCGGCGCCGCCGGCGACAGGGTATTGCGCACGCGGCTGTCCTGCCACGCGTAGGCGCCCAGCACCTGCCAGCCGGGGCGCCAGCGGCCGGACAGGCCGAGTTCCAGCCCGCGCGTGCGCTGGCCGTCGACCAGCACGGTGGTGCCGGTGGCGCTGTCGGTGACGGCGACGTTGCGCCGGTCGAGCCGGTACAGGGAGGCGCTGGCCTGCAGGCCCGGCCGCGGCTGCCATTTCACGCCCAGCTCGTGGTTGACGAACTGCTCCGGCCGCAGGTCCTGGTTGGCCAGGGTCAGCGAGGACAGCTGCTCGCCGGCGCGCGGCGCATAGCCGACGCTGCTGCCCAGGTACAGCGACAGCGTTTCGCGCGGCCGCCACTGCAGCGCGGCGCGCGGCGACCAGAGCCGGTCGCGGCTGGCGAGCTGGCGGCCGGCGGCCCGGTCCTGCAGGTCCACGGCCAGCCGGTCGTGGCGCAGGCCGAGCGTGGCCTGCCAGGCGGGCGACAGGCGGACCCGGTCCTGCAGGTACAGCGCCAGCACGCCGGCCTGGCTGCGGCTGTCCGGATCGGTCGGCGTGCTGCGCCAGCGCAGCGGCACGAAGGAGGTGGGCTCGGCCACCGGCACGTAGAGCGTGGTGCTGGCCCCGTCCGCGCCGAAGTAGCCGGTCTGGCGCCGGTTGCTGCCGCTCTGGCGCGACAGCTCCACGCCCAGCAGCGTGGTGTGCTGCAGGCCGCCCGCGGTCCAGGGCAGCGTCAGGTCGGTCTGGCTGGTGGTGATGTGGCGCCGCATGCGGCTGTTGTGGGCCAGCAGCGCGACCTCCAACTGCCCGGCGGCGTTCTCGCGCACCGTGCCGGGAAACACGTTCTGGAAGAACTTGTCGTAGTCGGCATGGCGCAGCTGGCTGCGCAGGCTGCGGCCGGCGCCCAGGTCCAGGTCGAGCCGGGCGTTCAGCGCGTTCAGGCGCACCCAGGTGTCGCTGTCGTCGGGGTTGCCGAAGAAGGTGGCGCGGTCGGTGGCGACGGGCCGGCCGGCGTAGGAGGGGATGCCGCGGTCGTCCGTGCGCGTGTCCTGGAAATGCTCGAAGCCCAGCGTCAGCTGCGCCCGGCCGGGCAGGCGCCAGGCGAGCACGGGGTTGATGCCGGAGCGGCGCAGCCGGAAGTGGTCGCGCCAGCTGCCGGCTTCTTCGTAGAGCAGGTTCAGGCGCGAGGCGAACTGCTCGCCGTGGGGCTGCGCGGCGTCCAGCGTCACGCGCTGCTGGCCGCCGTGGCGGGTGGAGAAGGCCAGGGCGCGCCGCGTGGTCCAGTCCGGCTGCTTGCTGACGCGGTTGATCAGGCCGGCGACCGCGCCGTGGCCGACCAGCATGGCATCGGGCCCGCGCAGCGCCTCCACGCGCTCGATGTTGTACAGGTCGCGGTAGTACTGCATGTCGTCGCGCAGGCCGTCGGCCAGGAAGGCCGCGGTCGAGCTCAGGCCGCGGAACACCGGCGTGTCGCGGTTGCCCTCGCCCTGCGCGGTGCCGATGCCGGGCACGTAGCGCAGCAGTTCGGCCAGGCTCTCGGCCGCCAGGTCCTCGATCGCGTCGCGGGGCAGCACGGTCAGCGACGCCGGCGTGTCCTGCAGCGGCAGGCCGCTGCGGGTCAGGGCCGGGGCGTCGGGGCTGGCGTAGTAGCGGCGCTCGGCGGCGGGGGCGTCGGCGCGCACCGTGATCGGCGGCAGCGCCGTGGGCGCGGCGGGCACGGCCTGGGCCGGCATCGGCGCCGGTGCCGCGGCCGGCGGCGCCGGGCGCAGCGTGTAGCGCGGGCCGTCCTGCACCAGCTCCAGGCCGGAGCCCTGCAGCAGCTGCGCGAAGGCCGCCGGCAGCGTGTGGTGCCCCTGCAGGCCGGGCGTGGTGCGTGCCCCCACCAGCCGGGCGTCGACCGAGAACAGCACGCCGGCGTCGGCCGCCAGCAGGGCCAGGGCCTGGGCCAGCGGGCCGGCGGGGATGCGGTAGTCGCGCGGCGCGTCGCCGGCCGCCTGGGGCCAGGCGGGCGCGGCCGCGGCCGCCAGCACCAGCGCGCAGGCGCTCAGCCAGGCCCGCATCGTTCAGCGCTCCACGGCGCTGCTGCGTGCGGCCCGCACCGGATGGCCCACGGCCGCGGGCACCGGCCCGGCGGGCCGCGGACGGGGCGGCGCCTCCATCACGCCGCTTCGATGCTCACCCACCAGGGCAGCGGGCGGAACACGCGCACCGGCAGGCTGCGCTCCAGGGCCTGGTAGATCTGCTCGGGCTGGTCCAGCGGGAAGGCGCCGACCACGCGCAGGTCCGCCACTTCGTCGGCGCAGGCCAGGTGGCCGCGCTGGTGGCGCGCCAGCTCGGCTGCCAGCGCCTGCAGGCGCATGCCGCCGGCCACCAGCATGCCGCGCGTCCAGGCGTCGCCGTGCGGCCGGGCCGGCTCGCTGGCGCCGGCGCCCCGGGCGTCGAAGTGCAGCTGCCGGCCGGCGGGCAGCAGCAGGTCCTGCGGCTGCAGGCGCGGCTGGATGCGCACCGCGCCCTCGTGCACGGCGACCTGGGCGCCGTCGCCGCCGTCGTCGCGCAGCACCGAGAAGCGCGTGCCGACGGGGCGGACCCAGCCGGCGTCCAGCGCCACCTCGAACGGGCGGGGCGGCTGCTGCGGATCGGCCGCGGTGTCGATGCGCACCTCGCCGCGCAGCAGCTGCAGCTGGCGGCGCTGGCCGTCGAAGGCCAGGCGCACGATGCTGTCGGTGTTGAGCCAGAGCCGGCCGCCGTCGGGCAGCCGGGCCTCGCGCCGCTCGCCCACGGCCGTGGCGTAGTCGGCGGTCCAGCGCTGCCAGCCTTGCTCGCGCAGGCCGGCCCAGGCCAGCAGGCCGCCGCCGGCGGCCACGCCCAGCAGCTTCATGTGGCTGCGGCGGCGCTGGCCGGCGCTGGCCAGGGCATGGCGGGCGGCGCCCTGGTGCAGGCACGGCGCCAACTGGTCGAACTGCTGGCTCATGGCCTCCACGCGCGCCCAGGCCTGGGCATGGCGCGGATCGGCGGCCAGCCACTGGCGCCAGCGCCGGCGCTCCGCCTCGCCGCCGTCGCCGCCCTGGAGCGTGGCGAACCACTCGGCCGCCTCGCGCAGCACCGCGGGCGATAGGCCGGTGGGCGGCAGGCCCGCGGGCGGCAGGCCGGCCTCAGCCATGGCGCAGCAGCAGGTGGTGCATGGCCTGCGCCATGTACTTCTTGACCATGCGCTCGGAGACGCCCAGCTCGGCCGCGATCTCGGCGTAGCCCAGCCCGTCCAGCCGCGCCAGCAGGAAGGCCTGGCGCGCCCGCTCGGACAGGCCGGCCAGCAGGGCGTCGATCTGCAGCAGCGCCTCCACGGCCAGCGCGCGGTCCTCGGGCGAGGCGCCCAGGGCCGGGCCCTGGGCGGCCAGCGCGTCCAGGTAGGCGCGCTCCAGCTCCAGCCGGCGCCAGTGCGAGACGACCAGCCCGTGCGCCACCGTGGTCAGGAAGGCGCGCGGTTCGCGCAGCACGGCCGAGGCCTGCGTCACCAGCAGCTTCAGGAACGTGTCGTGCGCCAGGTCCTCGGCCTTGTGCGGGCAGCCCAGCTTGCGGTGCAGCAGCGCCTGCAGCCAGGCGCGGTGGTCGGCATACAGCGCGCTGACGGACTCGGAGTGGGAGGACTGCATGGAACGGCCGGAAGGCAAGGAGATTAATAACGTTTCTCATTTGATTCTATTGCCGTGCACCGCCGGTGCGGCGCGTTGCATGCACCTTGACCGGCCGGCGGTGGACAGGGATACTGGATGGAAAAACAGTTTCCCGATGTCCATGCCGTCCTTTCCTGCCTTGCCGCAACGCCCCGATGTCTGGCGGGCCGACGCCCTGGGCCTGGCCGGCGCGGCCGTGCTGCCCAGCGGCCACGCCGCGCTGGACGCCGAGCTGCCCGGCGGCGGCTGGCCCGCGGCCGGCCTGACCGAGCTGTTGCAGCCGCCGCGCCCGTACGGCGCCGGCCCCGCCTGGCGGCTGCTGCTGCCGGCGCTGGCCCGGCTGGCCGGCGCGTCGCGCGGGCCCGTGGCGCTGGTCGGCGCGCCCGAGGGGGTGCAGCCGTTCGCGCCGGCGCTGGCCGCCCAGGGGCTGCCGGCCGCGCGGCTGCTGTGGGTGCGCGTGGAGGACGCCACGGCGCGCCTGTGGGCCGCCGAGCAGGCCCTGCGCTGCGCCGACGTGCCGGCCGTGCTGGCCTGGCTGCCGCAGGCGCGCGCCGGCGGGCTGCGCCGCCTGCACCTGGCCGCGCTGGACCATGGGCGGCCGCTGTTCGCGCTGCGCCCGGCCGCGGCGCAGGCCGAATCCTCGCCGGCGCCGCTGCGGCTCGTGCTGCAGGGCGGCCGGGCGCTGCAGGTGCTGGTGTTCAAGCGCCGCGGCCCGCCGATGGCGCAGCCGGTCGCCTTGCCGGCCCATGCGCCGGCGCTGGCCGCGCTGCTGGCGCCGCGCCGGCGCGGCGCCGTGGCGCAGCCGGCCGCCTGCCCGGAGACCCGCGATGCCGACCTGCTGGATCGCCCTGTCGCCGCCTGAGGACCAGCGCGAGGCCTGGTGCTGGCATGCGCTGCAGTTCACGCCGCGCGTGGCCGAGGCGCAGGGCGGCGTGCTGCTGGAGGTGTCGGCCACGCTGCGGCTGTGGGGCGGGCTGCGCGCGCTGCTGGCGCGCCTGTTGCAGCCCGAGGGCTTGGCGCCCTGCCAGGGCTGGGCGCGCGCCGCCACGGCGCCGGTGGCGCTGGCGCTGCTGCAGCTGGAGCGGCAGGGCCGCCCCCGCCCGGCGCAGCTGCCCGACGGCCTGCCGCTGGACACCCTGGCCGCGGCCGGGCCGGCGCTGGCGGTGCTGGCGCGCACCGGCCAGCGCCGCTGGGGCCAGCTGCGCGCGCTGCCGCGCGCCGGCGTGGCGCGCCGCTTCGGCGCCGCGCTGCTGGAGGCGCTGGACCAGGCCTACGGCGACCGGCCGTCCACCTTCCCCTGGTGCCGGCTGCCGCCGGTGTTCGACCAGAACCTGGAGCTGCCGGCCGCCGCCGTCGCCGCGCCCGAGCTGCTGTGGACCGGCCAGCGCCTGCTGGCCGCGCTGCATGCCTGGCTGCGCGCCGGCCAGCGCGGCGTGCTGGCGCTGCAGCTGCAGTGGACGCACGACCTGCGCCGGCTGGACGGCCGCGCGCTGCCGCCCCGGGGCGAGCTGGTCGTGCGCACGGCCCGGCCGACGCAGGACCTGGCCCACCTGCGCCGCCTGCTGGCCGAGCACCTGGCGCGCATGCCGCTGGCCGCGCCGGCCAACCACCTGCGCCTGCGCACGCTGCAGACGGCCCCGTGCGCCGGTGCCACGGCCAGCCTGCTGCCCGACGAGCAGGCGCGCGGCGACCGCCTGCACGAACTCGTCGAGCGGCTGGGCGCGCGCCTGGGCGCGGACCGCGTGCTGGTGCCGCAGCTGCTGGCCGACCACCGCCCCGAGTGCATGCAGCGCTGGGTGCCGGCGCCGCAGGCCGGCGCCGGCGCGGCGGCGCCGGCGGCCGATGCCGCCCTCTATCCCGCCTGGCTGCTGCAGGCGCCGCTGCCGCTGTGCCTGGAGGACGGCCGGCCCGTGTTCCACGGCCCCCTGCAGCTGCTGGCGCGCACGCGCCGCATCGACGGCCCCGGCTGGTGGGACCTGTCCACGCCCCGGTCCGCCAGGCGCGACTACCGGCTGGCCCTGAGCGAGCGCTGCGGCCTGCTGTGGCTGTACTGCGAGCCGCCGCACCGCGGCCAGCCCGCGCCGCGCTGGTTCCTGCAGGGCGTGTATGCCTGATCCCTCGCGCAACGCCCAGGCGCAGCAGGCCTCGCGCGACGCCTGGCAATGGCCGCTGCCGCCGCCGGCCGCGGACGGGCCCGGCGCGCCCTGCGCCTACACCGAGCTGCACGCCCTGAGCAACTTCAGCTTCCAGCGCGGCGCCTCGCACCCGGCCGAGCTGGTGGTGCAGGCCTACCGCCTGGGCTACCGTGGCCTGGCGCTGACGGACGAATGCTCCGTGGCCGGCGTGGTGCGCGCCCACGCGGCGCTGCAGGACTACGAGGCCATGCTGGCGCAGGCCGAGCGGCAGGCGCCCGGCGTGCGCTACCGGCGCGCCTTCCACTTCCTGCCCGGCAGCGAGTTCGCGCTGCCCGGCTGCCGCCTGGTCGTGCTGCCGCAGGACCTGGACGGCTGGGGCGCGCTGTGCACGCTGATCTCCCGGGCGCGCCGGCGCCAGGACATCGCCAAGGGCGACTACCGCGTGGACTGGGACGACGACTGGGCGGCGCTGCAGCGCTGCGAGATCCTCTACGTGCCCGAGCGCCATCCCGCGCCGGACGAGCTGTCGCTGCGCGCCCGGCTGCGCCGCCTGCGCGCGCTGTTCGGCGAGCGGCTGTGGCTGGCCGCCGAACTCGCCGGCGAGACCGACGACGCGCAGTGGCTGCGGCGGCTGCAGCGGCTGGGGGCGCTGACCGGCGTGCCGCTGGTCGCGGCCGGCGGCGTGCTGATGCACGCCCGCGCGCGCAAGCCGCTGCAGGACGTGCTGACGGCCGTGCGCCTGGGCCGGCCCGTGGCCGAATGCGGCTTCGCGCTGGAGCCCAACGCCGAGCGCCGGCTGCGCCCGCAGGCGGCGCTGGCGCAGGCCTATCCGCCCGAGCTGCTGGCCAACACCGAGCGCGTGCGCGCGCGCTGCCGCTTCGGCCTGGAGCAGATCGCCTACCGCTACCCGCGCGAGACGCTGCCGCCGGGCCTCACGCCGGCCCAGGCGCTGCGCCGGCTGACCTACGCCGAGGCCGCGCGGCTGCGCTACCCCGGCGGCATGCCGCCGGCGATCCGCGCGCTGGTCGAGAAGGAGCTGGAACTCATCGCCGACTGCCGATACGAGATGTTCTTCCTCACGGTGCACGACATCGTGCGCTTCGCGCGCAGCCGCCGGATCCTGTGCCAGGGCCGCGGCTCGGCCGCCAACTCCGTGGTCTGCTACTGCCTGGGCATCACCGCGGCCGACCCGCAGGAGTCGCACCCGCTGATGGAGCGCTTCATCAGCAAGGAGCGCCGCAACGAGCCGCCCGACATCGACGTCGATTTCGAGCACGAGCGGCGCGAGGAGGTCATCCAGTACATCTACGGCAAGTACGGCGCCGACCGCGCGGCGATCGCGGCCGTCGTCATCTGCTACCGCCGCCGCAGCGCCATCCGCGACGTGGGCGCGGCCCTCGGCATCCCGCCCGCGCTGGTCGATGCCTTCGCCAAGGAGCACCACTGGTTCGACCCGCAGCTGATCGGCGAGCGGCTGGACGCGCTGCTGGCCGAGCTGCGGATCGACATCGACCCGCGCCGCCTGCAGCAGTGGCTGGTGCTGGCCGAGCAGCTGCGCGGCTTTCCGCGCCACCTGAGCCAGCACGTGGGCGGCTTCGTGCTGACCGAGGGGCCGCTCACGCGCCTGGTGCCGATCGAGAAGGCCGCGATGGACGGCCGCGCCGTGATCCAGTGGGACAAGGACGACCTGGAGCGCATGGGCCTCATGAAGGTCGACGTGCTGGCGCTGGGCATGCTGACGGCGCTCAGGCGCTGCCTGGACTTCGTGAACCCGCTGCGCGGCACGGACTGGGACCTGGCCGGCATCCCGCGCGAGGATCCGCGGACCTACGACATGATCTGCGCGGCCGACACCGTCGGCGTGTTCCAGATCGAGAGCCGGGCGCAGATGTCCATGCTGCCGCGCCTGCGGCCGCGCGCGTTCTACGACCTGGTGGTCGAGGTCGCCATCGTGCGGCCCGGGCCGATCGAGGGCGGCATGGTCCATCCCTACCTGAAGGCGCGCGAGCGCGTGCGGCAGGGGCTCGCCATCGCATACGAGAAGCCGCAGCTCGAGGCGGCCCTGAAGCGCACGCTGGGCGTGCCGATCTTCCAGGAGCAGGTCATGCAGCTGGCGGTCATCGCGGCCGGCTTCACGCCCGGCGAGGCCGACCAGCTGCGCCGCGCCATGGCCGCCTGGAAGAAGGAGGGCGACATCACGCCCTGGCGCGACCGGCTGGTCGACGGCATGCGCGGCAACGGCTACAGCCTGGCGTTCGCCGAGCGCATCTACCGGCAGGTCTGCGGCTTCGGCGAGTACGGCTTTCCCGAGAGCCATGCCTACAGCTTCGCGCTGCTGGCCTACACCAGCAGCTGGCTCAAGTGCCACGAGCCGGCCGCCTTCCTGGCTGCGCTGCTGAACGCGCAGCCCATGGGCTTCTACCCGCCGTCGCAGCTGGTGCAGGACGCGCGCCGGCACGGCGTGCAGGTGCGCCCGGTCGACGTGGCCTGCAGCGACTGGGACGCCACGCTGGAAGACGCCCCGGGCGAGCGCGCCCGGCCGGCGCCGCACCGCCGGCAGCCGGCCGTGCGCCTGGGCCTGCGCCTGGCCAAGGGGCTGGACCAGGCCGCGGCCGGGCGCATCGTCGCCGCGCGGGCGCACGGCCCGTTCGCCGGCGTGGAGGACCTGGCGCTGCGCGCCGCGCTGGACCGGCGCGACCTGGACGCGCTGGCCGCCGCCGACGCGCTGGCCAGCCTGGCCGGCCACCGCCGCCAGCAGGCCTGGGAGGCCGCCGCGCGGCACCGCCCGCCGGCGCTGCTGCGCGGCGCGCCCGTGCACGAGGCGCCGCTGGCGCTGGCGCCGGCCCGGGAGGGCGAGGAGATCCTGTTCGACTACGCGGCCGTGGGCCTGACGCTGCGCAGCCATCCGCTGGCGCTGCTGCGCGAGCGCCTGGCGCGCTGGCGCGTGCTGAGCGCCGACGCGCTGCGCCTGCTGCCGCACGGCCGGCGCGCGCGGGCCTGCGGCCTGGTCACGGTGCGCCAGCAGCCCGGCACCGCCAAGGGCGTGATCTTCGTGACGCTGGAGGACGAGACCGGCCCCGTCAACGTGATCGTCTGGCGGCACGTACGCGAGCGCCAGCGCGACGCCCTGCTGCAGTCCCGCCTGCTGGCCGTCGAGGGCCTGTGGCAGCGCGACGAGGACAGCGGGGGCCAGGTCTGCCACCTCGTGGCCGAGCGGCTGCGCGACCTGTCGCCGCTGCTCGGCCGGCTCGGGCGCCTGCGCAGCAGCAGCCGGGACTTCCATTGAGGCGCGCGCGGCCCCCGGCCGCCGCCGCCCGTGGCGGTCGCTTCGGGCGGCGGTGTCAGGCAGCGGCGCCAGGCGGCGTCAGGCGGCGGCGTGGGCGACGCCCTGCGCCTGCACCGCCTGGGCCAGGGCCAGCAGGTCGCGGTCGCGGCCCCACGGCCCCACCATGCACAGGCCGGCGGGCGGTTCGCCGCCCGTGGCCACCGGCATGCTGATGGCGCAGCGGCCCGAGATGCCGGCCAGGCAGGTGAGCTGGAAGGTCTTGGCGCGCGCGGCCTCGATCACCGTCCCGCCCAGGGCCGCCTCGGTGCGCAGCGGCGCGAAGGACGAGGCCGACGGCAGCAGCAGGACCGCATCGCCCAGCGCCGCGGTGATGGCGGCGCGGGCCTCGGCCAGCACGCGGTCGGCGGCGGCGAGGTCGGCGTCCGTGTAGCGCGCAGCGGCCTGGAAGCGGCTCTTCACGTCGGGGTTGAGGCTGTCCCAGTGGCGGGCGATCCAGCCGCCGTGGGCGCGCCAGGCTTCCCAGCCCTGGCGCGTCTGGAAGGCCCTGACCCAGCCGGGCAGCGGGGCGGTGTCGAACGCGATTTCTTCCGGCCGGGGCAGCGCGCCGCCCCAGGCGCGCAGGGCCTGCGCCAGCAGCGCGGCGACCGGCGCGTCGGCCACGGCCATCAGGCTGGGCGCGACGACCACGCGCCGCAGCGGCTGCCCGGGCGCGGCGGGCAGCAGCACCTCGCCGGTGCGCCGCAGCGTGGCGGCGTCGCGGCAGATCCAGCCCACGGTGTCGAACGACGGCGCCAGCGGCACCAGCCCGCGCACCGGCACGGCGCCGTGGCTGGGGCGCATGCCCCACAGCCCCTGGTAGGACGAGGGAATGCGGATGGAGCCGCCGGTATCCGTGCCCAGGCCGATGTCGGCCTGCCCCAGCGCCACGGCGCTGGCCGGGCCCGAGGTGGAGCCGCCCGAGATGCGCTCGGGCGCGCGCGGATTGGGCGGCGTGCCGTAGTGGCCGTTGGTGCCGGCCAGGCTGTAGGCGAATTCGTCGGTGCGGGCCATGCCCTGCACCGAGGCGCCGGCGTCCAGCAGGCGCTGCACCGCGTCGGCGCTGGCGGCCTCGGGGCGCGACTGCTCGGCCAGCCAGGCGGCATTGCCGGCGCCCACCACCTGGCCCTGCACGGCGAACAGGTCCTTGACGGCGATGCGCAGGCCGGCCAGCGGACCGCCCGGCGCGCCGGCCAGCAGGGGCTCGCCATGGACGCGCCACACGCTGCCGTCCACGGCGGCGGTGCGGCGAAGGGGCGATACGCCGCAGGCGCCCAGCGCCGAGGCGGCGGCCGCCACGGCGGAAGATTGCAGGAGAAAGTGTCGGCGGGAAGGGGTTGCTGGGGTCATGGCCATCCGGTGCGGTTCGATGGGCAGGGGCGCATGCAGCATCCGTGCCATTCTGGCTTCGCCGCTCTAGAAACGGTGGCGCGTCACGTAGTGACTAGGGCGTGTCATCAATCAATTCCCTGCAGGATTGAAGAGGGTGAGCCAAGCTCCATGTCAAGGCGGTGAGTAAAAGATACGCCCTGCGCGATGCTCAATGGGCGCGCATCAAGGACCTGTTGCCCGGCCAGGCCGGCCAGCCTGGAGCCACTGCAAAAGGCAACCGGCTTTTCGTGGATGCCGTGCTGTACCGCGACAGGGCAGGCATTGCCTGGCGAGACCTGCCCGAGCGCTTTGGCGATTTCCGCGTTGTGCACACCCGCCACCCGCGCTGAAGCCGAAGCGGTGCGTGGCAGCGTGTGTTCGAGGCGTTGGCACAGGACGTGGACAACGAGTACGCGATGATCGATGCGACCATCAGCACAGTGCTGGGGGGCAAAGGGGGGATGCGTACAAGCAGGCGCTCGGGCGCAGCCGATGGGGCTGAGCACCAAGATCCATGCCACGGTCGATGCGCCGGGCAACCCCACGGGCTTTTCACCTCACACTAGGCCCACGACCTGCAGGGCGCCGATGTCCTGCTCGAGGACACGCCCGCGCAAACCATCATCGCGGACAAAGCCTACGATGTCCAGGCCCGGCTGATCGAGCCGCTGCCGGGCCAGGGCAAGACCGTGGTAATTCCTTCGCGGGCGACGAACAGGCAGCCGCGCGAGCACGACCGCAAGTTGTACAAGGCGCGGCATCTGATCGAGAACTTCTTCGCTCGTCTGAAGCAGTACCGTGCCATTGCCACGCGCCACGACAGGACCGTCGGCAACTTCCTGGGCGCCATCCATCTGGCTGCGGCCATGGTGTGGCTGGCATGAGCAGGCAATGACCGCTTTGTCCAAGCGGATTCGATTGATGACACGCCTTAGGCAGCGTGGTCGGAAGCGTCCTGTCCTGGGATGTCCCGCAGATAGATGTCCGCTGCCTGCAAATACAGGTCGATGACCTGACTCGGCGTCATTTCGGTTGATAGTTGTCTCGCCATGGCGACTGCACCTTCGAGAAAGGCCCGTGCGGGAAGTTCGAAACGTCTCGGCGGCGAATCGCCCTCTGCCACACTGAATCCTCCGCGGTCGATCACCCGCAGGGATGTGGGCTGCCCGCCTCGAGAAAAGATCTCCGGGCGCTGCAATGGAGTCTGCTCGCTCCTGCGTCGAAGAGACAAATCGGGAATCCATTCGTTCCACATGTCCACGGCGTCGAGGACCTTGGCTTCGGCGTCGGTCACCAACAGCGGCTTGTCCATTCCATGGCGACGGGGGTTGCGAAACTTGAATCGGTTCCATAGCGCGTGCTTGACTATGTCGCGAAGTTCAGGCCGTCGAAGGATGGCGACGGGCGAAGGCAGTGGGGAGCCGGAATAGAAAAGCTCGGCGCACAAGACACCGCCGCTGGTGATGGAAAATGCGATCCTCACCAGCAACTGGACGAGTTTGTCGCGAAGGCCGTCCGTGACTCGGATGCCGGCGGCGAGTGCCCGCAAAGCGAGCAGCGACTCCTTTCGCATGGAGAAGGGCGATGCGATCGCCTTGGACAAACGGCGCTCCACGATCCGCAACTGATCGCGGCGATCGAGTGCGGCCAGCAGTGTCAACTGCAAGCGGTGGTCGTCCCGGGACTCGAGTTCCGGGAGTGTCTCCTGGAGATGACAACCACCGAGCATGCGCAAATCCACGATCGCCTCGGCCGCGAGCGCCTGCATGATGGTCTGGTGCTCCCACACCAGCTCGGGTTCGGCACCCGGCGCACGCAAGGCGTGCCGGCCATCCGGTGTTTCCTGGTCGTTACGAAGCCATCTGACGCTGACGAGGCCCACGCTTCGAGACAGACGCCGCACGATGAAATCCAGACAGGCCCTGGGCGTGGCCGAAAAAGCTTCGTAACCTGGCAATCCGGACAGCTCTGCCAGCCCGGCCTGGAGCGCAGCTAGGCTGGTGCCGCCTTTGCGATGGGTCGAGTAGGCGATGCCGCGCAGCAGTTGAACGACATTGCGCTGTAGCGTGGGCCAATGCTCCGGATCGTCGAATTGGTCCACCGATAGGTCAGCGGAAAGCCGCGGGTTCGCGATTCGGTGCTCAACATAGGCGAACACCACATCAGCTTCCCGAGAGGGCAAGCCGCCCGGTTGGTCGAACAGCGTCGCAGCCATGTCAAGCTGCAGCGGCGTGGCCTCGACGGCCCAATCCCTATCCGCCAGCGCCTGGACAAAGCCATCGATGTCTTTGATGCGGTGGCGGAACCGTTCCTCCGCGAACTGGCGTACGGCGGACGGGTCGAACGGGAGAATTTCGACCACAGGCATCTGCCATCGGTGGGTGCTTCCTTTCGGGCCGACCACCATCGCATCGCGCGTGGTCACCACGATGCGCGCGACCGTGCCAGAGTCCCGCTGTAATCGGTGAAGCTCGGCGAGCAGACGTGGCACCTGGACGGCTTCGACTTCGTCGAGGCCATCGACCATGAGGATCAGCTCGACGGCGTTGACCTGAAGGACCGTCGCCAGGCGCCAGGCATTGCTGGCCGGGGCATCCAGGCGTCGCAACAACGGTTTCAGGAGATCTTCCAATTTCCAGCTGTTGTCCGCGATCTCGCTCGCCGTCACCAGCAGCGGAAGCAACCTGCGGCCTGGCAGTATTGCGTCCGGTTGCTCGAGAAGTCTGCGGGCGAACTCGGCCATCAAGGTCGACTTTCCTGTGCCCGCACCGCAGCAGATGACCACGACCGGATGCTGTCTCAGTAGTTCACCCAGGTGTGCGATCGCGGGCAGACCGCCCTTGCGAGCGCCGTCGTCCTCCAGCCGCAGCTCGCTGGACACCTTCGACAGTCGCGGCTCGATGAATGCCCCGTGCCCGTGCTGGACCACCGCTGCATGGCGAACGAATGCGTCGGTCTGGAGGAGAAAGCTCACGGCTCTCGCGAAATCCTCCAGTTCCCGGTCGACAGACAGCACCACGGCCGGGTGAACAGTCAGTGCCCGTGTGTCTCCGGCAATCACCGTGTCCGGCATCTTGGGGGACACGCCGGAACGCACGAAGCCGACCACCAAGCGCCGTTGAGGATCCCACACCGGGCTGCCGCTGAAGCCGTGCGTGATCTCGCTGCTCCAAAGGCTGAAGGCACGATGCTGCGACGGCTCGTCGCTCTTGAACTTGCCTACGCCCCGATGAAGCGTGGGTTGTCCGAAATTCCTAAGTACCCACCAGGCCGCCAGTTCCTGCTGGCAACTCTGCGGATAGCCGGGAACCCCGACCGGCAAGGTGCGCAAGTTCGACAACGCCGCGTTCGCATCTACGCATGCTCCGCCGCGCGGTTCCAGCACCGCGGAGCGCAGGTCCAACTGCAGGAACGCGCAATCCTCGCGCAGCACGTCGGGCCTGAAGTCCGCATAGGTTTGATACTCCGGGTGCATCGGAACGAGACCGCCGGGCTCCACACGGGGGCCGCACCAGCCGCGTTCGAGTACGTGGGCGCGCATCCTCAGGGGAATCGCAGGAGAAGCGCCCATGACCTCGACGGTATCGCCCGGACCGATCTTCTGAAGCCAAAGCACATGCGCTGCCGTCGCCAGCAATCCGTCGGCATGAACGACGAAGGCCATGCCGTTGGCACTCTCGTCCTCTTTCCATTGGCGATTGGTGATGGCGCCACCGGCCTTCTTTCGCGAGGCTAGCAGGAAGAACACACCGAGATCGGGGTCCTCGTCGCCGCCCAGAGGAGGCACCAGGCCTTTGTTGACTACCATCGCTCAGCGTTCCCAGGTAACTTTTACTTGCAACTGAGCCTGGGCTGCAAACTTGGAGACGATGACATTGCCCTCGGCGCCGATTTTCACGCTGAACGTGATCTCGCAGGACTTGGGGCCATCGGGGCTCGGCTTGAGCCCCCCGGCGAGCTCACTGACGATTCCGGAGATGTGGTCCCGCAGCAAGGCCGCGTCGATGGGCTTCACCAGCCTGGCGGCCTCGCCTATATCCTGCTTGGGACCGAAAACCCGCGGTGACAGACTTCCCGGCTGAAGACTGTCCTCGGACGCGCCGGTCTCATGGACTTCGACATCGATTGTTTTGCTCATGGGATCTCTTTCATTGCAAGACCAGCAATTCGCTGTACTGGGCCAAGCCGTCCCGCCTCTGGAAAGCCTTAAGCAAGTCGGGGTCGGTGAAGATGATCTGCTCGATGCCGTACTGCGTGATCAGCATGTCGAACACGCCGTTGTCCTCTACCGTGGGCCACTGGTCGATGAACTTGAAGCAACCGAGGTCGCTGGGCTCGAATTTCACATTGGTTTCCACGTAGATCCAGTCCGAATCGCCGGTGCCCAGGACAGTGGCCACGGGTGCGTGGAACGGAGAACCCATGACCAGTCGCTCGGCTCGCGTATGTAGCTTCTCGAAGCCTTCGATCTTTTCCTTGTGGCAATAGACGGGGCGGTACAAGTAGGGGTCGATCAGCTTGGACACCTGCGAGCGCGTCAGGAGGAATTCAGAGGCCAGCTCGACGCGGCCTTCCTCGATGAGGTCCCAAACTTCGTCCAATCCGCCATGCGAGTGCCCGTCCGCACCTTTGATTCCCACCGTTTTGATGACCGGTTGCATGTTTTCCAGACGCGTTAGGAAATGCTGGCGCGTCGGACGCACGGTCCCGATCTCGTTGATCTCGTTGAAGCAGTCGTAGAGTACGTCCAGCACCAGTTGCTCAAGCTCCGCCCCGGTGAAGCCGTGCGAAGCATTAGCGATCGCGTCGATGTCGTCGTCGCTCAACTCGACCATGCGTTTGGTCAGGTGTATGGAGAGGATTTCGCGCCGACCCGAGGGCCCCGGGCAGCCGAGGAAGAAGCGGGCGTCGAAGCGGCCGGCGCGCATCAGCTCCGGTGGCAGACTGCTGATGCGGTTGGCGGTTGCGACGATGAAAACGGGCTCACGGTATTCCTGCATCCAGGTCAGCAGGGAGGCGCGAAGATTCAGGTCCGCGGTCGACGAATGCGTGTTGTCGCCTTGAGCGACACCCTTGTCGATCTCGTCGATCCAGAGTACGCAAGGCGCCATCGCCGTCACGGTCCTGAGGGCTTCCCGCATGCGCGCTTCGGACGAGCCGACGTACTTGTCGCGAACTGCGCCCATGTCGAAGCGCAGCAGCGGAAGCCGCCAGGTGCATGCAACGACCTTGGCCGCCAGGCTCTTTCCGGCACCGGGTATTCCGAGCAACAGCACCCCCTTGGGGCGGCGATCGATGCCGGCGGCACGCGCGGCTTCGGGGTGGTCGAACACCTTGCGGCGGCTCTTTAGCCAGGCGACTAGACGTTCCATGCCGCCCAGTTGCTGGTCCGCCTCGCCAAGTTGAGCGCTTGCTTGTCCGCGCGTCTCGACCACTTCCAGCGCCTGGCTACGATTGACTGCGCCGTTCTTCGCATCGTGCATGGCTTCGACGAGTTCGGCCGGCAGACGAGGACGTCGCGCGAAACGGTCGATGACACTGCACGCCTCTCCGAGGGTCATGCCTGCAGCTGCCTCGACCAGCCGGATCAGATGACCTTCCGGGCCTTCTTCCAGGAATGCCGAAGGTAGCTCGCGAAGCGCGATTCGCTTTCTGAGCGCAACCAGCAGTTCGTGGCGTGACGGAAGGCTCAGGTTGATCCGACGGAGTTCTTCGCGTAAGTCGGCAGGCAGCGTCGTTTCACTCGCGAACATCAGCAGCGTGATGTTCTTGCGTTCCCGCTTGAGGCGATAGTAAGCGTCCTTGACGACACGGGTGTTCAACCCGGACTGAAGGGATTCGGCGGCTAGGTGGTGATGGCAATCAAGTAGCACCACCAGGGAGCCAGGCGCACTCTTCTCGATGAGATAGGCAATGACCTTCCCGAACGGGATTTCCTGGAGGAACTGGTTTTCCTTGACCTGATGCGCGTGCTGCGCAGCGGCTGCCAGCTCTAAGGCCCACCGCCGGAGTTGTTCCCGAAGAGCCTCAGTCAGTTCGAGACCGGGGGTCGGCCCATCCGACAGATCATCGACCACGATCTCGACGCCGGACTCCTGCGCCTTGATGGCGACACCGAAGCTCATGCCGTCCAGATCGACCTTTCCGAGCTTGAAATCATCAGCGTTCAAAAGCAGCCGAACCAGCGTGTTGCGCGCCTCCGGATCCATGTCGCCATCGATCTTGTCGCTCATGACGCCGATCTTTACTTCCTGACCGAAGCGGCGTTCAGGGTTGGCGACGTCATGGAAGGTTGCTTCGCTGCCGACGCCCTTGATTTCGAACAAGCCTGACGCAGGCGACCACATCTGCAGCGGCCGGGCATACCCCTGCGTCGCACATCTGACCATCAACGCCCGGATAAACCGCTGGGGCTCAGGCGTCGTGGCGAGCAGGACGGGCGGTTGCTCGTCGATGGCAGCGAATAGCAATTGCTCGGCCGGCCGATAGAACAGGCTGACCGGAATCTTCTCGTCGCCGACCGCAAGGAAAGTCTGGCTATACGGTTCGATGCCTTCCTTGGACAGCAGGTGCACGATCGCCGCATCGACGTCGACCAGCAGTGAGGCCAGGGAACGCTCGTCGAATGGCTCGATGGCGTTCCGAGTGGCCTCGATCGCCTGGCGGATCACCTGCACCGGTGGCGAGCCGTTCAGTGCCGCATCGATCAAGTCTTTCCGCTTGGCCTGGAGCAGGTCGAGGAGTTCGTCCTCATCCATGTCGATCCTTTCATGAAAGAAGGGCCGAGGCACTGGTATGTGCGCGACCGTGTAGACATGATAGCGAGCGCAAGATCGCCGCAAATCCTCAATATTGCGTATGTGGAAGTCCGCTCTGCATGCGGACAAGGCTTACGACTGTGGGCGATGCCGTGCTCATTTGAAGCGCCGGGGCATTGAGGATCGCATCGCCCGCAAGGGCATGGAACGCCGTAATCGGCTCGGACGTCACCGCTGGGTGGTTGAGCGCACGCATACCTGGCTGGCCGCCTTTGGCAAGCTACGTACCCGGTGCGAGCGCCGCATTGACATGCATCTCGCCTTGCTTTACGTTGCCTGTTTCCTGATCTGCTTGCGAAGTCTTCTAGAGTTTTTTTAGTCACTCTGAGAGGGTGTAGACGAAATCAACTGGCCTGAACATTGAAAGTCATCTGCTCTGTGTGCAGGAGATTTCGATGACGGAACCCAAGCCTGGCGATAGTGGCTCGAATGCGGTTAATCGAGGCGGCAGGCCCGCGGCCTTGACGCCGCAGCACATCCTCTTGCTGCGCGAGATCGTTTCCCGGATGCTGCATTCGACGCTCGACGAACTGGCAGCAGAGCTCGACCACCTCGGCGCAGTGCAGGTCTGCACTGCGACCATCCGCAGGACGCTGCGTGCGCAGGGCATCGTGCGCTCGATGCCAAAGCGGCAGGCCCGGGGCGAGTCGGTCGAGCCAGAAGCAACGGTCGGCGTGGTCAGGCGATATGGCTATACCGTAGCGCATCGGCGCAAGGCCGGCGAGTACAGCACTGATCTGACCGATGCCGAATGGCGCTTGGTCGCCGACCTGTTTGAGCGTCCTGAAGGTAGCCGCGGAGCACCAGAACGGTATGAACGCCGCCACCTGGTCGACGCCTGCTGCTACGTACTGCGGACGGGTTGTGCCTGGCGACTCCTGCCGTCGAGCTTCGCGCCGTGGCAGGCGGTCTACAAAGCCTTCGTGCGCTGGGTTGAGGTCGATGCTTTCGAGCACATGCAAGACCGGCTGCGCCAGCAGTGGCGGGCCCGCATGGGCCGTGGGGCCGAACCGAGCGCGGCCGTCATCGATGCGCAGTCCAACCGGGCATCACCGCAGGGCGGAGAGTGCGGCTACGACGCGGGCAAGAAGGTCAAAGGCAGGAAGCGCCACATCGTGGTGGATACGTTGGGATGGTTGCTGGCGGTCACGGTGACCGCTGCCAGCGTACAGGACCGCGATGGCGCTGCGGAAGTCGTGGTGCAGGCCTGTCGCAAGGTGCCTACGATCGAGAGGCTCTACACCGACGGGGCCTACGGTGGTCAATGCGCCCGCGTGATCGAGCAGACTCACGGCATCCGGCTCGAGGTCGTGCGCCGGCCTGGCAACCGCTCGACCGGTACCCTGCACGATCCTCAACAGTCGCTCTGGCATGAGCCCATCCGAGGCTTCGTCGTCTTGCCCAAGCGCTGGGTCGTCGAGCGGACCCATGCCTGGAACGAGCGCTGGCGCCGCATGGTCATGCACCACGATCGTAAGACCTCGACATCCGCTGCTTGGGTCTGGCTCGCCGAGGCGCGTATCCTGCTCAGCAGGCTCGCTATCGGTAGTTGATTTCGTCTACACCCTCTGAGCCCGCCGGGGTGGCGTGCCGCTTCCGGAGCAGCCGGTCCGCCCCGACATGGATGGCGTGGAGGCAAGGTGTCGTGCCCGCGGCCCATCTGCCCTCTGCACGTGCGAGGACGGCGAGTATGGCCGCTCGACGGGCTTTCCGGCGTCCGGATGGCGGGAAGGCGGTCGAGATCGAGCACGTTCGGTGTGCGAACGCGGTCGTTTGCATACGCTGAGGCATTCGAGGCCGAGGTGTGCAGGATGCATGGCGCGCACCGAATGTTTCATCTTGTGTGCGGATGCGGCGCTTGCATTCGCTCGGTTACGATCCGATTCCCTGGCGATACCGCCCCCGAGTGTTCACCATGCCACTTGCCGGATCACAAAAACTGACGGAGGAACTGGGCTACGGCGTCGCCCGGATCGAGTGCGAGACGCCGGGCGGCGTGCAGTGCGGCACTGGCTTCTTCTTCGCCTTCCTGCTGGAGAACGGCAAGCGCAGCCCCTGCCTGGTCACCAGCCGGCACGTGGTGGAGGGCGCCCGCAGCGGGCGCTTCTTCCTGACCGGCAAGCCGGGCGATACCCGTGCGCAGGAGTTCCGCATCAACGACCTGCAGGACCGCTGCCATCCGCATCCGGACCCCTCGGTCGACCTGGTGCTGCTGTTCGTCGGCATCAACCTGCAGGCGCTGCGGTCCGAGGGCCATGCGCTGCACGTGACCTACCTGTCGCGCTCGGCCATCCTGCCGCGCGAGCAGCGCACCGCGCTGGCGGCGCTGGAGGAGGTGGCGGTGCTCGGCTTTCCGCTCGGCCTGGCGGACCCGCAGCAGACGCAGCCCGTGGTGCGCCTGGGCGTCACGGCCACGCACGCCGGGCTGCCCTACGGCGGTGCGCCGGAATTCCTGATCGACGCGCCCTGCCATGCGGGCCTGGGCGGCGCGCCGGTGTTCCTGCGCGTGCCGGCGCTGCCTGGCGAGGGCGGTGTGCCGCAGCGTTCGCCGGGCGTGGCGCTGGTGGGCGTGCTGGTGGCGCAGCGCCATGCCAGCCTGCACGGCGGCGAGGGCGGGGTGGAGCCCATCGTCGGCCACCTGCGTGGCGGCCAGGCCGTGCCCGCGGCCCCGCGCGCCGGGTCACCGGCGCCGCTGGGCGTCGTGCTGAACACCGACAAGATCCTGGACTTCGAGCCGCTGGTGCGGGCGATGGTCCACGGCTACGTCAGCAAGTACTGATCCGCGGCCCGGCCAGGAAGCGCGCCACGGCCGCGAGCACCCGCTCCGGCTGCTCGCGGTGCGGCAGGTGGCCGCCGCCCTCGACGACCAGCTGCTGCACCGGTCCGGCGGCGCGGGCCGCGATGCGCTGCGGGTGCGCGG
The DNA here is from genome assembly GCF_047601025.1 of Pseudorhodoferax sp. NCBI lineage: Bacteria > Pseudomonadati > Pseudomonadota > Betaproteobacteria > Burkholderiales > Comamonadaceae > Pseudorhodoferax > Pseudorhodoferax sp. The sequence continues at coordinate 3,848,753 of NZ_JASGJZ010000001.1, forward strand.
TCGAGCCGTATTCGTCGCGGTCGCCGTGGATCGCCAGCACCGGGCAGCCCAGGCGTGCCAGCGCGGCGTCCAGCGTCCAGCCGGCGAAGGCCGGCGACAGCCAGGTCTCGGTCCAGGCGTCCAGCACCCAGCGCGCCTTGGCGCCGTGGTAGCGCGCCAGGCGGTCCAGCTGGTCCGGCTGGCGGAAGACTTCCCGCGCCGCGCGTACGCCGGCCAGCGTGCGGTCCTCGGCGAAGGCCTGGGCCGAGATCGTCACCAGCGCGGTGCAGCGCGCCGGATGGGCGGCCGCGGTCTCCACCGACATGCCGCCGCCCACGCTGTGGCCCAGCGCGACGAAGCGGTCCACGGCCAGCGCCTGCAGCACCAGCGGCACCTGCTCGCGCGCCTCGCGGGCGACGAAGTCGGGCGGCAGCGCGCCGGCCCGCGGGTCGGAACGGCCGAAGCCGAGCCGGTCGTAGGCCAGCACGCGGCGCCCGGTGGCGCCGGCCAGCGCCGCCGGGAAGTCGCGCCACAGCTCTACGCAGCCCAGCGAGTCGTGCTGCAGCAGCAGCGGGGCGGCGGCGCCCGCTGCGGCGGGCTGCCAGCTGCGCGCGAACAGCCGGCCGGCCGGCGTGGCGATCCAGTGGTCCTGCGGCGTCATGCAGCGTCGCGCACGTCGGCCACCGGTTGGGTGCCGAAGTCCGGCCGCGCCAGGTACGCCAGCACGCGCGCGGCGGCGGCCTCGGCAGACGCCAGCTGTCCGTTCGCATGCAGTTGGGCGAAGGCGCCCTGGTCCGGGAAGCGGCTGGCGTCGGCGCCGCGCAGCTGGGCCTGCATGGCCGTGTCGATCACGCCGGGCGAGAGCGCGCAGACCCTGGCGCCGTTCGGCCGCGGCGCTTCGTCGAGCGCGACGCAGCGCGTGAAGTGCTCCAGGCCGGCCTTGGCCGCGCAGTAGGCCGATTGCGAGGCCTGCGCGCGCCGGGCCAGGCCCGAGGAGACGTTCAGCACGCGGCGCCGGCCGCTCCAGCCCGCCGTGGCGCCGAGGAAGGCCGCCGTTAGCAGCATCGGCGCCTCCAGCCCCACGCGCAGCGCCTGCGCCAGCTCGGCCGGATCGGACTCGGCCAGCGGCACCAGCGCCGGGATGGTGCCGGCGTTGTTGATCAGCGTGGCGCTGGTCCAGCGCGCGCCGTGGTGGGCGGCCAGCCAGTGGTCCAGCCGCGCGGCCACGGTGGCGCCGTCGGCCAGGTCGGCCTGCCACTGCGTGCAGTGCGCGCCGCCGGCCTGCGCCAGGGCGGCATCGGCGTGGCGCGCGATGCACAGCAGGTGGTGGCCCTCGCGCAGCAGCTGGCGGGCCATGGCCAGGCCCATGCCGCGCGAGGCGCCGGTCAGGATGGTGAGGTGTTCGGACGACATGCGGGCATGGTAGTGCCGCTGCCCAGCAGGTGCTGCACGAAGCGCTGCGCGGCCGGTGCCAGCGCCCGTGCGTCGCGCAGGCACAGCACCAGCCGGCGCGCGGCCCAGGGCTCGGCCAGCGCCACGCGCTGCACGCCGGCCGTGCGGGCGCAGCGCCGCGCCACGGCCAGCGGCACGATGGCCACGCCGATGCCTTGGCCGACCAGCCGGCAGACCGATTCGAAACTGCGCAGCCGTGCGCGGTAGGCCAGCTGCCGGCCGAGCCGGCGCGCCTGCTGCGCCAGGTGGGCCTGGAACGCGCTGGGCTCGGCCAGTCCGACCAGCGCGGCGCCGGCGACCTCGTCCAGCCCGATGGCGGCGCGGCCGGCCCAGGCATGGCCGCGCGGCACCACCAGCACCAGCGGATCGGGCCACAGCGCATGCGTCTGCAGGCCGGCGAGGTCGGCCGCGTCCGAGGCGATGCCGAGGTCGCACAGGTCGGCCCGCAGCGCGTCGGCGATCTGCTCGCTGGGGCGCTCCTCCAGGTCCACCGACAGGCCGGCGTGCGCGGCCAGGAAACCGCTCAGCACCGGCGGCAGGTGCTCGGCCAGGGCCGAGGTGTTGCACAGCAGGCGCACCTGGCCCTGTAGGCCGGCGCCGTAGTCGGCCAGTTCGGCCTGCAGCCGCTCGATCTGCTGCAGCACCGCGCGCGCATGCTGCAGCAGGCTGCGCCCGGCCGGCGTGGGCTGCACGCCGCGCGGCAGGCGCGTCAGCAGTGGCGCGCCCAGCGAATCCTCCATCGCCCGGATGCGCTCGCTGGCGGAGGCCAGCGTCATGTGGCTGGCCGCCGCGCCGCCGGTGATGGTGCCGGCCGCGTGCACGTGCACGAACAGGCGCAGGTCGGTCAGGTCGAAGCGCATCGGGCGACGCTAACACGCCGCGTCTCAGGCGCCGCCTGAGGCCGGCTGCGCGCATTCCGACTGGCGGTGGCAGGGGGCGCTGCCCAGAATCGGCGCCATGCTCCCGTCCGCCGATTCCTCCTCCTGGCTGCTGCCGGCGCTGGCCGCCGCGGTGTTCCTGCTCGCGGGCTTCGTCAAGGGCGTGGTCGGCATGGGCCTGCCGACCGTGGCGATGGGCCTGCTGGCGCTGTGGATGACGCCGGCCGAGGCGGCGGCGCTGCTGATCGTGCCTTCGTGCGTCACCAACCTCTGGCAGATGCAGCCCTGGCGCCGCCTGCCGGCGCTGCTGGTCCGGCTCGCGCCGATGCAGGCGGGCGTCGTCGCCGGCACGCTGGGCGGGGCCTGGATCTGGGGCGCGCCGGCCGGCGCCTGGGCGCCGCGGGCGCTGGGCCTGGCGCTGGTGGCCTACGCGCTGTGGAGCCTGGCCGGCCGGCGGCTGGCCGTGGCGCCGCCGGCCGAGCCGGTGCTGGGGCCGCTGGCCGGCCTGGCGACCGGGCTGGTCACGGCCGCGACCGGCGTGTTCGTGCTGCCGGCCGTGCCCTACCTGCAGGCGCTGCGCTGGCACGGCGACGAACTGGTCCAGGCCATGGGCATCTCGTTCACCGTGTCCACGCTGGCGCTGGCGGCTGGCCTGGGGCTGGCCGGCGCTGGCGCGGGGCCGGGCTGGCCGCTGTCGCTGGCCATGCTGCTGCCGGCGCTGGCCGGCATGGCCCTCGGGGCCGGGCTGCGCCGGCGCCTGTCGCCGGCCGTGTTCCGCCGCTGCCTGCTGCTCGGGCTGCTGGCGCTGGGCGGGCACATGCTGCTGCGTGGCTGACGCGGGGCCCCGGCATCGCCGGATCTACTCGATCCGGATATTGCGTTCCTTGACGAGCCGGGACCACTTCGCGCTCTCGGCGTCGATGAAGGCCGCGAAATCCGCAGGACTGCCGCCGTCCAGTTCGTTGCTCTGCGACAGGATGCGGTCGCGGACCTCCGGTCTGTCCATGGCCTGCACGAACGCGGCATGCAGCTTGGCGATGATCGCGGGCGGTGTGCCCTTTGGGGCCACGTAGCCCATCCAGTTCGACACGCTGACCTGGGGGAGCCCGAGTTCGGTGAAGGTCGGTACGTCCGGCAGCGCGGCCAGCCTCCTGGACGATGTGACCGCCAGCGGGCGGACCTTGCCGGCCTGGATGGAGGGGAGGGCCGCGCTGGTCTGTTCGAACATCAGGTCGACCTCGCCGGCCAGCAGTGCATTGGCGGCTGGACCGCCACCCTTGTACGGCACGGCCAGTAGCTCGATGCCGGCGGCGTTCTCGAACAGCTCGGCCGACAGGTGGTGCGCGCCGCCGGGGCCGGCGTTGGCGATGCTCAGCGCGCCCGGCCTGGCTCTGGCGGCCGCGACCACGTCGGCCACCGTGCGGAACGGCTTGGCGGCCGGCGTGCTCAGCACCAGCGGACTCTTCTCCAGCAGGACGATCGGCGTCAGGCTCTTGGGATCGAAGCGCAGCCTGGGATAGATCCAGGGGTTCACGGCCAGCGGTCCGAAGCTGCCCATCGCGATCGTGTAGCCGTCCGGCTGCGCCTTGGTCAGCAACTCGATGCCGATGTTGCCGCTGGCGCCAGGCCGGTTGTCGACGACGACCGGCTGGCCCAGCACTGCACCCAGGTGCTGCGTCAGCAGCCGGGTCTTGACGTCGGTGTTTCCGCCGGCCGCGAAGGGCACGATGATCGTGATCGGGCGGCTGGGATAGTCCTGCTGTGCCTGCGCGGACAGTGTGGGTGCCAGGGCCGCCAGTAGCGCGGCGGCGGTGGCGGTGCGTCGGGTCAGGGAACGCTTCATGGAGGTTCTCCCGATGGCTTCAGTTGTCCGCCGTGATCTTCGCGGCCTCGACGATGCGGCCGTACTGCCGGGATTCGGCCTCGATGAAGGCGCGGAACTGCTCGGCCGTCATCGGCGCCGGCTCGCCGCCCTGTTCGCGCAGCCGGGCCGCCAGCGCCGGGTCGCGCAGCGCGCGGGTGACGGCGGCGTTGAGCTTGTGCAGCACCGCCGGCGGCGTGGCGGCGGGCGCGAACAGGCCGAACCAGTTGTCCAGCGCGTAGCCGGCCAGCGGCTTGTACTCGGCGATCGCCGGGATGTCGGGCGCGAAGCTGGCGCGCTGGGCCGAGGTCACGGCCAGCGCCTTCAGCCGCCCGCCCTTGATGAAGGGCGCGGCGCCGGCCAGGCTGACGAAGCTCAGGTCCACGTTGCCGCCGGCCACGTCCACCAGCTGGCCGGCGGCGCCCTTGTACGGCACGTGGGCGAGCTGGATGCCGGCCAGGCTGTTCAGCAGCTCGCCGTTCAGGTGCTGCGGGTTGCCGACGCCGCTGGTCGCGTAGGTCAGCTTGCCGGGGTTCTTCTTCGCGTAGGCGACCAGCTCCTCGACGTTCTTCACCGGCAGCTGCGGATTGGCCACCAGCACGTTGGGCACGCGCGTGACCAGCGTGATCGGCGCCAGGTCCCTGGCCGGCGCGTACTGCATGCGCGCCTTGTAGATGAACGGGTTGATCGCCGTCTCGCCGGCCGAGCCCAGCAGCAGCGTGTAGCCGTCCGGCGCGGCCTTGACGACGGCGCTGGCGCCCAGCATGCCGCTGGCGCCGGGCTTGTTGTCCACGACCACGCTTTGCTTGAAGTCGGCGCGCAGCTGCTCGGCCAGCAGCCGCGCCATCGCGTCCACGCCGCCGCCGGCCGAGAACGGCACGACGATGGTGATGGTCTTGGCGGGGTAGTCCTGCGCCGCGGCGGGCAGGGCCAGCGGCAGCGCGAGGCTGCAGAGCAGGGCGGCAGCGAACGCGCGGCGGGTCGGTCGGGTCATCGGGGGTCTCCTGGAGGTTGGTTGAGGCGATGGGTCGATGAGGATTGCATTTTTAATTTGAAAAAAGCAAAATGTAAGTCATGCACACGACACACCACGAGACCAGCCCCGGCGCCGGCGACGACGCGCCCTTCGCGTTCGAAGGCCAGTCCTTCCGATGGGTGGACCTGCCGGGCCGCTTCGGCGCGCGGCTGCAGCGCCTGCCGCTGGTGCTGCGGCTGCTGCTGGAGAACGCGCTGCGCCACATGCGGGGCGCCGAGCGCGACGCCGCCGTGGCCGCGCTGTTCGGCTGGCTGGAAAGCGGCACGAGCGAGGCCGAGATCGCCTTCCAGCCCGGCCGCGTGCTGATGCACGACACCACCAGCACGCCGGCGCTGGTGGACATCGCCGCGATGCGCGACGCGCTGGCCGAGGCCGGCGTCGACCCCGCGGTGCTGAACCCCGGGCTGCGCGTGGACGTGTCGGTGGACCACTCGCTGGCCGTGGAGGCCTACGCCCGGGGCGACGCGCCGGCGCTGAACATGGGCCACGAGATCCGCCGCAACCAGGAGCGCTACCGCTTCCTGCGCTGGGCGTCCAAGGCGCTCGCCGGCGTGCACATCAATCCGCCGGGCACGGGGATCATGCACACCATCAACCTGGAGCAGCTGGCCACGGTGGTGACGACCGAGGAGCGCGCGGGCGGGCGCTGGATCGTGCCCGACACGATGATCGGCACCGACAGCCACACGCCCATGGTCAACGGCATCGGCGTGCTGGGCTGGGGCGTGGGCGGGCTGGAGGCGCAGACCGTGATGTTCGGCATGCCGACCATGCTGCGCATCCCGGACGTGACCGGCGTGAAGCTCGTCGGCGCGCTGGCGCCCGGCGTGCTGGCGACCGACCTGGCGCTGACCGTCACGCAGCGCCTGCGCGCGATCGGCGTGGCCGGCGAGTTCGTCGAGTTCTTCGGCCCGGGCGTGGCCACGCTCTCGGCCGGCGACCGCTGCGTGGTCGCCAACATGGCGCCCGAGTACGGCGCGACCACCGGCTACTTCGGCATCGACGGCCGCACCGTGGACTACCTGCGCGCCACCGGCCGCCCGCAGGCGCAGGCGCGCCTGGTCGAGGCCTACGCGCGCCGCGCCGGCCTGTGGTTCGACCCGGCGCAGTCGCCGCGCTACACGCGCACGATCGAGATCGACCTCGCGGCGATCGGCCTGCACGTGGCCGGCCCGCGCCGCCCGCAGGACCTGCTGCCCTACGGCGGCACGGGCCGCGCGCTGGCGGCGGTGGGCTTCGCGCCCGCGGCGCCGGGCGAGCTGCCCAGGCACCCGGTCGCCATCGCGGCGATCACCAGCTGCACCAACACCTCCGACCCGCGCCTGCTGGTCGCGGCCGGCCTGCTGGCGCGCAAGGCGCGCCGGCTGGGCCTGGCGGTGGCGCCCTGGGTCAAGACCTCGCTGGCGCCCGGGTCGCCGGCCGCGGCCACGTACCTCGCGCGCGCCGGCCTGCTGGACGACCTGGCGGCCGTCGGCTTCCAGATCGTCGGCTACGGCTGCGCCACCTGCATCGGCAACTCCGGCCCGCTGCCCGAGCCGATCCGCGCGGCGCAGCAGCAGGGCGCCAGCAAGGCGGTCGCCATCCTGTCGGGCAACCGCAACTTTCCCGGCCGCGTGCACCCGGACATCGAGCTGAGCTTCATCATGTCGCCGCCGCTGGTGATCGCCTTCGGCCTGGCCGGCGACGCCGCGCGCGACCTGTCCCGCGAGCCGGTGCAGACGCTGCCCGGCGGCCGCGCCGTGCACCTCGCCGAGCTGTGGCCCACGCGCGAGGAGATCGACGCGCACCTGGCGCTGGCGGCCGATCCGGCCGACTACCGGCGCGACTTCCGCCTCGCCGCCGCCAACCCGCTGTGGCATGCGCTGCAGGCGCCCGACGGCCCGCTGTTCCCGTGGGACCCGGCCTCCACCGCGCTGCGCCGCCCGCCGTTCGCCGCCGCCGGCGAAGGCGGCCAGCTCGGCCGCTACGCGGCGTATCCGCTGCTGGTGCTCGGCGACGACGTCACCACCGACCACATCTCGCCGGCCAGCGCGATCCCGCCGGACAGCCTGGTGGCGGACTTCCTGGTGGCGCGCGGCGACGACCGCCACGACCTGAACGTGTTCGCCTCGCGCCGCGGCAACTGGGAGGTCATGCTGCGCGCGGCCTTCCACAGCAAGACGCTGAAGAACCTGCTGGCGCCGGGCGCGCCGGTGGCGCACACGCTGCACGTGCCCAGCGGCCAGGTGCAGCCGATCTGGGACGTGGCCGAGCGCTACCGCGAGGCCGGCGAACCGGTGGTGCTGGTGGCCGGCGAGCGCTACGGCACCGGTTCCTCGCGCGACTGGGCCGCCAAGGGCCAGCGGCTGCTCGGCATCCGCGCGGTGCTGGCGCTGAGCTTCGAGCGCATCCACCGCTCCAACCTGATCGGCATGGGCATCCTGCCGCTGCGCCTGGCGGCCGGCATGGGGCCGGAGCAGCTGCGGCTCGCGCCGGGCGACCGCATCGCGGTCGACGCCGCGGCGGATGCGATCGCGCCGCGCGCGCCGGTGGCCGTGCGCGTGCTGCGCGCCGATGGCCGGGCCGAGCCGCTCGCCGCCACCGCGGCCGTGGAGACGCAGCTCGAAGTCGAGCTGCTGCGCCAGGGCGGCGTGATCCCGGCGATCCTGAAGAAGACCATCGCCGCCCATGCCTAGCAGCGCGTCCGCGCCCCGGCAGAATCCGGTGGCCATGCCCACCGAGAAATCCATCCCCGCCCGGGTGCTCGAGCTGATCCGCGCCGACGGCCTGCCGGTCGGCAGCCACCTGCCGGCGCAGCTGCTGGCGGACCGGCTGCGCGTCTCGCGCACGCCCGTCAACGACGCGCTGAGCCTGCTGCACGAGAAGGGCATCCTGCACCGCGAGCGCAACCGCGGCTACTTCCTCGCCCAGCCGGTGGAGCGCCCGCTGGCCGAGCTGGTGGACCAGCTCGGGCTGGACGGGGACGACGCCGTGACCAGCGCGTACTTCCGCATCGCCGACGACCGGCTGCGCGGCGAGCTGCCCGACGAGTTCCCCGAGGCGCTGATCAAGAGCCGCTACGGCCTCACGCCGGCGCAGCTCAACGCCGTGCTGGGCCGCATCGCCCGCGAGGGCTGGGCCGAGAAGAAGCCGGGCTACGGCTGGGCCTTCAGCAGCATGCTGACCACGGCCGACAGCCTGCTGCAGTCCTACCGGCTGCGGCTGGCGCTGGAGCCCGCGGCGCTGCTGGAGCCCGGCTACCGGCTCGATCCGGCCGTGCTGGCGCGCTGCCGCGCGGCCGAGCAGCATTTGCTGGACGGCGGCATCGAGACCGACACCGCCGACCAGCTGCACGAGCGCGGCGTGCGCTTCCACGAATCGCTGGTCGAGGCCTCGGGCAACCCGTTCTTCATCGACACCATCCGCCGCGTCAACCGCGTGCGGCGGCTGCTGTCGTACCGCTCCATGCGCGACCGCAAGCGCTATGCCCAGCACGCCCGGCAGCACCTGCAGCTGCTGCACCTGCTGGAGCACGAACGCAACGAGGAGGCCGCCGAGGCCATGCGCGCGCACCTGAACGCCACGCTGCGCAACCACGAGAAGATCCGGGGGATCCTGAAGCCATGACCTACGTCTATGTCGGTTCGCGTACCACACGCGAGCGCAACGCCCGCGGCGAGGGCATCGGCGTCTACCGGCTCGACGCCGCGCAAGGCCGGCTCGAGCCGGTGCAGGTGCTGGGCGGCCTGGTCAACCCGTCGTACCTGGCGCTGAACCGGCGCGGCGACCGGCTCTACACCGTGCACGGCGACGGCAGCGCGGCCAGCGTGCTGGCCGTCGACGCCGCCAGCGGCCGGCTGCGGCTGCTGCAGACGCGGGACTGCCAGGCCCGCAACCCGGTGCACCTGGCGCTGGACCCCGGCGGCCGGCACCTGGCCCTCAGCAGCCACCTGACCGGCGAACTGCTGCTGCTGCCGGTGGCGGACGACGGCCTGCTCGGCCCGGTGGCGCAGCGCGTCGCGCTGCCGGGCACGCCCGGCCCGCACCGCCGGGAGCAGCCGTTCTCCAAGCCGCACTTCAATCCGTTCGATCCGAGCGGGCGCTGGGTCGTCGTGCCCGACAAAGGGCTGGACCGCGTGTTCAGCTTTCGCTGCGAAGGCGGCCGGCTGTCGCCTGCGGCCCAGCCGCACGTGGACGCGCGCGAGGGCGCCGGCCCGCGCAACCTGGTGTTCCACCCGTCGGCGCCGTACGCCTACGTCGTCAACGAGCTGGATTCCACCGTCACCGCCTACCGCTTCGACGCCGCCACCGGCGCGCTGGCGCCGCTGCAGATCCTGCCCACGCTGCCCGACGACTTCTGCGGCAACAGCCGCGCCGCCGGCATCGCCATCGACGCGGCCGGGCGCACGCTGTACGCATCCAACCGCGGGCACGACAGCATCGCCGCGTTCCGCATCGACGCCCCCACCGGCCGGCTGCGCTGGCTCGGCGCCTGGCCCAGCGGCGGGCGCACGCCGCGCTTCTTCACGCTGGCGCCGGACGGCCGCCACCTGTTCGCGTTGAACGAGGACAGCGACGGCATCGCCGCGTTCGCGGTCGATGCCGCCGAAGGCACGCTCGCGCCCACGGGCTGGTCCATCGCCTGCGGCAGCCCGGTGTGCATGGTGTTCTCGCCGGGGCTGGGGGCGTGAGCATGGCGCTGGCCGGCGCCGCCGTCCAGGCCCGGAGCAGGGCGGTACCGTCCCTGCGGCCCGGCTCAGGACGAGGCACGTGCCCGCAGCAGTTCCCCCGGCGCGTAGACCGGCAGGCTGGCTGCGCGGAAGCCGCGCACGTTGCGCGTGACGATGGCCTGGCAACCCGCGTGGCGGGCAGCTTCGTGCAGCACGGCGTCTTCGTGGTCGCCAAAGCCGGCGCCCAGCGCGTCGCCCAGCACGGCGCGGTTGACGGGCGCGATGTCGAACAGGCGCATCAGCGCGCCGACGTGCGCGCGCGCCTGCTGGGCGTCCCGTGCACGCTCGCACAGGTAGAACAGCGTGGTGACCGTGGTCGCGCACAGGCTGCCTTGCACTTCCCCGCGCTCCACCAGGGCCAGCACCTGCGCGCTGTCGTGCACGAAGGGCTCACGCTCCAGCAGCACGTCCAGCACGACGTTCGTGTCGACGAGCAGGTTCATCGGTGTTTGCTGTCCAGGTAGGCGCGATAGTCCCGTTCGTCCGGCGCCTCCTCGTGCGTGCCTTTGAGCGCGCCCCTGAGCGACGCGACGATGGGTGGCAGCGGGACCTGCCGGGCAGGAGCCGGCTGGCCCAGTTGCACAAAATAGTCGGCGACCAGCTGCGACAGCGATTTGCCATGGCGGCTGGCCTGCGCCTTGGCCTGTTCGATCAGTTCTGCGTCGAGCCGCAGCGTGAGCTTGGTCTGCATGGCGCCGGTCGATTGACGTATAAGATCCGTGAAATTGTACGTCTGCCATCCGCTCTGGTGGATGCCGACGATTGCAGGCCTGTTTCTCCGGGCTGGGAGGCCGCCTGCGGCAGCCCGGCCTGCAGGGTTTTTTCGCAAGGATGAACAACATGAGCACTCCGATTCCCGCCGCCGTCGTCCAGGCCTTCACCCCTGCGGGGCGCCTGCGCGCTTCCATCAACCTGGGCAACCCCATCCTGGCCGGCCGCGGTGCCGACGGCCAGGCCCGGGGCGTGTCGGTCGACCTCGCGCGCGCGTTCGCCGAGCGCCTGGGCGTGGACCTGGAACTGGTGGTGCTGGACACCGCCGGCAAGTCGGTGGACACGGTCAAGGCCGGGCAGGCCGACATCGGCTTCTTCGCGATCGATCCGCTGCGCGGCGAGGGCATCCGCTTCACGGCGCCCTACGTGCTGATCGAGGGCTGCTACCTGGTGCGCGAGGCTTCGCCGCTGCGGGACAACGCCGAGGTCGATGCGCCGGGCCGCACGGTCATGGTCGGCAAGGGCAGCGCCTACGACCTGTTCCTCACGCGCGAGCTGCAGGCCGCGACCATCCTGCGCGCGCCCAGCTCGCCGGCCGTGGTGCAGAGCTTCCTGGACGAGGGCGCCGAGGTCGCGGCCGGCGTCAAGCAGCAGCTGGAGGCCGATGCCGCGCGGCTCGGCGGCCTGCGCCTGCTGCCGGGCCGCTTCATGGTGATCCAGCAGGCCATGGGGCTGCCCGAGGGCCGGGGCGCCGCGGCCCAGGCCGCGCTGGCCGCGTTCGTGGAGGACATGAAGGCCTCTGGCTTCGTGGCCGAGGCGCTGCGCCGCCACGGCGTCGCGGGGGCGGCGGTGGCGCCGGCCGCCGGGCCGGCGGCGTAGCGCCGGCGCAGCAGGAGGCGGCGCATGGACGTCGACGATCCCCGCGTGGGCGACTGGTGGCGCACCTCCATCATCGAGATGCGCCCCGGCGTGATCCGCTACCGCGGCTACGCCATCGAGGAGCTGATCGGCAACGTCGGCTTCGCGCAGATGATCTGGCTGATGACGCGCGGCGAACTGCCGACGCAGGGCCAGGGCCGGCTGCTCGAAGCCGCGCTGGTGTCCGCCGTCGACCATGGCCCGCAGGCGCCGAGCATCGCGGTCGCGCGCATGGCGGCGACCTGCGGCGTCGGCCTGAACAACGCCATGGCCTCGGCCGTCAACGTGCTGGGCGACGTGCACGGCGGCGCCGGCGAGCAGGCCGTGAGCCTGTACGAGGACATCGCGGCCCGGCAGGACGCCGGCGCCTCGCTGCAGGAAGCGGTCCGCGGCGGCCTGGAGGCCGCCATCGCGCGGCACGGCAAGTTCGTCGCCGGCTTCGGCCACCGCTTCCACCCGGTGGATCCGCGCGCGCCGCGGCTGCTGGCGCTGGTCGACGAGGCAGCCCGCGCCGGCGTCGTCGGCGGGCGCTTCGCGGCGATCGGGCGCGGCGTGGAGGCGGAGCTGGCGGCGCGCAGGAACGGCCGCCGCATTCCGATGAACATCGACGGGGCGACGGCGGTCATCTATGCCGAGCTGGGCTTTCCGGCGCCGCTGGCCCGCGGACTGTTCTGCCTGTCGCGCTCGGTGGGCATCCTGTCGCATGCCTGGGAGCAGGCCGGGCAGGGCGGGCGCAACAAGGGCCCCGTGCCGCGCGGCTACCTGTGGACCTACGACGGGCCCGGGCCGCGCGAGCTGCCGCCCGCGTAGCGCGCCCTCAGCTCCAGGCCCGTGCCCAGGCGTCGGCCATCGCCGGCGTGTTGAAGCAGGCCGTCGTCCTGCCCATCGTGCACACCGCCCGTTCCAGCGTCAGGATGTCGTTCTCGTGCGGGCGGGCGACGTGCACGTCCTCGAAGAACAGCAGCTTCTGGCAGCGGCCGTCCAGCACCAGCTCGGCGATCTGGACGTCGCCGCCCAGCGGCCCGCTGCGCAGCGGGCGCACCCAGGGCCGCTCGCGCGGCCAGCCGCGGGACCAGGCCATCTCGTTGAGCCGGCCGCCGGTCGTCCCAGTGGCCACGCGCTCCGGGGCGCTGGACAGCAGGTCGAAATGCTTGGCGGCGAACGCGACCATGGCCGGCTTCAGCGCGTCGTGCGCGATCAGCGCCAGCGATTGCTGCTGCGGCGGCAGCACGCCGGCCGGCGGCTGCGCGCGCAGCGGCACGCCGGTGTGCAGCGCCAGCTCGATCGCCATCCACTCGATGGCGCCGGCCAGCGTCAGCAGCAGCGGCTTGTCGTGCGTGACGCACTGGCGCTTGAGCGCCTGGACCTCGGGGTACAGCGAGGACGGATGGAGCGGGTCCAGCAGGTAGATGGCGCCGGCCAGCTCGCTGCCGATGTCCACGCCGCCGGCGATGCGCGAGACCATGCGCATGATGCCGCCTTCGCGGCCGTAGGGCAGGCGGGCCAGGCCGGGCAGGTCCTGCAGCGCGCCGAGGTGCTGCAGCGCGTCCGCGGTGCAGCCCACCGCCGCGATGCCGAGCCCGAGGCTGCGCAGCGCCTGCTCGCTGTGGCGCACCCACTGCGCTAGGCTGCCGTCGGTGCCCTGGTGGTGCAGGGGATGGGCAGCCAGGCCGAAGCTGCGGCGCGGGCTCACCAGGTGGCCCCGAAGGACTGGCGCAGTTCGTCGATCGCGGCGTCGGCCAGCGGCGCGCAGGCGCGGCCGGACATCCACCAGAGCTTCGCCGTCTCTTCCAGTTCCTCCAGCGCGGCCAGGGCCTCGGCCGGGGAGCGCTGCCAGACCAGCGGGCCGAGCCGCTCCAGCATCACGGCGCGCAGCGCGATGCCGCGCCGGGCGTACTCGCCGATCAGCTGCGCCACCGCGTCGGCCGCTTCCGGCGCACCGGGCCGCCGGTAGCGCACCAGCGGCACGCGCCCGACCTTCATCACGAAGTACGGCGTGATCGGCGGCAGCAGCTCGCCCGCGGGCACGCCGGCGCCGGGCGCGCCCAGCGTCAGCGCGACCAGGTGGGTGCTGTGCGTGTGGATCACGCAGCCGGCCGGCGCGCCGGCGGCGGCCGTGGCGGCGTAGATGCGGCGGTGCAGCGCGATGGTCTTGCTGGCCCAGTCGCCGCCGGTCTGGCGGCCCGCCTCGTCCAGCTGCGCCAGCGTGGCCGGGTCCAGCGTGCCCAGGCAGGCGTCGGTCGGCGTGATCAGGAAGCCGCCGCCGTGCTCGGGCGCCAGCCGCACGCTGATGTTGCCGGCCGTGGCATGGGCGTAGCCGCGCGCGTACAGGCTGGCGCCGACGCGGCAGATCTCCTCGCGGGCCCAGGCCGGGCTCACGGGCTGCCCACCTTGGTGATGCGTGCCGTGTTCAGGTGCTGGCGCATGAACTGCGAGGCCTCCATGCGCTCGCCGCGCACCAGCAGCTCGATCAGCTGCAGGTGCTCCTCGCACTGGCGGTGCAGCCGGCTGCGGTCCAGCTGCAGGCCGTACTCGACGATGCGGCGCATCTGGTTCACGTTGCGCAGCGCGTCCAGCACGAAGCGGTTGCCGCAGCCGGCCGCCACGGTCTCGTGGAAATGGCTGCCGGCCTGGAACAGCTGGGCCGGCGTGCACTGCTCGATGCCGCCGTCCAGCAGGTCGAGCTGCTCGCGCCGGCAGCGCTCCAGTTCTTCCAGGTCCACCGCGTAGCCGGGCTCCAGGATGGCCTGCGGCTCGATCATCATGCGGAAGCGGTAGCTCTCGCGGTGCGATTCCACGCTGGTCAGCAGCCGGCGGAACATCCAGCCGCGGCCGGGCTTGCGCTCGACCAGGCCGTCGCGCGCCATCCTGTTGAGCAGCCGCTGCACCTGCGGGCGCGCCAGGCCGTAGCGCTCCATCAGCTGCACCTCGGTCACCTGCTGCGCCAGCCGGCCGGCGATGCGGTCGTTGGCCACGCGCAGGTACAGGTCTTCCAGCGGCGGCGCGGCGTCGGCCAGCGCGACGCCGGCGAACTCGCGCCCGTCGCGCGCCAGTTGGAAGCCGCGGTGCGGGATCGAGCTGACGGCGCCCGTGGATTCCAGGAACTGCAGCGCCTTGCGCACCGGCGAGCGCGAGACGGCGAAGGCATCGCACAGCGCCTGCTCGGTCAGCCGGTAGCCCCGGGGCAGCTCCTCGCGCCGCGCCATCTCCAGGATCTTGGCCGCCAGGCTCGGGATCAGCGGGCTGACGTTGCCGGTGGCGGGAGAGGAGGACGACGGGGCGCGGGCGGGTGTCATGGCGGGTGCTCGAAAGCGTCGGTGAAGAAACCCACCGCGCCGAAGTTACCGGACTTCAGCGCCAAGTGGAGGCCGAGCCCCTGAGCATAAGGTGTCCGTGCATGGCACCAGGGCACGCCGGGTGCGATCTGCGGGCCGATGCGCATGCGCTCGACCGCCAATGCCTGCACGCAGGCGCCGGAGGTCTCGCCGCCGGCCACGACGAGCCGGCCCACGCCGGCCTCGACCAGGCCGCGCGCGACGGCCGCCAGCGCGGCCTCCACGGCCTGCCCGGCGCGCTCCACGCCCAGGCGGGCCTGCACGGCCTGCACCGCCTCGGGCCCGGCGGTCGCGTAGACCAGCACCGGGCCTTCGGCCAGCCGCGGCCGCGCCCACGCCAGCGCCTGGGCCGCGAGGTCCTCGCCGGCGGCCAGGCGCAGCGGGTCGATCGCGAACGCGGCGCCGCCGCGGCCGATGAAATCGGCCACCTGCGCGCGCGTGGCGGCCGAGCAGCTGCCCGACACGATGGCCCGCGCGCCGGCCGCCGGTGGCAGCTGCGCGGCCTGGCCGCCCGGCGCGATGCCGAAGTTGCGCGGCAGGCCGATGGCCACGCCCGAACCGGCGGTCAGCAGCGGCAGCTCCGCCAGCGCCGGGCCCATGGCGTGCAGGTCGGCATCGTCCACGGCGTCGACGACGGCCATCTGCACGCCCTCGCCGCGCAGCTGCGCGATGCGCCGGCGGATCGCGTCGGCGCCGGCGCGTACGCAGGCGTGGTCGATCAGGCCGACGCGGCGCGCGGTCTGCGCCTGCAGCACGCGCACGAGGCTGGAATCCGTCATCGGCGTCAGCGGGTGGTGCCGCATGCCGGACTCGTGCAGCAGCACGTCGCCGACGAACAGGTAGCCCTTGAACACCGTGCGGCCGTTGGCGGGGAAGGCCGGGCAGGCGATCGTGAAGTCGGTGCCCAGCGCGTCCATCAGCGCGCCGGCCACCGGGCCGATGTTGCCGGCCGGCGTGGAATCGAAGGTCGAGCAGTACTTGAAGTAGATCTGCCGCGCGCCCTGCGCCTGCAGCCAGCGCAGCGCCGCGAGCGACTGCGCGACGGCCGCGCCGGGCGCGATGGTGCGCGACTTCAGCGCGACGACCACGGCGTCCGCCGACGCGTCGAGCGGGCCGTCCGGCACGCCCATGGTCTGCACGACGCGCATGCCGCCGCGCACGAGGTTGTTGGCCAGGTCGGTGGCGCCGGTGAAGTCGTCGGCGATGCAGCCCAGGTGCAGCGTGTCCATGGCGTGCGCCCCCGTGTTTCAGCCGCCGGCCACGGCCTGGGCGACCGCGGCCGCGAAGGCCTTGCAGCCCATGGTGCCGCCGATGTCGGCGGTGCGGGTCGCCGGGTCGGCCAGCACGGCGTCGACCGCGGCCTCCATCGCCCGGCCGGCCTGGCGCAGGCCGTCGTCGCCGCGCTTGTCGCCGAGCCAGCTCGCCATCATCGCGACCGACAGGATCATCGAGGTCGGGTTGGCCTTGTCCTGGCCGGCGATGGTCGGCGCCGAGCCGTGCTGGGCCTGCGCGCAGCACAGCGTGTCGCTGGCCATGATGGAGCCGGCCAGGCCCAGGCTGCCCGACAGCTCGCTGCACAGGTCGGACAGGATGTCGCCGTAGAAGTTGGTCGCCACCAGCACGTCGAAGCGCTCGGGCTCCTTGACCAGGTGGGCCGTGGCGGCGTCGACCAGCAGGTCGTCCAGCTGCACCTGCGGATAGTCGCGCGCCACGTCGCGCACGGCCTGCAGGAACAGCCCGTCGGTCATGTGGAAGCTGTTGGCCTTGTGGATGGCGGTGACCTTCCTGCGCCGCGTCATCGCCAGCTCGAAGGCGCGGCGCGCGATGCGCTCGCTGCAGTGGCGCGTGATCTTGCGCACCGACAGCGCCATGTCCGGGCTGGGCATCATCTCGCCCCAGCCGCGCGCCATGTTGCGGTCGGGGTAGAAGCCCTCGGTGGCCTCGCGCATGATGACCAGGTCCATGGCGCGGCCTTCGCGCATGTTGGACGGCAGGAACGGCCGCGTGCGCGCCGGGCGCACGTTGGCGTACAGGTCCAGCCCGATGCGGTAGGCGGCCGAGACGTTGCGCCCGCCCTGCTCGGGCGGCGGGTAGTCGGCGTGCGACTGCGTGCCGAGGATGATGCCGTCGTAGGCGCGGGAGCGCTCCAGCAGCTCGTCGCGGATGGTCACGCCGTATTTCTTCAGGCTGGCGAAGCCCAGGTCCTCGACGTCGAATTGCAGGCGCAGGCCGAAGCGCCGGCCGGCGGCCTCGAACACGTGCACGGCGGCATCCACGATCTCGGGGCCGATGCCGTCGCAGGGCAGAACGATGAATTGCACGGGTCTCTCTCCAGTCAGGGGTGCGGGGTGGAAGGGGAAGGGATGGGGTCGGCCAGGCAGGCCCGCAGCCGGCGCACCGCGCTGTCCGGGCTGCTCAGGGCCGCGATGCCGGCCGCGGCGGCCGCGCGCTCGCGCAGGTGGGCCATCGAGAACTGCGCCAGCATTAGCACGTCGCAGCCGGCCAGCCGGCCGGCGGCCTGCTCGACCAGCGCGTCGTGCGCATCGGCGCGGCCCTCGCGCAGCGCCTGCAGCGCGCCGCCGGGGCACTGCACCTGCAGCGTGCAGGCGATGCCGCGGCGTGCGGCCAGGGCCAGCAGCTCCTCGCGCATGCCGGCCACCGAGGGTGCGAAGGTCGCGACCATGCCGATGCGCGCGGCCCGGCCCGGCGCCGCGCGCGCGGCGCACCGGTCCAGCGCCTCGTCGAACATGGCCTCGTTCGGCTTGAGCGTGGGCACGCCGGCTGCCGCCGCCGCGGCCTCGATCGCCGGGCCGAAGGCCGAGCAGGTGAACAGCACGCCCTGCGCGCCGGCCTGCACCGCGTAGCGCGCCAGAGCCGCGAAGCGCTCCATCAGCGCGGCATCGATGCGGCCGGTGGCTTCCAGGTCGGGCGCCAGGCGGTCGTCCAGCAGGTTCATGCGCACGGCCTCGGGCCACAGGCGCTCGAAGGCGGCCTGCACGGGTGCGACGGCCAGTGGTGTAGCATGTATCAAGCAGATTCTTGGTGCAATCATGAGCGTTCTGTGTGCGTCATGGTTTTTGCGTATTGTACTTTTATTTGAATAAATACAAAAATGCGGACACCCATCCTTTTCTGAACCCGCGTTTTTCCGGAACCACACGCCATGATCCTGCACCGCTGCACGCGGCGCGCCCTCGCGCTGCTCGCCCTGTCCACCGCTTGCGCCCCGGTGCTGGCCCAGCCCCCGGCCTACCCGGACAAGCCGGTGCGGCTGATCGTCCCGTATGCGCCCGGCGGGCCGAACGACGTGATGGCGCGCGTGCTCGCCCGGCAGCTGGCCGCCGACACCGGCCAGCCCTTCGTGGTGGACAACAAGCCCGGCGCCGGCGGCGTGATCGGCACCGACGCGGTGGCCAAGGCCGTGCCGGACGGCTACACGCTGGGCTTCATCAGCGCGCCGTTCACGATGACGCCGGCGCTGCAGCCGAAGATGCCCTACGACACGCTGCGCGACCTGGCGCCGGTGGTCCGGGTCGCGGAGTCGCCGATGGTGATGATGGTCCCCGCGACCTCGCGCTTCGGCTCGGCGCAGGCGCTGATCGCCTATGCCGCGGCCCACCCCGGCGCGGTGACCTACGGCTCCGGCGGCGTCGGCAGCACGCCGCACCTGACGACCGAGCTGCTCGGCACGATCACCGGCGCGAAGTTCCTGCACGTGCCGTACAAGGGCGGCGGCGAGTCGCTCAAGGCGCTGATGGGCGGCGAGGTGGACCTGCTGATCGACAGCATCACCAGCACCGGCCCGGCCTTCGCGTCGGGCCGCATCCGCGGCCTGGGCATCGGCCAGGCCACCCGCGCGCCGCAGCTGCCCGACGTGCCGACCTTCGCGGAGGCCGGGCTGCAGGGCTTCGCGGTCGTGCACTGGGTCGGCGTCGTCGCCACGGCGCGGACGCCGCAGCCGGTGCTGGACGCGCTGCAGGCGCAGATCGGCAAGGCGCTGCAGCATCCCGAGGTCGTGCGCAAGCTGGCGGAGCTGGGCGCCCGCCCGGTGGCCGACACGCCCGCCGCGTTCGGCGGCTTCATCCGCGACGAGCTGGCCAAGTGGCAGCAACTGGTCCGGAACGCCGGGATCGTGGCGCAGTGAGCGGGCCGGCGGACGGCGCGGCAGGCGCCGCCTGCGACGCCCACGTCCACGTCTTCGAGCCGGCGCGCTTTCCGTATGCGCCGGCGCGGCGCTTCACGCCCGGGCGCGCCGGCGTGGACGAGCTGCAGCGCCACCTGCGCCGCATCGGCGCGGGCCGGGTCGTGCTGGTGCAGCCCAGCGTCTACGGGCACGACCACGGCTGCCTGCTGGACGCACTGGCCGCGCTGCGGGGCGCCGGCCGCGGCGTGGCCGTGCCGGCGCCGGACGCCACGCCGGAGCAGATCGCGCGGCTGGATGCGGCCGGCGTGCGCGCGGCGCGGGTGAACCTCGTGGTCGAGGGCATCGCCGACGCGGCCGCGGCGCGCCAGGCCGTCGCGCGCGCCGCGGCCCGCATTCCCGCGCACTGGCATGTGCAGCTGCACCTGCGCCTGGAGACGGTCCACGCGCTGGCCGGGCTGCTGCGCACGGCCGGCCGCCACTTCGTGCTGGACCACCTGGGGCTGCCGGACGGGCCGGCCGCGCTCCGCTCGCCGGCCTGGCGTTCGCTGTGCGGGCTGGTGGCGGCGGGCGCGATGAGCGTCAAGCTGTCCGCGCCGTACCTGTCCGCGCCGGCGCCGTACGCGGCGCTGCGGCCGTTCGTGCGCGACCTGGCGTCGGCCAACCCCGGCGCGCTGGTCTGGGGCTCGAACTGGCCGCACACGCAGGGCGCGGCGCGCAGCGCCGCGGCCGACCCGGCGCAGGCCGAGCCGTTCCGCGAGGTCGACGACCGCGCCTGGCTGGCGCAGTGCCGGGCCTGGCTGGCGGCGCAGGGCCTGCCGGCCGGCACGCTGGAGGGCAACGCGGCGCGGCTCTATGGCTTCGGGGCGGGGTAGCCGCAGCCGCCCGTCCGCTGGCGCCGGAAGGCTGCCGCCGCACCCTTTGGCTTTCTTCAGGGCGTCGCGGTGGCACGGCCCGCAGTCGCGGCCGACCTTGTCCATCAGCGCCGCCGTTCCCGTTGCGCCTACCGTCGTCCGCCATGGCCATCCGACCGCCGCATCGAGGAGGGCGGCGGGTCGCGCTAGCCTGCCTGCCGTACCTGCCGTACCTGCCGTACCTGCCGTACCTGCCGTACCTGCCGTACCTGCCGTACCTGCCGTACCTGCCGACCGTGCCGGCGCGGGCGCGGGCGCGGGACCCGGTCACGGAGTGCGCGTACTGCCGCTGACGGTGGCGCTGCGCACCCGGGGCGTGCAGGCGCGGATGGAGGTCGACGTGCGGCGTTGACCGTGCCGGCGGCGGTCAGAACGGCGCCGGGCTCTCGAAGGCGAGCGCCCGCCCGTCCAGCGGATGCGCCAGCGCCAGCGCGCAGGCGTGCAGCAGCAGCCGCGGCGCGCGCGCCTGCACCGGCGGCGGCGCGTACAGCGCGTCGCCGAGGATCGGATGGCCCTGGGCCGCCAGGTGCAGCCGCAGCTGGTGCGAGCGGCCGGTGACCGGCTCCAGCGCGAGCCGGCTGGTGCCGGCTCGCGCGTCGGTGGCCAGCAGCCGCCAGCGCGTGCGGCTGGGGCGGCCGCCCGCCGGGTCGACGATGGACAGCGGGCGGCGCGGCCAGTCCACGCGGATCGGCAGGTCGATCAGGCCCCAGTCGCCGTCCTCCGGCCCGGGCGGCAGCGCCCACAGGCCGTCGACCACGGCCTCGTAGCGCTTGGCGATGCGGCGCTGCTCGAAGGCCATGGACAGCGCGCGCTGCGCGGCCGGGCCGCGGCCCATCAGCATCAGGCCCGAGGTGGCCATGTCCAGCCGGTGCACCACCAGCGCGTCCGGGTACCGGCGCTGCGCGCGCACGGACAGCGCGTCCTGCTTGTCCGGCCCGCGGCCCGGCACGGACAGCAGGCCGGCCGGCTTGGCGAGCACCAGCAGCGCGGCGTCGGCGTGCAGCACCTGCAGCGCCTCGCCCGCCGGGGCGTCTTCGTCCGTACGGGTTGCGGTGCGGGCCTCGTCGGGCGGCGGGGCGGGGCTCACGCGTTCTCCTGCAGCAGCCGCTGCACCGTGGCGCACAGCTCCTGCACGTCGTTGGGCTTGTGGATCAGCGCGCGGGCGCCTTCGGCCAGGGCCTCGCGCTCGATCTCGGCCGTCACGTAGCCCGAGGCCAGCGCGACCGGCAGGTCGGCGCGGATGCCGCGCGCCTCGCGCACCAGGTCCACGCCGCAGTAGCCGGGCATGTTGTAGTCGGTGACCACCAGGTCCCAGGCCTGCGGGTTTTCGCGCAGCGCGGCGGCGGCGGCGTGCGGGTCGGTGAAGCCGGTGACGCGGAAGCCGCGGCGGTCGAGCAGCCGCCGGACCATGAAGACCAGCGCCTCGTCGTCGTCCACGTACATCACGTGCTGGCCGGTGCCGGCCACGGCGGGCGCGCTTGCCGGCGCGGTGGCCGCCGGCGGGGCGGGCGGCGCGTCGGTGGCCGGGAAGTACAGCATGAAGCGGCTGCCGCGGCCCGGCGCGCTCTGCACGTCCACGGCGCCGCCGTGGCTGCGCATCACGCCGTGCACGACGGCCAGCCCGAGCCCGGTGCCCTGGCCGACCTGCTTGGTCGTGAAGAAGGGCTCGAAGATGCGCTCCAGCGTGGCGGCGTCCATGCCCGGGCCGTCGTCGCGCACGGACACGCGGGCGTACACGCCCGGCGCCAGGCCCAGCCGCGCGCAGCGCGCGGGCCCGGGCGATTCGCGCTGCAGGTCGATCCAGACCGCGCCCCGGCCCTCGGGCGCGCCCTGGATGGCCTGGACCGCGTTGGTGCCCAGGTTCAGCACGGCCTGGCCGACCTGGGTCTTGTCGGCCAGCACGGCCGGCACGCTGTGGTGGATGCGCAGGTGCAGCTCCACCTGCGGCGGCAGCGTCACGCGCAGCATCCGCTCGGTCTCGGCCAGTACCTCGGCCAGGTCGATCGGCACGCGGCGCGGCGCCTCGTTGCGGCTGAAGGTCAGGATCTGGCGCACCAGGTCGCGCGCGCGGCGGCCGGCCTTCTCGATCTCGCGCAGGCTCTCCTGGGCGGCGGCGTTCAGGCTGCTGTCTTCCCTGGCCAGGGCCACGTTGCCCATGATGGCGTGCAGGATGTTGTTGAAGTCGTGGGCGATGCCGCCGGCCATGGTGCCCACCGCCTCCATCTTCTGCGACTGGCGCAACTGCGCCTCCAGCGCCGCGCGCTGGGCCTCGTCGCGCTTGCGCAGGGTCAGGTCGCGCGCGAACACCGTGGCGGTGTCGCCGAAGGCCACGCTGACCTCCACCGGCACGGCGGCGCCGTCGGCCGTCAGCGCCTGCATCTCAGTGGCCGGCAGCTGGGCGGTGGCGGGGTGCCGGGCCATGAGCTCGGCCGCGTTCGGGAAGAAGCGCGCCAGCGGGCTGCCGAGGGCGTCGGCCGGCGGGCAGCGGAGCAGCGTGGCGGCGGCCGGGTTGAAGACGGTGATGCGGTGCCCGCGGTCCACGCAGACGATGGCGTCCAGCGACGAGTCGATGATGTCGGCCAGCCGCGCCTGGCTGATGCGCAGCTGCTCGTTGCGCTGCTGCAGCTCGGCGCCGCTTTGCAGCAGCGCACGGCGCTCGGCCAGCAGCGGGCCCTGGTCGATGACGGCGCAGATGAAGTGCGCGACCGGCTCCTGCGCCTGGTCGAGCCGGGCGATGTGCAGGTCGCCGGTGATGCGGCGGTCCGCGCCGATCGCGAACACGACTTCCTTGGCCTCGGCCTGCCCGCGCTCGCGCGCCAGCGCGAAGGCGGCGCGCACGGCCGCCGCGCTGGCCGCGCTGACGAAGGGCATCAGGAAGTTCAGCGGCGGGTCGCGCTCGGTCGGCTGGAACGAGCGCCGGGCCATGGAGTTGCTCTGCACGACGAGGTCGTGCTCGTCCACCACCATCAGCGCCAGCGGCACGCTGGAGAACAGCGTCTCGAAGCGCCGGGAGGCCGCCTCGGCCATGGCCTGGCTGTAGCGCAGGACCTTGTTCTGGCTTTCCAGCTCCGCCTGGTAGCTGCGCAGGTCGCGGATGAGCTGCGGCAGCAGGTAGCCCTCGACCGCGGGCCCGGAGGGGGAGGGCACGGGCGTGCTGCGGCGCGCTGCGTTCATCGCGCGACGGCCGCGCCCGCCAGGTCATGCTTGGGCCCGGTCCTCGACCGGCAGGCAGCTGCAGAACAGGTTGCGGTCGCCGTAGGCGTTGTCGATGCGCGCCACCGGCGGCCAGTACTTGGCATGGCGCAGCGCCGGCAGCGCGAAGGCGCCCAGCTCGCGCGGGTAGGGGCGCGCCCAGTCGGCGGCCAGCAGCCGGTTCGCGGTGTGCGGCGCATGCTTGAGCGGGTTGTCGTCGCAGGGCCACGTCCCGTCCTCGACCTGTCGGATCTCGGCACGGATCGCGATCATCGCATCGACGAAGCGGTCCAGCTCCGGCAGCGTCTCGCTCTCGGTCGGCTCCACCATCAGCGTGCCGGCCACCGGGAAGGACAGCGTGGGCGCGTGGAAGCCGTAGTCGATCAGGCGCTTGGCCACGTCCTCGGCGGTGATGCCGCTGGCCTTGGTGATGGCGCGCAGGTCCAGGATGCACTCGTGCGCCACGTGGCCGTTGGCGCTGGCGTACAGCGTGGGGTAGTGGTCCTTCAGCCGCGCGCTGACGTAGTTGGCCGACAGGATCGCCGTCTCCGTGGCCTGCGTCAGGCCGGCCGCGCCCATCATGCGGATGTACATCCAGCTGATCGGCAGCACCGCGGCGTTGCCGTAGCGCGCGGCCGACACGGCGCCGACCATGCCCGGCTGGCCGCTGGCGGCGTGGCCGGGCAGGAAGGGCACCAGGTCCTCGACCACGCAGACCGGGCCGACGCCGGGGCCGCCGCCGCCGTGCGGGATGCAGAAGGTCTTGTGCAGGTTCAGGTGGCTCACGTCGCCGCCGAACTCGCCCGGCGCGGCCACGCCGACCAGCGCGTTCATGTTGGCGCCGTCCACGTAGACGCGGCCGCCGTGGGCGTGGACGATCTCGCACAGCTGCCGGACGCCGGTCTCGAACACGCCGTGCGTGCTGGGGTAGGTGATCATCACGCAGGCCAGCCGGTCGGCGTGCTCGGCGCAGGCGCGCCGCAGGTCCTCCAGGTCCACGCTGCCCTGCGCGTCGCAGGCCGTGACCACCACCTGCATGCCGGCCAGCTGGGCGCTGGCCGGGTTGGTGCCGTGCGCCGAGGCCGGGATCAGGCACACGGTGCGCTGCGGCTCGCCGCGAGCGGCGTGCCAGGCGCGGATCGCCAGCAACCCGGCGAACTCGCCCTGCGAGCCGGCGTTGGGCTGCAGGCTGATGCCGGCATAGCCGGTGGCCTGGCCGAGCCAGGCGCGCAGCTGCGCGTCCAGTTCGGCATAGCCCTGCAGCTGGTCGGCCGGCGCGAACGGGTGCAGGTCGGCGAACTCCGGCCAGGTGATGGGGATCATCTCGCTGGTCGCGTTCAGCTTCATCGTGCAGCTGCCCAGCGGGATCATGCTGCGGTCCAGCGCCAGGTCCTTGTCCGACAGGCTGCGGATGTAGCGCAGCATGCCGGTCTCGCTGTGGTGGGTGTTGAACACCGGGTGCGCGAGGAAGGGGCTGGTGCGGCGCAGCGCATCGGGGATCAGCGGCGAGGCGCTGGCGGCCAGCGCCTCGAAGTCCGGCAGCGCCTGGCCGTCGGCGGCGAAGGCGCGCCACAGCGCGGCGACGTCCGCGCGGGTGGTGGCCTCGTCCAGCGCGATGACCACGTAGTCGTCCCAGGCGCGGCGGATGTTGATGCCCTGCGCGAGCGCGCGCGCCACGTAGTCGGCGGTGCGCGCGCCGGTGTTGAAGCAGACGGTGTCGAAGGCACTGTCGTGGTGCGGCGTGGCCAGGCCGAGCTGCTTCAGGCCCGCGGACAGGATGGCGGCCAGGCGCGCCACACGCCCGGCGATGCGGGCGAGCCCGGCCGGGCCGTGGTATACCGCGTACATGCTGGCGACCACGGCCGGCAGCACCTGCGCGGTGCAGATGTTGGAGGTGGCCTTCTCGCGCCGGATGTGCTGTTCGCGCGTCTGCAGCGCCAGCCGGTAGGCCGGGCGCCCCTCGGCGTCCCGGCTCACGCCGACCAGCCGGCCCGGCATGGAGCGCTTGTAGGCGTCGCGGCAGGCCAGGAAGGCCGCGTGCGGGCCGCCGCAGCCCATCGGCATGCCGAAGCGCTGGCTGCTGCCGACCACGATGTCGGCGCCCCATTCGCCCGGCGGCACCAGCAGCGTCAGCGCCAGCAGGTCGGTGGCGAAGATGGCGGCGGCCTGGCGGGCGTGGATGCGCTCGACCTCGGGCCGCCAGTCCATGAGCCAGCCGCTGGAGGCCGGGTACTGGATCAGCGCGGCGAAGAACTCGCCCTGCATCGCCGCTTCCCAGGCGGCGGCCGAGTCGGCGACCACGACCTCGATGTCCAGCGGCAGCGCGCGCGTGCGCACCACCTCGATGGTCTGCGGATGGCAGTCGCCGCCGACCACGAAGCGCCGGCTCGCGGCCTTGACGCTGCGGCGCGCCAGCGTCATGGCCTCGGCGGCGGCCGTGGCCTCGTCCAGCATGGAGGCGTTGGCGATGTCCATGCCGGTCAGGTCGGCGACCATGGTCTGGAAGTTGAGCAGCGCCTCCATGCGGCCCTGGCTGATCTCGGCCTGGTAGGGCGTGTAGGCGGTGTACCAGGCCGGGTTCTCCAGCACGTTGCGCAGGATGACGCCGGGCGTCAGCGTGCCGTGGTAGCCCTGGCCGATGCAGCTCTTGACGCGCCGGTTCCTCGCGGCGATGGCGCGCAGCTCGGCCAGCGCGGCGGCTTCGCCCACCGCCGGCGGCAGGTCCATCGGCGCGCCGCGCGCGATGCTGGCCGGCACGATGCCGGCGACCAGCTCCTGGCGCGAGGCGGCGCCGACGGCGGCCAGCATGCGGACCTCGTCGTCGGCCGTGATGCCGATGTGGCGGGCGATGAATTCCGAGGGGTTTTCCAGGTCGGCGAGCGACGGCGGGGAAGCGGCCATGGCGCGGGCGGGTCAGTGGTTGGCGGCGAAGGTGTCGTAGGCGGCCTCGTCCAGCAGCGCGTCGACCTGCGCGGCGTCGCTGAGCCTGACCTTGAAGAACCAGCCGGCGCCCATCGGGTCGCTGTTGGCCAGGGCCGGGTCGGCGCGCAGCGCCTCGTTGACCTCGGTGATCTCGCCGGAGACCGGCATGTAGACGTCGGCCGCGGCCTTCACGGATTCGACGACGCCGGCCACTTCCTTCTGCGCCAGCGTCTTGCCGACCTCGGGCAGGTCGACGAACACCACGTCGCCCAGCGCGTCCTGCGCATGCCGGGTGATGCCGACGGTGGCGACGCCGCCTTCGACCTGGATCCATTCGTGGTCTTCGGTGTACTTGATCATGGTGTGTCCTCGGGTTGCTGTTCAGGTAGGTAGGAAAGAGGTTCAGCCGCGGTGGTAGCGCGGCGGCAGGAAGGGCAGCGGCACGACCTCCATCGGCACCGCCTTGCCGCGCACGATGGCATGCACGCGCGTGCCGGGTTCTGCAAATTCCGTGCGCAGGTAGGCCATCGCGATGGGCCGGTCGACCGAGGGGGCGAGCAGGCCGCTCGTGACCTCGCCGATGGCCTCGCCCGCCGCCGGCCCGTCCGGCGGCTGCAGGGCGGTGTGCTCGCGCACCGGCACGCGCTCCAGCGCGATCAGGCCGACGCGCCGGCGCGCGAGCGGCGCCGTGCCGTCGAGCTGGGCCAGCACCGTGCCGGCGCCCGGAAAGCCGCCGGCGCGCGCGCCGCCGGTGCGGCGCACCTTCTGGATCGCCCACTGCAGCTGCGCCTCGGCCGGCGTGGTGGCGGTGTCGATGTCGTTGCCGTACAGGCACAGGCCGGCCTCCAGCCGCAGCGAGTTGCGCGCGCCCAGGCCGATCGGCAGCACCTCGGGCTGGGCCAGCAGCGCGCGCGCCAGCGCCTCGGCCTGCGGCCCGGGCACGGAGATCTCGAAGCCGTCCTCGCCGGTGTAGCCGCTGCGGGTGACGTACAGCGGCGCGCCCTGCCAGTCGAAGGCGCGGCCG
Source organism: Pseudorhodoferax sp. (assembly GCF_047601025.1). NCBI lineage: Bacteria > Pseudomonadati > Pseudomonadota > Betaproteobacteria > Burkholderiales > Comamonadaceae > Pseudorhodoferax > Pseudorhodoferax sp. The sequence goes on from NZ_JASGJZ010000001.1 coordinate 3,875,825, forward strand.
GTCATGAAGACCAGCCGTTCCACGCCCGGCAGCAGGCGGGCCAGCGCGGCCGCGGCCGCGGGGCCCTGCAGCGCCAGCAGGCCGTGTCCGGCCAGCGGCACGACGGCGCAGCGGCTGCCGATGCGGGCCCGCAGGTGCGCCGTGTCCGCGGCCTTGCAGGCGCCGTTGACGATCACGAACAGGTGGTCGCCGCGGTTCACGAACATCAGGTCGTCGAGGATGCCGCCGGACTCGGCCAGCAGCAGGCCGTAGCGCTGGCGGTCCAGGCCGAGGCCGATGGCGTCGACCGGCACCAGGCTCTCGAACGCGGCGGCGGCGTCCGGCCCCTGCAGCTGCAGCTGGCCCATGTGCGAGACGTCGAACAGGCCGGCCGCGCGGCGCACGTGCAGGTGCTCGGCCATCAGGCCGGCCCTGTACTGCACCGGCATGCTGTAGCCGGCGAACGGGACCATGCGCGCGCCCAGTTCCAGGTGCAGGGCGTGCAAGGGGGTGTGCAGCAGCGGCGTGTCGGGCATCGCGCGACTCCTCGGGGGCAGTTTCACGGCATGGCGCAGTAGTGTGCGCCACGGGCTGCCTCGCTGTCCGCTTTACCTGGGAGATTCGCCGCTTGCGCGGGTCGCCCCTTCGGTGGGCCCGCGCAAGGGGCGGGCCTCTCTCCAGTGAGGACGGCCGGTGACCTCGGTCAGTCCTTCTGCCCGGGCGCCGGGCAAGAGCCTGCGCCGTCGGCGGCCCCGCTGCGCATGGGGCGCGGGGCTCTCTCCTGACCGGCGCGCAGTATAGCCAGCGGCGCGGCCGGGCTCACATGCCGGAGTAGTTCGGCCCGCCGCCGCCCTCGGGCGTGACCCAGACGATGTTCTGCGTCGGGTCCTTGATGTCGCAGGTCTTGCAGTGCACGCAGTTCTGCGCGTTGATCTGCAGCCGGTCGCCGCCGGCGTCGGTCTTCACGAACTCGTAGACGCCGGCCGGGCAGTAGCGCGATTCCGGGCCGGCGAACTTGGCGAGGTTCACGTTGACCGGCACCGAGGGGTCCTTCAGCGTCAGGTGCGCCGGCTGGTGCTCGTTGTGGTTGGTGTTGCTGATGAACACGCTGGACAGCCGGTCGAAGGTCAGCTTGCCGTCGGGCTTGGGGTAGACGATGGGCTTGCACTCGGCCGCGGGCTTCAGGTAGGCGTGGTCGGGCTTGTTGCGGTGCAGCGTCCACGGCACGTTGCCCCGGAGCACGAACTGCTCGAAGCCGTTCATGACGGTGGCCACCGTCAGGCCCTTCTTGAACCAGGCCTTGAAGTTGCGCGCCTTGTTCAGTTCGGTGTAGAGCCAGCTGTTCTCGAACAGCTCGGGGTACAGCGCGAGCTCGTCGTGCTGGCGGCCGGCCACGATGGCGTCGTAGGCGGCCTCGGCCGCCAGCATGCCGGTCTTGATCGCGGCGTGGCTGCCCTTGATGCGGCTGACGTTCAGGAAGCCGGCGTCGCAGCCGACCAGCGCGCCGCCCGGGAAGATGGTCTTGGGCAGCGATTGCAGGCCGCCCGCGGTGATGGCGCGGGCGCCGTAGCCCAGCCGCTTGCCGGGCTTGATGCCGTGGGCCTCGTCGCCTTCCAGGTACCAGCGGATGTTGGGGTGCGTCTTCCAGCGCTGGAATTCCTCGAACGGGCTCAGGTAGGGGTTGCTGTAGTCCAGCCCGGTGATGAAGCCGAGCGTGACCTTGTTGTCCTCCATGTGGTAGAGGAAGGCGCCGCCGTAGGTCTTGTTGTCCATCGGCCAGCCGGCCGTGTGCAGCACGAAGCCGGGCTGGTGGCGCTGGGGATCGATTTCCCAGACTTCCTTGATGCCGATGCCGTAGGTCTGCGGGTCGCGGCCTTCGTCCAGGTTGTAGCGCGCGATCAGCTGGCGGCCCAGGTGCCCGCGCGCGCCCTCGGCGAAGATCGTGTACTTGCCGTGCAGCTCCATGCCGAGCTGGAACTCGTCGGTCGGCTCGCCGTCCTTGCCGATCCCCAGGTTGCCGGTGGCCACGCCCTTGACCGAGCCGTCCTCGTTGTAGAGCACCTCGGCGGCCGGGAAGCCCGGGAAGATCTCCACGCCCAGGCCCTCGGCCTGCTGCGCCAGCCAGCGCACCACGTTGCCCAGGCTGATGATGTAGTTGCCGTGGTTCTGGAAGCACGCCGGCAGCAGGAAGTTGGGCGTGCGCAGGCCGGACTTCTCGCCCAGGAACACCATGGCGTCGTCGGTGACGGGCTGGTTCAGCGGGGCGCCGTCTTCCTTCCAGTTCGGCAGCAGCTCGGTCAGCGCGCGCGGGTCCATGATGGCGCCGGACAGGATGTGGGCGCCGGGCTCGGAGCCCTTCTCCAGCACGACGACCGAGACGTCGGTCCCCTTCTCGGCGGCGAGCTGCTTGAGCCGGATGGCGGTGGCCAGCCCGGCCGGGCCACCACCGACGACGACGACGTCGTATTCCATGGCCTCGCGCGGACCGTACTGGGCCAGGATCTCTTCGTTCGTCATGGGGGTGTCTCTCTGCTGTTGGATGCGGCGGCGGATTTTAAGCGGCGAGTTGCGGGCTGCTGTCACAATGCCGACCGGTGTTCCGGGACGTGGAAGGTGGGGGTTTTCGCATGGCGTACAGCATCGGATTGGATGGACGCGTCGCCTTGGTGACAGGCGCCTCCAGCGGACTGGGCGCGCAGTTCGCGCGGGTGCTGGCGCGCGCGGGCGCGGCGGTGGTGCTGGCCAGCCGCAGGCTGGAACGCCTGCGGGAACTGCGCGCGCAGATCGAGGGCGAGGGCGGCGATGCCCATGTGCTGGAGTTGGACGTGACCGACCGTGGTTCCATTCGCGCCGCGGTCGCGCATGCCGAGACCGAGGTCGGCTCGATCGACATCCTGGTCAACAACTCGGGCGTGAGCACCGCGCAGCGCCTGGAGGACGTGGACGAGGAAGACTTCGACTTCATGTTCGACACCAACGTGCGGGGCGCGTTCTTCGTCGCGCAGGAGGTCGGCCGGCGCATGCTGGCGCGCGCGCAGGGCGCGGCCCCGGGCAGCTACACCGGCGGGCGCATCGTCAACGTCGCCTCGATGGCCGGGCTCAAGACCATGCCGAAGATCGGCGTGTACAGCATGACCAAGGCCGCGGTGGTGCACATGACGCGCGCGATGGCGCTGGAGTGGGGCCGCTTCGGCATCAACGTGAACGCGCTGTGCCCGGGCTACATCGACACCGAGCTGAACCATGCGCACTGGCAGACCGAGCAGGGCCGCAGGCTGGTGCAGGCGCTGCCGCGCAAGCGCGTGGGCAAGCCCGAGGACCTGGACGCGCTGATCGTGCTGCTGGCCAGCGACCAGAGCCACTTCGTCAACGGCGCGGTGATCGCGGCCGACGACGGGTTCGGGGTCTGAGCGCCGCCCGCAGGCTTCACGCGGGCTGCTTCGGCCGCGGCTGGCGGCCCATCAGGTAGAACTCGGCGTTCGGCTGCATGCCGCTGAAGCTGGCCAGGCGGTTGGACAGGCCGAAGAAGGCGGCGATGGCCGCGATGTCCCAGGCGTCCTCGTCGGTGAAGCCGTGCGCGGCGAGCGCGGCGAAGTCCGCGTCGTCGATCTCGTGCGAGCGCTGGCAGACCTTCATCGCGAACTCCAGCATCGCGTGCTGGCGCGGCGCGATGTCGGCCTTGCGCCAGTTGATGGCCACCTGGTCGGCCACCAGCGGCTTCTTCTCGTAGATGCGCAGCAGCGCGCCGTGCGCGACCACGCAGTACAGGCACTGGTTGGCGGCGCTGGTGGCGGTGACGATCATCTCGCGGTCGCCTTTGCTGAGGTTGCCGTCCTCCTTGAGCATCAGCGCGTCGTGGTAGGCGAAGAAGGCGCGCCATTCGGCCGGGCGGCGGGCCAGGGCCAGGAACACGTTGGGCACGAAGCCGGCTTTCTGCTGCACCTCGAGGATCTTGGCCTGGATGTCCTCGGGCAGTTGGTCCAGGTCGGGCAGGGGGTAGCGGGTGGACATGGCTGGCGTCTCCGGTCGTGGCAGATGGCGGGCCATGATAGGGGTGCTACATGCGGCAGGCGCGCCACAGCAGCCGCGGCGCATCGGCCTTGGACAGGCGCGGGCGTTCGCGCCAACTGGCATGGTCCAGCGCGGCGAGCTTGTCCAGGATGCGCAGCCCGCCCTGCACGACCAGGCGCAGCTCCCAGCCCGTGCGGCCGGGCACGCGGTGCACCAGCGGTGCGCCGCGCAGCATCAGCGCGCGTGCCCACTGCGCCTCCTCGGCCACCAGCGCGCGCACCGGCGCGGCCGGCGTCGTGCCGTGCGCGGCGCAGCGGTCCCGCGGCAGATAGAAGCGCCCGCGCGGCAGGTCGACCGAGAGGTCCTGCCAGAAGTTGATCAGCTGCAGCGCGTTGCAGATGTCGTCGCTGCGCTGCAGCGACGGGGCGTCGTGCACGCCGTACAGGTGCAGCATCAGCCGGCCGACCGGCGCGGCCGAGCGCCGGCAGTAGTCCAGCAGCTCGGCGCGGTCGGCGTAGCCCTCGCCGGCCGCCGTCTTGCGCACGTCCTGCAGGAAGGCGGCCAGCAGGTCGTCCAGCGGCTCCTGCGGCAGCGCGTGGCGTTCGATCGCGCCGGCCAGCGGGCCGAACACGCGCGGCCAGCGGCCGGACGGCGGGGCGCCGGCGTACAGCGCCGCCAGGTCGGCGCGGTAGGCGAGCAGATCGGCCTGCCGCCGGTCGGCCGGCGCGTCGCCTTCGTCGGCCAGGTCGTCGGCCGTGCGGGCGAACCAGTAGATCGCGGCGACGGTCGGCCGCAGCGCGGCCGGGCACAGCCAGGAGGCGACCGGGAAGTTCTCGTAGTGGTCGACGCGGGCCGCCGCGGCGGCTGCGCCCTGTGTCGGCGAGGGCATGGGCGCGGCATTGTCGCCGCCATCCCCTGCGGGCGCGGCGGTCGGGCGATTCGATCGACAATATGTCGATCACACCGCTGGATGAACCATCTGGGGATCAGCACACGCTGGCCGCAGTGCTTTCGGGATTTCCCATGTCACACCAACTGAGGCGCATGCGCCGCACTCGATGGCCGCGCGCAGCGCTCCTGGCCCTGGCGGCCCTGCTCGCGGGCTGCCAGAAACCGCCGGCGGAGCCCGAGCCGGTGCGCGCCGTCAAGCTGCTGACGGTGGCGCCGGAGGCTGCCACGTTCGGCTTCGAGTTCGCCGGCGAGGTGCGCGCCCGCGTGGAATCGCGCCTGGGCTTCCGCGTGGCCGGCAAGATCGTGCGCCGGGCCGTGGAGCTGGGCCAGACCGTGCGCGTGGGCCAACTGCTGGCCGAGCTGGACGCGCAGGACCTGCGGCTGGCCGCCGATGCGGCGCGCGCCCAGGTGGCGGCCGCGCAGACCAACCGCGACCTGACGCAGGCCGACCTGCAGCGCTACCGCGAGTTGCGCCGGCAGAACTTCATCAGCGACGCCGAGCTGGAGCGGCGCGAAGCCGCGTTCCGCGCCGCCCAGGCCGAGCTCGACCAGGCCCAGGCCCAGCTGGCGGCGCAGGGCAACCAGGCCGGCTACGCGCGGCTGGTGGCCGACGTGGCCGGCGTGGTGACCGGTATCGAGGCCGAGCCCGGGCAGGTGGTGGCGGCCGGCGCGCCGGTGGTGCAGGTGGCGCAGAACGGCGTGCGCGACGTGGTGTTCTCGGTGCCGGAAGATCGCGTGCGCGCCGTGCGGGTCGGCTCGCCGGTCGAGGTGCGGCTGTGGAATTCCGAGGCGGTGCTGCCCGGCCGCGTGCGCGAGGTCGCGGCCAGCGCCGACGCGGCCACGCGCACCTTCCAGGTCAAGGTCGCGCTGGAGACGCCGACCCCGCCGCCGCTGGGCACGACGGTCTCCGTCGTGCCGCGCGACCTGGGCACCAGCGGCCAGCCGGTGATCAAGCTGCCGACCAGCGCGCTGAGGCAGGAGTCCGACGGCCGCACGGCGGTCTGGCTGCTGGACGAGGCCAGCATGACGGTGCGTTCGCAGCCGGTGGAGATCGCCACCGCCGACGGCAACGAGGCGGTGATCAGCGCGGGCCTGGCGCCGGGCATGCGCGTCGTGGCCGCGGGCGTGCACGTGCTGGCGCCGGGCCAGAAGGTCAGCGTCTACCAGCCGCGCGTCGGCACCGGTGCCGACGCGCCGGCCGCGGCGCCCGCTTCCGCACCGCGTTGAATCCGCCATGAGTGCACCGAACTCGCCGCCGGCCCGGTCCGGGGCCGGCTTCAACCTCTCGCGCTGGGCGCTCGACCACCCGGCGCTGACGCGCTACCTGATGGTGGTGGTGATGCTGCTGGGCTTCGCGGCGTACTTCCAGCTGGGGCAGGACGAGGACCCGCCGTTCACCTTCCGCGCCATGGTGGTGCGCACCTACTGGCCCGGCGCCACCGCGCAGCAGGTGGCCGAGCAGGTCACCGACAAGCTCGAGCGCACGCTGCAGGAGGTGCCGTACGCGTTCCGCATCCGCAGCTACTCCAAGCCGGGCGAGTCGCAGATCATCTTCGAGCTCAAGGACAACTCGCCGCCCCGCGACGTGGCCAACCTGTGGTACGTGGTGCGCAAGAAGATCGGCGACATGCAGTACCTGCTCCCGCAGGGCGTGGCCGGCCCGTTCTTCAACGACGACTTCGGCGACGTCTACGGCGTGATCTATGCGCTGTCGGCCGAGGGCTTCAGCTACGCCGAACTGAAGGAGTTCGCCGACGACGCGCGCCAGGTGCTGCTGCGCGTGCCCGACGTGGCCAAGGTCGAGCTGTTCGGCGTGCAGGACGAGAAGGTCTACATCGAGCTGCCGCAGCGCCGGCTGGCCCAGCTGGGCCTGGACTTCAACCAGGTGCTGGAGCAGCTGCGCCAGCAGAACGCGGTGGCCAGCGCCGGTGCGGTACAGACGCCGCTGGACGTGGTGCAGCTGCGGGTGACGGGGCAGTTCGGCGACATCGGCGCGCTGCGGGCCATGCCGATCCGCGGGCCCTCCGGCGCGCAGCTGCGGCTGGGCGACATCGCCGAGATCCGGCGCGGCTACGTCGATCCGCCGACCGTGAAGGTGCGGCACGACGGGCGCGAGGTCATCGCGCTCGGCGTGTCCATGACCAAGGGCGGGGACATCGTCCGGCTCGGCAAGGCGCTCAAGGCGGCCTTCGCCGACATCGAGCGAGGCCTGCCGGTCGGGGTGCACCTGGCGCAGGTGCAGGACCAGCCGAGCGCCGTGTCCAGCTCGGTCAACGAGTTCGTGAAGGTGCTGGTCGAGGCCGTGGTCATCGTGCTGGCCGTCAGCTTCGTCTCGCTCGGCCTGCATGGCCGGCCGGGCGAGCGGCGCTGGTGGCGGCGCTGGTACATCGACGTGCGCCCGGGCCTGGTGGTGGCGGTCACGATCCCGCTGGTGCTGGCCGCGACCTTCCTGGCCATGTGGTACTGGGACATCGGCCTGCACAAGGTCTCGCTGGGCTCGCTGATCATCGCGCTGGGCCTGCTGGTGGACGACGCCATCATTGCCGTGGAGATGATGGTGCGCAAGATGGAGGAGGGCTACGACAAGGTCCGCGCCGCCACCTTCGCCTACGAGATCACCGCGATGCCGATGCTGACCGGCACGCTGATCACGGCCGTGGGCTTCCTGCCGATCGGCATCGCCAAGTCCGTGACCGGGGAGTACACCTTCGCGATCTTCGCGGTGACCGTGATCGCGCTGGTGCTGAGCTGGCTCGTCTCGGTGTATTTCGTGCCCTACCTCGGCACGCTGCTGCTCAAGCCCCATCCGCGGGCCGGCGTGCCGGGGCAGCCGCACGAGCTGTTCGACTCGGGCTTCTACAACGCCTTCCGCCGCATGGTGCACTGGTGCGTGGCGCACCGCTGGCTGGTCATCCTGGCCACGGTGGGGGTGTTCGCGCTGGGCCTCGTCGGCATGGGCAAGGTGCAGCAGCAGTTCTTCCCGGATTCCAGCCGGCCCGAGATCCTGGTGGACATCTGGCTGCCCGAGGGCGCCTCGTTCGCGTCGAACGAAGCCATCGCCCGGCGCGTCGAGGAGCGCCTGATGCGCGAGGAGGGTGTGCGCTCGGTCACGGCCTGGATCGGCTCGGGCGTGCCGCGCTTCTACCTGCCGCTGGACCAGGTGTTCCCGCAGACCAACGTGTCGCAGTTCATCGTGCTGCCGCAGTCGCTGCCGCTGCGCGAGCGGCTGCGCGTGCGCCTGCCGGCGCTGCTGGCCGAGGAGTTCCCCGAGGTGCGCGGCCGCGTCAAGCTGCTGCCCAACGGCCCACCGGTGCCGTACCCGGTGCAGTTCCGCGTGGTCGGGCCGGACCCGCAGCTGCTGCGCCGGCGCGCCGACGAGGTCAAGGCCGCGATGCGCGAGAGCCCCAACACGCGCGGCGTCAACGACAACTGGAACGAGTCGGTCAAGACCGTGCGGCTGGAGGTCGACCAGGCCAAGGCGCGCTCGCTGGGCGTGACCAGCCAGTCCATCGCCCAGGCCGCCCACATCGCGCTGACCGGCGCCACCATCGGCCAGTTCCGTGAGCACGACAAGCTGATCGACATCGTGCTGCGCCAGCCGGCCAGCGAGCGGGCGCTGATCACCGACATCGTGAACGCCTACGTCCCCACGGCCTCGGGCCGGGCGATCCCGCTGACGCAGATCGCCACGCCGGTGTTCGGATGGGAGCCCGGCGTGATGTGGCGCGAGGGCCGCGAGTACGCGATCACGGTGCAGAGCGACATCGCCGAGGGCCTGCAGGGCGCGACCGTCACCAACGAGCTGCTGCCGCGCCTGCGCGGGCTGGAGGACCAGTGGCGGCAGCAGGGCCTGGGCGGCTACGCCATCCAGGTGGCCGGCGCGGTGGAGGAGAGCAGCCGCGGCTCGGCCTCGATCGCGGCCGGCGTGCCCATCATGCTGTTCCTGACCTTCACGCTGCTGATGCTGCAGCTGCAGAGCTTCAGCCGGTCGGTGCTGGTGTTCCTGACCGGGCCGCTGGGCATCGCCGGCGTGGCCGGCGCGCTGCTGGTGCTGGGCCGGCCGTTCGGCTTCGTCGCGTTGCTGGGCGTGATCGCGCTGATGGGCATGATCCAGCGCAACTCCGTGATCCTGATCGACCAGATCGAGCAGGACCGCGCGCGCGGCGTGCCGGCCTGGGACGCCATCGTCGAGTCGGCCGTGCGCCGGCTGCGGCCCATCGTGCTGACCGCGGCGGCGGCCGTGCTGGCCATGATCCCGCTGTCGCGCTCGGTGTTCTGGGGGCCGATGGCGGTGGCCATCATGGGCGGGCTGATCGTGGCCACGGCGCTGACGCTGCTGGCGCTGCCGGCCATGTACGCCGCCTGGTTCCGCGTGAAGAAGCCGGCCGACGAGGCGCATGCGCAGGCCGTGGCCGGCAACCCCCTCGCCAAGGGCTAAAATGGTCGGTTCGACCGAAACCCGCGCGGGTGGCGAAATTGGTAGACGCACCAGGTTTAGGTCCTGACGCCAGCAATGGTGTGGGGGTTCGAGTCCCCCCCGCGCACCATCGACATAGATTTCCTTCATCCCGAGACCACCATGGCAGTTACCGTTGAGAACCTGGAAAAGCTGGAGCGCAAGATCACCCTGTCGCTGCCGGTGGAGGCGATCCAGAACGAGGTGAACAACCGCCTCCGCAAGATTGCGCGCAGCGTGCGCATGGACGGCTTCCGGCCCGGCAAGGTGCCGATGAACGTCGTGGCCCAGCGCTATGGCTATTCGGTGCACTACGAGGTCATGAACGACAAGGTCGGCGAAGCCTTCGCCGCCGCTGCCAACGAGGCCAACCTGCGCGTGGCCGGCCAGCCGCGCATCAGCGAGAAGGAAGGCGCGCCCGAAGGCCAGGTGACCTTCGATGCCGTGTTCGAGGTGTTTCCCGACGTGGTCGTCAACGACCTGTCCACCGCCGAGATCGAGCGCCTGAACGCCGAAGTGACCGACGAGGCCATCGACAAGACGCTGGACATCCTGCGCAAGCAGCGCCGCGTGTTCCTGGAGCGCCCGGCCGGCGGCTACGTCGATCCGGGCGACCGCGTGACCGTGGATTTCGAGGGCAAGATCGACGGCGAGCCCTTCGAGGGCGGCAAGGCCGAGGACTTCCAGTTCGTGGCCGGCGAAGGCCAGATGCTCAAGGAGTTCGACGATGCCGTGCGCGGCATGCGGGTCGGCGACAGCCGCACCTTCCCGCTGTCCTTCCCGGCCGACTACCACGGCAAGGACGTGGCCGGCAAGCAGGCCGATTTCCTGGTCACGGTCAAGAAGATCGAGGAAGGGCGCCTGCCGCAGGTCGACGACGAACTGGCCAGGTCGCTGGGCATCGCCGACGGCAGCGTGGACGGCCTGCGCGCGGATATCCGCAAGAACCTGGAGCGCGAGGTCAAGTACCGCCTGCAGGCCCGCAACAAGCAGGCCGTGATGGACGCGCTGATCGCCAAGGCCGAACTGGACCTTCCGAACGCCAGCGTGCAGGCCGAGGTCGGCCGCATGATCGACAGCACCCGTGCCGACCTGAAGGCCCGCGGCCTGAAGGATGCCGACAAGGCGCCGATCCCCGAGGAGATCGTGCGTCCGCAGGCCGAGCGCCGCGTGCGCCTGGGCCTGATCGTCGCGGAGCTGGTGCGCAAGAACGACCTGCAGGCCAAGCCGGAGCAGGTCAAGGCCCACATCGAGGAACTGGCCGCCAGCTACGAGCAGCCGCAGGACGTGGTGCGCTGGTACTACGGCGACCGCGATCGCCTGGCGGACGTGGAGGCCGCGGTGCTCGAGAACAACGTGACGGACTATGTGCTGTCGCAGGCCAGGGTCACCGACAGGACCATCGGCTTCGACGAACTGATGGCGCAGCAGCAGGGGTGAACGGACGCGGGGGTTGAGAACGCGTTCTCCGCCCCCACGTGCCGAACTGGCGACACCACCTTCCCGGAGAAAACATGGTCATCCACAACAGTGCGCTCGAAACGCAGAACCTGGGCATGATCCCCATGGTCATCGAGCAGTCGGGCCGCGGCGAGCGCTCGTACGACATCTATTCGCGCCTGCTGAAGGAGCGGGTGATCTTCCTGGTGGGCGAGGTCAACGACCAGACGGCCAACCTGGTGGTCGCGCAGCTGCTGTTCCTGGAGAGCGAGAACCCCGACAAGGACATCTCGTTCTACATCAACTCGCCGGGCGGCAGCGTCACGGCCGGCATGGCGATCTACGACACCATGCAGTTCATCAAGCCGGACGTGTCGACGCTGTGCTGCGGCTTCGCGGCCAGCATGGGCGCGTTCCTGCTGGCGGCCGGCGCCAAGGGCAAGCGCTTCTCGCTGCCGAATTCCAAGATCATGATCCACCAGGTGCTGGGCGGCGCCCGCGGCCAGGCGACGGACATCGAGATCCACGCGCGCGACATCCTGCGCACCAAGGACCAGATGAACCGCATCCTGGCCGAGCGCACCGGCCAGCCGCTGGACAAGGTCAAGGCCGATACTGAGCGCGACTACTTCCTGACCGCCGACGAAGCCAAGGACTACGGCCTCGTCGACCAGGTGATCGCGCGGCGGCCCTGATCCGGCCCACGCTGCAGCCGCGCGGCCTGCGCGAAAAACGGCGCTTTCTCCACTGGAAGGCGCCGTTTTTCGTTTGGTTATCATTGCCCAACTGCTTGTAGAAGGCGTTCTTCCATGGCCGAGAAAAAAGGCTCCTCCAGCGAAAAGACCCTGTACTGCTCGTTTTGCGGGAAGAGCCAGCACGAGGTCAAGAAGCTCATCGCAGGTCCTTCGGTGTTCATCTGCGACGAGTGCATCGACCTGTGCAACGAGATCATCCGCGACGAGGTGCCGGCCGCCGGCGAGGCGCGCGAAGGCCGCAGCGACCTGCCGACGCCGCACGAGATCAAGACCAACCTGGACAACTACGTGGTCGGCCAGGAGGTCGCCAAGCGCACGCTGTCGGTGGCCGTCTACAACCACTACAAGCGCCTGCGCCACAAGGACACGGCCAAGAAGGACGACGTCGAGCTCGCCAAGAGCAACATCCTGCTGATCGGGCCGACCGGCTCGGGCAAGACGCTGCTCGCGCAGACGCTGGCGCGCATGTTGGACGTGCCCTTCGTGATGGCCGACGCGACCACGCTGACCGAAGCCGGCTACGTCGGCGAGGACGTCGAGAACATCATCGCCAAGCTGCTGCAGAGCTGCAACTACGACGTGGAGCGCGCGCAGCGCGGCATCGTCTACATCGACGAGATCGACAAGATCTCGCGCAAGTCCGACAACCCGTCGATCACGCGCGACGTGTCGGGCGAGGGCGTGCAGCAGGCGCTGCTCAAGCTGATCGAAGGCACCATGGCCAGCGTGCCGCCGCAGGGCGGGCGCAAGCATCCGAACCAGGACTTCCTGCAGATCGACACGACCAACATCCTGTTCATCTGCGGCGGCGCCTTCGCCGGGCTGGAGAAGATCATCGAGAGCCGGCAGGAATCCTCCGGCATCGGCTTCGGCGCGACCGTGCGCAGCAAGAAGGAGCGCGGACTGACCGAGGTGTTCCGCGAGGTCGAGCCCGAGGACCTGATCAAGTTCGGTCTGATCCCGGAACTGGTCGGCCGCATGCCCGTCGTCGCGACGCTGGCCGAACTGACCGAGGAAGCGCTGGTGCAGATCCTGACCGAGCCCAAGAATGCGCTGGTGAAGCAGTACGGCCGGCTGCTGTCCATGGAAGGCGTGGATCTGGAGATCCGGCCGGCGGCGTTGAAGGCGATCGCACGCAAGGCGCTGGCGCGCAAGACCGGCGCGCGCGGCCTGCGCTCGATCCTCGAGCAGTCGCTGATCGACACCATGTTCGACCTGCCGAACGCCGCCAACGTCGAGAAGGTGGTGGTCGACGAGTCCACCGTCGAGGAAAACAAGCCGCCGCTGCTGGTCTACCGGGAAGCGGCCAAGACGGCCTGACCGTGCGACCGGCCCTGCCACGGGGTCGTGGGGCCGGTTTTCGTTCAACCCGCCTGTGCCGTGCGCGGCGCAGGTTGAATTCGTGACGCCGGCGACCATATTCACCGGGTCACTCAAAGGATGCCCATGTCCGGTCAAACTCCCCTGCCAGCCGTGCCGCTGGATCTTCCGCTGCTGCCCCTGCGCGACGTGGTGGTGTTCCCCCACATGGTGATCCCGCTGTTCGTCGGCCGGCCCAAGAGCATCAAGGCGCTGGAGGCGGCGATGGAGGCCGAGCGCCGCATCATGCTCGTCGCGCAGAAGGCCGCCGCCAAGGACGATCCGCTGGTCACCGACATGTTCGACGTCGGCTGCGTCTCCACGATCCTGCAGATGCTCAAGCTGCCCGACGGCACCGTGAAGGTGCTGGTCGAGGGCCAGCAGCGCGCGCGCGTGAACCACATCGAGGATGGCGAGGCGCATTTCACCGCCAACGTCACGCCGATCGAGCTGCCGGCCGATGCCGGCAGGAGCACCGAGGTCGAGGCGCTGCGCCGCGCGGTGATGCAGCAGTTCGACCAGTACGTCAAGCTGAACAAGAAGATCCCGCCGGAGATCCTGACGTCGATCTCCAGCATCGACGATCCCGGCCGCCTGGCCGACACGATCGCCGCGCACCTGCCGCTCAAGCTCGACAGCAAGCAGGCCGTGCTGGACCTGGCCGAGGTGCAGGAGCGGCTGGAGAACCTGTTCTCCCAGCTCGAGCGCGAGGTCGACATCCTGAACGTCGACAAGAAGATCCGCGGCCGCGTGAAGCGACAGATGGAGAAGAACCAGCGCGACTTCTACCTGAACGAGCAGGTCAAGGCCATCCAGAAGGAGCTCGGCGAAGGCGAGGAGGGCGCCGACATCGAGGAGATCGAGAAGAGGATCCGCCTCGCCCGCATGCCCAAGGACGCGCTGAAGAAGGCCGAGGGCGAACTCAAGAAGCTCAAGCTGATGTCGCCGATGTCGGCCGAGGCCACGGTCGTGCGCAACTACATCGACGTGCTGACCGGCCTGCCGTGGAGCAAGCGCACCAAGATCAAGCACGATCTGGCCAATGCCGAGGGCGTGCTGAACGAAGACCACTACGGCCTGGAGAAGGTCAAGGATCGCATCCTCGAATATCTCGCGGTGCAGCAGCGCGTGGACAAGGTCAAGGCGCCGATCCTGTGCCTGGTCGGGCCGCCGGGCGTGGGCAAGACCTCGCTCGGCCAGTCGATCGCCAAGGCCACCGGCCGCAAGTACGTGCGCATGGCGCTGGGCGGCATGCGCGACGAGGCCGAGATCCGCGGCCACCGCCGCACCTACATCGGCGCGCTGCCGGGCAAGGTGCTGCAGAGCCTGTCCAAGGTCGGCACGCGCAACCCGCTGTTTCTGCTCGACGAGATCGACAAACTGGGCACGGACTTCCGCGGCGATCCGTCGAGCGCGTTGCTGGAGGTGCTGGATCCCGAGCAGAACCACACCTTCAGCGACCACTACGTCGAGGTCGATTTCGACCTGTCCGACGTGATGTTCGTGGCGACCTCGAATTCCATGAACATTCCGCCGGCGCTGCTGGACCGCATGGAGGTGATCCGGCTGTCCGGCTACACCGAGGACGAGAAGGTCAACATCGCGCTGCGCTACCTGCTGCCCAAGCAGCTCAAGAACAACGGCGTGAAGGACGAGGAGCTGCTGGTCACCGAGGACGCGGTGCGCGACGTGGTGCGCTACTACACGCGCGAGGCCGGCGTGCGCTCGCTGGAGCGCGAGCTGTCCAAGATCTGCCGCAAGGTCGTCAAGGCGCTGCAGCTCAAGAAGATGACGCCGCGCGTGGTCGTGGATGCCGAGAACCTCAACGACTTCCTGGGCGTGCGCAAGTACACCTACGGCCGCGCCGAGCAGCAGAACCAGGTCGGCCAGGTCGTCGGCCTGGCCTGGACCGAGGTCGGCGGCGACCTGCTGACGATCGAGGCGGCGATCATGCCCGGCAAGGGGCAGATCCTGCGGACCGGCTCGCTGGGCGACGTGATGAAGGAGTCGGTCGAGGCCGCCCGCACCGTGGTGCGCAGCCGTGCGCGGCGCCTGGGCATCAAGGACGAGGTGTTCGAGAAGCGCGACATCCACATCCACGTGCCGGACGGCGCGACGCCCAAGGACGGGCCGAGCGCCGGCGCGGCGATGACCACAGCCTTCGTTTCGGCGCTGACCGGCATCCCGGTGCGCAGCGACGTCGCGATGACCGGCGAGATCACGCTGCGCGGCGAGGTCACGGCCATCGGCGGCCTGAAGGAGAAGCTGCTGGCCGCGCTGCGCGGCGGCATCAAGACCGTGCTGATCCCCGAGGAGAACGCCAAGGACCTGCAGGAGATCCCCGAGAACGTGAAGAATGGCCTGGAGATCGTGCCGGTCAAGTGGATCGACCAGGTGCTCGAGGTGGCGCTGGAGCGGTTGCCGACGCCCTTGTCCGAGGAAGAGGCCACAGCCGCTCCCGCTGCCATGGACGTGCCGCCCTCGCCAGAGCCGGCCGTGTCGACCAAGCACTGATCCAGAAAAAATCAGATCAGCTTGTGAAGCCCCGATTTTTCAGGCTATAATTTGAAGCTCATAACGCGGGAATAGCTCAGTTGGTAGAGCGCAACCTTGCCAAGGTTGAGGTCGACGGTTCGAGACCGTTTTCCCGCTCCAAGTATTTGTCCATAGACATCCACGGAGATCCATGGAGTGCAGAGAAAAGGAGCTTCGGCTCCTTTTTTCGTTTCTGGACCGTCCACTGAGCTCTAGAGACGTCCATCTGCAGCCAGCCTTTTTAAGGCACGTTTTGAGGCCATCGTCCGCCTCACATCGGCGCAGTACTTATAGAGGTTACGCTGGCCACCGGGCCAAGAACCGAGCTTTCGTCCCGAGAGGAGGAATGCCATGCCGCTCACGGACATCGCAGTCCGGCAAGCCCGGCCCAAGGACAAGGTCTACACCCTCACCGATGGTCGCGGACTGGGCTTGTGTGTGAAGCCGGGTGGCGGCAAGAGCTGGCATTTCCGCTACTACTGGGTAGGTAAACAAAAACGCATCGCGCTGGGTAAGTACCCGGAGATCAGCCTGAAAGAGGCGCGCGGTCGCTGCGAAGCCGCCCGTACCTTGGTTGCACAGGGAATCGACCCACTCAAGCATCGACAGCAGGAGATCCTGGTCAAGCACTTGGCTGCAGATCGGTTATTCCAGAGCGTCTACGATCAATGGCTCGCACACCGCAGTCTTGTCCTGCAACCGGGGCGCCAAAGCACACTCGAACAGATCCAGCGGATCTTCCGCAAGGACATCCTGCCTGCCCTTGCCAAACGGTCGATCTACGAGATCACGCAGGCCGACCTGCTGCAGGTGCTGTCCAGGATCGAGAAACGCGAGGCACTCACCACCGCCGAAAAATGCCGCTCATGGCTCCGGCAACTCTTCCGGTTCGCCATGGTCAAGGTTCCCGGGTTGGACAAGAACCCGGCACGGGATCTGGTCGTGGCGGCCATTCCCAGACCACCGGTTGCCCACAACCCTTTCTTGCAGATCGAGGATCTGCCGGAGCTGCTTCAGGCACTACACAGCTATCGAGGAACCAGGGCCGTTCAAATGGGACTTCACCTGCTGCTGCTGACAGGTGTTCGGACTGGTGAGCTGAGGCAGGCAACGCAAGACCAGTTTGATCTGACTCAAGGGCTCTGGACCATCCCGGCGGTACATGTGAAGCAACTGCAGGCCAAGATCCGCAAGGAAGGCCTTGGCCCCCAGGACATCCCGTCGTACTTGGTGCCCTTGTCAACACAGGCGATGGCGGTCGTCCGCCAGTTGTGGGATGCGATGCGCCCAGCTCAACGTTACCTGCTGCCACATCGCGGCGATCTTAGGCTACCCATCAGTGAAAGCACCCTGAATCAAGGTCTCAAGACACTTGGGTTTGACGGGTTGCTGACCGGACACGGTATCCGAGCCACCATCTCGACCGCTCTGAATGAATTCGGATATCCGAGTGCCTGGGTGGCAGCTCAACTGTCGCATGTGACTCCCCAAGGAGACCAGGATGCCTACAACCATGCAGAGCACATCGAACAGCGTCGCCGAATGATGCAGGACTGGGCGGATCGCCTGGATCTGTTGGAACGGGGTAATGTGGACGCTGCTCGTGCGCCTGCGCGGGGCGTACCTGCAGAATTGCTCCAGTGGAAAGAAGCCGGATCTGCTTCTACCAATGTGGTCGAGTTGGATGGCGGTACCACAGTGACCATCACCATCTCTGCAGGACATGCGCAAAACAAAGCCGGGGTGCAGGCTTGCATACCGAATCCACCAACGAGGGCATCCTGCCTGTCAGAGAGCGAGCAACGGAGTATCTATGAATGCCCGGACAACCTTCCGCTGTCGATATTCGCTGCTCTGGCACAAAATTCTGAGGAGCAGATCCTCCGAGACATCCGTGCTGGCCGGCTACTGGCTTTGCATTTGAGCGATCGGGGGTATCGCATCCCTGACTGGCAGTTGAATCCTACTAAGTATTTGCTGACCCTGGTCGTTCTGACCCACGCGGAAGGGGCAGACGCCTGGGCGGTCTATCGATCCCTCTCCACACCAACGGCTCGGCTGTCGGGTCACTCCCCTTTGGAGATCGTGACGGCGGGGACGGTCCTGGAGGTTGGAGGCATGGTCTGCGGGTCGTTGATGGGGCAAGAATGAGGGTAAGGGAAATTGGCGGGTGCTCGGCATTGGTTGGCATGATGCGCAATGCTGGCATTAGTTCGATGGATTGAGAGATTTGCCGGTAGTACGTTCAGAGAGCCTTGATTTCTCGGTCTGAGCGTGGGGCCTGATATCCTGGAGCCAGCAGTGCGTTGCTTGCCCCGTAGAGCGCGAGCGGGTCGCGCAGCCATAGGGCGTACTCAAGACCACGCAGGTGGTGGTCCGACGAACAGTCCACGGACCAGCGACGAAGCATATACCCGGCATTGGCCGCTCTGACGCGGACTCGAAGCACGCCTTCCTCCGGGAACTCGTAATCCATTTTCACGATTTCCGGGCTGGGATGCTCGGGGTGGGGCACTAGCTCCAGTTCAATGATGCGGCTCCATTGCATATCGAACTCAGCCGTTTCTTCGCGCTGAACGGAGCTGTCCTCAAGAACTACAGGTTCCTCCATTCGCGTGAAGACGAAGTCGCGGAACTGCTTGCGTCTCCGGTCGAAGGCCCGGACGTGCCAGCGAATGCCGATGTCTACCAGCGCCAGAGGAACCAGCTCGCGTTCTGTGTGACCGCTATCAATGGACGTGTAGCCGAGGCGCACAGCTTTGCCGCGGTTGATGGCTCGAGTAATGGGGGCCAGCACCGCCATCTTCGGCAGGCTCAGTGCGTTCGGCACCTCGCACCTCAGCATGGGTTGCGCCTCGTCGCCTAGGAGCTCCCCCAACCCTTCACCGTAGCCCTGCGTCAGGGCAGTAAGGACTCGACGAGGGTTGTGCTTGAACAGCGGTTTGAACGCGGGGGTCGGCCGGTAGACCTTATCGGAACTGTCCAGTTCGAGGTTTTCAGGTGCGATTTCTCGATAGAGCGCAATGTCCCGCGTAGCGCCGGCGGGGCCGGTGCCGAAGCGGTCAACAACGTCGGCTCGCCGGAGCTCGCCCAGGAAGTACAGCTTGAAGTCAATGTGCGACAGCCGCTCCCGCTGTGTCTTGGTCAAGTCAGCGAGGCGCTGCGTTCGCCGGTCAAGGTTTTCTGCCATCTCCGCATCATAGATGACGTGACATAACGACAACAAAAAAATATTGCGACATCATCAAAATGATTAGATATACTAAACTAAAATGAAATATGAGGTCGCAATGGTAAAGAACAACCCGCCCGGCGACGGGCACCGAATCGGCGCTGTATGCGAGCGCAGCCAGACCATCACGCCCTCGGGGCACTACGTCAAGCGTGATACGCAGACGGGGCGCTTCATGGACGTGAAGTCGGACAAGACCCCTTTCAAGGGCGTCCGGCGCGAAAAAAAGTAGGCCGACCATGCTCGAACGTCTGACCGATTACTTCATCGCCAAGCCAAGGCGCCTCGTCACGCTTGGGGCTGGGCTGGTGCGTGCAGGCGGTTTCCTCGTGGTCGCTGGCCTCGTAGGGCGGGTAGAAACCACAGGTGCATCGGCCGTGAAAGGGCTGGGCGGCGGCATGCAAGCCGAGGTCGCACTGTCAGATGTGCTGCCCGGCTACCTCAGCGTCTGGATGCCGGAGAGTGCGCTGGGCTTTGCAGTGGCGATGCTGTTGCTAATCGCAGGCTTGATTGCGGTTCGCACAGGACGCGTCTACGAGCGCTACCTGGGCAACTGACGCCTTTTTGAACGACAGCCTTACAGCCAGACCTCCCCATGAACCGAACCGGCTATTTCCCTCGCGCTACTCGCAAAGTCACTGCCTCAGCGTCGGCTCGCTTTACGTACCTGGCGGAAGCCATTGCGAGGGCCTTCGAACCCACGGTCACACAGCTCCAGGAGCTTGAGCGGGCCTATAAAGCGACTGGCGAGTACCTCATCGACTGCGTTGAATTCGATGGGTTAGTGGAACAGGTACACGCACAGGGTTCCCGCCAAATGGGAACCATCGTCCGGCCTATGGAAGCGAACCGCGAGGGCTTCGACATTGACCTGGTGGTGCGATTGTCCAAGGCGGCACTCGTCAGATATGGCGGCCCCGGCGGTGCGGCGCTGTTGCTCGAGCACTTGTATGTCGTATTGAAGCGTTATGCCGAGCGGCATGGACTTGGCATCGAGCGATGGGAGCGGTGCGTGACGCTTATCTACTCGGGTGACATGCAAGCCGACTTTGCCCCAGTCATTGACGACCCGCGGCATGTGCTTCCTTATGGCGAGCACCACGGGCGCATCCCTGACCGCGAGCGCAAGAACTACCTTTCTACCAATCCGAAGGGATACTGCCTGGGATTTGATGTGGCTGCAGAGGTGTCGCCAGTTTTTCGGCTTTCGGAGGCTCTGACAGCGGAATTTGCGGAGGCGCGCAAGGCCGACCTCGTGCCACTGCCGGTGGCGGACGAGGTATTTGCCCGTCTTCTGAGCAGGTTCGTCCAGCTGGGGAAGGTGCACCGGAACATTTCATTCGGAGAGCTGGAGGCAGGTTCCGACATTGCGCCGACCTCGGTGTTTTTGACGAGCTTGTTCGCGAAGGCATACGCCATCTTGGCGCCGAAGCCGCACGATGGTCCTCTGGACTTGTTCTTCGACATCGTGGAACTCCTGCCGGAGCTGTTTGAGCGGGAGATTCTTCAGTCCGGTAAGGAAATCTGGATTTTGATGAATCCGTGCGCGCAGTCTGACAACCTTGCTGCCTCCATGAACGAGTCGAAACGCCAGCAAGCGTTTTCTCAATGGCAACAGAAGTTCGTGGCCGACCTGGACGGATTGCTGGCTGCCATCGAAGGCAACCAGGGACTCGGTGCTGTCTCGAAGGCAGTGGAGAACGCGTTCGGCCCACAAGCAAAGCAGGCCGTGCTGCAGCAGAGCGCGCAACGACGTGAGAGCCACCGGACGTTAAAGCAGGCGAGTTTTGTGGTTGCCGGTGCGGCGTCGGTCGTTACTCCGGCCCGCGCGCACACCTATTTCGGAGGGCCTTCCAATTGAGGCCACCGCTGCGTCTTCCGAGCATTGCCCAGCGCCACGCTGAATTGAAGTCACTCCGGTGGCCAGAGTCGACGCTGGAGTTCGTCCAGGGCCGAGAGCTCAGATTCGGATTCAAGGTGGCTCCAACACCAATGGCTCGGGTCTATCAATGTCTTCTGAAGGTCTATACCTCCAATTTCCCTGAGCTGTTGGTGATGGATCCGGACCTGAAAGAGCTCGCTGCAGGGCGAACGTTGCCGCACGTCTATCCACATAAAGGGCTGGGTATCAAGTTGTGTCTTTGGCTCCCGCGGACGCACGAATGGGTGCCGCAGATGCGTTTTCGCGAGACCTATCTGCCCTGGGCCGCTGAGTGGCTCGATTACTTCGAGGAATGGCTCGTGACTGATGTTTGGGCTGGCGGCGGAGAGCATCCAGAACCCAAGACGCGGAGGTGGGGACGGCGACCGCCGTTCATCCAAAACGCCGTAGCTACCTCTACAAAACATTGAAAAGGGAAGAACCACCAATGACAACGGAACATCGAATCGACATCGAGCAAAACAAGCCCGAACGACTGGAACTACTGCGCGCGCAGCGATGCTTCTATTCCCGTGCGAAGAACTATCAGAACTTCGTGGCCATCACAGCCCTGATGCTGCCGGTGTTGGGGCTGCTTTTCGGTGCTGAGTTCCCAACTATTCGATCCTATCTTGGCTTCGCATCTATTGCCCTACTGCTTCTCGACGTGGCGATCCTCTCGTCGAAGCAGCGTGCTAGTAGCAAGGCGGGAGCCAAGGTTCAGGAGCAATTCGACACCGAGGTCTTGAAGCTGGACTGGAACAAGTTGGTCGCTGGTAACCGAATGGACCCTGAAGAGCTGCGTGCTATTGCGCCAGACGAGATGTCCGACAAGGAGAAGAAGGGACTGGAAGCCTGGTACGAAGGCGCCATCAGCAGACTGCCATTGCCATTGGGACGGCTTCTATGCCAGCGAACGAACGTGGTCTACGACTTGCGAGTGCGGCGAAAGTATTCAGCAGCACTTTTCTCCATCGCTGGAGTTCTTGGTGTTGCGCTGTTTGCCGTTGGTCTTTATCAGGGGCTCAAGCTCGACGAGCTCATCATCTCGGTAGCTCTTCCAGTCCTGCCGCTGGTCAGTTTTGTCCTGCGGGAATACCGCAAGCAAGAGGACACCATCGAATCGTTAACGACGCTGAAGGGGGAAATCGAAAAGATTTGGGACAAAGCTCTCGCCGGTGCATCGGCGGAGGACCTGACGCTGAACTCGCGTGCATTGCAGGACGCCATTTATCGGCACCGCGCGGGCAATCCGCTGGTGTTCGACTGGCTCTACAACCGACTTCGCAAGAAGACAGAAGCGCAGGCTAAACATGCAGTTGAGAAGCTTGTTGCCGAAGCCGTGAGCAAGCTGAACCTATCGGGGGTCTGATGAAGCTGCACGAACACTTCAAGACTTTCCTCGACGACCATGTCAACCTGAACAGCACGCGTCTCGGCTTGCTGGAGGACAGCATTGTTGCTATTGAAAACGCAGTACGCGCCCTTGCCTGGGGTCCGAAAATCATCTCGTTCGCGCCGCAAGGTTCCTGGGCCCATGAGACCATCATCAAGCCACAGTTGGGACAGCCATTCGATGCTGATTTGTTGGTGTTCGTCGAGGCGAAGGAGGGCTGGGCGCCGAAGGACTACGTGAACGAGCTTGCCACCAAGCTCGGGCAGCTCTCCAAGTACGAAGGGAAAATCCGTCGTTACTCGCATTGCGCCACGATTGAGTACGCGGGCGAGCGCAAGATTGACGTTGCGCCTTGTGTGGTCAATCGGCTCTATGCGGGTCAGTACGAGGTCTGCAATCGCAATGCCGACCAGTTCGAGGCCTCTGCGCCGTCTGCATACACGGAGTGGGTGAAAGGCAAGAATGGTGTCGCCGGCGGTAATGACTTAAAGAAGGTCACCCGGCTACTGAAGTACATGCGCGACATCAAGGGCAACTTCACGTGCCCCTCGTTCTTGCTGACCACCCTGATGGGGCTGCAGGTCTATGAAAGCGACCGAGACAGTGCTCAGTTTGCTGACTTGACCACTACGCTTAAAACGCTGGTCGGCCGCCTGGATGATTGGCTGCAGGCTCGGCCGAACGTGCCAGTCGTGCCAAATCCAAAGCTGCCTCAGGAAGACCAAGCAAGTGGCTGGGACCAAACGCAGTATGGAAATTTTCGCGACAAGGTGAACCTTTACCGTGGTTGGATTGACGATGCGTATGCAGAGGCGGACCGCGATGAAAGTATTGGCAAGTGGCAACGTGTCTTTGGTGACAACTTTGCTGCGAGCGAAGCGAAGCGGGCCGCCGAGCAAGTCAGCGAGGCTGCTATCACGGGCGCGTTAGTTCTGGGCAATCATTTCCAGGATCTGGTGGAAAAGGTGAAGGCTCTGGGTGCTGCCGCAGTACCTGCGAAGCTGCGCCAGTTGCCCCATGTACGAAGGCCCACCTGGCGCAAGGCTCCAGAACAACATGCTATACGAGTGGTCGCAGAGTTACGGACCGGGCAGTATGGAAATACCGTTCGGACCATCCAGTCGGCCGAGGCATTGCAGCCGAGCTATTGGGTTCGGTTTAACGCTAGCGGCGCCCACGGCATGCCGTTCTCCGCTGACTACAAAGTTCAATGGCGCGTGACGAACACTGACAGGGTCGCATCCCGTGCGGGTGCTCTTCGAGGTGAGTTCTATCCCTCCGATACTGGCACAAGTCGTTCGGAAAGGCTGGAGTACCGCGGCGTTCACTTTGTTGAGGCATTTTTGATTCGCAAGCGCGACAACCGGCTGGTGGGGCAGTCAGACCCCTTCTACGTTGTCATCGAGTAGTTAGGCATGCGGCTCCTAGGTTTCCCAGACCCGCTCATTGAGGGTTGCTGCACTGGACGTCTGCATGATTGAAGTTTCCCGACGTCCAATCGCTCTTTCCGATATTTTGGAGGAACCATAGAACGACAGCTATCAGGCGCCGAGATCGAAGAGCTGAAAGACCGATCATGTTTAGGGTTGTGGGATACCTGCCCGGCAAGCCACAGGTCGTGGGTGAGGTACGACTTGAGGGCAGGTGTCGCACAAGCCTCGAGGGAGGAAACCGCGGATTGCGTCGCTGCGGCAGTTTGCCGCGACGACCTATGGGGATTTGAGGAGTGCGGCTCGGGTTTTGGTTGGCACGTAGCAGATGCGCGCACGCCGGGGGGAGCTTTCCTTGGCAACGCCACCTGTTCGGAAGAGGCCGCGGCAGTCGATGAACCGCGTTCCGCGATGGCGTTGTAGCCGCCACGCGCGGGTGTTCCCCGCCGATGCCGGCCAGTGGCCGATCAGCGCGTCGTGCGATGCGTGCGTGCCGTTGCCGATCATGGTGGCGGAGCGCGGATGGCCATGCCGCGCATGAAGACCTGGACGACGCCCATCGGCTGGCCGCAGTGCCGGCAGATGAAGGTGGCAGCTGGAGAGGTCGACGCCGTGGCCTCACGGTCCGGTGCGATTGGCTCTGGCAGGACCTGCAGCAGCTCGCGCGCCAACGCCAGGCTGGCCTTGCGGCAACCGTTTGCCAACAACCCGTAGTGCCGAATGCGGTGCAGGCCTGTGGGCAGCACGTGCAGCAAGAAGCGACGCATGAACTCCGCCGGCTCCAGCGTCATCGTCTTGTGCCGCGTCCTGCCTTTGGTGCGGTAGTCTTTCCAACGAAACGTCACGCCGCGCTCGTCCAGCGCGAGCAGCCGGCCGTTGGAGATCGCCACCCGGTGGGTGTAGCGCGACAGGTAGGCCAGGACAGCCTGGGGTCCGGCGAACGGCCGCTTGGCGTAGACCACCCACTCGACCCTGCGCAGTGGTGCCAGCCACCGCTTGAAGGCCCGTGCGTCGGCCAAGGCGGTATGCCCGCCGAAGAACTGCAGCTTGCCGCTCGCATGCAATCGCTGCAGTTCTTCGAGAAAGCGCCGCCGGAACAGGCATGACAGCACCCGTACCGGCAGGAAGAAGCCCGGCCGGCATGCCACCCAGGCCTTGCCGTCGGCCCCCAGCCCTCCACCGGGCACGATGCCGTGCACGTGCGGATGGTGGGTCAAGGCCGAGCCCCAGGTGTGCAGCACCAGCGTCGCACCGATCCTGGCACCCAAGTGCTTCGGATCGGCGGCGATGGTCAGCAGCACTTCGGCGGCCAAGTCGAACAGCAAGCCATAGAGCACAGCCTTGTTCTGGTACGCGATGTCCGCCACCGGCGCCGGCAACGTAAACACCACGTGGTAATACTCGACCGGCAGCAGATCGGCCTGGCGGGCATTGAGCCAGCGCTGCGCCACCGCACTCTGGCACTTGGGGCAGTGCCGGTTGCGGCAGGAGTTGTAGGAGATCTGGTCGGTGCCGCAGCCTTCGCAGCGCAGCACGTGTCCTCCCAGTGCTGCGCTGCGGCACCGCTCGATGGCCGACATCACCTTGAGCTGACCCAGGCTCAGGTGGCCGCGCTGTGCGGCACGCCATGCCGGGCCATGCTGGTGAAAGACGTCGGCCACCTCCAGGGCAGGCCGTCTCACGGCTGCGCCTCAAGACGGCGGCAGCGGCTCCAGCGGGCCGATCACCTCGCGCAGCAGATCGGTGGCTACGTGGGTGTAGATCGCCGTCGTCTCAAGCCGCTTGTGGCCCAGCAGCACCTGGATCACGCGGATGTCGACCTTGCGCTCCAGCAGGTGCGTTGCAAACCCGTGGCGAAGCGAATGCGGTGACACGCGCTTGTCGATGCCGGCGGCCTCGGCGACGGCGTGCACGGCACGGTTGAGTTGGCGGGGCGTCAGCGGGTCGGTTGGGTTCAAGCCCGGGAACAGCCAGCCGCCGGGCAGCATGCGGCCCTGGGCATGGGCGATGCGCCACCAGGTGCGTAGTCGCTGCAGCAACACTGGGCTGAGCATCGCGTAGCGGTCCTTGCGTCCCTTGCCTTGCTCCACCCGCAGCGTCATGCGCTCGCCGTCCACGTCGGTGACCTTCAAGTGGACGACCTCGCTGGCGCGCAACCCGGCACCGTAGGCGACCGACAGCGCCACCTGGTGCTTGATGTTGGAGGCCGCAGCGATCAGGCGCGAGACCTCCTGCGAGCTGAACACCACCGGCAGCCTGCGTGGCAGCTTGACCGGCTGCATCCGGGCCATCAGGTCCATTCGCTCAAGCGTCACGTCGAAGAAGAACCGCAGGCCGGTCAGCGTGGCGTTCAGGGTGATAGGCGAGGTGCCCGTATCGACCAAGTGCAGTTGGAAGTTGCGCAGGTCCTCTACGGTTGCCGTGTCAGGCGAGCGGTGCAGATACGCTGCCAGCTTGCGCACGGCGCGGATGTAGGCCTCCTGCGTGCGTGGCTCCAGCTTGCGTAGGCGCATGTCTTCGAGCATGCGCTGACGCAGCGGGGTTACCGCCGCAATGATCGTGTCCATGGTTGCTGCTCCGTCGATGAGCGAGGCGGGATTGCCTCGCCGTCAACGGTGGCAGCAACGCGGCAATCAAGCGCCCACGCATCGCGCGGAGCGCCTACCGCGCGAGCGGTTTAGTCCCACGCTGCAAAGTTGTCACTGGGAAGATGACGGCTACGAGGCTTCTCCTGTCGTTCTTGAACCATTGCCCATGGCATTTTCTCTGACCGATTCCAGGTGGCTGATTGAGTGGGCGCTGATCCGGTTGCATCGTTGACACAGGAGACAAAGGAGAACAAGCTGACGGCTCTCTGAAGGAGAGTTTTCTTGCCGAACGCCATGAGACTCATCGCCGGTCGCTTGCCTCGAGTAACGCCGGATGAAGTGCGTCGATTTGTCGGCACCGTGGAGGTCCGTGATGCTGAGGCCTTTGCCGCCGAACTGGAGGTGTTCATACAGGAATGGCTGCAGCGGGTCGAATTGCCCGCGTCTCTGGAGATAGCGTTGTCCCGACAAGCAGTGGAGCATGCCTTGGTTGTCCAGGCCGCAGCCTTGAAGGCAGATACCCGCTGGACACCCGGCAGGACAGATATCCAGCGCGGCCGCGAGGCGATGCTGGAAGCCTACGGCCGGCCGCACAACCTGCCGCTGCCGGTGTTTGCCCGGCTGGCGAACAAAGTCCGCCAGCAGATCTACAAGGACATCGACGAGAGACGACTGCTGGCACTCAACGTTGGCCCCCGCGGGCGCAAACTGCCCGATTGGCAACTCGATCCGGTCAAACACCGGCTCACCCAGACGGTGCTGCAGGGCGTGCCCGAATCCGACACATGGACGCTCTATCGGGCTTTGTCCGATCCCCTCGAAGGACTGAACGGCCTCTCCCCGGTCGACGCCGTGACGGAGGATTCGATTGATGCAGTCGCCAAAGTCGTCTTCAACGTGCTGGGCGTGCATTGATGAACAATGGTGCGGAGGCGTGAAATGTCCCATCGCCCAAAAATCGAGCAAGAAACCCCAGCCCTCCAGGCATTTCTTGGACTATTGGACAAGGACATCGACGCCGGACGCCATCTCCAGCCGCTGCCGGACGACTGGCTCCAAGCCATGCAGACCTTCGCTTGCCATGGAGCCGCCCTGGATGAGGACTTTGAAGGCGATGTCGCGCTCTGACGACCGAGGCTGACGTCAGGGAAAACAGCGCCGTGTTCGGCGTTACTTATCCCATTCGGATGACGGAACGCTGGCGCATCCTTCGGCCAGCCGCACAACCCTCCACTGCCGGAGTTGCCCGGCTGGCGAACAAGTTGAGCTAGCAGATCTACAAGGATCTCGTTTTAGGTTTGAGCGCACGCTCACATCGAGGCTGTGATCGCGCGGCCCTGCTGGAGAACTCGGCAAGAACCAGGTGCCCGTATTGCCCCTGAAACGAGGTGGGTGACAGATGTTGGATTTTTAACTAAAATATCTAACAATCAAAGTCGATTCAGCCATGAGCACGTCCCAAGCCATCCGTGAACGCATCGCCTCGCAACCCGCAGGCGAGCCCTTCACCCCCGCATTGTTCGCGGGGCTGGGTTCGCGCGCGGCCATCGATCAGGCTTTGATGCGGCTGGCGAAGGCGGGCAGCGTCGAGCGCATTGGTCATGGCCTGTATCTCGTGCCCAAGGCCGGGCGGTTCGGCATCAAGGCGATGCCCGCGCCCGAACTGGTGGCGCGGACCGTGGCCGAGGCGGAAGGGGCGACGATCGAGGTTCACGGGGCAGAAGCCGCACGGCGCCTGGGACTGTCCACGCAGATGCCGGCGCAAGCGGTTTTTCAGACCACAGGTTCCTCGCACCAGCTTCGGTTGGGCAAACTGGTCGTCCGGCTACAGCACGTGGCGCCGCGCAAACTGGCGCTGGCTGGGCGGCCTGCGGGGCAGGCGCTGTCGGCCCTCTGGTACCTGGGGCGCAGCCAGGTCACACCGGACACGTTCAAGCAGATCGCGAAGAAACTGCCGGCGGGCGAGTTCGAGGCGCTGAGCGGAGCCAAGGCGTCAATGCCGGCCTGGATGGTGGAAGCCCTGGCCCGCTATGAGCGAAGCGAACCGGCCCATGCCTGAATCCACGGCGCACTACTTCGATTTGTCCCTGGCCGAGCAGGCCGAGTTGTTGCATGGCCTGGCACCGGTGCTGGGCCGCCGCGCTGAAATTCTGGAAAAAGACATCTGGCTGTGCCAGGTTCTGGGTGTCTTGTTCGCGCTGCCGATTCGCAAGCCGATGGCGTTCAAGGGTGGCACGTCGCTGTCCAAGGTCTATCAGGCCATCGAACGTTTCTCCGAGGATATCGACGTCACCATCGACTACCGGAGTCTCGTGGCCGATGTGCCTGACCTTGCAAGCCTTTCCAACACCCAGCGCAAGAAGCTGTCCGATGCGCTCAAGGTGGCTTTGGTGAAGCACGTCACCGAGGAACTGGTGCCGGCCCTGCGAGAAGCGCTGGCGCAAGCGCTCCCCGCGCATGAAGTCACCATCGAAGTCAGCGACGACGCGGAGAAGCTCTGGCTGTACTACCCGAGCGCGGTGGAGAACACGGATGCCTACCTGCGGCCGAGCGTCTTGCTCGAATTCGGTGGACGTAATGCCACGCTGCCGCAGGACACCATGACGATTGTGCCGGATGTGGCCGCCCACGTGCCGGGGCTCGCGTTCCCGACTGCCCAGGTGGCGGTGCTGTCGCCGATGCGTACATTCTGGGAGAAAGCCACGCTGATCCATGTCGAGTGCCATCGTCCTGACCTGCGCGTCGGCGCCGAGCGGCTGTCGCGACATTGGTACGATCTGGCACGCCTGGCCGATCACGAAGTGGGGCGCAGGGCACTGGCCGATACCGAGTTGCTGCGTGACGTGCTGCGCATCAAGGAGACCTTTTACCGCAGCGGGTTCAGCCACTACGAACTGTGCCAGGCAGGTGGCCTGCGGCTGATTCCCGGTGCTCCATTGCTCCATGCGTTGCAACGGGACTACCAGGCCATGCTGGATGCTCAGATGTTCTACGGCGAGACCTTGGCCTTCGATCGCATCGTCGAGCGCCTGACCGCGTTGGAGAGGGAGATCAATTGCCAAGGATGAGCCGTGGCTCGCAGCAGATAGATGGACGCTCGTTGGACGTCCTTGGAAGTCGATGGACAGCTCTGCCGTCGAGGATGCAAAATGGGGCTACAACAAAGGTCTTCGCTGCCTACCTCGGCGGAGAAAGAGCTTGGGAATCAACGACTTAGTGCCCTAGTGCATGACTCGTTTCCCGCTCCAGAATCAAAGGCCTTGCGAAGTAATTCGCAAGGCCTTTTGTCTTTGGCGCTGCCGCTTCGTCAGTCGCGTACCTGGGCAGCGCTTCCAAGGCCCAGCACTTCCATGCGCACCCGCGCGATGCCTTTGCGCAGGATGCCGAGTTCGCGTGCGGCGGCCACCGAAAGGTCACCGATGCGGCCCGCCGTCCAGGGGCCGCGGTCGTTCACGCGCACGACGACCGAGCGATGGTTCGCAGGATTGACCACGCGCACCAGCGCACCGAAGGGCAGGGTCTTGTGCGCCATGGTCATGGCTTCGGGGTCGAAGCGTTCGCCGCTGGCCGTCAACTGGCCGGCCAACTGGTGCGCGTAGTAGCTGGTCCTGCCTTCCAGGGCATGCACGGTGTCGGCCAGCCGGCTGGAGACGGAGGCCGCCGGCGATTGCGCCCACGCGCCCGTGGCGGCGGCCAGCAGCAGCGCGGCGGCGCCGATGCGGGCGCGTGCGTGCAGCTTGGTGCGGATTTCCATGCGGTGGCGTCCTCCGGGGTGACAGGTCGAGGGCGCCATTGTGACGGAGAGCCTCGGCACGCCCTGCATCGCTTCCGGAGCAGGCCGCCGGCACTGCGGATGGCGGGCCCGGCGCTTCGATGGAGGCGAGGGCTCCGCTTGGCGTCGTGTCGTCCGACAGCGCGGCATGTGTCACGATCGCCGCGATCGGTACTGTTGCCGACGCCAGAACGGGAATCCGTCACTGGCAATCCCGCCGGTTGGCGCCCATTCTTCATTCAGCCACCAGTCTGGGAGCCAACGCCATGAAGTGCATCGCTTGCGGCCGTGAAGGCCATGTCTCCGCCAGCTGCCCGCGGCAGCTGTGGCGCTGCGTCGCAGCGGCGTCGCCTGTCGAGCCGGCGCCGGTGCGCGCCGCCCCCGCGTCGCGGCGCGTGTCGCCGCCGGCGGCATGGCCGGCGCCGGGTCTGAGCTGCGACCGCAGTCGGGAGGCCTGGCTGCCGGCTTGAACCAGCAGGGCCGGCCCCGGCCCATGTTGCAAATGTCATCGGGCGCTCGCGGGCTGCAACCCGCCCGAAGCGGCGCGACGCCACAGTCTCCCCATGGGTGCGGCAGCGGTGCCGCACCGGTTCGACGGAGATGCACATGGCGACTCTCAAAGGTGGACAAGCCCGCGTGGCAGGACGCTGGGTGGCGAGCGTGGTGATGGCGCTGCCCCTGGCCTGTACGCTGGCCGTGGCGGGCCAGGCGCTCGCGCAGTCCGAACCCAGCCTCGATCAGGTCTACCAGGCTGCCCATGGCGGCCACGTGGACGATGCCTTGCAGATGATGGCCCCGGTGCTGCGCGACCATCCGCGCAGCGCCAAGGCGCACTACGTGGAGGCCGAGCTGCTGGCGCAGCAGGGCCGGCTGGGTCCCGCGCAGGCCGAGCTGGCCATGGCCGAGCGGCTGGCGCCCGGCTTGCCGTTCGTGCAGGACGCCTCGCTGCAGCACCTGCACCAGGTGCTGGACCGCCAGACTTCCGTGCCCGCGGCAGCGCTGCCGAGCCTGCCGGCTGCCAGCCCCGCGCATGGCCGCACTGCGGCCTGGGGCCTGTTGATCGCCGTGGCCTTCGGTGCCTTGCTGGGCTGGCTGCTGACCCGCGTCGGCCGTCCGCGCGCGGTGCCGCCTGCTGCGGCGACATCGATGGTCGTCTCGCCGCTCGGCGCCTCCGGGGCTGCCTGGCCACGCGCCGCCGGGCCGGTTGGCGCTGGGGCCATGCCCATGCCGGCCGGTACGGCGCTAGGCTGGGGCTCGCAGGTGCCGGCCGGTGCGACCCCGGGTTGGGGCTCGCAGGTGGCGGCCGGCGTGGCCGGCGGCCTGGCAGCGGGTGCGGCCGCCGTGGCCGGGCAGGAACTGGCGCATCGCCTGTTTTCGCACGGCACTCCGATCGGCTCGGAAACCGTCGGCGCGGCGGCGGCGCAACCCGTGGCCCCCGCGGGCTGGGCCGACGATCCCGACTTCGGCGTGCGCGACGACGGCGGCTGGAACGACGGCCGGAGCACCAGCGCGGCCGATGCCGGCGGCTGGGACGACGACCGCGACGACGGCGGCATGGGCGGCAACTGGAGCGTCTGACCGTCGCAGGAAGACCCGAGCCGCCTTACCACCGGGCCCGGCTTGTTCAACCCGCCGATGGCGTGGTCAATACAGCGTTTCGACGTGGGCGTTGAACAGGTAGCCGGCGCCGCGCTCGGTCAGGATCAGCCGTGGGTTGAACGGGTCGGGCTCGATCTTGCGGCGCAGCCGCAGCACCTGCACGTCCACGGTGCGGTCGTAGACCTCGGCGTTGTGCAGGCGCGAGAGCTGCAGCAGCTGGTCGCGGCTCAGCACGCGCTGCGGCGCGCTGCAGAAGGCGGCCAGCAGGCTGAACTCGTTGTTGCTGAGGTCGAGCTTGCGGCCATCGGCCGCGGTGAGCCTGCGCGTGCGCAGGTTGAACTCCCAGCCCTCGAAGCGGTAGGCGCGGCGCTTGTCCTCGCGCGCGGCCAGCCCGGCCTGCGCGTGGTAGCGGCGCAGCACGGCGCGGATGCGCGCCAGCAGTTCGCGCGGACTGAAGGGCTTGGTCACGTAGTCGTCGGCGCCCAGTTCCAGGCCCATCACGCGGTCGGCTTCCTCGGCCTTGCCGGTCAGCAGCACGATGGGAATGCCGGCGCGTTCGCGCAGCGCGCGGGCCAGCTGCATGCCGTCCTCGCCGGGCAGGCGCAGGTCCAGCAACACGAGGTCGATGGCCTCGCGGTCCAGCACGTCCAGCATGGCCTTGCCGCTGTCGGCTTCGGACACGCGCAGATCGTTGGCGGACAGGTACTCCCGCAGCAGCTGGCGCACGGCGACGTCGTCGTCGACCACCAGCACGTGGGGCGCGGCGACTGCGGGTGGCGGGGCGTACATGCGCTAGGCTTGTTCGGATGGACGCGCAGACTATAGCCCCGGCCCGCCCGCAGCTGCGCAGCGTGGCCGCCGTGCTGCTGCTGGAGGCGTTGATCCTCGCGGCCGTGGGCTGGGGCCTGTGGATGCTGCGCCAGCAGTCGCTCGACGGCGAGATGCGCCGGCTCGCCTCGCTGGCCGCGGCGCTGTCGGCCCAGGCCGATGCCGCGCTGGACGTGGCCGACGCGACGCTGCGCGCCACCCGCGGCGAGCTGGCCGGCGGCCTGATCGTGCCCGGCAGCGCGGGCGCCCAGGCCGTTCTGCACGCGCGCATGGCGGCGCTGCCGCAGTTCCGCGCGCTGGCGGTGCTCGATACCGCAGGCCGCGTGGTCGCCAGCTCGTGGGACGGTCCGCTGCTCGCGGCGCCGCTGGCCGGCCACGGCGAGGTGCGCGCCCCGCAGCAGGGCGCCGCGCCCGGCCTGTTCGTCGGCAGCCCGTTCACGAGCCGGCTCGATGGCCAGCCGCTGGTCGGCGTTTCCATGGACTGGCGCGCGGCCGACGGGCGCTGGCAGGGCACGGTGGTGCTGCTGGCCGACCCGGAGTTCCTGGACGGCGACTTCCGCCGCATCGCCCCCACGGCCGACACCAGCCTGGCGATCTACCGGCGCGACCACGCCCTGGTGTCCGACGGCCCGGGCGACGGCAGCGCCGACCTGCTGCCGGCCGCCGTCAGCGCCGCGCTGTGGGACGCTCCCGCGCCGCGCGTCGAGCGCCTGCCCGACGGGCGCGAGCGCCTGGTCGCCGCGCAGCCGCTGCACCGCTATCCGCTGATGGTGGTGGTCGGCCGCGACCTGCGGGCCGCGCTGGCCGACTGGGCCGAGCAGGCCTGGCTGGTGGCCGCGTTCGCGGCCTCGGCGCTGACGGTCACGCTGTTCCTGCTGGCGCGCAACCTGCGCGAGCAGCGGCTGCGGCTGGCCGCGCAGGCCCTGCTGGCGGCCGAGCAGCAGCGCGCCGCGCGCGAGCGCCGGCTGGAGGCGCTGGGCACGCTGGCCGGCGGCGTGGCCCACGACTTCAACAACATCCTGGCCTCGGTCATCGGTTATGGCGAACTGGCGCGCAGCGCCGCGCCGGACGGCTCGGACCAGGCCCGCCAGCTCGACCAGGTGCTGCAGGCCGGCCAGCGCGGGCGCGCGCTGGTCGAGCGCGTGTTGTCGTTCAGCCGCGGCGCCATGCATGTGCCGCGGCGCTTCCTGCTGCAGCCGGTGGTCCAGGAGGTGCTGGAAATGCTGCAGCCCACGCTGCCGGCCGGCGTGGCGCTGGCGCCGGCGCTGCATGCGCCCGCGGCGGTGGTCGCCGGCGATCCCACGCTGGTCTACGAGGCCGCGATGAACCTGTGCACGAACGGCGTGCAGGCCATGCCGCAGGGCGGCACGCTCGGCGTGGCGCTGGACGAGGAAGACGTGGCTGCGCCGCGCGCGCTGTACGAGTCGTGGCTCGCCGCCGGCCGCTATGCGCGGCTGCGCGTGCAGGACGCCGGCGCCGGTATCCCGCCGGAGGTCATGGACCGGCTGTTCGAGCCCTTCTTCACGACCAAGGGCCCGCGCCAGGGCACCGGCCTGGGCCTGGCCGTGGTGCACGGCGTGATGGCCGAGTTGGGCGGCGGCATCGACGTGCGCAGCGCGCCCGGGCAGGGCGCCTGCTTCACGCTGTACTTCCCCTGCGTGGACGCGCCGCCGGACGCCGGCGCGCAGGGTGATGCCGCCGCGGACGACGACGGCCTGCCGTTCGGCGAAGGCCAGGCGGTGCTGGTCGTGGACGACGAGCCGGCCCTGGTCACCCTGGCCGAGGAGATGCTGGCCAGTCTGGGCTACGAGCCTTTCGGCCTGAGCTCCAGTACCGAGGCACTGGAGCGCGTGCGCCGGGAGCCCGCGCGCTTCGACCTCGTGCTGACCGACGAGCGCATGCCCGGCCTCGCCGGCACCGCGCTGGCCGAGGCGCTGCGGCGCATCCGTCCTGGGCTGCCCGTCGTGCTGGCCAGCGGCTACGGCGGGCCGGACCTGGAGCAGCGCGCCGCCGCGGCCGGCATACGCGTGCTGCTGAAGAAGCCGCTGGTCCGCGCCGAACTGGCACGGGCCGTCGCCCAGGCCTTGCTGCAGGCGCAGGGCCCGGGCGGCGCCGGCTGACTCGGCGCCCGGGCCGGTCCGGCGGCCGCAGGTTGCAACTGAAACCTGCGGCGTCCGCGCCGTAGCGCACGGGCAATGTGCCGCGGCCACCATGGCGCCATCCGCTGCACGAGGACCGCTGCGGCGGACACCGGAAACCCCGGGGTCACTGCAATTCCAGGAGGACACCATGACCAACCGTTTCACCGCCCAATCCACGCTGGTCGACGCGCTGCTCGGCGCGGGCAGCTACGGCAGCCGCCGGCACGATGCGCCGCCCCGTGACGACGACGCGCCCGCCCGCGCTGCGTTGCAGGCCCAGGCGGAGGACGACTTGCGCCTCGCGCAGGTCGAGCTGTACTGCGACCACGACGCCCGGGCGCTGATCGCGATCCACCATGCGATGCAGATGCTGGAAGCCAGCCGCGACGAGACCATGCAGTCCGAGCTGGCCGCGCTCGGTGCCGCAGCCTGGCACGTGCGCCGCCACGACAGCCTGACGGCCGCTGCGATGCTGGAGCGCTCGCGCGCACGGCTGCACGGCTAGCGGCCTGCCCGGCAGCGGCGCCGTCGCGTGCGGGTGCCGGTGCAGAGGGCGGTGATGGCGCAGGCCGGGGTACGGTGCCAGCACTGTACAGTGCGGCCCGCTCTCCCCGGAAACCACGCGCCGCGCATGTCCAACCCCCTCCCGCCATCGGCCGCCGCCCCGGGCGTGGCCGCCCAGGCCCGCCGTGCCGCGCCGTGGATGGCCGGCTGGTTGGGGCTGATGCTGGTCGTCGCGGTGGCCGGCCGCCAGGCCACGCGCGAGCTGGACGTGTTCCAGATCATGGAGATGCGCTCGCTGGCAGGCCTGCTGCTGCTGGTACCGTTGGTGCGCGCCGCCGGAGGGCTGCAGGCGCTGCAGACGCGCCACCTGGCACGCCACGTGGTGCGCAATCTCGTGCACTACGGCGCGCAGTACGGCTGGTTCCTGGCGCTGACGCTGATTCCGCTGGGCCAGGTCGTGGCGCTGGAGTTCACGATGCCGATCTGGACGGTGCTGCTGGCCGCGCTGTTCCTGGGCGAGCGGCTGCACCGCTGGAAGCTGGCCGCCGTCCTGATGGGCGCCGTCGGCGTGGCCATGATCGCGCGGCCCCAGGGGGCCGGCATGGGGGCGGGGCAGGCGATCGCGCTGGCGGCGGCGCTGGGCTTCGCGGTGTCGGTGATCCTGGTGAAATCGATGGCGCGCACCGAGCATGCCGTGACCATCATGTTCTGGATGCTGGTCGTGCAGTCCGTGCTGGGGCTGTGGCCGGCGCTGTCGGCATGGCGCTGGCCGACCGCGGCGGGCTGGGGCTGGGTCGCCATGGTCGCGGTGGCCGGCACCTATGCCCACTACTGCCTGGCCAGCGCGATGCGGCATGCGGACGCGACCGTGGTCGTGCCGATGGATTTCCTGCGCGTGCCGCTGTCGGCGCTGGCCGGCTGGCTGTTCTATGCCGAGCGCATCGACCTGGTGATGGCGCTGGGAACCGCGTTGATCCTGCTCGGGAACCTGCTGAATCTCACGCGGGCGCCGCGTTCCTAGTGCAGGTGGCGCGGCCGGCGGCCGCCGGAGCCGTGGCCACCTGAACCCGGCCCGCGCGAAGGCTTGCCCAGGTCCAGCGAGTTGGTCAGCGCGTCGAAGCGCTGCGTGAACAGCTTGTCGATCTCGGCCACGACGCCCGACAGCTCGCTGGCGTCGAAGTGCCGCTCCATCGTGTGGATCACGTCCTGCACCAGCAGGTCGCGCTGCACCTGCATGATGGCCGCCGGGTTCGGGCCGACGAACAGCATCACGAAGTCGTCGCGCGCTTCCTCGTCCTCGGGGCCGTCCTCGTCCTCGTCGTACTCGGCGTCGTAGAAGCTGACCTCGATGGCCGCGCCCTGCTCGGACAGTTCGTTCAGGCTCATGCACATCTCGTCCAGCGCCTGCTTGAAGTCCTCGTCGCCGGCCACGGTCCAGCACATGTCGAGCAGGTGCTCGGCCGGCTCGAAGCGGATGCCGGGCTCCTCCTCGTAGGCGCTGGCCGCGGCCGCGGCCAGCGAGCGGGCGCCGGCGTATTTCCACAGGGGTTTCAGCGCCTCCTGGATCTGCTCGTAGGTCACATCCGCGCGCAGTGGCACCTGGCCGTGGACGTGGATCTCGAAGGGGGCGTTGTAGCTTGGCATGGAACGATGGTAGCGGGTGCAGGAGGGATGCGCCAATGCGGCGCGGCGGCTGCCGTGGATGGTGCCCAGAACCGGGATCGAACCGGTACGTCCCCTCGCGGGAAAACCGGGGATTTTAGTCGGCCGCGCGTGCTACACCTTCCTGCCCATGGGCACGGCCGGGCCGGGCCACACATCGCGGCAGGACAGCACCGGCTCCTTCGAACTGCCGCCCAGCCGGGTGAAGGCGCCGTACGCGCCTGGATGCTCGGCGTGGCGCCGAGTGCGCCGATGGTCGTCAGATCACCTCATGATCGCCATGCCTTGTATGGCTGCAAGAGCATTCTGGATGGGCGCTGGAGCCCAGTTTGACGCATGCAACCGGCGCGGCCGCGGCGGTTGCCGTAGGCGGGACTCGCCGTTCGTCATCCTGGCGCCTGCCTTGCAGGCATCGGATGCGTTCAGGACATCAGCTCTTTGCGCAGCAGCGCGCAGGCCGATGGAACCGGCTCGACGATGACGCCGATGCCCAATTCCGCCAGCCGGCGGGCGGTTTCACTCAGCGGGCCGCCGCCGATGATCACGGCTTCGGCTCCCTTGCCGACGCATTCCTGAACGGCATCCCGAAGCTCTTCGAACTGCCGTTCGGGGTCGGCGGCCAGCACCGTCGGTTCGGATCGGGTCACGCAGACGCCGACGAAGCGCGCGCTTCCCCGGGCTGACTCCACCATCGCGTTGATCGGCGGCACCAGTCCCGGGGTACTGGTGGCGATCCCGAACGTGCGGCCACCGGCCGAGGCCGCCAGGATGGACGCCCTGCCGATGCCGACCACCGGAATGTCCAGCAGGTCTTCGAGGATGTCGCGCCCCGGGTCGCCATAGGCGGCGACCATCAGGCCGGCGATCCCGGCATCCTCCTGCAGGACGCGCAGCGCGGCCGCGACGACGTAGCGGCGCGACTGCCGCAGGGCGGTCTCCTCGACGATCATCCGGGGGCCCCCCGCCGCCGTGGCCCCGACCACCTCGAACTCGGGCAGTTCGGCCTGCGCGAGCCGGCACATCATCTGCGTGGTCGCCTCGTTCGAATTGGGATTGACGAGCAGTACGCGCTTCTTGCTCATCGCGCAGCCTCCGGCACTTCATCCTCTTCCTCCAGCGGCTGCCCGAGCGTTTCCCGGATCAACTGGATGACGAGGCCGATGACGAGGAACAGGCAGGCCAGCATGCCGAACATCGAAGCCAGCCCGTAGGCATCGAAGATCTTGCCGGCAATCATCGGGAACAGGCCGCCGGAAAGCGACCCGACCGCCAGAATGAAAGCGGTGCCGAAGCCGCGGATGCGGGTGGGGTAGTTCTCGGGGGCGAATACCCAGATGGTGGTGTTGCAGATGATGACCGCGAAGTTGAATATCCAGCCGCAGACGATGATCATGCCGATGGTCGATCCGCCGATGGCGCCGAGCACCCCCGCGGCGGCCAGACCGATCACCGCCGCGATGCTCAGCGTGACCTTGCGGGGCAGGCGGCGTGCGAAGAACGCTGCCGTCAAGGCGCCCACCAGCGAGCCCGACTGCATCACCAGCGTGTACCACAGCGAAGTGTTCACCGTGTAGCCCGACGCCACGAGGATGGTCGTCATCAGGGTGAGCACCGAGAACTGGGCGGCGTAGGAGCAGGCTACACCGATGGCCAGCACGATGGTGCGCCGCAGGTACTTGCCACGGAAGATGTCCATGCGCGTGCCCTCCAGCCCGGGCGCCAGCGCGGGCACCATGGCCCGATGGTTGGCCTGCGTGGCATCGGGCTTGGTGATGTATTCGGTCACCTCCACGTGTTTTTGCGTCAGGTTGCCGGTGGCCAGGCGGGAGATGACCTCGTTCGCCTCGTGGATCTTGCCCTGCTGCGCCAGGAAGCGCGGCGTCTCCGGCACCCAGCGGCGAAAGAAGATCACCAGCAGCGCAGGAATGAACAGCAGCCCGAATACCCAGCGCCAGCGGTCGTCCCCCGGAAAGAGGGTGAAGACCAGGATGCCGAAGGCCGGCGCCAGCATGTTGCCGAAACCGGCCGCCGTCACGTTGATGAGGGCCACTGCCGTGCCGCGCTGCTTGGCCCCGAAGTACTCGGAGGCCATGACGACCGCCACCGCGATTTCACCGCCCAGTCCGAAACCGACGATGCCGCGGCCAACCGCCAGCATCGCGTAGTTGGGCGCGAGCGCGCACAGCAGGGACCCCCCCGCGAAGATCAGCAGGTTGACGATCAGCAGCGTGCGGCGGCCATAGCGGTCGGCGATGGCGCCCGTGAGCAGGCGGCCGAGTGCCACCATGGTGAAAGTGACCGTGTTCAGGAACCCGATGTCGCCGGTGGTCAGCCCCCAGAATTTCCGCAGCACCGGGCCCGTGATGCCCACCGCGTTCTGCTCGAGGGAGTCGAAGAAGACCCCCAGCAGGAGCATGGCCAGGATGTAGTAGTGAGCCTTGTTGAGCTTGATGCCCGAGTAGGCTTTCTCGATCTGCTCCGCAAGAGGCGCTCTCGCGGAATTCGACGAAGCCGGGTTCGCAAGACCCACGGCCTGTGCACTCTGCTGATCACGGGACATGTGCTCTCTCCATTGCAAATGATTGGTCTGGCCGCCATGCTGCCCCGGATCTTCGGGGAGCCAGCCTTCCAAGGGGATTTCAAATCGCGATCATCTGATTTCTCCACCCGAAATGAGGGTAGCAGAGACGACGCGAATTGCCCACCGGGCCCGTTCCTTATTCGCTCCAGGGCCGCCCCGGGGCACACCGGCTCCCGGGCAGCCCTCCGTGGGAGACGGAGCGCCGTGATCTGACGCCGTTCGTGCCTCGGCCGGGGCGCGACCCGGCCTCGCCACGGCAGGCGAGAAGGCGGAAACCGCCAGCACGACCACCGCATCGTCATCGCCGGGCGCGACGGCGAGCAGGACACGGTGAGCCAGTTCGGCCAGGAGGTGACGAGGCGCGATCCCAACATGCAGTCCACCTTGACGGCACGGCCGGGCCCTTGCCGGTTCGCATCATCGTCAACCGGGATCTGGTGCTGCGGCCGTACCAGCCGCTGCTCTTCCAGCGGGGAGCTTCGCAATGAGCACGGCCAAGAGACTGCGTCTCGGGCCGCTGCCCAAGACTGAGCGCGTCAAGCTGACCTTGGGCTGTCCGGCCCGTCTGAAAGCCGACCTCGACCGCTACGCCACGCCGCACGCGCAGACCTACGGCGAGACGGTCGATGCGGCGACGCTGATCCCGCATATGCCGGAGGCGTGCATGGCGGGGGATCGGGGATTCCAGCGCACGTGGTGGGCCAAGAACGGAAAAGCCGTCCCAGCGTGAGCCGGGACGGCTTTGGATTGGTGCCCGAGGCCGGAATCGAACCGGCACGCCTTTCGGCGAGGGATTTTCTTCCCACTTCGGCTTTCGCCGCCGCCCTGCTCGACGCAGGGCGTTCGTGGTCTGGAGCACGCCTTCACCATGGCCTTGCGGCCGCAGGTGCCCGCCGTCTGCTCTCTACACCTTCCCAAGCTGTTGCTCGGGCTTGGCTCGGCGTTGGCTCGGATGCCGAAGCATCCAGGGCTTTCGCCGAGTTTGACGGGCTTCACTTCGGACGTTTCCCTCCGAAGGCTCAAATTGTTCAAGTCCCTTGTGTCTACCGATTTCACCACTCGGGCGGAGGGCTCACCGCACTGAAAACACCGACCTCCATCTACGGGCGCCTCGCTGGCTTCTGGCCGTCAAGCCGAGCTGCGAGGCCGTTCCGGGGATGTCTGCGAACCGCTTTCACGGTCGAACTTCCGGTCCGGTGGTCAAGCAGAAAAGCCTTGACGAAAGAAACTATTCTAAGTTCGCCGTGTCTGCCATTCTCACCGTCGGGGCGCCGCGGTGGCGGCGCCTTGCCGGGCGGTTTGGGCAAGAAGAAGCCCCTGCCGCACGGGGGCTGCAGGGGCTTGCAAGGTCTGGAGGCGCGATCCGGAGTCGAACCGGACTAGACGGATTTGCAATCCGTTGCATAACCGCTTTGCTATCGCGCCGAAAGCCCGCCATTCTATACCACGCCCAGGCGTGCGGACCAGCCGCCGCCCCGGTCAGGCCATGCGCGCGCAGGCCGCCGGCACGTGCAGCTGCGGCACCCAGTGCCGCGCGGCGAGCTCCAGGTTCTGCGGGTCGCCGCTGCTCAGCAGCGCCAGGTAGCCCAGCCGCGTGCGCTGTGCCAGGCGCTCGCCGAGCCGGCGCCGGGTCTGCCGTGCGACCGGCTCGCCGGTCGCGATCAGCCGCACCCAGGGGCCGACCATGGCCTGCAGTAGTGGCTCGATCAGCACGTAGTGCGTGCAGCCCAGCACCAGCGTGTCGATCTCGCCGGGACCGCAGCCGAACGGCGCCATGCGCGCCAGGTAGCGCGCGGCCAGCACCTCGGCGTCGCGGCTGTCCGGCCGCTGTACCGAGGCGTCGATCGCCGCGGCCAGGCCGTCGCAGGGCTGCGCGACGCAGGCCACGTCGCCGGCCACGGCGGCCTGCAGGGCCGCGAAGCGTGCGCTGCCTAGCGTGGAGCGCGTGGCGATCACGCCGATGCGGCCGGTGCGCGTGGCGGCCACGGCGGGCTTGAGGGCCGGCTCCACGCCGACGATCGGCAGTTCGGGCCATTCGGCGCGTACGGCCTCGGCGGCGGCGGCCGTGGCGGTGTTGCAGGCGATCACCAGGGCCTTGATGTCGCAGCGCCGCAGCGCCGCAGCCACGGCGCGCGTGCGCTGCTGGACGAAGCCGGTGTCGCGCTCGCCGTAGGGCGCGAAGCCGCTGTCGTCGGCGTAGACGAAGTCCTCGTGCGGCAGCGCCGCGTGCAGCGCGCGCAGCACCGACAGGCCGCCGGTGCCACTGTCGAACACGCCGATCGGGCGTGGGTCCGCGGCCGTCGGCGCGTCGTGGCTCACGCGGTTGCGACCTCGATGCCCTTGAACTCGCCGCTGGCGATGCGCCGGCTCCACTCGGCCGGGCCGGTGATGTGCGCGCTGGTGCCGCCGGCGTCCACGGCCACGGTCACGGGCATGTTCACCACGTCGAATTCGTAGATGGCTTCCATGCCGAGGTCCGCGAAGCCGACGACCTTGGCCGCCTTGATGGCCTTGCTGACCAGGTAGGCGGCGCCGCCCACGGCCATCAGGTAGGCGCTCTTGTGGTTCTTGATGCTCTCGATGGCGACGGGGCCGCGCTCGGCCTTGCCGATCATGGCGATCAGGCCGGTCTGCTCCAGCATCATGTCGGTGAACTTGTCCATGCGCGTGGCGGTGGTGGGACCGGCGGGGCCGACGGCCTCGTCGCCCACGGGGTCCACGGGGCCGACGTAGTAGATGACGCGGTTGGTGAAGTCCACCGGCAGCTTCTCGCCCTTGGCCAGCATGTCCTGGATGCGCTTGTGCGCGGCGTCGCGGCCGGTGAGCATCTTGCCGTTGAGCAGCAGGGTGTCGCCGGGCTTCCAGCTCGCCACTTCTTCGTGGGTCAATGTGTTCAGGTCCACGCGCTTGGACTTGTTGTAGTCCGGCTCCCAGTCGATCTTGGGCCACAGGTCGAGGCTGGGCGCCTCCAGGTACACGGGGCCGCTGCCGTCCAGCACGAAGTGCGCGTGGCGCGTGGCCGCGCAGTTGGGGATCATGGCGACGGGCTTGCTGGCGGCGTGCGTGGGGTACATCTTGATCTTGATGTCCAGCACGGTGGCTAGGCCTCCCAGGCCCTGCGCGCCGATGCCCAGGGCGTTGACCTTCTCGTACAGCTCCAGGCGCAGCTCCTCGACCTGGTCGAGCTTTTCGCCGCGCGCGGCCTTGGCCTGCAGCTCGTACATGTCCAGGTCTTCCATCAGGCTTTCCTTGGCCAGCAGGACGGCCTTCTCGGCCGTGCCGCCGATGCCGATGCCCAGCATGCCGGGCGGGCACCAGCCGGCGCCCATGGTGGGCACGGTCTTGAGCACCCAGTCCACCAGGTTGTCGCTGGGGTTCATCATGATCATCTTGGACTTGTTCTCGCTGCCGCCGCCCTTGGCGGCCACGGTCACGTCCACCTTGTCGCCGGGCACGATCTGCACGCTGATGACGGCGGGGGTGTTGTCCTTGGTGTTCTTGCGGGCGAACTGCGGATCGGCGACGACCGAGGCGCGCAGCGTGTTGTCCGGGTGGTTGTAGCCGCGGCGCACGCCTTCGTTGATTGCGTCCTCGAGGCCGCCGGTGAAGCCCTCCCAGCGCACGTCCATGCCGATCTTCAGGAACACGTTGACGATGCCGGTGTCCTGGCAGATCGGGCGGTGGCCCGTGGCGCTCATCTTGCTGTTGGTCAGGATCTGCGCCATCGCGTCCTTGGCCGCGGGGCTCTGCTCGCGCGCGTAGGCGCGCGCGAGGTGGGCGATGTAGTCGGCGGGGTGGTAGTAGCTGATGTATTGCAGCGCGGCCGCGATCGATTCGATCAGGTCCGCCTGGCGGATGCTGGTGGTCATGGCGTCGTGGGGGAATCGTTGTGGAAAGCGGCGCCGATTATCCGTGCCACGGTGCCGGCCCATCATGGAGAAATCGCGTGCGCCGGAGCGCGCGGGGTAAGATGAGAACTGTTCTTGTTTGGAGAGATTGCCCACCATGTCCACCCGTATCGAACGCGACACCTTCGGCCCGATCGAAGTCCCGGCCGACAAGCTCTGGGGCGCCCAGACGCAGCGCTCGCTGCAGAACTTCGACATCTCCGGCGAGCGCCAGCCCCGGGAGATCATCAAGGCGCTGGCCCAGGTCAAGCGCGCCTCGGCCACTGTGAACCACGCGCTGGGCCTGCTCGACGCGAAGAAGAAGGACGCCATCGTCGCCGCCGCGCAGGAGGTCATCGATGGCAAGCACGCCGACGAGTTCCCGCTGGTGGTCTGGCAGACCGGCTCGGGCACGCAGACCAACATGAACCTGAACGAGGTCATCGCCAACCGCGCCAGCGAGCTCCTGGGCGGCGAGCGCGGCGAGGGCCGGCTGGTCCATCCGAACGACGACGTGAACAAGAGCCAGTCGTCCAACGACGTGTTCCCCACGGCCTCGCACGTGGCCGCCGTCGATGCGCTGACCCACCGGCTGCTGCCGGCCATCGACCTGCTGAAGGGCACGCTGGAGCGCAAGGCCAGGGACTTCGACGGCATCGTCAAGATCGGCCGCACGCACCTGCAGGACGCCACGCCGCTGACGCTGGGGCAGGAGATCTCCGGCTGGGCCGCGCAGTTGGGGCATGGCCGCAAGCACGTGGAGGCCGCGCTGCCGCACCTGTGCGAGCTGGCGCTGGGCGGCACGGCCGTGGGCACCGGCCTGAACGCGCCCAAGGGCTATGCCGAGGGCGTGGCCAAGGAGCTGGCCGCGCTCACCGGCCTGCCGTTCGTGACCTCGCCGAACAAGTTCGAGTCGCTGGCCTCGCAGGACGCGCTGGTGCACGCCCACGGCGCGCTGAAGACGCTGGCGGCCAGCATGAACAAGATCGCCAACGACGTGCGCTGGCTCGCCAGCGGCCCGCGCAGCGGCATCGGCGAGCTGACGATCCCGGAGAACGAGCCCGGCTCGTCCATCATGCCCGGCAAGGTCAACCCCACGCAGAGCGAGGCCGTGACCATGCTGGCGGCCCAGGTGTTCGGCAACGACGTGGCCGTCAACATCGGCGGCGCGTCCGGCAACTTCGAGCTGAACGTGTTCCGCCCGGTGGTCGCGCACAACTTCCTGCAGAGCGTGCGGCTGCTGGCCGACGG
This sequence comes from Pseudorhodoferax sp., assembly GCF_047601025.1. Taxonomy (NCBI): domain Bacteria; kingdom Pseudomonadati; phylum Pseudomonadota; class Betaproteobacteria; order Burkholderiales; family Comamonadaceae; genus Pseudorhodoferax; species Pseudorhodoferax sp. The sequence continues at coordinate 3,920,103 of NZ_JASGJZ010000001.1, forward strand.
CATGCGCAGCTTCAACGACCACTGCGCGGTCGGCATCGAGCCCAACCGCGCGCGCATCGCCGAGCTGGTCGGCAATTCGCTGATGCTGGTCACCGCGCTGAACCCGCACATCGGCTACGACAAGGCCGCCTTCATCGCCAAGAAGGCGCACAAGGAGGGCAGCAGCCTGCGCGAGGCGGCGATCGCCTCGGGCCACCTGACGGCCGAGCAGTTCGACCAGTGGGTGGTGGCCGAGGACATGGTCGGGCGCTGAGGCCGCCGGGCGCCGGTCCTGCCGCCCATCGCCGGGTGGCGCAGGGCGTTCCGGCGTGGCCCGGGCGGCGGACGCAGCGATACTCGCCCGCTTTGCCCGCGCGCCCATGGCTGCCGACACGCTGCGCCACGTCCTTCCCATCGACGCCTTCGCCACCTTCACGCTGGCGATCCTGCTGCTGTTCGCGGGCAAGGGGCTGACGCAGCGCGTGGCCTGGCTGCGCCGCTACAGCATCCCGGACGCCGTGGTCGGCGGCCTGTGCTGCGCGGCCGTGGCCTGTGCGCTGTACTACGCGGCGCGCGTGCAGGTGCAGTTCGAGCTGGGCGCGCGCGACATGCTGCTGCTGTACTTCTTCGCGGCCATCGGCTTGGCCACCGACGTGCGCACGCTGGGGCAGGGCGGGCGCGCGCTGGTGGTGCTGATGGCGCTGGCCACCGTCTTCATGCTGCTGCAGAACTTCGCCGGGATGGCCGTGGCCGGGCTGTTCGGCATGCCGCGACAGGCCGGGCTGATGGTCGGCTCGATCTCGCTGACCGGCGGCGTGGGCACCACGCTGGCCTGGACGCCGCATTTCACCGAGCGCCTGGGGCTGGCCGCCGCCGGCGAGCTGGGCCTGGCGGCCAACATGCTCGGCATGGTGGCCGCCTGCGTGATCGGCGGCCCGATCGCGCTGTACCTGATGCGCCGCCACCGCGTGCGCCCCTCGGGCCAGGCCGAGCTCGAAGTCGGCGTGCGCTACCAGGACCAGTCCCACGCCCGGCTCGACTACCACGGCATGCTGCTGGCGCTGCTGTGGCTCAACCTCGCGCTGATGCTGGGCAGCGGCATCACGGCGCTGATCGCGCGCAGCGGGCTGAACCTGCCGGCCTTCGTCGGCTGCCTAATGGCCGGCATCGCGCTGCGCGGCGCCGGCGGCCTGGTGGCGCCGCAGGGCCGCGCGCTGTGGGACTGGTACCGCATGCAGCCCGGCGTGGCGCTGGTGTCCGACATCTGCCTGGGCATGTTCATCACCATGGCGCTGATGGGGCTGCAGCTGTGGGCGCTGCAGCCGATCCTCGGCTTCATCGTCGCGGCCATGGCGGTGCAGGTGGCGCTGGCCGTGCTGTTCACGGTGCTGGTGGTGTTCCGCGCCATGGGGCGCGACTACGAGGCCGTGGTCGTCAGCGCCGGCTTCGGCGGCATCGCGCTGGGCTCCACCGCCACGGCGGTGGCCAACATGACGGCGGTGACGCGCGAGTTCGGCGCCGCGCCGCGCGCCTTCATCGTCGTGCCGCTGGTCTGTGGCTTCTTCATCGACCTGGCCAATGCGCTGGTGATCGGCTGGCTGGCGCGCTGAACGGCGGCGCGTGCGGAATTCCTCCACAAAACGCAGGAGAACCCGAGGTTGCGTAAAAGGGACTTCGGCCTATGATCGCGCCGTCCGGGCGCAAGCCCCCTGTCCACTAGGGAGTGTGGGCTGCCGAAGAGCAGGCATCTTCCGCCGGTCCGGAGCGCATCCGGGCACCGAAAAGCCCGCACCCGCGGGCTTTTCCATGGTTACGTCCGATATTGTTCGGATAGAAAGATCTCAACAGAAACCGGGTCTGTCGACACCACGATGGATCCGGACGATGGCGAGAACGCGCAAGGCGCTGCCGGCGAAGGCTGACGTGGCCCACCTGATCAGCGCCGGGGCGTGGTACCGGGGCTGCGCGTCATGGCGCCGGACGACAGTTCCATGGACGTGGCCGACGAACTGGCCCATGCCGAGCACTTCGGCAATCCCGGCGCCTCGTGCGGTCGGAGCGCCTTCCCGCAGCTGCGCGTGCTAGGGCTGGTGGAATGCGGCACACATGGGGTGACGGCCGCCGAGGGTGGCGTCCTATGCCCCCAGTGGGCAGGCCATGGCCGCCACGCTGCCGCCGACCAAGCTGCCGCCGGACGGTGCCGCCGTAGCGCACGGGCACGCCGTATTTCTCGGCCAGCGAGGCGCGCGGTTCCTCGATCTCGGCGGCACCGCCCAAGCCGTCAAGAACGATGCCCGCGCCCGCCTGGGCCAGTTGCCTGACCCACGGCCAGGCCAATGCCGCTGGTCGAGCCCGTGACGAGCGCGACTTCCCTTGGGCCATGGTGGGTCTCCCGAGGTGTTGCTGGGCGTGTCGAGTTTCGCGTGCACGCCGGATGCGTTCCCGGCCCTCATGGCAGGCGCCATCCGCCGGGACCACGAGCGCGCGTGGGCCACGCGGCTCGTGGTGACGCGCAGCCAGGGCGAGGGCTGACGGACGGGATGGACGGGCGCCCGGGTCCCGGTGCGTCGTGTCCCTGTCACCCCGTCATCGCAGCCCTGGCCTTTTCGACCTCGTTGTTGCCCTGCACGTTGCAGTTCTCGGGAACGACGGAGCGCGCGCGGTCCGTCACCTGCGGCAGCAGGGCGGCCAGGCGCTCCGGAACGTCGGCACCGATGCCGACGTGGACGCCGTCGGTCATCGTGACGTGCGCGGCCTCGAAGGTGCCGGCGCCGGCGCAGAGGATGGTGCGCGTGGGGGCGCTCTCGTGCGTCAGCACCAGCATCGCCGGCACCACGGCCTGCGGCGTCGCCAGCGCCGCCAGGTCGTCCTGGAACAAGCCTTCGGTCATCGCCGTGAAGGCGGTGGGCGCGATCGAATTGACGTGGATGTTGTGCCTCAGGCCCTCGATCGACAGCGTCTGCATCAGGCCTACCAGCGCCATCTTCGTCGCCGAGTAGTTGGCCTGGCCGAAGTCGCCGTACAGGCCCGACGACGAGGTGGTCATCAGGATGCGGCCATAGGCTTACTGCTGCATGACCGGCCAGACGGCCTTGGTGCAATGCACCGAGCCCATCAGGTGCACTTCGATCACGAGCCGGAAGTCGTCCAGCGACATCTTCGCGGACGACTTGTCGCGCAGGATACCGGCGTTGTTGACCAGCACGTCGACGCGGCCCCAGCGCTCCACGGTCCGGGCCACCATCTGCTGCACGGCGTCGAAGTCGGCCACCGAGGCGTCGCTGGCCATCGCCTGGCCGCCCGCCGCGACGATCTCGTCGACGACCTTTTGCGCCGCGCCGAGGTCGTTCACCACCATCCGGGCGCCGCGGGCCGCCAGTGCCAGCGCGTACTGCCGTCCCAGGCCGCCGCCGGCGCCGGTGACGATGGCCACGCGTCCTTCGGAATCCAGCTGCATGATTGAAGGCCTTTCTGGTATCGGAATGAGTGGCTAGACGGCGCTCACGCCGCCGTCGACCGCCAGGATCTGCCCCGTGATGTGCTTGCCGGCCGCCGACGCGAACAGCACCGCGGCGCCCTTGAGGTCGTCGTCGTCGCCCAGGCGCTGCAGCGGCACCCAGGCCGTCAGGTTGCCGACCCCGACCTGTTCCAGCGTGCCGCGCGTCATCTTCGACGGGAAATGGCCCGGTGCCAGCGCATTGACGGTGATGCCGTACTTGCCCCACTCGCCGGCCAGCGTGCGCGTGAGGTTGACCACCGCACCCTTGCTGGTGTTGTAGGCGATGGTCTCGGGCAGTTCGACCGGGTTGCCGGCCAGCCCGGCGATGGAGGCGATGTTGACGATGCGGCCGTGGCGGCGCGGGATCATCGAGCGCTTGCCGATCTGCTGCGTCAGCAGGAACAGGCCGCGCACGTTCAGGTCCATCACCTTGTCCCAGGCCTCGACGGGGTAGTCCTCGGCGGGGCAGCCCCAGGTCGCACCGGCGTTGTTGACGAGGATGTCCACGTGGCCCAGCCGGGCCAGCGCCTCGTCGGCCAGGCGCCGGATGTCGTCGTCGCGGGCGCCGTCGGCGGCCACCCAGTCGGCCTCGATGCCCAGCGATTTCAGGTGCGCTTGCGCCTCCTTGAGCTCGTCGGCCTTGCGCGCCGACAGCATGAGCCGCGCGCCGGCGTCGCCCAGCGCCTCGGCGATCTGCAACCCCAGGCCGCGCGAGCCGCCGGTGATCAGGGCCGTCTTGCCCGACAGGTCGAACAGTTGCTTCAGTGTGCTCATGAGCGGCCCCCTCAGGCGACTTCGGACAGTCCGGCGGCGCCCATGCCGCCGCCGACGGTGACGTCCATGCCGTCCACGATCACCTGCTTGGCCGCGGTCGCGATCGCCATCCACCCCGGGGAGCACTGGCGGTCCAGGGGCTGCGCCGAGACTTCGACCGGCAGCCCCGCGGCCAGCACCGCCAGGCGGCCGGTGTCGCTGCCCGAGGTGCCGGCGGCCAGCACGCGGCCGATCACGGCATCCTCGATCTCGCCCGGCGCCACGCCGGCGCGCTGCACTGCGTGGCCCATCGGCGAGGGGGATTCGACGTTGTTGAAGGCGCCCTCGAAGGCGCGCCCGATCGGCGTGCGGGCGGTCGAGGCGATGAAGGCTTCGCGCATGGTCGAAGAAATCCTGTTGCGGTGGATGGGCGAGGCGTGACGGTGGTTCAGAACGCCACGTTCTGACGGCCCTTGAGCTGCAGGATCTGTCGCGCCTCGTCCGGGGTGGCGATGTCCAGGCCCAGCTCGGTCAGGATGCGGCCGATCTTGGCCACCTGCTCGGCGTTGGAGGTGGCGAGTTGGCCGCGGCCCATGTACAGGTTGTCCTCCAGGCCCACGCGCACGTTGGCGCCCATCACCGCGCCCATGGTCACGAAGGGCATCTGCTGGCGGCCGGCGGCGAACAGCGACCAGACGTAGTCCTTGCCGAACAGCCGGTCGGCCGTCTGCTTCATCAGCAGCACGTTCTCCGGGTCGGCGCCGATGCCGCCCATCACGCCGAACACCGACTGGATCAGGAACGGCGGCTTGACCAGGCCGATCTCCACGAAGTAGGCCAGGTTGTACAGGTGGCCGATGTCGTAGCACTCGAACTCGAACTTGGTGCCGTGCGTCTGGCCCAGCGTCTCCAGGATGTAGCGGATGTCGCGGAAGGTGTTGCGAAAGATGCCGTCCTCGGTGGACTTCAGGTACGGCACCTCCCAGTCGTGCTTCCACTGGCGCGGCTTGTCGGCCATGCGGAACATGGCGAAGTTGATCGAGCCCATGTTCAGCGAGGCCATCTCCGAGGAGGCCCGCAGGGCGCCTTCGAGCCGCTGGTCCAGCGTCATGGCCACGCTGCCGCCGGTGGTGATGTTGAGCACCGCGTCGGTCTGCTCGGCGATGCGCGGCAGGAACTGCATGTACACCTCGGCCGCGGGCGAGGGGCTGCCGTCCACCGGGTTGCGCGCGTGCAGGTGGATGATGGCGGCGCCCGCCTTGGCCGCGGCGATGCTCTGCTCGGCGATCTCCTCGGGGGTGCAGGGCAGGTACGGCGACATCGTGGGCGTGTGCACGGAGCCGGTGATGGCGCAGCTGATGATGGTCTTGCTCATGGATGGATAGTCCTGAAGAGGGGGATGACGGGGGGACGAAGCAGGCGCGGCCGAGGCGCCCGCGCTCAGCGCGCGGCCATCAAGGCGTCGTCGAAGATGGCCACGGCGCGCGTCCAGCCGGCCGAGGCGTTGCGGATCTTGTGCGGAAAGCAGCTGATGAAGAAGCCGTCGGGCGGCAGCGCCTCCAGGTTGTGCAGCTTCTCCAGGTGGCAGTAGCCGATGTCGCGCCCGGCCTTGTGGCCCTCCCAGATCAGGCCGGCGTCGTGCGTGGCGGCGTACTTCTCGGCGGTGTGCACGAACGGGGCGTCCCAGCTCCAGGCGTCGGTGCCGGTCAGGCGCACGCCGCGCTCGAGCAGGTACATGGTGGCCCCGTAGCCCATGCCGCAGCCGGTGGAGACGAAATCGTCGTGGCCGTAGCGGCTGCCGGCGCGCGTGTTGACCACCACGATCTCCAGCGGCTGCAGCGTGTGGCCGATGCGCGCGAGCTCGGCCTGCACGTCGGCGGCGGTCACCACGTAGCCGTCGGCGAAGTGGCGGAAGTCCAGCTTCACGCCGGGCTGGAAGCACCACTCCAGCGGCACCTCGTCGATGGTCCAGGCGCGCTTTTTCTCGCCCAGCGCCTTGTCCATGGTGCTGTGGAAGTGAAAGGGCGCGTCCAGGTGCGTGCCGTTGTGGGTGGACAGGTTGATCTGCTCCACGGCCCAGCCTTCGCCGTCGGGCAGGTCTTCCTTCTTCAGGCCGGGGAAGAACGGCGCGATCTGCTCGACCGTGGTCTCGTGGGTGAAGTACTGGATCTTGGGCGCGAAGGGCGGCGGGTCCGAGATCACGTCGTTTTCAAGGTAGATCGACAGATCGACGAATTTGCGGGGCATGGCGGGGACTCCGTGGGGACGGGAAAGGTCTGGTCGGCGGCCCTGCGAGGGTCAATCGACCTTGATGTCGTTGTCGCGGACCACCTTGGCCCAGGCCTGGGTATCCTCTTTGAGGAACTGCTGGAAATCTGCTGGCGTGCCACCGGCAGGCACCAGCCCCAGGTCCTTGAGCCGCTTCTGGAATTCGGGGGTGGCGATGATCCTCTGGGCCGTTTCGTTGATCTTGTTGACTACAGCTGCAGGCGTGCCCTTGGGCGCCAGCAGCCCGTGCCAGGAGTCGCCTACGAAACCCTTGTAGGTCTCGCTGACTGCCGGAACGTCCGGCAGCGCCTCAACCCGCGTGGGGCCCGTGACGGCCAGGGCTCGGATCTTGCCGCCTTGGATGTGGGGAATCGCCGTGGTCGAGGGCTCCAGGACCGTGGTGATCAGGCCGGCCACGAGATCGGGGACCGCGTTGTCCTTGTAGGGCACATGCACCATGTTGGCATCGGCCGCGTTCAGTAGACGGGCCATGGCCACGTGCGTGCCCTGCCCGATGCCGTAGCTGCCGTAGTTGAGCTTGCCTGGATTGGCCTTGGCCGCCGCCAGCAGGTCGCCCAACGTCTTGTAGGGCGACTGCGCGGACGTGACCACCACGTAGGGCACCGACAGCACCCGGATGACCGGCACGAACTCTTCTGGCTTGTAGGGCAAGGACTTGTACACGTAGGGGTTGATCGAGGTCGTGTTGTTGACCGTGTAGAGCAGCGTGTAGCCGTCGCCGGGGGCCGATGCCACGGCCTGCGCACCGATGATGGTGCTGGCGCCAGGCTTGTTGTCGACCACCACTGGTTGGCCGAGGGCCTTGGACATCGGCTCGCTGAGCAGGCGCATGGTGACGTCGGGCGAGGTACCGGCGCCGAAAGTCACGACGACGCGGATGGGCTTGCTGGGGTACGCGCCCTGGGCGGGGGCGGCCAGTGGCGCGAGGGCGGCCGCGGCAAGGGCTGCCAGCGCGGCCCGCTGGAGCAGGGCGGGGCGGCTGGCTGCGGCACGGTGGTTGTGGATCGGGGCCATGGTTGTCTCCTCGGGGGCATGTGGATGGGGTCGTGGGTGTCGGATGGCCGGCGCCCGTTCAGGCATGGGTCTTCAGGCTCTGGCTCGCGTGGACGCTGTGGTGTCTTCGGCTGGCGTCCCGGGGCGAGGCAGCGCCGCACGCAGGCCGGCGGCGATGAAGCTCACGAGCATCGGCGCGGCAGCCGGGTCGGCGCACCGCATCTCGTTGCGCGAGAGGCGCTCGATGCGCGCGTCGCTCAGGTGCGTGAGCAGCACGCCCATGGCGAGCTGATAGCCCTTGGCCGCCTGGCCGCGCGTGGTGTGCGGCAGCGCCGCGTGCAGCGCGTCGATGAAGGCGTGCGCCATCGGATCGAAGAAGTCGCGCTGGACCTGGTAGGCCTCCTCGGTGGCGTTGTAGAGCTCGCGCGCCACCAGCAGTGCGTAGTATTCGCCTTCCGGACTGGCGCGCAGTTCGAGCACGGGCTCGATGAAGGCTTCGATGATGCGCGGCAGCGTGCGCGGGTCGGCTGGGTCGATGGGCACGGCCCGAAGGCGCACCAGGCGCTCGTCGATGGTGGGGCTCCAGTGCTCGAAGATGGCATGAAACAGCTCGTGCTTGGCGCCAAAGTAGTAGCTCACCAGCGCCACCGGGACCTTGGCCTCTTCCGCGATCTGCCGGATCGACACGGCGTGGTAGCCGTACTGGGCGAACAGTTTTTCGGCCGCCAGCAGGATGGCGGCGCGCCGGTCCACGCGGGGCGGCATCGGTGGCCGCTTGCGGACAGGGGGGGCGGTGTCAGGCTTCATGGGGGCTCTATCGCCAGTGAACCATGGGCAGACCGGCGACAGGGGAACGGAAATACGGGATCGTCGTGCCGCGCAGGCTGCCGAGGTAGACCGTGCGCAGATCCGGGCCGCCGAAGGTGATGCTGGCCATCCACGGGGCGATCGGGCCCGCTGCACGCATCATGTCGTCCATGGTGGCCGTGCCGGCTGCCGTGCGTTCGAGCAGTGCCCGGGAGGCTTCCGGGTCGCCGTCGTCGAGCAGCAGGCGCTTGTCGCCCTCGGGGGTGAGCGCGATGAGCTGGTCCACCATGATCAGCGTGCACCACAGGTTGCCGTGGCTGTCGAAGGCGATGCCGTCCGGACTGCCGCCCAGATGGCTGGGTCCGAAGACTTCGCGGTCGGTCAGCCGCGCGCCGTCCGCGCGCTCGTCCACGCGCATGCGCGTGATGTGCGGGCCGGTGGTCTCGACGATGTAGAGCCACTCCTCGGCGGCATCGAAGCGGATCTCGTTGGTGAAGTAGAAACCGTCGGCCACCACGCGCAGCCCGTGCTGGTCGACGATGGCGACATAGCCGTCGGCCACCGGGTGGAGCGAGGCCTGGGTCCACGGGTTCACGCGCGTGGAGATGGTGAGCCAGATGCGATCCTTGCTGTCCCGCAGCACGAAATTGACCTTGCCGATCGGCATGCCGTCGATCCGGTCGTACAGCACGCGCGAGTCGCCGTCGCGGGTCATCACTTCCAGTCGGTCCGTGCCGAAGTTCGAAATCAGGATGTCGCCATTGGCGGCGAAGGCCAGACCGTTGGGCAGCGTGCCGGTGGTGAACTTGCTCTCCATGTCAGCGCTGCTGGTGGCCGTGGCGCTCTCGAAGCGCGAGTCGGCACGCTGGCCGATGAAGCGCTGCGTGCCGTCCACGGCAATGCGCATCACGCCGCCGCGCGCGTCAGCCGACCACAGCGTGCCGTCGGGCTCGGCCAGGATGCATTCGGGGCGCTGCAGGTCGTGGCCGATGGTGCGGAGCTGGCTTCGGTCGACGGTGAACCCGTCCAGCGGGTTGGGAACGCGTGTACGGGACGAGGGCTGAGCGAGTTGGGTCATGCTCGTATTTGAATGATCGTATTAATTTTTGAACATTCGTACAAACCATGACGTGTGAACCGCGGATGCGGATCAAGGATTCCGGCTCATGACCTCTGCATCCTCTGGTGTCGTGAGTCTGGAATCTGATGAGCTACTGCTGCACACCGGGATCGGCCGTATACCGTGGCGTGCCCGACGAGGCAGCAATGAGCGGGCGACCCAAGGTGCCTTGGGCGTTGACCGAGATGGAGCGCAAGGATCTCGTGGCGCTGACGCTGCGTCGCAAGACGTCGCAGGCGCTCGTTCGGCGGGTGCGCATCGTGCTGGCTGGTGCCGATGGCCTGGGCAACAAGGTGGTGGCCGAGCGACGGCGCGTCACGCCGCAGATGGTTGGCAAGCGGCGTGGTCGCTTCGTGCAACCTCGGCTCGAGGGCTTGCTCGATGCGCCTCGCTCGGGTGCGCCGAGGACGATCGATGTGCGCGCATCGATGCCGTGATCGCCAGGACGCTGCGGAGCGCTCCCGTCGGCGCGGCGTACAGGCGTACGCGCACGATGGCGCGCGAAGTCGCGCCTGTCGCAGTATTGGGGTTACGCCGGCTGCGCGCCGCCGGCCGCCGAGGCCGGCAGGCCGAACACCCGGTCGAAGCACCAGTTGAAGGCGAAGGTGTAGACCAGAAAGAACAGCAGCAGCGCAGCGTCGAACAGGAAGGCCTGCCACAGCCCCACGTCCAGCCACCAGGCGAACAGCGGCACCAGGATCGCGGCCAGCCCGCCCTCGAAGCCGATGGCGTGCGCGATGCGCCGCGCCACCGAGCGACCGCGCACCGCCTGGCGCGCCTCCCAGGCCTCGAACAGCGTGTTGAACGCCAGGTTCCACAGCACCGCGATGACCGACGAGGCCACGGCCAGCGCCGTGGACTTGCCGGCGCCGGCGCCCGACAGTGCCCCCAGCCCGATGCTGGTGACGAGGATGGCGATGCCTTCGTAGAGGCCGACGTAGACGACTTTGCGTTGAATGCCCTGCATGATGGCCGCCACTGTATGCGAGGGAATCTGAAAGAAAAAGTCAGCTCATGTCAGATCCGCTGATAGATTGGCATCCATGGCCTTCACTTCCGACAACGTGCTGCTGTTCCTGGCCGTGCTGGACCACGGCTCCTTCTCGGCCGCCGCGCGGGCGCTGGGCCGGGTGCCCTCGGCCGTCAGCATGGCCGTCGCCCACCTGGAGGCCGAGCTCGGCCTGCCGCTGTTCGAGCGCGCCGGCCGCGAGCCGCGGCCCCTGCCCGCCGCGCGGGCGCTGGAGCCGCAGGCGCGCCAGCTCGCGCTGCAGCTGCGCGAGCTCGACGCCCACGCGCTGGCGCTGACCCAGGGGCTGGAGGAGCGGCTCACGCTGGTTATCGCGCCCGAGCTGCTGTCGGCGCGCTGGACCGTGCCGCTGGCCGCGCTGGCGGCCGAGCATCCGCTGCTCGACGTGGAAGTGCTGGCGGCGCCGCAGGCCGATGCGCTGGCCATGCTGCACACCGGCCGCGCCCAGCTGGCGCTGGTGTTCGAGCGCCCGCGGCTGGACGGGCGCGAGGCCTTCCAGCAGGTCGGCGAGGAGACGCTGGTGGCCGTGGTCGCCCCCGGGCACGCGCTGCTGCGCCAGGCCGGCCAGGCCGGCGGCCTGGGCGAGGCCCACCTGGTGCGCACGCGCCAGGTCGTGATCGCCGGCCGCGACGCCGGCGTGGCCGACGCGCGCGTGGTGTTCGGCCGCCACGTCTGGCACACCGACAGCCCCGAGGCCGCCTGCAGCCTGCTCGAAGCCGGGCTGGGCTGGGGCTGGCTGCCGCGCAGCCTGGTGCAGTGGCGGCTGGACGCCGGCCGCCTGGCCGAGCTGCCGCTGCGCAGCCTGGACAACCACATGCTGCTGTGCGTGGACGTGGTCTGGTCGCGCGAGCGGCCGCTGGGGCTGGGGGCGCGGCGGCTGGTGGAGGGGATGGCGGCGATGCGGGCGGGGTAGGCCGCCCTGGCTGCGGGCGCCGCCGCCTGCCTGCAGCGCATCGGGCGCCGCGCCGCCACGGACCTAGGCGCCCGTGTCGGCCGCCGCCAGCCGCTCCCGCAGCGCCGCGTGCAGCAGCCGCACCGCGCTGCGGTACTGCTGCCGGTGCGGGCACACCAGGTGCAGCGGTGCCGGCTCGCCCGCGTACTGCGGCAGCAGCACCTCCAGCCGCTTCGCCCGCACGTCGCGCGCCACGTCCAGCCAGGACTTGTAGGCGATGCCTTCGCCGGCCAGGGCCAGCCGGCGCACGGCGTCGCCGTCGTCGCAGTGGATGGCGCCGCGCACGCGCACCGTGCGGCGCTGGCCGCTCGCGGGGTCGTCGAAGGTCCAGCGGTCGTGCACGCGGCTGCTGAGCAGGTAGACCAGCGTGTCGTGCCGTGCCAGGTCGTCCAGCCGCTCGGGGCGGCCGCGCGCCTGCAGGTACTGCGGCGCGGCCACCAGCACCCGGCGGTTGGCCGGCGCCAGCGGCAGCGCGACGAAGCTGGCGTCCTGGACCGGCGCGTAGCGGATGGCGGCGTCCACCGGTTCGCGGAACACGTCGCTCACGCGGTCGCCCAGGGCCAGCCGCAGCGCCACGCGCGGGTGCCGGCGGCGGAACTCGGCCAGCCAGGGCAGGAGGACGTTGCGGCCCAGGTCCGAGGGGGCGGCCACCAGCAGCGGTCCGCCGGGCTCGTCCGGCGCGCCGTCCAACTGCTCGCGGCCCTCGGCCAGCCGCGCCAGCGCCTCCTGCGCGAAGGGCAGGTAGCGCTCGCCCTCGCCGGTCAGGCGCAGGCTGCGCGTGGAGCGCGCGAACAGGCGCACGCCCAGCCCGCGCTCGATGCGCACGATGGCCGCGCTGACCTGCCCGGGCAGCATGTCGGCCTCGCGGGCGGCCTCGGAGAAGCTGCCGAGCAGGGCGGTGCGCACGAACAGCTGCAGGTCTTCCAGGCGCATGATCTTCACGCAAAGAATGAAAGTGATGTCCGATTCTGCGGGTTTATCGCGCAGTGGCGCGGCGCGACGATGGCGGCCATCGCCAACCACTCGTGACGGGAAGACCCCATGAAAGCCATTGCCTGTGTCCACCCCGGCCTGCCGATCGACGATCCGCAGTCCCTCGTCGAGATCGACCTGCCCGTGCCCCGGCCCGGCCCGCGTGACCTGCTGGTGCGCGTGCAGGCGGTGTCGGTCAACCCGGTGGACACCAAGGTGCGTGCCAGCGCGTCCGCCGCCGCGCCGCGCGTGCTGGGCTGGGACGCCGTGGGCACGGTGCAGGCCGTGGGCGCGGCGGTGACGCTGTTCCGCCCCGGCGACGAGGTGTTCTATGCCGGCGCCATCGACCGCCACGGCAGCAATGCCGAGTACCAGTTGGTGGACGAGCGCATCGTCGGCCGCAAGCCGCGCAGCCTGGATGCCGCGCAGGCCGCCGCGCTGCCGCTGACCGCGATCACGGCCTGGGAACTGCTGTTCGACCGCCTGGGCGTGCCCGAGGGCGGCGGCGCCGGGCAGAGCCTGCTGATCGTGGGCGCGGCCGGCGGCGTGGGCTCGATGCTGACGCAGCTGGCGCGCCGGCTGACGCAGCTCACGGTGATCGGCACCGCGTCGCGGCCCGAGACGGCCGACTGGGTCCGCGGCCTGGGCGCGCACCACGTCGTGGACCACGGCCAGCCGCTGGCCGCCGGGCTGGCGGGCACGGGCGTGCCGCAGGTCGACCTGGTGGCCAGCCTCACGCACACCGAGCACCACTATGCGCAGCTGGTCGAGGCGCTGCGCCCGCAGGGCCGGCTGGCGCTGATCGACGATCCCGCGGCGCTGGACGTGCGGGCGCTGAAGAACAAGAGCCTGTCGCTGCACTGGGAGTTCATGTTCACCCGCTCGCAGCACCAGACGACCGACATGGCGCGCCAGCACGCGCTGCTGGACCGGGTCGCCGCGCTGGTCGACGCCGGCACGCTGCGCACCACGCTGGGTACGCATCTCGGCACGATCGACGCCGCCAACCTGCGCCGCGCCCATGCGCTGGTGGAGACCCAGCACGCGCGCGGCAAGGTGGTGCTGGCGGGTTTCTGAGTGTGGCCGAGGCGCCGCTCCTGAGACATTTCCGCGATAAGCAACCAACGATTCATTCGTTGGCTTCCATGCCCGGCGCCAGAACAATGCCGCCGGATGAATTTCCAGCAACTGCGCTCCGTGCGCGAGGCCGTGCGCTGCGGCTTCAACCTGACCGAGGTCGCCCATGCGCTGCACACCTCGCAACCCGGCGTGAGCCGGCAGATCCGCGAACTGGAGGAGGAGCTCGGCATCGAGCTGTTCGTGCGCGCCGGCAAGCGCCTGACCGGGCTGACCGAGCCCGGCGCGCACGTGCTGCCGATCATCGAATCCATCCTGCAGGGCAGCCACAACCTGCGCACGGCCGGGCAGGAGTTCGTGGCGCAGCAGAGCGGCGCGCTGTCGATCGCGGCCACGCACTCGCAGGCGCGCTATGCGCTGCCCGGCGCGGTGCAGGAGTTCCGGCTGCAGTTCCCCAACGTCCGGCTGCACCTGCACCAGGGCTCGCCGCAGCAGGTCGCGCAGATGCTGCTGTCCGGCCAGGCCGACGTCGGCATCGCCACCGAGGCGCTGGCGCAGTACCCCGAGCTGGTGGCGCTGCCGTGCTACCGCTGGACGCATGCGGTCGTCGTGCCGCCGCGGCATCCGCTGCTGGACGGGCCGCTGACGCTGGAGCGGCTGGCGCGGCATCCGCTGATCACCTACGGCGCCGGCTTCACCGGCCGCAGCCACATCGACGAGGCCTTCGCGCGCCAGCGCATCGTGCCGCGCATCGTGCTCAGCGCGATGGACGCCGACGTGATCAAGACCTACGTGGAGCTGGGCATGGGCGTGGGCATCGTCGCCTCGATCGCGTTCGAGGCCGAGCGCGACACGCAGCTGCGCGCGATCGACGCCGGCGCGCTGTTCGGCATCAACCTCACGAAGCTGGCGCTGCGCCGCGGCACCTACCTGCGCGGCTACGTGTACACGCTGATCGAGTCGTTCGCGCCCACGCTCAAGCGCCGCGTGGTCGAGCAGGCCATGGCCGCGGGGCCGGACGTGGCGACGGCGGACTACGACATCTGACGGACGGTCCCGCGCGTTGCGCGGGGCGGTGCCGTCACAGCTTCGCGATCGACACCTCCGTCGACTTGACGAGCGCGACCACGTCCGAGCCGGGCGCGAGCGCCAGCTCGTCCACCGAGCGCGTGGTGATCACCGAGGTCACGATGCCCCAGGGCGTCTCAACGTCCACCTCGGACACCACGTCGCCGCGGATGATTTCCTTCACCGTGCCGCGGAACTGGTTGCGCACGTTGATGGCTTGAATGGTCATGCCGGCCTCCTGCCGTCGAAGAAGAGGAGGGCAGTGTCCGGGCCGCCGCGCGCGGCGTGAACGAAGAAAACCGCAGACCCTTGCGCGGAAAACCGCGGGCGCGGCGCTTATCCGCCGCGCGTGCATCGACATGCGGAACGCTTCGTTGTCCGGCCGCCGCGCGCCGCGGACCATGCGTCTCCCGGCACCCCTGCCGCGACAAGGAGCCCTCGCATGAACACCCGCATCCATCCCCTGAAAGCCTCCCGCTCGGCCGCGTTGAAGGCCCGGCTGGACCACCCCGTGATCGACACCGACGTGCACGTCAACGACTACGCGCCGGTGCTGGAGGACTACATCGCCCAGTACGGCGGCCCCCAGCTCGTCGACGCGCTGCGCCGCGCGCTCGGCGGGCGCTTCGTCACGCGCGACGGCGACGGCCGCGACTGGTACGCGCAGACGCCGGCCGAGCGGGCCCACCACCGCACGCTGCGCGCGCCGTGGTGGGCCCGCGTCACGCGCAACACCTACGACCTGGCGACCTACACCATCCCGGCGCTGCTGTACGAGCGCCTGGCCGAGCAGGGCTCGGACTACTCGGTGCTGTTCCCCAACGACGTGCTGTCGCCGGCCGCGGCCGGCACCGAGTACCGCCAGCCGCTGCACCGCGCGCTGAACCACTTCCATGCCGACCAGTACCGCAAGTACGCGGACCGCCTCACGCCGGTGGCCGGCATCCCGATGCACACGCCGCAGGAAGCGATCGAGGAACTGGAGTTCGCCGTCCACACGCTGGGCCTGAAGGTCATCAACATCCCCGGCGGCGTGCGCCGGCCGATCCCGGCGATCGCCGCGCAGTACCCGAAGGCGCAGCACCCCGAGGTGGCCAAGCACGCGGCCTACATCGACTTCTACGGCATCGACAGCCCGCACGACTACGACCCGTTCTGGGCCAGGGTGGTGGAGCTGGGCGTGCCGGTGACAACGCACTACGGCAGCCAGGGCTGGACCGGCCGGCATTCGATCAGCAACTACATGTTCAACCACGTCGGCCACTTCGCCGACGGGTCGCAGGCCTTCGCCAAGGCGCTGTTCTTCGGCGGCGTCACGCGGCGCTTCCCGGGGCTGCGCGTGGGGCTGCTGGAGGGCGGGGCGGACTGGGGCTCGCACGTCTACACCCACCTGGTCGACCGCTGGGAGAAGCGCAACCGCGAGGCGGTGCGCAACTACGACCCGGCCGAGGTCGACGTGGAACTGCTGGCCGCGCTGTTCGACCGCCACGGCGCCGAACTGCTGCAGGGCCGCGCCGTGGACAAGCGCACGCTGGTGCGCGACAGCCTCGGCATCTCGGCACTGCCGCACAGCCGCGAGCCGCGCGCGGACGAGATCGACGACTTCGCGCTGGCCGGCATCGAGAAGGCCGACGACATCCGCGCGCGCTGGGTCGACCCGTTCTTCTTCGGCTCCGAGGCCGACGACCGCACGGTGGCCGCGGCGTTCAACCACCGCGTGCACCCGGGCGGCGTGAAGATCAACGCGATCTGGTCGTCCGACGTGGGCCACTGGGACGTGCCCGAGTTCACCGAGCCGCTGGCCGAGACCTGGGACCTGGTGGAGCAGGGCGTGATCTCGGCGCAGGACTTCCGCGCCTTCGTGTTCGGCAATCCGCTGCGCTTCTACACCGAGGCCAATCCGCGCTTCTTCGACGGCACCGAGGTCGGCCGCAGGCTGGGCCTGCCGGGCGCCGCCGCCTGATCCGTCGCGCCACCAAGGAGTACCGGCATGCATTTCCCGCTTTCCAACCTGCGGCGCTGGGGCGCCGCGCTGGCGGCCGTCATCGGCCTGGCTGCCGCGGCCGCCGTGCAGGCGGCGCCCGACGCCATCCGCATCGGCGTGGCCACGGCCGGCGGCGGCGATCCCGTCACCTGGGGCGGCTCGCCCGGCGGCGTGGCGCGCAGCCAGCAGTGGCTGGAGGAGGAGTTCAGGAACTCCGGCACCCGCGTCGAGTGGTTCTTCTTCAAGGGCGCGGGCCCGGCCGTCAACGAGGCGCTGTCGAACAAACAGATCGACTTCGCCTACCAGGGCGACCTGCCCTCGCTGGTCGGCCGCGCCAACGGGCTGGACACCCGGCTGCTGCTGGCCAGCGGCACGCGCAACAACCTGTACGTGGTGGTGCCGCCGACATCGGACATCCGCTCGATCCAGGACCTCAAGGGCCGCAAGGTCTCGATCTTCCGCGGCACCAACGGCCACCTGGTCGCGATCAACGTGCTGGCCGCCCACGGCCTGGCCGAGCGCGACCTCAAGGGCGTGAACCTGGACACCGGCAGCGCGCAGGCGGCGCTGGTCTCGGGCGGCGTGGACGCGGCCTTCGGCGGCTCGGAATGGTTCAAGGTGCGCGACCAGGGGCTGGCCCGCGTCGTCTATTCCACCCAGGGGCAGGACCCGGCCTTCACGCGCCAGGCGGCGCTGCTGGTGCGCGGCGAGTTCGAGCGCGCCCACCCGGCCGAGACGCAGCGCGTGGTCGACGTGTTCGTGCGCGCGGCGCGCTGGGCCTCCGACGAGAAGAACCGCGAGGCGCTGTTCGCGCTGTGGGCCCGGAGCGGCACGCCGGTGGCGTCGTTCCGGGCCGAGTTCGAGGGCCAGCCGTTGGCCGAGCGCAACTCGCCGCTGCTCGACGAGTTCCTGCGCGCGCGCTACCAGGCCGTGGTCGACGATGCGCTCAAGCTCAGGCTGATCCGCCGCCCCGTGAGCGTGGACGACTGGTTCGAGCCCCGGTACCTGGACGCCGCGCTGAAGAAGCAGGGCCTGCAAGGCTACTGGAGCGCCTACGACGCCAAGGGCCGCGCGGTCGCCGGCGGCGCCGCGGTGGCGCAGCGCTGAGCCATGCGGACGGAGCAATCCCTGGCCGCGTTGCCGGCGGGGGGCCGCCTGGCCGCACCGCTGCCAGCCGGTCCCGCCACGCGCTGGCGCACCCGTGCCCAGGCACAGGCACAGTCCTCGGCGCGACCGGCCGCCGCGGGGGCCGCGGGTGTCGCGCCCGGCCGCCACGCCCGGCGCCTGGCCTGCCTGCTGGCGCCCTGGCTGCTGCCGGCGGCGCTGCTGGCGCTGTGGTTCGTCGGCGCCGCGCAGGGCTGGATCGCGCCGCAGGTGTTGCCGCCGCCCCAGTTCGTGGGGGAGACGCTGCGCGACTTGGCGACGAACGGCGAGCTGTGGCTGCACGTCTCGGCCAGCCTGCGGCGCGTGCTCGTGGGCTTCGCCGCCGGCGCGTCGCTGGGCCTGCTGCTGGGCACGGCCATGGGCCTGTCGCGCCGGGCCGAGGCCTACCTGCTGCCGAGCTTCAACGCGCTGGTGCAGATCCCGGTGCTGGGCTGGCTGCCGTTCGTGCTGCTGCTGGTCGGCATCGGCGAGCCGCTCAAGTACATCCTGATCGCCAAGGCCGCGCTGGTGCCGGTGGCGCTGAACACGCTGCAGGGCTTCCGCCAGACGCCGCAGGCGCTGCTGGAGGTCGGCCGCGTGATGGGCTTCACGCGGCGCCAGCAGGTGCTGGAGATCGTGCTGCCGCACGCCGTGCCGACGCTGTTCACCGGCCTGCGCCTGGGCTTCACCAAGGCCTGGCTGTCGCTGGTGGTGGTCGAGCTGGTCGCGTCCAGCGAAGGCCTGGGCTACCTGATCGTCTACGGGCGCCAGCTGTTCCAGCTGGACCAGGTGATGGCGGCGGTGATCGTGGTCGGCGCCATCGGCTATGCGATCGACCGCGTGCTGGACCGGGCCGAGGCCCGCGCCGGCCGCAGCCACGCCAGCCGGCGCGCGGCGCTGGGGGGAGGTGCGGCATGAGCCCCGCCCGGCCGCCCGAAGGGGCTCATTCCCTCGCGGAGGGACCGGGCCGCAGGCCCGAGGGTGCATCAGTGCACCCCGCCCGGCCGCCCGAAGGGGCTCATTCCCTCCCGGAGGGACCGGGCCGCAGGCCCGAGGGTGCACCGGTGCGCCCCGCCCGGCCGCCCGAAGAGGTTCGCACCGCAGCCCGTAGCGGCGACGGTCCTCCCGTGAACGCGGCCGACGGCGCCGGGCGCGCCGGCCCGGCGCCGCTGCGCCCGCGGTCGGCCGGCCGCTGGCGCGGCGCGGTGCTGCCGCTGGCGGCCGTCGCGCTGTGGTGGCTGTCGGCCCGCCATGGGTGGGTCGACTCCGTGCTGCTGGTGCCGCCCGGCACGGTGCTGGCCACGGCCTGGGAGCAGATCAGCGCCGGCACGCTGTGGCGCGCGCTGGCGGCCAGCCTGGCGCGCGAGGCCGCCGGCTTTCTGATCGGCACGCTGGGCGGTCTGGTGCTGGGCGCGCTGCTGGGGCTGTCGCCCTGGTTCGGCCGGCTGGTGGGGCCGAGCTTCCACACCTTCAAGCAGATCTCGCTGTTCGCCTGGATCCCGCTGATCTCGGTGTGGTTCGGGCTGGGCGACGTGGCCAAGGTGGTGTTCCTGTCGCTGGCCGCGCTGGTGCCGGTGGTGGTGAACACCTGCGACGGCATCCGCGGCACGCCGCCGGCGCTGCTGGAGGTGGCGCGCGTCTGCGGCTACACGCGCTGGCAGACCGTCGCCGAGGTGGTGCTGCCGGCCGCGCTGCCGGCCATCTTCACCGGGGTGTACCTGGCGCTGATCTATTCCTGGCTGGCGACCATCGGCGCCGAATACCTGCTGGTCGCCGGGCGCGGCATCGGCAACACGCTGATCGAGGGCAGCGAGCACTTCCGCATGGACCTGGTGCTGTTCGGCATGGTGGTGATCGGCCTGGTCGGCTGGGCCATGAACGCCTCGGCACGCGCGCTGGAGCGGCGCCTGGGCCGCTGGCTGGGCCGCGCGGCCTGAACCTGAACCACGACGAGGGAGCAACCAGACATGGGCGACACCGCCACCTTTCCAACGGCCGCGCAGCCGGCCACGCACAGCGCGCTGCGCATCCACCGGCTGGGCAAGCGCTACGCCAGCGCCCAGGCCGAGGGCGGCACGCTGCAGGTGCTGCAGGACATCGACCTGGACGTGCCGGCCGGGCGCTTCGTCAGCATCGTGGGTGCCAGCGGCTGCGGCAAGTCCACGCTGCTGCGGCTGGTGCTGGGCCTGGAGGCGCAGTACGAAGGCCGCATCACGCTGGACGGCCGGCCGATCGCCGGCACCGGGCCCGAGCGCGGCATCGTGTTCCAGGACCACCGGCTGTTCCCCTGGCTCACGGTGGAGCAGAACATCGCGGTCGGGCTGCGCAACGCGCCGCTGTCGCCGGCCGACAAGCGCGCCCGCGTGGCCGAGCACGTGGCGCTGGTCGGGCTGCAGGGCTTCGAGAAGTCCTGGCCGCACCAGATCTCCGGCGGCATGGCGCAGCGCGTGGCGATCGCGCGCGGCCTGGTCAACCGGCCGCGCGTGCTGCTGCTGGACGAGCCCTTCGGCGCGCTGGACGCGCTCACGCGCGCGCGGCTGCAGCACGAGCTGCAGCGCATCTGGCAGGCCGAGCGCATCACCATGCTGCTGGTCACGCACGACGTGGACGAGGCGGTGTTCCTGGGCGACCAGGTGGTGGTGATGCAGCCGCACCCGGGCCGCATCCGCCGCATCGTGGACGTGGACCTGCCGCGCCCGCGCCACCGCAGCGACGCGCGCTTCATCGCGCTGCGCGACGACGTGCTGCGCGACTTCCAGGACCCCGCCGCGGCCGATCGCCCGCCGGCGCCTGCGGCGCGGCCGTTCGCCGGCCTGCGGCTGGCCTGGTGAGCCGCGCGGGCTTCAGTGCGCGGCCTTGAGCGCCTGGTCGATCCAGCCGTCGAAGGTCTTCTGGTGCGCCTTGATCCAGGCGTCGGTGTGGCGCTCGACGTCGGCCGGCTTGTTCTCGCCGTCGCGCATGCGCAGGTTCTGCGCGTTGATGTCGGCCACCGGCAGCTGCATGACCTCGAACAGCTTGGCGGCGGCCGGGTTCCTGGCGACGAAGTCCTTGTTGGCCACGATGCGCTGCGTGTTCATGACGAAGCCGTAGTTCTGGCCGTTCGGCAGCTTGGTGTCCAGTTTGGCCTGCTCGCCGGGCAGCGAGGAGAACGGTACCTGCAGCCAGGTCACCTCGCGGCCCGGGCGCAGCACGCCGCTGACCCAGTACGGCGTCCAGGTGTAGTAGAGGATGGGCCGGCCCTGCTTGAAGCGCGCGATGGTGTCGGCCATCAGCGCGGCGTAGCTGCCCTGCACGTGGTGCACGTGGGCGCGCAGCTTGTAGGCGTCGAGCTGGTGCTCGATCACGGCCTCGCAGCCCCAGCCGGGGTTGCAGCCGGTCATGTCGGCCTTGCCGTCGCCGTCGGTGTCGAACAGCTTGGCGATCGCCGGGTCGGCCAGCTGCGCGATGTTGGTGATCTTGTGCGCGTCGGCGGTCTTCTTGTCGATCAGGTAGCCCTGGGCCGCGCCGGGCGAGTAGGCGCCGGTGCGCGAGAGCTTGGCGTCGCCGCCGGCGTTCTTGTAGAAGTCCGCGTGCAGCGGGTCCCAGTGGTCGGCCATGAAGGTGGCGTCGCCGTTGGCGATCGCGACGTGGGCCGTGGGGTACTCGACCTCGCGGATCGGCTGCACGGTGTAGCCCAGCCGGGCGAGCGCGCGCGAGACCAGCAGCGTCTGGAAGGTCTCCTCGGCGATCGAGCTCTGCAGCGGCTGCACGGTGACGCCCTTGCCGGGCAGGTCCTGCGCGGTGGCCGTGGCGGCGGCGCCGGCGGCCAGCAGGCCGGCGGCGATCAGGCCGCGCCAGCGGGGAAGAACGGACGGGAAGGTCATGCGAGGCTCCTTTCTGGGGTCTGGGTTCAGTGGATGCGTGCGGCCAGCACGGTCTCGGCCGAGGTCGTGTCGCCGGCCGCGGGGGCCGGCGGCGCCTTGGGCTGCAGCGCGCGCCAGACCAGGCCGGCCGGGCCGGTCTGCCACCAGTGGCGCGCGCCGCGGCGCGGCTGGCCCATGGCCTGGGTGATGCGATCCAGCAGGATCGCCAGCAGCACGATGCCCAGGCCGCCCACGGTGGCCAGGCCCATGTCCAGCCGGCCGATGCCGCGCAGCACCATCTGGCCCAGGCCGCCGACGGCGATCATCGAGGCGATCACCACCATGGACAGCGACAGCATCAGCGCCTGGTTGACGCCGGCCATGATGGACGGCAGGGCCAGCGGCAGCTGCACCTTGGCCAGCAGCTGCCAGGGCGAGGCGCCGTAGGCGCGCGCGGCTTCGATCAGGTCGGGCCGCACCTGGCGGATGCCCAGCGTGGTCAGCCGCACCAGCGGCGGCAGCGCGAACACGATGGTCACGATCACGCCCGGCACGTTGCCGATGCCGAACAGCATGACCACCGGGACCAGGTAGACGAAGGCCGGCGTGGTCTGCATCGCGTCCAGCAGCGGGCGGGTGATGCGGTTGGCGCGGTCGCTGGCCGCCAGCAGGATGCCCAGCGGCAGGCCGATGGCCAGGCAGAAGGCCAGCGAGGTCAGCACCAGGGACAGGGTGACCATGGCCTCGGGCCAGATGCCCAGCATGCCCACCAGCAGCAGCGAGACCACGGCGCCGACGGCCACGGCGCGGCCCGCGCACTGCCAGGCGATCAGCGCCAGCAGCGCCACCATGGCCGGCATCGGCACGGACAGCAGCCCGGACTCCACGCCCGAGAGCGTGGCGTCGATCGGGCCGCGCACGGCCTGGAAGAACGGGCGGAAATGCTCCACCGCCCAGGCCAGGCCGCCGTTGATCCAGTCCTGCACCGGCAGGCTGCCGTCCCACAGCTGCGACAGCGAGAAGCCGTCGGGCGTGGCGGCGGCGTCGGGCGCCGCGCCGGCGCTGCCGGCCAGCCAGTCGCCGCTGCCGGCGTCGGTGCTGCCGGACCAGGCGTCGTCCGCGGCGGCGGCGGGCGCGGCCAGGGTGTCCGCGGCGTCGGCGGCCGGGGCCTGCGGCGGCGCCTCGGGGGCGCTCTCGACGGCGGCCCAGGGATCGGTCTCGGCGGCGGCGGGGGTGGTGTCCGGGTACTCGTTCATCGGATGGTTCTCCTCTCGTCGTGGCTCAATCGCTGCCCTTGTCCATGAAGCGCAGCAGCGTGGTCTTGCTGATGGCGCCCAGGTAGCGGCCCTGGCCGTCCACCACCGGCAGCGGCCAGGGCGATTGCGCGACCTGGCCGAACAGCTCGTTCACCGGGTGGATCGCGGCCACCGTCTGCACGCCGGGCAGGAAGGCGTGCTGCAGGCCCAGCGGCCCATCGTGGCCCTTCAGCGCGGTGCGCAGCGAGTCGCCCGAGACCATGCCCAGGAAGCGCTGCTGCGGATCGACCACGTAGGCGAACTCGCGGTCCTGGCCTTCCAGCATCGACAGCGCCGCGCGCGCGCCGCGGGTGGGCGACTCGGCCACCACCACCTGGCTGCGCCGGGCGATGTCGGCGGCCTTGAACACCTTGGCGGCGTCGACGCCGCGCACGAAGTTGCGCACGTAGTCGTTGGCCGGCGCACGCAGGATCTCCTCGGGCGTGCCGACCTGCACCACCTGGCCGTCCTTCATGATGGCGATGCGGTCGCCGATGCGCATGGCCTCGTCCAGGTCGTGCGAGATGAACACGATGGTGCGGCGCTTGACCTGCTGCAGCCGCAGCAGCTCGCTCTGCATGTCGGTGCGGATGATCGGGTCCAGCGCCGAGAAGGCCTCGTCCATCAGCAGGATGGACGGGTCCGAGGCCAGCGCCCGCGCCAGGCCGACGCGCTGCTGCATGCCGCCGGAGAGCTCGTCCGGGTAGCTGTCGCCCCAGCCGGCCAGGCCGACCTGGGCCAGCGCCGCGTCGGCCTGCGCCAGCCGCGCGGCCTTGTCCACGCCCGCCAGCTCCAGGCCGAAGGCGGTGTTGTCGCGCACCGTCATGTGCGGCATCAGCGCGAACGACTGGAACACCATGCTGATGTCCTTGCGCCGCAGCGCGCGCAGCTGGCGGTCGGAGTGCCGGAAGATGTCCTGCCCGTCGATCACGACGCGGCCGGCGCTGGGCTCGATCAGCCGGTTCAGCAGGCGCACCAGCGTGGACTTGCCCGAGCCCGACAGGCCCATGATCACGAAGATCTCGCCGGCCTTGATCTCGAAGTGCGCATCGAACACGCCGATGGACTGGCCGGTCTCGGCCAGGATCTCCTGCTTGCTGCGGCCCTGGCGCACGAGGGCCATCGCGGCCTGCGGGTCGTCGCCGAAGACCTTGAACACGTGGTCGATCTGGATGTCTTTTGCCATTGCGGCGGGCCTCCTCCTGGTGGGCGGGCTTGGGGCAATGGCCGTCTGGATGGATGTCGTGCGCAGACGGCCGCGATCCGCAGCCGCATGGCAGGCGCTGAAGACGACGGGCAGCGACGCAACCAGCGCCTGTCACGCAAGGCGGCTGCTCAGCGGGCCTGGCCGAGGGGGCTGAGCAGGGCGATGCGGTGCGGCGGCAGGTGGCTGGAAAAACCAGCCGGTTGCCGGGCAGGGCCCGGCGGGGGCGCCTGGCGCCGCGACGGGATGCTGAATCGATCCGCGAGTAGCGCCGAGGCAGTCAACATATCTTGTTGGCTGTCAAGAAGCCCGGCATTCTAACTTTTGGATATGACGAGGTCAACCTCCGCGGGCCGGCGGGGCGGCCGTCGGCGTGGTGCCGGCCCGTTCCGCCAGGCGGGTGAACAGGCGCAGCGCGTTGCCGCGGGCGATGCCCTCGTGCTCCGCGCGGCTGAGCCCGCGCAGCGTGCGCACGCCCTGCACGTTGGCCGCGACGGCGCTGGCCGGCGTGAACGGGAAGTCGCTGCCGAACAGCACGTGGTCCAGCGTCGTCAGCTGCCGCAGGCGCACGATGGCGTCGTCGCTGGCGGAGCCCGCGAGGTCGTAGTACAGCGCGCGCAGCACGCTGCGCACCTCCTGTGCGCCGCCGGCGGGGCGCTGCGGCAGGAAGGGCAGCGTGGAGAACGCCGCGATCCGCTCGGCCAGCGCCGACAGCGCGCCGCCGGCGTGCGGCACGATGACGCGGATGCGCGGGTAGCGCGTCAGCGTGCCGGCGAACAGCAGGTCGGCGATGGTGCGCGCGGTGTCCATCGGGAACTCCAGGATCGGCGCCGGCCGTCCCAGGCCGACGGACTCCAGGCAGGGCGGCGAGGTCGGGTGCAGGAACAGCGTCGCGCGGCGCCGGTCCAGCTCGGCGAACAGCGGGTCGAGCCGCGCGTCGCCCAGGTAGATGCCGTGCACGTTGGTCTCCATCACGACGCCGTCCAGCTGCAGCACGTCCAGCGCGTGCGCGATCTCCTCCAGCGCGGCGGGCACGTCGGGCAGCGGCAGCGTGGCGAACGCGCCGAAGCGGTCCGGCTTGCGGCGCACCAGCTCCGCGGCGAAGGTGTTGACGCTGCGCGCCAGGCGCCGGCGCGCCAGCGCGTCGCGCACGAAGCCGACGGTGGGGGACGACACGGACAGCATCGACACCTCGATGCCGTGGCGGTCCATGTGCTGCAGCGCCTGCTCCTCCGACCAGGCCGGCACTGGGAAGCCGCCGTCCAGCGTGACCAGCCCGGCCTCGTCGAGGGCGCGCGCGTACTGCGGCGGCAGGTAGTGCGAATGGGCGTCGACCAGGCCGCAGGCGCAGGTGGCGGGCGCCGCGCCGGCGCCGGCCGCGGCCTCTTCCGCGTGCGCGGTGCCGGCCAGGCCGGCGGCCAGCGCCGCGGCCAGGTGGCCGAAGACGGTGCGGCGCGAGGGCCGGGCCGGGCCGGCCCCGTCCACGGCCGGCTTCATGCCGCCTCCCGCAGCGCGGCCGGGGCCGGCAGCTGCACGCCGTGGCGCCGCAGGTCGACCGCCAGGTCGTCGACCAACTGGCCGGCCTGGGCGCCGTGCGCCACCGCGCCGTACAGGTAGAAGTCGGGCCGCACCAGCATGGTGTCGATGCCCAGCTGCTGCATGAACGGGAGGAACTTGCCGTCCAGGTCCTGCACCGTGCCGTCGCCCGCCGGCGCGCCGGCCGGCGTGACCACCACGCGCCGGGCGCCCAGCGCGTCGAGCACCGCGCGCTGCGGCGCGCCCAGCGCGGCCTCGGCGGCCGCGGTGCGCGACACCAGCACGAAGCCCAGGCCGACGACCTCGTCGAACCGGCCCTGGCGTGCCCCCGCGCGCACCGTGCCGTGCGGGCTGAGCCATCCGGCCGGCGCCTGCACCGCGCCGTCGGCGCCGCGCCGCAGGATGCCGTCGGTCAGCCGCGGGAAGGCCGGCGGCGGCGCGGCCCGGCCGCCGAAGAAGGCCGCGTCGCGCTCGGCGGCGCGGGCGGCGTCGGGCATGCAGATGATCCGGCCCAGGTACATGGACAGGTCGATCACGTCGCTCACGTGCGGCAGGCGCTCGCGCTGGTAGCTGTCCAGCAGCCGGTCGTCGGCCCGGCCGTCCAGCACCAGGGCCAGCTTCCAGGCCAGGTTCCAGTCGTCGCGCAGGCCGGCGCACATGCCCTGGCCCATGAAGGGCGGCATCACGTGCGCGGCGTCGCCGGCGATCAGCAGCCGGCCGTCGCGCCAGCGCTCGGCCAGCAGCGAGCGGAAGGTGTAGACCTTGTGGCGCACGATGGTCGCCTGGTCGGGCCGTACCCAGGGTTCGAGCAGTTGCCAGGCCACGGCCTCGTGCTCCAGCTCCTCGCGCGTCTCGTGCGGCAGGCGCATGAATTCCCAGCGGCGGAAATAGCGGCCGTCCTTGACGCCGGCCGGCACGATGGTGGTCGGCCGCGCCGGGTTGCACCACTGCGCGGCGGCCGGGATGTCCAGCGCCACGCCCTCGTGCGGCAGCACGTCGATGACCAGCCAGTCGGCCTCGAAGCCGCGGTCCTGCTGGGCGGAGCCGATGGTCCGGCGCACCAGGCTGTTGGCGCCGTCGGCGCCGATCAGGTAGCGCGCGCGCACGGTGCGCTCGGCGCCGCCATCCACCGAGCGCAGGCGCAGCTCGGCGTAGTCGGCGGTCTGGCTGACCGCGACCGCCTCCCAGCCCAGGTGCAGCTCCACGCCGGGGCAGGCCCGGACCTGGTCGTCGAACATCTGCTCCAGCGTGGGCTGGTGCACGAAGTTGACCTCGGGGCCGCCGGAGATGGATTCGGCCGCCCAGTCGATCGACAGCAGCTCCTTCCATTCGGCGTTGAACCAGCGGTAGGCCGACCCGGCGTGGCTGACGGCCGGCAGTTCGCCGGCCATGCCCAGCGCCGCCAGCACGCGGTACAGCTCGTGGTCGATGCAGACCGCGCGCGGCAGCGGGTAGCGTTCGCGCCAGCGCTCGAACACGGCGACGCGCCGTCCCTGGCGCCCCAGGGCCAGGGCCATGATCTCGCTGACCGGGCCGTAGCCGATCTGGACGACGTCGTAGAAGGGGATGTCCTGCTGCATGGTGGTGTCTCCGGGGTCAGTGGGCGTTCAGTTCGTGGTTGGCGATGAAGTCGGGCGGCAGCTCCGGGCCCCAGACGTAGAGCGCGTCCTCGGGCGGGTGGTCGGCCGCCGGCCAGGCCTGGCCGGCGGCGACGTAGTCGATGTCGTAGGAGTACTCGGCGTAGCTGCCCCAGGGGTCGCGCACGTAGCGGAAGTAGTTGGACCCCAGCACATGGCGGCCCAGGCCCCAGCCCCGGGTGTAGCCGGCCTGCGCCATCTGCTGCGCGCCGATGCCCACGGCGTCGAGCGAGGGCACGCACCAGCTGCTGTGGTGCAGCCCCGGGCCGCCGGAGCGGGCCAGCGCGATCAGGTGGTGGTCGCTGCCGTGCGGGCTGTGCAGGAAGGCGATGTCCGAGCCGGAGCGGTCGGACAGCTGCAGGCCCAGCACGCCTTCGTAGAACGCGCGGGCCGCATCCACGTCGGCGCTGAACAGCAGGATGTGCGAGAGGTACAGCGGGCGCGTGGCCGGGGCCTGGCTGCGGCTGGGCGCGCGGCCGCCATGGCCCGGCGCCGGCGGCCACTCGCGCGGGGCCGGCTGCGAGGGCGAGCACTTGCCGGCCACGCGCAGCTGCACCGGCAGCCCGTCGGCGCCCCGCAGCCACAGGCCGTCGCCGTCGGCACCGGGCGGCGGCGCCGCGGCCGGCACCCCCAGCGCCGCGGCGCGCTGCGCGAAGCGCGGCGCATCCTCGGCGTGGATGCCCAGGCTGAGCCACAGCAGCCGCTTGGACGGCCCGGCGAGGATGCGCGCCCAGCGGTGCGGGTGGCCGTGCGTGTACAGCGCCAGGGCGCCGGCTTCCTCGCGCACGTCCAGGCCGAAGTGGGTGTAGAAGCGGCGCGCCTCGGCGAGGTCGGGCACGCTGAAGACGAACTCGTCGACCGAGTGCACGGCGGGCTGGTCGGGGCGCGGGGGTGTGGCGGCTGTCATGGCGATCTCCTGGTGCGCGGGCGAAGGCTCGCCCGCACCGTGCGGCGCACGGTGTTGTCTCCGGTGGTGGTGGTCGGGGGAAGGGCGGCGTCAGACGACGCGCTGGCGCTGCGTGCCGAGCGGGCCGGCGCTCAGCTGCATCACGTCGCCGCGCTGCAGGAACACCGGGGCCGGCTTGATGCCCAGGCCCACGCCCTCGGGCGTGCCGGTGATCACCAGGTCGCCGGGCAGCAGGGTCATGAACTGGCTCAGGTAGGACACGATCTCGGCCACCGGGAAGATCATGTCGGCCGTGCTGCTGCGCTGGCGCACGGTGCCGTTGACCGACAACTCCAGCGGGATGGCCTGCGGGTCCGGCAGCTCGTCGGCCGTCACCAGCCAGGGGCCGACCGGGCCGAAGCCGTCGAAGCTCTTGCCCTTGCCCCACTGGCCGTTGCGCTTGATCTGCCAGTCGCGCTCGGACACGTCGTTGGCCAGGCAGTAGCCGGCCACGTGCGACAGGGCCTGGGCCACCGGCACCCGGCGCGCCGTGGTGCCGATGACCACGCCCAGCTCGATCTCCCAGTCGCCGGCGACCGAGCCCTCGGGCAGCACCACGTCGTCGTCCGGCCCGGCCAGCGAGGTCAGCGCCTTGGTGAAGACCACCGGTTCCTTGGGCACTTCCAGGCCGGACTCGGCCGCGTGCTTGCGGTAGTTCAGGCCGATGGCGACGAACTGCCGCACGCCCGCCACCGGCACGCCCAGCCGGGTGCCGGCCGGCACCAGCGGCATGCGGCGCAGGTCGATCGCGGCCAGCGCGCGCAGCTTGTCGGGCGCCATCCAGTCCGGCGTGAAGTCCGGCACCAGCAGCGACAGGTCGCGCGGCTGGCCGTCGGCGTCCAGCGCGCCGGGCTTTTCTGCCCCGATGGGGCCGTGGCGTAGCAGCTTCATGTTGGGTCTTCCTCAGTTCGTTTTGGACAACTCGTCCAGAACGAAATCTATTCGAAATGACGAAATCGTCAAATCGGATTCGGGGGCTATTTGATAGGTGCTTTCCCTAGCTTGCGCGCTGGCGGCGGCGCTCCCGGGTGCTCGTGTACGCTCGCGCCCCATGGCACCAGTCGAGAGCGAAGAGAAGGCGCAGGACCACCGGGTCCGGGTCGGGGCGTTGCGGCGCGAGAAGACGCGGCTGCGGCTGCTGCAGAGCGCGCTGGCGGTCGTCGCCGACAAGGGCATCGACGCGGCCGTGATCGACGACTTCATCGCCGCGGCGGGGGTGGCGCGCGGCACCTTCTACAACCACTTCCGGACCACCGGGGAGCTGCTGTTCGCGCTGGCCACGGCGATGAGCGACGAGGTGCTGCAGATCGTCGATCCGCTGGTGCTGCACCTGGACGATCCGGTCGAGCGCTTCGCCACCGGCACGCGGCTGTACATGCAGATGGCGCTGCGCTATCCGCTGTGGGGCCGCTTCATCACGCAGGCGGGCACGCGCATCGCCACGCGCGGGCAGCTGATCGACGTCTACCTGATGCGGGACCTGGAGCAGGCCATGGCCGGCCGGCGCCTGGCGGTGGACGACGTGCGGGTGGCGCGCGACCTCGTGCTGGGCGCGATCTTCTACGGCATCGAGACCATGCTGACGGAGCCGACGCGCGCCCACCATGCCGAGCAGCTGGTGCGCTGCGTGCTGGCCGGCCTCGGCCTGCCGGCGGCCGAGGCCGGGCGCATCGCCAGCATGCCGCTGGAGATCCCGGGCGCCGTGCAGGGGCCGATCTTCTCCGGCCTGCAGGCCGGCACGCGGCGCCCGGCCGCGCCGCGCGGCGCGGCGGAAGAATGAATCAGTGGTGTTCTTCGGCCACCGGCGCCATCAGCCGGTCGGTGAAGGCGATGGCCATGGCCGACAGCAGGAACACGACGTGGATCGTGGTCTGCGCGATCAGCACCTTGTCGCTGTAGTTGTCGGCGTTGATGAAGGTCTTGAGCAGGTGGATGGAGCTGATGCCGATGATGGACATGGCCAGCTTGACCTTCAGCACCGAGGCGTTGACGTGGCTCAGCCACTCGGGCTGGTCCTCGTGGCCTTCCAGGTGCATGCGGCTGACGAAGGTTTCGTAGCCGCCGACGATGACCATGATCAGCAGATTGGAGATCATCACCACGTCGATCAGCGCCAGCACCACCAGCATGATCACCGTCTCGTTCAGCACGGTGATCGGCGCGTCGGTCTTGTAGCCGATGCCGTTGATCAGCGCCTGCAGCGCATGCTGGTTGCCGAACGCGGCCTCGACCAGGTGTGTCAGTTCGACCAGGAAGTGCACCACGTAGACCGCCTGCGCGACGATCAGGCCCAGGTACAGCGGCAGCTGCAGCCAGCGGCTGGCGAAGATCAGCTTGGGCAGCGGGCGCAGCGGCGAGGCTTTGGGCAGGGTCGGGTCGGACATGGACGGGTCGGAGGGCGAAAAGGCGCGCGATTGTAGGAGCGCGCCGGCCATGCAAGACGAATGCCCGGCGGCGGGCGGGCCCGCCCGCTACAGCGACAGCACCCAGGCCGCCAGCTTCCTGGCGTCGGCCTCGCTGACCTGCGGATTGGCCGGCATGTGCTGCACGCCCCAGACGCCGGTGCCGCCCTGGCGGATCTTGGCGGCCAGCCGGTCCACGGCGGTCTGGTCGCCCCGGTAGCGGGCGGCGATGTCCTTGAACGGCGGGCCCACCAGGCGCTTGTCGATGCGGTGGCAGCCCATGCAGTTGCTGGCGGCGGCCAGCGCCTGGTCGGCCTGCGCCGGCAGGCCCATGCAGGCGACGGCCAGCGCGGCGGCCGGCAGCAGGTATCGCGGGGAGCGGGGTCGGGGCATTGCGCTACAGTGTTCCGCGGCATTGTAGGGAGCGGGTCTGCGGAGGCCCGGCCCGCACGGAAGGACGCCGCCACCATGTACCTGCTCGGACTCGGAATCGTGCTGCTGCTGCTCAAGTGGGGCGGGGTCGGCCCCGTCGCCGGCTGGAACTGGTGGACGGTGCTGGCGCCGTTCGCCCTGGCCGCGCTGTGGTGGACCTGGGCCGACCGCAGCGGCTACACCCGCCGCAAGGCCGCCGAGCGCGACCAGGCGCGCAGGCAGGCGCGCGTCGCGCGCACGCGTGCGGCATTGGGCCAGCGCCCGGGCCGGCCGCGCTGAGTCAGGCGGCGTAGTCGTCCAGCACCGCGCCCTTGCTGGCGCTGGACGCGTTGAACGCGAACTTGGCCTGCACGCCGCGCACGTAGCGCGGGGCCGGCGGCGTCCAGCCGGCGCGGCGCCGGGCCAGTTCGTCCTCGGGCACGTTGAGCTCCAGCTTCAGCTGGTGCGCGTCGATGGTGACCGAGTCGCCCTCGTGCACGAAGGCGATGGTGCCGCCGGCCGCGGCCTCCGGCGCCACGTGGCCGACCACCATGCCCCAGGTGCCGCCGGAGAAGCGGCCGTCGGTGACGAGGCCCACCGACTCGCCCAGGCCGGCGCCGATCAGCGCGCCGGTGGGGGCCAGCATCTCGGGCATGCCGGGACCGCCCTTGGGGCCCAGGTAGCGCAGCACCATCACGTCGCCGGCCTGGATCCGGCCGTCCAGGATGGCCTGGAGCGCGGACTGCTCGTCGTCGAACACGCGGGCCGGGCCGGTGATCACGGGGTTCTTCAGCCCGGTGATCTTGGCCACCGCGCCCTCGGGCGACAGGTTGCCCTTCAGGATCGCCAGGTGGCCCTGCGCGTACAGCGGCCGGTCGATCGGGCGGATCACGTCCTGGTCGGCGCGCGGCTGGTCGGGCACGCCGGCCAGCGTCTCGGCGATGGTCTTGCCGGTGATGGTCATGCAGCCGCCGTGCAGCAGGCCGGCGTTCAGCAGGATCTTCATGACCTGCGGGATGCCGCCGGCCCGGTGCAGGTCCACGGCCAGGTACTTGCCGCTGGGCTTGAGGTCGCAGATCACCGGCACCTTGCGGCGCACGCGCTCGAAGTCGTCGATCGACCACTGCACGCCGGCCGCATGCGCGATCGCCAGGAAGTGCAGCACCGCGTTGGTCGAGCCGCCGGTGGCCATGATCACGGCCACCGCGTTCTCGATGGCCTCGCGCGTGACGATGTCGCGCGGCCTGAGGTTCCTGCGGATCGCCTCGATCAGCACCTTGGCCGACTCCCGGGCCGAGTTCTGCTTCTCGTCGTGCGGGTTGGCCATGGTGGACGAGTAGGGCAGGCTCATGCCCAGCGCCTCGAACGCGCTGGACATGGTGTTGGCCGTGTACATGCCGCCGCACGAGCCGGTGCCGGGGATGGCGCGGCGCTCGATCTCCTTCAGGTCGTGGTCGCTGAGCTTGCCGGCGGCGTTCTCGCCGACCGCCTCGAACACGCTGACGATGTTCAGGTCCCGGCCCTGGTAGCGGCCGGGCAGGATGGTGCCGCCGTAGACGTAGATGGCCGGCACGTTGGCGCGCAGCATGCCCATCATGCCGCCGGGCATGTTCTTGTCGCAGCCGCCGACCACCAGCACGCCGTCCATCCACTGGCCCTGCACGCAGGTCTCGATGCAGTCGCTGATGACCTCGCGGCTGACGAGGGAGTACTTCATGCCCTCGGTGCCCATGGCCATGCCGTCGGCCACGGTGGGCGTGCCGAACACCTGGGCGTTGCCGCCGGCCTCCTCGATGCCGGCGATGGCCGCGTCGGCCAGCTTCTGCAGGCCGCTGTTGCAGGGCGTGATGGTGCTGTGGCCGTTGGCCACGCCGACCATGGGCTTGCGGAAGTCTTCCTCCTCGTAGCCCATGGCGTAGAACATGGAGCGGTTGGGCGCGCGCGACTTGCCCTCGGTGATGTTGGCCGAACGCCGATTCGGGCGGTCGATCTGGACCGGTTTCGTTTCCATCGCTTCGTCTCTCTCTTGGGTGGGGATGAGCGGCCAGTATGGCAACGAAGCCTGATTGGTTCCAATCGCTTCGGTCGTGGCGATTGATATCCTCCGCGTATGAAAGAAGCCCCGCCCGACCTGCGTGTCTGGCGCCAGTTCGCGGTGCTGGCCGAGGAGCTGCACTTCGGCCGCGCGGCCCGGCGCCTGCACATGACGCAGCCGCCGCTGACCCAGGCGATCGCCCGGCTGGAGCGCGGCCTGGGCGCCGCGCTGTTCGAGCGCACCCGCCGCCGCGTGGCGCTGACGGCCGCCGGCGAGGCGCTGGCGCCGCAGGTGCGCGACCTGCTGGCGCGGGCCGCGGCGCTGCCGGCGCTGGCGCGCGCGGCGGCGGCCGGCGAGGTCGGCCGCGTGCGGCTGGCCTTCGTGTCCACGGCGGGCTTCGAGCAGTTGCCGGCCTGGGTGCGGGATTTCCACGCGCAATGCCCCGGCGTGGCGCTGGAACTGGTGGAGGCGACCGGCGACGTGCAGCTCGACGCCTTCGCGCGCGGCGCGATCGACGCCGGGCTGATGCTGCATTCGCCCGGCCAGGCGCCGGCCGGGCTGGCGCGGCTGGCCGTGGGCCGGGAGCCGTTGGTGCTGGCGCTGCCGGCCGGCCATGCGCTGGCCCGGGCCGCGCGGCCGCCGCTGGCCGCCGTGCTGGCCGAACCGCTGGTGCTGTTCCCGCGGCGCATCCTGCCTTCGCTGCACGACGCCGTGCTGGCGCTGTACCGCGCGCACGGCGCGGTGCCGCAGGTGGCGCAGGAGGCGATCCAGATGCAGACCATCGTCAACCTGGTCTGGGGCGGCATCGGCCTGGCCTGGGTGCCGGCCAGCGTGACGCGCTTCCGGCGCGAGGG
The DNA here is from genome assembly GCF_047601025.1 of Pseudorhodoferax sp. Lineage (NCBI taxonomy): Bacteria > Pseudomonadati > Pseudomonadota > Betaproteobacteria > Burkholderiales > Comamonadaceae > Pseudorhodoferax > Pseudorhodoferax sp. The sequence continues at coordinate 3,953,928 of NZ_JASGJZ010000001.1, forward strand.
GGTGGTCTACCGCGAGGCGGCGCAGCTCGCAGTGGCCGGGCGCCGGCGCGCGGAACTGCCGGCGTGCGAGACCAGCCTGGTCTGGCCCGAAGGGGCGCCGTCGCCGGCGCTGGCACGCTTCGTGGCCTTCGTCCGGGAGCGGACCGCGGGCTGAGCCGGCTGCGGCTCCGTCAGCCCAACTGCGACTGCAGGTAGTTCGGCAGGCCGATCTTGTCGATCAGGCCGAGCTGCTTCTCCAGCCAGTAGGCGTGGTCTTCCTCGGTGTCGTGCAGCTGCGCGACCAGGATGTCGCGGCTGACGTAGTCCTGCAGGCGCTCGCACAGCGCGGCGCCTTCCTTCAGCGCGGCGCGCACCTCGTACTCGGTGGCCAGGTCCTTGCGCAGCATCTCGGGCACGGTGGCGGCCGGGGTGAAGTCCTTGGGCTTTATGTCGGGCGCGCCGCCCAGCATCAGGATGCGCTGCATCAGCGCGTCGGCGTGCTGGGTCTCTTCCTGCATCTCGTGGTCCAGGCGCGTGTACAGGCGCTGGAAGCCCTGGTCCTGGTAGTTGCGCGAATGGGCGAAGTACTGGTCGCGCGCGGCCAGTTCGCCCCGCAGCAGATCCTTGAGGCAATCGATGACCTGGGGATGGCCTTGCATGGGGAACTCCCTGTTGTTCTGTGCTGGAAACGCGCAAGTGTCGCGCGTTCGGCACGCGATGTCTGCACATGCCCCCGGGACGGCGCTCTGCATGCACATGCGGATCGCTCGTGTTCGCGCGGACACCCGCGTGCGGCGCCGCGGGCGGGGCGCCGACCTCGGCACAATCCCCCGATGCTCATGTATCCCCAGATCGACCCGGTCGCGCTGCAGATCGGGCCCGTGGCCATCCACTGGTACGGCATCACCTACCTCGTCGCGTTCGCGCTGTTCATGCTGCTGGGCACGCTGCGGCTGCGGCACCAGCCGTTCGCCTCGGCCCAGCCGCCGTGGACGCGCAAGGACGTGGAGGACATCTTGTTCCTCGGCGTGCTGGGCGTCGTGGTCGGCGGGCGGCTGGGCTACTGCTTGTTCTACAAGCCGGGCTACTACCTGACGCATCCGCTGGAGATCTTCCACGTCTGGCAGGGCGGCATGAGCTTCCACGGCGGCATGCTGGGCGTGATCGCCTCGATGCTGTGGTTCGCGCACTCGCGCCGGCGGCCGTGGCTGCAGGTGGCTGACTTCGTGGCGCCTTGCGTGCCGACCGGCCTGGCGGCCGGGCGCGTGGGCAACTTCATCAATGGCGAGCTGTGGGGCCGCTTCGCGAGCCCGGACCTGCCCTGGGGCATGGTGTTTCCGCAGAGCGGCTCGATGCTGCCGCGCCACCCCTCGCAGGTCTACCAGTTCCTGCTGGAGGGGCTGCTGCTGTTCGTGCTGCTGTGGCTGTACGCGCGCCGGCGCCGCGCCGAGGGGCAGGTGGCGGCGGCCTTCCTGGTGGGCTACGGCGTGCTGCGCTTCGTCGCCGAGTTCTTCCGCGAGCCCGATGCCTTCCTGGGCCTGCTGTCGCTGGGCATGAGCATGGGCCAGTGGCTGTGCCTGCCGATGATCCTGGCCGGCGTGGCGATGTGGATCTGGTGCGGGCGGCGCGAACGCCGCTAGCCGGCGGCGGGCTGGGCCAGCAGCGTCTGCGCGTCCTCGCACCACCAGCCGACCGCGGCCAGGTAGCCTTCCCACACGCAGCCGTTGCAGCCGCGGCCGCAGCAGGTCGTGGGTTCCGGCGGCGGGGCGCGCAGGCCGGCGATGCCGCGTGCCTGCAGCCGCGCGGCGAGCGTGGCGACGGCCAGGCGGGCCGTGGCGGCGTCGGTCGGGGCGGGGAGGGCTGGGTCGGTCATCGCGGGCGTCGCAGGGCAGGCCGGCATTGTGGCGGCTGGTGCGCCGGGCCGGCGCCGGGCGCTGCCGGCGGGGCATGGCGCGGCACCCGGGCTGGACCACAATCGCCGCTCGGGCGCCTGGCGCCCCGGCCCGTCCACCCGATCCCGATCCGCAGAAGGTCCGTTCCATGAATGCCGCCGATTGGTTCGCCCGCAGCCTGGCGCTGCTGAAGCCGGCAGCGCGGCCGGCCCCGGCCGCGCCGGATGCGCCGCGGCCGCTGGCCGAGCGGCTGCGCGCGACGCTGCGCCGCGAGCCCGAGGCGCTGACGCCCAGCGCGCTGCGCCGGCTGCTGGCCCAGCTGCAGGGCGTGGCCGATCCGCACGTCAGCGAGGTCGAGGCCGGCCGCCGTGCGCGCCAGGTCATGGCCTGGTACGCCGGCGCCGGTGCCGCGGAGCGGCGCGACCTGTGGCTGCTGCTGGTGGACCGCTTCGCGCCCGACGCCGAGGAGGTGCGCGCCGCGCGCGCGCATTACGACGCGGCGCTGGGTACGCCCGAGCAGGGCGCCGCCGAGATCCGGCTGCGCAGCGCCTTCGTCTCGCCGCGCACGCGGGTGCTGCAGCGCTTCGCGGTCGACCGCGGGGGGCTGCGCTTCCTGGTCGACCTGCGCGCCGAGCTGCTGCCGCAGCTCAAGGGCGAGCGCTGGCTGCTGCCGCTGGACGCCGAGCTGCAGGCGCTGTTCTCGACCTGGTTCGACGTGCCCTTCCTGGAGCTGCGCCGCATCAGCTGGGATTCGCCGGCCTCGCTGATCGAGAAGCTGATCCAGTACGAGGCGGTGCACGACATCCGCAGCTGGGCCGACGTGAAGAACCGGCTCGACAGCGACCGGCGCTGCTACGGCTTCTTCCACCCGGGGCTGCCGGACGAGCCGCTGATCTTCGTCGAGGTCGCGCTGATCGACCACCTGGCCGCCGGCATCGCGCCGCTGCTGGACGAGCAGGCCGCCGTGGACGACATCGCCAAGGCCACGACGGCGATCTTCTACTCGATCAGCAACACCCAGGCGGGCCTGCGCGGCGTGAGCTTCGGCGATTCGCTGATCAAGCGCGTGGTCGAGACGCTGCGCGAGGAGTTTCCCCAGCTGCGGCAGTTCGCCACGCTGTCGCCGATCCCGGGCTTTCGGGGCTGGCTGGCGAAGAACGCCGACGCCATGCGCGCGCGCCTGCCCGAACGGCTGCGCGCCGAGCTGGACCGCGCGCTCGGCGGCGAGTCCGTGCCGGCGGCGGCCGAGCGCGCGCTGGCGCTGGACGAGAAGTCGCCCGTGCGCCAGTTCCTGCTGCGCAGCGCCGCGCAGTACCTGGGCCGCGAGCTGGACGACGGCCGGCCGCTGGACCCGGTGGCGCGCTTCCATCTGGGCAACGGCGCGCGCGTGGAGCGGCTGAACTGGGCCGGCGACCCCTCGCCCAAGGGCCTGAAGCAGTCCTGCGGGCTGATGGTCAACTATCTGTACGATCTGCGCCGGCTCGACAAGCACCGGGCCATGACGCTGGCGGGCCGCATTCCGCTGTCGTCGGAGGTCGAGCGGCTGCTGCTGTGAGCGGCCGCCATTCCAGCAAGCAGGTAAGAAGGAGACGAGACGCATGGACACTCCGATCACCCGCCGCGGGGCGCTGCGGTTCGCGGCCGCCGCCGCCCTGCCGGCCGGCCTGGCCGCGCGCGGCGCCCGGGCCGACGCCGCCTGGCCGGCCAAGCCCGTCACGCTGATCGTGCCGTTCCCGGCCGGCGGCGGCACCGACGCCTTCGCGCGCCCGCTGTCGGCGCAGTTCGCCAAGCTCACCGGCCGGACGCTGGTGATCGACAACAAGGGCGGCGCCGGCGGCACGGTGGGCGCCAGCGCCGCGGCCAAGGCGCCGCCCGACGGCTACACGCTGTTCATGGGCGCGGTGCACCATGCGATCGCGCCGTCGGTGTATCCCCGGCTGGACTACGACCTGGAAAAGGACTTCGTGCCACTGCTGCTGCTGGCCAACGTGCCGCAGGTCGTGGTCGTGAACCCCAGGCGGGTGCCGGCGGGCGACATCGGCAGCTTCCTGGAGCTGGTGCGGCGCAACCCGGCCCGCTTCAACTACGCCTCGGCCGGCGCCGGCACCTCGCACCACCTGGCCGGCGAACTGTTCAAGCAGCAGACCGGCACCTTCATCACCCACATCCCGTACCGTGGCGCCGGCCCGGCGCTGGCCGACCTGATCGCCGGCAACGTGGACCTGATGTTCGACGGCCTGGGCTCCTCGGCCGCGCACATCAAGGCCGGACGCATCAAGCCGCTGCTGGTTTCCGGCGGCAGGCGCAACCCGTCGCTGCCCGACGTGCCCTGCGCCGCCGAGGCGGGGCTGCCCGACTACACCGTGACCACCTGGTACGGTCTGTGGGCGCCGCGTGGCACGCCGGCGCCGGTGCAGGCGCGCATCGTGGAGGAGTTCCGCCGTGCCGAGGCGGCCGACGAGATCCGGGCGGTCTGGGCCAGCAACGGCGCCGAGTTCGGCGCGCTGACGCCGGCCGAGTTCGGCAGCTTCGTCGGCAGCGAGATCCGGCGCTGGGCCGGCGTCGTCAAGACCGCGGGCGCGAAGATCGATTGAACCCAGGTTGAACCCGCGAGTGCTTCCGAGATGAGCTACACCACCGACACCCAGAACCTGTTCGCCGCGCTGCGCGCGGCCTTCCCGGCCGACCTCGACCAGGTCGCCATCGACGCCACCGAGCCCGGCGGCGCGCCGCTGCGCTACAGCTGGCGCGACCTGGAGCGCGCCAGCGCCATGATCGCCAACCTGTTCGCGGCGCTGGAGCTGCCGCCGGCCTCGCGCATCGCGGTGCAGGTCGAGAAGTCGGTCGAGGCCGTGATGCTGTACCTGGCCACGCTGCGCGCCGGCCACGTGTTCCTGCCGCTGAACACGGCCTACCAGAGCGCCGAGATCGCCTACTTCATCGGCAATGCCGAGCCGGCCGTGGTGGTCTGCAGCCCGGCCAGCTTCGGCTGGGTCAGCCAGATCGCGTTCCAGGCCGGCACGCGCCACGTGTTCACGCTGGGCGAGGACCGCTCGGGCACGCTGCTGGAGCGCGCGTCGCACTGCAGCGACCGGCACGAACCCGTGGCGCGCGGCGGCGACGACCTGGCCGCCATCCTCTACACCAGCGGCACCACCGGCCGCAGCAAGGGCGCGATGCTGAGCCACCGCAACCTCTTGTCCAACGCCCGGGTGCTGAAGGACTACTGGGGCTGGAGGCCGGGCGACGTGCTGCTGCACGCGCTGCCGATCTTCCACGTGCACGGCCTGTTCATCGCGCTGCACGGCGCGCTGCTGAACGGCAGCAAGATGCTGTGGATGGCCAAGTTCGACCCCCGGGCCGCGATCGCCCGCCTGCCCGAGGCCACGGTGTTCATGGGCGTGCCCACGCTGTACGTGCGCATGCTGGCCGAGCCCGCGCTGACGCGCGAGGCCGTGCGCAACATGCGGCTGTTCATCTCGGGCTCGGCGCCGCTGCTGATCGAGACCTTCCGCGACTGGCAGCAGCGCACCGGCCACACCATCCTGGAGCGCTACGGCATGAGCGAGACCGCGATGCTGACCTCCAACCCCTACCGCGCCGAGGACGGCGAACGCCGCGGCGGCACGGTCGGCTTTCCGCTGCCGGGCGTGGCGCTGCGCGTGGTGGACGACGCCGGCCAGCCGGTGCCGGCGGGCGAGGTCGGCGGCATCCAGGTCAAGGGCCCCAACGTGTTCCAGGGCTACTGGCGCATGCCCGAGAAGACGGCCGAGGAATTCACCGCAGACGGTTTCTTCAAGACCGGCGACGTCGGCCGCATCGACGCCGACGGCTACGTGACCATCGTCGGCCGCAGCAAGGACCTGATCATCAGCGGCGGCTACAACGTCTACCCGGCCGAGATCGAGGGCTTCCTGAACGAGATGCCGGGCGTGGCCGAGAGCGCCGTGGTCGGCGTGCCGCACCCGGACTTCGGCGAGGTCGGCGTGGCCGTGCTGATCGCCAGGCCCGGCGCCGCGCTGGACGGCGAGGCGCTGCTGGCCCGGCTCAAGCAGCAGCTGGCCAACTTCAAGATCCCCAAGCGCGCCTTCGTGGTCGAAGCGCTGCCGCGCAACACCATGGGCAAGGTGCAGAAGAACCTGCTGCGCGAACAGTACAAGGCGCTGTTCGCCTGAGGGCCGGCGGCGCCGCGAGGGCGGTGGCCGGCCCGGCGCGCCGTCAGCGCAGCACCAGCACCGGGATGTGCGAGTGCGTCAGCACGTGCTGCGTCTCGCTGCCCAGCAGCAGGCGGGTCATGCCGCGGCGGCCGTGCGAGGCCATCACGATCAGGTCGCAGTTGTGCTTCTGCGCGGCCGAGATCAGCGCCTCGGACACCTGGTCCGAGCGGACCACCACCGGGTGGACGGTGACCCCCTGCGCCTGCCCCGTGGCCTGCACGGCGTGCAGTTCCTTCATGGCGGCGGCGGTCCAGGTTTCTTCGGTGCGCGCCACTTCCTGCATGTCCAGCGCCATCGCGCCGTCGAAGTAGCTCTGCGGATAGGGCGGCACCACCTTCACGGCGGTGATGGAAGCGCCCAGCTTGGCGGCCAGCGCCAGTGCGCTGCTCACGGCCTTCTGAGAGAGTTCGGAACCGTCGGTGGCGACGAGGATGTGCTGGTACATGTGGTGTGCTCCCGTGTTGTGAACGATTCCAGAATAGTTCTGCCGGCGGGTTTTGCATTGATCCACGTCAAGGCACGGACGGCCGCCCCTGCGTACGCTGGCGGCCATGCAAGCAAGTCTTCCTGCGGCAGGCGCCTCTGCTGCGCGCGCGGACGGCGCGCCCGGACCCGGCGGCCTGGCGTGGATCGACGATCCCGGGGAATGGGCCGCGTTCAGCCGCCCGGCCGCGCAACAGGGCGAGGGTGTCTGGGAGTCCAGCCTGGCGGTGGAGGGCATGACCTGCGCCGCCTGCGCGCTGACGGTGGAGGAGGCGCTGCGTGCCGTGCCCGGCGTGCTGTCGGCCGAGGTCGGCGCGGCCAGCCGGCGCGCGCGCGTGGTCTGGCGCGCCGGCCAGGCGCGACCCTCGCAGTGGCTGGACGCCGTGCGCGCGGCCGGCTACCGCGGCGTGCCGCTGGCCGACTTGGCGGTGCGTGCCGAGCGCCGGCGCGACGCGCGCCGGATGCTGTGGCGCTGGCTGGTCGCCGGGCTGTGCATGATGCAGGTGATGATGTACGCCTATCCCGCGTACACCGCCGCGCCGGGCGAGATCTCGGCCGACGCCCAGGCGCTGCTGCGCTGGGCCTCCTGGGTGCTGAGCCTGCCGGTCATGCTGTTCTCGTGCGGGCCGTTCTTCCGCGCCGCGCTGCGCGACCTGCGGCGGCGGCGCGTCGGCATGGACACGCCGGTCACGCTGGGCATCCTGATCACCTTCCTGGTCAGCACCTGGGGCACCTTCGAGCCCGACGGCATCTTCGGCGCCGAGGTGTACTTCGACTCGCTGACCATGTTCGTGTTCTTCCTGCTCAGCAGCCGCTGGCTGGAGACGCGGCTGCGCGACCGCACCGGCGGCGCGCTGGACATGCTGCTGCAGCGCCTGCCCGACGGCGTGGAGCGCGAGCGCGCCGACGGCACGCGCGAGCAGGTGGCCGCGCACCGCGTGGCGGTGGGTGACGTGCTGCACGTGCGCCCGGGCGAGGCCTTCGTGGCCGATGCTCGCATCCTGGACGGCCAGACGCTGGTGGACGAGGCGCTGCTGTCCGGCGAGTCGAGCCCGGTCGCGCGCGGGCCCGGCGCGCCGGTGCTGGCCGGCAGCTACAACCTGGCGGCGGCCGTGCGCGTGCAGGTCACGGCCGCCGGTACCGACACGCGCTTCGCCGAGATCGCCGCGCTGATGGACGAGGCCGCGCGCTCGCGCCCGCGCCTGGCGCTGCTGGCCGACCGCATCGCCCGGCCGTTCCTGCTGGCGGTGCTGCTGGCGGCCGTGGGCGCCTGCCTGTTCTGGTGGCGCCACGATCCCGGCCACGCGCTGATGGTGGCGGTGGCGGTGCTGGTGGTCACCTGCCCGTGCGCGCTGTCGCTGGCGACGCCGGCGGCGATGCTGGCCGCGGCCGGGGCGCTGGCGCGCCGCGGCGTGCTGGTGCGCCGGCTGCAGGCGCTGGAGGCGCTGGCCGGGGTCGACACCGTGGTCTTCGACAAGACCGGCACGCTGACGCGCGACGCGCTGGCGCTGGGCGCGGTGCACACCCGCGCCGGCGTGCACCAGAGCCAGGCGCTGGCCATGGCCGCGGCGCTGGCGCGCCATTCGCTGCACCCGGCCTCGCGCGCGCTGGCGGCGGCCGGTGCCCAGGGGCCGAGCGAGGAGCAGTGGCAGGCCTGCGACCTGGCCGAGGAGGCCGGCCGCGGCCTGTCCGGCCGGCTCACGCGCAACGGCTGGCCCTGGCCCGGCGTGCTGCGGCTGGGCTCGGCCGCGCACTGCGGCGTGGACGCGCCGGCCCAGCAGGACATGACGGTCTGGCTGGCCGACGAGCGGGGCGTGGTCGCCTCCTTCGTGCTGCACGAGGACCTGCGCGCCGACGCCGCCGCCACCGTGGGCCGGCTGCGGGACATGGGGCTGGCCGTGCAGTTGCTGTCCGGCGATGCCGGCGCCGCCGTCGCGCGCGTGGCCGCGCAGCTGTCCATCGCCGGGGCGCGCGGCGGCTGCTCGCCGCAGCACAAGCTGCAGGCGCTGCGCGAGCTGCAGCGCCAGGGCCGGCACAGCGCCATGGTCGGCGACGGCCTGAACGACGGGCCGGTGCTGGCCGGCGCCGACGTGTCGTTCGCGTTCGGCCATGCCGTGCCGCTGGCGCAGGCGCAGGCCGACTTCGTGGCGCCCGGCGGCGCGCTGATGGTCGTGGCCGACACGCTGGCGCTGGCGCGCCGGACCATGGCGGTGGTCCGCCAGAACCTGGCCTGGGCCGCGCTGTACAACGCCGTCAGCGTGCCGCTGGCGATCGCCGGCTGGATGCCGGCCTGGCTGGCCGGCCTGGGCATGGCCGCCAGCTCGCTGCTGGTGGTGCTGAACGCGCTGCGCCTGTCCGCCGCGCTGCCCGTGCCGCCGGCCGGCACGGCGCCGGTGCGGCTGCCGCGCCCCTTGCCGGAGCATTCCTGATGGACATCCTGTTCCTGCTGATCCCGCTGTCCGTGGTGCTGGTGTTCTTCATCCTGGGCGGACTGTGGTGGGCCATCGACCGCGGCCAGTTCGAGGACATCGAGGCCGAAGGCGAGCGCATCCTGCGCGCCGCGGAGGATCGGCCGGTCGCCGGCGATTGACATGCGTCAAAGCGGCTTTGTCGGCGCCGTCCGACACTGCCGGGCAGTTCTGTAAGTGCGTTCAGAAGAGAGGCGACGATGAAACAGTCGAGTGGCCAGGCCGCGGTCTACAACGACGCCGTAGTGCGTCAGTTTTCCGTCATGGCCGTGGTGTGGGGGGTGGTGGGGATGCTGGTGGGCGTGATCATCGCCGCCCAGCTGACCTGGCCGGAGTTGAACCTGGGCATCCCGTGGCTCAGCTACGGCCGGCTGCGGCCGCTGCACACGAACGCGGTGATCTTCGCCTTCGGCGGCTGCGCGCTGTTCGCCACGGCCTACTACGTGGTGCAGCGCACCTGCCAGACGCGGCTGTTCGGCGGCTGGTTGCCGGCCTTCACGTTCTGGGGCTGGCAGCTGGTCATCGTGGCCGCGGCGATCACGCTGCCGCTGGGCTACACCTCCGGCAAGGAATATGCCGAGCTGGAGTGGCCGATCGACATCCTGATCGCGCTGGTCTGGGTGGCGTTCGCGGTGGTGTTCTTCGGCACCGTGGGCACCCGCAAGGTGCGCCACATCTACGTGGCCAACTGGTTCTACGGCGCCTTCATCATCGCCGTGGCGCTGCTGCACATCGTCAACAGCGCGGCCGTGCCGGCCAGCTTCTGGAAGAGCTACTCGGCCTACGCCGGCGTGCAGGACGCCATGGTGCAGTGGTGGTACGGCCACAACGCCGTGGGCTTCTTCCTCACGGCCGGCTTCCTCGGGATGATGTACTACTTCATTCCCAAGCAGGCCGAGCGCCCGGTCTACAGCTACCGGCTGTCCATCGTGCACTTCTGGGCGCTGATCTTCACCTACATGTGGGCCGGCCCGCACCACCTGCACTACACCGCGCTGCCGGACTGGACGCAGTCGGTCGGCATGGTGTTCTCGCTGATCCTGCTGGCGCCCAGCTGGGGCGGCATGATCAACGGCATCATGACCCTGTCGGGCGCCTGGCACAAGCTGCGCGACGACCCGATCCTGCGCTTCCTGATCGTCTCGCTGTCGTTCTACGGCATGAGCACCTTCGAGGGCCCGATGATGTCGATCAAGACCGTCAACGCCCTGTCCCACTACACCGACTGGACCGTGGGCCACGTGCACTCCGGCGCGCTCGGCTGGGTCGGCCTGATCTCCATGGGCTCGCTGTACTACCTGATCCCGCGCCTGTTCGGCCGCAAGCAGATGCACAGCGTCAAGGCCATCGAGCTGCACTTCTGGACCGCCACCATCGGCATCGTGCTGTACATCGCCGCGATGTGGATCGCCGGCGTGATGCAGGGCCTGATGTGGCGCTCGGTCAACCCCGACGGCACGCTGACCTACACCTTCGCCGAATCCGTCAAGGCCACCTTCCCGTTCTACGCGGTGCGCCTGCTGGGCGGCCTGCTGTACCTGTTCGGCATGGTGGTGATGGCCTGGAACATGTTCATGACCATGGCCTCGGCGCGCCCGGCCACGGTGGTGATTCCGCAGCCGGCCTCCGCCCACTGAGTCCCAAGAAGAAGAGGAACCCACTGCCATGTCGCAGAACATTGAAAAGCCCTCGACCCACGAGAAGATCGAGACCAGCAACTTCCTGATGATCGTGCTGATCCTGCTGGTGCTGGTCGTCGGCGGCCTGGTCGAGATCGTGCCGCTGTTCTTCCAGCGCTCCACCACGGTGGCGATCGAGGGCGTCAAGCCCTACACCGCGCTGCAGCTGGCCGGGCGCGACATCTACCTGCGCGAGGGCTGCTACAACTGCCACTCGCAGATGATCCGCCCGCTGCAGGCCGAGACGCTGCGCTACGGCCACTACTCGCTGGCCGGCGAGTTCGTCTACGACCACCCGTTCCAGTGGGGCAGCAAGCGCACCGGTCCGGACCTGCACCGCGTGGGCGGCAAGTACAACGACGAATGGCACCGCGTGCACCTGGTCAACCCGCGCGACGTGGTGCCGGAATCCAACATGCCGGCCTATCCCTGGCTGGAGAAGAACGGCATCGACGGCGCCCAGCTGCAGGCCAACATGCGCGCGCTGCGCCGCGTCGGCGTGCCCTACACCGACGAGGAGATCGCCAAGGCCGCCGAGGACGTGAAGGGCAAGACCGAGATGGACGCCACCATCGCCTATCTGCAATCGCTCGGCCTGGCCGTGAAGTAGAGGAGGGAGGACGCCATGGACATCAACACCCTGCGCTCGGTGGCGACCGTGCTGTCGCTCGCCGCCTTCATCGGCATCTGGGCCTGGGCCTGGTCGCGCCGCAACCGCCAGGCTTTCGACGAAGCCGCCCGCCTGCCGTTCGAGCAGGACTGAACCCCACGCGAACGAGAGAACATCATGAGCGACTTCACGAGCGGCTTCTGGTCGATTGCGATCACGGCCGTGACCTTGGTGGGCATCATCGGCTGCGCCCTCCTGCTGTGGGCGGCCGGCAAGGCCAAGGTCTCGCCGAGCGGCGACAACACCACGGGCCACATCTGGGACGGCGACCTGCGCGAGATGAACAACCCGCTGCCGCGCTGGTGGGTGTGGCTGTTCGTCATCACCGTCGTGTTCGGCCTGGCCTACCTGTGGATGTACCCCGGCCTGGGCACCGCGCCCGGCTCGCTGAACTGGACCTCCGTCGGCGAGCACGACGCCGAGGTCAAGAAGCACCAGGAAGCCACCGCGCCGATCTACGCCAAGTACGCCGACATGCCCGTGCCCGAGATCGCCAAGGACGCGCAGGCCATGGCCATCGGCGAGCGGCTGTTCATGAACAACTGCGCGCAGTGCCACGGCTCGGACGCGCGCGGCAGCAAGGGCTTCCCGAACCTGGCCGACGGCGACTGGCTGTACGGCGGCGAGCCCGACAAGATCATCGAGACCGTCACCAAGGGCCGCATGGGCGTGATGCCGCCGCAGGCCGCCGCCGTCGGCTCGCCGGACGACGTGCGCAACGTCGCGCACTACGTGCTGAGCCTGTCGGGCAGCCCGCACGACTCGGTGCGCGCGGCGCTCGGCAAGTCCAAGTTCATGGTCTGCGCGGCCTGCCACGGCAGCGACGGCAAGGGCAACCCGCTGCTGGGCGCGCCCAACCTGACCGACGACGTCTGGCTGCACGGCTGGGGCGAGGACGCCATCGTCGCCATGATCAACAACGGCAAGACCAACCAGATGCCGGCGCAGGAAGGCAAGTTCACGCCGGAGCAGATCCGCGTGCTGGCGTCCTACGTCTGGGGCCTGAGCCACCAGTGATCCACACGAGCCGTCCGGCGCAGACCGGCGGCCAGCCACGATGAACACCCCGCGCAAGATCGTCCCGATCAAGCCCGAAGGCGAGGCCGAGCTGGTCTCGCTGTTCGAGGCGCACAAGACGGTCTATCCACGCACCGTCACCGGCTACTTCCAGAACTGGCGCTGGGCCCTGGTCTGGGCGACCCAGCTGCTGTTCTACGGCCTGGCCTGGCTGCAGTGGGGCGGCCGCCAGGCCGTGCTGTTCGACCTGGAGGCGCGGCGCTTCTACATCTTCGGCCTGGTGCTGTATCCGCAGGACTTCATCTACCTGTCGGGGCTGCTGGTGATCTCGGCGCTGTCGCTGTTCCTGTTCACGGCCGTGGCCGGGCGGCTGTGGTGCGGCTTCAGCTGCCCGCAGACCGTCTACACCGAGATCTTCCTGTGGATCGAGCGCAAGATCGAGGGCGACCGCGGCGCGCGCATGAAGCTGGACGCCGGCGGCATGTCGATGGAAAAGCTGGTCAAGAAGTGGTTCAAGCACATCGTCTGGATCATGTTCGCGCTGTGGACCGGCTTCACCTTCGTCGGCTACTTCACGCCGATCCGCGAGCTGGCGATGTCCTTCATCACCACGCGGCTCGGGCCGTGGGAGACCTTCTGGGTGCTGTTCTACGGCTTCGCCACCTACGGCAACGCCGGCTTCCTGCGCGAGCAGGTCTGCAAGTACATGTGCCCGTACGCGCGCTTCCAGAGCGCGATGTTCGACCGCGACACGCTGGTCGTCAGCTACGACGAGGCGCGCGGCGAGCCGCGCGGCAGCCGGCCGCGCAACGCCGACCCGGCCGCGCGCGGCCTGGGCTCGTGCATCGACTGCACGCTGTGCGTGCAGGTCTGCCCGACCGGCATCGACATCCGCAAGGGCCTGCAGTACGAGTGCATCGGCTGCGGCGCCTGCGCCGACGTGTGCGACGGCGTGATGGACAAGATGGGCTATGCGCGCGGGCTGATCAAGTTCACCACGCAGCGGGGCCAGGAGCAGGGCTGGAGCCGCGCGCAGATCTGGCGCCGCGTGCTGCGCCCGCGCGTGCTGGTCTACGCGGCGGTGCTGCTGGCGATCTCGATCGCGCTGCTGACCAGCCTGGCCCTGCGTACGCCGTTCAAGGTCGACGTGGTGCGCGACCGCGGCGCCATGGCCCGCATCGTGGCCGGCGGCGCGATCGAGAACGTCTACCGCCTGCAGATCATGAACGCGACCGAGGCGCCGCAGCGCTTCGCGATCGGCGCCACCGGCCTGCCGGGGCTGTCCGTCGTGTCCGAGCCGGAGATCGAGGTCGATGCCACGGCCTCGCGCTGGGTCGCGGTGCGGCTGCAGCTGCCCCACGGCGGCGCGGCCAGCGGCTCGCACCCGATCCGGTTCGAACTGCGCATGCTGTCGGGCGACGGTGCCGTGCGCGAGAAGTCGGTATTCCTGGTACCGCGATGAAGGAGATTCGGATGCAAGTTCCGCAGCAAGCACTGCAGGCCCCCGTCGCCGCCCGCCCGTGGTGGCGCCACGGCATGGTCTGGATGGTCATCGCCGGGCCGGCGGCGGTCGTGGTGGCCGGCATCGTGACGGCCGTGATCGCGTTCCAGGGCGCCGACCCGGTGGTCCAGGACCCCGCCGCGGCGCAGGCCGCCGAGCAGTCGTTCGACCACCAGCCGGCCATGCAGGGCCGCAACCACGCGGCCACCGGCGGCGTGCCGGCCGCGCGCTGAAGGGCAGGGGCCGCCGCCATGTGGGGACAACGCCTGATGTGGATCGCCTGGCCGGCCTTCCTGGCCGCGGGCGTGCTGGAGATGCTGGTGTTCGCGCTGATCGACCCGCACGACCTGCACTGGTTGGGCCGCGCGCTGGAATGGTCGCCGATGGCCGTCTACACCGCCACCTTCTTCGGCTTCTGGCTGGTGTGCATGGGCGCCTGCGCGATGACGGCGCTGCTGGCGCTGACGCCGGCGGAGCTCAACCGCGGCGCGGCGCGGCTCAATGGCAGACCTGTGGATTGACGATGCGCTGCAGCGCATCGGCATCGCGGATGCGCAGGTGCCGCTGCTTGACCTCGACGATGCCCTCGTCGACGAACTTGGAGAAGGTGCGGCTCACGGTCTCCAGCTTCAGGCCCAGGTAGCTGCCGATCTCCTCGCGCGTCATGCGCAGGATCAGCTCGCTGCGCGAGAAGCCGCGCGCGTGCAGGCGCTTGACCAGGTTCAGCAGGAAGGCCGCCACGCGCTCCTCGGCGCGCATGCTGCCCAGCAGCAGCATCACGCCGTGCTCGCGCACGATCTCGCGGCTCATGATCTTGTGCACGTGGTGCTGCAGCGCGTTGACCTCGCGCGAGAGCTCTTCCAGCCGGTCGAACGGCATCACGCAGACCTCGGCATCCTCCAGCGCCACGGCGTCGCAGCTGTGCCGGTCGTTGACGATGCCGTCCAGGCCGATGATCTCGCCGGCCATCTGGAAGCCGGTGACCTGTTCGCGCCCGTCGGCCGTGGCCACCGTGGTCTTGAAGAAGCCGGTGCGGATCGCGTAGAGCGAGCTGAACTTCTCGCCGTTGTGGAACAGCGTCCCGCCGCGCTTGATGGAGCGGCGCGTGGCGACGACCTCGTCGATGCGCGCGAGCTCCTGCTGGTCCAGCTGCATCGGCATGCACAGTTCGCGCAGATTGCAGTTGGAACAGGCGACTTTGACGGCGAGTGGGTTCATGGCGTCCTTTCTGACCTAGCGCAAATTGTCTCAAAACCGATTGTGACGGCGCTTGATCATGGTCAAGCACGGGATTGTTCTACCGCGGCACAGTGGCAGCCTGAGGATTTCCCATGACGACGACGATGGCTTCCCTTGCCGTTCCAGCCTGCCAGGTTCCCGAGGACGTGCTGCGGCGCTTCGACCGGCCCGGGCCGCGCTACACCTCCTATCCGACGGCCGACCGCTTCGTCGAGGCCTTCGGCCCGCAGGACCTGGCGCAGGCCTTGCAGCAGCGGTGCAACGGCGGGGCGGGGCAGGCCCTGCCGCTGTCGCTGTACGTACACGTTCCGTTCTGCGAATCGCTGTGCTACTACTGCGCCTGCAACAAGATCATCACCCGGCGCCACGAGAAGGCCGGGCCCTACCTGGACTATCTGGAGCGCGAGATCGAGCTCGTCGTCGCTGCGCTGGGCGCGGGCCAGCCAGTATCGCAGCTGCACCTGGGCGGCGGCAGCCCGACCTTCCTGGACGACGCGGAACTGGCGCGCCTGATGGACGCGCTGCGCCGCCGGTTCGCGCTGGCGCCCGGCGCCGAGTGCGCGATCGAGGTCGATCCGCGCACCGTCGACGCCGCGCGGCTGGAGCGGCTGGCCGCGCTCGGCTTCAACCGCCTGTCCTTCGGCGTGCAGGACTTCGACCCGGCCGTGCAGAAGGCCGTGCACCGGGTGCAGCCGTTCGAGCAGGTCGAGGCGCTGGTGCGCGCCGCGCGCGGGGCCGGCTTCGAGTCCATGAACGTGGACCTGATCTACGGCCTGCCGCAGCAGACGCCGGCCTCCTTCGCGCGCACGCTGGAGCAGGTGGTCGCGCTGCGGCCCGAGCGCATCGCGCTGTACGGCTACGCGCACCTGCCCGAGCGCTTCAAGCCGCAGCGGCGCATCCATGCCGAGCAGCTGCCCGACGGCCCGGCCCGGCTGGCCATGCTGGGCGCGGCGCTGGCGCGCTTCCAGCAGGCCGGCTACGTCTACGTCGGCATGGACCACTTCGCGCTGCCCGACGATCCGCTGGCCGTGGCCAAGCGCCAGGGCCGGCTGCACCGCAACTTCCAGGGCTACAGCACGCAGCCGGACTGCGACCTGGTGGCGCTGGGCGTGTCGGCCATCGGCAAGGTCGGCGCCACCTACGCGCAGAACGCCAAGACCATGGAACAGTACTGCGACCTGATCGACCAGGGCCGGCTGCCGGTGGTGCGCGGCCTGGCGCTGGGCCGCGACGACCTGCTGCGCCGCGCCGTGATCATGGCGCTGATGTGCCAGGGCGAGCTGGCGTTCGAGTCGATCGACCTGGCCTGGCTGATCGACTTCCGCCGCTACTTCGCGGCCGAGCTGGAACAGCTGCGCGCGCTGGAGGACGACGGCCTGATCGAGATCGACGCCCAGGGCCTGCGCGTGACCGACACCGGCTGGTACCTGGTGCGCGCCGTCGCCATGGTGTTCGACCGCTACCTGCAGGCCGACCAGGCGCGCGCCCGTTTCTCCAGGATTCTCTGAACGCCCCATGGCTGCCGAACTGGCCACCACCGCGCTGCTGATGGGCCTGGCCGGCGGGCCGCACTGCGCCGTGATGTGCGGCGCGGCCTGCGCCGGCGTGGGCCGCTCGGGCCGCGGCGCCGTGGCGCTGTTCCAGGCCGGGCGGCTGTGCGGCTATGCCGCGCTGGGCGCGCTGGCGGCCTGGTCGCTGCAGGGGCTGGGCTGGCTGGGCGGCGCCAGCGCGGCGCTGCGGCCGGCCTGGACCTTCATGCACCTGGCGGCCGCCGCGCTGGGCCTGGTGCTGCTGCTGCAGGCGCGCCAGCCGGCCTGGCTGGAACGGTTCGGCCGCCGCCTGTGGCAGCGCGCCCGCGCCCGGCTGCCGGCGCGCGGCGGCCTGTTCGCCATCGGCATGGCCTGGGCGCTGATGCCCTGCGGGCTGCTGCAGGCGGCCCTGATGACGGCCGCGCTGACCGGCCATCCAGCGCAGGGCGCCACGGCCATGGCCGCGTTCGCGCTCGGCTCGGCCGTGTCGCTGTGGGCCGCGCCCTGGCTGCTGCTGCGGCTGCCGGCGCTGGCCGGCGGGGCAGGGGCCGGCGGCGGCGCGGCCCAGGGCCTGTCGGCCTGGGGCACGCGCCTGGCCGGCCTGGCGCTGCTGGCCAGCTCGGGCTGGGCCCTGTGGATGGGCCTGGTGCACGACCAGGCGCCCTGGTGCCTGCCGCGGTAGCGGCCCGCCGCCCGTCGCCGGACCAGCGCGGCCGGCGACGGGCCGGTCGCTAGAAGATCCCCAGCGCCAGCCCGGCGGCCAGCGCCGCGCCCAGTTCCTCGGCCTGCGCCAGGTCCGGCGCGGCGATGTGCTTGGGCGCCAGGATCTGCTCCGGCGTCTGCGCATGGGTGCAGACGATCAGCGGCTCGGCCGCGGCCTTGAGGCGCCAGCCGGTCGCGATGCGCGCGATCTGCCGCGCGGCGTTGCTGCCGTCGCTGCCGGCGCAGACCAGCGTCGCGTAGGGCCGGCCCTGGATGCGGTCCAGCACCGGGTAGTAGCAGCGGTCGAAAAAGTCCTTCATCACGCCGGCGATGGCGGCCAGGTTCTCGGGCGTGGCGAACAGGTAGCCGTCCGCGGCCAGCACGTCGTCCGGGCCGGCCTCGGGCGCGCGCAGCAGGCGGACGTCGACCCCCTCTTCCTGCCGGGCGCCGCGCGCGGCCGCCTCGGCCAGTTGCGTGGTGCCGCCGGTCATACTGTGGTGGACGATCAGCAGCGTCTTCATCCCCGTTCTCCATGGCGCTGGCGCGCCACCCGCGGGGCCTGGAACCGGACCGCAGGCAGCGGTTCGGCAGGCCGCGGAGCGGCAGGCCATGCCAGCGGACGCCGCGGGCCGGCGTTGCCGGACCCGCCGGCGCGCCGTGCAGGCCGCAGCTGCTCCTGCGGGGCAGCCGCGCCGGGCCGTCCGAGCCTGCGCAGGCAGGCTCGGAGCCGTGGCGATCCGCCCCCCGGAAGGGACGGGCGCAACGCGCAGCGCGCAGACTGGGAGTGTTTCATCCCGGGCATGTTAGGGGCCATCGCCGCCGTCCGTCCAGGCGACGCCGGCCGCCCGGCCCAGGTCGTCCAGCCAGCCGGCGAACAGGGCGCCGGGGTCGGGCGCGTCCAGGCGCAGCAGCGCGGCCGGGTGCAGCGTGACCAGCACCGGCAGGCCGTCGGCGCGCCGCAGCCACTGGCCGCGCACCGCGGTGACGGCGACCGGCCGCCCCAGCAGCGCGCGCGCCGCCGTGGCGCCGAGTGCGATGGCCGCGCGCGGCCGCACCAGCGCGATCTCCTGCTCCAGCCACTGGCTGCAGGCGGTGGCCTCCAGCTGCCCCGGCGTCTTGTGCAGCCGGCGCTTGCCGCGCAGCTCGTGCTTGAAGTGGCGCACGGCGTTGGTCAGGTACAGCGCGTCGCGTGGCCAGCCGAGCGCGTCGAGCGCGCGCTGCAGCACCTGGCCGGCCGGGCCGACGAAGGGGCGGCCCTGCAGGTCTTCCTGGTCGCCGGGCTGTTCGCCGACCAGCATCAGCGCGGCGCCGGGCCGGCCTTCGCCATGCACCGCCTGGGTCGCGTGCCGGCCGATCGGGCAGGCGCGGCAGGCTTCGGTGGCCAGGCGCAGGGCTTCCAGCGTGCCGGCGGCGGCCGGCGCGGGGCGGCGGTCCAGTTGCAGCGCGATCGAGGCGGCCGGCCGGCGGCGCTGCGGGTCGGCGCCGCCGGCCTCCAGCATGCGGCCGCTGCGTTCGGCGGCTGCGTGCAGCAGCGGCGCGATCAGCGCGCTTTCCGGCAGGTTGGGCCAGTAGCGGCGCGGCATCTCCTTGCGCATCATGGCCGGCTTGGGCCGCGCCGGGTTGAAGATGTGGGCGTAGTAGGTCAGCCACAGCCGTTCGCCGGCGTCGGGGCCGGGCGCGTCCGCGCGGTTCGCGCCGGGGCCGCAGCGCAGGGCTTGGCCGTCCCAGGCCACGCTGCGCTCGGGCGTCAGGATGGCCCAGCGCATCTGCGCGAAGCGCCGCACGAAGAACGGCGCCGTGGCGCGCAGCGTGTGGTGCGCGGGCTCGAACCAGGCGGCGTGCGACCCGTCCGGCAGCGGGCGGAAGCGCACGAAGGCCTTGGTCTTGTGCATGTCGCGGCGCACCGCGCGGGCCATGCCCTCGGCCTGCAGGCGGTCGGCGTCCAGCGGGTCGCCGCGCAGGCCGGGCTCGGCCAGCAGGCGCCAGACCAGGCGGTACAGCAGCGCGAAGCGGCCGGCGTCGCGGTGCAGCGCGGCGTGCTGCAGCAGGTCCACCACGGCGGCCGGCAGGCGCAGCGGCGGGGCCGGGAGCGCCTGCGGCACGGTCTGGGGCGCCTGCGGCGAGGCGGGCGTCGCGGCGTCGAACAGGCCGCCGGCCTGCTGCGCGCACTGCCAGTGCACGGCCTCCGGCGGCACCCGGCGCGCCACCAGGTCGCGCACCGCGGCGCGGAAGCCGGCCAGGTCGTCGTCGGCTGCGAGCTGGACGGCCTCCACCTCAGCCGGCATCGAACAACGAGGCCTGCCGCGGCACCGGCCGCCGCTGCGCGCCCAGGTGCGCCGCCAGGTGGGCGCTGTCCAGCCCGCGCCCGCCGCGCGCGCCCGGCACGCTGACGAAGGGCAGCAGCTTGCGCAGCGGCACGCCCAGGCGGCCGAGGTCGTCCACGCGCAGCTGGCGCTGGCGGCGCGCCAGCAGCAGCCGGTCCACGGACTTCACGCCCAGCCCCGGCACGCGCAGCAGCAGCTCGCGCGGCGCGCGGTTCAGGTCCACCGGAAAGCGCTCGCGGTGCGCCAGCGCCCAGGCCAGCTTGGGGTCCATGTCCAGCGCCAGCATGCCGTCCGCGCCGGCGACGATCTCCCCGGGCGCGAAGCCGTAGAAGCGCAGCAGCCAGTCGGCCTGGTACAGCCGGTGCTCGCGCACCAGCGGCGGCGCGGCCGGCGGCAGCGCGCGCGGCGCGTCGGGGATCGGGCTGAACGCCGAGTAGTACACGCGCCGCAGCCGGTAGGCGCCGTACAGCTGCGCGCTGGCGGCCAGGATGCTGCGGTCGCTCGCGCCGTCGGCGCCGACGATCATCTGCGTGCTCTGGCCCGCCGGCGCGAAGGCCGGCGCTTCGGCGCGCCGGGCCGGCGCGGCGGGCAGGGCGGTCGGCCGCCGGGCCGCGCGCTCGCCGCGGGCGTCGTCGATCAGCACGCGCAGCCGGGCCATGCCGCGGCGGATGGCCTGGCCGTCCTTCTCGGGCGCCAGCGCCGCCAGGCTCTCGCCGCTCGGCAGCTCCACGTTGATGCTGAGCCGGTCCGCATAGCGGCCGGCGCGCGCCAGCAGGTCGGCGCTCGCCTCGGGGATGGTCTTCAGGTGGATGTAGCCGCGGAAGTCGTGGTCCTCGCGCAGGCTGCGCGCCACCTCGACGACCAGCTCCATCGTGTGGTCCGGGCTCCTGACGATGCCCGAGCTGAGGAACAGGCCCTCGATGCAGTTGCGGCGGTAGAAGTCCAGCGTCAGCTGCACCACCTCCGCGGTCGTGAAGCGGGCGCGCGGCACGTTGCTGCTGACGCGGTTCACGCAGTACAGGCAGTCGTACAGACACCAGTTGGTCAGCAGGATCTTCAGCAGCGAGATGCAGCGGCCGTCCGGCGCGTAGCTGTGGCAGATGCCCATGCCCTCGGTGGAGCCGATGCCGCGCCCGCCCACCGAATCGCGCCGCACCGAGCCGCTGGACGCGCAGGAGGCGTCGTACTTGGCGGCATCGGCGAGGATGGCGAGCTTGCGGTCCAGGTCCATGGGCGGGCATGATACTGGATGCAAAAACAGTTGTCAGGTGAAGGGATGGGCAGGCGCAGGCGACAACGGCACCCGGCTTGGCGTCGCCTGGCATGCTCGGTATGCAGCGGGGAGGCCCCCAGGAGTGGCGCGCATGTCGAGCGTCACTTAGCGTCGGCGGATGCCGTGGTCAGGGGCGATTGGGGAGCGGGTCACAAGCGCTGCAATAGCCTAAGGCTTCTGGGACCGTTGTCGGCCAGTTGCTGTCGTTGCTCCCGCGGTGCCGAAAGTCGGGTCAAGCCTGGTCGCGGTCGCTAAGGCATTTGCGGGCCACATAGGCCGAACGCCCGCGCCAGTGCTTTGGCCTGCTATGTCATGCAGGACCTGGCAACTAACACTGCCTCTGTATGTAACTGAATGATGTTCCTGCGTTGGTTGAGCGCGGCCATCGAGAAAACTCTGATCGCAGCGTCCAAGGCATTTCTTTTGCTAAATTTAGCGTCGATAGCACTTGCAAAGAAGCTTGAATCACTGTAAAAAGCGCATGAACTTAAGTATTGTTTCAACATTACCTGCTGAACAGCTGGATAGGGTGTTCGGTACGGAAGGAGTGTGCGCCTGTGCGAGCGAACCAACTGTACCGAGTGATGATCATTGCCTGCTTGAGTTTCATGGCATTCTCGGCCAGCGCGTTCATCGGAAACAACATGTTCGGCAAGAATTGGTGCGTAGTTGGTTGCGGCCGCGGTCCGCTCGGCATCGCCCCGCTGGGCGATGTAATAAAAGGCGCCAATGAGATGGCGTTCGGACCCACGATGGAGGCATTCGAACAGCGGGGAAAGAATATTGTTGACTACGCATCAGCCAAATTGGATCAAGGACAAATTAAGCTCGATAAATCTTTAGAAGAAAACCTAGCAAAGCTCACAGAAGTCAGCCAAGACAGCATTGAACAACTTGATCAAGTATTAAAATCAAATATTGATATTGGACTAGAGGGGCTTTCTCGACAAATCGCCGCACTAGATATCGTTGGAAGCAAAAAAACCGATGATCTGAATGTCATATTACGTGGCTTTGTGTTGTTTGGCGTCGTTGCCCTTCTTATTGTCTGGATAGCGCAAGCAATAGGACGAAATGGATTTAATCCAAGAACTGCATGGGTTGCAGCACGTTGGCGCATAGCAACCAGCGTTGTTGCTATTTTGGTAGTTGTAGTTGTTCCCAGTTTAATTCCACAGCTCAAGTACAAAATTCCAGATATAAAAGAGGAGCTAGAGGAAAACTATGCAAAGCACATGGAGATGCTTTCGTTTCAAAAGGCCGCATATATTTCCGAAAAGCTGGTTGCTGTTGATCCGGAGAATTCGTCGTATCTGCGCCAAAGAGATAGGGCGGATTTGCTGCGCGATGTTTTTTACAATCCAACCACGTACCGAACAGTAGATGGACTGACAAGAACTCAGTTCATGCTGGAGTCACTGCTCACCACGACTCAATATGACCAGTCGCCACCCAAGAAGGTTCTAGTTCAGCCGGATTCAAGTTTGGAGATTACTTTGGCCATGATTGCATGGCAGGTCCGGCAAGATGATGTAACGAGATATCAAGTGGCCAACATTTGCGCCACTATTATTGAGAGAGAGTTGAAGCTTGCAGAAACTGCAAGGAGCCCCTTACTCCCGCTAGCACTTCATTATCTCCGCAGCTATCTTTCCAACCCGGTCCAAGACTTTGAGCTCAAATGGCTTCTTCAGAAAAGTGCACGGGAGTCGGATGATGACTACGCTGCGAACTACAAGCCAAAAGAGCTTCTGCAACTAAGAAAAATTCTGGTCGACGGGAGCTCATCTGTTAGATCGTTCCCGAACTCTTTCGAGGGCAGTCGACTCGCAGCCCAAATAAGGTTCGGAGAAAAAGTCTCACAGACTTATGCAGTTGCAATTCCAGCATATATGCAGATGCTTCAAGCGAATTTTGATCTCCGGAAGGCCGATCCGAATGCGAAGGCTGCAAAACAAGCTCTTAGAGACAAATATGCTAACGAAGTGATTTCTGCGTGGGACGGACTAATTTCATCAAGTTTGTCTCCCGAGTTTTCTGTCGATCTCAATTCCAGGCTAACGCTATTGTCGGCCTTACACGCAACGTACACGCGTGCGAAGCTTTACTTACGCACGGAAAACACGGGAGCGGTAAGGGCCGCCCTCACCGAAGCTGAGTCGAAAGCACTTCCGGATTCAGACAAGTTCCACGACCAATGGACGAAGGGCATGCAAGGGTCTATAAGGCCTTCAGGAATACCTGTAGTCGGATATCGAATTCGAGCTCAGTATGAACTCGATCAAGCGGCACTGGCCAAGTTCGAAGCATCATTTTCTGCTCTGATAGATAAAGCTGATAGCTGGGAGCTGGCACAATCCGCCGCCGAGCAGGCCTCTCGACTTGGATTGTATGTGTGCGCGCAAAAGATTGATGATCCCGAGCGCGATCTATTCAAGACAGTGAATTGCGGAAGCCCTGACGCGAACTCGTATAAAGCGCTCTGGCTTATTTACTCGATGCTGCCGACTGATAAGCGCCCATCCGTTTCTTCCTGGAGAAAATACATGGAGCTTGGAATTCAACGACCAATTCCGGTAATCTGAGGACGTCCTGGATATGAAGAGGATCTTGAGATTTTTTACTGCCGCGATCTTGGGCCTATTTGCCATAACCTTAGCCGGATGCTGGCAATACGAGAAAAATGCTTGTCAAAAGGCGGGGCAACAGTGCTGCAGTATTAAAACTGGTCCAAGCACCACTGTGGCGCAGTGCGTGCCGAATGCCCAAGCGTGCACAGCGCTTGCGTCTACGTTGCCAATGAACCCACCGTACCCACAGCCAGAAATTACTGATGCCAGCGGCGTCTCCGGATGCACGCCAAGGTAATCGAATCAGGCGCAGATTGCAGTAGTCCGCCTATAATCTTGGTCAGTATTGGATAATTTGTCTTCTGCAAAAATTTTTCTGGAAAATTTTGCGAAGAATGAGAAATCTATCTTGATAGACTACATTTTCTCACTGGTTTAAGGCGTTCCCCAGTAACATTTCTGGGCAAACGTAAGTTTCACGCGGTCTTGCCGCAAAGCGGCTGTTCAAATGCCAGGAGCGAAGGGCAGCCTTGGGCGCATAGAAGTCGCCAACCAAACTGCACTACTCATTCGAGATCGAAGCTCATCACCGCCATGCGTGTACAGCATGGCTGATGTTGGACAGCGCCTTTCAGCAGGCCGGAAAGCGCCAGTCCCAGCCAATGCCAGCGCTTTCCAGCAGCGGGCCTCCTGCCCCAGCCGCCACCCCCTCAAAACACATAGCGCCCCTGCATATACACCATGCGCGGCGCACCGACCATGCGGCCGGCGTTGCCGTCCACGTTGCGCGTGTAGTAGCGCTTGTCGAACAGGTTGTTGACGCCCAGCGCCACTTCCGTGCCCCGGGTGGCCGGCACCTTCCAGCTGGCCTGCAGGTTCCACAGGCGGAAGCCCGGGATGCGGCCCACGCCGGCGTTGGCGGCCTCGGCCTCGGTGTTGGCCGTGTCGGAATACTGCTTGCTCTGGTGCGTCGTCGCCAGGTTGACGCGCCAGGCGCCCAGCTGGTAGCGCGCGCCCAGCGTGTCGGTGAGGCGCGAGTAGAACGGCACGTCGCGCCCGGCGTCGGCGCCGGACTTCTGGATCGCCCGCGTGTAGGTCAGGTTGGCGTAGACCGCCAGCCCGGCCAGCGCGCTGCCGTTGTCGAAGGCGTAGTCGACGGCGCTCTCGATGCCCTCGTGGTGGGTCGCGCCGATGTTGCGGAACAGCGTGGGCGTGACGTCCGGCACCTGCAGGATCTGGTTGTCGAACTTCATCTTGAACACGGTCAGCTCGGCGCTGGTCGCGCCCTGCGTCCAACGCGCGCCGGCTTCCATGGTCTTGGCCACCTCGGGCGCCAGCGGGTTGGTCGCGCTCTGCGAGTTCAGCTGCAGGTTCTGCACCGGCCCGTACGAGGTGCTGTAGTTGGCGAACAGCGTCAGCGCCGGGTTCAGCAGGTAGGCCACCTGCAGCGAGGGCAGGCCCTTGTTGTTCTTCACGTCGAAGGAGTCGCCGGTGGCCGGGGTGTCGCGCTCGGACGCGATGTGCTCGAAGCGCAGCCCCGGCGTGATGCGCCAGGCGCCGATCGCGATGCGGTCGTCGACGTAGACGGCGTGCGCGTCGGTGGCGTTGTCGTTGCGCGTGGTGGCGCCGGCCGCGCCGCTCGCCACGGCGACGTTGTAGACGCGGTCGTTGCCGCGCTCGCGCAGGTAGCGGTAGCCGACGGTCACGTCGTGGGCCGTGGCGCCCAGGCGCAGGCGCTGCGTGTAGCGCGGCTCGATGCCCAGCACGCCGTAGTCGCGCGGCTGGTGGGCGATCTGCGTGCGCGCGGCGTTGATCAGCGCGCTGGCGCGCGTGCTGTCGTTGTAGTAGGCGCGGATCTCGAATTCCTGGTCGTCGGACAGCGTATTCACGTAGCCGACGTCGATGCCCTTGCGCTCGCCGGTCCAGTAGTCGCCGGGCCGCGTGTTCTGGAACGGATTGGCCTGGTACTGGGCCACCGTCAGGCCGCCCGGCGTGTCCGAGCGCACGTCGTAGTACGAGACCTTGCCGTACAGCTCGGACGTGGGCGTCAGCTCGTGGCGCCATTTCAGCGCCAGGTCGTTCACGCGCTCGTCGCTGCCCGCGCGCCAGCCGCGGCCGGACATGCCCGAGTACAGCAACGCCAGGCCCAGGCCGTTGTCGAGCTGGCTGCCGATGAAGGCGCTGTACAGCGCGGTGTTGCCGCCTTCGCCGTAGTGGTTCAGCCGCAGCGTGGCGTCGCCCGTGAGGCCGGGCCGGGACGGCACGGCGCGCGTGGTGAAGTTGATGATGCCGCCGACGTTCTGCGGGCCGTAGCGCACCGCGCCGCCGCCGCGCACCACGTCGACCGACTCGATGTTCGCCAGGCTGACCGGCGCGAACGACAGCTGCGGCTGGCCGTAGGGCGCGACCGCCAGCGGCACGCCGTCCAGCAGGATGGTGGAGCGCGGGCTGTAGCGCCCGGTCAGGCCGCGCACGCCGACGTTCAGCGAGATCGCGCTGCCGGCCGTGCCGGAGTTGTCGCTGGCCTGCACCCCGGGGATGCGGCGCAGCACGTCGCCGATGCTGGTGGCGCCGGTCTCGGCGATCTCCTCCCGGTCGACCACCGTGCGCGCGCCGGCGAAGGTCTTGACGCTGTTCTGCAGCCCGGTGCCGAGCCAGCTGCCGGTGACCTGGATGGAGTCGAGCGTGGCGGCCTCCTGGGCGTGCAGGGCCGGCGGCAGGCTGGCCAGCGCCAGCGCGACGGCGGCCGCGCAGCGGCCCGGGGCCGCGGGGCAGGGGGGCGTTGAAGAACGGACGTGCATGAATTCCTCCCGTGTGCGACTGCCAAATAAGAAGCAGTCTCATTTGAAAGGCCGCATCGTAGCGTCCCGCCCGTGCTCGACTGCGCCGCGCCTGTGCTGCGCCGCGCGGCTGGCCGGGCGGTTGTTGGCCGCCTTCAGCCCGCCGGCCGGCGGCGCCGCTCCGGTGCCGCCGCCGGCACCTGGGGCGGCTGCGCCATGACCTGCTCGTACAGGCTCTGCGCCGCCAGCGACAGGCTGCGCTCGCGCCGGCGCACCAGGTAGATGTGCCGCCGCAGCCCGGCCCAGCCGAGCGGCCGCGTGACCAGGCCGGGCTGCGCGAAGTGGAACAGCGTCAGCGCCGGCATCAGGCTCACGCCCAGGCCGGCGCGCACCATGCCCATGGCGGTGGCGAGCTGGTCCACCTCCATCAGCGTCTGCATCTGCAGCGGGTGCAGCGCCGCGTCCAGGTACTGGCGCACGCTGGAGTTGCGCGCCATGTGCACGAACGGGTAGGCCGCCACGTCGCGCGGGCGCACCTCGGCCAGCTGCGCCAGCGGATGGCCCTCGGGGCAGACCAGGTGGAAGCCGTCGCTGCAGAACGGCTCGGCGCGCAGCTCCTGCGTGTCGGCGCGGATGGCGGCCAGCGCGAAGTCGGCCTGGCCGTTGCGCACCCGCTCCACGCAGGGCTCGGACAGCACGTCGGCCACCTCGATCTCCACGCCCGGGTAGGCGGCGCGGTACGCGCGCAGCACGCCGGGCAGCCAGCCGGCGGCCAGCGAGGGCAGCAGCGCGATCGACACCCGGCCGCGCCGGCGTGCGAGCTGGTCCGACACGCCGGCCACGGCGGCGTCGAACTCGGCCAGCACGCGCCGCGCCGCGGCCTCGAACGCCTGCCCCTCGGCCGTCGGCGCCACGTGGCGCGTGCTGCGGTCGAACAGGCGCAGGCCCAGCGTGGCTTCCAGCTGCCCGATCAGCGCGCTGAAGGCCGGCTGCGACAGGTGGCACAGCGCCGCCGCGCGCGTGAAGCTGCGCTGCTCGGCCAGCGCGACGAAGGCCTGCAGCTGGCGCACGGAGACGTTCGGGCGGGCGGCTTGATTCATTCGGGATGCAGATGAGTTGATCCGTATTTTCGAATTCACAGATCAGGTGGCGGACTCTACATTGCGCCGGAAACAACGCAAGGAGACCTGTGAGCGACACCCTTCTGCGCATCGGCTGCGCGGCCGGCTTCTCGGGCGACCGCGTGGATGCGGCCGGCCCGGTGGTGCAGGCGCTGGCCGCCTCCGGCGGCCCGGCCTTCCTGATCTTCGAGACGCTGGCCGAACGCACGCTGGCGCTGGCCCAGCTGGCGCGCCGCGGCGATCCCGCGGCCGGCTACGAGCCCTTGCTGGTCGACCTGCTGCGCCCGGTGCTGGCCGACTGCCTGGCGCACGGCGTGCGCATCGTCAGCAACTTCGGCGCGGCCAATCCCGCCGGCGCGGCGCGGCGCATCCACGCGCTGGCGCGCGAGCTCGGGCTGCCGGCGCCGCGCATCGCGGTGGTGGAGGGCGACGACCTGTCCGGCCCGGCGCACCGCCCGCTGCTGCGGGCCGCGCTCGGCCCGGCGCTGGATGGCCTGGACCTGGTCTCGGCCAATGCCTACCAGGGTGCCGAGGCGATCGCCGACGCGCTGCTGGCCGGCGCGCAGATCGTGGTCTGCGGCCGCGTGGCCGACCCCTCGCTGGCCGTCGGGCCGGCGCTGGCGCACTTCGGCTGGGCGCGCGACGACTGGACCCGCCTGGCCCGCGCCACCATGGCCGGCCACCTGCTCGAATGCGGCACCCAGGTCACCGGCGGCTACTACGCCGACCCCGGCTACAAGGACGTGCCCGGCATGGCCAGCCTGGGCTACCCGATCGCCGAGATCGACGCCGACGGCCACTGCACCATCACCAAGCCGCCCGGCACCGGCGGGCGCATCGACCAGCACACCGTCAAGGAACAGCTGCTGTACGAGGTGCACGACCCGGCCGCCTACCTGACGCCCGACGTGGTGGCCGACATCGGCGAGGCCGAGGTGCAGGAGCTCGGCCGCGACCGCGTGCGCCTGGCCGGCGTGCGCGGCCACCCGCGCCCGGCCACGCTGAAGGTCAACGTCTGCCACGCCACCGGCTGGCTGGCCGAGGGCGAGATCTCCTACGCCGGCGCCCGCGCCGAGGCCCGCGCCCGGCTGGCGGCCGAGGTGCTGCGCGAGCGGCTGGCCGGGCTCGGGCCGCTGCGCGCCGACCTGATCGGCGTGGCCAGCGTGTTCGCCGACGACGCCGGCCGCTGGCTGGCCGGCCTGCCCGACGGCGGCGCCGAGGACGTGCGCCTGCGCGTGGCGCTGAACCAGCGCGACCGGGCCGGCGCCGAGCGGCTGGTGCGCGAAGTCACCGCGCTGTACTGCTGCGGCCCGGCCGGCGGCGGCGGCGTGCGTACCGCGGTGCGCCAGCGGCTGGGCACGGTCTCGTGCACGGTGCCGCGCGAGCAGGCGCCGGCATCGTTCCGCTTCGTCGGGGAGGCCGCATGAGCCACGGCAACGACACCATCATCGTCCCGCTGTACCGCGCCGCCCACGGCCGCACCGGCGACAAGGGCAACCGCTCCAACATCAGCGTGATCGCCTGGCATGCGGTCCTGTGGCCGCTGCTGGTCGAGCAGGTCACCGAAACGGCCGTCGCCGCGCAGTTCGCGCACCGCCGGCCCGCGCGCGTGGTGCGCTACCTGCTGCCGCGGCTGCAGGCGATGAACTTCGTGCTCGACGAGGTGCTGGACGGCGGCGTGAACGACGCGCTGAACCTGGACAGCCACGGCAAGGCGCTGTCGTTCCGGCTGCTGGAGCTGCCGATCCGCGTCCCGCGCGCGCTGGTGGCGTGCCTGGCCGGCCCGCCGCTGGGCGACGCCGAGATTTCCTGACCCCCCCACTACTCCTGGAGACAACACCGATGACGTTCCCCCTGCCTTCCCGCCGCGCGCTGCTGGCCGCCGGCCTGGCGCTGGCCCTGCCGGCGCTCGCGGCCGCCGAGGATTTCCCGAGCAAGCCCATCACCTTCGTCGTGCCGTTCGCGGCCGGCAGCGCCACCGACCAGATCGCCCGGGCGCTGGGCCAGTCCGTCACCGACCAGACCAAGCAGCCCGTGGTGGTGGACAACAAGGGCGGCGCCAGCGGCCAGATCGCCTCCAGCCAGGTGGCGCGCGCGCCGGCCGACGGCTACACCGTGCTGATCACCACCAACACCACGCACGCGGCCAACGAGCACCTGTACAAGAAGCTCAGCTACGACCCGGTCAAGGACTTCGCGCCGATCACCGGCCTGGGCAAGGGCGGCCAGGTGCTGGTGGTGCGGCCGGACGCGCCGTACAAGAACGTGATGGACCTCGTGGCCGCCGCGAAGAAGTCGCCCGGCAAGCTCAGCTTCGGCAGCGGCAGCTCGTCCAGCCGCACCGCCGGCGAGATGTTCAAGCAGCTGTCGGGCACCGACATCCTGCACGTGCCCTACAAGAGCAACCCGAACGCGATCACCGACCTGATGGGCGGGCAGATCGACTTCATGATCACCGACACCTCCACCGGCGTGCCGCAGATCAAGGGCGGAAAGCTCAAGGCGCTGGGCGTGTCCACGGCCGAGCGCAACCCGCTGCTGCCCGACGTGCCGACGATCGCCGAGGCCGGCGTGAAGGGCTACGACATGGGCTACTGGTTCGCCGCCTACGCGCCGGCCGGCACGCCGCCGGCCGTGGTCGCGAAGCTGAACGCGCTGCTGGCCGCCGGCACCAGGAGCGAAGCGGCCAGGCGCTTCTTCGAGGGCAGCGGCTCGGTGCCCTGGACCACCAGCCCCGAGGAGCTCGCGAAGTTCCAGGCCGCCGAGACGGCCAAGTGGGGCCGCGTGATCAAGGCCGCGGGCATCGAGCCGGAGTGAACGCGTAGCGCCGCACGGCGCACCGCCCGATGGCGCCAGCAGCGCCGCCCTGGCGAGCCAGGGCGCGCGGGAAGGCGCACGCCCCTGCGGGCGGCACGAGACACCACCACACGAGGAGACCGACATGCGCAAGACCCCATTCCCCCCCGTCCTGCTGGCGAGCGCGCTGGCGGCGGCCGTGCTGGCCGCGTGCGGCGGCTCGGACGGCGACGAACCCGTCGCCGCTGTCCAGCCCAAGGCCTGCGACGCCGCGGCGCTGGCCGCCGTGGTGCCCAGCGGCGCCAGCGTCACCGGCGCCCAGGCGGTGCCGGCGGGCAGCTACACGCCGGCCGGCGCCAGCAGCGCGATTGCCGGCCTGCCGGCGTTCTGCCGCATCACGGGCCGGGCCATGCCCAGCGACGATTCGCTGGTCAACTTCGAGGTCTGGGTGCCCGAGGGCACGGCCTGGAACGGCAAGATGGTGGTGACCGGCAACGGTGGCTACAGCCCGGCGCTGAGCTTCGGCGACATGGCCTACGCGATGCGGCAGGGCTACGCGGTGGTCGGCGGCGACACCGGCCACCAGTCGAGCGACCCCAACGAGATGTTCTGGGGCGTGGACCATCCCGAGAAGATCCGCGACTGGGGCACGCGCTCCATCCATGCCATCGCCCAGCCGGCGCGCGCGCTGGTCGAGGGCCGCACGGCGCAGGCGCCGCGCCGGGCCTACTACTACGGCTGCTCCACCGGCGGCCACCAGGGCTACGCCGAGATGCAGCGCTACCCGCAGGACTTCGACGGGGTGATCGCCGGCGCGCCGGGCAACAACCGCACGCGTCTGAACGTGGAGTTCCTCTACCGCTTCCAGTCCAACCGTGCCCCGGGCACCGATGGCCCGGTGATCCTGAGCGCGGCCAAGGCCGGCCTGATCACGCAGCGCGCCGTCGCCGCCTGCGACGAGCTGGACGGCGTGCGCGACGGCGTGATGGAAGACCCGCGCGCCTGCACCGCGAACAAGTTCGACGTGGCCAGCCTGCAGTGCGCCGGCGCCGAGGCCGCCGACTGCCTGACCGCCGAGCAGGTCGCGGTGGCGCGCAAGATCTACGCCGGGCCGAAGAACCTGCGCACCGGCGCGCAGATCTACCCCGGCTACCTGCCGGGCAGCGAGGCCGGCTGGGGCGGCTACTGGGGCGGCGCCGAGCCGGTGCGCGCCGACTATTGGCGGCTGTGGGTGTTCCAGAACCCGCAGTGGAACTGGTGGACCTTCGACTACGACCGCGACCTGGCCTATGCCGACGCGAAGGTCTCGCCCCTCGTCGACCAGACCAGCACCGACCTCGCGGCCTTCAAGGCGGCCGGCGGCAAGGCCATCGTGTTCCAGGGCTGGCAGGACGCCGTCGTCAACCCGGTGGACACCATCGCCTACTACGAGCGCTTGCGCGCGGCCCAGGGCGGGCAGGCGGCCGCGGACGCCTTCTTCCGCCTGTTCCTGGTGCCCGGCATGGGCCACTGCAGCGGCGGCGCCGGCGCCACCACTTTCGGCAACAGCGGCGGCCAGGCGCCGAACGCGAGCGCCGCGAACGACCTGCTGATGGCGCTGGACCGCTGGGTGGAGCAGGGCGCCGCACCCGACAGCATCGTGGCCGCGCGCGTGGCGGGCGGCACCGTGGAGCGTACGCGGCCGCTGTGCGCGTACCCGAAGAAGGCCGTCTACAAGGGCAGCGGCAGCACGGACGACGCAGCCAGCTTTTCGTGCCAGTGACGGCACTTCCAGGAGACAGAAGACCATGGACAAGCACACTACCTGGGCTGCCGTGCTGGCAGCCGCCATGCTCGCCGCCTGCGGCGGAAGCGGCGACGATGCGCCCGTGCCCGCGCCTTCGGGCACGCCGCAGCTGCGGCTGACCGTCACCGCCACCGAGGACTTCCCCGGCCGGTACGGCGAGGTCGGCGCCTACGAGAAGCTGACCGGCACCCTGGCCGGCGAGGTCGATCCCAAGGACCCGAAGAACGCCGTCATCCAGGACCTGGCGCTGGCGCCGGTCAATGCGCGCGGCATGGTCGAGTACAGCGCCGACTTCGTGCTGCTCAAGCCCAAGGACATGTCCAAGGCCAGCGGCGTGCTGCGCTACGACGCGCCCAACCGCGGCAACATCCTGACGATGGTCGACCCCGCGGCCACGCCCAGCGACGCCGTCTACCTGGAGCGCGGCTACGTGCTGCTGTACTCGGCCTGGCAGGGCGACGTGCCCAAGAGCACGCCCGCGCGGCTGACCGTCACGGTGCCCGTGGCCCGCAACGCCGACGGCAGCAGCATCACCGGCCCGTACCGCACCGAGCTGGTACCGGGTGCGGCCACGCCCGCCATGGCGCTGCCCGGCGGCGTGTTCAACGGCACCATGATCCCGTACGCGCCCGCCAGCCTGGACAACACGCTGCCCGGCTATTCGCTGACGCGCCGCGTCAACGAGACCGACGCGCGCGAGCTGATCCCGGCCAGCGACTGGAAGTTCGCTGACTGCGGCGCGGCCGCCCCGTTCCCGGGCACGGCCGACGGCGGCAAGGTGTGCCTGAAGGGTGGCTTCGATCCGCGGTACCTGTACGAGCTGGTCTACGTGGCCAAGGACCCCAAGGTCATGGGCGTCGGCCTGGCCGCGCTGCGCGACACGGTCAGCTTCTTCCGCAAGGCGGCGGCCGACAGCGCCGGCAGCGCCAATCCGCTGGCCGGGCGCATCACGCACGCGATCGGGCAGGGCACCTCGCAGTCCGGCAACGCGATGAAGACCTTCCTGCACCTGGGCTTCAACCAGGCGCTGGACGGCGGCAAGGTGTTCGACGGCATCTACGCCCACGTGGCGGCGCGCCAGACCAACATCAACACCCGCTTCGCCGTGCCCGGCGGCGGGGGCGGGCTGCGCACCGACCACACGGCCTTCGGCCAGACCGCGCCGCGCGGCCTGGCGGCCGACTACGTGGACGACGTGAGCGGCCGCCAGGGCGGCGTGATGAAGCGCTGCGCCGCGACCGGCACCTGCCCGAAGTTCTTCCTCGGCCTGTCGGGCACCGAGTTCTGGCAGCTGCAGGGCTCGCCCGTGCTGACGGACGCCTACGGGCTGCGCGACCTCGCGCAGCCCGACAACGCGCGCATCTACTACTACGCCAGCACCCAGCACGGCGGCGCCGGCGGCACGGCCAGCATCGCCTACGCGCCGGCGCGCAACGTGTATCCGGCCGGCACCGTGGTGCACTTCAACGACACCTTCCGCGCGCTGTTCATCGCGCTGGAGGACTGGGTGGTGCGCGGCACCGAGCCGCCGGCCAGCCAGGTGCCCCGGGTCGCGGACGGCACCCTGGTGCGGCCTGCGCAGCTGGTGTTCCCGGCGATGCGGGGCCTGACCTGGCCGGTCGGCGGCGTGCAGACCGCGATCCCGGCCTTCGACTACCTGGCGCGCTACAACGGCTTTGCGCTGCTGGACTTCGGCCCGCAGTACGTCCCGCAGGACGAGTCCGGCATCGCCACGCAGCTGCCGCCGTTCTACACGGGCCGCGACTACGCGATCCTGGTGCCGCAGGTCGATCCCTCGACCGGCCTCGCCCGGGCCGGCATCCACGGCGTGGAGGCGCGCGCGCCGCTGGGCACCAGCATCGAGTTCAACTACGTGGCCACGCCCGGCATCGTGGACCTGTCGAACCTGACCGGCAGCTTCATCCCGTTCCACGCGACCGAAGCCGCCCGCATCGCCGCCGGCGACACGCGGCCCTCGCTGGAGTCGCTGTACGGCACGCAGGCCGGCTACGTGGCGGCGGTCACCGCGGCCGCGGACCGGCTGGTGGCCGAGCGCTTCCTGCTGCAGCGCGACGCGCAGCTGCGCATCCAGCAGGCGGCGCAGGCGAACGTCCTGCCGTGAAGGCGCCCGGCGGCCGGTGCGGCTAGAAGGTGTAGCGCGCCGACAGCTGCCAGTTCCTCGGCTCGCCGAAGCCGCCGAAGGACTGGTAGTAGTACTTGTCGAACAGGTTGCTGACGGACAGGCGCAGGTCCAGCTGCGGCGTGGCCTGCCAGCCGGCCATCAGGCCGACGATGGTGACGCCGCCGTGGTGCTGCGCCACGCCGCTGGAGACGCGGTCGATCGCGCTCTGCGACTGCACGCTGGCGCCCACGCGCCAGCCCTGCAGCGCGCCGTCCAGGCGGTAGGTGCTGGCCAGGCGCAGCAGCCGGCGCGGCACGTTGGCGTTGTAGGGCGAGCCCACCGGCGTGGCCGCGCTGGCGCTGCGCGTGTACTCGGCGCCGGTGTAGCTGTATCCGGCCTGCAGGTTCCAGGCGGGCGTGAGGGCGCCGACCACTTCCAGCTCGAAGCCGCGCGCGCGGATCTCGCCGGCCGCCTCGGAGCAGGACAGCTGGCCGTTGCACTCGGCGGCGTCCAGGCTGCGCGCGATGTTCTTCTTGCGGATCTCGAACACCGCGGCGCTGGCGTTCAGCCGGCCGCCCAGGTACTCGCCCTTGATGCCGGCCTCCAGGTTGGTGCCGGTCTCCGGCGGCAGCAGCGTGCCGTTGCGGTCCAGCGCGCTCTGCGGGTTGAACACGCGCGTGACGCTGGCGTAGACGGAGTGCTGCGCGTTCAGGTCGTACACCAGGCCGGCGTAGGGCGTGGCCTGGTGGTCCACGCCGTAGGTCTGCACGCCGTTGGTCATCATGTTCCGGTTGGTGTAGTCGTACCAGTCCAGCCGGCCGCCGACGATGGCGGTCAGGCCGTCGGCCAGGCTCAGCCGCGTGGCGGCGTAGACGTTGGAGCGCTTGATCGTGATGTCCTGGCCCCAGTAGTAGCCGAACAGGCTGTCGGCCGGGCGCGGCGTGTCGTTCGGGTTCCAGGTGATGGGGTTGAAGACCGCGCTGAAGGCCGGGGCGCTGTAGCCGTCGTTCTGCTCGGTGCGGCGCGCCCAGCCGGCGCCGGCCACCAGCTCGTGCCGGCGGCCGAACAGCTGGAACGGGCCGGACACGCTGGCGTCTACCACGTCGTTCAGGTGTTCGTAGAAGAACTTGTTGGCCGCCATGCGGAAGTTGTCCGTGGTGCCGATGCGGGTGTACTGGTTGACGAACGAGTCCAGCTCGGCGTCGAAGTGCAGGTAGGAGAGCCTGGCCTTCCAGCCGTTGCGCAGGCGGTGCTCCAGCTCGGCGAAGGCCTGCACGCCCTTCTTGTCCCAGTAGGCCCAGTCGGGCACCGTGGTGAACGAGCGCGGGATGTCCAGCGCGCTGCCGTTGACGGCATACGGAATGCCGTACCAGCTCGATCCCGGGTTGGCTTCGTCGTTGTACGAGCCGCCCAGCGTGAGCCTGGTGCCGGGGCCGAGGTCGGCCTCCAGGATGCCGTAGGCCAGCTTGCGCCGGTGCTCGTAGTTCTGCGCGAAGGTGTCGGTGTCCTGCCAGGCCAGCACGGTGCGGCCGCGCAGCGTGCCGGCCGCGTTCAGCGGGCCGCCGGCGTCCAGCTCCAGGCGCTTGTTGTTCCAGCGGCCGAGCGTGCCTTCCAGCGCCACGTGGCGCTCGGCCGTGGGCCGCTTGCGCACCAGATTCAGCACGCCCGACGGGTCGCCCGTGCCGGTCAGCAGGCCGGTGGCGCCGCGCAGGACCTCCACGCGGTCGTACATGGCCAGCGTGTTCTGGCCCATGGTGTCGTTGCCGTAGACGTTCAGCATCAGCGGCGTGCCGTCGATCACGTAGTTGCCGATCGAGAAGCCACGCGAGCGGAAGCCGGCGCGCTCGGTCGAGCTCTTGCTGAGGTAGATGCCGGTGGTCGCGCCGGCGATGTCCTCGACCGACTGCAGGTTGAAGTCGTCCATGCGCTGGCGCGTGACCACGCTGACGGACTGCGGCGTCTCGCGCGGCGTCAGCGACAGCCGGCTGCCGACGCTGGTGGCGCCCTCGGTGGCGTAGGCGCCGGTGCCCTCGGTGCTGTCGTCGCCGGTGGCCGAGACGCGGACCTCGGGCAGCGCGGAAGCCGGCGCCTGGGCCTGGGCCGTGGTGGACAGGGCGGCCAGCGCGGCGCAGAGCGCGCGCGCCAGAACGGAACGGTGCATGGAATTCTCTCCCTCGATGGCATGGTCGGTATGCCGGCGGACGGGCCGGCGACGGCGCGCCTTGCTGCGCGGCCGTGCGTTTTCATCGAGGGGGAGGATGGGCGGGGGCGCCGTGGCGGCCCGCCTGGAGGATCGCCGCGCTCTTGCCGGCGCGATCGGGGCGGGATTCTAGCGAGGGCCCCGCGGGCCCGCGGCCCGCGCACGCAGCGCCAGGTCGGGGTAGTTCGCGAAGGCCCCGTCCATGCCCCAGTTGAAGTACTTGCGCAGTTCGGGCACCGCGGCGGCGGCCCGGGGTTCGGCGAAGGTATAGCCGTGCACCGCCAGGCCGGCCTGGTGGGCCAGGGCGATGAAGCTGCGCGACATGCCCTCGCCGTGGACGTTCACGCCCACGGCGTCGGCGAAGCCGGCGATGTGGTCGAGCCCCGTGGCCAGCAGCTGGTTGGCCGAGCCGCCCAGCAGCACCAGCCGGTAGCCGGGCCCCATCGCCTGCTGCCGGCGGCGCAGGTCCTGGAGGGTCCCGGCGTGGAAGGACTGGAGGAACACCGGATCGGCGGCGCGGTAGCCGTGTTCGGCCAGTGTCTCCAGCACGCGCCGCACGATGCGCGGGCCGCCGTCCTTGAGCTCGGGGTACAGGCCGACCGGGCGCCCGCGGCCGGCTTCGAGCCGCCGCGCGAGCAGGATGATCTCCTCGAAGGTCGGCACGCGCAGCGGATGCGGCGACGTGGGCGCGAAGCCCGGCACCTGCAGCCGCGCCATGCCCTGCGGGCGCACCGCCAGCGAGCGGATCTCCTGCAGCGAGAAATCGGCCACGCGCCAGCCGCCGTGGCGCGGCGCGAAGCGCTCGGCGGCGTCGGTGGTGCGTTCCAGCGTGGCGTCGTGCAGGGCGACGAGGTGGCCGTCGCGCGTCAGGCGCAGGTCGGGCTCGATGTAGTCGGCGCCCATGTGCACGGCCAGTTCGTAGGCCGCCAGCGTGTGCTCGGGCAGGTAGCCCGAGGCGCCGCGGTGCGCGATCACGATCGGGGCCGGCGGCGCTGTCGTTGTCGCTATCGCCGCCGCCGGCGCGGCCGCGGCGGGCCAGGCGGCGCCGGCCGCGAGCACCGCCGTGGCGGCGGCGCGGATCGCGCGGGGGAGCAGGGGAGAGGGCATCGGTCGGCCCGGCCGCAGCATGGTGGCGGCGCGGGCCGGGCGGGTCAGCGGCGGGCGCGCTGCTGGCGGCGGCGCGTGGCCACGGCGACCATCGCCAGCCCCAGCACGATCAGCGCGAGCTGGTGGGGTTCCGGGACTTCGGCGCCCGGGTCGGCCTGCCTGTCGGCCGGGCCGGGAGCGGGGAGCACCGCGGCCGGCGGCAGGTAGCCGGCGACGTCCGCGACGCTGAAGTAGCGGTTGCCGCTCAGCGTGATCGTGGCGTCCCAGCCGCCGACGACCACGTTGCCGCCGATGCTGCCGCTGCTGCCGGTCACCACCGCTTCCGGCGCCAGGATGCTGGCGTCCAGCCCGATGTTGCGCAGGTCCAGCGTCTCGGCCTCGTAGAAGTTCAGCAGCACGTTGTAGGGCGACAGGTCGCGGAGCATGCCGTCGTGCAGGTTCACGCTGGTGCCGCTGACGTTGATGATGATGGTGCTGCCGGATTGCAGCTGCGACAGGTTCGACCAGCCGGGGCTGGACAGCTGGGCCGCGCTCAGGTTGAACACCTCGACCGCGCTGTTGCTGCCGGTCAGGTACAGGCCGCCCCATTGGATGGCGCCGGAGCCCGTGGCCGACAGGCCGGCCAGCGCGGTCGACAGGTCCTGCATCTGGCGGGACAGGCTGTTGAAGTCCAGCGGCACGTCGCCGCTGGTCCACTGGCCGTTGAAGCCGATGCCCTGCGTGCTGCGATTGCCGCCGACGTAGGTGTCGCCGTTGAGCGTGCCGTTGGTGTAGCTGAGGTTGCCGCCGACGACGATGCCGGCGGCGCTGCGGTTGCCGTTCAGGTCCAGGCCGCTGGCCGTCAGGTTGCCGGCCACGGCCACGCCGCCGCCGACCGAGTTGTGGCGCGAGGCGAAGTCGCTGAAGCTGACCAGGTTGTAGTCGGCCGCGCCGCCGAGGCTGACGGCGGCGGCGTTGGCGAAGCCGCTGGCGCACAGTGCAGCAGCGGCGAACAGCAGGGACTTGGGCGTGATGGGCATGGCTGGCTTTCTGGGTGCCGCTCGACAAGTAATGGAATTGAGCGGATGAAGCGAATTCTCCGTTCGCTTTTGTGTGCGAATCAGGGGCGACGCAAGCCCGCGGGCCAAGACGCCGACTAGTTCACGCGGGGCCGTCGAGCGCCTTCGGTGGCCGTGCAATCCGGCACAGGCGCCGCGGTGCCGGCGCAACAACAGGGCGAGAGGGTCAGTCCGGGCAGCGGCCGCCGGTGGCGGCCTGCAGCGTCGCGCCCTTGAGCAAGGCCAGCGGGCCGTCGGCCTGCACCAGCTCCAGCCGGCCGTCGCGCAGGCGCAGCTGCATCTGCGTGCGCGCGCCGGGCAGGGAATGCAGCGTGTCGCCCTGGATCGTGCCCTCGTACGCGCGCACGCGCTCGCCGCGCGTCATCGTCGCGCGGAAGGTCTGGTAGTGCTGTTCGACGGCGAACCGCGTGCCGCGCAGCACGCCGCTGCCGCACCACAGGCCGTGCACCTGCGCCGGCACGGTCCACAGGTGGACGCGGCTCGACTTCTGCAGGCCGACCTGCTTGTCCGGCACCTCGACCACGGTGGTGCGGTCGGGCTTCCAGTCGCCCAGGTCCCAGTCGTGCGAGACGATGCGCGTGCCGGGCCGCAGCGCCAGCAGCCGCGGGCGCAGCGCCAGGTTCACGTCCGGCAGCAGGTACATCGTGACGACGGTGGCGCCCGACAGGTCGGTCTCGAAGATGTCCTGCTGGCGGAACGCCACGCGGTCGGCCACGCCGGCGTCGCGGGCGTTGCGTTCGCTCTGGCGCACCAGGTCGGGCACGATCTCCACGCCCAGGCCGCTGGCGCCGAAGCGCTGCGCGGCCAGGATCACGATGCGGCCGTCGCCCGAGCCGAGGTCGATCAGGTGATCGTCCTTGCCGACGTGGGCGATGCGCAGCATCTCCAGCGTGACGTTGTCGGGCGAGGTGATGAAGGGCACCTCCTCCAGCGCCCGGGCCGCGACGGCGGCGGCGCACAGCGCGGCGGCGGCCAGCAGGCGCTTCATGCGGTGATGCCCTTGTAGAGCATGTAGGCGGCCAGCAGGTACAGCACGCTGGCGAACACCTTCTTCAGCGACCCGACCGGCAGCGCGTGCGCGGCCCGCGCGCCCAGCGGCGCGGTCAGCACGCTGGCGCAGGCGATCACGGCCAGCGCCGGCAGCCAGACGTAGCCGAGCGAGGCGGCTGGCCGGTCCGCCAGGCCCTGGCCGGCCAGCACGTAGCCGACGACGTTGGCCAGCGCGATCGGAAAGCCCAGCGCCGCGCTGGTGGCCACGGCGTTGTGGATCGGCACGTTGCACCAGGTCATGAACGGCACGCTGATGAAGCCGCCGCCGGCGCCCACCAGCCCCGAGAGGAAGCCGATGCCACCGCCGGCCGCGACGCGCCCGGCCGTGCCCGGCATCTGGCGCGTGGGCTTGGGCTTCTTGTCCAGAAACATCTGCGTGGCCGAGAAGCCGACGAACAGGCCGAAGAAGATCGCCAGGTACGCGCCCTTGAGCAGCGCGAACACGCCCAGGCTGGCGCACAGGCTGCCCAGCACGATGCCGGGGGCCAGCGTCCGCACCAGGTCCCAGCGCACCGCGCCGCGCCGGTGGTGCGCGCGCACGCTGGAGACGGAGGTGAACATGATGGTCGCCATGGAGGTGGCGATCGCCATCTTCACGGCCAGGTCCGCGTCCACGCCCTGCCGCGACAAGAAGAAGGTCAGGAACGGCACCATCAGCATGCCGCCGCCGATGCCCAGCAGCCCGGCCAGGAAGCCGGAGCCCAGCCCCAGCAGGGCCAGCTCGATCAGCAGCAGCAGCGACATCGGGGGAGAAGGGGAGGGACGGAAGCGAGAAAGGTGTCTGCAGGTGCCACCGGGCCGCAGCCTGAACCGGGGGTCCAGGTGGGCTAGGTCAGCCTGGAGTTGGGATCATCTGACGCGAGACGTTCACGCTCCCCAGGAAATGTTCCAGGCCCAGGCTCGTATGAGCATTGGTTCAAGGACATATAAAGCCCGGCGAACACCGCAGACGGGGCCATTCTAGGACGAATGCTGTGGCCCGGAAGCGCGATAAACGCACGCATCGTGGTGTTGCTGCGCCGGCACTTGCGCTGCGCGGCGCGGGCCGCTAGAGCAGTTGGCCGTCGCCGCCGAGCGCGTCGTCGAGGCGGGCCAGGATGGCGGCGAGCTGGTCGCTCGGCGGCTGGGCCGGGGCGGGCGCCTCGGCCTGGTCGAACGCGATGTTCAGCGCGGCCAGCACGGCGATGCGGTCGCGTGCCCGGATCTTGCCGGCATCGCGGATCGCGCACATGGCGCTGTCGACGCGCTGCACCGCCTGCAGCATGCGCTCCTCGCCGCCGGGCGGGCAGCTGAGCCGGTAGCTGTGGCCGAGGATCTTGACTTCGAGCTGGCTCACGGCGGGTCCTTCCGGTAGGCGGGGGCCGGGGCCACGCTGATGGAGTCGGGCAGGCGTTCGAGCAGCGCGTCGATGCGCGCGCGCGCCGCCGCGAGCCGCGAACGCAGCGAATCGCGCTCGCCCTCGAGCTGCTCCACCTGCTCGGCCAGCAGTGCGTTGGTGCGCTGCAGTTCGCGGTGGCGCAGCAGCAGGCGTTCGGTGCGCTCGGCGATCTGCTGGATCTGGGTGGCTTGGTCCATGGCGGGGCGCATTGTAGGTTCGCGCACATAGAATCCGCGCCGTTGGTGCTCGCGGCGCGGTTCACGCGCCGCAGTTCAACGGGAAGCAGGGGGGCGCGCCGCCGCGCGCGGGCCTAACCTGCGCTGCCCCCGCAACGGTAAGCGGCCGAAGTCCAGGGACTTCCACTTCATCCTCGTGCCACTGCGCGTACCGCGCGCGGGAAGGCGGTGGAGCGTGCGCCGCCAGCCCGGATACCGGCCAACGAGGTGGCTGCCGCACGTCCGTGCGCGGCCGTGACGCCCATACGCCGGCGGGGAAGCTGGCGGGGGCACCTGGTTTGTGTTCCTCCTCACATGAAGCACCGCATGCACCGCGCGCGCCTGAGCGCCCTCACGCTGGCACTGACCGCGGCCTGGCCCGCCCTGGCCCAACCGTCCCCGGCCACGCTGGACGAGATCGT
The DNA here is from genome assembly GCF_047601025.1 of Pseudorhodoferax sp. Taxonomy (NCBI): domain Bacteria; kingdom Pseudomonadati; phylum Pseudomonadota; class Betaproteobacteria; order Burkholderiales; family Comamonadaceae; genus Pseudorhodoferax; species Pseudorhodoferax sp. Next base: position 3,995,506 of record NZ_JASGJZ010000001.1, read on the forward strand.
CGTCACCGCCACCCGCGGCGCCACGCGCGCCGACGCGCTGGTCAGCGACGTGGTCGTGATCGACGGCGCGCAGATCGAGCATTCGACCGCGCGCACGCTGCCCGAGCTGCTGGCGCGCGAGGCCGGCCTGCAGATGGCCGCCAACGGCGGCGCCGGCAAGACCTCCAGCGTGTTCATCCGCGGTACCGAAGCGCGCCACACCATCCTGTTGATCGACGGCGTGCGCTACGGCTCGGCCACCGCCGGCACGCCGGTCTGGGACGCGGTGCCGCTGGATGCGATCGAGCGCATCGAGGTGCTCAAGGGCCCGGCCTCCTCGCTGTACGGCAGCGAGGGCGTGGGCGGCGTGGTGCAGATCTTCACGAAGAAGGGCCGCGCCGGCTTCCATCCCTACGCCTCGGCCACGCTGGGCAGCGAGAAGCACCGCGAGCTGTCGGCCGGCGTGGGCGGCGGCCAGGGCGCGCTGACCTACGCGCTGGGCCTGCGCCAGCAGCGCGAGGACAGCTTCTCGGCGACCAACGAGCGCGTCGCCTTCGGCAACTACAACCCGGACCGCGACCCGTACCGCCAGGACTCGGTCAACGGCTCGCTGGGCCTGCAGCTCGACGGCGGCTGGCGTGCCGACGCGAACTTCCTGTATTCCGACGGCCTGACCCACCTGGACGACGGCCCGGGCCGCGATGCGCGCACCACGGTGCGCAGCGTGGTGCTGGGCGCCGGCCTCACCGGCCGCGTGCTGCCGGCCTGGCAGACCGAGCTGCGCTTCGGCCACAGCGCCGACACCTCCAATGCGGTCGAGGCGTCCTGGCTGCCGTCCGACTTCAAGACCACGCAGAACCAGTGGACCTGGCAGAACAACGTGGACACGCCGGTCGGCGTGGTGCTGGCCGGCGTGGAGCGGCGCGAGCAGAAGGTCGCCGGCTCGACCGACTACACCGTGAAGGACCGCAGCATCACCGGCCTCTTCGCCGGCCTGAACGGCTCGGCCGGCGCGCACAGCTGGCAGGTCAACGGCCGGCACGACGACAACTCGCAGTTCGGCAGCGCCAACACCTGGTTCGCTGGCTACGGCTACCAGATCACGCCGGCCTGGCGCGTGCATGCCTCGCGCGGCACCAGCTTCGTGGCGCCGTCGTTCAACCAGCTGTACTACCCCGGCTTCGGCAACCCGCTGCTGGAACCCGAGCGCGGCCGCAACACCGACCTGGGCGTGACCTGGAGTGCCGGCGGCCACGAGGTCAAGCTGGTGCGCTTCGACAACAAGATCCGCGGCTACATCACCAGCGGCACCAACCCGACCAACGTGCCGCGCTCGCGCATCGAGGGCTGGACGCTGGGCTACGCCGGCAGCGCCGGCCCGCTGACGTTGCGCGCCAGCCTGGACCTGCTGGACCCGCGCAACGAGGTCTCGGACCGCGTGCTGCAGCGCCGCGCCAAGCGCCAGGCCACGCTGGGCGCGGACTACGCGGCCGGCGCCTGGACCTTCGGCGGCACGCTGCTGGCGGCCAGCCACCGCTTCGACGATGCGGCCAACACGCAGCGCCTGGGCGGCTACGCCACGCTGGACCTGTATGCCGACTACGCCTTCGCCAAGGACTGGTCGGTGCGCGGCAAGGTCAACAACCTGTTCGACCGCGACTACGAGACCGCCCGGGGCTACAACCAGCCCGGCCGCGGCGTGTTCGTGACGCTGCGCTGGCAGCCGCGCTGAATGGAGAATGCCGCGCCATGGCCGAGCTGATCCTGGGCGGGCAGAAGAGCGGCAAGTCGCGCCGCGCCGAGCTGCTGGCGCGCGACTGGCTGGCCGGCGGCGCGGGCCGCCGCGCGGTGCTGGTCGCCACCGCCCAGCCGCACGACGCGGAGATGCGCGCGCGCATCGCGCGCCACCAGGCCGAGCGCGCCGCCCGCGTGCCGGGCCTGCGGACGGTGGAGGAGCCGCTGCGCCTGGCCGAGGCCATCGAGGCCCATGGCGATGCGCACACGCTGGTGGTGGTGGACTGCCTGACGCTGTGGCTGACCGGGCTGCTGATGCCCGCGCAGGGCCCGGCCGCCACGCCGGCGCAGGCCGAGGCCGCGCTGCAGGCGCTGGAGCAGGCCGTGCGCGCGGCCTCCGGCCCGCTGGTGCTGGTCGGCAACGAGGTCGGCCTGGGCGTGATCCCGCTCGGGCGCGAGGTGCGCGCCTTCGTCGATGCGCTCGGCGGCCTGAACCAGCGCCTGGCCGCCTGCTGCGCCCGCGTGACGCTGATGGCCGCCGGCCTGCCGCTGGCGCTGAAGGGCGCCGCCGCATGAGGTGGCTGCGCCGGCTGCTCGCGCTGGCCTGCTGCTGCAGCGCGCTGGCGCAGGCCGCGCCCTACGAGATCGCCGACGAGACCGGCGCGCGACTGCGCTTCGAGCAGCCGCCCGCGCGCGTGGTCTCGCTGCTGCCCTCGCTGACCGAGACCGTCTGCGCGCTCGGCGCTTGCGCGCGCCTGGTCGGCGTGGACCGCTTTTCCAACTGGCCGCCCGAGGTGCGCCGCCTGCCCCAGCTGGGCGGCGGCATCGACCCGAACGTCGAGGCCATCGTGCGCGCGCGGCCCGACGTGGTGCTGGCCTCGCACACCGGCCAGATCGGCCAGCGGCTGCGCGCGCTGGGCCTGAAGGTGGTGGTGCTGGAGCCCAAGAACCATGCCGACGTGCGCCGCGTGCTCGGCACGGTCGGTGAACTGCTGGGCCTGCCGGCGCACGAGGCCGCGCGGGTCTGGCAGCGCATCGCGCAGGGGCTGGAGGAGGCCGCCGCCGCGCTGCCCGAGCGGGCGCGGCGCGCGCGCGTGTACATCGAGGTCAGCCGCGGGCCGTACGCCGCCAGCGCCTCCTCGTTCATCGGCGAGACGCTGGCGCGGCTGGGCGCGGCCAACGTGGTGCCGGCCAGCCTGGGGCCGTTTCCCAAGCTGAACCCGGAGTACGTGGTGCGCGCCGATCCGGACGTCATCATGCTGGCCAACCGGACCATGCAGGCCGAGCTCGACTACCCGGGATGGCAGGCCATGCGCGCGGTGCGCGAGCGGCGCGTGTGCCTGTTCTCGGTGGACGACGCCGAGATCGTGGTGCGGCCCGGCCCGCGCATGGACCAGGCCGCGCGCGTGATGGCCGACTGCCTGAAGGCCCGGGCGCCGTGATGCACCGGCGTGCCGCCTGGCTGGGCCTGGCGCTGGCGCTGCTGTCGGCCGCGCTGGTGCTGCTGGGCGCCAGCGTGGGCAGCACCGGCTTCGAATGGCCGTGGCGGCTGCAGGGCGACCCCATGCTCTGGCAGATCGTGCGCGACATCCGTCTGCCGCGCACGCTCGGCACCTGGCTGGCCGGCGCGCTGCTGGGGCTGGCCGGTGCCGTCGCCCAGGGGCTGTTCCGCAACCCGCTGGCCGACCCCTACCTGCTGGGCAGCGGCTCGGGCGCGCTGCTGGGCGTGGCGGCCAGCATGGCGGCGCTGGGCGGCTCGCCGTTCGCGATGTCGTGGCTGGCGCGCACCGGGCTGGCCGGCGCGGCCTTCGCCGGCGCCGTCGGCGGCGTGCTGCTGACGCTGGTGCTGGCCCAGGGCGTGCAGCACACGCTGCGGCTGCTGCTGGCCGGCGTGGTCGTGGGCGTGGTGCTGAGCGCGTTCACCTCGCTGCTGATGCTGCTGTCGCCGGAGATCATGCAGGCGCTGCAGGCCTTCATGCTGGGCAGCACGGGCACGGTGGGCTGGTCGGGCTGCGTGCTGATGGCGCTGCCGCTGGCGGTCTGCGCGGCGGTGGCGTTCGGCCTGTCGCCGGCGCTGGATGCGCTGGCGCTGGGCGAGGCGACCGCGGCCAGCCTGGGCATCCCGCTGGCGGCCATGCGCACCGCGCTGGTCGCCGCGCTCGGCCTGGCCACCGGCGCGGCCGTGGCGCAGACCGGCCTGGTGGCCTTCGTGGGCCTGGCGGCGCCGCACCTGGCGCGCTCGCTGGTCAAGGTCACGCACGGGCGGCTGGTGCTGCTGGCGGCCGGCCTGGGCGGCGCGCTGCTGCTGGGCGCCGACATTCTGGCGCGCTGGCTGATCGCGCCGCAGGAGCTGCCGGTCGGCGTGCTGACGGCGGTGCTGGGCGGCACCTACCTGCTGTGGCTGATGCGCCAGCGGACCCGGGCCGGAGGCGCCGCATGAGGCCGGGCGCCCCGGCAGGCGGCGCGGGCGCGGGCGCGGTGCTCGAGGCGCGCGGGCTGCACGCCGCGCAAGGCGGCGCCGAGGTGCTGCATGGCGTGGACCTGCGGCTCGCCGCCGGCAGCTGGACCGCCGTCGTCGGCCCCAACGGCGCCGGCAAGTCCACGCTGCTCAAGGCCCTGGCCGGCCTGTTGCCGCCCAGCCGCGGCGAACTGCTGCTGCAGGGCCGGCCGCTGGCGCACGTCGGCGCCCGCGCGCGCGCGCGTGCCATCGCCTGGCTGGGCCAGAACGAGGCCACGGCCGACGACCTGTCGGTCCACGACGTCGCCATGCTCGGCCGGCTGCCGCACCGCGCCTGGCTGGCGCCGCCCGCCGCCGCCGACCAGGCCGCCGTGGAGCGGGCGCTGCGCGCCACCCATGCCTGGGCCTGGCGCGACCGGCCGCTCGGCAGCCTGTCCGGCGGCGAGCGCCAGCGCGTGCTGCTGGCGCGCGCGCTGGCGGTGCAGGCGCCCATCGTGCTGATGGACGAGCCGCTGGCCAACCTGGACCCGCCGCACCAGGCCGACTGGCTGGCCATGGCCCGCGCGCTGGCCGCCGAGGGCCGCACGGTGGTCAGCGTGCTGCACGAGCTGCCGGCCGCGCTGCGCGCCGATGCGCTGGTCATCGTCGCGCGCGGCCGCATCGTGCACCACGGCGCCAGCGGCGACGCCGCCACGCACCACGCGCTGGAAGCCGTGTTCGACCGGCGCATCGCCGTGCACGCCGTCGCCGGCCAGTGGATCGCCGTGGCCCGGTGAGATGGACCACCCCCAGTCTGCGCGCTGCGCGCTCCGCCAACCCCCTCAAAGGGGGCGACGCCTGCGGCCGGGCAAAGCCCGTCCGCGGCGTCCGCTGGCATGGCCTGCTCCGCGGCCGTTCGAGCCGCTGCTTGCGGCCTGGTTGCATGCGCTGCGGGTGGCGCGCCAGCGCCGTGGAGAGCTGAGACGATTTTTCTTCGGAAGGAACCACATGCAGATCGAAACCCCGCCCACCGCGAAGCCCTACGACAAGCCCGCCGGCGAGCGCCGCGGCCTGGTCATCGTCCACACCGGCGACGGCAAGGGCAAGAGCACGGCCGCGTTCGGCCTGGCGCTGCGCGCGCACGGCCGCGGCAAGCCGGTCAAGGTCTACCAGTTCATGAAGGTGCCGACCGCGCGCTTCGGCGAGCACCGCATGTTCGAGCAGATCGGCATCCCGATCGAGGGGCTGGGCGACGGCTTCTCGTGGAAGAGCCAGGACCTGGAGCGTTCCGCCCAGCTCGCGCGCGACGGCTGGGCCCGCGCGCGCGAAGCCATCCTGTCCGGCGCCTGGTTCATGGTCGTGCTCGACGAGATCACCTACCCGCTGGTCTACGGCTGGCTGCCGCTGGACGAGGTGCTGGACACGCTGCGCCAGCGCCCGCGCGAGGTGCACGTGGTGCTGACCGGCCGGCGCTGCCCGGCCGAGATCGTCGAACTGGCCGACACCGTGACCGAGATGCGGCTCGTCAAGCACGCGTTCCAGGCCGGCGTGCCGGCCCAGCGCGGCATCGAGGATTGAAATGAAACCACCCCGTTTGGACTTCTCACTGCGTGTAGAAGTCCCATCCCCCTCAAGGGGCGCACCCGGCGGCCTGGCAGAGCCAGTTCCGCGGGTGCACTTGCATGGCCTGCTCCGCGGCCTTGTGAACCTTTGCCTGCAAGCCGGTTTCATGCCTTGCGGGTGGCGCGCCGGCGCCATGGAAAACTGAAATGAGCGCGCCCCCGTTTCCGCACTGGGCGCCGCGCCAACCCCCTCGCGGGGGCGGAGGGCCGCGGCTCCACGCCTGCCCGCGCCGGCCTGGACGGCCCGACGAGGCGGCTCCTCGGGAACTGCTGCGGCCTGCAGGGCACGCCTGCGGTCCGGCGAGGCCGGCCCGCGGCGTCCGCTGGCATGGCCTGCTCCGCGGACGTTCGGGCCGCTGCTGGCGGCCCGGTCCCATGCGCCGTGGGTCGCGCGCCAGCGCCGTGGAGAACCGGGTTCCGGGTTGACGGCCGCCGCTGCCCTGTGGGTCGCGCTGCTGGTGGACCGCCTGTGGGGCGAGCCGCCGGCGGCGCTGCACCCGGTCGTCGCCATGGGCCGCTGGCTCGGCTGGGCCGGCCGGCGCCTGCCGCAGGCGCCGGCCGCGGCCTTCGCGGCCGGCGCGCTGGCCTGGTGCGCCGGCGCGCTGGCGGCCGGCCTGCTGGCCGCCGCGCTGCAGTGGGCGCTGCTGCGCTGGCTGCCGGCCTGGGCCGCCGCGGCGGCGCTGGGCCTGGCGCTCAAGCCGCTGCTGGCCTGGCGCATGCTGCGCGGCGAGGTGCTGGCCGTCGAGCAGGCGCTGGCCCGCTCGCTGGACGACGGCCGCGCGCAACTGGCCCGGCTGGTCAGCCGCGACGTGGCCACGCTGGACGAGAGCCTGGTGCGCGAGAGCGCCATCGAATCGCTGGCCGAGAACCTGAACGACTCCGTGGTCGCGCCGCTGCTGTGGTTCGTGCTGCTGGGCCTGCCCGGCGCGGCCGTGTACCGCTTCGCCAACACGGCCGACGCGATGTGGGGCTACCGCGGCCTGCGCGGCGGGCGCGACTGGGAATGGGCCGGCAAATGGGCCGCCCGCGCCGACGACGTGCTCGGCTGGCTGCCGGCGCGCATCACGGCGCTGCTGCTGTGCCCGCCGCGCGCCTGGGCGCGGCTGCCCGGCGAGGCCGGCCGCACGCCGTCGCCCAACGGCGGCTGGCCGATGGCGGCCATGGCGCTGCGCCTGGGCGTGCGGCTGCGCAAGCCGGGCGTCTACGCGCTGCACGCGCAGGGGCGGGCGCCGCAGCCGGCCGACACGGCGCGGGCGGCCCGGCTGGCCGGCTGGGCAGTGGCCGCCGCCGGCGCGCTGGGCGGCGTGGCGCTGCTGCCGGCGGGGGGCGGCTGAGCAGCAGGGGCGGCCGCGCACCGCGACACCGTAGTACATTGCGACGCCCCCAACCACCCAACGACGCTGGCCCGAGGCCGTGGGCACCTCGGGTCCGGGAGATCCGGCCGTGGCCCGACAGGATGAGGTACTGGCGCAGTGGCTTCAGCAGCTGGGCCTGGGCATGTACCTGCAGGCCTTTGCCAGCAACGACATCTCCTGGGACGTGCTGCGCAGCCTGTCCGATGCCGACCTGCGGGAGCTGGGCCTGTCGCTGGGGCACCGCCGCATCCTGCTGGCCGCGCTGAACGGCATGCACACGCTGGCGGGCGGGGCGGCCGGCCCGGTGCGCGCCGAGCGCCGCCACGTCACCGTGATGTTCGTGGACCTGGTCGGCTCCACGGCGCTGTCGTCGCAGCTGGACCTGGACGACCTGTACGAGGCGCTGCACGACTACTACGCGGTCTGCAGCCGCACCATCGAGGCCGCGGGCGGCTTCGTCGCGCGCATCGTCGGCGACGGCGTGCTCGCCTATTTCGGCTACCCCGTCGCGCGCGAGGACGCGGCCGAATGCGGCATCCGCGCCGCGCTGGCCATCCGCCAGGCGCTGGCCAGGCCGCCGGCGCCGGGCCGCGCGCACGCCAAGGTCCGGATCGGCCTGGCCAGCGGCGTGTCGGCCATCGGCGACATCGTCGGCGGCAGCTTCGCCGAGCGCCATTCGGCCACCGGCCTCACGCCCAACGTCGCCGCGCGCATCCACGCGCTGGCCGAGCCCGGCAGCATCCTGGTGGCGGACGACACCAGGCGCCTGGCCGGGGGCGTGTTCGGCTACGAGGACCTGGGCCTGCACCAGCTGCGCGGCGTGGCCCGGCAGATCCACGTGTGGAAGGTGCTGGGCGAGGGCCCCGCCCGGGAGCGCTTCTCGGCCCGGCGCGGGGTGATCCACGAATGCCTCGGCCGCGCCGCCGAGCTCGACGCCATCGCCCGCGCCGCCGCGCGCGTGCGTGCCGGGCAGTGCCACGTCGTGACGGTGGTGGGCGAGGCCGGCATCGGCAAGTCGCGGCTGCTGCATGCCGCCGCCGTGCAGACGCCGGGCCACCACGTGCTGCTGCAGTGCGCGCCGACGCAGGCGAGCGCGCCGCTGTATCCGATCATCGACTGGATCCGCCGCGCCGCCGGCGTCAGCGACGGCCATGCCGAGGGCAGCCTGGCGGCGCTGGCGCGCTGGCTCGGCGACGAGGCCACGGACCTGGAGGTGGGGCTGGTGGCCGAGCTGGTCGGCACGCCGGCCCATGGCCGCTACGCGCTGCCGGCCGAGCTGCCGCAGGACCGCCGGGGCGCGCTGACGCGCGAGCTGCTGCTGCGCCATGTCGAGCGGCGCAGCGCCACCGGCCCGGTGCTGCTGCTGCTGGAGGACGCGCACTGGCTGGACGGCGTCACCGAGGACTTCGTGCGCGCGCTGCTGCGGCGCATGGCCGATCGGCCGCTGCTGCTCATCGTCAGCGCGCGGCCGCACCGGCCGCAGGACTGGCCCGAGGGCGTGTCGCAGACCGGCATCCGGCTCGAGCCGCTGCAGCCGGAGCACGCGATCGGCCTGGTCCGGCAGGTGTGCCGCGGCCGGCGCCTGCCGCCCGAGGTGCTGCGGCTGATCGTCGAGAAGACCGACGGCGTGCCGCTGTTCGTGGAGGAGCTGACCGCCACGATCCTCGAATCCGGCGCGCTGCGCGAGGCCGAGGGCGAGCTGGTGCTGGACGGCGCGCTGCCGGCCCTGGCGATCCCGGCGACGCTGCACGACAGCCTGGCCGCGCGGCTGGACCGGCTGGGCGAGGAGGCCAAGGCCGTCGCGCGCATCGCCAGCGCGATCGGCCGCAGCTTCGGCCTGCCGCTGCTGGTGCACGTCTGCGGCCTGCCGGAGGATGAAGTGCGCCGCGCGCTGGGCCGCCTGGTCGATGCGCAGCTGCTGTTCGAGCAGGGCGCCCCGCCGCACGCCAGCTACGTGTTCAAGCACGCGCTGGTGCAGCAGGCAGCCTACGACAGCCAGCTGCGGCACGACCGCCAGGCGCTGCACGCGCGCATCGTGCAGGCCATCGAAACCTGGCACCCGGAGACCGCCGGCCGCGAGCCGGGCCTGATGGCGCACCACTGCCAGGAGGCGCAGCTGACCGACAAGCAGGTGGACTACCTCCATGCGGCCGGCTGCGCCTCCACCCGCATGGTGGCGATCCGCGAGGCGCTGGCGTACTTCGGCAAGGCCGAGCAGCTGCTGGCCGCGCTGCCGCCGTCGCCGCGCAACGCCAGCCGGCGCATCGACGCGATCCTCGGCCTGATGGACGTGGGCCGCTTCGCGTTCCTGCCGCAGCGGCTGGTGGAGCTCGGCCAGCTGGCGCGCTCCCTGTCGCAGAGCGAGGGCGTGCACTGCGACGCCGAGCGGCTGTCCACCATCCTGTTCCAGGAGGGGCGCGCGCTGCTCTATTCGAGCCAGTACGCGCAGGCCGGCACGGTGTTCGCCGAGATCCGCCGGCTCGGCCGCGCCGCCGGTTCGCCGCGGATCGAGCGCAAGCCCGGTTCGGCACTGGCCATGGCGCTGTGCTGCCAGGGCCTGTTCGGCGCGTCGCTGGACTTCCTGCATGCGGACAACGTCGGCGCGTACAAGAGCGCCGGCAGCCTGATCGACTACATCGCCGGGCTGGGCTGGATCGGCTATGCCGCCTGCGAGACCGGGCAGGGCGAAGCGGCGCTGCGTTTCGGCGACCGCTCGGTGCAGGAAGCCCTGCAGCTGCAGTCGCCGATCTACGAGGGCGGCGCCAGGGTCTGGCGCAGCCACGCGCTGATGGCCCTGCGCCGGCTGGACGAGGCCGTGGCCGATGCGCGGCGCTGCGTGGACATCAGCCGCGACCATGCCGTGCCCTACCTCGGCTGGCACGCGCTGGTGTTCCTGGCGCTGTGCCTGTGCCGCGCCGGGCGGCTGGACGAGGCCGAGCATGCGCTGCAGCAGGCCGGCGAACTGCTGCAGCGCGTCGCGCAAGGCCATTGGTCGCTGCTCGACTACGTGCCGGCCATCGAGGCGGAGATCCTGTGCTGCAGGCGCCGCTACGCCGAGGCCGGCGCCGCGGCCGAGCGGGCCATTGCGCTGGCCGGGTCGGTCGGCGGCCATTTCGCCGAGGCCATGGCCTGGCGCGTCAAGGCGGTCGCCAGCGTGGCGCAGGGGCAGGACCCGGCGCAGGGCCAGGCCTTCTTCGACCGTGCCGCGCAGCTGCATGCGCGCGGCGATGCGCAGGCCGAGCTGGCGTTCTCGACGTTGGTCTGGGCGCATGCGCTGCAGCAGGCCGGCCACGGCCGTGCCGCGCAGCGGCAGGCGGCGGACGCGCTGCAGCGTGCGCGGCGCCACGGCTTCGTGCTGGAGCGCTGCGAGTACGGCGCGGCCGCCGTGCTGGCCCCGGGCCGGTCAGGCGCGTCGGGGCTCGCCTGAGAAGGTGTGAACGAACCGCTCACACCCACGCGCGGCCCGATGGCCACCTGTTCTCGCATCACGTGTGTTCCCAGGGCCTCGCCCTGTGGGCCGGGATGCGCCAGGCCGCATGCGGGCGTTGCAGTCCTTGCCCTGGCACCCGCCAGGGCGGCGGCCTGCGCCTACGCCTGCGGCCCGCCGCCCCCCGTCGTGGGTGCGATCGATTCATTCACACCTTCCGAGCCCGGACGCGCCGCCGCCTTCCTGCGGGCCGTCGCCGGGCGTGCCTCGGCCTGCGCCGGCGGCGTCGCGGCGGACCAGGCGTCGCGGACTGTGTCGAACGGCGCGCCGTAGGCCGAGGCCGGCAGGCCCTCGCCGTCGGGGTCGCCGCCCTCGACGAAGAACAGCAGGTCGCGCGGGCGCAGGGCATGGAAGTACAGCGGCGGCTCGCCGGGCGCGATGCACTGCGCGATGGCCTGCCCCGCCTGCACGGCCGTCGCCGGGCCGAGCAGCACGTCCTCCGCGTAGCCGATCCGGATCCAGCGCAGCCCTTCGCCGAGGTAGAAGTGCACGATGGCCGGCGCCGGCCGCAGGCCGGCCAGGCCCGCGGCGATCCGCTGGGCCAGCGGGGGCTCCGGCGCCGGGTCCGGCCGTTTGGCGGTCAGCGGTGGATCGGTCGGCGGCTGCGTCCGCCGGAGCCGGAAGACCGGCCGGTTCCATTCATCAATATGGCTCATGACACCTCCTGGCACGGCCGACACAATACATGCGCGCCGGGGCCGGGCCCGTGCTCCCGGTCGCGTCGTTTCCCCAACTTGCAGGATGCATCCATGGCAGATCGAACCAAGAAGAAGCGCGCCATTGCGCTGGCGGGCGGCGGCCCGGCGGCCGGCCTGCACATCGGCGCGCTGGCCGCGCTGCAGGAGCGCGACGTGGCGTTCGACGTGTTCGCGCTGTCGTGCGTGGGCGCCTGGGTCGGGCTGGTCTACAACACGCGGCCGGGGCCCGACCGTGCGCAGCAGACGTACGAGTACTTCGAGACGCACTGCTTCCGCGACGACGACGGCTACGAGTGGTTCCCGGTCAACCGCGGCTTCGCGCCCGACTGCAAGGGCATGTTCGACGCCTGGTCGCGCTTCGCCGCGACGACGCCGCTCGACGCGGCCAAGCTGGTGCTGCCCGCGCAGATCTGGCGGGGCCTGCTGCACACGCAGGCGCTGGCGCTGGACCCCGGCCGGTGGACGCTGCGCGAGTTCAACTACTGGGTGCTGAACGACGTGCTGGCGGTGAACCCGCTGGCGCGCTTCTGGACCTCGCTGACCTACCAGTCCGACATGAAGGGGCTGTCGCGGATCTACTACGACGACAGCCCCGCGCTGCGCGACATCTTCGAAGGCGCCGGGCCCCGCCTGGACGGCGCGGGCATGCCGGACATCTACCACAATGCCTGGCGGCTGCCGAAGGACGGGAAGCCGGGCGCGATGCAGATCTTCCACAACGCGCCGGCGCGCCTGGAGGGCCGGGCGGACGGGTACATGCCGATCACCGCCAAGTCGCTGTGCGCCTGCTCGGCCCTGCCGTTCATCGAGGAAAGCATCGAGATCGACGGCGACGAGTACACCGAAGGCGCGCTGGTCGACACGGTGAACTTCAAGAACCTGCTGCGCGACCATCCCGACCTGGACGAGGTCTGGGTCAGCCGCATCGTCGACAACCGGCAGGTGCACCCGGCCAAGGGGCTGCTCGGCTCCCTGTCGAACCTGCCGATGCAGTTCGCCGCGGAAGTCGGCGAGAACGACGTCAAGCTGTTCCGCCAGCACCTGCTGAACCAGACGCGCATGCGGCCGCGCGTGGTCGAGATCCCGATCCTGAGCGACACCGACGTGAGCTTCCACTGGAGCCACAAGAACCTGCGGCAAGGCTACGACGAAGGCAAGTCGGCGGTGGAGCAGATGCTGGAGGCGGACCCGGAGCTGGCGCGACCCTACCGCGCGGACTGATGCGCCGACTGATGCGCGGGCGGATGGCCGGCCCCGGGCCGGCGGCACCCGGCGGTGTTCAGCCCTGCCGCTGCTCCGCCAGCTTGACCAGCGTCCACATCGCCCGGTTCACCGGCGTGGCGACGCCCAGCGCCTGGCCGCGGCGCATGACGTAGCCGTTCAGGTGGTCTATCTCGGTCGGCTTGCCGCGCGCGAGGTCCTGCGCGGTCGAGGAAAACTGGCCGGCCATGGTCTCGGCGATGCCGCGCACGGCGGCGTGGACGTCGCCCGGGATGTGCACGCCGTCGGCCGTGGCCACGGCCAGGCATTCGGCCACCAGGTCGCCCATGACCTCGGGCACACCCGGCGCCTGCACCAGCCGGCCGTACGGCATCTGCGCGATGGCCGACAGCGCGTTGTAGGCGCAGTTCAGCACCAGCTTGGCCCACAGCGCGCCGCGCACGTTGTCGGAGATCTCGGTCGGCACGCCGGCCGCGCGCAGGGCCGCGGCAGCGGCCTCGCTGCGCGGCCCGGGCTCGATCACCAGCTCGCCGCGGCCGTGGTGGCGCATGTGGCCGGGGCCGGCCATCTCGGTGGCGACGTAGACCACGGCAGCGGCCACCGGCTGCGGCAGCACGCGGCGCAGGCGGTCGGCGTTGTCGACGCCGTTCTGCAGCGTCAGCAGCAGCGCGTCGGGCGCGAGGTGGGGCCGCAGTGCGCGGCCCGCGGCCTCGGTGTCGGGCGACTTCACGCTGAACAGCACGAGGTCCGCGCCGGCCGCGGCCGCCACCTCCGTGCTGGCGGCGACCGGCACCCGTTCGTCGAACTGCAGCGTCTGCATGCGCAGGCCCTGGGTGTTCCAGACTTCGACGTGCTGCGGGCGGCCGATCAGCGTGACGGCATGGCCGGCGCGCGCCAGCATGCCGCCGTAGTAGCAGCCGACGGCGCCGGCGCCGACGACGGCGATCTTCAAGGGAGGGATGGTCATGGCGGGCATTGTGCTGCCGCCCGGCCCATGGCCTTGCGGGTTTGCGCAAAGCGCCTAGAAGTCTGCGCAAAGCGTGTAGATGGGGCCGCGGTTCGCCCGAATACTCCCGGGTCTTCCTGCATGGGTCTCACATGAATCGTATCTACCGCAAAGTCTGGAGCCGGCGCCTGGGCGCCTTCGTCGCCGTCGCCGAAACCGCCCGCAGCCGTGGCAAGTCCGCTGGCGCGGCCTGCCTGGTGCTGGCCGGCACGACGGCGCTGGCGGCCGGCCCGGCGGCGACGGCGCTGCCCACCGGCGGGCAGGTCACGGCCGGCAGCGCCGCCATCGCGCAGCAGGGCAGCGCGATGACGGTGACCCAGGGCAGCCAGCGCGCGGCGATCAACTGGCAGGGCTTCTCGATCGGCAAGGACGCCAGCGTCCGCTTCCAGCAGCCCAACGCGCAGGCCGTGGTGCTCAACCGCGTGACGGGCGCGCAGGCCTCGGTGATCGACGGCGCGCTGCAGGCCAACGGCCAGGTGTTCGTGCTCAACCCCAACGGCGTGCTGTTCGGCAAGGGCGCGCGGGTGGACACCGCCGGCCTCGTGGCCTCCACGCGCGGCCTGTCCGATGCCGACTTCATGGCCGGCAAGATCACGTTCAGCGGCAGCGGCACGGGCCAAGTCGTCAACCAAGGCACGCTCACCGCGGCCGATGGCGGCTACGTGGCGCTGATCGGCCAGCAGGTGCGCAACGATGGCGTCATCACGGCCAAGCTGGGCCACGTCGCGCTGGCCGCGGGCAACCAGGTCACGCTCAACTTCAACGGCAGCGCGCTCGTCGGCGTGACCATTGAGCAGGGCGCGCTGGACAGCCTGGTGGCCAACGGCGGTGCCATCCTGGCCGATGGCGGTGAGGTGCTGCTGACCGCCAAGGCCGCCGAAGGGCTGCTGGACGGCATGGTCAACCACAGCGGCGAGATCCGCGCCCGCAGCATCGCCGAGCACGAGGGAAAAATCGTGCTGCTGGGCGACATGGAGCGCGGCACGACCACGGTCAGCGGCACGCTGGACGCCAGCGCGCCGGACGGCGCGAATGGTGTGAATGGCGGCTTCATCGAGACCAGCGCCGCGAAGGTGAAGGTCGCCGACGGCGCGCGCATCACCACGGCGGCCGCGCAGGGCCGCACCGGCACCTGGCTGATCGACCCGCAGGACTACACCATTGCCGCCAGCGGCGGCGACATCAGCGGCGCCACCCTGTCGACGCAGTTGAACAGCAACCACGTCGCGATCCAGAGCGTCAACGGCGGCACCAGCGGCAACGGCGACATCTTCGTCAACGACGCGGTGAACTGGTCGGCCAACACGACGCTGTCGCTGGTGGCCGATCGCAACATCTACATCAACAAGCCCATCACGGCCACGGGCGCCAGCGGCAAGCTGGCCCTGGAGTACGGGCAGGCGGCGTCCAACGGCGTGGTCGGCGGGCAGACCTCGGACTACTACGTGTGGGCGCCGGTGTCGCTGCAGGACGGGCCGAACTTCTCCACGATGGCGGGCGGGCTCGGCACCACCAACACCTACACCGTGGTGAACACCCTGGGCACGCTCAGCAGTACCTCGACCACCGACCTGCTGGGCGCGCTGCGGGGCAGCACTGCGGTTCCGTACCTGGCACTGGGCGCGAACATGGACGCCAGCGGCATCAGCTTCCCATCATCCGTGGCTGGCAGCAACACGCCCACGGTGTTCACGGGGCTGGGACACAAGATCAGCAACATCGACATCGTGGGCGGCTCGACCGCGAAAGCCGGCTTCTTCGGTGGCTATCGGGGCAACCTGACGGTGCGCGACCTGAGCCTGGACAGCGTGAATGTCCACGGCACTGGCGTCATGGACTTTGCTGCGGCCCTGGTTGCGGTAGCGACGGGTCCGGTGCGGATTTCAGGCGTCTCCGTCTCCAATCTGAGCGTCTCGGGCTCTCTCGAGTCCGGTGGGCTAGTCGGCTCGGTGGAGTCCAATGGTACTGCCAGCATCGTTCGCACTTCGGTCCAGGGTACGGTGTCCGGATTAAACATAGCAGGCGGCTTGGTCGCCGCCGGGTTCACAACGAACGTGGCCGATTCCTATGCGCGCGTCAACGTGTTGGCGGGGAACCCCGGCCAAACAGTCATTGGCGGATTCGTTGGCAGAGCGAATGCCGACATCACCATTGAGCGCAGCTACCAAGTGGGCAGTGTGACGCCGGGCACAGGAGCCTTTGTCGGCGATACCGACCTACAGTCCTTCGGAACTCTTACTGTCACCGACAGTTTCTGGGACAACTCGGTCACCGGTGCGGCCACTGTGCTGGCGGTCAGCCGTTACGGCATGTGGCCGATCGTGGATACCGGCAGCGGCTCGCGCACCACCACCCAGATGACGAACCCGGCCACGTTCACCGCTGCGGGATGGGACTTCAGCCCCACCGGCCTCTGGGCGCACAAGAGCACACTCAACGATGGCTACCCGGTGCTCAAGGCGCCCTGGACGCCCACCACCACATCACTCACCCTGACCCTGTCCGGCGCACTGGGCATGACCTACGGCGACACGGTGCCCGTGCTCACGGGCCTGAGCCTCACCGGCTGCGGGAACTGCCTGACGGTCAACTGGGGCGCGGCGCTGTCATCGACCACCCCTGCCGGCAGCTACGCCTATGCCAGCACGCCCAACATCTTCTCGCTGAACTGGGCCAGCGGCATCAACCCGTCCGACTACGACGTGACGCTGCCCACCGGCTTCTTCACCGTGGACCCTCGCGCCCTGACGCTGGCCGTGAACAGCGGCGCCACGCGCGCCTACGACGGCAGTGCCCTGGCCGCGGCCAGCCTGTTCAACCTCGCCGGCACCGTCAACGGCGACAGCGTGAGCCTGGGCGGTGCGGCCACGCTGGACTCCCTGCACGCCGGCACGCGCACGGTCGCCGGCATCGGCGGCCTGACGCTCAACAGCAGCAACTACACGCTGGGCAACAGCGTGCCGTCCGGCACGGTGGAGGTCAGCAAGGCGGCGGTGACGGCCAACCTGAGCGTGGCGCCGCGCGCCTACGACGGCACGACCAGCGCCAGCGTCACGGCCAGCCCGGTCGGCGGCGTCGCGGGCGACACGCTCAGCTTCACCGGCGTCACCGGCGTGCTCGACAGCGCCGACGCCGGCAACCGCACCGCCAGCGTGGACGTGGCGGGCCTGGCCGTCACCGGCTCGGGCCTGCCCAGCGACTACGACTTCACGCCCCTCACCGCCCAGCCCGTGGCCGCCACCGTCACGCCCAAGGCGCTGACGATCACCGGCTTCACGGTCGGCGCCAAGGCCTACGACGGCACCACCACCGGCAGCGCCACCGGCGGCGTGCTCAGCGGCCTGGTCGGCAGCGAAACCCTGGCGTTCACCCCCACCGTCACCTTCACCTCCGCCAACGCCGGCGCCACCGCGCAGGTCGGCGCCACGCTGGCCGACGGCAGCAACGGCGGCAAGGCCGGCAACTACAGCGTCACGCTCGCCGCCGACGGCACCGCCATCACCCCGCGCGTGGTGCAGGCCGGCAAGACCTACGACGGCAGCAGCACCTTCGCGGGCACCGACCTGGTGGTGCAGAACCTGGTGGCCGGCGACATCGTCACCGCCACCGGCAGCGGCACCCTGTCCGGTGCCGGCGCGGGCACGCAGACGCTGGCCTCGGCCGGCACGCTGAGCCTGAACAACGGCAACTACACCCTCAACGGGTCGAGCTACCTGGTGCTGCCGCGCCCGGTGAGCCTGGCCACGCTGGCCGGCGCCAGCAAGGTCTACGACGGCGGCACCGACGTGGGCAGCACGCTGCTGCAGATCACCAACATCGCCTTCGGCGACACCCTGTCCCTGTCGGGCAGCGGCAGCCTGGCCGCCTCCGGCGTGGGCAGCCGCGCGCTGGTCGGCGTCACCGGCCTGACGCTGACCGGCGCGCACGCCGGCAACTACACCCTGGTGGGCGCCACGCCTAGCGGCAGCGTGACGGTCACGGCCCGGCCGGTCAGCGTCGTCGCCGTGGCCGGCGCGAGCAAGGTCTACGACGGCAACACCGATGCCGGCAGCACGCTGCTGCAGCTCGGCAACCTCGTCGGCAGCGACAGCGTGAGCCTGTCCGGCCAGGCCAGCCTGGCCGGTGCCAACGTTGGCACGCAGGCCATCACGGGCCTCACGGGCCTGGCGCTGGCGGGCGTGGATGCCGGCAACTACACGCTGATGGGCGCCACCCCCAGCGGCAGCGTGACGGTCACGGCCCGGCCGGTCAGCATTGCCGGCATCGCCGGCGCCAGCAAGGTCTACGACGGCAGCACCGATGCGGGCAGCGCGCTGCTGCAGATCACCAACATCGCCGGCAACGACAGCGTGGGACTGGCCGGCAACGCCAGCCTGGCCGGCGCCAACGCCGGCACGCAGGCCCTCACCGGCCTCACCGGCCTGGCGCTGACGGGCGCGGCCGCCGGCAACTACACGCTGGTGGGCAGCACGCCCGGCGGCAGCGTGACGATCACGGCGCGGCCGGTCAGCATTGCCAGCATCGCCGGCGCCAGCAAGGTCTACGACGGCAGCACCGATGCGGGCAGCACGCTGCTGCAGATCACCAACCTCGTGGCCGGCGAGAGCGTGGGCCTGTCGGGCCAGGCCAGCCTGGCCGGCGCCAACGTCGGCACGCAGGCCATCGCCGGCCTCACCGGCCTGACGCTGGTGGGCGTGGATGCCGGCAACTACACGCTGGTGGGCAGCACGCCCGGCGGCAGCGTGACGATCACGGCGCGGCCGGTCAGCATCGCCAGCATCGCCGGCGCCAGCAAGGTCTACGACGGCAGCACCGACGCCGGCAGCACGCTGCTGCAGATCACCAACCTCGTGCCTGGCGACAGCGTGGCCGTGGGCGGCAGCGCCACGCTGGCCGGCGCCAACGCCGGCACGCAGGCCATCGCCGGCCTCGCCGGCCTGACGCTGGTGGGCGCGAACGCGGGCAACTACACGCTGGTGGGCAGCACACCCACGGGCAGCGTGACCATCACGGCGCGGCCGGTCAGCGTCAGCGCGGCGCCGGGCGCCAGCCGGGCCTACGACGGCACGGCGCTGGCCGGGGCGGAGCTGCTGCAGTTGAGCGGCGTGCTGCCCGGCGAGCAGGCGGGCCTGACCGGCAGCGCGGCGCTGTCGGGCAAGGGCGTGGGCACGCAGGCGCTGTCTGCCGGCACGCTGGCGCTGGGCAACCCGAACTACGTGCTGGCCGGCGGCCCGTCCGGTAGCGTGACGATCACGCCGCGCGTGCTGCTGGTGCACTTCACGGTGGCCGACAAGGTGTTCGACGGCACGCTGGGCGCCAGCGTGCAGGCCACGGACGACCGCGTCGCCGGCGACCGGTTCGGCGTGGACTACACCGCCGCCTTCGCCGACACCACGGCCGGCCGCGGCAAGCCCGTCGCCATCACCGGCCTGGGCCTGAGCGGGCCGGACGCCGGCAACTACCAGCTGGCCGGCGGCGCCGGCCAGGGCGTGACGGGCAACCTGGTGCCCCGTCCGCTGACCTACACCCTGGCCAGCACCGCGCCGGACAAGCTGTACATGGCCGACGGCACGGACCTGGTGACCACCGCGCAGCTGGACCAGCTGGTACTGCAAAGCTGGGCCAACACCGTGGCTGGCACGGCGCCCGGCGCGCTGGCCTACACCATCTGGAAGGACGGCCGGCAGGTGGACGCCATCCGCGACGCGGGGCTGTACGAGATCCGCGCGCAGTTCGCGGCGCAGGACGCGCACTACGCGATCGCCGACGCGGGCAACACGGTGCTGCGCATCGCGGTGCAGGACAACGCCATCCGCGAGGTGGTGGCCCAGGCGGTGCGCACGCAGCCCGCGACGCCGCAGGCGTCGGTGCCGCCGGGCAGCGGTGCGCCGGCATCGAAGGCGCCGACGCTGGTGAACGTGCCGCCGGCCATAGTCTCGGCCTTCAGCCCCGGCGCGCCGCTGGCGCTGGCGCTGGCACCGACCCAGGACGAGCCGACCGCCACCGTGACGCTGGGCCAGGCGCGCGCCATGGCCATCGCCGGCAGCGGCGCGGGCCGGGACGTGCGCGTGCCCGTCAGCCGCAACTCGCTGGCCGAGATCGTCAACGGCGGCGTGCGCCTGCCCACGGGCGTGGACCAGCTGCTGTTCGTCGTCCAGTCCGAGCAGTGACCCGATGTCCCCGTCAAACCCACTCATTCCAATGGTCACCACCCTTCGGGCTTCCATGACAACGTCCCGCCTCTCCGTGTCGATCGCCCTGGCGCTGGCCAGCCTGGCCGCGCAGGCGCAGACACCGCCACAAACGCCCCCGGGCATCGGCGATGCGCTGCGCCAGGTGCCGGCCCCGCCCAGGCAGGCCGAGCAGGAACCCGCCCTGCCGGCCATCGGCAACGCCCCGCCGGCGCCGCCGATGCAGGCGCTGCCCGGCGGCGGCCCGGCCGTGCAGGTCAGCCGCTTCGACATCACCGGCAACCGCGTGATCGACACCGCCACGCTGCAGGCCCAGTTGGCGGGCGAGTTGCAGGGCGAGGCCGGCAAGCGCTACACGCTGCCCGAGCTGGAGGCGGTGGCCGCCAAGCTCACGCGCTACTACCGTGCCCAGGGCTACTTCGTCGCGCGGGCCTACGTGCCGGCGCAGGAACTGCACGACGGCGTGCTGACGCTGCGCGTGGTGGAGGGCAACTACGGCCGCTTCGTGCTGGACAACCAGTCGCGCGTGAACGACCCGGTGGTGCAGGGCCTGCTGGACGACGTGAAGCAGTACGACATCGTCTCGCTGGACACGCTGGAGCGGGCGATGCTGATCATCAACGACACGCCCGGCGTGCAGGTGGTGCGCGCCGACGTGATGCCCGGCGAGCGCGTGGGCACCAGCGACTTCGCCATCGGCACCCAGGCCACGCCGGCGGTGACCGGCTACGTGCTGGCCGACAACCACGGCTCGCGCTACACCGGCAAGGGCCGGCTGTCGGGCAACGTGGACTGGAACTCGCCCACCGGCCGCGGCGACCGCCTGTCGGCCAGCGGCCTGCTGACCGAGCAGGCCGGCCTGGCCAACGGCCGCGTGGCGTATTCCGCGCTGCTGGCGAGCAACGGCACGCGCCTGGAGGCGGCGCTGTCGCGCACCCGCTACGAGCTGGGCGACCGCTACGCGGCGCTGGACGCCACCGGCACCGCCGACGCGCTGGAACTGGGCGTGACCACGCCGCTCAAGCGCACGCGCGCGGCCAGCGTGGAAGCGGGCCTCACCCTGGCGGCGCGGCGCCTGCGCGACGAGATCGGCAGCACCGGCACGGTCACGCCCAAGCGGGCGTACAGCGCCACCGCCAGCGTGAAGGGGCGCCTCGAGCACGCCATCGCCGGCCACGACGGGCTGACCGTGGCCGAGGCCGCGCTGACCGTCGGGCGGCTGGCCTTCCGCGACGCGGCCGCGAAGGCGCTGGATGCGGTGGGCGACGACACCCAGGGCGGCTATGCCAAGCTGAACCTGGGCGTGGCGCGCGCGACGCTGCTGGCGGCGGGGCTGACGCTGCACACCAATGCGCGCGCGCAGTGGACGCTGTCCAACCGCAACCTGGACGGCAGCGAGCGCATGGGCGTGTCCGGCGGCGGCGGCGTGCTGGCCTATCCGATCGGCGAACTCAGCGGCGACCATGCGGCGCTGGTCCACCTGGAGCTGGCCAAGGACCTGGGCGCCATGGGCAGCGACGCGCTGCGCTGGACGGCCGGGCCGTTCGTGGACTACGGCTGGGCCCGCGCGGCGCGGCCCGTCGGCGACGCCGGCCAGGGGCGCACGCTGGGCGACGTCGGCCTGTCGCTGGGCGTGGCGATGGTCCGGGGCGGCTTCGCCAAGCTGCAGGTGGCCCGCCGCACGGTAGGCGGCGAGCCGCGCAGCGAGAGCGCCGCGCGCACGCGCTGGATGCTGCAGGGCGGTTGGGTGTTCTAGGCGTCGGCCGGCGGGGAATGCCGATGCGGCAGTCGTCAGCCGCGGCCGCCGGCCAACTGCCGTTCCTGCCGCTTCAGGCCGCCGGCGACGAACAGCCCGGCCACGCCCGCCAGCCCGGCCCACTTGGCGGCGCTGGCCAGCCAGACCAGCACCCGCAGCGCCAGCAGCAGTGCCTGCAGCGCCGGCAGCGGCACGCCGTGCAGGATGCCGTCCACGGCGCCGGGTTGCGGCCAGTGCAGCAGCAGCGCGAAGGCCAGGGCCGTCAGTCCGTCCTCCGCCAGGTCGGCGGCGACCATCAGCGGCAGCGCCCAGCCGGCCGAGCGCAGCCAGCCCGGCACCCGTTGGCCGAAGCGGACCAGCCCGGCGCAGCGCGCGAAGGCCCAGCTCGCGGGCATCGACAGCAGGCAGGCATAGGCCACGATCAGCGGCAGGTCCCAGCCCAGCGCATGAAACGGGTGGTCGAAAGCCAAGGCCGTGGCACGCCATGCCTGCATGGTCGCGAGGCTGCCCTGCCAGCACGCCAGCGCCCAATTGGCCTGCTGCGCCGCGGCGAACCTGGCGCCCCACGCCGCGCCCTGCGGTGGCACATGCAGCGCCTCGCCGGCCTGGAGCACGAACACGGCCAGGAACACCAGCGCCAGCACCAGCAGCTTCCAGTGCCGCCAGATCCAGCCGCCGCACCAGGCCGTGCCGGCCGGGAACACCGCCTGCCATGCGGCCACCGACGGATGCGCCTGCATCGCCACCGGCTGGCCGGGCCGACCGTCGATGGCGGCGTGCCGCGTGTCGCGCACCTGCAGGCCGGCCAGCGCCCACAGCGGCATCGCGCTGGTCTGGCTGGAAACGCGGGCCGGCCGGCGCGGCGGGCAGGGCGGGTCCAGCAGCGGCAGCACGCGCCGCACGGCGTCCTCGCCGGCCTCGCCCGGCTGCACCTGCAGGCCGCTCAGGCGCAGGCCGCAGGCCATGGCCTCGGCCGCCAGCCAGGCGAACGGCGTGCGCGACAGCTCGCTGTCGGCGTAGAGGTAGCCGCCGCCCACGTCGCAGTGCGCGCCGCGGAACCAGCGCTGCCGCACGTCGCCGCCGCTGCCGTCGGCCAGCGCGAACGGGCCGTCGTCCTGCGCGTAGGCGCGCGGCTGGTAGGAGGCGCGCTGCTCGTCCAGCGCCAGCGCCTGGCGCACGTGGCGGAAGTGCTTGCCGGCCAGGTCGGGCGAGGCGGTGATCTTCAAGGCGAACGGCCAGACGCCGACCGAGGCCACGGTGTCCCAGACGCCGACGAAGTGCAGCATCGGCCACGATTCGCCCGGCCGGTCCTGGCCGAACAGCCGCGCCGCCTGCTGCTGGACGGCCCGGCGCGGCCTGGTCTGCGGCGCGAAGTAGGTCGCCACCAGGCTGTCGACCAGCGTGTCCTGGTGGCCGTCGACGATGCCGAAGGCGTTGACCATGCCGCCGATGGAGCGTGCGGTGAACGCCCCGCGCGAGAAGCCGAACAGGAAGACCTGGTCGCCTGGCCGCCAGTTGGCCATCAGGAAGCGGTAGCCCTCGGCCACGTTGTCGTACAGCCCGCGGCCGAAGGCCAGGCCGAACAGGCGCTGCTGCTTGCGGTGGGCGCTGTCGATCCAGGTGGTGCCGGGCAGCACGCCGGGGTTGCCGACGCCGGGGTCGTAGTAGATCAGCCGCTCCCCGTCGCCGTCGGGAAAGCGGCGCAGCAGCTCCGCGAGCAGCACCACGTGCGTGTCGGCCAGCCGGCCGCTGAGGGTGTTGTTGGTGCCGTCGCACAGCAGCACGAGCTGGCGCGGGGGCGGGGTGTCCGGGCTGCGGTCCATGGGCCCGAGTGTGGCGCCGCCCGCGCGCGGGTGCCATCCCCCCCTCTTGCGGACGGTGGCGTGTGCGCGGCGATCCGGGGCGGTGCCGGCAGAACGCCTTTCCCGCCCGGGCGCCCCGGTGCCGGGGCGCCACGGCCGCCCGGCCGACCGCTACAGCGCGTGCGTCGCCAGCCGGAAGTCCGGGTCGTCCGGGTAGGCCTTGACCGAGAACCCCAGCGCGCGCATCAGCTTGAGCATGTTGGGGTTGGAGGCCAGCACCAGGCCCTGGATCTCGGTCAGGCCCTTGTCGCGTGCGGCCTGCATGATGGCCTCCATCAGCCGCGTGCCCAGGCCCTTGCCGGCCATGTCGTCGGCCACGACCAGCGAGAACTCGCAGCTGGCCTGGTCCGGGTTGGTGACGTAGCGCGAGACGCCGATCACGCGCTCGGTCTCGACGATGGTGCCGTCGGCGGCGGCAGTGCGCTGCTTCAGCACGGCCACCAGCGCCATCTCGCGGTCGTAGTCGATCAGCGCGAAGCGCGCCAGCATGGCCGGCGGCAGCTCCGTCATCGAGGAGACGTAGCGGAAGTAGCGGCTCTCGGGCGACAGCGCCTGCACGAAGTCCTGCAGCATCTGCGCGTCGCCGGGGTGGATCGGGCGGATCGTGTACTCACCGCCGCCGCGCAGCGGCAGCAGCTGCTCGTAGCGCGCCGGGTAGGGCAGGATCGCCAGGTGGCCGTAGCTGCCGCCGGCCATGCCGGCGGCCTGCGGCACGTGGTCGATGACGATGCGCGCGTCCACCGCGACCACGCCGTTCTCGTCCAGGATCAGCGGGTTGATGTCCATCTCGCGCAGCTGCGGCAGCTCGCAGACCATCTCGGACACGCGCAGCAGCACGCGCTCCAGCGCCTCGCGGTCGGCCGCGGCGGCGCCGCGCCACTCGCCCAGCGTCTCGGCCACGCGCGAGCGCTCGATCAGCCGGCGCGCCAGGAACTGGTTCAGCGGCGGCAGTTCCATCGCGCGGTCGCGGATCAGTTCGATCATGGTGCCGCCGGCGCCGAACATGATGACCGGGCCGAACGGCTCGTCCGTGACCATGCCGATGCAGATCTCGCGGCCGCGCTGCGCGCGCGCCATCTTCTGCACCGTCACGCCATTGATGCGCGCGCCGGGCTGCAGCCGGGCCACGCGCTCGACCATGTCCTGGTAGGTGTCGCGCACGCTGGGGCCGCTCATCACGTTCAGCGCCACGCCCTGCACGTCGCTCTTGTGGGTGATGTCGGGCGAGTCGATCTTCAGCGCCACCGGGAAGCCCAGCTGCGTGGCGATCATCATGGCCTCGTTGGCGTTGCGCGCGAGGATGGTGTTGGTCACCGGGATGTGGAAGGCCGACAGCAGCGTCTTGGACTCCATCTCCGTCAGCACCTTGCGGCGCTCGGCCAGCACGCTCTCGATGACCAGCCGCGCGCCCTCGACGTCGGGCTTGGCCAGCGCCGACAGCGGCGGCGGCGTCTGCTGCAGCAGCTGCTGGTTCTGGTAGAAGGAGGCGATGTTGCCGAAGGCGCCGACGGCCGCCTCGGGCGTGCGGAAGCTCGGGATCGCGGCGCCGTCCAGCACCCGGCGCGCCTGGCCGACCGAGGCGTCGCCCATCCAGCAGGCCAGCAGCGGCTTGGACACCTTGTTGCGGGCATCGGCCAGCACCTGCGCCACCTCGTCGGCCGGGCCGCCGGGCTTGGACGAGTAGATCGCCAGCACGCCGTCGATCTGCCGGTCGCGCGAGGCGCCCTCGATCGCCGCCCGGTACTGCGCGGCCGTGGCCTCCTCGGACAGGTCGATCAGGTCGGTCAGCGAGGCGCCGGGCGGCAGCTGCGGCGCCAGCGCCGAGGCGGTCTCGGTCGACACGCGGCCCAGCTCCAGGCCGATCTCGTTGATCCAGTCGGCCGCCAGCACGCCGGGCCCGCCGCCGTTGGTGACCACCGCCAGCCGCCGGCCGACCGGCCGGTAGCGCGAGGCCAGGCACTTGGCGGCGGAGAACAGCTCGACGAAGGAGCGCACGCGCACCGCGCCGGCGCGGCGCAGCGCGGCGTCGAACACGTCGTCGGAGCCGACGATGGCGCCGCTGTGCGTCTGCGCCGCCTCGTTGCCGGCCGGGCGCCGGCCGGCCTTGAGCACCACCACCGGCTTGACGTTGGCGGCCGAGCGCAGCGCGCTCATGAAGCGGCGCGCGGACAGGATGCCTTCCAGGTACACGATGATGCTGTGCGTGGCCGGGTCGTTGGCCATGAAGTCCAGTACCTGGGCGATGTCCACCGACGGGTGCGGCCCCATCGAGGCCACCGTGGAGAAGCCGACCGCGTTGCTGCGCGCCCAGTCCAGCATCGAGGAGGTCAGCGCGCCGGACTGCGACACCAGCCCCAGCGGGCCGCTGGCCGCCAGCGGGCCGAGCATCGAGGCGTTCAGCCCCAGCGCCGGGCGCTGCAGCCCCAGGCCGTTCGGGCCCATCAGGTGCATGTTGTCGCGCCGCGCGATGCGCTGCAGTTCGGCGATCTGCGCGCCGTCCAGGCCGGGGCACAGCACCAGCGCGGCGCGGCAGCCGATGCGGCTGGCCAGCTCCATGGCCGGCACCGCCTCCGCCGGCGGCAGCGCGATGACGGCCAGGTCGGCCTGGGCCTGGGCCAGGTCGGCCAGCGTGCCGCTGGTGTGCGTGTCCAGGAAGGTGAGCCGGCCGTTGTAGTGCTGGGCGCGCAGGTTCGCCTGCAACTGTCCCGCCTGCGGCGTCAGGGTGTCGGGCGCGTCCGCGTCGCCGGCCAGCACGACGATGGACTGCGGCGTCAGCAAGGGGGTCAGGTAGTGCTTGTCCATGGAGATCCGATTGTGGATGCGGCCCGTGTCGGGCCCGTGCCGGGCGGCAGAATCGCCTGATGCAGAGCAAGCAAACCCCGGGCCCGGCCCGCTGCGTGATGGTACTGGGCACCACCAGCGGCGCCGGCAAGAGCTGGCTGGCCACCGCGCTGTGCCGCTGGTACGCGCGGCAGGGCCTGAAGGTCGCGCCGTTCAAGGCGCAGAACATGAGCAACAACGCGCGCGTGGTGGCGGCGCCCGGGCTCGGCGGCGGCGAGATCGGCAGCGCCCAGTACTTCCAGGCCCTGGCCGCGCGCGCCGTGCCGCAGGTGCGCATGAACCCGCTGCTGCTCAAGCCCGAGCGCGACACCCACAGCCAGGTCGTGCTGCTCGGCCAGGTGGACGCGGCGCTGACCGCCATGCCCTGGCGCGCGCGCAGCGCCCACGTGTGGCCGCAGGTCGCGCAGGCGCTGGACGCGCTGCGCGCCGAGCACGACGTGCTGGTGATCGAGGGCGCCGGCTCGCCGGCCGAGATCAACCTGGCGCACAGCGACATCGTGAACATGCGCGTGGCCGGGCATGCGCAGGCGCGCTGCCTGCTGGTCGCCGACATCGACCGCGGCGGCGCCTTCGCGCACCTGTACGGCACCTGGGCGCTGCTGCCGCCGGCGCAGCGCGCGTGGATCCACGGCTTCGTGCTGAACCGGTTCCGCGGCGACGCGGCGCTGCTGGCGCCCGGGCCCGAGCTGCTGCGGCAGATGACCGGCGTGCCCACCGTGGGCGTGTTGCCGATGTGGCGCCAGCACGGCCTGCCGGAGGAGGACGGGGTCTTCGACGACGCCGCGGCCGCCGGCGCCGGCCCGGTGCGGCGCACGGTGGCGGTCGTCGCCTACCCGCGCATCAGCAACCTCGACGAGTTCCAGCCGCTGAAGAACGTGCCCGGCCTGCGCCTGGTCTGGGTGCGCTCTCCGGCGCAGCTGGCCGGCCTGGCGCCGGCGGACTGGATCGTGCTGCCCGGCTCCAAGCACACCAGCTCCGACCTCGCCTGGCTGCGCGCCCAGGGGCTGGACGCGGCCGTGGCCGCCCACGCCGCGGCCGGCGGCACGGTGCTGGGCGTCTGCGGCGGGCTGCAGATGCTGGGCGAGGCGCTGGTCGACCCCCACGGCGTCGAGGGCGGCGCGGGCTTTGACGCCAACGCGCCCGGCCTGGGCCTGCTGCCGCTGGTCACCGCGTTCGCGCCGGACAAGACGGTGCGCGCCACGCAGGCGCGCTTCGGCGCGCTGCAGGGGCCGTGGCAGGCGCTGTCCGGCCTGGCGGTGCAGGGCTACGAGATCCGCCACGGCCGGACCGCGCCGCACCCCGGCCTGGCGCGCGCCGGCCAGCCGGCGGTACCGGCGCTGCAGGCGGGGACGGAGGTGCTGGGCTGGCAGGCCGGCCACGGCGGGGCCCAGGGCAACGTGCTGGGCGTGTACCTGCACGGGCTGTTCGAGAACGCCGCGGTGCTGCGCGCGCTGTTCGGCGCCGCCGCGCCGACGCTGGAGCAGGTGTTCGACGGGCTGGCCGATTTCGTCGACCGGCACATGGACGCGGGCGTGCTGGAGCGCCTTATGTGCTAGTTTTGCAACAATTTAGTAAATTCGGCGGTTCAAAAACGGAACAGCTGAGTGTTTCCCTCCACCCATAACCCCTGGCTCGTGGCGCTGTCGGTCGCCATCGCCGTGGTGGCTTCCTACGCGGCGCTGGGCATCGCCGTCCGCCTGGCCGACCGCAGGAGCCGGGCCTGGCGCTTCTGGCTGGCCGGCGGCGCGGCGGCGCTGGGCTTCGGCATCTGGGCCATGCACTTCGTCGGCATGCTGGCGCTGCACCTGCCGATCGCGCTGAGCTACCACGCCTTGTGGACGGCCTTGTCCATCATCCCCTCGACGCTGGCCGCCGCGCTGCTGCTGTGGCTGCTCGGCAGCGTGCGGGTGCCGCGCGCCGGCCACGTGCTGCTGGGCGCGCTGGTGCTGGGCGGCGGCATCGGCACGATGCACTATGCCGGCATGCTGGCGATCGAGCTGTCGCCGCCGGTCGGCTTCGACGTGCGCATGGTGCTGGTGTCGGTCGGCGTGGCGGTGGCGCTGTCGGCGGTCGGCGTGGCGCTGGCCTTCCACCATGCGCGGCATGCCGGCGCCCGGGGCACCCGCCCGCTGGCGGCGCTGGTGCTGGGCGCCACGGTGGCCGCGATGCACTACACCGGCATGGCGGCGACGCGCCTCGCCGACGGCTGCGTCAGCATGCCCAGCGCCTGGGGCGTGCCGGCGCAGGGGCTGGCGGCGGCGGTCAGCGTGCTGGCCTTCGTGGTGCTGGGCTTCACGATCCTGCTGACGGTGATGGACGCGCGCATGAGCGAGCGCAATTCGCAGCTGATGCGCGACCTGCTGGCCGCCAAGGAGCAGGCCGAGCAGGCGGCCCGCGCCAAGAGCCAGTTCCTGGCCAACATGAGCCACGAGATCCGCACGCCGATGAACGCCATCATCGGCATGTCGCGGCTGGCGCTGCAGACCGGCCTGACGCCGCGCCAGCGCAACTACGTGGAGAAGGCGCACCGCGCGGCGCTGGGCCTGCTCGGCATCGTCAACGACATCCTGGACTTCTCGAAGATCGAGGCCGGCAAGCTGGCCATCGAGCAGGTGCCGTTCCGGCTCGACCAACTGCTGGACGACCTGGCCAACCAGGTCGGCTTCCGGGCCGACGAGAAGGGGCTGGAGCTGGTGTTCGACCTGCCCAGCGAGGTGCCGATGGCGCTGGTCGGCGATCCGCTGCGGCTCAGCCAGGTGCTGCTGAACCTGGTCAACAACGCGGTCAAGTTCACCGAGCGCGGCGAGGTCACGGTCGGCGTGCGCATGCTGTCGTCCGACGCGCAGCGGGTCGAGCTGGAGTTCCTGGTGCGCGACACCGGCATCGGCATGACGGCCGAGCAGTGCACGCAGATCTTCCAGTCCTTCACGCAGGCCGACAGCTCGACCTCGCGCCGCTACGGCGGCACCGGCCTGGGGTTGGCGATCTGCCGCGAGCTGGTGGCGCTGATGCAGGGGCGCCTGTCGGTGGAGAGCCGGCCGGGCCAGGGCTCGTGCTTCCGGGTGGTGCTGCCGTACGGGCGCCAGCCGGGCGCCGCCGAGCCCGGGCCGCTGCTGCCGCGCATGCCGCTGGCGCGGCAGCTCGAAGGCCTGCGCGCGCTGGTGGTGGACGACAACGCGATCGCGCGCGACATCACGGCCGCGCTGGTGCGCGAGCTCGGGCTGGCGGTGGACACCGCCGTCAGCGGCGAGGCGGCGGTGCTGGCCGCCGACCAGGCCGCGCGCGGCGGCGCGCCCTACGAGCTGCTGCTGGTGGACTGGAAGATGCCCGGCATGAGCGGCGTGGAGGCGCTGCGCCAGCTGCAGGCGCAGCGCATCGACCATGCCCGCTCCAGCATCATGGTCACGGCCTATGCGCGCGAGGAGGTCATGGAGTCGGCGCGCTCGGCCGGCGTGGCGCTGCAGGCCGTGCTGACCAAGCCGGTCACGCCCTCGACGCTGCTGGAGACCATCGGCGAGGTGCTGGCGCCGCAGGCCGCCGCCAGCGGCGTGGCCATGCCGGCGCCCGGCGACGCCGCGGCCGCGCTGGCCGGCGCGCGCGTGCTGCTGGTGGAGGACAACGCGCTGAACCAGGAGCTGGCGCTGGACCTGCTGGCCCAGGCCGGCCTGGACGTGGTGCTGGCCGGCGACGGCGCCGAGGCGCTGGCCATCCTGGCGCGCGACGGCGGCTTCGACGGCGTGCTGATGGACTGCCAGATGCCGGTGATGGACGGCTTCGCGGCCACGCGCGCGATCCGCGCCGAGGCGCGCTGGCGCGCGCTGCCGATCCTGGCGATGACCGCCAACGCCATGGCCGGCGACCGCGAGCGCGTGCTGGCGGCCGGCATGAACGACCACATCTCCAAGCCCATCGACGTGGACGAGATGTTCCGCACCATGGCGCGCTGGATCCGCCCGCGGCGCCCGGCGCCCGCGCCGCCGGCGCTCGCCAGCGCGCCGGCGCCGCTGCTGCCCGAGGGCCTGCCGGGCATCGACGTGGCCGGCGGCCTGCGCCGCACCCAGCACAACGCGCGGCTGTACCGCAGCCTGCTGGAGCAGTTCGCGGCGGCCCACGCGCGCTTTTCGCGCGACGTCGGCGCCGCGCTGGATGCCGGCGACACCGCCCTGGCGGCGCGGCTGGCGCACACGCTGCGCGGCACGGCCGGCACCATCGGCGCCAGTGAGGTCTGGGAGGCCGCGGCCGCGCTGGAACTGGCCTGCCGCCAGGGCCGGCCGCGTGCGCAGCAGATGGCGGCGCTGGCGGAGGTGGCGCGCCAGCTCTCGCCGGTGTTGGCCGGGCTGGCGGCGCTGCCGCCCGTCGCCCCGGTGCCGGCGCCCCCGGCGGCGCCGGCCGGGCGTCCGGCCTCGCTCGCGCAGCTCACGCGCGAGCTGCGCGCGCTGCTGGAGGACTCGGACCCCGAGGCGCTGGCGCTGCGCCCGGCGCTGCAGGACGCCGCCGCCGGCAGCCCGGCGGCGCCGGCGCTGCAAGAGGTGCTGGCCGCCGTGGCCGAGTACCGCTTCGACGACGCGCTGGCGGCGCTGTCGCGCTGGGAAGCGCAGCGCTGACGCGCGGGGCGGTGGGTCAGGCGATCGCCGGCGTGTCCGAGCCCGAGGCCAGCACCTTGCCGCTGGCCGAGTGCAGCACCCTGGCGCCGGCCTTCTCCTTCTTCGCCGCGGCGCGGGCGCGGGCCGCCTCGGCCTCCTCGCGGGCGCCTTCGACCATCTCGCCGACCCACTTGACCAGCAGGTTCGTGTAGGACTGGCTCCAGGCCTTCTGCGACAGGCTGTGGTCGGCGCCCTTGATCACGCGGTAGGTCATCGAATGGGCGTGCTGGAAGGCGTCCAGGTAGTTCTTGATGGCCGGGTGCGGCACCATCACGTCGAACTCGGACTCGACCAGCAGCACGTCGCCCGCGAAGCGCGCGGCCGCGCCCAGCGCGCGGTTGGCGGTGGGCGCGACCGCGCTGTTGCGGTAGGTCACCAGCTCCTCGCGGCTGAGCGAGCGCTTGGGCACCAGCCAGTCCTCGTCCTTGTACAACGCCGGCGCCCGCAGGCCGAGCCAGCGCACCGGCCGCATCGACGACAGGATGGCCGCCAGGTAGCCGCCGTAGCTGCTGCCCACGACCGCCACCGCCGTGCCGTCCACCGACGGGTGGCCGACCAGCACGTCGTAGGCGGCCAGCATGTCGGCGAGGTTGTCCTCGCGCGTGACCATGTCGCGCGCGGCGCGGTCGCTGGCGTGGCCGCGCAGGTCGAAGGTCAGGCAGATGCAGCCGAGCGCGGCGATCTCGTGGGCGCGGGCGATGTACTGCTCCTGGCTGCCGTCCCAGCCGTGCACCAGCATCACGCCGGGCATCAGCGTGTTGGGGCCGACCAGGGTGCCGGCGATGCTGCGGTCGCCGACGGGGATGTGGATGCTGTTATGCCGGGTGGTGGTCATCGTTGGCGAGGACGGTGTACTTGGTCAGCGGGCCGACCTGGTCGTCCACGCCGCGGAAATAGACCACGGCGCCGGGCGGCGGCTCGCCGCAGGGGCCGTAGATCTCGTGGCCGCTGGCGCGCACCACGTGGCGCCGCGGGTCGGCCCGCAAGGCCTCCAGCGCGGCGATCTCCGCGCCGGTGGCGCCGCCGGCGCGCCAGGACTGCTCCAGCACGCCGGAGCGCCAGCTGCCGTCGGGCATCCGGCCCTGGGCCACGTCGTAGTTGATGCGCGAGGCCAGGAAGCCGGGGAAGCAGGCCGCGGCGGCGCTGTCGTACAGCAGCGCCTGCTCGACGGCGACGCGCACCTCGCGCGCCAGCGGCAGCGCCAGCAGCGCCTGGAAGTCGCCGCGCACCACGGTCAGGTCCGAGCCGCCATAGACCTCTTCGCCGTGGTGGTTGCGCGTCAGCCGCTGCACGCCGTGGTAGGTGGCGACCAGGCCGGCCACGTGCACCTGGCCGACGCTGAGCGTCTCGACCTGGCGCAGGTTCTGTTCGAGCACCACGCCGTCGTGCTCCAGTTCCTCGTCGGACAGCGCGGCCAGGCACCGCGCGCAGGCGGCGCGGTCGCGCACCACGGTCTGGCCGCTGCCGCCGGTCGCGCGCACCCGCTTGATGCGCACCGCACCGGCGGCGAGCAGCCGGTCGGCGGCGGTGGCGGCATCGGCGCGCGTGAACGCGGTGAAGCCGGGCAGCACCGCGTCGCCGAGCATGCGGCTGAAGTCGGCGCTCCAGCCCTGCGGGGCCCACGCGCCGGGCGCCACCAGCGGATGCGTGATCGCCTTGGTGGCGACGAACGGCCAGGGCACCAGGCCGCCGAAGAAGTCGTCGCGGCTGCGGATGCCCAGCGCCCGGGCGCGCTCCAGGCCGACCAGCGTGTCGCTGGGGACCAGGTACGTCGGGCCGGCCGGCGGCTGCGCGAACTCCTCGCTGACGCCGTAGCCCTTGAGCCGGGCCAGCCGGCGCACCACTTCCATGCGCGTCATCTGCTCGTGAGCGCTGGCGTAGCCGCGCAGGCCCTGGGTCCAGGCCATCACGGTGCCGTTGTCGGCGGCGGTCGCCGGCGTGTCCGGCAAGGGCAGCAGCGGCGGCGGGGCCGAGGAGGGCGGGGCGGGGAACGGCGTCAGTGGTGTCATGGCGGCACCTCGTCGTGGAAGATGGCGCCACTGTCGCCGCGGCGGCGGTGGCGCGCCCATCATCCAATGGACGAAAGCGGAGTCGGCGCCGGCCTACAGGGCCGATCGGCCGGTGGCCGATGTGGCCATGCCCGCGGCGCGACAATCGCGCGCTGTGAGCCCTTCCGATCCTTCCATCTCCTGGCGCCCGCCGGCCGTCGCCGAGGCGGCCGACGCCGCGCTCGCGCAGCGCCTGCAATCCCTCCTGGACCACAAGACCAAGCCGCCCGGCTCGCTCGGCCGGCTCGAGGCGCTGGCCGTGCAGCTGGGCGTGGTGCTGCGCAGCGAGGCGCCGCGGCTGCAGGCGCCGCAGCTGGTGGTCTGCGCGGCCGACCATGGGCTGGCGGCCCAGGGCGTCTCGGCCTTCGGGCAGGAGGTCACGCGCCAGATGGTCGAGAACTTCCTGGCCGGCGGCGCCGCCGTCAGCGTGCTGGCGCGCCAGCACGGCCTCGCGCTGACCGTGGTCGACTGCGGCGTGGCGCACGACTTCGCGCCGCGCCCCGGCCTGCTGGTGCGCAAGGCCGCGGCCGGAACGGCCGACGCCTCGCTGGGGCCGGCGATGACGGCCGTGCAGTGCGTGTGCGCGCTGGAGCACGGCATGGCGCTGGTGCGCGAGCTGCCTGGCAACGCGCTGCTGCTGGGCGAGATGGGCATTGGCAACACCTCGGCCGCCGCGCTGCTGACGGCGCGGCTGACCGGCCACCCGGTGGACGCCTGCGCCGGCGCCGGCACCGGCCTGGCCGGCGAGGCGCTGGCGCACAAGCTGCGGGTGCTGCAGGCCGTGTCCGCGCGCCATGCCGGCGCGTGCGCGCCGCTGCAGGCGCTGGCCGCGTTCGGCGGCCTGGAGATCGCCACGCTGGCCGGCATGGTGCTGCAGGCCGCGTGCGAGCGCCGCGTGGTGGTGGTGGACGGCTTCATCACCACCGCGGCGGTGCTGGTGGCCCACGCGCTGGCGCCGGCCGTGCGCGGCTACTGCGTGTTCTCGCACCTGTCGGGCGAGCGCGGCCACGCGCTGGCGCTGGCGCACCTGGGCGCGCGGCCGCTGCTGGACCTGGGGCTGCGGCTGGGCGAGGGCTCGGGCGCCGCACTGGCCTGGCCGTTGCTGCAATCGGCGGTGCTGCTGCTGCGCGAGATGGCCAGCTTCGACAGCGCCGGCGTGAGCCGCGGCGGCCCGGCCCCTTCCCCGACGACGGCCCTGCGATGAACCTCGACGCCTCCCTGCCGGCCCTGGCTGCGCTGGTGGTCGACGCCAGCGACAACGCCGTCGTGCTGTGCGGCCCCGACCGGCGGGTGCAGGACGTCAACCCCGGCTTCACGCGCATGTTCGGCTATACCGCCGACGACATGCGCGGCAAGCGCCTGCTGGAGGTGCTGGCCGGCCCGGCCACGGAGCTGCCGCCCTTCGCCGGCGTGGCGGCGCCGGCCACGCCGCCGGACCTGCGCACCGAGCTGCTGCTGTACACCCGCGGCGGCCGGCCGCTGTGGGCGGCCGTCACCCGCAACGCCGTGCGCGACGCCGGCGGGCGGGTGCGGCACATGTGCCTGCTGCTGGCCGACATCACGCTGACCAAGGTGCACGAAGTGCTGCAGCACCGCGTGCTGGACGCGATGGCGCGCGAGCTGCCGGTGGCCGACCTGATGAACCTGGTCTGCGAGGAGGTCGAGCGCATCGCGCCCGAGCTGCTGTGCTCGGTGCTGGACGTCGACGAGGACGGCCTGCTGCATCCGCTGGCCGGGCCGGGCCTGCCCGCCGCGCTGGGCGACCTGCTGGACGGCTACCCGGTCGGGCCGGACGCCGCCGGCGGCGGTGCCGCGGCCTGGCGCGGCAAGCCGGTGGAGGTGCGCGACATCGCCTCGGACAGCGCCTGGGAGGGCGCGCGCGGGCTGGTGCTGCCGCTCGGGCTGCGGGCCTGCTGGTCCTGCCCGATCCTGGCCAGCGACGGCGGCATGGTCGGCGCGTTCACGCTGTACTTCCGCGAGCACCGCGGCCCGAGCGGCCTGCACCGCCGGCTGGCCGAGATCGCCGTGCGCCTGTGCGCGCTGGCGCTGGAGCGCGAGCGCGCGCGCCAGCGGCTGGAGCGGCTGGCCTCGTTCGACATGCTGACCGGCCTGGCCAACCGCTTCGCGCTGAAGGAGCGGGCCGCGCAGATGCTGCCGGAACTGGCCGGCACCGGCACGCCGATGGCCGTGCTGTGCATCGACCTGGACCGCTTCCGGCTGGTCAACGAGACCCAGGGCCATCCGGCCGGCGACGCGCTGCTGCGCGAGATCGCCGGCCGGCTGATGCGCTGCGTGCGCAGCATCGACCTGACCGGGCGGCTGGGCGGCGACGAGTTCGCGGTGATCCTGCCCGCGTGCGCGATGCAGCAGGCCGCCACCGCGGCCGAGCGGCTGCTGGCGGCCGTGGCGGAGCCGGTGGCGCTGCCGGGCGCGACGCTGCAGCCGGCGGCCAGCATCGGCGTGGCCATGTTCCCCGACGACGGCGGCGACATCGACACGCTGCTGCACCATGCCGACATGGCGCGCGTGCAGGCCAAGGCCAGCGGCCGCGGCGGCGCGCGCTTCTTCAACGAGGAGATGCAGCAGCGCACGCGCGAGCGCGTGGCGCTGGAGGCGGCGCTGCGGCTGGGGCTGCGCGACGGCGGCCTGCGGCTGCTGTACCAGCCGCAGGTCGACCGGCGCTCGGGCCGGCTGTACGGCGTGGAGGCGCTGGCGCGCTGGACCCATCCCGAGCTCGGCGAGATCCCGCCCTCGCGCTTCATCCCGCTGGCCGAGGAGGCCGGCATGGTCGTCGAGCTGGGCCGCTGGGCGCTGACCGAGGCCTGCCGCCAGATGGCGCAGTGGCGCCGCGGCGGCGTGCCGGTGCCGCGCGTGGCGGTCAACCTCTCGGCGCGCAATTTCCAGGACGACGGGCTGGTCGCGCTGGTGGCCGCGCTGCTGGACGCGCACGGCCTGCAGCCCGGCGACCTGACGCTGGAGATGACCGAGTCGGTGCTGCTGGACGCCTCGCCCGACGTGCTGGCGGTGCTGCAGGCGCTGCGCGCCATGGGCGTGCACCTGTCGCTGGACGACTTCGGCACCGGCTACTCCAGCCTGAGCTACCTGCACCGGCTGCCGATCCACGAGCTCAAGCTCGACCAGAGCTTCGTGCGCGACCTGGGCGACAGCGCCACCGCCCGCGCGCTGACCAGCACCATCCTGCGCATCGGCGACAGCCTGAAGCTGACGGTGGTGGCCGAGGGCGTGGAGAACGCGCTGCAGGCCCAGCTGCTGGCCGAGCGCGGCAACGCCATCGTGCAGGGCTTCCTGTTCGGCCGGCCGATGACGCCCGAGTCGCTGGCGGCCTGGCTGACCCAGGGCGGGCAGTAGCGCCGCGGCTAGGGCACCAGCGTCTTGGGCTGGTAGTCGCACCAGCGCGCCACGCCGCAGCGCCAGCACTGCGGCTTGCGGGCCAGGCACACGTAGCGGCCGTGCAGGATCAGCCAGTGGTGCGCGTCGACCAGGTAGCGCGGCGGCACGCGCGCGAGCAGGCCGCGCTCCACCGCCTCGGGCGTCCTGCCGGGCGCCAGGCCGGTGCGGTTGGCGACGCGGAAGATGTGCGTGTCCACCGCCATGGTCGGCTCGCCGAAGGCCACGTTCAGCACTACGTTGGCGGTCTTGCGGCCGACGCCGGGCAGCGCCTGCAGCGCCTCGCGCGTGCGCGGCACCTCGCCGCCGTGCTGCTCGACCAGGATGCGGCAGGTGGCCAGCAGGTTCTTCGCCTTGGTGCGGTACAGGCCGATGGTGCGGATGTAGCCTTCCAGCCGCTCCAGGCCCAGCGCCAGCATCTGCTGCGGCGTGCAGGCCACCGGGAACAGCTTGCGCGTGGCCTTGTTGACGCCCACGTCCGTGGCCTGGGCCGACAGCAGCACGGCCGCCAGCAGCTCGAACACGCTGGTGTATTCCAGCTCGGTGACGGGGTGCGGGTTGGCCGCCTGCAGGGTCGCGAAGAACTGTTCGATGTCGTGGGGCGTCATGGCGCGGCAGTGTAGGGGCGACTCCTACAATGGCCGCCCCGCCGACCGCGCCGTCCTGCCGCCATGCACTTCGACTTCGCCAATCCCTACGCCACGGCGCGCCGGCCGGTGTTCGCGCGCAACGTCTGCAGCACCTCGCATCCGCTGGCCGCGCAGGCCGGGCTGCGCATGCTGTGGCGCGGCGGCAATGCGGTGGACGCGGCCGTCGCCGCCGCGGCGGCCATGGCGGTGGTCGAGCCGGTCAGCAACGGCCTGGGCAGCGACGCCTTCTGCATCCTGTGGGACGGCCGGCAGCTGCACGGCCTGAATGCCTCCGGCCAAGCTCCGGCGACCTGGACGCCGGGCTACTTCCACCGCCGCCACGGCGAGGCCGCCACCACCCCGCCCAAGCGCGGCGTCGACGCCATCACCGTGCCGGGCGCCGTGGGCGCCTGGGCCGCGCTGTCCGAGCGCTTCGGCTCGCTGCCGTTCGCCGAGTTGCTGGAGCCGGCCATCGAGATCGCCGAGCGCGGCTACCTGGTGCCGGTGGTGGTGCAGCACAAGTGGCAGGCCGCCGCGGAGGAGCTGCATGCGCAGCCCGGCTTCGCCCAGACCTTCATGCCCTGGGGCCGGGCGCCGCGCGTCGGCGAGCTGTTCCGCTTCCCGGCCGCGGCGCGGGCGCTGCGGGCGATCGGCGCGACCCGCGGCAAGGCCTTCTACGAGGGCGAGATCGCCGCGGCCACGGCGCATTTCGTCACGGCGCACGGCGGCAGCCTGGCGGCGGCCGACTTCGCGGCCTTCCGCCCCGAGTGGGTGGCGCCGATCCAGCGCGACTACCGCGGCTGGACGCTGCACGAGATCCCGCCGAACGGGCAGGGCATCGCGGCGCTGATGGCGCTCGGCATCCTGGAGCGCTTCGACCTCGCCGGCCTGCCGGTGGACGGCGTGGAGGTGCAGCACCTGGAGATCGAGGCCATGAAGCTGGCCTTCGCCGACGTCTACCGCCACGTGGCCGAGCTGCGCAGCATGGAGGTCACGCCGGACCAGCTGCTGGACGACGGCTACCTGGCGGCACGCGCGCGGCTGATCGACCCGCGGCGCGCGCAGGACTTCCAGGCCGGCAACCCGGCCAGGGGCGGCACCATCTACCTGACCGCGGCCGACGAGCGCGGCATGATGGTCAGCTTCATCCAGAGCAACTACCTGGGCTTCGGCTCCGGCGTGGTCGAGCCCGGCTTCGGCATCAGCCTGCAGAACCGCGGGCACGGCTTCTCGCTGCTGCCGGGGCCGAACCAGGTGGCGCCCGGCAAGCGGCCGTTCCACACCATCATCCCGGCCTTTCTGACGCGCGACGGCCAGCCGGCCATGAGCTTCGGCGTGATGGGCGGCAACATGCAGCCGCAGGGCCACCTGCAGACGCTGGTGCGCCTGCTGGACTTCGGCCAGAACCCGCAGGCCGCCTGCGACGCGCCGCGCTGGCGCTTCAACGGCGGGCTGGCGCTGAACGTCGAGCCGACCATGCCGCAGGCGACGGTCCAGGGCCTGCTGGCGCGCGGCCACCGCATCGACCTGAACCGCGACCCCTACCTGGACTTCGGCGCCGGCCAGTTCATCTGGCGCGCCGGCGACCCGTCCGTGGAAGGCTACGTGGCCGCCAGCGACCCGCGCCGCGACGGCCTGGCCGCCGGCTTCTGACCACCCCCCAAGAGGAGAAACCTTTCATGCTGCCATTCGCCGACCGACTGCAGAACGTCGAGACCTCGGCCATCCGCGAACTGTTCAAGCTGCTCGGCAAGCCCGGCATCATCAGCTTCGCCGGGGGCTTCCCCGATCCCTCGCTGTTCGACGTCGAAGGCATCCGCCTGGCCAGCGAGGCCGTGCTGCGCGACGCGCCCGGCCCGGTGCTGCAGTACGGCGCGACCGAAGGCTACGGCCCGGCGCGCGAGCAGATCGCCCGCTTCATGGCCGCCAAGGGCATGCCGGTCGCGCCGGAGGGCCTGATCGTGACGACCGGTAGCCAGCAGGCGCTGGACCTGATCGGCAAGACCATGGTCTCGCCCGGCGACAAGGTCATCGTCGAGGCGCCGACCTTCCTCGCGACCATCCAGTGCTTCCGGCTGTACGGCGCCGAGGTCATCGGCGCGCCGATCGACGCCGACGGCGTGCAGGTGGAGGCGCTGGAGTGCCTGATCGAGGAGCACCGGCCCAAGCTGGTCTACCTGGTGCCCAGCTTCGGCAACCCCAGCGGCGCCATGCTGAGCCTGGAGCGCCGCCGCCGCGTGCTGGAGATCGCGGCGCGCACGCGCACGCTGGTGGTGGAGGACGATCCGTACGGCGAGCTGTATTTCGGCGCGGCGCCGCCGCCCACGCTGCTGGCGCTGTCGGCCGAGGTGCCCGGCAGCCGCGACTGGCTGGCCTACTGCGGCTCGTTCAGCAAGATTCTGTCGCCCGGCCTGCGCGTGGGCTGGCTGGCGGCGCCCGCGGCGCTGCTGGCCAACGCCACCATGTGCAAGCAGTTCGCCGACGCCCACACCTCCAACCTGACGCAGGCCATCGCCGCGCAGTACCTGGCGCTGGACCGCATGGGCGCGGCGCTGGACCGGGTGCGCCAGGTCTACGCCGCGCGCGCGCGCGTGATGGCCGAGCAGCTGCGCGCGGTGCTGGGTGACGCGGTCGCGTTCGACGCGCCGCAGGGCGGCATGTTCTTCTGGGCGCGGCTGGCCGGCGGGCGCGATGCCGGCGCCTTCGCGCAGCGTGCGATCGAGAAGCTGGTCGCCTTCGTGCCCGGCGCGCCGTTCTACGCGCAGCAGCCGGACCATTCCACGCTGCGCCTGTCCTTCGCCACGGCCGACGCCGCCAAGATCGAGGAAGGCATCGCCCGCCTGGGCCAGGCGCTGTGACATGAGACATCCCCAGTCCGTGCGCTGCGTACCCCGCCAACCCTTTCCAGGGGACGGAGGGCCGCGGCGCCGGGCCTGCCTGCGCCGGCCTGGACGGCCCGGCGAGGCAGCTCCTCCGGAGCAGCCGTGGCCTGCAAGGCAGGCCTGCGGCCGGGCCGGGCCCGTTCCGCGGCGTCCGCAGGCGTGGCCTGCTCCGCGGCCGATCGAACCGCTGCCTGCGGCCCGCTGTCGCGGGCTGCGGGTGGTCCGCAGCGCCGGGGAGCACTGACATGGGGCGGGTCACCAGCGGCGGCAGCCTGGTCTATTCGACCGACGGCGGGCGCATGTGCCCGGCCTGCCGCCGGCCGGCCGCGCAGTGCGCCTGCAAGGCCGCCGCGGCCGAGGCCGTGCCGGCCGGCGACGGCACCGTGCGCGTGCGGCTGGAGACCAAGGGCCGCAAGGGCAAGGGCGTGACCGTGGTCTGGGGCGTGCCGGTCGGCGCGGCCGAACTGCTGCGGCTCGGCCAGCAGCTCAAGGCCGCCTGCGGCACCGGCGGCACAGTCAAGGACGGGCGGATCGAGGTGCAGGGCGACCATGTCGCCCAGGTCATGGCCCTGCTGCAGCAGCAGGGCTGGTCGGTCAAGCGCGCCGGCGGCTGATCAGGCCTGCACCTGGCCCGCGGCTTCTTCCGCCAGGGCCTTGCGCACGGCGGGCCGTTCCTCCATGCGGGCCTGGTGGGCCTGGATCTGCGGCAGCGTGTCCAGCGGCACGCCGTCGCCCGGCAGCCAGCTGGCGATGGTGTAGAGGTAGGCGTCGGCGACCGAATAGCGCTCGCCCAGCACCCAGGGCCCCTGCAGCATGCCGGCCGCGATCAGCTCGAAGCAATCGCGCATGTTGCTGGCGACCTTGCGCTGCATGGACTCCTGCGCGGCCGCGTCGTCGGCCCAGCGCGCGCCGCGGGTGCGGTGCGCATGCGCCACGTGGACGGTGGAGGCCAGGTAGCTGTTGAAGGCCTGCAGCTGCGCGAACGCGAACGCGTCGTCCAGCGGCGCGAGCTGCGCGGCCGGCGCGCTCTGCGCGATGAAGGCGAGGATCGCCGGTGTCTCGGTCAGGATGCCGCGCGGCGTCTGCAGCGCCGGCACGCGGCCCTTGGGGTTGATCGCCAGGTAGGCCGGCGAGCGCTGCTCGCCGCCGGCGAAATCCAGCCGCTGGATGCGGTAGGGCAGGCCGCTCTCGGCCAGGGCGATGTGGGATGCGCGGGCGCAGGTCTTCGGGGCGTAGAAGAGCGTGAACATGGCGGTCTCCGGTGCAGTTCGCGAACCAGTGTAGCCAGCCGACGGCGCGTTCCTACAGCCGCTTCGGCGATCGTGCCGCGGGAGGTGCCGGCATCGTCCGGCCCGGCGGGCGCGGGTGCCTTCCTAGACTGGATGCATCGTCAGCACGAAGAGAGGGTCCGCCATGTCCGTGTCCGCCCCCCAGCAGCCCGCGCTGCTGTCGTTCGGCCTGGCCTGCGCGCTCGCGGTGGGCGCGGCCGCCGCGCAGGCGCAGGTCCTGCCGGCGGCGCCCGATGCGAGCGGCATCGACAGCTCCGGCAGCTACGCCAGCGAACGGGCCGCCTGCCTGGAAGGCGCCACGCCGCAGGCGCGCGACACCTGCCTGCGCGAGGCCGCCAACGCCGCGGCCGCCCGCAAGAGCGGCGAGCTGCGCAGCCCCGGCGCGCAGCAGATGGCCGCCAACGCCATGCGCCGCTGCGATGCGCTGGGCGGCGAGGACCACGCGGCCTGCGCGGCCCGGGTGCTGGGCTACGGCAGCCAGAGCGGCAGCGTCGGCGGCGGCGGCGTGATCCGCCAGGTCGAGACCGTGGTCGTGCCGCCGGGCCAGGGCGAGGTCACGATCGAGCCCAAGACCGACAACCCGGTGCTGGTCGTGCCGCGCTGAGCGGCCGGCGCGGGCCGCGGGGCCGTGGGTCAGCCGGCGGCCTGGATGCGCCGCTCGTCGCGGGCGCGGGCCAGCTGCGCCGCGGTGGCCTGCGGCGCCAGGCCGTAGCGCTCGGCGAAGGCGGCTTCGTCCAGGCCGCTGGCCTCGAAGGCGCGCAGCAGCGCCTCGCACCGGGCGATGTCGCCGGCCTGGTCCTGCCGGGCCTGGTCGAGCAGGGCGTCCAGCGTGTCGCGGCGGATGCGCGCGGCGCTGGCATAGCCGTCGCGGTCCAGCCCGCTGGCGATGAACAGGTCGCGCACGCGCGCGCGCAGCGCCGGCTGCAGGTCCACCGCGCTGCGGTGCTGGCGGCGGCGGAACAGCTCGACCACTGCATGGTGCTGGTGCTCCAGCGACAGCGGCCCGGCGCACTGCCCGTCCAGGTCGTGCCGCGGCTCGCCGCGCGACAGGCATTCCAGATAGCGCGAGGAGCGCGCGTGCTGGCCCAGCGCGGCCTTCAGCTCGGCGGCGTCGAACAGCCCGGGATGGCGCGCCAGCAGGTCCTCGTAGGTGCCCAGCTTCAGCGGCCGCGGGCGGGGGCCGAACAGCGCGGGGTGCAGTTCCGCCAGCCGGTCCAGCAGCGGGTGGGGCGTGCGGCCTGGGCCGCCGCGCGGCGGGCGCTTGCGGGCGCGCTGGCCGGGCGGGGTGGGGTCGGTCTGGGGCTCGGTCGTGGCATCGGTCATGGCGCGCGCATTGTAGGAAGCGCGCGTCGCCTGCATTCCGCGCACGCATCGGGCCGATCCGGGCGTGCAGAAGTCACACGCGCCAGGCGGCCGGTGTCACGCGCGAT
This sequence comes from Pseudorhodoferax sp., assembly GCF_047601025.1. Taxonomy (NCBI): domain Bacteria; kingdom Pseudomonadati; phylum Pseudomonadota; class Betaproteobacteria; order Burkholderiales; family Comamonadaceae; genus Pseudorhodoferax; species Pseudorhodoferax sp. The sequence continues at coordinate 4,038,024 of NZ_JASGJZ010000001.1, forward strand.
TCACGGGTCGCTGCCTACACTGGCCAGGCCTTGCCGAGGAGAACGCCATGTTCGTCGACCCCCTTGATCTGCTGCCCGCCATGGCGCCGTCCGCCGCCGCGCACGAGGCGTCGCCGGCGGACCACGCCACGGCGGCCGTGGGGAGCCTGGCGCCGCCATGCCCCGAAGCGCAGCTTCCGCCGGATTTCGACCAGCGCGTGCGCGAAGTCGGCGAGTGGTGACCGCCGCGGCCGCGTGATGCGGGCGGCGCGGCAGCAGGCTCAGGCGCGGCAGGCGTCGGCCAGGATCTCATAGGAGCGCACGCGCGCCGCGTGGTCGTAGATCTGCGTGGCCACCATCAGCTCGTCCGCCCCGGTGCGCGCGACGAAGGCGGCGATCTCCCGCCGCACGGTCTGCGGCGCGCCGATCACCGCGCATTGCATGGTCTGCGCCAGGATGGCCTGTTCCGGCGGCGTCAGCCCTTCGGTGTAGCCGGCCACGGGCGGCTGCAGCTTGCGCGGCCGGCCGCTGCGCAGGTGCACGAAGGCCTGCTGCATCGAGCTGGCGAGGAATGCCGCCTCCTCGTCCGTCGCGGCCGCGAACACGCCAATGCCCAGCATCACGTAGGGCTTGTCCAGCTGCCTGGACGGCTTGAAGCGCGCGCGGTAGAGCGCGATGGCGTCCATCATCGCGGCCGGCGCGAAATGCGAGGCGAAGGCGTAGGGCAGGCCCAGCTCGGCGGCCAGCTGCGCGCCGAACAGGCTGGAGCCCAGGATCCAGACCGGCACCTGCAGCCCGGTGCCCGGCACGGCCTGGATGCGGCCCTGGGCGGCCGCGGGCGACAGGTAGTGCATGAGTTCCACCACGTCCTGCGGGAACTGGTCCGGTGACTCGAAGGCGTCGCGGCGCAGCGCGCGCGCCGTGGCCTGGTCCGAGCCGGGCGCGCGGCCCAGGCCCAGGTCGATGCGGCCGGGGAACAGCGATTCCAGCGTGCCGAACTGCTCGGCGATCACCAGCGGCGAATGGTTGGGCAGCATGATGCCGCCGGCGCCCACGCGGATCGTGCGCGTGCCTTCGGCGACGTGGGCGATCACCACCGAGGTCGCGGCGCTGGCGATGCCCGGCATGCCGTGGTGTTCGGCCAGCCAGAAGCGGCGGTAGCCCTGGCGTTCGGCGTGCCGGGCCAGGTCGCGGCTGTTGCGCAGGGCCTGCGCGGCGTCGCCGCCTTCGACGATGGGGCAGAGATCGAGGATGGAGAGTGCGGTCATGGCGCCGGATCGTAGCCAGGGCGGCGAAGCCGTGCTGGCGTGTGGCCGGGCGCTGTGCGGTTCGTCGCGCATGGCCGGGGATTGCGGCCGGTGCATGAACGAACGGGGCGATGCCGGTGTATCGTTCACCGTTTGCCGCGCCGGCAAGTGTGTCTGCATTGCAAAGTTGGCGCTGCGGCCGGCCGTGGATGGGAAACTTGCCGGCCCCGATGCCGTCCACCGCTGCACCCGGCCGCGCCGCAGCGCGGCGATTCCGATTTCCGAGCACGCCTCCGCAGGTCCCTTCATGCCCATTCCCAGACATCCCTCGCTCTTCCGTGGCCTGTGCGTTCCCCTGCTGGCCGCGGCGCTGGCGGTGGCCGGCTGTTCGCGCGACGGTGGCGACGCCAAGGCGGCGGCCGGGCCGGCCGCCGCGCCGCAGCCCAAGGACGTCGGCGTCGTGACGCTGAAGGCCGAGCGGCTGCCGGTCACGACCGAGCTGGCCGGCCGCACCGTGGCGCCCGTGATCGCCCAGATCCGGCCGCAGGTCGGCGGCATCGTGCAGCAGCGGCTGTTCACCGAGGGGTCGATGGTCAAGGCCGGGCAGGTGCTCTACCAGCTCGATCCGGCCAGCTACGAGGCCGCGACCGCCAGCGCGCGCGCCAACGTGCGCAAGGCCGAGACGACGCTGGCCAACGCGCGCAGCGTGGCCCGGCGCAATGCCGAGCTGGTCAAGATCGACGCCATCAGCCAGCAGGTCAACGAGCAGACCCAGGCCGCCGCCGCCCAGGCCGAGGCCGAGCTGGCCGTGGCCCGCGCAGCCGAGCAGACCGCCCGCATCAACCTCGCGCGCACGCGCATCGTGGCGCCGATCAGCGGCTGGGCGGAACTGTCCAGCGTGACGGCCGGCGCGCTGGTGACGGCCGACCAGGCCACGCCGCTGACCACGGTGCAGCAGCTCGACCCGCTGTACGTGCACGTCACCCAGTCCAGCGCCGAGCTGCTGCGCCTCAAGCGCGACCTGGCCAGCGGCCGGCTGTCGCAGGGGCGGGCCGACGAGGCGCCGATCCGCGTCGTGCTGGAGGACGGCAGCGTCTACCCGCTGCCCGGCAAGCTCACCTTCAGCGGCGTGACGGTGGACGCCGGCACCGGCAGCGTGACGCTGCGCGCCGTGGTGCCCAACCCCGAGCGGCTGCTGATGCCGGGCATGTACGTGCGCGCGGTGCTGCAGGAAGGCGTGGCCGAGGACGCGCTGCTGGTGCCGCAGCAGGCCGTCACGCGCGCGCCGGACGGCAGCGCCTCGGCCCTGGTCGTCGGGCCCGACGACCGGCTGGCCAAGCGCGCGATCACGGTCGGCCGGGCGGTCGGCAGCCGCTGGCAGGTGCTGGACGGGCTGCAGGCCGGCGACCGGGTGCTGGTCGAGGGCTCGCAGCGCGCCCGCGCCGGCGACCTGGTGCGCGCGAACGAGGTCGCGCCCTCGGCCGGTGCCGGCACGCCGGCGCCGGCCAACGGCAAGGGCAGCGCCGGCCCGGGCCCGGTGGCCAGCGCCGCGCCGCTGGCGCCGGCCGCCGTGGTGCGCTGAGGAGCGGACATGGCGCAGTTCTTCATCGCCCGCCCCATCTTCGCGTGGGTGCTGTCCATCGTCGTGATGCTGGCCGGCCTGCTGTCGATCCGCACGCTGCCGCTGGAGCAGTACCCCGACATCGCGCCGCCGCGCGTGTCGATCGGCTCGACCTACACCGGCGCCTCGGCCAAGACGGTGGAGGACTCGGTCACCCAGATCATCGAGCAGCAGATGAAGGGGCTGGACAACCTGCTGTACATGCAGAGCACCAGCAACTCCTCGGGCCAGTCGCGCCTGACGCTGACCTTCGCGCCCGGCACCGACATCGACGTGGCCCAGATGCAGGTGCAGAACAAGATGCAGCCGGCGCTGTCGCGGCTGCCGCAGCAGGTGCAGAGCCGCGGCGTGTTCGTGACCAAGGGCGGCAACGACTTCCTGATGGTCGTGGCCTTCTTCTCGGGCGACGGCAGCGCCTCGGCCGTGGACGTGGGCGACTACATCACCAGCAGTCTGGTCGACGTGATCAGCCGCGTGGACGGCGTGGGCGACGTGCAGGTGCTGGGCACCGGCTACGCCATGCGCATCTGGCTGGACCCGGACAAGCTGCGCAAGTACGCGCTGATGCCGTCCGACGTGAATACCGCGCTGCAGGCGCAGAACGCCCAGGTCTCGGCCGGCCAGCTCGGCGCGCTGCCGGCCATGGCCGACCAGCAGCTGACCGCCACCATCACCACGCGCACCAAGCTGCAGACCGTGGAGGAATTCGGCGACGTGGTGCTGCGCGTGACCACCGACGGCGCCGTGGTGCGGCTGAAGGACGTGGCGCGCCTGGAGCTGGGCGCCGAGAACCTGACGGTGCGCTCGCTGCTGGCCGGCCGCCCGGGCGCCGGCATGGGCATCGTGCTGGCCGACGGCGCCAACGCCGTCAAGGTGGCCGAGGCCGTCAACGCCAAGATCGCCGAGCTGCAGCCGTTCTTCCCGAACCAGCTGCAGACCTTCGTGACCTACGACACCACGCCCTTCGTCAGCGCCTCGATCGAGGAGGTGGTCAAGGCGCTGTTCGAGGCCGTGCTGCTGGTGGTGCTGGTGATGTACCTGTTCCTGCAGAACCTCCGCGCCACGCTGATCCCGGCGATCACGGTGCCGGTGGTGCTGCTCGGCACCTTCGGCGTGCTGTCGGCGGCCGGCTACTCGATCAACACGCTGACCATGTTCGCGATGGTGCTGGCCATCGGCCTGCTGGTGGACGACGCCATCGTGGTGGTGGAGAACGTCGAGCGGGTGATGAGCGAGGAGGGCCTGCCGCCGCGCGAGGCCACCAAGAAGTCCATGGCCGAGATCACGCCGGCGCTGGTCGGCATCGCGCTGGTGCTGTCGGCCGTGTTCATCCCGATGGCCTTCTTCGGCGGCTCCACCGGGGTGATCTACCGGCAGTTCTCGATCACCATCGTCTCCTCGATGGTGCTGTCGGTGCTGGTGGCGCTGTCGCTGACGCCGGCCCTGTGCGCCACGCTGCTCAAGCCCATCCCCAAGGGCACGCACAGCCCGCACGGCGATGCGCCGCGGCGCGGCCCGCTGGGCTGGGTGGACCGCTTCTTCGCACTGTTCAACCGGGGCTTCGACCGCAGCGCCCACGCCTACCAGGGGGCGGTCGGCGGCGTGCTCGGGCGCAGCAAGCGCGCGCTGCTGGTCTACGCCCTGATCCTGGTCGGCGTGGCGCTGCTGTTCCTGCGCCTGCCCACGGCCTTCCTGCCGGACGAGGACCAGGGCTTCGTCTCCGTGCAGGTCAACCTGCCCCCCGGCGCCTCGAACGCGCGGCTGCAGCCCATCGTGGCCCAGGTGCAGGAGTATTTCGGCAAGCAGCCCGAGGTGGTCAGCGTCAACGTGCTGACCGGCCAGAACGGCGACCAGAGTTCGGCGCGCGCCTTCGTGAAGCTCAAGCACTGGGACGAGCGCCCCGGCGCCGAGCACTCGGCCGCCGCGGTCGCCCAGCGCGCCGGGCACGAGCTCGCCAAGGTCCGCGACGCGCGCATCATCGTGCAGCTGCCGCCGGCGGTGCGCGGCCTGGGCTCCGCGTCGGGCTTCAACTTCTTCCTGAAGGACGTCAACGGCCTGGGCCACGAGGCGCTGGTGGCGGCGCAGCGCAAGACGCTGGAGCTGCTGCAGGCGCGGCCGGAGCTGCGCAACGTGCGCATGAACGGCCTGGAGGACACGCCGGAGCTGCGCATCGACATCGACGACGCCCGCGCCGGCGCGCTGAGCCTGACCACCAGCGCCATCGACGGCACGCTGTCCGCGGCCCTGGGCGGCACCTACGTCAACGACTTCCTGAACAACGGCCGCGTCAAGCGCGTGTACATGCAGGGCGATGCGCCGTTCCGCATGCTGCCCTCCGACATCGAGCGCTGGAGCGTGCGCAACCAGCTCGGCCAGATGGTGCCGTTCACCGCCTTCTCCAGCACGCGCTGGAGCTACGGCTCGCCGCAGCTGGCGCGCTACAACGGCGCGCCGGCCTACGAGTTCACCGGCGACGCGGTGCAGGGCGTGAGCTCCGGCGCGGCCATGACGGCGGTCGAGGAGGTCATGCGCGAGATGCCGGCCGGCATCGACTACGAATGGACCGGCGCCTCGTTCCAGGAGCGGCTCTCCGGCGCGCAGGCGCCGGTGCTGTACGCGATCTCCATCCTGTTCGTGTTCCTGTGCCTGGCGGCGCTGTACGAGAGCTGGTCGGTGCCGTTCTCGGTGATCCTGGTGGTGCCGCTGGGCATCGTCGGCGCGCTGCTGTTCACCAGCCTGCGCGGGCTGACCAACGACGTGTACTTCCAGGTCGGCCTGCTGACCACGGTGGGCCTGTCGTCCAAGAACGCGATCCTGATCGTCGAGTTCGCCAAGCAGCTGCAGGAGCAGGGCAGGAGCGTGCGCGACGCCATCATGGAGGCGGTGCGGCTGCGGCTGCGGCCGATCCTGATGACCTCGCTGGCCTTCGGCTTCGGCGTGCTGCCGCTGGCGCTGGGCAGCGGCGCCGGCGCCGGCGGGCGCGTGGCCATCGGTACCGCCGTGCTGGGCGGCATGATGCTGGGCACGGCGCTGGGCATCTTCTTCGTGCCGCTGTTCTTCATGCTGATCCGCGGCTGGCTGGCCCGGCGCGCCGAGCGCCGGGCGGACCCGGCCGCGGCGCTGGCCGCCGGGGGAGGCCGTTGATGCGCGCCGCCACCTGTGCACTGGCCGCCGGCCTGGCCCTGGCCGGCTGCATGAACCTGGCGCCGCGCTACGAGCAGCCGGTCGCGCCGATCCCGGCGGCCTGGCCGGCCGGCGCGCAGGCGGTGGAGGCGCCGCAGCCGCTGCCCGACTGGCGCGCGTTCTTCCAGGACGAACGCCTGCGCGCGCTGGTGCGGCTGGCGCTCGCGAACAACCGCGACCTGCGCGTGGCCGCGCTGAACATCGAGCGCGCGCAGGCGCTGTACGGCGTGACCAGCGCGGCGCAGCTGCCGTCCATCGGCGCCACGGGCGGGGCCACGCGCGCCCGCACGCCGGCTGGCATGACGACCAGCGGCCAGTCGCGCGTGGCCGACAGCTTCACGGTCAACCTGGGCTTCACCGCCTACGAGCTGGACCTGTTCGGCCGCGTGCGCAACCTGTCGGATGCGGCGCTGCAGACCTTCTTCGCCACCGAGGACACGCGCCGCAGCGTGCAGATCGGCCTGGTCGCCGCGGTGGCCCAGGCCTGGCTGCAGCTGGCCGGCGACCAGCAGCGCCTGCAGCTGGCGCGCGAAACGCTGGCCAGCCAGCGCCAGTCCTACGACCTGATCCGCCAGGCCCATGCGCTGGGCGCGCAGTCCGGCGTGGCGCTGGCGCAGTCGCAGACCACGGTGGAGACCGCGCGCGGCCAGGTCGCGGCCTACGAGGCGCTGGTGGAGCAGGACGGCAACGCGCTGGCGCTGCTGGCGGGCGCCACGCCGCCGCCCGAGCTGTTGCCCGCGGTGGCGGCCGTGGGGGGGGCGCAGGCGCAGCCGTCCGTCGCTCTGTTGCCGGCGCCGCCGGCCGGGCTGCCGTCCAGCGTGCTGCGGCAGCGGCCCGACGTGCTGGCGGCCGAGCATGCGCTGCAGGCCGCGCACCACGACGTCGGCGCCGCGCGCGCGGCGCTGTACCCGCGCATCAGCCTCACCGCCACCGCCGGCCTGGCCAGCCCCAGCCTGTCCAGCCTGTTCGAGGCCGGCAGCCGTGCCTTCAGCCTGGGGCCGTCGCTGAGCCTGCCGATCCTGGACGGCGGCGCCAGCCGCAACGCGGTGCGCGCGGCCGAGGTGCAGCGCGAGATCCAGCTGGCGCAGTACGAGAAGACGCTGCAGGTGGCCTTCCGCGAGGTCGCCGACGCGCTGGCCGAGCGCGGCCGCCTGGCCGAGCGGCTGGACGCGCAGCGCGCGCTGGTGGCCGCCAGCGCCCGCAGCTTCGAGCTGGCGCAGGCCCTGTTCAAGGGCGGCAGCGGCAGCTACCTGGAAGTGCTGGACGCGCAGCGCGCGCTGTACGCCGCGCAGCAGGCGCTGATCGGCCTGCAGCAGAGCGAGCAGGCCAACCGCATCACGCTGTACAAGGTGCTGGGCGGGGGCTGGCAGGAGGAGGAGGCCGCCGCGGCCCCGTCGGCGACGCGCGGCTGAGCCGCGGCGGGGCCACAATCGCCGGCTTCATCCACCACCCTCCATCGGAGACTGCCGCATGATCCAGGTCCTGGCCATCATCACCACCCACCCCGGCAAGCGCGAGGACGTGCTCGCCGCCTTCCGCGAGAACCGCGCCGCCGTCCTGGCCGAGGACGGCTGCATCGAATACGGCGCCGTGGTCGATGCCGCCAACCTGCCGCCGGGCTGGGCGAGCTTCGGCCCGGACACCTTCGTCGTCGTCGAGAAGTGGGCCAGCCTGCCAGCGCTGCAGGCCCATGCGGCGGCGCCGCACATGAAGGCCTACGGCGCCCGGACCAAGGACTGGGTGGCCAGCCGCGCGATCCACGTCATGGAGCCGGTCGGCGGCTGACGCGGCGGGCCCTTGGGGCCCGCCCGCCTCACTCCATCGCCCAGCCGTGGCTGACGACCAGCGACTGGCCGGTCAGCGCATTGCTCGGGAAGGTCGCGAACAGCAGCGCGACCTCGGCCACGTCGGCCACGGTGGTGAACTCGCCGTCCACCGTGTCCTTCAGCATGACCTTCTTGATCACGTCCTCCTCGCTGATCTGCAGCGCGGCGGCCTGCTCGGGGATCTGCTTGTCCACCAGCGGCGTGCGCACGAAGCCCGGGCAGATCACGTTGGCGCGCACGTTGTGCGGGCCGCCTTCCTTGGCCAGCACCCGGGCCAGGCCCAGCAGGCCGTGCTTGGCCGTGACGTAGGGCGCCTTCAGCACCGAGGCCAGCTTGGAATGCACCGAGCCCATCAGGATGATGGAGCCGCTCTTCTGCTTGTACATGTGGGGCAGCACGGCGCGGGTGGTCAGGAAGGCGCCGTCCAGGTGGATGGCCAGCATCTTGCGCCATTCGGCGAGCGAGAACTCCTCGACCGGATGCACGATCTGCACGCCGGCGTTGCTGACCAGCACGTCCACCGTGCCCCAGGCCCGGACGACCTCGGCCACGCCGGCGTCGACCTGCTCCTCGCTGGTCACGTCCATGGCCACGCTCATCGCCGACAGGCCGGCCTGGCGCAGTTCGGCGGCGGTGGCCTCGGCTGCGTCCTTGTTCAGGTCGGCGATCACCACGCGCGCGCCCTCGCGGGCGTAGGTGCAGGCGATTTCCTTGCCGATGCCGCTGGCGGCGCCGGTGACGAGCGTGACTTTGTCCTTGAGCTTCATGGCGGGTCCTTTGCTGGAAACGGGGAGAGAGGGAAAAGGGTTCAGCGGCCGGCCGGGCGCGGCGCGAGGTCGAGCACGGTGATGCCGGCCTTGTTGCGCGGGCGGTTCTGCCAGCGCGGATCGGCGAAGCTGGCCTCCACGTCAGCGCGTCCGGCGGCCCAGTTCTCGCGCATCGTCTGGCGCGAGAACTCGTAGTCCTTGGAGGCGCCCGCGTGGCTCTTGCTGCGGTGGATCAGGTGCATCACGGTGACGGCCCGGCAGTTGCCGGCGTTCAGCAGCGCCTGCAGGTCCGGGTCGTCGGCGAAGCCCGCGGGCAGCCGGTCGGCCAGGCGCTGGGCGGCCGCGGCCAGGCGCTGCTGCGCGGCCACGAGGTCGGTGTTCAGCCGCGTGCGGCTGGCGTACTGGATGTCCTTGGCGCGCTCGGCGACCTCGTCCAGGTTGCGCGGCAGCGGGCCGCGGGCGCTGAACAGGTCGACCTGGAACACCAGCATGTCCTGCACGGCGGGCTGGTCGATCACGTACTGCAGCGGCGTGTTGGAGACCACGCCGCCGTCCCAGTACCACTTGCCGTCGATCGCCACCGGCGCGAAGCCCGGCGGCAGCGCGCCGCTGGCCATCACGTGCTCGGGCCCGAACCGGTGCGGGCCGGCCTGGCGGGCCGAGTCGAAGTAGACCGAGTTGCCGGTCTGCAGCTCGACCGCGCCGACCGACAGCCGCACCTTGCCGCGGCAGCGCGTGTCGTTGATGCGGTCGAAATCCACCAGCCGCTCCAATGTGCTGCGCATCGGGCCGGTGTCGTACCAGCTCAGCGCGCCCTGCGTGCCGGACGGCTGCAGCGGCGCCGGCGGCAGGCGCGGCATGAAGAAGCCCGGCACGCCGAAGCCGGCGACCAGCGCCGCGCTGGAGGCGTTGAACCAGCTGCGCAGCTCGTCGCCGCAGCGCTCGGGCAGGGCCGGCAGCAGGAGGCCGGAGGACACCTGGTCCCAGAACGCGCGCAGCCGCTCGACGCGCCGCTCGGGCGGGTTGCCGGCGATCAGCGCCGCGTTGACCGCGCCGATGGACACGCCGGCCACCCATTCGGGCGCCACGCCGCGCTCGGCCAGCGCCTCGTAGACGCCGGCCTGGTAGGCACCCAGGGCGCCGCCGCCCTGGAGCACGAGCACGCATTGCTCGGAAGCCGCCGCGGCGGCGCGGGAGGGGGAGGAGGGCATCGACACGGAGCTTGCAGGACGGGCCGGAGCGGCGCGCGCCGCAGTATAGGCCGGCGTGCGCCGCGGATCAGGCCGCGTACACCGACGCCAGCGAGCGGAAGCCCTTGACCTCGATCGGGTTGCCGAACGGGTCCAGGAAGAACATCGTCCATTGCTCGCCGGGCTGGCCGGCGAAGCGCTGCTGCGGCGCCAGCACGAACTCGGTGCCGGCGTCCGTCAGCCGCCGGGCCATGTCCTGCCATTGCGGCAGCTCGAGGATCAGGCCGAAGTGCGGCATCGGCACCAGCTTGTCGCCGACGTGGCCCGTCCGGGCGGTGGCGAAGGGCTCGCCCAGGTGCAGCGAGATCTGGTGGCCGAAGAAGTCGAAGTCGACCCAGGTGTCGGTGCTGCGGCCCTCGCGGCAGCCGAGCACGCCGCCGTAGAAGCGGCGCGCCTCGGCCAGGTCGCGCACGTTGAAGGCGAGGTGGAAGATGCTGTGCATGGCGCGATTGTGCGTCGCGCCGCGCTGCAGATCAGCTCTCCACGGCGCTGGCGCGCCACCCGCAGCGCCTGCAACCGGGCCGCAGGCAGCGGTTCGAACGGCCGTGGCGCAGGCCATGCCAGCGGACGCCGCGGACGGGCTATGCCCGGCCGCAGGCGTCGCCCCTGGAGGGGGTTGGCGGAGCGCGCAGCGCGGAGACTGGGGGTGTTTTTCTCAGTATTTGGCGAAGTTGGCGGCGACGCGCTGGTTCAGGTAGTCCCCGGCCGTCATCGGCGGGTACTTGCCCGAGGGCGTCTCGATCAGCACGTCGCGGTTGGCCTGGGCGAAGAACGCCAGGCTGTAGCGCGCGCCCTGGTACTCGTCGGGGCCGGGGTTCTTCACGCGGTGGAAGTTGCTGGGCAACTGGTCGTCGCTCCAGCGCATCAGCATGTCGCCGATGTTGCAGGTGATCAGCTCGTCGGCCGGCGTGATCGAGGTCCAGGCCTGCGATTCCATGTCCTTGCCCGGGCACAGCTGCAGGCCGCCCTGGCCGCTGCGCTGGAACAGCAGCGTCAGGCAGTCGAAGTCGGTGTGCGCGCCGGCGCGCCACAGCCCCATCTGGTCGCGCAGGGCCGGGTCCACGGCGTAGTAGTGCAGCATGCGCAGCGTGCTCTGGTAGTCGGGCCGGGCCGGGTCGTGCGCGGCGGTGAAGAACTCGCGCGCGAAGCCCAGCCGCTCGGCGAAGCACGACAGCACGCGCATCGCCACCGTCCAGGCCTGGGCCTCGAACGCCAGCATGGTCTGCCGGAAGCCCGGCAGCTCGTCCTCGGCCGGCCACAGGCCGTCCATGTGCGGGCGCGTGATCTGGTAGGACTCCTTCTGGTCCGGCGTGCCGGTGGACGGGCGCACCTGGGCGCGGCTCTCCCAGCCGGCGTTCAGGCCCTTCTTCAGCGGATGGCGGGCCTTGACGGCATCGGGCAGCGCGAAGAAGCGCTGGGTCATCGCGAAGGCCTCGCGCACGTCGGCCAGCGCGATGCCGTGGTTGGAGAGCTGGAAGAAGCCCACGTCCACGGCCGCGTCCCACAGCTGGTCCGCGATCTCGGCGCGGCGCGCCTCGAAGTCCGCGAGGTCGATCACGCGCACCTCGCGCGCGGCCTCGGTGCCGACCGCGCCCATGCGCGATTCCTTGTTCAGTTCATGCAGTGCGTAGCTCATGTCTAGACCTTCCAGTAGTCGTGGTGCGGCGCGGCCGCTTCGTCGATCAAGGCGGGGCCGATCACCGTGAACGGCTCCGCGCTGCGGGCAAACACTTCGCGGCAGGACATCTCCAGGTCCGCCGCACCGGCCTGCGTGGCGCGGAAGCGCCGCAAGGAAGCCGCGTCGATGCCGAACACGACGCGGCGGATGCCGCTCCAGAAGATGGCGCCCGCGCACATCACGCAGGGCTCGCCGGAGGCGTACATCGTGGCGCCCGACAGCGCCTCGCGGCCGTGGCGCGGCGCCAGCCGGCGCAGCGCGTTGACCTCGGCATGCGCGGTGCAGTCGCCAGTGGCGGCGTTGTCGTTGCAGGCCTCGGACAGCACGGTGCCGTCCGCCGCCACGACGACCGCGCCGAACGGCCGGTTGCCGCGCGCGCTGCCCTCGACCGACTGCGCGATCGCCTGGCGCAGGTGGCGGCGGTCGGCCTCGGTCAACTCCTGCGGGCCGCTCATGCCTGCACGCTCCGCTCGGCCGCGGCCGGCAGGAAGGCGGGGTTGAACACGGCCTCGGCGGCCGGGCGGGCCTTCAGCCCGAAGGTCTCGGCGATCTCCTCGACCTGGCGGGCCAGCAGCTCGGGCCGCACTGCGCCCAGGCCGTGGGCGCGGGTGTCGGCGGTGACCATGTACTTCGCGGTGATCGCGAAGCGCTGGGCCTCCAGCTTCTCGTCCAGCATGGGCTCGCGCTGCTTGACGAAGGCCATCGCGGCCAGCGGGTCGGCCAGCGTGTCGCGGACGCCGCGGTTGGTGGCGCGCAGGAAGGCGCGCACGATCTCGGGCTTCTCGCGGGCCAGCTTGCCGGAGGCCAGGATGGCGTTGCCGTACAGGCTAGCGCCCACGTCGGCGTACGCCAGCACGGCCAGCTGCGATTCCGGGATGCGCTGGAACAGCGACAGCGCCGAGTCGTGGAAGTAGGTGGCGCCGTCCACGTCGCCGCGCACGATCACGTTGTCGCGCTGCGAGAAGTCGGTCGTGACCCACTCGAAGGCGTCGGGCTTCATGCCGGCATGCCGGGCGGCGATCGGCCAGGCGCGGCGCGTGGACTCCACGGCCGCGGCGGCGATGCGCTTGCCGGCCAGGCTCTTGAAGTCGCCGACGCCGCGGTCCTTGCGCGCGATGATCACGAACGGCGCGCGGTTGTAGTACTGGTAGACGGCCTGCACTAGCGGGCCCTGCGCGGCCTGGAACTCCATCAGCGCCGACAGGTCGCCGAAGCCCAGGTCGTAGGCGCCGCTGGCCACCCGGGTGATCGCGGCCACCGAGCCGCTGCCCACGTCGAAGCTGGGCGCCAGGCCTTCCTGGGCGTAGTAGCCCTTGCCGAGGGCGACGAAGAACGGCGCGGTCTGGCCGCTGATGCGGAAGTCCAGCGTGAACTTCAGCGGCACGGCCTTGGCCGGCTGGGCGATCGCGAAGGCGGGCAGGGCGGCGGCGCCCAGGGCAAGAAGGTGGCGGCGGTGCATGCGGGGATTCCTGGCGTGGGGTGTTCGATGCCGGCCAGTCTAGGAAGCGCGGGGCCATGGCGACAGGCACGCGCCGGCCATGTTCCCCATGGCCGCGGTGTTATGGGCCGGGCGCGATCGCTGTCATCGCGCGTTCACCGAGCCTGCCTACATTGCGCTCGCGGCGGCCGGCGCTCCCTGCCGGCCCGGCGCTTCCCACCTCGATCCGGAACCTCCAGAACAATGTCTACCCACACTTTTGCGTTCCCGTGCGCGAGGGCTCTGCGATGAGCCGCCGCGACTTCCTGCGCACCATGGCCCAGGCCGGCGGCGCCAGCGCCGTGCTCGCCACCTTCCCGCCGGCCATCCAGCGCGCGCTGGCGCTACCCGCCAACCAGCGCACGCGCACCCTGCAGGACGTCGAGCACATCGTCGTGCTGACGCAGGAGAACCGCAGCTTCGACCACTACTTCGGCACGCTCGAAGGCGTGCGGGGCTTCGGCGACCCGTTCCCGATCCCGGTCATGGACCGGCAGAACCTGTTCCAGCGCAAGACCGTGTTCGTGCAGCAGACCGTCGGCGGCGCGCCGGTACCCGGCCGGCCCAACTGGCCGCAGAGCCGCGCGATCGCGCCGTTCCGCCTGAACACCGAGCAGGACTTCCCGGTGATGCGGGTGGCCGGCACGCCGCATTCGTGGCTGGACGCGCAGCTGGCCTGGGACCACGGCCGCATGAACGACTGGTGCGCGGCCAAGCAGAACCACTCGATGGGCTACTACGCCGAGGGCGACCTGCCGTTCCAGTTCGCGCTGGCGCGGGCCTTCACGCTGTGCGACCACTACCACTGCGCGGTGCAGACCGGCACCAACACCAACCGCCTGTTCCTGTGGAGCGGGCACAACGACCCGCTGGCCGTGGCCGGCGGCCCGTCGACGGACAACAGCCACGACAGCTTCAACCCGGACCCGGGCACCGACTACCGCTGGATCACCTACGCGGAGCGCCTGCAGGCCGCCGGCATCCGCTGGCAGGTCTACCAGAACATGGCGGACAACTTCACCGACAACCCGCTGGCCGGCTTCCGCCCGTTCCGCAACGCGTGGTACCAGCGGCCCGGCTATTCGCAGGTGCTGCTCGAGCGCGGCGTCGGCACGCGCGACCTGGACCTGCTGAAGGCCGACGTGCTGGCCGACCGGCTGCCGCAAGTCAGCTGGATCGTCGCCACGGCCGAGGGGTCGGAGCATCCTGGGCCGTCCAGCCCCGCGTCCGGTGCCGACTACACCGCGCGCGTGCTGGATGCCCTGACCGCCAATCCCGAGGTCTGGAGCAAGACCGTCCTGCTGGTCAACTTCGACGAGAACGACGGCTTCTTCGACCACGTGCCGCCGCCGGCGGTGCCGTCGTATACGGTCTACGACAGCGATCCGGCGCAGGCCCGGCTGGCCGGCGCATCGACCGTCGACACCACCGGCGAGTACCACCACGTGCTCAACGGCGCCGACCCGCGCACGCTGCACCGCCCGTACGGCCTGGGCCCGCGCGTGCCGATGTACGTGGTCTCGCCGTGGACCAAGGGCGGCTGGGTCAATTCGCAGGTGGCCGACCACAGCTCGGTGCTGCGCTTCATCGAGGCCCGCTTCGGCGTGCGCGAGCCGCTGATCAGCCCGTGGCGGCGCGCGGTCTGCGGCGACCTGCTGTCCTGCTTCGACTTCGTGCATCCCGAGGACAACGGCTTCCTGCAGCTGCTGCCGGCCACGGCCGCCCGGCGCGCCCGGGCCCTGGCGCTGGTGGACCCCAAGGTGCCCGCGACGCCGGCCACGCTCGCCGCCCCGGTGCAGGCCGCCGGCGTGCGGCCCGCGCGGGCCTTGCCGTACGAACTGCAGGTCCAGGCCCAGGTGCCCGCGTCGGGCGGCGAGGTGGTGCTGACCTTCGAGAACGCCGGCGAAGCCGGGGCGGTCTTCCACGTCTACGACCGGCTGGCGCTGGACCAGGTGCCGCGGCGCTACACCGTCGAGCCGGGCAGGCAGCTGCAGGGGCGCTGGGCCACCGCCGCGGCCTACGACCTCTGGGTGCTGGGGCCGAACGGCTTCCATCGCCACGTCGCGGGGGACGTGCGCCATGCCGGCGGCGCCGCGCGGCCCGAGATGCTGCTGCGCGCCGAACGCGGCACCGGCGAGCTGGTGCTCGACCTGGTCAACGACGGCGACCAGCCCTGCACCTTCGAGCTGAGCGCCAACAAGTACTACACGAACACGCTGCCCGAGGTGCGCGTCGTGGCGCGTTCCAGGAGCAGCCTGCGCCTGCCGCTGGCCGCCAGCGCGCACTGGTACGACTTCAGCCTGCGCGTGCACGGCGCCGCGGCCTGGTTGCGCCGCTTCGCCGGACACCTGGAGAACGGCCTGCCGTCGATCAGCGACCCGGCGATGCAGGGCGCTGCGCAGCTGGACCAATACCGCATCGACTGAACGGAACAGAAGGACACCCACCATGAGTCTCCGACACCTCGCCGCCACGGCCGTGCTCGCCCTGGCCTGTGGCAGCCAGGCGGCGGTCGTCTACGGCAGCAACCTGGTCGTCAACGGCGATGCCGAAGCCGGCGTCGCCGGCTGGACGGGCTACTCCAGCTACGACATGCTCCAGTCCGTGGACTACGGCAACAACTGGGTGCTGCCGACCCAGCCCGGGCCGGACGACCGCGGCGCCCGGATGTTCGCGGGCCTGGGCCAGTACGCCGTCGGCTACCAGGTGCTGGATCTCGGCACGGCGACGACCGAGTCCATCGCCTTCGCGCTGAGCGGCTGGCTCGGCGGCTGGACCAGCCAGCGCGACAACGCGCTGTTCTACGTGCAGTTCCTCGACCCGTCCGGCAACGAGGTCGGGGGCGCCGCCATCGGCCCGGTGATGTCCGGCGACCGTGGCAACCAGACCGGGCTGCTGTACCGCGAAACCGGCGGATGGATGCCGGTCGGCACCAGCCAGCTGGCCTTCTGGTTGTCGATGGAGCGCCTGGACTCCAGCGACAACGACGGCTATGCCGACAACCTGGCCTTCGTGCTGCAGGCGCCGGACGCGGGCGCGGTGCCCGAGCCGGGGATGGCCTCGCTGCTGGCGCTGGGCCTGGGCATGCTGGGGTGGCTGCGGCGCCGCGCGCCCTGAGCCGCCGCGGCCCCGCCCGGCCTACTGCAGCAGTTCCGCCAGCGCGGCGACCTGCTCGCGCAGCCAGCGGCTGGCCGCGCTGGCGTGGGCGCGCTCGTGCCACAGCTGGTAGAAGCGCATCGGCGGGATCTCCAGCGGCGCCGGCGCCATGACCAGCGGCAGCTGCGCCGCGTAGTGCGCGGCGAAGCGCCGGGCCGTCGTGAACACCAGGTCGCTGGCCAGCAGCGCATGCGGCGCCATGTTGAACTCGGGCACGGTGGCGAAGATCTGGCGCTGGTAGCCGGTCTTGGCCAGCTCGCCGTCGATCGGCCCGGTGCGCGGCTGCGCGCCGGTGTGCGGCGCCAGGTGGCGCATGCGCAGGTAGCGCGCCAGCGGGATGCGTCGCTCCTGCGCCAGCGGATGGCCGCGCCGCATCAGGCAGACCACCTCGTCGGTGAACAGCGCGGCCATGCGCAGGTCCTCGCGCGGGCGCTGGTCGTTGTTGATGACCAGGTCCACGCTGCCGTCGTCCAGCGCCTGGGCCAGGTCGAAGTTGGCGTCGGCCGGCCGCACGTGGGCCGCGATGCGCGGGCCGGCACCCACCAGCCGCGCCACCACGCGGGGCAGGAAGTCCGGCGGCAGGCAGTCCGAGCAGACGATACGGAAGGTGCGCTCGGCCCGGGCCGGGTCGAAGCGGCCGCCGGCCTCCAGCCGCGCCACCTGGGCCATGATCTCGCGCAGCGGCTCGCGCAGCAGTTCGCCGCGCTCGGTCGGCACCATGCGCGCGCCGCTGCGCACCAGCAGCGGATCGCCGAGCAGCTCGCGCAGGCGCTGCAGCTTGCGGCTCACGGCCGGCTGGGCCTGGCCGCTGGCCTCGGCGGCGCGGGTGACGCTGCGCTCGGCCAGCAGCAGGGCCAGCAGCCGCAGGTCGTGCAGGTTCAGCGCATGCAGGCCATCGGGCATCAGTCGTGGATCGACGCCAGGAACTGGCGCAGCTCCGGCGTGGCCGGGCTGGCGAAGAGCTGCTGCGGCGGCCCCATCTCGTGCACGCGGCCCTGGTGCATGAAGATCAGGCGGTCGCTGACCTTGCGCGCGAAGCCCATCTCGTGGGTGACCATCAGCAGCGTCATGCCCTCGTCGGCCAGCCCCTCGACCACGCGCAGCACCTCGCCGACCAGCTCGGGGTCCAGCGCGCTGGTGATCTCGTCGCACAGCAGCACGGCCGGCTCCATGGCCAGCGCGCGGGCGATAGCCACGCGCTGCTGCTGGCCGCCGGAGAGCTGGTCGGGCCAGGCGTCGAACTTCTCGGCCAGGCCCACGCGCGCCAGCAGCCGCCGGGCCTGCTCGGCGCCGGCCTTGGGCTCCTTCTTCTTGACCAGGCTGGGCGCCAGCATCACGTTGCGGCCCACCGTCAGGTGCGGGAACAGGTTGAAGCCCTGGAAGATCATGCCCACGCGCTGGCGCAGCGCGCGCATGGCCTGCGGGTCCTCGTGGCGCAGCGGCTGGCCGTCCACCGTCAGGCTGCCGTCCTGGAAGCTCTCCAGCCCGTTGATGCAGCGCAGCAGCGTGCTCTTGCCCGAGCCGCTCTTGCCGATGATGGCGATGACCTCGCCGGGCTGCACGGCCAGGTCGATGCCCTTGAGCACCTCGTTGGCGCCGTAGGACTTGCGCAGCCCCCGGATGTGGACGATGGGCGCCTTGGCGTCAGGCACGGGCGGCATGCAGTTTCCTTTCCAGATTCTTGGCGTACAGGCTGATCGGCAGGCACAGCGCGAAGTACAGCAGGGCCACGCAGCTGTAGACCGTGAAGGGCTTGAAGGTGGCGTTGGTGATCATGGTGGCGGCCTTGGTCAGCTCGATGAAGCCGATGACCGAGGCCAGCGCCGTGCCCTTGACCACCTGCACCAGGAAGCCCACGGTGGGCGGCACGGCGATCCGCACGGCCTGCGGCAGCACCACGTGGCGCA
This sequence comes from Pseudorhodoferax sp., assembly GCF_047601025.1. Classification (NCBI taxonomy): domain Bacteria; kingdom Pseudomonadati; phylum Pseudomonadota; class Betaproteobacteria; order Burkholderiales; family Comamonadaceae; genus Pseudorhodoferax; species Pseudorhodoferax sp. The sequence goes on from NZ_JASGJZ010000001.1 coordinate 4,056,115, forward strand.
GCTTCTCGCCGAAGGACAGCGCCAGGCTGTCCGCGGCCTCCCACTGGCCCTTGGGGATGGCGGCCACGCAGCCGTGCCAGATCTCCGTCAGGAAGGCGCTGGTGTAGAGCGTCAGCGCCAGGCAGGCCGCCACCCAGGCCGAGGTCTGGATGCCGAACAGGGCGATGCCGAAGTAGGCCAGGAACAGCTGCATCAGCAGCGGCGTGCCCTGGAACAGCTGCACGTAGCCGGCCACCAGCGGCGCCACGCCGCGCCGGGCGGCCAGCCGCGCGAGCAGCAGCGCCAGCCCCACGAGGCCGCCGCCGACGAAGGCGATCAGCGACAGCGCGACCGTCCAGCGCAGCGCCAGCAGCAGGTTGCGCAGGATGTCCCACAGGGAGAAATCGACCATGGGGCGCCTACCTTCCGTAGATGAACCGCGGGCCGATCCAGTTCAGCAGCCGGCGCAGCAGCACCGACAGCAGCAGGTACAGGGCCGTGGCGACGATGAAGGCCTCGAACGCGCGGAAGTTGCGGCTCTGGATCAGGTTGGCGGCGTAGCTCAGCTCGGGCGTGGAGATCTGCCCGCACACGGCCGAGCCCAGCATGACGATGATGATCTGGCTCACCAGGGCCGGCCAGACCTTCTTGAGCGCCGGCGGCAGCACCACGCGCGTGAAGGTCTGCAGGCGCGACAGCGCCAGGCTGGCCGCGGCCTCCAGCTGCCCGCGCGGCGTGGCCTGCAGGCCGGCGCGGACGATCTCGGTGGCGTAGGCCGACAGGTTGACCACCATGGCGATGACCGAGGCCAGCTCGGGGCTGAGCTTCACGCCCGCGGCCGGCAGGCCGAAGTAGATGAAGAACAGCTGCACGATGAACGGCGTGTTGCGGATCAGCTCCACGTAGCAGCCCGCCGTCCAGCGCGCCCAGGCCGGCCCGTGCGAGCGCACCCAGGCCAGGGCGATGCCGGCGGCCACGCCGAGCACCGCGGCCAGCGCCGACAGCGCCACCGTCCAGCCCACGCCAACGGCCAGCAGCGGCCATTCGGCGAGCACCGCGCCGAAATCCAGTTGCACCCGCATGGCGGTGGCGCGGGGCTACTGCGGCAGGTCGCCGGCCGGGCGGCCGAGCCACTTCTGGGCCAGCTTGTCCAGGTCGCCGGACTTCTTGGCCGCGACCAGGATCGCGTCGACCTTCTGGCGCAGCGCGTCCTCGCCCTTGGCGACGCCGATGAAGTTCGGCGAATCCTTCAGCAGCAGCTTGTACTCGGCGTTCAGCTGCGGGTTCTTGGCCATCATGTTGCCGGCCACCGAGGCGCCGGTGGCGATCGCCTGCACCTGGCCGGCGACGAACGAGGAGACGGTGGCGTTGTTGTCCTCGAAGCGCCGGATTTCCGTGCCGGCCGGCGCGAGCTTGCTCAGCTCCTGGTCCTCGATCGCGCCGCGGGTCACGCCGACGGTCTTGCCGGCCAGGTCGGCGAAGCTCTTGACCGCCATGCTCTTGGGCGCGAACACGGCCTGGAAGAACGGCGAGTAGGCGACCGTGAAGTCGATGACCTTCTCGCGCTCGGGGTTCCGGCCCAGCGTGGAGATCACCAGGTCGGCCTTGCCGCTCTGCAGGTAGGGCACGCGGTTGGCGCTGGTCACCGGCGTCAGCTCCACGGCCACGCCGAGCTTGTCGGCGATGTAGGTGGCCATGTCGATGTCCAGGCCCTGGGGCTTGAGGTCGGTGCCGACGAAGCCGTAGGGCGGGAAGTCCGTGGGGATCGCGATCGTGATCTTGCGGGTCTTCAGGACGTTGTCCAGCGCGTGCTGGGCGTGGGCGGCGGTGCCGGCGGCGAGGCCGGCGATGGCAGCGGCGAGAAGGGTGCGGCGGGCGAAGGGATGCATGGGGGCTGCGGCAGGAGTGGAACAGGGAGGTCGTCGGATTCGGTGCCCGCGACTGGTGCATGCGCGGCGGACCGCGGCATGCGGGGAGCCTGTATGCAAGACCTGTGCCGCGGCCGTTCCGACGGGCCGGCCATGCGTGCGTCGCCGGCCGCCGTGCTTCCCTAGAATCGGCCGACGCATGCCTGCCGATCCCGCTTCCTCCCGCCGCGTTTCCCCGCTGCCTGCCGGGCTGGCCGGAGCGCTCGGGCCGCTGCTGGCCGGCCTGCTGGTCCTGACGCTGGCCCTGGCGGCTCTGGCCATCGCCGCGAGCCACCAGCACCGCCAGGAGCGCGCCGTCGCCGCCACGCAGAATCTGGCGCGGCTGGCCGAGGCGCAGCTGTCGGACAGCTTCGACGCCATCGACCTGTACCTGCAGCTGCTGGCGGCGCGCCAGGCCGCCGGGGCGGGCGGCGCGGTGCTGCCGGCCCCGCCGCCTGCTGGCGTCGGGACCGTGGCGATCGCCGACGCGGCCGGCAGGGTGCGCCTGCGCGCCAACCCGTCGCAGCCGCTGCCCGCGGGGATGGACGAGCGGATCGCCGAGCAGGCGTTCTTCCGCCGCGCCGTCGCCGATCCGCGCGCCGGGCTGGTGGTGTCCGGTCCGGTGCGCGCCGCGCCCGACGGGCCGGCCCAGGTGGTCTTCGCGCGCGCGGCGCGCGATGCCGCCGGCCAGTTGCTCGGCGTGGTGTTCGCCGCCGTCGGCGCGGCGCAGTTCGACCGCCTGTTCTGGGGCATCGACCTCGGCCCGCATGGCGCGGCGGCGCTGCGCACCGACGACCTGCAGCCGCTCTACCACTACCCGGCCTGGGACGAGGCGCAGGGCGCCGCCGCGCCGGAGGCGTCCGCGGCATGGCGCCAGGCGCTGGCCGCGGCGCCGCTGGAGGGGACGTACGAGCCGCCCGCCGACGCCGAGGGGCACGACCGCGTCGCCGTCTACCGCCGGCTGCGCACGCATCCGTTCTACCTGGTCGTGGCGCAGTCTGCCGACGAGGCCGGCTCCGCCTGGGCGGGCGGCGCGCTGGTGCTGGCCGGCCTGGTGGCGGCGCTGGCGCCATGGGTCTGGCTGGCGCGGCGCCGTGCCGTCCGCCGGCAGCTGCAGGCGCTGCGCAACAGCCTCGGCACCATCGCCGACAACGCCTCGGACGGCATCGTCGGCATGACGCTGCGGGGCAGCATCAGCGCGTGGAACCACGGTGCCGAGCGCATGTTCGGCTACGGCGCGGCCGAGATCCTGGGCCGGCCGGCGGCCGTGCTGGCCCCGCCCGAGCGCTGCGACGAGGACGCCGCGCTGATCGCGCGCGTGCTGCGCGGCGAGCGCGTGCAGGCCTTCGAGACCGTGCGGCGGCGCAAGGACGGCGTGCCGGTCAACCTGTCGCTGGCGATGTCGCCGGTGCTCGACGCCCGGGGGCGCGTCGTCGGCGTCACCGGCATCGCCCGCGACCTCGGCCGGCGCCACGCGCTGGAGGCCGAGTCGCGGTCCACCACCTTCGACGATCCGCTGACGCTGCTGCCCAACCGCCGGCTGCTGCTGGACCGGCTGCGCCAGGCCCAGCTGTCCAGCAGCCGCCAGCGCAGCTACTACGGCGTGCTGTTCATCGACCTGGACGGCTTCCGGCAGATCAACGAGAGCCTGGGCCGCGCGGCCGGCGACCAGCTGCTGGTGGAGATCGCGCACCGGCTGCAGGCCGCCGTGCGCCAGCACGACACCGTGGCCCGCTTCGGCGGCGACGAGTTCGTGGTGCTGCTGGAAGACCTCGGCAGCCACGAGACGACCGCGGCCGACCACGTCAACACCGTGGCCGACAAGCTGCTCGACGCGATCGAGCGCGTCGTGCACCTGGGCGGCATGCCGCAGCATTGCTCGGCCAGCATCGGCATCCGGCTGCTGATCGGCAGCCACGACAGCCCCGAGCAGGTGCTGGTGGATGCGGACGCCGCGATGTACCGCGTCAAGTGCCAGCGCCGCGCGCTGAAGTCCTTCGCCTTCGAGTGAACCGGGAGAACGCCATGGCCCACGACCACCACCACGCCGCCGATGGCGACGATGTGCACGCGCCGCGCTGGAAGCACGACGGCGTGCGCGTGATCCCTGGCGACCGGCTGGACGCCAACACCGCGCAGACGCCCGGCATGGACCGCAAGGCCGCGATCAACTTCGCGCGCGTGGGCGCCAGCCGGCTGTGGGCCGGCACCGTGACCATCCACGCCAACGCCAAGACCGGCGCGCACCACCACGGCCACCTGGAGAGCGTGATCTACGTGGTGCGCGGCCGCGCCCGCATGCGCTGGGGCGAGCAGTTGGAGTTCACGGCCGAGGCCGGCCCGGGCGACTTCATCTACGTGCCGCCCTACGTGCCGCACCAGGAGATCAACGCCAGCCCGACCGAGGTGCTGGAATGCGTGCTGTGCCGCAGCGACGGCGAGGCCGTGGCGATCAACCTGGACATCGCGCCGGCGGAACGGCCCGAGACGGTGCTGTGGATCGACCCCACGCATCCGCAGGGCGGGGTCTGACCGCCGCGGCTCAGCGGCGGCTGCCGCCGCGCAGCAGCACGGCCAGCTCGGTGCCCTGCAGCACGCGGACCGGTGCCTGGCGCGCGAACGCGGCGGCGTTCTCGCTGAGCTCGCCCAGCGCCAGGAACACGGCGGCATCGGCCTCTTGCGCGCGCCGCGCGGCGTCCAGTTCGCGCAGCGGCTCCAGGCCGTGGCGCGCGGCCTTCCAGCGCTTGGCGCCGACGAGGGTGGTGCGGCCGTCCTTGCGCAGCACGAAGTCGGCGCCGCCGCCGCCAGCGCGCGCCACCTCGTAGCCGGCGCTGCGCCAGGCCGATTCCAGCAGCGCGGCGAATTCGTTCCAGCCCATGGCGGCCGCGCGGTCGAGCCGGGCCTGCACCTGGCCGGCGCTGGGCGCGCCCCACTGCCGCTTCAGCGCGATCGCGCCGATCACCGCGAACGGCAGCGCGCCGACGGCACCGAACGGCGCGTACTGGCGCGGCAGCAGCGCCAGGCTGACGGCCACGACGCCGAGCCCGATCGCGAAGCTGATCCACCAGTGCGAGCGCAGCAGGATCGCGAACAGCGAGTTCTCGGCCATCTTCAGCTTCATGCGGCGGTCGTCCAGGGCGTGCGGTGCGAAAGGGCCGGTTTGTAGCATGACCGCGGGCCACGGCCCGCGGCCGCGCCGCTCAGCGGGAGGAGGGGCGCTGCTGCGCGCGGCAGCGTGCGCAGTCCACGCTGATCTCCACGCCGTGGGCATGCATGCCCAGGCCGGCCAGGGCCTGCTCGATCTGGTCGCCGAGCGTGGGGTTGTCCCATTCGGTGGTGTCGCCGCAGCGGCCGCAGACCAGGAACAGCGGGTCGTTGTGCGGGTGCGGGCCGTGCGTGCAGACCACGAAGCTGCTGGTGGCCGTGACCTTGTGCACCAGGCCCTGCTCGACCAGGAAGTCCAGCGCGCGGTAGACCGTCATCGGCGCGACGCCGGGGTTCTGCTCGCGCATGTCGGCCAGCAACTCGTAGGCCTTGGCCGCACCGTTGCGCGCGAGCAGCAGCTCCAGCACCAGGGCGCGCTGCTCGGTCAGCTGCGCGCCGCGGGCCGCGCAGCGGGCGCGGGCCTCGGCCAGCGCTTGCCGGTGGCGCGCCGGCGTGGGCCGCTTGGCGGTCTGCACGGGCGCGCGGGGAGCGGTCTTGCGGGGCATGCCGTGGATTCTAGGCCGCGCCCTCCGGGCGCGGGACCGCCGCCCGGGGCCGGCCCGCGCAGCGCCATGGCCGCGCAGGCGCTTGTCGGCCGGATCGCGCCTTGGCGGCCACCGGCGCGGTGTCAGTGCGCCTCGGCGGCCTTGGCGGCCTCGATGGCGTCGCGCGCGTCGCCGCCCAGCCCGTTGAAGTACAGGTTCAGCAGCACGGCGGAGATGGCGGTCAGCAAGATGCCGGACTCCAGCAGCGGGTGCAGCTCGTGCATCATCTGCTGCATCCAGCGCGGCGCCACCAGCGGCAGCATGCCGAAGCCGATCGACAGCGCCACGATGTACAGGTTGTTGCGGTTGCCCTTGAAGTCCACGGCGGTCAGGATGCGGATGCCGGTGGCCGCGACCATGCCGAACATCACCAGCCCGGCGCCGCCGAGCACGAAGGAGGGCACGCTCTCGACCAGGGCGCCCATCTTGGGCAGCAGGCCCAGCACCACCATGATCAGGCCGGCGGCCACGCAGACCCAGCGGCTGCGCACGCCGGTCACGCCGACCAGGCCGACGTTCTGGCTGAAGCTGGTGTACGGGAAGGTGTTGAAGAAGCCGCCGATCACCGTGCCCAGGCCGTCGGTGCGCAGGCCCGCGGCCAGCTCGGCCTGGCCGATCGGCTTGCCGGTGATCTCCGACAAGGCCAGGAACATGCCGGTCGATTCGATCATGACCACCACCATGACCAGCGACATGGTCAGGATCATCACGATGTCGAAGGTCGGCATGCCGAACGCCAGCGGCGTGACGAAGGCGAACCAGTCGGCCTGGGCGACCTTGTGGAAGTCCATCTTGCCCAGGGCCACCGCCACGACGCAACCGGCCACGATGCCCAGCAGCACCGAGATGTTGGCCACGAAGCCGCGGCCGAAGCGCACCAGCAGCAGGATGAACACCAGCACCGCGGCCGAGATGGCCAGCGTGTCCAGCGCGCCGTAGGCCGGGTTGTCCACCATCGGGATCGGGCCGATCAGCTTGCCCACGTCGGTGCCGCGCGCCTCGGCCGCGGCGCGGGCCGCGTCCACCATGCGCACCAGCGCGGGCCCGTTGACGCTCTGCGCCATCGAGGCCGGGCCGCCCAGCGCCCAGCCCACGCCCACGCGCATCAGGCTGATGCCGATGATGGCGATGATGGTGCCGGTGACCACCGGCGGGAAGAAGCGCAGCATCTTGCTGATCGCCGGCGCGATCAGCATCGCCACGATGCCCGAGCCGATGATGGCGCCGAAGATGGCGCGCGCCCCCTCGACGCCCGGCATCGCGTTGGCGAAGGCCACCATCGGGCCGACGGCGGCGAAGGTCACGCCCATCATGACCGGCAGCTTGATGCCGAACCAGCGCGTCATGCCGAAGGACTGGATCAGCGTGACGATGCCGCAGCAGAACAGGTCGGCGCTGATCAGCATGGCCACCTGGTGCGGCGTGAGCTGCAGTGCGCGGCCGACGATCAGCGGCACGGCCACGGCGCCGGCATAGATCACGAGCACGTGCTGCAGGCCCAGCGCGGTCAGGCGGCCGGCGGGAAGGCGTTCGTCCACCGGGTGGACAGCGGGCGTGGTCATCGGGTTCTCTCCTGGCGCTGGGTCTGGAACATGCGCTGCCGGTGACGTCGGCCGGGGGCAGCCGCACGGCCGGCACAGGCCGTTTCTTCCCCCCACCACAGCGGGTTCTGTAGGGAGCTGGGGTCGCAAGACCCCGGCTTGTCAGGGGACCCGCGGCGACCTGGGTATGGGCTGAATCGTATACACAATAGAACGATTCAGTCTCCGGATAAACCCTCAAATCGCATACGTCGTGGAACTCAGGAGCCGCGGTAGGTGCTGTAGCTGAAGGGGCTCACGAGCAGCGGCACGTGGTAGTGGCCGGCCGCGTCGGCGATGCCGAAATCCAGCTGCACCTGGTCGATGAACGGCGGGTCGGGCAGTTCGACGCCGCGGGCGCGGAAGTAGGGCGCGACCTCGAACACCAGGCGCCAGCGGCCCGCGGCCATGCTAGCCGCGTCCAGCAGCGGGCCGCCGTCGTTGCGGCCGTCGGCGTTCAGCGTGAGGGTCTTGACGGTGTCGGCGGTGCCGTCGGCCTGCACGCGCTGCAGGTGCACGCGCATGCCTGCGGCCGGGCAGCCGTGGGCGGTGTCGAGAACGTGCGTGCTGAGGTGTCCCATGGAGAAATCCTTTCGGTCGGTTGCAATGTCGGGCCTGAATCGTATACGCGTTGGCGCCGTCCGCGTGCCGGCCGCGGACGCGGACGGCGACGCAAGCGCCATGCCCGTGTCAGTCCGCGGGCTGGCCGATCTCGAAGCTCGACAGGCGCTCCAGCGCGCGGACCAGGGCCGAATGATCCCAGCCGGCGCCGCCCTGCGCCACGCAGGCGGAGAACAGCTGCTGCGCGCCCGCCGTGGCGGGCAGCGCCAGGCCCAGCCGGCGCGCGGCCGACAGCGCCAGGTTCAGGTCCTTCTGGTGCAGCGCGATGCGGAAGCCCGGCGCGAAGTTGCGCGCGACCATGCGCTCGCCCAGCACTTCCAGGATGCGCGAGCTGGCCAGGCCGCCGAGCAGCGCCTGGCGCACCGCGGCGGGGTCGGCGCCGGCGCGCGCGGCGAACAGCAGGCCCTCGGCCACGGCCTGGATGGTCAGCGCCACGATGACCTGGTTGGCGACCTTGCAGGTCTGGCCGTCGCCGCTGGCGCCCACGCGCGTGATGTTGCGGCCCATGGCGGCCAGGACGGGCCGGGCGCGCTCGAACGCTTCGGGCCGTCCGCCGCACATGATGGACAGCGTGGCGTTGCGCGCGCCCACGTCGCCGCCGGAGACCGGCGCGTCCAGGTAGTCCGCGCCCAGGGCCTCGATGCGCTGCGCGAACGCGCGCGTCTCCACCGGCGAGATGGAGGACATGTCGATCACCAGCTTGCCGCGGCCGCCGTGCTGCAGGCCCGCGGCCACGCCGTCTTCGCCGAACAGCACGGCCTCGACGTCCGGCGTGTCCGGCAGCATGGTGATGACGACGTCGGCGCGCTCGGCCACGCCGCGCGCCGTGGTGCATTGCGTGGCGCCGGATTCGGCGATGGCCGCGGGCACCTTGCTGCGCGTGTGCACGTACAGCTGGTGGCCGGCGGCGAGCAGGTGGCCGGCCATGGGCGCGCCCATGATGCCCAGGCCGATGAAGCCGATCTTCTGGGGAGTGGTGGTGGTCATGGCGTGGCAGTCCTCGTGGTTTAGCGGTGGGCGCCCATCCAGCCGAGGCCGTCCTCGGTCCGGCCGGCCGGCTTGTATTCGCAGCCGATCCAGCCGCCGTAGCCGATGCGGTCCAGGTGGGCGAACAGGAAGGGGTAGTGGATCTCGCCGCTGCCCGGCTCGTGCCGGCCCGGGTTGTCGGCGAGCTGCACGTGGGCGATGCGCGGCAGGTGCCGCTCCAGCGTCGCGGCCAGCTCGCCCTCCATGCGCTGCATGTGGTAGATGTCGTACTGCAGGAACGCGTTCGCGGCGCCGACCTCGTCGAGCACGGCCAGCGTCTGCGCGCTGCGCGAGAGGTGGAAGCCCGGGATGTCGAAGGTGTTGACCGGTTCGACCAGCAGCTTCAGGCCCGCGGCCTGCAGCGCGCCGGCGGCATGGCGCAGGTTGTCCACCAGCGTGCGGTGCACGGCGGCGGGGTCGGCGTCCTGCGGCGTCTTGCCGACCAGGCAGTTGAGCTGCGGCACGTCCAGCGCGTGGGCGTATGCGATGGCCCGGTCCACGCCGGCGCGGAACTCGCGTTCGCGGCCCGGGATGCAGGCGATGCCGCGCTCGCCGGCGTTCCAGTCGCCGGCCGGCAGGTTGTGCAGCACGAGCCGCAGGCCGTGCTCCTGCATCCGGCTGCGGATGTCGGCGGCCGGATGCTCGTAGGGAAACATGAACTCGACGGCCTCGAAGCCGGTACGGGCGGCCAGCGCGAAGCGGTCCAGGAAAGGCACCTCGTTGAACAGCATCGTGAGGTTGGCGGCGAACTTGGGCATGGTGTCTCCTTGCGGTGCGCCGGGGTGCGCCGCACGCGCCACGGGCGTGCGGCGGCGCCGCCCCGGCCAGGGGGCGGTGCTCCGGGCGGGGTGGGGGATCAGTCGAGCAGGGCCGCGGCGATGGCGGTGGGGGCGTCGGCCGCGCTGGCGGCCAGGTCCTCGAACTCGACGACGTTGTCGATCTCGGTGCCCATGGCGATGTTGGTGACCTGCTCCAGCAGCACCTCGACGACGACCGGCACGCGGTATTCCTGCATCCAGGCCTCGGCCTGGCGGATGGCCGGCGCGATCTCCTCGGCGCGCTGCACGCGGATGGCCTTGCAGCCCAGGCCCTCGACCACCTTCACATGGTCCACGCCGTAGCCGCGCGCGGCGTCGCCGGCGGGCGTGTTGATGTTGTCGAAGCCCAGCTGCACGCAGTAGTCCATGCCGAAGCCGCGCTGGCTCTGGCGGATCAGGCCGAGGTAGCTGTTGTTGACGACGATGTGCAGGTAGGGCAGCTTGAACTGCGCGCCCACGGCCAGCTCCTCCAGCATGAACTGGAAGTCGTAGTCGCCCGACAGCGCGACGATCTTGCGCGTCGGGTCGGCCGCGCGCACGCCGAGCGCGGCCGGCACCGTCCAGCCCAGCGGGCCGGCCTGGCCGCAGTTGATCCAGCGGCGCGGGCCGTAGACGTGCAGGAACTGCGCCGCCGCGATCTGCGACAGGCCGATCGTGGAGACGTAGGTCGCGTCCTGGCCGAAGGCGTTGTTCATGCACTGGTACACGCGCTGCGGCTTCATCGGCACGCTGTCGTAGTGGGTCTTGCGCAGGTAGGCGAGGTCGCGCTTGCGGCCCTGGCAGGCGGCGGCCCAGGCGCTGCGGTCCGGCAGCTGGCCGGCGGCGCGGCGCTCGCGCGCGGCCTCGACGAACAGCTGCAGCGCGGCCTTGGCGTCGGAGACGATGCCGTAGTCCGGCGCGAACACGCGGCCGATCTGCGTCGGCTCGATGTCCACGTGGATGAAGCGGCGGCCCTTGCAGTAGACCTCGGGGCTGCCGGTGTGGCGGTTGGCCCAGCGGTTGCCGATGCCCAGCACGAAGTCGCTGGCCAGCAGGGTGGCGTTGCCGTAGCGGTGGCTGGTCTGCAGGCCGCACATGCCGGCCATCAGCGGGTGGTCGTCGGGGATCGTGCCCCAGCCCATCAGCGTCGGGATCACCGGGATGCCGGTCAGCTCGGCGAACTCGACCAGCAGGTCCGACGCATCGGCGTTGACGATGCCGCCGCCGGCCACGATCAGCGGGCGCTCGGCGCTCGCCAGCAGGTCCAGCGCCTTGTCGATCTGGGCGCGCGTGGCGGCCGGCTTGTAGACCGGCAGCGGCGCGTAGGTGTCGATGTCGAACTCGATCTCGGCCATCATCACGTCAAACGGCAGGTCGATCAGCACCGGCCCGGGGCGGCCCGAGCGCATCAGGTGGAAGGCCTGCTGGAACGCGCGCGGCACCTGGGCCGGCTCCAGCACCGTGGTGGCCCACTTGGTCACGGGCTTCACGATGGACGCGATGTCCACGGCCTGGAAGTCCTCCTTGTGCAGCCGCGCGCGCGGCGCCTGGCCGGTGATGCACAGGATCGGGATGCTGTCGGCGCTGGCCGAGTACAGGCCGGTGACCATGTCGGTGCCGGCCGGGCCCGAGGTGCCGATGCACACGCCGATGTTGCCGGCCCTGGCGCGGGTGTAGCCCTCGGCCATGTGCGAGGCGCCCTCGACGTGGCGCGCCAGCACGTGGGCGATGGTCTGGCGCTCGCGCAGCGCCGCGTACAGCGGGTTGATCGCGGCCCCGGGCACGCCGAAGGCCTGGGTGATGCCTTCCTTCTCCATCACGAGCGCGGCGGCCATCGCCGCCTTCATTCTTGCCATCGCGGGTCTCCTGGTTGCTGTGGACTGGCATCGATGATGGAGAGCGGGGCGCGCCGCGGGAACGCCCGCCGGCGGATAAGAGATATTCCACGCCGGAATACGTGCCTACACTGCGGAACATGCAGCCCCCACGCCCGTCACTTCGCGTCTCGCTGTCCCCCGGAGCGGTTCGTCAGCATCCTGGAGGGGTGCGTCAGCCCCTCGGAGGGGCGCATCGGCCCCCCGGAAGGGTTCGCCAGTGCTTTCGGGCGGCCGGGCGGCGCTGACATGGACCGGCTCATGACCATGCAGGTCTTCGTGCGCGTCGTGGAGACCGGCAGCTTCAGCAAGGCCGCCGCCGAGCTCGGCACCACGCAGCCGACCGCCACCAAGGCCGTGGCCGAGGCCGAGCGCCGCCTGGGCGTGCGGTTGCTGCACCGCAGCACGCGCGGCGTGACGCCGACCGAGGCCGGGCTGCTGTACTACGAGCGCTGCAAGAACGTGGTACGCGAGGCCGACGAGGCCGACAACGTGGCCGCGCTGGTGCAGGCCGGCGGCAGCGGCCTGCTGCGCGTCAACACCTCGGTGGCCTTCGGCCGGCGCGTGCTGGTGCCGCTGGTGCTGCGCTACATGCGCGCGCACCCGCGGCTGCAGATCGAGCTGCTGTGCGACGACCGCTACGTGAACCTGGTGGAGCAGGGCGCGGACCTGGCCGTGCGCATGGGCCGGCTGGCGGATTCATCGCTGGGCGCGCGCTACCTGGGCCGCAACCCCTGGATGCTGGCCGGCGCGCCGGCCTACCTGCGGGCGCACGGCACACCGGCGGCGCCGCAGGACCTGGCGCGCCACGCCTGCCTAGTCTACAGCAGCGTGCAGGGCGATGCGCGCTGGGACTTCGTGGCGCCCGGCGGCGGCGCCTGCGCGGTGCCGGTGCAGGGCCCGCTGCGCTCGAACAACCTGTCGGCCGTGCTGGCGGCCTGCCGCGCCGGCATGGGGCTGGCGGTGCTGCCCTGGTACGTGGCGCGCGATTCGGTGCGGGACGGCGCCCTCGTGCAGCTGCTGCCGGACCACGCGCTGCCGGCGCAGGAGGTGCACGCGGTGTTCCCCTCGCCGCGGCTGGTGCCGGCCAAGGTCACCGCCTTCATCGGCTGGCTGCAGCAGCAGCTGCAGGGGGAGTGGTGGCTGCGCGAGGTGTCCACGCAGGACGGTGGTCCGTGAGCGCGGGCTCCGCCTGGGCCAGGGTGAATCCCTGCGCCGTGAGCACGCGGGACATGGCTTCGGCGGCCTGCTGCACCGGCGCGAGATAGCGCGCCAGCACGTCGTCGAGCGCCATGACCTCCGGGATCCACACCATCGCCAGGCTGGCCACGCAGCGCGCTTGCGCGAAGACCGGGACGGCCAGCGCCCCGTAGCGCGCCGGCGTGCTCGGCGAGGCGCGCGTGGAGTCGTAGACCGCATAGCCCTGCCTGCGGATGCGCTGCAGCTCCCGCAGCAGGGCGGCCCGGTCGAAGTCGCCGCCGACGCGGCGATGCTGCAGGGCCGCGTCGATCCAGGCGCGCGACGCGTCGCTGCTGCTCCAGGCCAGCAAGGCCTTGCCCACGGCGGTGAACAGCAGCGGGGGCCGGAATCCCAGCGCGTGGTAGTTCGGCGTCAGGCTGCAGCTGCTGTCGCCGTCGACGATGACCATCTCGAAGCGGTCCAGCACGGCCAGGTTGGTCGGCCACGGTATCTTGCGTTCGAGCGCCCTGCGCATCGGCGCGGTGATCTCGGACAGCCGCTTGCGCGGCGCCGAGAGCGCCGGCTCGCCCGAGGCGCCGGTGACGGCGAAGTAGCGGCCGTTCATCGGGTTGCGGTCGACGTGCCCGGCCTGCGCCAGCGTCTTCAGGATGCGCAGCAGCGTCGCGCGCGCCAGGCCGGTGCTGGCCATCAGGCCGGGCAGGCTCATGCTTTTTTCGTACTGCAGCTGGCGCAGCACCGCCAGTCCGCGCGCCAGCGCATCGATGGATTTCACCTTGGTGCCGGTCGGGTGCATGGGGTCGGAAATTTGTTCACCAGGTGAACGGGATGCTACTGCGGCCGGCCTGCCTTCCCTAGAGTCCGGGGCAGCCTTGAAACGACGCATCCCTCCGGAGAAACCCATGAGTGCAGACCTCGACAGCATCCAGTGCGTGGAAGATGCGCGCCAGCGCGCGCGCCGGCGCGTGCCGAAGATGTTCTACGACTTCGTGGACTCGGGTTCCTGGAGCGGCGCGACCTACGCCGCCAACGAATCCGCCTTCGCGCGGCTGAAGTTCCGCCAGCGCATCGGCAGGAACATCGCGCAGGCCGATGCCTCGACCACGCTGCTGGGCCGCCAGGCCGCGCTGCCGCTGGCCATCGCGCCGACCGGGCTGGCCGGCTTCGTGTGGCCCGACGCGGAGATCCTCGGCGCCCGGGCGGCGCACCGCTTCGGCGTGCCCTACAGCCTGTCCATCGGCAGCGTCTGCCCGCTGGAGGAGGTGCGCCGGCACAGCGATGGCCCACTGTGGATGCAGGTGTCGCTGCTGAAGGACCAGGCCTACCTGCACGCCCTGGTGGGGCGCGCCCGGGATGCCGGCTGCGAGGCGCTGATCCTGACCATGGACTACCACGTGGCGGGCCGCCGCTACTGCGATGCCCGCAACGGCCTGGCGCTGCCCCCGCGCCGGTCGCTGCGGCAGGCGGTGGACCTGCTGTCCGCTCCCCGGTGGTGCCTCGGCATGCTGCGCACGGCCCATCGCGGCTTCGGGAACGTGATCGGCCATGCCAAGGGCGTCACCGACCTGGCGTCGTTCGCCCGGTGGCACGCCGACCAGTTCGTGCTGGACATCGACTGGAAGCAGGTGGAACGCCTGAAGGCGGTGTGGGGCGGCCCGCTGATCGTCAAGGGCGTGCTGGATGCCGAGGATGCGCTGCTGGCCATCGAGGCGGGCGCCGATGCGCTGAGCGTGAGCAACCAGGGCGGACGCCAGCTCGACGGCGCCCCCGCGGCGGCCGAGGTGCTGCCGTCCATCGTCGACGCGGTGGGCGGCCGGGCCGAGGTACTGGTCGATGGCGGCGTGCGCTGCGGGCAGGACATCGTGCGCGCCTGCGCCCTGGGCGCGCGCGGCGTGCTGGCCGGCCGCGCCTGGCTCTACGGGCTGGCCGCCGGCGGCGAACCGGGCGTGCACCGCGTACTGCAGATCCTCCGGCAGGAAATGCTCAGCACCATGGCGTTCTGCGGCGTCAGGACCGTGGCCGACATCGGCCCGCACGTGCTCTGGGAGGGCCCGGCGCGCGCGGAGCGCGCGATGGAGCGTGGTGCTGGGCAGTGGGGCTAGCCGAGGACCCGGCGCGCGCGTGGAGCACGCCCGGTTCGCCGCCGGCAGCCTTCCAAGGCAGCGGCGGCCCGGCCGTCACGGCCCCTCGCGGTCCCACGGTGGCACTTCGCCCATCTTCTCCAGCATGAAGTCGATCAGCGCGCGCACCTTGGGCGCCGGGTGGCGGCTGGGCAGGTAGACGGCGTACAGCGTATCCGCGTTGGCCAGGCCGCCGACCGGCTGCCAGCCCGGCAGCAGCGCGCGCAGCCGGCCGGCGCGCAGGTCGTCGCCGATGGCGTAGGTCGGCAGCACGGCCAGGCCCATGCCGGCCAGCGCCGCGACGCGCAGCGACTCGCTGCTGTTGGCCGTCAGCCCGCTCTCGAAGCGCAGCGCGCCGCGTGTCTCGACCTCGGCCTCGCCCAGCCCGGCATGGCGGAAGCGCCAGCGGTCGGGTGCCTGCAGGTAGCCGAAACGCAGGCAGCGGTGGCCGGCGACCTCGGCCACCGACTGCGGCTCGCCATGGATTTCCAGGTAGGCCGGCGCCGCGCACAGCACGAAGCGGATGGCCGCGAGCCGGCGCGCGACCAGTCCGTCGGAGGGCTTGTGCGTCAGCCGCAGCACCACGTCGAAGCCTTCCTCGGCCAGGTCCACGTAGCGGTCGTTCAGGCCCAGCACGACGTCGAGCTGCGGATGGCGGGCGCAGAACTCGGCCATCAGCGCGGTGAACTGCAGGTTGCCGAAGGCCGTGGACACCGACATCCGCAGCACGCCGCGCGGCGTGTCGCGGCGGCCGGCGAGCTCGGTCTCCAGCGCGAGGGCATCGTCCAGCAGCCGCAGCGCGCGCTCGTAGACGGCGCGGCCTTCGGCCGTGGGGCTGACGCTGCGCGTCGTGCGGTGCAGCAGCCGTGTGCCGAACTGGTTTTCCAGCCGCACGACCTGCTTGCTGACGGCCGACTTGGTCGTGCCCAGCAGCCGCGCAGCGCCGGAGAAGCCGCGCGCGTCGACGACGCGCGCGAAGGCTTGCAGGTCTTCGAGGCGGCCCATGGTGTCGTTCTCCGTTTGGAAACTCTGAATCGAATTCCAGGTGGATTGTGTCCGTGTTCACCGATTCCTAGAGTGGCGGCCTGCCGTTGTTCCAAGGAGTCGCCATGTCCACCCCGCCATCGTCCTGCCTGCCGGCCCGGCCCCTGCAGTCCGGCCTGCCCGGCCGGCTGCTGGCCGCGGCGGCCGCTTCCGGCCTGCCGCTGGTCTTCATCCTGCTGTGGAGCAGCGGCTACGTGGCCGGCAAGCTGGCGCTGCCGCACACCGGGCCGCTGACGCTGCTGACGCTGCGCTTCGGCCTCGCCGCCGCGGTGCTGCTGGCCGCGGCGCTGGCCACCGGCGCGCCCTGGCCGCGGCGGCGCGCCGACTGGGGCCACCTGGCCGTCGTCGGTTTGCTGATGCAGGTGCTGCATTTCTCGTGCATCTACTGCGCGCTGCGCTGGGGCCTGAGCGCCGGCGTGGCCGGGCTGCTGATCGGCCTGATGCCGCTGGCCACGGCGCTGGGCGCCCACCTGTGGCTGGCCGAGCGGCTGGGCCTGCGCCAGGGCCTCGGCCTGCTGGGCGGGCTGGCGGGCGTGGCGCTGGTGGTGGCGGACCAGCCGCTGGGCGGCGCCTGGCCGGCCTACGCCGCGGCGGGCCTGGGCCTGCTCGGGCTGGTCGCCGGCACGCTGTACCAGAAGCGCTTCTGCGCCCACATGGACCTGCGCAGCGGCGCCGGCCTGCAGATGGCCGTGTCGGCGCTGGCCGTCGCGCTGGCGGCCGGGCCGGGCGAGCATTTCGCCGTCGACTGGACGCCGGCGCTGGTCGGCGCCTGGCTGTGGCTGGGCCTGGCCAACTCCATCGGCGCCTTCAGCCTGATGTTCGTCATGATCCGCCGCGGCCAGGCGGGCCGGGTGGCGAGCCTGTTCTTCCTGGTCCCGGGCGTGTCGGCGCTGCTGGGGTTCCTGGTGCTGGGCGAGCGGCTGGAGCCGCTGGCGCTGGCGGGCTTCGGGCTCTCCGCGCTGGCCGTCGCCGCCTCTTGCCGGCGGTAGACGCAGGCCGCATCCGCGGGCCCGTGGGCTCATCAAGGACGGCGGTTCAGGCGGGCGCTGCTTGCTTGTCACCACCTCGCAAGTGCGGCGCGCCCACCCCCTCGCTTCGAGGCTTGGCAGCGCCGCGGCCACGGCGTAGCATGCCCGCCACACGCCGCCACGGCGCACCGGAGACCGCCATGCCCAAGCCCTTCGCCACTGCCGTTTCCGCCGGCCTGGCCGCGCTGGCCCTGCTGGCACCGCCGGGGCAGGCCGAGGCGGCGCCGATCTATGCGCCCACGCCCATCGGCGCCAGCCCGCGTTTTTCCGACCTCGGCGCGGCCGGCGGCGGCTGGCGCGTGTTCGACGACTTCACGCCGGCCACATCGGCCAGCGTCGAGCGCGTCGGCTGGAGCGGCTTCTGGCTCGACCTGAACAACCCGCAGCCGGCCCCGGCGCCGGCGCCCGACGTCTCCGCCTGGGATGTCGCCTTCTACGCCGATGCCGGCGGCGTGCCCGGCGCCTTGCTGCTGCTGCAGACCTTCAGCCCCGCCGGCGCCAACCCGACCTTGCTGGGCGCGGGCAGCTTCAGCCAGGGCGGCAACGTCTACGACGTCGACCACTACCGCTACGAGGTCGACCTGGCGGCACCGCTGGCGCTGGCCGGCGGCGACACCTACTGGGTGTCGGTGATGGCCCATTCGCCGGCGCTGCTGCCGGGCTTCGCCTGGAGCGCGGCCACCGGCGGCAACGACAGCTCGTACCAGCAGCAGCTGGGCGCCAACGGCCAGCCGACCGGCGCGCAGACGGTGGCGCGCGACCGCGCCGTCACCCTCGACGGCACGCTGCTGGCGGTGCCCGAGCCCGCAGCGCTGCCGCTGGCCGGGCTGGCCCTGCTGCTGCTCGCGGCGCTGCGGCGCGGCCGCGCCCGCATGCCTCTCGTGCGCTGAGGCCGGGTCCGCCGCCGACCGCGGAAGGGCGGCGGCTTCGCGTCCCCGAAGGTTTCCCCCGCAGCCGGGCCCACGATGGCGGGCACCCAAGCCGCCACCGCGACGGGCTACTGCCGGGCGGTGCCGGTGGAATCCGAGGTTGGCGGCCGGGAACGGAAGGCACGGCCGGTCCGTACATCCCCAATACAGGGGATGCGGTTTGCGACCCAGCGTGGCCGAATCTGCGTGTCGTTCTCACGCGCGGCCGCCGCTGCCGGCTGCGGGACGCTCGTCACCGCCGCGGCTGGCGGTCACCCACGGAATGCTGGAGGTTGTGATGGCTACCAAGGTCCTGATCGTTCTGGACGGCGATTACCGCTTCGATGTGGACCCTTCGGGAACACAAGACTTCACCTACACCGCGCTCGTCGGGGCGTTGACCGATGCCGGATTCCAGGTGACGCGCGCGCATCGACAGAACGACGCGACAGCGGGCGTGCTGCAGTCGTTCGACTTTGCCGGTGCCGGCGTCGACCTGCTCGCATACGACGTGATCTGGCTCATCGGCAACCATGGCCGCAATGTCGGCGGGGCCAGCGGCACGTTCGATTTGCACGAAGCGGAGATCGCCGCGATCACGCGCTTCATGGATGCGGGGGGCGGGGTCTTCGCCACGGGCGACCACGATGGCATCGGCGCGGACATGTGCGGCCGCATTCCGCGGGTCCGCGCGGCACGCTGCTGGTACGGGGAGGGTGATGCGCATTCGCCGATGCCGGCGGGTTTCCCGCGCAACTTCGCACCGTTGAGCGCCACCCGCGCCGACACCACGCGGACCAATCCGGCTGGCGACTACAGCGAGTTTCCCGCGCCCTTCGCCTGGTTCGAGAACCAGTCGGATTCGGTTCCGCAGCCGATCGCCCCGGCGACCTCGCCGGCGCATCCGATCCTGCGCCGCGACGGACGCGACATCGTGATCTACCCCGACCACATGCACGAGGGCCAGACGCTGGGCGAGGTCGCGGGTTACGACTACGGCCAGACCCTGACCTTCAACGGCGAAAGCTTCGTCGAGTTCCCGAGCGTCGCGGGCGACCACCCCAAGCCCGAGGTCATCGCGACCGGCCAGGTGCTGGAACATGCGATCCGCGCGGCCGCATCCGGGGGCACCACCGACACGACCCTCGCGTCGGCCAAGACCGTCAACACGCTCAGCGCCTACGACGGGCGACGCGCGGGCGTCGGCCGCATCGTGACCGGCGCGACCTTCCACCACTACGTGGACATCAACCTCACCGGCGACTCCGACATCGTGCCCGGCCCGCCACAGACGCGTGTCGGCCCGGACGGCGCCAAGGGCCACGGGTTCGCGCATCCTGGCGCAGAGGCGACCTTCGCCGACATCAAGGCGGTCTTCGTCAACATCACGCATTGGCTCGCGCGGCCGCGCCCGCAGATCGGCCTGATCCTCGAGCGCAGCACCTTCGGCCAGGACGAGGTGACGGCGAGCCCGCAGTTCGACGCCGCGATCCTGGTCACCGTCGACGGGCTCAAGCCGGGCCAGTTCCCCGGCGGCGGCATCACGACGCTGGCGCCGTCGGCCGCCCAGCTCGCGAGCTGGGCGCCGGTCGTCTCCGTCGGCGGCAACTCCGCCATCGAGGTCACGCCCACCGCCGTCGCGAGCGACGACCCAGGGCTGCCGGCGCGGTTGCAGCGCATCACCTTCACCTACCGCGTGCGCTTCGTCGCCGATGCTTTCGGCTTCGCAGGACAACAGCAGGTGCAGCCCGTTGCCGCCACCCTGTCGACGAGCGCCGCGCTGTCGCCGCTGACGGACAGCGCCTGGATCCAGCTCGTCAAATCGGCCAACCCGTTCATGCTCGACCTCGCCGGCGGCAACACGACGCCCTGGCTCAGCTCGGACCTGAAGGTGTTCCCGGTCGTCGCCGGCGAGACGCTGCACGGCGTGACGCTGCCCGACGGCGCGACGCGGGCACAGGCGCTGCAGTTCATCCAGGACCTGGTGTCGTCGGTCAGCGTCTCCCAGTTCGAGTCGCTCGCCGGCGACCAGTCGGCTTCCGCGCTGAGCCCGTTTCCCACCACGACCGGCAGCGGGCGCAATGTCTACAACTTCGCCGTGGCGCGGGTGCGGCGCAACGGCACGCTGCTTGCCGCCAACGACGTGCGCGTGTTCTTCCGCCTCTTCACCGCCCAGACCACGGCGGCATTGACGTACCAGGAAGCGATGGGCGCACCGATCGACGGCTACGTGCGAACGGCCGGCGCCGATCCGATCGCGCTGCCGGGCCAGGCCGCGGGCGAATGGGTGTCGTTTCCGTGCTTCGCGCAAGCACGCGCGGCCACGCCGGACGCGCAAGCCGATGCCTTCAACGTCAAGGACATCGGCACGTCGGAGAGCGACAAGTTCTTCGGTGCGCTGCTCGACACCAACCTCGGTGGCAACTACCTGCCGCCGGCGCCCGGCGCAGGCGCCGCCGTGCCGCTGCCCGACCTGCTGCTGGGCGAGCACCAGTGCCTCGTGGCACAGATCGAGTTCACTGGCACGCCGATTCCTTCCGGCGCCAATCCGGGCACGTCCGACAAGCTCGCGCAGCGCAACATCGCCCTGAGCGCAGTCGCCAACCCCGGCCTGAGCGCCTCGCGCGCGGCCATGCATACCTTCGAGATCGAAGCCTCGCCGCTGCCGATCACCGACGAACTGGTGCCCGACGAGCTTTTGCTGCACTGGTCTGCGAACGTGCCCGACGGCACCTACGCCACGATCCACATTCCTGGCTGGAACGCGCACGACGTCGTGGCGCTGGCGGACCGTTTCTATCCACGCCACGAGCTTCGCGCCACCGATGCGCACACGATCGAGGTGCCTGCGGGCGGCATGCGCTACGTTCCCATCCCGAGGAGCCTGCGCCGGCAGACGGGCGTGCTGTCCGCCGAGTTACCGCTCGGTATCAGGAAAGGCCAGCGCTTCGACGTCTCGGTGCGGCAGATCACCCACCGGGGACGCAAAGTCCGGATGCCGGGTGCCGAGGTGCGCCAGGTTTCGCTGGCCGAGGCAGCGCGGCTGCTCAAGGCGGCCGGAGTCGAGGTGGCGGCGCCAACGGTGGTGCGGGACGGCGCTGCGGCCGCGCTGCCCCGCGGCGTATTCGACCTGGGCGAGAACCGTTCGCTCGTCACCGACCTGTCGATGCTCGATGCGGCCGGCGACTTCGCGTTGCTCGTCGCGCATCCGAACCCCAAGGACGTGGAGGCCGCACGGCGCGAAGCGCGCATGTGGCGCGAGACGGTGGGGGCGTTCCAGCTGGGCATTCCGGTGTCGACCAAGGCTGACATGCTGGCGCATCACTTGCGCCTGCTCTCGGTGATGACATGGCGGCTGGCCAGGCTCGGCCGCAAGAGCCGCTGGCATGCCGCGTTCTCGCGCTACGTCGAGATGCTGGCCGACAAGGTGCGCGCATTGGGCGGCGATCCGTTTGCGGTGCCGGCGACCCCGGATGGTGTGTTGCCAGCGCTCCCCGATCCGGGGGGCGATGGCGGCCAGACGCCAGGAGACCAGGTGCCTGGTGGCGAAGGCGTGGACGATCCGGCCGACCCGTACTTCGAGCCTGGCGACGACGACTGGCTGTCGGACACCGGCGGTGCGGCGGCGGGCGATGCCAAGCCAGCGTTGTGGTCCGGCAAGGTCAGCGGGCTGCTGTTCGACCATTTCGGTGACTTCGAGGGCTTTACGCTCGAGAACTACAGCGGTGCGCAGCGGCGCTTCTTCAGCCGCGAAAACGCGATCTGCGATCTGGCGCGCACCGCGTGGCGCGAACGCCATGTCGTGACGGTGGTCACCGTGGCGGCCAAGAGCCGGCGGGTGCGGCGGCTGCTGCTGCGTGGGTCGGCGCCATAAGCCTGGGTGCCGGGCTCTCGGCGGCCGCGAGCCTGCCGCGCTGCTCGCGCATTCCGCCCGCCATCGGGCGGCACCGCGGATCAGGCGGGCAGCGTCGCCTGCGCCACCGCATGCTCCCAGCGCGCCATCAATGCGTCGGCGCGCGCGCGCTCCAGCGTGGGCACGAAGCGCCGTTCGGCGCGCCACAGCTGCGACAGGTCGGCGCTGCTGGCGTACACGCCGCTGGCCAGCCCGGCGAGGTAGGCCGCGCCCAGGGCCGTCGTCTCCACCACCGCCGGCCGCACCACCGGAATGCCGAGCAGATCGGCCTGGAACTGCATCAGCAGGTCGTTGACGCAGGCGCCGCCGTCCACGCGCAGCTCGGAGACGGGCGCGCCACCCGCGGCCACGGCGTCGCGGCTCATCGCGCCGAGCAGCGCGGCGCTCTGGTAGGCGATCGATTCGAGCGCCGCGCGCGCGATGTGCGCGAGCGTGGTGCCGCGCGTCAGGCCGGTGATGGTGCCGCGTGCCTCCGGCTTCCAGTAGGGCGCGCCCAGGCCGGTGAAGGCGGGCACCATCATCACGCCGCCGGAGTCGGGCACGCTCTCGGCCAGCGACTGCACCTCGCTGCTGGCCGAGATCGCGCGCAGCCCGTCGCGCAGCCACTGCACCACCGCGCCGCCGACGAAGACGCTGCCTTCCATCGCGTATTCGGGGGTGGTGCCGCACTGCGCGGCGCTGGTGGTGAGCAGGCCGTTCTCGCTTCTCTGGAAGCTGCCGCCGGTGTGCATCAGCATGAAGCAGCCGGTGCCGTAGGTGTTCTTGGCCATGCCCGCGGAAAAACAGGCCTGGCCGAAGAGCGCGCTCTGCTGGTCGCCGGCCACGCCGCCGATGGCGATGGCGCCGCCCAGCAGCCCGGGCACGGTGCGGCCGAAGTCGCCGCTCGACGGCATCACTTCGGGCATCAGCGCGCGCGGGATGCGCAGCAGCGCGAGCAGCTCCTCATCCCACTGGTTGCGGTGCACGTTGAACAGCATGGTGCGGCTGGCGTTGCTGACGTCGGTGACGTGGCGCCGGCCCGCGGTGAGCTGCCAGACGAGCCAGCTGTCGACGGTGCCGAAGGCCAGCTCGCCGGCTTCGGCCGCCGCGCGTGCGCCGGGCACTTCGTCCAGCAGCCATTGCAGCTTGGTGCCGGAGAAGTAGGCGTCGATCAGCAGGCCGGTCTTCGACTGGATCAGCGCGGCGTGACCCTGCTCGCGCAGCAACGCGCAGGCCGGTTCCGCGCGCCGGTCCTGCCAGACGATGGCGTGGTGCACGGGCTGCCCGGTCTTGCGATTCCAGAGCACCGTCGTTTCGCGCTGGTTGGTGATGCCGAGGGCGCGTACATCCTGCGCGGCGATGCCGGCCTGGCGCAGCGCATCCTGGGCGGTGGCGAGCTGGGTGCGCCAGATCTCCATCGGGTCGTGTTCCACCCAGCCGGGGCGCGGGTAGATCTGCGGCAGCTCCTGCTGCGCCTGGGCCACGATGTGGCCGTGTTCGTCGAACACGATGCTGCGCGAGCTGGAGGTGCCTTGGTCGAGGGCGAGCAGGTAGGTCATGTCGGGGCGGGGGTGATCGGCGTGGGCATGGGCGTCGCACCGCGCACGATGCTCAGGCGCCTTCCGCCGCGATGGTGCATTGCACGCCCGCGTCGTGCAGCAGCGCGGGGAAAGGCTCGGGCGGCGGCGCGTCGGTGAACAGGCGGTCGATCTGCGTGAGCGTGGCCAGCTCGACCATCGCCGGGCGGTTGAACTTGCCGTGGTCGGCCGCGAGCCAGACCTCGCGCGCGTGTTCGATGATGGTCTGCGCCACCTTCACCTCGCGGTAGTCGAAGTCGCGCAGCGTGCCGTCGGGCTCGATGCCGGAAATGCCGATGAGCGCGATGTCGACGCGGAACTGGCGGATGAAGTCCACCGCCGCCTCGCCCACGATGCCGCGGTCGCGCGTGCGCACCACGCCGCCGGCCACGATCAGCTCGCACTCCGGGTTGCCGCTCAGGATGGCGGCGACGTTCAGGTTGTTGGTCAGCACGCGCAGGCCGCGGTGGTGCATCAGCGCCTGGGCGATGGCCTCGGTGGTGGTGCCGATGTTGAGGATCAGCGAGCAGCCGTTCGGCACCGCCTGCGCCACCGCGCGCGCGATGCGCGCCTTGCCCGCGGCGTTGAGCATCTGGCGCTGGGTGTGGGCGATGTTCTCGACGGTGGAGCTGGGCACGCGCACGCCGCCGTGGAAGCGCGCGAGCAGCCCCTGCTCGGCCAGGCGCTGCACGTCGCGGCGCACGGTCTGCAGCGTCACGCCCAGGATGTCGGCGAGTTGCTCGACGGTGGCGGACTGGCGCTGGCGTACTTCCTCCAGCAGCAGCAGCTGGCGTGGGTTGGTGTTCACGCGCCGAATTTAAAACGAACCAAAGAGAAAAGAACCAAGGGTAAGCATCTAGTCAAATCGATCGAAAAAGAACAAAAAATCATCCAAATCGAAAAAGAAAGGTGACAATGGAGTTGGTGCTGGAGCAAATTGGCAAGCGGGTCGGCCCGCAGGCATGGCTCCATCCGATGAGCATGGCGCTGCATGGCGGTGCCGTCACGGTGCTGCTGGGCGCCACGCAGGCGGGCAAGACCAGCCTGATGCGCATCATGGCCGGGCTGGACGCGCCCACCGAAGGCCGGGTGCGCGTCGACGGCGCCGACGTGACCGGCGTGCCGGTGCGCGAGCGCAACGTCGCCATGGTCTACCAGCAGTTCATCAACTACCCGTCGCTGACGGTGGCCGGCAACATCGCCTCGCCGCTGCGGCTGCGCGGCGAGAAGAACGTCGAGGCGCGCGTGCGCGAGATCGCCGGGCGGCTGCACATCGAGATGTTCCTGGAGCGCTACCCGGCCGAACTCTCGGGCGGCCAGCAGCAGCGCGTGGCGCTGGCGCGCGCGCTCGCCAAGGGCGCGCCGCTGATGCTGCTGGACGAGCCGCTGGTCAACCTCGACTACAAGCTGCGCGAAGAGCTGCGCGAGGAACTCACGCAGCTGTTCGCCGCCGGCGACTCCACCGTGGTCTATGCCACCACCGAGCCCGGCGAGGCGTTGCTGCTGGGCGGTTACACCGCCGTGCTGCACGAGGGCGAGTTGCTGCAATACGGCCCGACGGCCGAGGTCTTCCACGCGCCCGCGTCGCTGCGCGTGGCGCGTGCGTTCAGCGATCCGCCGATGAACCTGCTGCCGGCGCAGCCGATGGATGGCGGGCTGCGCCTGGCCAGCGGCGACCTGCTGCCGCTGCGCCTGCCGCAGCCGACGCAAGGGGACGTGACGGTGGGCCTGCGCGCGAGCGCGCTGCGCCTGGCGCCGCGCCCCGGCGACGTGGCGGTGCAAGGCACGGTGGAGCTGGCGGAGATCTCCGGCTCCGACACCTTCATCCACGCCGACACGCCCTGGGGTGAACTGGTGGCCCAGGTCACCGGCGTGCACTACCTGGAACTGGGCAGCCGCGTCGCGCTGCACCTCGACCCGGCGCAGGCCTACGTGTTCGGCGGCGATGGTGCGCTGCTGCGCGCGCCCGCGCGCGCCCACCCGGGAGGGCACTGACGATGGCGCGCATCGAACTCGATCTCGCCCACTCGTACCGGCCCGACCCGCGCCAGGACAGCGACTACGCGCTGCTGCCGCTGCAGATGGCCTTCGCCGACGGCGGCGCCTATGCGCTGCTCGGCCCTTCGGGCTGCGGCAAGACGACGATGCTGAACATCATGTCGGGCCTGCTCGTGCCCTCGCAGGGCAGCGTGCGCTTCGACGGCCGCGACGTGACGCACGCCAGCCCGCAGGAACGCAACATCGCCCAGGTGTTCCAGTTCCCGGTCATCTACGACACCATGACCGTGGCCGAGAACCTGGCGTTCCCGCTGCGCAACCGCAAGGTGCCGGCCGAACGCATCCGCCGCCGCGTCGGCCAGATCGCCGAGATGCTGGAGATGAGCGGCCAGCTCGACCAGCGTGCGGCGGGCCTGTCGGCCGACGCCAAGCAGAAGATCTCGCTGGGCCGCGGCCTGGTGCGCGAGGACGTGGCGGCCGTGCTGTTCGACGAGCCGCTGACGGTGATCGACCCGCACCTGAAGTGGCAGCTGCGGCGCAAGCTCAAGCAGATCCACCACGAACTGAAGCTCACGCTGATCTACGTGACGCACGACCAGGTCGAGGCGCTGACCTTCGCCGACGAGGTGGTGGTGATGACACGCGGCCGCGTGGTGCAGGTGGGCACGCCGGGCGCGCTGTTCGAGCGGCCGCAGCACGCCTTCGTCGGGCATTTCATCGGCTCGCCGGGCATGAACTTCCTGCCCGCGCAGGTGCAGGGCGGCGCGCTCCTGATCGCGGGCGAGCGGCTGGCGCTGCCGCGCGCATTGCCCGAGGGTGAGCTGCAGCTGGGCGTGCGCCCCGAATACCTGGCGCTGGCCGATGCGCACGCGCCCGGCGCGCTGCGCTGCGAGGTGGCGCGCGTGCAGGACGTGGGCACGCACCAGATGCTCAGCGCCGCGGTGCAGGGCCAGGCGCTGAAGGCGCGCTTCGCGCCCGAGCAGGCGCTGCCGGCGCCGGGCCAGCCCGTGTGGCTGCAGGTGCTGGGCGAACACACCTGCTTCTACCGCAACGAGGAGCTGCTGCCGTGAACGAGACCACCAAGCCGGTCAACCAGAAAGCCTGGTTCCTGGTGCTGCCGGTGATCCTGTGCGTGGCCTTCTCGGCCATCCTGCCGCTGATGACGGTGGTCAACTACTCGGTGCAGGACATCATCAGCCCCGAGCGCCGCGTGTTCGTCGGCACCGAGTGGTTCGCGCAGGTGATGCGCGACGAGGAGCTGCACGGCGCGCTGCTGCGCCAGATCGTCTTCTCGCTCGCGGTGCTGGCGGTGGAGATTCCACTCGGCATCCTGCTGGCGCTGGCCATGCCGGCGCAGGGCTGGAAGTCGTCGGCCGTGCTGGTGGTGGTGGCGCTGTCGCTGCTGATCCCGTGGAACGTGGTGGGCACGATCTGGCAGATCTTCGGCCGCTCGGACATCGGCCTGCTCGGCGCCGCGCTCGACGCCGCCGGCATCGACTACAGCTACACCGGCAACGCCACGCAGGCCTGGCTCACGGTGCTGCTGATGGACGTCTGGCACTGGACGCCGCTGGTGGCGCTGCTGTGCTTCGCCGGGCTGCGCTCGATCCCCGATGCCTATTACCAGGCCGCGCGCATCGACGGCGCGAGCAAGTTCGCGGTGTTCCGCTACATCCAGCTGCCGAAGATGCGCGGCGTGCTGATGATCGCGGTACTGCTGCGCTTCATGGACAGCTTCATGATCTACACCGAGCCCTTCGTGCTCACCGGCGGCGGGCCGGGCAACGCGACCACCTTCCTGAGCCAGTACCTGACGCAGAAGGCCGTCGGCCAGTTCGACCTGGGGCCGGCGGCGGCGTTTTCGCTGATCTACTTCCTGATCATCCTGCTGCTGTGTTTCATCCTCTACAACTGGATGCAGCGCGTGGGCACCGCCTCCAAAGAAGGGGCCGGCCATGAATGAGCCCCGCTTCCGCAAACGCACGCTGTTCCTGATCGCCTACCTGGTCTTCGCCGTGCTGCCCATCTACTGGATGGTCAACATGAGCTTCAAGACCAACGAGGAGATCCTGTCCAGCTTCTCGCTGTGGCCGCAGCATTTCACCTGGGACAACTACAAGACCATCTTCACCGACGCAAGCTGGTACTCGGGCTACATCAACAGCCTGATCTACGTGGCCATCAACACCGTGATCTCGGTCGCGGTCGCGCTGCCCGCGGCCTATGCGTTCTCGCGCTACCGCTTCCTCGGCGACAAGCACGTGTTCTTCTGGCTGCTGACCAACCGCATGACGCCGCCGGCGGTGTTCCTGCTGCCCTTCTTCCAGCTCTACACCACCGTCGGGCTGATGGACACGCACATCGCCGTGGCGCTGGCGCACCTGCTGTTCAACGTGCCGCTGGCGGTGTGGATCCTCGAAGGCTTCATGAGCGGCATCCCGCGCGAGATCGACGAGACCGCCTACATCGACGGTTATTCGTTCCCGCGCTTCTTCCTCACGATCTTCCTGCCGCTGATCAAGGCCGGCGTGGGCGTGGCGGCGTTCTTCTGCTTCATGTTCAGCTGGGTGGAGCTGCTGCTGGCGCGCACGCTCACCAGCGTGAACGCCAAGCCGATCGTCGCGACGATGACGCGCACGGTGTCGGCCTCGGGCATGGACTGGGCCACGCTCGCCGCCGCCGGGGTGCTGACCATCGTGCCCGGCGCGATCGTCATCTGGTTCGTGCGGCACTACATCGCAAAAGGCTTTGCGATGGGGCGTGTCTGAGCCTGAAAGGGGAAACGATGTTCGACTGGATGGCCTGGACGACCCCGGTGGCGGTGTTCTTCACCTGCATCGTGCTGATGCTCGCCGGCATGACGGTGTGGGAAATCAGGTCCCCCACGGTGCAGCGCAAGGGCTTCCTGCCGATCGCCACCACGCGCGGCGACCGCCTGTTCATCGGCCTGCTCACGGCCGCCTACGTCAACCTCGCCTGGGTGGGGCTGGGCGAAAAGATGGCGCAGTGGTTCTCGCTGGAGGCCGAACCCTCGGTGTGGATCGGCTTCGTGATCTCGATGGCCGTGCTCGCCTTCGTGATGCGCAAGGGGTGACCGTAGCCACGCAAACAACCCGCTTTTTTCGAAGCGTGAAAGGAGCCGGCCCGACCCTCCCCCGGAGCCGGCTTCCAAGCACCCAAACGGGGAGTCTCAAGTGAGGAGACAGCAATGAAACTGCAGTACAAGGCGATCGCGTTCGCCGCGGCGCTCCTGGCGTCGGGCCAGGCCGCATGGGCCGGCGAAGCCGAAGCGCAGAAATGGATCGACAGCGAGTTCCAGCCGTCCACGCTGTCCAAGGACCAGCAGATGGCCGAGATGAAGTGGTTCATCGAAGCCGCGAAGAAGCTGCAGGCCAAGGGCGTGAAGGACATCTCGGTCGTGTCCGAGACCATCACCACGCACGAGTACGAGAGCAAGACGCTCGCCAAGGCCTTCAGCGAGATCACCGGCATCCAGGTCAAGCACGACCTGATCCAGGAAGGCGACGTGGTCGAGAAGCTGCAGACCTCGATGCAGTCCGGCAAGTCCATCTACGACGGCTGGATCAGCGACTCCGACCTCATCGGCACGCACTACCGCTACGGCAAGATCCTGAACCTGACCGACTACATGGCGGGCAGCGGCAAGGAGTGGACCAACCCCGGCCTGGACGTCAAGGACTTCATCGGCACCAGCTTCACCACCGCGCCCGACGGCAAGCTCTACCAGCTGCCCGACCAGCAGTTCGCCAACCTCTACTGGTTCCGCGCCGACCTGTTCGCGCGCCAGGACCTGAAGGACAAGTTCAAAGCCAAGTACGGCTATGACCTGGGCGTGCCGCTGAACTGGAGCGCTTACGAGGACATCGCCGAGTTCTTCAGCAACGACGTGAAGACCATCGACGGCAAACCGATCTACGGCCACATGGACTACGGCAAGAAGGACCCGAGCCTGGGCTGGCGCTTCACCGACGCCTGGCTGTCGATGGCCGGCGCCGCCGACATCGGCAACCCCAACGGCCTGCCCATCGACGAATGGGGCATCCGCGTGGCCGACGACAAGTGCACGCCGGTGGGCGCGTCGGTCTCGCGCGGCGGCGCCACCAACTCGCCGGCCGCCGTCTACGCGCTGACCAAGTACGTCGACTGGATGAAGAAGTACGCCCCCAAGGAAGCGATGGGCATGACCTTCGGCGAATCCGGCCCCGTGCCCGCGCAGGGCCAGATCGCGCAGCAGATCTTCTGGTACACCGCCTTCACCGCCGACATGACCAAGCCGGGGCTGCCGGTGGTCAACGCCGACGGCACGCCCAAGTGGCGCATGGCCCCCGGCCCCAACGGCCCGTACTGGAAGCAGGGCATGCAGAACGGCTACCAGGACGTGGGCTCGTGGACCTTCTTCAAGGACCACAACCCGGACCGCCTCGCCGCCGCCTGGCTCTATGCGCAGTTCGTGACGGCCAAGAGCACCTCGCTGAAGAAGACCATCGTCGGCTTGACGCCGATCCGCGAGTCCGACATCCGCAGCCAGGCCATGAGCGACATGGCGCCGAAGCTCGGCGGGCTGGTCGAGTTCTACCGCAGCCCGGCACGCGTCGCCTGGTCGCCCACCGGCACCAACGTGCCCGACTACCCGAAGCTCGCCCAGCTGTGGTGGAAGAACGTGGCCCAGGCCGTCACCGGCGAAAAGACGCCGCAGGCGGCGATGGACACGCTGGCCGAGGAGATGGACCAGGTGATGGCGCGCCTGCAGCGCGCCGGCATGGAACGCTGCGCGCCCAAGCTCAACCCCAAGAGCGACCCCGCCAAGTGGCTGAGCGACCAGCACGCGCCGTGGAAGAAGCTGGCCAACGAGAAGCCGAAGGGTCAAACCATCGCCTACGACCGCCTGCTGCAAGCCTGGAAGGAAGGCAAGGTGCGCTGACGCGCGCCTTGCGCCGCGCCGCGGGATCGTGGAGGGCCAGACCCTTCGCCCCCGGTGCGGGCAGCACCGCAAGACCCATGACACCCGCGATGCAGCCGCCCCTGCCCACCGACCGCACCCAGCTGCTGGAGCGATTGGCGCGGCCCGCCACCTATGACCTCGCGGTCGTGGGCGGCGGGGCCACCGGGCTGGGCGTGGCGCTCGACGCCGCCGCGCGCGGCCTGTCCGTCGTACTACTGGAGTCGCACGACTTCGCCGAAGGCACCTCGTCGCGCGCGACCAAGCTGGTGCACGGCGGCGTGCGCTACCTCGCCCAGGGCAACATCGCGCTGGTGCGCGAGGCGCTGCACGAGCGCACCACGCTGCTGCGCAACGCGCCGCACCTGGCGCGGCCGCTGGCTTTCGTCATGCCGTCCTACAAGCTGTGGGAAACGCCGTTCTACGGCGCCGGCCTGAAGATCTACGACGCGCTGGCCGGCCACGCGGGGCTCGGCCCGACGCAATTCCTCAACCGCGCGGAAACCCTGCGCTGCCTGCCCACGGCCATGGCCCAGGGGCTCAAGGGCGGCGTCAAGTACTGGGACGGCCAGTTCGACGACGCGCGCCTCGCGCTCGCGCTGGCGCGCACCGCCGCGCTCAAGGGCGCGCTCGTGCTCAACCACTGCCCGGTGAGCGACTTGCTCTACGAGGGCGGCAAGGTCGCCGGCGTGGTCTGCGCCGATGCGGAGACCGGCCGCCGCTTCGAGGTGCTTGCGCGCTGCGTCGTCAACGCCACCGGCGTCTGGGTGGACGGCCTGCGCCAGCGCGACGGCGAAGCCTGCGGCCAGCGCACCCAGCCCCTGGTCGCGCCCAGCCAGGGCGTGCACATCGTCGTCGACCGCGACTTCCTGCCCTCGGACCACGCGCTGATGGTGCCCAAGACGGCCGACGGGCGCGTGCTCTTCGCCGTGCCCTGGCTCGGCAAGCTGATCCTGGGCACCACCGACACCCCGCGCCACGACCTGGCGCGCGAGCCCGTGGCGATGCGCGAGGAAGTCGCTTTCATCCTCGGCGAATCGGCCCGCTACCTGCGGCGCGCCCCCCGGGCCGCCGACGTGCGCAGCATCTGGGTCGGCCTGCGCCCGCTGGTCAAGCCGCAGGACGACGACGGCGGCAACACCAAGCGCATCAGCCGCGAGCACACGGTGCTGGCGAGCCGCAGCGGCCTGGTCACCGTGACCGGCGGCAAGTGGACGACCTACCGCGCGATGGCCGAGGACGTGCTGCAGAAATGCATGGACCTGGGGCTGCTGCCCTCGCGGCCCGCCGGCGCCACCGCGTCGCTGCCCGTGGTCGGCGCCAACGGTGCGCGCGCGCACGTCGGCCTGGACGCGCCCCAGGGCCCCCATTCCTACGGCAGCGAGGCGCCGTGCTTGGAGCGCCTGCCGGGGGCGGACACGGCGCTCGCGCCCGGCCTGACCGAGGCGATGGTGCGCTTCGCCGTGCGCCACGAATACGCACGCAGCGTGGAAGATGTGCTCGCCCGCCGCGCCCGCGTGTTGTTCCTCGACGCGCGGCTGGCCGCCGCGCTCGCGCCCCGCGTGGCCGCGATCCTGCAAGAGGAACTGCCGGGCCACGACCCGGCGCTGGAAGCTTTCCTGGCGCTCGCGCGGCAGTACGCCACCGTTCCCGGGGCATGAGCACGGGTCGAAGCCCGGGCACCGACCCTCGATCACCGGAGCCGGCTCGAAAGCCGTGACGGTTTACTCAGCGGGCAGCAAGCCAGGCCCGTATGCCGTGTTCGAGAAGATGCTCGGGCGCGGGAACCCTCCAGACCCATGGAACGCATCGGTGCAGGCCAGCCGGCGGGATTGGCACGGGCCGGAATAGGTGTCGCGCGTGCCGCGGCAGCCGGCCAGGCATGCAACGGCAGCACGGCCTCAGGGCGGCAGGCCCGCCGCCCCCGCCAGGCCGACGCCGATGGCCTGCTCGCGAAACCGGCGCGCGGCCAGCGGGTCGCGCGCCTGCAGCCGGCGGTAGGTGGCCAGGGCCTCGTCGGCGCGGCCGTCCATCAGCTGGCCCAGCAGGGCCAGCCCCAGCGCCGGGACCATGTCGGGCAGCTTGGCCAGCACTTTTTGCGCATGGGCATCGGCCTTGGCGCCATCGCGCGTGGCCAGGTAGGCCTGGGCGATGTAGATGTGGGCGTCGAAGGCGTTCGGCGTGAGCGCCAGGGCCTTGTCCAGCGCCGCGATCGCCCGGCCGGCATTGCGGGCGCGCAGGTAGGCGTGGCCGAGGTTGATCCAGCTGTTGGACAGCGACGGGTCGATGGCCACCGCGCGTTCCAGTGTCTTCACCGCCTCGTCCGTCGTGCCGCCCAGCAGTTGCAGGTAACCCAGGCTGCTGAGCGCAACCGCGTGGCGCGGGTCGATGGCCAGCGCGCGGTCGATGTACTGCCGCGCCTTGGCCCGATCGCCGGCGCGGCCGTGGAAGGCGGAGATGTTCACCATCAGCCCCGCGTCGCGGGGGTCCAGCGCCTCGGCCTTGGTGAACACGGCCAGCGCGCCGCTGGCGTCGCCGCTGCGGCTGAGCAGGTCGCCCAGCGTGGCGAGGTCGGCCACCGTGGCCCGGCCCATGTCGTCGATGCGCCGGTAGGCGGCGATCGCCGTGCGCGGGTCTTGCGCGGCCGTGCTGTGGAAGGCCAGCCCCCGCCAGGTGCGCGGTTCCTGCGGCGCCAGCTCGGTCGCCCGCCTGGCGTCGGCCAGCGCGGCGCGCAGGTCGCCACGCCGGCCGTGCAGGTTGCTGCGCTCGATCCGCGCCTCGACCCGGTTGGGGTCCAGCTGCAGCGCGCGATCCAGGGCCTCGGCCGCTTCGTCGTCGCGCTGCATCTTGACGAGCACGTGGCCCAGCTTCTCCCAGCCCTCGGCCATGTCGGGCGCGGCGGCGATGGCGCGGCGGAAGGCGTCCTCGGCCGGCACGTAGCGCTGCCGGTCGTAGTCGGCCAGGCCGACTGCGATCAGCGTCCGCGCATCGGTGGTGCGGCCGGCGTGCTCGGCCAGCGTGCGATGGGCGGCGGCGTCCTGCCCGCGCCCGGCCAGCAGGCGCGCAAGCTGGTTGCGCGCGGCCTCGTCGCGTTCGTTCAGGCTCAAGCCGGCGCGGTAGGCGCGGATCGCTTCGTCCGGCTGGCCGAGCGCCTGGCGCACCGCGCCTAGTAGCAGCCAGTGCTGCGGCTCTTCCGGCGCGATCGCCACGGCCCGTTCGGCCAGCGGCAGCGCTTGCGCCGGCTGCCCGGCGTCCAGCCGCCAGCGGCCGCGTGCCAGGTAGACGCCGGACGAGGCCGGCAGCAGGGCGAGCGCCCGGTCCATCGCCTGCTCGGCCTCGGCCTGCCGGCCGGCCTGGTGCAGCACCAGGCCCAGGTAGTGCCAGGCGTGCGCCATGTGGTCGTCCTGGCGCAGCGCCTCGCGCAGCGCTGCCTCGGCCTGGGCCACCTCGTCCTGGTTGAACAAGGCCGCGGCCAGGAACAGCGATGCGCGCGCCGCCGTCGGCTGCGCCGCGCGCCAGGCCAGCGCGTGCGCCTGCAGGCGCTGCCAGGCCCCGGCCTCCTGCATCGCGAAGCCCTCGTCCACCCAGCGCGGCTCGGGCTCCGGCAGCGGGGGCACGGCCGGCGGCGCGATGCCACGCGACGCCAGCTGCGCCACCCAGTCGGCCGGCAGCGCGATGTTCAGCTGCTGGCCGGCGCTGAGCACGCCGGTGCTGATGCCGACCAGCCGGCCCTGCGCGTCGAACAGCCCGCCGCCGCTGGAGCCCGGCGACTGGGCGGCGCTGCTCAGGATCACCCGCTCGCCGTCGATCTCGGCCAGCCGCGTGACCAGGCCGCTGCTCACCGCCAGGCCAAAGCCCAGCGGGTTGCCGATGGCATGCACGGGCTCGCCGACTGCCAGCCCCGCCAGCGGCCGGATGCGCACCGGCGGGCCGGCGAAGCCCTCGGCTTCGAGCACGCACAGGTCGCGCGATGAGTCAGCACGCGTCCAGCGCGCCGCATGCCGCTGCTGCGCCGCCTGCACTTCCAGCCGCGCCGCGTCGCGCACCACGTGGCAGTTGCTGACGATGCGCCCCCCGCCCAGCGCCACGCCGCTGCCCTGGCCGGCGGCGGCGCCGGCCTCGTCATAGGCCAGCACGGTCACGACCGAGGGCGCGAGCCGGTCGAAGAGCGCCTGCGCGTCGTCGGCATGGCTGCAGGGCGCGAAGGCGGCTGCGGCGATGCCGGCCACGGCGGCGGCCAGCCGGTTGATGCCGGTGCGGGCGCGCGTCATTTCGCCCCCTGTTCGTAGGGCGCGATCGTCGCGCGGTAGCTGCGCTCGGCCATCGTGGGGTCGAGCCCGCGCAGGCTGGCATAGGCGCGCCGCACGTCCTGGTGCCGGCCGGCGGCGTGGTACTGCTCGATCAGCAGGCCCCACAGGCGGGCCTGCGTCGAATCCAGCGCCAGCGAGCGTTCCAGCGCCGCGATGCTGGCCTCGGTCTGCTGGGCCGCCGCGCTCGCCATCCCGAGCTGCCGCCAGCCGCCGGCCTCGTTCGGCAACTCGGCCACCAGGGCCCGGTCGATCGTCAGCGCCTCTTCGATGTGGCCGCCGTCCTTCAACGCCACCGCCAGCCAGAAGCGGCGATCGGGCACGTGCGGCGCCAGTTGCACGGCCTGCCGGTGCGCGGCGATCGCCTCGGGAAAGCGGTGGAAGTTCTGGTAGACCTTGCCCAGCTCGGACCAGACCCGCGACGGATCGGACGGCGCCTTGGCCAGGCTGGCGCGAAAGGCATCCGCACCCTGCTGCGGCCGGCCCAGCGCCACCAGCGTCGCGCCCTGCCAGAACAGCCCGTCGCCGGTATCGGCCATGTCCGCCGGCAGGCGCGCCAGCAGGGCCCAGGCCCGCGCCGCTTGATCCGAACGCAGCAGGCTTTCGGCCAGCCGCCAGCGCAGCCTGGCCTGGCGCGGATGCAGGCGCACCAGCCTGGCCCAGGCCGCAGCCGCGGCGGCATGGTCGCCACGCCCGGTGGCCAGTGCGATCAGGCCCTCGTGGGCCGGCCCGTGCCAGGGGTCCAGCGACAGGGCCTTGTGGTAGGCCTCGTCGGCCTGCGCCAGCTCACCGGCGCCGTGGCGGGCCAGGCCCAGCAGCGCCCAGACCGCCGGGTCTTCCTGGCGCTGGGCCAGCAGGCCCTCGGCAAGCGTGCCGGCCTCGGCGAAACGCCGCTGCCGGAGCAGCGCGCCCGCAATGCCCAGCGACGCGAACGACGACGGCTCGGCCTGCTGCGCGCGGCGCCAGGCCTGTTCCTCGGCCGCGGCGTCGTTGCGCAGGCGTGCGGCCAGCGCCAGCCAGGCCCAGCCGTCGGCATCGTCCGGAAGGCGGTTCGTCCAGTCCTGGGCCAGCTGGGTCAGCCCTTCGGCATCGGCGGCGCGAAACAGCCGCGGCGCCCGGTCCAGCAGCGCCTGGCGGTGGGCGTCCTGCACGCTGCGCGTCTCGATCTCGGCGATCGCCGCGGCCTGCAGCGCGAAGTTCACGTTTTGCCTGTCGCGCTGTCGGTAGTCGATGATGCCGACCAGCCGGCCCTGCGCATCGACCAGCGCGCCGCCTTCCGAGCCCGGCGAGATCGGCGCGGTGAACTGCAGCAGCGTCATGTCGCCTTGCCTGCGCACGCCGGCGATCACGCCTTCGGACAGCCCGACCCCCAGGCCCAGCGCGTTCGACAGCGCGAACACGCGCGCGCCGACCTGCGGCAGGCCCGGCCCCGGCGCCGGCTCGATCGCCGGCACGGCGCCCAGGCCGGCGGCCGCCAGCAGGCACAGGTTGCGCCGGGCATCGTGCGCCTTCAGCTCGGCGCTGGCCGACTGCCCGCCCGCCACCAGGCGGATCGCGTCGCTGCCCGCGATGCTGGTGCAGGCGGCGACGAAGCGCCCGCCGCCGACCGCGACCGCGGTGGCCGTGCCGATCACCTCGCCCTGGCCGTCCAGCGCCTCGAGCACCGGCACCGAGGGGTCCAGGCGCTCGAACAGCCGGGCCGGATCGGCCGGATCGGCCGGCTGGGCCAATGCAGGCAGGCACAGCGCGATGGCCATCAGCGCGCAGGAAAGTCGACGCGGCACGGAAGTCTCCTCGGCGCCGCGGACCCTGGACGCAAGCATGAGCGGCGCCGGAGTCTAGTGCAGCCGCGCACCCGCCCCGGGTCGGCATCTAGCGCGGGCCTGCTCCGGGGTGCCCTGTCGCGCCGCTTTCCTTCCCTGTGGATGGAACAGCGCGTCGGGCTGAAATGAAACCACCCCGTTTGGACTTCTCACTGCGTGTAGAAGTCCCATCCCCCTCAAGGGGCGCACCCGGCGGCCTGGCAGAGCCAGTTCCGCGGGTGCACTTGCATGGCCTGCTCCGCGGCCTTGTGAACCTTTGCCTGCAAGCCGGTTTCATGCCTTGCGGGTGGCGCGCCGGCGCCATGGAAAACTGAGATGTGGTGGAAGCCATGGTCCCGCTGAACTTGATCCGGTCCGTACCGGCGCAAGAAGGGCCTGCTCCCAGCAACTGGGGCGCGGGCCCTGGATGGTTCCAGGGCCGAGGTCGCGGCAAGCCTGCCCGCGTTCTCCCGCCTTTCTGTTGGACCGATCCTCGGCCCTGCACGCCCATCGTGCCGGCGAGTCCATCGCTTGCGCGCGCCGTCGTCCGTCCGTTTCATGGCCAGGCCCCGGGGGGTCAACCCGGAGACCACGCCATGAACGACCGCATCCACCACGCCTCCGCGTTGGCGCAGCGCATCCAGCTCAGCCGCGAGCCGCTGTCCGCCTCCCGCAAGATCCACGTCGCCGGCCAGCGCCACCCTGGGCTGCGCGTGCCCCGGGGCGCGCCCATCGGCTCGGGCCAGGGCCTGCTGCAACTGCCCGGCCTGCGCCGCCTGCCCGATGACGCCCAACCCCGCCGCGAAGCCCAGCGCCCGAGCGGCCGGGCCGACGATGCCACCGCGCCGGCGCTGGCCGCGGCGCTGCGCCGCCAGGGCGCGCAGGCGGTTTGCGTCACCGGCGACGCTGCCCGTGCCCCCAGCCAGGCCCGGCTGGCGCCAGACTGGTGGGACGGCCCGCTCAGCCCCTGGCTGCCGGCACCGGGCGAGACGCGCGGCTGGCTGGCCCTGCCGCGGCTGGCCGCGCGCCACCAGCACGGCAGCGGCTCCACAGCGTTGCCCCCCGCCGCCCTGGCGCGCGGCTTCGTGTTGCCGGACGCCGCGGTGCTGGCCAAGATGCTGGCCTGGACCGCGCTGCGCGGCGGCCATGCGGCCGGCGCGGGCGCGGGCCCGCTGCGCCCCGGCCCCGGCTTCATCGCCGATCCGAAGGCCATGCCGGTGATGGGCTTCGGCGGCATCCTCGGCCCGGGGCAGGCCGCCGCCGTGGCCCGCGCCGGCGCGGCGGGCGGCTGCCCGGTCAGGGCGGTGGACGGCGGCGGACTGGGGGCGCCACGGCTTGCTGTCACATTGGCTTCACGGTGGCTGGAAACAATTCCGCTCATATTCCACATTGGGCGCATGCCGTGCGCCTGTCCCATGAGTTCCGTCAACAGCACTTCCCATTCCTCGCCTGGTTTTTCCGCCACCCACCCGCCGGTGCACAGGCCGCAACTGGATCGCCGGCCCAGCCTGGCGTCCGTCGTCGTGTTCGTGGGCATGCTGGCCCTGGGCCTGGCCTATGCGGCCTGGAGCCTGGCGCAGGACGTGGAGGCGACCGGCGCCATCGCCCTGGGGACGACCACCTACGTCTCCTTCATCCTGCTGGGCGTGGCGCTGCTGATCGCGCTCGGCTTCGAGTTCGTCAACGGCTTCCACGACACGGCCAATGCCGTCGCCACGGTGATCTACACCCACTCGCTGCCGCCGGGCGTGGCGGTGGCCTGGTCGGGGCTGTTCAACTTCCTGGGCGTGCTGTTCTCCAGCGGCGTCGTGGCCTTCGGCGTCATCTCGCTGCTGCCGGTGGAGCTGATCCTGCAGGTCGGCTCGGGCGCGGGCTTCGCGATGGTGTTCGCGCTGCTGATCGCCGCCATCATCTGGAACCTGGGCACCTGGTGGCTGGGGCTGCCGGCCTCGTCGTCGCACACGCTGGTGGGCTCGATCATCGGCGTGGGCATCGCCAATGCGCTGATGCACGGCCGTGACGGTACCAGCGGCGTCGATTGGGGCCAGGCCGCCTCGGTGGGCAAGGCGCTGCTGGTCTCGCCGATCGTCGGCTTCGTCTGCGCCGCCTTGCTGCTGCTGGCGCTGAAAGCGCTGGTCAAGAACCGCGCACTGTACGAAGAGCCGCGCAGCGACGCGCCGCCGCCGTGGTGGATCCGTGCGCTGCTGATCTTCACCTGCACCGGCGTGTCCTTCGCCCACGGCTCCAACGACGGGCAGAAGGGCATGGGCCTGATCATGCTGATCCTGGTCGGGACGGTGCCCATCGCCTACGCGCTCAACCATGCCGTGCCCGACAGCCACACGCCGCAGTTCGTGGCCGCGGCCCAGGCCACGCAGGCGCAGCTGCTCAAGAGCACGCCGCTGGTCGCGCCCGCCTCGGGCGAGCAGGCCCGCAAGGTGCTGTCCGACTACCTGCGTGCCCGCGAGGCCACGCCCGCGCTGGTGCCCGCGCTGGCCACGCTGTCGGCCCACATCGGCGAGCAGGTGGCGCAGCACGGCTCGCTGGCCAAGGTGCCGGCCGTGGCCGTGGCCAACGTGCGCAACGACATGTACCTGGCCTCGGAAGCCATCCGCCTCATCGAGAAGCAGGGCGCGCCGGCCCTGTCGGCCGACACGCAGCAGCAGCTGCACGCCTTCAAGCACGAGCTGGACGGCGCCACCAAGTTCATCCCGCTGTGGGTCAAGGTGTCGGTGGCGATCGCGCTGGGCCTGGGCACCATGGTGGGCTGGAAGCGCATCGTGGTGACCGTGGGCGAGAAGATCGGCAAGACCCACCTGACCTACGCGCAGGGCGCCTCGGCCGAGCTGGTGGCCATGGCCACCATCGGCGCGGCCGACATGTACGGCCTGCCGGTGTCCACCACGCACGTGCTGTCCTCCGGCGTGGCCGGCACCATGGCGGCCAACCGCTCGGGCCTGCAGATGTCCACGCTGCGCAACCTGCTGCTGGCCTGGGTGACGACGCTGCCCGCGGCCATGCTGCTGTCCGGCAGCCTGTACTGGCTGCTGTCGCACGTGTTCTGAGGCGAGGTCCGGCCCTCGGGCTGCAGGCCGGGCCGTAATGCACGGTGGCGGGCGCATCGACGCAGCGGCGGCGAGGCACCGGCAATCCGCGGCCGCAGCCACGGCCGAGGGAAGGGCGACACCGTCCCGAGGGTCACGCGGATGTCATCGCGCCTTCCTAAGCTGCCGGCGTCGATTGGCTTTTGAAAACACCTTCCTACGATGACCACGATTCCCCGCCGCCGTTTCCTGCTTTCTTCCACTGCCGTCGCCGGCAGCGGCCTGCTGCCCGCCGTGCTGCGCGCGCAGGCCGCGCCCGCCGCCATCACCCGCGACGGCGCCCGTCCGCTGCTGCCCTCGGGCGTGCAGAGCGGCGACGTGCTGGCCGACCGCGCCATCGTCTGGGCCCGCGCCAGCCGCGATGCGCGCCTGTGGCTGGAATGGTCCACCACCGCCGGCTTCGCCAACGCCACGCGCGTGCGCGGCCCCGACCTGCTGCTGGCCAGCGGCGACGGCACCGGCCGCATCGACCTGCAGGGCCTGCCGGCCGGGCAGGACATCTTCTACCGCGTGGTGCTCGAGGACCTGGGCAGCGCCAGCGTGCGCTCGCCCGCGGTGCCGGGCCACTTCCGCACGCCGCAGGCCGCCGACGGCCCGGCCACGCGCCCGCTGCGCCTGGTGTGGAGCGGCGACACCGCCGGCCAGGGCTTCGGCATCAACGAGGCCTTCGGCGGCATGCGCATCTACGAGGCCATGCGCAAGACGAATCCCGACCTCTTCATCCACAGCGGCGACACCGTCTATGCCGACGGCCCGATCCCGGCCGAGCTGAAGCTGCGCGACGGCACGCTGTGGAAGAACCTGGTCACGCCCGAGGTCGGCAAGGTGGCCGAGACGCTGGACGAGTTCCGCGGCCGGCACCGCTACAACCTGATGGACGCCAACGTGCGCGCCTTCGGCGCCGAGGTGGCGCAGATCTGGCAGTGGGACGACCACGAGGTCAGCAACAACTACTCGGACAGCAAGAGCGTGGTGAACGATGCGCGCTATACCGAGAAGAACGTGCAGCTGCTGGCCGCGCGCGGCCAGCGCGCCTTCATGGAATACGCGCCGATGCGCCCGTTCGGCGCGGCCGAGCCGCAGCGTGTGTACCGCCACCTGCCACAGGGCCCGCTGGCCGACGTCTTCGTGCTGGACATGCGCAGCTACCGCGGCCCCAACAGCCACAACCTGCAGACCACCGAAAGCGCCGAGACCGACTTCCTCGGCCGCCCG
Source organism: Pseudorhodoferax sp. (assembly GCF_047601025.1). NCBI lineage: Bacteria > Pseudomonadati > Pseudomonadota > Betaproteobacteria > Burkholderiales > Comamonadaceae > Pseudorhodoferax > Pseudorhodoferax sp. The sequence goes on from NZ_JASGJZ010000001.1 coordinate 4,096,800, forward strand.
CAGGTGGACTGGCTGCTGGCCGGCCTGAAGCGCAGCCGCGCCACCTGGAAGATCATCGCCGCCGACATGCCGATCAGCCTGTTCGTGCCCGACGGAAAGGACGCCGAGGGCCGCGCCCGGTGGGAAGCCGTGGCCAACGGCGACCACGGCGCGCCCAAGGGGCGCGAGATGGAGATCGCACGCCTGCTCAAGGGCATCAAGGACGCGGGCATCAGGAACGTCGTCTGGCTCACCGCCGACGTGCACTACACGGCGGCCCACCACTTCAGCCCCGAGCGCGCGAAGTTCCAGGACTTCGATCCGTTCTGGGAGTTCGTCTCCGGCCCGCTGAACGCCGGCGGCTTCGGCCCCAACGAGATGGACAAGACCTTCGGCGGCGAGGTCGTCTTCCAGAAGGGCGCGGGCTACGACAATTCCGCGCCCACCGAGGGCTACCAGTTCTTCGGCCAGGTGGACATCGACCACCGCAGCCAGGCGCTGACCGTCACGCTCAAGGACCTGGACGGGCAGGCGCTGTTCACCAGGACGCTGGAGGCGCAGCGGGCGTAGGCGCCGGCCGTCCGGTCCGCCCACGTCGAGGGCTCCCGGGGCCCTCGCATGGCGAAGCCGCCGCCGGTCCCCGCTGCGTCAGGGCAGGCGTCGGCCGCTGCGGAGCAGGGCCTCGAACTCCGCGGCGGGCATGGGCCGGCTGAAATAGTAGCCCTGGACCTCGTCGCAGTGGTGCTGGCGCAGGAAGTCGCAGTGCTGCTCGGTCTCCACGCCCTCGGCGATGACCTTGAACGCGAGGTTGTGCGCGAGCGAGATGACGGCCAGCACGATGGTCGCGTCGCCCGGGTCGGTGAGCATGTCGCGCACGAAGGCCTGGTCGATCTTCAGCGTGTTCGCGGGGAAGCGCTTCAGGTAGCCCAGGTTGGAATACCCGGTGCCGAAGTCGTCGATGGACAGCTTGACGCCGACGTCCCGGAGCCGGCCGAAGGTGGCGATCACGTTCTCGACGTCCTGGGCGATCAGGCTCTCGGTGAGCTCCAGCTCCAGCAGCTCGGGCGGCAGGCCGGTGGTGCGCAGCGTGTCCGTCACCCAGCTCACCACGTCCTGCTGCAGGAACTGGCGCGCGGAGAGGTTCACCGCCACGGTGACCGGCGGCAGCCCGGCGTCCAGCCAGGCCCGGGCCTGGGTGCAGGCGGTGCGCAGCACCCAGTCGCCGATCGGCACGATCAGGCCGGAGTCTTCCGCGATCGGGATGAACTGGGCGGGCGGCACCATGCCCAGCTCGGGGTGGTGCCAGCGCAGCAGCGCCTCGCAGCCGGTGATGCGGCCGCTGTCTAGGCTCACCATGGGCTGGTAGACGAGCTGGAGCTGGCGCATCGCCACGGCGTCGTGCAGCCCGGTCTCCAGGCTGACGCGGCGCTGCGTCTCCTCGCTCATCTCGCGCGTGAAGAACTGGTAGGTGTTGCGGCCCAGGTTCTTGGCGCGGTACATGGCCACGTCGGCGCTGCCGATCAGCGCGTCGGCGGACTCGCCGTCCTGCGGGAACACGGCGACGCCGATGCTGCCGGTCAGGTGGACCTCGCGGCCCTGCACGACGAACGGGGCCTCCAGGGTCTGGACGATCTTCTGGGCGACGACGTAGGCGTCGGCGGCCTGGCGCAGGTCGGCCAGCAGGATCAGGAACTCGTCGCCGCCCTGCCGGGCCACGGTGTCGCCCTCGCGCACCAGCGCGGCCAGCCGCTCGGCGGCGGCCTTCAGCACCGCGTCGCCGAACGGATGGCCGTAGCAGTCGTTGATGACCTTGAACCGGTCCAGGTCGAGGAACAGCAGGGCGAGCAGGCGGCCGGTGCGGCGCGCGTGGGCGATGCCCTGCTGGATGCGGTCCTGCACCAGGTTGCGGTTGGGCAGGTCGGTCAGGCCGTCGTGGGTGGCGAGGTAGCGGATGCGCTGCTCGGCCTGCTTGCGCTCGGTCACGTCGCGGCCGACGGCGACGACCACGCCGTGGTCCTGCGACAGCACGGCCGACCACGTCAGGTACACGACCCGGCCGGACTTGTGCAGGAAGCGGCATTCGAAGTCGCGCATGCGCTGGCCCTGCAGCACGGCCTGGAACTCGTGCTGGAAGGACGGCAGCGCATCGGGATGGACCCGCTGCCCGACGTGGGTGCCCACCAGTTCGGCGGGCTCGTGGTCCAGGATGGCCTGCGCCGCGGCGCTGACCTCCAGGAAGCGGCCGTGCACGTCCAGCGTGCAGATCAGATCCAGCGAGTTCTCCAGGATCAGCGTCTTCATGTGCTCGAGCCGGTTCTGCTGGCGCCGGCTGCGGGCCGTGTCGAGCGCGCGCGCCACCGCCGGGACGAGCCGGGTCATGTTGTCCTTGAGCACGTAGTCGTCGGCGCCGAGCTTCAGCGTCTCGACCGCGACGTCTTCGCCCACCGTGCCGGAGATCACGATCACCGGCAGGCCGAGGTCGGTGTTCCGGATCACGCCCAGCGCGCCCCGGGCGTCGAAGGACGGCAGCCTGTAGTCGGACAGCACGATGTCCCACGGCCCGTCGCGCAGCGCGTGGCGCAGGTCGGCCTCGGTCTCGACGCGCTGCGCGCGCACGTCGTAGCCGGCGCTTCGCAGCGCCTCCTGGACGAGGAGCGAGTCGTCCTCGTTGTCCTCGACCATGAGGGCGCGCAGCGGCGTCATGGCGCGGGCTTCCTCGCCGGGATCTCGTTGAGCAGCAGCCAGTACAGGCCGAGCTGGCGCACCGCATCGATGAACTGGGCGAAGTCCACCGGCTTGCGCACGTAGCTGTTGGCGCCCAGGCTGTAGCTGGCGACCAGGTCCTGCTCCTCGCGCGAGGAGGTGAGGACCACCACCGGCAGCAGCTTGGTGCGCTCGTCGGCGCGGATGCAGCGCAGCACCTCCAGCCCGTCGATCTTGGGCAGCTTGAGGTCGAGCAGGATGACCGAGGGCGAGACGGTGCCGCCCTGGCGGTCCGGGCCCAGCAGCAGGTCCAGCGCCTCGGCGCCGTCGCGCGCCACGGTGATGGTGTTGGAGATGTGGTTCTGCTCGAAGGCGAGGATGGTCAGCTCCTCGTCGTCCGGGTTGTCTTCGACGAGCAGGATGGTCTTGTCGTTCATGGGATCGTGCTCTCAGAGGGAAAAACGGAAGGTGGCGCCCTTGCCGGGTTCGGCCTCGGCGCGGATGCGCCCGCCATGGCGGCTGACGATGCGCTGCACGGTGGCCAGCCCGATGCCGGTGCCCGGGAACTCCGTCATGCGGTGCAGCCGCTGGAACGGCGCGAACAGCTTGCCCGCGTAGCGCATGTCGAAGCCGGCACCGTTGTCGCGGACGGTGAAGACGGTCGCGCCGTCCTCGTGGCCGGCGGTGAAGGCGATGCGGGCGTCGGGCGTCCGGGAGGTGAACTTCCAGGCGTTGTCCAGTAGGTTCTCCAGCAGGATGCGCAGCAGGCGGGGATCGCCCTCGGCGGCCAGGCCGTCCTCGACGTGGAGTTCCACCTGGCGCCCGGGGGCGGTGTTCTGCAGGTGGGCGAGCACGTCGCGGGCGATGGCGCTGAGGTCGACCCTCTCGCGCTGCATCTGGTCGCGCGAGACGCGCGAGAGCTTGAGCAGGTCGTCGATCAGCTCGCCCATGCGGTGCGTGGCGGCCAGCACGCGGCCGAGGTAGCCCTGCGCCGTGGGGTCGAGCGCGCTGGCGTGTTGCTTGGCCAGGATCTCGGTGAAGCCGGCGATGCCGCGCAGCGGCGCGCGCAGGTCGTGCGAGACGGAGTAGCAGAACGTCTCCAGCTCCTGGTTCAGGGCCTGCAGCTCCCGGGTGCGCTGGGCGACGCGCTGCTCGAGTTCGGCGTTGAAGGCGAGCAGCTGGGTCTGGGCCTGCTGCAGCGTGGCTTCGGCGCGCGTGCGCATTTCCACCTCGGCGGACAGCGCGTCGAAGTTCTGCTTCAGGCGATCGGCCATGTCGTTGAAGGCGCGGGCCAGCACGTTCAGCTCCTCCAGCGGGCTGCCGGGCAACTGCTGGCCGAGGTCGCCGGCGGCCAGCGCCCGGGTGGCGTTGGAGATGCGCCGGATCGGCGCGGTCACCTTCGCGGCCAGGACCGCGGCGACCGCGAGCGACAGCAGCAGGGCGAGGGCGAAGATCATCGCCGAGCGGCTGTTGCCGGTCTGGATGCCGGACAGGTAGTGCGATTCCGGCATGGCCGTGACCATGATCCAGTCGTCGTGGCCGCCGCTGCGGTCCTCGTAGGCCGTGGCGCGGGCCAGCCAGGTCTCGTGCGACAGGGGCTTGGAACTGATCCGGGTGAAGCGGAACGGATGGTCCTGCGGCAGCTGCTCCAGCCCCCCGGGCGTGTCGTCCCCGAGGTGGCCGACCGCCGCGGCCACCACGGGGTCGTCCGGCGGCGCGGACGACGCGACGATGCGGCCGGCGCGGTCGACGATGAAGGCGCGGCCGTGCACGGCCACCGGCAGGTCGCCGAGCAGGCCGGCGATGGCCGCGGCGTCCGCCGTCCCGGCGTGCGCCAGGTGCTCGTCCAGCTGCAGATTGATGTTCTCGGCGATCTCCTGGTGCAGCCAGGTGGCGAGCCGGTCCGAGTCCTGCGCGGCGCTGCGCAGCGTGACGTAGGCTGTCGCGCCGACCATCACCAGGACCAGCACGATGAACGGCGCGAGGATCGCCATGCGCAGCGGGATGCCGGATTCCGCGGCTTGCGCCGAGGCGCCCGGCCGGCCGCGGCCGGATTCCCAGACCCACTGCCGGCGGCCCAGCGGGCGCTCCTTCACGTGGCTGGGGATGTCGGCCCAGAAGAAGCCCAGCCGGCGCGCCAGCGGCAGGGCGGCCAGCATGGCCGGCGGCGCGATCAGCCAGGTGATGGCGGTGGTGAAGAGCAGCGCCGGCGTGACGGTCCGGTAGGAGATCTCCGGCGTGAACTGGGGCGCGCACAGATAGCCCCACAGCACCGGCTCGATGGCCAGGAACAGCAGCACGAAGCCCAGGTAGGCGCCCCAGGTCCGGCCGCGCCGGAAATCCGGGTCCTTGCCGATCAGCTGGTAGGCGATCCAGAAGCACGCCGGGTTGATGAAGTAGCCGGGCAGCCAGTCCAGCAGGAAGCCGGGCGGCACGCCCTCGATCAGGTCGGACAGGCCGTAGGCGAACGGCACCGTGACCAGGGCCGGGTAGCCGAACAGCACGATGCACAGGAACACGACCAGGTCCTTCAGCGACTCGAAGGTCTGCGCGCCCGGCACCAGCACGAAGAACGAGCCGAGCCAGCCGGTGACGATGACCAGGACCAGGGTGAGCGGGATGCTCGAGAACGCCTTGGTGTTCCAGGTCTGGCGTTCCCGGCCCAGCCTCCAGCGGCCGCCGGGGCGCAGCGTGAAGCGGCCGAAGGCGAGCAGCATCAGCCCGAACCCCAGCCAGTAGCCGAGGCGGCCCCACACCTCGAGCAGCGGCAGCGGAACGGCCGCGAAGGCTTCCTCGATCGCGTGGACGATGGCGTTCATCATGTCCGCGCCGCCGCTTCGCAGGGGGCGGCCATCTGCCGGAACGTGGCCATCGACAGGGCCGGCCGGAACGGGCGCGCATGCCCGGGGGCGGTGATGTCCGGGGGCGCTGCGGAGAAGGAAGCCTCGAACTCCATGGGCTGCTCGGCCGTCGACTGCGATGCGGGGAGCATAAACCGCTTTGTCGCGGTGTCAGCGCTGCGCTCCCTGCGCGTCGATGCGGGGCTTCGCCCGTGGCGCAGCCAGGCCGCAAACCGGTCCCACGCCCCTGGGACCGGGGGCCATCGCCTGGCGGTCAGTTCACCGGCGCGCCGGCCTCGAACCAGCGCTTGACCAGCGCGCGCTCTTCCTCGGTCATCTGCGTGGCGTTGGACAGCGGCATCAGCTTGAGCACCGCGGCCTGCTGGTAGACGGCCTGGGCGTGCTTCTTCAGCCCTTCGGCCGTATGCAGGTCCACGCCCTTTTGCGCCAGCGCGGCGTTGTGGCACATGGCGCAGCGCTGGTCGACGATGGCGCGCATCTCCGCATAGCCGGCGGGCTGGGCCTCGGCGGCCTTGGCGGCGGCCAGCTGCTCGGCGGTGGGCGGCTTGGGCGCCAGCCAGGCGACCAGCACCAGCAGCACTGCCACGCCGGAGATCGCGAACTCCCAGGGCGCGCGCTTGTGCTGCACATGGGCCTTGTGGCGCGCGACGAAGCTGTGGCGGATCAGCGCGCCGGCCAGCATCAGCAGCACCAGCACCAGCCAGTTGTGCGGGCCCTGGTACAGCCAGCCGTAGTGGTTGGACAGCATGGCCACGATCACCGGCAGCGTGAGGTAGGTGTTGTGCACGCTGCGCTGCTTGCCGCGCTGGCCGTGGATCGGGTCCGGGTTGCGGCCGGCGCGCAGCTGCGCCACCACCTTGCGCTGGCCCGGGATGATCCAGAAGAACACATTGGCGCTCATGGCCGTGGCGATCATCGCGCCGACCAGCAGGAAGGCGGCGCGGCCGGCGAACAGCTGGCACGCCAGCCAGGAGGCGAACACGATGAACACGAACACCAGCACGCCGACCTTCAGGTCGCCGCCGGGGCGCTGCCCGAGCGTGCGGCAGATGAGGTCGTAGATGAACCAGAACGCGACCAGGAAGCCGAGCGAGGCCCCGATCGCGGCGCCGGGCGACCAGTCGAACACGCTCTTGTCGACGAGGAAGCTGCCCGCATTGAACAGGTACAGCACCGTGAACAGCGCGAAGCCGGTCAGCCAGGTCGAGTAGCTCTCCCAGTACGACCAGTGCAGGTTGGTCGGCAGCGGGCGCCAGCGCGGTGCCACCATGTACTTGTTGGAGTGGTAGAAGCCGCCGCCGTGCACGGCCCACAGCTCGCCGTCCACGCCTTTTTGCTTCAGGTCGTCGTGCTCGGGCGGCGTCAGGCTGCTGTCCAGCAGCACGAAGTAGAACGAGGCCCCGATCCAGGCGATCGCGGTGATGACGTGGAGCCAGCGCAGCAGCAGGTTGGCCCAGTCGAGCAGGTAGTGGTCCATCACGGGTTCTCCGGCCGCGCCTCCGGCGCGCGGCAATGTGTTCTTGGCATGCACCCCACCACGGCGGGCTCTGTGGGGCGTGACGGTCGCGTCCCTTGCGCGGCAGCGGCAACCTGGGGCCTCTGCACGCGGAACCCGCTGCGACCGGTTTCCTGACTGTATGCAGTTTAACGCATGATTTGCACAGGGTTAACCCGCAGCATGCGCCGCCATGCAAGGGAAAAGCAGAGATCGGCATACCCATGACGGGAAGTCCGGCTTGCACGAACCGGAGTTTCTGTACACAATGAAAGCCATTCATCGTCTTCAATCCATGGCCCGCAAATCTGCCACTCCCCTGCGCATCGTGGAGCCTGCACGCGCCGGCCGCGAGGCGCCGAGCACCACCGACCAGATCGTGGAGTCCATCACCAACGCCATCGTGGAGCAGCGGCTGATGCCCGGCACCAAGCTGGTGGAGCAGCAGATCGCCGACGTGTTCGCGGTCTCGCGCACCGTGGTGCGCCAGGCGTTGAACCAGCTGGCGCGCAGCCGGCTGGTCACGCTGCTGCCCGCGCGCGGCGCCTTCGTCTCCACCGTCAGCGCCGAGGAGGCGCGCCAGGTGTTCGAGCTGCGCCGCCTGGTCGAGGGCGGCATGGCGCGCGAGCTGGCCGCGCGCATCACCGATGCCCAGGTGGCCGAGCTGCGCGCGCACCTGCGCGAGGAGCAGGACGCCGTCAGGCGCGGCGACGTGACCGGCCGCACGCGGCTGCTGACCGATTTCCACGTGGTGCTGGCCCGGCTGCTCGGCAACGACGTGCTGGCCGAGCTGATCTCCGACCTGCTGTCGCGCTCGCAGCTGATCCAGCTGATGTACCAGAGCGGCCATTCGGCCGAGCACTCGCAGACCGAGCACATCGAGATCGTCGATGCGCTGGCCCGGCGCGACGGCCGCACCGCCGGCAGGCTGATGGAGCAGCACATCAGCAGCGTGGAACGCAACTTGCGCATGGACCCGCGCACGCCCGACCTGGCCGCGGTGCTGCGCCCGGCCAGAAAAACCATGAACGAGACGACATGACCGCTACCGCATCTTCCGACCGCTACCCGCGCGACCTGCGCGGCTACGGCCCCAACCCGCCGCATGCCCGCTGGCCCGGCGGCGCCCGCGTGGCGCTGCAGTTCGTGCTGAACTTCGAGGAGGGCAGCGAGAACTCGGTGCTGCACGGTGATGCCGGCAGCGAGCAGTTCCTGTCCGAGATGTTCAACCCCGCGGCCTTCCCGGCCCGGCACATGAGCATGGACAGCATCTATGAATACGGCAGCCGGGTCGGCGTCTGGCGGCTGCTGCGCGAGTTCGAGCGGCGCGGCCTGCCGCTGACCGTCTTCGGCGTCTCGATGGCGCTGGAGCGCAACCCCGAGATCACCGCCGCCTTCGTCGAGCTGGGCCACGAGATCGCCTGCCACGGCTGGCGCTGGATCCACTACCAGACCATCGCCGAGGAAGTCGAGCGCGAGCACATGGCGCGCGGCATGGAGATCATCCAGCGCCTGACCGGCCAGCGCCCGCTGGGCTGGTACACCGGCCGCGACAGCCCCAACACCCGTCGCCTGGTGGCCGACTACGGCGGCTTCGGCTACGACAGCGACTACTACGGCGACGACCTGCCGTTCTGGCTGCAGGTGAAGAAGACCGACGGCAGCCTGGCGCCGCAGCTGGTGGTGCCGTACACGCTGGATTGCAACGACATGCGCTTCGCGCTGCCCCAGGGCTTCAGCCACGGCGATCCGTTCTTCGAGTACCTGAAGGACGCGTTCGACGTGCATTACGCCGAGGGCGACGAGCGCCCGGCGATGATGAGCATCGGCATGCACTGCCGGCTGCTGGGCCGGCCGGGCCGCATGCGCGCGCTGCAGCGCTTCCTGGACCACGTGCAGGCGCACGACAAGGTGTGGGTGACGCGGCGCATCGACATTGCCGACCACTGGCGCCGTACCCATCCGTTCGACGCCGCCACCGCTTTCGTCTGGGAGTGACCCGCATGCTGACCCTCGCCCAACTCAATCAGGCCGACCGCGACACCTTCGTGCGGCTGCTGGCTGGCATCTATGAATACTCGCCATGGATCGCCGAGCGCAGCCACCTGCGCCGGCCGGCCGATGGCTTCGTCTCGCTGGCCCAGCTGCAGCATGCGATGGTCAGTGTGGTGCGCGACGCCAGCGAGGACGAGGTGCTGTCGCTGATCCGCGCCCACCCCGAGCTGGCCGGCAAGGCCATGGAAGCCAAGACGCTGACCGAGGAGAGCACGCACGAGCAGAACACCGCCGGGCTGACCCACTGCAGCCCCGCCGAGCTGGAAAAGATCCAGCGCCTGAACGCCGAATACAACACCCGCTTCGGCTGGCCCTTCATCCTGGCGGTGCGCGGCCCGCGCGGCACCGGGCTGACGCGCGAGCAGATCATCGCCACCTTCGAGCGCCGCGTCGGCGGCACGCGCGAGTACGAGTTCGCCGAGTGCGTGCGCAACATCCACCGCATCGCCCAGCTGCGGCTGAACGAGAAGTTCGGCTACCAGCCCACGCTGGGCGAGCAGGTGTGGGACTGGGCCGAGGCGCTGGCCCGCCACAGCGAGCCGGGCTATGCCGAGCACGGCCAGTTGACCGTGACTTACCTGACCGACGCCCACCGCGCCTGCGCCGCCCAGCTGGCGGACTGGATGCGCGACAGCGGCTTCGACGAGGTGGGCATCGACGCCGTGGGCAACGTGGTGGGCATCTACCACGGGCAGGACAAGCAGGCCCCGCGCCTGCTGACCGGCAGCCACTACGACACGGTGCGCAACGGCGGCAAGTACGACGGCCGCCTGGGCGTGCTGCTGGCCATGGCCGTGGTGCGCCAGTTGCACGCCCAGGGCCGCCGCCCGCGCCAGACGCTGGAAGTGGTGGGCTTTGCCGAGGAGGAAGGCCAGCGCTACCGCGCCACCTTCCTGGGCTCGGGCGCGCTGGTCGGCCAGTTCGACCCGGACTGGCTGGACCAGGCCGATGCCGACGGCATCACCATGCGCCAGGCGATGCGCGACGCCGGCCTGCCGGCCACGATGGAAGCCATCGGCGCGCTCAAGCGCGACCCGGCCCTGTACCAGGCCTTCATCGAGGTGCACATCGAGCAAGGCCCGGTGCTCGACGACATGGACCTGCCGCTGGGCGTGGTCACCTCGATCAACGGCAGTGCCCGCTACCGCGGCGAGTACGTGGGCGTGGCCAGCCATGCCGGCACCACGCCGATGAACCGCCGCCGCGACGCCGCCGTGGCCGCGGCCGAGCTGGCGCTGTATGCCGAGGCCCGGGCCTCGGCCGACGAGGGTTCGGTGGCCACCGTGGGCATGCTGGAAGTGCCCAACGGCTCGATCAACGTGGTGCCCGGGCGCTGCAGCTTCAGCCTGGACATGCGCGCGCCCACCAACCCGCAGCGCGACGCCATGGTGGCCAACGTGAAGCAGCAGGCCCAGCGCATCGCCGAGCGCCGCCGCGTCAGCCTGACGCTGGACGAAACCATGATCGCCTCGGCCGCGCCGTCGCACCCCGACTGGCAGGCCCGCTGGGAGGCCGCGGTGCGCGCCCAGGGCCTGCCCGTGTTCCGCCTGCCCAGCGGCGCCGGCCACGACGCCATGAAGCTGCACGAGCTGGTGCCCCAGGCCATGCTGTTCGTGCGCGGCGGCAACGCCGGCATCAGCCACAACCCGCTGGAAACCGTGACCGCCGACGACACCGAGCTGGCCGCCCGCGCCTTCCAACACCTGATCGAGCACCTGTGATGACGACTGCCTACCAACAACTGGACGACTGGATCGACGCCCACTTCGACGAGCAGGTTCGCTTCCTGCAGGAACTGGTGCGCGTGCCCACCGACACGCCGCCCGGCAACAACACTCCGCACGCGCTGCGCACCAAGGAGCTGCTGCAGGGCTTCGGCTTCGAGGCCCAGGCCCACGCGGTGCCCGCCCAGACCGTGCACGACTACGGCCTGCAGTCCATCACCAACCTCGTGGTGCAGCGCCGCTACGGCCCGGGCGGCCGGATCGTGGCGCTGAACGCGCACGGCGACGTGGTGCCGCCCGGCGAGGGCTGGACGCACGACCCGTACGGCGGCGAGGTCGCGGACGGCCGGCTCTACGGCCGCGCCGCGGCCGTCAGCAAGTGCGACTTCTCCACCTTCAGCTTCGCCGTGCGCGCGCTGGAGGCGGCCGGCATGCCGCTGGCCGGCGGCGTGGACCTGCTGTTCACCTACGACGAGGAGTTCGGCGGCGAGCTCGGCCCGGGCTGGCTGCTGGCGCAGGGCCTGACCAAGCCGGACCTGGAGATCGCCGCCGGCTTCAGCTACCAGGTCGTCACCGCGCACAACGGTTGCCTGCAGATGGAGGTCACGGTGCACGGCCGGATGGGCCACGCGGCCGTGCCCGAGACGGCCGTGGACGCGCTGCAGGCCGCCACGCGCATCCTCTCGGCGCTGTACGCCGAGAACGGCGAGCTGCGCAAGACCCGCAGTGCCGTCAAGGGCATCAACCACGGCTACATCAACGTCGGCCAGATCGCCGGCGGCACCAACACCAACGTGGTGCCCGGCAAGGTGGTGCTGAAGGTGGACCGCCGCATGATCCCCGAGGAGGACCCGGTGGCGGTGGAGGCGCGGCTGCGCGGCATCATCGAGCAGGCCGCCGCGGGGCAGGCCGGCATCACGGTGGAGATCAAGCGCATCCTGCTGGCCCACGCGATGCAGCCGCTGCCCGGCAACAAGCCGCTGGTCGACGCCCTGTGCACCCACGCCACCGCGCTGTTCGGCGAGCCGGTGGAAGCCTGGGGCACGCCGCTGTACACCGACGCGCGCCTGTTCTGCGAGCGCGGCATCCCGGCCGTGATCTACGGCGCCGGCCCGCGCACGGTGCTCGAATCCAACGCCAAGCGCGCCGACGAGCACATCGTGCTGGAAGACCTGCGCCGCGCGACCAAGGTCGTCGCGCGCACGCTGGCCGACCTGCTGAAGGCCTGAGCTGCGCGGTCCTTGCCCTGGCGCCACGCCAGGGTGGCGGCTCGCGCCTGCGCCTGGGGTCCGGCGCACCCCGCCGTGGGGGCGGTCGATGCGTTCGCCGCTTCCGACGGCCCAGCTCTGACCGTCCGGCGGCGGCGCTACAGCAGCGGCTCGAACAGCAGCGTGCGCCGGGCGCTCTGCGCCGTTTCCTGCTGCAGCTGCGCGGCGGCTTCGGCGGTCAGCGGCGCCCAGCAGTCCGGCTCGACGAACAGGCTGCGGAAGGTGGCGGTAGCCGCGCCGGTGGGGTCGCGCAGCACGATCAGGTTGTTGCTGTCGTACAGCTCGCTGCGCGGGTCCATGTTGTACGAGCCGATCAGCAGCACGTCGTCGCCGATCGCCGCGGCCTTGGCGTGCAGCGAGCCGTGGCCGGGCTTGAGCTCGAACACGCGGATGCCGCCTGCGATCAGCGCGGCGGCCTGGCGGTAGAAGGCGGCGTTGACCGGCCGCAGGTCGGTGGTGGCCAGCGCGTTGGTCCGCAGGTTGACCGTGATGCCGGCCGCCGCCGCCTCCAGCAGGCAGGCGCGCAGCGCGCGCAGCGCGGGGCTGCTGCGCCCGTCGTCGTCCAGGAACAGGTAGGCGCTGACGATGTCGATGGTGCCGCCGGCGCCGCTGGCCGCCAGCGCGCGGACGTGGCGGACGTAGGTGTCGGTGATCGCGGCCTCGCCGGGGCCGGACAGGCCGTTGACGATGCAGCCGTCCAGGTCCGCCAGCGTGCGCACCGGGCCGCCGGGCGCGGGCAGGGCGGGCGCCGGGGCGGCGGGCTCGGCGGCCACAACGGCCACCGTGGCGGGCGGCGCGGCCGCGCCTGCGACGTCGTGGCCCGCGGCCCACAGCGCCTCGAAGGCCGCCAGGTGCTCCAGGCTCGCCGGCCGGCTGTCCTGCGCATGGATGTCCAGGTCCCAGAACGGATGGCCCTGCGGCGGATCGGGCCGCTGGTAGGCATCGGCCAGGTTGCGCCCGCCCATGATGAAGCGCCGGCCGTCGGCCAGCAGCAGCTTGTGGTGCGTGCGGTGCAGGAAGGTGTGCAGGCCCGCCACGATGGCGGGCAGCTGGTGCAGCGGGCCGGCCGCCGGCAGCCCGTCGGCGAACCAGCCCAGCGGCTCGCGCGCCAGGCCGGCCAGGTGGCCGAACACCTGGGCGGCCTGGGCCAGCGGCGAGGCGGACGGCGCCTGCGCCGGCGCGCGCAGCGCGTCGATCCAGCGCCGGGGGAACAGCGGGCTGCCCTGCAGCGCGGCGACGACCTGGCTGGCGTTGCCGGCGGACAGGCCGGTGATGAAGGCGTCGGCGTCGATGCCGGCCTCGGCCAGCGCCTGCAGCCAGTCTGGCGGCGGCGCGCCGTACTGGCGCACCTGCAGGCCGGGCTCGGCGGCCAGGGCGCGCAGTGCATCGGTCTGGCGCACGGTCATCAGGTAGTCGGCCAGCAGCCGCACGCGCACGCCGCGCCGCGCCGCGGCCCGCAGGTCCTGCAGCAGCTGGGCGGTGGTGGCGTCGCCGGGTTCGACGATGAAGTAGGCCAGGTCCAGCGTGGCGGTGGCCTCGGCGATCAGCGCGCGCTTGGCCTGCCAGGCCTCGCCGTTGCCGGCGAACAGCCGCAGCCCGTTGAAGCGGGTGGCGGGCGGCGGCGGGGTGTCTCCGGGGGCCGGCGCGCTGGCGAGGCGCTGGAACAGGGTGCTGGCGACGGCGATCAGGGTGGGGTGCATGGCAGGGCTCCGGATGCGAGGGGAGGGCCGGGCGGCGCGGGCCGGACGGGGAGGGTGAGGCGCAGGCAGGTGCCACCGGCGCCGGAGCGGATGTCCAGCCGCGCGCCGGCCGCGGCGGCGCGCTGGCGCATGCCGGCCAGCCCGTGGCCGACGGTCGGGCTGGCCGTGGTGTCGAAGCCCTGGCCGTCGTCGCGGATCTCCAGCACCAGCCGGTCCGGTGCCGGGGCGGCGAGGGTCTCGAAGGTGATGCTGCGCGCCCCGGCGTGCTTGACCACGTTGTTGACGGCCTCCTGCACGAGGCGCAGCAGCTGCAGCGCCGCCGCGGGTGGCAGCACCAGCTCGTCGGGAAAGGCGTCCATGCGCCAGTGCAGCTGCAGGCCGATGGCCTGCAGCCGGGGCTGCAGCCGAAAGCGCAGGTTGGCCAGCTGCGTCAGGAGCTCGCCGGTGCCCGAGGCCGAGGCGTCGACGATCAGCCGCAGCTCGTCCAGGCAGGCGCGCAGCGCGCCGGCCAGGGCCGGGCCCTCGCCCGGGCTGCGCTCGGCCAGGCGCAGGGCCGCGTTCAGCTGCAGGCCCAGGCCGTCGTGCATGTCCTGCGTGATGCGCCGGCGCTCGTCGAAGGCGGCGCGTTCGCGCGCCAGCTCGGCGCGCGCGGCGGCGCCGGCCGAATCGACGACCTGGTCGACCAGCATCCAGCAGATCAGCAGCGCCAGCGGCACGCCCACGTAGTGGGCGACGTAGCTGGTGTCGAACGGCAGCAGGTTGGCGGTGATCAGCAGCTCGCGCACGGTCAGCGGCACGTACAGCCAGGCCACGGCCGCGGCCAGCACCGCCGGCGCCGTGCGCTGGCGCCAGGCGTGCCGGGTGACCGCGGCCAGCAGCAGCGCGGAGCCGGGCGCCCACAGGCACAGCCACAGCCCGATGACCCAGCCCAGCGGCACCCAGCCCTGGAAGGCCGCCCAGATGCCGGCCATGCCCAGCAGGCCCACGGCCGGCAGCGCCCGCTCCAGCCGCGGCCAGTGCCGGCCCGCCAGCCGCAGCAGGAACGGCGTGAAGAAGATGAAGAACCAGCCCTGCGCGGAGTTGACGGCCAGCGCGTAGGCCAGCGGCGGCAGCGGCACGTCCTGCACGAAGTAGTTCGCGTAGCGCAGCGCCCAGGCCAGCATGGCCAGGCCGAACAGGCCGTACAGCGGCGCGCGCCCCATGCGCCACCAGCAGGCGATGCCGATGAAGGCCGCCACCAGCGCGACGGCGAACGAGACGATCGCGCCCTTGACGTGCAGCGCGTACAGGAAGGCGTGCTCGTCGCGCAGCGGCTGCGGCGGCCCCACGCGCACCGTGCCCAGCCCGCCGTTGGCGTTGCGGTAGGCGTAGACGCGGATGTCCAGCCGGTTGGCGCCCGGGCGCAGCAGCGGCGCCGGCACCTCGACGAAGAACGGCGTGTTCCAGTTGCGCGTGACGGGCTCGTGCATGCGCCCGCCGGAGAGCACGCGCACGCCGTTCACGAAGAACTCGCCGTTCATCGACAGCCGCCGCACCAGGATGCCGACGCTGCCGCCGGCGGCAGCGTCGTGCCGGAAGGCCATGCGGTACCAGCCGATGCCCTGGGCCTCGCGCCGCGTGGCGGACCAGCTGTCCGGCAGGCGCACCGGGGCCCAGTCCGCGCCGTCCGGCGGCGGGGCCGCGTCGTCCCGCAGCACGAAGTCCGCCTGCGTGATCACGGCCACGGCCTGCGCGGTACCGGCCGGCGCCGGCACCGGCCATAGTGCCAGCAGCAGGCACCAGGCGGCGATGCACGCACCCATGGACGTCCGCGGCGCCGCTAGCAGTCCAGCAGGCCGAGCTGGCGCGCCTCGTAGACGGCCTCGGTCTTGCTGTGCACCTCGAGCTTGGCGTAGATGCTGCGCACGTGGGCCTGCACCGTGGAGGTGGCGATGCCCAGGCAGGCGCCGGCCTCGTGGTAGCTGCAGCCGCGCGCCACCAGCCGCAGCACGTCGTGCTCGCGCGCCGACAGGCCCTCCATGCCGCCGGTGCGCGGCTGCGCGCGGGCCGGCGGGGCGGGCGCCTGCGCGCGCCAGCGGCCCAGCAGCTGGCGCGCGATGATGGGCGACATCGGCGAGCCGCCGGCGTGCAGGGCCAGCACGTGGCGGGCCAGCTCGTCCTGCGAGCCGTCCTTGAGCAGGTAGCCGCGGGCGCCGGCCTCGAAGGCCTGCACCATGTGCGCGGCGTCGCCGAAGGCCGAGATCACCATCACCTCGCAGGCCGGCTGCACGCGCCGCGCGTGGCGGATCACCTCCAGCCCCGGCAGGTCGGGCAGGCCCAGGTCGACCAGCAGCACGTCGACCGCGTGGTCGGCCATCCAGCGCTGCATGGACGCGCCGGTGCCGCAGGCGTGCAGCAACCGCAGCTGGGGGTTGGCGGCGATGGCCTGGACGAAGCGCTCGCGCACCGCGGGTTCGTCCTCGACCAGGGCCACGGCGACGTGGGGGCTCGGCATGCCGCAAGCTTGGCCGCCGCGCGGCGCTACCACAAGTGCCGCAGGTCATGCGCATTGGCAGAAGTGATGAAGCCCGGCCCCCGCACTACCAGCTTCTAACGATGCCGGCCGGCCCCGCCGCGCCTACCTTGTGCAGTGCGGCGGTCGATCCTGGCCGCTGTGACCATCAACCCGTCGATTCAAGGAGTACGCCATGACGACATCGAGGAAGCCGAGAGAAGAAGACCTGCCCCGGCTGGCAGGTCAGGCCGTGGAGCGCGCGCTGGCCGCGCGCGGGTCGCTGCAGGAACTGAGCCCCGAACAGGCCGGCCAGGTCGGCGGCGCGCTGTCGCTGCGCGAGGTCGCCGTGCTGCAGCAGCCGGTGCTGCAGATCCGCCCCGGCGACTGGGTGGGGCCGCTGCTGGCGCAGGGCCTCGGCCAGGCGGTGGCCAACCCGGCGGTGAACGTCGCCGTGGGCCTGCAGCGCCAGTTCTGAGGCGCGGCCATGGCCTCCGATCCTTCGGTGCCGCTGTGCCCGAGCGCCCATCCGGACCTGCCCGGGGCCCGGGTGTTCGCCGTCGTCGTCGGCAGCGTGGACCAGCCGCGTGCGGACTACCTGGAGCACGCCGTGCCGCTGACGGGCGAGATCCGCGCGCTGGCGGCGCCGGTGGATCCGGCCGAGGTCTTCCGCATGGCCTCGCCCTGCGTGGGCTCGGCCTGCGGGCATTTCGACGCGGGCGGGCACGTCTGCCGGCTCGCGCGCAAGACGGCGGCGCTGGCGCCCATCGTGGTCGAGCGCCTGCCGCGCTGCGCGATCCGCCCGCAATGCGTCTGGTGGAAGCAGGAGGGCGTCTCCGCCTGCCGGCGCTGCCCGCAGGTGGCGACGCTGAACTTCAAGCCCGGCGAGGCCATCCGCGCGGCCGCCGATCCGGCCGTGCCGCTGGCGCAGGCACGGGCGTAGGGCCGGGCCATGTTCCGCCCCGAAGCCCTGCGCCACCAGCAGGACCGCCTGGCCGGCGAGGTGCTGCTGGCGCCGCTGCCGGGCCAGCGCCTGCTGGTGGCCTGCGCGGCCGCCGCGGCGCTGGTGCTGGTCGGCTTCGGCCTGTGGGGCCAGTACACGCGCAAGGAGCACGTCAGCGGCTACCTCGCGCCCACGGCCGGCCTGGTCAAGGTGTTCACGCCGCAGGCCGGCCAGGTCGCGCGGCTGCAGGTCGCCGAAGGCCGGGCGGTGCGCCGGGGCGAGGTGCTGCTGGTGGTTTCCAGCGAGCGCGCCAGCGACGACCGGCGCGACACGCAGGCCGCCGTGCGCCGCGAGATGGCGCAGCGGCGCGACAGCCTGCGGCGCGAACTGTCCAAGCAAGCCGAGATCGACGCCCTGGGCACCGCTGCGCTGGCGCAGCGCGTGCGCGGGCTGGAGCAGCAGCAGGGCGAGGCGCGGGACCAGGTCGCGCTGCACATGCGGCGCATCGCCAGCGCCGAGCGCGGCGTGCGCCGCGACGCCATGCTGGTGTCCGAGAAATTCCTGTCCGAGGCCGCGCTGCAGGGCCGGCAGGAGGCCCTGATCGAACTGCAGGCCGAACTCGCCAGCCTGCGCCGCAGCGCCACCGCGCTGGCCGGCGACCTGGCGGCGGCCCGCAGCGAGCTGGCCGCCAGCAGCCTGCGGCGCGCCAACAACGCGGCCGCGATCGAGCGCCAGATCTCCGAGCTCGACCAGCAGCTGACCGAAGCCGACGTGCGCCGCAGCGTGGCGGTGACGGCGCCGGTGGACGGCACCGTCACCACGCTGCTGGTCGACGCCGGCCAGCAGGCCGAGCCCGGCACGCCGCTGCTGTCCATCCTGCCGGCCGGGGCCGAGCTGCAGGCGCAGCTGCTGGTGCCCACGCGCGCGGTCGGCTTCGTGCGGCCCGGCCAGGCCGTGGCGCTGCGCTACCAGGCCTTCCCGTACCAGCGCTTCGGCCACCACCTGGGCGAGGTGCTGCAGGTCGGCCGCTCGGTGATCCAGCCGGGCGAGGCCAGCCTGCCGCTGCCGGTCACCGAGCCCGTCTACCGCGTCACCGTGCGCCTGCCCGCGCAGCAGGTGCAGGCCTATGGCGAGGGCGTGGCGCTGCGCGCCGGCATGGTGTTCGACGCGGACGTGTGGATCGACCGGCGCCGCATCCTGGAGTGGCTGTTCGACCCGCTGTACTCGGTGGCCGGGAGGGTATGAGGATGCTGGACTTCTCGCTCGGCCGCCGCACCCCCGTCGTGGTGCAGACCGAGGCCGCCGAATGCGGCCTGGCCTGCCTGGCCATGGTGGCGTCCCACCACGGCCACCGCATCGACCTGGCCACGCTGCGCGGGCGCCACGCGGTGTCGCTGAAGGGCTCCACGCTGACCGACCTGATGCGCGTGGCCGGCGCGCTGGACCTGGCGCCGCGCCCGCTGCGGCTGGACCTGGACGCCTTGCCGCAGCTGCAGCTGCCCTGCGTGCTGCACTGGGACTTCAACCATTTCGTGGTGCTGGTGCGCATCGACGGCGACCAGCTGGTGCTGCACGACCCGGCCGTCGGCCGCCGCGTGCTGGCGCTGGCGGAGTTCTCGCGTCACTTCACCGGCGTGGCGCTGGAGCTGCGGCCCCTGCCGGCCTTCCAGCCGCGCCGCGAGCGCCAGCGCGTGCGCCTGGCGTCGCTGGTCGGCCGGCTGCCGGGCCTGGGCGGCGCGCTGGCGCAGGTCCTGGTGCTGGCGCTGGTGCTGCAGGTGTTCGCGCTGGCCGGCCCGTTCCACATGCAATGGGTGGTAGACCAGGCCCTGGTCGCGCACGACCGCGACCTGGTCGCCGTGCTGGGCGTGGGCTTCGTGCTGCTGGCGCTGCTGCAGACCGCCGTCACCGCGCTGCGCGCCTGGCTGCTGGTGGTGCTGGGCACCCAGCTGAACCTGCAGCTGATGACGCGGTTGCTGCGCCACCTGCTGCGCCTGCCGATGGCCTGGTTCGAGAAGCGCCACGTGGGCGACGTGATGTCGCGCTTCGACTCGCTCGGCGCGCTGCAGCGCACGCTGACCACCAGTTGCCTGGAGGCGCTGATCGACGGCGTGATGGCGCTCGCCACGCTGGCCATGATGCTGCTCTACAGCGCCAGGCTCGCGGCCGTGGCCCTGCTGGCGGCCGGGCTGTACACCGCGCTGCGGCTGGCGCTGTACGCGCCGCTGCGGCTGGCGACCGAGGAGCAGATCGTGCGCGGTGCGCGCCAGCACAGCCACCTGCTGGAGAGCGTGCGCGGCATGCAGAGCATCCGCCTGCTGGGCCGCGAGGCGCAGCGCGGCGCCGGCTGGCAGAACCTGGTCGTGGACGAGTTCAACGCCGGCATCCGCGTCAAGCGGCTGGGCCTGGTCTACCAGACCGCCCAGGGCGCGCTGTTCGGCATCGAGAACGCCGCCACGCTGTGGCTGGGCGCGCTGCTGGTGCTGGACGTGGGCCAGGGCTCGGCCTTCTCGGTCGGCATGCTGTACGCCTTCGTGTCCTACAAGTCGCAGTTCATGCAGCGTACCGCCGCGCTGGTGGAGAACGCGCTGCAGCTGCGCATGCTGGCGCTGCACACCGAGCGCGTGGGCGACATCGCGCTGGCGCCGGTGGAGGAGGCCGCCGGCGAGCCCGCCGGCGCCGTGCCCGCGGACGGGGCGATCGAGCTGAAGAACGTGTCGTTCCGCCATGCCGAGACCGAGCCGCCGGTGCTGCAGGACTTCAGCTTGCGCATCGAGCCGGGCGAGTCGGTCGCCATCGTCGGCCCTTCGGGCTGCGGCAAGACCACGCTGGTCAAGCTGATCCTGGGCCTGCTGCAGCCCGGCGCCGGCAGCATCGAGGTCGGCGGCCGGCCGCTGGCGCGCGTGGGCCTGGCGGCCTGGCGCGGCGCCGTGGGCTGCGTGATGCAGGACGACCAGCTGTTCGCCGGATCGATCGGCGAGAACATCTGCTTCTTCGAGCCGGTGCCGGACCACGAGCGCATCGAGGCCTGCGCGCGGCTGGCGGCGGTGCACGATGAGATCACCGCCATGCCGATGCAATACAACACGCTGGTCGGCGACATGGGCACGGTGCTCTCGGGCGGGCAGAAGCAGCGCATCCTGCTGGCGCGCGCGCTGTACCGCCGGCCGCGCGTGCTGGTGCTCGACGAGGCCACCAGCCACCTGGACGTGGCGCGCGAGCGCAGCGTGAACGAGGCCGTGCGCGGCCTGGCGCTCACGCGCATCATCGTGGCGCACCGGCCCGAGACCATCGCCAGCGCCGACCGCGTCGTCGTGCTGGGCGGCGGCGCCGCGCCCGCGCGCGGCCAGATCGCGCAGGAGGCGCGGTGAGCCGGCCGGCCCCGGGGGGCAGCGGCGTGCTCTGCACGCCGTGGTCGATGCGCTCGGCCGAGCCGGCCGGCCCGGGTGGCGCCGGCCCTCAGGCCCGCCGCAGCAGCAGGCGGCGCAGCCGCGGCAGGTCGCGCCCCAGCGGCGGCAGCGACAGCGCCAGCAGCAGCGCGGCCAGCGGCACGACGCAGACGAAGCCCAGGTGCTTGAAGCCCAGCGCGCCGATGAGCCCGCCCAGCACGAAGCACGCCAGCAGCCCGGCCGTCAGCCGCAGCTTGCCGCGGTTGTGGCGCACCGGGGCGCCGGGCGCGGCGTACCGGTTCAGGTACAGCATCTTGCCCAGCTCCATGCCCAGGTCGGTCACGTTGCCGGTCATGTGCGTGGTGCGGATGCTGCCGCCGGAGGTCTTGGAGCCCACCGCGTTCTGCAGCCCCATGATGAAGGACAGCAGCAGCACCGTCAGCGGCACCGCGAACGGCGTCTGCCAGCTCAGCGTGATCGCGCCCATCAGCCCGAACGGCAGCATCAGCATCGCCTCCAGCAGCAGCGGCAGCGCGTAGACGCTGGCAAGCTGGTGCTGGCGCCCCCAGTTGACCAGCAGCGCCGTGGTCGCCGCGCCGCACAGGAAGGCCAGTAGCGCGCCGAGCGCGCCGAGCACCAGCAGCGAATCGCCCAGCGCCGCGCCGTCGGCCAGCTGCGAGGCGAAGCCCGTCATGTGCGAGGTGTAGCGGTGCAGCACCAGGAAGCCGCCCGCGTTGACCGTGCCCGCGTTGAAGGCCAGCACCAGGCCGAGCAGGCGGTTGGTCGAGGGGCTGCGGTGGCGGCCGGTCAGGAATCGGATGCGGCGCATGGCGGGCGGCGGAGGGGGCGCGCCGGGGCGGACCGTGGCCCCGGCAGGGGTGGAAGGAATGGGGGCAGGCGGCGTGGATGCTGGATCCCGGCGGCCCGGCGACGGATCGCAGCCCGGGATTTTCCCCCGTTTTCGGCGGCGCGACGCCTTGCTGGCATGGCACGCGGGCCGGCGGCGCGGGAGTGCAGCCGGGCCGCCGGCCCGGCGCCGAACTGTGCCTTGGCGTCCCCGCGCCGAACGCTTACGCTCGCCGTTCCTCCCCATCCAGTTTTCTCTCCCATGGCCGATCGACGCGAAGTCCCTGGCATCCGACGCTACGACGCCCCCGCCGGCGGGTGGGGCGCGCTGCGCGCGACGGCGCAGGCGATCCACGTGCAGATGGAGACGCTGAAGGCGCCGATCACGCTGATGCGCACCAACCAGCCCGACGGCTTCGACTGCCCGGGCTGCGCCTGGCCCGACAAGGAACACAAGTCCACCTTCCAGTTCTGCGAGAACGGCGCCAAGGCCGTCGCCTGGGAGGCGACCAGCAAGCGCGTGCGGCCCGAGTTCTTCGCCGCGAACACGGTGAGCGCGCTGCGGGAGCTGCCGGACCACGCGCTGGAGGACATGGGCCGGCTCACGCACCCGCTGGTCTACGACCGGGACACCGACACCTTCCGCGCCGTCGCGTGGGAGGACGCGTTCGGCCGCATCGGCGAGATCCTGCGCGGGTTGCCGCCCGACCAGGTGGAGTTCTACGCCTCCGGCCGCACCTCGAACGAGGCGGCCTACCTGTACCAGCTGTTCGCGCGCGAGTACGGCACCAACAACTTCCCCGACTGCTCCAACATGTGCCACGAGGCGACCAGCGTGGGCCTGCCGCAGTCGCTCGGGATCGGCAAGGGCACGGTGTCGCTCGACGACTTCGAGCACTGCGACCTGATCCTCTCGATCGGCCACAACCCCGGCACCAACCACCCCCGCATGATGGGTACGCTGCACGAGGCGTCGCGCCGCGGGGTGCCGATCATCGTCTTCAACCCGCTCAGGGAGCGCGCGCTGGAGCGCTTCGCCGACCCGCAGAACGTGGCCGAGATGGCGACGCTCGGCTCGACCCGCATCGCCTCGACCTACTTCCAGGTGCGCGCGGGCGGGGACGCGGCCGCGCTCAAGGGCGTGGCCAAGGCCCTGCTCGCGCTGGACGCCGAGCGCGGCGGCACCGTGCTGGACCATGCGTTCATCGCCGCGCACACCGGGGGATTCGACGCCTTCGCCGCCGACCTGCGCGCGACGGCGTGGCCCGACATCGAGCGCGCGAGCGGCCTGCGCCGCGCGCAGCTGGAGCAGGTGGCCGGCGCCTATGCGCAGGCCAGGGCCGCCATCGTCACCTACGGCATGGGCATCACCCAGCACAACCGGGGCACGGGCTCGGTGCGCCTGATCGCCAGCCTGCTCTTGATGCGCGGCAACGTCGGCAAGCCCGGCGCGGGCATCTGCCCGCTGCGCGGCCATTCGAACGTCCAGGGCAACCGGACGGTCGGGATCACCGAGAAGCCGACGGCACCCTTCCTGAAGAAGATCGAGGAGGTGTTCGGCTTCAGGCCGCCGGCGGCGCACGGGCACGATGCGGTCGCGGCGATGCAGGCGATGGTCGCCGGCACCGCGAAGGCGCTGCTGTGCCTGGGCGGCAACTTCGCGGTCGCGATGCCCGATGCCGGCCAGAGCTTTGCCGCGATGCGCCGGCTCGACCTGAGCGTCCACGTCGCCACGAAGCTCAACCGCTCGCACCTGCTGGTGGCCAGGGAGACCTACGTGCTGCCCTGCCTGGGACGCACGGAGCTCGACGTCCAGGCGAGCGGGCGCCAGTCGATCACGGTGGAGGACTCGATGTCGATGGTGCACGCCTCGGCCGGCAAGCTCGCGCCGGCCTCCGAACACCTGCTCTCCGAGCCGGCGATCGTCGCCGGCATCGCGCAGGCGACGCTGCCGCACAGCAAGGTGCCGTGGGCCGACCTGGTGGCCGACTACGACCGGATCCGCGACCTGATCGAACGCACCATCCCGGGCTTCGACGACTACAACCTGCGCATCCGCAAGCCGGGCGGCTTCCGCATGCCGATCCCGCCGACCGAGCGCCGCTGGAACACCCCGACGGGCAAGGCGATGTTCTCGGTGTACGGCGGCGTGGCGGAGGACCCGGCGGTCTTCGCCGAAGGCGTGCTGCGGCTGGTGACGCTGCGCAGCCACGACCAGTACAACACCACGATCTATGCGCTGGACGATCGCTACCGCGGCGTGTTCGGCCGGCGGGACGTGGTGTTCATGAACGAGGCGGACCTCGCCGCCAACGGGATCGCGCACGGCGACCTGGTCGACATCGAGACCGCGCTGCCGGGGCTCGCGCGCCGCCTGGAGAAGTTCACGGCCATCGCCTACGACATCGCGCCCGGCGCCATCGGCGCCTACTACCCGGAGGCCAACGTGCTGGTCCCGCTGGACTTCATCGACCCGGAAAGCGGCACGCCGTCGTACAAGTCCGCGCCGGTGCGGGTGCGGCGCTCGGCCGCCGCCTAGGGTCTGGGGGCGCGGCCCGCGCGGGCCTGGCTGCCAGCGGACGCCGCGAGGGCGCTTGCCGGGATGCGCCCTACGCCAGCATATAGGCCGTCTTGACGGTGGTGAAGAACTCCTGGGCGTAGCGGCCCTGCTCGCGCGGGCCGTAGCTGGAGCCCTTGCGCCCGCCGAAGGGCACGTGGTAGTCCACCCCGGCCGTGGGCAGGTTGACCATCACCATGCCGGCCTGCGCATGGCGCTTGAAGTGCGTGGCGTACTTCAGGCTGGTGGTGGCGATGCCCGCGGACAGGCCGAACTCGGTGTCGTTGGCCACGGCCAGCGCCTCCTCGTAGTCCTGCACCCGGATCACGCTGGCCACCGGGCCGAAGATCTCCTCGCGGTTGATGCGCATGGCCGGCGTGGTGTCGGCGAACAGCGCCGGCGCCATGAAATAGCCCTCGTGCCCGCTGCCGGTGTGGCAGGCCACGCGGTCGCCGCCGCTGACCAGCCGCGCGCCCTCGGAGCGGCCGATCTCGACATACGACAGGTCCTGCTCCAGCTGCGCCTGGCTGACCACCGGGCCCATGTCGGTGCCGGCGGCCAGCGCGGCGCCGACCTTGATCGCTGCGATCCGCTGCTTGAGCGCCTCGACGAACGCGGGGTAGATCTTGTCGGTGACGATCAGGCGGCTCGATGCCGTGCAGCGCTGGCCGGTGGAATAGAAGCAGCTCTGCGCGCTCAGTTCGACGGCTTGCGCCAGGTCGGCGTCGTCCAGCACCACCTGCGGGTTCTTGCCGCCCATCTCCAGCTGCACCTTCTTGCCGGCGGCCACGCAGGCCGCCGCGATGCCCCGGCCCACGCCCACCGAGCCGGTGAAGCTGATGGCCGCCACGCCGGGGTGGTGCACCAGCGCGTCGCCGATCACGCGGCCGCGGCCCATCACCAGGTTGAACACCCCGGCCGGGATGCCCGAGCGGTGGATGATGTCCGCCAGCGCCCAGGCGCAGCCGGGCACCAGGTCGGCGGGCTTGAGCACCACGCAGTTGCCGAAGGCCAGGGCCGGGGCGATCTTCCAGGCCGGGATCGCGATCGGGAAGTTCCACGGCGTGATCAGGCCGACCACGCCGATGGGCTCGCGCGTGATCTCCACGCCGATGCCCGGGCGCACCGAGGGCAGCGTCTCGCCGGCCAGGCGCAGGCACTCGCCGGCGAAGAACTTGAAGATCTGGCCGGCGCGGGCGGCCTCGCCGATGGCCTCGGCGCGCACCTTGCCCTCCTCGCGGGCCAGCAGCTCGCCCAGCTCCTCCTTGCGCGCCAGGATCTCCGAGCCAATCCTGTCGAGCGCATCGGAGCGGGCCTGGATGCCCGAGGTGCTCCAGGCAGGGAACGCGGCGGCGGCGGCGGCGACGGCGGCCTCTACGTCGGCGGCATCGCCCTGGGCGTACTCGCCGACCACGTCGGCCAGGTCGCTGGGGTTGAGGTTGGGCGCGTAGGCCTGGCCGGGGGTCCAGTGGCCGGCGATGAGGTTGGGGTGTTGGGTCATGCTGCTTGCCTGTCGGTCGTCGGTTGCTGCTCTGTCGTGTCGCTTGTCCGGGCCGGCGTCAGCGCACCATGCAGGGGCGCTTGTTGTCGAAGGCCCAGCCCGGGATCAGGTACTGCATGGCCATGGCGTCGTTGCGCGCGCCCAGGCCGTGTTCCATGTACAGGGCGTTGGCGCGCTGCAGGGCCGCGCGGTCCACCGTCACGCCCAGGCCGGGGGTCCGGGGCACCTCGACGAAGCCGCCCCGGATCGTGAGCGGGTTCTGCGTGAGGGACTGCCCGTCCTGCCAGATCCAGTGCGTGTCGATGGCCGTGACCTTGCCGGGCACGGCGGCGGCCACGTGGGTGAACATGGCCAGCGAGATGTCGAAGTGGTTGTTGGAGTGCGAGCCCCAGGTCAGGCCCCAGTCGCGGCAGGTCTGGCCGACGCGCACCGAGCCGGCCATGGTCCAGAAATGCGGGTCGGCCAGCGGAATGTCCACCGATTGCAGCGACAGCGCGTGCACCATCTGGCGCCAGTCGGTGGCGATCATGTTGGTGGCGGTGGGCAGGCCGGTGGCGCGCCGGAATTCGGCCATCACCTCGCGGCCCGAGAAGCCTTCCTCGGCGCCGCACGGGTCTTCGGCGTAGGCCAGCACGCCGCGCATGTCGCGCATCAGGCGGATGGCGTCCTTGAGCAGCCAGCCTCCGTTGGGGTCCAGCGTGACGCGGGCCCCGGGAAAGCGGCTGGCCAGCGCGGTGACGGCCTCGACCTCCTGCTCGCCCGCGAGCACGCCGCCCTTGAGCTTGAAGTCGTTGAAGCCGTAGCGCGCATGCGCGGCCTCGGCCTGGCGCACGATGGCCTCGGGCGTCATGGCTTCCATGTGGCGCACCTGGGCCCAGTCATCGCTGCCCGTCGCGTCCTCGCCGGGCTTGACGTAGGGCAGGCCGGTCCTGTCGCTGGGGCCGACGAAGAACAGGTAGCCCAGCATCTCGACGCGCGCACGCTGCTGGCCTTCGCCCAGCAGCGCCGCCACGGGCACGCCCAGGTGCTGGCCCAGCAGGTCGAGCAGGCAGGATTCGACGGCCGTGACGGCATGGATGGCGATGCGCAGGTCGAAGGTCTGCAGGCCACGCCCGCCCGTGTCGCGGCCTTCCAGGGCCTTCTGCACGCGCTGCAGCACCTGCAGGTGCTGCCCGATCGACTGGCCGACCAGCACGTCCCTGCTGTCCTCCAGCGCCTGGCGGATGCCTTCGCCGCCCGGCACCTCGCCCACGCCGGTGCGGCCGGCGCTGTCGTGGATGAGCAGCACGTTGCGGGTGAAGAACGGGGCATGGGCGCCGCTGAGGTTCATCAGCATGCCGTCGCGGCCCGCGACGGGGATGACTTCGATCTCGGTGATGGTGGGTGTGGTGGACATGGCGGGTCGGTGTGGAGGATGAAGGGGCGGTCGGGGCGGCGCCATCTTGCCGTACGGGCGGCCGCGTGGCCGCGATGGCGCCATGCCCCGCGGGGTGGCGCGGCGCCGCTTCAGTCGACGGTGATCTTGCGGGCCTGGATCAGGGCTTTCCAGCGTGCGTTCTCGCGCGCCTGGAAGGCGGTGAACTCGGCGGGCGTGCTGGCCACGATCTCCAGGCCCTGCTCGGTGAAGCGCTTGGCCACGGCCGGGTCGCGGATGGCGTCGACCGCGGCCTGGCCCAGCTTGGCCTTCACGTCGGCGGGCAGGCCCCTGGGCGCGGCCAGGCCTTGCCAGGAATAGAGCTCGGCACCCTTCACGCCGGCCTCGGCCAGCGTGGGCACGTCGGGCAGCACGGGCGAGCGCTTGTCGCCGGTGACGGCAATGGCGCGCAGCTTGCCGGCGCGGATGTGCGGCAGCACGGCGTTGACGTTCTGGAACGAGAAGTCGACCTGCCCGCCCAGCAGGTCGTTGATGGCGGGGGCGCCGCCCTTGTACGGGACGTGCAGGCCCGAGGTGCCGGTCTGCTGCCAGAACAGCTCGGCCGACAGGTGGTCCGACGAGCCGTTCCCCGAGCTCGCGAAGCTGAGCTTGCCCGGCTGCGCCTGGAGCGCGGCCACCACCTCGGCCACCGTTGCGGCCTTCTGCGCCGGCGATGCGACCAGGACGTTCGGCGCCTGCACGGGCACGGAGATGTAGTCGAAGTCCTTCTCCGCGTCGTACGGCGCGCTCTTCATCAGGTGCGGCGTGATGACGTAGGGCCCGAGCGAGGCCACCATCAGCGTGTAGCCGTCGGCCGGCGCGCGCTTGACGGCGGTGGCGCCGAGCGTGCCGGTGGCGCCCGGCTTGTTGTCCACCACGAAGGGCTGGCCGAGCCGCTCGCCCATCTTCTGCGCCAGGGCGCGGGCGATGGTGTCGGTGGAGCCGCCCGGCGGGAACGGCACGACGATGGTGACGGCCTTCTCGGGCCAGGCCGCGTGGGCGGCGAGCGCGACGGCTGCCACCAGGATGGCGATGGCTTTCTTCATGCTTGGCTTGTCTCCGTCAGGGGCTGGTCATTGCTTTTCCAGCGTGCCGATGAGCTGGGCCAGCGCCTCGTACTCGGCGGGCTTCAGGTCGGACAGCGGCGCGCGCACCGGGCCTGCGTCGTGTCCCACGATCTTGGCGCCGGCCTTGACGATGCTCACCGCGTAGCCGGCGCCCTTGTTGCGGATCTTCAGGTAGGGCATGAAGAAGTCCTTGAGCAGCTGGTGCTGCGTGGCGTGGTCGTCGCTCCGCACCGCCTCGTAGAAGCGCATCGCCGTCCTGGGGACGAAGTTGAACACCGCGGACGAATACACCGGCGTGCCCAGCGCCTTGTAGGCCGCGGCATAGACCTCGGCCGTGGGCAGGCCGCCCAGGTAGGCCAGGCGGTCGCCCATGGTCAGGTACATGGCGCTCATGGCCTCGATGTCGCCCACGCCGTCCTTGAAGCCCACGAGGTTGGGGTTGCGCTCGGCCAGGCGCGCCACGGTCTCGGGCGCGAAGCGGCTGATGCCGCGGTTGTAGATGATGACGCCGAAGTCCACGCTCCGGCATACGGCCTCGACGTGCGCGGCCAGGCCTTCCTGGCTGGCTTCGGTCAGGTAGTGCGGCAGCAGCAGGATGCCGTGGGCGCCGGCCTTCTCGGCGGCCTGCGCGCACTCGATGGCGAAGCGCGTGGGGCCGCCCGCGCCGGCGATGATCGGTACCTTGCCCTGGCAGGTGTCCACGGCGGTCCGGATGATCGCCGGGTACTCGCTGCTGGTGAGCGAGAAGAACTCGCCCGTGCCCCCCGCCGCGAACAGCGCGCTCGCGCCGTAGGGCGCCAGCCATTCCAGCCGCGCGGCGTAGCCCTTGGCGTTGAAGTCGCCGTTGGCGTCGAAGTCGGTCAGCGGGAAGGAGAGCAGGCCGGAGCTCATCACGTCCTTGAGGTGCTGGGGAGTCATGGTCATGGGTTGTTCCTGAAACAGGGTGGGTTGGACAAACGGGAGCGGGGCGATCAATCGAGCCGGATCTGCGCGGCCTGCACCACCTGGTGCCAGCGCGCGCGCTCGGCGGCGAAGAAGCGGTCGGTTTCCAGGGGCGTCATCGTCACCACCTCGGCGCCCTGGCTGGTGAGGCGCGCGCGCACCTCGGGCGCGCGGATGGCCTGGGTCAGCGCCTGCTGGATGCGCTGCACGGTCGCGTCGGGCGTCCTGGCCGGCAGCACCACGCCTTGCCATGTGCCGGACGCGAAGTTCTTGGCGCCCTGTTCGGCCAGCGTGGGCACGTCGGCGATCAGCGGCATGCGCGTCGCCTTCGAGATGCCCAGCAGCTTGAGCTTGCCGGCCTGCACCTGCGGGTAGGTGGCGAGCATGCCGTTCATCAGCACCTGGGTCTGGCCGGCCACGGTGTCCTGCACCGACTGCACGCCGCCCTTGTAGGGCACGTAGACCCATCTGGCGCCGGTGAGCCGCGCCAGCTCCACGCCCGCCAGGTGCGGGGCGCTGCCGGTGGCGGTGACGGCGAAGTTCAGGTCCCGCTGGCGCGACAGCGCGACCAGCTCTTGCAGGTCGTTGGCCGGCACCGATGGGTGCACCACCAGCATGTGGGGCGAGTAGGCCAGCATCGTCGCGCCGCGCAGGTCCTTGGACGGATCGAAGGCGATCTTGGTGTAGACCGACGGCGAGATGGCCAGCGCGCCCAGGTCGCACAGCAGCCAGGTGTAGCCGTCGGGCTGGGCGCGCGCGACCTGCTCCGCACCGAGGTTGCCGTTGGCGCCGGGCTTGTTCTCGACGATGACCGGCTGCTGCAGCGCCTGCGACAGCTGCTGGCTGATGGAGCGGGCGATGATGTCCGAACTGCCACCCGGCGGATAGGGCACGACGATGCGGATCGGCTTGGCCGGCCAGGCGTCGGCCGCCCAGGCGCCCGGGGCCAGCAGCGCGGCGCACAGGCCGGCCATTGCCAGGGCCGCGGCGCGGCGGGGAAGGGGATGCGAGGTCATGATCGTCTCCGATTTTCGTTGTTGTATGTCATCGTATAACTGATTCGACGACGGAGCAAGTGGAAAAGATGCCGGGCGTGGCCGCCGGCGGTGGCGGCGTATCGGGGAGGGATGGCCGGCGCGGGTTCCGCCCGGCGTCGGCCCCGAGGGCCTCAGGCGGTCGGTGTGCTGAGCTTTTGCGCCAGCCGCAGGCGTTCGCGTGAATTGGTCAGGTGGATGCGCATGGCGGCGCGGGCCGCATCGGCGTCCTGGCGCTCAATGGCGTTGTAGATCTCCGCGTGCTCGCGGTTCACGCGCTGCAGGTAGTCGGGATCGTGCCCCGGCGCCTGGAGGGAGGTGATGCGCGTGCGCGGGATGAGCCGCGTGCCGAAGAGGGCCAGGATGCCTTCGAAATAGGGGTTGCCCGTGGCCCGGGCGATGCCCAGGTGGAAGGCCAGGTCGTGCGTGACGGTGTCGCCGCCGGCGGTCGCGTTGTGCTCGAAGGCGTCCAGGGCCTGGCGCAGCGCATGCAGGTGCTCGGCGCTGCGGCGCTGCGCGGCCAGGCTCGCGGCCTCGGTCTCGAGGCTGATGCGCAGTTCCAGCGCGGCCAGCACGTCCACCGACTCGTTCAGTTCGCGCGCATCGAGCGTGAGGCCGGTGCCCTCGCGCCCCGCCTGCACGAAGGTGCCGATGCCGTGGCGCGTCTCCACCAAGCCGGCGGCCTGCAGCTTGGAAATCGCCTCGCGCACCACGGTGCGGCTCACGCCATGGCTGCGCACCAGCTCCGATTCGGTGGGCAGCCGGTCGCCCGCGCGCAGCAGGCCCTGGCGGATCTTGTGCTCGAACTCCTCCGACAGCAGCCTGGTCAGGCTGCGTCCGCCGCGCCCGGCCTTGCCCCCGGGCAGGGGTTGCGGCCGGGGGGGCGCGGGCGGGGATTCGGGTAACCCCGGAGTCGGGTCGAGCATGCGATTGATCATAATAGCTTATAGGTTGTCCGACAACGTACTTCCTGAATCGAATCCTCCTGCCACCGAGACGGCGCCCGTTTCCAGCCATCCCTGGTCCATCCAAGATGATCCCTTCCCATGCGATCCGCCACGTCCGCATCACCCCCATCGCCTTCCGCGATCCGCCGCTGCTGAACGCGGCCGGCATCCACGAGCCCTGGGCGCTGCGCTCCATCATCGAGATCGAGACGGCCTCGGGCCTGGTCGGCATCAACGAGAGCTATGGCGACCAGCCCATGCTGGATGCGCTGGCCAAGGCCGCGCCGGCCCTGGTGGGGCTTTCGCCGTGGGCGCTCAACGAGATGGAGGGCCGCGTCGCGGCCCTGGTCGCGCCCGAGGCCTCGGCGGCCTCGGAGTTCCTGGGGCGGCAGGTGTCGCTGGCGCCGGGCACCCACGTCTCCAAGACGGTGGCCAAGGTGGTCAGTGCCTTCGAGGTGGCCATGCTCGACCTGCAGGGCCAGCTCGCGCAGGCGCCCGTCGTCGACCTGCTGGGGGGCGCGGCGCGCGACCGCGTGCCGTTCTCGGCCTACCTGTTCTACAAGTACGCCGAGCACATCGACGAGCCCTACGCCCCGGACGCCTGGGGCGAGGCGCTCTCGCCCCGGCAGCTCGTCGCCCAGGCGCAGCGCATGGTCGGGCAGTACGGCTTCCAGAGCATCAAGCTCAAGGCCGGCGCGCTGCCGCCCGAGCAGGAGGCGGCGGGCATCCTGGCGCTGGCCGAGGCGTTCCCGGGCACGCCGCTGCGCATCGATCCCAATGCCAACTGGACGGTGGAGACCAGCCTGCGGATCGTGCGGCAGCTGCGCGGCGTGCTGGAGTACTACGAGGACCCGGCCCCGGGCCTGGACGGCATGGCCGCCGTGGCGCGCGAGTGCGACGTGCCGCTGGCCACCAACATGGTGGTGACCGACTTCGCCGAGTTCCGCCGCAACGCCGAGATGGGCTGCCCCGTGAAGATCGTGCTGAGCGACCACCACTACTGGGGCGGCCTGCGCGCCACGCAGCGGCTGTCCACGCTGTGCAAGACCTTCGACCTGGGCCTGTCCATGCACAGCAACTCCCACCTGGGCGTGAGCCTGGTGGCCATGACGCACCTGTGCGCCAGCGTGCCGCAGCTGACCTATGCCTGCGACACGCACTACCCCTGGCAGGACGAGGAGATCGTCGAAGGCGGCCGCCTGCGCTTCGAGCAGGGCAGCCTGCGCGTGCCCACCGCGCCGGGCCTGGGCGTCACGCTGGACCGCGAGGCGCTGGCCCGCCTGCACGACAACTACCTGCGCTGCGGCATCCGCAACCGCGACGACCTCGCGCAGATGCGCAAGTACGACCCGGCCTTCACCGGCCGGCAACCCCGGTTCTGAGCTTTCCTTCCCACCCCACCAGGAGACACCCCCCATGCACCGCCGCACGCTGAACCACCGCCTGCTGGCCGCCAGCACCCTGCTGCTGGGCAGCGCCTTCGCCGTCCTGCCCGCCGCCGCGCAGGGCCACTGGCCCACCGGCAAGGCCATCACCTACATGGTGCCGTTTCCGCCCGGCGGCAACACCGACACCCTGGCGCGCGTGATCGCCCAGCCGCTGGGCCAGGCGCTGGGCACGCCCGTGGTCATCGACAACAAGGGCGGCGCCGGCGGCAGCATCGGCTCCGCGCTGGCCGCGCGCGCGCCGGCCGACGGCTACACCATCCTCGGCGGCACCATCAGCTCGCACGCCATCAACGTGAGCCTGTACGCCAAGCTCGACTACGACCCGGTCAAGTCCTTCACGCCGGTGGCCATGCTGGGCTCCGGCCCGCTGGTGCTGGTGGTGCCCGCCGCCAGCCCCTACAAGACGCTGGGCGACGTGCTGGCCGCCAGCAAGGCCAAGGCCGCGGCGGGCGGCCTGTCCTCGGCCTCGCCCGGCACCGGCACCTCGCCGCACATGGCGATGGAGCTGCTGGCCTACCAGAGCGGCGTGAAGTTCACGCACGTGCCCTACAAGGGCAGCGGCCCGGCCGTGCAGGACGTGATCGGCGGGCAGGTGGACATGATGTTCGACACCACGCTGATCGTCGGCCCGCACATCCAGTCCGGCAAGCTGCGCCCCATCGCCGTGAGCAGCTCCAAGCGCCTGGAGTCGCTGCCGGACGTGCCCACCATCGCCGAGGCGGGCCAGAAGGGCTTCGACATGGGTTCCTGGCAGGCCGTGTTCGCGCCCGCCGGCACGCCCCAGCCCATCGTGGAGCGGCTGCACGCCGAGATCATGAAGATCGTCGCCACGCCGGAAGTGCAGGCGCGGCTGAAGAGCTTCGGCATGATCCCGTCCAATATGACGCCCGCCGAGCTCGGCGCCTACCAGAAGGCCGAGGTGGCCAAGTGGGCGCAGGTCATCCAGGCCGCGGGCATCAAGGCCGAGTGATCGGCACGCGGATCGTGGACGACCGTTCGACGATGGGCATCCGGCCGCCGCTGTACATCCGGATGCACGCCAGCGACAACGTGGCGATCGTGGCCAACGACGGCGGCCTGCCCGCCGGCACGGTGTTCCCCGACGGTCTCACGCTGGTGGACAAGGTGCCGCAGGCGCACAAGGTGGCGCTGCTGGACATCCCGCAAGGCGCCGCCGTGCGCCGCTACGGCGTGACCATCGGCTACGCGCTGAAGGACCTGCCGCGCGGCAGCTGGGTGCACGAGCGGCTGCTGCAGATGCCCGCAGCGCGCGAGCTGCAAGGCCTGCCGGTGGCCACCGTGCAGCCCGCGCCGCAGCCGCCGCTGGCAGGCCACACCTTCGAGGGCTACCGCAACCCGGACGGCTCGGTGGGCACGCGCAACATCCTGGCCATCACCCAGACCGTGCAGTGCGTGGCCGGCGTGACCGACTACGCCGTGCAGCGCATCAAGGCCGAGCTGCTGCCCCGCTACCCCCACGTGGACGACGTGGTGGCGCTGGAGCACACCTACGGCTGCGGCGTGGCGATCGACGCGCCGGACGCGGTGATCCCGATCCGCACCGTGCGCAACATCGCGCTGAACCCCAACTTCGGCGGCGAGGTGATGGTGGTCAGCCTGGGCTGCGAGAAGCTGCAGCCCGAGCGGCTGCTGCCGCCGGGCAGCATCCCCATCGTGGACGAGCGCAACGTGGCCGACGTGGGCGACACCGAGGCAGCCAAGCTCGACGTGGTCTGCCTGCAGGACGAGGCGCACGTGGGCTTCATGTCCATGGTCGAGTCGATCCTGCGCCAGGCCGAACAGCACCTGGAGCGGCTGAACGCGCGCCGGCGCGAGACGGTGCCGGCCAGTGAGCTGGTGGTCGGCGTGCAATGCGGCGGCAGCGACGCCTTCAGCGGCGTCACCGCCAACCCGGCCGTGGGCTTTTGCACCGACCTGCTGGTGCGCGCTGGCGCGACCGTGATGTTCAGCGAAGTGACCGAGGTGCGCGACGGCATCGACCAGCTCACCGCGCGCGCCAGCA
Source organism: Pseudorhodoferax sp. (assembly GCF_047601025.1). Lineage (NCBI taxonomy): Bacteria > Pseudomonadati > Pseudomonadota > Betaproteobacteria > Burkholderiales > Comamonadaceae > Pseudorhodoferax > Pseudorhodoferax sp. The sequence continues at coordinate 4,131,184 of NZ_JASGJZ010000001.1, forward strand.
CGCCCGAGGTGGCCCGGGCCATGGTCCGCGAGATGGCCTGGTACGACGCCTACCTGGACAAGGGCCGCGTGGACCGCAGCGCCAACACCACGCCGGGCAACAAGAAGGGCGGGCTGTCCAACATCGTGGAGAAGGCCATGGGCTCCATCGTCAAGAGCGGCAGTGCGCCCATCGCCGGCGTGCTCCCGCCCGGCGAGAAGCTCCAGCACCAGGGCCTGAAAGGCCTGGTCTACGCCGCCACGCCGGCCAGCGACTTCATCTGCGGCACGCTGCAGCTGGCCGCCGGCATGAACCTGCACGTGTTCACCACCGGCCGCGGCACGCCCTACGGGCTGGCCGAGGTGCCGGTGATCAAGGTCGCCACGCGCTCGGACCTGGCGCGCCGCTGGCACGACCTGATGGACATCGACGCCGGCACCATCGCCACCGGCGACAAGAGCATCGAGGAGGTCGGCTGGGAGCTGTTCCGGCTGATGCTGGACGTCGCCAGCGGCCGCACCAGGACCTGGGCCGAGCACTGGAAGCTCGCCAATGCGCTCGTGCTGTTCAATCCAGCGCCCGTCACCTGACAACCCTCCCCAGGAGCAACACATGAAGATCGGATTCATCGGCCTCGGCATCATGGGCGCGCCCATGGCCCTGCACCTCATCGACGCCGGCCACGCGCTGTGCTACGTGCAGCGCAGCAAGACCCACGCCGCCATCGCCGCCAGCAGCGCCAGGCCGCTGGCCACCGCCCGGGAGGTCGCCCAGCAGTCGGACATCGTCATCCTGATGCTGCCCGACACGCCCGACGTGCAGGCCGTGCTGTTCGGCGCGGACGGCGTGGCCGAGGGCCTGAGCGCGGGCAAGACCGTGATCGACATGAGCTCGATCTCGCCGATCGAGACCAAGGCCTTCGCCGCCAGGATCGAGGCGCTGGGCTGCGACTACCTGGACGCGCCCGTCTCGGGCGGCGAGGTCGGTGCCAAGGCGGCCAGCCTGACCATCATGGTCGGCGGTACCGAGGCCGCCTTCGCCAAGGCGCTGCCGCTGCTGGAGAAGATGGGCAAGAACATCACCCACGTGGGCGGCGTGGGCGCCGGCCAGACCACCAAGGTGGCCAACCAGATCATCGTGGCGCTGAACATCGCCGCCGTGGGCGAGGCGCTGCTGTTCGCCAGCAAGGCCGGCGCCGACCCGGCCAAGGTGCGCCAAGCGCTGATGGGCGGCTTCGCCTCCAGCCGCATCCTGGAGGTGCATGGCGAGCGCATGATCCAGCGCACCTTCGCGCCGGGCTTTCGCATCGGGCTGCACCAGAAGGACCTGGGCCTGGCGCTGGCCGGCGCGCGCGCCATGGGCGTGGCGCTGCCGCAGACCGCCGGCGCGGCCCAGCTGATGCAGGCCTGCGCCGCCCAGGGCTGGGACCAGCTCGACCACTCGGCGCTGGTCAAGGCGCTGGAGCTGATGGCCGCCCACGAAATCAGCCCATCGGCCACGGCCGGCAACGGCGGCTGACCCGCGGTCCGGCGCACCGCGCACCGCACCGTGGCGGTGCGCCTGCGGCAGGAGCTTGGCGATAAGATATACGCAAAGTTCATCTTTATCGGGCAGGCCACGAACATGGAGCAGGCAGCGCCGTCCACGGAGTTGTGCAGCGAGCAGGAGGTCCGCGACATGGTCCACGCGTTCTACGCGCGCGTGCGGCAGGACGCGGTGCTGGGGCCGGTCTTCGAGGCCCACGTCGACGACTGGGACCACCACCTCGGCCGGCTCGTGGACTTCTGGTCGGCCATCCTGCGGCGCACCGGGCGCTTCACCGGCGCTCCGATGCCCCGGCACGCCGCGCTGCCCGGCCTCACCGCGGCGCTGTTCCAGCATTGGCTGGGGCTGTTCCGCGAGAACGCCGCGGCGCAGCCCAACCGGGCGATGGCCGCGCAGGCCTGCGCAATGGCCGAGCGGATCGCGCAGAGCCTGTGGATGGGCTATCAGATCAGCCGCGCTCCGCACGCGGTCCCCGCGGCGCTGGCCCATGGCTGAGCTGCTGCGGATCGAGGAGCCTGCCGGGGCGCCGCCGCCCGCCCCGCCGCAGTGGTCCGCGTTCCTGGAACTGGGCTTTCGCCCGCTCTACCTGCTCGGCTGCGGCTGGGCCGCCGTGGCCATCGCGCTGTGGATCTTCGCGCCGCAGCTGCTGCAGGGGCGGCTCGGCGGCGTCGTCTGGCATGCGCACGAGATGCTGTGGGGCTTCATCGCGACCATCGCGGTCGGCTTCCTGTTCACGGCGGGCAGCAACTGGACCGGCATCAACCCGATGAAAGGGCGTTCCCTGGGCCTGCTGAGCCTGCTGTGGCTGGCGGCGCGCGCGGGCTACCTCCTGCCCGGGGCGATGGCCTTCGGCGTGGCCGCGGCCTGCGAACTGCTGCTGTTCGCCTGGGCCGCCGTCGCGCTGGGCCGCGCCGTCTACGGTGCGCGCAGCCGGCGCAACTACGGCGTGCCGCTGCTGGTGCTGGCGCTCGGCGCGGCCGATGCGCTGTTCCTGCTGGCGGCTGGCCAGGGCGACCATGCGTTGCTGATGCAGCGCTTCAACCTCGGGCTGCTGTGCATGGCCGTGATCGCGCTGCTGGTGGCCCGCCGGATCATTCCGTTTTTCGCGATGCGCGCCGTCGCCGGCCTGGACATCCCGATGCACACGCGCTCGGGCCACTGGCAGCTCGGCGCCGCAGGGCTGGGGCTACTTTTCTCGCTGCTGGACCGGCCGGCGGCCGCGGCCTGGGCGCTCGCGGCGGCGGGCGTGATCGCCCTGGCGCAGGTCCTGGCCTGGAAGCCGTGGGCCGTGCGCCGCGTGCCGCTGCTGTGGATCCTCTACCTGGGCTATGCGGCGCTCGGCGCCGGCCTGCTGGTCGCGGCCGCGCAGGCCGGCGGCTGGCCGGTACGCGCGGCCTGGCCCGTGCACGCCATCGGTGTCGCGGGCTTCGCGGTGCTGATCATCGGCATGGTCACGCGCACGGCCCTGGGCCACCTCGGGCGGCCGCTGCGCACCGACCGCCTGATCGTCGGCTGCTACCTGCTGGTCATCGCGGCGGCCGCGCTGCGCCTGCTGGCGCTGCTGCCGGAGGCCTTCGCCCTGGCCGCGCTCCACGCGTCGGCGGCCTGCTGGGTGGCCGCCTTCGCGCTCTACCTGTGGCGTTTCGCGCCGATGCTGATCCGCCCGCGCATCGGCCAGGCGCCACCGCCGACGGCGCAGGCCGCCTCGACCGCGCCGCCGCGGCCGCGCACCTCGCCGTGAAGGAGCCTCGTCCGATGCGCTTGACCCTGATGACGGACTACGCGCTGCGCCTGCTGATGTACGTGGCGCAGCAGCCCCACCGGCTGTGCACGATCTCCGAGATCGCGCAGGCCCATGCGATCTCGGAGCCGCACCTGATGAAGGTCACCCACCAGCTCGGCCTGCGCGGATGGATCGAGACGGTGCGTGGCCGCGGCGGCGGCATGCGCCTGGCGTGCGCGCCGGCCGAGGTCAACCTCGGCGCGGTGGTGCGCAGCATCGAGCCGGACTTCGCGCTGGTGGAGTGCTTCGCGGCCGGCAGCCAGTGCACGCTGACCGGTGCCTGCCGGCTTGCCGGCGTGCTCGGCGGGGCGCTGGAGGGCTTCCTGGCGCACCTGGACGGCTTCACGCTCGCCGACCTGCTGCCGGGCACGGAGTGGCCCGTGGCCGCGAGCCGGCGCAGGCCGGTCGAACGGCGGGGTACGCGATGAGCCACGGCCTGCTGGTCACGCTGCACCTGCTGGCCGCCCTCGCGTTCGCCGGCACGGTGTTCTTCGAGGTGGTGATGCTTGCCGGCGTGCGCAGGCACCTGCCGCAGGAGACGATGCGGGCGGTCGAGCGTGCCATCGGCAACCGCGCCACCGCCGTCATGCCCTGGGTGCTGCTGGTGCTCTACGCGGCCGGCTTCGGGCTGGCGTGGCAGTACCGTGCGGCGCTGGCGCAGCCGCTGGCCAGCAGCTTCGGCCTGCTGCTGGGTCTCAAGATCCTGCTGGCCCTGAGCGTGTTCGGGCACTTCGCGACGGCGATGGTCTGGCGCCGGCGCGGTGTGCTGGGCGGCACGCGCTCGCGCCGGCTGCATCTGAGCGTGTTTGCCCATGTGCTGACGATCGTGCTGCTGGCCAAGGCCATGTTCTATCTCCAGTGGTGAGGGGGCACGGCGAGGTCCGCGGATGCGAATGGGCTTCGTGGCCCAGGGCCGGTGGGGTGATGCGCTGCAAGGTCTCTTGCTGTCGAAGACGTTGCAGCACAGGTGCCGAGCTTGCTGCCAGAAGATCGGGCCCGCCTCTTGGCGTACCTGGTCGCGGACTTCTTCGAGCCCGAGCGACCGGCGCGGGCGGCACGGCTGCAACTCGCCCGACGCTGCCGCGACAACGTGCGTTCTGGCCGCGTCCAGATGGTCCCGGGCGATGGAGCGCTCGCCATGTCAAGCGACATCCAGATCTGCCCACTGACGACATCGAGTTCAGCTCCCGGCTGGCGGGACCTGCTGGATTCACCCTGAAGCTTCATAGATCCGCGCAGCGAGGAAGCCGGTCCTGGTCGACCAAGCGGACCTCGATGGCATTGGCGATCTTGACGTGCGCTGGGGCCTGGCCGGGAAACGGCTCGTCGGTGACGCTGACGACGATCGAGCCGACTTGCGCGCCATGGTCCTTTTCATCCTTGCCCGGGCGGCCTCAAATCTGAAGTGCCACGCCCCAGCAGTGGCCCCGGCGCATACCGCTGAGCTCAAGCACCTCAAGCGGCTACGCGCATGGGCGCTTCAAGCCTTGCACACGGAATTTCGGACAGGCTTGCCGGCGGTGGCACCGTGCGCGCTGCTGGGCCACGGCCTGGCCCAGCACCGGCTGGTGCTGCAGCGCTACTATTTGCGGCCTGGCCCCGACGTCCCGGCCGAGGCCCGGACCTTCGCCGGCTGGCTGGACAGCGGGCGCACCGCCAAAGCCGGCATTTGTGCCGAGCATCGTTTCTAATCCGGAACTTCCCGTCCCGATCCCAGAAGAGCCCGCCATGACCCTGGACATCACCGCGACCCTGCGCAGCGTGCTGCTATCCGAGGCGACGCGGCTGTACCGGCTGCAGGGCGAGGGCGCGCTGTCCGGCCTGCTGGTGGAAGCCTGGACGCTGCACGAGGCGCTGGACGAGCCCTGGACGCTGTCGGTGAGCACGCTGTCGCCCGACGCCACGCTGGAGCCCGCCCAGTTCCTGGGCCAGCGCCTGACGCTGTGGAGCCGGCTGGCCGACGGCAGCGAGCTGCCGCGCAGCGGCCTGGTCACCCAGGCCATCGCCGAGGACGCCGACGGCGGCTTCGCGCGCTACCGCCTGACCATGCAGCCCTGGCTGGCGCTGCTGGCGCACAGCCGGCGCAGCCAGGTCTGGCAGGAGCGCAGCGTGGTGGAGATCGTCGAGAGCCTGTTCGCCGCTTACCCCCAGGCCGCCTGGCAGTGGGCGCCCTGCGTGGCCGCGCACCTGCAGGCCAGCGCCCATGCCGGCGTGCGCAGCTACACCGTGCAGTACCGTGAGAGCGACCTGGCGTTCGTGCAGCGCCTGCTCGCGCGCGAGGGCATCGCCATGCGGCTGCAGCGCCAGGACGACGCCCCGCTGGGCCACACCCTGGTGCTGCTGGCCGACAGCCCCGCCCGCGCCGCCTGCCCCGAGGACGCGGTGAGCGCCCAGGGTGGCACGGACGGCGCAGGCGGCGCCGGCGTGCGCTTTCACGCCAGCGGCGCGCAGCAGATGCAGGACGCGGTGCAGGCCTTCGGCGGGCGGCGCCAGTTGCCCGTGGCCACCACCACCGTGCTGGCCTGGGACCACCAGGCCAAGCGCGCCGTGGCCGCCAGCGTGCCCACCGCCGCCGCCTTCGCCGGCCCCGGCGCCCCGGCGCTGGAGGACTTCGACGACGCCGGCGCCGAGGCCTTTGCCGACACCGCCGACGCCGAACGCGCCGCCCGCCTGATGCAGCAGGCCCACGAGGCCCGCCACAAGACCTGGCTGGGCCGCGCCACCGTGCGCAGCTTCACCGCCGGCCAGTGGTTCCGCCTCACCGGCAGCGAACTGGACGCCCTGCCCGGCCTGTCCGATCAACCTGATTCCGAGCACCGCCGCTTCCTGCTCACCGCCGTCACCCACGCCGGCATCAACAACCTGCCCAAGGACCTGAGCGACGCCATCGCCCAGGCGCTGGGCGCGCCAGCGCTGCAGGCGCCAGGCGCCCTGGACACCGCGCCGCCGCTGGACGCCGCTCCCCCGCTGGACGCCGAGCTGCGCGCGCAGGCCGCCGCCACCGGCTACGGCAACGCCTTCACGGCCATCCGCGCCAGCGTGCCCTGGCGTCCCCAGCTGCTCGACGGCACCGGCGCGCGCCGCCACCCCGTGCCCAGCGCCCCGGGCCTGCTCACCGCCACCGTCGTCGGCCCCGACGGCCAGGAGCGCGCCAGCGGGCCCGAGGAGATCCACATGGACCGCCTGGGCCGCGTGCGCATCCGCTTCGACTTCCAAACCCTGCCCCAGGGCCCCGGCACCAGCGCGGCCAGCACCTGGGTGCGCGTGCTGCAGCGCTGGGCCGGCGCCGGCATGGGCGCGCAGTTCATCCCCCGCATCGGCCAGGAGGTGCTGGTGGATTTTGTCGACGGCAATGTCGAGCGGCCCCTGGTGGTCGGTGCGCTGTACAACGGCCGTGGTGAGGCAGGGCTTGCTCCCACGCCCGGCGGCCAGGCGGCCCAGGACGATGCCAGTGCACTGGCCGCCTCGGGCGACCACCGCCCCGGCGCCCAGGGCAACCTGATCGGTGCCGGCCCCGGCGGCCACGGCCCGGCCTGGCACGGCGCCGGCCACGCCAGCCTCCAGGCCGCCGGACAGGCCAACGCCGCCGCCCTGTCCGGCACCAAGACTCAGGAGTTCGCTGGGTCAGGCTTCAACCAGCTCGTCTTCGACGACACCGATGCCCAGCTGCGCACCCAGCTGGCGACCTCCCAGCACGCCACCCAGCTCAACCTGGGGCACCTCATCCACCAGGCCGACAACCACCGCGGCAGCTTGCGCGGCCTGGGCTTCGAATTGCGCACCGACGCCTACGGCGCCATCCGCGCCGGCCAGGGCGTGCTGCTGAGCAGCTACGGCACGCACGCCCAGGAGCCGGCCGGGGACAACGTGGCCGGCATGGCGTTGCAGGGGCAACTGGCTACGCTGGCACGGACCTTCAGCCAGGCTGCGGGCATTCACCAGACGGTCAAGCTGGCGCAGGCCATCGGCAGCCGGCAGGCCGAGGCCAGCACCCTGAGCGAACGCGAGCCGCCGGCCCAGGCGCTGCACACCGTGCTCAAGGGGATGGTGGACGAGACAGGCTTCGATGCCGCCCGGGCTGACGCGGCAGCCGATAGCACATCCACAGAGCAAGGCAAGCTGCCGCACTTCACGCAACCCGTCGTGGAGGTGGCCGCCAAGGCCGGCCTGGCCACCGTGGCCGGGCAGGACCTGCAGTGGAGCGCCGGCGAAGGCATCGTCATCGCCAGCGGGCAGGACACGCACCTCGCCAGCGCCGGCGCCAGCCGCATCCACACCGGGCAGGCCATCGGCATCCTGGCCGGGGCGATCCAGCCCGGCGAGCAGGCGACAGGCACCGGCATCACCCTCATCGCTGGACGGGGGGATGTAGAGTTGCAGGCCCAGGCCGACCGGATGCAGGTGGCGGCCAAGCAGGACGTGACCATCCAGTCGCAGTCCACCCACATCGACTGGGCTGCGGCCAAGCGGATCGTGATCTCCACCGCCGGTGGCGCGTCCGTCACCCTCGAGGGCGGCAACATCACCGTCGAGTGCCCGGGCACGATCACCGTCCATGCGCGCCAGAAGTCGTTTGAGGGACCGGCACGTGTCGACTACACGTCGCCGACCTTCCCCACTTCAGACATCGTTCCAATGCTGACCTTTTCGCTGCAATCCCATGGCGGTGGCGCGATCGGCAAGCGGTATGCGTACGAGCCCTTCAAGCTGTTTGCCGACGGCGCACAGATCGACAGTGGCCTGTCGGACGCAGAAGGCAACATCCGCTTCAAGCACAAGATCGGCGTCAGCAGGTACAAGGTCGAACTGATCAACGGCCACACGTTCGACATTGATGTCGATACGTGCTTTGGAGAAGGAGATGCCGGCCGTGCCAATTCGCTCGCCAACAAGGGCTACCGCGACGATCCCACCCGGACACGCTCACGCCACGGCGGGTTCGACTCCGAGGCGGACCAACGCGCAAGTCTTGAACAGTCCCAATCAGGGAAGAGCGCATACAAGTCATAGCAGAACGGCGTCGATTCCTTGCGCCGGCTACGTCGATCACGGAGAACGGAATGCCATTTGAACAGGGCTGGTACATCTACCGTACCGATGCCTCGCTCAACAGGGACTATCTGCGGTACTTCGTCAGCGAGACCGCGTACGTCGCCGAGTGCTACCGGGATCCCACAGACGGCCGCATCCTCCTCTGGAAAGATGAGGCCAATCCCCGCAGCGCCCAATGGCGCAACTCGTACGCGTTCGTGAAACAAGCCCCCAGGGGCACCCAATGGGACAACGCCAAAGCCGGTTCCACGCGCACGACCGGCGGGTTCGGAAAGGACGATGACGAAGCGCAGGGCAATGACAAGCCCGCCGGCAGCAAGCAGCGCGGTTTCGTCACCACGGCCGTGGCCGGTGGTCAGGCGAACCTCGCCTACCCGTGGTTCGTGAGCACCGGGTGGCCACGGCGAGTCAACAACCGCATCGACCCGCTGATCAATGGCGAAAACGCCTTCAAGGCCGTCGCCCAGGCCATCCGCGCGGCACGCCATAGCATCGAGATCATCAGTTGGGGGTTTGACGCCTCGCTGCGTCTGGAACGCCCTGGGGATCAACGCATCGGCGACCTGCTGAAAGAAAAGGGCAAGCAGGGCCGCAAGATCAAGCTACTGATCTGGCGCAACCCTTGGACCCAATCGCAGGAGAACACCGTACCGGGCATGAACGAGGGCGGCGTGGTCAAGGATGCGGCCGTCTGGGTCTACGACAAGTTGTTCCCGCCGGAGTACACCCCCTCTCCCGAGCAGCAGCAGGCGGAGGCGGACCTGAAAGCGGCCCGCAAGCGGCTGAGCGACCTGCGCAATGAGCGCACCTCACGCCTTGCCTCGCAGTGGATGAATCCACGCGGCGCCGACGCGGCGCGTGCCATCAACGCCGAATACGCCCCCAAGATTGCACAAGCCGAAGCGCAAGTGCAGCGCCTGGAGCGCATCGCCCAGACGGCCTCGCAGCTGCCCGGCACGACAGAAAAGACCGAGTACGGCCATGGACACATCGACAAGCTGATCCACAGCGCCGGCGCACCCGGCGATCCGGATGCGATCCGCTTCAACCGTCGCTGGCACGAGCAGGCCCGCGACGGCGAACTGCAGAACATCGACTTTCGGGTACGCGACTACGCCATCGGCGACAAGCAACGTATCGCCATGGAGGAAAACCTGCGCCGGGTGGCCAACGAGTACCGGCGCTGGTCGGGCAAGGAGATCGAGCGCGAGGCCGTGCCCTGGGCCCAGCAGCTCTTCCTGTGCGCGTTTCCCAGCCATCACCAGAAGACCGTGCTGATCGACTACGAGCACCCCGAGCTGGCCGTAGGCTTCGTGATGGGCCACAACATGCACAACAACTACTGGGATACCTCGGACCATCACTACGACGATGCCGCAGGCCGCCGCGTCCCCGGGTTCGGCCCCTGGCAGGACCTGTCGACGCGGGTTCGCGGGCCGGTGCTGTATGACCTGAACCGGAACTTCTGCACCGCCTGGGATGCCGGCAGCCCCTGGTACAAGCGCTGGTTCGCCAGCTTCGAGAGCGCACGCCAAGGCATCCGGCCCGAGCAGTTCGTCACCGCCCCCGACACCATGCGCAGCACCGCCCAGATCCTGCGTACGCAATACCAGGAAGGCCGGCAGAGGAGCATCCTCGACGGCTACACGCAGGCGATGGGCAATACCCGCGAATACATCTACTTCGAGAACCAGTACTTTCGCTACAAGCCGCTGGCCGAAGAACTCAAGAAGACCCGGCGCACGCTGCTGGCCGCGGGCCGCAACGAATCGCTGCACGGCGTGTGCCATATCTTCGTGGTGACGAACGTGCCCGACAGCGTCTCACGCAACACGACCTACGAGATGCTGCAGGCGCTGGGACGCGCCGATACCATGCCCACGATCCACCGGGACATGACGGCGCCCAAGCAGCCGGTCAACCGCGACCTGAAGCCGCAGGACGTGGCGGGGCTGAAGATCAACGTCGCCACCCTGGTCTCGGGAACGCGCAAGACCGGCAACCAGAACCAGTACCGCCCGATCTATGTCCACGCCAAGCTGATGGTGGTAGACGATGTGTTCTTCACCCTCGGCTCGGCCAACATCAACGTGCGCAGCCTGGAGTTCGACTCCGAGCTGAACATCGCCAGCGACGACCCAGAGATCGCCAGGCAGTGGCGGCAGGAGTTGTTCAAGTTGCATGGGGGTGGTGCGCCGGAAGAAGACATCGCAAAAGAGTTCAAGCGGTGGGGCGATTTGATGGCTCAGAACGGGGAGAACATGGATCGAGGCATCCCAATCACTGGCCATCTGATCGAGTTTTTCGATGACGGCGGCAAATCCATTACGGTTGACTGATGCGCGCCCGTCCGCTCGCCTGCTGTTTATTGCTGTCTGGCTTGGCTGCCTGCCAGTCCAAGGAGTTACCGATGCCTGCTGATCTACCCCCCAAGCCGGATTTGAGCTTCACTTGCGTCGTCGATCCCGATCCGGGCCTTCCCGTCACTCCAGAGGCCGATGCGATCTTCCAGAAGGCGCGCGCGATGGAGAAATCCAATGGGCCCAAGGATTTCGACACCATCGCCCGGACCTACGAGCAGGCCGTGGCGCTGGGGCACTGGAAGGCGATGCAGAATGCACAGGTTCTGTACTATCAGGGGCTGACCACGCACCCTGCTCCCGCACAGCGAGTGATCGACCTCAACGAGATGTTGATCAAGCTGGGCGCCGCCATCGGCTACTACAACATGGCGACCTATTTGGAAGAAGGCTATGGGGTGAAGCAGGACCGTAAGGCGGCACTGACTTATTATCGCAAGAGTGCAGATTTGGGCAGCCCGTTGGGGCAGACGCGGGTGGGGGACTTGCTGGCATTCAAGCTGAAGCGACCAGATATTGGTGTGTCCATACTAGAATGCGCCGTTGGACAAGGATCGGCAGATGCTGCTCGGAAGCTAGCGGGGCACTACCGTACAGAATCTCCCCCGAACATGAGTAAGGCTTTGGATTATCTGCAACGTTCGGTGGCGTTAGGTGGTGGACAAGCTGCATTCTCGCTCTATCACACCTTCAACCGTGGCTTATCCAAGGCAGATGGCGGTTGGGACACCCCAATCGATAAGGAACGTGCACGTCGTTACGACATTATCATGGGCATTATCGACAAGAACACTTCTGCTCGCTTCCCTGACATTGACAAGATCGTGCCGCTTCCGCCCGCGCCGCTGCCACCGTGGGATGGGACCTTCGAGTATCAGAAGCAGAAGGGCGCTCCACCCAGTTCATCTTGATGAGGTGATCGGAAAGGTGAAGGCGGGAGCATTTCAGCAGCTGGCGGGTGGCACGGGGAAACTGCATTGGTGGATCGTGCTCCTGTCCGGTTTGACAGCCTGCCAGCCCAAGGAACTGCCAATGCCTGCCGAGTTGCCTGCCAAGCCGGATTTGAGCTTCACCTGCGTTGCCGATCCCGACCCGCATTTGCCGGTGACGCCGGAAGCCGATGTGATCTTCCAGAAGGCGCGTGCGATGGAGAAGGCCGCTGGACCCAAGGACTTCGATACCATCGCCCGGACCTACGAACAAGCCGTGGCGCTGGGCCACTGGAAGGCGATGCAGAACGCTCAGGTGCTCTATTACCAGGGGCTGACCACGCACCCCGCTCCGGCACAGCGAGTGATCGATCTCAACGAGATGCTGATCAAGCTGGGAGCTGCCATCGGCTACTACAACATGGCCACCTATCTGGAAGAAGGCTACGGGGTGAGGCAGGATCGGCAGGCGGCGCTAGCTTATTACCGTAAGAGTGCGGATCTGGGCAGCCCGTTGGGGCAAGCGCGGGTGGGCTATCTGCTGGAATTCGACTTGAAACGTCCAGATGCGGGCGCGCCGATGCTGGAGTGCGCAGTGAAGCAAGGTCAAGCAGATGCGGCGTGGAATCTTGCCCTTCACTATCGGAGCGAATATGAACTCGACATGCAGAAGGCGCTAAATTACCTACAAATCTCAACCGCATTAGGTGGAGAACTGGCTGCATTTGACCTTTACAATACTTTTGACAAAGGGCTATCAAAAACAGGAGGAGGCTGGAATACGTCAATCGATAAAGAGCGAGCGCGTCGCTATCGTTTGATACTGCAAGTAATAAGAAAAGATGTTGCGGCTCGCTTCCCTGACATTGACAAGATCGTGCCGCTTCCGCCCGCGCCGCTGCCACCGTGGGATGGTACCTTCGAGTATCAGAAGCAGAAGGGCGTGCCACCCAGTTCATCTTGATGAGGTGATCGGAAAGGTGAAGGCTGGAGCATTTGAGCAGCGGGCAGGTGGCGCGGGGAAACTGCATTGGTGGATCGTGATCCTGTCCGGCTTGACAGCCTGCCAGCCCAAGGAACTGCCAATGCCTGCCGAGCTGCCTGCCAAGCCGGATTTGAGCTTCACCTGCGTCGCCGATTCCGACCCGCATTTGCCGGTGACACCGGAAGCCGATGTGATCTTCCAGAAGGCGCGTGCGATGGAGAAGGCCGCTGGACCCAAGGACTTCGACACCATCGCCCGGACCTATGAACAAGCCGTGGCGCTGGGCCACTGGAAGGCGATGCAGAACGCTCAGGTGCTCTATTACCAGGGACTGACCACGCACCCCGCTCCGGCACAACGAGTGATCGATCTCAACGAGATGCTGATCAAGCTGGGAGCTGCCATCGGCTACTACAACATGGCCACCTATCTGGAAGAAGGCTACGGGGTGAGGCAGGATCGCCAGGCTGCGTTGTCTTACTATCGTAAAAGCGCCGACTTGGGTAGCCCGTTGGGGCAGGCGCGGGTGGGAGACTTGCTGGCGTTCAAGCTGAAGCGTCCAGATATTGGCGTACCCATGCTGCAATGTGCCGTTCAGCAAGGAAGTGCGAGCGCGGCGCATACGCTTGCATTCCACTACCACCTATCACAACCATCGAATACGGTTAGAGCGCTGGATTACTTACAACGCTCGGCGGCCCTGGGTGGAGAAGGAGCAGCTTTTTCTTTATATAACACATTTGACGATGGCTTATCGAAAGATGATGGAGGCTGGGATACACCGGTCGACAAGGAACGAGCACGTCGATACCGACTCATCTGGAAGGATTTGCAGAGAAATCCGGCCGCCCGCTTCCCTGACATTGACAAGATCGTGCCGCTTCCACCCGCACCGCTGCCACCGTGGGACGGCACCTTCGAATATCAGAAGCAGAAAAGCGTACCACCAAGTTCACCATGATGTGGCAACCGGGAAGGTAGCGATGGTGGCATCGTCACAGCGGGCGAGTGGCCCGGGAAGACGGCATTGGTGGATCGTGATCCTATCCGGCTTGGCTGCCTGCCAGCCCAAGGAACCAATGCCTGCCGACCTGCCTGCCAAACCAGATTTGAGCTTCACTTGCGTCGTCGATCCTGATCCGAGCCTGCCCGTCACTCCAGAGGCCGAGGCGATCTTTCAGAAGGCGCGTGCGATGGAGAAATCCAATGGGCTCAAGGATTTCGACACCATCGCCCGGATCTACGAACAAGCCGTGGCGCTGGGCCACTGGAAGGCGATGCAGAATGCACAGGTTCTGTACTATCAGGGGCTGACCACGCACCCTGCTCCAGCACAACGGGTGATCGACCTCAATGAGATGTTGATCAAGCTGGGTGCCGCCATCGGCTACTACAACATGGCGACCTATCTGGAAGAAGGCTATGGGGTGAAGCAGGACCGTAAGGCGGCACTGGCTTATTATCGCAAGAGTGCGGATCTGGGCAGCCCACTAGGACAAGCGCACGTAGGGGACTTGCTGGCATTAAAATTGAAGCGCCCAGATATCGGTGTGCTAATGCTGGAATGTGCCATTGAGCAAGGAAACGCTCGCGCTGCCTATACTCTAGCAACGCGCTATCAATTGAACACACCTCCTGACATGAAGAAGGCATTGGCATATCTTCAACGCTCTGTCGCTCTTGGCGGAGGGCAAGCCGCTTTTGCGCTGTACAACACGTTTGATCGTGGTTTATCTGAGTCAGACGGTGGTTACGACACTCTTGTTGACAAGGAACGAGCACGGCGCTATCGATTGATTCGCCAGGAAACTCGACGCAATCCCGATGCCCGCTTCCCTGACATTGACAAGATCGTTCCGTTGCCACCTGCCGAGTTGCCTAACTGGGATGGCACCTTCGAATATCAGAAGAAGAGCGCACCACCGAGTTCATCTTGATCTTGCCCCTGACCTCCGCATCCCATAGCCGAGTTCATTATGCGGTCCGCTTTTCCTGGGCAGCGAGCCAAGCCCGTTCGTATTGCATCGGGCTGACGTAGCCCAGCGTCGAGTGCAAAAGACCGAGTACGGCCATGGACACATCGACAAGCTGATCCACAGCGCCGGCGCACCCGGCGATCCGGATGCGATCCGCTTCAACCGTCGCTGGCACGAGCAGGCCCGCGACGGCGAACTGCAGAACATCGACTTTCGGGTACGCGACTACGCCATCGGCGACAAGCAACGTATCGCCATGGAGGAAAGCCTGCGCCGGGTGGCCAACGAGTACCGGCGCTGGTCGGGCAAGGAGATCGAGCGCGAGGCCGTGCCCTGGGCCCAGCAGTTCTTCCTGTGCGCGTTTCCCAGCCATCACCAGAAGACCGTGCTGATCGACTACGAGCACCCCGAGCTGGCCGTAGGCTTCGTGATGGGCCACAACATGCACAACAACTACTGGGATACCTCGGACCATCACTACGACGATGCCGCAGGCGAGCCTATCCGGAATTTTGTGTTTGAGGCATAGCATGACCCTGAGGAGCATCTATGCCAAAGAGCAAGACGAAGTTGAAGAATGCGGCCATCGCGGCCAAGTCGGCGGCGTTGCCGTCGATCCCCAAGGAACTGCTTGACCAGTTCGTGACCGGCCCCATGACCGGCGAGGCGGTCAACGCCGCATCGATGGCGTTCAAGAAGGCGCTCATCGAACGCGCCTTGGGCGCCGAGCTCGGCCACCACCTGGGCTATCGCAGCGGGGCGGACAAGCCCGAGAGCAGCGCCAACCAGCGCAACGGCACGAGCGGCAAGACCGTGCTGACCGAGGACGGCCCGCTGCGCATCGACGTGCCACGCGACCGTGATGGCTCTTTCGAGCCGCTGCTGATCGCCAAGCACGAGCGGCGCTTCACCGGCTTTGACGACAAGATCGTGGCCATGTACGCCCGAGGCATGACCGTGCGCGAGATCCAGGCCTTCCTGGCCGAGCAATACGCCACCGAGGTCTCGCCCGAGTTCATCAGCAGTGTCACCGACGCCGTGATGGCCGAGGTCGGCGCCTGGCAGGCCAGGCCGCTGGAGGCCATGTACCCAGTGGTGTTCTTCGACGCGCTGCGCGTGAAGATCCGTGAGGACGCGGTGGTGCGCAACAAGGCCATCTATCTGGCCCTGGGCGTTTTGCCCGACGGCACGCGCGACATCCTGGGGCTGTGGATCGAGAACACGGAAGGGGCCAAGTTCTGGATGAAGGTCTTCAATGACCTGAAGACGCGCGGCATCAACGACATCCTGATCGCCGTTACCGATGGCCTCAAGGGCATGCCCGAGGCGCTGGGCGTGGTGTTCCCGGCCACGACGCTGCAGACCTGCATCGTGCACCTGATCCGCAGCAGCCTGGACTACGCCAGTTGGAAGCAGCGCAAGCTGCTGGCCGCGGCCATCAAGCCGATCCACACCGCGGCCAGCGCCGAGGCGGCGCAGGCCGAACTCGATGCGTTCGAGCAGGGCCCTTGGGGGCAGAAGTTTCCAACCGTCGCGGCGGCCTGGCGCCGGGCCTGGGATCGCGTGATCCCGTTCTTCGCGTTCCCGCCGCCAGTGCGCCGGGTGATCTATACGACCAACGCCATCGAGAGCATCAACGCGCAGCTGCGCAAGATCATCAAGACCCGCGGGCACTTCCCCGGTGACGACGCGGCCAGCAAACTGATCTGGCTGGCCCTGCGCAACATCACGGCCGACTGGGGTCGTGCTGCGCACAACTGGAAGGAGGCGATGAACCAGTTCGCGATCCTCTACGAAGACCGGTTCACCAGGACCGTCGCGTAGGATCAAGACCGACTTTCCCACCGCGTCGCTCGCCTCGTCGCAAGCGCCGACCGCCGCCGTGCAAAAGTCTCAGCGCCTCGAACACAGAAATTCGGACTCTCCCGCCGACCGCGTTTGCCTTCGGGCGCGTACGGCATGATCAGACCGACCAGGGCTGCCCACGGCACCACGCGCTCCATCTCGGCCAGAAACTCGCGCTTGGTCGTCAGGTTCAGGCCCAGGTCCGCTTGCTTCATGGCGTCGATTGTCTTTACTCGCATGTGCCCATCAGCATATCGCGGCGCGATTTACGCAGACCTTCCTTAATGCCTTCGAGCGTGTGCGTGCCTTGCCTTCTCAAGGCCGCCAAGGCGGGTGCGCCGTTTGCCGCGCTGCAATAGTCGGCTGTCATGGATTTCGCCAGAGACGCGGCTTCACCCGAGGCACTGCGTGAAATGCAGAAAGGCTTGCGCGAGCCTGACGAACGCCCACTCTGGGCCCTCGTCGATCCAGCACTGCTCGACGGCAAACGGCTGAGATCGATTCTGGTGTCGTTGGGTTGGTCCGCAATCAATGCGCTTCAGGGCAGCCCGCTCGAGGTGTACGGCGAGCATGCGCCGCTATGGATTGCGTTGCCAACAGACGAGGATCGGGCCGCTCAGGGTTTGATGCGCCTTCTCGCACTCGATGCACGGGCATCTGCGCTGAGCCTCGTGCAAACCGCAGCTCCGCAAGCCGATCTTCTGGCGCTGGGCGCGTATCTGTCGCGAGTGCTGATCGACGGCGACATGCTGGCGCACTGCCGATTCGCGGACACACGCGTGTTGCCCGAATTGCTGTCGAATCTGACCCCCGCGCAACGGACCCGGGTGTCGCATGCAGTCAATGCATGGGCCTGGTTCGACCACCACGCCAGCGCCCGATTCTGGTCAAGGGAAAGTCACGTCGACATGGCCGAGCACGCCGACATGGCGCCCCATCTGGAGCTCGACAAAATACAGTTTTCCGCGCTGCTGCGCGCCAGCGAACCCGATACGCTGTTCGGCTTGCTGAACGAAAGCACGCCGGAACTTGTTCCCGCCGACGGCTTCGGCCCGTTCAGGGATCACCTCGATGCCGTGCTCGGCCGGGCTGATGCGCGCGGCGTCACGTCGCCGAACGATCGTTTGCAGTTCGCGATCCTCGCCCTTTCCTGTGGGCCGGATTTTGACCGGACCCCCGAGCTTCAAGCAACGTGGCACGATATCGAACGCGGCGAAACCACCTTGGTGAAGGCAATGAAGGGGTGGAGTGACGCACTGTGGGATCGGTTGCAGTCCCGACACGAAATTCCGCCCCGTTGAGCACGACCATGAAATCCAAATCCAAATCCAAATTCTGGCTGGTGATGGCTGCATTTGCAGTCCTGCCGCTCGTCGCCTGTTCCAAGTCCTCCGGGGACGGAAAGACCAAGCCCGATCAGATGATCGCCACTATCAGCCCCTACAACCATACGCCGGACTACATCCATCAGTTCTACGTGGATGGTCAAGGGGGCGGTAATTCACGCGCCTATGGCGGCGGTGGCAGCTTTGTCTGCTGCATCGCTTACCCGAAACAGTGGCGTCCCGGACTGACTGCGCAGGTTCGATGGACGACGTCGAGCTCCGACCCGAACGCCACGGGCGACGATACCATTGAAAAGTGGCATGAGAAGGTCGTCCCCATCGATCGGTACGACGAACCGGGAACGACCCTGAATGTCCACTTCCTGCCGCAGGGTGAGGTCCGCTTGGTAATCAGCAGCATGCGCGCTGGCCATCCGAATTATCCCGGTCCGAAGGCACCGGAGAAGCCGGCCAGCTTTCCGTATTGACATGGTCGACTGACTGCAGGAATCATCCTTATGTCAAGTTTCACGCCCGGTTGGTATGCCGTCGCCAAGCAGAGCAACGGCAGTACCTCGTGCCTGTACTTCCGCAGTACCGAGGCCTACACCGCCAGATGCACGATCGACCCCAATGGTCGACAGATCCTGCTTTGGCAGGATCCGCAAGGCATCAATGGCACTGGTCGGGCAGGACGTTGGCAGCCGAGCTATGCGCGTCTGGCGTTCGCCCCGGCCGGCGACTGGTGGGACAACCCGCGCAGTTCCGCGAAGGCCGATCCGGAGAATCCGGGCGCATTCTCGCGTGCCAATCGCCAACCGACGGCCAGGGAACTCGCGCAGCGTGCATCGGCCATCGATGCGGCGGCAGCCAACGGATTGTGCTGCACCAAGGAAATTCACGTCGGGATCTTTTTCGATGGCACCAACAACAACATGATGCGCGACCGCCCCGACAGGGGCCACTCGAACGTGGTGACACTGTTCGATGCGCACATTGAAGACAAGATAACATTTTTCCGGTACTACATTCCGGGCGTAGGTACTCATTTTCCAGAAATCGGAGAAGATGCCGAGTCCAATCCAAGCGGAAACACGTTTGCCAAGGGCGGGGAGGCTCGCATCCACTATGGCATGCTGCAAGTCTTCAACGCTGTCTGCAGTGCATCGACTCAGTCCGATCTATTGACGCCGTCGGAGATGAAGGGGCTGGTTAACTCTACACTGGTTGGGCTGGGTACCTTATGGCGCTGGAGTGACAGCAAGATGATTTCCATCTTCCGATGGCTCGATGCGCGCTTGCTGAAGGCGGTGGAAGGCAGGCGTCCCAAGGTGACCAAGGTAAATGTCTCGGTCATCGGTTTTTCGCGTGGAGCAGCCCAAGCGCGTGCGTTCTCTCGCTGGATTCGACTCGCTACCGGTGGTTCGGTCGGCGGCGCGGCCTTCAATCTTCGGTTCTTGGGCATCTTCGATACGGTGGCATCCGTGGCACTGGCCGATTCGTCGCCAGTGGGCGGCAGCGGCTTCATGGATTGGGCTGACGGCAGCATGGGAATCGACGGCATGGAGCATGGTGTGCATTTCGTTGCGGCGCATGAGATTCGACGCTCCTTCCCACTTTCGACCGCGCGTGCCGGAGGGACTTGGCCGGTCGGCATGAAGGAGTTCGTCTTCCCAGGTGCTCACTCCGACGTGGGTGGGGGATATAGCCCGGGCGAGCAGGGCAAGGCCATGTCGGGACGAGCGTCGCTGCTTGCCCAGATTCCGTTGAACGACATGTACCATGAGGCCTTGAACGCGGGAGTCAAGGTGCTGACGAAAGACCGCTTGGAACCTCGAATCAAAGCGGATTTCACAGTGGCGCCGGCACTCGACAAGGCCTTCAGTGACTACGCACGATGGACCGACAAGTTCGACGAGCGTCAGGACGTGGCCAAGGCCGGGAATGCGCCAGAGGATCGGATGCGCTACCACACGCAGTTGTACTGGCGTTGGCGTGCCAGCGTTTCGGCGGACAACAGCTTCAAGGCGCTGAGCAGCTACCAGAACGCCAACGCACAGGACAGAACGGATCTATGGGAGTCCGAACTCGATTGGCGCCGAGACGTTCAGGCAGCGCGAGAGGCGATGCAGCCTACTGACGACCATGTGCCGGCGATATCTGGGCCAGCCCGATCCTCCAAGAAAGCCAGTCATGCAACGCCGTTGCAATTGAAGATTCTTGAAGAAGTTGCGCGAGCACCGGATGTTCCAGCCTCGGTAAGTGACTTCTTCGACCGCTATGTCCATGATTCGCACGCGGGATTCTGGTTGCTTGGTCCGCGTACCAGAATGGAAAAGCAGCAACTGATTCGCGAGATCAAGGACAAGAAGGTGGAGTACGAGCGGCTGCTCAAGTTGGCTGCGGATACACAAAATCCGGGTCGCGCGCGCAACTACCGCAATCATGCTCGAGCCTACGAGCTCAACCAGTTCGAATTGCGGGTATTGGCGGCTGACGCTGCAAATCCAGGGAGCCTGCCGGTCTTCACCGACGCTGATGCAGCCGAATTCCAGCGAAGAGAAGGCGTCGCAACAACGGTGATATTAGGGAAGGTCTGCGTAAATCGCGCCGCGATGTGCTGATGGGCACATGCGAGCAAAGACAATCGACGCCATGAAGCAAGCGGACCTGGGCCTGAACCTGACGACCAAGCGCGAGTTTCTGGCCGAGATGGAGCGCGTGGTGCCGTGGGCAGCCCTGGTCGGTCTGATCACGCCGTACGCGCCCGAAGGCAAACGCGGTCGCCCGCCGTTTGCCGTGGAGACGATGCTGCGCATCTACTTCATGCAGCAGTGGTTCACGCTGAGCGATCCGGCCATGCAAGAGTCGCTGCACGACGTGCCGCTGTTCCGCGAGTTTGCGGGTCTGAACTGGGACACACCACTGCCCGACGAGACCACGATCCTGCGATTGCGCCGGCTGCTGGAGGAACACAAGCTGGCCCCGCAGGTCCTTGCGCTGGTCAACGAATTGCTGGTCGCCAAAGGTTTGATGCTGCGTGCCGGCACGGTGGTGGACGCCACGCTGATCGCCGCGCCCAGCTCGACCAAGAACGCCTCGGGCGAACGCGACCCGCAGATGAAGCAGAGCAAGAAAGGCAAGCAGTGGTACTTCGGCATGAAGGCCCACATTGGTGTGGATGCGGACTCGGGCCTGGTACACACGGTGCGCGGCACGGCAGGCAACGTCAACGACGTGGTCCAAGCCAACACGCTGCTGCACGGCGAGGAAACCGAGGCCTGGGGCGATGCCGGCTACCAGGGTGCTGGTAAGCGAGCTGATGCCCACGACGGGGTGCGCTGGAACATCGCCATGCGCCCAGGCAAGCGCAAGCTGCTGGACAAGGCTCGTCCGGTCGACAAGCTGACCGACCAACTCGAACGCCTCAAGGCCAGCATCCGGGCCAAGGTCGAGCACCCATTTCGGGTTATCAAGCGCCAGTTCGGCCACGTCAAGGTGCGCTACCGCGGGCTGGTGAAGAACACCGCGCAGTTGCACACGCTGTTCGCCCTGTCCAACCTGTGGATGGCGCGGAGCACTCTGATGGGAGCGCAGGCATGAGTGCGTCTGCAAACAGCCCAACGGCCAGGAAATGGGCCGAAAACGGCGTCGCCCCGCGTGCTGGCGAAGCTGAGAAGGCCAATTGGCTTGGCGGCTCCGCATCAGCACATCTCAAAGCGCATTGCGCAGACCTTCCTTAATCCGAGACGCAAATGTCGCCACTGAATGGATCGACCATTTCTCCCGCGACGAATGTCTCCCTACGCGAGCCTCGTGTGGCTGGCGTTGGGTACATGCAGAACGTCTCGGCGCAGCCATTCCCGGACTGCGAGGACGAGCGCCGGATGCTGTATCGAATTACAGTATCGTTCGCCCATGCCCACCCACACCCTGATCCCCCTGTCTGCCCTGCGCGGCCGCGGCGCGGCCACGCGCCTCGCGCACCGCTTCGCGCGGGACACGCGCGAGGCGTTCGACGACGGCTGGGGCTCGTTGGCGGAGCAGGGCGCCGCGGCGGGCGCGCCGGTGCCGACCGAGGTGATCTTCGAGGACGCCAGGAGCGCCATCACCCGGCAGCAGTCGCCCGACATCTATTTCGAGCAGTCGGTCAATCCCTACCGCGGCTGCGAGCACGGCTGCATCTACTGCTTCGCCCGGCCCACGCACAGCTACCTGAACCTCTCGCCAGGGCTGGACTTCGAGACCAGGATCATCGCCAAGCGCAACATCGCCGCCGTGCTGCAGGCCGAGCTGGCGCGGCCGCGCTATGTGCCGCGCAGCCTCGTGGTCGGCGTGGCGACCGACTGCTACCAGCCGGTGGAGCGCGAACTGCGGATCATGCGCGGCGTGGTCGAGGTGCTGCACGAGGCGCGGCACCCGTTCTCGCTGATCACCAAGTCCAGCGGGGTGGAGCGCGACCTGGACCTGCTGGCGCCGATGGCCGCGCAGCGCCTGGCCGCCGTCTACGTGACCGTGACGACGCTGGACGCCGGCATTGCGCGCACGCTGGAGCCGCGTGCCGCATCGCCGCAGCGGCGCCTGCGGACGATCCGCGCGCTGGCGGATGCCGGCGTGCCGGTCGGCGTCAGCGTGGCGCCGCAGATCCCGTTCGTCACGGAAGACATGGAGCAGGTGCTGGCCGCCGCCTGGGAGGCGGGCGCGCGCAGCGCTTTCTATACCGTGCTGCGCCTGCCCTGGGAGGTGGCGCCGCTGTTCCGCGAATGGCTGGCGCTGCATCTGCCGGACCGGGCCGAGCGTGTGATGGCTCGGGTGCAGGACATGCGCGGCGGCCGCGACAACGACAGCCGCTTCGGCACGCGCATGCAGGGCGCAGGCATCTGGGCAGACCTGATCCGCCAGCGCTTCCACAAGGCCTGCGCGCGGCTGGGTTTCAACCGCGAGCGGGCCGAGGAGGATTTCTCGCGGTTCCGCCGTCCGTCGGCGGACGGGCAGGGCAGCCTGTTCTGAATGAAAAACGCGGGCTGGAGGCCCGCGTCGTTCAAGCGCTGAAGAATTTCTTCAGGCGGTCGGTCCAGCTGTCGCCGGTCGGGGAATGCTTGCCGCCGCCCTTCTGCAGCGATTCCTCCAGCTCGCGCAGCAGCTTGCGCTGGTGCTCGGTCAGCTTGACCGGCGTTTCCACGGCGATGTGGCAGTACAGGTCGCCGGGGTAGCTGTCGCGCACGCCCTTGATGCCCTTGCCGCGCAGGCGGAACTGCTTGCCGGCCTGCGTGCCCTCGGGGATGTCGATGGCGGCCTTGCCGGTCAGCGTCGGTACCTCGATCTCGCCGCCCAGCGCCGCCGTGATGAAGCTGATCGGCACGGTGCAGTGCAGGTCGCCGCCGTCGCGCTCGAAGATCTCGTGCTTCTTGATGCGCATCTCGATGTACAGGTCGCCCGGCGGGCCGCCGTTGGAACCTGGCTCGCCGTTGCCGACCGAGCGGATGCGCATGCCGTCGTCGATGCCGGCGGGGATCTTCACCTCCAGCGTCTTCTGCTTCTTGATCTTGCCCTGGCCGTGGCAGGCGGTGCAGGGGTCGGGGATGATCTTGCCGGTGCCGCGGCAGGTCGGGCAGGTCTGCTGCACGCTGAAGAAGCCCTGGCGCATCTGCACCGCGCCCTGGCCGTGGCAGGTGCTGCAGGTCTTGGGCTGGGTGCCGGGCTTGGCGCCGCTGCCGTGGCAGGCGTCGCAGGCCTCCCAGCTGGGGATGCGGATCTGCGCGTCCTTGCCGCGCGCGGCTTCCTCCAGCGTGATCTCCATCGCGTAGGACAGGTCGCTGCCACGGAACACCTGCCGTCCGCCGCGGCCACGGCCGCTGCCGCCGCCGAACATGTCGCCGAAGATGTCGCCGAACGCCTCCGCGAAGCCGCCGAAGCCGTCGCCGCCGCCGGGGCCGCGCATGTTCGGGTCCACGCCGGCATGGCCGAACTGGTCGTAGGCGGCCCGCTTCTGCGAGTCGGTCAGGATCTCGTAGGCCTCCTTGGCTTCCTTGAACTTCTCTTCGGCATTCTTGGCGCTGTCCCCCTGGTTGCGGTCGGGGTGGTATTTCATCGCCAGCTTGCGATAGGCCTTCTTGACTTCGTCCTCCGAGGCGTTCTTGGGCACCCCGAGGATTTCGTAGTAATCGCGTTTGGACATGGTTCGGCTACACGGCTAGGCATCCAACAGGAACGCCGCGCCGCAGCCCGTGAGCGGCTGCGGCGCGGCGAGCGGGGGAGGCGGATCAGCCCTTCTTGACTTCCTTGACCTCGGCGTCGACCACGTCGTCATCGCCGGCCTTGGCCGAAGCCTGCTGCTCGCCGGCGCCTGCCGCGCCCGGGGCTGCCGCACCGGCTTCGGCGGCCTGCTTGGCCTGCATGTCGGCGTAGACCTTCTCGCCCAGCTTGGCGGACGCCGTCATCAGCGCCGTGGTCTTTTCCTCGATCGCGGCCTTGTCCTCGCCCTTGACGGCTTCTTCCAGGGCCTTGGCGGCGGCCTCGATCGCGTCCTTCTCGCCGGCTTCGAGCTTGTCGCCGTGCTCGGCCAGGCTCTTGCGCACGCTGTGCACCGAGGCCTCGGCCTGGTTGCGGGCCTGCACCAACTCCAGCTTCTTCTTGTCCTCGGCCGCGTTGAGTTCCGCGTCCTTGACCATCTGCTGGATCTCGGCCTCGCTCAGGCCGGAGTTGGCCTTGATCGTGATCTTGTTTTCCTTGCCCGTGCCCTTGTCCTTGGCGCCCACGTGCAGGATGCCGTTGGCGTCGATGTCGAAGCTCACCTCGATCTGGGGCAGGCCGCGCGGCGCTGGCGGGATGCCTTCCAGGTTGAACTCGCCCAGCAGCTTGTTGCCGCTGGCCATCTCGCGCTCGCCCTGGTAGACCTTGATCGTCACGGCCGGCTGGTTGTCGTCGGCGGTCGAGAAGGTCTGCGCGAACTTGGTCGGGATGGTCGTGTTCTTGCTGATCATCTTGGTCATCACGCCGCCCAGGGTCTCGATGCCCAGCGACAGCGGTGTCACGTCCAGCAGCAGCACGTCCTTGCGGTCGCCGGACAGCACCTGGCCCTGGATCGCCGCGCCCACGGCCACGGCCTCGTCGGGGTTCACGTCCTTGCGCGGCTCGCGGCCGAAGAACTCCTTGACCTTCTCCTGCACCTTGGGCATGCGGGTCTGGCCGCCGACCAGGATCACGTCGTTGATGTCGGACACGGAGATGCCGGCGTCCTTGATGGCCGTGCGGCAGGGCGCGATGGTGCGCTCGATCAGCTCTTCCACCAGGGCTTCGAGCTTGGCACGGCTGAGCTTGATGTTCAGGTGCTTGGGGCCCGAGGCGTCGGCCGTGATGTAGGGCAGGTTGATGTCGGTCGAGGCGCTGTTGGACAGCTCGATCTTGGCCTTCTCGGCGGCTTCCTTCAGGCGCTGCAGGGCCAGCACGTCCTTGGACAGGTCCACGCCCTGTTCCTTTTTGAATTCGCCGATGATGTAGTCGATGATGCGCTGGTCGAAGTCCTCGCCGCCCAGGAAGGTGTCGCCGTTGGTCGACAGCACCTCGAACTGTTTCTCGCCGTCGACGTCGGCGATCTCGATGATGGACACGTCGAAGGTGCCGCCGCCCAGGTCGTACACGGCGATCTTGCGGTCGCCCTTGTCCTGCTTGTCCAGGCCGAAGGCCAGCGCCGCCGCGGTGGGCTCGTTGATGATGCGCTTGACTTCCAGGCCGGCGATGCGGCCGGCGTCCTTGGTGGCCTGCCGCTGGGCATCGTTGAAGTAGGCCGGCACGGTGATGACGGCCTCGGTCACGGGCTCGCCCAGGTAGTCCTCGGCGGTCTTCTTCATCTTGCGCAGGATGTCGGCCGAGACCTGCTGGGCCGAGATCTTGTTGCCGCGCACCTCGACCCAGGCGTCGCCGTTGTCGGCGGCCACGATCTTGTAGGGCATCAGGTCGATGTCCTTCTGCACTTCCTTCTCGGTGAACTTGCGGCCGATCAGGCGCTTGACCGCGTACAGCGTGTTCTTGGGGTTGGTCACGGCCTGGCGCTTGGCCGAGGCGCCGACCAGCACTTCGCCGTCTTCCTGGTAGGCGACGATGGACGGCGTGGTGCGCGCGCCTTCCGAGTTCTCGATGACCTTGGGGGTGTTGCCTTCGATCACGGACACGCAGCTGTTGGTGGTGCCGAGGTCGATGCCGATGATTCTTGCCATGTCTTACTCCTGGATTGTTGGGGGCGGCGGGCCGTGGTGGCCGCCGGCTGTTGCTAACGTGTGGATAACCGGGTGGGATTCAAGTGGATGCGCGGTGGACCGGTCGCTGCCTCACTGGGGCGCGGCCACCGTCACCAGGGCCGGGCGCAGCACGCGTTCGGCGATCAGGTAGCCCTTCTGCAGGACGCCGACCACGGTGTTGGGCTCCTGCTGGGTGCCGGGCACCATGCTGATGGCCTGGTGGCGGTGCGGATCGAACTTTTCCCCGGCGGCCGGGTTGATCTGCACCACCTTGTTGCGCTCCAGCGCCTGCTGCAGCTGGCGCAGCGTGGCCTGGGCGCCTTCGCGTACCTGGGCGGCCGTGGCGTCGGCATGCTGCAGGCCGGCTTCCAGGCTGTCCAGCACGGGCAGCAGGCTCTCGGCGAAGCCTTCGATCGCAAACTTGCGGGACTTGGCGATTTCCTCCTCGGCGCGGCGGCGGGCGTTCTCGGCCTCAGCCTTGGCGCGCAGGAACTGGTCGGCCAGCTCGGCGCTCTTGGCCTTCAGCGTGGCCAGCTCGGCCTGGGTCTGGGCCAGCAGATCGGCCTCGGCGGCGAAGGCGGCGGCCTCGGATTCCTCTGCGCCGGGGGGCGCCGGGTCGGCGGACTTGTCGGTCGGTTGGGTCGGCTCGGTCATGCGGTTCTGGTTCGGGTTGGAATTCACGACGGCTGGCAGGTGGGGAGTGACCCTGTCGTTTCAAGGGGCGTTCGGCCGGCCGCGCGAAAAAAAGCCGGCGATCAGCCGGCCTGGGGTGGGCGTGGGCCGCGCGCTCAGGACACGGCCAGCAGTTCCACGTCGAACTTCAGCGTGGCGTTGGGCGGGATGACGCCGCCGGCGCCGCGCGCGCCGTAGCCCAGCGCGGGCGGGATGATCAGCGTGCGCTGGCCGCCGATCTTCATGCCGGCCACGCCTTCGTCCCAGCCGCGGATCACCATGCCGGCGCCGAGCGGGAAGGCGAACGGCTCGTTGCGGTCGCGGCTGGAGTCGAACTTGGCGCCCTGCTGGCCGTCCTGGTAGAGCCAGCCGGTGTAGTGCACGGTGACATGCTGGCCAGCCGTGGCTTCGGCGCCGGAGCCCACGCTCGTGTCGAGGTATTGCAGGCCGGAGGCGGTGGTGGTGGTCATGCGGGCTCCTCGGGTTTCGGCGCTGCCGGCGGCCGCGCGCAAAGCCAGCGATTATGCCAGCAGGCCCCGGCGCGCCAGGTCGCGCATCAGGGCGCCGGCGCCATAGGTCCAGCGCGGGATCCGGTCGCAGTGGTTCACGCGGTTGCACAGCCGGCCGAGGCGCGGCGTGGCCACCGTGACGAGGTCGCCGACGGCATGCGTGAAGCCCTGGCCCGGGCCGTGGCGGTCCTGTGTGGGGGCGAACATGGTGCCGAGGAACAGCAGCAGCCCGTCCGGGTACTGGTGGTGCGGCCCGATCGCCTGGCCGGCCAGGTCCAACGGGTCGCGGCTGATCTTCGCGAGGCTGCTGGCGCCTTCCATGGCGAAGCCGTCTTCGCCCGCTACCTGCATGGACAGCTCGCAGCGCCGCACGTCGTCGATGCCGAAGCCGGCGTCGAACAGCCGTATGAATGGGCCGATCGCGCAGGAGCCGTTGTTGTCCTTGGCCTTGCCGAGCAGCAGCGCGCTGCGGCCCTCGAAGTCGCGCAGGTTCACGTCGTTGCCCAGCGCCGCGCCCTTGACGCGGCCGTCGCTGGCGATGGCCAGCACGACTTCCGGCTCGGGGTTGTTCCAGGCGCTGGCGGGGTGGATGCCGACCTCGGCGCCGGTGCCGACCGCGCTCATGGGTTGCGACTTGGTGAAGATCTCGGCGTCCGGCCCGATGCCGACCTCCAGGTACTGCGACCAGGCGCCCTGGGCGATCAGCACGTCCTTGAGCCGCAGCGCCTCGGGCGAGCCGGGCCGCACGCCGGCCAGGTCGTCGCCGATCACGCCGGCCACGGCCCGGCGCACGCTCTCGGCGCGGGCCGCGTCGCCGCGCGCCTGCTCCTCGATCACGCGCTCCAGCATCGAGGCCACGAAGGTCACGCCCGCCGCCTTGACGGCCTGCAGGTCGCACGGCGCCAGCAGCCACGGCAGGGCCGGGTCGCGCGCGTTCCAGGCGCTGTTGGCCAGCACCGCGGCGGTGTCGGCGATGCGCTGGCCGGGGTGCGCGCGCACGGCCGCGGCCGGGTCGGGCAGCTCCAGCAGCGTGCTGCTGGTCGGCGCCAGGTGTGACAGGTCGAACACGCCTTCGGCGCCGACCCGCACCAGCACGGCGCCCTGGCCGGCACGCCAGACGCGGCCGACCAGCACGGCGTCGGCATGGTCCTCGGGCAGCACGGACTCAGGCTGCAGGTGGTGGTTCATGGTCGTCTCCTGGTGCGGGGGAAGGTGGCTTGCGGCTGCGGCTGGCCGCCCACTTGAGCGCGAAGGCCTGCAGTTCGCCCAGCCGCCGGGCCAGGTCGGCGCCGGACGGTGTGATCAGGTAGCCCTCGGCGCCGTGCGTGACGAGGCCGGCTGCGCGCAGTTCCTTCAGGCGGGTGTTCAGCGTGTTCGGCGTGACGCCGCCGACGCTGTCCTGCAGCAGCCGGAAGGTCTGGGCGTGGCCGTCGCGCAGCGCCCAGAGCACGCGCATCGCGTAGCGGGCCTCCAGCAGGGCCAGCAGGTCGAAGACGGGCTTGACGCGGGCGCTCACGTCCTGGGTTTCCGGTGCGGGGCGGCGGCAGGGCGGGAGGCGGCGGGCATCGGCAAATTGTGCCAGCCATGTATCCGAGTGCAACACCTCCCTTGCACCGGAAGGGGACGACGGGCATGCTGCGCCGCGCCCGGCCCGATCCGGACACGACCACCAAGGAGAGGAAGACACATGCCCACCTATGCCGAGTTCTACCGCCGTTCGATCGACGACCGCGACGCCTTCTGGGCCGAGCAGGCGCGCCTGATCGACTGGCAGCGCCCGCCGACGGTCATCTGCGACAACAGCCGGGCGCCGTTCACGCGCTGGTTCACCGACGGCACGACCAACCTGTGCCACAACGCGGTGGACCGCCACGCCGCCGCGCGCCCCGACCAGGCCGCGCTGATCCATGTGTCGACCGAGACCGGCGTCGAGAAGACCTACAGCTTCGGCGAACTGCTGGCCGAGGTGCAGCGCATGGCCGCTGTGCTGCAGTCGCTGGGCGTGGGGCAGGGCGACCGGGTGCAGATCTACATGCCGATGGTTCCCGAGGCCGTGTTCGCGATGCTGGCCTGCGCGCGCATCGGCGCGATCCATTCGGTGGTGTTCGGCGGCTTCGCCTCGGGCTCGCTGGCCTCGCGCATCGAGGACGCCAGCCCCAAGGTGGTCGTCAGCGCCGACGCCGGCTCGCGCGGCGGCAAGGTGATCCCGTACAAGCCGCTGCTGGACGAGGCGATCCGCCTGTCCGCCCACAAGCCCGACGCCGTGCTGCTGGTCGACCGCGGCCTGGCGCCGATGGAGCGCGTGCCCGGCCGCGACCACGACTACGCGGCGCTGCGTGCGCAGCACCTGGAGGCCCAGGTGCCCTGCGCCTGGGTCGAGTCCAGCCACGTCAGCTACACCCTCTACACCAGCGGCACGACGGGCAAGCCCAAGGGCGTGCAGCGCGACACCGGCGGCTACGCCGTGGCGCTGGCCGCCAGCCTGCCGCACATCTTCATGGGCAAGCCCGGCGAGACCTTCCTGTGCACCAGCGACATCGGCTGGGTGGTGGGCCACAGCTACATCGTCTACGGCCCGCTGATCGGCGGCATGGCCACCGTGCTGTACGAGGGCCTGCCCACGCGCGGCCTGGACGGCCGGGACGACCCGGGCATCTGGTGGTCGCTGGTCGAGAAGTACAAGGCCACCGTGATGTTCAGCGCGCCCACGGCCGTGCGCGTGCTGAAGAAGCAGGACCCGGCCTACCTGAAGAAGTACGACGTTTCCAGCCTGCGCGCGCTGTTCCTGGCCGGCGAGCCGCTGGACGAGCCGACCGGCCGCTGGATCGCCGATGCGCTGGGCGTGCCCATCATCGACAACTACTGGCAGACCGAGACCGGCTGGCCGCTGATGACGATCGCCAACGGCGTGGAGAAGAAGCCCAGCAAGTTCGGCAGCCCCGGCGTGCCGGTCTACGGCTTCGACGTGCGCCTGCTCGACGAGAGCACTGGCGAGGAGCTGACGCAGCCCGGCCAGAAGGGCGTGGTCGTGGTGCAGGGGCCGACGCCGCCGGGCTTCATGCAGACCGTCTGGCGCGACGACGAGCGCTTCGTGCGGACCTACTGGCAGAGCATTCCCGGCAAGCAGGTCTACAGCACCTTCGACTGGGGCGTGCGCGATGCCGACGGCTACTACTTCATCCTGGGCCGCACGGACGACGTGATCAACGTGGCCGGCCACCGCCTGGGCACGCGCGAGATCGAGGAGAGCATCTCCAGCCATCCGAACGTGGCCGAGGTCGCCGTGGTCGGCGTGGCCGATGCGCTGAAGGGGCAGGTCGCGGTGGCCTTCGTGGTCGCCAAGGATGCCAGTGGCCTGGCGGACGACGCGGCCAGGACCGCGCTCGAAGGCGAGATCATGAAGGTCGTCGACGGCCAGCTCGGCGCGCTGGCGCGGCCGGCCCGCGTGCAGATCGTCTCCGCCCTGCCCAAGACGCGCAGCGGCAAGCTGCTGCGCCGCGCGATCCAGGCCGTCTGCGAAGGCCGCGATCCGGGCGACCTGACGACCATGGAAGATCCTGCTGCACTGCAGCAAATCCGGGACGCGGCCGGCCGCTGAAGCGCGGCATGTTCTTTCTCTAGAATCGCGGCCCAGCAGGGTAGGGGCCGCGATGCCGCCGCCGGCGGTGCCGCAAGGCCCTGGACCCTCTGCAGCGACGAACCCGAGGAGACCTGCGCAGCGGCGCGCGATCGCGACGCATGCTGCGCCATCCATCCGCCAACGACTCAGGACATCCCCAGGGATTTCGGTGTGATAATCCCGCCCCACTTCGGCCCTTCCCAGCCACAGTCGCATCCGCCAAACGGTTCAGCCGTGTCGCGGAAGGTTTTTCACACCAGCTAATGTTCCCCAGAGGGGAACGGAGGTCAGCGCAAGATGAGTGCCACGCCACCGTCGATCTACACGGCGTACCGCAACAATACCTACCTCTTCGGGGGCAACGCGCCCTACGTCGAAGAGCTGTACGAGAACTACCTCGCCAACCCCGGCAGCGTGCCCGACAACTGGCGCGAGTACTTCGACGCGCTGCAGCACGTGCCGGCCGTGGATG
Organism: Pseudorhodoferax sp.; assembly: GCF_047601025.1. Taxonomy (NCBI): domain Bacteria; kingdom Pseudomonadati; phylum Pseudomonadota; class Betaproteobacteria; order Burkholderiales; family Comamonadaceae; genus Pseudorhodoferax; species Pseudorhodoferax sp. The sequence continues at coordinate 4,162,472 of NZ_JASGJZ010000001.1, forward strand.
GCAGCAACATGCGCGACGTGCCGCACCTGCCGGTCGTCAACGCCTTCTCCGAAATGGCCAAGCAGGGCACGACCAAGGTGGTCGTGGCTGGCGCCGACTCCGAGCTGGGCCGCAAGCGCACCGCGGTGCAGCAGCTGATCGCCGCCTACCGCAACGTCGGCGCCCGCTGGGCCGACCTCGATCCCCTCAAGCGCGACGTGCGCGACGACATCCCCGAGCTGGAGCTGTCGTTCTACGGCTTCGCCGACGCCGACCTGGAAACGGTGTTCAACACCAGCAACACCTTCTTCCCCGGCGAGACCATGACGCTGCGCGAGCTGCTGAACGCGCTGCGCGAGACCTACTGCGGCACCATCGGCGCCGAGTTCATGCACACCACCGACCAGACGGAAAAGCGCTGGTGGCAGCAGCGGCTGGAGAACATCCGCAGCAAGCCGAACTTCAATGCCGACAAGAAGAAGGACATCCTGGACCGCCTGACCGCGGCCGAGGGCCTGGAGCGCTTCCTGCACACCAAGTACGTGGGCCAGAAGCGCTTCTCGCTGGAAGGCGGCGAGAGCTTCATCGCCTCCATGGACGAGTTGATCCAGGAGGCCGGCAAGCGCGGCGTGCAGGAAGTCGTGATCGGCATGGCCCACCGCGGCCGCCTGAACGTGCTGGTCAACATCCTGGGCAAGATGCCGGCCGACCTGTTCGCCGAGTTCGACCACACCGCGCCGGAAGATCTGCCGGCCGGCGACGTGAAGTACCACCAGGGCTTCTCCAGCGACGTGTCCACGCCCGGCGGCCCGGTGCACCTGTCGCTGGCGTTCAACCCCTCGCACCTGGAGATCGTGAACCCGGTGGTCGAAGGCTCGGTCAAGGCCCGGCTGGACCGCCGCGGCGACACCGAGGGCGACAGCGTGCTGCCCGTGCTGGTGCACGGCGACGCGGCCTTCGCCGGCCAGGGCGTGATCATGGAGACGCTGGCGCTGGCGCAGACGCGCGGCTACTACACCGGCGGCACGGTGCACATCGTCATCAACAACCAGATCGGCTTCACCACCAGCGACCCGCGCGACAGCCGCTCCACGCTGTACTGCACCGACGTGGTCAAGATGATCGAGGCGCCGGTGCTGCACGTGAACGGCGACGATCCCGAGGCCGTGGTGCTGTGCACGCAGCTGGCGCTGGACTACCGCCAGGAGTTCAACAAGGACGTGGTCGTGGACATCGTCTGCTTCCGCAAGCTGGGCCACAACGAGCAGGACACGCCCAGCCTGACGCAGCCGCTGATGTACAAGAAGATCGCCCAGCACCCCGGCACGCGCAAGCTGTATGCCGACAAGCTGGCGGCCCAGGGCCTGGGCGCGACGCTGGGCGACGAGATGGTCAAGGCCTACCGCGCCGCCATGGACGCCGGCAAGCACGCCGAGGCCATCACGATCAGCAACTTCAAGAGCAAGTACGCGGTCGACTGGTCGCCGTACCTGAACCGGCGCTGGACCGATGCGGCCGACACCGCGATCCCGCTGGCCGAGTGGAAGCGCCTGGCCGAGCGCATCACGACGATTCCGTCCAACATCACGCCGCACGCGCTGGTCAAGAAGGTCTACGACGACCGCGCCGCCATGGGCCGTGGCGAGATCAACGTGGACTGGGGCATGGGCGAGCACATGGCCTTCGCGTCGCTGGTGGCCAGCGGCTACCCGGTGCGCCTGTCCGGCGAGGACTGCGGTCGCGGCACGTTCACGCACCGCCACGCCGTGATCCACGACCAGAACCGCGAGAAGTGGGACACCGGCACCTACGTGCCGCTGCAGAACGCGGCCGACGGCCAGGCGCCGTTCGTCGTGATCGACTCCATCCTGTCCGAGGAGGCGGTGCTGGGCTTCGAGTACGGCTATGCGTCGAACGACCCGAGCACGCTGGTGATCTGGGAAGCCCAGTTCGGCGACTTCGCCAACGGCGCGCAGGTCGTGATCGACCAGTTCATCGCCTCCGGCGAGGTCAAGTGGGGCCGCGTCAACGGCATCACGCTGATGCTGCCGCACGGCTACGAAGGCCAGGGTCCGGAGCACAGCTCGGCGCGCCTGGAGCGCTTCATGCAGCTGGCGGCCGACACCAACATGCAGATCGTGCAGCCGACCACGGCCAGCCAGATCTTCCACGTGCTGCGCCGCCAGCAGGTCCGCAACCTGCGCAAGCCGCTGATCATCATGACGCCCAAGTCGCTGCTGCGGAACAAGGACGCGACCTCGCCGCTGTCCGAGTTCACCAAGGGCGGCTTCCAGACCGTGATCCCGGACCAGAGCGAGGCCGTGGCCAAGAAGGCCGACAAGGTCAAGCGCGTGGTCGCCTGCTCGGGCAAGGTCTACTACGACCTGGCCAAGAAGCGCGAGGAGAAGGGCGCCGACGACGTGGCCATCCTGCGCGTGGAGCAGCTCTATCCGTTCCCGCACAAGGCCTTCGCCGCCGAGCTCAAGAAGTACCCGAACGCGGCGGACGTGGTGTGGTGCCAGGACGAGCCGCAGAACCAGGGCGCCTGGTTCTTCGTGCAGCACTACATCCACGAGAACATGCTCGACGGCCAGAAGCTCGGCTATGCCGGCCGCGCCGCCTCGGCCTCGCCGGCCGTCGGCTACGCCCACCTGCACCAGGAGCAGCAGAAGGCGCTGGTCGACGCCGCCTTCGGCAAGCTCAAGGGCTTCGTGCTGACCAAGTGATCCATCGACTGAAACAGAACAAACGGAAGCAGAGAAATGGCGATCGTTGAAGTGAAGGTTCCGCAGCTGTCGGAATCGGTGGCAGAAGCTACGCTGCTGCAGTGGAAGAAGAAGGCCGGCGAGGCCGTGGCGGTGGACGAGATCCTGATCGAGATCGAGACCGACAAGGTGGTGCTGGAAGTGCCGGCGCCCGCCGCCGGCGTGCTGGCCGAGATCGTGCAGGCCGATGGGGCCACGGTGGTGGCCGACCAGCTGATCGCGAAGATCGACACCGAGGGCGCGGCCGGTGCCGCCGCGCCTGCGCCGGCTCCCGCCGCGGCACCGGCGCCTGCCGCCGCGCCGGCAGCGGCGGCCCCCGCCGGCGCGAGCAAGGGCGACGTGGCCATGCCGGCCGCCGCCAAGGTGCTGGCCGAGAACAAGCTGTCGCCCAGCGACGTCGCCGGCACCGGCAGGGACGGCCGCGTGACCAAGGGCGATGCCCTGGCGGCCGTGGCTGCAGGCGCCAAGGCGGCCGCCGCGCCGGCCGCGATCCCGACCGGCGCGCCGAAGACGGTGCTGCCGCAGGTGGCCGCGCCGATCGCGCCGGACCTGGGCAACCGTCCCGAGCAGCGCGTGCCGATGAGCCGCTTGCGCGCGCGCATCGCCGAGCGCCTGCTGCAGTCGCAGGCCACGAACGCGATCCTGACCACCTTCAACGAAGTCAACATGGCCCCGGTCATGGAGATGCGCAAGAAGTTCCAGGACGCATTCACCAAGGAGCACGGCGTCAAGATCGGCTTCATGAGCTTCTTCGTGAAGGCCGCGGTGCATGCGCTGAAGAAGTTCCCGGTGCTCAACGCCAGCGTGGACGGCAACGACATCGTCTACCACGGCTACTTCGACATCGGCATCGCCGTGGGTTCGCCGCGCGGCCTGGTGGTGCCGATCCTGCGCAATGCCGACCAGATGAGCTTCGCCGACATCGAGAAGAAGATCGCCGAGTTCGGCAAGAAGGCGCAGGAAGGCAAGCTGGGCATCGAGGAGATGACCGGCGGCACCTTCTCCATCTCCAACGGCGGCACCTTCGGCTCGATGCTGTCCACGCCCATCATCAACCCGCCGCAGTCGGCGATCCTGGGCGTGCACGCGACCAAGGACCGCGCCGTGGTCGAGAACGGCCAGATCGTGGTGCGCCCGATGAACTACCTGGCGATGAGCTACGACCACCGCATCATCGACGGCCGCGAGGCCGTGCTGGGCCTGGTCGCGATGAAGGAGGCGCTGGAAGATCCCTCGCGCCTGCTGTTCGACATCTGAGGGTCCATCCCTCGTGACGCCCTCCGCCCCGCCCTTTGAAGGGTCCGGCTTCCTGACCGTGTTCGTGTTTCTTGGCAGCTGGGGCGCGGTGGCCTGGATTCCGCTGCTGGACCCGACTCTGGCGTTCGGGTGCGGGGCGGCACTGGCGGCGGTCCTGAACTGGCTTCTGGGTCGCCACCTGAACCGCCGCGGCCTGTTCGGGCGGCTGATGGGCGACCGGGCCGAGCACCGCATTCTCGGAGTGCCGATGCAATGGTTCTCGGTCGTCTACCTGCTCATGGCCTTCGTGGCGGTGAGTACGTGGCTGGGTCAGCGTTCGGGCGCAAGCTAACTGGAGAATTTCGTGAGTAAACAATTCGACGTCATCGTCATTGGTGGTGGCCCCGGCGGCTATGTCGCCGCCATTCGCGCAGCCCAGCTGGGCTTCAATACCGCCTGCATCGACGCATGGAAGAACGGCAAGGGCGGCCCGGCGCCGGGCGGCACCTGCACCAACGTGGGCTGCATCCCGTCCAAGGCGCTGCTGCAGTCTTCCGAGCACTACGAGATGGCCCGCCACCACCTGGCCGACCACGGCGTGGAGGTCAAGGGCGTGGACCTGGACCTGGCGAAGATGATCGGCCGCAAGGACGCCGTCGTGAAGCAGAACAACGACGGCATCCTGTACCTGTTCAAGAAGAACAAGGTCAGCTTCTTCCACGGCCGCGGCGCCTTCGCCCGGGCCGTGGACGGTGGCTACGAGATCCAGGTCGACGGCGACAAGCCCGAGACGCTGGTCGGCAAGCACGTCATCGTCGCCACCGGCTCCAACGCGCGTGCGCTGCCCGGCGTGCCGTTCGACGAGGACAAGGTCCTGTCCAACGACGGTGCGCTGCGCATCCCGGCCGTGCCCAAGAAGCTGGGCGTGATCGGCGCCGGCGTGATCGGCCTGGAGATGGGCTCGGTCTGGCGCCGCCTGGGCGCGGAGGTCACGATCCTCGAAGGCCTGCCCACGTTCCTGGGCGCGGCCGACGAGCAGATCGCCAAGGAGGCGAGGAAGTCCTTCGACAAGCTGGGCCTGAACATCCAGCTCGGCGTGCAGGTCGGCGAGGTGCAGGTGGGCAAGAAGCAGGTGAGCATCGCCTACACCGACGCCCAGGGCGCGGCCAAGACGCTGGAGGTGGACCGCCTGATCGTCTCCATCGGCCGCGTGCCCAACACCACCGGGCTGAACGTGGAGGCCGTGGGCCTGCAGCTCGACGAGCGCGGCTTCATCGCGGTGGACGGCGAGTGCCGCACCAACCTGCCCAACGTCTGGGCGGTGGGCGACGTGGTGCGCGGCCCGATGCTGGCGCACAAGTCCGAGGAGGAGGGCGTGGCCGTGGCCGAGCGCATCGCCGGCCAGCACGGACACGTGAACTTCGACACCATCCCGTGGGTGATCTACACCACGCCGGAGATCGCCTGGGTCGGCCGCACCGAGCAGCAGCTCAAGCAGCAGGGCGTGGCCTACCGGGCCGGCACCTTCCCGTTCCTGGCCAACGGCCGGGCGCGCGCGCTGGGCGACACGACCGGCATGGTCAAGTTCCTGGCCGACGCCGCGACCGACGAGATCCTGGGCGTGCACATCGTCGGCCCGATGGCCAGCGAGCTGATCTCCGAGGCCGTGGTGGCCATGGAGTTCAAGGCCAGCAGCGAGGACATCGCGCGCATCTGCCACGCGCACCCGACGCTGTCCGAAGCCGTCAAGGAAGCCGCGCTGGCCGTCGACAAGCGCACGCTGAACTTCTGACCGGTCGCCGGATGACGCAGGCGGGGCCGGTTCGCGCGGCCTATGACGCGGAGCTCCGGGCCCGCGGTTTCCAGAGCGACCCCGCGCAGCTGCGCGCGGTGGCCGCGCTGGACCGCTGCGCGGCCGAGTGGGCGCACTACAAGATCCAGCGCTCCAACGCGCTGAAGAAGCTGATCAACCACCCGGCCGTCCCCAAGGGCGTCTACATGTACGGCGGCGTCGGGCGCGGCAAGAGCTTCCTGATGGACTGCTTCTTCAACGCCGTGCCGATCCGCCGCAAGACGCGGCTGCACTTCCACGAGTTCATGCGCGAGGTGCACCGCCAACTCGCCGAGCTGCAGGGCACGGTGAACCCGCTGGACGAGCTGGGCCGGCGCATCGCCAAGCGCCACAAGCTGATCTGCTTCGACGAGTTCCACGTCGCCGACATCACCGACGCGATGATCCTGCACCGGCTGCTGCAGGCGCTGTTCGACAACCACGTGGGCTTCGTGACCACGTCGAACTTCGAACCGGACGGCCTGTACCCGGACGGCCTGCACCGCGACCGCATCCTGCCGGCCATCGCGCTGCTGAACGAGCGCATGGAAGTCGTCAACGTGGACAACGGCACCGACTACCGCCGCCGCACGATGGAGCAGGTCAAGCTCTACCACACGCCGCTGGGCGCGCAGGCCGACGCGGAGATGAACGAGGCCTTCGACCGGCTGGCCGAGACGGCCGACGAGGATCCGGTGCTGCACATCGAAGCGCGCGAGATCCGCGCTCGGCGCAAGGCCGGCGGCGTGGTCTGGTTCGACTTCCGCACGCTGTGCGGCGGCCCGCGCTCGCAGAACGACTATCTGGAGCTGGCCACCCAGTTCCACACCGTGCTGCTGTCGGACGTGCCGGTCATGCCGGTGCGCATGGCGTCGGAGGCGCGGCGCTTCACCTGGCTGGTGGACGTGCTGTACGACCGGCGCGTCAAGCTGATCATCTCGGCCGAGGCGCCGCCCGAGCAGCTGTATACCGAAGGCCCCCTGGCCCACGAGTTTCCGCGTACCGTGTCACGCTTGACCGAAATGCAATCGGTCGAATTCCTGGCGTTGGAACGGCGCACCGTCGACACGGGGCTCACGTGAGCAGCGGACGCAGCGTGCGCGCCTGGGCGGTGGCCGGTGGATGGCTGGGGCTGGCCATGGCCAGCTGGGCGCAAGGCACGACGCCCACCGGACCGGAGCAGATGGCGGCCGAGCGCGCGCGCATCGCCGCCGAACGGGTACGCATCGATCAACGCTTCCAGGCCGAAGAGCGCGCCTGCTACCAGCGGTTCGCGGTCAACGACTGCCTGGCGCGCAACCTGGCGTGGCAGCGCGAGGCGCTGGGCGCGCTGCGGCGCCAGGAGATCTTGCTGAACGACAGCGAACGCCAGCGCCGGGGGGCGGAGCGGCTGGAGAAGCTGGACGAGAAGGCGCGCGAGCAGCAGGGCGTGCCCGCGCCGGACGGCGCCGCGTCCGGGCACGAAACCAGGCAGGCTCCGCGCCCGGCCGGTGGCAAGCTGCCGCGCGACGACAAGCCCGTGCGCACGCCCGACGCGGCCCAGGTCGAGCAGCACCAGCAGCGCATGCAGCGCAAGCAGGAGCAGCACGCCGAGGACGCCGCGCGGCGCAGCGAGCGGGCGGCGCAAGCCGCCGATGACGCCCGCCGCCACCAGGACCGCGTGCGCGCGGCCGAAGAACGCAGGCAGCGCGTGCAGGAGCGCAATGCCGCCAATCCCAGCAAGGCGGCGCCATTGCCGCCGCAGCCCTGATCACGCCAGGTCTTCGATCACGAGCCGGCGGTACTTCTCGGCGAACGAGAACGGGGCCTGCCGCACCACCTGCATGACGGCCTCGGTCTCCCCGGCATCGGGCGCGTGCACCATCAACGCCCAGTGCCCCTGGCCGGCCAGTGTCGCGTACTGGCGCACGGTGGCCGCCTCGGTGCCGGTGGACGGCAGCGGAATGTCCGAGCTGCCGACGGTGCGCACCACCTGCTCCAGGATCTGCTGCGGCGGCAGCAGCATCACCGGCTCTCTGGACAGGCGGTCCCGTTCGATCCGCTCGCCGACGCGGCGCGCGTCGGCCTCGGTGGGAAACATCGCGAAGACGTAGCCGGTGGGATAGAACACACCGGACAGCGTCTGCATGCCGGGTTGCAGCGAGAAGGGTTGCATGGGAAGCCTCCAGGGTCTTCCCTGCATTGCAGCGGTGCGGCCGCGCCGGCGCTGTCGGCCGCGGTGGCGGCCGGCTGTAGGACTAGAAGGCCGCCGCGGGCAGCGGTTCCAGCCGCATCGTGGGATCGCCGACCACGCGGCCCTGGCTCTGCAGCCCTTCCACCAGGCCGTTGGCGAAGAAGCTGTTCTGCGTGTCCGGCTCCAGCGCCGCCACGATCAGGTTGGCCAGCGGCTGGGACAGCGGGACGTAGTAGCTGCCCATCGGCGTGTCCAGCACGCCGCGCATCAGCGCGACCTCGACCCGCACCACCGGCGCGGCATCGGCGATGCTGCCGCGCACGTCGCTGCGCGCGCCGCTCGCGCGCGCGGTCTCGCGGTAGCTCTCGCCGAGCACGGCGCCCGGCTCGGCCACGCGCATCACCTGCACGCCCAGCTGCTGCAGCCGCTCGACCGCCTGCGTGGCCGAGGCCGCCAGCCAGTAGCCGCAGGGGCGGGCGCGCGACTGGAGCGTGCGCAGTTCCAGCGCCGAATTCCAGTCCACGTCGATGGGGCGGTCCGCGCCGGTGGCCGGGTCCAGCATCACCAGCGTGCGGCGCTGCGGCGTCTGGCCGGTGAGCGTGGCCATGTCGCCGCGGCAGGCGTGGCCGGCGGCCTCGCGGTCCATGTACGAGCGCACCTTGAGCAGGTTGTCGGCGCGCTGCGCGGTGCTCTGCAGCACGCTGGCGATGGCGGTGACCTGGGTGTGCACCCGGCGCTGGATGTGCAGCCGGCCGATGCCGACCCCGCGCGTCTCGACCAGCAGGCTGATCGAGTTGCGCAGGCCGTAGACGTTGCGCCCGGTGTCCGGCTGCGTGCCGCCCATGGAGATGCGCAGGTCGGCCGGATCGCTGGAGGTGGTGTAGTACCACTCGCTGCTCAGGCCCTCGCGGTTCAGGGCCGCCACCAGCGGGCGGCGGAACCATTCCTCGGAGGCCTTCGGCATGAACTCGGACAGGTTGCCCGTGGTGGCGTATTGCAGCAGCGCGTCGAACTTCTGGATCGCGCCGTATTTCTCGAGGAAGCGGCCGACCACGGTGTACTCGTGCGCGTCCACGGTCACGGTGGGCTGGTAGTCGCGCTGCAGCCGGGCCAGCGCGCGCGCCTCGGGGGTGCGCAGCAGCAGGTGGTCGCGGTTCATGTCGATGCCGCCCGCCGTCACGCGCTTGCCGTCGGCGGCGCCGTCGGGGTTGGCGCGCGGCACCAGCAGCACGTTGATGCGGTCCAGCAGCGGCGACAGCCGGCCGCGTGCGAGTTCGCGCGCGACCACCAGCAGGGCCTCGGCCGGCGCCGGCTCGTCGCCGTGCTGCTGGCCGACCAGCAGTACCGTGGGCCGGCCGCTGGCGGCCAGCGCGGCCGGGTCGGTGCCGCCGGCGCGCGTCAGCACCAGGGCTTCCAGCGGCACGCCGCCCTGCGAGGTGCCCAGCGGCAGCACGCCGGTGCGCGTCTGGCTGCCGGCGCTGGCGGCGGCATCGTGCAGCCAGCCGGAGATTTCCTGCGCGCTGCTGAAGCTGTCGCGCCCGGGCGCCAGGCCCGGCGTCCGGTAGACGGTGGTGGGATCGGGGAAGCGGGCCGCCACCTCCGGCCCGTAGGGCATGGCCGGGGCTGGTGGTTCGGCGGCAGCTTCCGGCGAGGCCGGAACGGGCAGCACGACGATGCCCGCCTCCGCCGGGGCCGACGCCGCGCCGGCCGGCGGCGCGGCCGTGCCCAGGTCGACCACGGGCGGCGCCGTGCTCCGGAGCGCGGCACCGTCCGCCGCCCGGTCGGGCCACGGCGGCAGCGGGGTGCTGCCGCACGCGGCCAGCAGCGTCAGCAGGAGCGGCGCCAGCGCGCGCGCAAGGGGTCGGCAGTGCTTCATGGGCATCAATACTGGCTCTGGCTGGGCGGCGCCAGCACGGACATCAGGGCTTCGGCGGTGACTTCGAAGGACAGCAGTTTGCGCTCGGTGCCCGGCAGCGAGGCCAGCAGGTCGCGCGTCAGGTCCAGCTCGTGACGCAGGCCGCGGATGGCGTCGAGGTCGCCGCGGTGCGGGGCCAGCAGCAGCTTCACGGCAGCCAGCAGCGCCAGCTGCGATCCCGCCGAATCGTCATGGGTATGGGGCATGCGGTGCTCCGTCCGTCCTTGCGTGAGGCGCACAGTATGCACTGCCGCCGGCGCGCGCCGGCAGGCGGGGGCGGCGGCACAATCGGCGCTCCGCCAGCGCCTTCCGCATCGCCTGCCGCACCGCCCGCATGCCACCCGCCACACCGCTTTCCCGCCCGCACGCGCGGCGCCTGCGCGAGGTCTACCGTTCGGCCGGCTGGCCCTGGCAGGACGCGGTGGAGCTCGAACTGCTGGCCCTGGGCCTGCTGGAGCGCGTGCCCGGCGACGGCCGCGAAACCGTGCGGCTGACCGACGCCGGCGTCCAGGCCGCGGCGCAGAACGTGCAGCGGCAGCAGCGCGCGCGCTCGGCGCACGAGCAACTGGTCGAGCGCGTGGCGCGCGACATGGGGCGCGCCGGCCGCATCGCCTGGCGCGGGCTGATGCTGCGCGCGCTGCTGCCCGGCTCGGACGCGGCGGCGCCGCGCTGGTGCCTGGCCTGCCCGGACGTGTTCTCGATCCGCAACACCTCGGTGGCGCACTACGTCGAGCCGGTCGTGCACGAGATCAAGGTCAGCCGCGCCGACCTGCTGGCCGACCTGCGCCAGCCGGCCAAGCGGGCCGCCTACCTGGACCTGGGCGGGCAATGCTGGTACGTGCTGGGCCGCGACGCGCGCGGACGCGCCATCGGCGATGCCGACGACGTGCCGCCCGAATGCGGCGTGCTGGCGCTGGCCGAGGACGGCGGCCTGGCGTTGCAGCGCCCGGCGCCGCGGCGCGAGCGCGCGGCGCTGCCGTTCCACGTGTGGATGGCGCTGGCCCGCGCCACGCCCTGTGCCGGGCTGGACGAGGACGTGCAGTTGCCGCTGCGGGCGGGCTGACCGGGCGCGCGCGGGAACTCCTGGCGATCCCCGGCATCGCGTACGGGCGAACCGGCGGGCCGTGCCGCTGGCCTACACTTTTGCATTCCATCGCGTATGCCTTTCAAGATCCCCCGCTTTCTCCCGTCCTGTGCCCTGGCCTTGGCGCTGGCCGGTTGCCAGTTGCCGCGCCAGCCGCTGCCGCCGCAGGAGCAGTTCGATTCGAGTTCCACGTTCTCGCGCGTGTTCGACGCCACGCCCGAGCAGACCTGCGAGGCCGCGCGGCGTGCGCTGCTGAGCCAGGGCTACCTGATCAACACCGCCACCAAGGACCTGGTGGACGGCCGCAAGAACTTCCAGCCCAGCGTGGACACCCACGTGCAGATGGAGATCCGCGTGGTCTGCGCGCCGGAGACGAACAGCGGCAAGACCACGCTGGGCTTCGTGACGGCGCAGCAGGACCGCTTCGCGCTGAAGAAGAGCGCCACGGCGGCCAGCGTGGGCGTGGGCGCGGTCGGCTCGCTGTCGCTGCCGTTCGCGGCCAGCGACGATTCGCTGGTGCGGGTGGGCAGCGAGACCATCTCGTCGGAAGATTTCTACGACCGCCTGTTCCTGCTGATCAACCGCTTCCTGCTCGACGACGACGAGCAGGACCGCCAGGACAGGGGTGGCGGCCGTCCGCCGCACCCGGACAAGCCGGCGGCCTGAGCCCGGCCGCGGCGGGCCGGTACGCCGGCGTGCAGCGGCGCTGTCAGCCGATTTCCGACGCGGCCGGCCCGGCGCGGGGACACGGCGTCCATCCGATCCCCGACTCGCCGGTGAAAAGGGCGGCCATCACAATCCTTTTCCATGCTTCACGACGCGGCGCGCAGTGCGATGCGCGACCCGCGCGGGGCATGCGCACAGGAGTTGCCGCCATGAACATGGACACCGAACAAATCGCCGCCGAGATCCGCGAAGCCAACCTCACCTATCTGATGCTGGCGCAGAGCCTGATCCGCCAGGACAAGGCCGAGGCCTTGTTCCGGCTCGGCCTGAGCGAGCGGGCCGCCGACCTGCTGGGTGCGCTGTCGGCGACGCAGCTCCTCCGGCTGGCCTCCAGCAGCCTGCTGCTGTGCCGCTTCCGCGTGGAGGACGACCGGGTCTGGCAACTGCTGGCCCACCGCGACGCCGAGCACAAGGCCGGCAGCGCGGCCGCCGGCAGGCTGCACGCCGGCATCCTGATGGCCGGCCGCGTCGCCGAAGTCGTCTGATCCCCGCCACCACATCCGGAGCACGCCCCATGGCCGCCGCCGCCAAGAGTGTCCTGGACCACTCGCGCCAGATCGAGCGCGCCGCGATGCTGATCCGCATGGGCGCCCGCATGCAACTGCTGGAGGCCGAGACCGACCTGTCCTACGAGCGGCTGCTGCGCCTGTACAAGGAGGTGGCGGGCAGGTCGCCGTCCCGGGGCCAGCTGCCGTTCTCCATGGACTGGTTCCTGTCCTGGCAGGAGAACATCCACGCCTCGCTGTTCCTGAACGTCCACGAGTACCTGTCCAAGGGCATGGAGATCGACCCGGTCGACTGCCTGGCCAAGGCCTACCGGCTGTACCTGGAGCAGGTGGGCGCGGCCGATATCGACCCGCTGCTGTCGTTCACGCGGGCCTGGCGCCTGGTCAGGTTCGTCGACGCCGGCATGCTGGCCATGACCGGGTGCAGCCGCTGCGGCGGCAAGTTCGTGACCGAGCCGTACGAGGATCCGCGCCGCTACGTCTGCGGCCTGTGCCGCCCGCCGGCGCGCGCCGGCAAGTGCAAGGGCGCGCGCTCGCTGACGCTGCAGTGAAGTCCGCCGCGCGGGCCGGCGGCCGGCCCCGGGGGCGCCTTCCTACAATCCCCGGATGTTCTCGCAAGTTCCCGCCGGCGGCGACGCCTCGCCGCTGCTGCGCCAGCTCAACCCCGAGCAGCTGGCTGCCGTCACCCTGCCCAACGAGCACGCGCTGATCCTGGCCGGCGCCGGCTCCGGCAAGACGCGCGTGCTGACCACGCGCATCGCCTGGCTGCTGGCCACCGGCCAGGTCTCGCCGGGCGGCGTGCTGGCCGTGACCTTCACGAACAAGGCCGCCAAGGAGATGATGACGCGGCTGGCGGCGCTGCTGCCGGTCAACGTGCGCGGCATGTGGATCGGCACCTTCCACGGCCTGTGCAACCGCTTCCTGCGCGCGCACCACAAGCTGGCCAACCTGCCGCAGGGCTTCCAGATCCTGGACACGCAGGACCAGCTGTCGGCGATCAAGCGCCTGCTCAAGCAACTGAACGTGGACGACGAGCGCTTTCCGCCCAAGCAGATGCAGTGGTACATCTCGGGCAACAAGGAGGAGGGCCTGCGCCCGCACCACCTGAACGGCCGCGACGAGGACACGCGCCGGAAGATCGAGCTGTACCGCCTGTACGAGGAGCAGTGCCAGCGCGAGGGCGTGGTCGACTTCGCCGAGCTGCTGCTGCGCAGCTACGAGCTGTTGCGCGACAACGACCCGGTGCGCGAGCACTACCAGCGGCGCTTCCGCCACATCCTGATCGACGAGTTCCAGGACACCAACACGCTGCAGTACGCCTGGATCAAGCTGCTGGCCGGCAAGGGCGAGGTCGACCGGGACCGGCCCGACCTGCATGCCGGCAGCGTGCTGGCCGTGGGCGACGACGACCAAAGCATCTACGCCTTCCGCGGCGCGCGCGTGGGCAATATGGCCGACTTCGTGCGCGAGTTCGACGTGCGCCGGCAGATCAAGCTGGAGCAGAACTACCGCAGCCACGGCAACATCCTGGACGCCGCCAACGCGTTGATCGAGCACAACAGCCGCCGTCTGGGCAAGAACCTGCGCACCGACCAGGGGCCCGGCGAGCCGGTGCGCGTGGTCGAGCAGGCCAGCGACTTCGCCGAGGCGCAGTGGATGGTGGACGAGATCCGCCAGCTGGTGGCCGGGGGCGTGGCGCGCAGGGAGATCGCGGTGCTCTACCGCAGCAACGCGCAGAGCCGCGTGATCGAGACCGCGCTGTTCAACGCCGGCATGCCGTACCGCGTGTACGGCGGGCTGCGCTTCTTCGAGCGCGCCGAGATCAAGCATGCGCTGGCCTACCTGCGGCTGCTGGAGAACCCGCACGACGACACCAGCTTCCTGCGCGTCGTGAACTTCCCGCCGCGCGGCATCGGCGCGCGCAGCGTCGAACAGTTGCAGGACGCCGCGCGCCAGCTCGGCTGCTCGCTGCACGACGCCGTCAGCAGCCTCGGCGGCAAGGCCGGCGCCAACCTCGGCGCCTTCGTCGCGCGCATCGACGTGCTGCGCGAGCAGACCACCGGCCTCACGCTGCGCGAGATCATCGAGCAGATGCTCGACGGCAGCGGCCTGGTCGAGCACTACAAGGCCGACCGCGAAGGCGAGGACCGCATCCAGAACCTGGAGGAGCTGGTCAACGCGGCCGAGAGCTTCGTGACGCAGGAGGGCTTCGGCCGCGACGCCGTGGCGCTGCCGCTGGACGAGCAGGCCGGCGCGCTGCGCCAGTCGCCGGCCAGCCAGGGGCTGGACCCGTCGCAGCCGGTGGTCGATGCGCCGCTGCCGGACGTCGCGCCGGAGACGGGCGAGACGCTGTCGCCGCTGGCGGCCTTCCTGACCCATGCCGCGCTGGAGGCTGGCGACAACCAGGCCCAGGCCGGCCAGGACGCCGTGCAGCTGATGACCGTGCACTCGGCCAAGGGCCTGGAGTTCGATTGCGTGTTCATCGGCGGCATGGAGGAGGGCCTGTTCCCGCACGAGAACAGCATGACCGAGCGCGACGGCCTGGAGGAGGAGCGCCGGCTGATGTACGTGGCCATCACGCGCGCCCGCGACCGGCTGTACCTGAGCTTTTCGCAGACCCGGCTGCTGCACGGGCAGACCCGCTACAACCCGCGCAGCCGCTTCTTCGAGGAACTGCCGGAGGGCGCGCTGAAGTGGATCACGCCGCGCCAGGCGGGCTTCGGCCTGCGCGGCGGCCTGCCGCAGGCCGGCGGCCGCTTCGGCGTGGAGGCCGGCAACTTCCCGGGCGCCGCGGCGCCGCTGCCGGCGCGCAAGCAGGCGCCGGCGCACGGGCTGCGGGCCGGCATGAAGGTGTTCCACAACAAGTTCGGCGAAGGCACGGTCAAGCTGCTGGAAGGCCAGGGCGACGATGCGCGCGCGCAGATCGACTTTCCCCGCCACGGCGTCAAGTGGCTGGCGCTGTCGGTGGCCAAGCTGACGCCGGTGCCCTGAGACGCCGGGAGCGAATTCCCCGCACTTCCGGCGAGGTCGCCGCTGCGCCTGCGCGTGTGGCGCCATCGCCGTGCCCGGGGCCTCGCCCTTCGCGCCGGGGCACGCCAGGCCGCATGGGGGCGTTGCCGTCCGTGCCCTGGCATCGGCCAGGGCGGCGGCCTGCGCCCGTGGCCCGGCGCATCCCGCCGCGGGCGCGACCGATGCGTTCACGGCGGCGGCGCACGTGGTGCCGGCCGGGCTCCACTCCACCCGGCACTGCACCTTGTCCTACAGCCGTATCCATGGCGTCCCACAGCCGGGCCGCCGGCCGTGCCCTAGGCTTGCCGTTCCCGGGGCCCGACGCCCCGCGGCGACACAGGGACGAAAGGAGCATGTCGTGCACAACGGATCGACTTCCACCTTTTCCGCGGCCGACGGCCCGGTGCAGCGGGGCGTGCACCAGGTCGGCGAATCGCTGCATTCCACCATCGACCGCGTCAGCGCACCGGCGCACGGCGCGGTCCACCGCGCGTCCGCTTCGGCGCACCAGGCGGTGGACCGCCTGGCCGGCGGCGTGGCCGCCGCCGCCGGGCAGGTGGACCGGCGGCTCGGCCGGGTCCGCGACACGCCGGAGCAACTGCTGGCCTGCGCGCGCGGCTACGTCGCCGCTCGCCCGCTGAAGGCCGTGGCGGCCGCGCTGGCGCTGGGCTGGCTGGTCGGCCGCCTCGGCGCGCGACGCTGAGCGGCGGGCCCTGCGCCGCGGCCGCCGGCACAATCGCGGCCCATGAAATCCAGAGTGCTGTTCCGCCTGCGGATCTACCGCGACGACGTGATCGCCATCGGTCCCGGCAAGGTAGCCCTGCTGGAAGCGGTGGCGCAAACCGGCTCGATCTCGGCCGCGGCGCGGCAGTTGGGCATGTCGTACCGGCGCGCCTGGGTACTGATCGACGAGACCAACCGCGCGCTGGCACAGCCCGCGGTCAACACGGCCGCAGGCGGCGCGCACGGCGGCGGCACGGCGCTGACCGACGTGGGCCGCGAACTGGTCACCCGCTACCGGGCGATCGAGAACACGGCGCGCCTGGCCGCCGCCACCGACATCGCCGCCCTGACCCGGCTGCTGGCACCCTGACCGGTTGAAATGAAGTACCCCGGTCTGTGCGCTGCGCGCTGCGCCAACGCCCTCCCGGGGGCGGAGGGCCGCGGCTCCAGGCCTGCCTGCGCAGGCCTGGACGACCCGACGAGGCTGCTCCTCGGGCGCAGTCGCGGTCCTGCAAGGCACGCCTGCGGTCCGGCCAAGCCGGCCCGCGGCGCCCGCTGGCATGGTCTGCTCCGCGGCCGTTCGAACCGCTGTTTGCAGCCCTGTTCCGTGCGACGCAGGCAGCGTGCCAGCGCCGTGGAGAACTAGAGATGGAGTGAACGAGCCGCTCACGCCCCCGGCGGGGCGCGGGATGGCGGCGCGTGCCAGAATCGCGCTGTATCTCCATGGACACGACGCGTGCACTCCTGGCCGGCATGGACTGGTTCCCGCTGGCGCTTTCGCTGAAGGTGGCGGCCTGGGCCACGGCGGTCGCGCTGCTGCTGGGCATCGCGCTCGGCTGGCTGTTCGGCCGTTGCCGCTTTCCGGGCCGGCAGTGGCTGGAGGCGGCGTGCATGCTGCCGATGGTGCTGCCGCCGACGGTGGTCGGCTACGGCATCCTGGTGCTGGCCGGGCGCCGCAGCCCGCTGGGGGCCTGGCTGCGCGCGCACTTCGACTACTCCATCATCTTCAGCTGGCACGGCGCGGTGGTGGCCTCGGCCGTGGTGGCGCTGCCGCTGGTCATCCGCTCGGCCAGCGCGGCCTTCGAGGGGGTCGACCGGTCGCTGGAAGCCGCCGCGGCCACGCTGCGGCAATCGCCGTGGTCGGTGTTCCTGCGCGTGACGCTGCCGCTGGCCTGGCCCGGCATCCTGGCCGGCACGCTGCTGGCCTATGCGCGCGCGATGGGCGAATTCGGCGCCTCGCTGATGGTGGCCGGGTCGATCCCGGGACAGACGCAGACCCTGTCCATGGCCATCTACGACGCCAGCCAGGCCGGCCAGGACGATCTGGCGCTGCTGCTGGTGCTGATCACCTCGGTGCTGTCGATCACGGTGCTGGTGCTGTCCAACCGCCTGCTGGCGCGGCGCCCATGAGCCTCGCCCGGCCGCCCGAAGAGGCTCGCACCGCAGCTCGCCACGGCGAAGGTCGTCCAGTGGGCGGCGCGCCGCTGATCGACGTCGACGTGCACCTGTCGGTGGGCGACGCGCATCGCCGCTTCGAACTGCACGCGGCGTTCGCGACCGAAGCCGCGTTCACCGCGCTGTACGGGCCCTCGGGCGCCGGCAAGTCGCTGACGCTGCAGGCCATCGCCGGCCTGCTCCGGCCGCAGGCCGGCCACGTGCGCATCGGCGGGCGCGCGCTGTTCGACCGGGCCGCCGGCATCGACCTGCCGCCGGCCGCCCGGCGCATCGGCTACCTGTTCCAGGATTACGCGCTGTTTCCGCACCTGACGGTGCGCGAGAACCTGGCGTTCGGCCTGACCTCCTGGCGCCGCCGCCGGTTGACGCAGGCGCAGCAGGTGCGCATCGACGGCCTGCTGGACGGCTTCGGCCTCGCCGCGCTGGCCGGCAGCCGGCCGGGCACGCTCTCCGGCGGCCAGCGCCAGCGCGTGGCGCTGGCCCGCGCGCTGGCCAGCGAACCCGAACTGCTGCTGCTGGACGAGCCGTTCGCGGCGCTGAACCCGCAGCTGCGGGCCGAGCTGCGGGCCGAGCTGCGCAGCATCTGCCGGCGTGCCGGCATTCCGGCGCTGATGATCACCCACGACGTGGAGGACGTGCTGGCGCTGGCCGAGGTGGCATTCGTCTACGAGGACGGCCGGATCGTGCGCCGCGTGGACCTGCGGGCAGGCACGCAGGCGGCGCTGGCCCAGCAGGCGCTGACGGGCGTGCGCCCGGTGCCGGTGCCGCCGCTGCATCGGCGCCTGCAGCGCATGCTGCTGGGCCGGGCGGCGGACGAGGCATGATGGCTTGCCCGCGGCCGGATGCCCCCTGCGGGCCCGTAGACTCCGTCATGAACCCACACATCGCGCCCGTGGCGCTGGAAAAGGCGTTCCGCCTGATCAACCACGGTCCCACCGTCCTGGTCTCCGCCCGCCACGGCGGCGTCGACAACGTCATGGCCGCGGCCTGGGCCTGCGCGCTGGACTACGCGCCGCCCAAGCTGACCGTGGTGCTGGACAAGGCCGCCAGGACCCGGGAACTGGTGGAGCGCAGCGGGCAACTGGTGGTCCAGGTGCCGACCGTGGCCCAGCTCGACCTCACCTACCAGGTGGGGCACCGCAGCCTGGCCGAACAGCCGGACAAGCTCGCGCGCTGCGGCGTCGAGCTGTTCGGCCTCGACGGCCATGACCTGCCCTTCGTGGCAGGGTGCTCGGCCTGGCTCGCCTGCTGCGTGGTGCCCGAGCCGCACAACCAGGAACGCTACGACCTGTTCATCGCCGAGATCGTCGGCGCCTGGGCCGATGCCCGGGTGTTCCGTGACGGCCACTGGCATTTCGAGACGGCCGACCCGGCCTGGCGCAGCCTGCACTACGTCGCCGGCGGGCACTTCTATGCCATCGGCGAGGCCCAGGATGCCGGCGGGGCGCCCGCCGGTTGAGGATCGGGCTTGCGGCTGCGGCTGCGGCTGCGGCTGCGGCTGCGGCCAGTGCGCGGCGCGCCGGCTGGCGGACCTACGGCAGTGCCGGCGGCGCGGCCGGTGCGTCGCCGGCGACGAAGCAGTCGCGGAACGTGAAGTAGACCGAGGTCGACATCATCGCCGCCATCACGAAGGCGAACGGCATCATGACCATGCTCGCCGTCTGCGCGCTGCCTGCGAGCGAGGCGAACAGCGCGATCACCATCCCGGCGGCCATGATCAGGCCGGTCCAGACCAGCCCGTAGACCAGGAAGGCGCGCGCGTTGCGCAGGCAGGCCACAAAGCTGAAGAACAGGCTCTTGGCCGGCGTCACGCCGTGCCAGTGCACCAGCGCGGGCGCGTGCCAGAACATCAGGAACAGCGGCAGGTGCAGCAGCAGCGTCAGCAGCGCGGCGCCGCCGAGATGCTGCTGCACCGCATCCGCCGCGGCCGGCGTGGCCGGTGCCTCGGGCAGCAGCGCGGACACCAGCAGCGAGGCCGCCAGGGACAGCGCCGTGTAGACCACGCCCAGCACCAGCATGGCCTGCAGCCGCTGCTGGCCGGCCCGGAACGCGCTGGCCAGCACCGAGGGCAGCGGGATGCGGCCCTGCGCCGCCTCGCGCGTGGCCGCCATCAGGCCCAGCGTGCTGGCCGGCACCAGCACGCCGGCCAGCAGCATGCCGACCACCGGTAGCTGCGAGATGATCAGCATCGCCGCCATGTACATGAAGAACAGGCCGATCAGCGCCAGTGGCTGGCGGAAGAAGGTGCGGATGCCCTCGCGCACCCACTGCACGCCGGTGCGGGCCGGGACGATGTTCAGGTTCATGGCCGTGCCGCCCGGTGGCTCGAAGGCGTGGTGGAGGCGGCCCTCTGCTGGGCCGGCGACGGGTGCGGGCGCCGGTTCATGCGGCCACCGTGTCGAAGCGCGTGGCGCGCGCACGCAGCACGCGTTCGAAGTGGCTGGGGTCGTGCGGCGTCAGCAGCGCGGCTTGGCGCGGCAGGTGGTAGTCCCACAGCCGCGAGATCCAGAAGCGCAGCGCGCCGGCGCGCAGCATGGCCGGCAGCAGCTGGCGCTCGGCCGCGGCCAGCGGCCGCTCGGCCTGGTAGGCGTCGAGGAAGGCGGCGCTGCGCGGCGCGTCCGCCAGGCCGCTGGGCAGATCGATGCACCAGTCGTTCAGGCAGACGGCGACGTCGAATAGCCAAGTGTCGATGCCGGCGAAATAGAAGTCGAAGAAACCGCTCAGCACGGGCCGGCCCTCGTCCAGGCCGGTGAACATCACGTTGTCGCGGAACAGGTCGGCGTGCACCGGCCCGCGCGGCAGCGCGGCATAGGCGGAGGAGGCGGCCACGTGGTTCTGGTAGGCCAGCTCGCTCTGCAGCAGCGCTGCCTGGTCGGGGTCGAGGAAGGGCAGGACCACCGGCGCGGTCTCGTTCCACCAGGGCAGGCCGCGCAGGTTGGGCTGGTGGCGGGCGTAGTCGCGTCCGGCCAGGTGCATGCGGGCCAGCATGGCGCCGACGGCGGCGCAGTGCACCGGCTGCGGCGCCAGCTCGCTGCGGCCTTCGAGCCGGTTCACCAGCGCGGCCGGCTTGCCGCGGACGGCATGCAGGATGCGGCCGTCGGCGTCCGGCGCCGGATCGGGCACCGGGATGCCGTGGTGCGCCAGGTGCTGCATCAGGTACAGGTAGAAGGGCAGCTGCTCGAACGTCAGCCGCTCGAACAGCGTCAGCACGTGGCGGCCGCTGTCGCTGTCGACGAAGTAGTTGGTGTTCTCGATGCCGCCCTGGATGCCGCGCAGCGCGCGCAACCGGCCCAGCCCCAGGGTGTTCAGCAGGGCCTGGGCATCGTCGTCGGAGACCTCGGTGAAGACAGCCACGGGGTCAGAAGCCGAGGACTTTCCAGACGCGCTGCCCGGCGTTGCCGGGCGCCGCATCGCGCTCGTTGCCCGGGCGCACGCGGGCGCCGTTGTTCGGCACGATCTCGTAGGCCGGCAGCGCGCTGTTGCGCGGCTCCACGCGCAGGCTCTGCGCCTCGCCGCCGACGCGCAGTTCGTCGATGCGCGCGCCTTCGTCCTCGACGTGGATGCGCTCGATGCGCTTGTCGATGCCGGGGGCGGACGGCCCCTCGGCCGCGGGGGCCTGCGCCCAGGCGGCGGCCGTGGCGGCGAGGCAGAGGCAGGGAAGGGCGATGGCACGCATACAGGCATTGTAGGTGGGCCGCCATGCCCGGAACGCGCGGGCACAATGCCCGCATGAGCGACCCCAAAACCCTGCTGCTGGTCGATGGTTCCAGCTACCTGTACCGTGCGTTCCACGCCATGCCGGACCTGCGCGCCGTGCCGGGCGATCCCAGGAGCCCGGCGACCGGTGCGATCCGCGGCATGGTCAACATGCTGCAGAGCCTGCGCCGGGAGGTCCGCGCCGACTACGCGGCCTGCGTGTTCGACGCGCCGGGCAAGACCTTCCGCGACGACTGGTATCCGGACTACAAGGCCAACCGCGCGCCGATGCCGGATGACCTGCGCAGCCAGATCGAGCCGATCCACGACGTCGTCAGGCTGCTGGGCTGGACCGTGCTGTGTGTGCCCGAGGTCGAGGCCGACGACGTGATCGGCACGCTGGCCGCCGCGGCCGCCGGCCAGGGCGTGGAGGTCATCGTCTCCAGCGGCGACAAGGACCTGTCGCAGCTGGTCAACGAGCACATCACCATCATCGACACGATGAGCGGCAAGCGCCGCGACGTGGCCGGCGTGACGGCCGAGTTCGGCGTGCCGCCGGCGCTGATGGTGGACTACCAGGCGCTGGTCGGCGACGCGGTGGACAACGTGCCCGGCGTGGACAAGGTCGGCCCCAAGACGGCCGCCAAGTGGCTCGCGCAGTACGGCTCGCTGGACGGGCTGATCGCCCACGCGGCCGAGATCAAGGGCCAGGCCGGCGACAACCTGCGCCGTGCGCTGGACTGGCTGCCGCAGGGCCGGCGCCTGGTCACCATCAAGACCGACTGCGACCTGGCCGCCCACGTGGCCGGCCTGCCGGCGCTGGACGCGCTGGCCATCGGCGGCCAGCAGACCGAGGCGCTGCAGGCCTTCTACGAGGCCTACGGCTTCAAGAGCCTGGCCAAGGCGCTGCAGGCCCATGCGGCGGCGCCCGAGCTGCCGGAGCGCCAGGCCGGCAGCGACGCCCCGGCCGCGGCCGAATCCATGGCCGTGGCCGCCGCGGCCCGCGTCTCCAACCTGCGCTACGACACCATCCTCGACTGGGAGCTGTTCGAGCGCTGGTTCGCCCGGCTGCAGGCCGCCGAGCTCGTCGCCATCGACACCGAGACCACCTCGCTGGACGAGATGCGCGCCGAGATCGTCGGCGTCAGCTTCTCGGTGGAGCCGGGCGAGGCCGCCTACGTGCCGCTGATGCACGACTACCCCGACTGCCCGGCCCAGCTGCCGCGCGAAGAGGTGCTGGCCCGCCTGAAGCCCTGGCTGGAGGACGGCACGCGCCACAAGCTCGGCCAGCACGTCAAGTACGACCGTCACGTGTTCGCCAACCACGGCATCGAGGTGCAGGGCTACGCCCACGACACCATGCTGCAGAGCTACGTGCTGGAGGTGCACAAGCCGCACGGCCTGGCCAGCCTGGCCGAGCGGCACCTCGGCCGCAGCGGCATCGACTACGAGGACCTGTGCGGCAAGGGCGTGCACCAGATCCCGTTCAGCCAGGTCGCGATCGACAAGGCCGCCGAATATTCCTGCGAGGACAGCGACCAGACGCTGGACGTGCACCGCGCGCTGTGGCCGAAGCTGCAGGCCGACGAGCGGCTGCGCTTCATCTACGAACTGGAGATCGCCAGCAGCGAGACGCTCTACCGCATGGAGCGCAACGGCGTGCTGATCGACGCCGAGCGGCTGGCCCAGCAGAGCCACGACCTGGGCAAGCGCATCCTGGCGCTGGAGCAGGAGGCGCACGCCCTGGCCGGCCAGCCTTTCAACCTCGGCAGCCCCAAGCAGATCGGCGAGATCTTCTTCGGCAAGCTCGGGCTGCCGGTGGTCAAGAAGACCCCCAGCGGCGCGCCCAGCACCGACGAGGAGGTGCTGGAGAAGCTGGCCGAGGACTACCCGCTGCCGGCGCGCATCCTGGAGCACCGCGGCCTGTCGAAGCTCAAGGGCACCTACACTGACAAGCTGGGCCAGCTGGCCAATCCGCGCACCGGCCGCGTGCACACGCACTACGCCCAGGCGGTGGCCGTCACGGGGCGGCTGGCGTCCAACGACCCGAACCTGCAGAACATCCCGATCCGCACGCCCGAGGGGCGGCGCGTGCGCGAGGCCTTCGTCGCGCCCGCGGGCCGGCTGATCGCCAGCGCCGACTACAGCCAGATCGAGCTGCGCATCATGGCCCACCTGTCGGAGGACGAGGCCCTGCTGCGCGCCTTCCACGAAGGCATGGACGTGCACCGCGCGACCGCGGCCGAGGTGTTCGGCCTGGCGCCGGCCGAGGTGTCCGCCGAGCAGCGGCGCTATGCCAAGGTCATCAACTTCGGGTTGATCTACGGCATGAGCAGCTACGGCCTGGCGCGCAACCTCTCGATCGACAACACCGCCGCCAAGAACTACATCGAGCGCTATTTCCAGCGCTTCGCCGGCGTCAAGCGCTACATGGACGAAACGCGCGCCAGCGCCAAGGAGCGCGGCTTCGTGGAAACCGTGTTCGGCCGGCGCCTGTACCTGCCCGAGATCAACTCGCCCAACGGCCCGCGCCGCGGCGCGGCCGAGCGCGCGGCCATCAACGCGCCGATGCAGGGCACGGCGGCCGACCTGATCAAGCTCAGCATGAACGCGGTGCAGCGGGTGCTGGACGCCGAGGGCCGCGGGACGAAGATGCTCCTGCAGGTGCACGACGAGCTGGTGTTCGAGGTGCCCGAGGACGAGGTGGACTGGCTGCGCGCCGAGGTGCCGCGCCTGATGGCCGGCGTGGCCGCGCTGAAGGTGCCGCTGGTGGCCGAGGTCGGCGTCGGGCCGAACTGGGAACAGGCGCACTGAAGGTGTGCGCGAACCGCTCACACCCACGCGCGGCCCGATGACCACCTGCTTCTCGCATCGCGCGTGCTCCCGGGGCCTTGCCCCTGGGGCCGGGATGCGCCAGGCCGTATGCGGGCGTTGCAGTGCTTGCCCTGGCACGGGCCAGGGCGGCGGCCAGCGCTTACGCCTGCGACCCGCCGCACCGCGTCGTGGGTGCGATCGATTCATGCACACCTTCTGACGCCGCCGGGCCGCCGGCGCGGGCTATTCCAGCGTGAAGCCGACCTTCAGCGTCACCTGCCAGTGCGCGACCTTGCCGTCCTTCACGTGGCCGCGCGTGTCGATCACCTGGAACCACTGGATGTGGCGGATCGATTCGCCGGCCTTGGCGATCGCGTTCTTCACCGCGTCGTCGCTGCCGAGGCTGGACGAGCCGGTCAGCTCGATGTGCTTGTAGACGTGGTCGTTCATGCAAGTCTCCTGTACGTCGGGTGGAACGGCCATGGTAGTCGCCGGCTTGCTCCTACGCCATGCGCCGGGTGCGGACGACGCCGCGCGCGGGGCGCGCCGGCCAGCATCGGGGCATGCCCCGTGAACGGGCCGCTGCAACCATCGACAAGGAGCTGACCATGGTCGACGCCGACGAACGTGCCTACCGCAACCTCGATCCCATCACCCTGGCGCCCGGCGCGCACCCGGTCGGCACCGGCGTGGGCGCTGCCGGCGGCGGCGTCGCGGGCGCCGCCATCGGCGCCGTCGGCGGGCCGCTCGGCGCCGCGGTCGGCCTGGTGGCCGGCGCGGTGGTCGGCGGACTGGCCGGCAAGGCCACGGCCGAGCGCATCAATCCGACCATCGAGGAGGCCTACTGGCGCGAGAGCTACACGCGCGAGCCCTACTACGAGGCCGGCCGCGGCTACGACGACTACGGGCCGGCCTATGCCTACGGCTGGTATGCCTCGGTCGCCTATCCCGGCGCCTTCGACGAGATCGAGCCCGCGCTGGCCAGCGAATGGGAGCGCCAGCGCGGCACGTCCTCGCTGGCCTGGGCGCAGGCGCGCCCGGCCACGCGCGCGGCCTGGAGCCGCGTGCAGGCGCGCGAGCCCGCGGACGAGTCCGCCGACCGGGACGCCGTGCTGGAGGTGCTGGACGACCTGCTGAAGAGCAGCCGGGACGGCCAGAAGGGTTTCGCCGAAGCGGCCGGGCATACGCGCACGGCGGCACTGGCGCAGGTGCTGCGCGAGCGCGCCGACGCCTGCGCGCAGGGCGCGGAGGAGCTCGCCGCGGCCGTCACCCGCCTGGGCGGCGCGGTGCACGACCATGGCAGCGCGAGCGGTGCGCTGCACCGCGGCTGGCTCGGCCTGCGCGGCAGCGTGGGCGCCTTGACCGACCTCGACCTGCTGGAGGAGGGCGAACGCGCCGAGGACGCGGCGCTGGCCCGCTGCCGCCGGGCGCTGGAGCAGCCGCTGCCCGCGGACCTGCGTGCGCTGGTCGAGCGCCTGCTGCAGGGCACCCGGCGCAGCCACGACGAGATCCGACGACTGCGCGACGCCGAGCGCGCGAAGCAGGGCTGAGCGCAGCAGTCCGCTGCGCCGGGGTGCCGGCGCGGCCGTTGGCTGTCCGCAGCCGTCCAGCCGCTCAGCCGCGCGCGACGGGCCGCGAGGGATCGCTGCACCAGTCGCTCCAGCTGCCCGCGTACAGGGTGGCGCGGGGCAGGCCGGCGATCTCCATGGCCAGCAGGTTCGGCACGGCGCTGACGCCGCTGCCGCACTGGTGCACCACGCCGGCCGGGTCGCGGCCGGCCAGCAGTTCCTCGAATTCGGCGCGCAGCTGCGCGGGCGGCTTGAAGCGTCCGTCCGGCCCGAGGTTGGCGCTGAACGGGCGGTTCAACGCGCCCGGGATGTGGCCGGCGACCGGGTCCAGCGGCTCGGTCTCGCCGCGGTAGCGCGCCGGCGCGCGCGCGTCCAGCACGGTCTGGGCCGCATCGTCCAGATGCGCCAGCACCTCGTCGGCATCGGCCAGCCGCGCCAGGGGTGGCTTCAGCTCGAAGTTGCTGCGGAAATGGGTGGGCTCCTGGCCGGCGGCGACGTCGCCGCCGGCGGCCTGCCAGGCCTGCAGGCCCCCGTCCAGCACGGCGGCGGCCTCGTGGCCGGCCCACTTGAGCATCCACCACAGGCGCCCGCAGTAGTTGGTGCCCTGGCGGTCGTAGACCACGGCCTGCATGTCGTTGGCGAAGCCGGCGTCGGACAGCCAGATCGCGAACTTCTCGCGGTTCGGCAGTGGGTGGCGGCCGCCAGAGGCCGGGGCGTCTGCGGCCACCGGCGTCCCGTGCCGGCCGGGCGCGCCGTGCCGGGCGCTCAGGTGCCGGTCGAGGTCGGCGCGCACGGCACCGGGGATGTGGGCCTCGCGGTACTGCGCATCGCCGGCCTGGGGCTGCGCCAGCTCGAAGCTGCAGTCGAACACCATCAGGCGTCGGCCCTCGTGCTGCAGGGCCTGCAGCTGTTCTGCGGAGATCAGGGTGGTGTACATGGCGCTCCCTCGGGTCGTGAACGTGCGATTGTGGCGCGCCGGGGCGGGTGCGTCAGTGCTCCTCGGCCGGGGCCCTGGGCACGGCGCGCTGGCGCAGCACGGTGGCGCAGACGCCGCTGGCGATGATCATCGCCATGCCGGTCCAGCTGGCGGCGTCGATCACGTCGCCGAACAGCAGCACGCCGAAGACCGAGGCGAACACGATGCCCGAATACTGCAGGTTGGCGACGACCAGCGTGCCGGCCTGCGTCCTGGCGCGGGCGTAGGCGCGCGTCATCGTCAGCTGGCCGAGCGCGGCCAGGATGCCGATCGGCGGCAGCCACAGCGCGTGCCAGCCGTTCCAGGGCGAGGTGCCGGTCAGCAGCATCCACAGCCCGCCCATGACGGCCGCGCCGACCGCGAAATAGAACACCGTGCGCGTCTCCGGCTCGCCGATGCGCGACAGCGCGATCACTTGCAGGTAGGCGAAGGCGGCGGTCAGCCCCGAGATCAGGCCCACCACGCTGGCGAAGCCCTGGTCCGGGTGCACGTCGGGCTTCAGGATCAGCAGCACGCCGGCGAAGCCGGCCAGCACGGTCGCCGCCAGCGCCAGCTGCAGCGGCGGCAGCGGCACGCGGCCGTCGCGGCCGGGGAGCGGTACCCAGGCCAGCAGCGCGCCGCCGACCAGGAAGGTGGCGATCCAGATGCTGCTCATGTAGTTCAGCGTCACCGCCGTGGCCAGCGGGATGTGGGCGATGGCGTAGAACCAGGCGCCCAGCGAGAAGGTGCCGATCACGCTGCGCCACAGGTGCATGCCGGGGTAGCGCGTGGCCAGCGACACGCCCTGGCGCCGCGCCAGCGCGCCGACGAACACGATGCCGATCACGCCGCGCCAGAACAGCAACTCGGCGCTGGTGAACCAGGCCGAGGCGAACTTCACGCACACGCCCATCGCGGAGAACAAGAAGGCCGACAGCACCATCCACAGGGCTTGCATGGGAAGTCGGGTCCTTCTGGTTCCGGTGGGGCAATGAAAACGGCCGCGGGCAGGGCCGCCCGCGGCCGGCAGGGCCGGTGCGGGCGTTCAGCGCCCGGCGAGGGCGGCCTGGAATGGCCGGGCCAGCGGCACGTCGGCCATCTGGCGGCGGTACCACTCGTGGAAGTGCTGCATGCCGTCTTCCATCGGGCTCTGGTAGGGGCCGGCCTCGTCGTCGCCGCGGTCCAGCAGGGCCTTGCGGCCGGCGTCCATGCGCAGCCCGATCTCGTCGTCCTCGATGCAGGTCTCCATGTAGGCGGCCTGCTGGGCCTCGACGAACTCGCGCTCGAAGGCCGCGATCTCCTCGGGGTAGTAGAACTCCACGGTGTTGATGGTCTTCTGCGGCGATACCGGGTGCAGCGTGGAGACCGTCAGCACGTGCGGATACCACTCGACCATCACGGTCGGGTAGTAGGTCAGCCAGATCGCGCCGTGGCGCGGCGCCTGGCCGTTGCGGTAGGCCATCAGCGCCGCCTGCCAGCGCTCGTAGACCGGGCTGCCGGCCTTGCCCAGGCGGTTGGCCACGCCGACGGTCTGCACCGAGTGGTGCTCGCCGAACTCCCAGCGCAGGTCGTCGCAGGTGACGAAGCTGCCCAGGCCGGGGTGGAACGGGCCGACGTGGTAGTCCTCCAGGTAGACCTCGATGAAGGTCTTCCAGTTGTAGTCGCACACGTGCAGCTCGGCGCGGTCGAACACGTAGCCGTCGAAGTCGAGGTCGGCGCGCGGGCCCAGCTGCGCCAGGTCGGCCGCCACGCGGCCGGGCGTGCCGCCTTCGAACAGCAGGCCGTTCCAGCTCTGCAGCGGGTAGCGGTTCAGGTCCAGGCAGGGGTCCTGCGCGAAGTGCGGCGCGCCCAGCAGCGTGCCGGCCGGGTTGCCGCGCCCGCCGCTGTAGGTCCAGCGGTGCAGCGGGCAGACGATGTTGCCGCCGGCGCTGCCGCTCTGCGTGGCGGCCAGCGAGCCGCGGCCCTTCAGGATCACGGCCTGGCGGTGCCGGCAGACGTTGGACAGCAGCTCCACGCCGCCGGGTGTGCGCACCAGGGCGCGGCCGTCGTTTTCCTGCGACAGCACGTGGTAGTCGCCGATCTCGGGGACCAGGAGTTCATGCCCCACGTAGCGGGGCCCGCGCTGGAAGATCGTCTCCAGTTCGCGCCGGAACAGCGCCTCGTCGAAATAGCTGGAAACGGGAAGTTGGCTTTGGGCCTGCTGGAATTGAAGACTTAAATCAGACATGGTGTCCTGACCTAGAGACTCCCCCTATGAAGGGGCAGGGTAGGCGCGAGCGAGCTGCGCGGGAGGGTGGACCGGCTGTGCCGCCGAGGCTCCTTGCGAACCGCCGCCGCCGGCGGCGTGAAAATGGGACCGGCGATTGTAGCCGGGGGCCTTGCCATGACCCGGCGTAAGGCAACGGCCGGGCAGCAGCGCCTAAAATCCCGCCCTTCGCCTGTCACATTTCCCGACACACATGCCCAAGGCCGCCACCGCGCCCCCATCTTCTCCGGCCAGCTACGAGGCCGCCCTGCAGGAGCTGGAGGCGCTGGTCGGCCAGATGGAATCGGGCCAGATGCCGCTGGACGGCCTGCTGGCCGCCTACCGGCGCGGCGCCGAGCTGCTGCAGTTCTGCCGCGGCCGGCTCGACGCGGTGGAGGAGCAGATCCGCGTGCTGGACCAGCAGGGCCAGATCAGGCCGTGGGGGCAGGAATGAGCTTCGATCTCGCGGCCTGGAGCCGCAGCGCGCTGGACAGCGTCGAGACCGCCCTGTCGGCCTGGGTCGCGCCGGAGCCCGCGGCCTCGGCCGGCGCGCCTGGCCACGAGGCGCCCGCCGCCTTGCGCGAGGCCATGCGCTACGCCGTGCTGGACGGCGGCAAGCGCCTGCGCCCGCTGCTGGTGCTGGCCGCGCGCCGGGCCGTCGCCGCCGGCGAGGCGCCGGAGGTCGCGCAGGCGCTGGACGACGGCGCGATGCGCGCGGCCTGCGCGGTCGAGCTGATCCACGCCTATTCGCTGGTGCACGACGACATGCCCTGCATGGACGACGACGTGCTGCGCCGCGGCAAGCCCACGGTGCACGTGCGCTTCGGCGAGGCGCAGGCGCTGCTGGCCGGCGACGCGCTGCAGGCGCTGGCCTTCGAGCTGCTGACCGCCGAGCAGGCCGCGATGCCCGCGGTCGTGCAGGCGCGGCTGTGCCGCCTGCTGGCGCGCGCGGCCGGCTACGAGGGCATGGCCGGCGGCCAGGCCATCGACCTGGCCAGCATCGGCCAGGCGCTGACCGAAGACCAGCTGCGCGACATGCACCGCCTGAAGACCGGCGCGCTGCTGCAGGGCAGCGTGATGATGGGCGCGGCCTGCTGCGACCCGGCGCGCCCGTGCGGGCCGGCCATGCTCGAAGGCCTGGCTGGCTACGGCGCCGCGCTGGGCCTGGCGTTCCAGGTCGTCGACGACATCCTGGACGTGACGGCCGATTCGGCCACGCTGGGCAAGACCGCCGGCAAGGACGCGGCGCAGGACAAGCCCACCTACGTCTCGGTGCTCGGGCTGGCGCGCTCGCAGGCCTATGCCCAGGAACTGCTGGCCCAGGCGCTGGCCGCGCTCGACGGCGCCGGCCTGCCCGACGCGCGCGCGCTGCGCGCGCTGGCCGACATGGTCGTGAACCGGTCCCGATGACCGGCCACGCACCGCACAACGGAGAGAACCCCATGGCGAACCCGGACGCATCGGCCTACCCGCTGCTCATGCGCATCAACGATCCGGCCGACCTGCGCCGGCTGCCGCGCCACGAGCTGAAGGCGCTGGCCGACCAGCTGCGCGCCTACGTGCTCGACAGTGTCTCGCGCACCGGTGGCCACCTCAGCTCCAACCTCGGCACGGTGGAGCTGACCGTGGCGCTGCACTACGTCTTCCACACGCCGGAGGACCGCCTGGTCTGGGACGTGGGCCACCAGACCTACCCGCACAAGATCCTGACCGGCCGGCGCGACCGCATGCCCACGCTGCGCCAGCTCGGCGGCCTGTCGGGCTTCCCGATGCGCTCGGAGAGCCCCTACGACACCTTCGGCACCGCGCATTCGTCCACCTCCATCTCGGCGGCGCTGGGCATGGCCGTGGCGGCCAAGCAGCAGGGCAGCGACCGCCGCGCCGTGGCCATCATCGGCGACGGCGCGCTGACCGCCGGCATGGCCTTCGAGGCGCTGAACAACGCCGGCGTCATCGACTGCAACCTGCTGGTCATCCTGAACGACAACGACATGAGCATCAGCCCGCCGGTCGGCGCGCTGAACCGCTACCTGGCGCAGCTGCTGTCCGGCACCTTCTACGCCCGGGCCAAGAACGTCGGCAAGCAGGTGCTCAAGGCCGCGCCGCCGCTGCTGGAGCTGGCCAAGCGCCTGGAGCAGCATGCCAAGGGCATGGTCGTGCCGGGCACGATGTTCGAGCAGTTCGGCTTCAACTACATCGGGCCGATCGACGGGCACGACCTGGATTCGCTGATCCCGACGCTGGAGAACATCCGCCACCTCAAGGGGCCGCAGTTCCTGCACGTGGTCACCAGGAAGGGCCAGGGCTACAAGCTGGCCGAAGCCGATCCCGTGGCCTACCACGGCCCTGGCAAGTTCGATCCGCGCGTCGGCCTGGTCAAGTCCGGCGCGCCCGGCAAGCCCACGTTCACGCAGGTGTTCGGCCAGTGGCTGTGCGACATGGCCGAGCGCGACCCGCGGCTGGTCGGCATCACGCCGGCGATGCGCGAGGGCTCGGGCCTGGTCGAGTTCGAGAAGCGCTTTCCCAAGCGCTACCACGACGTGGGCATCGCCGAGCAGCACGCCGTGACCTTCGCCGCCGGCCTGGCCTGCGAAGGGCTCAAGCCCGTCGTCGCGATCTACTCGACCTTCCTGCAGCGCGCCTACGACCAGCTGGTGCATGACGTGGCGCTGCAGAACCTGCCGGTCGTGTTCGCGCTGGACCGCGCGGGCCTGGTCGGCGCGGACGGCGCCACGCACGCCGGCGCCTACGACATTCCGTTCCTGCGCTGCATCCCGAACATGGCGATCGCCTGCCCGGCCGACGAGAACGAATGCCGCGCGCTGCTGACCACCGCGTTCGCGCAGGACCATCCGGTCGCCGTGCGCTATCCGCGCGGCGCCGGCGTGGGCGCGGCCGTGTCCACCGACCTGCAGCCGCTGCCCTACGGCAAGGGCGAGGTGCGCCGCCGCGCGCAGCAGCCCGCCGCCGGCCGGCGCATCGCCATCCTGGCCTTCGGCACGCTGCTGTACCCGGCGCTGCAGGCCGCGGAGCAGCTCAACGCCACGGTGGTCAACATGCGCTGGGCCAAGCCGCTCGACGACGAACTGCTGCGGCAGGTCGCGGCCGAGCACGACGCGCTGGTGACCGTGGAGGAGGGCGCCGTCATGGGCGGCGCCGGCAGCGCGGTGGCCGAGGCGCTGAACGCCGCCGGCATCGTCCGGCCGCTGTTGCAGCTGGGCCTGCCGGACCGCTTCATCGAGCACGGCGACCCGGCCCGGCTCCTGGCCCTGCAGGGGCTGGACGCCGAGGGCATTGCGCGCTCGGTGTCGGCGCGTTTCGCCTCCCTGGTCGAGCAGGCGCAGGCGGCATTGAAGCTCGTGGCGTAGTGCACAGCGCGCGGGGGTAAACCCGCAACGGGGCGCTTGTAACCGCTTTCTACAATCTGTCGGTCCCCCGCTTCTCGCAAGGGAAGCGGGTTTTCTTTGTTGACCTTTGGAGAGCTTTTCAATGGATCGTCGTTCCGTCATCAAGAACGCAGGCATCGCCGGGGTGCTGGCCTCGGGTATCGCTCCCGCCGTGCACGCGCAGGCGGCAGTGCGCTGGCGCCTCGCCTCGAGTTTC
The DNA here is from genome assembly GCF_047601025.1 of Pseudorhodoferax sp. Classification (NCBI taxonomy): domain Bacteria; kingdom Pseudomonadati; phylum Pseudomonadota; class Betaproteobacteria; order Burkholderiales; family Comamonadaceae; genus Pseudorhodoferax; species Pseudorhodoferax sp. Next base: position 4,194,755 of record NZ_JASGJZ010000001.1, read on the forward strand.
CCGCGCTCGCTGGACACCATCTTCGGCAGCGCCGAGATGCTGTCCAAGACGGTCAAGGCCTTGTCGGGCGGCAAGTTCGAGATCAGCGTCCACCCCGCGGGCGAACTGATGCCCGCCTTCGGCGTGGTCGATGCGCTGCAGGGCGACAACATCGAGATGGCCCAGACGGCCGCGTACTACTTCACCGGCAAGGATCCGATCTTCGCGTTCAGCTGCGCCGTGCCCTTCGGCCTGACCACGCGCCAGAACACCAGCTGGAAGGAATACGGCAACGGCCGCAAGCTGCTGGACGCGTTCTTCGCGCAGTACAACTTCCGCACCGCCAGCGCCGGCAACACCGGCACGCAGATGGGCGGCTGGTACCGCAAGGAGATCAAGACCGTCGCCGACCTCAAGGGCCTGAAGATGCGCATGGGCGGCGGCGTGTTCGGCGAAGGCATGGCCAAGCTGGGCGTGGTCTCGCAGAACATGCCGGCCGGCGACATCTACCAGGCGCTGGAGAAGGGCACGCTGGACGCGGCCGAATTCGTCGGCCCGTACGACGACGCCAAGCTGGGCTTCAACAAGGTCGCGCCGTACTACTACTACCCGGGCTGGTGGGAGGGCTGCGCCGACCTGGAGTTCTTCATCAACCTGAAGAAGTACAACGCGCTGTCGGACGAGAACAAGGCCATCCTGAACGCGGCTATGGCCGTCGCGGCCACCGACATGACGGCCAAGTACGACGCCTACAACCCGATCGCGATCAAGAAGCTCGTGGCCGAGGGCACCAAGCTCGTGGCCTTCCCGAAGGCCGTGATCGACGCCGGTTTCAAGGCCTGCATGGAAGTGTTCGCCGAGCATGAGGCCAAGTCGCCCGAGTTCAAGAAGATCCACCAGGACATGCGTGCCTTCCAGCGCGACCAGATCCTGTGGAACCGCTTCTCGGAGTTCCCGTTCAACCAGTACATGAACGGCGTGAAGATCTGAACCCCGCCCATGCAAAAAGCCCCGCGGCGCAGGCCGCGGGGCTTTTTCTTTTTGGGGGGGCCGCTCAGGGCTTGGGTTGCTGCTTCAGCGCGTCCTCCATGGCCTTCATCGGGTCGTCGTCGGGTGCGGCCGGTGCCTCCGGCGCCGGCGCGGAGGCACCGTTGTCGGGCTCGGCCGGCGGCTCGTCGGCGCCATAGCCGCCGTCGGAGCCGTAGCCGGTATCGCCCTCGGGCGACAGGCCCTCGCGCATCTGCTCGCCGACGGCCTTCAGGTCGTAGTCCTGCTGCTTGTCCAGGCTGCCCGTGACCAGGTTCGGGAACGCGATCATGACGCCGACCATGGTCAGCTGGATCAGCAGGAACGGAATCGCGCCCTTGTAGATCTGCATGGTCGTGACCGGCTCCATGACTTTCTTGGTCACGCGGTCGACATAGGGCTTGTCGGGCGCCACGGAGCGCAGGAAGAACAGCGCGAAGCCGAACGGCGGGTGCATGAACGAGGTCTGCATGTTCATGGCCAGCAGCACGCCGAACCAGATCAGGTCGATGCCCAGCTTGTTGGCCACCGGCGCCAGCAGCGGCACGACGATGAAGGACAGCTCGAAATAGTCCAGGAAGAACGCCAGGAAGAACACCAGCACGTTCACGAAGATCAGGAAGCCGATGTGGCCGCCCGGCAGGCTGGCCAGCAGGTGCTCGACCCAGACCGGCCCGTCGGCCGCCTGGAACACCAGGCTGAACATCGTGGCGCCGATCAGGATGAACATCACGAAGCTGCCGAGCTTGGTGGTGCTGGCCAGCGCCTGCTTGAGCAGAGCCAGGTCCAGGCGGCCGCGCATCCAGGCCATGATCAGCGCGCCGATCGCGCCCATGGCGCCGCCCTCGGTCGGCGTGGCCACGCCCAGGAAGATCGTGCCGAGCACCAGGAAGATCAGCAGCAGCGGCGGGATCAGCACGAAGGTCACGCGCTCGGCCAGGCGCGACAGCAGGCCCAGGCCCGTGGCCTTGTTCACCAGCGCGATCACCAGCGCCACGGTGGCGCCGCCGCACATGGCCACCACGACCTTCTCGTCCGTGGCGACCGAGGTGATCTCCCGGTCCAGCCACCAGCTGTGTACCGCCGCCATGTGGCGCGCGAGCAGCACGGACACCAGGAACGAGATCGCCATCACCACCAGCAGCGAGGGATAGCCGCCGCTGCCGTTGTCTTCGCGGTACACGCGCGCCTCGACCGGCAGCGCCGGCACGCTGCGGGGCCGGAAGATGGCCAGTGCGGCGATGTAGAGCACGTAGCAGCCCACCAGCATGAAGGCCGGCACGAAGGCGCCCTTGTACATGTCGCCGACGCTGCGGCCGAGCTGGTCGGCCATGATGATCAGCACCAGCGAGGGCGGGATGATCTGCGCCAGCGTGCCCGAGGCCGCGATCACGCCGCTCGTGAACTTCCGGTCGTATCCGTAGCGCAGCATGATGGGCAGCGAGATCAGCCCCATCGAGATGACCGACGCGGCGACCACCCCCGTGGTGGCTGCCAGCAGCGCGCCGACGAAGACCACGGCCAGCGCCAGGCCGCCGCGCATCGGCCCGAACACCTGGCCGACCGTGTCGAGCAGGTCCTCGGCCATGCCGCTGCGCTCCAGGATCAGGCCCATCAGCGTGAAGAAGGGCACGGCCAGCAGCGTGTCGTTGGCCATGATGCCGATCAGGCGCTGCGGCAGCCAGGCCAGCACCGACGCGGGAAAGACCCCGAGCTCGATGCCGATGATGCCGAAGGTCAGCCCGCAGGCGCCCAGGCTGAACGCCACCGGAAAGCCCAGTAGCAAAAAGCAGATCAGCCCCACGAACATGATCGGGGCGAAGTTGGCGGTGATGAATTCCATCGTGGTCGTCTCCGGCGCTCAGCGGGCCACTGCGGGGGCGTCGGCTGCCTTGCCTTGCTCGCGCTCGCGCAGGATCTCGGCGAGCTCTTCCTCGGCGGTCTTCTCGCCGGGCTTGACGGTCGGGTCCGGGCCGTCACCGGTCAGGAAGGCGATGCGCTTGATCAACTCGGACCAGCCCTGCACCATCAGCAGCGTGAAGCCGACCGGCAGCGCCAGCCACACCGGCCAGCGGATCAGGCCGCCGGGGTTGCCCGACATCTCGCCGCTCTGGTACTGCTGGATCGTCATCGGTACCGTGTAGTACAGCACCAGCAGGCACAGCGGCGTCAGGAACAGCGCGAAGCCGACGATGTCGATCCAGATCTGGGTCTTCTTCGACAGCCGGCTGTTGAGCACGTCGATGCGCACGTGCTCGCGGTTCAGCAGGGTGTAGCCCGCCGCCACCAGGAAGGACCAGGCGAACAGGTACCACTGGACTTCGAGGTAGGCGTTGGAGCTGGTGTTGAACACCTTGCGGACGATGGCGTTGATGGCGCTGATGGCCGTGGACGCCAGAATCAGCCAGATCACGTACTTGCCCACCTGGGCGTTGAGCCAGTCGATGGCCCGCGAGAGTTTTAACAAGCCCTGCATGTCTTCCTCTTGTGCGTTGGTCGGCCTCTGATGCGACTGCACCCGACGCACCGGCGTTGTGCGCCAGCGGGTCGGGTGCTTGAGGCGCAGGGATTCTATCGGCGCACCAGCGCGCAGCGGCTGACGCCCATAATGGAACGATGCCTTCGCCATCCTCCTCGGCGCTGTCCCGGGCGGCCGACAGCCCCGCCTTCCGCCGTGCCGGGCGCGATGCCCTGTCGCTGGCGCTGATGGACGCGCGCAACCACACGCTGCACCTGCTGGGCCTGTGCGAGGCGCACGGCGCCGGGCTGGAGGGGCGGGCCGGCGATCCGCTGTGGCTGGCCGGGCATGCCGGCTGGTTCGCCGAGTCCTGGATCGGCCGCAACGCGCAGCGCCAGCGCGGCGAGGCCTGCCCGCCGCGGCCGACGCGCATGGCCTCGATCGAGCCGCAGGCCGATGCCTGGTGGGGCGAGTCGGCGCGCCAGCACCCGCCGGCGCAGCGGCCGGATCCGGCGTGCACGCGCGCCTACCTGCTGGAGCAACTGGAGAGCACGCTGGAACTGCTCGGCAAGGCGGGCGAGGACGACGCCAGCCTGTACTTCTACCGCCTCGCCGTGCTGCACGAGGACCTGCGCGGCGAGGACATGCTGGCGCAGATGCAGTGGCTCGGCGTGCCGGTGCCGCTGCCGCCGCGTACCGCGCGCCGGCCGGCGCCACCGCTGGCCGTGCCGGCCACGCGCTGGCGGCTCGGCGCCGAGCCCGGCGGCCTGGTGCTGGACAACGAGCGCTGGGCGCACGAGGTCGAGATCCCCGCGTTCGAGATCGACGCCCAGCCGGTCAGCTGGGCCCAGTTCGTCGAGTTCGTCGACGACGGCGGCTACGACCAGCCGGCGTACTGGCATCCGCGGGGCCGGGCCTGGCTGGAGCAGCGCCAGGCCGAGGACGACGGCCGCTGCGGCCCGCGCTACGTGGAGCAGATCGGCGCGGCCAGCGGCGCGGTGCTGCAGCAGCGCTTCGGCCAGCCGATGCGCATGGCCCCCCACCACGCGGCCGTGCACCTGAGCTGGTGGGAGGCCGACGCCTGGTGCCGCTGGGCCGGGCGCCGGCTGCCGGCCGAGGCGGAGTGGGACTGCGCCGCGCACACGGCCGCGCAGCGCGGCTTCGACTGGGGCGAGGTGCACGAATGGCAGGCCGGCACGCTGCAGCCCTGGCCGGGCTTCGCGCCCGGGCCCTGGGCCGACTACAGCGCGCCCTGGATGGGGCGGGCGCGGGCGCTGCGCGGCGCCTCGTTCGCCACGCGCGCGCGGCTGCGCGATCCGCGCTTCCGGGGCTTCGCGCTGCCGGAGGACGACCTGCGCTTCGTCGGCTTTCGCAGCTGCGCGCTCTGAATCAGCTTCTCAGGGCTTGGTGGCCGGCGCCGGCCCTGCGTCGTCCAGCTTCTTGCGGATGGACTGCTCCAGCGCCTTCAGGCGCGGCTCCAGGTCGACGCGGGCCTCCTGCAGCAGCTTGTCGTTCAGCGGGCGGAACATCTCGTCGGTGGACTGCTGGTACTTGCGGAACACCGGGGACTCCAGAATCCCGACCAGCTGCTTGAGCTCGGCCTCGGAGAACTTGGCGTCCAGCACGGCGCCGGTGGTCTGCGGCATCAGCCGCACCGCATGGTCGCGCATGATGGGCGTGGACTCCTCGGCGAACTTGCGCAGCTCGGCCTGGATGTCCTTGAGCAGCGCCTCGCGCTTTTCCAGCGGCACGCGCTGCTGCACGACGACGTTGGCGGACTGCATCATCACCGCGAGCGGGCGTTCGGCCAGTGCGCGCGCCTGGTTTTCGATGAACGGGCGCTGCAGCTGCAGCACCTTGTCCACCAGGTCCTTCTTGGTCTCGGCATGGGCCAGGGTGGCGGCGGCAGCCAGCAGCAGAGCAGCAACAGCTTTGTTCATTGGGGTTCCTGTACGGAAGAATGGGCCAAGGGATTCGGCCGGATCGTGAACGGCGGATTATCCCCGGCCGCCACCCGGCCGCTCGCGCCACAATCCACGGACGCCGGACCTTTGCACGCCGCGCCAGGCCCGGTGCATCGAGACCCGAAACCCCCGAGGACGACCCCCATGGAGATGCAAGGCAGCCGCCCACTCGCCGCCACCCAGCAGCAAGCCTGGGACGGGTTGAACGACCCCGGCGTGCTGCAGCGCTGCATTCCCGGCTGCAGCACGGTCGAACTGGCCGGCGAGGGCTGCTATACCGTCGGCATGGCACTGAAGGCCGGCCCGGTGTCGGCCCGCTTCGGCGGCCGGATCACGCTGTCGGACGTCCAGGCGCCCGAGTGCTGCACCATCGCCTTCGAAGGGCAGGGCGGTGCGGCCGGCTCCGGCGCGGGCAGCGCCAGGATCAGGCTGGTGCCGAACGGCGCCGGCTGCGAGCTGCAGTACGCCGTCGCCGCCCATGCCGGCGGCCGGATCGGGCAACTCGGCCGGCGGCTGGTCGACGGCGTGGCCCGGTCGCTGACGGACGAATTCTTCAGGCGCTTCGACGACGAGATGCGCCGGCGCCACGGTCCGGCCGGAGACGAAGCGCCAGCCGCAGGCCAGGCGCCGCAGAAGGCCGGCTGGCTCGCGCGCCTGGCCGGCCGGCGCAAGGACCAAGGCCGGGAGGCGGCCTGATCCGCCCGGAGCCGGCGGTGGAGAACCTCGACCTGGCGGTGCTGCGCGGCCTGCACGACTGGCGCGCGGCCGGCCGGCGCGCGCTGCTGGCCACCGTGGTGCGCACCTGGGGCTCCGCGCCGCGGCCCGCCGGCGCCATCATGGCCCTGCGTGAAGACGGGCTGGTGCTCGGCTCGGTCTCGGGCGGCTGCATCGAGGACGACCTGGCCCAGCGCTACGCGCAGGCCTGCGCTGCGCCCCCGCCCCCGCCGGCTTTCGTGACGTACGGTGTCACGGCCGACCGGGCGCACCGCTTCGGCCTGCCCTGCGGCGGCACGCTGGAACTGCTGCTGGAGCACGACCCCGACGCTGCCAGCCTGGCCGCACTGGTGCAGGCGCTGGACGCCGGCCGGCTGGTGCGCCGCACCGTGCGCTTGGCCGACGGCGGCGTGACGATCGCGCCGGCCGACGACGCGCCGGACGGGCTGCAGGTGGACGGCGCGCAACTGGCCTGCACCTTCGGCCCCGCCCGCCGCATGCTGCTGATCGGCGCCGGCCAGATCGGCGAGTGCCTGGCGACCATGGCGCGCTTCACCGGCTTCGCCGTCACGGTCTGCGACCCGCGCGAGGAATACCGCGGCGCCTGGGCCGTGCCCGGCGTCGCGCTGCTGTCCGGCATGCCGGACGACGTGGTGCGCGCGTTCCGGCCCGACCCACGCAGCTGCGTGGTGGCGTTGACGCACGATCCCAAGCTCGACGACCTGGCGCTGCTGGAGGCGCTGGACAGTCCGGCCTTCTACGTCGGCGCCATCAGCTCGCGCCGCAACGATGCGGCGCGCCGCCAGCGCATGGCCGAGCACTTCGGCCTGGACGCGGCGTCGCTGGCCCGGCTGCGCGGCCCGATCGGCATCCCCATCGGCAGCAGGGCGCCGGCGGAGATCGCCGTCAGCGTGATGGCCGAGATCCTGGCCGTGAAGAACGGCGTGCCGCTGTCGCGCGACATGCGCGTTGCGCACACGGAGAACACGCGCGGGGGCACGGAAGAGGCGGCCGCCTGAACGGCAGGCAGCCGTGGGTAGGTCAGCCCTGTGCGAGCAGCTGCAGCGCAGCGCTGCGCGAGCGAAAGCCCAGCATCGCGCAGACGACGGCCTGGCCGTCCAGGTGCCGCAACCTGGCGCCGCCGACGTTGAAGAAGCGGCCCGACAGCACGTCGCCGGCGCGCGCCCTGGCGCCCTTGATGAACTGCAGGATGGCGCAGCGCCCGTCTTCCAGTTCCAGAACCAGCCGGCCGGCTCCGGCGGCGACCGCAATCACGATGCCTTTGTGCATGCCATGAGTGTAGGCAGCGTGTGTGACGGTGGCGTAACGACCCTGCTGGCCGCAGGCCTTCGGTCCGGTAGAGTTCACGCATGAACGATCTCGACCCCGCCTACCAGCGCGCCGCCCAACTGCTGGCCGGTGCCGACGCACTGCTGGTGGCGGCCGGCGCCGGCATGGGCGTGGATTCCGGCCTGCCGGACTTCCGCGGGCCCGAAGGCTTCTGGCGCGCCTACCCGGCGCTGCGCCGCGCCAGGCTGGACTTCTACAGCGTCGCCTCGCCGGCCACCTTCGAGCGCGACCCGGCGCTGGCCTGGGGCTTCTACGGCCACCGGCTGGCGCTGTACCGGCGCACGCCGCCGCATCCCGGCTTCGCGCTGCTGGACCGCTGGGGCGCGCGCATGCGGGCCGGCTGGAGCGTGTTCACCAGCAACGTGGACGGGCATTTCCAGCAGGCCGGCTGCCGCCCCGCGGCGCTGCTGGAATGCCATGGCTCGATCCACCACCTGCAGTGCCTGCACGACTGCCGCGGCGCGATCTGGCCGGCCGACGCGGTGCAGCCCGAGGTCGACGAGGCGCACTGCCGGCTGCTGAACGCGCCGCCGCGCTGCCCGCACTGCGGCGCGCTGGCGCGGCCCAACATCCTGATGTTCGGCGACGGCGACTGGAACCCGGGGCGCGAGCAGGCGCAGGCCACCGCGCTGCAGGACTGGCTGGCCGGCCTGCGCCAGGCGCGGGCGCGGCTGGTCGTGGTCGAGATCGGCGCCGGCACGGCCGTGCCCTCGGTGCGCCACTTCGTGCAGCAGCTGCAGCGCGGCATGGCGGCGCGGCTGGTCCGCATCAACCCGCGCGAGCCGGCCGTCGATGCGGCGGGCGACGTGGCCCTGGCCCAGCCCGCGCTGGCGGCGCTGCAGGCCATCGACCGGCACTGGGCCGCCGGCGGATTTACGCAGGAGGGATCGGCATGAGCCTGCCGCGCAATGCCCTGGTGCTGTTCTCCGGCGGGCAGGACTCCACGACCTGCCTGGCGCATGCGCTGGCGCGCTACGCCCGGGTGGAGACCATCGCCTTCGACTACGGCCAGCGCCACCGCGTCGAGCTGGACGCGCGGCTGCAGGTGCTGCGCGAGCTGCGCGCGCAGTTCCCGCAATGGGCCGCGCGCCTGGGCGACGACCACCTGCTGGCCGTGCCGGTGCTCGGCGAGATCAGCGAGACCGCGCTGACGCGCGACATCGCGCTGCAGATGCAGGGCGCCGGCCTGCCCAACACCTTCGTGCCGGGCCGCAACCTGCTGTTCCTGACGCTGGCCGCCGCGCTGGCCTTCCGGCGCGGGCTGGACGTGCTGGTCACCGGCGTCTGCGAGACCGATTTTTCCGGCTACCCCGACTGCCGCGACGACACCATCAAGGCGATGCAGATCGCGCTGTCGCTGGGCATGGACCGCCGCATCCTGATCGACACGCCGCTGATGTGGATCGACAAGGCCGAGACCTGGCGGCTGGCCGAATCCCTGGGCGGCCGGCCGCTGGTGGACCTGATCGTCGAGCACACGCATACCTGCTACCTGGGCGAGCGCGGGGCGCGGCAGGCGTGGGGGTATGGGTGCGGGACGTGCCCGGCGTGCGCGTTGCGGGCGAAGGGGTGGGAGAGGTATTGCGGGGGGTGAGGGGAGGGGCGCCAGGAGGATAGGCGTCGGCGAGGGGCAGACGGCCAAGCGGGGTGGCTGGCTGTTTCAGGTTGATTGGGAAAGTTTTTCTTGTCTTTGACGGATGGCTCCTGCCGGCTACAAGCGGAAGTTGGCAAGATCAGGCGAACTAGAGTTCAGATTTTTCTTGCGCGGAAAGCATGCACTTGCCTCATATCTCTCTTCGTAACCCTGTAGGATCGCGCCACGGTCATTAATCAGACTGCAAAAGACTGCAACCGCAGAAGTTACAACGGCCACCTACTTGGAGACGCCAGATGTTAATTTACGATGAACAGCTTAGCGCTGCATTCTTAAATATCGCAGCCTCTGAAAATATGGTGACTCATGCTATTGATCGTTCTGCGCTATACAAAGACCCAACGACGTCTAGATTTCTTGCCAAAGGCACGGACGAAAAACTGCGTCGACAAGCGCTTTTCGACCTGCTCTTGCATTACCCCGCAGTGTTAAGTCCGTTCGATAACTTGGACTGCTCTGGACTGAGTGAGCACGGCTTGATCCAAGGCCAATTGGGTCTTTCGGATCAAATAGACGCAGGCCGGCAGTTGGACAGCAACCCGGAAATTGTCCGGGGCGTGCAGGAATTTGTTGTTGCCGACATTTCACCATCCCATCCCGGCGCCACTACGGCAATGGCATTAAGTTAAGCGTCAGCGGTAGGCTTTCCTCGGCCGCTGCGCGGCGCCGACCTTATGCTTTCGCTGGAAGCTCCTGCCTGGTCTGATCTTGTCGCGTGTGCGCCCGATGAGCGAGACGGCCGCGTGCAGCACCTGCGACAGGGCACCGGCATCGCCGCCGATCCAGGTCGCGACGACCTGTGGCAAATGCATCAGCGCGTAGGCGTGGTTGACGCGGCTCTTGCTGGCGATGTCGCTGGCCAGCGCCTGCTGGGCCTTCTCGCACAGCGCCTCGGTGATGTTGTGCATCAGGATCTTGGCGGCCACATCCTGCTCGATGGTGTGGGGCAGCTCGCCGCTCCATCCTTCGATGTGCAGGCGATGCTTGATCGTTTTGAACGCCTCCTCGATCGCCCAGCGCTTGGCGTACAGCGCCGAGAACGTGTCGGCCCGGTAGCGCTCGGTGTCCACGAGCGAGGTGGCCAACACTTCGATGTGCCCGTTGGGTAGCAGCACCTTGACCAGACGCAGCTCGATCGTCTCGGGACACGGCAGGCCCAGTGCCAGCACCGCCCGGCGTGTGTCCGGGCGCAACCGATGCGTCAGCACGATCTCGCGGGCGCTGCTGCGCAGCAAACGGACCACGTCGGGCCAGCCGCAGGCGTCGATGCGCGCGCAGAAGTTCACCTTGCGCGCCTGCAGGGCAGCAAACAGCCACCAGGCCGGGTAGCCCCGGTCCCACACCATGACATCATCCGCACGCAGCGCATCGAGCGCGCCCATCAGCAAGGCCCGTTCGCCCTGCTCGTAGGCCCCCAGGCGTACGTCGAGGAACTGGCCCGTGGCCACCGACATCAACGCCACGCTGCGGGCCATCACCACCGAGCCGTCGTTGTACGGCCCTGGACCAAACACCTGCACGTTCTCGTCCCAGCGCGGCAGACGCAGACAGGTGCCATCGGCGGCGACCACGCGCAGTCCATGCCAGCGGGCGTAGGAGCCCTGGGCATGCCAGCCGTCCACCCACAGCCGATTGAGCGCGTGCAAGGCGCTGGCTTTGAGTTTGCGCCGAGCCTGGCACAGCGCGCTTTTGGTGGCACCGCGCACGGCATGGGCGTGACCGCCCAGCGAGGTGAAGAACCGGTCCAGCGAAGCTTGCACGGACTGGTTGCCCGAATGCTGCAGCATGAAGCCCACAAGCGTGGGCAGATCCAGGCAGCGCTTGCGGGTGAAGTCGCTGGGGTTGACGCGATGGGCGTCGCGAAATGCGCAGGAGTGGAGGTGCTCGGACAGATCAGCCAGCAGCATACTGGCACGGCATTTGCTCTTCGATGGTCATGTGAAAACCCATATAAATCAAAGAGTTGCGCCAATGATTTTACTGCAGGTCGCCTAACTTAATGCCATTGGCCACTACGGACGACCTAGTTTCCAAATATTTAAGTCTGAGGTCCTCGAAAGGCCACGCCGTGCACAATCGGCTCAGTTCGGCCATGTACGGGCTTTACGAAACCTATGACGAATACGTGTCCGGGGTGAAGACGATGTTTGGTGATGGCCCATTTAGAATTCCAGGGCGCGAAGCTCTTCACATATCCGGCACCCAACTAGGGCAATCGATCGCCGCCGATACAAGCAGAGAGGACTTCGAAGCGTACAAAGAGTACGAAAGAAATCGACAGTTTATGAGCGATTTTAAGACGTCGGCGCAGAGATGGGTCGCACTAGTCAATTTGAGCCGAGAAATGGATGCCGTGCTGAGCGCCAATCTTCCGGTTCAGCTCCTGACACCCAAGAGCCTTCTGAATGCAGAACTTTTTCGGGCACAGCTGCGGCTGCGCGCGAATCAGGGTAGTTCGCATGTTGCGGTCGGAATTTGGATGGATGAGGTGCTGTGCGCCCCCCGTCTAAGATCGGTCACAGATGTCTTGAGACTGCGCGAGGACAAGCGTATAACATCATTCCGGAGCGCAATGGCGGAATGGACGAGTTGCCTTGCCGGCGGATCCCCTGCCGAGGAGGCTCGATTGCGTAAGTTGGTAGGCACTGCCAATAAAGAAGTTGCCAAGCTTAAAAATGTAGAACGAATGGCCGCCTTCTTCACCTTTGCCTGCGTTCCTTTAGATCTTCTCCTGGGGCTGTATCCATTTACAAGTCTTCCTGTCACTAGCTTGGTGGGAGCGACAGTCTTGGCCGCCACGAACCACCGCAAGAGTCAAGTCGACTGGGTCATGTTCGGCTCTGCCTGAGAGCGCTCGGCCTAGCTAGCCAGGAAAGGTCTAGGTCAGATGTCTTTGACCGCTTCGGGCGCAAAGCAGTTGAAGCATTGCCCTGTCGCTCGGCCGTGCAGCGCGAACGCGGTCACTTATACGGCTAGTGCGTGCCCAGCGGCGGCGCGATCTCCTCCAACGCCCGCCGCTCCGCATCGACCCCGAAGCGCAGCGCGAGCAAACCCGCGGCGATCACCAGCACGGCGCCGACCGCGTAGCCCACGGTCACCGCGCCGCGGCTGCCGGTCTCGATCAGCGCGCCGAACAGCCAGGGCGCCGCGAAGCCGCCGGCCCCGGTGCCCACCGCGTAGAACAGCGCGATGGCCTGCGCGCGCATCTCCAGCGGGAACACCTCGCTGACGGTCAGGTAGGCCGAGCTGGCGGCGGCCGAGGCCAGGAAGAACACCGCCGACCAGGCCAGCGCCTGGCTGCGCGCGTCCAGCAGGCCGGCCATGAAGGCCCAGCCCGTGAGCGCCAGGCCGATGCCGGCGCCCACGTAGGTCAGCGCGATCATGCGGCGCCGGCCCACGTGGTCGAACAGCGGCCCCAGCAGCAGCGGCCCCAGCACGTTGCCCAGCGCGAACGGGAAGATGTACAGCGCCACCCGCGCGTCGGGCACGCCGTGGAAGCGCGTGAGGACCAGCGCATAGGTGAAGAAGATGGCGTTGTAGAAGAAGGCCTGCGACAACATCAGCGCCAGTGCCACCGCGCTGCGCCGGCGGTAGCGGGCGAGCAGCACGTGCGCGATCTCGCGCAGCGACGGCATGGCCCGCGCCTGCAGCGCCAGCCGCTGCGCCACCGGCGGCAGCGCGCCGCATTCGCGCTCCACCTCGGCCTCGATCGCCGCGACGATGCGCCCGGCCTCGTCGGCGCGGCCGTGCATCAGCAGCCAGCGCGGGCTTTCGGGTACGTGGCGGCGCACCAGCACGATCGCCACCGCCAGCAGCGCGCCGAGCGCGAAGCCAGCGCGCCAGCCCCACACCGGCCCCAGCACGGCGGGGTCGAGCAGCACCAGGCTCAGCCCCGCGCCCAGCGCCGCGCCGAGCCAGAAGCTGCCGTTGATCGCCAGGTTCACGCGCCCGCGCACGCGCGCCGGCACCAGTTCGTCGATGGCCGAGTTGATGGCCGCGTACTCGCCGCCGATGCCCAGGCCGGTGACGAAGCGGCACGCCGCGAAAAAGGCGAAGCCCGGCGAGAACGCCGTGGCCAGGGTGGCGACCGCGTAGAGGGCCAGCGTGGCCATGAACAGCCGCTTGCGGCCCCATCGGTCGGCCATGCGGCCGAACAGCAGCGCGCCGAGCACCGCCCCGCCCACGTACAGTGAGCCGGCCAGGCCGATCTGGCTGGCGCTCAGCGCCAGCGTGTCGCCGCGCTCCAGCACGCCGCCGAGCGAGCCGACCAGCGTGACCTCCAGGCCGTCGAGCACCCAGGCGACGCCGAGCGCGAGCACGACGCGCCAGTGCCAGGCCGACCAGGGCAGACGGTCGAGCCGGGCGGGGAGGTCGGACTGCAGGACGGCGGCGGCGCGGGCGTCCGGGGTGGGTGCGGTGGCGGTCACTCCCGGACGGGCTGTGGTGCGAGCACCTTGGGGCGGCCCGGCGGTGCTCATGGGCGCAGCGGAGCAGGCCGTGGCCGGCGGGCGATGCGGGGATGGCAGGGGCGGGGACCGTGGCGGCAGGGCATGGCGGCGAGGCTACGCCGGATGCGCCGCGCCGGCTGTCGGCGCAGGTTGACAGTCATGGCCCTCCCGTGGCCCGGCCATCAGCGGTGGCCAGCACCTCGATCCCCGCCGGGCGGCGGCTTGCGCGCGCCGTGCCCGCAGGCCAGCGCCGCGGCCGCCAGCAGCGCGGCCGGCAGGCCGTAGAGCCAGGGCGCCGACAGCACCGGCAGCAGCATCCCCGCGGCCAGCGGCCCGAGGCCGGCGCCGATGTCGCGCCAGACCGAGCGCGCGGCCAGCGCCCGCACCCGGTCCGGCCCCGGGTGCCGGTGCGCGACGATCGGCGCCAGCAGCGGTAGCTGCAGCGCGCGCAGCACGACGATGGCGGCCGCGCAGCTCCACAGCCAGCCGGTGCCGAAGCCGACCAGCGCCGCGGCCGTCAGCAGCGACAGGGCGACCAGCAGCCGCTCGGCGCCCCAGCGGTCGGCCAGGCGGCCGCCCAGCGGGCTGAGCGCGATCTCCGCGCCGTAGCGCAGCGCCAGCAGCACGCCGGCCGCGACCACGGCGGCGCCCGGCAGCACGTCCCGGCCCAGGACCGACAGGCCGATGACGAACAGGCCGTCCAGCGCGAAGCCTTCGAGGAAGGACCAGGTGTCCAGCGCGTTCGGGCGCGCCGGCCCCCGGCGCGCGGCGCTGATGCCCGGGTGCGGCCGGGCGGGCAGGCGGCGCGCCGCCAGCAGGCCGCCCAGGGCCACGAGCGCGAGCAGCGCGAAGATCCAGCGCGGCCCGGCCGCTTCGCTCAGCACGGCGGCGGCCGGCAGCGCCATCACCGGCCCCAGCGCGATGTAGGCGCGCGAGCGGCCGGAGCGGGCCGCGGCGCCGGCCGCCGCCGAGGTCGCCAGCACCTGCGTCGCCAGGTTCAGCGCGGCGAAGCACAGGCCCCAGAGTAGCCGCAGCGGCAGCAGGGCCCAGAAGCCGGTCAGCGTCGCGTTGCCCAGCGCGCAGGCGGCCGCGGCGGCGACGGCCAGCGTGCAGGTCAGGCGGTCGCCGCGGCGCGCGTAGAAGCGCGCCACCCAGCCGTAGCCCGCGATGCGCACCAGCCGGTTGGCGGCCAGCAGGATGCCGGCCTCGGCCAGCGAGATGCCGAAGGCGCTGCCGTACATCGGCAGCAGCAGGTACAGCACGACGTCGGAGGGCAGGGTGGTGGCCAGCGCGATCGCCGCGTGGCGGGAGTCGCGGTCGGCGGTGGCGATGGGGTCGGCGGGGCCGGTGGCGTCGAGCGGCGCGGGGGGCTGCATGGCCTGCATGGTCCGCGGGCGCTGGCGGCCTGGCAAACGAGATTGCTGCGCGCGCATGTGTGCAAAGATCTCACGCATGACGCTTCGCCTTCCGCCGCTGAACGCCGTGCGCGCCTTCGTGGCCGCGGCGCGCCACCAGAGCTTCACGCGGGCGGCCGCCGAGCTGCACGTGACGCACGGCGCCGTGAGCCGGCAGGTCAAGAGCCTGGAGGCGCACCTGGGCGTCGCCCTGTTCGAGCGGCGCATCCGGCAGGTCGTGCTGACCGCGGAAGGGCAGGCCTTCTACGCCCAGGCCGATGCCGGGCTGGCGCAGATCGGCGCGGCGGCCCGGGCGCTGACGGCGCGCGCGCCGGTGCGCGCGGTGCGGATCAACGTGCGGCCGTCGTTCGCCGTGCGCTGGCTGATCCCGCGCCTGCCGGACTTCGTCGCGCAGCATCCGGGCATCGCGCCCGAGGTCATCACCAGCACCGCGGCGCCGGCCCGGGCGTCCGACGGCTTCGACGTCGCCATCCGGCGCGGGCTGCAGGGCTGGCCGCCGGCGCTGCAGGTGCGGCCGTGGCTGGAGGACGAGGCCCTGGTGGTCGGCGCGCCGGCGCTGGTCGAGGGCGCCGGCCGGCACGTGGCGTCGCCGCGCGACCTGGCGGCGCACGTGCTGCTGGGCGCGCGCTCGCGCAAGGGCGACTGGGACGACTGGCTGCGCCAGGCGGGCGTCGCGCGGCTGCGGCCCGCCGGCCGCCTGGCGCTCGACCACCTGCACCTGGTGCTGCAGGCGGCGGTCGACGGCCTGGGGGTGGCGATGGCGCCGCGCTCGCTGCTGGCCCGCGACCTGGCGCAGCGCCGGCTGGTGCCGCTGCTGCCGCTGCACCGGCTCGCGCTGGAGCGCTATTACTACGGTGTCGCGCCCGGCGCGCCGCCGGAGGCGCAGCTTTTCGTGCAATGGCTGGAGGACGTGCGCTCGGCGGAGCCTCCGGCGTGACGTCCGCGGCCTGCGGCCCGCGGCGGCACGTTCAGCGCGGGGCGTCGCCTGCAGGGGCGGGCACCGGCAGTTCCACGCAATCCGATCCGCAGGCCCCCGGCTCGGCCGGTCCGGGGCGCGGCGCCGGGCGGTGCAGGACGGCGCGCGACGGGACGACGTGCAGCACCTCGCCCGCCAGCGCCGCCTGGCCGTCGACGATCAGGGAGTAGCCGGAGGGGTCGCCGGGCGGCCACACCAGTCCCACGTCCGGCCGCGCCAGCAGGTTCTGCCGGGTGCGCCGGCCGATGCCGCCGATCTTCAGGACGCCGCCCTCCAGCACCGGCACGACCGCCACCGCATGCGGGGCGCCCTGCGCGCTGTGGGTCAGCAGGTAGGCGAAGCGGTAGCGCTCCATGGCCTGGGACAGTTCGGGCAGGGCGACAGGCATGCTCATGTTCATCCTCGCGGTGGGGCTGCGCGGGCGGAACCGGTGCTGGGCCGCGCCTGCTTATTCGATAGGCAATGCGCCCGCAGCCCGCGCCGGTCAACGCTTGCGGAAGATCTTCAAGGAGTTTTCCACAGTGTTGCCCACCTGTGGCAGGGACAACCCTGACCGGGCGGGGGCGGCGACAGCGCGGCCGGGGCCGCGGGCGGCCTGGCCGCGGCATGGCGCGGGCAGGCACACTTGCGCCATGGCTTCCCTCCAGGCGACCGTGGCCCTGCGACCGATGGCGGCACACGACATTCCCATGCTCCACCGCTGGCTGCAGCGTCCGCACGTGGTGGAAAGCTGGGGCGGCGAGCGCCCCACGCTCGCGCAGGTTCAGGCGCGCTATCTGCCGCGCATCCAGTCGGCCGGGAAGGTGACTCCGTACATCGGCATGCTGGACGGCCCGCCGTTCGCCTATGCCCAGTCCTATGTCGCGCTTGGTGCTGGAGACGGATGGTGGGAGGACGAGACCGACCCGGGCGTGCGGGGCATCGACCAGTTCATCGCTGATCCCGGGCTTCTGGGGCGAGGGCTCGGGACCCGGCTCGCCCGCGTTCTGGTCGACCGGCTTTTCAGCGATCCGCGGGTGTCCATGGTCCAGGCCGATCCCTCTCCCCACGATCTCCGGGCCATCCGTTGCTATGAGAAGGCGGGGTTGCGGAGAATCCGGACGATCGACACGCCCGACGGGCCAGCCCTCCACATGCTGCGCCATCGGCCCGCCGCTGGCGCAGGCGCGCAGGCCGTTTCCACTTCCACGAAAGGAACATTCCCATGACCATCAAAGCCTACGGCGCCCATGCGGGCGATCGGCCCCTCGAACCGCTGGACATCACCCGGCGCGCGCCGGGGCCGCACGACGTGCAGATCGCCATCGCCTACTGCGGCGTGTGCCATTCCGACATCCACCAGGTGCGCTCCGAATGGGCGGGCACGCGGTATCCCTGCGTGCCGGGGCACGAGATCGTGGGCCGCGTGGCGGCCGTGGGGGCGCAGGTCGCGGGCTTCGCGCCGGGCGACCTGGTCGGCGTGGGCTGCATCGTGGACAGCTGCCGGCACTGCGCGGACTGCGGCGCGGGGCTGGAGAACTACTGCGACCACATGGTCGGCACCTACAACGGCCCGACGCCCGACGCGCCGGGCCATACGCTGGGCGGCTACGCGCAGCAGATCGTCGTGCACGAGCGCTACGTGCTGCGTATCCGCCACCCCGCGGCGCAGCTGGCCGCCGTGGCGCCGCTGCTGTGCGCCGGCATCACCACCTATTCGCCGCTGCGGCACTGGAAGGTCGGGCCGGGCCACAGGGTGGGCGTGGTCGGCATCGGCGGGCTGGGCCACATGGGCATCAAGCTGGCGCGCGCGATGGGCGCGCACGTGGTGGCGTTCACCACCTCCCCGTCCAAGCGCGAGGCCGCCCGGGCGCTGGGCGCGCACGAAGTGGTGGTGTCGCGCCAGCCGGAGGAGATGGCCGCGCACGCCCAGAGCCTGGACTTCATCCTGAACACGGTGGCCGCGCCGCACGACCTCGACGCCTTCTTCGCGCTGCTCACGCGCGACGGCACGATGACGCTGGTGGGCGCGCCGGCCACGCCGCACCCGTCGCCGCAGGTGTTCGGCCTGATCATGAAGCGGCGCAGCCTGGCCGGCTCGATGATCGGCGGCATCCCCGAGACGCAGGAGATGCTGGACTTCTGCGCCCAGCACGGCATCGTCGCGGACGTCGAGATGATCCGCGCCGAGCAGATCAACGAGGCCTACGAGCGCATGCTCAAGGGCGACGTGCACTACCGCTTCGTCATCGACAGCGCCTCGCTCGCCGCCTGAATCGCCGGGCGCCGGGCAGCGCCCGGCCGCGGCGTCTCAGGCGGGCAGCGCCACCAGCGGGTTGCCGTACATCGGGTCGGCTTGCTTGGAGGCCAGGGCTTTCCGCAGGTCGATGCCCAGCGCCTTCGCCACGCCGGCGCCGTAGGCCGGGTCGGCCGCGTGGCAGTTGCGGATGTGGCGGAACTTGATGAACTCCGGCGCGTCGCCCATGGCGCGGCCGGTGTTGCCGAACAGCGCCTCCCGCTGCGCCGGCGTCATCAGCTGGAACAGCTTGCGCGGCTGCTCGAAGTAGTTGTCGTCGTCCTGGTGGAAGGACCAGAACTTCGCGTCGCCGTGGATGCGCAGCGGCGGCTCCGCGAAGCCGGGCTGGCCCTGCCACTGGCCGAAGCTGTTGGGCTCGTAGTGCGGCAGGCCGCCGTAGTTGCCGTCCACGCGGCCCTGGCCGTCGCGGTGGTTGCTGTGCACCGGGCAGCGCGCGGCGTTGACCGGGATCTGGTGGTGGTTCACGCCCAGGCGGTAGCGCTGCGCATCGGCGTAGTTGAACAGGCGCGCCTGCAGCATGCGGTCGGGGCTGACGCCGATGCCGGGCACCAGGTTGGCGGGCGAGAAGGCGCTCTGCTCGACGTCGAGGAAGAAGTTCTCGGGGTTGCGGTTCAGCTCGAACTCGCCGACCTCGATCAGCGGGTAGTCGGCCTTGTACCAGACCTTGGTCAGGTCGAACGGGTGCAGGCGGTACTTCTCGGCGTCGGTCTCGGGCATGACCTGGACGTACATCGTCCACTTGGGGAAGTCGCCGCGCGCGATGGCCTCGAACAGGTCGCGCTGGTGGCTTTCGCGGTCCTTGCCGACCAGGGCCTCGGCCTCGGCGTCGGTCAGGTTCTTGATGCCCTGCCGGGTCTTGAAGTGCAGCTTGACCCAGAAGCGCTCGCCCCGCGCGTTCCAGAAGCTGTAGGTGTGCGAGGAAAAGCCGTGCATGTGGCGGTAGCTGGCGGGGATGCCGCGGTCGCTCATCACCACGGTGACCTGGTGCAGCGCCTCGGGCAGCAGTGTCCAGTAGTCCCAGTTGTTGGTGGCGCTGCGCAGGTTGGTCTTCGGGTCGCGCTTGACGGCCTTGTTCAGGTCGGGGAACTGGCGCGGATCGCGGATGAAGAACACCGGCGTGTTGTTGCCCACCATGTCCCAGTTGCCCTCCTCGGTATAGAACTTGAGGGCGAAGCCGCGGATGTCGCGCTCGGCGTCGGCCGCGCCGCGCTCGCCGGCCACGGTGGTGAAGCGGGCGAACATCTCGGTCTTCTTGCCGACCTGGCTGAAGATCGCCGCGCGGGTGTAGCGGGTGATGTCCTTGGTCACCGTGAAGGTGCCGAAGGCGCCCGAGCCCTTGGCGTGCATGCGCCGCTCGGGGATGGTCTCGCGCACGAAGTTGGCGAGCTTCTCGTTGAGCCACACGTCCTGGGCCAGCAGCGGGCCGCGCGGGCCGGCGGTGAGGCTGTCGCGGTTGGTGACGACGGGGGCGCCGAAGCCGGTCGTCAGATGGGTCACGGGGCACTTCTTGGCATCGTTGTTCATGGCAGCTCCTGCTGGTGGGGTGTCAGGGGAACCCGCTGGGGACGGGCACCCGGATGCTAAGAAGATTCGTTGGATAAAGGAACTCCATAGTCTTCATCGACCCGATAGCCGAAAACGATGAACGCGCCCGGGCGGCTGCCGGAAAGGGCAGGGGGCCCGGGCCCGGCGGGTCAGTAGACGTCGCGCCGGTACCGGCCCTCGGCCGCCAGGGCGGCCAGGCCGTCGCTGCCGAGCAGGTCGCGCAGGACGTCCTCGACGCCGCCGGCCATCCCGCGCAGGCTGCCGCAGACGTGGACGACGGCGCCGCGGTCCAGCAGCCAGTGGCGCAGCTCGGCCATGCGGGCCCGCAGATGGTCCTGCACGTAGCCGCCGCCCGGGTCGCGCGAGAACACGCGGTCGACCCGCACCAGGCCGCGGGCTTGCCAGTCGCCGAGTTCGTCGGCGCACAGCCGGTCGGCGCCCTGGTTGCGCTCGCCGAACACCAGCCAGTTGTCGCCCAGCCCGCGGCGCACCCGCTCGCGCAGCAGGCCGCGCAGCCCCGCCAGGCCCGAGCCGTTGCCGATGAACAGGCAGGGCTGCGGGTCCGTGGACACGGTGAAGGCCGGATTGGCCACCAGGCGCAGCCGGATCGTGCCGCCCGGCGCGCAGCCACCCGTCAGGTGGCCGGACACCCAGCCGATGCCGTCGGCGTGCCGGTGCCGGCGGACGATCAGCTGCAGGCGGCCGTCCTCGCGGATCGACGCCACCGAATAGCGGCGCGGCAGGGCATCGCGCGCCTCGCCCGGCGCGGGATCGGCCGCGTCCGCGTCCGGCGGCAGGATCTCGACCAGCGCCCCGGGCGCCCAGGCGGGCGCCAGCGCGTCCGCGGGGGGCGCCAGGTCCAGCTCGTACAGCGGCTCGCCGACGCTGCCCGGATTGAGCAGCGTGCGCCCGCGCAGGGACCAGTCCTGCCAGGCCAGGGCGTCATCGGCGCCGCCGTCCTCGTCGGCCGCGGCGGCCGGGTCGGCCCCGAAGCGCGCCAGGCTGGAGAACCAGGGGTCGACGCCGCGCGGGTCGCTGTCGCAGACCGGCACGGCCGGCTGCAGGGCGCTGGCCCCCAGTTCACCCAGGCGCCGGTGCAGCCAGTGGCCGAAGGCGCAGAAATGCGCGTACTCGCGGTTGCCCAGCGCCAGTACCGCGTACTGCAGGCCGGCCAGGCGCGCCTCGCCGCGCGCGATCGCGGCGGCGAAGCGGCGGGCGGCGTCGGGCGCCTCGCCCTCGCCGAAGGTGCTGGCCACCAGCAGGGCGCGGGGATAGCCCGCCAGGTCGGCCGGCATCAGGGCGGCCAGCGGCCGCAGGGCCACGGCGTGGCCCGCCCCCTGCAGGGCCCGGGCGGTGCGCGTGGCCAGCGATTCGGCCCGGCCGGTCTGGCCGGCCCAGGCGACCAGGAACTCGGCGCCGTCGCCCGCGCCGTCCAGCGCCCGGCGCTCGGCCGCGGCGCTGCGCCTGCGGCGCCGGCGCTGCAGGTAGAGCCACCAGCCGGTCACGCCCAGCAGCGGCAGCGCCAGCGCCGCCAGCATCATGGCGATGCGCCCGGGCAGGCCGAAGAACTCGCCGATGTGCAGCGGGTAGATCGTGGCCAGCGCGCGCTGCGCGGCCGTGCGGTCGGCAAAGCGCTGGTCGCGGCGGATCTCGCCGTCGAGCCCGATCTGCATCTGGTTGGTCTGCTGCGAGTGTTCGGCGCCGGGGGCCAGCCAGAACACCTCCAGCGGATCGCTGGCGCGCGCCGGCAGGCGCAGGCGCGCCTGTTCCCAGGCGGGCACGCGCGCACGGAAGGCCTGCCAGGCCGCGCTGATGTCGCCCGGCGGCGTGGGCGGCCCGGCCTGGCGCTGCACGCGCGGCGGGCGCTGGACGCCGGCCCAGCCGTCCACCGTCTTGCGCACGGGATCGAAGGCCCAGTAGATGCCCGTCGCCGACAGGATGATCCAGGCCGGCAGCATCCACGTGGCGACCACGGCATGCAGCGACCACAGGAACGGCCGGCCCTTCAGCCGCGGGTTGAAGGTGAGCCAGGCCCGCGCGCTCGACGCCCGCCGCGGCCAGCGCAGGTACACGCCGCTCGCCAGCAGCAGCACCAGGCCCAGCGTCATCGTGCCGGTCACGGTCTTGCCGATGTTGCTGGGCAGCAGCAGCCAGCGGTGCAGGCGCTCGGCGACGTCGAAGACGCCTTGCCCCGCGGCCGGGCCGAGCCACGCGCCGGTGGCGGGATCGAGGTAGGCGGCCGGCAGCCGCGTCGGGCCCTGCACGAGCAGCAGGCGGGGCGTGCGCTGCGGATCGCTCCACAGCGTGAGCATCGAGACCGACTGGCCCGCCGGCAGCGCCGGCAGGGCCTGCAGCAGCTCCGGCGGCGCCAGCGCGGGGCGCCGGGCCTGTTCCGGCGCCAGCACCAGGATGCCGGGGTTGAACAGGTCCAGCAGCTCGTCCTCGAAGGTCAGCATGGCGCCGGTCAGGCCCATCAGCATCAGCACCGTGCCGGCCACGATGCCGATGCACCAGTGGATCTGGAACAGCGCGTCGCGCAGCCCGATCCGCGGCAGCCGCCGTGCCGGTGGCTGCTGGCGGTCCTGGAGATCAGCGTTCATGCGAAGAGGAGGGGAAAGACGACGGGCGGCTCGCGCCGCCCTGCGATGCCGGTGGCCCGGACCGGGCCGGTGGCCGGCGGAGCCGTGCCTACTTCGCCGAGGGCGTCCTCAGCGGCGCGGCGGGCAGCGGCGCCAGGCCGGACGGCTGGACGAAGGTCAGCGAGGTGACGTAGCTGACGCTATCGTACTTCTCGCTGCCGCGCGTGCCGGGCGTGGGGTCGGTGTGCCGGACCTCGGCCACGTACTGGCCCTGCCACGGCATGTCGAACGCCACGCCGCCGTGCTCGTCGGTGTAGCCGGTCAGGGCCCAGCCGGACTGGGTGAGCCACTCGACCTTGGTCTTGGGCAGCGGCTGGCCCTTGAAGTACAGCTTGAACTCTCCCGCCTTGCCGGTCGGCACCAGGTCCAGCGCGAGCTTGGGCGGCTGGGCGGCGAAGCCGGTGATCAGGCGGGCCGCCGGGCGGAACCAGCTCGTCACCTCCTGGTCGCCCTGCTTGGCGCGGCGCAGCGGAAAGCTCGCGTCCTCGGCCACGATGGCCTCGCCCTGGCCCGCGCCGAAGGGCAGCGCGAAGCCGCCGGCGGTCTTGCTGGCGTCCACCGCCTTCTCGCCCTGCGCGGACAGGTGGGTGGCGGAGGGCTTGCCGAAGCGGTCGAGCAGGCCGGGCGAGGCTTCGCGCAGGTTGTGCGCGAATTCGCCGAAGCGCAGCACGGCGGTGGCGCTGCCGGCCGGCTGTTCCAGCCACACGAAGTGGGCCTGCGCCGTGAGGCTGAAGCCGAGGGCGGCCGCCAGCAGGGTGAGGGTCCTGGTCATGGTGCTCTCCTGTGAAAAGAGCGGATGCGTCGCACGGGGTCAGAACTTGTAGCTGGCCGACACCACCACGGTGCGCGGCTCGCCCAGGGCGGTGGCGTTGGCCCAGTAGTGCTTGTCCGTCAGGTTGGTGACGTCCAGCCGGACGGTCATGGGGTTCTTCGCCGTCCCCCACTGGTAGCGCATGCCCAGGTCGTAGACCGTGTAGCCCGGCAGCCGGTCGGTGTTCATGGTGTCGGCGTAGCTGTCGCCGGTGGCGTTCAGCCCCGCCGACAGGCTCAGGCCGGGCACCATCGGCAGCGCGTACTCGGCGCGCACCTTGAACAGCTTGTCGGCCACGACGGTGGGCCGCTTGCCTTCGAGCAGCGGGTTCTGCTTCTGCTGCTTGACCTTGGGGTCGAGGAAGGTGAAGCCGCCCATCAGGCTCAGGTCGCGGGTGAGCTTGCCGATGGCCGTGAACTCCACGCCCTTGTGGACCTGGCGGCCGTCCTGCACGTAGACGGGGCGCGAGGGATCGCGCACGTCGTAGTACTGCAGGCCCTTGTCGATCTGGAACAGCGCGCCGCTCAGCAGCATGCCGTTCCAGGAGTACTTGGCGCCGATCTCGACCTGCTTGCTGGTCAGCGGCTTGAAGACCTGGCCCTTGTTGACCACGGGGACGCCGTTGTATTCGTCGGCCGCGACGCCGCCCTGTTCGAGCGACTCCATGTAGCTGACGTAGGTGGTCAGGTCGGCTGCCGGCTTGAACACCAGCGACAGCGTGGGCGTGACGGCGGACTTGTCGTAGCTCCTGGTGCTGAGGGTGGAATAGGCCAGGCCGGCCAGCACGGACCAGTGGTCGCTGAAGGTGATGTCGTCGCCCAGCACCAGGCTCTTCTTGATGCTGGAGGCCCACACGCTCTTGTCGCCGCGCGAGATCGGGGCGACGGTCGGTTCGTCCCTGTACTGCGCCGGATCGCCGACCGCGAATGTGCCGCCGCTGACGGGCCGCGCATTCGTGGCCCATCGGTCCTGGCGGTTGTTGCTGTACTGGTAGCCGGCCGTCACCTTGTGGTTGATGGCGCCGGTGTCGAACTTGAAGTCGGCGTAGACCGCGCCGCGCTGGTCGCGCTGGTAGGACAGCACATCGTTCAAGCCCGGCGCGTAGAGGTAGCTGAAGCTCTGGGTGTAGGCCGTGGGCGAGGTGAAGGTATTGGTCGTCAACGACGTGGCCGCATTGCGCACGCCGTCGCTGAACAGCAGGTTGGCGCGCAGGCTCAGCGCCTGGTTCACGTCCCACTTCGCGTGGGCCGTGTAGCGGTTGGTCTCGTAGTAGCGGTGCGTCCACGAGGGGCTGTAGGCGCGGTCGGTGCGCAGCGCGTCGGCGGACGGGCGCGTCGCCGCCGTGGCGGACCAGCCCGCCTGGGCGCCCCAGTCGTCGTACTCGAGCCGCGTGGCGCTGAGCTGCAGGTACAGGTCGCTGCGCGGCTTGGCGTCCAGCACCAGGCTGTAGAGGTTGCGGTCGATGGACTGGCCCCGGATGGCCGTGTCGCCGCTCTGGCGCGCCAGGTTCAGCCGGTAGCCGAACTTGCCCTCGGCGTCGAACTTGCCGCCGAAGTCGCCATGCACGTACCACGCCTTGTTGCCGCGGCTGGAGACGGTGAGGTTGTTCAGCCGCTCGTCGGTCGAGCGCTTGGTTACGTAGTTGACCAGCCCGCCGACGTTGCCCACGCCGTACAGGAAGCCGGACAGGCCGTTCAGCACCTCGATGCGCTCGGTGTCCTCCATCGTGGTGCCGTGGCCGTACTGGTCGTCCGCGACGCCGTCGCGGTACGAGGCGTAGAAGTTGAAGCCGCGCACGTTGACCGTGGGCTGGTTGTTCTCGTACTGCGAGCGCGACAGCTGCATGGTCGGATTGACGCGGTACACCTGGTCGGCGCTGGCGGCCTGCAGGTTCTCGATGAATTCCTCCGAGAACACCGTGATCGAGTACGGCGTGTCCTGCAGCGTGCGGCCCTGCCAGGGGCCGACGTTGGAGACGCGGTCCTCGCGGTAGCCGTCGGCCGCCGTGCCCTTGGCCTCCTGGTCGCCGCTGACGGTGACCGTGGGCAGGCTGTTGTTCTGCGCGGCGGCATCGGCGGACACCTGCGCGACCTGGTCGGCGGCGATGGCCGCGCCGCCCATGGCCGTGGCGGCCAGGCCGGCGATGGCGCAGCGGACCGCATGCGCCAGCACGCCGGGCCGAAGCAGGGCCACTGGCGCGGCCTCGCGTTGGCGGGAGGGGGCAGGGGCCGTCATGGCGGCGGATCGGGTCGAATTCATTTCGTAGGTCATGTCGAGGAAGCAGGAGGTGTTTTCTCTTGGGGAAGCAGTCACGTCGTCAGAAGCGGTAGTTGGCCGACAGCACCACGGTGCGCGGATCGCCCAGGGTCGCGCCATTGGCCCAGTAGTGCCTGTCGAACAGGTTGGTGATGTCCAGCCGGATGGTGATGGGATGGCCGGCCGGCCCGAAGCGGTACCGCGCCCCCACGTCATACACCGTGTAGGCGGGCAGGCGATCCGTGTTCATGGTGTCGGCGTAGCTGGCGCTGGCGTGGTTGAACCCGGCGGAAACGCTCAGCCCCTGCACCGCGGGCACGGCGTATTCGGCGCGCACCTTGAACAGCTTGTCCGACACCAGGGTGGGCCGCTTGCCTTCGAGCAGCGGGTTCTGCTTCTGCTGCCGGACCTTGGGGTCCAGCCAGGTGAAGCCGCCCAGCAGGCTCACATCGCGGGTGATCTTGCCGATGGCGGTGAACTCCACGCCCTTGTGGACCTGGCGGCCGTCCTGCACGTAGACGGGGCGCGAAGGGTCGCGCACGTCGTAGTACTGCAGGCCCTTGTCGATCTGGAACAGCGCGCCGCTCAGCAGCATGCCGTTCCAGGAGTACTTGGCGCCGATCTCGACCTGCTTGCTCTTGAGCGGCCCGAAGATCTCGCCCTTGTTCACCACTTCGGCGCCCTGGTAGGTGTCGGCGGCGGTTCCGCCCGACTCCAGCGCCTCCATGTAGCTGACGTAGGTGGTCAGGTCGGGGACCGGCTTGAACAGCAGCGACAGCGTGGGCGTCAGGGCCGACTTGTCATAGCCACTGGAGGTGATCTGGGTGTGGGACGCACCGACCAGCGCGGACCAGTGGTCGTTGAAGGTGATGTCGTCGCCGACCAGCAAGCTCCTGCGGATGCTGACGGAGTTGCGCTCGGCACCCCGCGACGACGGCCGCACCGTGGGTCGGTCGATGTACTGCGGATCGTCGATCAGGAACGTGCCCGCCACCACCAGCGGCGCGGCATTGGCCCACGACTGGATGTGGTTGTTGCCGTACTGGTAGCCCGCCGTCAGCTTGTGGCTGACGGCGCCGGTGTCGAACCTGAAGTCCGCGTAGACCGCGCCGCGCCGATCGTCCGTGGAGGTGTAGACGTCGTTCACGCCCGGCGCGAACACGTGCGCGATGGTCTGGGTGTAGGTGGTCGGTGAATTGATCGTGTTCGTCGGCGAGGGATAGGACGTGTTGCGCACCACGCTGTTGCTTTGCAGGACGGCGCGGATGCTCGCGGCCTGGCCGACGTCCCATTTCATCTGGGCCGCATAGCGGTCGGTGTCGTAGTAGCGGCGCGTCCAGCGCGGACCGTACGACAGGTCGTTGCGCAGCGCGGACGCCGGCAGCCGCGTCGCGGCCGTGGCCGACCAGGCGGCCTGCGATCCCAAGATGTCGTAGTTCATCTTCGTGCCGCTGACCTGCAGGTACAGGTCGTTGCGCGGCTGCCAGTCCAGCACCAGGCTGTAGAGCTCCCGGTCGATGGTCTGCCCCTTGATGACGGTGTCGCCATCCTGCTTGGCCACGTTGAGCCGGTAGCCGAACCTGCCGTCGGGGCCGAACTTGCCGCCGAAGTCCCCGTGCACATACCAGGCCTTGTGGCCCAGGCTGGTGACGGTGATGTCGTTCAGCCGCTCGCTGGTCGAGCGCTTGGACACATAGTTGACCAGCCCGCCCACGTTGCCCGAGCCGTAGAGAAAGCCCGACAGGCCGTTGAAGACCTCCACGCGCTCGGTGTCCTCCATCGTCACCAGGTGGCCGAAGAAGTCCTGCGGCACGCCGTCGCGGTACGACCCGTAGAGGGAAAAGCCCCGCAGGTTCACGGTCGGCTGGTTGTTCTCGTACTGCGCGCGCGTCTGCTGCAGGGTGGGGGTGACGCGGTAGACCTGGTCCGCGCTGCCGGCCTGCAGGTTCTCGATGAATTCCTCCGAGAACACCGTGATCGAATAGGGCGTGTCCAGCAGCGTGCGGCCCTGCCAGGGGCCGACGTTGGAGACGCGGTCCTCGCGGTAGCCGTCGGCCGCCGTGCCCTTGGCCTCCTGGCCGCTGCTGACGGTGACCGTGGGCAGGCTCTCCGCCTGCGTGGCGGCATTGGCGGGCGCCTGTCCGCCCTGGTCGGCGGCGATGGCGCGGCGGACCGCATGCGCCAGCACGCCGGGCCGATGGGGCTGGCGCCGGTGCGACGGGTTGGGGGGCACTGCCATGGCGGCCGATCGCGCCGGCAGCGAAGGTTGCTGTCTGTATGTCATGCCGAGGAAGCAGGCGGCGTTCTCTCCGGGGGGAGGCACGCGCATCGTCAGAACTTGAGGTTGGTGGACAGCACGACGGTGCGCGGCGCGCCCAGGGCCGAGGAGTTGGCCCAGTAGTGCTTGTCGGTCACGTTGTACACATCCATGCGAACCGTCATGGGGGTCTGGCCGACCTTCATCTGGTAGCGCATGCCCAGGTCGTAGATGGCGTAGCCCGCCAGCCGGTCGGTGTTCATGTTGTCGGCGTAGTTGGCGCCCATGGCGTTCAGGCTGGCCGACAGGCTCAGGCCCGGCGCGGCGGGCACGGCGTACTCGGCACGCGCCTTGAACATCTTGTCGGCCACCTGGGTGGGCCGCTTGCCTTCGAGCAGCGGGTTCTGCCGTTGCTGCTTGACCTTGGGGTCGAGGAAGGTGAAGCCGCCCATCAGGCTCAGGTCGCGGGTGATCTTGCCGATGGCGGTGAACTCCACGCCCTTGTGCACCTGGCGGCCGTCCTGCACGTAGACGGGGCGCGAGGGATCGCGCACGTCGTAGTACTGCAGGCCCTTGTCGATCTGGAACAGCGCGCCGCTCAGCAGCATGCCGTTCCAGGAGTACTTGGCGCCGACCTCGATCTGCTTGCTGGTGAGGGGGTCGAAGACCTGGCCCTTGTTGACCACCTCGACACCCTGGTATTCGTCGGCGGCCGTCCCGCCTTGCTCCAGCGACTCCATGTAGCTGACGTAGGTGGTCAGGTCGGGGGTCGGCTTGAACAGCAGCGACAGCGTGGGCGTCAGGGCCGACTTGTCGTAGGTCTTGGACAGCAGCGTGACGTACGCCACGCCGACCAGCGCCGACCAGTGGTCGCTGAAGGTGATGTCGTCGCCGAGCACCAGGCTCTTGCGGCGGCCGACGCTCCACCCGACGTTCTTCGCGCCCCGGTCCATGGGCGCGACGACGGGCCTGTCGGGGTACTGCGGGTTGTCGATGGAAGAAGAGCCGAGGGGAATGGCTCGCGCGCTGGCGGTCCAGCGATCCTGCCGGTTGTGGGTGTACTGGTAGCCGAGCGTCACCTTGTGGCTGACGGCGCCGGTGTCGAACTTGAAGTCGCCATAGACCGAGCCGCTCCTGTCGTAGACATAGCTCAGCGTGTTGACCACGCCAGGGGCGTAGAAGTAGCTGAGGGTCTGGTCGTAGGTGGTCGGCGAGGTCATGGTGTTGGTCACCGGCGCACCCTCGGAGTCGCGCACGCCCGTGCTGTAGAGGTAGGTGGCGCGCAGGCTCATGGCCTCGTTCACGTCCCACTTGGCATGGGCGGTGTAGCGGTCGGTGTTGTAGTGGCGGTAGGTCCACGACGGGCCGTAGGAGATGTCGTTGCGCAGCGCGTGCACGGAGGGACGCGTGGCTGCCGTGGCGGCGAAGCGCGCCTGCGCGCCATGGATGTCGTAGTCCATGTTCATGGCGCTGGCCTGCAGGTACAGGTCGTTGCGGGGCTTCGCGTCGAGGATCAGGCTGTACATGTCGCGCTCGATGCGCTGGCCGCGGATGGACGTGTCGCCGTCCTGCTTGGCCACGTTGGCGCGGTAGCCGAAGCGGCCGTCCGCATCGAACTTGCCGCTGAAATCGCCGTGCAGGTACCAGGCCTTGTTGCCCAGGCTGGACGCGGTGATGCTGTTCAGCCGCTCGTCGGTCGAGCGCTTGGTCACGTAGTTGACCAGCCCGCCCACGTTGCTGGGACCGTACAGGAAGCCCGACAGGCCGTTGAGCACCTCGATGCGCTCGGTGTCCTCCATCGTGGTGCCGTGGCCGTACTGGTCGTCCCGCACGCCGTCGCGGTACGAGCCCCACAGGGTGAAGCCGCGCAGGTTGATGGTCGGCTGGTTGTTCTCGTACTGCGAGCGCGTCTGCTGCAAGGTGGGGTTGACGCGGTAGACCTGGTCCGCGCTGCTGGCCTGCAGGTTCTCGATGAAGTCTTCCGAGAACACCGTGATCGAGTAGGGCGTGTCTTGCAGCGTGCGGCCCTGCCAGGGGCCGACGTTGGAGACGCGGTCCTCGCGGTAGCCGTCGGCCGCCGTGCCCTTGGCCTCCTGGTCGCCGCTGACGGTGACGGTGACGGTGGGCAGGCTCGTCGCGCTCGACTCGGCCGCCGGATCGGCCGCCATGGCCGGGCCCGCGCCCAAGGCCATGCCGGCCAGAGCGTAGCGCACGCCGTGGGCCAGCGCGCGGAAGTTGAACGCGGGCGCGGAGGAGGGCACGCCACCGACGCGGTGGGAGGAGGCGGACAACCGCGGCGACGGGCGCACGAACCTGAGGCAAACCATACGGAAATCAGAGGTAAATTTAATTAAAGATCTAAATGATAATTGATTTGATTTGCATCAATGATCGAATGTGGTAGGGCCGGCGCCTGGAGCACTGGCGGCCTGGCGATGCGGGATGCCGCCCCGGCGGCTTCAAGGCGGGCTACGTCGCGCGGGTAGCCGGGTTCACGCCCAGGTCGGTGCAGATGGAGGACTGGGCGCCAGACTGGTCTGCGAAGGCCGGGCGCCAGCCATCGGCGGCCGGCCGCGGCCGCGCAGCGGCGACGGCCGGGCATTGCCGGCAACGCGGCCGGCCGGGCTGTCAGGACAGGGCGGGGGTGCCGCCGCCGCGGGCTTGCACCATGGCCAGCGCGCCGACGACCAGGGCGTGCATGCCCTGCGCGAACTCCGCCTCCATCTCGGCTTCTTCCGCCGCGCGGTCCGCTGCCACGGCGGGCTCGCGGCCCGCCACCGAATACACCGTGTCGGCCACGGCGATGCAGTGGAACGCCACGGTGGCGAGCAGCCAGCGCGCGTCCTCCTTCGAGATGCCGTAGACCTGCGCGACATGGCTCTGGTGCTCGTCGATCTTGGCGAGCATGGGCTGCGTCGCGGCCAGCCGGCGGATCACGTACGGCGTCAGGCCCGGATGCGCCTTGACGAAGGCCTGCACGGATGCGCTGAACACCAGCAGGTACTCCTCCAGCCCGCCTGCTTCCCGGCCACTGGCCCGCGGAATCTGCCAGCGCCTGAAGATCTCCTCGGCGACCAGGTGCTTGAGCGCCTCCAGGCTGGGGACGTGCCTGTAGAGCGCCATGTGGCTCACCCCGAGCGCGGCGGCGACGCCGACGAAGGTGATGCTGGGCAAGCCGATGCCGATGCCCGCCTCGGCGATCCGTTCGCGCGTGATGGTGGGCGGGCGTCCGCGTGCCGAAGGCTGCTTTCCGTGGGGCATGTGTTCTCCGTGGCCAGCGGCGATTGTCGGAGGAGGGTGCCGCCAGGCCTGCCGCCGGCAGCACCGGTGAATTAGTTTAATATCATGCAACTAATTATCGCTCGCATTCCGATGGCGTTCCGGCGATCGGTTGCACGCCGGACCCATTCCAACACCAAGAAAGCTGACATGGCCCGACATCGCCATTCCTCCCGCATCGCGCGTCCCCTCGGCCAGGCGGCGCATGTGCGTCCGCCCTTCGCGCTCCGGCGTGGCAGCGCCGTCCAGGCGGCGCTGCTGCTGGGGCTGGCCGCGGGCGGCCTGGGCGCCAGCGCCCCGGTGCTGGCGCAGGCGGCCGCCGACGCGGCGGACGCGCGCGCGAACGCCCGTGGCGAAGCGGCTGCCGCCACGCTGCCCCAGGTCACGGTCCAGGGGCAGGCGGCGGCGAGCGCGCCCTACGCCGGCGGGCAGGTGGCCACCGGCGGCCGCGTGGGCCTGCTGGGCGACAGGGACTTCATGGAAACCCCGTTCAGCACCATCAGCTACACGGACGCCTTCATCGCGGACAGGCAGGCCAAGGACATCACCGAGGTGATCGCCGCCACCGACCCCACGGTGTTCAGCAACGGCGTCTCCGGCGCCTGGAGCGAGAACTACGCGATCCGCGGCTTCGCCTCCAGCACCACCGACATCACCGTCGGCGGGCTGTATGGCATGGCGCCGTACTACCGCACGACGCCCGAGATGTTCGAGCGCATCGAGGTGCTGAAGGGGCCGTCGGCCCTGCTCAACGGCATGCCGCCCGGCGGCTCGGTGGGCGGCACCATCAACCTGGTGCCCAAGCGTGCGGGCGCGCAGCCGCTGGCGCGCCTGACGGCGACCTACCTGTCGGACGCGCAGTTCGGCGGGCACGTCGACCTGGGCCGGCGCTTCGGCGAGGACAAGCAGTTCGGAATCCGCTTCAACGGCGTCTACCGCGATGGCGAGGGGGCGGTCCGCCAGCAGGAGAAGAAGGCCCAGCTGGCTTCCCTCGGGCTGGACTGGCGGGGCGAGCGCGTGCGCCTCTCGGCCGACCTCTACCGCAGCGAGGACCGCGTGGACGGCGTGACCCGGGGCATCAACCTGGCGCCCGGCGTGGCGATCCCCAGGCCACCCAGGCCCGACACGCTGCTGAACCCGGACTGGTCCTTCGTCGAGAACAGGGACCGGGGCGCGATCGTGCGCGGCGAATTCGACCTGAGCGAGCAGCTGACGGCGCATGCGGCCTTCGGCACCAGCAAGAGCGACTACACGTACAACGGCGCCATCTCGGCCCAGGTGCTCAATGCGGCGGGCGACTTGCGCACCACCATCGGCCAGCTGGCCTTCGAGGTGGAGAAGCAGTCGGCGGAGGTCGGCCTGGCGGGCCGCTTCCAGACCGGCGGCATCGGCCACCGGTGGGCGGTGAACGCCACGCACTACGCCGACACCGTCCGGGAATTCGGCCGCAGGTCGGTGCCGGGCGCGGACTGGACGACCAACCTCTACGACCCCGTCTGGGGGCCGGCCGCCGCCCTCGTCACGCCGCCGACGCTGCACACGGAAACGCGCCTGACCAGCTACGGCCTGGCGGACACCCTGTCGTTCGCGCAGGACCGGGTGCAGCTGACGCTCGGCGTGCGGCGCCAGGAGGTCCTGACGGACACCTTCAACGTCACGACCGGGGCGCGTGCGTCCCGCTACGACGCGAGCGCCACGTCGCCTGCCGCCGCATTGCTGGTCAAGGCCACGGACCAGGTCTCCGTGTATGCCAACTCCATCGAAGGCCTGAGCAAGGGCCAGACCGCGCCGCTCGCCGCCGCCAATGCGGGAGAGCTGTTCCCGCCGTACAAGACCAGGCAGAAGGAGGTTGGCCTCAAGTTCGACCTCGGCACGTTCGCCCACACGCTCAGCCTGTACCAGATCACGCGGCCCGGCAGCTACACCGACCCCGTCACCAATGTCTTCTCGTTCGGCGGCGCGCAGCGCAACCGGGGGCTGGAATGGAGCTTCTTCGGCGCGCCGCTGCGCGGCGTGCGCCTGATGGGCGGCATCGCCCATGTGGAGCCCAAGCTGACCCGGACGTCCGGCGGCACCAACCAGGGCAAGGTGGCCACGGGCCTGCCGAAGCTGCAGGGCAAGCTGGGCGCGGAGTGGGACGTGCCCGCCGTGCAGGGCCTGACGCTTACCGCCAACGCGACCGCCGTTTCCAAGCAGTACATCAGCGCCGACAACGCGCTGTAGGCGCCCGGCCGCACGGTCTACGACCTGGGCGCGCGCTACGCCACCCAGGCCGCCGGCCACCCGCTCGTGCTGCGGGCGAGCGAGGCCAACGTCACCGACAAGGCCTACTGGGGCATGCCGCTGCTGTCCAGCCTGGCGCTGGGCGCGCCGCGCACGCTGGCGCTCTCGGCGACGATGGATTTCTGACGCGCGGGCGTCTCCGGGCTGGCGGTCGCCGTGGGCGGCGCGGCGCCGCGCACCGCCGCCGTGATGGCCGGTGGCGGCGACCGGGTCGCGCAGGTCCACTATTCTTGCTGGTGTCCCGACATCCAGACCGAGAGAGGCGCCATGCAGATCGACCTGACCCACAAGACCGCCATCGTCACCGGCTCGACCCAGGGGATCGGGCTGGCGACCGCCAAGGGGCTGGCCGCCTGCGGCGCGGCCGTCGTCGTCAACGGCCGGCGCCGGCCGGAGGTGGATGCCGCCGTCGCGTCGGTGAAGGCGGCCGTGCCCGGCGCCAGCGTCGCCGGCTGCGCCGCCGACCTCGGCAGCGCGCAGGGGTGCGCCGCGCTGGCCGCCGCGCACCCGGCCTGCGACATCCTCGTCAACAACGTCGGCATCTTCGGCCCGCAGGACTTTTTCGACACGCCCGACGGCGAGTGGGAGCGCTTCTTCGAGGTCAACGTGATGTCCGGCGTGCGCCTGTCGCGCACCTACCTGCCGGGCATGCAGGCCCGGGGCTGGGGGCGCGTGGTCTTCCTGTCCTCGGAGTCGGCGTTCAACATCCCGGCGGACATGATCCACTACGGCATGACCAAGACCGCCTGCACCGCGGTCGCGCGCGGGCTGGCCAAGCGCATGGCCGGCACCGGCGTCACGGTCAATTCGGTGCTGCCGGGGCCGACACTGTCCGAGGGCGTCGCCGCGATGCTGCAAGGCGAGGTGGCGCGGACCGGCCAGCCGCTGCAGGCGGTGGCCAAGGCCTTCGTGCTGGCCCAGCGGCCGTCCTCCATCCTCCAGCGCCCGGCCAGCGTCGAGGAGGTCGCCAACCTGATCGTCTACGTCTGCTCCGCGCAGGCCTCCGCCACCACCGGGGCGGCCCTGCGCGTCGACGGCGGCGTGGTGGACAGCCTGTGAGCCGCGCGGCCGCCGCCTACCCATGCCCGTGATCGACCGCCGCACCGCGCTCGCCCTGCTGGTGGCAGGCACCTTCTTCATGGAGAACCTGGACGCCACCGTCATCACCCCCGCCATCCCGGCGATGGCGGCGAGCTTCGGCGTGCAGCCGGTCGACCTGAACATCGGGGTGTCGGCCTACATGCTGACGCTGGGCGTCTTCATCCCGATCAGCGGCTGGGCGGCGGAGCGCTTCGGCGCGCGGCGCGTGTTCGCGGGCGCCATCGCGCTGTTCACGCTCGCCTCGCTGCTGTGCGGGCTGGCGGCCTCGCTGCCGCAGTTCGTCGCCACGCGCGTGCTGCAGGGCATCGGCGGGGCGCTGATGGTGCCGGTCGGCCGCCTGGTGGTGCTGCGCGAGACGCCCAAGCAGGACCTGGTGCGCGCCATCGCCGTGCTCACCTGGCCGGCGCTGGTGGCGCCGGTGCTGGGGCCGCCGCTGGGCGGGCTGATCGCCGACCACGGCGACTGGCGCTGGATCTTCTGGCTCAACCTGCCGCTGGGCGCCATCGCCCTGGTGCTGGCCTGGCGCATCGTGCCGGCGCTGCAGCCCCAGCAGGGCAAGGCCTTCGACTGGCCCGGCTTCCTGCTGACCGGCGGCGGCCTGTTCTGCCTGCTGGCCGCCACCGAGATCGTGGCGCAGCCCCAGGCGGCCTGGGGCCGGGCGGCGGCGCTGCTGGCCGCCGGCCTGGTGCTGATGGCGGCCAGCGTGCGCCACCTGCGGCGCGCGGCGCGGCCGATGCTCGACCTGTCGGCGCTGAAGCTGCCGACCTTCGCGGTGACGATCTGGGGCGGCTCGCTGTTCCGCATGGGCGTCAGCGCGGTGCCGTTCCTGATCCCGCTGATGTTCCAGATCGGCTTCGGCTTCGACGCCTTCTCGGCGGGCCTGATGCTGATGGCGGTGTTCGCCGGCAACCTGGCGATGAAGCCCATGACGACGCGCGTGATGCGCCGCTTCGGCTTTCGCCCGGTGCTGGTCGCCAACGGCCTGCTCAACGCCGTGCTGATCGGCGCCTGCGCGCTGTTCGCCCACCGGATGCCGCTCGCGCTGGTCTGCGTGGTGCTGTTCCTGGGCGGCATGGCGCGCTCGATGCAGTTCACCGCGCTCAACAGCATCGCCTTCAGCGACGTGCCGCAGGCGCAGATGCCGGATGCCAACACTTTGTTCTCCACGGCCTTCCAGCTCGCCATGGGGCTGGGCGTGGCGCTGGGCGCCATCGCCTGGCGCATCGGCGAGTCCGTCGCGCCCGGCGCGGATGCGGCCACGCCGTTCCGCATCGCGTTCCTGATCGTCGCCGCTACCGCGCTGCTGGCGGTGGCCGACGTGTTCAGGCTCCAGCCCGGCGTCGGCGACCAGGTGTCGCGGCAGGCGAGGTAGCCGGCGGCACGCCGCGACCCGGCGGGAGGCGGCCGGAAACGGCGGACCCGGCCTCGAACGGCGAGACCGCGCGCGAGCGGGCGGCGGCGCGGCCGCAGGATGGGGGGCAAGCGCGCGGCGTGGGCCTCGGCCCGGCGAAGTAGTGCGGCCAGAAGCCGTCTGTGGCGGGCGTGCGGGGCACCGCGATGGTGGCGCCTTCCAGCCCGAAGCGCATCACCGCGGGCCGGTCCGCGTCGAACGGCGGCCAGCGGCCATCGCCGGCCGGCGCGCCACCGGCGACGAAATCCCGCCAGCAGCGCTGCATCGCCAGGGCCACCGCGGCAGCCTGCGCCGGCCGGCCGATCTTGTCCCGCACGTGCGCGCTGCCGGTGTTCCCGAACACGAAGGGCACGTCGGCCGCATGCGGGGAACTGTCGTCGGTGCCCGCCATCGGGAAGGCGAACTCGTAGGCCCAGGCCGGCCGCCGCGCCCGGGCCTGCTTGCCGAGCGTGTGCAGGATCGGGGCCCGGAAACCAGGTCGGTGTAGAGCGCGCGCCAGGCCGCTTGCGGCGTGTATCCCGGCGCGGCGTAGGCCGCAATCACCGCCGGTACCGGCGGCGGCGCGTCGAACGCATCGTGCGCCGCGACCAGCCCGGCCACGCGCTGCGCCAGCTCGGCCGGGGTCTGCGGCGCCTGCATCGGCGACAGGCGCTGGCCGGCGCCGTCGCAGAGGTCGAACCAGAAGTCGGCCTCGGTGCGCGTCCAGCCGGCCAGCAGCGGCACGGCCATCGGCGCGGCGTCCCAGGACCAGTCGCGGACGAGGTGGCCGTCGCGCACCGGCGCGGTGGCCGGGCGCTTCATGCGCGCCACCAGTTCGGGCGAGGTGGAGAACGCCTGCTCGCGGCGCTGCAGTTCCGCGCCGTCCAGCGCGCGCAGCGCCGTGACGCCGATGCCCAGCGCTGCGCACAGGGCCTCGGTGTTGGCCGCGGCGGTCTCCAGCTCGGCGAACATCGGCGGCCGGAACAGCGGCGGGCCCTGGGCGATGACGCCGCGGTACAGCCCCTCGCCGAGGCGGTTGTGCGCCATCAGCGCGATGTTGGCGGCGCCGGAGGACTGCCCGGCCAGCGTCACCCGCGCCGGGTCGCCGGCCGAAGGCCGCGATGCAGCCGTTCACCCAGCGCAGGGCGGCGAACGCGTGCTGGCGGACACCCCGTTCGGCCGGCTGCACGGGCTGCGCAGGGGCGGGTGCGGCGTCCGGTCCGTCAGAAATCCACCGTCAGCGACGCCGACACCGTGCGCGGCGCGCCCAGCGTGGCGATGGCCGCCCCCTCGCGGAAGATGCCGGAGTAGTAGCTGCGCCCCGCGACGTTGGCCACGTTCAGCCGCAGCGTGGCGTTCTTGCCGTACAGCCGGGTGGCGTAGCGTGCGCCCAGGTCGAACACGCCCCAGCCCGGCAGCCGGAGCGTGTGGTTGTTGGTCAGCCACTGGGGCGAACTGGTTTCCACGCGGCCGGTCAGCGTCAGGCCGGGCGCGCCGGGCACGTCCCATTCCGCGCCCAGGTTGGCCTGCCATCGTGGCGAACCCACGGCGGCATACCCGTCGAGCAGGCCGCCCTGCGTCCTGGTCTGGACGGATTGCGCGTAGACCACGCCGCCGAGCACGCGCAGGCCGCGCGTGATTTCGCCGAAGGTGTTCCACTCCAGCCCGCGCACGCGCTTCTCGCCGCCGTCGGTGGCGTCCATCGCGCCGCTGCCGTCGGTGAACGTGATCAGCGTCGGCTGGGTGATCTGGAACAGCGCGAAGGTGTTGGTGAACGTGCCCGCGTTCCACTTGACGCCGATTTCGCCTTGCTCCGTCTTGTACGGCGCGAAGGTGTGGTTGCGGACGTAGCCGTTGGTCGTCGAGATGCTGGCACCCTGGCTCAGGCCCTGCACGTAGCTGGCATACAGCGAGACGTTCGGTCCCCAGGGCTTGAAGACCACGCCCACGGCGGGCGTGACCACGCTCTTGTCGTAGGCGACCTCGCCGCCGGTGCTGATGCCGTCCGCCGTCGGATCGACCTCGAAGCTCTGGTGCCGCAGGCCCAGCGTCAGGCGCAGGCGGTCGTCGAGCATGGACAGCGTATCGATCAGCGCCAGGCTGTCGAAGGTCTTGTCCGACCATTTGCGGGCGGAGGCCGGCAGGTCGGGCATCGCCACCGGCACCGGGTGGTAGATGTTGGTGACGCCGCCGTTGGAGTTGGCGTCGTAGCCGTAGTCCATCTTCAGGCGCGAGGCCTGCAGCACCATGGCGTGGCCGACGCCGCCGGTCCTGAAGTTCAGGCGAAGCCCGGTCTCGGCGCTCACGTTCTTCTCGTACATGCGCTGGCCGGACATCGATGCCGTGCCGGTGCCGTCCGCGCCGGTGGCGACGATCCACGACCCCGTGAAGAAGCCCGCCACCGTGCCGCGGCGCACGCCGACGTTGGCATAGGCCGTCACCATGTCGTTGAAGGCGTATTCGGCGCGCAGGATGGCGGCCTTGTTCTCCGCCTCGCCGTAGGCGGCGGGAAACAGGTTCAGGCCGGCGTCGGGCGCCGGCAGCAGGCCGAGCGCGGCATTGCGGAAGAAGATGCCGGCGGGCGTGCCGCCGTCGAACTTCTCCTTGCTGTAGTAGGCGTCCAGCGAGCCCTTGAAGCCGCCGTTGCGGTAGTCGAGCGCGGCGGACAGGAACTGGCGCTGCTTGGACTGGCCGTCGAGCTCGGTGTCGCCGTCGGCGAACGATCCGTTGACGCGCAGGCCCACGGCATCGTCCGGGCCGAAGCGGCGGCCCAGGTCCAGCCGGGTGCCGAACTGGCTCTCGCCGATGTAGTCGAGCGACACGCGGCTGAGCGGCTGCGGGCCGGCGCGCTTGGGCACCAGGTTGATCGTGCCGCCCAGGGCGCCGGCGGGCGCCATGCCGGAGAACAGCGCGCTGGGCCCGCGCAGCAGCTCCACGCGCTCGAACATCTCGACCGGCGTGTGGCCGTAGGGCATCAGGCCGTACATGCCGTCGACCGTCATCTCGTTCTGGTTGACGGCGAAGTTGCGGATGCGGAAGTTCTCGAACGGATGGCCGTCCGACGTGGAAAAGCGGACCGACGCGTCGTTGCGCAGCACGTTGGCCACGGTGCGCGCGCCCTGGTTCTCGATGGCCTCGGCCGTGTAGCTGGTCACGGAGAAGGGCGTGTCCATGACATCCGCGTTGCCCAGCAGGCCCAGGCGCGCGCCCCTGGCCACCTGGCCGCCGGCATAGACCGGCGGCAGCTCGCCGGGGGACTGTTCGGCCAATGCCGTCACGCGCACCGTGGGCAGCGTGGACGCGGGCGCCTCCGTCGGCCTCGGCGGGGCCGCGGGCGCTGCCGGGGAGGCCGGCGCGGCGCGCAGCACATAGCCTCCGTTGTCCATGCGCACGGCGTTCAGGCCGCTGTGGGCCAGCAGCGCCGCGAGCGCCTCCTGCACCGTGTACTGCCCGCGGATGCCGGCCGTGGTCTTTCCGCTGGTCTGCTCCGGCGTGAACGTCAGCAGCACGTTGGCGGAACTGGCCAGGCTGCTGAGCGCCGGCGCCAGGGCGCCGGCCGGGATGTCGTAGCTCCGGCGCGCGCCCTGGGCCGGCCGGGCATCCTCCTGCGCCAGGGCGGTGCCCGGCAGGCCAGCGCCCAGGGCAAGGGTGCCGATGCAGAGCCATGCCGCGTAGGCGACGGCGCCGTGGCGCAGGACGGGTGGACGGATGCCGGACTGCCCGGCGCGCGGCGTGCTTGCTCGCATGGTGGTGGCCTCACGAAGTGGAAAAAGGGGTTCTCTCCTCGGTAGGTGCCGCGAGAAGGCGCATCGGGCAGTCCTCCCTGCAAAAAACGCCATCGGGCCCGGCGGGGCAGGCCTGCGTGGATCGGGAGGAAAGCGCCGGGAGGGCCCGACGGCCTCAGCGTGCGGCGGCTTCCACGGTCACCCAGTACCGCGTGCGCCACCTCACTTGCACCGGAAGCACCCGGGGCAGGGCGGACAGGATGTGGTCGGTGTTCTGCAGCGGGAACACGCCCGAGAAGCGCAGGCCGGCCACTTCGGGCGCGCAGCGCAGAACGCCGGGCCGGTAGCGGCCGACTTCGGTGACGAAATCGCCGAGGCGCATGCCGTCGGCCAGGAGCTGGCCGCGCGTCCACGCATCCGCCTCGGCGCCGAGCGCCTCGGGTGCGCCGACGGCATCGCCGCGGAACGTGGCGCGCTCGCCGGCGCGCAGCACGCGCGGCGCGCTGCCGCCGCAGGGCGTGATCTCCACCGCGCTCTCCAGCACGGCCACCTGCGTGCTGCCGGCGAGGCGGCGCACCGTGAAGCGCGTGCCCAGCGCGCGGATGCGGCCCTCGGCGGTCTCGACGACGAAGGGGCGGCTGTCCGCCACCGCGGCCGTGCCGTGGCCGGTGACGACCAGGACCTCGCCGGCGGCGAGCCGCACCAGCCGCTGCCGGCCGTCGAAGCGCACGTCGATCGCCGTGGCGGTGTTGAGCGTCACGGCGGTGCCGTCGTCCAGCGTGAGCCGGCGCTGTTCGCCGGTGCCGGTGCTGAAGTCGGCAGCCAGCTGCTGCCAGGTCTGCGTGCGCGAGGCCAGCAGACCGGCGCCGCCCAGCATGCCGCCCGTCCACAGCAGCGCGCGCAGCGCCTTGCGGCGGCTGCCGGGCCGACGGCCAGGGTGGCCGTCGGCATAGGCCGACAGCGCGTTGTAGGCGGCATGCGGCGCCATGGCCTTGAACTTGCCGACGACGGCCTCGACGTGCTGCCAGGCGCGTTCGTGGTCGGGGTGCGCGGCACGCCACCGCTGCCAGCGGCGGCGCTCGTCGTCGGAGGCTTCGCCCGACATCATCACCGTCAGCCACTGCGCCGCCTGGTCCGCGACGGCTTCGCGGATGGGCTGGCCACCCGCCATGGGCGGGCCGCGGCCGCTGTCGGCGGAGGTGGTGGATACGCTCATCGGCTCGGCGCGCGCGGCAGCCTAGGCCGACAGCGCGAACAGGCAGTGCCGGTGGGCGCGCGTGAGGTACTGCTTGACGGAACTGGTGGAGACGTCCAGCCGCGCGGCGATGTCGGCATAGCTGAGTTCTTCGAGGTGCGCCAGCAGAAAGGCTTCCTTCACCCGGGGCGGCAGGCCGTCGAGCGCCCGGTCCATCTCCCGCAGGGCTTCCAGCGCGAGGCAGTGCGCTTCGGGCGACGGCGCCATCCCTTCGGGCAGCGCGGCCAGCGCCTCCAGATAGCTTTCCTCCAGCAGGCGCCGGCGGTGGTGGTGCGCCATCAGGCGCCGCGCAATGGTGGCCAGGAAGGGCCGGGGCTCGCGGATCTGGCCGGCCGTGCCCGCCGCGATCACGCTGACGAACGTGTCCTGCGCCAGGTCCGCCGCGACGAAGGCGTCGCCCAGCTTGCGCCGCAGCCAGCCCTCCAGCCAACCGCGGTGGTTGCTGTAGAGGATCTCCACCGTGGGAGAAAGCGAGTGGTCGGAGGCCCCCAGGC
This sequence comes from Pseudorhodoferax sp., assembly GCF_047601025.1. NCBI lineage: Bacteria > Pseudomonadati > Pseudomonadota > Betaproteobacteria > Burkholderiales > Comamonadaceae > Pseudorhodoferax > Pseudorhodoferax sp. Next base: position 4,236,070 of record NZ_JASGJZ010000001.1, read on the forward strand.
GCATGCCGTCACGCTGTGCGACGACGGCGTGCACAGCCCTTGAAATGGAACGAGGGCTGAATGGTAAATGAGAATTTGTATCAACTATGATGCCGCATGGACGATCGTGTGATGCCTGTGGTTCGAAGCACACAGGGATGGACCGCGCACATCCCGGCACCGATCCGCTGACCGGTGTTTCTCGTTTCCATGGGGCATTCGGTGATCCGTGCTTGAGCGCTACTACCGCGAACTGCTGGGCTTTCTCTTCCGCACCGTGAGGGACCGCGACACCGCGGCCGACCTGGCGCAGGAAAGCTACGCCCGCGTGCTGACGGCGCAACAGGCCGGCCGGCCCGTGCGCGACCCGCGCGGGCTGCTGTACCGCACGGCCCGCAACCTCGTCATCGACCAGCATCGCCGCGCCGAGGTGCGCGCCCAGACAGGCGAAGCCATGTCGCTGGATGACGAAGGCGCCGGGCTCGACGGCCTCGCCGGCCCGCCGTCCCAGGAGCCGGACGCCATCGTCGCCTCGCGCGAGGGCCTGGCGGCGGTGGTCGCCGCCATCGAAGAGCTGCCTCCGCGCTGCCGCGAGGCGTTCATCCTCTACAAGTTCGACGGCTTGTCCTATGCCGAGATCGCCGAGCGCATGGGGATTTCCCCGCGCACGGTGGAAATGCAGCTGCAGATCGCGATGCATGCCTGCTGGCTCTGCCTGGACCGGATCGACGGCGCGGCGCGTACCGCGCCGGCGCGGGGCCGGAGAAAGCGCACCGAGCCATGAATCGGAAGAATATGCGGGGCCATCGCGCGCCCGATACCGGATTCGGCGCCGCTCGCGCGTCTACACAAGAAGAGAGACCGTCTTCCATGTCCCCCGCGCTGCCACCGCCAGAAGACACGCCCGGCTTGCGCCAGGAAGTGCTCGACTGGTTCATCCGCCGACAGCGCGACGGCTGGAGCGTGCAGGACGAGGCCGCCTTCCAGGCCTGGCTGGGCGCCGACGCCCGCCATCGCCAGCGCTATGCGCAGTGGGAGACCCATTGGCAGGCGCTCGACGCCCTTCCCGCCGATGCCGTGGCCCGGCTGCGTCGCAACCTGCAGCGCGACACGGCGCGGGAAGCCGCCCGGCGGGCGCCGTCCGGCATGCCCCGCCGGCGCTTTCTGGTGCCCGCGCTCGCCGTGGCAGCCGTCGCCGTTGGCGCCGGGTTGCTGGCCTGGAGCCACTGGCAGGCGCAGCCGGTGTTCGCGCAGGCCTTCGGCACGCAGCGCGGCCAGCAGACCGAAGTCCCGCTGCCCGACGGCAGCCGCATGCGGCTGGATACCGCCACGCGGATCGAGGTCACCTACTACCGCCAGCGCCGGGAAGTGCAGTTGCTCGAAGGCCAGGCCGTGTTCAGCGTCCAGGCCGATGCGGCCCGCCCGTTCCACGTGCTGGCCGGCCCGGTGGGCATCACGGTGGTCGGCACCAGGTTCTCGGTGCGCTACACGCCGAACCTGGCCGGCAACGACGGCGTGCAGGTCGCCGTGGAGGAGGGCAGGGTCCGCGTCGTGCGGCGCGCCGGGGTACCGGGCGACGCGCTGGGCGACCTGCCGGATGCCATCCATCTCGCCGCCGGCCAGCAGGTGCTGGCCGACACAGAGGGCACGCTGGCCCCTGTGCAGGCGGTGCCTGGCGAAGGCATCGCACCCTGGCGCGGCAGCCGCATCAGCTTCGTGGACACGCCGCTGGCGCAGGCCCTGGCCGAGCTGGAACGCTACGGCAGCACGGGCCTGACGGTGCGCGACCCTGCCGTGGCGGCGCTGCGCCTGAGCGGCACCTTCGACCCGCGCGACGCGCGGACGCTGCGGCGCGTGCTGCCCAGTGCCTTGCCCGTGCGGCTGCGGGAGGCGGGCGGAACGACCGAGGTGCTGCCTGCTCGCTGACCGCGTTCGGGTTGGCGCGAAGAAGTTTCCGGAGGCCCTACCGTATTTCCGAGGGCTCGTGCGTCTACCCAGGTAGGAGCTGTTTGCATTCACTACTTGGAGGACATTCATGAGTCGCCAGAACCTTCGGCCGGCACCCCTGGCCCTGGCCATCGCCCTTGCGCTGGGATCTGCCGCCGTTCATGCGCAGGGCGCGGCGTCGCCCGACGCGCCGGTTCAGATCGCCATCAAGGCCCAGCCCCTCGCCGAGGCGCTCAACGATTGGGCGCGGCAGACGCGCCTGCAGCTCATCGCCCGGCAGGAACTGCTGGCCGGCAAGACCGCCCCGGCCGTGTCGGGCGTGCTGACACCCAGCCAGGCCCTGGATCGCCTGCTGACCGGCAGCGGCCTGGCCGCGACGCGGGAGGGCGATGCCGTGGTCATCCAGCCCGCCAGGCCAGCCGCAAGCACCGCGCTGCCCGAGGTCGTCGTGAGAAGCGGGGCTGAACTGAATGCAGCGACGCAAGGCAAGGGCTATTCGGCACGTGCTGTCACGATGTTCGGCAATACCCAGTCGCTGAAGGATATTCCCAGCTCGGTGTCGGTGTTGACCCGACAGCAGATGGAGGACCAGAACGTCAACACCATCATCAGCGCCATGCTCTATTCGCCCGGCGTTGCCTCCATTTCCTATTTCGGCAACAACAGCGGCAGCAGCGGCAGCACCGGTTACTACAACGCGCGGGGCTTTCCCGTCACCGTGTCCCTGGACGGTTTTTCCGCCCTCAACGGCATCCAGTGGCGACCGCAGTTCGACATGGCGATGTACGACCGGGTCGAGGTGTTCAGGGGCCCCTCCGGCCTGCTGAACGGGCAAGGCGCTTTCGGCGGCACCATCAATCTGGTGCGCAAGCGACCTACCGACGCGTTCCAGCTCCAGAGCGAGACTTCGGTGGGTTCATGGGCCAGTCTCCGGCAGATGATCGACGTGTCCGGCCCGATCAACCAGGACGGCAGCTTGCGCGGGCGCATCGTCGGCTTGGCGGGCAGGGCCAATTCATACATCGACGGCCAGTATTCCCGCACCAGCATGGCTTACGGGACGCTGGAATACGATATTGACGCGCAGACCACGGTCTCGCTGTCCGCGGGGCAGCAGAAGGACCCCAACCACCGGCCCGACTATGGTGTCGGCTATGACTCGGCGGACAATATCGTCATCGGCCCGAGGGGCTGGTCGCAGAACTTCGGACCGGATTGGAACTACGCATCCAATACGACGAAGGAAGTCTCCGCATCATTGAGGCATCGCTTCGGCGATGACTGGAATGCGGAGGCGACCCTGGTTTCCAGGCAGGTGCCGATGTACTCCAAATACGCCTTCTCCAACAACCCGGCGGCCGGAACGTACATGGCCACCTACCAAGGACAGGAGCAGGACATCAAGGACGATTGGCTGGGCATGGACGCCCGCGTCTCCGGCACGGCCGATGTGCTGGGGCGGAACACCGAGGTGCTGCTGGGTGTGAACCGGAGCGTCTATAGCGAGAAATACATTGGCAGCAATGTCAGCATGGGCACCTACAACATCTTTTCCCCGGACATTCCGGAGCTGGACGCTCCATTCACGTCGGGAACCAAGACGAAGGTCACTCAATCCAGCCTGTATGGCCATGTCAACGCGCACTTGACAGAGCAATTCTCCCTGGTCCTCGGTGGCCGCTACCTCTTCTTCAAGCAACGATCCCAGACCCTCCTGCCGACGTTGGGAGACTGGAGCACCAAGGCCAGGGAGAACGGGAAATTCGTTCCCTATGGCGGACTGGTGTTCGCGCTGACGCCCGAGGTTTCTGCTTACGCCAGCTATTCCAAGGCGTTTTCCGCGCAGACGAATACCACCTATTCCGGCGAGGCCATCCAGCCTTTCACAGGAGAGCAGTACGAAGCCGGGCTCAAGAGCAGTGCGCTGGACGGCAGGCTCAACGCTTCCATCGCTGCCTTCCGCATCAAAGGCAGCGATCTGGCGGTTGCCGACCAGCTGCACCCAGGGTTTTCCATCGCCAGCGGTGCCATGCGCAGCCAAGGCTGGGAGGCCGAAGTTTCGGGCTCCCCGGTGCCGGAATGGAACCTGAGCGCCAGCTATACGCGGGCGGATACCAAATACACCGCCAGTCCCACGAGCCAGGGCCAGTCGTACAACGGCGAGACTCCCAGGCACATGGTCAAGCTGTGGAACACCTATCGCTTCACGCAGGGCGCGCTGCAAAGGTTCATGGTCGGCGCAGGGCTGTACTTCCAGAGCAATACCTGGCGGCTGAGGCCGCAGTACCACCAGGGGTCCTATGCACTGTATTCCGCCAAGATCGGCTACCGCTTCAATGAGCATCTGGAGGCCGACCTGAGCGTGAACAATCTCTTCGACAAGCGGTACTACAGCCGTGCGCCGTATCTGCTGTTCGCGGAATACGGCGCCCCGCGCAACGCGGCGCTGACGCTGCGGGCGAAGTTCTGACTGGCCGTGCCGCCTGAAAGCCTTGGCGACCCTTCACACTTGGCGCAGCCTGGCCTGCACGACTTGCCTGCCGCTGATCTGCCTGAGCGCATCCGATGGCCCACCATTCAGAGCAAGCCGGCGTGACGTGCGCGGTGCATGCCTGCGGGCAAGTCGGCCACGCGCTGCAGGCCGATCCACATGGTCTTGATGCCGGGCGCGCCGTCGTTCCGGCAGCGGGTCAGCCGGTCGGCCGGTGGCTCCAGATCGTCTGCGCGGTGCATCCGCGCCCCGATGTCGCCTTCGCGATCGGCCGCATACACCAGCCGCGCTCCAGGCAGCTCTGCGACCGACCCGGCCGCGCGCTCGTGTCCCTCGAGCCAGCGCGTACTCTTTCCCGGTGCCGAGTCCTTGCCCACGGGCCGGTGGGCCCATGTCCACGCTGCTCTGCGGCGGCTGGCGTGCAAGGTCCTCGGCCATCCGCACCAGCCTCCTGGGTAGGAGGCCAATGAACTTGTTCCGGGCGGATGGGACCGCGGGCGGCTTTCCAACGAAGAGAGGCGGCGATGGATGTGCGCAGAAAACCAGCCCACCCCACCGTCCGTCACAGCCAGGGCACCTGCCCGGCCGAGTAGCGCAGTGTCTGGAACACGCTGTTGAGCCGCCCCGGCCCGGTCTTGCGTGCCGCCTCGTCCGGATATTCGGCGAACCAGGGAATGACGTACTCCCATACCACCTCGCCCTGCGGCGTCACCTCGAACAGGCGACCGGTGGAGGACTCGGTGATGTGCGTGTTGCCATTGGGCAGGCGCTGCGCGTTGCCCATGAAGGGCGAATAGAACAGGTTGACCACCTCGTCGGCGTACTGCCAGACGATGCGGTTGCCATCGCGCGGGTCGATCTCGAGCACGCGCGAGTACGCCACGTGCGCGCCCGCGCGGAAGTTGCCGTTGTCGAACACCAGGATGTGGCCGTTGTCCAGCGGCACCGGTGCGTGCTGGTGCGACACCACGTCGGGGGGAATGTGCAGCTTCACCCCGCCGCTGGCCTTGTCCACACCGATCACGCCGGACGTGGTGCGCAGGCTCATCAGTACCAGGCCGTCGGCTGTCACGCCCAGGCCGTTGACGAGCGGCCAGTGATAGCGGCCGAACCCCGGGTGGATGGGAAACCGCGCCGGGTCCAAATGGTCGGTGGCCCGCCACTCCCAGACCAGCCGTCCCGCGCGGTCGACCTCGCGGATCACGTCGGCATGCATTGGCGTGTCTTCCCCGCCCGAGCCTCCAGGCACGCCGCGGGCGAAGCGCGCATCCACCTGCTCGCAAGCGGCGTACAGCAGGTGCCCGTTGGGCAGCCACTGTGCGTCGTGGTGGTGGTCCGGGTCCTCATGGCGCCAGACCACCTCGCCCGCCGGTGTGACTTCGTAGAAATCGCCGCCGTGCCACATCGACCAGGGCGCATAGCGGTCGGGTGACGCGGGGTGGTTGCCGTTGTAGCCCAGGTTGCCATTGGGCAGGATGACGGCATGGCGGCCTGGCCGCACCGGCAGTTGCCATTCGTGCGCCACCTGGCCCGCGGCATCCACCAGGAACACCCGGCCGCCTGCGGTCTGCGGCGCGATCAGGGTGTAGCCACCGAAGCTGCGCTCGGGGTCATGGGCGATCAGGCCAGCACCGCGCCGGCGCTGGGTGATCTGATCGACGACGGAGCGAGGGGCACTCATGGCGCCGGTGCCTGCCAGACGATCTCGCGCACGTCGATCCTGCGCGGGATGATCCCCAGCGCGTGGAAGGCGTCGGCCAGTCGCTGCTGCTGGGCCACATGGGCGTCGGTCACCGGGCCAAGCGTGAACTCGTCGCGCGCGAACGCCGCGGTCCACGACTTGACGTCGATGCCCGTGGCCTCGGCGGCCAGGGCCGCGAGTTCACCGCGGTTGCGGCCGGCCCATTCGGTGCCCTTGCGGATCTCGTCGAGCACGGTCGAGAGCACGGCTGGGTACTGGCTGGCGAAGCTTCGGGACGCGATGTAGTAGCCCGAACCGGCCAGGCGCCTGTCCGAGGTACTGGCGATCGAGCGCGCGCCGTAGCGTTCCTCGGCAATGGCGTAGTAGGGATCCCACACGACCCAGGCATCGATGTTGCCGCCATTGAACGCCGCGGTGGCATCGGCCGGCGATAGATAGATCGGCTCGATGTCCCCGAACGTGAGCCCGGCGGTGGCCAACGCCTTGATCGTGACGTTCTGTGCGCTGGAGCCCTTGCCGAAGGCGACCTTCTTGCCCTTGAGGTCGGCCACCGTCTTGATGGGCGACTGTTTGGGCACCAGCACCGCATGCTGGGACGCCGGGATGGCCGCGGCGTAGACCAGGTTGGCGCCGCCGGCCTGGGCAAAGACGGGTGGCGTATCACCCACCGAACCGAGATCGATGACGCCGGCGCCCAGCGCTTCGAGCATGGGCGGGCCGAACTGGAACTCCACCCATTTCACGCTGGGCACGCCCAGTGCCTTCAGGCGCTTCTCGATCAGCTGCTGCTTCTTGATCAGCACCAGAACGGCCGAACCCTTCTGCAAGCCGATGCGCACCTCCTTGGGCAGATCCTGCGCCTGCGCGCTGGTGCCCAGCCCCAGGGACAGGGCTGCAACGGTGGCGTACGCCGCGAGTGTTCTTCGGGAGATGTGAATGGGCATGCTGCAGACTCTTGATGCGATGGAGAGTCACGCAGGATAGGTATGGGCTACCGGCCTGTCGAACTCGTTATCCGCAGATCGATATGCACAAAATCTCCGGGACTCAGGCGGCGGAGCGGGCCTGTCAGATTCCTGGGGTGTGGGGCATCGCCTGACACCGGGAGCAGGTATGCCAAGCTCGGCGAAATTGAAGAATGCGGAGATTGCCGCGAAGTCGGCAGTGTTGCGGCCTTGACGCCCAGCTGGACCGATGCGCTCGCGATAGCGGCCCCTGCGGCATGCACGGGCTACAACCGGCCCTATGGTCGGCCGACCAGGTGCGCCGAGTGCTTGGTCTCGCGAACACGCGCCGATGCGCTCGGCCGCGGAATGCCCGTGCGCGATGAACAGTGGGCGATGAAAGGCATCCCTATGCCGCGCGCAGCAGCGGCCGCCGCAGTCCGGCGTCGAACAGCGGCACGGCGCGTTCGGCGGCCAGTTGCAGGCGCGCCTGCAGCGCCGGGCTGGTGACGCGGTAGTTCTCGAAGTCGGCGTTGGCGCCGTAGACGCCGATCGGCAGCGTCAGCGCCTGGAAGAAGCCGAACAGCGGGCGCAGCTGGTGCTCCAGCACCAGCGCGTGGCGGTCGCTGCCGCCGGTCGCCGCCAGCAGCACCGGCTTGCCGACCAGGGCCTCCTGGCCCACCAGGTCGAACAGGTGCTTGAAGTGGCCCGGGAACGAACCGCGGTAGACCGGCGCGGCCGCGATCAGCAGGCCGGCGGACTCGATGGCCTGCAGGTGCTCCTCGATGCCGGCCGGCAGTTCCTCGCGCGACAGGGCCTGCCCCAGCGGCCGCGCGAAGTCGCCGACCTGCAGGATGCGCGTGCGCGCCAGCAGGCGCTGCTCCAGCTCGGCGGCGAGCGCTTCGACCAGCGCGCGCGTGCGCGACGGCTGGTAGGTGCTGCCGACGACGGCGACGATGTTCAGGGGCTGGGTCATGGAAGAGGGCTGGGGCGGATGGGACGGCTGCGACTCTAGGCGCGGCCAGGCCCCGGCCCTACGAACGAAATCCGATATGCATAGAAGCTTTCCGCGCCGGGCATGGCCGGCCGATCTGCACGCAGCGCATAAGCAGCGTCCGATTTCTTCGTTCGCGCGCGGCGGCCGCCTGGCCACACTGGCGGTCCTTCATCGTTCATGCCTTGTTCCATGTCCCCAAGCTTTCGATCCCAGGCCCGCCCCACGCGCCAGCGCAGATCCGTTCTCCAGGCCGGTGCAGCGCTGCTGGCCGCCACGCTGGCCGGCGGTGCCGCCGCACAGGCCAGGGAAGTCGTCATCGGCTACCAGGACATGGTCGTGCCCTGGCGCTACGCGCAGGAGACCGGCGAGCTCGAGAAGCGCACGGGCTACAAGGTCACCTACCGCAAGCTCGGCAGCGGCGCCGAGGTGGTCCGCGCGCTGGCCTCGGGCGCCATCCAGATCGGGGAGGCGGGCTCGTCCCCCTTCGCCGCGGCGCTGTCCCAGGGCGTGCCGATCGAGGTGTTCTGGATCCTGGACGACATCCACGATGCCGAAGCGCTGGTCGCGCGCAACGGCTCCGGCATTGGCACGCTGGCCGATCTCAAGGGCAGGAAGATCGGCCTGCCGTTCGTGTCGACGACGCATTTCCACGCGCTGGTGGCGCTGCAGGACGCCGGGGTCGACCCCCGGGCGGTGCAGATCCTGAACCTGCGGCCGCCCGAGATCCTGGCCGCATGGGAGCGGGGCGACATCGACGCGACCTTCGTCTGGGATCCGGCGCTGGCCAAGGTCAAGCAGAGCGGCAGGGTGATCGCGACTTCGGGCCAGATCGCCGCCAGGACCGGCAAGGCCACCTTCGACGCGCTGGCCGTCAGCAAGTCCTTCGCCAGGGAGCACGACGCCTTCCTCGCCCGGTTCGTGCAGGTGCTGGCCGACGCCGACCGGGCCTACACCGCCGACAAGGGTGGCTGGACGGCGGCGTCGCCGCAGGTCCAGGCTGTCGCGAAGTGGACCGGCGCCGAGGCGGCGTCCGTGCCGGCCAGCCTGGCGCTGTACGCCTTCGTGCCGCCGGCCGAGCAGGCCGGGCCGCGATGGCTGGGCGGGGGCAAGGCGTCGGTCGTCGCGCAATCGCTGGCTGCCACGGCGGCCTTCCTGAAGGAGCAGGGCACGGTGCATTCGGTGCTGCCCGACTACTCCGTGGGCGTCAACCCGGCCTGGGTCCAGCGTGCGCAGTGAGCCTGGGGCCGGCGCGGGCGGGCCGGGCCCGGCGACGGTGGCGGTTTCGCGCGGCGTGCGGATCCGCGGCCTGAGCGTGCGCTACCCGCAGGCGCGCGGCGTGGCGCCGATGCTCGCCCTGGCGGACGTCGACCTCGACATCGCCCCGGGCGAGTTCGTCGTGGCGCTGGGCGCCTCGGGCTGCGGCAAGACGACGCTGCTGAACTGCATCGCCGGCTTCACCCGGCCGTCGCTGGGGAGCATCACGCTGGACGGGCGGCCCGTCACCGGCCCGGGCGCCGAGCGCGGCGTGGTGTTCCAGAAGCATGCGCTGCTGCCCTGGCTGAACGTGATCGACAACGTGGCGCTGGGCCTGCGCCTGCGCGGCCTGCCGCGTGCGCGCCGCCGGGCGCTGGCGGCCGAGCAGCTGGCGCTGGTCGGCCTGCAGGATGTCGCGCAGGCCCCGGTGTGGCAGCTGTCCGGCGGCATGCAGCAGCGCGTCGGCATCGCCCGGGCCCTGGCGAGCGATCCCGCCGTGCTGCTGATGGACGAGCCGTTCGGCGCGCTGGACGCGTTCACGCGCGAGTCCGTCCAGGAACTGGTGCTGCAGCTGTGGCAGCGCAGCGGGAAGACCATCTTCTTCATCACGCACGACGTCGAGGAGGCGCTGTTCCTGGCCTCGCGCCTCGTCGTGATGACGCCGCGCCCGGGTGCGATCGCGCAGCAGCATGCGCTGGCGTTCAACCGGCGCTACCTGGGCGGGCAGGGCGCCCGTGCCGTCAAGTCGGACGCCGAGTTCATCGCCTGGCGCGAGCGCGTGCTGCGGCTGGTGGGCGCACGGCCGGCGCCGGCGGTGCCGGCATGACGCCGCCGCCCGCCCGGCCGGGGCCCGATCCGGCCAGCGTGCCGGCCGTCGTGCCGTTCCGCCTGCCCGGTGCGGGCAGCAGCCGTGCCATCGGCCTGGGGTGCACGGCGGTGCTGCTGGCCCTGTGGTGGCTGGTCACCAGCCGGGGCTGGGTGCCCGCGCTGTTCCTGCCCGCGCCGGCGGCGGTCGGCAACGCGCTGGCGGATGCCTGGCACGGCCGCATCCAGGGTGGCCGGCCGTTGCTGGAGCACCTGCAGTGGAGCGCGCTGCGGGTGTTCGGCGCGTTCGCGCTGGCCGTGCTGACGGCGGTGCCGGTCGGCATCGCCATGGGCGTGAGCCGCATCGCGCGCGGGGTGTTCGATCCGCCCATCGAGTTCTACCGGCCGCTGCCGCCGCTGGCCTACCTGCCGCTGATCGTGATCTGGTTCGGCATCGACGAGACGGCCAAGATCCTGCTGATCTACCTGGCCTGCTTCGCGCCCATCGCGCTGGCGGCCAAGGCCGGCGTGCGCAGCGCCAGCATCGAGCAGATCAACGCCGCCGCCTCGCTGGGCGCCAGCCGGGCGCAAGTGGTGCGCCACGTGGTCATCCCGGCTGCGCTGCCCGAGATCCTGGTCGGCCTGCGCATCGCCATCGGCTTCGGCTGGACCACGCTGGTGGCCGCCGAGATGGTGGCCGCCACCGTGGGCGTGGGCCAGATGGTGCTGAACGCGTCGAACTTCCTGCGGACCGACCTGGTCGTCATGGGCATCATCGTGATCGGCCTGGTGGCCTGGGGCTTCGACCTGCTGATGCGCTGGGCGGAGGAGCGGCTGGCGCCCTGGCGCGGGCGGGGCTGAGCAGGCCCCGGCGCGGTCCGCCGCGAGACAGCCCGGCGGGGCTCAGCCGGCGCCGCCGGGCGGGGCGGCGGGGCCGCTGTCGTCCTGGCCGCAGGGCAGGACACCCCGCTGGATGCGCTCGCGGCCCTGGGCAGCCCGGTGCTGGTTCGTGTCGCGCAGCGAATAGACGCAGCCGCAGTACCCCTGCTGGTAGAAGCGCTCGCGCTTGCTGATCTCGATCATGCGGGCCGCGCGTTGCACGGGCATGCCGCAGCGCACGCGCTTCAGTCCTGGTCTTCTTCGTCCTCGTCGCCACCGAAGAACGCGGCCTGGATGTGGGCCTGGCGGGCCTTGGCGAAGGCCACGTTGGCCGCGTTGGTGCCGGCCTGGTGCAGGTCCTTGGCCTGCGCCTCGGCCGCCACGCTCGCGCGCATCAGCGCCAGGGCGTTCAGCACGAACTCGCGTGCGCCGAGCTTGTGCCTGGCCAGCAACTGCGCGGCCTTGGGGTTGGCGTCGATCTGCCTGGCCCAGGCGTCGACCGAGTCGGGCAGGGCCGACCCCGTCTCGATTCCGGCGTGCTTGCTTTCGGCCATCGCGGCCAATACGCGGTTGGCCGTGTCCTCGCGCAGGACCAGCGCGCGCAGCGCCTGCTCGTCGGCGGGTGGCAGGTGATTCGCCTCGGCCTGCGCCGTGCCGGCCCAGGCCAGCAAGGCGCCCAGCATGCACAGTGCGGCGAGGCCTCGTGCCAGGACCGCGCGAAGAAGAATGGGATGGCGCATGGAGAGAGATCTTTCCGCAAATGGGCGAGGGGCCGAGGATAGGGGATCGGCACGGTTGCAGGCGCGGCGGCTACAGGCCCCGGCGGCCGACCCGTTTCTGCCCGTGCTCCTAGAGCGGATGGATGTCGGGGTTGTGGAAGAAGACGGTGTCGTCGGTGCCCGAGGCCAGCATGGCCTCCATCGCCTCGCCCGAGCAGGGCGAGCAGCAGGAGTGCGGCCGCACCGTGCGGTGGCCGCCGGGCAGCGGCAGGGGCTGGCGTTCTTCGGGGGCCGTCATGGGGCCGATCCTTGCGACAGCGGGGCGCCGGGATGGCGCGCCAGTTCGATGAAGGCCTGCAGGTAGTCGATCGCCGTGTCCGCCTCGCGCGCGCCGAGGAAGATCTGCTTGGCGATGCCGTCGGGCCCCAGGCGCACGGGCACGACGTCGATCTTGTGGGCGTACTCCTGCACGAGCCAGCGCGGCAGCGCCGCCACGCCGCGGCCGCTGGCGACCATCTGCAGCATGATGTCGGTGGTCTCGATGGTCTTGTGGCGCCGGGGCGTGATGCCGGCGGGCAGCAGGAACTGGTTGTAGATGTCCAGCCGCTCGATGTCCACCGGGTAGGTGATCAGCACTTCCTGCGTGATCTGCTGCGGCCTGGCGTAGGCCGCCGCCGCGAGCGGATGGTCCCGGGCGACGACCAGCACCTGCTCGTAGTCGAACACCGGCTCGAAGTGCAGGCCCGGCTTGAACAGCGGGTCGGGCGTCACCAGCAGGTCGATCTCGTAGCCGAAGAGGGCGCCGATGCCGCCGAACTGGAACTTCTGCTTCACGTCCACGTCCACGCCGGGCCAGACCGCCAGGTAGGGCGAGACGATCTTCAGCAGCCACTGGTAGCACGGGTGGCATTCCATGCCGATGCGCAGGGCGCCGCGCTCGCCCTGGGCGAACTGGCGCAGCCGCTCCTCGGCCAGGTCGAGCTGCGGCAGCACGCGGTTGGCCACCGCCAGCAGGTACTGCCCCGCCTGCGTGAGGCGCAGGCTGCGGCCCTCGCGCAGCCAGATGTCGGTGCCCAGCTGCTGCTCGAGCTTCTTCATGCTGTGGCTCAGCGCCGACTGCGTGACGTGCAGCACCTGGGCGGCAGCGGTCAGCGAGCCCTGCTTCTCGACCTGCTGCACCACGGCCAGATGGATGCGCTCCAGCATTTCAATGAATGGATTTCATGATTACGTGAGATAAGACCATTTTACTTCATCGGATGGTTTTCCTACGATCCCGCCATTCCTTGTTTTCCGTTTTCTGAGAGCGGCCCATATGCCCACGATCCACAACCTCGGCTTTCCCCGCATCGGCGCCCGGCGCGAACTGAAGTTCGCGCTGGAGTCGTACTGGAAGGGCGAATCCTCGCGCGACGCGCTCAAGTCCCTGGGCGCGCAGCTGCGCCAGCGCCACTGGGCGGACCAGGCCGGCCTGGACCTGGTGCCCGTCGGCGACTTCGCGTTCTACGACCAGGTGCTGGACATGAGCTTCATGCTCGGCAACCTGCCCGAGCGCGTGCAGGGCTTCCACGGCGACGTGCTGGACAACTACTTCCGCGTGGCGCGCGGCCGCTCGGCCAAGGGCGCGGAGGACCATGCGGCCTGCTGCGGCGGCGTGGCCGCCGGCGAGATGACCAAGTGGTTCGACACCAACTACCACTACATCGTCCCCGAGTTCACCGCCGCGACCCAGTTCAAGCTCGACGCCGCGCGCCTGCTGGAGCAGCTCGCGGAGGCGAAGGCCCAGGGCGTGCGCGCCAAGCCGGTCGTCATCGGCCCGCTGACCTACCTGGCCATCGGCAAGGCCAAGGACGACTCGGACAAGCTGGCCTTGCTGGAGCGCCTGCTGCCGGTGTACGCCGAACTGCTCGACACGCTGGCCGCCCAGGGCGTGGAATGGGTGCAGGTGGACGAGCCCATCCTGGTCACCGAGCTCGATGCCGACTGGCAGCACGCCTTCAACACCGCCTACCACCAGCTCAAGGCCGCCCGGGTCAAGATCCTGCTGGCCACCTATTTCGGCCAGCTGCAGGAGAACGCCTACCTGGCGGCCAACCTGCCGGTGGCCGGCCTGCACGTCGATGCGATCAACGACCGCGACGGCGTGCTGCCGCTGATCAACCTGCTGCCGGCGCACAAGGTGCTGTCGCTGGGCGTCATCAACGGCCGCAACATCTGGAAGACCGACCTGACCGCCGTGCTCGACTGGATCGAGCCGCTGGCGCAGCGCCTGGGCGAGCGGCTGTGGCTCGCGCCGTCGTGCTCGCTGCTGCACGTGCCGGTCGATCTGGACAGCGAGCACAAGCTGGACGCGGAGGTGAAGTCCTGGCTGGCCTTCGCGCTGCAAAAGCTCGACGAGCTGAAGGTGCTGGGCACCGCGCTGCGCGAAGGGCGCACGGCGGTCCAGGCGGCGCTGGCGGCCAACCAGGCGGCGCTGGCCGCGCGCCGCGCCTCGCCGCGCGTGAACAACCCGGCGGTGCAGGCCGCGGTGGCCAAGGTCGCCCCGCACCTGGGCCTGCGCGAGAGCGCCTATGCCAGGCGCCATCCGAAGCAGGAGGCGCACCTGTTGCTGCCGCTGTTTCCCACCACCACCATCGGCTCGTTCCCGCAGACGGCCGAGATCCGCCACGCGCGCAGCGAGTTCAAGGCCGGCCGGCTGGACTACCCCGCCTACCAGGCGGCCATGCGCGCGGAGATCGAGCGCAGCGTGCGCGAGCAGGAAAAGCTGGGCCTGGACGTGCTGGTGCACGGCGAGGCCGAGCGCAACGACATGGTCGAGTACTTCGGCGAGCAGCTCGAGGGCTACGCCTTCAGCCAGTTCGGCTGGGTGCAGTCCTACGGCTCGCGCTGCGTCAAGCCGCCGATCCTGTTCGGCGACATCAGCCGCCCGCGGCCGATGACGGTGGAGTGGATCACCTACGCCCAGTCGCTGACCGACAAGCCGATGAAGGGCATGCTGACCGGGCCGGTCACGATCCTGAACTGGTCCTTCGTGCGCGACGACCAGCCGCGCGCGGCCTCGTGCAGGCAGCTGGCGCTGGCGATCCGCCAGGAGGTGCTGGACCTGGAGAAGGCCGGCGTGCGCGTGATCCAGATCGACGAGGCCGCGCTGCGCGAGGGCCTGCCGCTGCGCAAGTCGCAGTGGAAGGAGTACCTGGACTGGGCGGTGGAATCCTTCCGCATCACCGCCAACGGCGTGCGCGACGAGACGCAGATCCACACCCACATGTGCTACTCGGAGTTCAACGACATCATCGCGTCGATCGCCGACATGGACGCGGACGTGATCACCATCGAGACCAGCCGCTCGGACATGGAGCTGCTGGACGCCTTCGAGCACTTCGACTACCCCAACGAGATCGGGCCCGGCGTGTACGACATCCACTCGCCCAACATCCCGACGCAGGAGCACATGGTGAACCTGATGCGCAAGGCCGCCGAGCGCATTCCCGCCAAGCGCCTGTGGGTCAACCCGGACTGCGGCCTGAAGACCCGCCAGTGGGCCGAGGTCCTCCCGGCGCTGAGCAACATGGTGGCCGCCGCCAAGACCCTGCGCGCCGCAGCCTGAGCTGCGCGGCCCGCGTTTCCATGGTCCCGGCCGCGCGCCGGGACTGTCGTTTGAAGGATTTCCCGTGTTCCAACGCGCCTCCTACGCCCTCGACCGGCTCGACCCGGAGATTTTCGCGGCCATCCAGCGGGAAGACCGCCGCCAGGAAGACCACATCGAGCTGATCGCCTCGGAGAACTACACCTCGCCCGCCGTGATGGCCGCCCAGGGCTCCAAGCTGACCAACAAGTACGCCGAGGGCTACCCCGGCAAGCGCTACTACGGCGGCTGCGAGAACGTGGACGTGGTCGAGCAGGTCGCCATCGACCGGCTGAAGCAGCTCTACGGCGCCGCCTTCGCCAACGTGCAGGCCAATTCCGGCTCGCAGGCCAACCAGTCGGTGTTCTTCGCGCTGCTGCAGCCCGGCGACACCATCATGGGCATGAGCCTGGCCGAGGGCGGCCACCTGACCCATGGCATGGCGCTGAACATGTCGGGCAAGTGGTTCAAGGTCGTCTCCTACGGCCTCGACGCGCGGGAAGACATCGACTACGCGCAGATGGAAGCCCTGGCGCGCGCGCACAGGCCCAGGCTCATCATCGCGGGCGCGTCGGCCTTCGCGCTGCGCATCGACTTCGAGCGCTTCGCCAGGGTCGCCCGGGAGATCGGCGCCTGTTTCATGGTGGACATGGCCCACTACGCCGGGCTGATCGCCGCCGGCGTCTACCCGAACCCGGTGCCGCATGCCGACGTGGTGACCTCCACCACCCACAAGAGCCTGCGCGGGCCACGCGGCGGCGTGGTGCTGACCAACAGCGAGGAGATCGCCAGGAAGATCAACAGCGCGATCTTCCCCGGCCTGCAGGGCGGCCCGCTGATGCACGTGATCGCCGGCAAGGCCGTGGCCTTCAAGGAGGCCATGGCACCCGAGTTCAAGGCCTACCAGCAGCAGGTGGTCCGGAACGCCCGGGTGCTGGCCGAGACGCTGATCGCGCGCGGCCTGCGCATCGTCAGCGGCCGCACCGAGAGCCACGTCATGCTGGTGGACCTGCGCGCCAAGCAGATCACCGGCAAGGAGGCGGAGAGGGTGCTGGGCGAGGCCCACATCACGGTCAACAAGAACGCGATCCCGAACGATCCGGAGAAGCCCTTCGTCACCTCCGGCATCCGCCTGGGCACGCCGGCGATGACGACGCGCGGCTTCGGCGAGGAAGAGGCGCGCCTGGTCGGCCACCTGGTCGCCGACGTGCTGGACGCGCCACACGACGCGGCAGTCCTCCAGCGCGTGCGGGAGCAGGTCGCGGCGCTGACGGCGCGCTTCCCGGTCTACGAATAGGGCATGGCGGCCGCCTTGGACGAGGCGGTGGCGTCCGCGCTGGCCTGCGGCCGCACGGAGCGGCTGGAGCAGGTCTACCGCGGGGCCCTGGCGGACGGGCAGGCCCGCCCGGCGCAGCTGCAGCTGGGCATCCTGCAGGCCTGCGTGCGGCTGGGGCGCCGCCGGGCGGCACGGGCGTGGGCCGAGCGGCTGGCCGCCCGGCCGGAAGGGCTGGATGGCGGCGAACTGGCCGATGCCATCGCGGCGGCGGCCTGGATCGGCCAGGCCGCGCCCGTGCTGCAGTTCTGCGGCCGGCTCGCGGCCGCCGATCCCGCGCAGGGTGCGCCGGCGCGCCTCGACGCCGCGCAGCAGGTCCTGGCATTGGCCCGGCGCATGCGCCTGCCGCATGGGCGCAATGGCGCATGGACCACGCACCTGAAGCTGGCGCAGGCCGTGCGCGAGATGCTGGAGCCTGCCTTGCCGGGGCTCCCCGAAGCGCAGCGGCACCAGGCCTGCGCGCTGCTGGAGGGCACACGGCGGCTGCTGGCTCTGGCGCCGCACCACTGACCGCCGGGACCAGGACCGGCGTCGTGTCCACGGCCCCGGTCGCCGCGCGGCGTCAGCGCCGGCGCGGTTCCTTCGTCACCAGCCAGATGCCGATGCAGACCATGACCAGGGCCGCGGCATTGCGCCATTCCAGGATGCTCTCGCCCAGGAACAGCGCCGACAGCACGGCGCCGAACACCGGCACCATGAAGTTGAAGGCCGTGATCAGGCTCACGCGGTTGTGCTTGAGCAGCAGGCTCCAGATCGAGATCGCCAGCGCCGACAGCAGCACCATGTAGGCCAGCAGCGTGGCCGAGGCCGGCGTGACGTTCCGCAGCGTGCCGCCCAGGCCGTAGCCCAGCAGCAGCAGCGTGCCGCCGCCCACGGCGAGCTGCCAGCCCGTCATCACGACGGGATCGACGCCCTGCGAGATGCGCTTGCCGTAGATGCTGGCGCCGGCCAGCACGGCCGCGGCGATCACCACGAAGCCCTCGCCCAGCAGCGTGAAATCCAGGTGCAGCAGCCCGCCCAGGCCGCTGCCCAGGTTCACCACCATGACGCCGGCGAAGCCGACCAGGCAGCCGATCGCCTTGCCGAAGCTGAGCCGGTCGTTGTGGTAGATCCAGTGCGCCAGCAGCACGCTGAAGAAGGTGCCGGTGGCGTTCATGATCGAGCTCTTCACGCCGGTGGTGTTGGCCAGCCCGATGTAGAAGAACACGTACTGCAGCGTGGTCTGCAAGAGGCCCAGCAGCGCGAAGCCGCTCCATTGGCGCCCGGTCCAGCCGCCGACGCGCTTGCCGCTCAGCGTGGCCCAGGCCAGCAGCGCCGCGCCGGCCAGCGCGAAGCGCCAGCCGGCGAACACCAGCTTGGCCGGGATGTCGCCGGCCGCGATGCCGAACAGTCCGTAGCCGCCCTTGATGGCCGGGTAGGAACTGCCCCAGAGCAGGCAGCAGAACATAGCCAGCAGGAAGACCGTCTTGCGGTCGGTGAGCCTGGAGGCGGCGGGCGATGGGAGGAGGGCGGAGGTGGCCGACGACATGGTGCGATGCAAACGGGGAACCAAAATGGTGCATTGTCCTTGGGAGCACGACGATGTGCCGGCCAAGGGGCAATCGCAAAGCCCCGATGCACGGCCCGGACGGTCCCCGCTCGTGGAGGGCCGGTGCGTCGACCCGATTGGTCGGCGCGCGGCGATGGCGTCGGCGCAGGCTGGCTTCAGCCTCGCCTCCAGGAGCAGCGTATCGTGGACATTGCACGTGGCGATGCGCGCTGCGTTTGCCGGTCCGTCCCCGGACGGGCGACCGACGGTGCCGAGGCGCTGTTCCAGGCCAACGGCAGGCCTGCCCGCCGGCGAGTCGGGGCATGCGCGGGCTGGGAGCCGGGCGACCCCGGGTTCGGACATTCCGCGGGATGCGCGTACCTGCGTCGGTGCCCTGCATGGCCCGTACGCACAGGGCGCGTGCGCCGGGCGGCATGGCGCGTGCAGGCGAGTCCCACGTAGCCGCGAGCCGCTTTTCGCTCGCCCGCGCAGCGCGGCGCGCCCGCGGGCCTGCCCGCCGAAGACTCAGCGGCCGGCGGCCGGGCGGCGTTCGGGCAGCAGCGTCGGCCGGCCGCAGGGCAGGAAGCGCCCGCGGCCGGCTTCGCCCAGGTAGCGGCGGCCGTCCCACAGCACCTCGCCGCGCGCGATGGTCATGCCCGGCCAGGCCGCCAGGCGCATGCCCTCGTAGGGCGTGTAGTCGACGGCGTGGTGCAGCTGGCCGTTGGTCAGCACGAAGTCGCGCTCGTCCCAGACGACCAGGTCGGCATCGCTGCCCACGGCGATGGTGCCCTTGCGCGGATGCAGGCCGTAGGCCTTGGCGGGATTCGTGGCGGTGAGCTCCACGAACTTCTGCGGCGTGATGCGCCCGGCCAGCACGCCTTCGGACCATAGCAGGGCCATGCGCGTCTCGATGCCGGGGATGCCGTTGGGGATGTGGCGGAAGGCCACCTCCGCGCCACCGGGGTGCTTGCCCGCGTCGCCGTCGAAGTCGTAGGGCGCGTGGTCGGACGAGAGCACGGTGAACAGGCCGTCGGCCAGGCCGTCCCAGATCACCTGCTGGTTCGCCCGGTCGCGCGGCGGCGGGCTGCACACGCAGCGCGCGCCCTGGTAGCTGTCGTCGATGCCCAGGTCCTCTGCCGTGAGGAACAGGTACTGCGGGCAGGTTTCGGCGAAGACCTGCAGCCCGTGGCTGCGGCCCCAGCGGATCTGCTCGACGGCCTCGCGGCCGGAGACGTGGACGATCAGGATCGGCACGTCCACCAGCTGCGACAGCGCGATGGCGCGGTGCGTGGCCTCGCGCTCGACCAGCAGCGGCCGCGCGTGGGCGTGGTAGCGCGGCGCCGTCCGGCCCGCGGCCTCCAGGCGGCCGGTCAGCCAGGCGATGCAGTCGGCGTTCTCGGCATGGACCATCGCCATCGCGCCGTGCGTGCGCGCCACGTCCAGCACCTCGAGGATCTGCCGGTCGTCGAGCTTCATGTCGTCGTAGGTCATGTAGATCTTGAACGACGTGTAGCCCTCGCGGATCAGGGCCGGCAGCTCCTCCTTCAGCACCGTCGGCGTGGGATCGCTGACGATGAGGTGGAAGGCGTAGTCGATGCAGGACTTGCCGTCCGCGCGGCGGTGGTAGTCGTCCACCGCATCGCGCAGCGACTGGCCCCTGTGCTGGGCCGCGAAGGGGATCACCGTGGTGGTCCCGCCGCAGGCGGCCGAGCGCGAGCCCGTCAGGAAGTCGTCGGCCATGCGCACCGGCGGCGCCTGCGGCTGGTCGAGGTGGCAGTGCGTGTCGACGCCGCCGGGCGTCACCGCGCGGCCGGCGGCGTCGATCTCGCGCGCGCCGGGGCCCAGGCCCAGGCCGAGCTGGACGACGCGGCCCTCGCGCACGCCGATGTCGCAGTGGAAGGTGTCGCTGGCCGTCACGGCCTGCGCGTTGCGGATGACGAGGTCGAAGTCGGTCATGGGCACTCGGGGATCGTGGGTCGCGGCCGGCGGTTCACAGCTTCTCAGTGCGCCATCGCGGCGCGGGGGATGTTCGCCTTCTTCGTGCTGCGCGGCGCGTAGCCCTTGCCGTAGTGGCGCTCCAGGCGCACCTGCACGAGGTTCCACAGGGTCGTGAGCAGCAGGTAGTAGCAGGCGGCGACGCAATACAGCTCCAGCACCTCGAACTTCATCTGCATCAGCACCTGGCTGCGGCGCATCAGCTCCTCCATCGAGATCACCGAGGCCAGCGAGGTGGCCTTGAGCAGGCCGTTCACCGAGTTGCCCAGCGGCGGAATGATGATGCGGATCACCTGCGGCAGGGTCACCAGCCGCAGCGTGGCCACGCGCGACAGGCTCAGCGCCTTGGCCGCTTCCACCTGGCCCTTGGCGATGGCGGAGAAGCCCGCGCGGATGGTCTCCGACAGGTAGGCCGCCTCGTTCAGGCTCAGCGCCAGCACGGCCGAGGTGAGCACGTCCAGGCGGATGCCCAGCTGCGGCAGGCCGGTGTAGATGATCACCAGCTGCACCAGCAGCGGCGTGCCGCGGAACACCCACACGTAGAAGCGTGCAGGGGCGTTGAACACCCGGTGGCTCGACATGCTGCCCAGCGCCAGCGGCAGGGCCAGCACCAGGCCGATGACGATGGTGGTCACCGTCAGGCCGATCGTGATGCCTACGCCGCCCAGGAGGTACGGGTTGACCAGGTACGACAGGAATGCGTCGACATTGAACACGGCCGGTCCCCGGAGCGTTTACTTGGGCGCCGGGCCGGGGCCGCGGATGGCGAAGTTCTTGACGTTCTGCAGGCGCGTCATCTTGAACTTGTCGAAGAGCTGGTCGTAGACGCCTTCGGCCTTCAGTTCGTCCAGGGCCTTGACGGCCGCCTCGGCCGTGGTCTTGTCGCGGAAGGCCAGCGTGATGTCGGTGCCGTTGAGGCCGCTGACCCAGATCTTGGCGATGCCGCGTTCCTCGAAGGCCTTGGCGGTCTCGTCGATGTTGATGCCCGCCTCCAGCTGGCCGGCGCGCAGCGCCGCCGTGGTTTCCGATGCCGTGGCGAAGGTGCGGAAGTCGATGGTCTTCTCGCCCTTGGCGACCATCGCCGCGTTGTACTCGCGTGCCTTGCGCTCCTGGTAGGTGCCGGTCTCGATGCCCACCACGTGGCCGGCGAGGTCCTCGAACCGGGTGATCTTGAGCTTGCTGCCCGGCACCGTGTAGATGCTCATCGCCTGCTGGGCGTAGGGAACCATGTACATGAGCTTGGAGCGCTCTTCGGTCCAGAACATGCCGGTGTTGATGACGTCGAAGCGGCCGGACTGCATGGCGGGGATCATGGGCGGCATGTCCATGCGGATGAACACGGGCTCCAGGCACAGCTTCCTGGCCACGGCCTTGCCCAGCTCGACGTTCAGGCCCTGCAGTTCGCCTTTCTCGTCGACGAACTGCTGCGGCGGCAGCGTGGGGTTGACGGACATCTGCAGCTTGCCCGCGGCGACCAGGTGGTCGGCCGGCACCTTGGGCGTGCAGCTCTGCGCGAACGCGGGCACGGCGGCGGCAGCGCCGAGAACGAGGCCGACGAGGAGTTGGGTGTGTTTCATGATGAAGCGGCGGGGCAGGGTTGAGAAAGCAGGAGAAGCAAAAAGCGGGCAAGCGGGGGCGCAGGGCGTCGAGGGAATCGACTCAGCGCGCTGCGGTCTCGCGGCACGCCACCAGGGCCGCGTGCTGCGCCTCGATGACGCATTCGCCGCGCTGGTTCACCAGCTGCAGCGCCTCGGTGACGACGCCCCGGCCGCCGCGCGCGGACAGGCGCTTGTCGATGAAGCGGAAGCGCACATGCACCTCGTCCCCGGCCACCACGGGGCGCACGAAGCGCACGCCCTCCCAGCCGAGCGAGGCGATGGAGCTGTTCTCGTAGAGCTTCATGGAGGTCTTCAGCCCCTCCATCAACGACAGGCCGAGCAGCCCGTGCGCGATCACGCCGGGGAAGCCGCGCGACTTCGCATAGGCGGCATCGGTGTGCAGCGGATGGTGGTCCTGCGTGACGTCGCAGAACTGCGCGATCGCCTGCGCACTCACGCGGTGCGGCGGGCTGCGCATCTCAGTGCCCACCACGACGTCCTCGAACCACAACTCGTGCGACGGGTTCATCGTGCGGCCTCCTGGCCGGCCGCCCGGCGCGCACGCTGCCGCGGCGCCTGGGCGACGAACGCGGCGTGCATGCCCATCGGGCCGGGCCGGAAGATGCGCGGGTCCATGGTCCTGAGCGACGCGCTCACGCGCACCTCGAAGCCTACCTGGTCGAGCACGTCCTCCTTCAGCCGCACGCCCGGCGCGACCTCGGTCAGCACGATGCCGTCGGCTTCGAGTTCGAACACGGCGCGGTCGGTCACGAAGGTCACCTGCTGGCCGCGCTGGCGCGCCAGCGCGCCGGAGAAGCTGATCTGCCCCACGGCCGGCACGAACTTGCGGAACTTGCCGTCGCGGCGGATCGCGAGCTGCCCGTCCTCGACGCGGATGTCGGCGTCGCCGCCGGTCAGCGAGCCGCTGAACACCAGGCGCTGCGTGTTCTGCGTGATGTTGATGAAGCCGCCCGCGCCGTCGTAGCGGCGGCCGAAGCGCGTCACGTTGACGTTGCCCTGGCCATCCACCTCGGCGAAGGACAGGAAGGCGCAGTTCAGGCCGCCGCCGTCGTAGAAGTCGAACTGGTAGCCCTGGTCGAGGATGACGCGCGGGTTCACCGCGGTGCCGAACTCGCGGGCATGGCCCGGCACGCCGCCGACCACGCCCGATTCGACGGTGAGCGTGATCAGCTCGTCGATGCCTTCTTCGGCCGCGACGTTGGGGATCATGGCCGAGATGCCGACGCCGAGGTTCACCACGTCGCCGGGCCGCAGCTCGAAGGCGGCGCGGCGCGCCACCACGCGGCGCGCGTCCATCGGGTCGGGCGCGATGCCGCTGGAGGGCAGGCGCGTCTCGCCGCAGCGGGCCGGGTCGTAGCGCGTGGTGTAGGTCTGCAACTGCTCGGGCTCGACCACCACGTGGTCGATCAGGAAGCCGGGAATCTTCACCATGTGCGGGTGCAGCGTGCCGCGGCGCACGCGGCGCTCGACCTGGCAGATCACCAGCCCGCCTGCGTTGTGCACGGCCTGCGCCATCGACAGGTCCTCGCGCGCGGTGGCCTCGTGCTCCATGCTGACGTAGCCGTCCTCGTCGACCGAGGTGCCGCGGATGAGCGCCACGCTGGGCACGCCGGGGGCGCGGTAGAAGAGGTAGTCGGCGCCGGCCACGCGCACGCGCTCCACCAAGGGCTCGGTGGTGCGCGCGTTCATGCGGCCGCCGTCCTGGGCCGGGTCCATGTAGGTGCCCAGGCCCACGTGCGTGAGCACGCCCGGCTGGCGGCCGGCCATCGCGCGGCACAGGTGCGTCATCACGCCCTGCGGGAAGTTGTACGCCTCCACCTCGTCGTTCACGATCATCTGGATGAACGGCAGCTGCATCCCGAAGTTGCCGCCGATCACGCGGCGCACCAGCCCGGGGTGCGCGAAGCGGCACAGGCCTTTTTCGGTCAGCGCGCCCACGCCGGTGACGTGGAAGAGCGTGATGGCGTGCGGGCCCCGGCCGGCCAGGAAGCGGCGCTCGACCGCCTCGAAGAGCGCCTCCGGCACGCCGGAGCCGCCGTTGCCGCCGGTGATGACGAAGTCGCCGTCGCGCAGGAGGGCCGCGGCTTCGTCGGCTGTGATGCAGCTGATCATGGGGCGCTCCTCAGGCCAGTTCTTTCTCGACCTGGCGCGCGATGATCACGCGCTGGATCTGGTTGGTGCCTTCGTAGATCTGCGCCAGGCGCACGTCGCGGAACAGGCGCTCGATGCGGTAGTCGCGCGAGTAGCCGTTGCCGCCATGGATCTGCAGCGCGTTCGACACGTGCTGCATCGCCATGTCGGTGGTGAAGAGCTTGGCGTGCGCGGCTTCCTTGGCATAGGGCAGGCCGGCGTCGCACAGGCGCGCCGCGTGGTGGATCAGCAGCCGCGCGGCGGCGATGTCGGTGGACATGTCGGCCACCATGAACTGGATCGCCTGGAAGCCCATGATGGGGCCGCCGAACTGCTTGCGCGTGGTGGCGTAGGCCACGGCGTCCTCCATCGCGGCCTGGGCCATGCCCAGCGCCATGGACGACATCAGCAGGCGGCTGAAGTTGAAGTTGCCCATCGCGGTCTTGAAGGCCGTGTTCTCGGCGCCGATCAGCGCGTTCCCGGGCACGAGGACGTCCTCCAGCACGATCTGGCAGTCCTCCAGGCCGTGCATGCCCAGCAGTTCCTCGTTCTTGCCGCGGCTCACGCCCTTCTGGCGGGCATCGACCATGAAGCAGCTGATGCCGCGGTGGCCCGCGTCCTTGCCGGTGCGTGCGAAGACCATGATGCGGTCCGCCACGCCGCCCAGGGTGACCCAGGCCTTGGTGCCGTTGATCACCCAGCCGTCGGCGGTGCGCCTGGCCGAGGTCGTGATGCTGGCCGTGTCGGAGCCGTAGTCGGGCTCGGTCATGGCCGTGGCCATGACGATGGAGCCGTCGAGGATGCCGGGGATCAGCGCCTTCTGGCTTTCGTTGCCGTGGTGGTGCAGGAACAGCGCCGCCTCGACCGGGATCGCGAAGGCGTTGCCGATGGCGCCGCTGCAGCGCGCCAGCTCCTCCATCACCAGGCAGGTGCCGACGGTGTCGAAGCCCGAGCCGCCGGCGGCCTGGGGCAGGCTCGTCCCGAACAGGCCCAGCTCGGCCATGGCGCGGTAGAGGGGGCGGTCGAAGCGGTCCTCGCGGTCGATGGCGGCGGCGCGCGGCAGCACCTCGGCCTCCGCGAAGCGGCGCGCGGTGTCGCGCAGGGAAATCTGGTCGTCGGTGTAGAAGTGGCTCATGTCGGATTCAGTCGGCGGTGCTGGAGGCCGGCTCGTCGCTGGCGAGGTGGCCGTCGTGCGCGACTTCGTCGCGCTCGCGGTCGAGGAAATACACGGCAACGTTGGGGCTCGAGGTATCGAAGCAGGCCGCCAGCGCGGGCGTGACGGCCGCGGCGACGGCGCGCCGCTCCTGCGGGCTGCGCCGGTAGGCGTGCACCTTCACGAACACGCGCGAGCCGCCCGCTTCGGGCAGGCCCAGCGCGCCCGCGTGGGCGTAGTCGGCGCCTTCGACCGGCTGGAAGTAGATGGTCACGGTCGACGGCAGGACGCCGAAGCCGTCGACGATGCCGCGCGTCACGACGCCGGCGAGTTCCCGTTTGCGGGCGGTGTCGGCGCGGGGCGCCAGGATTTCCACGTAAGGCATGCGATTCAGGAGTTGGACAGGTTCAGGCAGGACGCGCGCTCGATCAGGCGCGAGCCCACGCGGTATTCGCGGCCGCTGTTGGAGACGCCGCCCAGGCGCTGCAGCAGCCGATCCACGGCCAGGTTGGCCATTTCGGCCGCGCCGCTGTCGACCACGCTGATGGCCGGGCGCTGCCACTCGAACCAGGGCGAGTCTTCGTAGAACAGCAGCGACAGGTCCCGGGGCACCGACAGGCCGCGCTCGGCGATCACGCGCAGCACGCCGACCGACGATTCGTGGTTGGCGACGAACAGTGCCGTCGGCGGCTCGGGCAGCGACAGCAGCGCGCTGGCCGCCGCGACGCCGGTGGCGGGCAGGTAGCGGCCGGCCTGGACGAGGGACGGGTCGATGGGCAGGCCCGCTTCGTGCATGGCGCGGCGGTAGCCCGCCAGGCGCTCCTTGCCGGAGGTGGTCTCGCCGGGGCCCACGATCAGTCCGATGCGCCGGTGCCCCAGCTCCAGCAGGTGCCGGGTGCCGTTGTAGGCGCCGTCGAGGTCGCCGGCCAGCACCGATTCGAGCGGCGCGGCGCCCGCCTGCCGCACCGCGCAGATGACGGGGATCTCGGCGTGCTCCATCGCCAGCAGCTGGGCGCCGTTGGCGCCGGTGGGCACGGCGATCAGGCCGTCGACGCCGTGGTCGACCAGCGTGCGCAGGATTTCCTTCTCCTGCGCCGCATCGTCGCGGCTGATGCTGAGGATGACCTGGTAGCCCGCCGCCTGCATCCGGGCCTGGGCCACCGAGGCCAGCACCTGGAAGGAGGCGTTTTCCAGGTTGTGGACCGTCAGGCCGATGAGGCGCGAACTCTTGGTCTTGAGCGCACGGGCGAAGTTGTTGGTGCGGTAGCCCAGGGCAGCGGCGATCTGCACCACGTGCCGCATGGTGGCCTGGTTGATGAGGCTCGAACCGGCCAGGGCGCGCGATGCCGTGGCCACGGAAACGTCGGCGGCACGCGCCACGTCGCGCAGCGTCACCGCCATGGTGCACTTCCGGATGTGCCCCGGGATGGGGCGTTGATTGCAATCGTTTGCATATTTTTATGCTAGCTCTATCCGTTGAGTTTTCGCAATTCCATGACAATCTTGTCGGGATAATTGTCATATTGATTGCAATCGATTGCAATGATGCTCCATACTGACAGCCTCACCGACCCATGGATCGACATGTCCTTGCGCATTTGCGGCGGCGGCGTCTGGCCCGCCACTCTCACCCCCTTCACGCCTGACGGCGGCATCGACGCCGCGGCGCTCCAGGCCCACATCGCCGACGTGGCCGGCACGCGCGGCGTGCGTGCGGTGGTCGTCAACGGCCATGCCGGCGAGACCACCTCGCTGGACTTCGCCGAACGCGGCCGCGTCGTCGCGCTCGCGGCCGAGGCATCGGGCGGCGTGCCGGTGGTGGCCGGCATCGTGGCCGACGATCCGCGCGGCGCCTGCCGGCTGGCGCGCGAGGCGGCGGCCGCCGGTGCCGGCGGCCTGCTGCTCTTTCCGCCCGCGCTCTTCGCCCAGGGCGCGGCGGCACGGCCCGACATGGCCCGCCGCTTCGTCGGCGAGGTGGCGGCCGCCAGCGACCTGCCGATCGTGCTGTTCCAGCTCTCGCGTACCTCGGGCCAGGCCTTCAGCCCCGCGCTGGTGCAGCGCCTGTGCGAGGAGGTGCCGCAGATCGTCGGCGTGAAGGACGGCAGCGACGCGCCCGACCTGTACGAAGACGTGCTGGCCGTGCTGCGCGGCCTGCCGCGCCCGATGGCGATGCTCACCAGCAACAACAGCTGGCTCATGGCCTCGCTGGCCTACGGCGGCGACGGCATCCTGTCGGGCCTGGGCAGCGTGGCCGCGCCGTTGCTGGTCGCGTTGCACGAGGCCATGTCGGCCGGCGACCTGGCCGCGGCGCGCGCGGCGAACGCGCGCCTGGTGCCGCTGTGCCGCGTGTTCTACCGCGCGCCCTACCTCGACATCCACAACCGCATGAAGACCGCGCTCAAGCTCATGGGCCGCCTGCGGCATCCGGCGCCGCGCCCGCCGCTGCTGCCGCTGGACGATGCCGAGACCACGCGCATCCATGCCGCGCTGGCGGCCGCCGGCCTGCTGCCGGCGTGACAGGAGAACACGCAATGAAGACCTTCCGCGGCACCTACACCATCATGGTCACGCCCTTCGATGCCGAAGGCGCGGTCGACCTGTCCACCCTCGAACGCTATGTGGACTGGCAGATCGAGTCCGGCATCCACGGCCTGATTCCGCTGGGCTCGACTGGCGAGTTCCTCTCGCTCGGCGACGAGGAGTTCGAGCAGGTGGCGGCCACCGTGATCCGCCGCGCGGCGGGCCGGGTGCCGGTGCTCATCGGCACGACGGCCGAGGACACGCGCGTGGCCGTCCGCCGCAGCCGCCAGGCCGAGGCGCTGGGCGCCGACGGCGTGATGGTGCTGCCGCCGTTCTACTGCACGCCCACCGATGCCGAGGTGCTGGCGCACTACCGCGCGATCTCCGATGCGATCGGCATTCCGATCATGGTCTACAACAACCCGGCGGTGACCAACATCGACCTGCGTCCGCCGCTCGTGGCGAAGCTGTCGGAGATCGACAACTGCCGCTACATCAAGGAATCGACGCTGGAGGTGACGCGCGTGCGCGACATCGTGCGCCTGACCGACGGACGCATGCACGTGTTCGGCGGCATCATGGGCTACGAGTCCTATGTCGAAGGCGCCGTCGGCTGGGCGGCCGTGCCCTCCAATGGTGCGCCGCGCGAGATGGCGCGCATCCACGACCTCGTGCAGGCCGGCCGCTTCGCCGACGCGCGCGAGATCGCCTTCCGCCATTTCCCGATGATCGACTTCGTGGCCGGCCAGTCCTACGTGGCCGGCACCAAGGCCCTTCTGGCGGCCATGGGCCTGCCCGTGGGCGACCCGCGCCCGCCGCGGCTGCCGCTCGATGCCGCGGGCCATGCCGCGGCGCGCCGCATCGTGGCCGAGCTGGGCCTGCGCGCATCCTCTTCCACCTGAAACCGCGGAGCCTGCCCATGACCGCATCTCTTTCCGCCTCCCTTTCCGCTTCCCGGGTCGACGCAGCGGACGGAAGAGCCGAACTCGTCATCCGCATGGTCGGCGTGCAGAAGTGGTACGGCGACTTCCAGGTGCTCAAGGACATCGACCTCGAAGTGCGGCGCGGCGAACGCATCGTGATCTGCGGCCCGTCGGGCTCGGGCAAGTCGACGCTGCTGCGCTGCATCAACCGGCTGGAAGAGCACCAGGAAGGCCAGATCGTGGTCAACCGCGTGGAGCTCACCAACGACATGCGGCGCATCGATGCGGTGCGGCGCGACGTGGGCATGGTGTTCCAGCACTTCAACCTGTTCCCGCACCTGACCATCCTGGAGAACTGCACGCTGGCGCCGGTGTGGAGCAAGAAGTACACGCCCAGGGAAGCGAAGGACGTGGCGATGGCCTACCTGGAGCGCGTGCGCATCCCCGAGCAGGCGCACAAGTACCCGTCCGAACTCTCGGGCGGCCAGCAGCAGCGCGTGGCCATCGCCCGCGCGCTGTGCATGGGCCCGAAGGTGATGCTGTTCGACGAGCCCACCTCCGCGCTCGACCCCGAGATGGTCAAGGAAGTGCTCGACACGATGGTGTCGCTGGCCGAGGACGGCATGACCATGCTGTCGGTCACGCACGAGATGAACTTCGCGCGCCAAGTGTCCAACCGCGTCATCTTCATGGACCGCGGCTGCATCGTCGAGGAAGCGCCACCGCAGGAATTCTTCGGCAACCCGCGCCACGAGCGCACCCGCCTTTTCCTCAGCCAACTGCTGGATTGAACCGACCCATGACCCGCATCCGCATCCAGGCCGCCGGCCACACCTTCATCGCCGAGACGCATCCCGATGCCCCCCGGACCGTCGAAGCCTTCCTGTCGCTGCTGCCCTACCGGCAGAAGATCATCCACGTGCGCTGGAGCGGGGAGGGCTGCTGGGTGCCGCTGGGCGAGTGGAAACTCGAACTCGGCGGCCAGCCGGTGGGCTTCGAGAACCACACCAGCCACCCGTCGGTCGGCGACATCCTGTTCTACCCCGGCGGCTACAGCGAGACCGAGATCATCATGGCCTACGGCGCCTGCAGCTTCGCCAGCAAGCTGGGCCAGCTCGCGGGCAACCACTTCCTCACCGTCGTCGAAGGCAAGGAAAACCTGCGCGCGCTGGGCGTGAAGGTGCTGTGGGAAGGTGCGCAGGACATCGTCTTCGAGCGCATCGACTGAACGCCGTGCTCTCCGGGGGGCCGGGGGACAATCCGGGCATGAGCAACAAGACCATCACCTACGACGTCCGCGTCGAGTTCGGCGACTGCAACCCGGCCGGCATCGTCTGGTACCCGAACTTCTTCGGCTGGCTCGACGCGGCCTCGCGCCACTTCTTCGCCGCATGCGGCGTGCCGCGCTGGGAAGAGACGGCCGCGACCCTGGGCGTGATCGGCACGCCGCTGGTGGACACCAAGGCCCGCTTCGTCCGCACCGCCAGCTACGGCGACACGCTGCACATCGCCGTCGCCGTGCGCGAGTGGCGCGAGAAGAGCTTCGTGCAGGGCTACCGCGTGACGCGCCACGACCCCGAGGGCGAGACGCTGATCCTGGAAGCGGAGGACGTGCGCATCTTCGGCGGCAAGCGGCCCGACGGCCGGCTGTGTGCGCTGCCGATTCCGCCCGAGATCCGCGCGCGCTGCGAATAGTCCGCGCGCCGGCCCGGGCTTTCGGGCCGGATCGGTCTCCCGTGTCCGTCCCGGCTCCGCACGAGAAATGTGCGTCGGCATCGTGGACGGCCCGGCGTCCGGGCCGTCACCGTTTTCAGGCACGGAGCGTCGGACTCCTGCGTTCGGCGTTCCTGCCTATTCGGTAGGCACCGTGGCCGCAACCCGCATCTGGCAACGCGTCCGGAAGATTGTCATAGGGTTGTCCACAGTGTTGCCCACGCGCGATCGGGACAACTGGACCGCTCCGAATTGCTTGACGCACGCCCCTGCGAGGCAGGCATCGGGCTGACCGGATCAGGAAACCCAGGCGAACCGGAATGCGTTGTGGTCCGCAGGACGTACATGCTGCGCGACCGAGGCCGCCAGCGGCATGCCGCGTTCGCTTTCGCTGGCTGACCGGCGAAGGTTCGATCCGGGGAAGGTGTGGCAGCGGGCCGCGAGGTCGCTCGTGTCCGGTCGACCGCCTTGGCCAGCAAGCCCAAGGCCTCTTTGAACGGACGCCATGAAACGAAAAAGCCCTGCAGAGCAGGGCTTCACGTGATCGTTCGGGACTGCATGGGTCCCATGCGATCGAATCTTGGCGGAGCAGGCGGGATTCGAACCCGCGGTGGGCTATTAACCCACACACGCTTTCCAGGCGTGCGACTTAAACCACTCATCCACCGCTCCGTGGGAAGCCCGCGATTGTAGCAGTCAATTCGAGGGACTCCGCTGCGGCCAGGCGTGGCGCTGCAGGTCTTCCAGCAGCACGAATTCCAGCGCGCCGATGTGCGTGGACTCCAGCACCACCCAGGGCGCGCAGCCGGCTTCGTGCGCCTCCTTCCAGCGGGCAGCGCACAGGCACCAGCGGTCGCCGGGCTTGAGGCCGGGAAAACGCAGCTCGGGGCGCGGCGTGCTCAGGTCGTTGCCGCGGCGCCTGGAGAACTCCAGGAACTCGGCGGTCATGCGCGCGCAGACCACGTGCGCGCCCAGGTCGGTCGCGTCGGTGTTGCAGCAGCCGTCGCGAAAGTAGCCGGTCAGCGGGTCGTAGGAGCACGGCACCAGTTCGGAACCCAGTACGTTGTGTTCCATGGCCCGGCTCAGAAGCGGTGAACGAACCGATCGCGCCGACGACGGGGTGCGCCGGGCCACAGGCGTCGGCGCAGGCCGCCGCCCTGGCGGGTGCCAGGGCGGGGACTGCAACACCCGCACGCGGCCCGGCGTTCTGCGGCTCGCAGGGCGAGGCCCCGGGTGCGGAGACGACGCTGCGAACGGGTGCTCATGGGCGGCCTTGCGGTGCGGGTGGTTCGTTCGTAGGTTTTCACGGCTTGGGCGGCTGCGCGCGGACCATCTGCATGGCCGAGCCGATCAGCGCGGCCACGTCGGTCATGTTGCTCGGCACGATCAGCGTGGTGGTCGCGTCGGCGGCGACCTTGCTGTAGGCGCCGACGGCGCTCTCGGCCACCTTCAGCTGAACGGCCTCGCTGCCGCCGGGCTGGCGGACCGCCGCGGCCACGCGCTCGATGGCCTGGGCCGTGGCGTCGGCCACGGCCGTGATGGCCGCCGCCTCGCCCTGGGCCTGGTTGATGGCGGCCTGCTTCTCGCCTTCGGAGCGCGCGATGAACGCCTCGCGCTCGCCGGTGGCGATGTTGATCTGCTCCTGGCGCCGGCCCTCGGACGCGGCGATCAGCGCGCGCTTCTCGCGCTCGGCCGTGATCTGCGCCTGCATCGCGCGCAGGATCTCGGCCGGCGGCGTCAGGTCCTTGATCTCGTAGCGCAGCACCTTCACGCCCCAGTTCAGCGCCGCCTCGTCGATGGCGGCGACGACCTGGGCGTTGATGATGTCGCGCTCCTCGAAGGTCTTGTCGAGCTCGAGCTTGCCGATCACGCTGCGCAGCGAGGTCTGGGCCAACTGCGTGACGGCGACCACGTAGTTGGACGAGCCGTAGCTCGCGCGCATCGGGTCCGTGACCTGGAAGTACAGGATGCCGTCGACCTGCAGCTGCGTGTTGTCGCGCGTGATGCAGACCTGGCTGGGCACGTCCAGCGGGATTTCCTTCAGGTTGTGCTTGTAGGCCACCTTGTCGATGAACGGGATCAGGAAATTCAGGCCCGGCGACAGCGTGCTGTGGTACTTGCCCAGCCGCTCCACCACCCAGGCGTTCTGCTGCGGCACGACCCTGATCGACTGCGAAATGAAGACTGCCGCGATGACCAGCAGTACGAGAGCGACTTCCATCCACGAATCTCCTGTTCAGGCCTTGTCCACCACGAGCCGGTTGCCGACCACGCCGACCACGCGGTGCAGCCCGGCCACCGGCGGCTGCCGGCCGTGCGGCACCACGGTCCAGCGCGCGCCGCGGTAGTGTACGGAGGCCGTGCCGTCCGGCGCCCAGTGGTCTACCGTCAGCGTCTCGCCGATGTCCAGGTTCAGGGCGGGGTCGGCCTCGGCGTGCTTCCTGCGGCCGCGCGCGCTGCGCACCGCGTACCAGAGGGCCACGGCGCCGCCGCCGACGATGGCCGCCGTGGCCACCTGCGCGCTCATGCCGATCGCCAGGTAGCTGGCCAGCGCGGCGGCCGCGAAGCCCAGCGCCAGCATCAGCAGGTAGAACGTGCCGGTCAGCATCTCGGCCACCACGCAGGCGCCGGCCAGCAGCCACCAGACGGTCGAATCGGCGATGCCCATGGAAGGCCTCCTTCATTGGATCAGCGCCGCATTGTGGGACAAATGCCGCAGCCCGCCTTCGGACGGAAATACATTGTCCTTACACTTCGCGCCTTCGCATTTCCCCAGGCCCGGAGCCGCCCATGAAATTCCGCTTTCCCATCGTCATCATCGACGAGGACTACCGTTCGGAGAACACCTCCGGCCTGGGCATCCGCGCGCTGGCCCAGGCGATCGAGAGCGAGGGCTTCGAGGTGCTGGGCGTCACCAGCTACGGCGACCTGTCGCAGTTCGCGCAGCAGCAAAGCCGCGCCAGCGCCTTCATCCTGTCGATCGACGACGAGGAGTTCGGCGCCGGCCCGGACCTGGACCCCGCGGTGCTGAACCTGCGCAAGTTCATCGAGGAGGTGCGGCGCAAGAACCTGGACGTGCCGATCTACGTGTACGGGGAGACCAAGACCTCGCGGCACATGCCCAACGACATCCTGCGCGAGCTGCATGGCTTCATACACATGTTCGAGGACACGCCGGAGTTCGTGGCGCGCCACATCATCCGCGAGGCCAAGAGCTACCTGGAGGGCGTGCAGCCGCCGTTCTTCAAGGCGCTGCTGGACTATGCCGAGGACGGCTCGTACTCCTGGCACTGCCCCGGCCACTCGGGCGGCGTGGCCTTCCTCAAGAGCCCGGTCGGCCAGATGTTCCACCAGTTCTTCGGCGAGAACATGCTGCGCGCGGACGTGTGCAACGCGGTGGAGGAGCTGGGCCAGCTGCTGGACCACACCGGCCCGGTGGCCGAGAGCGAGCGCAACGCGGCGCGCATCTTCAACGCCGACCACTGCTTCTTCGTGACCAACGGGACCTCGACCTCGAACAAGATGGTCTGGCACCACACCGTGGCGCCGGGCGACGTGGTGGTGGTGGACCGCAACTGCCACAAGTCCATCCTGCACGCGATCATCATGACCGGCGCCATCCCGGTGTTCCTGAAGCCGACGCGCAACCACTACGGCATCATCGGCCCGATCCCCGAGCAGGAGTTCTCGCCCGACGCGATCCGGGAGAAGATCCGCGCCAACCCGCTGCTGCGGGGCGTGGACGCGGACACGGTCAAGCCGCGCGTGATGACGGTCACGCAGTCCACCTACGACGGCGTGCTCTACAACACCGAGACCATCAAGCGCATGCTGGACGGCTACGTGGACACGCTGCACTTCGACGAGGCCTGGCTGCCGCACGCCGCCTTCCACCCGTTCTACGGCGCCTACCACGCCATGGGCAAGCGCCGCGCGCGGCCCAAGGAGTCGCTGGTGTTCGCCACGCAGTCCACGCACAAGCTGCTGGCCGGCATCAGCCAGGCCAGCCACGTGCTGGTGCAGGACTCGCAGCACCGCAAGCTGGACCGCCACCTGTTCAACGAGGCGTTCCTGATGCACACCTCGACCAGCCCGCAGTACGCCATCATCGCCAGCTGCGACGTGGCCGCGGCGATGATGGAGCCGCCCGGCGGCAAGGCGCTGGTGGAAGAGAGCATCCTGGAGGCGCTGGACTTCCGCCGTGCGATGCGCAAGGTCGAGCAGGAGTTCGGCGACGGCGAATGGTGGTTCAAGGTCTGGGGGCCCGAGCGCCTGGTCGAGGAAGGCATCGGCCGCGCCGACGACTGGATCATCAAGGGCGAGGCGCGGGCCGCGCAGTGGCACGGCTTCGGCGAACTGGCCGACGGCTTCAACATGCTGGACCCGATCAAGTCCACCGTGGTCACGCCGGGGCTGGACCTGGACGGCAACTTCGCGGCCGAGGGCATCCCGGCCAGCATCGTCACCAAGTTCCTGGCCGAGCACGGGATCATCGTGGAGAAGACCGGGCTGTACAGCTTCTTCATCATGTTCACGATCGGCATCACCAAGGGCCGGTGGAACACGCTGCTGGCGGCGCTGCAGCAGTTCAAGGACGACTACGCGAAGAACCAGCCGATGTGGCGCATCCTGCCGGAGTTCTGCCAGCAGCACCGCCGCTACGAGCGCATGGGCCTGCGCGACCTGTGCCAGCACGTGCACCAGCTCTACGCCCGGTACGACGTCGCGCGGCTGACGACGGAGATGTACCTGTCGGACCTGCAGCCGGCCATGAAGCCCAGCGACGCCTACGCCCACATTGCCCACCGCAAGACCCAGCGGGTGCCGATCGACGAGTTGGAAGGGCGCATCACCACCAGCCTGGTCACGCCGTACCCGCCGGGCATCCCGCTGCTGATCCCGGGCGAGGTCTTCAACAAGAAGATCGTGGACTACCTGAAGTTCTCGCGCGAGTTCAACCTGCTGTGCCCGGGCTTCGAGACCGACATCCACGGCCTGGTGGAGATCGAGGACGAGCACGGCAAGGTGCACTACTACGCCGACTGCGTGGCCGAGGGCGCCCCCATGCCCGAATCGCAGAAGGTCACGCGCGCCGAGGACGTGATCCAGGTCGGCAGCAACGGGCCCTACGGCCGCACGATCTGATCGGCGTCCCCGCGCACGCGCAAAAAGCGCGCGTGGCGTGGCAGGCCGCTGGCGTTCAGGCCGTCGTAGCGGTAGGTGACCAGGCTGCCGACGGGTGGCGGGTCGGCGCGCTGGGCGTCGGTGAAGCCGGTGCCGAGCCGGAAACGCCGGCCTTCGCCCGTTTCCACCAGCAGGGCGCCCAGGCGGCCGGCGT
Organism: Pseudorhodoferax sp.; assembly: GCF_047601025.1. Taxonomy (NCBI): domain Bacteria; kingdom Pseudomonadati; phylum Pseudomonadota; class Betaproteobacteria; order Burkholderiales; family Comamonadaceae; genus Pseudorhodoferax; species Pseudorhodoferax sp. The sequence continues at coordinate 4,271,663 of NZ_JASGJZ010000001.1, forward strand.
GCCGGCCGCGGCCGGGCAGCAGCGCGATCACGCGGGCCTCGGCGTCGTCGTGGGGCTTGAATTTCAGCAGGTCGTCGCTGCGTTCGCTGCGGTAGGGCGCGCTGCCCAGGTGCAGCATCAGGCCTTCGCCGCCAGCACGCACGACGCGGTCCAGCTCGGCCTGCAGCGCGGCGTGCGTGGTGGCGCGGTGCTGTGGCACGGGCACGGCCCAGGGCGCGCCGGCGACCGGCAGCAGCCGGCGCAGGCGGGCCAGCCGCGCGTCGAAGTCGCCGGGCTCGGCCGGCAGGTCGAACACCATGAAGCGCATCGCACGCCAGGCCCCGTCCACGGGCCGCTGGCCGCGCACCGTGGACAGCGCCTGCTCGAAGCGGCCGCGGCCGGCCCAGAGTTCGCCGTCCATCGGGAGCGCCGGCAGCGGCGCCGTGAACCAGTCCGGCGCGGTGATGCGTTCGCCGCCGCGGGTGAACAGCTGGCGGCCGTCCCAGTAGCCGCGCACGCCGTCGTATTTCTCGCTGACCCAGTAGCCGGCCAACGGCATGCCGCGGCGGTAGACGTTGGCCAGCATCAGCCGCGGCGGCGCGGCAACGGCGGGCAGGGCCGCCGCCAGCGTTGCCAGCAGCAGCGCGCGCCGCAGGCTATTCGTCGAGCCCGCCGACCACCTGGCTGAAGCCGCCGTCCACATAGGTGATCTCGGCCGTGACGCCGCCGGCCAGGTCCGACAGCAGGAAGGCCGCCACGTTGCCCACGTCCTCGATGGTCACGTTGCGGCGGATCGGCGAGACGGCGGCTACGGCCGGCAGCAGCTTGCCGAAGCCCTTGATGCCGCTGGCGGCCAGCGTCTTGATCGGGCCGGCGCTGATGCCGTTCACGCGGATGCCGCGGGGGCCCAGCGAGCCGGCCAGGTAGCGCACCGAGGCTTCCAGGCTGGCCTTGGCCAGGCCCATGGTGTTGTAGTTCGGCACGGTGCGCACGGCGCCCAGGTAGGTCAGCGTCAGCAGCGCGGACTTGTCGCCGAGGTAGGGCAAGGCCGCCTTGGCCATGGCCGGGAAGCTGTAGGCGCTGATGTCGTGCGCGATCTTGAACGCCTCGCGCGACAGGCCTTCGAGGAAGTCGCCGGCGATGGCCTCGCGCGGCGCGAAGCCGATGCTGTGCACGAAGCCGTCGAACTTGGGCCAGGTCTGCGCCAGGTCGGCGAAGAGCCGGTCGATCTGCGCGTCGTCGCCCACGTCGCAGTCGAACACCAGGGTGGAACCGAACTCGGCCGCGAACTCGGTGATGCGGTCCTTGAAGCGCTCGCCCACGTAGCTGAAGGCCAGCTCCGCACCCTGTTCGTGGCAGGCCTTGGCGATGCCGTAGGCGATGGATCGGTTGGACAGCACGCCGGTGATCAGCAGCTTCTTGCCAGTGAGGAATCCCATGTCGTCGGTTCTCGTTCGGGTTGCGGGGGGCACAGCGCTCCCGGGCGCGTTCGTTCAGGGTTCGCCCGGGCGCGCAAGGGGATTGATGCAGAATTGTCGCATGCGGGTTTGGCTGCTCCTGTTGCTCGTGCTGTCGGTGTTTCGCGCGGCTCCCGCATGGGCCGTGTACGCCGTGGGCATGGGCTACGAGCCCAAGTACCCGCCGACGTTCGCGCACTTCGACTACGTCAACCCGGACGCGCCCAAGGGGGGCGCGATCACGCTGTCGGCCAGCGGCAGCTTCGACAAGCTGAACCCGTTCACGCTGCGCGGCCGCCCGCCCGCGGGCATGGGCTATTCGGCGAACGGCTTCGTGTTCGCCGAATACGGCCTGCTGTTCGACTCGCTGATGACGCACAGCGAGGACGAGCCGTTCACGGCCTACGGCCTGCTGGCGCAGGACATCGCGCTGGCGGCCGACGGCCTGAGCGTGACCTTTCGCCTGAACCCGGCGGCGCGCTTCTCGGACGGCGCGCCGGTGCTGGCCGCGGACGTCAAGCATTCGTTCGACACGCTGATGAGCAAGCAGGCGGCGCCGACCTTCCGCTCGTACTGGTCCGACGTGAAGGGCGCCGTCGTCGTCGACGAGCGGACCATCCGCTTCGACTTCAAGCGGCGCAACTCGGAGCTGCACATGATCCTCGGCCAGCTGCCGGTGTTCTCGCGGCGCTGGGGCGAGGGCAAGCCGTTCGACCAGGTCGTCTCCGAGGCGCCGATCGCCAGCGGCCCGTACGTGATCGACCAGGTGGCGTTCGGGCGCCGCATCTCCTACCGGCTGCGCGAGGACTACTGGGCCCGGGACCTGCCGAGCCGCAAGGGCATGTTCAATTTCGGCCGGGTCGACTACGAGTACTTCAAGGACCGTGTCGGCGAGGAAGAGTCGCTCAAGGCCGGCGCCCTGGATGCGCTGGAGGAGGCGTCGATCAGTGCCTGGGTGCGCCGCTACAGGGGTAGGCGCTTCGAGTCGGGCGAACTGGTCAAGGAGGAAATCGCGCACCGGCGCTTCACCGGCATGCAGGGGCTGGTGCCGAACCTGCGCCAGCCGCGCTTCGCCGACGTGCGGGTGCGGCAGGCGCTGGCGCTGGCGTTCGACTTCGACTGGATGAACCAGCACCTGTTCTACGGCCGGCGTGCGCGCACGCAGAGCTATTTCCAGAACAGCGACGACCTGATGGCGCAGCCAGCCATGAGCGAGCAGGAGCGCGCCTTGCTGGCGCGCCTGCCGCACCGCGAACGCTACGAGGCGATGACGCAGGGCGCCCTGCCGCGTCCGGCCGCCACCGGCGACACGGCGGCGGGCCTGCGGGCCCAGCTGGTGCAGGCGCAGGCGCTGCTGCGCGAGGCCGGCTGGACCTTCCGCGACGGGGCGCTGCGCAACGCCGCCGGCGAGGCGTTCGTGATCGAAATGGACCTGCCCGACCGCGCCTCGGAAGGCGTGCTGAGCAGCTACGTGCGCAACCTGGCCAAGCTGGGCATCGAGCTGCGGATCCGGCTGCGCGACCCGAGCCTGATCAAGAAGCGCCAGGACGAGTTCGCGTTCGACATGGCGATCAACATCCTCGGCGGCTCGTCCAGCCCGGGCAACGAGCTGTACGACGACTTCGGGTCGAAGTCGGCGCAGGAGCACGGCAGCCAGAACCTGAGCGGCATCAGCGACGTGGTGGTGGACGAGCTGATCGAGCTCATCGTGTCGAGCCCGGACCGGCAAACGCTGGCCGCCGCCACGCGGCTGCTGGACCGCTTCCTGCTCCACCAGCACTACGTGGTGCCCATGTACTACGGCAGGCAGTACTTCATGGCCCACAAGCCGCGGCTGCGCCATCCCGAGCCGGCGCTGCCGCAGCGGCTGCTGGCGGGCTCCTGGCTGCTGACCATGTGGTGGCTGGAGCCGAACTGACGAGGCAGCGGGAACGACATGGTCGCCTACATCGCACGACGCGTGCTGCTGATGCTGCCGACGCTGTTCGGCGTGCTGCTGCTGAACTTCGCCATCATCCAGTTCGTGCCCGGCGGGCCCGCCGAGCAGTTGCTCGCGCAGCTGACCGACAAGGAGGCCCGCGCGGCCGGCGGCGCCGGCGGGCGGGCGCTGGACCAGCAGCAGATCGCGGAGATCAAGGCGCTCTACGGTTTCGACAAGCCGGCCTCGGAGCGCTTCGTCCAGATGCTGGGGCAGTACGCGCGGTTCGACCTGGGCAAGAGCTTCATGCAGAACAAGAGCGTCAGCGCGCTGATCGTCGAGAAGCTGCCGGTCTCCGTCAGCCTGGGCCTGTGGACCTTCTTCATCAGCTACCTCATCGCCGTGCCGCTGGGCGTGGCCAAGGCCGTGCGCGCGGGCTCGCGCTTCGACTTCGTGACCACGCTGATCGTGCTGGTGGGCTATGCGATCCCGGGCTTCGTGCTCGGCGTGGCGCTGCTGGTGATCTTCGGCGGGCAGCTGCAGTGGTTTCCGCTGCGCGGGCTGACCTCGGCGAACTGGGAGCAGCTGAGCTGGGGCGCGCGCATCGTGGACTACCTGTGGCACATCGCGCTGCCGGTCACGGCCATGGTGCTGGGCAGCTTCGCCGTGACCGCCATGCTGACCAAGAACTCGTTCCTGGAGGAGATCCGCAAGCAGTACGTGCTGACGGCGCGCGCCAAGGGCCTGGACGAACGCCGCGTGCTGTGGAAGCACGTGTTCCGCAACGCGCTGATCCCCATCATCACCGGCTTTCCGGCGGCCTTCGTCGGCGCCTTCTTCGCCGGCTCGCTGCTGATCGAGACGCTGTTCTCGCTCGACGGCCTGGGCCTGCTGAGCTACGAGAGCGTGATCCGGCGCGACTACCCGGTGGTGCTCGGCACGCTGTACCTGTTCACGCTGATCGGCCTGGTGACCAAGCTGCTCAGCGACCTCAGCTATGTCCTGGTGGATCCACGGGTGAAATTTGACTAGCAGCGCCGCCATCACCACGGCGACCGGGCCGGCCTCGGCGGTCGAACCGGCGCATCTCTCGCCCGGCCGGCGCGCCTGGCAGCGCTTCCGCCGCAACCGGCTGGGCTTCTGGAGCCTGGTGGTCTTCTGCACGCTGGTCGTGCTGAGCCTGTGCGCCGAGGTGCTGTCCACCGACCGGCCGCTGGTCGTGCGCTACGAGGGCCAGACCTATTTCCCGGTCTGGCGCGACTATCCGGAGACGACGTTCGGCGGCGACTTCGACACGCCGGCCGACTACCTGGACCCGTTCATCCGCGCGCGCATCACCACCGGCGGCAACTGGGCCGTCTACGCGCCCAACCCCTACGGCCCGCGCACGCTGAACTACTTCGCCAGCCAGCCCAATCCGGCCGCGCCCTCGCGCGAGAACCTGTTCGGCACCGACGACCGCGGCCGCGACCTGCTGGCCCAGCTGGTCTACGGCTTTCGCGTCAGCGTGCTGTTCGCGCTGGCGCTCACCGCCATCGGCGTGGTGCTGGGCATCGTGACCGGCGCCATCCAGGGCTACTTCGGCGGCAGGACCGACCTGGCGTTCCAGCGCTTCATCGAGCTCTGGGGCTCCATGCCCGAGCTGTACCTGCTGATCATCTTCAGCGCGATCTTCGCCCCCAGCGTGGCGCTGCTGCTGGCGCTGCTGTCGCTGTTCGGCTGGATGGGGCTGTCGGACTACGTGCGCGCGGAGTTCCTGCGCAACCGGCAGATGGACTACGTGCGCGCCGCGCGCGCGCTGGGCGTGTCCGACCTGGCGATCATGTGGCGGCACATCCTGCCCAATTCCATGGTGCCGGTCGTCACCTTCCTGCCGTTCCGCATGAGCGCGGCCATCCTGGCGCTGACCTCGCTGGATTTCCTGGGCCTGGGCGTGCCGCCGGGCACGCCCTCGCTGGGCGAGCTGCTGAGCCAGGGCAAGGCCAACATCGACGCCTGGTGGATCTCGATCTCCACCTTCGGCGTGCTGGTGGTGACGCTGCTGCTGCTGACCTTCATGGGCGATGCGCTGCGCGACGCGCTGGACCCGCGCAAGGCCGACCGATGAGCCGGCCGCTGCTGCTCGACGTCCAACAGCTGCGCGTGGCCTTCGGCGGCCACGACGTGGTGCACGGCGTGGACCTGCAGCTTGCGCCGGGCGAGAAGCTGGCGCTGGTCGGCGAATCGGGCTCGGGCAAGACCGTGACGGCGCTGAGCCTGCTGCGCCTGCTGCCGCAGGCCGGCGTGTCCGGGCGCGCGCTGTTCCAGAGCCGCGGCGGCTGGGTCGATCTGGCGCGGCTGCCCGAGCGCGAGCTGCGCGCCATCCGCGGCCAGGAGATCGCGGTGATCTTCCAGGAGCCGATGACCGCGCTGAACCCGCTGTACACGGTCGGCGAGCAGATCGCCGAGGTGCTGCAGCTCAAGCAGGCGCTGCTGCGCGGCGAGGCCTGGCGCGAGGCCGTCCGCCTGCTGGGCGGCACCGGCATTTCCGAGCCGGAACGGCGCGCCGCCGCCTACCCGCACCAGCTCTCCGGCGGCCAGCGCCAGCGCGCGATGATCGCCATGGCGCTGGCCTGCAAGCCGGCGCTGCTGCTGGCCGACGAGCCGACCACGGCGCTGGACGTGTCGCTGCGTGGCCAGATCCTGGACCTGCTGTCGGACCTGCAGCGCAGGAACGGCATGGCCGTGCTGCTGATCACCCACGACCTGAACCTGGTGCGCCGCTTCGCCGACCGCGTGGCCGTCATGGAGGCCGGCCACGTCGTGGAGCAGGGCGGCGTGGAGCCGATCTTCGGCCAGCCGCGCCATGCCTACACCCGGCGGCTGATCGACAGCCGGCCGCGGCGCGACGTGGCCGAGACGCCCGCCGAGGGCGCGCCGGTGCTGCAGGTGGAGCAGCTGCGCGTGAGCTACCCGGTCGCGCTGCCCGGCCTGGCCGGCTGGTTCCGCAAGGGCCGCTACGAGGCCGTCAAGGGCGTGGACTTCGCGGTGCCGCCGGGCCGCACGCTGGGCGTGATCGGCGAATCGGGCTCCGGCAAGTCCACGCTGGCGCTGGCGGCGCTGGGGCTGCTGCCGTCCGAAGGGCGGCTGGGCGTGGCCGACGGCGCCTGGGGCCGCGGCCGGCGCGCCGACCTGGCGCTGCGCCGCGCCGTGCAGGTGGTGTTCCAGGACCCGTTTTCCTCGCTGTCGCCGCGCATGACGATCGAGGAGATCGTCGGCGAGGGCCTGCGCGTGCATGCGCCCGAGCTGCCGCTGGCCGAGCGCGGCACGCGCGTGCGCCAGGCGCTGGCCGACGTCGGCATGACCGCCGAGCGCTTCCCGGGCCTGCTGCAGCGCTACCCGCACGAGTTCTCTGGCGGCCAGCGCCAGCGCATCGCGGTCGCCCGCGCGCTGATCGTCCAGCCGCGGCTGCTGGTGCTGGACGAGCCCACCAGCGCGCTGGACGTGACGATCCAGAAGCAGGTGCTGGAACTGCTGCAGCGGCTGCAGCGCGCCCGCGGCCTGGCCTACCTGCTGATCACGCACGACGTGGACGTGGTGCGGGCGATGGCGCATGCGGTGATCGTCATGAAGGACGGCGCGGTCGTCGAATCCGGCCCCGCCGTCCAGGTGCTGGGCGCGCCGCGCCACGCCTACACCCGCGCGCTGGTCGCTGCCGCGACCGCCTGAACGGCTGGCGAATTTCCTACAATTTGCGCTAGAATCCACGTTTCACGACCAACTGGGCGGGTAACTACCGGCCCTTTTTTTTTGGTCGCGTTTTCCCGAGGGTGAAGGACACGTGGCATTGCAGGAGCTGACGGCCAGGACCGTGCAAGGTCTGGGGTACGAACTGGTGGAGATCGAACGCTCCGCAGGGGGCTTGTTGCGCATCACGATCGACCATCCCTGGACGCCCGGGGCCGCCGAGCAGTTCGTCACCGTCGAGGACTGCGAGAAGGTCACGCGCCAGCTGCAGTTCGCGCTCGAGGTCGAGGGCATCGAGTACCGCCGGCTGGAGGTGTCCTCGCCCGGCATCGACCGCCCGCTGCGCACCGAGGCCGATTTCGAGCGCTTCGTCGGCGCGCTGGTGGATGTGACGCTGAAGGCCCCGCTGGGCGCCGCGGCCGGCGGCCAGGTGGCGGCCAACCGCAAGAAGTTCCGCGGCCGGCTGGAGCGCGCCGAGGCCGGTGCCGCCGCGCCGTGGCAGCTGCTGTGGAGCGACGAGCCGCCGGCGCCCAAGCCCGGCCAGAAGCCGGGCCGCAGGAAGAAGGCCGAGGAAGTGCCCGTGCACGTGTTGGGCTTTGCGCTGGACGAGCTGCGCGAGGCGCGCCTGGCGCCGGTGGTGAATTTCAAGGGCCGCGGCGGCGCCGCGCCCGCCGAAGGATGAATGAAGACTGCAGGAGATGCCTGACATGAACCGCGAAATGCTGATGCTGGTCGATGCGATCTCGCGCGAGAAGAACGTCGAGCGCGACGTCGTGTTCGGCGCGGTCGAGGCCGCGCTGGCCCAGGCGACCAAGAAGCTCTACCAGGGCGAGGTGGACATCCGCGTCGCCATGGACCGCGACAGCGGCGAGTACGAAACCTTCCGCCGCTGGCTGGTGGTGCCCGACGCGGCCGGCCTGCAGAACCCCGATGCCGAGGAGCTGTACTCCGACGTCAAGGAGGACATCCCCGACATCGAGGAGGGCGACTACATCGAGAAGCCGGTCGAGTCCGTGCCGATCGGCCGCATCGGCGCCATGGCCGCCAAGCAGGTCATCCTGCAGAAGATCCGCGACGCCGAGCGCGAGATGCTGCTGAACGACTTCATGAGCCGCGGCGACAAGATCTTCGTCGGCACCGTCAAGCGCATGGACAAGGGCGACATCATCGTCGAGAGCGGCCGCGTCGAGGGCCGGCTGCGCCGCGGCGAGATGATCCCCAAGGAGAACCTGCGCACCGGCGACCGCGTGCGCGCGATGATCATGGAGGTCGACCTGACGCTGCGCGGCGCGCCGATCATCCTGTCGCGCTCCTCGCCGGCCTACATGGTCGAGCTGTTCCGCCAGGAGGTGCCGGAGATCGAGCAGGGCCTGCTGGAGATCAAGTCCTGCGCGCGCGACCCGGGCTCGCGTGCCAAGATCGCCGTGGTCTCGCACGACAAGCGCGTCGACCCGATCGGCACCTGCGTCGGCGTGCGCGGCACCCGCGTGAACGCGGTCACCAACGAGTTGGCCGGCGAGCGCGTGGACATCGTGCTGTGGAGCGAGGACCCGGCCCAGTTCGTGATCGGCGCGCTGGCGCCGGCCAACGTCTCCTCCATCGTCGTGGACGAGGAGCGCCACGCGATGGACGTGGTCGTCGACGAGGAGAACCTGGCCATCGCGATCGGCCGCGGCGGCCAGAACGTGCGCCTGGCCTCCGAGCTGACGGGCTGGAAGATCAACATCATGGACGCGGCGGAATCGGCGCAGAAGCAGGCCGAGGAGACCGACAAGAGCCGCCGGCTGTTCATGGAAAAGCTCGACGTGGACGAGGAGATCGCCGACATCCTGATCGCCGAGGGCTTCACCAGCCTGGAGGAAGTGGCCTACGTGCCGCTGCAGGAGATGCTGGAGATCGAAAGCTTCGACGAGGAAACCGTCACCGAGCTGCGCGCCCGCGCCAAGGATGCGCTGCTGACCATGGAGATCGCCAAGGAAGAGGGCGGCGGCGAGGTGTCGCAGGACCTGCGCGACCTCGAAGGCCTGTCGGCCGAGATGATCGACAAGCTCCATGCGAATGGGGTGAATACCCGCGACGACCTGGCCGACCTGGCCGTCGATGAACTCACGGAAATGACCGGCCAGTCCGCGGACGAGGCCACGGCCCTGATCATGAAGGCACGCGAGCACTGGTTCGCCGGCAGCGATGCCGCCTCTCACGAGTAATGGCCATGAAAGGTTGCGCAACACATGTCCACCACCACCGTCGCTGAATTCGCCTCCGAACTGAAGAAGCCCGCCGAGACCCTGCTTGAACAGCTCAAGGGAGCCGGCGTGGCCAAGAACTCCTCGACCGACACCCTGTCCGAGGCCGACAAGCAGAAGCTGCTGAGCTACCTGCAGGCCAGTCACGGCACGGCCGGCGAGCGCAAGAAGATCACGCTGGTCAAGAAGCAGACCACCGAGATCAAGCAGGCCGATGCCTCCGGCCGCGCCCGCACGATCCAGGTCGAGGTGCGCAAGAAGCGCACCTTCGTCAAGCGCGACGACATGTCCGAAAGCGACGTCGCCGCCGAGCAGGCCGCGCACGCGGCCCGCCTCGCGGAGGAGGCCGAGTTGGCCCGCCGCGAGGAAGAGGCGCGCCAGCAGGCCGAGGCCCTGCGCCGCCAGGAAGAGGAACTGGCCGCGCAGCGCCGCCAGCGCGAGGAACAGGAACGCCGCGAGCTGGCGGAGCAGGAGCGTCGCGAGCGCGAGGCGGCCGAGCAGGCCGCCCGCGAAGCGGCGGCGGCTGCCGCGGCCGTCGCGGCAGCCGAGACCATGCGCAGCAGGAGCGCCGAGCAGGCCCAGGCCCAGGCCGATGCGCTGAATGCCGCGCGCCAGGCGCACGGCGACAACGCCCGGGCCAAGGTCGAAGCCGAGGCCAGGGCCAAGGCGGAAGCCGAAGCCAAGGCGAAGGCCAAGGCCGAAGCCGAGGCGGCCCAGCGCGAGAAGGCCGCCGCCGAATCCAAGGCGCGCGCCGACGAAGAAGCCGCGCGCGCCCGTGCGCTGGCCGAGGCGCGCCGCAAGGCCGAGGCCGAGGCCGCGGCGATCCGCTCGATGATGGCTGCGCCCAAGAAGGTGCTGGTCGCCAAGAAGGAAGAGCCCAAGCCGGTCGCCAAGCCGGCCGAGGCGCCCAAGCCGGGCGTCAAGGGCACGCTGCACAAGCCGGCCGCCGGCGGCGCGGCGGCGCGCCCCGGCGCGCCGGCACCGGCCGGCGCCGGCAAGGAGATCAAGGCCGCCAAGACCTCCTCGGCCTGGGCCGGCGATCCGTCCAAGAAGAAGGCGATCCCGACGCGCGGCGATTCCAGCGGCGGCGTGGGCCGCGGCAACTGGCGCAGCGGCCCGCGCGGCGGGCGCCGCGACCGGGGCGACCACCGCGACGAGCTGGCGCATGCCGCGCCGGCCGAGCAGCGCGTGATCGAGGTGCACGTGCCCGAGACCATCACGGTCGCGGAGCTGGCGCACAAGATGTCGATCAAGGCGTCCGAGGTCATCAAGCAACTGATGAAGCTGGGCCAGATGGTCACCATCAACCAGCCGCTGGACCAGGACACGGCCATGATCGTGGTCGAGGAACTGGGCCACAAGGCCGTCATCGCGGCGCTGGACGATCCGGAAGCCTTCACCGACGAGGAAGTGCAGGCCCAGGCCGCCGAGGCCCTGCCGCGCGCACCCGTGGTCACCGTCATGGGCCACGTCGACCACGGCAAGACCTCGCTGCTGGACCGCATCCGCAGCACCAAGGTCGCGGCCGGCGAGGCCGGCGGCATCACGCAGCACATCGGCGCCTACCACGTCGACACGCCGCGCGGCACCGTCACCTTCCTGGACACGCCGGGCCACGAGGCCTTCACGGCCATGCGCGCCCGTGGCGCCCAGGCCACGGACATCGTGATCCTGGTCGTGGCCGCCGATGACGGCGTGATGCCGCAGACCAAGGAAGCCATCAAGCACGCCAAGGCGGCCAAGGTGCCGATCGTGGTGGCGGTCAACAAGATCGACAAGCCCGAGGCCAACCTGGACCGCGTGCGCAGCGAACTGGTGGCCGAGGAAGTCGTGCCCGAGGAGTTCGGCGGCGACTCGCCGTTCGTCGCCGTCTCGGCCAAGACCGGCCAGGGCATCGACGACCTGCTGGAGCAGGTGCTGCTGCAGGCCGAGGTGCTGGAGCTGAAGGCGCCGGTGGATGCCGCGGCCAAGGGCCTGGTCATCGAGGCGCAACTCGACAAGGGCCGCGGCCCGGTGGCGACGGTGCTGGTGCAGTCCGGCACGCTGAAGATCGGCGACGTGGTGCTGGCCGGCTCGACCTCGGGCCGCGTGCGCGCGATGCTGGACGAGGACGGCCGCCCGACCAAGGAGGCCGGCCCCTCGATCCCGGTGGAGATCCAGGGCCTGAACGACGTGCCGCAGGCCGGCGACGAGTTCATGGTCATGGCCGACGAGCGCCGCGCCCGCGAGATCGCGACCTACCGCGCCGGCAAGTTCCGCAACACCAAGCTGGCCAAGCAGCAGGCCGCCAAGCTGGAGAACATGTTCTCCGACATGACGGCCGGCGAGGTCAAGACGCTGCCGATCATCATCAAGGCGGACGTGCAGGGCTCGCAGGAAGCGCTGTCGCAGTCGCTGCTCAAGCTGTCGACCGACGAGGTCAAGGTGCAGCTGGTCTACGCCGGCGTGGGCGGCATCAGCGAATCCGACGTGAACCTGGCGATCGCCTCCAAGGGCATCGTCATCGGCTTCAACGTGCGGGCCGACGTCGGCGCGCGCAAGCTGGCCGAGGGCAACGGCGTGGACATCAAGTACTACGGCATCATCTACGACGCCGTGGACGAGCTGAAGACCGCGATGGCCGGCATGCTGGCGCCCGAGCGCCGCGAGGAAGTCATCGGCCATGCCGAGATCCGCACCGTGTTCGTGGCCTCCAAGATCGGCACCGTGGCCGGCTCCTACGTGCTCGACGGCGAGGTGCGCCGCAATGCGCACTTCCGCCTGCTGCGCGACAACGTGGTCATCTACACCGGCGAGGTCGAGTCGGTGCGCCGCCACAAGGACGACGTCAAGGAAGTGCGCGAGGGCTTCGAGTGCGGTATCAAGCTGCGCAACTACAACGACATCCGCGAAGGCGACCAGCTGGAGATCTTCGAGATCAAGGAGATCGCGCGGACGCTCTGACGGGCCGAAGCGGGAGGCGGGACACCGTGAACCATCTGAAAACCCTGTGGCGCCAGCAGCGCGGCTTCATGCTCTTCGTGGGCCTGATGCTGGTGTTCCGCTCGGCCGTGGCCGACTGGAACTACGTGCCCTCGTCGTCGATGAACCCCACGCTGTGGGCGGGCGATCGCGTCGTGGTCAACAAGCTGGCCTACAGCCTGCGGGTGCCGTTCACGCTGTACCAGCTCGCGCGCTGGGCCGAGCCGCAGCCCGGCGACGTCGTCACCTTCGATGCGCCGGCCGATGGCACCAACCTCATCAAGCGCGTGGTCGCCGTCGGGGGCGACACCGTCTCGATGCACGACAACGTGCTGCACGTCAACGGCCAGGCCGTGGCGCGCACGCTGATCGATCCCGCGCGCCCGGTGCCGACCGAGATCGGCGTGCTGCAGGAGCAGGTCTGGCGCGAACACCGCGCTGCCGGCGACATCGAGGTGGCGCAGTTGCCCGGCTACAACCGCTACACCGGCTTCGCGCCGATGCACGTGCCCAAGGGCTACGTGATGGTGATGGGCGACAGCCGCGACAACAGCAACGATTCGCGCTTCATCGGCTTCATCGACCAGAACCGCATCACCGGGCAGGCCATGCGCGTGGTCATGTCGCACGATCCGCAGGGGCTTTACCTGCCGCGGCAGGGCCGCTGGTGGCTGCCGCTGCACCTGTGAGCCGAAGGACCCCATGCCGGCCAAGAAGTCTTCCACCCCCAACCGCGGCCTTCGCGTCGCCGACCAGATCCAGCGCGACCTGACGGAGCTGATCGCGCGCGAGCTGAAGGATCCGCGCGTCGGCATGGTGACGGTGCAGGCCGTGGAGGTCACGCCCGACTACGCCCACGCCAAGGTGTTCTTCAGCGTGCTGGTCGGCGACCCGCAGGAGACCGAGGACGCGCTGAACCAGGCGGCCGGCTTCCTGCGCAACCATTTGTTCAAGCGCCTGCACATCCACACGGTGCCGACGCTGCACTTCCAGTTCGACCGCACGACCGAGCGCGCGGCCGACATGAACGCGCTGATCGCGCGCGCCGTCGCGTCGCGCTCCAAGGACGAGTAGCCCGTGAACGCGCCACGCACGAGGGTGCAGCGGCGCCCCGTGCATGGGGTGTTGCTGCTCGACAAACCGCTGGGCCTGTCCAGCAACGACGCGCTGCAGAAGGCCAAGTGGCTGCTGCGCGCCGAGAAGGCCGGCCACACCGGCACGCTGGACCCGCTGGCCACCGGCGTGCTGCCGCTGTGCTTCGGCGCGGCGACCAAGTTTAGCCAGCTGCACCTGGATGCCGACAAGACCTACGAGACCACGGTGCGCCTGGGCCGCACCACGACCACGGCCGACGCCGAGGGCGCGGTGTTGCGCGAGCGCCCGGTGGCTTGCACGCCCGGCCAAGTGGTCGAGGCACTGGACCGCTTCACCGGCCCGATCGCGCAGGTGCCGCCGATGCACAGCGCGCTGAAGAAGGACGGCAAGGCCCTCTACGAGTACGCGCGCAGCGGCCAGACGGTGGAGCGCGAGGCGCGCCACGTGATGGTCCACGACCTGGAGCTGCTGGAAATGCAGCTGCAGGGCGAGGCGCCGTTCCTGCGCCTGCGCGTGCGCTGCTCCAAGGGCACTTACATCCGCACGCTGGGCGAGGACCTCGGCGAGGCGCTGGGCTGCGGCGGCCACCTGGTGGCGCTGCGCCGCGTGGCCACCGGCCCGTTCGAGGACGCGCAGTGCACCACGCTGGCCGCGCTGGAGGCCCTGCCGGAAGACCAGCGCCTGGCGCGCCTGCTGCCCTGCGAGGCGCTGCTGCCCGCGCACGCGCGCATCGCCCTGGACGAACAGGAGGCCGGCCGCTTCCTGTCCGGCATGCGGCGGCGCGGCGACTGGCCCGATACCGAGGCCGCGGCCGTGTTCGGCGCGCAGCCCCATGCCCTGCTGGGCACCGCACGCGTGAAGGCCGGGGAGCTGATCCCGGCCCGGCTGCTGAGCCCGACCGAAATCCGACAGATCCTGGAAACCCAAAGATGAGCCAACAGATCCGCAACATCGCCATCATCGCCCACGTCGACCACGGCAAGACCACCATGGTCGACCAGCTGCTGCGCCAGAGCGGCACCTTCGCCGCGCACGAGAAGGTCGTCGACACCGTGATGGACAGCAACGCCATCGAACGCGAGCGTGGCATCACCATCCTGGCCAAGAACTGTGCCGTGCGCTGGAAGGACACGCACATCAACATCGTCGACACGCCGGGCCACGCGGACTTCGGCGGCGAGGTCGAGCGCGCGCTGTCCATGGTCGACGGCGTGTTGCTGCTGATCGACGCGCAGGAAGGCCCGATGCCGCAGACCCGCTTCGTGACCAAGAAGGCGCTGGCGCTGGGCCTGAAGCCCATCGTCGTCGTGAACAAGGTCGACAAGCCCGGCGCTAACCCCGACAAAGTCGTCAACGCCGCGTTCGACCTGTTCGACAAGCTGGGCGCGACCGACGAGCAGCTGGACTTCCCGGTGGTCTACGCCTCCGGCATCAACGGCTGGAGCTCGCTGGAGCAGGGCGAGCCGAACGAGCAGTGGGGCAGCGACATGGCGCCGCTGTTCGACACCGTGCTGCAGCACGTGCCGGCGCACCAGGGCGACGCGGCCGCGCCGCTGCAGCTGCAGATCTCGGCGCTGGACTTTTCCACCTTCGTCGGCCGTATCGGCGTGGGCCGCGTGAATGCCGGCACCATCCGGCCCGGCATGGACGTGCAGGTCATGGAAGGCCCGGACGGCAAGGCCTTCAAGGGCCGCGTGAACCAGGTGCTGACGTTCCAGGGCCTGGACCGCGTGCAGACCGAGGCCGCCGGCCCCGGCGACATCGTGCTGATCAATGGCATCGCCGACATCGGCATCGGCGTGACCGTGACCGATCCGCTGAATCCCGCGCCGCTGCCGATGCTCAAGGTCGACGAGCCCACGCTGACCATGAACTTCTGCGTCAACACCAGCCCGCTGGCCGGCCGCGAGGGCAAGTTCGTGACCAGCCGCCAGATCTGGGATCGGCTGCAGAAGGAGCTGCAGAGCAACGTGGCGCTGCGCGTGAAGGAGACCGACGAGGACGGCATCTTCGAGGTCTCCGGCCGCGGCGAGCTGCACCTGACCATCCTGCTGGAGAACATGCGCCGCGAAGGCTACGAGCTGGCCGTCTCCAAGCCGCGCGTGGTGTTCAAGGACATCGACGGCGAGCGCTGCGAGCCGATCGAGCTGGTGACCGCCGACATCGAGGAAGGCCACCAGGGCGGCGTGATGCAGGCGCTGGGCGAGCGCAAGGGCGAGCTGGTGAACATGGAGCCGGACGGCCGCGGCCGCGTGCGGCTGGAGTACCGCATCCCGGCACGCGGGCTGATCGGCTTTTCCAACGAGTTCCTGAACCTCACGCGCGGCTCGGGCCTGATCAGCAACATCTTCGACGGCTACGAGCCGCACAAGGGCGAGATCGGCGGCCGCAAGAACGGCGTGCTGATTTCCATGGACGACGGCGAGATCTTCACCTACGCGCTCGGCAAGCTGGACGACCGCGGCCGCATGTTCGTGCGCGCCGGCGACCCGGTCTACGAGGGCATGATCGTCGGCATCCACAGCCGCGACAACGACCTCGTGGTCAACGCCACGCGCACCAAGCAGCTGACCAACTTCCGCGTCTCGGGCAAGGAAGACGCGATCAAGATCACGCCGCCGATCGAGCTGACGCTGGAGTACGGCGTGGAGTTCATCGAGGACGACGAGCTCGTGGAGATCACGCCCAAGAGCATCCGGCTGCGCAAGCGCTTCCTGAAGGAGCACGAGCGCAAGCGGGCGAGCCGCGAGGCCTGAAGCCGGGCGGGCCGGCCCGCCTCACAGCCCGATCTCGACCATGCGCAGCAGGCGCGCGCCCAGGGCGGCGCGCACGGCCGGCGGCGCACGGCGCAGCGGCCCGTCGATGGTCAGCAGCGCCATGCCGTGCACCGACGACCAGGCCAGGAACTCGGCGCCGGGCCGGCGCTCCGCGGGCAGCGCGCCGGCCTGCACCATCGCGTCCAGGGCGTAGCCCAGCAGCTCGAAGGGGTTGAGCCCTTTTTCGGCGGTGCGCGCCGGGTCCGCCGGCAACTCGACGTCGAACGCGCCGAACGCGAACGCGGTGCGGAACCACCCCGTCTCCGCCTGCGCGAAGCCCAGGTAGCCGCGCCCCACGGCCAGCAGCATGGCGCGCGCGCGCCCGGCCGGGTCGGGCAGGGCCTCGACCTGTTTCATTTCATGCTCGATGGCCCGCGCCAGCGCGCCCAGGGTGGCGGCGCGTACGGCCTCGAACAGCGCCTGGTGGCTGGCGAAATGGCGGTACGCCGCATTGGGCGCCACGCCCGCGCGGCGCGTGGCCTCGCGCAGCACCACCGCCTGCGGGCCGCCTTCGCGCGCCAGAGCCAGGCCGGCCTCGACCAGCGCGGCGCGCAGGTCCCCGTGGTGGTAGGTCGCGCGGGGGGTGGAGCTGCGGGCCGTGGTCATGGCTTCTTCCGATGAGAACAAACATTTACAGCCGCACGGGGTCTTCCATGTGGACAGTGTTCATTTTAGTGCCTAGCATGTGAACATCGTCCACACGACAACGGAGTCGCTGCCCATGGCCCGCCTCGCCCCACGCATCCAGCCCTGCCTGTGGTTCGACACCCAGGCCGAAGAAGCCGCGGACTTCTACGTCGGCATCTTCCCCGGTTCGCGCATCCAGAGCGTCTCGTACTACAGCGAAGCCGGGCAAGAGCACCACGGCAAACCCATCGGCTCGGTGATGGCCGTGTCCTTCACGCTGGACGGCCAGGCCATGCTGGCGCTGAACGGCGGGCCGCATTTCCGCTTCAACCCCGCCGTGTCGCTGATGATCCTCTGCGACAGCCAGGCCGAGATCGACCATTACTGGAGCCGTCTCGGCGAAGGCGGCGACCCCGCCGCGCAGCAGTGCGGCTGGCTGGCGGACCGCTACGGCCTGTCGTGGCAGGTGACGCCGCGCGACTGGGAGCGCCTGATGAACGCGCCCGACCAGGCGGCTTCGCAGCGCGCCCTGCGCGCCATGCACGAAATGAAGAAGCTCGACATCGCTGCCCTGCAGGCGGCCTTCGACGGGCGTTGAGCCAGCGCCCCCGCTGATTCCTTCACCGACCGGAGACCCACCATGCAATTCGTTCCCTACCTCAACTTCGACGGCAACTGTGCCGAGGCCATGGCCTTCTACGCCAGGCTGTTCGGCGGGCAGATCGTCTTCCAGTCCACCTTCGGCGAGGTGCCACCCGAGTCCGGCATGCCGCCGGTGCCGGAGTCGGCGAAGAACCGCCTGATGCACGCGCAACTGCAGGTCGGCGCGCAGAGCCTGATGGCGTCCGACGCCATGCCGGAGGTGCCGGGCATGGGCCTCGAGACCTGCGGCGGCTATCGGAAGCCGCAAGGCATGTGGATATCGATCGGCGTGGAGACCGAGGCCGAGGGCCGGCGCGTGTTCGACGGCCTGGCCGAGGGGGGCCAGGTGGCCATGCCATTCCAGAAGACCTTCTGGTCGCCCGGCTTCGGCATGGTGACCGACCGCTTCGGCACGCCGTGGATGGTCAACGTCGCCGGCCAGCCCTGAAGGGCTGCACCATGGACATCACCATCGAAACCCTGGTCAAGGCGCCGCTGGCCCGCGTCTGGTCGGCCTGGAACGACCCGCGCGCCATCGAGCGGTGGAACGCGGCCTCGCCCGACTGGCACACCCCGCGCGCCAGCGTGGAC
Organism: Pseudorhodoferax sp.; assembly: GCF_047601025.1. Taxonomy (NCBI): domain Bacteria; kingdom Pseudomonadati; phylum Pseudomonadota; class Betaproteobacteria; order Burkholderiales; family Comamonadaceae; genus Pseudorhodoferax; species Pseudorhodoferax sp. The sequence goes on from NZ_JASGJZ010000001.1 coordinate 4,289,721, forward strand.
CTGCGCGAAGGCGGGCGCTTCAGCACGCGCATGGAGGCCCGGGACGGCAGCGAAGGCTTCGACTTCGAGGGCATCTACACGCGCGTCGAGCCGCAGCGCCTGATCGAATACACGATGAACGACCAGCGCCGCGTGCGCGTGGAGTTCCAGGCGTCGGCCGGCGGCACCACGGTGCGCGAGACCTTCGACGCCGACGACACCTACACCCCGGAGCAGCAGCGCGAAGGCTGGCAGGCCATCCTCGACAGCTTCGCGCGCTACGCCGAAGCCAACGCCTGAGCCGCGCTTTTCCCTCGTTACGCAGGAGCACCCGATGAAACCCAACCCCGTCGTCTGGTTCGAGATCTACGTGCAGGACATGGCGCGTGCGCGCAGGTTCTACGAAGCCGTGCTGCAGTGCACGCTGGAGCCGCTGCCCATGCCCGAGGGCGACGCCGGTGGCATGGAAATGCTGAGCTTCCCGATGGACATGGCCGCCCCCGGCGCGGGCGGCATGCTGGTGCGCATGGACGGCGTCTCGCCGGGCGGCGGCGGCACGCTGGTGTACTTCGGCTGCGAGGACTGCGCCGTGGAGCAGTCGCGCGTGGAGGCCGCGGGCGGCCGGATCCGCAAGCCCAAGTTCTCCATCGGCCCCTACGGCTTCTGTGCGCTGGTGGTGGACACCGAGGGCAACTGCTTCGGCCTGCATTCGATGACGTGAGCGACGGGACACGGAGAAACCGCATGCCCATCAAACTCTACGGCCACCCCTTTGCGTCCTTCGTGTGGAAGGCACTGATCGCCGCGTACGAGCGCGATGTCCCGTTCGAGTTCTGCATGGTGGACGCCGGCCATCCCGAGAATTCGGCCCGGATCGCCGAGTTGTCTCCCACCGGGCAGTTCCCGGCGCTGACCGACGGCCGCTGCGAAATCACGCAGTCCAACGCCGTCATCGAGTATCTGGACCGATTCGGCGACGCGCCGCGGATGATTCCGCCGGATGCCGATGCCGCGCTGCAGGCCCGCATGCTGGCCGATGTGTTCGACGCCTACGTGTCCGGGCCCATGCAGGAGATCGTGGGCGATGCGCTTCGCGCGAAGGAGCACCAGAGTCCACTGCGCGTCAGGGAAGCCAAGGCCAGGCTGGACAAAGCCTACGCCTGGCTGTCCGGCCGCATCGGTGCCGGCTGGGCCAACGGAAGCGGCTTCAGCATCGCCGACTGCGCGGCGGCCCCGGCCTTGTTCTACGCCGATTGGGTGCACCCGATTCCCGAGGGGCCGCTCGAGGCCTACCGCGCCCGATTGCTGGTGCATCCGTCGGTGGCGCGTGTCGTGGACGAGGCCCGGCCCTACCGTGCGTTCTTTCCGCTCGGCACTCCCGACCGCGACTGAGCCGTCTTTTCCTGAGGAGACCTCCATGCACCACCAGGCCAGCTGCCACTGCGGCCAGAACCGTTTCACCTTCGACGGCGACATCGCCGAAGTGCTGGCCTGCAACTGCTCGATCTGCCGGCGCCGCGGCTCGCTGCTGTGGTTCACGCCGCGCGAGAACCTGAAGCTGCAGACGCCCGAGGAGGCCAGCCGCAGCTACACCTTCCACAAGCACGTCATCCGCCACCGCTTCTGCCCCACCTGCGGCATCCACCTGTACGGCGAGGGCGCCAGCCCGCAGGGCGTGCCGATGGCCGCCATCAACGTGCGCTGCGTCGAAGGCATCGACCTGGATGCCATCCCCGTGCGCCACTTCGACGGGCGGGCCCTGTAGCCGCCTGCCCGAACAACCCGAGGAGACCCGACCATGCCGACCGGAACCGTCCGCTTTCACCGCGTGCTGCGCACCACGCCCGACAAGGTCTACCGCGCCTTCACGCACGGCGCGGCCCTGGCCAAGTGGCTGCCGCCCCATGGCTTCGTCTGCCACGTCCACCACTTCGAGGGCCAGGTCGGCGGCCGCTTCAGGATGTCGTTTGAGAACTTCTCGACCGGCCACAGCCATTCGTTCGGCGGTGAATACCTGCAGCTCGTCCCCGGCGAACGCGTCGAATACACCGACCGCTTCGACGCCCCCAACCTGCCCGGCGAGATGCGCGTGACGGTGAAGCTGCGCGCGGTGTCCTGCGGCACCGAAGTCGATATCGAGCAGGCCGGCATTCCCGAAGTCATCCCCGTCGAGATGTGTACCCTCGGCTGGCAGGAATCGCTCGCCCAACTCGCCCGCCTCGTCGAGCCCGGGATTCCGGACTAGGAAACCAGGAAGTCATGACGCCGCCAACTTGGCGGTGCATGGAGTGATGCGATGCCCCGGTACCTGATCTCGTTCGATGACGGCGCCATGGACCATATTCCCGACGAAGACTTGCCGTCGGTGAGCGAGGCGTCACGCCAGGTGGTCGGGGAGGCCAAGGCCGCGGGGGCTTGGATCTTCGGCGGCGGCATGCAGCGCCAGCGATCGACCATCGTCGCAACGGACGGGACCACCACGGCCGGGCCGGTGCCCGAGACGAAGGCCGTCATCGGCGGCTTTTCGGTTATCGAGGTTGCTTCACGCGAAGAGGCACTCGCCTGGACCGCCAGGCTCGCTGCCGCGTGCCGCTGCGCGCAAGAGGTTCGCGAGATCATGTTCGATCCGGAGTCTTGAATTCGAGCATGGGAGAAGCAAGCGATGAGCAAGGTATTCGTCAACATCGGACTCAGCCTCGACGGCTACATGGCACCGGAAGGCATGACCATGGGCAAACCCGAGTACAAGAACTGGGGCGCCAAATGGGGAGGCCTGATGGCCTGGCTCATCAGCCAGCAGCACTTCCGCGACAACCTCAAGCTCGGGCCCGGCGGAGAGACCGGCCCGGTCAATGACCTGGTTCGCAGCACGACGGAGCGCATCGGCGCCAACGTCATGGGCAAGCGGATGTTCGACCAGGGCGAAGTCGCCTGGCCGGACGAGGCACCGTTTCACACGCCGGTCTATGTGCTGACCCATGAGCAGCGCGACCCCTGGGTGCGCCCCGGCGGCACGACCTTCCACTTCGTCAACGACGGGGCGGAGCGCGCGCTGGAACTGGCCCGGGAATCCGCGGGCAGCCGCGACGTCCGCATCGCAGGCGGCGCGGACGTGATCCAGCAGTACCTGAACCTGGATGCCGTCGACGAACTGGAAATCGCGTTGGCGCCGGTGTTGTTCGGCGGCGGCCGGCGTCTCTTCGAGAACCTGCGCGAGCCCGGGCCGCGGTTCCGCATCGACAAGGTGCTCGACGGCCCCGCTGCCACCCACTTGCGCTACGTGCGTCGGTGATGCGGGACCGATCGTCGACCGGATGTCCCCGCCGGGCCTTTGTGCGCTCATGCCGCTGAAACCTTGACAGGAGAAAACCACATGCATTACGTCGATGGATTCGTCGTGCCCGTCCCCCGCGCCAAGCTGGACGCCTACCGTGCACTCGCGCAGAAAGCCGGCGAGGCGTGGATGGAGCACGGCGCGCTGCAGTATTTCGAATGCGTGGGCGACGACGTGCAGCCCGGCAAGGTGACCTCGTTCCCGCAGGCCGTGCAGTTGAAGGACGACGAGGTGGCCGTGTTCGCGTGGATCGTCTACGCCTCGCGTGCCGAGCGCGACCGCATCAACGCGCTGGTGATGCAAGACCCGCGTGTTGCCGACTGCAAGCCCGAGGACATGCCTTTCGACGGCATGCGCATGTTCTGGGGCGGCTTCGCCGGGCTGGTCGAGCTGGGCTGGGGCGGCGCGCCGGCAGCCTGAGCGGCTGCACCGCGTCGGCGCACGCAGCGTTCCGGAGGAACACCGTGAACCCCCGCTACCGCTGGGTCATCGTCGCGGCCGGCGGCCTGCTGGGCTGCGTCGCGATGGGCGCGATGTTCTCGCTACCGGTCTTCCTGCGGCCGATGGCCGAGGACACCGGCTGGTCCGTCACCGGCATCTCCACCGCGATGACGCTGGCCTTCCTGGCGATGGGCACGGCCAGCCTGGCGTGGGGCAGCCTGTCCGACCGCTTCGGCCCGCGCCCGGTGGTGCTGGCGGGGTCGGTCGTGCTGGTGGCGAGCCTGGCGCTGGCCAGCCGGGCGACGTCGCTGGGCGGGTTCCAGCTGCTGTTCGGCCTGCTGGTCGGCGGCGCGACGGCCGCCATCTTCGTGCCGATGATGGCCTGCGTCACCGGCTGGTTCGACACGCAGCGCAGCCTGGCCGTCTCGCTGGTGTCCGCCGGCATGGGCATGGCGCCGATGACCATGGCCCCGCTCGCCGCCTGGCTGGTCACCGCCTACGGCTGGCGCAGCGCGATGCTGGCCGTCGCCGGCGTCGCGGCCGTCCTGATGCTCCCCGCCGCGCTGCTGGTGCGCCGGCCGCCGGCGCTGGACGATGGCGCGCCCGCCGGGATCGCGGCCGGCGAAGCGCCGTCGGGCATGAGCGTCGCCCAGGCCGTGCGCTCGCGCCAGTTCCTCCTGCTGATGCTGGCCAACTTCTGCTGCTGCGCCACGCACTCGGGCCCGATCTTCCACACGGTGAGCTACGCGGTGACCTGCGGCATCCCGATGATCGCGGCGGTGACGGTCTACAGCGTCGAGGGGCTGGCCGGCATGTTCGGCCGCATCGGCTTCGGCCTGGCGGGGGACCGCTTCGGCGCCCAGCGCGTGCTGGTCGTCGGCCTGCTGGCGCAGGCCTTCGCCGTGCTGGCCTACGTGTCGGTCAGCCGGCTCTACGGCTTCTATGCCGTGGCGATGGTGGTCGGCTTCATCTATGCGGGCACGATGCCGCTGTACGCGGTGATCATCCGCGAGAACTTCCCGCTGCGGATGATGGGCACCATCATCGGCGCCACGGCGCTGGCCGGCAGCCTGGGCATGTCCACCGGGCCGGTGCTCGGCGGCCTGGCCTACGACCGCCTGAACAGCTACACGCCGATGTACGTCGGCTCGTGGGGCATGGGGCTGGCGGCGATGCTCGTGCTGATGGCCTTCCGGCCGTTTCCCGCGCGGCGCGCCGGGGCGGTGCCGGCGTAGCGGGCGCCCCTGGGCACCGGGCGTCAGGGCCGCGCGAGCTTCCATGCGCCCGCCACGCCGTCGCCGGTGCGGTCGCCGGGCTTGGCGTCCTTGGCCCAGTAGTACAGCGGCTGGCCCTGGTAGGCCCACTGCTTGCTGCCGTCGTCGCGCGTGACGACGCTGTAGCCGTCCCGGGGGCTGGCGTCGGCCGGCGCGGCCAGCGGTGGCCAGTTGGCGGCGCACTGGCCGTTGCAGGCCGACTTGCCGCTGCCGGCCGTGTCGCGGGCGAAGGTGTAGAGCGTCATGCCCGTGGGCCCGACGAGCACGCCGTCGACGGCGCGCGTGCCGGGCGCCGGGGTGGTGGCGCAGCCGGTCCCCAGGACGAGGGCGAGGACGGACGCGGTGATCAGCTTCATGGACGGTCTCCTGCGTTGAAAAGCCGATCTACCCGCAATGCAGGCGCTCCGAATACAGGGTTAACCCCAGGATTGGCCTCCGGAGTTCCGGAGGGCGTCGGGCCCATGCGTCCGGGCGGGCGGAGCCCCCGGCCGCGCCGCCGCCAGAAAATCCAGACGGATCAACGGCTTGGGAAATGCATGGCATTGGCACGGGCATTGCAAAAAGCCCGCTCTTCACAACTCCTGCACGAGACAAGCCATGGACCATGATCCCCGTCCGCGCCCGTTCTACCACTCGCTGTACTTCCAGGTCATCACGGCCATCGTGATCGGCGTGCTGCTGGGCCACTTCTGGCCCGAGACCGGCGCCGCGATGAAGCCGCTGGGCGACGGCTTCATCAAGCTGATCAAGATGATCATCGCGCCGATCATCTTCTGCACCGTCGTCGTCGGCATCGCCGGCATGGAGGACATGAAGCGCGTCGGCAAGACCGGCGGCATGGCGCTGCTGTACTTCGAGGTCGTCTCCACCATCGCGCTGATCGTCGGCCTGGTCATCATCAACGTCGTCAAGCCGGGCGCCGGCATGAACGTGGACGTGAGCCAGCTCGACACCAAGGCCATCGCGGCCTACACCCAGCCCGGCCAGATGCAGGGCACGGTGGACTTCCTGCTGCACGTGATCCCGACCACCGTGGTGGACGCCTTCGCCAAGGGCGAGATCCTGCAGGTGCTGCTGTTCTCGGTGATGTTCGGCTTCGCGCTGCACAAGTTCGGCGGGCGCGGCACGCCGGTGTTCGACTTCATCGAGAAGTTCTCGCACGTGCTGTTCGTGATCGTGGGCTACATCATGAAGGTCGCCCCGATCGGCGCCTTCGGCGCCATGGCCTTCACGATCGGCAAGTACGGCGTGGGCTCGCTGGTGCAGCTGGGCCAGCTGATGGCCACCTTCTACGTCACCTGCCTGCTGTTCATCTTCGTCGTGCTGGGCGCCATCGCGCGCGCGCACGGCTTCTCGGTCTGGAAGTTCGTCAAGTACATCAAGGAGGAACTGCTGATCGTGCTGGGCACCTCGTCCAGCGAATCGGTGCTGCCGCGCATGATGGCCAAGCTGGAGAACCTGGGCGTGCGCAAGTCCACCGTGGGCCTGGTCGTGCCGACCGGCTACTCGTTCAACCTGGACGGCACCTCGATCTACCTGACCATGGCCGCGGTCTTCATCGCCCAGGCGACCAACACGCCGCTGGACCTGTCGCACCAGATCACGCTGCTGCTGGTGCTGCTGCTGACGAGCAAGGGCGCGGCCGGCGTGACCGGCAGCGGCTTCATCGTGCTGGCGGCCACGCTGTCGGCCGTGGGCAACGTGCCGGTCGCCGGCCTGGCGCTGATCCTGGGCATCGACCGCTTCATGTCCGAGGCGCGCGCGCTGACCAACCTGATCGGCAACGGCGTGGCCACGATCGTGGTCGGCAAGTGGACCGGCGACCTGGACGTGGCCCGCATGCAGGCCGTGCTGAACAACGAGACGCCCGAGGAGGCCGACGAGCCCGAGGCGGTGCTGGACAAGGTCGAGCACCACATGCCCGTGGAGGCGGCGCCGCGCGCCTGAACCGCCTGAACTGGTGCTAGATTGCGTCCGGGCGCCAGTAGGGGCGCCCGGACGTTTTTCCATCGAACCAGGAGACCGCACATGGCAACGAGCAAACTCGGCATCGACACCGACGCGCTGATCGCGCAGTACGAGCAGGCCACCGCCCAGCAGGGCCAGGCGCTGCGCAAGGCGGTACAGGACACCACGCTGCGCGCGCTGCAGCAGCGCGAGCTGACGCTCAAGGCGATCAAGGACGTGGTCCGGACGGTGACCGAGGCTGCCGCGGCCGGCGCCGCCCGCAACACCCAGGGCGTGGACGTGGAGGCGATGCTGAACCAGACCGTCGCCGGCATCGACGACGCCGTGCGCCAGGCCGTGCAGGCCAGCCAGCGCGCGCTGCAGCAACTGCTCGACCAGGGCCTGGACCTGCGCGAGAAGCAGGTCAAGAAGGCGCTGTCGGACATCGAGAAGATGGAGGACCAGGTGTTCGACGCGATGCGCAAGGCCACCAGCAGCGAGGCGATGGCGCCGATGCAGGGTGCCTGGGCGCAGGCGCTGATGCTGTTCGGCCAGGGCGACAGCGCCACCGGCCAGGCCGCCGCCACCGCGGTGCAGGACCTGATGACGCGCGCCCAGGACGCCGCGCGCGCCGGCCGCGCCGCCAACCAGCGCGCCGCCCAGGCCTTCATGGACCACTACGCCACGCTGGTCAGCGGCGTGCTGATCGGCATGTCCGAGGCCTTCGCGCCGGGCGCCGCCGCCGCCAAGCCGGCGCCGGCCCGCAAGAGCCGCTAGCGGCGCGATGGCCGGGGAGGACGCCGCGCCGCCGCCGGCCGCGGGCGGTGACCACCACCGCGGCGGGCGCGGCGCCAGGCTGGCCCTGCGCCTGCTGCTGGCCGGCCTGCTGGTCGCGCTGGCCGCCTGGGCCGGCTACCGGGCGGCGTTCTCCCAGGGCCTGGCCATGCAGCGCCAGGCCGCCGACCGGCGGCTGGAACTGGCGGCGGCGCGGCTGGACGCGCAGCTGGCCCGCTTCGACTTCCTGCCGTCGCTGCTGAAGACCTCGCCGGAGGTGATGCGCTTCCTGGCCACCGGCGCCGACGCCGCGCTCGGCGACACGGTCAACCAGTACCTGCAGTCGCTGAACGCGATCGCCGGCACCGAGAACCTCTACATCATCGACCGCCGCGGCGTGGCCGTGGCCGCGGGCGACTTCGCGCGGCCCGGCACGCCGCTGGGGCGCGACCTGTCCTACCGCCCCTACGTGCGCGAGGCGCTGGCCGAGGGCCGCGGCCACTTCTACGGCCTGGGCGTCACCAGCGCGCGCGCCGGCTACTACCTGTCGTACGCGCTGCCGGCGCGCGACGGCGCGGTCGGGCTGGCCGTCGTCAAGGTCGACCTGGCCGGCATCGAGGACGACTGGCGCCAACTGCCGGGCCAGGTGCTGGCGGTCGACGAGCACCAGGTAGCGATCCTGTCCACGCGCGACGACTGGCGCTGGCGCCCGCTGGTGGCGCTGGGCGCCGAAGCCCGCGCCGAGGCCGGCGCGGCGCGGCGCTACGGCGACAGCACGCTGGAGCCGCTGGGCTGGCGCGAGCGCGAGCGGGCACACGACCCCGAGGCCGGGAGCGCGCGCCGCATCCGGCTGCAGGACCAGCCCTGGCTGGCCAGCACGCGCCAGGTGCACCAGGGCCGCTGGCGGCTGATCGTGCTCGACAGCGAGGACGCCGCCCGCGCGGCGGCGCGCGCCGGGGCCTTCATCGGCGCGCTGGCCATGGCCCTGGCGCTGGCCGCGGGCGCCCTGGTGCAGGCACGCCGGCGCGCGATCCGCCAGCGGCTGGCCAGCCGCGCCGCGCTGCAGGCCGCGCACGACGCGCTGGAACGCAAGGTGGCCGAACGCACGGCCGCGCTGCGGGCCGCGCAGGACGAACTGGTGCACGCCGGCAAGCTGGCCGTGCTGGGCCAGCTCTCGGCCGGGCTGGTGCACGAGCTGAACCAGCCGCTGGCCGCGCTGCAGACCGTCTCGGAGAACGCCGACCAACTGATCCAGCGCGGCCGGCTCGACGACGCGCGCGACAACCTGGCCCGCATCGGCCGGCTGGTCGGGCGGCTCAAGCGCCTGTCGGCGCAGCTGCGGCTGTTCGCCACCAAGCCGAGCGGCATCGTCGGCGCGGTCGGCGTGCGCGCGCTGGTGCTGGAGGTGCAGCAGCAACTCGCCCCGCGCCTGGCCGAGGCCGGCATCGCCCTGGTGCTGGACGTGCAGCCCGAGGCGCTGGCCGTGGCCGGCGACGAGGCGCGGCTGGAGCAGGTGCTGGCCAACCTGCTCGGCAATGCGATCGACGCGCTGCAGGGCGCCGCCGCGCCGCGGCGCATCGAAGTCCATGCCCAGGCCGCCGGCGGCGGCATGGCGCGGATCGCGATCCGCAACAATGGCCCGTCCATTCCCGCCAGCATCCTCGAGCGCATGTTCCAGCCCTTCGTCACCACCAAGCCGGCCGGCAAGGGCATGGGGCTGGGCCTGATGATCTCGGCCCACATCGTGCGCGAATGCGGCGGCCGCCTGGCCGCGCACAACCTCGTGCCCGAGGGCGTGGAATTCACGATCGAACTGCCGGCGCGACGCGACGGGGGAGAGGGCTGATGGCCGACGCACCGCATCCGATCGAGGTCCTGTTCGTCGAGGACGACGAGGACGTGCGCGCCGGCAGCACCCAGGCGCTGGAGCTGGCCGGCTTTCGCGTGCGGCCGTTCGAATCGGTCGAGGCGGCGCGCCCGGCGGTGGCGCCCGGCATGGCGGCCGTGGTCGTGTGCGACGTGCGCCTGCCCGGTACCAGCGGCACTGCCTGGCAGGCCGAGCTGCACCGGCTCGACGCCCAGCTGCCGGTGGTGCTGGTCACCGGCCACGGCGACATCGCGATGGCCGTGCAGGCGATGCGCGAAGGCGCCTACGACTTCCTGGAAAAGCCCTGCAGCGCCGAGCAGCTGGTGGCCGTGGTGCGCCGCGCGGCCGACCAGCGCCGGCTGGCGCTGGAGGTCGAATCGCTCAAGCGCCAGCTGCACAGCTGGCCCGGCATCCAGGCCACGCTGCTGGGCCGCTCGGCCGCCATGCAGCGCGTGCGCGAACGCGTGCGCGTGCTGGCCGCCGCGCCGGCCGACGTGGTGATCTACGGCGAGACCGGCACCGGCAAGGACCTGGTGGCGCGCTGCCTGCACGAGCACGGCGCGCGCCGCCACGGCAACTACGTGCCGGTCAACTGCGCCGGGCTGCCCGAATCGCTGGTGGATTCGGAGATCTTCGGCCACGAGGCCGGCGCCTTCACCGGCGCCACGCGCCGGCGCATCGGCAAGTTCGAGCACGCGGACGGCGGCACGCTGTTCCTGGACGAGATCGAGGGCATGCCGCTGCCGGTGCAGGCCAAGCTGCTGCGCGCGCTGCAGGACCGTGCCGTCGAGCGGCTGGGCTCGAACACGCAGGTGCCGGTGGACTGCCGCGTGGTCGCCGCCAGCAAGGCCGACCTGCGCGTGCTGGCCGAGCAGGGGCGCTTCCGCGCCGACCTGTACTACCGGCTCGGCGTGGCCTTCATCGAGCTGCCGCCGCTGCGCGAGCGGCGCGAGGACATCCCGCTGCTGTTCGAGCACTTCGTGCTGCAGGCCGCGCGCCGCTACGAGCTGCCCGCGCCGGTGGCCACGCCCGCCATCCTGACGCTGCTGATGGCCCACGCCTGGCCCGGCAACGTGCGCGAGCTGCGCAACGTGGCCGACCGCTTCGTGCTGGGCCTGGTGGACGAGGAGCAGGCACGCCTGCTGGGCAGCGCCCCGGCCGCCGCCAGCCTGCCCGAGCAGCTGGAGCAGATCGAGCGCGTGCTGGTGTCCGAGGCCCTGCGGCGCGCCCAGGGCGACGTGGGCGCCACCGCCGCCGCGCTCGGCATCGCCAAGCAGACGCTGTACGACAAGCTCAAGCGGCTGCGCGTGGACGCGGCCTCGTTCCGCCCGGGCGAACCGTCGTGACCGGGCGGGCTGCCGCCTGCCGGCGGCCCGTCAGGCGGCGCCCGCGCTGAAGCACAATCGCGCCCGGCGCCGCCACCGTCCCGGAGCCGCCGCTGCCGCTCCATGCCCCTGACCCACGCCCGCGCCCTGTTGCTGATGGTCCTCGCCACGCTGCTGTGGTCGATCGCCGGCGTGGTCACGCGCCAGCTGCAGGCGGCCGGCGGCTTCGAGGTCACGTTCTGGCGCAGCTTCTTCACGCTGGCCGCGATGGCCGTGCTGCTGCCGCTGCTGCGCCGCCGCGGCCTGGCGGGCCGCGTGCGCGGCGCCGGCTGGCCGCTGTGGGTCGCGGGCCTGTGCTGGAGCGTGATGTTCACCGCCTTCATGCTGGCGCTGACGCTGACCAGCGTGGCCAACGTGCTGGTGACGATGGCGCTGGGGCCGCTGTTCACGGCGCTGGTGGCGCGCGTCGCGCTGGGCCACCGGCTGGCGCCGCGCACCTGGCTGGCCATCGTGCTGGCCGGCGCCGGCATCGCCTGGATGTACGGCCCGCAGCTGCGCCTGGGCGACGGCGGCAGCGGCGTGCTGGCCGGCACGCTGGTGGCGCTGTGCGTGCCGGCGGCGGCCTCGGTCAACTGGACCGTGGCCCAGCGCAGCCATGCGGCCGGGCACGACATCGACCTGGTGCCGGCGGTGCTGCTCGGCGCGCTGCTGTCCTCGCTCTACACGCTGCCGCTGGCGCTGCCGTTCGCGGCCACGCCGCGCGACATCGCGCTGCTGGCGCTGCTGGGCGTGGTGCAGCTGGCCATCCCCTGCGTGCTGGCGGTGCGCTCCGCGCGCGTGCTGGCCGCGCCCGAGGTCTCGCTGCTGGCGCTGCTGGAGGTGATCTTCGGCATCGCGCTGGCCTGGCTGGGCGCCGGCGAGCAGCCCGCGCCCGAGGTGCTGGCCGGCGGCTCGCTGGTGATCCTGGCGCTGGTCGCCAACGAACTGCTGGGCTGGCGCGCGCGGGCCGGCTAGGGCTGCGCGGCCGCGGCGGCCAGCGGCCGCTCCGGTTCCGGCTGCCAGCCGCCGCCGAGCGCGCGGACCAGGGCGATCTGTGCCGACAGCCGGTCGGCGTGCAGCTGCAGCACGGCCTGCTCAGCGCCGAACAGGTTGCGCTGGGCGTCCAGCTCGTCCAGGTGCGAGGCGTAGCCCTCGCGGTAGCGGTTGCCGGCCACGCGCACGGCCTCTTGCAGCGCGCGGCGCTGGCCGTCGGCCTCGTCGGCCTGGCGGCCCAGTTCCTCGATCGCGGCGAGCTGGTCCTCGACCTCGCCGAAGGCGGTGAGCACCGTCTTCTCGTAGCCGGCGATCGCCTGGTCGCGGCGCGCGTCGGCGGCGCGCGCCTGCGCGCGCAGGCGGCCGCCGTCGAACAGCGGCGCCAGCACGCTGCCGCCCAGGCTCCACAGCCCGTAGGGGTCGCCGACCAGCGCGGAGGAGGTGATGCGCCCCAGCGTGGCCGACAGCTGTACCGCCGGCAGCAGCTGCGCGCGGGACGCCGCCAGCTGGGCATCGCTGGCGGCCAGCTGGGCCTCGGCCGCGGCGATGTCGGGCCGGCGGCGCAGCAGTTCGGAGGGCAGGCCGGCGTCGGGCACCGGCAGCGCCTGCAGCTCGGCCAGGCTGCGCCCGCGCGGCACCGGGCCGGGGGCGGCGCCGGTCAGCAGGTTCAGCGCGTGCTCCTGCCGGCGCACGGCCAGCGCCAGCTGCGGCACGGCCTGCGCGGTGGCGCGGTATTCGGCCTCGCTCTGCGCGGTGTCCAGCGCCGAGCTGTAGCCGCGGGCCTGGCGCGAGCGCGCCAGCGCCAGCGCGGCCTCGCGCGCGGCCAGCGTGCGGTGCGCCAGCTCGAGCCGCGCGTCCAGCGCACGCAGTGCGACGTAGCCCTGCACCGTGGTGGCGGCGACGCTCAGCGCGGCGCCGTCGCGCAGCGCCTGGCTGGCCTGCAGCTGGGCGCCGGAGGCGCGTTCCAGCGCGGCGATGCGGCCCCACAGGTCCAGTTCGTAGGCGGCGCGGAACTGCGGCTGGCCGACCGTGGCATCGTAGGGCCGGCCGGTGGCGGCGCTGATCGCGCGGCTGCGGCTGCCGCCGGCCTCCAGCGTCAGCGAGGGGGCGGATGCGCCGTGCTGGGCGTCGTCGAGCGCGCGGGCCTCGGCCACGCGGGCCGCGGCGGCGCGCAGGTCGCGGTTGTGGGCCAGCGCCTGGTCGACCAGGGCGTCGAGCACCGGGTCGCCGAAGGCATGCCACCAGCCCGGCTGGATGCGCTGCGCGGCCCCGGCGGCGGCGCCAGCCTGGCCCTGCCAGGCGGCCGGCACGGCGGCTTGCAGCGCCGGCGCCGCGGGCGGCGTGCCGGCGCAGGCCTGCAGCAGCAGCGCGGCGGCCAGCGCCAGCGCGCGCTGCCGGAAGGCGGCGCTCACGATGCGTGCTCCCCGGCGGCGCCGGCCGGCCGGCCGGCGCGCGTGTCCACGCTGACCACCACCGACATGCCGGGCCGCAGCCGCTGCGCCAGGGCCTGGCCGTCGTCCACGGCGATGCGCACCGACAGGCGCTGCGGGATCTTGGTGAAGTTGCCGGTCGCGTTGTCCTGCTTGATCACGCTGAATTCCGAGCCCGTGGCCGGCGCGATGCGCTCCACGTGGCCCTGCAGCCGGGCGCCGTCCAGCGCATCGACCTGCAGCTGCGCCGGCTGGCCGGGCGTCATCGCGGCGGTCTGCGCTTCCTTGAAGTTCGCCACCACCCAGACCTGCTGCGGCACCACGGCCACCAGCTGCGTGCCCGGCGTCACGTACTGGCCGAGCTTGACGCCGACCTCGCCCACGTGGCCGTCGCGCGGCGCGCGGATGCGGGTGTTCTCCAGGTCGATCTCGGCCAGCCGCACGGCGGCCTGCGCGGCCTGCACGGCGGCCTGCACCGCGTCGCGGTTGACGACCACGGTCTGCAGGTCCTGGCGGGCCACGGCGCTGCCGGCGCGCGCCTGGCGGGCAGCGGCCTCGGCCTGCTTCACGGCGGCCTCGGCCTGGTGCAGCGCGGCCTCGGTCTGGTCACGCTCGCGCTGCGACAGCGAGCCGTCCTGCGCCAGCGGCGTGGCGCGGCGCATGTCCGCTTGCGCCCGGGCCAGCTGGGCGCGCGCGTTGCCGAGCTGCGCGTCGGCGCCGGCGATCTGGGCCTCGGCGCTGCCCAGGCCGGCCTCGCGCGCGTGGCGCGCCTGCACGGTGTTGGCCAGGTTGGCCTGCTGCGCCGCCAGGTTGTTGCGCGCCTGCTCGAGCCGCTCGCGGTAGATGCGGTCGTCCAGCCGTACCAGCACCTGGCCGGCCTGCACCGGCATGTAGTCCTGCACCAGCACCTCGGCGACGTAGCCGTCGACCTTGGGCGCGACGATGGTGACCATGCCGCGCACGTAGGCGTTCTCGGTCGATTCGGTGCCGGTGTGGAACGGCGGCAGGCGCCAGGCGTAGAGCACCAGCGCCACGCAGGCGAGGGTGGCCGCGAGCACGATCCAGGTGCCGCGGGCGCGGAGGGTGGAAGACAGCGAAGGCATGGCAGGAGCAGTCGGGAAAGGAGGATGGGAGGTTCAGGCCGCCGCCGTGGACGCCGCCTGGCGCCGGGCGCGGTGCCAGCGGTGCGTCTTGAAGCCGGCGAACACGAACAGGCCGAGCGTGCTGATCATCGCGACGGCGTGGAACAGGTCGTTGTAGGCCAGTACCGTGGCCTGCTGCGTGACCTGCTGGGCCAGCAGCGCGGCGGCCTGGCCGCTGCGCGCCGCGGCGTCGCTGAGCTGGCCGGCGTAGGCGCCGCCCAGCTGCGCGAGCCGCTGCGCGACCTGCGGGTCGGACAGCTGCAGCTGCTCCACCAGGTGCGCGTAGTGCAGCCGCTGGCGGTCGACCAGCAGCGTGCTGAGCCAGGCCTGGCCGATCAGCGCGCCCAGCGACTGCCCGCCGCCGAACACGGCGATGAAGCTGATCAGCTGCTTGCCGCCGCCGGCGAGCACGTGGGTGAAGCCCTGCAGCAGCGCCATGCCCAGGAACATCGCGCTGGCGGCGGCCAGCAGCGTCTGCGACAGGTACAGGTCGTGCGGGCGGGTCAGCGTGGTGGCGTCGCCGTCCATCCACGCCGCCAGCATGACCAGCGCCAGCGCGCCGATGCCCACCGCGCCGAAGCGCTGCGACGGCACCACCAGCAGCGTGAGCAGGAAACCCGCCATGGTGCCGACCGTGACCCACACGAACAGCGTGTGCATCTGGTCGTTGGTGAAGCCCAGCGCGTTCATCAGGCCGACGGCGCCGACGGTCTGCTCGGACAGCACGATGCGGAACAGCAGCGTCGCGCCGACGAAGCGCAGCATGAACGGGCTGGCCAGCCAGCGCAGGTCCACCAGCGGCGCGTCGCGCCGCAGCTCGACCGCGACGTAGATGCCCAGCAGCAGCACCGCCAGCGCCAGGCACTGGCCGATCCAGGCCGCGTCGGTCCACCAGGCGTAGCGGCCCTGGGTCAGCACCACGCACACCAGTGCCAGCGCCGTGGCGTAGAGCGTGAAGACGATGCCGTCGCCGCGCGCGAACATCTGCACCGTCGGCATCGGCCGCAGCCGCACCACGTTGATGGCGGCCACGCACAGCACGGCCAGCCCGGTGTCGACGAAATGCAGGCCGTGCCACTGGCCGATCTGCAGCAGGTCCTCGGAAATGATGCGCGACAGCGGCATGCCCAGCTGCAGCACGCCGAAGCCCAGCAGCGCGCCGACCAGCGCCCGGCTGGGCGGAAAGGCCTGCACCATGTAGAGCACGGCCAGGCTGCTGAGCGGCGCCGCCGCCACGCCCAGCGCCGCGCGCACCAGCAGCGCCGAGCCCAGCTGCTGGGTGAACAGGTGCGCCAGCGCCAGCAGCAGGTAGAGGCCGATCACCACGTCGGCGAACCAGCGCAGGCCGTACTGGTAGCGCACCTTGGTCAGCAGGATCGAGGCCGAGATGTTGGTCGCGTAGTAGGCCGTGGTGAGCCAGCCGGCCTCGACCGCGGTCGCGCCCAGCGCGCCCTGCACGCCGGACAGGTTGACGTTGACCAGGTTCACGCCCAGGCCCTGGGTCAGCCCCACCAGCAGCGACACCAGCGCGAACACCACGCCCTGGCGCGGGTCGTAGGGCGGCGCTTCCGGAGGCACCGGCGGTGGTGCCGGGACGGCCTGCCCGCTCATGGCCTGGCCGCCGTGCCCGGCAGTCCCACCAGCGGCAGGACCAGGCCGTCGACGAGGCGCGCGAGGCGCGCGCGGCTGACCTTCTGCGCACGGGTGTTGTACTGGTACAGGACCATCGCCGGCACCAGGTCGGCCACCAGGTCCAGGTCCGACGGGGCGGCGATCTCGCCGCGCGCGATGGCGCGCGCGAAGATCTCCTGCACCTTGGCCCGGCGCGTGGTCAGCCGCGCGGGCGCGACCTTGGCGGTCCAGGCCAGGTGCTGGCGCACGTTGCCCAGGATTTCCTGCATGGCGGCCTGCGTCACGGGGTTGCCGATGCCGTAGTGGTGCGCATAGAGCGCGATCAGGTCGCCGCGCAGCGTGCCGGTGTCGATTTCCACGTCCACGGGCGCGTACATCGCCAGCGCATCGGCCAGCAGCTCGTCCTTGGATTTCCAGCGCCGGTAGACCGAGGCCTTGCCGGCGCCGGCGCGCTGGGCCACGGCGTCCATGGTCAGGGCCGACAGGCCGCGCTCGCCGAGCAGTTCCATGGCCGCGCGCAGGATCGCGGCGTCGAGCGCGGCGTCGCGTGGACGGCCGATGGTGGGCGGGGTGGCGGGAGCGGGCACTGTTACGGAACCGAGTCGTTTCGGAAATGGATTGTATCGATATTGGCCGTGGCGTGCAGGCGGCGCCGGCGGCCGCCCGCTGGGAAGGGGCTAGGACAGGCGGGCGACGAGCGCGGCGATCCACACCGCGCCGCAGAACAGCAGCGCCAGCAGCACGGCGGCGCTGCCCAGGTCCTTGGCGCGCTTGGACAGGTCGTGCCACTGCGGGCCGATGCGGTCGATCGCCGATTCGACCGCGGTGTTGAGCAGCTCGGCCACCAGCACCACGACCACGCTGCCGGCCAGCACGGCCGCTTCGGCCCAGCTGCGGCCGAGCCAGCAGGCCAGCGGCAGCAGCACCAGCGCCAGCAGCGCCTCGAGCCGGAACGCCTTCTCGCCCCAGCCGGCGCGCAGGCCGGCCAGCGAGTGGCGCAGCGCATGCCACAGCCGTGCGAGGCCGCGGCGCTGCTTGTGCGGGTTGCTGAAGGCGGGGCGGGGCGAGGGGTCGGTGGTCACGTCGATGCGGGCGCGGCGGGCGGTTCGCCCAGGGTCAGGGTGTCACTGCGCCAGCCCTGGGCGTCGGGCGCGGCGGCGGTGTCGAAGCGGCCGCCGTGCACGGCGGCGATGCGCTGCACGACCTGGCGGCCCAGCCCCAGGCCCAGCACTGCGCCGCCGCGCCCGCCGCCGGCGACGGGCGCCGGGGTCCGCGCGGCATCGCGCACCTGCAGCGCCGGCGGCGGGCCGGGCAGCACGCGGATCTCCACCGCGGAGCCGGGCGGCGTGTGGCCGAGCGCGTTGGCGACCAGGTTGCGCAGCGCGATCTGCAGCAGCACCGGGTGGCCGTGCACGGGGCAGTGCGCCGGCGCGTCCACGGCCAGCTCGTGCCCGCTGTCGAACGCGGCCTGGGCGTGCTCGGCGGCCACGCCGCGGGCCAGCGCCGCCAGGTCCAGCGGCTGCGCCGCCTCGGCCAGCTGCAGGCGGCTGGCGCGGGCCAGGGCCAGCAGGTCGTCCATGATCGCGGCGGTGCGCTCGGCGTCGGCTTCGAGCCGGGCCAGCGCGGCGGCGCGCTGCGCCGGCGCCAGCGGGCCGTGCAGCGAGCCGGCGTGCAGCCGCAGCGAGGCCAGCGGCGTGCGCAGCTCGTGCGCGAAGGTGTCGGCCAGCTCGCGCTCGCTGCCCAGCGCGGCCTGGTAGCGGCCGGCCAGCGTCTCGATCGCGCCGACCATGGCCTGGAACTCGGCATGCGGCGGCGCGTGCAGCGGCGCGCCGTGGTGGATGTCCAGCGCGCGCACGCGGGCGCTGAGCACCTTCAGCGGCCGCAGGCCGCGGCGCACCGCCAGCGTCAGCACCAGCGCGACGATGGGCAGTAGCCACAGGCCGGGCGCGGCCACCTGGCCGGCGATGTCGTCGGCCAGCGCGTCGCGCTCGTCCAGGTCCAGCAGCACGGCGATCCGGCGGCCGTGGGTGTCGCCGTCCCAGCGCGCGAACACGCGCCAGGGCCGCGCCGGCTGGCCCAGCGCGACGGTGGAGAAGCCGTCGTCCACCGTGAACGGCGGGGCCGGCGCCGGGCCGGCGCGGGTCAGCACGGCGCCCTGGCCGTCCCAGACGACCACGCTCAGCGACTGCTGGTAGTCGTGCGCCTTGAGCTCGGGCTTCATGCCCACGGCCGCCGCGTCGGGCCGCTGCGCGAAGCGGGCGTCGCCCTGGGCCAGCAGCAGCGAGGCGACGCTGGCCAGGTGGCCGTCGGTCAGCTCGTCGGCCTCGTGCACGCCGGTCTTGTAGCCGACCAGCATGAACACCGCCCAGACCACCGCCAGCGCGCCCAGCGTCCAGGCCAGCAGCTGGCGCTGCAGCGACGGGGTGCGCGTCATGCCGCGCCGTCCTCCGGCACGAAGTAGCCCACGCCGCGCATGGTCTGGATCAGGCCCTCGCCGAGCTTGCGGCGCAGGCGGTGCACGTGCACCTCGATGGCATTGCTCTCCAGCACCTGGCCCCAGTGGTAGAGGCTGGCCTCGATCTGCTGGCGCGAGAGCACGCGCGGGCTGGCCTCCAGCAGCGTCAGCAGCACGCCGAACTCGCGCGCGGACAGCTCCACCGGCTGTCCGTCCAGCCGCACCTGGCGCGCGGCCGGGTCCACCACCAGCCGGCCGTGGCGCAGCTGCGGCTGCGAGCGGCCAGCGGCGCGGCGGCGCACGGCGCGCAGCCGGGCGGCCAACTCGTGCGCGTCGAAGGGCTTGGTCAGATAGTCGTCGGCGCCGGTGTCCAGCGCGTCGATGCGCGCGGCCACCTGGTCGCGCGCGGTCATGATCAGCACCGGCGTGGCCGGGTCCGGCAGGCGGCCCGGGGCGGCGTGGCGCAGCTGCTGCAGCAGCGTGGCGCCGTCGCCGTCGGGCAGGCCCAGGTCCAGCAGCACCGCGTCGAAGGGCTCGGCGCGCAGCGCCGCCCAGGCCGGCGCCAGCGCGTCCACGCAATCCACCGCCCAGCCCTGTTGGCCGAGCGTCAGCGCCAGGCCGCTGGAGATGCCTGGGTCGTCTTCCACCACGAGTGCCCGCATGGGGGCGGATTGTGCGCGGCCGGCTCTTAAGGATTTCTTAAGCACGCGCCCGGAAGCTGCCGGCATGCGAGATCGGCGAGAGAGCTTTCCGTCCGCCGCGGCCGTGCTGCTGGCCCTGGCGATCCCGGTGCTGTGGGACCTGTCCGGCCTGGACATGGCGCTGGCGCAGCACATGGGCGATGCCGGCGGCTTCCCGC
This sequence comes from Pseudorhodoferax sp., assembly GCF_047601025.1. NCBI lineage: Bacteria > Pseudomonadati > Pseudomonadota > Betaproteobacteria > Burkholderiales > Comamonadaceae > Pseudorhodoferax > Pseudorhodoferax sp. The sequence goes on from NZ_JASGJZ010000001.1 coordinate 4,309,212, forward strand.
TGCGCGAGCAGTGGTGGCTGCGCCACGTGTTCCACGACGGCGCGCGCCGGCTGGCATGGGCGTTCGGCTGCGTGCTGTGCCTGGGCGTGGGCTGGCCGTTCGGGCCGTTGCGCCGGCTGCCGTTCGCGCGGCGGCTGCAGCTGGCCGTCTCGGTGCTGGTGGCCACGGCCAGCGTGTCGCTGCTCAAGGCCGGCAGCCACGTCAGCTGCCCCTGGGACCTGGCGGCCTTCGGCGGCGTCGCGCGCTACCAGTCGCACTGGCTCGGCTGGTTCAGCAGCGACGGCGGCGCGGGCCGCTGCTTCCCGGCCGGCCACGCCAGCGCCGGCTTCGCGTTCGTCGCCGGCTGGTTCGCGCTGCGGCGCGACCTGCCGCGCCTGGCCGGCTGGTGGCTGGCTGCGGCGCTGGCAGCCGGGCTGCTGCTCGGCCTGGTGCAGCAGCTGCGCGGCGCGCATTTCATGAGCCACACGCTGTGGACCGGCTGGGTCTGCTGGACGGCCGGCTGGGCGGTGGACCTGGCTTTCACGCGGGCGCGGCCCGCGCTTCGACCGGAACCTTCGCGATGATGCTTCGACGACCGATCTCCCCCCTGTGGCTGGTGCTGGCCGCCAGCGGCTGGATGACGCTGACCGGCAACGCCGCGCTGTGGCAGCGCATGGCGTCGCTGGGCCTGCTGGACGGGCGGCCCGGCTGGCTGTTCGGCGCCGGGCTGCTGCTGGCCGTATGGGCCTGCCTGGCGGCGCTGCTGGGCGCGCTGGCCTGGCGCGCGAGCCTCAAGCCGGTGGTCATCGTGCTGCTGTTCGTCACCGCGCTGGCCGGCCACTTCATGCTGCGCTACCGCGTGCTGATGGACCCCGGCATGCTGCTCAACGTGCTGCAGACCGACCGCCGCGAGGCCGGCGCGCTGATCAGCTGGCCGCTCGTGGCCAGCGTGCTCGGCCTGGCCGCCCTGCCGGCCTGGTGGGTCTGGCGCCAGCCGCTGGCCTACGGCCGGCTGCGGCGGCAGCTGTGGCGCAACCCGGCGTTCGCGCTGGCGGCGCTGGCGGCGTGCGCGGCGCTGGTGCTGGCGCTGTTCCAGCCGCTGGCGTCGGCCTCGCGCAACCACAAGGACCTGCGCTACCTGGTCAACCCGGCCTCGTCCATCGTCTCGGCCGCGCGGCTGGCGGCGCGGCCGCTGCAGCGCCCGCGCGGCCCGCTGCAGGCCATCGGCACGGACGCGCGCCTGCCCGCGCTGGCGGCCGGCATGGCGCCGGCGCGGCCGCGCCTGCTGCTGCTGGTGCTGGGCGAGACCGCGCGCAGCGACCACTTCGGCCTGAACGGCTACCCGCGGCCGACCACGCCGGCGCTGCAGCAGGCCGGGGTGCTGAGCTTTCGCAACGCCTGGTCCTGCGGCACCAGCACGGCCGAATCGGTGCCCTGCATGTTCTCGCACCTGCCGCGCGCGGAGTACCTGGCCCGCAGCGGCGACTACGAGACGCTGCTGGACGTGCTGCAGCGCGCCGGCCTGGCGGTGCTGTGGCTGGACAACCAGGCCGGCTGCAAGGGCGTGTGCGAGCGGGTGCCCAACGCAGTGGTGGACGCCGGCCGCTGCCCCGACGGCGAATGCCTGGACGGCGCGATGCTGGACGGGCTGGAGCAGCGCCTGGCCACGCTCGACCCGGCGCGGCGCGCGCGCGGCATCGTCGTCGTGCTGCACCAGATGGGCAGCCACGGCCCGGCCTACGCGCGCCGCTCGCCGCCCGAGGACAAGCGCTTCCTGCCCGAATGCACCAGCACCGCGTTGCAGGACTGCGACCACGCGGCGCTGATCAATGCCTACGACAACTCGATCGCCTACACCGACCGCTTCCTCGGCGAGGCCATCGCCTGGCTGCAGCGCAACCCGACCGGCACCGACAACGCGCTGATGTACGTGTCCGACCACGGCGAGTCGCTGGGCGAGGGCAACCTGTTCCTGCACGGCATGCCCTACGCGATCGCGCCGGACGTGCAGAAGCACGTGCCGTGGATTACCTGGCTGGCGCCGGGCTTCGCGCAGGCCGACGGCTTGTCGCCGGAATGCCTGCGCGGCCGGGCCGACACGCGCGTCTCGCACGACGACTACTTCCACTCGGTGCTGGGCCTGATGGCCGTGCAGACCAGCGCCTACCGGCTCGCGCACGACGCCTACGCGCCGTGCCGCGAGGAGGGGCAGTGGGCTGGGCAGCCGGCCGAGCCGCGGCCGGCGCGCGCGTCGTAGCCTGGGGGCGTGGTGCCCCGGTGGCAGCGCGGCGGCCCGGCGTTGGGGCCGCCGGACGGCTGGCTACAGCGCCCCGTCGCCGAGCACGATGCCTTCGCGGCGCGGGTCCACGCCGCCTTCGAGCATCCAGCGCCCGTCCTTCTGCACGCGCATGATCGTGGAGACGCCGCTGGACTGCGGCGATGTGGAGACCGTGTGGCCCAGCGCCTGCAGGCCGGCCACCAGCGCCGAGGTGTCCAGCGCGGTGTTGGACCCGTCGACGCTCGTCGTGGGGCTGTTGCTGGCGCCGAAGTCCACCAGCGAGGTCGCCTGCTGCGCGTCCAGGCCCCAGTCCAGCGCGCCGACCACGGTCTTCAGCACGTACTGGATGATGGTGCCGCCGCCGGGCGAGCCGGTGGCCATCAGGAAGTCGCCCGGCGCGGTGCCGCGGAACACCAGCGTGGGTGCCATCGTGCTGCGCGGGCGCTTGCCGGGCGCCACGCGGTTGGCGATCGGCGTGCCGTTGGCATCCACCGGCTGGGCCGAGAAGTCGGTCAGCTGGTTGGTCAGCAGGAAGCCGTTGGTCATGTGGAACGAGCCCATGCTCGACTCCACGGTCGAGGTGACCGAGGCCACGTTGCCGTAGGCGTCGACGATCGAGAAATGCGTGGTGCCGTTCTCCGGCGTGGTGTCGCGGCCCAGCGGCACGTCGCCCAGGTCGCCGGCGGCGGCCGTGCCCATGCTGCGGTTCATGTCGATCAGCGCGGCGCGGCTGCGCAGGTAGTTCTTGTCCAGCATGGTGGACACGCCGGCGCCCGGCAGCGGGATGTAGTCGGTGTCGGCCACGTACTTGTCGCGGTCGGCGTAGGCCAGGCGCTCGGCTTCGGACACCAGGTGCACGCCGGCCACGGCGGGCACGCCGCCTTCGTTGGCCGGGTTCAGCGGCGGGTACAGCGAGAGGTTGAAGTTCTCCAGGATGCCCAGTGTCTGCGCGATCGCGATGCCGCCGGAGGACGGCGGCGCCATCGTGCAGACGTAGTAGGCGTTGCGGTAGGTGGTGCAGACCGGGTCGCGCTTCTTGGGCTGGTAGCGGGCCAGGTCGGCCATGGTGATCAGGCCCGGCGTGATCGGCGTGCGCGCGGCGTCGTCGCCCACGCTCTGGCCGACCTTGGCGACGATGGCCTCGGCGATGGGGCCGGTGTGCAGCGCGTTGGCGCCCTGGGCGGCCAGCGCCTTGAGCGTCTCGGCATAGGGCTGGTTGGTGGTGGTGGTGCCGGCCGCCCTGGGCGTGCCGTCGGCGTTGAAGTAGGCGGCCACCGCGTTGGCGTCCAGCCGCAGGCTGGTGGCGCTGCCGCTGATGGCGTCGCCCATGCGCCGCGGGATCGCGTAGCCGGTGGCCGCCAGGGTGATGCCTTCGTCGAACAGCTGGTTCCAGCGCAGCCGGCCGTGCTCCTTCTGGGCCATCTCCAGCATGCGCATCACGCCCGGCACGCCGATCGAGCGGCCGCTGCGGCGTGCGCTGGGCACCGGCGCGGGCGAGCCGGCGTCGGCCTGGTCCTGGCGCACCAGGTAGTAGCCGGTGGCGGCCGCGGGGGCGGTCTCGCGGCCGTCGTAGGCGGTGACCTTCCTGCTGGACGCGTCGTAGTACAGCATGAACGCGCTGCCCGCGACGGTGCTGGACTGCGGTTCCACCAGCCCCAGCACGGCCTGCACCGCCACCGCCGCATCGGCCGCGGTACCGCCCGCGCGCAGCACCTCGCAGCCGGCCTTGGTGGCCAGCGGCGTGTTGGCCACGACCATGTAGCTGCTGGAGTACTTGGCCGTGTAGCCCAGCCGGTAGCCGGAGGACGGCTCGGGCGCCGCCGGGTCGCCGGCCTGGCCGGAGCCGACGATGACGGGCGAGCCGTTGCCCGCCAGGATCGAGCAGCTGTTGACGTTGGTGTCGACGATCAGCCCGTCGCCGTCGCCACCGCAGGCGGCGAGCAGGGCCGCGAGCGTGACGGGGGTGGCGATCCACAGGGTGGTGCGCAAGGGGGGTCTCATGGGGCGTCTTCTCCAGGGTTGAACGGGCCTGCGCACCGCGATGGGCGCAGGGGCGCATGGGAAGCACCGAATGTGCCAGTGGCCGCCCGGCGGCGCCTGGGGTTCAACCCTTGGCCGGCAGCCGCAGCGCGCCGGCCGCCAGCGCCGTGCCGAGCAGGATCAGCGCGCCGCAGCCCAGCATGGCCGGCGTCAGCGGTTCGTCCAGCAGCAGCGTGCCGTACAGCACGCCGAACACCGGCACGACGAAGGTGACCGTCAGCGTGCGCGCCGGGCCCATGCTGGCGATTAGCCGGAAGAACAGCACGTAGGCCAGCGCCGTGCACAGCACGCCCACGGCCGCCAGGCTGCCGATGGCCGCGGCGCTGGGCGCGCGCGCCGGCCACAGCCACAGCGCCGGCAGCGCCAGCCCCAGCGTGGCGCCGAGCTGGCTGCCGGTGGCCAGCACCAGCGGCGGCACCGTGCCGAGGTGGCGCTTGATGAAGCTGGCCGCCAGCGCGTAGCAGATGCAGGCCGCCAGGCAGGCCAGCACGGCCCAGCCGGTGGCCGCGGCGCCGGCCCGGGGCGTGAAGCTGGCCTTGTTCCAGGCCAGCAGCGCCACGCCGACGAAGCCCAGCGCCAGCCCCAGGCTGCGCGCGGCGCCGGGCCGCTCGTGCAGCCAGGCCCAGGCCACCAGGGCGCCGAACAGCGGCACGGTGGCATTCAGGATCGCCGACAGGCCGGTCGGGATGAACAGCACCGCATACGCGTACAGCGCGAACGGGATGCCCGAGTTCAGCACGCCGACGAACAGCACCGGCCAGCGGTGCCGCGCCAGTTCGCGCAGCAGGCCGCGCCGCCACAGCAGCGGCAGCAGGCAGGCCGCCGCGATGGCCACGCGCGCGGCCGCGGTCGGCAGCGGGCCGAGTTCCAGCGCGGCCTGGCGCATGAACAGGAAGGAGGCGCCCCACAGCGCCGACAGCGCCAGGAACTCGCCGATCCAGCGCGGCGGCGCGCCCGCGCTGCCGCCGCTCAAGCGGCCTCCCGCCGCAGCAGGGCCTGCGCCCGCTCCAGGCGCAGCAGTGCTTCCTTGCGCGCCAGGCCGCCGGCGTAGCCCGTCAGCGCGCCGCCGGCGCCCAGCACGCGGTGGCAGGGCACGACCACGCTGACCGGGTTGCGGCCGACCGCGGCGCCGACGGCGCGCGCCGCCGCCGGCCGGCCGAGCGCCGTGGCCAGCGCGCCGTAGCCGCTGGTGGCGCCCGGGCCGATGGCCAGCAGCGCCTGCCACACGGCCTGCTGGAAGGCGGTGCCGCCCGACAGGTCCAGCGGCAGGTCGAAGCGGCTGCGCTGGCCGGCGAAATACGCCTGCAGCTGCTGCCGGGCGGCCAGCAGCACCGGATGGCGCAGTGCCTGCGGCCAGCGCGCGATGGTGGCGGCGTCGGGCTGGTGGCGCTGGCCGTCGAACCAGGCGCCGTTCAGGCCGCGGTCGCTGGCCGCCAGCAGCATGGGGCCGAGCGGGGTGTCGATGTGCTGGCGCACCGTGGACGGATCGAATCGCATGGTGTCAGAAGCCGTGGATGAATCGACCGCGCCCACGACGGGGGGCGCCGGGCCGCAGGCCGCCGCCCTGGCGCGTGCCAGGGCACGGACTGCAACGCCTGCAGGTGGCTGGGCGTCCCCCGGCCCGCCGGGCCAGGCCCGGGGTGCGGCGATGAAGGTGCGGACAGGTGGTCATTGGGGGCCTCGTGGGGGTGTGGGCGGTGCGTGCATGGCTTCTTGCTCCTGGCAAGCCGGGGAAACGGAAGGGGAAGGCGCCGGCAGCGCCCAGGCGCGCAGCACGGCGTAGCTGCGCCAGGGCCGCCAGGCCTCGGCGGCGGCCTCGGCCGCGCGCGCCGGGTGGCGCTCGCCGCGCAGCTGCAGCGCGTTGTGCAGCGCCACGTCGCCAGCGGGAAAGGCGTCGGGCCAGCGCAGGGCGCGCATCGCGACGTACTGCGCGGTCCAGTCGCCGATGCCCGGCAGCGCACGCAGCACGGCCACGGTGGCCGGCACGTCGGCGCCGGGGTGCAGCGCCAGCCCGCCGATCACGGCGCGCGCCAGCGCCAGGATCGCGGCCTGGCGCTGGCGCACGATGCCCAGGGCGCCCAGCGCCTCGGCCGCGCCGTCGCCCAGCACGGCCAGCTGCTCGGCGGTGGGGAACAAATGCGTGAGGCCGGGCAGCGGCGTCGCGATCGGCGCACCCAGCCGCGCCGCCAGCCGGCTGGCCAGCGTGCGCGCGGCGGCCACCGTCACCTGCTGGCCCAGCACCGCGCGCACGGCCAGCTCGAAGCCGTCCAGGCAGCCCGGCACGCGCAGGCCTGCGCCGTGCGGAAAGCGCGCGCCCAGCACGGCGTGGATGGCCTCGGGGTCGGCGTCGAGGTCCAGCAGCGCGCGCACGCGGCGGATCAGCTGCGGCAGCGCGCCGTGCAGGCTGTCCGACACCTGCAGCTGCACCTGGTGGCGCTGCGGCGCGAAGCGCAGCTGCAGCCAGCCGGCCTGCACCGTGCCGCCGCCGCGCCACTGCCAGGTGCGCGCGAACGCGGGCTGCGCCCCCAGGTCCACCCGCTCCACGCCCGGGATCTGGCGCGCCGCGAGGAAGTCCAGCATCGCCTGCCAGTCGTAGGGCGGCCGGTAGCCCAGCCGCACCGTGCTGGCCTGGCCCTCGGGCCGGCCGCCGGCGCGGCGCAGCGCGCCGGGGCTCATGCCGTAGTGCGCCAGGAAGGCCGCGTTGAAGCGGCGCAGGCTGCGGAAGCCGCTGGCGGCGGCGACCTGCGCGACCGGCAGGCCGGTGTCGGCCAGCAGCTGCTTGGCCGCCAGCAGCCGGCGCGTCTGCAGGTACTGCAGCGGCGAGACGCCGAACTGCGCCTCGAAGATGCGGCGCACGTGGCGGTCGCTCACGCCCAGCCGCGCGGCCAGGGCCTGGGCCGTGGGGCCGTCCTCGGGCCAGGCCTCCGGCTCGTCCAGCAGCCGGGCGGCCTGGCTGGCCAGGATGCCGGCCGCATCCTGCGCGGACCAGGCCAGCGCCTGCGGCGCCAGCTCGGGCCGGCAGCGCAGGCAGGGGCGGAAGCCCGCCCGCTCGGCCTGCGCCGCATGCTCGAAGAAGCGGCAGTTCTCGCGCCGCGGCGTCTTCACGCCGCAGACCGGCCGGCAGTAGATGCCGGTGCTGGTCACGCCGGTGAAGAAGCGCCCGTCGAAGCGCGCGTCGCGGGCAGCCAGCGCGCGGTAGCGCGCGTCGTCCAGCGGCGAGGATCCGGCGGGAGGAAAGGGCGGGGCGGCCATGGCGGCATCATAGGCAGCGCCGCCGCCGCGGACTGGCCGTTTCCGGACCTCGGCATCGCCCGCCCGACGCTACCTCGCGGCCTCGGCCGACAGCGATGCCGCCCCCACCGGCGCGAACATCCCGGCTGCACCATCCCTGGACCCTTGGACGAGGAGGCTCCCGATGAGCGAATACCGCGTGACCGCCGTGTGCTACCGCAGCCAGCAGCTGACGGCGCTGCAGCTGGGGGAGGGCGAGGGCCCCGGCCAGTGGACGCAGGAGCCGCACGAGGCCGGCGTGGACGAGGTCGTCGCCCGCATCCGGGCCGGCGACACCGTGTGCGCGCTGCTGCGCGACGAGACGCGCGTGGACGTCGGCCCGCGCCTGAAGGTGGTCGAGGACGAGCAGGGCCAGCCCACGCTGGCGCTGGACAACCTGCCCGACGACTGCCTGGAACTGGCCGACCTGGAGCGCTTCTAGGAGGCCGCCATGCGCAAGCCGCTGAACCACGTGCAGTACCTGGCCGAGCTGAACCAGCGGCTGTGGGCCGACCCGGCGTTCTGCGAGGGCATGGCCTTCCGCCTCTACCCCGACGGCAAGATCGGCGGCTACCTGCGCGACGCCGACACGGCGGGCAGCTGCACCATCCCGGCGGTGTTCGCGCGCATCCAGGCGCAGGTTGAGCGCGAGTTCGAGCTGGTGGTGCCGATGGCCACCATGCCGGTGCCGCAGGGCCTGCTGGCCTGAACCGGGGCACTGGGCCGGGACATTAGGGCGAGGGCGCGTGGACCGCCCGCGTCTCCATGCCCAGCGGCAGCAGCTGGATCGTGGTGTACAGGTCGGGCACGGCGTGCATCAGCGCGGCCTCGATCTCGTCGCGCAACCGCGCCGCGCGCGCCAGGCTCCAGCCGCCGGGCACGTGCAGGTGCAGCTCCGCGTAGCGCCGGTGGCCGGCGCCGCGCGTGGCGACGTGGTCGATGCGGATGCCGGCGGCGGCCTCGCGCTGCACGAAGCCGCGCAGCACGGCGTCGATCTGCGCGGCCAGCGCCGGCTCCAGCGCCGCGTCCATCAGCCCCTGCGAGGACCGCCACACCAGCCGGGCGCCCTCGCGCGCGATGTTCAGCGCCACCGCCAGGCCGATCAGCGGGTCCAGCCAGTGCCAGCCGGTGGCCAGCGCGGCCAGCAGGCCCGCGACCACGCCGGCGGAGGTCCAGACGTCGGTCATCAGGTGGCGCGCGTCGCCCTCCAGCGCGACCGAGCGGGCGGCCCGCGCGCCGCGGAACAGCGCCCCGGCCAGCGCGGCGTTCAGCACGGCGCTGGCCACCGACAGGGCCAGGCCCAGGTCCAGCGGCCCCAGCGGCTGCGGCAGCAGCAACCGGTGCGCCGAGGCCCAGACGATGCCGACGGCCGCGCCGAGGACCAGCAGCCCTTCGAAGCCGGACGAGAAATACTCGGCCTTGTGGTGGCCGTAGTTGTGGCCGGTGTCGGCCGGCCGCCGCGCGACCTGGACCATCCACAGCGCGAACAGCGCGCCGGCCAGGTTCACGAACGATTCCATCGCGTCGGACAGCAGGCCGATCGAGCCGGTCAGCGCCCAGGCTGCGCTCTTCAGCGCGATGGTGGCCACTGCCCCGAGGGCGGACAGCTTGAGCAGCCCGGCGGGGCCGATGGGCAGGAGCGATGGCAAGGACACCCGGGGATTGTGGCGAAGCAGGGGCGGGGTGCCGCGCGGGCAGGACGGCGACCGCCTCCTCCATCGCCTGCCTGTCAAGGCGCGGCGATGAATTTTCCGGCCTTGACCTCCAGTACGACCGCACCGTAGTTGCCATTGCGGTCCTTGTGGTTCCAGACGCCGTTGCCAACGACCACCGGTACGTCGCGCAGGTTGGTCAGCGCGACACGTACCTTCTCCGGCGTCGGGTCGGGACTCGCATCCTTGATGGCCTTCAACGCCACCAGTCCCAGCGAATAGCCCAGCGCAGCGAAGGAGTCCGGCGTCGTCTTGTAGCGTTCCAGATAGGCACTTTCGAATGCCTTGTTCAACGGACGATCCAGGCCCGGAACGAACTCGCCGATCCCCTGTGCTCCTTCGATCGTCTGGCCGCCGATCTCCACCAGGCGGGGCGTCATCACGCCGACGGTGCCGAAGAACCGGACCGACTGCGGCATGCCCGCACGCCGGAACTGCACCATGATGTTCGCGGCCTGCTCCGCGTAGTTGGAGATGAAGATGCCGTCCAGATTCATCGCCATGAGCTTGGTGAACAGCGGTTGGAAATTCGCTTCCTTGGCGGACACCACCTCTTCCGCGACCACCGTGCCGCCACCATCCTTGAATGTCTTGGCGAAGACATTCTTGTATTCGACCAGCCCGTCATTGCCGGAGTCGTAGATCATCGCCATCCTGCGCACCGGCGTTTTCTCCAATGCGTACCTGGCCAGCAACGGCACCGACTCGGTGCCGCTTTGCTGGATCTTGAATGCCCAGGGACTGTTCGCGGTGATGGCATTGGAGGTTCCGAAGCTGAGCATCGGCGTCTTGCCCTCGTTGAAGATGTAGCTCACAGCCACGGCTTCGGGCGAGGCCGTGGGCCCCAATGCCAGGACGACCTTGTGCCGCTGGATGGCCTGGCCTGCAAGACTGATGGCCTGGGGCTTCTCGGCGGCGTAGTCGCCCTCGATGAGTTTGATCTTCGCCTTGCCGAGATAGCCGTCGTCGTTGGCCTGATCGATCGCGAGCCGGATGCCGTTCATCTCGGGCACGCCGGCGTAGGCCGTCGCGCCCGTCAGGGAAGAGATCGCCATCACGGGGATCTCCTGCGCGCCGACCCACGGGGGAACGGCTGCCAATACCCAGGCGCCTGCCAATAGGACTACGGCCTGCTTGCGAAAATGCTGCATGTTGTCTCCTGCTGATGAAGTCGATCTAGGCCCGACGCAACAGTGCCGCGAATTGCTCGACGGTGAGAACTTCCGCGGTATTGCCCGCCATCACCGACAAGCCTGCCGCGGTGATCTGGTCTCCGTCCCACGCGCCCCAGCCCCGGTCCGCGACGGAACCTGCCACGCAGGCATCGCCAAGGACCACGGTGCGGTACTCGTGCGCGCATGCGTCGCGGGCGGTGCTGATCACGCAGCTCGACGTGGCCAGTCCTGCAATCACGACCGTGTCGATGCGCTGGCTGCGCAGCACGATGTCCAGGTCGGTGCCGAAGAAGGTGCTGTGCCGCCGCTTCTTGATCACGAGCTCGTCCGCGTTCGGACGCAATTCATCGCAGATCTCCGCCCCTGGCGTGCCCTCGATCAGGGCACGGCGTTCGCGGATGGCGGGATACCGGTCGGCGAACCGGCCCATGTCGCGTCCGTCCGCCCGGTGCGCGTGCATGGCGAAGACCACCAGCATGGCTGCGGCACGCGCCAGTTCGAGGGCGCGCCGGTTGGGTTCGATGGCTGCACGGGCTTGGGGGAAGAACATCGGAGCGCCGACGTCGACGTTGTCCTTCTGCATGTCGATGACGATCAACACGGCCCTGGCAGGTTCGATGCGAGGCAAAAGCATAATGCATTGTGTATTCTTGAAATATGCTGTCAAGCAGGCGCCGCCCTGGGAAAACCCGGCGAAGCTGCCGCCACGGCGCGTTGGCGGCACCGACCGATGTGCCAAGCCGCGCACCAGCGATGGCCGGTGGTGTGATCTGCGGCGGCGCTTGGCCGCCGCGCAGGCGCCGGCCGTTCAGCCGCGCCCGTACAGCCGCGTCAGCGCCGCCAGCCGCTCGGCGTGCGCGGGCTGCACCATGTCCCAGCCGAAGCGCCAGGCCCAGTGGCCGTCGGCCTCGCCGGGCAGGTTCATGCGGTGCTCGGAGGGCAGGCCCAGCACGTCCTGCAGCGGGGCGATGGCGGTGTCGGCCACGCTGGCCCAGGCGGCGCGGAGCATGGCCCAGTGGATGCCGGTGTCGAGCTCGGCGGCCGCGTGGCCCAGGTAGCGCGCCGCGTGCTCGCGCTCGCCGGCGCCGGCCGCGCGCCACCAGCCCAGCGTGGTGTCGTTGTCGTGCGTGCCGGTGTAGACCACGGTGTCGGGCGCGTAGTTGTGCGGCAGGTAGGGGTTGTCGGGCTTGCCGTCGAACGCGAACTGCAGCACGCGCATGCCGGGGAACCCGGTGGCGTGGCGCAGCGCGTCCACGTCGGGCGTGATGACGCCCAGGTCCTCGGCGATCACCGGCAGCGGGCCGAGCGCGGCGGCGATGGCCTCGAACAGCGCCGGCCCGGGGCCGGGCACCCAGCGGCCGTGGATGGCGGTGGGCTCGGCGGCCGGGATCTCCCAGTACGCCGCGAAGCCGCGGAAATGGTCGATGCGCACCACGTCCACCAGCGCGAAGGTGTGGCGGATGCGCTCGGTCCACCAGGCGTAGCCGTCGGCGGCGTGCGCGCTCCAGCGGTACAGCGGGTTGCCCCAGCGCTGGCCGGTGGCGCTGAAGTAGTCCGGCGGCACGCCGGCCACGACGCGCTGGCGGCCGTCGGCGTCCAGCTCGAACAGGTCCTGCCGCGCCCAGGCGTCGGCGCTCTGCGGCGCGATGAAGATCGGCGCGTCGCCGACGATGGACACGCCGCGCACGTTGGCATAGGCGCGCAGCCGGCCCCACTGCGCGAAGAACTGCCACTGCGCGAAGCGCCAGAACGCCAGCCGGCCGGCATGCTGCAGCGCGGCCTCGCGCAGCACGCCGGGGTCGCGCCGCGCCAGCGCGGCCGGCCAGTCGGCCCAGTCGCGGCCCGGCTGCGCCTCGGCCAGTGCCATGAACAGCGCGTAGTCCTCCAGCCAGTGCGCATGCCGGGCGCAGAAGGCGTCGTGCGCGGCGCGCTGCTCGGGCGTGGCGCGCTCGGCGAAGCCGGCCGCCGCCAGCGCCAGCCGCTGCATGCGCCAGGGGACCATGGCGGCGTAGTCCACGCGGGCGTCGGCGAAGCGGCCGGCGGGCACGTCCAGGTCGCCGGCCTGCAGCCAGCCCTGGGCGGCCAGGTCCGCCAGGTCCACCAGCAGCACGTTGCCGGCGAAGGCCGAGGGGCTCATGTACGGCGAGTTGCCGGGGCCGATGCCGGTCAGCGGCAGGATCTGCCAGAGCTTCTGGCCGGCCGCGACCAGCCAGTTCACGAAGTGGTAGGCCGCGGGGCCGAGGTCGCCGCCGCCGTGCGGGCCGGGCAGGCTGGTGGGGTGGAGCAGGATGCCGCTGGCGCGGGGGAGTCGCATGGGAACGTCGGCTTCGGATGGAGGGGTGGAGGGAGCCGGCCGGCCGGCAGCGCCGGATGCCGGGAGGATCAGCCGAGCTGGATGCCGGCGCCCTCGGCCGCCAGCAGCGACAGGCTCAGCGCCGGCAGCGGATAGGGCTGCTCGCCCTGGCCGTACCAGCGCGAGCGGCCTGCGGGGTCGGCGGTGTCGAGCAGGCCGCGCCAGACGCCGGCGGGCAGCAGGAAGCCGGCGTCGGCTGTGCCGCCGTTGACCAGCAGCAGCAGCGGCGCCTTGGCGCGGCCGGGCTTGCCGATCAGGCAGCCCAGCACGCGCTGGCCGGGGGCCTGCCAGGCCTCGCCGGCCAGCGGGCTGCCGTCGGCCTGCAGCCAGCTCAGGTCGTGCAGGCCCAGCGGGTCGGACAGGCCGCTGTACCAGTGGCTGCCGAAGGGCCCGGCCAGGCGGCGCAGCGCCAGCACCCGGGCCGTGAAGTCGGTCAGCTGCGGATCGGCGCGGTCCCAGGCGATCCAGGTGGTCGCGTTGTCCTGGCAATAGGGGTTGTTGTTGCCGCCCTGGCTGTGGCCCAGCTCGTCGCCGGCGGCCAGCATCGGCGTGCCCTGGGCCAGCAGCGCGCTGGCCAGCAGCGCGCGCTGCAGCTTGCCGCGCAGTGCCAGCACCTGCGGGTCGCCGCTCGGCCCTTCGACGCCGCAGTTGAAGCTCAGGTTGTGGCCGTGGCCGTCGCGGTTCTGTTCGCCGTTGGCCTCGTTGTGGCGCTGGTCGTAGGCGACCAGGTCGGCCAGCGTGAAGCCGTCGTGCGAGACGACGTAGTTGACCGATTCGGCCGGCGGCCGGTTGCGCGGCTGGTACAGGTCGGACGAGCCGCATAGGCGCAGCGCGAATTCGCCGCGCGCGGCGGCGCCCTCGCGTCCGGCGGCCGGCAGCATCCAGAACGCGCGCATGCTGTCGCGGAACTTGTCGTTCCACTCCAGCCAGCCGCGCGGAAAGCCGCCGACCTGGTAGCCGCCGGGGCCGATGTCCCAGGGCTCGGCGATCATCTTCACGCGCGAGAGCAGCGGGTCCTGCGCGACCGCCGCGAAGAAGGCGCCGCGCGCGTCGAAGCCGTGCTCGCCGCGGCCCAGCACCACGGCCAGGTCGAAGCGGAAGCCGTCGACGTGGAACTCGGCCACCCAGTGGCGCAGGCTGTCCATGACCAGCTGCAGCACGCGCGGCGAGCGGATGTCCAGCGTGTTGCCGCAGCCGGTGTGGTTCTCGTACAGCGCCCGGTGCTCGGGCGGCAGGCGGTAGTACAGCGCGTTGTCCAGGCCGCGGAAGGACAGCGTGGGCCCGTTCTCGTCGGTCTCGGCGGTGTGGTTGTAGACCACGTCCAGCAGCACCTCGATGCCGGCCGCGTGCAGCGCGCGCACCATGGCGCGGAATTCCTCGCGCTGGGCCGCGCCCTCGCGCGCGGCGGCCAGGCGCGGCGCCGGGCAGAAGAAGCCCAGCGTGTTGTAGCCCCAGTAGTTGCCCAGGCCCAGGCGCACCAGGCGCTGCTCGTCCAGCGCGTAGTGCACCGGCAGCAGGCTGACGGCGGTGACGCCCAGGCGCTGCAGGTGGCCGATCGAGGCCGGGTGCGCGAGGCCGGCGTAGGTGCCCCGCAGGGGCTCGGGCACGGCCGGGTTGGCCTTGCTGAAGCCGCGCACGTGCAGTTCGTAGAGCACGGTGTCGGCCAGCGGCGTGCGCGGCGGCTCGTCGCCGCCCCAGTCCGCGTCATCGTGCACCACGCGGGCCTTCAGCGCCCAGGGGGCGTTGTCGGTCTGGTCCATGTGCAGCGGGTGGCGCAGGTCGGCGCCGAAGTGCTCGTCGCGCCAGGCGAACGTGCCGACGATCTCGCGCGCGTACGGGTCCAGCAGCAGCTTGAACGGGTTGAAGCGGTGGCCCTGGTCGGGTCGCCAGGGGCCGTGCGCGCGCAGGCCGTAGACCAGGCCGGGCAGGGCGCCGGGCAGGTAGCCGTGCCAGACGTCGTGGCTGCGGCCGGGCAGGGCGATGCGGGCGGTCTCGTGCTGTCCGTCGGCGCCGTACAGGCACAGCTCGATCGCCTGCGCGTGCTCGGAGGCCACGGCGAAGTTCACGCCCCGGCCGTCGAACGTGGCGCCCAGCGGCCAGGGGCGGCCGGGCTGCAGGGCGTGGGGGTCGGGCTTCCTCAAGGCGTCCACTCCATGAAGACGGTGGCCAGCGGCGGCAGCGTCAGCAGCACCGAGTGCGAGCGGCCGTGCGCGGGGATGGGCTCGGTGCCGGCCACGCCCCAGGGCGTGCCGGCGTTGCTGCCGCCGTAGTAGACCGAGTCGGTGTTCAGCCGCTCGTGGTAGCGGCCCGGGCGTGGCACGCCCAGCCGCCAGTCGCGCCGCACCACGGGCGTGAGGTTGCAGACCACCAGCATCAGCTGCCCGTCCTCGCGGCCGTGGCGGGCGAAGGCATAGGTGCTGTGCTGGGCGTCGTCGGCCTCCAGCCACTCGAAGCCGGCCGGATCGTGGTCCAGCGCGTGCAGCGCCGGGTAGTGGCGCAGCACGCGGTTCAGGTCGCGCACCAGCTGCTGCACGCCGGCGTGCAGGCCGTCGCCCAGCAGGTGCCAGTCCAGGCTCTGGCCGTGGTCCCACTCGCGCTGCTGGGCGAACTCGCCGCCCATGAACAGCAGCTTCTTGCCGGGATGGCCCCACATGTAGCCGTACAGCGCGCGCAGGTTGGCGAACTGCTGCCAGCGGTCGCCCGGCATGCGCGCCAGCAGCGAGCCCTTGCCGTGCACCACCTCGTCGTGCGAGAGCGGCAGCACGAACTGCTCGCTGTAGGCGTAGACCATGCTGAAGGTCAGCTCGTGGTGGTGGTGGCGGCGGTGCGCCGGGTCGCGGCCGAAGTAGCGCAGCGTGTCGTGCATCCAGCCCATGTTCCACTTGTAGTGGAAGCCCAGACCGCCGGCGAAGGTCGGGCGCGAGACGCCGAGGAAGGAGGTGGACTCCTCGGCCAGGGTGACGGCCTCGGGCCGCTGGCCGCCGACGGTCTCGTTCAGGCGCTTGAGGAAGTCGATCGCCTCCAGGTTCTCGCGGCCGCCGTGGCGGTTCGGGATCCACTGGCCGGACGGACGGCTGTAGTCGCGGTACAGCATGGAGGCCACGGCGTCCACGCGCAGGCCGTCCACGCCGTAGCGTTCCAGCCAGTACAGCGCGTTGCTCACCAGGAAGTTGCGCACCTCGGTGCGGCCGAAGTTGTAGATCAGCGTGTTCCAGTCGTGGTGGAAGCCCTCGCGCGGGTCGGCGTGCTCGTACAGCGCCGTGCCGTCGAAGCGCGCCAGGCCGTGCGCGTCGGCCGGGAAGTGCGCCGGCACCCAGTCCAGCAGCACGCCCAGGCCCTGGTCGTGGGCCCTGCGCACGAAGCGGTGCAGGCCGGCCGGCTCGCCGAAGCGCGAGGTCGGCGCGAACAGGCCGATCGGCTGGTAGCCCCAGGAGCCGTCGAACGGGTGCTCGCTGACCGGCAGCAGCTCCAGGTGGGTGAAGCCCAGGTCCAGCGCGTAGGGGATCAGCGTGTCGGCCAGTTCGTCCCAGTCGAGCCAGCGGCCGCCTTCCTCCGGGCGGCGGCGCCAGCTGGCCAGGTGCACCTCGTAGATCGACATCGGCGCGTCGTGCGCGTTGGCGCGCTGGCGCTGCGGGCTCGGCGGCACGGGCGCCGGCAGCTCGGCGACGACGCTGGCGGTCTCGGGCCGCAGCTGGGCGGCCAGCGCGTAGGGGTCGGCCTTCAGCGGCAGCAGCCGGCCGTCGCGGTCTTCCAGCTCGTACTTGTAGAGCGCGCCGGGCCCGACGCTGGGGATGAACACCTCCCAGATGCCGGCGCCCTCGCGCAGGCGCATCGGGTGGCGGCGGCCGTCCCAGGCGTTGAAGTCGCCGACCACGCTGGCGCGCCGCGCGTTCGGCGCCCACACCGCGAAGCGCGTGCCGGCCGTGCCCTGCAGCACCAGCGGATGCGCACCCAGCACCGCGTAGGGCCGCAGGTGCGTGCCCTCGGCCAGCAGCCAGAGGTCGGTGTCGGAAATCAGGAAGGCGTCGTCTGCGGCTGGTCCGGGGCGTGGCTGGGTCATGGCTTGGGTTCGATGCGCCAGATCTGCCTGGCGTACTGCCGGATCGTACGGTCCGACGAGAACACGCCCATGCCGGCCACGTTGAGGATGGCGCGCCGGCACCATTCGGAGGGCTGGCGGTACAGCGCGTCGACCCGG
Source organism: Pseudorhodoferax sp. (assembly GCF_047601025.1). NCBI lineage: Bacteria > Pseudomonadati > Pseudomonadota > Betaproteobacteria > Burkholderiales > Comamonadaceae > Pseudorhodoferax > Pseudorhodoferax sp. The sequence continues at coordinate 4,326,217 of NZ_JASGJZ010000001.1, forward strand.
GCCTGCGTGGCCACGTAGTCGGCGTAGTCGGCCAGCAGCATGTAGTGGTCGCCGCCCCACAGCAGCGCGTCGACGACGCCGCGGTAGCGGCCCGGCTCGCCGGGGGAGAACTGCTCGCCGGCGATGGCGTCCAGCACGGCCTTCAGGTCGGGCTGGCCCTCGTAGTGGCGCATCGGCTGGTAGCCGCTGGCGCGCAGCGCCTGCACCTCGGGCGTCTTCAGCCCGAAGATGAAGATGTTCTCGTCGCCCACGGCCTCGCGGATCTCGATGTTGGCGCCGTCGTCGGTGCCGATGGTCAGCGCGCCGTTCAGCGCCAGCTTCATGTTGCCGGTTCCGGAGGCCTCGGTGCCGGCGGTGGAGATCTGCTCGGACAGGTCGGCGCCGGGCATGATGGTCTCGGCCACCGAGACGCCGTAGTTCGGGATGAACACCAGCTTGAGCAGGTCGCCCACGCGCGGGTCGTTGTTGATCACGCGGCCGGCGTCGTGGATCAGCCGGATGATCTGCTTGGCCATGTGGTAGCTCGATGCGGCCTTGCCCGCCAGCACCACCACGCGCGGCACCCAGCCGTGGCCGTCCGGCCCGGCCGGGTTGGCCAGGATGGCCTGGTAGCGGCCGACCACGTGCAGCACGTTCAGCAGCTGGCGCTTGTACTCGTGGATGCGCTTGACCTGCACGTCGAACAGGCTGTCGGGGCTGACCTGCACGCCGGTGGTGCGGGCGATCAGCGTGGCCAGGCGGGCCTTGTTGGCGCGCTTGGCGTCCATGAACTCGGCCTGCACGGCCGCGTCGCCGGCCAGCGCGCCCAGCTTGGCGATCTCGTCCAGGTCGCGCCGCCAGCCGGTGCCGATGTGGCGGTCCAGCAGGCCGGACAGGCCGGGATTGGCCTGCGCCAGCCAGCGCCGCGGCGTGACGCCGTTGGTCATGTTGGTGAAGCGCTCGGGCCACAGCGCGGCGAAGTCCGCGAAGATGGTCTGCACCAGCAGGTCCGAGTGCAGCTTGGACACGCCGTTGACCTTGTGGCTGCCGACGATGGACAGGTTGGCCATGCGCACGCGGCGCTCGCCGGCCTCGTCGATCAGCGACAGCCGCGCCAGGAAGCCGTTGTCGCCGGGGCGCTGGGCGGCGGCGAAGTCCAGGAACTCCTTGTTGATGCGGAAGATGATCTCCAGGTGGCGCGGCAGCACGTGCTGCATCAGGCCCACCGGCCAGGTCTCCAGCGCCTCGGGCATCAGCGTGTGGTTGGTGTAGGAGAAGGTGCGCCGGCAGATCGCCCAGGCCGGCGCCCAGGCGATGTCCTGCTCGTCCACCAGCACGCGCATCAGCTCGGCCACGGCGATGGCCGGGTGCGTGTCGTTCAGGTGGATGGCCACGTGGTCGGCCAGGTTGGACAGCGTGCCGTGCTCGTCCAGGTGGCGGCGCACCAGGTCCTGCACCGAGGCGGCGACGAAGAAGTACTCCTGCTTCAGGCGCAGCTCGCGGCCGGCCGGCGTGCTGTCGTTGGGGTACAGCACCCAGGAGATGTTCTCGTACTCGTTCTTGGCCGTGGCGGCGCGCTGGTAGTCGCCGGTGTTGAAGGCGTTCAGGTCGATGTGAGAGGGCGCGGTGGCCTTCCACAGGCGCAGCGTGCTGACCTTCTTGGTGCCGTGGCCGGGGATCACCATGTCGTAGGCCTTGGCCTCGACCTCGCCGGCCGGCCGCCAGACGGCCTTGCCGTCCACGTGCTCGACCCAGCCGCCGAAGCGCACCGGGTAGTGGATCTCCCAGCGCGGGAACTCCCAGGGCGTGCCGTCGGCCAGCCAGGGGTCCGGGTGCTCGATCTGCTGGCCGTTGTGGATCTCCTGCGCGAACATGCCGTACTCGTAGCGGATGCCGTAGCCGAAGGAGGGCAGGCCCAGCGTGGCCATGGAATCGAGGAAGCAGGCCGCCAGGCGGCCCAGGCCGCCGTTGCCCAGCGCGGCGTCGGGCTCGTGGTCGGCCACGTCCTCCATGGCCTGGGCGTGGGCGCCCAGCGCCTCGGCCGCGCCGTCGGTCTGGCCCAGCGCGGCCAGCGCGTTGGACAGCGTGCGGCCGATCAGGAATTCCATCGACAGGTAGTAGACGCGGCGCGCGCGCACGCCGTGCTCGGCGGCCTGCGTCTGCACCCAGCGCTGCGACAGCTCGGCGCGCGCGACCTGCGAGACGGCGTGCATCAGGTCGGTGGAGCTGGCGCGGGCCGGGGCCACGCCGACGGTGTGCAGCAGGTGGTCCTCGGTGCGGGCGGCGAAGCCGAGGGGCAGGGGGGAAGCTTGTGTTGGGCTCATGGCGGTTTCTCTTGTGGGCGTGGCGCGGCGCGGGCCGCCGAGACCGGGGCGGCAAGCATGGTCCATGCCAGTGGAGCGCGCGATTCTCGCGTCATCCGCCGCGGGCCGCGCGACAGCAGCTATCCTAGACGCCCGTCGTGAAACCCTTTTGTAAGCGGCAGAGGCAGCCGCGGGAGAACCCATGAACTCAAACGACCTGGCCCAGCAGCTGGATCTGCCCAAGCGGGCCATCGCCCTGGTGCTGGCAGGCGGCCGCGGCAGCCGGCTGATGAACCTGACCGACCGCCGCGCCAAGCCGGCCGTGTACTTCGGCGGCAAGTTCCGCATCGTCGACTTCGCGCTGTCGAACTGCCTGAACTCCGGCATCCGGCGCATCGGCGTGATCACGCAGTACAAGAGCCACAGCCTGCTGCGCCACGTGCAGCGCGGCTGGGGCTTCCTGAAGACCGAGATGAACGAGTTCGTGGACCTGATGCCGGCCCAGCAGCGCGTGGACGAGGAGAGCTGGTACCGCGGCACGGCCGACGCCGTCTACCAGAACCAGGACATCCTGGCCAGCTACCGGCCCGACTACATCGTCGTGCTGGCCGGCGACCACATCTACAAGATGAACTACGCCATCATGCTGGCCGACCACGTGGCCAAGGGCCGCGACTGCACGGTGGGCTGCATCGCCGTGCCGCGCGCGGAGGCCTCGGCCTTCGGCGTGATGGCCGTGGACGAGAACAGCCTGATCACCGACTTCCTGGAAAAGCCCAAGGACCCGCCGGCCATGCCCGGCCGGCCCGACATGGCGCTGGCCAGCATGGGCATCTACGTGTTCAACGCGCGCTACCTGTACAAGGAGCTGGAGCGCGACCTGGCCGACCCGAGCTCCAGCCACGACTTCGGCAAGGACATCATTCCGCGCGCGGTGAAGAACGGCAACGCCGCGGCGCACCCGTTCGAGCTGTCGTGCGTGAACATGCGCGTGGGCGAGGAGGCCTACTGGCGCGACGTCGGCACGATCGACGCGTACTGGGACGCCAACATCGACCTCACCGCCACCGACCCGCAGCTGAACCTGTACGACACGCGCTGGCCGATCTGGACCTACCAGGCCCAGCTGCCGCCGGCCAAGTTCGTGCACAACAGCGACGACCGGCGCGGCATGGCGGTCGAGTCGCTGGTCTCGGGCGGCTGCATCATCTCGGGCCAGGTGCTGCGCTCGGTGCTGTTCTCCAGCGTGCGCGTGAACTCGTACTCCCACGTCAGCTGGTCGGTGCTGATGCCCGGCGTGCAGATCGGCCGGCACGCGCGCATCACGCGTGCCATCGTCGACCGCGGCGTGAACGTCCCCGACGGCATGGTCATCGGCGAGGATGCCGAGGCCGACGCCGCGCGCTTCTACCGCAGCCCCAACGGCATCGTGCTGGTGACCAAGAGCATGCTGGAGAAGCTCGAGGCATGAAGGTCCTGCAGGTCGCCGCGGAGGTGTATCCGCTGGTCAAGACGGGTGGGCTGGCCGACGTGGTGGGGGCGCTGCCGCAGGCGCTGGCCGGGGCCGGCGCCGAGGTGCGGCTGCTGCTGCCGGGGCTGCCGGCCATCCTCCACGGCCTGGACGGGCTGGCCGAGGTCTGCACGATCGGTCCGCTGTTCGGCGCCGGCCGGGTGCGCCTGCTGCGCGGGCGCATGGACGGGGTGCAGGCGGCCTACGTGGTCGACGCGCCGTACCTGTACGAGCGCCCCGGCAATCCCTACCTCGGGCCCGACGGGCGCGAATGGCCGGACAACCTGCAGCGCTTCGCGCTGCTGGGCTGGGTGGCCGCGCACCTGGCCGCCGGCGAGCTGGACCCGGACTGGAAGCCCGCGGTGCTGCACGCGCACGACTGGCATGCCGCGATGTCCTGCGCCTACCTGGCCGCGCGGCCGGTGCGCGACGTGGCCACCGTGTTCACCGTGCACAACCTGGCCTTCCACGGGCTGTTCGATCCGGAGGACTTCTTCCTGCTGGGGCTGCCCGCGCGCTTCATGGCGCCGGCCGCGCTGGAGTTCCACGGCCAGTTCTCGTTCATCAAGGCCGGGCTGAAGTTCGCCACCCGCGTCACGACGGTCAGCCCGACCTACGCGCGCGAGATCCGCACGCCGGAGTTCGGCAGCGGCCTGGACGGCGTGGTCCGCGTGCGCGGCGACGACGTCTCGGGCATCCTGAACGGCGTGGACCCGCAGGTCTGGAACCCGGCCACGGACGCGGAGCTGGCCGCGCGCTACGACGCCGGCGACCTGTCCGGCAAGGCGCGCTGCAAGGCCGCGCTGCAGCAGGCGCTGGGCCTGCTGCCCGAGGCCGACGCCCCGCTGTTCGGCGTGGTCAGCCGGCTGACCGCGCAGAAGGGCCTGGACCTGGTGCTGGAGGCCCTGCCGGACCTGCTGGCGCAGGGCGCGCAGGTGGCGGTGCAGGGCTCGGGCGATCCGGCGCTGGAGGGCGCGTTCCGCCAGGCGATGGTCCAGCACCCCGGCCGCGTGGCGGTGCGCCTGGGCTACGACGAGGCCTTCGCGCACCGCTTGATCGCCGGTTCGGACGCCATCCTGGTGCCCTCGCGCTTCGAGCCCTGCGGGCTCACGCAGCTGTACGGGCTGCGCTACGGCACGGTGCCCGTCGTGCGCCGCGTCGGTGGCCTGGCCGACACCGTGGTGGACTGCAGCGAGGACACGCTGGCGCGCGGCGCGGCCACCGGCTTCGCGTTCGGCCCGGCCACGGCGGACGCGCTGGGCCGCGCGCTGCAGCGCGCCGTGCTGGCCTACCGCCAGCCCGCGGTCTGGCAGCAGCTGGTGCACAACGGCATGGCGCAGAACTTCTCGTGGGAGCCGGTGGCGCAGCAGTACATGGCGCTGTACCGGCAGGCGATCAGCGCCCTTTGAAGCCGGGCAGCCGGCTGCCTCTGCGTCTTCAACGGGCCACTGCCCTCGTGAAGACGCACAACGCGGCCAGCCAGCAGGAGTTGGACGGGGAGGCGGCCGCCATGCTGTCGCAGGTGGCCGCGGCGGTCCGCGTCGCCACGCTGGTGGCCTTGCTGGCCAGGATCCACCTGCCTGACGAGCGACGTACCTCAGATCCCAGCCGAACGAAGCCGAGCCGCGCGAGTCCAACGGCCATGCCGAATCCTCGGCATGGCCGTTGGAGCACGAGCTGATGCAGACCATGGGCCCTGCATGAGGAGCGCTACCCCCTACAAGGGCACGTGGAGATCGACGATGCGTACCTCGGAGGCGAGCGCGCAGGCCACGTCAACGGCGGGCGCAAGGCTGCCAACAAGACAGCCTTCGTCGCTGCGGTGCAGACCAGCGCCGATGGCAGGCCCCTGTACATGCGCATGACGCCCGTGGCGGACTTCACCAACCAGGACATGCAGCAATGGGCAAGCGCCATCTGGCGGCGGGCTGCCACGTGGCCGGCGACGGGTATGCGCGCTTTCTTGCGCAAGTGCAGCCTGCCAAAGGGCCACGCTGCCCAGCCTACTGCGAGCACTGGCTGCTGCACGCCCGCTTCCATTGAAGGCATTGCGCTTGTCCGAGGTATGTCGCTGGTCGGGCGAACTTGCCGATCCCAATGGCGCGTCAGCCTGCGCGGGCCGGTTCCTGTGCCTGCGTCCGCAGCAGCGCAATGAACTTCTGCTGTTCCAGCGTCAGCGGGTCGTCGGTGCGCGTCACGATGCCGAAAGGTGCCAAGGGCCCGTCGATGCACACCGGCAGCGTCTTGACCAGGCCCATGCGCAGATAGTCCTTGAGCGCGAACTCCGACAGCAGCATCACGGCGTCGGTCAACTGCACCAGCTGCTGCATGGAGTACACCGAGCTGCATTCGATGATGTCGGCCGGCGTCGGCAAGGCCAGGCGCAGCAGCATCTGGTCGAGCGCGATGCGCGCGGGGCTCGTCGCGGGCTGCAAGATCCAGGGCCACTCCTGTACCAATTCTTCCCAGTCGAGTTTGCGCCGGCGTGCAAGGGGATGGCCGCTGCGTACCACGACGAGCAGGTGCTCGTTGCCCAGCGCCTCGAAGCTGTAAGCGCCGCTGCCGGCCGCCGGGCTGCGCCGCGCGATGGCGAGGTCGATGCGCCGCTGTTCCAGCAGCCGCAGCACTTCATCGCTGGTGTCACCCATGATGCGCAGGCGCAATTGAGGGCTTTGCGCCTTCATGCGCGCCACGGCCATCATCACCAGATGCGGTGCGGCGCCCATGATGGTGCCTATGGCGAGGTAGCCGTAGCCTCCCTGCCGGCGCACGGCCAGATCCTCGGCGCAGCGGTCCAGGCTGTTGAGCGAGGTCTCGGCAAAACGCACCAGTTGCGCGCCCAGGGCCGTGGGGCGCATGCCGCGCGGCAGGCGCTCGAACAATTGGCCGCCGAACATGTCCTCGATCTCGCGCAGCATACGCGTGGCTGCCGGCTGCGACATGGCCAGGCTGATCGAGGCACGGTGCAGATTCAGGCTCGAACCCAAGGCCACCAGCATGTGCAGGTGCTTGTAGCGCAGCCGGTTCAGCAGGCTGCGGTGAAGCATGGGCGTGGTGGCTTGCGGTGTCTTGGAAGGCATAAGTGCAAGGTATCGGATGTGACCGAAATTCGATTTGTTGAGCATCGATCATGCGCCGTACATTGGGCGATCGACAAGCGATCAGACCCAATCCAGGAGACGAGACATGCACAGCCCATCGCCTGTTTCATGACGCGCTGACGCGGCTGGCACCAGCGCCGCGCACTCGCAACTTTCCCCAAAAGCACGCCTTCTGCGCCCGTCTTTCGCGGGCGTGACGGCCCTCCGTTGCCTGCAAGAACTCGTCATGAAAAAACTTCCCGCTCCCCTGCTCGCCAAGATCTCCTGGCGCTTGCTGCCCTTTCTGCTACTCATGTACATCATGGCCTTCCTGGACCGGGCCAACGTGGGCTTCGCCAAGGTGGCTTTCCAGGCCGACACCGGCATCAGCAATGCTGCCTTCGCCTTCGGCGCGGGTGTCTTCTTCGCGGGCTATGCATTGCTGGAAGTCCCGAGCAACCTGATCATGCACCGCGTCGGCGCGCGCATGTGGATGTGCCGCATCATGGTCACCTGGGGCCTGGTGTCGGCGGCCATGATGTTCGCCCACAATGAGACCACCTTCTACGTGCTGCGCTTCCTGCTGGGCGTGGCCGAGGCGGGGTTCTTTCCCGGCGTCATCCTCTACCTGACCTACTGGTTCCCGGCCGCGCACCGCGCGCAGGCCATGGGGTTCTTCTACTTCGGCGCGCCGCTGGCCTTCATCTTCGGCAGCCCGCTGTCGGGCCTGCTGCTGGAACTGGACGGCATGGGCGGTTGGCATGGCTGGCAATGGCTGTTCGCCGTCGAGGGCCTGATGGCCACGGCCGTCGGTATCTGGTCTTACTTCTACCTGACCAACCGTCCCTCGGATGCCCAATGGCTGACCCGGGAAGAGCGGGCGCTGGTGCAGGACATCCTCGACGGCGAGGAGCGTGCCAAGGGCGGCCACGGCCATAGCCTGATGGCAGCCATGTGCCAGCCGCGCGTGCTGTACCTGGCGCTGGTCTATCTGCTGATCCAGGCCAGCGTCTACGGCGTGGTGTTCTATCTGCCCAGCCAGGTCGCGGGCCTGCTGGGCGCCAAGGTGGGCCTGCTGGTAGGCGTGGTCTCGGCCATTCCCTGGCTGTGTGCCCTGCTGGCGGCCTGGTGGATCCCGCGCCATGTCGAGCGCACGCAAAAGCCGCGCGGCATTGCCAGTCTGACCCTGGTGATGGCGGCCGTGGGCATGGCCGCCTCGGTGAGTTTTTCCAGCCCGCTACTGGGCGTGGCCGCGCTGTGCCTGGCGGCCGCCGGCTTCATCGCCGTGCAGCCCGTGTTCTGGACCTTTCCCGCCAATACGCTGGCCGGCGCGGCGGCGGCGGGCGGCATTGCACTGATCAACTCCTTCGGCGCCGTGGGCGGCTTCATCGCCCCCATCGTGAAGAACTGGGCCGAAGGCTTTTTCCACTCCCCGGCGGCGGGCCTGTACTTGCTGGCGGCCACCACGCTGCTGGCGGCCGCCCTGGTGCTGGGCGTGCGGACCCGCATGGCGCCTGCGCTGCAGCCCGGCGCCGCCCTCTGAACCTTTCTTCCATATGGAGCAATGAAGACATGAGCCAGCAGATCCCGACCATCAAGCATTTGCGCGCCTTCACCCTGAAGGGCGGCGGCGCCGACTACCACGACCAGTCCGACGGCCACTGGATCGATGACCACATCGCCACGCCCATGTCCAAGTACCCCGAGTTCCGCCAAAGCCGGCGCAGCTTCGGCATCAACGTGCTGGGCACGCTGGTGGTGGAGATCGAGGACAGCGCGGGCAACGTGGGCTTTGCCGTGACCACGGGCGGCGAGCCCGCCGCCTACATCGTCGAAAAGCACCTGGCCCGCTTCCTCGAAGGTGCAAAAGTCACCGATATCGAGCGCATCTGGGACCAGATGTATCTGTCCACGCTCTACTACGGCCGCAAGGGCATCGTCATCAACACCCTCTCGGGCGTGGACCTCGCGCTGTGGGATTTGCTGGGCAAGGTGCGCGGCGAGCCCGTACATCAATTGCTGGGCGGCGCCGTGCGCGACGAGTTGCAGTTCTATGCGACGGGCGCGCGGCCCGACCTGGCGCAGAAGATGGGGTTCATCGGCGGCAAGATGCCGCTGCACCATGGCCCGGCCGAAGGCGAGGAGGGCCTGCGCCGCAACCTGGAGGAACTGGCCGCCATGCGCGAGCGCGTGGGCCCGGACTTCTGGCTCATGCTCGACTGCTGGATGAGCCTGGACCTGAACTACGCGACCCGCCTGGCGCAAGGCGCACAGGAACATGGCCTCAAGTGGATAGAGGAGGCCTTGCCGCCCGATGACTACTGGGGCTATGCCGCCCTCAGGAAGAACGTGCCCACGGGCATGCTGGTGACCACGGGCGAGCACGAGGCCACGCGCTGGGGCTTTCGCCAGCTGCTGGAGATGGGCTGCTGCGACATCATCCAGCCCGATGTGGGCTGGTGCGGCGGCATCACCGAGCTGCTCAAGATCTCAGCCCTGGCCGATGCCCATCAGGCCCTGGTCATCCCGCATGGCTCCAGCGTCTACAGCTACCACTTCGTGGCCACGCGCCACAACAGCCCGTTCGCCGAGTTCCTGATGATGGCGCCCAAGGCCGACGAGGTCGTGCCCATGTTCCATCCGCAACTGCTGGGCGAGCCCGTGCCAGTCAACGGCCGCATGCGCATCTCGGCGCTGGACAAGCCTGGCTTCGGCGTGGAGTTGAACCCCGAATGCGCGCTGCACCGGCCCTACACGCACTGAGGAAGCAGCCATGCGACTACCTGTCAACCCCTTCAAGGCTGCGCTGCGGGGCGCCGATCCGCTGTACGGCATCTGGACCAGCTTTGCCGCGCCCTATGCGGCAGAAATCATCGCCACCACGGGCTACGACTGGATGCTGGTCGATGGCGAGCACGCGCCCAACACCGTGCCCACGCTGCTGGGCCAGCTACAGGCCGTGGCGCCCTATGCCACCCATCCCGTGGTGCGCGCCGTGCAGGGCGACACCGTGCTCATCAAGCAACTGCTGGACGTCGGCGTGCAGACGCTGATGATTCCCATGGTCGAGACGGCCGAGCAGGCGCGGGAGCTGGTACGCGCCATGCGCTACCCGCCCCGCGGCGTGCGCGGCGTGGGTGGCGGGCTCACGCGGGCCACGCGCTGGGACGCCGTGCCCGACTACATCCGCACGGCGCACGAAGAGCTGTGCCTGATCGTGCAGATCGAATCGCGCCGGGGGGTGGACAACGCCGCCGAGATCGCTGCCGTCGATGGCGTGGACGCCGTCTTCATCGGCCCGGCCGACCTGTCCACGGGCATGGGCCATGCGGGCGACGCCAGCCAGAGCGAGGTGCAGGACTGCATACGCCGCACCATCGAGGCGGTGCACTCCCACGGCAAAGCCTGTGGCATCCTCGCGCCGCAGGAGGAGGATGCGCGCCGCTATGCCGCATGGGGCTGCAGCTTCATCGCCGTGGGCATCGACATCAGCCTGCTGCGCCAGGCGGCGCTGGCCAATCTGGCGCGTTACCGCGACGCCGACCCGGCCGTTTCTGCATCCCGCACCTACTGAACCCCAGGAGAACTCCATGGCATCTCTTCCCGTGCTGCGCAATTTCATCGCCGGTCACTTCACCGACAGCGTCGAAATGCATGACGTCACCAACCCTGCCACGGGTGCGGTGCTGGCGCACTCGCCCTTGTCCACCCAGGACGACGTGGACCGTGCCATCGCCGCCGCGCGCAGTGCCCACAAAGCCTGGGCGCGCCGCCCGGCTGTGGAGCGCGCCCAGTACCTGCGCCGCGTGGCGGCCCGCATCCGCGACAACGCGCCGCGTATCGCGCGCACCATCACCGAGGAGCAGGGCAAGACCCTCGGTCTGGCCGAGGTCGAGGTGAACTTCACGGCTGACTACCTCGACTACATGGCCGAATGGGCGCGCCGCATCGAGGGGGAGGTCATCGCCAGCGACCGCGCGGGCGAGCAAATCTTCCTGCTGCGCAAGCCCCTGGGCGTGGTGGCAGGCATCCTGCCCTGGAACTTCCCCTTCTTCCTGATCGCACGCAAGATGGCGCCGGCCCTGCTCACGGGCAACACCATCGTCATCAAGCCCAGTGAGGAAACGCCCATCAACTGCCACGCTTTCACCGAGCTGCTGGCCCAGTGCGAACTGCCGGCCGGCGTGTTCAACGTGGTCTACGGCCAGGGCGGCACGGGCGCGGCACTGTCCGGGCATGCGGGCGTGGACATGGTCAGCTTCACGGGCAGCGTGGCCACGGGCGAGCGCATCGCGGCCGCGGCCGCGCCCCACATCACCAAGCTCAACCTGGAGCTGGGCGGCAAGGCCCCGGCCATCGTGCTGGCCGATGCCGACCTGGACCTGGCCGTGCGCGCTATCCGCGACTCGCGCATCATCAACACCGGCCAGGTCTGCAACTGCGCCGAGCGCGTCTACGTGCAGCGCCAGGTGGCCGACGAGTTCACGGCCCGCATTGCCCGGGCCATGGCCGCCACGCGCTACGGCGACCCCATCGCCCGTCCCGACGTGGAAATGGGCCCGCTCATCAACCGCAAGGGCCTGGACGGCGTGCAGGCCAAGGTGCGCCAGGCCGTCGATGACGGTGCGCAACTGGTCACGGGCGGGCAGGCCGCCGACCTGGGCGCGGGCTTCCACTTCCAGCCCACCGTGCTGGCCGGCTGCCATGCAGGCATGGAGATCATGCGCAAGGAAATCTTCGGTCCCGTGCTGCCCATCCAGGTGGTGGAGGATCTGGACGAGGCCATCGCCTTGGCCAACGACTGCGAGTACGGCCTGACCTCGTCGGTCTACACGCGCGACTTGTCCAAGGCCATGCAGGCCATGCGCGAGATGGACTTCGGCGAGACCTACATCAACCGCGAGAACTTCGAGGCCATGCAGGGCTTTCACGCGGGTGTGCGCAAGTCGGGCGTGGGCGGTGCGGACGGCAAGCACGGCCTCTATGAGTACACCCACACCCACGTGGTGTACCTGCAGGGCTGAACGCGCAGGCTGCCTCGAACTCGCAGCCACCCGTGGCCTCCAAGACCACCAGCGCAGGCGCCAAGGCCGATGCTTGGCTGACCAACTGCTCGATGCCGCCCGAGTCGTCGGCGACCCGCCAGGTCCTGGTCTGCTCGCTACTGACGATCTCCAGCGTCTGGCTGCAGACGGCGATACCGATAAAAACGGGGGCGGACACGTCCTTTCGCTCCCGTCCTTGTTGATGCGAACCACTGGGTCCTACAGCCGTTCCGGCTGCAAGAAAGGACGGTCCGGGTCCGGCGCCCCGTGCTCAGCCATGGGCTTCGAATTTCCCAGAGGCGCTTCGGGCTACCTGGACCGGTCCGAGTGCTGAAGATGCAAGGCGGTCGAATCTTGCTGATCGTGGTGACGGGAAAATTGCCTGAATAGCGAGGGGGCTTCAAGACCGAAGCGCACACGCCGGTCTTGAAACCACCGTGCGAATCACGCATGTGCAGTGCTGCGGGTCCAGCAGCTTGCCAGCGGACCTGGCAAGAATATTGCGACGCCTGGAGCGGCTGCTGCAGCGCAGGACGCACCTGTACGGCCTGAGGTGCCGGACCATGCAGCAGTGGAGCTGTCGTCCATAATCGCCGGCACTTTTTTCGTTCCGTCCAGGAGTTCCATGCAAGTTTCCGCGTCCATCTTCAAGGCCTACGACATCCGCGGCATCGTGCCGAGCACGCTGGACGAGGCCGTCGCCGAGGGCCTGGGCCGCGCCTTCGGCACGATCGCGCGGCGCGAGGGCGAGACGACGGTCGCCGTGGGGCGCGACGGCCGCCTGTCCGGCCCGGCCCTGTCGGCGGCGCTGGTCCGCGGGCTGGTCGCGGCCGGCGTGCAGGTCATCGACTGCGGCGCCGTGACCACGCCGATGCTGTACTTCGCCGCGCACACCTTGTGCACCAGCGGCATCCAGATCACCGGCAGCCACAACCCCAAGGACTACAACGGCTTCAAGATGATCATGGGCGGGCGCGCGATCTACGGCGAGGAGATCCAGGCGCTGCGCCACATGATGGAAGCCGAGAGCTGGCAGGACGCGCCCGGCGGCGGCGTGCGCCAGGCCGACGTGCTGCCCGCCTACCGCGAGCGCATCGTCTCGGACGTGAAGCTGGCGCGCCCGCTGAAGATCGTGGTCGATTCGGGCAACGGCATCGCCGGCGCGTCCTCGCCCGGCATCTTCCGCGCGCTGGGCTGCGAGGTGATCGAGCTGTACAGCGAGGTGGACGGCAACTTCCCGAACCACCACCCCGACCCGAGCAAGCCCGAGAACCTGCAGGACCTGATCGCCGCGCTGAAGAGCAGCGGCGCCGAGCTGGGCCTGGCCTTCGACGGCGACGGCGACCGGCTGGGCATCGTCACGCGCGAGGGCAACAACATCTTCCCGGACCGGCAGATGGCGCTGTTCGCGCAGGACGTGCTCGCGCGCGTGCCGGGCGGCACGATCCTGTTCGACGTGAAGTGCTCGCAGCGCCTGGCGCCGGCCATCGAAGCGGCCGGCGGCACGGCGCTGATGTACAAGACCGGCCACTCGCTGATCAAGGCGAAGATGAAGGCCATCGAGGCCGAGGGCGGCCAGGCGCCGCTGGGCGGCGAGATGAGCGGCCACATCTTCTTCAAGGAGCGCTGGTTCGGCTTCGACGACGGCACCTACGCCGGCGCGCGGCTGCTGGAGATCCTCTCCCGCTCGCCGGACGCCAGCGCCGTGCTGGACGCGCTGCCCACCAGCTTCTCCACGCCCGAGCTGAACGTGGGCTGCGCCGAGGGCGAGCCGCACGCGCTGGTAGCCAGCTTGGTCGCCGCGGCCAGCTTCGACGCGCCGGCGACGGTCAACACCATCGACGGCCTGCGCGTGGACTGGCCCGACGGCTTCGGCCTGATCCGCGCGTCCAACACCACGCCGGTGCTGGTGCTGCGCTTCGAGGGCCATACGCACGAGGCGCTGGAGCGCATCGAGGCGCGGATGATGGAGCTGCTGCGCGCGGTCAAGCCCGACGCCCGGATCCAGGCGGCCGCGCATTGAGTAGTGCACCGCTGCGCATGCAGCAGGTCCTGATCGTCAAGCTCTCGTCGCTGGGCGACGTGGTCCACGCGCTGCCGGTGCTGCACGACATGCACCAGGCGCTGCCCGGCGTGCAGGTGGACTGGGTCGTGGAGGAGGGCTTCGCGCCGCTGCTCGGCCAGGTCCAGGGCATCCGCCGCGTGATCCCGATCGGGCTGCGGCGCTGGGGGCGCACGCTGCGGCAGGTGCCGCTGCAGGCGGCGCGCGAGTTCCTGGCGTTCCGGCGCGTGCTACGCGGCACGCGCTACGACGCCGTGATCGACATCCACGGCCTGGCCAAGAGCGCGGTGGTCGCCCGCATGGCGCGCGGCCACCGCTACGCCATGGCCAACGGGACCGAGGACTCCGGCTACGAGGCGGCCACGCGCTGGGTCGCCGACACCGCGATCGCCGTCGAGCCGCACATCCACGTGGTGCAGCGCTCGCGCGAGGTCTGCGCGCGTGCGCTGGGCTATGCGCTGCCGGCGGATCTGCGCTTCGGCCTGGGCGAGCGCGAGCGCGACCGTACCGCGCAGCAGCCGCTGGTCGCGCTGGTGCACGGTACCTCGCGCGCGGACAAGGAATGGCCGATCGCGCACTGGCTGGCGCTGGCGCGCCGGCTGCACGGCCAGGGCCTGGGCGTGGCCCTGCCGCACGGCAGCGCCAGCGAGCAGGCCCGCAGCGAGGTGATGGCCGACACGCTGCGCGCCGACGGCGTGCGCGCGGAAGTGCTGCCGCGCCTGCCGCTGGATGCGCTGACGCGCGAGCTGGCGCGCTGCGCCGGCGTGGTCGGCGTGGATAGCGGGCTGTCGCACATCGCTGTCGCGCTGGACCTGCCGCACGTGCAGATCTACAACTTCGACACCGCCTGGCGCACCGGCCCGCTGCCGCCCGCGCACGGCGAGCCGCTGCAGCGCAGCGTGTTCGCGCGGCCCACGCCGGGCGTGGACGCGGTCTGGCAGGCCTGGCAGCAGGTGCGGGCGGCCGACGCGGCGCAAGCGCGCGCTGCATGATGCTGCTGCGCCTGTACGGCTGGCTGACCTGGCTCGCGCAGCCGCTGCTGCGGCGCAAGCTGGCCCGGCGCGCGCGCGCCGAGCCCGGCTACGGGCAGGCCGTGCCCGAGCGCTTCGGCCACTACGTCCAGCCGCCGTCCAGCGGCTGGGTCTGGGTGCATGCCGTGTCGCTGGGCGAGACGCGCGCCGCGGCCGTGCTGGTCGCCGCGCTGCGCGAACGCCTGCCCGGCCTGCGGCTGCTGCTCACGCATGGCACGGCCACCGGCCGGGCCGAGGGCGCGCGGCTGCTGCGCGAGGGCGACCTGCAGGTCTGGCAGCCCTGGGACACGCCGGGCGCGACCGGCCGCTTCCTCGCGCATTTCCGGCCCGCCGTCGGCATCCTGATGGAGACCGAGATCTGGCCCTGGCTGATCGAGAGCAGCCGCCGCGCCGGCGTGCCGCTGGTGCTGGCCAATGCCCGGCTGTCCGAGAAATCGCTGCGCGGCGCCCGGCGCGTGCCGCTGCTGCCGCCGGCCTATGCGGCGCTGACGGCCGCCTATGCGCAGACCGAGGCCGACGCCGCGCGGCTGCGCGCGGCCGGCGCGCCGGTGGCCGGCGTGTTCGGGAACCTGAAGTTCGACGCCGCACCCGATGCCGCGCAGCTGGCGCGCGGCCGGCAATGGCGCGCCGCGGCCGGCCGGCCGGTGGTGCTGTTCGCCAGCTCGCGCGAGGGCGAGGAGGCTGCGCTGGCGGCCTTGCTCGCGGCCGACCGCCGCCTGCTCGGCGAGCTGCAATGGCTGATCGTGCCGCGCCATCCGCAGCGCTTCGACGAGGTCGCGGCGCTGGTGGTCCAGGCGCAGGGCATCGCCGTGGCGCGCCGCAGCGCCTGGGGCGAGGGCGGCCCGCCGGCGCCGCAGGGCGCGGTCTGGCTCGGCGACTCGCTGGGCGAGATGGCGCTGTACTACGGTCTGGCCGACGTGGCGCTGCTCGGCGGCAGCTTCGAGCCGCTGGGCGGCCAGAACCTGATCGAGGCCGCGGCCTGCGGCTGCCCGGTACTGATGGGGCCGCACACCTTCAATTTCGCCGAGGCGGCGGCGCTGGCCGGGCAGGCCGGCGCCGCACTGCGCGTGGCGGACCTGGCGGCGGCGGTGCAGCAGGCCGAACGACTGGCGGCCGACCCGGCGGCGCGCACGCGGGCCGCGCAGGCGGGCCTGGACTTTGCCGCAGCGCACCGTGGCGCGGCCCAGCGCACGGCCGAAGCCATCGCGGTGTTGGCGCTGCGGGCCGCCGCTGCAGGCTTGCGTCCGACCGGCCACAGTGGTCAAGGGTCAGGTCGCTCGGCGTTCTGACGATCCATGCTCGCGCACCTACTGCCCGGGGGCTCGGCGCCTGGCCGCTGGAACGTGTTCACGATCTCCCGAGCAAGAGGCCGGGGAACTGGCTGACTCGAACCGGACAGCTTCCGCGCAAGCCGGGACGGGCCACGGCCCGATGAAGCGCGGCGTGCTGTAAGCTTTTTTCGACCACTTCCCGAGAAAACCCATGCTGACCGAGCTGATGGCGCTGTTGACCTGCGACGAACTGGATGTCGACGAACTGGCCGCGCTGGTGGCCAGGATCGAGGCGGCGCCGGACGATCCGGAACTGGCCTTCGTCGAGGGCGAGACGCCGGCCGAATACATGCAGATCGCGGTCATCCGCGAGGATTTCGTGATGATGAGCGACCGGGTCGACGAACTGCACGAGCAGGTGAGCGAGCAGTTCGCCGAGCCGCTGCCGGTGTTCCCGAACCATCGCATGCCGGCACCGGACTACTTTCGCTGGCTGGACGAGCATCTGGCGGGCGGGAAGATGCCTTATGAACTGCTGCTGTGGGGCAATCCCTACGACTACGACAACCTCAATGCCATCGTCGTCCGGCGTGCGGATACCGAGCGCATCCTGGCCATCGCCGCCGAGCTGGGGTTGCTGGTCGAGCGTGCGGCCCAGCGTCGCCTGACCTGAGGTCTCGCCCGTTCGGGCACGTCCGAGCGAGCGCGGCCCGATTTCCGGCCACTGGCCCGTGGAGTCGATGCCCATGCCGGCCCGGATCGGGTTCAGGTCCGCGTACGTACATCCGACCTACGCGGTGACGCCGCAGCGCGAGCCGCTGGGGGTGATCGACGCGTGGATGTGGGCACGCCGGCCGGTGGGGGACGACCCGGCGCCGGTGGAGAGCACGCGCTGGATCGAAGGCTACGAACGCGTGGCGGAGTGGGCCAAGGAGTTGCCGCGAACGCGGCTGGTGTATGTGGCCGACCGCGAGGCGGACATCGAGGCGCTGATGCAGCGCGCGCACGAACTGCAGCATCCGGCGGACTGGCTGATCGGCTGCCAGCATGACCGCCAGCTTGCGGGCCAGGACAAGCAGGCGCAGGGCCAGACCAAGCGGTGGGAGACGGCCACGGCGGCTCAGGCGCTGGGAACGATCCAGTTCACGCAACCCTCGCGACTGGTACCGGGCCCGCTGAGAGATCGAGCCGCTGTTCAACAGCGTCAAGAACGCCTGCCGGGTCGAGGCGCTGCAGTTGAGCACGATGGCCCGGCTGGAGAAGGCCATCGCGTTGTACCTGGTGGTGGCCTGGCGCATCGCACGGCTGATGCGCCTGGGGTGAACCTGCCCGGACCTGCCGGCCAAGCTGTTCTTCGAGCCCGACGAGTGCAAGGCCGCCTGCATCGTGCTGGACAACAAGCCGCCGCACGCGGCGCCCCGGCTCCATCAGGCGATCCGCCTGATCGCCACGCTGGGCGGCTTTCTTGGCCGCAAGAGCGACGGCCGGCCCGGCGTCAAGACCATGTGGATCGGCCTGCAACGCGTCGCAGGCGCAGACGCGTCAGCCAAAAAATCACTGGCGAAATCGGGCCCAAGGATCGACCACGGGCGCAGCCGGGTCGATGGCCTGCGGGCGCGGACGCAGCGACCTGGCCAGCGTCATCGCCAAATTGAAGGCCTCCTTCAACGGCGGAGGCTCCTTGCCGTGGAACGCCTTGTCGTCGGCCAGCTTGCCGATGCCCTCGGCCCTGACCACGATGCGCGGCTCGGTGACCGAACCCTTCTTGCCGGCCGTCTCGATGATCACCTCGTAGACGGTGTAGTTGTTGATCGAGCCCGGATAGGTGATGGCCATGGCGCGCGCCTCCTGGCCATTGGCAAGCTTCAGGTACTGCACGTCCCAGTGGTCGCTGATGCCGGTGGCACCGGCAAACGAGCAGCCGAACAGGTCACGGCTGGCCGTGCCCTGCTGCGCGCGGCAGCGCTTCTTGCTCTCACGGGCCATCTCCTCGGCCGCATCCCATGGCGTGATGGCCTGGCGGATGTCCTCGGTCGGGATCAGCGCGGTCTCCGTATGCGGCATGCGCGTCTTGATGTCCACGTGCAGCACGAGGTTGGCATAACGAGGGTCGACGAAGCTCACGCTCACGCGGCTGTCACGCTCGGTACCGCCGGCCGGGTCGGCAAAGAAACCATGCGGCGTGCAGATGCCCGGGCAGCCCGGCATCTGGCCGGGCTGCCGGATGCTGTAGCGCGGCACCAGCTTGGCCAACACCTCGCGCGCCAAGGGCTCCTGCGAAGGCGGCGGTGAATCTGAATCGGCCCGCTCGCCGTCCGCGGGCATCGTGGCGCGCTCCTGGGATTTGTCCTTCCAGTAGAAGCGGCCGCGCTGGTCTTCTGGAACGTGAATTCCTATCTGAAAGCGGCCAGGGCCAGCCCAGTTCGTAAACGAGTCCGTCTCTGGAGCAATTGGGCGAATCTGTTTGAATTCTTCGTTACCAGAAGTTGTGTAGTTGAACAGGCTCTGTGTGAGGAGCCCCGACATTCGGATGAACTTCGAAATAGGCTGACGGAAAGAGGGATCGTTGTCCATCCCCACCAGCGGATCACTCTCGCTGAACGCCACTGGCCCAATAGCGACGAACCCCTTGGATCTTCTGGATTGCCTAAGAGACTCTGCCGTATAGTTGAAAAACTTTGGATACGCTCCAAGAAGAAAGTATGACGCCCCAAGCTCGATAGGAGCTGGAACATCTATCAGCCAGCGACCAATACACTCAGTTTGCCAATTTTCGGGCCTGTTGAAATTAGAATTTAGATCCTTGACTTCGTCGCCTTTGGCGCTGCATCCGCCTATTAATATCGACGCCACAGCAACCCCCAGAACCAGGAACTGCTTTAGCTCTTTACACATAAGGTAACGAGAAGCACCATGGCCCATCAAAAAGCACCCGGCCGAGGCCGAATGCTCTTGACAATGGCATCCCAGACGCCCACCACTTCCTCATCCGAAAGGGAGGAAGAAAATATCTTCCCATAGGTCGGTGTGCCTTCTCTGAAACCTTGCATTCCTGTGCTCAGGTTCAAGTCGATCTGGGAATTCAACGTTCCAGAGGTTGGCGAGAGATCCACTTCTAGCATGAGCTTATGCTCGATCCGCTTGTTCCCGTCGCTATCGGGACCTGAAAATCGAACACCCAATTCCTGGGCCGCCATGCCAGCCACCTGCAACTTGCCCTTGCGCAATGTGCTGTAGCCTATGTCGAAGATATTCAAAAGATTCTTGGGGTCGTTGGCACGTTCCATCAAACTGCTGCCACGCCCACTGCCGTTGGTGATGACAACCATGTTCATGAGAAGGTCGGGACGTTCTTCGCTCCAGAAATGCGCAAAGAACTCCTCCTGGCTGTAACGCCCCTGGATCAACAAAGGTCCAGCGCAAAAGCCCTGCTGATTGGCCTTTTGGGGATCGTAGAGCTTGATTGATTGAACGAACTTCTTGAGGTGCTCCAACGTCATGGCTTGATCGTCGGCCTGATAGGCTGCCGCGCTGGCTATGACCGTCTGGCCTTCTAGCCAGAAGCGGATCTCAATGTTTCGAGATGGAAGATTTTTTCCAAACCCTTTTCTTTTATTCCGAAACATGAAGACGGTTTCGGAAATTTTTTCGCCAAATTCGACTTCCTGGTATTCCGGGCGCGCTTTATTTGAATAATTGATGACCTGCCTGCTGGTCAGCATGATCTGCATGTCCCGCCGAAAATCCTCAAGGGACTGATTTTTCCTTCCATCGAACGCCAGCGACATGTGCGGAGCGTCTTGGAAATCCATGTCCGGCGGCATGAATCGGTTACCGGCGGCATCGGCCTTGCTGTCATGTTCAAAAAACTGAGGTATATCGATCAAATAGCGGCCGAGGCAAACAGTCTTCATGTTCGTAGTCAATTCGTCGATGGTCATACGCTCACTCTTGGAAGGGCCTCGGTTGAGCCAACTCGCCAGCAGGACCACCAAGCCCAGTGCAACGAGCAGCATGCGACGATTCTTGAACAACCGCTTCATGCCGGTAGGTGGGCCTTGGCCGCAATCTTGGTGATGCTGTACAGCGTGGTGATTTGCGCTGTCGAGTTTTTGTAGGACGCCTCGTGCCCGAAGCCGGTGAGTGCAAACTGCTGTTGGATGCTGCTGCCCGAAGCGCGTGCCGGTGCGGCTCCAGAGCGGGTGGGCACGGTGCCATCACCCTTTGCATCCTGCTTACGGCAAGTCAACTCCCAGAAGCTGGTGTCATACCGCGTGGTGTTCACGCTCATGGGCCCCGCGTAGTTGGTCACAAACTCGGCCTTGCCTTCCACGAGAGCTACGTTGTTACCGTCAGTGCGTGTCTGCTGGGGTGTCATGCCCATGACTTCTGATGCTGTGGGCACGGTTGTATGACCGGCCGGATGATGGCCCGGCTTGATGTCCCAATGGACGCACTCAAAACTCGCCTGCTTGCCGCTGTCGTCACCGTAGTAGACAAAGGTGTTGGGATGGTACTTGGTCCGTCCTGAACAATTCCGTTCTCAGCCGCAGGCGGGTTGGCGATCGGCGGGGTTGGCGAGCAGTGCAGCGATGAGCGCCTGCATCGACGACAGCCCGAAGCGGGCGCAACAAAGCCGCAGCGCGGCCAGGATCAGGCGCAGGTTGTGCCCAGCGCCGCACATCACGGCATGGATGGCATCACCCCACGCGCCCTTGAGCGGGTCGCGGCCCAGCCGTCCGTCCATCTTCATGTGCCCGATGGCCGGCTCGATGGCGCTGCGCCGCTTGACCATGGCCTTGAGTGTCCTGGTGATGCCGCGCCGTTGTCCCGCGCGCAGGATGCGCACGCCCTCGATCTCCACGCCCCGGTAGCCCTTGTCCACGATGGCCGTGGCGGGCGGCCTGTCCATGCCGGTGAGGATGCCCACCTGTTCCGGCGCTTCGGCCAGCGTGTGCCCGTCGTAGGGG
The DNA here is from genome assembly GCF_047601025.1 of Pseudorhodoferax sp. NCBI lineage: Bacteria > Pseudomonadati > Pseudomonadota > Betaproteobacteria > Burkholderiales > Comamonadaceae > Pseudorhodoferax > Pseudorhodoferax sp. The sequence goes on from NZ_JASGJZ010000001.1 coordinate 4,347,468, forward strand.
TCGCCCGGCATGGAGCGCGTGCCCACCACCAGGCCTTCCTTCACCGTGGTGGCGATGCTGACCTTCACGCCGAACGCATACGGTGTCCTGACCTTGCCTTTGCTGATGCATTCCACTTCGGGTACGTGCAGGGCGTACAGCTTGTTCTTGTCCTTCGGTGCCTGGGTCAGGATGCGGCCGGTGCGGAGCAACAAATCCTGGAGCTTGGCTTTGGCCGCTTCGGGCAGCACGTCCCGTTGGCGCTGCACCTGGCGATGCACGCGGCCGACGCGGCTGCGCAGCGCACGCACGGCCTTCTTCATGCGCTTGAACTGCTTGGCGTGCGCGTAGTGCCCGATCTGCGCGGCCAGGCGCGGTGCCACGCGGTTGTCGTTCTGGCGCAGCCGCAGCCCGTTGTCCTCGGCCGCCTTGACCAGGTGCTGACGGCTCTTGTCCAGCAGCCGGCTGTCAGAGGGATGGGCGATGGCCTTGGGCATGACGGTGGTGCCCACGATCACCTGCTGCGCGCTGGACTTGTGGATCACGCCGCCACGCCGGGCGGCCTCGATGCTGGCCGCCAGCAGCGTCTCCACGCCTTCTTCGCCGACACGCTTTCTCCAGCGCGTCAGGCTGGACGGGTCGATGGGCAATTCGGTCTGCAGGGTGGTCTCGCCGCAGAAGAACTGCCAGTACGGGTTCTCCACCCAGGTGTTGACCACGGCTTCGTCGGAGGCATCGACGGTGTGCTGCAGGTACAGCAGCCCAGCGACCAGACGTGCCGGCAAGGCAGGCCGGCCGCGGCCGCAAGTGAATGACACCGCGAACGTGCGCTCGATCTCCGCCCAATCGATCAAGGCAGCCAGCCTGACCAGCGGGTGACGCATGTTGATCTGCTCGTCCAACCGTGGACGGAACAACTCGGCCGTTTGGGAGGCGCTGATTTATCCGTGCTGACCGCGATGCGAGATTGACACCACGAAGGCAGCATCAGGGTATGAACCAACGCAGCTTTGCCAGCGCCGAGTACGCCTTGAAGAAGAAGCGCACGAGGCGAGAGAGGTTTCTCGACGAGATGGAGCGCCTCGTGCCTTGGGCCCGTCTGGAAGCAGCCATTGCGCGTTCGTACCCGCGCGGCGGCCGGGTAGGCCGCCCGCCCATCGGCGTGGCCAAGATGCTGCGCATGTACTGCTTGCAGCAGTGGTATGGCCTGGCCGACGAGGCGCTGGAGGACACGCTGTACGACAGCCAGTCCATGCGCGACTTCGTGGGCATCGACCTGTCGCGCGAGTCGGTGCCCGACGCCACGACGCTGCTGAAGTTCCGACGCCTGCTGCTGGCCAACGACCTGACAAGGACGCTTTTCGACGAGATCAACGCCCACCTGGGCGAGCAAGGCTTGCTGATGCGCGCGGGCACCATCGTGGACGCCACCATCATCGCCGCGCCCAGTTCGACGAAGAACGCCAAGGGTGAGCGCGACCCGCAGATGCACCAGACGAAGAAGGGCAACCAGTGGCACTTCGGTATGAAAGCGCACATCGGGGTGGATGCCGAGTCGGGCTTGGTGCACACGGTCATCGCCACGGCAGCCAACGTCAACGACGTGACGCAGGCCGGAGCACTGCTGCACGGGCAAGAGGCCTCGGCCTTCGGTGACGCCGGCTACCGCGGCGTGGACAAGCGGCCCGAGGCCAAAGGGCCGGTCTGGTTCGTTGCCATGCAGCCCGGCAAGCGCCGGGCGCTGGAACTGAAGAGGAAGTGGGCGCGGTTGCTGGAGCAGGCCGAGCAACTGAAGGCCAGCGTGCGCGCCAAGGTCGAGCACCCGTTCCATGTGATGAAGAACCTGTTCGGCCATCGCAAGGTTCGCTACAAGGGGCTGGCCAAGAACCAGGGGCAGCTGTTCACGCTGTTCGGCTTGGCTAATCTGGTGATTGCCAAGCGATCGTTGTTGGACATCCAAGCCCGAGGTGCGTCTTGATCGAGCAAATCGGCCTGGAAAGGGCCGCAAACGAGCGCGCGGCGCTGCTCGTCAGGCTCGAATCGGCCGGGTTCTCACGCCCGCATCTCCTGACATACGAGTTAGCCGCTCATGTTGGGCATTGTTCAGCGCTTCCTTAGGCGTATAGGTTTCATGAAGCACTGCGAATGCTCCAATCGTTGATGGTTTGCACAATCCCTGGCATGCTCTCTTGGTCGGGCCGGTAGATCACCGTCATGCGCACATCCTTGATGAACGTCCGACGGTCTTTCTCGTCCGCCAGTCCCACCCACTCGAAGAAATCACCCAAGCCTTCGGCAATTCCTCCGGGCTGTGCGGTGGCGAAGTGGCCCTTCACGCGCATCGTACGCAGCTTGGCATCCAGTTCGGCTTTCGGATCCTCAGAAGTTCCGAACACGCGCGGCTCATAGTGCAGGGTCTGCGGCGTGGCTTTACCGGCTTGGTAGCGAAAGAAGGCAATGCGTGTCATGGTCGCGCCATCAGGTGTGCCTTCGAACGTCACTTCGAGCGTGCTGCCATCCACCCAGCGCGGCAGTCGTATCTCGTAGAAACTGATCATGCCGTTATTGTTGCGGTCACGTACGCCAGAAATGCGGCCAGTTGCCGCGAACACGATACGCTGAAATTCGGTCAACTCCTCGATCAAACTGGAAAATGGTTTGGCCGCCGACTTGGTTCTCTTGTCGTAGTAAAGGTTTCCCTCCTTGCTGCGGTGGGCACCATTGCCGAAGGTGCCGTTATCCAGCCAGTATTCCAGTGGTAGCAGGTTGTCGTCGTCGGTGCTGTAGGCGTTGACTAGGGAAGCGCTGAACAATGCCCAACATGAGCGGCTAACTCGTATGTCAGGAGATGCGGGCGTGAGAACCCGGCCGATTCGAGCCTGACGAGCAGCGCCGCGCGCTCGTTTGCGGCCCTTTCCAGGCCGATTTGCTCGATCAAGACGCACCTCGGGCTTGGATGTCCAACAACGATCGCTTGGCAATCACCAGATTAGCCAAGCCGAACAGCGTGAACAGCTGCCCCTGGTTCTTGGCCAGCCCCTTGTAGCGAACCTTGCGATGGCCGAACAGGTTCTTCATCACATGGAACGGGTGCTCGACCTTGGCGCGCACGCTGGCCTTCAGTTGCTCGGCCTGCTCCAGCAACCGCGCCCACTTCCTCTTCAGTTCCAGCGCCCGGCGCTTGCCGGGCTGCATGGCAACGAACCAGACCGGCCCTTTGGCCTCGGGCCGCTTGTCCACGCCGCGGTAGCCGGCGTCACCGAAGGCCGAGGCCTCTTGCCCGTGCAGCAGTGCTCCGGCCTGCGTCACGTCGTTGACGTTGGCTGCCGTGGCGATGACCGTGTGCACCAAGCCCGACTCGGCATCCACCCCGATGTGCGCTTTCATACCGAAGTGCCACTGGTTGCCCTTCTTCGTCTGGTGCATCTGCGGGTCGCGCTCACCCTTGGCGTTCTTCGTCGAACTGGGCGCGGCGATGATGGTGGCGTCCACGATGGTGCCCGCGCGCATCAGCAAGCCTTGCTCGCCCAGGTGGGCGTTGATCTCGTCGAAAAGCGTCCTTGTCAGGTCGTTGGCCAGCAGCAGGCGTCGGAACTTCAGCAGCGTCGTGGCGTCGGGCACCGACTCGCGCGACAGGTCGATGCCCACGAAGTCGCGCATGGACTGGCTGTCGTACAGCGTGTCCTCCAGCGCCTCGTCGGCCAGGCCATACCACTGCTGCAAGCAGTACATGCGCAGCATCTTGGCCACGCCGATGGGCGGGCGGCCTACCCGGCCGCCGCGCGGGTACGAACGCGCAATGGCTGCTTCCAGACGGGCCCAAGGCACGAGGCGCTCCATCTCGTCGAGAAACCTCTCTCGCCTCGTGCGCTTCTTCTTCAAGGCGTACTCGGCGCTGGCAAAGCTGCGTTGGTTCATACCCTGATGCTGCCTTCGTGGTGTCAATCTCGCATCGCGGTCAGCACGGATAAATCAGCGCCTCCCTAGCTTGGTCACGCCCGCGCCGCGGACGCTGTCGGCCACCATCTGCCCATGGTCGAGGGCGGAGGTGTCGTCCGTGGCGTCGAAGTCCCAGCGCTGCACATCTTTCCAGCGCGTCGACTCCTTCACCGCCACGTAGTCGGCGCTGAGCAGGTCCACGAGCTTGAGGTTGGCATTGAAGTCCTTGGAATCTTGCAGCGCCGTCTGCAGTTCTGCCTGCTTGACGTGTTTCATGAAGCGGTCAGGCCCGTAGTTGCGGTCGTACCAGGGCCCGGGGTTCTCCTCTGCGCTCTTGCGTACGGCCTCCACCGCCTCGGCGACGATGCGCGCGCGGGCGCGTTTGCCGTCCCGGTCGAACAGGCCCGTGGATTGCGCCACCTTCAAGGCCGTCTCATCGCGCGAGGCACCCAACTCGATGACGTTGTTCACCGGATCGTTGAGCACGATGAGGCAACCGGTCTTCCCTGGCGTGTGACGTGAAATGTGCGCCATCTTCTGGGCCAGCGCTGCGGCCTGGCCGGCACGGTTGCGCAGAGGGGTGACTTGGGTCTTGTTGATGGCAGTTTGCGTGGCAACGCTGGTGAAATCGGCGACGTAACTGGGCAGAGTCGTTGCGCCAGCAGCAGCGCCGTGAGGAACGGTCTTGCCGGCGCCGAGGTCGTTTTTGGCCGCGGCGGTGACATTCACGGGTGTCATGCGGGCTGTGCGTCGGCCATCCTTGTCGTTTCGATAGTCGTCCAGCACCTGCTGAGTCCAGCGGTAGCGGCTGTAGGCCAGCCAGATCGTGGTGTGCTTTTCGGGATCGATCGCGATCAATTGCGCCGGAATGTTGTCGCCAGCGACGGGCTGGAGACGTATGTGGGGCGGAATGACCCGGAATGAGTTCCCATCGTTTTGGCTGCAATTCGCCGCAGGCCACTACGACCGCGACTGCTCATCCATCCCCGGCGGCCAGACCGCTTCAGGCGCGAGCTTGTTGACGACATAGTTGCCCAGCCCAAACAACAGCCACATCGGGAAGAGCATTGATATCAACACCATTATCAAGAAGCCCAGGAAGCCTTTCATGCGCGCGCGCCCAGCGGCCTTCCTGCGTGGGTGCAAACCATGGCATGGCGAACAGCAGGCAGTTCAAAAAACCCGGGTTCGGATTGCGAATGTTCTGCGGCGGAAGGTCTTGCAGGCCCTTGGCCATGTAATGACGCAACAATGCCCAGAGGTCTTCGTACTGCGCCGTGGTCACGGCGCCTTGTTGCAGCCGGAAGCTGTCTACCACTTCCAGTGGTGCCGGGCTTGCAGGACACCAGCAGCAGGTCATAGTGCTGGGTAACCACCTCGCCCGAAGCGCCCAGGCGCCGCACGACGCAGGCTTGCACGGTGTTCCAGTCCCAAACCTTGACGCCGCCGCCCCACTTGCCGAACGGGTTGTGCGTCCAGGCGTAATGGTTGATGAAGACCTTGCCTTGGCGGCGGTTGAAGCGAACGGGACGGTCACGGGGGACGGAGAAATCCAGGCGGAAGAGGAACCATGCCAACGGCACAAACATTGCCAGTGGGAGCAAGGTTAGACTCAGCGTCCAGGTTTCCCCGCTATCCAAGTACGCCAGTAGCGGTAGCCCCGTCAGAAATAGCAAAGCGGCTATGGCTATCGCACCAAGAACTGCCGCAATTCCTCTCGGCAGATCCGATGCCATCGAGAACTCCAAATACCACTCATCAAGGTGATTGATCTCGTCCTGGCCATCGGGCGTGCCTGACAGCGGTGCTCCTCGAAGCGGCAGGTCCTCAAGCCAACCCTGCGGCGGCGGTTCGAGTCGTGGCGACTTCTGCTGCGCGTCAGCCATCAATCCGACTCGCTCAAAGCCAGGCTGGCGCGGCCACGGGCATCAAGCGTGTCGGGCACGTACTCGGCCGTCAATTTCACGTCTTGAAAGTAGCCCACATTGACTTCCACCTTGACTTCGACCACGCGCATCGAGCCGTCCTTGCCCTCGGCGCGCGGAGGTGAGATCACCAGGTTGCGGTAGTACTTGGTGTGATCGATGTTCTGTGCGCGCGCCTTGGCACGCACCACGATGGCGCTAGGGTCATCAGGCAGTATTCCATGACTACCACGCGCCAGGGTCAGATTGGGCGCACCTCTGCGGCCCAGCGCCCGCAGCTGCCACTCATAGGCGGCATGCTGCGCATCGAAGTAGGGGAAGCTGATCTTGGCCTTGACGGTATCCCACGTCCAATCCCCAAATCCCCACCCGTCGTCGTTGAAGCCGGTTTCGCCTCGAAGGCCCAGAATGACGCCATTGAGTTGCTTGAGTTCGTCATCGACTTCGGCGTTTGACCATGGGCGGTCAGCGAGGTTCTGACCACGCGCGAAGCGCTTGCCCTTGCCCCAGTAACAGCGATCCAACCAAATTCCTGCTTGGGTGTCTTCCGCCTTTGCAGCGAAGTAGAGCATTGCAACACCAGCTGCGATAAGCAGCATCGCAATTCCAAGTGGACCAAGCAGTGCTTGAGCTTGCCCCCGAAAACCGCATTCCTTGCTGAGTGGTTCAATCCAAGCAAGGAGAACGGAAGTGACGAAGACGACGAGAGCGCGCTATACGCTGGAGTTCAAGCTCGAAGCGGTGAGGCTGGTCAAGGGCGGGCAGAGCCTGAGCGCGACGGCCAAGATCCTGGGGATTGCCGAGCAGACGCTGCACAACTGGGTCAAGGCTGATCGCAAGGGCAGCCTGCAGGGTCCGGGGACGAAGCCGGTGAGCCCGGAGCAGATGGAGATCGCGAGGCTGCGCGCGGAGCTGGCGCGGGTGAAGATGGAGCGCGACATTCTGGGAAAAGCGACGGCGTACTTCGCGAAGGAGCGGGGGTGAAGTACGCCTGGATCGAGAGCCACCGCAAGGTCTGGCCGGTGTCTGTGGCCTGCCAGGTGCTGGGCGTGAGCCCGAGCGGGTATCACGAGCGCAACCGGCGCGAGCGAGGGCCGAGCGATGGCCCACGCCGCGGCCTGAGTAACGACGCGCTGCTCGTTCACATTCGCGCCGTGCACACCCAAAGCAAAGGCGAATACGGCTGGCCCAGGGTGTGGAGGGAGCTGCTCACGCGAGGCGTGCGCGTGGGCAAGCAGCGGGTACAGAAGCTCATGCAACTGCACGGCATCAAGGCCAGGTCCAAGCGCAAGTACAAGGCCACGACCGACAGCAACCACGGCCTGCCGATCGCGCCGAACCTGCTGGAGCGCGACTTCAACCCCGCTGAGCCCAACGCCGCGTGGAGCAGCGACATCACCTACATGGCCACCGACGAAGGCTGGCTGTACCTGGCCGTGGTCATCGACCTGTTCAGCCGCCAGGTGGTGGGCTGGGCGATGAAGCCGCACATGAAGACCGAGTTGGTGGCCGATGCGCTGCGCATGGCCTGGTTCCGTCGGCATCCGCCCCAGGGGCTGATCTTCCACAGCGACCGGGGCAGCCAGTATTGCAGCCAGGAGTTCCAGAACACGCTCTCGGGCTACGGGATGCGCAGCTCGATGAGCCGCAAGGGCGACTGCTGGGACAACGCCGTCACCGAGAGCCTGTGGGGCTCGCTGAAGGTGGCGAGGCTGCACGGCCGGCGCTTCGAGACAAGGCGCGAGGCGATGGACGAGGTCATCGACTGGCTGACCTTCTACAACCATCGACGACTGCACTCGACCTTGGGCTACGTCAGCCCGATGCAGTACGAACGGGCTTGGCTCGCTGCCCAGGAAAAGCGAGCCGCATAATTGAACTCGGCTATGGGATGCGGAAGTCGAGGGCAAGCTCAGCTGCGCCAGTTGCAGCAGCCCACCCCCCAACCATGCCGCCTACGATGAGAAACGCTGCTGCACTGGCGTAGAAACCCATGGCGTCATAGTCACCGCGACGCCAAGTCCGAACCGAAGCCATCCCCGCCTGCACCCCTTCAATGATCGATGCCGCACCGCCGATGATGCCGCCGATGCGCCCAACCCGCGTGGCCCATTGTGCCGCCGCCAGCTTGCCTCCCGCGCTGACAAGTTCAAAACTCGCGCCGATGGCACCCACACTGCCCGCAATCACCAACACGCGAGCTTCGAAGCGGTCGCGCCCGGGGTCCAGGCCGTCGTGCAGCGGGTGGTCGACGAGGGTGAAGGTGGCGCCTGGGGCGGCGTCGCGCAGCGTGCCGCTGGCCTGCAGCCGCTCGCGGTGCGCGTCCAGCGCCTGCATCTGGCGCAGGGCCAGGCGCTCGCCCTGGGCGGTGTCCTCGTAGGCGTACTGGCCGGGCACGTCCACCAGGGCCAGCGCGTCCAGGCCGCTGGGCAGGCGCTGGCCGGCGTACTTGAAGTTTTATTGAGCGTCTTTTGAACGGAGCGCTCAGCCTGGCAGGCCTCCCGCGCGGTGCCGGCCGTCGCGCACCCAGGGGTCGCCGGGCTCGATGGCGCATTCGTCTTCCACCCACTGAGGCCAGCGCGGGATCTTGCTGGTGCGCATGACGATCCAGCGGAACAGGCTGATGGGCAGGAAGAAGACCTGTAGCAGCAGTTGCAGCAATGGCATGCCCTTGAGGCTGGCTGTCAGCAACTCCCATCCAAAGAGCCAGTTCTCCTTTTCTTTGTCGACGCCGGGCAGCATGATCAGCGGCACAGGCTTCAATGCTTCGAGAGTCGGCCCCGGGCCTTCTTCCATGTAGCGGCGAAAGAACTCGAAGAACATCAGCTGGTTCTGCCGACCTGGCTCACCGGCATCCACCAAGCTCAGGCCGATGGACTCCTTGACCGTGGCACCGTCTTTGTCCAGCAGGTGCCCCATCACATTCAGGTCACCCCCTCCCATCCCCAGTTTGGTGTTGTAGATCGTCCAGTAAAACTCATCCCACCCCGCCTTGAGCACCGTGCCGTCGCGCCGAAATGCGTACACCTGCCGGTTCTTGCGGTTCAGCCGGATCGGGTAGTGGGTGTAGGTGAAGGCATCGGACAGGAATGCCTTAGTGACAAATAAAGCGACTCCCGCCGGAATCAAGGCAGCAACAGCGAAGAACCAGTCGCTCATCGTCGTAGCCAAATAGATGCCAGCGCCGATCGCATACAGCGCCACGGCGAAAAACGTGGTGCCGACCATCGCCACAAACCCCCTCATCGAGTACCACTTGTCCACGCACTCGACAAAAGTGCTGTTGAGCTTGATGAGCGACATGTCGTAGTGCATCCGGTCGCTTGCACGGCGCTTGACGTCGAAGTGGTGTTCCCGCTCGTAGTCGTTCAGCGGGCGATTGACCAGGAAGCCCTTGGGGCCCATGCCATAGGCACTGAAGGTAGTCATATGGGGTCAGGCTGCTATTCGGCCAGGGCCAGCTTGTATTGCTTGATGTGTGTTGCGGGTATCGGGAGAGTCCGAATTTCTGTGTTCGAGGCGCTGAGACTTTTGCACGGCGGCGGTCGGCGCTTGCGACGAGGCGAGCGACGCGGTGGGAAAGTCGGTCTTGATCCTACGCGACGGTCCTGGTGAACCGGTCTTCGTAGAGGATCGCGAACTGGTTCATCGCCTCCTTCCAGTTGTGCGCAGCACGACCCCAGTCGGCCGTGATATTGCGCAGGGCCAGCCAGATCAGTTTGCTGGCCGCGTCGTCACCGGGGAAGTGCCCGCGGGTCTTGATGATCTTGCGCAGCTGCGCGTTGATGCTCTCGATGGCGTTGGTCGTATAGATCACCCGGCGCACTGGCGGCGGGAACGCGAAGAACGGGATCACGCGATCCCAGGCCCGGCGCCAGGCCGCCGCGACGGTTGGAAACTTCTGCCCCCAAGGGCCCTGCTCGAACGCATCGAGTTCGGCCTGCGCCGCCTCGGCGCTGGCCGCGGTGTAGATCGGCTTGATGGCCGCGGCCAGCAGCTTGCGCTGCTTCCAACTGGCGTAATCCAGGCTGCTGCGGATCAGGTGCACGATGCAGGTCTGCAGCGTCGTGGCCGGGAACACCACGCCCAGCGCCTCGGGCATGCCCTTGAGGCCATCGGTAACGGCGATCAGGATGTCGTTGATGCCGCGCGTCTTCAGGTCATTGAAGACCTTCATCCAGAACTTGGCCCCTTCCGTGTTCTCGATCCACAGCCCCAGGATGTCGCGCGTGCCGTCGGGCAAAACGCCCAGGGCCAGATAGATGGCCTTGTTGCGCACCACCGCGTCCTCACGGATCTTCACGCGCAGCGCGTCGAAGAACACCACTGGGTACATGGCCTCCAGCGGCCTGGCCTGCCAGGCGCCGACCTCGGCCATCACGGCGTCGGTGACACTGCTGATGAACTCGGGCGAGACCTCGGTGGCGTATTGCTCGGCCAGGAAGGCCTGGATCTCGCGCACGGTCATGCCTCGGGCGTACATGGCCACGATCTTGTCGTCAAAGCCGGTGAAGCGCCGCTCGTGCTTGGCGATCAGCAGCGGCTCGAAAGAGCCATCACGGTCGCGTGGCACGTCAATGCGCAGCGGGCCGTCCTCGGTCAGCACGGTCTTGCCGCTCGTGCCGTTGCGCTGGTTGGCGCTGCTCTCGGGCTTGTCCGCCCCGCTGCGATAGCCCAGGTGGTGGCCGAGCTCGGCGCCCAAGGCGCGTTCGATGAGCGCCTTCTTGAACGCCATCGATGCGGCGTTGACCGCCTCGCCGGTCATGGGGCCGGTCACGAACTGGTCAAGCAGTTCCTTGGGGATCGACGGCAACGCCGCCGACTTGGCCGCGATGGCCGCATTCTTCAACTTCGTCTTGCTCTTTGGCATAGATGCTCCTCAGGGTCATGCTATGCCTCAAACACAAAATTCCGGACAGGCTCCCGGCACCGTGCAGACCGCACGTCTCGCTGCACGTGAACAGGCCAGCAAGGAACACCGCGAGGTTGTCATCGCTCCATGAACATCCCTCTCCCCCGCCAGGACGTGCTGCTGCCCAACGAACACGAGCGCAAGCAGATCTTCTACTGGCTCAAGCAGGTCTCGTCATGGACTGCGTGGAACCGCATCCTCGGTTATTACAAGGCATGGGCGGACGCTGCCGAGCAAAGTGTGCGTGCCGCCGACAATGCGGGGATTCTGGAAAAGTCCACTATTTTGTATGACGACTACGTCTACATCCTGAAAGGCCTGGCCCATTGCGAGGAAGGCGTGCGACGTCTGCGCAAAGGCGACAAGCGCGTGTTTCAGTACAACGCCCATGGCGAGTTCGCGATGGCCGGTCGTGCGCCCGATTATTGGCATGCCGGCATCTGGGGACGTGGCGAGATGGGCATCGACTACGAGCGCACTCCCCATTGGGAGGAGTTCGAGTGCACACTAAAAAAATTCAACGCAGCATCTGGTGAGTGTTCCGTTGATATTCTTGAAAGCGATGATCTAGACGCCGCTGCGCCCTTTTCCTATGGTCCGTGGATTCATGAATGGAAATCCAAGATTTGGTTTCCAGATTCGCTTTCTGACGTCCCCAACCCCACGGATGATGTCCTGGTCCGTACCGGTAAGCCCATCCCCTGTTCCGGCATCTGGGAGCCGGTAGACGCCCCAAAGCCCAAGGGATTCAGCCTGTTCAAGCAGCCGCCGCCACGTGGTCCGTTCCCTATCATCGGCTGCATGAACTATCTGCACGGTGGCTCGCCGGCCCCGCGTGCGACCCAGAGGACAGCCGATAGTGAGGAACTCCATCACGTCGATGTCACCTGGCGCCTGCTGTGGCGCGACGACCGCTACGAGGATGGCAGCATTCCCGAGGAAGAACGTGATTACCGTTTCTTGCAGCCCGGCCCCATCAATCCTCCTCAACCCACGCCATTGACGACAAAACAGTCAGAGGTGCTGGCAGGGGTTCCGTCAGGACAACCCTGTCCACGTACTGGTTACTGGCTGACGCCAGCCCGTGCCGATAGTCGCCGCCATTTCGAACGTGGTGAACTGATGCCGGACCTCAGGAGTGACTATGGCGCCACCATTTGGCAGTGGGATTCTCGGCAAGCCGATTGATTGAGACGTGGCAATAGGCGCTCCAACCACTTTTTAAGCCGCTGGTCGAGTTGTTCACTGCACCGAGCAGGCATTTGATCACCGACCGGCAGGCCGAGCGGGACGACCTGGGCGAGCTGCGCTTCGCCGTGCAGCACGCCAGCGCCAACCTGCGCGGCCAGCGCGACGCGGTGACCGCGTTCATGGCCCAGCGCAGCGTGGTGGCCAGCGCCGTGACGCTGGCCAGCTGGGACTACAAGGCCCTGTCGGGCACGGCGGGCCAGGCGGCCAGCGCGCTGGCGCTGGGCGAGATCCCGGCGCTGGAGGTCTACGACGGAACAGGCGCCTACCGCTACGCCGACGCCGAGCATGCCGAGCGCGCCGCGGCACTGGCACTGGCGGCGCTGGAGCTGCAGGCCAAGCGCTTCGAAGGCCAGGGCAGTGCCCGGCACCTGAGGGCCGGCGCCGAGTTCACGCTGGTGGACCACCCGCTGTACGGGCCGAACACCAGCGCGCCGGACTACGCGGGCGCACGGACCGCCTCACGCCAGCGCCCGGACAACGCCTTCGTGGTGCTGGCGGTGGAGCACCACGCCAGCAACAACCTGGGCGGACAGCTGGGCGGCGGCATCGCGAGGCTGGACGAGGGGCCGACGACGCTGGAGGCCGGCACGTACAAATGCCACTTCCACTGCGCGCCGGCGGCCGCGGCGCTGGTGCCGGCGCGGGTGCGCAAGCCCACGGCGCCGGGGCTGCAGACCGCGCTGGTGGTGGGCGTGGCCAACGAGCCCGTCACCACCGAGCGCGACCTGCGGGTGAAGGTGCAGTTCGCATGGCAGCGCGGCCAGGCGCCGCTGGCCGGCGGCCTGGCCCACGCCAGCACGACCGACGCACAAGGCAACGCCCCGGGCGACGAACGCAGCGGCACCTGGGTGCGGGTGGCAGTGCCCAGCGCCGGCGCCAACTGGGGCAGCGCCTTCGTGCCGAGGGTGGGCACGGAAGTGGCGGTGCAGTTCATCGAAGGCGACATCGACCGCCCGGCGATCGTGGGCCAGCTGTACAACGGCGCGGACCCCCCGCCGTTCGCGGCCGGCGCAGACGCCGGCGTGAACCACCCCGGAGTGATCAGCGGCCTGCACAGCCACGCGCTGGACGGTGCCGGCTACAACCAATGGGTGCTGGACGACGCCACGGGCCAACTGCGCATGCGGCTGGCCAGCAGCCACGCCGGCGCGCAGCTGAACCTGGGCCACCTGATCCAGCAGCCGGCCAACTCGGCGCAGCGCGGCGCGTGGCGCGGAGCGGGCTTCGAAGCCAACACGCAAGGCTGGGCCAGCGTGCGCGCAGGCCACGGCCTGCTGGTCTCGACCACGGCGCGCGCGGGCAGCTACGGCAGCGCGCAGTCCACGCAGATGGACGCGGCCGAAGCCGTGGCGCAGCTGAAGGCCGCGCGCGAGCTGGGCCAGCGGCTGGGTGAGGTGGCGGCCCAGGGCGGGGCGCAGCCCTTGACCAGCCACGACGCCAACCAGGCCACCGAGAAGTTCATCCACGCCATCGACCCGAAGGCCGAGGGCAAGCACGCCGGCGCGGTCAACGGCCAGCCGGCCCAGCAGGCCGGGGCCGACGGCCGCACACTACAGGAAGGCGAGGCCGGTGCGGTGGCCGCCTTCGCCTGGCCGCAGGTGCTGCTGGAGACCCCCAGCACGGCAGCGCTGGCCAGCGAGGCAGGCATCACGGCCTTCGCCGGACAGGACACCAGCCTCGTCGCCCAGGGCGACCTGCACCAGGCCGCCGGCCACACCTACGCGCAGGTCTCGGGCCGCACCAGCAGCCTGTACACCCACCAGGGCGGGGTGAAGGCCTACGCGGCCAACGGGCCGGTGAGCCTGCGCGCGCACACCGACGCGCTGCAGATCTGGGCCGACCAGGACGTGACCGTCATCAGCGTCAACGACGAGATCCGCATCAGCGCGCGCAGCACGATCGAGGTCATCGGCGGGCAGAGCGCGATGGTGCTGGAGGGGGGCAACATCACCTTCAGCTGCCCGGGCACGTTTGCGGTCAAGGGTGCGACTCATGCCTTCCTGGATGGGGGGAGCAGGGCGGCTGAGTTGAGTAGGCTGCCCAGCACACGCGTTAACGTCTACGACGAAGTATTCGCTCTCAAAGATCCGCTCGGCAATACGCTTCAAGGCATGGCTTACAAAATAACCGCTTCCGACGGCGTTGAAAAGAGCGTGACACAGTCCGACGGTCAGTCTATTCGTCTATTGAACCGCCCCGGGTTTCGCGGAGGCCGGTTGGCTTGAGTCAGGCCGTGCTGGCCTGCTGCTCAAGATTGCGATAGTAGGTGGCCTCGAACACGGCCGGCGGCACGTAGTCCAGCGGGGCCATCAGCCGATGGTTGTTGAACCATGACACCCATTCCAGGGTCGCCAGTTCGACGGCCTTGCGGGTCCTCCAGGGCGCCCGGCGATGGATCAACTCGGCCTTGAACAGCCCATTGATCGTCTCGGCCAAGGCGTTGTCGTAGGAGTCGCCCTTGCTGCCTACCGAGGGCTCGATGCCGGCCTCGGCCAGCCGCTCGGTGTAGCGGACGCTGACGTATTGCGATCCGCGGTCGCTGTGACACACGAGCGAACCGTCCTGGCCGGGCTGGCGGGCATACAGGGCCTGCTCCAGGGCATCGAGCACGAAGTCCGTGCGCATGCTGGTGCTCACCCGCCAGCCCACGATGCGTCGCGAGAACACATCGATCACGAAGGCCACGTACAGCCAGCCCTGCCAGGTCGAGACGTACGTAAAGTCCGATACCCACAGCTGGTTCGGGCGCTGCGCATTGAACTGGCGATTGACCAGGTCCTGCGGGCATGGCGCACGCTCATCGCCGATCGTAGTGCGCACCACCTTGCCGTGCACGACACCTCGCAGCCCCAGGCGGCGCATCAGGCGCTCGACGGTGCAGCGTGCCACCGTGTGGCCTTCGCGTTGCAGTTGTCGCCAGACCTTGTCGGCCCCGTAGACCCGCAGGTTGGCCTGCCACACCCGTTCGATGTGGGGCATCAGTTCGTGGTCTCGCTGGGCTTGGCCGCTGAGCAAGGCCGCATCGCGCTGCCGGGCAGCGTGCCGCCGGTAGGCCGATGGGGCGATCTGCAGCAGCCTGCAGATCGGCTCGACCACATGCAGCTGGCGGTGCCGGTCCACGAAGGCGTACATCACTTCAGTCGGCGGTCGAGCTCCGCCTGGGCGAAAAACGTGCTGGCCAGCTTGAGGATCTCGTTGGCGCGGCGAAGCTCGCGCACTTCGCGCTCCAGCTCCTTGACGCGATTGGCCTCGGCCGTGGTCACGCCTTCGCGCTGACCCGTGTCACGCTCGTGCTGACGCACCCAGTTCAGCAGCGTCTGCGGCGTGCTGCCGATCTTGCCGGCGATCGATACGACCGCCGCCCACTGCGATTCGTGCTCCCCTCGGTGCTCGAACACCATGCGCACCGCTCGCTCGCGAACCTCCGGCGAAAATTTCACTGACTTCCTCATGATGGCTCCATCTTCTCAAACGAGGGAGCCTCCTCAAAAACCGGGGCGGTTCATATCGACTGCCGAAATAGAGAAGATAAGCTTCGAGCTTCGATGGTTTGATATTGATGTAAAGTAAAGGGCTAGAGAATTTTCTGGTCTTATGTATTATTAATGAATAGATCGGAGCGCCCAATTGGCTGACGGAATTGCTGTCGAGGCTATGACCAACTCCACGCCGAACTCGTGTGTGGATGTTAAGTGTGACTGCAATACGATGTGGTCACTGGTGCAGCAGCTCAGCTATTTACGGCTTAGCCAAGAAACGGGTGACTTTAAGGCCACGCTTGTGGCGGATCCTGCTGTCCGCGCACGTCGTATTGCCGCAACCTATGCTCGTTTCTACTTGGAGCAGGAAGAAGGGTGCGATCGCCAAAAGAAAGGCCGGTTCTACTGGATGGCTTTGGGCGCTTTTGCGAGCAAGACGGTGGCATGCACGCTGGAATTGCGGCGTGTTCGAATGCAAGCGATGTTCACGTCAAAAGTTAAAGATGGCCTGAGCAAAGGGAATCTCTGGCTCTTCTGTGATATCAGTGGGTGGCATTGGTATTATTGCAAGTTCTCAAATAGCTTTGATGCTTGCTTTGATAGCCGTAATGCTGGAAATTATGTGCCAAAAGTTAAGGCGCAGTTGGCGAAGTTGCCTTGGAGTGGGGAGGCACTTCCGAAAATTAATCAGATGGCTATGTCGGCATCAATTAAAAATGGATTCGAGAAAATCAAGGATTTTGAGGCAGAAATTGATCCTGTCGAAAGGTGGAATATACAATTTAAGCACTTGATGGCGATTGCTGAGCACGAGAAAGGTGTAATTCTTCAGCCGCTAATCTATAGAGATAAGGATTTTGTTGGTTGGCTTGAAATTCAGAGAAGTTCTTGGGTCAATTGGGCTAGTCCAAATCTTGAGTTGGTGTTCAGTAGTGCGTGCATTTCCGACGATGCGGAACTGAAATCAGTAGCGCCGAGCGAAACTAAACTTGAAGATCTGTCAAGTCGGATGCTCTGGATTGAGCAGGCTGCCGATAAGTTTCATAAATTAATGCAAAGGCGAAAGTTATATATGGAAGGTGAGATCCAAAAGATGGCTGCCTGGGCTGCGCTAAGCGATTAATAATTTCATATGATGTGGCTAATATTGCCGGATTGGTCATCGCTGCTGCTTTGCTTGTAGTCTCTGCCTGCGGCGAAGAAAAAAATGCCACCGATCAGCTGGTAATGGAAAATGGGAGCCCCGTAATGTCAGTGCCAGTATCGATCAATCTCGGAGAGATGGGGCCGAGTTTTGCAAAACGTTATCCAGGCATGGTGCGCGTTCAGCATCAGCCTGCGGGATTGGATTTTTACGAAATCATCTGGAATTCGAGGAACTTCGGTGAAGTCCGAATCAATCATGCAAAACATTCATTTGTTGTTGAGCGTGTTCTTGCTCTACTTTCCTCTCAGGATTTAGGTGAATTTGAGGGGGATGGGTTGGATAGTTTTTCGATTCGAGCTGCTATTGGTTCATCTGAATTGATATCCCATGATCAGGCTCGGTTGGTGATCTACAAAATCTTGGGGCGTATCCTTGATGCGGGATGGCGCCCCACAACCCCGCGTAGCCGTCCGAGACTCAGCGGTCAAGCCAGAATTGACTATGTTTTGAATGTTTCGTCGTCGATTGGGCTTGATGCGACACATATTCCAACCTATGATGAATGGATTCGAATAGAGAATCGTACGTCGTGGGGATTTTATGCGGATGGGATATTCATGGATGTCACGTTTACGCGTGCGCCAACTTTAACAGACCCGGCCAAGCCTGGGGCTTATTTTTTGACCTACAGAATAGAAACTGCACAAGAATATTTTCGAAGCTTTGCTGGGCCTGATAATAGAATTCGTTGGAAAGAAGTGTTGGCGCAAGAACTTGCCAAAGTGGCTGCTGTCCGTGCGCAGAAGGAGGCTGAATTGCGTGTCAAGGGCATCAGGATCGACGAGAGCTATCAGGATCCGCCAGCTCCGAAATTTGATTGAAACGATTAATCTCAATATCTTGACTACCCGCAAGCGCAGTACGAGTTACGGGTGAGCGCGACGCGGTAACGGCGTTCATGGCGCAGCGCAGCGTGGTGGCCAGCGCGGTGACGCTGGGCAGCTGGAACTACAAGGCGCTGGCGGGCACGGCGGGCCAGGCGGCCAGCGCGCTGGCGCTGGGCGAGACACCGGCGCTGGAGGTGTACGACGGCGCCGGCGCCTACCGCTACGCCGACGCCGAACATGCCGAGCGCGCCGCGGCGCTGGCGCTGGCGGCGCTGAAGCTGCAGGCCAAGCGCTTCGAAGGCCAGGGCAGCGCCCGGCACCTGAGGGCCGGCGCCGAGTTCACGCTGGTGGACCACCCGCTGTACGGGCCGAACGCGAGGTCGCCACACAAGGCGGGGCGCAGCCCTTGACCAGCCACGACGCCAACCAGGCCACCGAGAAGTTCATCCACGCCATCGACCCGAAGGCCGAGGGCAAGCACGCCGGAATAGTCAACGGCCAGCCGGCCCAGCAGGCCGGCGCCGACGGCCGTGCGCTGCAAGAAGGCGAGGCCGGGGCGGTGGCCGCCTTCGCGCGGCCGCAGGTGCTGCTGGAGACGCCCAGCACGGCAGCGCTGGCCAGCGAGGCAGGCATCACGGCCTTCGCCGGACAGGACACCAGCCTCGTCGCCCAGGGCGACCTGCACCAGGCCGCCGGCCACACCTACGCGCAGGTCTCGGGCCGCACCAGCAGCCTGTACACCCACCAGGGCGGGGTGAAGGCCTACGCGGCCAACGGGCCGGTGAGCCTGCGCGCGCACACCGACGCGCTGCAGATCTGGGCCGACCAGGAGGTGACCGTCATCAGCGTCAACGACGAGATCCGCATCAGCGCGCGCAGCACGATCGAGGTCATCGGCGGGCAGAGCGCGATGGTGCTGGAGGGGGGCAACATCACCTTCACCTGCCCGGGCACGTTTGCGGTCAAGGGCGCGACCCATGCGTTCCTGGACGGCGGGAGCAGGGCGGCTGAGTTAGAGGCGTTGCCGGTGGGATCGGCCACCGAAACTCCGCAGGAAATCGAACTTCACTACCACTACGACGACCTCACGCCCGTGGTCGGCGCGCCCTACAAGGTGGCGTTCGACGACGGCTCGGTCCGCCAAGGCACCCTTGACGCTGCCGGCCATGCCCTGCTGGTGGGCGTGCCCAAGGGGCCTTACACGGTGGAGTACGGCGAGGACGCCAGACCTTGGCAGTCGCCACCGCTTGAGTCGGATATCGCTGAACTCAAGACCGCCGAGAGCCAGCAGCAAGGCGTGGCCTTGATCGAGCAACTGCTCAAGAAGGAGCGCCCCTTGCACGAGCAGGAGGGGCGCTGGCCTGAGGCGGCCGAAGAAGAGGCCCCCGCATGAACCGCAAAGACATCGAAGGTTTCTTCCGAACCTTGCTTCTCGGCGACTTTGAAGAAGGCCAGCAGAACACCTCCGCCATGATCGTCGGAGGGTTGATCTCGATGATCCCCGTGCTCGACCAAGTGCTCGATGTACGCGACATCGCCGGCTCGATCTATCGCGTCAACAACAAGGGCGGTTTTGATAAAGCCACCACCGATGATGTCGTGACGGTCGCGTTCGCTGCCTTCGGCGCCGTGCCGGCGGTCGGCAGCGCCTTCAAGACCGCGTTCAAGCCGATGTGGAACAACCGTCGTGCGGCCAAGGGCATGGTTCAAGGCGGGATGAAGGCCATCGAGTCCATGCTCGGGCTGGGCAAAGGAGGTGCGGTCACCTGGGTGCGCAAGGAGGTTCTGGGCAAGTGGGCGGGTCGCACGCAGGAGGCCATCGCCAAGGCCAATGAAGCGCTGGAGGCGGTGATAAGCCTGAACCGCACGATTGCCAACCTCAAGGGCTGGAAGGATTGGCTGGTGCCTGATTCGATCCAGGCCTTGGCCAGAGCGCTGCTGCCGGGCTTGACCAGCATGCGCGGCAAGCTGGCCGCGCCGCTGGAGCGCGGTAGCCGGGAGATCCGCGAGTTGCTGGAAGACCTGCTGGGCGAACGCGCAGCCGCAGTGGTGATGGCTGTAGGCCAGCGCGCCGTGCCGGCCAGTGCGATCCCTGGCACGCGCCCGCGCAACGGCCACAACGCCGCAGCGCTCAAGCCCAAGGGCAATGCGCCGGCACGCCAGAAACCCAAGACCACCGGACCTTCGCCGACCACCGAAGTGAAGCCCGGCGCGGGCAGCAAGCACAGCGGTGTGCAGGCGACCGGCACGCTGATCGACATCGGCAACGCTGTGCTGGGGGTCAGCGGCGAGCACATTGCCGACTACATCTGCGCTAAGAAGTTTGGTTGGGGCAAGGGCTGGAAGGAGCACGACGCGGGCAACCAGGGCCGGTGGTCCAGCAAGCCGGACAAGGACACCGTGGGCAAGCTGAGCAAGGGCGGCAGCCCCAAGGTGGCGCATGCGCTGTACAAGCTCACCGATGGCGCCAACGGCACCGGCATCGATGCGGTGTGGCGGGCCGAAGGCCACAATGGCGGCAAACCCTATGCCATCGTGGAAGCCAAGGCCAGTGCGGACGAAGACGGGCCCAAGTTCATGCGCAGGAAGAACAACACGCGCAAGCCCAGCGTAGCCAGCAAGCTGGGGGTATCCGGCGCGGTCGATCCGAGCCAGTTGCTCGAACCGCTGGACGACGCCGGCAGCGCATCCGCGGGGGGCAAGGGCAAGCCCGGCGGCGGCAAACCCGGGGGTGGCAAGCCTGGGGCGGGCAAGCCCAAGGCGACGACGGGCACCGGCAACTCTGCATCAGGAACTTCACAGTCCGCGGGTGCGAGACCAAGCAAGTCGATATTGGTGCAGATGAGCAGGGAATGGATTCGGGAAAACTTGGAAAGTGCAGTTGGCTCATTAGCGGCTGACATTCGGCGCCGCGGCTACACGCGCCACCTGTTTTTCAGTCCGCTGTATCACCCTTGCGCTGAACGTCACGCAGAAGCACGTTTGAAGGGCGAAGCTGCTGCAACACACGCTGACCATGACGCGATTCACTACACCGAATCTGAAATCAAGATCGCAGTGAATAAGCGTAAGGCAAGCCTGAGGGGTAAATATGGTCCGCTCCCGAGCCTTTCCCAGGAGTCGTAATGCCAAGAGTTTATCCAATGGAATTCGAGTTCAACCGGCGTCAACCCTTTGCAAGTGCCGTTCATAGCTTGGCCCGCATTGACTATCTTCTGTCAGAGCGGGACTACTGGCGTGATGGGCTAGGTGACGACGGGGATACACCCGAAGAGAAAAAGATGCTGGCAGGCATGACGCACGCCAGTTTTGCATACGAGCTGTACTCCTTGCGCTACACCGCAGGTGCTCCTATTTCCACATTGCGTGCCGAGCTGACTTCAGTAGTTGAAGCCTACGAGCGCTACCAGAAGGCTTTGGAGGTTTACGAGCAGATTCCGCAGGTGGCCCCCCTCGGCTTCGACGACCTGAAAGACTATGAGCGCGCCCTGCAACTGGTCAGCTTGTGCTACCTGCTGCATCGCCGCGACCTGCTGCCACGCTTGCGCGCGCTGTTCGACCCCGCCTATGGCGGGGAAGACACGGTGTATGAAGACCTGATGTCTTTCGACGTGGCCGGGCGCGCCGACGTTGACCAGTGGTACCACGCCGAGCCTTACACGCGATTGGTCAACTCCATGTACCTCGACCAACCCGAGGCGAATGTCGAACTGAAGGCGTATTGCGAGTCCTGGTACAAGTGCTTCGAGTACGCGCCTTGGCACAACAGCCATACGCGAATCGAAGGCACCGAAGGCGACTACTTCGGCTATTGGGCCTTCGAGGCGGGTGCCGTAGCGCTGCTTTACGACCTCGACGACAGCGCCATTGACCACATGGTCTACCCCCGCGATCTGGTCGCCTGGGCACGAGACAACAGCGCGCTGAGCGAAGAAGATTCCGCTGGCATTGCTCGGCTGCGGGTCATGGCTGGCGAACCGTGCCCGCGCGCGGGTTGGTGGGTGACGCCGGCCAAGGCAAACAGCAGGCGGCGCCTTGAAGCCGGCGAAACGATGCCTTCGCTCGGTGGCGACTACGGTACCACCATCTGGCAGTGGGACGAGCGTCAGGACGGTGGCCTCGCATAGCGCTGTTTCCGAAGGGCCGGGGGTCACCGGTGATGGGCGTGGGTTGGGTACTGTAACCGGATGCCGTCCAGGGAAGGGCCGGGCAAGGGGCGTTTGGCTGCACGCGTGGATGAAGGACGATGGTGCGAGGCGCCATCGCGTCGGGCGGTGGTTTCGCGATCAGCATGGCGGACTTCGATCGAAGTCCTGAGCCAAGGCGGGATTCGGGCCGGGGATTGAAGGTGGGATTGGGAGTGGCATGGGATGCCGGGATAGGGCACGATTTCGGTGAAATGGGCTTTAATCCTTCCTATACTGCGTCGAATGGCTCAAGAATGAAAATTTTCATATTCTCCCCCGGCCTCGCTCATCGTTCGCAATGGGACGATAGGTTCTCCCGAGACAAAAAATCAATGGCAACGCTGGCCTCCATTCAGCAACAGGAGAACCACCCAAAAGAGGAGAGGACATGAGCGCCATTCCCGCCGGAATAACAATAAAAATCTTCACGGCATTTCTTCTGCTGAGCACACAAATGGCCAATGGCACACCATTGGCGCCGGAGGATTCTCACCCATCCGTGCCTGAATTCGTAGGCAGGCTGAAATTCTCACTTCTTGGACAATCTGAAGTTTCCGCATATCGATTCAAAAGACTTCAGGAGGAAATTCAACAAGAATCAAATCAGCAATGGCTTGAATTTCTTGATGGTGCTGACGGCTCATACGGAAGAATTAGTACTCTCGGCAGCCACGGTTATATCAGCCATCCGCTAAAAATCTCCGAATTCGCAGGCTTGCTTTCCGATGTAAAAGAATGGCAAGGAAGAGCGCGCAAAATTTCAAACAAGCAGACCGCGCGAAGCGGTGACCCAGGAAAAAGAGTTTTCTCAGAAATTAATATCGGAGCTCAAGATAGTGTCGCATGGCAATTTAACGGCGCGTACCGATTCTTCGTTCGAATTGGAGACAGCGCTCTGCTATGGACAGTGAGCGCAGAAATCGCGAAAGATCAAATTACGCCAAACACTCCAGAGCAACTAATCACTGGTGCGAGAGCACGATCACTATACGAAATACCTTCCGATTCGGGGGTTTGCACTCCATATGCTCTTTTCCGATAAGGGAGGAGCGACACGAGATATTCGTTCACTCTATAGATTGATCGATCAACCCGATGTGCAAATCCTACTTAAAGATGCAACAGCAGCGGCCTATGAACCAGGAGTCCGCACTATCAACAATGAACCGGAGCTAGTGACCGTAGGCTTCTGGAGTCGATTACTTACACGGGCTAAAGAAGTGAGACCCCTCTGGTCTCCCAGTACGCGCCAAGTGAAAATTGCTGGCTATTCGGGACTGGTTTCATTTGTGAAGCTCACACGCGATGAAAACACTATTGACTATGGATATTTGGTGGTCGTGCGAGGAGACCCAAAAGCCAAAGAGGATACCCCTGACTTGATGCTCTACATCATCCAAAACAGTAAGCAGGCCATGCGCAAGGGCAATGACCCGGGATGCGTTCATCTCGATGGCCGAGCAAGTGTCTGCAAGCGTTCAGCGTCGAGAAGTTACAATCAGATAATCATCTGGCGCAGCATGATTGTCACGCCAGTTGTGCAGGCGGCACTTCCTGTACTTTCTGAGCGTGCGGCCGTGGCTGGCGCTCGCGAGGGGCGACTCCCGCGGGATTCACGAGTCGCGCGGAATCATCACTGCATGAGGATTGAAAAATTCGTTGCCCCTTCAATGTCGTGATCTTCAAGATTAATTTGTAAGAGCCAAGCAATCGCTCAGCGCCGTTGATGGCATCCTGCAACGAACGGAAGGCTCGCGTCTCATCAAGCGCATGGACTTTTTCCGTCATGTTTTTTTCAAGGATTACGTCCGTATGCATAAGGTACTCATCGCCGACCTTCTGGGATCTGACGCTTGTCCACTTGATCCCATCCTTGCCGGCCAGTTGCGTGGAAACGCCAACCTGCTTTCCGCGCTCAATAATATCTGTTGATGGCATATCGCCCCGGCGAAACCCGCGCCGATGCTTGCTCTTGGCCTGTGCGAGGGGCATTTAACCAGACCGTAATGATCCTTCCCATACCCAGGATTCGACCGATGTTCAAACTAGAGCGGCTCATAGCCTGGCTGAGGCCCGTGGTTGCAATCTGTGCCTGGCTCCTCCTCGCTCCTCCTTGTTTCGCCATCGAGAGATACGAATGCAGGGAGCATTGGTACAACCAGGGCATAGTCGCTTCCCATGACCGTCCGGCTGACCGAGTGGCCAGTTGCAAGAGAGCCGGCCCAGCCGGTCGCTGGGTAGGCGAGCACTACCTGGTGGTGGGAGGCAAAGCTTATTGGACCTTCTTCGAGAAGGAGCGCCACAGTCCCTGTTCCGGCAGGGGAAGCGGTGCCCTCGGCAACATGGCCGACCCCGTCTGTTACCTGCCTTCGCGCCTGCAGATTCACCGTACGATGGAAATACGCAAATTCTGGCTGGTGAGCGAGGATGGCGATAATTTTCGGCTGATGGGTTCCCATCGCACGGATCTGGTTGTCTGGCAACGACAACAACTGAACCGTTATGCTGCGGATCGAACGGCTGTTTACCTGAATGACGAAAAACTACCGGAGGCGGATCCACAAACTTTCGAAGTGCTCTTTCCGTATGGTAGCGATACCGAGTGGCAGGATTTCTACTTCGCCCGCGACCGGCACAATACCTATATCGACACATATCTCGTCCCCGACATCGATCTGGGCAAGATAGCGTGGCTGCCACTGCGATGCATTGAGGGGTCGATCAGCTGCCGGGATTCCGCCGATCACGTTGCCCGTATCGGCATCGTCGGGCGGGATATTGTGTTCCTGCGCGATGGAAACCGGCCCACTGTATTCCGTAACCAGGCGAAACCGGACCTGCTCTGTTTTCGTTTCTCGTATACCAGCTATTGCCGAATCGATGGCAAACTCTATGCGATCCAGCCGGCTTTCGAAGCAGAGGCACGCCTGATCGTGCAGGATCCAGCGCTCCAGCGGGATTTCGATGCGAGGCTGGCGGCTGGTAAGCCATGAGGCTCCTCTGGCGCAGGCTTGAACACCCGTGCAAGACAGCGTGTCCAGCCCAGGGCATCGCGCGGTTGTGCACCTGCAGGGCGGCGCCTACCAGGGGCAACGCATCCTGGCGCCCGAGACCACGCGCCTGATGCACCATGTGTCAAGGGCATTTCAATTTTCCGCACCCGTGGCGATCTAAATTTCCCCACCCGGTTGTGAACCCTCGTTGTCGTTGGCCCGGATGAGGCTGGCTTTCAGCTTGTCCTTCAGTCGGTACGAGTTGCCTCGGATGTTCAGCGTCACGGCGTGGTGCAGCAGCCGATCCAGGATGGCGGTGGCGATGATCCGGTCGCCGAAGACATCGCCCCAGGCCGAGAAGCTCTGGTTGCTCGTCAGGATCATGGGCCCGCGCTCGTAGCGCCGGCTGATCAGCTGGAAGAACAGGTTGGCTCCCAGCCGGTCGATCGGCAGGTAGCCGATCTCATCGATGATCAGCAGCCTCGGGGTGGCGGTAGACCTTCAGCTTCTCGTCCAGCCGCCCCTCCGCGTGCGCCCTGGTGAGCACGGCGATCAGGTTGGTCGCCGTGGTGAACAGCACGCGGTAGCCGTTGCCGATGGCTTTGAGGCCCAGCAAGACGGCCAGGTGCGTCTTGCCCACGCCCGGTGGCCCCAGCACGATGACGTTGTCGCCATGCTCGATGAAGTGGCAACTGGCCAGCGCCTGCACCTGCTTCCTGTCGATGGAGGGCTGGTAGTCGAGCTCGAAGGTCTCCAGCGGCTTGACGAAGGGCAGCCGCGCCATGGCCGTGCGCATGGCGATGTTCTTGCTGGTCTTGGCTGCCACTTCCTCACCGAGCACCTGCTCCAGGAACTCGGCGTAGGGCAGCTCCTGGGCGGCGGCGTGCTGCAGCAGCGCCTCCAGCCGCTCGCCGCTCTTGAGCAGGCGCAGCTTGCGCAGGTGCTCGCCCAGGCGCTCGAGCTGCACCGGTGTCGTCACGGCCGAGGGCGGCATGACCGCCTGGGCGAGCTTCGGGGTGCGGGTGGTGCTCGTCATCACGCAGCCTGCCGCGCGGCGTTGAGCAACTGGTCGTAGACACTGAGGTCCCGGACCTGGACGTCGCGTTCGCTGTGCACTGGTGCCGGCCGGTCCGCGACCACCGCGAAGCGCTGGCGCTGGTTGCGCGGGATGGCCCCGGGTCCATGCTCGGGCAGCACGCTGAGCTGCGCGCGCCCGCCGAGCACCGCGTGCTCGGCCACCACCTTGCCCTTGTGGCGGATGACCCAGTGGCCACCCTCGCGGGCGACCTGCACGGTCTTGCCGATGAGCCGGAACGGCACGGAGTAGCGGTTGGCATCGATGGCCACCAGCCAGTCCTCGGCGACCACGCGCTCGCGCACCACCGCCTCCAGGAAGTTGCGCTGGCCGGCGGCGGGCATCAGCGCGCCCCGGCTTCTTCGGCGAAGCGGTCGATGGGCCGCTGGTGCGTCGTGCCGTGCACGCGCACGTCGGCGATCTCGGCCTGCCAGGCAGCCAGCTGGGCGTTGAAGTCCTGCAGGTCCCGGAACTGGCGACCGGGCACGAAGTTGCGCTTGATGTACTTCACCACGGACTCGACCTTGCCCTTGGTCTGGGCGCGGTAGGGGTGGCACAGCCGGATCACGAAGCCCCAGTGGCCGGCAAAGGCCTGGAAGATGGCGTTCAGCTTGGCGCGTCGCACCCCAGTGTCATCCTCGCTCGTGCCGATGGTCCCCGTGCGCATGCGGTCGTACAGCAGCGTCTGGCACACGCCGCCGAAGTGCGCGAAGGCCCGCTCGTGCGCCGACAGCAGGCTGTCCATGCGCTCGTTCAGGTAGCCCTCGGCATAGCCGCGCCGGCTGTAGCCCAGCGTCATGACGAACACGTGCACGCGGGCGGGCTGGCCGCCGAACCACACCTTGACCTGGCCCCAGTCGACCTGCGCCTGCTCGCCCGGTGCGCTCTCAAAGCGCATCTGCGTGACCGCGGCCACCGAGGCGTTCGCGCGCAGCGGCCGCACGGCCACCTTCACCACCTCGTCGCAGCCGCTGAATCCGCGGCTGCGCAGTTCCTGGTACAGCACCCGCGCGGAGAAGCCGACCTGCGGCGCCCTCGCGCGCAACCAGTCCATGTGCGCATCGAGCAACGTGGGCCGTGCCACTTCGCGGCTGTATGGCTTCCACTTCTCGCGCCGCAGGCAGCTCCTCACCGTCTTGCGGTCCAGCCCCATCTCCCGGGCGATCAACGAGACGGCCTGCCCTACAGCACCGCGCTCCCGGATCGCCTGCCATGGCTCCTGGCCAACCACGGCCACCTCCATGCTCCGTTCTCGAACGGGCACGGTAGCGGCCGGCGCCGCCACGTCTTGCTCTCGCCTCTGTACTTCCTTGTCCATCTCTCGCTCCTTTGCGTTGTCGATGGGTGGGGAAATTTCAGATGCCACAACTGGGGATTCTTGGAGTGCCACTGACACCAGGCCCTTGAGCACGGTGTGCAGCGCCCTGGCCGGTGGCTGGGTGTCATCAAGCGCGCTCTGATCGGTCCGCACGCTGCCGATGGCCTCGGCCAGCTTGACCGTCTGGTGAATGCCCGCAGCCTGGCTGAAGGTCCGCGCCAGCGTAGCCAGCTGCCCCTGCAGCGCCATGTCGGCCACGTTGTCCCCGGCCGGCTCCTGGACCTGCGTGCCGTAGCTGCTTAGGAGCACGCCCTGGCCGGCGCGGATGGCCCCATAGGCATCCGTCCTCAGCTCGAAGCCCGCGCCTCTCAAACTCCCCCGGTGGTTGTCGGCCTGGTGGATGAGGTGCCCCAGGTTGAGCTGGGTGGCGTGCTGGGAGGTGGCCAGCTGGGTGCGCAGCTGGGCATCGGTGTCGTCGAAGACGAGCTGGTTGAAGCCGGGGCCGCCGAACTCCTGGGTCTTGGTGCCGGACAGGGCGGCGGCGTTGGCCTGGCCGGCGGCCTGGAGGCTGGCGTGGCCGGCGCCGTGCCAGGCCGGGCCGTGGCCGCCGGGGCCGGCACCGATGAGGTTGCCCTGGGCGCCGGGGCGGTGGTCGCCCGAGGTGGCCAGCGCGCCGGTGTCGTCCTGGGCGGCCATCCCGCCGGGGGTCGGGGACAACCCGGCCTCGCCACGGCCGTTGTACAGCGCACCGACCACCAGGGGCCGCTCGACATTGCCGTCGACAAAATCCACCAGCACCCCCTGGCCGATGCGGGGGATGAACTGCGCGCCCATGCCGGCGCCGGCCCAGCGCTGCAGCACGCGCACCCAGGTGCTGGCCGTGCTGGTCTCGGGGCCCTGGGGCAGGCATTGGAAGTCGAAGCGGATGCGCACGCGGCCCAGGCGGTCCATGTGGATCTCCTCGGGCCCGCTGGCGCGCTCCTGGCCGTCGGGGCCGACGACGGTAGCGGTGAGCAGGCCCGGGGCGCTGGGCACGGGGTGGCGGCGCGCGCCGGTGCCGTCGAGCAGCTGGGGGCGCCAGGGCACGCTGGCGCGGATGGCCGTGAAGGCGTTGCCGTAGCCGGTGGCGGCGGCCTGCGCGCGCAACTCGGCGTCCAGCGGCGGCGAGGTGTCCAGGGCGCCTGGCACATCCAGCGGCGGCGCGCCCAGCGCCCGTGCGATGGCGTCGCTGAAATCCTTGGGCAGGTTGTTGATGCCGGCGTGGGTGACGGCGGTGAGCAGGAAGCGGCGGTGCTCGGAATCAGGTTGATCGGACAAGCCGGGCAGGGCGTCCAGTTCGCTGCCGGTGAGGTGGAACCAGTGGCCAGCGGTGAAGCTGCGCACGGTGGAGCGGCCGATCCAGGCCTTGTGGCGGGCCTCGTGGGCCTGCTGCTGCATCAGCTGGGCGGCGCGCTCGGCATCGGCGGTGTCGGCAAAGGCGTAGGCACCGGCATCGTCGAAGTCCTCCAGCGCCGGGGGGCCGGCGAAGGCGGCGGCGGTGGGCACGCTGGTGGCCACGGCACGCTTGGCCTTGTAGTCCCAGGCCAGCACCGTGGTGGCGGCCACCGGCAGCCGACGCCGCCCGCCGAAGGCCTGCACGGCGTCCTGCATCTGCTGCGCGCCGCTGGCGTGAAAGCGTACGCCGGCACCACCAGCGCTACTCAGGGTATCCAGGGCGCCCAGGACACCGGCGCTCACCACATCCTCGGGACAGGCGGCGCGGCCGGGGCTGTCGGCCAGCAGCACCAGCGCGTGGCCCAGCGGGGCGTCGTCCTGGCGCTGCAGGCGCATGGCGATGCCCTCGCGCGCGAGCAGGCGCTGCACGAACGCCAGGTCGCTCTCGCGGTACTGCACGGTGTAGCTGCGCACGCCGGCATGGGCGCTGGTCTGCAGGTGCGCGGCCACGCACGGCGCCCACTGCCAGGCGGCCTGGGGGTAGGCGGCGAACAGGCTCTCGACGATCTCCACCACGCTGCGCCCCTGCCAGACCTGGCTGCGCCGGCTGTGCGCCAGCAGCGCCAGCCAGGGCTGCATGGTCAGGCGGTAGCGCGCGAAGCCGCCGTCGGCGTCCTCGGCGATGGCCTGGGTGACCAGGCCGCTGCGCGGCAGCTCGCTGCCGTCGGCCAGCCGGCTCCACAGCGTCAGGCGCTGGCCCAGGAACTGGGCGGGCTCCAGCGTGGCGTCGGGCGACAGCGTGCTCACCGACAGCGTCCAGGGTTCGTCCAGCGCCTCGTGCAGCGTCCAGGTCGGTGGCCGTTGGGGTTAGAAAGAACCAGGCCGAACGCGAACTGACTTGAGCATATCGTCCCACAGCCTTAAGCTGTCGCTTTCCGAAAGGCTAGCATCTACATACTCACCACTAGCAACTTGGCCTCCCATTCGCATGCCAAGGTGAATATGTGGGTCATTAAGTCTTGCGGGAGTAGGCAACAAGGTCTCGACATCAAAATGCCGCACGACCTTGTTTTTTTCCTTAAATGTTTTAACGATTTCTTCTGCGGCTTTTCCTGCTACTATCGTCTTGCCACGTCGTACTATGGTGCCTGTGTCGGCGATCATTTTCAAGGCCCCGATCTCATTGTCTATTCTGCGTAGCATGCCGCCGTCGTTCTTCGCGAGCATGGAGTCAATGAATAGCTCAATTCCTATATCGGGGTAGCGTTTACTGCCGGCGAAGACTGTAAATACTTCTCCGTCATGGTTGTCATTAATGAGCATGTTGCCAAAACATGTTCCTTTACCTGCGTGCAGAGGGTCGTCCGCTGCAGTGATACGATGGGCCATTGAGATGAGTTCGGACTCTATCTCTTTCGGGTTGTCGGTTTGAGATGCGTTGTTGTAGATTTTGCGAGATATTCGCCCGATGGAGTTGCCTCGTTGCATGATGATCTCCATTTTTAAGGCAGGGAAGGGCTCTCTATAAGAAACTATGAGCACACTGAAATCATCAATCACCTTGGATTCTGCCAAGTGAGTATGGGTTGGTGTGTCTGGTTCTCGCTGAGCTCTTAAATCTCCTAGGCGCTTTTCAACCAATCTGCGAAATTTGTGTTGATCTGAAAGAAAAGCAAGAGGCTCGAACTTCGTCGTTTGGAAGTCTTTGGTTAGTCCATAATAGAAATCTACGTCGCCGCTGAATTCCATATCCACGGGTAAATCAATGAGAAATCGCCCAATGCAAGTGGTGCGAAGTTCTGGCAAAGGCATAGCAGATTTTATGGCCGAATCTTTTGGGTTCAAGGCATAGAGGAAAGCCGCAACAATCAATGCAATGGCGCCACATGCCATGGCCCACGTTCGATACGGAGTGCGACGCATGGATGTTACGCCAGATTCTTTGCGGCCCCTGCGATCTTATTAATGGAGTAAAGTGTCGCGCGGCGTGCCATGGCGTCGTTGTAGGACTTTTCATGTGAAAAGCCGATAAGCTTGAACTGCTGCTTCACTTCGCTTGGCCCATGTCTGAGTGGCGCAGAGCCTGAACTAATCGGAACTGTTCCATCGCCAGCCCCATCCTGCATCTCGCCGTGAAGTTCCCACTGACTTGTTTCGTAGATGGATACACTACTTCCCATTGGACTATAGGTGGGTTGAATTACTGTTTTTCCACCGACATACTCAGGATTGATTCCATCCATTCGCACTTCCTGAGGAGATAATTCTTGTAACTTGGCGGCAGGAAGCGACTTGTCGCTACCTTCAGGGCGAAGGCCCTGCCGAATACGCCATGTCATGGTCTCGAAGCTGGGCTGTTTTGGGTCCGCACCATAGTATGCGTATGTTTGATGGTGATATTTTCTTCCAAGTTTTGAATGAAAATCTCTCGCGGTATTGAGATTGTCAATGTAGTCGGACCATTTGATCTTGGTGCCCCCGGATGGGGCCAACCAAGATTCATTGACTAAGCCCCACCAGTGATCACGATTTGAGTAGATTTCTGAATATGGATCGCAACTGTCATTTGGCCCGCTGCTAGGTAGTTGCAGTGCTGGCTTTGATGCAGTTTGGGAGATTCGCAGCCATTCTGGCTTGTATAATTGAGAAGGGAGCAATTGGAGCGCCTCTGGAGCTTGAGAAAAAACTGCGGTAACTTCCTGGCCATTGCCGCCAATCACAAGACTGGCCAAATAGCTTTCGTCACGCATTCCCAATTTGCAGCGTCGATAAGCTACGGCGGCACCAGTGGCCGGCATTGCGCCGTGGACGATGCCAGCAATTTTATCTGACATGTCTGATATTTGAGCACATGCTCTGGCAACTAAGCCTCCCATGGAATGGGTAACAAGAATCACCTGTTTGCAGCGAAAGGCGCCGATGTTGTTCTTGTCAATGATCCCTGTAATCCGAGTGGCTAGCTCCGCGGCTGCAGCGGAATTGCTTGCTAACCAGTTGTAGCCGACAGCATAGACCGGGAATAGGAATTTTCCGCGTGCGATTAGGTCATTGGAAAAAACAGGAGAAAATGGCTGTTTCTCTGATCCAAAAGGTTCGCCTTTCATGCCCATGCGCAATCCAAGAGAGAGTTTTGGCTGGCTGTTAGAGGCTGGCGATGGACCGATACTGGCTTGCGTTTGGTGATAGTCGGGCCATAGTGCGGGGTTGCGTTCTCCTGGATTCAACGCTTCTTCAAGCCATAGTAGAAATTTGTGATAGGAGCCTTCGCCGACAGTGCCCCATCCTCGATCGCGAAAGGTTTCCACGACATGAACGGTACCAACCGGCGTAGATGGGATAGCACCTTGGTCATCCACTTCGCAACGATCGGGATGCAATAGTGTTTGTCGCAAACCCGGACCTTTGGTGAGAAAATCATTTAGTAATCCGGCAGGCTCCCCGCCTGTGGTGTCTAGTCGCCAGATCGGAGTCGGTTTGATGGCACCTTTGGCTCGTAAATTGGACCCCATAATCCCTGGTACGAATACCACAGGCAGTACATTAAATGGTCCTCCGATTAGGCGGACTGTGTCGGTGATGTTGGAGCCGGTTAAGGTCCACTCGAACATGGCACGGCCACTCTTGTCTGGCCGTGCCACTTGGCTGCGTCGGATTTCCGGCGGAACGGCGCTCACGGTTTGCTCCCTTCCGAAATACGACCAACCACACGAATTTGAAGTCGTGTACGGTCAAAGCCTTGCTGCAATGGAAGTATGCCTTGTGCATCGCTGACTGCCGGAACAACGGTGCCATCAGGCCGGATGATTTCAATTCGCATGTTTGCGATGGGGTCACCAACTTCGTCTATTAATTGGAACTTCTCGTCGAATCGCATCATGCTGCGGGGTAATTCCACCGAAGGTGCTGAAATTCTGTCTGCGCCCTCAAACGACTTCTGGCTGGCATGGACGGTGATCGTGCCCGGGCACTCGACGGTGATGTTGCCGCCCTCGAGGGTGACGGACGCGCCACCGGCGGTGGACAGCACGATCCGCTTGGCCGCAGCCCAGTCGATGTGGGTGGACTGCGACTGGATGGTCACGTCCTGCTTGGCCGCCACCTGCATCCGGTCGGCCTGGGCCTGCAACTCTACATCCCCCCGTCCAGCGATGAGGGTGATGCCGGTGCCTGTCGCCTGCTCGCCGGGCTGGATCGCCCCGGCCAGGATGCCGATGGCCTGCCCGGTGTGGATGCGGCTGGCGCCGGCGCTGGCGAGGTGCGTGTCCTGCCCGCTGGCGATGACGATGCCTTCGCCGGCGCTCCACTGCAGGTCCTGCCCGGCCACGGTGGCCAGGCCGGCCTTGGCGGCCACCTCCACGACGGGTTGCGTGAAGTGCGGCAGCTTGCCTTGCTCTGTGGATGTGCTATCGGCTGCCGCGTCAGCCCGGGCGGCATCGAAGCCTGTCTCGTCCACCATCCCCTTGAGCACGGTGTGCAGCGCCTGGGCCGGCGGCTCGCGTTCGCTCAGGGTGCTGGCCTCGGCCTGCCGGCTGCCGATGGCCTGCGCCAGCTTGACCGTCTGGTGAATGCCCGCAGCCTGGCTGAAGGTCCGTGCCAGCGTAGCCAGTTGCCCCTGCAACGCCATGCCGGCCACGTTGTCCCCGGCCGGCTCCTGGGCGTGCGTGCCGTAGCTGCTCAGCAGCACGCCCTGGCCGGCGCGGATGGCGCCGTAGGCGTCGGTGCGCAATTCGAAGCCCAGGCCGCGCAAGCTGCCGCGGTGGTTGTCGGCCTGGTGGATGAGGTGCCCCAGGTTGAGCTGGGTGGCGTGCTGGGAGGTCGCCAGCTGGGTGCGCAGCTGGGCATCGGTGTCGTCGAAGACGAGCTGGTTGAAGCCTGACCCAGCGAACTCCTGAGTCTTGGTGCCGGACAGGGCGGCGGCGTTGGCCTGTCCGGCGGCCTGGAGGCTGGCGTGGCCGGCGCCGTGCCAGGCCGGGCCGTGGCCGCCGGGGCCGGCACCGATCAGGTTGCCCTGGGCGCCGGGGCGGTGGTCGCCCGAGGCGGCCAGTGCACTGGCATCGTCCTGGGCCGCCTGGCCGCCGGGCGTGGGAGCAAGCCCTGCCTCACCACGGCCGTTGTACAGCGCACCGACCACCAGGGGCCGCTCGACATTGCCGTCGACAAAATCCACCAGCACCTCCTGGCCGATGCGGGGGATGAACTGCGCGCCCATGCCGGCGCCGGCCCAGCGCTGCAGCACGCGCACCCAGGTGCTGGCCGCGCTGGTGCCGGGGCCCTGGGGCAGGGTTTGGAAGTCGAAGCGGATGCGCACGCGGCCCAGGCGGTCCATGTGGATCTCCTCGGGCCCGCTGGCGCGCTCCTGGCCGTCGGGGCCGACGACGGTGGCGGTGAGCAGGCCCGGGGCGCTGGGCACGGGGTGGCGGCGCGCGCCGGTGCCGTCGAGCAGCTGGGGACGCCAGGGCACGCTGGCGCGGATGGCCGTGAAGGCGTTGCCGTAGCCGGTGGCGGCGGCCTGCGCGCGCAGCTCGGCGTCCAGCGGGGGGAGCGGCGTCCAGCGGCGGCGCGGTGTCCAGGGCGCCTGGCGCCTGCAGCGCTGGCGCGCCCAGCGCCTGGGCGATGGCGTCGCTCAGGTCCTTGGGCAGGTTGTTGATGCCGGCGTGGGTGACGGCGGTGAGCAGGAAGCGGCGGTGCTCGGAATCAGGTTGATCGGACAGGCCGGGCAGGGCGTCCAGTTCGCTGCCGGTGAGGCGGAACCACTGGCCGGCGGTGAAGCTGCGCACGGTGGCGCGGCCCAGCCAGGTCTTGTGGCGGGCCTCGTGGGCCTGCTGCATCAGGCGGGCGGCGCGTTCGGCGTCGGCGGTGTCGGCAAAGGCCTCGGCGCCGGCGTCGTCGAAGTCCTCCAGCGCCGGGGCGCCGGGGCCGGCGAAGGCGGCGGCGGTGGGCACGCTGGCGGCCACGGCGCGCTTGGCCTGGTGGTCCCAGGCCAGCACGGTGGTGGTGGCCACGGGCAACTGGCGCCGCCCGCCGAAGGCCTGCACCGCGTCCTGCATCTGCTGCGCGCCGCTGGCGTGAAAGCGCACGCCGGCGCCGCCTGCGCCGTCCGTGCCACCCTGGGCGCTCACCGCGTCCTCGGGGCAGGCGGCGCGGGCGGGGCTGTCGGCCAGCAGCACCAGGGTGTGGCCCAGCGGGGCGTCGTCCTGGCGCTGCAGCCGCATGGCGATGCCCTCGCGCGCGAGCAGGCGCTGCACGAACGCCAGGTCGCTCTCACGGTACTGCACGGTGTAGCTGCGCACGCCGGCATGGGCGCTGGCCTGCAGGTGCGCGGCCACGCAGGGCGCCCACTGCCAGGCGGCCTGGGGGTAAGCGGCGAACAGGCTCTCGACGATCTCCACCACGCTGCGCTCCTGCCAGACCTGGCTGCGCCGGCTGTGCGCCAGCAGCGCCAGCCAGGGCTGCATGGTCAGGCGGTAGCGCGCGAAGCCGCCGTCGGCGTCCTCGGCGATGGCCTGGGTGACCAGGCCGCTGCGCGGCAGCTCGCTGCCGTCGGCCAGCCGGCTCCACAGCGTCAGGCGCTGGCCCAGGAACTGGGCGGGCTCCAGCGTGGCGTCGGGCGACAGCGTGCTCACCGACAGCGTCCAGGGCTCGTCCAGCGCCTCGTGCAGCGTCCAGGCTTCCACCAGCAGGCCGGACAGCGCGCCCTCGCCCTGCAGCCGGTACAGCCGCGTCGCCTCGGATAGCAGCACGCTGCGCAGGGTCGCGGTGATGTCCAGGGTCATGACTGGCCGTGGCCCGCCAGCTCGCGCGCGGCGCGCTGGGCGGCCTTGCGTTCGTGGGCCGGACAGGCGTCGGCCTTGCCCCAGTAGCCCTCGCAGATGCGGGCGCGGCAGGCCAGGGTGCGGTCGCTGCGGGCGTTGTGGCCGCAGGAGGCCACCTGCTCGGCGATGCTGCGGGACTTCGCCGCCGGGGCGGCGGCGCTGTCGATGCCGGACATCAGCGCGGTGACGATGGCGACGTCGGGGTCGGCCGGGGCGGGGCGGGCCGTGGCGGTGCCGGCCTTGCGGGCGGTGGCCGCGGGCTTGGCGGCGGGGGCCTTGGCCTTGTCCGCCTTGGCCAGGTGCGTGGGGCGCGCGTCGGCCGGCTTGGCCTGGGGCTTGCGCTGGGCCTTCGCTGGTTCGGGCGCGCGGGCCGCCGGGAGCGCCGCCGCAGCCGGAGGATGGGGCAGGGCGGTGGCGGCTGCGGCCGCTGCGGCGGCCGTTGCGGCGGCCGTTGCGGCCTGCGCGACGGGGGGCGCCGCGGGTTCTGCCGGCACCGGGGGCGTGGCGGCGGGCGCGGCTGGCATGGCGGCCGAGGCCAGCGTGGCTTCCGCGGCCGGGGCGGCCAGCGCGGCGGGGGCGGGCGGATCGGCCGGCAGCGTCTCGATGCGTGCCGCCGTGGGCGCGGCCTCGTCGGCGCTGCTGGCCGGAGCCGCGGGCGGCGGGGCGTCGGCAGCCGGATGGCGGGTGTCGGGCGAGGCGGCGGCCAGGCGTTCGGGCATTGCGGACGGGAAGGCGTCGGGCCCGGGCTGGTGCCGCCACTGGGTCCATGCCAGGCCGCCCAGCAGCAGCAGCACGGCGGCGCCGGCCAGCAGCCATTTCGAGGTCCGCGCGGCGGGGCGGCGGCCGGCCGTGGCGGCCGGGGCCGCGCCGCCGTTCTGCCGCAGGGCCTGCAGGATGGAGTCCGGACGCGTGCCGCCCGAGCCGGGCGAACCCATCAGCGAGGGTCGGGCCGACCCGCTGCGTTGCAGGCGTTCGTCGTTGGCGTCGTTGGAATGCGGCAAGGCCGTTTCTCCCGGGAGTGGGTGCGAGAAGCGTGCGGGGGTGGGGGGCGCGGGGAGGGTGGATTCTAAGTGGCGCGCCGGCCGCGCCCGCGGGTGGGGTGCGGGGCTGGGCGAGAATCACGGCCCCGTTTTTCGTCCACTGCGGCTGTGATCTTCGTTGGTGTCTTCCTGTATCTGTTGCTGGTGTCCACCGTGGCCGCGTGGCTGCTGCTGCCCGGAGTGCGGCGCTGGCTGGGCCGGCGCACGGTGGCCGTGGCCTCGACCGGGCGCGGTGCGCTGCGCAGCGGTGGCGGCCAGCTGCGGCGGCGCACGCGGGCCACGCGCCGCTCGCTGGCCGTGGCCGCGCAGGCCCTCGGCGACTGGCGCGGGCCGGTGCGCTGGTGGCTGGCGGCGGCGCTGCTGCTGGGGGCCGTGCCCGCGCTGACGCTGTGGCTGCGCCAGTGGCATGCCTACGACGGCTTCGACCACACGGCCAGCCGCGCGGCCAACCCGCAGGTGGCCGCCTTGCTGGCGGGCGAGCAGCTCGTGCCGCCGGCGCCGCTGCCGCCCGAGCTGTTCACGACACCCGAGCTGGAGCGCGAGCGCCCGGCCATCGCCACCGCCAGCCGGCACTGGGAGCTGCTGGACGGCGAGTTCCGCAACCGGCTGCTGGCCGTCTACCGCATCATGCGCGAGCAGCACGGCTACGAGATGGTGCTGCTGGAGGGCTACCGCAGCCCCGAGCGGCAGGCGCAGCTGGCGGCCCTCGGCCCGCAGGTCACGCAGGCCGGGCCGGGCCACAGCTACCACCAGTACGGCCTGGCGGCCGACAGCGCGTTCCTCATCGATGGCCGAATCGTGATCAATGAACGGGATCCGGTGGCCGCGCACGGCTACGAGATCCTGGGTGCCGTTGCACAATCGGCCGGCCTGGTCTGGGGCGGCAGCTGGCGCAGCCTGAAGGACCTGGGCCATGTCGAATTGCGCCGGCCCGGCGTGATGCGCAGCCTGCCGGCCGCGCCGCCCGGTCCGTCGAACCCACCTTCTTCACCATCCTTCCCGGGAGCATCCTGATGAGCCGACCCTTCATCGTGATAGGCGACATGACCGATCACGGCGGTACCGTGATCGAGGGCGCGCCGTTCACGGACACCGGCGGCAAGCGCATCGCCCGCGTGGGCGACAAGGTCACCTGTCCCCGGCGGGGCCATGGCTCGGTGACGGTGATCGCCACCGGCGACCCGACCTGCATCATCGACGGCCAACCCGCCGCCCGCCAGGGCGACAAGACCGCCTGCGGCGCGACGCTGCTGGCCAGCCAGGTGGTCACCACCGACTGAAGCGGTGAACGAACCGCTCACCCCCACGCGAGGCTCCCGATGACCCACTGTTCGCAACTTTGTGGCCGCACCCAGGGCTTCGCCCTGCGCGCCGGGGGCCGCCGGGCCGCAGGCGGGCGTTGCAGTCCTTGCGCTGGCGCGATCCATGGTGGCGGCTTGCGGCCTGGCGCCCCCCGTCGTGGGCGCGGTCGGTTGGTTCGCGGCTTCTGATCCGGGCTCCCGCGCGCGTTCGTTCCTGTCTTCCGTCGTCCTCCGTCTGCATCCGATGCGGTTTCTTCGCGGCCTCGGCCTGTTCATCGCGATCACCTGCCTGGTGTGGGTGGGTGTGCTGTGGCATTGGCAGGCCACGCGCCGCGACATGTCGGTCGAGGACATCGTGGTCTACCTCGGCGCGCTGCCGCTCGTGCTGTTCGTGCTGGTGCTGGCGGCGCGCTGGGCCTGGCGCGGCGCGGCAGCCAAGGCCTCCGCGGCTGCGGCAGCTGTGGCTGCGCCGGCCGCCCCTGCCGCGCAGCCCGCGGCCGGCGCGGACGAGGCGGCCCGCCACGCCACCATGCAGCTGCTGGCCGCGCACGTCTGCTGCGCCGCGGCCGCGTCGGTGGACGAACTGCTCGGCGCGGCCGAGGCCGGCCAGCCGCGGCCGGCGCTGCAGGCCGGGCTGCTCGACGCCGGCGGCCTGCCGGTGCTGGCCGCCGCGGTGGCCGAGCCGCCGCTGGAGGCCGCCACCCAGGCCCTGGAAGAGGCCGCCGCCGAGCTGGCGCGGCTGCATCCGGCCGACACGCCGGCGGCGCCCAGCGAGACGCTGGTGCGCGCGCTCGTGCTGCTGGCCGCGCCGCTGGCCGATGCCGTGGCGGTGCTGGCCGCCTGGCCCGGGCGCCTGTTGCCACCCGAGCGCCTGCCGGGCCAGCCGGCGCAGCCGGCCAGCCACCGCGTACGGGTGCTGCCCGCCTGGCCGGCCGGCCTGCCCGAGGCCGAGCTCGCGCTGGCGCGGGCCTGGCTGCGCCAGCAGCTGCTGGTGCTCGGCGAAGGCCTGGTGCATCCCGATGCCTGGGTGGTGCAGCCCGGCGGCAGCGCCAGCGGCCCCGAGCTGTGGCTGGAGGCCGACCGCCTGCACGCCAGCCTGCAGCGCGAGGGCCTGGACGACCCGCTGCTGCTGCTGGCCTGCCACAGCGACGTGACCGAGGCCGCGGTGCGCCAACTGGGCGATGCCGGCCAGCTGTTCGGCAGCGCCTGCCCCAAGGGCGTGATCCCCGGCGAGGCGGCGGCCGCGCTGCTGCTGGCCGGTCCCGACTGGCCGCCGGCCGCGCCCGACGCGCCGCCGTACCCGCACCTGCACCGCGCCGCGGTGGCGCGGCGCGACAAATCGGTGGACGCCGCCGGCCGCACCAGTGCCGACCTGGCCGCCGAGCTGCTGCGCCAGGCGCTGGCCGCGGCGCGCCTGGCGCCCGATGCCGTGGCCGGCCTGGCCGACGACGCCGACCAGCACAGCGCCCGCGCGCCCGAGCTGTACGGCGCCATGGTGGCCCAGCTGCCACACCTGGACGCCGCCGAGGACCACCGCATGGCCGGCCACCTGCTGGGCCGCGCCGGCGCCGCCGGCACGCTGGCGGCGGTGGCGATGGCCGCACGCTGCGCCGCCGCCGGCGGCAAGCCCTGGCTGGCGCTGGCCGTGGGTGATGCACACTGGCGGCTTGCGCTGGTGGCGCGCCCCGAGGCGCCCCCGCCCGCCGACGACGGCGCGTCCACCCGGCCCGGCGCCGCCGGGGAGCCGCCGAACAAGAACACGACATGAAGCGTATCTGGACATATTTCTACGACACCCGGGTGCTCACCGTGGTGGGGCTGGCGGCGCTGGCGGCCTTCCTGTTCCTGGGCGCCGAGACGCTGAAGGTGGCGCTGGTCTGGGCGGCGCTGGCGTTCGCCCTGTTCCTGCTGGTCTGGGGCGTGGTGTGGCTGGTGCAGAAGTGGCGCGCGCGCCGGGCCGGGCAGGCGCTGGAGCAGGCCATCGACGAGCAGGCGGCGCGCGCCGCCCGCGCCGTGCCCGACGACAAGCGGGCCGAGGTGGCCGCGCTGCGCGAACGCATGCACCAGGCGATCAAGACGATCAAGGGCTCCAAGCTGGGCCAGCTGGCCGGCGCCGGCGCGCTGTACGAACTGCCCTGGTACATGGTGATCGGCAACCCGGCGGCGGGCAAGAGCACGGCCATCATCCGCTCGGGCCTGACCTTCCCGTTCGCCGGCGAGGGCGGCGCCGGCGGCGACCGCGCCAGCGGCAACATCATCCAGGGCATCGGCGGCACCCGCAATTGCGACTGGTTCTTCACCAGCGAGGGCATCCTGCTGGACACTGCCGGCCGCTATTCGGTGCACGACGAGGACCGTGGCGAGTGGCTGGGTTTCCTGGACCTGCTGAAGAAGCACCGGTCCAAGGCGCCGATCAACGGCATCATCATCGCGGTCAGCGCGGCCGAGCTGGCGCAGGGCCGGCCCGAGCAGGCCATCCAGCTGGCCAAGAGCCTGCGCCAGCGCGTGCAGGAGCTGACCGAGCGGCTGGAGGTGTTCGCCCCGGTGTACCTGGTCTTCACCAAGGCCGACCTGATCGCCGGCTTCGCCGACTTCTTCGACGACACCGACGGCAGCGAGCGCGAGCGCATCTGGGGCACCTCGCTGCCCTACGCCCAGGCCGAGGGGGTGAACGCGCTGGGGCAGTTCGAGACGCGCTTCGACGAGTTGACCGAGGGCCTGAAGGCAATGTCGCTGGCGCGCATGTCGCTGGCCCGCCAGCAGACGCTGGCGCCCGGGGTGCTGGCCTTTCCGCTGGAGTTCGCCGCGCTCAAGCCGGCGCTGCGCGCCTTCGTCGCCACGCTGTTCGAGGAGAACCCGTTCCAGTTCAAGCCGGTCTTCCGCGGCTTCTA
Source organism: Pseudorhodoferax sp. (assembly GCF_047601025.1). Lineage (NCBI taxonomy): Bacteria > Pseudomonadati > Pseudomonadota > Betaproteobacteria > Burkholderiales > Comamonadaceae > Pseudorhodoferax > Pseudorhodoferax sp. Next base: position 4,388,038 of record NZ_JASGJZ010000001.1, read on the forward strand.
CTTCACCAGCGCGGTGCAGCAGGGCGCCTCGGCCAGCCTGGCCAGCGAGCAGGTGGCGCAGCAGTTCGGCCTGGCCGGTGGCGGCGAGCGCGGCGCGCCGCGGACGCTGTCCGACGCCGGCTTCTTCCTGAAGGACCTGTTCTCGAAGGTGGTGTTCGCCGACCGCAACCTGGTGCGGCAATACACCAGTCGCAACAAGCTGCGCTGGCGCACCGCGGCGCTGGTGCTGGGCGTGGTGGCGCTGGCGGCCGCGCTGGGCGGCTGGAGCTGGTCGTACCTGGGCAACCGCCAGTTGATGTCCAACGTGCGCGCCGACCTGGACAAGGCGATCAAGCTGCAGGCCGAGCAGCCCGACCTGGCCTCGCGGCTGGCGTCGCTGGAGATCCTGCAGGACCGCATCGAGCAGCTCAAGCGCCACCGCGAGGCCCCGCCGCTGGGCCTGTCGCTGGGCCTGTACCAGGGCGAGGCGATCGAGCGCAAGCTGCGCGAGGAGTACTTCGCCGGCATCCGCCAGGTGATGCTGCAGCCGGTGGCCCAGGCCATCGAGGGCTACTTGGCCGAGGTCAACGCCCATCCCGAGCGGCTCAAGCCCATGGTGCGCACGCCCGAATCGGGCGCCGCGCCGGCCGAGCGCGCCCGCCGGGCCGACGGCGCGCGCTTCGTCGATGCCTCGCCCGAGGATTCGTCCGAGGCCTACAACGCGCTCAAGACCTACCTGATGCTGGGTGACCGCGAGCGCCTGGAGCCCGGCCACCTGACCGACCAGATCACCCGCTTCTGGCGCGGCTGGCTGGACGACAACCGCGGCACCCTGCCGCGCGAGCAGATGATCCGCAGCGCCGAGCAGCTGATCAGCTTCGTCACCGCCAACCTGACCGATCCGGCGTTTCCGGTGCTGAGCAACCAGCTCGCCCTGGTGGACCAGACGCGCGAGAACCTGCGCGAGGTGGTCAAGGGCATGCGCGGCATCGAGCGCGTCTACGCCGACATCAAGACCCGCGCGGCGACCCGCTTCCCGCCGATCACCGTGGCCGGGCTGCTGACCGAGGCCGACAAGGGCACCATCGCCGGCAGCCATGCCGTGCCCGGCCCGTTCACCCGCGAGGCCTGGGACGGCTACGTCGAGCAGGCCTTCAAGGACGCCGCCGGCAAGGAGCTGCAGAGCGTGGACTGGGTGCTCAAGACCAGCGCCCGCGACGACCTGACGCTGGAAGGCAGCCCCGAGCAGATCCGCAAGGAGCTGACCGAGCTGTACAAGAAGGAATACGTCGCCGAGTGGCGGCGCTTCATGCAGGGCGTGACGGTGGGCGAGTTCACCGATTTCAACGTCGCCGTCGATCGCCTGAACCGGCTGGGCGACCCGCAGCAGTCGCCCATCCGCAAGCTGATGCAGACGCTGTTCGACCAGACCTCCTGGGACAACCCGTCGCTGTTCAACGAGCGCCTGGCCACCACCCAGCGCGGCCTGGTGGCCTGGTTCAAGCAGACCATCCTGCGCCAGGCGCCCACGCGGGTGGACATCAACCTGAAGATCGAGACACAGCAGGCGAATATTCCGCTGGGGCCGATCGGGCGCGAGTTCGCGCCGCTGGCGCGCATCATGATGTCGCGCGACAACAGCACGCCGCCGATCGCCGAATACCTGCAGACGCTGGCCAAGCTGCGCACCCGCTTCAACCAGATCAAGAACCAGGGCGACCCCGGCCCGGGCGCGCGCGCGCTGATCGGCAAGACGCTGGACGGCGGCGACTCCGAGCTGGCCGAGACCCTGCGCTACGTGGACGAGCGCATGCTGGTGGGCATGACCGACAGCGCCAAGGCCGCGCTGCGCCCGGTGCTGGTGCGGCCGTTGATCCAGGCGCTGGCGGTGGCCGTGCCGCCGGCCGAGACCGAGCTGAACCGCATCTGGGCCGCCCAGGTGGCCGATCCGTTCCAGCGCACGCTGGCCACCAAGTACCCGTTCGATCCGGCGTCGCGGGTGGAGGCCGGGCCGGCCGAGATCGCCAAGGTCTTCGGCCCCGATGGCGCGGTGGCCAAGTTTGCCGGCGAGACCCTGGGGCCGCTGGTGGTGCGGCGCGGCGACCTGGTGGAGCCGCGCAAATGGGCCGATGTGGGCGTGCGCCTGAAGCCCGAGTTCATGGCCGGCTTCCCGGCCTGGGTGAGCCCGCTCGAAGGGCCGAACGCACCGGCCGGCGGCGCCGCGCCCGCGGGTGCCGTGGCCGGCACGCCCGCCACGCCCAGTGCCGACCAGACCGTGTTCCAGGTGCTGCCCCAGGGCACGCCGGGGCTGAGCGAGTACACCCTGGTGATCGACGGCCAGACGCTGCGCTACCGCAACACCGCGCCCGAGTGGACGCAGATGGTGTGGCCCAACCCCGCCGGCACGGCCGGTGCGCGGCTGACCGCGGTGACCAACGACGGCCGCAGCATCGACCTGGTCAACGAGCCGGGCAGCAACGGCCTGACCCGCTTGTTCGAGACCGCGCAGCGGCGCCGGCTGCCCGACGGCAGCAACGAGATGAGCTGGACCCAGGGCACCTACCGCGTCACGCTGCACCTGAAGGTGCTGCGCTCGCCGGGCGAGGCGCCGCCGCCGGCCGCCGCCGCCCAGTCGGGCCAGGCGGCACCGCCGCCGGTGGCCAGCAACAAGCTCAAGGGCGTGAAGCTGCCCGCGCTGGTGGCCGGTGCCGACGCGCCGGTGCTGGCCGCGCAGGCGGCCGCCCCCGTGGCGGCGCCGGCGGCGACGCCAGCTGCTTCCGGACGGCCGTGACGCGAGCGCCATCATGAACGGCCAACCGTTGCTGTATTTCGGCAAGCTGCCTTCGCGGGGCGACTTCGTGCGCAGCGCGCACGCGCCCGGGCTGATCCAGACGCTGGACCGCTGGCTGACCAGCGGCGTGGAGGCGCTGGCGGTCGATCCGCGCTGGAAAGAGGTGTACGACCAGGCCCGGCCGGCGCACTTCGCGTTCCTCGGCTCGCACAACCCACACGGCCTGGTGGGCCACCTGCTGGCCAGCCGCGACGCCTCGGGCCGGCGCTTCCCGTTCATCACCGCCGCGCGGCTGGAGACGGACGCGCCGCTGGCCTTCCTGGCGCGCAGCCCGCTGGCGCTCAGCCGGGCCTGGCTGCGGCTGGGCGCGGCAGCGCGCAACGCCCACGACGCGGCCGACGCCGGGCCGGCGCTGGGCGAGCTGGCCGGCATCGAGGTGGCGGTGGAAAGCGCGGCCAACGCCTACGACGCCAGCCTGCGCGACTTTCTGGACATGCAGACCGTGTCGGGCCTGACCGCCATGCTGGCCCAGGCCGGCCACGTGCTGGACCTGCGCCAGCTGGTGCTGGGACTGGGCCTGCTGCTGCAGCCGCTGCCGGCCAGCGGCGCGCATTCGCTGGACCGCGGCCTGCTGCTGCCGTTGCCGGCCGACCCGCTGTACCGCTCGCTGGTGGCCGCGCTGTGGCTGGACCTGGTGGCCGGCTTCCTGGCGCGCGCCGACTTCGAGCTGGCGCTGTTCCTGCCCACGCCCGACGATGGCCCGCCGGTGCTGGCGCTGGGCTTCGACGGCGCGTCCGCACGTTCGCTGCACGCGCTGCTGGACCCGGCCTTCGGCCGCGAGGTCTACATCGACACCCGCGACGCGGCCTGGGTGGAAGAGCACCTCGGCCAGGACTACGGGGTGCACAAGCTGTCCACCTACCTGGCGCAGGGCGGCATGTCGCTGCGCCAGGCGGTGCAGACCTTCAAGGAAGCCTTTCTCGGGAGCTGAACGCGATGGCAAGCCTCATTCATCGGCCCGGCGCCTGGGCGGCCGTGGCCGCGCTGGCGCTGCTGGCACCCGCGGCCTGGGCGCAACAGGGCCGCCCGGCGGCGGCCGGCGCGTCGGCGCCACCGGCGGCCGCGGCGCGCCCCACCGGCGCGGCGACGCAGCCCGGCATGGTGGTGGTGGCCGGCACGGTGCCCGACGAGGCGGCGCGCCAGGCCATCATCGGCCGCATGCGCGAGCTGTACGGCGCCGACCGGGTGGTGGACCACCTGGGCGTGGGCAACCTGGTGGCGCCGCCCAACTGGGCCCAGCACGTGCAGCGCATGCTGACGCCCGAGCTGAAGCAGGTCAGCCGCGGGCAGATCACCATCCAGGGCAACGTGGTCGAGGTCAAGGGCGAGGTGCGCAACGAGGCGGTGCGCCAGCAGCTGGTGAGCACGCTCTCGACCCAGATCAACAACCCCACCTACACGGTGCGCAACGGCCTGCGCGTGGCCGGGCCGGGGCAGGAGCAGGTGGATGCGGCGCTGGCCAACCGCATCATCGAGTTCGAGACCGGCAGTGCCCAGCTCACCGCCGGCGGCCAGGGGGTGCTGGACCAGCTGGTGCCGGTGCTGCGGCAGCTGCAGGGCCGCAAGTTCGAGATCATCGGCCACACCGACGCGCAGGGCGCGCGCGCCACCAACGTGGCGCTGTCGATCGCCCGCGCCGAAAGCGTCAAGACCTACCTGGTGGGCAAGGGCCTGCCCGAGCTGGCGTTCAGCACCTCGGGCGTCGGGCCCGACCGGCCGGTGGCCGGCAACGACACCGCCGAGGGCCGCGCGCGCAACCGGCGCATCGAGTTCCGCGTCGGGCAGTAGGGGCAAGGCGGGCCGGCGGCCCGGGCCTGCGCGGCCGGATCAGCTGCCGCTGCTGCCGTCGTCCGGCGGCGCGATGCCCAGCAGCTCTTCCAGCTGCGCGAGCGTGGTGCCGTCCTTCATCACGTGGCGCAGCCAGGCGTGCAGCGGCATGTCGCCCCAGGCGGCCGCGCGCTCGACCAGGTAGGCCACCGGGCTGTGCGGCTCGGTGCGGCGGAAGAACTCGGCCACCTCGCGCAGCTGCGCCAGCGCCTGCGCGCGCGTGGCCGGCGCGCCACCGGCGAAGGTGCCGCCGGCCGCGGCGGGCGCCTCGGGCGCGGCCGGCTTGCCGGCGGTGGATGGCGGCGGGGCGGCGTCGGTCCTGCCCCCCATCTCGCGTACCAGGCGCTCCAGTTCGGCCACCGCATCGGCCACCGCCTCGCGCGTGGCGACGAAGCCGGGGCCGTCGTCGCCCAGGCGCGCATCCACCGCCTGCTGCAGTCCGTTCAGGGCCGCGGCGGCGCGGCGCGCGCCGGCCAGCGCCGCCACTACGTCGGCCACCGGCGCCTGGCGCTGCACGCGCAGGATGTCGTCCATGTTCGGGTAGCCCTCGGCCTGCGCGCTGCCTTCCGGCGCCAGCGCGCGCTGGCGGGCGGCATCCAGGTCGGCCAGCGTGAAGCCGGCGTCCTCGTGCCGCAGCACGGCCACGCGGCGGCAGGCGCTGCCCACCAGGGCCAGCAGCCACTGGATGCTGCCGATGCGCTGCTCCTGGTCGCCGTCCTCGGCCTGCGGGTGCACGTCGTTCCAGGCGCCGTCGACCAGCCCGGCGTACAGGTCCAGCCCGTCGGCCAGCCCGGCATAGCCGCGCAGGCGCGCGGCCGCCTCGGTGTACCAGCCCGCCACGCGCAGGTCCTTGCTGCGCTCGCCCAGCAGCGTCTCGCAGGCTTGCAGCACGCCCGGCCAGTCGGCGCGCTTGAGGGCGGTCTTCCAGTCGCCCTGCTTCAGCGTGGCGTCGTCCTCGCGCCGCAGCTCGCGCAGCGCGTCGAACTCGGCGGAGAAGCTCATGTCGGGGCCGCAGGGGGCGTCCGCGTCGAACGGGCGCAGCAGCGGGGCGAGGTCGGTGTTCATGGTGTCGGGATGGCGGGTGGATGCAGGCAGGCGGCTTGGCGCGGGTGGTGGCCGGGGATGCGTCCGCGGCCCGCAATGATCGCCGGCCCTGGCGGGTGCGCTGGCCCTCGGCGTCCGCATGCCAGGCCGGGGCCATTATGCGGCCCGCCGCTCCGGGGCAGCGGGCCTGCGTGGCCGCTTCAGGCCACGGTGTCCGGCAGGCTGGCCATGTCGATCACGAAGCGGTAGCGCACGTCCGAGCGCTCCATGCGCTCGAAGGCCTGGTTGATCTGGTCCATGCGGATCATTTCACAGTCGGGCAGGATGTTCCGGCGCGCGCAGAAGTCCAGCATTTCCTGGGTCTCGGGGATGCCGCCGATCATCGATCCGGCGATGCGCCGGCGGCCCATGATGGCGGGCACGGTGAACAGCTCGTCCATGTTGCCGAGCTGGCCGACCAGCACCAGCGTGGCGTCGATGTCCAGCAGCGGGACGTAGGGGTTGATGTCGTGCTTGACCGGCACGGTGTCGATGATCACGTCGAAGCCGTTGGCCGCGGCGGCCAGCGCCTGGGCGTCGGAGGTGTCGAGCAGGCGGTCGGCGCCCAGCGCCAGCGCGTCGGCCTCCTTGGCCCTGGAGCGGCTCAGCACCGTGACGTGCGCGCCCATGCCCACGGCCAGCTTCACGGCCATGTGGCCCAGGCCGCCCAGGCCGACCACCCCCACGCGGCTGCCGGGGCCGACGTTCCAGGTGCGCAGCGGCGAGTAGGTGGTGATGCCCGCGCACAGCAGCGGCGCGGCGCGCGACAGGTCCAGCCCTTCGGGCATGCGCAGCACGAAGTCGTCCTTCACCACGATGTGCCTGGAATAGCCGCCGTAGGTGGTCTCGCCGGTGACGCGGTCCCTGCCGTTGTAGGTCTCGGTGAGGATCTCGCGGCACATGTGCTCGTTGCCCAGGTGGCACTGGTCGCAATGCTGGCAGCTGTCGACGAAGCAGCCCACGGCCACGTGCTCGCCCACCTTGTGCCTGGTGACCTCGGGGCCGACGGCGGTGACGCGGCCGACGATCTCGTGGCCCGGCACCACCGGGTACATCGCGCGGCCCCAGTCGTTGCGGGCCATGTGCAGGTCGGAATGGCATACGCCGCAGTAGAGGATCTCGATGCCCACGTCGTCGGGCCGCAGTGCGCGGCGCTCGATGGCGTGGGGGGCCATGGGGGAGGTGGCCGACTGGGCGGCGTAGCTGGCGGTTTTCATGGGTCGTGGTGCTTTCTCAAAAATCGTGGCTGCCAGCGCTTGGCTGGCGGGCGCCGGCGGCCAAGCGGGCGATGCAAGTAGTCGTCAAAGCGCCTGGGCCGTGTTCTTCACGGCGCCGGGGATCAGCGTGTCCTCGCCGCGGGCGCGCCACTGGGCCAGGTCGCGCTTGCGCGAGGCGACGGCGCCTTCCCACAGCTGGTAGGCGTCCTCGCCCAGCATCAGGCGCACCGGCGCGGTGTCGCTGTCCACCATGTCGATGACCACCTGCATGCCCTTGGCCGGGTCGCCCATCTGCTGGCCGTTCTGCGTGGCGTAGTAATCGTCCATGCCCGCGTCCAGCGGCGCGTAGTCGGCGATGCGGCCCTCGGCCTTCATGGCGGCGCTGCCCGCGAAGCCGGTGCGGAAGGCGCCGGGCTCGACCAGCGTCACGCGCACGCCGAAGGGCTTGACCTCGTGGTGCAGCGCCTCGGTGAAGCCTTCCAGCGCGAACTTGGAAGCGTTGTACAGGCCGCTGCCGGGGAAGGCCACCAGGCCGGCGATGCTGGTCAGGTTGAGGATGTGGCCCGCTTTGCGCGCGCGCATCTGCGGCAGCACCTCGCGCGACAGCTCGGCGGCGGCGAAGAAGTTCAGTTCCATCTGCGCACGGATCTGCGCGGAGGTGAACTCCTCCAGCGCACCGTAGGAACCCGCGCCGGCGATGTTGGCCAGCACGTCGATGCGGCCGAACTTGTCGTTCGCGGCCTGGAGCGCGGCGGCGCGCGAGGCGGCGTCGGTCACGTCCAGCTGCAGCGCCAGCGCGCGCTCGCCGTGCGCGGCGGCGATGGCTTGCAGCGGCTCCAGGCGGCGCGCGGTCAGCACGGCGCTGTCGCCCCTGGCCAGAACGAGCCGGGCCAGTTCCTTGCCGAAGCCGGACGATGCGCCGGTGATGAACCAGGTTTTGCTCATGTCGATACTCCTTGGAAGAATCAGAAGTTGATGCCGTTGTCCACCGTCAGCACGCGGCCCGTCACGGCGCGCGACATGTCGCTGGCAAGATAAAGAATGGCGTTGGCCTGGTCTTGCGGCTGGGTCGCGGGCAATTCCAGATTGCTGTACAGCGCGCCGTACTTGGCCATGCCCGAGCAGCCGCCCAGCATGTTGCCATCGAAGTAGGCGCGCGCCAGATCGGTATCGGTCGCGCCCGGTGCCACCGCGTTGCAGCGGATCTTCGTACCGGCGAAGCGGATGGCGATGTTGCGGGTCAGGTTGTTCACCGCGCCCTTGGTGGAGGTATAGGCCGGGCCGCACACCGGCAGTTCGCCATTGACCGACGACACGTTGACGATCACGCCTTCGTCGCGCGGCATGAAGTGCTGCACGGCCTCGCGGCAGAAGCGGAACACGCCCAGATAGTTCACGCTCACCACCTGCTCCAGCACTTCGTCGGTGGTTTCCTCGATCGAGCACAGATCGGCGATGCCGGCGTTGTTGACCAGGATGTCCACCTGGCCGAAGGCTTCGATCGCACGCTCGAACACTTGCTTCGGTGCGGCACGGTCGGCGGAATCGGCCACCACGCCGATGGCTTTGCCACCCTGGGCCGTCAGCGCCTGCACGGCTTCGTCCAGTTCCTTCTGCCGGCGCGCGGTGATGACGACGTTGGCGCCTTCGGCGATGAACAGTTCGGCCGCTGCACGGCCAATGCCTTTGCTGCCGCCGGTGATGACGGCGGTCCTGCCTTGGAGAAGTTGTTTCATGGGAGCTCCTGTCGATGGTGTGGAGGGGTTCAGGCGAATGCGTCGATGCCGGTCAGCTCGGCCGACAGCTTCCACAGGCGCCGGGCCTGCCCGGGGTCGATGGCGTAGCTGCGCACGCCGGATTCGGTGGGCTGCGGACTGTCGTCGCGCCGCGCCACGTCGCAGTCCTCGCAATACAGGCCGCCCTTGCCCTGCAGCAGTGGCGAGGTGGCGGCCCACACCGTGGTGGCGGCGCCTTGCGGCACGGTCTTGAAGGTCGGGTCGATCAGGTCGCCCTGGTCGTCGAACCAGCCCAGGGCCTGCATTTCCGCCATGTCCATGTGGCGCTGCAGCGGCGTGTGGATCTTGCCGGGGTGCACCGAGAACGCGCGCACGCCCTTGGCCTGGCCCAGGATGTCGAGCTGCCTGGCGAACAGTGCGGTGGCCGTCTTGGACTGGCCGTAGGCCAGCCATTTGTCGTAGCCGGTGGTGAACTGCACGTCGTCCCAGCGCATGGGGCAGTAGTGATGGCCCATGGACGACAGCGCCACGACGCGCGCGCCGGGCGCGATGGCGGGCCACAGCAGGTTGACCAGCGCGTAGTGGCCCAGGTGGTTGGTGCCGAACTGCGACTCCCAGCCGTTGCCGACGCGGGTTTCGGGGTTGGCCATGACGGCGGCGTTGCAGATGGCGATGCCGGCCGTGCGCCCGCTGGCGACGAAGCGCCCGGCACAGGCGCGCACGCTGTCCAGGTCGGCCAGGTCGAGCCGATCCACCTCGACGTTCCTGACGCCGTCCAGCGCCTGGTGCGCCGCTTCCGGGTGGCGTGCCAGCACCAGCACGTGCGCACCGGCGCCGGCCAGGGCCCGGGTGGTTTCCTGGCCCAGGCCCGAATGGCCGCCGGTGACGATGGCGAGCTTGCCGGAAAGGTCGATGCCGGCCAGCACGTCGGCAGCGGTGCTGCGGGCGCCGAAGCCCGGGTTCAGGGGTGTTTGCGGATCTTGCATGGTGGTGGCTTGGTTCGAGTCGTGTTCAGGAGCGTCCTCCGATCCGCGTCGGCCCGCTCGACCGCCAGGCGCGGCCCCGCCGCCGCGACCTGGGCGGCAGGGTGCGGGGCAGGGGACGAGCGGTACAGCGTCACAGCTTGATTGCCTCGAATACGGCATCGTCGAACGCCGTGTCCTCGCCACGCGCGCGCCAGCTGTTGAGGTCCTCGATGCGCTTGGCGATGGTCGCGTCCCAGATCGAATAGGCATCGCGGCCCAGCATCAGGCGCACGGGCGGCGCGTCGCTGGCCACTACTTCGAGCATGCGCTTTGCAGCCTTGGCCGGGTCGCCCATCTGCTTGCCCGCGGAGGCCGCCAGGTAGGTCTCGAACGGCTCGACCACCGGGCGGTAGGCCGGGATGCTCTGCACCGGGCGCATGTTCACGTCGCCGGCGAACTCGGTGCGGAACGCGCCGGGCTCGACCAGCGTGACGTGGATGCCTAGCGGCCTGGCCTCGATGGCCAGCGCCTCCGTCCAGCCCTCGATGGCGAACTTGGCCGCGCAGTACGGGCCGGCGGCGTTCATGGAGACCAGCCCGGCGATGCTGCTGACGGTGAGGATGTGGCCCGCGCCCTGCTTGCGCATCTGCGGCAGCACGGCGCGGCTCATCTCGGCGGCGGCGAAGAAGTTCAGCTCCATCTGCGCGCGCAGCTGCTCCAGGCTGAACTCCTCGCAGGCGCCGGCCACGCCGCGCCCGGCCACGTTGGCCAGCACGTCGATGCGGCCGAAGCGCGCCAGCGTGCCGGCCACGGCCTTGTCGCGCGCGGCGGCGTCGGTCACGTCCACGGCCAGCGGCAGCACGCGGTCTTCATGGCCCTGGGCGATGGCTTGCAGGCGATCCAGGCGGCGAGCGGTGACGACGGCGCTGTCGCCATGGGCGATGACGGCCTCGGCCAGGGACTTGCCGAAGCCCGAGGAGGCGCCGGTGATCAGCCAGACTTTCCTGGCATTGCGCATGTCGATTCCTTTCATGTCAGAGGGGGGGCGGCTCGCCATCGACCACCAGGTCGGCGCCGGTGATGGAGGGCGCCTCGTCGCCGGCCGGGAGCAGCGCGGCCTTGGCGCCTTCCTCGGCGAACACGCGGGCGACCACGGCGCCGATGCCGGTGCCGCTGCCCGCGCCGGTGACGATGGCGACCTTGTTCTGCAAGCGATGCATGATGACTTTCCTGGGTAACGGGTAGAAAAACAGGGGCAACCCATCAGCGAACCGCTGAACGATGGCCCGTCCTCGACGCGCTGGCGCACGCCGTCAGCCGCAGCAACGCGCAGTGCTGCAGGCCCTGCGGCACGTCGGACCTGTCCGCGCAAGGCATCGGCCAGCGCGGCGACATCGCGCACGGCTTCCTCGACGCCCGCGCCGGCCATCGCCGTCTGCGCATGGGCGACATCGCCCACCGGGGCCACGCGGCCGCGCACGGCCTGCCGCGGGACGTACTCGGGGATCGGCGTGGCGACGACCTCGCGCTGGCGCAGCGCCTGCACGATGCCCGGGCACCAGGGCCCGTCCCATTGCCGCCCGGTGCCCGGCCAGCGCTGCATAGCCCGCATCGGGAACAGGACCGGCGCGCGGCGTGTGCACCACGTGGCCATTCCGGACCACGCCGATCTCGCGCATCAGCGCGTTGTGCCCCGTGTCGAACCAGGTCCCGCCGAAGCGCGTGCCCCGCCTGCTCCTGTCGACCAGCGGATGGACCGCCACAAGCTCCCGGCCATGCGGAACGAAATCCGCGCCGCGGATGTGCTGTCGCCGGGCCTCGGGAGTCCCGCACCGGCCCAGCCAGGCGATGTAGCCTGCGTACCCGGCATGGCGCCGGTCGGCGGCCACGTCGTGGCGCACCACGCTGCGGCAGCCGTCGGCGCCGATGGGCACGTCGCCGTGCCAGGGGGCGCCGCTTTCGCCGCGTGCCCAGGCCGCTTCGCCTCGCTTGCCCGCCGCAGCCACCCTGGCACCCTCGGCGATGCGGATGACCGCATCGGCCTTGGCGGCAGCGCGGGGCGCGGTGTAGACGTCCCACCCTGCATGCGGCAAGGGGCGCTGGCGGACTGCCGTGTCGCCCGGCACGTCGGCTGCGTGGCGGCAGGCGGTGGCGCCGATGGCGCGTTCCAGCGGTGCGCCGCCGGCGCGAAGGGCCGCGCTGCGCTGCGCGCGGCCGGCGGCGCGCTCCGGCACGGGGGAGGCGATGCCCGCGCGCGGCGGCGCCAGCGCCGCGCGGACCGCCCGCCCGGCGAGCCGCCGACGGTCACTGCGGCTGGGGCGCCCATGCGCTGGATTCCTGGGTCTGCATGGCGCGCCACCAGCGGCGGCCCTCGTGGGGCGCGTCCATGTCGATGCGCTCGCCCATCATCGGCGTGGCCACGGGCACGCCGCGCTCGGCGGCAACGCGCAGCACCTGCTCGAACGGGTCGTCCCAGGCATGCATGGACAGGTCGAACGTGCCGTTGTGGATGGGCAGCAGCCAGCGCCCGCGCAGATCCTGGTGCGCCTGCACGGTCTCGGGCGGATGCATGTGCACGTAGGGCCATTGCACGTTGTAGGCGCCGGTTTCCATCAGCGTCAGGTCGAACGGGCCGAAGCGCTCGCCGATCTCGGCGAAGCCGGTGAAGTAGCCGCTGTCGCCGCTGAAGAACAGGCGATAGTCGCCGTCCTGGATGACCCACGAGGCCCACAGCGTGCGGTTGCCGTCGCTGAAGCTGCGGCCCGAGAAATGCTGCGCGGGCGTGGCGGTCAGGCGCAGGCCATCGATCTCGGTGCCCTGCCACCAGTCGAACTGCCGGATCCTGGTCCGGGCGATGCCCCAGTCGGCCAGCCGGTCGCCCACGCCCAGCGGCGCGAGGAACAGTTCCACCTTGCCCGCCAACGCCTGGATGGCGGCGTGGTCGAGGTGGTCGTAGTGGTCGTGCGACAGGATCACGGCGCGGATCGGCGGCAGCTCGTCGATGCTGATCGGCGGCGCATGGAAGCGCCTGGGCCCGATGAACTGCACCGGCGCGGCGCGCTCGGAGAACACCGGGTCCGTCAGCCACCACTGGCCGCGCAGCTTCATCAGCAGCGTGGAGTGGCCCAGGCGGTACAGGCTGCGGTCGGGCGCGGCGTCGAGCTCGGCGCGCGTCAGGCGGTGGATGGGCACGGGCGCGGCGGGCACGGTGCCGGCGGGCTTGTTGAAGAAAAAGTCCCACCACACGCCCAGCGTGGATTCGGGCAGGTCGCCCGGGCCGGGCGGGCGCTGGTTGTGGAAGCGCCCTTCCCGCGATTGGGGCGAGGCGGCGTAGTCGGCAATCTTCGGTTGCAGCATGGCGTAGGCGCTCCAGGCGATGAGCGCAATGAGGGCGGCAATGCCCGCACGGCGGCGTAGAAAGGTCATGGGAAAACGGAACCTGCCCAAAGGCTGCGCCGACTGCGCAGCGCCAGCATGGGCTGTGGTGCTGCGCGTGGAAGGCTGGGTCAGGGCATCAGGCGCCCAGGTGCTTCTTGTAGAACGGCACCAACTGCGCCAGCGCCTGGCTGGTGGCCTCGGGCTTGTCGTACAGGTCGTAGTGGCTCGTGTCCGGCAGGATCTGGATCGATTTCTCGTGCGACCGCGCGCGGCCATACAGCTCCAGCCCGTCGCGGTACGAGCCAAAGCCCCCCGGCACGCCGCCGATGACGATGTGCAGCGGCTGCGTCAGCAGCAATTCGGCGAAGTGGAAGGCATCCCAGCCCACGGCCGCGCCGGTGCTGGTCAGGCGCAGCTTGTTGGGCGAACCCGGCTGCTGGCCGCGCGGCGTGGTGTAGTACTGAACGGCCTCGACGATGTCGATGTCGTTGATGCCGGCCTTCGCGCGCTCGGCCTCGGAGCCGGGGATGTAGCCCACGATCAGCGGATCGGCACCGCGCGCCTCCGCCGTGCGCTGCTTGGCGATGGCGTCCAGCGTCTTGATCGCGGCATCGGGCGACATGTCGCCTTCGCGCATCAGGCGGCCGTAGTTGGCAGCCACCACGGTGCCGACGGCCTTGAAGCGGCGGTCGGTCATCGCGGCGCTGACGGCATAGCCGCCGCCGCCGCACACGCCCAGCACGCCGATCTTCGCCTCGTCCACGTAGGGCAGGGTGACCAGGTAGTCCACCGCGCAGCGGAAGTCCTCCACGCGCGTGCCGGGGTCTTCGAGGAAGCGCGGCTCGCCGCCGCTGGCGCCCTGGGTGGAGGCGTCGAAGGCCAGGGTGATGAAACCGGCTTTCGTCAGCGCCTCGCCGTAGATGGCGCCCGAGGTCTGCTCCTTGCAGCTGCTGATGGGGTGGGCGCAGACGATGGCGGCGTACTTCCTGCCGGCGTCGAAGCCCTCGGGCAGGCGCAGCGTGGCGGCCACGTCCCAACTGCGGTTCTTGACGGTGATGGATTGTGCTTGGGTCATGAAATGCTCCTGACGCGGCGGTGTGTGCGACTAGAGGTGGGCCTGGTAGAACGGCACCAGCTTGCCCAGGGCGGCCTCGACCATGGCGGGCTGGTCGTACATGGCCATGTGGGTGCCGCCCTCGACGATCAGCAGGTCCTTGTTCTTGCTGGCGGCGCGGCGGTACAGGTCTTCGCTCATCCAGCGCGTGCCGGCCTGGCTGCCGGCGACGATCTGCACCGGCTGGGTCAGGAACAGTTCCACGTTGTTGAAGGCGTCGTAGGTCACCAGCTGGGCCAGGCTGCGCGTGGCCAGCCTGCCGGGCGCGTTGCAGTGCTGGGCGCGGGCGGTGCGGTAGTAGTCGAACGCCTCGGCGAAGTCGGGGTGGGGCGCGTCCTCGCGGCGGTCGGGCACGGTGGGCAGGTATTGCGTGGGCTGGCCATTGGCCTCGGCCGTGCGCGCGGCCATGGCCATGTCGCGCAGCGCCAGGCAGTCCTGTGGATTGGCCGTGCCGTCCCAGCCCTGGCGGTACATCTGGCCGTAGTTCACCGCGCTGACGGTGCCCAGGGCCTTGATGCGGGTGTCGACCACGGCGGCGTTGGTGGCGTAGCCGCCGCCGGCGCACACGCCCAGCACGCCGATGCGTGCCGCATCCACGGAGGCCAGGGTGGTCAGGTAGTCGATGGCGGCGCTCACGTCTTCCACGCGCAGATGGGGGTTCTCCAGGTGGCGCGGCTCGCCCGTGCTCTCGCCCTGGAAGGCCGCGTCGTAGGCCAGCGTGACGAAGCCGTGCGCGGCCAGCTTCTCGGCGTACAAGCCGGCCGTCTGCTCCTTCACGCCGCCGGCGGGATGCACGCAGACGATGGCCGCGTAGAGGCGCTGCGGGTCGAAGCCGGCGGGCAGGTGCAGGCGGCCGGCCAGGGTCCAGGCGTAGGTCTTGAACGATACGGATTCGGTCATCTCGAAAGGCTCCAGGCGTCGGTGGAAGTCATCGGGCGCGGACGGCGCACGCGGCGAAGCATGGACGATAAGCCATCATGGCCGAACGAGCCATGCTTTAAAGTACAAGTTTCTTTTTCCAAAGTACGGATCTGGCGATGGACCCTCTTTCCGACGTGCTTTCGCTGATCGAGCCGCGCAGCCAGTTCTACGCCGGTTTCGACGCCGCGGGCGACTGGTCGTTCGACTTTCCCGCCCACCAGGGCATCAAGTTCACCGCGATGATGCGCGGCGCCTGCTGGGGCATCGCGGACGGGCTGGAGCAGCCGGTCCGCTTCGAGGAAGGCGACTGCTTCCTGCTGAATGGCGGGCGCCGCATCGTGCTTTCATCCGACCCCTCGCTGCCGCCGCAGGACGCCACCTGCATCCTGAACGCGGTCACGCACGACGGCGTGGCCGTGCACAACGGCGGCGGCGAGGTGTTCCTGATCTGTGGGCGCTTCGATTTCTCGGGCAGCCATGCCGCCGTGCTGTTCGATGCGCTGCCGCCCATCGTCAACATCCCCCGCGCCTCCAGCCAGGCCGAGGTGCTGCGCTGGTCGCTCGACCAATGGGCCAGCGAGCTGCGCGATCCGCGGCCGGGCGGGGCGCTGATGTCCATCCACCTGGCGCACCTGATGCTGGTGCAGGTGCTGCGGCTGTTCCTGGCGGCATCCTCCGAGGTGCCGAAAGGATGGTTCCTCGCGCTGAAGGACCGGCAGATCGGTGCCGCCATCGGCGCCATGCACGCCGAGCCCGCCCGGTCCTGGACGCTGGAGGAACTGGCCCGCGTCGCCGGGGTCTCGCGCACCGTGTTCGCGCAGCGGTTCAAGGCCCTGGCAGGCCACACCGCGATGGACTACCTGACGCGCTGGCGCATGCTGGTGGCGGCGGACCGCCTGGGCAGCGGCGACGAGAGCGTCGCCGCCATCGCCTTTTCGCTCGGATACGCGTCCGAAAGCGCCTTCAGTACCGCCTTCAAGAGGACCATGTCCTGTTCGCCGACGCAGTACCGGCGCCGCTGGTCGCCAGCCGCTGCCGATGCACAGCACCAGCACCGCGGCCAGCGCGGATCTCCCTGAGATCAGACCTCGCGGATCATGTTGCGCGCGATCACCGTCTGCTGGATCTGCGTCGTGCCTTCGTAGATGCGGAACAGGCGCACGTCGCGGTAGAAGCGCTCGATGCCGTACTCGCTCATGTAGCCGGCGCCGCCGAAGATCTGCACCGCGCGGTCGGCCACGCGGCCGCACATCTCGGTGGCGAACATCTTGGCGCACGAGGCCTCGGTGGAGTTGGGCAGCTTGTCGTCGCGGCGGCGGGCAGCGTCCAGCACCATGCAGCGGGCGGCGTAGATCTCCGCCTTGCTGTCGGCCAGCATGGCCTGCACCAGCTGGAAGTTGGCGATGGGCTGGCCGAACTGCTTGCGCTCGACGGCGTAGCGCAGCGCCATGTCCAGCATGCGCTCGGCCACGGCCACGGCCACGGCGGCGATGTGGATGCGGCCTTTTTCCAGCACCTTCATCGCGGTCTTGAAGCCCTGGCCTTCCTTGCCGCCGATCAGGTTGGCGGCGGGCACGCGCACGTTCTCGAAGATCACGTCGCAGGTGTGCGCGCCTTTCTGGCCCATCTTCTTGTCGCGCTTGCCGAAGCTGATGCCGGGCGTGCCGGCATCGACGATGAAGGCCGACACGCCGCCCGCGCCCTTGTTGCTCGGGTCGGTGCGCGCCATCAGCGTGAACATCCCGGCCTGGGGCGCGTTGGTGATGAAGCGCTTGGTGCCGTTGACCACGTAGTGGTCGCCGTCCTTGATGGCGGTGGTGCGCAGCGAGGCCGCGTCGGAGCCCGCCTCGGGTTCCGTCAGTGCGAACGAGGCCATGATCTCGCCCGTCGCCAGGCGCGGCAGGTATTTCTCCTGCTGCTCGGGCGTGCCGTCGAACAGGATGCCCTGCGAGCCGATGCCCACCGTGGTGCCCAGCAGCGAACGGAACACCGGCGAGGCGCGGCACAGCTCCAGCACGACCAGCACTTCCTCTTCCATCGTCAGTTCCAGGCCGCCGAAGCGCTCGGGGATGGTCAGGCCGAACAGGCCCATGGCCTTCATGTCGGCGACGATGTCCTCGGGGATCTCGTCGGTCTCGGCGACGATTTCCTCGTTGGGGATCAGGCGCTCGCGCACGAAGCGGGCGATGGTGTCGAGCAGGCCGTTCAGCGTTTCGCGGTCTCGGATCATGTCGGTGCAGCGGTAGGTGGGAGGAACCCAACATACTGCGTGCCGGCCGGTAGGCACGCAAGCCATCGGATGATACCGTTCCGAAGGTTGGAACGAGCACCCGGGTCTGCCAAGGTACGGAACGCGCGTTGCGTGCCGGTTGACCGGGGCGAGGCGCCGCGTCATCGTCGGGTTCGTTGCCCAGTCGCCCATCCGCCATGCCCATCGACCCTCGCCACCTGCTTTCGCGCTCCTTTCCCGTCATCGACCATGACTACACGCTGCGCGACACCCAGCTCTATGCGCTCGGGCTGGGCCTGGGCGCGGATCCGCTGGACGCCGGGCAGCTGCGCTATGTCTACGAGGGGCAGGACGGCACCGCGCTGCGCACCATGCCGACCATGGCCAACGTGCTGGCCTATCCCGGCTTCTGGGCGCGCGAGCCCGACACCGGCATCACCTGGCAGAAGCTGCTGCATGCCGAGCAGGAGATCCACCTGCATGCGCCGCTGCCGGCCAGCGGGCGCGTGCGGGGTGCCACGCGCATCACCGGCCTGTGGGACAAGGGCGCAGGCAAGGGCGCTTTCCTGCAGCAGACGCGTGACATCACCGATGCCGCGACCGGCCAACTGCTCGCCAGCGTGGTGCAGCTGAGCCTGCTGCGCGGCGACGGCGGCTTCGGCGACGGCGGCAGCGAGGGGGCGCCGCCGGCGCCGCACGCCATGCCCGACGGCGCGCCGGACCAGGTCTGCGAACTGGCGACGCCGGCCCAGCTGGCGCTGATCTACCGCCTGAGCGGCGACCTGAATCCGCTGCACGCCGACCCGTCGGTGGCCGCTGCGGCCGGCTTTTCCCGGCCCATCCTGCATGGCATGGCGCTGATGGGCGTGGCGGCGCACGCGGTGCTGCGCACGGTGCTGGCCTACGATGCCACGCGCTTTGCGGGCATGCGGGTGCGCTTCACCGCGCCGGCCCTGCCGGGCGACACGCTGCGCACCGAGATGTGGGTGCGGGGCGAAACGGTCTCGCTGCGCACCACGGCGGTGGAGCGCGGCGTGGTGGTGCTGAACAACGCGCGGGTCAGCCTGCGCTGAACTTTTCAAGGAGAGAACGGTATGAATCTGGTCTTGCAGCACAGGAGGCTCCCGGTATGAAGCGCGCAGCCATCGTTTCCCCGCTGCGCACGCCCGTGGGCGCGTTCGGCGGAAGCCTCCGGGGCATTCCCGTCGAGGAACTCGGCGCCATCGCGGCGCGTGCCGTCGTGCAGCGCACCGGCCTGGACCCCGCGCGCATCGACGACGTGGTCTTCGCCCAGAGCTATGCCAGCGGCGAAACCCCGTGCACGGGCCGCTGGGTGGCCCTGCAGGCGGGCTTTCCGATCGAAGTGGCGGGCATGCAGCTCGACCGGCGCTGCGGCGGCGGCGTGCAGGCCCTGGCCACGGCGGCCATGATGGTGCAGACCGGCGCGGCCGACGTGGTGATGGCCGGCGGCGTGGAAAGCATGAGCAACGTGGAGTACTACACCACCGACATGCGCTGGGGCAAGCGCGCGGGCACGGTCAAGCTGCACGACCGGCTCGACCGGGGGCGCGAGCGCTCGCAGCCCGAGAGCCGCTTCGGCCGCATCAGCGGCATGATCGAGACCGCCGAGACGCTGGCGCGCGAGTACGGCATCAGCCGCGAGCAGGCCGACGCCTTCGCCGCGCGCAGCCACCAGCGCGCCGCCGCTGCCCAGGCCGCGGGCCGTTTCGATACCGAGATCGTTCCGGTCTCGGTGCCGCAGCGCAAGGGCGATCCGCTGGTCGTGAAACAGGACGAAGGCGTGCGCGGCGACACCACCGCCGAGAGCCTGGCCAAGATGCGGCCCATCATGAAGGACGGCGTCGTCACCGCCGGCAACGCCTGCCAGCAGAACGACGCGGCGGCAGCCTGCCTGGTCGTGGCCGAGGACAAGCTCGAAGCGCTGGGCCTGGAGCCCATCGGCTGGCTGGTCGGCTGGGCCGCGGCCGGCTGCGACCCGGCGCGCATGGGCATCGGCCCCGTGCCCGCCGTGCAGAAGGTGCTCGCGCGCACGGGCCTGAAGTTCGACCAGATGGACCTGGTCGAGCTGAACGAAGCCTTCGCCTGCCAGGCGCTGGCCTGCGTCAAGGGCTGGGGCAGCAGCATGGAGGCGCTGGAAGACCGCCTCAACGTCAACGGCTCGGGCATCTCGCTGGGCCACCCGGTGGGTGCCACCGGCGTGCGCATCCTGACCACGCTGCTGTACGAACTGCAGCGCCGCCAGGCCCGCTACGGGCTGGAAACCATGTGCATCGGTGGCGGCCAGGGCATCGCCATGATCGTCGAACGCGCGTGAACGGAGACTAGAGACCATGAACACTGCGGCTTCCCAGCCTTCTTTTCCGACCTGGCAGCCCGGCGCGCGCGAGTTGCAGAACTCCGGCATCGTGCAGCTGATGCGTGCGCTCGGCACGCCGGACTACGACGAACTGCTCCGCGTGTCGGTGGACGAGCCCGAGCGCTACTGGCGCACCGTGATGCGCGAATGCGCGATCGCCTGGGACCAGCCGCCCACCGGTTATGCCGACCTGTCGCGCGGCCCGCAGTTTCCGAGCTGGTTCCCGGGCGGGCGGCTGAACTGGGTCAACACCATCCTGGCCTGGAGCCGCAACCCCGCCACGGCGCAGCGGGCGGCCGTCGTGGCCGAGCGCGAGGACGGCTCCGTCAGCGCGCTGACCTACGCCGAGCTGGAAGTGCGCGTGCGCGAGTTCGCGGCCGGCCTGGCGCAGCACGGCGTGCGGCAGGGCGACCGCATCGGCCTGCTGATGGAGAACGGCGTGGAGGCCACGGTCTCGCTGCTGGCCCTGGTCCACCTGGGGGCGCTGGTCGTGCCGCTGTTCAGCGGTTTCGGCGTCGATGCCATCGTGGCGCGGCTGTCGGCGGCCGAGGCGCGCATGGTGATCGCCTCCACCGGCTTTTCGCGCCGCACCAAGCGCGTGGACGTGCAGGGTGCGCTGCGCGAGGCCTGGGGCCAGCTGCCGCAGCTCGAGCGCGTGGTCTGGAAGCGCGCCGAGGGCGAGGCCGCGCAGGACGCGCGCGACCTGGACTGGCAGCAGGTCGCCGCCGCCGGGCAGGGCAGCACGCTCGCGCCGGTGTCGGTCACGCCCGACACGCCGTTCATGGTGATCTACACCTCGGGCACCACCGGCAAGCCCAAGGGCGTGGTGCACGCGCACGGCAGCTTCCCGATCAAGATCGCGCACGACGCGCTGGTGCACTTCGACGTGCAGCCCGGCGACGTGTACTGCTGGCCGGCCGACATGGGCTGGATCGCCGGCACGCTGGTGCTGGGCTGCGCGCTGCTGCGCGGCGCCACGCTGGTCTGCTACGACGGCGCGCCGGACTACCCGGACTGGTCGCGCATGTCGCGCGTCGTGGAGCGCCACAAGGTCACGCACTTCGGCTCGGCGCCCACGCTGATCCGCGGCATGGCCAGCCATGAGGCGCTGGCGCTGGCCGGCGACCGCAGCACCGTGCGGCTGCTGATCACGGCCGGCGAGGGCATCGCGCCAGAGCATTTCAACTGGTTCCAGCAGCGCTTCGGCGACGGCACGGCGCCGCTGATCAACTACACCGGCGGCACCGAGGTCTCGGGGGCGCTGCTGGCCAGCGTGCCGGTCCGGCCGATTCCGCCGAGCGGCTTCAACACCGTCTCGCCGGGTGTCGCGGCCGACGTGGTGGACGCCGACGGCCGCAGCGTGACGGGCGAGGTCGGCGAGCTGGCGATCCGCGCGCCCTTCGTCGGCATGACGCAGTCGTTCTGGCACGACGACGAGCGCTACCTGGAAACCTACTGGCAGACCATTCCCGGCCTGTGGGTGCACGGCGACCTGGCGCTGCGCACGCCCGAGGGCAACTTCTTCATGATGGGCCGCTCCGACGACACGCTGAAGGTCGCCGGCAAGCGCCTGGGCCCGGCCGAGGTGGAGGAGGTCGTGCTGGAACTGCCCGGCGTGGCCGAGGCGGCCGCCATCGGCGTGGACGATGCCGACAAGGGGCAGAAGCTGGTGGTGTTCGTGATCGCCCGGCCCGATGCCCCGCCGGCGGACGCGCTGCAGGCCGCCGTGATCGGCCACGTGGACAAGCGCCTGGGCCGTCCGTTCCGTCCGGGCAAGGTGCACGTGGTGAGCCAGCTGCCCAAGACGCGCAGCTCCAAGATCATGCGCCGCGTGATCCGCAGCGTGTACTGCGGCCGCCCGCCGGGGGACTTGTCCTCGCTCGACAATCCGGCCGCGCTGGACGAAGTGCGCGCGGCGGCAGAGGCTTGAAAGCGCGACGATGAACGTACTCGAAGGCATCAAGGTCCTGGATTTCGGCCGCTTCATCGCCGGGCCGTACTGCGCGGCGCTGCTGGCCGACTACGGTGCCGAGGTCATCCGCATCGACCGCGTGGAGGGCGGCGAGGACCGCTACATCGTGCCCGTCACCGAAACCGGCGAAGGCGCGATGTTCCTGCAGCTCAACCGCAACAAGCGCTGCCTCACGCTCGACCTCGCCAGCCCCGACGGCCGCGAGATCGTGCGCAAGCTGGTCGCGGGGGCCGACGTGGTCGTCGCCAACATGCCGCCGCGCACGCTCAAGAACCTGGGGCTGGACTACGAGAGCCTGTGCGCCGTCAAGCCCGACATCATCCTGGTGGCTCCCAACGCCTTCGGCAACGCCGAGGCCGTGCGCGACCGCGTGGGCTTCGACGGCGTGGGCCAGACCCTGAGCGGCGCGGTGTACATGGCGGGCACGCCCGAGCAGCCGCAGAAGGCCATGGTGCCCGTGGTGGACTTCGCCACCTCGTTCGCCTGCGCCCTGGGCACCGTGCTCGCGCTGTACGAGCGCAAGCAAAGCGGCAAGGGGCAGGAGGTGAACGCCTCGCTGCTCTGCACGGGCCTGAACATGGCCAGCGGCGCGCTGATCGAGGAAGCGGTGCTGGGCCTGGACCGCCAGGCCACGCTCAACCGCGCGGGCAGCTACGCGCCGTCCGACATCTTCAAGGCCAAGGATGGCTGGTTCATCATCCAGGTCATCGGCGGCGCCATGTTCAAGAACTGGGCGCGGCTCGTGGGCCACCCCGAATACCTCGATGACCCGCGCTTCGCCGACGACAAGCTGCGCGGCGATCACGGCGAATTCCTGAGCGGCGTGATGAGCGAATGGGCGCGGGACAAGACGCTCGACGAATGCCTGGCCCTGCTGGAAAAGGCTCGCATCCCCGCAGGCCGCGTGAACTCGCCGCGCCAGGCGCTGGCCGACGAAACCGTCAAGGCCGCCGACCTCATCCACTGGATGGACTATCCCGGCGCGGCCAAGCCCGTACCCATCTTCGCCACGCCCGTCACGCTCTCGCGCACCCCGCCCGAAATCCGCCAGCGCGCGCCGCTCAACGGCGAGCACACCGACGAGATCCTTGCCAGCATCGGCCTGACCGCACAGCAAATCGCCGAGCTGCGCCAGCGCAACATCATCTAGGGAGACCCGCCATGACCCAGACCATCATCGAGCGGCTGGCCGCGTTCTCGGCCGACACCGACATCGGCCGGCTGCCCGCGAACGTCATCGACGAATGCAAGCGCGACGTGCTCGACACCCTGGGCGTCGCGCTCGCGGGCATCGACCACCCCAAGGGCCGCATCGGCATCGAGGCGGGCAAGCGCCTGGGCGGCATCGGCGGCACGGCGACCATCATCGGCAGCGGCGAGAAATCCACGCCCCACGGCGCGGCCTTCGCCAACGGCGAACTGGTCAACGCGCTCGACGCCGACTCGGTGCTGCTGCCCGGCCACGTCAGCCCCTACGTGCTGCCCGGCGCGTTCGCCACGGCGGAGTCGCAACGCCGCTCGGGCAAGGACCTGATCGCCGCCGTCGCCGTGTCGCATGAAATCTCCTACCGCCTGGGCGCGGCCATGAGCGGCTACCGCGACACCAAGGACGGCAAGGCCTCCAGCTCCTCCATCGTCGGCTACAGCAGCACCGCCTTCGGCGCCACCGCATCGGCAGGCAAGCTGCGCGGGCTGGATGCCGAAAAGCTCGCCAACGCCCTGGGCATCGCCGCCGCCACCGCGCCCGTCAACTCGCAGCGCGCCTGGTTCATGCACGCGCCCACGGCCACCATCAAGTACCAGATGGCGGGCGCGCTGACCAACGTGGCGCTGTCCGCCGTCGATATGGGCGACCTGGGCCACCGGGGCGATTGGCTGATGCTGGACGACGAGGAACACGGCTATCCCGCTTTCGTCGGCACCGCGCGCTGGTCGCCCGAGCTGCTGACCACCGGCCTGGGCGAGGACTGGCGCTTCCCGGCCTTCCAGATGTACAAGCCGTACCCGCACTGCCGCGTGATGCATGCGCCGCTGGACCTGCTGATCGACCTCATCGCGCAGCACGACATCAAGGTGGACGAGATCGAAAGCATCACCTCCTACGGCGAGGGCTGGGCCTACGAGCTGCCGTGCTTCACCAACCGCAAGATATTGCTCCAGCACGACGCGCAGTTCTGCTTCGCGCACGGCCTGGCCGTCGCGGCGCACCGCATCCCGCCGGGCCGCCAGTGGCAGGACGAGGCGGTGGTCTTCGACCCCTCGGTCATGGCGCTGATGAACAAGGTGCAGCTCAAGACGCACCCGACCTACTTCCAGTCGATCTCGGCCGACATCCTGAGCCGTCCCTCGCGCGTCGAGATCCAGGCGCGCGGCCAGACGTTCGCGGCCGAAAAGGGCTTCCCCAAGGGCATGCGCTCGTCCGATCCGGCCACCTACATGACCAACGAGGAACTGGTGGGCAAGTTCCGCACCTTCGTCGATGGCATCCTGCCGGCCGCCACCATCGACCAGGTCGTGGACAGCGTGCTGCACCTGGAGCAGGTCGAGGACTTCGGCGCCATCATGCGCGTGCTCGTGCGGTAATAGGCGCCGTTCCTTTCCGCGCCCGCGAGGGCGGGCGTCGGGTCGCGCGTTCGGCCCGGCTGCGAGGCGCGGATGTGCTGGACGATCTCCTGCGGCAAGAAGAGGCGTGGCGCGCGGCAGCAGCCGCGCCGGGCCGGGCCGGGCCGGTTGAGCATCACCGCGTCTCGGCGCGCCGGCGCGACGAATCGTCCAGCGGCCACGGGAGCATCGAGGGGTGTGTGCGATTCAGGAGCGCTTGATCAGCTCCGCCACACGCCGCCAGCGCGCGTCCTCCGCGGGCACGCTGGCCTGGAATTCGCTGTGCTCCATCAGTTCCACGTACATCGATTGCTTGTCGCAGAACGCCTTGAACTCCGGCGAGCGGGCGATCTTCGCCATGGCGTCGGACACCATGGACACCATCGGCTGGGGCGTTTTGGCGGGAGCGAACGAGCCCATCCACGACGCGACCTCGAAGCCGGGAATGCCGCTTTCGATGCCCGTGGGCACGTCGGGCAGGGCTTCCCAGCGGTTGCGGCTGGTCACCGCCAATGCGCGCAGGCGGCCGGCCTTGATGAGCGGCACCACGCCGCCCGAGCCCTGGCAGGTGAAGGCGACGACGCCGGCCACGGTGTCGGTGACGGCCTGCGTGTTGCCCTTGTAGGGGATGTGCTTGGCCTTGGTGCCCGTCAGGTCGTTCATGATGACGGTGCACAGGTGCGAGGTGCTGCCCACGCCGCCCGAGCCGTAGTCGATCTCGCCGGGCTTGGCCTTCATCGCGGCGAGCAGGTCGGCCAGGGTCTTGTAGGGAGAGTTCGTCGCCACCACCACGGCCAGCGCGGCGCTGCAGATGCGGGCGATGGCCGAGAAGTCCTTGACCGGGTCGTAGGTGGCCGAGGCTTCGCCCGAGTAGCGCGCGGAAAAGTGCGTCACACCCGTGAACAGCAGCGTGTGGCCGTCGGCCGGCGACTTGGCCACGGCATCGCTGCCGATCGCGCCGCCCGCACCGGGACGGTTTTCCACGATGACGGGAACGCCCAGCATCTTGGACAGCGGCTCGGACACGAAGCGCGCTGCGGCATCCACGGTCGCTCCCGGGGAGGCGGCCACCATCAGGCGGATGGGTTTGCCGGCGATGGGCTGGGCCAGCGCCACGGAAGTGCCCAGGGCCGATGGCAGAGCGGGCAGGGCTTGCAGAAGTTGGCGGCGTGAAACCATGGTGGATCTTTTCGAGTGAGTGGATGCTTGTTGGAGAAAGGGGGAGGCATCGGCGCGATGCGCAGGCGCCGGACTCTCCAGGAAGGGGAGGCGGCGCTCAGGGCGCCAGCTGCGCCGACAGGGCCAGGGCGGATGCCTCGGCCGCGCAGTCCGCGGCCGGCGGCTGCCGGCCCGCTGCGCGGGCCTGGGCCACTTCTGCCCGGGCGGCGGCGACCTGGGCGTTGAACACGTCGTTGGCGCGCAGGCGGGCCACGGTGGCCGCGCCCATCAGGCGGCCCGCTTCGATGTCGCTCTTCCAGTGCACGCCGCAGATGCCGCGGCTCTGGCCATAGGCGCGGCCGCGCTGCAGCAGCGCGTCGGTGCGTTCAGGTGCGATCTCGGTCAGCACCTCGGCCCAGGCCCAGCCGACGGCCGAGTGGCCGGACGGGTAGGAGCCGCTCTTTCTGAGCGACGCTTCGTCCTGCGGCGTGCAGCTCGGTGCGTTGAACACCACGAAGGGGCGGGGGCGCATGTACTTGTTCTTGGCCTTCTGCGTGGCGTCGGCCGCGTCGGTCAAGGTACGGCGCAGCAGCATGTACAGGTGCGGCGTGGCCTGTTCGGAGACGGGGACGCCGAGCGCGCAGGCGAACGTCGACGCGGCGGCCGGAAACATCAGCTCCGCGTCCTTGGCCGCCTGCGCGCCGCGCGGCCCGCTTTGCAGCGCCGTCAGCGTGCGGTAGGCCTGCACGTCGTCGGCCTGCGCGGTCGAGCCTTCGGCCGGCGGGGCCGCGAGCAGGGCCGCGGTGTCGGGGTACTCGTCGCGCGTCAGGTAGCCCTTGGGCATGGTGTACGGGCCGAGCTTGACGGTCCCGACCTCGGCCAGCGTGACGGGCGGCTTCGGGATGCCGGTGCAGGCGCTGGCCAGCAGCGCGCAGGCGATCGTGGCGGCAACGGGCCGCAGGGGCGATGGGGTCCGCATGCGGGTGTCTCCTTGTTGGCGTCGTGAGGATGCGGGGCGGACTATTGCGCGGCCGCGCACATGGCCGTCAGGTCGGCCGCCTTCATCTTCGGGTCCATGGTGCGCAACGCGGCCAGCAACTGGCTGGCGCGTCCTTCGCCCAGCACGCCGGCGGTCAATTCCATGAACTTGGCATCCTGCTCGTGCTCGGGCATGGGGTTCGTGTCGGTGCCGATCGGATCCGCCACGAACACATGCTCGGAGCTGCCGTCCTTGAACGTGACCGTGGCGTCGGCGACGAATTTGCCGGGATGGTCCCGCTCCAGCGCGGGCTCCTCGGTGATGCGGATGCTGCGCGCCGTGGCGACGACCGGCTCCATGTCCACCTTGCCTGCGAGGTAGTCGCGGTGGACGCGGTAGCCGTTGCCCATGCCCTGCAACGTGAACGCCGCCTGGATGGGCAGGCTGAACTGCACATGCTCGATGTTCCTGGGCGTGTAGGCGTTGGCGTTGGCGGTGCCGACCACGACGTTGAAATGGGGCGTGATCTTCAGGTGGACGTCGGCGATCTCGGCGCGGCGTGCGGCGAAGGGGCGCAGCGCGTCGATGTAGGCGTGCGTGCAATAGCAGGCGCAGTAGGCCTTGAGCCAGACGGTGGCGATCTCGAAAGGCCGGCCCGATGCGAAGCGCTGCTCGGGCGCCTCGCCCGCCGGGCGTTGCAGGAAGGTCTTGAAGAAGCCCTTGTTGCCGCTCAGGAAGGCGCGCGGCCCGGTGATGCCGGCGCGGGCCATGTCGGCCGCCGCCATGCCGTTGCGCGTGCCGATGCCGGCATGGATGCGCTTGATGGAGCCGCCGGTGGAGCTGTATTCGGTGGTGCCCGAGACGTGGCTCAGCGCGATCGCCAGCGCATGCAGCGTGGTCTCGGCGTCGAAGCCGCGCAGCTTGGCCGCCACCGCCGCGGCGCCGAAGTTCGACAGCGTGCCGTGCGGGTGGAAGCCGCGCTGCAGCAGCTCGGGCGCGGCCAGCACGCCGAGGCGCGCATAGACCTCGTAGCCCGCGACCATCGCGGTGATGACCTCCTCGAGCGACGAGCCCAGCTCCTCGCCGATCGCCAGCGCGGCCGGGATCACGCAGCTGCCCGGATGGCTGTAGCTGGGGCCGTGGGCGTCGTCGTATTCGAAGCCGTGGCCGTACGAGCCGTTGACGAAGGCGGCATCGGCGGCGCTCATGGTCAGCGCGGAGGCGCTCACGCGGCTCTTGCCGGGGCGCTGCTGGGTGATGGCGTATTGCAGCAGCTGCTCGGACCACGGCATCTTCGAGATGCCGATCTGCAGCGCGAGCTGGTCGCGCATCAGGCGGTTGACGCCGGCGAGCGCGGGGGCGTCGATGTGCTCGTACCGCAGTTCCTGGACGAAGCGCACCAGCGCCTGTTCCAGCGGCGGGCAGTTGAGGGGGGAGGTGGTGGTCATGGTTCCTCGCTGTCGAAAGATGGCAGCCGGCGATGGGCCGGCTGGCACGGGAACGGATTTCCCGTCGGGGTTGTTTCTCAGTGCGCGGCGGCTTGCCCGAAGTAGTGCTCTTCGACCTCGGGATCGTGCGCCAGTACGGCGGCTTCGCCCTGCTTGACGATGCGGCCCTGTTCCAGCACGGCGGCGCGGTGGGCGGTCTCCAGGGCCAGGCGGGCGTTCTGCTCGACCAGGAAGATGGTCATGCCGTCCTGGTTGAGCTGGCGGATGGCGCGGAACACGTCGGCGATGATGACCGGCGCCAGGCCCAGGCTAGGCTCGTCGAGCAGCAGCACGCGGGGGTGGCCCATGAGCGCGCGGCCGATCGCCAGCATCTGCTGCTGGCCGCCGGACATCGTGCCCGAGAGCTGGCTGCGCCGCTCCGCGAGGATCGGAAACAGCGTGAACACGCGGTCCAGGTCGGCCTGCACGTCGCCCTTGCGCGCGCCCACGGCCTCGCAGCCGAGCAGCAGGTTCTCCATGACCGACAGCGGGGCGATCACGCGCCGCCCCTCGGGCACCTGGATCACGCCGCGCCGCGCGCGCTGGTGGGCCGGCAGGCGGTTCAGCTCCCCGCCCTCGAAGGCGATGGCGCCGGTGGAGGGCACGATGCCCGTGATGGCGTTGACCAGGCTGGACTTGCCCGCGCCGTTGGGGCCGATCAGCGTGAAGATCTCGCCCTGCCTGACCTCCAGCGTGACGCTGCGCAGCGCGATGATGCCCTGGTAGTGGACTTCCAGCTTGTCGATCGCCAGCGCGTTGGCGGTGGAGGGAGGGGAGGAATGGGTGGCTTGGTTCATCGATCAGCTTCCCAGGTAGGCCTCGATCACCACCGGATCGGCTAGCACCGTCTCGGGCGGGCCCTCGGCGATCAGCCGGCCGGACGCCACCACGTACAGGTGCGAGCAGATCTGCGTGACGAAGCGCATGTTGTGCTCGATCAGCAGGATGGCCACGCCCTCGGCGGCCACCTCGCTGAAGATGCGGCCCAGGCTGGCGGCCTCGGCATCGTTCATGCCGGCCACCGGCTCGTCCAGCAGCAGCAGCTTGGGCTTCATCGCCAGCGCCCGCATCATCTCGATGCGCCGCTGGTGGCCGTAGGAGAGGGTGCCCGCGCGGTGCTCGGCCAGCTCGGCCATGCCGAAGCGTTCCAGCAGCGCCATGGCCTCGCGCAGGTGTTCCCGCTGCTCGGTCCGCGCCGACGGCAGGCCCAGCAGGTTGGACCACAGGCCGGTGCGCTGGTGCGCGTGCAGGCCCGAGAGCACGTTGTCCAGCACCGTGCCCTCGGTCACCAGGCGGATGTTCTGGAAGGTGCGCGCCATGCCGGCGCGCGCCAGGTCGGCCGCCTCCACCTGGCTCACGTCCCGTCCGTCGAACAGCACCCGGCCCGAGGTGAGCTTGAGGATGCCCATGATCAGGTTCACCACCGTGGTCTTGCCCGCCCCGTTCGGGCCGATCAGGCCGGTGATGGTGCCCGGCGGCGCCGAGATGCTCAGGCCGTCGACCGCGGGCAGGCCGCCGAAGCGCCGGCCGACGTTGTCGAGCTGCAGCACGGGGGATGCGGTGCGGTCGTTCATGCGGCACCTCCCTTGGCGGACCGGGCCATGCCGCGGCGCACGCGCCGGTCATGGCGCCAGGAGCGCAGCGTGTCGGCGATGCCGTGCGGCAGGTAGATGATGATCATCATCAGCAAGGCGCCCTGCACCACGCCGCGGTAGTCGGCGAACACCCGTACGAACTCGGGCAGCGTGGTCAGCACGGCCGAGCCCACCAGCGGTCCCCAGATCGAGGTGGTGCCGCCCAGCACGCTCGACGCCAGCGCGTGCACCAGCATGCCGAAGCCGAATTCCTCAGGCGAGATGGCGTAGGAGTTGCACGCGTGCAGCGCCCCGGCGAGCCCGGCGATCAGGCCCGACAGCGCCATCGCCAGCCGCTGGTGGTAGGCCACGCGGATACCCAGCGACACGGCCACCGTCTCGTCGGCGCGGATCACGTCCATCGCGCGGCCCAGGCTGTACTTGCCCAGCGTCCAGGTCAGCAGCATGCAGACGGCCACGATCACCACCAGCCAGCCGGTGGTCGCCACCTTGGGGATGCCGGAGATGCCCAGCACGCCGTTGGTCACGCTGTCCCAGTTCTGCGCGATGGTCACCATCACCTGCACCAGCGCCAGCGTGGCCAGGGCCTGGAACACGCCGCGCAGGCGCGACAGCGGGTAGGCCATCAGCGCGCTGAGGACGCCCGCCAGCACCATGCCGCAGGCGATGGCCAGCGGCGCGGGCCAGGCGTAGTTGACGGTCAGGATGGCGGCGGTGTAGGCGCCGACGGCGGCATACGCGGCCGTCCCGATGGAGAACGTCCCCGCGCGCAGCACCACGGCCTGGCTCATGGCCAGCAGCGCGTAGATCAGCACGTGGTCGAGGACCGAGCTGTAGGAGAGGAGGTAGTCGATCATTGGCGCTGCACCCGCATCACCGCCCCCGGCTTGCCGAACAGGCCCGTCGGACGGATCAGGATGATGACGAACAGGATGATGAAGGCGATGGCGTCGGCCGCGGCGGACGAGATGTAGGCGTAGGCCAGCGTCTGCACCACGCCGATGATGACGCCGCCCACCAGCGAGCCGGCGATGCTGCCCAGGCCCCCGAGGATGATGATGACGAAGGCGCGCATCAGGAACGGCTCGCCCATCAGGAAGTGCACCGAGTTGAACGCCAGCCCGATCATCACGCCGGCGAAGCCCGCCAGCGCCCCGGAGATGAAGAACACCTGGATGTTCACCCACTCCGCGTTGATGCCCAGCAGCTGCGCCGTGCCTTCCGAATGCGCCACGCAGCGGATGCGCCGGCCCAGGCCGGTGTGGTAGAGCGCGTAGATCAGCGCCGCCACCAGGACCACGGCCGAGGCGACGATGATGAGCTGCAGCCGCTGCACCTGCAGCCCCAGGAACTCATAGGTCACCACCGGGAAGGTGTCGGGCGGGAACTGCCACACCGCCGTGTTCGAAGCCTTCTGCGCCAGCGCCACCAGCGCGATGCTGGCGCCGATGGAGGTCAGGATGTAGGAGAACTCCGGCGCGTGGCGCCGCCGCAGGGGGCGGAAGGCCAGGAAGTCGAGCGCGACGGACAGCACCCCGCCCGCGAGCATGCCCACCAGCAGCGCGACGATGAAGGGGGCCTGGAACGCCGTGGCCACGTACAGGCCGGCGAAGGCGCCCCACATGAACACCGTGCCGTAGGCCATGTTCAGGATGTGGTTCACGCCGAACAGCAGCGTGAAGCCCAGTGCGAACACCGCGAAGGTGCCGCCGACCACCAGGCCGTTGAGTAGCTGTTGGAGCAGCATGGGAAAGTCCTTCTACGATGCAGTGGACGGCCGGCCCTTGTGGTTCAAGGACCGGGAGCCATGGCGGATGCGGCGATGCATGGTCGTCACGGCGCTGCGACGAACTTGCCGTTCTTGACGGTCAGCACGATGGCGCCGTAGCTGGGAACGCGGTCCTTCTGGTTCCACACGCCGGAGCCGCAGACGATGGGCACGTCATGGATCTCATGGTAGGCCTTGAGCACTTTCTCGCGCGTCGGGTTGGGGCCGGCCTGCTTGAGCGTCGCCAGCGCCACCTGGGCGAGGGAGTAGGCGGACCCGGCCCAGTTGTCGGGCTCCTCGCCCCAGCGCGCCTTGTAGGCGGCCTCGAAGGCCTTGTTCTGCGGGCGGTCGATGCCGGCGACGTAGTCCGACACGGCGATGGCGCCTTCCGATGCGGCGCCCGTCATGGTCAGGAACTTCTGGAACACCATGGCGATGGTGCCGATGTAGCGCACCTTGTCGGGTATGCCCGCCTGGCGCAGCTGCAGCACGATGTTGGCCGACTGCTCGCCGTAGGTGGCGATGTAGACCGCGTCCACGTCCATGGACTTGAGCTTGGTGGCCAGCGGCAGGAAGTTGGAGTCGCTGGTGACCACGGCCTCTTCGGTCGCGATGGTGCCGCCGCCGGCCTTGATGGCGTCGCGGAAGGCGTTCTTGTACTCGATCAGGCCTTCGTTCGTGCGGTCGTAGACGATGGCGATCTTCCTGGCCGGCGTCTTCTCGAGCACGTACTTGGCCACCAGGGGGCTGACCACCGACGGGGCCTGCTGGTACTTGAGCGTCCAGGGGCCGGGTTTGAGCACCACGTCCGAGGTGGCGAAGCTCAGGTTGGGCGTCTTCCTGTCGTTGAAGATGGCCGCCACGGTCGCGCTGTCGGTCGAGGTGGACGGGCCCAGCACCAGCACGGCGCGATCGCGGTCGATGGCCTGGTTGGCCAGGTTGATGGCCTGGCCCTTGTCGCTGGCGTTGTCGCGTTCGATCAGGTTGATCTTCTGGCCGCCCACGCCGCCGTTCTGGTTGAACTCGTCGACGGCCAGCCGGATGGCCTTGCGGTAGGGGTCGCCCGCGAACGCCGCCGCTCCCGTCACGGCCTGGATGGACACCACGGGAATGTCTTGCGCCTGGGCCACGGCCCCGAGCGAGAGGAGGGCCGCGGCGAGGAGTCCGCGGATGCGTCGTATGGATTGCATGGAATGTCTCCTGGATGTAGTGGAAGGCTCAGGGGGCGACGATGAACTTGCCGTCCTTGAGGATCAGCACCATCGCACCGAAATACGGCTTGCGGTCGGTCTGGTTCCACAGGCCCGAGCCGCCGAGAATGGGCACGTCGCGCAGCCGCCCGAAGGCGTCGTGCACCTTCTCGCGCGTGGGATTGGGGCCGGCTTCCTTGAGCGCGGCCAGCCCCACGGCGGCCAGCGAATACCCGATGGCGCTCCAGCTGTCCGGCTCGGTGCCGTAGCGGGTCTTCCACGCGGCCTCGAAGGCCTTGTTGAGCGGGCGGTCCACGCCGATGATGTGGTCGGTCACGGCGATCGTGCCTTCGCCGGCCTTGCCGACCGTGCTCACGAACTTGGGCGATGCCAGCGACAGTGCGCCGATCATGCGCACCTTGTCCGACAGGCCCGCCTGGCGCAGCTGCACGACGAGGTTGGCCGACTGCTCCGTGAAGGCCGAGATGTAGACCGCGTCCACGTCCAGGGCCTTGAGCTTGGTGGCCAGCGGCTGGAAATTGGCGTCGGTGTTGATGATGGCTTCCTCGGACACCACGGTGCCGCCCCCGGCCTTGAAGGCGTCGCGGAAGATGTTCTTGGAGTCGATCAGCGCCTCGTTCGTGCGGTCGAAGACCAGGGCGGCCTTGCGGGCGGGCGTCTTCTCCAGTACGTACTTGGCCACCAGCGGCGTGATGACGGCGGGCGACTGCTGGAACTTCATGGACCAGGTGCCGGCCTTCAGGATGGCGTCGGACGTGACGAAGCTCAGGTTGGGCACCTTCTTGTCGTTGAAGATCGGCGCCGTGGCCATGGAGTCGGTGGTCGAGGACGGGCCCAGCACCAGTACGGCGCGGTCGCGGTCGATGGCCTGGTTGGCCAGGTTGATGGCCTGGCCCTTGTCGCTGGCGTTGTCGCGCGTGATCAGGTTGATCTTGTGCCCGTTGATGCCGCCCTGGCTGTTGGCTTGCTCCACCGCCAGCTGGATGGCCTTCTGGTAGTTGGCGGCCGCGAAGGCCGCAGCTCCCGTTTCGGCCTGGATGGACACCACGGGGATGTCCTGTGCCTGGGCCTGCGCGACCACGACGGCAACCAGGGCGGCCAGCGCGCCGGTGCCCAGGCGTCTCGGAGAGGTGGGGGAAGGGTATTGCATGGGCTTGTCTCTCTTCGAGTGGGATTGGTGGGATGAGGCGCCGAGGCGCTCCGCCGGCCGGCGAATACTCATGTGCCGGGGCCGTCTTGCGGCGTCAGCGGCAGCAGCAGTGCCTGCGCCGCATCCTCGATGTGCTCGAGGTTCAGGATGTCATGGATCAGCCCGTCCACCACCGGCTCGGACAGCGGGCAGGCCGACCAGGGCACGCAGCGCCGGAACTTGTCGATGAAGTCCTGCTCGCTGAACGGGTTGCTGGGGTGCCCCTTGACGTAGACGATGTCGTTGGTGAACGCGCGGCCGTCGCGCAGCCTGGTGCTGACCCGGGCGCCCCATTCCGGCAGCGATGGCACCTCGGTCGCCGTGATGCGGGACATCAGGTCGCGCACGTCGTGGCGGGCCCGGGACTGGGCGGTGTAGGCGTTCAGAAAGACCTCCTTGTCCAGGGCGGCGATGGCGACGGCATAGGCGAGGCTGAACTGGCACTCCGGAACCGTCTGCGGGTTCCACTTCTTGTCCCTGGGCTCGCAGGTCGCCTTCCATCCCGGCGAAGAGACTTCGAGATGGATGCTGGCGATGTCCCCAGCCTCGAAGCCATGGCTGCGCATCTGGTCCAGGATACCGTCGATCGACGAATGCGAGAAGTAGCAGGCGCAGTAGCCTTTGGCGATGACGTTCTCCATCTCCCAGCGCTGGCCCAGCCGCTCGGTCAGGGCGTCGGGGCGGGTGTCCCACCGGGCGCGGGACAGGTAGCCCATGGCGCCCAGCAGCACCTGCTGGCGCGGCCCCGTGATGCCCTTGCGGGCCAGCTGGCAGGCGGTGATCGCCGCCTGGCACACCAGGCCGTGGTGCACGCGCACCATCAGCGTGGCCGGCGAGTAGATGGCCATGGTGTGGGGCTGCGTCATCGTGCGGGCGATGCCTTGCGCGTTCTCCAGCTCGTCCTGGCTGAGTCCCATCAGCCTGCCCACGGCGGCGACCGCGCCGAAGATGTAGTGGCCGCCGCAGTCGCCCGCCTTGACCGCCTGGCTGATCAGGCGGTACGCCATGCCGATGCGGATGATGGTTTCCTGGCCCACCACCATGGCGGCCAGGAACTCCTGGCCCGACACGCGGGGCTTCAGCCCGGTGGCCGCCAGCAGGCTGGCCACGATGTACTCGCCGATGTGTCCGGCTTCTTCGTGCAGCTCCCCGCAGTCCATCGCGCGCGGCATCGGCCCGATGGCCAGTGCCGCCTCGCTCGCGGGCACCCGCCCGCCGTAGAACGGCAGCAGCGTTTCCTCCTTGCCGCCCTTTTCCTTGACCAGCGCGGCGATGCCCGGCACGCCTTCCATGCCGGAGCCGCCGATGGTGACGGCCATCGCGTCGAGCAGCGAATGCTTGGCGTGCCGAATCACCTCGGCCGGCAGCTGCTCGTACCGGACGCCGAGGGCCATCCTGCACAGTGCGGCCATCGGATCTTCCGACGGCGCGTGTTCGTAGAGCGTCACAGTGGCCTCCATGCGGTTCGCGCCATCAGTGCGCGATGCGGAATTTCCCGTCCTCGACGACCAGCACCAGTGCACCGATCTGCGGCCGCCGGTCTTTCTGGTTCCAGGTGCCGGAGCCGACCACCACCGGCACGTCGCGTATCCGCAGGTAGGCGTCGCGCACTTTCTCGCGCGTGGGGTCGGGGCCGGCTTCCCTGAGGCTCGCCAGCGCGACCTGGGCCAGCGAATAGCCGATCGCCGAGAAGCTGTCGGGCTCCATGTGGTAGCGCGCCTGGTAGGCCGCGTCGAAGGACTTGTTGAGAGGGCGGTCGACGCCGAGCACATAGTCCGAGATGACGATGCTTCCTTCCGCATCCTTGCCCGCATTGCCGATGAACTTCGGCGATGCGACGGCCAGCGAGCCGATCAGGCGGACCTTCGTGGGCAGGCCGGCCTTGCGCAGCTGCGAGACGATGTTGGCCGCTTGCTCGGCATAGGCGGATACGTAGACCGCGTCCACGTCCATGCTCTTGATCTTGGTGGCCAGGGGCAGGAAGTTGGCATCCTGGCTGACGATGGCTTCCTCGGCGACCACGGCGCCGCCGCCGGCCTTGAAGGCGTCGCGGAAGACGTTCTTGTATTCGATGAGGGACTCGTTGGTGCGGTCGAAGATCGCCACCACTTTGCGGATCGGCGTCTTCTCCAGCAGATGGTTCGCGAGGATGGGGCCGTCCACGTCCGATCCCTGCCGCAGCTTCAGCGACCAGGGGCCCGATTTGAGGATGGCGTCCGAGCTGGCGAAGGTGAGGAAGGGCGTGCGCTTCTCATTGAAGACCGGCGCGACCGCCAGCGAATCGGCCGACAGCGAGGGCCCGAGCACCAGCAGCGCACGGTCGCGCTCGATGGCCTGGTTCGCCAGGTTGATGGCCTGGCCCTTGTCGCCGGCGTTGTCGCGCTCGATCAGGGCGATCTTGCGGCCATGGATACCGCCCTTGGCATTGGCCTCGTCCACTGCCAGCTGAATCGACTTCTGGAACAGCGTACCCGCGAAGGCGGCAGGACCGGTCATGGACTGGATCGAGACCACAGGAATGTCCTGCGCCTGCGCCGCGGCCGCGGCCGCCAGGAGTCCGGCGGCGTGCGCCAGCATGCCGAGAGTTTGTCGAACGAATCTCATGGAGCGGTTTTCCGTGGCACGAAAGAACAGGGGCTACTGCGCGGTGACGAATCTGCCGTCCTTGACCGTGAGCATGACGGCGCCATAGCTGGGCTTGCGGTCGCTCTGGGTCCAGTGGCCGGTGCCGAGCACGACGGGGACGTCGCGCAGCCGCAGGTAGGCGTCACGCACCTTCTCGCGCGTGGGGGCGGGGCCGGCCTCGCGCAGGGCGGCGATGGCGACCTGCGCCAGCGAATAGCCGGCCGCGGCAAAGCTGTCGGCCTCCACGTTGTAGCGGCTCTTGTAGGCGGCGTCGAATGCCTTGTTCTGCGGGCGGTCGATGCCGGGCAGATAGTCCGACACCGCAATGGTGCCTTCCGCCGCCTTGCCGGCGACCGACACGTACTTGGGCGAGGCGATGGCCAGCGATCCGATGAAGGTGATCCTTTCCGGCAAGCCCGCCTGCCGCAGTTGCAGGGCAATGTTGGCGGACTGCTCGGCATAGCTCGTGAAGTAGACCGCGTCGATATCCATGGCCTTGAGCTTGGTCGCCAGCGGCAGGAAATTGGAGTCGCTGCTGACCACGGCCTCCTCGCTCACCACCGTGCCGCCCCCGGCCTTGAAGGCGTCGCGGAAGTTGTTCTTGAACTCGATCAGCGCTTCGTTGGAGCGGTCGAAGACGAGCGCCACTTTCCTGATCTTCGTCTTCTCCAGCACGTACTTGGCCAGGATCGGGCTGTCCACCTGCGAGTTCTGCCGGAACTTCAGCGTCCAGGGACCGGATTTCAGGATCGCGTCCGAGCCCGCGAGCCCCGCGGACGGGGTGCGTTTGTCGTTGAGCAGGGGAACCACCGCCATCGTGTCGGCGGTGGAGGAGGGCCCCAGCACCAGCACGGCGCGGTCGCGGTCGGCCGCCTGGCTGGCCAGGTTGATGGCCTGGCCCTTGTCGCTGGCGTTGTCGCGTTCGATCAGGTTGATCTTGGCGCCGTGGACACCTCCCTGGGCGTTGGCCTCGTCCATGGCCATGCGGATGGCGTTCTGGAACGCGGCTCCCGCGAATGCGGTCGTTCCCGTCATGGATTGAATGGAGACCACCGGGATCTCATCGGCTGCATGCGTCGCGAGGCTGGCCAGGGTCAGCACGGCCGCGGCTGCCAGCTTCATCGAATGGCGCTTGGGGTTGTTCATGAACGCGTTTCCTGTGCCATGGATTCAGAACACGAACACGCCCTTGCCGCCAGCCTGGCCGTCGAAGACGCGGTAGGCCTCCTCGGCCTGCTCCAGCTTCCAGTGGTCGGTGAAGATCTTGTCCACGTCCACGCCGTGGTCGGCGATGAAGTTCACGCATTCCTTCATGCTCGGCTCCGAGAAGGTGTAGGAGCCGACGATGGTGCGCTGCTTGCCGATCACGTCCTTCATGCCGTCCACGTTCAGGTTGCCGCCCACGGCCACCAGGGCGATGCGGCCCCAGGGGCGCGTGCAGCGCACGGCCTGCTGCTTCGGGATGTCGCCGCCGGCGCAGTCCATGGAGCAGGTCGCGCCCAGGCCGCCGGTGAGCTTGAGGATTTCCTCGATGGCGTCGGCCTTGCTGCCGTCGATGGCGTGGGCCGCGCCGAATTCCTTGGCGCGTGCCACGCGGTCGGCGGCGATGTCGATGCCGATCACCTCGGCGCCCATGGCGGCGCCCAGCTGCACCGCCGACAGGCCCACGGGGCCGAGGCCGAACACGGCCAGCGTGTCACGTGCACTGACTTGCAGGCGCAGCAGCGCGCCCCAGGCCGTGCCCGTGCCGCAGGAGACGGCCGCGCCGGTGGCGTACGACACCTCTTCGGGCAGGTGCACCAGCGAGGTCACGGGCACCTTCATGTAGTGCGCGTGGCCACCGTTCTTGATGAGGCCGTGGATGTCGGCGCCGTGGCTGCACATCTGCGTCCAGCCGCTGCGGCAGTGGTCGCAGTGGTTGCAGCCTTCGTAGTGGAACACCGTGACGCGGTCGCCCACCTTGAACACGCGCGGATCCACGGCCGAGCCCAGCGCGACGATCTGGCCGCAGGGCTCGTGCCCCGCGATGATGGGCGTGTCCTCGGAGATGCCGCGGGAGGCTAGGTCCTTGAAGCCTAGCGACTTGATGACGTCGGCCGGGTTGTTGCGGTAGAAGTGCAGGTCGCTGCCGCACATGCCCGAGGCCTTGATGGCGACGATCGCGTCGCCAGGGCCGGGGGTAGGGTCCTCGAAGTCGAGGATTTCGAGCTTGCGGTTGCCTCTGAATACGATGCCGCGCATGGTGGTCTCCTGGTGGAAATGGGTGGGGTTAGCCGAGGTTGAAATAGGTCGCCTTGGGGTACAGGAAGCTCTCGACGTGCTCCTTGCCGCCCTTCCAGCCGTAGCCGCTCATCTTGGTTCCGCCGAAGCCGGTGGCGGGGTCGATCACGCCGTAGCAGTTGACCCACACGGTGCCGGAGCGGATGCCCTGCGAGACCTTGTGCGCGGTGGAGAGGTTTTGCGTCCACACGCCGCCCGCCAGGCCGTAGCTGGTGTCGTTGGCCAGGCGCAGCGCATCTTCCACCGTGTCGAACGGGATCACCGAGGCCACGGGGCCGAAGATTTCCTCGCGGGCGATGGTCATGTCGTTGGTCACGTTGGCGAACACCGTGGGCTCCACGAAGAAGCCCTTGCCGTAGGCGCCATCCGTCAGGCGTTTGCCGCCGTGCACCAGTTGCGCCTCTTTGCTGCCCACGTCCATGTAGTGCATCACGCGCTCCAGCTGGCGCCCGGAGATCAGCGGGCCGATCTGCACGCCTTCCTCGCGGCCGTCGCCGATCTTGATGGTCTTGGCGAACGCGGCCAGGCGCTGCACGAACTCGTCGTGGATGGAGCGTTGCACGAAGATGCGCGTGCCTGCCACGCAGACCTGGCCGGTGTTGCCGAACACGCCCATGGCCGCACCGGGCACGGCCTTGTTCAGGTCGGCGTCGGCGAACACGATGTCGGGCGACTTGCCGCCCAGCTCCAGCTGCAGGCGCTTGAGGTTGCCCGCCGACGCGCGCACGATGGCCTGTGCCGTGCCCACCGAGCCGGTGAACGCCACGCGATCGACACCCATGTGCTCGGACAGGGCCTGGCCCACGTCCTTGCCGTAGCCGGTGACGACGTTGATCACGCCCTCGGGCACGCCGGCTTCCAGCATCAGTTCCGACACGCGCAGCGCGGCCAGCGAGGCGTCCTCGGCGGGCTTGAGCACCGCCGTGCAGCCGGTGGCGAGCGCGGGGCCGTAGATCCACCACAGGCCCATCAACGGGCCGTTCCACGGGATGATGCCGCCGACCACGCCCACGGGCACCAGGTGCTTGAGCGCCATGAAGTCGGGCGCGATGGACATGGGCACGCTGCTGGACGAGCCTGCCAGCCCCGTCTGCGACGCGTAGAACTGCAGGAGCTGCGACAGCCATTCCTTGTAGCTGCGGGTGCGCACCAGCGGGGCGCCCATGTCCAGCGTCTCGATGAGCGCCAGCTCCTCGAAGTTGTCCATGATCGCGTCGTGCACCTTGAGCAGCAGCTTGCGCCGCTCGTGCGCGGTGAACTTGCTCCAAGGCCCCTCGAACGCCTTGCGCGCGGCGGCTACCGCACGATCCACGTCCTGCGCGTTGCCCTGGGCGATGCGGCACAGCAGTTCGCCGTTGGCGGGGTTGATGGCGTCGATGTGCTGGCCCGAGGCGGAATCGACCCACTGGCCACCGATCAGCAGTTGCTTGGTGCCCTGGATGAAGGCGGGGAGGGTGTTGCTCATGCTGGGTCTCCTGAATGTGCCGTGACGCTTACATGCGCACCATCACGGACTTGGTCTGCGTATAGGCCTCGATGGATTCCTGGCCGAACTCGCGCCCCCAGCCCGACTGCTTGTAGCCGCCGAAGGCCATGGCCGGGTCGGACTCGCCGAAGGTGTTGATCCACAGCCGCCCGGCCTTGAGCGCCTTGACGACCTTGTGCCCGCGCGAGATGTCGCGCGTCCACACGGCGGCCGAGAGGCCGTAGGTGGTTTCGTTGCCCTGCAGCACCGCGTCGTTCTCGTCCTTGAACGGAATGATCGAGAGCACGGGGCCGAAGATTTCCTCCTGCGCGATCTTCATGCCGTTCTTGACCTGGTCGAACACCGTGGGCTCGACGAAGTAGCCCGGGCCGTTCCACGCCGTGCCGCCCAGGCGCAGCGCGGCACCGGCTTCCTGGCCCGCGTCGATGTAGGACCACACGCGATCGCGCTGCTTGGCCGAGATCAGCGGGCCGAGCTTGGTGTCGGCCGCGAAGGGGTCGCCCGCCTTCCACGCGACGGCTTCCTTGGCGACGCGCTCGGCCACCTCGTCATGGATGCTTTCCTGCACGAACAGGCGCGTGCCCGCCGAGCAGATCTGGCCCGAGTTGGCGCAGAAGGTCTTGACGGCGGTGGCGATGGCCTTGTCCAGGTCGGCATCGGCGAACACCACGTTGGGCGCCTTGCCGCCCAGTTCCAGCGTCACTTTCTTGAGGTTGGACGTGGCGTCGCGCACCACCTGCTTGCCGATAGCGGTGGAACCGGTGAAGGCGATCTTGTCCACGCCCAGATGCTGCGACAGCGCCGCGCCCGCCGTGGGGCCGTAGCCCGGCAGCACGTTGATGACGCCGGGCGGCAGGTCGGTTTCCTGGATCAGCTCGGCCAGGCGGATGGACGTGAGGCAGGCCAGCTCGGCAGGCTTGAGCACCACGGTGTTGCCGCAGCACAGCGCGTTGGCGAACTTGATCGTCGCCATGAGGATGGGCGCGTTCCACGGAATGATCTGGCCGCACACGCCCAGCGGCTCGCGCAGCGTGTAGATGAGCGTGCTGCCGTCCGAGGGGATGGTGGTGCCCAGCACCTTGGAGCACCAGCCCGCGTAGTAGCGGAAGATGTCCGCGCAGCCGCTGACGGCCGCCATGGAGAACCACAGCGGCATGCCGTTGTCCAGCGTCTCGATGGCGGCCAGCTCGGGGATGTTCGCCTCGATCTTGTCGGCGATCCTGAGCAGCGCGCGCGTGCGCGCGTGGGGCGACATGGCCGCCCAGGAAGGCGCCTCGAACGCCTTGCGCGCGGCGGCCACGGCGGCGTCGACGTCGGCGCTGTCGGCCTCGGCCACGCGGCACAGCAACTGCTCGGTGGCGGGGTTCAGGCTTTCGAAGGTCTTGCCCGACGCGGCATCGACCCACTGGCCGCCGATGAGCAGGCGCTTGGGCGCCTGGTTGATCCAGGCGAGGGCCTTGGTGCGTGCGGTTTCGGTGGCGTTGGCCGTGGCTGTCATGCTGTGTCTCCTTGCGTCGCGACGATGCCGGTCAGGCGGCGTACAGGTTGGGGAACTGCCCCGTGGTGCTGATGACGGTGGTGCGCGTCTCCAGGTACGGGTCGAGCGCGTCGATGCCGTTCTCGCGACCCCAGCCGCTGGCCTTGAAGCCGCCGTACGGCGTGGACCAGCGCAGGAACGAATAGGTGTTGACC
The DNA here is from genome assembly GCF_047601025.1 of Pseudorhodoferax sp. Classification (NCBI taxonomy): domain Bacteria; kingdom Pseudomonadati; phylum Pseudomonadota; class Betaproteobacteria; order Burkholderiales; family Comamonadaceae; genus Pseudorhodoferax; species Pseudorhodoferax sp. Next base: position 4,429,759 of record NZ_JASGJZ010000001.1, read on the forward strand.
CAGACCATGCCCGCTTCGATGCGGCTGGACACGCGGTGCGCGCGGCCTACGTCGCGCGTCCACAATCCCGCGGTCAGGCCGTAGGGCGTGTCGTTGGCGATCGCGATGGCTTGGTCCTCGCCGTCGAACGGGATCAGCGAGGCCACGGGGCCGAAGATCTCGTCGCGCGCGATGCGCATGCGGTTGTCCACGCCCGCGAACACCGTGGGCTCGACGAAGTAGCCGGCCGCGAGTTCGGGCGTGTCGATGCGGCGGCCGCCGGTGACGAGCTCGGCGCCGTCCTCCTTGCCGTACTGGATGTACGACAGGGTCTTGTCCAGCTGCTGCTGGTGCGCCTGCGGGCCCATGTGGTTGGCGTCGACCCAGGGCAGGCCCACGCGCACGGCCTTGGCGCGATCGCGGAAGGCTTCGACCACGCGGTCGTAGATGCTGCGCTCCACCAGCACGCGCGAACCCAGCGCGCAGCTCTGCCCGGTGAGCCGCCAGGCCGAGGCGGTGGCGGCGTTGAGGGCGTTGTCCAGGTCGGCGTCGGCAAAGATGATGTGCGGTGCCTTGCCGCCCAGCTCGAAGGTGAAGCGCTTGAGGTTGTCGGCGCCGCTTTGCACCATGCGCCGGGCAGTCGCGGTCGATCCGGTGAACGAGACCTTGTTGACGTCCGGGTGTTCCACCAGGCGCTGGCCCGCGGTCCGCCCGTAGCCGGGCACGACGTTGAACACGCCGGGCGGGAAGCCCGCCTCGTGGATCAGGCGGGCGAGTTCCAGCGCGGACACCGGCGTCTGCTCGGCGGGCTTGACCACCAGCGTGCAGCCCGCGGCGAGCGCGGCGCCGATCTTCAGGCAGGTCGCCAGCAGCGGCGCGTTCCACGGGATGATGGCGCCGACCACGCCGATGGGCACGCGCGTGGTGAAGGCGTGCACGCTGTCGTCGATCGGGATGGTGGTGCCCTGGGCCTTGTCGGCCAGCGACGCGAACCACTGGTACCACTGCACCTGGGCCGCGAGGCTGGCGCGGTGCTCGCGCACGAGGTTGCCGTTGTCGTGCGACTCGATCACGGCCAGTTCCGGGATGGCGGCGGCGAACAGGTCGGCGAAGCGGCGCAGCAGGGCCGCCCGTTCGTGGCCGGGCCTGCGGCTCCAGGTGGCGAAGGCCCGGCGCGCGGCGGCGACGGCGCGGTCGATGTCCTGCGCGCCGCCCATGGGCGCGATGGCCCAGGGCTGCCCCGTGGCGGGATCGATGCTCTCGACGAGTTCGCCGTCGATGGGCTGGACCCATTCGCCGTCGATGTAGAGATGCTCGTAGCGCTTGAGCGCGATGTCGCTGGTCATGGATGTCTCCTGCGTCTTCCTGTGTCTTCGATCGCCGCCGACGGCCGGCGCGTGCTTGTCGAGGTGGTGGGCGCGCCATGCAGCCCGGGGCATGCGGCGTGCCCGATGGCTATTGCGGCAGCCGTGCCGACGGGAAGTCGGGGGCGCGCTTGCCGCGCACCGCGGCCAGGCCTTCCTTCACGTCCGGCCCCAGGAAGCACAGCATTTCCATGGCCAGCGAGTTGTCGAAGATCGGCCCGGCCTGGCGCATCCAGTTGTTCAGCGACTTCTTGGTCGCGCGGATGGCGGCCTGGCTGCCGCGCGCCAGCTTGGCGGCGATCGCGAGCGACTTCGCCAGCACTTCGGCGCGCGGCGCGCAGAAGCTCACCAGGCCGATGCGCTCGGCCTCCTTGCCGTCGATGAAGTCGGCCGTCATCAGGTAGTACTTGGCCTTGGCCATGCCGCACAGCAGCGGCCAGATGATGGCGGCGTGGTCGCCGGCGGAAACGCCCAGGCGCGCATGGCCGTCGGTGAGCTTGGCGTCTTCCGCCATCACGCTGATGTCGGCCATCATCGCCACCGTCAGGCCCGCGCCCACGGCCGTGCCGTTGATGGCGGAGACGATGGGCTTGTCGCAGGCCAGCATGTTGTAGACGAGGTCGGACGCCTCCTTCATCACGCGCAGGGTGGCTTCCTGGCTGTTCGCCATCTCTTCCACCACGGACAGGTCGCCGCCGGCGGAGAACGCCCGCTCGCCCGCGCCCGTGACCACCACCACCTTGACGGCGGGGTCTTCGTTCACGATGCTCCAGATCTGCGTCAGCTCCCAGTGCATGCGGTTGTTCGTGGCGTTCATGACCTCGGGCCGGTTGAGCGTGACCAGCAGCACGCCATCGGGCTGGCGGTCGAACAGGAGGAACTGGAAATCTTCGTAGCGCATGACGGCCTCGCCGGGATTGGTTGGTGCGGGCCAAATCTTGGAGGCCGCGAACCGGTGCGGCAAGCGGCCCGGGTCTGCGTTCCGTACTTTGGCGGGTTCAGCCGAGGCGGCAGCGCCGGCCCAGCACCGCGGCGACGGCGAAGCCCGTGGCCGCGAGCGTGAGCAGCGCGGCCCGCAGCCCCAACCCTTCGGCGACGGTGCCGAACAATGCCGCGCCAGCGGCGCCGCCGGCCATGACCGCCATCAGGAAGATCGACAGCCCGCGCGCCCGCAGGGCCGGCGGCAGCGCCAGCTGGGCCGCGATGCTCAGCGTGTTGCCGACGGCCAGCCAGGCCGCGCCGGCCAGGAACATCACGGTGCCGGAGCGCCATGCCGGCCCGTCGAACGCCATGCAGGCCACGCAGGCGGACAGCAGCGCCGTGCCGGCGCTGACGATGGCCTGCACGCTCCAGCGCCGGCGCGCGTGGTGCAGCACGAAGCCCACGCCGACGGCGCCGCTGCCCAGGCAGGCGAACAGCAGCGTATAGAGCTGTGCGCTGCCGGCGCCGCGCCCGCGCGCGACCAGCGGCAGCAGGCCCAGCAGCGACGTGGCGCACAGGAAGAAGCAGAAGGACCACAGCAGCACCGCCTGGAACGGCCGGTTCCGCCGCGCGAACGCGAGGCCGGCCGCCATGGCGGCGAGCAGGCCCTGCGAGGTCTGGGCCGGCCGCGGCGCGTGCGCCGGGGGCGGCCGCCACAGCAGCGCGATCGAGGCCAGCGACAGCGCCGTCGTCAGCACGAAGACCCAGGCGCCGCTGGCCAGGCCGATCACGAGGCCGGCGGCCAGCGGCCCCAGCACGCGCGAGGCGTTGACCGCCATGCCGCCCAGCACGATGGCCGCGGGCAGCGCCTCGCGGCCGACCACGTCGGGCACCAGCGCGGAATACACGGGCCAGCGCAGCGCGGTCGCGATGCTGGCGAGGAAGGTCAGCCCCAGCAGCAGCGGGGCCGACAGCTGGCCGCCCAGGGCCGTGGCCGCCAGCACGGCCGCAGCCGCGGCGGACCAGGCCTGCGCCACCAGCAGGCCGCGGTGCCGGTCCACCACGTCGGCCACGGCGCCGCCGGGCAACGCCAGCAGGAACACCGGCAGCGTCGTGCAGGTCTGGATCATCGCCACCATCAGCTTGCTGCTGGTGAGCGAGGTCATCAGCCAGGCCGCTGCGACGTCGCCCATCCACATGCAGAGGTTGGCGATCAGCCAGACGCTCCACAGCCGCAGGAAGCCGGGGTCGCGCAGCGGCGCCCACGGCGTCGACGGGTCCGGCGTGGATTCGCCGTTCGGAGCGCCGGTCTTCAGAAGGTGTGCACCATGCCGACGCTGAGCTGATTCTGCCGGCCGCTGGTGGATGTGACGGAATACATGCCGGCCTTGCCGCCGTTCTTGGCGGTCTGGCGCGAGAAGATGCCGTACAGCGAGGTGCGCTTGCTGAGCACGTAGGTGGTGCCCAGGTTGAGCTGTCGGGTGTCCTGGTTCAGCGCGGTGCGGTCGTTCAGGTACTGGTAGCCGGCGGCGAGGATCCAGGCGCCGAAGGGCACGCGGGCGAGCAGGTCGATCACGTCGGCGTCGTTGCCCTGCACGGTCAGCGCATTCTTCTGGCGGGTGTAGATCACGCCGTAGCGGGCGCCGTCCAGCTTGTAGGAAGCGCCCAGGCCCCAGATCCTGTCCTTGGCCTTGCCGGCCGGGCAGCCGCCGTCCTCGGCGCAGCGGCGGTCGTGCACCACCAGCCCGGCGTCGATGTGCTCGGAGCTGTAGGTCGCGCCCAGCGACAGCATGCGGCCGACGGTGGTGCCGGGCTCCTTGGAGGTGGCCATGGCATGCAGCTTCAGTCCGCCCAGGATGGGGCTCTGGTACTTGACGGCGTTGTCCACCCGCGTGCCGCCGATCATGTTGTTGAAGCGCGCGACCGACGAGCCGGAGCCGATGGCCGCGCCGTCGATGGCCGCCGCGTGGTTGCCGAAGTACGAGGCGTTCAGCATCGGGATGAACGCGTCGGCGATGGACGGCAGCTGGCGTCCCAGCGTCAGCTGGCCCCAGTCGCTGGACGCCAGGCCGACCCAGGACTGGCGGTTGAAGTACGGCGTGGAGGTGGCGCCGGTGGCGATGTTCACGCCGGCCTCCAGCGTGAACATCGCCTTCAGGCCGTTGCCCAGGTCTTCCGTGCCGCGCCAGCCCAGGCGCGAGGAATAGGCGTTGCCGCTGCGCACGTGGGTGGAGCTGTCGCCGCCGCCGTTCTCGATGCGGGAGATGCCGGCGTCCACGAGGCCGTACAGGGTCACGCTGCTCTGCGCGAAGGCCGGGGACAGGGGGAGGGCCAGGCCGGCGAGGGCCACGGCGAGGGTTTTCTTCATGGCGGTGCTTTGGTGGGATGAGACGGGGAAGAGGGCGCGTTCCGGCCTATTCCTTCTCGTAGCCGAGGTCGGCGGCGACCTTCAGCGTGCGCGCGGCGTCGTCGTGCAGGAACTTGGTGAACTCCTCGGGGCTCATCTTGCCGGGCTCGGCGCTGTCGCGGCGGAAGCGCTCGCGCACGGTGTCGCTGGCCAGCGCCGTGCGCAGCGCCTTCGCCAGGCGCGGCACGACTTCCGGCGGTACCTTGGCCGGCGCCAGCAGGCCCAGGTAGACATAGAAGCTGTAGTGCGGCAGGCCCTGCTCGGCGAGCGTCGGAATGTCCGGGAAGGCCGGCGAGCGCGTGGTCGACGTGATGCCGAAGGCGCGCAGCTTGCCTTCCTGCACCAGCGGCCCGGAGGAGTTGGCGCCGTCGAACATCACGTTGGCGCGGCCGCCGACCACGTCGGGCAGTGCGGCCGCGGCGCCCTTGTACGGCACGTCCAGGAAGCGCGTGCCGGTCTGCTGGAAGAACAGCGCCGAGGCCATGTGCACGCTCGTGCCCTTGCCCGCGTGGGCCATGATCAGATCGCCGGGCCGCGCCTTGGCGTTGGCGATCAGTTCGGCCAGCGTCCGGCTGGGCTGGCTGGGCGCGCCCACCAGCAGGAATGGCGCCTGGTTCATCATGCCGATGCCGGTGAAGTCTTTCGCGAGGTCGTAGCCGGGATCCTTCTTGAAGGCCGGCAGCTGCGCCACCGTGTTGGCCGCGGCCAGCAGCGTGTAGCCGTCGGCCGGCGCGGCCTTGGCGGCGCGGATGCCGAGCGCGCCGTCGGCGCCGGGCTTGTTCTCGATGATGATGGCCTGGCCGAGGTCCTTGGCCATCTCCTGGGCGACCACGCGGGTCGTCACGTCCAGCAGCGCGCCGGCGGAGGAGTGGACGATGATCCGGATCGGGCGATTCGGGTAGCCGTCCGCATGGGCGGACAGCGCGGCGAAGGCGGCGGTGGCGCAGAGCGCGCGCAGCAGGGTGCCGGCATGCATGGTGTCTGTATCTCCTCGAAGGACGTGGTCTGTCGGAAGGCCCTGGCGGCACGTCGGTCGAGCCTCGCCAAGCGCTCGCTGCCCGGATGCACAGGTGCGCAGCGGGCAAAGCATCGCGGGCCGCCGGCAGCCGGTCAACGGACCGTGGCGGCCCATTCCGTACTTCGGCAAGGATGTGGCGGCGGCGCAGCGGGCCGCCGCCGCGCATTCAGCGCAGGCGCTTCTGGGTCGCCACCACCACCGCCGCCAGCAGGGCCATCACCGCGATCCACACGTACAGGTCCTGGCCGGCGAGAAAGACCGCCTGGGCGCCCAGGTGGGGGGCCGGCGGGGCGCCCGCGCCCGCCTGGGCCAGCCGGGCGTGCTGGGCCGTGCTTTCGCTGTGCAGCGCGACGGCGGCGGCGGCCGAGGCCAGCGAGATCATCATCTGCCGCATCATGTTCTTGGCCTGGTAGCCCTTGGCGAAATGGGTGTCGCCCAGTGCACGCCAGGTCAGCGCCGACACCGGCAGGATCATCAGCACGCCGAACAGCCCCTTGGCGGCCAGCGGCGCGCACAGCGCGGCAATGGGCGCGTCGACCGGCAGCAACGCCATCCACCAGGCCGAGGCGGCCATGCACAGGCATCCGGCGATCATCATGGGCCGCTTGTTCTCCACACGGGCCGAGTAGCGGCTGTAGATCACCACCGCGACGAAGGTGACCAGGCCGGAGAAGCTGTTGAGCCAGCCCGTGGTCACCACCGGCAGGCCCAGCCCGCGTTCCGCGTACTGCGGGAACAGGTAGTTGTTGAAGTTGACGATGAAGTAGTACGCGGCGAACAGGCCCATGCCGGCCATGAAGCCGGGGTTGGCCAGGTCGCGCAGGTGCAGCAGGGGCTCGTCGTGCCGCCACTGGTGCAGGCTGAACAGGCCCAGCAGCGTGATGCCGGCCATGGCCGCCAGCGCCAGATGCTGGGGCTGCTCCAGCAGGCCGTGGTCGGCTTCCGAGAAGACCCATTGCACCAGGCCCACGGCCAGCAGGAGCAGCACGATGGGAATGAGCGACCAGCGCACCGGCTCGGCGCTCTTGCCCAGGTGGCGGGGCATCAGCCGCTGCACGCCCACGGCCAGCACGACCACGATGGGCGCCTGGATCCAGAAGATCCACTGCCAGCCCCAGGCGTCCACGAGCACGGCCGCCAGTGCTGGCGCCACCACGCCCATGCCGAAGATCGTCAGCAGGAAACAGCGCGAGGCCAGCGGCCGCATCGGCACCGAGAACAGCAGCGGGATCAGCACGCGCGTGCTGAGGAAGAACGCGCCGCCGCCCATGCCCTGCAGCATGCGCGCCACGACCATCTCCGGCAGGTTCGTGGCCAGCGCCGAGCCCACGTCGCCCAGGCCGAACAGCACCAGCGCCAGCATCAGGTAGCGGCGGTAGCCCATGTGCCGCGTCATCCACTGCTGCGTGGCCACCATGAAGATGTTGCCCACGGCGAAGGCCATCTGCACCAGCGCGAACTTCTGCGGCGCGGCGTCGATGGCCTTCATGATGGGGGCCGCGGCGAACACGAACATCCCGCTTTCGAGGAACTCCACGCCCACGAGCCCGCAGATCAGCGCGATCAGCAGGCGCTGCTTCTGCCGGTGCTGCCACTGGTGCAACGGATGCGTCTTCATCGCGCGGCCTCCGCGTTCTTGGCGCTGGCGCGCAGGTGGGCGTGGACCTGCGCGAGCTGCCTGGCGAGGGTCTGCACCTCGCCGTCGGCCAGCGGCGCCCAGGCGACCGCGTAGGCTGCCTGCACCAGCGGCACGGCCTGTTCCAGCGCATCGGCGCCGGCCTGCGTCAGCGTGATCTGCAGGCTGCGGCGGTCGTGCGCGTGCGGTGCGCGCGCGATCAGGCCCTTCGCCTCCAGCGCATCCAGCAGGCGGGTGATCTGCGTGCGCGTGGCATCCAGCGTCACGCCCAGTGTCGTGGGGCGCAAGGGCTCGTGCGCGCTGTCCGACAGCAGGCGGAGCGCCAGGTATTCGCGCATGTGCAGGCCGCACGGGGCCAGTGCGGCGTCGATGCTGCGCTCCAGCCAGTGGGCGGCGTGCTGCAACTCGCGCGAGGCGGCGACGCACGCCTGCAGCATGGGGGGCTTGCCGGCCAGCAGGCGCTCGCGGCGGGATCGTAGGCTCATCGGTGCGTTTGTCATTATTACGTATGAAATAATATCATACGAGATGAATGACCGGCGAACTCGCCCGGTGGCTGCCGGCCGCATGCGCAGGATGGGCATAGCGTCCTTGGTCGGCCGAGGCGACTGTGGAATGAACCGCATGAGATGGCGCATGCGGCAGTGAACGAGACCCTGGGGGCAGAGCGGCTCATTCGTCCTGGGGTGTCATTGGATGCCATGCGGGCATGATCGGCACATGCAGTCGTGCCTGGCCGCCGGCATTCGAGGCAGTCATTCATCGCATTCGCCGCTCATCCAGTCATTCGTTTAGACTGGTAGCCCGTATCCGCTACTTCAATCTTTCCCATGAAGACTCGCCGCGCTGCAGCAAAGTTCACCACGACCGACCCGACCGTGACCCTCAAGGAAATCGACCAGGAGATCGCCAAGCTCCAGGAGCAGGCGGCGGCGATCGTCGCGGCCGAGAAAGCCAGCGTGATCGTGCGCATGAAGGAAGCCATCGCCTACTACGGCATCACCGTGGCCGACCTGGGCCTGGGCAAGGCCGCCGAGCCCAAGCCCAAGTCGACCAAGGCGAAGGAGCCGGCCGCGGCGGCGCCGCCGGCCAAGAAGCCGCGCGCCGGCGCCGGCCGCATCAGGTTCAAGGACGACGCAGGCAACACCTGGTCCGGATTCGGGCCGAAGCCGCGCTGGTTCACCGAGGCCCTGGCCAGCGGCAAGACGGTCGAGGATCTCAAGGCCTGACGCGCGGCCTCGGTTCAGCCGCTCGGCCAGTGCGTCATCGCCGGGCTGAACCGGCGGGTGTCGATCCGGTGCAGCAGAGACTCCCTGCATGACGAACTGCAAGAAGCCTGTGGTCTCGGCGATCCACGGCCCCGCGGTGGGCTCGGGGCCGATCGTGGGCATGCCGGTCGACATCTTCGCCGTGGACGCGCCCGGACGTGTCGGCTGAGCGGCATCGCTATCGCCGCGGCCTCCAGCGGCTCCGACAAGCTTTCACGCTGCCGCTGATGGCGCGAAGGTCCCTGGGACGCCGCATCGGGCCCTTTTGCCTGCATTGGGGAGCATTCTTTCGATGGACCTGGGAATCAAAGGCAAACGCGCCGTCGTGACCGGCGGCACCTCCGGCCTGGGACTGGCCTCGGCCGAGGCCCTCGCGCGCGAGGGTGCGGATCTGGTGCTGTTCGCGCGCAGCCGGCAGCGCCTGGACGAAGTGGGGCAGGACCTGCAGGCCCGCTTCGGTGTGGCGGTGGAAGGCGTGGCGGGCGACATCACGCGCAAGCAGGACGTGCAGGCCCTGGCCGCAGCCGTCGCGGCGCGCGGCGGCGCCGACATCCTCGTGCCCAACGTGCCGCGGCCGCCGCAGCCGATGCGCGAGTTCCTCGCAGAGGACGACGACGACAAGTGGCAGCGCGCCTACCAGGACCAGCTGCACGGCGGCCTGCTGGTACTGCGCCTGCTCACGCCGCTGCTGCTGGGCAAGGGCTGGGGCCGCGTGGTGGCGATCACCTCTGCCAGCGTGAAGCAGCCGATGGCCCGGCACGCGATGTCCACCATCTTCCGCGCGGGACTGCATGCGGCACTCAAGCACCTGGCCAACGAGGTCGCCAGCCAGGGGGTGACGGTCAACGCCGTGGCGCCAGCGACCATCGTGACGCCGACCTTCGGCCAGCACCACAACCTGGAGGCGCGCGTGCAGGCCGTGCCGCTCAAGCGCCCCGGCACCACCGAAGAGCTGGGCGCCGTGGTGGCCTTCCTGGCCTCGCGGCAGGCGGGCTTCATCACCGGCCAGGTCGTGCAGCTCGACGGCGGCCAGACCCTGTCACTCCTCTGAATCCGGGAATGCGCGACGTAAAGGATTCCCAACAAGGCCCGCTGCGCGGCTGAAGATCGGCGAGGTCGGCGGCGTCGGCCCCGCGCTCTTTTGCGTGATGCTGTTCGCCGGCCTGGGCGCGGAGGTGGTTCGCATCGGCCGGCTGCATGCCGCCGACATGCGGTTTTCCCGTGGGCCGGTGCTTCGGGGTGGCGTTGCGCAGCCACCCTCGGTGGCTGCTGGACCCGATCGACGCCTTCGGCGGCGGCGCGATGGGCCTGGCGATTGGGGGGGCGGCTGCGCTGTTCGAGACGCGCAGCTCCGCCCAAGGCCAGGTGGTGGGCGCCGCGATGGTGGGCGGCTCCGCCTCGCTGACGGCGATGCTCTATGAGTTTCTGGCTTCTGGCCGACGTCTACTGGACCGACGAGCGCGGCTCGAACCGGCCGGACTCCGGCGCGCCCTGGTACAGCGTCTACCGTGCCAAGGACGGTGCTCCTGTCAGGCCTCGGTTGCGATCCGCAGCAGCACCTTGCCCGGCGCCCCGGCCTCCACCCGCTCGTGCGCCGCCGCGATCTCGTCCAGCCCGAACACATGGAGCTCGGGCAGCCGCAGGTCCGTGGCGCGGAGCCAGTCGGTCAGGTCGGCGCAGGCCGCGTCCTGCACGTCCTGCGGCAGTTCGTACAGCGCCACGAACAGCATGCGCCAGTTGCGCGGCATGACTTCGTAGAAGGGCAGCGTCGGATTCGGTTCGCCCATCGAGGCGTAGCTGGCGATGCTGCCGTGCGGCTTGAGCAGCTGCAGGGTGTGCGGCAGGTTGCCGCCGAAGTCGACCTCCACCACGTGGTCCACGCCGGCGCCGCCGGTCAGCGCCCGCACGCGCGCGGCGACGTCCTCGCGTCGGCGGTCCACTACCGCGTGCGCGCCGGCGCGCAAGGCCTGCCGGCCCTTCGCGTCGCCGCTGGCGGTGGCCAGCACCTGCCGTGCGCCGGCCCAGCGGGCCAGCTGGATGGCATAGAAGCCCACGCTGCCGGCGCCGCCCGTGACCAGCACCGTCTGCCCGCGCACCGGCCCCAGCCCGAGCAGGGCGCGGTGCGCCGTGAGCGCGGGCACGCCCAGCGTGGCGCCCGCCTGCAGGTCCACGCCCTGCGGCAGCGGGACGGCGCGCCGCTGCGGCACCACCGTGTACTCGGCCGCGGTGCCGAAGGCGCGCCTGCAGGCCGCGCGGTGCAGCCACACGCGCTGCCCGATGCGTTGCGGGTCCACGCCGCGGCCCACCCGGTCGATGACGCCGCTGCCGTCCATGTGGGGCACCAGGCGCGTGAAGCCGGCGTCCTGCGCGCCGGGGCGTGCGCGCCGCTTCACGTCCGAGCGGTTCACGCCCGACCAGTGGATGCGCACGCGCACCTCGCCCGCGGCGGGCTCCGGGGGCGCCAGGTCGCCGACCTGCAGCACGGTGCGCGCGGGCCCGTGGCGGTCGTACCAGGCGGCGCGCATCAGGCGGCCATTGCCGTGCGCGTTTCTTCCGTCCGCTGGGCGCGTGCCAGGTGCTCCACCGCGCGGAAGCCGAACACCAGTCCCGGCCCCAGGGTGGAGCCGCCGCCAGGGTAGAAGCCGCGGAACACGGAGGCCATCTCGTTGCCGCAGGCATACAGGCCGGGGATGGGGGCACCGTCCGTGCCCACCACCTGCGCGTCCGCGGTGGTCTTGAGGCCTACGGTGGCGCCCAGGCTGGCCGGATGGATGCGCAGCGCGAAGAACGGCGCATGCGCGATGGGCGACAGGTTGGGGTTGGGCTTGACGGCGGGATCGCCGAACATGCGGTTGTACGGATCCGATCCCTTGCCGAAGTCCAGGTCCACGCCGGTCTTGCAAAAGCCGTTGTGCCGTTCGACCGTCGCCGCCAGCGCATCCGGGTCGATGCCGATGCGCGTGGCCAGTTCGCGGATGGTGCGGCCGCGGGCGACATAGCCGTTGCGCACGTAGCGGCCGAGGAAGGGCTGGTACGGGCGGATCATGTTGCCGAAGCCGCGCCGCCAGACGAAGCGGCGATCGCAGACCAGGTAGAAGCGGCTGTTCTCGTGCACCCCGTCCTTGAACATCGCGTAGACGATGTCGTGGTAGGAGTTCGAGTCGTTGACGAAGCGCTTGCCGGCCGCGTTGACCGCGATCATGCCCGGGCGGCTGCGGTCCAGGTAGCCGTACAGGATCGTGGACTCGCTGCCGTCGCGTTCCCGGTACTTGGAGGTGGGTGTCCACCAGCAGGGCGAGGCCAGCTCGGTGTCGACGGCCGCGCCGATGCGGCGCGCGGCCTCCAGCGCGTCGCCCACGTTGCCCTTGTAGGCCACGCTCTGGTCGTGCGGGAAGTCCTTCGCGAACTCCTCGCGCAGCCGTGGATTGCGGGGAAAGCCGCCGGCGGCCAGCACCACCGCCCGGCGCGCACGCACCCGCACCGGCTTGCCGTCGCGCTGGATGACCACCCCTTGCACGCCGCCGTGCGCATCGCCGACCAGCGACACCAGCGGGGCGTCGAGCCAGACCGGCACATGGCGCTCGCGCAGGCTCAGCAGCGCGCGGGCGATCAGCGCGTTGCCGGCGCCGATGTCCGTGCCGCGCGAGTACCGCGTGAGGTCCATCGCATAGCGCGCCAGCGTGCCGGCCACGTTGAAGAAGTTGCGCAGCGAGCCGAAGGGGTTGAGGAACTCGTCGATGCGGCGCTTGTCGACGGACAGCCCGCCCAGCAGCATCAGGCGCTTGATGGGGGGACGCACCAGCTCGAAGTCCTTGCCGAGCCGGCGCCCGTCGAAGCGCTCCGGCTCCAGCGAACGCCCGCCCGCCATGCCGCCGGGCAGCGACGCCTGGTAGTCCGACATGGCGGGCATCAGCTTGAAGCGCATCTGCGTGCCCTCCTGCACGGCGGCGGCCGCCGCCGGCGCGGACTCGACGTAGGCATCCACGAGGTCGGCGCGGTAGTAGCGGCCCAGCAGGTGGCGCAGGTATTCCTTCACGCGCTCGGGCGAGTCCGCCACGCCGGCGGCGCGGGCCTCGCGGGAGTTCGGGATCCACACCACCCCACCCGAGCTCGCCGTGGTGCCGCCGACCTGCGAGGACTTCTCGCACAGCAGCACGTCCAGTCCCTTCTTGGACGCCAGCAGCGTGGACACCATGCCGGCGCAGCCGCTGCCGATCACGACCACGTCGCGTTCCTCGTCCCATGCTTGCGGTCTATCCGTCATGCGTTCTCCGAATGTGCTCGCGCTCTGGGAAAAAAGCGCCGGGCCGGCCTGGATGCCGTCACGGCATGAAGGCCCCGGCGTTGACGTCCATGATGGTCCCCGTCATGGCACCGGCCTGCTCCGAACACAGGAAGGCGACCACGTGGGCCATCTCCTCGACCGTCGGCAGGCGGCCGAGCACCGTGTCGGCCACGCCGGTGGCGAAGTAGGCGCTGGGCTCGGCCGTGTTGATGGGGCTGACCATCATCGAAGGCGCCACGCAGTTGACGGTGATGCCGTCGCGGCCCACTTCGGCGGCCAGCGCGCGCGACAGCGCCAGCATGCCGGCCTTGGAGGCGGCGTAGTGGCCGTTGATGGCGATCGGCTTGGCCCGCGCGGCCCGCGACGAGATGTTCACCACGCGCCCCCACTTGCCGCGCTGCATCAGCGGGATGGCCTCGCGGCACATCAGGAACGCGCCGGTCAGGTTGACGTCCAGCACCTGCTGCCAGGCGCTCAGCGGTAGCTTGAGCAGCGGCAGGCGTTCGCCGTTGACGCGGCCCAGCACCGCGGCGTTGTTCACCAGCACGTCCAGGCGGCCGTGGCGCCGGTCGACCTGCGCGATCGCCCGCTGGACCGCGGCCTCGTCGGAGACGTCCAGCTCCAGCGCCATCGCGTCGACGCCGTGCCTGGCGGCGATGTCGGTCGCCGCCTGCGCGGCGAGCTCGGCGAGCACGTCGCCGAGGACCACCGCCATGCCGTCGGCCGCCAGGCGCTCGGCGATCGCGCGGCCCAGGCCGCGTGCGCCGCCGGTGACCAGGGCGACGCGTGGGTTCGAATCCGTCATGTGAGCACTCCCGGCCGCGTCATTGCGGAACGATGTTCAGCGACTGCACCACGCCCTTCCAGATCCGCATGTCCTCGGTGAAGTCGCGGGCGAACTCGGCGGGCGAGGATTTCAGCACCTCGCCGCCGAGTTTGGTCTCCAGGTCTTTCTTGAATTCCGGGTTCAGCAGCACCGCCTGCAGGTCGCGCGCGATGGTGTCGACCACGCTGCGCGGCGTGTTCTTCGGCGCGAAGATGCCGCCCCACGACAGTGGCATGTAGCCCGTGTAGCCGACGGCTTCCACGATCGTGGGCACGTCGGGCAGGTTCGGGTAGCGCCCATGGTCGACCACGGCGACCGGAACCAGCTTGCCGGTCTCGATCTGGGCCTTGACGTTGTTGGGCGCGTTCATCGCGATCTGCGCGTCTCCGCGCAGCAGGGCCAGCGTCATGTTCGGCACGCTGTTGAAGTCCACCGAGGTGTAGCGGATGCCCAGCGTCTGGTTCACGACGGCCATCATCATGTTGAAGATCGAGGTCGGTCCCGTGCCCGCGAAGAACAGGCCGTTCGGCGAGGACTGGCTGAGCGCGACGATCCCCGGCAGCGTCCTGGCTTTCTCGACGGTCTCGGGTGTGGCGAAGAACACCGTCTGGTAGTTGATGACGCGGTAGACCGGGATCAGGTCCGTCTCAGGGTCGTAGCGCAGGTTCTTCACGGTGTACTTGGGCAGCACGTTGCTCAGGGTTCCCAGCAGGAAGGTGTGGCCGTCGCTGGAATTGACCACGTACTCGGGCCCTACGACGCCACCGCCGCCCGGCTTGTTCTCCACGATGACGGGCTGTTTCCAGACCGCTTCCAGCCGCGGCGCGAGCATGCGCAGCATGGTGTCGCCGGTCGAGCCGGCGGCCACGCCCACGACCAGCCGCACCGGCCGCGTGGGCCAGTCGCCCGCGGCCGCCGCTGCGGTGCCGGACAGCAGGGAGGTGCCCGCGGCAGCGCCCGCGTACAGGGCGTGGCGCAGCCAGGCGCGGCGCCCGTGGTCGAATTGCAGGGGTTTCATGTAGGTCTCCAGTGAGGGTCGTTGTCGAACCGGTAGGGATGCCGAGGCGGGGATGCGACTTCGGCCGGCCTGCGGTGCTCTGTCTTGCCGCAGGCGCTGCGCTGGTGCGCGCCCGTGTGCTTCCGGCTCCTTACTCCGGCTTGTAGTCCAGCGCGATGAACGCCGCCTGCCAGGCCTTCGCGTCCTCCAGGTACTCCTTGCGGAATTGCGCTGGCGACGACGCCGGGACGGTTCCCGTCAGGCGCGTCTCGATCGACTTTCTGAGCTCCGCGTCGCTCAGGACCGTGCGCAGGTCGCTTCCCACGCGCTCGACGATCGCGGCCGGCATCGCCTTGGGCGCGAAGAGGCTGTGCCAGGACAGCGGCAGGAAGTCGCCCTTGTAGCCGGCCTCGTAGACGGTCGGCACGTCGGGCATGCTCGGGTAGCGTTCCCTGCCGAAGACGGCCAGCGGCCGCAGCTCGCCGGAATCGAAGTACTGCCTGATCGCGCCGGGGGCGTTGACCATCAGCTGGGCGTCGTTGCGCAGCACCGCCATGGTCATGGCGGGAACGTTGTTGTGGTCGATGGTGGCGTAGCGGATGCCCAGCGACCGGTTCACCACCGCCATCGACAGGTTGAAGATCGAGGCCGGCCCGGTCCCCGCGAAGAACACGCCTTGCGTGGACTGGCCCAGCCGCTTCATCTCCTGGAGCGTGCCGGCGCGCTCGGCCGTCTTCGCGTTGGTGACGATGACGAACTCGTAGTCGATGAGGCGGTAGACCGGGACCAGGTCGGTCACCGGGTCGTAGCGCAGGTTCCTGGTCGTGTACTTGGGCAGCAGGCTGCTCAGGGAGCCCACCAGGAACACATGGTTGTCGTTGGAGAAGGCGACGTACTCGGTCGCGATCACGCTGCCCGCACCCGGCTTGTTCTCCACGATGACGGGCTGCTTCCACAGCGCTTCCAGCCGCGGCGCGATCATGCGCGCCAGCAGGTCGCCCGAGGATCCGGCCGCGAACCCGAGGATCAGCCGGACGGGACGGGTGGGCCAGTCCTGGGGCTGCGCCTGCACGCCGCCGGCGGCCAGCCCGGACGCCGCCGCGCCCGCGGCCAGCACGGTGCGCAGCCAGCGGCGGCGCATGTTGTCGAAATTGGATGAAGCCATGCCGGTGTCTCCTGGGTTCGGTTCTGGAATGGGAATGGCAACCGCCGGGCGGCGGCGGGTCCGCCTTCCGCCTGTTCAGGCCATCGTGCTTTCGCCGGCCAGTTCGCCCAGGCACAGCGCTTCGGCGATGGACGCGCCCGAGGCCGGGTACATCAGCCCCACGGCCTGCCCCATCTCGCCGGCACTGAACAGCCCCGGAATGGGCCGGCCCTCCACCGAGATCACGCGCCCCTGCAGGTCGCGCCGCGGCCCGCCGTGCGTGTAGGGGCCGCCGAGGTACAGCGGCACGCAGTAGTAGGGCGGGCTGTCCAGCGGCACCAGTGTGGAGGCCGGCCGGCCGAACGCGTCCTTGCCCTGGCGGCAGGCCTCGTTGTAGGCCGCCACCGAGGCATCGAAGCGTGCCGGGTCTTCCTGCGCGCCGGCCGCGGCGGCGGCGGCGCCGGGCGTGGCGCCCTGGCCGATCCAGCCGGCGTCGATCTCGCGCTGGTTGTCCGCGCTCCAGTCGTACAGGCCCACGGCCACCGCCGCGCGGTCGGTGAAGGGCAGGGGGCCGGCGCGGCGGCGGCGCTCGTCGAAGATCCAGTACGAGGGCGAGCGCGTGTAGCCGACGCGGCGCGGGTCGAAGTCCTGCATCCGGTAGTAGAAGGTGTGCTGCTGCTGCGCCTGCTCGTACTCGTCGGCGTAGCGTTTGCCGTCCTGGTCGCAGATCACGTAGCCGCCGCCGCTCATCACGAACAGGAAGCCGGTCTGGCCCTGGTCCGGCACGTCGAAGCTGATGATGCCGCGGCCCACCATGCGCGTCATGCGCACCAGGTCGGCGCCCACCGACATGGCCATGCGCAGCCCGTCGCCCTGGTTGTCGGGGTTGCCGTAGAAGCGCGTGTCGGGCACCTGCAGGAACTGCCGCACGTACTCGGGGTTGCCGCCGAAGCCGCCCGTGGCCAGCACCACGCCGCGGCGCGCGCGGATCTCCTGCGGGCCCTCCGGGGTGTCGATGCGCACCCCGCGCACGCAGGGGCCTTGCGCGGTGTGCTCGACGAGCAGCTTCTGCGCACGCGCGTTCCACTGCAGCCCGATGCCGTGGTCCTGCACGGCCTGCATCAGGCCGCGATAGATCGCCTCGCCGCCCTGCACCAGGCCGGTGTCGCCGGTCATGCCGCCCTGGCTGGGCAGGCGCGGCGGCAGCGTGGTCGCGGTGCGCCAGACGCGCACGGACTGCGCGCCCGGCAGGTGGGGATGCTCGGCCCACATCTGCGCGCCGTACTCCTCGCGCGACAGGCCCCAGGTCTCGGTATCGGCCAGGATCAGCTGCACACCGATGTCCTCCAGCCAGCGCTGCAGGTGCACGTTGCGCTCGGCCCAGGGCCGGAACAGGGCCTCGTCCACCTGCCCGCCCGCGCAGGCGGACAGGTAGGCCGCACCTTCGGCCGCCGAGGTCAGCGTCATGAGCCAGCCGCCGGACATGCGCACGCTGGGGGTGTGCTTGCCGGGGCGCTGGCGCTCGACGATGAGCACCTCGCTGCCGCGGCGCCGTGCGCCCAGCGCCGTGGCCACGCCGCCGGCGCCGCAGCCCAGCACCACCACATCGACTTCACGAGAACTTTCGGGCATCGTGCCTGTCCTTTCCGTGGCCATCCGCCACATGGCCTCTCAGCGCGGGCCGCCCACCTTCTGCTTCCAGAAGCGGCCGGCCTCCTCGATCTCGCTGGCGGCTTCCTCCAGCGTCGTGTTCGCCGGTTCGAGCGACATCTGCAGCAAGGCTTCGTGGACCTGCGGGGTCGCCAGCACCTTGCGCAGGGCCGCGTTGAATTCCCGCGCCATCGCCGGCGGCAGTCCCTTGGGCGCGAAGAAGCCGATGAGCGTGCGCACGGTCTCCAGATCCTGCACACCCAGTTCCTTGAAGGTCGGCACCTCGGGCAGCAGTTCGGAGCGCGTGGGGCCCGTCAGGGCCACGACCCGGACCCTGCCGGCGTGGTGCGCCTTGACCGCCTCGGGCATGCCGGTGGAGACGGAGGGCACCTGGTTGCCCATGACGCTCTGCATCGCGGGCGCGGACCCCGGGAAGGGGACGGCGACCATCTCCACGCCCAGGTACTTGCCGATCGCGTCGCCCACGGCGCCGGGCGCGCCGCCGATGTAGGACACGCCGTAGGAGCGGATGAGCGGGTCCTTGCGTGCGGCTTCGGCGAACTGCGCGAAGTCCTTGTACGGCGCGTTGGCGGGGATGGTCAGCGTCCATCGGCTGCGGAAGGCCTGGCCCAATGCGACGAAGTCCCGGTTCGCGTCGTAGGTGACGCCGGGCGTGGTCAGCGGCACGACGATCAGCGAGTGGTCCACCGTGAACAGCAGCGTCGTGCCGTCCGGCGCTGCGTGCTGGACCAGCTGGGTGCCGATCTGGCCGTTCGCGCCGGGCTTGTTCTCGATGAAGATGTTCTGTCCCAGCTCCTTCGAGAGCCCCGGGGCGAGGAGGCGGGCGCCGGCGTCCGCCCCGCCGCCAGGCGCATAGGGCACGATGACCCGGATGGGGCTCTTGAAGGACGACTGCGCGGCGCCCGCAAGCGGGGCCAGGGCGCCGGCGGCGAGCGCGAAGGTGGCGAGCAGGCGGGGGAAGGCGTGTGGCATGGTGTCTCCTGGAGGGTGGTGGAAGGCGACGGCAGCTCTTCGGCGCCGTTGGTGCGATGCGGCGCGCCGGCGGTTCAGTCCGGCGGGGTGCGGCGCAGGAAGGGCCAGGAGGGGTCTTGCTCGCGCCGGCCGGGCGCAGGGCCGCGGACTTCGCTGGACAGCTGCGAGCCGGGCAGCGGCTGCCGGACCCAGTCCATGACCACGCGGCGTTCGGCGATGCGCCAGCGCCCCCCGCGGCAGGTGAACAGGTCGAGGTAGCGCCCGCCTGCGGGCACCAGCTCGCTGTCTCCGGTGGTGGGATTCGTCTGCGGCCGGTACAGCAGGAAATAGCTTTCCACGCGGGCCTGGTCGCCGTCCAGCTCCACCAGCACGTTGGTGAGGTGGTGCTGGCCCACGATGCGGGGCTGGTCGAGCTTGTCCACGGCGAAGCGGGCGAAGGCCTCCGCGGGGCCGTCCCCGGTCAGGCGGCCGCGGTCCATCGCGCCGGGGTGGTAGGCGCTGCAGATCAGGTCGAAGTCGCCGCGGTCCAGCCCGCGGCAGTAGCGCGCGAGCGCCTGCCGGATCTCGATGTGTGCAGTCAGCTCGCTCGGATGCATGACGGGGAGAGCGTCCATGGCGGTCCTCCGGGGCGTGCGATGGGGGGCGGATCAGGCCGGCTGCGCGACCCGGGGCTGCGCCGCCTGCCGCGTCGCCGCCCTGGCCTGGAGCATGTGTTCCACGGCCAGGCAGCCGAAGACGATGGCCGGGCCGATCATGGTGCCCCCGCCGGGATAGCCGCCGCGCATGATTGCAGCCAGGTCGTTGCCGCAGGCATAGAGGCCGGGGATCGGATCGCCGCCGGTGCCGACCACCTGCGCGTCCGCGGTGGTCTTCAGGCCGATGGTGGTGCCGATCGAGGCCGCGTGGATGCGCAGGGCCACGAAGGGCGCCGCCTCGATGGGCGCCAGATTGGGGTTGGGCGCGGCGGACGGGTGGCCGAACATGCGGTTGTAGGCCGTCGAGCCTTTGCCGAACTCCAGGTCGACGCCGGTGCGGCAGTAGCCGTTGTGCCGCTCGACCGTCTGCACGAGGCTGGCCGCATCCACGCCGATGCGCCGGGCCAGCTCCGGCAGCGAATCGGCCACGGTGATGTAGCCGGAGCGGGCATAGGGCGCCAGCGAGCGCGTCCACGGCCAGGGTCGCACCAGGCCCAGGCCGTGCCGGCGCACGAAGGCGTGGTCGCACACGAAGTGGAACGCCGCCTCGCGGCCGCCGCCGTCGCGGAACATCGCGCTCACGATGTCGTTGTAGGAGTTCGATTCGTTGACGAAGCGCCGGCCCTGTGCGTTGACGGCGATCACGCCCGGGCGGCCGCGGTCCAGGTAGCCGTAGATGACGGGCGTCTCGCGTCCCTGGCGGTCGCGCACCACCGAGGCGGGCGTCCAGTTGGCAACGCTGGCCAGTGCGGTGTCCATGGCCGCGCCCACCGCTTGCGCGGCGCGGATGCCTTCGCCCACGTTGGCGGGGCAGCCCAGGCTGTGGCGGTGCGGAAAGGCCGGCCCGTAGGTGCGCAGCATCTCCTGGTTGTGCGGAAATCCCCCGGTGGCCAGCACCACGCCGCGGCGGGCGCGCACCCTGCGCGCCGTGCCGCGGTGCAGGACCACCGCGCCGCAGATCCTCTCACCGTCCCGCAGCAGTTCGACCAGCGGCGCCTCGGTCCAGATCGACACTCGCTCGCGCGGCATGCTGTACAGCATCCGGGCCACCAGCGCGTTGCCGAAGCGCAGGTCCGTGCCGCGCCCGTGGCGCAGGCGGTCCCGCGCATAGCGGGCCACCTTGCGCGCCACGCGGCCGGCCGTGGCCGCCGATGCCAGCGGATGCAGGAAATCCTCGATCTCGTTGGCGCCCAGCATCAGGCCGCCCAGCACCATCAGGCGGTGCATCGGCGGTTGCACCAGCGCGAAGTCCGGCCCCAGGAGGCGGCCGTCGAACGGCGCGGGAAACAGCGTGCGGCCCTTGCGCACGCCGCCCGGCGCGTCGGAGTGGTAGTCCGGCCACGCGGAAAGCTCGTAGCGCACCTCGGTCTGCGCGTTCAGCGATTCGATCACGCGCGCACCCTGGGCCAGGTAGGTTTCGACGAGGTCCGCGCGGTAGTGGCTGCCCAGTTCGCCGCGCAGGTAGGCGGTGGCGCGCTCGATGGAGTCGCCGGCGGCCAGCCCGGCCTGCGTGCCGGGCACCCAGATGCCGCCGCCCGAGGTGGCCGTGGTGCCACCGACGTGGGTGCGCTTCTCGCACAGCAGCACGTCCAGGCCGGCACGGGCGCCGAACAGCGTGGCCGACAGTCCTCCTGCGCCGCTGCCGAACACCAGCAGGTCGGTTTCGATGTCGCCTTCGCCTGCACGGTCGTCGCGCAAACTGCGTGTCCCCATTCGACTCTCCTTGCGTATCGCCGTTGTCATGCCGTGTCCCCGGCGGCCGATCGCATCCGGCTGCGGCCTCCATCGATCCATGCACAATGTATGAAATATGGAAAGACATCGTCCAATGGTGATTCCGAATGACGGCGATTCGGGCTGCGAATATCGTGGCGGGGCGATGGTGCTGTGGCCCGTGCCCGATGGCCGGCGCATGCCCGTGCTTGGCGCATCGACGGCCGGGCGCTTCGGGAATCCGGAAGCGGCCCGGCCCCACATGGCGTCGACTGCGGTTCGCGATCACCCCGTCCGACGATGCTTGACCTGACCCATTTGCGTACCTTCGTGGCCGTCATGCAGGAGGGCCATCTCACGCGCGCTGCCGAGCGGCTGCACATCAGCCAGCCGGCGGCCAGCCACCATATCCGCGCACTGGAGCAACAGTTCGGCCTGCCGCTGTTCACCCGCACCGCGCGCGGGCTGGCGCCCACCGCGGCGGGCATGCGCCTGGCCGAGGGCGCGCGCCGGCTGTTGGGCGCGTCCATCGAGCTGGCCAGCCTGGCGCGCGAGCTGCGCGGCAGTCCCGCCGGCCGGCTGGTGGTGGGCACCATCGCGGATCCGCAGCTGCTGGCGTGGCTGCCTGCGCTGGTCCGCTGGATCCAGCAGCACTACCCGTTGGTGGAACTGAGCATCGAGGCGCGCATCTCGCCGTCCATACGCCAGGGCGTCCTGGCCGGCGAGCTCGAGGCCGGCTTTTTCGTCGAGCGCGTGCTGGGCGCGGGAATGGAGGGCTTCGAGGTCGGGACGCGGGAGTTCATGGTGGCCGCGCCGGCTGCCTGGCGCGAGCAGCTGGCCGGCGCGGATTGGGCGGCCCTGGCGGCGCTGCCATGGATCGTCACGCCGCCGGGCACGTCGCATGCGGAGATCGCCGAGCGGCTGTTCCAGCCGCATGGGGTGCGCATCCGCCCGGTGCTCGAAGTCGGCAACGAGATGCTGGTGCGCGCGATGGTCGCCAGCGGCCTGGGCCTGGGCTTCGTGCGCCGCGAGTTCGCCGAGGAGGGCGTGGCGCTGGGGACGCTGTGCACCGTGCCCGGGTCCACCTGCGGCACGGCGCTGCAGTTCGGCTACGCCGCGGTACGGCGCACGGACCCGCTGATCCAGTTGCTGATCGCCGGCCTGCGCGAGGTGCTGGCGGATGCGGGCGGCGCGCTGGCCCCGCCGGGCGGCTGACGGACGATGGGCTTCGGTGGCCGTGGTGAAGAGCAGCCACTAGCAATGAACAATATATGATGCATGAAGAATTCGAGAATATCTCTCGATTCTTGAACGGCGGCGATCCGGCCTGCAGCCAGTGCAGATCTCTTCTTCTGTGCGCAGTGTCTGCAGCCTGGGGGCTTGGCGTGACGCCGGACGGCAAAGGGGTTCCATGAAGCGCTTCGAAGGCAGAACCATTCTGGTGACCGGCGCGGGCAGCGGCATCGGCGCCGCGTGTGTCCGGCGTCTCATCGACGAGGGCGCGGCGATCGTTGCGGCGGACGTCAGCCAGCCCTCCCTCGACAGCATCGTCTCGGAATTCGGCGATGGCGCGCGGATCGTCGGTGTGTGCGCCGACGTCACCGACCGGCAGCAGGTCGCATCGCTCGTCGCGGCGGCCGTCGAACGTCGTGGCGACCTGCATGGGCTGGTGCATTGCGCTGGCATCCGCGGCGTCGACAACCTGCTCGACATCGAACCCGAGGCGTGGCGCCGGCAGATGACCGTCAACCTGGACGGCACGTTCCACATCTGCCAGGCCTTTGCCCGTGCAGCCAGGGAGCGCGGGACGCCGGCGGCGATCGTCAACGTCTCTTCCGTCTGCGGCCTCACGGGCGTCGCCAACCGGGTGGGGTACGTGGCGTCCAAACACGGCGTTTCCGGCCTGACGCGCTCCATGGCGCTGGAGCTCGCTCCGCTCGGCATCCGCGTCAACGCGGTGGCGCCAGGCATGATCCGCACGCCGATGACGGCCAGGAGCTTCGAGAACCCGGAAACGGTCCGGCGCATCCGCCGGGCGCACCCGATCGGCCGCGAAGGCGAGGCCGGTGAGGTGGCCGCCGCCATCGCTTTCCTGCTGTCCGACGATGCCAGCTTCGTGACGGGCGCGATCCTGCCGGTCGATGGCGGCGCCACCGCGGGCGCGTAGCGCCTGCGTGCTTTTGCAGAGGGTGCGGTCGCCTTGATTCGGTGCCGCCGCGAGCGCGTAGCGCCTGCTGCCGCCGCGGCCCGCCAGCGAGGTGCGCATGGGCGTGCGCCATGCTGCCGCTGGAGTCGGCGCGGCGGCCCATCGTCTGTCGCCGTCCATACGCCGGGGCGTTCTGGCCGGTGGACTCGGGCCGGCTTCTCGGGGGACTCGAATCGGCTTCTGCGAGGGGCGCGCGTCGGGTGCGGACGTAGAGGGCTTCCCAGGTCGGAACGTAGGAGCGGTGTTCAGGGAGGGCGGCTGCGCCGGCTGCCCGGAGCGTGCGGCGGGCCGGTCCGGATTGGGCGGCACTGGTGGTGTGGCCGGGAATCGTCACGCTGCGGGGCACTTTGCATGCGAGGATCGCCGAGCGGTTGCGGGTGTTCCTGTCCCGCCGGTTGCGCATCAGCCTGACGCTGGAGACCACACAAAACGGGCCGCACATGCGGGCGCTTGTCCAGGGCACTGAAATCTGGCTATAATGCAAAGCTCCTCTCACTCATCAGGGTAGAGGAAGTCGGGGCAGGGCCTGGCGCTGTAGCGCAAGTTCATGTCTTCCGATTCGTTCTGACCGGGTGCTGCATCCGGTTGGAAAATGCGGGAATAGCTCAGTTGGTAGAGCGCAACCTTGCCAAGGTTGAGGTCGACGGTTCGAGACCGTTTTCCCGCTCCAAGTTATGGCCTGCAGGCGTCCGTCGGCGCCTGTAGGGCTTTGAAAAAAAGGGGCTTACGCCCCTTTTTTCATTCCGGGCCATTCATGGTGGCGCAGGCTGCCGCGGCGCCTTGGCAGCCACGGCGTCGCTGAAGAGCAACACCACGCGCCCACGCAGCCCGCCACGTTCCAGCATCCGGTGGGCTTCGGCCGCCTGCGTGAATGGCAGGCGCGCCGCAATGCGCGGCCTGAGCGTGCCGTCCTGCAACCGCTCGGCCAGCTCCGCAAGCTCGGCCGTGGACATGATGCGCGACAGTACCTGGACGGGGTGCAGGTGCAGGCGGTCGCGCAGCGCGTCCGGTGGTGGCGGCTGGCTGCGCAGCAGGGCGGCACCTCCGCCGTCGCGTACGCAGGCTGCCGCCGCTTCTCCCAGCAGCGCGCCGTCCACGAGTGCGTCCACGCCTTGCGGGTACAGCGCGCGCACGGCCGCGGTCATGGACGGGCCGCGGGCGACGATGTCCTGCGCGCCCAACTGCGCCAGCAATGCGCGGTCGGCCGGATGTGCGTCGGCCACCACCCGCAGGCCGGCGCGCCGCGCCAGCGGGATCAGGCAGCTGCCCACCGCGCCGGTGCCGCCGGTCACCAGCAGGCTTGCACCGGGGGGCAGGGCCAGCAGTTCCAGCGCGATCCTCGCCGTGAGCCCGTTCATGGGCACGGTGGCGGCCGCGTCGAGCGCGATGCCCGGTGGCACCGGCACCAGCGAGGCGGCCGGCACGGCGACGTACTCCGCGTGGCAGCCGCCCTGCGGCTGGCGCGGGTGCACGATGCCCATGACGGGCTGGCCGGGATGCAGGTGCGGCGCGCCGGCGCAGGTGGTGTGCACGTGGCCCGCGAACTCCATTCCCGGAACGAAGGGCGGGGCGAGGCCGTGCATGCTGGCCGCCTGCAGTCCGGCGCGCATCAGCAGGTCCGTGGGGTTGACGGCGGCGGCGACGACGCGCACCACCACCTGGTCGGCGGTGGGTACCGGCATCGGGCGCTGCACGATATGCAGCACCTCCGGGCCTCCGAAGGCGTGGAAGGCGACGGCTTGCATGTGGGTCTGCGGTGACATCATTGCGGGCGGTGCAGGTCCGTGAGGGCTGCGAATGGCAGGTCGCCGGAATCCGGTCGGTCGATCATCCGAGCAGCGCGCTGCTCGCGCCTTCGGACGCGGGCCGGTGGAAGGCCGGCCAGCGCCGCAGCACGATCTCGCGCGAGGCGCCATAGGCATAGCAGCTGTCGAGCTTGAGGGGCCGGTCCTGGGCGTCGGTTGCGTTCAACTGGTCGATCCGCAGCGGCCCGAGGGCCTGCATGGCGGCGGTGGCCATCGGTATCAGGAGTTCGCGCAAGTGCGTGCAGGTCTCGGCGGGCGGCAGGCGCCGGCGCACCTCGCTGTTCCAGCCGGCGCCGATGCGCAGGCCGACCAGCGCCTGCAGCTGCAGCCCGCCCTGCGCGCAGTCGCGGTAAGGGTAGGCGTCGCTGGCGGTGTGGACCTCGCGTACCACCATGTCGGCGTCGAAGACCAGGCGCACCCCAAGATCATGGATCGGCTCGCCCGCCCGGGCCATGCGCGCGCCGCTGGGCGGAGCGAAGTCGAAGGGCTTGGTGTCGACGATGCGCCCTTCCACCTCGAACAGACCGTCGCCGCGGCGGAAGCCGCGCAGTTCGATGCGGCGCAGGTGCAGTTCCTCGCGCTGCATGTCGGGGGCGATGGTCGTGTTCATGGGCATCCCTACGCTGGTGTTGCTCAAATGGCCGGTCGCGGATACGTCGCGAAGTGGTGAATTTTATGCACAATGCATCATGCCTGGGTGATGGTGCTGATCGATGGACCGTTCATGGCATCTGCTTCTGCGGATACCCGACCACCGTTTCCAGGCTCAACGGCGTGATGCACGTATGCCGCGCTGCAGCAGGGCATCGCGTCGAGCGGCCGGGGGCGCCTGCGTGAACATCGCCTTCACCGTCGGCTCGATGGCCAAGCGCGAGCGCATCGCCTGTGCCTCTTCCAAGGCGGCGGCCGTCATGCTGCAGGGCGCGTCCTTCGTGCAGCGGATGCCGCGCCGTGCATGGCCGGGGCGGAACACGTGCCATTGCGTGCGCTGCAGGCGCGGCACGAGTGCGTCGCTGTCGCTGGCGACCAGGCGCCGATCGCCTGCCTGGTCACGAGCTCCGTCACAGGTTCAACCTGTCGGCGCAGTCGCCGCGGCTTGCGCAGATGCTGGGTAGCCTGGCCAGGCACTTGTCCGACCGGCTTCCATGCCGGCATCGAGGGCCGGCTGCAGTGTGCCGTGCAGTACCACCCGATCATCGTCTCGGTCCTGCGTCTGCGGGATGAAGAGCCGGACGCGCTCGCCGACGTTCCGCCACATCGTGCGCGGGGCGGAACACCTGATCGTGAGGCTGGCGCGGCAGGGCGTGGCAGGCTTCGCCGACATTCCGCAGGCCGGCGCGGCAGCCGCACCGGCGTGAGCCCGCGTCAGTCCGCCTGGAGCACTTCCGCCCGCAGTGCGTACACCCGGTCCGTCTGGTCGCGCCGTCCCCAGGTCCCGCCCTGCGCGGGCCGCTTGCCGCCCAGGGCGATGGAGTGCGAGAAGGCCTCCATGACCACCGTGCGGTGGGCCACGCGCCATTGCCCGTCGCGCCGCTCGAAGCGGTCCACGTAGCGGCCCCAGCCTTCGCGCGCGACGGCGTCCGAGGCGCCGACGATGCCGGCATAGGCTTCGGGCACGGGATGCAGCAGGCGGCGGCTCGCGAAGTAGGTCTCGGCCACGGCGAGGTCCGGGCCGGCGAACTCGATCAGGGTCTGGCCCAGGAAGTGCATGGAGTTGTCGTTGCCGGCCAGGCGCTTTTCCACCCAGGGGATGAAGTCGTCCACGCGGCCGGCGAAGTCCGCGCCGTGCTCGTCCCAGGCGTCGGGGTGGTAGGCGGTGCGCACGGCCGCCATGTCGCCGCGGTCCACGCCGCGGGCGTAGCGGCAGATCGCGTCGCGGATCTCTTCCTTGTCGAGCAGGCGCTGGACGGCTTCGGGGTTCGGTGAGGTGGGCATCCGGTGGGTCTCCGTGAAGGTGGTTGGAAAGAGGCGTTCAGCCGCGCAGCAGCGCGGTGAGCTCGCGCACCGGTTGGTCGGCATCCAGCCGGTCGATCAGGTTGAACAGGCGCTCCGCGTTCGCGGCGCCGATCACGCCGTGCGTCAGCTCGTCGAGCTTGGCCCGGTGCTCCTGCACGGTGAAAGGGTTGCCGGGCATGCCCTTGGCGCAGTCGACGAAGATGTCGCGCCGCGTGCCGTCGCGCAAGTGCACGGTGACGTCGCCCACGAAGCTGCGCGGATGGCGCTGGTCCAGTTCGGGGCTGTGCTGCAGCCGGATGCGGCGTGCGAGGCGCACCACCTCGGAGTCCGCGTCCAGCGGCAGGCTGCCCTGCATCCACGCCATGTGCGTGGCGTAGCCGTTGCCCAGGCCCAGTGCCGAGAGCGCCATCTGCAGCGGCAGCGAGAACTGCAGTTCCTCGATGTTGCGCGGGCCGCGCTGCTGCGCGTCGGGGGAGCCGGCGAGGTTGGCCGTCATGGCCTGGATGCGCGCATCCACCTGCTCGATCTCGGCCGCGTGGCCGCGCACCTGCGCCATGGCGTCCACGTAGGCATGGTGCGCGCCGCAGCAGCAGTAGGCCTTGAACCAGGTGCCGCCGATGCGCAGCGGCGCGCCGGGGGCGAAGACGGCAGGCGCGTCGGCCGCGGCCTCGCGGCGGATGAAGGTGCGGTAGAAGCCCTTGCGGCCGCTGAGGTAGTGCGTGGGGCCGGTGATGCCGGTGCGCGCCAGCTCCACCGATTCGATGCCGTTGCGCACCGCGATGCCGGCATGCGCACGCTTGATCGAGCCGCCCGTGGCGGTGAACTCCGTCGAGCCCGAGGCGTGGCTGAAGGCGATGGCCAGCGCGTGCTGCGTGGTCTGCAGGTCCAGCCCGTGCAGCTTCGCGGCCACCGCGGCCGCGCCGAAGTTGGCCATCACGGCATGCGGATGCCAGCCCATGTTGACGAGTTCGGGCGCCGCCAGGCGTTCCAGCCGCACATAGACCTCGTAGCCGGCGACCATGGCCTCCACCACCTGGCCGAGGCTGGCGCCGAGTTCCTCGCCGACGGCCAGCGCCACCGGCACCACGCAGCAGCCCGGATGCGCGTTGCCGGCCACGTCGTCGTACTCGAAGCCGTGGCCGTAGGTGGCGTTCAGGTAGGCGGCGTCGGCCGCGTCCATCGTGGCGGCTTCCGCCACCACTGTGGCGGCGCCGGGCCGTGGCTTGCGCAGGAAGCGCCGCACGTCGCGCGACCACGGCAGCTGCGAGGCGCCGACCTGCACGGCCAGCTGGTCCTTCAGCAGCGCCTGCGCCGCGGCCATCGACGCGGGATCGATGGCGTTCCGGTCGAAGTCGAGCAGGAATTGCACGACGGCGCGCTCGAGCGGCGGCAGCGAGGCGGCGAAGCTGGGGGTGGGCGTAGTCATGGCAGATTATGCATCATGCATTAATAAACGAACACAGGGAAGACCTCCGTGACCATCGCATGGGAGTATGGCATAGTCGAAAAGTTAATGCATGATGCATTATTGATGGAGTCGTGGGTCGTGCAACCCACGACCGGCCGACATTCAATCGCGGAGAACCGTCCATGTTCAAGAAGCTGTGTTCCGCCGTGCTGCTGGCGACCGCCGCGTGCGCCGGCCAAGCCTTCCCCGACCGGTCCGTGACCGTCATCGTGCCCTTCAGCGCAGGCACCACGACCGACGTCAATGCGCGCGACTTCGCCCAGGCGCTCTCGGCGCAGATCAAGCAGCCGGTGACCGTCGAGAACCGCGTCGGCGCCGAGGGCACCGTCGGCGGACAGGCGCTGCTGGTCGCCGCGCCCGACGGCCACACGCTGCTGTTTACCAGCAGCTCGCTGACGGTGCTGGATCCGCTGATGAAGATGACCATGCCCTACGACCCGGTGCACGACTTCGCGCCGGTCTGCGCCGTGGCCCGCACCAGCAACGTCATGAACATCACGGGCAGCGCGCCGTGGAAGAACGTGGCCGACGTGGTGGCCGCGGCCAAGGCGCAGCCCGGCAAGCTGACCTTCGCCTATGCCAGCGCCACCACGCGGCTGGCCGGCGAGCTGTTCGCGCAGTCCGCCGGCATCAAGCTCACCGGGGTGCCGTACCGCTCCAGCGTGACGGCGCTGACCGAGGTGGGCGGCGGGCAGGTCGACATGATGATGATCGACCACATCTCGGCCACGCCGTTCTACCAGGGCGGCAAGCTGCGGCCGGTGGCCGTCGCGGGTGTGCAGCGCATCAAGGAGCTGCCGGACGTTCCCTCGGCCAGCGAGGCCGGGGTGCCGGGCTACAACCTGCTGCCCTGGTTCGGCGTCTACGCTTCGGCGAAGACGCCGCCGGCCGTGCTCGCGCAGGTGCGCGAGGCGGTGGGCCAGGCGCTGGCGTCGCCGGCTTCTCTGGCCAGCATGGACAAGCGCGGATTGATACCGTACCCCTTGTGCGGCGAGGCCTTCGGCAAGGCCCAGCAGGACGAAATCGGCGTCATGCAGCAGGTGCTGGACAAGGCCGGCATCGTGCGGCAGTAGCGACATGGCTGCGGAACTCCCGATGCCTGCTGCGTCTGCATCCGGTACGGCCCCATCCTCCGAGCGGTCCGACCTGGCCGTCGACCTGGCGCGCTTCGCGGCCGGGTTGCAGGCGGCGCAGCTCGATGCGCGCGTGGTGGCGGCCGTCAAGACCAACATCCTCGACACCCTCGCCTGCGCGCTGGCGGGTTCCTCGGCCGCGGCCATCGGCGAGGTCGCGAGCCTGGTGCAGGAGTGGGGCGGCGCGCCGCAGGCGGGCCTGCTCGCCTTCGGTGGCCGCTACCCGGCGCACCATGCCGCCTGGGCCAACGCCGCGATGGCGCATGCGCGCGACTTCGACGACACCCACGACGCGGCCATCCTGCACGCCGGCATCACCGCCGTGCCCGCGGCCCTCGCGGCCGCCCAGCTGCGCGGCGGGTTGCCGGGCGACGAACTGGTCGCGTCCGTCGCCGCGGGGCTGGAAGTGACTTGCCGGCTCGGCACGGCCATCCGCATGGACGTGATGCGCAGCGGCTTCATCTACACGGCGCTGCTGGGCTACTTCGGCGCAACGGCCGCGGCCGGCAGGGCGCTGGGCCTGCCGCAGGCGCAGCTGCGCGACGCCCTGGGCATCGTCTACAGCGCCGTGGCCGGCAACCTGCAGGTGACGCGCGAGGCCTCGCTGATGAAGCGCGTGCTGCCGGGCATGGCCGCGCAGGCCGCGCTGGTGGCCGTGCAGATGGCGCGCAAGGGCATCCACGGCGTGCAGGGCGTGTTCGAGGGCGACTACGGCTTCTTCCCGCTGTACCTGCGCGGCGAGGCGCACGCCGACGCCGCGCGCGAGGACCTGGGGCGCCGCTTCGAACTGCTGAATCTGAGCTACAAGCCCTACGCCAGCTGCCGCAACACGCACTCGGCCGTGGATGCGGTGCTGCAGCTGCGCGCGCAGGCGGGCGATGGCGCGGAGGTCGAGGCCGTGCACGTGGGCGTCAACCAGTCCGGCTACCAGATGGTCTGCGTGCCCGAGGCCGTGCGCGCCAGCCCGCGCACGGTGGTGGACGCGCAATTCAGCATCCCGTACTGCGTCGCGGCGGCCTGGATCGACGGTGGCCTGCGGCTGGGCCACTTCGGCCCGGAGGCGCTGCAGCGCGACGAGGTGCGCGCGCTGGCCGCACGCGTGCGGCCCCATGTGGACGAGGCGATCGAGCGCGGCTGGGGCCGCTCCATCACGCCGGCCCACGTGGTGCTGGTGCTGCGCGACGGCCGCCGGCTGGAGGCGCGCGTGGACTTGCCGCGCGGCCATCCCGAGAACCCGATGTCGGCCGCGGAGTTCGCCGCCAAGGCGGCCGACTGCGCGAGCCTGGCCGTGCGGCCGCTGGCGGCGGACACGGCCACGCGGCTGGCGGCCGCCGTCGAGGGCCTGGAGTCGCTGCCGGACGTGTCGGCGCTGGTGCGGCTGCTGCAGCCCTGAGCGGCGTTCAGGCCGCCAGGCGCGGCGTCTCGCCGCGGGCGTGCCCTTCCGGCTGCCGCTGCCATTCGCGGTAGTCGTCCCACGTGTCCAGGTCGAAGGCCAGCCCCGGCCGGTGCAGCACGCGGCAGGGCTGGCCGCGCAGCGCCGCCTCGGCCGTGTGGTGCTGGCGGCTGGCTGGGCCGTAGTGCGGCTGGAAGGGCAGGCCGCGGGGCAGGCCCAGCGCGTTGGTGCCGGTGCCGGCGCGGTCCGTGGCCAGCACGACGCCGTCGTGGGCGGCGAGGGCGCGCAGGTCCTGCTCGCTGGCCAGCGGCAGGTCGCAGGAGAGGACAAGGACCCGGCTGCCGGGGCGGTCCTGCGCATGCATGGGCAGCTGCAGCGACTGCGCGACGGCGGTGTTGAGCCCGCAGCCTTGTTCCACCAGGACGGCCGCGCCGCGCGCGCGCGCCATGGCCAGCACCTCGGGGCAGCGGCTCACCACGAGCGTGTGCTCCAGCGAAGGAAAGCGCGCCGCCAGCGCGAGCGTGCGCGCCAGCAGCTCGGCATTCAGCGACCGGCGCTGCGCAGGGGCCAGGTGCAGCGCGAGCCGGCTCTTGCCGCCCGCGAGGGACTTCACCGGCAGTACCAGCAGTGGATTCACCGCGCCCCCGGCGGGTTCGCGGCCACCTGGTGCGCGAAGGCCAGCACTTCCTGCGCCAGCCGCGCGCGGTCCTCGCGCGCGTGCATGACGGTGGCCGTGACCAGCGGCGCGATGCCCAGCGCGGCGACGTCTTCCGACAGCGCGGCGTCGGCATGGTCCAGCACGCAGCCGTCGACGAGCCCCCGGTAGTGCCGCGCGACTTCCAGCGCGGAAGGCGCGTGCCCCAGCTCGCGCATGATCTTGGCCGCCGGCCCCTTGATCGCCTGGCCGCCGACGATCGGTGAAACCGCGACCACCGGCACGCGCGCGGCGCGCAGCCGCTCGCGCATGCCGGGCATGGCCAGCAGCGGCGCGATGCTGAGGTAGGGATTGGAGGGGCACAGCACGATGGCCCGCAGGCGTGCGTCCCCCAGCGCCTGGAGCAGGCCCGGCGCGGGCCGCGCCGCTTCGGCGCCGGCGTAGCGCAGGCCGCGCAGCACGGGCTCGCAGTGCCGGCGCACGAAGTAGTCCTGGAAGCCGATCTCGCCCTCGTCGATGCGCACCATGGTGCGCACCGGGTCGTCCGACATGGGCAGCACGCGGTGCGCGACGCCGAGCGCGGCGCACAGCGACGCGGTCACCTCCGACAGCGTCCGCCCCTGCGCCAGCAGGCCGGTGCGGCGCACGTGCGTGGCCAGGTCCTGGTCGCCCAGGCGGAACCAGGTCTCGCCGCCCAGCCGCTCCAGCGCCTGCATGAACTGCCAGCTCTCGCCGGCCAGGCCCCAGCCCGTCTCGGGGTTGGCGCGGCCGGCCAGGGTGTACATCACCGTGTCCAGGTCGGGGCAGACGCGCAGGCCCAGGTGGTCGAAGTCGTCGCCGGTGTTCACCACGGCCAGCAACTCCGCGGGCGGCAGCACGGCGGCCAGCCCGTCCACGAGCTTGGCACCGCCGACGCCGCCTGCGAGCGCGATGATCATGACTCCCGTCCTTTCCTTCAGCGGAACAAATCCTGCGCCCGCGGCCGTACCAGGTCGCGCGCGCGGCCGTCGCCGCGGGGCCAGGGCAGGCCCCGCGCCAGCACCACGGGGCGGCCTTCGGCGGCCTGCCCCATCAGCAGCGACGCCGCGGCCGCCAGTTCGTCGGCCGCGCCGACTTCCGTGACGCGCAGCGCGCGGCCGTGCCGGTCGGCCTGCCCGCGCAGGTCGGCCACGGCCGCCATGCCGGCCACGCCGATGGCCACGCCGACGGCGCCGTTGCGCCAGGCGCGGCCGTGGCTGTCGATGACGAGCACCGCCACGTCGGCGCCGGTGGCCGCGCGCAGGCCCGCACGCAGCGCCGCGCAGGAGGCGTCGGGGTCCACCGGCAGCAGCAGCGCGACGCCTGCGCCGTGCTGCGCCACGTTCGACTGGTCGATGCCCGCGTTGGCCATCACGAAGCCCAGCCGGTGCTCG
Organism: Pseudorhodoferax sp.; assembly: GCF_047601025.1. NCBI lineage: Bacteria > Pseudomonadati > Pseudomonadota > Betaproteobacteria > Burkholderiales > Comamonadaceae > Pseudorhodoferax > Pseudorhodoferax sp. The sequence goes on from NZ_JASGJZ010000001.1 coordinate 4,462,683, forward strand.
ACGACGACCACGCCGCGCCGGCAGCGCAGCACCTCGCGCGACTCCTGCAGCACCAGCTCCATCAGCCGCGGGTCCTTGTCGGCCTCGGCCGCCAGGGCCTCGGCGCGCGCGCCGGGGCGCACGGTCGCCAGGTCCATCAGGCGGCCCTCGGCCTTGGAGACGATCTTCTGCGCCAGCACCAACGCGTCGCCGTCGCGCAGGGTTTCGCCGCTGTCGGCCAGCGCCCGGAGCACCAGCGCGCACAGGTCGTCGCCGGGCCGCACTTCCGGGATGCCGCGCAGCGCGCGCAGGCGCAACTCGCCGTCGCCGGTGGACGGCGAGCAGGGGGGATGCGCGGCGGCGTCCGGGTTCATGGCGTGGTGCTGCGGGTCAGGTGCTCGCCAGCCCGGTGATGCGGATGCCGGCGCCCGGCACCTTGTAGCGCATGTTGATGGCGATCAGCACCGAGGTCAGGGCCTCGGCTGCCGCCGCGTTGGCCAGCACGCCGGCGTGCACGCCGCGCAGCCCCATGTCGGCCGCGAGCCCGATCACCGTCTGGCGCGCCTCGGGGTCGTCGCCGCAGACCAGCACGTCGCAGTCGGGCGCGTGCGCCAGGTCGCGCAGGTGGTGCGCCGACACGTTCTGGAAGGCGGCCACCACGCGCACTGCCTCGCCCAGCAGCTTCTGCACGGCCGCCACGGCGGAGCCGCCCTCGGGCAGTTGCACGCGCGCGACCTTGGGCGGCACCAGCGGCACCGTGGCGTCCACCAGGATCTTGCCGGCCAGTGCGCCCTGCACCTCGCGCACCGTGGCCTGCTGCGCGGCGTGCGGCACGGTCAGGAACACGATCTGCGCCGCCGCGGCGGCCTCGGCGTTCGGGGCGGCGGCGAGGCTGGCGGCGGGCGAGCGCTGGCGCAGCTCGGCACACACGCGCGCGGCCTTGTCCGCATCGCGCGAGCCCAGGATCACGTGGTGGCCGGCGTGCGCGAGCCGCAGCGCGATGCCGCTGCCTTCCGCGCCGGTGCCGCCGAGTACGGCGATGGTGTGCTTCTCCGTGCTCATTGGATGGCTCCGCCCTTGCGGGCCGTGGTGCGGTGTCTCATGCGGGAACTCCTGTGCGGTCGGTGGCCGGCGCGGCGCTGGACCGGCGGCGCGGCGGGGTGAGCACCACGGCCGCCAGCGGCGCCGCGGCGTAGGACGTCTCGCGCTGGCCGGCGGGGGCGTCGGCGTACAGCGTGGTGCGCTGGCGCGGCTGCCGGCCGGCGGCGCGGATCAGCGCCTCCATGTCCGCGGGCGGCAGCTCCTGGCCGTGCACGGTGCCGGCCGCGCGCGAGATGCTTTCGTTCATCAGCGTGCCGCCCAGGTCGCTGGCGCCGGCCTGCAGGCAGGCGCGCACGCCGTCGCGGCCCATCTTGACCCACGAGGCCTGCACGTGCGGCACCAGCGGGTGGAGCACCAGCCGCGCCACCGCATGCACCAGCACGGCCTCGCGCCAGGTCGGCCCGCGGCGCGACAGGCCCTTGCGGTGCATCGGCGCCTCGCGGTGCACGAAGGGCAGCGGCACGAACTCCGTGAAGCCGCCGGTGCGCTGCTGCAGGTCGCGGATGCGCAGCAGGTGGCGCGCCCAGTGCAGCGGGCGCTCCACGTGGCCGAACATCATCGTCGCGGTGCTGCGCAGGCCCACGCCGTGGGCGGTCTCCATGACCTCCAGCCATTCGGCGGTGTTCAGCTTGTCGGGGCAGATGACCGCGCGCACTTCGTCGTCCAGGATCTCGGCCGCGGTGCCGGGCAGCGTGCCCAGGCCGGCCTCGCGCAGGCGGCGCAGGTAGGGCGCCAGGCCCATGCCGGTGGTGCGTGCGCCGTGCAGGATCTCCAGCGGCGAGAAGGCATGCACGTGCATGGACGGCTGCGCGCCCTTGACGATGCGGCACAGCTCCACGTAGGTGTCGCCGGTGTAGGCGGGGTGGATGCCGCCCTGCATGCAGACCTCGGTGGCGCCGCGCTGCCAGGCCTCCGCGACGCGGCGCGCGATCTCCGCGGCGTCGAGGTCGTAGGGCTGGCCGCGCAGGTCCTCGGCGCCGCGGCCCTTGGCGAAGGCGCAGAAGCGGCAGGCGTGCTGGCAGATGTTGGTGTAGTTGATGTTGCGGTTGACGACGTAGCCCACGGTGTCGCTGACGGTGGCGCGGCGCAGCGCGTCCGCGGCCTCGCAGACGGCGTCGAAGGCGTCGTCGCGCGCGGAGAAGAGCCGGGCGATCTGCGCTTCGTCCAGCCGCTGGCCGTCCTGCGCGCGGGCGATCGCGCTGCGCAGCGGCGACCAGGCATCGGCCGTTCCGCGCGCGGCGGCGCGCGGCCGGGCGGGCGGCGCCGCGGCATCGCCCGCCACCCACGCATCGCTGCGCGGCAGGCCTTCGGCATCGACCTCGCGGCGCACGCGCGCGGCCAGCGGCGGCGCCAGCCAGCGGTCGGCGTCGCCGCAGTAGGCCGGGTACACGGCCAGCCGCTCCACCAGCGTCAGGCCCGCGTCGCGCGTGCTGCGCGCCAGCGCCGCGATGGCGGGCCAGGCGGCTTCGGGGTTGACGTGGTCGGGCGTGACGGGCGAGATGCCGCCCCAGTCGTTGATGCCGGCCTCCAGCAGCCGCGGGTAGTGGCGGTCCGAGAGGTTCGGCGGCACCTGGATGTTGGCCGCGGCGCCCAGCACGAGGCGCGCCGCGGCGGCGGTCCACAGCAGGTCGTCGAGCCCGGGCTCCTCGCAGCCGGCCATGCGCGTGCCGGGCTTGGCGCGGAAGTTCTGCACGATCACCTCCTGCACGTGGCCGTGGCGGCGGTGCAGGTCGCGGATGGCCAGCAGCGCGGCGATGCGCTCGGCACGCGTCTCGCCGATGCCGATCAGGATGCCGGTGGTGAACGGCACGGCCAGCTCGCCGGCGGCCTCCAGCATCGCCAGCCGCGCGGCCGGCTGCTTGTCGGGCGAGCCGAAGTGCGGGCCGCCGCGCGCGCACAGCCGCTCGGAGACCGACTCCAGCATCAGGCCCTGCGAGATCGAGACCTCGCGCAGCCGCGCGATGTCCTCGCGCGGCATCACGCCGGCGTTGACGTGCGGCAGCAGCGCGGTCTCGCGCAGCACCAGCGCGCACATCGCGGCCAGGTAGTCGACGGTGCTGGCGTAGCCCAGCTGCGCGAGCTCCTCGCGCGCGCTGTCGTAGCGCAGCTCCGGCTTGTCGCCCAGCGTGAACAGCGCCTCGCGGCAGCCCGCGGCCTGGCCGGCGCGCGCGATCTCCAGCACCTGCTCGGGCGTGAGGAAGGCGCGCGGCAGCCGCGAGGGCACGGTGGCGAAGGTGCAGTAGGCGCAGCTGTCGCGGCACAGCCGCGTGAGCGGGATGAACACCTTGCGCGAGTAGCTCACCAGCGCGCCGTGCGCCGAGCGCGCCAGCGCGCGGGCCTGCGCCAGCAGCGCGGGCAGGGGCTGCGCCTCGAACTGCTGCGCCAGCTGCGCGGCTTCGTCCATGCCGGTCGCGGGCGGGGTGGTCATGCCTGCAGCTTCATGTCGCGCGCGATCTGTTCGAGGCGGCGGTACTTCTGGTCCAGCGTCATGTCGAAGGCGAGCCTGCCCTGGAAGGTCTCGCAGGGCAGCACCAGCGTGTCGAAGCCCGCGTCCAGGTAAGGCTGCATCAGCTCCGGCGTGGGCTCGCCCCAGACGCGCGCCTGGTAGGAGTAGGGCGTGGTCAGCCCCATCGCCTCGCGGCGCTCGCGGATCTGGTTCATCAGCGCGATGGACTCCTCGGGCTTGACCATCGGGCCGTACCAGCCGGCGCCCGCGCGTGCGGCGCGGTCCAGCGCCTTGGGCGCGGTGCCGCCGAAGATCATGGGGATGTGCACCGGCTCCTCGGTCACGCGCAGCGTCTGGAACGGAAAGGCCGGGCCCTCGTTGGCGACCCATTCGCCGGCGAACAGCCTGGGCAGCACGCGCAGCGATTCGTTGTAGCGCTTCATGCGGCCTTCGAACGGCATGCCCAGGTTCTCGGACTCTTCCTTCCACCAGCCCGCGCCCATGCCCAGGTTGAAGCGGCCGCCGCCGATCTGCTGCGCGGTGATCGCGGCGCGGGCCGTGGCCACTGGATGGCGCAGCGGCAGCAGGTAGATGCCGGTGGTGACGGTGAGCCGGCTGGTGGCGCCCAGGATGCCGCCCACCATGGTCCACATGTCGTACATGGTGCGTGCGCGCGTGTGCACCGGCACCACCGCCTTGCCCTCGTCGTGGGGGTGCTCCGATTCGAATTCCTTGGGCTCGAGGATGTGTTCGCCGAGCCAGATGCCGTGGAAGCCGAGCGATTCCGCGTGCCGTGCCAGCGGCACGATGTGGTCGGGGCGGAAACCGTAGGTGGCGATGCCGAAGCGCATGTCTGTCCTTCCGTGTTCAGGTGGAGGCGGGTTATTCGACGGTGATGTTCTTGTCGACCGCGAGCTTCTTGAAGGTCGCGAAGTCGCTGCGCATGCGCGCGTGGATCTCCTCGGGCGTGAGCTGCAGCGGCACGCCGCCGTCGGCCGCGTACATCTCGCGCAGCTTCTCGCTGCGGGAGATCTCGTTGATCTCGTGGTTGAGATACTGCACCACCGCCGGCGGCGTGCCCGCGGGCGCGAAGATGCCGAGCCAGAGGTCCAGGGAGAAGCCGGGCGCCACGGAGGCCAGCGTCGGCACGTTCGGGAACGCGGCGCTGGGCTCGAGCGAGGAGACGCCGATCAGCCGCGCGCGGCCGCTCTTCACGCCAGGGGCCACGGTGGTCCAGGTCGCCATCACGGTGTCGATGACGCCGCTCGCCATGTCCATCACGGCCAGCGCCGTTCCCTTGTAGGGCACGTGCCGGATCGGCACCTTGGCCGCGTCGGCGAACAGTTCCTGCCCGATGTGGGCGATGGAGCCCACGCCGGTGGTGCCGTGCGTCACGGAGCCGGCGCGCGCGGCAGCCACCAGTTCCGCAGGCGTCTTGATGTTGCTGCTGACCGATGCCGCCATCACCAGGGGATTCTGCTCCAGCAGCGCGACCGGGACCAGATCGTTGACCACGTCCAGCGGCGGGCTCTTCATGGTGGCGGCGGTGGACACCAGGGACGTCGAGTTGATCAGCAGCTGCGAGCCGTCCTTCGGCCCCTTGGCCACTGCCGCGGAGCCCAGCATCGTCCCGGCGCCGGGCTTGTTCTCGACGATGATGCTGCGGCCGGTGCGCGTGCCCAGATCGTTGGCGATGGCGCGTGCGAAGGCGTCCGTGCTGGAGCCCGGGGCCGCGGGCACGACGATGCGGATCAGCGCAGGCAGGGGCGGCTGCTGCGCGGCCGCGGGCAGGCCGACGGCGAGCAGGGTGGCACTGGCCAGGGCCAGCAGGGGCTTGAGCATGGTTGTCACCTCGTTGTGGATGCGCTGCGGCGGCGAAGGGCTGCCGTCACGCGCTGCTTGGAAAAGCATAATGCATTATCGATTTCCAAGCAAACATCGGGAGAGCTGGCTGCATGACGCACCGGTCGTTTCCGGAAAAGGGGCGCGACGGCGCTGCAACCGGCGGGTCGGCCGTGCCGGATGCGGCGGGATCATGGCTCGGCCGATGGACTTCAGCGTGACGGTCGACGATGCTGATGCTTCCGCACCATTGCACTGGCAGCGGCTTGTCTCCAACAGAATACATAATGCATAATAACCGAGGCCATTGACCTGCCAGGCGTCACGCCTGGAGCCCGGCAGGTCCGGCGCAACTCGAGAGGGGACGCAAGAACATGAAGGGTAAGCCGCTGCACGGAATCCGTGTGCTGGAGGTCGGGGCCTACATCTCCGCGCCGTACGCAGGGTCGCTGCTGGCCGCCCTGGGGGCGGACGTGGTCAAGGTGGAGCCGCCCGAGGGCGACGCCTTCCGCCGCAACGTGGGCATCGACAGCCACTACTACGTCCAGTACAACGCCGGCAAGAAGAGCATCGCCGTGGACCTGAAGTCCCCCGAGGGGCTGGAGACGGTCCGCGCGCTGCTGCCGCGCTTCGACGTGCTGATCGAGAACATGCGGCCCGGCAAGATGGACGCGCTCGGCCTGGGCGCGGCGGCCTGCCGCGCGCTGCATCCGGGGCTGGTCTATGCCTCCGTCTCGGGCTTCGGCAGCGGCGGCCCGCTGCGCGACCGCCCCGCCTACGACAGCATCGGCCAGAGCTACGGCGGCATCTACTCGGTCATGAACGACCCCGACCGGCCGCGCCTGACCGGCACCTGCATCGCGGACCTGGCCACCGGCGTCAGCATGGCCATGGGCATCCTGGCGGCGCTGGTGGGCCGCGGGGGCGCGCCGCAGCACCGCGGCGCGCTGGTGGAGACCTCGCTGATGGAGGCCATCTCGCTGCTGACCGTCGACGCCATGACGCAGGCCTTCGAGACCGGCGAGAGCCCGACGCGCGAGTCGCGCCATCCGCAGGCGCAGAACTTCTGCTTCAACACGGCGTCGGGCGGTGCCATCACGATGCACCTGTCGAGCTCGGAGAAGTTCTGGGCCGCGCTCGCGCGCGCCGTGCGGCGCGAGGACCTGCTGGAGGATCCGCGCTTTCGCCGCTATGCGGACCGCATGGTGCCGGCCCACTACCACGCGCTGGCGGCCATCCTGGAGCAGGAGTTCCTCAAGCATCCGCGCGCGGTCTGGGAGGAGCGGCTGACCGCCGCCGACGTGCCCTTCGCCCCGGTGCTGGGCATGCTGGAGCTCGCCGCCCATCCGCAAGTCCAGTGGCTGGAGCTATTGGACCGCGACCCGCGCGGGCAGACCCTGGTGCGCCCGCCCTGGCGCTTCGACGGCCACCGGCCGTCGCGCGCCGAGCCCACGGCGCAGGTCGGGCAGCACACGCGGCAGGTGCTGCGCGAGATCCGCTCCGAGCAGGAGATCGACGCGCTGCTGGCCGGCGGCAAGGCCTTCGCGGCAGATTGAGCAGAAAGGAAACACAGACATGGAATCGCAAGCCTCCTCCGGGAACATCATCCAGGAACTGTTCGGCGTCGCCGGCAAGCGCGTGCTGGTGACGGGCGCCAGCCGCGGCATCGGCCAGGCCATCGCCGAAGGCTTCGTCAAGGCCGGCGCACGCGTCTACATCTGTTCGCGCGACGCGGCCAAGTGCGAGGCCACGGCCGAGGAACTGCGGCGCTTCGGGCACTGCACGGCGCTGCCCTGCGACATCGCCTCGGCCGAGCAGCGCCGGCAGATGGTGGCGCGGCTGCGCGAGCACGAGTCGGCGCTGGACGTGCTGGTCAACAACGCCGGCGCGCTGTGGGCGGCGCCGCTGGCCGAATATCCCGAGTCGGGCTGGGACAAGGTGTTCGACCTCAACGTCAAGGGCTGCTTCTTCATCACGAAGGAACTGGTGCCGCTGCTGGAGGCGGCCGGCACCCACGAGGACCCGGCGCGCATCATCAACATCGGCTCCATCGACGCCTTCCACACGCCCAGCCACGAGACCTACGCCTACCCGGCCTCCAAGGCGGCGCTGCACCACCTCACCCGGCACCTCGCGCGGCTGCTGGCGCCGCGCCACATCACGGCGAACATCATCGCGCCGGGGCAGTTCCCCAGCAAGATGCTGGCCGGCACGCTGGAGAAGAAGGGCCTGGACACGCTGCTCGAACCGATCCCGCTCAAGCGCCTGACGGCACCGTCCGACATGGCGGGCGCGGCGATCTACCTCGCGTCGCGCGCCGGCGCGTACTTGACGGCCGCCATGGTGCCTGTCGATGGAGGCCTGGCCACGACGCTGTGATCGTGCGCGAGAGGCCGCGGCCGACAGGCTTCTCGCGGTTTCGCAGCCCATTCCTGTGGGGAAGGGCGACCGTTTCGGTCTGCGATCGGGCGCCGCCCTGAAGAGCGCGGGACAGGCGCCCCGGCTCGCGCGGCGCTGACCGTTCCCGGCCGGCTGCCCGAGGCGGGCGCGTTCCCGTCGTGAGGCCCGCCGCCCCTCCGGGCGCCGCTGCATTCCCTTCCCGAGATTTCATGCCCGCACGTTCGACGAAGTGGGTTGCCGTGCTTGCCGATAAATAATGCATTGTGTATGATGCACAAACTGTAAAGGAGATCCCGATGCGTCCCATGCGATCCGTTCTTTTCGTACCTGGCCACAAGGAAGGCTGGCCCGGCAAGGCCGTGGCGGCTGGTGCGGACGGGGTGATCCTGGACCTGGAGGACGCCGTACCGCTGGCGATGAAGGCCGAGGCGCGCGAGACGGTGGCCCGCTCCATCGGCGCGCTGGCGGCGGGCAGCCGCAAGGTCGGGGTCTACGTGCGCCTGAACGCGCTGGAGACCGGCATGACCGGCGACGACCTGGAGAAGGTCGTCGTGCCCGGACTCAGCGGCGTGCTGCTGCCCAAGAACTACGGCCCGCGCGACTTCATCGGGCTCGACGCGCTGATCACGCATTTCGAGCGCCGCAACGGCGTCGCGCCGGGCAGCATCGAGATCGTCGCCTCGCTGGAGACGGCCCAGGCCTACGCCCACTGCGAGGACATCCTGGCGGCCACGCCGCGCGTGGCCACGCTGTTCGCCGGCACCGCCAAGGACGCGGACGTCTCGCGCTCCATCGGCTTTCAGTTCACGGCGCACGGCACCGAGACGCTGTACCTGCGCAGCCGCGCCCTGCTGGCCACCCGTGCGGCGGGCCGCCAGTTCTCCTGGGTCGGCCTGTGGCAGGACCTGAAGGATCCGGACGGCGCGCGCGCCTTCGCGGTCCAGAACCGGCAGCTGGGCTTCACCACCATGGTCATGATCCATCCGTCGCACATCGCCGTGGCCAACGAGGTCTTCTCGCCCTCCGAGCAGGACGTGATCTTCTACAGCGGAATGATCGAGGCCTTCGAGCAGGCCGAGGCGCAGGGCAACGCCGCCGTGCTGTACGAAGGCCAGCACATCGACTACGCCCACGTCAAGACGGCGCGCCAGGTGATCGAACTGCACCGCGCGCTGGCCCAGAACGCGTCCTGATTCCCCCCGCCAACCACCACACGAGGAGCCACGCCATGGCCGGACTTTGCTACGAAGACCTCACCCCCGGACTGCTGATCGATCACCCGATCCGCCGCACCGTCACCGAGATGGACAACACCCTGTTCTCGGCGCTGACCTACAACTGCGCGCCGCTGCACATCGATGCCGAATACTCGAAGAACTCCATCTTCGGGCAGCGCCTGGTCAACAGCATGTTCCTGCTGGCCCTGGTCAACGGCGTGATCGTGATCGACACCACCATCGGCACGACGCTGGGCAACCTGGGCTACGAGGAGATCAAGTTCCCCAAGCCGGTGTTCCACGGCGACACCATCCACGTGCAGACCGAAGTGCTGGAGCGCCGCGAGTCGAAGAAGCGCACCGACTCGGGCATCGTCTGGTTCCGCCACACCGGCTACAACCAGCGCGAGGAGATCGTCTGCGAGTGCAAGCGCGCGGGCCTGATGCTCAAGCGCGCGGACTACGAAGCCTTGCAGGCCAAGATCAAGGCGGAATCGGCCGCGGCCCGCCAGGCCGCCGCCCAGCAGGCCTGAGCCCATGCAGGGTCGAGCACGCTTCGGCGGCTCCGGCACCGCCATCTGGCGGCCCGGCCCGCAGCATGTCGCCCGCAGCCGCCTCGCGAAGGCGATGCGGCGCTGGGGCTTCGATTCCGTGGCGGCCCTGCACCGGGCATCGGTCGACCGCCCGGAATGGTTCTGGCCGGCCGCGGCCGAAGACCTGGGCATCCCCCTGCATGGCACGGTCGCCAAGGTGCGCGACGCCGCGCGCGGCCACGCCTTCCCGCAGTGGTTCCAGGGCGCCACGCTGAACGTCGTCGAAAGCTGCGTGGACCGCCACGCCGCCGATCCCGCGCAGGCGCAGCGCACGGCCGTGGTCTACGAGGGCGACGGCGGCCAGCGCCGCAGCCTCAGCTTCGCGGAACTTAAGGTGGAGGTGGACCGCTTCGCCGCCGGCCTCGAGCGCCTGGGCGTGGGCAAGGGCGACCGCGTCGGCCTGTTCCTGCCGGTGGTGCCGGAGGCCACGGTGGCCGTCATGGCCTGCGCGAAGATCGGTGCGGTCAGCGTGCCGGCGTTCTCCGGCTACGGCAGCGAATCGCTGGCGACGCGGCTGCAGGCCGCCGAGGCCAAGGTGCTGGTCACCGTGGACGGCACCACGCGCCGCGGCAAGCCGGTGCCGATGAAGGAGATCGCCGACGGCGCCGTGGCCGCGTCGCCCTCCGTCCGGCACCTGGTGGTGATCTGCGCCAGCGGCGAGCCCGTCGCCATGGCACCGGGGCGCGACCACTGGTGGCAGGACGTGGCCGCGCCGCTGGCCGACGGCACGGCGCCGCCACCGCCGCTGGCGCTGGACCCGAACCATCCGCTGATGATCATCTACACCTCGGGCACCACCGGGCTGCCCAAGGGGATCGTCCACTCGCACGTCGGCTTCGCCCTGAAGGCGGCGATCGACTTCGGCTATGCCTTCGACCTGCAGCCCGGCGACATGCTGGGCTGGATCGCCGACATGGGCTGGATGCTGGGCCCGCTGATGATCCTGGGATGCCTGCAGTGCGGGTCGGGCATGGTGATGGTCGAAGGCCTGCCCGACCACCCTTCGGTCGACCGCCTGTGGCAGATCGTCGAGCGCAACGGCGTGACCGTGCAGGGCATCGCGCCGAGCGCGGCGCGCGGGCTGCGCGCCCGCAGCGACGGCGCCCGGCCGCGGGCGGACCTGTCCTCGCTGCGCGCCTTCGCCTCCACCGGCGAGGCCTGGGACGACCCGACCTGGCACTGGCTGTTCGAGGCCGTCGGCGAGCGCCGCCTGCCGATCCTCAACTACTCGGGCGGCACTGAGACCGGCGGCGGCATCCTGTCGTGCTACACGATCCTGCCGCAGGCGCCGGCCTCCTTTTGCGGCCCGCTGCCGGGCATGAACGTCGACGTGCTCGACGGCGACGGCCGGCCGACGGACGAGATCGGCGAGCTGGCGGTGCACAACACCTGGGTGGGCATGACCCACAGCTTCTGGCGCGACGACGCGCGCTACCTGGACACCTACTGGAGCCGCTGGCCCGACACCTGGGTCCATGGCGACCTGGCCAGCATCGACGCCGACGGCTACTGGCACATCCACGGCCGCTCCGACGACACGCTGAAGATCGGCGGCCGGCGCGTCGGCCCGTCCGAGATCGAGTCCGCCCTGGTGGCCCAGCCCGGGATCGCCGAGGCGGCCGTGATCGGCGTGCCCGACGAGATGAAGGGCCAGAGCGTGGTGGCCTTCGTGGTGGCGCGGCCGGGTGCCGGCAAGCCCGATGCCGACACGCTGATCGCGGCCGTCGCCAGGCTGCTGGGCAAGGCCATGGCGCCGGCCCGGGTGGTCGTGGTCGAGGGCCTGCCCAAGACCAAGAACGGAAAGATCATGCGCCGCGCGATCCGCGGCCGCTACCTGGGCGAGAAGCTCGGCGACCTGTCGGCCCAGGACGCGCTGACGCCGCTCGAACTGATTCCCCCGCGGGCCTGAACCCTCCACGCCCCGCCAACCCTGACTGGAACCGAACGATGACCACCGCCGACAGCAACGACCTGCAGATGATCCGCGACTCGATCCGCAAGATCGCCGACGAGTTCGGCCTCGACTACTGGCGCCGCATGGACAGCGACAAGGAGTACCCGTGGGACTTCAAGGATGCGCTCGCCAAGGGCGGCTGGCTGGGCATCTTCATGCCCGAGCAGTACGGCGGCATGGGCCTGGGCCTCAGCGAGGTCGGCGTCGTCCTGGATGAGCTCGGCCAGCGCTGCGGCTTCAACGGCAACTCGGTCTTCCAGTACTACGTGTTCCCTCCAGGGCCGGTCATCCACCACGCGTCGCAGGAGATCAAGAAGGAGTTCCTGCCGCGGCTGGCGAGCGGCGAGGAGATGATGTGCTTCGGGGTGAGCGAGCCGGACAACGGCGTCGACACCTCGCGCCTGAAGACCTTCGCGAAGAAGGACGGCAAGCGCTACCTGGTGAACGGCCGCAAGGTCTGGATCTCCAATGCCAAGAACGCGGACCGCATCCTGCTGCTGACCCGCACCAGCCCGCGCAACCCGGAGCGCCCCTTCGACGGCATGACGCTGTTCCTGACCCGGCTCAAGGGCAAGAAAGGCGTCGAGATCAACCGCATCGACAAGATCATGCGCAATGCGGTCGACAGCAACGAAATGGTCTTCGAGGACTTCGAAGTGTTCGAAAACGAGATCGTCGGCGAGGAGGGCAAGGGCTTCCGCTGCCTGCTCGACGGCCTCAACCCCGAGCGGATCGCCGTGGCCTACACCGCCATCGGCCTGGGCCGCGGGGCGCTGAACCTGACCGTGCAGTACGCCAAGGACCGGATCGTCTTCGATCGCCCGATCGGCAAGAACCAGGCGGTCGCGCACCCGCTCGCCGACAGCTGGATCCGGCTCGAAGCGGCCGAGCTGATGACGCAGAAGGCGGCCCGGCTGTTCGACGAAGGCCAGCCCTGCGGGCCGCAGGCGAACGCCGCGAAGTTCCTCGGCTCGGAGGCGGGCTTCGAGGCCGCGGACCGGGCGATGCAGTTCCACGGCGGGTTCAGCATGTCGACCGAATACCACGTCTCGCGCTTCTGGATGGAAGCGCGGCACCTGAAGATCGCGCCGATCAGCCAGCAGATGGTGCTCAACTTCATCTCCGACAAGGTCCTCGGCCTGCCCAAGTCCTACTGAGCCGAAAGAGGACTTCCATGCGCGACGCCGTGGCTTGCGAGCGAACGAGCCTCCTGTCGAACCCGGGCTGATCCGCGATGGCATTGGCATTGAAGGTGCTGGAGGCGACGGACACACCGGCCGCCGCCTTCGGGGCCGCGCTCCTGGGGGACTTCGGCGCGGAGGTCACCGTCGTGGAACCGCCCGGCGGCTCGGCGATCCGCCGGCTCGGGAGCGCCGCGGTGCAGGAAGTCTGGTGGCCCATCATCGGGCGCAACAAGCGCTCGCTCGCGCTGGATGTGCAGCGGCCGTCGGCGCAGGCGGTGCTGGCGGCCGCCGTTCGCGAGGCCGACATCCTCCTGGTCGACGATTCCGAGCAGGGGCGGGCCGTGCAGGAGATCGCCGCAGCCGCGCAGCTGGGCGGCCAGCTCACGCGCGTGTTCGCGCCGGGAGCCGACCTGCCGGCGTCGTGGCGTGGCAGCACGCGGCCGGAGTTCGCGGCCTGTGCCACGGGCCTGGTCGCCCTGACCGGCGCGCAGGACGGGCCGCCGCTGCAGCCCGAGTTCCCGCTGGCCGACGCGACCAGCGGCACGATGGCGGCGCTGCTGGCGCTGGTGGAACTGCGGCACGGCCGGCTGGCCGACCAACGGCCGCAGCGCGTGGACCTGGGCCTGCACGAAACCCTGCTGCGCATGAACGAGTGGCAGTTGCCGGTCGCCTCGGTGCAGGGACATGCGGAGCCACGCTGCGGCAACCGCTTTCCGATGAACTGGAGCATCGCCAACCTGTACCCCACGCGCGACGGGCGCTTCGTCACGATCTCGGCGGCCACTGCCTCGGTCGCGGAGCGGCTGATGCGCCTCGTCGGCGGGGAGGCCCTGTGCAGCGATCCCCGTTTCGCCACGCCGCAGGGGCGGCGGGCGAACATGGATGCCCTGGACGCGGTCATTGCGCAATGGATGCATGCGCATGATGCCGAGGAGGTCCTGCGGCTGGCGCAGGAGGTCGATGTCGTTGCCGGCCTCATCCTGGACACGGCGGACCTGCTGCGCAACGAGCAGGTCCTGGCGCGCGGCGACATCGTGCGCATCGCCGACGCCACGGGACGGCGGATCGCCATGCCCGCGCCGTTGCCCAGGATCGATGCGCTGCCCGGCGCCGTGCGCCATCCGGGCCCACGCCCGGGCGACGGGGCGACCGCGCTGCTGGCACGCTTGGGCATGGGCGCGCAGCAGGTGCAGGCCCTGCGGGAGGAGGGCGCGCTGTGGGCGCTGGAGGGCCAGCCGGCGCATGCCTCCACACCGCCGTCACGAAAGAACGCTGCTTCTGGTGCGTCCGTGGGTGCCCCGTCGCCGGATTCCGCGGGGCCACGGCCTGCCCGTCGCCCGCTGGAGGGCCTGCGTGTTCTCGAGGCCGGAATCGTGATCGCCGGGCCCTTCGCGGGAAGCCTGCTGGCGGAACTGGGCGCCGAGGTGATCAAGGTCGAGCAACCGGGTGCGGGCGACCCCGCGCGCCAGATGGGCGTGCGTGCCGCCGACATTCCGCTGTGGTGGGGCATCTCGGCGCGGGCGAAGCGATGCATCGCGCTGGACTTGAAGTCGGACGCGGACCGGCAGGTCTTCCTGTCGCTGGCCCGGGAGTCCGACGTACTGCTGGAGAACTACCGCCCCGGCGTGCTGGATCGCCTGGGCCTCGGCTGGGACATCCTGAAGGACATCAACCCCCGGCTGGTGATGCTGAGCGTCTCGGGTTACGGCAGCACCGGCCCGTACGCCGGCCGGCCGGGCTTCGGAAGGATTGCCGAAGCCTTCAGCGGCATCGTGCAACTGTGCGGGACGCCCGACGGGGAGGCCATGAACATGGGACTCAGCGTGGCGGACACCACCACCGGCCTGATGGGCGCCTTCGGCGTGGCCCTCGCGCTGCTGCAGCGCGACGTCTTCGGCGGTGGCGGTGCGCGCATCGATCTGGCGCTGTTCGAGTCGCTGTTCAGGATGTGCGAATGCCAGCTGGCGCTGCACGAGCGCATCGGGCGCCCGCCGTGCCGGGAGGGAACCAACGATCCCTACGGCTGGGGCGCGTCGGGCCGGAAGGCGACCCTGCGCGCGATGCGCTGCGCGGACCGGCACTGGGTGATGGTGGACGTGCGCAGCGTGCCGGCGGGCGAGACGGAGGAGGGGGTCGCGGCTTGGGTGGCGGCCATGGCCGTGCAGGATGCGCTGGACAGGCTCCAGGGCCTGGGCATCGCGGCCGCGCAGGTCCACGACGCCGCGACCCTCGCCGCCAGTACCTACTTCGCCCGCCGTGGCGACGTCGTGCAGACGGTCGTCGAGTCCATCGGCGCCATCGCTGTTCCCGGAGAGATCCCGAAGCGTTCCCATGACCGCTGCATCCCGTTGTTCCGGGCGCCGCGCGTGGACGAGGACCGTGCGGTGAAGGACCGCGGTCTCGCGGGTTGATGGAGGAGAAGCACCATGAAATTCCCTACCCGGGCCGTCGCCGTTCTGGCGCTGCTGGTCGCACCGCCGGCGGTGATGGCGCAGGACTACCCCAGCCGGCCGATTCACCTGATCATGCCCATGTCGCCCGGGGGCGCCACGGACATGATCGTCCGCGCCATGGTGCCCAGCCTGAGTGCGACGCTCCAGGAGGCCTTGGTGGTGGAGAACCAGCCGGGCGCCGGTTCGATCGTCGGCACCGCCGCGATCGCGAAGTCGGCGGCGGACGGCTATACGGTGGGCGTCGCATCGTCCGCCGCTCTCGCCGCCAACCCGCACATGCACAAGGAGCTTCCCTACGACCCGGCCAAGGATTTCACCCCGGTCTGCCGCATCGGCGGCAGCGCCTATGTCCTGGTCGTCAATCCTTCGCTCGGCGTCAAGACTCTCCCGGAACTGCTCGCCCGTGCGAAGTCCGAGAGACTGAGCATCGCCTCCGCGGGCCAGGGCTCCTCCACGCACATGGCCCAGGAAATGCTCAAGGTGCGCGTGGGCGCCTCCTTCCTGCACGTGCCGTACAAGGGCACGGCCCCCGCCATCAACGATACGCTGGCCGGCCATTCGCAGGCGCTGTTCGAAGCGCCTGCGCCCCTGCTGCCCCACATCCGCAGCGGGAAGCTCATTCCCCTGGTCGTCACCAGTGGCCGCAGGGTGGATTCCCTGCCGGATGTCCCGACCCTCGAGGAGCTGGGCTACAAGGACGCGCGGCTGGAAGGCTGGGTCGGTCTGATGGTGCGTGCAGGAACGCCGGCGCCCATCGTGACCCGCCTGTCCCAGGCCTGCCAGACGGCGCTGGCGACGCCGGAGCTGAAATCGCAGGCGCAGTCGCTGAGTTTCGACATCAACTACGCACCGTCGGCGGAGTTCGCCCCTTTCATAGAAAGCGAACGGCAGAAATGGGGAGAACTGCTGCGCGCGGCCGGCGTGAGGCCGGAATGAAGACCCGCGGACTCCCTGTGGCGGGCACGCTGCCCGGCACCGGGAACGGCAAGGCCACGCGGTGCGCGATCCGCGCGCGCCACCTCGGCGAAGCCTGCGGCGGCCTGTCGCCGATGGACTTCGTCACGCCCCTGCAAGGCATCCCCGAGCGGGACAAAGGAGAACCATCATGAAGGACGCAGTCATTTGCGAACCGATCCGTACGCCGGTCGGGAAGTACGGTGGCATCTTCAAGGACATCCCTGCGGCCACGCTGGCCGAGACGGTGCTCCGGGAGCTGCTGCGGCGCACGCAGCTGGACCCGGCCCAGGTCGACGACGTGATCTTCGGCCAGTGCTACCCCAACGGCGAGGCGCCGGCCATCGGCCGCATCGCCGCGCTGGACGCGGGCCTGGGCATCCGCGTGCCGGGGTTGCAGATCGACCGGCGCTGCGGCTCGGGGCTGCAGGCCGTGATCGACGCGGCCATGCGCGTGCAGACCGGCGCCTGCGACCTGGTGATCGCCGGCGGCGCCGAGAGCATGAGCCAGGCCGAGCACTACGTGCTGGGCGGGCGCTTCGGCCTGAAGGGCGACTCGCAGCCGTTCTGGGACCGCATCGCGCGCGGGCGCATCACCTCCGGTGGCAGGCACCACCCGGTGCCGGGCGGCATGCTGGAGACGGCGGAGAACCTGCGCCGCGACTACAAGGTGTCGCGCGCGGCCCAGGACGAGCTGGCGCTGCGCTCGCAGCGCAACGCCGTGGCGGCGCAGCAGGGCGGCCGCTTCGCCGAGGAGATCGTGCCGGTGCCGGTCAAGGGCCGCAAGGGCGTGCAGAACGTCACGGTCGACGAGCACCCGCGCGCCGACGCCACGCTGGAGATGCTGGCCGGGCTGACGCCGGTGCGCCTGAAGCAGGAGCCGGAATCGACGGTGACCGCAGGCAACGCCAGCGGCCAGAACGACGGCGCCGCGGCCTGCATCGTGACCACGCCCGAGAAGGCCGCGGCGCTGGGCCTCAAGCCCTACGGCCGCCTGGTGAACTGGGCGGTGGCCGGGGTGGAACCGGAGCGCATGGGCATCGGCCCGGTGCCGGCGGTCGAGAAGCTGCTGCAGCGCACCGGCCTGGCGCTGAAGGACCTGGACCTGATCGAGCTCAACGAAGCCTTCGCCGCGCAGGTGCTGGCCTGCACCTACGGCCTGAAGTTCCAGCCGGGGGACTACGAGCGCCTGAACGTCAACGGCTCGGGCATCTCGCTGGGCCATCCGGTGGGGGCCACCGGCGTGCGCATCCTGGCCACCATGCTGCGCGAGCTGGACCGGCGGGGCGGGCGCTACGCGCTGGAGACCATGTGCATCGGCGGCGGCCAGGGGCTGGCCGCGCTGTTCGAACGCGTGCAGTGAACGCCGCCGGCACGAGGAAGCGCAACCGATGTTCCCGATCCTGAGCGGCCTGCGCGTCGTCGAATGCGCCTCCTTCATCGCCGCGCCCTCCTGCGCGCTGCACTTGCGCCAGCTGGGTGCGGAAGTGATCCGCATCGACCCGGTCGGCGGCGGCATGGACTTCGGGCGCTGGCCGGTCACGCCGCAGGGCGACAGCCTGTACTGGGAGGGGCTCAACAAGGGCAAGCGCTCCGTGGCCATCGACCTGTCGCGGCCCGAGGGGCGGCAGCTGGCGGTGGACCTGATCACCGCGCCGGGCCCGGACGCCGGCGTGTTCGTCACCAACCATCCGCAGAAGGGCTTCCTCGGCCATGCCGCACTGAGCCGGCAGCGCCCCGACCTGGTGACGGTGCGCGTGCTGGGCTGGCGCGACGGCGCGCCGGCGGTGGACTACACCGTGAACGCCGCGCTGGGCCTGCCCTACATGACGGGCGGCGCCGGGAACGGCGACGACCCGGTGAACCACGTGCTGCCGGCCTGGGACCTGATGACCGGCGCCTACGCCGCGTTCGCCACGCTGGCCGCGGAGCGGCACCGCCAGCGCACCGGCCAGGGGCAGGAGGTGACGGTGCCGCTGTCCGACGTGGCGCTGGCCTCGCTCGGCCATACCGGGCAGATCGCCGAAGTGCTGTCCCAGGGCGACCGGCCGCGCTACGGCAACGCCCTGTTCGGCGCGTTCGGCCGCAACTTCCGCACCGCCGACGACCGGCAGGTGATGGTGGTGGCGATCACCGGGCGGCAGTGGAGCGGCCTGGTGCAGGCGCTGGAGCTGGCGCCGGCGGTGGCGGCGCTGGAGGCCGCGCTCGGCGTCGCGTTCGAGGCCGACGAGGGCCAGCGCTTCGTGCACCGCGAGGCCCTGTTCCCGCTGTTCGAGCGGGCCATCGGCGCCCTGCCGCTGGCCGCGCTGCGCCAGCGCTTCGAGGCCCATGCGGTGCTGTGGAGCGTCTACCAGACGCTGGGCCAGGCCGTCGCGGGCGATCCGCGCCTGTCGCTGGACGAGCCCTTGTTTTCCACGCTGCAGCACCCGAGCGGGCTGCGCTATCCCGCGCCAGGGGCGGCGGCCAGCTTCCACGCCAGCGCGCGCCAGCCGGCGGTGCCGGCCCCGCGCCTGGGCGAGCACACCGACGCGGTGCTGGCCGAGGTGCTGTCGCTGTCGCCGGCGCGCATCGGACAGCTGCACGACGCGAAGATCGTCGCGTCGGCCTGATTCCTCCTGAAAGCACGATCCATGAGCAAGACTTCGCACCTGGCCCGGCATCTGCAGGCCGCCACCGCCGCCGCGCGCCTCTTCCTCGCCGCGGCGCAGCGCGTCGTGTCGCAGCGCTGCGCGCCCGGCGGCCGCGCCGAGCCGGCGCTGCTGCAGCAGCACCAGCGCGCGCTGCACGGCCTGGCCTGGATCGCGACCACCACGGAGGCCATCGCCTGCGCTGCCGCCTGGTGCGAGCGGCTGGCCGCGGACGGCCAGCTGCACGCGGGCGAGGAGCTGGTGCTGACGCTGGGCGTGGGCGAGTACCTGGCCCAGCTCGCCGGCGGCATCCCGATGTCGCAAAGCGAGACCTTCCGCCCGGCCGAGCTGGGGCTGGAGTCGGCCGCGGCGGAGCTCGCCGGCCAGGCCGGCGCACGCTGGTTGATGACCCAGGCGGCGGCGCCGGACACGCGGCGTGCGCTGGTCGAGCATTTCCGCGGCGGCCGTGGCGTGGCGGAGACCGCGTTCGACAGCGACCTCGACGCGATCCGCGCGCAGTTCCGGCGCTTCGCGGACCGGGAGATCATCCCGAAGGCGCATGCCTGGCACCTGGCGGACGCGCTGATCCCGGACGAGCTGGTCGCCCAGCTCGGCGAACTGGGCGTGTTCGGCGTCAGCATCGCGGCCGCGCATGGCGGCATGGGCCTGGGCAAGCGCGCCATGTGCATCGTCACCGAGGAACTGAGCCGCGCCTGGATCGCGGCCGGCTCGCTGGGCACGCGCTCGGAGATCGCGGCCGAGCTGATCAACGGCGGCGGCACCGACGCGCAGAAGCGCCACTGGCTGCCGCGGATCGCGTCGGGCGAGGTCCTGCCCACGGCCGTCTTCACCGAGCCCGACACCGGCTCCGACCTCGGCGCGCTGCGCACGCGCGCGACGCCGACGGCCGGCGGCGGCTGGCGCATCGACGGCAGCAAGACCTGGATCACGCATGCCGCCCGCAGCGACCTGATGACGCTGCTGGCGCGCACCGAGCCGGGCTCCGCCGACCACAACGGGCTCAGCATGTTCCTCGCGCCCAAGCCCCGCGGCACCACGGCCGATCCGTTCCCGGCGCGCGGCATGCGCGGCGGCGAGATCCCGGTGCTGGGCTACCGCGGCATGAAGGAATACGACCTCGCGTTCGACGGCTTCGAGGTCGGCGCGCAGGGGCTGCTGGGCGGCGCCACGGGACAGGGCTTCCGCCAGCTGATGCAGACCTTCGAGAGCGCCCGCATCCAGACGGCAGCGCGCGCGGTGGGCGTGGCCTGGCGCGGGTTCGAGCTGGCCTGGCGCTACGCGAACGAGCGCCGGCAGTTCGGCCGGCCGATCGTCGAGTTCCCGCGGGTGTCCGACAAGCTGGCCATGATGATCGCCGAGACCGTGCTGGTGCGCGAGCTGTCGCACTTCGCCGCCGAGCAGAAGGACCGTGGCCGGCGCTGCGACGTCGAGGCCGGCATGGCCAAGCTGCTGGCCGCGCGCGTGGCCTGGAGCAACGCCGACAACGGCCTGCAGATCCACGGCGGCAACGGCTATGCGCTGGAGTTCGAGATCAGCCGCGTGCTGTGCGATGCGCGCATCCTGAACATCTTCGAGGGCGCCGCCGAGATCCAGGCGCAGGTGATCGGCCGCGGGCTGCTGGCGGGCCCGCGCTGACGGGCGCTGGACCCGCTGCCATGCCACCGGCGTCTCGACGACAGAAGCAGGAAGCGCCCACATGACTTCAGCCCGGTTTCCACCTGCGCATGCCGCCGCCCGGGACGTCGCGCCCGGCACTGTGGCCGCCCCGCGGCTGCGGGCGGTCGTGGCCACGGTGATCGGCAATGCGCTCGAGTGGTTCGACTTTGCCGCCTATGCCTTCCTGGCGGCACTGATCGGTCGGCATTTCTTTCCCCCGGGCAACGAGGCCGTCACGCTGCTGAGTTCGTTCGCGGTGTTCGGTGTCGGCTTCGTGGCCCGCCCCCTGGGGGCGATCGTGTTCGGGCGCCTGGGCGACCGGTCGGGCCGCAAGCTCGCGCTGCTGATCGCGATGCCGTTGATGGGCGTCGGGACATTGATCGTCGGCCTCACGCCCGGCTATGCCTCCATCGGCATCGCCGCACCGATCCTGCTCGTGCTGGGGCGTGTGCTGCAGGGTTTCTCCGCGGGAGGGGAGCTCGGCAACGCGGTCGCGTTCCTGCTCGAATGGGCGCCGCCCCGGCGGCGGGCGCTTTACAGCAGTCTCCAGCAAGGCAGCGTCATCCTCGGCACGCTGCTGGGTTCGGGCAGCGCGGCCTTGCTCTCCAGCGTGCTTTCGCCGGCCGATCTGGAGTCCTGGGGCTGGCGGGTGCCGTTTCTGGTCGGCGGCCTGGTGATCGCGCCGCTGGGCCTGTTCCTGCGCCACAAGGTCGAAGAGACGCCGGTGTACCAGGGAAAGGCGGCCCCGCAGGATGGCTGCCCGCCGGGCGGTGCGCCATCGCCCTGGCGCCTGGGGCTCCAGACGATCGGATTGACCAGCGCATGGGTGGTCTCGTACTACGTGTTTCTCATCTATCTGCCCAGCTTTCTTCCGAAGCATGCGCAGCTGTCCTCCGCGCAGGCCCTGTGGGCCAGCACGGCCGGCCTGGCCGCGATGATGTTCAGCATCCCGGCGTGGGGATGGCTGTCCGACCGGATCGGCCGCCGGCCGCCCATGCTGGTCGCGTCGATCCTTTGCATCGTGGCGCCGTATCCGGCGTTCCTGCTGCTGGTGCATTCACCGTCGCTGGCGCAGGTCTATCTGGTCGCCGTCGCTGCCGGGGTGCTGGTAGGCGTGTTCGCCGGCGTTGGACCGGCCACCATGTCCGAACTGTTCCCGACATCGCTGCGGACGACAGGGATTTCGGTGAGCTTCGGCCTCGCGACCGCGGTTCTCGGGGGCTTCGCGCCGTTTCTTTCGGCATGGCTCATCGCGGCGACCGGCTCGCCGCTGTCCCCGACCTTCTACGTCATCGCTGCCGCGCTGGTGTCGGCATTCACCGCCGCCTCGCTGCGCGAGACCGCCCACGTCGATCTCGCATAGAGACGGCGTCCCCATGACTCTCAAGGAGACCTTCGTGAAACTGAAAGCCTGTTGCCTGGTCGTCGGCTGCCTGCTCTCGTCCGTGACCAGTGTCGCGCACGCATTCCCCGACCGTCCCGTGACGATCATCGTTCCCTTCGGCGCCGGCACCGCGGTCGATGTGAATGGCCGCGATTTCGCCCAGGCGCTGGGCAGCGTGATGAGCCAGCCCGTGGTGATCGACAACCGGGCCGGCGCGGAGGGTGTCATCGGTGCGATGGCGGTGCTCCATGCGCCGGCGGACGGCCATGTCGTCATGTTCACCAGCAGCTCCATCCCGGTGCTGGACCCGCTGATGAAGAAGGGCATGCAGTTCGATCCGCTCAAGGACTTCACGCCGATCTGCACGGTGGGGCGTACCAGCAACGTGGTGAACATCACGGGTTCCAGCCCGATCAAGTCCGCCGCCGAACTGATCGAGGCGGCCAAAAGCCAGCCCGGCAAGCTGACCTTCGCCTATTCGTCCGCGACGACGCGGCTCGCCGGCGAGCTGTTCCAGCAAGCGGCCGGCATCAAGCTGACCGGCGTTCCGTACAAGGCGTCTTCGGCCGGGCTGACGGACGCCGCCGGCGGCCAGGTGGACCTGTTCTTCATCGACGACGTCTCGGCGGCGCCGTTCTACCAGAGCGGCAAGCTCCGGCCGCTGGTGGTGTCGGGCTCCGAGCGCATCCGCGCGTTGCCGGATACGCCGTCCGCTGCGGAGATCGGCGTGCCCGGCTATCAGATCCAGCCCTGGTTCGGCGTCTATGCCTCTGCCAGGACACCGCCGGCGACGGTGGCGCGGCTGCGCGAGATCATGGCCCAGGCCATGCAGACGCCCGTGGCGGCGGCGAACGTCGGAAAGCGCGGGCTGTCGGTCCACGTCGTCTGCGGCGACGCCATGAGCAAGTTCCAGCTCGACGAGGCCGAGCTGTGGCGCGGCGTGCTCAAGAAGGCCGGCATCGATCCGCAGTGATGCACCTGTTCCAGGAGATCCATCCATGAAAGCACGGCTCTCGAATCAACCAGCAGGCGGAGGTGAAGATGGCGAATGAGAAAGCGCACACGGGGCCGCTGGCCGGCCTGAAGGTGGTGGAGGTCGGCGGCGTCGGGCCGGGGCCGTTCTGCGGGATGCTGCTGTCGGACATGGGGGCCGAGGTGGTCCGCATCGACCGCAAGCACGCGTCGGAGAGCGGCTTGCCGGTGGAGCGGCGCTTCGACGTGATGTTCCGCGGCCGGCGTTCGCTGGCGATGGACCTGAAGAAGCCGCAGGCGGTCGACGCGGTCAAGCGCCTGCTGCAGGGCGCCGACGTGCTGATCGAAGGGTTCCGGCCGGGCGTGATGGAGCGGCTCGGCCTCGGCCCCGACGTCTGCCTGGGGCTCAATCCCCGGCTGGTCTACGGCCGCATGACGGGCTGGGGCCAGAGCGGGCCGCTGGCGCGCGAGGTCGGCCACGACATCAACTACATCGCGCTCAGCGGCGTGCTGCACGCGATCGGACGCGAGGGCGGCCCGCCGCAGATCCCGCTGAACCTGGTGGGCGATTTCGGCGGCGGCGCCATGTACCTGGCGTTCGGCATCCTGTGCGCGCTGCACGAGGCGAAGTCCTCCGGGCGCGGCCAGGTGGTCGACGCCGCCATGGTGGACGGCGCGGGTTCGCTGATGGCGATGGTCTACGGCCTGTTCGCCGCCGGCTACTGGCAGGACGAGCGCGGCGCGAACCGGCTGGACTCCGGCGCCCCCTGGTACGACGTGTACGAGACCAGCGACGGCCGGCACGTGGCGCTCGGCTGCACCGAGGCCAGCTTCTACCGCAACACGCTGCAGGTGCTGGGCCTGCGCGAGGAGGATTTCGCCGGGCAGCACGAGCGTGCCGGCTGGCCGGCGATGCGCGAGGCCTTCGCGCGCGCGTTCCGCAGCCGCACGCGGGACGAATGGTGCACGGCCTTCGACGGGACCGATACCTGCTTCTCGCCGGTGCTGTCGCTGGCGGAGGCGCCCCGGCATCCGCACCAGGCCGCGCGCGGCAACTTCGTCCAGTGCGCGGGGGTGGTGCAGCCGGCACCGGCGCCGCGTTTCAGCCGCAGCCAGCCGGCCGTGCAGGGCCCGCCGCCCGAAGTCGGCCAGCACACGCGGGAAGTGCTGGTGGATTGGGGCTTCGGCCTGCAGGACATCGCCGCACTGGAAGGCGCCGGCGCGATCTGATCTCCGGCCGGCGGCGCAGGGCAGTGCCGCCAGGCCCGGAAAAGATCGCTGCGATATGATCCATCATATTTCCTGGAGCACCCCGCGTTGGATCTCGACATTTCTCGCCGACCCAAGGATATGGGCCTGCAATTGTCCGGCTCGGTTGCGTCGCACCTGCGCGAGAAGATCATTTCCGGCCAGCTCAAGCCGGGGGATTTCCTGCGCATCGATGCCATCGCCAGCGAGATGGGGGTCAGCACGACGCCCGTGCGCGAAGGGCTGCTGCTGCTGCAGAGCGAATCCTTCGTGCGCCTGTTGCCGCGCCGGGGCTTCGTGGTCAACAGCTTCACCCCGGACGACCTGCGCGACATCTTCTGGGCCCAGGCGGTCATCGGCGCCGAGCTGGCCGCGCGGGCGACCGCCAGGATGTCCAAGGAGGACTTCGCCAAGCTGCAGCAGCTCGACTGCGAGCACGACAAGGCGTTCCAGGCCGGCGATGACAACCACGTCCAGCTCGGCTACGAGTTCCACCGCTTCATCAACCTGGCGGCGGGTTCGCCGCGCCTGGCCTTGCTGCTGGGCACACTGGCCCGGCAGTTGCCGAAGCAGTTCTACGCCAGCATCGAAGGCCAGGTGTCGGACACGCTGCAGTACCACCCGATCATCCTGGATGCGATGCGGGTGAAGGATGCGGAGGCGGTGCGCTCGCTGATGTTCCGCCACATCATGAGCGGCGCCGAGAACCTGATCGCCTCGCTGGAGCGCGCCGGCACCTGGGGGCGCGGGACGGCAGGCAGCCCCGCAGCGGACGATGCGCCGCCGCCGGGCGATGCTGCCGAGGCGGCGCCGGCGCCCAAGACCCGCGGCGGCGCCCGGTCCCGCGCGGTCCGTCGCTGACGACCCGGCCGCTGCCGCGCCTTGGCGGGCAGGGCCGTCGCTCAATTACTCCAGCACGATGTTCTTGGCGGCCGCGAGGCGCTTCCAGGTCGCATAGGCGTCGCGCACGCGCTGGGCCGCTTCGTCCGGCGTGACATTCAGCGGCGTGGCGCCGTCGCTCTGCATGAGCTCCACCATCTCCCTGGAATGGGCGATCTCGTTGACCTCGCGGTTGAGGCGCTGGACCAGCGCCGGTGGCGTGCCGGCGGGCGCGAACAGCGCTGTCCAGAGCTCGACCGCGTAGCCGGGCGCGACCGAGGCCATGGTGGGCAGGCCCGGGAACGCCGGGCTGGGCTGCTCGGACGTGACGGCCACCAGCCGCATGCGGCCGGCCGTGACCTGTGCGGCGAAGGTGGTCTTCGCAGCCAGCATCATGTCGATGGTGCCGCCGGCCGTGTCGGCCACGGCCGGCGCCGCTCCCTTGTAGGGAACGTGCGTGAGCTGGATGTTGGCGGCATCGTTCAGCAGTTCGGCCGCCAGGTGCGCGATGGTGCCGACGCCGCCGGTGCCGTGCGTCAGCTGGCCCGGCCGGGCGCGCGCAGCGGCCACCAGGTCCGCCGGCGTGTGGATGTCCGTCTTGGACGAAACGGCGATCACCAGCGGGCCCGTGCCCGGCACCGCGATCGGCACCAGGTCGCGCGTCACGTCGAATGGAACGTTCCGGGTGGTGGCCGCGGTGCTCAGCATGCTCACGGATGTGAACAGCAGCATCGAGCCGTCCTTGGGGCCCTTGACGACGGCCAGGCTGCCGATCATTCCGGAGCCGCCGGCGCGGTTCTCCACGATGACGTTGGTGCCCAGCCGCGGGCCGAGCTGGTTGGCGATCAGGCGCGCGATGACGTCGGTGCTGGCGCCCGGCGCGAACGGCACGACGATGCGGATCAGCGGCGGGACCGGCGGCTGCTGGGCCCGCGCGCCGGTGGCCGCGCACACCAGCGCGAGCAGCGCGCACAGGGCGGAGAGGAATCTTTTCATGGCGGTGTCCAGGGATGGTGGCGAACGCTGCCGCCTACTTCTGCGGCCCCAGCTCGGTCGCCCGGACGGCCTTGCCCCAGTGCTCGATGTCCGCGCGCAGCACGCGCGAGAACTCCGCGCGCCCGGTGGCCGTGACGCGCAGGCCCGCGTCTTCCAGGCGGGTGCGGATGGCGGGCGACTTGCTGGCCTTGATGATCTCGGCGCTCAGCCGGTCGACGACGGCGGCCGGCGTGCCCGCCGGCGCGAACACGCCGTACCACGAGGCGAACTGCATGCCCGGATACCCGGCCTCTGCCGAGGTCGGGACGTCCGGGAACATGGCGGAGCGGGTCGGGCTGGTGGTGAGCAGCGCCTTGAGCTTGCCGGCCTTGACCAACGGCAGGGCTGCGGCATAGGAAAAGTACTCGGCGTGGATGTCGCCGTTGAGCAGGGCCGTCACCTGCTCGCCGGTGTTCCGGAAATGGATCGGCTCGACCTTTGCGCCGACTGCATCGGCGAAGAAAAAGGCGCCGAAATGGCCGACGGTGCCGGGGCCGGGCGTGCCGAAGAACAGGGAAGGCTGTTTCCTGGCCCAGGCGGCGAACTCCTGCATGGACCCGGAGGGCACGCGCTCCGGATTGGTGACCAGCACCAGGTCGGTGTCCACGACGTGCGACACCGGCACGAAGTCGCGCTCGACGTCGTACGGCACTTTGCCGATGGCCGGCAGGATGGTCATCTGCGGCATGGCGGCGACCATCAGCGTGTAGCCGTCCGGCGCCGCGCGCGCGGTTTCCTGCGCGGCCAGGGCACCGCCGGCGCCAGACTTGTTCTCCACGATCACGCCCTGCTTGAAGGTGTCCTCCAGGCCGTGGGCGAGCACCCGCGCCACCACGTCGGCGCCGCTGGCAGGGGCGTAGCCGACCAGCAGCCGCAGCGGCTTGGATGGGAAGTCGGTGTCCGCGGCGCTGGCCGGCAGGCTCAATACGAACGGCAGGATGGCCAGTGCACGGCGTAGGTGGCTCTTCATGAGGGCTCCATCATGTTGTCTCCAAGTTGGTGCATTATGCATAATGTTGAATCAAGATCAATCCATGGAGGCGGCATGCGGTTTCAGGATCAGGTGGTGGTGGTCACGGGCGCCGCGCGCGGCATCGGCTTCGCGGCCGCGCAGCTCTTCGCTCGGGAGGGGGCGCACGTGGTCGTCAACGATCTGCACGCGCAGGCGGTCGAGCAGGCGGTGCGGGCGCTGCAGGACGCGGGCGGAAGGGCGCGCGGCTTGCCCGCCGACGCCGGCGACGAGGGGGCCGTGCGCGCCGCCGTGGCGCACGTCGTCGCCGAGTGCGGCCACATCGACGTGCTGGTGAACAACGCCGGCATCATGGTGCGCGCCGCCGCGGAGGAACTGGACTCGGCCGCCTGGCGGCGCGGCATGGCGGTGAACCTGGACGCGGTGTTCCACTGGTCGCAGGCCGTCGCCACCGCGTCCATGATTCCGCGCCGGCGCGGCGCCATCGTCAACGTGGCGTCGCTGGCGGGACTGGTCGCCATTCCCAACGGCGCTGCCTACGTCGCCTCCAAGCACGGCGTGGTCGGGCTCACCAAGGCGCTGGCGGTGGACTGGGGGCGCTACAACATCCGGGTGAACGCGCTGTGCCCCGGCATGACCTGGACCGACCTGTCCAAGAAGGACCAGGAGCGCGATCCCGGCATGTTCATCGAGCGGGAGCGACGCATTCCGCTCGGCCACGCGGCCCAGCCGCAGGAGCAGGCCGAGGCTATCCTGTTCCTGGCGTCGGCCGCCGCGTCCGCGGTGCACGGCCTGATCATGAACGTGGACGGCGGCAACTTGGCGATGTCTTCGGGTTCGTCGCTGCCGCGTGCCCGCTAGCCGCCATATGGGCTGAGGGCCAGTCCTTGAAAGCGATCCGCTCCGGTCAGAAGGGCCCCTCTCAAAACCCCAAGATGAGCAAGATCACGCGCATGGAAATCAATAAGTTACGTCGCCAAGATCAGAAAACCCCAAGGTTTTGAGAGGCTTCAAGCAGTCCGGCTTGCATGGGCTGCCTGATCGGCTGGCTTGGGCAGTACCTCGGTAGTCGGCCTGCCAGGCCAGTTCAAGCATCGCAAGAAAATCTGTTGATTCCCAGCCGTGCGCGAGCATTCTTCAACGCAGAGCTTGCCGCATCTCTCGAATGCATGGTCCTCTGGCTGAGTTCTCGGCTGGCTTCGGAAGAATAGCAGTAGCCGACCTCGGACTGGGGATCGTACAAATAGACAAGAGGTTCAGAAATCAAGAAATCGCCGCGATTGGATTGAATGTGAACGAGTTGGACGATATCGACGGCACCGGATCCATTGGCATCGACCAGCCATTGCGCGCTGATCTCGGAGCAGGTGTCATGCATTGCAGAGGAAGGCAATGGCGCCAGATTGATCTCGCGTGTGCGCTCATCCATGACCGCAAGCCTGCAGTAGCGGTTGGACAGTGACGCATAGCGTACCTGCAGGGGAGCAAGCCACAGCGTTCTGCCACCCGCAAGCACGCGGGCGGAGTGTTTATACCCGGAAATCAGCGGGAATTGGCCTGGAAGTCGTCGATCGCTTTGCAGTTTGCGGGTGACGACTTCGGTGAACTGTTTGCGAAGGATAGTGTTCGGTGGATCGGAACGAGGGATTGGCCTGCGCCAGCCATCTGCCGAAGCAAGCTCTGCAAGCGCAAGAAGAAAAACGCCAAGAGCCAGAACTGCAGCGCATCGTGACCGGCCGGAGCGACCGTGGTGCGAGATTACTGTGCGCTGTCCAATTGTTCTCATGAGCACCATGGAAGGTCGAGTTTGGCGGCGATTCAGCCGAGCTGGGCAAGAGCATTGCACCGGCGGCCGTTTGCAGGACGATGGCCGCTATTGCGTAGCGGGGTGCTGCGCAACATGCCGCCAGATTTCCCGAACTTGCGCGTGCGTGATGCCGCGCCGGGCGTCCGTGTGAACTCCGAGCACGAAGCTGCCGTAGATCAGGACCGGCCGATCCAGCGGGGATACGATGACGCGGCACGTCGCGGTGGCTCGGTAGAGCGGCCGTGATCCGGTGTCGCAATCGACGTCCGCAGCAGCGAATTCCATCTTGCCGGCGTGAAAGCGCTCCATGGCGTACTGTGCCATCGGCGTACCCAGAACCAAGCCGCTGGCGGGGCGCCGGCCGGGCCGCGAGCCGGGAGCGGGATCGCCGTAGGACGAAATGCCCATGTCGGCCACGAAAGCCTTGTTGCTGGTGCGGCAAACGAAGCCGACGTTTCGGTCCGGGTGTACCAGCGAGACATCCACGCACTGCGTAGCAGGATCGTTCGCTTCGAGTGCGCCGTTGCGTTCGACACGGATGCCGGCAATTCCCTTGAACGCTTCGGACAGGTGGTTCGCAGGCTGACCGTCACAATCGGGTGTCGTCATCAGGCAGGCAGAAACCAGCGTGCCGGCGAACGCCGATTTGAAAATATGCCTCATGGCAGGGGCTGGCCAGACGCCTTGGGCAATAGAAGCTTCGGCATGCCTGCAGGCCTCAGGTCAGCGCCACACCAGCCATGCCAGCCAGATCCACACCGCGACGGCCGAGGCGATCCATATCCCGGCAATGAGCTTCTCGTGCGGCAGCATCGGCATGTCATTGGGTTCCGAGCCCGCCGGCGGCCGCATCGGCCCACCCAGGGCCGCCATCTCTTCATAGGCCTGTGGCCACTTCGGTACCCGCGTCGTGAACTTCACCGCCAGGCCCTGCGTCAGCTGCCACGGCCACAGGAAGAACGCCACCGGTGCCACGATCACCACGCCAAAGATCATCCAGCCCAGGCTGCGCTCCTCCTTGGGGCGGCTCGGGTAGTCGCGCATGAAGCCACCGATGAGACCCATGATGTCGAAGAAATTGCGCCAGCCCCTTGGCCGGAACACCAGGTGCCGCTTGACCGCAGGCAACACCTGCGGGCCGTGCTCCATGAACAGCCGGCAATATTCATAAGCGGCCAGCGGCGACTCGCGATCGAGCACGGCAGAGCCGATCTGCGCGATGCGCGGCAGATGGCCCTCGAAACGGACCTCGCCATCGACGTCCTCGTCGACCAGGAGCACCGAGCGGAACCGGTTGACCTGGTACGGCGGCATGCCCACGCTCTGCGCTACCGGCTTGATGGCGTCCCAATCCAGAACCATCGGCCCCTGCTTGCGCGATGCCCAGACGTAGACCTTGCGGCTGGCCCTGTCAAAGCGCAGCGGGGCATCTGTGTAGCCGAACAGGTCGTTGATCAGGATCGTTGAGAAGAAAAAACCGGCGATCGCAAGGATGATGGATATCAATGATCCGATCAAAAGAGTGAAGAAACTTGCATTTGAAATAAGTGACTCTATTCCGGTTGCCGAGAAAATGGCGTAAAAATAAAAAACAATGCTACCTACAACGCTGCTCGCCACCAGCCAAATCATTCCTTTGAAATTTGATACACCCTGTCCAATCTCCAAGGTCGTGCAATTGCTGCGATAGATCAGATCATCGCCATTAGGCCTTTGTCCCGTGTTGCGCCCAACCGGTCCCAGGTATTGCCATGCCCGTGCGCGCTTGTCCAGCGACCCGTAGGTGCTGAATACTCGTCGTTTCTTCTTGGCTTGTACCATTTACTTTCTACCTGCCAGAATCGATTCGTGGTGGGAGGGGAGTGGTGGTTTTTGATGAACCCGGAACATCAATTCCTTGCCTTTGTGCCAGCCTACCGTATTCGGCGGGGAAGGACATGATGTGGCATTATCCGCTCTGCTGATAAACCTGCCAGATATCTCGAGCATTCTAGGCGGAAAATAAATCTTGATCTTGATCGAGTTTCGGACCTACGGCGGCCGTTACTTCAGCCGGCCAGTCGATCCGCGTCGCGGTGCGGTAGCTCAACCAGTTGAAGACGCCCCACAGCAGGAACAGCGGCACGAACACCGGGAACAGTACGTGGATCAGGATCATGAATCCCACGTTGTCCTTCCACCAGCGCTTGTACGAAGAACCAACCGGGCCGACCGCAACCAAGCTTTGCCACAGGCCCTTCGGCGGCCGAGCCGGCGCCAGTGTTTCTCCAGGCGGCAGGTGCGGGCCACCTTCTTCCATGAAGCGGCGGATGTGCTCCCACAGCGCTGGCACGGTCTGTTCGCCTAGTTCCAGCGTGTGGCCGATGGTGAAGCTGTCGACGATGGTGGGATCAGTGGCGCTTTTCTTCACGTTGAATACTAACGCGTGGTAGCGCGTAACCGTGGAACCAGTGGTTGTCAGCGTGGCTTGATGTTCCACGCCGATCAGATCCCAGTTGTATTCTGCGGCGCGTAGCGGCCAGCGCTTGAATAAGCCTCGCCAGCCGGGTTGCGTATCCCGAAATATACGATAGACCTTGCGGTTTCGGCGATCGAAGATCGTCGGTTCGTCTTCCGGTCGGAAGAGTTCGAGGCGGGCAGTCCAGAGGGGTAACCAGATGCAGAAGGCCAAGAACAGAAATGGGGCGATCCACAGAGGGGCGTCCCAAAAACTCCTAAACTCCCACCATGTCTCTGAGCCAAATATCAGTGATACTGGCCAAATAATCAAGCCTGTCCCGAATATTCCCCATATTACAAGAAGGCCTCTTAAGCCTTGAGGGCTGCCGGTATACTCAATTGCTTCAATATATCTGGATTTTATGTATCCCAGGGAAATGGCACTTGATGCGGCCTGCTCGTTCTTGTTGAGTTTCCTGATCATTCCAGGGCTTTCTACTCTCGGCCGTTTCTCTTCAAAATTTTCCCCACCGTCTCTTCAGAATATCAAGACGACCTTAATCAAGGCTTGGCCCCACGGCGGCTTTTACTTCGATTGACCAGTCGATTCGCGTGGCAGTGAGATAGCTCAACCAGTTGCAGAGACCCCACAGCAAAAAGAATGGCACGAACACAGGGAATAACACGTGGATCAGGATCATGAACCCCGCGTTGTCCTTCCACCAGCGCTTGTACGAAGAACCAACCGGGCCGACCGCAGCCAGGCTTTGCCACAGGCCCTTCGGCGGCTGAGCCGGCGCCAATGTTTCTCCAGGCGGCAGGTGCGGGCCACCTTCTTCCATGAAGCGGCGGATGTGCTCCCACAGCGCTGGCACGGTCTGTTCGCCCAGTTCCAGCGTGTGGCCGATGGTGAAGCCGTCGACGACGGTAGGATCGGTAGCACTTTTCTTCACGATAAATACCAGCGCGTGATAGCGCGTGACCGTGGAGCCAGTGGTCATCAGCGTGGCTTGGTGCTCTACATCGATCAGGTTCCAGTCGTACTCTGCGGCGCGCAGCGGCCAGCGCTTGAACAGGCCTCGCCAGCCGGGCCATGTTTCACGGAATACGCGGTAGACCTTGCGATTTCGGCGATCGAAGATCGTCGGCTCGTCTTCGGGGCGGAAGAGTTCGAGACGGGCAGTCCATAAAATCAGATAGATGCCAAAGGCGCAGAGTGTCGGCAAAAAGAGGGTGCCGCCAAGAATCGTGACGAACCAGTCGGAAGAGGCGAGCATTGAAGGCCCGAAACGGGCAACAAGCCAGAAACCGGCCATTGAGCCAAACAGCCCCCAGATCAATAGTAGGCCGCGTAACCCTTGCGGACTACCTGTGTACTCAATGGCATCTGCAAAGCGAGCTTTGAGATAACCGTTAGTCGTGACTGTGGTACTTGACCTATTCTGTTTTGAAAACTTTCTCAATGTTCCGGAAGATTTTTCCTCATGTTGCGCGTTATTGCCGCAGGCTTCGTCTTTGCTGTCGAAATGCGGCGCATGGTCGCCCTTGATGATTTTTCCGTGTCTGCGAAATGATGGCGTAGTCATTGGGCTACAGGCTCCCGGGCTTTACTATTGGATGCTTCTTCGGTGCCCGATTGCATGGTGTCAATAAGCCCATCCTTTTCTGTTTTCCAGTCCCCTTTGGGGTATTTGTCATCTCCTTTGCCAAAGTAACTCCGGCTGACCCACTTTTGTAGCGGCGTTGGGGTCAGAACGATTGCGACAAATTGGAATAGAAATCCAGCACCCAGTAGTAACAGGCCCCATCCTGTGACGGATATTCCAAGCACGGTCGGAGTGCCTTGTGCGCCAATTCGCAAAGCCACCGCTGTGGCAGAACGTTGAGTTACAGCACCGCCTACCTGTCTAGCAACGATCCATTCGGCAGCTATGCCAACACTGGCGGCAGTTGATGTCAATGCTATACCAGTTAGTGCAACGCCAGATAACAAGTAGGCTCGTACCGCATTACGATTTCCGGTCCTGTCCGCATCCTCCATCTTGGCAAAGGCGCTGGCCGCACCAATTACACCACCCGCAGCCCCAGCAATATTCCCGGCAAACCGTATTGATGCCAGCGAGATGCTTTTACTAGCTCCCTGCACGCCGGCTTGCGCGATCGTGCGCGTATTCATTATCACTGCCCACAGTTCCAACAGCCCACCCAGCACCCCAGCCGTGCTGTCATACACGCCGAACCACGCGTCGCGCACGTCCTTTCGAGTCTTGGCATCTGCCAATGAGCCAAGTCCGTTCACCAGGCCGATGCCTTGCACGACGATGCTGCCGATGGCCAGCCTGCCATCCATGGTCAACGTCATGGCACGCAGGTCGGATACGTTCTGCGCAAGCAACTGCCGCATCGAAGTGATGCCTTTGGAGCCAAAGCGCGATTGTTGCGCATACAGCGTCAGGAATTGCTCCTTGCTCAGTACCACGGCAGATCCGGCCGCTGCCGCTGCCGAAGCTCCCGAAGGCCCGGCACTGAGGGTGCCGCCGGCCGGTGCCTTCAACAGTGCATCCACATTTCCCTGTGCGGCCCTGACAGCATCTGTGTCGGTCAACAAGGGCGGTCTCAAATCCGAAATGCAACACCGGGCATTTGTTGATCGATTAATGGATTGTCGCGTCGCGGTGTTCGGCGATGCCGTGCACGAGGTCGCGCATGGCCTGGATGGGGCTGCGCCAGTCCAGTGTGGCGCGCAGCCGGTATTCAGCAGGTCGGCAATGCAGTCCAGTTCGTCCTGGCAGTAGACCGACAGATCCGTGCCCTTGGGCAGGAACTGGCGCAGCAGTCCGTTGGTGTTCTCGCAGCTGGCGCGTTGCCAGGGGCTGTGCGGATCGCAGAAGTACACGCGCATGTTGGTGTTGCGGGCCAGTTCGCGATGGCGCGCCATCTGGCGACCTTGGTCGTAGGTCAGCGCCTTGCGCAGCGGCGCGGCGATCTGGTGCAACTTGGCGGTGAAGCCGGCCAGCGCCGATTCGGCCGTCGCATCCGGCATGTGCGCCAGCAGCACCAGGCGCGTCGTGCGCTCCACCAGCACGCCCACACAGGACTTGTTGCCAGCACCCTCGATCAGGTCGCCCTCCCAGTGACCAGGCATGAGCCGATCATCGACCTCGGGCGGGCGCACGTGGATGCTGACCATCTCGGCAATCCGGCCACGCCGGTCCTGGCCCGCAGAGCGCGGCCGGCCTGTGCTGCGGCCTTGGCGCAGGCATGCCAGCAAGGCCTTGCGCAACTCGCCCTTGGGATGCGCGTAGATGGCGTTGTAGATCGTCTCGTGGCAGACGTGCAGTTCGGTGTCTTGGGGCCACATGCGCTTGAGTGTCCGCGCGATCTGCTGGGGCGACCAATACCAG
Source organism: Pseudorhodoferax sp. (assembly GCF_047601025.1). NCBI lineage: Bacteria > Pseudomonadati > Pseudomonadota > Betaproteobacteria > Burkholderiales > Comamonadaceae > Pseudorhodoferax > Pseudorhodoferax sp. The sequence goes on from NZ_JASGJZ010000001.1 coordinate 4,497,248, forward strand.
CTCAGCATGTGGGCCACCAGCGGCCACAGCCGCCCGTGCGGATCGAGCTTGGCGGCAGGTCTGGCGGCTTGTCGGCGTGCAGCGCACGTCTGCTGCGCCGTCTTCCAGGCATAGCTGCCGGCCTGCTGGTTACGACCCAACTCTCGGCTCAGGCTGCCTGCGCTGCGCCCCAGCGTCCGTCCGATGCATCGCAGGCTCTGGCCTTGCGCCCTCAGCGTCTGCAGCATCACCCGCTCTTCAGGCTGCAACTGCTGGAATCTTCTCCTCATCTTCACACCCTACCTCATGGGCCGGGTGTTGCATTTCGGATTTGAGACCGCCGGGTATATTCATCCACCCAGCACCGGCACCGTGCAGGCCGCACGTCTCGCTGCACGTGAACAGGCCAGCAAGGAACACCGCGAGGTTGTCATCGCTCCATGAACATCCCACTCCCCCGCCAGGACGTGCTGCTGCCCAACGAACACGAGCGCAAGCAGATCTTCTGCTGGCTCAAGCAGGTCTCGTCATGGACTGCGTGGAACCGCATCCTCGGTTATTACAAGGCATGGGCGGACGCTGCCGAGCAAAGTGTGCGTGCCGCCGACAATGCGGGGATTCTGGAAAAGTCCACTATTTCGTATGACGACTACGTCTACATCCTGAAAGGCCTGGCCCATTTCGAGGAAGGCGTGCGACGTCTACGCAAAGGCGACAAGCGCGTGTTTCAGTACAACGCCCATGGCGAGTTCGCCATGGCGGGCCGCGCACCTAATCACTGGAGCATCGGCATCTGGGGCCGCGGCGAGATGGGGATCGACTACGAACACACTCCCCATTGGGAGGAGTTCGAGTGCACGCTTAAGCAATTAAATGCTGCATCGGGCGAGTGCGGAATGGTAATTCTTGAAAGTGAGCATCTCGATGCAGCCGTCCCGAATATTTACGGCGTCTGGTTGCAGGAAAATCTTCCGAAAATGCAATTCCCACGAATGGTTTTCGACATCCCCGACCCTTCAGAGGATGTACTGATCCGCACAGGAAAGGTCATTCCTTACACCGGAATCTGGGAGCCTGTGAATAATCCCAAGCCCAAGGGATTCAGCCTGTTCAAGCAGCCGCCTTCGCGTGGCCCGTTTCCTGTCGTCGGCTGCATGAACTATCTACATGGCGCTTCACCTGCCCCACGTGCAAAGCTAGAAACAGAAACAGAAAGCCTCCGTGCGGACGTCACTTGGCGCCTGCTATGGCGCGACGACCGCTACGAGGATGGCAGCATTCCCGAGGAAGAGCGCGATTACCGTTTCTTGCAGCCCGGCCCCATCAATCCCATCCGATTACCCAGAACTTGAGCCCTCTCTCGTAATCTCTTGATTTGTTGAAGACGATGGATCGGTGGCGAGGCGAGATGAGTTGGGCGACAGAGGCGTTTGCGGATCTGGACCTGGGGGATGGGAGGCGGAACCGACGGCTGGTCCGGATGGCCGAGAATTTTGCCCGACAGCCCTCGCGGAGCATCCCGAGCGCCAGCGGGGGCTGGGCCGAATCGAAGGCGGCGTACCGGCTGTTCGCGTCGGACAAGGTCGGCTGGCGCGACATCCTGCAGCCGCACTGGGCCAGCAGCCAGCGGCGCATGAGCGAGCAGCCGGTGGTGCTGTGCCTGCAGGACACGACGGAGCTGGATTTCAACGGCCAGAACATCGTGGGCCTGGGGCGGCCGAGCTACGAGGCGCCGCGCGGGATGTACGTACATCCGACCTACGCGGTGACGCCGCAGCGCGAGCCGCTGGGGGTGGTCGACGCGTGGATGTGGGCACGCCGGCCGGTGGGGGACGACCCGGCGCCGGTGGAGAGCACGCGCTGGATCGAAGGCTACGAACGCGTGGCGGAGTGGGCCAAGGAGTTGCCGCGAACGCGGCTGGTGTATGTGGCCGACCGCGAGGCGGACATCGAGGCGCTGATGCAGCGCGCGCACGAACTGCAGCATCCGGCGGACTGGCTGATCGGCTGCCAGCATGACCGCAAGCTTGCGGGCCAGGGCAAGCAGGCGCAGGGCCAGACCAAGCGGTGGGAGACGGCCACGGCGGCTCAGGCGCTGGGAACGATCCAGTTCACGCAACCCTCGCGACTGGTACCGGGCCCGCTGGGAGATCGAGCTGCTGTTCAACAGCGTCAAGAACGCCTGCCGGGTCGAGGCGCTGCAGTTGAGCACGATGGCCCGGCTGGAGAAGGCCATCGCGTTGTACCTGGTGGTGGCCAGGCGCATCGCACGGCTGATGCGCCTGGGGCGAACCTGCCCGGACCTGCCGGCCAAGCTGTTCTTCGAGCCCGACGAGTGCAAGGCCGCCTGCATCGTGCTGGACAACAAGCCGCCGCACGCGGCGACCCGGCTCCATCAGGCGATCCGCCTGATCGCCACGCTGGGCGGCTTTCTTGGCCGCAAGAGCGACGGCCAGCCCGGCGTCAAGACCATGTGGATCGGCCTGCAGCGCGTCGCCGACTTCGCCGCCGGCATGTACCACGCACGTCTCGCCGGATTGCTCTGATTTGTGGGTAATCGGATGGGTACGCCGTCCCGCCGAGCCTCGTGCACAACCGGGTGTTGAAGCGGGCTTCCCAAGACCGCTTCTTGCGGCCGTCCTCGGCGTGGGCGGCCCGCGCCGGCGGTTCGGCCAAGGGTATCCTCGTGCCAGCTTGTGCTTCCCTATCATGGTCAAGAACTACGCAGTACCGACGGAGGAAAGCCTGTTCCTTTCCCGGAGACGAGACATCGGATTGGGCTATCCGGCCTACAGGCGCAAGGCAACCGGCATTGCTGAAAACTTCGATTTCATGACCTCGGCGTTTCTGGCGCAACGTGCGGCGGCACCAGACTGCACCCCTTCCGACCTTGCAACTTCCGCGCACGCCAAGGCGTTGGATGCCATCACCTACTTGCATCTTCAGTACAGTGCCGGCCAACCCATCGCGGACCTTTCTCGCTTTTTCGTCGATGCACTTTCGTTCTGGGAGGAATATGCCAGGTACCACGAGGCTTTCCACCAGTCGCCTACGGCGCCCTACGTGGTCGCGCACCTGACGCTTCGCGACGACGGTTATTGGGATGCGATCCGCCTTGTGAGCTTCGGCGCATTGCTGGGCTTCACCCATGATCTGTCACGCGTGTGCGCCGTCATGGATTACGGCAACCAGCCTCGGGACGGCCTCCTCGATCGCTTGGTCGCCCCCTTCGTTGCCGGGCGCGCGCCGCTCCCCGACACTTGTACCCGCCACCTGCCGTACTCCAAGCTGCTCAAGGTTTTCGACGCCTCGCCGGACAAGCGCCCGGCGCTCATGGCGAAGTACATGGACGAGTGGTACACCGCCAGCCGTCGGGAGCCCTATTACGGCTCGCAGCAGAAGGGCCGCGAGCACGGCTACCTGGGCCTGTGGAGCTTCGAGGCGGCCGCGGTGACCTACGTGCTGCAGATCGACGACAGCAGCTATCGCGACAAGGATTTCTATCCGCGCGACCTGGTCGACCACGCGCGCAGCCTGCCGCTGCCGCCGGAGTTGGGCGGCGTACCGGCGTTGCCTCTCGCGCTTTCCGAGGCGGCCTTTCCGTCGACCGATCAAGTCGAGGCGGCTCGCAGCCCGGCGAACTGAAGCACCTCCCGAAGAATATTGGCCGTGCAAGGGAAAATCGTGAATCGACGCCAGAAATTCCTGACCGAAGTCGGCTATGCGGAGCTCGAACGGGAGATTGCCGATGCGATCGAACTGTTCGGTCGGCAGCCGGCGGCCTCCGGGCAGACGGTGGAGGAGGGGTGGTTGATCTCGACGCGCCAAGTTGCATGGAGCCATTTCGAACGGCTGATCCTGCGGTACACCGCGGGCGAGGAGATTGCCGGTTTGCGAGGATCGCTGGAGTCCGCCATCGCCGCTTTCGAGCGATATGCCGAACAGCTTTGGGCACAGAGCAAGGATCGCAACGATCTCGCCTTCGAGTTCAGCTACATCGATCATTACTGCGCGCTGTTCCAAATCGTCGGGCTTTGCTTCTTGCTGCACAGGCGGGACCTGGTGCCGAGATTGGCGGCCTTGCAGGACGGTCTCGATGCCGTCGGGCAGAAGGGCCAGGGCATGGGTGGCGCGGACTGGATATTCGAAGAGTTCATGTCTTTCGCGATGGGGCCGGAAAATCGGTACGAAAGTGAAACCATGCATTGGGCGCGGCCCTACGAGGCATTGGCAGATGCGTTGAGCAGCGAGGACAACGCTGCCGCAGTCAAGGATCTGGATCGCTTCCTGAAGCGCTGGTACAAGGACTTGGCCGGCACGGGCTGGCATGACAGCCACAAGCCCAACGAGAAGGGCGAGCAAGGTGGCTACTACGGTTACTGGAGTTTCGAGGCCGGCGCGGCGGTGCTGTTGCTGGGCATCGAGGACGACAGCTGCCTGCACAAGTATCTCTGCTACCCCAAGGACATGGTGGCCTGGGCGCGCACGCATGCCGTCTTGAGCAATGCCGATCTTCGAGTCGACTGCGGCTGTGGATGCACACCATGAACGAATGCTTTCGATTTTCTCGTCGCCAGGCGTTTTTGACAGAGGTTTTCCTCGACGCCGCCGATGCCAACTACACTTTCTTGCTCAACTCCATTGAAGTGGAGATCGCCCATGCCCGATCGCGCGAACTGGTCAGTCTTCATCATGCGACCCGTTCGCGACTCCGGTTCGAGCAATTCGTACTGCGTTTCACTGCGGGCCGAAGCATCCCCAGCCTGCGTGCCGAACTGCCGCGGGTCATCGAGGCCTTTGAGCACTACGTGCAAGCCCTTGCAATGCAGGAAGGCGTGCCCTGCATGGCGCCCTTGGGCTTTGATGATCTCCATGAATACGAACGTGCCTTGCAACTCGTGAGCCTGTGCTACCTGCTGCATCGCCGCGACCTGCTGCCTCGCCTGCGCGGACTGCTCGATCCCGCCTACGCGGGCGAAGACACGGTCTATGAAGACCTCATGTCCTTCGACGTGGCTGGCCGCGCCGACGTAGACCAGTGGTACCACGCCGAGCCGTATACGGCCCTGGTCAATGCCATGTACCTTGAGAGGCCTGGGGCGAATGCCGCGTTGAAGAATTATTGCGTGTCCTGGTATGCGTGCTTCGAACGGGCACCCTGGCATGGCAGCCACACGCGCATCGAGGGCACCGAAGGCGACTACTTCGGCTATTGGGCCTTCGAGGCCGGTGCGGTCGCGCTGCTGTACGACCTGGACGACAGTGCCATCGATGACATGGTTTATCCGCGCGATCTTGTGGCTTGGGCGAGAAAAAATCGCATCTTGAGCGAAGGGATGTGAAGAGGATTTGCTGATTGGATGCGGACAGGATGAAATATAAAATCTATATCGCCATGGGGTCGATGGCGTTTTTCATGGCCGGCTTTGCGGCTGCCGAGCTGTGGAAATTTCCGAGGACAACAAGAATCCATGTCTTGCAGACGCCGCTGTTGCTTGCATCACCGGATGCATCGGCAGGCTTGCACATGCTGCCGAAAGGCACCACCTTGTATTTTGACAAGGCATATCCGGAAGGCTTCACGCGATACAGGATCTACGTCAATGTAGACCGCATGCCGCTCGCGCTGGAGGAGTTGGCCGATTCGACGGAGATCATCCCTGTCGAAGCGTACCCACCTGACCGGGAAGACCTGCGCCGATTGCTGGCAGGCTATCCGCTGACGCGCGATGAACTGGCCGCGATACTGAAATCGAATCGATTCGAACGGCAGGAGATTCGTTCACTGCTGCAGGAATACAGCCAGTAGCCGTACCGGCAAGGGCACGTCGCGTGCCGGCGCGTGGCGCGCCGGGCCGCCGGAGCGACTGCACTCGGAGGCCTTTCGCGATGTCCACCGTGTCGGCCCGCGTGACTTCACCCGCCAGCGCAGTCTGAGCCTGCCCACCTCGGTGGGCTGCATGCTGCAGCACCTGGGCAACAAGTGCGTACGGGGCCCGCTCGATGCCTTCTTCTCCGCCCTGGGCGGCCGCGCGCAGGCCGTGCGCGCGATCAGCGAGAGCGCCTTGTGCCGGGCGCGGCGCAAGTTGAAGGCTTCGGCCTTCGTGGTGCTCGGCAGCGGGTTCAGGGCTGGCACCGCGAAGGCCGCGCCAGCACGCTGGTACGGCTTGCGCATGGTCGTCGGCGATGGCTCGTGCCTGCGCCTGCCGCGCTGGCGCGGGCACGCGCTCGCTTTCGGCGATGGCCCCGCGCGGATGGCTCGGTCGTGACGGCGTGCTGCGTGGGGCTGCTGTCGATGGCCACCGGCCAGTTTTTCAAGACCCGCCAAGCAGTGGCTGCACCTGTAGGGCTGGAGCAGCCAGTTGCTCCAAGCGATCGCACAGGCGGTGGCGGCGCCAACATCGCCCAGGCCTGTGCGCACAGGCGCAGCGGGCTGTACCGGCGGCAGGCCGGCGCGCCCATCGAGTCAGCCTAGAAACGGCAGGTGGGTGGTGTCGAAAACAAAGAAAGCAAGTGTTGAAAAGGGGTTAGGGCCGTTTTTGGCAACCGCGGAGCAGTTCCCAATGGGTGAGTCGCGAAGTCGATCCATTCCAGGGTGCGGAAAGCAATTGCCTGCATTCCGACCAGTCAACTGCCGTTCTTGGGGTCGGCCACGCCCATGCACTGCGCCATCTGCCGTGGGTAACGCTGCATGCCGTGCTGGTCCGCATCGCCCGACCGCGCAAGAAGATCCGGCCGGGACGAAGCCGGCGCTCGCCGGCACGGCATCGGCGGCGCTCATCGGCCCAGGCGGGCTGATCGGAGAGGCTTCGCTGCATGGCATCGGTGCGCTCGAGATGTTGTTGACAAGCGCTTCGAATTTGAACGATTATTGAACGTTTATTAAAAGAAATTTGGGTGATTTTTGATGCAGGTTGCTCGGATCGGACGCGTTGGCTTCATAAAACAACCCGAAACCTGCGCATTGCGCTCGGTGTTGCTGGTGGCATTGGCAGCCGGGGCGGGTGCGGGGCCGGCCCGGGCTGATGGCGGGATGGGGAGCGTTTTGTTGAACGTTCCCGTGAGCCCGGGCGGCAGGGATGGGACCCTGGCGCAGGCGGTCGGTGCGGATGGCGTTTTTACGCCCACTGGATCCCCCGGTGGCTATCCCGGTGGCGGTGCCGTCGATCTCACGACCGGCAATGGTGCCCATGGCGGCGCTCGGGGCGGCGGCGGAATCGGTACCGGCGTGGGCGCTGTCCTCGGTACGCCCGGTGCGACTGGTGCGGCGGGCCTGGTCGTCACGGCGCCCACCACACTCACCACGACCGTGGTCGGTGGCGCGGGCGGTGCCGGGCAGAACGCGGTCGATTATGTCAATACGACCGGTGGCGGCGGTGGCGGGGGGGTTGGTGTGACCACTAGCGCGGATCTCACCATCGGGGGGAGCGGCCGCGTGACCGGCGGCGCGGGCTATGCGCAGAGAAACGCGGGTGGCGGTGGCGGGGGTGTTGGCATCTTTTCCTCCGCCCAGGTCACCGTGGCCGCGGGCGGTACGGTGACAGGTGGCATAGGCGGCGGCGGGACCGGTGTTTCAGGCGGTGGGGCTGGCATGGGCATCGTCCTGGCCGCGGGTGGCGGCCTGACCAACAGCGGAACGATTAAGGGAGGCATTGGCGGCGGGGGTGGGATTACAAACGGCGGGGGCGACGGTGGGGCCGGCGTCTGGGTGACCGGTGGCGGAATCGTGGTCAATGCGGCAGGGGGATCGATCACCGGCGGAGTGGGGGGCTCCGGCAGATACAACGCAGCAGGCACCCGCGGTGGCCTGGGCGGAGAGGGCGTCAAGGGCAGCCACATCACGCTGATCAATGCGGGCACCATCGCCGGCGCGATGGGCGGGACCAGTACCGGTGGCGCAGCGCCTGTGCTCGCCAACGCCGTCACGTTCCTGGGCGGCGTCAATTCTCTGGAGATCCAGGCCGGCTCGACGATCACCGGCAACGTGGTGGCCTACAGCCCGGCGGACGCCTTGAAGCTGGGCGGCCCTACCGACGCGAGCTTCGATGTCTCCCAGATCGGCGCGACGGCGCAATACCGAGGGTTCGGAATCTATGAGAAAACCGGCGCCAGTACGTGGACGCTGACGGGCACCACCAACGCGGTCACGCCGTGGACGATGACGGCGGGCATCTTGCGGGTCGCGAGTGACGGCAACCTGGGCGATCCGTCCGGGGCGCTCGCCTTCGATGGCGGCACGCTGGAAAACACGGCCACGGTTACCTCGGCGAGAGCCGTGACCCTGGCCGGCAACGGCACGCTCCTGACGGACCCCGGCACGACGCTGACCTTGAATGGCGCGATGTCAGGCCCGGGTGTGTTGACCAAGGCGGGCACGGGCAACCTGACCTTGACCGGGGCCAACAGCTACACGGGCGGGACGGTTCTCGCCGCAGGGACCCTGACGGGTTCGGCGAGCAGTTTCGGCAGCGGCGCCCTCCTGAACCAGGCGGCGCTGGTCATCGATCAGCCCGCCGATGCCAGCTTGGCCAATGCGATCAGCGGCACGGGCAGCGTGACCAAGACGGGGTCAGGCAACCTGACCTTGACCGGGGCCAACAGCTACACGGGCGGGACGGTCCTCGCCGCAGGGACCCTGACGGGTTCGGCGAGCAGTTTCGGCAGCGGCGCCCTCCTGAACCAGGCGGCGCTGGTTATCGATCAGCCCGCCGATGCCAGCTTGGCCAATGCGATCAGCGGCACGGGCAGCGTGACCAAGACGGGCGCGGGCAACTTGACCCTGACCGGGGCCAACACCTATGCGGGCGGGACGGTCCTCGCCGCAGGGACCTTGACGGGTTCGGCGAGCAGCTTCGGCAGCGGTGCTCTCCTGAACCAGGCGGCGCTGGTCATCGATCAGCCCGCCGATGCCAGCTTGGCCAATGCGATCAGCGGCTCGGGTAGCGTGACCAAGGCCGGCGCGGGCAACCTCAGCTTGACCGGGGCCAACACCTATGCGGGCGGGACGGTCCTCGCCGCAGGGACCTTGACGGGTTCGGCGAGCAGCTTCGGCAGCGGTGCTCTCCTGAACCAGGCGGCGCTGGTCATCGATCAGCCCGCCGATGCCAGCTTGGCCAATGCGATCAGCGGCTCGGGTAGCGTGACCAAGGCCGGCGCGGGCAACCTCAGCTTGACCGGGACCAACACCTATGCAGGCGGGACGGTCCTTGCCGCAGGGACCTTGACGGGTTCGGCGAGCAGCTTCGGCAGCGGGGCTCTCCTGAACCAGGCGGCGCTGGTTATCGATCAGCCCGCCGATGCCAGCTTGGCCAATGCGATCAGCGGTACGGGCAGCGTGACCAAGGCGGGGGCAGGCAACCTGACCCTGACCGGGAGCAATACCTATACGGGCGGGACGAACCTCGCCGCGGGAACCCTGACGGGTTCGGCGAGCAGCTTCGGCAGCGGGGCCATCCTGAACAATGGCGCGCTGGTCATCGATCAGCCCGCCGATGCCGGTTTTTCCAATGCGATCAGCGGTACGGGCAGCTTGACCAAGACGGGTGCGGGCAACTTGACCCTGACCGGGACCAACACCTACACGGGCGGGACGGTCCTCGCCGCGGGGACCCTGACGGGCTCCGCCACCAGCTTTGGCAGCGGCGCCATCCTGAACCAGGGCGCGCTGGTCATCGATCAGTCCGCCGATGCCGGGTTGGCCAATGCGATCCAGGGCTCGGGCAGCCTGACCAAGACGGGCGCGGGACGGCTCAACTACACCGGTACGGGCACGCTGTCCGGCCCGATCTCGGTGGCGGCGGGCACCCTGGCCGTGAATGGATCACTGGCAAATTCCGTGGTGACGATCCAGAACGGTGGCGTTTTGGGAGGCAATGGCACGGTCGGCGCCACCACGGTGCAGCCAGGGGGGACGATCGCACCCGGAAACTCCATTGGCACCCTGCATGTCAACGGCGACTACAGCCAAGCGGCGGGCGCCGTCTATCAGGTGCAAGTCGATCCCCGGTCCAACGCCTCCGACCTGATCGTCGTGAGTGGGGCAGCGACTTTGGCGCCCGGCGCCGGTGTGCTGGTCGAAAAGGCCGCGCCCGGTGACTATCAGGTCGGTGCCCAGTACACGGTATTGACTGCTGCCGGTGGCGTCAGCGGGACGTATGGCCTGAGCGGGGAGACCCAGGTGCCGTCGCCGTATCTGGCCCTGCGCGACACCTACGACGCCAACCATGTGTACCTCCAGGTGGTGCAGACAGTCGACCCCGCCTCTGTCGCGCAAACACCCAATCAGGCCGCCGCGGCAGCCGGCTTCCATGGTCTGCCGCAGACCGGGGCGCTGGCGACCGCGCTACTCAATACGCCGACAGCCGAGGCCACACGCGAGGCGTTCAACCAGCTGTCCGGCGATGCCCTGGCGACCACCAAGGGCCTGTTGATCTCCAGCAGCTTCTTGATGCGGGACGCCGCGCTCCACCATCTGCGCGGCGCGCTGTGTGCAGCATCGAACGGCGATGACAACCGGCAGGCCGACCATCGCCGTATTGGCCAGGATTGCCCGGCGGTCGCTCGGCGATCCGTCCTGTGGACGCAAGGCTTCGGATCGTGGGGACGGCTCCATGGAGACGCCAATGCCGCGGGTGGCAGCCAATCGACCGGAGGTTTTCTCATCGGCGGCGACATTCCCGTCCAGCATTGGCGCGTCGGTGCATTCGCTGGCTACAGCCGCAGCGATTTCACGATCGATGGGCGCAGTGCGTCGGGGACCAGCGACAACTACCATCTGGGCGTCTACGGGGGTACGCAATGGAGTGGCCTGGACCTGCGCCTGGGCGCAAGCCATAGCTGGAATCATCTCGACAGCAAGCGCTTGGTCGCGTTCGGTAGTTTCTCCAATGATTTGCGGGCCAGCTATCACGCCAGGACTGTGCAGGTCTTCGGCGAGGTGGGCCAGCAGTTCGACGTCGATGCGGTCCACGTCGAACCCTTCGCCAACCTGGCGTATGTGAATCTGCACACCGCCGGATTCAGCGAGCGCGGCGGCAGCGCGGCATTGACCCATGCATCCGCCAGCGACGAAGTGACTTTCACGACGCTGGGCATCAGGCCTTCGGCCCGCATCGCGATCGGTTCCGTCCATGCCACCGTGCGCGGCATGCTCGGCTGGCAGCACGCCTTCGGCGATGTGACGCCGACCTCCGTCGTTTCTTTCGCGGGCGGAAGCTCCTTCGCCGTGCAGGGGGTGCCCATTGCCAGAAATGCGGGAGTGGTCGGGGTCGGTCTGAGCTTTGAGCTGTCAAGGTCCGCCATGCTCACCTTGGCATATGGTGGCCAGTACAGCAGCCGTGAGTCCTATCACAGTATCAACGGCGTGCTGGCGATCGAGTTCTAGCAGTACTGCATCGATGCGAGATGAGCGCCGCCTCTACGAGAGCCGGCGCTCATCGCCCGAATACGCGAGAAAAGCCGGCCGGGACGCAGCTTCGCACGCCAGCACGGCATCGCTGTCGTTCAGCGAGCCGGGAAAGGCTTGTCGGTGGAGGCTCCACTGAACCTGGAAACGGCAGGTGGGTGGTGTCGAAAACAAAGAAAAGCAAGTTCTGGCGCGGGGCTGCGGCCGTTTCTGGCAACTGCGGGGCAGTTCCAAATGGGTGCGTCGCAAAGTCGATCCATTCCAGGGAGCGGCAAGCACTTGCTTGCGTTCCGACCAGTCAACTGCCGTTTCCAGGCTGAATGGCACTGGGGGCATTGCGAGGGCAGGCGGCATGGCCGAATCGCGGAGTGGCGGAACATCAGCCGGGTGGCGGCATCCTCAGTGCGCCCGGCCGCCCAGGTACAACTCGCGCATCTGCGGGTCGCGCAGCAGCTCGCTGGCCACGCCCTCCAGCGCCACCTTGCCCATCGAGAGCACGTAGGCGCGGTCGGAGATGCGCAGGGCCTCCATGGCGTTCTGCTCGACCATCAGGATGGTGACGCCTTCCTGCTCGCGCACGCGCACGATGGCCTCGAAGACCTCGTGCAGCACCTTGGGCGACAGGCCCGCGGACGGCTCGTCGAGCAGCAGCACGCGCGGGCGCGGCATCAGCGCGCGGGCCAGCGCCAGGATCTGCCGCTCCCCGCCCGAGAGCGAGGCGGCCGGGGCCTGGAGCTTGCGCGCCAGCACCGGGTAGAGCGCACACAGTTCGCCGATGCGCGCGCTCACCGTGGCCTTGTCCAGGTAGTGGCCGCCGACCTGCAGGTTCTCGCGCACCGACAGCACGCTGAACACGTTCTCGGTCTGCGGCACGAAGCCCACGCCCAGGTGGCGCACCTTGTAGGGCGCCGGGCGTTGCGACACGTCGGCCCCGTCGATGCCGACGCGGCCGCTGCGCGGCAGCAGGAAGCCGGCGATGGTCTTGAGCAGCGTGGACTTGCCGCAGCCGTTGGGGCCGAGCAGCGTGACGATCTCGCGGCTGCCCGCGTGCAGCGAGATGCCCTTGAGGATGTCCACCTCGGCGCTGTAGCCGGCCACCACGTCCTGGACGTCGATCATGCGTCCTCCCGCGCCATGGCGTCGCGGGCGGCGCTGCCCAGGTAGGCCTCGAGCACGCGCTCGTTGGACGCCAGCTCGTCGGGCCGGCAGCTGGCGACGATCCGGCCGCGGTCGAGCACCACGCAGCGGGTGCACAGGGACTGAATGAAGTGCATGTCGTGCTCCACCACGACCAGGGTCATGCCGGCGGCGTTGAGCCGCAGCAGGGCCTGGACGATGTCGTTGCGCAGGTTGGGATGCACGCCGGCCGTGGGCTCGTCGAGCATCAGCATGCCCGGGTCGCCCATGAGCGCGCAGACGATGCCCAGCAGCTTCTTCTGGCCGCCGGACAGGGCGGACGCGGGCAGGTCGCGCACCGGGTCGAGCAGCAGCTCGTGCAGCAGGCGCGCCGCTTTGTCGCGCGCCGCGGCTTCGGCCGCGCGCTCGCCGCGCGGGCGCAGCAGCGTGTCCCACACGCCATGGCGCGCGGTGGCGGCGGCCATGGCCACCTCCATCACCGACATCCTGGTGGGCATCGACGGCAGCTGGAAGGTGCGCGCGATGCCGCGCGCCACGATGCGGTGGGCGGGCAGGCGCTCGATGCGCGTGCCCTTGAAGACCACCTCGCCGCGGTCGGCGGCCTCGAAGCCGGTCACCACGTTCAGCAGCGTGCTCTTGCCCGAGCCGTTGGGGCCCAGCAGGCCGACGATCTCGCCGCGCGCCACCGCCAGGTCCACGCCCTCCAGCACCACGTTGCCGCCGAAGGCCTTGCGCAGGCCGGCGACCTGCAGGATGGGGCCGCCCATGCCGTCATTCACGCCGCCGCTCATGCCATCCTCCGCACTTTCTCGGGCAACAGGCCCTCGCTGCGCCACAGCAGGCAGGCCAGCAGGATCAGGCCGATCAGGCCGATGCGCATGGCGCCGGCGGTGTCGGACGAGAACTGGAAATGGTCCTTGGCGAAAGGCACCAGCGTATGGGCCGCCTGCACGACCGCCACGCCCACCAGCACGCCGGCGGTGTTGCCCAGGCCGCCGATCATCACCATCGTCCACAGCAGGAAGGTCTCGGCCGCGAGCATGTAGTCCGGCCCCGCGAAGCTCATGTAGTGCGCATAGAGCGAGCCGGCGATGGCCGTGAGGGCCGCGCCGCTCATCACCGCGCGCGACTTGAGCGCGACCAGGTCGTAGCCCATGCAGGCGGCCAGCCTGGGCTCCTCGCGCATCAGCCGCAGCGCGCGGCCGAAGCGGCCGTTGCCCAGCCGCCGGCAGGCCCAGGCCGCGGCGGCCACCAGCAGCAGCACCACCGCCATGAAGCCCACGGCGTTCCACGGCCGCGGCCAGTCCTCGAACAGCGAGGGGATGGCGGCGATGCCGTTGGCTCCGCCCGTGAGCCAGCCCTCGTTGGTGGCAATGGTGCGCAGGATCTCGGCGATGGCCAGCGTGGCGATGCCCCAGTAGTCCGAGCCGAGCTGGCGCCCCAGGCGCGCGATGCACCAGCCCAGCGCCATGGCCAGCAGCACGCCGGTGCCGGCGCCCAGCCAGGCCGGCCCGCCGGCCTGCATGACGATGCCGGTGGCATAGGCGCCCAGCCCCGCGAAGGCGATGTGGCCGAAGTTGAGCAGCCCCGCGTAGCCGGCCTGCAGGTTCAGGCCCAGCGCCATCAGCGCGTAGATGCCGGCGATGGTGACCGAGGAGACGATGTAATCAGACACGGCGCACCTCCCGGTCGAACAGGCCGTAGGGCTTGAACAGCAGCGCCAGCAGCAGGATCAGGAACGAGGCTGCGCCGATGTAGGCCACCGGCAGGAAGGCCAGGTCCTTGCCCACCAGCCAGCCGAAGTTGACGTTGGTGACGACGGTCTCCGTCAGCGCGATCAGCACCGCGCCGGCGACCGCGCCGAGCGGGTTGCCCAGGCCGCCGAGGATGGCCGCCGCGAACACGGGCAGCAGCAGGTCGTTGCCCAGCTGCACGTGGGCGCCGATGGACAGGGCCAGCAGGCTGCCGCCCAGCCCGGCCAGCACGCCGCTGCCAAAGCTCACCAGCCGCGTCAGCCGCGCCGCCTGCAGGCCCGAGGCGGCGGCCAGCGCCGGGTTGGAGGCCAGCGCGCGCAGCGCCCGGCCGGTGCGGGTGCCGAACAGCAGCAGCGAGAACAGCACCAGCAGCACCAGCGTGGTCGACACCGCCCACAGCTGGGTCTGCGACAGCCGCGCGTCGCCGAACACGATCGGCTGCGCCAGCGGCAGGTTGAACATGCGCGGGAAGGAGCCCGCGAACCCCTGCACGCAGGCGATGACCAGCAAGGCCACGGCCAGCGAGCCGATCATCGCGATGGCCGGGCCGGCGCGCAGCAGGCGCTGGAACACCAGCTGCTGCAGCGCCAGCGTCAGCAGCCCGGCCACGGCGCTGCCCACGGCCACGGCGGCCACCAGCGGCAGCCCGGCCGCGTGCGCCGCGAACGTGGCGTAGGCGCCGACCATCGCCACCTGCACGTGCGCGATGTTGGGGAACTTGACCAGGCCGTAGACCAGGCTCAGGCCCAGCGCGATCAGCGCCAGGTCCGAGGCCCGCAGGAGGGTGTCGATGAGGAGTTGAAGCATGTCGCCGCCGGGGGCTGCTCGTGGAGGGGCGCGCCGCCGCCCGCGCGGGGCGGCGGCGCGGCGGGCGCGGTCAGCGCGGGACGACCTTGCCGTCGAACTTCAGCTTGGCGTAGGGCGGATCGACGCGCTGGCGGTCGGCGTCGAAGACGATGGGGCCGGTCACGCCCACGTAGCCGCCCTTGCCGATCTCCTTGAGCGCGGCCTGCACGGCCGCTGCGTCGGTGGACTTGGCCTTGTTCATCGCGGCCGCGGTCAGCATCACGGCGTCGTAGGCGTAGCCGGTGTAGGAGGTCTTCATGCCTTCCTTGTACTTGGCCGCGAAGGCTTCAGCGTAGGCCTTGCCGGCGTCGCCGTACACGTTGCCCACCTCCATGCCGAGCTGGCCCTTGGCGATGTCGGCCGGCGTGTCCGACAGGCTCATGCTCAGCAGGATCGCGTACCAGGGCTTCTGGCGCAGGCCCAGCTCCATGGCCTCGCGGTTGATGACGGCCGACTCCTGGCCGTAGGCGGTGTAGATGTAGGCATCGGGCTCGCTGCGCGACATCTGCTGCAGCTCGCGCCGGTAGGTGGACTGGCCCTGCGTGTAGAGCAGCTCGGTCACGACCTTGCCGCCCAGCTTCTCGAACTCTTCCTTGAAGCCGTGGGCCACGCCCTGGCCGTAGGCGTTGTTGGGCGCCAGCATGCCGACCTTGCGGTAGCCCAGCGCCCAGGCATCGGCGGCCGAGAACTTGTTGCCCAGGTTCTCCAGGCCGATCAGGTTGAACGAGGTCGCGCCCAGGTCGCGGATCTTGACGCTGGTGCTGGCGATGTTGATGTGCGTGACGCCTGCCTTGACCAGGTACTGCGCCATGGGCAGCGTGATGCCCGAGGAGTATTCGCCGATGACGACCGGCACCTTGTCCACCGTGGCCAGCTTGCGCGCGGCGTTCAGGGCCGTGGTCGCGTTGCCGCCGGAATCCTCGACGACCACGTCGAATTTCTTGCCCAGCACGCCGCCGCCGGCGTTGACCTTCTCCACCGCCAGCATGACGGCGCGGCGCACGTCCTCGCCGACGGTGGCGTTGGAGCCAGTGAGCGACAGCACGGCGCCCATGCGCACGCTGTCCTGGGCCTGGGCGTGCGTGGTCGAGGCGGCGAGCGCCAGTGCGGCCAGGGCGAGGGTGTGGCGGCGGTTCAGGTTCATGGAAGGATTCCTCGGTTTCTGGGTGGAGGGATGCGGCGCGGCGGCCGCGGGCGGGGGAAAGGGGTGGGGCGGGAACGACTCTCAGCCGATGGTCATGAGCGAGGCGTTGCCGCCAGCGGCGGCGGTGTTGGTGCTGATGCAGCGCTCGACCACCAGGCGCTCGCCGGCGTAGCGCGCGCGCCCGGCCGCGATGTCCGCGCTCGCCAGGCCCTGCACCGGCACGATGGGGCCTTCGCGGGCGGCCACGCGCTGGTGCAGGGCGCGCAGCGCGTCGGGATCGCCCTCGAACAGCACCGCGTCGAAGGCGGCCTCGTCCAGCGCCGCCTCGGCGACGAAGGCAGCGTCGGCGCGCTCGGCCTCGGGCAGGGCCGCCACCCAGGCGCGCGCCGCCGGCGTATCGACCCACAGCGCCCGGTTGCCCGGCGGGTGCAGCGCCTCCCACTGTGCCTGCGCGCCGGGCGGCGTGGCCGCCACGCACAGCACGGTGCCGCGCGGCATCAGGCTGTAGAGGTTGCGCTCGCCGGTCGGGCCGGGCAGCTCGAGCGCCACGCCGGTGCGCAGCGCCGGCGCGGGCCCGTCCGACAGCAGGCGGTGCAGGTACAGCGGCCCGCCGGCCTTGGGCCCGGTGCCCGACAGGCCCTCGCCGCCGAACGGCTGCACGCCGACGACAGCGCCGACGATGTTGCGGTTGACGTAGACGTTGCCGGCACGCACGCGCGCCGTCACCTGCGCGATGGTCTCGTCGATGCGCGTGTGCAGCCCGAAGGTCAGGCCGTAGCCGGTGGCGTTGATGGCGTCGACCAGCGCCGCCAGGCCTTCCCGGCGGAAGCGCAGCACGTGCAGCACCGGGCCGAAGACCTCGCGTTCCAGCTGGGCCGGGCTGTCGATCTCGATCAGCGTCGGTGCGACGAAGCTGCCGTGGGCGCAGGCGGGCGGCAGCGCCAGCCGCTCGACGCGGCAGCCAGCGGCCTGCATCGCCGCCACGTGGCGTTCGATGCCGTCGCAGGCGGCGCCGTCGATCACGGGCCCGACGTCGGTGGCCAGGCGGTCGGGGTTGCCGACGGCCAGTTCGCGCAGGGCGCCGTGCAGCATGTGCAGCAACCGGTCGGCCACGTCCTCCTGCACGCACAGCAGGCGCAGGGCAGAGCAGCGCTGCCCGGCCGAGTCGAAGGCGGACTGCAGCACGTCCAGCACCACCTGCTCCGCCAGCGCGGAGGAGTCGACCACCATGGCGTTCTGGCCGCCGGTCTCGGCGATCAGCGGGATGGTGCGGCCCGCCGCGTCCAGCCGCCGGGCCAGCGTGCGCGCGATGTGGCGCGCCACCTCCGTCGAGCCGGTGAACATCACCCCGCGCACGCGCTCGTCGGCCACCAGGCCGGCGCCGACGGTTTCGCCCGCGCCCGGCAGCAACTGCACGGCACCGGGCGGCACGCCGGCCTCGTGCAGCAGGGCCACCATGCGCGCGGCGACCAGCGGCGTCTGCTCGGCCGGCTTGGCCAGCACCACGTTGCCCGCCGCCAGCGCGGCGGCCACCTGGCCGGTGAAGATGGCCAGCGGGAAGTTCCACGGGCTGATGCACACCACCGGGCCGAGCGGCCGGGCGCTGCCGGCGGCCAGCTCGGTGCGCGCCTGCGCCGCGTAGTAGCGCAGGAAGTCCACCGCCTCGCGCACCTCGGCGATGGCGTTGGGCAGCGTCTTGCCGGCCTCGCGCACGATCAGGCCGAGCAGCGGCTGCATCTGCGCCTCCAGCGCCTGCGCGGCGCGCTCCAGGCACTGCGCCCGCACCGCCACCGGCGTGGACTGCCAGATCGGGCATTCGGCTTCGGCCACCGCAAGGGCGCGCTCGACCTCCTCGGCCGTGGCCTCGACCACGTGACCCACCAGGTCGCGGCGATCGGCCGGGTTGCGCACCGGCTGTGCGCGCGCCTCGTCCCACGCGATGCCGGTGGGCGCGGCGCGCCCGGGCTGCGCCACGCCGCCCAGCAGCGCGGCCGCCAGCGAGGCCAGGCGCTGCTCGTTGCTCAGGTCCAGGCCCTGCGCGTTGGCACGCCCATGCCCCGTGCCGTCGCGGTACAGGTCCGCCGGCAGCGCGATGCGCGGGTGCGCAGCGCCGAGCGGCACGATGCCCTCGGCCGCTGCCACCGGGTCGGCGATCAGGGCCTCCACGGGCATCTCCGGATCGGCGAGCTGGTGGACGAACGAGGTGTTGGCGCCGTTCTCCAGCAGGCGGCGTACCAGGTAGGCCAGCAGCGTCTCGTGCGTGCCCACCGGCGCGTAGATGCGGCAGGGCCGCGCCAGCCCGCCCTCGGCCACCGGGCCCACCACCTTCTCGTACAGCGGCTCGCCCATGCCGTGCAGGCACTGGAACTCGTACTGGCCCGGGTAATAGTTGCTGCCGGCCATCTGGTGGATGGCGGCCAGCGTGTAGGCGTTGTGCGTCGCGAACTGCGGATAGACCTGCTGCGGCGCCGCGAGCAGGCGGCGCGCGCAGGCCAGGTACGACACGTCGGTGTGCACCTTGCGCGTGAACACCGGGTAGTCCTCCAGCCCGTCGACCTGGGCGCGCTTGATCTCGCTGTCCCAGTAGGCGCCCTTGACCAGGCGCACCATCAGGCGCCGCCGGCTGCGCTGCGCCAGCTCGACCAGGTGGTCGATCACGTAGGGGCAGCGCTTCTGGTAGGCCTGCACCACGAAGCCGATGCCGTCCCAGCCCTGCAGCGCCGGGTCGAAGCACAGTGGCTCCAGCAGGTCCAGCGACAGCTCCAGCCGGTCGGCCTCCTCGGCGTCGATGTTCAGGCCGATGTCGTAGCGGCGCGCCAGCAGCGCTAGTTCGCGCACGCGCGGCAGCAGCTCGGCCATCACCCGTTCGTGCTGCGCGCGGGCGTAGCGCGGGTGCAGCGCCGACAGCTTGATGGAAATGCCCGGCCCCTCGTAGATGCCACGGCCGGCGCTGGCGCGGCCGATGGCGTGGATGGCCTGCTCGTACAGCGAGAAGTAGCGCTGCGCGTCCTCGGCCGTGGTCGCGGCCTCGCCCAGCATGTCGTAGGAGTAGCGAAAGCCCTTGGCCTCGTACTTGCGGCCATGGGCCAGCGCGGCGGAGATCGTCTCGCCGCTGACGAACTGCTCGCCCATCAGGCGCATGGCCATGTCCACGCCCTTGCGGATCAGCGGCTCGCCGCCCTTGCCGATCAGGCGCGACAGCGCCGAGCCCAGCGACTTCTCGCTGCTGGTGGCCACCAGCCGGCCCGTGAGCAGCAGGCCCCAGGTGGCAGCGTTGACGAACATCGAGGGCGAGCGCCCCACGTGGGCCTGCCAGTCGCCCTGGCTGATCTTGTCGCGGATCAGCGCATCGCGGGTGGCGCGGTCGGGGATGCGCAGCAGCGCCTCGGCCAGGCACATCAGCGCCACGCCTTCCTGGCTGGACAGGGAGAATTCCTGCAGTAGCCCCTCGACCCCGCCGCTGGCGCGCTTGGCGCGCAGCGCCTCGACCAGCCTGCGGGCCAGGTCGGCCGCCTGCCGGACCTGCGCGGCCGGCTGGCGCGCCTGGGCGATCAGCGTGGGCAGGCATTCCGGCTCGGGGCGGCGGTAGGCGGCGGTGATGGCCGCGCGCCGGACCGATTGCGGCGCCACCGACTGCGCGAACGCCAGAAAGGGTTGCACTTGCTGTGCCGTCTCGAAAACCTGGGTTGCACCTTCCAGGTGCGCCGGGCCGCCCAGGGCGGTGCCCAGTTCACCGGCATCGTGCATGCGGCCCGGCACCAGGCCGCCTTCGACCTTCTCGATGGCGCTCAGCACCGACTGCTTGATGAACCAGTGCGGCGTACGCCCCAGGGCATCTGCGGCAGCCTTGAGCCGCAGGCGTAAGGTTTCGTCCACCTTGACGCCCAACGTTGTAAGAGCCATTTGACTGTTCGCCTTCGACGATGTTGTGCTGGTTGCACCTTGCTGAAAACCAGGCGCAACCATAACGCGAAATGCATGCCAACCTCACTAGGGTTGGTACGAAGGTCGCCGACGGCGACTCAACATTGAGCTGGCCACACCGCCGTAGTGCTGGCACCGAAGATCGGTAAGTCTCCGCGGCATCATCGAAGCGGCGAGTACACGGCACGCAGTTCAAGGCGAGGAGACTGGCGCAGTGCCACGAACCGGGGTCTGGGCGTCGGTCGCTGCCATGGCGATGGCCAACAGTAGTCAGGGGACAACGACCTTGACCGTTGGCCAGAGCTTGCGCGCTCGCTTCGCGAAGCGCGTGTCGAAGGTGGCGAAGCCTTCGTCGGCACCCGGGCTACTGCGCTGGTGCAGCGCGTCGCCGAAGTCCAGCCCCGCGGCCAGCCCGTCGAGCGCCAAAGAAGAGGCGCCCAGGTCTTCGCAGCGGACGCGCGGCAGCGCAATCAGCTTGCGCAATGCCTGTTCGATCTCGGCCGGCTCGAAGCCGAAGGCGCTGCGCAGCACCCACTCGGTTTCCAGCAGCACGGTCTTGGGCAGCCAGATGTCGTGGCTGCTGAACAGCGCGACCGCACGCTTGTGCTGGACCGGGTCGTCGGCGATCAGGAAGCGGACGACGACACTGGTATCGACCGCGAGCATGGCGCTGCTTCGCTTCGCGCACGATGGCGTCTTCCATCTGGGCCAGGCTCACGCGCGGCCGGCGCGGCTGGAGGCTGCCGGCCACGTCTTCGATGCGCGTTGCGGACGCCCTGGCGACGGGCCTGAGCAGGATGCCGTCGGGCGTGTCTTCCACCACGAACTCCGTACCGACCGGAATGGGCGTCGACCACGGATGCCGACGGTGCGCGGGCCGGCGCCTGCGGCGTGAAGTCGGTTCTCTCGGTCATCTTGGCCAGCAGTGGGTGCTCGTCGCCGAAGAGGTATTTCCTGCGCCCGGCGTCGTCGTACGCATGCCAGTGCGAAAGGTCGGCATCCGAAGTGCGTCGCCTTCGACGCCGTCGATCCGTGCTGCTGGTGGACGGGCACCTGGCGCTGCGAGCACAGCACGCTGGCTGCGTCTTGCGATGACCGCAAGGTCTCAATCACACCATCGAGCAGATCAACGCGGCCACGCCCGCCACCAGCGCGCCCGCTGCGCCAACAAAGGCGACTTGTTCCGGTCTTCGCCTATACAAGGGCGCCGACGGCAACACGGTCAGCAGCGCGGCAGACAACTGGCGCGTCGTCCACTCCACGTCAGCGACGCGGACGGAATGCGCATCGAGAAGGGCGATCTGGGCCGGAAGGGGCACTTCGTGCCCGCCAGCAAATGGGAAACCGCCCTGTATGACCGCATTCGCAGGTCCGTGAAGCTGCAATAGGCACCGCTGACAGCTTCTTCGGTGGTGCGGCGCCACGCGTACCTGGCTGCCGGTCATCCGGCTGCGTATGCCGGCCGGCTGGTCGATGTGCGTGGGGCCGCACATTGGGCACCGAGCCAGAAAGCAAAAGGGGCTGGAACCAGTCCAGCCCCTTGATTTTCATGGCTCCTCAACCTGGGCTCGAACCAGGGACCTACGGATTAACAGTCCGGCGCTCTACCGACTGAGCTATTGAGGAATGAAAGTCGGTTCTCGGGAAATTCTCTGGCTCCTCAACCTGGGCTCGAACCAGGGACCTACGGATTAACAGTCCGGCGCTCTACCGACTGAGCTATTGAGGAACGGAAGCCCGCGATTATAGCCCGAAATTTCGGGGATCAGAAGTCGGCCTGCATCGCCAGCCGTAGCGTGCGCGGTGCGCCGGCGAACAGGTAGACGTGGCCGAACTGGGTGGGCGACTCTTTCCAGTAGCGGCGGTCGGCCAGGTTTTCCACGCCCAGCGTCCAGTGGGTCGCCATGCCCTGCACGCGGGTGGCGTAGCGCACCGCGGCGTCCAGGCGCGTCCAGGACGGCAACTGCATCGAGCCGTCGGGCAACACGGCGCGGCGGCCCTCGTGCACGAGTACGCCGTCGATCGACAGGCCGGGCACCGCCGCCACGGCGTACGAGGCCCGCCCGCGCGCCACCCAGCGCGGCACGTTGACGGGCCGCTGGCCGTTCACGCCGGGGGCGGCCAGGCTGCCGCGCCGCTCGGCGTCGATCCAGGTGGCGCCGGCATCCAGCTGCCAGCGGCCGGCGCGCCATCCCAGCGCGCCCTCCAGCCCCTGGTGCACGGCGTCGCCGTCGTAGGCGCCCTGGCACCGCTCCGTGCAGGCGTCGATGTTGGTCATCGGACGGACGATGCGGAACCAGGCCAGCTGCCAGTTCCATGCCGCGTCGCCGCCCTTGGCGCCGACTTCCCACTGGCGCGACTTGCGCACCGGCAGCGCGACGCCGTAGTTGCTGTAGTCCTCCGGGCGGTTCGGCACCAGGGCCGACTCGACGCCCTGGCCATGGCTGGCGTAGAGCAGCGGGCCGCCGGCGACCTGGTAGCCCACGGCGACCCAGGGCGTGGTCAGGTGGCTGTCGTAGCCGGTGGCCTCCGCGCCGTGCGTGTCCACGCTCTCGCGGTGCAGCCGGGTGTGCCGCAGGCCGAACCAGGTGCTCCACTGCGGCGTCCAGCGGATCGCGTCCTGCAGCGACAGCTCCAGCGAACGCTCGTCACGGTTGGTGTTGGGCTGGGTGAGCAGGGGATCGGCCGGGACGATCGCCGTGCCCTCGACGTTGCCCAGGCCGACCCAGTTGTTGGCCTGGTCCTGGAAGCGGTTGCGCACGCGCGCGGCCAGCAGTCCGGCGGTGAGGTCGTGCGTCACGCCGCCCGCCGCCAGGCGGCCCTTCAGCTTGAGCTGGCCGGCGGTCTGCCGCCGCTGCTCGTGCTCGCTGCGGAAGTCGTAGACGTCGTAGGTGCCGTCGCTGCAGTAGCGGTCGTAGGTGTCCTCGGCGCTGCAGCCGAACGGGTAGGCCATCCGGTCGTCGGTGCGCAGCCGCTGCTGCCCGACCTGCGCCGACCAGCGCCAGTCCGCGTTCAGCGCCTGCTCGATGCGCAGCGTGCCGGTCAGCGCGCCGAACACCGAGGACTGCGACCACGGCTGGTTGTTCAGGTTCAGCCTCGGATCGGGCACGGCCGGCAGCGGCCCGCCGCCCAGCAGGCTGAACCCGGCCTGGCTGGGCTGGCGCTTGTGGCTCCATTCGAGTTCGGCATCGACCACGGTGTCGCGGCTGACGCGCCAGTCCAGCGCCAGCGCCGCCAGGCTGCGGCGGCCGTCCAGGTCGCGCAGGCGGGGCCGCAGCGTCTCGTGCGCCAGGTTCAGCCGGTAGCCGAGCGCGCGGTCCTGGCCGAAGCGCCCGGACAGGTCCACGGCGCCGAGCACGCCACCGTCCCCGGAGAGTTCCAGCCGGGCGCGGCGCAGGTCGTGCTCGGTCGGGCGCTTGACCACGTAGTTGACCAGCCCGCCCGGCGCGCTGGTGCCGGCCTGGATGCCGCTGGTGCCTTTCAGGATCTCGATGCGCTCCTTGTTGTCCAGCGGGATCGAGGTCTCGGCGCTGATCGGCAGGCCTTCGCGCCGGTAGTTGAAGCGGTTGTCCAGCACGAAGCCGCGGATGCTCAGGAAATCCCAGTAGCCGGGGGCGTTGTACGCGTCGGTGACCGAGGCGTCGAAGGCCGTCAGGTCCGCCAGCCGGCGTGCGCCGCTGGCCGCCAGCGCGGCGCCGTCGACGACGGTGGCCGACAGCGGCAGTTCGTTCAGCGGCACGTCGCCGAAGCCGCTGACGTCGGCCTGCGGCGCGGCCCGGCCGGACTGCACGGTGACGGTCTGCAGCGTCTGGGCCGCGGCGGTGGTGGACAGCAGCGCGCACAGCAGCGCGCCCGCGGTAGTGGTGGTGGTGTGGTTCATGCGACAACGCTTCCGGCACGTCATCGCAGGTCGGCCTGCCGGATCGTGCTGGCCGTTCGAGATGCCACCCGGAGGAGGGGCGGCACGGCCGGATCGCGTCAATGCTTCCCTGCGCGAGGATTACCTCACGTCCGCCGGCTGGCCGGCGGACATAGAAGCGGGCCGGCTCTCGACAGGCCCGCGGCTACAGGTTCGAAGGGTGTGATCTCAGCCGGGCGGAAACCGCCCAGCACCCCCAGCGAGCCGGCGATTGTAGGGGCAGCCGCCAGTGCTAGGGCATCGGGGGCCGGCCGTCGGCCGCCCGATGCCGGTGTCGGCCCGCGGCGGGCTCAGCCGCGCGCCAGCCCCACGTCCGGCAGCGCCGGCCGGTTCGCCAGCGCCTTCTGCATGATGGCTTCCACGTGCGCCTTGTCGGCCGCCGGCAGCTCCAGCCGCGGCGGGCGGGTGCGCCAGGTGCCGCGGCCCATGAGGTGCTCGCACAGCTTGATGCACTGCACCAGGTCCGGCCGCGCGTCCAGGTGCAGCAGCGGCATGAACCACTCGTACAGCGGCATCAGCTCGTCGAAGCGCCTGGCCTTGGCCAGGCGGAACAGTGTCTCGCCTTCGCGCGGGAAGGCATTGGACATGCCCGAGACCCAGCCCACCGCGCCCATGGCGATGCTCTCGACCACCACGTCGTCCAGGCCCGCGAACAGCACGAAGCGGTCGCCGACCATGTTGCGCGTGTCGATGAAGCGGCGCGTGTCGCCCGAGCTGTCCTTGAAGCAGACGACGGTCTCGCAGTCCGCCAGCGAGGCCAGGATCTCCGGCGTCACGTCGTTCTTGTAGACCGGCGGGTTGTTGTAGACCATGACCGGCAGGTCGGTGGCCTTGGCCACGGTGCGGAAGTGCGCCGCCGTCTCGTGCGGCTTGGAGCTGTAGACCAGGGCCGGCATGACCATGATGCCGTCCACGCCGATGCGGGCGGCCTCCCTGGCGGTCTCCACGGCGAAGGCGGTGGTGAATTCGGCGATGCCGCAGATCACCGGCACGCGGCCCTTGGCCACGGCGCGGCCGGCCTCCATGACGGCGATCTTCTCGCGGGTGGACAGCGAGGTGTTCTCGCCGACCGTGCCGCAGACGATCAGGCCGGACACGCCGTCCTGGATCAGTGCGTCTATGACCTTGGCGGTGGCCTCCACGTCGACCGACATGTCGTCGCGGAACTGGGTGGTGACGGCGGGGAACACGCCCTGCCAGCTGACTTTGGGGTTCATCGATGCCTCCTGTGGTTGGGATCCGTTCACGTTCAAAGAGTGGCGCCGACCTTGCGCAGTTCGGCGATCGCCGGCGCCTTGGGCAGCCACAGCGCGTCGAAGGCCTGGATGCTGGCCTCCATGCTGGCGGCCGGCTCGGTCTTCATGGCGATGCCGGTGGCCTTGAATTTCTCCAGCAGGGCGGGCTCGGTGTCCGCGATCTCGCGGATCTGCGCGTCCAGCGACCGGGCGACCTGGGCGCGAATGAGCTCCTTGTCCGGTTCCGGCAGCGCGGCCCACACGCGGCCGGAAACCAGCGGCGCGAACGGCATGAACAGCGCGTTCATCTGCAGGATCACCTTGGACACCTTGTCGAAGCGCGCATTCCAGGCGAACTCGATGTCGGCCTCCAGCGCATCGACCTGGCCGTTGGCCATGGCGTCGAACACCTGCGGCGTCGGGATCGGCGTGGGCGCCGCACCCAGGGACTGGTAGAAGTCGCGGTACACCGGTGTGGGATTGATGCGCAGCTTCAGACCCTTGAGGCCGGCCGAGCTGGCCAGGTCCCGGGCCGAGAACACCGAGCGCATGCCGGTGATGCCCCAGCCCAGGCCGATGGTGCCGGTCTCGCGCGGCAGCACGTCCAGCAGCTTGAGCGCGGCCGGCGTCTTGACCAGCCTGGCCACGGCGGCCGTGCTGCGCACCAGGTAGGGCGCGTTGATCGCCGCCACCGTGGCCACGCGCGAGCCCAGTTCGGCCGCCTGGATCCAGCCCATGTCGAGCGCGCCGGACTGCAGCTGCTGCATCATGGCCGGCTCGTTGCCGAGCTGGCCCGAGTGGAACACCGTGGCCGACAGCCGGCCACCGGTTTCCTTCTTCAGCGCCTCGCCGAACGCCACGGCGGCGCGGTTCCAGGAATGGCCGGCCGGCGTGATCAGGCCGATGCGGAACTCCCTGGCTTGCGCCCGCAACACGGGGCTGAACGCGAGCGAGGCGGCAGCGGCGCTGCCGGCGACGAAGGAACGACGGGAAACGGTCATGGCAAGGGCTCCGGGGGGAGGGGGGACGAAAACCTCTACTGGATCAGCGCCAGCGACAGGCTGGGAAAAATCGAGAGCAGCACCAGCGCCACGCAGCAGATCAGGAAGAACGGCAGCGTCACGACGAACATCTTGCCGGGCTTGGCACCGGTCACGGCCGCGGCGACGAAGAAGCTCAGCCCCACCGGCGGCGACATCAGGCCCAGCACCAGGTTCACCACGACGACCACGCCGAACTGCCGTGGATCGATGTGGTAGATGTCGGTCGCGATCGGCAGCAGGATGGGCACGGTCATGATCAGGCCCGGGATGCCGTCGATCACCGTGCCGATGACCAGCAGGATCAGGTTGGTCAGCAGCATGAAGCTGATCGGGTCCTTGGCGACCGTCTGGATCCAGGCGGCCGTGGCCTGCGGCACCTTGCCGAAGACCAGGATCCAGGAGAACACCGCCGCCGCCGCGACCAGGAACAGCACGATGGCCGAGTAGATGCCCGAGCGCACCAGCATCTGCGGAATCTGGCGGAACTGGAATTCCCGGGTGATGTAGCGGCCCACCAGCGCCGAGGCCACGGCGCCGACCGCGGCCGCCTCGGTCGGGTTGGCCAGGCCGGCCAGGATCGAGCCCACGATCACGACCGGGATCAGCAGCGTGGGGCTGGCCTGCAGCACCGTCCTGGCGCGCTCGCGCAGCGATTGCCGCTCGCTGCGCGGGTAGTCGTAGATGAGGCCCATGCAGGCGATCACGACGAAGAACAGCACGGTCAGCAGGATGCCGGGCAGGATGCCGGCGATCAGCATGTCGCCGACGGCCACCTGGGCCAGCACGCTGTAGACCACGAACATCACGGAGGGCGGGATGATCGGCCCCAGCATGCCGCCGTAGACCGTGAGGCCGGCCGCGAAGGTCTTGTCGTAGCCCTTCTTCTCCATCTCCGGCACCATGATCTGGGCCATGATGGCCACCTGCGCGGTGGCCGAGCCGATGATGGACGACACCAGGCAGTTGGCCAGCACGTTCACGTAGGCCAGCCCGCCCTTGACCGCGCCGACGAAGGCCATGGACAGATCGACCAGCCGGCGCGTGATGCCGCCGCCGTTCATGATCTCGCCGATCAGGATGAACAGCGGGATCGCGATCAGGCCGTAGCTGTCCACGCCGCCGAACATCTGCATCGGGAACGACTGGAACAGCACCGCGTTGTTCGTGTCCCAGATGTAGAACATGCCGGCCAGGCACAGGCAGACGCCGATCGGCACGCCGACGAGCATGATGGCCAGGAAGAACAGCGTGGTGAGCATGGCCCGGTCCTTCAGTTGACGACGGCCTCGGCGTCCGCCTTCGGAAAGCCGGCGTGCGGCCGGCGCGGGTGCCAGCCCAGGTCCTCCACCAGGTTGGCGGCGGCATGCAGGCTCAGCGTCAGCGCGAACAGCGGCAGCACGGTTTGCAGCAGCCAGGTCGGCCAGTTCAATGTCTGCGTGCGCTCGGTGTAGAGGAAGTTGAAGGACTGCGCGGCGTACTCCCGGGCATCGAAGCCGGCACGGGCGATGCCGAGCGGGTCCATCCAGATCCAGCACATCGCCAGCATGGCCAGCCCGAACAGCAGCACGCCACCGCCGGCCGCCAGCCTGAACAGCCGGGCGGCACGGACGCCGAGCTTGTCGGTCAGCAGCGTGACGGCGAAGTCCATGCGCAGCCGCGTCATCGCCGAGCCGCCGACGAAGGTCAGCCAGACCACGCTGTACACCGCGGCTTCGTCGATCCAGTAGATCGGCATGCCGGTGTAGCGCGTGGCCACATTCACCAGGATCAGCAGCATCAGCAGCGCCATCAGCGCCAGGATCAGCAGGCGCTCGGCCTGCAGCACCACGCCGGAGGCATCGAGCACCAATCTGGACAACGCGTGGCGCCGGGACGGGGCGGTCTGCTGCATCTTGGGTATTCCTGATGGATATTTGAAATATATTATTCGTATGCAAG
This sequence comes from Pseudorhodoferax sp., assembly GCF_047601025.1. Lineage (NCBI taxonomy): Bacteria > Pseudomonadati > Pseudomonadota > Betaproteobacteria > Burkholderiales > Comamonadaceae > Pseudorhodoferax > Pseudorhodoferax sp. The sequence continues at coordinate 4,525,571 of NZ_JASGJZ010000001.1, forward strand.
AATCCGTAGCAAGCTCGATGCCACGGTCAGGCATCCGGAGTTTCCCGAGGACGGACGTGATCCCGAAGAAAGTGGCTGCGCCCCGGCGGCGCGATGCGGACATCGCCTACGAGGCCATCGAGGCCCTGATCTCGACCATGGTCCTGCCGCCCGGCAGCCCCGTCGTCGAGGCCGAGGTCTCCGAGCGCGTGGGCCTGGGCCGCACGCCGGTGCGCGAGGCGCTGATGCGGCTGATGTCGATCGGGCTGATCGTGCAGCAGCCGCGCCGTGGCCTGCTGGTCGCACCGATCGACCTGGCCAACCACCTGGATGTGATCCTGACGCGCCGCGTGCTCGAACGCGTGATCGCCTCCTGTTCGGCGCGCCGCGCGAATGCCGCCGAGCGCCAGCAGATCGCCGACTGCGCCGAGCGCATGGTTGCGGCCGCCGCGCGCGACGACCTCAAGGCCTACATGCGCGCCGACCACGACCTGGACGTGGCCAACCATGCGGCCTGCCGCAACGCCTCGGCCGTGACGGCCGTGGTGCCGCTGGTCACGCAGTGCCGGCGCTTCTGGTATGCCTACCAGCACGCCGGCGAGATCCGGGAGGGCGCGCGCTGCCACGCGCTGCTGGCCCACGGCATCGCCCGCGGCAGCGAGGCCGAGGCGGTGCAGGGCGCCGACGCGCTGATGGACTACCTGGAGGCGTTCACGCGGCGCGTGATCGACAACTGACCCGCCCGGGGATCACGATTCCAGCGCTTCGAGCAGCTCGGTCTCGATCTCGATCTGCAGCCGGTTCTGCTGCAGCGCCGGGCCCTGCAGCAGGAAGGTGTCCTCGACGCGCTCGCCCAGCGTCGTCACCTTGGCGAGCTGCACGCTGATCTCGTACCGGGCCAGCACGCGCGCGACCAGGTACAGCAGGCCGGGCCGGTCGCTGGCGGAAATCGACAGCAGCCAGCGCTGCGCCTTCTCGTCGGGGTGCATGTCCACCCGCGGCGCGATCGGGAAGCTCTTGACGCGGCGCGACACGCGGCCGCGGCCGGGCGCGGGCAGGGGGCCGGCGTCTTCCAGGGCGTGCGTCAGGTCGGCCTCGACCATGTGCATCAGCTCCTGGTAGTGCTCGGGCAGCATGGACGTGACGACCTGGAAGGTGTCCAGCGCGTAGCCGTCGCGCGCGGTGTGGATCTTGGCGTCCACGATCGAGAAGCTGGCGTGGTCGAAGTAGCCGCAGATGCGCGCGAACAGGTCGGCCCGGTCGGCGGTGTAGACCATCACCTGCAGCCCCTCGCCGACCGGCGAGCGGCGCGCCCGCACGATGGCCGGCGTCTGCGGCTCCAGCCCGCCGCCGGGCAGCAGGTGGCGGGCGATCTGGCGGGCGTGCCAGGCGATGTCGCCGGCTTCGTGGCGCATGAAGTAGCTCACGTCCAGCGTGTCCCACAGCTGCTTGTGCGACTCGAACGGCTCGGCGTGCAGCGCCAGCTGGGTCAGGGCGTCGCGCTTGCGCGCCTCGATCTCGGCGTCGGCGTCGGGCGCGCGGCCGCCCAGCACGCGCAGCGTGTAGCGGTACAGGTCTTCCAGCAGCTTGCCCTTCCAGGCGTTCCAGACCTTGGGCGAGGTGCCGCGGATGTCGGCCACGGTCAGCAGGTACAGCGCGGTCAGGTAGCGCTCGTTGCCGACCCGCTTGGCGAAGGCGGCGATCACGTCGGGGTCGGACAGGTCGGCCTTCTGCGCCACGCGCGACATGGTCAGGTGTTCCGCGACCAGGAACTCGATCAGCTTGCTGTCGTGCCGGCCGATGCCGTGCTGCAGGCAGAAGCGCCGCACGTCGCGCGCGCCGAGTTCGGAATGGTCGCCGCCGCGGCCCTTGGCGATGTCGTGGAACAGCGCGGCGATGTACAGGATCCACGGCTTGTCCCAGCCGGCGGCCAGCTGCGAGCAGAACGGGTACTCGTGCGCGTGCTCGGCGATGAAGAAGCGCCGCATGTTGCGCAGCACCATCAGGATGTGCTGGTCCACGGTGTAGACGTGGAACAGGTCGTGCTGCATCTGGCCGACGATCTTGCGGAACACCCACAGGTAGCGCCCCAGCACCGAGGTCTGGTTCATCAGCCGCATCGCGTGCGTGATGCCGGCCGGCTGCATCAGGATGCGGCGGAAGGTCTCGCGGTTGACCGGATCGTTGCGGAAACGCGCCGTCATCAGCGGGCGCGCGTTGTACAGCGCGCGCAGCGTGCGCGCCGACAGCCCGCGGATGCCGACCGTGCTCTCGTACAGCAGGAAGGTCTCCAGGATCGCGTGCGGGTGGCGGTGGTAGAGGTCGTCGCTGGCGACCTCGATCATGCCGGCCTTCTCGTAGAAGCGTTCGTTGATCGGCCGCAGCGCGTGCGTGGAAGGGTTCAGCCGTTCCTCGATGTTCAGCAGCAGGATCTGGTTCAACTGGGCGACGGCCTTGGCCGCCCAGTAGTAGTGGCGCATCAGCTGCTCGCTCGGGCGCACCGGATGCTCGGCGCCGGCGCCGTCGCTGCGGTAGCCGAAGGATTCGGCCACGGCGGTCTGCAGGTCGAACACCAGGCGGTCCTCCCGGCGGCCGGCGATCAGGTGCAGCCGCGCGCGGATCAGGCTCAGCAGCGCCTCGTTGCGCCGGATCTGCCGCGCCTCGTGCGCCGTGGCCAGGCCGTTGCGCACCAGCTCGTCCCAGCTCGCGCCCAGGCCGGCGGCCTTGGTGATCCACAGGATCACCTGCAGGTCGCGCAGGCCACCCGGCGACTCCTTGCAGTTGGGCTCCAGCGAATAGGGCGTGTTCTCGAACTTGTTGTGCCGCTGGCGCATCTCCAGCGTCTTGGCGACCAGGAAGGCCTGCGGGTCCATGGCCTTGCGGAACTGGTTGCCGAACAGCGCGTACAGGCCGGCGTGGCCGGCGATCAGGCGCGATTCCAGCAGCGAGGTCTGCACCGTCACGTCCTTCTCGGCCTCGGCCACGCATTCGCGCAGCGTGCGCACCGAGGAGCCGATCTCCAGCCCGACGTCCCAGCAGCTGCCGATGAAGCCCTCGATGCACGACTTCAGGTCGGCGTCCTGCTCGGGCGAGGCCTCCTCGGGCAGCATCAGCAGCACGTCCACGTCGGAGTACGGGAACAGCTCCGCGCGGCCGAAGCCGCCCACGGCGAGCAGCGCGCAGGACTCCGGCATGCCGGCGCGCTGCCACAGCTGGCGCAGCGTCTCGTCGGCCAGCTGCGCCAGGCTGTGCAGCGTGCCGTGCAGGTTGCGGGTGCTGGCGCCGCAGTCGCGCAGGGTCTGCAGCAGCGCGGCCTTGCGCTGCTGGTACTGCACGCGCAGGGCCGGCAGATCGCCGGCCGGGGCCTGCGGGGCGGGGGCGGCGGCGAGCGTGTTCAAGCGGCGGCGGGGGCGGGCGTGGACTGCCGGGGCTGCACGAAGGCCGGCGGCGGCGGGCTGCCGGCCGACAGCGTCAGCACCTCGTAGCCGGTCTCGGTGACGAGCACGGTGTGCTCCCACTGGGCCGACAGGGAGTGGTCCTTGGTGACGATGGTCCAGCCGTCCTTCTCGGGGCCGTCCTTGATCTCGCGCCGGCCGGCGTTGATCATGGGCTCGATCGTGAAGGTCATGCCGGGCTCCAGCACCTCCATGGTGCCGGGGCGGCCGTAGTGCAGCACCTGCGGTTCCTCGTGGAAGCGCTTGCCGATGCCGTGGCCGCAGAACTCGCGCACGACGGAGTAGCCGTGGCCTTCGGCGAACTTCTGGATCGCGTGGCCGATGTCGCCCAGCCGCGCGCCGGGGCGCACCTTCACGATGCCGTGCCACATGGCCTCGTAGGTGACCTGCACCAGGCGGCGCGCGGCGATCGTGCCCTCGCCGATCACGTACATGCGGCTGTTGTCGCCGAACCAGCCGTCCTTGGTGATCACGGTGACATCGATGTTCATGATGTCGCCCTTCTTCAGCGGCTTGTCGTTCGGGATGCCGTGGCAGACCACGTGGTTCAGCGAGGTGCACAGCGAGGCCGGGTAGGGCGGGTAGCCGGGCGGCTGGTAGCCGATGGTGGCCGAGCGCGTGCCCTGCACCTCGACCATGTAGGCGTGGGCGAGCCGGTCGATTTCCTTGGTCGTGACGCCCGCCGCGACGTGCGGCGTCAGGTAGTCCAGGACTTCGGACGCGAGCCGGCAGGCCTCGCGCATGCCTGCGATGCCGGCGGCGTCTTTGATGGTGATGCTCATGGGGCGGAATTATCCCACCGGGGTTTCGCGCGGGAAGGCGCCGCTAAAATTGCCCGTTTCCCTTGTCGCGGCGTTCCGCCAGGCCCAGTCAGCGCCTGCCCGGCCGCTGCGCCCACCGCTCCACCGGCCGCCACAACGTGACCTCGCACCTGATCCAGCTCGACGGCGGCAACGCCCTGAGCGACTTCCGCGTCCAGCAACTGCTTCCCCGCCTGCAGGCGGTGCACGACAAGATCATCGGCCTGGCGGCGCGCCACGTGCACCTGGTGCAGGCCGATGCGCCGCTGGACGCCGCCACCGCGCAGCGCCTGGCCGCGCTGCTGGACTACGGCGATCCGTACCAGGGGCCGCGGGACGGCCCGCTGCTGGTGGTCACGCCGCGGCTGGGCACGGTCTCGCCCTGGGCCTCCAAGGCCACCGACATCGCGCACAACTGCGGCCTGCCGGTGCGCCGCGTCGAGCGCATCACCGAATACCGGGTCGCGATGAAGGCCGGCCTGCTCGGCGGCCGGCCGGCGCTGGACGCGGCGCAGTGGCAGGCCGTGGGCGGCCTGCTGCACGATCGCATGACCGAGAGCCTGCTGGCCGACCGTGCGCAGGCAGCGCGCCTGTTCAGCGTGCTCGAGGCCGAGCCCATGGCCCACGTGGACGTGCTGGCCGGCGGCCGCGCCGCGCTGGAGGCAGCCAACCGCAGCTTCGGCCTGGCGCTGGCCGAGGACGAGATCGACTACCTGCTGGACGCCTTCACCCGGCTCGGCCGCAACCCGACCGACGTGGAGCTGATGATGTTCGCGCAGGCCAACAGCGAGCACTGCCGCCACAAGATCTTCAACGCCCGGTTCACGATCGACGGCCGGGAGCAGGCGCTGAGCCTGTTCGGCATGATCCGCAACACCCACCAGCTGGCGCCGCAGCACACCGTCATCGCCTACGCCGACAACGCCTCGGTCATGGAGGGCGGCACGATCCAGCGCTTCGCGGCCGGCGAGGACGGCGCCTACGCCGCCCGCAGCGCGCTGCACCACGTGCTGATGAAGGTGGAGACGCACAACCACCCGACCGCGATCTCGCCGTTCCCGGGTGCCTCCACCGGCGCCGGCGGCGAGATCCGCGACGAGGGCGCGACCGGCCGCGGCTCGCGGCCCAAGGCCGGGCTGACCGGCTTCACCGTCTCCCGGCTCTGGCCCGATGCCGCCGACGACGCCTACGGCCGCCCCGGCCACATCGCCACGCCGCTGCAGATCATGACCGAGGGCCCGCTGGGCGGCGCGGCCTTCAACAACGAGTTCGGCCGGCCCAACCTGCTGGGCTACTTCCGCGAGTACGAGCAGGCCGCGTCGTCCGACGTGGACAGCCTGCGCCGCGGCTACCACAAGCCCATCATGATCGCCGGCGGCCTGGGGTCGATCGCGGCGGAGCAGACCGAGAAGATCCGCTTCCCGGCCGGCACGCTGCTGATCCAGCTGGGCGGGCCCGGCATGCGCATCGGCATGGGCGGCGGCGCGGCCAGCTCCATGGCCACCGGCGCCAACGCGGCCGAGCTGGACTTCGACTCCGTGCAGCGCGGCAACCCCGAGATCGAGCGCCGCGCGCAGGAGGTCATCAACCGCTGCTGGCAGCAGGGCGCGGACAACCCGATCCTGGCCATCCACGACGTGGGCGCGGGCGGCCTGTCCAACGCCTTCCCGGAGCTGACCAACGACGCTGGCCGCGGCGCGCGCTTCGACCTCGCGGCCGTGCCGCTGGAGGAAAGCGGCATGGCGCCCAAGGAAATCTGGTGCAACGAGAGCCAGGAGCGCTACGTGCTGGCCATCGCGCCCGAGTCGCTGGAGCGCTTCGCCGCGTTCTGCGCGCGCGAGCGCTGCCCGTTCGCCGTGGTCGGCCGCGCGACCGAGGAGCGCCAGCTGGTACTGGCCGGCGCCGAGGCGCACGAAGCCGCCGAGCCGCCGCCGGGCCGCCCCGAGGCGGCGGGCGCCCCGGCGAGGGGCGGCGCGGACGCGCCCGTGCCGAGCGTGGAGGCAGCTGTCGACATGCCGATGGACGTGCTGCTGGGCAAGCCGCCCAAGATGCACCGCGACGTGCGCACCGTCGCGCGCCGCTTCGCGCCGCTGGACCTGGATGGCGTGGCGCTGCAGCAGGCCGTGATCGACGTGCTGTCGCATCCGACCGTGGCGTCCAAGCGCTTTCTCGTGACGATCGGCGACCGCACTGTGGGCGGCCTGTCGCACCGCGACCAGATGGTCGGGCCCTGGCAGGTGCCGGTGGCCGACTGCGCCGTCACGCTGGCCGACTACGCCGGATTCGCCGGCGAGGCCATGAGCATGGGCGAGCGCACGCCGCTGGCGGTGATCGACGCGCCGGCCTCCGGCCGCATGGCGGTGGCCGAGGCCATCACCAACCTGCTGGCCGCGCCGATCGAGCTGCCGCGCGTCAAGCTCTCGGCCAACTGGATGGCGGCCTGCGGCCAGCCCGGCGAGGACGCCGCGCTGTACGCCACCGTCCGGGCCGTGGGCATGGAGCTGTGCCCGGCGCTGGGCATCTCGATCCCGGTCGGCAAGGATTCGCTGTCCATGCGCACGCAGTGGCAGGACGGCGGCGAGAAGAAGCAGGTCAGCGCGCCGGTCAGCCTGATCGTCTCGGCCTTCGCGACGCTGGCCGACGTGCGCGGCACGCTGACGCCGCAGCTGGACGCCACCGAGCCCGACACCACGCTGGTGCTGGTCGACCTGGGCAAGGGCCGGCACCGCATGGGCGGCAGCATCCTGGCGCAGACGCTGGGCCAGGTCGGCGACGCCGCGCCGGACCTGGACGACCCGCAGGACCTGGTGCGCCTGGTGGCGGCGGTGAACGAACTGCGATCCCAGGGCCGCATCCTGGCCTACCACGACCGCAGCGACGGCGGCCTGCTGGCGACCGTCTGCGAGATGGCCTTCGCCGGCCATGTGGGCGTGGCGCTGAACGTGGACCTGTTGGTGACCGAGGGCGACGGCATCAGCGACAGCCGGGCCGAGTACGGCGACGCCAAGAACTGGGCCAGCCAGGTCTCGGCGCGGCGCGAGGAACTGACACTCAAGGCCTTGTTCAGCGAGGAGCTGGGCGTGGTGCTGCAGGTGCGCACCGCCGAGCGCAACGAGGTCATGCAGGTGCTGCGTGCGCACGGCCTGTCCAAGTGGAGCCACTTCGTCGGCAAGACGCGCCCGGCCGGCGGCGCGATCGCGATGGGCGTGGGCGAGGTCCAGGTCTGGCGCGATACCAAGGCGGTGTTCTCCGCCAAGCTGTCCGACCTGCACCAGGTCTGGGATAGCGTGAGCTGGAAGATCTGCCGGCAGCGCGACAACCCGGCCTGCGCCGACGCCGAGCACGCGGCGGCCGGCGCACCGGACGACCCGGGCCTGCAGGTCGCCCTGACGTTCACGCCGGCCGCGGCCGCCGCGCCGGCGCTGCTGGCCAGGCGGCCCCGGGTCGCGGTGCTGCGCGAGCAGGGTGTCAATTCGCACGTGGAAATGGCGTTCGCGTTCACGCAGGCCGGCTTCGAGGCCTTCGACGTGCACATGACCGACCTGCAGACCGGCCGCGCGAACCTGGCGGACTTCCAGGGCCTGGTGGCCTGCGGCGGCTTCAGCTACGGCGACACGCTGGGCGCTGGCGTGGGCTGGGCGCGTTCGATCATCTTCCATGCGCGCCTGGCGGAGCAGTTCCAGGCCTTCTTCGGCCGCGGCGACACCTTCGGCCTGGGCGTGTGCAACGGCTGCCAGATGTTCGCCGAGCTGGCCGACATCATCCCGGGCGCGCAGGCCTGGCCGCGCTTCACGACCAACCGCAGCGAGCGCTTCGAGGCGCGGCTGTCGCAGGTGGAGGTGCTGGATTCGCCCAGCCTGTTTTTCCAGGGCATGGCCGGCAGCCGGCTGCCGATCGCGGTCGCGCACGGCGAGGGCTTCGCCAACTTCGCGCGGCGCGGCGATGCGGCCAAGGCCATCGCGGCGCTGCGCTACACCGACCACCATGGCCAGCCGACCGAGGCCTACCCGTTCAACCCGAACGGCAGCCCCGGCGGCCTGACCGCTGTGACCACGGCCGACGGCCGCTTCACGGCCATGATGCCGCACCCCGAGCGCGTGTTCCGCAACATCCAGATGAGCTGGACCTCGGGCGACCCGGGCGCCGCCAGTCCCTGGATGGAGATCTGGCACAACGCGCGGCGCTGGGTGGGGTGAGTGCGTGCGTGGCTTGCGCGGCTACTACGCCACGATCGGCGCCCCCCAAGTGATCGACTGTGGCGCGGACGCTGAAATAATGCTTGGGATATGGGCTGTCGGCGTTGTCGTGTCTACTTGGGCGTCTTCGTCGACTACGTAATCACGATAAGCCCTGACCATGTAGTGGATCCGGACATTCCCTTGATGATCACCGTCAGTGCCGTCGATACTGGTGGGGTGCAGGTGTAGCCGCACGAGGCGTCCTGAAGAATCCCGGCCTTCAGTTATTTCCAGAACGAAGTAGCGTAGCCCACCCAGCGCCCACACCTTTTCGCGCGATACTTCCGTCAGCGTTTCTCTCTTGAAATAGGCTCCATCAGGCGCCAGGAGATCGGCATCAAGCCAGTGTGGATTTGCAGAGGTATTTCCGTTGAATCCGGCCCCGGCTTCGATGTGCCCTTTGATTTCCGTGACCTCTGTCTTCATTACCAAAGATCTCCGCCTTGGATATTCGACGACGGCTGCATCTTGCGTGCCAGTCTTCTCCGATTTTGCGTTCAGCACCAAAAGGAAGTCTTTTCTTTTGTCGTAATCCACAGGAATGGCTGTCACCCTGCCGGGCAGCAAGGTCATTGGATCCATCTTCAATGAGGGCGAGTGTGCTGTCACCGTGACCTTGTCTTCTCCTGCGGCACCGGTCCGGATGGAAACGACGATGACATCTTCGGAAACGTGGCTGATCCAGGCTCCAATCAGCTTTCTTGACTTATCTACCAGGCATCTCGCGTAGCTTTCTGCGGCACCTGGGCTCAGCGATCTCTTTTGATACGATTGCACGAAACTGGTCGATGACGACAATGACACCAATTGGGTCGTTATATTGCGCTTCTGGTTGAATTCAGAGTAGGAGCCATCGAAGTAACCTGGCACGAACGCGGAGAAATCTTTCTTCATGTCCTCGTAGTTCTGCTCCGTCACTGACGAAAGAAAAGCAAACTGAGTGGCAAAGTCTGTCTTGACGAGCGTTGTATCGAATGTCAAGAGGTTTTCACAGTCATTCATATTTCTCTTTCAAATAGTGAAGCTTAAAAAATACGACTGAGTGATGGTTTCTGGGTTGTCTGCCTCCTGGGAGTTAATGATTAATCGTCCGAGGTTCGGAGTGAAGTATTCTGTCTGCGGCCTTCGCCAGGTCGTTGAAGAACTGGAACTGCATTTCAGTAAGCGGCTACTTGGAAAATTCCAACTCTGCTCTCGCGGCACTTCCCATCGCACCATGATGCCACAAATCAAACTCATAGTGTGTGTACTCGGAGTATGGGTACCGGAAAACTCTTGGGATGCCCAGGCAGCTTCCCAAGGCACCCTCCAAGGAAAAGTCCCAGGTGGTCTTCGGGGCCACGCTGCGTGGCTTCCGTGAGGCCCAGGCGTTGACGCAGGAGGCCCTGGCCGAAAGGGCGGATCTGCACACGAACTACGTGAGTTCGGTGGAGCGCGGGGAGCGCAACCTGTCGCTGCACAACATCGTTCGGCTCGCGTATGCCCTGGACATCGATGTGGCGGCGCTGGTCCGCCCGCTGGACAAACGTCAGTAGTCTGCAGCGCGTTCCCTGGGGCGAAGCCATTTCACGGCCATGCTGACCGCGTCTGGCGGGCGCGTATTCGCAGCATGGAGCCCACGCCTCGTTGGGCCACGCCATCTGGCAGAGAACTTCTTTGCCCGCTCAGCATGCGGTGGATTGCCACCGCAGCCATTTGAAAGCGGGCCTGCGCGGAGGGGCTCCGCGGCCCGCCGTTCAGCCACGCTCCAGCGCCTGCAGTTCCTCCGGCGTGTTGGCGTTCGCAAACGCCTGCGGATCGTCGCCGGCGCGGTCGAACGGCACCAGCACGGCATGTTCGGCCGCCGCCCAGGCGCCGACCTTGCGGCCGCCGGCCGCGAGGAAGTCACGCAGGCGCGCCTGCAGGCCGGCGCGCAGCAGGCAGAACACCGGCTGCGGGCGCAGGCGGCCGTGCGCGTCGGGTGCGGCGGCCATGGCCAGGCCGGCGGCGGGCTGTGCGGCCAGCGCCGCGGCCAGACGCGCCACGAGGTCGTGCGGGAACCTCGGCGTGTCGCAGGCCACGCTGGCGAGATAGGGCGTGCGCGCCTGCGCCAGGCCGGCCAGCAGGCCGGCCAGCGGGCCGGGGAAGTCCGGCTGCGCGTCGCGCACCACCGGCACGCCGAAGCCGGCGTACACGTCCGGATGCCGGTTCGCATTGATCAGCAGGCTGCCGACCTGCGGCTGCAGGCGGCGCAGCGCGTGCAGCGCCAGCGGCACGCCGCCGAACGGCACCAGCCCCTTGTCGATGCCGCCCATGCGGCTGCCGCGTCCGCCCGCCAGCACCAGGCCCGTGATGTCGTGCTGCGCGATCACCCGCCGATGTAGCTCATCTCGATGCGACGGGCCTGCGGGGCAGGCGCCGCGCCAGCGCCGCGCAGTTCGGAATAGCGGTCGCTGCGGCCCTGCCAGATGCCGGCGATGGCGTCGGCGATCCGTGCATCGGTCGCGCCGCCGCGCAGCAGGCTGCGCAGGTCGTGGCCGCGGCTGGCGAACAGGCACAGGTACAGCTGCCCTTCGGTGGACAGCCGGGCGCGGTTGCAGTCGCGGCAGAAGGCCTGGGTCACGCTGCCGATGACGCCGATCTCGCCGGCGGCCGGGTCGTGCCGGCCCGCGGCGTCGGCGTAGCCCCAGCGCTCGGCGGTCTCGCCGGGGGCGGTCGGCGCCAGCGCCACCAGCGGCAGCTCGGCCGACAGGCGGGCCACGACCTCGGCCGAGGGCAGCACCTCGTCCATGCGCCAGCCGTTGGTGGCGCCCACGTCCATGTACTCGATGAAGCGCAGCACCACGCCGCTGCCGCGGAAGTGGCGGGCCATCGGCAGGATCTGCTGCTCGTTGACGCCGCGCTTGACGACCATGTTGACCTTGATCGGGCCGAGGCCGGCCGCGCGGGCCGCATCGATGCCGCGCAGCACGTCGTCCACCGGGAAGTCCACGTCGTTCATGCGGCGGAACACCGCGTCGTCCAGCCCGTCCAGGCTGACGGTCACGCGGTGCAGCCCGGCCGCCTTCAGGCCGGCCGCCTTGCGCGCCAGCAGCGAGCCGTTGGTGGTCAGCGTCAAGTCCAGCGGCCGGCCATCGGGCGTGCGCAGCGCGGCCAGCTTCTCGACCAGGTGCTCGACGTTCTTGCGCAGCAGCGGCTCGCCGCCGGTCAGCCGGATCTTGCGCACGCCCTGGGCCACGAACAGCCGCGCCAGCCGCGCGATCTCCTCGAAGCTCAGCAGCGCGCCGTGCGGCAGGTAGGGGTAGTCCTTGCCGAAGACCTCCTTGGGCATGCAGTAGCTGCAGCGGAAGTTGCAGCGGTCGGTCACGCTGATGCGCAGGTCGCGCAGGGGGCGCTGCAGCTGGTCCAGCGGCATGCCGGCCGGCCACGCCGGCCGCGGCGCGGCCTCGGCGATCAGGGGAATCACGTGGCGGCGCATGGCGGGAATTGTGCCGCAGCCCCCGCAGGCATCCACGTCCGTGGACAATCGTATTGAGAGTCGTTATCATCCATGCGCCCGAGTACGCACATTTGTCCACGCAAAGGGCCCAACACTGGAGGTGTTCGCGTGGACATGCTTTCCGCTCCGAATCGAGCCGCTGCCGTCGACCTGCTGGCACCGTGGCAGTCCGTCATGGCCCGCGGCACGGCCGCCGCGCGGCAAGGCCAGCTGTTGCTGGCGATGAGCAGTTTCCAGGAGGCCCTGGCCATCGCACGCGCGCTGCTGGCCGCGCCCGGCGAGCGCTGCGACGACTGCGTGGCGGCACTGGTCGTGTCCCACCACAACCTGGCCGAGGTCCAGGCCGATGCCGGCGGCAGCGACCTGGCCGCGACGCAGCTGGCCCAGGCGCACGAGACACTGATGCGCCTGCTGTGCGACCCGGCGGCCGACGGCGCGCTGCAGCAGGCCGCGCTGCGCCACAGCCGCGAGACCCATGCAGCGCTGCTGCTGCACCTCGAGGCCAACGGCCCGCACCCGGCGATCTCCCGCGCACTGCGCGCCGGTTGCCTGGGCCTGGCCGTCGGCGGCCCCGTGCATTGAAGAACGAACACCTCTTCCCCGATTTCCTCAACCCTGCCTTGCAGCACGCCATGACCCATACCCTGCCGCCCCTGCCGTACGCCTTCGACGCGCTCGAACCCCACATCGACGCGCGCACGATGGAGATCCACCACGGCAAGCACCACCAGACCTACGTCCAGAACCTGAACGCGGCGGTGCAGGGCACCGAGTGGGCCGAATGGCCGATCGACGAACTGGTCGCCAAGGCGGCCACGCTGCCGGAGAAGATCCAGACCGCGGTGCGCAACAACGGCGGCGGCCACGCCAACCACAGCCTGTTCTGGACGGTGATGTCGCCCCAGGGCGGCGGCGAGCCGGCGGGCGAGGTGGCGCAGGCCATCCAGACCGACCTGGGCGGCTTCGAGAACTTCAAGGACGCCTTCACGCGCGCCGCGCTGACGCGCTTCGGCAGCGGCTGGGCCTGGCTCAGCGTCGGCGCCGACGGCCGGCTGGCGGTGGAGAGCAGCGCCAACCAGGACAGCCCGCTGATGTCGGGCTGGCTGTCCGGCAACACGCCCATCCTGGGGCTGGACGTCTGGGAGCACGCCTACTACCTGAAGTACCAGAACCGGCGCGCCGAATACATCCAGGCGTTCTTCAGCGTCGTGGACTGGAACGAGGTGGCGCGCCGCCTGGCCGCCGCCCGCGCACCGCGCTGACCGCACCGCGAAGGAGAGCCCATGCACGAACCACGGCCGCACCACCGCGAGACCGTCCTCCCCGCATCGAGCCCCTGGACGGTGCGCACGCGCAAGCTGCTCGGCTGGGGCATCGTGCTGGCCGGCGCGAGCCTGCCGGTGGCGCAGCTGCTGCGCCAGGTGCTGGCCGACCCCGTGCTGGCCGGCGCGCTGCAGGGCGGCAGCGTCGCGGCGCTGGCGACGGCGCTCGGCACGCTGCCGGTGCTGCTGTCGCAGCGCCTGTCGGACCGGGTGCAGGACACGCTGTTCGGCTTCGGCGCCGGTGTGATGCTGGCGGCCTGCGCGTTCTCGCTGATCATCCCGGGCCTGGCGGCCGCGCAGGCCAAGGGCGCGGGGCCGTGGACGTCGGGCACCATGGTCGGCGCCGCGATCCTGCTGGGCGGTCTGGCGCTGCTGGCGCTGGAGCGCTGGCTGCCGCACGAGCATTTCATCAAGGGCAAGGAGGGGCCGGAGGCGCGCAAGCTCAAGCGCACCTGGCTGTTCGTGTTCGCGATCGCGCTGCACAACCTGCCCGAGGGCCTGGCCATCGGCGTGGCGTTTGCCGGCACCGACCCGATGCGCGCGGCGGCATTGGCCACCGGCATCGCGATCCAGGACGTGCCGGAGGGCCTGGTCGTGGCCACGGCGCTGCTGGCGGCCGGCTACCGGCGCAGCCTGTCCGTGGGGCTGGGCATGGCGTCGGGGCTGGTCGAGCCGGTGGGCGCCGTGCTGGGTGCCGCGGTAATCGGCTACTCGGGCCTGTTGCTGCCCTGGGGCCTGGGCTTCGCGGCCGGCGCCATGCTGTTCGTGATCAGTCACGAGATCATCCCCGAGTCGCACCGCAAGGGCCACGAGGCCTGGGCCACCGGTGGGCTGATGCTGGGCTTCGTGCTGATGATGCTGCTGGACACGGCGCTGGGCTGAGACGCCGCCGTGAGCGCTTCTCGCACGCCCACGCGAGGCCCCCGATGAGCGTCCACGTGCATCGCCGTCGCCGTGCCCGGGGCCTCGTCCTCCGGGCCGGCATACAGGGGTGCGCCAGGCCGCGCGCGGGCGTCGCAGTCCTTGCCCCGGCACCCGCCAGGGCGGCGGCCGGCGCCTGCGCCTGCGGCCCGGCGCCCCCTGTCGTGGACACGATCCAGGCATGTACAGTTCCTGGGCAAGGCGCACGCGCCGTCCATGCCCGCGCGAGGCCCGATGATTTCTCGTTGCCGGCGCGATCGGTTCCTGCCGCCGCCTGACGACACTCCCGCCGGCCATGCCGGCTTTTTCACGTTCCCAACCATGCCCCACTTCTTTCCCGGCCCGCAGCGCGCGGTCGCCTCCGCCGCCATGTGCCTGTTCGCCGCTGGCGCCCACGCCCAGGCGGAGCCCCCGGCGGCCGGCGATCCCGCCGCCCGGCCGCTGCCCACCGTTACCGTGCAGGACACGGCGCCGACCGGCGTGCAGACCAAGGAGCTGCCCTCGTACAAGTTCACGGCGCCGCTGCGCGACACGCCGCGCTCCATCACCGTGATCCCCAGGGAGGTGCTGAAAGAGAAGAACGCCTCGACCTTCGAGGAGGCGCTGCGCACGGTGCCCGGCGTCACCTTCCTCGGCGGCGATGCCGCGGCCAACCCGGCGGCCGACCGGCCGGTGCTGCGCGGCTTCGAGTCGCGCAACTCGATCTTCGTGGACGGCATGCGCGATTCCGGCGTGCAGAGCCGCGAGACCTTCGCGATCGACAGCATCAGCGTCATCAAGGGGCCGGATTCGGTCTACGGCGGCCGCGGCTCGGTGGGCGGCAGCATCGACATCGTGACCAAGACGCCGCGGCTGGAGAACTTCACCAACGCCAGCCTCGGCCTGGGCACCGCCAACTACCGCCGCGGCACGGTGGACCTGAACCGGCAGGTCGGCGAGACCACCGCCGTGCGGCTGAACGCCATGGCGCACGACGCCGACCAGCCCGGCCGCAGCGACGTGTACAGCAAGCGCTGGGGCATCGCGCCCTCGGTCGCCTTCGGCCTGAACACGCCGACCACCGTCACGCTCGGCTACTACCACCTGAACACGCGCGACATGCCCGACTTCAGCGTGCCGTTCCGTTCGACCGGCGGCGCGCCGGCGTGGACGAACCGGAAGCGGTTCTACGGCCTGGACGCGCGCGACCACCGCCATACGCAGAACGATTCCGGCGAGATCCGCGTCGAGCACCGGCTGGACGGCGGCTGGAAGATCCGCAACACCACCATGCTGGGCCGCGCCACGCTGGACTACATCGCCACCAACCCGCAGTTCACCAGCGCCACCTCCAACGTCCTCGGCCTGCAGGCCAAGAGCGGCAAGTACGCCACCAACAGCATCGCCAACCAGACCGAGCTGACCGGCCGGCTGGAACTGGCCGGCCTGCGCCACACCATCACCACCGGGCTGGAGTTCAGCGCCGAGCGCTCGCTGTACGAGGGCTACCTGGTCGCCGATGCCATGGGCAACAACATCCGCAGCGGTGGGCCCTGCGCCGTGGCCTACAACTGCGTGCCGCTGGACGGCGCCTGGGACCCCGGCAGCCCATGGACCGGCACGACCGTGCTGAACGGCGACCGCGGCTTTCCCGGGCCGGCCACCCGCACCCGTACGCGCATGGCCTCGGCCTACCTGTTCGACAGCATCGACCTGTCCGAGCACTGGATCCTGAGCGCCGGGCTGCGGCTGGACCACTTCAGCGTCAAGTCCAGCCAGGCCGGCGTGGCCGAGCTGGGCAACAGCGCCAACCTGGCGAACTACCAGGTCGGTCTGGTCTACAAGCCGGTGAAGCCGGTGAGCCTGTACGCCTCGTACGGCACCTCGGCCAACCCGCCGGGCTCCAACGCCGGGCTGGGCGGCGGCAGCGACCAGATCACGGCCACCAACCAGAACCTCAAGCCCGAGAAGTCGCGCAACATCGAGGTCGGCGCCAAGTGGGACGTGCTGGACGAGCGCCTGTCGCTGAACGCCGCGCTGTTCCAGACCGAGAAGACCAACGCCCGCGTCAGCGACGGCCTGGGCGGCACCGTCAATGCCGGCGCGCAGCGCGTGCGCGGCCTGGAGCTCGGCGTGGCCGGGCGCGCCGCGCCGGACTGGAACCTGTTCGGCGGCTACTCGTACCTGAACGGCGTGACCACCGACGCCGGCCCGGCCAGCCCCAGCCTGTCGGGCCTGCCGCTGGTCATGGTGCCGCGCCACAACCTCACGCTGTGGAGCAGCTACAAGGTGCTGCCGCGCCTGACGCTCGGCGGCGGCGTCACGGCCTCCAGCCTGACGTACGCGTCCGTGGCGGCCACGACGCGCCGGTGGATCCCGGGCTACGCGCGGGTCGACCTCTCGGCCACCTGGCGCATCGACGACGGCATGGACCTGCAGTTCAACCTGAACAACGCGTTCGACCGCAAGTACTTCCAGAGCGCCTACCCGATCTACGCCAGCTGGGCCCCGGGCCGCTCGGCGATGGTGACGCTGAACATCTACCGCTGACGCCGGCCGGCGCCGCGGCTCAGCCGTGGCGCACGGCCACGGTCTTCAGCGTGGTGAAGCCGTACAGCGCCTCGAAACCCTTCTCGCGGCCGTGGCCGGAGCTCTTGACGCCGCCGAACGGCAGTTCCACGCCGCCACCGGCGCCGTAGTCGTTGACGAAGACCTGCCCGCACTTCAGGCGCCTGGCGAGCCGAAACTGGCGGGCGCCGTCGCGCGTCCACACGCCCGCGGCCAGGCCGAAGCGCGTGGCGTTGGCCAGCTGCACCGCGTGGTCCTCGTCGTCGAAGGCCATGGCGGCCAGCACCGGGCCGAAGATCTCCTCCTGCGCCAGCCGGTGGTCCACCGGCACGTCGCACAGCAGCGTGGGGGCCTGGTAGTAGCCGGTCTCGGGCGCCTCGTCCACCACGCGGCCGGTCGCCACCACCGGGATGTGGGCGACCTGGGCGTCGGACAGGAAGTCCCACACGCGCTGCTGCTGGCTGGCGCGGATCAGCGGTCCCAGGTCCAGGTCCATCGACGCCGGGCCCACACGCAGCGCCTCGAAGGCCGCGCCCAGCCGTTCCAGCAGCGGCTCGTACAGCGAGCGCTCGACCAGCAGGCGCGAGCCGGCCGAGCAGGTCTGGCCGGCGTTCTGCACGATGGCGTTCACGATGGCCGGGATCGCCTGGTCCAGGTCGGCGTCGGCGAACACGATCTGCGGGCTCTTGCCGCCGAGCTCCAGCGTCACGGGGCAGTGCCGCTCGGCCGCGGCCTGCTGGATCAGCGTGCCGACGCCGGGGCTGCCGGTGAAGCTGACGTGGGCGATGCCGGGATGGCGCGCCAGCGCGTCGCCGACCTCGTGGCCGTAGCCGGTCACGACGTTGATGGCGCCGGCCGGAAAGCCGGCGTCGGCCGCCAGCTCGGCCACGCGCAGCACCGACAGGCAGGCGTCTTCCGATGGTTTGACGACGCACACGTTGCCGGCCGCCAGCGCGCCGCCGACGCTGCGCCCGAAGATCTGCATCGGGTAGTTCCAGGGCACGATGTGCCCGGTCACGCCGTGCGGCTCGCGCCAGGTGAATACGCTGGTGCCGTCCTGGTACGGGATGGTCTGGCCGTGCAGCTTGTCGCAGGCACCGGCATAGAACTCGAAGTAGCGCACCAGCGCCATCGCGTCGGCCCGGGCCTGGCGGGTGGGCTTGCCGCAGTCGCGCTGCTCCAGCTCGGCCAGTTCCTCGCCGTGCTGGGCGACCTTCTCGGCCAGGCGCATCAGCAGGCGGCCGCGCTCGGCCGCGGGCAGCCGGCCCCAGACGCCGTCCAGGCACTGGCGCGCGGCGTGCACGGCGCTGTCGATGTCCTGCGCGGTGCTGCGCTGCAGTTCGTCGAAGGGCTGGCCGTCCGACGGGTCGATGACCGGGATGGTGCGGCCCGAGGCCGAGGCGACGCTGGCGTTGGCGATGTAGTTCAGTTGCATGACGCCGAGCGTACCGCCATCGGGCCGGTGCGTGCGAGGCTACTGCACCGTCACCTCGACGCGCCGGGCTTCCTGCGGCGGGCCGCCGGCCAGGGTCTGGGCGGGCTTGGCCAGGTCGATGCGGTCCGCCGCCACGCCGGCGGCGACCAGCGCATCGCGCACGGCGACGGCACGCTGCCTGGCCAGTTCGGCGTTCGCCTGCGGGTCGCCGCTGGCGTCGTGGTAGCCGCTGACCGAGGCGCGCTTGCCTTGCGCCACCGCCTTGGCGACGTCCTGCAGCGCGGCCTCGCTGCCGGGCGCCAGGTCGGCCTTGCCGGTCGCGAAGTAGAACTTGACCACGCCGGCTTCCACCAGGAACGAGGGCGCATCGGCGCTGGCCGCGGCCGGCGGGACCGGCGGCGCCGCGGCAGGGGCGGGGCCGGCATGGAACTTCATGACCACCGGCACGATCAGCAGCGCCACGATGTTGATGATCTTGATCAGCGGGTTGACGGCGGGGCCGGCCGTGTCCTTGTAGGGGTCGCCCACGGTGTCGCCGGTGACGGCGGCCTTGTGCGTCTCCGAGCCCTTGCCGCCGTGGTGGCCATCCTCGATGTACTTCTTGGCGTTGTCCCAGGCGCCGCCGCCGGTGCACATGGAGATGGCGACGAACAGGCCGGTGACGATGGTGCCCATCAGCAGGCCGCCCAGCGCGGCCGGGCCCAGCAGCAGGCCCACGAGGATGGGCACGACCACCGGCAGCAGCGAGGGGATCATCATCTCCTTGATCGCCGCGGAGGTCAGCATGTCCACCGCCTTGCCGTACTCCGGCTTGGCCGTACCCTCCATGATCCCGCGGATCTCGCGGAACTGGCGCCGCACCTCGACCACGACCGAGCCGGCTGCGCGGCCGACGGCCTCCATCGCCATCGCGCCGAACAGGTAGGGGATCAGCCCGCCGATGAATAGGCCGATGATGACCATGGGGTTGGACAGGTCGAACGTGATGGGATGGCCGTAGACCTCCAGCTTGTGGGTGTAGTCGGCGAACAGCACCAGCGCCGCCAGGCCGGCCGAGCCGATCGCGTAGCCCTTGGTCACGGCCTTGGTGGTGTTGCCCACGGCGTCCAGCGGATCGGTGATGTCGCGCACGCTGCTGGGCAGCTCGGCCATCTCGGCGATGCCGCCGGCGTTGTCGGTGATCGGGCCGTAGGCGTCCAGCGCCACCACGATGCCGGCCATGCTCAGCATCGAGGTCGCGGCCACGGCCACGCCGTACAGCCCCGCCAGCGCATAGGCCACCCAGATCGCGATGCAGACGAAGATCACCGGCCAGGCCGTGGAGCGCATGGACACGCCCAGGCCGGCGATGATGTTGGTGCCGTGGCCGGTGGTGGAGGCCTGGGCGATGTGCTTGACCGGCGCGTACTGCGTGCCGGTGTAGTACTCGGTGATCCAGACCAGCGCGGCCGTCAGCACCAGGCCCACGGCGCAGGCGCCGAACAGCCGGACCTGGCTGCCACCGGCGGCGATCGCGTCGTCGGGGATCAGCCAGGTGGTGACGAACCAGAACGCGACCAGCGACAGCACCCCCGCCACCGCCAGCCCCTTGTACAGCGCAGGCATCACGTTCTTCATGCCCGGCGCGGTCTTCACGAAGAAGCAGCCGATGATGGACGCGACGATGGACACCGCGCCCAGCGCCAGCGGGTAGACGACGGCGCTGACGCCGGCGCCGGCCACCAGCAGCGCGCCCAGCACCATGGTGGCGATCAGCGTGACGGCGTAGGTCTCGAACAGGTCGGCCGCCATGCCGGCGCAGTCGCCCACGTTGTCGCCCACGTTGTCGGCGATCACGGCCGGGTTGCGCGGGTCGTCCTCGGGGATGCCGGCCTCGACCTTGCCGACCAGGTCCGCGCCCACGTCCGCGCCCTTGGTGAAGATGCCGCCGCCCAGCCGCGCGAAGATGGAGATCAGCGAGGAGCCGAACGCGAAGCCGATCAGCGGGTTCAGCAGCTCGCCGAGCCGGGTGCCCGGCGCGCCGGTGGCGACGAGATACCAGTAGAACCCGGCCACGCCCAGCAGGCCGAGGCCCACGACCAGCATGCCGGTGATGGCGCCGCCGCGGAAGGCCACGTCCAGCGCCGGCGCCATGCCCTGCGTGGCGGCCTGGGCGGTGCGCACGTTGGCGCGCACCGAGACGTTCATGCCGATGAAGCCGCAGGCCCCGGACAGGACCGCGCCGATGATGAAGCCGAGGGCGGTCCGGCCGTCCAGGAACAGGCCGATCAGCACGGCCAGCACGATGCCGACGATGGCGATGGTCTTGTACTGCCGGGCCAGGTAGGCCGCCGCACCGGTCTGGATCGCCGCGGCGATCTCCTGCATGCGGGGATTGCCGGCGTCCTTGGCCAGAATCCATCCGCGGGCCCAAAAGCCGTAGGCCACGGCGATCAAGCCGCAGACCAGCGCCAAAATCAGCGCAGAGTTGCCAGTCATGGAATGTCTCTCCTCACGCCTGTTTCCCGTTGCTCGAAAGGGCACAACGCATGCGGCGCCCCCGCTGCGTTGCTTCCTCGCCGTGCCACGGACCTCCGCGAAGACGATTGGCCAACCGGGCCAATATAAAAGCAAATCCAGTGAACGGCGTGTCTTGACAGCGGTCCGCGCAACACCGCGCCCGTAAAATCCGGGTTTGTCCCAGGCGCTGCCTTTTTTCTCAACCGCTCCGAAAGCACCATGTCCCTCGACAAAGTCTCCCCCGGCAAGAACATCCCCGAAGCCTTCAACGTGGTCATCGAGATCCCGATGAATGCCGATCCGATCAAGTACGAGGTGGACAAGGAATCCGGCGCCATCTTCGTCGACCGTTTCATGACCACGGCCATGCACTACCCGAGCAACTACGGCTACGTGCCGCAGACGCTCAGCGGCGACGGCGATCCGGTGGACGTGCTGGTCATCACGCCGTATCCGCTGTTTCCCGGCGTGGTCGTGCCCTGCCGCCCGCTCGGCATCCTGATGATGGAGGACGAGGCCGGCATCGACGGCAAGGTGCTGGCCGTGCCGACCGACAAGATCCTGCCGATCTACAGCCACTGGAAGAAGGTCGACGACGTGAACCCGATGCGCCTGAAGGCGATCCAGCACTTCTTCGAGCACTACAAGGACCTGGAGGCCGGCAAGTGGGTGAAGGTGCTGGGCTGGGAGGGCATCGACGCGGCCAAGAAGGAAGTGCTGGACGGCGTCGAGGCCTACAAGAAGAAGACCGGGCACTGAATGGCTGCCGAAGGCATCAGCACCGGCATCGTCCATTCGGACCGCCGCTTCGGCGTCGAGCACGGCGGGCTGCACAAGCCCATCCACAGCTCGGTGCAGTACGGCTTCGACACGGTCGAGGACCTGATCGGCGTCTTCCAGGGCACGCTCAAGGGCGGCTTCAGCTATTCCCGCCAGGGCACGCCGACCACGGCGGCGCTGGAGGCGCAGATCACGCGGCTGGAGCAGGGGATCGGCACGGTCGGCTTCGCGACCGGCATGGCGGCCATCAGTGCGGTGTTCTTCACGCTGCTGCGGGCCGGTGACCACCTGGTCGCGAGCCAGTTCGTGTTCGGCAACACCAACAGCTTGTTCGGCACCCTGCGCGGGTTCGGCGTGGAGGTCACCACGGTCGATGCCACCGACGCCGCCCAGGTGGCCGCGGCGCTGCGGCCGAACACGCGCATGGTGTTCGTCGAAACCATCGCCAACCCTGGTACGCAGGTGGCGGACATGCCGGCCATCGGCCGGCTGTGCGCCGAGCGCGGCCTGCTGTTCGTGGTGGACAACACCATCACCTCGCCGGCGCTGTTCCGCCCCGCCGACGTGCAGGCGGGCCTGGTCGTGCAGTCGCTGACCAAGACGCTGTCCGGCCACGGCCACGCCCTGGGTGGCGCCGTGACCGACACCGGCCGCTTCGACTGGCAGGGCTATCCGAACATCTTCGCCGCCTACCGCAAGGGCGATCCGAAGCAGTGGGGCCTGACCCAGGTGCGCAAGAAGGGGCTGCGCGACATGGGCGGCATGCTGTCGTCCGAGCAGGCACACCAGATCAGCGTGGGCATGGAGACGCTGGCGCTGCGTGTGGCCCATACCAGCGCCACGGCGCTGGAACTGGCGCGCTGGCTCGAGGCGCATCCGGCCGTCGTGCGGGTGCGCTACCCGATGCTGGAGTCGCATCCGCAGCATGCGCTGGCGCGGCAGCTGTTCGGCAACGCCGGCTCCTGGCTGCTGTCGTTCGAGCTGGCGGACACGGCGGCCTGCCTGGCTTTCCTCAACCGGCTGCAGCTGCCGATCAAAGCCACCGGCCTGGGCGACACGCGCACGCTGGTGATCCCGGTGGCGCCGACCATCTTCTGGGAGGCCGGCGCCGAGGTGCGCGCCGCGATGGACATCGGCGACGGCCTGATCCGGCTCTCGATCGGCCTGGAAGACAGCGCCGACCTGCTGGCCGATTTCGAGCAGGCCTTGCGCTAGGCGCCGGACTGGCGGAACGGCGTACGCGCCGCCAGTTCGTCCAGGTAGGCGTCCACGCCCGCTCCCTCGCGCGCGAGGAAGCGTTCCACGGCGTCGGCGAACGCCGGGTGCGCCAGCCAGTGCGCGCTGCCGGTGCGCACCGGCATCAGCGCCCGCGCCATCTTGTGCTCGCCCTGGGCGCCGCCTTCGAAGCGGCGGTAGCCCTGCGCGATGCACCACTGCAGCGGCTGGTAGTAGCAGGCTTCGAAATGCAGCCGGTCCACGCGTTCCAGCGCGCCCCAGTAGCGGCCGTAGGCCACGCGCGAGGTGTCGTCCAGCGCGACCAGGCTGCAGGCGAGCGGCTGGCCGCCGTGCTCGGCCACGAACAGCAGCCAGTTCTCCGGCATGGCCTCGGCCATGGCCTGGAAGAAGCTGCGCTGCAGGTAGGGGGCGTTGCCGTGTTCCCAGTAGGTGCGCTCGTAGCAGCGGTAGAAGAAGTCCCAGTCCTGCGGGCCGATGTCGCGGCCCCGCCGCCAGCGGAACCGGACCCCGGCGTCCGCCACCCTGCGCCGCTCCTGGCGGATCTTCTTGCGCTTGTCCTGGGTAAGGCTCGCCAAGAAGGCCTCGAAGTCCGCGAAGGGCCGGCCGTCGCCCGGTGTGGCGTTGTGCCAGTGGAACTGGACCTGGTGCCGCAGCAGCAGGCCGGCGTCGCGGCAGGCCTGCATGTCGGCCGCATTGCCGAACAGCAGGTGCAGCGAGGACAGATCCTGGGCGGCGCACCAGTCGATGGCCGCCTGCAGCAGCGCGCGCCGGCCTGGCGCGTCGCGCGCCAGCAGCCGCGGTCCGGGAACCGGCGTGAACGGGGACGCGATCACGGCCTTCGGGTAGTAGCGCAGCCCATGGCGCTGGTAGGCATCGGCCCAGGCCCAGTCGAAGACGTACTCGCCGTACGAATGCTCCTTCAGGTACAGCGCGCAGGCCGCCTGCAGCGCGCCGCCGCGCCACAGCGTGACGAGGCGCGGCGTCCAGCCCGTCGCGGCGGTGGCGCTGCCGCTGGCGCCCATCGCCGCAAGATAGGCGTGGCGCATGAAGGGGTTGGCGTCGGGCTGCTCCCGCAGCAGGTCGTCCCAGGCCTGCGGCGCGATCTCGCGCACGTCCTGCAGTACACGGACGTCGACGGGTGTCGAGGAAACTCTTCGCGGGTCGGGCATCGATTGGCGCTATCCTATTGGCAGTTCCCGCATGATTTTCGAAAGATCCGCATGAAACAGATCACGGCCATTCTGAAACCCTTCAAGCTCGAGGAAGTGCGCGAAGCACTGGCGGAATGTGGCGTGACCGGCCTCACCGTCACCGAGGTGAAGGGCTTCGGCCGTCAGAAGGGCCACACCGAGCTGTACCGCGGCGCGGAATACGTGGTGGACTTCCTGCCCAAGGTGAAGGTGGAGATCGTCGTGAAGGACGACGACGTCGACCGCTGCGTCGACGCCATCGTGCGCGCGGCCCGCACCGGCAAGATCGGCGACGGCAAGATCTTCGTCACCGACGTCGGGCGCGTGGTGCGCATCCGCACCGGCGAAGAGGACGAAGCGGCGGTCTGATGCGCGCCCCGGACGGGCGGCTCAGATCTGGTCGAGCCGTTCGAGGGACGACAGGCCCGCGTCGTTGACCAGGCTCTTGAGCAGTTCGGCGGCGTCGCGGCCGATGCGGATCAGGTCCATCTGCCAGCGGTTGATGAACTGCTGCTCCACCACCGACTCGAGAAACCGCTCCAGCCCGTCATACAGGCCGTTCACGTTGAGCAGGCCGACGGGCTTGTCGTGGTAGCCGAGCTGGCGCCAGGTCCAGGCTTCGAAGAATTCCTCGAAGGTGCCGATGCCGCCTGGCAGCGCCAGGAAGGCATCGGCGCGCTCGGCCATCATGCGCTTGCGGTCGTGCATGGTTTCGACCACGTGCAGTTCGGTGCAGCCGCGGTGCGCCCATTCCTTCTCGACCAGCGCCTTCGGGATCACCCCGACCACCCGGCCGCCGGCGGCCAGCGTGGCATCGGCCACCATGCCCATGAGGCCGTTGTGGCCGCCGCCGTAGACCAGCTGGCCGCCATGGCGGCCGATCCATTCGCCGACTTGGCGAGCCGTGTCGGCATACACGGTTTGCGCTCCCGGGCGGGAGCCGCAGTAGACGCAGATCGAAAAGGCAGGCTTCATGTGCGGCGGGGGCGAGGGGCTACGGACACCAGCCGGGTGCCGGCCAAGGCATCGTGCCAGAACTGCGACTGTGGATGGAAGCGGCTGGCGACGGCCCAGATGGCCACCCAGCCGAGCATCAGCACGAACGTCTCACCGGCCGGCAGCCCGAACGGTGCGATCACGACGAGCGGTGGCAGGAACCAGACCCAGCTGAGCAGGTAGCGCAGGAAAGCGCGGGGCTGGCTCAGCGGCCGTCCGGCGTGATCCACCACGCGGATGTGCCAGGTCTTCATGGCCAGCGTCTGGCCCTTGGACCAGAACCACGTGAAATAGATGCCGAACACCACGAACAGGAAGGCCTGGAGGCCCAGACGGTTGTCCAGCGCATGGCGTGTCTGGCTCAGGGTGCCGAACAGGTAGCCGGCGATGAAGACCACGCCGAACATCAGCATGCCTTCGTACAGCCAGCAGGCCATGCGGCGCCACAGGCCGGGAGCCTGCAGTGCTGCTCCGGCAGCGTGCGCGGGGCCGTTCACGGCGCAGGCGACGGTTCGACGCGGGTTCCGCGTGGATCGATCTGCGGCAGCAGCGTGGCTGCGTCGACCAGGTAGGGGGGCGTGGAGATGCGTGGCATGGTGCGGCGATTCTCGTCGTGTGCGAGCGGCACCGTGGCCATGCGCTGCGGCGGCATCAGGCGCACGGCGGTCGCGGCACCGACGACCGGGTGCCGCGGCGCCTGCGCGGCCAGCTTGCGCCGCTCCTCTTCGCTCAAGGCCTGGTAGGCCTCCCACATGGCTTGCTTGTCGTCTTTGGCGAGCCGGCCGGTCTCGGCGAAGTTCAGCCGCGCCTGCGCACGTTCGGCAGGGCTCAGCTTGACCCAGTCCAGCATGCGCTGCTGGAGTTTTTGCTGCTCCTGCGGCGGCAACTGGTCGAAATTGCGCGACAGGGCGATCCACTTGCGGCGGTGCGATTCGCTGAGCTTGTTCCAGCTGCCGGCCAGCGGTTTCAAGGCGTGGCGCTGCGCGCTGGTCAGGCTGTTCCAGCGCGGTCTGGCATCGGAAGCCTTCGCAGCGGGAGATGCGTTGGTTTTTTGCGGGGCGGCCGCCAGCGCCGGCACCGCTGCCGTGGCACACAGCGCCACGGTGAGCAGCCAGCCCCTTGCGCCACGGAATGAGAACGGCCGAACAGGCACTTTCCCGCCTCAGTGCTGCTCCGCGCTCCTGCCAGCCTTCAGAAACTGCAGGAAACCCGGATCGGTGTACGCGGAGGTGGGCAGATCGTCCGTCAGCAGCGCGGCATCGATTTCGGCCAGTTCGTCGGCGCGGTTGTCGTTCTGCACCACGGCGATGGCGAGCAGCCCCCCGGCCAGAGCCAGCAGCGGCAAGGCTGCCGCGCACCGCGCCCACAGGCCGGGCGGAGCGTCGCCCAGTTGCAGCGTGGCCGAGTGCCCGAGCGTGACCAGGCCGCAGGTCGAGGCCAGTTCGACCTTGCGGCGCTCCAGGGCCTGCTGGCGCGCCGCGCGCAGCCGCTCGGCAATGTCGTGGTCCAGATCGGTGCAGGCCTGCGACAAGTGCTGTGCGACCTGCGCACCGAAACGATCACCGGGCAGAGAGAGGGAGTACGGATGCTTCATAGGTGGATCCCTTTGGCCGACAAGGCCCGGCTCAGGGCCGCGACGGCGCGCGAGCAGTGCGTCTTGACGCTGCCTTCGGAACAGCCCATGGCGCTGGCCGTCTCGGCGACGTCCATTTCTTCCCAGTAACGCAATAAAAATGCCTCGCGTTGACGGCCGGGCAGGTTCTGGATCTCGTGTTCGATCTCGCGCAGGATCTGGGCCCGCTGCGTGGCGTGCTCGGCGCTTTCGTGGCTCTCGCCGTCGGGCGTGAAGGCCTCCAGCAGGTCGAAGTCCGCGTCCTCGCCGGCGGCCTCGAAGTCGCTCAGGTTGGAGAACAGGGCGTTGCGGGTCTTCTGCCGGCGGAACCAGTCCAGCGTGCAGTTGGACAGGATGCGCTGGAACAGCAGCGGCAGCTCGGCCGGCGGCTTGTCGCCGTAGTGCTGGGCCAGCTTCATCATCGTGTCCTGCACGATGTCCAGAGCCGCTTCCTCGTTGCGGACATGGTAGAGGCAGCGCTTGAAGGCGCGCTTCTCCACACTCTTGAGGAAGTCCGACAGTTCTTTTTCGGTGGCCAAGACAGCAGGCTGTGAGGCGGCGCGTCCGCGGGCAGCGGCGCGCGGGAAACGAAAGATTATGGCATCGCCGGCCGGGGCACGGAGAAACCGATCGAATCCGGTGCGATAATACTGTCTGCTCGTCATCAAGCAAACGGGTCAAGATCCGGCGCAGCACTCCATCCGCCCATGGTCTTGGCCTCAAGTCCCGAAGCCTTTCCACAAGAAGGTGCCAAGGGGCACCCAAGGTTTTTCGTCAGAGAAATTCACAAAGGTTGATCATGGAAATCTCCAACGCCGAAATGAAGTCGGCTGCCGCCGCCTCTTCCTCCCTTTCGCAATCCGGTCCCCAGGAACTGATGGGGGCCGAGATCCTCGTCAAGGCCCTGCAGGCCGAGAACGTCAAGCACGTCTGGGGCTACCCCGGCGGCGCCGTCCTGTACATCTACGACGCGTTCTACCAGCAGGACGCGATCCAGCACATCCTGGTGCGCCACGAACAGGCCGCCGTGCATGCCGCGGACGGCTATGCCCGTGCCACCGGCGACGTGGGCGTGGCCCTGGTGACCTCCGGCCCCGGCGTCACCAACGCCGTGACCGGCATCGCCACGGCCTACATGGACAGCATCCCGATGGTCATCATCACCGGCCAGGTGCCGACGCCGGCGATCGGCCTCGATGCCTTCCAGGAATGCGACACCGTCGGCATCACGCGGCCCATCGTCAAGCACAACTTCCTGGTCAAGGACGTGCGCGACATGGCGATGACGCTGAAGAAGGCCTTCCACATCGCCCGCACTGGCCGGCCTGGCCCGGTGGTGGTGGACATCCCGAAGGACGTGTCGTTCAAGAAGACGCTGTACACGGGTTATCCCGAGACGGTGGAAATGCGCTCGTACAACCCGGTGCGCAAGGGCCATGGCGGCCAGATCCGCAAGGCCCTGCAACTGCTGCTGACGGCCAAGCGGCCCTACATCTACACCGGCGGCGGCGTGCTGCTGAGCAATGCGACCAACGAGCTGCGCACGCTGGTCGACATGCTGGGCTATCCGGTCACGAACACGCTCATGGGCCTGGGCGCCTATCCGGCCACGAATCGCAGGTTCCTGGGCATGCTGGGCATGCACGGCACGCTGGAGGCCAACAATGCCATGCAGCACTGCGACGTGCTGCTGGCCGTGGGTGCGCGCTTCGACGACCGGGTGATCGGCAATCCCAAGCATTTCGCGCAGAACGAGCGCAAGATCATCCACATCGACATCGATCCGTCGAGCATCTCCAAGCGCGTGCGCGTGGACGTCCCGATCGTCGGCGACGTGAAGGACGTGCTGACCGAACTGATCGCGATGATCCGCGAGTCCGAGCTCAAGCCCGACGGCGGCGCCCTGGCCAGCTGGTGGGAGCAGATCGAGGCCTGGCGCAAACGCGATTGCCTGAAATACAACCGTGGCGCTGCCGACGTCATCAAGCCGCAGTCCGTGATCGAGACGCTGTGGAACATGACCAAGGACGTGGAGGCCTACATCACCTCCGACGTCGGCCAGCACCAGATGTGGGCTGCGCAGTACTACAAGTTCGACCAGCCGCGCCGCTGGATCAATTCCGGTGGCCTCGGCACCATGGGCGTGGGCATCCCGTACGCGATGGGCATCAAGCTGGCCAAGCCCGAAGCCGAGGTCTACTGCGTGACCGGCGAAGGCTCGGTGCAGATGTGCATCCAGGAACTGTCCACCTGCCTGCAGTACAACACGCCGATCAAGATCCTGTCGCTGAACAACCGCTACCTGGGCATGGTGCGCCAGTGGCAGGAGATCGAGTACTCCAGCCGCTACAGCCACAGCTACATGGATGCGCTGCCGAACTTCGTCAAGCTGGCCGAGGCCTACGGCCACGTGGGCATGCTGATTGAGCGTCCGCAGGACGTCGAGCCGGCGCTGCGCGAGGCACGCAAGCTCAAGGACCGCACGGTGTTCATGGACTTCCGGACCGACCCGACGGAGAACGTGTTCCCGATGGTCCAGGCCGGCAAGGGCATCACCGAGATGCTGCTCGGCTCCGAAGACCTGTAAGCCATGCTGCTGCCCGCGCCGCTGCGGCGGCGCGGCTCTTCTTTCTTCCACGACGAATCTATTGCCCGCCGAGCCCGCGCATTACCGTGCGCGGGGGAGGGCGGCGAAAAGAGGAATCCGTTCTCATGAAACACATCATCGCAGTGCTGCTGGAAAACGAAGCCGGCGCGCTTTCCCGTGTCGTGGCCCTGTTCTCGGCCCGCGGCTACAACATCGAATCGCTGACCGTGGCGCCGACCGAGGACCCGAGCCTGTCGCGCATGACGATCCAGACCAACGGTTCCGACGAGGTCATCGAGCAGATCACCAAGCACCTGAACCGGCTGATCGAGGTCGTCAAGGTCGTCGACCTGACCGAAGGCGCGTACACCGAGCGCGAACTCATGATGGTCAAGGTGCGGGCCGTCGGCAAGGAGCGCGAGGAGATGAAGCGCATGGCCGACATCTTCCGCGGCCGCATCATCGACGTGACCGAGAAGAGCTACACGATCGAGCTGACCGGCGACCAGGGCAAGAACGACGCCTTCCTGGAGGCGATCGAGCGCAGCGCGATCCTGGAGACGGTGCGTACCGGCGCCAGCGGCATCGGCCGCGGCGAGCGCATCCTGCGCGTCTGAGTTGGGAATGTCCGTGCGCGCGTTTTCGGCAGGCTCGACGCGAACGGACCCTGTTGTCTGGCGACTGGTTTCCGTTCGCCCTTGAGCCTGCCGCCGGGCGTTTTCCGCCTGAGCCATTTGGAGATTGCTAATGAAGGTTTTCTACGACAAGGACTGTGACCTCTCGCTGATCAAGGGCAAGACCGTCACCATCATCGGCTACGGCAGCCAGGGTCACGCGCACGCGCAGAACCTGAACGACAGCGGCGTCAAGGTGCTGGTCGGCCTGCGCAAGGGCGGCGCTTCCTGGAGCAAGGTCGAGAAGGCCGGCCTGCAGGTCGCCGAGGTCGCCGAGGCCGTGAAGGCCGCCGACGTCGTGATGATGCTGCTGCCCGACGAGCAGATCGCCGAGGTCTACAAGAAGGACGTCGAGCCGAACATCAAGCAGGGCGCCTCGCTGGCCTTCGCGCACGGCTTCAACGTGCACTACGGCCAGGTCGCGCCGCGTGCCGACCTGGACGTCTGGATGGTCGCGCCCAAGGCCCCTGGCCACACGGTGCGCAACACCTACACCCAGGGCGGCGGCGTGCCGCACCTGGTGGCTGTGCACCAGGACAAGTCGGGCAAGGCGCGCGACCTGGCCCTGTCCTACGCGATGGCCAATGGTGGCGGCAAGGCCGGCATCATCGAGACCAACTTCCGCGAAGAGACCGAGACCGACCTGTTCGGCGAGCAGGCCGTGCTGTGCGGCGGTACCGTCGAGCTGATCAAGGCCGGCTTCGAGACGCTGGTGGAAGCCGGCTACGCGCCCGAGATGGCCTACTTCGAGTGCCTGCACGAGCTCAAGCTGATCGTGGACCTGATCTACGAGGGCGGCATCGCCAACATGAACTACTCGATCTCGAACAACGCCGAGTACGGCGAGTACGTGACCGGCCCGCGCGTGATCACCGACGAGACCAAGAAGGTCATGAAGCAGGTGCTCAAGGACATCCAGACCGGCGACTACGCCAAGAGCTTCATCCTGGAGAACCGCGCCGGCGCGCCGACGCTGCTGAGCCGCCGCCGCCTGAACGCCGAGCACCAGATTGAGGTCGTCGGCGAGCAGCTGCGCGCGATGATGCCCTGGATCAAGAAGAACAAGCTGGTCGACCAGACCCGCAACTGACGCCCGTCGCCGCCGCGCGACCCGTCCTGCAAGGCCACTTCGGTGGCCTTTTTCAATCGGGGCAACCCACTACACTCGACGCCATGCACGACGGCCACGAATCCGCCCTGATCGTCCGGGACGAGGAGCCCTTGCCGCGCAAGCGCCGCAAGGGCATCTACGTCCTACCGAACCTGTTCACGCTGGCTGCGCTGTTCGGCGGCTTCTACGCCGTGGTCATGGCCATGAACAACCGCTTCGACCTCGCTGCCATCGGCGTCTTCTGTGCGATGGTGCTGGACAGCCTGGACGGCCGCATCGCGCGCATGACCAACACGCAGAGCGCCTTTGGCGAGCAGATGGACTCGCTGTCGGACATGGTCTCCTTCGGCGCCGCGCCGGCGCTGATCGCCTACGAATGGACGCTGCGCGGAGCGGGTCGCTGGGGCTGGATCGCCGCGTTCGTCTACTGCGCCTGCGCGGCATTGCGGCTGGCCCGCTTCAACGTCAACACCGGCGTCGTGGACAAGCGCTGGTTCCAGGGCCTGCCGTCGCCCGCCGCGGCCGCGCTGGTGACCGGTTTCATCTGGCTGATGACGGAACTGGAGGTGCCGCGCGCCGACGTCACCTGGACCATGTTCGGCCTGGCTCTCTATGCCGGCCTGACCATGGTGACCAACGTGCCGTTCTACAGCTTCAAGGACGTGCAGATGAAAAAGAGCGTGCCCTTCGTCGTGATCGTGGCGATCGCGCTGGGCATCGCGGTCGTCAACATCCATCCGCCCATCGTGCTGTTCGGCCTGTTCATCCTGTATGGCCTGTCCGGCTACGTGGTCTACGGCTGGCGCAAGGCCAAAGGCCAGCGGACCAGCGTCATCAGCACGTCCACCGACGAGCCCGAAGAGCGCGGCTTGCACGAATGACGCGCAGATGTGCTAAAATCACATCCCTATGCATCGCATCGCGCTAAACCTACTAGCCATCCCCTACGGGCGGAGACGGTAGCGCGCGCGCACCCATTGTCGAAACGGCCCGTTCGCACCCGCAACGGGCCGTTTTGCTTTTTGGGTTGCTGGTGCAGGCTTAACACTTCCGAGGATCCCTATGATGTTGAAGAACCCCGCCAGCAAGTACGCAGCCTTCCAGCCCGTGCGGCTGACGGACCGCACTTGGCCCGATGCGGTCATCGGCAAGCCGCCGGTCTGGCTCAGCACGGATCTGCGTGACGGCAACCAGGCGCTGATCGAGCCCATGGACGGGGCCCGCAAGCTGCGCATGTTCCAGACCCTCGTGAAGATCGGCTTCAAGGAAATCGAGGTCGGCTTCCCGTCGGCGTCGCAGACCGAGTTCGATTTCGTGCGCAAGCTGATCGAGGAGGACTTGATCCCGGACGACGTGACGATCCAGGTGCTGACGCAGGCGCGCGACCACCTGATCGAGCGCACCTTCGAATCGCTGCGCGGCGCCAAGCGGGCCATCGTGCACCTGTACAACGCCGTGGCGCCCATCATGCGCCGCGTGGTGCTGGGCATGGACGAGGACGGCATCGTCCAGCTCGCCGTGTCCCAGGCCCGCTTGTTCCAGGACATGGCGAGCCGCCAGCCCGAGACGCAGTGGACCTTCCAGTATTCGCCCGAGATGTTCTCTGGCACCGAACTGGCCTTCTCCAAGCGCGTGGTCGATGCCGTCACCGAAGTCTGGCAGCCGACGCCCGAGCGCAAGTGCATCATCAACCTGCCGGCCACGGTGGAGCATTCCACGCCGAACATCTTCGCCGACATGATCGAGTGGATGCACCGCAACCTGGCGCGGCGTGAAGCGATCGTGCTGTCCGTGCATCCCCACAACGACCGCGGCACCGGCACGGCGGCGGCTGAGTTCGCGGTGATGGCTGGCGCCGACCGGCTCGAAGGCTGCCTGTTCGGCAACGGCGAGCGCACCGGCAACCTGGACATCGTCAACGTGGCGCTGAACCTCTACACCCAGGGCGTGCATCCGGGCCTGGACTTCTCCGAGATCGACGAGATCCGCCGCGTCGTGGAGCATTGCAACCAGTTGCCGGTGCACCCGCGCCATCCTTACGTCGGCGACCTGGTCTATACCTCGTTCTCGGGCTCGCACCAGGACGCGATCAAGAAGGCCTTCGCCGCACGCAAGGAGGGCGACGTCTGGCAGATCCCGTACCTGCCGATCGACCCCAAGGACCTGGGCCGGACCTACGAAGCCGTGATCCGCGTGAACAGCCAGTCGGGCAAGGGCGGCATCTCGTACCTGCTGGAAAGCGAGTTCGGCCTCGAGTTGCCGCGCCGCCTGCAGATCGAGTTCAGCCAGGCCGTGCAGGGCGTCATGGACGCCGAAGGCAAGGAACTGACGGCGCACGACCTCTGGACGCTGTTCGAGAAGGAGTACGGCCTGCATGACGTATCCGCGCCGCAGCACCGTATCCACGAGCAGCGCGGCGCCGACGGCGCCACCGAGGTGCAGTTGAATGCCGACCTCACGCTGGACGGCCGCGCGGTGCAGGTCGAAGGCCGCGGCACCGGCCCGATCGACGCCTTCGTCGATGGCCTGCAGCGCGCCACCGGGCGGCAGGTGCGGGTGCTCGACTACCACGAGCACTCCATCGGCGCCGGCGCCAACGCCAAGGCCGTGGCCTATCTGGAGTTGCGCGTGAACGATGGGCGCACCTTGTTCGGCGTCGGTATCGACGCGAACATCGTGTCCGCCTCGCTCAAGGCCATCGTGTCCGGCCTGCAGCGCGGCACGCGTTCCGCGGGCCGGCATGCGCCGGCGGCGGACGCCATGGCCGGCGCACGCTGAGCCTGCCGGCCCGGCGGAAAGGGCTGGATCGACGGCGTCGTCGGTCGAGCCCGCAAATGAAAACGGCCTCCGCAAGGAGGCCGTTTTTCGTTGCGCGGAGGTGGGGCCGCGGCTTATTCGATCTTGGCCTTGGCGCGCAGGTCCTGCTGGAACTGCGCCATCTTCTGCTGCGCCAGCTGCTGGGCGATCTGCGGCTTGACCTGCTCCAGCGGCGGGAACTCCTGCGTGCGCTCGTCGTTGAGCTTGATCACGTGGTAGCCGAACTGGGTCTTGACCGGCGTCTCGGTGATCTGGCCCTTCTTCAGCTGGACTAGCGCGTCGCCGAACTCCTTGACGTAGCCGGCCGGGTTGGCCCAGCCCAGGTCGCCGCCGTTGGCGCCGGAGCCCGGGTCCTTGGACTGCTTCTTGGCGATGTCTTCGAACTTGGCGCCCTTCTTCAGGCTGGCGATGATGGCCTTGGCATCGGCCTCCTTCTCGACCAGGATGTGCTGCGCCTTGTATTCCTTGCCGTTGCCGGCGTTGGCGGCCTTGACCTTGTCGTACTCGGCCTGGATTTCCTCGTCGGTCACCGGGTGCGTCTTCTGGTAGTCGACCAGCAGCTCGCGTACCAGCAGCGACTGGCGTGCGAACTCCATCTGCGCCTGGAAGTCGGGCGTGGCATCCAGCCCGCGCTTCTGCGCTTCCTGCATGAAGATCTCGCGCATGATGACTTCCTCGCGCAGTTGCTCTTCCTGCTCCGGCGCGACCGGGCGGCCGGCGCGGGCCATCTGCTCGGCCAGCGCGTCCATGCGCGCCTTGGGCACGGCCTTGCCGTTCACGATGGCGATGTTCTGGGCCAGCGCCGGCATGGCAGCGGCGCCCAGCACGAACGCAGCCGCAACTGCGGAGTACAGGGTTTTCTTCATGGTGTTCCTCAAGAAGTTGGGGTGGGCGCAGCCGCGGATGGCGGGGTCCGGGCCGGCGGTGCTGGTGGCAGCACCTCGATCGCGATGGCGTGCACGCCCTGGGCGATCATCGAGCACAGCGGATCATACACAAGGCGGTGCTGGGCCACGCGCGACAGCCCGGCGAAGCGCGGCGAGGCGATGCGCACGCGGAAATGCGTGCCCCAGGGCTGCGGGCCGGCGCCGGCATGGCCGGCATGGGCCGCGCTTTCGTCCAGGACTTCGAGCTGCGTGGGCTGCAGCGCGGCGCGCAGGCACTGTGCCAGGGCGGCGGCGGTCACCGTCATGGCTTGTCCTTGGCATCGGCCTCGGTGATTTCGGTGATCTCGGCATCCGGGCGCAGGTAGCGCGAGACGTACAGCCCCTGGCCGACGATGAAGGCCAGCGGGAACACGTAGCCCCAGAGCTTGAAGTTGACCCACTGCTCGGTGCTGAAGCCCACGACCACGTAGGCGTTGACGGCGGCCATGAACAGGCAGTACAGCACCCAGGCCCAGTTCAGCTTCATCCAGACGAAGTCTGGCAGGTCGAGCTGGCTGCCCAGCAGCATCTTCAGGAAGTTCTTGCGCAGCACCAGCACGGTGAAGGCCAGCGCCAGGCCCATGGCCGCGTACAGCACGGTGGGCTTCCATTTGATGAAGCGTTCGTCATGCAGCAGCAGCGTGAGCATGCCGAACACCAGCACCAGCGCCAGCGTGATCTTGTGCAGCGTTTGCAGCCGGCGCTCCATCGCATAGACCACGCCCATCTGCACCAGCGTGGCGGCCATCAGCACGCCGGTGGCCAGGTAGATGTCGTAGAGCTTGTAGGCGCCGAAGAACAGCAGGATCGGCAGGAAGTCGAGCAGGATCTTCATGGGTTCACTGGTCCTCGAACTGCAGCGCGGCGGAGTTCATGCAGTAGCGCAGCCCGGTCGGACCCGGGCCGTCCGGGAACACGTGGCCCAGGTGGGCGCCGCAGTGAGCGCAGACGGTTTCGGTGCGGACCATGCCGTGGCTGCGGTCCACGCGCTCTTCGATCGCGCCGGGCTCGGCCGCCTGCGAGAAGCTGGGCCAGCCGCAGCCGGCGTCAAACTTGCTGGCGGAATCGAACAGCCTGGCGCCGCAGCACACGCAGTGGTAGCTGCCGTCGGCCCAGTGCTGCTCGTACCTGCCGGTGAACGGGCGCTCGGTGGCGGCGCGGCGCGTGACCTGGAAGGCGGCCGGCTCGGCGCCCTTGCGCGCCAGCAAGTCCTGCCATTCGGCATCGGTCTTTTCAACGGGTCGGGTCATGAGGAACAGCTGATCTCGATGGAAGAGGCCCAGTCGGGCGGAAAGTCGGCATCGGCGTCGTTGCCGGGATGCTCGTCGTAGGGCGTGCTCAGCAGCGCGAGCAGGCGGCGGATTTCGGAGAAATCCTTCTGCTGTGCGCGGCGGATGGCCTGCTCGGCCAGGTGGTTGCGCAACACGAACCTGGGGTTCACCGCCAGCATCGCGGCGCCGGCCCGTGCCAGGTCCTGGCCGGCCAGGCGCGCCCGGTAGCGTTCGGCCCAGGCGTCGAAGGCCGTGCGGTCGGCGAACAGGTCGCGCACCGGCGCCAGGGCCGCTGCGTCGGCGCCGCCGGCCACGGCCTGCGACAGGCGGCGCCAGAAGATCGTGTAGTCGGTGCGTTCGCCGGCCAGCAGGTGCAGCGCGGCGTCGAACAGCGCGCGGTCGTCCTCGCGCGGCGGGCCCGCCAGGCCGAGCTTGGCGCCCAGCGCGGCTTCCAGCGCCTGCGGGAACGCGGTCTCGTAGACCTGCAGCGCGGCCCGGGCCTGGTCTTCGTCGCCGATCAGCGGCAGCAGCGCCCGGCCGAGGCAGAACAGGTTCCAGTAGGCCACGCTGGGCTGGCGCGCGAACGCGTAGCGGCCCTGGGTGTCGCTGTGGTTGCAGATGTGGCCGGGGTCGAAGCCGTCGAGGAACTGGAACGGCCCGTAGTCGATCGTCAGGCCCAGGATGCTCATGTTGTCCGTGTTCATGACGCCATGGCAGAAGCCCACGGCCTGCCATTGCGCCAGCAGCGCGGCGGTGCGCTGCGCCACGGCCTGCAGCAGCGCGGCATGGGGGTTGCCGGCCTCGCGGCAGTCCGGGTAGTGGCGCGCGATCACGTGGTCCGCCAGCAGGCGCAGCGAGGCCTGGTCGCCGCGCGCCGCGAAATGCTCGAAATGCCCGAAGCGGATGAAGCTGGGCGCCACGCGCGCGACGACGGCCCCCGTCTCCATGGTCTCGCGCGCTACCGGCAAGTCCGAGCCCGCCACGCTCAGCGCACGCGTGGTCGGGATGCCCAGGCCGGCCATGGCCTCGCTGCACAGGAACTCGCGGATCGAGGAGCGCAGCACCGCGCGGCCGTCGCCCATGCGCGAGTAGGGCGTGCGGCCGCTGCCCTTGAGCTGCAGCTCCTGGCCGCTTTCCGTTTCCCCGAGCAGGATCGCCCGGCCGTCGCCCAGCTGCCCGGCCCAGACGCCGAACTGGTGGCCGCTGTAGACGCTGGCCAGCGGCCGCGTGCCCGCGACGGGGCGGTTGCCGGCCAACGCCTGCAGTACGTCGTCGCGCTCCAGCAGCACCGCGTCCATGCCCAGCAGCGCAGCCGCCTGCGCGCTGCCGGCCACCCAGTAGGGCGCGGGCAGCGGCGTGGGCCGCAGTTCCGTGAAGAAGCCCGGCCCCAGCGCGGCGAAGCCGTCCGGCGACCAGCGCAGCCCCAGGTCGACCGGGGCCTGTGCCGCGTCGCCGGCAGGGGGAGGGGGGCGCATGTCCATCGCCGGGATTGTCTCGCAAGGCCGGAGGCCCGCCGCCGCCTGGGGCTGCTTCGGCAGCCGTGTGGACGACGGGTAGCCAGCGGCGCGGCAGCCGGTAGGATGCAGCCCTTCCCACCCCTGAGCGATCCGAGGAGACCACCCATGCTGGGCCTGATGCAAGACCAACCGCTGCTGATTTCGTCCCTGATCGAGCATGCCGAGCGCCACCACGGCGACGGCGAGATCGTTTCGCGGCGCGTGGAGGGCGACGTCCACCGCTACACCTGGCGCGACGTGGCGCGGCGCGCGCGCCAGGTCGCCGTCGGGCTGGACGGCTGGGGCCTGGCCGCCGGCGACCGCGTGGCCACGCTGGCCTGGAACGGCTACCGCCACCTGGAACTGTACTTCGGCGTCAGCGGCTCGGGCCGCATCCTGCACACCGTCAACCCGCGCCTGCATCCCGAGCAGATCGCCTGGATCGTGAACCATGCCGAGGACCAGGCGCTGTGCTTCGACGCCACCTTCCTGCCCATCGTGCAGGCCATCCACGCCAAGTGCCCGACCGTCCAGCACTGGGTGCTGCTGTGCGAGGCCGGCAAGCTGCCGCCGGACACCGGCGTTCCCGGCCTGGTCAGCTACGACGCCTGGGTCGACGCCCAGCCGTCCGGCTACGCCTGGCCGCAGTTCGACGAGAACACCGCGTCGAGCATCTGCTACACCAGCGGCACCACCGGCCATCCCAAGGGGGCGCTGTACAGCCACCGCTCCACGGTGCTGCACGCCTACGCCGCGGCGCTGCCCGACGTGATGAGCCTGAGCGCGCGCGACGCCGTGCTGCCGGTCGTGCCGATGTTCCACGTCAACGCCTGGGGCATCCCGTACTCGGCTGCGCTGACCGGCGCCAAGCTCGTGTTTCCCGGCCCGGCGCTGGACGGCAAGTCGGTCTACGAGCTCATCGAGGCCGAGCAGGTGAGCTATGCGGCCGGCGTGCCCACGGTCTGGCAGATGCTGCTGCTGCACATGAAGCCAGCGGGCCTGCGCTTCAGCAGCCTCAGGCGCACCGTGATCGGCGGCTCGGCCTGCCCGCCGGCCATGATCCAGGCCTTCAAGGACGACTACGGCGTCGAGGTGCTGCACGCCTGGGGCATGACCGAGCTGTCGCCGCTCGGCACGCTGTGCACGCTGAAGAACAAGCACCTCGCGCTGCCGCCGGAGGAGCAGATGAAGCTGCTGCTCAAGCAGGGCCGCGCGATCTTCGGCGTGGACATGAAGATCGTCGGCGCCGACGGCCAGGACCTGCCGCACGACGGCAAGTCCGCCGGCGACCTGCTGGTGCGCGGCCCCTGGGTGGTCCGCGAGTACTTCAAGGGCGAGGGCGGCGATCCGCTGGTGCGCGACAGCGCCGGGCGCGCCTGGTTCCCGACCGGCGACGTGGCCACGATCGACGCCGACGGCTTCATGCAGATCACCGACCGCAGCAAGGACGTGATCAAGTCCGGCGGCGAGTGGATCAGCTCGATCGACGTCGAGAACATCGCCGTGGCGCACCCGGCCGTGGCCATGGCCGCCTGCATCGGCGTGTTCCATCCCAAGTGGGACGAGCGGCCCATCGTGGTGGTCGTGAAGAAGCCCGGCGCCGACGTCAGCCGCGAGGAACTGCTGAAGTTCTACGAGGGCAGGACCGCCAAGTGGCAGATCCCGGACGACGTGGTCTTCGTCGAGTCGATCCCGCTGGGCGCCACCGGCAAGATGCTCAAGGCCCGGCTGCGCGAGCAGCTCAAGGACTACCGGCTGCCGGGGGCTTGAAGCGGCCGGCCCGGCACAGGGGCACTGCCTCGGCGTGGCCGCCGGCGAATCCGTGTACTTCCCCGCCCAGGCGCATCCATGCCCATGGAGTTCTTCGCGATCTCGCTGCTCAACGGCCTGAGCTACGGCCTGCTGCTGTTCATGCTCAGCTCGGGGCTGACGCTGATCTTCAGCATGATGGGCGTGCTGAACTTCGCGCACGCGAGCTTCTACATGCTGGGCGCCTACGCCGGCTACACGGTGGCGCAGCTGGCCGGCTTCTGGCCGGCGCTGGTGCTTGCGCCCCTCGCCGTGGGGCTGCTGGGCGCCGCGTTCGAGCGGCTGTGCCTGCGCAAGGTGCACGCCCACGGCCACGTGCCCGAGCTGCTGGTCACCTTCGGCCTGTCCTTCGTGGTCCTGGAGATCGTGCAGCTGGTCTGGGGCCGCACGGCCGTGCCCTTCACGCCGCCCGAGGCGCTGCGCGGACCGGCGTTCACGCTGGTGCAGCACGCGGCGGACGGGCTGCGCCTGGTCTGGGGCGCGGCGCCGGCCGCGCTGTGCCAGCCGTCCGATGCGGCCGTGCGCGTGACCTGCTCGCCGTTTCCGGCCACGCGCGGCTTCATGATGCTGGTGGCCGTGCTGATGCTGCTGGCGGTCTGGCTGCTGCTGACGCGCACGCGCATCGGCCTGGTGATCCAGGCCGCGCTGACCCACCCCGAGGCCGTGCAGGCGCTGGGCCACAACGTGCCGCGGGTGTTCATGCTGGTGTTCGGCGCCGGCGCCGCGCTGGCGGGCCTGGCCGGCGTGATCGGCGGCGCCACCTTCGTGACCGAGCCGGCCATGGCGGCCACGGTCGGCTCGGTGATCTTCGTGGTCGTGGTGGTCGGCGGCCTGGGCTCGCTGGCCGGCGCCTTCCTGGCCTCGCTGCTGATCGGCATCGTCCAGACCGTCGCGGTCGCCCTGGACGGCTCGCTGCTGGGGCTGCTGCGCAGCCTCGGCGTGGAGCCCGGCCCGGCCGCCGCCGGCAACGCGCTGCTGACGCTGACGGTCTCGCAGGTCGCGCCCATCCTGCCGTACCTGCTGCTGGTGCTGGTGCTGGTCCTGCGGCCCAAGGGCCTGCTCGGCACGCGCGAAGGCTGAAGTGAACCACCCCCGGTCTTCGCGCCGCGCGCTGCGCCAGCCTCCTCCAGGGAACGCAGGGCCGCGGCTCCGAGCCTGCCTGCACAGGATTGGACGGCCCGAGAAGGCAGCCTCTCGCAGGCAGCCGCGGCCTGCAAGGCACGCCTGCGGCCGGGCCGAGCCCGTTCCGCGGCGGCCGCTGGCGTGGCCTGCTCCGCGGCCTGTCGAGCCACCGTTTGCGGCCCGGCTTCAGGCCCTGCGGGTGGCGCGCCAGCGCCGTGGAAAAAAACCGAGATGACCCGCACGCACGACGGTCCCGCGCCGTGGAACGCCGGCCGCTGGCTCGCCTGGGGCCTGTTCGCGCTGGCCATGGCGGTGGCGCCGCTGGTGTTCACCAGCCACCTGTCGGCCGCCATGCTGTCGCAGATGGGCATCGCGATCATCGCCTGCCTGTCCTACAACATGCTGCTCGGGCAGGGCGGCATGCTGAGCTTCGGCCACGCGGTCTACACCGGCCTGGGCGCCTACGCCGCGATCCATGCGCTGAACCTGGTGGGCCGCGGGCAGCTGCCGCTGCCGGTCGGCCTGCTGCCGCTGGTCGGCGGACTGGCCGGCCTGTTCTGCGCGGTGCTGCTGGGCTTCGTGACGACCAGGAAGGCCGGCACGCCGTTCGCGATGATCACGCTGGGCCTGGCCGAGCTGGTGTCCGCGATGGCGCTGATGTTCCCGGGCTTCTTCGGCGGCGAGGCCGGCGTCAGCGGCAACCGCGTGGCCGGCCGGCCCGTTCTCGGCATCACCTACGGCCCGCAGATCCAGGTTTATTACCTGATCGCGGCCTACACCTTCGTCTGCGCGGCGGCCATGTTCGCCTTCACGCGCACGCCGCTGGGCCGCATGCTGAACGCGGTGCGCGACAACGCCGAGCGCGTGGAGTTCATCGGCTACAGCGCGCGCCACGTGCGCTACCTCGCCTTCGTCATCGCCGGCTTCTTCGCCGGCATCGCCGGGGGCCTGGCGGCGCTGAACTTCGAGATCGTCACGGCCGAGGTCGTGGGTACCGGGCGCTCGGGGGCCTACCTGCTGTTCACCTTCCTGGGCGGGGCGACCGTCTTCTTCGGCCCCATCATCGGCGCCGTGCTGATGGTGCTGGCCTTCGTGCTGCTGTCGGCGTTCACCAAGGCCTGGCTGCTGTACCTGGGCCTGGTGTTCCTGTTCATGGTCATGTATGCGCCCGGGGGCATCGCCAGCCTGGTGATGGCGAACCTGCGCGTGGCGGCCTTCGGCCGGCTGCGCCGGCTGTGGACGGCCTACCTGGCGCTGGCCGGCACCGCGCTCGTGCTGCTGGCCGGCGCCGCGGCGCTGGTGGAGATGGCCTACCACCTGCAGCTCGGCGCTGCCATGGGGCCGGAGCTGAAGTTCCTCGGCGCCACGCTGGACGTGCGGAGCGTGGACAGCTGGTTCGGCGGCCTCTTCGTGCTGGCCACCGGCATCGGCCTGTTCGAGCTGGCGCGCCGCCGCTTCGTGGCCGACTGGGGCGAGGCGCAGGCCGCGGTCGAGCAGGAGATCCGGCGCGGGGAGGCTCCGGCATGACCGCCGCGCTCGAACTCGTGGACGTGCGCAAGCATTTCGGCAAGACCGAGGTCATCCGCGGCGCCAGCCTGCGCGTGGCGGCCGGCGAGCGCGTGGCCATCATCGGCCCGAACGGCGCCGGCAAGTCCACGCTGTTCAACCTGGTCAGCGGGCGCCTGCAGCCCAGCAGCGGCGAGATCCGGCTGAACGGCCAGCGCATCGACGGCCTGCCGCCCTACGCGATCAACCGCCGCGGGCTGGCGCGCAGCTTCCAGGTGTCCAACCTGTTCAACCGCCTGTCGGTGTTCGAGAACCTGCGCTGCGCCGTGCTGTGGTCGCTGGGCTACCGCTACGCGTTCTGGCGGTTCCTGTCCCGGCTGAAGGACGCCAACGAACGCGCCGAGCAGGTCATGGCGATGATCCGGCTCGACCGGCGCCGCGACACGCTGGCCATGCACCTGACCTACGCCGAGCAGCGCGCGCTGGAGATCGGCGTGACGATCGCCGGCGGCGCCGGCGTCGTCCTGCTGGACGAGCCCACCGCCGGCATGAGCAGGAGCGAGACCGGCCGCTTCGTCCAGCTGATCCGCGAGGCGACCCAGGGCCGGACGCTGCTGACCGTGGAGCACGACATGGGCGTGGTGTTCGACCTGGCCGACAGGATCGCGGTGCTGGTCTACGGCGAGGTGCTGGCCTTCGACACGCCGGACGCGGTGCGCGCCGACCGGCGCGTGCAGGAGGCCTACCTCGGCGCGGTGCTCGCCGGGCAGCAGGCGGCGGGACAGTGACCATGCTGGCCATCGACCGCCTGCACGCCTACTACGGCAAGAGCCACGTACTGCACGGCGTGGCCCTGCGGATCGGCCCGGGCGAGATCGTCGCGCTGCTGGGCCGCAACGGCTCGGGCCGCTCGACCACGGCCAAGGCCATCATGGGGCTGGTCCGGTGCGAGGGCGACATCGTCTGGAACGGCCGGCGCATCACCGGCCGCAAGGCCTATGAGATCGCGCACCTGGGGATCGGCTACGTGCCCGAGAACCGCGACATCTTCCCGACACTGACCGTGCACCAGAACCTGATGCTGGGCCAGAAGGGCAACGGCCGCGGCAGCCGCTGGAGCTTCGACGACATGTACGCGATGTTCCCGCGCC
This sequence comes from Pseudorhodoferax sp., assembly GCF_047601025.1. NCBI lineage: Bacteria > Pseudomonadati > Pseudomonadota > Betaproteobacteria > Burkholderiales > Comamonadaceae > Pseudorhodoferax > Pseudorhodoferax sp. The sequence continues at coordinate 4,568,529 of NZ_JASGJZ010000001.1, forward strand.
TGAAGGAGCGCCAGCACACCGCCGCCGGCGTGCTCTCCGGCGGCGAGCAGCAGATGCTGACGCTGTGCCGCACGCTGATGGGCGACCCGGAGCTCGTCATCATCGACGAGCCCACCGAAGGCCTGGCGCCCAGGCTCGTCGAGCAGGTGGGCGGGTACCTGCAGGCGCTGAAGGCCCGAGGCGTCTCGGTGCTGCTGATCGAGCAGAAGCTGACGATCGCGATGAGCATCTCCGACCGCGCGCTGGTCATGGGGCACGGCCGTATCGTGTTCCAGGGCACGCCCGCGGCACTGCGGGCCGACGGCGATGTCCGCAGGGAGTGGCTGGAGGTATGAAGCGGCTCCGGGAAGCCCGGAAAGCATCGCTCCCGCGTGCGGCAGACATTGCATTGGCCATGGCGGCGGCATGGGCGCGGCCGGCGCGTGCGAAGTGCTGGAGCGCCACGCACTCGCGGTCGCCGGCTTGGGTACAGTGCAACCCATGGCAACTCCGAAGACTCTCCAGCGGCTGCAGGCGCTGATCTGGATCCTGATCTATGGTGGACTGCTGACACTGGCGCTCGGCCTGGCCACCCGGCGGTACGACGACGCGCTGGGCTGGGCGCTCGGGCTTGCCGGCGGGGCGGTGGCGCTGGTCGGCTTCGTGCTGATCTTCGTGCGCGCGCGTTTGCAGCCCGGCCCCTGACCCTTCCACGGATGCCACAGGAGATACGACCATGCCACGCAACCAGCAGATCCTGCTCGACAGCCGCCCACAGGGCGAAGCCAGTGCCGGCAACTTCAAACTGGTCGAGGCCGACACGCCGCCGCTGGCCGACGGCCAGGTGCTCGTGCGCCACCACTACCTGAGCCTGGACCCGTACATGCGCGGCCGCATGAACGCCGGCAAGAGCTACGCCAAGCCGCAGCCGCTGGGCGAGGTGATGCAGGGCGGCACGGCCGGCGAGGTCGTCGAGAGCCGGCATCCGCGCTTCGCGGCCGGCGACCCGGTCGTCGGCTTCGGCGGCTGGCAGCAGTACAGCGTGGTCGATGCGGACCAGCCCGGCGCACTGCGCAAGGTCGATACCGCCCAGGTGCCGCTGTCGTACTACCTGGGCGCGGTCGGCATGCCGGGCGTCACCGCCTGGTACGGCCTCGTCAAGATCATCGCGCCCAAGGCCGGCGACACGCTGACCGTCAGCGCCGCCAGCGGCGCGGTCGGCAGCGCCTTCGGCGCGCTGGCCAGGGCGCGCGGCTGCCGCGTGGTCGGCATCGCCGGCGGGCCGGACAAGTGCGCCTACGTCCGCGACGCGCTGGGCTTCGACGACTGCATCGACTACCGCCGCCACCCGGACCTGGCCAGCCTGTCGGCCGCGCTGCAGGCGGCCTGCCCGGACGGCATCGACGGCCATTTCGAGAACGTCGGCGGCCTGGTGCTGGACGCCGTGCTGCAGCGCGCCAACCCGTATGCGCGGGTGGCCCTGTGCGGCATGATCGCCGGCTACGACGGCGCGCCGCTGCCGCTGGCGAACCCGGCGCTGATCCTGGTCAACCGCATGAAGGTCGAGGGCTTCATCGTCACCGAGCACCCGGAGGTCTGGCCCGAGGCGCTGGCCGAGCTCGGCAGCCTGGTCGCCGGCGGCAGGCTGCGCCCGCGCGAGTCCATCGCCCAGGGCCTGGCGGCGGCGCCGGAGGCCTTCCTCGGCCTGCTCAAGGGCCGCAACTTCGGCAAGCAGCTGGTCCGGCTCATCTGAGAAAGGCCGCGGACCGGCGAAAGGAGGCTCCCATGGACGCCACGCACGAGGTCTTCAACCAGAGCACGCCGCTGGTCGACTACGACTTGTTCGGCACCCACCGGGCCATGCGCGACGCGCTGGCCTTCCACGCGCCGGGCCTGCAGCTGGCGCCGCTGCAGGCCCTGGGCCGCGAGCTCGGCACGGCCGCGATGCAGACCCATGCGCGGCTGGCCAACGTGCACGGGCCCGAGCTGATGACGCACGACCGCTGGGGCCGGCGCATCGACGAGGTCGAGTTCCACCCCAGCTACCACGCGCTGATGGCCGCCGCCGTGGGCGCCGGCCTGCACGGCACGCCCTGGGGCGGCGGCCCGCACGCGCACCTGCAACGCGCGGCCGGCTTCATGCTGTTCACCGAGCTGGAGCCGTCCATCCTGTGCCCGGTCTCGATGACCTATGCGGTGGCGCCGGCGCTGCGCGGCAACGCCGCCATCCAGGCCGACTGGTCCCCCAAATTGCAGAGCCGCTGGTACGACCCGGCGCTGCGCTGCATCGCCGACAAGCCCGGCGCGACCATGGGCATGGGCATGACCGAGAAGCAGGGCGGCTCGGACGTGCGCGCGAACACCACCCAGGCCTGCCGCGACGGCCGCGACGCCTGGGGCGAGCGCTACGCCGTCACCGGCCACAAGTGGTTCTTCTCGGCGCCGATGTGCGATGCCTTCCTGGTGCTGGCGCAGGCGCCGTCCGGGCTTAGCTGCTTCTTCCTGCCGCGGGTGCTGCCGGACGGCAGCCGCAACGCGATCCGCATCCAGCGCCTGAAGGACAAGCTGGGCAACAAGGCCAACGCCAGCTCCGAGGTCGAGTTCCACGCGGCCAGCGCCTGGCTGGTCGGCGAAGAAGGCCGCGGCGTGCCGCAGATCCTGGAGATGGGCTCGATGACGCGGCTGGACTGCGCGCTCGGCACCGCGGGCCTGATGCGCCAGGCGCTGGCGCTGGCGCTGCACCACGCCGGCCAGCGCCGGGCCTTCGGCAAGCGGCTGGTCGAGCAGCCGCTGATGCGCAACGTGCTGGCCGACCTGGCGCTCGAGTCCGAGGCCGCCACCGCGCTGGCGCTGCGCCTGGCCCATGCCGTCGACAGGGCCACCGACGCGCACGCGCAGCTGATGGCGCGGCTGCTGACGCCGCTGGCCAAGTTCTGGATCTGCAAGCGCGGCAGCGCCTTCGGCCAGGAGGCCATGGAATGCCTGGGCGGCAACGGCTACGTGGAGGAGGGCGGCCAGGGCGTGATGGCGCGCATCTACCGCGAGATGCCGGTCAACTCGATCTGGGAAGGCGCCGGCAACATCATGGCGCTGGACCTGCTGCGCGTGCTGCGCAAGGGCGACGTGGCCGCCGCGCTGGCGGCCGAGCTGGCGCCCGCACGCGGCGCCCACGCGGCGCTGGACCGGCTGGCCGCGGCGCTGCCGCAGCGCGTGGAGCGGCTGGCCGACGAACTGCAGGCGCGCCGCCTGGCCGAGGAACTGGCCCTGGCCGTGCAGGCCGCGCTGCTGGTGCGCCATGCGCCGCCGGCGGTGGCCGACGCGTTCTGCGCCTCGCGCATCGGCGGCGACTGGGGCCGCAGCTTCGGCAGCCTGCCCGCCGGCTGCGACTTCGACGCCATCCTCGCGCGCGCCGCGCCGCATTGAGAAGCTGTGAACGCATCCCTCACACCCACGCGAGGCCCCCGATGAATGCCCACGCGCATCATCACCACCGCCGTGCCCGGGGTCTCGCCCTGCGGGCCGGGGCACGCCGGGCCGCATGCGGGCGTTGCCGTCCTTGCACTGGCGCCGGCCAGGGCGGCGGCCTGCGGCCCGGCGCACCCTGTCGTGGGCGCGATCGATGCATGCACAGCTCCTGGCGGCATCCAGGCTCAACCACGATGGAGGGCGCCCCATGTCCGATCTGATCCTGCACCACTATCCGGCCTCGCCGTTCTCCGAGAAGATCCGGCTCGTGCTGGGCTACAAGCAGCTGGCCTGGCGCTCGGTGCGGGTCCCGCCGGTGTTGCCCAAGCCCGACCTGCTGGCGCTGACCGGCGGCTACCGCCGCACGCCGGTGCTGCAGATCGGCGCCGACATCTATTGCGACACCGCGCTGATCTGCGACGTGCTGGAACACCGCCAGCCGGTGCCCAGCCTGTACCCGCCGCAGCACAAGGGCCTGGCCCGCATCCTGGCGCAGTGGGCCGACACGACGCTGTTCCAGGCTGCCATGGCCCATGCCCTGCAGCCGGCCGGCCTGGCCGACCTGTTCGGCAAGCTGCCGCCCGGAGCCGCCGAGGCCTTCGTCCAGGACCGCCGGGCCATGGGCGCGGGCCAGCCGCAGCTGCGCCCGGCCGATGCCGCGGCCGCGCTCAAGTCCTACCTGCGCCGACTGTCGGAATCGCTGGAGTCGCAGGCCTGCCTGGTCGATGCCACGCCGGGCCTGGCCGACTTCGCGGCCTACCACCCGCTGTGGTTCTGCCGCACGCGCACGCCGTCGATGGCCGGCGTCCTCGACGCCTTCCCCTCGGTGCGCGGCTGGCTGGACCGCATGGCCGCCATCGGCCACGGCCGCCCCGACGCGCTGGACAGCCGGGACGCGATCGCCATCGCGGCGGCGGCCGAGCCGCTGCCGGTGGACGGCCAGACCTTCCAGGACGAGCACGGCATCCCGCTCGGCAGCCGCGTCACCGTCGCGGCCGAGAGCTTCGGCCGCGAGGCCACCGAGGGCGAGCTCGTCGCCGCCACGCGCATGCACTACACGCTGCGCCGCCAGAGCGCGTCGGCCGGCACGGTGCACGTGCACTTTCCGCGCATCGGCTACGTGCTGCAGGCCGCCTGAGGCGCCGGCGCCCCGGAGAGGTCAGTGCAGCCGGCGCAGCCGGCTGTGCTCGAACAGCTCGACGTGCGGCACCAGGCCGTCGGTCTGTTCCAGCGAGGCGACGTAGCGGGCCAGTTCCGGATCCTCGATGAAGCTGGCCGACGAGGTGGCGGCCAGCAGCCGGGCCGGCGCCTGGGGCCGCGCCACCGCGAAGCCCTGCACGTAGTCCACGCCGATGTCCACCAGCGAGCGCACGGTGGCCGCGTCCTCGGCCCACTCGGCCACGGTGCGCATGCCCAGGTTGCGGCCCAGGCTGACCATGGCCTCGACGATGGCCACGTTGGCCGGGTGCTTGTTCATGTTGACGATGAAGCTGCCGTCGATCTTCAGCAGGTCGGCCGGCAGTTCCTTCAGGTAGGAGAACGAGGTGTAGCCGGCGCCGAAGTCGTCCAGCGCCACCTTGGCGCCGTAGCTGCGCACCTTGTCGATGAAGCGGCGCGTGTTGTTCAGGTCGTGCAGCGCCACGCTCTCGGTGATCTCGAAGCACAGGCGGCTGGCGACGTGGATGTTCTGCGCCAGCATGGCGTAGACGTCGTGCATGAACTTCTCGTCGTTCAGCGAGGCGCCCGACAGGTTCATGCAGACGAAGCGGGTGTTGCGCAGCTGGCCGATGTGGGTGTTCAGCCAGGCGAGCACGGCCGACAGCGTCCAGCGGTCGATCACGCCCATGCGGCCGCTGTTCTCGCCGGCGGCGATCACGCGCGACGTCGGGATCGGCCGGCCGCGGCTGTCGTGCATGCGCAGCAGCACCTCGAAGTTCAGCGAGGCGTGCGGCGACGACAGCGACATGATGGGCTGCATGACCAGCGACAGGCCCTCGGTCGCCCGGCTGCCGGACAGGCGCTCGACCAGCTGCATCTCGGCCCGGTGGTCGCGGAACGCCTGCGCGTTCTTCTCGTAGATGACTAGCCCGTCGCTGTGCCCGCCCTTGGCCTCGCGGCAGGCGCGGTCGGCGGTGGAGATGACGTCCTTGGCGCGCGTGCCGGGCTGCGTGCTCACCTCGATCAGGCCGATCGAGCCGCGCACGTGGAAGGCCTTGTCGCCGACGCGGTAGGGCGTGCCGCCGATGGCCGAGACCAGGCCCTGGCAGATCACCGCGGCCAGCGGCATGCGCGTGCCGGGCATCAGGATCAGGAACTCGTCGCCGCCCATGCGGCCCAGCGCCATGCTGCCGGACAGCATGCCGCCCATGCGCTGGCAGACCTGCTGCAGCACCTCGTCGCCGGCGTTGTGGCCGAACAGGTCGTTGATCAGCTTGAAGCGGTCCAGGTCCAGGTAGGCCACGGCCAGCGGGCTGTCGGCGCTGGCCTCGGCCAGCGCCTGTTCCAGCGCGCGCTCGATGCCGCGCCGGTTCAGCACCTTGGTCAGCGCGTCGTTGTCGGCCATGAAGCGCAGTTCCTCGGTGGCCTGCGCGCTCTCGGTCACGTCCTGCAGCGAGCCTTCGATCTTGTCGTTGGCCAGCGCCGCCTTGACCAGGTAGCGCCGCGGGGCCTGGCCGTCGGGCGTCGCCCGGCCGCGCAGTTCCAGCGCCGCATGGCCCTGCTCGCGCAGCTGCTCCCACAGCTGGCGCCAGGCGCCTTCCTGGAAATACTGCTGCCAGGCCGCATGGTCCGGCGCCAGCGCCAGCATGCTGCGCAGCGCCGGGTTGGCGCTGGTGAAGCGGCCCTGCAGGTCCAGCGTGAACAGGCCGATCGGCATGGCCTCGAAGGTGTGCTGCAGCTGCGCCTGGGCATCCAGCCGCTGGTCGTGCTCCTGGCGCATCTGCTCGGCGATGGCCAGCGAGGCCAGCAGGCTGGAGGCGAGTGCCGCCGTCACGCTGTTGACGGCGCTGAGCAGTCCGCCTTGCAGCCCCAGCGCGGCCGCCACCACCTCGAACATGCTGGCCGCCAGCATGGTGGCCAGCGAGGCGCTGTACCACATGGCCACGCGCGAACGCGTGCGGCGCAGGATCACCGCCAACACGAACACCAGGAGGCAGGTCGTCACGCCGGTGGCGCCCCAGAGGAAGGGCAGCACCGTGGCGTAGGGCAGCGTGGCGCCCATCGCCAGCAGCGGCGGCGCCATCCACAGGACCACGCGCACCGTGCGTTCATGGCCGATCTTGGCCAGGTCCTCGCGGAACAGCTCGCGGAACAGCGTGACGGTGACGGCCAAGCACAGCACCATGGTCATCAGCCGCATGCGCAGCAGCCATTCCGTCGGCACGGTGCGGCCCAGCCACTGCGTGTCCCAGCCGGCGGACAGCGCCCCCATGCGCAGGTTGATCACCAGCCAGACGGCGAACAGCACGTACAGGCCGCTGCGGTTGATCAGCGCCGTGGTCAGCACGAACAGGGCCAGCACGATCAGTCCGCCGTCCAGCAGGCCGGCATTGCGGTGGAACGCCTGGGCGGAGGCGTCCAGGTCGGCGGCGGTCCAGCTGGTCATGCCGATGCGGGCCGGCCCGAAGAAGCTGGCACGGCACAGCAGCGCGGCCGGCTGGCCGGCGTGCGCCAGGTTCATCACGAAGCCGGCCTTGAGCGGCGACAGCTCGCCCTGGGTGCCCGTGCGGTCCGCGTGCCCCAGCCAGCGCAGCGTGCCGGCGTCCCAGCAGTCCATGTCCATCGCATGGCGCGACGTGAACTCGACGCTGCGGGTGGCCGGGTCGACATGCTGCTGCACCAGCCGCACGAGCAGCCAGAACGGCTGCTCGGACAGCCGCGTCTGCTGCGACCGCACCGGCGGGTGATCGGCCAGGCGCGCCAGGGCCTGGGCGGGTTCCAGCGGCGTACCGGCTTCCAGGGCGCTGAAGGCCAGCGGCTGGCCGCCCTGTTCCTCGCCGTAGAAGTGCTGCCAGGAGAACAGCGCGACCAGGCTGACCACCAGCAGCGCCACCGGCAGGGCGTAGATGCTGAGCGTGTACAGACTGCTCTCGAGATGGACGTTCAGCCGGGAAAGCCGACGCGCAATGCTGCTCATGTCGTGGGACCGCCTTGGGCTCCGTTGAAACGGAGCTGGTCCGTCGCTTGACCAGCCCATAAATTGAAACAAATTATGAGCTCATTCGACAAATTGCGTAGCGAATAAAGGCTGCTTCCTCCCCGCTGTTACCACCGGAACATCCCAGGACAGGCCTTATTTCACGGGCGCGGCGGCACTACATGGCCATGTGGGGCATCGGCGCCGCGGCAGCAGGCCGTGCGGCGGTGTGGGCGATCCGGGGTGGTTCGCCCAGGTCGATGTCCACGTGCTGCGTGTGGAAGAAGAAGTCGAACAGCGGGTGGCGCCGCTCGCCCCAGAGCCGTTCGACGCTGGAGACCTCCAGGCACAGGATGCGGTGCGGCAGGTTGCCGACATGGGGCAGCGGCACGTAGCCGCGCGTCGGGTCGACGTCGCTGAACAGCAGGCGTTCGTACTGCCGGTCGATCGGCGCGCGCGCGGTGATGACCATCCAGTCGATCTGCTGCTGCTGGCAATACAGGAAGAAGGCCTTGAACAGCACGGTCTTGACGGCCAGGCCCTCGGTGCGCCTGGCCACGCCCAGGCGCGTCGCCTCGGCCAGCGTGGCGTGCTGCAGGTGCTCGGGCAGCGTGACCGAGCGCTCCAGCGCCAGCGGCCCGTGCAGGTTGGTCTGGATGCGCATGCTGCCCAGCGGCGTGCCGTCCAGCTTGGATTCGGCCAGCAGCACGGCCGCGCCGTCCATGGTGTCGTAGGCCTCCGGCGTGCGCAGCGTCTCGGCGAACGCCGGCACGTGGCGGGCATAGGCGTCGTGGCGCACTTCGACGGCCTTCAGCAGGTCGTCGTGCGACCGTATCAGCCGCACGGTGAACGGCAGGCGCTCGACGTTCAGCTCGGCGGCCGGCGCGGCGCCGTGCGGGAAATGGGGGGTCATGCCGGGTGCTTGATGAAGATCCACGATCTCACTCCTGGCCCGTCTGCCGGCGCCCATCGCCGGCATCAGCGAGCCGATGTCCATGTGTGTGAGTGAATGTAAATTTCTGTACCACCCTGCAAAAGTCTCCGTTTCGATGAAGCGGATGTAGGTGTTTCGGAGACGCGGTGTCCCCTGCAGGGCTATGGCACACTGCCGCCCCTTTCTTTTGGCCGACCTCAGAACCCAGGATGCAGAAGATCTACCGCCAGCTCGCCGCCGAGATCCGGATCCGCGAGGAGCAGGTCCGCGCCGCCGTCGAACTGCTCGATGGCGGCGCCACCGTGCCCTTCATCGCCCGCTACCGCAAGGAGGCGACCCAGGGCCTGGACGATGCGCAGCTGCGCGAGCTGGAGGCGCGCCTGGCCTACCTGCGCGAACTGGAGGCGCGGCGCGAGGCGGTGCTCGCCAGCATCGGGGAGCAGGGCAAGCTGACGCCCGCCCTGCGCGCGGCGATCGAGGCCGCCGCGACCAAGCAGGAGGTCGAGGACCTGTACCTGCCGTACAAGCCCAGGCGCCGCACCAAGGGCCAGATCGCGCGCGAGGCCGGGCTGGAGCCGCTGGCCGGCCTGCTGTTCGCCGACCCGGCGCGCGTGCCGGCCGACGAGGCCGCCGCCTACGTCAGGAGCGAGAAGGGCGAGAACGGCGAGGACTTCACGACCGTGCCGGCGGTGCTGGACGGCGTGCGCGACATCCTGTCCGAGCGCTGGGCCGAGGACGCCGCGCTGGTGCAGGGCCTGCGCGCCTGGCTCTGGCAGGAGGGCCTGCTGCAGAGCCGGCTGGCCAGTGGCAAGAACGAGAACGATCCCGACGTCGCCAAGTTCCGCGACTACTTCGACTACGACGAGCCGATCGGCCGCGTGCCCTCGCACCGCGCGCTGGCGGTGTTCCGCGGCCGCGCCCAGGACATCCTGGAAGCCCGGCTGGTGGCGCCCGAGCCGCCCGGCCATGCCGGGGCGGCCAAGCCGGGCCAGGGCGTGCCCAGCCTGGCCGAAGGACGCATCGCGCTGCACCTGGGCTGGAGCCACCAGGGCCGCCCGGGCGACGACCTGCTGCGCAAGTGCGTGGCCTGGACCTGGCGCGTCAAGCTCAGCCTGTCCACCGAGCGCGAACTGTTCACGCGGCTGCGCGAGGAGGCCGAGAAGGTCGCGATCAAGGTCTTCTCCGACAACCTGCGCGACCTGCTGCTGGCCGCGCCGGCCGGCCCGCGCGTGGTCATGGGGCTGGACCCCGGCATCCGCACCGGCGTGAAGGTCGCGGTGGTCGACGCCACCGGCAAGCTGGTGGACACCGCCACGGTCTACCCGCACGAGCCGCGCCGCGACTGGGAGGGCGCCCTGCACACGCTGGCCCAGCTGTGCGCCCGGCACGGCGTGAACCTGATCGCGATCGGCAACGGCACGGCCAGCCGCGAGACCGACCGGCTGGCCGGCGACCTGGTCAAGCGGCTGGAACAGCTCGCGCCCGGCACGGCGCTGCAGCGCGTGGTCGTCAGCGAGGCCGGCGCCTCGGTCTACTCGGCCAGCGAATACGCCTCGCAGGAGATGCCCGACGTGGACGTGAGCCTGCGCGGCGCCGCCAGCATCGCGCGCCGGCTGCAGGATCCGCTGGCCGAGCTGGTCAAGATCGACCCCAAGTCGATCGGCGTCGGCCAGTACCAGCACGACGTGAACCAGAGCGAGCTGGCGCGCACGCTGGAGGCCGTGGTCGAGGACTGCGTGAACGCCGTCGGCGTGGACCTGAACACCGCCAGCGTGCCGCTGCTCGCGCGCGTGTCGGGCCTGACGCCGGGCGTGGCCAAGGCCGTGGTGCGCTGGCGCGAGGCGCACGGCGCCTTCGCCAGCCGCCAGCAACTGCTGGAGGTGGCGGGCCTGGGGCCCAAGACCTTCGAGCAGAGCGCCGGCTTCCTGCGCATCCGCGGCGGCAGCAATCCGCTGGACATGACCGGCGTGCACCCCGAGACCTACGAGGTGGTGCAGCGCATCCTGGACAAGACCGGCAAGCCGGTCGCCGAGCTGATGGGCCGCGCCGAGATGCTGCGCACGCTGCGGCCCGAGCTGTTCGCCAACGAGCGCTTCGGCGTGATCACGGTCCAGGACATCCTCGCCGAGCTGGAAAAGCCGGGCCGGGACCCGCGGCCGGATTTCAAGGTCGCGCGCTTCAACGACGGCGTGGAGGACATCAAGGACCTGCAGGAAGGCATGGTGTTGGAGGGCACCGTCAGCAACGTGGCGGCCTTCGGCGCGTTCGTCGACCTGGGCGTGCACCAGGACGGGCTGGTGCACGTGAGCCAGCTCAGCCACAAGTTCGTCAACGACGCGCGCGAGGTCGTCAAGACCGGCGACATCGTCAAGGTCAAGGTGCTGGAGGTGGACGTGGCGCGCAAGCGCATCAGCCTGACCATGAAGCTGGACGCCCCGGCCGGCGCGGCCCGCGGCGGCCTGCGCGAGAACCGCTTCGAGCGTGCCGGCAACCACCCGTGGCACGGCGGCGGCCGCCAGGAGGCGGCCCCGCCTTCGGCCATGGCCTCGGCGTTCGCCAGGCTGCAGGCCGGCAGGCGCTGAGGCGCGGGGCAGTACGGCGATGGACCTGCAGGCGCTGGTGGCATGCGGGCAGGCCCTGCCGAGCAACCCCAGGCTGGTGGCGCTGCTGCTGGGCGAGCTGGGCCGGCCCGAGCCGGAGCTGCGCAAGATCAGCCAGCTGTTCGGCGCCGATCCGGCGCTGGCCATGCGGCTGCTGCAGCTGGGCAATGCCGAGCACCGCGACGACGCGCGCGGCGTGATCAGCATCGCCCAGGCGCTGGCCCTGCTGCCGACGGCGGCGCTGCGCACGCTGGCCGGCCAGGCCGCCGCCGACAGCGGGCCGAACGCGGCGCCCGGCCTGGCGCTGCCGCAGTTCTGGCGCTACAGCCAGCAGGTGGCCCGGCTGGCGCGGGCGCTGGCCGCCAGCGTGCGGCTGCACCGCGCGGTGGCCTATGCCGCGGGCCTGGTCCACGCCATCGGCGAGCTGGTGCTGCACGCCGGCCGGCAGCAGGACATGGCGGCGCTGAACCGGGAGGCCGGCTGCTGCGATCCGCGCCGCGCGCGCTGGCAGCAGCGGCTGCTGGGCGTCAGCTACGCCGAGGTCGGCGCCGCGCTGGCGCAGCGCTGGGGGCTGCCGGTGCCGCTGGTGGACGCGCTGCGCTGGCAGCTGGCGCCGTTCGACAACCGGGTCTACGAGCCGCTGGCCGGCCTGGTGCACCTGGCCGCCTGGCGCGCCCGCGCGCAGGAGGCCGGCTTCCACGAACGGGAGCTGGCGACCAGCTTTCCGGCCGAGGTCGGGCTGGCGCTGGGGCTGGACATCGACATGGTGCTGCAGCAGGACCCGATCGACTGGGGTGGTGCTTCCGTATGAAGGCGCACGACCCGCACGCGCTGCTGACACCGGCCATGCGCGGCGTGCTGGAGCGCATGCGCCGCGCCGGCCGGCCGCCGCTGCACACGCTGGCGCCGGCGCAGGCGCGCGAGGCCTATGCGCTGGGCGCCGGCGTGCTGGAACTGCCGGCCCCGGCCCTGGCGCGCGTGCAGGAGCTGCGGATGCCCGCGCGCGACGGCCAGGCGCTGGCGCTGCGGCTGGTGGCGCCGGCCGCGCAGGCGCCGCTGCCGGCGCTGCTGTACCTGCACGGCGGCGGCTTCACGATCGGCTCCATCGCCACGCACGACGTGCTGTGCCGCCGGCTCGCGCAGCTGGCCGGCTGCGCCGTGCTGTCGCTGGCGTACCGGCTGGCGCCCGAACACCCGTTCCCCACCGCCCAGCACGACGCCTGGGACGCGCTGCGATGGCTGGCCGCCCACGGCGCCGGCCTGGGGCTGGACACCACGCGTCTGGCCGTCGGCGGCGACAGCGCCGGCGGCACGCTGGCCGCGGTCTGCGCGATCCTGGCGCGCGACGCCGGCCTGCCGCTGGCGCTGCAGCTGCTGTTCTACCCGGGCTGCGCCGCGTTCCAGGACACGCCCTCGCACCGCCGCTTCGCCCAGGGCTTCCTGCTCGAGGCCGACGCCATCGCCTGGTTCTTCGACCAGGTGCTGCCCGAGCGCGCCGCCCGGGCCGACTGGCGCTTCGCGCCGCTGAACGCGCCCGACGTGGACGGCGTCGCGCCGGCCTGGTTCGGCCTGGCCGAATGCGATCCGCTGGTGGACGAGGGCGTGGCCTACGCCGACCGGCTGCGCGCCGCCGGCGTCGCGGTGGACCTGGAGATCTACCGCGGCGTGGTGCACGAATTCATCAAGATGGGCCGCGCCATCCCCGAGGCGCGCACGGCCCATGCCGACGCGGCGCGTGCGCTGCGCCGGGCCTTCGGAGACGACCACCCATGAACCGCCAGGACTTCCGTTTCTCCCACCGGCTGCGCGTGCGCTGGGCCGAGGTGGACATGCAGAAGATCGTGTTCAACAGCCACTACCTGATGTACTTCGACACCGCCGTGGCCGACTACTGGCGCACGCTGGCGCTGCCCTACGAGGAGGGCTTCGCGGCGCTGGGCGGCGAGTTGTACGTGAAGAAGGCCACGCTGCAATACCAGGCCTCCGCGCGCAGCGACGACCAGCTCGACGTGGCGCTGAAGTGCGAGCACATCGGCCGCAGTTCCATGCGCTTCGCCGGCGCGGTGTTCCGCGGCGGCCGGCTGCTGGTCAGCGGCGAACTGCTGTACGTGTTCGCCGACCCGGCCTCGCAGACCTCCCGCCCGGTGCCCGATGCGCTGCGCGCGCTGGTGCAGGACTACGAGGCCGGCCGGCCCGTCGCCGAGCTGCGCCTGGGCGCCTGGGCCGCGCTGGAGCCGCTGGCGCGCCAGGTGCGCACCGAGGTCTTCATCGCAGAGCAGGGCATCGCGCATGCGGACGAATGGGACGAGGCCGACGCCACGGCCGTGCATGCGGTGCTGGTCAACCGGCTCGGCCAGCCGCTGGCCACCGGCCGGCTGCTGCAGCAGGCGCCGGGCGTCGGCCGGATCGGCCGCATGGCGGTGCGTCCCATGCTGCGCGGCGCGGGCTTCGGCGCCGACATCCTGCAGGCCCTGGTACAGGCCGCGGCCGCGCGCGGCGACCGCGAGCTGCGGCTGAACGCCCAGTGCAGCGCCGAGGGCTTCTACCGCCGGCGCGGCTTCGCCCCCTGCGGCGAGCCGTTCGACGAAGTCGGCATCCCGCACGTGGAGATGGTGCGGGCGCTGGATCAGATGTCGGCCAGCAGCGGGTAGGGCAGGGGTTCGAGCGCCAGCGTGGGGCCGCCCACGCTGCCGGCGTGCAGGTCCCCGGCCTCGGCCGCGGCGGTCTGCATCGACACCACGGCGTCCCAGCCGCCGGCCGGATGCGCGGCCGCCTGCACCACGATGCCGCAGGGCTGCTCGGCATCCGCGGCCTGGAACACCTCCTGGCCGGCCGCCAGTTCGGCATCGGCGTGCACCAGGTAGGCCCGGCGCTTGAGCGTGCCGCGGAACTGGCTGCGCGCCACCACCTCCTGGCCCGGGTAGCAGCCCTTCTTGAAGTTCACGCCGCCGACCGACTCGTAGTTCAGCATCTGCGGCACCAGCGCCTCGAACAGCGGCTGCGTGACCAGCACCACGCCGCTGCGCACCTCGGTCCATTGCCACAGCGCCAGCGGCAGCGCCGGGCCGCCGGGTGCCGGGCTGCCGGCCGGCAGCACCAGCAGCAGGCGCGGCTGCCCGTCGGCCGGCGGCAGCACCACGCCGGCGCCGCCGCCAGGGGCCTCGAAGCGGTGCCAGGGCGCCTGCGCGCCGCCCGGGCACAGGCCCGCGGCGCTGCCGCCCACGGCGCCGAACAGCTGAAATTCGGCGGAGGCGTCGCGCAGCTTCGCCTTGGCGCGCAGCACGAACATGGACAGGCGCTTGAGCGTGGCCGCCAGCAGGTCGCGCGCGCAGACCAGCAGCAGCTGGTCGTCGGCCCAGCGCAGGCCGACGAAGCTGGCCTGCATGCGGCCCTTGGCCGAGCAGAAGGCCGCCAGCCGCGCCTGGTCCGGCGCCATCAGCGCGAAGTCCTGGGTCAGCTGGCCGTGCACGAACTTGGCCGCTTCCTCGCCCTGGACGGCGATCACGCCCAGGTGCGTCAGCGGCGCGATGCCGTCGAGAGAGGTGTTCATGCGCTGAATTATCATGGTCCGTTTTCTTCTGCGGGCTTGTGAGGCTGTTGTGCGTCGGGTGCTGATGGGGTTGGTCGTGCTGGCGTGCGCCGCTGCCGCCGCGGGCTGGTGGTGGCTGGACCAGCCGCTGCGCCTGGCGCCGGCCGCGCCGGGCCAGCCGGTGGAAGTGACCATCGCGCCGGGCACCAGCGCGCGCAGCGCGGCCGCCGCGATCGCCAAGGCTGGCGTGCAGGCGCCGGACTGGGCGCTGTTCGGCTGGTTCCGCCTGTCGGGCCAGTCGCGCCAGATCAAGGCCGGCAGCTACGAATTCGCCGAGGGCACGACGCCGCGCACGCTGCTCGGCAAGCTGGTGCGCGGCGAGCAGGCGCTGCGCATGGTCACGCTGGTGGAAGGCTGGACCTTCCGCCAGGTGCGCCAGGCGCTGGCCAGGGCCGAGCGCCTGCAGCCCGACAGCCGGGCGCTGGACGACGCCGCGCTGATGGCCGCGCTGGGCCGGCCGGGCGTGGCGCCCGAGGGCCGCTTCTTCCCCGACACCTACGCCTACCCCAAGGGTGCCAGCGACCTGGCCGTGCTGCGCCAGGCCCTGCAGGCGATGGACCGGCAGCTGGACGCCGCGTGGTCGCAGCGCGCGGACGACCAGGTGCTCAAGACGCCCGAGCAGGCGCTGATCCTGGCCAGCATCGTCGAGAAGGAAACCGGCCGCGCCGAGGACCGCGAGCAGATCTCCGCCGTGTTCCACAACCGGCTGCGCATCGGCATGCCGCTGCAGACCGACCCGACCGTGATCTACGGCCTGGGCGAGCGCTTCGACGGCAACCTGCGCCGCCGCGACCTGCGGGCCGACACGCCGTTCAACACCTACACCCGCACCGGCCTGCCGCCCACGCCGATCGCGATGCCGGGCGCGTCGTCGCTGCTGGCGGCCGTGCGGCCGTCGAACTCCAAGGCCCTGTACTTCGTGGCGCGCGGCGACGGCAGCAGCCATTTCAGCCACACGCTGGACGAGCACAACCGGGCGGTCGACCGCTACCAGCGATGACGCGCGGACTTTTCATCAGCTTCGAAGGCATCGACGGCGCCGGCAAGTCCAGCCACGTCGAGGCGCTGGCGGCGGCCTTCCGCGCCCAGGGCCGCGCCGTCACGCAGACGCGCGAGCCGGGCGGCACGCCCATGGCCGAGCAGCTGCGCGCCCTGGTGCTGCACGAGGACATGGACGCGCTGACCGAGGCGCTGCTGGTGTTCGCCGGCCGGCGCGACCACCTGCGGCGCGTGATCGAGCCGGCGCTGGCGCGCGGCGAGGTGGTGCTGTGCGACCGCTTCACCGACGCGACCTTCGCCTACCAGGGGGCGGGCCGCGGCTTCGATCCCGCCGTGCTGGCCCTGCTGGAGCGCTGGGTGCAGGCCAGCGACGCGCTGCCGGCCGGCCAGCTGCGCCAGCCGGACATGACGCTGTGGTTCGAGATCGCGCCCGCCATCGCCGCCGCCCGGCTGGCCGGCGTGCGCGCGCCGGACCGCTTCGAGGCCGAGCCGGGCGAGTTCTTCGCCCGCGTGCACGCGGGCTATGCGCAGCGCGCCGCCGCCGATCCGCAGCGCTTCGTGCGCCTCGCCGCCGAGGCGCCGCGCCAGGCCGTCTGGCAACAGATCACGGCCGCGCTGGCCCGGCGCGGCTGGCTGGCCGGCGCGGACGCCGCGCAGGACGGGCCGGCGTGAGCGAAGCGGCCCTGGCCCCCTGGCTGCAGCGCCAACTGCAACCGCTGCTGGCCCAGCGCGGCCATGCCTGGCTGCTGCACGGCCCGTCGGGCCTGGGCCAGTACGAACTGGCGCTGGCCCTGGTGCGCGCCTGGCTGTGCGAGCGGCCGGACGGCGGGCAGGGCGCCTGCGGCCAGTGCCCGAGCTGCCACGCGGTCGAGGTGCGCGCGCACGCCGACCTGTGCGTGCTGATGCCCGAGGCGCAGATGCAGCTGCTGGGCTGGCCGCTGGACGAGAAGGCGCAGGCCGAACTCGACGAGAAGAAGCGCAAGCCCGGCCGCGAGATCCGCGTCGAGGCCATGCGCGACGCCGTGGAGTTCGTGCAGCGCACCAGCGCCCGCGGCCGCGGCAAGGCGGTGCTGGTGTTCCCGGCCGAGCGCATGAACGCGATCAGCGCCAACGCGCTGCTCAAGACGCTGGAGGAGCCGCCCGGCGACGTGCGCTTCGTGCTGGCGACCGGCGCCGCGCACCTGCTGCTGCCCACCATCCGCAGCCGCTGCATGGGCCACGCGCTGGCCTGGCCGTCCGCGGACGAGGCCGCCCGATGGCTCGGCGGACAGCCCGGCGTGGACGCGGCCGACGTGCCCGCGCTGCTGGCCGCGGCCGGCGGCCGGCCCGACGAAGCCTGGCGCATGGCCGAGGCCGGCCGCAGCGCGCGGGCCTGGGCCGCGCTTCCGGCGGCGATGGCGCGCGGCGACCTGGGCGCGGTGTCCGGCTGGCTGCCGGCCGAACTGGTCGACGCCTTGCAGAAGCTCTGCCACGACCTGCTGTGCGTAGGCGAGGGCGCCGCGCCGCGCTTCTTCGCGGCCGCCGGCCTGCCGCCGCCGCCGCGGCGCGAGGCGCTGCTGCGCTGGTCGCGCGCGCTGCAGGACAGCGCCCGGATCGCCGAGCACCCGCTGAATGCCGGGCTGATGCTGGAGGCGCTTGTGGCGCAGGCGCGATCGAACCTAAACTTTCGCGCATGAGCACCAACGCACCGGCGCCGCGCCCCAGCGTGATCCAGCTGGCCATCAAGGAGAAGGCCGCGCTGTACGCCGCCTACATCCCGCTGTTCGCCGAGGGCGGGATGTTCATCCCGACCTCGCGCGAGTACCGCCTCGGCGACGACGTGTACGTGCTGCTGTCGCTGCCCGAGGACCCGCAGCGCCACCCCATCGCCGGCCGCGTGGCCTGGGTCACGCCGCCGCGCGCGGCCGGCAACCGCACCCAGGGCGTCGGCATCCAGTTCCCCGGGGACGAGAAGTCGCGCCAGCTCAAGGCCAGGATCGAGGACCTGCTGAGCGGCCACCTGCTGTCCGACCGCCCGACGCAAACCATCTGAGCACCGCATCCCACCGGCGCGATCCCGGCCAGCGGCCTGGACCCGCGCCGTTTCCTGCATGTACACCGACTCCCACTGCCACCTCAGCGATCCGCAACTGCTGGAACGCCTGCCCGAACTGCTGGCCGCGATGCAGGCCGCGCAGGTCGACCGCGCCATGTGCATCTGCACCACGCTGGAGGAATTCGACACCGTGCTGGGCCTCGCGCTGCGCCATCCGCAGCTGTGGGCCACGGTGGGCGTGCATCCCGACCAGGAAGACGTGGCCGAGCCGACGCTGGACGACCTGCTCGCGCGCGGCGCGCTGCCGCGCGTGCTGGCCATCGGCGAGACCGGGCTGGACTACTACCGCCTGAACGGGCGCAGCGTGGCCGACATGGCATGGCAGCGCGAGCGCCTGCGCACCCACGTGCGCGCCGCGCGCCGGCTCGGCAAGCCGCTCGTGATCCACACGCGCAGCGCCTCGGACGACACGCTGGCGATCCTGCGCGAGGAGGGCGAGGACGGCTCGCCCGGCGCCGCCGGCGGCGTGTTCCACTGCTTCACCGAGACCGCCGACGTCGCGCGCGCGGCGCTGGACCTGGGCTTCTACATCTCGTTCTCCGGCATCCTGACCTTCAAGAACGCGCAGCCGCTGCGCGACGTGGCCGCCTTCGTGCCGCTGGACCGCCTGCTGATCGAGACCGACAGCCCCTACCTCGCGCCCGTCCCGCACCGCGGCAAGACCAACCAGCCGGCCTGGGTGCCGCATGTCGCGGCCCAGGTGGCGGCGCTGCGCGGGCTGCCGGTGGAACAGGTGGCTGCCGCCACCAGCGCCAACTTCGACCGGCTGTTCCGGCCCGGGACGACACCATGACCTTCTTCGCCATCTCGCGCCGCCTGTGGCCGGCCCTGGCCCTGTGGGCCGCCGCGCTGGCCCACGCCGGCTCCTACGAGGACTTCTTCGGCGCCGTCGCGCAGGACGACGCGCCCGCCGTGGCCAGCCTGCTGCGCCGCGGCTTCGATCCCAACACGCGCGACCCGAACGGCCAGCACGGCCTGTACCTGGCCATGCGCAACCCCTCGCCCAAGGTCGCGCAGGTGCTGGTCGACTTCAAGGGCACCGAGGTCGAATCGCTGAACAAGGAAGGCGAAAGCCCGCTGATGATCGCCGCGCTGAAGGGCAACCTGGACTGGTGCCGCACGCTGATCGCGCACGGCGCCGCGGTGAACAAGACCGGCTGGACGCCCCTGCACTACGCCGCGACCAACGGCCACCTCGACGTGATCCGCCTGCTGCTCGAGGAGCACGCCTTCATCGACGCCGAGTCGCCCAACCGCACCACGCCGCTGATGATGGCGGCGCGCTACGGCAGCGCCGACGCCGTGCGGCTGCTGCTGCAGGAAGGCGCCGAGCCGCTGCAGAAGAACGAGCTGGGCATGACGGCGATCGACTTCGCCAATTCCGTGCGCCGCGCCGACGTCGCCGACCTGATCGCCCAGGCCGCGCGCCAGCGCCAGCCGCGCGGTAAATGGTGAAATCCACCCATGGCTTCCCGGTTCGGCGGCCAGGCCGTACCGTCCATCGGCTTGCGGGGGTTTTTCCGCGTGCTTTCTGAAACGAGGGAACTATAGTTCGCGGCCCGTTTGCCCGTCTTCATGCCCGATTTCGCCCAACACCACCTCGTCGCGATGTATGTGCTGATCGCCTGCTTGGTGCTGCCCGTGCTCGTGCTGCTGGTGTACCGCACCATCGTGCGGCGCCGGCAGCGGCTGGCGCGCGAGGCCATGCAGCGCGGCAACGTGCTCTACCGCAGCTGGCTGGAGCGCAGCAAGACGGCGCAGGAGCCGCCGCCCTCCGGCAGCTGAACGCGCTGCCCGCGCGGCTATCATGGCCGCGCACCGCGTCCCGCCTTCCGCCCCCTTGCAGCGCTTCACCATTTCCCTCGACGACGAGCTGGCCCGGCAGTTCGACGCGCTGATCGCGGCCCAGGGCTACGAGAACCGTTCCGAAGCCGTGCGTGACCTGATCCGGGCCCAGCTGGGCGACGCGACGCTCGCCTCGGCGGCGCAGCCGGGCCATGCCGCGCGCGGGGTGCAGGCCGCGCCCTGGTGCGTGGGCAGCGTGGCCTACGTCTACGACCACCACGACCAGACGCTGGCCGGCCGCCTGCTGGACCTGCAGCACGCGCACCATGATCTGGTCGTCACCAGCCTGCACACCCACCTGGACCACGACCACTGCCTGGAAACCGTGGTGCTGCGCGGCCCCACGCCCGCGGTGCAGGCCTTCGCCCAGCGGCTGGTGGCGCTGCGCGGCGTGCGGCACGGCAACATCCACATCGTGCCGCTGGCCCTGGACGAACACGCGCACCGGCATGCCGCCGGCGACCACCAGCACCGGCACCTGCGCCCGCTGAGCTGAACGGGGGTCCCACTACCGGATCGCCCGTGCCCCTGCGCCGGGGCGGCGGCCGCATACGCCATTCGCCGTATGCCGGGCGCGGCCGGTCCGGGCGGTTCGTATGAATAATTTCATTTTCTTCATACGAACCCGTCATGCCGCCACGATCTTCCTGCCGCGCCCGGACCGTCCTGCTCTCGGCCGCCGTGGCGTCGCCGCTCGCCTGGAGCCAGGGTGTTCCCGCCGGGCCCGCAGCCCATCTCCCGGAAATCGCGGTGCGCGGCCCGCGCGATGCCGGCATCGGCACGGCCGACAGCGCCAGCGAGGGCGCGGCGGAGCGCGCGTCGTTCCAGTCGCGGCCCAAGCTGCGCCCCGGCGACATCGTGGAGGCCGTGCCCGGCGTCGTCGCCACCCAGCACTCGGGCGACGGCAAGGCCAACCAGTACTTCCTGCGCGGGTTCAACCTGGACCATGGCACCGACTTCGCCGTCACCGTGGACGGCATGCCGGTCAACATGCCCACGCACGGCCACGGCCAGGGCTACGCCGACCTGAACTTCCTGATCCCCGAGCTGGTGTCCGGCGTGCGCTACCGCAAGGGGCCGTACTTCGCCGACGACGGCGACTTCTCGCTGGCCGGCAGCGCCAGCATGGACTACGTCGGCATGCTCGATGCGCCGTTCGCCGAGCTGGGCCTGGGCGCGCACGGCTACCGCCGGCTGCTGGCCGGCGGCTCCCGCACGGTGGAGGACCGGACCTGGCTCGGCGCCGTCGAGCTGCACGCGGCGGACGGCCCCTGGCAGGTGCCCGAGCGCCTGCGCAAGGCCAATGCCGTGCTGCGCCATTCCCAGGGCTCGCCGGCGCGCGGCCTGCAGCTGACGGCGATGGCCTACCAGGCCCGCTGGATCTCCACCGACCAGGTTCCCGAACGCCTGATCGACGGCGGCGGCCTGCCGCGCTTCGGCAGCCTGAACCCGACCGACGGCGGCCGGACGCGGCGGCTGTCGCTGTCGGGCAGCTGGTTCGACGAAGGCCCCGACGGCAAGACCCGCCTGAGCGCCTACGCGATCGACTACCGCTTCGACCTGTTTTCCGATTTCACCTACTTCCTCGCCGACCCGGTGCAGGGCGACCAGTTCGAGCAGGTCGACCGCCGCCGCGTGTTCGGGGTGCAGGCGGCGCACAGCCGGCCGCTGCGGATCGGCGGCCGGGAGGGCGTGCTCAGCGTCGGCGCCCAGTGGCGCGGCGACCGCATCGGCGAGGTCGGGCTGTATCCGACGGCCGGCCGCGCGCGCATCGGCACCGTGCGCAGCGACCGGGTGTCGCTGGACCTGCTGTCCGCCCACGCGCAGCAGATGCTGCAGTTCAGCGACCGCCTGCGCGGCTATGCCGGGCTGCGCGCCGACTGGCTGCGCTACCACGTGCGGGGCCGCGACGAGGCCTACGGCCCCGTCAACGGCGGGCGCGGCGACGATTTCCTGCTGAGTCCCAAGGCCGGCCTGGCCTGGACCGTCGCCCCGGCCCACGAGCTGTACCTGAACGCCGGCACGGGCTTCCACAGCAACGACGTGCGCGGCGCCACGATCACGGCCGACCCGCAGACCGGCGATCCGGCCGAACGCGTGCCGGCCCTGGTGCGCGGCCGCGGCGCCGAGCTGGGCTGGCGCTTCCAGCCGTCGGACGGGGTGGCGTTCACCGCGGCGCTGTGGCAGCTGCTGCTGGATTCCGAGCTGGTCTACGTAGGCGACGCCGGCACCACCGAAGCCGGCCGCGCCAGCCGGCGGCGCGGCGTCGAGGCCACGCTGCGCTACCCGCTCGGCGCGCACTGGCGCATGGAGCTGGACGCGGCCTGGTCGCGCGCCCGCTTCCGCGGGGACGCCCCGCCGGGCGAGGGCCGCTACGTGGACAACGCGGCCGGGCGCGTCGTGGCCGCCGGCATCGTGTGGCAGCGCGGGCCGTGGACGGCGACCGCGCGGCTGCGCCACATGGGCTCGCGCGCGCTGGACACCACCAACACCGTGCGCGCCCGGCCGGTGACGCTGCTGAACGTCGGCGCGCGCTACGCGGCCAGCCGCCACCTGACGCTGGGCCTGGAGGTGTTCAACCTGGCCGATCGCAGGGGCAACGACATCGAGTACTTCTACGCCTCGTGCACCGCCGGCGAGGTGGCGGCCGGCGTGTGCGGCGGCGGCATCGACGGCCGGCACGTGCATCCGATGGAGCCGCGCAGCGTGCGGCTCGGCGCACGCTGGAGCTTCTAGCGCCGGCCGCCGGGCGCGCCGGCCATCACGGCCGGGGCGGAACGACCTCCAGCCCGGTCTTCTCGATCACCGTCCTGGCGGCCGGCGACTGGTAGAAGCGGATCAGCGCGCGGGCGCCTTCGGGGTTCTGCGCCTTGGTGGTGATGCCAGCGGAGAACACGGTGTAGTGCTGCACCGACTCGGGCAGCCGGCCCACGTAGGTGATGCCGGGAATGGGCAGCAGCTCGCTCACCTGCTGCATGCCGACGGCCGCGTCGCCGCGCGCCACGATGGTGCCCACGCGGTCACCCACGATCTTGCGGCTCTTGGGCAGCACCTGGGCCTCGATGCCCATCTTCTTGAGCATGGCGGTCTCGTAGTAGGTGCCGCTGGCACTGGCCGAATAGGCGATCGAGGGAGCC
This sequence comes from Pseudorhodoferax sp., assembly GCF_047601025.1. Classification (NCBI taxonomy): domain Bacteria; kingdom Pseudomonadati; phylum Pseudomonadota; class Betaproteobacteria; order Burkholderiales; family Comamonadaceae; genus Pseudorhodoferax; species Pseudorhodoferax sp. Next base: position 4,591,307 of record NZ_JASGJZ010000001.1, read on the forward strand.
GACAGCAGCAGCTGCCTGAACTTCTCCTCGGTGCCGATGTCGGGCACCGGCGCGCCCGCGCGCACCGCCAGGCCGATGGACGAGCGCACCAGGTCGACCTGGCTGCCGGGCACGACGTGGCCCTGCTGCACCAACTGGTCCAGCGCGGAGCGCGCCAGCACCACCACGTCGGCAGGCTCGCCGCGCGCCAGCCGGTTCGGGATCGACGTCGTGGACGCGCCCATGGACGAGCCGTAGGCCGACTCCACCTTGCCGCCGGTCTGCTGCTCGAAGACGGGGAACAGGCGCTGGTGCGCCTCGGTGAAGCCGCCCGAGGTCATCAGCCGGACCGGCTGGGCCAGCGCCGCGCTGGGCGGCGGCGGCTTGGTCGGTACCGCGCAGCCGGCGACGACGGCCGCGGCCGCCAGCAGCAGGACACGGCGCGGCAGTGCAGGGCGCGCTGGGGCGTGGAGCGAGAGGGCCGGGCGCGGCAGGGAAGAAGGGACTTGGCGCATGGAGAACTCCTCGTGGCAATCAGTCCAGGGTGATGTTGGCGCTGCGGATCAGCGGTCCCCACTTGGCGCGCTCGGCCGCCAGGAACTTGGCGTAGTCCTGCGGCGAGCCGCCCACGACGACGCCGCCGGAGTCCTCGATCATGGACCGCACGCCGGGGTCGGCCAGGGCTTCGTTGACGGCGGCGTTGAGCCGGGTGATCACCGCCGGCGGCGTGCCCGCCGGCGCGATCATGCCGAGCCAGTTGTAGGACTCGAACCCCTTGACGCCGGCCTCGTCCAGCGTGGGCACCTGCGGCAGCACCTTGAGCCGCTGCTTGCCCGAGACGGCCAGCGGGCGCACCTTGCCGCTCTGGATGGCGGGCAGGGCGGCGTAGCCCATCTCGAACATGAAGGCCAGGTGGCCGCCCATCAGGTCGGTCGCGGCCGGCGCGCCGCCCTTGTAGGGCACGTGGACGAAACGCGTGCCGGTCTGGAACGCCAGCAGTTCGCCCGAGAGGTGGTGCGCGCCGCCGACGCCGGAGGAGCCGTAGGTCAGCGTGTCGGGCTTGGCCTGGCCGGCCGCCACCAGCTCGCGCACGGACTTGAAGGGCTGGTTCAGCGCGGTGCTCAGGACCAGCGGGGCCTCCTCGATCAGCACGATGGGCAGCAGGTCGCGTTCCGCGTCGTAGGGCATCTTCTTCATCAGCATCGGATTGGTCACCAGCGGCGCGGGCGAGCCGAAGCCGAAGGTGTGGCCGTCCGTGGCCTTGGCGATGGCGTCGGTGCCGGTGACGCCGCCGGCGCCGGCGCGGTTGTCGATGACGACGGGCTGGCCGAGGCGCTGGCCCAGCTGCTCGGCGATCTTGCGCGCGCGCGTGTCGGCGAAGCCGCCGGCGGCGTAGGGCACGATCAGCTTGACCGGGCGGCTGGGCCAGGCGCCGGTGTTCTGCGCGAAGGCGGAGGCGGCCGGCAGCAGGGCGCCGGCGGCACAGGCGAGCGAAACGGCGGCCGCGCGGCGCAGCACGGTGCGGCGGGCGCCGGCAGGGCGGGAAGTCGGGGGCATGCAGGTCTCCATGGCCGGCCGGAGCCGGCGAGATGTGGTGGATGAAATGAAAGCGCGCAGGCGCCGGTGTGCGCCTACTTCTCTTGCATGTGGGCGGCCTTGACGATCTCGCCCAGGCGCTTGCGCTCCGCGTCGGTGAACTTCACGAAGTCGGCGCGCGTCCCGCCGATGGGCTCGATGCCCACCTTCTTGAGCTTTTCCATCGTGGCCGGCTCGCGCATGGCCTGGTCCACGGCGGCGGCCAGCTTGTCGAGGATGGCGGCGGGCGTGCCCTTCGGCGCATGGATGCCGGCCCAGTGGGCGATCTGCACCTCTGGGAAACCCTGTTCCGTGGCGGTCGACAGCTGCGGATAGGCCGAGATGCGCTGCGTCCAGGTGGTCGCCAGGGCCTTGAACTTGCCGTCGTTGAAGATGTGGGGCAGGGCGATGACGCTGGCCTCGGACGTGCCCTCGACCTGCCCGCCGAGCACGGCGGTGGTGCTTTCCGAACCGCTCTTGTAGGGCACGGCCTGCAGCTGCGCGCCGTACTTCACGTTGAGCATCTCGGCCACGAAGTGCGGCGTGCTGCCGGTGCCGGCGGTGGCGAAGTTGAAGCCCGGGCCCTTCTTGGACGCCTCGACGAAGTCGCGCAGGTTCTGGTAGGGCGCGTTCTTGGGCACGACGATCACCGAAGGGGCCAGGCCGATCATCACCACCGGCACCAAGTCCTCGTCCTTGAACGGCATCTTCTTCTTGATCATGCCGTTGGAGATGACCCCCGCCGCGCTGACCAGGAAGGTGTAGCCGTCGGGCTTGGCCTTGGCGACGAGGTCGGCGCCCACGGTGCCGCCCGCGCCGGCGCGGTTGTCCACCACGATCGGCTGGCCGAGGATCTTGGACGCGCCTTCGGCGGCGGAGCGGGCCATGAGGTCGTTGGCGCCGCCGGCGGAGAACGGCACGACCAGCCGGATGGGGTGGCTGGGCCACGGTGCGTCGGCGGCATGGGCCAGCGGCAGCGCGGCGCCGAGCAGTGCGGCGCCGGCCAGGATGGAACGGCGCTGGAGCCGGAGGTGTCGGGACATGCGGAATCTCCTCGGTCGATGTCTGGTTTTCGGTCTGTCGATGGCTCTGCGCGGGCTCGGCGGCCCGGTGCGCGGAGCCGCCGTAGGCTACCAGCACTTCCCTGCCTGCCAACCGGGACTCTCCCTGCCCGGCTGGCGCGTGTCCGCGGAAGTGCCCGACCATCGCTCATACACCATGATGGAAGACGCCACGCGCACCTTCGACCGACTGCGCCCCCGGCCGCAGGGCATCGCCTACCGCATGCTGTGCTCGGTGGCGGACGCCGAGGAGCTGGTGCAGGACGTCTGGCTGCGCTGGCACGCGGCGCAAGCGAAGGCGGATTCGGCCCGCCCGGACAACGCCGAGGCCTGGCTGGTCACCGTGGCCACGCTGGAGTCCGCCCAGGCGCTGGAGACCGACGGGTGCGCATCCGCATCCAGCGCAACCTGCAGCGCCTGGCCGCGGCCTGGGCGGCGGCGCAGGCGCTGTCACGAGGCGGCCCGCTGCCGCGTCTTGGAGAATGACATTCACCCAAGGAGTTCTTCATGCCGCAGCACCGCATCCGCCCCAACCATGCCCAGCTCGCGCCCGAGCTGTTCAGGAAGTATTCGGAGTTCAGCCTCGCCACCCGGCAAAGCGGGCTGGAAACCAGCCTGCTGAACCTCGTCACGCTGCGCGCCTCGCAACTGAACGGCTGCGTCTTCTGCGTGGACATGCACGTCAAGGAGGCGACCCTGCACGGCGAACGTCCGCTGCGCCTGCACCACGTGGCCGTCTGGTGGGAATCACCGCTGTTCTCGGCGCGCGAACGCGCCGCGCTGGCCTGGACCGAGCTCCTGACCCGCCTGCCGCCGCACGGCGTGGCGGACGCCGACTACGCCGCCGCGCGCGAACAGTTCAGCGAGGCCGAGCTGGCCGCGCTGAGCTTCGCCGTCGTCGCCATCAACGGCTGGAACCGCATGTCCATCGGCTTCGCCGCGGCGCCGGGCTCGCTGGACGCGGCCTTCGGCCTGGACAAGGCCGGCCTGGCCTGAACGACGCGCCGCGGCCCGGCCGCGGGTGCTACGGCACCGACGGCGCGGCGGACGCCTGGTGGCAGGCCTTGTCCTTCCCGCCGGCGCGCGGCGCGGCGGCGGCGGCGTCCACGCGCCGCATCTCGTCGTCGAACGCGGGGCCGTAGGCGAGCCTCAGCTGCCGCTCGACCAGTTGGAGCAGCCGCTGCAGCAGGCGAGGGCGCGCCGGCTGTTCGGGCTGCACCTGCTCGGCCTGCTGCGCCGCGTAGGACCGGAGCAGCCGGTACAGCGCCCACGCCTCCTCGCGCTCGTGCGGCTCCAGCACCGTCACGACCGTTCCACGCCTGTTCACCGAAGTGAGCAGGCCCTCGTGGCTCAGGACCTTGAGCGCCTTGCGCACGGGCGTGCGGCTGACGCCGTAGCTGTTGACGAAATCGAGTTCGTCGATGGCGTCGCCCGGCTTCAGCTCGTGGCACAGGATCCGCTCGCGGACCCGGTCGGCGATCGCTTCGTAGAGCGCGCTCGGCCGCAGGCTCCGGGCGGCGGCGGGCGGGTGCGCAGCCGCGTCGCCCGCGTGGGCGCCGGCGGTGCGAACTCCTGGGGGCGGTCCGGCGGTGTTCATGCGGACGGTTCCTCCTCGAATTCCAGCAGCAGGTCCTTGGCTTCCACCCGGTCGCCCACGGCCACGAGGACGCGGGCCACCACGCCGTCACGTTCGGCGCTGATGGCGTTCTCCATCTTCATGGCCTCGATGGACAGCAGCGGGCTGCCGCGCGTGACTTTCTGGCCCGGCTTGACCGACACCACGGCCACCGCTCCCGGCATGGGCGCGCCCACCTGCAGCAGGTTGCCCTCCTGCACCTGCGGGCGCAGCTTGCGCGCGGCGGTCTGGCCGGCGCGCGGCACGCGCACCGGACGGGGCTGGCCGTTGAGTTCGAAGAATAGGCGCGCCTCGCCGCTGTCCTTGTCCTCGGCCTGTCCGAGCAGGCGCACCACCAGGGTCTTGCCCTGGTCGATGTCCACAGCCATCTCGCCTTCCTCGGGCAGGCCGTAGAAGAACACCGGCGTGGGCAGCGTGGATACGTCGCCGTACTTGCGGCGGTGGGCGAAGTACTCGGTGAAGACCTTGGGATACATCAGCCAGCTCGCCAGGTCGGTGTCGCTCACGCGGTAGTCGATGGCCTTGGCGGCCTTGGCGCGTTCTGCTTCCAGATCGACGGCGGGGATGTGCGCGCCCGCGCGGCCTTCGACGGGCGTCGCTCCTTTGAGGATGCGCCGCTGCACGTCGGCGGGGAAGCCGTCCGCCGGGTAGCCCAGGTCGCCGCGCATGAAGGAGACGACGGAATCGGGGAAGGAGATGTCGCGCTCGGCGTCCATCACGTCGGCCACCGCGAGGTTGCCCGCGACGAGGAAGATCGCCATGTCGCCCACGACCTTGGACGAGGGCGTGACCTTCACGATGTCGCCGAACAGCTGGTTGACCTCGGCATAGCTGCGCGCGATCTCGTCCCAGCGGCTTTCCAGGCCCATGGCGCGGGCCTGCTCGCGCAGGTTGGTGTACTGGCCGCCGGGCATTTCGTGGCGGTACACGTCGGATGTGCCGCTCCTCATGTCGGCCTCGAACGGCGCGTAGTACCGCCGCACGCCTTCCCAGTAGCGCGAGAACGGCTCGATGCGCGCGGGCGTCAGGCCCGTGTCGCGCCCGGTGTGGGCCAGGCCCGCGATGATGGTGCCCAGGCTGGGCTGCGAGGTGAGGCCGCTCATCGCGTCCATCGCGCCATCGACGGCGTGCGCGCCCGCCTCGGCGGCGGCGAGCACGCTGGCGACCGAGCCGCCGCTGGTGTCGTGCGTGTGGAAGTGGATGGGCAGGCCGACCTCCTCGCGCAGCGCCTTGACCAGCGCCCGCGCGGCGGGGGCGCGGCACACACCCGCCATGTCCTTGATGCCGATGATGTGCGCGCCGGCTTTTTCAAGCTGCCTGGCCATGTCCACGTAGTACTTGAGCTGGTACTTGGGGCGGCTGGCGTCGAACAGGTCGGCCGTGTAGCAGATGGTGCCTTCGCAGAGCGCGCCGGTCTCGATGACGGCGTCCATCGCCACGCGCATGTTCTCCACCCAGTTGAGCGAGTCGAACACGCGGAACAGGTCGATGCCCTCGTGCGCGGCCTGTTGCACGAAGTAGCGCACCACGTTGTCGGCGTAGTTGGTGTAGCCGACAGCGTTGGAGCCGCGCAGCAGCATCTGGAACAGGATGTTGGGCGCGGCGGCGCGCAGGCGGCGCAAACGGTCCCACGGGTCTTCCTTGAGGAAGCGCAGCGCCACGTCGAAGGTGGCGCCGCCCCAGCATTCGAGCGAGAACAGCTCGGGCAGCAGGCGCGCGTAGTGCGGCGCGACGGCGGCCATGTCGGCGGTGCGCATGCGCGTGGCGAACAGCGACTGGTGCGCGTCGCGCATCGTCGTGTCCGTCAGCAGCGTGCGCTTTTGTTCCAGCATCCATTGCGCGAAGCCCTGGGCGCCGCGTTCGCGCAATTCATCGCGTGTGCCTCGTGGAATGGGCGTGCCGCGCTCCAGTTTCGGGAGCACCGGACGCGCCGGGAATTGCGCGGGCGCGGTGCGGCCCTTCATCTCGGGGTTGCCGTTGACGGCCACCTCGCCGACGAACTTCAGCAGGCGGCTGGCGCGGTCCTTGCGCCGCGTGATCTTGAACAGCTCGGGCGTGGTGTCGAGGAAGCGCGTGGTGCATTCGCCGCTCTTGAACAGCGGGTGGGCGATGACGTTCTCCAGGAACGCCAGGTTGGTTGCCACGCCGCGGATGCGGAACTCGCGCAGCGCGCGGTCCATGCGGCGGATGGCTTCCTCGGGGTCGTGGCCGCGTGCGGTCACCTTCACGAGCAGCGAGTCGTAGTAGGGCGTGATGACCGCGCCGCTGTAGGCCGTGCCGGCATCCAGGCGGATGCCCGCGCCCGCCGCGCTGCGGTAGGCCGTGAGGCGGCCGTAGTCGGGCGCGAAGCCCTTCTCGGGGTCTTCGGTGGTCACGCGGCATTGCAGCGCGTGGCCCAAGAGGCGGATGTTCTCCTGCGCCGGCAGGTAGTCGTCCTCGCCGATGCGCGCGCCCTCGGTCACGCGGATCTGGGCCTTGACGATGTCCATGCCCGTGACTTCCTCGGTCACGGTGTGCTCGACCTGGATGCGCGGGTTCACCTCGATGAAGTAGAAGGCGCCGGTGTCGGCATCCATCAAGAATTCGACCGTGCCCGCGTGCGTGTAGTTCACGCCGCGCGCCAGGCGCAGCGCGGCCTGGCACAGCGCCTCGCGGCCTGCCGCGTCCAGGTAGGGCGCGGGGGCGCGTTCCACCACCTTCTGGTTGCGCCGCTGCACCGAGCAGTCGCGCTCGAACAGGTGCACGAGGTTGCCGTGCCGGTCGCCCAGCACCTGCACCTCGACGTGGCGCGCGCGCTGCACCAGCTTTTCCAGGTAGACCTCGCCATTGCCGAAGGCGGCGATGGCCTCGCGGCGCGCGGCGGCGATGGAAGGCAGCAGCTCCGCTTCTTCATGGATGGCGCGCATGCCGCGTCCGCCTCCGCCCCAGCTCGCCTTGAGCATCAGCGGGTAGCCCACCTCGCGCGCCAGGCGCAGGCATGCGGCGTCGTCCTCGGGCAGCGCGCCGGTGGCGGGCACCACGGGCACCTGCAGGCGCTCGGCCAGCGCGCGGGCGGCGACCTTGTTGCCCAGTTCGCGCATCACCTCGGGTTTGGGGCCGATGAAGGCGATGCCCGCGTCGGCGCAGGCCTGGGCGAAGCCGGGGTTCTCGGACAGGAAGCCGTAGCCGGGGTGGATGGCGTCCACGCCGGCGCGCCGGGCGATGTCCAGGATGCCGGCGATGTCCAGGTAGGCCTCGATGGGCCGGCGCCCCTCGCCGACCAGGTAGCTCTCGTCGGCCTTGAAGCGGTGCAGCGCGAGCCGGTCCTCGGCGGCGTAGATCGCCACGGTGCGGATGCCCAGTTCGGCGGCGGCGCGCATGGCGCGGATGGCGATCTCGCCGCGGTTGGCGACGAGCATGCTTTTGATGGCGGTCTTCATGGCGGGGGTGTCTCGTTGGGCGACGCGGGCGGGGTCGGATGCCGTGCATGGACCGGCTGCACCCACGGCGGGTGCAGTCGTTCACCGGTTCACCGCTTCTCAGGTGTAGCGCTTCTCCAGCGCGTCCCAGCCGGGCTTGCCGACCAGGCGCTGGCGTTCGGCGAAGGGCGCCACCAGGCCGCTGGACTCCTGCACTTCCTTCTGGTCGCGCAGCACCGTCAGCGCCTTCTGCATGCCGGCTACCGCGCCCTGCAGCGCGGCGTTGGCGTACAGCACGATGCCGTAGCCCAGCTCGGCCAGCTGGTCGGCATTGAAGATCGGCGTCTTGCCGCCGATCACCATGTTCATCAGCTGCGGCTTGGGCAGGCGCCGGGGCAGGGCGCGCACTTCCTCGGCCTTGGTCACGGCCTCGACGAACAGGATGTCGGCGCCGGCCTCGGCGAACTGCTGCGCGCGTTCCACGGCGGCCTCGAAGCCGTGCGTGGCGGCGGCGTCGGTGCGGGCCATGACGAGGAAGTCGCTGTCGCGCCGCGCATCGACGGCGGCCTTGATCTTGCTGACGGCCTCCTCGGTGGAGATGACTTCCTTGCCCGAGAAATGCCCGCAGCGCTTGGGCGCCACCTGGTCCTCGAGCTGGATGCAGTCGGCGCCGGCGCGTTCCAGCGTGCGCACCGTGTGGTAGACGTTCAGCGCATTGCCGAAGCCGGTGTCGGCATCGACCAGCAGCGGCACGCCGACCGCGTCGCGGATGCGCGCCGTGTGGTCGGCGATCTCGGCCAGGCCCATGAAGCCCTGGTCGGGCATGCCGAACCACATATTGGTCACGCCAGCGCCGGTGACGTAGATGGCTTCGAAGCCCAGGTCCTCGATGACCTTGGCGGACAGCGCGTTGAACGCGCCGGGCACGAGGACGCCGCGGCGCGCCTCGACCAGTTGCTTGAGTTGCTTGCGTGTGGACATATGTCGTTTGCTCGTCAGTCAGAAACAATCGCCCGGCACGCGCACCCAGCCTTCCATGAGGATGCGCGCGCTGCGGCTCATCAATGCCTTGGTCACGGCCCACTGGCCGTCCTGCAGCCGGGCCTCGGCGCCCACGCGCAGGGTGCCCGAAGGGTGGCCGAAGCGCACCGCCGCGCGCGTGCCGCCGCCGGCCGCCAGGTTGACCAGCGTACCGGGCACGGCCGCCGCGGTGCCGATGGCCACCGCCGCCGTGCCCATCATCGCGTGGTGCAGCTTGCCCATCGAGAGGGCGCGCACCAGCAGGTCTACGTCGGCCGCGGCGATGCGCTTGCCGCTCGACGCGGTGTAGTCCGCGGGCGGCGCGACGAAGGCGACCTTGGGCGTGTGCTGGCGCCGGGCCGCCTCGGCCACGTCCCGGATCAGGCCCATCTTCAGCGCGCCGTGCGCGCGGATGGTCTCGAAGCGCGCCAGCGCGGCCTTGTCCTCGTTGATGTCGCCCTGCAGCTCGGTGCCGGCGTAGCCGATGTCCCGGGCGTTCAGGAAGATGGTCGGGATGCCCGCGTTGATCAGCGTGGCCGGGAAGCTGCCGACACCCGGCACCTCCAGCTGGTCCACCACGTTGCCGGTGGGGAACATGGCGCCGCCGTCCTCGCCCTCGTCGGCGGGGTCGAGGAATTCCAGCGGCACCTCGGCGGCGGGGAAGGTCACGCCGTCCAGCTCGAAGTCGCCGGTCTCCTGCACCTGGCCGTTCGCGACCGGCACGTGCGCGACGATGGTCTTGCCGATGTTGGCCTGCCAGATGCGCACCGTGCAGGTGCCGTTCTGCGGAATCTGCGCGGGGTCGATCAGGCCCATGTGGATGGCGCAGGGGCCGACGGCGGCAGAGAGGTTGCCGCAGTTGCCGCTCCAGTCCACGAAGGGCTGGTCGATCGACACCTGGCCGAACAGGTAGTCCACGTCGTGGCCGGGGCGCGTGCTCCTGGCGAGGATCACGGCCTTGCTGGTGCTGGACGACGCATTGCCCAGGCCGTCGATCTGCTTGCCGTACGGGTCGGGGCTGCCCAGCACGCGCAGCAGGATGGCGTCGCGCGCCTTGCCCGGCTGGCGGGCGGCTTCGGGCAGGTCCTGCACGTGGAAGAACACGCCCTTGCTGGTGCCGCCGCGCATGTAGGTGGCAGGGATCTTGATCTGGGGAAGATGCTGTGTCATATCAAAATTGATAGCTTCTTGCTCTTGATACGTCAGGGTTCAAGCCCGATTCGATGCCAGAAAGTCCTGCGCGAAGCGTTGCAGCACGCCGCCGGCCTCGTACACGGACACTTCCTCGGCGGTGTCGAGGCGGCAGGTCACGGTCACGCGGTCGGTCTGGCCGTTCTTGCGGTGGATGACCAGCGTGAGATCGGCGCGCGGCTGCAGGTCGCCTTCCACGTCGTAGGTCTCGGTACCGTCGAGCTGCAGCGTCAGGCGGTTCACGCCCGGCTTGAACTCCAGCGGCAGCACGCCCATGCCGATCAAGTTGGTGCGGTGGATGCGCTCGAAGCCCTCGGCCACCACCGTCTCCACGCCCGCGAGGCGCACGCCCTTGGCGGCCCAGTCGCGGCTCGATCCCTGGCCGTAGTCGGCGCCGGCGATGATGATCAGCGGCTGGCGGCGGTTCAGGTAGGTCTCGATGGCCTCCCACATGCGCATCACCTGGCCCTCGGGTTCCACGCGGGCCAGCGAGCCTTTCTTCACCTGCCCATCGACCACGGCCATCTCGTTGACCAGCTGCGGGTTGGCGAAGGTGGCGCGCATCGCCGTCAGGTGGTCGCCGCGGTGCGTGGCGTAGGAGTTGAAGTCCTCCTCGGGCAGGCCCATCTTGTGCAGGTATTCACCCGCTGCGCTGTTCATCAGGATGGCGTTCGAGGGCGAGAGGTGGTCGGTGGTGATGTTGTCGGGCAGGATCGCCAATGGACGCATGCCTTTGTTCGTGCGCGGGAAGGCCGCCAGCGCGCCCACGCCTTCCGTGTCCCAGTAGGGCGGACGGCGGATGTAGGTGGACATCGGTCGCCAATCGTACTGAGGCGCGGCTTTCTCGCCGTCGTCCACACGGAGGGCGAACATCGGCTCATAGACCTTGCGGAACTGCTCCGGCTTGACGGCCTGGGCAACGATGGCGTCGATTTCCTCGTCGCTGGGCCAGATGTCCTTCAGGCGGATTTCCTTGCCATCGACCACGGCCAGCACGTCCTGCTCGATGTCGAAGCGCACCGTGCCCGCGATGGCATAGGCCACCACCAGCGGCGGCGAGGCGAGAAAGGCCTGCTTGGCATACGGGTGGATACGGCCGTCGAAGTTGCGGTTGCCCGAGAGCACGGCGGTGGCGTACAGGTCGCGGTCGATGATCTCCTGCTGGATCTTCGGGTCGAGCGCGCCCGACATGCCGTTGCAGGTGGTGCAGGCGAAGGCGACGATGCCGAAGCCGAGCTTTTCCAGATCGCCGAGCAGGTTCGCTTCCTTCAGGTACAGCTCCACGGCCTTGGAGCCGGGGGCCAGCGAGGACTTGACCCAGGGCTTGCGCGTCAGGCCCAGCTGGTTCGCATTGCGCGCCAGCAGCGCGGCGGCGATCACGTTGCGCGGGTTGCTGGTGTTCGTGCAGCTGGTGATGGCGGCGATGATGACGGCGCCATCGGGCATCAGGCCCTTGGCCTCTTCTTCCTTGCCAGCGGCCAGCTTGGCCGCGTCGGCGATGCCGCGTTCTTGCAGGGCGGACACGGGCAGGCGGCGGTGCGGGTTCGACGGGCCGGCCATGTTGCGCACGACGCTGGACAGGTCGAACGCCAGCACGCGCTCGTACTGCGCGGTTTGCAGCGCCGTGCTCCAGAAGCCCGCCGTCTTGGCATAGTTCTCCACCAGCGCGACCTGCTCGGGGCTGCGGTCGGTCAGCTTGAGGTAGTCGATGGTCTGCTGGTCCACGTAGAACAGCGCGGCGGTGGCGCCGTACTCGGGGCACATGTTGGAGATGGTGGAGCGGTCGCCGATCGACAGGCTGTCCGCGCCCTCGCCGAAGAATTCGACGTAGGCGCCCACGACCTTCTCCTTGCGCAGGAACTCGGTCAGCGCGAGGGCGATGTCGGTCGCGGTGATGCCCGGCTGGCGCTTGCCGGTGAGCTTCACGCCCACGATGTCGGGCAGGCGCATCCACGAGGCGCGGCCCAGCATCACGTTCTCGGCTTCCAGCCCGCCCACGCCCACGGCGATCACGCCCAGCGCATCGACGTGCGGCGTGTGGCTGTCGGTGCCCACGCAGGTGTCGGGAAAGGCCACGCCGTCCTGCACGTAAACGACGGGCGACATCTTCTCCAGGTTGATCTGGTGCATGATCCCGTTGCCCGCGGGGATCACGCTCATGTTGGCGAAGGCCTTCTTCGTCCACTCGATGAAGTGGAAGCGGTCCTCGTTGCGGCGATCCTCGATCTCGCGGTTCTTGCGGAACGCATCGGGGTCGAACCCGCCGCACTCTACGGCCAGCGAGTGGTCCACGATGAGCTGCACCGGCACCACGGGGTTGACGGCCGCGGGGTCGCCGCCTTCTTTGGCGATCGCATCACGCAAACCGGCCAGATCCACCAGCGCCGTCTGCCCCAGGATGTCGTGGCACACCACGCGCACCGGGAACCAGGGGAAGTCCAGCTCGCGCTTGCGCTCGATCAGCTGGCGCAGGAAGTCGTTCAACTGCGCCGGGTCGGCCTTGCGCACCAGGTTCTCGGCATGCACGCGCGCGGTGTAGGGCAGGCCGTCCCAGGCGCCGGGCTGGATGGCGTTGACGGCGGCGCGCGCGTCGACATAGTCGACGCCGGTGCCGGGAAGGGGGATTCTGTAATGGGTATTCATGGGGCGGGATGGGGAGCAGGGCGGGCCGCGGCGCGGCCCGCCGGGGTCGTCGTGCGGAGCCTCAGCGGCGTTCCTCGATCGGCACGAAGCGCTGGTCTTCCGGACCCGTGTAGTTTGCGCTCGGACGGATGATCTTGTTGTCCACGCGCTGCTCGATCACGTGCGCGGCCCAGCCGCTGGTGCGGGCGATCACGAACACCGGCGTGAACATCGCGGTCGGCACGCCCATCATGTGGTAGCTCACGGCGCTGAACCAGTCCAGGTTGGGGAACATCTTCTTGACTTCCCACATCACCGATTCCAGCCGTTCGGCGATGTCGAACATCTTGGTCGAGCCGGCCTCGTCCGACAGGCGCCGGGCCACGCCCTTGATGATCACGTTGCGCGGGTCGGCGACCGTGTACACCGGGTGGCCGAAGCCGATGACGACTTCCTTGGCTTCCACGCGGCGGCGGATGTCGGCCTCGGCCTCGTCGGGGCTGTCGTAGCGTTTCTGGACCTCGAAGGCCACCTCGTTGGCGCCGCCATGCTTGGGGCCGCGCAGCGCGCCGATGGCGCCAGCGATGGACGAGTACATGTCGCTGCCGGTGCCGGCGATCACGCGGGCGGTGAAGGTGCTGGCGTTGAACTCGTGCTCGGCGTACAGGTTCAGCGAGGTGTGCATGGCGCGTACCCAGCTGTCCGCGGGCTTCTCGCCGTGCAGCAGGTGCAGGAAATGGCCGCCGATGGAATCGTCGTCGGTCTCCACGTCGATGCGCTTGCCGTTGTGGCTGAAGTGGTACCAGTACAGCAGCATGGAGCCCATCGAGGCCATCAGCCGGTCGGCGATGTCGCGCGCGCCGGGCAGGTTGTGGTCGTCCTTCTCGGGCAGCACGCAGCCCAGGGCCGAGACGCCGGTGCGCATCACGTCCATCGGGTGGGCCGCGGCGGGCACGGCTTCGAGCGCGCTCATCACCGCGTCGGGCAGGCCGCGCAGCGCCTTGAGCCTGGCCTTGTAGGCCGCCAACTCGGCGCGCGTGGGCAGCTTGCCGTGCACCAGCAGGTGGGCGATCTCCTCGAACTCGCAGACTTCGGCGATGTCCAGGATGTCGTAGCCGCGGTAGTGCAGGTCGTTGCCGGTGCGGCCCACGGTGCACAGCGCCGTGTTGCCGGCCGTGACGCCGGACAGGGCGACGGATTTCTTGGCCTTGGTGGCCGGGGAGGGGGCTTCGGTGCTCAGGGTGCTCATGCGGTGGTTTCCTGGTGGCTGTGGGTGCGATCGACGGAGAGGGGGCGGCCGGCGGCATCGACCGCGACCATCTCGAACACCGCCTGGAGGACTTCCTCGTCCGGCGCGCCCGGCATCAGCGCGTGGCCGCTGACGCAGACCGTCATCGAGCTGCGGCCGAGCCGGCTGACCCAGGCGCGCAGCCGGAGCTGGCGGCCGACCGGCACCGGCGCGAGGAAATCGACGCCGGTCACGCCGGCCATCACGACCTCGCGCCGGGCCAGGCTGCGCGCGGCCAGGTAGGCGGCCTTGGCCAGCAGTTCCAGGCCGGCGCCTGCGAACAGCGTGCCGCGGTGGTTGGCGTGCACGGGCAATACCAGCTCGTGCAGCTCGATCGTCCCGGGTGGTGTTGTCATGCTTCGCAATTTACGCAGAATGCGAAGCTCGAACCAGTACTGAAAAGGTGAATCCTTGCGAATGAAAACCTGTGAATCTGCGAATCTTGCGAATCACCAGGGGGTGGGGCGCCGATGAAGAAGACCTTCATGGGCGTGCGCCTGCGCAAGCTGCGCGCCGAGCGGGGCCTGACCCAGGCCGCGCTGGCCCAGGCGCTGGGGCTGTCGCCGAGCTACCTGAACCAGCTGGAGCAGAACCAGCGCCCGCTGACGGTGGCCGTGCTGCTGAAGATCCACAAGACGCTGGGCGTGGACATCCAGCAGTTCTCCGAAGACGAGGAGGCGCGGCTGGTGGCCGGCATGCAGGAGGCGCTGGCCGACGCGCCGGAGCCCGTGGCGCTCGCGGAGCTCAAGGAAGTGGCCGCACAGATGCCGGCGCTGGGGCGGGCGCTGGTGGCGCTGTACCGGCGCCACCAGCAGGCGGCCGACCGGATGGAGGCCATGGCCGAGCGCCTGGGCGACGACCGCTCCGGCGCCGCCGCGCCGCGCGCCATGCCGTTCGAGGTGGTGCGCGATTTCTTCTTCGCGCACCAGAACCATTTCGACGCCGTGGACCGCGCGGCCGAGCGCCTGGCGGCCGAGGCCCAGGCGCCGGGCGGCGGCACGCTGCCGGACTGGCTGGCGCAGCGCCTGGCGCAGCGCCACGGCGTGCGCGTGGTGTTCGGCGACGAGGCGCGCGACAGCAAGCGCAGCTACGCGCCGCACAGCCGCACGCTGCACCTGTCCGCCAGGCTGGACGCCTCGCAGCAGGCGTTCCAGCTCGGCACCCAGCTGGCGCTGCTGGAACTCGCCGGAACGATCGAGACGCTGACCGAAGGCGCGCCGCTTGCCGACGACGCGGCGGCCCGCCAGCTCGCGCGCATCGGCCTGGCCAACTACTTCGCCGGCGCGTTGCTGCTGCCGTACGGCAGCTTCCTGCAGGCGGCCGAAGCGCTGCGCTACGACATCGAGATGCTGGCGCAGCGCTTCGGCGTGGGCTTCGAGACCGTGTGCCACCGCCTGAGCACGCTGCAGCGACCCGGCGCGCCGGGCGTGCCGTTCTTCTTCGTGCGCGTGGACCGTGCCGGCAACATCTCCAAGCGCCAGTCGGCCACGCATTTCCACTTCAGCCGCACGGGCGGGACGTGCCCGCTGTGGAACGTGTACGAAGCCTTCGGCCAGCCCGAGCGCATCCTGCCGCAGCTCGCGCGCATGCCGGACGGGCGGACCTACCTATGGATCGCGCGCACCGTCTCCCACGGCCCGCGGCGCTACGGCGCGCTGCGCAGGACGTTCTCGATCGGCCTGGGCTGCGACATCCGGCACGCGCCGCGGCTGGTCTACGCCAAGGGCCTGGACCTGGGCGACCCGGACGCCGCGACGCCGATCGGCATGGGCTGCAAGGTCTGCGAGCGGCCCGAGTGTCCCCAGCGCGCATTCCCGTTCGTAGGCCGGCCGCTGGCCGTGGACATGCACCGCAGCCGGTTCACGCCGTATGGGTTCGCGGAGCCATGAACAACTTTCGACGATGTATAAACCATTATCCCGGCTCCCGCTCGGAATAATCTGCACCTGCACCTAAAAAAGGGGCGGGTTCGGCCTGGAAATAATCGCCATTCGGGCCTGCGGTATATGGCTCACTTCGGCCTGCGGCCGAACCCTTCGGGCGGCCCTGCGGGCCGGTTTCGCCGTCACTCGCAGGCCCGAATACCCCGCACTTCATAGTTTCGGGTTGCTCGGCGGCCTGCGGTGCCGAATACCGTTTTTCAGGGCGGCGATCACCGTCAGCGACTGGCACAGGGCACGCCGCGCGTTCTGGCCGGCCAGCTTCACCGCCGGACGGATGCGTTGTGCAGGCACCCACGAGGTAGACCCGGGCCGGCCGTGGCCCGCCAACGGCCGGAGGCGAGAGCAGGGGCCTAGGGCCCCTGCCGGACAGGGCACTGCGGGTTCCGCCGCCGACGCCTGGGGCTGCGCCCCCGCCCCGCACTGGCCTGCGCTCGCGAAGCTCAATCGCGCGCTCCAGGCTGCGCCATGCTTCGGCGCGCTCCCTGTCCCGTGCCGATGCCGCAGCCGTGCCGTTGGCCGCGAGCCACTGCGCGTAGATGCGCCGCGTGAGCCGGCTCACTTCCGCGCTACCTGCACCCGCTCGGCCGAGAGCTCGCCCAGCAGGAAGTAGCGCCCGCCGCGCGCCACCTCCGCGTCCCGCAGGCCCAGCAGCTCGAACAGCCGCTCCCGGAACTCCTCGGCCAGCTCCTCCGCGAACTGGCCCGCATCGGTGTACGGGTCGCCATGCTCGCCGCAGAAGTCCTCGCCGGCTGGCAGCTCGTTGTGGCGTTTGACCGCCGCAAACGCCCGCTCCAACAGTTCCTGGCGCTTTTCCTTCGGGAGCCAGTCCCACACCGCCTTCTCCGGATTGGCCGTCCGATCGCGACGGCCGACACCACCAGAACGACAGACCCTAGAATTCAACTCAGCCATTTTGAGTACCTTACAGTTCTCGATTTGGTCAGAGGCGCCAGGTGACGCAAACACCCGGCGCCTCGCTTTGTGGGCCAACACGGCCCGAGACGCCTACGCGAGGGCTTCAGGCACCTCCCTTGCGCTTACGGTCGTGGCGCTCGAATTGCCGCCGCTGCTGGCGCGTGAGCGCATCGCGCTCCGGTGCAGGCACCAAGACCCGCACCTGATCCGGCCGCCCATCTCCTGCGCGCTCGATGGCCCGTACAAACTCCTCCAACTGATCACCCTCATCGTCTAGACCATCATCGCCGGCGGGCTCTGCAGCCGGCCTACGTGGCGGGTTTGGCCGGGCAGTTGCCCGCGGCTCGGCGGCGACTGCCGCCGATGGCTTGCCTGCGCCGTGGAGGTAGGCATCGACGCAAACGCAGATGAAGGCGTTGAAGCTGATCCCGATTGAGGCCGCCCGCTCACGGGCTGCGACATCGAGGTTTTCGGGAAGGCGGAGAGGGTAGGACATGACATCAATCCATGATCTATCTGATATGACATCAAAATCCTAGCAGCACCCGGATTCGGCGTCAATCCGATATCTGCACTGATATCAAAATCACCCACTGCGTGGGTTGTTGATACTGTGACAAGCCCAGGCGCCTGCGGCGCCGCTGCCGCCCGCACAGCGGTGCGGCCATCGGCCGCCGCACGACGCCGAGGCACAGCCCCGGCAAGCTCGGCACGAAGCCGGCTGTTCTCCCGATAGAGCACATCGAACATCTGCGCCCGACGAACCAGCAGGCTCCACCAACTGCCGTCCGTGCCGACGAAGGCACAGCCTTCAGGGCTAACCAGCTTGCCACCCACGAAGTACCAGCCGTCCCAGCTCGGCCCCGGCAGGTCCATGCGGTTGAGCAACCGCAGCAACTTGAAGACCGCGAACGGGATCGCGTGCTTGCCGGACTGCCAGTTATGCAGAGTGCGCCGGCTGACCTGAAGAAACTGCGCACAGGCCCCCAAATCCATGCCCAGGCTCAAGTACATGGACCGCAGCCTTCGCCCAGCATCCAAGCGGCTTTCCACATCGACACGCCCTCCCTTGCGTCCATGAGTAACTTTCGACGATGTATAGAAAGAGCCAGCACAGCCCACGCCAGCAGACCAGCAATTGCGCCGATCTTCGGTTTTGTTAAGTTCTCAACCAGAAAGCCAAAACCACAACAGCCACTAGCACGACAAAGACAAGCCAGTTCCGACGCCACGCCCTGCGATACCGCAAGCGCTGCAGCTCATGCTCGCCCATCCGGAACAACGACCGTTCCACATGACCCGTCTTCTTACACCACCAGTCACGATACCAATCGCGGTTATCAGCAGCCATAGTTACCCCCAAGTGAAGACAATACCCGAAACCCTGCCCGGCCGATCGCGGGGACGTGCTCACTCGACCCCTTCCGCAAGCTCCAGGGGCCGACCCTTCGGGCAGCCCTGCGGGCTGGTCTCGCATCCCCGCGATCGGCCGGAATACCCCACCTGGAATAGACCGCTCCCGGCTGCGATCTCCAGCCTCATCCCTACGTCCGTCTGCTGACGGACTCCGGCATGGGGCTGCGCCCCCTGGACCCCCGGAAGGGCCTTGCCCTTCCCCGCGCCGTCGCGCGGGCCCCCATCCCGTTCGTCGCCTTCAGGAAATGGTGCCTGTCGCTGGGGAGGACCGGGACGGATGCGATGGACCAGCCCGGCCGGGCGCACCCTATGGTGGCTGCGGGCGCGCTGGTGGCGTGGTGCCTGGACCGGGGCTAGGGCCCCGGCCTAATCCGGGTCGGTGCGCGGGCCCCCGGCGCCACCTGGGGCTGCGCCCCCGTCCCCCTACTCGATTGGTAGGCCGATGGCCCGGTGCCGCTTCTCCCGCTCGCGGTCGGCCCAGGCGATGAGCGCAGCATCGGCCGGGGATCGCTGCGGGTAGGTCAGCGGCAGAAAGCGGTCCAGGCTGGCCGGGGGCTCGGCGACTTTCGCGGGCACGTGGGCCAGCGCATGGTCGGCGCAGAACTCGGGCTCGCGCTCGACCTTGACGCCGGCGCCGTCGAAGCAGGTACAGCGGTCGCGCATGCGCGCGCAGCCGGCGAAGACAGCCGTCCCGCTGGCGGCCACCAGAGCCGGAGCCGATGCCAGTTGCGGCTCAAGCACTGGAAGCGGGCTTGCAGGGGCCAAAGCCGGCTTGATCTGCGGCGCACTGGCGGCCAAGGCCGGGGCCTTCGCGGCCGCGGTGGACGGCGCCCCGACCGCGACGGTTTGACCGCTGATCCGGTCGGAGAGACGGCCGTAGACCTTCGGGCCGAGGACACCGAGCAGGAGCGCGGCGAACAGGACGCCGAACAGGACCGTAGGCACTGCGCGCCGCTGCCGGGTGTGCAGGCTGCTGGACTTGTAGGTCTTCTCGACTTCCTTGCCGCGGCGCCACGGCTTCTTCGCGAACGCAGCCTTGTAGCTCAGCGTGCGCGAGACGCCGTCCCATTCGTAGACCGTCGCAAAGCGGCTGTTACCGAGCTTGCGCACGTGCAGATGCTGGCCGGCCAGCCGATGCACGGCGCTGTTGCAGAGCATCGGGTGTTGCGTCATCAGAATGAAGTCGATCCCGTAGTGACGATGGGTCTCCAGCTCCGTGATGCACTTGTCCTGCGCCTTGTTCATCACGGTGTAGGGCCATGGCTTCTGCACTTCGTCGAAGACGATCAGGTCGCCGGGCTTGACCCACTCGTGCCACGTCGCCAGCAGCGCGTCGTCGATCTTCTCGTGATCGAGCAGCAGGCCGTTCACGTTCGTGAGGATGCGGCGCCTCACGGTGACTTCGTTGCCATCAGGATCGATGGCCTTCTCTTCGTAGCCCTTGGCCGCCAGCGTCATCAGGAAGCGCTCGACGCACAGCGCGGTCTTGCCGGCGCCCGGCTGGCCGGTGATGACTGTGATCATCCGATGCTCCTCGACATGATCGAGGTCGCATGCTGCGCCGACCACAGCATCAGCTTGGTCGCGCAGGCACCGAGGATGATGCCCAGGCCCTTGCCGATCCAGAGGTACAGCGCGAACGCGAGCCAGTCCCCGGGCATGCTGTTGATCTGCGCGACGAGCTGAGACTTGAGCGTGTTGAGCGCGGCATCGACGCCGATGATGGAGACGACGCCGAAACCGAGGCTGACCAAGACTTTCGCCAGCATGGGCTCGATCAGGGACAGCAACCACGTACCGATCTTCATAGCCGCGTCTCCCCGGGCATGACAATGACGAATGCCGACAGGGTCGCCAGCGCAATCACCAGCGCGCGCAACGGGAATGCGTACTGGCATGCGGCCTGCCAGTCCCACACCTTCACGGTTTGGCCGATAGTGGCGAGACTGGCGTACACGTCGGCCGGGCAACTGCCCTCACCGAACAGGTTCTCTTCCGAATACGTGATCTGCTTTTCGCCGCGGGGAATCTCGCCCTCGGGCGTGTCGAGGTCGGGCTTCGCGCACGCGAGGATGTCGGGATAGAGGTCGCACATGCCGGGCTGGTCCTCCGGCTTCGCAGCCGTGTCTTCGTTCGACGTGCGTGTCTCTGTTTCTGTTTCGGTATGCTCCTCGAACGAACCATCTTGGTTGATGACCTTCGTCGTCGTCGTCGTGGTCGTGGTCGGAACTACCTTCACCTGATCGCCCGTCGTCGATACCGTGGTCTCCGACGTCGTCGTGACGATCCGCTCTTCCGTCCGTCCGTCCGGAAGGGTCCGCGTCGTGACCTTCGTTTCGGTCTTCGGCTGCAGAGACGGACTGGGCGTCGTCACAGTACTTGGCCCAACCTCGACCTTCCACGGTTCAATGCCGTTCTTGCCTTTCTGCTTCTCGGCCCACTCCCATTGCTTCTGCAACACGTCAGACGGCAGCGGATTCATGGCCTCATACTTCGGCCGCACCTGATCCCAGCTTGCCGGGACATCACTCGTCACTGTGCGATTCATGATCACAAAGGCGCCGCCGGCTTCATAGCCCATCGTCGGATTAATGTACTTATAAGAACACTGATCGTACGCAAGCTCCGACTTCGTAATCTTCGCCCCGTTCGACGGCAACGTCAAACCAACCAACGCCGAACACAACGCCTCTTTACTCACTGCCCACGGCGCCCCCGGCAATGTCACGGTGTACTGCTTGGAATTGAGGTCCAGCAGAAACGGGTTGTCCGGGTCATTGGCCGCATTCGGATTGCTGCGAATCTGCGCATGCTGCAAAGTCTCCGCCATGTCGGCCAGCATCATCACGACGCCGACAGGGCCAGCCAGCCGAGCAGCGTTACGCCAGAGGATGCCCATGCCAGCACCAAGCGCAGCCCGCGTGATCGGCGTAGAAACGGTCACCGGCACCTTATGGCCGGCGACCGACGCATTGCCGGACATGCCAACCACGGCGCCGCCGGACGTGCCACCACTGCCAAAATTGCTAGCGACGCTCCAGCCCGACGTACCGCCGAGCGCAGCACTCGGCTTCGTAGCTACCAACGTCCCGCCCGAGCCGATGCCCACGGTCACCGCGTTATTGCCCGTCACGCGCTGCATGAATCCGGCGAAGTCGGCCAGCCCGACCTCGGCGGCATTGGCTACCGGAACGCCAGCCAGAGCAAGAGCACAGAGCCCAGTGCGAATTGCATTTCCATGGTCCACATGTCACCCCTCGATCAATCGTCATTCGGCCCGCGGTCGAACAGCCGCTGCAGCCCCTTCCAACACGCGATGACGATGGCCGCGCCGAAGAACAGCGCCCATACATCGCTCATGTCCTGGATACGCTCGGCCTGGGCATCGGCGGCGTTCTCGCCGACCCAAGGCGCCATGGCCGAGATCTGGTTCTGCAGGCCGACCGTCGCCGACTGGAGGGCCTGGATCGCAGCCGCCTGGCCGATCAGCGGGTCCTCGTTGCCCGATGCATCCGGGAACGCCACGCACGTCATGCCGAACTTGTCGGCGTCGAAGTAAAACGAGCCGCCAGACACGTCCGCGTTACGGGACTGCTGGAAGAACCCGTAAGGGTTCGTGAAACCACCGTTCGAATAGCTCGCCGTCGTGCTCTGCCACTGCTGCGGGCTGAACACCGATGGGCGCGAGATAGTGCACATGTTCGCCATGGTCGGCTCGCTCCTGTTGACTGATGCCACTGGCCCGCACGCGAGCCAGCAGGATCAGGACTGATCAGGCGATGGGCTTACAGCCAACCCATCTTCGAGCCCAGCTTCTTCACGGCGAAGATGGCGATGCCGGCGGCGATCATCAGGCCGATCGCGGCGACCACGTCGGTTTCATAGGTCTCGATGGCTTCGGCCGCGCCGGTGGGCAGGGCGGCGTGGACTTGCGTGGAAAGGGCCAGGGCGACGACGCCAACCGGCGCCAGAAAGCGCTTCACAGCGTTCATGGAACAACTCCTCGAAGGATGGTGTTCCTGCGGAATTGCAGGAGTGCACCCGGAGGCCCTCGGCGCTTCGCAGCGTTGGAGGGCTACCGGCTGGACTCAGTAGTCGTCAGCGGTGCCGAGGCGGTCGAGGTCCACGACCTGCGCGGCATCTTCAAGATCGCACCAGTCGGCCATGAGCTGGTGCGCCGCTTCAAGGTCCTGCACGACGCCGCCACCGGCCTCGCGCAGCGAGCACACCCATTCGGGCGTGCCGTCTTCGAGGCTCGGCGCGAGAAATCGGCCGGTGGCCTGGGACTGCACCAGCAAGCGCATCAGGCCGCCTTGCCGATCGGCGACTTCGAGACGGGCACCACGTCCACGAGGGCAAGCCTGGAACCGTCCTTCGTGGCTTCCATCTCGAAGGTGGCTTCGACGAGGCAGGGGAGGCTGTCGCGGAAGTTGACCCACTTGTCGAATTCCTTGGCGTCGCCGCACTTGAATTCACGAGTCACGCGGCCGATGGAGCGGCCGACGCCGTTGTCCTTGAGGTCCACTTCGAGATGAAACTTGGTGCTGCTGAACGCCCGGCCTTCGATCTCGCCGACCGACTCCTTCACGGCGTGCAGCATGACTTGGTTCTTGAATCGCATGATTTCTCCTACGCCCTGGGTTGCCGGTCAAGCGAGGGCAGGGCAGAAGCCCTCGACCGGTTTGTCTCGTTCGGCCCGCCGCTGGAATGCGGCGGAAACCTCAGACTCCTTAAACATGCGCAGACGGCCGGGCAGCTTGCGCGCATGGACGAGGTCCAAGAAGCTATCGCCGGCGAACTTGAACGCCACGGCTATCGCAGCGCTCGCGGTGTTGTCCAGCCAGCGCCAGACGCGCGAGACTTCGGCGTCTGTGGTCTGCACGGGAAGACGTTCCCTACAGGCGATGGACTCGGCGCACCAGTCGCTCGCCTCGAACTCGCGCAGCTTGTTGGCATGCCATGGCGATGCGCCTGCGAAGAAGTCGGCCGGGCGGCGCAGCATGTCGGTCGGCAGGTCGCGCAGCTTGTTGCCGTAGCGCAACTCGATCCGCATCCAGGGCGAGCGTTCGGAGGTGCCGAAGAGCTGGTCGCCTTTCTCGTAGACGTTCGTCTGCTTGCCGGCTTCCTTGCTGCCGAAGTAGAAGGACCGGCCGCCCTCGCTGCGCGTGCTCCAGTCGCCGACATGGTTGCACTTCGGGGTTTTGCCGAGCACGTCCATCAAGCCGGCTTCGTAGTCGGCCTCGACTTGCAGGATGCCACCGGGCATGCCGTCGAACCAGTCCAAGGCAAGGTCGCAGCGCGTGACGGTTCCGTCGTGCTGGTCGATCAGGTCAGCCATGCGTTCACGCCAGCCATGGACGGCGAATGTGCAGGCGTGGCCGTAGAGGTTGACGTGGATGGTGCGCGTCTGCGCTTTCTGCCGCGGGCTGTCGCCGCTGGCGAGGAAGCCGATCCAGCCCACTTCCTGGCCGGCGCGCTCGATGCTCCAGCGGTGCCGGTAGAAGTCATGGCCCTTGCGCATTTCCGGGTGAACCACGAAGTCGGGACCGAGGGTACCGGCGACCTGCTCGCCGAGTTCCCAGGCTTGCGCGGCGGCCGCGAAGTCACCGCCCTGCAGCTCGCGCAATGTCGCGTGCAACTTTGCCATGCGAGGCTCGGCGTCCCAGATATTGCCGGACTGCCCGGCCGCAGGCGGGAACAGGACCTCGGCACTGGGCAGGACGTGGCGGCGCTGGATGGTGAAGCGGAGCCAGTCCACATGCACCGGCGCTTCACTCGCGCTGCGCTCGGCGAGCAGCCGGGCCTTGACTTCGGAGCCGTCGAGGACCAGGGGGGACAGCAGCGGCCGGGTCATCGGTTGTTCTCCCCGTGATTACCATCGGGGAGGGTAGAGCGCTCCGCGCGGCGGCGCGCTGCGCAGGCTTGCGCACCGCCGCGCTGCGCTTCGCCGCCCTGCTGGTCATCGACGGCGCGAGCAGCCGCTTGACCACGGACCACGACGGCATGGAGCGGGAAAGCCCAGCGGTGAAGGTCCAGCATGCCGGCACCGGACTGGCCGCAGAGGGTCATCATCGCCAGTCTCCCCGCTCCAGCGCAGCCACCACGGCCGCTACGTACACCAGCAGCATGAGCAAGACCAACATCGATGCGCAGAGGTCAGCCAGCAGTGCGTCGAGACCGGTCATCACAAGCCCGCCTCGCGCTCAAGGTCGAGCAGGATGGCGAAGACGAGGGCATCGCGCCGGAACGCATCGGCCAATCGCTCCAGCAGCTCAGCACCCGACACGACGCCGATCAGTCGCAGACGATCGGCGTCGGCCTTGCACTTGGCCGACTCGGCCAGAGCTTTCTGCATGAGCTTCACCGCCTCTTTGCCTTCGGGCTCGAACAGGGCGAGCTGCTGCAGTTCAATTGGGCTTGCGCGCTTCATGACGAGGTGCCCCCCTTCGGCCCGGGGACCAGACCTGCAACCGGAGCCGCCACAGCACGGTGTGGCTGGTTGACCCTGGCGGCCGAGGGGGACGAAACGATGGCCTCGAAGGAGGCAGGGGACGTTGGCAGAGGGGGCATGGCGGCTCCTGTACGATCTATCCAAGCTTGGGCAGTACCCAGGTTTGGTAATAGGGTCGCATAATACCCAAACAGGAGGATCAATGAACCCGCCTAACGAATTAATTTTCCTAATCGACCGCGCCAAAGAGATAGCCGGAAGCGATTACAAACTGGCTCGCCTGCTCGGCATCACAGGCCAAAAGCTGAGCGACCTACGCCACGGCCGCAAGAACGCACAGCCAGAGGACTACGCCCTGTTTGCATCCGTTGCCGGCCTCGACCCTGTAGCCGAAATGACGCGCGCCATGCTGCGCAAGCACGAGGGCACCAAGAAAGGCGACCTGCTGATGCGTGCCCTGGGAAAGTCATCGCTAGCGATTGGCGCGGCCATCGCTTCCGCTGGAGCACACGCCAGCGCGATCTTTTCGACACCAGCCCATGACCTCGCAGCCTGGATGCTGACGGCACTTTCGACGATGTATATTATGTAAAGTAAAGAATGCGATGAAAAAGCAGGATCACCCTGCTCAGTCAGCTGCGGTGGATCAGCAAGGTTTCGTACACGTAGTTCTGCAGGATGGCCTGCTGCGCGGCGTCGATGTCCAGGAAGTTGATGCCGTAGGTATAGAGCGTGTAGAACGCGCCGCCGTCCGGTGCCGTGCCGACGGCCTGCTGCACGCTGCGGATCGAGGCGCTGGTGGCGAACGAGACCTCGGCGCTCTGCGACTGGACCATGACCGAGAACTCGATGTGGATGGTGTCGCCCGTGCTGCCCAGCGGGTTGGAGGTCGAGACCAGCGCGCCGGACAGGCTGATGTCCGACAGCATGGCTTCCTTCAGCACCTCGCGCGTGACCGGGTTCATGATGCGCACCGGAATGTTGGCCTTCACGCGCACGGCCTTGCGCAGGCCGACCTTCTGGATGTTCTCCGGGAAGCTCATCACCAGGAAGGTACGCGGCGACGTGACGACGGCTTCGATCCGCGCTTCGAAGGTGAACACCGAGACGCCCGAAAACACCCGCAGCGCGAGCTCCGTGCCCGGCGCCAGGTCCACCGGCGTGCCGTCCTGCTGCGGTACCTGCAGCAGCAGGTATTCGTCGGCGACGAAGCCGATCAGCGAGGTGTACTGCACGGCCGGAGCCTTGGCCTGCTTGGGCATGAGCTGCAGGCGCACCCCGACCTGCAGGTTCATGTCTTCGAAATCGATCCTGGCCTTCTTGTTCATGCTCGGTCACGAGGAATGGGAGTGGCGCACCGCTGCGGTTTCGCCGTGCAGCCCCTGATCCGATCGGAATTTCGACATGTTCGGGGGCTGTGTTGAACGTTTCACGGAACGAGTAGCAGTGTATGCGCAACGTCGGGGGGCTCCATCGCCAGCCGGCGGTAACGCACCTGTGCCCACTCCTGGGCCATGTCGCGGTAGCGGCCCGAGAACACCAGCCCGCTCTGCCCGGTCTGGTAGATGAAGCGGGTCTGCTCCAGGTCGGCCAGGTCGTAGATCGCCCGCAGGGCGGCGGCATGCCGGTTCGCGAACGGCTGCTTCGCGTCGCCGGGCAGGTACTGGCCGACGTTGACGGTGAAACCGTCGCCGCCGGTCGGCACGCGCACGTCGAACCAGCGCGCCAGCAGCGCCACGCTGCCGAACGGCCGGTGGCTGCTGACGGCCGGGTGCGCCTGGTCCCAGCGCCAGCGCGCGATGTCCGGGCCGTAGGCGGCGGCCAGGCGTGCGAGCGCGCGGTCCAGCGCGCGGTCGACCTGTTCGGCGCAGCGCAGCGGCGTGCACCACCAGCCGTCGTGCGCGGCCAGCGCGGTTTCCACCAGGCTGCGGAACTGGCGCTTGCCGTACAGCGCGTCGAAGCGTTCGCGGCCCAGGTGCGGGATCAGCAATCCGCGCGTCAGTTCGTCCACCCACGCGGCGAAGATCAGCGGCTGCGGACCGTCGCCGCGCATGGTGCCGTCGAAGCCCTGCAGCTGCCGCAGCGCCGGCCGGGCCAGCGGATGGCTGCCCGTGGCCTGCTGCAGGTGCGGCAGCAGCCGCTGCGTGGCCAGCGACAGCAGGTCGGCCTGCATGCGCGCCGCGCTGTCGACGTCGTGCCGCGGCGTGGCCGCCAGCATCTGCACGATGCGGTCGAAGCGGTCGGGGAAGGCCCAGTCCTGGCCGATGAAATGGGGGTAGCCCGGCGGCGTCGGCCGCTGGTTGGCGTTGGCGATCCAGACCGGTCCGTCGGCCGGCTGGCCGCCCTGCCCCACGCCGCTTTGCGGCGTCTCGGCATAGGGCAGCCAGCCAGCCCATGCGTAGCGCGGGTCCCAGCCGGGCGCGGGGGCGATGCCGCGCAGGTCGTTGTCGGCGCGGCGCAGCGGCACGCGGCCGACGGCCTTGTAGGCGATGCGGCCCTGTGTGTCGGCCATCAGCACGTTCTGCATCGGCGAGTGGTGGTCGGCGAACGCGGCCAGCAGCTCGTCGACGCTGTGCGCCATGTTCGCCCGCAGCATGGACAGTGCCGTCGCGTTGTCCGGCTCCAGCGCGCTCCAGCGCAGCGCGAGCACGTAGCGGCTGGTGTCGAGCAACTGGCCGTGGGCGGCCTGGGCGTCGCTGAGCACCGGGCCGTGGCGGGTGCTGCGCACCGCGTGGTGCACGTCGGCACGGCCCTTGACGCGGATGACTTCCGTGCGCCGCGTGAATGGCGCCCAGGCCGGCCGGCCCTGGGCGTCGTCGATGCGGTAGGACTGCGGGTCGTCCGGCTTGATCTGCTCCAGGTACAGGTCCTGCACGTCAGGGCCGGTGTTCGTGAAGCCCCAGGCCGCGGTGCGCGTGCGGCCCAGCACCACGAACGGCAAGCCGGGCAGCGTGGCGCCCGCCACGTCCAGGCCCGGCGCCTGCAGGCGTGCGACGTACCAGATCGCCGGCGCGCTCAGGCCCAGGTGCGGATCGTTGGCCAGCAGCGGCTTGCCCGAGGCCGTGCGTGCGCCCGAGACGACCCAGGCGTTGCTGCCCTTGCCTTCCGCCAGGCCGGCGTCGCGCACGAAGGCCCGTGACCAGGCCTGCGCCGCGGCATGCAGCGCCGGCGCGATGGCGGGCGGCCCGGCCTGCCCGTTCTTCGCCGGCGCGGCCGGTGGGGACGCACGGTACACGCCGAGTCCGCGGTACAGCGCTGCGAGGTCCACGTCCGTGGCCGGTGGCTCGCCCGGATACGGCGGGAACAGTTCCCACAGGCGCTGCGTGTCGACCACCTGCGCCGACGACAGCCGCGCGAACTCGTTGCCCCAGTTGCCGCCCAGGTCCAGCGCCATCATCAGCGACCAGCCGACGCAGTCCTCGGCCTCCCAGGCCGGCCCCTGCTCGCCCGGCCGCACGCCGAGGACCAGGAACTCCGGCGACAAGGCCTGCGTACGGTGCGCATAGAAGGCGCGCACGCCGGCGGCATAGGCCTGCAGCGCGGCCTGGGCCTGCGGCGCCAGGCGTTCGAACTGCCGCCGCGCGGCCGGCATGATGCCCAGGGTGCGGATCAGCTTGTCGGTCTCCAGCGTCGCCTCGCCGAGGATCTCGGACAGCGTGCCGTGCATGACCCGGCGGTTGAATTCCAGCTGCCAGCCGCGCTCCTGCGCGTGCACGAAGCCGAGGGCGAACCAGGCGTCGCGCGGCGTGCCGGCCTGCAGGTGCGTCACGTCGGCCGCATCGCGCAGTACCCGGACTTCGGCCTGCAGGCCCGGGAGCTGCAGGCGGCCGTCCAGCGCGGGGAAGCTGCGCCAGACGTACAGGCCCAGCGCCACGAGGACGGCCAGCGCCGCCAGCACCAGCACGGTGGCCAGGCGCCCGAGCCAGACCATGGCGTGCCGGCCGCGGCCCTAGCGCACGGTGCTGCCGGTGCTGATCGCGAACGAGACGGTGGGCGCGCCGATGTCGCCCAGCGGCACGCCGAGCGCGATCTCGCCGGCACCATGCAGTTGGCATTCGTCGCGCCGCAGCGCGACGTCCGAGTCGCTGCCGGCGAAGCGCACCCAGGTGCCGAAGCTGCTCAGGTCCACCAGCACGAAGCTGCCGTTGCGGTGTTCAATACGGGCATGCAGCCGCGAGACGCGCGGGTCGTTGACGACCAGCTCCGCATGTTCGTTGCGGCCCAGGTGCACCGGCATCTCGTGCGCATGGAAGCGCAGCGACACGTCCAGGTGGCGCAGCTGGATCTGGCCTTGCGGCGATTCCGCCGGCATGTGCGGCAGCACGGCCTGCTGGGTCAGGAAGTCGGTGGCCACGTCCTCCTCCCATTCGACCTTGTAGAGCGCCAGCGGCTCGGTCTTGCCGCGCAGGGTGACCGAGCCCAGGCTGCGAAAGCGCAGGCCGGCCGCGTCGTCGACCGCCTGCACCACGGATTCGGTGGCCCAGATCTCGCCGCCGCCGGCCAGGTCGCTGAGCCGCGCCGCCACGTTGACCGCGTCGCCGTAGCAGTCGCCGTCGACCTCGACGACGTCGCCGCGCGCCACGCCGGCCTTGATGCCCATGCGGATCGACGCGGGCCACTTCTCCAGCCGGATGTGGTGGCCGCGCTGCATCTGGACCACGGAATCGACGGCGCCCAGCGTGTCCTGGAACAGGGCCAGCACGCCGTCGCCCAGCATCTTGACGACACGGCCGTGGTGCGCCTCGCAGACGGCGCCGATCCATTGCGTCAGGCGGGTGATGGCGGCGGTCGCCTTCTCGTTGCCCAGCACCTCGAAGAATGCCGTGCTGTCGGAGAGATCTGCGAATACGACCGTGGCCTGGACGCCCATGGAGCTGTCGTGGTGTGGGGAGGGAACGGCTGCCAGTGTAGGGGATGTCTCCGCGCCCGCCTCAATGGGCGTGGTGGTGGCCGTGCCCCTCGCCGTGCGCGTGGTCGTGCGCATGGTGGTCGTGCGCGCCACCCTCCAGGTGGCCCCAGAACAGCAGCGCCTCGCGCTTGTCCACGACCATCTGCACCGGCGCGCCGACCGGCAGCAGCACCTTGGTCGGCACGTGGCCGAACGGTAGCCGGGTGAACACGGGCACCTTCAGCTGCGTGCGCAGCCAGGCGACGACGGTGTCCAGCCCGAAGCCGCGGTCGTGCGGCGCGGCCTGGTAGCCGGTGAACTGGCCGAGCAGGATGGCCTTCTGGCGCGCCAGCACGCCGGCATGCAGCAGCTGGGTCAGCAGCCGCTCGATGCGGTAGGGATGCTCGTTCACGTCCTCCAGGAACAGCACGCCGCCCTTCACCTGCGGCAGGTAGGGCGTGCCGACCAGGGCGGCGAGCACCGCCAGGTTGCCACCCCACAGCACGGCCTCGCGCAGCGTCCAGGCGGGCGGCGCGTCCTGCGCGTCCGTGGCGCCGGCGCGGCGCGCGCGCGGGAGGGGGACGGGATCGGTGCGGCCGATGCGCCAGCCCGTGCCCTCCCCCTGCCCCAGCAGCAGGTCGTCGAAGCAGGCCTGCATGATCTCGTCGGGCGCCTGCTCCATGCCGAAGTCGGCGCACAGCATCGGCCCGGCCCAGCTGACGGCGCCGGTGCGCGCCAGCAGCGCCAGCTGCAGCGCGGTGAAGTCGCTGTGGCCGACGAAGCGCGTGCCGCGCGCCGCGGCGCGCGCCAGGGCCGGATAGCGGATGCGGTCCAGCAGCCGCGTGATGCCGTAGCCGCCGCGCGAGACCAGCGCCACGTCGGCGCCGCTGGCAGCCGCGCGGTGGATGGCTGCCAGCCGCACGTCGTCGTCGCCGGCGAAGCGCATGCGGCTGCCGAGCGCGGCCTCGTCGACCTCGACCGCGTGCCCCTGCGCACGCAGGCGCTGCACGCCGCGGCGGAAGGCGGCCTTGTCGCGCACGGCGCCGGCGGGGGAGAAGATGTAGATGTGTTTGGACGTCACGCGGGGGAGTATCCCACCGGGAAAACGTCGAGCATGCGCCGTGCGAGCGTGGCGCCGCCGTCCTGGGGGGCGCATGGCGCCAGCGCCGCGGCCGGCCAGTCGGGTGCCTCGAAGCCCTGCGCCGCGATGCGGGCGAAGGCGCGCGGGCCGGCGCGGTGTCCCTGGTCCGGGAAGGGCGCATCGCCCGCCGGCGAGCGCGGCGCGCGGCGGGGCTCCTCGCGCAGCAGGTCGACGACCCGCCCGGCCGGCACCGCCTGCCAGCCCGCCGGCCAGGGTGCCGCGCCGGGCCGCTGCGCGACGGCGCAGGACAGCGCGGCGTCGACGGCCACCAGGCCGCGGCAGCGCGGCGCCTCGCGCAGCGGCAGGTCCAGCGCCAGCAGGCCGCCCGTGCCCTGCAGCACCAGCACGAGGTCGCGCAGGTCCAGCGCCTCGACCAGCTCGCGCAGCACCTGCCGGTGCCAGTCGGCACCGTGCGCGGCCTCCTTCTTCGGCTTGTCGCTGCGGCCGAAGCCCGGCAGGTCCACGGCCAGCACGCGGCCGCCGGCCTGCAGCCAGACCGGCAGCAAGGCCCGGAAGGCATGGCTCCAGCCATGGCGGCCGTGCACGCACAGCAGCGCCGGCCCCTGGCCTTCGTCCAGGACCTGCAGCGCCAGCCCCCGCAGGCTGGGCAGGTCGGCCAGGACCCGGGGCTGCCAGGGAAAGTCCGGCAGCTGCGCGAAGCGCTCGGCCGGCGTGCGCAACGCATCGTCCCGCAGTGGCAGGCGCGCCGGGGCCGGGCCGCGGCGGTCGCGGAAGAACGCTTGCAGCAACGCCCCGCCCTGCCCCGCCAGCACGCCGCCGCGCACGCGCGTATGGTGGTTCAGCCGCGGCTGCGCGAACAGGTCGAGCACCGAGCCTGCGGCGCCGGTCCTGGGATCGGCCGCGCCGTAGACCACGCGCGCCAGCCGCGCATGCAGCATCGCGCCGCTGCACATCGCGCAGGGTTCCAACGTCACGAACAGCTCGCAGCCGTCGAGCCGGTAGTTGCCGAGTGCCTGCGCGGCGGCGCGCAGCGCCACGATCTCGGCGTGCGCGGTCGGGTCGTGGCTGCCGATCGGCGCGTTGCGCCCGGTGCCGACCACGCGCCCGTTCTGCAGCACGACAGCGCCGACCGGCACTTCGCCGGCCTCGGCCGCCAGCCGGGCCTGGGCGAGCGCCAGCTGCATGGCCTCTTCGTCGGTCATGCGGCGCGTGTGCGGGCGGTCGGGGAAGACAGGAGCATCGACGGCACGGCGGATGTCCCATGGGGGAAGTGGTAGGACGTATAGGATTCGAACCTATGACCAACGGATTAAAAGTCCGCTGCTCTACCAACTGAGCTAACGTCCCGCTGCTGTGCAGCAAAGCCAAAGATTATAGCCCGGCGCTGGCCGCCTTCCGGGCGATCTGGTCCAGCACCCAGCCTGCGGCGCACTGGCCGAACGTGGCCGTCACGCTGACCACGGAGCCGTAGCCATGGCAGTTCAGCGAGCCGTCGCCGGCGATCGCGCAGGACGGGTCCGGCGGCGCCACGGCCTCGCGGCTGAACACGCAGGGCACGCCGATGCGCCGGCCCTCGCGCGGCGCGCCATGGTGCTTGCGCAGGCGCTGGCGCAACTGGGCGAGCAAGGGGTCGTGCGTGACCAGCGCCAGGTCCTCGATCTCGACGCGGTGCGCCAGGCGCTTGCCACCGGCCGCGCCGACGCTGACGAACCACCGGCCGGCGGCGGCCGGCGCGCGGGCCCACGCCGCCATCGCCGTCTTGGCCGCGAGCTGGTCGCAGGCGTCGATGACGGCCGTGCAGTCCGGCGGCAGCAGCGCCGGCCAGTTGTCCGGCGTCACGAACTCCTCGACCGCGTGGACGCGGCAGCCGGGATGGATCTGCGCGATGCGCTCGGCCATGGCCAGCACCTTGGCCTGGCCCAGGGTCGTGCTCAGCGCATGGATCTGGCGGTTCACGTTGGACTCGGCCACGTGGTCCAGGTCGACCAGCGTCAGCTGCCCGACGCCGCTGCGCGCCAGGGCTTCGGCGGCCCAGGAGCCGACGCCGCCGATGCCGACCACCGCCACGTGGGCGCCGCGGATCGCGGCGGCGCCGGCGACGCCGTACAGGCGCTCCAGGCCGCCGAAGCGGCGCGCCAGGTCGGCATCGGCCATGTCCATGGGAATAGGGGTGTTCATGCGGCGAGCAGGTTGTCGAGCCAGGTGCGGATGTCGTGCGGCGCCAGCAGGGCCGGCCGCGGCGGGTCGAACGGCTGGGCCATGAAGTGCCGCAGCGCGTCCCGGTCCACCCGGTCGCCGATCACCAGGACGCGGTGCGGATCGAAGAAGGCATCCTCGCGTGCGGACGGCCGGTTGGTGACGATCTTCCTGCGCAGGAACAGCGCCTCGACGCTGCGCAGGGTCGGGCCGGACTGGTGCTCCTGGACGATCTCCACCAGGCAGCCGGCCTGCTGGCTGCGGCGCACGTTGTCGGCGTAGGCGATCCAGTCCTGCGCCAGATGCGCCTGCTCCTGCGGCGTGTAGGCCCTGTGCCGGTCGCCGACGATGTGGAAGCTGGGGCGCATGCCGAGATCCCCGATGGCGGCCTTGAGTTCCAGCAGGATGGCGAGCCGCCCCTTGTCCACGCCGGAGAAATAGAAGTCGCAGCGCGCCTGCGTCCCGGTCGGTGGCGGCGCGACCTTGCGGTACGGCTGCGGCACCAGCCGAAGGCCGTACCGCGCGGCGTCGCGGCCGTCGAAGGTGTGGATGCTGCGGACGAGGCGCTTGATCCTGGCGAGCTGGCGCACGCTGCCGGCGGCATCCCCCTTGAGCCTGGCGATCGGATTCCACAGGAACACGTGCATGTCGCGCGTGGCGATGTACTTCGCGAGGTTGGCGATGTTGCGGGTGTTCTCGATCGCGAAGAACAGCACGGTGTCGGCCGGCGTGATGCGCCTGAGCTGCCGGCCGACCCGCGGGTCCGGATAGAGGGCCAGCCGGGTGCGGGGCAGCAGCGACTCGACGCCCCGCCCGATCCGGCCGAGCACCGTGGCCGGCATTTCCGGATAGCCGATCAGCTCCGTGCCCTCGCCGACGCCGCCCTGCAGGATGAAGGCGGCCAGCTCGGACTCGGAGTTGTACAGGATGTAGCGCATGGCTTGGCGTGCGGGCGGCCCGCCCGCGGAGACCTGGCGGCGCTATCAGCGCATCTTGGCCAGCCGGTCCTTGGCCGCCACCGCGGCCTCGGACTGCGGATACACCTTGATCAGGTCTTCCAGCGTCTTGCGCGCGCCGCGCACTTCTTTGAGTTCCAGCTGGCAGTTCGCGATCGACAGCGCGGCTTCGGGCGCGCGCGGATGGTCGGGCGCCGCCGCCAGCAGGCTCTTGAAGTTGGCGATCGCGGCCTGGTAGTCGCGTGTCGCGTACTGCGCGTTGCCGAGCCAGAACAGCACGGACGGCCGGTAGCCGCTCTGCGGATAGGTCTTCAGGAAGCCCGTGAACGCGTTGCCGGCGCCGGCGAAGTCGCCCTTGCGGAACTGGGCCAGCGCCGCGTCGTACTCGCGTGCCTCGGCCGGGTCGGCGACGAACTCGCGCCCGTCCACCGTGACCTTGGCCGGCTCGAACTTGCGCAGCCGCTCGTCCACGCCCTGGGCGATGTCCTTCTGGCGGCGCTGCATGTCGGCGAGGTCGCGCGCGAGCTGCTCCTCCTGCCCGCGCGACTTGGCCAGGTCCGTGCGCAGGCCGTCGATCTGCGCCTGCAGGTCGAGCAGGCTGCGGCGCAGCTGGGCGTTGTCCTCGCCCAGCCGGCGCAGTTCCTCGGCCTGCTTCTGCTGCGCGGCCTGCATCGCGTCGTGGCGCTGGCGCAGGTCCAGGATCGCGCGCCGCGCCTCGTCGTCGCTGAACAGCGCGTGCGCCGGCATGCTGCCGAGCAGCGCGATGCCCAGGCACGCCGCCATCGCCGCGCGCGCACCGGCCCGCATCACTGCCGTCGTGCGCATGCCGTCAACGGTAGGTGATCTCGGCGCGGCGGTTCTTGGCGTAGGCGTCCTCGGTGGAGCCCGTCACCGCCGGCTTCTCCTTGCCGAAGCTCACGGCCTCGAGCTGGCCGTCGGCCACGCCCAGCAGGACCAGGGCGCGGCGCACGGCCTCGGAACGCTTCTGGCCCAGCGCCAGGTTGTATTCGCGGCCGCCGCGCTCGTCGGTGTGGCCTTCGATCACGGCGTGGCGGTTGCGGTCGGACCGCAGGTAGCGGGCGTTGTTCTCGACCGTGGTCTGCTGGTCGGCGCGGACGCCGTAGCTGTCGTAGTCGAAGTACACCGTGCGGGCGCCGGCCGGGCTGGCGGCCAGGTCGCCGCCGGACTTGCTCAGGTCCACCGGCGCCACGCTGCTCTGTCCGACGCTGCCGGCGCCGGCCCCGGCGTCCGCGCCGATGGCCGCAGCCGACGTGCCGGTCTTGTCCTGCACCGGCACGTCGTCGAGTTTCACGGGCGAACTGCAGCCGGCCAGAGCGGCCGCCACGATCGCGGTCAGAACGAACTGTTTCATTTGCACACTCCCCTTTTCCATCAAAGAAAAACTCATGCCCGCAGGAACGGTCCCCAGTCCGGCTCGCGGATGTCGCCCGCCTGCCCGGCCAGGCGCGCCTTGATGCGGCCGTCCAGCGTGGTGGTCATCAGCGCCTCGCGGCCGTTCTGCACGGTCGCGTAGACCATCAGCTTGCTGTTGGGCGCGAAGCTCGGGCGCTCGTCGGCCGACGTGTCGGTGATCCCGGTGACGGTGGACGTGGCCAGCTCCATGACCTGCAGGCGGAAGGCGCCGCCGTTGCTGCGCGTGACGTAGGCCAGCCAGCGGCCGTCCGGGCTCAGCGCCGGCGAGATGTTGTAGCTGCCGCTGAAGGTGACGCGCTCGGCGCCGCCGCCGCCGGCCGGCATGCGGTAGATCTGCGGCGCGCCGCCGCGGTCGCTGACGAAGTACAGGCTCTTGCCGTCGGGCGAATAGGCCGGCTCGGTGTCGATGCTGCTGGACTGCGTCAGCCGGCGTGGTTCCCCGCCACCGCCGGCGTCGATCGCGTAGAGCTGCGAACCGCCGTCGCGCGTCAGCGTCACGGCCAGCGTGCCGCCGTCGGGCGACCAGGCCGGCGCGCTGTTGGAGCCGCGGAAGTTGGCCACCAGGCGCCGGCGGCCGGACGCCACGTCGTGCACGTAGACCACCGGCTTGCGCGACTCGAACGACACGTAGGCCAGCTGCCGCCCGTTCGGCGACCAGGCCGGCGAGATGATGGATTCGGGGCTGGCCAGCGCGGTCTGGCTGTTCTCGCCGTCCGCGTCGGCCACCCACAGCGTGTAGCGCTGCCCCGCGCGCGTGACGTAGGCGATGCGCGTGGAGAACACGCCGCGCTCGCCGGTCAGCTTCTCGTAGACGTAGTCGGCGATGCGGTGGGCTGACAGCCGCAGGTCGGCCTGCACCACGCTGTAGCTCTGGCCGCCCAGGTCCTGGCCACGCACCACGTCCCACAGGCGGAAGCGCACGTCGTAGCGCCCGTCGGCCAGCCGCGCGACGCTGCCGGTCAGCAGCGAATCGGCGGCGCGCTGGCGCCACAGCGCCATGTCGGGGCGCGAGGCCTCGTCGAGCGAGGCGCCCGAGGCATCGACGCCGCGGAACTGGCCGCTGCGCTCCAGGTCGGCCTGCACGATGGCCGCGATCTTCTGCGGCGACTGGTCGTCGCCGCGGAAGGTGGCGACGGCGATCGGCAGCTGGGTCAGGCCCACGCCGCTGATCTCCACGCGGAACTGGGCCCACGCCGGAGCCGTACCGGCCAGCGCCAAGCCCGCAAGACAGTGCCGGCGCCGGGAAGAGAACTCAGATTGCATGGGAGGGAATGTAGTGAAAGCGAACCGATGGTGTCCGATCGACCCCGGAAGTTCCTAGTTTCGAATTGTGCGTGCCGGCCGGGGCGACTGGCCCACACCCTTGTGGCACAACGACGGCAGCAGCCCCCACGGGGCCGGGAGGATAGCAGAGTCGCCCCGGGCTTTCCGGCCCGCGGCCGGGACGATGCTTCGGCCGATAATGGCGCCGCCGGCGGGCGTCCGACGCTCCGCCGATCTGCACGCGGCATGCCCGCTTCCGATGGACCGTCTTTGAATCTTCGTCTCGTTCTCGCGTGCCTGCTGGCCCTGGCGGTAGGCCTGCCCAACGCTGTCATCAGCGTCGCCAAGGCATTGGCGGTGACCAGCGCGATCTTCATCCTGCTGTGGCCTGCGCCGCGCGGCCCGGCCGACGCCGCCGTGGCGCGGCTGCGCACGCCGCTGGCCGTGGTCGTCGCGCTCGGCTACCTGGCGCTGTCGCTGTTCTGGACGACCGTGCCCAGCGACGAGGCCCTGTCCGCGCTGGGCAAGCACGGCAAGCTGATCATCGTGCCGCTGCTGGCCGTGCTGCTGCGCACGCGGCGCGAAGCGCTGATCGCGCTCGGCTGGTTCGCAGCGGCGCAGATCCTCACCGTGGGGAGCTCCTGGGCGCTGGCGCTGGGCCTGCCCGTGCCCTGGGCGACCTCGGCGGAAGCGCGATGGGACCATTCGGTGTTCACCAACTACCTGGCGCAGTCGATCATGACCGCCGTGGCGGCGGCCGTGTGCTGGCACCTGCGGGGCTACCTGCCGCGTGCCTGGATGCGCGCCCTCGCGGCCGGCGTGGCCGTGCTGGGCCTGGGCAGCACGCTGTTCCTCATGCCCGGCCGCACGGGCTACGTGGTCGCGATCGCCATGGTCTCGCTGGCCGTGCTCTGGCAGCTGCCGGCCCGGCTGCGCCCGGCCGGCCTGCTGGCGCCGGTGCTGCTCGGCGCCGGACTGCTGCTGGCCTCGCCCCAGCTGCGCGACCGGGTCGACCTGGTGCGGCAGGAGAGCCTGGCGTTCGCGAGCCGGTCGGAGAACCAGACCTCCACCGGGGAGCGGCTGAACTACTGGCACCGCTCGCTGCAGGCCATCGCCGAGCGGCCGCTGACCGGCTTCGGCCTGGGCAGCTTCAACCAGCAGTACAACCGGCTCGACGCGGGGCGCGGCAACCCGGCCACCTTCGTCGTGCGCAATCCGCACCAGGAATTCCTGCTGTGGGGCGTGGAGGCCGGCCTCGGCGCGGTGCTGGTACTGTGCTGGCTGCTGCTGAGCCTGTACCGCGACCTGCGCCTGGGCGAGCCGGCCGCCGCGCGCGCCGGCGTGTCGGTGCTGGCCGCCCTGGTGATCTCCTGCATGTTCAATTCGACCCTTTTCGACGCCACCATCGGCGACTTCTTCTGCGTCGTCCTCGGCCTGCTGATGGCGCTGTGCCTGCGCACCGCGTCGCCCGACCCGGTGGGACGGCCCGCATGAGCGCCGCCCGGCCGCCCGAAGAGGCGCGCACCGCAGCCGGCACGGGCGAAGGTCCTCCATCGAGCGCCGCGGCCGAACCGGCCCGCAAGGCCTCGATCGGCCAGCGCCTGCGCCGCGTCTGGCCCTATTTCCGCTCGGCCCGCACGGGGTGGGTGCTGCTGGTGCTGGCCACGGCCGTGGTCGCTGGCACCGAGCCGATGATCCCGGCCCTGCTCAAGCCGCTGCTGGACAAGGGCTTCCAGCGCGAGGGCCTGCCGCTGTGGGCCGTGCCGGCCGCGCTGATCGGCCTGTTCGGCCTGCGCGGGATCGCCGCGTTCACCGCCAACTACGCGCTCGGCCGCATCACCAACCAGGGCCTGCTCACGCTGCGGCGCGAGATGTTCGCCAAGATCCTGAGCGGCGACCTCGCGTTGTTCCAGCACCAGTCGGCCAGTTCGCTGGCCAACACCGTGGTCTACGAGGTGCAGACCGGCTCGCAGGTGCTGGTCGGCGCCATCATGGCCTTCTCGCGCGACAGCCTGACGCTGGTCGCGCTGGTCGGCTACCTGCTGTACCTGAACTGGAAGCTCACGCTGATCGTGGCGCTGCTGATCCCGGCCATCGCCTGGGTCATGGGCGTGCTGTCGCGGCGGCTGTACACGCTCACACGCGCGAGCCAGAGCTCCACCGACGCGCTGGCCTACGTGGTCGAGGAGAACGTGCTGGCGCACCGCGACATCCGGCTGCAGGCCGCCCAGGCGCTGCAGCAGCGGCGCTTCGACGAACTCAGCGCGCGGCTGCGCCAGCTGTCGATGAAGTCGGTCGTGGCCTCCTCCATCATGTCGCCGCTGACGCAGATGCTGGTGGCCGTGGCCCTGTCGGCGGTGATCGCGATCGCGCTGCTGCAAAGCGCCGACGGCGGCACTTCGGTCGGCAGCTTCGTGGCCTTCATCACGGCGATGCTGCTGCTGGTGGCGCCGATCAAGCACCTGTCGGAAGTCGCCAGCCCGGTCACGCGCGGCCTGGCCGCGATCGAGCGCGGGCTGGAGCTGATGCAGCACACCGCCGACGAGCGCGGCGGGCATTTCGCGCTGGCGCGCGCGCGCGGCGACATCCGGCTGCAGGGCGTGACGGTGCGCTTCCCCGGTGCGCCGCAGCCGGCGCTGGACGCACTGGACCTGTCGATCGTCGCCGGCGAGACCGTGGCGCTGGTCGGCGCCTCGGGGGCCGGCAAGACCACGCTGGTCAACCTGCTGCCGCGGTTCCTGGAGTCCACGGCCGGTCGCGTGGAGCTGGACGGCCATGCCGTGCAGGACTGGGACCTGGCCGCGCTGCGGCGCCAGTTCGCGGTCGTCAGCCAGCACGTGGTCATGCTGAACGACAGCGTGGCCGCCAACGTGGCGCTGGGCCAGCCGCTGGACCGCGAGCGGCTCGCGCGCTGCCTGGCCGACGCCAACCTCGACCGCATGGTCGCCGAGCTGCCGCAGGGCATGGACACGCTGGTCGGCCACAACGCCGCCCAGCTGTCGGGCGGCCAGCGCCAGCGGCTGGCGATCGCGCGCGCGCTGTACAAGGACGCGCCGGTGCTGATCCTGGACGAGGCGACCTCGGCCCTGGACACCGAGTCCGAGCGCGCCGTGCAGTCCGCGCTGCAGCGGCTGATGCAGGGCCGCACCACCGTGGTCATCGCGCACCGGCTGTCCACCGTCCAGCACGCCGACCGCATCGTGGTCATGGAGGCGGGCCGCATCGTCGAGGCCGGCACCCATGCCGAGCTGCTGGCGCAGGGCGGCGCCTACGCGCGGCTGTACGGGCTGGGCCTGCCGGATGATTCGGAATGAGGGAGCCATGCCCACGCTGACCGTGATCATCGCCGCCAAGAACGAAGCGGCCAACATCGCCGACTGCGTGCGCTCGGCCCGCTTCGCCGACGAGGTGCTGGTGCTGGACTCGGGCAGCACCGACGGCACGCCGGAACTCGCCGCGGCCGAAGGCGCCCGCGTGGTCGCCACGGACTGGCCGGGCTACGGCCCGCAGCAGGCGCGCGGCATCGCGATGGCCCGCGGCGACTGGGTGCTGTCGCTGGACGCCGACGAGCGCATCGGCGAGGAACTGCGCAAGGAGATCCTGCAGGCGATCGGCTCCGGCGCGGCCGACGGCTACCGGCTGCCGCGCCTGTCCAGCTTCTGCGGCCAGTTCATCCACCACAGCGGCTGGCGGCCCGACTACACGCTGCGCCTGGTCCGGCGCGAGAAGGCCGGCTTCACCGCGCATTTCCTGCATGCCCACATGACGGTGGACGGCAGCACGCGCGACCTGCGGCACAGCCTGGTCCACTACAGCTACCGCGACCTGGACGACGTGCTCGAGAAGCTGAACCGCTATTCGAGCGGCGGCGCGCGCGACCTGCACGAGCGCGGCCGGAGCGGCTCGCTGTCCAAGGCCGTCACGCACGGGCTGTGGGCCTTCGTGCGCACCTACCTGGTGCGCCAGGGCTTTCGCGATGGCCGGCAGGGCTTCATCCTGGCGGTCTACAACGGCGAGATGGCGTTCTACAAATACCTGAAGCTGGCTGCGCTGCAGCGAGCACCGGCGGACCGCGATCCGCCCCGCCCCTGATGGCGGACCGACCGATGCCCGGGCGCGCCGCCGGGCGGCGCATCGAGCCGGCCCTGGTGGTGGTGCTGGGCGGCGTCGCGGCGGCGCTGCACGTGGGCAAGCTGCCGCCGGCGATCCCGGTGCTGCGCGAGGCGCTGCAGCTGTCCCTGGTGCAGGCCGGCTTCCTGCTCTCCCTGGTGCAGGTCGCCGGCATGGCGCTGGGGCTGGCCGTCGGCCTGGCCGGCGACAGCCTGGGCCTGAAGCGCTGCATGACGGCCGGCCTGCTGGTGCTGGGCGCGGCCAGCCTGGCCGGCGGCCTGGCGCAGGACGCGGCCACGCTGCT
Organism: Pseudorhodoferax sp.; assembly: GCF_047601025.1. Classification (NCBI taxonomy): domain Bacteria; kingdom Pseudomonadati; phylum Pseudomonadota; class Betaproteobacteria; order Burkholderiales; family Comamonadaceae; genus Pseudorhodoferax; species Pseudorhodoferax sp. The sequence goes on from NZ_JASGJZ010000001.1 coordinate 4,632,055, forward strand.
GGCGCTGCGCGCCGTCGAGGGTTGCGGCTTCCTGCTGGCCGCCACGCCCGCGCCCAGCCTGATCCGGCGCGTGGCCGCGCCGGGCGAGCTGGACGCCAAGATGGGCCTGTGGGGCGCCTACATGCCGCTGGGCACGGCGCTGGCGCTGCTGGCCGGCCCGCTGCTGCTGCCGCGCATCGGCTGGCCCGGCTGGTGGTGGCTGCTGGCGGCGCTGTCGCTGGCGATGGCGGCCTGGCTGTGGCGGGCGCTGCCGCCCGACCCCCTGCGCACGGGCGCCGCATCCGCCGGCTGGAAGGACCGGCTGCGCCGCACGCTGGCCGCGCCCGGCCCCTGGCTGCTGGCGCTGGGCTTCGCGGTCTATTCGGGCCAGTGGCTGGCGGTGGTGGGCTTCCTGCCGACCATCTACGCCCAGGCCCGCGTCGGCCCCGCCGCGGCCGGCGCGCTGACGGCGCTGGTGGCCGTCGTCAACATGGTCGGCAACATCGGCGCCGGCCGGCTGCTGCGGCGCGGCGTGGCCGCGCGCACGCTGCTGCGGGCCGGCTACGCCGCCATGGCGCTGGGCGCGCTGCTGGCCTTCCTGCCGGCGCTGGACTTCGGCCCCGCCGCGCGCACCGGCGCCGTGGTGCTGTTCTCGATGCTCGGCGGCATGGTGCCGGCCACGCTGTTCGCGCTGTCGCAGCGGCTGGCGCCAGGCCCCGACACGGTCTCCACCACGGTGGGCTGGATGCAGCAGTGCTCGGCCGTCGGCCAGTTCCTCGGCCCGCCGGTGGTGGCCTGGATCGCCCGGCAGGCCGGCGGCTGGCAATGGACCTGGGCCGCCACCGGGCTGTGCAGCCTGGCCGGCATCCTGATCGCCGGCCGGCTGGCCGGCCTGCAGCCCCGGCGCTGAGCGCGTGCCGCGCTGGCGCCGCGACGCCGGCAGTTCCTCAGTGCAGCTTCACGTGCGGCTCGGTGCGCCGCGTGATCAGCCGCGCCAGCGTGTCCAGCGCCACCTTGGCGTAGCCGTGCAGCGCCAGCTCGTGCATCTTGTAGAGCGAGACGTACATGATCTTGGCGAACCAGCCTTCGACCATCAGGCTGCCGCCGACCAGGCCGCCCATCATGTTGCCCACGGTGCTGAACTCGCCCAGCGAGACCAGCGAGCCGAAGTCGCGGTAGCGGTAGGGCTTGAGCGGCTGGCTGGCCATGCGCCGGCGGATCTGGCCCAGCATGTGGCTGGCCTGCTGGTGCGCGGCCTGCGCGCGCGGCGGCACGAAGCCGCCCTTGCCGCCATCGGCCTCGGGCCAGGCGCACTGGGCGCAGTCGCCCATCGCGAAGATGTTCTCGTCGCGCGTGGTCTGCAGCGTGGGCAGCACGGCGAGCTGGTTGATGCGGTTGGTCTCCAGGCCGCCGATGTCCTTCAGGAAGTCGGCCGCCTTGACGCCGGCCGCCCAGACCACCAGTTCGGCCGGCAGCACCCGGCCGTCGGCCAGCCGCACGCCGTCCGGCAGCACCTCGGCGACCTTGGCGCCGGTGTAGACGGCCACGCCCAGCTCGTCCAGCAGCCGCTCGGTGGCCGCCGAGATGCGCGGCGGCAGCGCCGGCAGCACGCGGCCGGCCGCCTCGATCACGCTGACGCGCACGTCCTTCTCGGCGTCCACGCGGTCCAGCCCGTAGGCCACGACCTCGCGCGTGGTGCGGTGCAGCTCGGCCGCCAGTTCCACGCCGGTGGCGCCGGCGCCGATGATGGCGACCTTGAGCTGCTCGGGGCGCAGCGGCGTGGTCTGCGCATGGGCGCGGATGCAGGCATTGACCATGCGCGCGTGGAAGCGCTGCGCATCGGCCTTGGACTCCAGCTTCAGCGCGTGCTCGCGCACGCCGGGCGTGCCGAAGTCGTTGGACAGGCTGCCCACGGCCAGCACCAGGGTGTCGTAGACGAAGGCGCGCGCGGGGGTGACTTCATGGCCCTCCTCGTCCCGGTACGGGGCGACGTGCACCTCGCGCCGCGCGCGGTCGATGCCGGTCAGCTCGCCGAGCCGGAAGCGGAAGCCGTGCCAGTGCGCCTGCGCCAGGTAGTCGACCTCGTGCGCGCTCATGTCCATGCTGCCGGCGGCGATCTCGTGCAGCTTGGGCTTCCAGACGTGCGTGCGGTTCTTGTCGATCAGCACGACCTCGGCCCGGCCGCGCCGGCCCAGCGTGTCGCCGAGCCGCGTGGCCAGCTCCAGGCCGCCGGCGCCGCCGCCGACGATGACGATGCGGTGCTTGGAAGAGGTGTCGTTCATGGGTGGCCTCATGGCTTGCAATGGGTCTCCGCGATGCGCCGCGCCGGCTGCCCCGGCCATCCCGGGCCGTCCGCGGCGGCGCATTGTCGTTGCCGGCCCCGGATCGCGGACCTGGGGCCTGCCCCGATGTTGCGGGCATGCTGGTGTTGTCCTAAAATACGAATCAGTCTCATCACTATTGTTGGGCAGGTCTTTTCGCAGATCGGGCACCTGCCAGGAAGTCGTTGCCATGTCGGCCGCCGAACATGTACCCCGGAGCGACGTGCAGACGCTCTATCGTGACCACCACGGCTGGCTGCGGGACTGGCTGCGCGCCAGGCTGGGATGCACCCACAACGCCGCCGATCTCGCGCACGACACCTTCGTGCGCCTGCTGAGCCGCAGGGAGCCCGCCAACCCGGTCGAGCCGCGCGCCTACCTGGCCACCATCGCGCACGGGCTCGTCGTGGACTTCCACCGGCGGCGGGCGCTGGAGCGCGCCTACCTGGACGCGCTGGCGGTGCTGCCCGAGCCCCGGATGCCCTCGCCTGAAGCGCGGGCCATCGTGCTCGAAGCCCTGGTCGCCATCGACACCATGCTCGATGGCCTGAAGCCCGCCGTCCGCGAGGCCTTCATCCTCTCGCAGCTGGACGGCCTGACCTACGCGCAGATCGCCGCCCGGCTGGGCGTGACGGTGCGCACGGTCAACAACTACATGCTCAAGGCGCTGGAGCACTGCTACCTGATCGTGGCCGAGGGCCCGTGCTCGAGCTGACACCGGCCGAAGGCACGGCCGCCCCCTCCGCGCGCGGCGAAGCCGAGGTCCGCAAGGAGGCGGTGGCCTGGTATGCCCGCCTGTGCTCCGGCGAGGCGACCGAGGCCGACCGCGACGCCTGGAAGCGCTGGCATGCGGCCCATCCGGACCACCAGCGCGCATGGCGGCATTTCGAGGCCCTGCAGGCCACGCTGGACCGCGTGCCGGGCCACATCGGCGCGACGACGCTGCAGGCGGCGCGGCGCAGCCGGCGCCGGGTGCTGCTCGGCCTCGCCGGCCTGGCGGGCAGCGGCGTGCTGGCCAGCCTGTCGTGGCGGCTGTCCGGCGGCGCAGGCGGCCTGCGCACCTGGCTGGCCGACTACCGCACGGGCCCGGGCGAGCAGCGCTCCGTTGTCCTCGCCGACGGCTCGCAGCTGACGCTGAACACCCGGACCGCCGTGGACCTGGCCTTCGACGCCGCGCGCCGGCTGGTGGTGCTGCGCGAGGGCGAGATCCTCGTGCGCACGGCCCGCCCCGGCCGCGGCTCGGGCGGTGCCAAGGACGCCCGCCCGTTCACGGTGCAGACGCCGCAGGGCCGGATCCTCGCGCTCGGTACGCGCTTCACTGTCCGCAGCGACGAGGCGCGCACCGTGGTCGGCGTGCTCGAGGATGCGGTGGAGATCCGCGCCGCGGAGGCGCCCGGCCAGGCGCTGCGGCTGGAGGCCGGCCAGCAGGCCGTCTTCACCCGGGATCGCGTAGGGACGCCGCAGCCGGTGGAGCCCGTGTTCGTCGACTGGCCGGGCGGCAGCCTGGTCGTCGACGGCTGGCGGCTGGAAGACGTGGTCCGCGAGCTCGCGCGCTACCGCCGCGGCCGCCTGGACTGCGACCCGGCCGTGGCCGGCGTCCGGGTGTCGGGCGTCTTCCCCCTCGGGGACACGGACAAGGCGCTGGCCGTCATCACCCGCGCCTTCCCGGTGCGCGCGAGCGGGATGACGCGCTACTGGCTCACCCTCGTGCCGGCCTGACGGCACCTGCCGCCGGGCCGCCGGCGCCCGTACCCGCCGCACGGGGCCGCCGAATTTTTTTCGGCGGCGGCTTTCATCTTTTCCGGTTTCGTTCGGCTCACTCGATGACATCCCTCATCCGTGATCCATGCCGAAGGAACGCCGAATGCATACGCCCGCCTCACCGCGACCCGCCCGAGCGGCGGCGACCTGCCTGCTCGCCGCCACGATGGCGCTCGCCACCGCCGCCCGCGCGGCCGAACCCGCCCCGGCGCCCGGCCAGGGCGCCGCCAGGGCCTACCAGATCGAAGCCGGGCCGCTGGCCGCCGTGCTCGGCCGCTTCGCCGCGGCGGCGGGCGTGGCGCTGTCCTTCGACCCGGCCAGCACGCAGGGCCTGCGCTCCGGCGGCCTGCAGGGCAGCCACACCGTGGGCACGGGCTTCGCGGCGATCCTCGCGGGCACCGGGCTGGAGGCGGTGGAAGGAGGCCCGGGCGAGTTCGTCGTCCGCAAGGCCGCCGCTGCTACCGTCGCCGTCCAGCAGGCGTCCGGCGCCGAAGCGGCCGCCCTGCCCGCCGTCCGCGTCGTGGCGCGCGCCGCGCCGGTGCCGGCCGACGCCGACGACCGCTACCAGCCCACGCCCGATGCCTCGACCCTGCGCACGACAGCGCCGGTGCTCGACATCCCCCAGGTGGTCAACGTGGTGCCGGCCCAGGTGATCCGCGACCAGCGGCCGCGCAACATCGACGACGCGCTGGTCAACGTCAGCGGCATCACGCAGGGCAACACCCTGGCCAGCACGCAGGACACCATCATGAAGCGCGGCTTCGGCGGCAACCGCGACGGTTCCATCATGCACAACGGCATGCCGCTGGTGCAGGGCCGCGGCATGAACGCGGCCGCCGAGAGCGTGGAAGTGCTCAAGGGGCCGTCCTCGCTGCTGTACGGCCTGATGGACCCGGGCGGCGTGATCAACGTGGTCAGCAAGAAGCCGCAGCTGCGCCAGCGCACGGCCCTGTCGCTGCAGGGATCGGGCTACGCCGGCGGCCGCGACGGCGCCGGCGCCACGCTGGACACCACCGGCCCGATCGGCGAGAACGGCCTGGCCTACCGCCTGATCGTCGACCACGTGGACGAGGACTACTGGCGCAACTTCGGCACCCACCGCGAGACGCTGGTGGCGCCCTCGCTGGCCTGGTACGGGGACGACACGCAGGCCGTGCTGTGGTACGAGTACCGCCGCTACGTGACGCCGTTCGACCGCGGCACCGCGCTGGACCCGCGCACCCAGCGCCCGCTGGACCTGCCCAAGACGCGCCGGCTGGACGAGCCGTTCAACCAGATGACCGGCGAGACGCACCTGGGCCAGCTGTCCGTCGACCACCAGCTCGGCGGCGGCTGGGCCGCGCACCTGAACCTGAGCTACAACCGCGAGACCTACGACGCCGGCCAGCTGCGCGTCAACGGCGTCAACACCACCAGCGGCACGCTGCAGCGCAGCAACGACGCCACGCACGGCGCGCTGAGCACGGACAGCTACGGCACGGCCTACATGGACGGCACGCTGCAGCTCGGCGGCATGCGCCACGACCTGCAGTTCGGCGCCGACGCCGAGTACCGCCTGATCTACCGCGCCGACCTGCTGCGCCAGGCCACCCGCAACACCTTCAGCTACCTGTCCCCGGTGTACGGGCTGGAGACGCCGTCGAGCACCGTCTCGGCCAGCGACAGCGACCAGACCGACCGGCTGCACAACCAGTCGCTGTTCCTGCAGGACAGCGTCCACCTGGACGAGCGCTGGATCCTGGTGGGCGGCCTGCGCTACCAGTCCTGGCGGCAGACCGCGGGGCGCGGCCGCCCGTTCGTCGCCAACACCCAGGCCGACGGCTCGCGCTGGCTGCCGCGCGTCGGGCTGGTCTACAAGCTCAGCGACGAGGTCTCGTTCTACGGCAGCTACAGCCAGTCGCTCAAGCCCACCTCCACCATCGCGCCGCTGGCCAGCGGCAAGGTGATCGACGCCTCGGTGGCGCCGGAGGAAGCCAAGTCCTGGGAAGTCGGTGCCAAGCTGGACCTGCCCGGCCAGCTGACCGGCACGCTGGCGCTGTTCGACATCCGCAAGAAGAACGTGCTGGTGTCGCAGTTCAACGACGTGACCAAGCTGACCGACTGGCGCACCTCGGGCGCGGCGCGCTCGCGCGGGCTGGAGGTGGACGTGGCGGGCCAGCTGAGCAGCCGCTGGAGCGCCATCGCCAGCTACGCCTACGTGGACGCCAAGACCACGGAGGACCCGCTGTACGCGGGCAACCGCCTCTGGAACGTCGCCCGGCAGACCGCGTCGTTCTCGGCCGTCTACGACTTCGGCCCCGTGCTCGGCGGCGAGGGCCGGCTGCGCGTGGGCGGCGGCGCGCAGTACGTCGGCCGGCGCCCCGGGGACTCGGCCAACTCCTTCTGGCTGCCGGGCTACACCGTGGCGAACGCCTTCGCCACCTACGACACGCGGGTGGCCGGCTACAAGACCCAGTTCCAGTTCAACGTGAAGAACCTGTTCGACCGCACCTATTACCCGTCCAGCGCCAACACCTACTTCATCTCGATGGGCGACGCACGCCAGATGCTGCTGCGCGCCACGGTGGAGTTCTGAGCCACCGTTCTTCCCCACCCATGCTTCACCCGGAAAACCCCTCCATGGACCACCAGGACCCCTCTTTCCCCTCCCGCCGCTCGGCCCTGCTGCTGGCGGCGGGCGGCCTGCTCGCCGGCGGGCTGCCGGCACCGGCCTTCGCCGTGCCGCCCGCACCGCCCAGGAAAGTGCTGCTGGTCGTGCGCGTGGAAGGCAAGAGCCTGCCGATCGACCAGAAGATCCAGCAGTACCTCGCGGCGCGCGGCTATGCGGTCACCCTGCACAGCCAGTACGCGCCGGTGGACGCCGCGCGCGACGCCGACCTGGTGATCCTGTCGTCCACCATCCGCTCGCACGACCTGCTGGGCGCGTACCGCCACGTGCCGGTGCCGCTGCTCACCTGGGAAAGCGACCTGCTCGACGACCTGGCGATGGCCGGCAAGCGCGCGGGCACCGATTTCGGCACCGTGGAGAAGGACCGCTACGTGTGGCTCGTCAACGCGCCGCACCCGATGGCCGCCGGCCTGCCGGCCGGCGTGGTCGACGTCTACGAGAAGCAGGCGCCGATGAACTGGGGCAAGCCCGGCCTGGGCGCCACCATCATCGCCACGCTGCACGGCCAGCCCGAGAAGGCCGCCATCTTCGGCTACGAGAAGGGCGCCACGATGGACTACGAATCGCTGGCGCCCGCGCGCCGCGTGATGTTCTTCCTCGACAACGAGACCTTCCCCAACCTCTCCGCCGCCGGGCTCAAGCTGTTCGACGCCGCCGTCGACTGGGCCCTGAAATCACGCTGATTCCGCCGCCCTGCCACCTCCCGTCCATGTTCAGACACACCAGGAATCCCGCGTGATCTCTTCCTTTCGCATGCATCCCGGCGTTTCCGGCTCCTGCGTTTCCCTGGCACTGGCCGCCGCGCCGATGCCGGGCTGGGCGCAGGCGGCCGACCCGTCGGCCGCCCAGCTGCAGACCATCCAGGTCCAGGCCGACAAGTACCAGAACAACGAAACCAACTACGTGGCGCGCACCGCGGCCGGCGTGCTGCGCTCGGACGCGCCCCTGTTCGAGACGGCGCAGTCGATCAGCGTGGTGACGAACCGGCAGATCGAGGAAAAGCAGATCAAGACGGTCGCCGAGGCGCTGGAGGGCGTCGCCGGCGTGTCTTCCGGCGCCTACGGGCGGCGCGGCTGGGACGATTTCATCATCCGCGGGCAGATCTCCACCGCGCAGACCTACGTCGACGGCCTGCGCGCACAGACCTCCACCAACGTGCTGCGCTCCGAGGACATCTTCGGCATCAGCTCCATCGAGGTGGTCAAGGGCCCGACCTCGGTCGGCTTCGGCCTGGCGCTGCCGGGGGGCCTGGTCAACCTGACCACCAAGCGCCCCCAGGCGGAGACCGCGTACCGCGCCGGCCTCAGCCTGGGCAGCTATGCGCTGAAGGAAGGCACCCTCGACCTGAACTATGCGCCCCGGGGCAGCCGCAAAGGCGCGTTCCGCCTCGTCGGCCGCGTCTCCGACCAGGACGACCCGACCGACTACGTGTACTTCAGGAACCAGTACCTCGCCGCCTCGTACAACTTCGACCTGGACGGCAGGAACGACCTGTCGCTCATCGCCAGCTACCAGCACCGCAACTACATCCGCAACCAGGGGATCCCGGCGAACTACCAGGCCTACGGGCGCCACATCTTCATCGGCGAGCCGGACCGGCACTACGACGTGGACGTCTACCGCGTCGGCTCCAACTACGCGCACTACTTCGACGACGACTGGGTGTTCCGGCAGAACCTGGCGGTGACGAAGGGCAGCAGCTGGAGCGATTCCGTGTTCGCGGCGGCGAACGCCCGGTTCCCGCGGGTCGCCCGGCAGGTCAACTACCAGGACAAGCAGGACCTCAACATCGCGCTGGACAACTACCTGCAGCGCAGCTTCAAGCTCGGCCGCGTCGACTACGAGCTGGTCGCGGGCGTCGACATGATGCGCGAGCGCAGCGACTACTACCAGCGCATCGACAACGTGAATCCGCTCGACGCGGACCACCTGGTCTACGGCATCACGTCGGTCCGGCCCGGCAATCCCTCCCGCAACCTGACCTACAACCAGTACGCCGGCCTGTACCTGCGCAACACCTTCAAGATCGACGACGCCTGGATCGTCGGCCTGTCCGGCCGCCACGACTGGACGCGGGTGGAGATCCGCGACCAGCTGTCCGGCAACGTCACGGCCAACGCCGACAACGCGTTCACGGGCAGCGCCTCGGTGATGTACCGCATCAACGACTTCCTGGCGCCCTACGTCAGCTACTCGACGTCGTTCATGCCGGTCACGGACACGGGCGTCAACGGCAGCCTGCTGAACCCCGAGGAAGGCCGGCAGACCGAGATCGGCGTGAAATTCCAGGCGTTCAGGCAGCGGCTGCAGGGCTATGTCGCCGTCTATGACCTGCGGCGCCGGAACGTGACGGAATACGACGCCACCGCGGGCTATTCCATCCAGACCGGCGAGCAGACCACCAAAGGCTTCGAGGCGGAAGTCACCGCCGCGCTGACCAGCCAGTGGAACGCGTCGGCGGCCTACAGCTACATCCCGACGGCGAAGACGACCCAGAGCCTGACGGCGAGCGAGATCGGCAAGCGCACCAACCATGTGCCGAAGAACGCGGGGTCGGTCTCCACGCAGTACTACTTCCAGCCGGACCGGCTCGGCTGGAACATGGGGGCCGGCGTCCGCTTCCAGGGCGCGCGCACCGCGCAGCGCGGCGCCTACTTCGTCGATCTTCCCAAGTACACCCTGTTCGACGTGAACCTGGGCTACGAGCAGGCATCGTGGAGCGTGAACCTGGGCATCAAGAACCTGTTCGACAAGGACTACATCCAGGGCACGACGCCGAACGCGCAACTGCTCAGCTTCGGCAGCCCGCGGACGCTGCTCCTGGCCGCGAAGATCAAGTACTGATCCCGCGCGACCGCTCCGATGCCGGGTTTCTCGCTGCCTCGCCCGCGCCAGTTCTGGCGCCAGGTGCATTCGCTCGCCGGCATCACGGCCGGCACGCTGCTGATGCTGATCGGCCTGTCCGGCGCCCTCCTGGCGTTCCGCGAGGAAGCGATCGACTGGCTCAACCCGGGCGGCCGCCACGTGGCCGGGCACGTCGGGCAGGCGGCGCTGGCGCCCCCGCAGCTGCTGGCGGCCGTGCAGCGCACATGGCCGGGCCGTCCGGTGGGCACGCTGGCCGTGTCCGCCGAGCCGGGCGCGGCGGCGCGGGTGATCTTCGCGCCCCAGGGGGGCCAGCGGCGCGGCGAGACGGTGTACCTCGACCCCGCCACCGCCCGGCCGCTGCCGCCGCTGGCGGGCGCGGCGTTCTTCGAGACGGTGGAGAGCCTGCACCGCTGGCTGCTGCTGCCGCGGGAGCCCGGGCGCATCGCCACCGGCATCCTGGCGGCCGGGCTGCTGGGGCTGGCGCTGTCCGGGCTGTACCTGCGGTGGCCACGCCGCCCGCTGGACTGGCGCGCCTGGTTCACGTTCAACACGGCGCTGCGCGGCCGCGCCTTTCTCTGGAACTTGCATGCGGTGGCGGGCACCTGCGCCCTGCTGCCGTACCTGGTGCTCACCACGACCGGCCTGTACTGGGCCTTCGATGTGGTGCGCGAGCGCGTCGACGCGCTGGCGACCGCCTCGGCGCCACCGGCGCGCCCGGCGCCGCGCCCGCGCGCGGCCGGCGACGACGCGGCCGCCGGCGCGGTGGACATCGGCCTGGCCTGGGCCGCGTTCGAGCAGCGCGCCCGGGCCGCCGGCGGCTGGAGCGAGGCCATCGTGCGCGTGCAGCGGGCCGATGCGCCGGCGGTGCTGTTCACCTGGCTGGACGCACGGCCGGCGCACGAGCGCGCGCGCAACCGCACGACGGTCCGGCTGCGCGACGGCGAGGTGCTCCAGGACGAGCGCCATGCGGAAAAGCCGGCCGGCGGCCGGTTCCTGGCCGCGATCTATCCGCTGCACATGGGCAGCTACTTCGGGCTGGCGGGGCGCGTCGCGATGGCGCTGGCCGCGCTGGCACTGCCGGCATTCGGCCTCACGGGGTGGATGCTCTTCCTGTTGCGCAGACAATCCTCGGCCTGCAACAGGCAGCGCCGCGCCGCCGGCGCGGCTTCCTGATGCGCACGGGCCAGGCAACCTGGATTTCACGTGGATATTTCAGACATGCCAACCATGGCACCGGGCGCCCGCCCGGCTCCGGCCGCGCTGCGGCTCGACCAGTTGCCCGACCGCCAGTGGGCCACCGTCCTCGACGTCGCACGCCCGCCGGGCGCGGATGGCCGCGACCTGGCCCTGCGGCTGACGGAGATCGGCTTCGTACCGGGCGAGGCGGTGCGCATCATGGCCCGCGGCATGCCCGGCCGCGAGCCGCTGGCGGTGCGGCTGGGCCACACCACCTTCGCGCTGCGCCGGCACGAGGCGGCGCTGATCCAGGTCGTGCCCGGAGCCGCCGGCCATGGCTGAGGCCGCGATCCGCGTGCGCCCGCAGGCCGCCCCGCCCGGCCGCGTCGCGCTGCTGGGCAATCCAAACTGCGGCAAGACGGCGCTGTTCAACCTGCTGACCGGCAGCCGCCAGAAGGTGGCCAACTACGCCGGCGTCACGGTGGAGCGCAAGGAGGGCGCGCTGCGCACCCCCGCCGGCCGCCGCGTGGCGGTGGTGGACCTGCCGGGCACCTACAGCCTCAACCCGATGTCGGCCGACGAGGCGGTGACGCGCGACGTGATCACCGGCCGGCACCAGGAGCCGCTGCCCGACCTGCTGGTATGCGTGACCGACGCCACCAACCTGCGGCTGAACCTGCGCCTGGTGCTGGAGGCCAGGCAGCTGGGCCTGCCGATGGTGGTGGCGCTGAACATGACCGACATGGCCAGGCGCCAGGGCATCGAGGTCGACGCGGCGGTGCTGTCGCGCGAGCTGGGCGTGCCGGTGATCCCCACCGTCGGCGTGCAGCGCGGCGGCGCCCAGGCGCTGCTGGCCGCGCTCGACGCGCCGGTGCCGCCGGCCTCGCCGGTGCCCTGGGAGGCGCCGGCGTTCGACGAGGTGCTCCACACCCAGCGCGAGGTGCGCCGCATCCTGTCGCTGGCGGTGCACGAGCCGGCCGGCAGCCTGGCCACGAGCGACCGCATCGACCGGATCGTGCTGCATCCGGTGCTGGGCCTGGTGGTGCTGGCGCTGGTGCTGTTCCTGATGTTCCAGGCCGTGTTCGGCTGGGCCGAGGTGCCCATGCAGGCCATCGAGGCGGCCACCGCCGCCGTCGGCGGATGGGCCAGGACGCTGGTGCCGGAGGGCCCGCTGCAGAGCCTGCTGGTCGACGGGGTGATCGCCGGCGCCGGCGGGGTGGTGGTGTTCCTGCCGCAGATCCTGATCCTGTTCCTCTTCATCCTGGCGCTGGAGGACTCGGGCTACCTGCCGCGCGCGGCCTTCCTGCTGGACCGGGTGATGGGCGCGGTGGGCCTGTCGGGCCGCTCCTTCATCCCGCTGCTGTCCAGCTTCGCCTGCGCCATCCCCGGCATCATGGCCACGCGCACCATCGGCAATTGGCGCGACCGGCTCACCACCATCATGATCGCGCCGCTGATGACCTGCTCGGCCCGGCTGCCGGTGTATGCGCTGCTGATCGCCGCGTTCATCCCGCAGCGGCAGGTGGCGGGCGTGGTCAACCTGCAGGGGCTGGTGCTGTTCGGCCTGTACCTGTTCGGCATCGTCGCGGCGATGGCGGTGGCCTGGGTGATGCAGCACCTGCACACCCGGCGGGGCGCCCCGGCCTCGCCGCTGATGATGGAACTGCCGGCCTACCGCTGGCCCAACCCGCGCAACCTGCTGCAGGGGCTGTGGGAGCGCGCCTGGATCTTCCTGCAGCGGGTGGGCACCATCATCCTCACGCTGACCATCCTGCTGTGGTTCCTCTCCAGCTACCCGGTGCCGCCGGCGGGCGCCACGGGGCCGGCCATCCAGTACAGCCTGGCCGGCCTGCTGGGGCGCGCGCTGGAGCACGTGTTCGCGCCGATCGGCTTCAACTGGCAGATCAGCATCGCGCTGGTGCCGGGCATGGCCGCGCGCGAGGTGGCGGTGGGCGCGCTCGGCACCGTGTACGCGCTCTCGGCCACGGGCGACGAGGCGATGGCGGGCGCGCTGGAGCCGCTGATCGCCGGCAGCTGGTCGCTGGCCACGGCGCTGTCGCTGCTGGTGTGGTACGTGTTCGCGCCGCAGTGCCTGTCGACGCTGGCCACCGTCAAGCGCGAGACCGGGTCGTGGAAGTACGTGTTCGTCATGGCGGGCTACCTCTTTGGCCTGGCCTACCTGGCCTGCTTCGCCACCTACCGGCTGGCGCTGGCCTTCGCTGCGGGAGCCTGAGCATGCTGCAGAACCTGATCGTCTTCGCCATCGTGGCCGCCGCCGCGGTGTACGCCGTGTGGCGCTGGATGCCAGCCGCCTGGCGCAGGGGCGCGGCGCGCCGGCTGGCGGCGGGTTCGCAGCGCGCCGGTCTGGTGGACGACGCGCAGGCCGAGCGCCTGGCCGCCTCGCTCGCCAAGACTTCCGGCTGCGGCGACTGCGAGAGCTGCGGGAGCTGCGCCCCGCCTTCCGCCGGCGCCAAGCGCCCGGAGTGACGCGCGGCGCGGTCGCTATACTCCGCGCGCCCCGGGGATCCGTTTCCGGGGCATCCGTGCGTCAGGTGTCTGCATGCCCGCATGCAGAGTAAACGGGAACGAGGTGAAGGCCGGCAGGTTCGGCCCAGGCCTCGGCTGCCCCCGCAACGGTAAGCAAGTTCAAGCGCCGATCGCCGCCCCGCCCTACCGGCAGGCCGGCCGTCACTGAGCCCTCACGTGGTCCGCCGCAACGGCGGATGCGCGGCGGGTTCGGGAAGACGCGGCGCCCGGAGGGCCCCCTCTCCCCTTGCGAGCCCGGATACCGGCCTGCCGCGTCCGAGCATGCCCTGCATGCGAATGCCGGCCGTCTGCGGGGTGCAGACAGGGCGTCCGGCCGCTCGCCCCCGCGGGGCACGCAGCGGCCGCGCGCTGCTGTCGCGACAGGCGGTCCACAACCCTGTCGCGCACGATGCCACGCCATTCCCATCTCCTCCATCCCGCCGCGCTGTGCGCCGCCCTGCTGGGCGCGCCGGCCCTGGCCCAGACCACGCTGCCCGAGGTGCGCGTCACCGACGAAGCCGAGCGCACCGGCGCGCAGCTGCGCCTGCCGGCGCAGACCGCCAGCCACACCGGCCTGTCGATCCAGGACCTGCCGGCCAGCGTCGACGGCGTATCGGCCGAGCAGATGCGCGAGCGCGGCGACGTCGGCCTGGTCGAGGCGGTCACGCGCACGGTCGGCCTGACCTCCAGCAGCACGCCCGGCAACGGCGGCCTGTCGTTCGGCAGCCGCGGCTTCGTCGGCGTGAACTCGGTCGGCGTGGCCGAGGACGGCGTGCCGGCCAGCGTGGCCGCCGGCACCACCTCCTATCCCGGCGACATCTGGGGCTACGAGCGCATCGAGGTGCTGCGCGGGCCGGCCTCGCTGATGTACGGCAGCGGCACCATGGGCGCCACCATCAACGCCGTGCGCAAGCAGCCCAGCCGGACCTTCGGCATCGAGGCGCTGGCGGCCGGCGGCAGCGACGCCACCGGGCGCCTCGGCCTGGGCGCGACCGGCCCGCTGGGCCCGGTCGCCAGCTACCGGCTGGACGTGTACGGCCAGCGCAGCGACGGCGAGCGCGCGATGGGCGACGCGCGCAGCGCCAAGTTCATGGGCACGCTGCGGCTGGAGCCCACGCGCGACCTGCAGCTCGACCTGATCGCCGACCGCAGCCTGCAGAAGCCCGCGCGCTACTTCGGCACGCCCGGGCTGGACGGCCGCGTGGTCGAGGCGCTGCGCGGCGAGAACTACAACACCGCCGACAGCATCGTGCGCTACGAGGAAGACCGCCTGCGCGCCCGCCTGCGCTGGCGCGCCAGCGAGGCCGTGACCGTGCGCAACGAGCTGTTCCACTTCGAGAGCGACCGGCACTGGCGCAACATCGAGGCCTATGCCTACGACCCGGCGGCCGGCACCGTGGCCCGCTCGGACTACCTGGAGATCCTGCACGACGTGGCGCAGACCGGCAACCGCTTCGGCCTGGACCTGGCGCTGGGCCGGCACCAGGTGGCGCTGGGCTGGGAAATCTCCAGGACCAAGTTCCGCAACAGCAGCAACTCGCCCTACCGCGGCGCCTCGGTGGTCTCGGCCTTCGACCCGCAGCATGGCGGCTGGATCAGCCCCGACCCCACGCTGCCGCGGTACGACACCGAACTGCGCCAGAACGCCTTCTACGTCGAGGACGCCTGGAAGCTCTCGGACCAGTGGCTGCTGCTGGCCGGCCTGCGCCGCGACCTGTACGCCTTCGAACGCCGCGAGCTGGTCTCGGGCACGCCGTTCGACAAGGACCTGGGCGGCACCTCGGCCCGCCTGGGCGTGACCTACAAGCTGGACCCGCGCACCAGCCTGTACGCGCAGTACAGCCAGGGCCACGACCCCGTGACCACGATGCTCTCGCTGAACCTGGCGAACCGCGACTTCCGCCTGAGCGAAGGCCGGCAGGTCGAGGCCGGCGTCAAGCAGCAGCTGGCCGACAACCTGGGCGAATGGACGCTCGCCGTCTACCACATCCGCAAGGACGACATCGTCACGCGCGACCCCAGCCGCCCGGCCATCTCCATCCAGGGCGGCAGCCAGTCCTCCAAGGGCGTGGAGCTGGGCGGCGTGCTGCGCGCCAGCGCCGCGCTGCGCCTGGAGGGCAACCTGAGCTACACCGACGCCCGGTTCGGCACGCTGCTGGAAGCCGGCGGCGACCGCGCCGGCAACCGCCCCCTGGGCGTCGCCCGGACGACCGCCAACCTGTGGGCGCACTACCGCGTGGGCGCCTGGCAGGCCTCGGCCGGCGTGCGCAACGTCGGCAAGCGCTTCGCCAACAACGCCAACACCACCGAGTTGCCCTCCTACACGCTGCTCGACGCGGCGCTGCACTGGCAGTTCGACGCCAACACCACGCTGAGCCTGATCGCGCGCAACCTGACCGACCGGTTCTACGTCCATTCCAGCTACGGCAGCCAGTTCCTCGTCGGCCCCGGCCGGCAGTTCGAACTGGCCGCGCAGCTGCGCTTCTGAACGTGCGCCCGGCCGGCCTGTACGCCACCGCGCTGGCGGTGCTGCTGGCGGCGTGCTCGCGGCACGAGGGCGAGGCGCCGCGCGCGTCCGTGCCTGGGCCCGCTGCCGCTGTCGCCGCCGCGGAACCGGCCGCCGTGGCGCCGGTGACCGTCGAGGTCTGCGGCCAGCCCGTCGCCTACCCCCGGGTGCCGCAGCGCGTCGTCACGCACGACGTGAACATCACCGAGATGTTCCTATTCCTGGGCCTGGGCGAGTACCTGGTCGGCACCTCCGGCATCCCGGCGGACAAGGAGATCGACCCGGCCTTCCGCGCGCAGCTGGCGCGCGTGCCCAGCCTGTCGCGCGGAGCGATGAACCTGGAGGCCATCGTCGGCGCGCGCGCCGACTTCGTGTTCGGCGGCTGGAGCTACGGCTTTCGCCCCGGCCAGGTCACGCCGGAGCTGCTGGCCCGGCACGGCATCGCCTCGTACGTGCTGACCGAGTCCTGCATCCACGTCGGCCCGCGCCAGCGCGTGTCCATGGACGACACGCTGGCCGACCTGCGCGCCATCGCGCGCATCTTCCGCATCGAGCGCCAGGCCGAGCCGCGGATCCAGGAGCTGGAGCGCGCGCTGCGCGACCTGGAGCAGCGCACGCAGGCCGTGCCGCAGCGCCCGCGCGTGTTCGTCTACGACAGCGGGCAGGACATCCCGGTGACCTCCGGCCGCTACGGCATGCCGCAGGCGATGATCGAGGCGGCCGGCGGGCGCAACATCTTCGACGACATCCCGCGCAACTGGCCCCGCGGCAACTGGGAGGACGTGGTCGCCCGCGATCCCGAATGGATCGTCATCGTCGACTACGGCCAGCCCGACGCGCAGGGCAAGATCGACTTCCTGCTGCACAAGCCCGAGCTGGCCGGGGTCGACGCCGTGCGCCACCGGCGCTTCTTCGTGCTGACCTACGCCGAGGCCACGCCGGGCCCGCGCAACGTCGCCCGGGCGCGCGCGCTGGCCGCCGCCCTGCACCCGGCGCTGATGGCCGCCGGCCGGCCGTAGACCGGGCATGCGCCGCGCCGCCCGGTTCCTCCCGGCACGCAGCGGGCCGCTCGCGGCCTGGTGCCTGGCGCTGGCCGCGCTGCTGGCGCTGGCCATGACGCTGGCCCTCACCTGGGGCACCGTGCCGATCCCGCCCGCCACCGTCTGGCGGATCGCCTGGCAGCAGGTGCGGCTGGCATTGGGCGCCGAGCCCCTGCCGGCCGCGCCGTGGATCGTGCAGTACGAGCAGATCGTCTGGCTGATCCGCATGCCGCGCGTGCTGCTGGCCGCGCTGGTGGGCGCCGGCCTGGCGGTGGTTGGCGTGGTCATGCAGGCCATGGTGCGCAACCCGCTGGCCGACCCGTACCTGCTGGGCGTGTCCTCCGGCGCCTCGGTCGGCGCCGTCGCGGTGCTGGCCTTCGGCGCCTTCGCGTTCCTCGGCGGGCACGCGCTGACGCTCGGCGCCTTCGCCGGCGCGCTGGCGGCCACCTGCGTGGTGTACGCGCTCGCGCAGGCGCAGGGGCGCATCCACGCCATGCGGCTGATCCTGTGCGGCGTGGCCGTGGGCCACGTGCTGCTGGGCATCACCAGCCTGATCACGCTGACCTCCGGCCAGCGCGAGCTGGCCGCCGCCGTGCTGACCTGGACGCTGGGCAGCCTGGCCGGCACGCAGTGGGACGAGCTGGGCCTGCCCGGCCTGGTGCTGGCCGCCACGCTCGCCTGGCTGCTGCTGCAGGCGCGCGCGCTGAACGCGCTGGCGGGCGGCGAGGAAACGGCCGTGACGCTGGGCATCGACCCGCACGGCCTGCGGCGGCGGCTGTTCGTCGCGGTCTCGCTGGTCACCGGCACCATGGTCGCCGTCAGCGGCGCGATCGGCTTCGTCGGCCTCGTGGTGCCGCACGTCGCGCGCATGCTGGTCGGCACCAGCCACCGCCGCGTGCTGCCGGTGGCCGCGCTGGGCGGCGCCGTGTTCCTGGTGCTGGTGGACCTGCTGGCGCGCACCTGGCTGGCGCCGACCGAGATCCCGGTGGGGGTCGTGACCTCGCTGATCGGCGGGCCGTTCTTCATCTGGATGCTGGCGCGGCACCAGGCCTTCGGGGGGCGCCCGGCATGATGCTCGAAGGCCGCGGGCTGCACTGGGAGGCGCAGGCGCGCCGCATCGTCGACGGCGCCAGCGTGGCGCTGGCGCGCGGCGAATGCCTGGGCCTGATCGGCCCCAACGGCAGCGGCAAGTCCACGCTGCTGCGCCTGCTGTACCGCGCGCTGCGGCCCACGCGCGGGGCCGTGCTGCTGCAGGGCCTGGACGTGCGCGGCATCGCCGAGCGCCGCTTCGCGCAGCAGGTGGCGGTGCTGGCGCAGGAGTCCGCCCCCGGCTTCGAGACCACGGTGGCCGAGCTGGTCATGATGGGCCGCATCCCACACCAGGCCCCGTGGGCGCGCGACAGCGCGCAGGACCACGCCATCGTGCGCGAGGCGCTGCGCCAGGTCGACGCGCTGGCGCTGGCCCGGCGCCCGCTGGCCGAGCTGTCGGGCGGCGAGAAGCAGCGCGTGCTGCTGGCCCGCGCGCTGGCGCAGCAGCCCCAGGTGCTGCTGCTGGACGAGCCGACCAACCACCTGGACATCCGCCACCAGCTCGAGCTGATGGGCCTGCTGCGCCGCCAGCAGCTCAGCACCATCGTCGCGCTGCACGACCTGAACATCGCCGCCCACTACTGCCACCGCCTGGTGCTGATGGACCAGGGCCGCATCGCGGCCGAAGGCCCGCCCGCCCAGGTGCTGACGCCGGCCGCCATCCGGCAGGTCTACGGCGTGGCCGCCGAGGTCGACAGCCACCCGGCCACCGGCCGCCCGCGCATCAGCTTCATTCCCCATGCCCTCGACGACTGAACCCGACACCCCGGACTGCGTGATCCTGCTGGGCCGCGGCGGCACCGGCGCCGCCGCGCGCGAAGCGCTGCAGCGCCTGGCCGAGGCGCTGCAGCCGCGCCTGCCCGGCACGGAAGTGCTGGCCGCCTTCGTCGACAGGGCCGCGCCCTCGCTGCCCGAGGCGCTGGACCGCTGCGCCGGCGCGCGCAGCGTGGCCGTGCTGCCGCTGCTGGCGCCCGACGAGCCGGCGCTGGCCCGCTGGCTGCACAAGGTGGCGATGCGCTGGCGCGCGCGCCGCACCGGCGCGCTGCCGCGCATCGTGTTCGCC
Organism: Pseudorhodoferax sp.; assembly: GCF_047601025.1. NCBI lineage: Bacteria > Pseudomonadati > Pseudomonadota > Betaproteobacteria > Burkholderiales > Comamonadaceae > Pseudorhodoferax > Pseudorhodoferax sp. Next base: position 4,651,049 of record NZ_JASGJZ010000001.1, read on the forward strand.
CCGCCCCTGATGGCCGCGGAGCGCCTGCCCGAGCTGGCCCGCGAACTGGTCGCCCAGGCCCTGCGGGCCGAGGACGTGGCCGAGACCGCCGGCGCCCAATGGCACAAGGACCCGGTCGCCTGGTCCGCCGTGCCGGAGCACCAGCACCACGTGCTGGTCTGCCTGGGGCCGCGCTGCACGGCCCTGGGCGCCGTGGACGTGTGGCAGCGCCTGGGCGAGTGCCTCAAGGCCGAGCCGGAACTCGGCCGCAGGGTCCGCCCGCTGCAGACCAGCTGCCAGTACCCCTGCAACCATGGCCCGCTGGCGATCGTCTATCCCGAAGGCGTCTGGTACGGGCGCCTGGACGCGCGCAGCCTCGGGCCGGTCCTCGAGGCGCACTTCCTGGAGGGCCGGCCGAGCGCGGAGCATGTCGTGCACCGGCTGCGGCCTGGCGGCGGCGAGGAGCGCGGGCCGGTGTAGTCCGGGCATTGCCGCGCCGCTGAACCTGTGCCGCAAGCCGCGCGTCCCGGGCGTCAGTGCAGACTCGCGCTATTGCCTCGGAACGCGCCGGCGCCGGATAGGCCCGTGCGACCTGGAGCGCCGCGCCGCCTGCTCTGCCTCCGCCGGAAGCGACGGTTCAGGCATCGGCCAAGGAAACTGGCACTCGCTTGAACAGCACCGTCATTTCTGCGGAAGGCACCCGGTAGCCACATGCCTGGAAGAAGTGCTTTGCCCCGCCCATCGCCTTCACGTAGATCGGGACGCCCGGCCACTCGTCTTCAACCCGCCTCATCAGCGCCTTGCCAACGCCACGGCCCTGGGCGTCGCGATGCACGATCAACTCTCCCAGCATCGTGCTGTATGCACCATCGCTGAAGGCGGATACGTAGCCGATGAGCGTACCGTCGGCCTCCCGCGCATGCACCACCAACGGATAGGCCGCATAGGACCGCTCGAAGGCCGCCGCGTCATCGTCGCCTCCCCAGCCGACCGAATCCAGGAGTCGGGCGAACTCCGATGCGGTGACGGTTCTCTCGGTGGAAATTGCGAAGGTCATTGCGGGACTCTACTGTCTTCAAGAGGCCTGAGTCATCGGCCACGCCAACGGAGATTTCCGTGGGATCGTGCCTGGTGGCCGCTACCACGGTGCGCATGAGAGCCCTGCCGCACAGGCCGGGCACAATGCCAACCCGCATGCGCTCCCCCAGCCCGGCCGACCTCCCGCTCTCGCACACCGCGTCGCTCCCTGCGCCCAGCCGCTTGCTGCTCACCCTGCTGCTGGGCCTGCTTCCCCATGCTGCGCAGGCTGGCCCGGTCGCCGCGGGCGGTAGCTCGCCAGCGCGCGCGGCCGCGTCTGCCGCGTTGCGCATCGTCTCGCTGCAACCCTCGCTGACCGAGATCCTCTGTGCGCTCGACGCCTGCGACCGCCTGGTCGCCGTGGACCGCCATTCCGACTGGCCGCCGGCCGTGCAGCAGTTGCCCCGCGTCGGCGGCCTGGCCGATGCCGACATCGAGCGCATCGTCGCGGCCCGGCCCGACCTGGTGCTGCTGCGCCCGCGCAACCGCGTGGCCGAACGGCTGCGGGAACTGGGCCTGCCCGTGCTGACGCTGGACGCGAAAACGCACGCCGACATGCGGCACAACATGGAGGCCGTGGCCCAGGCCATCGGCCGGCCCGGCGCGGGCGAGGCGCTGTGGGCACGCACCAATGCGCGGCTCGACGCGCTGCGCGACCGGCTGCCGCCGCACTGGCGGGGCCGGCGCGTGTACTTCGAGCTGCACGGCGGCGCGGCCGCGGCCGGCGAGGCCTCGTTCATCGGCGAGACGCTGGCCCGGCTGGGCCTGCGCAATGTGGTGCCGGCCAGCCTGGGCGCCTTCCCGAAGCTGGGGCCGGAGTACGCGCTGCGCGCCGACCCCGACCTGCTGATCGTGCACGACACGCCCGGCATGCTGCCGCTGGACGCGCGCCCCGGCTGGCAGGCCATGCGGGCGGTGCGCGAGGGGCGCTACTGCCGCATCGGCGGGCCGCGCTTCGACGTGCTGGCGCGGCCCGGCCCGCGTGTCGACGAGGCGGCCGAGGAGATCATGGCCTGCCTGGCGGCGGTGGACCGCCGGCTGGCGCTCGCGCGGTAGCAGGCCGCTGAAACACCGCTGCCCCACAGGGCGGATCGGCTACGCACGCTGCCGCTTGAGGGCAAGCGGCTGGCAATCGCCCGTACGCATTGGCCGCCTTGCTGGCGCAGCGCCGCGAGGACATGCTTCACCCGGGCACGCGCGCGGCCGATGGCCCGGTCGTGCTGCCTGGACCTGCGGCTTCGAGAGGCACCCCGTCGGAATCCGTCTGCGCGTATCCAAAAGCGGCTACTCGGGGAATGAAATGCGGGTCTTGGGAAGGGCGACGCGGCGGCCAGCCCCGGGTGCCGGCGCGGAAGGGTCCGACGCCATGATTTTCGAGCTGGTTTCAGGGGCCCGAGAGACCGCGACCCCCTATGATGCTCGCTGTCTGGCATGCGTCGTGCCGTCATCACAAGATCAACAAGACCAGGGATGGGAGAAAGCCTATTTTTTGTCGATGCGGCGGCCAGCGGCCCCGCGTTGTACGGCAGCCACGGCGTCGGGCTGGCGCTGCTCTCGCTCGTCGTCTCGGTGTTCTCCGCGACGATGGCGCTGCAGACCGCCCGCGTCGCCCGCAAGGCCCACAACCCGTTCAACCGGCACGTCGCGATCGCCACGGGGGCGATCGCTCTGGGCGGCGGCATCTGGACGATGCACTTCATCGGCATGATGGCCTTCGAGCTGCCGGCACCGGTGCATTTCGCAGTCGCCCCGACGCTGCTGTCGCTGTTGCCCGCCTGGATCGCGTCGGCCAGTGTGCTGCACCTGCTGGGCGGCGGCCCTGTCTCCGCCCTACGGCTGCTGGCCTGCGGCATGCTGGTGGGGCTGGGCGTCGGCGCGATGCACTATGTCGGCATGTCGGCCATGCGCACGCCGCTGCAGATGCGCTTCGCCCCATTTCCGTTCCTGCTGTCGATCGGTCTGGCCGTCACGCTGCCCGCGCTGTCGCTGTGGGTGCAAAGGGCGCTGGGGCGCACCGCGCTGAGCAGCCTGCAGCGCCTGCTGGCCGGCGGCACGCTGCTGGGGCTGGCCATCGCCAGCATGCACTACGCCGGAATGAGCACGCTGCGCTTCCACGGCGAGCCCGGCATGGCCGCCACCGGCATCGTGTTCGACACCGGCTTCGCGGCGCTGGGCCTGTCCGCCGTCACGATCGCCGTCTCGGTGCTGGTGGCCGCGCTCAACGGCCTGATGCGCTCGCGCGAGCTGTTCCGCGAGATGGAGAACGGCCGGCTGCGCCTGCAGGCCATCCTGGACACCGCGGTGGACGGCATCATCACCATCGACAGCCGCGGCCTGATCCAGAGCATGAACCAGTCGGCCGAGCGCCTGTTCGGCTGGACGGCCGCGGAGGTGACGGGCCGCAACATCAAGATGCTGATGCCCGAGCCCGACCAGTCGCGCCACGACGGCTACCTGGAGAACTACCGCCGCACCGGGGTGCCGAAGATCATCGGCAGCGGCCGCGAGGTCGTCGGCCTGCGCAAGGACGGCAGCCTGATGCCGATGCGGCTGGCCGTCGGCCGCGTGGACCTGCCCGGCGAGTTGCTGTTCGTGGGCTTCGTCAGCGACATCAGCAATCGCATCGCGCTGGAGGCCTCGCTGCGCGAGACGGCCGAGCGCGCCGAACGCGCCGCCGCGGCCAAGAGCACCTTCCTGGCCAACATGAGCCACGAGATCCGCACGCCGATGAACTCCATCATCGGCTTCACCGAGCTGCTGCTGCAGGGCAACCTCACGGCCACGCAGCGCAGCCAGCTCGGCACCATCCGCCAGTCGTCGCGCGCGCTGCTCGGGCTGATCAACGACATCCTCGACACCACGCGGATGGAGAAGGACCGGCTGAAGCTGGAGACCATCGACTTCTCGCTGAAGGAGCTGGCGCTGCAGATCGCGTCCTCGCTGGGCCTGGCCGCGCAGGCCAAGCAGCTCACGCTCGCCACCGTCTACCCGCCGCAGATGCCCGAGTATTTCCGCGGCGATCCGCTGCGCGTGCTGCAGGTGCTGACCAACCTGGTGGGCAACGCCATCAAGTTCACCGAGAAGGGCGGCGTCGAGCTGCGGTTCTCGCAGGAGGGCGACCAGGTGCACGTGCAGGTGCGCGACACCGGCATCGGCATGACGCCCCGGCAGATGACCTCGATCTTCGCCGCGTTCAGCCAGGCCGATCCGTCGATCGGCCGCCGCTTCGGCGGCACCGGGCTGGGCACCACCATCTCGCGCCAGCTGGTGGAGCTGATGGGCGGGTGTATCGAGGTCGAGAGCGAAATCGGCCAGGGCAGCTGCTTCCATGTCTGGCTGCCGTTGCCGGTGGGGGGGCCGCCGGCGCACGCCGCGCCCGAGGTGCCACGCACCGCGCTGCCGCCGCTGCGCATCCTGATCGTCGACGACGTGGCGCAGAACCTGGAGCTGCTCGCGCTCACGCTGCAAAGCGGCGGGCACACGCTGGAGATGGCGCGCGACGGCGCCGAGGCGGTGGAGAAGTTCATCGCCGGCCGCTTCGACGTGGTGCTGATGGACGTGCACATGCCGGGTGTCGACGGGCTGCAGGCCACGCGGCTGATCCGCCAGCACGAGCGCGCGCAAGGGCGCGCCGCCACGCCGGTGATCGCGCTGACGGCCAGCGTGATGGAAGAAGACCGGCGCGCCGCCCGCCAGGCCGGCATGGACGGTTTCGCGGTCAAGCCGCTGGAAGTGCCGCGGCTGGTCGAGGAGATGGCGCGCGTGCTGGGCCTGGGCGATGATCCGGCGCCGCGGCCGCAAGCCGCCGATGCCGGCGAGGCGTCCGCCAGAACGGCCTCCGGCGGCGACGAGCCGCTGGCGGACCTGGGCGCCGCGCTGCGCGCGCTGGAGGATCTGCTGGCGCACAACGAGATCGACAGCGAGCTCGTCGACGCCGTGTGCGGCGCGCTCGAGCGGCTGGAGGAGCGCGAGCGCGCGCACGCGCTGCTGGCCGCCATCGATGAATTCGAATTCGGCCGCGCCCGGGCACTGGTGCAGCAATTGCTGCAGGTGCACGGCAGCCTGGCCCAGACTGGGAGCCACAGCGAATGAAGCGCAGCATGAGGGATCAGCGCCGCAGCACCTTGCTGCTGGTGGACGACGAGCCGGCGAACCTGCAGGTACTGCGCTACACGCTGCAGGACGAGCACCGTTTGCTGTTCGCCCGCGACGGGCAGACGGCGCTGGCGCTGGTGCGCGCCGAACGGCCCGATCTGGTGCTGCTCGACGTGATGATGCCGGGCCTCACCGGCTACGAGGTCTGCAAGGCCTTGAAGGCCGACCCGGCGGTGGCCGCCATCCCGGTGATCTTCGTCACCGCGATGTCGGAATCCACCGACGAGCAGTACGGCCTGGAGCTCGGCGCGGTGGACTACATCGCCAAGCCCTTCAACCCGCACATCGTGCGCGCGCGGGTGCGCAACCATCTCTCGCTGGTGCAGGCCAGGGAGCTGCGCGAGACGCGGCTGCAGCTCGTGCAGAGCCTGGGCACCGCCGCGGAGTTCAAGGACCAAGAGACCGGCCGGCACGTGATCCGCATGAGCCATTTCTCGCGCACGCTGGCGCTGGCGGTGGGCTACGGCGAAGCGGCGGCCGAGGACGTGCTGCACGCCGCGCCGATGCACGACGTCGGCAAGATCGGCATTCCCGACGCCATCCTGCAAAAGCCCGGCCCGCTCACGCCCGAGGAAATGGCCACGATGCGCACCCATACCGTGATCGGCGCCCGCATCATCGGCAAGCATCCCTCGAGCATGCTGGACATGGCGGCGACCATCGCGCTCAGGCACCACGAGAAATGGGACGGCAGCGGCTATCCGGATGGCCTGGCCGGCGAGGCCATCCCGCACGTGGCCCGTGTGGTCGCGCTCGCCGACACCTTCGACGCGCTGACCAGCGCGCGCTGCTACAAGCCGGCCTGGCCCGTGGACCAGGCGCTGGACTACATCCGCCGCGAGAGCGGCCGCCACTTCGACCCGGAGCTGGTGCCCGTCTTCATGGACTGCCTGCCGGAGATCCTGCGCGTGCGCACGCAATGGGCGGACGAGCCGCCGGACGGGACGAAGGCCGGGGGCTGAACGTTCGAGCGTTCACGCAGGCGCCGACTCCAGGTCCTGCCGGACACGATGCGCGGCATGGATTGCCGAGCCATTGGCGCTGAGGCTGCCGGCGGCGTTCGGTGGCGGCGTCCCGTCCTTTGCGCTGCCGGCTCACCCCCATGCATCCGCGCGCAGGCAGTCCGCTCCCCACTGCCGCGCCAGGGCCTGGGCGCGGCCCAGCCGCAGGCGGCCCGCTTCGAAGTCGATCACGCGCACCTGCGCCGCCTGGGCCGGGCGCGGCGGCGCGTCGCGCGAGCGGCCGTCGGTCAGCAGCCAGAGCCAGCCCTCCTCCGCCGGCGCGCGGCAGGCGGTGGCCAGCAGCTGCGCCGCCTGCGCGACGGCCGGGCCCAGCGGGGTGCCGCCGCCGGCGCCGATGGGCGCCACCCAGCCGTCGTTCCAGGCCGCGGCCTTGCGCGGCGGCAGGCGCAGTTCGACCTGCGTGCCGGCGAAGCACAGCAGCGCCACGCGGTCGCGCCGGCGGTAGGCCTGCTCCATCAGCGCCAGCAGCACGCCCTTGGCGCGCGCCAGCGCGCCGCCGGCGGCCATCGAGCCCGAGCAGTCGAGCACGAAGCAGTGCAGCCGCCGGGCCGCCGGCGGCCGCGGCTGGCGGCGCAGGTGCCGCGGCGCGAGCGGGCCGGCGCCGCGCGCGGCCAGCGTGCGGGGCCAGTCCCAGCCGCCCGTGGCCGGGCCGCCCTGTAGCCGAGTGGCCAGATGCGCCTCCGCGCCCGGCGCGCGCCCGGCGGCCCGGCCCGGCGCGGCGTCGGCGCGGAGGCTCAGGCTTTTTTTGCGGCGGCTCCCGTGCCGCCGGGCAGCAGGTCGGGGACGGCCAGGCGCACGGTGCCGGTGGGCTCGGGCGGCATGGCGCCCCAGTCGGGCTCGTGTCCGGGGCCGGCCGCGCCGCCGGCATCCGCAGCGGCGGCGCCCGGCGCCGGCGCGGCCGGCGGGTCCGTCATCGGCTGCGGCGCGCCGGCGGGTTGTGGGGCTCCGGCGGGCTGCGGCGCTCCGGGCTTGCGCCGGTGCGCCAGGGCCAGCTCGGCCACCGCCTGCACGTGCCGGGGCGTGACCTCGGCATCGGCCTGCCACGCGGCCCAGGCCCGGGCGGCGCGCAGCAGCACCAGGTCGGCGCGCAGGCCGTCGACCTGCGCCTGCACGCACAGCGCGCCGGCGGCCTGCAGCACCGCGTCGGACCAGGGCAGCGCCCCGGGGGCCTGCACGCGTTCGCGCGCCGCGCCCAGGCGCGCCGCCAGCGCGGCCTGCCGGTCGGCGTGGCGGGCGCGGAAGGCGGCCGGGTCGGCCTCGAACTGCAGCCGCGCGCGCACGATGGCCTGGCGCTCGCGCAGGTCGGCCACGTTGCCCAGCCGCACGCACAGGCCGAGCCGGTCGAGCAGCTGCGGGCGCAACTGCCCCTCCTCCGGGTTCATGGTGCCGACGAGCACGAAGCGCGCCGCATGGCGGTGCGAGATGCCGTCGCGCTCGACCACGTGGACGCCGCTGGCGGCGGCGTCGAGCAGCACGTCGACCAGCGCGTCGGGCAGCAGGTTGATCTCGTCCACGTACAGCACGCCGCCGTGCGCGCGCGCCAGCAGGCCGGGCGCGAAGCGCACCGCGTGGCCGGCCAGCGCCTGCTGCAGGTCCAGCGTGCCGGCCAGGTGTTCCAGCGAGGCGCCCAGCGGCAGCGTGACGAAGGGCGCGCCTTCGATCAGCTCGGCCAGCGCACGCGCGGCCGTGGACTTGGCCGTGCCGCGCGGCCCCTCGACCAGCACGCCGCCGATGCGCGGGTCGATCGCGGCCAGCAGCAGCGCCTGGCACAGCGCCGGCTGGCCGGCGATGGCGGCGAACGGGAACAGCGGCGGCAAATCGGGCGCGGGCAGATCGGGTGCGGATTGGCTCATCGCCCTCCCTCCATCAGGTGTTCGTGGTCCAGCAGCAGTTCCTCCAGCTGCCGGCGGTAGTCGCCCGGTGCGGCCCACAGGCCGCGCTGCATGGCCTCCAGCAGCCGCTCCAGCATGCCGCGCAGGGCCTCGGGGTTGTGCCGCGCGACGAAGCCGCGGGTGGCGGCGTCGAGCAGGTAGGCGTCGGCCACCAGCGCGTAGTGGTGGTCGGCCACCTGGCCGGTCGTGGCGTCGAAGCCGAACAGGTAGTCCACCGTGGCGGCCATCTCGAAGGCGCCCTTGTAGCCGTGGCGCATGGCGCCGGCGATCCACTTGGGGTTGGTCACGCGCGCGCGCACCACGCGGCCGATCTCCTGGTGCAGCGTGCGCACGCGCGGCTGCCGCGGGTCGGCATGGTCGCCGTGGACCAGCATGGGCGTGCGGCCCGAGACCGCGCGCACGGCCGCGGCCATGCCGCCCTGGAACTGCAGGTAGTCGCCCGAGTCCAGGATGTCGTGCTCGCGGCTGTCCTGGTTCTGGGCGACGACGTCCAGCTCGCCCAGGCGGCGGCGCAGCGCGGCGCCGGCCGGCACGCCGTCGGCGTTCTGCCCGTAGGCGTGGGCGCTCCAGCCGATCCAGGCGCGGGCCAGGTCGTCGCCGTCCTGCCAGTCGCCACTGGCCAGCAGCGGGTCCAGCCCGGTGCCGTAGTGGCCCGGCGGCGCGCCGAACACGCGCCAGCCGGCCTGGCGCCGCGCGTCCTCGGCGCTGGCGCCCTGCGCCTGCAGCGCCTGGGCTTCGGCCAGCATGCGCGCGCGGACCGGGTTGTCCTCGGCATCCTCTTCCAGCGCGGCCACGGCCTGGACGGCCGCGTCGAACATCTGCACGGTGAGCGGGAAGGCGTCGCGGAAGAAGCCGGAGATGCGCAGCGTGACGTCCACGCGCGGGCGGTGCAGGCCGGCGCGCGGCACGACCTCGAAGTCCAGCACGCGCTGGCTGCCGGGCGCCCACCGGGGCCGCACGCCGATCAGCGCGAAGGCCTGGGCGATGTCGTCGCCGCCGGTGCGCATGGTGGCCGTGCCCCAGACCGACAGGCCCAGCGCGCGCGGGTACTCGCCGTGCTGCTGCAGGTAGCGCTCGATCAGCTGGTCGGCCGCCTGCCGGCCCAGCTGCCAGGCGGCCTGGGTCGGAATCGCGCGCGTGTCCAGCGTGTAGAAGTTGCGGCCGGTCGGCAGCACGTCGGGCCGGCCGCGCGATGGCGAGCCGCTGGGGCCGGCCGGCACGAACAGGCCCTGCAGCCCGCGCGCCAGCTGGCGCAGTTCCTCGGCCCCGCAGGCGTCGAGCGCGGGTGCCAGGTGGTCGCGCACGCGCTGCAGCACGGCGCAGGTGTGCGGCCAGCCGGCGGCCAGCGCCGGGTCGTCCAGCACCTGTTGCGCCAGCAGCTCCAGCCGCTCGCGCGTGTCGCCGGCATGGCGCCAGGGCGCGCCGCTCACGGCCTGCAGCGCGACGGGGCGCGCGCCGGTCCAGGGCTTCGCTGGCTCCAGGCGCAGCGGGTCGAAGGCCGCGCCGTCCGGCGCGGGCGGCAGCAGGTCGGCGGCCAGCGCGGCGGGCAGGCCCATCTCGGCGCCCTGCCCGCTGCCGCTCGGAAAGCGCGCCAGCGCCACCAGCGTGTCGCGGCGCTGGCGGCCCTGGGGCGAGCGGCCGAACACGTGCAGGCCGTCGCGGATCTGCGTCTCCTTCAGCTCGCAGAGGTAGGCGTCGATGCGTTCGAGCAGGGCCTGCTCGTCCTGTTCGGCGCCGGGCGGCAGGTCGAGCTCGCCGGCCAGGTGCTGGCGGCGCACCGCGTCCACGATCTGGCGGCGCAGCAGCGCGGCGCGGCGCGCGTCGACCAGCAGCGCGTCGTAGTACTCGTCGACCAGGCGCTCCAGGTCCTGCAGCGGGCCGTGGTTCTCGGCGCGCGTCAGCGGCGGCATCAGATGGTCGACGATCACCGCCTGGCTGCGGCGCTTGGCCTGCGCGCCCTCGCCGGGGTCGTTGACGATGAAGGGGTACAGGTGCGGCAGCGGCCCCAGGATGGCGTCGGGCCAGCAGGCGCCGGACAGCGCCAGGCTCTTGCCGGGCAGCCATTCCAGGTTGCCGTGCTTGCCGACGTGGACCACGGCGTCCACCGCGAACACGTCGCGCAGCCAGAAATAGAAGGCCAGGTAGTGGTGCGGCGGCACGAGCTCGGCGTCGTGGTAGCTGGCGTAGTCCTGCGCGCCGCCCAGCGCGCGCGCCGGCTGGATGCCGACGAAGACCCGGCCCAGCCGCAGCCCGGCGACCAGGAAGCGGCCCTGGCGCAGCGCCGGGTCGGCCTCCGGCGGGCCCCAGCGCGCGGTGACGGCCTCGGCCATGCCGGCCGGCAGCGCGGCCAGCCGCGCGCGGTAGTCCGCGAGCGCGTAGCTCTGCCAGGCCGGGCGCAGCGGCCACTGCGCCGGATCGTTGGCGATGCCCTGCTGCAGCTGGCGCATCAGCGCGTCGCCGTCGGCCGGAAGCGCCTGCGGCGGACCGAGCGCGTAGCCCTCCTCCGCCAGGCGCTGCAGGATGGCGAGCACCGAGGCCGGCGTGTCCAGCCCGACGCCGCTGCCGATGCGCCCCTCGCTGCCCGGGTAGTTGGCCAGCACCAGCGCCAGCCGCTTGTCCCGCGCCGGCAGCGTGCGCAGCCGGCACCAGCGCTGCGCCAGCTCGGCCACGAAGTCCACGCGGTCGGGCTCGCTGCGGTAGGCCACGACGTCGGTCTGCGTGACCGGGCAGCGGTGCGCCAGGCCCTTGAAGCTGATCGCGCGCGTGACGATGCGCCCGTCCATCTCGGGCAGCACGACCTGCATGGCGATGTCGCGCGGGCGCAGGCCCTGGGCGTCGGCCAGCCAGTCCTCGCGGTTGCTGCCGCTGGTGACGACCTGCAGCACCGGCGCGTCGCCGGCCAGCGCCTGGCCCGGCTCCAGCGCCGAGAAGGCGGTGGTGTTCAGCACCAGTTGCACGGCATGCCCGGCGCACAGCGACTGCAGCGCCGACAGGCACAGCGCGTCCTTCAGCGAATCGACGGCCAGCGGCAGCGGGTTCAGCCCGCGCGCGTGCAGCGCCAGGGCCAGCGCGTCGAACGGCTCGGTGTTGCCGGCCAGCAGGTGCGAGCGGTAGAACACCAGCGCGACGGCGGGCGCGCCCGGCCGCCAGGCCCGGCGCAGGTCGTCCAGCCCGGGCACCGCGTGGGCCGCGGCGCACAGTGCCGGCGGCACGTGGACGGCCACCTGCGGCAAGGGGCGCGGCGGCTCCGGCGCCTCGCCCCGCCCCAGGCCGAAGAAGGCCACGGCCTGCAGGAACGCCCGCGCGTTCGCCGGCCCGCCGGCGCGCAGGTACTGCCACAGCCGGCGGCCCTGCTCCGGCGCCAGCGTGCTGCGCGCCAGCAGGTGCGGGTCTTCCTGCAGGTCGCCCGAGAACATGGCCAGCCGCTGGCCGCGCTGGCGCGCGAGCGCGGCGATCTGCTGCACGCCGTAGGGCCAGGCCGATTCGGAGCCCAGGTGGTCCACCACGACCACGCGCGCGTGCTGCAGCACCTGGTCCACGTACAGGTCCAGCGAGGCCGGCTGGCGCAGGTGCAGCAGGTTGGCCAGGCGCAGGCTGGCAAAGCCGCCCGGCGCGCGGCCCAGCTGCTGCGCGGCGGCCGACAGCAGCGCCAGCGTGGTGTCGGCCGAGCTCAGCACGACGATGTCGGCCGGCTCCTGGTCGAGCCGCGCGACGACGCCGTCGTCCTCGACGAAGCCGCCGGGGCGGGTGGAGAGCAGGTGCATGTCAGTGGCTCCCGGTACCGTACCCGCGGCCGAGCGCAGCGATGGCCCGGATGGATGTCCGTCCCCCGGAGCCCCTGTGCCCACGCCGAGGAGCGCAGCGGCATGGGCGGCGCGCGAGCATCGCGCGCTTCGTGCACTGACTCATCGCATCTGTCTGAGCGGAGTTCGCGCAGCGAACGCAGCGAGTGATGCGATGCGCCCATGCCGCGAGCACCGCAGGTTGCCCGGAGCGAAGCGAAGGGTCGTGGGCACTGGGGTCGCCTTCTTTTGCTTCCTTTTCTTGGGCAGAGAGCAAGAAAAGGGAGTCGCCCGCGGGGGCGAAATCCCCGCCTGCGGCAGCTGAATTTCCATCTGTGCGTGCCACGCACAGGGGCCGGGATGTGCGCCCGGCGGCGCAGTCACTTTCTCTTGTCTCGCCAAGAGAAAGTAACCAAAGAGAAGGCGCCCCCGGTACCTGCGACCCTGCGCGCCTGCGGCGCTCCGGGCAACCTGCGCTGCTCGCCGCCAGCGGGGTCCGTGCAAACTCGCCCTTCGGGCTCAGACATGCACGGCCCTTTTCCCGCTGGCGGCTGCGCTGCTCGGCGCAGGCACAGGGGGAACAGCCACTCGGGCCATCGCTGCGCTCGGCCATGGACGGCTGGCGCTGCGCGCAGCCGTGGTCGGCGGGGCGCGAGACGGGGCGCGTCACTTCAGGCCTCGACACCTGCCAGGCCGGCGCGCAGCGCGGCCGGGTCCAGGTCCTGGCCGATGAACACCAGCCGCGTGCCGCGCGGCTCGCCGTCCCTCCAGGCACGGTCGAAATGGTGGTCCAGGCGCCGGCCCACGCCCTGCAGCAGCCAGCGCATCGGCTTGCCCGGCACCTCGGCGAAGCCCTTCACGCGCAGGATGGCCTGCCGTTCGACCAGGCGCGCCAGCGCGGCCAGCAGGCGCTCGCGGTCCACGGCCGGCAGCACGACCACGTGCGCGTCGAACGCGTCGTGGTCGTGGTCCTCCTCGTGGTCGTGGTGGCTCTGGCGCCCGTCGATGGTGGTCTCGGCCGCCCTGGACAGGCCCAGCAGCACGTCCAACGGCAGCCGGCCCTGGGCCGCGTGCACGACCTTGACCTCGGGCGGCAGCTCCTCGCGCACCAGCGCCTGCACGCGGGCGACGGCGGCGGCGTCCACCAGGTCGGTCTTGTTCAGCACCACCAGGTCGGCGGCCGAGAGCTGGTCCTCGAACAGCTCGTGCAGCGGCGATTCGTGGTCCAGGTTCGGGTCGGCGCGGCGCTGCGCGTCCACGGCCGGCGGGTTCGCGGCGAACTGGCCGGCGTCGGCGGCCGGCGTGTCGACCACGGTGACCACGGCGTCCACCGTGAACACGTTGGCGATCTCCGGCCACTGGAAGGCCTGCACCAGCGGCTTGGGCAGCGCCAGGCCCGAGGTCTCGATCAGCACGGCGTCCAGCCGGTCGCGGCGCGCGGCCAGCTGCCGCATCACCGGGAAGAACTCCTCCTGCACCGTGCAGCACATGCAGCCGTTGGCCAGTTCGTACAGCGCGCCCTCCTGTTCCCGGCCGTCCTCGTCGCAGCCGATGCCGCAGCCCTTGAGGATCTCGCCGTCGATGCCCAGCTCGCCGAACTCGTTGACGATGACGGCGATGCGCCGGCCCTCGGCATGGTCCAGGATGTGGCGCAGCAGCGTGGTCTTGCCGCTGCCCAGGAAGCCGGTGACGATGGTGGCGGGAATCTTGGCGGTCTGCATGGGAAGGGTTCTCCGGATGGTGAAGGGTCAAAGGGTGCGCAGCGCGGGCAGCACTTCGCGCGCGAACAGTTCCATGGCCTGCAGCGCCTGTTCGTCGCTCCACAGCCCGTTGGCGTTGAACACGCAGCGCAGGTGGGCGATGCCCAGGCGCGCGCGCAGCCCGGCGATCTGTTCCAGGCATTGCGCGGGGCTGCCGCAGACGAACTGCTCGCGCAGCACGCGGCCGGCGTCGATCGGCGGCACCTGATCGGGCGCGACGCCGCGCCGGCCGGCGAAGTACACGCGGCGTTCGTACAGCTGCGGCCACAGCGTGGACAGCTGGCGCTGCACCGCGTCGGCGTCCCGGCCGATGCAGACGTAGCGCGCCAGCGAGGCGCGCGCCTGCAGCGCCGCGCCGTCGCGCCCGCGCGCGCTGGCGGCCGCCTGCAGCTGCACCAGCTGGGCGCCCTCGGGCGGTTCCAGGCTCAGCAGCAGCGGCAGGTCCTGCTCGACGGCGAAGCCGATGGTCTCGGCCGTCGAGCCGGCCACGAACATCGGCGGATGGGGGCGCTGCACCGACGGCGCCATGGCGCCGCGCGCCGGAAAGCTCCACGCCCCCTGGTGCGCCGCCAGCGGCGCGCCGCGCAGCGCCTGGCGCAGCAGCCGGCAGGACTGCTCGAAGCGCTCGCGCGTGTGCGCCGGGTCGATCTGCAGCGCCTGCAGCGCGGCCGGCTCGGTGCCGCGGCCGATGCCCAGGTCCAGCCGGCCGCCGCTCTGGAAGTCCAGCTGCGCGATCTCCTCGGCCAGCAGCAGCGGATGGTGCAGCGGCAGCACCAGCACCGAGGTGCCGACGCGCAGCCGCTCGGTGCGCGCCAGCAGGGCGGCGGCCAGCAGCAGCGGCGAGGGATACGGCCAGGGCTGCTCGGGCACGCGGAATTCGTTGAACCAGACGCCGTCGAAGCCGAGCTGCTCGGCCCGCTCGAACAGCGCCAGGAAGCCGCGGTGGTCGCCGCGCGTGGCCTCGCGCGTCCAGCCGGCCAGGTCAATCCGCATCGGAAGCCTCCAGCCGACGGGCCCGCAGCAGCGTGTGCGGCGGCGCGGCGATGCGCTCGAAGCGCACGCCGAACACCGCGTCCAGCGCGGCCGCGTGCAGCAGCTCGTGGCCGCCGTCCAGCACGCAGCGGCCGGCGGACAGCACGACGATCCGCTCGAAATGCTCGAACGCCAGCTCCAGGTCGTGCATGGCGACGACGACGAGGCGCTCGCGGCCGCGCGCCGCCAGCGCCTCGACCAGCGCCAGCCGGTGCCGCACGTCCAGCGCCGCGCCGGGCTCGTCGGCCAGCAGCACCGGCGGGTCGGTCGCCAGCACGGTGGCCAGCAGCACGCGCGCCTGCTCGCCGCCGGACAACGTGGACCAGCGCCGGCCGGCGAAGTCCTGCAGCCCCGCCCGGCGCAGCGGCCCGGCCGGATCGGCCTGCAGCCGCATGCCCATCAGCTCGGCCACGCCGAGGTCCCAGTACGGCGCGAAGCGCTGCGGCATGTAGCCCACGGCCCGCGCCCGCTGCGCCACGGACAGGCCGAGCAGCGCCGCGCCGTCCAGCAGCACGCTGCCGGCATCGGGCACGGCCAGGCCCGCCAGCAGCGACAGCAGCGTGGACTTGCCGGCGCCGTTGGGCCCGACCAGCGCCACGGCGCCGCGGGCCGGCAGGGCCAGGTCCACCCGGTCGACCACGGCCCGCCCCTGGCGGCGCAGCGTGAGCCCGCGGGCGGCCAGGCGCACGGCGCCATGCACCGGCGCGCCTGCGGGCAGGCGGTCTGGGCCCGCTGGACGACCTTCGCCCGTACCGGCAAAGGTGCGAGCCTCTTCGGGCGGCCGGGCGAGGCTCATGCCGAACGCAGCCGCCGGGCCAGCAGCACGATGAAGAACGGCCCGCCGGCCACGGCCGTGACCAGCCCCAGCGGCACCTCGGCCGGCGGCAGCGCCGAGCGCGCGATGGCGTCGGCCACGGTCACGACGATGGCGCCGGCCAGCGCCGAGGCCGGCAGCACCCGGCGGTGCAGCGGCCCGGCCATCCAGCGCGCGATGTGCGGCGCCGCCAGGCCCACGAAGGCCACCAGTCCGCCGTAGGCCACGGCCGCGGCCACCACCAGCGCGCCGACCAGCACCGCCCGCGGCGTGAAGCGCGCCACGTCCAGCCCGAAGCCCTGGGCCGCCGCGTCGCCCAGGCCCAGCAGGTCCAGCCCGTGCGCGATGGCACGCGTGGCCAGCAGGCAGGCGGCGGTGACCAACGCCAGCACGCCCAGGCCGGGCCAGGTGGGCGTCTGGATGCCGCCCAGCACCCAGCTCATGACGACCTGCAGGCTGACGGTCTCGTCGGACAGCGCCAGCATCAGGAACGAGCGCAGCGCCCCCAGCACGGCCGCCAGCGCCACGCCGGCCAGCAGCAGGCCGGCGGCGTCCAGCGCGCCGGCCACGCGCGCGATGGCCAGCACCAGCACGGTGGCGCCCCAGGCCCCGGCAAACGCGAGCGCGGACAGCGTCAGCGCCTGCGGCAGGCCCAGCGGCACCAGCAGCGCCACCGTGGCGCCCAGCGCCGCGCCTCCGGAGGCGCCCAGCAGGTAGGGCTCGGCCAGCGGGTTGCGGAACACGCCCTGGAACACGGCGCCCGACAGCCCGAGCAGCGCGCCGACCAGCGCGGCGGCGCCCACGCGCGGCAGCCGCCATTCGAGCAGCAGCCGGCTGCGCAGCGCCTCGTCGCCGAGCACGGCGTGCCACACGTCGGCCGGGCTGGCCCACTGGTGGCCGGCACAGGCGCCCAGCAGCAAGGCGGCGGCCAGCAGCGCCCAGGCGCCCGTCCAGGCGCGCGCGGCCGGCGGGGTCAGGCCGGATGCAGCCATTGCGCGAGCTTCTCGATGCCGTCGAAGGTGCGGGGCCCCGGGATCAGGAACTCCGAGCGCGCCACCGTGGCGGCGCGGCCGCCGCGCACGGCGCGCATGTCGCGCCAGCCCGGCTGGCGCACCAGGTCCTGCAGGTCCGGCCCGCTGCCGGCGAACAGCAGCACGTCGGGATCGGCGGCCAGCGCGGCCTCCGGCGAGACCTGGGCCAGGGGGCCGGCCAGCGCGAGGCGGCCGCCGGCGCGCAGCATGGCCTCGCCGGTGTAGCTGTCGGCGCGCGCCGTCAGCAGCATGCCGTTGCCCAGGCGGCCGGTCAGCATCAGCAGGCTGGGCGCCGGCCGGGCCGCCACCCGTGCCTGCACGCGCGCCAGCCGCGCCTGCAGCTGGCCGGCCAGGGCCTCGCCGCGCCCGGGCACGCCGGCGGCTTGGGCGACCAGGCGCAGGTTGCCGATGACCTCGTCCAGCGTGCGGCTCAGCAGCACCAGGACCGGCACGCCGATGCGCTCCATCGGCGCCACCAGCTGGTGCGCCGCCTGCCGCGCCGGCGTGACGATGACCAGGTCGGGCCGCTGTGCGACCACGGCATCGGCCGAGAAGCCCAGGCGCCCGCCGACCTTGGGCAGGTGCAGCACCTCGGGCGGAAAGCGGGTGTAGTCCTCCACGCCGACGATGCGGTCCACCAGCCCCAGCGCGGCCACCAGCTCGGTGTTGGACGAGAAGATCGTGACGATGCGCTGCGGCGGCGCGGCGATCTCCACGCGGCGGCCCAGCGCGTCGTGCAGCACGAGCGGCGCGGCCCGCGCCGGCAGGCCGAGCAGCGCCGCGCCCGCCGCGGCGCCGGCGCGCAGCACGGCGCGGCGGTGTGCCATGCCGCCCTTCAAAAGCTGGCCTGCAGGCCGACCAGGAACTCGCGCCCCGGCATCGAGGTGCCGCAGCCGCCGTTCTGGAACGCCGGGTTGGCGATGCACGGGCTGCGGTCGAGCGCGATGAAGACCGGGTGGCGGTTGATGTCGAACAGGTTGTTCACGCCGGCGAAGAGCTTCACCGCCGGCGTCACGCGGTAGTCGGCCCGCAGGTTCCAGACCGTGAAGGCGCCCTTGCGGTGGATGTAGGTGCTCGACGGCTCGCCCTGCGGCACCAGCAGGTTCTCCTCGGTGTCGTACCACATCGGGCCGCGCAGCAGCGCCGAGAGCTGCACCGTCCAGTCCCCGGCGCGGCTGCCGGCGCCGCGCCCGTAGCGCACGCCGGCCGACGCCTCGTAGCGGTACATGCGCTGCACCTTGTCGGTGTTGGCCGAGGCGGGAGCGCCCTTGTCGCGCATGTCGAAGTGGTAGTAGCCGTTCGCGAAGGCGGTGAGCACCTGCCCCGGCAGCTGCAGGGCCCGGGCCAGGTCCACCTGCGCCTGCAGCTCCAGGCCGCGCGCGACGATGTCGGCGGGGTTGTTGGCGTAGTCCGAGGTGTTGGTCGAGGGGCCGCGCGACACGGTGACGATGCGGTCGCTGATGGTGTTCTGGAACAGCGCGGCGTCCATGCGCCAGGCCGGCGCCTGCAGCGTGGCGCCGACTTCCAGCTGGCGGCTGGTCTCGGGCTTGAGGTCGGCGTTGCCGAAGATGCGCCCGCCGCCCACGGCGGTGAAATCCGAGGCCAGCTCGGTGGCCGTCGGCGCCCGGAACCCCGTGGAGGCGCCGGCCCGCAGGGCGAGTTGCTCGCTGGCCTTCCAGGTGGCGCCCAGGGACCAGGTGTCCGCGTCGTACTTGCGCGTGCCGCCCACGGCCAGCGCCAGGTTCGGCGTTTGCTCGAAGCGCGTGCGGCCCCAGGTCTTGCGCAGGCCGGCGCGCAGCGTCAGGCGGTCGTCGAGCAGCGTCTGCGCGTCCTCCAGGTACAGCGCATGCACCTGCTCGGTCTGGTTGTTGTCGTAGGGCGCGACCTGGCCGGCCGGACCGCCCGGCAGCGCCACGCGCTCGCGCTCCGAGCGCAGCCGGCTCTTCTCCCAGTCCAGGCCCAGCAGCAGGTCGTTGCCCTGCCCCAGCCGCAGGCGCGGCTGCAGCCGCAGCCCGGTGGCGTCCAGCGTGCGCAGGTTGTAGTCGCGCGAGGTGCCCGGCACGGCATTGGTGCCCGAGCGGATCACCGGCGACGCCCAGTTGAACTCGTCCACGTCGGTCAGGCGGTAGGCGTGGGCCGTCCAGCTGGCGCGCTGGTCCGGCGTCGCGCCTTCGTAGCGCAGGTCCAGCGAGCGGTTGTCGCGGTCGTCGCGGCCGTGGACGTTGGCGCCGGACCCGCGGAAGCCCGCGTCGTAGATGCCGTCGGTGCGCAGCTCCATCTCCACGCGGTGGTGCTCGGCCAGTTGCCAGCCCAGCGCGCCGCTGGCGCCGCGCCGCTCCCAGCCGGTGTTGGCCAGGCGCGAGCCGCCGCGGCCGGACTGGTAGTCGTCCCGCTCGCCGGCGCTCATGCCGACGTACCAGTCGAACCGGTCGTTCGCGCCGGCCGTCTGCGCGTGCGCGCGCCACAGGCCCCAGGAGCCGCCGGTCAGGTCCACCTGCGATCCGGGCGCGGTGGCGCCGGTCTTCATGATGATGTTGACGACGCCGCCCATGGCCTGGCTGCCGTAGATCACCGACGCGGGGCCGCGCACGATCTCGATGCGCTCCACATCGGCCGGGCTCAGCTTGGACAGGTTGGCCGTGCCGGCGCGCCGGCCGTTGACGAGCACCAGCACCTGGCTGCGGAAGTCGCGGCCCTGGCCGTCCGTGGACGCGCCCCGGATGTTCATCGAGGTCTGCGCCGCCGTCCATTCGCTGAGGAAGCCGACCGCGTTCTCGGCCAGCAGGTCGGTGAGCGAGCGGGCGGTGGAGCGCTCGATGGCGGCGCGGTCGATGGTCTGCGTGGTGCTGGCGATGCGGCTGCGGTCCTCGGGCCGGGCCGTGGCGGTCACGAAGACCTCGCCCAGGGAGCCCGACGCGGCCGGCTGGGCCTGGGCCGGACCGCCGCACCAGACGGCGAGCGCGCCGGCCAGCCAGCCGGCCGATGGGAAAAAGCCGCTCCGGGCTGCGGCCGCGCGGCGGCCGGACGAATCGTTGTTGCGCATGTGCTTCTCACTCGCGCCCCGCTCTCCCGCAGGGCAGACCGACCAAACACGCCGCGGCGCTGACGGAACGACCCGGGCCGCGCGGTGCGCCGCGCAGGCCAGCGTCGGACCGGCGCACTCCCGCGGCGTCCGAAAGGCGACTGCGAAGGCCGGTATCCGGGCTCGCGGAGCGGCGCGGGACAGGCTTCGCCTGCCGCGCCAGGCCCATCGCCTTCCCGCGCGCTGGCGCGCAGTGGCTGCCGGCGCGATGCGCCGGCCGATGGGTCTCGATCCGCTGACCGTTGCGGGGGCAGCGCAGGAATGGCCCGGCCCGCGAGGGGCGGCGTCACCTGCTTCCCGTTTGACCACGGACCTCGCGGACCGCGGCACCTTGCAACCGGGGCGCGGCGGCTCTCGACGAGCGGCCGCGCCCGGGCAAATTATCGTCGAGCGGACTGCACCGGCTCCTGGCTCCCGGGCCCGACCCCGGCAGCCGCGGCTGGTGCCAGCCCGGCATCGGCCATCCGGTCGAGCGAGCGTCACGAGGGCGTGCCACCGACGGAGGCGGAGAAGCTTTTCCGCGGCTGGGTCTCCATCCTCGATGGCAGAACCTCCCAGCGGCCCCGAGGATCGCGCAGAAGAACAACGGAAACGCCGGGTGGCTGCCGAATCAGGGAGCGGCATGCTCGCCCGGCGCGGGGCGACAACGGCAGCGCGTGGCCCTTGCCGCCTCAATGGATGGTCAGCCCTCCGGTAGGGCTGACGGTGGCGCCGGTGAGATAGAGGGCATCGTCGGACGCCAGGAAGGCCACGACGCGGCCGATGTCCTGCGGCGCGGCCACCCCCAGCGGGCTTCTGGCGATGATCTTCTCGTACTGCTTGCGGTGGTGGTCGGATACCCCGCCTTCGCTCTCGAAGGCCGCGGTCCAGGAAGGCGAGTCACGAACCACCGTCACGCACACGCAGTTCACCCGGATCCGGTGCCGGGCCAGTTCCTTGGACAGGACCTTGCTGGCCATGATCAGCCCGCCCGAGAAGGTGGCGATCGCCGTCTGCCCCGGCGTAGGGCTGCGGCCGCCTTCCGACGTGACGAACACCACGCTGCCCTGCCCGCCCGCGCGCATATGCGGCACGCAGGCCTGCACGACCAGCAGCTTGGCGGCGACGGCCTGCCCGATGAATGCGGCGACCCGGCCCAGGTCGATGTCGGCAAAGGGGCCACGCACCTGCGGCGAACGCGCTTCGTCGTCGTTGCCGCCGGCATTGGGAACCACGATGTCGATGCGGCCATGGCGGCGCATGGTCTCGGCGGCCAGCTGCTCCATGTCGCTCCTGGAACGCACGTCGCCTGCCACGAAGCACCCGGTGCCGTTCAGGCTCCGGATCTCGGCCAGTACGGCCTCGGCTTTCTGTGCATCCCGGCCATTGATGACGACGGTGGCGCCGCGCGCCGCCAGCTGGAGTGCCACGCCCTTGCCGATGCCGCCGGTGCCGCCCGTCACGATGGCGACCTTTCCTTGAAGACTGTTCATGGGTTCAGCGTCTCTGGGTTGAGAAAAATGAATACCGCTTCAGGAGCAGCAGCTCCGATTTCAGCAGGGCCCCATGGCCGACGTCCGAGTGCGCGAGGTCCGTGCGTTCAACGGGAGCACCGCGATTTTCTCCGTGGACATCAGGTTCCTTCGAACCGGTCGCGGGCGCGATAGGCCGCGACGGCGCGATCGGCCAGGCCATCCGCTGCCGCGGCGCCGGGATCGCGGTGGTCTGGCAGCCGTTCCTCCGGCTGACGGCGATCGGCGCCGTGCTGTTCGCGCTGTCGCTGTCGCGCTTTCGCAAGACCATCCGCCAGATGGCCGGAGGGGTCAGAACACCACGCCCGCGTACAGCAGCACGTTCATGTAGGGCGTGCACTCGCCGGTGCGCACCATGGCCTTGGCGCCCAGGCACAGCTGCTTCAACTGCGCGTGCGGCACGCATTGCGGCACCACCGGCTGCAAGGCATCGCACCAGGGCGGCGGCCGGCCCTGGCCCGGCGTGCAGGCCTCCTGCGCGACCACCGCGCGCTCGACCTGCAGTTCGGCGAGCACGGCCTGCAAGACATCGGCGAAGCGCGGTACGCCGCGCGTGACGGCCAGGTCGATGCGCAGCGGCCCCGCCGGGATCGGCAGGCCGGCGTCGCCGATGACCAGCAGGTCGCCATGGCCCATGCCGGCGATCAGCCGCGAGAGCTCGGCATGCAGCAGCGGGCCACGCTTCATGGCAGGTCCTGCGCCGGCAGTGCTTCGGGCTGCGCATCGGCCTCGGCCGCCGTCGGGATCGACACCTGCGCGCCGATGCGCGTCACGCAGACCGCCGACGCGCGCACGCCGCGCGCAGCCGCCTGCGCGAGGCTGCTGCCCTGGGCCAGCGCCACCGCCAGCGCGCCGGTGAAGGTGTCGCCGGCGGCCGTGGTGTCGACGGCCCGCACCCGCAGCGCCGGCTGGAAGCGGCAGCCGCCCTGCTCCACCGTCACGGCGCCGAGCGCGCCCAGCGTGACCACCACCTGCGCGACGCCGCGCGCGCGCAGCGCACGGCCGGCCGCGGCGGCCTGCGCCGGCGTCGCGACCTCGCCGCCGGCGTAGGCCGCGGCCTCGACCTCGTTCAGCACCAGCGTGTCGATCTGCGGCCAGAGCGCGTCGGGCAGCGGCAGCATCGGCGAGGGGTTGAACATCACCTTGCAGCCGGCGCGGCGCGCGGCGGCCACGGCCTGCAGCACCACCGGCAGCGGCGTCTCCAGCTGCGTCACCAGGTATTGCGCGCCCTGCAGCTGCCGCGCCAGCGCGGCATCGTCCAGCGCCAGGCGAGCGTTGGCGCCGGGCAGCACGACGATACGGTTCTGCGCCGAGTCCTCGAGCATGACCAGCGCGCGGCCGGTGGGCTCGGTTTCGTCCTGCTGCAGCGCGTCGAGCGCGATGCCGTCGCGCGCCAGCGCCTCGCGCAGCGCCTGGCCGTCGGCGTCGCGGCCGATGCGCGCCAGCAGCCGCACCCGGGCGCCCTGGCGCGCGCAGCCGACGGCCTGGTTGCCGCCCTTGCCGCCGGGCAGCAGCTGCAGCGAATGGCCCAGCAGCGTCTCGCCGGCCCCGGGCACGCGGGGCACGCGCAGCAGCAGGTCCATGTTCAGGCTGCCGAGCACGACGATGGCGGGTGTCTGCGTCATGGCGCCCCCTCGCGGAACGATGCGCTGGATGCGCGCACGCGCAGCTCGGGCTGCAGCACGACCTTGCGTGGCTCCTGGCGGCGGCCCTGGATGCGTTCGAGCAGCATGTCCACCGCCAGGTTGGCGATGCGCCGCTTGGGCTGCGCGACGGTGGTCAGCGGCGGGCAAGTGAAGCGCGCCGGCTCGATGTCGTCGAAGCCGACCAGCGACAGCTCGTCCGGCACGGCCACGCCGCATTCGTGCGCGGCGCACAGCGCGCCGATGGCCATCAGGTCGTTGGCCACGAACACGGCGCTGGGCCGCGGCGCCTGGCGCAGGATCGCGTGCATCGCCGCATAGCCGCCCTCGCTGGTGAAGTCGCTCGCATGCAGCAGGCCCGCGCCGGACAGCCCCAGGCCGGCCAGCGCCATGCGCCAGCCTTCGGCCCGCTGGCCGGCCGTGGCCACGCCGGCCGGCCCGCCGATGCAGGCGATGCGGCGGTGGCCCAGCGTCGCCAGGTGCTGCACGGCCAGCAGCGCGCCCTGCATGTGCGCGGTCTCGACCAGGTCGCAGGGCAGGCTGTCGATCTCGCGGTCCACCATCACCGTGGGCACGTGCACCCCGCCCAGCAGGCCGGGCAGCGCCGGGTCGTCGCCCGAGGAGACGACGACCAGCCCGTCGACGCGGCGCTCGGCCAGCACCTGCAGCACGCGGCCCTGGCGGCGCGGCTCGTCGTCGGTGTTGCACAGCAGCAGGTTGTAGCCGGCACCGAAGCAGCGGTCCTCGATGGCGCGCACGATCTCGGCGAAGTACGGGTTCGAGCTGTTCGGGATCAGCATGCCCAGCGTGTGGGTGGCGCTGCGCTGCAGGCTGCGCGCGACCGCGCTGGGCACGTAGCCCAGGTCGCGGATGGCCTGCTCCACCCGCGCGCGGCCCTGCGCGCTGACGAAGCGGGTCTTGTTGACCACGTGCGAGACCGTGGTCACCGAGACGCCCGCCTGCCGCGCCACGTCCTTGATCGTGGCCATCGTCAGCCCCTGCTCGCGCGCCGCTGGCGCAGGGTGTCGATGATCACCGCGACCACGATCACGCAGCCGGTGATGATGCGCTTGCTCGGCTCGCTGGCGCCGACCTGGGCCAGCCCGGCCTCCAGCACCGCGATGATCAGCACGCCGATGAAGGTGTTGACGACCGAGCCGCGCCCGCCCATCAGGCTGGTGCCGCCGATCACCACGGCGGCGATCACGCGCAGCTCCATGCCCTGGCCGGCGTTCGGGTCGGCCGCCTCCATGCGCGCGGCCTGCATCAGTCCGGCCAGGCCGGCCAGCAGGCCGGTCAGCGTGAAGACGATGATGCGCACCGGCCGCGGGTCTACGCCGGCCAGGCGCATCGCCTCCTCGTTGGTGCCGATGCCGACCACGCTGCGGCCGAACACCGTGCGCGTCAGCACCAGCTGGCCGACGATGACCAGCGCCACGGCCAGCAGGAAGGCCACCGAGACGCCGCCGACCAGCGGCGCCGCCAGGCCGGCGATGCGCTCGCCCACGTACTGCGTGCGCGAGCCCGTGACCAGGTAGGCCGAGCCGCGGACCACCTCCAGCATGCCCAGCGAGACGATGAAGGACGGCAGCCGCCAGGCCACCGAGACCGAACCCAGCACCAGGCCGCACAGCGCGCCGGCGCCCAGGCCCAGCAGCGCGGCGCCCAGCGGGTTCCAGCCCCACTGCAGCACGGCCATCGCCGACAGCGCGGCGCTGAGCGCCAGCACCGAGCCGACCGACAGGTCGATGCCGGCGATGATCAGCACGAAGGTCATGCCGACCGCCATGACCGCCAGCGCCGGGATCTCGTTGACGATGGCGACGAAGGTGTCGGCCGTGAAGAAGTATTCGGACAGGCCGCTGAACAGCGCGACCATGCCGACCAATACGATGGCCAGGCCCAGGTAGGTGCCGAACTGGGCGCCGAAGCCGCCGCGCGGCGCAGGGGTGGCGACATTCATGCGGCCGTCTCCTCGGGTCGTTGTTCGCCGACGCCGCTGAACGCGGCTGCCAGCAGGGATTGTTCGGTCCATTCGCCGCGCTCGAACACGCGCACCAGCCGGCCGCCGCTCATCACGCCGATGCGGTCGCACAGCCCGGTCAGCTCGCGCAGGTCGCTGGAGACGACCAGCAGCGCGCGGCCGTCGGCGGCCATGCGGTCCAGCTCGGCATACAGGTCGGCGCGCGCGCCGACGTCCACGCCGCGCGTGGGTTCGTCCAGCAGCAGCACCTCGCAGTCGCGGTGCAGCCAGCGCGCGAACACCACCTTCTGCTGGTTGCCGCCCGACAGCGCGCCCACCGGCTGTTCCTCGTCGCGGCAGCGCACGCGCAGCTTGCGCACCAGGGCGCGCACCACCTCGCGCTCGCGGCCCGGCTGCAGCCAGCCGCCGCGCGCCACGGCCTGCAGGTCGCTGAGCGTGGTGTTGACGCGGATCGGCTGCGGCAGCAGCAGGCCCTCGGACTTGCGGTCCTCGCTGACCAGGCCGATGCGCCGGCGCACGGCCTCGATCGGGCTGGACCAGCGCGGCACGGGCTGGCCGTCCTGCAGCAGCTCGACGCTGCCCTGGTCGGCGCGGTCGGCGCCGTAGATCAGCCGCAGCAGCTCGGTGCGGCCGGAGCCGACCAGGCCGGCGATGCCGAGCACCTCGCCGGCATGCAGGTCCAGGCTGACGTCGCGCACCGCGTGGCCGCGGCTCAAATGGCGCACGCGCAGCTTCAGCGCGCCGGACGGACGGCGCGGGCGCTCGCCCTCGTCTTCCAGCGCGCGGCCGATCATGCGCTGCACCAGGTCGGCCTCGCTGACGCCGGCCATCGGCCGCGCGTCGACCAGCCGGCCGTCGCGCAGCACCGCCACGCGGTCGCAGATGCGGCGCAGTTCTTCCAGCCGGTGCGAGACGTAGACCAGCGCGACGCCCGCGGCCGAGAGCTGCGCGATCTGGGCGAACAGCCGCTCGGACTCGCGCCCGGTCAGCATCGCGGTCGGCTCGTCGAGGATCAGCACGCGCGTGTCGTCCTGCAGGTTGCGCGCGATCTCCACCATCTGCTGGTGGCCGATGCCCAGGCGCGCGACCGGCGTGTCCGGGTCGATGTCGGTCAGGCCGATGCGCGCCAGCTGGCGCTCGGCCAGCGCGCGCAGGCGGCCGCGCTGCAGCCAGCCGGCGCGGTGCGGCATCCGGCCCAGCAGCAGGTTCTCGGCCACCGTCAGCGTCGGCACCAGGCCCAGCTCCTGCATCACCATGCGCACGCCCTGCGCCTCGGCCTCGCGGCGCGAGCGCGGCGCGAACGGCTGGCCGGCCAGGCGCATGCTGCCGCGCGTGGGCGCGACCAGGCCGCAGACGATCTTGGACAGCGTGCTCTTGCCGGCGCCGTTCTCGCCGGTCAGCGCCAGCACCTGGCCGGCGTGCAACTCGAGGTCGACGCCGTCGAGCACCGTCGCGGCATAGTCCTTGCCGACGCCCTGCAGCGCCAGCACCGGCTGTTCTGCCATGCCTGGTGCCTACTTCGAGTCGCGGGTGACGAGGACGACGTCGGTCTTGATCTCCGCGGGCATGGCGCTCTGCGGGGTCTTGTCGGCCAGGGCCTTGAGCGCCGTCTCGATGCCGAACACCGCCTGTTTGGC
Organism: Pseudorhodoferax sp.; assembly: GCF_047601025.1. Taxonomy (NCBI): domain Bacteria; kingdom Pseudomonadati; phylum Pseudomonadota; class Betaproteobacteria; order Burkholderiales; family Comamonadaceae; genus Pseudorhodoferax; species Pseudorhodoferax sp. The sequence goes on from NZ_JASGJZ010000001.1 coordinate 4,677,450, forward strand.
CGCGAACTGGTCGGCCGTGGCCAGCACGCGCCCGTCCTTGAGCATGGGCTTGATGGCGCTGATGTTGTCGTAGCCCACCACCGCCACCTTGCCGGTCTTGCCCGCGGCCTTGACCGCCGCCACCGCCCCCAGCGCCATCGAGTCGTTGCCGGCCAGCAGCGCCTTGAGGTCCGGGTGCTCGCGCAGCATGCTGGAGGCCACCTGGTTGCCCTTGTCGATCTCCCACTGCCCCGACTGCACGCCCACCACGGTGATGCCGGCGGCCTTCATCGCGTCCTGGTAGCCCAGCGTGCGCTGCTGCGCGTTGAAGGTGGTGGACACGCCTTCGATGATGCCCACCTTGTCGCCGGCCTTCAGCGTCTTGGCCAGCGCCTCGCCCACCAGCTTCGCCCCGGCGCGGTTGTCCGGGCCGACGAAGGGCACGCGCAGGCCCTTTTCCTGCAGCGCCGCCGCGTCCAGCCGGTTGTCGATGTTGACGATCAGCACGCCCTTGTCGGCCGCCGCCTTGATCGCCGGCACCAGCGCCTTGGAGTCCGCCGGCGCGATCACCAGCGCGTCGACCTTCTGCGCCACCATCTGCTCGACGATGCGGATCTGCGCGGCCGCGTCGGTCTCGTCCTTGATGCCGTTGGCCAGCAGCGTGTACTGCTTGGCGTGCTCCTTGTGGTGCGCCTTGGCGCCTTCTTCCATCGTCAGGAAGAACTCGTTGGCCAGCGACTTCATCACCAACGCCACCTTCGGCGGACTCTGGGCCCACGTGGGCGTGGCCGCCAGCACCCCGGCCAGGGCCAGCGCCCCGGCCACCTTGCGTCGTTCGATGCGCATCTGCCTCTCCTTGGTCTCGTAATGCTCGAACCGGCGAATATAGGCATGGCAAAACGTTTGCGCTAACGTTTGCGCATCAGGGGTTTCCCGAAGCCCCCCGCGCGCCTACGCCAGCGCCATCACCAGCGACACCGTGGCCAGCGCCAGCAGCGTGGACACGCCCACGGCCGCCGTCACCTCGGCCTCGGCCACGCCGTAGCGCTGCGAGAACAGGAACACGTTGGCGCCGATCGGCAGCGCCGCCGCCACGACGATCACGGTGCGCGGCAGGCCGTCGATGCCCAGCAGCGTGGCGAAGCCCCAGACCAGCGCCGGGTGCAGCAGGTTCTTGGCCAGCGCCAGCCCGAGCGCACCGCGCCAGTGGCCAGCGATGGCGGTCCGCGCCAGCGTCACGCCGACCAGCACCAGCGCCAGCGGCGCGAAGGCCTGGCCCAGCAGCGCCAGCGTCTGGTCGACCAGCGGCGGCAGGCCCCAGCCGGTCCGCGCCCACAGCACGCCGGCCAGGATCGGCAGCGGCACCGGATGCAGCAGCGTCTTGCGCACGGCCTCGGCCAGCGTGCGCAGCAGGTGCGGCGCACGCTCCTGCGCCCCGCTTTCGCGCGCCACGGCGATCTCGATCGCCAGCGTCGCGCTGGTCAGCAGCAGCACCGAGTGCAGCGAGACCAGCGCCAGCAGCGTGACCAGCCCGGCCGGCCCGTAGGCCAGCCCGATCAGCGGGATGCCGATCCCGACCGAGTTGCTGTAGGTGTTGGCCATGGCCAGCACGGTCGCGCGGCGGCCGAAGCCGCAGCGCCACAGCGTGCCCGCGAAGATCAGGCCGGCGGCGAGGAAATAGGCCAGCACCGGCAGCAGGTCGAAGCTGCCCGGCTCGGCCACCGCCAGCGAGCGGAACAGCAACGCCGGTGCCAGCAGGTGGAACACCAGGTTCGACAGGTCCTTGACCGAGCCGGTGCCGACCCAGCCGCGCCGCGCGGCCACGAAGCCGGCCAGGATCAGCAGCACGACGGGTGACAGCGCGGAAACGACGGGATGCGGCACGGGCGCGGAGCTTACTCCGGCCGCCGTCCCCACCTTCCTAGAATGCGCCGCGTCGCCACCACCGCTCCACGCCATGCAGACCCTCTCCGTCCACGTCGTCGATGTCGCCAACGGACGTGTCGCACGCGACATGCGCGTCGACGTGCTGCACTGCGCCGAGGGCCGGTGGCGCGAGGTGGTGTCGGGCAAGGTGGCCGGCAACGGCCTGGTGGACGCCATCGAAGGCGTGCCCGAGCCGCTGGGCGCCGGCGAGTACGAGCTGCGGCTGCACGTGGCCGACTACTACCGGGCCCGCGGCACCGCCCTGCCCGAGCCGCCGTTCATGGGCGTGCAGGTGTTCCGCTTCGCCATCGCCGACACCGACCGGCACTACCACCTGCCGGTCAAGCTCACGCCCTGGGGCCTGTCCTGCTTCCGCGGGGCCTGAGAAAGCGTGAACGAACCGCTCTCGCCCACGCGCGCCCCGGCAACCACCTGTTTCTCGCACCACCGGCGCTCGTCGGGCCGCGCCCTGCGGGCCGGGGCACGCCGGGCCGCACGCGGGCGTCGCAGTCCTTGTCCTGGCGTCCCCGGCCAGGGCGGCGGCCTGCGGCCCGCCGCGCCCCGTCGTGGCCGCGATCGACGCATGCACTCCTTCTGAACAGGGCCACCCCGGGGCGCGCGTCCGCGATCAGAACGTCAGCCGCGCACCGAGCCGCGCACTGCGCCCGGGCAGCGGCGCCTTCGGGAAGGCCGTGGTCGTCAGCACCGAGACGGCGCTGTAGGCCAGTTCGTCGGTCAGGTTGTCCACGCGCGCGAACCAGGTCAGCTCCGCACCGCCCAGCGGCATGCGCCAGCTCAGCGCGGCGTTCCACAGCGTGTAGCCGTCGGTGGCGCGCTGGCCGGTGGATGGCACGCGGCGCTGGGCCCGCACATGGTCCATGCCGATCTGCGCGCCGAACGGGCCGCTGGTCCAGGCCAGCGTGGTCCCGACCCGCGCGGGCGCGATGCGCGGCAGCGGCTCGCCGCTGTCCCGGTTGGTCGCGCGCACGAGGTCGGCACGCCACAGCAGGTCCAGCTGCCCGCCGCCGGCGGCCCGCCCCAGCCCGCCGGCGCCCAGCAGGCGCACGGTGCCGCTGGCCTCTGCGCCGGTGAAGCGCGCACGCACGCCGGCGTAGCGCATGTCGGCCAGCGCCTCGTCGGCATCTTCCGGGTCGAGCGTGCCGTCCACGCTGCGGGTGTGGCCGGTGTCGACCAGGCCGATGTAGTTCGAGAAGCGGCTGGTGTAGACGTTCAGCGCGGCCTTGTGCGGGCCGTCCTGCCAGGCCAGGCCCAGGTCCAGGCTGTCGGACTTCTCCTTGCGCAGGCCGGGGTCGCCGGTCTCCCAGGCGGCCGTGGCCAGGTGCGGGCCGTTGGCGAACAGCTCGTAGTCGCGCGGCGCGCGCTGGCTGTGCGCCAGGTTGGCGGTGAACTGCCACTGCGGCGTCAGCTTCACCAGCGCGCCGGCCGCCAGGCTCAGCGGATCGAAGCGGCGCTCGCCGGCGGCGAAGCGCGTCACGTCCGGGTCGCTGCTGCCGTCCGAGCGCACGCGCACCCGCTCGGTGCGCGCACCGAGCGTCCACTTGCCCCAACTGGTCGGCAACTCCTCCACCAGGAACAGCGCCTGCTGGCGGGTGCGGCTGGGCGGCGCGAAGGCCTCCTCGCCCTCGGCGGCGAAGCGGTTGGCGTCCAGCTGCAGGCCGATCACGCCTTCCAGCGGGCCCAGCGGCGCGTGGCGGGCCTCCAGCCGCAGGTCGTTGCCGGTGTTGCGGAAGCGTGTGCCGGCCTCGTCGCCCTCGAACTCGGTGTGGTGGTAGCGCGTGTGCGCGGCCTGGAACTTGACGCCGCGGATCCAGCCCGGCAGGTTGCGCCATTCGCCCTGCAGCGCGTAGCGGCGCGAGCGCATGCCGATCGTGACCGCGTCCTCGGCCACGGTGCCGTAGTCGCTGCGGTAGTCCGAGACCGAGGCGCCGAGGTAACCGTGGTCGAAGAACACCGAGCCGCCGACGGCGCCGCTCTGCGTGTCGCTGGCGGAATTGCAGATGCGGTGCGCCTCGCCCTCGTGGCCGGGCTGGGTGCACGGCAGCGCCAGCGGCACGGCCACGTCGCGGGTGCGGCGGCTGCTGACGTCGGCATGCAGCGCATAGCGGTCGTTGCCGCCTTCGAGCAGCAGCGCGCCGTCGCGCCCGTGGTCGCCGGTGGACACGCCGGCCTCGGCCGCGCCGGTCACGCCGCCCGCGGCACCGAACAGCGCGCTGCGCGGGATGCGGTTGTCGATCAGGTTGACCACGCCGCCGACGGCGCTGCCGCCGTACAGCAGCGCGCCGGGGCCGCGCAGCACCTCGACGCGCTCGACCGTCAGCGGGTCGGACGGCACGGCGTGGTCGAAGCTCAGGCCCGAGGCGTCCAGCATCGCGCCGCTGTTCTGCAGCACGCGGATGCGGTCGCCGTCCTGGCCGCGGATCACCGGCCGGCTGGCGTTCGGCCCGAAATAGGTGCTGCTCACGCCGGGCAGGCCGTCCAGCGTCTGGCCCAGCGTGCCCTGGCGGCGCAGCAGCAGTTCGTCGCCTTCGAGGCGGGTGGTCGGCGCGACGACATCGGTCGAGCCGAGCGGGTTGCCGGTGATGGTGACCTCCTGCAGCGTGGAGGTCGGGGTCTGGCTCCAGCAGGCCAGCGTGGTGCAGGCGACGGCGGCGGCCAGCGCGCTGCGCGGGAAGGTATGGGGCATGAAAAGGGCCTCGTCGAATCCGGGAAAACAATGCGGCGGCACGCGCGTCCCGTGCAGGACGGGGCGCGCAGCCGCGTGGCGGGTGGAGTCAGCGAGGCGCGGGCGGGCCGCGGGCGTGGAACGGCGGCGCCGGGCGGGCGCGCAGCGCCGGCCGCGGCAACGCGGCCGGCACGGGTATGGCGGCGGCCGGCAGGTCCGGCAGGGCGGCGCAGGCCAGCAGGTCGGCCAGGCCGGCCTGGTCGTACAGCCGGCAGTCCGAGCCGGCGGCGTGGAACGCGTCGCCGTGCGCGCCCGCCACCTGGGCCGCGGCGCCCGGGGCCGGCGCGTGCAGTTCGCGGTGGGCCAGGCCCAGCGTCTGGGCCGCCAGCCAGGCGCACAGCAGCAGGCCGAGCAGCCAGCCCGGCCTGTGTGTGCGCATGGCGGCAGCCCGCATCACCGGGCCAGGCGGGCGAAGGTCTGGCGGAACTTGGCCACCTTGGGCACGGCCACGGCCATGCAGTAGCCCTGGTGCGGGTTCTTCTCGAAGAAGTCCTGGTGGTAGTCCTCGGCCGGCCAGTAGCTGGCCAGCGGCAGGACCTCGGTCACGACCGGCGGCATGCCGGGCTGCGCCTGCAGCTCGGCGATGAGCTCGCGCGCCACGGCGGCCTGCTCCTCGCGCTCGACGTAGATGCCGCTGCGGTACTGCGTGCCCACGTCGTTGCCCTGGCGGTTCGGCGTGGTGGGGTCGTGCACCACGAAGAAGATCTCCAGGATCTCGCGCAGCGTGACCTGGGCGGGATCGAACTGCAGCCGCACCACCTCGCAGCAGCCGGTGCCGCCGGTGCAGACCTGCTCGTAGCTCGGCTGCGGCACGGTGCCGTTGGCGTAGCCGCTTTCGACGTCGAGCACGCCACGCACTTCCTTGAACACGGCTTCGGTGCACCAGAAGCACCCACCGCCCAGCGTGATGGTCTCCGTCGTCGCCATGGTCTCGTCCTTCGTCGAATCAAGGGCGGCATTGTGCCGTGGCCGGATGACAGAATGCGCGCCCCATGCATCCTGCGGAATGGCGACCCATCCTCTCCACGCTGGTCCTGCCGCCGGCCGGCCTGCTGCTGCTCGTCCTGTTCGGCTGGCTGCTCGCACGGCGCTGGCGCCGCGCCGGCCGTGCGCTGGCGCTGGCGGGACTGGCGGCGCTGTGGCTGCTCAGCTGCAACGCGGTGGCGGTGCGGCTGTCGCAGGCGCTGCTGCCGCAGTTCACGGCGCTGCCGCAGGCCCAGGCCGCGGCCCGACTGCAGGCGCAGCACATCCAGGCGGTGGTGGTGCTGGGTGGCGGACTGTATCCGCGCGTGCCGGAATTCGAAGGTCCGCTGCCGTCGAGCCACACGGCTGCACGCGCGCTGTACGGCAGCTGGCTGGCCCGCGAGAGCGACCTGCCGCTGGGCTTCTCCGGCGGCGTGGGCTGGGCCAATGCCGGCGAGGCCGGGCATCCGGACGAGGCCGACGCCGTGGCCCGCCTGCTGGCGCGCGCCGGCAGCGCGCCGCTGCGCTGGGCCGAAGGCGCCTCGCGCGACACCCTCGAGAACGCCCGCAACATGGCGGCGCTGCTGCAGCGCGACGGCGTCGAGCGCATCGCGCTGGTCACCAGCGCCTGGCACATGCCGCGCTCGGTGCGCGCCTTCGAGGCGGCCGGCCTGGCGGTGCTGCCGGCGCCGATGGGCTTCGTGGTGCCGCTGCAGCGCCCGCTGCTGGAGTGGCTGCCCTCGGCCTACGGCCTATCGGCCTCGCAGCAGATCCTGCGCGAATGGCTGGCCCTGCGCCTGGGACGGTGACGGCGGCCGCGGACCACCCCTCTAGAATCCGCACTCTCCCCCGATTGCCCTGCGCCATGTCCCACGCCTACACCATGAGCCCCGCCGACATCGAACTCAGCCGCTTCAACATGATCGAGCAGCAAGTCCGCCCCTGGGACGTGCTGGATCCGGCCGTGCTGGAGCTGCTGCAGCAGGTCCGCCGCGAGGACTTCACGCCGCCCGCGCTGCGGGCGCTGGCCTTCGTCGACACGGAAGTGCCGCTGCTGACCCCGCACGAGGAGGCGCTGCGCCTGGGCCAGTGCATGCTGGCCCCGCGCGTGGAAGCCCGCAGCGTGCAGGACCTGCGGCTGGCCCCGACCGACCGCGTGCTGGAGATCGGCACCGGCTCGGGCTTCAGCGCGGCGCTGATGGCCCACCTGGCCGAGCACGTGCTGACCCTGGAGATCCATGCCGGGCTGGCCGAGACCGCACGTGCCAACCTGCGCGCGGCCGGCATCTCCAACGTGGAGGTGCGCCACGCCGACGGTGCCCAGGGTGCCGCCGCGCACGGCCCGTTCGACGCCATCTTGCTGAGCGGCTCCGTCGCCGCCGTGCCGCAGGCGCTGCTGGCGCAGCTCAAGCCCGGCGGCCGGCTGTTCGCCATCGCCGGCAGCGAGCCCATCATGCGCGCCCAGGTCATCACCCATGCCGGCGACGGCCGCTACGAGACGGCCACGCCCTGGGACGCCATCGTGCCGCGCCTGCTGAACTTCCCCGAACCCTCGGCCTTCCAGTTCTGATGAGGCCCGCGGCACCGATGATCGACCACGTCTCCCCGGCCGGCCTGGCCGATTGGCAACGGCACAAGGCGCCGCACGGCACGGTCACGGTGCTCGACGTGCGCGAACCGCAGGAACTGGCCGTGGCCAGCGTCCGCCCCGAGGGCTTCACGCTGCTGGCCATCCCGATGGGCGAGATCCCGGCCCGCCTGGCCGAGCTCGACCCGGACCAGCCGGTGGCCTGCCTGTGCCACCACGGCGCGCGCAGCCTGCGCGTGGCGCAGTTCCTGGCGCAGCAGGGCTTCGCGCACGTCGCCAACCTCAGCGGCGGCATCGACGCCTGGTCGCTGCAGCGCGACCCGGGCGTTCCGCGCTATTGAGAAGCTGTGAACGCATCCCTCCCGTCCACGCAAGGCCTCCGATGAGCGCCCACTCGCATCGCCAATGCCATGCCCGGGGCCTCGCCCTGCGGGCCGGGGCGCGCCAGGCTCCATGCGGGCGTTGCAGCCCTGGCCCCGGCACCCATCCGGGCGGCGGCCTGCGCCTACAACCGGGGCCCGGCGCACCCCGTCGTGGGCGCGATCGATGCGCTCACAACTTCTGACGCCCCGCTCCGGACATGCCGCCCGCCTCCCCCTTCCGAAGAACGGCGCCGCGCCGGCGCCTCGCCGCCCTGGCCGCCCTGCTGGCCGCCGCCCCGCTGCAGGCGCAGACGCTGGTGCAGCTGTACGAGGCCGCGCGTGCCAGCGACGCGACCTACCAGGCCGCGCGCGCCCAGTACGACGCCGACCTGGCCAAGGCCGACCAGGCGCGCGCGCTGCTGCTGCCCAGCGTCAACCTGTCCGCGGGCGCCACGCGCAACAGCTACGACAGCACCATGCCGCCGCTGGACCGCACGTACACCGGGCTGACCGCCACCGTCGGCGCGACGCAGCCGCTGTACCGCCCGGCCAACCTGGCCGGCTACGAGCAGGGCCTGAAGCTCGCCGACATCGCCCGCGCGCAGCTGCTGGTGGCCGAGCAGGAGCTGGTGATCCGGGTCAGCCAGGCCTATTTCGACGTACTGGCCGCGCAGGACACGCTGGCCTTCGTGCAGGCGCAGAAGGCCGCCGTGGGCGAGCAGCTGGCCTCGGCGCGCCGCAACTTCGAGGTCGGCACCGCCACCATCACCGACACGCGCGAGGCCCAGGCCCGGCACGACCTGGTGCAGGCCCAGGAGATCGCGGCCGAGAACGACCTACGCGTGAAGAAGCTGGCGCTGGACACCGTGGTCAGCCGGCGCGACACCACGCCCGTGCCGCTGGTGCAGCCGGTGCCGCTGCCGGCGCTGCCGGGCGACGCGGAAAGCCTGGCGCAGCAGGCCGAGGCCGGGCACCCCGCCGTGCAGCAGGCGCTGCTGGCGCTGGACGTGGCCCGGCTGGAGACCGACAAGGCCCGCGCCGGCCACAAGCCCACGCTGGACCTGCAGGCCAGCTACGGCGTCAGCCGCAATCCCCAGGGCAGTCCGAACACCGGCTTCGGCTACGGCACGCGCAGCAACCAGGGAACCGTCGGCGTCCAGCTGACGGTGCCGCTGTTCGCCGGCTTCTCGGTGCAGAACCGCGTGCGCGAGACGCTGTCGCTCGAAGAGAAGGCCGGCGCCGACCTGGAGGCCGCACGCCGCACCGTGGTGCAGAACACCCGCTCGGCCTACCTCGGCGTGGTGTCCGGCAAGGGCCAGGTCGCCGCCCTGGAAGCGGCCGAAGCCTCCAGCCAGAGCGCGCTGGACGCCAACCGGCTCGGCTACCAGGTCGGCGTACGCATCAACATCGACGTGCTGAACGCGCAGAGCCAGCTCTACCAGACCAAGCGCGACCTGGCCCAGGCGCGCTACAACGTGCTGCTGGGCGGCCTGCGGCTGCGCCAGGCCAACGGCACGCTGCGGCCTGAGGACCTGCAGGGCGTCGAAGCGCTGCTGGCGCGCTGAAAGAAGCCCGCACGGCATCCCGCTGGAGTGCGGGAGAAATCGTTGGAATGCAACGGTGCTCCAGTGCCTGACAACGTGGAGGAGTTCTCGCTCTGCCGCTCGCTGGGAGTCTCCGAGTTCGACACCAACTGTGCCAATGCATTGATCTGTATAGGCCACGGTCAAAACGCGCCACTGCAGAAGGGGGAGCTGGGTGTGGAGCGAGGGCTTCTTGCTCTTCGATGCGGCCAGCGTGCCGGCCTGCTCGGTGTGGATGGTGATGATGCCGGCGATCGGCGCGGCCTGGTCGATGCACACCTGCTGCAGCGCTGCCTCGGGTGACAGCGCGCTGCCGGCATGGCGCAGGCGCTGGCGCATCACGCGGGCAGCACCAGCGCCATGAAGAAGATGCTGGGGTGCGCGAATGCGCTCGGGCAGGCGGTGGGACACCGGTGCGCTCTCGATCCCGGACTTGAGCACCCGAAAGCCGCGAAGCCGGCCAGGAGGCGTCAGCCGAGCGGAGCGCGGGAATGATGGAAGCCCAACAGAGACGCAGCCCCGCAAGGGGCTCGGTGCGCTACGCGCACGACAGCGCGACCGGCCATGTTTCCTGGCCTGGGACGTCCAGCAGTCGCAACTCGAGCGGCGTTTCCTCCCTGTGCTTCAATGCCCACGTGCCCACGGAACCGAGCCTCGAAGACCTGCGCCGCTACGCGGTCGCGTGCACTCTGCGCACGCCGACCACGCTGCCGGCCGCGATCCAGCATTGGGGCGGTTCGAGCAACGCCAGCCCGCAGTTGCTCGATGGCATGCACTACCGCGGCCTGCTGCGGGTCAAGCGGCGCGACAGCGGCACACGCGTCTACGAAGCGGCGGCACACCCGCCCGCGGACGGCAGCTCCGCCGGAAGTGCCCGGCGCGCCACCGCCTTGATCGACCTGGTGGTGCGCAAGTACGCGCCGCTGCTGGCCGCCAGCCTGACCCACCTGGTGCGGCTGCTCGGCTACGGCGCACACCGCACCTGACGGCACAGACCCAGGCAGCGCTGCGGCTGGCACGCGAGCATCCGGGCAGTTGCCGCATCGATGGAATCCCCTGGTACTGGCCCGCCGACGAAAACCCGCGCTCGCGCCGCTACGCCACCGATGACCGCCTGCGCCTGCTCGCCCCCTTCGATCCGGTGGTCTGGGACCGGCGCCGCTTCACGCTGCTCTGGGGCTGGACGTACAAGTTCGGGGCCTACACACCACCGGCCCAGCGCCGGTTCGGCTGCTACGCACTGCCCATGCTCCGGCGTGACCGGGTGATCGGCTGGGCCAACGTGTCGGTGAGCGAAGGCAGCCTGGCACCCGCTATTCGGCTACGCGGCCGGCACGGCGCCGCAGGGCGCAACCTTCCGCAGCGCGCTGGACGAGGAACTACAGCGCATAGGGCAGTTTCTGACCCCGCACTGACGCCCCCCCCGGTGGGTCGATCATGCATGGAATCCCATGCGGCCGGCGCCAACGCCAGGCCATTCGCTTCCCTTGCCACGCACGGCAGCCTACGAGACGCTGTCCCCCTTCCCTTTCGACGCACCATTCGCCGCTGGCACGAGTTGCACCGGATCGTTCCCCTGGAGGGCGAACGCCTAGTTGAACGGGACGGCACGAAAACACGGCTTCTGGTCGTTCCGCGAAGGTCGGTTGCACCAGCAGCGATCGGACTATATGATTCATATATGTTCCATATAGAGTTCGCAGCATGGGCATCGTGAACATCGACGACGACCTGCACGACCAACTGCGCAAGGCAAGCGCCGTGTCGTGCCGGTCAATCAACGCGCAGGCGGCCTTCTGGATCAGGATCGGCATGCTGTGCGAAATGAACCCGACGCAGAGCTTCAACGACATCGTTGCCGGTGAGTTGCGGGCCGCAGGCGTTGCGGCGCAACCCCTCAAGATGGCATCGCCATGACCAAACGGCCGGAGGAAATCGCACTGCTGGCGGAGTCGGGCCGGCTGCTGGCGCAGGTGTTCGGCCATCTCGACGGGTTGAGCCTGATCGGCATGTCCACCATGCAGGTCAACGAGCTGGTCGATGACCTCATCGTCCATGAACTCCGTGCCCGCCCGGCCAGCAAGGGCCAGTACGGGTACGCCTACGCGCTCAATGCCTCCCCCAACAGCGTGGTCTGCCACGGCGTTCCATCCACCGCAGACATCCTGCACGACGGGGATATCGTCAACTTCGACATCACGCTGGAGAAGAACGGCTATATCGCCGATTCCAGCAAGACCTATCTGGTGGGCGAGGTGTCGCAGCCGACCCGACGACTCGTGCAGGTGGCCTACGAAGCGATGTGGAAAGGCATCCAGGCCGTCCGTCCAGGCGCGACGCTCGGCGACGTGGGCCACGCCATCGAGCGGCACGCCCGCAGGAATGGCTATTCGATCGTCCGGGAATACTGCGGACACGGCATCGGGCGCGAGATGCACGAGGAGCCGCAGGTGCTGCACTGGGGCAAGCCGCGAACGGGCCTGGTGCTACGGGAAGGCATGGTGTTCACCATCGAGCCGATGGTGAACCAAGGACGGCGTGCCGTCCGAACCGAAGAGGATGGTTGGACGGTGGTCACGTGCGACGGACGACTGTCCGCGCAGTGCGAGCACACCGTCGCCGTCACCGGGAGCGGTGTGCAGGTGTTGACCTTGCGTCCCGACGAAAAGAGACCGCACTGAGCTTGCGCGGTAGGGGCACGCGAAGGTACCCCTTTGGCCGGATCAGACAACGATGCGCCCGGCCAGCCGAGCGTCGCGCGCATAGGCGCTCAACCGCTTCTTGGCCTGGAAAGACAGGTCGCGCTCGATCGGCAGCGCCCGGCCCACCGCGCACGTTCGCCAGTTCGTTCCAGCTGACCCAGCCGAGTTCCGGCATCCCCAGCCCCAGGTCGCAAAGACCGAAAACGTGGTCGTGGTCATCGGGATCAATCTCGTTCAACAGCCAGGTCGCGCCGCCGTCCGGCGTGAACAGCTTGACCACCGGGGCCGGGTCGAAGTCCGGGTTCTCCAGCGATGCGTGACCGTTGGCCAGCAGCACGATGCGCTGCCCGGCAGTGATGGGTACGTTCGTATCGCCAGCCATGCCGTCAAAACCTTCATCTGACAGCCCCTGACGTGCAGGAGGTACCGAGGAAGATTCCTTTGAGATCAATAGCTTATAAGGATTGAGACGCCAGTGAACTATCTTTGAAATTTGTCGTAAGCTGTTGATTTAAAAAGAGAAATTTCCATATCTCACTCCCACTCGGTTATTCACTAGACCCACACACCCAGTGTTTATGCGGGTTCCAGCGATTCTCGAGTTCCTTCGTACCGTCAGAGATACCGTCAAAACCAGTGGGCTTGCTTGACACAATGTGGCACGACATGATGTTGCAATCGCCAACCTCGTCGATGAATCACGCGCATCAAACTACACCCACGCAGCAAATCATGCCACAGCCTGGCTGTTTCCCACGCCTTCGCTGAGCGGCGCGATGGCGCCATTGTCGGCCTGGACGGAACATTCCCGGCGCCGCGCAAAATCTCCGCGCGCATCTCCGCCTGGAGGGTCGTAGACGTTCCATGCGTGGATCAAGCAGGAGGGTAACGGCGGCGCGGCGACGGACTTGTTCAGCTCCACCCCCTTGCGAAGGCTCGCAGTGCTGGTTGGGTAGGATGCTGGGGCTACGCAGGCTGTCGTGCTCGCTAAGTTGCGGGTGTCGCCTCAAGAGCGGCGGCCGCCTGCGCGAGCCCACCGAGTACTGCGTTAGCAACGCGCGCAGAGAAGCCGGGGGGCAACGCCGCCTGCACCGCTGCAATGGCGGCAGGCGTGCGCGCGAGGATGTCCTCAATGATGGGCTCGGCGTTGGGGGCATAGCCGACCTTCTGCGCCGTGCCATGGAAGTGGCGGCGCTGGACTCCGAACATCTCGTAGTGCCTGTTCTTGTCGAGTAGGGCCATGGCCAGCTTGATCTCCCGAGGAGACTACTGGTTCGGGCCGCCGCCGAGAACCGGGTAGGCAGACATCATGTCGTAGAGCGGGGTCAGTTGGAAGCACCCGCCCGGGAGGATCTGGATGCTGAAGTTCTTGGCATGGCTGTCCGGGGCGCGCAAGAGCCAGAACAGCGCCTGCGCGGTCATCAGGGTCCGCATATTCGCCTCGGCGTTCTGCGATTGGCGCAGCGTCGAGAATGATGCCCTCAGGCCCGGACCACCTTCGTTTTCCTACTTGCGCAGCGGTGAGCAGCCCTCCACCTGGCAGAAGTCCTCTTGGGGCAGGCGCATCAAACATCTTCCATCGGGCGCGGTGCGCCGGTCGAAGCGCTCCACTACGAGCACGCGTTGCTTGCCGAAGGTCGCGATGTGGGCCGTGGCGACGCCCAATTCGTAGGCCTTCAGCAGCCGGAGGCACAGCCATTCGTTGTCCACCGAAGTCGTGAAGTCGGCCTATCGGCCGCCCATCAGGCTGAGCGGAAGCTTGGCGATGTGCGTCGTCGGCGTCGCGCCACGGGGCGGCGCCCAGGAGAAGACGGCTTTCCTGTGGTGGGATGGCAAATGGCAGCAGCCCTCATACGGAAACGAGCGCCCGCCGCAGTGGGCACGCGGTGCTCGCCCTGGGCTGCTGAGCGGATCACTTGCTAGCTGACATGATTCGACGCCGAGTGCCCTTTTCCACCGCCGAAGCGGAGGGTGATGCCACAGCCGACCGAAACCAGGAGGTGTTTCTACTGAGCTGGCATCTGTCGCACTCGCCTAGAAAGCTTTAAAAAATATCCTATGGGCTACAATTTCACTCAATTAGCCTATTTTTGTACCCCATCAGACACATGACCACACTCCTCGACGTCGCCGAAATGCTGAAAGACGCCCGCAAGAAGGCAGGTCTCAGCCAGGGCGAACTGGCCCAGCGTGCGGGTGTCTCGCGCACGACCGTCGCCCGCATGGAGACCGTGGCCAAAGGCGACATGAGCGTGTCTGCCCTGGTCCGGTTGCTTGAAGCCGCAGGGTACGACCTGAAGGCCGTGAAGCTGGGCCATGCCCGCACCGTCGAGGACATCCTCGCCGAGCAGCGGCAGGATGACACGCCGTGAGGCTGGACGTCCAGGTCTGTGGCCGGCTCGTCGCGCGGCTCTACCGCGAACGCGATGAATATGTGCTGAAGTACCTGCCGGGCACCGCCGAGGTGGACTTCGTCAGTCTGGCCATGCCCGTGCGCAAAGCGCCCTGGCGCTGGCCGCGCGACCTGCACCCGTTCTTTCGCCAAAACCTGCCCGAGGGCTATCTGCTGAGCATCATCCGCGAGGAGTTCGGCCCCCAGCTCGATGGCACCGACCTGTCGCTGCTGGCCGTGGTCGGCGGCAGCGGGATCGGCCGTGTCACAGTCACGCCCGAGGGCGCCACGCCTGGCCAGAATCTGGCACCGCTGGACATCGCGCAACTGCTCAAGGGAGACAACGCCACCGAGCACTTCGCCGGCCTGGTGCGTCGCTACGCCCGTGCGTCGATCTCCGGCATGGTGCCCAAGTTTCTCGCGCCCGAGGCCACTGATGGCACGCAGCGCGAGCCGGTCGGCAAGCCCACGCTGCGCACCAGCCGGCACATCGTCAAGGGCTCCGATGAGAACACGCCCTACCTGGGCTTCAACGAGTTCTACAGCATGCGCGTGCTGGAGCGGCTGAACGTGGTGCCGGTCGCCAGAACGCAGATGTCCGACGATGGCCGCGTCCTGATCGTCGAGCGCTTCGACGTCGATGCCAACGGCGTACCCACCTACGGGCTGGAGGATGCCTGCAGCCTGTTGGGCCTGCCGCCCCACGAGAAGTACGCCACGACCACGGAGAAGGTTATGAACGCCACGCGCGCCTACCTTCCACCGGCGCGCGTGCGGGCGCAGTTGGAACACCTGGGCTGGCACCTGCTGACGAACTACGTGGTGCGCAACGCCGACTGCCACGCGAAGAACATTTCGCTGTACTACACCTCGCTCTCCGATGTCGGCTACACGCCGGTCTACGACATCGTGACCACGCAAGCCTATCCGCGCTATGCCGCAAATCCGCCCGGGCTCTCGATCGACGGCCGCCAGACCTGGGCTGCCGGGAAGGCGCTCGAGCGATTCTTCAACACGCGCCTGGGCATCGCGCCACGCCGTTATGCCGAGATGGTCGAGCAACTGTGCGAATCGGCGGTGGAGGTTGGTAGGGAAGTGATCGGCGCAGGCAAGAACGAACTGCGCTGGCGCGAGACGGCCAAGCAGATGGTGCATGCCTGGAACGAGGGGATGTCATCGCTGCGCAGTTCCAAGAGGGCAGCCCCGTTCAAGGGGCTCGACCAGGCAATCGCCGAGGCAGGCTTCTCGGCCCCCGAGACGGCCAAGCCGCAGCGGGAGGTCATTGGACGTTCCGAACTGCTGGCCCCGCGCGGACGCAAGCGATAGCGCTTGTCTGGAATCCTGCCACGCACACCACCGCGGCATCTGGTCGGGCAGTGGGCACAAGGCTGGAAACGCTGCTTCAGTTCCAGAGCTGTCGCTGCCAGCGGAGCATTCCCCAGCGCGACCAGACGAGCGAGCAGATCATGGAGGAACGGGCCAAGCAGGCGCAAGAGTTGCACATGGGCTATGAATGAGGCATGTCCCGTTCACGCTTGCGTCCTCTATCCCGCGCCGCTGCGCGACTTCCTGATGTGGCTGGGGCTGCCGGGTCGGCTCCGAGCACGGTGGAGCGAGCGGATCATGCCGTCTCCGTGCTGAACAGGCCCGACCGCACCGACCGCTTCGCTCCCTGCGGAACCCGTTTCCTGATTTGGCGGACCTGAGCCGCCGTCAGCGGGCCATCGTCGGCCTCGTATTGCGGCAGCACCCGAACGGCCAGTTCGTGCAGCGCACGGTGGATTGCCTGCGTTTCATCGACGCCGAGGTACTCGGCCAAACGCTTGGCGGTTTCTCGCGTGATGCCGGTGGCGCTGTCCACCGACCGGTAGCGGAAGGAAATCTGGTTGGCGGTGGTACGGGCAGGCATGTAGACCTTCCAATGGAATCGCAACCTTCACAGAGCGGCCGCCAACGCCCTAGGTTCCTCATGTTTCTGCCAGCGGCTTGAACGAGTTGATCTGCTTGATCAGTTCAATGGAATGTCAGTGGAGAGTCACCTCGGCATACACGGCTACCGAACGATCCAACCCGGTGTCACTCGGCTAACCGTCTACAGGGACTTCCCACTCCGTCAACACCACCTCATAGGCTTTCTTTCTGATCAACGGTATTCGCATTCATTGATCGCAGACGCACGATGAAGCCAGAAGCCACCGCGAAAGGACAGACTGCACATCTACAGGCGGGCTTGTGTCGGCCAATTGGTCCGAGGCCCCAGATACGAACCGCTCGACAGGACTCCATTCACTCGTCGTGCTTGAAGCACGTCAGGGTTATCGAGCTCACCTGCCGCCGGTCTGACCTGTGGTGGGTATCTGCTTGTCGCACGTCCAATTCAGAACAACTCTTCAGGTCGGCGCCGGCTTTTGCCGCGCCGCTGGTATCGCGGGCACATGGTCGGGGTCGAACACGCCATCGCGCGTGAGCACCGCCCACAAGATGCGCGCGTTCTTGTTGGCCAGCGCCACGACGGCCTTTTGCCAGCCCACGCGTTCTTTGAGTTGCACCAGCCAGCAGCTGATGCGATCGCTGCGTTTGGCTGCGCTCATGACGGCCGACTTGGCGCCCTGGATCAGCAGCGTGCGCAGGTCGTCGTCGCCGCGTTTGGTGATGCCTCCCAGCCGGGCCTTGCCACCGGTGGAGTTCTGGCTGGGCACCAGGCCGAGCCAGGCACCGAACTGGCGCGCATGGGCGAACTGCCCAAACTCGCCGATGCTGGCCACCAAGGCCGATGCCGTGGTCGGGCCAATGCCCAGCAGCGCAGCGGCCTTGGTGGCCCGCGCATCGGCGCGCACATGGGCGGCGATGCGCTCGTCGCACCAGGCGATCTGCAGGTCGATGTCGATCCAGTGCAGATGTGCACGCTGCAAGGCCAGCCGTGCCACGCCGGGGATGTCGTTGCTGGCATCTTCGATCACCCCCCGGCCAGCACCAGACGCAACGCATCGGGGCCTTGCGCGAACACCAGCCCGAACTCGGTGAGCAGGCCGCGGATGCGGTTGATCAGCGCGGTGCGCTCTTCCTTGAAGCCTTCCCGCAGGCGGTGCACGGCCAGCTGGCCTTGCTGCTCGGCCGTCTTGACCGGCACGCAGCGCATGTGCGGTCGGCCTGCGGCCTCGCAGATGGCGGCGGCATCGTTGGCGTCGTTCTTGCCGCTCTTGCCGGCCATGCGGTAGGGCGTGACGAAGTGGCCAGCGATCAGCCGGGCATCCAGGCCCAGCAGGCGCAGCCGACGGGCCACATGGTGGGCGCCGCCACAGGTTTCCATGGCCACGATGCAACCGGCCGGCAACTGCGCGCACCATGCGAAGAAGCGATCCGGCGATAGGGCGCGGGCCATCACCGCGCGACCGCCGGCATCGACTGCATGCACCTGGTAGACCCGCTTGGACAGGTCCACCCCTACCCGCGCCACCGGCGCCCGTGTAATCTCCGCCATGGACTTCCCCTTTTTCCGTTTCAGATTGAACTTCCGCGAGTCAATCTTGGTGCATGGACACCAGTCTTGGGACTGGGGGAGTCCCTTCGTATTCACTCCGCCAAACCCCATGCGCTCCAGCACCTTGGCCATGGCCATGGACGACAGGGGATTTTCGTCTGTGCCACCTGGAAAGACGTATCTGCTGCTCTTTCCCTTTTGAGCAGCGAGTACCTGTAGCGCAGCCGTGGACAACGGCACTCTGTGCACCCTCCCCGCCTTGGTCCGCTCGGCTGGAAGGATCCATGTCGCACCGATCAGATCGATCTCTTCCCAGGTGGCTCGGAGTGCCTCTCCGGAGCGGCAACCCGTGAGAATGAGAAACTCCAACGCCTTCGCAGCCACTCCACGCTGCTCACGAAGTTCCGCCATGAACTCGCCGATCTCCTGAAATGGCAAGGCGGCGTGATGCCGCACGCTTCTGAGCTTCGCCGGGGCGGGCAAAAGTACCTCCAGGTGCCCCTTCCAGCGTGCCGGATTGCTTCCCTCTCGATACTGGTGGACCGTCGCCCAGTCCAGCACTCGCTCGATGCGCTCGCGCACACGCGTAGCGGTCTCTGTCTTGGTGGTCCAGATCGGCCGCAATGCCTTGAGGACCTCCGCTGTATCCACCCTGAGCACATCAATCGCACCGAAGTGCGGATAGACGTAGTCGCGCATGGTGCTCGCCCATTGCTGCTGGTGCTTTTCGTTGCGCCAGCCTGCCGCGTGCTCCTTGATGTATTCCTTGGCGCATGCTTCAAAGCGCTTGTGCTCCGGCCAGATCGATGGGCGTCTACGGCGCTGGCGCTTGCGTGCCAACGGGTCGATGTTCTGGAGCAAGTACTTCCTGGCTTGTTGAGCCGACTGCCGGGCTTCTACTAAGCTGATGGTATGGAGAGGGCCCAAGCCCATGTTGTGTTCACGCCCGAAACGTTCATACCGAAATATCCAACTCTTGTTACCTGACGGTGTGATCTGCAGGTACAGCCCACCACCGTCGCCGTACCTGCCGGGACGGCAAGCACGGCGAACTTGGAGCGCCGTGAGTTTTTCGACTTGTTTTGCCATAGGACATGCTGCTCCTATGTTTCATCGCTTTTGTTGGACATCGAAACATAGGTGTAAGTTTCCGCCCTGGCCATGCATGACGGCCGCCTGGACAGGTGCATCTGCTTGCCCCAGTGCAATGGAATGTCAGCGCAGAGTCACTCGGCATGCACGGCAGCCGAACGCTCGGATCCCCGTGTCACCCGGCTCACTCTGGAGTTGCACTCGGGTGATGGTGGAGTGACAGCAATGACGAGCACCTTTGCAAGCAGCGTATGGCGTCCTAGTAGAACGAAACACGGCCGTGCTGCTTCAGATCGCCTGCCAACCAGTCAACCACGGCGCGCAGTTCATCATCGCTGCATACCGAAGCCCGTATTCGATCCAGAAGATCAAGAGCGACCGCAGGGGATTGCCACTGGGCCGAGCTGGTAGCAAACAGAATCGCGCTGTGTCGAATTCGCTCACTCTGGCTCTGATCGATTGCGATCGACTCCATCACTGCCGGCACATCTGCCATGGTGTCCACCAGCGCATGCACCGCCTGCCCAATGGTCCCTCGATCAATGCCGGAATCGTCGATCACCGAGAGCATGGCGAGCGCGTCCCCGCGATCAAACAATTCGCGCATTAGTCGAAGTGCCTCCTGACGGACTCCTTCGTCGATGACGTTCTGTTGGCTCCAGAATATGTCTCCATGCGTGGGGATGTGGCAGAGACGTGCAACGAGAGGGCGCAGGACTCTGCGGCCTTGAAAATTTGAGAGACACGAGATTAGGTAGTACCAGGTAGCTACTTGCTGCCTATGGAACGCGAACAGCGCCCGTAGTCCGTCAAAGCAGCGCTCATCGTCCGCTCGATCGGCAAAAGCCTCCAGAGCCCTTCCGAAGTTCTGCTCGCGGCTGTATGGTTCCCGATAGGTCAGGCAGTGTTGCCGAAACTCAGCAAATGAAGACTCTGAAAAGTCTTGGTCAGCGTAGATGCTGAAAGGTCCTTTCTTGACCGCCGCAGGGTTGCGTCGAAGATGATCGGTTATGTCAACCCAGGTCGCCCTTCTCGCCTCGGGGTCGACAATGATTGCTAGCACGGGCAGCGTGTGAGAGGCCCAGTACTCGAAGTGGTCGCGATCGGCCTGGAACCCGTAGCGTCCACCGCCAGCGCGATATGAAGAGCCTGACTTTATTTGCAGCGCCACACAGCAACCGGTGGCGCTTTCCTCGACCACAAACTCGACGTAAGCATCGTTTCCGAGGTCGTTCTGCAGATCGATCTCTTGGAACGTGCAGTTGTGGTGCTCAACCAGCGTGCGCACGAAGTTGATCCCTTCCCGGCTTGTCGCCTGGGAGCGCTTTCTCGCGGTAGTCATATCCCACCCTGCATCAGCATGTCCCTTCGCGATAAATGCCGTGCCGCTCTAACAACTACAGGCTTTCCAGGAACTCGCCGACCACCGCCACGCAGTGATCGAAGCCCGACGTGTAGTCCAGCGTAGCAATGGCGTCGAAGGCAGCTGGCAATCCAGCATGCGGCTGCCGGATCTGAGACAGGAATGCTTCTCGGTGGCGCAACAGGAACGGCGTCGCCGTCAGGAGTTGCTGAGGCTCGCGCTCGATCACCAGTGCAAAGTCAAACAGATCGCGCGCCGTGGCCCGGTCACCACGGTGGTACATCTTCTTCGCAATGATCTCGGCGGCCGTCTCCACCTTCACGGAGCGGCCGCCGATGTCCCAGGTTTCCCAAGCGTCGGCCAGCAGGTTTGGCGCGGCCACGAAGTCGACCTCGCCTTCCTCGAACTGCAGTTTGACGAAGGCGCCGGGCTGCTCGGTGTAGTCCTGCGTCAAATCCGCTGCCGTGTCACTCAACCGAGGCGTGACAAAGCCGAGGTACTGCGGATCGGGCACGAAGATGTCGATGTCCTTGCTCAGTCGATGGCGGTAACGGAACATCAGTACGGTCCCGCCGCCCAGGGTCCAGAACGGATCCTGGATTCCACCGTACCGGCTGATCTCGTCAATCAGCGCCAGCGCCCGCGGGAACAGCTTTTCCCAGGAACCGCCGGGCAGCGAACCTGCCTTCATGCCCACAGCGCCCGCCGGTGCACGGACAAGGATTCGGCCAGTTTTGCCACGTTGCGCCAAATCTGCCGCGGTGGCAGGTGCACGCGCGAGGCGGCCTCCTCCACAGCCATCACGACGATAGGCACGGGCGCTTCATCGAGCAAATGGGTCAGGTGCGGGGCAAATGGGAGCGGCACATCACCACTCGCTAGGACCTGCTCCAGCGCATCAGGCCCCAGTTCACGCGCATAGCTGACGCTGGCTGTCTTGGCCGCCATCCACAGGCCACGCTTCTTACGCCGCGCCAGCGTATCCGGCTTGGGGCTGTCCAGCCCCAGCACCGCCATCACCTGCCCCACGCGGTTGACGCCCAGATCGCTCAGGGTGCCGTTTTCCAGGCCGACCAGGGTCTGCCGCGACAGGCCGCTCAGGAGCGCCAACTGCGCCTGAGACAAGCCCAGTTCAGCGCGTCGCACGCGTACGGCATGGCCGATGTCGATGAGGTTCATGGTAGGCAGCAGCTGGACATTGTCCAAAATATTAGACATAGTACGCCAACACATCTTCATTCGCAAGGATTGAGGCCTCCCGCTTTTCCATATTGTGAAGTAATTCATTTGCGGCGCACCAAATGAGGGCATTTACTCCGGATCTCCGGCAAACGCCCCTCAGGTTTGTTGCAGAATGTTTATTCAACCTGTTGAGGTGCGGTTTCAAACGGGAGATTGACGACAAGACGGCGGTCATGAGCAGGCTTCTCAAGAAGCGGGGCCGGTGGCGCAAGTCATGTCACATGTTCACTGACCAAAAATTCAGCCATTTCAAGGGAGAAGGATGAGCGCAAAGCTGTCAATTGATGCGACGACTACAGCAAGTGGGAGCGGGAACTCAGACTGATGGCGCCGTTTTCAAAGCTGTCCATCAAGCGACGCGTTCGAGCCCTCGGACAAATCACCGAGAAATGCGGATGCGACGCGCCGACGCTCGTCGGCACAATCCTGCGCATTTGGTGCAAGACAGCATTCCCTGCGCTACCGAAGCCGTCTCTGCCCTATTCCAAAGGGCTCGCCGCCGAGCCACAAATAAAGGCCTTTGTGGTGGTTCTAGGCCAACTAAGCTTTCTCGAGGCGACGTACTGGCTGAGTTCCTCCTACGCCATGCTGGTCGATGAGGCTTATCAGAAGAAGCTGGCAATGTTCTTCACGCCGGCGTCGCTTACCGAAGGACTGCTTGACGACCTTGCTGCACAGGGCGTCGACTTCGGTAGCCAGTCTTTCATGGACCCGGCCTGCGGCGGAGCAGCCTTCTTAGCCCCCATTGCGCTGCGCATGCGAACGGCGCTAGCGGCTGAGGGGAGATCGGCACTTAAAACTCTCAAGCACATCGAAAAGCACCTCCACGGAGGCGACCTGGATAAGACGCTGTGCGAGCTGTCCAAGCACTTCCTGTGCATGGCCCTGCACGCTGAGATCCAGAAGACAGGGTACATCCCATCGTTCAAGGTCCACCCGGCCAACTCATTGATCCACCTGGCCGCCAGCCTCGGCACGGTCGACGTCGTCGTCTGCAATCCGCCTTACCGCAAGATGACCTCCGGCGAGTTGGAGCCGTTGCGCGACACATACTCGGACGTCATCGAGGCCCAACCGAACCTCTACTGTCTCTTCATCACCCTCTGCGTTCGCTTGCTTCGAATTGGAGGGCGTGCCGCTCTCGTCACACCGACCAG
Organism: Pseudorhodoferax sp.; assembly: GCF_047601025.1. Taxonomy (NCBI): domain Bacteria; kingdom Pseudomonadati; phylum Pseudomonadota; class Betaproteobacteria; order Burkholderiales; family Comamonadaceae; genus Pseudorhodoferax; species Pseudorhodoferax sp. Next base: position 4,700,023 of record NZ_JASGJZ010000001.1, read on the forward strand.
CTTTCTGTCCGGGCAGTACTTCGGGCGGCTGCGCATGTTCCTCATCCGTAACACCGACGTCGAGCACATAGGCATGGTCAGCGACCGCCAAGGTGTGTTCATCGACGTGGAGCAGGAGACAGCATTGACGGTGCTGAGGCGCTGCGCCGAAGAGGATCGCAAGCAAGTGCGAGCCAACGTCTCAGTCGTCTCGAGAACTGGTCAATACACGAGCGTCGGTGAATGCACGCTGCCCAACGCCGGCGCCGTGTGGCCCATCCCGCGCTCCATTGAAGATGTGGCCCTACTCAGGACGGCCACCTTATCGCGGTTCCGCCTGTCCGATTACGGCTACCGGGTGCGCATCGGGGCGTACGTCTGGAATCGAGACAAGCGGCCCAAGTTTGAATCCCTTCAGGACGCGCGGCAAGTCAAGGCACACACGGCGATGCCGCTGATGTGGTCGCGGGACATTGTTTCCTGCGGCATCGTTCGACTTGAGGATACCTCCGCCTATGACGGGGAGCATCGCTTCGTCGACCTGGGAGACAAGGAGCACACGTCTGTAGTCACGTCGCCGTGCGTGGTAATGCAACGAGTGACGTCCAACGATCAGCCGCGGCGCCTTGTGGCGGCCGCCGTGTCGCCGGGCGTCTTTGACACCTACGGTGGGTTTGTTGGCGAGAACCACGTCGTCATCATCGAAGCGGTCAGCGGCAAACCAGCCCTGCCACCCACCAAGCTAGCGAAGCTCCTGAGCGCGCACGCGGTCGAGCGCTACTTTCGGTGCATCTCGGGCGCCACCAACGTCTCGGCGTTCGAGCTCAACCAGCTTGCACTACCCGACCCGCAGGTACTTCGCGGGGTCGCTGCCAATGGCAGGTCCATGGACGAAGCAGTGAGCCTGGCGTTCGGGCTCGTTTCCGAAGGATGAATAGACAAGGCAAACATTAGTTCGGACTTTGCAATGCCTCAATTCAAGTCACTGGCGGACCGCCAAGCAGACCAAGCGAAAGCACGCGAAAAGCAAGCCGAACGGGCTCGTAAGTACGCCGCCAAGCCCGTGGGAGGGAAACCGTCATCGGCCAAGCCCCGCGCAGTGCCGCTGCCGCCTTCCCCGCCGCCGACCCCAGCGCGTCCACAACGGGCGTGGGCCCAGGTCCGCGCGGGCAACGCTCACCTGACCTACCAATCCCGCACGGCCAACGAAACTGTTGCAGCACAACCTTGGACTAAAGAGCTCGTGAGCACCCTGCTCGCAGCCGCCGACCAAGGCGGCGTGACGCTCTGCCTTGTCTGGCCGGCGAAGGTAACCGCGCTGCCGCTGCTGCATGCGTTGGCAAACATCGAGCGCGTTTTCGCCAAGGACCTGCGTGGCGTCCGCACCTTGCTCTATCCGGGCACGCACGCCTGCCGCGCGCTGCTCCATAGCGTGCTCGCCAACCGCGAGGCACTGAGTGCTCTCTATCGAACGCTGTGGGTGCAGCGGGCGAACGGTGCATTCGAGCCGGAGTCATGCACGTTATCGCCAGCGTTCCTCGCCGCCTTGTGGGCATTGAACGACCTTACTCAGCACACACCCGAGGCCCCGAACCCTTCTCTGGCAGAGCTCGTTCCGACATTTGTCTTCGACCCCGCCAAGCGAGCCTGGGCCACGACGACGTCCAACCCGCTGGAACGCACCCTTGCGAAGGTCGAACGCTTGGCGCATCGGCGCGACTTGCGCCAGAGGGTCAGCCTCGAGTGGGATATCCCCGACAAGGCGCCGGGTGCCCTCATGGTGCTGCACCACACGGCCAAGAAGGAGTCGTGGCGGACGGCTTTGGCCGCCCAGGCATTGAGGAGCCAGGGACGCCCGGAGGTCTTGCTGCTGGACGCAACGGACGCGGCGAAGCGCACGAATTACGCGGCGGTGGAGCGAATCCCCGGCTTTCTGTCGTTTGCACGAGAGAACGGATTCTCCGACATGGGGGCCGTCATCGTGACAGACGACCCGAAGACCTTCTTCATCCTGCGGGCGCAACTTCGCGATTCCGTGAGCACGCTCTCAACGAGGGTGTGGGCCGCCGAAGCCGACGAAATGCTGCTCTCGGCGCATCCGGTCGCTGCCGACTGGCAGCCCGCTCCGCGCAGCAACTCGAACTTCAGCGTGAGCATCGTCGACCGGGACGCATCCCAGCTTGCGCTGGCGTTCCAACGTCTGACTTCAGCGGCCGGCAATGAGGAGAGCCCAGCCTACCAGGCACTGCTCGAGGCCTGCATGTACGTTCTGCGGCTATCCAACATGCCGGCGGGCTACACCGACCTCACCGCGACGTCGGCGGAGGCCAGCGAAGGCGACTACGGCAGCCGGCAGAACGCCTGGACGCCTGTGAAGCTCAAACTCGCCGCAGCACTCGACTCCGGCGCGTTAAACCAGGTACGCGACTCCGTTGAACGGGCCATCGCGCGGGCCGAAAAGCTTCTCGACGACTGGAACGATGCCACGCCAATGGCGTCTCGCATGTTGGCCGAAGTCCGCAAACACGCAGTTGCCAGCCGACAGGGCATCTCGCTGGTGCTGACGAATAACCGGTACGTGCTGCTGGCGCATAGCTTTCTGCAGCGGAAGCTGGGAGCAGATTGGCCCACTGCTGAAGGGCGTATCGAATGGCACACGCTCTCTGCTGTGGGCAAGACGCTCGCTGGGGACCGTAGGAGCAAGCACTTCACCTTTGTCGGCATCAATCCAGACGTGCTTCGCATTCTGGTGACGCATCCGGAAGTGCCACACGGAACTGCGGTGCTGGTGGCCTATCGGCAGGCCGAATCCACGCTCACGACGCTCACCAGCATGAAGGAGGTGGATGCGTTCAAGGCCTACCGGGGGCGTATCGGTCTGCTGGCCCAGGAGCTAGAGCGGCGCCTCGCAGAGGTTCCGAACCCGCTGGGCATCAACAAGCTGCGCGAGATGCCGCTCACGTTCAAGTTCGACGACAACGGTCACAACAACCCGAATGGGGAGCAGACGTACTACAAGTTTGAACTGGAAGGTGGTGGTCGCGCGTACGCCTCTGGCTGGGTCTATCGTCATGTTCCCGACGAGGATCCGCCCTTCCGGCGAGCAGTCGCCAGCGCCATCCAGCCCGGCGACTTCATCTTCGACATGAGCGACGAGCTGCGCGCCAAGCTGGAGTCGTCATTGCAGCTAAACGGCGAAGGCGTGAGCTCTGTGGTGGACCCTGTGCGCATGCTGCTCAAGCTGTACCACGACGATGTTCAGCGGCGCTGCGCGTTGATGTTCACGTCTACTAAGCGGTCGGCGCTGGCTCGCGAGATTCACGCCAAGATGGTTGAACTGGACCCGAAGGCCACGGCCTGCCGGCCGGGTCGCGTGTACTACTGGCTGGCCCTGCAGGCGAAGGACGATACAAGGCCTCACGCCGCCAAGGATTCCAAGTACTTCAAGGTCTTCTGCAAGGCCTTGGGCATCAGCGACGAGGCGGCCGAGCAGCACTGGGGCTTCGTGCGCAATGCGCGGCGTTTGAATCAGTACCTGGGGCGGGAGCTGGTCGCCCGGTACGCCGAGATTCTGTTCCAGCCAGAGAGCGCTGCGACATACCGCAAGGTGCCCGAAGATGTTATCCGGCAACTGCAACAGGAAGCGTTGCGGTGCGTCTACCGAGTCGAACACGTCGTGCCGCCGCCAGCGCGTGTGACCACGAACAAGAAGGGAGAGACAAGTGCCCATTCTTAGTAAGAACCCCCGCGACATCCATCCGGCCTACAAGGAGGCTGTCGTCGACAGCCTCCTCAACGGACTGTCGGCGCGGCTCGCCGGCCGAGGCGACTTCTACAAAGTCGTTTACGGGGCCAAGCCGAGCGCTGCGCTGATGTCGGAATTCATCATGCCGATGCCGCTAGAGGAGCGTGGCGGTGACGAGGAGGCGGACCCCATCCGCATCAGTGCGCATGGCATGGACTTCCAGATTCGCTCGGCTGCTTTGGGCACCACGCTGGGCGTGTCGCTGACTGGCGCCGTATACGTCCGCATCCTGCCAACCGAGGATGAAGTGAAGCCCGGCGGACGACTGGAGGCCACGTTCCCATTGACGCGCGAGGCCCGAGCTGACATCCGCAGCAAGGTCAAGGACGCACTGAGCAAGCTCGTCGCCGCACTGCCAGGGGGCAAGATGCATCCGGATTGGGCCGCGAAGAGCTACGACGCTCGCAAGGCCGCCTACGAATCGATGGGCCTGCCGTTCGACAACCGATTGGACCGCGCTCCGGCGGAGGAAGACGCGGGAGCCGAAGGCACTCACGGTGAGAACGGCGAAGGCGGCGAGGAAGGCGAGGCACGCCCGGTTCAAGAGGTCGCCGTCGGATTGAGCACCCCTGACCACCTGGCCGACGACATTGCTCCCCCGCCGAAGTGGCTCCGGCTCGAGCTCGCCTTGCCCTCCTTCGAGTTCACCCCGGCGACAGCCCAGGCCGATGCGAAGAAGGCGACCGACGACCTGAATGCAGCCATCGCCAAGCATCTCGCCGACTGGGCCGCCAGCTCGGAGCCCGAAACAGGTGGCAAGTTGTGGGGGTACCGGCGCGCACGAGTGCGCCCGTCCGACGTGCGCAACTGGAAGGGCTTCCTAGAACGGGTGCGCGCCTCAAGCTTGGCGGTCATCGTGCCCCAGATTGAACTTCGTTGGGTTGTCCAGGCGATACCGGACCCGGTCGATGCGACTCGCACGACCGTCCACGTGGCACTGGAGAACTGGACCACTCCACTCACGAAGTCGAACTTCAAGGAGCTGGAACCCTCGCTCTTCCAGGTCTCTGTGACCACGGCAGTGCCGGCAGCCGACCACCAGTTTCTACGCCTGGACCGCGTCAAGCCGTCCTACCGGTACAACCAGTACCTCAAGTACCCGGCGCTGGGGTTCAACGGCGGCATCACCCTGACTGTCGATGGCGCACTGCACCGGCTGACCACGACCTGGGCGCCACGCTACGTGCTTCCCCGAATCATCCCGACCGATGGCGCCGTCGAGCGCAACATCGAAAAGCTGTCGCAACCCGACTGCCTGGCCGACCTGAAGCCTCTTGTCACGGCCTACGAGGCATGGCTAACCATGGTCGAAAAGCATCCGGTGGACCAAGGCCTCGGCGGGCCGAATACCGTGGAGCAACTGGCGGCCGAGAAGGAGAAGCTGCACCTGGACCTCGCGGCGTGGCGCCGTGAGCTGGGTGCTATCCGCTGCGGCCTGGACATCCTCGAGAAATCCCGCGCAAGTTGGAGCGGGCCAGGCGTCCAGAAGTCGCCGCTCGGCATCCCGTTCGAAGCGTGGGTTTCGATGAACACCGCAATGGCCAAGGTGGCGAAGTCGAAAGGCTATGACGAGTGGCGCCTGTTCCAGCTCGCCTTCATCCTGGCGTCCATTCCGGCTTTCGCGACGCGCATTCCGGAATTCCACAGCTACTACACGCCAGAGGTCGCCAAGCACGCCAACGCCGTGACGCTGCTGTACTTCTCGACTGGCGGCGGCAAATCCGAAGCGTTTCTGGGCCTGCTGGCATTCGTGCTTTTCATCGACCGTCTGCGGGGAAAGCGCCGAGGCGTGTCGGCCCTGATGCGCTACCCGTTGCGCCTGCTCACCCTGCAGCAAGCGCGCCGCACCTTCGCAACGATGGGCGCGGCCGAGGATGTTCGACACACGCGCGGGCATCCCGGCGAGCCGTTCTCGCTCGGGTTCTGGGTTGGCGGTAGCAACACGCCAAATTGGCATTCCGAGGACGGCTACACCGAAGTGCCCGGCGACGATGAAGTCGCCCCGAGTGCGGAGGCCAAGCAGAAGGACGTCCAGCCCTACAAGAGCGCCCGCGAGCGCTGGCTGAAGCTGTCCTCGTGCCCGTTTTGTGGCAATAGGGACGGCAGCCTCTTGGCGCTACGTCGTCAATCAGGCACCGGCGCCAACGCAATGGGGCACTACTGCACCGCGCCGAAAGAGAAGTGTTCCTGGAACGGCCGGTTCGCCAAGTCGACGCCGCTGCCCTTTTACATCGTCGACGAAGACATCTACGACCTGGCTCCGTCCGTCCTCCTGGGTACGGTCGACAAGCTCGCCGCCATCGGTCAGTCGCAGGGCACTATCCGCAAGTTCTTCGGGATGTTCGGGTTTGCGCCGCTGGTCGAGACCGGCAGCGAGCGCCTGTACGTACCGATGAAGTCCAAGGATTGGGATGGTCACCCGGGCGCCGGCACGCGCGCCCTGTTCCCCTCGTTCGCCTCAGGCGAAAAGAGGTTCTTCGACCCGCTTCCGGCACTGCTAATTCAGGACGAGGCCCACCTACTGGATGAGTCGCTGGGGACGTTCTCGGGTCTGTTCGAATCTGCGCTGGAGGCGGCGCTCGACCAACTCTCGCCGCTGTTGAAGGGTCATCTCTCATACGAGCCCGAGTCCACGGTCCGTCGAAAAATCAAGGTCATTGCAGCGTCGGCCACGGTCAGCGAGCCACAGCGACAAATGCGCAACCTCTACCAGCGCGACAACACGGTCCAGTTCCCCCATCCGGGACCCACGCTGTACGACTCGTTCTACGCAACGCCCCTCCAGCCTGACTCTACGTCCGACGACATCGAGCGCGCGGCCATTCCTGCAGGCGACGTGGAACTGCGCAGCCACTGGGCGCGCGTCTACGCCTCCGTCCTGACGAACGGGCACCGCCATACCGTGGCCATGGCCTCAGTGCTGGGCCACTACCACGTGATGCTCACCGGCCTGTACGAGCGCCTGCGCAGCGAGGACCCAACCAAGGAGGAGCCAGCCCGCAACGAGTTGATTCGGTGGGTATCTCCTGGACCTCTGCAGGCTCAGTTCATCCGGCTCCTGGCGGGCGCGGATGCCGCTACATTGCTGACGCTGGTGGATCTGCACCGAATCGCCCTGACCTACGTCACGAACAAGAAGGGTGGCGACCAGGTCATCGATACCGAAAAGGTCCAGTTCGACAAGCTCCATCATGTCGAGGGTCACGCCAACCAGGCTTTGAGCTCGAAGCTCATCTCGGGAGCGGTATCCGCCGCTGACATCCAGGACATCGTCCGGCGGGCCGAGACCCGCGTTGGCGTCAACAAGCCTTTCCCGGAGCTGAACGACACCCTGCGGTCGGTCATTGCTACCTCCGCCATCTCGCACGGCGTCGACGTCGAGGAGTTCAATGCGATGTTCTTCGCGGGCATCCCGTCGGACATTGCAGAGTACATCCAGGCGTCGTCACGCGTGGGCCGCACGCACGTTGGCTTCTCGCTGCTGGTGCCTGTGCCGCAGCGGTACCGCGATCGGTTCGTACTCGAGATTCACGACATCTTCCACCGGTTCCTTGAGCGGATGATTCTGCCGGCGGCCGTGGACCGCTGGGCCGAGAAGGCGCTGGTGCGGGTGATGCCTAGCTTCTTCCAGGAGTATGTGTGCGGCATGAACGCCATCGAACGCCTGTGCGCGGCGGACGACAACAAGAAGCGCAACAGCCCTACCTTTGCCATGGCGCCCGACGTGCGCGACTTCCTGGCCGTTCCAGCCCACATGAAGGCCACCGAGGCGTTTATGGAGAAAGCGCTCGGGCTGTCCTTCTCGCCATCGCCTGAAGGGAAGAACTACTACCGATCCCTGCTCAAGAGCCAGCTCACCCACTACCAGCAGGACCTGGGTGTCGACCGCCTGGTGAACAGTACTCGCCTGGTTCAGTTCTTTGCTGCGCGCAACAACCTGCTGCGACCAATGACATCGCTGCGCGACGTGGACCAGCCAGGTCTTATCCACGAGTCGGGTGTCGATGCGTCGTACAAACGCGTGGCAGACGGAATGACGGCGCGGGCGATGACCTTCATTCGGCGAGGCTCCGGCGCCGACATCGACTCGACCGATAGCGCGACGGAAGCGCGGAGCTGAGGGAAAAGCAAGATGGCAAAAGCCAAAACGATGAGCCGATCGCGCAACCAGCTCGCGACGGCCTACGCCCCAGAGAGCTTCTTCACCTTCGAAGGCGGGATGGGGGCCTGCATTGCCCGCTCTTCGGCCGGCGAGCCTATCCAGCTCTCGGAATCAACCATGGACTTGGTGTTCGAGCGGATGAACGAGCTGGGGCGTGCCTGGTTCAACACCGCCTCGTCTGCGCGCGACGGCGACCCGACGAAACCACGCATCCTCCCCGCGCAATGCGTCGACCAGGTGCTGCTTGACCCGACGAAGACGGAGTTTCAACTGCCAGGGCAGGACCGGTTCTATCTGTGCCGGCCCTCGCACATGGAGTACACGCCGGCGCCGCTGACGTTTGTGTGCCGAACCTGTGGAATGTTCCAGGACTACGAGACCCTCGCGGAGCTGGACAAGAACCTCGAAAACCTGACGCCCGACCGCTGCCCCAATCCCAAGAAGAAGGAGCAGTGCGACTGGGAGCAACTCGATGTGATTTTTGTGCACTGGTCCGGTCACTGGGAGGCAGCCTTTCCTGGCCAATGGCACTGGAGCGACCGCGATGCCAAGGTCGTAAAACGTCGCGACAACTGCGTCTGCGGAAGCTACTTGTTCAAGTTGAATCGGCGCTCTGCTGGCATCGGCGATTGGTTCTTCGAGTGCGCCGCCTGCGACAAGCCGCTGTCGCCGAAGTGGCTGCAGAACGACCGCGACACCCTGCGCATTCTTGGACCGGCGATGGGACCGGACCGACTGACCGAAGTGCGGATGCAGGCCACACCCTATCGCGCGTCGAGCGCGTATTACGTCAAGTCGGACCTGTTCATCGACTTCAAGGATGGCAGCCAGCAGCTGCTGACCCGGATGCGGCCTGGACGAGAAGCAGAGCTCAAGGACTTCGTGGCTAAGCAGTACGGCTTTGCCGCGCAGTCCATCACGGACGAGGACGTGCAGAAGGCCTGCGAGAGCAAGCCGGAATGCGCCAAGGACCTGGCGGACTATCTGGCCGCTGTGGGGCAGATTCGGGCTGTCGAACCACAGCTAGAGTCCTTCACCGAGCCCGCACGTGCCGCGATGAAGGGTTTGCTGGACCTCGCCTACAACAATCGTCAACGCATCCTTGACGACCTGCGCCAGCGACAAATTCTGCTACCCAAGGTGGACCTTCCGGTGTCGGTGGTCTCGAACCTTCAGAACAGGCAGTCAACGTTCGCGTCCAAGTTCGACCCATTTCGCCTGGCCGTCGAGCACGCGGCGCTCAAGAGCACGCGTCTGGACGTGGAGACGCGGACGAACGGGAAGAAGCCGTATGTGTCCTTCACCCGGCTGGACGAAGACCTAGCGCCGGAAGACAAGGACAAGACGGACCAGGTACAGACTGCGACGCGTTCCTTGCTCGACAAGCTCGGCCTGGAGGACATGGGCCTCGTCCGGGAGTTCGACCTGTGCCGCTTCAGCTTCGGCTACTCTCGGATGGAATCGACGCCCATCCTGCGAGACAAGCGGGGCATGGACATGCCCGTTCGCCTCAACCTGTTCCCACCGGTGAAGCAGAGCGACAGCTATCGATTTCCCGTCTACGTGGTGCAACAGGGCAATGAGGCTATCTATGTGCGGCTCAAGGAAGAACTCGTTCTCGAATGGCTGCGCACGTTGAGGTGCCCAGACATGTTCATACTGAATCCGGGCGAGAGGATTGGCGCCGGCCTGCTGGGTGCGGCTCAGCCAATGAGTCCATTCCTGGACAACCTGCCGGAGACCACGGCGCCGCCGGCCTACTTCTACCTGTACACCCTACTCCACAGCTACTCACACCTGCTGATGAAGCACGTGTCGGAATACTCCGGCCTGGACCTGGGTTCGTTGGGCGAGTACATCTTCCCGGCTGACCTGGCCTTCGTGGTCTACCGCAACGGCACAACGATGGACCTGGGCAACCTGTCAGCGCTCTGGCGCAACGCCGGCCCGGCGATGCTGACCGCAATGCTCGGCGCCAAGGCGACGCAATGCGGAACCGGCTCACTGTGCACGGAGCGCGGCGGCGCCTGCCCTGACTGCGTGATGATGCCGGAGACGTCGTGCATTGCCAGCAACAAGCTGCTCTCACGATCGGTTTTGCGGTCCATCGGGGGCAGGCCTCGTCTCGACAAACGGGGCACGCCGATTGCCGGCTACTTAGACATGGTCAAACCGTAGGTCTGCGATGCCGACCCAGAAGCTGACCGCGTTCGAGCAAACCGTCTTGGCCGGCCTGGCTGAGAAAGCCGGACTCGCCGCAGCGGTGCTGGAGGCGTGGGCAGAGCTGCCCGCCGGCTCGGCGCAGTCAGCCCGCTCGCTCATCGATGCGGCGCAATTGGGTGTGACCGAAGAAGGCGCGACACAGGGCCTACTCGAGCGCTCGGCGAGCCTGGGGCTCATTGAGTTGACGCCGGCGGGATACAAGCTGCGCAACGGTGCTCACGAACGCTTCCCGCGCCTAGCCTTCGCCCTTCATGCCGTTGAGCACTATCGGTCGTCCGTACACCACGATGCAACCGTGACGCAGGTTGTGCTCACCAAGCCGCCTCGGCCTAGCGTGCTGGAGCAAGAGCTGTCGGCGCTGGGTTGGCGAACCGCCGAACTGGAGGCCACTGAGCACGCTTTCCACGGCATGGTGCGGGCGGCCCGACGGCGCGTGGTGGTCATGACACCGTTCTTTGACAGCACGGGCGCGGCCTGGTTGAAGGAGCTTCTGTCTTATGTGGCCCCGAGGGTCGAGCGCACCCTGATTCTTCGTAGCTTGGAAGACAACACTCGGAAGGACTACCCATTCGGTTTCGATGCCATCTCGACGTGGCTCAAGGCGCAGGGCGTGCGGGTTTTCAACTACTCGATTCCGCGCAGGGATGGCGGACGGGAGACTTTCCATGCGAAAGCTGTGCTGTGCGACTGCGGCATCGCATACCTTGGATCGTCGAATGTCACCGCAGCCTCTTTGGAACACTCGATGGAGATGGGCGTTGTCCTGCAGGGGCGTGCCGCTACCGGTGTAGCTGAGGTTATTGATGCTGTTCTGGCCGCTTCCACCCCCTGGGATTGAGCCGGCGCAATCCGTTACTACGAGTTGCTATGACGGGGATGCAGATTCCGAGAAGAAAAGGTGCAAGGAAATTCAGATGAAGGAACTAAGTGGACGAGCATTTGCCGAGCGGTTTGCCTTGAACCCCATGGGCTATTCGTGGCTGCTTGGCGCGGGCGCGTCTGCGACGGCAGGCATACCAACCGGCTACCAGATGATCCAGGAGTTCCGAACCCGCCTCTACGCATCGGAGGCGGGTATCAGTCTGCGCGAGATCGACTCCGCGGACCCCATCTGGCAAGCGCGCATCGACCGCCATCATGAACGGCAAGGCTCACTGCCACCGAAATGGGACCCGTCGGAGTACAGCCGCGCCTTCGAAGCGCTCTACCCCACTCCTGAGGACCGACGTCTCTACATCAGGAATCAGGTCAGCAAAGGTAGTCCATCTCTGGGACACAAGGTCCTGGGCTCTCTGCTCAGTGCGCGGAAGACTCCTTGCGTCTTCACCACCAACTTCGACGCACTTATTGAGAGCGCTGCCACAGTGGCCGCTCAGTTCCTGCCTGCAGACCAACGCACAACGGTGACGCTCGCGGCCATTGACAACGCAGCCCGCGCCGAAACCTGCCTGCGCGAAAGCGAATGGCCGTTGATCGTCAAGTTGCACGGGGACTACCAGTCGATCGAGTTGAAGAACACCGATGCGGAGCTGTTGGAGCAGGACACGCAGTTGCGCCTAGTGTTGACTCAATCACTTCAGAGGTTCGGTCTGGTCGTCGTGGGCTACAGCGGCAGGGATGTGTCGGTCATGCAGGCCTTGAGCGCGGTGCTCAGGGACCCTGTCCCCTATCCCAAGGGGATTTACTGGCTGTGCCAAGACCCGGCCAATCTACTGCCTGCCGTGAGGGAGTTCTTGGAACAAGCTGCACTCGCGCAGGTAGATGTGCACCTTGTGCGTGGTACCACGTTCGACGAGCTGCTCGGCGATATCGCCGACGTGACCGACCTGCCGCAGACCTTGGTCTCCCATATCTTCGGTGACCGACGCTCGACCGACACCACGCAAGTGCCACTCCAGCGCCAAGCGGCCCTGGCGGCGCCGGTCCTGCGCCTCTCCGCAATGCCCCTGCTCGAGATGCCTCGTGCGGCACGCAGGCTCACTTTGAACGCACAGGCGGGGATATCCGACGTGCGCGCCCTGCTCAAGCAAGCGAACGCAAAAGCCGTTGTCGGCCAAGCCGGAAATCCCGGCCTCCTCGCCGCGTTCGGAGCCGATGCCCCGCTCACCCAGGCGCTGGCCCCGTTCGGCTCCTCATCCGCCGGCGAAATTGCGCTCGACATTGGCAAGGACTCCTGGGCCAAGGGCGTGGTCTACGACGCGCTCGTGCTCGCCCTGTGTCGAGAACTGCCTCTGCATGCCCGCCTCCAGGGCCGGGGCCACAGCCTCTCGGTGTCGCGCCCGAGATCGGATCTGCCACCGGAGGTTGCCCAGGACCGGCGAAGCCTTCTGGCCAAGCTCAGGGTTGCCTACGGAACTGAGCTGACAGGTCCCGTACCCGGCACGACGGGAAAGTATGCCGAAGGCCTGTGGATCCGCCTGGAGGAAGCCGACGATCGCTGGTGGGTCGTGTTCGAGCCCGCAACCTTCATTGACTTCGGCAGGCCGCAGCAGGATGAGGACCCCGCCCAGGCCAGCCTCGAATGGAGGAAGGCCGAGGACTGGCGGCGCGAACGTTGGGTTCAGAAATACAACCACAAATGGTCCACCATCCTGGACGCCTGGGTGGAACTGCTCACGCACGCCAAGGGCGCGCGGCGCGGCGCCTATGGCTTGCCAGAGGGGGATGGCATCGATGCCGTGTTCGAGCTTGGCCCAAGGACAGCGCGCAGCCGACCTGGCCACGATCACGACTATTTTCATTTTCAGCGGGGGCAGCAATGAACGCGGAAGCGCCCTTGCCCATCCACCTGCCTGCCTTCACGTTGCTGGACGAACCCGCGCTGGCCTTCGCGGCGGGCGACCCAAAGGCCATGCATCGCCATCCGCTGATTGGATTGTCACGGTTCGGCGCTTTCGACAAGGATTCGTTTCGACGCTATGTCACCGAGCTGCGAGTCGCATACGTGGGTCCTCGCTCGGGCGCGGCGCCAGTGCGCGACATGCGCGAGAGCTTGCGCGGCCCTCAACGCAACACGGACCGCAACAGCTATGCGCAGGCATTCCCAGGATTCGAGCCTCTGTTCGGCGTCGACCTCCTCGGCGCCGACAAGCAGGTCCACGTGGCCTGGCCAGAGGAGCTGTATGACCTTGGCCAGGGAAAGACGGTGGCGGACCGCGTTCGCGCGGCACTTCATCAAGCCCTCAAGCGGCTCGACACAATGCGTGACCAGTTCGACGTGGCACTGGTCTACTTCCCTGATCGCTGGTTGCCCCATCTGCGAACCAAGGAATTCGATGCCCATGATGAACTGAAGGCGCTCGGTGCCCAACTGGGGATTCCGACACAGGTTGTCAACGACAAGTCCCTGCGATTCGACAATTGGGGCGCGCGCTCGTGGCGGCTCGCGGTCGCGCTGTATGCAAAATCGGGAGGCACTCCTTGGAAGCTCGCGCCGATTGAGGGTGTCCCTGCGGATACTGCCTACATCGGTCTGGCCTACGCGATTCGTCGCTCGTCCGACGAAGCCCACTACGTCACCTGCTGTTCGCAGGTCTTCGACATGGAGGGCGGCGGGATGCAGTTCATCGCGTTTGAGGCGAACGACGCCATCGCCAACGAGGCCGAAGCGCGGCACAACCCCTTTCTCTCGCAAGCCGATATGCGGGCTGTACTGACGCGCAGTCTTCGCTTGTACCTTGAGGGACACGGTGGTCGTGTACCGCGCCGCCTGGTAATCCACAAGACCACGGCATTCACGGATGGCGAGCTCAAGGGGGCCCAGGACGCGACCCAGTCGATCCCCGAAGTCGAATGCGTGGAGATCGGCTCCAGTTCGGCATGGCGCGGAGTTTGGATGGTCGAGGCGCCCGGCAAGGCTCCGAAGATTGAGCCTGCGCGCTTTCCCGTGCCTCGCGGCACCATGGTCATGACCTCAGGTAGCTCCGCACTGCTGTGGGTCGCCGGCAATGCTCCATCTGCGGTCGGCGGACGGGACTACTTTCAGGGTGGGAAGAGCATTCCGAAACCCATGGTGCTGCGCAGGCATATGGGGCGCGGCCCTTTCGATCTCCTGGCGTCCGAAGCCATGGCTCTCGCCAAAATGGACTGGAACAACGACGCCCTCTACGATCCGCTCCCTGTAACTATCATGTATTCACAGCGGCTGTCGCGCACGATCTCCAATGTGCCCAATTTGCCCGGCCACAGCTATCCCTATCGATTGTTCATGTGACCGGACGCCCACCCTGCTTGCGCTCCCGCAGATAGTTGACCAGCAGAGCGGCCATGTCGCCGGTAGAGAGCTTGCCGGCGCGTTTGAGCGCGATCAACATATCCTGCACCGGCCCGGAACGTACCTCATCGCCCGCCAGCCGCGTGACCGTCTCGGCCCACTGATCCATGGACGTGGGCGTATAGCTCACATGGTGCTTGTGTGCGAGGTCACAGACGAACTGCGCCACGCCCGTGGTTGGAATCGTCAGGCGGACGCCGGCGTGCGCTTCCGAGCACATGCGATCGTTGACATAGGCCACGTTACGGTCACCCAGGGCAACCCTGGGGGAGACCCGGCGGTGATCCGTATCGAGAACCAGAGAATCGCCGCGATCGCGAGATGCCTGAGCGGTAGTGCCCTCTGCCTTGGAGTGAGCCACCATCTTGAGCTTGGCTGCCACTTCGCGTGCCAGTGTCTCGAACTCGGCCAGCGGCCGCACCGTGCCGCTCCCGCCATCCCGATGGGCTTTGGCGTAGACGCCGGCACCGAGACACATCAGTTCGCCCTCGCGCTGCAGCACTTGGAGCGCATGCGATACCTGTGACACGCTGCCCAGCCCCGCCAGTTCAGAGCGCAGAACAACGTCGCCGGTACGGCGCCGGATCGACAAACGCATGGTCCTGGAGCTTCATGGATTGAGCCTCGCACAGCATGCCGATCATGCCTGCTTCAGGTTAAACCAAGGTCGGCGACCTGCCTGCTTCCTGAACTCCGGACATCCAACCCACCAATCCATTCACAGTCGGGGGGTTGCCGCGGATGATCGCTCGAAACTTCGTTATAAATCAACACCTTAGACGAGGTGCTGGCGGAGGACTTGTCACCCAACTCACTGTTAGGCTGTACTCGGGTCACTTTTGAGATATCGCAGCACCCTCATAACGGGTCCGATCACGCAGCTTCGATATCTATCAAGCTGGATCGCACCGATCGCTTGGCACTTGGCGAACGACGCACCCTGATCTGGCAGAACTGCGCGATCGTCAACGGACCATCGTCCGCGTCGTACTGCGGCAGCACACCAAGGGTCATGGCCAGTTCGCGAAGCGCAAGATGGATAACCTCAATCTCATCGATGCCGAGGTGCTCGGCCAGGCGCTTCGTGGTATCGCGTGTCACGCCGGTCGTGCTATCGGCGGCGTGATAGTGGACCTCGATCAGATTCGTCATCTCTTGAGGCGACATTCAGGATGCGCTCCAGGGATGGAGATTTTAGGAGCATCTGTGGCGCAGAGCTTGCGGCCCAGGCGTCCGTCCATCTTCATGTGCCCGATTGCCAGTTCTTCGATGGCACTGCGCCGCTTGATCATCGACTTCAAGGTCTTTGTGATGCCACGCTTTTGTCCCGAGCGCAGGATGCGCACGCCCTCGGTGGGTCCCCAGTAGCCCTTGTCCACGATGGCGGTAGGCGACGGTTTGTCTGTTCCGCTCAGGCTACCCCAGCCGGGGGTCGGAAATGCTCTCATTTTGCAAAGCACCCGTTCACGGCCGGGGGTCGGGACGGGGGTTGCTGGGAAGCGTGCCAGTACAAATCAAGATCTTAGACGGCGGCCTGCCCGAGAGCGCCGGAGTCCAACTCGCGACCCCCGGATCATGTGAGATTCCATGAGACGCCCTGACACCAAAAGAAAACGGGCTGCATACATGCAGCCCGTTAAGCGTCCCCTTCTGAGACTCTCCCTGAGACGTCGTGAGACGCCGGCTGGGAAGACAATGGCTGAGCGGACGGAAGTCGAACTCAGCGCCCCCAGCAGCCCTTATGGCTACGCCATGCAACACTCCTCGGTTGCCACTTCACTTCGTTGCCTGCAACCGGTCGGGAAAACTGGTGCCAGCGGGAAAAAAGCAGGCTTGTACGCTTCGCCGGCAGCCCATGCATCGACCATGTTCGCCCACTCCTGAAGCATGTGCCTGCGCGGCTCGGCATATTCCGCCTTGTTGTAGACCAACCGCGACGAATGTCCGCTTTCGTGCGCGAGACACTTTTCGATCCAGTCGCAATTGAAACCGGCCTCGTTAAGCAAGGTAGACCCGGTCCGTCTCAGGTCATGAACCGTGAACGGTTCCAGCGGAAGCCCTGCTGCTTTCGTCCGATCGACGATAAGGCTTGTAACGCGATTCAGTGTGCCCTTCGACATGCATCGATCCGCGTCATAGCGAGAAGGCAACACATACCTCGATCCGGCGGCATACGTGCGCAGCGCGATCATGGTATCGAGCGCTTGGGAAGACAAGTACACGTTGTGCGCCCTCCTCCCTTTCATTCGCGCCTTCGGGATGGTCCATACAGCTGTATTGAAGTCCACCTCGTCCCAGGTCGCCTCGATCAATTCACTCTTGCGCACCAGGGTCAGCAAGATCAAACGCAAGGCAAGCCGGATCGCAGGGTCTGCAGCCACCAGATCAAGCTGCCTGTACATCAACTGGATTTCAGCGGGAGACAGCGCCCGATCCTTTGGTACGAACTTGGCGATGGACGCTGCACCGACCTCGTCCGCAGGATTGGCTACCTTTTCTCCATGCAGGTTGGCGTAATCATAGATCAGCTTGACGACCTCGCGAACATGAATCGCGGTCGCCGGAGCCCCGCGCTCCTTCACGCGCATGCACAGCGCGCGCAGATCCTCCGCGCGAACCTCGCTCAAAAGGCGCCTGCTGAAGTTCGGCAGGATGTCGCGGTTCAACACGCTCTTGAGCACCGCCCGCGTCGATTCAGCCATGATGGCTCCGTACAGCCATTGGGTGGCATGGTCACCGAAGGTCTTGGTTGCAGGACCGCGAGCTTTTTCTCTCTGTTTCTGCAGGGCCGGCGAAACGCCATCACGCAACAGCCGCCTGGCCTCCAAGAGTTTTTCCCGCGCTGCGGCGAGCGAGATCCCGCCATAACCGTAGCGACCGATAGTCAGCGTCTCGCGCCGACCATTGATGCGGTAGTCAAAACGAAAGGAAATGGACCCCGTCGGCGCGATGGCTGCGTACATGCCGTCGCGGTCAGCGACCTTGTAAAGGGTCGCGCGAGGCTTGAAATTCCGAAGGGCGAGGTCTGTGAGCATCTAGACTTTTCTCCTGATTGCGACGGCCAAACGCCGTCACCAATCAAGAGGTGTGCAGATGCCTGCGAACCCGCATGAAACCTAGCTTCCGAGATCAATTTTTACCGTCACCGACGGTATCGTCGCAGCGATCCAGTTTCGGTGTAGTGCAGCCCTAGCGGAAAGAGCTCATTCGTACCGCCAGCCATACCGTCAAAATCTTCTTCTGGCAGCCCCTGATGGGCAAGAGGTCCTGGAGAAGAATCCTTTGAAATCAACAACTTACGAGAGATAAGTTGCCAATGAATTATCTTTGGCGTTTCGTAAGTTATTGATTTTAAATGGAATTTTTCAACTTTCATTCCCACTCGATCGTCGCGGGCGGCTTGGAACTCACGTCGTAAGTCACCCGGTTGATTCCCCTGACTTCATTGATCACCCGCGAGGACACCTTCTTGAGCAGTGCATACGGCAGTTCGGCCCAATCGGCCGTCATGAAGTCGCTGGTCTGCACGGCGCGCAGCGCGACGACGTAGTCGTAGGTGCGGCCGTCGCCCATCACGCCCACGCTCTTGACGGGCAGGAAGACGGCAAACGCCTGGCTGGTCAGGTCGTACCAGGTCTTGCCGCTGGCCTCGTCGCGGAAGTTGCGCAACTCCTCGATGAAGATGGCATCCGCGCGGCGCAGCAGGTCGGCGTATTCCTTCTTCACCTCGCCCAGGATGCGCACGCCCAAACCCGGGCCGGGGAAGGGGTGGCGGTAGACCATCTCGGGTGGCAGGCCCAGCGCCACGCCCAGTTCGCGCACCTCGTCCTTGAACAGGTCGCGCAGCGGCTCCAGCAGCTTCAGGCCCAGCTGCTCGGGCAAGCCGCCGACGTTGTGGTGGCTCTTGATGGTGACGGCCTTCTTGCTCTTGGCGCCGCCGGACTCGATCACGTCGGGGTAGATCGTGCCCTGGGCCAGGAAGGTCGCGCCCTTGTGTCCCTGCCCGCCGGCCTTGAGCTTCGCGGCCTCGGCCTTGAACACCTCGACGAACTCGCGGCCGATGATTTTGCGCTTGTGCTCCGGGTCGCTGACGCCGTTCAGATGGCCCAGGAACTGCGCGCTGGCATCGACGTGGATCACGCGCGCGTGCAACTGGCCCGCGAACATCTCCATGACCATCTTGCCTTCGTCCAGGCGCAGCAGGCCGTGGTCCACGAACACGCAGGTCAGCTGGTCGCCGATGGCGCGATGGATCAGCGCGGCGGCCACGCTGGAGTCCACGCCGCCGGACAGGCCCAGGATCACCTCCTCGTCGCCGACCTGCGCGCGGATCTGCTCCACGGCCTCGGCGATGTGGTCCTTCATGATCCAGTCGGCCCGCGCGCCGCAGATGTCGCGCACGAAGCGCTCCAGGATCGCCGGGCCCTGCCTGGTGTGCGTGACCTCGGGGTGGAACTGCACGGCATAGAAGCGGCGCGCCTCGTCGGCCATGCCGGCGATCGGGCAGCTGTCGGTGGACGCCATCCGCTTGAAGCCGGGCGGCAGCTCGGTGACCTTGTCGCCGTGGCTCATCCAGACGTCCAGCATGCCGTGGCCTTCTGGCGTCTGGAAATCCTGGATGCCGTCGAGCAGCCTGGTGTGGCCGCGCGCGCGCACGGACGCGAAGCCGAACTCGCGCTGGTGGCCGCTCTCGACCTTGCCGCCGAGCTGGTGCGCCATGGTCTGCATGCCGTAGCAGATGCCCAGCACCGGCACGCCCAGCTCGAACACGGCCTGGGGCGCCTTGTCGGTGCTCTCCTCGTACACGCTGGCATGGCTGCCCGACAGGATCACGCCCTTGAGCCTGCCGTCGGCCGCATAGGCCCGCACCCACTCGTCGCCGACGTCGCAGGGGTGGACTTCGCTGTAGACATGGGCCTCGCGCACGCGCCGCGCGATCAGCTGCGTGACCTGGGAGCCGAAGTCGAGGATCAGGATCTTGTCGTGGTTCATCAGTGAAAACGGGCAGCGCGTGCTGCCCGTGTCGGAGAGGGTTGGAAACGGAATCAGGCCTTCGGCGGGATGCGCAGCACCTGGCCGGGGTAGATCTTGTCCGGGTGCGTCAGCATCGGCTTGTTGGCCTCGAAGATCTTGGGGTAGGCGTTGGCGTCGCCGTAGAACTTCTTGGCGATGGCCGACAGCGTGTCGCCGCGCACCACCGTGTGGTACTGGCTCTGGTCCGCGGGCGCGCTGGTCTGGATCTGGTCGTCCACGCCGACCACGCCTTCCACGTTGCCGCAGCACAGGATGATCTTTTCCTTGACCTCCTGCGTCGGCACGGTGCCGCCGACGGTCACGACCTGCGTGGCGCCATCGAAGGCGATCGTCAGCGCATCGGCCGGCAGGTTCTGCGCGCGGATGTAGTCGCCAATCGCCTTGGCGGCCACGTCATTCGCGGCCGCCGCCTTTTCCTGGCTGCCGGGCTCGGCAGCGGCGGCGGCGACCTCCGGCTTCTTGCCGAACAGCTTCTCGCCAGCTTCCTTGATGAAAGACATCAGACCCATCACGTGCTCCTTTGTAGAGGGTTTGCAGGGAACGGGTCATTCTGCCCGATAGTTCGGGGCTTCCTTGGTGATCTGCACGTCGTGCACGTGGCTCTCGCGGATGCCGGCCGTGGTGATCTCCACGAACTCCGCCTTGTTGCGCATTTCCTCGATCGTGGCGCAGCCGCAGTAGCCCATGCTCGCGCGCACGCCGCCGGCCATCTGGTAGACGATGGCGACCATGGAGCCCTTGTACGGCACGCGGCCCTCGATGCCCTCGGGCACCAGCTTGTCGGCGTTCGGGTTGCCGGTGCTCGATTCCTGGAAGTAGCGGTCGGCGCTGCCCTGCTGCATGGCGCCGATGCTGCCCATGCCGCGGTAGCTCTTGTAGCTGCGGCCCTGGAACAGGATCACCTCGCCCGGCGCCTCTTCCGTGCCGGCGAACATGCCGCCCATCATCACGGTGTAGGCGCCCGCCGCGATGGCCTTGGCGATGTCGCCCGAATAGCGGATGCCGCCGTCGGCGATCAGCGGCACGCCAGACCCCTTCAACGCGGTGGCCACGCTGTCCACCGCCATGATCTGCGGCACGCCGACGCCGGCGACGATGCGCGTGGTGCAGATCGAGCCTGGGCCGATGCCCACCTTGACCGCGTCGGCGCCCGCCTCCACCAGCGCCAGCGCCGCGGCGCCGGTGGCGATGTTGCCGCCGACCACGTCGACCTGCGGATAGTTCTGCTTGACCCAGCGCACGCGGTCGATCACGCCCTTGCTGTGCCCGTGCGCGGTGTCCACGACGATCGCGTCCACGCCGGCCCGGACCAAGGCCTCGACGCGCTCCTCGGTGCCCTCGCCCACGCCCACGGCCGCACCCACGCGCAGCCGGCCGGAGGCGTCGCGCGCCGCGTTCGGGAAGGTGTTCTGCTTGGTGATGTCCTTCACCGTGATCAGGCCCTTGAGCTCGAAGGCGTCGTTGACGACCAGCAGCCGCTCCAGCTTGTGCTTGTTCAAGAGCGCCTTGGCCTCGGCCGGCGTGGTGCCGTCCTGCACGGTGATCAGGCGCTCGCGCGGCGTCATGATGTCGCGCACCGGCACGTCGTAGCGGGTCTCGAAGCGCAGGTCACGGCCGGTCACGATGCCGACGACCTTGCCGCCGTCGATGACCGGGAAGCCGGAAATGCCCAGATCCTCGGACAGCTGCATGACCTGCAGCACCGTGTGCTCTGGCGTGATCACGACCGGGTCGCGCAGCACGCCGGACTCGTAGCGCTTCACGCGCGCCACCTCGGCGGCCTGCTGCTGCGGCGTGAGGTTCTTGTGCACGATGCCCATGCCACCCTCCTGCGCGATGGCGATGGCCAGGCGCGCCTCGGTCACGGTGTCCATGGCGGCGGACACGAGCGGCAGATTCAGCGAGATGTTGCGCGAGAAGCGGGTCGCGAGGGAGGTGTCCTTCGGAAGGACCTGGGAGTACGCCGGCACCAGCAACACATCGTCGAAGGTGAGCGCTTTTCCGAGGAGGCGCATGTGTCAAAGCTCCAAAAAAAAGATTGTATCCGTGCGTTCTGCGTACCAAAGGCCAGCGCTAAACTGCCCGGAATGTGGACCAGGCTTGCGTTGCTGTCGTTGGCACTCGGGATGGCCCTGCCCGTGCCGGCCGCCGGCCAGTGGATGTGGCGCGACGCGAATGGCAAGCCGGTGTTCAGCGACCGGTCGCCTCCGCCCGAGGTGCCGGAGCAAGACATCCTGCGACGCCCCAGCGGCGTGCGCCCCCCGGCGGCGCCAGCTTCGGCGACGGCGCCGAGCGCGCCGACTGCCGCAGCCTCGGCCGCGAGCGGCCAGGACCCCCAGCTGGAGCAGCGCCGCCAGCAAGCCGAAGCGGCCGAGGCCGCCCGGCAGAAGGCCGCGCAGGAAGCCCAGGCCAAGGCCCGCGCCGAAAACTGTGCGCGTGCGCGCCAGAGCAAGGCCAACCTGGATTCGGGCATGCGCATCGCGCGCGTCAATGCACAGGGCGAGCGCGAATTCCTCGACGATGCCGCGCGCGCGGCCGAGACGCAGCGCGTGCAGGACGTCATCGCGCGCGACTGCGCACCCCTTGCGGATCAATAGCCCGGCTTGGCGCCCGGCCGGCGCCTGGCGAACAGCCCAGCCGCGCGCGCGCCCTGCCGCGCGAAGCGCTCGCGCCGCGCGACCTTGGGATCGACCTGCAGCCGGCGATAGCACTCCACCCGGTCGCCGTCGCGCAGCAGCTGCGAGGGCGCGGCCGCGCGGCCCCAGATGCCGGCCGGCATCTCGGCCAGCACGACCTCGGCCAGCGCCGGCGCGGCCTGCGCCGCCTGCAGCGCGTCGGCCAGCCGTGCGCCGGCCGGCAATTGCAGATCGAGTTCGACCACCTGGCGCGGCCCCAGCGCCACGGCCACGGTGACCACGGGCCCGGCCGGCTGCAGCGTCATCCGTACACCTGCTCGGCGCGCTTCACGAAGGCGTCGACCAGGCTGCCGGCGATGCGGTCGAACACCGGCCCGACGACCGCACCCAGCGCGCGGCTGGAAAAGCCGTAGCGCAGCATCAGCTCGACGCGGCAGGCCTGCTGGCTGCCGTCGCCCACGGGCGTGAAGCTCCAGTCGCCCTGCAGCTGCGAGAACGGGCCCTTGACCAGCCGCATCGCCACCTGGCGCCCGGGCACGTGCGTGTTGCGCGTGACGAAGCTCTGGTGGAGGCCGGCGAATGCGATGCCGACCTCGGCCGTCATGCCGTCGTCGTGCCGCTCCAGCACCGCGGCGTGGTCGCACCAGGGCAGGAACTGCGGATAGCGCTCGACCTGGGTCACCAGCTCGAACATCTGTTCGGCGCTGTACCAGAGCAGCACGGACTTGTGGACGGTTTTCATGGACAATCGCTGGCTCGCCGGATTCTAGACAGGCTTGCACGCCGGGCCCGCGTCCCCATCTCCACCAGGCCATGGCCAAGAAACCCCAAGCAAGCGCCTCGCGCATCGCCGAGAACAAGAAAGCCGCCTTCAACTACTTCTTCGAGGAGAAGTACGAGGCCGGCATGGTGCTGGAAGGCTGGGAAGTCAAGGCGCTGCGCGAAGGCAAGGTGCAGCTGACCGACGGCTACGTGATCGTGCGCGACGGCGAGCTGTTCGTGCTCGGCTGCCAGATCAACCCGCTGCGGTCCGCCTCCACGCATGTCAACCCGGACGCCGTGCGCACCAAGAAGCTGCTGCTGCACAAGGAGCAGATCAAGCGGCTGATGGGCAAGGTCGAGCAGAAGGGCTACACGCTGGTGCCGCTGAACCTGCACTGGAGCAACGGCAAGGTCAAGTGCGAGATCGCGCTGGCCAAGGGCAAGGCCGAGCACGACAAGCGCGACACCATCAAGGAGCGCGAAGGCAAGCGCGAGGTCGAGCGCGCGATGAAGTCGCGCCACCGCTGAGCGGCGCCACGCGCTGCCCGGCGGCTCACGGCCCGCCGAGCACCGAGGACGAGAACTGCAGCGGCCCGGCCGCGGGGTCGCGCCCCTCGGCCCAGGCCTGCAGCGATTCGGCCGGCATCGGCCGCGCGAAGTGGTAGCCCTGCAGCTCGTCGCACCCCATCTCCAGCAGGATGTCGCTCTGGCCGTGCGTCTCCACGCCCTCGGCCACCACGCGCAGGTCCAGCGCGTGCGACAGGCGGATCACCGCGTCGACCACGGCACGCGCATCGGCGCTCTCCTCCAGGTCCTGCACGAAGCTGCGGTCGATCTTCAACTGGCGCGCCGGCAGCTTGCGCAGGTAGCTCAGGCTGGAATAGCCGGTGCCGAAGTCGTCGATCGACAGGTACACGCCGATGCGCGCCAGGTCCTCGAACGTGCGCAGCGTGGCCTTCATGTCCTCCATGGCCACCGTCTCGGTGATCTCGCACAGCAGCTGCGACGGCGGGACGAAATTGCGCCGCAGCGCCGCCTCGATGCGCCGGACCAGTTCCGGGTCGCGCAGCTGGTGCACCGACAGGTTGATCGACACCCGCATGTGCAGGCCGGCGTCGGCCCAGGCCTGCATCTGCCGGCAGGCCTCGTCGATGACCCAGCCGCCGAGCTGGTTGATCAGGCCGAAGCGTTCGGCCAGCGGGATGAAGATGTCCGGCGGCACCATGCCGCGCTCGGGATGCTGCCAGCGCACCAGCGCCTCCGCGCCGTGGATCTGGCCGCGCCGGCCGTCGACCTTGGGCTGGTAGTGCAGCAGCAGCTGGTCCTTGGCGATGGCCTGGCGCAGGTCGCTCAGCAGGCTGAGCTGGTCGCTCGCGCTGTGGTCCATGTGCGCCGCGAACAAGGCGCAGCTGTTGCCGCCGTTGCGCTTGGCCGCGTACATGGCGGCATCGGCGTTCGCCACCAGCTTGTCGGGCTGGCCGAGGTCTGGGTAGACCACCACGCCGACCGAACACGCGATCTGCATCGCCCGGCCGCACAGCTGGAACGGCTCGCCCAGCGCCTGCACGATGCGGCCGGCCAGCGACATGCAGTCGGCCACGCTGCCGGCATCCTCCACCAGCATCAGGAACTCGTCGCCGCCCACGCGCGCCACCGTGTCGCTGTTGCGGGCCAGGCGCTGCAGCCGCGCGGCGGCCTCCTTCAGCACGGCGTCGCCGGCCGCATGGCCGAACGAGTCGTTGACCGGCTTGAAACCGTCCAGGTCCACGAACAGGACGCCGATCTTCTCGGTCTTGCGCCGGCTGATGCGGTCCACCTCGCGACCATGGCGCGACAGCGCATGCGCCAGGCGGTCCTCGAACAGCAGCCGGTTCGGCAGCCCGGTCAGCGGATCGCTGAACGCGCGGCGGTGCAGCTCGTCGTTGACCGATTGCAACTGCGCATTGGCCTGTTCCAGCGACGAAGCCAGGACGCGCACGCGCTTGCTGCGCGAGCGGCGGTTGTCCAGTACGGCCGCCACCAGCGTCATCACCAGCAACAGCAGGCACGCCATGCCGAGCGCCCTTTCCAGGCTGCTGCCGCCCAGCGCATCGACACTCAGGCAGACCGACCCCTCCGGGAAGCCGGCCGCGGCCATGCCGGCGTAGTGCATGCCTGCGATCGCCAGCCCCATGAGGCTGGCCGCGGCGACCTGGCAGCGCCAGCGCTGCCGCCCGCGGAAGCGGCGCAGCCAGAAGAACAGCCACAGCGCCACGCCGGAGGCCACGACCGCGATGGCGATCGACGCCGCCACCCAGCCGGCATGCCAGACGATGCCCGGCGCCATCTCCAGCGCCGCCATGCCGATGTAGTGCATGGCGCAGATGCCCAGGCCCATGGCCAGGGCCCCGGCCACCACCCGCCGCCAGGTCAGTCCGCCCAGGCTGGCGATGCCCAGCGCGACCGCCGCGGTGGCGACCGCCGCGGCGAGCGAGAGGGCCGTGCGTGCCACGTCGTAGCCCAGCGCGATGGGCAGCGAGAACGCCAGCATGCCGATGAAGTGCATGGACCAGATGCCCACGCCCATCACCAGCGATCCACCGCCCCACCATGCCAGGGCCGCGCCACGCTCGCGCTGCCGCACCCGGCGTGCCAGTTCCAGCGTGACGTAGGACGCGAACACGGCGATCGCCACCGACGCCAGCACGCCCGACGGGTTGTAGGAAACCGGCAGAAAATTCATCGCTCCGAGGGAGGGCAAGGCGTGGCAGTGGCTGCGGAAGAGGGCCTGATTAGACTTTAGTGGCGCACTAATTCTGGAAAACTTTTGCACACAACCAATAACCAATTGATACGTCCACCCGTCGGTGCCGGCGCCATTACCGACGTCGCCGGCATCGCGGTCGGCCATTTCACGGACGCGCGCCGTCCCACCGGCTGCAGCGTGGTGCTCGCCAGCGGCGGCGCCGTCGGCGGCGTGGACGTGCGCGGCGCCGCGCCCGGCACGCGCGAGACCGACCTGCTGGCGCCGGGCAACCTGGTCGAGTGCGTGCACGCCGTGCTGCTGGCCGGCGGCAGCGCCTTCGGCCTGGCCGCCGCCGACGGCGCCATGCGCTGGCTGGAGGAGCGCGGCATCGGCCTGGACGCGCGCTACGCCCGCGTGCCGCTGGTGCCTGCGGCCGTGCTGTTCGACCTGCCGCTGGGCGATGCGCGCATCCGTCCCGATGCCGCGGCCGGCTACGCCGCCTGCCAGGCCGCCGCGCGCACGCCGCCGGCCCAGGGCAACGTGGGCGCCGGGGCCGGCGCCATGGTCGGCAAGATGTTCGGCGCCGCGCGCGCGATGAAGGGCGGCATCGGCACGGCCAGCGTGCAGGTCGATGGCGTCACCGTGGGCGCGCTGGTGGCCTGCAACGCGCTGGGCGACGTGCTCGACCCGGACAGCGGCCGGGTGCTGGCCGGCGCCCGCACGCCCGACGGCGCGGCGCTGCTCGACACGCGCCGTGCCCTGCTGGCCGGACAGGTGCCGCGGCCCATCCTGGCCGGCACCAACACCACGCTGGCGGTGGTGGCCACCGATGCGGCGCTGACCAAGCCGCAGGCCCAGCGCCTGGCCCAGGCCGGGCACGACGGCCTGGCGCGCAGCATCAACCCGGTCCACACCATGTCGGACGGCGACACGGTGTTCGCGTTGGCGACCGGCCTGGCGGCCGCGCCCTCCCCCGGCATGGTGGTGCTGGCCGCACTGGCCGCCGAAGCCGTGGCCCGCGCCACGGTGCAGGCCGTGCTGGCGGCCGAGCCGGTCGCCGCCGGCGACCTGCGGCTGCCCAGCGCCCGCTCGCTGGCGGCCGCGCAGCCGGGATGAGCCGCATGCCACGCCTGCTGCGCCTGGCGCTGCTCGGGCTGCGCGACATGCTGGCCAGCGCCGGGCCGGTGGCGGTGCTGGCCGTCGCCATCCTGGTCGGCGCGTACTGGTACCTGCAGCCGCAGCCGCCGCGCACCGTCACGCTGGCCACCGGGCCGGCCGGCAGCGCCTATGCGGCCTTCGGCCAGCGCTATGCGCAAGCCCTGGCGCGCGACGGCATCACCGTGGTGCTGCGCGCGACCGAGGGCTCGCAGGACAACCTGGCGCTGCTGCGCAACGGCGGGGCCGACGTCGCCTTCGTGCGCGGCGGCAGCGCCGACCCGGTGGCCGACGGCGAGGCCGGCCTGCTGTCGCTGGGCGCGCTGTTCTACGAGCCGCTGTGGGTGTTCTACCGGCACGACGCGCTGCGCCGCACGCCGCAGGGCCTGGCCAGCCTGCGCCGGCTGCGCGTGAACGTGGACAGCCCCGGCAGCGGCGTGCCCGACATCGTGCAGCGCATGCTGCAGGCCAACCGCATCGACCCGGCCACGATGGCGCTGTCGAACCTGGCGCCGGCGCCGGCCGCCGAGGCGCTGCGGGCGGGATTGCTGGACGTGGTGGTGCTGGCCTCGGCGCCAGAATCGCCGCTGGTGCAGCAGCTGCTGCGCTCCTCCGGCATCGGCCTGCTGGACCTGCGGCACGCCGACGCCTACACCCGCATCTTCCCGTTCTTCTCGGCGGTGCAGCTGCCGCGCGGCATCGTGGACCTGGCGGCGGACCTGCCGTCCTCCGACGTCGCGATGGTCGCGGCCACGACCTCGCTGCTGGCGCGCGAAGACACGCACCCGGCCCTGCGCCAGCTGTTCGCGCAGGCCGCCCAGACCCTGCACGGCGAAGCCGGCTGGTTCAACCGGGCGCGCGAGTTCCCGAACACGCGCACCAGCGAGCTGCCGGTCAGCGCCGAGGGCGACCGCGCGATCAACGGCACGCCGCCGTTCTGGCAGCGCTACCTGCCGTTCTGGGCCAGCAACCTGGTCGACCGCATGTGGCTGGTGCTGGGCGGCCTGCTGGTGCTGCTGCTGCCGCTGTCGCGCGTGGTGCCGCCGCTGTACACCTTCCGCGTGCGCCGGCGCGTGTTCCGCTGGTACGGCCGGCTGCGTGAGATCGAGGCGCGGGCCGACCGTGCGGAGCGGCCCGCGCAGGCGCTGCTGGACGAACTCGACGCGCTCGACCGCGTGGTCGACAAGGTCGCCGTGCCGCTGTCGCACACGGACGAGCTGTACGCGCTGCGGCGCAACATCCACGCCGTGCGCAAGCGGGTGCTCGCGCACGGCGAGGCGGCTACTTCAGCGCCTTGAAGCGCATGCGCTTGGGCGCGGCGCCCTCCTCGCCCAGGCGCTTCTTCTTGTCGGCCTCGTACTCCTGGTAGTTGCCGTCGAAGAAGACCCACTGCGAGTCGCCCTCGGCCGCCAGGATGTGCGTGGCGATGCGATCCAGGAACCAGCGGTCGTGGCTGATGACCAGCACGGTACCCGCGTATTCCAGCAGCGCGTCTTCCAGCGCGCGCAGGGTTTCCACGTCCAGGTCGTTCGACGGTTCGTCCAGCAGCAGCACGTTGCCGCCCTGGATCAGCGTCTTGGCCAGGTGCAGCCGGCCGCGCTCGCCGCCGGACAGGTTGCCGACCTTCTTCTGCTGGTCCTGGCCGTTGAAGTTGAAGCGGCCCGCGTAGGCCCGGCTGGCCATCTGGAACTTGCCGACGTTGATGATGTCCAGCCCGCCGGAGATGTCCTCCCAGACGGTCTTGTCGTTGGCCAGCGCGTCGCGCGACTGGTCCACGAAGGCCATCTTGACGGTCTGGCCGACGACGACCTCGCCCGCGTCGGGCTGCTCGCGGCCGGCGATCAGCTTGAACAGCGTGGACTTGCCGGCGCCGTTCGGGCCGATGATGCCGACGATGGCGCCGGCCGGGATGTTGAACGACAGGTCGTCGATCAGCACGCGGTCGCCGAAGCTCTTGGTCACGTTCTTGAACTCGATGACCTGCGTGCCCAGCCGTTCGGCGACCGGGATGAAGATCTCCTGCGTCTCGTTGCGGCGCTGGTATTCGTAGTCGGAGAGTTCCTCGAAGCGGGCGATGCGCGCCTTGCTCTTGGCCTGGCGGCCCTTGGCGTTCTGGCGCACCCACTCCAGTTCCTTCTTCAGCGCCTTGGCGCGGGCCTCCTCGCCCTTCTGCTCGGCCTCCAGGCGGTTCTGCTTCTGCAGCAGCCATTCGCTGTAGTTGCCCTTGTAGGGGATGCCGCGGCCGCGGTCGAGTTCCAGGATCCACTCGGCCGCGTTGTCCAGGAAGTAGCGGTCGTGGGTGATGGCGACCACGGTGCCGGGAAAGCGCTGCAGGAAGATTTCCAGCCACTCGACGGACTCGGCGTCCAGGTGGTTGGTGGGTTCGTCCAGCAGCAGCATGTCGGGCTTGGACAGCAGCAGCTTGCACAGCGCCACGCGGCGCTTCTCGCCGCCGGAGAGCAGGCCGACCTTGGCGTCCCAGGGCGGCAGGCGCAGCGCGTCGGCCGCGATCTCGATCTGGTGCTCCGACTCGGTGCCGGCCGCGGCGATCACCGCCTCCAGCTCGGCCTGCTCGGCCGCGAGCTTGTCGAAGTCGGCATCGGGCTCGGCGTAGGCGGCGTAGACCTCCTCGAGCCGCTGCTTGGCCGCGTTGACCTCGGCCATGGCCTCGTCGATCTCCTGGCGCACGGTGTGCTCGGGATCGAGCTGCGGCTCCTGCGGCAGGTAACCGATGGACAGGCCGGGCATGGGCGTGGCCTCGCCCTCGATCTCCTTGTCGATGCCGGCCATGATCTTCAGCAGCGAGGACTTGCCCGAGCCGTTCAGGCCCAGCACGCCGATCTTGGCGCCGGGGAAGAAGGACAGCGATATGTCTTTCAAGATCTGCCGCTTGGGCGGCACGGTCTTGGAGACGCGGTTCATGGTGTAGACGTACTGGGCCATGGCGTTTTCTTGCGATTGAAGGGTGATGGACCTGAGCTCGGAAACCCGGCGGACGCCGCCGGAGCGCGGTACTGCAGGAATGTCCTGCCGCCAGCAGCACGGCCCAATGGCCGGAGAAGCGGCCTGCGGCGTGAGCCGCGTGGCATTGCCGAGGCGATGCCGACGAGGCGGGAGTCTAGCGCAGCAGGCCCCGCGCGGCGCGGGCCACGCGACTCGTGCGACAATCGCGCCTTCGCCGGGCACGGTCACCCGCGAACGGCCTTCTGCCGGGGACACCGGAAGCCTCCTTCCCAGCCTCCCGCCTCCAACCGATCTGCCCTCGACTGGTCCGGCGCCGCAGCCCGCGCGCCGCGGCAGGCAGACATCCGAAGAAGAACCACGCGCCAGGCAACGGCGCTCTCCTGACTTCATGACATTCGACGAACTGAACCTGGCTCCGGCCATCCTGAAGGCCGTGCGCGAGCAAGGCTACGAAACCCCCACCGCGATCCAGGCCCAGGCCATTCCGGTCGTGCTCGAGGGCCGCGACCTGCTGGGCGGCGCCCAGACCGGCACCGGCAAGACCGCCGCCTTCACGCTGCCGATGCTGCAGCGCCTGTCCGCGGGCCAGGCCCCGCGCAGCAAGTTCGGCGGCAAGGCCGTCCGCGCCCTGGTGCTGACGCCGACGCGCGAGCTCGCCGCCCAGGTCGAGGAATCGGTGCAGACCTACGGCAAGTACCTGGACCTGGACTCCACCGTGATCTTCGGCGGCGTGGGCATGAACCCGCAGATCGACCGCATGCGCAAGGGCGTGGACGTGCTGGTCGCCACGCCCGGCCGCCTGCTGGACCTGCAGCAGCAAGGCGCGATGGACCTGTCGCAGGTGCAGATCCTGGTGCTGGACGAAGCCGACCGCATGCTGGACATGGGCTTCATCCACGACGTGAAGAAGGTGCTGGCGCTCCTGCCCAGGGACAAGCAGAGCCTGCTGTTCTCGGCCACCTTCAGCGACGAGATCCGCGACCTGGCCGGCACGCTGCTCAAGGAGCCGCAGCACATCCAGGTCACGCCGCGCAACACCACGGTGCAGCGCATCACGCAGGTGATCCACCCGGTGGGCCGCAGCAAGAAAAAGGCCGCGCTGCTGCACATCATCCAGCAGCACGACTGGAGCCAGGTGCTGGTGTTCACGCGCACCAAGTTCGGTGCCAACCACGTGGCCGAGTTCCTGAACAAGAACGGTGTGACGGCCATGGCGCTGCACGGCAACAAGAGCCAGGGCGCGCGCACGCAGGCGCTGGCCGGCTTCAAGAGCGGCGACATCCGCGCGCTGGTGGCCACCGACATCGCCGCGCGCGGCATCGACATCGACGACCTGCCGCACGTCGTGAACTACGAGATCCCGAACGTCTGCGAGGACTACGTGCACCGCATTGGCCGCACTGGCCGCGCCGGCGCCAGCGGCGAGGCCGTGAACCTGGTCTGCATGGACGAGGAAGGCTTCATGCAGGACATCGAGGACTTCACCAAGCAGCGCATCCCGGTGCAGGTGATCGAGGGCTTCGGCCCCGAGCCGGGCGAGAAGGCCGAGCCCATCGCCATGGGCCGCCAGACGCTGTGGGGCGGCGCCGGCAAGCCGCCGAGCCGCGAGGTGATGGCGGCCGCGGCCAAGGCCGCGCGCTCCGAGATGATGCAGCGCATCCGCGAGAACAAGGGCGCCAACGGTGGCGGTGGTAGCGGCGGCGGCGGACGTGGCGGCAACGGCGGCGGCCAGCGCTCCGGCCAGCCGCAGCAGCGCCCGCAGGGCGGCAGCGCCCGGCCGGCCAGTGGCCACAACGGCCCGCGCCACGGCGCCGGCGGCAATGGCCACGGGCATGGCGGCCAGCCCGATCCGCTGCGCACCTCGACGCTGGGCGGCCGCGCCAAGCCGGCGCAGCGCAGCGGCGGCGGCCAGCCCGACCCGATGCGCACCAGCGTGGACAGCATGGGTGGCGGCGGCCGCAACCGCGGCTACCGCGGTGGCCACCGGGGCGGCGGCGGCTTCGGCCGCTGAGCCTCAGAAGCCGTGAATCTCAGGCCCTGACGAACAGCGTGCGCAGGGGCTCGTCGCCGACCTGGCGGCTCCAGTGCCCGTGCACGCCGGCGTCGAACGTGGCGCCCGCAGGCAGCACGTCGTTGGAATAGAAATGCTCGCCCGGGCCGAACACCCGCGAGCTGCCGTCCTGCAGGCCGATCTCCATGCGGCCGGACAGGATCACCACCCACTGCGGCGTGGTGGTCACGTGGAACTGGCTGCGAAAGCCCACCGGGCTCTCGCGCAACTGGTAGCCCCCGCTGGGCAGCAGCGCCGACAGCATGGACTGCGGCGTGCCCTCGTCCAGCGGCACCTCCTCCTCCCTGAAGCGGGCGCGGCCGTCGGCATCGGTGAACAGGATAGTCTTGCGAAAACTGGTCATGGCATGGTTCCGGGAAAGCCGCGATTGTCGCGCGCGGTATAACCGCGGCCCATGACCCAAGCACCCTCCACCACGGCCCACCTGCTGGCCATCGACTGGGGCACCAGTTCCCTGCGCGGCGCGCTGCTGGCGGCTGACGGTCGCGTGATCGACGAGCGCGGCTTCGCGCGTGGCATCCTGACCGTGCCGGCCGGCGGCTTCGAGGCCGCGCTGGACGAAGCGTTCGGCGACTGGCGCACCGATGGCCGGCCCTGCCTGATCTCCGGCATGGCCGGCAGCCGGCAGGGCTGGGTCGAGGCGCCCTACTGCCCCTGCCCGGCCGGCTTCGCCGAACTGGCGGCCCGCCTGGCGCGGCCGGCCACGGCCCGCGCCGCGGCGCCGGTGGCCATCGTGCCCGGCCTGAGCTGCGAGCACGACGGCATGCCCGACGTGATGCGCGGCGAGGAAGTCCAGATCTTCGGCGCCGCCCGCATGGCGGGACTCGCCGACGGCCAGTTCGTGCTGCCCGGCACGCACAGCAAGTGGGCCGTGCTGCGCGGCGGCCGCGTGACGGGCTTTCGCAGCTTCATGACCGGCGAGGTCTACGCGCTGCTGAGCGGGCACTCCATCCTCTCGCGCACGCTGGATGCGCAGGCCGCGTTCGACGAAGCCTGGTTCGTGCGCGGCGTGGAACGCGCCCGCGCGCCGGGCGGCCTGCTGCACCATGCGTTCGGCACGCGCACGCTGGCCTTGTTCGACCGGCTCGGCCCGCAGCAGGCGCCGAGCTACCTGTCCGGCCTCGTCATCGGCGACGAGCTGCACCAGGCGGCCCCGCAGCCGGACCAGCCGCTGGTGCTGATCGGCAGCGAGACGCTGACCGCGCGCTACGCACTGGCGCTGCAGGTGCTGGGCGTTCCCAGCACCCGGCGCGGCGCCGCCGCCACCTGGGCCGGCCTGCACGCGCTGGCCGCTTCCCTCTGAAACTCCAAGGAGCCTCCTCCCATGTCCGCCTCCGACCTGTTGACCGCCGCCATGCAGCACCTGCCGCTGGTGGCCATCCTGCGCGGCCTCGCGCCCGCCGAGGCGCCGGCCGTCGGCCAGGCGCTGGACGCGGCCGGCTTCACGCTGCTGGAAGTGCCGCTGAATTCGCCGCAGCCGCTGGACAGCATCGCCGCGCTGTCCGCGCAGCACCCGGGCAAGCTGGTCGGCGCCGGCACCGTGCTGCGCGCGGCCGAGGTGCGCGAGGTGCATGCGGCCGGCGGCCGGCTGATCGTCGCGCCGAACTTCGAGGCCGAGGTCGTGCGCGCCGCCGTCGCGCTGGACATGGTCGCCCTGCCCGGCATCCTCACGCCGACCGAGGCTTTCGCGGCGCTGGCCGCCGGCGCGCACGGGCTCAAGCTGTTCCCGGCCGAGATGGCTTCGCCGGCCGCGGTGCGGGCGCTGCTGGCGGTGCTGCCCAAGGGCACGCCGCTGATGCCGGTGGGCGGCGTCTCGGCCGCCAACCTGGCCGACTGGCGCGCCGCCGGCGCAGCCGGCTGCGGCATCGGCTCGGCGTTGTACAAGCCCGGCAAGAGCGCCGCGGCCGTGCGGCAGGACGCGCTGGCGTTCGCGGCCGCGTGGCACGGCGCGCAGCGCGCCTGAGCGCCGTTCAGCCCGCGGCGAGGCGCTCGCGCAGCAGCCGGTCGAGCGCGTCGGCCGCCATCGGCTTGCCGAAGTAGTAGCCCTGGTAGGCCTCGCAGCCCTCGCGCGCGAGGAAGTCGCACTGCTCGGCCGTCTCCACGCCCTCGGCGATCACGGCCAGGCCCATGGTCTTGGCCAGCGCGATCACCGTGCGCGCGATGGCCGCGTCGTTGGCATCGGTCAGCACGTCGCGCACGAAGGACTGGTCGATCTTGAGCTGGTCCAGCGGCAGCGTCTTCAGGTAGCTCAGCGAAGAGTAGCCGGTGCCGAAGTCGTCCAGCGCGAAGCCCAGGCCCAGCGCCTTCAGCGCCTCCATCTTGGACGCCACGGCCTGCAGGTCGTCGGCCACCACGCTCTCGGTCAGCTCCAGCTTGAGCCGGGCCGGATCGGCGCCGGCCTGCTCCAGCACGGTGCGCACCTGGCGCACGAAATCCGCATGCCGCAGCTGGCGCGCGCTGACGTTCACCGCCATCGTCAGGTGCGACCACCCGGGCCGCCCGCGCCAGGCCGCCAGCTGGGCGCAGGCCAGCTCCAGCACGCGCTGGCCCAGCAGCAGAATCATGCCGGTCTCCTCGGCCAGCGGGATGAACTCGGCAGGCGACACCACGCCGCGCACCGGGTGGCGCCAGCGCACCAGCGCCTCCACGCCGGTGATGCGCCCGGCACGGTCGACCTGGGGCTGGAAGTGCAGGAAGAACTCGCGCTGCACGAACGCCTGGCGCAGGTCGCCCTCCAGCGCGGCGCGCGCCGTCACGGCGGCCTGCAGGCCGGGATCGAAGAAGCGCAGCGTGTGCCGGCCGGCGGCCTTGGCCTGGTACATCGTGATGTCGGCCTGCTTGAGCAACTCGCCGGCGCTCTCGGTGTCGGCGCCGAAGCGGGCCACGCCCATGCTGGCCGTGCTCTGGTGCTCGTAGCCGTCGAGCCGGTAGGGCTGGGCCAGCGCGGCCAGGATCTTCTCGCCGACCCGGCGCGCCTGCACCGCGACCTCCTCGGGCACGGGGCTCAGCTCCTCCAGCACGATCACGAACTCGTCGCCGCCCAGCCGGGCCACGGTGTCGACCTCGCGCACGCAGGCCACCAGCCGCAGCGCCACCTGCTGCAGCAGCATGTCGCCCTTGTCGTGGCCCAGCGTGTCGTTCAGCGTCTTGAAGTTGTCCAGGTCCAGGCACAGCAGCGCGCCGCCGGTGCCGTGGCGCGCACAACTGGCCAGGGCCTTGAGCAGCCGGTCCTGCAGCAGCTGCCGGTTCGGCAGGCTGGTCAGGCCGTCGTAGAAGGCCAGCTTCTGGATCTTGGCCTCGGACAGCTTGCGCTGGGTGATGTCGGTGTCCATCATCAGCACCGACAGCGGCGTGCCCGCGTCGTCGCGCACCAGCGTCCAGCGCGCCTCCACCTGCACGACGCTGCCCGGCCTGCGCCGGCGCGCGACCTCGCCGCTCCATTCGCCGCTGGCCATCAGCGCGTCGAGCCCCCGCGCGTGGACGGACTCGTCGTCCACCAGCAGCTGCACTACCGGGCGGCCCATGGCCTCCTCGGCCGGCCAGCCGTAGAGCGATTCGGCGCTCCGGTTCCAGTACTCCACGCGGCCTTCCAGGTCGGCCACGACGATCGCGTCGCGGGCCTTGTCCAGCAGCGAGGCCTGGTGGCGGATGCGCTCGTCGGCGCGGCGCCGGTCCAGCTCGGCCGCCACGCGCACGGCGAAGATGCGCAGCGTGGACGCCAGGAACTCCTGGTGCCGCAGCGGCTCCTCGAAGGCCACCAGCACCAGCCCGCAGACCTGGCCTTGCGCGTCGAACAGGCTGTGGCCGGTGTAGGCCTGCGCGCCGATGGCGGCCAGCAGCGGGTCCTGCGCGAACTCCTGCGCCACCCCCTCCGTGATCACCCAGAAGCCGTCGGCCAGCCGCGCCGCCAGCCGGCTGCCGGCCAGCGGCACGTCGAAGTTGCGCCGGACGCGGCCGTGCACCACAGCGCCCAGCGTGCGCGCGACCAGCGTGCCGCGGTCCAGCGTGGCGATGAAGCCGGCCTGCGCCCCCAGCGCGTCGGCCATGTTGCGGGCCAGCTGGCCGAAGAACTCGGTGCCGGTGCTGGCCGAGACCGCCGCCGCCACCTTCAGCATGGCGGTTTGGATGCGCCGCTGCGCCTCCTGCGTGCAGCGTTGCTGGGCGCGGGCGCGCAGGTTCACGATGCCGAAGGCCAGGTCGTCGGCCAGCGACTTCAGCAGCGACACCTCGTCCTCGCTCGGCGTGGCCACCTCGCCGCGGTACAGGTAGAACAGCCCGAAGGTGCGCTCGCCGTCGCGCAGCGGCAGGCAGACCAGGCCGCGGTAGCCGCGGGCCAGCGCACGGACGCCCCAGCCGCTGCAGCGCGGGTCGCATTCGATGTCGGGCACGATGATCAGCTCGCCGGTGCGGATCGTCAGCGCCCCTGGCCGGTGGCCGTCCGGGTCCTCGTCCGACCAGGTCATGCGGAAGCTGTCGACGTAGCCGCCGTTGTCGCCGACCGCGGCGGCCGGCTCGATGGACTTGCGTGCATCGTCGCGCGCGAAGCCGGCCCAGGCCATCGCGTAGCCGCCGATCTCCACCGTGATGCGGCACACCTCCTGCAGCAGGGCCTGCTCCGAGGTCGCGCGCACCAGGCTCTCGTTGCAGGCCGACAGCATGCGCTGCGCCCGGCTCACGCGGGCCAGCGCCTGCTCGGCCCGCAGGCGCGCGGTGATGTCCTGCACGCGCGACAGGCGCGCCACGCGCCCGTCGAAATCGATGCTGGTGCCCGAGACCTCCACGTCCAGCGCGCTACCGTCCTTGCGGCGATGGCGCATGCGGACGTTCGCGAACTCGGGCACGGGAAAGGGTTCGCGGCCGACCGGCTCGTCCTCGGCCAGTAGCATGGGCAGCCGCCGGCCCACCAGTTCCTCCTGCGTGTAGCCGTACTGCAGGATGGCCGCCTGGTTGGCCGCCAGGATGCGCAGCGTCTGCCGGTCGGACACGAACATCGGCTGCGGGTTGAGGTCGAACAGCATGCGGTACTGCTCGGCCGAGGCGCGCAGCCGCTCGTGCAGGCGATGGCGGTCGATCGTGACGCCCAGCGTCTCCCCGAGGATCCGCAGGTTGGCGATGTCCGGGTCGTAGAAGGCCTGCGGCCGGACGTAGCAGGCCTCCAGCACGCCGATCATCTCCTCGCCCGAGCGCAGCGGCGCGATGACCACCGAACGCACGCCGTCGGCCAGCGCACGCTCGCGGTCCACCCGGTCGTCCGTGGTCGTGTCGGCGCAGACCATCACGCGGCGCTGCGCCAGCGTCCTGCCGGCCAGGCTGATCGCCATGTTCGAGCGCCGGCCGACCCGGCCGGCCACGATGCCGCTGGCGGCCCGGGCCACCAGCACGCCGTCCTCGGCCAGCTGCAGCAGGCAGCCATCGGCGTGCAGCAGCTCCTGGGTGCGCCGCACGGCCAGGTCCATCAGCGTCTCCAGCGGCACGTCCAGCGCCGCGAAGTCCTGCTGCAGCTGGGCGATGCGCGCGCGATCCTGCACGTCGCGGCGCTCGACCTGCTGCGCGCGCGTGTGCACCTGCAGGTCCATGCGGCCCGCCATCTCGCGGAAACGCCGCTCGCTGTCCGCCACCGCGCGGCGCAGCGGCAGCGTGTCCGCCCGATCGCCCAGGGCCTGCAGCACGGGGGCGATCAGCCAGTCGAACTCGGGGTCCGGGGGGCCGTCGGGAAGGGTGGGATCGTGATCGAACGGAAAATCAGGCGGCATCGTACTCAAGGTACCCGATCGTGGCACAGTCACGGCGGCCGGACGTGCACGAGCACCGCCGCGCGTCGGGCACCGCGGGCCGTCCGGCGCGACCGCGATCCGTGCGCGCCGACAGCGGCGGCAGCGAGGCGGCGGCAC
Organism: Pseudorhodoferax sp.; assembly: GCF_047601025.1. NCBI lineage: Bacteria > Pseudomonadati > Pseudomonadota > Betaproteobacteria > Burkholderiales > Comamonadaceae > Pseudorhodoferax > Pseudorhodoferax sp. The sequence continues at coordinate 4,737,703 of NZ_JASGJZ010000001.1, forward strand.
AATCGCCGCATGAGAATCCTCCACACGATGCTACGCGTCGGCGACCTGCAGCGCTCGATCGACTTCTACACCCAGGTGCTCGGCATGCAACTGCTGCGCACCTCCGAAAACCCCGAGTACAAGTACTCCCTGGCCTTCCTCGGCTACGGCAGCAATCCAGACCATGCCGAGATCGAGCTGACCTACAACTGGGGCGTGGACCGCTACGAGCTGGGCACGGCCTACGGCCACATCGCCCTGGGCGTGCCCGACGCCTACGCCGCCTGCGAGCGCATCAAGGCCGCCGGTGGCCAGGTCACGCGCGAGGCCGGCCCGGTGAAGGGCGGCACCACGGTGATCGCCTTCGTGACGGACCCGGACGGCTACAAGATCGAACTCATCCAGCGCCCGAACGACCAGGCCAGCGGCACCGGCCTGCGCTGACCGGCGCCCCGTCAGCCGCGCGGCAGCTGGCTGGCCGCGCGCGCCAACGTCTCGATGCGGCCCCAGTCGCCGCTGGCCAGCGCGTCGTTCGGCACCAGCCAGGAGCCGCCCACGCAGGCGACGTTGGCCAGCGCCAGCAGTTCCGGCGCATTGGCGGCGCTGACGCCGCCGGTCGGGCAGAACTTCACGTCGGCGAACGGCCCCTGCCAGGCCTTGAGCATGCCGGTGCCTCCGGCCTGCATGGCCGGGAAGAACTTCAGCGCGTCGAAGCCGTCCTCCAGCGCCATCATGACTTCGCTGCCGGTGGCCACGCCGGGCAGCAGCGGCAGGCCCGCGTCGCGGCAGGCCTGGCCGACCTTGGGCGTGTAGCCCGGGCTCACGCCGAAGCGCGCACCGGCCTGCACGGCGGCCCGCACGTCGGCCGCGCTGCGCAGCGTGCCGGCGCCGACCACGGCCTCCGGCACGGCCTTGGCGATGGCCTCCATGCAGGCCAGGGCCTGCGGCGTGCGCAGCGTCACTTCCAGCATGCGGATGCCGCCGGCCAGCAGCGCGCGCGCCATCGGCACGGCGTGCGCCACGTCGTGCAGCACGATGACCGGGATCACGGGCGCATCGCGCATCACGTCCTGCGCGGTCAGGGGGGTATTCAAAGCCATGTCGGTGCTCCTTCTTCTGCGGTGGCGGCATTGCGACGCATGCCGGCGAACAAATCCCGGCCCAGCCCGTGGCCGGCGACCTGGCGCAGGGCCTCGGGCATGGTGGCCAGCGGGCGGGCATTCCATTCGGTGTCGGGCACCTGGACGTCGAGCGTGCCGGCCGTCGCGTCCAGCCGCACCACGTCGCCGTCGCGCAGCCTGGCCAGCGGGCCGCCGGCCGCGGCCTCGGGCGTCAGGTGGATCGCGGCCGGCACCTTGCCGGAGGCGCCGCTCATGCGCCCGTCGGTCACCAGCGCGACCTTGAAGCCCCTGCCCTGCAGCACCGCCAGCGGCGGCGTGAGCTTGTGCAGCTCGGGCATGCCGTTGGCCTGCGGGCCCTGCCAGCGCACCACGCAGACCAGGTCGCGCTCCAGCTCGCCGGCGCTGAACGCCTTCTGCAGGTCTTCCTGCGAATCGAAGATGCGCGCCGGCGCCTCGATCACGTGCCGGTCGTCCGGCACCGAGGACACCTTGATCACGCTGCGGCCGAGCCGGCCCTGCAGCAGCTTGAGGCCGCCGGTGGCGCTGAACGGCGCGGCGGCGGGCCGCACGATGGCCTCGTCCCGGCTCGGGCCGGACGGCCGCCAGGCCAGCGCCTCGTCCGCCAGCAGCGGCTCGTGCGCGTAGTCGCGGATGCCGCCGGCGCGCACGGTCAGCACGTCCTCGTGCATCAGGCCGGCGTCCAGCAGTTCGCGGATCACGAAGCCGGTGCCGCCGGCGGCCTGGAACTGGTTCACGTCGGCGCTGCCGTTGGGGTACACCCGCGCCAGCAGCGGCACCACCTCGGACAGCGCCTCGAAGTCGTTCCAGTCGATCGCGATGCCGGCCGCGCGCGCGACCGCGACCCAGTGGATCAGGTGGTTGGTCGAGCCGCCCGTGGCCAGCAGCGCGACCATGGCGTTGACGATGCAGCGCTCGTCCACGATGCGGCCGATCGGCGGGCAGGCGCCGCGCTGCGCGGCGGGCGTGCCGTCCAGCGCCGTCCCCCAGCCCAGCACCGTGCGCGCGGCCTCGCGCGTCAGCGCCTCGCGCAGCGGCCCGCCGGGCGCCACGAAGGCCGTGCTCGGCACGTGCAGGCCCATGGCCTCCAGCAGCATCTGGTTGCTGTTGGCCGTGCCGTAGAAGGTGCAGGTGCCGGCGGCGTGGTAGGCGGCGGACTCGGCCTCCAGCAGCTCCCTGCGGCCGACCAAGCCCTGCGCGGCCTGTTCGCGCACCTTGGCCTTGGCGCTGTTGGACAGGCCGGAGGGCATGGGCCCGGCCGGCACGAACACCGTGGGCAGGTGCCCGAAATGCAGGGCGCCGATCAGCAGGCCCGGCACGATCTTGTCGCACACGCCCAGCATCAGCGCGCCGTCGAACAGGTCGTGCGTCAGCGCCACGGCGGTGGCCATGGCGATCACGTCGCGGCTGAACAGCGACAGCTCCATGCCCGGCAGGCCCTGCGTGACGCCGTCGCACATGGCCGGCACGCCGCCGGCCACCTGGGCCGTGGCGCCGTAGCGGCGCGCCTCCTCCTTGACCACGTCGGGGTAGCGCTGCAGCGGCTGGTGCGCCGACAGCATGTCGTTGTAGGCGTTGACGATGCCGATGTTCGGCGCGCGCTCGGCCACGACCTTGAAGCGGTCGTCGTCCGGCATGGCCGCGAAGGCGTGCGCCACGTTGGCGCAGCCCATGCGGTCGGAGCCGCGCGTGCGGGCGGCCATGGCGTCCAGGCGTTCGAGGTAGGCGCTGCGCGCAGGCGCGCTGCGCGCGCGGATGCGCGCGGTGACGGCAGTGACGGTGGCGTGGGTGTTCATCGTGCAGGCGCGCGAGGCGCAATAGGCGGGGGGCGCGACGATGCTAACCGCGAAGGCCCGTCTCCCGCGCGCCCGGGGATTACCAACGGGTTACGAAAACCCGGGCGCCCCGCGCCATGCCTTGCTAGAGTTCCCGTCGTGACACCGACCGCCATCTCCGCCGCGCCGCTGCGCGACCCCCTGCCGCTGCTGGAGCGCACCCGGCGCGAATGGGGCGGCCAGGACGACTACTGGGTGTTCGGCTACGGTTCGCTGATCTGGCGCCCCGAGTTCGAGCACGTGGAGCACCGGCTGGCGCGCGTGCACGGCTGGCACCGCGCGCTGAAGATGTGGAGCCGCGTGAACCGCGGCACCCCCGAATGCCCGGGCCTGGTGTTCGCGCTGCTGTCCGGCGGCAGTTGCCGGGGCGTGGTGTTCCGGATCCCGCAGCACGACGGCGCCGCCGTGCTGGAGCGGCTGTGGGCGCGCGAGATGCTGATGGGCGTGTACGACCCGCGCTGGCTGCACTGCCTGACGCCCGCAGGACCGGTCAAGGCCCTGGCGTTCACGCTGTCGCGCCGCAGCCCGAGCTTCACCGACGCGCTGACCGACGAGGACTACCGGCGCGTGTTCGCGCAGTCGTGCGGCCGCTTCGGCACCACGCTGGACTACGCGCGCGAGACCTTCGAGGGCCTGAAGCGCCACCAGATCCACGACCGGGCGCTGGAGCGCCTGCTCAGGCTCGCCGGCTGAGAAACAGGCGCTCGGCGCGCGCCAGGTCGTCCAGCGTGTCGACGTCGGTCACGCAGCCGGCATCGTCCAGCGCCAGTTCCAGCACACGGCCGGCCCGCCGCTGCGCCTGCACCACGCCCGCGGCGCCGGCGTCGCCTGAAAGCGCCAGCAGCGCGTCGCGGCACTGCGCCGCGAAACCCACCGGATGCCCGCGCACGCCGCCGTGCAGCGGTAGCACCACGGCCGCCTGCGCCAGCGCCGCCGCCACCCGGCGCAGCGAATCGGGCCGCACCAGCGGCAGGTCGCCCGGCAGCACCAGCCAGCCGCCGGCACGCGGCGTCGCGCGCACGGCTGCGGCGATCGAATCGCCCATGCCCGGGTGGCCGGCGTCCTCCAGATGCCAGGCCAGGCCGCTGGCGCGCACCGCGTCCAGCGTGCGCTCGAGCACCGGCCGGCCGGCCAGCGGCGCCCGCAGCTTGTGCCCCTGCCCGCCCGAGGCGCGGAAACGCTCGCCACGGCCGGAGGCGAGGACCAGGACGACCGGCTGGCGCGGCGCATCGGGACCGGGAGGGGCGTTCATGGCGCCGGCGATGGTACGCGCGGCGCACAATCGCCGGCCATGAGCGACCTCCAGACCTCCATCGCCGCGCTGCGCAAAAGCTACGAGCGCGCCGAACTCGACGAATTCGCCTCGCACGCCGACCCGCTGCAGCAGTTCGACCAGTGGATCAACGAAGCCATCGCGGCCCAGGTGCCCGAGCCGAGCGCGATGACGCTGGCCACCGTGGGCAGCGACCTGCGCCCGTCCACGCGCGTCGTGCTGCTCAAGGGCTTCGATGCGCGCGGCCTGGTCTTCTACACCAACTACGACAGCCGCAAGGGCCGCGAGCTGGCCGGCAACCCGTATGCGGCGCTGCAGTTCCACTGGGTCGAGCTCGAGCGCGTGGTGCGCATCGAGGGCGTGGTCGAGAAGACCAGTGCCGAGGAAAGCGACGCCTACTACGACAGCCGCCCGCTGGATTCGCGCATCGGCGCCTGGGCCAGCCCGCAGAGCCAGGTGATCCCGGGCCGCTCCGTGCTGGTGGCCAACGCCGCCAGGTACGGCGCGCAGTTCCTGCTCAAGCCGCCGCGCCCGCCGCACTGGGGCGGCTACCGCGTGGTGCCGGCCGAATGGCAGTTCTGGCAGGGGCGCAAGAGCCGGCTGCACGACCGCCTGCGCTACCGGCGCGAGGGCGACGCCTGGGTGCGCGAGCGGCTGGCGCCCTGACCCCGAGCGACGGCCGGCCTACGGCTGCAGCAGCGGCCCGCCCTTGCGCAGCAGCGCCTCGAACTCGGCGGCCGGCACCGGCCGGCCGATGTAGTAGCCCTGGATCTGGTCGCAGCCCTGCTCGCGCAGCAGCCGGCAGTGCTCGGCCGTCTCCACCCCTTCCGCGATCACCTTGAACTGCAGGCTGTGCGCCAGTGCGATCACCGCGCGCACGATGGTCGCGTCCTCGGGCTGCGCGAGCATGTTGCGCACGAAGGACTGGTCGATCTTCAGCGTGTCCACCCGGAAGTGCTTCAGGTAGCTGAGGCTGGAATAGCCCGTGCCGAAGTCGTCGATCGACAGCCTCACGCCGGCCTGGCGGAGCTGGCCGAAGGTGCTGATCACGCGCCCGACGTCCTGCGCGATCAGGCTCTCGGTCAGCTCCAGCTCCAGCAGCCCGGCGGGCAGGCCGACCTCGCGCAGCACCTGCAGCGCCCAGGCCGCGAGGTCCTGCTGCAGCAGGTGGCGGGCCGAGATGTTCACGGCCACCGGCGTCGGCGCCAGCCCCGCGTCCACCCAGGCCTTGGCCTGCGCGCAGGCCGTGCGCAGCACCCAGTCGCTGATCGGCACGATGAGCCCCGACTCCTCCGCCACCGGGATGAAGCGCCCGGGCGACACCGCGCCCAGCGTGGGATGCTGCCAGCGCACGAGCGCCTCGCAGCCGATGATCGCGCCGCTGGCCAGGCTCACCTTGGGCTGGTAGACCAGATGCAGCTGGCCGGCGGCCGCGGCGCCGCGCAGGTGGGTCTCCAGGTCCACGCGCTGCTGCGCGGCCTCGCCCAGCGCAGGCGTGAACACCTGGCAGGTGTTGCGGCCCAGGCCCTTGGCCTGGTACATGGCCAGGTCGGCATTGCCGATCAGCGACTGGGCGTCCTCGCCGTGCTCCGGGAACACGCTCAGCCCCACGCTGCCCGACAGGTGGATCTCCCGGCCCTGGACGACGAGCGGCGGCTGCAGGCACTCGGTGACCTGGCGCGCCAGGTCCTGCGCCTCGGCCGCGTCGGCCAGCCCGTTCAGCAGGATCAAGAACGCGTCGCCGCCATGCCGCGCCACGGTGTCGCCCGGCCGCACCGCGCCGCGGACCCGCTCGCCAGCGGCGCGCAGCACCGCGTCGCCGAACGGATGCCCGTAGGCGTCGTTGATCAGCTTGAAGCGGTCCAGGTCCAGGAACAGCAGCGCCAGCCGCCCGCCCGTACGGCCGGCCTGCGCGATCGCCTGCTGCACGCGGTCACGCAGCAGGCTGCGGTTCGGCAGGCCGGTCAGCGCGTCGTGCGTGGCCAGGTGGCGCAGCCGCCGTTCGGCGCGCTTGCGCTCGGTGACGTCCTGGATCGCCCCGACCATGCGCACGCCGCGGCCCGAAGCGCTGCGCAGCACGTAGCCGCGGTCGAACAGCTCGGCGTAGCTGCCGTCCTTGCGGCGGAACCGGTACTCGGCCGTCCAGGTGTCCTGGTCGCCGTCGACGGTGGCGCGCAGGCCGCCGACCACGCGGTCGTGGTCGTCCGGGTGGATGCGGCTGCTCCACGAGTCGACCGAGGATTCGATGTCCTGCGCGCTGTAGCCGAACAGCGTCCGGAAGTTCTCGTTCCACCAGAGGTCGCCGGTCTTCAGGTCCCAGTTCCAGACCACGTCGCCCGTGGCCCGCGCCACGGCGTCGAAGCGCGCCAGGCTGTCCCGCACGGCCTGCTCGGCCCGCTTGCGCTCGGAGATGTCGGTGCCGACGCCGACGAAGCCCCGCACGCCGCCGTGCTCGAAGCGCATGCCGGTGAACAGGCAGGGCACGCGCTGCCCGCTCGGCAGCAGGTAGCTGGCCTCGAAGTGCGTCTCGCCGCTCCGGAAGATCTCGGCGATCCGCTCCGCCACCAGCGCCTTCTGCTCCGGCGGAAAGAAGGACAGCGTGTCGATGCCCTGCAACGCCTCGGGCGTGGCGCCGGTGATGCGTTCCAGGTTGCGGTTCCAGCGGCGCAGCCGCCCCTGTTCGTCGCAGTGGTAGAAGACTTCGGGCAGGCTGTTGAGCACGGCGTCGGCATAGTCCCGTTCCTGGCGCAGCCGCCGCTCGGCCGTCTCGCGCGCGGAGATGTCGTGCACCACCAGGGTGCGCACCGCACTGCCGCCCTGATGCAGCGCGATGACCCGCACTTCCGCGTCGAACGGCCCGTGCGCGCCACGCAGGCGCAGCGTGGCCGCCCCCGTGCTGGCCAGGTTGGCGGCCCAGTCGACCGGCCCCTCGACCGCCGGCACGGCCTGCGGCAGGCTGCGCCCGAGCGCCTGCTCGCGGTCCAGGCCGAACATGCCCTCGGCCGCGGCGTTCCATTCGATGACGGACAGGGACGCGTCCACGCTCAGGATGGCGGCGGCCGAGGAATCGAAGATCGCGCCCTTCAGCGCGAGCGTGCCGATCTCCTGTTCCTTGGCCTGCAGCAGCTGGGCGGTCTTGGCGGCCAGCTCGTGCTCGCGCGCACGGATGTCGTTGGCCATGCGGCCCAGGGCCTCGCCCAGCAGCTGCGTCTCGCGGAACTCGCCGACGGCGGCGGCGAACGCCGGCTGCGCCTGGTCGGAGGAGCGCCCGATCGCCGCCACGCAGCGCTCCAGCGCGGCCACGGGCCGCCCGAAGCGGCGCGCCATGCGCACCGAGGCCCAGATCAGCGCCAGCACCGTGGCCAGGCCCGCACCCATCACCTGGTACAGCGGGCCGCGCCACGGGCCCGCGATCAGCGGCGCCTTGCGCGAGGCGACGACCACCCACGGCAGGCCGCCCTTGAGTTCGATGCGGCGGGCCGCGACCCAGCGGCGCTCACCGTCCAGATCGGCCAGCCCGACGAACGGACCGGCCGTGCCCTGCAGCCCGGCCAGCGCCGCCAGTTCGCCCGGAACCGCCAGCGGCGCGCGGCCGGCGCGGGCATCGCCGACCAGGCGCGCTTCGCGGCCCAGTTCCACGACCTGCAGCTGCACGTCGTAGTCGGCGGACACCACGGCGAGGAAGCGGTTCAGCGCCGGAATGTCGAAATCGGCGTCCAGCACGCCCAGCAGCCGGCCGCCGCCGTCGCGCAGGCTCTTGACGTAGCTGAATCCCCACAGGGGCTCGCCGAGGTCTCCTTCGAAGTGCACGATCCAGCGGTAGGAGGCGATCCAGCGGCCTTCGGGCGGCGCGCTCAGCGCGTCCTGGTAGAAGGGCCGCACCCGGGCGTCGTAGCCGTCGGTCGGGCGCTCCTCGCGCAGGGCGAAGCCCTTGTCCTGCAGCATGAAGTTGCGCGTGTACCGGTCCGCCGGGCGCAGGCCCGGGAACAGCCACAGCAGGACGTCGCCCGCGCCGGTACGCTCCAGCGTGCCGTACTCGCCGTACTCGGGCAGCACGATGCCCAGGTAGCTCAGCTCGGGCCGCTGCTCGAACGCCGAGAGCGAACTCTCCAGCACCGGCCGCAGCACCGCGCCGTCGACCCGATCGAACATGGACAGGGCCCGGACCGCCGAATCCACGGTCATCTCGGCCGCGCGCATCAGGACGCCCAGGCGCTCGACCGAGCGGTCGAGCGCGTGCTCGATCTCGCGCCGGGCCGCATCCTCGGTCCGGATGGCGCCCTGCCAGGCCATGGCTGCCACCAGCACGACGCCCATCGCCACGACCAATCCGGCCACGTGGAACGTCAACGCGCGAACGAAGGACGGCGCTGTTTTCTTCATCTTGTCCAGCCATGCTACACGCGGCCGGACCCGCCACCGCGTAGCCTGTCCTCAGCGCGACTCGAAACCCCGCTCCGTCAGTGCCAATGTCGCCAGATCGACCTGCATGCCCTGGCGCGCCGCCTCGCGGTAGTGGCGCGCGGCGGCCTCGGCCAGCGCGCGGTCGCCGGTGCGGTGGATCTCGGTGCGGTTGGCCATGATCAGCACCGTGTGCAGGATCAGCTCCTCGGCCATGCGCTGGCGCGCCGCGGGCGACAGCCGGGCCAGCTGAGGGTTGACGGCCAGGCTGGCGCGCATGCTGTCGCGCACGCTGGCGACGGCCCGCGGGCCGATCGTCGCCTGCCGGTGCACGATGGCCCAGGCGGCGACGGTGTACGCCGTCACCGCATCGGCCAGGTTGCGCGGGTCCAGGCCGTTCGGCCGGGCGATCTCGTCGCGGTAGCCGCGCAGCCAGTCCTGCGTCAAGGCGCGCTCGATCGCGGCCCGGCGATTTGGATTGGCCTGCACCAACTGGCGGCGGAAGTCCTCCTTGACCCGGGACGAGACGGCCGGGTCGCTGCCCACCTGCAAGGCGGCCCGCCACGTGGGCTCGCCGCGCGGCGGCGCCTTGGTCTTCCCGCGCTCGATGTACGACCCCATGGACTGGCCCACGATGGCCGGCCCGACCAGGTTCGGCACCGGCGCGTGGTAGGCCGGGCCGTCGTAGTACATCTGCGCCTGCGCGGCCAGCGGCGGCAGCCAGAACGCCGACAGCCAGCCGGCCAGCGCGGCGATGCGGAGCGTCAGGCGATGGGTCATGGCGGAGAGGAAGCCTGGACGAAGGCCGAAACATTGTCCGAATGCCCCGGCGCGCAGGTGTTCGAAATTGTTGTTTTTCGCCCCGGGAAACTCCCGACCCGGGAAGAGCGCGCAAACGTTTTGCCATGCCTATATTCGCCGGTTCGAGCATTACGAGACCAAGGAGAGGCAGATGCGCATCGAACGACGCAAGGTGGCCGGGGCGCTGGCCCTGGCCGGGGTGCTGGCGGCCACGCCCACGTGGGCCCAGAGTCCGCCGAAGGTGGCGCTGGTGATGAAGTCGCTGGCCAACGAGTTCTTCCTGACGATGGAAGAAGGCGCCAAGGCGCACCACAAGGAACACGCCAAGCAGTACACGCTGCTGGCCAACGGCATCAAGGACGAGACCGACGCGGCCGCGCAGATCCGCATCGTCGAGCAGATGGTGGCGCAGAAGGTCGACGCGCTGGTGATCGCGCCGGCGGACTCCAAGGCGCTGGTGCCGGCGATCAAGGCGGCGGCCGACAAGGGCGTGCTGATCGTCAACATCGACAACCGGCTGGACGCGGCGGCGCTGCAGGAAAAGGGCCTGCGCGTGCCCTTCGTCGGCCCGGACAACCGCGCCGGGGCGAAGCTGGTGGGCGAGGCGCTGGCCAGGACGCTGAAGGCCGGCGACAAGGTCGGCATCATCGAAGGCGTGTCCACCACCTTCAACGCGCAGCAGCGCACGCTGGGCTACCAGGACGCGATGCAGGCCGCCGGCATCACCGTGGTGGGCGTGCAGTCGGGGCAGTGGGAGATCGACAAGGGCAACCAGGTGGCCTCCAGCATGCTGCGCGAGCACCCGGACCTCAAGGCGCTGCTGGCCGGCAACGACTCGATGGCGCTGGGGGCGGTGGCGGCGGTCAAGGCCGCGGGCAAGACCGGCAAGGTGGCGGTGGTGGGCTACGACAACATCAGCGCCATCAAGCCCATGCTCAAGGATGGGCGCGTGCTGGCCACGGCCGACCAGTTCGCCGCCAAGCAGGCGGTGTTCGGCATCGAGACGGCGCTCAAGGCCCTGGCCGACAAGACCCCGCAGAGCGCCATGCCCGCGGAGATCAAAACCGACGTCGTCCTCGTCACCCGCGACTCGAAGTGAAGGAGCACACCATGCAACGACTTCTCTGGGCCTTCCTGTGCAGCGTCGCGCTGATGCTGGGCGGCTGCGGTGGCGACGGCGACGACGGCCCGCCGAAGATCATCATCGACAGCGACTACAACACCATGAGCGACGACGGCCAGCTCGGCGTGATGGCCGCGCAGCTGCAGGCCGAAGGCAAGCTGCAGGTGCTGGGCATCACCGTGGTCTCGGGCAACAAGTGGCTGGACCAGGGCGTGGTCGAGGCGCTGAAGTCCGTGGAGCGGTTGGGCGTGGGCCAGCGCATCCCCGTCTACGCCGGCGAGAACTTCGCGCTGTCGCACGACTGGGCCACGATCGAGCAGGAACTGGCGGCCGGCGCCGTCAACGACGGCTACTACGGCGCCTGGAGCGTCAGCAAGACGCCGCCCACGCAGGCCGACCTGGTCGCGCCGTCGGACGGCTTCGCCACCTCGACCCGGCTGCAGGCTCAGCACGCGGTGGACTTCATCATCGACGCCGTCAAGGCCAACCCGCGCCAGGTCACGATCCTGGCCATCGGCCCGCTGACCAACATCGCCAAGGCGATGCGCAAGGCGCCGGAGATCGTGCCGCTGATCAAGCAGATCATCTACATGGGCGGCGCCGTGCACGTGGGCGGCAACACCACCAAGCTGGCCGAGTTCAACTGGTGGTTCGACCCCGAGGCCGCGCAGTACGTGGTGCGCCAGCCGGTGCCGCAGGTCGTGGTGCCGCTGGACGTGACCGACACCGTGCTGCTGACCACGCCGATCTACAACCGCATCGCGCACGGCGCGCGCCAGACGGCGGTGACCGAGCAGTTCCGCGAGGTCATGGGCCCGGGCTTCAACGGCATCGGCTTCGAAGGCGACCCGAACTACACGCTGAACGTCTGGGACACGCTGACCATCGCCTACCTGATGGACCCGAAGTTCGCGACCCAGGTCAGCGAGGAGTACGTGGACGTGGTCAACGCGCCGGGCCAAGCCAACAACGGCCAGTCGATCGGCTACACGACCCAGCCCGCTGGCCCTGCGCTGCAGAAGATGAAGGTGGTCCAGCGCTTCGACAACGCGCGCTTCTTCGAGTTCTACGTGGACCTGCTGACGCGGCCGGTGCCGATTCAGTGAGACCCAGGGCGCCTCGGCGCGGGCGTCAGCGCCCTTGGGCGAGCGCACACCCAAGGGCACGAGGTCCGGCAGCTACGGTCTCAGCACCACGCGGTTGCGCCCGCACTGCTTGGCGCGGTACAGGCAGCGGTCGGCCGTCTCCACCAGGTCGGCGGGTGACGAGCCGGGCTGGGGCACCCCGCCGGCCGCGCCCACGCTGACGCTCACCCACGGCGACGTGGGGGAACCCGGATGCGGGATGCGCAGGGTACTTACCGCCTCGCGCAGCCGTTCGCCGATGTGCAGCGCGCCCAGCGCATCCGTGCGCGGCAGGATGCAGGCGAACTCCTCGCCGCCGTAGCGCACGGCCAGGTCGCCCTCGCGCTGCATCTGCCGCGCGATGGCCGTGGCCACCCTCTGCAGCACCTGGTCGCCCGCCGGGTGGCCGCAATGGTCGTTGAACTGCTTGAAGTGGTCGATGTCGATCAGCAGCAGGCCCAGCGGCAGGCCGGCCAGCTGGTGCTTGTGCCATTCCGCCTGCAGGTTGTGGTCGAAGCTGCGGCGGTTGGCGATGCCGGTGAGCGCGTCGATCTGCGCGATGCGCTCCAGCTGCTGCCGCTGGCGCAGGCTCAGCAGCTGGTTGCGCACGCGCGCGCGCAGCACCGGCGGGCTGAACGGCTTGCTGATGTAGTCGATGGCGCCCAGGTTGAGGCCCCGTTCCTCGTCGGTCTTGTCGCTCATCGCCGTGAGGAAGATGACGGTGATGTCGGACGTCTCCGGGTCGTCCTTGAGGCGGCGGCAAACCTCGAAGCCGTCCATGCCCGGCATGCGCACGCCCAGCAGAATCAGGCCCGGCTGCTCGCTGCGGGCGAGGCGCAGCGCTTCCTCGCCGCTGCCGGCCAGGATGGGCTGGCACATGTCCTCGATCTCCGCGGCGGCGAACATCAGGTTGAGCGGCTGGTCGTCCACCAGCAGCACCTTGGGCCGGGTGTCCTCGCCGGGTGTGTCGTTCGACCGGCGGCCTGTGGTTTCGTCCATCGCGCTATCTCCCGTCCGCGCCGAAGCGCTGCTCGATGGCTTCCACCGCTTGCGTGGCCGCCCGGCCGATGTCCTGCAGCAGCAGGCGCGCGGCGGCCATGTCGCCCGCGCGCACGGCCTGCCGCAGGGCATGGCCCAACTGCTCCAGGCGCTTGAAGCCCGCATGGCCGGCCGTGCCGATGAGGTCGTGGGCCTGCTTGCGCAGCAGCTCGGCGGGCAGTTCCTCGGCCTGCTCGGCGACGGCGCGGGCCTGCTCGCCATGCCGGCGGCAGTCGTCGACGAGCAGGCGCAGCATGGCGTCGAAGCGTGCGGGCGCCATCAGGCGCTGCAGGCGCTCCAGCGGGCGTGGGTCGAACGCCACCCGTCCCTCCGGCGCGGTGGGCGCCGGCACCGGGGGCGGCGGCGCCTCCAGCACCGTGGCCTGCGCGGGCTGGCAGTGGCGGGTCAGCGCGCGCCACAGCTCCTGCTCGTCGATGGGCTTGGGCACCAGCGTGTTCATGCCGGCGGCCATGCATTCGGCGATGTCCTCCTGGCTGGTGTTGGCCGTCATGGCGATGATGGGCAACTGGCCGAAGCGCGGGTTCTGCCGCAGCAGGCGCGTGGCGCTGCAGCCGTCCAGCTCCGGCATCATCATGTCCATCAGCACCACGTCGTAGGTACCGTCGCTCGCCTGCTCGAGCAGCTCGATCGCGTGGCGGCCATCGTAGGCCTGGTCGACCTGGATGCCCGCGTCCTGCAGCAGTTCGCTGGCCACCAGCCGGTTGAGTTCGTTGTCGTCCACCAGCAGGGCGCGCAGCCCGCGCAGCGCGCCGGGCGACGGGGCGTCCGTGGGGCGGAGCGTGGCGGGCACGGCGCCGTCCCCGGCCTCCAGCACCCGCACGCGGAACCAGAAGGTACTGCCCTCGCCCAGCCGGCTGCGCACGCCCACGCCGCCGCCCATCAGCTCCGCCAGGCTGCGCGAGATCGCCAGCCCCAGCCCCGTGCCGCCGAAACGCCGGGTGATGGAGGAATCGGCCTGCTGGAAGGGCTGGAACAGCGCCGCGGCCTGCGCCTCGGTCATGCCGATGCCCTCGTCCTGCACCTCGCCGACGAGGCTGAGCCGCTCCCCGCCCTCCGCGTCCTCGCGCGCCAGCCGCAGGCGCACGGTGACGGTGCCGTGGTCGCTGAACTTGATCGCGTTGTTGGCGTAGTTGAGCAGGATCTGGCTGATGCGCAGCGGATCGCCCAACAGCACCGGCATGGGGTCCTCGGTCTCGAGGCGTAGCGCCAGGCCCTTGCCGGCGGCCTTTTCCATCAGCATCTCGCGCACGTCGTCCAGCAATTGCCGGGGCGCGAACGGGATGGCCTCGGGCCGCAGGTGCCCGCCCTCGATCTTCGAGAAGTCCAGGATGTTGTTGATGATGCCCAGCAGGTGCTGGCTGGCGCGCAGGATCTTCTCCAGCCGCTCGCGCTGCTCGACGGCCAGCGGGCGGCGCAGCGTCAGCTGCGTGAGGCCGATGATCGCGTTCATCGGCGTGCGGATCTCGTGGCTCATCGTCGCCAGGAACGCAGACTTGGCCCGCGCCACCTGCTCGGCCTGCGCCTTGGCGACCTCCAGGTAATCCGCGCGCCGCATGTTGTCGCGGAACACCTGCAGCGCCCGGGCCATCTCACCCACCTCGTCGCCGCGCCCGGTGTGCGCGATGGGATGGCCGTAGTCGCGCTCGGTCAGCCGGCCCATCGCCCGCGTCAGCTGGTTGATGGGGCGCACGATCTGCGTCAGCGACAGCCACACCGCCAGGCCGATGACGATCGCCAGCGCCGCGCCCACGGCCAGTGCCGTGTTGCGCAGCGTGTCGCGGGTGGTGGCACTCAGTTGCCCGGACGACTCCTGGAAGTGCGCGATGGTGTCGTCGCGCACCGCGTCCATGTTGTGGCGCAGGGCCTGCAGCGCCGGGTCGAATTGCTGGTGGATGACGTCCAGTGCCCGGTCGCCGCGCCAGCGCGCCGCCGCATCGACGATGGAGGCCGCCAGCGAGAACAGCCGGCGCTCCTGCTGCCCGATCTCGTCGAGCTGCGCGCCCGCCGTGGGCAGCAGCGGGCGGATGGCGTCGAGCTTGCGGCGGAAGTCCTGCTGCTGGCGGTCCAATTGCACCTGCGCGGCGCGCATCTTCGCCTCCTCCTGCTCGGTCAGCACGGAAAAGACCAGGCGGCTGGCATCGCTCAGGTCGAGCAGGGCCGCGCCGACCAGCACCGACGCCTGCGCATCCCGGTCGAGCAGCGCGCGGTAGTCCCGGTCGACCGCCCGCAGCCTGGCCATCGAATACACGGTGGTCGCCACCGCGATCGCCCCGAGCAGGGCCACCAGCGCCACGATCTTGCCGGTGAGTTTGAGCTTGCCGAAGAGTTTCATGGATTCTTGCCGTCGTGTGCGGCGGCGATGGCCCGGCGCAGGCGCCGCGCGGCCTCGGCATCGCCGATGCGACCCATCAGGTGGTCGTTCACCACGTCGTAGATCGCCTGCTTGACCGGGCCGGGGTTGGCATTGCCCATGGCGATCGAGCCCATCAGCGTGCGGCGCATGTTGGCGTTGCGCATGTCGCTGATGGCACGCCGCCCGCAGAGGTCGAAGCGCTCGCGCGGCACGTCGACGCGCGCGGGCGCGGCGCCCGTGGCCAGGTTCAGGTCGGTTTGCAGGTCGATCCGCATGAGCGTGCGGGCGAAGGCCGCGCGCGTGCGGTCGTCGCCCGGCCCGTCCTTGAAGAACATGTACTGGTCGCTGTTGAAGAGGAACAGGCCCTGCGTGTCGGGAAAGCGCTGGCACTCGTAGTCCTGGCCGGGAACGAGGCCGTGGAGGCGGAACTCGCCGGAGACCCAGCTCCCCTGCACCTGCATCAGCGCCTGGCCCTGGCGCACCAGCGTGGTGGCCTCGTCCCAGGTGCGCCGGGAAAAGCCCGCGTCCAGGTAGCCGCGCAGCACCGACATGCGCGCGAAGATCTTCTCGGGCAGCGGGCCGTCCAGCGCCGCCGGGTCGAGTTCGAGGAAGGCGCGGCGGTAGAACTCGGCCCCGCCCGCCCCGGCCGCCACCGACTCGAACAGCAGCGTGTGCTCCCACGGCTCGCGGCCCATGGCCAGCGGGATGATGCCCGCCGCCCTGGCCCGGTCCAGCAGGGCCACCAAGTCCTCCCAGGTGTCGGGCAGCGCCAGGCCCAGGCGGGCGAACTGCGCGCGGTTGATCCACAGCCAGTTGGTCGAATGCGCGTTGATCGGCGCGGCCACCCAGTGCCCCTGGTACTTGGACAGGTGCTGGATGCCGTAGGGCACGACCTCGTCCCATTCCTGCTCGCGCGCCACGTCGTCCAGGATGGCCAGCTTGCCCTGGCGCGCCCATGCGTGGATGTCGTAGCCGATCACCTGCGCCGCCATGGGCGGCCGGCCCTGCGCCACCCAGCCCTTGAGCACGTCGCCGTAGCGGCTGGTGCCGCTGCCGGCGGCGATGCGCTGGCGCCAGCGCAGGCCCTGCGCCTCGATGTACTTGCGCATCACGCCCAGGCTCGCGACCTCGCCCTCGGACACCCACCAGCTCGCAATCTCCACGACCGGCGCAGACGCATCGGCCGCCGGCGCGGCAACGCACGGCGACAGGTACGCGGCCAGCCACACGCACGCGATGCGCGCGCAGGCTCGCGGAACGGCAGGCAGGAATAGAAAGGTCACAAAAAGGACAACGCGCCCCGGGATCGGCGCAGCGCCATATTATCTTTTTATTACAACAGCTTACCCTGAAGGACCTCGCCCGATCGCGGATATGGGAACGCCGGTGCCCCGGCCGCGGGCCTGGAACCTCAAAGCAAGACGATGTCGTACTGCTCCGGCCCCATGGCGCTTTCGGCCTGCAGCGAGATCGGCTTGCCGATGAAGTCCGACAGGCCGGCCAGGTGCTGGCTTTCCTCGTCCAGGAACAGCTCGACCACACGCGGCGAGGCGACGACGCGGAACTCGCGCGGGTTGAACTGGCGCGCCTCGCGCAGGATCTCGCGCAGGATGTCGTAGGTCACGCTGCGCGCGGTCTTCACGGCGCCGGTGCCGCGGCACACGGCGCAGGGCTCGCACAGCATGTGGGCCAGCGACTCGCGCGTGCGCTTGCGCGTCATCTCCACCAGGCCCAGCGGCGAGAAGCCGCCGGCCGTGGTCTTCACCCGGTCGCGGCCGAGCTGCTTGCGCAGTTCGGCCAGCACGGCGCCGCGGTGCTCGTCGCGCACCATGTCGATGAAGTCGACGATGATGATGCCGCCCAGGTTGCGCAGGCGCAGCTGCCGCGCGATGGCGCCGGCGGCCTCCAGGTTGGTCTTGAAGATGGTGTCGTCGAAGTTGCGCGCGCCGACGAAGCCGCCGGTGTTCACGTCCACCGTGGTCAGCGCCTCGGTCTGGTCGACGATCAGGTAGCCGCCGGACTTCAGGTCCACGCGGCGGCCCAGGGCCTTGCGCACTTCGTCGTCGATCGAGAACAGGTCGAAGATCGGCCGCTCGCCCTTGTAGTGCTGCAGCTTCTGCGCGGCCGCCGGCATGAACTCGCGGCCGAAGGCGAGGAGCTTGTCGAACTGCTCGCGCGAGTCGATGCGGATGCTCAGCGTCTCCTCGGTCACCAGGTCGCGCAGCACGCGCTGCAGCAGGTCCAGGTCCTGGTGCAGCAGCGAGGGCGCGGGCTGCTGCTGCGCCGCGACCCGGATGCGCGCCCAGGCCTTGCGCAGGTAGGCGATGTCGTCGGCCAGCTCGGCGTCGCTGGCGTCCTCGGCGTTGGTGCGCAGGATGAAGCCGCCCCCGGCGTCGCCGACCAGGGCCTGCAGCCGGCGCCGCAGCTCGTCGCGCTGCGCGGCCGGGATCTTCTGCGACACGCCGACGTGCTCGTCCTGCGGCAGGAACACCAGCAGCCGCCCGGCGATGCTGATCTGCGTGGACAGCCGCGCGCCCTTGCTGCCGATCGGGTCCTTGACGACCTGCACCATCAGCGACTGGCCCTCGAACACCTGGCGCTCGATCGGCACCTGGCCATGGCCATGACCATGGCCGTTCGTGCGCGGGTGCGCCGGCTCGCCTTCGCCGCGCACCGCGCCGGCGCCGGGCACCAGGTCGGCCACGTGCAGGAAGGCGGCCCGCTCCAGGCCGATGTCGATGAAGGTGGACTGCATGCCGGGCAGCACGCGGGCGACGCGGCCCAGGTAGACGTTGCCGACCAGGCCCCGCTCCAGCGTGCGCTCCAGGTGCAGCTCCTGCACGGCGCCGTGTTCGACGATGGCCACGCGGGTTTCCTGCGGCGACCAGTTGATCAGGATGTCCTGCTGCATGGGCATCATGCGCGGTCCCGCGGATGGTGGACGGGTGGCACGTCGGCTCCTCGTTGTCGTTGTCGCCGCATCGTACCGCTCCCGAGGGCCTGCAGCGCGGCCGCCAGCGCATCCTGGTGCCCGGGCGCCAGGACGGCCAGCCGCACATGGCCCGGCAGGCCGAAGGAGGCGCAGTCGCGCAGCTGCACGCCGTGCGTCCGCAGCGCCTGCAGCAGGCCGGCCGGGTCGCAGCCGCCGGGCAGCCGGGCGCAGAAGAAATGCGCGTCGCCGGGCAGCACCCGCCAGCCCTGCGCCTCGCACAGCGCGGCCAGGCGCGCCTTCCAGGTGCGCAGCTGCGGCAGGCTGTCCCGCACCCAGGCCTGGGCCTCGGGGCCGGCCCAGGCCTGCAGCATGGCCACGCCGTGCGCGCCCAGCGGCCAGGACGGCGCCAGCGCCTGCAGCCGGTCGAGCCAGGCCGGATCGGCATCGGCCGGCGCGACCGCGTAGGCGCCGCGCACGCCGGTCAGGCCCAGCGCCTTGTTCGGCGACCAGAGCTGCCAGACGCGGCTGCCGGCCCCGGGCGGCAGCGCCGGCCGGCCCGCGAGGCGCAGCGGCGCGTAGGCGCAGTCCAGCACCAGCGGCAGGCGCGCCGCCAGCGCGTCGGCCTGGGCGTGCAGGTCCGGCGGCGCCTGCCCCAGCGGCGACGAGGGATCGCAGGCCCAGGCCAGGCAGCAGTCCGCGGCCGGCGCCTGGCGCACCGCCAGGCCATGCGCCCGGGCGGCCCAGGCGTAGTCGCCGTAGGCATGCGGCGGCACCAGCACCGCGCCGCCGGGCCGCGCCGCGGCGGCGGTGATCCGCATGATGAATTCGCTGGCGCTGGCGGCGACGACGATGCGCGCGGCGGCGACGCCGTGCAGCGCCGCCAGCGCCTCGCGCAGCGCGGTGCTGGCCGGGTCGGGATAGCGGGTCGGGTCGGCCTGGCGCACGGCCGCCAGCGCGGACGGACAGGGCCCGCAGCCGTTGGCGTTGGCCGAGAAGTCGTGCGGCGCCGCGCCGCCGGCGCCGGGACCGCCGTGCGTGCGCGCAGCCGCCATCAGAAGCCCAGCGTGTGCGGCAGCCAGGTCGAGATCGCCGGCACGAAGGTGATCAGCGCCAGCACCACCAGGTGCGCCAGCAGGAACGGCGGCAGCTCGCGCGAGAGCTGCGCCATCGGCACGCGCGTGGCGACCGAGACCACGAACAGCAGCCCGCCCACCGGCGGCGTGATCATCCCCAGCGTCAGGTTGACGATCACGACCATCGCGAAGTGCGTCGGGTCGATGCCCAGCGAAGCCGAGATCGGCGCCAGGATCGGCACCAGGATCATGATGCCCGGCAGCGGCTCCATGAAGATGCCGAACAGCAGCAGCAGCAGGTTCACCACCAGCAGGAACGCGATCGGCGGCAGGTTCCATTCCATCACCGTCTGCGACAGCAACTGCGGGATGCCCTCGACCGTCAGCACCCAGGCGAAGGCCGAGGACGTGGCCATGACCAGCAGCACCGAGGCCGTCAGCATCGCCGAGCGCGAGGCGATCGCCGGGATCGCCTTCCATTGCAGCGTGCGGTAGATCCACTTGCCGCAGACGAGTGCGTAGAACACCGCGACGACCGAGGCCTCGGTCGGCGTGAAGATGCCG
Organism: Pseudorhodoferax sp.; assembly: GCF_047601025.1. Lineage (NCBI taxonomy): Bacteria > Pseudomonadati > Pseudomonadota > Betaproteobacteria > Burkholderiales > Comamonadaceae > Pseudorhodoferax > Pseudorhodoferax sp. The sequence continues at coordinate 4,757,359 of NZ_JASGJZ010000001.1, forward strand.
AAGCGGATGCCCACCAGGATCACGAAGATCAGCAGCAGCGCCGGAATGGCCTTGATGCTGTTGATCCACATCTCGCGCGCCGAGGGTCGCGCCTCGTGCGAGCGGTAGCCGCGCCGCATGCAGACGCGCCAGTTCACGAAGGCCATGGCCAGCGCAATCAGCGCGCCGGGCACGAAGCCGGCCATGAACAGGCCGCCGACGGAGACCTGCTCGTCCTGCATCGCGTAAATGATCATCGCGATCGACGGCGGGATGATGGGCCCGACGATGGCCGTGCTGGCCGTCAGCGAGGCCGCGTAGGCGCGCGAGTAGCCGGCCTTCTCCATCATCTTGACGGCCATCGAGCCTGGCCCCGCGGCATCGGCCAGCGCCGAGCCGGAGATGCCGGAGAACAGCGTCAGCGACAGCACGTTGGCATAGCCCAGCCCGCCGCGCAGGTGGCCGACGAACTGCGCCGCGAAGCGCAGCAGCACCTGCGTCAGCGCGCCGCCGCTCATCAGCTCGGCGGCCAGGATGAAGAACGGCACGGCCATCAGCGGGAAGCTGTCGATGCCGGTGAACATCTCCTTGAAGACGATCAGCTGCGGATAGCGGCCGCCCACGGCCACCGCCAGCGACGCCGCGATCGCCAGCGCGAACGCGATCGGAAACCCCAGGGCCATCAGCACGACGGCCGCGATGAACAGCGTGAGACTCATGGCTTACAGCGAGGCGGCGGCGTCCGCGTCCAGTTCGTCGGACTGCACGTAGTGGCCGGTGGCGATGAAGCGGCGCGCGATGAACAGCAGGTGCGCGAACAGCAGCACGAAGCCGATCGGCATCGCCAGGTAGATCCAGGCGATCGAGATCTCGGTCGCCGCGGTGGTCTGGAAGCGCGTGGCCCAGACGTACAGCGAGGAAAAGTACGCCATGACCAGGCAGAAGATGCCGATGCCGGCGACGATCACGGCGCGGATCGTGCGCGCCAGCGCCGGCCGCACCGCCGCGTGCAGGCTGTCCACCGCCACGTGGCCGCCGAAGCGCAGCACCAGGCCGGCGCCCAGGAAGGTGACCCAGATCATCAGCTGGCGCGAGATCTCCTCGCCCCAGACCAGCGATTCGCCGGTGGTGTAGCGCAGCACCACGTTGGCAAACACGATGCAGGCCATCGTCAGCAGCATCAGGATCAGCAGCCAGCGGTTGCCGGCCACCAGCGCCCGCTCGGCGCGGCTCACTTGACGGCCGCGATGTCGTCCAGCGTCTTCTGGCCGAACTTGGTCGCGAACTGCTTGTAGGCCGGTGCCAGCGCGGCGCGGAAGGCGGCCTTGTCGACTTCGGTGACGACCTGCACGCCGTTCTTGCGGATCTCCTCGACGCCGCTCTTCTCGACGTCGTCGACGAACCGGCGCGAGGCCAGGCCGCCGGCGCGCGCGCCGTCGGTGAAGGCCTTCTTCTGGGCGTCGTTCAGGCTGCTCCACAGCGCCGGCGAGACGATCAGCGCCATCGGCGCGTAGACGTGGCCGGTCAGCGTCATGTACTTCTGCACCTGCCACAGCTTGGCCGAAACGATGACCGAGATCGGATTCTCCTGGCCGTCGATGATGCCCTGCTGCAGCGCGCCGATGACCTCGGGCCAGGACATCGGCGTGGGCGCGATGCCGAGCTGGCGGAACGCGGCGATGTGGACCTGGTTCTCGGTCACGCGGATCTTCAGGCCCTTGGCGTCCTCGGGCTTGACGACCGGGTGCTTGTTGTTCGTCAGGTGCCGGAAGCCTTGCTCGCCCCAGGCCAGCGCGACCAGGCCGCGCGCGCGGAACTTGGCCAGCATGTCCTCGCCGAACTTGCCGTCCAGCACGGCGCGGGCATGGGCCGTGTCGCGGAACAGGAAGGGCACGTCCATCACGCCGGCATCCGGCACGAAGTTGCTGAGCGCGCCGTTGGAGACGATCACGGCTTCCACCGTGCCCAGCGTCAGGCCTTCGATCAGCTCGCGCTCGCCGCCCAGCGCGCTGGACGGGAAGTGCTTGAACTGGAAGGCCTTGCCGGTGGACTGCTCGACCGAGTCGGCCCAGGCGCGGGCCGCGGCGCCGTAGTGCGAGTTCTGCGCCAGCGCATAGCCGAGCTTGATCTCGCGCGGCTGCTGGGCCAGTGCGCTGCCCACGGGGGCGGCGGCAGCCAGTGCGGCGGACAGGGCGAGAAAGGAACGGCGGATCAGCGTCATGAACACCTCGTGCGGAAACAACGGGACTTCGGAAAGGGGGAAAGGCAGACCGCGGCAGCCGGCGCGCCGCAGGTCGGGGGCCCGGAGTCTAATCGTTCGCGCGCACGCGGCGCCCGCAGGCGGATGGCGGCCCGCCGGATCAGCAGTCGACGCCGGCCTGGCGCAGCAGTTGCGCCGTCTCGAACATCGGCAGGCCCATGATGCCGCTGTAGCTGCCGCTCAGGCGGCGGATGAAGGCCTGCGCCCTGCCCTGCACCGCATAGGCGCCGGCCTTGCCCAGCGGCTCGCCGCTGGCCGCGTAGGCGTCGATCCGGTCCGGCGCCAGGCGGTCGAAGACCACCTGCGAGACGCTCAGCGCCTGCAGCCGCTGCGCGCCGTGCTGCAGCGCGATGGCCGTCAGCACGCGGTGCGTGCGGCCGGACAGCGCGGCCAGCATGCGCGCGGCGTCCGCCGCGTCGGCCGGCTTGCCCAGGATCCGCGGGCCCAGCGCGACCGTGGTGTCGGCGCACAGGATCGGCGCCTGCGGCAGGCCGCGGGCCTGGCGGCGCGCCACCGCGGCATCGAGCTTCAGCGCCGTGACCCGCTGCACGTAGCGGGCCGGCGGCTCGCGGCCGTGCACGGCCTCCAGCGCCTCGCCGTCCTCGCCGGGCAGCGGCAGCAGCAGTTCATGGCGCACGCCGAGCTGGTCCAGCAGCTGGCGCCGGCGCGGGCTCTGCGAGGCGAGGTAGATCCAGCCGGGCATGCGCGATTCGCGGGATGGGAAAGGTGGGTGTCGAACGACCAGGCGCAGCAGGGCTGCCTGGCCATTATGCGTCCCGTGTGGAAGAGGCAGAGGCGCGGCCACCGGCGGCGGTCGCACGGCGGCGGGTGGAGCGCCAGGCGAGGCCGAGGCCCGCCAGGACCAGCGCCGGCATGGCCGGCTCGGGCACGTGCGCGGCGCTCGCAAAGCTGAAGTCGTCCATCACGTAGAACGCCTGCCATGGGCTGGACACGACGACCGCGTCGATCGCGCCGTCCCAGCCCGCGGCCAGGAAGGCCGGCGTGTCGGACAAGGCCAACGTGGCCGAGCTGGCGACCCGCTGGCCTGCGAGGTACAGGTCGAAGCGTACGGTGGCTTCCTCGTAGCCGGCGAACCAGGCGCCGTCGAACACCGTGGGCGCCAGGAAGCGGATGGTGGTGGCGGCATCGTCGCTGCCCCAGGCCATGGTCACGCGGCCCTCGCCCGAGTGCGGGGTGAAAGGCGCCTGGTCGGCGGTGAAGACCGACCAGCCGGAGCCGGACCAGTCGAGGCCGCCGTAGCCGGCCGGCACGGTGTCGTAGCCGTCGGGGCCGACGAGGTCGTCGAACGACAACACGGCAGCCGGGGCGAAGGGCGCGCACAGCGCGAGCGCCGCGCCGGCGAGGAGACAACGGAGGTTGGGGTGCATGTGGATTTCCCTGTCGATGATGTACGTGGTGCGCAGGCCGGCGCGGCGCCGGCCGCCTGGCGGCTTCAGCCCTGGACCAGGCCCAGCGCCGGATCGCTGACGGTGTGCCGGCCGGTCTCGACGCGGCCGGCGAAGCGCCGCGTGTAGTCGGGCTGGCCGGCGACCGTGGCGGTGAAGTCGTACCAGCAGTCGCTGGCGGCCACCGGCAGGCGCACGCTCAGCTCGCTGCGCGGCGCCAGTGCATGGCTCCGGGACAGCGTCTGGTAGGCGTTCGCGGCGAGCAGGAAGGTGCACGGCGCCGCGCCGGCGTTGGCGAAGCGCAGCACCAGCTCGCCGCTGTTGCCGTCGCACAGCACCTGCAGCTCGGGCCGCGGCTGGCCGGCCGCGACGGCGCGCAGCGCGCTGCCGGTGAAGTGGCGGTGGTAGCCGTTCGGCCCCAGCACCCACAGGTCGTAGCCGCCGCCCACCGCCGGCGTCCAGGTGTCCGACAGCGACTTGCCCGGCTCGACCATGTAGCGGCGCGGGACGGCAGCCAGGTCGTTGCGGTCGTAGACGTGGAACACGGCGGCCTGGCGGCCGGTATTGCCGAAGCGCAGCGCCACGCGCGTGGCGGCCAGGGTGGCGCCGGGCTGCACCTCGCAAACCGTCCAGAGCTCGTAGGGCAGCGCGCGCGAAGGCCGCGTGCCGGCGGGCTGGACGGGCAGTTGCTGCGGCGCCGGCGGCGCGATCTGCCCGAGCTGCTCCTGCTGGCGGCGCAGTGCGTCGGCGGCGTTCCGGTCGCGCCGGCCCTGCAGCACCGGCAGGACCTCGGTGTTGGGCGTCGCGAAGTTGAACGCACTGGTCAGGTCGCCGCAGACGGCGCGGCGGAACGGGCTGATGTGGGGCTCGGGCACTCCAAAGCGCGCCTCCAGGAAGCGCAGCACGGACGTGTGGTCGAACACCTGCGAGTCGACCCAGCCGCCGCGGCTCCACGGCGAGATCACGAACAGCGGCACGCGCGGGCCCGGGCCGTAGACGCGGCCGTCCGGGGCCGGCTGCCGGGTGCTGCCGGCCGGCCGGCCATGCGTGTAGTACTCGGCCGCCAGGTCGGCCTGCGCCAGCGTGGTCTTGCCGGCGTAGCCGCCCCGGCCGTCCGGCGAGGGCGCCGACGGCGACGGCACGTGGTCGAAGTAGCCGTCGTTCTCGTCGAAGTTCACCAGCAGCACGGTCTTGCTCCAGACTTCCGGCACGGCGGTCAGCGCGTCCAGCACTTCCTGCAGGAACCAGGCGCCCTGCACCGGGCTCGACGGGCCCGGATGCTCGCAATAGATCGACGGCGCGTTGATCCAGGCAACCTGTGGCAGCCTGCCTTCGCGGATGTCGCGGCGGAAGGCGTCCAGGTAGTGCTCGGGCGCGGTGCCGGGCAGCGTGTTGGCGATGCCCTTGTACAGCGGGTTGCCCGGGTTGTCCGTCGCGGCGTCGTAGGCGTGGTACGGCACGGGCTGGCCGGTGTCGGTGTAGGGCCGGCCGGGCGAGCCGCCGCTGGAGACCGGGTAGCCCGAGGCGATGTTGGCGCGCCGGAACTGGCGGAACGCGCCCAGCATGTTGTCGCCCCACTCGTCCGGCATGTTCTGGTAGCTGATCCAGCGGACGCCGGCCTCCTCCAGGCGCTCGGCATAGGTCTTCCACGTGTAGCCGGTGTCGACGCCGCTGGCCAGGCCGTCGATCGCGTCCCATTCGTTGCTCACGAACGCCGTGCCGGTCGGCGCCGCGCCGTTGGTGCCGGTCAGGAAGAAGGAGCGGTTCGCGTCGGTGCCGGTGTGCATGGCGCAGTGGTAGGCATCGCACAGCGTGAAGGCGTTGGCCAGCGCGAACTGGAACGGGATCTCGCTTTCCTTGAAGTAGCCCATCGAGATCGGGTTCTTGTAGCGCGGCCACTGGTCCATGCGGCCGTCGTCCCAGGCCTGCTGGCTGTCGTGCCAGTCGTGCGGCGTGCCATCGGCGCGCTGCGCGTTGCCCCGGCTGCCGTCCAGGTGGTAAGGCAATACCACGCTGCCGTCGGCCAGGCGCTGCTGCCACACGTTGCGCCCGTCGGGCAGCGGGATCGGAAAGCGGTCGCCGAAGCCGCGCACGCCGGGCAGCGTGCCGAAGTAGTGGTCGAAGGCGCGGTTCTCCTGCATCAGGATCACCACGTGCTCGACATCCTGGATCGTGCCGGTGGCGTTGTGGGCGGGAATCGCCAGCGCGCGCCGGATCGACGGCGGAAAGGCGGCGAGAGTCGCCGCAGCGATGCCGGTGGTGGCACTGCTGCGCAGGAAGCTGCGTCGTGAAGTCATGGCTGTGGGTGGGTCGGGTTCCATCGCGCGCGGACGGTGCGTTGCCGCCGCGCTCCCCGGCAGTCGGGCGCTGCACGGCCGGGCAAGCCTAGGCCCGGCTCGTGACGCTGGCGTGAACTCGACAGGCCGCGCACAGGGCCCGGTCGCGGCAGCGCCCCGGCGAACGGACTACTCGCGGTGGTAGGGATGGCCGGCGTTGACCGACCAAGCGCGGTAGAGCTGCTCGACCAGCAGCACGCGCACCATGGCGTGCGGCAGCGTCAGGTCCGACAGGCGGATGCGCTCGTGCGCGGCCTGGCGGAACGCCGGCTCCAGGCCGTCGGGCCCGCCGATCACCAGCGCCACGTCGCCGCCTTCCCCTTGCCAGCCCTGCAGCCGGGCCGCCAGCGCCTGCGTGGTCAGCGCGGTGCCGCGCTCGTCCAGCGCCACCACGCGCGGCGCGCGGCCGGCCGCGGCGGCGATGGCGGCCTCGATGCGGGCGCGCTCGGCCGCCAGGATCTGCTCGCGCGTGCGTGAGCCGCGCGGCTCGGCCTTGACGGCGCGCAGCTCCACGCGCAGCTCGGGCGGAAAACGCTTGGCGTAGTCGTCGTAGGCGGTCTGCGCCCAGTCGGGCATGCGCTGCCCCACGGCGACGATGACGAGCTTCAAGCGGCTCTGAAGCTGTGAATGGACCGATCGCGCCCACGACGGGGGGCGCCTGCCGGGCGCAGGCCGCCGCCCTGGTGGGTGCCAGGGCAAGGACTGCAACGCCTGCATGGGGCCAGGCGCGCCCCGGCCCGAAAGGCGAGGCCCCGGGCACGGCTTTGGTGATGCACGTGGGCGCTCACCGGGGGACTCGCGCGGGCGTGGGGGATGCGTTCACAGCTTCCCGGCCTTGGGAGCGGCTTTCTTCCGCGCGACCGGCGACTTGGCAGGCGTCTTGGCCGGCGCCCTCCTGGGGGCGGCGGCTTTCTTGGCGGCCGGCGTGGCCGCGGCCCGGACCGGCGCCTTCTTCGCCGGAGCGGCCGCCTTCTTCGCCGGTGTAGCTGCCTTCTTCGTAGGCGCGACCGCTTTCTTCGCGGCGGCCGCGGGCGCTGCCTTGGCGGGGGTCTTGGCAGCCGGCTTGGGCGCGCCCAGCTTCAGCCGCACGGGCTTGTCGCCCCACAGCTCTTCCAGGTGGTAGTACTGGCGGATCGCCGGCTGCATGATGTGGACGACGGCCTGGCCGCAGTCCACGATGATCCATTCGCCGTTGTCCTCGCCCTCCACCCGCGGCTTGGCGAAGCCGGCCTCGCGCACCGCATCGCGCACGCTGGCGGCCAGCGCGCGGGTCTGCCGGTTCGACGTGCCGGAGGCGACGATCACGCGCTCGAACAGCGGGGACAGGTGCTCGGTGTTGAAGACCTGGATGTCCTGCGCCTTGACGTCTTCGAGTCCATCGACGATGGACCGTTGCAGCTTCTGGGTGTCTTTCTTGGCGGTGGATTCCGAGGTGGTGCCAGTGGTCATCGAGCGGTTCGGTAAAGGTGGTGTTGGTCAATATAGCGTGCAACGGCCGGGGGAACCAGTTCGTCGATCGGCCGTCCCTCGGCCACACGCTGTCGGATCTCGGTGGCGCTGGTGGCCACCGGCGGGGTGTGCAGGTGCTCGATCCGCGCGCCCGGCAGGTCGAGCGCCGGCGCGGTACCGGTGGGCGCGGCCTCGTCCACGCGCGCGGCCACGCACAGCGTGGCCATGGCCACGATGGCCTGCCAGTCGTGCCAGGTGGTCAGCGCGCGGGCCTGGTCCGCGCCGATCAGCAGGTGCAGCCGGGCCGCCGGGTACAGGGCCTGCAGCTCGCGCAGGCTGTCCACGGTGTAGCTCGGGCCGCTGCGCCGTACTTCGCGCGCATCGACGCACACGCCGGGCAGGCCGGCGAACGCCAGCTCGGCCATGGCCAGCCGGTGCGCGGCGGCCGTGGGCTGCACCGGACGGTGCCAGGGCTGGCCGGTGGGCAGCACGTGCAGGCGCTCCAGGCGCCACTGGGCCATGGCGGCCTGCACCAGGTCCACGTGGGTGTTGTGCGGCGGGTCGAAGGCGCCGCCGTAGACGCCCACGCGCTGTGCGCCGCGGCCGGTCAGGTCCAATCGCGCGGTACCAGGAAGTGCTCGGCCAGCCGCGCCTCGGCGGAGCCGGGTTCGGGCTGGTAGCGGTAGGCCCAGGCCGCCAGCGGCGGCATCGACAGCAGGATGGACTCGGTGCGCCCGCCGGACTGCAGGCCGAAGTGCGTGCCGCGGTCCCACACCAGGTTGAACTCCACGTAGCGGCCGCGCCGGTAGCGCTGGAAGGCGCGCTCGCGCTCGCCGTAGGGCGTGTCCTTGCGGCGCTCCAGGATCGGCAGGTAGGCATCGAGGAAGGCCGCGCCGACGGCCTGCGTCATGGCCATGCTGCCCTGCAGGCCCAGTTCGGAGAAGTCGTCGAAGAACACGCCGCCGATGCCGCGCGCCTCCTGCCGGTGCTTCAGGAAGAAGTACTCGTCGCACCACTGCTTGAAGCGCGGGTACTTGTCCGCGCCGTACGGTGCCAGCGCATCGCGGCAGACGCGGTGGAAGTGCCGCGCATCGTCCTCGAAGCCGTAGACCGGCGTCAGGTCCATGCCGCCGCCGAACCAGCAGACCGGCGCCTCGCCCGGATGGCCGGCCGCGATCATGCGCACGTTCATGTGCACCGTCGGCGCATAGGGATTGCGCGGGTGGAACACCAGCGAGACGCCCATGGCCTCGAACGGGCTGCCCGCCAGCTGCGGCCGGTGCTGCGTGGCCGAGGGCGGCAGCTGCGGGCCGCGCACGTGCGAGAAGCCGCAGCCGGCGCGCTCGAACACGGCGCCGTCCTCCAGGATGCGTGTGACGCCCTGGCCCTGCAGCGGCTCGTGTGCTTCCTTGGCCCAGGGGTCGGACCGGAAGCGGCCGCCGTCGATGGCCTCGATGGCGCCGGTGATTCCGTCCTGCAGGCCGCGCAGCCAGGCGGCGAACTGCTGCGCCGTCGTGTCGGGTGCGCTCATTTGGCCGCGCGGTGGCCGATGTCGCGGCGGTACTGCATGCCGTCGAACCGGATGCTGCGTACCAGTTCGTAGGCGCGCTGCTGGGCCAGCCGCACGTTCTCGGCCAGCGCCGTCACGCACAGCACGCGGCCGCCGCTGGTGCGCACGCTGCCGTCGGCCTCGCGCACGGTGCCGGCGTGGAACACCACGGCGTCGTCCGCCGCGGCCGGCAGGCCGGTGACCGCGTCGCCCTTGCGCGGCGCGAGCGGGTAACCGTGCGCGGCCAGCACCACGCCCAGCGCGACGCGGCGGTCCCATTCCAGCGCGACCTGGTCGAGCCGGCCGTGCGGGCCGGGCTCGGTGGCCGCCCACAGCACCTCGAACAGGTCGGACTTCAGCCGCATCAGCAGCGGCTGCGTCTCCGGGTCGCCCAGGCGGCAGTTGAACTCCAGCGTCTTGGGGCGGCCCTGCGCGTCGATCATCAGGCCGGCGTACAGGAAGCCGGTGTAGGCGATGCCGTCCTTCTCCATGCCGCGGATGGTCGGCAGGATGATCTCGCGCATCGCGCGCGCATGCACGTCGGCCGTGACCACCGGCGCCGGCGAATAGGCGCCCATGCCGCCGGTATTGGGGCCCTGGTCGCCATCCTGCAGGCGCTTGTGGTCCTGGCTGGTGGCCAGCGCGGCGACGTTCTTGCCGTCGCACAGCACGATGAAGCTGGCCTCCTCGCCGGCCAGGTATTCCTCGATCACCACGCGCGCGCCGCCGGCGTTGTGCGCGACGCCCAGCGTGTCGTCCACCAGCATGAAGTCGATGGCCTCGTGCGCCTGCTCGGGCGTCATCGCCACGACCACGCCCTTGCCGGCCGCCAGGCCGTCGGCCTTGACGACGATGGGCGCACCCTTGGCGTCCACGTAGGCATGGGCCTCGGCCGGGTCGGCGAAGGTGCGGTACTCGGCCGTGGGGATGCCGTGGCGCTGCATGAAGTCCTTGGAGAAGGCCTTGGAGCTCTCCAGCTGCGCGGCGGCCCGGGTCGGGCCGAAGATGCGCAGGCCGTGGGCGCGGAACTCGTCCACCACGCCGGCGGCCAGCGGCCCCTCGGGGCCGACCACGGTCAGCGCCACGTGCTCCTGCTGCGCCCATTCGCGCAGCGCCGCGACGTCGGTGAGGGGCACGTTGACCAGGCGTTCGTCCAGCGCCGTGCCGCCGTTGCCGGGCGCGACGAAGACCCGGGTGACGCGCGGGGACTGGGCCAGCTTCCAGGCCAGCGCATGCTCGCGGCCGCCGCCGCCGATGACCAGGACTTTCATACGCTGGCGTTGTGGTAGACGTTCTGCACGTCGTCCAGGTCTTCCAGGACGTCGATGAGCTTGAGCATCTTCTCGGCATCCTCGCCGGACAGCGCGACCGTGTTCTCCGCGCGCATCGTGACTTCGGCCAGCTCGGGCTGCAAGCCGGCGGCTTCCAGCGCGTTCTTGACGCCCTCGAACGCGCCGGGCGCCGTCAGCACCTCGATGGCGCCGTCCTCGTCGGCCACCACGTCGTCGGCGCCGGCCTCCAGCGCGATCTCCATGACCTTGTCCTCGTCGGCGCCGGGCGCCAGCACGATCTGGCCGCAATGCCGGAACTGGAAGGCCACCGAGCCCTCGGTGCCCATGTTGCCGCCGTGCTTGGCGAATGCGTGGCGCACCTCGGCCACGGTGCGCACGCGGTTGTCGGTCATGGTGTCCACGATGATGGCCGCGCCGCCGATGCCGTAGCCCTCGTAGCGGATTTCCTCGTAGCTCACGCCTTCCAGGTTGCCGGTGGCCTTGTCGATGTTGCGCTTGATGGTGTCGGCCGGCATGTTGGCGGCCTTGGCCTTGTCCACCGCCAGGCGCAGGCGCGGGTTGGCGTTGAGGTCACCGCCGCCCTGGCGCGCGGCGACCATGATCTCGCGGATCACCCGGGTCCAGATCTTGCCCCGCTTCTCGTCCTGCCTGCCCTTGCGGTGCTGGATGTTCGCCCATTTGCTGTGTCCGGCCACGAATGATCCTCTTGAGTGGTCTGATGTAATGTCGGGCGCGGATTTTACTTTTCCACCAAAGGACGGATTGCCATGGCAGAGCCGCTGCTGATCGCCAAGAACAAGGATGCCCTCTGCGAGCTGTTGCCGGGCCTGGCCAACCGCCACGGCCTGATCACCGGCGCCACCGGCACGGGCAAGACCGTCACGCTGCAAACCTTCGCCGAGAAGCTCTCGGCCATCGGCGTGCCGGTGTTCATGGCCGACGTAAAGGGCGACCTCACCGGCATCAGCCAGAAGGGCGTGTTCGGCGGCAAGCTCGCCGCCACCCTCCAGGAGCGTGGCATCGAGCTGCCCGCGCCCGCCGCCTGCCCGGTGACGCTGTGGGACGTCTTCGGCGAACAGGGCCACCCGGTGCGCGCCACCATCTCCGACATGGGCCCGCTGCTGCTGGCGCGCATGCTGGACCTGAACGAGACCCAGGCCGGCGTGCTGAACATCGTGTTCAAGATCGCCGACGACACCGGCCTGCTGCTGCTGGACCTGAAGGACCTGCGCGCCATGCTGCAGTACGTCGGCAGCAACGCCGGCCAGTTCACCACCGAGTACGGCAACATCAGCGCGGCCAGCGTGGGCGCCATCCAGCGCGGGCTGCTGGCGATCGAATCGCAGGGCGGCGACCGGTTCTTCGGCGAGCCGATGCTCAACATCCAGGACTTCATGCAGACCGTGGGCGGCAAGGGGGTGGTGAACATCCTGGCCGCCGACAAGCTGATGAACTCGCCGCGCCTGTACGCCACCTTCCTGCTGTGGATGCTGTCGGAGCTGTTCGAGCAGTTGCCCGAGATCGGCGATCCCGAGCAGCCCAAGCTGGCCTTCTTCTTCGACGAGGCGCACCTGCTGTTCAACGACGCGCCCAAGGCGCTGGTCGAGCGCATCGAGCTGGTGGTGCGGCTGGTGCGCTCCAAGGGCGTGGGCGTGTACTTCGTGACCCAGAATCCGCTGGACATTCCCGACACCGTGCTGGCCCAGCTGGGCAACCGGGTGCAGCACGCGCTGCGCGCCTTCACGCCGCGCGACCAGAAGGCGGTCAAGGCCACCGCCACCACCATGCGCCCCAAGCCGGGCCTGGACATCGAGGCCGCCATCACCGAGCTGGCGGTAGGCGAGGCGCTGGTCAGCCTGCTCGACGCCAAGGGCCGCCCCAGCATGACCGAGCGCGCCTACGTGCTGCCGCCGGCGAGCCAGCTGGGGCCGATCACCCCCGAGCAGCGCCAGCAGCTGATCGCCAACTCGCTGGTGGCCGGCGTCTACGAGAAAAGCGTGGACCGCGAATCGGCCTACGAGAAGCTCAAGGGCCGCGCCGACAGCGCGCCCGATGCGCCGCCGGCCACCGTGCCCGCCGGCAAGGGCGGGGCTGCGGGCGCACCGGCGGACGGCGGCGGCATGTCCGGCATGCTCAACGACCTGCTGTTCGGCAGCACCGGCCCGCGCGGCGGCAAGCGCGACGGCCTGGTCCAGACCATGGCCAAGTCGGCCGTGCGCACCGTCGGCACCAACGTGGGCCGGGAGATCCTGCGCGGCGTGCTGGGGGGCATCTTCGGCAGCAAGAAGCGCTGAGAAGCGGTGGACGCATCCCTCGCGCACCCACGCGAGGCTCCTGGCAAGCGTCCACGTGCATCGCCATCGCCGCGCCCGAGGCCTCGCCGTTCAGGCCGGGGCACGCTTCCCATTGCGGGCGTTGCAATCCTTGCCGTGGCGGCAGCTGTCGCCTGTCGCCTGTCGCCTGTCGCCTGTCGCCTGTCGCCTGTCGCCTGTCGCCTGTCGCCTGTCGCCTGTCGCCTGTCGCCTGTCGCCTGTCGCCTGTCGCCTGGTGGACCCCATCGTAGGCGCGATCGATCCATTCACAGCTTCCGACCCAGGGGAGTCGCCCACCGTGCGACCGCCCGGGAGAACGCCCGGGAGAACGCCCAGTTCGTGGCGCCCGCACGCCGCCGCGCCGCGGCCTCCATGCGCCGGCCGAAGGCGCTACATTGCAGTTTTCGAGGGACCGCAATGCCTTTAGACGCCGACGCGACGGCCTCCGCCGCCGCCCCCCATGCCGGCAGCGCCGCTGCCAACGCCAGCTCGCCGCGCCACATCCGGCTGACCTCTCACAGCGGCGGCCTGGGCGCCCTGCCGCTGCAGTGGGGCGCCCCCACCCCGGCCGAGCGCGGACCGGTGGTCGGCACCACCACCCGGCGCGCGCACCGCAACGTGATCGGCACCCACAGCGGCAGCTACAGCGTGTACCGCGCGCTCGCCGTCGCCGCCGGAGCGCTCAAGCGCGAGCACAAGGCCGACCTGACCAACACCGCGCCCACCGACGCGATCGGCCCCTACCCCCAATGGAGCGAGCCGGGCCGGATCGTCTCGCTCGACCCCTGGGGCGCGGTGGTGGCCGACGTGTTCGCCAGCGAGCTTGTGGCCGGCTACGACATCCGCCCCACCATCGCCGTGACCAAGGCGCACGTGATCCTGCCGGAGGTGATCGACGCGCTGCAGAAGGGCCGGCTCAAGGCCGACGGCAGGTTCCTCACGTCGAGCGGCGCCGCCGTCGTCACCAAGGCCGCCATCGAGCCGGTGTGGTGGCTGCCCGGGGTGGCCCAGCGCTTCGGCTGCAGCGAGACCGACCTGCGCCGCGTGCTGTTCGAGGAAACCGGCGGCATGTACCCCGAACTGGTCACGCGCTCGGACCTGGAGGTGTTCCTGCCGCCGATCGGCGGGCAGACCGTCTACATCTTCGGCAATCCGCGCGACCTGGCGGACCCGCAGGTCGAGCTGACGGCCCGCGTGCACGACGAGTGCAACGGATCGGACGTGTTCGGTTCGGACATCTGCACCTGCCGGCCCTACCTCACGCATGCCATCGAGGAATGCATCCAGGGCGCGCAGCGCGGCGGCGTGGGCCTGGTGGCCTATTCGCGCAAGGAGGGCCGCGCGCTCGGCGAGGTCACCAAGTTCCTGGTCTACAACGCGCGCAAGCGCCAGGTCGGCGGCGACACGGCCGACCAGTACTTCGCGCGCACCGAATGCGTGGCCGGCGTGCAGGACATGCGCTTCCAGGAGCTGATGCCCGACGTGCTGCACTGGCTGGGCGTGCGCAAGATCCACCGGCTGGTCTCGATGAGCAATATGAAGTATGACGCCATCACCGGCTCGGGCATCGAGGTCGGCGTGCGTGTGAACATCCCCGACGAGCTGATCCCCGCCGACGCGCGCGTGGAAATGGACGCCAAGATGGCCGCCGGCTACTTCACGCCGGGCGCGGTGCCCGACGCCGAGGAACTGCGCAAGGCCAAGGGCCGGGGCCTCGATGTTTGAGGGCACCAGCGCCGCGCTGGACACCAGCCATGCCGAAGGCGCCGCCCGCGCGCTGCGCACCACCACGGCCGTGCGCGAGCGCGCGCGCCATCTGCTGGAGCGCGCGCGCGTGGGCGCCTCGCGCTGGTTCACGGTGCAGGACGACGCGCTGCCGGCCACGGCGAGCGAGGTAGCCGCGCTGACGCGCGAGCGCTACCCCGGCCTGCAGATCCCGTTCCACAGCCGCTGGCGCCACTTCGAGGCCGGCGGCATCGACCGCAAGGCCGTGCTGGACGAGCGCCTGGCCGCGCTGGACGCCCCGGCCCGCGCCCGCGCGCAGATCGACCTCGCCGTGGTCAGCGTGCTGCTGGACGCCGGTGCCGGCGCGGACTGGAGCTATTTCGAGACCGCCAGCGGCCAGCGCTTCGCGCGCTCCGAAGGCCTGGGCGTGGCCAGCTTCCACGCCTTCCTGGGCGGGCTGTTCTCCAGCGACCCGGCGCATCCGCTGCAGGCCGACGCCGCCGGGCTGCGCGGCCTGGCCACGGACCGGCTGGCCCGGGCGTTCCAGGCCAGCGCGGCCAATCCGCTGGTCGGGCTGGACGGCCGCGTGCTGCTGCTGCGGCGCCTGGGCGAGACGCTGGCCGCCCAGCCCGAGGTGTTCGGCCCCCAGGGCCGGCCCGGCGGGCTGTTCGACGCACTGGTCGCGCCGCAGGGCCCCACCACCGTGCCGCCCACGGCCACCGTGGCCGCGCACGACGTGCTGTCGCAGCTGCTGATGTCGCTGTCGGGCATCTGGCCCGCGCAGAACGCCATCGGCAGCGAGCCGCTGGGCGATTGCTGGCGCCACGAAGCCGTGCCCGGCCCGGGCCTCACGGCCGGCTGGATGCCGTTCCACAAGCTGTCCCAGTGGCTCAGCTACTCGCTGCTGGAGCCGTTCCAGTGGGCCGGCGTGCGCGTGGAAGGCCTCGACGCGCTGACCGGCCTGCCGGAATACCGCAACGGCGGCCTGCTGCTGGACGCCGGCGTGCTGCGCCTGCGCGACCCGGCGCTGGCCGCGCGCAGCTGGCAGCCCGGCGACGAGCTGGTCGTCGAATGGCGCGCGCTGACGGTCGCCCTGCTGGACGAGCTGGCCCCGCTGGTGCGCGCCCAGCTCGGCGCCACCGCCGCGCAGATGCCGCTGGCCTGCGTGCTGGAGGGCGGCACCTGGGCGGCGGGCCGGCGCATGGCCCAGCGCTTGCGTGCAGGCCTGCCGCCGCTGGACGTCACCAGCGACGGCACCGTGTTCTGACCCCCTCCTCCGCCAACGACGACCCCGACATGTCCAACGTCCACCTGATCGACCACCCCCTGGTGCAGCACAAGCTGACGCTGATGCGCCGCAAGGACGCCAGCACCAACAGCTTCCGCCGCCTGCTGAACGAGCTGTCCACGCTGATGGCCTACGAAGTGCTGCGCGACGTCCCGATGCAGGAGATCGAGGTCGAGACGCCGATGGAAACCACCACGGGCCGGGTCATCGACGGTAAGAAGCTGGTGTTCGTGTCCATCCTGCGGGCCGGCACCGGCATCCTGGACGGCATGCTGAACGTGGTGCCCGGCGCGCGCGTGGGCCACATCGGCCTGTACCGCGACCCGAAGACGCTGGTGGCCGTGGAGTACTACTTCAAGATGCCGCAGGACATGCACGAGCGCGACATCGTGGTGGTGGACCCGATGCTGGCCACCGGCAACTCGGCCGTCGCGGCGGTCGAGCGGCTCAAGGAGATGAATCCCAGGTCGATCAAGTTCGTCTGCCTGCTGACCTGCCCCGAGGGCCTCGCGGCGATGCAGGCGGCGCACCCGGACGTGCCGATCTACACGGCCGCGATCGACCGCCAGCTGAACGACCACGGCTACATCCTGCCCGGCCTGGGCGACGCCGGCGACCGCATCTTCGGCACCAAGTAGGCGCACCGCGCCGCGCGACACCCACCACCAGGGAGCTGCTGCATGCCCAAGTTCATCGACCACTCGCCGCCCGGCCAATGCATCTTCTGCCGGCTGGCGGCCGGCGAGATCCCGTCGGCCAAGGTCCACGAGGATGCGCTGACCCTCGCCTTCATGGACATCGGCCAGGCCAACCCCGGCCACGTGCTCGTGGCGACGCGGCGCCATGCGACGACGCTGCTGGACATCACGGCCGAGGAAGCCGGCGCCGTCATGCAGACCGCGCGGCGCGTGGCGCTGGCCGTGCGCGCCGCCTTCGATCCGCCGGGGCTGACGCTGCTGCAGGCCAACGGCAGCGCCGGCGACCAGACGGTGTTCCATTTCCACCTGCACGTGGTGCCGCGCCACGACGGCGACGGCGTGGCGCTGTCCTGGCCGCGCCAGGAGCCGCCCGCCGCGCTGCTGCAGGACTACGCCGCGCGGCTGCGCGCGGCCTGGCCCGCGGAAGCTCCGTGAACGGCACCCCTGCCGTCCCGGACTGATCGCCCCATGCTCGACCTCCTCGTCACCAACGCCAGCCTGCCCGATGGCCGCGCCGGCATGTCCGTCGCGGTACGGGACGGACGGATCGCCGAAGTCGCCGAGGGCCTGCGCGCACCGGCGCACGAGGTACTCGATGCCCAGGGGCTGCTGCTGGCGCCGCACTTCTGCGACCCGCACTTCCACATGGACGCCACGCTGAGCTACGGCCTGCCGCGCGTGAACCAGAGCGGCACGCTGCTCGAAGGCATCGCGCTGTGGGGCGAGCTCAAGCCGCTGCTGACGGCCGACGCGCTGGTCGAGCGGGCCCTGGCCTACTGCGACTGGGCCGTCGCCCGCGGCCTGCTGGCGATCCGCACGCACGTGGACACCAGCGACCCGAGCCTGCTGGCGGTGGAGGCGCTGCTGGACGTCAGGCGCCGCGTCGCGCCCTACCTGGACCTGCAGCTGGTGGCCTTCCCGCAGGACGGCGTGCTGCGCACGCCGGGCGGCCTGGACAACCTGCGCCGCGCGCTCGACATGGGCGTGGACGTGGTCGGCGGCATCCCGCACTTCGAGCGCACGATGGCCGAGGGCGCGGCCAGCGTACGCCAGCTGTGCGAACTGGCGGCCGAGCGCGGCCTGCCGGTGGACATGCACTGCGACGAATCCGACGACCCGCTGTCGCGCCACATCGAGACGCTGGCGTTCGAGACCCAGCGCCTGGGCCTGCACGGCCGCGTGACCGGTTCGCACTGCACCTCCATGCACAGCATGGACAACTACTACGTCAGCAAGCTGCTGCCGCTGATCGCGCAGAGCCGGGTCCACGTCGTCGCCAATCCCCTGATCAACATCACGCTGCAGGGCCGGCACGACAGCTACCCCAGGCGCCGCGGCATGACGCGCGTGCCGGAGCTGCTGGCGGCCGGCGTCAACGTGGCGTTCGGCCACGACTGCGTGATGGACCCGTGGTACAGCCTGGGCTCGGGCGACATGCTGGAAGTCGCGCACATGGGCCTGCACGTCGCGCAGATGACCAGCCAGGCCGGCATGCGCGCCTGCTTCGATGCGGTCACGCAGCATGCGGCGCGCGTGATGGGGCTGGACGGCTACGGCCTGGCGCAGGGCTGCGACGCCAGCTTCGTGCTGCTGCAGGCGCGCGACCCGATCGAAGCGCTGCGCCTGCGCGCGACGCGGATGAAGGTCTTCCGCCGCGGCCGGCTGCTGGCCCAGACGCCGGCCGCGACCGCGGCGCTGCACCTGCCGGGGCGCGCAGAGGCGACATCGTTCATGGCGCCGGCTTGCTAGACTGCGCCTCCCCTTCTCCTGCCCGCGCGGCCATGCGCGGGCCGTCCGATGCCTCCTCCCGCGCTCACATGCGACGCCCCGCCCGTCGTGCCCCGACCGATGCAACCCTGGTTCGCGCTCGACCTGGCGCTCGGCATCGCGGCGCTGGCCGCGGTCGTCGGCATGCTGGTGGGCCACGGCGTGCCGCTGGGGCTGCTGCAGGAAGACGGCCCGGTCGAGCGGGCGACGATCTGGGCCTACCTGGCGGCCGTGCTGGCCCTGCCGATGCTGCGCTGGCCCGGCATGCCCAGGCGGGACACGATCGCGGCCTGCGTCCTGCTGCTGGCGCTGGCCGCGCGGGAGGCCGACCTGCACAAGGCCATGTTCGGCATCAGCATCCTGAAGTCGCGCTTCTACCTGCACGGCGCCCTCGACCAGATCCTGGCCGCGCTGGGGGTGCTGCTGCCGATCGCCTGCGCCGGCCTGTGGCTGGCCGTGCGCCATGGCCGTCGATGGCTGGGGCCGCCGGCCCGCTGGAGCGCTCCCGTCGCGACCGTGGCCGTGCTGGTCGGCACCATGGTGTTCGCCAAGGTGCTGGACCGCACGCCCGAAACGCTGGGGCAGCTGCACCTGCGCGAGCATCTGCCGCAGGCGGCGCTGTACGTGATGCTGGCGCTCGAGGAGATCCTGGAACTCGCGCTGCCCGTGCTCGCGCTGCTGGCCATCCTGCAATGCCGCTGGCTCGCGCTCCACGCGAACGCTGCCAGATGATTCCCTGCCCGCGCCGCGCGCGGGCGCCAACCTGCGAGGTCATCCGATGAACCGACCGACGGCTTTCCCGATCATGCGCAAGTGGCCCGCGCAGCACCCCGACCGCCTGCAGCTGTACTCGCTGCCCACGCCCAACGGCGTGAAGGTCTCGATCGCGCTGGAGGAGACCGGCCTGCCCTACGAGGCGCACCGCGTGGCCTTCGACAGCAACGACCAGATGTCGCCGGAATTCCTGTCGCTGAACCCGAACAACAAGATCCCGGCCATCCTCGACCCCAACGGGCCGGAAGGCCGGCCGCTGCCGCTGTTCGAGTCCGGCGCGATCCTGGTCTACCTGGCGGACAAGACCGGGCAGCTGATGCCGGCCGGCGCCGGCGCGCGCTACGAGACGCTGCAGTGGCTGATGTTCCAGATGGGCGGCATCGGGCCCATGTTCGGCCAGCTCGGCTTCTTCCACAAGTTCGCCGGCAAGGACATCGAGGACAAGCGCCCGCGCGACCGCTACGCCGCGGAGTCGCGCCGCCTGCTGAAAGTGCTGGACGGCCGCCTGGCCGGCCGCGACTGGATCATGGGCGACGACTACACCATCGCCGACATCGCCGTGTTCCCGTGGGTGCGCAACCTGGTCGGCTTCTACGGCGCCGGCGACCTGGTGGGCTTCGACGACTTCCGCGAGGTGCGGCGCGTGCTCGATGCCTTCGTCGCGCGGCCGGCGGTGCAGCGCGGGCTGGACATCCCGCCCGCACCGGCCCGGCCCTGACGCTCAGCGCGCCAGGATCACCTGCGCGATGATGCCGGTCGCGATGGCGATCAGCACGTAGTCGGCGCCGACCTGGACCCAGTGGTAGCCGCGCGGCGGCCGCTGCAGGCGGTGGCCGCGCCAGTCGTCGACCACGTAGTAGCGGGCGCGGTAGGCCGGCGGCAGGCGCTCGCCGCGCTGCCAGCGGTGCGGCGGGCCGTCTCGGCGGTCGGGATGGAACTGGCCGTGACGCTGCGGCGGGTCCCAGCGATCCGGCCCGCGGTGCGGACCAGGACCACGGCCGAAGTCGCGGTCCTTGCCGGGTGGCCGATCGCGGTCGTCACGGTCATGTCCGCGCGGCTGGGCCGCGGCGAGGCTGCCGGACAGGCCGAGCACCGAAGCCGCGGCGGCGGAAAGAAGAATGCGGCGCTTGAACATGGAAGTCCTTTCTGTTTGCCTCCGGCTCCCGCAGATCCTGACCGGCGTGGCATGTCGCAAGGCTATCGGCGCCATGTAAATCCCAGGTGATGCGTCGGCAATGCCGCGCAAAGTTCTGCGTCCGGAACGCTGCTGGAGGCACCGGCAGTGTGCCCCCTTTCACAACCGCGAATACCGGCTTGTCGAAATCCCAATGCGCCGCCGGCATCCCCGCCAATAGACTTCCGCACACGGGCCATCGGCGGCTTCCCTGCACAGGAGACATCATGCAGTTCCCTTCCCGGCGCACCGCGCTGCTGCTCGGCACGGCCGCCCTCTTCGGCGCACCGCTCGCGGCCGGTGCCCAGGCATGGCCCAAGAAGCCGGTCACCATTGTCGTCGCCTATCCAGCCGGCGGCGTGGCCGACCAGATGGCGCGTACGCTGGCGACCGAGCTCACCAAGCGGATCGGCCAGCCGGTCGTGGTGGAAAACCGGGTCGGCGCATCCGGCATGATCGGTGCCAACTACGTGGCCAAAGCCGAGCCGGATGGACACACGCTGCTCATGGCCGCGATGGCCGAGACGGTCTTCGTGCCCCACATGAACGACCGCATGGCCTATTCGCCGGACCGGGACCTGGCGCCGGTGGCAATGGCCGTGCGCTTTCCGTTCATGCTCGTCGCCCATCCGTCGCTGCCGGTGCACAGCGTCTCCGACGTGGTGGCCCTCGCGAAGAAGAACCCCGGGCAGATCACCTACGCCTCCGGCGGCAATGGGTCGGTGCAGCACCTCACCATGGAATTGTTCGCACGCACGGCCGACATCCAGCTGCGCCACATACCGTACAAGGGCGTCATACCGGCGCTCAACGACGTGCTCGGCAACCAGGTCTCGATGATGTTCGCCGGATATCCGCCGGCAATGGTCCATGTCAAGGCCGGCAAGCTCACGGCGCTGGGCATGTCGACGAAGGAGCGCCTGCCGGTCGCGCCGGACATTCCGTCGGTTTCCGAATTCCCGACGCTGGAGGCATACGATTTCCCGGTCTGGGTCGGGCTGTTCGCGCCCGCAGGCACACCGGCCGCCGTCCTCGACCGCGTCCATGCCGAGAGTGTGGCTGTTTTCGCGATGCCCGAGGTCCGCACCAGCATCGAGCAGGCCGGCATGATGACCTCGACCGAGTCGCGGCCGCAATTCACGGCGTTCGTCAAGAGCGAACTGGCCAAGTACGGGAAGATCATCCGGGATGCCGGCATCAAGGAGCCCTGACGCCATAGGCGCCGGGGCCGATACCCAGGCGGGCCCCGTGAGCGGCACGACCGGACCGTCATGCGCATCGCGGTGATCGGCGCCGGCGCGGTCGGCAGCTACTTCGGCGGCCTGCTCGCCCGTGCCGGCCACGAGGTGACGCTGATCGGCCGGCCCGCGCACGTCGAGGCGATCCGGCGCGACGGCCTGCTGATCGAGACGGCCGTGTCCGCCGAGCGTGTATGCCCTGACGCCGACATCGCCGTGTCCGCGGCCACAGGCGCGCAACTCGTGCTCTTCTGCGTCAAGTCCACCGATACCGTGTCGGCCGGCGCGGCAGTGGCGCCGTACCTCGCCGCCGGCTGCACGCTGTTGAGCCTGCAGAACGGCATCGACAACGCGGCACGCCTGGCGTCCGCGGCCGGCCGGCCGGCGCTGCCGTGCGTCGTCCACGTTGCCACCGCGTTGCCCGCGCCCGGGCACGTGCAGCACCGTGGCGGCGGCCGGCTGGTCCTGCCCGACCGGCCTGAAGCCCGGGAGGTGGCCGGCCTTCTGTGGCACGCCGCCATCGACGTCGAACTCTCGGACAACCTGCCCGGCGCCCAATGGGCCAAGCTCATCGTCAACTGCGCCTACAACGCCCTCAGCGCTGTCGCGCGCCAGCCGTTCGGGCCGTTGCTGCGCACGCCCGGTGTCGACGAGCTGATGCATGACGTCGTCCGCGAATGCCTTGCCGTCGCACAGGCTGCAGGCATCGATGTGCAAGGCGATCCCTGGGTCGCGCTGCGGCGCACTGGCAGCCAGTCGGAACAGTACTCGTCGATGGCGCAGGACATGGCGCGTGGACGCCGCACCGAAATCGACCATCTCAACGGCTACGTCGTCCGGCAGGGCGAGGCACTGGGCGTGCCCACGCCGGCCAACCGTTGTCTGCAGGTCGCGGTCAAGCTGCTCGAAGCCCGCGGCGGCTGAGCCCGCCCGGCAGCCCCGTGCCTCTCAGCGGCGCGGACGGCCAAGGCCGTCAGAGCGTGGAGGCGTCGAGGCGCGCCAGCGCCGCCAGCGCTTCGCCGCAGGAGGCCTCCACCTTCAGCGCCAGCAGCGCATCGGCGCGCGTGCGGCCGAGGTTCACGGCCGCGATCGGCCTGCCCTGCTCGGCTGCGGCCAGCGCGAAGCGGTAGCCCGAATACACCATCAGCGACGAACCGGCCACCAGCAGTGCGTCGGCGCGCGCCAGGGCGGCCATCGCCGCGGCCACGCGCTCGCGCGGCACGGACTCGCCGAAGAACACCACGTCGGGCTTGAGCAAGCCACCGCAGTGCGGACAGTCCGGCACCTGGAAGGCAGAGAAATCGGCCTGCTCCAGATCGGCATCGCCGTCGGGAGCGGCACCGGCGCTCAGCTGCGCGAAGGCCGGGTTCAGCGCGGCCAGGCGCTGCTGCAGCCCGGCCCGCGGCGAACGCGCGCCGCAGCCCAGGCACACCACCGTGTCGATGCGGCCATGCAGGTCGACCACGCGCCGGCTGCCGGCGGCCTGGTGCAGCCCGTCCACGTTCTGCGTCAGCAGCAGTTCCACATGGCCGGCCGCCTCCAGACGGGCCAGCGCCTGGTGCGCCGCGCCGGGGCGCGCCTGCGCCATCGTGGCCCAGCCCAGCAGGCTACGCGCCCAGTAGCGCCGGCGCGTGGCGGGGTCGCCGGTGAACGCCTGGAAGGTCACCGGCTGAGGGCGCTTCCAGTCGCCGTTGGCGTCGCGGTAGTCCGGGATGCCCGACTCGGTGCTGCAGCCGGCACCGGTCAGCACCAGCAACCGCGGGTGGCGGGCCAGGAAATCGGCGAGCGCGGCTTGCGGCGCCGTGTCCGCGGAATCCGGCCGCCCCAGGCCGCTGGCGGCCCTGTCGAGAGGCGGCGATGCGCGAAGCGCCGGATGGGTGGACTGCTCCATGGCGTCAGGCCAGGTCGGCGGCGATGTCCTCGGCGTAGGCATGCAGGGCTTCGAGGATCGCGGTGCCGCGCGCGTCCGTGTCCTGGCCGCAGCGGTCGAGTTCTTCCAGCAGCTGGTCCACGCTGCGCGCGCCGCCGGCGCCCTCGATCAGCCGGTCGAAGCGGTGCTGCTGCCAGCGCTCGGCCTCGTCTTCGGCCAGCGTGTCGGGGAAGTTGCGTGCGCGGTAGCGGAACACCAGTTCCTCCAGCCGCGCATCGTCGAAGCTGCTGCGCGCACCGGCCAGCGCCTGCGGCGCGAGTCCGCGCAGCTGGTTCAGCCGCCGCCGGTCGGCCGGGCCGAGGAAGCCGCCGTACAGGTCCTCGTCCACGTCCAGCGCCGCCCGCGGCTCGCGCTGCAGCAGGCCGTCCCACAGCGCCGAGAGGTCCGGCAATGCAGCGGCCAGCTCGGCATGGCGCAGCTGCGCGTCGAGATCCAGGCTCCAGCGCGCGGCCATGGCCGGCGCCAGCGTCTTCAGGTTGCCGACCACCATCGGCGACTTGTTCAGGTGCACGCTCTTGAGCGGCAGCCGCGAGACGCCGGGGGGCAGCTCGTCACGCCGTGTGTACAGGCGCAGCCGGGCCTCGTCGACCGACAGGCCGTCGAGTTGGCGCGGGTCGTGCGCCAGGTCCCAGGCCAGCAGCTCGTTGCGGTTGGTCGGGTGCATGGCCAGCGGCCACATCAGCGCCAGGCAGCCGCGCTCGACCGGGAACATGCCCGAGACGTGCAGGAACGGCCGCGCCTCGCGCGGCGTGGTCGGCAACCGCAGCTCGGCCGCCACGCGGTCCTTCCTGTGCAGGCTCAGCGCGAAGTCGAACAGCCGCGGCTGGCGGGTCTTGATCAGCCGCGCCAGCGCGATCGTGGCGCGCACGTCCGACAGCGCATCGTGCGCGGCCGCGTGCGCCAGGCCGTTGGCCGCGCTCAGGTGTTCGAGCCGGAAGCTGGTGCCGCCGCCCTCCTCGGCCGGCCGCTGCGGCCACTCGATACCATCGGGGCGCAGCGCATGCGTGAGGCGCACCACGTCCAGCAGGTCCCAGCGGCCGCAGCCGTTCTGCCATTCGCGCGCATACGGGTCGATCAGGTTGCGCCAGAACAGGAAGCGCGTGACCTCGTCGTCGAAGCGGATGGTGTTGTAGCCCACGCCGATGGTGCCGGGCTGCGCGAACGCCTGCTCGATGCGTGCGGCGAACTCCGCCTCCGGCAGGCCATGCTGCAGGCAATGCTGCGGCGTGATGCCGGTGATCAGGCAGGAAACCGGGTCCGGCAGGTAGTCCGGCGCGGGGCGGCAGTACCACATCATCGGCTCGCCGATCTCGTTCAGGTCGGCATCGGTGCGGATCGCGGCGAACTGCGCCGGCCGGTCGCGGCGCGGCACGGCGCCGAAGGTCTCGTAGTCGTGCCAGAGGAAGGTGTGGCTCATCGGCGGCCGAGCGCCTGGTCGACGCCCTTGTTGGCCAGCGCGTCGGCGCGCTCGTTGCCGGGGTTGCCGGCATGGCCGCGCACCCAGCGCCAGTCGATCTTGTGGCCGCCGGCGGCCAGCAGCGCATCGAGCTGCTGCCACAGTTCCACGTTCTTGACCGGCTGCTTGGCGGCGGTGCGCCAGCCGCGCGCCTTCCAGCCCTTCATCCACTCGGTGATGCCCTTCAGCACGTATTCGCTGTCCAGGTACAGCGTGACCTCGCAGGGCTTCTTCAGCGCCGACAGCGCCTCGATCACCGCGGTCATCTCCATGCGGTTGTTGGTGGTGGACAGCTCGCCGCCGTACAGCTCTTTCTCCAGCGTGCCGGACTTCAGCACCACGCCCCAGCCACCCGGGCCGGGGTTGCCCTTGCAGGCGCCGTCGGTATAGATCTCGACGTGATTCAACGCATTCCTCTTCTCGTGACAGGTGGGACGGGCGCGGTACAGGCCGGTTCGGCCACCGGCCGGGGCTGCGGCCGGTGCCGGTTGGCCACCGGCACCGGCGCGTTGGCCAGCGCCCGCCGGCTCTTCCAGCTGGCCTCCAGCAGCCGCATGCCGCGCACGCGCTTGACGGCGACGACGAAGTACACCGCGCCCAGGATCGGCCAGCAGCGCGCGCCCAGCGTGTCCATCCAGCCGAAGCGGCCCAGCATGGATTCGCTGCGCACCGCCGGCCGGTAGCAGCCGAAGCGGCTGGACTCGACCTCGAAGGACAGCAGCCGCAGCCAGTCGCGCAGCCGCCAGTAGCCGATGAAGTCGCCCTCGGCCGGCAGGTACAGCTGGCCCAGGCCGAACCTGCGGATCGCGCGCGCGCGGCGCTGGCGCAGGCCCCACAGGCTCGCGGCGTTGAAGCCGCAGACCACCGCCTGGCCCTCGGGCATCAGCACGCGCTCGACCTCGCGCAGCGTGGCGTGCGGGTCGGGGCTCAGCTCCAGCGCATGTGGCAGCAGCACCAGGTCCAGGCTGTTGGCCTCGAACGGCAGGGCCGCGAAGTCGTTGACGAGCGCGGCGCGGCGCGGCGCCCTGGGGCCGGGCGGCGCATCCATGGCCAGCCACTGCCGCTGGATGCGGCAGGCGCGCAGGCCATCAAGTTCCGGCACGCCCATCTGCAGCGCGTGGTAGCCGAACACGTCGGCCACGGCGGTGTCGAAGGCGGCCTGCTCCCAGGCCAGCAGGTAGCGGCCCGGAGGGGTCTCGAACCAATCGTGCAAACCTATAATTTGACCGCTCATGGAACTGGTAGCGTTGCCCGCCTTCGCCGACAACTACGTCTGGATGCTGCACGACGGGCAAGCCGCGCTGGTGGTCGATCCCGGCGACGCCGGCCCGGTGTTCGAGGCGCTGCAGCGCTGCGGTTTGCAACTGCGCTCGATTTTAGTCACGCACCACCATGCCGATCATGTCGGCGGCGTGGCGGCGCTGCGCGAGGCCACCGGCGCCCAGGTGTTCGGCCCGGCGCGCGAGCACATCCCCGAGCCGCTCGTGCGCCTGTCCGGCGGCGACCGCCTGGCGCCGGGCCCGGCGACGCTGGGCCTGGCGTTCGAGGTGATCGACGTGCCGGGCCACACGGCCGGCCACATCGCGTACTGGTGCGCCGACGTCGACGGCAGCCCCGTGCTGTTCTGCGGCGACACGCTGTTCTCCGCCGGCTGCGGCCGGCTGTTCGAGGGCACGCCGGCGCAGATGCTGGCATCGCTCGACCGCCTGGCCGCGCTGCCGCCCGGCACGCGCGTGTGCTGCGCCCACGAGTACACGCTGTCCAACCTGAAATTCGCGCGCGCCGTGGAACCCGGCAGCGCCGATCTGCTCCACTACACCGCACAGTGCGAAGCCCGCCGCGCCGCGCACCAGCCCACGCTGCCGTCCAGCATCGGGCTGGAGCGGCGCGTCAACCCCTTCCTGCGCGTGCGCGAGCCCGCGGTCGCCCAGGCGGCGCGGGCCGTCGATGCCGGCGCGCAGGATGCCGTCGGTGTGCTGGCCGCGCTGCGGCAGTGGAAAAACGAATTCAAATGACCGTTCTGAAGTCCTTCGGCGTGCTGGTCCTGCTCGTGCTGGCGGGCTGCGCCAACATCGACAAGTCCTCCCCCCCTCCGTCCCCGATACCGGCGCCACGCTGCGCGTCGAGGGCCATCCCATCCCCGCCGGCCCCGGCCACGCGATCATCCCGACCGGGCCGCTGTCGCCGATCACGCCGGCCGAGCTGCGCTCCGGCCGGGTCACGCTGCAACTGCCGCCGGCCGACCTGTGGGAGCGCATCCGCCGCGGCTTCGCGATGCCGGACCTGGACACCGACCTCGTGCGCGACCGCGAGCAGTGGTACGCCGCGCGGCCCGACTACATCCTGCGCATGACCCAGCGCTCGTCCAAGTACCTGTTCCACATCGTCGAGGAACTGGAGGTGCGCGGCATGCCGACGGAACTGGCGCTGCTGCCCTACATCGAGAGCGCGTTCAACCCGCAGGCCGTGTCCACCGCCAAGGCCGCCGGCATGTGGCAGTTCATGCCGGCCACGGGCAACTACTTCGAGCTGCGCCAGGACATCTTCCGCGACGACCGGCGCGACGTGCTGGCCTCCACCCGCGCCGCGCTGGACTACCTGCAGAAGCTGCACAACATGTTCGGCGACTGGCACCTCGCCCTCGCCGCCTACAACTGGGGCGAAGGCAGCGTCAGCCGCGCGATCGCGCGCAACCAGCGCGCCGGGCTGCCGACCGGCTACACCGACCTGTCCATGCCCAACGAGACGCGCTACTACGTGCCCAAGCTGCAGGCGGTCAAGAACCTGGTGGCCCAGCCCGAGCGCTTCAGCGCCGACCTGCCGGTCATCGAGAACCATCCCTACTTCCAGAGCGTCGACCTGGCGCACGACATCGACGTCGCGCTGGCCGCCCAGCTGGCCGACGTGTCGCTGGCCGATTTCCGCGAGCTGAACCCGGCCGTGAACAAGCAGGTGATCCTGGCCGCGGCCACGCCGCAGATCCTGCTGCCCTGGGACAACGCGCTCGTGTTCAAGCGCAACCTGGAGGCCCGCACGCACGGCCAGTACGCGAGTTGGAGCGCGTGGACCGTGCCCACTACGATGAGCGTGGCCGCCGCCGCCGAGCGCGTGGGCATGGGCGAGGCCGACCTGCGCAGCGTCAACAACATCCCGCCGCGCATGCTGATCAAGGCCGGCTCGGTGCTGGTGGTGCCGCGCTCGGGCAAGATGGGCGACGTGCCCGAGCAGATGGTCCACAACGCGTCGCTGCAGCTGGCGCCGGAGATCGTCACGCGCAAGACGGTCGTGAAGGCCGGCCGCCGCGACAGCGTGGCCAGCATCGCGCAGCGCTACCGGCTCACTGCCGCGCAGGTGGCCGACTGGAACGACGTGAAGACCACCGCATCGTTCCGCGCCGGGCAGGCCGTGACGCTGTACCTGCCGATGCGCCCGGCCGGCAGCGCCCGCCCCCGTGCCATGGCCCGGGCGAAGGCCGCTCCGGCGGCCCGCACCGCGCCGGTGGCCCGCAAGCCGGCGGCCAGGGCCCCGGTCGCCCGCAGGGCGCGCTGAACGGGCGCGGCCGCCCGCTCGTTCCCGCGCGGGCGGCCTTTCCGGCGAGCGCCGCGCGCTCAGCCGTTCAGCTGCTGCTCCAGCTGGTGCAGCACCTGGTAGCAGGGCAGGACCTGGGCCACGCTGGAGTTGGGCTCGCGGCCGTCGCGGATGGCAGCGAAGAACTCGCGGTCCTGCAGCTCGATGCCGTTCATGCTGACGTCCACCTGGCTCACGTCCACCGGCGTCTCCGGGCCCTTGGCATGCGTTTGCACGAGGTCGTCGTAGCGCGCGATGTAGGTCGCCGTGTCGCCGATGTAGCGGAAGAAGGTGCCGAGCGGACCGTCGTTGTTGAATGACAGCGACAGCGTGCAGATCGCGCCGTTGGCCGCCTGCAGCTGGATGCTCATGTCCATGGCGATGCCCAGGTCCTTGTGGATCGGGCCCTGCACGGCATTGGCCTTCACGATGGGGCTGCCGGCCTGGTAGGCGAACAGGTCCACCGTGTGCGCGGCGTGGTGCCACAGCAGGTGGTCGGTCCAGCTGCGCGGCTGGCCCAGCGCGTTCATGTTGGTGCGGCGGAAGAAGTAGGTCTGCACATCCATCTGCTGGATGCTGAACTCGCCGGCGGCGATCTTCTTGTGCACGTACTGGTGGCTGGGGTTGAAGCGGCGGGTGTGGCCGACCATGGCCACGAGGCCGCTCTTCTGCTGCAGCGCCAGCACCTCCTCGCCCTGCGCCAGCACGTCGCACAGCGGGATCTCCACCTGCACGTGCTTGCCGGCCTTCAGGCAGGCCAGCGTCTGGTCGGCGTGCATCTGCGTCGGCGTGCACAGGATCACGGCGTCGACTTCCTTCAGCGCCAGGCTCTCGTCCAGGTCGGTCGTGACGTGGCCGATGCCGTACTGCGCGGCCACCTCGCGGGTCTTTTCCAGGTCGCGGCTGATCAGCGAGACGACTTCGACGCCGTCGATGTTCTTGATGCCGTCCAGGTGCTTGATGCCGAAGGCGCCGGCGCCGGCCAGGGCCACTTTGATGGTTTTGCTCATGGTCAGTTGTTCTCCAGGATCAGATGGCCCACGGCGGTATTGGACGCGGGCACGTGGAAGAAGCGGTGCTTCAGCGTGGGTGCGGGGCCGCCGTCCACGTCGCTCATGGCGCCGCGCGCGATCAGCCACATCACGAGCTCGATGCCCTCGCTGCCGGCCTCGCGCACGTACTCGATGTGCGGCACCTTGGCCAGTTCGGCCGGCTCGGCGATCAGGCGGTCGAGGAACTTGTTGTCCCACTCCTTGTTGATCAGGCCGGCGCGCGGACCCTGCAGCTGGTGGCTCATGCCACCCGTGCCCCAGATCTGCACCTTCAGCGGCGCGTCGTAGGACTCGATCGCGCGGCGGATCGCCTGGCCGAGCGCGAAGCAGCGCGCGCCCGAGGGCACCGGGTACTGCACCACGTTGACGTGGAACGGGATCACCTTGACCGGCCAGGCCTCGGGCGAGCCGAACAGCAGGTTCATCGGCACCGTCAGGCCGTGGTCGACCTTGAGATCGTTGACGATGGTGAGGTCGAAGTCCTGCTGGATCACCGACTGCGCGATGTGGCTGGCCAGCTCGGGGTGGCCGATGACCTTGGGCACCGGGCGCGGGCCGTAGCCTTCGTCGGCCGGCTCGAACTCGGCCGCGGTGCCGATCGCGAAGGTCGGGATCACGCCCAGGTCGAAGCTGGTCGCATGGTCGTTGTAGACCAGGAACACCACGTCGGGCAGGTTCTCGCGCATCCACTGCTTGGACGGCTCGTAGCCGGCGAACAGCGGCTTCCAGTACGGCTCCTCGGTCTTGCCCAGGTCGATGGCCGCGCCGATGGCCGGCACGTGCGAGCTGTAGACCGAGGCCGTGATGTGCGCGTGCGCGGCGACCTGGCCGGCAGCGCCGGTCTGGCGGGCGGCATGCTCGCCCATGATCTGCGCGGCCAGGGCTTCCTGGTGCGTCAGCTCCCAGTCCTTCCAGGCGTCCGAACGCGCCATCGGGCCCTGGGCGTCGCCGCCCTCGCCCTGGTAGCGGTTGCCCTCGGCGCTGCGGCCGCCGCCGATCATCATGTCGCGGTACTGCTGCTCGGTCATGCCGGTCATGCTGCCGGCCATCTGCTGGAACGACAGCCCGTCGGTGGCGCCGAGCTTGGACAGGAAGTAGATGTTGCCGCCGGTGCGCATCATCCAGTTCAGGTCGCGTGCGCGCACGGCCGCGCGCTGCTCCTCGCTCATCGGCCATTCGGCCAGATAGGCGTCCTCGTCCTGCTTGAAGCGGGCGCGGTTCTCGGCCTTCATCAGGCTCATGCAGAACTGGTTCAGCCAGTAGCCCTTGCGCGACTGGTCGGCATCGAAAATGGTCGTGCCCGGCACGTCCAGATAGGGTTTGTCCAGGGACATGGCGTCAGCCTTTCGTTTCTTCGGGCCAGTACAGGCGCATCGGGTTGTCGACCAGCAGCTTGTGCTGCAGCTCGGCCGTGGGCGCGATGTGCGGGATGAAGTCGACCAGCAGGCCGTCGTCGGGCATGTGGTCCTTCAGGTTCGGGTGCGGCCAGTCGGTGCCCCACAGCACGCGGTCGGGGAACTGCTCGACGATGCGGCGCGCGAACGGCACCACGTCGCGGTAGGCGTTGCGCTCGCCGTCCAGCGCCTTCGGGCCGGTGGCGGACAGGCGCTCGGGGCAGCTGACCTTGCTCCAGACGTTGGGGTTGTCGCGCATGAACTTCTCGAACAGCGCGAACTCCGGACCGTCCACCGGCTTGCTGACGTCGGGGCGGCCCATGTGGTCCACCACCACCGTGGTCGGCAGCGCGGTGAAGAAGTCCCACAGCTCGGGCAGGTCCACGGCCTCGAAGTAGATGACGACGTGCCAGCCCAGCTTGCTGATGCGGCCGGCGATCTCCATCAGCTCGTCCTTGGGCGTGAAGTCCACCAGCCGCTTGACGAAGTTGAAGCGCACGCCGCGCACGCCGGCGTCGTGCAGCGCCTGCAGTTCCTCGTCCGTCACGCTGCGCCGGACGGTCGCCACGCCGCGCGCCTTGCCGCCGGAAGCCTTGCAGGCATCGACCATGGCGCGGTTGTCGGCACCGTGGCAGGTGGCCTGCACGACCACGTTGCGGGAGAAACCCAGGTGGTCGCGCAGCGCGAACAGCTCGGCCTTGGTGGCGTCGCAGGGCGTGTACTTGCGCTCCGGCGCGTACGGGAACTCGGCGCCGGGGCCGAACACGTGGCAGTGCGCATCGACGGCGCCTGCGGGCAACTGGAACTTCGGCTTGCTCGGGCCGGTGTACCAGTCGAGCCAGCCGGCGGTTTTCTCGAAGGGTCCGGTGGTGGTTTTGCTCATGTCCTTGTCCTTCAATCCAGAG
The DNA here is from genome assembly GCF_047601025.1 of Pseudorhodoferax sp. Lineage (NCBI taxonomy): Bacteria > Pseudomonadati > Pseudomonadota > Betaproteobacteria > Burkholderiales > Comamonadaceae > Pseudorhodoferax > Pseudorhodoferax sp. The sequence continues at coordinate 4,788,910 of NZ_JASGJZ010000001.1, forward strand.
AGATGTTGGCGCGCTTGATGATGGCTTCGTGGCGCTTGGCCTCGGCCGCGACGAAGGTCTGGGTGCCGGCGCGGTCCAGCGACAGCGGCACGTAGCCGAAGGTCGCGTAGCGGTCCAGCACGTCCTGGCCGGAGACGGCCTCGGCGATGTCGGCGCGGATCTTGTCCTGCACCGCCTGCGGCAGGCCCTTGGGGCCGGCGATCACGTTCCAACCGCTGACCTCGAAGTCCTTCGGCCCGCCGGCCTCGCCGCTGGTGGGAACGTCCGGGTAGGCCGCCAGGCGCTGCGGCGCCGTCACGGCCAGGAAGCGCAGCTTGCCGGCCTTGTACAGCGGCGCCGTGGTACCGGCCGTGCCCATCGTCACCGGCAGCTCGCCATTGGCCACGGCCGTGTAGAGCTGCGAGGTTTCCTTGTAGATCACGTGCTGCATCTTGGTGCCGGTCAGGAACTGGAATTCCTCCATCCCCAGGTGCACCGGGTTGCCGACGGACCAGGAGCCGTAGTCCAGCTTGCCGGGGTTGGCCTTGGCGTCGGCGATGACGTCGCCCACGGTCTTGTACTTGCTGGTGGCCGGCACGACCATCATCATGTAGGCCTTGAACAGCGTGGCCTGCACGTCGAAGTCCTTGGCCGGGTCGTACGGCAGCTTCTTGAACAGGTAGGGATAGGCCACCAGGTGCACGCTGTCGAGCTGGATCAGGTCGTGCCCGTCCTTGGCGCCGCGCTTGAAGGCGTCGATCGCGATGAAGCCGTTGCCGCCGGGGCGGTTCTCCACCACCACCGACTGGCCCCACTTGCGCCCGAGCTTCTCGGCCAGCACGCGCGAGATGGCGTCCGGGCCGCCGCCGGTCGGGTACGGCGTGATCAGTCGCACGGTGCGCGTGGGCCACTTGGCGTCCTGCGCGGCGGCCGGGACGGCCGCCAGCCCGGCGACGAGCAGCGGAATGCCGAGCGCCGCGACGCGGCGCAGCATGGGCTTCGTCATCAGGAGTCTCCTCGTTCTCTCTAAAAAAAGATCAGTCGATGTACTTGAGGCCGGCGGCAGCCAGCGGCTCGCGCATCTTGTACATGTCCAGCCCCAGCACGCCGGAGGCCAGCTTGTCGCGCTTCTCGCCCTCGTTGGCCTCGCGCTTGCGCGCCGCCTCCAGCGTGGCGGCGGCCTTCTCGCGCGGCACGCAGACCACGCCGTCGTCGTCGGCCACGATCACGTCGCCGGGCGTCACCAGCATGCCGGCGCAGACCACCGGGATGTTGACCGATCCGATCGTGGCCTTGATCGTGCCCTTGCTGCTGATGGCCTTGCTCCACACCGGGAAGTCCATCTCCTTGAGCGTCTTGACGTCGCGCACGCCGGCGTCGATGACCAGCGCACGGGCGCCGCGCGCCTTGAAGCTGGTGGCCAGCAGGTCGCCGAAATAGCCGTCGGTGCACTCGGCCGTGATCGCGGCCACGACGATGTCGCCGGGCTGGATCTGCTCGGCCACGACGTGCATCATCCAGTTGTCGCCCGGGTGCAGCAGCACCGTGACGGCCGTGCCCGAGACCTGCGCGCCCGGGAAGATCGGGCGCATGTAGGGCTTGAGCAGCCCCACGCGGCCCATGGCCTCGTGCACCGTGGCCGAGCCGAGCGCGGCCAGCGCGTCGGCGCAGGCACGGTCGGCGCGCTGGATGTTGCGGTAGACGACTCCGAGTTCGTACATGTCAGATCTCCTTACTTGCCTTTGGATGTCAGGGCCGCGTCCAGGCGGGTGAACACGCGGCGCGCATTGCCTTCGAACACCTGGTAGCGGTCCTCGTCGGTCAGGTTGGGCGTGGCCAGCACGTAGCGCTTGGTGTCGTCGTAGTAGTGGCCGGTCTCCGGGTCGATGCCGCGCACGGCGCCGATCATCTCGCTGGCGAACAGCACGTTCTTGGCGGGGATCACCTTGGTCAGCAGGTCGATGCCGGGCTGGTGGTAGACGCAGGTGTCGAAGTAGATGTTGTTCATCAGGTGCTCGGTCAGCAGCGGCTTCTTCAGCTCCTGCGCCAGCCCGCGGAAGCGGCCCCAGTGGTAGGGCACGGCGCCGCCGCCGTGCGGGATCAGGAACTTCAGCGTCGGGAAGTCCTTGAACAGGTCCGAGGTCAGGCACTGCATGAAGGCCGTGGTGTCCGCGTTCAGGTAGTGCGCGCCGGTGGTGTGGAAGCAGGCGTTGCACGAGGTGCTGACGTGGATCATGGCCGGGATGTCGTACTCGACCATCTTCTCGTAGATCGGGTACCAGTGCCGGTCCGACAGCGGCGGGCTGGTCCAGTGGCCGCCGGAGGGGTCGGGGTTCAGGTTGATGCCGACGTTGCCGTACTCCTTGACGCACTTCTCCAGCTCGGGGATGCAGGTCCTGGGGTCCACGCCCGGGCTCTGCGGCAGCATCGCGGCGGGGATGAAGTTGTCGGGGAACAGCTGCGAGACGCGGTAGCACAGCTCGTTGCAGATCGCGGCCCAGGTGGAAGACACCTGGAAGTCGCCGATGTGGTGCGCCATGAAGCTCGCGCGCGGGCTGAAGATGGTGATGTCGCTGCCGCGCTCTTTCATCTTGGCCAGCTGGTTCAGCTCGATGCTCTCGCGCAGTTCGTCGTCGCTGATCTTCAGGTCGGCGACCTTCGGCATCGCGGCCGGGTCCTTGATGCCGGCGATCTGCTGGTTGCGCCAGTTCTCCAGCGCCTTGGGCGCCGTCGTGTAGTGGCCGTGCACGTCGATGATCAGGGGGTTCTCGCGGCTCATGTTGCTCCTCGGGTTGTGCGTTGGTGCGGGAAGGGGGAAGCGAAAAAGACCTTGCTGAAACCTGGCTCAGTGGCCGCCCGGCCGGGCGCCGTGGGACGGGCCGGCGACCTTGTTCTTGACCAGCAGCGCCAGTGCGGCGATCAGGCCCGGAATGCCGACGATGAGGAACACCGAGGACAGCTCCAGGTGCCGGCGCGCCAGCTCCGCCACCAGGAACGAGCCCGCGATGCCGCCGAAGCGGCCGATGCCCAGCATCCACGCCACGCCGCTGGCGCGGCCCGCCGTCGGATAGTACTCGGCCGCCAGCGCCTGCATGGACGACTGCGAGGTGTTCATCAGCAGGCCGGCCACGAACACCGCCGCGACCAGCGCCGCCACGCCCGAGCCCAGCACCTGGCCGATCAGCATCACGGCCAGGCAGGTGAGGAAATAGCCGCAGGCGATGATGATGTTGGCGTTGCCGCGGTCCATCAGCAGGCCGAAGAAGATGGCGCCGAAGCCGCCGAGCTGGAACAGCGCGGCGATGATCGCGGCCTGGCTGGAATCGATGCCCGCCTCCTTGAACAGCACCGGCATCCAGTTGACCAGGCCGTAGACAATGACCAGGCCCATGAAGTAGGCGGTCCAGAGCATGAGCGTGCCCACGATGAAGCGCCCCGAGAACACCAGCCGGAGCCCGCGCGGGCCGCTGGCCGCACCGGCGGCCGCGGCGCCCTCCTCCAGCACGAAGTCCGTGGCCTGCACCGCCTGGCCCGTGATGCGCGCCAGCGCCTGGCGGATGCGCTCGGCCGGATAGCGCCGGGCGACCATGAAGCGCACCGATTCGGGCAGCGCCACCAGCATCAGCGCCGCCAGCACCAGCGGCACCACGCCGCCCAGGATCAGCAGGCTGCGCCAGCCGAAGTGCGGGATCATCCACGCGGCGAAGAAGCCGCCGAAGGCCGAGCCCACGGGAAAGCCGCAGAACATGGCGTTGGTGATGAAGGAGCGCTTGCTGTCGGGGCAGTACTCGTTCATCAGCGTCACCGCGTTGGGCATCGCCGCGCCCAGGCCCAGGCCGGTGATGAAGCGCCAGATGGACAGCTCGGTCAGCGACGAGGCCATGGCCGACACGATGGAGGCCGCGCCCATCAGGATCACCGCCACCGTCAGCACGCTCTTGCGGCCCAGGCGGTCGGCCAGCGGCCCGGCGCTCAGCGCCCCGAAGGCGATGCCGAACAGCGCCGCGCTGAGCACCGGCCCGAGGTGCGACTTGTCGATGCCCCACTCGCTGATCAGCGAGGGCGCGATGAAGCCGATCGCCGCGGTGTCGAAACCGTCGATCAGCACGATCAGGAAGCACAGGGCGAAGATCACCCACTGGAAGCCCGAGAACGGATGCGCGTTCAGCAGCGTCTGTACGCTGAGGCGGCCCGGACCGGCATTGGCTGGCTGTAGTGTCGTCATTGATTGTCTCTCGGTTTCTGGTGCAGCTTGTGCCTCGGACCGCCGTGCTGGGAGCGGGTACGACGACTGAAGGCAACGGGCCCGCGACGGGGATGCCCTGGGCCTGGATCAGCACGCCCGGTGGCTGAAAACCCGGGTCGTGTAGTGGCCGTGCACGTCGATGATCAGGGGGGTCTCGCGCCTCATGGTGCTCCTCGTGTTGTGCGGTGCTGCGGGCGCATTCTGCGCGTTCGCCCAGGCAGCGCCAAGTTCGCGACGACGCTATCAGCTAGACAGGAATGGAATAGCTTTGTTTTCGATATTCCATAAACTACAGACATGGACCTGAAGCAGCTGGAGTACTTCGTGCACGTGGCCGAGCTGGGCAGCTTCACGCGCGCGGCCATCGCGCTGGACGTGGCGCAGCCGGCGCTTTCCCGGCAGATCCGCCTGCTGGAGGTGGAGCTGCGCCAGAACCTGCTGACGCGCAACGGCCGCGGCGCCGTTCCCACCGAGGCCGGCAAGCTGCTGCTGGAGCACGGCCGCGGCATCCTGCACCAGGTGGCGGTGGCGCGCGAGGAACTGGGCGCGGCCCGCGGCGCACGCGCCGGGCGCGTGTCGATCGGGCTGCCGCCCAGCCTGGCCCGGCTGATCACGGTGCCGCTGACGCGCGCCTTCCGCGACAAGCTGCCGCATGCCCAGCTCACGCTCAGCGAGGGCTTCTCGATCGTGATGGTCGACGCACTGCGCATGGGCAACCTCGACATGGCCCTGCTCTACAACCCCGAACGCTCGCCCGAGATGGAGCAGACCACGCTGCACGAGGAGGAGCTGGTGCTGATCTCGCAGCGCAGCATGCTGCCGGGCGCCCTCGCCGCCCCGAAGGCCGGCAAGGCGCGCACCGCCGTGGCGCTGAAGGACGTGGCGGCGCTGCCGCTGATCCTGCCGAGCCGGCCCAACGCCTTCCGCCTGCTGCTGGAGACCGAGACCATGCGCATCGGCTGCCAGCTGCGCATCGCGATGGAGGTCGACGGCCTGAACGGCATCCTGAGCCTGGTGCGCGAGGGCTTCGGCCACGCCGTGCTGCCGGCCTACACGCTGGCCAACTTCGACCATGCCGATACGCTGGTGGTGCGCAAGCTGCACTCGCCGCGGCCGATCAGCCAGCTGACGCTGGTGCGCTCCACGCGCCGGCCGGCGACCGAGACGCAGAAGGTGGCGCGCGCGCTGCTGCAGGAGGTCGTGCTCGGCGCGGTGGCACCGTACGCCTGAGCGTAGACTGCGGCACCGTTTCTCCCGAACGCCGCCGACGCTCCGTCCATCGCCCATGCCCGCCTCCATCCCCTTGCTCGTACTGTGCCCGCTGCAGGCCGGCTACATGCAGCAGTTCCGCGACCGCTTCGACGTCATCGAGGCCGCCGACCCGGCGCGCCGCGCCGAGGCCATCGCCACGCACGGCGCGCGCATCCGGGCGGTGCTGACCATCGGCACCATCGGCCTGACCGCGGCCGAGATCGCCGCGCTGCCGGCGCTGCAGCTGGTGCACACGCTGGGCGTGGGCTACGAGCTGGTGGACGTGGCGGCGGCCAAGGCACGCGGCATCGCCGTGGCCAACGCGGCCGGCAGCAACGCCGCCTGCGTCGCCGACCATGCCTTCGGCCTGCTGCTGGCCGCGGTGCGCGGCATCGTGCAGCTCGACCGCGGCGTGCGCCAGGGCCTGTGGCGCGACCAGTTGGAGTTCTACACGCCCACCGTCGGCGGCAAGCGCCTGGGCCTGCTGGGCATGGGCGACATCGGCCGCCAGATCGCCCGGCGCGCGGCCGGCTTCGACATGGCCGTCGGCTACCACAGCCGCACGCCCAGGGCGGAGCTGCCGCACACGTACTTCGACAGCCCGCGCGCGCTGACCCAGTGGTGCGACTGGCTGGTCGTGGCCACGCCCGGCGGCGCAGCCACGCGCCACCTCGTGAACGCCGAGGTGCTGGACGCGCTGGGCCCCCGGGGCACGCTGGTCAACATCGCGCGCGGCAGCGTGGTGGACACGGCGGCGCTGGCGGCCGCGCTGCGCGAAGGCCGCATCGCCTCGGCCGGCATCGACGTCTACGAGAGCGAACCCACCCCGCCGGCCGAACTGCTGGACCTGCCCAACGTCGTGATCACGCCCCACATCGCCGGCCGCTCGCCGGAGGCGATCCAGGCCTCGGTCACGCTGGTACTGGAGAACCTGACCGCGTTCTTCGCGGGCCAGCCGCTGAAGACGCCGGTCTGACCGCCCGCGTGGCCCGGCGGGCAGCGACGCCGTTGCACCCGCCCAGGGGGGCCTCGAGAGCGGCTGGCTCATCCCGCATGCCGGCCGAAGAATGCCTCCCGGCGCCGGCGTATTCCAGGCTCGGGTGACGAGAGGCCGCAGGAACTGCCGCCGGATGCCGGAGTCCGACCAAGCCCATGTCCCCGGTCCACCACCGCCGATTGATCAGGATCAAGTCCGCATCAGGATCCGTGCCGCGAGCAGCACCGTTCGCCCAACGTGCGCCCGCGAAGCTGTATCGTGAACGGGTGGCCGGTCTTCCCGTCTCCTTCCTGCTGGCGTCCCCCCATCCGGACGCCAGGCGCGCAGCCTAGGCCCAGCCGCCCTTCCTCCGTGCACCCCAAGCCCCTTTCCGACACGCTCCACGCCGGCACGGTGGTCGCCGCCCGCGGCGCGGTGATCGACGTCGCCTTCGCGGCCGGCCAGTTGCCGGCGCTGGAGGAAGCCATCCGCATCGGTGCCGACGGCGCACCGGGGGTGCTGGCCGAGGTGCAGGCGCACCTGGACGAGGCCACGGTGCGCTGCATCGCGATGCAGGCCACCTCCGGCCTGCGGCGCGGCGACCCGGCGCGGGCGCAAGGCGGGCCGCTGACGGCCCCGGTGGGCGACGCCGTGCTCGGCCGCCTGCTCGACGTCGCCGGCGACACCGGTGACGACGGCGGCCCGCTGCCCGTGCTAACGCCGCGCGCGCCGATCCACCGCGCGCCGCCGCCGCTTTCCGCGCAGAGCGGTACCAGCGAGCTGTTCCGCACCGGCATCAAGGCCATCGACCTGCTGACGCCCCTCGCCCATGGCGGCAAGGCCGCGATGTTCGGCGGTGCCGGCGTGGGCAAGACGGTGCTGGTCATGGAGCTGATCCACGCCATGGTGGCCGGCTACCAGGGCATCTCGGTCTTCGCCGGCGTGGGCGAGCGCTCGCGCGAGGGGCACGAGATGCTGCTGGACATGCGCGGCTCCGGCGTGCTGGAACGCACGGTGCTGGTCTACGGGCAGATGAACGAGCCGCCCGGGGCGCGCTGGCGGGTGCCGATGACGGCGCTGACCATCGCCGAGCACTTCCGCGACCAGGAGCACCGCAACGTGCTGCTGCTGATGGACAACATCTTCCGCTTCGTGCAGGCCGGGGCCGAGGTCTCTGGCCTGCTCGGGCGCCTGCCTTCGCGGGTGGGCTACCAGCCGACGCTGGCCAGCGAGGTCGCCGCGCTGCAGGAGCGCATCGCCTCCGTGGGCGGCGCGGCCATCACGGCGATCCAGGCGGTCTACGTGCCGGCCGACGACTTCACCGACCCGGCCGTGACCACCATCGCCGCCCACGTCGACTCGATGGTGGTGCTGTCGCGCGCGATGGCGGCCGAGGGCATGTACCCGGCCATCGACCCGATCGCCTCGTCCTCGGTACTGCTCGACCCGCTGATCGTGGGCGAGGAACACGCCCGCACCGCCATCGACGTGCGCCGCGCCATCGAGCACTACCGCGAGTTGCAGGACGTGATCGCCCTGCTCGGCATGGACGAGCTGGGCGCGGAGGACCGGCGCATGGTGGAGCGCGCACGCCGGCTGCAGCGCTTCCTGACCCAGCCCTTCACCGTCACCGAGGCCTTCACCGGCACGCCGGGCGCCTCGGTCAAGCTGGCCGACACCATCGCCGGCTGCCGCGCCATCCTCGACGGCGAATGCGACGGCTGGCGCGAGGATTCCCTCTTCATGGTCGGCACGCTCGACGAGGCGCGCGCCAAGGAGCAGGCGGCGGCCCGGGCCGCCGCCGCGTGAACCGGCCCGGAACCCTGGAGCCGCGCTGATGCCCGAACGCACCCTGCACCTGTCGATCTCCACCCCCGGGCGGCAGGTGGTCGACGCGCACGGCGTGCTCGCCCTGCGCGCCCGCGACGCGAGCGGCAGCTTCGGCGTGCTGCCGGGCCATGCCGACCTGCTGACGGTGCTGGTGCCCTCGGTGGTGCGCTGGCGCGAGGCGGGCGGCGCGGAGCGCTTCTGCGCGGTGCGCGGCGGCGTGTTCACGATGGCCGGCGGCACCCACGCGGCCATCGCCTGCCGCCAGGCGGTGCTCGGCGACCAGCTGGCGGCGCTGCCGTCGGACGTCGCCGCGGCCAATGCCGAGCAGGCCGACGTCGACCGCCGGGCCCGCGTGGCGCAGATGCAGCTCCATGCGCGTGCGGTGCGGCAGCTGATGCGCTACCTGGTGCCGGGCCGCGGCGACGGCGCCGCGGTCGCCGAGCAGCTGTTCGAAGGCGGGCCGGGATGAACCGCGCCCGGCCGCCCGAAGAGGCGCGCACCGCAGCCCGTACGGGCGAAGGCAGTCCCGTGAACGCCGCAGCCCCCCGGGACCGGCTGGAACAGGCCGCGCGCACCGAGGCCGAGCGCACGCGCCGCGGGGCCGAGGACCCCGAGCCCTCGCTCGGCGCGCGGCTGGGCCAGATCGGCATCCTCGGCTGGATGGTGGTGGTGCCGGCGCTGCTCGGGCTGTTCCTCGGCCGCTGGCTGGACCACCGCTTCTCCACCGGCATCTTCTTCTCCGCGCCGCTGCTCCTGGTGGGCGCCGGCGTCGGCTTCTGGTCGGCATGGAAATGGATGCACCGCAACCTGTGAACCGATGAACGGACTCTTACTCGCTCAGCCGCCTGCCGTGCTGGCCCTGGTGGCATTTGTTACCGGCTGCGTGATGGGCTTCATCCACTTCCGCACGCTCGGCCGTGCGGCCGATGCCTTCGTCCAGGGCAGGGCTGCACGGGCGCTGCTGCTCCAGTTCGCACGGCTCGCGCTGACGGGCGGCTTCCTCTTCGCCGTGGCGCAGGCCGGCGCGCTGCCGCTGCTGGCCGCCGCCGCCGGCATCCTCGCCGGCCGGGGCCTGGTGATGGCGCGGCACCGGAGGGCGGAATGATGCGCTCGCCGCTGCAGATCGAGCCGCTGTTCCACATCGGTCCGGTGCCGGTCACGCAGCCGGTGGTCGCCACCTGGGCGATCATGGCCGTCCTGACGATCTTCTCGGTGCTGCTGACGCGCCGCCTGGCGCTGCGCCCGGGCCGGGTGCAGGCCGCTGCCGAACTGGTGGCCGGCGCCATCGACAGCCAGATCGCCGACGTGATGCACGCCGACCCCGCGCCCTACCGCGCGCTGGTCGGCACCATCCTGGTCTTCATCCTGGCGGCGAACTGGTCGGGCGCCCTGCCCGGCGTGGAGCCGCCCACCGCCCACCTGGAGACCGACGCCGCGCTGGCGCTGATCGTGCTGGGCGCCACGATCTACCACGGCGTGCGCGCCAACGGCCTGTCCGGCTACCTGCGCAGCTTCGCCGAGCCGAGCTGGGCGATGATCCCGCTGAACCTGGTCGAGCAGCTCACGCGCACCCTGTCGCTGACGGTGCGCCTGTTCGGCAACGTGATGAGCGGCGTGTTCATCATCGGCATCCTGCTGTCGCTGGCCGGCCTGCTGGTGCCGATCCCGCTGATGGCGCTGGATCTGCTGACCGGCGCGATCCAGGCCTACATCTTCGCCATCCTCGCCTGCGTGTTCATCGGCGCCGCGGTGAGCGAGGGCCAGGACGGCCGGCCGGGCGGCGCGCCCGGCAAACCCCAAGGAGCATGACATGACCACGGAACAGATCAGCATTCTGGCGGCGGCGATCGCCGTCTCCTTCGGCGCCATCGGCCCCGCGCTCGGCGAAGGCCGGGCGGTGGCCGCCGCGCTCGACGCCATCGCGCGCCAGCCGGAGTCGGCCGGCACCATCTCGCGCACCCTGTTCGTCGGCCTGGCGATGATCGAGACCATGGCGATCTACTGCCTGGTGATCGCGCTGCTGGTGCTGTTCGCCAACCCCTTCGTCAAGTAGGAGGCCAGGCCCGCCATGCGCATCGACTGGTGGACGCTCGGCCTGCAGACGGTCAACCTGCTGGTGCTGCTGTGGCTCCTGGGGCGCTTCCTGTTCCGCCCGCTGGCGCGCATCGTCGCCGAGCGGCAGCAGGCGGCCAACCGGCTGCTGGACGACGCACAGGCCGAGCGGCAGAAGGCGCAGGCCGCCGCCACGGCCGAGCGCGATGCCGCCGCCGCCGGGCGCGGCGCGCTGATCGAGCAGGCGCGCCAGGACGCCGAGGCCCAGCGCGCCGCGCTGCTGGAGGCCGCGAACGAGGAGGCGCGCCAGTTGCGCGCGCAGGCCGAGGCCGCCATCGAGCACCTGCGCGCCGAGGAGGACCAGCGGATCGGCCGCCGCGCCTCGCTGCTGGCCACCGACATCGCGGCGCGCCTGATGCAGCGGCTGCCCGGCCCGGTGCCGGTGGCGGGCTTCCTGCCCGGGCTGGAGCAGGCGCTGGCCGCGCTGCCCGAGGCGGCGCGCGCTGCGCTCGGCACGCCTGGGCAGCCGGTGGTGCTGCGGCTGGCCGGCGCGCCCGGCGCGGGTGAGCAGGCGCAGTGCGCCGACGCGCTGGCGCGCGCGCTCGGGCGCCGCATCGACTTCACGCTGCAAACCGATCCCGCCCTGATCGCCGGCCTGCGGCTGGAGGCGCCGACCGCCGTCGTCGACAACAACCTGCGCGCGGACGTGGACCGCATCGCCCGCGAGCTGACCGAACATGCATGACGACGCGCAGGACGAGGCCCGCTGGCTCGACGAGAGCCGGCGCAGGCTGGCGACGATCGAGCTCGCGCCCGGCGCCGAGACGCTCGGGCGCGTGGCGCACGTGGCCGACGGCATCGCGCGCATCGCCGGGCTGCCCGACGTGCGGCTCGACGAGCTGCTGCGCTTCGAGGGCGGCCAGACCGGCCTCACGCTCGCGCTGGACCGCGACGCCATCAGCGCGGTGCTGCTCGACGAAGCGGCCGGCGTGGCCGCCGGCGCGCGGGTCTCGGGCACCGGCGAGGTGGTGCGCGTGCCGGTCGGGCCGGGGCTGCTGGGCCGCGTCGTCGATCCGCTGGGCCGGCCGCTGGACGACGGCAGCCCCGTCGCCGCGGCCGAACGCATGCCGGTGGAGCGGCCCGCCCCCGGCATCATCGAGCGCGGGCTGGTCGCCGAGCCGGTCGAGACCGGCGTGCTGGTGGTGGACGCCCTCTTCGCCATCGGCCGCGGCCAGCGCGAGCTGATCATCGGCGACCGCGCCACCGGCAAGACCGCGCTCGCGGTCGAGGCGATCATCAACCAGAAACACTCCGACGTGGTCTGCGTCTACGTCGCGGTGGGCCAGCGCGCGACCGCGGTGGAGCGGGTGATCGAGGCGGTGCGCGCGCACGGCGCGCCCGAGCGCTGCATCTTCGTGGTCGCGCCGGCGGCCTCGGCGCCGGGGCTGCAGTGGATCGCGCCCTTCGCCGGCTTCACCATGGCGGAGTATTTCCGCGACCGCGGCGGGCATGCGCTGGTGGTGGTCGACGACCTGAGCAAGCACGCGGCCACCCACCGCGAGCTGGCGCTGCTGACCCATGAGCCGCCGGGGCGCGAGGCCTTTCCCGGCGACATCTTCTACCTGCACGCGCGGCTGCTGGAGCGGGCCGCGCGGCTGTCCGACGAACGGGGCGGCGGCTCGCTCACCGCGCTGCCGATCGCCGAGACCGACGCCGGCAACCTCTCGGCCTACATCCCGACCAACCTGATCTCCATCACCGACGGCCAGATCGTGCTGGACAGCCGCCTGTTCGCGGCCAACCAGCGCCCGGCCGTGGATGTCGGGCTGTCGGTCAGCCGGGTCGGCGGCAAGGCCCAGCCGGCGGCGCTGCGCCAGGTGTCGGGCCGCATCCGGCTGGACTACGCGCAGTTCCTGGAACTGGAGATGTTCACCCGCTTCGGCGGCATCTCCGACGCGCGGGTCAAGTCGCGCATCACCCGGGGCGAGCGCATCCGGGCCATGCTGGCGCAGCCGCGTTTCGCACGCCTGCGCTTCGCCGACCAGGTGGCGCTGCTGGCCGCGCTGGCCGCGGGCACGCTGGACGCGGTGCCGGCCTCGCGCATCGCGCCGCTGCGGCAACGGGTGGGCGCGGCGGTGGATGCCGGCGCGGCCGACATCGCCGCGCGCGTCGCAGCCGGCCAGCGGCTCGACGACCCGGCGCTCGCCCGCCTCGCGGCGCTGGTCGGCGAACTGGTGGCGGCGCCCGCGCCTGGGCCTGGGCCTGGGCCTGGGCCTGGGCCTGGGCCTGGGCCTGGGCCTGCGGACAACCCTGCCGCGCCTGGCGCGGCCGGTGCGGAGGGCAAGCCGGATGGCTGAGCGCCTGGGCGACGTGGAGGCGCGCATCGGCAGCATCCGGCAGCTGTCGGCCGTCATCACCGCGATGCGCGGCATCGCCGCGGCCCGCCTGCGCGAGGCCCAGGCGCGGCTGGAGGGCGTGCGCGCCTATGCGCAGACGGTCGGCGCCGGCATCGCGCAGGCGCTGGCGCTGCTGCCGGACGGCCTGCCCGACACCGGGCGACCGTCGCAGCGGCACCACCTGCTGATCGCGCTCTGCGCCGAGCAGGGCTTCGCCGGCGGCTTCGACACCCGGGTGCTGGACGCCGTCGCCGCGCGCCGCGACGCCGGCCGCAGCGAACTGATCCTGGTGGGCGACCGCGGCGCGATGGCCGCCGCCGAACGGGGCCTCGCGCCGCAGTCGCTGGTACCGATGGCGGCGCACGTGGATGAGGTGCCGGCACTGGCGGACCGCCTGGTCGGCCGCCTGCTGGACCATGCGCAGGCGCACGAGGCGCTGGAGGTCACGCTGGTGCACGGCGTGCCATCCCCGGCCGGGGGCGCGCAGGTGGTGCACAGCCGGGTCCTGCCCTTCGACTATGCGCGCTTCCCGCCCGCGAACCGCGCCCTGCCGCCGCTCGTCACGCTGCCGCCCGCGCGGCTGCTGGAACAACTCACGCAGGAGTACCTGTTCGCCCAGCTGTGCGAGGCGCTGCTGCTGTCCCACGCGGCCGAGAACGAGGCGCGCATGCGCGCAATGGTGGCGGCGCGCGACAACGTGGAGCGCAAGCTCGGCGAACTGGGCGGCCGCGCGCGGCTGCTGCGGCAGGAAGCGATCACCGACGAGGTGATCGAACTGGCCGCCGGCGCGCAGGCGCAGTAAGGGCGGCGCTGGCGCTCATGCGTCCGGCCTGGCGGCGGTCGTCGCCAGCCAGTCGCGGGGCGACATGCCCACCCTGGCCGCGAATGCGCGCGAAAGCGCCGATGGGTTCGCATAGCCGAGTTCATCGGCCAGGCGCTTGATCGGCTGGCCCGCGCGCAGCCGGCTCTGGGCGAGCGCCATGCGCCAGTCGCCCAGGTAGTCGGCCGGCGTCTGGCCCACCACCTCGCGAAAGGTATTGGCGAACACCGTGCGGGACATACCGGCGCATTCGGCCATGCGCCCAAGCGTCCACGGCTCGCCGGGAGCGTCGTGCATGGCCACCAGCACAAGTGCCAGGCGCGGGTCCGACATGCCCGTGACGAAGCCGGGACGCACACCCGCCTCCCGCGGATGGTCCAGCAGCCAGCGCAGGAGCTGGATCACCACCACCTCGAAGATCCGGTCGGCCAGCAGCCGCTGGCCGCAGCGCACGCGATCGGTTTCCGAGAACAGCAGCTCGAGCGCCAGATCCAGGCCCGACACCCGGGCCAGCGGCAACGCGACCACCGGGGGCAGTGCCCGCGCCAGAGGGTTGTACGCGCCGCCGTCGAAGTCCAGCCGCGCGCAGGTGAAATCGGCCCCGTCCGCGGGAGGGTTGTGGAAGCGGTGCGTGAAGGGGCGCGGATACAGCAGCAGTGCCGGCTCGTCGAAGTGCATCGACTCGGGCACCTCGCGCGCGCCGGGATGGCTCACCGCCAGCCGGCCGCGGCGCAGCACATGCAGATAGCCGTGGCCCTCGCAGGCGTCGAAGTGGCTGAGCCCGCACAGCACGCCGGCGTAATGCAACCGAGCCCGCACCCGGAACCGCTCGAGGATGCCCGAGAGACGGTCGACAGAATGCGCAGCGGGCTCTTGCATATGAACCAATTGGTATGTTTTCCGTATCGATTGACGCAAATCATACGGTTGGCCCACCCATACTGCCCGCATCGACCACTCCTCCGAAAGGGCAGACCATGCACTCGCTGAAGTTCTCCTTCCTCGTCGCCTCGGCATTGGCGGGCCTGGCCGGTGGCGCCGCCGCGCACGACACCGGTCACGGGGGCGGCATCGCCACCAAGGCCAGCCGGGCCGTCAAGGCGCCCTTCGACATCGTCCATACCCGGATCTCGACCGAAGGCAACGTCGCCGTCTTCCACATGGCCGTGTCCGGCAAGGCCGGTGCCAGCCGTCCCGCCAGGTCCGGCAGACTCGCCGGCAGCTCGGTGTTCTCGTACGTCTGGCCGACCGGCCTGGACCCGTCGGTGGTCGGCTTCGCGCCGAAAGCCGGCATCCTGGCGTTCGCCGTCACCGCCCACCCCGACTTCGACGACACGCCGCTGTTCGACGAGAACGGCGATGGAAAGCTCGACAACGACGGCGGCCTCTGGCATTCGCACTGGGTTGTCCTGCAGCCCGACGCGGCCTGCGGCAAAGACGCCCTGAAGGTGGTGGACATTCCCGAAGGCACGAAACCCCGCGTACCCAAGACCTGGCCGGGCCTTCCCCTCCTGATCGACAGCCCGGGCTGGACGCCGACGTTCAAGGGCGGGACCGTCGAGGTGCGCGTGCCGTTCGACGACATCGGCGTCATCGAGGCAGGCGCCTTCGACGGCGTGACGGCCGCCCTGCGCGTCAACGCCAGCGTGCACGCCCCGCTGCTGTGCGTCGCCAACGTCTTCAAGGTCGCGTCGGGCGACCTGTCGCTACCCGGCAAGGTCGGCCCGTAGGGAGTGCACGCGGACCGCCTTCGGCGTGCAAGGCAACGGCCCCTGGACGCCTGGCAACGCACCCGCCCACCGGGATGGATGGGCTGGAAAACGTACCCGCTCGGCGTGGCTGCTGGTGAACTTCCCTGGATAATGGTTTCTTTCAGACCTTTAAAATGCGCTGAGTGATCCGATTGGAGTGCTTATGCCGGAGTTTCCCGCCCCCATGCCCGTTGAACGGGCCATTCGGAAGCTCGGTGGCGACATTTCCCTGGCGCGTCGGCGCCGCCGCATCTCCCAAGCCTCTTTGGCCGAGCGCATGGGGGCCTCCTTGTCCACCGTGCGTCGGATGGAGAAGGGTGATCCGCGCATCCCCATTCATTTCTTCGCCCGCGCACTGCACGTTTTCGGCGAAATCCAGGCGCTGGAGCACCTGCTGGACACGCCCAACGATGAAATCGGCCTTGCGCTGATGGACGAGCGTTTGCCCAAGCGTGTGCGCAGCAAGTCCGGCGGTGCATCGGGAGCCCTGTGATGGCAAGTCGACGGCAGGTTCAGGCCTGCCTCGGAAAAGCGGGCCTGCCGCTGGGCTCGCTCGTGTACATGAAGCAGGGCCGGCGTGAGAACTGTGCGCCTGTGGCGGCTGCCGCCGGCGTTCGACATCAACCCGTTCCCGGACAAGGACCGGGAGTCCAAGACCTGGCTGTCCGATCAGGACGGCCCCATCACCGACGTGCGGATGCTGTGCGCCTTACTTCGCGCTCGACAAGGCGCAGGCACGGGCTGTGCTGGGCGAGGTGCATGCTGCGGTAGCGAACTGGCGCAGGGTGGCACTGAGCGCAGAGGTTGGGCTGCTTGCGGCTGATCTGGACGATTTCGCGCCGGCCTTCGAGCACGAGCAAATGGAGGCCGCTGCCGCGTTACTTGGGCTGTCGTGCATTGGCTGCCGTGTTTGACCTGATTTGCCGGCGGCTGGCTTGCTGAAGAGGCGCAAGCTGAGCAACGCGGTGGCCAGCCACGATGGAGGGGCATTGCCGGCAGGGCCGAGCACGCGATCGCCTTTGCGCTTGCCGACGCCAGGGCAATCCACGACACGGATGCCGCGAGGACGGCCACCGAAGCAAAATGGCCGCCGAGCGCGGTGCCCGTTGCGTGATGACGCAGGGTTTCTTTTCAAGGCGATACCCGAGTGAACACTCCCTTCTTTTCCCATTTCCGCGTCGTCGATCTTCCACTGAAGGTCTCAACAGTACACGCAGAAGTGGGCGGCAATGGCCCGCCGGTCCTACTGCTGCACGGCTACCCGCAGACGCACGTCGCCTGGCACCGCATCGCCAGCGACCTAGCTCGCGAGTTCACGGTTGTCGCTCCCGATCTGCGCGGCTACGGCGACAGTGTCGGCCCGAAGGGCGGAGAGCGGCATGTTCAGTACAGCAAGCGCGCCATGGCGCTCGACGCGCTCGCGCTGATGAAGTCACTGGGCTTCGAGAATTTCGCCGTCATCGGGCACGATCGCGGCGGTCGTGTGGGTTATCGCATGGCCCTGGATCATCCAGGAGCGGTGCGCTGCTTCAGCTCGCTCACAGTCATTCCGACCAGTGACATGTGGGAGCGCGCCGGAATGGCTTTCGGGCTGAAGGCCTATCACTGGTATCTCTTCGCCCAACCCTTTGACTTGCCGGAGCGCCTCCTTGCTGCCGATCCTGCTTACTTCCTGCGCTGGACTCTGCAGGGGATGACGAAGAGTGCAGATGCCGTCAGTCCGCTTGCGCTGGCCGAGTACGACCGTGCTTTCGCACGTGCATCGGTGCGGCATGCCATGCTGGAGGACTATCGTGCAGCTGCTGACATCGACCTTGAGCACGACCGTCTCGACATCGCTTCAGGCCGCCGCTTGCAGTGTCCCGTGCAAGTACTGTGGAGCGAAGGTCAGACTGCGCAGCCAAACCCCCTGGAGACCTGGCGAAAGTGGGCTGACCAGCCTGAAGGTGGAACCGTTCTTGCAGGCCATCTTCTCGCGGAAGAAGCTCCGGCAGAAGTGCTGGCATGGATTCTTCCTTTCCTGCGGCGGAATATGCCTCGCTGATGGGCGGCAGCGCCATTGCGCGGTGGATCTCCTCGACGGTCAGACCGCGAGCGGCGCTTTCGGAGGAGTGCGCGAGAAGCAGAAGCTCGTCCGCCTGACCCGGGAGCCCGCGTCCGAGTCAGACCTCCCCTCGAACGCTGCCATCGGCAGGATGCCGAAGCAGGCGCCGTTCTCTCTAGGCCGTCAATCCGGTCATCCCCAGGTTCCTATTCTTTGCGGCCTGAAGCCGCCCTGTGCCCCACGATCAAGCCATTGCTGAACACAGGAACGGCGCGATGCTGGCAACCACTTTTCGTGCACAGCCACGAAGGTGTGCTCGCCAGCCAGGACGATGGCGTGGCGCTTGCGCTTGCATTCCGACTGCGGGGTGAGGCCTTTGGCAAGCTGCGTCCGCGCCTCGTCGCGCAGATCGCGGGCCTGTTTCAGCGAGAGGGCCGGATCGCCGCCAAAGGTGAAGCGCTCGCGCTTGCCCAGCCAGGAGCAGCGGAAGTGCCACACCTTGCTGCCGATTCGTCCAACCTCGGCTCCTCCAGCAACAATGCGGCCTGGGGAACCTCGTACATTGTTTTGGGCCACTTTTGTACCAGTTTGATCTGGCTGTCGGTGGCTTTCGCTGTACGCAGTAGATCAAGGCATGCTGAAAAACCTCAATCCTGACAACTGCTTACGACACTCCTTGGCGCTCGGTGGCACTCCCTGGATTGTCGAAGTGGAGCGGGTGAAGGGAATCGAACCCTCGTATGAAGCTTGGGAAGCTGCCGTTCTACCATTGAACTACACCCGCAGCGGACGCGGATTCTAACCATGCCCGCACCGCCCTGGAGACGGCTTACTTGGTGACCGTGAACGTGCCCTTCATCAGGCCGACGTGGCCCGGGAAGGAGCAGAAGAAGCTGTAGGCCTCGCCGGCCTTGAGCTTGCTGCCGTCGAAGCTGACGGTGTCGCTCTCGCCGCCGCCGATCAGCTTGGTGGCGGCCAGCACGCGCGCGTCGCCGGCCTTCAGGTAGCCGGCGGCGGGGCCGGCCGGGATGCCGTCGTTGGCCACGGGCTGCATGTCGGCCGTCTTGGTCAGCACCCAGTTGTGGCCCATCGAGGCCTTGGGCAGCTTGCCGGTGTGCGTCAGCTTCACCGTGATCTTCTTGCAGCTGGCCGGCACGCTGAGGCTGTCCTTGTTGAACTTCATCGCGTCGTTGCCTTCGATTTCCAGGTCGCAGGGGCCGGCGGCGAAGGCCGAACCGGCGGCGAACAGGGAGGCGACGATGACGAGAGGTGCGAATCGCATGGAATGTCCTTGCAGGGGTTGAGAAGAAACGTGTTTGCTGGCAAGGCCGCAGGCCGGCCGCGAAAGCAATCGAGGATATCGTGCTCCGCGGCCGGCCCGCTGGCAATGACCTGCGTCAAGAAACGCGGACCCTGGCTGGCGCGGCGAGGCCCCCTGCCCGCGCGCCGCGCCCGGCCAGGCCCAGCACCACCTGCAGCGCTATCGCGACCGCGCCGGCGATGAACACCACGTCGCCGAAGGTGCGCACCCAGCGCAGGGTCTGCAGCAGCGGCTGCTGCATGAAGGCCTCGCTGCGCGCCCACCACAGTCCCTGGCTCACGCTGGCGTGGAACTGGATGAAGCCGATCGGCAGCAGGCTGGTCGCGATCATCAGCACCAGGCCGGCGTTCAGGCCCCAGAACGCGGTCTTCATCAGCGGCTCGCTGAACGCGACCTGTGGCCGGATGTAGCGCAGCACCAGCAGCGTGAAGCCCAGCGCCAGGAAGCCGTAGACGCCGAACAGGGCCGCATGCGCGTGCACCGGCGTGGTGTTGAGCCCCTGCACGTAGTACAGCGAGATCGGCGGGTTGATCATGAAGCCGAACACGCCGGCGCCCAGCATGTTCCAGAACGCCACCGCGACGAAGCTGAGCAGCGGCCACTTCAGGTCGGCCATCCACGGCGCGCGCGCCTTCAGGCGCCAGTTCTCCCAGGCCTCGTGGCCCAGTACGATCAGCGGCACCACTTCCAGCGCGCTGAACGAGGCGCCCACGGCCATGACCGGCGTGGTGGTGCCCGCGAAATACAGGTGGTGGAAGGTGCCGGGGATGCCGCCCAGCAGGAACAGCGAGGCCGAGGCCAGGCTGGCGGTGGTGGCCATGCTGCGCGAGACCAGGCCCATGCTGCTGAACACGAAGGCCAGCGCCGTGGTGGCGAACACCTCGAAGAAGCCCTCCACCCACAGGTGCACCACCCACCAGCGCCAGTACTCCATCACCGACAGGCTGGTGCGCTCGCCGTAGAACAGCCCGGCGCCGTAGAACAGGCCGATGGCGCCGACCGAGGCCGTGAGCAGCGCCAGCAGGTTCTTGTCCTCGCCGTTGCGGGCGAACAGCGCCGGCAGCACGCCGCGCAGCATCAGCACCAGCCACAGCAGGATGCCGACCCACTTGAGGATCTGCCAGAGGCGGCCCAGGTCCACGTACTCGTAGCCCTGGTGGCCGAGCCAGAAGCTCCACTCGGCCGGCATCTTCTGCGCGATCGCCAGGTAGTTGCCGACGAAGGAGCCGACGCAGACGAAGACCAGCGCCCAGAACAGCACGTCCACGCCCAGCTTCTGGAACTTCGGGTCCTTGCCGCCGTTGATGACCGGCGCCAGGAACAGGCCCACGGCCAGGAAGCCGGTGGCGATCCAGAACAGCGCGGACTGGATGTGCCAGGTGCGCGTGAGCGCGTACGGGAACCACTGCGACACGTCGACGCCGTAGAAGCCCTGCCCCTCCAGCGTGTAGTGCGCGGTGAAACCGCCGATGAACACCTGGAACACGAACAGCGCCACCACCAGGAACAGGTACTTGCCCAGCGCGCGCTGCGACGGCGTCAGCGCGAAGCTGGCCAGCGGGTCGCGCGCCGGCGCCGCCGGCAGCGGCTCCTCGTGGTTGCGCAGGAAGGCCCAGCCCCACACCAGGAAGCCGATGCCGGCCAGCAGGATCACCACGCTGGCGATCGACCAGACCACGTTCTCCCCGCTCGGCACGTTGCCGACCAGCGGCTCGTGCGGCCAGTTGTTGGTGTAGGTCACGTGCGAGCCGGGCCGCTCGGTGGCGGCGGCCCAGGCGGTCCAGAAGAAGAACCGGCCGAGCGCCTGGCGCCGCTCGGCGCTGGGCAGCGTGTCTTCCTTCATCGCGAAGCTTTCGCGGCTCTTGCGCAGCGCGGGCGCGTCGGAGAACAGCTGGTCGTAGTAGGCCGCCGTCTGCGCCATGGCCCGGGCGCGGCGCGCGCTGACGACCAGCGTGCCGCCGTCGTCCACGCGGTTGCCGCGGTACTCGGCCTGCAGCGCCGCGCGCAGCGCGCCCTGCTCGGCCGCGTCCAGCGCGGCGTAGGGCCGGCCGTGGCGCTCCTGGGCGCCCTGCTCCAGCCAGGCGGTCAGCTCGCGGTGCAGCCAGTCGGCGCTCCAGTCCGGCGCCTGGTAAGCGCCGTGGCCCCAGACCGAACCCAGCTGCATGCCGCCGACGGACTGCCAGGCGGTCTGGCCGTCCAGGATCTGCTCGCCGGTGAACAGCGTCGTGCCGCCGGCCGTGGCCACCTTGGCCGGCAGCGGCGGCGCCTGGCGGTAGACCTCGGCGCCGAAGTACCCCAGCAGCGAGAACATCACAAGGCACACGCCGATCAGCGCGAACCAGTGCTTGCGGTAAGCCCCCATGGCGCGCCCCTCAATGCACCACTGCCGGCGCGAAGCGCTCGAACAGGATGTTGTTCTCGGTGTGGATGTGCTGCATCAGGTCGGCACGGAAGGTCGCCAGCCCGGTGTACAGCGCGCGCCAGGTGGTGCAGGCGCCGCGCGGCGGCGTGATGTCGTCGGTCAGCTCGGCCAGGCGGCGCAGCTCGGCGCCGTGCTCGTCGTGCTCGGCGCGCATCACGCCGATCGGCATGCCGGCCATGCGGCCCTGGCCGCGCGCGATCAGCGGGAACAGCACCTGCTCCTCCTTGCGCATGTGGCTCTCCAGCGCCTGCGCCATGGCCTCCAGGTGGTCGGCCAGGCCGTGCGGGCAGTCCGGCCGCTCGCCGTGCACCCGCTCGACCTTGCGCGCCAGGCGGATCAGCTCGGGCAGCTGCTCGCGGTGCACCGCGTGGTAGCGCGCCAGGATGTGGTTCACCAGCGCGATGTCGCTGGCCTCGCTCCAGTCCTGCTCGGCCGCGTCGGCGCGCTGCTGCAGCGCCTGCAGCTCGGCCGCCAGCGGCGCGGCATCCACGCCGGCCTGGTCGGCGGCGGTGCGCAGCGTGCGGTTGCCGGCGCAGCAGAAGTCCAGCCGGTGCTGGTCGAACAGGCGTGTGGCGCCCGGGATGCAGCGGGCCAGCTGGCCGAGCGATTGGTCCATCAGTTCCATCGGTTGCTCCTTGTGTGGCGTTGGATGCATGGCCTTTCGCATGCGGCGTGCCTGGAAAAAACCATTTCCTTTCATCGGGTTGCGAATTAGATGGTAGATTCAACCCAGTCCAGCAAGGGTAATTTGAACCATCTAAGGGTAGATATGACCCTCATCGACCTGCACCAGCTGCTGCTGGCCGACCTCGGCGCGGACCTGC
Source organism: Pseudorhodoferax sp. (assembly GCF_047601025.1). NCBI lineage: Bacteria > Pseudomonadati > Pseudomonadota > Betaproteobacteria > Burkholderiales > Comamonadaceae > Pseudorhodoferax > Pseudorhodoferax sp. The sequence goes on from NZ_JASGJZ010000001.1 coordinate 4,810,822, forward strand.
CGGCGGCGGTGCGCCAGCAGCGCCTGGTCGGCGTGCTGCGCCGGCATTTCGGCTGCGGCGCCGTGGCGCTGCTGCGGCTGGAGGCCGACGGCGAGCATCTGCGCCCGGTGGCCGTGGACGGCCTGTCCAGCGACGCCCTGGGCCGGCGCTTCGCGGTCAGGGAGCACCCGCGGCTGGCGGCGATCCTGCAGCGCCGCGAGGTCACGCGCTTCCACCATGACAGCGGCCTGCCCGACCCCTACGACGGCCTGGTGGTCGAGCGCCCCGGCGAACCGCTGGACGTGCACGACTGCATGGGCGCGCCGCTGGACGTGGAAGGCCAGCGCTGGGGCGTGCTGACGCTGGACGCGCTGGCCGTCGGCACCTTCGGCGCGCAGGCGCGGCGCGACCTGCAGCAGCTCCTGCCGCTGGCCGAGGCGGCCGTGCGCGTGACGCGGCTGGAGGCCGAGCTGCGCGCCGTGCGCCAGTCCGCCACGCCGCTGCTGGCCGCCGGCGGCGCGCGCGAGGACAGCGAGATCCTCGGCCAGAGCGAGGCCATCGCCCGGCTGCTGCACGAGCTGCAGGTGGTCGCCGATTCCGAGCTGCCGGTGCTGCTGCTGGGCGAGACCGGCGTCGGCAAGGAGCTGTTCGCGCACCGGCTGCACCGCCTGTCGCGCCGCGCGGCCAAGCCCATCGTGCACGTGAACTGCGCCGCGCTGCCCGAATCCCTGGCCGAGAGCGAACTGTTCGGCCACGTCCGGGGCGCGTTCTCCGGCGCCGTGGGCGAGCGCGCCGGCCGCATCGAGGCGGCCGAGGGCGGCACGCTGTTCCTGGACGAGGTCGGCGAGCTGCCGCTATCCATCCAGGCCAAGCTGCTGCGCACGCTGCAGAACGGCGAGATCCAGCGCCTGGGCGCGGACCGCCCGCGCAAGGTCGACGTGCGCGTGATCGCCGCCACCAACCGCAGCCTGCAGGAGCAGGTGCGCGACGGCGCCTTCCGCGCCGACCTGTACCACCGGCTGTCGGTCTACCCCATCCCGATCCCGCCGCTGCGCGAGCGCGGGCAGGACGTGCTGCTGCTGGCCGGCCGCTTCCTGGAGCTGAACCGCGCCCGCCTCGGCTTGCGCAGCCTGCGTCTGTCACCGGAGGCCCAGCACGCGCTGCTCGCCTACCCCTGGCCCGGCAACGTGCGCGAGCTGGAGCATGTGCTCAGCCGCGCCGCCCTCAAGGCCGTCAGCCGCGGCGCGCGGCGCGAGGACATCGTCACGCTGGACGCCGGGCTGCTGGACCTGGAACTGCTGGCACGCCCGCCCCTCCCGGCGACACCCGCCGGCGACGCGCCGGCGCGCGAGGCCCCGCCGGCGACGGACCGGCCCCTGCGCGCCATCGTCGACGAGGCGCAGCGCCAGGCCATTCGCCAGGCGCTGGAGCGCCACGGCCAGCGCTGGGCCCTGGCCGCCCGCGCGCTCGACGTGGACCCCAGCAACCTGCACAAGCTGGCGCGGCGGCTCGGGCTCAAGGGCGAGGCGTAGTTCCGCCGTTCGGCCGGAACACACCGCCCTGCCCCGGCGCTACCTTCGCCCTGCGCCTGCTGCACACTGGCGCATGCTGCGGGGCCCGCGCACCGACGACGAACAGGGCTGCGGCGAACCCTTCGGCTCCGCGAATTGCAGATGAACCCGAACCCACGACGCCACGCGGAAGGATGTACACGATGCTGGCCGAGCACTACCCCCTGATCAAGTTCCTGCATGTGCTGCTGGCCATGGCCAGCGGCAGCCTATTCGCCGCGCGCGGCCTGGGTGTTCTGCTGGGCGCCGCCATGCCGCTGTCGCCGCCGGTGCGCAAGCTCGCCATCGCCGTGGACAGCGCGCTGCTGCTGGCCGCGCTGGGGCTGCTGGGTGCGCTGCAGTTCGCCCCGCTCGACCAGGCCTGGCTACAGGTCAAGCTCGTGCTGCTGGTCGCCTACATCGTGCTGGGGACACTGGCGCTGCGGCGGGCCCGCAAGCCGGGCTGGCGGCTGGTGGCTTACGTGGCGTCGCTGCTGTGCTTTGGGACCATGCTGACGGTGGCGGTGCGGCATGATCCATTGGGGTGGGTTGGGCTGCTTGTGTAGGTTGAATGCCCACTTCTGTTTAGGGTTGTGGGATACCTGCCCGGCAAGCCACAGGTCGTGGGTGAGGCACGACTTGAGGGCAGGTGTCGAGCGGTTTAGTCCTCAGGCTGAGAACAGCCACTCGAAACCTGTGTCTCAAATGACCGGTGTGGCCGAGACCAGGCGCTCGATGGCGCAGCAAGGCCCCCGCTTCCGACACTCGGCGCTGGGTCAGTGGTAAACCGTCGCGCTGCTTCCGCCCGAGGCAGTGAAGATGTGCGCGAACACAGCGCCGGCCTTCATGTTGATCTCATCCGCGTCGTAAGCACCGTCGGGCAGGTTGGCCCATAGGTGCCTGATGATCTCAGCCTTCACCTGCGCCTGGGCGGCGGCCTTCTCACGCCAATGGTCGATCCGCAGCTTGCCGCCAATCAGCGTATCCAGCAAATCCTTGGCCACCTTCTTGATCTTGTCGCGGTCGCCCTTGGTCAGGCTGTCTTTCTGCAGCAAGTCGAAGACGGCCAATTGGGCGTCGTTGTCCAGCCCTTCGCGCAGGTAGCGCTTCTCTTCGTCGTTGAGCTTGTCGTTCAGCGCGAACAGGTCGTCCATGACCTTCTGCACTTCGGTGGCGTCCTTGTCGCGGTTGTACTCGGCGACGATCTTTTGATAGCGCTCGTACAGGTCCACCCGCGTCGGGTTGACGGCCACCATGGCGGCTAGGCGCTGCGCCAGTTGCTCCTGCAGATTGAGCACCGCCACGGCCTTGTGTGGCGTCTTCTCGAACTCGGCGCGCAGCCGGGCGAAGTCGATCTTCGACAGGTCGTAGCGCGGAACTTGGCTGTTGACCCCAAGCGCCGGCAACTGGTCATCGGTGGTCAGAGCGGTGTCCACTACCTCGTAGAGCGACTGCAACAGGGCGCTGATATTGGGGGTCGTGCGGGCGTCTTGCAGCTTGTTGTAAATGGCTGCCAGGGCGCCTTCCACAGCGTCGTGTTCGAACAGGCCCGGATTGGGGAACAAGGCTCGATAGCGCGACTGGATGTCGTCCACGTAAACCTCATAGGTCTTGCGGTGCTCGACGTTGATCGCCAGCGCGTTGACGGCATCCAGCAGCAGGCCTTGCTTGGTAAAGCCCTTGGCCTCGATCACCGCGTCCAGGTCAACACCCAGGCCCTCCAGGTAGCGGCGCGCCTGCAGCAGGCTGCCAGCGTACTCGGCTAGGGCCACGGTGTCGTCGCGCACCGTGTCCTCTTCGCCCTCACCCTTGCCTGTGCCCTTTCGGTCGCCCTGCGCAAAGGTGGACAGGGCCTTGCGCAGGCTCTTGAGCATGCCATTGTAGTCGATCACTAGGCCGTGCTTCTTGCCCCCGCCCACCCGGTTCACCCGCGCGATGGCCTGCATCAGCGTGTGGCCCTGCATGGGCTTGTCCAGGTACATCGTGGCCAGGCATTTCACGTCGAAGCCGGTCAGCCACATGGCGCAGACGATGGCCACGCGGAAGGGGTTCTCGGCCTTCTTGAATTCCTCTTCCAGGTTGCGCTTGACCATCCTCTCGCGGTGCGGCGTGATGTCCAGCTTGTCGCCGCGGTGATTGGTCCACTTCTGGAACTCGGCCACCTCGCCCTGTTCCTGGGACACCACCACACAGATCTCAGTGGTTCGCATCCAGTCCACATGCGCGCGGCGCGTCTTCAGCAACTCAGTCGGGGGCTTTCCCTTGGCGGCGAATAGCGCCTCCTCATGCGCCACCTGGGCGTCCAGCGCGTCGGCCTTGGCAGCCCACTTCTCCGCGATCAGGTCGTACAGCTTCACGCAGGTGATCTTGTCCAGGCACACCACCAGCGACTTGCTGCCGCCCTTGGCCACCACTCGCCAGCGCTGGTGAAAGTGGTCCACGAAGTCAGCTGCCACCTTGTCCAACCGGGTCGGTGCCGTCAGGATCGGGTACTCACTGGCCAAGGCGCGGTACAGCTTGTCTTCCTTCTCGTCCGTCCACGGGTCGTCGGCCGTGGCGCTGAGCTTGGCCGCCTCGATGTGCTGCACGATGCGCTCGCTGACGGCGGGGTCAATGATCTTCAGTTTCTCGCCTCGGTTCTCGTAGAACAGCGGCAGCGTGGCGCCATCGGCCACCGCGCGTTTGAAGTCGTAGATCGACACATAGTCACCGAACACCTGGCGGGTCAATTGCTTTTCGCTGTCGTCGATCAGCGGTGTGCCGGTGAAGCCCAGGAACTTGGCCCGCGGCAGGCCCTTGCGCATGTTCAGCGCCAGGCGCCCGTACTGGCTGCGGTGCGCCTCGTCGGACAGCACGATGATGTCCTCGCGCTCGGAATAGGGCTCGGTCACCCGCTCGCGGTACTTCTGCACCAGGCCGAACACATAGCTGCGGTTCTGCTCGCGCAGCATGCGCCGCAGCGCGTCGCTGCTCTTGGCCTGATCGGCCTTGGCACTGGCCCGGCCGGTGGTGGTATAGGTGCCGGCGATCTGGTTGTCCAGCTCGGCCCGGTCGGTCACCACCACGAAGGTGTAGCTGGCCGACAGCTTGCGCCGCACCTTCTCGGTCAGGAACACCATCGAGTACGACTTGCCCGAACCCTGCGTGTGCCAGAACACGCCCAGTTGGCCTGCAGCCACCTCGGCTTTCACCGTCGCATCTTTGGACGTCAGGCGATCGATCACCCGGTTCACGCCCAGGTACTGGTGGTTGCGCGCCACGATCTTCTGCACACCGTCCTCGGTGGCGTCGAACAGCACGAAGTTCTCCACGATGTCCAGTAGCCGTCGCTGGTCCAGCATGCCCTGCAGCAGCAAGGGCAGCAGCGGCTGCGCCGGGCCCGGCTCGGGGTCGTCCTCGTCCAGGCGCTTCCAGCGGTAGAAGTGGTCCTTCGTGGCCGTGATTGAGCCGTATTGCGCGTCGTGGCCGTTGCTGATCACCACCAGCGCGTTCCAGTGGAACAGGTGTGGGATGGTGTCCAGGTAGTCGGCATAGTTCTGCTTGTAGGCGCTATCCACATGCACCTCGAAGCGCTTGAGCTCGACGAACACCAGCGGCAGGCCATTGACGTAGCCGATCAGGTCAGGCCGGCGCAAATGCAGCGGGCCGCGCACCCACAGTTCGCGCACTGCCAAAAAGCGGTTGCGCTCGGGCTTGTCGAAGTCGATCAGCCGCAGACGCTTTTCGACCAGCTGGCCGGCAGACTTGCCCGTGGTGTCGCGGAACCTCACCAGTACGCCATCGCGCAGCAGCCGGTACTTGTCCTGGTTCATCTGCACCGGGGTCTTGGTGCTGTCGTTCTGCACCACGGCCTCCAGTGCCTGGGCGTAGGCGGTATCGGGCAGGTCAGGGTTCAGGCGCCGCAGCGCAGCCAAAACGTCGCGCGTCAGCACCACCTGGGTGTCGGCGGTGCGGCCCAGCAGGCCATCGGCCACCAGCGGGCCTTCATCCTGCGCCATCACGCTGTCCCAGCCCAGCTCCTTGTGCAGGAACTCGGCGGTCGGCGCCTGGATCAGCGCGTCTTCGGAATACTCGCTCTTGCCCATTGGCTCCTCCTGGTCTTTGTGGTTCGGTGCTTGGTTACTCGCCCGTCAGGCGGCCACTTCTTCCGCTTCAGGCTGCGCTATCCCGCTCACGTCGAGCTGGCCGGACATCAGCTTGGGCAAAAGGAGATCACGGGCCCTCTGCAGGAGCTGGATTGCGATGCTCAGTTGCTCCGCTTGTTCGAGCATCGGCCCGACCATACGGTGGAACTCGACACGCACATGTTCCGGCGGTTGCCAGATCTTGATGTCGCCGATGTCAGACCGACTCAACTCCAACTGGTTCGTGGCGCCTTTCCCCATCTCCGCAAAGAGCGGCTCTAAGTTCAAAAGTGCCTGCCCAAAATAGGTTGATGAGTTAATGTCGATGGGCCGGACTATCGTGACATGGGTATCCACCGTGCAATCTTTGATAGGTGACCACACTTGAGCAACGCGACCCAGGGTGCCTGCACCGGTCGAATTGATCAGTACGTCCCCCATTCGTACCAAGCGATCAGGCTTCACATCCTTTGACTGTCGGCGCGCGGGCACCATCGTGATGCGCCCGTCGCGAATGCACTTTTGGTTGATGACCCAGCCCTTCGCTGTGTCGTCGTACTTCGGGGCAATGCCGCGATTCAGATAGCTTGCCTGATCGGCGATTGACACCATTCGCCACCCTTCCGGCTCCCCAAACTTGACGGGCACCGACTCATGCCCCGGAAACCGCAGGTGCACGAACCACTCACGGTACAGCAACCGGGCGGCCTGTTCCAGTAGGGCAATGCGGCGCTGGTTGGTGGCGATCAGGTCGTCGTATGTCGCGAGCACCTCAGCCACTTGACGTTGTACTTCAACGGGGGGGCAGGCAATTCCGAATGAAAGTAGCTTCTCTTGGCTCAAGTTGTCTTGAGTAGCCCCTTGGGACACCATCTGCAATTCACGCTGAATGATGTTGAAATAGTACTTCACAAAACGGGGGTCAGCTTTGTCCCTGTCAGCGACGAAGCCGATAACGCTATCAGGAAAGCAGGCCTCGTATGCCAATAGCGCCGTATCCGCGATGTTGGCTGCGATCGTGATGCAAAGCGTGTCTTTAGGCCACAGTCGGCTCTGAGCCAAGCCGGCCTCGCTATAGGTCGCTGAGTGTTGGTAAATGCGAAAACTGGCGTGCTTGACATCGCCAGTCTGTATGAACGGGTACTGACCACCATATAGCAACGGATCGTTGCGTGGCCGATGGCGGGACCTGCCTCTAGAGACGTACCCAAGTTGGTCAAGCGGTAGTTTCGGCCAGCTCATCCCAACAACCCCTCCAAATTGCCCGCAATCCGCCCCGCCAGCGCCACAGCCTTCTCGTTCAACTCCGCCAGCTCCTCGTGGATTTCACGCAGTTGCTCGGCGAAGGCATCTTCGTCGCCATCGTCCTGCACCGCCGCCACACCCACGTAACGTCCCGGCGTCAGTGACCAGTCGTTGGCGGCGATCTCCTCGCGCGTCACGGCCTTGCACAGGCCGGGTACGTCGTCGTACCAACCGTTGGGAAAGCGGCTGTGCAGCCAGTGCACCTGGTGAATGAAGTAAGCGGCCTGCTTGGGCGCCTCCAGTGCCAGGTCGCGCACGGTGGGGTCTTCGTTCTTCTTGGCATCAGCCGGCTGCAGGGCGCGGCGGGCCTCGCGGATGGCCTTGCCGTGCCAGGCTTTGCTGGCGCGGGCGCGCACAGTTTTCTCGGCTGCGTCCACCAGCGCTAGGGCGCGCTTGTGCCGGGCTTCCAGCGTCTTGCCGGCAGCCTTGAGGGTGGGGGTAAGCACATCCAGCGTGGCCTGCAGCGCTTTCTGGCCAGCGTGGGTCGCTAGGTCGGCCTGGGCGATAGCGGTGTGTGCCTGGGCGGCCTGGGCCAGCAGCGCGGCCAGCGCGTCGGCGGCACTGGTGTCGGCCAGGGCCTGGGCCAGATCGGCTTTCCAGGCGTCCAGCGCGGCTTGCAGTTCAGCGCGCTGCTGGGTCAACTCGGCTTGCTGCTCGGTCGGGGGTGGCGGGGCTGCCGGCAGCGGCGGCAGCGGCGGCAGCAATTCATCGTTCACCCGGGCATCGCGGGCGAAGCGCATCAGCTTAAGTGCCAGCCGGCGCAGCGTGCGGCTGTCGGCGCGCAGTCGGCCAGGCAGCTCCGCCAGCCAGTCGCCCACCTGGCGCTGATAGCCGGCCACCAGGGCGACGAACTTTTCATGCTCGTCGCGGTAGAGCCAGGTGATGGCGGTCAGGTTGGCCAGTTGCTCTTCGGTGAACACGTGCGACCGCGCCGACACTACGTGGTAGACGTTGCGGGCGTCGATCATCAGCACCTGGTCTTGCAGGTCGTCGGGCTTGCCCTTGTCGAAGAACCACAGCGTGCACGGTAGGCTGCGGGTGTAGAAGAACTTGGTGCCGATGGACATCATGACGTCCACGTGGCCGCTCTTGACCAGCTTCTCGCGGATGTCGCGGTCTTTATTGCCGGCGTCGGATGCGCTGGACGCCATGACGAAGCCGGCCCGGCCGGTGTCGTTCAGGTAGCTGTAGAAATACTGAATCCACAGGCTGTTGGCGTTGCTGATGGCACCGGTCTTGGCGTTGGTGCCGGGCAAGCCGAAGGGCAGGCGGTAGGGGCCGCCCTCGGCCTGGGCTGCCTCTTGCGCCGTTTGCGGTGCCAACTGCTTGCTGACCTTCTTGGTGTCCACGCCATCCACGTTGAACGGCGGGTTGGCCATGACGAAGTCGCACTGGCCAATCAGGTGCTCCGCTTGGTCGTAGAAGGTGTTGCCCTGGCGGATGTTGCTGGCGTCCAGCCCGTGCACCACCAGATTCATGCGCGCCAACTTGGTATTGGTGTCGCTTTTTTCCTGGCCATGGAAGGTGACGGTCTCCAACGCGCTGGCGCGGCGCACTTTCTCGATGAAGTGGCCGGTTTGCACAAACATGCCGGCGGAGCCGCAGGCCGGGTCGAACACGATGCCATGGTCGGGCTGGATGACGTTGACGATCATGCGCACCAGCGACGGTGGGGTGAAAAACTCGCCACCCTCCTGCGCGCCGGTCATGGCGAACTTGTTCAGGAAATATTCGTAGATGCGGCCGAACACGTCGCCGGTGGCGGTCTTCAGCGCGGGCCGGTCGAAGATCTTCACCAAGTCGGCCAGCAGGTCGGGTTCGAAGGCGGGGTAGCCGCGCGGCAACGCACCTTCCAGCACGGTGTATTCGGCTTCGATCGCATCCATGGCGGCCTCGATGGCCTCGCCCACATCGGTCCCTTTCGGCAGGCTGGCGATGGCGTCGAATCGGGCCGCCTCGGGCAGGTAGATGGCGGCCTTGCCTTGGAACTCGGTCCTGATCAGTTCTTCACGCTGGGCCGCCGGCATCTTGGCCGGGATGCTTGCCAGAATGCCGGGCAGGTAGGCCTTGAAACGGTTGTCCGCATGGCGCAGGAAGATCAGGCCCAGTACCGGCATTGCGTACTCCGCGGCCGTCAGCTTTGAATTGGCACGCAACTGGTCGGCGGCCTCCCAGAGTTCGTTTTCGAGTTGTTGGACGTTCATGTTTGGTGATTTTCTCCGGGCGTCACAAGCCAGGAGCCTGCGGCGAGGATTTTCTGACGGCGCAGGTAAGGTCGCGCCCTCGCTCAGGGAGCTTCTGCACAACGTGATGACCGCGCGGCTTCAGTTGATGGCAGTACGGCGATTCGCCCTTAAGCCGTCGTTCTGCTGGCGGACATGAATGGCGGCTGACGCTGCAGACAGGTCGCTCAGCCCACCGATCGAAGAAAGGCACGAGTCTCCAGCCACCATGCGCTGGTCCGGCGGGCAGCGCGCACCTCGCCCTCCAGCACCCCCTGAAAGGCCCAAAGCCGAGCCGCCATCCTCCATCCGAACGACCCCGCCCCGCCCTCCATCGTTCTTCCGCACCCCTTCCGCCGCCCGCCCGGCGGATACCGCGCGCGCCCCGCCCGCGCCACAGTGCCGGCATCCCGACCGACCGTGCACGCCATGCCTCCGAGCCCCGCCGCCCCTGCCCCCGCCCCCATCCCGCGCCAGGCCTGGAGCGTGCTGGCCGTCAGCACGCTGGCCTTCACGGTCTGCTTCATGGTCTGGATGATGTTCGGCGTCATCGGCATCCCGCTGAAGCAGGAGCTGGGCCTGAACGCCACGGAGTTCGGCCTGCTCACGGCCATGCCGGTGCTGACCGGCTCGCTGGTGCGCGTGCCGCTGGGCATCTGGACCGACCGCTACGGCGGGCGCATCGTGATGGCGGTGCTGATGGCCGTCACGGTGCCGGCGATCTGGGCGATGGCCTACGCCACGCAGTACTGGCACTTCCTCGTGATCGGCCTGTTCGTGGGCTTGGCCGGCGGCTCGTTCTCGGTCGGCACGCCGTACGTGGCGCGCTGGTTCCCCAAGAACCGCCAGGGCATGGCGATGGGCGTGTATGGCGCCGGCAACTCGGGCTCGGCGGTCAACAAGTTCGTCGCGCCGGCGCTGCTGGTGGCCGGCGGCTGGGCGCTGGTGCCCAAGGCCTATGCGGCGGTGATGGCCGGCACCGTGGTCCTGTTCTGGCTGTTCAGCGCGCACGATCCCCGGCACCTGGTGCCCAGCAGCGTGCGCTTCACCGACCAGCTCAAGGCGCTGAAGGACCCGCGCGTGCTCAAGTACTGCCAGTACTACAGCATCGTGTTCGGCGGCTACGTGGCGCTGGCGCTGTGGATGGTGCAGTACTACGTCGGCGAGTACGGGCTGAGCATCCAGACGGCCGCGCTGCTGGCCGCCTGCTTCTCGCTGCCCGGCGGCGTGCTGCGCGCCGTCGGCGGCGTGCTGTCGGACCGGTACGGCGCGCACAAGGTCACCTGGTGGGTGCTGTGGGTGAGCTGGATCTGCCTGTTCCTGCTGAGCTACCCGCAGACCGACTTCACCATCGCCACGGCGGACGGCCCGCGCAGCTTCCACCTGGGCCTGAACGTCTACGCCTTCACCGCGCTGATGGCGGTGCTGGGCGTGGCCTGGGCCTTCGGCAAGGCCAGCGTGTTCAAGTACGTGGGCGACGACTACCCGCACAACATCGGCGCCATCAGCGGCATCGTCGGCCTGGCCGGCGGGCTGGGCGGCTTCGTGCTGCCGATCCTGTTCGGCGCGCTGCTGGACGTCACCGGCATCCGCTCCAGCGCCTTCATGCTGCTGTACGGCGTGGTCTGGGTCTCGCTGATCTGGATGTACTGGACCGAGGTGCGCCGCACCGACGTGATGGGCCGCGCCGCGCCCGCCGCCTCCTGACCGAAGGCCCCCGATGGACACCTCCACCACCTCCGCCGCACCGCGCCGCGGCCGCACGCTGCAGATCTGGACGCCGGAGGACAAGGCCTTCTGGGAAAAGGAAGGCGAGGCCATCGCCAAGCTGAACCTGTGGATCTCGGTGCCCGCGCTGTTCCTGGCCTTCGCGGTCTGGCAGGTCTGGAGCGTGGTCGCCGTCAGCCTGCCGGGCCTGGGCTTCAGCTACTCCACGAACCAGCTGTTCTGGCTGGCCGCGGCGCCGGCGCTCTCCGGCGCCACGCTGCGCATCTTCTATTCGTTCATGGTGCCGCTGGTGGGCGGGCGGCGCTGGACGGCGATCTCCACGGCCAGCCTGCTGGTGCCGGCCGTCGGCATCGGCATCGCGGTGCAGGACCCGTCCACGCCCTACCCCACGATGCTGGTCCTGGCTCTGCTGTGCGGGCTGGGCGGCGGCAACTTCAGCTCCAGCATGGCCAACATCAGCCACTTCTTCCCGAACGACCGCAAGGGCTCGGCGCTGGGCGTGAACGCCGGCCTGGGCAACCTCGGGGTGTCGGTGGTGCAGTTCCTGAGCCCCATCGTCGTGACCGTGGGCCTGCTCGGCGTCTTCGGCGGCGAGCCGCAGCTCGTCACCCGCAACGGCGCGCAGGTGCAGGTGTGGATGCAGAACGCCGCCTTCATCTGGGTGCCGTGGATCGCGCTGGTCTCGGTCGTCGCCTGGTTCGCGATGAACGACGTGGCCGCCGCCAAGGCCTCCGTCGCCGCGCAGGCGGCGATCTTCGCGGAGCCGCACAACTGGATCATGTGCCTGCTGTACCTGGGCACCTTCGGCTCCTTCATCGGCTTCGCGGCGGGTTTCCCGCTGCTGATCCGGAGCCAGTTCCCCGACGTCAACCCGCTCGCCTACGCCTGGCTCGGCCCGCTGGTCGGCGCCGTGGTGCGGCCGTTCGGCGGCTGGCTGTCGGACAGAATCGGCGGCGGCGTGGTGACGATGTGGAACTTCCTCGTCATGGCGGCGGCGGTGCTGGGCGTGCTGTATTTCCTGCCGCGGGGTGCCGGCACGCTGGCCCTGCCGCCCGGCCCCGGGGCCGGCAGCTTCGCCGGCTTCTTCCTGATGTTCCTGGTGCTGTTCGTCACCACCGGCATCGGCAACGGCTCGACCTTCCGCATGATCCCGGTGATCTTCAACCAGCTCGCCCTGCGCGGCGCCGGCCGGGGCGAGGCCGCCCGCGCCGCCGCGCTGAAGGAAGGCAACGTGCGCGGCGCGGCCGCGGTCGGCTTCGCCGGCGCCCTGGGCGCCTACGGCGGCTTCTTCATCCCCAAGAGCTACGGCAGCTCGATCGCCGCGACCGGCGGCCCCGAGGCCGCGCTGTGGATCTTCGCCGCCTTCTACCTCGCCTGCGTCGCGGTCACCTGGTGGTGCTACGCGCGCCGCCAGGCCGCCATGCCCTGCTGAGAACACGCCCATGAGCCACTTCCTCGACCGCCTGACCCATTTCCGCCTGCCGCAGGAGAGCTTCGCCAACGGCCACGGCCGCACCACCGGCGAGGACCGCACCTGGGAGGACGCCTACCGCGCGCGCTGGGCGCACGACAAGATCGTGCGCAGCACGCACGGCGTGAACTGCACGGGCTCGTGCTCGTGGAAGATCTACGTCAAGGGCGGCATCGTCACCTGGGAGACCCAGCAGACCGACTACCCGCGCACGCGCTGGGACATGCCCAACCACGAGCCGCGCGGCTGCGCGCGCGGCGCCAGCTACAGCTGGTACCTGTACAGCGCCAATCGCGTGAAGTACCCGATGGTGCGCGGCCGGCTGCTGGAGCGCTGGCGCACCGCGCTGAAGGCCGGCCGCGGCCCGGTCGACGCCTGGGCGTCGATCGTCGAGGACGAGGCCGCGCGGCGCGACTACCAGGGCGTGCGCGGCATCGGCGGCTTCGTGCGCAGCAGTTGGGACGAGGTGAACCAGCTCGTCGCCGCGGCCAACGTCTACACGATCAAGCGGCACGGGCCGGACCGCATCATCGGCTTCTCGCCGATCCCGGCCATGAGCATGGTCAGCTACGCGGCCGGCAGCCGCTACCTGAGCCTGCTCGGCGGCGTGTGCATGAGCTTCTACGACTGGTACTGCGACCTGCCGCCGGCCAGCCCCCAGGTCTGGGGCGAGCAGACCGACGTGCCGGAATCGGCCGACTGGTACAACAGCCACTACATCATCGCCTGGGGCTCCAACGTGCCGCAGACGCGCACGCCGGACGCGCACTTCTTCACCGAGGTGCGCTACAAGGGCGCCAAGACCGTGGCCGTGACGCCCGACTACAGCGAGGTCGCCAAGCTGGCCGACCTGTGGCTGCACCCAAAGCAGGGCACGGACGCCGCGCTGGCCATGGCCATGGGCCACGTGGCGCTCAACGAGTTCTACTTCAAGACCCGCTCCGCGTACTTCGACGACTACGCGCGCCGCTACACCGACCTGCCGATGCTGGTGCTGCTGAAGGAGCACCGGCTGGCCGACGGCAGCACGGTGCTGGCGCCCGACCGCTACCTGCGCGCCGACGACTTCAACGGCCGGCTGGGCCAGCAGAACAACCCGGAGTGGAAGACCGTCGCCTTCGACACCGACGGCCGCGCGGTGCTGCCGCACGGCTCGATCGGCTTTCGCTGGGGCGCCGAGGGCCGCGACGACGCCGGCAAGTGGAACCTGGAGAACCGGGAGGCCCGCCACGGCGCCGAGGTGCGGCTCAAGCTCTCGGTGCTGGAAGACGGCGCGCAGGCGCACGAGATCGTGGAGGTGGGCTTCCCGTACTTCGGCGGCATCGAGACGCCGCACTTCACGGCCAATGCGCTCGATGGCGTGCCAGGCCGCGCTCAGGCGCCCTCGTCCCCGCCGGGTAGCGGTTCGCCCCAGGGCGGCCCCGGGGACCGCATGTCCGGCGACGTGCACCGCGCGCGCGTGCCGGCGGTGCGGCTGCGGCTGGGCCGGGACGGCCGCTACCACGACGCGCTGGTCGCCACCGTGTTCGACCTGCAGGCCGCGCAGTACGGCATCGCCCGCGGCCTGGGCAGCGGCGCGCAGGACTACGACCAGAACGCGCCCTACACGCCGGCTTGGGCCGAGCAGGTCACCGGCGTGCCGCGCCAGCAGATCATCACGGTGGCGCGCGAGTTCGCCGCCAATGCCGACAAGACGCGCGGCAAGTCCATGGTGATCATCGGCGCGGCGATGAACCACTGGTACCACTGCGACATGAACTACCGCGGCGTCATCAACCTGCTGATGATGTGCGGCTGCATCGGCCAGAGCGGCGGCGGCTGGTCGCACTACGTGGGCCAGGAGAAGCTGCGCCCGCAGACCGGCTGGACGGCGCTGGCCTTCGCGCTGGACTGGGCGCGCCCGCCGCGCCAGCAGAACTCCACCAGCTTCTTCTACGCCCACACCGACCAGTGGCGCTACGAGAAGCTGGGGCTCGACGAGATCGTCTCGCCGCTGGCCGACCGCAGCCAGTACGGCGGCAGCATGATCGACTACAACGTGCGCGCCGAGCGCATGGGCTGGCTGCCCAGCGCGCCGCAGCTCAAGACCAATCCGCTGCACGTGGCCGCGCAGGCCGATGCCGCGGGCCTGGCGCCGCGCGACTACGTGGCCCGGGCGCTGCAGGACGGCAGCCTGCAGATGAGCTGCGAGGACCCGGACGCCCCCGAGAACTGGCCGCGCAACCTGTTCGTCTGGCGCAGCAACCTACTGGGCTCCAGCGGCAAGGGCCACGAGTACTTCTGCAAGCACCTGCTGGGCACCGGCAACGGCGTGCAGGGCAAGGACCTCGGCGAGCAGGTGGGCCCCCATGCCCCCCGCGGGGAAGAACCCGCCGCGGGGCGGCCCGGCGGCGGGTTCGACGCCAAGCCCGAGGAGGTCGTGTGGCACGCCGACGCGCCGCAGGGCAAGCTGGACCTGCTGGTCACGCTGGACTTCCGCATGAGCACGACCTGCCTGTACTCCGACATCGTGCTGCCCACCGCCAGCTGGTACGAGAAGAACGACCTGAACACCAGCGACATGCATCCCTTCATCCACCCGCTGTCGGCGGCCGTGGACCCGGTGTGGGAGGCACGCTCGGACTGGGAGATCTACAAGGGCTTCGCCAAGGCCTTCAGCGAGGTCTGCGTGGGCCACCTGGGCGTGGAGCGCGACACCGTGCTGACGCCGCTGATGCACGACACGCCGGCCGAGCTGGCCCAGCCCTACGGCGTGGCCGAGTGGAAGAAGGGCGAATGCGCGCTGGTGCCCGGCAAGACCGCGCCGCAGGTCACCGTGGTCGAGCGCGACTACCCCAACCTGTACAAGCGCTTCACCGCCCTGGGCCCGCTGCTGGACCGGCTCGGCAACGGCGGCAAGGGCATCGCCTGGAAGACCGGCACCGAGGTCGAGCAGCTCGGCCAGCTCAACGGCCGGGTGGCCGAGCCCGGCGCGACGCAGGGGCGCCCGCGCATCGTCAGCGACATCGACGCCTGCGAGGTGATCCTGCAGCTGGCGCCCGAGACCAACGGCCACGTGGCCGTGAAGGCCTGGGAGGCGCTGGAGAAGGCCACCGGCCGCGAACACAAGCACCTGGCGCTGTACCGCGAGGACGAGAAGATCCGCTACCGCGACATCCAGGCCCAGCCGCGCAAGATCATCAGCTCGCCGACCTGGAGCGGCATCGAGAGCGAGACCGTCAGCTACAACGCCGGCTACACCAACGTGCACGAGCTGATCCCGTGGCGCACCCTCACCGGCCGCCAGCAGTTCTACCAGGACCACCCGTGGATGATCGCCTTCGGCGAAGGCTTCTCCAGCTACCGCCCGCCGGTGGACCTGAAGGCCACGCGCGGCATGCAGGGCATCCGGCCCAACGGGCACCCGGAGATCCAGCTGAACTTCATCACGCCGCACCAGAAGTGGGGCATCCACAGCACCTACACCGACACGCTGCCGATGCTGACGCTGAGCCGCGGCGGCCCGGTCGCCTGGATCAGCGAGGAGGACGCCCGGCGCGCCGGCATCGAGGACAACGACTGGATGGAGATGTTCAACGTCAACGGCGCGGTGGCGGTGCGCGCCGTGGTGAGCCAGCGCGTCAAGCCCGGCATGGTGATGATGTACCACGCGCAGGAGAAGATCATCAACACGCCCGGCAGCGAGATCACCGGCGTGCGCGGCGGCATCCACAACTCGGTCACCCGCATCGTGCTCAAGCCCACGCACATGATCGGCGGCTACGCGCAGTACAGCTACGGCTTCAACTACTACGGGACCATCGGCACCAACCGCGACGAGTTCGTGGTCGTGCGCAAGATGGCCAGGGTCGACTGGCTCGACACGCCGCGCGGCGAGCACCTCGCGGCCGCGTACCAGGCGCAGGGCGAGAACCCGTGAGTGCGCCCGCCCCCGTTCGGACGGCCGCGCTGCGTGCGGCCATCCGATCCCCCCTCGAAGGGGCGCACCCGGCGGCCCGGCGGCGCCGGCCCCGCGGATGCCCCGGGGACTTCGCTGCGCGTGCCGCCGCACGACGGGTGCGAAGCGGCACGGACCACTAGAAAAAGGAGCCCGCGATGAAAGTACGTGCCCAGATCGGCATGGTCCTGAACCTGGACAAGTGCATCGGCTGCCACACCTGCAGCGTGACCTGCAAGAACGTCTGGACCAACCGCCCCGGCGTGGAATACGCCTGGTTCAACAACGTGGAGACCAAGCCCGGCATCGGCTACCCCAAGGAGTGGGAGAACCAGGAGCGCTGGAACGGCGGCTGGACGCGCAAGGCCGACGGCTCCATCGTGCCGCGCCAGGGCGGCCGGTGGCAGCTGCTGATGAAGATCTTCGCCAACCCCAACCTGCCCGAGATCGACGACTACTACGAGCCCTTCACCTTCGACTACGAGCACCTGCAGACCGCCCGCGAGATGAAGGCGGCGCCGACCGCGCGCCCGCGCAGCCTGATCACCGGCCAGCGCATGGAGAAGATCGAGTGGGGCCCGAACTGGGAGGAGATCCTGGGCGGCGAGTTCGCCAAGCGCAGCCAGGACGTCAACTTCGACGCGGTGCAGAAGGACATCTACGGCCAGTTCGAGAACACCTTCATGATGTATCTGCCACGGCTGTGCGAGCACTGCCTGAACCCGGCCTGCGTGGCGAGCTGCCCCAGCGGCAGCATCTACAAGCGCGAGGAAGACGGCATCGTGCTGATCGACCAGGACAAGTGCCGCGGCTGGCGCATGTGCGTGTCGGGCTGCCCGTACAAGAAGATCTACTACAACTGGAAGAGCGGCAAGGCCGAGAAGTGCATCTTCTGCTACCCGCGCATCGAGGCCGGGCAGCCCACCGTGTGCTCGGAGACCTGCGTGGGCCGCATCCGCTACCTGGGCGTGCTGCTGTACGACGCCGACCGCATCGAGCAGGCCGCCAGCGTCGCGCGCGACCAGGACCTGTACCAGGCCCAGCTCGGCATCTTCCTCGACCCCGAGAACCCGGCCGTGATCGCCCAGGCCCGCGCCGACGGCGTGCCCGAGGCCTGGCTGGCGGCCGCGCGCAACAGCCCCGTCTACCGCATGGCGGTGGACTGGCAGGTCGCGCTGCCGCTGCACCCGGAGTACCGCACGCTGCCCATGGTCTGGTACGTGCCGCCGCTGTCGCCGATCACCGCCGCCGCGAACGCCGGCCACGTCGGCACCAACGGCGAGCTGCCCGACGTGGGCCAGCTGCGCATCCCGGTCAAGTACCTGGCCAACCTGCTGACCGCCGGCGACACGCGGCCGGTGGTGCGCGCGCTGGAACGCATGCTGGCCATGCGCGCCTGGCAGCGCGGCAAGCACGTGGACGGCGCGCCGAACGAAGCCGCGATCCGCCAGGTCGGCCTGACGGCCGCGCAGGTCGAGGCGATGTACCACGTGATGGCCATCGCCAACTACGAGGACCGCTTCGTGATCCCGACCACGCACCGCGAGTACGCCGAGAACGCCTTCAACGTGCGCGGCGGCTGCGGCTTCTCGTTCGGCAACGGCTGCAGCGAGGGCGTGACCGAGACCAGCCTGTTCGGCAGCGAGAAGAAGCGGACCATCCCCATCAAGGCAAGCCTGTGAGGCCCGGCATGCGCAACGGCATCACCTTCACCCTGCGCGCGCTGGCCCACCTGCTGCGCTATCCCGACGCATCCATGCGCGCCCGCCTGCCCGACATCCATGCCGCGCTGAACGCGGAGGACGCGGTCGGCCGCGTGCGCCGCGCCGAGCTCGACGCGCTGATGGACCGGCTGCTGGCCGACGGCCTGGACGCCGAGGCCGTCTACGTCGACCTGTTCGACCGCGGCCGCGGCACCGCGCTGCACCTGTTCGAGCACGTGCACGGCGACTCGCGCGACCGCGGCCCGGCCATGGTCGACCTGGTGCGCACCTACGAGCAGGCCGGCCTGCTGCTGGCGCCGGGCGAGCTGCCGGACCACCTGACGGTGCTGCTGGAGTTCGCCTCGACCCAGCCGGTGCGCCAGGCGCGCGCCTTCGTCGGCGAGTTCGCGCACATCCTGCAGTCCATCGCCACGGCGCTGCAGCGCCGCGGCAGCGACTACGCGGCCGCGATCGCCGCCGTGCTCGACCTGGCCGGCCAGCCGCTGGGCGCGGATGCGGGCACGCCGGCCGGCGAGGACGAGCCGCTGGACGCGAGCTGGCAGGAGCCCGCCGCCTTCGGCGGCTGCAGCACCCAGGGCCAGGCCGCGCCCGGCCAGCCGCAGCCGGTCCACCTGGTCCGCCGCCCGCCGCCGGCCGCAGGCGCCGCCCGTTGACGTCGATCCCGAGGAGCCCCCCATGCCACGCGCCGTCCACGACTTCCTGTTCAACGTCTACCCCTACATCTGCCTCGCGGTCTGGCTGATGGGCAGCCTGGCCCGCTTCGACCGCGACCAGTACACCTGGAAAAGCGATTCCTCGCAGATGCTGCGCGCGCGCCAGCTGCGCTGGGGCAGCAACCTGTTCCACGCCGGCATCCTGTTCCTGCTGTTCGGCCACACCGTGGGCCTGCTGACGCCGCACTTCATGTACGCATGGCTGGTCACCGCGCCGCAGAAGCAGCTGGTGGCCATCGTCACCGGCGGCGCGGCCGGCTTGGTCTGCTTCATCGGGCTGAGCATGCTGCTGCACCGGCGCCTGTTCGACCCGCGCATCCGGCTCACCAGCCACCGCACCGACCTGGCGATCCTGGTCATCCTGTGGGTGCAGCTGGTGCTGGGCCTGGTGACGCTGCCGTTCTCCTGGAGCCACCGCAGTGACGCCGGCGCGATGCTGATCCTGGCCGGCTGGGCGCAGGGCATCGTGACCTTCCGGCCGGACGCCAGCGGCCTGGTCGCGCTGGACTGGCCGTTCAAGGTCCACATGGTGCTGGGCATGACGATCTTCTTGCTGTTCCCGTTCAGCCGGCTGGTGCACGTGTGGAGCGGGCTGGCCTCGGTGGCCTACCTGTTCCGGCCGTACCAGCTGGTGCGCTCGCGCCGGCTGAACCTGCCGCCCACGCCGCAGCGGCCGCCGGCCGGCCAGGGGAGGCACGCATGACGCCGGCCGCCGTCGAGCGCCCGCACGTCAACGGCGTGCCACTGGCCGGCGCCGGCGAGGCGCCGACCGCCGCCGAACTGCGCCAGCGCGCCTGCACCGAGCTGCTGCGCCAGGCCGCCATCGGCCAGGGGCTGCTGCCGGCCGACGACCCGCCGCCGCGGGACGGCGCGATCAGCGAGGCCGCCGGCGCCGCGATCGAGCGCCTGCTGGACGCCGCACTGCAGCTGCCCGAGCCGTCCGAGGACGCCTGCCGCCGCCACCATGCCGCCCATGCGGCGCGCTACGCGGTCGGCGAGCGCGTGCAGGCACGCCACGTGCTGTTCGCCGTCACGCCCGGCCTGGACGTGAACGCGCTGCGCCGCCGGGCCGAGGCCTGCCTGCTCGACGTGCGCGGCGGCGGCGAGCGCTTCGCCGCCGCCGCGGCCGCCAGCTCCAACTGCCCCAGCGGCGCCCATGGCGGCGACCTGGGCTGGCTGGCGCAGGAGGACTGCGCGCCCGAGTTCGCGCGCGAGCTGTTCGGCCGCGCCGAGGTCGGCGTGCTGCCGCGGCTGGTGCACAGCCGCTTCGGCCTGCACGTGGTGGAGGTGCTGGCGCGCCGGCCGGGCCGCGTGCCGCCGTACGAGCAGGTGCGCGCCGCGGTCGCGCAGTCGCTGCGCCAGCGCAGCTTCGCCACCGCGCTGTCGCAGTACCTGCGCCTGCTGGCCGGCCAGGCGCGCATGGCCGGCGTGGACCTGGACGGCGCCGCCACGCCGCTGGTGCAGTAGGCCCCGGCCATGCCCGACGACGACCTGCTGCAGCGCCTGCGCCGCTTCCACGACCACGCCTTCCCGCGGCAGGAGCAGCGCTTCCGCCAGCTCGTGGACCAGGGGCAGCACCCGGCCACGCTGTTCATCGGCTGCAGCGATTCGCGCCTGGTGCCCTACCTGCTGACCGGCACCGGGCCCGGCGAGCTGTTCCTGGTGCGCAACGTCGCCGCGTTCGTGCCGCCGTACGACGGCTACATGGACGCCCCCTGCGGCGCCGCGTCCGCGCCGGGGCGCGCGCCACTCGGCGCGGCGCCGCGCTGGGTGGGCTACCACGGCACCTCCGCCGCGATCGAGTTCGCGGTGCTGAACCTGCAGGTGCGCCGCATCGTCGTCTGCGGCCACAGCCATTGCGGCGGCATCCGGGCGCTGTACGGCGGCGTGCCGGCCGCGGCCCGCAACCTCGCCGCCTGGCTGGAACTGGGCCGCGAGGCCACGCTGCCGGTGGCCGAGCCCGGCCCCGAGGCGCTGCGCCGCACCGAGCAGCGCGCCGTCGTGCTGCAGCTCGAACGCCTGATGGACTACCCGATGGTGCGCGAGCGCGTGGAGGCTGGCGCGCTCACGCTGCACGGCTGGCACTACGTGATCGAGGAAGGCCAGGTGCACGTGTTCGACGTGGCGAACGGCCGCTTCCTGCCGGCCAGCGAAGCCGGCCACGCCGGCACCGGCCCGTACGTGCCGCATGCGGAGCCGCGGCGGGAAGCCCCGGGTTGATCCAGATCAACCGTGCGCATCTGCCCCGTGTTCGCCCTCTCCCCGCAGCGCGCCGCCGCGTGGAAAATTCCACGCTCGCCATGGACATCACCACGTCGCCGCTGCATGCCGGCCCCGCCGCCGGCTTCGACCAGCCCTTCGAGATGCTGGTGGCCTGCCATGCGCGCATGGAACACATGCTCGACGTGCTGGACCGGCTCGGCGAGCACCTGGCCACGCACGGCTGCGACGCCCAGGCCCGCAGCGCTGCGGCCGACATCCTGCGCTACTTCGACGTCGCGGCGCCGCTGCACCACCAGGACGAGGAGCGGCACGTGCTGCCGCGCCTGCGCGAACTGGGGCTGGCCGGCGTGGCCGCGCGGCTGCGCGCCGACCACCAGGTCATGGAGCACGACTGGGCGCGCATGCGCCCCGACCTGCAGGCGGTGGCCGATGGCCGCCTGCAGGCGCAGCAGCTGCCGGCCGCGCGCCAGCGCTGGACGCTGTACTCCACGCTGTACCGCCGGCACCTGGCGGCCGAGGAGGTGCACGCCTTCCCGCCCGCCAGCGCCGGCCTCAGCGCCGAGCAGCAGCGCGCCATGGGCGAGGACATGGCCCGGCGCCGCGGCGCCCCCTACCCCGCGGCCGATGGCGCGCCCTGAGCGCGGCGCGCGGCGCACGCCGCTGGCCGCCAAGATCGGCGCCATCGGCTGCCTGCTGCTGGCCCTGGCGCTGGCCGCCATCGGCCTCACGCTGTGGGTCACCTGGCAGCTGGAGGGCGGCGGCGCCGCCGTCAACGAGGCCGGGCGCATGCGCATGCAGACCTGGCGCATGGCGCAGACGCTGTCCGCCGGCGACATCGCGCGGCTGCCGTCCCAGCTCGTGCAGTTCGACGCCAGCCTGGAGATGCTGCAGTACGGCGACCCGGTGCGCGCGCTGGCCGTGCCGCGCGACCAGGCCTCGCGCCAGGCGCTGGCCAGGGTCGTCCAGCACTGGCAAGCCCTGCGCGCCGAGTGGCTGGCCCAGGCCGGCAGCGGCGCCGCGGGGCAGCCGGCCGCGCAGGCCGAGGCCTTCGTCGCCGCCATCGACGGCCTCGTCGACGCCATCGAACGGCAGCTCGCACGCTCCACCGCGCTGCTCAACACCGCGCAGCTGGCGATGATGGCGCTGGCCATCGCGGCCGCGCTGGCGCTGCTGTACGCGGCCCAGCTGCTGGTGCTGACCCCGCTCGGGCGGCTGCAGCACGGGCTGGCCCGGCTGGAGGCCGGCGACCTGTCCACCCGGCTGGACACGCACGGCAGCGAGGAGTTCGCGGCCCTGGCCGAGGGCTTCAACCGGATGGCCGCGCGGCTGCAGGACCTGTACGCCAGCCTGGAGCGCCGCGTGCAGGAGAAGACCGTGCGGCTGGAGGCCGAGCACGCGCGCCTGGCCGCGCTGTACGAGGCCGCCGCCTTCGCGGCGCGCGCCGGCTCGCTGGAGGTCCTGGCCCAGGGCTTCGCCGTGCAGCTGCGCCAGGCCGCGCGCGCGGACGCCTGCGCCGTGCGCTGGTCCGACGAGGCCAACCGCCGCTACGTGCTGCTGGGCGCCGACCGGCTGCCGCCCGAGCTGGTGGAGGCCGAGCACTGCGTGCCCACCGGCGAGTGCTACTGCGGCCAGCCGCAGGGCGACGCGCACACGCGCGTGTTCTCGCTGCGGGAGCTGCGCCCCGCGCCGGCCGCCAGCCAGGTGGACCCGGTGCAGTGCCGGCGCGCCCGCTTCGCCAGCGTGGTCAGCGTGCCGGTGCGGCTGCACGAGCGCATGGTCGGCGAGATCGACCTGTTCTACCGCACCGACGCCGCGCTGGCCGAGGACGACCGCGCGCTGCTGGACGCGCTGGCCAGCCACCTGGCCGGCGCGATGGAGGCGCTGCGCGCCGACGCGCTGCAGCGCGAGGCCGCCGTGGCCGACGAGCGCGGCCTGCTGGCGCGCGAGCTGCACGACTCCATCGCCCAGAGCCTGGCCTTCCTGAAGATCCAGGCCGGCCTGCTGCGCGACGAGCTGAGCCGCGCGCCGGCGCCGCCCGGCGAGGGCGTGCGGCGGACCCTGGCCGAGCTGGACGCCGGCATCCGCGAGAGCCTGTCCGACGTGCGCGAGCTGCTGCTGCACTTCCGCACCCGCACCAACGGCGAGGACATCGCGCCGGCGCTGCGCACCACGCTGAACAAGTTCGAGCACCAGACCGGCCTGCCGGCGACGCTGTCGATCGACGGCGAGGGCCTGGCCCTGCCGCCCGACGTGCAGGTGCAGGTGCTGCACGTGGTGCAGGAGGCGCTGTCCAACGTGCGCAAGCACGCGCGCGCCAGCCACGTGTGGGTGCGGGTGCAGCAGTCGCCGCGCTGGGTGGTCGAGGTACGCGACGACGGCTGCGGCATGGACCCCGCCGCGCTGGCGCCGGACGAGACCCACGTGGGCCTGCGCATCATGCGCGAGCGCGCGGCCGGCATCGGCGCCACGCTGGACATCGCCACCGCGCCCGGCGCCGGCACCCGCGTCACGCTGAGCCTGCCGCGGCTGCAGCCGGCCGCCTGGCCGGAACCCGCGGCCACCGCCTGATGCCCGCCCCGGCCCGGCTGCTCGTCGTCGACGACCACACGCTGTTCCGGCGCGGCCTGACCGCGCTGCTGGCCGCGCAGCCGGCGCTGCAGGTGGTCGGCGAGGCGGCCGATGCCGGCGAGGCGCTGCGCCGCGCCGCCGAGCTGCAGCCCGACGTGATCCTGCTGGACCACCACCTGCCCGGCGTCAGCGGCGTGGACGTGCTGCAGAACCTGCGCCAGGCCGCGCCGGCCGCCCGCGTGCTGATGCTGACCGTCAGCGAGGACGCCGAGACGCTGGCCCGGGCGCTGCGCCAGGGCGCCCACGGCTACCTGCTCAAGACCGTGGACAGCGAGATGCTGGTCGCCGCGATCGAGCGCGCGCTGCGCGGCCAGTCCACCATCAGCCCGGAGATGACGGACCAGCTGGTCAGCGCCTTCCAGGCGCTGCGCCCGCCGGCACCGGCAGTGGCCACCGCCGCGCCGGCGCCGGTGCCGGCCGATCCGCTGGCCCAGCTGTCGCCACGCGAGCGCGAGATCCTGCAGGAGATCGCGGCCGGCGCCAGCAACAAGGAGATCGCGCGCCGGCTCGACATCGCCGAGACCACCGTCAAGATCCACGTGCAGCACATCCTGCGCAAGCTCGGCCTGAGCTCGCGCGTGCAGGCGGCGGTGCTGCTGGCCGGGCACGGGCGCTGAGCGGCGCCCTGCCAGGCCGCGTCAGAACCGCCACTCCAGCTCTACCCGCGCGCTCGTGGCCAGGCCACCGCGGCGCGCGTCGTCCAGGTCGTCGTCGTCGCGCAACCGGGCCGACGGGCGGAACCACCCGGCCGCGAACTCGGCCTTGAAGCGGCGCGAGGGCTCCCAGCCCACCACCAGGTCCAACCCGTCGCCGAGACGGTGGCCGGCGAGCCGGTCGCCCTTGGGCTCCACCGCCGCCCCGTCGAGCAGCGCGATGCGCGGCTGGCGGTAGTGGTGGTAGACCAGGTCCAGGCTCCAGCCGGGCGCCGGCTGCAGGCCCAGTCCGACGGTGGCGATCTGCAGGTTGGCCAGGTCCGCATCCAGCGTCTCGCCGTAGATCTTGAACTTGGCGATGCCGCCGTAGGTGGCTTCGTTGGACTGCAGGCCACTTTGGCGATAGTCGCCGCTGGCGTGGGCGAAGCCGAGGGTCAGCCGCGGTTTCCAGGCCACGCGGTCGAACACGCGGGTGGCGCCCAGGTCCAGCACGTGGCCCGAAACCGCGCGCCCCTCGGCCCGGCCGCCCACGCGGCCCAGCTCGGCCCAATGCCGCCAGCCCTTGCTGGCCGTGCCATGCGAGCGCAGGCCGTACAGGTGCAGGCGTTCACGGCCGTGCCCGCCCTCGAAATGGTGCTGGCGCACCGCATAGGCGCCGAGCGTCCAGTCCTTGCCAGCCTCGTGACGCACGATCGCGGCCAGGTGGTCGGCCGGCCGGCCGCGCCGGCCGCTGCGGCTGTCCAGCAGGTCGCGCCGCCACTGGCGTACGCGCGCGCCGAACAGCTCGGCCTGCCAGCGGCCGTCCTCGTGCTCCAGGTGCAGGCCGTCGAAGTTCTCGTCGAACAGCCATTCGCGCTCGTCACGCTGCAGCCAGCGGCCGACACGCAGACGGCTGCCGGACAGCAGCCGGTCGGTCGCCAGGTAGGCCTGGTTCAGACGCAGCAGCGTGCGGTGCTCGCGCGGGTCGCCCGTCTGGTGTTCGATCTGGTGCAGCAGCTCGGTTTCGACGAAGCCCCAGACCGGTCCGCCGCGCCCGACGGTGGCGCCCAGGCGCCACAGCGGTTCCAGCTCGGTCTTGCGTTCGACCTCGCCGCGCTCCAGCTCGGGATTGCGTTCGGCCTTGGCCTCCACGATCAGGTGGTGGCGCAACTGCACGAACGTCGACTCGGGCGGCGACGCCTCCTGCGCGTGCGCCGCCAGCGCGGCGCATGCCAGCGCAGCGCCCAGGCAGCGCCAGCGGTGTCGTCCGCTCATGCGATCCCTTCTTCCGCGGCGAGGCGCATCTCGCACAGCGCCAGCACGGCCTCGGCCATGCTCTGGCGCGCAGGGATGCGCGTGCAGATGAACACGTGCCGCGCCAGCGACAGCGTGGTGTGCAGCGCCACGGCTCGGGGCTCGACCTGCGGCATGCCGGCCTGGTAGGCCTGCGCGAAAGCCCTGGCATGCGCGTCCAGCGCCCGCGTGTCGCCGTGCTGGCGCAGCGCCTGCTCGATCAGGTGCGCGATGAAATTGCCGGCGTCCAGCGCGGCATCACCACGCGCGCACAAGTCGAAATCCAGCAGCACCGGCGGGCCGGCACCCAGCAGCACCTGGTCGGGGTAGAAGTCGCGGTGCAGGCAGGCCGCGACCGGCACGGGCAGCCGCGCAGCCAGCGCAGCGCAGCCTTCGGACAGCAGGCCGATGCGCGCGGCCAGCGCGGGCAGCCGCGCGGCCGCCTCCGCCAGCCGCTGGCGCAGCATGGCCAGTTCGTCGGCATTGGACCAGCGCTGGCCGCTGTCGATGCCGCTGGCCTGCAGCGCGGCCAGCGCGCGGCCGATCGCAGCGGCCGGCGCCGTGTCGGCACCCGGCAGCAGGCGCTCGGTCGCCGGGTGCCCGGGTGCGCGGCGCTGCAGCCACATGGCACGCTCGGGCCAGGCTGCCAGCGGCTCGGGCACGCTGAAGGCAGCCAGTTCGCCACGGCGCAGCCACAGTGCGTGCTGCACCGCATGGCCTGCGCGGTGCAGCCCCTTGGCGCGCAGCTTGCCGAGCACCTCGCACGCAGCCCCGTCGGGCAGCGCCACGCGGTAGGCGACCAGCGCGCGCCGGCCGGGCCGGTGGCGCACCAGCTGCGCCGAATCGACTGCGGCACCGGGTACGCCCAGCGCATCGGCCACCGGTGCGCGCATACCCGCGGTGTCGAGCGCGGCGTCCAGCATCGGCATGGCCGGGTCGATGGCCTGGCGTGGCGCGGCAGCCGGTGCCGGCGCGAGCAGCGCCTCGGCCCGCGCCAGCAGCGCCGCACTGCGTGCCGGCCAGTCCGGCAGGCGCAGCCGGAAAGGCTCGGCCCCCAAGCGCAACAGTGCGGCCGCGGCGTGCGGCCGCACGCCGTCGGCCATGCGGCCGGCGCCGGCCGCATGGCCCTCGCACAGGGCCTGCGCGCCCGCGTACGCTGCGGCGGCCGGCAGCACGCCGGCCAGCGCCTGGGCTTCCAGCCGCGCCCAGGCACTGCCCAGGTCGACCGCCGCCTCGGCGCAGGCCGAACGATCCCAGTCGATCAGGCGCAGCATCGGACCGCCGCCGTCCACCACCTGGTCGAGCGAGAAGTCGCCGTGCACCAGGACCGGCTGCTCCGGCGGCAGCGCCGCGAAGGCCTGGCGCAGCCGCTGCAGCAGCCGCTCGGCCTGCACGCCCAGGGATCGGTCCAGCGCCTGCAGGTCTGCCGACAGCTGCGCGAGCGCCCGCAGTTCGTCGGCACGGGTGCGCGCGACCGGATGCCGGAAGCGGCTGGCATGCAGCCGCGCCAGTGCGGCGCCGGCCTGCGCGAGCTGCTGCGGCGTGGCCTGGCCGCCGTGCTCGGGACACAGCGATCGGCCCGGCAGCCAGGCCGTGGCGAACAGTTGCGCGGCGCCGTCGGCGCCCAGCAGCGGTGCGCCGCCGTGGGCCGCGCCGACGGCGGCACCCAGCAGCGCCCGGCCGAAGGCCGCACCGCTGCCGGCGCGCAGCACGGCGACCGGCGCGCCTTCGGCGCCGGCCAGGCCGACCCAGCGCCGTTCGGGCTTCCAGCGCAGCGTAGCGATGGGCGCTTCTGCGCCCTGGCCGAGCACGCCGCGCAGCAGTACCGCGCCGCGCTGAGGATCGGCCAGTTGGCGCAGCGCCGGCACGCCGCGGTCGTGCTGCGGTTCCAGCACCAGCACGGCCTGCGCCGCCAGCGCGCGCGGCGCATCCGGCGCGCCGGCTTGCACGGCAGCCTGCCAGCGTGGGCGCCGCCAAGCTTCGGCGAAGCGTGCCGGCGCCAGCGCCTTCGCGGACAACAGCAGTCCGGGCGCCCCGCGCCGCTGCACCGCGAACGCTGCCACGCAACTGGTGCCGGGCTTGTAGCGCAGGTAGCGCGGCTCGGCGCGCTGCACGTCGGCCAGGCCGGGCAGGCCGCGCAGCGCGTCTGCGAAGGCATCGGCGTCCAGCACCAGCGCCAGTCCCGGCAGCGCGCGTTCGCGCGCGATCACGCCCGCATCGGCTTCAAGCGGCATGGTCCAGCTCCTGCAGGCCGGCACCGCCGCGCAGGCGCCACCAGCCGGCATAGGTGCCGCCACAGGCCAGCAGCGCAGCATGCGTGCCGGACTCGGCGATGCGCCCATGCTCCAGCAGCACGATGCGATCGGCACGGGCGGCCAGTTCCAGGTCGTGCGTGACGATCAGCCCGGTGCACCCCTCCAGCAGGCGCAGCAGCGCCTCGCGCAGCCGGTGGGCCTGCGCGCGGTCCAGCCCGTTGGTGGGCTCGTCGAGCACCACGATGGGACATTGCCGCAGCGCCGCGCGTGCGATCGCCAGGCGCTGGCGCTGGCCGCCGGACAGCGTGGCGCCGCGCTCGGCCAACGGGGTGTCGTAGCCCTGCGGCAGCGCGGCGATGAATTCATGCGCCTGCGCCAGCCGGGCGGCCGCCTCGACCGCGGCCTGCTCTGGCGCCGGCTCGACGCCCAGCGCGATGTTCTCGCGCACGCTGGCAGCGAACAGCAGCGCGTCCTGCGGCACCAGCGCGATCTGCCGGCGCAGGCTGGCCAGCGTGAAGCCGCGGATGTCCATGCCATCGATGCGCACGCAGCCCTGCTGCGGGTCGTACAGGCGCAGCAGCAGGCTGGCCAGCGTGGACTTGCCGGCGCCCGAGCGGCCAATCACGGCCACGCGCTCGCCGACGTGCAGCTGCAGGTCCAGCCCGCGCAGTACCGGCATTGCGCCCGCGCCGTAGCCGAAGTGCACGCCCTCGAAGCGCAGCGCGCCGCGCAAGGCCGGCGCCGGCAGCGCGCCGGGCGCGTCGCGCACCTCCGGCTGATGCAGCATCAGCTGGGCGATGCGCTCGGCCCCGGCGCGCGCCTTGGACAGCCGGCTGGTGTACTTGGCGTATTCGCGCACCGGCCGGAACGAGCTTTTCAGGTAGCTCAGGAACACCAGCAGGTCGCCCGGCGACAGCGCGCCGTCCAGCACGCGGCGCGCGCCCAGCCACAGCACCAGCGCCGTGCCCAGCGCGACCAGCAGATCCACGCCGCGCTCCAGCCCGGCCGACAGCCGGCGCGACTGCAGATCCTGCCGCGCGCTGCGCTGCTCCGCGCCGCCGAAGGCCCGCGCCATGGCCGGCTCGGCCGACAGCGACTGCACCGTGCGAATCCCCGCCATGGCCTCGGCCGCCTGCGCCGCCAGCGCCCCTTCGCGCCGGCGCTGCTGGCGGCTGGCCTCGTAGATGCGGCGGCCGCGGCGCCGGCTCCAGAGCCACAGCGCCGGCATCGGCACGCACGCGGCCAGCGCGAGCCGCCAGTCCAGCGCCAGCATCACGCCCCACATGCCAGCCATCACCAGCCAGTTGGTCAGCAGCGGCAGCAGCGCACTGACGCCGGCCTCCTTCAGCATGGCCACGTCGCTGGTGAGGCGCAGCGTCAGGTCGCCGCTGCGTGTGCCCTGGTGGAAGGCCTGCGGCAGCCGCAGCAGGTGCACGTACAGGTCGGTGCGCACGGCGCCGAGCACGCGGTTGCCGGCCAGCGCGAAGCCCAGCGTGGCCAGGTAGCGCGCACCGGCCGACAGCGCGGCGACCAGCACCACGCCAACTGCGCACAGCAGCAGCACGGTGCCGGTATCCATGGCGGCCAGCCGCGCGCCCAGGCCCTCGGCCGCGGCCGGCAGGTGCTCGGCCAGCACGTGGTCGATCACCAGCGCCAGCGGCCAGGGTTCCAGCAGCCGCAGCAAGGTGGCGGCGACCAGCGCGGCCATGGATCCGGCCAGCAGCGGCCGGTGGCCGCGCAGATACGGCGCCAGCCAGCCGAGCAGCCGGCGCAGCGGCAGCGCCGCCTCCTGCTGCGCGCTCACCAGCGGCTCCCCGCGGCGCACAGGCCGGCGATGGCCAGCAGCCGGGCCGCCACTTGGTCCCAGCCGTGTCCGTCACGCACGCGCCGCTGCGCCGCCGCGCCCAGGCGCCGGCGCAGTGGTGCGTCGGCGGCCAGCCCGGCCAGCGCGGTGGCGAGCGCTGCGGCGTCGCCGGGCGGCACCAGCCAGCCGTCGCGCCCGTGCGACAGCACCTGGTCGAGATGGCCGACGCGGCTGGCCACCACCGGCAGGCCGGCAGCCATGTATTCGTAGATCTTCAGCGGCGAGAAGTAGAAGCCGTCCAGTGCCGGGTACGGCGCCACGGCGATGTCCATGGCCGCCAGCAGGCCCGGCACGCGCGCCGGATCGACGGCACCGGTCAGCGCGGCATGCGGCAGCAGGCCGCGCCGCGCCAGGTCGCCCGTCAGCGCGGCGCGGCCGGGACCGTCGCCGACCACCAGCAGCCGCGCGTGCGACTGCCGTGCCAGCAGCGCGAAGGCCTCAGCCAGAAGTTCCAGGCCGTGCCAGGGCTTGAGCGTGCCGACGAAGCCGACCACCGGCCCCTGGCCGGGCGGCAGCACCGCGCGCTCGGGCGTGGCCTGCGCAAAGCGCGCGGCGTCGACACCGTTGGCGACCACGTGCACGCGGCCGCGCGCCTGCGGCCAGCGCGCCAGGTAGGCGGCCACACCGGGCGATACGGCAGCCAGCGCCGTGGCGTCGGCGAACACGCTGCGCGCCACGCGCTCGGCCTCTTCGGGCAGGGCCAGCTCGCGGTGCGTGCGCTGCTCCTCGATCAGCGGTGCGTTGACCTCCAGCAGCCCGGGGCAGCCCGCCGCACGCGCATGGGCCATGCCGGCATGGCTCCACAGCGAATAGCGTTCGTAGACCAGGTCGAACGGCCCGTGCCGGCGCAGCAGCACGGCCAGCGCCGCGTTGCCGTCCAGCGCGGTGCGCGCCCGCGCTTCGGCCGGCCACTTGCCGGCCGGCGGCAGCGCGACCAGCTCCACCGCCTGCAGGTCCGGCGGCGGCGCGCCGTCCACGCGCGCGGCGAATAACGTGATCCGCGCGCCGCGGCGCTGCAGCGCGCGCAGCACTTCCTGCACATGCACCGAGGCGCCCTTGCGGCCGTACACCGGCACGCCGAGGTCGGCACAGACGTAGGCGACACGCATCACGCCGCCTTCCCCGCCGCAGCGGCATGGTCGGCGATGGCGTGCCGGAATAGCGCGCGCTGCGCGGCGCTGTTGCGGTCCACGTCGTAGGCGTGCTCGACCAGCCGCCGCGCGCTGCCCGACAAGCGCCGCGCCAGCGCACCATCGGCCAGCAGCCGCGCGATCGCGTCGGCCAGCGCGGCCGGATCGCCGGGCGGCACGCACAGGCCGGTCTCGCCGTCGCGCACCAGCTCCGGAATGCCGGCGACGCGCGTGGAGATGCAGGGCGTGCCCAGTGCCATGGCCTCGACCAGCACCGTCGGCAGGCCGTCCTGGTCGCCGCCCTCGCCCACCACGCAGGGCGCCGCCAGGACGGCCGCGCCGCGCAGCGCCTCCATCACCTCGGGCTGCGGACGCGGGCCGGCCAGCACGATCCGGCCGGCCAGGCCGGCGGCGTCGATGCGCTGCTGCAACTCGGCGCGCAGCGGGCCGTCGCCGATCAGCGTGCCGTCGAAGGCCAGCCCGCGCGCATGCAGCAGCGCCAGCGCGTCGACCAGCACCGCGAAACCCTTCTTGGACACCAGCCGCCCGACCGCCAGCACATGCGGCGGCCGTTCGGCCGGCTCCTGGTAGCGGAACTGCGCGAGGTCCAGCCCGTTGTACAGCCGCACCACGCGCGCGGCGGCGTCGCCGTAGCAACGCCGCAGGTGGGCCAGGTTGTAGTCCGACACGGTGATCGCGCCCGCGGCGTCGCGCAGCTTGCGGTCCAGCCGCTGCGGCTGCTCGTAGGCGTAGAAGATGTCCTTGGCGTGCGCGGTGAAGGTGTACGGCAGGCCGGCGAAGGCCGCGGCCAGCCGCGCCACGGCAGCGGCCTGAGTGCCGAAGTGCGCATGCAGCAGGCCGATGCCGCGCTCGCGCGCATGCAGCGCCAGCAGCACGGCCTGCCAGGCGACGTGCGGATCGTCACCCTCGGCCCGCGGCAGGGCCTGCCACAGGCCGGGCAGCAGCGCACGGGCGCGCATCAGCGCGGGCCAGCCGGCGCTGGCCGCGCGAGCGCGGTCCGGCAGCCGGGTCACCGGCGCGCGCACGCGCGCAATGGCATCCTGGAAATGCGTCTCCTCGACCGGGCCGAGCGCAAAGATGTCGATGCGCGCGCCGGCGCGCTCATGCGCCAGGATCTCGTTGACGACAAAGGTTTCCGAGAAGCGCGGATAACGCTTGAGCACGTAGCCCACGTACAGCGGTTCAGGCGGCGGCAAGGCACCTCTCCTTGCGCAGTCCGTGCAGCAGCTCCTGCGCCAGCGTGCGCACGCGCTGCAGACCGCCGAAGTCCAGCACCTCGCGCGCGCGGCGCGGCCGGCCCTCGGCGCACAGCCAGGCCGACAGGCGTGCAGCACTCAACGCATCGGGATGCAGGCAGTCCACCAGGCCCAGCTCGGCCAGGCGGCGGGCGCGAAGCCACTGTTCCTCGCGCGGCCTCACGCGCGGCACGATCAGCGCGCGCTGCTCCAGCGACAGGATCTCGGTCGTGGTGTTGTAGCCGCCCATGGCCACGATGGCGCGCGCGCCGCGCATCAGCGCCAGCGGCTCGGCCACGAAATCCAGGACCTGCATCCCCGGCCGCGCGGCGGCCAGCCGGTGCAGCCGCGCGCGCCCGGCCGCCGGCATCATGGCGCCGGCGACGACGATGCCGCGGTGGCCGTCCGGCAGCCGGGCCTGCACGAAGGTCTCGGTCAGCGGCAGCCCGTCCTGGCCGCCGCCGACCAGGCACAGCACGTAGGGCCCGTCAGGTGCCCGGGCCGCGCCGCATTCCAGTCGCTGGCTCTGGTCCAGGTAACCGACCTGGACCAGCTTGCGGCGCAGCGCTGCATCCAGTCCGTAAGCGGCAGTGCCGCCGGACAGGCTCTCGTCGCCATAGACCCAGATCGCGTCGTAGTACTGCCGCAGTGCTTCCACGTTGCGCTCATGCCGCCACTGGCGCTGCACTGCGGCCGGCTCGTCCACCACGTCGCGCAGGCCCAGCACCACGCGGGTGCGGCGGCGGTCCAGCGCGGGCAGCACGGTGTCGAGTTCGCGCATCGCCCCGCGCGGCACGTTGTCCACGATCACCAGGTCCGGCGCGAAACCAGCCAGCGCGGCGCGGATCGTGGCCGCGCGCAGGGCCACCAGCCGCTGCAGGTCCGCACCCAGCGCGCGCGGCATGTAGCGGCCATCGGGCAGCTTGCGGTAGGCGGGCAGCGTGACGCAGTCCGTGCCCGGCGGCAGTGCGAAGGCGCCGGCCTCGCGGATGCCGCTGATCAGCAGCACCTCGGCCTGCAGCGGTGCGGCGCTCAGCGCCTGGGCCAGCAGCATGTTGCGGCGCACGTGGCCCAGCCCCATGGTGTCATGCGAGTACAGGGCGATGCGGGGCGGGGCGTCGGCGCGGACAGGTGGCGGCAATGGCATGGAACAGGATCTCCGTGGCGTGGCACGCACGCCGCCGCGGCAGTGGCGCGGCGTGCATCGCAGCGGCGGATTCTTCGCAACGGCGCCTAAACATTCGGTGAACGAAGCGCCCCGGGGGCTGTATCCGGAGCCGCGAAAGTGTGTCGATTCGTCAGCGTCCCGGCCGCACCCGGTTCATGAAGCGTTTAGCCGGAGCGTCGACAATGCCCATGCACCCCACTTCCGCCCTCCCCCATGCGCACGATCTCCGCCGTCCTGCTCCTCGCTGCGCTGTGGCCGGCCCCGGCCGTCCAGGCCGACCCTGCCGGCCGGCCACTGCAAGGAACCGATCCGCAAGCCGTGCGCCGCGCGGTGGAGGCCGGCCGGCTGCAGCCCCTCGCCACCATCCTGGCGGCGGCGCAGAAGCGCTACCCCGGCCGCGTGGTGGACGTGGAGATCGAGCGCGACGCCGGCGGCGGCCCGCTGTACCGCTTCCGTGTGCTAGGCGCCGACGGCTACAGCCGCGAGGTCTACTTCGATGCCGTCAGCGGCAAGGACGTGACGCTGGCCATCGCTGGCTCCCAGCGCGTCAAGCCGCTGGCCGAGGTACTGCGCCAGTTGCAGGCCGCAGGCCTGGCCGGGCCGGTGGTCGAGATCGAACTGGAGCGCTGGGCCGACCGCCGACAGGTCTACGAGATCCGGGTGCCCATGGACGACGGCCGCCTGCGCGAGATGGTCGTGGACGCGCAGACCGGCAAGGTGCTGCATCTGGACTCCGTACGCTTCGCCGGTGCGCAGAAGCTGCGGCCGGTGGCCGAAGTGCTGGACACCGTGCTGGCGCGCTACCCCGGCCAGGTCACCGAAGTGGAGATCGAGATCGATGCGCAGGGCCGGCGCTACTACGAGGTCGAGGTGCGCACCGAGGACGGCCGCCTGCTGGAGCTGCACGTGGACGCCGCGACCGGCGCGCTGCAACGCGCTGCCGAGCTCGATTGATGCGCGTGCTGGTCGCCGAGGATGACCAGGCGCTGGCCGCACGGCTGGCCGAGGCACTGGCGCAGGCCGGCCTGGTGGCCGACCTGGCCCGCGACGGCCGCGAGGCCGCCTTCGCCGGCTGCACTGAGCGCTACGACGCGGCCGTGCTCGACTTGGGCCTGCCGCACCAGGACGGCATGGGCGTGCTGCGCCACTGGCGCGAGCAGGGCGTGGCCATGCCGGTGCTGATCCTGACGGGCCGCTCGCGCTGGAGCGACAAGCTGGCCGGCTTCGGCGCGGGCGCCGATGACTACCTGACCAAGCCCTTCCTGATGGACGAGGCCGTGGTGCGCCTGCAAGCGCTGATACGGCGCGCACGCGGCCACGGCACGCCGGTACTGCAGGTCGGGCCACTGCGCTACGACAGCCATGCCGGCGACTTCAGCCTGGGCGGACAGCGGCTCGTCTTCACCGCGCAGGAGCAGCGCATCCTGGCCTACCTGATGCATCGGCCGGACTGCGTGGTCAGCCGCAGCGAGATTGCCGAGCACGTCTACGCGCGCGACCTGGACCCGGACTCCAACACGCTGGACGTGCTGATCGGCCGCATCCGGCGCAAGCTCGGGCAGCCGCTGATCCATACCGAGCGCGGCCGGGGCTTCCGGCTGTCCGCCGGCGACGGCCTTGCTTGAACGCCTGGGCCTCGGGCCGCGGCTGGCCATCATCGGCATCTGCGCCGCGCTGGCCGTCACCGGCGTCGGCGGCTGGGCGCTGCGGCTGCAGTTCCACGCCACGCTGTGGCGCAGCGTCGAGCAGCGCCTGGACGACAGCGCCCAGCGCCTGGCCGTACGCCTGCACGCAGGGCCGGACGGCACCCCATGGGAAGAGCGGCCGCCCTCCACCAGTCCCTTCAACCAGATTTTCTCGGGCTGGTACTGGCAGCTCGGCGACGGTGACGGCGAACTGCACTCGCGCTCGCTGTGGGATGGCCAGTTGCATCTGCCGCAACGCGAGTCGCTGGGTGGCAGTTCGCAGCTGCATCGGCTGCAGGGCCCGCGCGGCGAACCGCTGGTGGGCTTGGAGCGCCCGGTACGCGTCGGCGCGCGCGAGTTGCGGCTGCACCTGTACGGCCCGGCGACCGAAACCGACCGTGAACTGGCCCGGCTGGACCAGCTGCTGCTGCTGACGCAGGCGGTGCTGGTGGCGGTGCTGACACTGACCACGCTGCTGCAGGTGCAGATCGGCCTGAAGCCGTTGCGCCGGCTGCGCGCGGCACTGGCGCGGGTACACGACGGTACGGCCGAGCGCGTCGGTCGCGATTTCGGCCCTGACCTCGACCCGCTGGCGCGCGCCATGGACCAGGTGCTCGAGCGCAACGCGCGCGTGGTGGCGCGCGCCCGCGCACACGCCGGCGACCTCAGCCATGCGCTGAAGAAACCGTTGGCGCTGCTGGCCTCCGAGCTGCGCGACCACGACGGCGGGGTGGTGCCAGCCATGACCGTACGCGCCCAGGTGGCGACCATGGACGGCCTGATCGAGCGCTACCTGGCACGCGCCGGCAGCGGCGGCGGCGAGCGCCGCCGCATCGACGTTCGCGAACGCCTGGAAGACCTGCTGGCGGCGATGCGCCGCCTGCACGCCGGGCGCGACCTGCACTGGCAGCTGCTGGCGCCGCGTGCCCTGCATTGCAGCGCCGAGCAAACCGACCTGGAGGAGATGCTGGGCAATCTGCTGGACAACGCCGGCAAATGGGCCCGCAGCCGCGTGGAAATCCAGGCCCGCGCCGACACCGACGGCCTGGTGGTGCACATCGACGACGATGGCGACGGACTGGCCAATGCGCAGATCGCTGCGGCCATGCGCCGTGGCCGGCGCTTCGACGAAAGCGTGGAGGGCAGCGGCCTGGGCCTGGCCATCGTGCGCGACCTGGCCGAAACCTACGGCGGCCGGCTCGAACTGGGCCGCAGCCGGCTCGGCGGGCTCAGCGCCCGCCTCGTGCTGCCGCCATGAACCGCCATCCCGCGGCGGCGGATCAGTCCGGCGCGCAGCGGAAGTTCGCGGCGTCCTCGAGGCTGCCCGTGCCCCGGTACCGCGCGAACGCCGGGTACGGGCACAGCGGGCGCGTGCGGTTCGGGAAATAGGCGCTGGTGGCGGCGGCGCGCGCGGCGATGGCGTCGGGCGCCACGCCCTTCTCGACCCAGTCGACCATGGCCTGCAGCGAGTCGTAGGTGTCGGTGGCCGGGCCGCCGGAGCAATGCGTCATGCCGGGCACGAGGAAGGTCCGCGCGAACGATTGCGTGGCCGCGATGCCGCCGTTGCTGGCGGCCAGGCGCTGGTAGTAGTCCACCGTGTCGAGTGCCGAGAAGATCGGGTCGGCCATGCCGTGGATGAACAGCAGCTTGCCGCCGCGCGCCTTGAACGCGGCGAGCCGGTCGTCGCGGTAGGTGTCGTAGACCTCGGAGAACGCCTGCATGCGCGCCGGGTCGGTGTCGAAGTTGAAGGCCAGCGCGTCGAAGGCCGGGTCCGGCGGCGTGAAGAACTCGTTGCGCAACGCGTCCAGCATCAGCGTGATGTAGCGCGAGTCCGGCGTGCCGGTGGCCGAGCTGCCCAGCGTCCAGGCGCGCCAGCCGGCGTCGCGCACGCCCGGGTCCCAGGGCTGGCCGGCGTAGAGGGGCTGGCCGGCCGAGTTCCGCGGCCCGCCGAACACGTCCTGCAGCGCGCCGACCTGGGCGCTGCTCAGGCAGCGGTCGGTCTTGGCGCCGCTGCACTGCAGCACGGCCGGGTCGAAGCGGCAGGCCGCGGCGTTCTGCACCAGGCCGTCGGCCGCGCCGTCGCCGGCGTCGCAGGCGGCCAGCACGGCGTCGGCCAGCAGGTTCAGGTCGCCGTTCGAGAAGGCCTGCGCCAGCACCGGCCTGCCGTCGCCGCCGCGCGGCGCGATGTCGCTGAACCGGCGATGGTTCCACATCGCCGCGACCGTGGCGCCGCTGGAGACGCGCATGGCCGGCGCGCCGGCGGTGATGCCGTCGAAGTAGTCCGGAAAGCGCTGCGAGAACATCATGCCCTGGCGCCCGCCGCCGGAGCAGCCCGAGAAGTACGAGTAGCGCGGCTGGGCACCGTAGCGCCAGGCGATCAGCGCCTTGGCCGACCGGGCGGTCCTGTCGTGCGCGTTGTAGGCGTGGTCGATGCGGGCCTGCGGGTCGGCGCCGAAGCTGGCGCTGGTGCCCTGGTGGCCGGCGTCGGTGGAGACCACGGCATAGCCCTGGCCCAGCGGCGAGGGGGTGCCGATGGAGATCGACGAGCTCAGCGAGGTGTCGCGCAGCGTGCCGTCGTTGCCGCCGCCGCCCAGGTACAGGAAGCGGCCGTTCCACTGGTCCGGCAGGGAGAGTTCGAAGCCGACGGCGTAGGGCTTGCCGTCCACGCCGGTGCGCGCGTCCAGGCTGCCGGTGACCACGCAGTGGCCGGGCAGGTAGTCGCCGTCCGTCGCCGTGCCGGGGCGGCGCGTGCCGGCGGCCACGTAGCGCGTGGCCAGCTGGGCGCTGGCCAGGCCGGACTGCGTGGCGATGCGGGCGCAGGCGGCTGCGGACGCCTGGGCGTCCAGCACGGTCCAGCCGTTGTCGCCGTCGCCGCCGCCGGCGCAGCCGGCGAGCAGTGCCAGGACCAGGGCGCTCGGGGCCCAGGGAGTGCGGGTGTGCATCAGCGCCTCCTCAATCCGCCTTGAAGCCGGTGGCAGCCACCGCCTTGCCCCAGGTCCGGGTGTCGGCGGCGATGATGTCGGCGAACGCCTGCGGGCTGGTGCCCGTCACGCTGAAGCCGGCCTCCTCCAGCTTCTTGCGGCCGTCCGGCGAGCGCAGCGCGCGCACGATGTCGGCGTTCAGCTTGGCCACGACGTCGGCCGGCGTCCTGGCCGGTGCGACGATGCCGAACCAGGAGTTGAACACCAGGCTGCCGTAGCCCTGCTCCTTGAAGGTCGGCACCTCGGGCAGGATGGGCGTGCGCTCGGCGCCGGTGCTGGCCAGCGCGACCAGCTTGCCGGACTTCACGTTGGGCGCGGCCAGGCCGGCGCTGGCGAACACGCCCTGCACGTCGCCGCCGAAGAGGCCGGTCATGGCGTCGCCGGTGGACTTGTAGTGCACCGCCTCGGGCCGGATGCCGATGGCGTCGCCGAACATGAAGGCGCCGAAGTGCCCCGGCGTGCCGGCGCCGAAGGTGGCCATGAACAGGTTCTTGTGCTGGCG
This sequence comes from Pseudorhodoferax sp., assembly GCF_047601025.1. Lineage (NCBI taxonomy): Bacteria > Pseudomonadati > Pseudomonadota > Betaproteobacteria > Burkholderiales > Comamonadaceae > Pseudorhodoferax > Pseudorhodoferax sp. Next base: position 4,849,192 of record NZ_JASGJZ010000001.1, read on the forward strand.
CGTCCAGTCCACGAATTCCCGGGCGTCCTTGGCCGGCACCTTCTGCGGGTTGACCAGCAGGATGAAGTCCGCGGTGACGACCTGCGACACCGGCACGAAGTCGCGGGCCGGGTCGTAGGGCAGCTTGTTGTAGCTGCTGGGCGCGATGCTGAGCTGGCCGGTCTCGCCCAGCATCAGCGTGTAGCCGTCGGGCGCGGCGCGCGCGGCCTCGGACGCCGCGATCAGGCCGGCGGCGCCGGGCTTGTTGTCGACGATCACGCCCAGGTTGCCCCAGCCCTCGGACAGCTTCTGCGCCAGCAGGCGGGCCACGATGTCCGGGCCGGTGCCGGCCGGAAAGCCGACGATGATGCGCACCGGCTTGCTCGGATAGGCCTGCTGGGCCGGTGCGGCGAACGGGGCGAGCGCGCAGGCGCCCAGGGTGGCGGCGAGGGCCAGGCGGCGGGTGGGTTGCATGGATGTCTCCGGGGGTCAGGGGAAATTCAGCCGAGCGCGAAGAAGCGCATGACGACCTGGTCGGGATGGCGCACGCCGGCGCCGACGAACAGCCGCTCGTTGATCCAGCCGAGCGCGCTGGAGGCGGTCTCGAAGCGCGGCTGGCAGCGGAAGTAGATCTGCGCCGGGTCGACCGGCTCGCCGCGCGCGAGGCGCTGCATCAGCGCCGGCGGGCCGCTGCGCACGGCCTGGTTCTGCACGAACACCAGGTCGCCGGCGTCCGTCTCGACCACGTAGCGCGCGTCCAGCTCGGCGTAGCCGGCGTGCACGATCAGCTGGAAATCGGCGCCGCCGGCCAGCACGCGGCCGCTCCAGCCCTCACCGCGCACCGTGCCGCCCAGGATCGGGATCACCCGGCGCGTGCCATGCGGCACGGCGCCGACCACCTGGGGCTCGGCCACCTGCACGGCGAAGTCGGCGAACGGGCTCAGGGTCGGCGCGGCGAGCGGGTCGGTGGGCATGGTGCGGTCCAGCAGTCAGAATCGGGGCCAGAGCGTACGTCTGCAGAACCGCCCCGCGCGTCATCCAAGAGGACGACGGACCAACCCGGAGACCACCCCATGCGCAAATGGACCCCTGCCGCCTGGCGGCACGCCGGCGCACCGGCCGGCGCCATGGCCCCGCTGATCGACAGCCTGGGCGAGGACGACTTCTGCGCCCGGCTGCTGCGCCAATTGCACCCGGTGCTGCCGGCGGCCTCCTGGTCGGTCTACCGCGTGGGGCCGGGCTGCGCGCCGCGGCTGTTCATGTCGGCCGCGCTGGACATCCCGGACACCACGCGCGCCTGCTGGCACGCCTACCTCTCCGGCCCGGTGCGCGGGGACCGCAGCCTGCGCTTCGACCCCGACGCGGCGCAGCGCGTGCAGCTGTGCCACATCACGGCCGGCGAGGTGGCCGACGAGCACCGCGCCCGCGTGTACGAGGCGCACGGCATGGTCGAGCGCGTGTCCATCGTGCAGCACGGCGAGGACCAGGCGCTGTTCGCGGTCAACTTCTACCGCCACGCGCACCAGCGCGCGCTGAGCGATGCGCAGATCGGCGACTTCGAGCAACTGGCGCCGGCGCTGCTGGCGCTGGCGCGCAAGCAGGTGGCGCTGCGCCCGCCGGCCCCGCCGCAGCCGCCCTCGCCCGAGGACCTGCGCGCGCGGCTGCTGCAGCTGGACGGCGGGCTGACCGCGCGCGAGCTGGACGTCTGCACCCGGCTGCTGCGCGGCATGACGCAGGACGGCATCGCGGCCGACCTGGGACTCTCGGCGACGACGGTGAAGACCTACCGCAACCGCGCGTTCGCGCGGCTGGGCATCCACTTCCGCAACGAGCTGTTCGCGCTGGCGCTGCAGCGCGACGGCGGCTGATCAGCGGGCGCCCCAGCGCAGCAGCCGCAGCCCGTTGGCCACGACCAGCAGCGTGGCGCCCATGTCGGCGAACACGGCCATCCACATGGTGGCGCCGCCGGCCAGCGCCAGCACCATGAAGACGGCCTTGATGCCCAGCGCCAGCACGATGTTCTGCCACAACACCGCGTGCGTGCGGCGCGACAGGCGGATGGTCTCGGGGATGCGGCGCAGGTCGTCGTTCATGACGACCACGTCGGCCGCCTCCACCGCCACGCCGGTGCCGGCCGCGCCCATCGCGAAGCCGATCTCCGCGCGCGCCAGCGCCGGCGCGTCGTTGATGCCGTCGCCGGCCATGCCGGTGGCGCCGTGGCGCTGCTGCAGCGCCTGGATGGCGGCCTGCTTGTCCGCCGGCAGCAGCTCGGCCTGCACCTCGTCGATGCCGGCGGCGCGCGCCACGGTCCGGGCCGTGGCCTGGTTGTCGCCGGTCAGCATGACCGGCAGCACGCCCAGGCGGCGCAGCTCGGCGACAGCCTCGCGCGAGCTTTCCTTGAGCGTGTCGGCCACCGCGAACAGCGCCAGCACGCCGGCCTCGTCGGCCAGCAGCGTCAGCGTGCGGCCCTGGGCCTCGTGGCTGCGCAGCAGCGCGCGCAGGCCGGCATCGCACTGGCCGCGCTCCTCGGCCAGGCGCGAGTTTCCCAGCACCAGCGTGCGGCCGGCGATGCGGCCTTCGACGCCGCGGCCCGGCAGCGCGCGGAAGTCCCCGGCCTCGGCCGCCGGCGCGCCCAGGCCCTGGGCGATCGCGCGCGAGACCGGGTGGTCCGAGCGCGCCGCCAGGCCGGCGGCCAGCGCGGCCAGCGCGTCGCGCGCCATGCCCTCGCGCAGCGGCTCCCAGTGCACCAGCACCGGCCGGCCAGCGGTGACGGTGCCGGTCTTGTCCAGCGCGACGACGCACAGCAGCCGCGCGTTCTCCAGGTGGCTGCCGCCCTTGACCAGGATGCCGCGCCGTGCCGCGGCGGCCAGCGCGCTGACCACGGTCACCGGCGTGGCGATCACCAGCGCGCAGGGGCAGGCGACGACCAGCAGCACCAGCGCCTTGTAGGCGGCGTCCGGCCAGGCCAGGCCGAACAGCAGCGGCCCGCCCAGCGCGACGGCCAGCGCCAGCGCGAACACGGCCGGCGTGTAGACCGTGGCGAAGCGGTCGACGAAGCGCTGCGTGGGCGCGCGCGTGGCCTGCGCCTGCTCCACCGCGTGGACGATGCGCGCCAGCAGCGTGTCGCCGGCCGCGGCCGTCACGCGCAGCTGCAGCGCGCCCTCGGCGTTGACGGTGCCGGCGAACACGGCGTCGCCCTCGCCTTTCTCGACCGGCAGGCTCTCGCCGGTCACCGGCGACTGGTCGACGCTGCTGCTGCCCTGCAGCACCACGCCGTCCAGCGGCACGCGCTCGCCGGGGCGGATGCGCACCGTGGCGCCGACGGGGATCTCGCCCGCCGGCTGCGCGCGCCAGCGGCCGTCGTCCTGCAGCACCTCGGCCTGCTGCGGCGCCAGCGCCAGCAGGCCGGCGATGGCGTGGCGCGCACGGTCGGCCGCGCGCGCCTCGATCGCCTCGGCGATCGCGTACAGCGCCATCACCATCGCGGCCTCGGGCCACTGGCCGATCAGGAAGGCGCCGGTCACGGCCACGCTCATCAGCGCGTTGATGTTCAGCCGGCCGCGGCGCAGCGCGGCCAGGCCCTGGGCGTAGGTCTCCACGCCCGACAGCCAGATCGCCGCCGCCGCGGCCGCCATGCCCAGGCCCGGCATCCAGCCGGCGTCGTCGGCCACGAAGAAGTGCAGCAGCTCGGCCAGGACGGCCAGCGCCAGCGCCGCGGCCAGCCGGCGCGGGCCGGGGCCGGCGCCGTGGTCATGGCCATGACCATGGTCGTGGTCGTGGTCGTGGTCGTGGTCGTGACCATGGCTGTGGCCGTGGTCGTGCGGATGGCCGGCGGCGTGGCCGCCGGGACCGTGGTGGTGTGCGTGGCCGTGCGCAGGGGTGTGCGCCGCGGGCGTCGGGCAACAGGGCTTCATTGCGGTGCTTCCTCGGGAACTGCATTCATTGGAAACCCTGAAGCCGCTGTAGAGTCAAGCGCATGAAGATCGGACAGCTGGCCACCGCCACCGACACGCCGGTGGAAACCATCCGCTACTACGAGCGCGCCGGCCTGCTGCCGGCCGCGCCGCGTACCGCGGGCAACTACCGCGACTACGACGCCGCGCACGTGCAGCGCCTGTCCTTCATCCGCCACTGCCGCGCGCTGGACATGGCGCTGGAGGAGATCCGCACGCTGCTGCGGTTCCAGGACGCGCCCGGCGGCGACTGTGCCGGCGTCAACGCGCTGCTGGACGCCCACATCGGCCACGTGGCGCAGCGCATCCGCGAACTGCGCGCGCTGGAGCGCCAGCTGCGCGCGCTGCGCGGCCAGTGCCGCGAGGCCCAGGCCGCCGCCGACTGTGGCATCCTCAAGAGCCTGGCTGCCGACGCGCCGCCGGTACCGGCGCGCCCGCGCCACGTCCACGGTGTGCATTGAATTGTTTCAATCGCCGCACGGCGGCGGCGCAGGCGGTGCGCGCGTGGCAAGATCGCAGGCGGTCCGGCCGTTGGCCGGGCATCCACCATCATCCGTTACTCAGGAGGAGCAACAACATGGGTCGTGAAGTCGTCGTCGTCAGCGGTGTGCGCACCGCCATCGGAACCTTCGGGGGCAGCCTGAAGGACGTGCCGCCCACGCAGCTGGGCGCGCTGGTCGTGCGCGAGTCGCTGGCACGCGCCAAGGTCGAGGGCCAGGACGTGGGCCACGTGGTGTTCGGCCACGTCGTCAACACCGAGCCGCGCGACATGTACCTGTCGCGCGTGGCCGCGCTGGACGGCGGCTGCGCCGAGCAGACGCCGGCCTTCAACGTGAACCGCCTGTGCGGCTCGGGCCTGCAGGCCATCGTCTCGGCCGCGCAATCGATCGCGCTGGGCGACTGCGACATCGCCATCGGCGGCGGCGCCGAGAGCATGAGCCGCGCGCCCTACGCCTCGCTGAACGCGCGCTGGGGCGCCCGCATGGGCGACACCAAGCTGGTGGACATGATGGTCGGCGCGCTGCACGACCCGTTCCACACCATCCACATGGGCGTGACGGCCGAGAACATCGCGGCCAAGTGGGGCATCACCCGCGCCGACCAGGACGCGCTGGCCGTCGAGAGCCACCGCCGCGCCGCCAAGGCCGTGGCCGCCGGCTATTTCAAGGACCAGATCGTCCCGGTCGTGTCCAAGGGCCGCAAGGGCGACGTGGTGTTCGACACCGACGAGCACTTCCGCAACGACGTCACGCTGGAGGACATGGCCAAGCTCAAGCCCGTGTTCACCAAGGAGAACGGCACGGTCACGGCCGGCAACGCCTCGGGCCTGAACGACGCGGCCGCGGCCGTGGTGCTGATGGAGGCCTCGGCCGCCAAGGCACGCGGCCTGGCGCCGCTGGCGCGCCTGGTCGGCTACGCCCATGCCGGCGTGGAGCCCAAGTACATGGGCATCGGCCCGGTGCCGGCCAGCCGCAAGCTGCTGGAGAAGCTCGGCCTGAAGGTCTCCGACCTCGACGTGATCGAGGCCAACGAGGCCTTCGCGGCCCAGGCCTGCGCCGTCACGCGCGACCTGGAACTGGACCCGGCCAAGGTCAACCCCAATGGCTCCGGCATCTCGCTGGGCCACCCGATCGGCGCCACCGGTGCCGTGATCACCGTCAAGGCGCTGCACGAGCTGCAGCGCATCGGCGGCCGCTACGCGCTGGTGACCATGTGCATCGGCGGCGGCCAGGGCATCGCGGCGGTGTTCGAACGCGTGTGATCCCGCCCTCGCCCGGTGGTGACGCTCCACCGGGCGGGCCGATGATTCTTCCTGGCACGCCGCGTGCATCGCGGCGTGCATGGACCTCCCCTCCCATCCCCGTGCCCTGCTGATCGACCTGGCCGGCGTGCTGCACGTCGGCAGCCGGGCCGTGGCCGGTGCGGCCGATGCACTGGCGCGGGCACGCGCCGCGGGGCTGCGCACCGTCTTCGTGACCAACACCACGCGCACGCCGCGCCGCGTGCTGTGCGCGCAGATGAATGCGCTGGGCTTTCCGATGCAGGAGAACGAACTGGTCACGGCCCCGTCCGCGGCCGTGCGGCTGGTGCGTGCGCGCGGCTGGCGGCCGCATTGGCTGGTGCATCCGGACCTGGCGGCCGAGGTCGGACCCGGCGACGCGGCGCCGGACACCGTGGTGATGGGCGATGCCGGGCCGTACTTCGACTACGCGCAGCTGAACGCCGCGTTCCGGCTGATCCACGCCGGCGCGCGCTTCGTCGCGATGGCGCGCAACCGCAGCTTCCGCGAGGAGGACGGGCTGTCGCTGGACATGGGCGCTTTCGTCGCCGGGCTGGAGTACAGCACCGGCGTCACGGCCGAGATCACCGGCAAGCCGGCGCCGGCCTTCTTCGCCGCCGCGCTGGCGCTGGCCGGCGTACCGGCCAGTGCCGCGGTGATGGTGGGCGACGACGTGCGCGACGACATCGGCGGCGCGCAGGCCTGCGGCATCGCCGGCATGCTGGTGCGCACCGGCAAGTACGCGCCGGGCGACGAGCGGCATGCCGGCATCCGCCCGGCCGCCGTGGTCGACGACTTCGCGGCGGCGGTGCGCCGGCTGCTGGCGGGCGGATAAGACGGTGTGGACGACCTGCTCACACCCACGCCAAGCCCGATGACCATCTGCTTCTCGCACCACCGACGCGCTTCGGGTCTCGCCCTGTGGGCCGGGGCACGCCGGGCCCCGTCGTGGCCGCGAGCGGTTCGTTCACGCCTTCTGGGCCGCCGCCCTTCCTGACTCCCGAAGGTTCAGGACGCGCCGCCGCGCACCACCAGCACCGGCACGTGCGCTTCCTGCAGCACGCGCTGGGTGACGCTGCCCAGCAGCAGCTTCTCGATGCCGCGCCGGCCGTGCGAGCCCATCACGATCAGGTCGGCGCCGCTGGTCTTGGCCGAGTTCATGATGCCGTCCTCGGCCGCATGGCCCTCGACCACGGCCGTCTCGCAGCTGAGGCCGGCAGCCTGGACGGCCTCCTGCGCCTCGGCCAGGGCCTTGGTGGCCTGCTCGGTGGCGGCGGACAGGTACTCGGCCTGGCCGACCGCGTATTCGGCTCCCACGCCCAGGAAGGGATACGGATCGATCACGTGGACCACGAACAGGTCGGACTGGAAGGCCTTGGCGATGGTCAGGGCCTCGCGCAGCGCCGCCATCGCGGTCTGCGAGCCATCGACGGGAACCAGAATCTGCTTGTACATGCGTTTTCTCCTAGTGCTTGCTTCGCAGGCCGCAGTCTAGGCGTCCTGGAAGCCGTTGGCGCGAAAAGTCAGCACCAGCGTGTCGCGGTGGCCGCCTGTGCGCAGCGGCTGGATCGGCGTGGATTCGTGGATCACGCGCGCGTCGTCCAGGAACAGCATCGACCAGGGCTCGGTCAGCGTGAAGCGCTGGCCATGCGGGCCGTCGGCCTCGAACACGCGCGTCTCGCCGCCCTTGATGCCGTGCCGGGCGACCAGCAGCACGGCAACGAAGTCCACGCCGTCGCGGTGCGCCCCTTCGGGCGTGGGCCGGCCGATGCCGTCGGTGGTGTCGATGCGGAACTGGTGCGCCTCGACGTACCACGGCGCGGGCGCGCCGCCGCGCAGTTCGCTGCAGGCGTTCGCCAGCCCCAGCAGCAGGCGCTGCCAGGCCGGCTGCGCGAGGTCGGCCGGCAGCATCGGCGCGAACCAGCGCTCCATGCCGCCGTGCAGCGCGTTGTAGGCGACCGGCTGCCAGTGCGCGCGGTGCGGCACCACGCGCAGCACGCCGCCCTCGGCGACCAGGCTGGCATGGCGGCGGCGGCGGTAGCGGCCGCCATCCTTCAGGTACTCGTCGGGCGGCAGGTCGGCCCAGGAGGGTTCCAGCGCCTGCAGCCCGCCCGGCGCGCAGGCGCACAGGCTGCGGACGGCGGCGGCGTCGAGCACGGCGAAGCCCTGGCGGCGCACGGTGGCGGCCAACTGGTCGGGCGGGGTCAGCGGGGGGGCGAGCAAAGAGGTGGTGGTCATGCGGCGGTCCGGACGGGGCCGCGGTCGCGGCCCGGAGGACCCGAATGGTGCCACCGCCCGGCCCGGCGGTTCGTCAAGGCTCGATCTTCACGCCCTTCCAGAACGCCACGCGGTCCTTGATCTGCGCGGCCTCGGGCTTGGGATCGGCGTAGTACCAGGCGGCGTCGGGGTTCAGCTCGCCGTCGACCAGCAACGAGTAGTAGCTGGCCTGCCCCTTCCAGGGACAGGTGGTTTTGTGGTTGCTGAAGGTCACGTAGTCGCGGTTCAGCGAGGACATCGGGAAATACTGGTTGCCCTCGACCAGCACCAGGTCGTCGCTCTCGGCGATGACCTTGCCGTTCCAGACTGCTTTCATGGCTGGCTCCTTGGAAGAACGCGCATCATGCCGGAGCCGACAGCCAGTGCAGGCTGAACAGCCGCTGCGGGTCGGTCCACACCGGGCCGGGCGAGAAGCCGGCCTCGCGCGCCAGCGCGCGCAGGCCGTCCACGGTGAACTTGTACGAGTTCTCGGTGTGCAGCGTCTCGCCTTCCGCGAAGCGATAGGCCCGGCCGTCCAGCGCCACCTGCTGCGTGCGGCGGCTGACCAGGTGCATCTCGATGCGGCGCAGCGGGCTGTTGTAGAAGGCGCCGTGGGCGAAGCCCTCCAGGTCGAAGTCCGCGCCCAGCTCGCGGTTCGCGCGCGCCAGCAGGTTCAGGTTGAAGGCCGCCGTCACGCCGGCCGCGTCGTTGTAGGCCGCGTGCAGCACGGCCGGGTCCTTGACCAGGTCGGCGCCCAGCAGCAGCGCGCCGCCGCGCAGCAGCCGCGCGGCCATGCGCAGGAAGCGCAGCGCCTGCGCCGGATCGAAGTTGCCGATCGTCGATCCCGGGAAGAAGCCCAGCCGCAGGCCGGCGCCGGCCGGCGGCCACGGCAGCTGCAGCGGCTCGGTGTAGTCGGCCACCACGGGCTGCACCGCCAGGGCCGGGTGCTCGCGGCGCAGCGCGGCCGCGGCCTGCTGCAGGTGCTCGCCCGAGATGTCGATCGGCAGGTAGCGCGCCGGCCGTTCCAGCGCATCGAGCAGCAGCCGCACCTTGCGCAGCGAGCCGGCGCCGAACTCGACCAACTCCGCGCCGGGCCCGGCCAGCCGCGCGATCTCGCCGGCGTGGCGCGCCAGCAGCGCGACCTCGGTGCGCGTGGGGTAGTACTCCGGCAGCGCGCAGATCGCGTCGAACAGCGACGAGCCGTGCGCGTCGTAGAAGTACTTGGGCGAGATCGCGCGCTGCGGCGCGGCCAGCGCGGCGTGCAGGTCGGCGCGGAAGGCATCCCGCGGGTCGGGCGCGCCGACGACGCGCAGGCGAGGCTGCATGGCGAGCCCTGGATTCATGGTGCGCCCTCCTGGCGTTGCGGATCGCGCGCCAGGCGCAGCCCGGTGAACTGCCAGCGCGCGGCCGGCGGAAAGAAATTGCGGTAGGTCGGCCGCGCATGGCCGGCCGGCGTGGCCAGGCTGCCGCCGCGCAGCACCAGCTGGCCGACCATGAACTTGCCGTTGTACTCGGCGGCCGGCCCCGGCAGCGGACGGAAGCCCGGATAGGGCTCGTAGGCCGAGCGCGTCCACTGCCAGGCCTGGCCGGCCATGTCGCGCAGCCCCGGCGCGCCGCAGGCGGCCTCCCACTCGAACTCGGTCGGCAGCCGCGCGCCGGCCCAGTCGGCATAGGCGGCGGCCTCGTAGAAGCTCAGCTGCATGACCGGCGCGGCCGGGTCCAGCGGCTGCACGCCGTCCAGGCCGAACACCTGCCAGCCGTCCGCCGGCGCGCGCGGGTCGCCCGGCGCCAGCCAGTACGGCGGCGCCCGCCAGCCCTGGGCCTGCACCTGCGCCCAGCCGTCGGACAGCCACAGCCCGGCGCGGCGGTAGCCGCCCTCCTCGATGAAGCGCAGGTACTCGCCGCAGCTGACCAGCCGGTCCGCGATCTCGTAGGCCGGCAGCAGGCGGCGGTGGCGCGGGCCTTCGTTGTCGAACGCGAAGCCGGCGCCGCCGTGGCCGATCTCGACGACGCTCTCCGGGCGCGCCAGCCAGCGCAGCGGCGCGGGCTGCCCGCGCGCCAGGCGCAGCGGCGCCGCCGGCGCCGGCGCGTAGGCCGGCAGCAGCGGGTTGCACGACAGCAGGTGCAGCGCGTCGGTGAGCAGCAGCTCCTGGTGCTGCTGCTCGTGCTGCAGGCCCAGCTCCAGCAGCGGCGCGGCCTGCGCCCATGCCGGGCCGTCGGCCTGCGCGATCAGGCCCAGCATCGCGGCGTCGACGTGCGTGCGGTAGGCCGCGACCTGCGCGGCCGAGGGCCGCGTCAGCAGTCCGCGCTGCGGCCGCGGATGGCGCGGGCCCAGCGCCTCGTAGTAGGAATTGAACAGGAAGGAGAAGCGCGGATCGAAGACCGCGTAGCCCGGCTGCAGCGGCTGCAGCAGCACGGCCTCGAAGAACCAGCTGGTATGCGCCAGATGCCACTTCGCCGGGCTGGCGTCCGGCATGGATTGCACGCACTGGTCCTCGGCCGACAGCGGCGCGGCCAGCGCCTGCGTCTGCGCGCGCACGGCGCGGTAGCGGGCGGCCAGCGCGGAACGCTCGCCGCCCGGCTCGGCAGCGCCGGCCGGCGCGGTGCACAGGCCAGGGCCTGCTGGGGCGGCGGGAGCGGCGGCGTCGCACGGCATGCCCGCACCTTACGGGCGCGCCGGCGCCGGCGGCGTCCCGGCCCGGCCGCTGCGGCCGTCGGCCGGCGGCGCACGCGCATGCAGGACGAAACCTACAGCCGCACAGGGGCATTCCCCGATTCGACGCTGCACGCCAGCTTGCCTAGACTGCGCCCTCCTCAGCACTCACCAGGGAGTCATGCCATGTACAAGCGCATCCTGTTGGCCTACGACGGCTCCGAAGCCGGGCAGAAGGCCCTGCTCGACGGTGGCGACCTGGCGCACCTGAGCGGCGCCGAGCTGACCCTGGTCGCCGTCATGCCGCTGCACGTGGGCTCGATCGGCCTGGAGGTCGGCGTCTACGACCAGGCCGCCGAGGACCGCGAGCGCGAGCGCTACCAGTCCATCCTGGAAGCCGGCCTGCAGCGGCTGCGCGCGGACGGCCACCAGGTCGACGGCCAGGTGCTGTGCGGCGACTCGGTGACCGAGATCACGCGCCATGCCAAGCACACCGGTGCCGACCTGATCGTGGTCGGCCACAAGCACCTGGAGAACTGGGCCGCGCGCTGGTGGCAGGGCGCGATCTCCGGCGCGCTGATCGAGCACGCGCACTGCAGCGTGCTGGTGTCCATCATCCATTGAGCGCGGCCCCGGCCCGCGGGCCGGGCGCGTGTGCGAGAACGCCGGCGGTTCAGAACTGGTAGTTCGCGCTGAGCAGGAAGCTGCGCGGCGCGCCGGGCATCGCGCTGGAGCGCCAGTATTCGGCGTCGAACAGGTTGGAGACGGCGGCCGTCACGGTCCACGGCGCCGAACGCCAGCCCAGCATCGCATCCCAGCGCGTGTAGCCCGGCAGTTCCGAGGTGTTGGCCGCGTTCAGCCAGCGCGCGCTGGTGTGCGTCACGCCGATCTCGCCATACCACGGGCCCGGCGGCGCGTAGCGCAGGAACACGTTGCCGTTGCGCTTGGCCGTGTTCGTCAGGTACTTGCCCTCGTTGGCCGGCGTCTGCAGGTCCCGCGCGACCTTGGCACTCATGAAGGCCACGCCGCCGCGCACGTACCAGTTCGGCGCCACGCGGCCCGCGGCGCTGAACTCGATGCCGCGCGAACGCTCCGTGCCGCGCACGCCCCAGGTGTACGGGTCGTTGTCGGGATCGGGCCGGTAGCGGATGTTGTAGTGCTCCAGCTCGTAGACCGCCACCTGGGTCGACAGCATGCCGCCCGGCAGCCAGTCGCTCTTGAGGCCGACCTCCACTTGGCGCGAGTACTGCGGCGCATCGTCGTAGACGGCGGTCGGGTCCGCGCTCACGGTCAGGATGCCGCGCCCGCCGTACGGCGAGTAGCTCTTGCTGTACGACGCGTACAGGCTCTGCTCGGGCACCGGCTGCCAGATCACGCCGATGCGCGGGCTGGTGGAACTGCCGTCGTAGCCACGCGCGATGTTGTCCACGTAGTTGGTCGAATGGAACTTGAAGCGGTCGTGGCGCAGCCCGGCCAGCACCTTCCAGTGCGGCGTGAGGCTGATCAGGTCCTGCACGTACACGGCCTGGGCCTCGCCCTTGTGGAGGTTGTTCTGGGTCGGGTCGACGCGCGCCGGCCGGTCGGGCCAGGACGACGGGTTGGGGTTGAACGGGTCGTAGCTGAAGGCAGCGGCGACGGTGCCGAACACCTGCGGCCGGCGCCGCTCCTCGCTGATCTCCAGCCCCGCCAGCAGGTCGTGCTCGACGCCACCGGTCTTGAACTTGCCGGTCAGGTCCAGCGTGTTGGCCGTGGTGCGGTTGTTCGTCACCTGCCAGGCGTAGTTCGGACGGATCAGGCCGGTGCCGGCGTTGTAGCTGCCGCCGAAGTAGTGGTCGAAGTCCTGGTTGGCCGTGCGGTGGCTCGCCACCCAGCGCAGGCTCCACTGCGGGTTGAAGTCGTAGGCCAGGTCCGAGCGCAGCACGCGCAGGCGGTCCTCCACGTAGTCGCCCGGGTGCTGGAAGCCGGTGCGCCTCGACACGCCGGCCGGCAGGCTGCTGTAGGACGGCCCGCGGTCGGGCACGCGCCAGACGTTGTCCCAGGTGTACTGCGCGGTCCAGCGCAGGCCCTTGCGCGTGTCGACCAGGATGCTGGGCGAGACCATCTCGTTGCGGTTGCGGATACCCGAGCGGAAGCTGTGCGCCTGCTCGCGGTCGGCCGTCAGCCGCACCACCACGTTCGGATTCACCACGTGGTTGATGTCGATCGTGCCGCCGAAGTTCTCCCAGGAGCCGCCGCGCAGCGTCACGCTGCTCTTGACGTCGAAGCGCGCCTGCTTGCTGACCATGTTGACGATGCCGCCGCCGCTGCTGCGACCGTACAGCACCGAGGCCGGCCCCTTCAGGATCTCGATGCGCTCCACGTTGGCCGTGCTGCGGCGCACCTGGCCGCTCTCGCGCACGCCGTCGCGGTAGATGTCGCCGCTGTCGGCCGAGAAGCCGCGGATCATCACGCCCTCGCCCCGCATGTCGTAGTTGGTGTTCACGCCGGGCACGCCGTCCAGCATGATCGACAGGTCGTTGATGCCGTAGCTCTTGTACTTGTTGACTTCCAGCGTGTCGATGGTCTGCGGGATGTCCTTGGGCGGCAGGTAGGTCTTGGTGGCGGTGGTCACGCCCTCGGGGCGCACGTCGTCCGGGTCGTACTGGCTGCCGGTGACCTGCACCGTCGGCAGCGTGACCGCCGCCTCCTCGGCGCCGGCCTGGCCGGCCAGCAGGCCGGTACAGGCGGCGACCGCGCAGGCGCGCAAGGGAAGAACAGGCAGGCGACCAGGTGTGGCGCGGCGATGGCGCATAGGAAACTCCCCCCGAAAGCATCGTTGTGGCGTGGCGCCGCGGCAGCAGCGGCGAACGGTCGGCTGGGGAGCTCCTGCGAGGAGCAGCCTGGCGAAAAAAGGCGGCGGAGTATACCGGGCGTCAGCGCCCGGCCGGCTCGGGCCGGCGCCACAGCCAGGCCAGCACCGCCGCCATGCAGCCGCAGGCCAGCGCGGTGACCCACCAGCGGCTGCCGGCCCACAGCAGCACGCCGGCGCACACGGCCATGGCCACGCTGGCGTTCCACTTGGCGCGCCGGCTGACGCAGCCGCCGGCCTGCCAGTCCGCGATCAGCCGGCCGAACACGCGGTGCCGCAGCAGCCAGCGGTGCAGCCGCGGCGAGCTGCGCGCGGCGGCCCAGGCCGCGATCAGCACGAACACCGTGGTCGGCAGCCCGGGCACGAAGATGCCGACGATGCCGGTCGCCAGCGACACGCAGGCCAGCGCCAGCAGCGCCCAGCGGCAAGGCGCCGGCAGCGGCCGGGGCGGCCGCGGCGCCGAAGTGGCGGCGGTCGGTTCGTCGGTCAGGGGCATGGTGAGGCGCATTCTGGACCAGCACCGCCGCCGCCGCCGGCCATCCGGCGGCACGCGCTCTTGCACTCGGCCGTGCCGCCCCCATGTCGGGCGGACGGGCAGCCTGCCCGGTTCCGGCACCGAGGAGCACCGACGATGGCCAAACGCCTGTCCCTGCTGTGGACCCTGGTCCGCGGCGACCTGAAGAAACTCTGGTGGGCGCTGCGCGATCCGCGCGCGCCGGGCTGGCTGAAGTACGCCACGGCCGGCCTGGTGCTGTACCTGGTATCGCCGTTCGACCTGCTGCCCGACGCGATTCCGTTCTTCGGCGTGATCGACGACGTGGTGCTGCTGCCGCTGGCCGTGCGCTGGCTGCTGGGCCGCCTGCCGCAGGGCCTGCAAACCGAGCTCGACGCGCGCGCCGCCGCCGGCTGAACGCGGTTCAGAAGCCGTGAATGGATCGATCGCGCCCACGACGGGGGGCGCCAGGCCACGGGCGTAGGCGCAGGCCGCCGCCCTGGCTGATGCCGGGGCAAGGACTGCAACGCCCGCCCGGGGCTCGACGTCCCTCGGCCCGAAGGGCGAGGCCCCGGGCACGGCGATGGCGATGCACGTGGACGCTCATCGAGGGCCCCGCGTGGGCGCGAGGGATGCGCTCGCAGCGTCTCAGCGCACCGCCGGCAGCGCGCTGGCCACGCGCGCCAGCGCGTCCAGCACCCGGGCGACGGACTGGGCCGCCTTGGGATCGGCCAGCGCGCCCTGCGCGTCGAAGGCCTGGTGCGCCCGGCCCAGCGCGAACTGCTGCGGCAGCACCAGCATCGCGAACGCCATCTGCAGGTACTGGCGCACGTAGTTCATCGCCCGCAGGCCGCCGTGCAACCCGGGCGATGCCGATAGCAGGCCCACGGGCTTGTCGGCCGTGGTCGCCAGGCCCGCGGGCCGGCCATCGGCCGCCGGCAGGCGCGACAGCCAGTCGAAGGTGTTCAGGAACAGCGGTGTCGGAAAGCCGTTGTATTCCGGCGTGACGACCAGCAGGGCGTCACTCTCGGCGATCGCGTCCTGCAGTTCGCGCACGCGGGACGGCACGCCCCGCGCAGCCTCCAGGTCGGCGTCGTAGAGCGGCAGGTCCAGCGCACGCAGGTCCAGCAGCCGGGTGAGCCAGCCGGCGGTGCGCGCCGCCTGCTCCGCATGGCGGGCCAGCTGCACGTTCAGCGAGCCGGCGCGCACGCTGGCGGGGATCACGAGGAGCCGCATCGAGGTCATGGCACACCCCTTTGTCCGGATCGGTCCGGAAAAAGTCCTGTGAGGGGAAGGCGGGCGTCAGGCCCGGCTCTCGGCTTCGAGGGCGCGGTTCAGGCCCAGCGCCGCCAGCGTGCAGACCGCGCCGGACAGCAGGTACAGGCTCACGTAGCCCAGGCCGAAGTGCGCCGACAGGCCCAGCGCCACCAGCGGCGCGAAGGCCGCGCCGAACAGCCAGGCGATGTCGGAGGTCAGCGCCGCGCCGACGTAGCGGTAGCGCCGGATGAAGTTGGCCGTGACCGTGCCCGCGGCCTGGCCGTAGGACAGGCCCAGCAGGGTCGCGCCCAGCAGGATGAACACGTCCTGCCCCAGCGTGCCGCCGTTCAGCAGCGTCGGCGCGAAGCCGCTGAACACCGCGATCAGGATCGCCAGCGCGCCCAGCGTCTGGCGGCGGCCGTAGCGGTCGGCGATCCAGCCCGAGGCCACGATGCCGCCCGCGCAGAGGAAGCCACCGATGATCTGGATCACCAGGAAGCCCGGGATCGACTGCTCGGTGTAGAGCTGTATCCACGACAGCGGGAACACCGTGATCAGGTGGAACAGCGCATAGCTGGCCAGCGCGGCGAACGCGCCGATCCACACGTGGCGGCCCTGCTCGTGCATCAGCTCGCCGGCCGGCACGGGCACCAGCTCCTGCTTGTCCAGCAGCTCCTCGTACTCCTGCGCGGCGACCAGGCGCAGCCGCGCGAACAGCGCCACCACATTGATCGCGAAGGCGACGAAGAACGGATAGCGCCAGCCCCAGTCCACGAAGTCGGCGTACGACATGTTGGCGTACAGGAAGGCGAACAGCGCGCTGGCCAGGATGAAGCCGACCGGCGCGCCGAGCTGGCCCATCATCGCGTACCAGCCGCGGCGCTCCTTCGGCGCGTTCATGGCCAGCAGCGACGGCAGGCCGTCCCAGGAGCCGCCGAGCGCCAGCCCCTGCCCCAGGCGGAACACGGCCAGCAGCCAGACCGCGGACTCGCCGATGGTCGCCGTGCCGGGCAGGAAAGCGATGCCGGCGGTGCAGCTGCCCAGCAGGAACAGCGCGGAGGTCAGCTTGGCCGCCCGGCCCCAGCGGCGCTGGATGGCCATCGCGATCACGGTGCCGAACGGCCGCGAGACGAAGGCCAGCGCGAACAGCGCGAAGGCCCACAGCGTGCCGTCCAGCCGCTGCATGCCCGGGAAGAACACCGTCGGGAACACCAGCACCGAGGCGATGCCGTAGACGAAGAAGTCGAAGTACTCGGACGCCCGGCCGATCACCACGCCGACCGCGATGTCGCCCGGCGCGACGTGGTGCTCCGCCTCCGGTGAATGCACGGACGACGGATGCTGCGGGGTCCCGGGATAGTGCGCGGCGTGGCTGAGCGTGGACATCGGCGGTTCTCTCTGCGTCGAAGCGGTAGCGTGGGCGGCACTATATACCGTAGCATCGGTACCGGCAGGCTTGACGTGGGACAAAACGTCCTATCGGCGGCTCCGCAGCGCCGCGATACATTTCGCGGTCTTGCACAGGGTTTACCCGAGTGCCTGCCTTTTCTCGACACCCCAAACCCGCCCCGTCCAGCATGCGTGCTCTCAAAACACTCCGTGGACCGGCTCTGCTCACCCTCGCCAGCCTGCTGGCCGGATGCAGCAAGCTGGTGGTGCTCAACCCGGCCGGCGACGTCGCGGCGCAGCAAGGAAGGCTGGTGGTCATGGCCACCGTGCTGATGCTGCTGATCATCGTGCCGGTGATCATCCTGACGCTGCTGTTCGCCTGGCGCTACCGCCAGAACGGCCGGCGCGCCGACACCGACTACGACCCCGACTGGCACCACTCGACCAAGCTCGAACTGGTGATCTGGGCCGCCCCGCTGGTCATCGTCATCGCGCTGGGCGCGCTGACCTGGATCAGCACGCACCAGCTCGACCCCTACCGTCCGCTGGACCGCCTGGCGGCCGGCAAGCCGGTGCCCGAGAACGTCCGGCCGCTGGAGGTGCAGGTGGTGGCGCTGGACTGGAAATGGCTGTTCGTGCTGCCCGAGCAGGGCATCGCCACGGTCAACGAGCTGGCCGCGCCGGTGGACCGCCCGATCCACTTCAAGCTGACCTCCAGCACGACCATGAACGCGTTCTACGTGCCCGACCTGGCCGGCATGGTCTACACCATGCCCGGCATGCAGACCGAACTGCACGCGGTGATCAACAAGCCGGGCGTGTTCCACGGCATTTCCTCGCACTACAGCGGCACGGGCTTCTCGGGGATGAGTTTCAAGTTCCACGGTGTCTCGGACCAGGAGTTCGCGCAGTGGGTGGCCAAGGCCAAGGCCGAGGGCCAGCCGCTGACGCGCGCGGCCTACTCGGAGCTGGCCAAGCCCAGCGAGCGCACGCCCGTCATGCGCTTTTCCAGCGTCGATGCCGACCTGTACCGGCGCGTGCTGAACCTGTGCGTCGAGGACGGCCAGACCTGCATGCACGAGGTGATGGCCCGCGACGCCACGCGCAACCGCTCCCATGCCAGCGCCCTGGCGCTGGCCGCCGCGTCCGAGGACGCGATGTGCACCGCCGAAACGCGCAAGGACCTGCAGGAATTCTGAAGCCATGGCCATGACCGAACACACCTCCGCGCCCGCCCACTGGCTGCTGGGCCGCATCACCTGGGATTCGATCCCGATGGCGCACGAGCCGATCGTGCTGTGGACCTTCATCGCCGTGGTCCTGGGCGGCATCGTCATGCTCGCCGTGCTGACCAAGTTCCGCCTGTGGGGCCCGCTGTGGCGCGACTGGTTCTGCAGCATCGACCACAAGAAGATCGGCATCATGTACATGGTGCTGGGCATCGTGATGCTGCTGCGCGGCTTCGCCGACGCGATCATGATGCGGCTGCAGCAGGCCATGGCCTTCGGCGAGAACCTGGGCTACCTGCCGCCGCACCACTACGACCAGATCTTCACCGCCCACGGCGTGATCATGATCTTCTTCGTGGCCATGCCGCTGGTCACCGGGCTGATGAACTACCTGGTGCCGCTGCAGATCGGCGCGCGCGACGTGGCCTTCCCGTTCCTGAACAACTTCAGCTTCTGGATGACCACCTCCGGCGCCGTGCTGGTGATGGCCTCGCTGTTCCTCGGGGAGTTCTCCACCTCCGGCTGGCTGGCGCTGTCCAACCTGGGCAACCAGAACCCCGGGGTCGGGCTCGACTACTACATCTGGTCGCTGCAGATCGCGGGGGTCGGCACCACGCTGTCGGGCATCAACCTGCTGGTCACCATCATCAAGATGCGCGCGCCGGGCATGGACATGATGAAGATGCCGGTGTTCGTCTGGACCTCGCTGTGCACCAACGCGCTGATCGTGGCCACCTTCCCGGTGCTGACGGCCGCGCTGGCGCTGATGTCGCTGGACCGCTACGTCGGCACGAACTTCTTCACCAACACGCTGGGCGGCAACGCCATGCTGTACGTGAACCTGATCTGGATCTGGGGCCACCCCGAGGTCTACATCCTGGTGCTGCCGGCCTTCGGCGTGTTCTCCGAGGTCGTCGCCACCTTCTGCGGCAAGCGCCTGTTCGGCTACACCTCGATGGTCTACGCCACGGTCTGCATCACGATCCTGTCGTACCTGGTGTGGCTGCACCACTTCTTCACGATGGGCTCGGGGGCCAGCGTCAACGCCTTCTTCGGCATCACGACGATGATCATCTCGATCCCGACCGGCGCGAAGATCTTCAACTGGCTGTTCACGATGTACCGCGGCCGCATCCAGTTCACCGTGCCGATGCTGTGGACCGTGGGCTTCATGGTCACCTTCGCGGTGGGCGGCATGACCGGCGTGCTGCTGGCCGTGCCGCCGGCCGACTTCGTGCTGCACAACAGCCTGTTCCTGATCGCGCACTTCCACAACGTGATCATCGGCGGCGTGGTGTTCGCGATGTTCGCCGGCATGAACTACTGGTTCCCCAAGGCCTTCGGCTACAAGCTCGACGAGTTCTGGGGCAAGTGCGCGTTCTGGTTCTGGCTGGCCGGCTACTGGTTCGCCTTCACGCCGCTGTACGTGCTGGGCCTGATGGGCGTCACGCGCCGCATGAACCACTTCGAGGACCCCTCGCTGCAGATCTGGTTCCAGATCGCGCTGTTCGGCGCCGTGCTGATCGCCTTCGGCATCGGCAGCTTCGTGGTCGGCCTGGTGGTCAGCTACTTCAAGCGCGAGCAGCTGCGCGACCACACCGGCGACCCGTGGAACGGCCGCACGCTGGAATGGGCGACCTCCTCGCCGCCGCCGCAGTACAACTTCGCGTTCACGCCCGTGGTGCACGACATCGACGCCTGGTGGGACATGAAGAAGCACGGCTACCGGCGCCCGCTGGAAGGCTTCCAGCCGATCCACATGCCGGCCAATACCGGCGCCGGCGTGGTGATCTCGGTGCTGTCGCTGATCTGCGGCTTCGCGCTGATCTGGCACATGTGGCCGCTGGCCGCCGGCTCGTTCGCGGCGGTCGTGCTGGCCGCCATCGTGCACACCTTCAACTACAAGCGCGACTACTACATCCCGGCGTCCGACGTGATTTCCACCGAGAACGCGCGCACCCAGCTGCTGGCCCGCCATGTCTGATCTCGCACACGCCCCCACCCCCGTGCGCGCCTACCACCTGGCGCACGAACCGCATCCGGAGAACGGCACCGCGCTGGGCTTCTGGCTCTACCTGATGAGCGACTGCCTCATCTTCGCGGCGCTGTTCGCCACCTGGGGCGTGCTCGGCCGCAGCTATGCCGGCGGCCCCGGCGGCGCCGAGCTGTTCGACCTCAAGCTGGTGGCCATCAACACCGCGTTCCTGCTGCTGTCGTCCATCACCTTCGGCTTCGCGATGCTGCAGAAGCAGCTGGGCAAGGTCGGCGGCACGCTGGGCTGGCTGTTCGTGACCGGCGTCTTCGGCGTGCTGTTCCTGGCCGTGGAGCTGTACGAGTTCCGCCACCTGATCCACGAAGGCGCCGGCCCGCAGAGCAGCGCCGCGATGTCGGCCTTCTTCACGCTGGTCGGCACGCACGGCCTGCACGTGACCTTCGGCACGATCTGGCTGGTCGTGCTGATGATCCAGATCTCCAAGCACGGCCTGATCCGCGAGAACAAGCGCCGGCTGATGTGCCTGTCCATGTTCTGGCACTTCCTGGACGTCGTCTGGATCGGCGTCTTCACCTTTGTCTACCTGATGGGAGTGCTGTGATGTCCACGCACGAGGTGCATGCCGGCCACCATGGCCACCACGACGACCACGGCCACGACCACCACGACGACGGCCCGCACAGCACGTTCTCCGGCTACATGATCGGCTTCATGCTGTCGGTGATCCTGACGGCCATCCCGTTCTGGCTGGTCATGGGCAAGATGGTCGAGAACCGCACCATGGGCGTGCTGGTGCTGGGCGCCTTCGCGGTCGTGCAGATCCTGGTGCACATGGTCTGCTTCCTGCACATGAACGGCAAGATCGAGGGCGGCTGGACGCTGCTGTCCACCGTCTTCACGGTGGTGTTCGTGGCCATCGGCATCGCCGGCACGCTGTGGGTCATGTTCCACATGAACACCAACATGATGCCCTCGCACGCGGCCGAGCCGCCATCGCTGCAGCACCCCCAGCACGCGCCGGAATGACGCGGCGCCGCGGCCTGCCGCTGCTGGCGGCCGCCGCGGCCCTGCTGTGCGTGCTGTTCGCCGCGCTGGGCACCTGGCAGGTGCAGCGCCTGTCCTGGAAGAAGGACCTGATCGCGCGCGTGCAGGCCCGCGTGCATGCTCCCCCCGGCCCGCCGCCGCCGGCCGCCGAATGGCCGGCCGTGCTGGCCGCCCCGGCCGGCTACGAGTACCGCCGCCTGCGGCTGCAGGGGCAGTTCCTGCACGAAGACGAGACGCTGGTGCAGGCCGCCACCGCGCTCGGCGCCGGCTACTGGGTGCTGACGCCGCTGCGGCAGGCCGACGGCAGCCTGGTGCTGGTGAACCGCGGCTTCGTGCCGCCCGCGGCGCGGGCGCCGGATGCGCGCGGCGCGCCCGCGCCGCGCGGCGAGGTCGTCGTGGTCGGCCTGCTGCGCATCAGCGAGCCCCGGGGCGGCTTCCTGCGCGAGAACGACCCGGCGGCCGGCCGCTGGCACTCGCGCGACGTGGCCGCCATCGCCGCCGCGCGCGGCCTGCCGGCCAGCCGCGTCGCGCCCTACTTCGTCGACGCCGAGGCCGCGCCGGCGGCCGCCGGCGCGGCGCAGGCCTGGCCCGCCGCCGGCCTGACGGTGCTGCGCTTTTCCGACAACCACCTGGTCTACGCGGTCACCTGGTACGTGCTGGCCGCCATGGTGGCCGGCGCCGGCGTGGCGCTCGTGCGCAGCCCGCGGCGGCATGCCGGCTGACCGGGCGGCCCGGCCGCCGCCGGCCGCCGCCAGCCCGGACGACGCCGCCGGCCTGAAGAACCTGCACCAGCTGATCCAGCTGCGCTGGATCGCGGTGTTCGGCCAGATCCTGACGATCGAGGTCGTGCACTACGGCCTGCGCATCGCGATCCCGGTCGAGACCATGCTCACCGTGCTGGGCGGCCTGGTGGCGTTCAACCTGCTGTCGCTGCTGCGCTGGCGCACCCGCCGGCGCGTGACCAGCGCCGAGCTGCTGGTGGCGCTGCTGGTGGACGTGGCCGCGCTGACCGCCCAGCTGTACCTGAGCGGCGGCGCCACCAACCCCTTCGTGTTCCTGTACCTGCTGCAGGTGATCCTGGGCGCCGTGCTGCTGCCCGGCTGGGCCACCTGGACCATCGTGGCCGTCGCCACCGCTTGCTTCGCCGGCCTGGCGTGGTGGGCGCCGCCGCTGGCGGCGCTGCCGCCGGACCACGACCGCGGCCTGGCCAGCCCCTACATGCTGGGCATGCTGCTCAGCTTCGCGCTGAACGCGGCCCTGCTGGTGACCTTCATCGCGCGCATCGTCGGCAACCTGCGCGAACGCGACCGCCGCCTGGCCGCCGTGCGCCAGCGTGCCGCCGAGGAGGAGCACATCGTGCGCATGGGCCTGCTGGCCTCCGGCGCCGCGCACGAGCTCGGCACGCCGCTGTCCACGCTGGACGTGATCCTGGGCGACTGGCAGCACCTGCCGCACTTCAGCTCCGACCCCGAGCTGGCGCAGGACGTGGCCGAGATGCAGGCCCAGGTGCGCCGCTGCAAGTCCATCCTGGGCGGCATCCTGCTGTCGGCCGGCGAGGCGCGCGGCGAATCGCCGAGCGTGACCACCGTGGACACCTTCCTGGACGAGGTGGTCGAGGCCTGGCGCCAGCGCCGCGGCTTCGACGGCCTGGCGGTGCGCAAGCGCTTCGGCGCGGACCTGCCTATGGTCTCGGACTCCGCGCTGCGGCAGATGATCGTCAACGTGCTGGACAACGCGCTGGAGGCCTCGCAGTCCGCCGGCCGCACGGCGGTGGCGCTGGACGTGGCGCGCGACGGCGGCGCGCTGGTGCTGACCGTGCGCGACGAAGGCCCCGGCTTCGCGCCGCCGATGCTGCAGCAGATCGGCAAGCCCTACCAGAGCAGCAAGGGCCGGCCCGGCGGCGGCCTCGGCCTGTTCCTGGTGGTCAACGTGGCGCGCACGCTGGGCGGCAGCGTGGCCGCGCGCAACCTGCCCGGCCGCGGCGCCGAGGTGACCATCGCGCTGCCGCTGGCCGCGATCGCGCTCGTGGAGAATGGCGCCGGCCATGGAGATTGAAGCCCCTGCCCGCCGCCTGCTGCTGCTCGAGGACGACGCCGCCTTCGCCCGTACGCTGGCACGCTCGTTCGAGCGACGCGGCTACGCCGTGCGCGTGGCCGATGGCCTGGCACAGCTGCACGAGCAGCTGCGCGGATTCCACCCCAGCCACGCCGTGGTCGACCTCAAGCTGCAGGGCGAGGCCTCGGGCCTGGCCTGCGTGCAGGCGCTGCACATGCACGACGACGCCATGCTGATCGTGGTGCTGACCGGCTACGCCAGCATCGCCACCGCCGTGGAGGCGATCAAGCTCGGCGCCTGCCACTACCTGGCCAAGCCCTCCAACACCGACGACATCGAGGCCGCCTTCGGCCGCGCCCTGGGCACGACCGACGTGGAGCTGACCAACCGCGCCAGCTCCATCAAGACGCTGGAATGGGAGCGCATCCACGAGGTGCTGGCCGAGACCGGCTTCAACATCTCCGAGACCGCGCGCCGGCTCGGCATGCACCGGCGCACGCTGGCGCGCAAGCTGGACAAGCGGCAGGTGAAGTAGGCGCGCCGCGCTGCGGCCGGCGCGCTCGCTGGAGGACCTGCGCCCAGACGGGCGCGGCGCGGTGCGGGCACCTTGGGACGGCACCGGTGGTGCTCGCTGGGCCACCTTCGCCCGTGCGGGCTGCGGTGCACGCCCCTTCGGGCCGCCGGGCGAGGCTCAGGCCGCCGGCAGCGCCCAGACCTGCCCGCCGCCGACCACATAGCGCCGGCGCCCCGGCGCCGCCTCCACGCGCCAGCCGCCGGTGAACTCGCCGAAGGCCGGCAGCACGGCCTGGCCGGCCTCGGCCACGAAGCACGGCAGCCGCAGCCGGTCGCGGCCCGGGCCGTGCAGCACGCAGGCTGGGTGCAGGTGGCCGGCCAGCACGAAGGGCGTGGAGGGCATGGCGTGCGGCCGCGGATGGTGGCAGCAGGCGAACGGGCCGAGCCGGTGCGGCTCGTCCACGGTGGCGATGTCCAGGCCCGGCGGCGGATCGCCGGCATGGCCGTCGTGGTTGCCGCGCACCAGCGTGACCGCCAGCGCCGCGTGGCGCGCGCGCCAGTCCGCCAGCGCCGCCAGCAGCGCCGGCGTGCGCGCCGACGCGGCGTGCAGGAAGTCGCCCAGCACCACCAGCTGCCGCGGCGCGTGGCGCGCGATCAGCGCGTCCAGCCGCGCCAGGTTGCGCTGCGTGGTGCCGACCGGCACCGGCTGGCCGGCGGCGCGGAAGCTCGCCGCCTTGCCCAGGTGCAGGTCGGCGACGAGCAGCGTGCGCCGCGCCGGCCACCACAGCGCGCGCTCGGGCAGCAGCGCCAGCGCCTCGCCGGCCCATTCGACCGCCAGCCCCGGCATCAGCGGCGCCTCCTGCCGCGGCGCGGCGGCCGGGCGCCGGACGACAGGTCGGTCTGCTGGCCGAAGCGCAGGCCGGCCTGCACCTGCTGCGCGGCGGCGTCGTCCTGCGGCGCGCCGCCAGCCGCGCGTTCGAGCCGGGCCAGCATGCGCGCGATGCGGTCGGCCACGCGCTCGTTCGACAGCTGCTCGCGAAAGCGCTCCACCATCAGCGGGAACGCGAACGGCGTCGGCCGCGCCAGCGCCTGCAGCACCAGTTCCTGCGCGGCCATGCGCTGCAGCGCGGCCTGCAGGCGGCCGACCTCCAGCTCCTGCGCCAGCAGTTCCTGCTCGGCCTGCAGCAGCAGCTGGTTGGCCGGGTCGTACTGGCGGAACACCTCCCAGAACAGCGCGGACGAGGCCTGCAGCTGCCGGCTGCTGCGGCGCTCGCCCGGATGGCTCTGGAAGACCAGGCCGGCCACGCGCGCGATCTCGCGGAAGCGCCGCTGCGCCAACTCGCCGGCGTTCAGGCTGGCCAGCACCTCGGCCAGCAGCGCCGGGCCGTCGCCGGGCTGGCCCAGCAGCGCGGGCAGCAGCGCCGGCCAGTCGACCTCGGTCGCGCTGAGCAGCTCCATCCCGTAGTCGTTGACCGCGATCGAGAAGGTGCGCGGCGCCGGCTGCGCGGCGCGCCAGGCCAGCAGGCTGGCCAGCCCCAGGTGCACCAGCCGGCCCGCGAACGGATAGAGGAACAGGTGCCAGCCCTCGCGCGACTTCAGCGTCTCGGCCAGCAGCGTGCCGGGCGTGGGCAGGGCCGACCAGCGCTGCTGCAGCTCCAGCAGCGGGCGGGCGGCCTGCATCTCCGGGCCGTCGTGGCGGCCGGCGCCGGCCGCGGCCAGCTGCGCCACCACCGCGTCGGCCAGCAGCGAGGACAGCGGCATGCGCCCGCCGTTCCAGCGCGGCACGGCCGCGCGGCGCCCCTCGGTGCGGCGCACCCAGGCGGTCATGTCGTGGATGCGCACCAGCTCCAGCAGCCGGCCGCCGAACATGAAGGCATCGCCGGGCCGCAGGCGCGCGGCGAAGCCCTCCTCCACGCTGCCGATGCGCGCGCCGCCGACGTACTGCACCGAGAGGCTGGCATCGGACACGATGGTGCCGATGTTGGCGCGGTGCCGCCGCGCCAGCCGCGCCTCGGGCACGCGCCACACGCCCTGCGCGTCCGGCACCGCGCGCCGGTAGTCCGGGTAGGCGGCCAGCGCCGCGCCGCCCTGGCGCACGAAGTCCAGGCACCACTGCCAGCGCGCGGGCGCCAGCTGCGCGTAGGCGTGCGTCGTGCATACCTCGGCG
This sequence comes from Pseudorhodoferax sp., assembly GCF_047601025.1. Lineage (NCBI taxonomy): Bacteria > Pseudomonadati > Pseudomonadota > Betaproteobacteria > Burkholderiales > Comamonadaceae > Pseudorhodoferax > Pseudorhodoferax sp. The sequence goes on from NZ_JASGJZ010000001.1 coordinate 4,874,801, forward strand.
TACAGCGCGTCCGGCACGAAGCCGCCGCCCAGCGCGACCGTGACCAGGTGCTGCACCAGCACGTCCAGCGGCTGCACCGGCGGCTCGCGCGACTCGACCTGCCCGGCCGCCACGGCCGCGCGCGCCGCCGCGCCCTCGACCAGCTCCAGGCTGTGCGTGGGCACCAGCGTGATGCGCGACGGCCGGCCCGGCGCATGGCCGGAGCGGCCGGCGCGCTGCAGCAGCCGCGCCACGCCCCGGGGCGAGCCGATCTGCAGCACGCGCTCGACCGGCAGGAAGTCCACGCCCAGGTCCAGGCTGGAGGTGCAGACCACCGCGCGCAGCGTGCCGGCCTTGAGCCCGGCCTCGACCCACTCGCGCACCGCACGGTCCAGCGAACCGTGGTGCAGCGCGATGGCGCCGGCCCAGTCCGGCCGCGCCTGCAGCAGCGCCTGGTACCAGATCTCCGCCTGCGAGCGCGTGTTCGTGAACACCAGCGCCGTGCGGCTCGCCTCCAGCTCGGCCACCACCTGCGGCAGCATCGCCAGGCCCAGGTGCCCGGCCCAGGGAAAGCGCTCGGCGCGCGGCGGCAGCAGCGTGTCGATGACGAGCCGCTTGGGCACGGCGCCGCGCACCAGCCGGCCGGCCCGGCCGGGGCCGAGCAGCACCTGCATCGCCTGCTCCAGGTTGCCCAGCGTGGCCGAGATGCCCCAGGTCGCCAGCTCCGGCCGCCAGCCGCGCAGCCGCGCCAGCGCCAGCTGCACCTGCACGCCGCGCTTGTTGCCCAGCAGCTCGTGCCATTCGTCCACCACCGCCAGGCGCAGGTGCGCGAACAACGCCTGCGCATCGGCCCTGGCCAGCAGCAGCGACAGGCTCTCGGGCGTGGTCACCAGCACCGTGGGCAGGCGCCGGTCCTGCGCGCTGCGCTCGGCCGAGGCCGTGTCGCCGCTGCGCGCACCGGCCGTCCAATGCGGCGCCAGCTCGGCCAGCGGCTCGCGCAACGCGCGCAGCGTGTCGGCCGCCAGCGCGCGCATCGGCGTGATCCACAGCACCGCGAGCGGCGCCGCCGCGCCGCGCGCCGGCGCCCGGCCGGCAAACGCCTTCAGCGCGCCGAGCCAGACCGCGTAGGTCTTGCCGGCCCCGGTGGTCGCGTGCAGCAGCCCGCTCTCGCCGGCCGCGAGCGCCTGCCAGACCGCGCGCTGGAAGGCGAAGGGCTTCCAGCCGCGGGCGGCGAACCAGGTGCGGGGCGTGGTCAGGATGTGATCTCGACCCGTGCGCCGCCCGGCATCGCCACCACGGCCTCGTAGAAGCCGTCGCCCGTGGTGCGCGGTGCGCTGACCAGGCAGCCATCGGTGCCGCAGCGCGCCGCCAGCCGGTCCACCGCCTGCGCATCGCCGAGCGAGACCGCGATGTGGTCCCAGCCGGCCTGCTCGCCGCCCGCGGCCGGCGCCACCCAGGGGCCGGCCATCAGCTCGATGCCGGCGCCGCCGCCGGGCAGCTGCACGAAGCGCGAGACGAAGCCCGGCCGGCGCCGGCTGTGGTACGGCGCGCCGACGCACGCGCCGAAGTACTGCGTCCAGAACGCCGCGGCGGCGTCCAGGTCGTCGGTCCACAGGGCGACGTGGGCGATGCGCACCGCGCCCACGGCCGCGGCGTCAGCGTGCATCGGCCCGCTCCCGCAGCAGGTGGTACAGCACGATCGCGCCGAAGGTCGCGGTGCCGATGCCGCCCAGCTTGAAGCCGGCGATCGACAGCGTCAGGTCACCGGCGCCGGCCGTCAGCGCCACGCCGGCCGTGATCAGGTTGCGCGGGCGCGAGAAGTCGACCCGGCTCTGCACCCAGATGCGCCCGCCGGTGGCCGCGATCAGGCCGAACACTACCAGCGCCAGCCCGCCGATCACCGGCACCGGCAGCGTCAGGATCAGCGCGCCGAACTTGGGCGAGAAGCCCAGCAGCAGCGCCACCGCGGCGGCGACCACGAACACCAGCGTGGAATAGATGCGCGTGACCGCCATCACGCCCATGTTTTCGGCATAGGTCGTGACGCCGGTGCCGCCGCCCGCGCCCGACACCATGGTGGCGATGCCGTCGGCCATGAAGGCGCGGCCCATCAGCGGGTCGAAGTCGCGGCCCGTCATCGCCGCCAGGCCCTTCACGTGGCCCAGGTTCTCGGCCACCAGGATCACCGCCACCGGCGCGATCAGCGCCATGGCGGTGGCGTCGAACACCGGCGTGCTGAACTTCGGCAGGCCGAACCAGGCGGCCGCCGCCACGCCCGAGAAATCGATCGGCCTGGCCCAGCCCAGGCCGTTGGCCGCGATCCAGTACAGCGCATAGCCCGCCAGCGCGCCCAGCAGGATCGGCAGCCGGGCCGCCATGCCGCGCCCGCGCACCGCGATCAGGCCCACGGCCAGCGTGGTCGCCAGGCCGATGGCCAGCTCCACCGGCGTCGCCCCCAGGCTCTTGACCGCCACCGGCGCCAGGTTCAGCCCGATCGCGGCGACCACGGTGCCGGTCACGATCGGCGGCATCAGCCGCTCGATCCAGCCGGTGCCCAGCGCCTGCACCACCACGCCGATCACGAAGTACGCGAGCCCGCAGGCGATGACGCCGCCCAGCGCCACGCCGATGTTCGGGTTCGGCCCGCTGCCGGCGTACCCGGTGGCCGCGATCACGACGCCGATGAACGCGAAGCTGGACCCCAGGTAGCTCGGCAGCCGCCCGCCGGTCAGCACGAAGAAGATCAGCGTGCCGATGCCCGAGAAGAAGATCGCCGTGTTGGGGTCGAAGCCCATCAGGATCGGCGCCAGCGCGGTCGAGCCGAACATGGCGACGACGTGCTGCACGCCCATGGCGATGGTCTGGCCGGCCGGCAGGCGCTCGTCGGGGGCGATCTCGCCGGCGGTCTTGAGGGTCCAGTGGGGAACGAGGGCCATGGCGATGGACTCCTGGAGGATGGGCGTGGCGGCGACGCGGGGGCTGGATTCAATACCGCGCGCCGTAGTCCGCCACCTTGTCGCGCCAGACGCTCGCGTGGTACACGCGCGCCGAGGCCGAGGCACCTTCGGAGCGCACCAGGAACTCGATCCAGACGCGCGGCCCGTCGATGCGCAGGTAGGAGCCCGCCGCGCGCGACGGCCGGGCGCCGGCGTTCGGCCAGGGGCCGAAGTCCGGGCTGCCGCCGGCGCCGTCGGCATAGGCCACGTAGGTCGCGGCCAGCGCGTCGCGGGCCAGGTAGGCGTCCAGCAGCGCCTGCGCCAGCTCGGCCGGCTGGGTGCGCACCCAGGCCGCCACGGCGGCCTTGAACGCCGCCTTCTGCGACGCGTCGAGCCGGCCGTGGGCCACGCCGCGGCCGCTGCTGCCGCCGGGATAGGACACGCTGCGGTAGGCCGGGTCGCCGGCCGCGTCGGGCGCCATCACCAGGGCGTCGAAGCTGTCGGACAGCCGCGCCGCGCTGGCGACCGATGCACTCGCCCGCAGGGCCTGCACCAGCGCGGCGACCGCCGCGCGCTGTGCTTCGAGCGGCGCGTGCGGCACGCCCTCGGTGCCGGCGTCGTCGTCCAGCCGCGCCGCGCCGCTGGCGGCGACGGCCCAGTGCGGCGGCCGCGCGCCCAGGACCATCGGCGTGGCGCCGGCCTGCGGGGTGTTGTAGGCCCGGTTCACCAGCAGCTGGTGGCCGCTGACCTGCAGCGCCCAGGCCGCCGTGGCCGAGGGCGTGCCGAAGAGGGCGAGGCTGTAGCGGTCGGCGCCGGCCGCGGCGTCGCGCCACTGGTCCGCGTAGACCGCGTCGGCCTGGCGGATCCGCGCCACCAGCGCCGCGCCGCCGGGGCCGAGCGCCACGGCGATCAGCCGCTCGGCCGCGCGGCGCTGGGCCAGGCTCAGCGTGTCGTCCAGCCGCAGGCCGTGGTGCGCGCCGCTGGCCGCCGACCAGGCGCGCGCGTTCGCCAGCGTGGCCGCGAAGCGCACGGTGCCGGTGGCGTCGGGCGCCGCGGCTTCGGTCTTCTGCGCGCTGCGCAGCGTGGCCAGCAGCTCGTTCGCGGCAGACGCCGCGGCGGCGGCGTCGCCGCCCTCCCCGGCCTCCAGCACCGTGAGCGGCACCGGCGCGCTGGCGACCTCGCCCAGGCCGTTGCGCACCACCACGTGCCAGGCGCCCTGGTCGGCCGTGGTGGCCGGCAGCAGCACGCAGGCCGGGCCGTCGGCGCCGGCGACGGCCCGGCCGTCCTGGAACCAGGCGTAGCGCAGGTCGGTGCCGGTGGCCGCCACCGCGAGCACGGCCACGCGGCCGGCGATCACGGCCTGGGCCGCGGGCGGCGTGGCGATGGCCGGCGCCTCGGCCGCGGCGGCCACGGTCAACGCCGCGCTGGCGCTGGCCACGGCGGCGGCGCCGTCGCGGTCGCTGGCCACGACCACGTGGTAGGCGCCGGCCGTGCCGGTGCGCAGGCTGGCGCCCCGGGCATGGGGCAGCGCCAGGCCATCGCGGTACCACTGGTAGGACAGGCCGACGCCGGTGGCCGCGACCGTGAACAGCGCCAGCTGACTGGCCGTGACGCTGGCCGCCAGCGGCTGCGCGTGGATCACCGGGTCGGGCGAGACCGTCACCACGGCCGTGGCGCTGCGCACCTCGCCCAGCGCGTTGCGCACGACCACGTGCCAGGCGCCGGCCACGGCCGTGGCGTGGCGGGCCGCGGTCGCGCCGGCGACCACCGCCTCGTCGCGGTACCACTGGTAGGACAGGCCGCCGCCGGTCGCCACCACGCGCAGCTCCACGGCCGCGCCGTCGCTCTGCACCGAGGCCGGCTGCACCGTGATGGCCGGCGCGGCGGCGGCTTCGTCGTCATCGTCGTCGCGCAGCTTGTCGTGCGGGCCGCAGGCGGCCAGCGCGAGCGCGCTGCAGCCGAGCAGCAGGAAGGGCCGGCGGTTCAGGGCGTGCATGGCCGGGCAGTATAGGAAGCTCATTCCAGCGCCACCAGCCGCCCCTCGGGGTCGCGCCGCCAGCGCGCGAACGGCGGCAGCGCGGCCAGCAACCGGCGGCCGAACGCGGTCGTCAGCAGCCGCTTGTCGTAGCAGTGGATGCTGCAGTGGTCGTCCTCGGTGCGGATGGCGCGGCCGGCCCACTGCGCCAGCCGCATGGCCGTGGCCGGCAGCACCAGTTCGGTGAAGGCGTCGCGGCCGCTGGCGCGCAGCCAGGCGGCGCGCGTCTCGCCGACCGGGTCGTCGGGCGAGGCGAACGGCAGCTTGGCGATGAACAGCTGCTCGCACTGCGCGCCCGGCAGGTCCATGCCTTCGCCGAAGGACTGCAGGCCGAACACGATGGACGGCCCGCCGGCCGCCACGGCCGCGCGGTGGCGCTGCAGCAGCACGGTGCGCGGCAGCTCGCCCTGCGCCAGCACCAGCGCGCGCAGCGCCGGCGGCAGCGCGGCCACGGCATGGCGCATCTGCTCGCGCGAGGTGAACAGCACCAGCGCGCCGCGCCGCACCCCGGCCAGGTCGGCCAGCAGCAGCGCAACCATCTCGGGCGTGAAGCGGGCCGCGTCCTTGGGGTCGGCGCGCGTCTCGACGACGACGAAGCGGCCCTGCGCCGCGTAGTCGAACGGGCTGGCCACGCTGAGCGTGCGGACGGCCTCGTCGCCGGCCAGCCCGGCCTCGCGCAGGAAGAAGTCGAACGCGTCGCCGGCGCGCAGCGTGGCCGAGCTCATCACCGCCGCGCGCACGCCGCCCCACAGCTGCGCGCGCAGGCTGCCGCCCGGCAGCACGTGGCTGGCATGGGCGCGCACGCGCGGCCCGCGCACGCCGCCCTGCAGCGTGAACCATTTGGCCACCGGCGGCGATGCGTCCGGCGGGTCCGTCAGCAGCAGCTGCGCGGTGGCGTGCACCTGCTCCAGCCGCGGCGTCAGCATGCCGAGCTGCGCGTACAGCACCGACAGGCGGCGCGCCTCGTCCGGCAGCTCGCGGATCTGCGCGCGCAGCGCCTTGGCCACGCCGGCGAGCGCGTCGAGGAAGGCCTCGGCCACCGCGCGCACCAGCGCCAGCGGCTCGGCCAGCGCCTCGGGCAGGCGGCCGTCGGCGGCCCGCACGCGCACGCCTTCGGGGCCTTCGCGCGCGGCCGCGAACTCGGCCGCGTAGAGCTGCAGCAGCAGCTGCTGCAGCGCGGCCAGGCCCTGCTGCAGCTCGGTGGCCAGGCGCGGCGCGTCGGCCGCCTCGGCCACCAGCACCAGGCCGCCGATGCGCCGGCAGCGCGCGCCCAGCGTCTCGATCCAGGCCGTGGCCCCCAGGTCCATGCTGCAGGCGAACTTGTCGAGCGCGACGGACGGCAGGTGGTGCGCCTCGTCCAGCACCAGCAGGCTGTTGTCCAGCGCCGGCAGGTTGCGCCCGCCCAGGGACGCCAGCAGCAGGTCGTGGTTGACCACGATGACCTGGGCGCCGACCAGTTCGCGCCGTTTCTCGAAATAGGTGCAGCTGCCGAACACCGGGCAGTGCTTGCCGGTGCAGGAGCTGGCCTCCGCCGCGACCGGCCACCAGGCCTCGGGCGCGGGCGGCTGCGGCAGGCTGTCGCGGTCGCCGTCCCAGTCGCGGCCCAGGCTGCGGGCCAGCGCGCCGTAGAACTGCGCGCGCGCCTGGCGCTCGGCGTCCGAGCCGGGCGGCAGGCCGGACTCGTCCAGCAACTCGTCGGCGAACAGGTCGTCCTCGGCCGCATCGCCCTCGCCGGCCAGCCGCGCCAGCTTCAGCTTGCAGACGTAGCGCCCGCGCCCCTTGGCCAGCGCGAAGCGGAAGGGCTCGTCCATCGCCGCGGCCAGCGCCGGCAGGTCCTTCAGCACCAACTGCTCCTGCAGCGCCACGGTGGCGGTGGAGATCAGCACCCGCGTCTTGCGCGCCAGCGCCAGCGCGATGGCCGGCGCCGCATAGGCCAGCGACTTGCCCACGCCGGTGCCGGCCTCGATCACGGCGATCGCGCGCACCGGTTCCTCGCCCTCCTCCACGGCGCCGAGCGTGGCGCCGGCGAAGGTCTCGGCCACGCACTCGGCCATCCGGCGCTGGCCGGGGCGCGGGCGCAGGTCGGCGCGGCAGGCCAGCACCTGGTCGAAGGCGGCCAGGGCGCAGGCGGCCAGGGCGTCCGGGCTGGCCGGGTCGGCGGGCGGTGGAGACACGGGAAGGGAAGGCAGGCGCGGCGGCAACGGGGGCCGCAAGTTTAGGCGTGCGCCCGCCGCCGGGCGGGCGCGCGGCGCCGGCCGGGCCGGACCGCGCAGGGGCATGCGCGCGGGCGATTGCGCGCCGCCGGCGCGCTCGGGTCCAATGCGGGCCTTCTGCAACTCCCGCCCGCTCCCATGGCCCGCCCGCGCTTCCTGCCCGACAACTTCATGCTCCTGCTGCTCGCCACGGTGGCGCTGGCCAGCCTGCTGCCGGCGCGCGGCGCGGCGGCCGAAGGGGTCGGCGCCGCGACCACGGTGGCCGTGAGCCTGCTGTTCTTCCTGCACGGCGCGCGGCTGTCGCGCGCCGCGGTGTGGGCCGGCATCACCCACTGGCGCGCGCACCTGATGGTGGTGGGCGCGACCTTCGTGCTGTTCCCGCTGCTGGGCTGGGGCCTGCGTCCGCTGCTGCAGCCGCTGGTCACGCCGCAGCTGTACGTGGGCGTGCTGTTCCTGTGCGCGCTGCCGTCCACGGTGCAGTCCTCGATCGCGTTCACCGCCATCGCGCGCGGCAACATGCCGGCGGCCGTGTGCGCGGCCTCGGCGTCCACGCTGATGGGCATCGTGCTGACGCCGCTGCTGGTCGGCCTGCTGCTGTCCCGCGGCGCGGCGCTGGACGACCCGCTGGCCGCCGTCGGCCGCATCGCGCTGCAGCTGCTGCTGCCGTTCGTGGCCGGGCACCTGCTGCAGCCGCGCATCGGCGGCTTCGTCAAGCGCCACGCGGCGCTGCTGAAGGTGGTGGACCAGGGCTCCATCCTGCTGGTGGTCTACGGCGCCTTCAGCCACGCGGTGCTGGGCGGGCTGTGGTCGGCGCTGCCGCTGCCGGCGCTGGGCGGGCTGGCCATCGTCTGCGCGCTGCTGCTGGGCCTGGTGATGAGCCTCCTGATGTGGAGCTGCCGGCGCCTGGGCTTCTCGACCGAGGACGAGATCACCATCGTGTTCTGCGGCTCCAAGAAGAGCCTGGTCAGCGGCGTGCCCATGGCCAACGTGCTGTTCCCCGCCAGCGTGGCCGGCGCCATCGTGCTGCCGCTGATGCTGTTCCACCAGATGCAGCTGATGGTCTGCGCGGTGGTGGCGCGGCGCTACGCGGCGCGGCCCGCGGCACCGCAGACCGGCGCGCCGGTCTGACGCGGCCTCCCGGACCGCCTCAATCCAGCGAGATGCCGCGCTCGCGGATCAGGCGGGGCCAGTACTGGTCGTCCTGCGCCCACAGCCTGTGCATGGCGGCGGCGTCGGAAGGCGTCGGCTCCAGGCCCATGGCGTCGAACTGGGCCTGCACCGGCGCCGAGCGGATGGCCTTCTGCAGCTCGGTGCTGAGCCTGGCGACGACGTCCTTCGGCGTGGAGGACGGGACGACGAGGCCCTGCCAGGCGAAGGCCTCGATGTCGGTGTAGCCGAGCTCCATCAGCGTCGGCACGTCCGGCATGGCGCCCAGCCGCGTCTTCGAGAACGTGGCCAGCGCCTTCAGCTTGCCGGCCTTGATCATCTGCATGCCGGCCGCCGTGTCCACCACCATCAGCGGCAGTTGCCCTCCGACGACATCCTGGATGGCCGGGGCCGCGCCGCGGTAGGCGACGTGCACCACATCGATCCTGGCGCGCTCCTTCAGCATCTCCATGGCCAGGTGGTGCGGGCCGCCGATGCCGGGCGTCGCGTAGCTGAGCTTGCCGGGGCTGGCCTTCGCGGCCTCGATGAGCGCCTTGACATCCGCGTAGCCGGCACCGGGATTCACCGCGAGCAGCAGCGGAAAGCGCGCCATCAGCCCGACCGGGACGAAGTCCTTCTTCGGGTCGTAGGGGAGCTTCGTGAACAAGGCGGTGTTGAAGATCAGCGTGCCGTTGTCGGCCGTGAACACGGTGTAGCCGTCGCCGGGCGACTTGGCCACGTTCTCGGCGGCGATGGCGGTCGCGCCGCCGGGCCGGTTGTCGACCAGCACCGGCTGCCCGAGCTGCGTCGACAACTGCGTGCCGACCGCGCGCGCCAGGGCGTCCGAACCGCCGCCGGCCGCGTACGCCACGACCCAGCGGATCGGCTTGGACGGGTAGTTCTCGGCCGATGCCGGGCCCAGGCACGTGCCGGCCAGCATGGCGCAGGCGGTCAGGATGAAACGTCGATTTCGCATGGTCATCTCCAGGTCGTTCAAAGAAACGTGGCGCGTGGCGCCTCAGGCCGCGGCGGTGCCGGCGCGCGCCTCCACCAGGCGCACGAGTTGCAGCAGCGTGCGGGTGTGGGGGACCGGCACGCCATGGACGGCCGCGGCCGCGACCACCGCGCCGTGGATGGCCTCGACCTCGGTCTTGCGTCCCGCCAGCACGTCCTGCAGCATCGACGGCTTGTGGCCCACGTGGTGCGCGATGGCATCGGCGATGCGCGCCTTGCAGGCCTCGGCATTCGCTTCGATGCCCTGCGCATGGGCCACGGACATCACCTCGTCGGCCACGGCGAAGGCCAGGGCCTGGCCATCGGCGACCCCGCCCAGCTGGTCCACCGTGCAGCCGCTGACCGCGCAGATGCCGTTCAAGGCGGCGTTGAAGGCCACCTTCTCCCAGATGGCCGACCACACCGCGGTATCGGCCGTACAGCAGAGCCCGGCCTCCTGCAGCGCCCGCACGGCCTCGGCCTGCTTCGGCCGCAACTGCCCGTCGGCGGACATCAGCCGGACGATGCCCTGGCCGTGGGACCGGACATGGCCGGGACCGGCCAGGTCAGCCGGCCAGGTCGTCACGCCGATCAGGATGCGGTCCAGCGCGACGTGCTGCCGGATGGCCTCGACGTTGCCCAGGCCGTTCTGCAGGGACAGCACCTGCGTGCCGGGCCCCAGCAGGTGCGCGACGCCCGACAGCGCGCCGGCGGTATGCAGGGTCTTGGTGAACACGACCAGCAGGTCCGGCGGCTCCCGTGCCTCCGGGGGGCGGCAGGCGCCGAGCGCCGTGACGTACCGGTCGCCCGATCCGGTCTGCAACCGCAGGCCTTGCGCCCGGATGGCATCCAGGTGCGCCGCGTTCACATCGATCAGCGTGACCGCGTGTCCCTGCTCGGCCAGCAACCCGCCGAACAGGGAGCCCATGGCGCCGGCGCCGACGACTGCGACTTTCATTGCACTCTCCGTCGATGATGAATGGATGGGCGTGCGCCTCAGTCGCCGACGATCCGGCGCTCGCGGATGAGCTTGCCGAAGCGCTCGGCATCCTCCATGGCCTTGTCGTGGAACTGGGCCGGCGTCATCGGCGTCGGCTCGCCGCCGAGCGCGACGATGCGCTCGCGCGGCCCGGGCTGGGACAGCGCCGTGTTGATCTCGCGGTTGAGGCGGTCGACGATTGCGGCCGGCGTGCCGGCCGGTGCGTACAGGCCGAAGATGGTGTCCGCATCGAAGCCCTTCAGGCCGACCTCGTCGAGCGTCGGCACGTCGGGAAACAGCGGCGAGCGCTTCGGGCTGCCGACGGCCAGCAGCTTGAGCCTGCCGGCCTTGATGTGCGGGATGGCCACGCCCGGATCGAACAGGAAATCCACCTGGCCGGCCAGCAGGTCCGTCAGCGCCGGCGCCGCGCCGCGGTACGGCACGTGCGTCGCGAACACCTTGGCCTGCGACTTCATCATCTCGGCCGCCAGGTGCGGCGAGCTGCCGTTGCCCGGCGAACCGAACGACAGCTTGCCCGGCCTGGCCCGCAACTGCGCCAGGAACTCCTTGGCGTCCTTGGCCGGGAAGGCGGGCGACGTCACGAGGAAGACGAGCACGCGGGCGGCGGCGGCCACCGGCACCAGATCCTTGCCCGGGTCGAACGACATCTTCGGATAGATGTGCGGGTTGACCGACACCATGCCGCCCGAACTCATCAGCAGGGTGTAGCCATCGGGCGCGGCCCTGGCCACCGCCTCGCCGCCGATGTTGCCGCCGGCGCCGCTCCTGTTCTCCACCACCACGGGCTGGCCGAGCGCCTCCTGCAGCGGCTGCGCCAGCGACCTGGCGATCTGGTCGGCCGCGCCGCCCGGGGGAAAGTTCACGACGATCTTGATCGGCTTGGCGGGCCAGGCCTGGGCGAGGACGCCCGCGGGCAGGCCGAGAGCCGTGGCGGCGACCACGGCGAGCATGGCGCGGCGCCCGGCCGGCCGGGCGCCGATGCGGCGAAGGGAAATGGTGTTCATGTCTGTCTCCATGCGAATCGAGAGGGCGCACCGGCCCGCGCCAGGCGCACGGCGGCTGGCGGACCCGGGCGGCGGGCCGGTTCAGAAGGGGTAGTGGCGCGGCGAGGTCTGCACCGTCAGCCAGCGCAGTTCGGTGAAGGCATCGATGCCGGCCTGGCCGCCGAAGCGCCCGATGCCGCTGCCCTTGACGCCGCCGAAGGGCATCTGCGCTTCGTCGTGCACCGTGGGGCCGTTGACGTGGCAGATGCCCGACTCGATGCGCCCGGCCACCCGCATGGCGCGCGCCACGTCGCGGCCGAACACGGCGGCCGACAGGCCATAGGCGTTGTCGTTGGCGCAGGCGACGGCTTCCTCGGGGCCGTCGACGCGGACGATGCCCTTCACCGGGCCGAAGGCCTCCTCGTGGAAGATGCGCATGTCCGGCGTCACGTGGTCGATCAGCGTCGCGGGCATCAGCGTGTCGGTGGCCTTGCCGCCGATGACGAGCCGGCCGCCCTTGGCCACGGCGTCGTCGATCAGGGCGTTGCAGCGCGCGACCGTGCCCATGTCGACCACCGACCCCAGCACGACCGGTCCCTTGCGCGGATCGCCCAGCGGCAGGCCGGCGGCACGCCTGGCGAGTTTGTCGACGAAGACGTCGGCGATGCGCGCGTCGACGATGATGCGTTCGGTCGACATGCAGATCTGGCCCGAGTTGGCGAACGCGCCGAAGACCGCGGCGTCCACCGCCGCGTCCACGTCGGCATCGTCCAGCACGACGAGCGGCGCCTTGCCGCCGAGTTCCAGCACCACCGGCTTGAGGTACCTGGCGCAGGTCGCCGCGATGAGCTTGCCGACATGCGTGGAACCGGTGAAGTTGACGCGGCGCACCGCGGGGTGGGCCACCATGGCCTCGACCACGGCAGCGGCATCGGCCGGCGCGTTCGTGACGAAGTTGACGACGCCTTTGGGCAGGCCGGCCTCCTGCAGCGCCTCGATGATCAGGCCATGCGTCGCCGGGCAGATCTCGCTGCCCTTGAGGACCACGGTGTTGCCGCAGGCCAGCGGCGTGGCGATGGCGCGCACCGCCAGGATGACCGGCGCATTCCAGGGCGCGATGCCGAGGACCACGCCGGCCGGCTGGCGCACCGCCATGGCCAGGCTGCCCGGCACGTCCGATGGAATGACCTGCCCGCCGATCTGCGTCGTCAGCGAGGCGGCTTCCAGCAGCATGCCGGCGGCCAGGTGCACGTTGAACCCGGCCCAGATGGCGGACGCGCCGGTCTCCGCGGCGACCGCGGCAGCCAAGGCGTCGGCCTTGGCCTCCAGGGCCTGCGACGCCTTCATCAGCAGTGCGCGGCGCTCGCCCGGGCCGGTTCGCGACCAGGATTCGAACGCGGCGGCCGCCGCCTCGACGGCCGCCACGGCATCCTCCGGCGTCGCCGCAGGTGCAACGGTCGCGACGCTGCCGTCCAGGGGATTGCGGCGCTCGAAGGTGGCACCGTTGCGGGCCTGCGCCTGCGCGCCGTCGATCAGCATGGAAATCTGCATCGGTTTGTCTCCAGGTGGTGGGAATGAAGGGCCCGGGGAAACGTTCCCCCGGGCCGGCGCGGGGCTGGTTCAGGCGACGCGCACGTCGACCAGGTTCGGCCGGCCGCTGGCCAGCGCCTGGGCCAGCACGTCGCGCAGCGCGCCGGCGTCGGTCACGCGCTGCCCCTGGCAGCCCATGCCCGCGGCCAGCGCGGCGAAATCGAGGTCCGGCAGTTCCGTGCCCTGCACCACGTCGGTGGCGGCGAACCCGAACGCCGGCGCGAAATCCTGCAGCGCGGCGTAGCGCCGGTTGTTCAGGATCACGAAGGTGATCGGCAGCTCGTGCTGGGCCGCGCTCCACAGGGCCTGGATCGAATACATGCTGGAGCCGTCGCCGATCACGCCGATGATGCGCCGGCCCGGCTGTGCCAGCGCCACGCCGACGGCAGCCGGCATGCCGTAGCCCAGGCCGCCGCTGTCCATGGTGTAGAAGGATTGCGTGCGCGTCATGGGCAGGTACTGCTGCATGACGGGCCGCGCGCTGGGCGCCTCCTCCACCACGATGTCGCCGGGCTGGCGCAGTTCGGCCAGCGTCTGCAGCACGTAGGCGACGGACATGCATGCCGACGGCTCCGCCCGCGGCGCAGGGGCCCGCAGCGCGGGCGCCGGGCGCGGCTGCGGCGCCGGGCGCGCCCGCAGGTCCTGCACGCCGAGGCGGATGCTGCCCACGGCCGTGGTGCCGACGGCGGTCCAGGCCGCGGTGTCGGGGTCTTCCGTCAGCTGGCACAGCGTCGATCCCTGCGGGATGTGCGGGCCCGCGCCTTCCACGTGGTAGGCAAAGGCCGGGGCGCCGATGACGAGGATCAGATCGTGGCCGGCCAGCAGGTCGACGATCCTCTCGCGCATCGCCGGCAGGAAGCCGGCGAACAGGCGGTGGTCCTCGGGGAAGCTGCAGCGCCCCGACATCGGCGCGGCCCAGACGCGGGCGTTGTGTGCCTCCGCGAGCGCGACGACGTCGTCCCAGGCGCCGTCGCGGTCCACGGCCGCGCCGACGACGATGGCCGGCCGCGCGCTGGCGTCGAGCGCGTCACCGATCCGCCCGAGCACCGAAGGCTGCGGCCGCACCTCGCTGCTGACCACCCGCGTCGCCACCAGTTCGGCAGGCTGGTCCCAGTCGTCGACCGGCACCGACACCAGGACCGGGCCGCGCGGCGGCATCATGGCCACGTAGTAGGCCCGCGCGATGGCCAGCGGGACATCCTGCGCGCGCGCCGGCTCGATGCTCCACTTGACGTAGGGCTTGGGCAGTTCGGTCGCCTGCGCCGACGACAGGAAAGGATCGAACGGCAGGATGGAGCGCGCCTGCTGCCCGGCCGTGATGACCAGCGGCGTGCGGTTCTTGTGCGCGGTGAAGATGTTGCCCATGGCGTTGCCGACGCCCGCAGCGGAATGCAGGTTGACGAACGCGGCGTTGCGCGTGGCCTGCGCGAAGCCGTCGGCCATGCCGACGACCGTGGCCTCCTGCAGGCCCAGCACGTAGCGGAAGTCGCTGGGGAAGTCCCGGAACATCGGCAGTTCGGTGGAGCCGGGATTGGCGAACACCGAGGTCATGCCGAAGCGCCGCATGAGGTCGACGACGGCATCGCGGACCGTGATGGGATGGGAGGCGGCGGCCGTCGGGCGCGTGGTGAGCAGTGCGGATGCGGTCATTTCTTCGTCCTTGGCGATGCGCGATGGCAGGGGTTCGTCTGTCTCGAGGGGCGCAGTGTCGAGTCGCTGGACTTGCTTGGAAATTGCTTTTTCAAGACAAAGTCATTACTCTTTGGCATGGCTTTCGACTTGCACCAGCTGGGCGCCTTCAACGTCGTCGCAGCCTCCGGCAGCCTGGGCAGAGCGGCCGAAGCACTCAACGTGACGCAGCCGGCGCTCAGCCGCACGATCAGGCGGCTCGAGGAGCATGTCGGCGCGCCCCTGTTCGAGCGCCACACCAAGGGCATGCAGCTCACCGACATCGGGCGCGCGCTGCTGCCGCACGCCACCTTGCTGCAGCGCGAAGCCGATCACGCCGAAGAGGAAATCAAGGCCATGCTGGGACTGGCCAAGGGAACGATCCGGGTCGGAGCGGTCGGCAGCATTGCGTGCCACGTGTTGCCGCTGGCATTGGGGAGCGTCTGCAAGAAGTGGCCGAACCTGCGCGTCCACGTGGTCGAAGGGGTGTGGGACCGCCTGGCCGACGCATTGGTCGCACGCGAGATCGACCTCGCGCTCGGAGTGGCGACGAGCGACAGCGACGAGATCGAAGCCATCGGCGATTGCCGCTGGGAAGACACCAGCCATGTCGTGGCCGGCAAAAGGCATCCGCTGCGCGGCAAGCCCGGGCTGGCGCTGAAGGACACGCTGGCCGAGCGATGGGCCGTCTTTCCCAAGGGCACCGGCCCGTACGAGCACATGAAGCGGGTATTCGCCCGGCACCGGCTGCCGCCCCCCGACGTGGTCGTCGAGACGCGGTCCGTCACGGTGCTGAAGAGCCTGATCGGCCGCTCCGGCTTTCTGGGCTGGATGCCCGAGCCGATGTACGACGCCGAGCGCAAGGCCGGGATCGTCGATGCGCTGGACATTCCAGGCGCGTCGGACCGCAGAACCCTGACCGCCTTCCGCCGGCGGGCGGGGCTGCTGCCAGGCCCCGCCACCCGGCTGCTCGAAGAGCTGCGCCAGCTGACCGCCGCCTCCGCCGGCACGCGCGCCGGGCGCTGAGCGGCCGGCGATTCCATTGGACACGGGCACAGGTCAGCACCTAAGCTTGCTTCTCTTCCAACTCGTATACGCACCGCCCATGATCCCCCGCCTGCCATCCCCCGTGCGCCGCCTGCTCCCGGCCGCGCTCGCCGCCCTGTCCCTGTGCGCCGCCGCCCAGGACCAGCCCGCACCGGTGCCCGCCCCGGCCGCCGCGCAGGCGCTGTACCCGCTGATCGCGCAGCGGTCCCAGGCCATCGAGCAGAAGGTCATCGGCTGGCGGCGCGACGTCCACCAGCACCCCGAACTGGGCAACCAGGAGCGGCGCACCGCCGCACTGGTCGCCGCGCACCTGAAGCAGCTCGGCTACGAGGTGCGCGAGGGCGTGGCCGTGACCGGCGTGGTCGCCACGCTCCAGGGCGGCCGGCCGGGCCCGGTGGTGGCGCTGCGCGCCGACATGGACGCCCTGCCCGTCAAGGAACAGGTCGACCTGCCGTTCGCGTCCAAGGTGCGCGCCACCTGGGACGGCAAGGAGGTCGACGTGATGCACGCCTGCGGCCACGACGGCCACGTCGCCATCCTGATGGGCGTGGCCGAGGTGCTGGCCTCGATGAAGGACCAGCTGCCGGGCACCGTCAAGCTGCTGCTGCAGCCGGCCGAGGAAAAGCTGCCGAACGGCGAAATCGGCGGCTCGCGCCGCATGCTGGCCGAAGGCGCCTTCGACGCGCCCAAGCCCGAGGTGGTGTTCGGGCTGCACCTGTGGGCCGCCACCAACACCGGCGCGATCGGCTACCGGGCCGGCCCGATCACGGCCGGCTCGGACGCGTTCAAGATCGACGTCAAGGGCCGGCAGACGCACGGCTCGCAGCCCTGGTCCGGCATCGACCCGATCGTGCTGGCCTCGCAGATCGTGCTGGGCCTGCAGACCATCGAGAGCCGCCAGGTCAACGTGACGCAGGAGCCCTCGGTGCTCAGCGTGGGCACGATCCAGGGCGGCACCCGCTACAACATCATCCCCGAGGAGGTGAAGATGAGCGGCACGCTGCGCACCTACGACGAGGGCATGCGCACCTTCATCATGAAGCGCATGGGCGAGACCGCCGGGCTGATCGCGCAGAGCGGCGGCGGCTCGGCCCACGTGCACTTCGAGCCCGACGGCTACGCCGCCACGGTGAACGATCCGGCGCTGACCGCCAGGATGGTCCCGAGCCTGGCCCGCGTGCCCGGCGTGCGCACGCACGTCATGCCCAAGAGCACCGCCGGCGAGGACTTCTCGTTCTTCGCGCAGGCGGTGCCGGGCCTGTTCGTGTTCCTCGGCGCCACGCCGCCGGGCCAGGACGCGGCCAAGGCCCCGGCCAACCACTCGCCGCTGTTCTTCATGGACGAGGCCAGCCTGCTGATCGGCGTGCGCACGCTGGCGCACCTGACGGTGGACTACATGGCGATGGCCGCGAAGTAGGCCGCCGGCTACAGCAGGCCGCGCAGCTCGCGCGCCGCCTCCAGCATGGCCGGCAGCAGCTCGCGCTCCATGGCCTCGCGGCCGGTGCGGGCCGGCGAGGCCACCACGTTCAGCGCCGCCACGGTGCGGCCCTGCATGTCGCGCAGCGGCACGGCCAGCGCGTGCACGCCCAGCTCGTGCTCCTCGATGGCGACGCAGTAGTCCTGCCGGCGCACCGCGTCGATGCACTGGCGGAAGCGCCGCGGCTCGGTCACCGTGTGCCGGGTCAGGCGTACCAGCTCGCGGCCCTTCATCCAGGCGGCGAAGGCCGCGCGCGGCTCGGCGGCCAACAGCACGCGGCCGGTGGAGGTGGCGTGCAGCGGCAGCCGCGCGCCCAGGTGCAGGCCGTAGGCCAGCATGCGCAGCGTGCCGCTGCGCGCGACGATGACGACCTCGTCGCCGTCGCGCACCACGGCCGAGAACGACTCGCCGGTCTGCGCGGCCAGCCGGTTCAGCGTCGGCTGGATCGCGCGCGGCAGCCGCGCCGAGGCCAGGTAGCTGCCGGAGAAGCGCAGCACCTTGGGCGCGAGCCAGAAGTAGCCGCCGTCGGATTCCAGGTAGCCCAGGTGCTCCAGCGTCAGCAGGTGGCGCCGCGCCGCCGCGCGCGTGATGCCGGCGCGCTGCGCGGCCAGCGTGGCGTTCAGCCGCTGGCGCTCGGTGTCGAAGCTCTCCAGCACGGCCATGCCCTTGGCCATGCCTTCGATCAGGTCCGCTTTGGCGATGG
The DNA here is from genome assembly GCF_047601025.1 of Pseudorhodoferax sp. NCBI lineage: Bacteria > Pseudomonadati > Pseudomonadota > Betaproteobacteria > Burkholderiales > Comamonadaceae > Pseudorhodoferax > Pseudorhodoferax sp. Next base: position 4,892,571 of record NZ_JASGJZ010000001.1, read on the forward strand.
TCATGCAAGCGCTCCGCAATCCAGCTATTGCGCGATGATCGCGCAAGCCGGCCGATGATCGCACAGCGCGCGCCTCCCGCCGATGCGGCCGGCGCCCGCCGGCCCTACGCTGGCGGGTGTTCCAACACCTGCGGAGACATTCCATGCGCACTCAAGTCGCCATCATCGGCGCCGGCCCGTCGGGGCTGCTGCTCGGCCAGCTGCTGCACCAGGCCGGCATCGACAACGTCATCCTGGAGCGCCAGAGCGGCGACTACGTGCTCGGCCGCATCCGCGCCGGCGTGCTGGAGCAGATCACGATGGACCTGCTGAAGGCCGCGGGCGTGGACCGGCGCGCGCTGGCCGAGGGCCTGCCGCACGACGGCATCGAGCTGCTGTTCAAGGGCCGGCGCCACCGCATCGACCTGCACGGCCTGTCGGGCGGCAAGCGCGTGACGGTGTACGGCCAGACCGAGGTCACGCGCGACCTGATGGAGGCGCGCGCCGCCGCCGGCCTCGTCACCGTCTACGAGGCCGGGGACGTGGCGCTGCACGGCTTCGACGGCGACCGGCCCTCGGTCACCTACACCCAGGACGGCCAGACCCGCACGCTCGCGTGCGACTTCATCGCCGGCTGCGACGGCTACCACGGCGTCAGCCGCAAGAGCGTCCCCGCCGGCGCCGTCACCGAGTACGAGAAGGTCTACCCGTTCGGCTGGCTCGGCATCCTGGCCGACGTGCCGCCGGTCTCCCACGAGCTGATCTACGCCAACACCGAACGCGGCTTCGCGCTGTGCAGCATGCGCAGCACGCAGCGCAGCCGCTACTACGTGCAGTGCAGCCTGGACGAGCAGGTAGAGCGCTGGAGCGACGAGGCCTTCTGGGACGAGCTGCGCCGCCGCCTGGACCCGGAGGCCGCCGAGCGCCTGGTCACCGGCCCCTCGCTGGAAAAGAGCATCGCGCCGCTGCGCAGCTTCGTGGCCGAGCCGATGCGCTTCGGCCGGCTGTTCCTGGCCGGCGACGCGGCCCACATCGTGCCGCCCACCGGTGCCAAGGGCCTGAACCTGGCGGCCTCGGACGTGGGCTACCTGTGGCAGGCGCTGCGCGAGCACTACGGCGAGAAGTCCAGCGCCGGCATCGACCACTACTCGGAGACCTGCCTGCGCCGCGTCTGGAAGGCCGAGCGCTTCTCCTGGTGGTTCACCTCGCTGATGCACCGCTTCCCGGAGAACGCCGGCTTCGGCCAGAAGATCCAGGAGGCCGAGCTGGACTACCTGGTCCAGTCGCGCGCGGCCTCGACCGCGCTGGCGGAAAACTACGTCGGCCTGCCGGCCGAGTGGTGAGCGCCGCCCGTTCCGCACCGGCCCGCAACGCCACGAAAGGAGGCCCGCCGCCACGCTGAAGCCCCGCCGCCCGCCCGGACTGCCATCCCACCATGACCAAGGAGACATGATGACCCCATCGCCCGCACCCAAGACCCTGATCGCGCTGGCCGCCAGCGCTCTGCTCGCCGCCTGCAGCGGCAGCGACGACGGCGACAGCTTCGCCACGCCGCTGGTGGTCGCCGACGCCGCCCGCGCCTGCGCCGCCCTGGCCGGCCAGGGCGTGGAGGCCGCGAGGATCGGCGAGCCCACGGGCGGCGCCGTCGTCACGTCCGCCACGCTGAAGGCCGCCGTGGCCGACGCGCCGAACGCCGGCGGCACGGCCACCGTGCTCGGCACGCCGGAATACTGCGAGCTGCTGGTCCAGATCCGCCCGGCGGACCCGGCCGCGCCGGTGATCAACAGCCAGGTCAACCTGCCCACCAGCTGGAACGGCAAGAAGCTGCAGTTCGGCGGCGCCGGCTACAACGGCACGCTGGTCAACGGCCTGGACTTCAGCCGCGCGGCGCCGCCGGACGTGCCGCGCCCGATCACGCGCGGCTACATGACGGCCGGCACCGACTCGGGCCACCAGAACCAGGCCGGCGTGGAGATCTTCGCGTTCGCGCTGAACCGGGAGGCGCTGGTCAACTTCGCCTACGCGGCCTACAAGAAGACGCACGACGTGGCCGTCGCGCTGGGCGAGCGCTACTACCGGCACAAGCCGATGAAGAGCTACTACATGGGCGGCTCCGAAGGCGGGCGCGAGGGCATGGTGATGGCGCAGCGCTACCCCGGCGACTACGACGGCATCGTCTCGATCGACCCGGTGATGAACTGGACCGGCCTGCAGACCTTCGGCAACTGGATCGGCGGCATCCGCCAGAGCGCGCCGGGCGCCTGGCTGGGCGGCAAGACCCAGCTGGTGCACGACACCGTGGCCGCGGCCTGCGACGCACTGGACGGCATCGCCGACGGCGTGGTCAGCCAGTACCGCGCCTGCAAGCCGCTGGCCGAGGCCGCGCTCGCCGCCAAGGCCTGCCCCTCGGGCGGCGACGAGGGCCCGGGCTGCCTGTCCGCCGCGCAGCTCGCGGTGATCCAGTCCGCGCACGCGGGCTACCGGTTCGCGTTCCCGGTGGCCAACGGCATGCAGGCCTACGCGGGCTTCGGCTTCGGCGGCGAGGGCCTGGCCGGCAACTGGTCGAACTGGCTGGTCGGCACCGCGCCGCCGACCGCCGGCCCCGCCGCCGACGGCATCAACCAGGTCTACCGCTACGGCAACGGCTACGTGCGCTACTTCATCGCGCAGGACGCCGCCTTCGACCCGCTGGCCTACGACCCGGCCGCCTGGCGCGAGCGCGTGCTGCAGGTCTCGCAGTGGATGGACGCGACCGACACCGACCTGTCGGCCTTCCGCGCGCGCGGCGGCCGGCTGATCCTGCGCGAGGACCTGTCCGACACCGCGCAAAGCCCCTGGACCGGCCTGAACTACCGGGACGCGGTGGCCGCACGCATGGGCGCGGCCGCGGTCGAGGAGTTCTTCGTGGCCTATGCCGCCACCGGCCTGCCGCACACCTCCGGCGGCGTGGCCGCGGGCACGGCGAACGCACCGGCGCACGGCATTCCCGGCCGCGTGGACCTGCTGGCCGTGCTGGAGGACTGGGTCGAGAAAGGCATCCGTCCGGCCGCGCACTACACGCTGACGAACCAGCAGGCGCTGGCGCCGTTCGCGACCATCGCGTCCAAACCCATGTGCCGCTATCCGCAGTACCCGCGCTACCAGGGCGGCGACCCCGCGCTGGCCGCCAGCTACCGCTGCGCGGACGACTGACCCGCCCCAGGCGGACACGGCCCGCCCCAGGCGGACAAGGCATGGCAACACCCCCCTGTGCCATGCGGTTATGCCGGGATGTGATGGAATCCGCAGCTTTGTTCGCCAGCGCTGCACGGGTGCAGCGCTGCATCTGCTGGTTGGGGAGGACGCCATGTCGACAGACGCCCTCTTCCAATTGGGGATCGTTCCAGGCTCGCTGAACACCACCCAAACGGAAGACTTCACCGCCGCGCGCGCCACCGGCGCGCCGGACCACCACCCTCGGGCCAGGCACCTGCGTGCCTTGCCGGCCGCGTCTTCCTATCCGCCGACGCCGCGCTGAACGCGCTGCCTCCCCACGCCGCCGGCGTGCACGGCCCCTGCCCCGGCGCAGGGCCGTACACGCCGGCGCGGCCGCTTTCCCGTTTCGCCCCGCCATGCTGCAGACCCCCTACTACCTGATCGACAAGCACGCCCTGCTGCGCAACCTGCGGACGGTCTCGCACGTACGTGCGCAGTCCGGCGCCAAGGTGCTGCTGGCGCTGAAATGCTTCGCCGCCTGGAGCGTGTTCGACCTGATGCGCGAGCACCTGGACGGCACCACCTCCTCCTCGCTGCACGAGGTCCGGCTCGGCCGCGAGAAGTTTGGCGGCGAGACCCACGCCTACAGCGTGGCCTGGGCCGGGCACGAGATCGACGAGGCCGTGGCCCACGCCGACCGGATCGTCTTCAACTCGCTGTCGCAGCTGCAGCGCCTGGGCGGCCGCGCGGCCGGCATCCCACGCGGGCTGCGGCTCAACCCCGGCGTCAGCGCCTCGGGCTACGACCTGGCCGACCCGGCGCGGCCGTTCAGCCGGCTCGGCGAATCCGACCCGCGCCGGCTGGCCGAGGCGCTGGCGCTGGGCGCGGACGGCTTCATGGTCCACAACAACTGCGACAACCGCGACTTCGCGCGCTTCGACGCGCTGCTGGGCGAACTCGAGGCGCGCTACGGCGAGCTGCTGTCGCAGGCGCGCTGGATCAGCCTGGGCGGCGGCATCCACTTCACCGCGCCGGACTACCCGCTCGACGCCTTCTGCGCGCGGCTGCGCCGCTTCGCCGACCGGCACGGCGTGCAGGTCTACCTGGAGCCCGGCGAGGCCGTCGTGACCCAGAGCACCACGCTGGAGGTGACGGTGCTGGACGTGCTGCACAACGGCAAGCCGCTGGCCATCGTCGACGCCGCCACCGAGGCGCACATGCCCGACCTGCTGGTCTACGGCCTGCAGGCCAGCGTGCAGCCCGATGCCGGCCCGCACCGCTACCTGGTGTGCGGCAACACCTGCCTGGCCGGCGACGTGTTCGGCGAGTTCCGCTTCGAGCAGCCGCTGGCGCCCGGCGCGCGCCTCTCGCTGCGCGACGCCGGCGGCTACACCATGGTCAAGAAGAACTGGTTCAACGGCGTGCGCATGCCCGCCATCGCCGTCCGCGAGCTGGACGGCGGCATCCGCCTGGTACGCGCGTTCGGCTACCAGGACTACGTCGACAGCCTTTCCTGAGGATCACCCGGCCATGAAACGCAACGTCCTGATCATCGGCGCCGGCGGCGTCGCCCACGTGGCGGCCCACAAGTGCGCCCGGCACAACGCGCAACTGGGCGACATCCACGTCGCCTCGCGCACGCTGGCCAAGTGCCAGGCCATCGTGGCATCGGTCCATGCCAAGGGCAGCCTGCAGCAGCCGGGCGTCCTGCAGGCGCATGCGGTCGACGCGCTGGACGTGCAGGCCACGGCCGCGCTGATCCGCCGCACCGGCGCGCAGATCGTGGTCCAGGCCGGCTCGTCGTTCCTGAACATGGCCGTGCTGTCGGCCTGCATCGCCACCGGCGCGGCCTACATCGACACCGCGATCCACGAGGACCCGGACCGCATCTGCGAGACCCCGCCCTGGTACGCCAACCACGAGTGGAAACACCGCGCCGAATGCGCCGCCGCCGGCGTGACGGCGGTGCTGGGCGCCGGCTTCGACCCGGGCGTGGTCAACGCCTACGCGCGGCTGGCCGTGGACGAGCTGTTCGACCAGGTGGACGCGATCGACATCATCGACACCAACGCCGGCTCGCACGGCCGCTGGTTCGCGACCAACTTCGACCCGGAGATCAACTTCCGCGAGTTCACCGGCACCGTCTGGTCCTGGCAGCAGGGCCGCTGGACGGCGAACCGCATGTTCGAGAAGCGCCGCGAATGGGACCTGCCCGGCGTCGGCCGCCAGGCCACCTACCTGACCGGCCACGACGAGCTGCATTCGCTGTCGCAGCACCTGGGCGTGCCCGACATCCGCTTCTGGATGGGCTTCTCGGACCACTACATCAACGTGTTCACGGTGCTGAACACCCTGGGCCTGCTCTCGGAGCGGCCGGTGCGCACGGCCGAGGGCCTGGAGGTCGTGCCGCTGAAGGTGGTCAAGGCCGTGCTGCCCGACCCGGCCTCGCTGGCGCCGACCTACCAGGGCCTGACCTGCATCGGCGACCTGGTGCGCGGCACGCGCGACGGCCGGCCGCACGAGGCGCTGCTCTACAACGTCTGCGACCACGCGGCCTGCTACCGCGAGGTCGGCAGCCAGGCCATCGCCTACACCGCCGGCGTGCCGGCCGCCGCCACCGCGCGGCTGATCGCCGACGGCACCTGGGACACCGGCCGCATGCACAACATCGAGGAGCTGCCGGTGCGGCCCTGGCTGGCGCTGCTGGAGCGCATGGGCCTGCCCAGCCGCATCCGCGACGCGGACGGCGACCGCAGCCTGCTGGCGGCCCTGGCGCCGGCGTCGGCCGCCGCCTGACGGGGGCCCCCTCGCCGGCGCCTACGGCGTGAGAAACAGCGCCGCCAGCACGCCGGCGGCCAGCACCACGGCCGCCAGCAGCGGCAGCCGGCGCGGCCGGTAGGTCAGCAGCAGGCCCACGGGCAGCGCCGCGAAGCTGAGCACGCCGAGCCAGGCGACGGCGGCGACGGCGCCGTGCCAGGCCGTGGCGCACCAGGCCAGCGCGACCAGCAGCAGCGCGATGCCGGCCAGCCGCGCGGCCCAGGCCGCACCGCGGCCGAGCGGGCGGTCGAACACCTGCAGCTGGTGGCGCTCCATGGCCAGGCTCAGCGCGGCGAAGCCGGGCAGGCCGAAGGCCCAGGCGATCCAGGCGGTCATGGGCTCTGCTCCTGCGCCTGCGGCACGGGCTGCGCCGGACGGCCGCCGCCGGCCGGGCGGCGCGCGGGAGCCGCGACGGGCGCGGTACCGCGCAGCTTCCAGGCGATGAAGCCGTGCACCGCGGCCAGGAACAGCACCACCAGGTCGAAGCCGGCGATGCTCCATTGCCCGCGCGCGATCGCCACCGGCAGCGGCGCGCCGCCGGTGGCCGCGTTCAGCAGCGGCAGCGCCGCGAAGGCCAGCGCCGCCAGCCCCATCAGCTCGGCCCAGGCGCGCCGGTGCGGGCGCAGCAGCGCGTGCAGCAGGCACAGCCCCCAGGCGGCGAAAAACACCTGGATCTCCGTGTCGGCCCGCCCCTGCAGCCCGGCCGGGAGCAGCCGGTTGGCCCAGAAGTAGGCCGCCACGGCCACCGACAGGCCGGCCAGTGCGGCCACGTTCAGGATCTCCACGAGCCGGTGGCCGCGCGGCGTGCGGCCCAGCTTGCGCCGCTCCGGCAGCCGCTTGACCACCCACAGCACCATGCCCGAGCCGGCCATGACCGTGCCCAGCACGCCGGACAGGAACAGCAGCCAGCGCGTCGCCGGCCCGGCGAAATGCGCCAGGTGCGGCCCGGTGAACCAGTCGTAGAGCGTGCCGGCCGCGGACGGCGGGCGCGGCGGCGGCAGGCTGCGGGCCTCGCCGGTCGCGCCGTCGAACAGCAGCCGCTCGCTGCCGCCGCGGCCGGACAGGCTGTCGCTGCCGCCCTGGCGCAGCTCGACCGTGGCGCGCGTGGTGCCGGGGTTCTGCACCGTGATGCTGCCCACGCCGTGCTCGGGCCAGCGCGCCTGCGCCAGCTGCAACATCGGCGCGATCGGCGCCAGCGGCGCGGCCCCGGGCGGCGCCTCGGCGCGGCGCCCGCCGCCCTCGCCCGGCCCCATGGCGCCGCCGCGGCGCTCGGCGAAGAAGGTGCGGGTGTCGCCCTGGTAGACGGCGTCGATGCCCCAGGGCATCAGCATGAACATCAGCAGCAGCAGGCCGCTGAAGGTGATCATCACGTGGAACGGCAGCGCCAGCACGGCGGTGGCGTTGTGCGCGTCCAGCCAGGAGCGCTGGCCCTTCTTCGGCCGGAAGGTGAAGAACTCGCTGAAGATCTTCTTGTGCGTGACCACGCCGGAGAGGATGGCCACGAACATGAACATCGTGGCGGTGCCGACGATCCAGCGGCCCCACACGCGCGGCATCGCGTACAGCTCGAAGTGGAAGCGGTACAGGAAGTTGCCGCCGCGCGTCTCGCGCACCTCGATCTTCTCGCCGGTGGCGGCGTCGAGCTGGGCGCGCTGCGTGCCGCCGCGGCCGGCGGCGGCGCCGGGCATGCGCCAGCTGGCCTGCACGGCGGTCTGGCGCGGGCCGGGCAGGTTCAGCGTCCAGCTGGCGGCGCCGGGCGCGAGCTGCTGCATCGCGTCGAGCGCGCGCTCGGCCGTGGCGACGGCCGGCCCCGGCACCGAGCGGTGCAGCTCGGGCCGCATCCATTCGTCGACCTCGTCGACGAAGTAGCTCAGCGTGCCGGTGAAGAACACCGCGTACAGCAGCCAGCCCAGCAGCAGGCCGCTCCAGGTGTGCAGCCAGCTCATGGACTGGCGCAGGCCCTCGGGCTTGCCGTCGGGCCTCATGGCGTGGCCCCCCGCAGCGCCCAGGCCAGCGCGCCCAGCAGCAGCGCCGGCGCGGCGATGCCCAGCCAGGCGCGCCGCGCCGTGGCGCAGCCGAAGGCCCACATCGCGGCCACGGCCGCGGCGACGAAGGCCAGCATGGTGGCGGCCAGCGTGGCGTCGGCCCGGGCCATGCCGAGCCGTGCCAGGCCAAGGCCCAGTCCGGCGGCGGTGGCCGCGGCCAGCGCGTAGCCGCCGGCGACGGCGGCGGCGGTGCGCGACAGCACGGTCAGCCGGTAGCGCAGGGGCAGCGGTTTCATCGGCGCACCTGCATCAGAAGCCGGCGGCCGGCATCGCGTGGAACGTGCGACCCGGCCCGTTGCCGGCCCGCGCGCCGCGTCGGGCATGCCGCCGCTGGCGGCCGGCGCGGGGGATTTCGGACGATGAACAGGACATGGATTCCTCCGGATGGACGATGGATCGGGAAGTGGCCAGGCGCCGGGCCCACGGCCGCACTCGGCACGGCGGCCGCAGCGCGAGACCAGTGGGCGATTGGAAAGGACAGGGCCCGCGCGGGGTACGGGCTCCGGGTCAGCCTGCCGCAGGGATGCGGCCACTTCAATAGTTGCGAATGATACGCATCTCTACAGATACCATTCCGTCAACCTGGGACAGCGCCGTGGCGCCAGCACAACGCCCGGGCCGGGCACCGGGCACCAGGCACCAGGCACCAGGCACCAGGCACCAGGCACCAGGCACCAGGCATCAGGCATCAGGCATCAGGCATCAGGCATCAGGCATCCGGGCTGCAGGCTGCGGTAGATTGCGGCCCCCACCCAACCCTGCACCACCACGCATGACCGCTCCCGCCCGCACGCCCCGCCCCCTGGCCGGCGTGCGCATCCTGAGCCTGGCGCTGAACCTGCCTGGCCCGGCCGCGCTGATGCGCTGCCGCGCCATGGGTGCGCGCTGCACCAAGCTGGAGCCGCCCGCCGGCGATCCGATGGCCGCGTACTCGCCGGCCGCCTACGCGCAGCTGCACGAGGGCGTGCGCGTGCGGCAGGCCGACCTCAAGAGCGACGCCGGCCAGCGCATGCTGCAGCGCGCACTGGCGCGCGCCGACGTGCTGCTCACCTCGTTCCGCCCTTCGGCGCTGGCGCGGCTGGGCCTGTCCTGGCGCGCGCTGCACAAGGCCCATCCGCAGCTGTCGCAGGTGGCCATCGTCGGCGCGCCCGGCGCGCGCGCCGAGGAGCCGGGCCACGACCTGACCTACCAGGCCGAGCACGGCCTGGTGGACGGCCTGGCGCTGCCGCCCTCCCTGTACGCCGACATGGGCGGCGCGCTGGCCGCCAGCGAGGCCGTGCTGCAGGCCCAACTGCTGCGCGCGGCCAAGGGCCGCGGGGTGTTCCTGGAGGTCGCGCTGACGGATGCGGCCGGCTTCATGGCGCTGCCGCGCGGCTGGGGGCTGACGACGCCGGAGGGCCTGGTCGGCGGCGCGCACGCCGGCTACCGCGTCTACCCCTGCAAGGACGGCCGCGTGGCCCTGGCCACGCTGGAACCGCATTTCGCACGCGCGCTGTGCGCCGCGGCCGGCGTGGCCGACGCCTCGCGCGCCGGCATGCTGGCGCCGGCCACGCGCCAGGCCGTCGCCGCCTTCCTGGCCACGCGCACGCGCCGGCAGCTGGACGCGCTGGCGCGCGCGCAGGACCTGCCGCTGCACCTGCTGCCGCGCTGAGTCCCGCCCGCGCCGGGGCGCTTCAGCCCAGTCGCAGCCAGTGGTTGTCCAGCCGCAGGCCGCGCACCGCCAGGCTGTCCGCGCCATGCAGCGCGCCGCCCTGGCCGCCGGCCCACAGCCCGCCGTCGCCGCCGGCCAGCGCGCAGGCCTCGGCCAGCGGCGTGAAGCCCTGCCAGCGGCCGTCCGCGCCGTAGCGGGCGAAGCCGTCCACGCGCGGGCAGCTGACGGCGAAGCCGGCGCCGGTCCAGGCGATGTCGCCACCGTAGCCGGCCAGCGGCCGCGGCGCGTCGGCCGTGCGCAGCGTGCGGCCGTCGAACAGCGCCAGCAGCGGCGCCGCCTGGCGCGCGGCGGCGTCGGCATGCTCGGCCTGCAGCGCGATGCCCAGCAGGCCGCGCGGCCCCCAGGCGATGTGGCGCAGGCTCAGGCGCTGGTCGGCCAGGCGCCACTGGCCCTGCAGCGTCCCGTCCCGCGTGTCCAGGCGCACGAGCGAGGCGTCCATGCGCTCCAGCCCGATCTTCAGCCGGCCGGTCTCGGGCAGCGTGGGGATGCCGCCGTTGGCCACGACGAGGCTGCCGTCGGCGGCCAGCAGCAGCTCGTGCGGGTCCATGCCGTGGGTCGGCCATTCGGCCTGCTTCTCCAGCGTGGCGGCGTCGCGCACGCCGACCAGGCCAGCGCCGGTCTCCAGGTCGGTCTCGGTGGTGTAGAGGCGCCGGCCGTCACGGCTGGCGATCACGTGGCCGTTGAAGGCGCGGTCGGGCTCGATCCAGGCAGTCTGCGGCTCGTCGTCGCCGGGCGTCCAGCGCAGCAGCCAGTCGCCGGGGCGGCGCGCCACGGCCAGCACCGTGCTGCCGCGCTCGGCCAGCAGGCCGTGCGCGCGGGTGGGCACCTCCAGCGCCTGGGCGACGGCCAGCGCGCCGGGCCGCATGGCCAGCAGGCCGATCTGGTAGCGGGCGGCCTCGAGCGTGCCGACAGGTTCGCACTGCCAGGCGGCCAGCAGCCGCGCCGCGGGCGCGGCCCAGCCCGGCCGGGCCAGCGCGGCCAGGCCGAGCGCCAGCCAGGCGCGGCGCGGCAGCACCGGCTCAATCCCCGTCGGCATCGGAGAACCCGATCCGGATGTCCAGCGCCGGCGCCAGCTCGGCCTCGGCCAGCTGCTTGAGGCCGCCGACGGCCCGGGCCGCGGCCTGCACGCTGGCGGCCGCCTCCGGGCGGGCCGCGGCGACGGCGGTGCCGGCCGCGCCGACGGCGGCGGCCCAGCGGTCGGCCAGCGGGTTCAGGCCGCGGCCGCGCATGTAGGTCTCCAGCGCCACCAGGTCGGCGCCAGGCTGCGGGATCGCGTCGTCCGTGGCGACGGCCAGCGTGCGCAGCGCCTCCCAGTGCGCGGCCCAGGCCTGCGCCGTGAGGCCGCTGGCGGCACGCGGATAGGCCGGCGGCTTGCCCTTGGGCGCGCTCTTGAGCGGCTTGTCCATGAAGGGCCAGCGCAGCCGCTCCACGCCGCCGATCCACTGGTTCACCAGCTCGGACATGGCGACGGCCGCGGCCTGCGCGGCATCCTCGTCGTCGGGATCGGGCGACGCGGCGGCCAGCGCGGCGAAGGCCTGCTCCAGCGCCCGGGCCTCGGCCAGAAGGTGGGCGCCCAGGAGTTCCGCGTAGCGGCAGGCCGGCGCGCCCGCCCCCGCGGTAGGCGCGCCGGAAGGCGGCTGGCTCCACAGCAGCCATTCCAGCGCCGGCAGGCCCTTGGCCGGCGTGCCGACGCGCTCCAGCGCCGCCAGGTCGGCCGGCGCGGCGGCGATGGCGCGGCGCACCAGTTCGGGCCGCCTCGGCATGAAGTCGATCTGGCGCACCGAGCGGCGCTGCAGCAGCGGCCCGACCGAGACCGCCGACAGCCGCGCGAACGCCAGCATGGCCTCGCCCCAGGCGGCGCGCGCGGCCTGCAGCGCGGCCGCGTCGCCGGCGCGGCACTGGGCGGACAGCGCCTCGGCCAGCGCCTGCGCGCGCTGCGCGAAATCGCGCGCGCGCGGCGCGTACCAGCGGCGCCAGGCGCCCTGCATGAAGGCCGGCGGGCCGTAGAACGGCAACGCCACGTTGGCCGGCACGCGCTGGGCCAGAGCCGGCGCCGCGGCGCACGCCAGGCCGGCCAGCATCATCAGGCGCCTGCGCGCCGCATCGATCGCCATCACAGGGACTCCACGAACTTGACCAGGGCGGCACGCTCCTCGGCCGTGAACTTCAGCACCGCGTCGCGGCTGGCCTCGGCTTCGCCGCCGTGCCATAGCACGGCCTCCAGCACGCCGTCGGCCCGGCCGTCGTGCAGCAGCCGGGTGTGGCCGTTGACGTCGCGGATCAGGCCGATGCCCCACAGCGGCGGCGTGCGCCACTGGCGCCCGCTGGCCAGGAAGTCGGGCCGGCCGTCGGCCAGGCCCTCGCCCATGTCGTGCAGCAGCAGGTCGGTGTAGGGATGGATGGTCTGGCCGGCCAGCGCCGGGCTCGTCAGCCGCGGGAACGGACCCTCGGCCGTGCGGTAGCTGGGCCGGTGGCACAGCACGCACTGCGCCTGCGCGAACAGCGCCTGGCCCCGCAGCACCTGCGGGTCGCGCGCGCCGCGGCGCGCCGGCGGCGCCAGCGTGGCGGTGTAGAAGGTCACGTCGTGCAGCGTCCTGTCGTCGATCTCGGGCGCCCGGCCCTGGGCGCCGCGCGGCGCGGCCAGGCAGTCCTTCTGCGTCGGCGTGCAGTTCTCGTCGGGGAACAGGCTGGAGGTGATGCCCATGTCGCCGTGGAAGGCGGCGGCGGTCTGGTGCGCCACCGTGGCGACGTTGGCCTTCCAGCCGAAGCGGCCGATGCGCATCTGCTGCGAAGGCGCGTCCCAGACGCGGTTGGCCTGGCCGCGGATCGGGCCGCCCGCCTCGGCCTGCGTGCGCACGTTGGCCAGGATGTCGTCCTCGGCGATGGCTTCCAGCAGCCCCATGCCGATCACCTGCGGCGCCAGCCGCGGGCCGACCATGGTGCCCCGCGCCATCGGGCCGTAGTTCAGGCCGGCGAAGCCGTACACCGGCCGGCGCAGCGTGTAGCGCGTGCCGTCGGCGAAGCGGCCCGGCACGTCCTCGTAGCGGATCGTGATGCGGCCTTCGGGCTGGACGCCCTGCACCGCGAAGTTCAGGAACTGGTCACCGTAGACCGGCTCGGGCAACGGGCCGCCATGCTCGTCCTGCCCCGGCACGGACAGCCGCAGCAGCAGGCCCACGGGCTGGTCGGCCAGGCCGCGGCGGAAGTCCGGCGGCTGGCCGCGGCCGTCCTGCGTGTGGCAGCCACCGCACGAGCGCGCGATGAAGTGCGGGCCCAGGCCGTCGCGCGCCTTGGTCGAGGCCGGCGCCTGCACCCAGTTGCGCCGGAAGAAGGAGTTGCCGATCGCGAAGCGCGTGCGCTCCGGGTCGTCCAGGTTCGCGGCCGGGAACGAGAAGGCGTTGCGGCCGGTGGCGTAGACCGTGGTCGCGCCACCGACGGCGACGCCATCGTCGTCCGGCTCCCCGGCGCCGGCGTGCAGCGCCAGCGCGCCGCCCAGCAGCAGCGCGGACGCCGCCCACGCGGCGCGCGCGGCACGCGGCGGGGCCATCAGGGCTGGACCAGCGTCAGCTGCGTGATGCCGATCGCCCCGGCGGCCTCGACGATGTCCTTGGACTGCTGCGTCAGGCTGTCGATGGTCTGCTGGATCTTGGCGCGGCCGGGGTTGCCGACCTTGATGGACTGGTCGAACGGCGCGGGAATGGCCTCGGCCGCCTCGACCGAGGCAGCGATCTGCCGCGTCGTGCGCTCGGCCAGCGCGGCGTCGCGCGCGGACACCAGGTCGCGCAGGCCCGGCCCCACCAGCACGCGGCCGTCGCGGCGCTTGTAGCGGCCCAGCCAGACGTTCTGGATGCCGGTGGCGTTGGCCACGGCGTCGCGGTGCGTGTTGTCGGAGAAGCAGGAGTGCTCGTCCTCCTGGTCCTGGCTGGCCAGCGCGACCTCCAGCCGCTCGCCGGCCAGTTCGCCGCGCGACAGCGAGCCCAGGCCCACCAGCATCTTGCGCACCGACTCCATGCCGCCGCGCTCGAAGCGCGCGCGGTAGTTCTTCGGCTGGTCCGGCGCCCAGGCGCGGGCCAGGAAGCGCAGGTCGTCGACCAGCAGCTCGGTCACCACGCGCAGGTACTGGCGGCGGCGGTCGGCGTTGGGCTTGCCGCCGTCGACGAAGTCGGTGTAGGGGCGCGCGCCGGGGCCGGTGTCCGACAGGTCCTGGCCCCACAGCAGGAACTCGATCGCGTGCCAGCCGCTGGCGATGTTCTCCTCGCCGTCGCGCTCGTTCAAGGCCGACAGCTGCTTCTTCGTGATCGGCAGCTTGCGGTTGTTGACGATGCCGGCCTGCGGCGCATCGACCACGCCGTCGACGTAGGACTCGTCCATCGGCCAGGAATTGAGGCGGCCCTCGGGGCCGTTGTCGTCGTCGATCGGGCCGCCGTAGAAGCGGAAGGCCTCGGTCTGGCCGTAGAACTCGCGCGCGGCCAGCCAGGCCTTGCGCGCGGCGTCCAGGCTGTCCTGCGAGGGCTTGTTCAGGAACGCCCGGATCGCGGCCTGCATGACCAGCGCCTCGGCCAGCGTGTCCTCGTAGCTTGCGCTGACCAGCGCGGCATGGTGGCGCACGACGCGCGCGACCTCGGCCTGCGCGACGGGCGGCTGTGCCGCCGCGGGCGCTGCCGCGGGTGTCTGTGCGAAGGCCGGCACGGCGGCAGCGCCGCAGGCGGCGGCCAGCATCCAGGCGATGGCGTGTTGTTTCAAGGCATGGCCTCTTCGAAATGGTGATCCAGTCGATTCTAGATGCCTAGATGCGAATCGTTATCACGCTGGCCGTGCCCGACGCCCCCGCGCGCGGGAGGCACCGCACGGGCGGCCTTCCTCGCCCCGCCGCGCCGGAAGCGCGTTCAGTACGAGAACTCGAAGGCCATCAGCGAGACCGAGATCTCGCCGTGGCCGTGCAGCCGGATCGACAGCGTCTGGTAGGCCGGATCGATCACGCCGTCCTCGATCGCGAACAGCTGGTTGTAGGGGGCGCCCTGAATCGTCTGCCTGAGCAGTTCCTTGCGCTGGTGGGTGCCGGTGGCGGGATCGAAGCCGCCGCGGATCAGCGCCACGTCCAGGCCAGCGGCGTTGTCGACGCCGGCGATGCGGAACTGCAGCAGCCGCCGCGCGCCGAACGGCACCACGATGCCCATCGCGCCACCGGCGCCCCTGGTGTTCTTCTCGCCACTGGGCAGCTTGCTGAACGAACGCGCCTCGGTCACGCCCAGGCGGAACGGCGGCGGCAGCTCCTGGGTGCTGTCGGCCTCGCGCTCCAGCGCCACGCCGCGGAACGGCAAGGCCATCCAGCCGCGCCGCAGGCTGTCGTCGAGCGCGGCGACGTTGACCGACCCCGGCAGCAACCGCGAGCGGGCGCGGCGCACGCCGGACTCGTCCAGGCTGGCGGGATCGATCCTGCCGGCCGCGTCCAGCTGCAGTCCGCCCAGCACCAGCGCGCCGTCCTCGGCCGGCTCGTCGCTGACGCCGACCACGGCGCGGCTGTCGATGCGGTTGGCGTGCTCGCGCTCGCCGGCGGCATCGTCGCGCACGGCCAGCGTCACGCGCAGCCGCGTCTGCGCCGGCAGGTCCGCCAGGTCCAGCACCACCGGCTGGCGGATCTCGATCTCGCGGCCGCGCGCGTCCACCGCGCAGCCCGGCTCGACCGTGAGCTGCGTGTCGCCGCTGCGGCGCAGCTCCAGGCCGCGGACCAGGCCCCAGTCGTGCATCAGCAGGTTGTGCCGGTGCCGCGCCTGGCGGTGGTAGCGCTGCTCGGCGATGAAGTCCTCGGCCTGCAGGAGCTGCCCGTCGAAATAGGCCGGCCGGCTGTCGATCTTGAGGGTCTTGCGCATGGTGGGGGTCCTTTCAGTCTCCAGCCGGCGGATCGAGCGTGAGCTCGCAGCTCGTATGGGCCGGCTTGGCGAAGTCGATGACGGCCTGCAGGGCCTCGCGCAGCGCCTGCAGCTCTCCCGCGGGCCAGCCCTGCGGGCGCGCACGCAACCGCAGCGCCAGGCCGAAGACGAACGGCCGGGCCCGGCCCAGCTGCGTGGTGCGGCCGAGACGGGCCTGGCCCACGCGCAGGCCACCGCCCAGGTCTTCCTGCAGCGCGACGT
Organism: Pseudorhodoferax sp.; assembly: GCF_047601025.1. Classification (NCBI taxonomy): domain Bacteria; kingdom Pseudomonadati; phylum Pseudomonadota; class Betaproteobacteria; order Burkholderiales; family Comamonadaceae; genus Pseudorhodoferax; species Pseudorhodoferax sp. The sequence goes on from NZ_JASGJZ010000001.1 coordinate 4,908,449, forward strand.
GGTCCAGCTCGTCGAAGCACAGGTGCAGCAGCGCGACCAGGTAGCCGGGCGTGCCGCGCCGGGCGTACAGCGGCACGATGCCGGCCGCGATGCGGCGCAGCCGCGCCGCGTCGAAATGCGCGAACGGCGCGAACGCGACCCAGTGCGCGGCGATCCACGGCGCGAAGGCATCGCGCGTGGCGGGGTCGAAGCCGCAGTCCGGCGCCGCGCCGCCCCACAGGCTGGCCAGCGCGTCGATGCGCTGCTCGAACCCCTGCGCGACGGGAGCACCGGGCGCGCCGAGCAGCACCCGCTCGAACGCGGCCAGCAGGCGCTGCAGCTCGCCGCGGCCCTGGTCCGCGTCCGCCGCGCGGTACACCGCGGGCAGGCCGGCCAGCAGGCGGCCGGCGACGGGGGGCGCCGCGGTGCTCACCCGGCGCCCCTTCCATGGCCGTGGCCGGTGCCGGTCCAGGCCACGTCGGCCGGCCGCACCACCAGGCGCGCGACCTCCCAGGGCCGCAGGGCGAGCGCCGCCAGCCGGCCGTCGCCGTCGCGCAGCAGCCGGTCCGCCTGCAGCGGCGGGCGCAGGCCGAGCCAGGCGTCGCGGCCCAGGCGCGCGCGCAAGCCCGGCTGCAGGCCCAGCGCAGCGGCGTCCTCGCGCAGATCGTCCGGCTCCAGGCTGGCGGCGGTCAGCACCAGCTGGTCCACGCCCTGCACGCCGTCCAGCGCGGCGACCTGGTCGGCGATGCCCGCCAGCGACAGCGTGCCGTCGGCCGTCTCCGAGGCCTCGGGCTCCCAGCCATCCAGCGTGGCGGCGATGCGCCCGGCCAGCGCCGGGCGGGCGCTGCCGGCCGCCGGCGTGACCCAGACCCGCAGCGCGACATGGATCGCCACCGGCGCCACCACGTGCAGCCGGCAGGCCAGCAGGCGGTGCGGCTCCAGCGCCGCGCGCACGCCCGCCAGCAAGGCGGCGCGCTGCGCCGGCGTGCTGCCGGCGGGCGCCGCCACGACCATGCTCACGTGGCCCGCGTCCTCGCCGGCCGCGAAGGCGCCATGCGCGCGCGGCAGCCGCTCCAGGTCGGTGTCCGGCAGGCAGCGCGCACGCGCCTGGGCGCCGCCGGGCAGTGCGTCCAGCGCGCGCCGCGCCAGGCGCTCGTGGTCCTGCGGGGTGACCGCGCTGTCCTGCCAGGCCAGCTGCTCCAGCACCTGGGCGAGCGCCGCGCGCACGGCGGCGGCATCGGGCGCGGCGGCGCTGAACTCGTCCGGCCCGGGCCGGCCGCGCAGCAGGCGCAGGAACTCGACGCGGCTGGCCGTGCCCACGCGGCCCAGCCGGTACAGCAGCGCGTCGCTGAAGTACGCCAGCAGTTCCAGCAGCGTGATGCCCGGGTCCGAGGCGTTGTGGTTGGTCCACTGCGGCGCATGCACCGACAGCAGGCGCAGGCCCTGGGCGACCAGGCCGTCGAAATCCGGATCGGGCGGCGATTGCATGGCGCGGTCCATGTCAGGCCGGGACATCCACCGTGCGGACCGCGCAGTCGCCCGCGCAGACCAGCGCATGCGGCGCCTGCGGGGCGCCGCCCCGGGCCGGGCGCTGGCGCAGCTGGCGCACCTCCCCCAGCCCGGGCAGGCCGCGCAACGCGGCGCGCAGTTCCGACGGATGGGGCCGGCGGCCGAACGGCCAGCCCTCCCCCGCCGGCCCGCCCGCCACCGGGTGCAGGTAGTCGCGCAGGCGCCGGGCGCAGGCGTCGGCCAGCGCCGCGGGGTCGGCGCCCGGCAGCGGCGCGACCTCCAGCTCCAGGTCCAGCGCCAGGTAGCGCGGCCCCACGAGCTGCAGGCGGACGCCGGCCGGGCAGCGCGCCTGCAGGAAGGCGCGGATGCGCTGCAGCAGCGCGGGCTCCGGCTGCGGCTGCGGCGCCGTGGCGTCGCGCGGCAGCACGGCCAGGCTGACGCGGCCCGGCGCGGGCCGCTCGCCGAGCGGATCGCTGGCCAGGTCGCACGCCGGCAGGCACAGCGCGCGCGCGATGCCGGGCTCGGCGCGGCAGGCCAGGTCGGCATAGTCGTCCGGGCCGACGGCGCGGCCGCGGTGGCGCAGCCAGGCCGTGGCGGCGGCGCGGGCGGTGGCCGGCGTCTCGGCGTCCTGCCCGCCGCGCGCGGCGTCGGGCTGGCGCACTGCGGCCACGTAGGGCAGCGTCGAGCGCAGCTGCGTGACCGTCTGCGCCGGCGCGTTGCCGGCGGCGCCGCCGCCGCTGCGGTAGCGGCGCATGCGCAGGTTGTTCGGCCCCGGCGGCGGCACGCGGCCGCGGCGGCCGTCGCCGAACTGCACGCGGCCGGCGTGCCGGTCCAGCAGGTAGTGGCGCGACAGCGGGCCGGAAGCGGAGAAGTCGTCCACCCGCTGCCAGCGCACCCAGCAGCGTTCCGGCAGCCGGCCGGTGGCGGCCTGCACGCGCAGGGCCTGCACGCCCTGCGCATCGACCAGGGCCTGGCGCTCGGCCGCCGGCAGGCCGTCCTCGCCCACCTCCAGCTCCGGCTCGCCCAGCACCTGGCCGCGCGCCAGCGTGAACTGCTGCAGCGGCGCGCCGCTGCTGGAGCCCAGCAGCTCGTCCTCCACCGTGGCCTGCTGCAGCGCGCCGACGGCGTTCAGCAGCACCCGCGCCAGCCGCGGCGGGGCATCGGACGCCTCGCCCGCCTGGTACAGCCGCAGCCACAGCAGCCCGGGATCGACCGTGGAGGCCGGCCAGGGCGACCAGTCCGCCCCCAGCGCCAGCACGCAGCCCAGCGCGTCCGGCTGCGGGCAGGGCACGGCCCGCACCGCCGCGTCGCGCCAGCCGTCCGGCCCGCGGTATTGGCAGCGCGGCAGCGCGGGCGGCACGCCGCCGTCGCCCTGCAGCACGCATTGCAGGTCCGTGCCGGCCTCGGCGGCGTCGCGGCGCAGGCCCAGGTACAGGCCCGGCCAGGCATCGTGCCGCGCCGCCGGCGCCCCGCGCTGCAGGCCCTGCTCGACCTCGATGCCGTCCAGGGCCTGGGCCGGCGCCTGCACCTGCGCCGCCACGTCCAGCCGCGCGATGGCGGGAGGACGGTGCTGGGGCTGCTGCTGTTGCCAGGCGGCGAAGCCGTTGGCCGGCGCCGCCGCGCCCGGCCCGGGCTCGACCAGGTAGTCGCCGCCGGCCAGCCGCGCGCGCAGGAAGCCACCGGGAGCACCCTGCCAGTCCATGGGCCGCACGTCGGCCAGCAGCGTCAGCCGGACGCGCCCGCTGCGCGTGAAGCCCTGCGTGCCGTCCTGCGCCTGCAGCGGCGTCCAGCCGGCGGCGGTCCAAGCGTCCCACTGCAGCCTGGGCGCATGCTGGTCGCCCACGCGGGGGATCGGCGGGGTGCCCTCGGCGTCGCTGCCGTTGGTCAGCCGCACCGCCAGGTCGACCTGCGCCCCCGGCCAGGCGAAAGGCGCGGCGCACAGCAGCACGGCGTCGCCGAAGCGCGGGCGTTCGCCCAGCGGGAAGAAGTCGCAGCTGGCATCCAGCGGCAGCGCGCCGAAGAACGCCGCCTCCAGCGGCGCGGCCGCCTGCACGCGCCGCAGCGCCCAGCGCGCCTGCCGCGGCACGCGCAGCGGCGCACCCGGCCCCACGCTGCACACCAGCCAATGCGGCCCGGGCGCCGCCGCAGCGGGCGCCAGGCCCTGCAGCAGCACCGCGCCGCTGCGCGACAGGCCCTGCGTGCCGTCGTCGGCCGGCACCAGCGGCACGCAGGCGCCCTGCGGCCCCTGCAGGCACCAGTCCAATTCGGCCGGGGCGTGCGCCTCGCCGTCGAAGTCCAGCTGCAGCACCAGCGTGGCGGGAGCTGCCACCAGCGCCGCGGACGGCAGCGGAAAGCGCAGCGCGCGCGGCACCGCCAGCGCCGGCGCCGGCGCGGCCGCGCCCTGCGGCTGCGCGATGGCCGTCGCGTCGGCCCAGCGGCCGCCGGTGTCGTCCACCGCGTAGGCGCGCACCACCCGGGCCGCCTGCAGCGCCAGCGGCGCCACGGTCTCGAACAGCGGCGGCTCCGAGCTGCCGGGCGCGGGCTGGCCGGCCACGCGCGTGCCGGCCGGCACCACCAGCGCGGGCGCCGCACCGGGCCGGCCGGCCGGCCGCGGCACCGGCTCGAACGCCAGCACGGTCCACGCCGGCTCGGCCGCGAAGCGTTCGGGCTGCAGCAGGTCCACGAAGGCGTCCAGGTGGCGCTGCGGCGCCGTGTTCAGCGCGCCGCCCAGCAGCTCGGCATAGTGCGCGAACACCGCCACCAGGGCCTCGGCCAGCGCGTCCTGCCGCGGCCAGCCGAGTTCGCGCCGCAGCGCGGCGGCCACGTCGCCGCTCGCGCGCGTCTCGAGCCGGGGCATGGCGGGCAGGTTCATCGCAGCGGCCGTCCCAGGTAGAAGGGGAACACCAGGTTGAAGCGCGAATCGGTGCGGGCGACGCGGTAGTCCACGCTGATCTCCAGCACGTCCTTGGGATCGCCGCGCGACACGGCGGCCACGCGCAGCAGCTCGATGCGCGGCTCCCAGCGGCGCAGCGCCTCGGCCACGGCCGATTCGGCCATGCCGCGCGTGGTGGCGTCGTTGGGCGCGAACAGCAGCTCGTGGATGGCGCAGCCGAAGTCCGGCCGCATCAGCCGCTCGCCCGGCGCCGTGGACAGCACCAGCAGCATGCCCTGGCGCACGCTGTCTTCGTAATGCGCCAGGGCCAGCGCGCCGGCGCCATCCTCGCCGGCCGGAGCGCGCGCCACCGGAAAGGCCCAGCCGACGCCGAGGAAGGGAGCGGGAAGGGAGTCCATGGCCGTCTTCTTCAGTTGATCTTGACCAGCGCGCCGGACAGCGAGGCCGGCCCGGTGGCCTGGATGTCCACCGTGCTCTGGGCCTGCACGCGCACCCCGGCCTGCGAGTCGAGCTCGATGCCCACGCCGCTGATCCGCACGCGGCCGGTGGCCGAGCGGATGTCGATGTCGCCGTCGGCCTCGATGCGGATGCTGCGGCCGGCGGTGTCGATGACGATGCGGTTGCCGCCGCTCTTGTCGACGATCTCCACGGACTCGCGGCCGTCGGCGTCGCAAAAGCGCAGCACGTGGCCGCTGCGCGAGGTGAACGAGCGCCGGTCGTTGCGGCCGTCGCCGTTGTCCTCGGGCGGCCGGTCCTTGCCGTTCCACAGCGCGCCGACCACGCAGGGCCGGTCGATGCTGCCGTGCTCGAAGGCCACCAGCACCTCGTCGTCGACCTCGGGCAGCGTGTACCAGCCGCGGCCGCCGCCGGCCATGGGCGCGGCCACGCGGGCCCAGTGGCTCTCGTCCTCGTCGTTCAGCCAGGGAAAGCGCAGCTTCACGCGGTGCATGCCCTCGGGGTCGCGGTTGTTGGTGACGATGCCGACGACGACGCCGTGGATGCGCCCGTCGGCCGCGGCGGCCGTGGCGACCAGGCCCTGGAGCATCTGCGCGGCGTGCATGGCGGCCCCCTGTCCTCAGCTGGCGTTGCGGCGCGCCTGGAAGCGCGTCTGGTACCCGGTGCGCGGGCTGAAGCGGTGCTCGACGGCGTGCAGGTAGTAGTCGCCGCTGAAGCGCTGGCCCAGGCCCTCGATGCGCGCCACGATGCCGGCGCGCAGCTGCGGCTCGCCGATGCAGGTGCCGTCGGCGCGGATGTAGTCCAGCGCCATCTCGCGGAAGCCCTGGCGCGCCAGCTGCCCGGCGTCCTCGGCGCCGTGCACCGGCTGTTCCACCACGCTGCTGCCGCCGCGCGCGAAGGCGCGCTCCACGGTCGCGCCGCCCGAGGCCGCGCCGCCCATCAGGCCGCCTTCGTCCCCGACCCGGGCGTCGGCCAGCACGGCCTGCTTGTCCGCGGGCGACCAGCCGCGCACGCTCCGGCGCGGCGCCTGGCCCAGCGTGGACAGGCGCGGCCGGAACTGCAGCAGCTCGACCTCGCGGCGCAGCGTGACGGCCGGCGCCGCGTCGTAGGCGCGCGGCCGGAACACCAGGGTCCGGCCTTCGGCCAGGAATTCCCAGCCGATGCGCGCCGCGCGCGCGGCGATGAACGCGAAGTCGGTCTGGTTGTGCTGCAGCAGGTAGGGGTGGCGCACGCCGCTGCTCTCGGCGCGCACGCGCAGGCCGGCGGCCTCGGCGATCTCGCGCACCACGTCGCTGTCCTGCAGGTCCAGGTAGGAATGGGTGCGGCGCTCGCGCATCAGCCGGTGCCGCAGGTCGAAGCAGCGCACCGTCAGGGTCGGCGGCTCGCCCTGCGGGAAGTCCGGCTCCAGGCCGACGATCTCGCCGTCGAACAGCGGCTGCATGCGGTCGCGGTAGCCCAGCGCCACCTCGACCGGGTTGCCTTCGGCGAAGAGCGCGTCGTCCATCCACTTGACCCGCATCGCGACGCCGTCCCAGCCCTTGAGGCGCAGGCTGCACATGCCGGCCGCCTCCACGTCGTCCAGCACCTCGACCGCGATCACGTCGGCCACCGCCTCCTGCGGCAGTTCGGCGCCGTTCACGCGCAGCCTGAACGCGGGGGCCAGCGTGTCGTAGCGCGTATCGCGGGCGTTCATCGCGCGTCTCCCGGCGCCGGCAAGGCCGGCAGCACCAGCATGCGGCCGGGCTGCAGCCGCAGCGGATCGTCGATGTCGTTGGCCTGCGCGACCACGCGCCAGCACTTCGGGTCCAGGTATTCCTCGGCGGCGATGGCCGCCAGCGTCTCGCCGCGGCGCACGGTCCAGACCTTGGCCACGTCGGACGATTCGGTGCGCTGGCGGTTCAGGTCCTCGTAGTTCGTGCGCCATTCCTTGAAGGTGCAGGACAGCTTGGCGCGCACCGGCGTGCCGTCCTCCATGAACAGCACGAAGTCCTGCTCCAGCTGTTCCAGCACGCCCTGGAAGAACACGCCGGCCGCGCCCCAGCGCAGGCGGCACACCGGCGGGCGGTGCTTGTCGCCATGCGACTCCACCGTGGTCAGCCGCAGCATCGGGTCGGTCAGCTCCGTGACCTTGCGCTTGCTGCCGGCCGGCTCGTCGGTGTCGTAGGTGTCGAACAGCAGCTCGATGCGCAGCGTGCGCGGCTCGGCGCCGGTGAACTGCAGTTCGGGCACGTCGCGCAGGGCCGCGCCCTGGCTCTTCCAGTTGGCCGAGCGCGTGAACTTCAGGTTGCCCGGGTTGAAGGCCGCGACGATCTGCCGGCTGTCGTCGAACTGCAGGTTCGCGCCGGTGCGCTCGACCTGGATGGTGAGCTTGCTCAAAGCCATGGCGACACCCCGCGGCGCTGCTGCGCGAGCGCCATCTGTTCGAACAGGCGGCTGCAGGCGCGCTCGACCAGCGCCTCCAGGTCCGGCGCCGCCGCCTGGGGCGCCGGCGCGGCCGCAGGCGCGGCCTCGGTGATGCGCGGCGGCTGCAGCAGCATGGACGGCTCCGCCGGCGAAGAGTCGGCCAGGCGTGCCACCACGGCAGCGGCCGCCGGCTGGGGCTGGCGCTGCACGAGCTGCCGCGGTGCCGCGGCGAGCGCCGGAGCCGAGGCCACGGACGCTGGCGCCGCGGCCGGTGCTGCCGCGCGCCAGGCCGCCAATGGACGGTGCAACCCGGCCAGCGGGGAGCCGGCCAGCGGTGCATGCATTCCCGCGGTCCGCGGCGGCATGGCCATCGGCCCGGCAGCGGGCGCCACCGGGTCGCCGTGGCTGGCGGCATGGCCAGGCGCCAGGCCGCGCGCCGGCGCCAGGGCCGCGCGGAATACCGGCGCCCCCTGCGCCGACGGGCCGGTTCCGGCCATCGGCATGGCGGACCCCGTGCGCATGGGCGCGCGCACGACCGGCCCCAGCCCTTCGCCGGCGCGGACCGGCTCGGCGCCCGCCGCCGCGACGGCGGGCACGGCGGGCACGGCGGGCACGGCGGGCACGGCGGGCACGGCAGCTTCGCTGGACGCGGACCGGCGCACGGTCGTCCCGCGGGGCACGAGCTCGCCACGGCCCCGCGCCAGTGCCGGCAATGCCGGGCGCGCCAGCGCCTGCGGCAAGGACGGCGTCGCGGGGCCCGTGGACCGCGACGCGGCCGTGGACGGGCTGGCGATCACGCCCAGCGGCTCGCCCGCGCGGACGGGTGCCGGGCGCCCGGTGGAGACCATCGGCGCCGCCTCGGCGCCGCCCGGCGTGCCCTGCCCGGCCCGCGGCGGCACGTCGGCGGGCGATGCCGCGGCGCCCGGGCCGGACACCGCCCTGGCCTGGCGCGACGGCATCGCCACGGACACCGGGCCACCGGCAACCGATGCCGCCGGCCGCACCGCATCCGTGACCCGGGCCGTCGGATGGGGCTGCGCCGCGGCGGCGGCGGCCGCCGGCGGCGCCATGCGCACCGGCACGCGGTCCGCGGGCGACGCCGCAGCGCCACCCCGCTCCACGGCCTCGGCCCTGCGGTGGATCGGCGGATGGCCGGCCAGCGGCGGCTGGGGCCGGGCCGCGGCACGCGCGACCGGCGCCAGGGGCTGGCGGCTGCCTGCCTGCCCCGCGGTGGGCATGCCAGCCGCAGGCTGCAGCGCCGGTGGCCGCATCGGCGTGGTCGCCGGCGCTGCCGTGGTGACGCGCTCGCCAGCCATGCCAGCCCCGTGCGAACCGGCCCGGGCCGTGCCACCCGCCGCCGGCACCGCCGCACGGACCGGCATCGCCGCGGCACCGCCAACGGAGGCCGGCGCGGCGCGCTGGATGGCCAGGGCCGGGGCGGAGGCCGCAGCCGTTCTGGCAGCTGCGGTGGCGATGGGCACCCCAGTGGAGAACGCCACCGGGCGCACGGCACGCACCGCCGGCATGGCCGGTGCGGCAACCGCTTCTGCATGCGCCGGCGGCACGCCGCCGGGCTGGCCTGTCGATGGCAGGGCAGCCGGCAGCGGCGCACCCGCGCGACGCACTTCCGCTTTCCATTGCGCCTGGCGCCGCACCGGAGGCGGCACGCCCCGCCCATCCGGCGGCCGCGCCGGTCCGGCGCGCCCTGACACGGGTGCGCGCGCCTGCAAGCCACGCAGCGGTGCCGGCGTCGCGTCCACGCCGCGGCCCAGCGGCGCGCGGTGCACCCGCGCGGCCTGCACCGTCGCGGACAGGCCGCCCAGCGGATGCGGATGCGGATGTGCAGGTGCTGACGCTGACGCTGACGCTGACGCTGACGCTGACGCTGACGCTGACGCTGACGCTGACGCTGACGCTGACGCTGACGCTGACAGCATGCTCGCCGCAGGCGCCGGCGTGCGCCCGTCACCACCAGCCCGCGCATCGGCGCGCGGCGCCTCCGCCCCCCGTGCTGACACGGCCGCCGGCCGCGCCCACGGCGCCGGCGCCTCCACGGCAGCCGCCAGGTGGGACGGTGCCGCCACGACCGGCGCGCCGGCCATCGGCCCGGCCCCGCCCGCAGCCCCGCCCACCGTCGCCGCGGCGGCCCGCGCCACGGCAGTCGGCGCCAGCGCCTGCGGCCCCCGTGCCGGCCCGGGAGCGCCCTGCGCAGGTCCACGCGGGAGGACCGCCGCGGCAGCGAGCGGCGCGCGGACCATCGGCCGGGCGGGTGACGCCGGCGCGGGCATGCTCGGAACCGGCGCCGTGGCCTGCGGCGACACGGCCGCATCCTGCGATCCACCGGGCGGACCGGCCGGGCGCGCCGGCGCGGCGACGGGCCGCTGGCGGCCAGGCGGCGCGGGCCGGCGCCGCAACGGCGCCTGCGCGCCGGCCTCGCCGGCCGGCCGCGCCCGGCCCAGCAGGGCGGCCACGAAGCCGGTGTGGTGCCCGGCCGGCGCCAGCCCGCGCTGGAGCGGCCCGTCGGCCGTGTCGCCGGCCGCGCCGATCCCGGCCAGACGGTGCCGCGCCCAGGTCTGCCGGCCCAACGCCTGCGCACCGTCCCACACGGCTTCGGATGGCCGGACGAAGCTCATGGCGCCAACCCTTCATGCACGAACTCGACCGACTCCACGGCCGGCTCCGCATCGCGGGCGCGCAGGTCGGACCCCGCCCACTTCACCGGGCAGGCGCGCAGGAACTTCCAGCGGCGCAGCTCGCGCTGCTCCGCGTCGACCAGCAGCACCGACACGTCGCGGCGCTGCACGCGGCCGGCCACCACCGCGCGGAACCAGTCCGACAGCTCGCGCGAATCGTCCTGCCCGCGCTTGAGCACCAGGCGCGCGGCCGCCTTGGCGGCGCCGGGCAGTTCGCGCTCGCCGGCGTTGTAGCCGCCCTCGCGGAAGCACTCGACCTGGCTCTCCTGGCCCAGCCCCGACACCTCGGAGAAGCCGGCGACGACGAGCTGGTCGATCTCCACCACGAAGCGGAAACCGTCGTAAGGATCCTGGCGGCGCGCGGGCATGGCTCAGCAGCTGTGAACGAACCGATCGCGCCCACGGCGGGGAGCGCCGGGCCGCTGGCGCAGGCGATCGCCCTGGCGGGTGCCGGGGCACGGGCTGCGACGCCCGCCTGCGGCCCGGCATCCCCCGGCCCGCGGGGCGAGGCCCGGGGTGCGGCGATGAAGATGCGAACAGGTGATGGTCATCGGCGGCCTCGCGTGGGTGTGGGCGGTTCGTTCACAGCGCTCAGCGCATCGCGGACGGCGCGTCGTCGGCCGCCGCGTTGGCGCGGCGGTTGAGCTCGGCGATCTGGCGGACCCACTGGCGGCGCTCGAGGTGGTCGAGGTCCATGAGCTGCGCATGGGGCCAGTGAAAGTGGTATGCGACATAGGCCACCTCCTCGTACAGCTGGGTCAAGGGGTAGCCGAGAGCTCCCCCGCGTCGGCCACCTCCGTCTCGAAGCGGGCCGAACACTCGGGGCAGGTCACGCCGATGCGGTTGTGGCCCTGCGCATTGATGCGGCGGTACAGGCTCTCCAGGAACGCGAAGTCGGCGGCGAACAGGCCTTCGATGATCTTGGGGTTCAGCGGCTCCAGCGTGCCGAGCCGCGTGACCACGCGCGACAGCAGGATCACCGCCAGGTAGCCCGGGTTGGCCTGCACGCGCGGGTCCTTCAGCGGCAGGATCTCGTCGCTGGCGGTGGCCAGGCGCATCGTGCCCTCGCGGTGCAGCTCGTGCTGCGCGTCCAGGTAGCCGCGCGGCAGCGTGAAGGCGAACTCGGTCTGGAACGTCATGGACGGCCCTCCCCGCTGCGCATGGCGGAGCGCGTACCTCGGGACGGCCCGGCGGTGCTCGCCGGTGCTCCGTCGGGCCTGCGGCCCGGCCTCTCCGGGAGGGAACGAGCCTCTTCGGGCGGCCGGGCGCGGCGCACGGTACTGCCTTCGCCCGTACGGGCTGCGGCGCGAGCCGCTTCGGGCGGCCGGGCGCGGCGTACGGGACTGCCTTCGCCCATACGGGCTGCGGCGCGAGCCTCTTCGGGCGACCGGGCGCGGCGCACGGGACTGCCTTCGCCCGTACGGGCTGCGGCGCGAGCCGCTTCGGGCGGCCGGGCGCGGCTCATGCCTTCACCACGCCCTCGTGGGCCAGTTCGATGGACTCGATCGCGACCTCGTTGGCGCTGGCGTTGAAGCTCGGGCCGGACCACTTGACGATCCAGGCCTCATGGAAATTCCAGCGCAGCTTCTCCTCGCCGGCGTCGTCGCACAGGATGATGGAGCCGTTCTTGCGCTCGGTCTTGCCGTCCACCGTCTGCTGCTTCCACTTGATCAGCGAGTCGTCGTCGGTGATGCCGCCCTTGAGCGTGATGTTGGCGTACTTGGTCATGCCCGGCAGCTGGCGCATGCGCGCCGGCTCGTTGCCCTCGCGGTAGGGCACGGCGTCGTTGGTCACGTCCAGGCCGGCCACCTCGCGGAAGCCGCCGCGCTGGATGCCGTCGAGCTCGACCCGGAAGCGGTAGCTCTGGTAGGGATCTTTCCTGTTGGCCATGGCACTTTCTCCTTGTGAATGGAACGGATGCGGCGGTCAGCCGCGCAGCAGCGCGCCGTCCACCGACTGGACCAGCTGCACCTCGATGAATTCGGCCGGCGCGGCGACCGCCAGGCCGATCGCGCAGACCACGCGCCCCAGCTCGCGCGAGTGCTCGGGATTGGTCTCGGCGTCGCACTGCACGTAGAAGGCCTCGGCCGGCGTATCGCCGCTGAGCGCGCCTTCGCGCCAGCGTGCCAGGCAGTGGCTCTCCACGCGCTGGCGGATGCGCGCCCACAGCGCCGGCCGGTGCGGCTCCATGACCAGGTCGCGCAGGCCCAGCTGGGCCCAGCGCGCCAGCCCCAGCACCACGCGCCGCGCGCCGATGTGGCGCCAGGGCGGCCGGCTGCTGAGCGTGCGCGCGCCGCAGATGCGCACGCCGCGGCCCGGCAGCACGCGCAGGCAGTTCACGCCGTCCTGGTGCAGCGCGGCCAGCGCGGCTTCGGCGGCATCGCCCGGCTCGCCGTCGTCGTCCAGGTCCAGCACGCCCTGCAGCCGTTCGTTGGCCGGCGCCTTGTGCCGGCCGGTGGCCGCATCCAGGCGCGCCAGCACGCCGGCGACATGGCCGCACGGCGGCACGGTGGCGGCGCCCTGCGCACCGCGCAGCGGCGGCACCGCGAGCCACGGCCAGTACAGCGCGCCGTTGGCGACTTCCGCGGCCGTGGCCGACATGCCTTCGGTGCGCTGGCGGGCCGACGCGCGCCCGGCGGCGCGCGGCAGGCAGTCGAACAAAGCGAAGCGGTCGTTCAGCCGGTTGCAGTAGGCCAGTACCGCGCCCTGTACCGCGCGCACGGCCTCGGCGTCCTGCCCCAGCGGCCCCCACACGGCGTCCGGCACGCAGACCAGGTCGGGCTGGTCCAGGTCCTCCAGCGGCCCGGCGGGGCGGAACGCGGCCAGCAGCCGGTCGCGCAGCGCCGCCGCGCCGGCGCCTTCCGGCAGCGGCTGGGGCAACGGCAGCTGCGCGATCCAGCAGGCCGCCCCGCCGTTCTCGAAGAAGCCGCGCACCGCATGGTCCAGGTAGCCGGGCGCCGGCCGCGGCGACGCCAGCGCGTAGCGCTCCCAGCGGTCGACCGCGAACGGCGCATCCGCCGGCGCCACCGCGAACGGCGCGTCCGCCGGCGGCGCCGCGAACCCGACGAACAGCGGCACGCCGGACGGCGGCGGCCGCGTGGCCGCGCGCTGGCTGAAGGCCAGCGCCACACCCGGCAGGCGGCGCTGCGCGGGCAACGGCGTGGCGGCGGTGCTGGTGAACATGGCCGGGAACTCGGAAGGTGCGGGCGGTTCGTTCACGCCTTCTCAAGCGTTGCGCGCCGTGCCCTGGGTGATGCGGAAGATCACGAACTCGGCCGGCCGCACGATGGCCACGCCGACCTCGATCACCAGGCGCCCGATCTCGCGGCTGTCCAGCGGGTTGTTCTCGGCGTCGCACTTGACGTAGAAGGCTTCCTCCGGCGTGGTGCCGAACAGCGCGCCGTCGCGCCACACCGTCGTCAGGAAACCCGTCACGTTGCGCCGCACGGCGCCCCACAGGGCCGGCGTGTTGGGCTCGAACACGACCCACTGCGTGCCCGCGTCGATGGACTTGGCCAGGAACAGGAAGGTGCGGCGCACGCTCACGTAGCGCCATTCGTTGTTCTCGTCGCCGCCCAGCGTGCGCGCGCCCCAGACCGTGATGTCGCCGTTCAGCGTGCGGATGCAGTTCACGCCCTGCGGGTTCAGCCCTTCCTGCATGGCGCGGCTGATGTAGTACTGCACGTTGCGCGCACCCAGCACGCTGGCGTTGGCGGGCGCCTTGAACACGCCGCGCTGCACGTCGGTGCGCGCGTAGACGCCGGCGATCGCGCCGGACGGAGGCACGTGGACCAGGCCCTTGTACTTGTCGGGCACGCTGTCGATGCCGGCCTGCTGCAGCTGCAGCGCGGGGTCGACCACCTCGATGTAGGGGAAGTACAGCGCGGCGTGCTTGCTGCGCGCCGGCAGCTGCGATTGCCCGCTGTCGTAGTTCAGCAGCTCCGGGTCGAGCCGGCGCTGCGCGTCGACCGGGTGCTGCGGCGCGTCCAGGATCGCGAAGCGGTACTTGGTCAGCTCGCAATGGGCGACCAGGGCCGCGGCGATGCTCTTGTCGGACGACATGCCGGGGAAGGCCACCAGCGCGATCGACTCCACGGACTCCAGCGTCGCCAACGCCAGGTTCAGGTCGTCCTGCAGCGAGTCCTTGCGCACGCGCACCACGAAGGCGCGGCCGCCGCCGTTGTTGAAGAAGCCGAACACCGCATGGCTCAGGACCTGGTGGCCGCTCAGCACCACGCCCTGGCTGCCCAGCGCCAGCTGCGAGGAGTCGTAGGCCGACCAGCCGCCGAAGCGCGACTGGTATTCCGAGAAGTTGGTGCACAGCTTGGCCTGGCCGGGCGGCACCTCGACCTGGAAGGGCTTGAGCGTGTAGCGCGCGACCATCGCGCGCGCCTGGTCGCGCTTGAGCGCGCGCACGCCACGCACCCGCTCGGCCTCGGGCTTGCTGCTCAGTTCCTCGAGCGCCTGCGCCGCCTCGGACGCGCGCTGCGCCTTCTCCTTCGCCTGCGCCAGGTCGGCCTGGGCGGCGGCCGCCGCGGCCTGCGCGGCGGCCAGCGCGTTGGCCACGTCCGCCGCGTCGGTGCTGCCGTCGGGCGCGGCGACGGCCTTGCGCTTCTCCGCCTTCGCGGCCTCGTCGCTGGCCGCCTTGGCCGCCTTCTCCGCGTCGCCGGCGGCCTTGGCCGCCGCCTCCTTCGCCTTGGCCGCTTCGTCCACCCGGGCCTTGATCTTCGCGTCCGAGTAGTCGTCGTCCGAACCGTAGAGCTTGTCGAACGCCGCCAGCACCTGGCGCTGGTACTCGTCGTCGTCGAGGTACTCGGGCACCTGCACCTCGTCCTCCACGATGCCGATGAAGCCCACGGTGTTGGTGCCGACCCCGGCGATGCTCTTGATCTGGGACGGCACCTCTTCGATGTAGACGCCCGGCGAAAGATAGGAAGTAGCCATGTCGAATACCCTTTCAACCCTTGTCGGGCGTTGCGGTGGCGGCCTGCGCTGCAGGCGCGAGCACGACGTCGACGACCAGCGGGACCGTTGGTTGCGCGATGTCGGTTGCTGCAGCCTTCACGTCGACCTCTCGTTCGGCCCGGAACGGACCTTCGGTTTCCCCATGCGGACCGCGGCGCCAGGCGTCGACGCACAGTTGCCAGGTCCCCGGCGGTACGTCGACGAAGTGGAAGCCGCCCCACGTCGTGCTCGTAGTACACACGACGGCGCCGCAGCTGGCATCAACAGCATTGAGGATGTCGTCGGCGCGCTTCTTGCACACGGCCGGCGCGCCGCCACGCGACCGCGACAGCGTGACGCGCGCGCCCTGCGCCGGCGCGCCGCCGGGCCAGGCGACCTGGCCGCACAGCGACACCTGGCGGCGGATGCGTTCGACATGTTCGGCCTGCATGCGGCGACCCTCCTGCGATGCCGGCAGCGTTTCGCCGTCGCGGGCGGGTGTCAACGCATGCGGGCGCGCGACGTCATCAAAACGACGGATGCCGTTTCGGGACGGCAGTCCTAGACTGCCTCGCACGGCCGACGCCGCGGGAGCATCCGCTTGACCGATTTCGCCAACTCACACGAGCACCTGCTCGCCGAACTGGAATGCCTGGACCTGAGGCTGCGCGCGATGGTCGGCGCGTCGCGCGCGGCCTTCGCCGAGGACGCGCAGCTGCGCGGCCTGTGGATCAGCGAGGCCGACGTGGACGCGCTGCTGCGCCAGCCCACCGGCATGCCCGGCTGGGTGCGCACGCCGCCGGCGCTCGAGGGCCCCGTGGCCGCGCTGCGCGCGTGCATCGCGCAGCGCGTGCAGGCCAGCCTGCGGCGCGGCGTCGACCTGCGCCTGCCCCGGCTGTGCCGCGCCTGCGGGCTCGGCGACGACGCGGCCCAGGTGCTGCTGCTGTGCCTGGCCTGCGCCATCGAGCCGCGCTACGAGCGCCTGTGCGCCTACCTGCAGGACGACGTGACCAAGAAGCGGCCGAGCGTCGGCCTGGCGCTGGCACTGCTCGGCGACACGCTGCACGACCAGCTGCGCCTGCGCGGCCTGTTCGCGCCGCAGGCGCCGCTGCTGCGGCACCGGCTCGTGGACCTGCTGGACGATCCGGGCCAGCCGCAGGCGCCGTTGCGCGCACGCGCGCTGCAGCTGCCCGAGCGCGTGGCCGCCTTCCTGCTGGGCGACGACACGCCGGCCGAGGAACTGGCGGACAGCGTCGCCCTGCGGCAGCCCGACGCCGGCCTGGACGGCCTGGTGCTGGGCGAGGAACAACGCAGCGCGCTGCAGGCGCTGGCCGCCCGCGCGCGACGGCAGCCGGCGCTGGTCGTGCAACTGCTCGGCCCTTGCGGCGCCGGCCTGCAGGACGCGGCCGCCGCGCTGTGCCACATGCTCGGCCGGCCGCTGCTCGGCATCGACCTGGCACGGCTCGGCGAACGCCTGCCCGAGCGCTGGCCGCTGGTCGCGCGCGAGGCGCTGCTGCAAGGCGCCGTGCCCTGCCTGCACGGGTTCGACCGCCTGCTGCCGCCGCCGCAGGCCGCGCCGCTGGCCACCGTGACGCGCTGGCTGCACGGCCATGGCGGCCTGGCGATCCTGGCGGGCGCGCAGCGCTGGCAACCCGCCGGCGACACCCGCGGCCTGGCCTACGCCTGCGTGCGCCTGCCGCTGCCCGACGCGGCGCAGCGCCGGCTGCTGTGGCGCAGCGCGCTGGACGCGCTGCCCGAACCCGCCGCCGAACAGGCCAGCACCGCGCTGGCGGCCAAGTTCCGCTTCGGCGCCGAGCAGATCCGCGACGCCGCCTCCAGCGGTCTGGAACGCCTGCAGGCCGACGGCGGCGACACGCTGGCCCACCTGCACGAGGCATGCCGCCTGCATTCGAACCAGCAGCTGGGCCTGGTGGCGCGCAAGATCACGCCGCACCACGGATGGAACGACATCGTGCTGCCGCCCGACCGGCTGGCCCTGCTGCGCGACATCTGCAACCACGTGAAGTACCGCGGCCTGGTCTACGGCGCCTGGGGCTTCGACCGCAAGCTGGCCATGGGCAAGGGGCTCGCGGTGCTGTTCGCCGGGCCCTCGGGCACGGGCAAGACCATGGCCGCCGACATCATCGCCGGCGAACTCGGCCTGGACCTGTTCAAGATCGACCTGGCCTCGGTCATCAGCAAGTACATCGGCGAGACCGAGAAGAACCTCGCGGCGATCTTCGACGAGGCCGAGGCCTCCAACGCGATCCTGTTCTTCGACGAGGCCGACGCGCTGTTCGGCAAGCGCAGCGAGGTGCGCGACTCGCACGACCGCTACGCCAACGTCGAGGTCGGCTACCTGCTGCAGCGCATCGAGGCCTACGAGGGCGTGGCCATCCTGGCCACCAACTTCCGCAAGAACATGGACGAGGCCTTCGTGCGCCGCCTGCATTTCACGGTGGACTTCCCGTTCCCGACGCCGGCCGACCGGCGCAGCATCTGGGCCGGCATCTGGCCGCGCGAGACGCCCTGCGCGGCAGGCATCGACGCCGACGACCTGGGCCGGCGCTTCGAGCTGACCGGCGGGAACATCCGCAACGTGGCGCTGGGCGCAGCCTTCCTGGCCGCCGACGACGGCGGCCAAGTGCGGCCCGAGCACGTGCTGCGGGCCGCGCAGCGCGAGTTCCAGAAGATGGGCAAGCTGATCGACGACAAGGCCTTCGCAGGAGCCACCCGATGATCAACGACCTGGACCGCAGCATCGCGCGGCTGTTGCGCACCAGCCTGCCGAAAGAATGGGCCGACCAGGTGCGCGTCAGCTTCGCTGCACCCGACGACCAGTTTCCACCGCAGTCCGTGACGCTGCCGGCGATCGACCTGTTCCTGTACGACGTGCGCGAGAACCTGGAGTTGCGCAGCAACGAGGTGCTGACGCAGCGCGGCCCCGACGGCCGGGCACGGTTGGTACCGCCGCCGGTGCGGGTCGACTTTTCATACCTGGTGACAGCCTGGCCCAGCGAAAGCGTGGCCGATCCCTCGGAGGACGAGCACCGGCTGCTCGGCGCCGTGATGCGCACGTTGCTGCGCCACCGCGCGATTCCGGCAGCACTGCTGGAAGGCGAACTGGCCGGGCAGGAACTGCCGCTGCCGGTCAGCTCGCTGCAACCCGGGCGGCTGCAAAGCCTGGGCGAGTTCTGGCAGGCGCTGGGCGGCACGCCCAAGGTTGCCCTGCACTACACGGTCACGGTGGCCGTGCCCGAAGACGCCGTGCCCGCGCCGCTGGTACTGGACAAGGTGATCGACGTGGGCCTGCACCCGCGCATCGCATCGACGGAGGACCTGTGACATGGCTCAGCGATCTTTGGCCTCGCATTCGCGCGTACCGACACCCACCGCAGCGCAGCGCACGCCGACTACAGCTGGTGCGGCGCACGCCGCTCATCCAGTGGCGGCACTGCAGCGTAGTGTCGGCAACCGCGCCGTGCAAGGACTGACCGACGGCCAGGCCTTCGGCAGCCTGCTCGCGCAGCGCCGCGGCGCCGGTAGCCCCCTGGCCGCATCGGCGCGCGCCTTTCTCGAAGCGCGGCTGCAGGCCGACCTGGGCGCCGTCCATGTGCACACCGACAGCCAGGCCGACGCGATGGCGGCCGCGGTCCAGGCGCGCTCATTCACGCACGGCAGCGACCTGTACTTCCGCGCGGGCGCCTACGATCCGCATTCCGACAGCGGCCTGCGGCTGCTGGCACACGAGATCACGCATGTGCTGCAGCAGGCCGAGGGACCTGTCTCCGCCACGCCGGTGGGCGATGGCATCGCACTGAGCGATCCAGGGGACGCCTTCGAGCGCGAAGCCGACCGCGTGGCCGACGCGGTGATGGACATGCAGGGGGCCGAAGCCGTGCCGCTCGTCGATGCCAGCACGGCCGTGGTCAACGCCGGCGGTGCGGCCGCAGTGCAACGCAGCGAGGACGACGACAGCTGGTTCGGCCGCCTGTCCGGTCTGGCCGACAGCGCCCGTTCGGTCGTCAAGATGGACCCGGACGCCGCAGCCACGCTGCTCGACGGCGCACGCACACTGGTCGGCAATGCCGGCACCATGGCCTCCGAGGCCTGGCACGGCGCCACCGACCTGGCCAGCGACGCCTGGGAGGGCGCAGGCGGCCTGGCCCACGATGCCGTCGCTGGAACCTCCAACCTGGTCCACGGTGTCTGGAACGGTGCGAGCGGCCTCGCCGACGAGGCCGTCGCCGGCGTGACCGGCTACGCCAGCGGCAAATACGCCGAGATGAAGCAAGCTGCCGGCTACGTCAAGCAGGGCGAGCAGCTACTGGACCACGGCATCGACTGGCTGGGCGGCAAGGCCAAGGAGGGCACGCGCTGGGCCGCCGGCCACGCCGAGGGGATTCCGGTGCTGGAGCAGATCGCCGGCGCTGGCGAGTCCGCGGTCAACCAGTACGTGGACTTCGAAAGTGGCATTGCTAAGGGTGCCGGCACCATGCTGGGAGGCGTGCTGGGCGCCGTCGCCAATCCTGTGGACACCGTCAGCGGCCTGTGGACCATGAGCGAGCACATCCCGGGACTGGGCATGCCGCAGAAGCTGCTGCACGGCGCCTACGACCTGGCCTTCAGTGACAAGGGGCTAGGCACCATCGCCGACCAGACTTTCAATCCTTCTCACGACGGCGCCTATTGGGGCAATGTCGCCAGCACGCTGTGGCAGCCCTACCAGAAAGCCATCGCCGAAGGCCGGCCGATGGAGGCATTGGGCCGCGGCGTGTTCGACATCGGCTCGCTGTTCATCGGTACCGGCGAGGCTGGCGCGGCGGCCAAGGCCGGCAGCGTAGCCAAGGCCGGCGAGGTGGCGGATGTCGCCCGAGCAGCAGGAGCCGCCGATGCCGCAAAAGCCGCCGGCGTCGCCGATGCGGCCAAAGCCGCCGAACTAGCGGAAGCGTCCAGGGGTATCAAGCCTTCCCTCCTGCCGGACGCGCCGAATCCTTTCGCACCGACCGAACTGCCGCCCGGCTTGCAGCCGACGGAATTCCCGCCGGACTTCCTCACCAAGCCGAAGTTTCCCAAGCCACCGAAGCTGCCTGAGATTCCGGAGCCACCGCCCGGAGGTTTCCCGAAGCCACCGGTCGGTCGCGCCCCGGAGATGCTGGCGCCCAGCACCGGCGCGCCAGAACTGACGGGCATGCGCCAGCAGCATATCGGTACGCCGACGGGCGATCTCGCCGCCCTGACCGACGCCGAGATCGACGCCTTCGTCAACGGCATCGGAACAGAAGCCCGATCGTCGACGCTGTTCGAACTACCGGGCCAGAACCCGGTGACTGGCAGCGGCCTGCAGGACATCGTCGAACGCATCAACCCGAATCCCAACGGCATCAACTACAGCGTCAACCACTACTTCAGCGATGTCGGAGAGGTTCGTATCGCGAATGGCGCGGACGTGCCCTTGGGCCCGAGGGCACCCGTCGAGAGCCTGATTCCACCCGGTACCGGCGTGACGGCCGATGCCGTGCCACAGACCGCCCTGCACCACGCCGATGGTTCGCCGGTACTGAACACCGCCAGCGACCCGATTGGACCGAGCAACGTGGAATTGCGCTACCACTCGGCCAACCCCAGGCACCCCACCCAGGGCCCGACGGTTCAGGTCAACACGCCGAGCGACAGGTTCGGCTGGCAGGGTGACAGGAACATTCATGTCACGGGCGACCAGCACCGCTACCTGCTGCCGGACGGCAGTTGGAAGACGATCAGAGAGATGACCACTGCCGAGCGCGCGCAAGCGCACTGGTCCACCGGCCGTTGACCGAGTTCCGCCATGCCCCACCACGTCTGCAACGGCGCCACGCTGGGCTGCAGCTTCGGCCTGGCCCCCGGCACGCTCGCCGTGCTGCCGCTGCGCCGCATGCTGACCCGCAGCCAGCCGGCGGCCACCGTCATGGACCACCAGCCGCTCGTCAACGTGATGCCGTTCGGCGCCTGCACCACGCCGTCCAACCCTGCGGTCGCCGCCGCCACGGCGGCGGCGCTGGGCGTGCTCACGCCCATGCCCTGCATGCCGGTGACGCCCGCGCCCTGGGTGCCCGGCACGGCCACCGTGCTGGAAGGCGGCGTGCCGGTGCTCAACAGCACCTCCACGCTGCAGTGCGTGTGGGGCGGCACGATCCGCGTGCTGGCGCCGGGCCAGATGACGGAACTGGTGCCCTGAAAAGCGCAGCCCATGGCCCCCGCCGGCATCCTCAGATGTGTTGATGGCAGCGCGGCAGCCCTCTGCTACCGTGATTCCATCGGTGCCGCCGGCCGCATCGGAAGGCGCTGGCGGAACCGGACAGGAGAGTGCGCCATGCCCGCTTGCCGTTGCCTGATCCGCCTGCTCGCCCCGTTGCTGTGCTGCGGCACCGCCGCCGCGCCGGCGCGGGCCGACATCGATGCCCAGGCCATGGTCGGCAGCACGGTGCGCGTGTTCTGCAAGACCAGCGAAGGCATCGGTGCCGGCTCGGGCTTCGTGGTCGGCAAGCAGGCGCGGCACGTGCTCACCAATGCGCACGTGGTGTCCGACTGCAGCGACATCCTGGTGCTGTCGCCGCGCGACGGCGGCGATCCCCTGCAGATCAAGGCCCAGGTCGCCTGGAACAGCCGTGCCTCGGTCTCGCGCCAGCACCTGGACGCCGCCCTGCTGGAACTGGCCGAAGGCACCGGCGGCCGCGGCGTCGCGTTCGCGCGCAAGACCACGGTCGCCATGGGCGACCCGGTGGTGGCGGTCGGCTACCCGAGCGCGGCGGACGGCGTGGCGGCGATCGAGGCGGTGGCGCGGCCCACGGTCACGCAAGGCCACATCTCGCGCACGCTGATCCGCCGGCCCGACGGCGACCCGCGCGCCAGCGCCGGCGTGGTCGGCCTGTACCAGATCACGGCCTCGATCGGCCCCGGCAGCTCCGGCGGCCCGCTGTTCAACGTGTACGGCGAGGTCATCGGCATCAACACCGAGAAGTCGCTGATCCGCACCGCGGTGATCAGCGATGCCGGCAAGGTCGGCACCGAGCGCGTGCCGCTGATGGACGGCGTGGCATGGTCGCAGGAGATCGACGAGCTGCTGCCGGTGCTGCAGGACCACGGCATCGAGTACCGCCAGACGCTGGAGCGGCGCAACTGGTTCTGGGCCTGGCTGCACCGCGAGCCGGTCACGGCCGGCGCGCTCGGGGCGGTCGGCGTGCTGCTGCTGGCCACGCTGGGCCTGCTGCTGGCGCGCCGGCCGCTGCCGTTCGGCCGCGGCGGGCCGTCCGGCGGCGCGGCGCCAGGCGGGCAAGGGACCGGCAAGGATCCCGGCGCAGTGGCCTGCGTCGAAGGCCTGGCCGGACCGTACGCCGGCAAGCGCTTCGCGGTGCAGGGAGAACTGGTGTTCGGGCGCGACGCCAAAACCTGCAACGTGGTGTTCGACGCGGCGCAGGACGGCATCAGTGCGCGCCACTGCGCGCTGCGCTTCGACGCCGGCACGGGCTTCGAGCTGCGCGACCTGGGCTCGACCAACGGCACCTTCGTCGACGGCCAGCGCCTCGACCCGCACACGCCGCGGCGCCTGCGCGACGGCCAGCAGTTCCAGCTGTTCGGGCGCGGCTGCCGCTTCGCCGTGCATGCACCTTCCGCGCGCTGACCCGGCGCCACGCGCGAACCCGTCCATCCCATCCCCCTTGAGGAGTCCCGGCATGACCCAGATGATCCAATGCGACGAAGGCCATTTCTACGACAAGAGCCAGAACGCGAGCTGCCCGCACTGCGGCATCGGGCCCGTGCAGGCCACGCGCAAGTACGAGGAAGGCGCCGACGGCGACGGCAGCGGCCGCACGCGCATGCATGCGGGCGACCAGGCGCCCGGCGCGGAGCGGCCGCAGCGCCAGGTCGACCCGGAGATCACGGTGGCGGTGTGGAGCAAGGGCGGCGGCATCGACCCGGTGGTGGGCTGGCTGGTCTGCCACGAAGGGCCCAACCAGGGGCGGGACTACCGCATCCGCTCCGGCTACAACACGATCGGGCGCGACACCGGCAACCAGATCTGCATCGCCGGCGACGACACGATCGCGCGCGAGGAGCATGCGCGCATCTTCTTCGACATCAAGAAGACCTGCTTCCACCTGATCGCCGGCAAGGGCCGCAGCGGCGCCTACGTCAACGACGAGGTGGTGCTGCAGTCCGTGGTGCTCAAGCCCTACGACGTCCTGGAAATCGGCACGACGCGGCTGATCTTCGTGCCGTTCTGCGGCGAGCGCTTCCGCTGGGACACCAGCCGGCCGGTGCAGCCAGGCTCAGCGTCGCCCGCGCCCGCGCCTTCGCAGCGCGACGGCGACGGCGACGACATGCAGATGACGCGGGCGACGAGATGACCACGCCGGCATCCTGCCTGCGGGGCATGCGCCGCGCTGCCCTGCACCTGCTGGCCACGCTGGCCGCCCTGCCCGCGTGGGCCGCCGCCCCGCTGCAGATCAGCCAGGTGACCGACCGCGCGCCCGATCTGGCGGTGTTCCTGAGCGGCAGCAGCGTGCCGGCCGCGCCGGCCGGCGGCGCGGCACCGCGGATCACCGCCGCGCTGGGCGAGGTCGGGCTGCCGGTGAAATCGGCCGGCGCCTGGGACCGCGCGCAGGGCCTGTCGCTGGTCGTGGCCATGGACGTGTCCAAGTCCCTGGGCACGGCCGGCGTGCAGGCGTTCCGCAGCAGCGTGCTCGGCGTGCTGCCGCAGCTGCCGCCGCGCAGCCAGGTCGCGCTGCTGGCCATCGGTGCCGACGTGCGCACGCTGCGCGGCTTCGGGCCGGCCGCCGGACTCGGGGACGCGGAACTGGCCGGCCTGGGCGCCGACGCAGCCGAGACCGCCCTGTACGAAGGCATGCTGGCCGCGCAGGAGCTGGCGGCGCGCGCGGCCGCTGCGCTGCCGCTGCGCCGTGCGGTGCTGCTGCTGACCGACGGCCAGGACGACAGCCGCAAGGGCTTCGGCCGCGAGGAGGCGCTGCACAAGGCCGCGGAAGGCGGCGCGCCGGTGTTCGCCCTCGTGCTGGTGCCCGCGCGCGTGCCGCCGCAGCAGCGCGAGGACATCAAGGCGCTGGCCCAGATCGCGCGCGCCAGCGGCGGCGACCTGGTGCAGTCGACCGCGGCCGACCTGGGCCGCAGCCTGCAGGGCCTGCTCGACGAAGCCCAGCAGGCGCAGCTGGTGACGCTGGATTGCAAGGCCTGCCCGCGCGACGGCGTGGCGCGGATGCTGCAGCTGGGCGTGCAGTACAGCGACGTCACGCTGCAGGACATGCGCAGCGTGCGCCTGGCCGCAGCGCCGGTGGAGCCGGCCGCCCCGACGGCGTCGGCGTCGGCGTCCACGCCCCGGCCCGCGCGCGGCGATGGATGGCTGCCGCGCCTGCGGGTCCGGCTGGCGGCCCTGGCGCCGTGGCACTGGCTGGTGCTGGCGGCCGCGGTGGCCGCGGCCGCCTGGCTGATGCGCCGGCGCACGGCGGTGGCGCCGCCGCCGGAACCGGCCCCCGGCGTGGCGCCGGACACCGGCGAAGGCCAGGACGACGTGGTCATCATCGCCCCGGAACCGGATGGCGGGGAGCGCCGGACCATCACCCTGGACATCGACGGCCAGGGCCGCCGGCAGGTGCACGTGGGCCAGAAGGAGCTGCTGCTGGGCCGCGCCGGCGCCAGCGACGTGGCGACCGGCGGCGACGCCGAGGCGTCCGCCCGCCATGCGGCGCTGTACCTGCAGCGCGGCACCCTGATGCTGCGGGACTTGGGCTCGTCCAACGGCACCTACCTCAACGGCACGCGGCTGGTCCGGCCGGAGCCGGTGCAGGACCGCGACGTGATCCGCATCGGCCGCACCGAGCTGCGGGTCTACCTGGCCGCCTGAGGCGCCGAGCCGACCATGCCGACCACCGCCTTCCAGCTCGACGTCCACCCGTTCACCGACCGCGGGCAGCGGGACTACCAGGAGGACTTCTTCTATACCGACCCGCCGGCCCGCGAGGGTGCGCCCTGGCTGGGCGCCGTGGCCGACGGCATGGGCGGACACGTCCGCGGCGACATCGCCAGCCGCAATGGCATCCTGGCGCTGAAGCAGGCCTTCGACGCCGCCCTCGCCGCCCGCCTGGGCACCGCCGAGGCGCTGGCCGAGGCGGCCACCAGCGGCCACGAGGCGGTGCGGCTGGCGGCCCGCAACGCCAACGCGCAGGACAACATGGGCGCGACGGTGGCCGCCTTCGCGATCGACGAAAGGCGGCTGCACTGGTGCTCGGCCGGCGACTCGCGCATCTACCTGTGCCGCGCCGGCCAGATCGAGCAGCTCACGCGCGACTTCACGCTGGCCGAGGACATGCGCAGCGGCGTCCAGCAAGGCGCCTGGAGCGAGGCCGACATCCAGGCCAACCCGCAGCGCAACGCGCTGACCAGCTTCATGGGGACCGACCACTGGCGCCACCACGACGGCAGCCGCACGCTGGAGGTCGGCGACGTGGTGGTCGCCTGCTCGGACGGCGTGCACGGCAGCATCGGCGCCGAGGGCATCCGCGATGCCTGCGCCGGCGCCGATGCCCGGCTGATCGCGCAAGACATGCTGCAACGGGTGCTGGCGGCCGGCAAGCCGCACCAGGACAACAGCACCGCCATCGTGGTGCGGATCGCCGGGCTCAAGCCCGGCCATGCCCCGGCGCGGCCCGAGCCGCCGGCCGCGCCGGGCCGCTCCGCCGCCAAGTGGGCCGGCCTGGCCTGCGCGGCGGCCGCCCTCGTCACCGCTGGCGTGCTGCTGTACCGCGTCGAGCCGGCCGGCGTGGAGACGGCCGGCGATGCCGCCGCCCCGGCCGGTGCGCCAGGCATGCCCGCGCCCTCCGCGCCGCCCATGCCGGCGGCACCGGGGCCGGCGCTCCCGCCCGCACCGGAGCCGACGCCCATGCCTGCGCCGGTCCCGGCGGCAGCGCCCCTGGCGCCGGCAGCCTTGCGCCCGGCGAGTGCCGCGGCCGATCCAGGGCCGCAGGAGCGGGTGGAACGGGCCGTCGCCGACTTGCGCCGTGCGCTGCAGGACGCGGGACTCGCGCTGACGGCCGCCGAGCAGAACACGCTCAGGCAGATCGAGGCGAAACCCCGCGCCAAGGCCGCGGAAGCCGCTGCGCCGAAGGCGCCGGCCAAGGCCGCCGGCAACAAGAAGCCCGCGGAAAAAAAAACTTCGCCGGCCGCCGGCCCGGTAGCGCCGGTTCCGCCGGCCCCACCGACAGCAGCCAGCAGCGCCCCGGTACCGCCGCCGGCCGACACCGCCGCGACGAGGCCGCCGCCGCCGCCACCGCCGGCACCGGAGCCCGGCGCGCCACCCGTCCCTCCAGCGCCGCCCGCGCCGGCCGAGGCCACGCCATCCAAGGCCGCTAGCGTGCCGCCGGGGGAACTCGGCCCCACGACCGCGCCATGACCAGGCCGCCGCATGCTCTGCCCCTTCTGCTTCGACGACAAACCGGACACCGGCAGCTGTCCGGCGTGCCGCCGGGCCGAGGAAGACGCCCGCACGCGCGATGCGCGCTACCTGCCGTACCGGCACGCGCTGCGGCAGGGCCGCTACCGCATCGGCGCACCGCTGGGCCAGCCGGGCGGCTTCGGCGTGGTGTACCGCGCGCTGGACACGCAGCAGCACGCCGTCGTGGTCGTCAAGGAGTGCCTGCTGCTGCACAGCGGCCAGGTCACGCGGCCGCCGGGCCAGGCGGCGCTGCGGGTGGAGCCGGACTTCGAGCGCGACCACCGCAAGTGGCTGGCGCGCTTTCGCTGGGAGGCGCGGCTGATCCAGCAGTTCAAGAGCCCCCACATCGTGCGGGTGACGGACAAGTTCGAGGAGAACAACACGGCCTACTACGTGATGCCGTTCGTGGAGGGCGAGGACCTGGGCGCGTACTGCGCGTCGCGCGGCGGCCGCCTGCCGGGCGACGAGGTGGCCCGCATCGCGCGCCAGCTGCTGGCCGCCCTGCAGGAGATCCACGGCAGGAACTTCGTGCACCGTGACATCAAGCCCTCCAACGTGATCATCACGCGGAACAAGCGCAAGCCGGTGCTGATCGACTTCGGCGCGGCGCGCGACCACTTCGAGTCCACGCAGTCGCGCTCGCACATGAGCATGTTCACGCCCGCCTACGCGCCGATCGAGCAGGCGTACATGGCGCCCAACCAGGGGCCGTGGACCGATCTGTATTCGCTCGCCGCCACGCTGTACTTCTGCCTGGCCGGCACGCCGCCACCCAATGCCGTGGCACGCAGCAAGGCCCGCCCGCAAGAGCTGCTGCCCCCGCTGCGCACGGTGCGCCCCGACATCGATCCCGCGCTGGCGGCTGCCGTCGAGGCGGCGCTGGCGCTGATGCCCGGCGACCGCGTGCGGGACGCCGCGGCGATGGCGGCCATGCTGCCGCCGGAGCCGCCGGAGCCGCCCACGGCGCCCGCTCCACCGCTACCGGACACGCAGACGCAGCCCGTCCGCCCGGCGCGCCCGGGGCACTGGCTGGCGCTGCTGCCGGCGCTCGCCATCGTCGGCCACGGGCTGGCCGGCGGGCGCGACTTCGGCAACTACATCACCGGCTGGGCCGGGCTGGCGCTGCTGGCCAGCCTGGCGTTCTGGGCCTGGTGGCGGCAACGCCAGGGCCGTGGCCCGGAGATCACGGCCCCGCCGACGGTCCATCCCACGCTCCCGCCCGAGGCGCCCGACCCGCCCACGGGCGTGCCCCAAGGCGTCGAGACCCAAAGCGTCAAGACCCCAAGCGTCGAGACCCACGGCGTCACGACCCACGGCGTCGAGATCACGCTGCACACCGCCGGCGCACAGCCCTTCGTGCACGTGCTCAAGCCGAACGAGAGCCTCACCATCGGCCGCACCGGCAAGTCCAACGTGGTGCTGGCCAACCCCTTGCTGTCGGGCCGGCACGCCGCGGTCTCGGTCGGGGCGGACGGCCGCTTCACGGTACAGGACCTGGGTTCGCTGAACCACACCTACATCCGCCAGCCGGCGCCCGGCGGCGGCGCCAGCTGGCTCGTCATCGCCACGGCCAACGGCTGGCACGGCAGCTTCATGCTGGGCCCGCCGCACGGCGGCGGCGTGCGGCTGGACATCCGGCAGGCGGAGGCCCGGCCATGAGCACCGCCCGGCCGCCCCAAGGTGCTCGCACCGCAGCCCGGACGGGCGAAGGTAGTCCACAGTGAGCGACAAAGCGCATCCGCCCTGCCTGAGCTGCTTCTCGGACGCCGTCGTCGACGGCCGCTGCACGGTGTGCGGCGCCGAGCAGACCGAGCGCAGCCGCGACCGCCGCGCGCTGCCGGTCGGCACGCTGGTGGGCGGCAAGTACCGGATCGGCCGGGTGCTGGGCGCCGGCGGCTTCGGCATCACCTATCTGGCGCAGGACGTGCACCTGGCACGCCGCGTGGCGCTCAAGGAGTTCTTCCCTGCGGGGCTGGTCTCGCGCGGCACCGACCGCATCACCGTCGGCGGCAACTCCGCCGATGCGGACGAGATCTTCCCGCGCGGCCTGAAGCGCTTCTTCGGCGAAGGGCAGATGCTGGCCCGCTTCAACCACCCCAACATCGTGCGCGTGCACGACGTGATCCAGGCGCATGGCACCGCCTACCTGGCGATGGAGTTCCTCGACGGCATCACGCTGAAGCAGTGGATCGAGCGGGACGGTCCGCTGGAGCCGTCCCGGGCCCTGCAGCTCATGGCCTTCGTGCTGGACGCGCTCCGGACGGTGCACGCCGCGAACGTGGTGCACCGCGACCTCAAGCCCGACAACATCTACATCACCCAGCAGGGCCGCACCATGCTGCTGGACTTCGGCGGCGCCAAGCAGCTGACGGCCGAGGGCGACAAGAGCACGGATGTCTTCTTCGCCCATGGCTACGCGGCACCCGAACAGTACCTGGCCGACGCCGGCAAGGTCGGCCCCTGGACCGACGTGTACGCCTGCGGCGCCACGCTCTACAAGATGCTGACCGGCCGGACCATGCAGGGCGCGCTGGAACGCTATTCGGACGACCGCCCGCTCGACTGGAGCGGCGTGGAAGTGCCCAGGCCGCTGCGGGACGCCGTCGCCCAGGCCGTGCGCCTGAAGGCGGAGCAGCGCCCGCAGACGGCCGATGCGCTGGCGCAGGCGCTCCGGCCGTCGACGCCATCGCCATCGCCATCGCAGCCACCGATCAAGCGCATCGCCGTGTGGACGGCCGCCGCCGTCGCCCTGGCCGCCGCCGCATCGGCGGTGTTGCTGCGCCATCCCGGGCCCGATCCAGTTCCGAATCCGAACCCGCAGCCGCCGGCCACCGCACCTGCACCTGCACCTGCACCTGCACCTGCACCTGCACCTGCACCTGCACCTGCACCTGGACCGGCACCCGCACCCGCACCCGCACCCGCGCCTGCCCCTGGACCGGCACCGGCACCCGCGCCTGCGCCTGTCACGCCACCAGCACCGCCCCCACCGCCTACACCCGCCGCGCAGGCCGAGCGGCTCAACCAGCTGATGGCCGCCGCGGACGCGCGGGACTGGCCGCGCGTGGGCCGCCTGCTGCGCGCCCTGCGCCCCGGCACGCCCGCCCCGGCGGCGCAGCAGCCGCTGGTCGCGCGCGGCGAGCGGGCGATCGCGCAGGGCCGCTACGCAGAGGCCGTCGCGGCGCTGGAGCAGGCGACCCGGTTGCAGCCCGACGATTGGCAGGCGTGGTCGCGCCTCAGCTACGCCCTGCTGCGGTCGTCGGGCGGCGAACGCGCGCCGCAGGCCGCGCAGAACGCGCTCAAGCTCAAGCCGGACGATGCCGGCGCCTGGATCTACCTGGCCGAATCGCTGGCCGGCGAAGGCAACACCAGGGCTGCCACGGCCGCGCTGCGGCTGTCGCTGTACTGCGCGCAGGACCGGGCGGCCGCGCTGGCCTACCTGCGCGATGCCCGGAACACCAGGATCCGGCCCGAGCTGCGGGCCCTGGCGAACGCCGAAGCCGGCACGTTGGCCCAACTACCACCGAGGAACCCATGAAACGTCTGGCCGTCTTCGCCGCCCTGGAACTGGCATCGCAGCTGGCCCAGGCGCAGTTCCTGGCGGGCCTGGCCGCCCCCGAGCGGGCGGTCGTCAACGAGCCCGTGCGCATCGAGGTGCAGCTCCTGGTCACGGGGTCCACCGTCGGCTGCAACCTGCACGTCGCCTTCGGCGACGGCGAGGCCGTGGAACGCCGCCTCGACCGCAATCCGTTCGTGCTGACCAAGCGCTACGGCGCGGCCGGCCACTACACCATCGAGGCTTCCGGCGCGCTCTACGTCCACGGCGAATGGCCCGGCCTGCCCTGCCTCGGCCCGTCCAAGTCCGTGCGGCTGCAGGTGGTCGACCGCCACCCGCCACCGCCGCACCCGGCCGCACCACCGCCGCCTGCACCACCACCACCGGCCCCGCCACCGCCTGCATCACCACCGCCCGCTCCGCCGCCGCCCAAGCCGCCGGCGGCATCGCCCAAGCCACCGCCACCGCCACCGCCACCAGCACCAGCACCAGCACCAGCACCAGCACCAGCACCAGCACCAGCACCAGCATCCGACGAAACGTTGAAGGTCTTCAAGTGAGGTCCACCTGCGGTTCGGTCCGCCGCGGCGACGGCAGGTCCCGGCCTGGCCGTCTAGGAAATCGCCGCCGCGGCCGATGTGCGATCATCGCGGGTTTTCTTCCACCGTCCGATCAGGAGCAGACATGGGCAACAAAATCGTCACCGAAGCCGACCGCAAGGCCACTCCCGCACCCGCGCCCGCCGGCGGCCTGACGGTGCGCCGCGCAGGCGGCGGCCAGCGCATCAGCCGCGAGCGCGGCGTGGCCACGCGCAGCAAGAAGAACCCCGGCAAGCGCTCGCACAAGGGCGGTTGAGGACGGCGCGCGGCGGCCCACGATCGTCGGCCATGGCCACGCAGTACGACATCCTCCACACCACCACCTACCGCTACCACCAGCCGGTGCGCTTCGGCCTGCACCGGGTGATGTTCCGCCCGCGCGACAGCCACGACCTGCGCGTGCTGGCCACGGACCTGCAGGTCAGCCCGCAGGCCACGGTGCGGCTGATCCAGGACCCGCACTCCAACTCCTTGGCCCTGGTGCAGCCCGAGGGCGAGGCGGACGAGCTGACCATCGTCTGCGCGTTCACGGTCGAGCACGTGCCCTCCACCGGCGACCTGCTGGCGCTGGACCCGCCGGCCGAGTTCCTGCCCTTCGCCTACTCCCTGCAGGACCGGCTGGACCTGGAGCACTACCTGCGCCCGCACCACGAGGACCCGGAGGGCGTGCTGCTGCGCTGGGCGCACCAGTTCCTGCACAGCGACGCGCCCAACAGCACGCGCGAGACGCTCCGGCGCATGAGCGCGCACATCCACACGCAGTTCACCTACCAGTCGCGCGACGAGGAAGGCACGCAGACGCCGCTGCAGACGCTGGCCGCCGGCGGCGGCAGCTGCCGCGACTACGCGCTGCTGATGATGGAGGCCGTGCGCCGCCTGGGCATCGCCACGCGCTTCGTCTCCGGCTACCTGTACGACCCGGCGCTGGACGCCCCGGGCCAGCAGAGCGGGGACAGCATCGTCGGCGCCGGTGCCACGCACGCCTGGCTGCAGGCCTACCTGCCGGGCGCCGGCTGGGTCGCCTTCGACCCGACCAACGACCTGATGGGCAGCGGCCACCTGCTGCGCGTGGGCGTGGCGCGCGACCCGGCGCTGGCGCCGCCAATCGCCGGCAGCTGGTTCGGCGAGCCGGACGCCTACGCCGGCATGGACGTGGCGGTCAAGGTCACCCGCCGCCAGGGCTGACCGGCGGCGCGGCCGGCCTCGCCCTCTCTCCCCTACAGCTCGGACGCCGACCGCAGGAGGTTGTGGTAGGTGTTCGTGAGCGACAGCACCGCCGGATGCGTGTCCGGCAGCAGCGCGCGGATCTGCACGATGGCCATGTCCAGCTCGTGCAGGATGGCGCGCTGCTCGTGCGACCGGACGACCGACTGCGTCCAGAAGAACGCCGCCCAGCGCGAGCCGCGCGTGACCGGGTTGACGCTGTGCACGCAGTTGGTCGGATAGACCAGCAGGTCGCCCGCGTCCAGCTTGAAGGCCTGGGTCTGGTGCAGCTGGTGCATGACCAGCTCGCCGCCGTCGTACTCGGCCGGGTCGGTGAGGAACAGCGTGGACGACAGGTCGCCCCGCATGCGCGGCGCGCCCGGCACGCCGTGGATGGCGCCGTCCACGTGCGCGCCGTAGTGCATGCCCGTGTCGTAGCGGTTGAACATCGGCGGGCGCACGCGCAGCGGGATCGCCAGCGAGTTGAACAGCGGGCTGCGCCCGAGCGCGCGCAGGATCAGCTCGCCCAGCTGCTCGAACTCGGGCGAGTCCATGGCGACCTGCAGGTTGCGCTTGACCTCGCGGGCCTGCTCGCCGGCGGAGCCCTTGCCGTCGACCCAGGCCGAGGCCTCGAGTACCTGGCGGCAGTGGGCCACCTCCTCGCGGGTCAGCACCTGCGGTATCTGGACGATCATGGTCGGTCTGCGGAAATCCAGGGAAACCGGGCGGCGGCCCGCCCGGGCCGGCCGCCGCCCGCGGGCGTCAGAACGCCACCCGGGCGCTCAGGACGAAGGTGCGCCCCGCCGCCGGGATCAGGCGGGCCGAGTCCGCGTTGGGGCCGGCGAAGAAGGCATCGTAGTTCACGCGGTTGGCCAGGTTGTAGCCGTTGAGCGCGAAGCGCAGGTTCTTGTACTCGTAGGCCACCATGGCGTCGTACGACAGGTTGTGCGGCACCGCGGCCATCTTGTCGTCGCGGGCGTACATGCTGCCGCGGTAGGTCAGGCCGCCGCCGATCGTCAGGCGGCCGGGCAGGCCCGCGGCCAGCACCGGCGTCAGGTCGTAGCTCGTCCACAGCGACACAGCATGGCGCGGCACGCCCTGCACCGGGTTGCCGATGTTGCCCGCGCTGGCGCCCGCGGCATCGGTGATCTTGCTGCGCAGGTAGGTGTAGTTCAGGTTCGCGCTCCACTCGCGCGTGATCTGCCCGGCGACGCCCAGCTCCAGCCCGGTGTAACGCTCCTTGTTGCCGGTGGACACCAGGCCGCCCGAGCCGTCGTCGTAGTAGGTGTTGTTCTTCTCGGTGCGGAAGATGGCGCCGGACAGGCCGAGCCGCTCGTCCAGCAGGCTGAGCTTGCCACCCAGCTCCAGCGTCCTGGTCTTCTCGGGATCGAGGCTGCGCAGCGCGTTGCCCGAGGCGCCGGTGTTGCCGGCGCCCAGCGGGTCGTAGTCCCCCGAGATCGAGCCGGCCCAGGGCGGCGACGAAGCCCAGCCGTAGGACAGGTAGTAGGTCTGCTGCTGGCTGGGCTCCCACATCAGGCTCAGGCGCGGGCTGATGAAGCGCGAGATCGTGTTCACGTCGCCCGACACCGCGCCGTTCCTCAGCGTCGAAATCCGGGAGGACTGCTTGTAGTAGTCCCAGCGCAGCGACCCCAGCAGCGACCACTGCGGCGTGAAATGCACGTGGTCGCTGGCGAAGAACGCGATGTCGGTCAGGCTGGCATCGCGCACGTTGTCGTTGCCGTTGGGGTTGATGGCGACGATGAAGCTGTCGGAAGCGTGGTTCGGATGGCGCAGCGTGCCCTTGTTCAGCGCGGACGTCGTGCCCGACATGTCCGGCTTCATCAGCGCGTAGGCCTGCCGGTGGTCCTTCTGGCGGGCGATGTCCACGCCCAGCCGCGCGTCGTGCTGGAGGCCGCCGGTCTCGAACGCGGTGGCCAGGGTCGTCACGTTCTGCACGCCCCAGGAGCGCTGGGTATAGTGCGGATCGCCGCCGTTGGCCACCGGCCCGTCGCCCTGGGTGAAGAAGGGCGTCATGCACGCGGCCTGGCTGCACACCGGCGTCATCACGCCGAACCGGCGCTCGTAGTAGCCCAGCCGGGTCTCGTTGCTGAGGGTGGTCTTCTCGCTCAGCCGGTGCTTGAAGATCGAGGTCAGGATGTCCGCATCGGTGCGGTCCTGGTCGTTGTCCTTGCCGTAGTAGATGGAGCGGCTCACGCCGAAATCCTGGATGGGCCGGCGCACGTCCCTGGCGGTGCGGCCGATCATCGGCTGGCCGAAGTCCGGCGTGCGGTCGTTGGACTGGTGCATGTAGTTCAGGTGCCAGTTCGTGGCCGTGCCCAGGCCCAGGCCCAGCGACGCGGCCAGGCCCCAGCGGTCGGATTCGACGCCGTCTCGGTCGACGATCTTCTGGTCCTGCCGCATGGCGTTGATGCGCAGCGCGGTGGTCTCGTTCAGCTGGCGGTTGACGTCCAGGGTCTGCCGGTTCATCGGGCCGTTGCCCAGCATCGCCTCGACGCTGCCGTCGTTGCCCAGGTGGGCGCGCTTGGTCTCGCTGTTGATCGCGCCGCCGGTGGAGCCCATGCCGAAGTTCTCGGACGACGGGCCCTTGAGCACCTCGACCTGCTCGGTGTTGAAGGTGTCGCGCACGTAGACGCCGAAGTCGCGCAGCCCGTCCAGGTAGGCATCGTTGCGACCCGAAGCGCCGCGGATGCGGAACTGGTCGCCGTTGGCGCCGCCGCGGGCCTCGCCGATGGTCACCGTGATGCCCGGCACGTTGCGCAGCGCCTGCTCCAGCGTCGTTACCTGCTGCTGTTGCAGCACTTCCTGCGGCACCACGTTGACGACCTGCGGAATGTCCTGCACCGGTCCCTGGATGCGCGCCACGCCGCTGCTGGATTGCAGGGTATTGGTCTCGACGCGCGAGCCGGTGACGCGCACGGTGGGCAGCGTGGTGGCCTCGCCCTGGGCGGGTTTCGCCTCGGGCGCGGCCTGCGCCTGGGCGGCGTGCATCGGCAGCGCCAGGCTCCCGGCGGCCAGCAGCAGCTGCGCGGCCAGGGACGTGGAATGCGGACGGGACGGGACGGCCGCGCCGTGCGGCGCAGCGGAAGACAAGGACTGCATAGGTCGGGCAAAGGAATGGGTCGGACCCCATGGCGGCGACGCGGCGCTGCCGCGCCCGCCACGGGATGCGGCGGGCCCCGTGGCGCCCCGATGAAGACGCCAGACTGAATGAGAACCACTCGCGGTTCCAGACTGTAGGTTTCCAGGAGTAGTACGGTCAAGTACTACTGCCGGAACCGAACGGATCTCCGATCTCTCCTGTTCCTCCAATACAACACCCGGGAAAGAGTAGCTGCTGGAAAAGCTACTTCCCGTGGAGTTGGCAGGCGTACGGAAGCGGCGCTGCGGCCGGTGACCCGGCCGCGCGCAGCGTCGATGCGGGGCTGTTCAGCGCTGGCGGGCGCCGGGCTTGGCGCCCGTGCCTGCGCGCGGCGGCAGGCCGGTGTGCTGGGTCAGGATGCGGCCCTTCTTCGCCGCTGCGGGCGCGGGCGTGCTGTTCTTGCGCCGCGCGCTCTGGTAGCCGCCGTCGGTGGCGGGCTGGAAGGTGGGGATCAGGTGCTGCTTGCCGTTGCCGATCAGGTCGGCGCGGCCCATGCTCTTGAGCGCCTCGCGCAGCAGCGGCCAGTTGTTCGGGTCGTGGTAGCGCAGGAACGCCTTGTGCAGGCGGCGGCGCTTCTCGCCGCGCACGATGTCCACGCGCTCGCCGGCCTCGTCGCGCATCTGGCGGCGCACCCGGGTGAGCGGGTTGCGGCCCGAGTGGTACATCGCCGTGGCCGTGGCCATCGGGCTCGGATAGAAGGTCTGCACCTGGTCGGCGCGAAAACCGTTCCGCTTGAGCCACAGCGCGAGGTTCATCATGTCCTCGTCGCTGGTGCCCGGGTGGGCGGCGATGAAGTACGGGATCAGGTACTGCTTCTTCCCGGCCTCGGCCGAGAACTTCTCGAACATCTGCTTGAAGCGGTCGTAGCTGCCGATGCCGGGCTTCATCATCTTGGACAGCGGGCCGGCCTCGGTGTGCTCGGGCGCGATCTTGAGGTAGCCGCCGACGTGGTGCTGCACCAGCTCCTTCACGTACTCGGGGCTCTGCACCGCCAGGTCGTAGCGCAGGCCCGAGCCGATCAGGATCTTGCGGATGCCCCTGAGTGCGCGCGCGCGGCGGTAGATTTTGACCAGCGGCCCGTGGTCGGTGTGCAGGTTCTGGCAGATGCCGGGGTACACGCAGCTGGGCTTGCGGCAGGCCGCCTCGATCTCGGGCGACTTGCAGCCGAGGCGGTACATGTTGGCCGTGGGGCCGCCCAGGTCGGAGATGGTGCCGGTGAAGCCCTCGACCCCGTCGCGGATCTCCTCGATCTCGCGGATGATGGATTCTTCCGACCGGCTCTGGATGATGCGGCCCTCGTGCTCGGTGATCGAGCAGAAGGTGCAGCCGCCGAAGCAGCCGCGCATGATGTTCACGCTGAAGCGGATCATCTCCCAGGCCGGGATCTTCGTGGCGCCGTCGTGGCGGCCGTGCTCGTCGGCGTAGCGCGGGTGCGGGCTGCGCGCGTACGGCAGGCCGAACACATAGTCCATCTCGGCCGTGGTCAGCGGGATCGGCGGCGGATTGATCCACACGTCGCGCGCGGTCGCGCCCTCGCCGTGCGCCTGCACCAGCGCGCGGGCGTTGCCGGGGTTGGTCTCCAGGTGCAGCACGCGGTTGGCGTGGGCGTACAGCACCGGGTCGGCGCGCACCTGCTCGTAGCCGGGCAGGCGGATCACGCTGCGGTCGCGCGGGGGCGGCTTCAGCGCCACGCGCGGGTTGGCGACGAAGCGGATCGGCGTGCCGCCGCCGGCGGCGGCCGCAGTGGCCTGGCCGGCCGCGGCGGCCCGGGCCTCGTCCTCGCGCGCGCAGCTGGCGCCCTGGTCGCGGGCCTGCTCGGAGACCAGGCGGTACGGGTTCACGTGCGCGTCCACGCGGCCGGGCTCGTCCACGCTCGTGGAGTCGATCTCGAACCAGCCCGCGGCGCTGTCGTCGCCCTGGCGCCGCACGAAGGCCGTGCCGCGCACGTCGGTGATGCCCTGCACCGGCTGGCCCGCGGCCAGGCGGTGCGCCACCTCCACCAGCGCCCGCTCGGCGTTGCCGTACAGCAGCAGGTCGCACTTGGCGTCGGCCACGATGGAGCGGCGCACCTTGTCGCTCCAGTAGTCGTAGTGGGCGATGCGGCGCAGGCTGCCCTCGATGCCGCCCAGGATGATCGGCACCTCCGGGTAGGCCTCGCGGCAGCGCTGGCTGTAGACGATGGCCGCCCGGTCCGGCCGCTTGCCGGCCACGTCGCCGGGCGTGTAGGCGTCGTCGCTGCGGATCCGGCGGTCGGCCGTGTAGCGGTTGATCATCGAATCCATGTTCCCGGCGGTCACGCCCCAGAACAGGTTGGGCCGGCCCAGCGCGCGGAACGGCTCGGCGCCGGTCCAGTCCGGCTGGGCGATGATGCCCACGCGGAAGCCCTGGGCCTCCAGCAGCCGGCCGATCACGGCCATGCCGAAGCTGGGGTGGTCCACGTAGGCGTCGCCGGTGACGATGATCACGTCGCAGCTGTCCCAGCCCAGCGCCGCCATCTCCTCGCGCGAGGTCGGCAGGAACTTCGCCGTGCCGAACCGCGCCGCCCAGTACTTGCGGTAGCTGGTCAGCGGCTTGGCGGCGCGCGCGAAGAAGGAGACGTCGAGGGGGGCGTTCATCGGGGGGCGGCGTCCTCGGGGCGGGACGGCCGGCTGCGGGGCGGGAAGGGGCCGATTCTAGGTCGGCCGGGCCGCGCCGGCATGCCACGGGGGGCTGTGCTACAACGGCCGCATGCGATCCGTCCCGCCAGCAGCCCCTGCGCATTCCCCCGGCGCCCCGCAGGCCCTCCTGCAGCGCGCCTGCCGCCGCCCTCCCCGCGCGGCGGCGCCGCCGGCTGCCGGCTGAGCCGCCGTGGACACCCCTGGCACCGCCCCGCCGCTGGCGCGGCAGTTACTGCCGATGATGGCCGTGCTGGTGCTCACGCACCTGGCCTTCACCGGCGGCCGCGTGGCGCTGTCGCTGTACGCCATCGCGCTGCACGCGCCGACCGTGGTCGTGGGCCTGCAGGTCAGCCTGCTGTCGGTGCTGCCGATGCTGCTGTCGGTGCGCCTGGGCCGCTGGATCGACCGCGTCGGCCTGCAGCGGCCGGCCCGCATCGCCATCGTCCTCACGGTCCTGGGCGCGGTGCTGCCGGCGCTGTGGCCGTCGGTGCCGCTGCTGTGCCTGGCCAGCATGCTGCTGGGCAGCGGCTTCATGCTGCTGCACATGACGGTCTACAACGAGGTCGGCCATGCCGTCACGCCCGAGACGCGGGTGCGCGCGTTCACTCTGCTGGCGCTGGCGTTCTCGCTGTCCACCGTGCTGGGGCCGGTCGTCGCCGGGCTGGCCATCGACCTGCTGGGCCACCGCAGCACCTTCGGGCTGCTGGCGCTGTTCGCGGTGGCGGCGCTGGCCGTGCTGGCGGCCCTGCGCATCCGCTCGGCGCCACGCCCCGCGGCGGCCGGCACGGCGGCGCGCGGCCGGGTGCTGGACCTGCTGCGCGCGCCGCGCATGCGCGCGGTGTTCGTCACCAGCGGGCTGCTGTCCATGGCCTGGGACATGTTCATCTTCATGGTGCCGGTGCAGGGCGCGCGCATCGGCCTGTCGGCCTCCACCATCGGCGCGATCATGGGCTGCTTCGGCGTCGCCACCTTCGTGGTGCGGCTGGCCATGCCGTTCCTGCAGAAGCGGCTGGACGAATGGCAGACGCTGGTGCTGTCGCTGGCCGTCACCGCCGCGGTCTACCTGCTGTTCCCGCTGACGACCGCGGTGCCGCTGCTGCTGGCGCTGGCCTTCGTCAACGGGCTGAGCCTGGGCTGCACCCAGCCCATGGTCATGAGCCTGGTGCACGCGGTGGCGCCGCCGGGCCGCTCGGGCGAGGCGCTGGGCGTGCGCAGCACCATCATGAACGCCAGCCAGGTGTTCCTGCCGATCCTGTTCGGCGGCCTGGGCTCGGCGGCCGGCATGGTGCCGGCGTTCTGGGTGCTGGCGCTGCTGCTGGGCGGCGGCTCGGCCTACGCACGCGGCGCCACGCGCCTGCCGCCGCCCTGAACCGGGGCGCGGCGCGGTCCTACAGGCGCCTCCTGCCCGGGCCGATCGCCCGGCGCGCCCCGCGGCGGCTATAAACCGCCGATGCAATTTCCCGACTGGTTCACCACCACGCTGCTGCTCGGCGTGCCCCTGGCGCGCTGGAGCGTCGCCGCCGTCGCGGCGCTCGCCGCCTACCTCGTCATGCGCACCGCGCTGCGGCTGGCCCGCGGCCGCATCGGCGGCAGCGCCGCGGCCGACCGCCCCGGCCGCGGCCTGGCCGAGGTCCGGCCGGTGCTGGCGCAGGTGCTGGACCGCACCAGCGGCCCGCTGCTGGCCGTGGCCGCGGTGCTGATCGGCCTGTCCATGCTCGACCTGCCGGCGCGCTGGGCCGACCGCGTCGCCCAGCTGTGGTACGTGACGGTCGCGCTGCAGCTGGCGCTGTGGGGCGCCAAGCTGATCGACGTGCTGATGCAGCGCCAGCTGCTGCGCCACGCCGCGCCCGGCAGCTCGCCGCAGGCCACGGTGTCGCGCACGCTGATCGGCTGGGCGCTGAACACCGCGCTGTGGGCCGTGGTCGCGCTGGCCGTGCTGTCCAACCTGGGCTTCAACATCACCGCCTTCGTGGCCAGCCTGGGCATCGGCGGCATCGCCATCGCGCTGGCCGCGCAGAACATCCTCGGCGACCTGTTCGCCTCGATCGCCATCGCGCTGGACAAGCCCTTCGAGGTCGGCGACTCCATCACCGTGGGCGGCGTCGGCGGCACCGTGGAGCACGTGGGCATGAAGACCACGCGGCTGCGCAGCGCCGGCGGCGAGCAGATCGTGATGTCCAACACCGAGCTGCTCAAGGGCGCGCTGCGCAACTTCAAGCGCATGCAGACGCGGCGCATCGAATTCGGCTTCGCCGTCAGCCACGCCACCACGCCGGAGCAGGCCGCGGCCATCCCGGCCGTGGTGCGGCGCGTGGTCGAGGCCCAGCCGCAGCTGAAGTTCGACCGCGCGCACTTCACCGGCTTCGGCGACGGCGCGCTGAACTACGTGGTCGTCTACGTCATGCAGACGCCCGACTACCTGCAGTACATGGACAACCAGCAGGCCATCAACCTCGGGCTGATGCGCGAGTTCGCGGCGCTCGGCGTGGCCCTGGCGCTGCCGGCGCGCACCGTCGTCGTGGCCGGCGCGCCGGCGGCGTCGGCCGGCGACGCGCCCCGATAATCCGCGGCATGCCCGCCCCCTCCCCCGCGCCCGCGCCCGCGCCACCGGGCGCCCTGGCGCAGCCGCGCTCGAAGACCGACCTGTTCCTGTCCTTCACCTGGCTCGCGCTGCAGGGCTTCGGCGGCGTGCTGGCGGTGGTGCAGCGCGAACTGGTCGAGAAGAAGCGCTGGATGAGCCGCGACGAATTCATCGAGGAATGGGCGGTCGCGCAGATCATGCCGGGCCCCAACGTGGTCAACCTGTCGCTGATGCTGGGCGCGCGCCACTTCGGCCTGCCCGGCGCGCTGGCGGCGCTGGCCGGCATGCTGGCCGCGCCGCTGCTGGTGGTGCTGGCCCTGGCGCTGCTCTACACCCGCTTCGCCGGCAACCCACACATGGCCGGCGCGCTGCGCGGCATGGGCGCCGTGGCGGCCGGGCTGATCGCGGCCACCGGCATCAAGCTGGTCCCGGTGCTGGCCGGCAACGTGCTGGGGCGCAACCTCGCCCTCGCGCTCGGCGCGCTGTGCTTCGCCGGCATCGCGCTGCTGCGCTGGCCACTGGCCGCCGTGCTGTTCGGCCTGGGCGCCGTGGGCTGCGTGCTGGCCTGGCGCCGCCTCGCGCCATGACCGAGGGCCTGCGGATCGCGCTCGGCACGGCCGACTGGCTGGCGCTGTTCCTGCATTTCGCGATGCTGTCGCTGCTGGCCGTCGGCGGCGCCATCACCACGGCGCCGGACATGCACCGCTTCCTGGTCGACCAGCAGCACTGGCTGACCGACCCGCAGTTCAGCGCCTCCATCGCCATCGCGCAGGCCGCGCCCGGCCCCAACGTGCTGTTCGTCGCGCTGATGGGCTGGAACGTGGGGCTGAACGCCGGCGGCTACGGCACGGCCGCGCTGGGCTTGGCCGCCACCCTGGTCGGCGTGCTGCTGCCCAGTTCCACGGTCACCTACCTCAGCGCGCAATGGGGCCACCGCAACCGGCACCGGCGCAGCGTGCGCGCCTTCAAGCAGGGCATGGCGCCGATCGTCGTGGGCCTGCTCGTCGCCACTGGCTGGGTGCTGGCCAGCGCGCACGACGACCCGGCGCGCGACTGGCGGCTGTGGCTGCTGACGGCCGCGGCCACGGTGGTGGTCTGGCGCACGCGGCTGCACCTGCTGTGGCTGCTGGGCGCCGGAGCGGTGCTGGGGGCCTTCGGCTGGGTGTGAAGCGGCGGGCCGCCCGTTCCGCGTCCACGAGAATGGACCGATGACGACGACCTACGAGATCAGCCTTGTCTCGCCCGACCCGGACGACACCGGCGTGCGCCGGATCCGCGTGAGCGCGCACTACATCGACGGCGAGGACCGCCTGAGCCCGGAGCAGAAAGCCGCAATTCGCGCCTTGCCGCCGGGGGGCGTGTGGAGGGGGCGGGTGATTCAGGTCAAGCGGGTGATTGAGAAGGAGCCAGGATAAGGGGCGGAGAAGGCTGAATAGCGGCTGACGTGAAGCGCTGGCTGAGTAGTGGTGGCGGAAGTCGGTTTCGTTCCAGAAACTAGGCGCGACTGGCTGCAAACGACCCAAAGCGGTCATTGAGTTCAGGCTCCGAATACAAATGATGCTCAATAGGGGGAGACGTCGTGACTTTTCACCTTAGCTGTCACAGCCTCCGTAATTTGTTGAATAAACTCAACAAATGGCAAAAATATTAAATTGCAAAAATATTGCAATCTTATTTCATAAAACCCTCATCGGCATGGCAACTGAAGATAAGTTCAAACAAACTGTCATTGCAACCCTTGCGAGACGATCAGCCAGTCAGTGCGCCAATCCAGACTGCGGCGCCCTTACCAGTGGGCCATCTGACGACCCACATGATTCAGTCAATGTAGGCGAAGCTGCCCATATCTACGGAGCTAATCCAGGCTCTGCTCGTTACGAGCCAACGATGACTTCAGTTGACCGAAGCTCAATCACCAATGCAATTTGGCTATGTGGGAACTGCCACAAATTGATTGATGATGATCCCGCGAAATATCCTTCGGGTCTTTTGTTTGAATGGCAACGTGCCCATGAGCAAGTTATTGCGGAGAGGGTCGGAAAAACCTCCGCGCTGATCAGAAAGAAGTTTGAAGATCGCCATCTCGAAGAATTTGGTCGCCTTAGCTACCTATCCGAGCGTTTGATTCTCGAGAAGGGTGACCTTTGGGAGTATCGCCTAACAGCTGAAGTTCTAAGATTTGAGATGGAGTCCGTGCTACATCGCTGGAATGCCTTAAAAAGAGAGCTTTACACACTTCCTAGCACCAGAGTAACCAAAGAAGATTTCTTCCCTTGGATTGGCATAAAGCTGAAAGAGATAAGAACTATTGCGCACTCTTTCAGCGAACTCACCAATAAGGAATTTGCTATTGCTTGGGGCGCTCCGGGAATTCCCGGAAAAGACACCGCAATAGTCGCAACAGCCCGCCTATACAGCGAAATGTGCCAAAGTGCTCTAAATTGGGAAGAGTCCATAAGATTCGCATTTTTGGATGAGATATTTGAAGAGCTTCAAGACTTACTAATAGGAACTGCGGGACGAATTATTGAGGAGGCTGCAAAGCTACCTGCATTCTTTGCAGAAACGCTTGACGCCAATCCCGTAGAAGGAAGCTTTGAGCTGAGTCTCGTGCTGAACTTATCAGAAGGATGGAACGATAAAGTTGATGCGGCACTTGAGCAAATACGCATTCAGCTTTCGATGTAAAAACCAGCCACTCTTGGCCGGTAGGCGACCGTCTCATAACGACCCACTGCAGACGTCCGGAGAACCCACACCTTCACCTTCGCGAAGGTCGAAAGACACGAACCGCTACATTAGGGCGTGTAGGCAATATCCATTTTCGGTCACTGCATGAAGGAACTCTGAAATGAATACGAACATGACCATGACGTGCAACGTCTGTGAGCAGGACACAGACTGCCGCATCGGGTATTCAAATCGGCAAATTCAGCCGTTGAGCTTTGCCTGTCCACACTGCGGATCGCTGATGAAAATCACTCTCGATGTTTCGAACGCACCACAATCTAAATTTGCGTTTGAATCGTGCCGTCCGTCAGGAAACCAGCCGACCAGGATGTTTGAAGGTTTAAATCCATTCGTCGATTTGCATCTGGATTTCCCTGTTCGATTTGGAGAGTATGTTCCTGGACACACACCTTATCTAATGGCCGTGCAGGATCTGCACGACGACAGCGATCCAGCTGCATCACACCTTAAACTGAGCTTCCATGTAGAAAGACTCAATCAACTCAATCAACTCAATCATTTTCACGACAGATTCGATGAAATTAAAACCATCATCCGCCTC
The DNA here is from genome assembly GCF_047601025.1 of Pseudorhodoferax sp. Lineage (NCBI taxonomy): Bacteria > Pseudomonadati > Pseudomonadota > Betaproteobacteria > Burkholderiales > Comamonadaceae > Pseudorhodoferax > Pseudorhodoferax sp. The sequence goes on from NZ_JASGJZ010000001.1 coordinate 4,951,856, forward strand.
TATGGCGGCAAGAACAAACAACTTTTTAAGAAGCGCGTCAGCGATTTTCTTAAAATGGATCAGGACACCTCATTAAAACCGGAAGATGTAAACGCTGCGCTTTATCAATTTATCAGCTTCGTATTCTTGCCGTTTGTGAACTTCGGCGAAGTGAGAGAGGTTGTTGACGGGTTTAGCGACTTGAGCATCAACCTACCTAGACCTGCACTAGGCAAGTTCGTCGACTCACTCATCAAATCAGGATTTTTAGCCAATCTTCAAAGAGATTGCCTGAAGATTTATCCCGAGATCTACTGCGCAGAAATGGCCCTAAGGCCTGCATTCTTTCTGGATCTCAAAGGCAACTATGAGAAAGCAAAAACTGCAGCGCGAATTTCCACAAAGGATTTCCAGTCATACAAGGATCTGTACAAGGACATCATTGAAGTATTTGCGCGCCAGCTTATTCTCCTTGCGGGCATCAATAATATAATTAAACGCGGAAACAGTGACGCATTCAAAAAGGTCGATGGTGGATCGCTGAGTTCGCTGGAGAAGTTTGCGGGTAAGACCCTCTCGGAAAAATTCAAGTATCTAGACGATTGCTTCTACAACATTGACAAAGACGCAATCGACGCGGGCATTCGAAATTCCATTGCGCACAACAACGTTCACTATGATGAAGTCACACAACTAATCACCTATTACCCGAACGGGGGCGGCATTGCTCAAACAATCGGAGAGACAATCTACTTTCTAGATTTCATGAGGATGATCTTGGTGTTGTTTCGAGAGATGCATAATCTCCATCACCTCATTAAAGTTCTGTTCTATTACGAATTCCTTGTACTTCAGAAGGATCGCCAAAAGCAAAAGGAGTAATGTTCGTGATAGATTACAAGCAGTCGTGTAGCGGCAACGCGGACTAGGCCGTCGAACGCAAGGCTTTTCGCTTTAAGCCACGCCCCTAGTGCTTCCAATGAGGGTTGGGCTTGACCTGGTGTCCGACGGTGACTACTGCCGAGAGCAAACTCGGGAGGGTGCCAGTCGTCCGCTTATGGCCGGCAGCCGTCGTCAGAGCGGTCTGCGTCGCCCACCGCTGTCAATCATGACGGTTATGTCCGAGTCAAATCGCTGCTCCCGGCCCACTGCGACCGACACCTACCGTACCGCCGCCGGATGCTCTCCCGCCACTGCCACCGCCACCGAAAAACTGAAGCTAGCCCCCGCCCCCGGCGTATCCCGCAGCGTGATGCGCCGGCCATGCAAGGCCAGCATCCGATGCACGATGCGCAGGCCGAAGCCGCCGCCGGGGCGCGTGCTGCCGGCGGTAAACGGCCGCTGGAACAGCCCCGCGCGCAGTTCCCCCGCAATACCCGGACCGGTGTCGCTGACCGTCACCTCCAGCGCGTCGCCGGCCGGCGCGATCCGCACCTCGATGCGCCCGCCCTCGGGCGTGTGGCGCAGGGCGTTGTCCAGCAGGTTGCCCAGCACGCGCTCGATCATGCCCAGGTCCGCGTGCGCCGGCGGCAGTTGCGGCGGGAACACCGCCGCCATGGCGATGCGCCGCGCTTCGGCGCGCAGCTCAAACTTCTGGAACACGTCCTGCACCAGGTCGGTCATCGCGAACGGCTCGGGCTCCGGCTGCACGAAGCCGGATTCCAGGCGCGCCAGTTCGAACAGGCTTTGCGCCAGCGCTCCCACCCGGCGGCATTGGTCGAGCGCGATGCCCAGGTAGCGCCGGCGTTCCGGCGCGTCCAGCCCGGCGTCCTTGAGCAGCAGCGTCTCCAGGTAGCCCTGTACCGACGCCAGCGGCGTGCGCAGGTCGTGCGAGACGTTGGCGATCAGCTCGCGCCGCTCCTGGTCCTGGCGCGTCAGGGCCTGCCACTGCTCGCCCATGCGCGCCGCCATCTGGCGGAAGGCCGTGTCCAGCACCGCGATCTCGTCGCGGCGGTGCCTGCCGGGCGCGGCCGGCACGAGGTCTGGCGCAGGAACCGGCGCAAGGCCTGGTGCACGGGCCGGCAGGTCCGGCGGCTCGCCGTGCATGTCGAAGCGCCCCACGGCCTCGGTCAGGCGGCGCAGCGGCCGGGTGATCAGCGCGAACGCGACCAGGCCGGCCGCCAGGCACAGCAGCGCCACCAGGCCGATCGACCACAGCGCAGTCTTCAGCACCGCATGGGCCGAGCTGCGCGCCGCCAGCAGGTCGTGCGCCTCGCCCAGCAGCACCACGTAGATGAAGCCGACGTCGCGGCCGTTCACCCGCAGCGGCGCCGCGCTGAAGACCTTGCGGCCGTCGGCGCTGCGCGGGTCGTCGCCCAGGATCGGCAGCATGCCGCCGGCCAGGAAGCGGCGCACCGGCGCCAGGTCCACGCGGTCGCGGCGCAGCCGGCCCTCGGGCGCGGCGTGCCCGGCGATGCGGCCGTCGGGTTCGAGCAGGTAGACCTCCACGCTGGGGTTGACGACCATCAGCTGGCTGAACAGGCCGCGCACCGCATCGGGCATCAGGCCCTGGGCGTCGGTGAGCTGGGCGTCGCGTGCGATGCTCTCGGCCAGGTCGCGCGACAGGCCCTGCACCACTTCCTGCTCGTGCATGCGGTTGGAGCGCAGCTGCAGCCAGGCCGAGGTGCCGCTGCACACCAGCAGCAGCAGCGCGAAGACCAGCGACAGGCGCTGCGTCAGCGTGAGGTTCATGCGCCGCCGCCGTCCCCGGGCTCGGCGAACTTGTAGCCGCGCCCCCACACGGTGAGGATGCGCCGCGGGTTGGCCGAATCGGCCTCGACCTTGGCGCGCAGCCGGTTGATGTGGGTGTTGACCGTGTGCTCGTAGCCCTCGTGCCGGTAGCCCCAGACGGCGTTGAGCAGGTCCATGCGCGAGAACACCTGGCCCGGATGGCGCGCGAAGAAATACAGCAGGTCGAATTCGCGCGGCGTCAGCTCCAGCCGGGCGCCTTCCAGCCGCGCCTCGCGCGCCAGCGGGTCGATGGCCAGCGCGCCGGCCGACAGGCTGCCCGCGTCCAGCCGGGCGTTCTGCGCCAGCGCGTCGACGCGGCGCAGCAGGGCCTTGACCCGCGCCACCAGTTCCAGCACCGAGAACGGCTTGGCCAGGTAGTCGTCGGCGCCGAGCTCCAGGCCCAGGATGCGGTGCACCTCGCTGGCGCGCGCGCTGATGATGATGATCGGCGTGTAGCGCGCCATGCCGCGCGCGCGGCGGCAGATCTCCAGCCCGTCCACGCCCGGCAGCATCAGGTCGAGCACCAGCGCGTCCCAGCCGCCGCGCTCCAGCTGCCGCAGCCCCTCGTCGCCGCGCGCGCAGTGCACCACCTCCAGGCCCTCGTCGCGCAGGTGCAGCGCGAGCAGGTCGGCGATGTGGGCGTCGTCCTCGACGAGCAGGATGCGGCGGGTGGAGGTCATGCAGGAGGTGGCGGCGCATGCCGCCGCGCCATCGACGGATGCCGCGCCCGGACTGCCCGCTGCGCATTGTGCGCAGTCCCCGGGCCGGGAGTTGTCACGAATCTTTGAACTCTCCGTGAGGACTGCGGGAACCGATCTCCCTAAGCTTGCCGGCATCGCTTCCCGCATCCAATCCCCTCGGAGGACCCGCCATGACCACCCGCCGCCACCTGCTGTCCACCGGAACCGCCGCGCTGGCGGCCCTGGCCGCCGGCCTCGTTCCCCGCCGGGCGCCCGCCGCCGGCGCCGGCGAGGTGTTCGAGGTCCACTACACCGAGGCCGAATGGCGCGCGCGGCTCACGCCGCAGCAGTTCGCCGTGCTGCGGCAGGAAGGCACGGAGCGCCCCGGCAGCAGCCCGCTGGACAAGGAGCACCGCGCCGGCATCTTCGCCTGCGCCGGCTGCGCCCTGCCGCTGTTCTCCTCCAAGACCAAGTTCGACAGCGGCACCGGCTGGCCGAGCTTCTGGCAGCCGCTGGACAAGGCCGTCGGCACGCGCAGCGACCGTTCCTACGGCATGGTGCGCACCGAGGTGCACTGCCGGCGCTGCGGCGGCCACCTCGGCCACGTGTTCGACGACGGGCCGCCGCCGACCGGGCTGCGCTACTGCATGAACGGGCTGTCGCTGAGCTTCCAGCCGCAGGCCGCCTGACCACCCCACGAGCGCCCTCCGATGCTGCTGATCCTGCTGGCCTACCTGGGCGGGGTGCTGACCATCGTCAGCCCCTGCATCCTGCCGGTGCTGCCCTTCGTGTTCTCGCGCGCCGGCCAGCCGTTCGCGCGGAGCGGCCTGCCGCTGCTCGCGGGCATGGCGCTGAGCTTCGCGCTCGTGGCCTCGCTGGCGGCCGTGGGCGGCGGCTGGGTGGTCGCCGCCAACCAGGCCGGGCGCTGGCTGGCGCTGGGGCTGATGGCGCTGTTCGCACTGGCGATGCTGTGGCCCGGCCTGGCCGAGCGGCTGGCGCGGCCCCTGGTGGCGGCCGGCGCGCGGCTGTCGCAGCGGGCCCGGCCGGATGGAGGGCCGGCGCGCCCCGGTGCCTCGTTCCTGCTGGGCGTCGCCACCGGGCTGCTGTGGGCGCCCTGCGCGGGGCCGATCCTCGGGCTGATCCTGGCCGGCGCGGCGCTGCAGGGTGCCAGCGCCGCCTCCACGCTGATGCTGCTGGCCTATGCCGCCGGGGCGGCGACCTCCATGGCCGCGGCGCTGCTGCTCGGCGGCAGGGTGTTCGCCGCGCTCAAGCGCGGGCTGGGCGCGGGCGAATGGCTGCGGCGCGGGCTGGGCGGTGCCATGCTGGCGGCCGTGGCCGCGATCGCGCTGGGCCTGGACACGGGCGTGCTCGCGCGGCTGTCGCTCGCCTCCACCAGCGGCATCGAGCAGCGGCTCGTGGACCGGCTCGCCGGCGAACGGAAGGAACCCGTGGCCATGGCCGGCGGGCCGTCCATGATGATGATGCAAGGCCCCGCCATGGCCGCCGCGGCGGACACCGGCCCGGCGATGATGGCCGCCGGCGACGCCATGCGCATGGCCGGCCCCGCGGCCGCGCAGCGCCTGCCCGACGCAGGCCTGGCGCCGCCCCTGGACGGCGCCACGCAGTGGTTCAATTCGGCGCCGCTCGCGGCCGGGCAGCTGCGCGGCAAGGTGGTGCTGGTCGACTTCTGGACCTATTCCTGCATCAACTGCCTGCGCGCCCTGCCCTATGTGCAGGCCTGGGCGCAGAAGTACCGCGACCAGGGGCTGGTGGTGGTCGGCGTGCACACGCCGGAGTTCGCCTTCGAGCGCGACATCGGCAACGTCGCCAAGGCGGTCAAGGACCTGGGCATCGACTACCCGGTGGCCGTGGACAACCAGTACGCCATCTGGCGCGCGTTCGGCAACCAGTACTGGCCGGCGCACTACTTCATCGATGCCCAGGGGCGGCTGCGCCACCGCCATTTCGGCGAGGGCGGCTACGCCGAGTCCGAACGCGTGATCCAGCAGTTGCTGCAGGAAGCCGGCGCGGCCCGGGTGGCGCCGGGCCTGATCGAGGTCGAGGCCCGGGGCGTGCAGCAGGCGGCCGACATGGACGCCGTGCGCTCGCCCGAGACCTACGTCGGCTACGCGCGCAGCGAGAACTTCGCGTCCACGCCGCAGACCGTGCGCGACCGGGCCGTGGCCTACGCGGCGCCCCGGCAGCCGGCGCTGAACGACTGGGGGCTGGACGGCCGCTGGCGCGTCGGCCCCGAGCACGCCACGCTGGACGGTGCCGGCGGGCGCATCGTCTACCGCTTCCAGGCGCGCGACTTGCACCTGGTGCTGGGGCCCGGGCCGGACGGCCGGCCGGTGCGCTTCCGCGTGCGCATCGACGGCCGGCCGCCGGGCTCGGCGCACGGCATGGACGTCGCCGCGGACGGCAGCGGCACGGTCACCGGCCAGCGCCTCTACCAGCTGATCCGCCAGCACGGCGACATCGCCCCGCGCACCTTCAGCATCGAGTTCCTGGACCCGGCCGTCTCGGCCTACGCCTTCACCTTCGGCTGAACCGACCTCCCCTCCACGCCCACCACGACAGGACTGCGCCATGCCCACCGACATTTCCGCCCCGATCCCGCTCCACCGCCGCGGCATGCTGCGCCACCTGGCCGGCGGCGCCGTGCTGCTGGGCGCCGGCCTGCTGTGGCTGCGGACGGCCCGCTCCGCCGAGGAGGCCGTCGAGATCCCGCCGCCCGCGCTGGACCCGGCCCCGGCCGGCCGGGGCCTGCAGAAGGCGATCTTCGCCGGCGGCTGCTTCTGGGGCGTGCAGGGCGTGTACCAGCACGTCAAGGGCGTGCAGCGCGCCGTCTCGGGCTACAGCGGCGGCACGGCGCCGACGGCGGCCTACGAGCTGGTCAGCAGCGGCCGCACGGGGCACGCGGAATCGGTGGAGGTCACCTACGACCCGGCGCAGATCAGCTACGGCACGCTGCTGCGGATCTTCTTCTCCGTCGTGCACGATCCGACACAGCGCGACCGCCAGGGGCCGGACGTCGGCCCGCAGTACCGCTCGGCCATCTTCGCGACCAGCCCGGAGCAGCTGCAGGTGGCCAAGGCCTACGTCGCCCAGCTCGACGCGGCCAAGCGGTTCGCCCGGCCGATCGCGACGCGGCTGGAGGACAAGCCCAGCTTCTTCCCGGCCGAGACGTACCACCAGGACTACATGACGGAAAACCCGCGCAACCCCTACATCGCCATCAACGACCTGCCCAAGGTCGCGAACCTCGAACGGCTGTTTCCCGAGCGCTACCGCCGCGAGCCGGTGCTGGTGAAGCCGCTGCGCTGACGCGCGGGCATCCGCCTCCGCGGAGGCCATCCGTTGTATTCTCCAAAGCATGACGAACAGCGACGCACCGTGCCGCCCGGCCCATCGGCCAGCCCATCGCCCCGCTCCGGCCGACGCCGCCGCGGCCTGCCCCGCGCCGGCCGACCGGCAGGAAGGCGGGGCCTGATGGAACAGGATCACCTGCCCCGCCTGCTGGCCCTGCACCGCGAGCAGGACTGGGCCCGGGCCGCACAGGCCTGCCGGATGTCGCCCGACGGCCTGATGGAGGCCGTGCAGGCCGCCGGGCAGGCCTACGGCCGCGCGCTGGTGCGGCCCGGCACGCCCTTCCAGGGCTTCACGCCGGAAGGAGAACAGGTCGTCGCGTGGGCGCGGGAATTCGTGGACGCCGTGGCCACGCTGGAGCGCTGCTTCGCGGCGCCGAAGAAGAAGGCGGCCGTGGCCCCGTTGCTGGCGCGCCGGTCGGTCTCGCCGAAACGCCTGGGCCCGCCGGGGCCGGACGCGGGCGACATCGACCTGATGGTGGAGGCCGCGCTGTGCGCACCCGACCACGGCGGCCTGCATCCCTGGCGCTTCCTCGTCTTTCCCGCGGACCGGCGGGACCGGCTGGCGGATCTCTTCGCGCAGGAAAAGCTGCGCCGCGACCCACTGGCCTCGCGGGAGGACGTGCGGCGGGCCCGCGAGCACGCCACGCGCAGCCCGGCGCTGCTGGCCTTCATCGTCTCGCCCAAGGCGCGCATGCGCGTTCCCGAGCGGGAGCAGTCGCTGGCGGCGGGCGCCGCGCTGGGCAATTTCCTGAACGCCGCGCAGCAGCTCGGGTTCGGCGCCATCGTGCTCAGCGGCGAGCGCTGCTTCGATCCCGCGCTCTGCGCGGAACTGGGCCTCGGGCCGGCGGAGTACCTGGCCGGGTTCATCAGCCTGGGCAGCGTCGTGGCCGCCCCGCCCCGGCGCAAGGCCGTCCCGCTGGACGCGGTCCGGTCCGCCTGGACGCCCGGCGAGCCGCTGGCCAGCAAGGCGGCAGGCGCCCCCGGGGCCGCCCACGCCTGAGCCCTGAGCCTCCGAGCCGCTGCTCTCCCGCGGTGCGCTGCAGCGAGGCCAGGTCCAGTTGGCCACCTTCGGCCGCCGGCTGGCGGATCGCCCCGACGCCCTGGTGGGCTACCGGCTCGACCGGGTCGAGATCCGCGACCGGTCGTGGTGGCGACCAGCAGATGCAGGCCTCGCCGCCAAGTGCGAGCAGCCTGCCGTCGACATCGGCGACCGGTCGTGGCGGCCACCAGCGACCTGGCCCAGCACCCGATGCCGGTACAGGCCGGCTGGCCGGCGGACACGGTCCTCGGCACGGTCTTCCTGCTCACGGCGGCCGAACTCGCCCAGGCCGATGCCGACGACACGGCGGACGGCCGCCGTGCGACGGCCCGGCTCGCATCGGGCGATACGGCCAGGATCTACGTCGGCGCGCGGCCGGGCGGCCCGCTGGATCCGGCGTGATGACGCAGGCCGGCCGCCCCGGCCGCCTGCCTCAATGCCCGAACTTGGACGCGTCCGGCTTGCGGCGGCCGGCGAACGCGTCGGCGAGTTCGTGCGACTCCTCCGAGGCGTAGTACTGCGGCAGCAGCAGGTCGTGCGAGAGCCGCGCCAGCCCGCCCACGCCCTGGTGGCGCGCGCCGAAGGCGGCCTTGACACCGGCCAGCGCATAGGCGCCGCGCTCGGCGATGGCCAGCGCCATCTCCATCGTGGCCTGTTCCAGTTCCGCGTCGGGCACCACCTTGTTGACCAGGCCCAGCTCCAGCGCCTGCCGGGCGGTCAGCTTCTCGTTCAGGAACCAGATCTCCTTGGCCTTCTTCTTGCCGACCAGGTCCTCCAGGTACCAGGTGCCGTAGCCGGCGTCGAAGCTGCCCATCATGGGGCCGACCTGGCGGAAGACAGCACTCTCCTTGGCGATGGTCAGGTCGCACACCACGTGCAGCACGTGGCCGCCGCCCACGGCGTAGCCGTTGACCGAGGCGATCACCGGCTTTTGCAGCCGCTCGATGGCGTCGTACATCTCCAGCGTCGGCGGCGCGCCGGGGTACAGGCGCGTGTCCTCCAGGCCTTCCTTGCGCCCACCGATGCAGAAGAACTTGTCGCCCGCGCCGGTGATGACCAGCACCCGGGTGCGGGTCTCGCGGCGCATGTCCTCGATGCAGTCGCGCACCTCGCGGCAGGTGGTGGGCGTGAACATGTTGCCGTCGTGCGGGCGGTTCAGGGTCAGGATCCCGACCGGGCCCTCTTCGCGGTACAGGATGGTTTCGAACGTGCGCTGGCTGCTCATCGGATGGCTCCTTGGGGATGGTTCTGAAGAATGCGGTGCCGGGCCGGCGGCCTGGCCGTCACGGGCGCCCGACGATGCCGCCCGCATGCAGCTGGGCGACCATGGCCGGCGAATAGCCGATCTCCGCCAGGATCTCGTCGGTGTGCTCGCCGGCCAGCGGCGCGCGGCGCCGGATGCTGGACGGCGTGCGCGACAGGAACACCGGCGCCTTGACGATGGGCACCGGCTCCGGCACGCCGGGATAGGCCATCGGCTCGAACGGCTCGGCCGCGCGTATGGCGTCGTCCTGCAGCACCTCGCGCGGCGAGTTGACGGCGCCGGCGGGAATGCGCGCCTCCTCCAGCTGCGCCAAGGCCTCGGCGCGGGTCAGGCCGGCGCACCATTCGCTCATCACACCGCTCAGGTACTCGCCGTGCCGGCCGCGCTGCAGGTCGTCCTGTAGGCGCGGGTCGTCCACCAGTTCGGGCTGGCCGACCATGCGCGCCCAGCGCTTGAACATGGCCGGGCCGATGACCTGGGCGATGAACCAGCCGTCCCTGGCGCGGAAGATGTCCGACGGCGCGTACTGCGCGGCGCGGTTCATGCTCGCCTGGCGGTCCACGTGCAGCGCGGCCTCCTCGATCAGGCTGGCGCTGGAGAAGGTCAGCGCCGTCTGCAGCAGCGAGGCGCCGACCTCCTGCCCCATGCCGCTGGCCTTGCGCTCGTACAGCGCCATCACCGTGCCCAGCGCGCACGACAGCGCGGTGGCGAAGTCGACCACCGGCACCATCGCCTTCATCGGATGGTCCGGCAGGCCCGACAGGTGCACCGCGCCGCTGATCGCCTGGCCGACCCCGTCGAAGGCGACGCGGTCGCGCACCGCGGGCGCGGTGCCGAAGGCGGAGGACGCGGTGAGGATGACGTCGGGCTTGATGGCGCGCAGGGTCTCGTAGTCCAGCCCCAGGCTCTCGAGCGCGCGCGGCGGCATGTTGGCGATGACCACGTCCGACCGCCGCACCAGCGCGTGCAGCACCTCGCGGCCTTCCGGCCGGTCGATCTCCAGGCTGATGGAGCGCTTGTTGCGGTTGACCTGCAGGAACTGGGCGCCTGCGCCGTGTTCCGACACCGGCAGGATCTGCCGGTCCTCGCTGCCGCCCACGCGGTCGACGCGGATGACCTCGGCGCCGTAGTCGCCCAGCAGCGCCGCGCAGAACGGCCCGGCGATGTAGCGGCCCAGGTCCAGCACCCGGATGCCCTCCATGACCCGCATGGCTTGGCCGCGGCCCGGCTGCGCCGCGGCGCCGTCGGGAGAGGAAGTTTCGTCGGTCATCGGTGCGGTTCCTATATCGTCTCCATTTTATACATTATGCATAATGTCTTGAGATTGCCGCAAGTCTGCCGGGCAGGCTGGACGGGGCGCTACGCCATGGGCCGGAACAGCGGCCCGCGCCGCACGGCCGCGGGGTCGGCGCATGGCAGCGCCGCGCTGGCCAGGCGGTCGTGCCCATGGAAGTCGTGCACCAGCCGGCACGCCTCGTCCACCACCATGGTGGCCCGCGTCGCCGTGTCGTAGGGCTTCCACGGCGGCATGCGCGGGTTGTTCGGATCGCCGTTGCGGGCGAACGCCGCGAAGGCCGCCATCAGGTTGGCGGCGACGCGGCCCGGGCCGGGCCCGTCGCCCGTCATCGCCCGGGCCCGGTCCACGGTGCCGAACGCGAACGGGATGTCGACGGTGTGCGGCGAACGCCAGACGCCACCCTCCACCGGCACCTGCCAGTCGAAGTGGTAGTGGTAGACCGGCGCCCGCCCGGCGTCCGCCTTGGCCGCGGCCGCGCGCAGCAGCGGCGCACGCGCCAGCAGGTCGCTGCTCAGGTAGGCCAGGATGTCGGCCGCGCTGCGCTGCGGGCCGTCCTGCCGGTACGCCGCCACCAGCGCCTGCGCGCCCTGCGCGTCCAGCCCGAACTGCGCACGCACCCGGGCCTCGAGCTGCGCGCCGTCGACGTGGAAGTTGCGCGGATCGGCGCCCAGGAACAAGGTCGCCTCGGTGTCGGTGACGCCGATCATCAGCGGCACCTCCGCGTGCAGCGCCAGGCCCTCGGGCGTGAACGGGCTGGCGCACACGTGCCGGCCGTCGACGAAGGGCTGGGCGCCGTCGCCGCGCACGGCGCGCATGGCGGCCTGGCGCGCCTGCATCAGCGTGGCGGCCGGCAGCTCCTGCAGCCTGCGCCCCTGGCCCCTGGCGATGCCCAGCGTCCGCAGCAGCGCATCGACATAGGGCTCCGTGGCCTGCGGACCGGGGACCTGCAGCCCCGAAACGCCGCTCATGTTGATCGCGCGGCGGAACAGGCCGCGCGCCGCCGGCATGGTCAGCAGGACCATGATCTTGTTGCCGCCGCCCGACTGCCCGGCGAGCGTCACGTTGCCCGGATCGCCGCCGAACGCGGCGATGTTGCGGTGCACCCACTGCAGCGCCGCCACCAGGTCCAGGTGGCCGGCATGGGCGGCGTCGGCGAACAGCTCCGGCTCCAGGTGCGCCAGCTGCGTGTAGCCGAACAGGTTCAGCCGGTGGTTGATCGTCACCACCACGACGTCGCCCGCGACCGCCAGCGTGGACCCGTCCAGCGCCGGGCCGCCGCCGCCTCCGCTGGCATAGCCGCCGCCGTGCAGGTAGCAGATGACGGGGCGCCGCGCACCGGGCTGCAGGCCCGGCGTGAACACGTTGAGCACGCAGCAGTTCTCGCCGAAGGGAGCGCCCTGGCCATACCACGCGAACGCCGGCAGCCGCACGATGCTCTCCTCGGTCTGGGGACAGCGCTCGCCCTCGGCGGACGCATCGCGCACGCCCGCCCAGTTCGCCACCGGCTGCGGCGCCCGGAAGCGGTTGGCGCCGCCCGTGTCCGCCGCGTAGGGAATGCCGCGAAAACTGGTGGCACCGCCGGCGCGCCGGCCGCGCAGCCATCCGTTCTCGATCTCGACTTGTGCTTCACTCGACATAATGCATAATGCACCATCAATCGACGGCAAGTCAACCACCGCGCCGTCTCCCCGCCTGCGCATCTCCCCCACCGCACACCATGACCAGCCTGCATCTGTCATCCGCTGTCGTACCCGTCACCGGCGCGGCCTCGGGCATCGGCCTGGCGATCTGCAAGCGCCTGCGCGCCGAAGGCGCGACGCCGCTGCTGCTGGACGTCGACGCCCGCAAGCTCGATGCGGCAGTGCGCGAAGTCTTCGGCGCCGACCGGGCCGATCCGTCGCGCTACGGCTACCTGCTCGACGTCGCTGACGCGCACGCCGTCGAAGCCTGTCTCGCGCAGATCAAGGCGGACCACGGCCCCATCACCCATGCGGTCGCCAACGCCGGGCGGGGCGGCGCCGCCCACGTGCTGGACATCACGGATGCGCAATGGCACCGCGTGATGGACGTGAACCTGCATGGCGTGATGTACTTCTGCCGCGCCGCGGCCCGGCAGCTCGCCGAGCGCCGCAGCGGCGCCATCGTCACGATGGCCTCCATCGCCGGGCTGGCGGCCAAGCAGAACCGCGTCGCCTACGCGGCCTCCAAGGCGGCCGTGATCAACCTGACCCGCGCGCTGGCGCTGGACCTGGGGGCCCTGGGCATCCGCGTCAACGCCGTCGCGCCGGGCGTGATCGAGACGCCGCTGCAAACGGACCCCGCGTTCCGGGCGCCGGTCTGCGAGCGTGCCGCGCTGCGGCGCGTGGGCACGGCGGACGAAGTCGCCGGCGTGACGCTGTTCCTGCTTTCGGACCTGGCCAGCTACGTGACCGGCGAAACCATCGTGGTCGACGGCGGCCTGACGGCGCGCTACCTCTGAACGGCCCACCACTTCCGCGGAGACACCCCATGTCGAGATTGCAAGGCAAGGTCGCCCTGATCACCGGCGCCGCGCGCGGCATCGGCGCGGAGGCGGCGCGGCTGTTCGTGCAGGAAGGTGCGCAGGTGATGCTGGTGGACCGCCTGGCCGGGCCGCTGGAAGCGACGGCGCGCCCCCTCGGCGCGGACGCGGCCTGCCACCCGGCCGACATTTCGGACGAAGCCTCGGTGGCCGAAGCCGTCGAGGCGACGCTGCGCCGCTTCGGCAAGCTGGACGTCGCCGTCCTCAACGCGGGCATCGCCGGCGAGCTCAAGCCGCTGGTCGAGTACGACACGCAGACCTTCGACCAGGTGCTCGCGGTCAACGTGCGCGGCACCTGGCTGTGCCTGAAGCATGCCATGCGCGCGATGGCCGCCAGCGGCGGCAGCATCGTGGTCACGGCCTCCACCAGCGCGGTGCGGGCCGTGCCGAACATGTCGGCCTACGTGACCTCCAAGCATGCGGTGCTGGGCATGATGCGGGCTGCGGCGATGGAAGGCGCGGCCCATGGCATCCGGGTCAACAGCGTGAACCCGGCCACGGTGGACACGCCCATGGTCCGCGCGCTGGAGCAGGTGTCCGGCGCGCCGACCAACAAGCTGGACACCAAGACACGGCTGATCCCGCTCGGCCGCCAGGGCACGGCCGACGAGGTGGCGCGCCTGATGCTGTTTCTCGCCAGCGACGAATCCAGCTTCTGCACCGGCGGCGTCTACATGGTCGACGGCGGCACCACGGCGGGGCGCGCGCCGTAGGCGGCGGACCGGCTGCCGCGGCCCAGGCAGCGCCTCATCGCGGCGCCGCGGAGCCGCCCCTGCGCCACGAGCCCTCCGCCACCATCGAATCGCGCCGCGTGGCAGCCAGCTGGTCCGCCAGGGCTGCGCGGTCCCGCGCGACGCAGTAGACGGGGCGCGCGCGCTCGAAGCGCCAGCCCTCCGCCAGCGGGCCGGCATCCACGACGTCGAAGCCGCAGTCCTCCACCAGCCTGGCCGCCACCTGCTTCGCCGCCGCGTCGTCGCCCGCCATCGGCAGCGCCCGCCGGCCCGGCGCCAGCGGCGCGGCGCCGTGGCACGCCAGGTCGTCGGCCAGGATCGCGTTGAAGACCTTCACCACCCGGGAAGCCGGAAGGTGCCGCGCGACCAGCTCGCTGGTCGTGGTGGCGCCTGCTTCCAGGTCGGGGCGGACGCCGTCCCGACCGGGGTAGTAGTTGATCAGGTCGAGCACGACCTTGCCGGCCAGCGGCTGCACCGGCACGGCCGCGAGGGCGTGCAACGGGATCGCCAGCGCCACGACATCGCCGAAATCCGCGGCCTCCTCGGCGGAGCCGGCATGGCAGTTCGCCGCCGCCGCGCGCGCGAGGACCGATGCCGGTCCGCGGGAGTTGCTGACCATGACCGCATGCCCCTGCCGCACGAGCGGAGCCGCCAGCGCGAACGCCATGCGCCCTGCCCCGATGATGCCGACCTTCATGCCCGGACGGAGCCATCCCGGCCCGGCGCCCGGCAACTCCTGGCATGGGGCTGCGCATGCCGCGGCCATGCCGCCGTGCCTGCCGGACGCCCGGGCGTCCGCGCCCGTCCGGCCCCGGCATTTCCTTCTTGTGCCATATTCGCCGCCTTCCGATCGCTCATGTCCATTAATGCATTATGCATAACGCAAACAAGAAAAGCGCATGGGCCACGCGCGCCATCATCGACACCCTCGCCGACCGCGCGCTGGCCAGCGACGCTGCGACCCGCTGCCGCCCCACGTGGCGGAGGAAATTCATGTGGCATTGACGAAGCAGCCCTTCCTGCGGGGTCATCGCCGGGCAGGCGCGACGGACGAAGTGCCCGGCAACACCACCCGGCCGGCCGCCAAGCCCGCGGGAACGCGCAGGCCGGCATGCCGCTAGCGCATTCGGCCTGCGTGTCGAGGAGCATCGGCAGTGCGCGGGCGGCCTCCTCCGAGAGGCCTGGCCCTGGAGGCGAAAGGCTCTCTCCGGAAGGGGTGGAGAGCAGGCGGCGGGCGCCGATCATGGATCGGCGGCGCCAACGCGCCAGGCCAGCTGGTGAACGATGGCCGCGCGCACATTCTGCACATGCGCCATGCCCGCCTCATCGGCCGCCTGCGCGTCGCCGCGCAGCACGGCATCGCAGATGGCCTGGTAGTCGCGCATGCGCACCTGCTGCAGCGTGGCCGGCCGGTGCTGGGCGTAGACGATGGGCATGTGGATGGAGGGCAGCAGGCGGCGCAGCTCGCGGCTGCCGCTGGTGGCCAGCAACGCGCGGTACAGGCCGCGCCGAGCGCTGGCGAAGACGTCCTGGTCCTGGCTGCGGTCGGCTTCGTGCAGCCGGGTCAGCGCGTCCTCGATCGGCGCGCGGGGGGCTCCCGCGGCGATGGCGCGCGCCGCGCTGCGCGCGAGCAGGCCGGTCATGCGTTCGGCCACGTCGAGCACTTCCATGGTTTCCTGCGCCGACAGGGTGCGCACGGCCGCGCCCTTGTTGCGGAACAGGTCCACCAGCCCCTCGGCAGCCAGGCGCTGCAGCGCCTCGCGCACGGAGGCGCGGCTGACGCCGAACTGCGCGGCCAGGTCCACCTCCACCAGCCGCTGGCCCGGCACGAAGCGCTGTTGCGCCAGCCCCTGCACGATGCCGTGGAACACCGTGCTGGCGGCAGTCTCCGGCACGTCGGCAGCGGATTCGGGCGGTGCGGTGGCAGGCATGGGGATGAGCCGGAGGACAGGCGCTGACATTAGCACAGCGCGGAAAAGGTTGTTTTCAATATTGTCTGACAATATCATCGGCAGCGCGCCAGATGGTCTGGCTGCCCCGTTGCATGAGGTGCTGCATGGATTTCTCCCTCTCCCCCGAGCTGCGCGCGCTGCGCGACAAGACCCGGCGCTTCATCGCCGAACAGGTGATTCCACTGGAACACGACGAGCGCCAGTCGCACCACGGCCCCGGCGAGCCGCTGCGCCGCGAGCTGGTGGCGCGCGCCAGGGCGGCCGGCCTGCTCACGCCCCATGCCTCGCGCGAGATGGGCGGGCTGGGCCTCACGCACATGGAGAAGGCGGTGGTGTTCGAGGAGGCGGGCTATTCGCGCCTGGGGCCCACGGCGCTCAACGTCCACGCGCCCGACGAGGGCAACATCCACCTGATGGAGGTGGTGGCCACGCCCGCGCAGAAGGAGCGCTGGCTGCGCCCGCAGGTAGCGGGCGAACTGCGCTCGTGCTTCGCGATGACCGAGCCCGCGCCCGGCGCGGGAGCCGACCCGTCGATGCTGCGGACCACCGCCGTGCGCGATGGCGACGACTACCTGATCAACGGCCGCAAGTGGTTCATCACCGGCGCCGACGGGGCGGACTACGGCATCGTCATGGCGCGCATGGAGGACGGCTCGGCCACCATGTTCCTGACCGACATGGACCGCCCCGGCATCGTGCTGGAGCGCAGCATGGACGCCATGGACGGCTGCTTCACCGGCGGCCACGGCGTGCTGCGCTTCGAGAACCTGCGCGTGCCGGCTGCCGACGTGCTGGGCGAGGTCGGCAAGGGCTTCCGCTACGCCCAGGTGCGCCTGGCGCCCGCGCGCCTGACGCACTGCATGCGCTGGCTGGGCCAGGCGCGCCGCGCGCACGACACGGCATTGAACTACGTGCGCAAGCGCCACGCCTTCGGCAAGCCGCTGGTGGAGCACGAGGGCGTGGGCTTCATGCTGGCCGACAACGACATGGACCTGCACACCGCGCGCCTGCACATCTGGCACACGGCGTGGCTGCTGGACCAGGGCGAGACGTGCAGCTTCGAGTCGAGCCGCGCCAAGGTCGTGTGCTCCGAGGCCGAGTGGCGCGTGGTGGACCGCAGCGTGCAGATGCTGGGCGGCCAGGGCGTGACGGGCGAGACGCCGGTGATGCGCATCTTCACCGACATGCGCGCCTTCCGTATCTACGACGGCCCGAGCGAGGTGCACCGCTGGAGCATGGCGCGCAAGCTCGCCCACATGGCCGAGAAGGCCGAAGCCGAACTGCTGCGCGACGGGGGAACGGCATGAGCGGTGCGATGGATCGCTTCAGCCTGCGGGGCAAGCTGGTCCTGGTGACCGGCGCGTCCAGCGGCCTGGGCACGCACTTCGCCCAGGTACTGGCCGCCGCCGGTGCGCGCGTGGCCGTGGCCGCGCGCCGCGCCGACAAGCTGCAGGGCGTGGTGGAGTCCATCGCGGCCCAGGGCGGAGAAGCGCGCGCCTTCGCGCTCGACGTGACCGACAGCACCAGCGTGCGCGCCTGCCTCGACGCGGTGGGCGCGTGGGGCGTGCCCGACGTGGTGGTCAACAACGCGGGCGTGACGGTGACGCGCCCGCTGCTGGAACAGACCGAGGAAGATTACGACCATGTGCTCGGCACCAACCTCAAGGGCGGCTGGCTCGTGGCCACCGAGGCCGCCCGCCGCATGGTGGCCGCGGGCAAGGGCGGCGCGATCGTCAACGTGGCGTCGATCCTCGGCGAGCGCGTGGCGGGCGGCGTGGCGACCTATGCCATCTCCAAGGCCGGCGTGATCCAGGCCACCAGGGCCATGGCGCTGGAGCTGGCGCGCCACGGCATCCGCGTGAACGCGCTGCTGCCCGGCTACGTGGTGACCGACCTGAACCGCGACTTCCTCACCAGTCCCGCGGGCGAGAAGCTGCGCGCGCGCATCCCGAGCCGCCGCTTCAGCGCGCCGTCCGACCTGGACGGCCCGCTGCTGCTGCTGTCCTCCGACGCGGGCACGGCCATGACGGGCGCCACGCTGGCCGTCGATGGCGGCCACCTGGTGGGCTCGCTATGAGCGTTCCCGCCCGTCCCCTGCCGGTCGAGGCCCTGGGCGACTACCTGCGCGGCCAGGGCCTGGCGGGCAGCGCGCCGCTGGAGGTGCGCGTGCTCGCGGGCGGCCAGTCCAACCCCACCTACCGCGTCACGGCGGGCGCAGGGCGCGACTACGTGCTGCGCAAGAAGCCGCCGGGCACGCTCGTCGCCTCCGCACACGCCATCGACCGCGAATACCGGGTGATGAAGGCGCTGGCGGACACCGGCGTCCCCGTGCCGCGCATGCTCCACTACTGCGAGAGCGACGCGCTGCTCGGCACGCCGTTCTACGTGATGGAGTTCCTCCAGGGCCGCGTGCTCATGGACCAGTCGCTGCCCGGCATGCAGCCCGCCGAGCGCCGCGCCATCTACCGCGAGATGAGCCGCGTGATCGCCGCGCTGCACCAGGTGGACTACGCCGCCGTGGGCCTGGCCGACTACGGCAAGGTCGGCAACTACGTGGGCCGCCAGATCGCGCGCTGGTCGCGCCAGTGCCGCGCATCCACCGTGCCGATGAACGACGCCATGCACCGCCTCATGGACTGGCTGCCCGAGCACCTGCCCGAAGGCGAGGAGACCACGCTGGTGCACGGCGACTACCGGCTCGACAACCTCGTCTTCCACCCCACCGAACCGCGTGTGATCGGCGTGCTGGACTGGGAGCTCTCCACCCTCGGCGACCCGCTGGCCGACCTGGCCTACCAGTGCATGGCCTGGCGCACACCGCCGAGCCTGTGGCGCGGCATCGGTGGACTGGATCTGGCGGCGCTGGGCATTCCCCAGGAAGCCGAATACATCGCCTGGTACGGCGCCGCTACCGGCCGCGACGCAGCAGGCCACTGGGACTACTACATCGCCCACAACCTGTTCCGCATGGCGGCCATCCTGCACGGCATCGCCCAGCGCGCAGCCGACGGCAACGCCGCTGCCGAGGATGCGTTGGAAACCGGCCGCAAGGCAGGGCCGCTGGCCGAGCTGGGCTGGCAGGCCGCCCAGCGCTACATGGCACGGTAGTGGCCCCGGCGACGAGGGCGGCCGGCGCCTCGCCCTCCTCCACACCACGATGACGCCGCCACGCCTGGCAGGCGGACCTGCTGTCGGGCAGCCCGCCGCCGGAGCGGCTGGCGCCAGTGGCGGACCAGCGACCGACGGCCATCGTCGCGCCAGCCGGCGCCCGCCAACCATGCCGATGGCGAAGTGGCACGAGGCCTTGCGCCCGCGCGGCGCTGCGGTGGCATGGCTGGCGCGGTGCGAGAACGGCGCTGCTGCGCAGCAGCCGGGCCGCGCCAACCGGATTTCTGAAGCCCACTCCGACATGCTGACGCCGTGCTGGCTGGGCTCGCTCCACTCGCGCCAGTACCGGTAACCGTCGTCCGCTTCGGAAACTCGCTGGGCAGAAACCGCCACTGGCAGCCCGCGCGCAGCAGGTACGGCATCGCGCAGAACACCTCGTAGAGCTCCACCCCCCGAGGCTTGGTGCGCTCTCGCGCACACCGCTCGGCAGCGGCTCGATGCACTCGAGCTTTTCTCGGCTGACGTCGCTGGCGTACAGCCTCCTTTTCCTTCACCCGGAAGCTGGCCACTCCGTCAAAAACCAGAGCGCAAACACGTCCTCAGCGCAGGCGCAGCCGGCTGCGCGCGTAGTCGACCAGATCGCGCGGATAGAAATCCTTGTCGCGATAGCTGCTGTCGTCGATCTGCAGCACATAGGTCACCGCGGCCGCCTCGAAGCTCCACAGGCCCAGGTAGCTGTGCTCGCGGCCCTTCTTCTGCGATCCGTAGTAAGGCTCGCAGCAGCTGGCGGCGTACCACTCGTCCATGTACTTCGACATGAGCGCCGGGCGCTCGTCGGGCAATGCATCGAAGACCTCGAGGAGCTGGACATACGGCCGATGGCGAGTGCAGGTGTCCGGAGGCGGCGCACGTCCGGGAACGAACGGAGCGATGAGGCGCTCGAGCAACCCGTCCATCTCTTCATTCCCATCGTCCCACAGGGTCGCGACCCGGGACAGAAGATTGAAATGGCCTAGAAGAATCCCGAAACTCGTCAGGCGAACCGCCCGCCAGAAATCCCTGCCATGCAGATCGAGGTGAGGCACCCTACGGCCATCCGCCCCCGAGCTCTCGTCAAACATCCGGTCGTACCTGGCAAAGGTCTCCCACCATTGGAGGACGTCCGGAAAGAAAGCGGCCAACGTGTCGACTTCGACGCCGGCCGTGTAGCAGCCATGCAGTGCCTCGACACCTTCCCATGCGCGCTGCTCCGTTGCCGACCGAACTGCGGCGACGTTGGCCTGCGCATCGCCAGCATCGGCCAGACGCCGCGCGATGTTCTCTTCGGTCACGATTTCCGCGGACTCCGCCAATTCGCAGAGGAGCGCCATCAACCCAGCGTACGAATACAACGGGTCCCGCCGCCGGCGGATGAATTGGGCCTCGCTCATGGAATGCGGCCAATGCATAGGATGACTCTTCCATCACGGAGTCTGGCGGCGTGGTCGTGGCTTTGGATCATGTGCAGATGGCCTCGCTCCTTCTCATGCAAGTACTTCTGGCAGCCAACGACCATGGCTCCCCATCGCGCATGCGGAGGGGCCGCCGGGTCCATCAATCGCCTTTTCGAAAGACACGCATGTGCACCCTAACAGCGGTACCGGCATGGCAAATGCCATATTGTCGACGATGAATGCCGCGATGCGTGACGAGACCTTCGGCGTCCACGTGGTCTAGCTTTGCCGCTCGTCGCGTTGCCAGATGGCGACGCAGCAGTCGCCGCCGACCGAAGGCATTGCCTCGCCTTGCGCCAAGAAACGCCGGCTGTCCAGGTGCGCGGGCGCGGACCACCCACCGGCCCGCGGACAGGGCTGCCCCGCTTCGCAGCGCAGGCGGATACCCGCTCGATCAGGGGCCGCGTCGCCGGGATGCCCACCACCGGAATCGGCGACACGCTCGACCAGGGTCCAATTCGTCGCCACTCGGGTTTCGCCAGAATCGACAGAAGAGGTGAAGCGATTGGGCACGCGGATCGGCCGAGCCTTTTATCCCTCAATCAAATATTGAGCGCAACCGTTTTCAACGGACGGCAGATAGACACCATTGCACGGCACCTTTTCGCCCACCTCGACCTGAACCTCGGGATTAAAAACATATAGAGGCCTGCTTGCCGGAGCATGGCAAAGCCCCCCCCAGGTCGTCGCGCTCGGCCCGACGGTCGGCGATCACCAGCCTGTGCCACGCCTGGCCCGCTTCCCCGCTTTCCAGGTGGCGGAAGTGGCAGGTCTGCCCTTCCTTGGCCAGCGGACGCTACACGAATGCAAGGTCACTTACAAAGCATTGAGATCACTCCGCTCTAATCAAATTCCGGAGCCGGCGGATCCTGATAGCTATCGTCGATCCTGATGCCCTTGATACGCAATTCAGCCTCCCTCTGTGCACGGATAGCCGCCACTTTGGCGAGTTCTTGCGCCAACACTTCTTTCCAGCGACTCCTGTTATCTGGACCGGAAAAACCTCGAAAATATTCATTTGCAGTCTCCAGGTCGTAGGTCAAAATATAAGCTCCAGGCTTAGTCGGATCTGTCAGAGTGGGCGCACGCGTAAACGTGACATCCATGAAGACCCCATCCGCATAAAATCCCCACGACGTACGATTCTCTATTTTCATCCATTCCTCGAAAGTTGGAAGATGTGTCGCGTCAAGCCCGATAGACGATGAATTGTTCAGCATATAGTCGATTCTGTCTTGACCGCTGAGTCTCGGACGGCTACGTGGGGTTGTGGGGCGCCATCCCGCATCAAGTATGCGCCCCAATATCTTATGAATCACCAATCGAGCTTCATCGTGAGATATCAATTCAGACGAACTGATACCAGCTTCGATTGAAAAACCATCCAACCCCTCCCCTTTGAATTCCCCTAAATCCTGGGAGGAAAGCAACGCAAGAACATGCTCGATGATAAATGAGTGTTTCGCGTGATTGATTCGGACCTCACCAAAATTCTTCGAATTCCAGATGATCTCGTAAAAATCCAACCCCGCAGGCTGATGCTGAACGCGCACCATGCCTGGATAACGTTTTGCAAAAATCGGCCCCATCTCACCGAGATGGATCGATACTGGCGCTGACAATGCAGGGCCCCTGGCTTCTATGGCCGGCTGATTGGTGGCAGGATTTTTCTCACTGCAGGCCGAGATTGCAAGCAACGCAGCAGCGATGACCAACGCGGCGATATTGACCATATCGAATGGACGATTATCAATCGCTCAATACAACCCAGGCAGCCATCTTCTGGATCGCGCCTTCCATGTATGCATTTTGCTGTTGCATCAATCGATGAAACTTTTCGGTAGCCTAGCCAAGCCAGATCATCCGATCTCGCGGATCTTCAAGTTTGGGCCACTTGGCATCAATGGCTGAAGGATAGTGCCTTGTTCGCACCATCGCGCTCTGCCCACCGGGGACCTCGATCGTGCTGCTGGCGCTGATGCGGATCTCGTCGTCGACGCTGATGACGCTCACGTCCTGGTCGGCCCAGATCTGCAGCGCGTCGGTGTGCGCGCGCAGGCTCACCGGTCCGTTGGCGGCGTAGGCCTTCACCCCGCCCTGGTGGGTGTACAGGCTGCTGGTGCGGCCCGAGACCTGCGCGTAGGTGTGGCCGGCGGCCTGGTGCAGGTCGCCCTGGGCGACGAGGCTGGTGTCCTGTCCGGCGAAGGCCGTGATGCCCGCTTCGCTGGCCAGGGCTGCCGTGCTGGGGGTCTCCAGCAGCACCTGCGGCCGGGCGAAGGCTTCTACTGCTCCGGCTTCGCCTTCTTGCAGCGTGCGGCCGTCGGCGCCGGCCTGCTGGGCCGGCTGGCCGTTGACCATTCCGGCGTGCTTGCCCTCGGCCTTCGGGTCGATGGCCTGGATGAATTGTTCGGTGGCCTGGCCTGGGTCGTGGCTGCTCAGCGGCAGCGCCCCGCCTTGTGTGGCGACCTCGCCCAGCCGTTGGCCCAGTTCGCGCGCGGCCTTCAGTTGCGCCGTGGCTTCGGCCGCGTCCATCTGTGTCGATTGCGCGCTGCCGTAGCTGCCCGCGCGCGCCGTGGTCGAGACCAGCAGGCCGTTGGCCGCGCGCACGCTGGCCCAGCCCTGCGTGTTGGCTTCGAAGCCCGCTCCGCGCCACGCGCCGCGCTGCGCCGAGTTGGCCGGCTGCTGGATCAGGTGGCCCAGGTTCAGCTGCGCGCCGGCGTGGCTGCTGGCCAGCCGCATGCGCAGTTGGCCCGTGGCGTCGTCCAGCACCCATTGGTTGTAGCCGGCACCGTCCAGCGCGTGGCTGTGCAGGCCGCTGATCACTCCGGGGTGGTTCACGCCGGCGTCTGCGCCGGCCGCGAACGGCGGGGGGTCGGCGCCGTTGTACAGCTGGCCCACGATCGCCGGGCGGTCGATGTCGCCTTCGATGAACTGCACCGCCACCTCCGTGCCCACCCTCGGCACGAAGGCGCTGCCCCAGTTGGCCCCGGCGCTGGGCACTGCCACCCGCACCCAGGTGCCGCTGCGTTCGTCGCCCGGGGCGTTGCCTTGTGCGTCGGTCGTGCTGGCGTGGGCCAGGCCCCCGGCCAGCGGCGCCTGGCCGCGCTGCCATGCGAACTGCACCTTCACCCGCAGGTCGCGCTCGGTGGTGACGGGTTCGTTGGCAATGCCCACCTGGCATTTGTAGGTGTTCGCCTCCAGTGGGGTCGGCTCTCAGTCTCTCCAACCGTTCTGCCGGATGGACTCGTCAATCAGGTTGCTTACTCGCCAGATTCATCGTAGTTCAAATCTTCGATGCGCTCTGATCCACATCCCATTGCCAGAAGGTGGCGCCGTAATCGCTGCCCTGGATGACCGGCATCAACTCACCCGCGTTGAAAAATCGCCGGCTACCCACCTTGGCAGGCGTGAGCCACCAGCCAGCCTGGGGACAGGGTTGACCACCTTCGCAGCGCAGGCCCGCCATTGCCGAGGCGCTACCCATTTCTTGCCCTGGGACGCCGCCGCCTTCGTCGGCGATGCGTTCAACCAACGTCCAGGTAGCCGGTGCTTCTCCCTGGCGCTGCGTGGTGACGGGATCGCGCCCAATATTGGCTTCTGTGGCCTCGTAGCCTTGAACCAGGGCCTGCGGGCAACTGTCGTCAACGTCTGGCAAATAAATTCCGTTTCGTGGCACCAAATCGCCGGTACGAACCCGAACGTTGGGATTAATTTTATAAATCGGCCATGTTGTAGGGGCGTCAAGTGGGCCACGAGTCAACTCTTTATAACGCTGGGAGAGTGAGCCCACCAGCCAGCCGCTCAGTACTGAAAAACTTATGTTGCTGGCATAAATTCCCGCAATACGTTCCTGCTCATCAAATATGGTCTTGAACGGCTCGGGCATCCAATCAATATCGTAGTCACGCCACATGCCCGCCTGGGCCGTCTTGACGTTCCCGGATAATTGCAGTGCATCCCATTCACCATGTGATAGCTGAATGAAGCCGTTATTCAACCCAGCAAGCGTCCAGCGCAGGTTCGGGAGAACGCGTTCGCCCCAGACGATATCAGGCTGCTGGTGCAGAGGAAGGCTACGGTAATCGGCCGGCAGTTGGTGCATAAAGGCGTCGAGCGCGTCGTCGCCGGCTTTGACCATCATTTCCCAGGCATCGCGCATCTCACCGAAGTAGCCCAGCGAGGTATAGCGTTCGAGCAGGTAGATTTCCTGCGGAATCAGAGGGGTGGGCATGACGGCCTCAATCTCTCCAGTTGTGTTGCAGGATGGGTACGCCGATCAAGCCCGCTTCTTTGCCAAACTCGTCGTAGCCCCAGCCGGTGAATTCACGGGGACCGATGTTCTTCCGGTCGAGATGCTTGGGGTCGATGACCAATTGCTCGCCCCCTCCTTCAAGCCAGAAACTGTTTCCGTTCTTGTCTGCCTGAACAGTTCGACCCGTGCTGTCTCTCAGTTGCTGAGAAGCGGTTTTTCCCCGCCAGACGGGCAGCCCAGGGCCGGCTGGCACGGTGTAGGTGACGAATTCACCATTGCTGTTCCAGTTGCCCCAGACTGCAAATTGGCGACGCCAGTCGGCTTTGCTGCGCAGTTCTTTGAATTCTTGCGCGGTCATCCAGCAGATGCTGTTGTCATTGGAACCGGGGTCAAGAACGCGATAGATTTTCGTTCCCGGAGGGAGCGTGTCTGGGCGGATGTCATGAAATGTACTAAATGCCGACTTGAGTGGCCTTGGTGCGGCAACACCGATATCGGAGTGACCAGGAGGAATATCCGGCATATCTTCAATTTGGGGGTATTTTCCTTTTTTTACCGCATCCACCCATTCAGGTTTCCTCTTGGCCATATTTTGAATTTCAGTATCAAGCGAAGGCCTGCTGAAATTGTGCGGATTTACGGCATTGGTGCTGACCCGATAACCCAGACGATGCTCGACTTCAAGGCGCTGGGCCAGGCGGTTGAGCCAATCCTGCACAGGGGCGAGCGCCTGGCGTAAACCTTGATTGGACTTGTTACGAACGTCGATAACCATTTGCAGCAACTGGCCGGCGCGGGTGGACATGGCGGCATTGCCGTAGCGCTGAATTAGGTCGATGAGTTTGCGCAAGATAGCAATGACCTCGTCCATCACACGCAAAAGCTCAGATACGTTGAGCGAGGAGGACAATGCGCGTACTTTCTTGGACAACTCAAGATAGACGTTGTCCCACTTGAGTGCAGAGATCGTGCGGCGCACGGTTGGCCGGGCCAGAAACTCATTGAGCTTGACAATGCCTGCCTCCACGAAGGGGCGGGTTGCTTGCCACATGCCGCTGTTCAGGGCATGCGAGCCAGCCTGAGACACGCCCTTGCGTCCATATGCAAACATAATCTTCAAGCATCCCTTGGCCAGGCTACCCAGTGTGGGGAACAGACCGATGAGCGTCAGCACCAGTGCCACCCATGCCCACTTGTTGGTGCTGTCGTCGTTGATCTTGCGGCAGTTGGCTACCACGTCGCGCACGTCGCAAATCTGATCGACGAGCGGGATCATGGAAATCACGGTACCGGTCACCGCCTGCGCCGTCGTCTGCTCGTCGTTGAAGTCGCCCTGGATCACCTCCCAGATCCACTGCGCGATCACCTGCAGGTTCTCCGTACCTGACTTGTAAATATTTCCAGGCGCAGCCCTGAACCAGGCGAGCGCGTTCTTCAGCTCATCCATCTCGCCTCCCTCAAGACAGATGCGCCTGCACTTCGCTCAGCAGCTTGGCCAGCGGATCCCAGGGCTTGTCTTTCTCGGGTTTGCGCGGTTCGTATTCCACGCGCATCGCTTTGTCCGGCACATTCTCATGACGAGCATGCCCCGCAGCATCCAGCGCCCCGGAAATGACGGCACCACCTTCAAAGAAGATCTTGTATCGCTGGCCCGCCATCGGCTCACCTTCGGGATCGCGGTGGTTGATGGCAATCCAGTTGGTGCTCTGCTGCAAGCCGGTGGGCAACACTGGCAACTCAGCCGCCCTGCTCCCGCCGTCCAGGAACGCATGGGTGGCACTCTTGACCGCAAACGTGCCCGGGCAGCTGAAGGTGATGTTGCCCCCCTCCAGCACCATCGCGCTCTGCCCGCCGATGACCTCGATCGTGCTGCGCGCGCTGATGCGGATCTCGTCGTTGACGCTGATGACGGTCACGTCCTGGTCGGCCCAGATCTGCAGCGCGTCGGTGTGCGCGCGCAGGCTCACCGGCCCGTTGGCCGCGTAGGCCTTCACCCCGCCCTGGTGGGTGTACAGGCTGCTGGTGCGGCCCGAGACCTGCGCGTAGGTGTGGCCGGCGGCCTGGTGCAGGTCGCCCTGGGCGACGAGGCTGGTGTCCTGTCCGGCGAAGGCCGTGATGCCTGCCTCGCTGGCCAGCGCTGCCGTGCTGGGGGTCTCCAGCAGCACCTGCGGCCAGGCGAAGGCGGCCACCGCACCGGCCTCGCCTTCCTGTAGTGTGCGGCCGTCGGCCCCGGCCTGCTGGGCCGGCTGGCCGTTGACCGCGCCGGCGTGCTTGCCCTCGGCCTTCGGGTCGATGGCGTGGATGAACTTCTCGGTGGCCTGGTTGGCGTCGTGGCTGGTCAAGGGCTGCGCCCCGCCCTGGGCCGCCACCTCACCCAGCCGCTGGCCCAGCTCGCGCGCGGCCTTCAGCTGCGCCACGGCTTCGGCCGCGTCCATCTGCGTGGACTGCGCGCTGCCGTAGCTGCCCGCGCGCGCCGTGGTCGAGACCAGCAGGCCGTGGCCTGCGCGCACGCTGGCCCAGCCTTGCGTGTTGGCTTCGAAGCCCGCTCCGCGCCACGCGCCGCGCTGCGCCGAGTTGGCCGGCTGCTGGATCAGGTGGCCCAGGTTCAGCTGCGCGCCGGCGTGGCTGCTGGCCAGCCGCATGCGCAGTTGGCCCGTGGCGTCGTCCAGCACCCATTGGTTGTAGCCGGCACCGTCCAGCGCGTGGCTGTGCAGGCCGCTGATCACTCCGGGGTGGTTCACGCCGGCGTCTGCGCCGGCCGCGAACGGCGGGGGGTCCGCGCCGTTGTACAGCTGGCCCACGATCGCCGGGCGGTCGATGTCGCCTTCGATGAACTGCACCGCCACTTCCGTGCCCACCCTCGGCACGAAGGCGCTGCCCCAGTTGGCGCCGGCGCTGGGCACTGCCACCCGCACCCAGGTGCCGCTGCGTTCGTCGCCCGGGGCGTTGCCTTGTGCGTCGGTCGTGCTGGCGTGGGCCAGGCCGCCGGCCAGCGGCGCCTGGCCGCGCTGCCATGCGAACTGCACCTTCACCCGCAGGTCGCGCTCGGTGGTGACGGGCTCGTTGGCCACGCCCACCACCAGCGCGGTCTGCAGCCCCGGCGCCGTGGGCTTGCGCACCCGCGCCGGCACCAGCGCCGCGGCCGCCGGCGCGCAGTGGAAGTGGCATTTGTACGTGCCGGCCTCCAGCGTCGTCGGCCCCTCGTCCAGCCTCGCGATGCCGCCGCCCAGCTGTCCGCCCAGGTTGTTGCTGGCGTGGTGCTCCACCGCCAGCACCACGAAGGCGTTGTCCGGGCGCTGGCGTGAGGCGGTCCGTGCGCCCGCGTAGTCCGGCGCGCTGGTGTTCGGCCCGTACAGCGGGTGGTCCACCAGCGTGAACTCGGCGCCGGCCCTCAGGTGCCGGGCACTGCCCTGGCCTTCGAAGCGCTTGGCCTGCAGCTCCAGCGCCGCCAGTGCCAGTGCCGCGGCGCGCTCGGCATGCTCGGCGTCGGCGTAGCGGTAGGCGCCTGTTCCGTCGTAGACCTCCAGCGCCGGGATCTCGCCCAGCGCCAGCGCGCTGGCCGCCTGGCCCGCCGTGCCCGACAGGGCCTTGTAGTCCCAGCTGGCCAGCGTCACGGCGCTGGCCACCACGCTGCGCTGGGCCATGAACGCGGTCACCGCGTCGCGCTGGCCGCGCAGGTTGGCGCTGGCGTGCTGCACGGCGAAGCGCAGCTCGCCCAGGTCGTCCCGCTCGGCCTGCCGGTCGGTGATCACCAGCCGGTGCCGCGCCTGCCCCGCTTCGTCGGCCTGGCGCGCCTGCTCGCCTTCCAGGTGGCGGAAGTGGTAGCTCAGCCCTTCCTCGGCCAGCAGCCGCTGCACGAACGCCAGGTCGCTCTCGCGGTACTGCACGCACAGGCTGCGCCGGCGCAGCGGCTCGCTCACCTGCAGCGCGTACTGCGCCTGCGGGTAGTCGGCGAATACCTCCTCCACGATCTCCAGCGCCGTCTTGTCCTGGTAGACGAAGCTGTCGCGCCGCAGCCCCAGCAGCCACAGCCACGGCCGCATCACCAGCCGGTAGCGCGCCAGCCCGCCGTCCGCGCCCAGCTGCGCCGCCTCGGCCACGTAGCCGTGCCACGGTGCGTAGCTGCCGTCCGGCTGCAGCCGCCGCACCGACATCTGCTCGCCCACCAGTGCCTTCAGCTCGAAATGACGGCTCGGCGACAGTGCGTCCACCACCAGCTCGTAGGGCTGGCTCACCGCCTCGCGCAGCACCAGCCGCTCGGCCACCAGCGCCAGCCGCGGCAGCGCCGTGTCCAGCAGCAGCATCCGGTCGTGCTGGTCCAGCAGCCGGGCGAAGTCCAGCTTCGTCGTCAGTTCGC
Organism: Pseudorhodoferax sp.; assembly: GCF_047601025.1. Taxonomy (NCBI): domain Bacteria; kingdom Pseudomonadati; phylum Pseudomonadota; class Betaproteobacteria; order Burkholderiales; family Comamonadaceae; genus Pseudorhodoferax; species Pseudorhodoferax sp. The sequence goes on from NZ_JASGJZ010000001.1 coordinate 4,980,669, forward strand.
CCAACGGGCCGCTTCTCAGCGACGTCATCGGCGCGTCGATGGCCTTGCTTGATCAGCGCCAGGTCAGTCCGACTGCCGCTCGTCCCACTGCCAAATGGTGACGCCATAGTCACCGCCCACCGACGGCATCGTTTCTCCCGCCAGGAAATGACGCCGACTGTCCGCCTTGGCAGGCGTAGACCACCAACCTTCGCGCGGACACGCCTGCCCTGCCTGACAACGCAGAAAAGCCATGTCAGACAGCGGCGGCTGCGTTGGCGCACCGCCCAACTCCGGCGGCAGCGGCAGGCTTCGCGCGTAATCCACCAGATCACGCGGATAGAAATCCTTGTCGCGATAACTGCTGTCGTCGATCTGCAGCACATAGGTCACTGCAGCAGCTTCAAAGCTCCACAAACCCAAATAGCTGTGCTCGCGGCCCTTCTTCTGTGATCCGTAGTAGGGCTCTCGGCGGCTGGCGGTGTACCACTCGTCCATGTACTTCGACATGAGTGCCGGGCGCTTCTCCGGCGAGGCGTCGAATACCTTGAGAAGCTTGAAGTACGGCAGGTGGCGGGTGCAAGTGTCGGGGGGCGGTGCTCGGCCCGGGACGAAAGGGGCGATCAAACGTTCGAGAAGGCCGTCCCGAGGTTGGTCGCCATAGTCCCAGATGGCACACAGACGAACCAGAGTATCGACATGCCCAAGCAAGATTGCGAAGCTGGTCATGCGTATCGCATCCCAATAGCCAGAGTCACCAAGCGTCATGTGGGCAATGACATAACTTGACTCAGGGGTTTGGTGAAAAGCTTCATGGTAGTGCGCGTATTCTTCCCAGAATGCCAAAGCACTTGGATACCAGTCACGCATTTCACTAGGTGACGCACCCGCGGAATATTGAAGGTGAAGATATGAAATTGTATTCGACGATTGGGCGCCAAGTGCGCCCGAAAGCCCGGCAAGTGATCTTCCAAGCTCACCCACCACAATACGTTGCTCGATAGGTAATTCATCGTGAACATCAAACGCCTCCACGAATAGGTCGATCTGATCGCGATAAACGTCATAGGAAACCGATACATCCCTCCGATCAGAGAGGAATTCCTTATCCAGTTTCGCCGCACTAAATCCATGCATATTTCTATTCCGCTAGCACACCATCGGGCAAAATGATGATTGGTTGCTGAATTTCATGCCTATGACCTTGACTCTTCTCATGGCGGTGCTTTTGCCTTCCTGTCACCATCACGATCCACCGAGAGTATGGCGGAGGTGCGAGCGGGTTACGCATCCGATCTACCCAGAACCAACGATTTGCCTTATTCAATAGCTCCCGCCCCGAAATCGTGAGCGATTCCCTGGCCAAGGTTCCCACGATCCAAGCATGACTCATCTGCGTCTTCAACCCCGTTTCAGGATTCGGCTTGCCAAGCCCCTTCTTCAGTTCTTCCACATTTTCGCCACTGCCATCCACGCGAACTCTTCCCGGGCTGACCGAATCACGCCCTTCGCTATGGAAGATGTTCGGCTTAGCAGGGTCGGTGTTTGGAATCGGGTTTGCTGCTTCCGCATCACCAAGTGCGTTGAGCTGGGCCCGAATGTCGGGCGGCAAAGCCGCCAGGAACTTGAACGCGCCAAACAGGCTGGACTTGGTATCCGCCACCACACCCGGGCGCGCAGGATTGCCAGCCTGGACCCAGACGTGATCGATACCCCGGCGCCCTTCGCGGTCCCACTCTTCCCACAGTCGCCCGCCATTGTTGGCCTTCTTCAGGTTCCTCCGGGTACGCGCGCACCAGTAGTCCGTCAGGTGCTCGGCCAGCACCGCCATGTTCTGGCGGCCCTTGCTCCTGCTGGCGCGGCGCTCATCGGTGGCCGCCTTGTCGGGCGTATTCTCTGCGGTGTGGCTCTTATCCCGCTTGGTGGCATCTGCTTTGCGCTGAGGCTGTGCCACGCCTGACTGGGACGCCGTCCTCGTGGATGCCGGCGCCGGCAATGCTGCCCCCGGCCGTGGTCCGCCCACGTTGGCCGTGCTCTTGGGCACACCGTCACCCAGCGCCTTCTTCCAGAGAGCCTGAAGCTCGGCGATGGCCTCGTCGAGCATCTTGGGCGCCCTGCGGCGCATGTCCTTCAACTGCGCGATGAGGAAATCAACCTCCTTGCGCCCGGCCACAGTTTTGACCAGCCAACTGTCCAATCCATTGATGAAGGCCTTGATCACGTCGTCGAAACTCGACTTGACGCTGCTGGCGATGCTCCCCCAGTTGATCTGCCTGAACCATTGGTCCAGGTTGCCACGCAGTGCCGGCGAGGCAGCATCCAGTATCCGAGGCAACGACTGACCGCTTTTCAAGAGGCGGAACGATGTTTTGAGCGCGTCACCCATGACCGGGATGCAGCCGATCAGCGTTATGCTGATGTCCAGCCAAGCCATCGGACTGGCGGGGCTTTTGGAAATGACGATGACGCCGAACACGATGTCACGCAAATCCATGGCCTGCCCCAGGCCTGGTACGACGCTCAATATCCCGGAGATGATGACTTGTGACGGGGAACTGCCTTGTCCCGACACCATGCCCATGAGCCAATCGCCGATGCCATCGTCAGCCTGCTTGGCCGCCCCGCGCAAGGCAGCAGTCTGTGCACTCACGACGAGGTCTCCTTGCCTTCAGGATGATCCTGCCAGTAATCAGTCTGTTCCGCAAGAATGGATGTTTCACTGGCCATCAAATAGTCTGCCGTATAGGCCTCGGTATCAGCCTGCGTGCCAGGGCCTTGCATGGCAGCGATCTCGTCCGGGAAGAAATTATCCTGAAGATAGGCCTCTTCCTGCTCCAGGAATGCTTGCAGCCTCGCCTGCGCCTCGGCCTGAGAAGCGGGTATCCCGGCGCCAAAGAACGGATTGGGATCACGTTTGAATCTCGGCTCGGCCGGCAACTGTGACTCTCCATACTCCACCGTATAGGTCTCGTATGGCACGCCATCGATACGGGCATGGCCCTTAGCGTCCAGCGCGCCCTTCAACACAGTACCGTCGGCGAAACGTACCGTGTAAGGTGCGCCGACCATCGGCAGTGCAGCAACGTCGCGGTAATTGAGTTCGAGCCAATGCTTGAGCTTTTCGGGGCCGGGCAGATTGGGAAACTCAGCCGCGTTGCTCCCCCCATCCAGGAAGGCATGAGTCGCGCCCTTGACCGCAAACGTGCCCGGACAGGTGAAGGTGATGTTGCCCCCCTCCAGCACCATCGCGCTCTGCCCGCCGGTGAGCTCGATCGTGCTGCGCGCGCTGATGCGGATCTCGTCGTTGACGCTGATGACGGTCACCTCCTGGTCGGCCCAGATCTGCAGCGCGTCGGTGTGCGCGCGCAAGGAGACTGGCCCGTTGGCCGCGTAGGCCTTCACCCCGCCCTGGTGGGTGTACAGGCTGCTGGTGCGGCCCGAGACCTGCGCGTAGGTGTGGCCGGCGGCCTGGTGCAGGTCGCCCTGGGCGACGAGGCTGGTGTCCTGTCCGGCGAAGGCCGTGATGCCTGCCTCGCTGGCCAGGGCTGCGGTGCTGGGCGTCTCCAGCAGCACCTGGGGCCGGGCGAAGGCGGCCACCGCCCCGGCCTCGCCTTCCTGCAGCGTGCGGCCGTCGGCGCCGGCCTGCTGGGCCAGCTGGCCGTTGACCATTCCGGCGTGCTTGCCGTCGGCCTTCGGGTCGATGGCCTGGATGAATTGTTCGGTGGCCTGGCCTGGGTCGTGGCTGCTCAGCGGCTGCGCCCCGCCTTGTGTGGCGACCTCGCCCAGCCGCTGGCCCAGCTCGCGCGCGGCCTTCAGCTGCGCCACGGCTTCGGCCGCGTCCATCTGCGTGGACTGCGCGCTGCCGTAGCTGCCCGCGCGCGCCGTGGTCGAGACCAGCAGGCCGTGGCCTGCGCGCACGCTGGCCCAGCCTTGCGTGTTGGCTTCGAAGCCCGCTCCGCGCCACGCGCCGCGCTGCGCCGAGTTGGCCGGCTGCTGGATCAGGTGGCCCAGGTTCAGCTGCGCGCCGGCGTGGCTGCTGGCCAGCCGCATGCGCAGTTGGCCCGTGGCGTCGTCCAGCACCCATTGGTTGTAGCCGGCACCGTCCAGCGCGTGGCTGTGCAGGCCGCTGATCACTCCGGGGTGGTTCACGCCGGCGTCTGCGCCGGCCGCGAACGGCGGGGGGTCCGCGCCGTTGTACAGCTGGCCCACGATCGCCGGGCGGTCGATGTCGCCTTCGATGAACTGCACCGCCACTTCCGTGCCCACCCTCGGCACGAAGGCGCTGCCCCAGTTGGCGCCGGCGCTGGGCACTGCCACCCGCACCCAGGTGCCGCTGCGTTCGTCGCCCGGGGCGTTGCCTTGTGCGTCGGTCGTGCTGGCGTGGGCCAGGCCGCCGGCCAGCGGCGCCTGGCCGCGCTGCCATGCGAACTGCACCTTCACCCGCAGGTCGCGCTCGGTGGTGACGGGCTCGTTGGCCACGCCCACCACCAGCGCGGTCTGCAGCCCCGGCGCCGTGGGCTTGCGCACCCGCGCCGGCACCAGCGCCGCGGCCGCCGGCGCGCAGTGGAAGTGGCATTTGTACGTGCCGGCCTCCAGCGTCGTCGGCCCCTCGTCCAGCCTCGCGATGCCGCCGCCCAGCTGTCCGCCCAGGTTGTTGCTGGCGTGGTGCTCCACCGCCAGCACCACGAAGGCGTTGTCCGGGCGCTGGCGTGAGGCGGTCCGTGCGCCCGCGTAGTCCGGCGCGCTGGTGTTCGGCCCGTACAGCGGGTGGTCCACCAGCGTGAACTCGGCGCCGGCCCTCAGGTGCCGGGCACTGCCCTGGCCTTCGAAGCGCTTGGCCTGCAGCTCCAGCGCCGCCAGTGCCAGTGCCGCGGCGCGCTCGGCATGCTCGGCGTCGGCGTAGCGGTAGGCGCCTGTTCCGTCGTAGACCTCCAGCGCCGGGATCTCGCCCAGCGCCAGCGCGCTGGCCGCCTGGCCCGCCGTGCCCGACAGGGCCTTGTAGTCCCAGCTGGCCAGCGTCACGGCGCTGGCCACCACGCTGCGCTGGGCCATGAACGCGGTCACCGCGTCGCGCTGGCCGCGCAGGTTGGCGCTGGCGTGCTGCACGGCGAAGCGCAGCTCGCCCAGGTCGTCCCGCTCGGCCTGCCGGTCGGTGATCACCAGCCGGTGCCGCGCCTGCCCCGCTTCGTCGGCCTGGCGCGCCTGCTCGCCTTCCAGGTGGCGGAAGTGGTAGCTCAGCCCTTCCTCGGCCAGCAGCCGCTGCACGAACGCCAGGTCGCTCTCGCGGTACTGCACGCACAGGCTGCGCCGGCGCAGCGGCTCGCTCACCTGCAGCGCGTACTGCGCCTGCGGGTAGTCGGCGAATACCTCCTCCACGATCTCCAGCGCCGTCTTGTCCTGGTAGACGAAGCTGTCGCGCCGCAGCCCCAGCAGCCACAGCCACGGCCGCATCACCAGCCGGTAGCGCGCCAGCCCGCCGTCCGCGCCCAGCTGCGCCGCCTCGGCCACGTAGCCGTGCCACGGTGCGTAGCTGCCGTCCGGCTGCAGCCGCCGCACCGACATCTGCTCGCCCACCAGTGCCTTCAGCTCGAAATGACGGCTCGGCGACAGTGCGTCCACCACCAGCTCGTAGGGCTGGCTCACCGCCTCGCGCAGCACCAGCCGCTCGGCCACCAGCGCCAGCCGCGGCAGCGCCGTGTCCAGCAGCAGCATCCGGTCGTGCTGGTCCAGCAGCCGGGCGAAGTCCAGCCGCGATGACAGATCGGCCAGCGGGCCGGAGGTCAGCGTGGGCATCGTCGATCCGACGGCCGTGCTTGGTGGCATGTCATGGTCCCTCCCGGCGGGCGGCCGGCCTGCTGCCGGCGCCGGCCGATGTCATGGCAAGGTGATGGTCACGTGCGCGGCCTGCGCCGGCAGCGTGATGACGTGGTGGTAGCCGGCCAGGTCGCTCCCGGTCTGGCGGTCCAGGAAGGCGCGCAGGCCCAGGAAGGCCAGCAGCCCGGCCAGCAGGAACAAGGCGCCCACCACCCACAGCGGCACCTCGTTCCTGAGCCGGTGGCTGGCCCGGTCCGGCGGCAGCGCGTGCGGCGCGAACTCGGTGCGCCGGCCCTTGAGCTGCGCGATCTCGTCGCCCAGCCGCGCCGTCAGGTAGCCCAGCTTCTCGGTGCCTTCGATCAGGTACTTGCCCTGGAAGCCCATCAGCAGGCACATGTGGAACACCTCCAGCACCTGCAGCTTGGCCGCGCCCTGCTGGCGCACCTGCTCCAGCTTGTCGAAGAAGTGCTCGCCCGCCAGCTGCTCGCCGAACATCTCCAGCTGCAGCGGCTTGCGTTCCCAGTTGCCGCGGATGGCCGACTGCGACATCAGCACGCGCTCGTCCACCAGGGCGCAGAAGGCGTACTTGGCCAGGTACAGGTCCTCGGCCGGGATGTCCAGCTTGCGCGAGCCGCGCTCCACCGCGCCCAGGAACTCGCCCAGCCGCGCGCGAAAGCCGTCGGCATCCAGCGCGTTGTAGCCATTGCGCAGCAGGAACAGCATGTAGAAGCCGTCGTACATCAGGTCCAGCAGCGTCTTGGCGTCGGGCCGCGCCGCCATGCGCGTCGAAGGGCCGGGCCGGGCGGAAGCCAGCAGCGAGGGAGCGGTCATGGGCGAGGGATTCGTGGTCGGAGCGGATTACTGGTTCAGCGCGAACAGCTCGAGCTGGAGATCCGGCATGCCCGCCGGCGTGTAGATGGTCACCGCCTGCGCCTGCAGCATGCGTTCGTACAGCGGGCCGCGGCCTTCGAAGGCGAAGTAGTAGGCGCCCGGGCGCACGGGGATCGCCGCCGGCGTCTGCGGCACGTGCACCAGCCGCACGCCGCCCATGGCCGACAGCACCAGCTTGTCCACGTCGTCGGGCGCGCCGACCTTGAAGCGCAGCGGCACCGCGTCCACCAGCTCGGCCGCCGGCATCGCCGCGCTGACGCCGAGGACGAACGACGTGGCCGGCGTGATCTGCTCGCTGTCGAGCCGGCCGATGTGGAACGACGGCTTGGTCTCCGCGAGCGCGATGGCGAAGTAGCGGGTGGAGATCACGGTCTCCAGCAGTTCGCGGACGATGGCTTCCAGCCGCGCGAACGGCACCTCGGGACGCTCGTGGTCGTAAGCGGGCAGGTCGGACAGCGTGTGCGTCTTGGAGAAGGTCATCAACGCGCCGGCCAGCTCCATCATGCGTTCGTACAGCCGCTCCGGGTGGAAGCCCGGGTGCTGCCGCAGGTGCAGCAGTGCCGCGCAGGCGGTGCTGGCCACGTGCAGCAGCCAGAACGAGGCGGTGTCGCCCGAGCGGAACTCGATCACGTGCTTGGACGGCTCGCGGTGGAAGCCGTACAGCGCCGCCACCTTGGCCTGCAGCATGTCCAGCAACCGGCGCAGCATGGCCGCCAGCGCCGGCGCCGCCTGCACCGACAGGCTGGGGGCGACGAACCGCGGGTCGAGGTCGAACGCGCCGGCCGCATTGCGGCGCACGCGGCACACCGGCACGCTGACCAGGTGGTCGCGCGGCTCGTGGTCGGCCAGCAGGCGCACGCTGCGCTGCAGCAGCGACACCTCGGCCTGCGCGGCCTGGGTGAACAGGTCCACCATCTCCGCGGACTGGCGGCGATAGTGCACGGCGCCGGCATCGGCCGCGTCGTCCAGCGCCACGTTGCCGGCCTGCTGGCGCATCGGCGCGATCGCCGCGTGGAAGACCACTTCCACCGCCTGCGCCGGCAGCGCCGCCAGGTTGACCGGCGGTGGCAGCGCATCCTCGGCCGGGGCGCTGAACTGCTCGCCGTCGGGGAACACCAGCGACAGCTCGTCCAGCCGCAGCACGCCGCCGGCCAGGCCGCTGGCGTCCACCGCCAGCCGGCGCACGCCCCAGGCGTACGGGTGCAGCGCGCGCATGGCCTCGGCCAGGCGCCATTCGTGGTAGGCGTCCTGGCGCTGGAAATGCTGCGGGCGCAGGAACAGGCCCTCGCCCCACAAAACCTTGGAAGATGGAATCACGGTCGCTCTCTATATCTTGGATTCAACGCGGGTCGGACGGCGACAGGCAGCTCACCCCCGCCAGGCGCAGCATCTCGGGCTGCGCGCCCTCGGGCGTGCCCGCGGCCACGCTCATCGCGCAGCCGTGGAGACCGACCGTGATGCCGGTCTTCTCCGCATCCTTGGCCTCGAAGGCGAAGCGCCAGCGGCCCTCGGCCGGCGCACGGAACAGCGCCGCCACGGCCAGGTGGGTGGCCTCCAGCGGCAGGGTCTCCACCACCTCGTGCTTCTGGCCCGGCGACAGCACCAGCTCGCGCACGTCCACCAAGTCGTTGCCGAACGCCGCGCGCTCGCCCTCGGTCGAGCCGAAGGCCTTGTAGGGCGCGGCCAGGAAGGCGTTGGCGCTCTTCAGCTTGTAGAGCCTGACCACCAGCGACAGCGAGCGGCCCTGCGGGTCGGTGTTGAGCTGGCTGCCGGCATGGATGCGCAGCGAGACCTTTTTGGGCTTCGGCACCGCCGCCATGGCGGCCGTCACGTCGGCGGCGGGCAGGTCGGGCTTCTTCAGGCCCGCCAGTTCCATCGTCGCGCCGATCGCCCCGGCCATGAGGGTGCCGGAGCAGCCCGCCAGGCCGGCGCACGCGGCAAGCACTGCGATGGCGCAGCGAAGGCGCATGCGCGAACGATCCATCATGAAATTTCGAACGAGGAGCGGCATGGCAGCCGCGGAAAAGCCCGCAATCGTACCCGGTCGCCCCAGGGCATTCGCGCATGCTGGAGCGTTTGCCGACATCCGTTTCCCCAGAGTCGGGGGTCTGCACGGAATGCGAAGGAATCGATGCGAGAAGGATGCCGATGCGGGAATTGTACACAAGAGTACACATCCAACTTGGTATGATCGGCTGGTTTTGCCTTTCGCACCATCGCGAGCGTTCACGTACTGCAATGCCTGCCGCCTCACACCGCCTTTTGCTCGTCTGCGCCTTGACAAGCACCACCCTGTGGCTTGCAGCCTGCAGCACCACACCCAAGCCCGCCGCGACGCCGGTGCCCCTGGTTTCCAGCGTCGCGCCGCTGGAGCAGTTCATGTCCGATGCGGCACGGTCCGGCCAGGAAGGTGACCGCAGCGGCGAACGCGACACCTACCGCAAGGCGGCCCAGGCCTATCCCACCAGCAAGGAGCCGTGGCTCAAGCTGGCCCAGGGCTATTTCGATGCAGCCGACTACGGCAATGCCATCCTCGCCGCCCAGGAAGCGCTGCAGCGCGACGCCGACGACAAGGTGGCCAACAGCCTGCTCGCCGTCAGCGGACTGCGCGTGTCGGCCAGCGCCCTGGCCTCGATGCGCAAGCGCCAGGACCTGAGCGGGGACACCCGCCGCCAGGCCGAGGACATCGTCAAGTCGCTGCGCGAATCACTGGGCGAAACGGTGCTGGTGCCGGCCGCGCCGGCAGCCGATGCCGCGCCGACGGCGCGCCGGCCCAACGCGCCCGCGCGTCCGCGGCCGGCCGCTGCGCCCAGGCCCAAGCCCGCGGCAGCGGCCCAGCCCACCGCCGCACCGGCTCCAGCGGCAAAGCCGGCGAATCCGTTCGACACGCTGAAGTGAGCCGCGGCGGCCGCCGCCGCCTCCTCCTCGATCAACCCAACGAACCAAGGGAAAACCATGGCCAAGAAAGACAGCGTCCAGAAGCGGCTCGAGAAAATCCGCCCCCCCCGGGTGCAGCTCAGCTATGACGTGCAGGTCGGCGACGCGACCGAGCAGAAGGAAATCCCCTTCGTCACCGGCGTGGTGGGCGACTTCACCGGCAAGGCGGACCCCGACCACCCGCTGCCCAAGCTGAAGGAACGCAAGTTCGTCAACATCGACCTCGACAACTTCGACGACGTGATGGAAGGCATGGCGCCCAAGGCCGCATACCGGGTGAAGAACAAGCTCGATCCCGACGGCGGCGAATTCGCGGTCAACCTGAACTTCAAGCGCTTCGACGACTTCCGGCCCGAAGCCGTGGCGCAGCAGGTGGAACCGCTGCGCAAGCTGGTGGAGGCGCGCACCAAGCTCTCCGACCTGCGCAACAAGCTGGCCGGCAACGACAAGCTGGAAGACATCCTGGGCGAAGTGCTCGGCAACACCGAGAAGCTGAAGCAGCTCGGCGACGAAGCCCAGAAATCGGACGAGTGAGACCATGACCCAGACCGCCGCTACACAAGCCGCCCCGCAGGCCGCTGCCGCCGACGCCAGCCTGCTCGACCAGATCGTCAGCCAGAGCAAGGTCGCCCGCTCCGACAGCGAGCACAGCCGTGCGCGCGACATCATCGCCGAGCTGGTGCGCGAGGTGATGCAGGGCACCGTCGTCGTCTCCGACAACCTGGCGGCCACGCTCGATGCACGCGTCGCCGAGATCGACCGCCTGATCTCCGAGCAGCTGTCCGAGGTGATGCACCACCCCGACTTCCAGAAGCTGGAGTCGAGCTGGCGCGGCCTGCACTACCTGTGCAAGCACACCTCGACCGGCACGATGCAGAAGATCCAGATCTTCAACTGCACCAAGAAGGAACTGGTCCGCGACTTCCAGACCGCGATCGATTTCGACCAGAGCTCGCTGTTCAAGAAGGTGTACGAGGACGAATTCGGCACCTTCGGCGGCGCGCCCTTCGGCGTGCTGATCGGCGACTTCGAGTTCACCCGCCAGGCCGAGGACATGTATTTCCTCGAGCAGATGTCGCATGTCGCGGCGGCGGCGCACGCCCCCTTCATCTCGGCCGCCTCGCCCGAATTGTTCGGCCTGGAGACCTACACCGAACTGGGCCGTCCGCGCGACCTGGCCAAGGTGTTCGATACGGTCGACTACGCCAAGTGGAAGTCCTTCCGCGAAGCCGAGGATTCGCGCTACGTGGGCCTGACGCTGCCGCGCTTCCTGGGCCGCCTGCCCTACAACCCCAAGGACGGCACCACCACCGAGGGCTTCAACTTCGTGGAAGAGGTGGACGGTGCCGACCACCGCCGCTACCTGTGGGTGAACACCGCCTACGCCTTCGGCGCGCGGTTGACCGCGGCGTTCGAGAACCACGGCTGGTGCGCCGCCATCCGCGGGGTGGAAGGTGGTGGCTTGGTCGAGGACCTGCCCACCCACACCTTCAAGACCGACGATGGTGAAGTGGCGCTGAAGTGCCCGACCGAGATCGCCATCACCGACCGCCGCGAGAAAGAACTGTCCGACCTGGGCTTCATTCCGCTGGTGCATTGCAAGAACACCGACTACGCCGCCTTCTTCGGCGCGCAGTCTGCGCAAAAGCCCAAGAAGTACGACACCGATGCGGCCAACGCCAATGCGGCGCTGTCGGCGCAGCTGCAGTACATGTTCGCCGTGTGCCGCATCGCCCACTACATGAAGGCGATGATGCGCGACAAGATCGGCAGCTTCGCCACCACCCTCGACGTCGAGCGCCACCTGCACAACTGGCTGATGCAGTACGTGGTCGATGCCGACGACGCCTCGCAGGAAATGCGCGCCCAGCGCCCGCTGCGCCAGGCGGAGGTCGAGGTCGAAGAAGTGCCGGGGCGACCCGGCGTGTACCGTGCGGTGGCATTCGTGCGACCGCACTTCCAGCTGGACGAACTGTCCGTCTCGCTGCGTCTCGTCGCTGAAATGCCTGCGGGCAAGAAGTGACTTTTTCGTGTGGCCGTGTATATCCAAGGGTAAGTAAAGATGAAAGATATCTACATCAAGTTCGGCAACCCGCTGAATGGCAAGAAGATCGAGGGCGAATCGCGCGACCAGGAGCACAAGAAGCCCTGGTTCGAGGTTTCCAGCTGGACCCACCTGATCCGCCAGCCGAAGTCGGCCACGGCCTCCAATGCCGGCGGCCACACCGCCGAGCGCTGCGAGCACGGCGAAATGGTCTTCACCAAGGACCTGGACCTGATCAGCCCCCAGCTGTGGGAAGCCTGCTCGGCCGGTACGCTGTACGACGATGTGGAAATCCACTTCATGCGCGCCAACGGCACGCAGGGCCGGGTGCAGTACCTGACCATCAAGCTGAAGAAGGTGATCGTGGCCTCGGTCACGCCCGAAGTGGTGGGTGAAGGCCTGCCCACCGAGACCTTCAGCCTGAAGTACGCCGCCGTGCAGTGGGAATACGTCCAACAGACGATGGACGGCAAGATCCAGAAGGGTTCGCCGGCGATGTGGAGCCTGGCGACCAACAAGCCGGTGTTCGAAGCACCCAACTGATCGCTTTCGCCAGCTGATCATGACCACGCGGGGCGGTTGGCGCCCCGCGTTTCATTGTGGGAGGAAGACGGTGGCTTCGAACCTGCGCATCCGCCGCAGCGTGCTTGACCGCCTGCTGGCCGAAGACGCGCCCATCGGCCTGGTGATGACGCAGTCCGTGGCGCAGCTGCGCGACGCGGTGGCACGCGACATCGAGACCCTGCTGAACACCCGCGCGCCGATGGACTTCGAGCGCATGCCGGGCATGCCCCATGCGCGCGATTCGGTGCTGACCTTCGGCGTGCGCGACTTCGTCGGCCGCGTGCTCAGCAATTCGGAAGAGCAGCGCTACGTCGGGCGCAGCCTGGCCACTGCCATCGAGACGCACGAGCCACGCCTGACGCAGGTGCAGGTGCGCTTCCACGACGAGCAGGCCGGCCAGTCCACCAACTCCCTCAGCTTCACCATCCGCGCGCTGCTGGTCGTGCACCCGACGAAGGAGGCCGTGAGCTTCGACGCCGTACTGCAGCCGTCGGTGTCGCGCTTCTCGGTCATGCAGGCGCGCTTCGGCGCCGGCACGGCCGCCTGACCGCCCCAGCCCCCCCCGCGCCGATGGACGAACTGCTGCCCCACTACGAGCGCGAGCTCGCCTTTCTGCGCCGGCATGCGGGCGACTTCGCCCTGCGCTACCCCAAGATCGCCGGCCGGCTGATGCTGTCGGGCGACGTGGGCGAGGACCCCCACGTCGAGCGCCTGATCGAATCCTTCGCGCTGCTGGCCGCGCGGGTGCACAAGCGGCTGGACGACGACTTTCCGCTGTTCACCGAGACTTTTCTCGACGTCCTGTACCCGCACTACCTGCGGCCGTTCCCGTCGTGCTCGATCGCGCGCTTCGACTTGGGCGGCAGCGCGGCGCAGCTCAGCCAGGGCGCCCAGGTGCCGCGCGGCACCGTGCTGGGCAGCCGCCCGGTGCGCGGCGTGGCGTGCAAGTTCCGCACCGCCTATGCGGTGGCCCTGCAGCCGCTGCGCGTGGCGGCCGCGTCGTTCCGCGGCACGCTGCAGGCGCCCGACGGCACGCCGGTGCCGCGCACCGCGACGACGCTGCTGTCGGTGCGGCTGGAGCTGACCTCGCCGCAGGCCACCTGGGCCTCGCTGGGCACGCCGGCCGTGCGGCTGTACATCGACGGCGAGGCCTCGCAGGTCGCCGCGCTGCGCGAGGCACTGTTCGGCCGCGTCTGCGGCGTGCTGGTGCAGACGGCGCCGCACGGCCCCTGGGCCGCCGCCCCGGCCGAGGCGCTGCCGCGCGAGGTCGGCTTCGCCGAGGACGAGGCGCTGATCGACTTCGACGCCCGCTCGCACCCGGCCTACCGGCTGCTGACCGAGTACTTCGCCTTCCCGGAAAAATTCAACTTCGTCGACCTGCCCTTGCCGCGCAGCGTGCTCGACAGCGAGGCGCGCAGCGTGACGCTGCATTTCGCGATGAGCGGCGTGCGCGCCGATTCCGACGAGGCGCGCCTGCTGGAGACGATGTCCGAGCGCAACCTGCTGACCAGTTGCACGCCGGTGGTCAACCTGTTCCCGCAGCGCGCCGACCCGATCCGCATCACCCACACCGCGTCGTCCTACCCGGTGCTGCCCGATGCGCGGCGCGCCTTCGGCTTCGAGGTCTACTCGATCGAGAAGGTCTACCGCGTGCGCCAGACGCCACACGGCGAGCAGATCCACGAGTTCAAGCCGTTCTACTCGCTGCAGCACGACGAACTGCTGGCCGAGGGCGAAGCCGGCAGCGGCCACTACTGGCACGCGCACCGCGACGACACGATGGCCGAGACCAGCCCCGGCTACGAGACCGAGCTGTCGATCATCGACATCGATTTCGACCCCGCCGCACCGCAGACCGACACGCTGTCGCTGGAGGTGATGGCCACCAACCGCGACCTGCCCAACATGCTGCAGGTGGGCACGGCCGGCGGCGACCTGTTCCTGCAAGGCGGCAGCCTGGCGCGCGAGATCCGCCTGCTGCGCCGCCCCACCCCCAGCCACCGCTTCGAGCGCGGACGCGGCGCGCTGTGGCGGCTGGTCTCGCACCTGTCGGTCAACCACCTGTCGCTCAGCGGCGGCGGCCAAGACGCGCTGAAGGAGCTGCTGCGCCTGTACGACCTGCCGCGCAGCCCGATCAACCGCCGCATCCTGGACGCCGTGACCGGCATCGACTACCGGCCCGCCTCGGCCTACCTGCCGGGCGAGCCCTTCCCGGCCTTCGTGCGCGGCCTGGAGGTGCGGCTGTCGGTGGACGAGCAGCATTTCGCCGGCATCGGCCTGCGCCTGTTCGCCCAGGTGCTGGACCACTTCTACGGCCTGTACGTGCATGCCAACAGCTTCGTGCAGCTGACGGTGCTGTCGGCCCGCACGCAGGAGGCCCTGATCGTCTGCCCGCGCCGCAGCGGCGCCGCACCGCTGCTGTGAAGACGCCCAGCGCCATCGAGCGGCTGCTCGACAACCCCCACCGCTTCGGCTTCTTCCAGGCCGTGCGCCTGCTCGAGCGCTGGCTGCAGAACGGGCTGCCGCCCGGCGACGCCGACGTGCTGGCCCGGCGGCTGGCGTTCCGCAACCCGCTGTCGCTGGCCTTCCCGCCCAGCGAGATCGCCGCGCTGAAGATCGAGCCCAAGGCGCCCGACGACGCGGACGGCGCCGGCGCGCCCGCCCCGGCCAGCCCCGATGCCCCGCTCGCCCCCCGGTCGGTGGCGCGGGTGGAGCTCACCCCCGCCTTCTTCAACCTGCTGGGCGCCGGCGGCGCGCTGCCCACCCACTACACCGAGCTGGTGGCCGAGCGCGAGGCCCGGTGGCGCGGGCCCGAGCGCGAGGCGCCGCGCGCGTTCTACGACATCTTCCTGCACCGCGCGACGGCGCTGTTCTACCAGGCCTGGCGCAAGCACCGGCTGGCGGTGCAGTTCGAGACCGACCGGCGCAACCGCGCGCTGCCGCTGATGCTGGCGGTGGCCGGCCTGGGCCACGCCGGCCTGCGCGACCGCCTGCGCGCGCGCGAGGGCGGCATCGCCGACGACACGGTGGCGTTCTACGCCGCCACGCTGCAGCACCGGCCGGTGTCGGTCTCGGCGCTGCAGCGGCTGCTGCAGCACTACTTCAGCACGCCGGTGCGGGTGGACAGCTTCATCGGCCGCTGGTTCACCCTGCCCGAGGCCAACCGCTCGCACCTGGGCCTGGACAACATGCAACTCGGCCGCGACGCGGTCGTCGGCGAGCGCGTCTGGCAGCGCGACCTGCGGCTGCGCCTGACCTTCGGCCCGCTGCCGCGCGAGCGCTTCAACCGCTTCCTGCCCGGCGGGCCGGCCGCCATCGCGCTGAAGGAGCTGCTGGCGCTGCTCACCGGCGTGACGCTGGAGTACGAGGTGCGCCTCGTGCTGCGTGCCGAGGACGTGCGCGGCATCGGCCTGGGCGCGGCCGCGCCGCGCCTGGGCTGGGACAGCTTCCTCCTCACCGGCGCCAGCCCGCACGACCGCAGCGACGCCGGCTACGACCTGCTCGCGCTGGCCTGACCCGCCGGCACCGCCCCCCAAAATCGCCCCCCTATCCACTACCGTACGCGGCGCCCTCGCCCATGGCCACCCACCTCAAGACCCTGATCTCCAAGCTCAACGACACCACGCGCCGCGCCGCCGAGCGCGCCGCCAGCCTGTGCATGGCGCACGGCCACTACGAGGTGGACCTGGAGCACCTGTTCCTGGCCCTGCTGGAACAGCCGCAAAGCGATTTCGTGCTGCTGTGCCGGCGTTTCGAAATCCCGGTCGAGGCGCTGCAGCGCGACCTGGAAACCGAGATCGGCCGCTTCAAGAACGGCAACGCCCGCACCCCGGTGTTCAGCCCGCACCTGCCCACGCTGCTGGAACACGCCTGGCTGATCGCCTCGCTCGAATCGCACCTCACCCGCGTGCGCAGCGCCCACCTGCTGCTGGCGCTGCTGACCGAGCCTTCGCTCAGCCAGCTGGCCTACCGCGGCAGCAAGCTGTTCACCAAGTTCAAGCTCGACGAGCTGAAGCACCGGCTGCCCGAGCTGACTGCCCGCAGCCAGGAGGCCGCCGATGCGCTGCGCAGCGCCGATGCACCGGCCGGCGACGACGCGCCCGGTGCCGATGCCCCGCAGCCCGGCGCGCCCGGCAAGACGCCGGCGCTCGACCAGTACACCACCAACCTCACCCAGCGCGCCCGCGACGGCAAGCTCGACCCGGTGATCGGCCGCGACACCGAGATCCGCCAGGCCATCGACATCCTGATGCGCCGGCGCCAGAACAACCCCATCCTCACCGGCGAGGCCGGCGTGGGCAAGACCGCCGTGGTCGAAGGCCTGGCGCTGCGCATCGCCGCCGGCGACGTGCCGCCGCCGCTGCAGGGCGTGGCGCTGCACGTGCTGGACATGGGCCTGCTGCAGGCCGGCGCCAGCGTGAAGGGCGAGTTCGAGAACCGGCTGAAGAACGTGATCGACGAGGTGAAGAAAAGCCCGCACCCGATCATCCTGTTCATCGACGAGGCCCACACCATGATCGGCGCCGGCGGCCAGGCCGGCCAGAACGACGCCGCCAACCTGCTCAAGCCCGCGCTGGCGCGCGGCGAACTGCGCACCGTGGCCGCCACCACCTGGAGCGAGTACAAGAAATATTTCGAGAAGGACGCGGCCCTGGCCCGCCGCTTCCAGGTGGTGAAGGTGGAAGAGCCGAGCGAAGCCCTGGCCAGCGCGATGCTGCGCGGCATGGCGCCGCTGATGGAAAAGCACTTCAACGTGCGCATCTTCGATGAAGCCATCACCGAGGCCGTGCGCCTGTCGGCGCGCTACATCAGCGGCCGCCAGCTGCCCGACAAGGGCATCAGCGTGCTCGACACCGCCTGCGCCAAGGTGGCCCTGGGCCAGGCCGCGGTGCCGGCGGCGATCGAGGACCTGGTCAAGCGGCTGGAGCGCCGCAGCGCCGAGATCGCCGCGCTGGAGCGCGAAGCCGCCGCCGGCCGGCCGCATGCCGACGCGCTGGCCGAGCTGCGCGCCGAGCGCCAGGCCGACGAGACCGCGCTGGCCGCCCTGAACAGCCGTTATGCCGCCGAGAAGGCGCTGGTGGGCGAGATCCAGCAGCTGCGCACACAGCTCGAAGCGCAGCCGGCCACGGCCGCGCCCGAGACCCCGGAAACGCCCGCGGCACCGCCCCCCGAAGCGAAGAAAAAGCCCGCCCGCAAGACCGCCGCCACCAAGGCCCCGGCGCCCTCGCCCGAGCAGGCCCTGCTGACGGCCAAGCTCGACGAGCTGGCCCAATTGCAGGGCGAATCACCGCTGGTGCCGATGCAGGTGGACGGCCACGTGGTGGCCGAGATCGTGGCCGCCTGGACCGGCATCCCGCTGGGCAAGATGGTCAAGGACGAGATCCGCACCGTGCTCCAGCTCAAGCCGCTGCTGGAAGAGCGCGTGCTCGGCCAGTCGCATGCCATCGAGGCGGTGGCGCAACGCGTGCGCACCTCGCGCGCCCAGCTCGAAGACCCGAACAAGCCCAAGGGCGCGTTCCTGTTCGTCGGCCCCAGCGGCGTGGGCAAGACCGAGACCGCGCTGGCGCTGGCCGACGTGCTGTACGGCGGCGAGAAAAAGCTCGTCACCATCAACATGAGCGAGTACCAGGAGGCGCACACCGTCTCCGGCCTGAAAGGCTCGCCGCCCGGCTACGTGGGCTATGGCGAAGGCGGCGTGCTGACCGAGGCGGTGCGCCGCAACCCGTACAGCGTGGTGCTGCTCGACGAGGTGGAAAAAGCCCACCCCGACGTGCTGGAGCTGTTCTACCAGGTGTTCGACAAAGGCCTGATGGACGACGCCGAAGGCCGCGAGATCGACTTCCGCAACTGCATCATCATCCTCACCAGCAACATCGGCTCGGGCCAGATCATGCAGGCCTGCCTGAACAAGACGCCCGATGAAATGCCCCCGCCCGACGCCCTGCTGGAGGCGGTGCGCCCCGCGCTGTACAAGGTCTTCAAGCCCGCCTTCCTGGGCCGGATGAAGGTGGTGCCCTTCTACGCCATCAGCGACGAGGTGCTGGAACGCATCATCCGCCTGAAGCTCGACCGCATCGCCGCGCGCGTGCAGGCCAACCACCGCGCCGCCTTCGACTACGACACCAGGCTGGTCGAGGCCGTGCTGGCCCGCTGCACCGAGGTGGACACCGGCGCGCGCAACGTGGACCATATCCTCAACGGCACGCTGCTGCCTGAAATCGCCGAAGCCGTGCTGGCCCGCATGGCCGAGGGCGCGGCGGTGCAGCGCATCAAGGTCACGGCGGCCAAGAATGGCGACTTCCGCTACACGGTGGCCTGACACAACCTGCGAACGACGGAGCGCACCCCATGAGCAACCCCCAACACGCCAGCCTGGCCGCCGCCTGCCGGCAAGACAGCTGGGCCCGGCTGGCGCCGCGCCTGCTGGCGCTGCACATCGACCCTAGCGCCGGCCCGCAGCGGCTGGTGCAGCTGCTGGAAGAGGCCGACGCCCGCGTGCGCGTCGACGCCAGCCACGTGCTGCGCGCCATGTCGCGCCACGCCTGGCGCGTGCAGGCGCTGGCGGGGCCGTACCGCGGCTCGCCGCGGCTGGGCTTCCAGGTGGCGGCCGGCCGCCAGACCTGGTGGCTGCAGTTCGAGCAGATGCCGCGCCTGCGCATCGTGCGCATCGAGCGCCTGCCGGACAGCACGGCGGTCTGACGGCGTGACCGGATGAGCCTGTACGACACCCTCCTGGCCGCGCTGTCGGGCGCGCCGGTGCAAGGCACGCGGCTGCTGCGGCTGCACACGCCGCTGGGCCCCGACGTGCTGCTGGCCGAGCGGCTGGCGCTGCACGAATGCATCGGCCCGATGGCCGACGGCGATGCCGATGCCGAGGCGCCGCCGGCCGGCCTGCAGGCCACGGTGCACGCGCTGGCGGCCGACACCCACCTGGAGCTCAAGCGCCTGCTGGGCCAGCCGGTGCTGCTGGAATTGGCGCGCGCCGACGGCAGCCTGCGCCACTGGCACGGCCACGTCACCCAGGCCGCGCTGCTGGGCAGCGACGGCGGCCTGGCGCGCTACCGGCTGCAGGTGCAGCCCTGGCTGGCCATGCTGGCCCACCGCCGCGACGCCTGGGTGTTCCAGGACCAGACGGTGGTGGACATCATCGAAGAGGTGTTCGCCGACTATTCGGCCCAGGGCCGGCTGGTGCCGGCCTGGCGCTGGCAGCTGCTGGACCCGGCCGCCTACCCGCGCCGCAGCCTGTGCATCCAGTACCAGGAGAGCGACCTGGCCTTCGTGCAGCGGCTGCTGCGCGAGGAGGGCCTGTTCTGCTGGTGGGAGCACCACGGCGACCTGGCCGACGAGCACCTGGGCGCCCACACGCTGGTGATCGCCGACCACAACGGCGCCTTCGAGCACGACCTGGGCGCCGTGCGCTACACCCAGGCCGCAGCCGGCCAGGCCAGCGACAGCCTGGTGCGCCTGGCCCGCAAGGCGCGCGTGGCCACCGCCCGGCTGGAGCAGGCCAGCGCCGACTACCGCAGCCTGGACCTGCGCCCGGTGCAGCAGACCGGCCAGGGCGTGCCCGCCGGCCTGGAGCACCTGGCGCTGGTGGACGTGCCGGGCCAGTACGCCTACGAGGACACCGCCCAGGGCGAGCGCCTGGCGCTGCGCCAGATGCAGGCGCTGGACGCGCACCGCGAGCGCCTGCAGGCCAGCGGCACCCTGCGCGACGCCGCCCCGGGCGCCACCTTCACCCTCATCGACCACCCGCTGCACGACGGCCTGGACCCCGCGCGCGACCGCTTCGTCATCCTCTCGGCCCGCCACGTCGCGCGCAGCAACCTCAGCGCCGACCTCAAGGCCCGGGTGCACGCGCTGCTGGGCGCGATCGCGCTGGACCGTGCCGGTGCCAGCGTGTCCACCGCCCCGGCCAACGCCGGTGACGAACCCCTCTACCAAACCCACCTGCAGCTGCAGCGCCTGGCGCTGCCCGTGCGCCTGGCCGCGCTGGACGCCCACGGCCTGCCCGACGTGCGCCTGTGCCCCCGCCCCACCGTCCACGGTGTGCAGACCGCCCTGGTCGTCGGCTCCGGTGGGCCCGTGCACACCGACCGCGACCACCGCATCCAGCTGCAGTTCCACTGGCAGCGCGGCGCCAGCGGCAGCCACCGCCTGCCAGCCCCCTCCGGCGACGACAACGCCCCGGCCAACGACCACAGCGGCACCTGGGTGCGCGTGGCCGAATCCGTCGCCGGCGCCAACTGGGGCCAGAACTTCATCCCCCGCGTCGGCCAGGAGGTGCTGGTCGGCTTCCTCGGCGGTGACATCGACCGCCCCGTCGTCCTCGGCAGCGTCTACAACGGCAGCGGCCTGGCCGATGCCCAGGGCAACCAGGCCGGCGCCGGTGCTGCGGGCGCCGTGGGTGATGCCCCGGCCTGGTTCCCAGGCGCCCGGGCCGAGGGCCGCCTGCAGGCCCACCAGCACCCCGCCGTGCTCTCCGGCATCAAGTCCCAGGAGCTCTGCGCCAGCAGCCACGGCAGCGGCGGCTTCAACCAGCTCGTCTTCGACGACTCGCCCGGTGCCGGCCGCATCGAGCTGGCCTCCAGCAGCGCCCAGACCCGGCTGCAGCTGGGCCACCTGCTGCACCAGGTGGACAACCGCCGCCTGCAGCCCCGCGGCCACGGCTTCGACCTGGCCACCCAGGCCTGGGGCGCCGTGCGCGCCGGCCAGGGCATCCTGATCAGCGCCCACCGGCGCCCCGACAGCGCCCGCCACATCGACCCGCGCGAGCCCCGCGCCCAGCTCGACCAGGGCCGCGAGTTGCTCCACGCCCTGGCCGAGACGGCCCACAAGCACAACGCCAAGCTCGCCACCGAGCCCGACGTGGTGGGCGCGAAGAAGGACGACAAGGCCCGCCAGCTGCCCGTGGAGCAAGGCCTGTGGGCCAGCGACGACAGCCTGGCCGGCACCGAGCAGCGCGGCGCGCAGGACGATGGCGAGAACGACCCAGCCGCCACCATCGGCGGCGGCGCCGGCACCGTCAACGCCTGGGGCCGCCCCGACCTCGTCATCGCCGCCCCCGCCGGCATCGCCCTGCACACCCCGGCCGCCCACATCGCCTCCTCCGGTGCCACCACCGCCCTGGCCGCCGCCCAGGACATCCAGCACGTCGCACAGGCCCACCACAGCCTCGCCGCCAAGGACGGCATCGTCCTCTTCACCTACGGCAAGGCCGCCAACCCGCAAAAGCCCAACACCGAGACCGGCATCGCCCTGCACGCCGCCAGCGGCAGCGTGAACACCCAGAGCCAGACCGCCGCGACAAAGCTGACCGCCGACAAGGCCATCGACGTCGCCAGTACCACTGGCATTGTGCGCATCGCCGCGCCGCAGCACGTGCTGCTCACCGCCGCAGGGGCCGCCATCCACCTCGATGGACCCAACATCACCCTCAAGGCGCCCGGCAAGGTCGAGTTCAAAGCCTCCGCCAAGGAACTCGCCAGCGCCGGCGGGGCTTCCGCTGAGCTTCAACTCAAGAAGCCCAGCGCTCTAAAGGGATGTGCCAAGAGCTTACAGGCAGCTGCCCGTACCGGAGCAGCCATTTGAAAAGGCGAAGCCTTTCATGAATCTCGTAGAGGCGCTAATTCAGCCGGCCATCGCGACATTGCGACGCCATGCTCGCGAAGAGCCACTGAGCCTATTCATCGATCCAACGCTTGTCGATCCAATTGTTCTGCTGTGCGACTCCGTAGATCTGGATGCTTCAGCACAAGCGTGGGTCAAAAAAAATATAATTCGCCTGCCATTTATTCACAATGACTTCGATCCGGAGCGTCAGCCGTATATTTTGCACTTGCCGAACGAAAGTTCTGCAGAGCGGATCGTAAATGAGGCATTGCGTTTCGCAATCGAAGAGTCGCTCAGTCTCCGTCAAGAAAGTCCTGGCGCACGTAGCGTATGCGGTGTGATTGTTGGTGATGATAACCCATTCCAAACAGCACGACGCCTAGCTCAACTGGCACGCATCAAACCACAAGAACAGCAGCCTTGGTATCTACGCTATTGGGATCCACGAGTTATTTGGCACCTACCCAGAATCCTTCCCGCCTCACTCTGGGAGGAGATTTCGAACAACATTGGCTCTTGGCTGACCATAGGTCCGCAACGACAACTTCAACTCTTCACGCCAGATTCGAAAAAAGAAATTGAACCCTTGAGAACCCCCCTACAGATTCAGAATCAAATATGGGACCGCCTATCCCTGATCGGCCCAACCAATCAAGTTCTGACGATAGGAGAGGATTTTGGAATTGACCCAACACCAACCCAGGCGCAACGCATCGAGAAACTTCTAACGAGGGCAGCCCAAACTTGGGGATTGGCCGCAGACGGAGACGGTATTGTTTTTGCGGTTGCGGGACTGACCTCGCATGATCGGTTCGACGAACATCCATTAGTCGCCGCAGCTCTCCAGGCTGCGGCGCGAGAAAATAAATCTATCGGCACAGTACTGGCGGATTTTGATGACACATTCTGGGCCGAAGTGAGTAACGGTCGCTGGGCACAACCTGCACAGCACAACAACGAAATGCGAACAAGGAAAAAGGTCGCACCATGAGCACGACTGCGCAAAGGCCAAGCGTCAAGACTGCCATACAAAAAGCCGCCAGCAGCACGACGCCTACAGGCTCCGCTAGAGGCGGCTGCGCTGATTGTGTGAAGAGCGGTTTAGCAATTCTTCCGGTCATTCCCTTACCGCTGCCAAATGATCTGCGTGGTGCCAATGCCGAATTTGGAGCACTGGACGGCGGCCTCAATGCCAATGACCTGAAAGCTCATTGGTATGCGATGAGATCTCTGCCTGCCGGCTTCCTCTACGTTTTGAGGCCCGACCTGAGTTGGGATGCTTACCTTGTAGATCGCGACGGATTGTTTCGTCGTATGCCTGTTGGCGAGCTACCCGCGAATGCCGCCAGTCAAGCGCCCATGAGCGAAATATGCAAGCGCCATGGCGACAACATCCCTGCGCAAGTCATTGCCATTGATCCCACCAAACACGCTGCCGTTTGGATGGCATTCAGCCGCTATCGGTGGACCCCTGCCGTGCTTCGCGCCTATGCCACAAACAAGGATGGATGTCGCGATAAGCGGATGACCAAGCTCGACGTCATGGCCGCAGCTGCGGGCTCACTCGGCAAGGGCAGCAAAGTAGCATTCGGCACGGCGATGTCTGCGCAAGCCATAAACTGGGTGGCCGATTATGTTAGCAGCACGACACGCGGCCTGATTAATAACCGGATCACTACACCTCTGGCCGCACGCGGCGGACAGGGAGCGGCGCTTGCCGCAAAGATGGCCGAAATATCGAAAGAGACTCAAACCAAAACAGGCGCCATCATCCTGCTTGACGACAACCTCGGCACGGCGCAGCAAATTAATGCCATGCGCAATGCCGAAACCGGCAAGCTCGCAGTCTATCTGGCGCAGAATCAGCGCAAGCGCTTCATCGGCGAAGTCATATTGGGCTTTGAGAAATCTTTCACCGAAAATGGTCAGACTGGTGAATGGAACAAGCGCTACAAACCAAAATATCAAGCGGAGCAGATCACCGCTGATCGCCTGGCGTACGACAAAAAAGTCGAGCCCTGGAAGCAGAAGATCAACACCATGTCGGACGATGTAGCGGTCGTCAATGCGCCAGCCATGCTGTCTGCCTGGTGGCACGACTTCGACCCACAAGACGACCAATCGGCCAAAGATCGACAGATGGCCACCGCAGCGTGCCTGCACGGCGCGGTCAGGACTGCTGCCGAAGAGCAATTGTGGGATGCGTGGTTCCAAGAAGATCCGCGTGACAAAACGTCCACGTTGTGGGGTGCCGCCACGGCCCTCAATCCCAGCCTGGCCGACTACCTTCTTGGCAAAGAGCTGCCTGACGTCGGGAAAATTGACAAATTCACAGATGTCGCCAAGAATCTGCGTGAAATTAAAACTCGATTCGCGGATGATTTAGCGAAACGCACAGAGAACGAGGCCATGGCCGTCATCGGCACGGCAATGGCCAGCCAAGTAACGCGTGTGCGGCTCGCCAATCCCAGTCTGTATCGCGTAGTTGGTTGGCGTGTACTGGCGATAGTAACCGCCCGCACTCAGGTCACGGTGGCCCCTGCTTTTCTCGCCGCAAACCAGCAACAAATAACTTTGATGCTGGCCGAAGCGGCCTTTGGTCCACCACAGGCCGGCGCAAAACGATTGTTAGATCTCGAAGTACAGAGCAGTCGCAAAGTCTATGTGGTCGGCACCAACGGCGTTGATGCTTACGCCTTTGCCGCAACCCAGACCACCACAGAGCGCGTACGAGTGATGGAGTTGTGGCTGCCGGAAGAGTTAGCAAAAGACATACCGGCATTTCCGATCTCAGCCAAGTTTTCAACGCTCCCTCCTCCAACGGCCAATCCCTTCAAAGCACTGGTGAGCTTCTCTAAGTCCTTACCGGGCGGGTTTGCATGGGCTGGCTTTCTATTGCAATCGATGAATCTGGCCAACAGTGCCAAAGACGCGGTAGATTCCAAAGTTAGTGATAAGACCGATGCATATTTCGGCATCGCTTCTGGAATTCTTGGTGTTACCGGAGTGACCGTTGAGATCGCGGCAGGCGCCATGGAAAAAATGGCCGGAAGATTTGCAGCAACGCGGATAGCGCAAGTGGCCTTTCTAGGTGGAGCCTTGGCGGGAGCATCTGCGTTTGCTGAAGCCATCCAATTGTTCATAAAGGGAGTACAAAGAATCAAAAAAGGGGATGGAGATGCAGCCACAAACTATTTTGGATCATCGGTCGCTTTCGCTCTTTCAGGCATCGCCGCAGTTGCAGGATCATTGGCGATAGCTAATGCCGCTGGAGCACTCACTGGAGCGCTCTCCTTTCTGGCAGGCGCGGGCTCTGCCGCTGCAGTTATTCCAGTTTGGGGATGGATCGCCGCTTCAATATTATTCCTTGGTGCAGGCATGGTGATTTTATGGCAAGCCATCAAGGACACGGATACACCATTGGAGACTTGGCTACTTGGCAGCAGCTATGGCACAGGCAGCAAGAAATTATCGGTCAAGGACGAGATGGATGGCATTAACGATGTGATGTACGCCATGAGCATTGAAGTGGAATGGATCAGCCACTCCGGCTTAATCGCACGGGCGTCAGGCAGCGCCAACTTTTACAGTGCTTACGACGGTTTTAAATTTAATATAAGTTTACCGGGCGCAGGAGCAGATAGTGTGATTGACTGCAAAGTTACACTTATTGGCAGCGCCGGCCGGAAAGAAGTATTCCACGAGACGATTCGTCCACGCATGCTAGGAAAAAGCGTCACGGATCCGCACATGGCAGTGATCAGTTCAGCACCATCCAATCCCAGCCAGATCGTTCAGAATCCGAGCTTTCTTTGGACAACACCACCACGAATCGAAACCGGTGGACGCAGTTATGGAGGCCGTATGAAGATCGACGATAACCAATATCAGAAAGCACAGATTGACATCCAATACTGGCCTGATCAACGGAGCATGCCAGGATTTGTCCTGCCCAAGACATTGGATCAGCGCACATTAACAGACAGCAAGTAATGGCGCAGTCCAAAAAAAAACGGCGAGTATTCAGCGCCTATGGGTCACTGGACAAGCGCGCGCGGGCATGGCAATACCTAGGGTCGGTTGGACGCAGCACAGGTCAGCGACCGAATGGTGATGATCTGGTTTATCGCAGCAATGGCACGACCTTGGAGATTGGACAAGGTTTATCAAACCTCAAGGGAATGATCTGGCTGGTGGCCGCCTTCGGAACCGGGACTGTTATTTCTATATTTTACGCCATATTTTTCATTGCCGGAATCCCGTTATTGACAGCTGACGCAGGAATTGCCACTTTTATTTTTGGCCCAGTAATGCTGATTCTCCTTGCGGCAGGTGGTTTTTTCTTGGCGATGATCCTGATCAACGACCTGTTCGGCTACACAGATGCCCCGCTGCGCTTTGACAGGGCCAGCCGCAAGGTCTACGTCTGGGCGTCGCGCAAGCAGGGGCCGATCGTTCTGGATTGGGACGCCATCAAGCCGGTGGCGCAGAGCGTGGGCATGCCGCCGTACCAGGTCAACCGGTTCCGCTCGGTGCTGCTGGTCGACGAGGACGCCGATGGCGAGGTCCGTTTCGAGGGCAATTTGCCGCGCATCGCGCAGATTGGCTCTGCCGTGCTCGATCGCGAGTCGCCGCTGGCCGCTTATGAATATTGCCGGCTGTTCATGGAGCACGGCCCGCAGGTGTTGCCTGCGGTCAAACGACACCTGGTTTTCCGGCCAAGGGGCTGGCGCAATTTCTTCGACATCATGGGGCTCATCGGCGGCTTCATGCGCGACTATCCGAGCCGCCCCAAGGAGGAGCGCAGCCTGGGGTGGATGGTCTTTGGTGTGGTGATCGTGGCGCCGGTGGCGTTCTTCCTGTGGCCGTGGCAGCTGACGCAGGGCCTGGCGGTGAAGTTCACGACGCGGGTACCGAAGTGGCCACAGGCCTATGAAGAGATGGCGGCCCCGGGTGGGCCGATGCGACCGCCGGCGGGCTCGGAACCCAATGACATGCCGATGCTGCCGCACGAGAAGCTCATTGCCGGGATATGGATCGCCTCGGCCGTCGCGGTGTGGATCTGGCTGGCATGGCTGGTGTGGCTCTGACCTGAAACCTGCGCGCCGACCTCAAGGCCCAGGTGCACGCGCTGCTGGGCGCGATCGCGCTGGACCGCGCCGGCGCCAATGTGTCCACCGCCCCGGCCAATGCCGGCGACGAGCCCGTCTACCAAACCCACCTGCAGCTGCAGCGCCTGGCGCTGCCGGTGCGCCTGGCCGCGCTGGACGCCCACGGCCTGCCCGACGTGCGCCTGTGCCCCCGCCCCACCGTCCACGGCGTGCAGACCGCCCTGGTCGTGGGCTCCGGCGGGCCCGTGCACACCGACCGCGACCACCGCATCCAGCTGCAGTTCCACTGGCAGCGCGGCGCCAGCGGCAGCCACCGCCTGCCAGCCCCCTCCGGCGACGACAACGCCCCGGCCAACGACCACAGCGGCACCTGGGTGCGCGTGGCCGAATCGGTGGCCGGCGCCAACTGGGGCCAGAACTTCATCCCCCGCGTCGGCCAGGAGGTGCTGGTCGGCTTCCTCGGCGGTGACATCGACCGGCCCGTCGTGGTCGGCAGCGTCTACAACGGCAGCGGCCTGCCCGATGCCCAGGGCAACCAGGCCGGTGCGGGTGCGGCCGGGGCCGTGGGCGACGCCCCCGCCTGGTTCCCCGGCGCCCGGGCCGAGGGCCGCCTGCAGGCCCACCAGCACCCGGCCGTGCTCGCCGGCATCAAGACCCAGGAGCTTGCCGCCAGCAGCCACGGCAGCGGCGGCTACAACCAGCTCGTCTTCGACGACTCGCCCGGCGCCGGCCGCATCGAGCTGGCCTCCAGCAGCGCCCAGACCCGGCTGCAGCTGGGCCACCTGCTGCACCAGGTGGACAACCGCCGCCTGCAGCCCCGCGGCCACGGCTTCGACCTGGCCACCCAGGCCTGGGGCGCCGTGCGCGCCGGCCAGGGCATCCTGATCAGCGCCCACCGGCGCCCCGACAGCGCCCGCCACATCGACCCGCGCGAGCCCCGCGCCCAGCTCGACCAGGGCCGCGAGTTGCTCCATGCCCTGGCCGAGACCGCCCACAAGCACAACGCCAAGCTCGGCGCCGAGCCCGACGTGGTGGGCGCGAAGAAGGAGGACAAGGCCCGGCAGCTGCCCGTGGAGCACGGCCTGTGGGCCAGCGACGACAGCCTGGCCGGGACGGAGCAACGCGGTGAGACGCAGGACGGTGGCGACGGGACGGCCACCATCGGCGGCGGCGCCGGCACCGTCAGCGCCTGGGGCCGGCCCGACCTCGTGATCGCCGCGCCCGCTGGCATCGCCCTGCACACCCCGGCCGCCCACGTCGCCTCCTCCGGCGCCTCCACCGCCCTGGCCGCCGCCCAGGACATCCAGCACGTCGCACAGGCCCACCACAGCCTCGCCGCCAAGGACGGCATCGTCCTCTTCACCTACGGCAAGGCCGCCAACCCGCAGAAGCCCAACACCGAGACCGGCATCGCCCTGCACGCCGCCAGCGGCAGCGTCAACTCCCAGAGCCAGACCGGCGCCACACGCCTGACCGCCGACAAGGCCATCGACGTCGCCAGTACCACTGGCATGGTGCGTATCGCCGCGCCGCAGCACGTGCTGCTCACCGCCGCAGGGGCCGCCATCCATCTGGAGGGCGGCAACATCACCCTCAAGGCGCCTGGCAAGGTCGAGTTCAAGGCCGCAACCAAGGAACTCGCCAGCGCCGGCGGGGCTTCCAGCAGCCTCAGCTTGAAGAAACCGGTGGCGTTGAAGGGGTGCGCCAAGGCTATGGAGTCTGCTGCCCGTTCCGGTGCGGCAGTTTGAACGAATGGTGCCCGAGGCAGCCGATCGTGCATTGTTGTCTGTGCGGCGCGCGGCAGGTGGCTCCCCGCTGTCGATCTTTATAGATCCGACTTTGCGCGACCCCACACAGCATGACGAGCTACTGGCCAGAACCTTGGCAGATGCCGCTGGCGCTGGCGTAGCGCATCAACACAGATTGTCGCCCATTCACGAAGATTTCCTCCCTGAGCGGCAGCCGTTTCTGATTCATCTCAGGTCGGAGCCCGACGCCGAGCGTGTGGTCGCGGCGGCCATCCAGATTGCCACGGCAGAAGCGTTCGATTCGGAGTCGCCAGAATTTACGGGCCGTACAGTGTGTGGCTTCATCGTTCACGACGCACACCCAACGCAGCGCGCTCGTGCACTGACGCAGGCGGCGCGCATCCGCAAGCCGGATGGTCGGAGTCATTTTCTTCGGTTTTGGGATCCGCGCGTGATATGGCACCTGCCACGATGCTTGCCAGCCACGCATTGGGCAAGCTTGCATGCAGCTCTGGGCCAGTGGATGTACTTCGACCCCATGCGCCAACTTGCAGCACTGCCTGCCAGCGGCGATGTGCCTCCATCCACATCGGCCGCTCACATCACGAACCCGCTGGCGATAAAGGATCAAACCTGGCAACGGCTGGAGCGGGTTGGTCCAGTGAACAAGGTACTGGCGCTAAGTTGGGACTGGGGATTGCAGCCAACGCACAGCCTTGCCTGCCAGACCGACGAACTCGTGATGCGCAGCATTCAACTGGGATTTGACAGCGAACAGGACGTATTGGTCTTTGCGGCCTGTGGCCTGACGGGGCATCTGCAATTCGACCAGCACCCGCAGATAAGGGCTGCCTTGCAGCGGGCAGCTTCGGCCGGGTTGTCGTTGCAGAGCGCCCTGGCGCCTTTCGACGACAATTTCTGGGATCGGTTGCGCGCCGATACCGGTTGGCTGAATGCCCTCCACGCAATACCCGAGCATAGCGAAGCAAAGCGAGCCGCGTCATGAGCAGCACATTGTCAAAACCAAGTCCAGTTGTCGCCATTGCAAAAGCCGCTGCGCAGGGCACAGACACGAGGCCGGAAAATGGCTGCAAGGACTGCGTCAAGCAAGGTCTGGCAATCTTGCCCGTTGTTCCAACCCTCCTGCCCATCGAGCTGCGCGGCAAGAACATCGAACTCACAGCTTTGGATTCGCGTTTTCGGGCTGAAGATTTGAACCAGCATTGGTACGTGCTGCGTACGCTACCGGCAGGCTACCTCTACGTCTTCAAGGAAAGCGACAAATCGTGGGACGCCTATGTCGTCGATGCCGACGGCATGCTGAAAATGGTGCCGACCGGCGCGCAGCCCGCTTCACCCACAGATGTGAAGCCGATGAAACAGGAATGCGTGCGCGCCGGCGACAACATTCCGGCGCAATTGATCGCGATCGATCCCGAAAAGCACCCCACGATCTGGTTGGCCTACAGCCGCTACCGCTGGACTCAGCAGGTGCTGGACGACTATCGAAACGACAAGGATGGCCGACGCACAGCCCGCATGACACCCGTGAATGTCACCGCCGCGGCCAAAAACGACCTCGGCGCCGGCAAGACCGTTCCTCACGGCGCTGCTGCTGGCGCAACGACTCTGCCCAGTTACGTCGCCGATTTCACCAGCGTTGCCACGCAAACTGCCATCAACAAGACCCAAGTCACTCCTCTGCGCAACCGTGCCGGCCAGGCCGCAGCGCTGGCCCAGAAGATGGCGCACATCTCACGTCACACGCCAGGGAAGACCGGTTGCCTCATCGTGCTCAACGATCCGGTGAACAACGTCATCGAGTTGGGTGCCTCGCGCGATGAGACGGCCTTGAAGGTGGCGCAATCCACGGGCCTGTTCGACCGGGACGGCAAACGCGCCCGCGCGCGCATCGTCGCCGAGGCGGTGGAGGCCGTACGCAAGAGCGCAGAGGAGAACCCCGGGCCCTGGTACGACCGCAACTACGGGCCTGACCGCTTCATGAAACACGTCAAGCAGGCAGAACTGCAGACGGCGCTGCAAGATTCCAAGGACTTCAATGCCAACCTCAAGCTCGTGGACCTGCTCAGCGCCGACTACGTGGCGGTGAAGGAGTCGACGCGCTGGAAAGATGTGCAGCGCTGGGACTTCGACGCCACGGACGACACCTCCGCCCTCGACCATGGGCAGATGGTGGCCGACAGCGTCCGCGGCGCGGGCGGGACCAAGCTAGAGAAGGAGCGTGTGTGGTACCCCGTCTTGGTGGACATGCAGGCCGCCGACGAAAACAACTGGTTCTATCGCGCCATGGCCGCGCTGCACCCCGACTTGCAGGCCTACTTCGATGCCAACAAGCAATGGAACAAGGAGTACGCAGACGTTCCCAAGGCCATGGCCACGCTGGCGCGCGACATCGCCTTCGAGTCAGCCAAGGAAATCGCCCAGATCCACGCCACCATCCGACTCAAGCGGGCGGCCAACCTGGCCACAGCCGATTTGATCGAGGGGGTGACAGGCGTGCTCCTGCACCTGCGAGAGAAGGATCCCAAGGCCTTCCGGAAACTGGTGCGGAGCATGACAGTGGCGCTGATCACGCGAGCCGACATCGCTGCGCAACCGGTGGTGGTGACGGGTCGCTACAACGCGATCGTGCAGATGATTCAAAGCGTGGCCGCCGGCGATGCACACATTGCCGGATACGCGCCGGTAAGCGTGCGCCCGGGCGCGGTGGACCGAAGCTACATGGCGCAAAAGGGCAATCTCGGAGGCAAGGGACTGGCATTGAGCCAGGGCGTGGAAGGCGCTGTACTGCTGGATCTGCCCGGCGACAAGAACGAAGTCAAGTCGGTGGGCGCCTGGGCTATTGCCAAGTTGCAAGGCGGCGCCAAACTCAGAGATTCTGACCTGCGCAAGCTACAGCTGAGGAATGTTGACCTCACCGTGCCCAGCACGGTGCCGGCGCAGAACGTGTGGCTGGCAAACCTGCTGGAAAAGCGGGCAAACCAAAGCAACGTGGTATTCAGCAGCTTTGCGGTGTTCTTGCAGGTGGTGTCTCTGGGCAATGCGGCCAATGATTTGGTCACCAAGCCTGGGGCGATGGACAAGGCCGAGGCCGGGGTCGGGTTGACGACTGCGGTAATGTCGGCGATTGCGGCAGGGATGGAGGTCTACACTGCCGTGGTAGCACTGGGGGCTGGGGAAGCGGCGGCAAAGACAGCGCTGAGGACACGACTGATTGCTAGGATCGCGGGCGGGGCAAACATCATCGAAGGAGCATGGTTATTCGGCAAAGGGCTGAGTAAATCTGGTACTGACAGAGACAACGCCTACTGGACGATGTCCGCAGGTGTCTTTCTTTTTGCCGGAGGCGTAACTACCATCGTTGGTGGCGGACTCGTGGCAACAGCAATAGGCGCTGGCACGTCAGCTTTGACAGTTCCTATCATCGGCTGGGCAGTGGCCACCATCATCTTCCTGGGACTGTCGATCTACAGCCTCGTCAACGCCTACAGTACCGACGACGATAACCTACTGCCGCTGGAATACTGGCTGGATAACGGAACCTTTGGTAACGGCGCCCACCGCAGCAAGGAAGGAAACCTTTACTACGACAAGAGAACCAAGTCGGCGGCCAAACCATTTTCCAGTTTGATCGAAGAGTTGACCGAATTTCAGCGTATCGTGTTCGCGGCAACTGGCCGCATTTCTGGCGTACGTGACCGCAACAACAACGGCATGATCAGTTTCTACGAGATACGACTGCCGCGCTGGGTGGATGGCAGCACGCTCGAAGTGACGTTCGAAGGCACACCTGATGGCACGACCATGACACGCATTGCCTTCTTTCGCTACCAAGCCGGCAAAGCCATGCCGCAGACCCTGCACTATGAGCCGCGCGTGTTCGGAACTTCTGAGGATCCGAAAGCCGAACTGGATGCCAAGCTGCGTACGATGCGCGTGAAGGGCCACTTCGCCACCGCACAGCCCGGAGGAATTGCCGAAGGCTTGGGTGATTTCTTCGAGTGGGTGGGACTGGCGGACGAGAAAGACCGTCGGACGTTCATCAAGGATGTGCGCATGACAGTGATCTATCGGCCCGACCAAGAGAGCATGCCAGGGATTGTGCAAACCATCAACGATTGGAGCATTCGCAGTGCTTCATGAAACCTACACGCCTAACAAGGGGCCGTGGGTCGAGTTGCCGCCGCCGACATCGAGGCACTGGGACTTTGGCGCCCGGGTGGGGTCGTTGGTCTATCGGATCAATCCGACGTACCTGGCTTACTGGAACCCAGACGTGGCAGCCAGGGGCTTCTTGTTTGGGCCGCTTTTGTTCGTAGGCCTGTCGTGGTTACTCGGGTGGGCATGGTTGACGCCTAACGTACTATTTGAACCGCAGCCAGATGGGGTGCCATTTTTTGTCTATCTGACGGTGACTTCTGGACTAATTCTTCTTGGGCCGGGATCTCTGATAACTTGCTATTTATGCATCAAGCGCCCTCTTCCTCCGCCCACTTTTTTCAATCGAAACCTACAACAGGTGATGCAATACCAAAAGGCTCCTGGCCGTAAAGCCGAATGGCTTGTCTGGGACTGGGCCAGCATCACCCCAGCCATCCGCCAAGTCCACGTCTACAGCTCGGCCGGCCGCTCCACGATGTACGTGCTGGTGCTGATGCAACTGGAAAAGGGCACCAACAGAATCCTGCGCAGCTTCGGCGCTTACACCTCAGTCGCCACCATGCAGCCAGCGGTTGCCGCCTGGGAGTACATGCGCCGCTACATGAACGAGCCGCCCGAGCGTGTGCCGGCGGCCTACATTCCGCCCTTCGAGTTCGACAGCAAGACATGGGCCGTACGTTGCCAGATCGAAAGCATGCAGATCGGCATGAACCCCGATGGTTCCTTTCGCAGCACTTTCGCCAGCATCTTCATGCCCATTGCAGGAACCTTCCTTTATCCCTTCATGTGGGCCACCTTATGGATTGAGAAGACCGCACCCAAGATCCAGCTGCCACCCGCGCTTGAGGCGGTCAACCGCTGGGACGATTCGCAGCCCAACCCCTACAAGATCGAGTATTCATACAGCGGCGCCAATGCCGAACACCCGGTGGCTGAGGTATACAAACGCATCAAGCTGCGCCACTGGGTGATGACGGTACTGGGATTCGGGCTCTATGCGTCGCTGCTGATCGTCATGCTGAGTTATGGATGGGCAGGAGCGACCAGCAAGGTTTAGTGAAACGTCGGAATCGAGGTCGGGACGCTGAGCGCATCCGATTACCCACAAATCAGAGCACTCCGGCGAGACGAGCGTAGTGCATGCCGACGGCGAAGTCGGCGACGCGCTGCAGGCCGATCCATAGGGTCTTGATGCCGGGCTCGCCGTCGCTCTTGCGCCCGAGAAAGCCGCCCAGCGTGGCGATCAGGCGGATCGCCTGATTGAGCCGGGGCGCCTCATGCGGCGGCTTTTTCTTCAGCAGGATGTAGGCAGCCTGCCACTCGTCGGGCTCGAAGAACAGCTCGGCCGGCAGATCCGGACAACTGCGCCCCAGGCGCATCAGCCGTGCGATGCGCCAAGCCACCACCAAGTACAACGCGATGGCCTTCTCCAGCCGAGCCATCGTGCTCAACTGCAGCCCCTCGACCCGGCAGGCGTTCTTGACGATGTTGAACAGCAGCTCGATCTCCCAGCGGGCCCGGTACCAGTCGATCAGTTGCACGGCCGAAGTGAAGTCCACTGCGTCGCGATTGCTCAGCAGCCGCTACTGCACCGGCTTGACGCCGGCCGGCGCATCGATCTCGCGCGCCACGATGCAGGTGAGCTGCAAGCCGTCGCTCAAGCTCACCCGCTGCGCGTGGATCGTCTGGCGTACCTGACGCGCCTTCTGGCCATGCCGCGAGGGCTGCGTGAACTGGATCGTCCCCAGCGCCGGGCCGGCCGTGACCGTCTCCCACAGCTTGGCCTGGCCCAGCACCTTGCCGTCGCTCGCGAGCTTGCGATCGTGCTGGGAGCGGATCAGCCAGTCGGCCGGATGACCCAGGTCGTGCGCGCGCTGCATCAACTTCCTGATGTCGCCTTCGCGATCGGCCACGCACACCAGCCGCGTTCCGGACAACTCTTCGGCCAACTCCGCCACGCGCTCGTAGCCTTCGATCCAGCGCGTGCTCTCCACCGGCGCCGAGTCGTCCCCACCGGCCGGCGCGCCCACGTCCACACGTCAATCACCCCCAGCGGCTCTCGGTCCGGCGTCACCGCGTAGGTCGGATGTACGTACATCCCGCGCTGCGCCTCGTAGCTCAGCCGCCCCAGGCCCACGATGTTCTGGCCATTGAAATCCAGCTCCGTCGTGTCCTGCAGGCACAGCACCACCGGCTGCTCGCTCATGCGCCGGTGGCTGCTGCTCCAGTGCGGCTGCAGGATGTCGCGCCAGTCAACCTTGTCCGATCCGCACAAGCGGTATGCCGCCTTCGATTCCGACCAGCCCCCGCTGGCGCTCGGGATGCTCTGCGAGGGCTGCCGCGCGAAGCTCTCGGCCATCTGCACCAGCCTCCGGTTCAGCCTCGCATCCCCCAGGTCCAAATCCCCAAACTCCTCTGTCGCCCAGCTCATCTCGCCTCGCCATCGATCCATCGTCTTCAACAAATCAAGAGATTACGAGAGATCGCTCAAGTTGTGGGTAATCGGATGCCTCCAACGTCGTCAGCTCTCAGTCTCTCCAACCGCTTTACCGGATGGACTCGTCAATCAGGTTGCTTACTCGCCAGATTCATCGTAGTTCAACTCAAATTTTCGATGCGCTCTGATCCACATCCCATTGCCAGAAGGTGGCGCCGTAATCGCTGCCCTGGATGACCGGCATCAACTCACCCGCGTTGAAAAAGCGCCGGCTGCCCGCCTTAGCAGGCGTGAGCCACCAACCAGCCTGGGGACAGGGCTGACCGCCTTCACAGCGCAGGCGCGCCATTGCAGAGGCGCTGCCCATTTCTTGCCCTGGAACGCCGCCGCCTTCGTTGGCGATGCGCTCAACCAATGTCCAAGTGGCCGGTGCCCTGCCTTGGCGCTGAGTAGTAATAGGGTCCTGTCCGATACTAGCTTGTGGCGCTTTATATCCTTTCACCAAGGCTTGGGGGCAACCGCTTTCAGTGTCGGGAAGATAAATTCCGTTTTGCTGAATTTGTGCGCCTGTGTGTATCCGGACATTGGTATTTATCTGATATGCAGGCCACGTCTGTGGCTGACACAATGGGCCACGATCTCTTTCCGTATAAAGATCAGTCAGATCGCCGATGAGCCAATTTCTTTGTACGGTGATGCTAATATTTCTAGCATAAACACCCGCAATAATTTCTTGCTCATCAAATATGGTCTTGAACGGCTCGGGCATCCATTCATTATCGTAATCACGAGACATGCCCGCCCGAGCCGTCATGACGTTCCCAGAGAATTGCAGCGCATCCCACTCACCATGAGAGAGCTGGATGAATCCATTATTCAATCCCGTGAGCGTCCAGCGCAGGTTGGGCAGCACACGTTCGCCCCAGACGATGTCGGGTTGCCGGTTCAGAGGGCGGCTGCGGTAATCGGGCGGCAGTTGGCGCATGAAGGCATTGAGTGCGTCGTCGCCTACCTTGACCATCGTCTCCCAAGCATCGCGCATCTGGCCGAAGTAGTCCAGCGAGGTGTAGCGTTCAAGCAGGTAGATTTCCTGCGGAATCAGGGGGGTGGGCATGGCGGTCTCAGTCTCTCCAGTTGTGTTGCAGGATGGGCACGCCGATCAAGCCTGCCTCCTCGCCAAACTCGTCGTAACCCCAGCCGGTGAATTGGCGGGGGCCGAGGTGTTTCTTGTCCAGGTGTTTGGGGTCGATGACCAATTTTTCTGCCCCGCCTTCAAGCCAGAAGCTATTGCCCTTCTTGTCTGCCCGTACGATTTGCCCTGTGCTGTCGCGCAATTGTTGAGAGGCGGTCTTGCCTCTCCAGACAGGAAGCCCAGAGCCGGCTGGCACGGTGTAGGTGACGAATTCACCATTGCTGTTCCAGTTCCCCCAAACTGCGAATCGGCGGCACCAGTCCGATTTGCTGCGCAATTGATTGAATTCTTGCGCGGTCATCCAGCAGATGCTGCTGTCATTGGAACTGGGGTCAAGAACGCGATAAATTTTCGTTCCTGGAGGGAGGATGTCTGGGCGGACGTTGTGAAATGTATCAAACGCTGACTTGAGTGGCCTGGGTGCCGCATCGCTTATGTCAGAGTGTCTAGCTGGGACACTTGGCGATTTCCTGATCTGGGGGTTCATCGCTTCTTCTATGGCATCCACCAACTCAGGCTTACTCTCTGACATGGCCTGAATCTCGGCATCAAGAGAAGGTCTGCTGAAATTGTGCGGATTTACGGCATTGGTACTGCCCTGGTAACTCAGCCGATGCTCGACTTCAAGGCGCTGGGCCAGGCGATTGAGCCAGTCTTGCATAGGAGCGAGTGCTTGGCGCAAGCCTTGATCGGCCTTGTTCCGAACAGTGGTAACCATTTGCAGCAATTGGCCTGCACGGGTAGACATGGCTGCAGTGCCGAATCGCTGAACCAGATCAATGAGTTTGCGCAGGATGGCAATGACCTCGTCCATGGCGCGCAAAAGCGAAGATATGTTGAGTTCGGAAGACAATGCGCGCACTTTTTTTGACAGCTCAAGATAGACGTTTTCCCACTTCAGCGCGGCAATCGTGCGACGCACGGCTGGCCGAGCCAGGAACTCATTGAGCTTGACAATGCCTGCTTCCACAAAAGGGCGAGTTGCTTGCCACATGCTGCTGTCCAAGGCACGCGAGCCGGCCCGGAATACGCCCTTGCGCCCATATGCGAACAGAATTTTCAAACAACCTTTGGCCAGACTGTCCAGCGTGGGAAACAGGCCGATGAGTGTTAGCACCAGTGCGACCCATACCCATTTGTTGCTGCTGTCTTCGTTGATTTTCTTGCAATTGGCGACCAGATCGCGAACGTCGCAAATCTGATCGACGAGCGGGATCATGGAAATCACGGTACCGGTCACCACCTGCGCCGTCGTCTGCTCGTTGTTGAAGTCGCCCTGGATCACCTCCCAGATCCACTGCGCCATCACCTGCAGGTTCTCCGTACCTGACTTGTAAATATTTCCAGGCGCAGCCCTGAACCAAGCGAGCGCGTTCTTCAGTTCATCCATCTCGCTCCCCTCAAGACAGATGCGCCTGCACTTCGCTCAGCAGCTCTTCCAGCGGGTCCCAAGGCTTGTCCTTTTCGGGTTTTCGCGGCTCGTACTCCACACGAACCGCTTTATCCGGCACATTCTCATGACGGGCATGCCCCGCAGCATCCAGCGCTCCAGAAATAACAGCACCGCCTTCAAAGAATATTTTGTATCGCTGGCCCGCCATCGGCTCACCTTCGGGATCACGGTGATTGACGGCAATCCAGTTGGTGCTCTGCTGCAAGCCGGTGGGCAACACTGGCAACTCAGCCGCCCTGCTCCCCCCATCCAGGAAGGTATGAGTCGCACCCTTGACCGCGAAGGTGCCCGGGCAGCTGAAGGTGATGTTGCCCCCCCTCCAGCACCATCGCGCTCTGCCCGCCGGTGAGCTCGATCGTGCTGCGCACGCTGATGCGGATCTCGTCGTTGACGCTGATGACGGTCACGTCCTGGTCGGCCCAGATCTGCAGTGCCTCGGTGTGCGCGCGCAGGCTCACCGGCCCGTTGGCGGCGTAGGCCTTCACCCCACCCTGGTGGGTGTACAGGCTGCTGGTGCGGCCGGAGACCTGCGCGTAGGTGTGGCCGGCGGCCTGGTGCAGGTCGCCCTGGGCGACGAGGCTGGTGTCCTGTCCGGCGAAGGCCGTGATGCCTGCCTCGCTGGCCAGCGCTGCCGTGCTGGGGGTCTCCAGCAGCACCTGCGGCCAGGCGAAGGCGGCCACCGCACCGGCCTCGCCTTCCTGCAGCGCGCGGCCGTCGGCGCCGGCCTGCTGGGCCGGCTGGCCGTTGACCGCGCCGGCGTGCTTGCCCTCGGCCTTCGGGTCGATGGCGTGGATGAATTGTTCGGTGGCCTGGTTGGCGTCGTGGCTGGTCAAGGGCTGCGCCCCGCCCTGGGCCGCCACCTCGCCCAGCCGCTGGCCCAGCTCGCGCGCGGCCTTCAGCTGCGCCACGGCTTCGGCCGCGTCCATCTGCGTGGATTGCGCGCTGCCGTAGCTGCCCGCGCGCGCCGTGGTCGAGACCAGCAGGCCGTGGCCTGCGCGCACGCTGGCCCAGCCCTGCGTGTTGGCTTCGAAGCCCGCCCCGCGCCATGCGCCGCGCTGCGCCGTGTCGGGCGGCTGCTGGATCAGGTGGCCCAGGTTCAGCTGCGCGCCGGCGTGGCTGCTGGCCAGCCGCATGCGCAGTTGGCCCGTGGCGTCGTCCAGCACCCATTGGTTGTAGCCGGCACCGTCCAGCGCGTGGCTGTGCAGGCCGCTGATCACTCCGGGGTGGTTCACGCCCGAGTCTTCGCCTGCCGCAAAGGGTGGGGTGTCGGCGCCGTTGTACAGCTGGCCCACGATCAGCGGGCGGTCGATGTCGCCTTCGATGAACTGCACCGCCACTTCGGTGCCCACCCTCGGTACGAAGGCGCTGCCCCAGTTGGCCCCGGCGCTGGGCACTGCCACCCGCACCCAGGTGCCGCTGCGTTCGTCGCCCGGGGCGTTGCCTTGCGTGTCGGGGCCCGACTCGTGCGCCAGTCCACCGGCCCCCGGGGCCGACAACCCACCCGCCACGGGCGCCACGCCGCGCTGCCACGGAAACTGCAGCTTCACCCGCAGATCGCGCTCGGTGGTGATCGGCTCGCCGGCCACGCCCACCACCAGCGCGGTCTGCAGGCCCGGCGCGGTGGGCTTGCGCACGAAGGCCGGCACCAGGGCGGCTGCCGCCGGGCGCAGTGGAAGTGGCATTTGTAGGTGCCCGCCTCCAGCGGCGTGCTGGCGCCACCCAGAAGCGCGATGCCGCCACCGAGCTGGCCGCCCAGGTTGTTGCTGGCGTGGTGCTCCACGGCCAGCACGACGAAGGCGTTGTCGGGCCGCTGGCGCGACGCAATGAGGGCGCCGGCGTAGTTCCATGCGCTGGTGTTCGGCCCGTACAGCGGATGGTCCACCAGGGTGAACTCGGTACCCGGCATCAGGTGGCGGGCGCTGCCCTGGCCCTCGAAGCGCTTGAAGTCCAGCTCCAGAGCGGACAGGGCCAGCGCCGCAGCGCGCTCGGCATGCTCGGCGTTCTCGTAGCGGTAGGCGCCGGTGCCGTCGTAGACATCCAGAACGGGGATCTCGCCCAGCTCCAGTGCGCTGGCCGTCTCGGCCGACGTACCCGCCAGCGCCTTGTAGTCCCAACGGCCCAGCGACGCGCTCGCCGTGCGCAGCAGCCAGAACGACGCGATGTCTTCCGAGCCGAACTCGATGACGTGCCGACGACTCCCGGTGCATGGCGTCTAGCGCCGCCACCTTGGCCCGCAGCACGTCCAGCAGCTGCCACACACTCCCCCGGCGCGGGTGCCACTTGCACCGACAGGCTCGGCGCTACGAAACGCTCGTCCAGCTCGAACGCACCCGCCGCGTTGCGTCGCAGTCGGCAGATCGGAATGCTCACCAGGTGGTCGCGGCTCGTGGTCGGCCGCCAGGCGGATGCTGCGGCGAAGCAGCGGCGGCAGCAGCGCGGCGGTGGCACAGCCGTCTTGACGCCGCCCAGCGTCAGTTGGGCCAGTCGCCCTGGCGGTCGTCCCACTGCCAGATGGTGGCGCCGTAATCACTACGGAACTCCGGCATCAACTCCCCACTTTCAAATCTGCGGCGGCCACCCGGCCATGCGGGTGTGATCCAGTAGCCAGTCACAGGACACAAGCCGGGAGCGATTACTCTTTGTGTCACGGTCACTGGCGGTCCATTATAAGTTTGCGAGATCGCCTCTTGAGAAATCTTGTAACGACCCTCATCAAAATCCATCTCCACTAGTCGAATAGACCGCGGATCTGTCCTAGGCTCGAACAAGCGCATTGCATATGGATCTACTGCCTCATCATTGGAGACAAGGACCGATTCACCAAGCTGCTCCGCGAACTTCTGTATCACCCGCTCGGGTTGCTCAGGAGGTGCCTTGGCATAAATAGATAATACGGTCCCAAACGAGCCATCACCGACATCCGATCGCAAGCAAAATACCTCCTGATCCGAAATTTCCTCAATTGCGCGGGAAACCACCACCGACCCTAAACGCTTTCCCAGCGCTATCGCAAGCGACTCTGCAATGCGTTCGTCAGTAAGTCGACGAGATATTAAAAGATCCTGCCAAATCATTGACCTAGCCTCCAAATTTTCAACGCTCTCTCGGCCTCGGAGCCGGCTACCCGCGCGGCAATCTCTCGAGCTTGTGGCGTATCGCCAAACTTGTTAAAAACTCCAATTGCATCAAATTCGCCTCGACTCAAATTATGAAAGCCTGGACCACTGTGAGGCACTAAGTGATCACCGTTAATCAACTCGTAGGTTCGCCCATCAATTGGGAAGGGCGGTCTCAAATCCGAAATGCAACACCGAGCATTTGTTGATCGATCAATGGATTGTCGCGTCGCGGTGTTCGGCGATGCCTTGCACGAGGTCGCGCATGGCCTGGATGGGGCTGCGCCAGTCCAGCGTGGCGCGCGGCCGGTTGTTCAGCAGGTCGGCAATGCAGTCCAGTTCGCCCTGGCAGTAGACCGACAGATCCGTGCCCTTGGGCAGGAACTGGCGCAGCAGTCCGTTGGTGTTCTCGCAGCTGGCGCGTTGCCAGGGGCTGTGCGGATCGCAGAAGTACACGCGCATGTTGGTGTTGCGGGCCAGTTCGCGATGGCGCGCCATCTGGCGACCTTGGTCGTAGGTCAGCGCCTTGCGCAGCGGCGCGGCGATCTGGTGCAACTTGGCGGTGAAGCCGGCCAGCGCCGATTCGGCCGTCGCATCCGGCATGTGCGCCAGCAGCACCAGGCGC
The DNA here is from genome assembly GCF_047601025.1 of Pseudorhodoferax sp. Taxonomy (NCBI): domain Bacteria; kingdom Pseudomonadati; phylum Pseudomonadota; class Betaproteobacteria; order Burkholderiales; family Comamonadaceae; genus Pseudorhodoferax; species Pseudorhodoferax sp. Next base: position 5,022,374 of record NZ_JASGJZ010000001.1, read on the forward strand.
GTCGTGCGCTCCACCAGCACGCCCACACAGGACTTGTTGCCAGCACCCTCGATCAGGTCGCCCTCCCAGTGACCAGGCATGAGCCGATCATCGACCTCGGGCGGGCGCACGTGGATGCTGACCATCTCGGCAATCCGGCCACGCCGGTCCTGGCCCGCAGAGCGCGGCCGGCCTGTGCTGCGGCCTTGGCGCAGGCATGCCAGCAAGGCCTTGCGCAACTCGCCCTTGGGATGCGCGTAGATGGCGTTGTAGATCGTCTCGTGGCAGACGTGCAGTTCGGTGTCTTGGGGCCACATGCGCTTGAGTGTCCGCGCGATCTGCTGGGGCGACCAATACCAGCTCAGCATGTGGGCCACCAGCGGCCACAGCCGCCCGTGCGGATCGAGCTTGGCGGCAGGTCTGGCGGCTTGTCGGCGTGCGGCGCACGTCTGCTGTGCCGTCTTCCAGGCATAGCCGCCGGCCTGCTGATTACGTCGCAACTCTCGGCTCAGGCTGCCTGCGCTGCGCCCCAGCGTCCGTCCGATGCATCGCAGGCTCTGGCCTTGCGCCCTCAGCGTCTGCAGCATCACCCGCTCTTCAGGCTGCAACTGCTGGAATCTTCTCCTCATCTTCACACCCTACCTCATGGGCCGGGTGTTGCATTTCGGATTTGAGACCGCCGTGGGATGAAGGTGGATGTCCTGCGCAGCGCGCCTGTGCAATTACAGTCGGACGAGACCAAGGGCACCCCAGGCCTGTCGGTGCCCAAAGGACCACAGCGCGAAATTCATGATGCCATGGTCTCGGCGATCTTGAATGCTGAGCGGTTTATCTACATCGAGAATCAATTTTTTCAGAGTGGATTTGGCGACCCATCCATTAACTCGGCCAACCGAAGACTCGAGTCCGGCCCGATGCGCTACCTGCAGTCATTGCCCAGCAACCGCATACAGGCCGCCGTGACGCAAGTAGGAGCCGCTCATGCCGGTCAATCACCACGTAACCATGTTGCCCGAGCCATCGCCGACCGCATCGAAGATGCCATTCGATGGGATCAGCCATTTCATGCTTATCTTGTACTGCCCGTACATCCCGAAGGCAGTTTGGCCGACATCGCTATCGTCGGGCAGATTCATTGGACAATGCAGAGCCTTGCTTTTGCTCGGGAGAGCCTGGTTAACCGAGTTCGGCTCGCTTTGTATGCTCGAAAAAATTGCAAAAATCCCTTATCAGAAGAAGAGTGGCTGAATGCCAGAAGGCGCGGTGCAGAAAATATTTCGATTCTCGATCTGACTTCCAGAGCGGAACGAGATATTTCTATCGAAGCAGTGCAGAGCTACTTAACGCCATTAAATCTGCGAAGCTGCCAAACGGTCGATGGAGCCGTCTGTACGGAACAAATCTATGTCCACACCAAGTTGCTCATTGTCGACGACACCACTTTGATTGTCGGCAGCGCTAATATCAACGACCGCAGCCTAAATAGCGGCCGCGATTCAGAATTGGCCTTGTGCATTACCGACCTTGAAACACGCCGAGCGCCGATCGACGGCAAGAACCAATTGGTGGTTCGCACCTTTGCCCATAACCTACGGAAAGAATTGTGGGCGAAGCACTTCGGGCTTCGTGGTGGAACCGATCTCGTTAAGCCGGCCAATCAGTTGACGAGTTTTCTCGACAAACCAGCCGACCCGGCCACCTAGAAGGCAATCCAAGCCGTGGCTGCGGCCAATTCCAATCTCTATTCTCAGGCCTTTCCGTGGACGCCGAGTGCTGACCCTGGGGAGGGTACATCCATTTGGCCTGTATGGCCTCACGGCAAAAAAACTTCAGGCAACAGTCACTTCGACGTCAATAAGGAATTGCATCCTTATGCCGACAAAATGCCATTCAGAGAAAAATTCTGGCAGCGTGCTTTTTTGGGCAAGGCCCCGCAGGGGCTTAAGGGATATATATGCGCATTGCCTGTTGCATGGACAAAAGAGGAAAATAATCACCCCAATATGAACATGATCCTGCTAACCGACCGGGGGGTGTCGCCAACCGACCTAGGCAATCTCACGGCGAGTCAACAGCATGGTTTCGTGTGAACAGGTGAATTGATGATTGATTTGAAGCTAAAGCAGTTCCTGATACCAGGTGTTTTTATGGCGTCGATGACAATTGGCGGATGCAGCGCCAAGAGCGACGAGATCAAGGTTGATGATTTCAATTACATTAAACCAAATGGCTGGCAAGCCGAGTGTATTGGCCGCTGGCTGATAGATGTTCCAGATCCTATCGAGCTTGGGGCGTCATACTTTCTTCTTGGAGCGTATCCAAAGTTTTTCAACTATACGGCAGAGTCTCTTAGGCAATCCAGAAGATCCAAGGGGTTCGTCGCTATTGGGCCAGTGGCGTTCAGCGAGAGTGATCCGCTGGTGGGGATGGACAACGATCCCTCTTTCCGTCAGCCTATTTCGAAGTTCATCCGAATGTCGGGGCTCCTCACACAGAGCCTGTTCAACTACACAACTTCTGGTAACGAAGAATTCAAACAGATTCGCCCAATTGCTCCAGAGACGGACTCGTTTACGAACTGGGCTGGCCCTGGCCGCTTTCAGATAGGAATTCACGTTCCAGAAGACCAGCGCGGCCGCTTCTACTGGAAGGACAAATCCCAGGAGCGCGCCACGATGCCAGCGGACGGCGAGCGGGCCGATTCAGGTTCACCGCCGCCTTCGCAGGAGCCCTTGGCGCGCGAGGTGTTGGCCAAGCTGGTGCCGCGCTACAGCATCCGGCAGCCCGGCCAGATGCCGGGCTGCCCGGGCATCTGCACGCCGCATGGTTTCTTTGCCGACCCGGCCGGCGGTACCGAGCGTGACAGCCGCGTGAGCGTGAGCTTCGTCGACCCTCGTTATGCCAACCTCGTGCTGCACGTGGACATCAAGACGCGCATGCCGCATACGGAGACCGCGCTGATCCCGACCGAGGACATCCGCCAGGCCATCACGCCATGGGATGCGGCCGAGGAGATGGCCCGTGAGAGCAAGAAGCGCTGCCGCGCGCAGCAGGGCACGGCCAGCCGTGACCTGTTCGGCTGCTCGTTTGCCGGTGCCACCGGCATCAGCGACCACTGGGACGTGCAGTACCTGAAGCTTGCCAATGGCCAGGAGGCGCGCGCCATGGCCATCACCTATCCGGGCTCGATCAACAACTACACCGTCTACGAGGTGATCATCGAGACGGCCGGCAAGAAGGGTTCGGTCACCGAGCCGCGCATCGTGGTCAGGGCCGAGGGCATCGGCAAGCTGGCCGACGACAAGGCGTTCCACGGCAAGGAGCCTCCGCCGTTGAAGGAGGCCTTCAATTTGGCGATGACGCTGGCCAGGTCGCTGCGTCCGCGCCCGCAGGCCATCGACCCGGCTGCGCCCGTGGTCGATCCTTGGGCCCGATTTCGCCAGTGATTTTTTGGCTGACGCGTCTGCGCCTGCGACGCGTTGCAGGCCGATCCACATGGTCTTGACGCCGGGCCGGCCGTCGCTCTTGCGGCCAAGAAAGCCGCCCAGCGTGGCGATCAGGCGGATCGCCTGATGGAGCCGGGGCGCCGCGTGCGGCGGCTTGTTGTCCAGCACGATGCAGGCGGCCTTGCACTCGTCGGGCTCGAAGAACAGCTTGGCCGGCAGGTCCGGGCAGGTTCACCCCAGGCGCATCAGCCGTGCGATGCGCCAGGCCACCACCAGGTACAACGCGATGGCCTTCTCCAGCCGGGCCATCGTGCTCAACTGCAGCGCCTCGACCCGGCAGGCGTTCTTGACGCTGTTGAACAGCGGCTCGATCTCTCAGCGGGCCCGGTACCAGTCGCGAGGGTTGCGTGAACTGGATCGTTCCCAGCGCCTGAGCCGCCGTGGCCGTCTCCCACCGCTTGGTCTGGCCCTGCGCCTGCTTGTCCTGGCCCGCAAGCTGGCGGTCATGCTGGCAGCCGATCAGCCAGTCCGCCGGATGCTGCAGTTCGTGCGCGCGCTGCATCAGCGCCTCGATGTCCGCCTCGCGGTCGGCCACATACACCAGCCGCGTTCGCGGCAACTCCTTGGCCCACTCCGCCACGCGTTCGTAGCCTTCGATCCAGCGCGTGCTCTCCACCGGCGCCGGGTCGTCCCCCACCGGCCGGCGTGCCCACATCCACGCGTCGATCACCCCCAGCGGCTCGCGCTGCGGCGTCACCGCGTAGGTCGGAGAACGTACATCCCGCGCGGCGCCTCGTAGCTCGGCCGCCCCAGGCCCACGATGTTCTGGCCGTTGAAATCCAGCTCCGTCGTGTCCTGCAGGCACAGCACCACCGGCTGCTCGCTCATGCGCCGCTGGCTGCTGGCCCAGTGCGGCTGCAGGATGTCGCGCCAGCCAACCTTGTCCGACGCGAACAGCCGGTACGCCGCCTTCGATTCGGCCCAGCCCCCGCTGGCGCTCGGGATGCTCCGCGAGGGCTGTCGGGCAAAATTCTCGGCCATCCGGACCAGCCGTCGGTTCAGCCTCCCATCCCCCAGGTCAAGATCCGCAAACTCCTCTGTCGCCCAACTCATCTCGCCTCCCCACCGATCCATCGTCTTCAACAAATCAAGAGATTACGAGAGGAGGGCTCAAGTTCTGGGTAATCGGATGACTTATGCGTCCTTCCCTGCCGCTAGCCCAACTCTGCGAGTTTCTACGCACCAGCCCGGAGATCAACAACAAGGATTGACATGTTGCACGCCACGATTCGGCTGACGCTGTCATGCCTGCTGGGCTTCACCCTGGCTGGCTGCCAAGCCAAGGATTCCCACATGAATGACGTCAAGGACATCCCTTCCACCATCAAGGCGCAATTGGCTTTTACGTGCACCCACGAGAGCGAGCGCATTCCGCCGCGCGACCCCGAGGCCGACCAGCTCTACAAGCACGCACGATGGCTGGTCAAAGGCAATAGGTTGCAGTCCAAGGACGAGGTGTTTCTCAAGATCGAGCGGCTGGTGCGCATTGCCAGTGCCTATGGCCACGACAAGGCCAACATCGAGTTGCGCCAACTCATCCAATCCGGCAAGGCCCTCAGCTCCGATCGACGCAAGGAGGTAATCGACCTGACCGAATCGCTCATCGAGCGCGGCATTCCGTCGGGCTACTACGCCATGGGTTGGTACTTGGAGCGCGGCTACGGTGTCAAGGCCGATCCGGAACTGGCACTGAAGTACTACCGCAAGTCGGCCGATCTCGGCAGCCCGGAAGGGCAGTTCCTGGTGGGGGACAAGCTGGGTGACCTGGAGCATGGGCGGCAAATTGCCGACATCGGCATGGCCATGTGGCGTTGTGCCGCAGACCAGGGGCATGCCGAAGCTGCAGGGCGGTACGCCATCCATCTCCAGGCAGAACGCCAATATGCCGATGCTATGCGCTATTACCAAATCTCGACAGCATCCGGTGACTCCACATCAGCGTCTTCACTCGCCGACGCATTTTCGGTCCGGAATCACGCCAACCCTGATTTCGGGCTTGGACAAGCCATCGATGCAGAACGTGAGCAGCGATACACTGCGATCAGGAAGTTCTTGCACCGCTACGACTACCTCCACGCCACGGTGCCCGAGATCGACAAGATCGTTCCGCTGCCCCCAGCGCCGCTACCGGCCTGGGACGGCAAGTTCCAGTGGCTGCAGGAGTACGAGGCCAACGTTCCTCCACCATTGCCGTCCGAGGAGCGCATTGCCGAGATGGCCCGCGCCAAGGGTCTCGATCCCAAGACCGGACGACCCGTCGCGCGTTGATGCTGCTTTGTCGTCACGGTTTGAGCCTTTGCTGTCGGACCGTGCTTCATGTCCACCAATGACGCGCCCAACCCGAGAACGGCGACAAGGGCTGAACGTGCAGTTCTCAGCGACTCGACTGGCGCTGCTGTGCCTGCTGGGTGCCGCCCTGGCCGGCTGCCAGGCCAAGAACCCTCACATAGACGACGTCAAGGACATCCCTTCCACCATCAAGGCGCAATTGGCTTTTACGTGCACCCACGAAAGCGAGCGCATTCCACCGCGCGACCCCGAGGCCGACCAGCTCTACAAGCACGCACGATGGCTGGTCAAAGGCAATAGGTTGCAGCCCAAGGACGAGGTGTTCCTCAAGATCGAGCGGCTGGTGCGCATTGCCAACGCTTATGGCCACGACAAGGCCAACATCGAGTTGCGCCAGCTCATCCAGTCCGGCAAAGCCGTCAGCACGGACCGGCGCAAGGAGGTGATCGACCTGACCGAATCGCTCATCGAGCGCGGCATTCCTTCGGGCTATTACGCCATGGGCTGGTACTTGGAGCGCGGCTACGGTGTCAAGGCCGATCCGGAACTGGCGCTGAAGTACTACCGCAAGTCAGCCGATCTTGGAAGCCCGGAAGGGCAGTTCCTAGTGGGCAACTTGTTGATCGATGTGCTAAAGAATGGACGTCCAATTACCGACATCGGCCTAATGATGCGGCGCTGCGCCGCGGACCAGGGACATGCCGAAGCTGCAGGACGGCACGCGATTTACTTGCAGGCCGAGCGCCAATATGCCAACGCCATGCGGTATTACCAGATCGCGGCAGCGGCGGGCCGATCCGTCTCTGCGTACTCGCTCGCCAACGCCTTTTCAGTTAGAGATCACGCCAACCCCGATTTTGGGCTCGGTCAACCCATTGACGCTGAACGGGAACGTAGGTATCGCCAGATCTCAAGCTTTCTGGACGGCTACGACTACCTCCACGCCACGGTGCCCGAGATCGACAAGATCGTTCCGCTGCCCCCGGCGCCGCTGCCGGCCTGGGATGGCAAGTTCCAGTGGCTGCAGGAGTACGAGGCCAACGTTCCTCCGCCGTTGCCGTCCGCAGAGCGCATCGCCGAGATGGCCCGCGCCAAGGGTCTCGATCCCAAGACCGGACGACCCGTCGCGCGTTGATGCTGCTTTGTCGTCACGGTTTGAGCCTTTGCTGTCGGGGCCGTGCTTCACCTCCACCGGCGGCGCGCCCTGCGTGGCCGCGCACATGCAGGCCAGCGCCCATGCCGGCGTGCGCAGCTACACCGTGCAGTACCGCGAGAGCGACCTGGCGTTCGTGCAGCGCCTGCTCGCGCGCGAGGGCATCGCCATGCGGCTGCAGCGCCAGGACGACGCCCCGCTGGACCACACCCTGGTGCTGCTGGCCGACAGCCCCGCCCGCGCCGCCTGCCCCGAGGACGCGGTGAGCGCCCAGGGTGGCACGGACGGCGCCGGCGTGCGCTTCCACGCCAGCGGCGCGCAGCAGATGCAGGACGCGGTGCAGGCCTTCGGCGGGCGGCGCCAGTTGCCCGTGGCCACCACCACCGTGCTGGCCTGGGACCACCAGGCCAAGCGCGCCGTGGCCGCCAGCGTGCCCACCGCCGCCGCCTTCGCCGGCCCCGGCGCCCCGGCGCTGGAGGACTTCGACGACGCCGGCGCCGAGGCCTTTGCCGACACCGCCGACGCCGAACGCGCCGCCCGCCTGATGCAGCAGGCCCACGAGGCCCGCCACAAGACCTGGCTGGGCCGCGCCACCGTGCGCAGCTTCACCGCCGGCCAGTGGTTCCGCCTCACCGGCAGCGAACTGGACGCCCTGCCCGGCCTGTCCGATCAACCTGATTCCGAGCACCGCCGCTTCCTGCTCACCGCCGTCACCCACGCCGGCATCAACAACCTGCCCAAGGACCTGAGCGACGCCATCGCCCAGGCGCTGGGCGCGCCAGCGCTGCAGGCGCCAGGCGCCCTGGACACCGCGCCGCCGCTGGACGCCGCTCCCCCGCTGGACGCCGAGCTGCGCGCGCAGGCCGCCGCCACCGGCTACGGCAACGCCTTCACGGCCATCCGCGCCAGCGTGCCCTGGCGTCCCCAGCTGCTCGACGGCACCGGCGCGCGCCGCCACCCCGTGCCCAGCGCCCCGGGCCTGCTCACCGCCACCGTCGTCGGCCCCGACGGCCAGGAGCGCGCCAGCGGGCCCGAGGAGATCCACATGGACCGCCTGGGCCGCGTGCGCATCCGCTTCGACTTCCAAACCCTGCCCCAGGGCCCCGGCACCAGCGCGGCCAGCACCTGGGTGCGCGTGCTGCAGCGCTGGGCCGGCGCCGGCATGGGCGCGCAGTTCATCCCCCGCATCGGCCAGGAGGTGCTGGTGGATTTTGTCGACGGCAATGTCGAGCGGCCCCTGGTGGTCGGTGCGCTGTACAACGGCCGTGGTGAGGCAGGGCTTGCTCCCACGCCCGGCGGCCAGGCGGCCCAGGACGATGCCAGTGCACTGGCCGCCTCGGGCGACCACCGCCCCGGCGCCCAGGGCAACCTGATCGGTGCCGGCCCCGGCGGCCACGGCCCGGCCTGGCACGGCGCCGGCCACGCCAGCCTCCAGGCCGCCGGACAGGCCAACGCCGCCGCCCTGTCCGGCACCAAGACTCAGGAGTTCGCTGGGTCAGGCTTCAACCAGCTCGTCTTCGACGACACCGATGCCCAGCTGCGCACCCAGCTGGCGACCTCCCAGCACGCCACCCAGCTCAACCTGGGGCACCTCATCCACCAGGCCGACAACCACCGCGGCAGCTTGCGCGGCCTGGGCTTCGAATTGCGCACCGACGCCTACGGCGCCATCCGCGCCGGCCAGGGCGTGCTGCTGAGCAGCTACGGCACGCACGCCCAGGAGCCGGCCGGGGACAACGTGGCCGGCATGGCGTTGCAGGGGCAACTGGCTACGCTGGCACGGACCTTCAGCCAGGCTGCGGGCATTCACCAGACGGTCAAGCTGGCGCAGGCCATCGGCAGCCGGCAGGCCGAGGCCAGCACCCTGAGCGAACGCGAGCCGCCGGCCCAGGCGCTGCACACCGTGCTCAAGGGGATGGTGGACGAGACAGGCTTCGATGCCGCCCGGGCTGACGCGGCAGCCGATAGCACATCCACAGAGCAAGGCAAGCTGCCGCACTTCACGCAACCCGTCGTGGAGGTGGCCGCCAAGGCCGGCCTGGCCACCGTGGCCGGGCAGGACCTGCAGTGGAGCGCCGGCGAAGGCATCGTCATCGCCAGCGGGCAGGACACGCACCTCGCCAGCGCCGGCGCCAGCCGCATCCACACCGGGCAGGCCATCGGCATCCTGGCCGGGGCGATCCAGCCCGGCGAGCAGGCGACAGGCACCGGCATCACCCTCATCGCTGGACGGGGGGATGTAGAGTTGCAGGCCCAGGCCGACCGGATGCAGGTGGCGGCCAAGCAGGACGTGACCATCCAGTCGCAGTCCACCCACATCGACTGGGCTGCGGCCAAGCGGATCGTGATCTCCACCGCCGGTGGCGCGTCCGTCACCCTCGAGGGCGGCAACATCACCGTCGAGTGCCCGGGCACGATCACCGTCCATGCCAGCCAGAAATCGTTTGAGGGACCGGAGCGGCTTTTATACGGCCTCCCCTTAATGCCTTCGAGCGTGTGCGTGCCTTGCCTTCTCAAGGCCGCCAAGGCGGGTGCGCCGTTTGCCGCGCTGCAATAGTCGGCTGTCATGGATTTCGCCAGAGACGCGGCTTCACCCGAGGCACTGCGTGAAATGCAGAAAGGCTTGCGCGAGCCTGACGAACGCCCACTCTGGGCCCTCGTCGATCCAGCACTGCTCGACGGCAAACGGCTGAGATCGATTCTGGTGTCGTTGGGTTGGTCTGCAATCAATGCGCTTCAGGGCAGCCCGCTCGAGGTGTACGGCGAGCATGCGCCGCTATGGATTGCGTTGCCAACAGACGAGGATCGGGCCGCTCAGGGTTTGATGCGCCTTCTCGCACTCGATGCACGGGCATCTGCGCTGAGCCTCGTGCAAACCGCAGCTCCGCAAGCCGATCTTCTGGCGCTGGGCGCGTATCTGTCGCGAGTGCTGATCGACGGCGACATGCTGGCGCACTGCCGATTCGCGGACACACGCGTGTTGCCCGAATTGCTGTCGAATCTGACCCCCGCGCAACGGACCCGGGTGTCGCATGCAGTCAATGCATGGGCCTGGTTCGACCACCACGCCAGCGCCCGATTCTGGTCAAGGGAAAGTCACGTCGACATGGCCGAGCACGCCGACATGGCGCCCCATCTGGAACTCGACAAAATACAGTTTTCCGCGCTGCTGCGCGCCAGCGAACCCGATACGCTGTTCGGCTTGCTGAACGAAAGCACGCCGGAACTTGTTCCCGCCGACGGCTTCGGCCCGTTCAGGGATCACCTCGATGCCGTGCTCGACCGGGCTGATGCGCGCGGCGTCACGTCGCCGAACGATCGTTTGCAGTTCGCGATCCTCGCCCTTTCCTGTGGGCCGGATTTTGACCGGACCCCCGAGCTTCAAGCAACGTGGCACGATATCGAACGCGGCGAAACCACCTTGGTGAAGGCAATGAAGGGGTGGAGTGACGCACTGTGGGATCGGTTGCAGTCCCGACACGAAATTCCGCCCCGTTGAGCACGACCATGAAATCCAAATCCAAATTCTGGCTGGTGATGGCTGCATTTGCAGTCCTGCCGCTCGTCGCCTGTTCCAATTCCTCCGGGGACGGAAAGACCAAGCCCGATCAGATGGTGGCCACTATCAGCCCGTACAACCATACGCCAGACTACATCCATCAGTTCTACGTGGATGGTCAAGGGGGCGGTAATTCACGCGCCTATGGCGGCGGTGGCAGCTTTGTCTGCTGCATCGCTTACCCGAAACAGTGGCGTCCCGGACTGACTGCGCAGGTTCGATGGACGACGTCGAGTTCCGACCCGAACGCCACGGGCGACGATACCATTGAAAAGTGGCATGAGAAGGTCGTCCCTATTGATCGGTACGACGAACCCGGCTCGGTCCTGAATGTTCACTTCCTGCCACAGGGTGAAGTACGATTGGTGATCAGTAACACGAGTGCCGCTCACCCGAATTATCCCGGTCCGAAGGCACCGGAGAAGCCGGCCAGCTTTCCGTATTGACATGGTCGACTGACTGCAGGAATCATCCTTATGTCGAGTTTCACGCCCGGTTGGTATGCCGTCGCCAAGCAGAGCAACGGCAGTACCTCGTGCCTGTACTTCCGCAGTACCGAGGCCTACACCGCCAGATGCACGATCGACCCCAATGGTCGACAGATCCTGCTTTGGCAGGATCCGCAAGGCATCAATGGCACTGGTCGGGCAGGACGTTGGCAGCCGAGCTATGCGCGTCTGGCTCTCGCCACTTCCCAGTGACCAATTCCTGGATTTTCTGAAGATTCGTGGCGTCGAGCCCGCGCACATCCCGCGCCGCATCCGCTGGGCCGAGATCGGTGCTGTGGTACGTATTACGGGAGACCGGAACTCTTGCACGACCTGAAAACCGTGCCCGAGAACATCGCCACGCGCGAAACGATGACGAAGCCTACCGCTCCGCAGGACCAATGGCGCAATCCCATCGGCAAGGCATTGGTCGAGCGCATCACCCGCGTGGGCCCGAAGGATGGCCAGCGCCTCGATGCGCCCGCAGGGCAGACGGACCTTGCCCAGGCACAGCGCGCGATCTCCTCGGGGTACACCACAGCCTGAGCGACTGGACCGTATGGCGCACATCGCTGCGGGCGACCCGTTCGTGCGGCGCTGCGAACGAAGGCTGGGCCGTACCGACGATCGCCGCATTGATCGCGCCAGGTTGCGTCGCCGCTCGGTGCGGGGCTGCCGTGGCTGCGGCGAAGCCACAGGGTCGCCGCAGGGTCGGCCCAGCGCGGCCTATTCCTTGACCGAACCGGTCATGCCGGACACGTAGTACTCGACGAAGAACGAGTAGATGAAGGCCACCGGCAGCGAGCCCAGCAGGGCGCCGGCCATCAGCGGCCCCCACTGGTACACGTCGCCCTGCACCAGTTCGGTCACCACGCCGACGGGCACGGTCTTGACCTCGGAGGAGGAGACGAAGGTCAGCGCGTAGATGAACTCGTTCCACGACAGCGTGAACGCGAAGATGCCGGCCGAGATCAGCCCCGGCACGGCCAGCGGCAGCACCACCTTGACGAGGATCTGCCAGCGCGTGGCGCCGTCGATCAGCGCGCACTCCTCCAGCTCCATCGGGATCGAGCGGAAATAGCCCATCAGCAGCCAGGTGCAGAACGGGATCAGGAAGGTCGGGTAGGTCAGGATCAGCGCCAGCCGCGTGTCGAACAGGCCGAGCTTGAACACCACGCTGGCCAGCGGGATGAACAGGATGGACGGCGGCACCATGTAGGCCAGGAAGATGCCCAGCCCGACGTGGCGCGAGCCCTTGAAGCGCAGCCGCTCGATCGCGTAGGCCGCGAACACCGAGGCCGCCAGCGACAGGAAGGTGGACACCACCGACACCAGCACCGTGTTCCACAGCCACTGCGGGTAGGTGGTCTCGAACAGCAGCTTGCGGAAATGCCCCAGCGTGGGCGCCACGACCCAGAACGGATTGCCCTCGCGCGAAAGCAGCTCGGCGTCCGGCTTGACCGCGGTGATGACCATCCAGTAGAACGGGAACAGCAGCACGATCAGGAACACGGCGAGCGGCAGGTAGACCGTGGCCAGCTTGCGCGGCACCGAGTCCAGGTACGACATGCCGACGGTGTCGACGTCCGGTTGGGCCATCAGTCCTTGCCTCCCTGTTGCCAGGCCCGGCGCTGCAGGCCGAAGAAGCTGAACAGCACGCAGGCCAGCAGGAACGGCACCATCGCGATCGCGATGGCCGCGCCCTCGCCCAGCGCACCGCCGGAGATCGCGCGCTGGAACGACAGCGTGGCCATCAGGTGCGTGGCATTCAGCGGCCCGCCGCGGGTGATCACGTAGATCAGCTGGAAGTCGGTGAACGTGAACAGCACCGAGAAGGTCATCACCACCGCGATGATGGGCGTCAGGAGCGGCAGCGTAACGTGGCGGAACTGCTGCCAGCGCGTGGCGCCGTCGATGGCCGAGGCCTCGTAGTACGAGGGCGAGATGGTCTGCAGCCCGGCCAGCAGCGTGATCGCCACGAAGGGCACGCCGCGCCAGATGTTGGCGATGATCACGGCGATGCGCGCGTTCCACGGATCGCCGAGGAAGTCGATGTAGTGGTCGATCAGGCCGAGCTTGACCAGCGCCCAGCTGATGATGGAGAACTGCGAGTCGTAGATCCACCAGAACGCGATGGCCGACAGCACCGTGGGCACGATGTACGGCAGCAGGATCACCGCGCGGCAGAAGGTCTTGAAGCGGATGTTCTTGTTCAGCAGCAGCGCCAGCCACAGCCCGAGCACGAACTTGAAGATGCTGGCGACGACGGTGTAGACCAGCGTGTTGAACAGCGCCAGCCGCGTCACCGAGTCGTTCCACAGGTAGGCGTAGTTCTCCAGCCCCACCCACTGGCCCGGCCGGCCCACCTTGGTGTCGGTGAAGCCGAGCCAGGTGCCGAGGCCGAGCGGATAGGTCAGGAACAGCAGCAGCAGCACCGCCGCCGGCAGCATGAACAGCAGGCCGAGCGCGTTGCGGCTGTTCTGCAGGCGGGCGAGCATGTCCGGATCACACCTTGTAGTAGCGTTCGGCGCGCTTCTGCGCGCGTTCGGCGGCTTCCTTGGGCGTCCTGGCACCGCTGGCGGCCTCGGCCACCATGTTCGGAATGATGAAGTCCGCCGCCACGCCGGCCGACGCGTAGCCCAGCGTGCCCTCGTAGCCGGCCGGCCGCAGGTTCTTGACCGAATCGCGGTACGGCGTGTTCTTCGGGTCCGAGGTCCAGATCGGGTTGGCCTCGTAGGCACGCAGCGGCTGCGCCACGTAGCCGCCGCCGCCCTGCAGCCAGGGGTCGAACTGTTCCTTCTCCATCATGAAGCGCAGGAACTCCTTGGCGGCGTTCGGGAACTTGGTGTACTTCATGATCATCTGGTTGAAGAACAGGTGCGACTCCGTCGGCACGCCGACCGGCCCCACCGGGAACACCGCGTGCTGGATGTCGGCCGCCATCTCCTTGAGCTTGGGGTCGGGCGAGTTCTTGGCCGCGTAGTAGACCGAGATGCCGTTGTTGGTCACGCTGATCTGCCCGTCCAGGAAGGCCTTGTTGTTGTTCGGGTCCAGCCAGGACAGCGTGCCCGGGATGAAGGTCGCGTACAGCTCCTTGCCGTACTCCAGCGCCTTGATGGTTTCGGGGCTGTCGATCACGACCTTGTTGCTCTTGTCCACCAGCTTGCCGCCGAAGGCCCAGACCAGCCAGTTGGTCCAGGTGCTGTCGCCGGTCGCGTTGCCCAGCGCCATGCCGCCCGGCGTGCCCTTGGCCTTGAGCGCCTGGAGCAGCTTCAGGAAGCCGTCCGTGGTCGTGGGAAAGGTGTCGAAGCCGGCGGCCTTGACCATGCTCTCGCGGTAAACGATCAGCGAGCCCGACGCACCCAGCGCCAGGCCCAGCCAGCGCTTGCCGTCCGGGCGCATGAAGGTCTCCGCGGCCGGGTACCAGCCGCCGTACTTCTTGCCGAGGTATTCGGCCAGGTCGGTCACGTCCAGCAGCTTGTCCGGGTACAGGTTGGCGTCGTCGTTGGTCGAGAGGATGATGTCCGGCCCGGCGCCGGTGTTGGCGGCCACGGCGGCCTTGGGGCGCACGTCCTCCCAGTTCTCGCTGTCCACGCGCACTTCCACGCCGGTGGTCTCGGTGAACTTCTTGACGTTGGCCATGTAGGCATCGATGTCGCCCTGCACGAAGCGGCTCCAGCGCAGCACGCGCAGCTTGGCTCCCTTCTCGGGCGTGAACTTCAGGCTCTGCGCGAGCACGCCGGGCGTGAACAGCGCGCTGCCGGTGCCGATGGATGCCACGGCCACCGCGCCGGCGCCGCCTTTGAGGATGCTCCGCCTGCGTCCTTGGAACTCGTTCATGCCAGTCTCCTTCGCTAAGGGTCGATGAAAAGCGCTCAGGCGGCGAGCCGCCGGCCCGTGCCCGCGTCGAACAGGTGCGCGCGCGCGATGTCGGGCTGCAGATGGATCAGCGTGCCGGGCGCGAAGTCGTGCCGCTCGCGGAACACGGCCGACAGCTCCGCGCCCTCGTGCCGGCAGGCGACGAAGGTGTCCATGCCCGTGGGCTCCAGCACCGCGACCTCGGCCGGGATGCCACGGTCTCCCAGCGTCAGGTGCTCGGGCCGGGTGCCGTAGACCACGTCCTGGCCGTCCTGCCCGCCGCTGCCCATCGGGGCCGGCAGCCGCGTGCCGTCGCGCAATTCCACCTCGGCCGCGAGGCCCGAGCGGCGCAGCGTGCCGGGCAGGAAGTTCATCGCCGGCGAGCCGATGAAGCCGGCCACGAACTGGTTGGCCGGGCAGTCGTACAGCTCCAGCGGCCGGCCGGCCTGCTCGACGCGGCCGTCGCGCATCACGACGATCTGGTCGCCCATGGTCATGGCCTCGATCTGGTCGTGCGTGACGTAGATCGAGGTCGTCCGGAGCCGCTGGTGCAGTTCCTTGATCTCGCTGCGCATGGCCACGCGCAGCTTGGCGTCGAGGTTGGACAGCGGCTCGTCGAACAGGAACACCTGCGGGTCGCGCACGATGGCGCGGCCCATGGCCACGCGCTGGCGCTGGCCGCCGGACAGCTGGCGCGGGTAGCGGTCCAGCAGCGGCACCAGGGCCAGGATCTCGGCGGCACGCCGCACCTTGGCGTCGATCGCGGCCTTGCCGGCCTTGGCCAGCGTCAGCGAGAAGGCCATGTTGTCGCGCACCGTCATGTGCGGGTACAGCGCGTAGTTCTGGAACACCATGGCGATGTCCCGTTCCTTGGGCGGCAGGTCGTTCACGCGGCGGTCGCCGATGCGGATGTCGCCGCCGTCGATCCGCTCCAGGCCGGCGATCATGCGCAGCAGCGTGGACTTGCCGCAGCCCGAAGGGCCAACCAGCACGGTGAACGAGCCGTCCTCGATGGCGATGTCCACGCCGTGCAGGATGGGCACTTCGCCGAAGTTCTTCTTGACGCCCTGGATCGTGACACTCGCCATGCGCGGGGATATTGGTTCGAGGTTGGGATGCCGTGCCGACAGTGGCACTCGTGAACGCACCCAGTATCGGCATGCCGGCGGCGGCTTTGCATCAGGGAAATCCGGTACTGGCAAACCCGCAAATTTGTATGATGACCCGATTACAGTACAGCGCATCTCCCTGCGCAGCCCGACCGTGACGCCCCGCCTCGCCGCCACCGACCTGCCCGCGGCCGACCCCCTGCGGCACGAGGCCGATCGCCTGTCGGACCGGCTGGCGCAGCGGCTGGCGCGGCAGATCGGCGGCGGCGCGCTGCCACCCGGCGCGCGGCTGCCGACCGAGCAGCAACTGGCCCGGGTGCACGGCGTGTCGCGCACCGTGGTGCGCGAGGCGGTGCACCAGCTCAAGTCGCTGGCGCTGGTGGTGTCGCGCCAGGGCTCGGGCGTGTTCGTCGCGCCGACGCCGGCGCACCAGCCGCTGGCATTCGATCCGCAGGTGCCGGGCTCGGTGGACGCGGTGGTCCACGTGGTCGAGGTGCGGCGCGTGCTCGAAGGCGAGATCGCCGCACTGGCGGCGCAGCGCGCCACGCGCAGCCAGGTCGCCGCGCTGCGCCGCCAGCTCAAGGCCATCGACCAGGCCGTGGCCGAGGGCCGTGACGGCGTGGACGAGGACCTGGCCTTCCACCGCCTGGTCGGCGAGGCCACCGGCAACCCGCAGTTCCAGCTGCTGCTGGGCTTCCTGTCCCAGTACCTGCGCGAGGGCATGCGCGTCACGCGCGGCAACGAGGCGCGGCGCGCCGACTTCATGCAGGCCGTGCAGCTGGAGCACCGCGCGATCGTGCAAGCCATTGCCGCGCGCGACCCGGCCGCCGCGCGGCGCTGCGCGCTGGACCACATCCAGCGCGCCGAGCAGCGGCTCGTCGAGGGCGGCGTGATGGCCGGACGGCGGCGCAGGACCTGAACCATTTCCCCATGTCACAAGGAAAGACCCCCATGAAACTCCTGATCACCGGCGGCGGCGGCTTCGTCGGCGCGCGGCTGGCGCGCACGCTGCTCGCGCGCGGCCAGCTGGCCGGCCGCACGATCGACCGCCTGGTGCTGACCGACATCACCCCGCCGCCGGCCGACCTGCTGGCCGACACGCGCGTGGAGGCCCGCACCGGCACGCTGCTGTCGCAGGCGCCGGCGCTGCAGGGCGAGGACTTCGACGGCGTGTTCCACCTGGCCTCGGCCGTCTCGGGCGAATGCGAGCTGGACTTCGAACTGGGCCTGCGCTCCAACCTGGACAGCACGCGCGCGCTGCTGGATGCGCTGCGCGCCCGCACGGCCGCCGGCGGCCCGGTGCCCAGGCTGGTGTTCTCCAGCTCGGTCGCCGTGTTCGGCCCCGACCCCGCGTTCGCCTGGCCCGGCATCGTGGCCGACGACACGCTGCCGGCGCCGCAGACCTCCTACGGCACGCACAAGCTGATGTGCGAATACCTGATCGCCGACTACACGCGCAAGGGCTTCCTGGACGGCCGCTCGGCCCGGCTGATGACGGTCACGGTGCGACCGGGCCGGCCGAACGGCGCGGCCTCCGGCTTCTTCAGCGGCATCATCCGCGAGCCGCTGGCCGGCATCGTGTCGGCCTGCCCGGTGGACGCCGGCGTGTCGCACCCGATGTCCTCGCCGTCGCAGACCGTGGACGGGCTGATCCGCGTCTACGAGGCCACGCGCGAGCAGCTCGGCGGCCGGCTGGCGCTGAACCTGCCGGCGCTGAACGTGCGCGTGGCCGACATGCTGGACGCGCTGGAGGAGGTGGCCGGCAGCCAGGTCCGCGCGCTGGTGCGCTTCGAACGCGACGAGCGCATCGCCGGCATCGTGGCCAACTGGCCGTCCGGCGCCACGGCCGCGCGCGCCGCGCGGCTGGGCCTGGCGCCGTGCCGGCAGTTCGCGGACATCATCCGCGAGTACATCGCCGACTGCCGGGCCGCGCCGAACGCGGCCCAGGCGCTGAAGGGCATCCAATGAGCAAGCACAAGCAAGGCAACGACACGATGAAGAAACGCAGCAGCAAGAAGAGCCAGGCGCCGCGGCGCCTGCGCTCGCAGGAATGGTTCGACAACCCGGCCAATGCCGACATGACCGCGCTGTACCTGGAACGCGTCATGAACTTCGGCCTGTCGTTCGACGAACTGCAGTCGGGCCGGCCCATGGTCGGCATCGCCCAGTCGGGCTCGGACGTCGCGCCCTGCAACCGGCACCACCTGGTGCTGGCCGAGCGCATCAAGGAAGGCATCCGCGACGCCGGCGGCATCGCCTTCGAGTTCCCGCTGCACCCGATCCAGGAGACCTGCAAGCGCCCCACGGCCTCGCTGGACCGCAACCTGCAGTACCTGTCGCTGGTCGAGATCCTGTACGGCTACCCGATCGACGGCGTGGTGCTGACCACCGGCTGCGACAAGACCACGCCGGCCCAGCTGATGGCCGCCGCCACGGTGGACATCCCGGCCATCGCGCTGAACGCCGGCCCCATGCTGAACGGCTGGTTCCAGGGCGAGCGCACCGGCTCGGGCACCATCGTCTGGAAGGCGCGCGAGCTGATGGCGGCCGGCAAGATCGGCTACCCGGAATTCCTCAAGCTCGTGGCCTCCTCGGCGCCATCCACCGGCCACTGCAACACCATGGGCACGGCCTCGACGATGAACGCGCTGGCCGAGGCCCTGGGCATGATGCTGCCGGGCAGCGCAGCCATCCCCGCGCCCTACCGCGACCGGCAGGAGATGGCCTACCTGACCGGCCGGCGCATCGTCGAGATGGTGCGCGAGGACCTCAAGCCCTCGGACATCCTGACGCGCGCCGCCTTCGAGAACGCCATCGTCATCAACTCGGCGATCGGCGGCTCGACCAACGCACCCATCCACTTGAACGCGATCGCCCGGCACATCGGCGTGCCGCTGGACAACGACGACTGGGAAAAACTGGGCTACAAGGTGCCGCTGCTGGTGAACCTGCAGCCGGCCGGCACCTACCTGGGCGAGGACTACTACCGCGCCGGCGGCCTGCCGGCCGTGGTGGCCGAGCTGGTCGCCAAGGGCAAGATCCAGCCGGCGCTGACGGTCAACGGCAAGACCATCGTCGAGAACTGCGAGGGCCGGTTCAGCAGCGACCGCGACGTGATCCTGCCCTACGCCAAGCCGCTGAAGAAGAACGCCGGCTTCCTGAACTTCAAGGGCAACCTGTTCGACTCGGCGATCATGAAGACCAGCGTGATCAGCGACGAGTTCCGCCAGCGCTACCTGGAGAACCCGGCCGACCCGATGGCCTTCGAAGGCTCGGCCGTGGTCTTCGACGGGCCGGAGGACTACCACGCGCGCATCGACGACCCCGCCCTCGGCATCACCGCGCACAGCGTGCTGTTCATGCGCGGCGTCGGCCCGGTCGGCTACCCGGGCGCGGCCGAGGTCGTGAACATGCGCGCGCCGGACTACCTGCTCAAGCAAGGCGTGACGGCGCTGCCCTGCATCGGCGACGGGCGCCAGTCCGGCACCTCGGGCTCGCCGTCGATCCTGAACGCCTCGCCCGAGGCCGCCACCGGCGGCAACCTGGCGCTGCTGCGCACCGGCGACCGCGTGCGCATCGACCTGAAGAAGCGGCGCGCCGACATGCTGGTCGCCGACGAGGAGCTGGCGCAGCGCCGCCGCGAACTGGAAGCCCAGGGCGGCTACCGCTACCCGCCGAGCCAGACGCCCTGGCAGGAGATCCAGCGCGGCGTGGTCGACGAACTGTCCAACGGCATGGTGCTCAAGCCGGCCGTGAAGTACCAGAAGATCCACGCGACCTTCGGCGTGCCGCGGGACAACCACTGACGCGGAGAGACGAACATCGGGCCCGGAGGGACATCGGACCCGGAGGGACGTCGGAATAGCTTGCGGGATGAGAGCGCGCACGGCGCCCTCACGGGCGTGGGGATGAACCGGTGATGAAGTCAGGGAAGACGGCTGGACATGGGCGTTCCCCACGAGTGTGGGAATGAACCGACGTAGGCGTAGTCGGCCGCGATCACGTCGCGGGCATTCCCCACAGGCGTGGGGATGAACCGGCCTGGACCAGCTCGGCGTAGCGTTCCAACGGCACGTTCCCCACAGGCGCGGGGATGAACCGACGGTCGTGTAGCCCAGAACCGGCACGGGGTCACGTTCCCCACGGCCGTGGGGATGAATCGCCATACCTTGCCAACGGCCGCGACCGCTTGGCGCGTTCCCCACGGAGCGGGGAACGGCTCTTTCGACACGAAACCGTCACGCGCGCTTCCTAGGATCGCCGCGGGGCCCTGCCGCAGCCGTGCGGCAGCGGTCCGTGATCCGCAACAACCAGCAGGCCCCGCGAGGCCCTCCCCGCACGATGTCGAATTCGCCCACCACGTCCCGCCGCCGCCTTCTCAAGATGATCGCCGGCGCTCCCATGCTGCCGCTCGGTACGGGCGGCCTGCTCGCCGCCTCCACGCTGACCGCCTGCGGCGGTGGCGACGACGCCGAACCGGCGTTCGTGTCCGCCGCGTTCATCGGCATGGCCGCGCCCGGCGCCGCCCATCCCGAGGCGCTGGCCACCACCACGGTCGGCTCCAGCCTCCAGGTCAACTTCGACGACGGCAGCAGCCAGACCTACCAGCTGGCCTACCAGCCCTTCTTCCTGACCGGCCAGGCGGTGCCCGACGGCCGCGGCGGCACGGTCATCGCCGGCGGCTACTACGACAGCGCCAACAACCCCATCATCGACCGCAGCGTCCCGGGCAAGGAGCGCCAGTTCTTCTCCGACAGCCCGGACGGCAGCTCGCTGCTGACGGTCCCCAACGCCAAGGTCGACGGCGTGAAGGGCAAGCCGGTGTTCGCCGTGGTGCAGTTCGAATACAACACGGCGGACCAGTCGGGCGCCAGCACCTACGGCACGCTGCCCTCGCCGATCGCCGTGCTGACGCTGGACCAGGATCCCGAGACGGGCCACCTGTCGCTGATCAAGTACCACAACGTCGATACCTCCCGGGTCCACGGCCTGTGGATCACCTGCGGCGCCAGCCTGTCGCCCTGGGGCACGCACCTGTCGAGCGAGGAGTACGAGCCCGACGCCTTCGACCAGGGCCTGGGCGGCCAGTCGCTGGCCACGCTGAAGGCCTTCAGCAAGAGCATGTTCGGCGACGAAGCGACGGCCAACCCCTACAACTACGGCCACCTGCCGGAAGTGACGGTGAACGCCGACGGCACCGGCAGCATCAGGAAGCACTACTGCCTGGGCCGCATCTCGCACGAGCTGATCCAGGTGATGCCCGACGGCCGCACCGCGCTGATGGGCGACGACTACACCAACGGCGGCCTGTTCATGTTCGTGGCCGACCGCAAGAACGACCTGTCCGCCGGCGCGCTGTACGTGGCCAAGTACGTCGACCGGCTGACCGACACCTCGACCGCGCGGATCCAGTGGATCCGGCTGGGCCACGCCACCAGCCAGGAGATCGACGACCTGGTGAACGTCGCGAAGATCAGGCCGACGGACATCATGGACTCGACCAAGACCGATCCGGGCGACGCCAGCTACACGAAGATCACCCTGAACAAGACGGCGGCCTGGGTGCGCGTGAAGGCCGGCCAGGAGAAGGCCGCGGCGTTCCTGGAGACGCACCGCTACGCCGCGCTCAAGGGCGGCAGCATGGCCTTCACCAAGATGGAAGGCACGACCGTCAACGCGAAGGACAAGGTCGCCTACTCCGCGCTCGCCAACATCCAGGACTCCATGGTCGCCGGCGCGTCCGGCTACGTGGAGGCGAACAACGTGACGTTCCCGAAGATCGTCGCCGGCGGCGTGGTGGCCCACGACCTGGGCGCCGGCCAGAAGGACAGCGACGGCGGCGCGATCGACAGCGAATGGGTGCCGACGCAGTCGCGCCTGCTGCTCAGGGGCCGGGACATCAGCGCCGACGGCCTGGGCAACACCGCCGACCCGGACAACATCGCCAGCCCCGACAACCTCAAGTTCTCCGAGAAGCTGCGCACGCTGTTCATCGGCGAGGACAGCGGCAACCACCTGAACAACTTCCTGTGGGCCTACAACGTCGACACGAAGAAGCTTGAGCGCATCCTGTCGTGCCCGGCGGGCGCCGAATCCACCGGCCTGCACGCCGTCGACGAGATCAACGGCTGGACCTACATCATGAGCAACTTCCAGCATGCCGGCGACGAGTGGAACCGCTTCCCCGCGCTGGACCCGGCGCTGAAGGCCGAGGTCGACGCCATCATCGACGCGCGCTACAACGACAAGGCCAGTTCCGCCGTCGGCTACCTGACGGCCGCCCCCAAGCAACCCCGCCTGGGCTGACGGTCTTGCGGCGCCCGCCGGGCGCCCGGACGCGGCGGCCGCCCACGCCGGCGGCGCCGCGCGCGCAGGAGGCTCCTGCAGCATCGGACGGACAGGCCGCGTAGACTGCCGCGCCTGCGGCCGGCATCGTCGCCGGCCTGTTCCATCCGACGAGGAATCCACATGCGCAAGAACCCTCCCCTGGCGCTGGCCGCCAGCGCCCTGCTCCTGGCGGCCGGCCTGGCCGCGGCCCCGGCCCACGCCGGCAAGACCCTGGACGCGGTGAAGCAGCGCGGCAGCGTCAAGTGCGGCGTGACCAACGGCGTGGCCGGCTTCTCCGCGCCCGACACCCAGGGCCACTGGTCCGGCCTGGACGTGGACAGCTGCCGCGCCATCGCCGCCGCCGTGCTGGGCGACGCGGCGAAGGTCGAGTTCGTGCCGCTGAACGCGCAGCAGCGCTTCGCCGCGCTGCAGGCCGGCGAGGTCGACATCCTGGCGCGCAACACCACCTGGAACCTGACGCGCGACGCCTCGCTGGGCCTGTCGTTCACCACCATCAACTACTACGACGGCCAGGGCTTCCTGGTGCCCAAGAAGCTCAAGGTCACGAGCGCGAAGCAGCTCAAGGGCGCGACCGTCTGCACCCAGGCCGGCACCACCAACGAGCGCAACGTGGCCGAGTGGTCCAAGGCCCAGGGCGTGCCGGTCAAGACCGTGGTGTTCGAGAGCTTCGAGGCCTCGTTCAAGGCCTTCTTCTCCGGCCGCTGCCAGGCCTTCACCACCGACACCTCGGCGCTCGCCGGCCTGCGCAACAAGGAGGCGCCGAACCCCGACGACTACGTCATCCTGCCCGAGCTGATCTCCAAGGAACCGCTGGCGCCGGCCGTCAAGCGCGGCGACGACGAGTGGTTCGCCATCGCCAAGTGGGTGCCCAACGCGCTGATCGAGGCCGAGGAACTGGGCATCACCCAGGCCAACGTCGACCCGCTCCGGGCCGACAGCAAGGACCCGGCCCAGCAGCGCCTGCTCGGCACCGGCGACGACCTGGGCAAGCTGCTGGGGCTGGACAAGGACTGGTCCTACCGCGCGATCAAGGCCGTGGGCAACTACGGCGAGATGTTCGAGCGCAACGTCGGCGCCAAGTCGACGCTGAAGCTGCCGCGCGGCGCCAACAACCTGTGGAACAAGGGCGGCCTGCTCTACGCCCTGCCGGTGAAATGAAGCACCCCCGGTCTGCGCGCCGCGCGCTGCGCCACCCCCCTCCAGGGGGCGGAGGGCCGCGGCTCCACGCCTGCCTGCGCAGGCCTGGACGGCCCGACGAGGCGCCCCCTCAGGGGCCGCTGCGGCCTGCAAGGCACGCCTGCCGTCCGGCGGAGCCGGTTCCGCGGGTGCCCTCGCCGGGCCTGCTCCGCGGCCCCGGCTGCCGCGGCCTGTAGACCTTGGCCACCGGGAACACGTGTCCCATCGCACGGCGGGTGCCGGCATGAGGGAGCCCCGGTCGGCCGTGCCGGCCGCGCTGTGGGTGCTGCTGGCGCTCGCGCTGGCCGGCGCCGCGCTGTGGCTGCTGCGCGGTGCGGCGCCGCTGTCGCCGCTGTGGGGCTGGCTGCAGGCGCAGTTCGGCTTCCTGGCGCAGCCGGCGGGCTTCGGCATCTCCGAGGGCTGGCTGGATTTCGACTCCGGCCAGTCCTACGCGCGCGCCTTCGCCATGGGCGTGCTCAACACCGTGCGCGCCGCCGTGCCGGCCGCGCTGCTGGCCGTGGGCCTGGGCACGCTGCTGGGCATCGGCCGGCTGGCGCCGCACCTGCTGGTGCGCGCCGTGTGCACCGCCTACGTGGAGGCGCTGCGCAACGTGCCGCTGCTGGTGCAGCTGCTGATGCTGTACTTCGCGCTGACGCACCTGCTGCCGGACTCCAGCGCCCCGGTCGAGCTGCTGCCCGGCTGCTGGCTCAGCAAGAACGGGCTGTCGCTGCCGTGGCCGGTGTGGGAAGGCGGCGCGTGGCCGGCGCGGCTGGAATGGCCCGAGACGACCGCCTTCGGCGTCGCCGGCGGTGCCGCGCTGAGCCCGGAGTACCTGGCCATCGTGTTCGGCCTGGGGCTGTACAGCGCGGCCTTCGTGGCCGAGATCGTGCGCGCCGGCGTGCAGTCGGTGCCGGCGGGCCAGAAGCTGGCGGCGCAGGCGCTGGGCCTCACCGGCGGGCAGCAGCTGCGGCTCGTGGTACTGCCGCAGGCGCTGCGCGTGATCGTGCCGGCGCTGACCAACCAGCTGCTGAGCCTGACCAAGAATTCCTCGCTGGCGGTGGCGGTGGGCTACCCCGAGCTGGTCTCGGTCGCCAACACCTCGCTGAACGCGACCGGCAAGGCCTTCGAGTGCATCGCCATCGTCATGGCGGTGTACCTGCTGCTGTCGCTGGCGATCTCGGCCGCGATGAATGTCTACAACGCGCGCGTCGCGCTGCGGGGCTGGCGGTGACGGCGGGCGGCTGGCGCGCGGAGCTGTTCGGCACGCCGCTGCGCGCGGCGCTGTCGCTGGCGCTGCTCGGCGGGCTGGGCTGGGCGCTGTGGCACGCGCTGGACTGGGCGCTGCTGCGCGCCGTGTTCCGCCCGGATGCCGAGGCCTGCCGCGCCGCCATCGGCGGCGCCTGCTGGGGCGTCGTCGCCGAGAAATGGCGGCCGCTGCTGTTCGGCCGCTACCCGTATGCCGAGCAGTGGCGGCCGGCGGTCGCGGTCGCGCTGCTGTCGTCGGCCGCGCTGGCCAGCGCCTGGCCGCGCTGCTGGCGCTGGTGGCTGGCGCCGCTGTGGGCCGCGGCGCTGGCGGCCTGCGTGCTGCTGATGCGCGGCGGCGTGGCCGGCCTGGCCCTCGTGCCCACCGGCCAGTGGGGCGGGCTGCCGCTGACCATCGCGCTGGCGGTGGTCGGGCTGGCGCTGGCCTTCCCGCTGGCGCTGCTGCTGGCGCTGGCGCGCCGCTCGTCGTCGCCGGTGGCGCGCGCATTGGCGGCCGGCTACGTGGAGCTGGTGCGCGGCGTGCCGCTGATCTCGGTGCTGTTCATGGCCTCCTACCTGGTGCCGCTGCTGTGGCCGGCCGGCTGGAAGCCGGACGTGCTGCTGCGCGTGCTGGCCGGACTGGCGCTGTTCGTCGCGGCCTACCTGGCGGAGATCATCCGCGGCGGCCTGCAGGCGGTGCCGCGCGGGCAGGTCGAGGCGGCCATGGCGCTGGGCTTCGGGCGCTGGGCGGTGCAGCGCGACATCGTGCTGCCGCAGGCGCTGCGCATGGTGGTGCCGGCGCTGACCAACAACGTCGTCGGCACGCTGAAGGACACCTCGCTGGTCACCGTGGTCGGCCTGTTCGAACTGACCGGCGCGCTCGGCCTGGCGCTGGGCGGCGACCCGGCCTGGCGGCCGTTCTACCTGGAGGGCTACCTGTTCATCGCCCTGCTCTACTGGTGCATGTGCTTCGGCCTGTCGCGCTACAGCCTGTGGCTGGAGCGGCGGCTGCGCGCCGGCTGACGCCGGCCGGGCGACGGCTGCTCCGCGCACCGCGGATCATCGGCCCCGCGCAGACCGCCCGCGACCGGCATTGCGACGCCGGCCGGCACCGCCGCCACGCCGCGGGCTCCACCATCGGCATGCTGGCGCTGTGGGGCCCGGGCGAAGGCCAGCGTCCGCCACGCCCCGGGCGGACGCGCTTCAAACCTGGCTCGCGCGTCCCGCGCGAACCCTGTACAAGCAGTGCTCGGACAGTCGGTGATTCCCAGGGAGAGCGGGATGGCGAAACGTGGCGGCGTCCCGCGTCATTCCCAAGCGCCGCATGACGGCCTCGGAACGGTGGTTGTCGACTGATGTGAACGCCACGACTTCAGCGAGCTTCAGTTCCGCAAACGCGAACCCGAGGCAGGCTCGGGCGCCTTCCGTCGCCAGGCCTTGGCCCCAGTGGTCCTTCGCCAACCGCCAGCCGACTTCGACGCACGGCGAACAGGGCAACCTGGCGGCGGGAACATGCAGACCAATGAATCCGATGAACTGGCCCGTACTGGCCTTCTCCGCCGCCCAGAAGCCCCAGCCGCGCTCCGCGATGAGCGCTCGGCATCGTTCCGCCATGGCGTCGCTCTCCTGCGGACTCAAGGTCGAAGGGAAGTAGCGCATCACCTCGGCGTCGGCGCTCATCGCGCGAAACGGCGCCAGATCGCCATCGACCCATTGCCGAAGGAGCAGCCGGAACGTCGTCAGCTCGTGATGCATGTCCTCCGACTGTACGCGTGGCGCGCCGCGCGACCGGGCAGGCAGATTCCGGCCGGCAGCCGCCGCACCGGCACGGAAGGCTGTGAAAACCCTGCGCGTTGTCTCGGGCTCTCCGGCCACACGGCCGCACAGCCCTGGTGCTGCCCCACGCCTTGGCCGGCTGCCTGCCCGTGCGAACGCAGCCGCCCAGGTCAGCACCCTGCACTGCAGGGCGTGGCGCATCGCGCGCCGCGGCGCATCGGCGTCGCCCGCTACTTCTCCGCGAACCGCAGCACCACCGGCTGCGCGCCCGGCAGGCCGTCGTAGTGCAGCGTGACAGCCAGACCCGGCTTGGGCGGCAACAGCGGCGAGAACGAGCCCAGGCTGACCACCTGCCCCGGCTGCAGCGCCAGGCCCTCGGCCGCCAGCGCACCGGCCAGCCAGACCACGGCATTCAGCGGATGCTCCAGGATGTCCGCGCCCTTGCCGCGCGCGAGCTCCGCGCCGTCCTGGGCGGTCAGCCGCACCGTCATGTCGCGCAGGGCGTCCAGCAGCGCGGCCTGCGCCGCCGCGTCGGCCGGCACCGCGATCGGCTGGCCCTTCACGCCCAGCCGCGCGCCGACGTTGATCGCCGCCACGCCGGCGCCGTTCAGCTTGGGCGGGGCCTGCACGGCCAGGTCGGGCAGCTCGATGAACGGGATGATCTGGTCGATGGCGGCCAGCACCTCGGCCGGCGTCCGGGCGCGGTTGACGGCCGTGCTCTTCACGCGCACCAGCAGGTCGGCCTCGTACAGCGGGCGGGCGCCGAAGGCCGGGTCGACCGTGGCGCCGCTGTCCAGCAGCATGTCGGCGTACAGCACGCCCCAGACCGGCTTGTCGGTGCCGAAGCGCTTCTGCACCGCCGGGTTGGTCAGGCCCGCCTTGTAGCCGGCCACGGCGCCGTGGTGCGCCGCCAGCCGCCGGTTCAGCTTGGCGCGGGTACAGGCGGCGTCGGCATCGTCCAGGCCTTCGGGCGTGGCGGCGGGCGTTTTCGCGGCGATGGCGTCGGCCAGCGCCGCGACCTCGGCGTCGCTCAGGCAGGCCGCGCCGGCGGCGCCTGCCGCCATGCAGCAGGCCAGCACGGCGGCGGAAAGGGTGAGGGATTGGCGCACAGGTGTCTCCCGGTGGTTTTGGCGCACGCATCGTAGCGCCGGCCGCGCGGGCGGCCCATGGGATGCCGGGCGAAACGGCGTGACCGGGCGGCGGGCCGTTCGGGCCGTTCGGCAGGATTTTTGCTTGGCTCTACGGGTAATCCCTAGGGAGTCCGCCATGACGACGCCACCGCATTTCCTCTGGCCGCAGCTGTTGTGGCTGCTGTGGGCCATTCCGCTGCTGATGCTGGCCTACCTGTGGCTGCTGCGCCGGCGCCGCCAGCCGGTACTGCGCTACGCCAGCCTGGCCCTGGTGCGCCAGGCCGCGCCGCGCCATCCGGCCTGGCGGCGGCACGTGCCGCCGGCGCTGCTGCTGGCGGCGCTGGCGGTGCTGCTGCTGGCGGCGGCGCGCCCGCAGGCGGCGCTGCCGCTGCCGACCGAGCAGGCCACCGTGATGCTGGCGGTGGACGTCTCGCTCAGCATGCAGGCCGACGACATCCAGCCCAGCCGGCTGGACGCCGCGCGCGAGGCGGCCAAGGCCTTCGTGCGCCGGCTGCCCGCCGGCGTGCGCGTGGGCGTGGTCGGCTTTTCCGCCAGCGCCGAGGTGGTGCAGCCGCCGACCTACAGCCGCGAGGACCTGCTGGCCGCCATCGACCGGCTGCAGCTGGAACGCGGCACGGCCGTGGGCAGCGGCATCGCGGTGGCGCTGGCCGAGCTGCTGCCCGGCGCCTCGATCGACGTGGGCGACGCACTGGACACGCCGCTGGCGGCCCGGCCCGCGACCGCACGCCCCGCCGCAGCCGCCACGGCGGCGGCGCCGCAGCCGCACACGGACAGCCAGGCGACCATCGTCCTGCTGACCGACGGCCGCAGCAACTTCGGCGTGCACCCGCTCGATGCCGCCGGCCTGGCGGCGCGGCACGGCGTGCGCATCCACGCGGTGGGCCTGGGCACCCGGCAGCCGGACGCCGGCGGGGAGGACAACTGGTCCGCCCTGCTGCAGCCGGACGAAGACACGCTGCGCGAGGTGACGGCGCTGACGCACGGCGAATACTTCCGCGCCGCCAGCGCCGAAAGCCTGGTGCAGGTCTACGAGCAGATGGGCGCGCGCATGCGGGTGCAGGTGCGCGAGACCGAGCTGTCGGCCCCGCTGGCGCTGGCCGCCCTGCTGCTGCTCGCCGGCGCGGCGCTGCTGTCGCTGCTGTGGTTCCAGCGCGTCGCCTGAGAAGCCGCGAACGCATCCCCCACGGCCACGCGAGGCTTTCGACGAGCGTTCACGCGCGTCGCCAACGCCCATGCCCGGGGCCCCGCCCTTCGGGCCGGGGAACGGCTCCCGTGCGAGCGTTGCAGTCCTTGCCCCGGCACCACACGAGCCAGGACGGCGGCCTGCGCGTACGCCTGCGGCCCGGCACACCCCGCCGTCGGCGCGATCGATGCCCTCACCGCTTCTGGCCACCGCCTTCTGCTAGATTGGCCGGCCGTTCCATCCGCCCGTCCAACGCCCCCATGGCCCTGATCCAGTACCTGACCCAGATCCAGTTCGACTTCGGCGCCATCGGCCTGCTGGCCGACGAATGCCGGCGCATCGGCATCGCCCGTCCGCTGGTCGTGACCGACGCCGGCGTGCGCGCGGCCGGCATCCTGCAGCGGGCGCTGGACGCACTCGGCGGCCTGCCGGCGCAGGTGTTCGACGCCACCCCGCCGAACCCGACCGAGGCCGCGGTGCGCGCGGCCGCGGCGCTGTACCGCGAGGGCGGCTGCGATGGCCTGGTCGCCGTCGGCGGCGGCTCCTCGATCGACTGCGCCAAGGGCGTGGCCATCGCCGCCACGCACGAGGGGCCGCTCGCGCGCTACGCCACCATCGAGGGCGGCTCGCCGCGCATCACCGGCGCGGTGGCGCCGCTGATCGCCGTGCCCACCACCAGCGGCACCGGCAGCGAGGTGGCGCGCGGCGCCATCGTCATCGTGGACGACGGCCGCAAGCTCGGCTTCCACAGCTGGTCGCTGCTGCCCAAGGCCGCGATCTGCGACCCCGAGCTGACGCTCGGCCTGCCGCCGCGGCTGACCGCCGCCACCGGCATGGACGCGATCGCGCACTGCATGGAGACCTTCATGTCCGCCGCCTTCAACCCGCCGGCCGACGGCATCGCGCTGGACGGGCTGGAGCGCGCCTGGGCCCACATCGAGCGCGCCACCGCGGACGGCGGCGACCGCGATGCGCGGCTGCACATGATGAGCGCCTCGATGCAGGGCGCGATGGCCTTCCAGAAGGGCCTGGGCTGCGTGCACAGCCTGTCGCACAGCCTGGGCGGCGTGGACCCGCGGCTGCACCACGGCACGCTGAACGCGCTGTTCCTGCCGGCCGTCGTGGCCTTCAACGCCGGCGCCGACTCGGTGCAACGCGAGCAGCGGCTGCAGCGCATGGCCCGCGCCATGCACCTGGACCAGCCCGGCGACATCGGCGAGGCGATCCGCGACATGAACGCGCGGCTGGGCCTGCCCAAGGGCCTGGCCGAGGTCGGCGTGACCCCCGCGCTGTTCGACCGCATCATCGACGGTGCCCTGGCCGACCATTGCCACCAGACCAACCCGCGCCTGGCCACGCGCGAGGACTACCGCGCGATGCTCGAAGCGTCGATGTAGGGCGCCGGCCCCGTCCGGCACGGCCGGAGCCGGTAGCCCGCACAACATTTATTTGCATGCCAGCCTGGGCGACCGTCAGCGCAGAGACCAAGTCGGTCGCACGCGCCGTGCCACGGCTACTTGTATTTGACGTAGTAGACGTCCACGAGAATCTTCATCGACCCAGCGCCCCCATAGGGGCCTTTGGCGCTTCGTGCATGCGTCTTCACGCGGATAGTCGTTGGCTGTTTGATGCCGGTATCGGGAATGATTTCCACATCGTCGCCGTACTCGATCTGGTAACTGTGCTCCGACCCGTATGCGGAAACGACTTGAACTGTGGTCTTGTCCTTGTTGATGACGTAGCTCTCCGGGACTTTCCAAACCGTCCAATCCGAATCCTTGGACCGTCTGCGTCCATCCGGCCTCGTCGTGCCAGTCTTCACTTCAGAGGCAATCTGGTTCTTCAGTTCCTCGGCCGAGGCGGCCACCGAGAACAAAGCCGCACCTGCGAGCAAGGAGCCGGCCAGTACCGTTCTTCTTAGCATTTCTTCCTCCTGCCACTGATGGGAGAAACCTCGGGCACGCCGACAGTGGTCATCCACGGCCCAAGAGATGCGCCTTGACTCCTCTTGCAGCCACCTGAGTTGCCTTTGGCCGCGCACACCATCAAAGCCGCGCATTCGATTGGCAGATTCACACCATAGTCAACATTATTTGTAGTTAGTCAACTTTTTACATCATTCTGCAGAAGCCGTTGAATGTCAACACTTCCGGCCGATGTCTGCCACCTCCTCGAACCGCTTGTTCAAAGACGCCGAGAATGATTTGCGCGTGCGCCTCGGCGCAGCGTTGCGCAAGGCCCGTCTGGCGCGGCAGCTGACGCAGGGGCAGCTTGCCGAAGAACTCGACACCGATCCGGAGACGATCAGCCGCTTCGAGCGAGGCGCAGCCCTGCCTTCGCTGATTCGCCTGCTAGCGCTCGCGGAAGCTCTCGACGTGACCATCGTCTCTCTGTTAGGCACCGCCAGTCCGCGCATCGAAGACGAATGGGAAGAGCTGCGCCACGACCTCGCGGCCTTGTCGCTGCGCGACCGCCAATTGGCCATCGCCGTGCTGCGGGCGATCGTCGAGCACCGGGCGACCTAGTCCGCTACGTCCAATCTGGTCTTGCCGGGCTCATCGGCGCTGGCTTGGGGCGAATGAACAGTTCTGGCCGGGCCGGCGCGCCATCCGTCCACAGGCCGGCACGGTTCCTGTATCGTGGCTGCCGCCTTCCGGCCGCCGGCCGGTGCGACGCACCAGCACGGCGCCGGGGGCGATTCCCCCAATCCCTGGAGTCTTGCCCATGTACCTCTCCCCCCGCTTCCGCGCGTTCGCCGCCGGCGCCGCCCTGCTGGCCGCCAGCGTGCTCGCCCAGGCCCAGACGCTGCCCAACGTCGTCATCCTCGCCACCGGCGGCACGATCGCCGGCGCCGGCGCCTCGGCCGCCAACAGCGCCACCTACGCCGCCGCCAAGGTGCCGGTGGACAAGCTGATCGCCGGCCTGCCCGAGCTGTCCAAGGTCGCCAGCGTCAAGGGCGAGCAGGTGCTGCAGATCGCCTCGGAGAGCTTCACGAACGAGGACCTGCTGACGCTCGGCAAGCGCGTGTCGGCCCTGGCCAAGCAGGGCGACGTGGACGGCATCGTCGTCACCCACGGCACCGACACGCTGGAGGAGACGGCCTACTTCCTGCACCTGACGGTGCACACCGACAAGCCCATCGTGGTGGTCGGCTCCATGCGCCCGGGCACGGCCCTGTCGGCCGACGGTGCGCTGAACCTGTACGACGCGGTGAACGTGGCCGCCAGCCAGGATGCCAAGGGCAAGGGCGTGCTGGTCACGATGAACGACGAGATCCACACCGGCCGCGACGTGGCCAAGGCCATCAACATCAAGACCGAGGCCTTCAAGAGCCAGTGGGGCCCGCTGGGCATGATCGTCGAAGGCCGCAACTACTGGTTCCGCGCGCCGGTCAAGCGCCACACCATGCAGTCGGAGTTCGACATCGACCAGATCACGGCGCTGCCGCAGGTCGACATCGCCTACGGCTACGGCAACGTGCCGGCATCCAGCGTCGAGGCCATCGGCAAGGGCGCCAAGGCCATCGTCCACGCCGGCACCGGCAACGGCTCGGTGGCCAACCGCGTGGTGCCGGCGCTGCAGAAGCTGCGCGAGGGCGGCGTGCAGGTGATCCGCAGCTCGCGCGTGAACACCGGCGGCTTCGTGCTGCGCAACGCCGAGCAGCCCGACGACAAGTA
The DNA here is from genome assembly GCF_047601025.1 of Pseudorhodoferax sp. Lineage (NCBI taxonomy): Bacteria > Pseudomonadati > Pseudomonadota > Betaproteobacteria > Burkholderiales > Comamonadaceae > Pseudorhodoferax > Pseudorhodoferax sp. The sequence goes on from NZ_JASGJZ010000001.1 coordinate 5,054,868, forward strand.
CGACTGGGTGGTCGCGCACGACCTGAACCCGCAGAAGGCCCGCATCCTGGCCATGGTCGCGCTGACCAAGCCGCTCAGCGCGGCCGAGCTGCAGCGCGTGTTCTGGGAATACTGATCCCCGATCCGGGTCGGCACGGGCGGCAGTTGACGCCCGGCCCACCGGTTCCAGGATGGAACCACATCCATTCTGGAGCCGGAATGCCCGACCTTTGCGTCAAGGACGTGCCCGAAGGTGACCGCGCCGCCGCCGGCCCCCTACGTCGCCGAACCGCCGCCGGCGCACTACCTGGTGCAGCCGCCCCTGGTGGTCGACTGCAGCATGCTGACGGGCCTGCTGTTCCAGGAGGCATGGGAGGGCAGGCCGGCGACACCCTGGAGGGCAGGACACTGCACGCGCCCCACCTGCTGGCCGCGGAAATCACCAGCGTGGCCCTCGAGAAGCACGGGCGGGGCATGCCCGGGATCGCCCGCGACGGCCTGGCCGCGTTCGCGGAACTGGGCATCGCGCCGTACGACGTGCAGCCCGGGCCCGTGCTGGAACTGGCGCTGCGCTACCGGCTCAGCGCCCATGACGCCGCCTACCTCTGGCTGGCCGCGGAGATCAAGGCGCCGCTGGCCACCTTCGACGCCGCCCTCGGCGCCGCGGCGCAGGCGCACCTGGCCAGCCTGGACTGATCAGGGCGCCAGCGCCGCGAGCGCCTGGGCCGTCGCCGCATCGGCCGGGAAGAACGACTCCACCGCCAGCTCCTGCAAGGTCACGTCCACCGGCGTGCCGAAGATGGTCGTCGTGCTGATGAAGCTCAGCACGCCCGCATCGGTGCGCAGCTGGAACGGCACGACCACGCTCGCCAGCTCGCCGCCGCCCATCGTGGCCGCCTGGCCGGCGTCGCCCACCGGATAGGCCATCAGCTCGTCGTGCAAGGCCTGCAGCACCGCGTCGCCCGTGGCCGCGACCTGCTGCTGCAGCCGCTCCAGCAGGTGCCCGCGCCACTGCGCGAGGTTGGCGATGCGGCTCGCCAGGCCCCGCGGGTGCAGCGACAGCCGCAGCACGTTGACGGGCGGCTGCAGCAGCTCGGGCGCGGCGCCGGCCAGCAGCAGCGGCACGATGGCGTTGGCCGCCACCAGGTGCCAGTGCCGGTCCACCGCCAGCGCGGGATAGGGCGCGTGGCCCTGGAGCACGAGGTCCACCGCCCGCCGCGCGGCCGCCAGCGCCGGATCGTCCAGCGCGCGCTGCCGGTACATCGGCGCGAAACCGGCCGCCACCAGCAGCGCATTGCGCTCGCGCAGCGGCACCGCCAGCCGCTCGGCCAGGCGCAGCACCATCTCGCGGCTGGGCGCGGCACGGCCGGTCTCCACGCAGCTCAGGTGCCGCGCGGAGATCTCGGCCTCGTTCGCGAGGTCCAGCTGGCTCATGCGCCGGCGCTGGCGCCAGTGGCGCAGGTGCAGTCCGAAGGGATCGCGGGCGCCGGGCTGGCGCGGAGCATGGGACGGGCTGGGCATGGCGCCGATTCTGGCGCGGCACCCGCCGCGCGCCCATGACCTGCGAGGTCATGGCTTTGCGGCGCCGGCGCGCAAACCATGCGCTCCAACGCCACGGGATGGTCCCGGGGCGTGCAATCCAAGGAGTTCCGCCATGATGTCCTCGCTCTTCGCCTCGCCCCGCTTCCTGTCCCGCGTGATGGGGGTCGACGCCGCCTCCTGCGCCGCCACGGGCGCATTGCAGCTCGGCTTCACCGACGCGCTGGCCCGGCTGACCGGCCTGCCCGGCGGCCTGCTGCTGGCCACCGGCCTGTTCCTGCTGGCCTACGCCGCGGCCGCCGCCGCCATGGCCCGCCGCGCCACGCCGCCCCGCACGCTGATCGGCCTGGTAGCCATCGGCAACTTCGGCTGGGCCGCGGCCTGCGTCGCGCTGCTGGCCAGCGGCCTGTTCGCCGTCACGGCGCTGGGCACGGCCTGGGTGGCCGCCCAGGCCGTGACCGTGGTACTGCTGGCCGAGGCGCAGTGGATGGGCCTGCGCGCGACGCGCCCGCCGCGCGCCGGCCTGGCGCCCGCGGCGCAGCACTGAAGCGATGGCCCCGGGCAGGGGCGCGCCCCAACATGGACAATTGCGCGCCATGAGCGCCACGCCCCTGCCCCACAACCCTTCGATCTGGGCCACGCTGCGCTACCGGCAGTTCCGCGCGCTGTGGAGCAGCGGCGGCATCTACTTCGTCGGCAACGCCATGCAGACCATGGCGGCGGCCTGGATGATGGTGGAGCTGACCGGCTCGTCCTTCCTCGCCGCGCTGGTGCAGACGGCGGTGTTCCTGCCGATGTTCCTGCTCTCGCTGCCGGCGGGCGTGCTGGCCGACATCGCGGACCGGCGGCGGCTGATCCTGGCCTCGCTGGCGGTGCAGGCGGTCGCCGGCACGCTGATGGCGGTGCTGCTGCTGGCCGGCATCGGCGGCCCGGGCATGCTGCTGTTCATGATCTTCGTGGCCGGCTGCTGCACGGCGCTGCTGTCGCCGGCCTGGAACTCCACGGTCGGCGACTCGGTCACGCGCGAGGAACTGCCGCAGGCCATCACCTGCGTGTCCATCGCCTACAACGCGGCGCGCGCCGTCGGCCCGGCCCTGGCGGGCCTGGTGTTCACGGCCCTGGGCGGGGCCTGGAACTTCGTGCTGGCCGTGGTCAGCGTGGTGGTGATGGCGCTGGCGATCCGGCGCTATCCGCCGGCGCCGCATCCGCGCTCGCGGCTGCCGGCCGAGCGGCTGTGGGGCGGCATGGTGGCGGCACTGCGCTTCGCCTGGCATTCGCAGACGGTGCTGGCGCAGCTGGTGCGCACCGTGGCCTACAGCGGCGCCGGCTCCGCCCTGTGGGCGCTGCTGCCGGTGATCGGCCAGCAGAAGCTGGGCCTGGGCGCGGCCGGCTACGGCCTGCTGATGGGCTGCCTGGGCGCCGGCGCGGTGCTGGTCGGCCTGGTGATCGGCCGGCTGCGCCAGCGCGCCGGGCTGGAGCGGCTGGTGGCGGTGGGCTGCGTGGTCTATGCGCTGGTCAGCCTGGTCGCCGCGTTCGCGCCCTGGCCGCTGGTGGTGTACCTGGCGCTGGTGGCCGGCGGCGGGGCCTGGATGGCGGTGATGTCCACCTTCAACACGGCCACGCAGACCAGCGTGCCGCCGTGGGTGCGCGCCCGCGCGCTGGCCATGCACACGCTGTGCGCGCTCGGCTCGTTCGCGCTGGGCTCGGCGTTCTGGGGGGCGATGGGCGACCTGGCCGGGCTGACGTCCACGCTGGTCGTCTCGGCCGTGTGCATGGCCGGCGGGCTGCTGCTGGGCCGGCCCTTCCCGCTGCGCATGGGCGACGCGCAGGAGGTCACGCAGACCACGCCCTGGGACGAGCTGTACGTGTCCCAGGAGCCGGCGCCCGAGGCCGGCCCCGTCGCCATCGAGATCGGCTACCGCATCCGGCCGGAGGACACCGCCGCCTTCCTCGACGCCGCCAGCCTGCTGCGCGCGCACCGGCGGCGCGACGGCGCGACCTTCTGGCGCGTCTACCGCGACCTGGCCGACCCCTCGCGCTTCGTCGAGCGCTTCATCGTCTCCTCCTGGGCCGACTACCTGCACCAGCGGGCGCGGCACACGCTGGCCGACCACGAGCTGGAGGCGCGCGTGCGCGCCTTCGTGCTGCCGGGCGAAGCGGTGGAGATGAAGCACTACCTCGCGGAAGGCTGAAGGCACCGTGCGCATCCTCGACGCCGCGGCCGTGCATGCCGCCCTGCCCTTTCCCCGCCTGGTCGAGACGCTGCGCGCCGCCTTCGCCGCGCCGTGCAGCGTGCCGCCGCGCCACACCCACCAGCTGCCGGCCTTCGCCTCGCTGATCATGCCGGCCTGGACCGAACGGCACTACGGCGTGAAGCTCATCAACATCGCGCCCGGCAACGCCGCCCGCGGGCTGCCGGGCCTGCATGCGAGCTACCTGCTGCACGACGCGGCCACCGGCGTGCCGCTGGCGCTGATCGACGGCGACGCGATCACCGCCCGCCGCACCGCCGCGGCCTCGGCGCTGGCGGCGTCCTGGCTCGCGCGCCCGCAGGCCGGCCACCTGCTGGTGGTCGGCGCCGGCCGGCTGGCGCGGCTGCTGCCGGCGGCGATGGCGGCGGTGCGGCCGATCCGGCAGGTGACAGTCTGGGCGCGCCGCGCCGACCAGGCCGCGGCGCTGGCCGCGCAGCTCGCGCGCGAGGGCTTCGCCGCGGCCGCCGCGGACGACCTGCCCCGCGCCTGCGCGCAGGCCGACATCGTCAGCTGCGCCACGCTGGCGACGGCGCCGGTGGTCGAGGGCGCCTGGCTGGCGCCGGGCAGCCACCTGGACCTGATCGGCAGCTTCGCGCCCGGGATGCGCGAGGCCGACGACGCCTGCTTCGCCGGCGCGGCGCTGTACGTGGACACCGAGGAAGCCCTGCAGAAGAGCGGCGACCTGCTGGGCCCGCTGGCGCGCGGCGTGCTGCGCCCCGGCGACCTGCGCGGCACGCTGGCCGACCTCGTCGCCGGCCGGGCCGCGGGCCGCCGCGACATGGCCGAGCGCACGGTGTTCAAGGCCGTCGGCACCGCGCTGGAAGACCTGGCCGCCGCCGTCGCGGTGTTCGAAGCCGGTGCCTGAGGCGGCCTACTGCATCCGCGGCAGGTTGCCGATGCGCACCAGCATCTCGGTGAACATCTGCATGTCGGCGTCCAGATCGTCGATCTCCTTGTACTCCTTGGCGTTGTGCGCCGTGTACTTCTTGCCGGGCATGGCCGGGCCGAAGTTGATCGCATTGGGCATCTGCTTGGCCGTGGTGCTGCCGGCCGTGGACACCGGCGCGGCCGGCAGGCCCGTGGTGTCGCCGAAGATGTTCAACAGCGTGGCCAGCCAGGCGCCCGACGGGTCGCGCGCCATCCAGTTGCCCTGGGTGTGCGCCACCTCCACCGGGATGCCGGTGGCTGCACCCCAGGCGCGCACCTTGGCCTGCGTCGCGGCGGCCAGCGCCTCGGGCGTGCGGCCGCGCGGCATGCGCACGTTGGCCGTGACCTCGACGCGGCCGGCGTTCTCGCGCACCAGCGTGGGCGACATGGTCAGCGGGCCCATGAAGTCGTCGCGCCAGGCCAGGCCCATGGCATGGCCCAGGTAGTCCAGCCCGAACAGGTCGGCGATGTAGCGCGTGGCCTGCGCGTAGCCGTTGTCGGCCAGCGCGACGCCGCTTTGCTGCAGGAACAGCGCCAGCCGCGGCAGCGGGTTCACGCCTTCCTCGGGCCGCGAGCCGTGGGCGGAGCTGCCGGTGACCTTCACCTCCACGCCATCGGCCTGCCGCGCGACGTCGATCGCGAACCTGCCGCCCTGGGCTTCGTGGCGGCGCACGAAGCCGGCGCCGGCCGCCGACAGGCGCGCCGCCAGCGCGGCCGGGTCGTCGGCGCGCAGCCGGGCCACGGCCGTCTGCGCGATCGCGTTGGCCGAGGCCGAGGCCGTGAGCGCGGTGATCGTCGCGCCGCCGGCCGGCACTGGCCCGCGCGGCGCCAGCGCGAAGCCGGCGCGCAGCGCACCGGTGCCCTTCTCGGCGACGACGGCCGGGTAGCGGCTGTCCAGCACCACGTTGTAGGCCGGCAGCGCATGGCGCTCGGCGTAGTAGCGCATGGCGTCGCCGCCGGTCTCCTCGGTGGTCTCGATCATCAGCCGGATCGTGCGCTGTAGCGGCAGCCCGCTCTCCCTGACGGCCTTCATCGCGTACAGCACGGTGGCGATCGAGCCCTTGTCGTCGATGCTGCCGCGGCCGTACAGCAGGCCGCCCACGCGCGTGAGCCGGAACGGGTCCAGCCGGGTGCCGTCGTCCAGCACCCACTCGGAAGCCACCACGGGCACCACGTCGGCGTGCGTCAGGATGCCGAACTCGTCCGCGCCGCTGCCGGGCAGCCGGACTTCGAAGATGCGGTTGTCCACGTTGCGGTACTGCAGGCCGAAGTCCGCGGCCATGCCCGCGACCAGCTGGCCGAAGGCGAGGATCTGCGGGTCCTCGTGCGGCGGCAGCGTGCCGCGCACGGTCGGCAGCGCGACCATGCGCGCCGTCGCGTCGATGACGGCGGCCTGGTTCAGCAGGCGGTTGTGCAGGCCGAGCAGGCGGGCGGCCTGGTCCAGCCCGGCGCCGTCCAGCGGCGCCTGGGCGCGGTAGCGCGCGGCCAACGGCGCGACGGCCGGCTCGTCGCGCGCGACGCCGTCGAGGAAGTCGGCGAAACCGGGCGGCACCGGCCCGTGCTGGCGCGCGGCGATGCGGTCCAGGTCGGGCTTGGTCAACGGCGCGCCGGTGGCGCTGCGGGGCTGGCTGCCGCAGCCGGCCAGGGCCAGGGCGGCCACGGCGGCGAGCGCCAGCCGGCGCGGGGTGGAAGTCATGGAGGTCTCCTGGGGATGGTGGTCCCCGGAGCGTAGCGGGCCTTTCAGGGAACCGCGACGGCGACCTTCCCGGTGGCGAAGAAGCTGCGCAGGTTCTCCAGCACCAGGTCGGCCATGGCGCGGCGCGTCTCGTGCGTGCCGCTGGCCAGGTGCGGCAGCAGCACGGCGTTGTCGCAGGCGATCAGGCGGGCCGGCACGCGCGGCTCGTCCGCGTAGACGTCCAGCCCGGCGCCGGCGATGGTCCCGCTCTCCAGGGCCTCGGCCAGCGCCTGCTCGTCGACCACGCTGCCGCGCGCGATGTTGACGAGGAAGCCCTGCGGGCCCAGCGCGGCCAGGATCTCGCGCGAGACCAGGTGCTGCGTGCCGGCGCCGCCGGCCGCGGCCACGACCAGGAAGTCGGCCCAGCGCGCCAGGCTCTCCAGCGTGGGCTCGTAGCCGTAGGGCGAGCCCTCGACCGGCCGCCGGTTGTGGTAGCGCACCTGCATGTCGAAGCCGCTGGCGCGGCGCGCGATCACGCTGCCGATGCGGCCCATGCCCAGGATGCCCAGGCGCTTGCCGCTGACGCGCGTGGCCAGCGGAAACGGCCCCTGGAGCCAGCTGCCGCGGCGCAGGAAGCGATCCGCCGCGCTGAAGCGGCGCGCCACGTCGATCACCAGGCCGAACGCGGTGTCGGCCACGCAGTCGTTCAGCACGTCGGGCGTGTAGCCGACCGGGATGCCCCGCGCCCGGGCCGCGGCCACGTCCACCTTGTCGAAGCCGACGCCAAAGCTGGAGATGACCTGCAGCCCGGGCAGCGCGGCGATCGTGGCCGCGTCCACGCCCAGCGCGGCATTGGTCACGACGCCGGCGAAGCTGGCGCCTTCGCGCGCGAGGAAGGCCCGGGGATCGGCTTCGCCGGCCAGCAGGTGCACGTCGTACGCGGCGGCGAGGGCTTGTTCGAGGGAGGGCAGCAGCTTGCCCATCTGCAGGATGCGCGGTCTGGTCATGTCGTTCCGTTGGCTGGTCGTCGAGGCGGATCCGCGCGGGCCCACCGGCCGCGCGAAGGCCGGCGCCCGGCGCGGGCGAGCGACGGATGCTAGCGGCTTCAGGCCGCCGGCGCGGCGGCGGCGCCGGCATGCGCCAGGGCGCGGACCTCGGCCGGCGCCAGCGCCTTGAGGCGGTGGTCGCTCCAGACCTGGCGCCAGCGCCGCGCGCCCGGCAGGCCGTGGCGCAGGCCCAGCATGTGGCGCGCGATCGCGTACCAGCCCGTGCCGTGCGCGCGCGCCTCGCGTTCCATGTAGCGCACCATGGCGTCTTCCACCGCCTCGCGCGTGCGCCCGGGCTGCTCCGGCAGGCCGAAGAAGCGGCCGTCCCACTCGGCCAGCCACCAGGGGTTGTGGTACGCCTCGCGGCCGAGCATGGCGCCGTCCAGCAGCGCCAGCTGCTCGCCGACCTGCGCGCTGGTGGTGAGCCCGCCGTTGATCACGATGCGCAGCGCCGGGAAGTCCCGCTTGAGCCGGTGCACGAGCGCGTAGCGCAGCGGCGGGACCTCGCGGTTCTGCTTGGGCGACAGGCCCTTGAGCCAGGCGTTGCGGGCGTGGACGATGAAGGTCCCGCAGCCGGCCTGCGCCACGGTGCCGACGAAGTCGCGCACGAAGCCGTAGTCCTCGTGGCGGTCGACGCCGATGCGGTGCTTGACCGTGACCGGCACGCGCACGGCATCGACCATGGCCTTCACGCAGTCGGCGACCAGCTGCGGCTCGGCCATCAGGCAGGCGCCGAAGGCGCCGCGCTGCACGCGCTCGGACGGACAGCCGCAGTTCAGGTTGATCTCGTCGTAGCCCCACTGCTCGCCCAGCCGCGCGCACTGCGCCAGCTCCGCCGGCTCGCTGCCGCCGAGCTGCAGCGCCACCGGGTGCTCGGCCGCGTCCATGCGCAGGTGGCGCGCCACGTCGCCGTGCAGCAGCGCGCCGGTGGTCACCATCTCGGTGTACAGGCGCGCGCGGCGCGACAGCAGCCGGTGGAGGTAGCGGCAATGGCGGTCGGTCCAGTCGAGCATGGGCGCGACGGACACCTGGGGAAAGGACGCGAGGGAGTCGGACATGGCAGGCAGCGGGCCGGCGATCTTAGCCGCGCGGCTGGACACGCGCCGGTCCGCGGCCGCCCGCCGCCAGCGCGTCAGCGGCGGCGCACGCGAACTCGCGCCGGCGTCCGGCAGCATGGGGCGGACACCGGGCGTAGGCTGGCGGCCATCCGACCATCAGGAGCCCAAGGAGCCCACCATGCACCATCGCTTTCTCGCCCTGCTCGCCACGGCCGCCGGGCTGGCCGCCGTCCTGCCCGCGCAGGCCTACGACTACACCGACACGCCGCCGCGCGAGCAGCGCATGGAAGAAGCCTTGCGGAACTACCGCGGCACGGACCCGCGCAATCCGCAACCGGGCCCGGCGGCCCGCGCCGAGGAGAGCATCAAGGAAGGTGCGCACGATGCCGGCGCAGCCGTCAAGCGCGGTGCGCACCGCACCGGCGAGGCCATCAAGCACGGCGCCCGGCGCGCCGGCCACGCCATCGGCACCGGCATGGAGAAGACCGGCGACGCGATCCGCCGCGGCGGCGACAAGCTGAAGGACAAGATCTCGGACTGAGCGACGCCCGCGGCCCGGGGCAGCGGCCGCAGGCGCTCCCCTCAATCCACCAGCCGCATCTCCACGCGGCGCGCTTCCTGGTCGCTGCCGCTGCCCGTCGTGATCTCGGGCTTGCGCAGCATGATGCGCGACCGGTCGACACCGGCCTTGACCAGGGCGGCGCGCACCGACAGCGCGCGCTGCTTGGCCAGCTCGGCATTCTTGGCGGGGTCGCCAGTCTCGTCGTGGAAGCCCGACAGCACGACCTTGCGGCCGGGTGCGGCCGCCAGGGCCTGGACCACCTTGTCCAGCTCGGCAGCGGCCCCGGGCGGCAGCGCGGACTCGGCCGTGCCGAAGTACAGCGTGCCGACCAGGTCGCCGACCAGCGGGGCTTCGATCAGCACGACCTCTTCCTCGACGAGCAGGACGGTCTGGGCGGCTGCCGCAGGCGGCACGGCCTCGATGCCGCGCAGCTGGCGCACCACGACGGCGCTGACCGTGCTGATGATCACCAGGGCCACGACGCCGAAGGTGATCCACAGACCCACGCGCGTGGTGTCGTCGTTGTCTTCCTGGTACATGCTGGAACGTCCTTTTTCGAGGGATGAAGAAATCGGGGGCGCGCAGCGGCGCGGCGCGCGCGTGCAACCCGCGATTCTAGCCAGCGGGCCTGCCGCGCCGGTGCGGCCGGAGGATAATGGCCGGCTTTGCCGCGCGCCGCCCGGCCGCGCCGCCGTACAGGCCGGCGCAGGGCCCGCCGACGGACGATCCGGCCGCCGGCTTCTCCTTTCGCTTCACGTTTCCAGCAACCACGATGCCCGCATACCGTTCCAAGACCTCCACCGCCGGCCGCAACATGGCCGGTGCACGCTCGCTGTGGCGCGCCACCGGCATGAAGGACGACGACTTCTCCAAGCCCATCGTCGCGGTGGTCAACTCGTTCACCCAGTTCGTGCCCGGCCACGTGCACCTGAAGGACCTGGGCCAGCTCGTCGCGCGCGAGATCGAGGCCGCCGGCGGCGTCGCCAAGGAGTTCAACACCATCGCCGTGGACGACGGCATCGCCATGGGCCACGACGGCATGCTGTACTCGCTGCCCAGCCGCGACATCATCGCGGACTCGGTCGAGTACATGGTCAACGCGCACTGTGCCGACGCCATGGTCTGCATCAGCAACTGCGACAAGATCACGCCCGGCATGCTGATGGCCGCGATGCGGCTGAACATCCCGGTGATCTTCGTCTCCGGCGGGCCCATGGAAGCCGGCAAGGTGCGCCTGGCCGTGCCCGGCACGCAGACCGTGCAGATCAGGAAGCTGGACCTGATCGACGCCATGGTCATGGCCGCGGACAGCAAGGTCAGCGACGCCGAGGTGGCCGAGGTCGAGCGCTCGGCCTGCCCGACCTGCGGCTCGTGCTCGGGCATGTTCACCGCCAACTCCATGAATTGCCTGGCCGAGGCGCTGGGCCTGGCGCTGCCGGGCAACGGCACCGTGGTGGCCACGCACGCCGACCGCGAGCAGCTGTTCAAGCGCGCCGGCCGCCGCATTGTCGAGCTGGCGCGCCAGTACTACGAGCAGGACGACGCGCGCGTGCTGCCGCGCTCGGTCGGCGCCAAGGCGTTCGAGAACGCGATGACGCTGGACATCGCGATGGGCGGCTCGACCAACACCATCCTGCACCTGCTGGCGATCGCGCGGGAGGCCGAGGTCGACTTCACGATGGCCGACATCGACCGCCTCTCGCGCAGCGTGCCGCAGCTGTGCAAGGTCGCGCCCAACACCAACAAGTACCACATCGAGGACGTGCACCGCGCCGGCGGCATCATGGCCATCCTGGGCGAGCTGCAGCGCGCCGGCAAGCTGCACGTCGACGTGCCCACGGTGCACGCGCCCACGCTGGGCGAGGCGCTGGAGCAGTGGGACATCACGCGCACGCAGGACGAGGCCGTCCGCACCTTCTACCGCGCCGGCCCGGCCGGCATCCCGACCCAGGTGGCGTTCAGCCAGGACACGCGCTGGCCCAGCCTGGACACGGACCGCGCCGAGGGCTGCATCCGCTCCCACGAGCACGCCTTCAGCCAGGAAGGCGGCCTGGCGGTACTGACCGGCAACATCGCGCGCGACGGCTGCGTGGTCAAGACGGCCGGCGTGGACGAATCCATCCTCGTGTTCGAGGGCCCGGCCCACGTGGTCGAGAGCCAGGACGAGGCGGTCGAGCACATCCTGGCCGACCAGGTGAAGGCCGGCGACGTGGTGGTGGTGCGCTACGAGGGCCCCAAGGGCGGCCCCGGCATGCAGGAGATGCTCTACCCCACGAGCTACATCAAGTCCAGGGGCCTGGGCAAGGCCTGCGCGCTGCTGACCGACGGCCGCTTCTCCGGCGGCACCTCGGGCCTGTCGATCGGCCACTGCTCGCCCGAGGCGGCGGCCGGCGGCGCGATCGGCCTGGTCCGCGACGGCGACCGCATCCGCATCGACATCCCGAACCGCACGATCGACGTGCTGGTCTCCGACGAGGAACTGGCGCGCCGCCGCGAAGCGCAGGACGCCAAGGGCTGGAAGCCCGCCAGGCCGCGCGCACGCAAGGTGTCCGCGGCGCTGAAGGCCTACGCCAAGCTGGTGATGTCGGCCGACAAGGGCGCGGTGCGCGACCTGTCGCTGCTGGACGACTGACCAGCCGCAAACGCGCATCCCGCACGCCCACGCGAGAAGGCCCGTGGTGTGGGCGTCCACGCGCACCGCCATCGCCGTACCCGGGGCCTCGCCCCGCGGCCCGGCACACCGCGTCGCGGGCGTGATCGACCCGTTCACAGCGTCCGGGACGCCGCGAGCGGAACACACACTCCGCAAGCAGGCCGACCTACCACCACACGCCGAGGCTCGCCGAGGGCGGCCGCCTAAGCCAGCCCTCGCGGCACCGGCATCAGCATCCGGTACCGGTCCTCGACACGGCCCTCGCGCAGGTCGAAGTCGCGCAGTGCCTGCGGGCGCTGCAGGAAGGCACCCCACAGGCGCAGGTCGACGAAATCCGTCGACGGCCGGCCGCGCCACGGCGGCGGCCCATGCAGCGCCAGTTCCAGGCAGTAGAAGCCATCGGCATCACAGGTGATCACCTGGCGGCCGTCGGTGCTGCTGTCGCGGTACGACAGATGCGGCCCGCGCACGAACTTGTACAGATGCAGGTCTCGGTTGGTGAAGCCGACAAAGCCGTCCTCGTCGGGCAATCTCTGGCCGAACAGGCCGGCCTGCCAGGCCCGTTCCAGCACCAGCACGTCGCCACGGCTCAGCTGGAAATACCAGCGATGCAGGTGCCGGAACGAACTCTGCCAGTCGCTGGCCGGGTCGGCGATGCCGGATGCGTCCCAGGCGTCGGTGGTGTTGGCGAACAGCAGGAGCGCGCCCTGCGGCACGCGGTGGATTTCGCGCTGCGGCAGGCGGGCATGCGTCTGCCAGGCGCACTCGTGTTCGATCCGCACCACCAGGTCCCCGTCCGCCGTGCGCGCGTAGCGGCAACCGGAAATGGTCGCCGGCTTCAGGGACGGCGAGAGCGCATCCGCCGAGGGCACCGCCACCCAGACGCCGATGCGGCCCTCGGAGGTGCTCGGATCGATGCCCTGGCCGACGCCCAGCGCGTACACGCCGGTCCGCTCGATCCGGATGCGGGCCTCGGCCCCGCTGCCGACGTCGATCTGTTTCGACTCCTCCGCGCGCCTTCCCTCCTCTTCCTGCCGCCACAGGTCGCAGCGCCAGTGCGCATGCGCGCGCCCGGCCTGCGCATCGGGGTGAAAGCGCAGCAGCAGCGCGTCGCCTTCGCGCAGGAACAGCTCGTAGATGGCGCAGAAGCCCGTACCTGCCGGATAGCGCTCGTTGCAGTACACGTCGATGTCGGCGGCATGCCGGCGCCATTCGCGCCCCGCCGGCGCGGTGTGGCGCACGGCATCGGCACGTGGCGGCAGGCGCGGCAGAGGTTCCAGCCGGAACACCGGGGCGGGAGCCGCCGTGGGGGGATGGACGTCGACCGCCGGCACCTGTGGCGGCCCGAACCGCCGCTGGAACAGGGCATCGACCAGCCCGGCCAGCAGCAACAGCACGACCCACAGCGACAGCGTGGCCGGCAGCACGCCCCAGCCCGAGGCCAGCCGCATGGCCAGCACCAGCGCGAGGCATGCATGGATGAAATGTTGGCCCGGTGTCATGGCAAGACGGGCTCCGCGATCCGGCGCGCAGCCCCGAGGTGGAGGTGGAACGGCCGCCATTCTCAGCGGTGGCGGAATTTTTTCCCGGCTGCCCTCGGTTGACGCCGCATCGGTCGGATACTAGAGTGATATCACTTTTGACCGGAGACACCGATGACTGCCTCGGCCGACACCCCACCCCGCGCTGTGCTCAACGAATCGCGCTACCGCTCGCAAAGCGGCTACCGCATGGCGGCGATCGCTGCAGCGCTGGTCGCTGCCGCGGTGCTGTTGTTCATGCGGCGGGACACGCTGGCCCCTTACCGCATTGCGACACCGCTGGCTCTGGCGCTGCTGATCGGCGCGGCGGTGCTGCTGGCCGGCCTGTACATGCTGCAGCCGAACGAGGCCAAGGTGCTCACGCTGTTCGGCCGCTACGTCGGAACCGACCGAATGGACGGCCTGCGCTGGACCAATCCCCTGCAGACCGGCCCCAAGATCTCGCTGCGCGCGCGCAATCTGAACACCGCGCCGCTCAAGGTCAACGACAAGCGCGGCAATCCGGTCGAGATCGGCGCTGCCGTGGTCTGGCGCGTGCGCGACACCGCACGCGCGGTCTTCGAGATCGACGACTACAACAAGTTCGTGAGCATCCAGGCCGAGGCGGCCATCCGCCACCTGGCCACGCAGTACGCCTACGACAACGGCGAGGACCTCGCAGCCGACGAGACCACGCTGCGCGCCGGCCTGGATGTCGTGGCCGATGCGCTGCGGGATGACCTGAACCGCCGCTTCGCCAATGCCGGCGTGGAAGTCATCGACGCCAAGTTGACCCACCTGGCCTACGCGCCTGAGATCGCCCAGGTAATGCTGCGCCGCCAACAGGCCACGGCCATCGTGAGCGCGCGGCACCAGATCGTGGCCGGCGCGGTTGGCATGGTCGAGGCCGCGCTCAACGGCTTGTCCGAGCGCAACCTGATCACGCTGGACGACGAGCGCAAGGCCGCCATGGTGTCCAACCTGCTGGTCGTGCTGTGCTCGGACAATGACGCCCAGCCGGTGGTCAACGCGGGCACGCTCTACACCTGAAGCGCAGCCCGCGCCCGTCCCGATGGCGAGCCCCGGCAAGAAGGCCTTCGCGCTGCGGATCGACCCCGCCGTCTGGGAACAGGTCGAACGCCTGGCCGCGCAGGAACTGCGCAGCGTCAACGCGCAGGTCGAATGCCTGCTGCGCGAGGCCTTGGCGAGGCGCGGCCGCCAGCCGGCCAGCGGCCCACCAGTACGGACTGAACCGCGCCACTGAACGCCGTTGCGGCGCCAGGCGCCGCGGCGTGAACCCCGCCCTACCCCACCCGCCGCTGCCCCGCCAGCCGCCGCACCACGGCCGCCAGCCGGTCGATCTCCTCGAAGGTGTTGTAGAACGCCAGCGAGGGGCGCACGGTCGTCTCCACGCCGAAGCGGCGCAGGATGGGCTGGGCGCAGTGGTGGCCGGTGCGCACGGCGATGCCCTCCGCGTTCAGCGCCTGGCCGACCTCGTCGGTGCCGTGGCCGACCAGCACGAAGGACATCACGCTGGCCTTGTTCGGCGCGGTGCCGATCAGCCGCACGCCGGGGATGCGGCGCAGGCAGTCCATGCCGTAGACCAGCAGCTCGTGCTCGTAGCGTGCGATGTTGTCCAGGCCGATGCGGTTCACGTAGTCGATCGCCGCGCCCAGGCCGACGGCGTCGGCGATGTTGCCGGTGCCGGCCTCGAAGGTGTTCGGGATCGGCTGGAACACGGTCTTCTCGAAGGTCACGTCGGCGATCATGTTGCCGCCGCCCTGCCACGGCGGCATGTCCTCCAGCACCTCGCGCCGGCCCCACAGCGCGCCGATGCCGGTCGGGCCGAACACCTTGTGGCCGGAGAACACGAAGAAGTCGGCGCCGATGTCCTGCACGTCCACGCGCATGTGCGAGACCGACTGCGCGCCGTCGACCAGCGCCCTCGCGCCGGCGCGGTGCGCCAGCTCCACGATCTGCCTGACCGGCACGACCGTGCCGAGCGCGTTCGACACCTGGGTGACGGCCACGATCTTCGTACGGTCGTTCAGCAGCTTGCGGTACTCGTCCAGCAGCACCTGGCCCGCGTCGTCGACCGGGATCACGCGCAGCCGCGCGCCCTTGGCCCGGGCCAGCTGCTGCCAGGGCACGATGTTGGCGTGGTGCTCCAGGTGGCTCACCACGATCTCGTCGCCCTCGCCCACGTGCTGCCCGCCCCAGCTCTGGGCCACCAGGTTGATGGCTTCGGTGGTGCCGCGCATGAAGATCACCTCGTTCACGTCGGGTGCGTTCAGGAAGGCCCGGACGCGCTCGCGCGCGCCCTCGTAGGCGTCGGTGGCGCGCGCCGCCAGCTCGTGCGCGGCACGGTGGATGTTGGAGTTCTCGTGCGCGTAGAAGTACGCGATCCGCTCGATCACCGACCGCGGCTTGTGCGTGGTGGCGGCGTTGTCGAGCCAGGCCAGCGGCCGGCCGTTCACCCGCTCGGCCAGGATCGGGAAGTCGCGCCGCACCGCGTGCACGTCGAAGGCCGGGTGGCGGCCGGCCTCGGCCAGCGGCGTGGCCGCGCCGTGCGGCGCGGGTTTGGCCGGCGTCACCTGGCCGCTGGGCAGCACCACGGCGTCGACGAAGTAGAACTTCGGCTCGGCCGGGGGTGTGGCCGTGGGCGAGCCGGGGCCATTCGGCACGCCGGCGGCGCGCGGCGGCGTGGCGGCGGCCGCGAACGGCTGGCCGGCCAGCGCGTCCAGCGGATCGGTGACGCGGGCCGGGTCGGTGACGCGGGCCGGGTCGGTGACGCGGACCGGGTCGGCGGCGCGGGCCGGGTCGGCACCGCCGGCCGAGGGCTGGCCGTGCGCCGGGTCGAGGAAGTAGTACGGCGCGGCGCCCGTGGCCGGGTGCGCGGCGGCCTGCTGGGCGCTGGCGCCGCCAGCCCCGGGCACGCCCAGCACGGCACTGCCGAAACGCGGCTCGTAGGCCGGCAGCGGGCCGAGTACCGCGTCGGGCACGCCGTTGCCGGCCTGCGCGTGCGGCAGCAGCGCCGGCGCGCGGTGCGCCAGCGAGGCGGTGGGCGTGGGCGATGCCGGCAGCAGGTTGGCGCCCGGCAGCGTGCCCTGCGGGATCGGCGTGCCCGGCACCGAGGGGCCGAAGCCGGCCGGGCTGGCCAGCGGCGAGCCCGGCGGCGCGATGTTGACCGGCGCCTGGACGTCGGCGAGCGGCTCGGCCTGCCCGACACCGGGCAGCGTGGACGGGGGGGGCGTGCCGCCGGGCAGGCCCAGGCCCGTGGGACGGGGTGCCGCGTCCGGCAGCGCCGCGAACAGCGCCGACGCCATGCGCGCCAGCGTCGCGGGATCGATCGGCGCCTGCGGGCCGGAGGGCAGGACGGCAGTCGTCATGGCGCGCTGCTGCTCAAACGCCGTGAACGGATCGGTCGCGCCCACGACCGGGTGCGCCGGGCCCCAGGCGCAGGCCACCGCCCTGGCAGGTGCCAGGGCAAGGACTGCAACGCCCGCACGCGGGCCGGTGCGCCCCGGCCCAGAGGGCGAAGCCCCGGGCATGGCGCTGGCGATGCAGGCGACCCCTCATCGAGGGCCTTCGCGTGGACGTGGGGGATGCGTTCACGGCTTCTCATTTGTAGGTGTCCAGCGCCGCATAGTCGTGGTAGCGGTTGATCTCCACGTCGTCCAGCACGGCCAGCGCGTCGGGAACCAGCACCGCCAGCGAGCAGTACAGCGAGATCAGGTAGGACGCGATGGCGTGGTTGTTGATGCCCATGAAGCGCACCGACAGGCCCGGCCCCTGCTCGCCCGGCAGCCCGGGCTGGAACAGGCCGACCACGCCCTGGCGCTTGTCGCCCACGCGCAGCAGCAGGATCTTGCTCCTGCCGTCGGCCACCGGCACCTTGTCCGACGGGATCAGCGGAATGCCGCGCCAGGTGATGAACTGCGAGCCGAACAGGCTCACCGTGGGCGGCGGCGTGCCGCGGCGCGTGGCCTCGCGGCCGAAGGCGGCGATGGCCAGCGGGTGCGCGAGGAAGAAGGCCGGCTCCTTCCAGACCTTGGTCAGCAGCTCGTCCAGGTCGTCCGGCGTCGGCGGGCCCGACAGCGGGAAGATGCGCTGCTCGTCCGTCACCTGGGCCAGCAGGCCGTAGTCCGGGTTGTTGATCAGCTCGCTCTCCTGGTTCTCCTTGATCGTCTCGATCGTCAGGCGCAGCTGCTCCTTGATCTGGTCGTGCGGGCTGCTGTAGAGGTCGGAGATGCGGGTGTGCACGTCCAGCACGGTGCTGACGGCGTTCAGGAAGTACTCGCGCGGGTGCTCCTCGTAGTCCACGTAGGTGCGCGGCAGCTGGTTCTCGCTCTCCTTGGCGGTGCAGGTGACCTTGATCGCCTCGGGGTTCCTGACCTTGTTGAGGCGGTAGATGCCGGCCTCCACCGGCACCCACTGCAGCAGGTGCGTGAGCCAGCGCGGCGTGATCGTCGCCAGTTGCGGAACGGTCTTGGTGGCGTTGGCTAGCTGGCGTGCGCCAGCATCGCCCAGGGCGGTGGTGCCGCCGACGGTTGCAGTCATTCGAACTCCCTCGTGAGACAAAGCGCCGGCAGTGTCGAGCCGGCCGCCGCGGCCTTCAACCGCCTATAGCCGCCAAGGCTTCCAGGCGCAGGCGCCGCTGCGAGGCCACCTGCTCGCCGCGGGCCAGCAGCGCGGCCGCGTCCACCTGCAGCGCGCGGGCCAGCTTGTGCACGGTGACGATGGACGCGATCACGCGCCCGCGCTCGACCTCGCCGACATAGCTGCGGTTCAGGTCCGACAGCGCGGCCAGGTGCTCCTGCGACCAGCCGCGCTGCTCGCGCAGCTGGCGCACGGCGATGCCGAAGTGCTCGACCAGCGGACTCATGCCTGCCCTCCTGCGGTCAGCGCGGCGGCAGCGCCGCGTGCAGGCTGGCCTGCGTGACGCTGGCGCCGCGCGGCACGTCGTCGGTGATCCAGACGTTGCCGCCGACCACGGCGCCGGCGCCGATGGTCACGCGGCCCAGGATGGTGGCGCCGGCGTAGATCACCACGTCGTCCTCGACGACGGGATGGCGCGGCAGCCCCTTCTTCAGCGTGCCGTCCGCGTCGGCCGGAAAGCGCTTGGCGCCCAGCGTGACGGCCTGGTAGATGCGCACGCGCTCGCCGATCTCGGCCGTCTCGCCGATCACGACGCCGGTGCCGTGGTCGATGAAGAAGCCCGCGCCGATGCGCGCGCCGGGGTGGATGTCGATGCCGGTCTGGCCGTGCGCCAGCTCCGCGATGATGCGCGCCGACAGCGGCAGCCCCAGCCGGTACAGCGCGTGCGCCAGCCGGTGGTGGATCATCGACAGCACGCCGGGGTAGCACAGCAGCACCTCGTCCACGCTGCCGGCGGCCGGGTCGCCGTGGTAGGCCGCCAGCACGTCGCTGTCCAGCAGCCGGCGCGTGCCGGGCAGCGCCTCGGCGAAGGCCTGCACGGCCTCGCGCGCTTGGCGCTCGACCTGCTCGGCCGGCAGCGGCGCATGGCGGTGGCCGTACTGCAGCTCCAGCCGGGCCTGGCCCAGCAGCGCGTGCAGCGCGGTGTCGAGCTGGTGCGCGACGTAGTAGTCCTCGCTCTCCACGCGCAGGTCCGGCGGGCCCAGGCGCATCGGGAACAGCGCGCCCTTCAGGCCCTCGACGATCTGCGCCAGCGCCTCGCGCGAGGGGAACTCGCGCCCGCCCGGCTCGCGCGAGCGCTTCTGCGCCGAGCGCCATTCGTCGCGCACGCCGCCGAGCGCGCGCACGATCCCCGTGATGTCGAACTGTGCCAAGGCGTGTCCTTCGCTGCAGGGGCGGGTCAGTCCTGCACCCAGGGCAGGCCATGGAAGCGCCAGCCGTCGCCGTGGCCGCGCTGGCCGTGGGCGTCGATCTCGCCCTCGAAGCCTTCGAGCACGTTGTAGACGTTGCCGAAGCCGGCCCTGGCCGCGGCCTCGGCCGCCAGCGCCGAGCGCTTGCCGCTGCGGCACAGCAGCAGCACCGTGGCGTCCTTGCCGCCGTCCCGGGCCAGCCGGGCCTCGAGTTCGCGCACGAAGCGCGGGTTGCGCGTCAGCGCGGTGCCGGTGGCCCAGGCCACGTGCAGGCTGCCGGGCACATGGCCGACGAACTTCAGCTCCTCGGCCGAGCGCACGTCCACCAGCAGCGCCTGCCCGGTGCGCAGCAGCTCCCAGGCCTGGCGCGGCGCGACGCCGCCGGCATACGGCAGGCCCTGCGCGGCGGCACGCGCCCGGGCTTCCTGCAGCACGGCAGGCAGGACGGCTTCGGCAACTTCGAACGACATCGGCGATCTCCTTGGAATGGCTGCGGAATGAACGGTGCAGGCAATGTAGGCCGCGCCGCGCGCCGGCCCAACGAATGTTTTCTGGTTTCCAAAGAACCGGGCGGCATAAGGGGCGCTGGAGCCGCCCAGCAAAAAGGCCGCACGCCGCCCCCCATCCCGGGAGCCGCGTGCGGCCTTGCCGCCAGCCGGGTTCAGACCGCCGCCAGCGCCTGGTCCAGGTCGGCCTTCAGGTCGTCCACGTGCTCGATGCCGATGGACAGGCGCACCGTGTCCTCGCCCACGCCGGCCTTGGCCAGTTCCGCGGGCGAGAGCTGGCGGTGCGTGGTGGAGGCCGGGTGCGTGGCCAGCGAGCGCACATCGCCGATGTTGACCAGCCGCGTGAACAGCTGGAGCGCGTCGAGGAAGCGCGCGCCGGCCTCGCGGCCACCGCCCTCGCCGCCCTGCACCCCGAAGGTGAACAGGCCCGAGGCGCGGCCGCCCATGTACTTGCGCGCCAGCGCGTGGTCCGGGTGGTCTTCCAGCCCGGCGTAGTTGACCCAGCGCACCTTGGGGTGCTGCCGCAGGTACCGGGCCAGCGCCAGCGTGTTGGCGCAGATGCGGTCCATGCGCAGCGCCAGCGTCTCGATGCCCTGCAGGATCAGGAAGGCGTTGAACGGCGAGATCGCGCCGCCGGTGTTGCGCAGCGGCACCACGCGCGCGCGGCCGATGTAGGCGGCCGGGCCCAGCGCCTCGGTGTAGACCACGCCGTGGTAGCTCACGTCGGGCTCGTTCAGGCGCCGGAAGCGCTGCTTGTGCTGAGCCCAGGGGAACTTGCCGGAATCGACGATGGCGCCGCCCAGGCTGGTGCCGTGGCCGCCCAGGTACTTGGTCAGCGACTGCACCACGATGTCGGCGCCGTGCTCGATCGGCCGCAACAGGTACGGCGAGGGCACGGTGTTGTCCACGATCAGCGGCACGCCGTGGCGGTGCGCCACGGCGGCGATGGCCGCGATGTCGGTCACGTTGCCGGCCGGGTTGCCGAGCGACTCGACGAACACGGCCTTGGTGCGCTCGTCGATCAACTGCTCGAAGCTGGCCGGGTCGCGGTGGTCGGCGAAGCGCGTGGTGATGCCGTACTGCGGCAGCGTGTGCGCGAACAGGTTGTAGGTGCCGCCATACAGCGCGGTGCTGCTGACGATGTTGTCGCCGGCCTCGGCGATCGTCAGGATGGCGTAGGTCACGGCCATCTGGCCCGAGGCCAGCGCCAGCGCGGCAATGCCCCCCTCCAGCGCGGCGATGCGCTGCTCCAGCACATCGTTGGTGGGATTCATGATGCGGGTGTAGATGTTGCCCGGCACCTTCAGGTCGAACAGGTCCGCGCCGTGCTGCGCGCTGTCGAACGCGTAGGCCACGGTCTGGTAGATCGGCGGCGCCACGGCGCGCGTGGTCGGGTCGGGCCGGTAGCCGGCGTGCACCGAGAGGGTCTCGAATTTCCAGTCGTTGTCGCTCATCTGCAGAGTCTCCGGAGGTTTCAGTCCACGTCCGGCTCGACGAATTCGAGCCGGTTGCCGGCCGGATCGTGCACGAAAAAGCGCAGGTAGCCCGGCAGGGCCTGATGTTCCTCGATCTGCAGCGCGGCGGCGAGCAGGCGCCGGCGCAGCTGCGGCAGGCCCTGCACCTCGAACGACAGCTGCGTCAGGCCGGCCGGGGGCGGCGGCGCGGCCTCGGTGGCGACCAGGTCGACGCGCTGGCCGCGCGCGGCGTAGCGCAGCACCGCGCCGGCCGGTGGCGGCATCGACGTCAGGCCCAGCAGTTCGCCGTAGAAGCGCGCGACCTGCTGCCGCAGCGCGGGCGGGAACGGCAGCTGCACCCGGTGGATGGCCTGGATGTCCATGCGCGGCCTCACCAGGAATGCGCCAGCGCCGCGGCGCGGCGCCGTGCGCGGCGCGGCACGTAGCCCACCGGCGCGCGGCGCGCCAGCGCCCGCGGCGATCGCGGTCCCAGTTGCCAGGCGCCGGCGGTCACGCGCAGCACTCTGGCCGCCCAGGCCAGCGGCGTGGCCGGGATCGGCGGAACATCGGAAGAAACGGGCGCGGCATGGGCCATCGGAAGACTCCTGCGTGGGGCAGTGCCGGCCGGGGCACTGCGTGGACCGCGCGGATTGTGGGCAGGCCCGGACGCGGAGGGAACGAACCAATCGTCAGAACCTTATGCGGTCCGGCGCAGCGGCCGGGCCGCCGTGCGCGCGGCCTACACTTCCTCTCCCTTCTGCTCCCCTTGCCTGCCAACGCCATGCCGCCATCCCCCGGGTCCAGTTTCCGCGCCGACATCAACGGCCTGAGGGCGTGGGCCGTCATCGGCGTGGTGCTGTACCACTTCCAGGTGCCCGGGTTCGCGGGCGGGTTCGCCGGCGTCGACGTGTTCTTCGTGCTCTCCGGCTTCCTGATGACGGGCATCGCGCTGCGCGGCCTGGAGAGCGCGCGCTTCGCGCTGGCGGACTTCTATGCCGCCCGTGCACGGCGCATCCTGCCCGCGCTGATGGCCCTGTGCGCCGTGCTGCTGGCGGCGGGGTGGTTCGTGCTGCTGCCACAGGACTACCGCACGCTGGCCACGCACGTGATCGCCAGCGTGACCTTCCTGTCCAACTTCAAGTACTGGGGAGAAGCCGGCTACTTCGACACGGCATCGCACGAGAAATGGCTGCTGCACACCTGGTCGCTGGCCGTCGAATGGCAGTTCTATCTGCTGCTTCCGCTGGCGATGGTGGTGATCTGGCGGCTTTGGCCGGGACGCCGCGCGCAGTGGACTGCGCTGCTGCTGGTCTTCGTGGCCTCCCTGGGCCTGTCGGTCTGGGACACGCAGGCCGCACCCTCGCGCGCGTTCTACCTGCTGCATGCGCGCGCCTGGGAACTGGTCGGCGGCGGGCTGTGCGTTTTCCTGCGGACGCCGGACAGCGCCGCCTGGCGCAAGCGGCTCGAAACGCTGGGCATGGCGATGATCCTCGGGTCCCTGCTGGGCTTCGACGTGACGACGCCCTGGCCCGGCTGGCGCGCCCTGCTGCCGGTCGCCGGGACCATGCTGGTGCTGACGGCCCAGCGCCGCTCGGCCTGGACGGGCCATGCGCTCGCGCAGTGGCTCGGCACCCGCTCGTATTCGCTCTACTTGTGGCACTGGCCGGTCGTCGTCGCGCTGTTCTACTGGGACCTGCTGTCCACCCCCTGGGCGGTCCTCCTCGGGCTCGGGATCGTGCTGGCGCTGGCCGATGCCTCCTACCGCTGGATCGAGACGCCGGGCCGCGACATCCGGATGGGCAGGCGCCCGTCCAAGTCGCTGCTCGCCTTCGCCGCCGGCTCCGCGGTCGCCTGCGCCGCAGCGGTCCTGGTCCGGCAGGCGGATGGCGTCCCGGACCGCTTTCCGCCGCAATTGCGCGCCGTCGCGGCGGAATCGGACAATGCCAATCCGCGGCGCACCGAATGCCATCCCGCGCGCGGCGTCGTGTCGCCCTCCTGCGTCTACGGCGGCCCGCGCTGGAGGGCCATCGTCCTCGGCGACAGCCACGGCGATGCGCTCATGACCGCGGCAGCACAGGCGCTGCCGACGCCGCACGACGGCGTCGTCCAATGGACATACAGCGGCTGCGCCTTCATCCCTGGGCTGGAGACGGACACCGCGCCCACAGCCGCCATGCCGCAGGGCTACCACTGCGATGCGTTCAAGGCCTGGGCCCTGGCGCAGCTGGAGCAGGTCCCGCCGTCCGTGCCGGTGATCCTGGTGAACCGCTATGCCGAACTGGACGGCGAGGACGCCGCGCACGCCAGCCCCAGCCTGTTGTCGCTGCTGCGCGGTCCGCAGGCACAGCAGCAGCGCCAGGCGGCCATCGGCCGCCAGATCGTCGACGCCGCCTGCACCGTGGCCGAACACCGGCGCGTCTACCTGCTCCGGCCGATTCCCGAATACTCCACCGACGTGCCGCGCACGCTGGCGCGGCGCATGGCCTGGGGTGTCGCGCATGGGGAGGTCGCCATCCCGCTGGAACAGTACCGCGAGGACTACGCCTGGGTGAACGCCGCCATCGACACGGCGCAGGCGCAATGCGGTGTCGTTCCGCTGGACCCGACCCGCTACCTGTGCGACGAGCACTTCTGCTACGGCAGCATCGACGACCGCCCGCTGTACCACGATGACGACCATCTCAGCGAGTACGGCAACAAGCGCCTCGTGCCGATGTTCAGGGAGATCTTCGAGCAGATGTCCCGCTCGCTGTTGAACGGCGAGCAGTGACGGCTCCTGGACGGACAGGCCGCGCGGCCTTCAAGGTGGCGCCGGTTCGGTGTCGGCGCGGCGGGCACCCAGGGCTTTGAGCAGGCTGCGCACTGGCTGTCGCCGAGCAGCTTGCGCACGCGAGCGGCAGCGTCGCTGAGCACACTCGCCTCCAGCGCAGGACCGCCTGGCCACCGCTCCAGCGCTCGACGCTGCGGCGACAGCAGCCGACCGCCGAGCTGTTGAGCTCTCGATGGGGCGGGTCGTGCGCAACCCGCGTACGCCCACGTTGCCTTCAGGCGGAGACGGCGACACCAGCGACACCGGCTCGCCCCACGGCACCACGCGCTCCGTCCCACCCAGAAACCCGCGCCGCCGCTTGCGCTCGCCCGCCATCCCAGGACGCATCACCTGGGAAAACACCTAGCGCCCATCTCCATCCAAAACATCTAACATAATGATTCATGACTCGTAAGTCATTTTCGACACGCCGCCTACCTGAGCTCATCGATGGCGAGTCGCCGGCCCCAAGGGAGACGCCATGAAGAGTGCCCCCGCAAGCGGGCTGTGAAGGATGGCGGCCTCGGAACCGAATACTGGAAGCACGACAAGGAGACAGAAATGATGAAGAAATGGTTGAGCGCCGCTTTCGTGGTTTGGGCGCTCGCGGGTTGCCATAGCGCGCCAACGGTGGCATCTGAGTCGGATGTCGCTGCCGTCACCGACGCCGTGGAGCAATTCCGGCGGGCCAATATTCAGCCGACCCAGGCTGGGCTGTCGAATCTCCTCGTGGATGAACTGAGCTACGGCCACTCGGGAGCCAAGGTCGACACGAAAGCCAGCTTGATAAGCGACCTCATCAGCGGATCGGTGAAATTCACCTCCCTGACGTTTTCCGACCAGACGATCAAGATCGTGCGCGACGCGGCGATCGTTCGGCACCGGATGGCGGCGGACGCTCTGGTCGACGGCAAGCCCATCAAGGTGAATCTCCTGGCGCTGCAGGTCTGGCAAAAGCGGGGCACGCAGTGGAAGCTTTTGGCGCGCCAAGCTGTCGCCGTTCCACAGCCATAGCCGGCCACCGGCTACCTCATGCGCCGATGCTCCACGGCGACTCGAGCTTTCCCTCGAATTCAGCATCTCGGTTGTCCATAGCGCTGTGCGCCACCCGCGGCGCATGAAGCCGGGCTGCAAGCGGCAGTTCGAAAGCCCGCGGAGCAGGCCATGCCAACGGACGACGCTGGTCCGGCTTTGCCGGACCGCAGGCGGCACCCTTCGAGGGGGGTCGGCGAAGCGCGCAGACTGGGAAGCGTTGCGTGTCAGGGATGCAACTCGTAACGGTAGCGCGCAGGCGCGGCCGTGCGGGTCGCGTAGCGGTAGGGCAATGCGACATCGTGCGCCGGCGCCGACAAGCCCTCCAACTGCTCGACCACGACCAGCGGGCGCGCCGACGGCAGCCCCGTGCGGGCGTCGCCCACTTCGATGCGCGCCTTCGGGAACTGCAGCCGCAGCGCGCCGGCCAGCGTGCGGTCCGACGCCAAGATGGTGCCGGCGCCCGCATAGCCGCGCGCCCGCAACGCCTGCGCCAGTTCGCGCACGGGCTGGTTCAGCTCGTCGGGCCGCTCGCGCAGCGCATGCCAGGGCACGCGCGCCGTCAGCAGTACCAGCACCGCCACGGCCAGCACCGCCAGCCAGCGGCGCAGCCGCGCCAGGCCGGGGTGCCGCGCCAGTTCGGGCGCGCAGCTGAAGAAGGCCAGCGGCAGCAGGAACAGGAACGGCATCATCCAGCGGTCCTTGAAGCGCGTGACCCCGCCGAACACCACCAGGGCCAGGCACAGCAGGCCCAGCGCCAGGAAGTAGCGCCGCCACAGCGCCTGCACGTTCCAGCCTGCGCCGTCGGCCGCGGCCGGCCGCCACCAGCGCGACCAGGCCCGCACCGCACCGCGGCCGAACAGCAGCGCCATCACCAGGGCCCAGGGCCCGCCGAACGCCAGCAGGGCCAGCACCAGCGTCCAGACGCCGCGCCACAGCCCTTCCAGGCGACCCATCGGCACGGCCCCGGCGAGCTTGTCGGCCGTGCTGCCGGTGGCCAGCGACCAATGCTGCAGCAGCCACCAGGCGTGCGGCAGCACCAGCAGGCCCGCCACCGCCGCAGCGGCGAACGCCCAGCGGTCGAGCAGCACGGCGCGCGTGTCGCGCCCGGCCAGCAGGGCCAGCAGCAGTACGGCCAGGAAGGCCGCATAGCTGTACTTGGACATCGCGCCCAGCCCCACGAGCACGCCCGCCAGCAGGTACAGCGCGGGCCGCGGCCGGCGCAGCAGCGCCAGCACCACCGCCAGCGTGGCCGCCGACGAGGTGGTCAGCAGCACCGAATGCGTGAGATCGCGCGACGCCTCCCAGCCGATCTGCGGCAGCAGCAGCATGCTGGCGGCGGCCATGGCCGCCAGCGCGCCCGGCATCAGCATGCGGCCGGCCAGCCACACGCTGACATAGGCCGATGCCAGCAGCGCGTTCTTCAGCAGCGCCAGCGAGAACACCGACACGCCGAGCACCTGGAACACGCCCCATTGCAGCCAGGTGTACAGCGGCGGCTGGGCGCCATAGCCCCATTGCAGCTGCTGCGTCCACAGGGCCTGCTCGGCCTCGTCGAGTTCCAGCGCCGGCGAGACCAGCGTGCGGCCCAGCACATGGGCCGCGAAGTACGCCAGCAGCCAGCACCAGTCGGGCACGGCCGGCGCGGCGGCGAGCGGGGGGCGCGCGAGCGCGGGCGGATGGGCGGACATGGAAGGCTCGGTCACGGATCGCGCGCGACGGTGGCACCGAATTCTTAAGATTTTCTGAAGAGGCCGCACCGCCGACGGCGATGGCCCGTCCGGGCGCGGCGGCGCTCCAGAATGCGGCGCCCGCCATGTCCGCCATGCTGCAACCTGACCCCACGCGCCTGCCCCCACCGCCCGCACCGCCGCCGGAGGTGTCTATCGTCGTGCCCATGTTCAACGAGGCCGAGAGCCTGCCAGACCTGGTCGAGCGCGTGGCG
Source organism: Pseudorhodoferax sp. (assembly GCF_047601025.1). NCBI lineage: Bacteria > Pseudomonadati > Pseudomonadota > Betaproteobacteria > Burkholderiales > Comamonadaceae > Pseudorhodoferax > Pseudorhodoferax sp. The sequence continues at coordinate 5,081,671 of NZ_JASGJZ010000001.1, forward strand.
CAGGCCATGTTGGCCAGCGGGCGCAGCTTCGAGCTGATCGCCGTGGACGACGGCTCGCGCGATGGCTCACCGGCGCTGCTGCGCGCGCTGGCGCAGCAGCGGCCGTGGCTGCGCCCGGTCTGCCTGGCGCGCAACTACGGCCAGTCCTGCGCGCTGCAGGCCGGCTTCGATCGCGTGCGCGGCCGCTACGTGGTGACGCTGGACGCCGACCTGCAGAACGACCCGCTGGACATCCCCGCGCTGCTGGACCGGCTGGACGCCGAACCCGAGCTGGACGCGCTGTCCGGCTGGCGCCAGCAGCGCCAGGACAAGGCGCTGTCGCGCCGCCTGCCCTCCATGCTGGCCAACCGGCTGATCTCGCACACCACCGGGCTCAGGCTGCACGACTACGGCTGCGCGCTCAAGGCCTACCGCCGGCCCATCGTCGACCGCATCCGGCTGTACGGCGAGCTGCACCGCTTTCTGCCGCTGCTGGCGCACGACGCGGGCGCGCGCATCGCCGAGGTGCCGGTGCGCCACCATGCGCGCGCCAAGGGCCGGTCCAAGTACGGCATCGACCGCACCTTCCGCGTGGTGCTCGACCTGGTGCTGGTGCTGTTCTTCTTGCGCTACCGGCAGCGGCCGCTGCATGCCTTCGGCGGCCTGGGGCTGTGGCTGGCCGCGCCAGGCGCCGCCATCCTGGCCTACCTGTTCGCGCTCAAGCTGACGGGCGAGGCCGTCGGCGGGCGGCCGCTGCTGATGGCCGGCGTGATGCTGGTGCTGGTCGGCCTGCAGCTGGTGGTGGCGGGGCTGATCGGCGAGGTCATGATGCGCATCTACTACGAGCGCGGCAGCGGCCACCAGTACCACCTGCGGGAACCATGACCCGCCCCGCCCGGCCGCTGCGCGACACCATGCCCCCATGACCTGGCTGCGCATCGCCCTGGCACCGCTGCTGCTGCTGGCGGTGCTGTGGTTCGCCGACCTGGAGGACGTGCTGCGCCAGCTGCACCGGGCACAGCCCGGCTGGCTGGCGGCGGCGCTGGCCTGCTCCGTCCTGTCCAACGTCGCCTCGGCCTGGCGCTGGCGCTCGCTGGTGCGCTGGCTCGGCCACGGCCTGGCGCTGGCGCGCGCGCTGCGCCTGTACTTCCAGGCCATGGCGCTGGGCGTGCTGCTGCCCGGCGCCGTGGTCGGCGGCGACGTGTTCCGCGCCGTGGCGCTGCGCCGCGGCGGCATGGACACGCTGGCCGCCGGCCTGTCGGTGCTGCTGGACCGGCTCAGCGGCCTGTGGATGCTGTGGGTGCTGGCCGCGGGCGCGGCCGCCTGGGCCTGGCATGGCGGCGCGCAGGCCGCCGCCGCGCGCTGGGGCCTGCCGCCGTTCGGCGCGGCCGTGCCAGGCGCGGTGGCCATCCTGCTGCTGGCGGCGCCGGCGGCCCTGCTGGCGGGAGCGCGGCAGCTGCCGCGCCGGGGCCGCCTCGCCGCCCTGGCGCAGCGGCCCGGCGCCGGCGCCGAATTCATGCGGCAGCTGCTGCAGTCAACGCTGGTGCAGGCGCTGTCGGTCGGCGCGCTGGCCTGCGCGGGCCGGGCACTGGGCGTGGACCTGGCGTTCTGGGCCTATGCCATCGCCGCCGCCCCGACCTTCCTGATGGCGGCGCTGCCGGTGAGCTTCGGCGGCTGGGGCACGCGCGAGGCGGCGGCGGCGCTGAGCCTGTCGCCCTTCGGCGTGGCCGCGCCGGCCGCGGTGGCGGTGTCGCTGCTGTACGGGCTGATGGCCTTGCCGCAGGCACTGGCAGGGCTGGGGCTGCTGGCCTGGCGGCGCGACGAGGGTTGAGCCGCCGGGAAGGTGCCGCGCGCCGCGGGCGGCCGGCGGATCCGAAGATGGTCGGAGCGAAAGGATTCGAACCTTCGACCCTCTGGTCCCAAACCAGATGCGCTACCAGACTGCGCTACGCTCCGAAGCGCGGCATTCTAACCATGCACCATCGCCCACGCCGCGCCAGCAGGAGACCCGTCCCATGAGCATCCGCATCGTCCGCCTCGGCTCCCCGCGCGCGCCCGGCGAGGGGCTGCGCATCGGCACCGTGCGCCGGCCGCCGCGCGGCGTGCCCAAGTCCGAGTACGCCCGGCAGGACTGGTACGACTGCTGGTACCCCACGCTCGCGCCCAGCACCGAGGCCATGGACCTGGCCCACCATGCCCAGGCCTCGGGCCGCGCCGCCGACTGGGCGGCGTTCCGCCGCCAGTACCTGCGCGAGATGAAGGCGCCGCAGGCCCGCCACGCCCTGGCGCTGCTGGCCGCGCTGTCGCATGGCACCGACCTGTCGGTCGGCTGCTACTGCGAGGACGAGGCGCGCTGCCACCGCTCGCTGCTGCGCGAACTGCTGGCCGCGCACGGCGCCACGCTGGCATGACGGACGGCTCGAGCGCCGGCCTGCGCACGCGCCTGGAGGCCCACGTCCGCCGCTTCGCCCGGGCCGGCCTGGGCGCGGGCAGCCGCGTCAGCCGGCGCGAGATCGCCCGCGCCGCGCTGGGCAGCGCGGTCGGCATCGTCGTCGCGGCACTGATGGCGCACCTGCTGGCGCCGGGCCTGCCGGCGGCCGGCCTGGTCGCGCCGATGGGCGCGACGGCCGTGCTGGTGTTCGCGGTGCCGGCCAGCCCGCTGGCGCAGCCGTGGCCGGCGCTGGCGGGCAACACCGTGTCGGCGCTGGTCGGCGCGCTGTGCCTGCGCCTGGTCGGCGACCCCGCGCTGGCCGCGCCGCTGGCCGTGGGGCTGGCGATCGCCTGCATGTTCGCGCTGCGCTGCCTGCACCCGCCCGGCGGCGCATCGGCGCTGCTGGCCGTGCTGACGGGCGCCCAGCCGGGCTTCGCCTTCTCGCCGGTGCTGCTGGACACGCTGGTCATCGTGCTCGCGGGCATCGCTTACAACCGCCTGACCGGCCGCGCCTACCCGCAGGCCGTGCCCCTGCACCCGGCCCGGCCGGAGCCGCAGGCGCCGGCGCGCTTCACCGCGGCCGACCTGGACGCCGCGCTGGCCCACTACGACCAGGTGCTGGACATCAGCCGCCACGACCTGGAGCAACTGCTGCAGTTCGCCGAGGCGGCCGCCTACGAGCGCAAGTTCGGCGAGCTGCGCTGCCGCGACATCATGTCCGCGCCGCCGCTGACCGTGCCGTTCGGCTGCCCGCTGGCCGAGGCCTGGCAGCTGATGCGCGAGCGCCGGATCAAGGCATTGCCGGTGGTCGACAAGTCACAGCACATCGTCGGCATCGTGACCGTGGCCGACTTCATGAAGCAGGCCGACTTCCCGACCGTCGAGGGCCTGGGCAAGCGGCTGCGCCGGCTGCTGCGCGTCACCGGCCGCGGCAAGCGGCCCGAGACCGTGGGCGAGATCATGACGCGCGAGGTGCGCATCGCCAGCGCCGACCGCTTCATCAGCGAGCTGCTGCCGCTGTTCTCCGACGCCGGCCACCACCACATCCCGGTGCTGGACGGGGAGCGCCGCGTGGTCGGCGTGATCACGCAGTCCGACCTGATCCGCGCGCTGCACCGCACGGTGCGCGCGGGCTGATCCGGCGGCGCTATGCTCGCCCGATGCAACTGAAGATCCTCGTCGGCACCGAGACCGGCACCGCCATGCTGGTGGCCCAGGCCATCGCGCTGGACTGCGGCGACCTCGTGCCCGGCATCGACGTCGTGCCGATGGACGGGCTGGACATCGGCGTGTTCACGCAAGACGCGCTGTTCCTGGTCTGCACCTCCACCACCGGCGCCGGCGACGTACCCGGCAACGCGCAGGCGCTGTACGCCTCGCTGCTGGGCGAGCCGCGCTACCTGGGCGGCGTGCGCTACGGCCTGATCGCGCTGGGCGACGCCGCCGCCCACGCCGCCACCTTCGCCGAAGGCGGCCTGAAATTCGACGCCGCGCTGCAGGACCTGGGCGCGCGCCGCATCGGCGAGGTGCTGACGCTGGACGCCAGCAGCGACGAGGAGCCCGAGGCCACCGCGATCGCCTGGTGCCGCGGCTGGCTGGCGCAGGCACTGGCGGGCTGACAGCACATTGGCTTCGCGGGCAGCGCCGCCAGAAGGCCGAGGGCCGCGTCGCCGACTACGCGCCGCTGGACGCGCGGGCATGGACGCGTGCGACGCCACGCAGAACGGCCAGCAGATGGGCGACCCGGCCAAGGACATGCAGATGGTCATCGACATGGTGGACAGCGACACCGCGCCGGTGCGCCTGATGCTGGACGAGGACGCCTGCCAGCTGTCGGAAGGCGCCGTCGCCTCCTTGCGCAAGCGCGACCTGGCCCAATGGCGCGCCCGCGGCGAGGACACGCTGATCCCCGGCGCCGTGAAGAACACGGCCCAGGCGCTTTGAGAAGTGCAGAGCCCCGGGCGCTATCCGATGGGGCCCGGCGCCTCGCCGGAAGACGGCTGGCGTTCCGGCGGACGGTCGTCGCCTCCCGAGCGGCCGCGGATCCAGCGGCAGGCGCCGCCGCGCTCGCCACCAGCCGCTACCGGTCGCGCAGCCGGCAGGCCCGCCCGCGGATCCTCGCCACCGAGCAGGCTCCGCGGAGCTCGCTCACCGTCGCCACCGCACCATCCATGCGATGCCCGATGGCCCGCCGCTAGGCCTCCCGGCGGATGAAGCCGATCGCGACCTGCCCGAAGGCGTCGTTGTCATCGCCCGTGAGCATGTGGCCCGCCCCGGCCACATCGATGTGGCTGGCATGCGGACACAGCGCCATGAATTCGCGCACGGCCTCGGGCGTGACCACGTCGGAATGCGCGCCGCGCACCAGCAGCGTGGGCACCGCGACCTGCCGCGCACACTGCGCCAGGCGCAAGCGGCGCGCCGCCATGTCCTCGCCCCGGCCATCGAGAAAGCGCGGGTCCCAATGCCAGTACAGGCGGCCGTCGCCGGCCTGCCGCAGATTCTTCGCCAGCCCGGCAAGATCGCCCTGGGGCCGCCGGCCACCGCGGTAGTCGCCGATGGCCGCGGCCGCCTCCTCCAGCGAGGCGAAGCCCTGCGCATGGCGCGTCATGAAGGCTCGCACGCGCTCGAAGCCATCGACCGCGGTCGTATGGGCCACGTCCGCCAGGATCAGCGCGGCCGCATCCACCACGCCGCCGCCCACCGCCGCCAGGCTGGTGATGCCGCCCATCGAGGCGCCGATCAGCACCGGGCGCGCACCGCCCAGGGCGCGCACCACGCAGGCCAGGTCCTCGGACATTGCGGCCTCGCCATAGTCGCCGTCGTCCACCCAGTCCGAATCGCCATGGCCCCGCGCGTCGAAGGCCACCGCGTGGAAGCCCGCCTGCGCCAGGCTGCGAGCCGTGCGCCGCCAGGAATGCCGCGTCTGCCCACCGCCATGCAGCAGCACGACGGGCGGCGCCGACGGATCGCCCCAGCTGTCCCCGCACAGGCGATTGCCATGGCGACCCGACCAGATGTGCATGGGACGCGGCGTACCCGGCAGAATCTGCCGCCCAAACGCGCTGGGAATATCTGAGCAGGTAGCCATCAATAGAAACCCTAATCGACTGCGACAACCGTTGGTATTCTAATGAATGTTAGTTTGAAATACCAATTCAGGAGACTCGCCATGCTGCATCCGCATTCGCTCCGTCCGGATGCCGACGCCGTATCCGCCGAAGGTGCGCGCCGGCCCATCGTCACGCCGTTCGCCCGCGCGCTGTCGGTGCTGGCGGCGTTCACGCCCGCGGACCGCTGGCTCGGCAACGGCGAACTGGCGCATCGCACCGGCCTGCCCGCCTCCACCGTCACGCGCATGGCACGCACGCTGGTGGCGCTGGGCTACCTGCGCACGAGTGCCGACACGCGCCAGTTCTGCCTCACGCCGGCCACGCTGACGCTCGGCTACCGGGCGGCGGCCGACACCGCGATCCACCGCGCGGCCGGCGAGCAGATGCACCAGTTCGCCGAGCGCCACCAGGTGCATGTGAACCTGAGCTCGCGCGACCGGCTGGACCTCGTGGTCATCGACGCCCGCCGCACCAGCGCGCTGCCGGCGGCGCTGCAGCTGGGCGTCGGCACCCGGCTGAGCCTGGCCTCCACGGCCGCCGGCTGGGCACTGCTGGCCAGCCTGCCCGACACCGAGCGCGACTACCTGCTGCGCAGCGCCGAACGCCATCCACCGTGCGAGTGGAACCGTGAGCCGCGCATGCTGCGCCGCCGCTCCAGCGAAGCCATCGGCCAGGTGCGCGAAGGCGGCTTCTGCGTGGCGCTGGGCGAAACCGGCCAGCCGATGACCATGGTCGCGGCGCCGATCCACCTGCCGGGCCGCGCGCCGCTGGCCGTCAGCTGCATGGGCCCGGCCACGCTGACCGGCCGCACCCGCAGCGTGCGCGAACTGGGGCCGGCGCTGGTGCGCATGGCCCAGGAAATCCAGTGCACACAAGATCGGCCATGAGCACGGCCGGCGGTTCCACGCTGATGACGGTGGAACGCGGGCTGGAGGTGCTGCGCGCCTTCCGCGCCGACCGCACGCCGCTGTCCAACGCCGAGCTGGTGCGCCGCACCGGCCTGCCCAAGGCCACCGTCTCGCGCCTGACCAGCACGCTGATACAGGTCGGCTTCCTGCGCCAGGTCCCAGGCCGGCGCGAATTCGAGCTGTCGGCCGGCGCCCTGGGCATCGGCCAGGCGTATCTGTCGACCAACCAGATGCTGCAGGCCGCCGAGCCGCTGATGCAGGCGCTGGCGGACACGCTGGACGTCTCCGTCGCGCTGGCCATCCCGGACGGGCTGAACATGCTCTACGTCGCCTACCGCGTCAGCCGCCAGGTGGCCACGCTGCGCCTGGGCGTGGGCTCGACCCTGCCGATGGCGACCACGGCGATCGGCCGGGCCTATCTGTGGGGATTGCCGGCCGACACGCAGCACGACCTGCTGGACCAGCACCTGCAGCGGGCCGGCGAACACGCCGAGGCGCTGGAGCGGTCCATCCGCGCATCGTTCGCAGAGCTGTCCGCCACCGGCACCTGCATGGTGCGCAGCGGCTACCAGCGCGGCACGTACGGCGTGGCGCTGCCGATCCGCGCGGGCCGGCAGGGCGGATTGATGAGCCTGAGCTGCGGCAAGGCGGACGTGGACATGGACCTCGAAGCTGAGCGCGCGCGCATCGCACCGGCGCTCAAGCAGACGGCGGCACAGCTGCAGACACAGCTGGCCGGGCACGACAGCCTGCTGTAGGGCCCCTCACCCGCCTCGCCTTCGCCGGCCGCACCACGCGGCAACGGGGCGCCGCGCCAGCGGCCTGCGCGGCCTCCAATTCAGCCACGGAGAAGCCCCGGTCGCCCCGCACCTCGCGCATGTGCCGCGCCAGGCGCACGGGCAGGCGCTGGATCACGCCCGGCGGGCAGCGGAAGCGCGGCCCCGGTGGCCCCCTCGTTCCACGACCCGGAGATCCATCAGCGGCCCTGCCTCTTCTTTCCGCTCATGCGTCTTCCTGGCCGTCGCGCGCCACGGGCGGCCGGTGAAAGTCGGGCCACTGCACCGCCACCAGCTCGCGCGCGGCGCCATAGGCGTAGCAGCTGTCGATCTTGCGCGGGCGGCCGCTCGCGTCGTGGTCTTCCACGTGGCCCTTGCGAACCGAATACACCGTCTGGAAGGCCGCGCTCGCCAGCGGGATCATCATTTCCTTCAGGTGCGTGCAGGTGTCGCCGGAGGGCAGGCGCTTGCGCAGCTCCGAGGTCCAGCCGGGGCCGATGCGCAAGCCCACCAGCGACTGCAGGACCTCGCCCCCGCCCGGACATTCGCGGTAGGGATAGGCGCGGATGGCGGTACCCATCTCGCGGATCACCATGTCCTCGCCGAACACCACGCGCAGGCCGTGGTCGTGGATGGTGTCCCCGGCCACGACATACCGGCCGCCGCTCGGCGGCGCGAAGTCGTGCGTCTTGCGGTCGGTCAGCCGGGCCTCGACCTCCAGCAGCCCGTCGCTGCGCCGGTAGCCCCGGAAGTCGATGCGCCGCCAGTGCAGCTCCTCGCGCGTGATCTCGCCGCCGGGCGCGGCATCTTCCCGGGCATCGCCTGCAGGGTGTTCCATCATCGTGTTGCTTTCCAAGTGGGTTGTCCGAACCGTCGCGTCGCAGGCTCTGGAGCCGATTTTCCCGCCCGGCCGAGCCTGCCCCGGGCCCTGCGGATCAAGCCCCCTCAGCGGCCCTGGAACCGGGGCTCCCTGCGGGCCTCGAACGCCGCGATGCCCTCGGCCGGATCGGGGCCGCGCATGGCGTCGACCACGGTCTCGCGCTCGTGGCGCAGTCCGGTGGCCAGGTCGTGCTGCAGCGCCAGCCGGGCCAGGCGCTTCATGGCGGCCAGCCCAGGGCGGCTGCGCGCAGCCAGCCGTTCGCAATAGCGCATGGCCTCGTCGTGCAAGGCCTCGGGCGCCGCCACATAGCTGACGATGCCCCACTGCTGCGCCGTCGCGGCGTCGATCCAGCGGCCGGAATACATCAGGTCCAGGCTGCGGCTGAGCCCGACCAGGCGCGGCAGGCGCTGCGATGCGCCCCAGGCGGGCACCAGGCCGTACTGCACGTGCTGGTCGCCGAAGCGGGCATCGCTGGAAGCGAACACCACGTCGCCGCACAGCGCGATCTCCAGGCCGCCCGCCAGGACCAGGCCATGGCAGGCCACGACCACCGGCAGCGGACAGTCCTCCAGCCGCTGCAAGGTACCGTTGACGAAGCGCAGGAAATCGTCCAGCAGCGCGGAGTCCTGCATCATGGCCCGGGCTTCCTCCAGGTCGCCGCCGGTGCAGAAGTGCTTGCCCTGGGCGCGCACGAGGATGGCGCGCACGCCGGAGCCGGGCTGCTCGAAGTCGTCGACGGCGGCGCGCATGGCCTCGAATGCCGTGCGGCTCATGGCATTGAACTTGTCGGGGCGCGACAGCTCGAGCACGCCCACGGCGCCGTGGCGGTGCACCGTCACGTGGCCGGCTGCGGTCGTTGGCGGGATGGTGGGCGGCATGGCGCGGGACTCGGTTGTTCAGTGGATCGTCGGGCCGCCAGCCAGGCTGACCGTGGCGCCGATCGGCCACCTTGCCTTGTGCAGGGTGACGTTGGTCGATGCCTTGCCCATGCCGCGCCGCTCCCGTTCGTCGGGCTGCCGCCGCATCGGGCGGCAGCCATGAATCAAGCGACCAGCATAGGTGGAGCCGGGCACCGATCCAAGTGGGAATTTCCGAAGCGGCGCTTCAGCCTGAGGAAACCCAGCATGGGATGGCGCGCCCAACGGCGCTATGCTCCCCGCGCCATGACTTTCAACCGCCTGCACCTGATCCGCCAGGTGGATCTGTTCACGCTGCGCCTGTACCTCTCGGCCGTGGAGGAGCAGCAGATCGGACGCGCCGCGCTGCGCGAGAACATCGCCGCCTCCACCGCGACCAAGCGCATCCAGGATTTCGAGGAGATCGCAGGCATCCAGCTGCTCGAACGCACCCCCAAGGGCGTGGTGGCCACGGCGGCGGGCGAGGTGGTCGCGCGCTACGTCCGCAAGCTGTTCGCGGACCTGGACACCATGCGCGCGGAGATCGCCGCCTTCAGCGACGGGCTGCGGGGCGAAGTGGTCGTCGCCTCGGCGCGCTCGATCTTCGTGCCCTTCCTGGCGCGGGAACTGGGCAACTTTGCGCGCGACTTCCCGCAGGTCGAGCTGGTGGTGCGCGAACTGGAGAACGCCGGCATCGTGCAGGCGGTCGCCCAAGGCGATGCCGACATCGGCGTGTTCGCCGTGGCGCCGGACCTCGATCTCGGCGGCGTCCACGTCGCGCCCTACCGCACGGACCTGCTGGTGGCCGTCGTGCCCCAATCGCACCCGCTGTCCGCGCGCACGAGCGTGTGCTTCAAGGAACTGCTGTCCGAGGACCTGATCGTGGTCCACGCGATGGAGGCCGCATTCTCCAACCGGGCGCGCAAGCTGGGCCTCGAGTACAAGCCCAAGTACAGCGTGCGCAGCACGGGCGCGGCGATGAGCCTGGCCCAGGCCCGGCTGGGCGTGACGGTGCAGCCAGAATGCGAGGTCAGCCTGGCGCAGTTCGACGGCGTGGTGGCCGTCCACATCACCGATGCCCCGGCCCGCCGCGTCGTCCAGATCGCGACGCCGCGTGCACGCAGCCTGGGCCCGGCTCCCCGAGCGCTGCTGGTGCAGCTGGCGAACCAGCCACAGGACGAGGCCGCCGACAAAGCGCCGTAGCACGGCGCCCCCGACACCTGCGCACCGCTTCGACCGCGGCGAATCGCGGCTTCGGAATTCTCCAGTTGGAAAACTCTTGTGCCTGCAAGACCATGCGGGCACAAGCAACCGTCCAGGAGACAAGAGCATGCGCACCCATTCCACGGCCGTGGCGGCGGCCGTCTTCGTCCTGTGCGGCCTGACGCCCCTGTTCGCAGCAGCACAGACCTTCAAGGCTCCGATCAAGATCATCGTGCCCTACGCGGCGGGAGGCGGCACCGACGTGCTCGCCCGGCTGCTCGCCCAGGGCCTGGCGCAGGAACTGGGACAACCCGCCTTCGTCGAGAACAAGGCCGGCGCCAGCGGGCAGATCGGCACCCAGTTCGTGCAGACCGCGGCGCCGAACGGCGCCACGCTGCTGTTCACGGTCGATCACTCGATGATCACCGTGCCGCTGACGATGCCCAGCGCCAAATACGATGCCGAAAAGGACTTCACCGCACTGGGCCAGGCGGCGCGCTCGGTGTGGACGTTGAGCATCCCTGCCCGCGCCAGCTACCAGGACTTCGCCGGCTACGCCGCGGCGGTCAAGCAGGAGGAGCCGGCGCGTTCGTATGGCGTGCCTTTCGTCGACGGCGCGCCCACCGTCATCGGCGAGGCGCTGGCCCGCCACTGGGGCGTGCGGATGGTGCCCGTGCCCTACAACAGCTCGAGCCAGGTCATCCAGAACGTGATGGCGGGCCAGATCGCCGCCGGCATCACGGGCATGCCCGAAGCCATGGCGGTGCACCGCTCCGGCAAGGCGCACGTGATCGCCGTCTCCGGCACCCAGCGCTCGCAGATGCTGCCCGACGTGCCAACGTTCAAGGAACTGGGCGTCGAGGGAGTGGAGTTCCACACCTTCCTGGGTTTCTTCGCCCCGAAGGACCTGCCCAAGGAGATGGCGCAGGAGTTCAACACCGCGCTGCGCAAGGTGCTGGCCGATCCGGCCGTGCTCGAAAAGCTGAACAACATGTCGCTGCAGCCCGCACCGACCACATTGGAAGAAGCCCGCGACGAAGTGGCCTCCACGGAACGCTTCTGGAAGAAGGCCTTGGGCTCCAAGCGCTGAGACCGGACTTCGAACACGACCCAGGAAACATCCATGCTTTCTCGCCGTACCCTTCTCGCCAGCTTGCCTGCCGCCAGCGCGTTGCTGGCCAGGCCCTCATGGGCCCAGTCGGCCTGGCCGGAACGGCCTGTCCGCTTCATCGTTCCGGTCGCGGCCGGCGCAGGCACGGATCTGGTCGCCCGCCAAGTCTCCATGGCACTGGGCAAGCTCTGGAACAACGCGAGCATCGTCGAGAACAAGCCCGGTGCCGGGGGCGCCGTGGGCACGGACTACGTCGCCAAGTCGGCTCCCGACGGCTACACGCTGCTGTGCACTTTCTCGGCCCACTACACCACGCCGCTGATCGACAAGACGCCCTACGACCCGGTGGCCGACTTCGAGCCCATCGCGCGCCTGGCCAGTTCGCCGCTGTTCATGGTCACCGCGCCGGACTCGCCCTTCAAGAGCGTGGCCGACGTGGTCGCCGCCTCCAAGCGCAAACCGCGCTCGGTCACCTACGCCTCGGCGGGGCAAGGCACGCCGTCGCACATGGGCGGCGCGCTGCTGGACGCCATCGCCGGCATCGAAATGGTGCACGCCCCCTATAAAAACGGATCGCAGGCCATGGTCGAAACCGGCAACGGCCAGGTCGACGTGGCCTTCTCGGGCGCCGCGGCCCTGCCGCTGGTCAAAGGCGGCCGGCTGCGCCTGCTGGCCATCACCTCGGCCAAGCGCTCGATGCACCTGCCCGACGCGCCCACCATGAACGAGTCGGCCGGCATCCAGGGCTACGACCTGGTCTCGCCGATCTGGACCATGGGACCACGCGGCACGCCGGCCGCCATCGGCAACAAGCTGTCGGAGGCGCTGGCCTCCATCACGCAGTCACCGGAGTTCAAGGCCTTCTGCGCCGCCCAGTATCTGGAGGTGGACTTCCAGAACGCGGCGCAGGCCAAGGCACGCGCCGCGGACGAGGCGGCCCACTGGCGGCGCCTGGTGCAACTCACCAAGAGCTGATCCGGAAAAGATCGCTGCCAGCAGCGCGCGCATGCACGCGCGCCGGCAATTTCCCACCAGCACGGCTGGTCAACGAACGCAACGGACAACGACCATGAGCACGCTTTCCAAGCTTGGGGGTGCCGTCATCCAGGACGCCACCAGCGCCCCGATGACTGCCGAACTGGCGGACTACATCGCCCAGGTGGCCAATGCGCCGCGCACCGCCGCCGACACCGAGGCGGTGCGCACGCTGCTGCTGGACAACTGCATCGTCTCGCTGTGGGGTGCCTCGCGCCCCTGGACGCGCGAACTCGCGCAGTGGACGAAGCGCTTCGCCGGCACCGGCGCCAGCCCGGTGCTGGCCGGCGCCTGGACCGCCGAGCCCTCGGTCGCGGCCCTGGTGCACGGCACGGCCGCGCACAGCTTCGAGCTGGACGACACGCACGACGAAACCCTGAGCCACCCGGGCTCGGCCATCATCCCCGCCACGCTCGCCCTGGCCGCCGACATGGATGCCCCGCAGGCCGATCTGGTGCGCGCGCTGACCGCCGGCTACGAGGCCATGGCCTTGCTGGGCGCCTCGGCGGGCGGCATGGAAACCGTGCACCGGGGTTTCCATCCGACATCGGTGTTCGGCTCCTTCGGCGCCGCGACGGCATGCATCTGCCTGCACGCCTACCGCAGCGGCGAAGCCGTCACGGCCGACATGCTGGTCTCGGCCTGGGGCCATGCCCTCTCGCAAGCCTGCGGCGCCATGCAGTTTTCCGACGAGGCCGGCGGCGGCGAGGTCAAGCGCGTGCATGCCGGCTTCGGTGCGCGCAACGGCGTGCTGGCCGCCGAGTTCGCGCGCATGCCGTCGGTCACGTCGCCGCGGCGCTCGGTGGAAGGCACGTACGGGCTCGCCGCGCTGTTCGGCGGGCCGCTGCGCCACGTCGAGCCCGCGGAGAAGCTGCAGATCCACAACATCAGCTTCAAGCCCTATTCATGCTGCAGGCTGTTCCATTCGACCATCGACGCGCTGCGCGAGGTCACGCAGGACTTCAGCACGCCGACGGACAGCATCGCGTCCATCACCGTCAGCGGCCCGCAGCTCATCGCCGACCAGCACATGCTGCAGGACCCGAAGGGCAGCATGGCGGCGCAATACGCCTGTCCCTACATCGTGGGGGCCACGCTGGCCTACGGCCCGCAGCGCTACGACGCCTACGGCAACGAGTTCCTGGAGGACCCCGCGATCCGCAGCGTGGCGCGCAAGGTGCGGTTCGAGCTGAGCGAGGAGCTGGCGCGCAAGTACTACCCCAACCATTTCGCCACCGGCGTACGCCTGCGCCTGACGGACGGCAGCGAGCGCTACGCGATGGTGGTGGACAGCCGGGGCACGCCGCGCAAGCCGCTGACCAAGGAGCAGGTCCTGGCCAAGGGCGATGGATTGGCCGGAGGCACGGGCGCGCAGATCGGCGCGCGGCTGCAGGCGTGCATCTGGGACGACGCCCAGGGCGCCAGAGCGCTGGCCAGCAGCCTGGCGCAAGCCGCGCACCCCTGAGTTCCCGGCCGCCAGAGCGGTCGCTGCCAGCGCCTTCAGCGAAGGCGCTGCGGCCCCGGACCATCCAACAAGCGGCACCCAGAGGCCGCGGCCAAGTGCAACGCAAGGAGACGAGATGGATTGGCAATTGCTAGGGGCGCAGGTGCTGGCAGGCATCGCCAACGGCGCCCTGTATTTTCTGGTGGCCTCCGGCCTCACCTTGCTGTGGGGGGCCCTCGGGGTCGTCAACCTGGCCCATGGCTCGCTCTTCATGGTGGCTGCCTTCGGCGCCGCCCTGTGCATCCAGCAATGGGGAACCACCACGGGATTGGCGATCGCCCTGATCGTGGTGCCCATCGCGGTGGCCCTGGGGGCGATGGCGCTGGAGATGACGCTGTTCCGCCCCATCTACGTGGCCGGCGTGTGGGGGCAGCTGCTGATCAGCTTCGGCCTCGTGCTGGTCATCAACAACCTGTCGCGCATGGCGTTCGGCGTGGAGCCGCAATCGGTGTCTCCGCCGCCCCTGCTGTCCGGGGCCATCGCGCTTGGCCCCCTGCGCCTGCCGAGCTACCAGCTCGCGGTCGTGCTGACGGCCGCCCTGGTGGCGCTCTACCTCTGGGTGATCCTCGGCAAAAGCCGCACCGGGCGCCTGATCCGCGCTGCCGTGGACGATCCGAAGATGCTGGAGGCCGTGGGCGTGGACGTGCGCCGCCTGCGCACCCGGGTGATGGGCATCGCGGCGCTGCTGGCGGGCATCGCCGGCGTGATCGCCGCGCCGCGCGGGGCCATCAACCTGCAGATGGACGTGAGCATCGTCGTCATCGCCTTCGCCATCATCGTGGTCGGGGGCCTGGGCGCGGTCTGGGGCGCGCTGGCCGCCGCCATGCTCATCGGCGTGGCGGAGACGGTGTCGACGATGTTCATCGACCGCGGCGGCGAGATCGTGATCTTCATGGTCATGGTGCTGGTCCTGCTGGCCCGCCCCACGGGGTTCAAGACCATCGCCGGAAGGGACTGAGGCCATGGAACTGTTCTCCCTCTCCCGGCTGCTGGGCATCGCCCTCTTCGGCGTCGCCATGTGCCTGCTGCCCCTGGTGGTATCGCCGGCGCTGCTGCCGGAAGCCACGCGCATCGTGCTGCTGGCCGGTGGCGCCATGGCACTGAACCTGCTGGTGGGCGCCACCGGCCTGATCTCCATGGGCATGGGGGTGTTCTTCGGCCTGGGCGCCTACGTGGTGGCCATCGGCGTGATGAAGTTCGACATCGGCTTCTGGCAGGCCGCGGGCCTGGCGCTCGCCATCTCGCTGCCGCTGGGCCTGCTGATCGCCGTGATCTCGCTGCGCGCCCGGCACCTGTTCTTCGGCCTGCTGACCATGGCCATCGGCCAGGTGGCCTTCGTGCTGGTGTCGCGCAACTACCGGCTGACCGGCGGCGACGAGGGCCTGGTCGGCATCCCGATCCCCGAGTGGCTGGACAGCGACGTCGTGCAGCACTACGTGGCCGTCGCCGCGATGCTGCTGGTCGCCGTGGTGCTGCTGCGGCTGCTGGCCTCGCCGTTCGGCGCCATGCTGGGCGCGGTGCGGGACAACGCCGACCGCGTGGCCTCCACCGGGGCGAACCCCAAGCTGTACGAAATCACGGCGATGGTGATCGCGGGCTTTCTGACCACGCTGCTCGGCGTGGTCTGGGCCGGGACCGAAGGCGCGGTGGAGCCGCAGCTGACGGCCTGGATGACCAGCATGATGCTGCTGATGATGGTGGCGCTCGGCGGCCGCCGCAGCTTCCTGGGGCCGGTCGTGGGCGCCATCGTCCTGGAGGCGTCGCGCGCCTGGGTGCAGTCCTTCTCGCCGCACTCCGACCTGATGGTGGGCGTGCTGGTGATTCTGTGCGCGTTGCTGTTCCGCGAAGGCATCGGGCCGCGCATCGCGCAGCTGGCGCCCTGGCGCCGGCACCACGACACCGGCACCGCCGGCGCGCAGGAAGGGACCGGAGCATGAGCACGGCAGCACCTGTGCTGCAGGCCACCAGCCTCAGCAAGTCCTTCGGCGACTTCACCGCGGTGAGCGACGTCTCCTTTGCCGTGCACGCGAGCGAATCGCTGGCCATCATCGGCCCCAACGGCGCGGGCAAGAGCACGCTGTTCGACCTGCTGACGGGCCGCAAGCGGCCCGACACCGGCGACGTGCGCCTGTTCGGCGAAACGGTGACGCGTCAGCCGCCGTGGCACCGCGTCAGGCGGGGGCTGGGCCGCTCCTTCCAGGTCAGCAGCGTCTTTCCGAGCTACACCGTGCAGCAGAACGTGCAGCTCGGGCTGATGATGGCGCGCGGGCGCGCCTGGAACATGTGGCGCAGCGCCGCCGCCACGATGCAGTCCGAGGCGGCCGAGCTGCTGGAGCGCGTGGGCCTGGCGGCCAAGCGCGGCATGCTGGCCGGCACCCTGGGCCACGGCGACCAGCGCTCGCTGGAGCTGGCCGTGGCACTGTCCACCAGCCCCAAGATCCTGCTGCTCGACGAGCCCACGGCAGGCATGGGCCGCGCCGAATCGGCCGAGTGCCTGGCGCACATCCGCACCATCGCGCAGCGCGAGCGCATTCCCATCGTCTTCGTCGAGCACGACACCCACATCGTGTTCTCGTTCGCCACGCGCGTGATCGTGCTGGTGAACGGCAAGCTTCTGATGGATGGCACGCCCGAGCAGGTGCGGCGCGACGAACGCGTGAAGGAGGCCTACTTTGGCGAAGAACTCTGAAGCCTTGCTGCAGGTGTCCGGGCTCGATGCAGGCTACGGCCAGGTGCGGGTGATCCGCGACGGCCATCTGACCGTGCAGCCTGGCGAAGTGGTCGGCCTGGTCGGGCGCAACGGCGCGGGCAAGACCACCTTCATCGCGGCCATCGCGGGCCTGATTCCCCACGTGTCGGGCAGCATCGTGCTGCAGGGCCGCTCCATTTCCGCCCTGCCCGCCCACCAGCGCGTGCCCGCGGGCCTGGCCATCTGCCCCAGCGGCGGCCGGCTGTTCCGCTCCCTGACGGTGCAGGAGAACCTGGCCATCGGCGCCGAGGGCCCGCAGCAGGAGCAGATGCGCCAGGTGCTGGAACTGTTCCCCGAGCTGGTGCCCCTGCTGGGCCGCTACGCCGGCAAGCTGTCGGGCGGCCAGCGGCAGATGGTAGCCATCGGCCGCGCGCTGATGCTGCGCCCGCGCCTGCTGCTGATGGACGAGCCGAGCGAGGGCCTCGCCCCCATCGTGGTGCTGCGCGTGGCCGAGGCCATCAAGGCGCTGCGCGGCACCGGGGTGGGCATCGTGCTGGCCGAGCAGAACATGAAGTTCACCGACCTCGTCTGCCAGCGCTGGTACGCCATCGACAAGGGCCACATCGCGCCGCTGGAGCGCGAAGGCTTCGACGCACCCGCGGCCGCCATCTGAACCGCCCGCTCTTTTTCAACCCAGGAGACAACAAGCATGAAACGCACTCTGCTCGCTTCCGTACTGGCCCTGTCGTGGGCCGGTGCATCCGCCCAGTCGGGCGAACCCATCAGGATCGGCAGCTCGTTCGAGATGAGCGGCTCCAATGCCAGCCTCGGCCAGATGTCGCACCGCGGCGCCGAGTATGCGACCGAGGTGCTGAACAAGCGCGGCGGCGTGCTGGGCCGCCAAGTGCTGCTGGACGCGCAGGACAACGGGACCAACCCGCAGCGCGCCGTCAGCCAGTCCCTGCAGATCGTGCGCAACGGCGGCGTGCTGCTGGTCGCCCCCAACTCCACCGGTGCCGCGCTGGCCGTGAGCAGCGCCGTCTCGGCCAAGCAGAAGGTGCCCATGTGCGTGGGCGCGGCGGCGGGCGACGACCTCACGATGAAGCAGTTCCAGCCCTACGTCTTCTCGACCGCGCCCAGCCAGTACATGATGTACCGCGCCGTGGCCGGCTATGCCGCCAAGCAGAAGTTCAAGCGCGTGGGCGTCATCGCCGTGGACACCGTGGGCGGCCACATGGGCATCGATGCGTTCAAGGAGTTCAACAAGGAACTCAACCCGCAGTCGCAGCTCGTGGTCGAGGAGTACGTGAAGGCGGGCTCCCAGGATTTCACGGCCGCGCTGAACAAGATCCTGGCGGCCAAGCCCGACTTCGTGTTCTCCATCATCTACGGCAGCGACATCATCACCGTCAGCAAGCAGGGCAAGGCGATCGATTTCTTCAAGCAGATCGACAACCAGTTCGCCATGATGTATGACACCAACACGCTCAAGCTGCTGGGCGACGAGGCGGTCCTGGGCACCATCGGCTATGCGCGCGCGCCGTTCAACTACCTGCCGCGTTCGCCCGAGGGCCGTGAATTCATCGATCGGTTCAAGGCCCGCTACAACCAGTATCCGAGCGACGACGCCACGATGACCTACGACTGCATCATGGCGTGGGCCGCGGCCGTCGAGAAGGCCAAGTCCACGGACGCCGACGCGGTGATGAACCAGATCAAGACCCAGGAGTTCAGCACCACGCGCGGCAAGTTCCGCTTCGGCAAGCTCGACCACATGGGCGAGGCCCCCATCACGCTGGGCCCGGTGGTGATGAGCAAGGAATACGACCAGCCCGTGATGGACATCCAGGAAGTGGTGCCCGGCAGCGTGGCGCGCCCGTCCGACGAGGTGGTGCTGCAGTCGCGCAAGGGCAAGTGACGCGGAGCCGCCATGGAGAGCTATGACTACATCGTGATCGGCGCCGGCTCTGCCGGCTGCCCGGTGGCCAGCCGGCTGTCGGAAGACCCCGACAACCAGGTCTTGCTGATCGAGGCGGGCGGCTCGGCCGACTACTTCTGGATCCGCGCGCCGGCCGGCATGGGCCAGATGTTCCGCGAGCCGGCCTACAACTGGAGCTACTTCACCGAGCCCGTGCCCGGCGCCAAGGACCGTTCCATCTTCTGGCCGCGCGGCAAGACCATGGGCGGCACCAGCGCGGTCAACGGCATGGTCTACGTGCGTGGCCACCCGCTGGACTTCGACGGCTGGGAACAGCTCGGCGCCGACGGCTGGGGCTGGGAGGGCGTGCTGCCGTACTTCCTGAAGTCCGAGAGCAACACGCGCGGCGCCAGCGCGTTCCACAACGGCGACGGGATGCTGCGCGTGAGCGATCCCATCCTCAAGCACCCCACCATCGAGGACTACGTGCGCTCGGCCGACCGGGCGGGCTACCCGCGCGTGGACGACCTGAACGCCCCGCCCTACGAAGGCGCCGACTACCACCAGCACACCATCCGCGACGGCCGCCGCGAGACCAGCTACAACGCCTTCATCGAGCCGGTGCTGCACCGCCGGAACCTGAAGGTGATGGATCGCACCCAGGTGCTGCGCGTCGTCATCGAGAACGGCGAGGCCACGGGCGTGGAGGTGCTGCACGACGGCCGCAAGCGCATCATCGCCGCCCGCCGCGAGATCGTGCTGTCGGGCGGCTCGCTGAACTCGCCGCACCTGCTGATGCTCTCGGGCGTCGGCGACGGCGCCATGCTCCAGTCCCACGGCATCGCCGTGCACCAGCACCTGCCGGGGGTGGGCCAGAACCTGCAGGACCACTGGTTCGGCCCCATGATCTGGGAGGTGACGCCGGGCAGCTCCTACAACAGCACGCTGGCCGGGTGGAAGAAGTACTTCGAGGGCGCCAAGTACCTGCTGACCCGCAAGGGGCTGCTGGGCCTGTCGGTGTCGGCCTCGGCGGTGTTCGTGCGCAGCGCGCCCGAACTGGCGCACCCCGACCTGCAGATGGTGCTGCGCCCGGTGTCCTATACCTTCCATCCGCAGAAAGGCATCGTGCTGGTGGACGATTTCCCCGGCGTCAGCGCCGGCGTGGTGCTGCTCAACCCCGCCTCGCGCGGCCACGTCACGCTCAAGTCGCCTGATCCCCTGGCGGCCCCGGCCTTCCAGCCCAACTACCTGTCGGATCCGGACGATGGCCGCCGCACCATCGTCGGCCTGCGCAAGATGCGCGAGATCATGGCGCAGGCGCCGATTTCCGCGCGCGTGGTCAACGAGAAAATGCCCGGCCGGCAGGTACAGGATGACGAGGCGCTGCTGGACCACATCAAGACCAACGGCAACTGCGGCTGGCACCAGGTGGGCACCTGCAAGATCGGCAAGGACGCGATGGCGGTGGTCGACCCGCGCCTGCAGGTGCATGGCGTGGCCCGGCTGCGCGTGGCCGACGGCGCCGTCATGCCCACCATCACCTCGGGCAACACCAACGCCCCCTGCATCATGATCGGCGAGAAGGCCGCGGCCATGATCCGCGAGGACGCCGTGCCCCGCCGGGCGTCGAGCTGACGCATCCGAGCATGAAGCAGGCCACCATGGCCGCTGCACTCAGCCACCCCGGCGACTCCGGCCGGATCTGCGCGGCCGGTGCCCGTGTCTTCGTGCAGGAGGCCATCTACGGCGAGGTGGCCGAGCGCATCACCCGGATCGCGGCCGACCCGAAGGTCGGCGACCTCTTCGAGCCGGCCACCAAGCGCGGCCCGGTGATCTCGCGCACGCCGCTGGACCGCGTCACGTCCCATGTGGACGCAGGCGGCGAAGGCGGCGCCACGCTGCTGGCCGGCGGCACGCCGGTCGAAGGCCCGGGTTTCTTCATCGGCCCCATCGTGTTCTCGGGCGTGGCCCAACCGATGACGATCGCCCGCGACGAAATCCCCGGCCCCGTGGCCTCGCTCATCCCATTCAAGGACGAGGGCGATGCCATCCCCCAGGCCAGCGACTCCACCGACGGTCCGGCCGCCGCCGTCCGGACCCGCGCCGTCTCGCGCGCCCACCAGGTGGCCAAGGCCACGAAGGCCGGCCGCACCTGGGTCGATACCTTCGGCGAGACCGATCCGGCGATGCCTTTCGGCGGCTTCAGGCAGTCGGGGTTTGGCCGCGAGTCCGGCGCCGGATCGGTGCTGGCCCATGCCGAGAGCCAATCCATACAGGTGCGGCTCTGAACGCACCGAATTCACTGCAAGGAAACCAAGCCATGTCCGATCCGACCCTTTCTCAGAAGCTCATCCGATTCTCGACGCAGCTCGGCTTCTCCGACATTCCGGCCGATGCGCTGACCCATGCCAAGTTCCACGTACTCGATACCATCGGCATCTGCCTTGCCGCATCGGGTGACGAGACCACCCAGGCGGTCAAGCGATCCATGGCCCGGCTGGGCACGAACCCCGAATCCAGCATCATCGGCCAGGCCGACAGGTTCTCCGCCGCCGCCGCGGCGATGATCAATTCCACGGCCGCCCACGGCCCCGATTTCGACGACACCCACCAGGGGTCGGTCATCCACATCAGTTCGATCGTCGTGCCGAGCAGCCTGGCCATGGCCGAGGCCGTCGGAGCCAGCGGCAAGGACTTTCTCACCGCGGTGACCACCGGCTACGAAACGACCACCCGGCTGGGCATGGCCGCGCCTGGCATCTTTCACATGCGCGGCTACCATGCGACGGCGCTGGTCGGCATCTTTGGCACCGTCCTGATCGCCGGAAAGCTCCAGCGCCTTCCAGAGGACGTGCAGTGCAACGCGCTGGGCATCGCGGGCAGCCAGGCGTCGGGCATCCTCGAATGCCTGAACGCCAAGTCCTCGCTCAAGCAGATCCAGCCGGGCTGGGCCGCCTACAGCGGCATCGTGGCGACCCTGCTGGCGCAGGAAGGCGTCACCGGCCCCAACACCGTGTTCGAGGGGCGCTATGGCTTCTTCCCATCCTTCCTGCCGGAAGGGAACTACGATCTGACGAAGGCGGTGGCCGGCCTCGGACAGAAATGGGAAGTCAACGACATCGCCTACAAGCTCTATCCCTGCTGCCACCACACCCAGGCCTTTCTCGATTGCATCAAGGAGCTCGTCGGCAAGAACAAGTTCTCGCTGGATGAGATCGAGGAGATCGAGTGCATCATCTCGCCGATGCAGGCAGAACTGCTGTGCAAGCCGCTGGAGGACCGCTACGCGCCCAAGACCGCCTACACCGCGAAGTTCAGCCTGCCCTACGTGGTGTCTGCCATGCTCCACCGGGGCACGGTGGGGCTGCGGGAATTCAGCGACGAAGTCATCGGCGATGCCGGCATCCTGAAGCTGGCCCGCAAGCTCAGGTTCACGGAATCGGACGATACGGGCTATCCCGGTGCATTCCCTGGCTGGGTGCGCATCAAGCTCCAAGGCGGCAGATTGCTCGAGCATCGAATGCTGGCCAACCGCGGCGCACAGAACAATCCGGCAAGCGACGCCGAGATCGTCGGCAAGTACGAAGACAACGCCTCGCTGGTCCTGCCCCGCCAGAAGGTCGACCGACTCAGGGAACTGGTCATGGATCTCGAGAACGTCGAGGACATCAGGACGCTCGCCGAGAACATGAGGCCTTGACCGGAAGAGATCGCCGGCATGCCGCTGCTGGGTCTCGCCCCGGCGCGCGGCGACGGAACGGTCAGGCCGCCGGTGCGCGCTGCGCGCCGCCCATGCGCAGCAGCGCCTCGACCTCCGGCGCGCTGAAGCCGTATTCGCGCAGCAGTTCCTCCGTGTGCTCGCCCAGGCGCGGCGCCGGGTGGCGCAGCGTGGCCGGGCTCTCGCTCCACTGCTGCGGGATGCCGATGGTGCGGATCTCCCCCTCGCTCGGGTGCTGCTGCACGCCGAAGAAGCGCACCGCCTGCATGTGCGCATCGTCCAGCAGCGTCTCGGGCGTGTTCATGCGGATCGCCGGGATGTCCACCTGCGTCAGCAGCGCCACCCAGTCGTCCGAGCCGCGGGTGGCGAAGGTGCGGTTCAGGAACTCGTACAGCTCGCCCATGTGCCGTGCGCGCGCGTGCACGTCGGCGTAGCGCGGGTCCTGCGCCAGCTCGGCCCGGCCCACGGCCTCGAACAGGCGCTGCCAGTGCCGGTCGGTGTAGACCTCCACGCTGATGTAGCCGTCGGCCGTGCGGTAGGGCTGGCGCTCCGGGCTGGTCATGCGCTCGTAGCCCCAGCCGCCGATGGGCGGCACGAAGGTGTGGCCGTACAGGTGGTCGCCCATCGCGAAGTGCGCGAAGGTCTCGAACATCGGCACCTCCACCGCCTGCCCGCGCCCGGTGTGGCTGCGCAGGTGCAGCGCGGCCAGGATCGCGTTGCTGGTGGCCATGCCGACCATGCGGTCCACGATGGCCGTGCCCACGTAGGTCGGCGGGCCGCCGGTCTTGCGCGCCTGCGTCATCGGCAGGCCCACGGCGGCCTGGATCAGGTTGTCGTAGGCCGGGCGCGCGGCGTACGGACCGTTCTGGCCGAAGCCGAAGGCGCCGCAGTAGACCAGGCGCGGATTGGCCTCGCGCACCTGCTCGTACGACAGCTTGAGCCGGGCCATGGCCTGCGGCCGCAGGCTGTACAGCAGCACGTCGGCCCGCGCCAGCATGCGCCGGATGGCGGCCTGCCCGGCCGGGTTCTTCAGGTCCAGCACCAGGCTGCGCTTGTTGCGGTTCAGGTGCAGGAAGATCGCGCCCATGCCGGGATGGCGCGACGGGCCCACGTTGCGCGTGGTGTCGCCCTCGGGCGCCTCGATCTTGCACACGTCCGCGCCCATGTCGGCCAGCAGCAGCGAGGCGTACGGCCCCATGAAGTTGGAGGTGAGGTCGAGGACGCGCAGGCCGTCGAGCGGTCCGTTCACGGCGTTCACTCCGGCTTGAAGTCCATGGCCTTGAAGATGTCGCGCCACACGGCGGTCTCGGCCTGGATCTCCCTGGCGAAGACGGCGGGCGACGACGCCACGACGTTACCGGTGAGCGTGGATTCGATCTGCTGTTTCAGCTGGTCGTCGAGCGCGGCGCGCAGGTCCTGGTCGATCTTCTGGATGACGGCGGCGGGCGTGCCCCGGGGGGCGAAGAAGCCGGCCCACAGCAGCGGGAGGTAGCCGCCGTAGCCGGTCGCCTCCTTCAGCGTGGGCACCTGCGGCAGGTTGGCGTAGCGCTCCGGGTTGACCGCCGCCAGCGGCACCACCGTGCCGTTGTCGATCTGGCCCTTCACCGAGCTGGGCGTGTTCACCATCAGCTGCGCGTCGTTGCGCAGCAGCGCGAGGTTCATCGCGCTCACGCTGGGAAAGTCCACCGTGGCCATGCGCAGCCCGAGATCGCGGTTCATGATCGCCATCGACAGGTTGAAGATGGAGGTGGGCCCGTTGCCCGCGAAGAACAGGCCGTCCGGCGTGGACTTGCTGAGGGCGACCAGCGCCGCCAGTGTGCCGGCCTGCCTGGCCGTCGGCGCATTGGTCGCGATGACCATCTGGTAGTGGATCACCTTGGCGACCGGCAGCAGGTCGGCCAGCGGATCGAAGCGCAGGTTCTTCTGCGTGAACTTGGACATCAGCGCCGTCTGCGTGCCCAGCAGCAGCGTATGGCCGTCGTTGACGTTGATGACGTATTCGGTGCCCACGATGCCGCTGGCGCCGGGCTTGGGCTCGACGACGACCGGCTGCTTCCAGAGACTTTCCAGCCGCGGCGCCAGCATGCGCGCCAGCAGGTCGCCCGAGGAGCCTGCGGACGACGCGATCACGATCCGCACCGGCCTGGTGGGCCAGGCCTGCGCGCTGGCCGTGGGGGCCAGGGCGAGCACGCCCCATCCGATGGCGGCCGCGGTGCCCGCGGCGCGCAGCCATGAACGCCGCGCCGGCGCGCATGCATGGTTCTTCATGCCAATGTCTCCTTTGCTCGACTGCGTCATTCGTTGCATGCCTGCCATTCCCGGATGGCTGGGCGAAGCCGGCGGTCCGCACCGGAACCTCGGCCCATGCCGACCTGTCTCGCCTGGACGCTCACGCGTGCCGCACGCGTCCGCCGCAAGCCGCCGCCCGAATCCACGGCGGGACGAGCATAGGCAATGCGAGATACAGCATCAATTGGGAATCCTCGAATCGGCGATTCGACGCGAAGCAATGTGGACATCGCGCCATCGCCGCGGAGCAGCATGGCACAGAGGCATGTCCCGCATGCCCGCGGCTCACGCCTGGGGCGCATGCGCCGCCAGCACCACGGCGGCGGCCTGCAGGTGCGGCAGCACTGCCTGCAGGGCATCGGCCGAGTAGTCATCGCTCCAGGCGGACACGGCGATGGAGCCGATGGGGGCGTTTTCCGGCCCGAACGCCACTGCCAGCGAATGCACCCGGTACAGCACGGCGCCGGCGCTGAAGGCATGGCCCCTGCAGCGGCTGTCCTGCAGGATGGTGCGCGCGTGCGCCAGGAAGTCCCCACCGAAATGCGCCAGCCGCAGCTGGCTGCGCGCGACGAGGGGTTCCGCCTCGTGCGGCGGCAGTGCCGCCACGATGGCCATGCCGCTCAGCCGCGACAACAGCGGCGCGCTGTGCCCTTCCCGGATGGCGGAGGCCTGGCTGTCGAACGATGCCGCGCCGGCCCGCGCGATGCAGATGCACTCGTCGCCGCTGCGCACCACCACCGAACTGGTGACCCTGGAAAACTTGCGCGCCAGCTGGCGCACGGCCTGCCGGGCCGCTTCCGGCAGGCCGATCCGGTTGGGCACGCAGAGGCCCAGCTCGAAGTTCAGCGGCCCCAGCAGATAGCGCCGGTCGGACGCCCGCTGTTGCACCAGGCCCGTGTCGACCAGGCACTTCAGCATCCGGTGCACGGTGGCGACCTCCAGCCCGCAGTGCCCGGCGAGGCCGCGCAGCCCCCAGCCCCGCGCACCGCGCGCGGCCAATTCGCGCAACAGATGCACCGCGCGCTCGATGCTCTGCGTGCCGGTGCGGGCCGGTGGCTCGGGCGCCTTCATGCTCCACATTGTGGAGCAAATGGCCTGTAGCCCGGTTGTTGGCAGCAGCGCCGCTCCATACCCTTGGCTCCGATCGATTCTCAGGAGACAAGTGATGCCCCCCATCGAATGGCGCCGAGTGCGCGTGCGCGCAAGGCGGCCGGCATGATCCGCCCGCTGCAGTCCCTGGTCGGCCTGGTCGAGCCTGGCCAATCCGTCTACGTGGCCGGCGGCCTGACGCCGCCGAGCGCCTGGGTCGAGGCGCTGCAGCACGATCCCGAGCGCTCGCGCGGGCTGCACATCACGACCACGGTGGCACCGACCTTCCCCAATCCTTTCGATGTCGACCGCTTGCACCCGTCCTGCGTGCTGACCGGGCCGATGATGCGCCCGGATCTGTCCGAGGCCCAGCGCCAGGGCCGCTACCGGGCGCTGCCGCTCACCTTCATCGGCTTCCTGCGCCACCTGGCCGAGCAGACCTTCGATCTGGGCGTGATCCAGGTCGCCCCCGCCGATGCACACGGACGCTGGTCGCTGGGCCCCAGCGTGGAGTTCCTGCCCGCGGCGCTGCGCCGCTGCAAGCGGGTGGTGGCGCTGGTCAACCCGCTGATGGCGCCGCTGCCCTTTGGCAGCTGGGTGGAGGCCGACCGGATCGAGGCGGTGTGCGAGGCGCCCTGCCCGCTGCCCAGCTATGCCACCGGCACCGACGAGGCCACCGAAACCATCGGCCACCTGGTGGCCGGGCTGCTGGACGATGGCTGCACGCTGCAGACCGGCCTGGGCAAGGTACCGACGGCCATCGCCAGGAGCCTGCGCGGGCACCGGCGCATCACCATCCACTCCGGGCTGATCTCCGATGGCCTGATGGAGCTGGCGCTGGCCGGCGCGCTGGACGAGGATGCCGCGCACCGCACCACCCTGGTGGCCGGCAGCGCGGCGCTGTACGACTGGCTGCCGCAGGCGCGCGGGCTGCGCATCGTCGGCGTCGACGAAACCCACGCGCCCCAGACGCTGGCGCGGCTCCAGCGCTTCGTCGCGGTGAACTCGGCGCTGGAAGTGGACCTGTTCGGCCAATGCAACCTGGAGCACCAGGGCGGCCGGGCGGTCAGCGGCGCCGGCGGTGCGCCGGACTTCGCGCGCGCCGCGCGCGCCATCCCCGGCGGCCTGAGCGTGGTGGCGCTCAACGCCACGCACAGCGCCGGCACGTGCTCGCGCATCGTGGCCACGCTGGGACCGCAGGCGATGACTTCGCTGTCGCGCCTGGAGGTCGACGTGGTGGTGACCGAGTTCGGCGTGGCCGACCTGCGACGCGCCAGCGTGCACGAGCGGGCCGCGGCCCTGATCGGCATCGCCGCGCCGCAGTTCAGGGAGCCGCTGGCAAGAGCCTGGCACGCACGCGCGTCAACGCTTTGATTTCTCATCAACGGATGTTCCAGATACCACTTACGCAAGGAGACGACATGTTCGGAAAACTGTGCGCATGGACGTGCGCGATCGCCATGGCCATCCTGTCCACGCCCGGCTGGGCCCAGGACTACCCCGCCAAGGCGGTCATGTTGATCGTCCCCTCGCTGGCAGGCGGCGCCGTCGACGTGGCGGCCCGCACCATCCAGCCCCGGCTGGCCCAGGAACTCGGCCAGCCGGTCGTCATCGACAACAAGACCGGTGCCGGCGGCCAGATCGGCAATTCCTTCGTCGCCAAGTCGCACCCGGACGGCTACACGGTGCTGATGAACGCGGGCAGCACCCTGTTCTCCGGCGTGTACCGCAGGCTCGACTACAACCCGAACGAGCTGATCCCGGTGGCCATGGTGGCAACCGCGGGCTTCTTGCTGGTGGTGCCGGCGAACTCGCCGTTCCAGTCGCTGCAGGACCTGATCGCCTACGGCAAGGCCCATCCCGGCAAGCTGAACTACGCCAGCACGGGCACGGGCAACTCCAGCCACGTGGGCAGCGAGATGTTCAAGATGCTCTCGGGCGTGCAGGCCAACCACATTCCCTACCGCGGCAGCGCGCCCGCGCTGGTGGACCTGATTTCCGGCCGCGTCGACTTCATGCTGGACAACAAGGCGTCGAGCCTGGAGCACATCAAGGCGGGCCGGCTGCGCGCGCTGGGCTCCACGCCCCGCCGCGTGTCCGAGCTGCCCGACGTGCCAGCCATCTCCGAGGTGCTGCCCGACTTCCACATCGAAGGCTGGATGGGCATCTTCCTGCCCAAGGGCACCCCGCAGCCCGTGGTGGACCGGCTCTCGGCGGCCTTCCGCGCCACGCAGTCCGACCCGGCCATCGTCGCCAAGCTGAACGCGCAGGTCGGCCAGGGCGTGCTGATGCAGGGCGAGGAGCTCCGGCAATTCATCGCGCAGGACGAGCGCCGGCTGCGCCGGGTGGTGGAGCACGCCGACATCCGTGCGGATTGAGAAAGGCAGGACCCGATGCTGCATGCAGAGACCTCGGCCGCGCCGCTGGCGGGCCTGAAGGTGGTGGAGGCCGGCATCCTGCTGGCCGGCCCCTACGCGGGACAGGTGCTGGGCGACCTCGGGGCCGAGGTCATCAAGATCGAGATGCCCGGGAAGGGCGACCCCATGCGCCAGTGGTTCGACGCGCTGTGGTGGCCCATCGTGGCGCGCAACAAGAAATCCGTGGAGCTGGACCTGCGCTGCGCGGCCGGCCAGGCGGCGTTCAAGCGGCTGGTGCAAGAGGCCGACATCCTGATCGAGAACTTCCGCCCCGGCACGCTGGAAGCCTGGGGGCTGGGCTATGAGCAGCTGTCGGCGCTCAACCCCGGCCTCATCATGCTGCGCACCAGCGGCTTCGGCCAGACCGGGCCGTATGCGCGCCGCGCCGCCTACGCCTCCACCGGCGAGGCCATGGGCGGGCTGCGCTACGTGGTCGGCTTTCCCGACCGGCCGCCGCCGCGCCTGGGCCTGAGCATCGGCGATTCGCTGGCGGGCCTGTACTCCATCGTCGGCGCGCTGGCTGCGCTGCAGGAGCGCCACCGCTCGGGCCGGGGCCAGGTGGTCGACACGGCCATCTACGAATCGGTGCTCGCCTGCACCGAGGCGATGGTCCCCGAGTACACCGTGGAAGGCCGGGTGCGCCAGCGCATGGGCAGCACGCTCAAGGGCATCGCGCCGTCGAACGTCTATCCCACGGCCGACGGCGAGCTGATCATCGCGGCCAACCAGGACACGCTGTTCCCGCACCTGTGCGAAGCGATGGGCCAGCCAGAGCTGGCCGGCGACCCGCGCTTCGCCACCCACCGCGCGCGGGCCGATCACCAGGAACTGCTCGACGGCATCGTCGCCGACTGGACGCGGCGCTTCCCGACGGCCCAGCTGCAGGAGATCCTGGACCGCCACGGCATCGTGTTCGGTGCGATCTACCGCGTGCCCGACATGCTCCAGGACCCGCATTTCCAGGCCCGCGAGGCGATCGTGCAGGCGCCGTGCGAGCGCGGCGGAACCTTCGCCATGCCCAACGTGATGCCCCGGCTCACCCGTACGCCCGGACAGATCCGCTGGACCGGCCCGCGGCTGGGCGAGCACAACGAGGAAGTGCTGTCCGGCCTGCTGGGCCTGGGCCCCGAGGAAATGCTGGCCGCCCAGGGGCGGCCAGCGCAAGGCCATCGATGAAGGAGATCCACGCCATGGTCGTCAACCCCAAGCTGCAGCCGTCCGACGCGGTGGTGGTATTCGCCGACGTGCAGACCGGCATCGTCAACCTGCCGCTCACCGTCGAGCCGGCGCGCCTGCTGCGCTCCGTCCAGGGCCTGGCCAGGCTGGCCGAACTGTTCGACCTGCCGACGCTGGCGCTCACCATTCCCAAGCGCGGCGGCGGCGAGCCCGAAGTGGTGCCGCAGATCACGCAGGTGCGCAGCCGCTACCAGCACCTGCAGCGCACCACGCCGGACTCCTTCGAGAACACCGCGATCCGCGACGCGCTGTCCGCCACCGGCCGGCGCACGCTCATCGTCTGCGGCATCGCGACCGAGATCGTGGTGCACTGGCTGACGCTGTCCGGCATCGCCAATGGCTACCGCGTCTACGTGGTGGTGGATGCCTGCGCCGGACTGGGCGAGCGATCCGAGGCGGCGGCCTTCCGCCGGTTCGAGGCCGCAGGCGCGGTCATGAGCTCGGTGGTCTCGCTGGCCGGCGAACTGGCCGGCGACATGACGCAGCCGCGCGGCCGCGATGCCGTGGAAGTGGTCTACCAGCTGGTATCGGAGACCATGCAGGCGTAGGCTCCAGCGCTCGACCTCTCCACAGCCTGACCATCGAAATCCGGAATCCTCACATGTCCATCGCAGCATTCGACCACGTGGCAGTCCCCTGCCGGCGCCCGCGCGAAATGATGTACTTCTACCGCGCACTCGGTTTCCGCACGCCGGAGCCGGAGGCCTGGCTGGCGCGCGACGAGGAATCGTTCGCCGTGCACTTCGGCGCCAACAAGATCAACTTCCACATGCCCCTGCGCTGGGAAAACCCCGCGTTCACGCTGCGCGGCCCCACGGCGGTTCCGGCCTGCGGCGATTTCTGCTTCGTCTGGAACGGCACGCAGGACGCGCTGATCGAGACGTTGAAGTCCGCCAACGCACACATCGAGGAAGGGCCGGTGAAGCGCGTGGGCGCGCGAGGCGATGGCACCAGCATCTACATCCGCGACCCTGACGGCAATCTCCTCGAGTTCATCGTCTACGCGGGCGCGCCGGCCCAATAGCCGATGGCGGACGGCCCGCCAGGTCGAGGCCGCACCTTGCAGGCTGCTCGATCAGGTGGGCCCTTGACCTGCGCCCGCGTGCATCGCTTCGGCCGGACCGCCCACCCGCCGATAGGAAAAGGCGCATGCATTCGCTGCATGCGCGCTTTGGGACCGAAGCGGTCTTGAATACCTACCTCAGCCTTTGAGATTTTCCTTGAAGATCGGGCTGGCGTTGACGAAGCTGGAGAACTTCAAATGCCTGGTTTTCCACGCGCCATTCACCTTCGCGAACTCGAAGCTGTACATGCCCGAAAGCAGGCAGTGCACGCCATCGGCGGTTTCCCGGAAATACGTGACGTCGGTTTTGGCCGTTGCCCCGTCGCCATTCACCTCGATCAGCGGATTGGTGATGTGGTGATGGCATTTCGGCACTTCGCGCCAGACCTTCTGCACCAGCTGGCGAATGCCTTCCGTGCCGGTTCCATTGCCGCGAGGCAACTCGTAGTTGCCATCCTCGGCCCAGATGCTCATGAAAAGCGCTTCGTCCTTCTTGTCGATGCCGTGGCAGTACTTCGACATCAGTTCACGGATCTCTTCCTTGTCCAGGATCTGCTGCATCCTTTTTTCCAGATCAGACGACGGATTTGCCATGTGAAAGTCTCCTTCGTGTATGCGGCGAAAGTGTTCTCCAAGCGAACGGCGCAGCCTACCCAGAACGAATGACCAATTCAATTCGATATTCTCGAAGCGCACCTTCACGCCCGGGAAACCGCTGCGCACGGATTCGACGACGTCGAATCGACGGTTCACGCATCGTCAATTGACCGCCCAGCGGCCTATTCCTAACGTGCGGCCTCTTCCAGAAATCAAGAACGGAGACAGGACATGACTTCCGGCATGCGGATGCAGGGCAAGCGCGCCATCGTGACCGCCGGCGCGTCAGGCATGGGCCGCGCGGGCTGCATGCTGTTCGCGCAGCAAGGCGCCACGGTCGCCGTGGTGGACATCAGTGCCGAGCGCACCGCCGCCGTCGTCGGCGAGGTGACCGGGGCCGGCGGCCGCGCCAAGGGCTTCGTGGCCGACCTGTCCAAGCCCGGGGAATGCCGGCGCGTCATGGCCGAGGCCGCCGCCTGGATGGAAGGCGTCGACGTGCTGTGGGCGCATGCGGGCTCCCCCGGCCCGGTCGCCGTCGAAGGCATCGACATCCAGGATTTCGACGCCGCCGTGGCACTGAACCTGACCTCGGCCCTGGTCTGCGCGGGCGAGGCCGCCCCGCACATGCGCACGGCGGGCGGCGGCGCGATGCTGTTCACCTCGTCGGTGGCCGGGCTGGTGGGCTCGACCTTCAGCCCCGTGTACTCGGCGCTGAAATTCGGCCTGGTCGGCTTCACGCAATCGCTGGCCCAGCGGTTCGCGGCCGACGGCATCCGCGTCAACGCCGTCTGCCCCGGCCCCGTCGACACGCCGATGCTGCCCGCGTTCATGGGCCGCAACGTCGACGAAGCCGGCCAGGCCGCCAACCAGGCGCGCATCGTGGCCGCCGTGCCGCTGGGGCGCCTGGCCCAGCCCCACGAAATCGCCCATGCGGCCCTGTGGCTGCTGTCGGACGACGCCTCGTACGTGACGGGCGTCGCCCTGCCCGTCGACGGCGGCTATGTCGCGCGCTGAGCCGCGGCCCCACACGTAGCCCACTGCAGGAGACATCGATGCCCCATCCATTCGGGAAACTGGTTTGCGCCATCGCGCTGGCCGCCCTCTCCGCCACGGCGGCCCATGCGCAGGACGAGCTCACCGTGGTGTCGATCCAGGCCTCCACGGGCGCGCTGGCCTATGGCGGGGTGTTCTTCCAGAACTCCATCCGCATGGCCATCGACGAGGCCAACGCCAAGGGCGGCATCCACGGCGCCAAGATCAAGCTCATCGAGCGCGACAACGGCAGCGACAAGAGCCAGGCCATCAACCTCGCCAACCAGGCCATCGACCGGGACCGCGCGCTGCTCGTGCTCGGCCCCACCTCCACCGCCGATTCCCTCGCGGTGGCGCCGGTCTTCAACGAGAAGCGCACGCCCGACCTGCACTTCGGCACCTCGGACGCCGTACTCAAGGCCGGCACCTGGAGCATGAAGTTCCAGCAGTCGCCCGGCGTGGTCAGCGCCCTGGTCGCGCAGTACACGCTGGAGAAGACGCCGATCCGCAAGGTGGCCTTCGTCTTCGACCGCACGAACGAGGCGTGGATCGACTCCAAAAACAACTTCCGCGATCCGTTCAAGGCCGGGGGCGGGACCGTGGTGGCCGAGGAGGCAGTGGTCACCGCCGATTCCAACTTCCTGCCGCTGGCCACCAAGCTCAAGGCCATGGACATCGATGCCATCTACCTGGCCACCTATCCCGAGCAATCGGCCAACATCATCCTGCAGCTGCGCCAGGCGGGCCTGCCCGATGCGGTGCGCTTCATCGGTGCCGTGGCCATGGTCTCGCCGAAGTTCCTGGCCGTCGCAGGCAAGGCCGCGGAAGGAGCGATGGCGGTGTCCGACCACGTGATCGGCATGGACCGCCCGCTCAACAAGGCGTTCGAAACCGCCTACCGGGCCCGGTACGGCGGCGAGCCCGACAGCTGGGCGGCCGTGGGCTATTCCCTCGCCCTGGTGGGCCTGGCCAGCCTGAAGGAGGCCGGCCCGAACCCGACCCGCGAGAAGGTGCGCGACGCCTTCATGCGCCTGCGCGACGTGCCGATCCTGGGCGGCTCGGGCCTGTGGAACCAGACGGACCGCAAGCCCCACTTCGGCGCCACGGTGCTGGTCGTCAAGGACGGCAAGTTCGCCGTCGCCCCATGAAGCCCGACGGCGACCCGAGGAGACGAACCTTGCATTCCATCCCTTCGAAGCTGGCCGGCGCGGCCGCCCTGGCCTGGCTGGCCGCCGCAGCCCAGGCGCAGGACATTCCGGTGACGTCGTTCCAGGCCATGACGGGCGCGGCGGCGTTTGCCGGCGCCAACTACCAGAACTCCATCCGGCTGGCGGTGGAGGAGTTCAACCGCAAGGGCGGCGTGAACGGGCAGAAGATCCGGCTGATCGAGCATGACACCGCCACCGACAAGGGCCAGGCCATCAACCTCGCCAACCAGGCCATCAGCCGCGATCGGGCGGTGCTCGCCTTCGGCCCGTCCACCACCGCCGAGAGCGTGGCCGTGGCGCCGATCTTCAACGACAGGCGCGTGCCGGTCCTGAGCTTCGCCACCTCGGACGCGGTGCTCAAGTTCGGCCCCTGGAGCCTGATGTTCCAGCAGCCCGCGGTCGCCACCACGCCGCAGGTGGCCAAGTACGTGCTGGAGAAAACCCCGGCCAGGAAGGTGGTCCTCGTCTTCGACCGGACCAACGAAGCGCTGATCGAGCAGAAGAGCGCGTTCCGCGATGCCTTCAAGGCCGGCGGCGGCACGGTGGTGGGCGAGGAAGCCATCGTCGGCACCGACTCCAACTTCCAGCCGCTGGCGACCAAGATCAAGTCCATGGACGCGGACGCGGTCTACATCTCGGCGCTCACGGAGCAGACCGCCAATGTGCTGCTGCAGCTGCACCAGTCCGGGCTGTCCGGCAAGATGCAGTTCATCGGCTCCAACGCCATGGCATCCCTCAAGTTCGTGGAGATGACGGGCAAGGCCGCCGAGGGCTCGATCGCGGTGGCCGACCACCTGCCCGGCATCGACCGGCCGCTGAACCAGGCGTTCGCCGCCGCCTACAAGGCCCGCTACGGCGTGGAAGCGGACAGCTGGGCCACCATCGGCTACTCGTTCGCCCAAGTGGGGCTGGCCGCCATCGAGGCGGCTGGCCCGAATCCGACGCCCGAGAAGGTGCGCGATGCCTACGCGACGCTGCGCGACGTGCCCATCCTCGGCGGCTCGGGCCTGTGGAACCAGACGGACCGCAGGCCCCATTTCGGCGCCATGGTGCTGGTGCTCAAAGATGGCCGGTTCGTCCCTGCCCCCTGAACGGAGAACGACATGACTCAGCTTCTGCAAGGCCGCGTGGCCGTCATCACCGGAGGCGCGGCCGGCTTCGGCCTGGTCTCGGCCGAGAAATTCGTGGCCCACGGCGCCAAGGTCGTGATCGCGGACATCGATGCCGAGGCCGGCCGCACCGCGCAAGAGCGGCTGGGCGACGCGGTGCGCTTCGTGCAGACGGACGTGCGCAAGGAAAGCGACCTGCGCGAGGCGGTGAATGCGGCCGTGACGCACTTCGGCGGGCTGGACGTGATGTACCACAACGCGGGCACGGTGGGCACGCCGGCCGGCATCGAGGAGATGGCGGTCGAGCAGTGGAACGCCGCCATGGACATGCTGCTGACCGCCAGCATGCTGGCGGTCAAGGTATCGGTGGAACCGATGAAGGCGCGCGGCGGCGGCTCCATCATCCTGACGTCGTCGGGCGCGGGCGTACGCCTGGGCGGCTCGGGCCCGCTGGCCTACAGCACCGCGAAATCCGCCGTGCTGATGCTGGGCCAGCACTCGGCACTGAAGCTGGGCAAGCACCGCATCCGCGTCAACACCATCGTGCCGGGCGCGTTCCGCACGGCGCTGTGGGACAAGCACGCACTGGGCAGCGGCATGCTGGCCGAGAACAAGTTCGCGCTGATGCAACCGCTGCCCATCGAGGGCAACCCGCGCTACATCGCCGATGCCGCGCTGTTCCTGGCCTCGGACATGTCGGAATTCGTCACGGGCGTGATCCTGCCCGTGGACGGGGGGCTGACGCTGCACCGCAACTCGCATGCATCGATCGAAGGCTGACCCGGCCGGGAACGCCTGAGGGCCCGGCCGATGCACGGCAACGCGAAGCCGCCCGCGGCGCGCGCACCGCCGAGCGCACCGCCATCCGGCTTTCCCGCCGGGGAACCCCGATTCGGGCGCTTCGAAACGAAGTTTCGAAATTCGCAACTTGGCTTCACAAGCCGCTTTTCTTACGCTAGGCAGGCCTAGCAGCACGTGCATCCGGCACTTTCAACACACCACAGGAGCAACCGACCATGGCCAATTTCCTCGACGACTCGCAGCAGATGTGGCTCGACAGCGTCAACAAGTTCATGGACAACGAGGTCACCTGCGAATACATCCGCAAGTGCGACCAGAACCGTGACTACCCCTACGAGGCCTACGACAAGATCGCCAAGCAGGGCTGGCTGGGCCTGCTGTTCTCCGAAGAAGAAGGCGGCGCGGGCGGCAGCGTTTTCGACTACATCCTGATGGCCGAAGGCCTGGGCAAGTTCGGCTTCGACTTCGCCGCCGCCATCCTGGTGCCCACCTTCACCGCGATGAACATCGCCAAGTACGGCTCGCCCAAGCAGAAGGAGATGTACGTCAAGCCCTTCATCGAAGGCAAGATCCGCTTCTCGGTGTCGATGACCGAGCCCGACGCAGGCTCCGACGTGTTCGCGACGAAGACCCACGCCAAGAAGAACGAGAACGGCGACTGGGTCATCAACGGCGCGAAGATGTTCTGCTCGGGCGCGCATGCCAAGGACACCGTCATCGCCATGCTGGTGCGCACCGACATGAACAACAAGCACGGCGGCCTGTCCATGATGCTCATCCCGAACACCACCCCGGGCATGGTCATCAACAAGCTGCCCACGCTGTCGCGCCACGCCACCGGCACCACCGAGATCTTCCTCGACAACGTGGTCATCCCCGGCGATGCGATCCTCGGCGTCGAAGGCCAAGGCCACGAGATCATCCTGAACCACCTGGAGCTGGAGCGCTGCGCCGTCGCCGCCGCCTACACCGGCAACGCCCAGGAGGCCGTGAACAACGCCAACCGCTACGCGCACCAGCGCACCCAGTTCGGCCAGCCGATCTTCAACTTCCAGGTGCTCAAGCACATGCTGGCGGAAGACCAGACCCGCGTCGATGCGGCTCGCCTGCTGGTCTACCGCGCGGCAGTGGCCAAGAACAACGGCCAGGCTGCTCCGACCGAAACCTCCATGGCCAAGCTGTTCGCCTCCGAAACCCTCAAGCAGTGCGCGCTCGACGGCATGCAGATTCTCGGCGGCTTCGCCAACCTGCCCGAGGCCGACATGGAGCGCTACCTGCGCGAATCCATCCAGTGCACGATCGGCGGCGGCACCTCGCAGATCCAGCGCACCATCATCGCCCGGTCGCTGCGCCTGTAACCCGGCACGCCCGCTCCGCGCTCCCCCGCGAACAGCTGTTCGCGGGGGAATGCCGATACCGCATCAACGAAACCAACAGGAGATAGACATGAGCTTGATCAACAACCAGATCAACCAGACCTTCGACGAACTGGAAGACGGCCAGGTCTTCAATTCCGGCGGCCGCACCATCACCGAGACCGACGTGGTGAACTACTGCGCCCTCACCGGCAACTGGATCGCGATCCACTCCAACACGCTCTACGCCTCCAAGACCCGCTTCGGCAAGCGCCTGGTGCAGGGCGCGCTGACCTACTCGATCGCCACCGGCCTGATCCAGTTCGGCCTGGGCATCCAGGCCAACTACGGCATCGACAACATGCGCTTCCTGAAGCCCGTGCTGATCGACGACACCGTGTTCGCCCGCGCCACCGTGATCGGCAAGAAGGTCAAGGACGACAAGTACGGCGTCATCCAGTTCCTGATGCAGGTGCTGAACCAGGATGGCGACGTCGTGCAGCAAGGCGAATGGAGCCTGCTGATGCTGCGCCGCCGCGAAGACCTGGATGCGCTGGTCGCCTCGACCCTGCCCGCTCCCAAGACCCCGGCCTGACGAGGTGCGAGACACAGGGGCGTGGACCATGCGGTCCACGCCCCTGCAACCATAGGACCGAAAGATCATGAAGACAGTCAGAATAGGCTCTGGAAGCGGGTTCTGGGGCGACAACCTCGATCCCGCGATCGAGATCGCCAAGCATGGCAACGTGCAGTACCTCGCCTACGACTTCCTGGGCGAGCCCACGATTCCTCTGCTGCAGAAGATGCAGAAGAAGAATCCCGCGCAAGGCTTCGTGCCTTCGATCCGCGCCGTGGTGCGCGGCGTGCTGCCGATCTGCCTGGAAAAAGGCATCAAGATCCTGACCAACGCGGGCGCCGCCAATCCCCAGGCCTGTGCCGACACCATCCTGGCATCGGCCAAGGAGCTGGGCATCACCAAGCTCAAGGTCGGCATCGTCACGACCAACGACATCCAGCAGAAGGTTGAGGAACTGCTCGACAAGGGTGTCAAGTTCACCAACCTGGACAACGGCGACGATGACCTGGGCCGGGTGCGCGACCGCATCGTCGGCTCCTACGTCTATTCCGGCGCCTACGGCTACGTGGAAGCGCTCCAGCAAGGCTGCGACATCATCATTTCCGACCGCGCCACCGACGACGCGGCGATCCTGGCGCCCCTGGTCTACGAATTCGGCTGGAAGTGGGACGAGTGGGACAAGCTGGCCGTCGGCATCACCGCCGGCCACCTGATCGAATGCGGCGCGGCCTGTACCGGCGGCATCTCCGGGTTGTGGAAGGAAGTTCCCGATCCCTGGAACATCGGCTACCCCATCGCCGAAGTCAACGACAAGGGCGAGCTGTTCATCACCAAGGTGGACGGCACCGGCGGCCTGGTCAACAAGATCACGCTGACCGAGCACCTGCTGTACGAAGTGCACGACCCCGGCAACTACCTGATGCCCGAAGTCATCACCGACTTCACCAACGTGGAGATGGAAGTGGTGGCCAAGGACCGCGTGAAGGTCTGGGGCGCCAAGGGCAAGCCCGCGCCGGCCACGCTCAAGGCGGGCATCGCCTACACCGACGGCTACATCGGCGAGGTCGAGTCCTCCGTGACCTGGCCCGACGCGGTGGCCAAGGCGCGCCGCTCGTTCGAGATCATCAAGAAGCGCTTCGAGATGGTCAACCTCAAGGCCGAGGAGGTGCGCTTCGACATGATCGGCGTCGACTCCTGCCACTGGTCGGCTTCGCCCGAGCCGGACGAGGACATCAACGAAGTGCGCATCCGCGTGGCCGCCAAGTGCGCCGACCGCAGCGAGGCCGGCAAGGTGGCGCGCGAATGCGTGATGCTGATGGGCACCGGCCCGATCGGCTCCACCGGCCAGCTGAACACGCCCGCCCCGCGCGAAGTGTTCGCGCTGTGGCCCACGCTGATCGCACGCGAGGAAGTCGTGCAGAACGTCGAGATCCGGGAGCTGTGAAATGGCCAAGCTGCAATTGAAAGATCTGGTGTACGCCCGCTCGGGCGACAAGGGCGACATCAGCAACATCGCCGTCATCGCCAAGGAGCCGCGCTTCTACCCGCTGCTGCAAAAGCACCTGACGGCCGAGCGCGTCAAGGAGTTCTTCGGCGAGATGGTCAAGGGCCGCGTGGACCGCTACGAGGTGCGCACGCTGCACGCGATGAACTTCGTGCTGCGCAATTCCCTGGGCGGCGGCGCCACGCGCAGCCTGCGCATCGACTTCACCGGCAAGACCATGTGCCAGGCCATCCTGCGCATCGTCCTGGAGGTCGACGAAAGCGACCTCCACCTGATTCATTGAAGGAGACCCGACATGGGCAACAAAGCCAGAATCATCGGCGTCAACATGGTGAAGTTCGCCAAGCCGGGCTCGCACGAACCCTATGAGGTCATGGGGGCCAAGGCCATCCGGGGCGCGCTGGAAGACGCGGGCATCGGCTACGACCAGGTGCAGCAGGCGTTCGCGGGCTACGTCTATGGCGACAGCACCTGCGGCCAGCGCACGGTGTACGACGTGGGCATGAGCGGCATTCCCGTCTTCAACCTGACCAACTACTGCGCCTCGGGTTCGTCCGCGCTGTTCCTGGCGCGCCAGGCCGTGGAAGCGGGCGTCGTCGAATGCGCCCTGGCCTTCGGGTTCGAGGAAATGAAGCCCGGCGCGCTGGCCAGCGCCTGGAGCGACCGTACCCTCCCGGTGGGCTGGATCTACGAGTGCCAACAGAAGCTGGCCCCCGAACTGCCCCAGGATGCGCCCCGCGCCATCAAGGCGTTCGGCTCGGCGGGCTGGGCCTACATCAACCGCTACGGCGCCAACCCCGACATCTTCGCCAAGGTGGCCGTGAAGTCGCGCAACCACGCGATGAACAACCCCTATGCGTTGTTCACCAAGCCCCTCACGGTGGAAGAAGTCATGGGTGCCACGCAGATGTACCCCTACCTCACGCGCCTGATGGCCTGCCCGCCCACCTGCGGCGCGGCGGCCACCATCGTGTGCAGCGAGGCGTTCGCCAAGAAGCACGGCATCACCAACGCCATCGAGATCGCCGGTCAGGCCATGACCACCGATACCGAGGCCAGCAAGACCGACCTCATCAACCTCGTGGGCGCCGACATGACGCGCCGCGCGGTCAAGCAGGTCTATGAACAGGCCGGCGTCGGCCCCGAGGACGTAGACGTGGTGGAGCTGCACGACTGCTTCACGCCCAACGAAGTCATCAGCTACGAGGGCCTGGGCCTGTGCCCCGAGGGCGGCGCCGAGAAGTTCATCAACGACGGCGACAACACCTACGGCGGCAAGTACGTCGTCAACCCTTCGGGCGGGCTGATGTCCAAGGGCCACCCCCTGGGCGCGACGGGCCTGGCCCAGTGCACCGAGCTGGTGTGGCACCTGCGCGGCACGGCGGGCCAGCGCCAGGTCGAGAACGCACGCATTGCGCTGCAACACAACATCGGCCTGGGCGGCGCCTGCGTGGTGACCATGTACCGGCGTGCATGACGCCAGCCAGGTCCAGGCAGTCAAGGAGACGATCATGAAACAACACCTAGGCCGCCGGGCATGGATGCAGTCGGCCGCCCTCGCCGCCTGCGCCATGGGCAGTCTTGCCTGGTCCGGCGGCGCGCAGGCGCAGGATTGGCCGTCCAAGCCGGTGCGCATCGTGCTGGCCATCGGCCCGGGCTCTTCGGGCGATACGCTGGCGCGGCTGATGGCGCCCAAGCTGGAACAGCGCTGGAAGCAGCCGGTCATCGTCGAGAACAAGCCCGGCGCCGGCGGCGTGGTGGGTACCGAGTACGTGGTGCGCGCCACCGATGGCCACACGCTGCTGCTGGCCACCCAAAGCTCCATCCTGCCCAAGTACACCCAGAAGGGCCTGCGCTTCGACCCGCTGACCGACATCGTGCCGGTGCGCAGGGTGCTGGACTACCAGTTCATCATCGCGACCAACGCCGAGACGGCCAAGCAGGCGAAGACGCTGAAGGACCTGATCGCGCTCAGCAAGAAGGGCAGCCAGGGAATCTTCCTGTCCGGACTGGGGCCGACGTCCGTCTTCAACCTGTCCTACGCCATCCTGAACCAGCAGTTGGGTGCCCGCTATACGGCGGTGAACTTCAACAACGTCAACGACGCCAACCTGGCGGTGATGCGGGGCGACGCACAGTTCATCGTCAACAACCCGGCGTCGATCCGGCCCTACTTCGCCAATGGCGCCATGGTGCCGCTGGCGGCCATCAGCAACCATCGCTACGCGAGCCTGCCCGACGTGCCCACGGTGAAGGAAGCCACCGGCTACAGCGGCTACCTCCCCCAGCTGTGGACGGGCTTCTTCGTGCCCAAGGGCACGCCCGAGGCCGTGGTCGGACGCATCAACGCCGACGTGCAGGCCATCTTCGAGGACGAAGCGTTCCGCAAGGAAGTCGAGACCAAGCTCACCGCCTCGGTGGCGACCTCCTCTCCTGCCGCCTTCGCCAAGGACATCCGCGACGAAACGACGGTCTGGCAGGACCTGTTCAAGACCCTGAACATCCAGCCGGAATAAGACAGCCATGGCCGGACCGCTGGAGGGCGTGCGCGTCCTCGACTTGACCTCGAACTTCATGGGCCCGTATGCGTCGCTGCTGCTGGCCGACATGGGCGCCGACATCTGCAAGGTGGAGGCGCCCGGTGGCGACCCGACGCGCGGCGTCGGCCCCTGCCGCAACAAGGGCATGAGCGTCATCTTCCTGCACCTGAACCGCAACAAGCGCAGCGCGGCGCTGGACCTGAAGAAGCCCCTGGCCGCGCAGGCGATGCAGCGCATGCTCGCCCGCGCCGACGTGGTGCTGCACAGCCTGCGCCCCCAGGCCATGGCCAAGCTCGGGCTCACCTACGAGGACGTGAAGCGCGTCAACCCGCGCATCATCTACTGCGGCGCGTTCGGCTTCGGCCAGAACGGCCCCTATGCCGCCCGGCCGGCGTACGACGACCTGATCCAGGCCGCCGTGGGCATGCCGGTGCTGCAGGCGCGCAAGTCGGGGCCGCCCTCCTACGTGGCCACGGCCATCGCCGACCGCCTGGTCGGCATGGCCGCCTGCAACGCCGTCGCCATGGCCCTGTACTACCGCGAGAAGACCGGCCACGGCCAGTCGGTGGAAGTGCCGATGTTCGAGACCTTCGCGCACTTCGTGCTGGGCGACCATTTGTACGGCCACACCTTCGAGCCGCCGATCGGCGACTGGGGCTACGCGCGCATGATGAGCGCCGAGCGCCGCCCCTACCAGACGCAGGACGGCTACCTGGGCGTGAACATCTACACCGACCGCCACTGGCAGCGCTTCTTCCTCGCCGTGGGCCGCCCCGACATGGCCGACGACCCGCGCTACGGCACGATCTTCGGCCGCACCGAGAACATCGGCTATCTCTACAAGTTCCTGGCCGATACCTTCGAGACCAAGACCACCGCGGAGTGGCTGCGCATCCTGACCGAGGCCGACATTCCGGTCATCGAGATGAACACGCCCGAGACCCTGCTGCGCGATCCGCACATGCAGGCGGTGAACTTCTTCCAGCTGCAGCAGCACCCCAGCGAGGGCCTGCTGCGCATGATGGGCATCCCCCAGACCTGGAGCGAAAGCCAGCCCGAGCAGCGCTACCCCGCGCCGCGCCTGGGCGAGCACACGGTGCAGTTGCTGAAGGAATACGGGCTGAGCGCGGACGAGGCGCAGCAGGTCGTGGAATCGGGGGGCGCCATGCAAGCTCCCCCTCTGTGATCGAAACATGATGGCCGCCCGCGTTTGCGGGACAGGCTCCAGAAGCTGTTTTTCAAGGATTCAGGAGACGAAGATGCAGGATGATGTGCAATCCGATCTGCCGCTGGCCGGCATCACGGTGGTGGAGCTGGGCGACAGCGCCTCGGCCCCCTTCGCCGGCCACGTGCTCGCCGGCCTGGGCGCCGAGGTCTGGAAGGTCGAGCGCGCCGGCGGCGACTCCTCGCGCAGTTGGGGACCCAGCCAGTGGAGGGGCAGCGGCGCGGCCTTCCACGCGCTCAACCGCGGCAAGCGCTCGATCTGCCTGGACATCAAGGATCCGGTGCAGCTGGCCACGCTGCACGACCTGATCGAGCGCCACGCCGATGTCTTCCTGCACAACCTGCGCCCGGGCAGCTGCGGCCAGTACCGGCTCGATCCGGAAAGCCTGCGCGCGCGCAAGCCCGCGCTGGTGGTCTGCGAGGTCGGCGCCTACGGCCACGTCGGCCCGCTGAACCAGCTGCCGG
The DNA here is from genome assembly GCF_047601025.1 of Pseudorhodoferax sp. NCBI lineage: Bacteria > Pseudomonadati > Pseudomonadota > Betaproteobacteria > Burkholderiales > Comamonadaceae > Pseudorhodoferax > Pseudorhodoferax sp. Next base: position 5,124,338 of record NZ_JASGJZ010000001.1, read on the forward strand.
GCTACGACCCGCTGATGCAGGCCTTCTCCGGCATCATGATGCTCACCGGCGAGGACGGCCAGGCCCCCGTGCGCGCCGGCGTGTCCATCGTGGACTTTGGCACCGGCATGTGGGCCGTGATCGGCGTCGTCTCGGCGCTGCTGCGCCGCGAGCGCAGGAAGATCGGCGCCACCGTCAACAGCTCGCTGCTGGAGACGGCCATCGCCTGGATGTCCATCGGCATCGCCAACTACGCCGCCGACGGCGAGCCCGGCGGACGCCACGGCTCGGGCGTGGCCTTCATCGTGCCGCACCGCGCCTACGAGGCGGCCGACGGCTACGCCATCATCAGCGCCGCCAACGACCGGCTGTTCGCCCGCCTGGCCGAGGCCCTGGGTCATCCCGAATGGGCCGCCGATCCCAAGTTCGCCACCAATGCGGCGCGCCTGGAGAACCGCAAGGAGATCGATGCGCTGATCGGCCAGGTCATGCAGCAGCACACGCGCGCCCACTGGCAAAAGCACTTCGACGGCTTCGGCCTGCCCTGCGCCTCGGTGCAGACCACGGCAGAGCTGTACGAGCACGCGCAGACCAAGGCCCTGGGCATCCTGGGCAAGACCTGCGAGGAGGAGATCGACCTGGTGGGCATGCCCCTGTCCTTCGACCGCCTGCGCCCTGCGCCTCTGGAACCCGCCCCAGACGTCGGACAGCACAACGCGCAGCTGCAGCAGTTGCTGCGCGGCCAGTGATCCGCCGGCAGGAAACGTGGGGCCCGCCGTGGTACCGGCCTTCAAGCCAGGCGCCCGTGGCCTGATCGCCGAGGAAGCCGTGGCCCGGCCCACGCCTGGCCGGCCTGCTTGCACAGGCATGGTTCGCGCGGCAGGTGGCCAATGAGATCGCCCGCAACCGCGAGCCGGCGCGGGAACTGCGGATCACCGTGGATGCGCGGTGGTTCCTGAACCGCGATCTTTCAGGGAGACGGACAGCATGGGCCCGACCGACGCTGGCTATGTCAGCAACATCACGCGCGCGGAAACTTGGGAGTGCGACTACAACGGGCACTGGAATACCCGCTTCTACACGCGCGCGTTCCAGTACGCCTCCGAAACCGTCGCCCTGCTCGACGGCAAAGGCAATCCCGGCACCGCGACCATCCGTTCGCGGCACATCCGCTTCCACCGCGAACTGCTCTCGGGCGATCCGGTGCTCGTGCGCTCGGTGGCGGTCCAGGGCGGGCGGTGGAACGGAGCCGTCGTGCATCTGCTGGAGAGCGATGGCACCTTGTCGGCCACGGCGCTGGACATGCCTGGCTGCGCCAGCCAGCACCTGCCCCAGGTACACGAACAGGCCCTGGCCCACGCGCTGCCGCGGGGGCTGCTGGATGACGCGCCACTGGCCCAAGGCACCACGATCGACGGCCGGCGTGCCAATCTCGGAATCCTGAGGCCCGGCGCCTACGATCACACCGGCGCGCTGATGTTCGACGAACTGTTTCGCTACCTCGGCTACGCGAGCTACGACCACCATGTCAGCCTGAGCTACTCGCCCCAGTTCACGGCGCAGAGCGGCGTGGGACGCATGGTGGTGGAGATGCGGGCCACTTGGCTGGGACAGGCGCCCGCGGGCAGGGGTCTCCGGTCGAACTCATGGCTGATGCATGCCCAGAGCAAGTCCTTCGCCACTGCGCACTACCTGGAAACACTGGAAGGCGCCCCCATCGCCTTGATCGAGCTGTGCCTGGTGGCCGTGGACATGGCCAGCCGCCGCGCGACGCGCGTACCGGATTTCCTGCTGGCCCACGCGCCATCCGGACAATCGCACGATGCGCCTGCCGCCATCGCGAGCAGCGATGGACCGGCAGGCGTCGATCGACAACTCCACTCGAGAACGGAACACTCATGAAGAACCCGGCACAAGGCCCGCTGAAGGGCGTCAAGATCGTCGAAATCGGCAGCATCGGCCCCGCGCCGTTCTGCTGCATGCTGCTGGCCGACCTGGGCGCCGAGATAGTGCGCATCGACCGGCCGGCCGGGCACGATGGCGGCGCGCCGATCGACGCACGCTTCGACCTGCTCAACCGCAGCCGCCGCAGCGTGCAGATGAACCTCAAGAAGCCCGAGGCCGTGGCCGCAGTGCTGCGCATGGTGGAACAGGCCGACATACTGATGGAAGGCTTTCGCCCCGGCGTGATGGAGCGCCTGGGCCTGGGGCCCGACGCCTGCCTGAAGGCCAATCCGCGCCTGGTCTACGGCCGCATGACGGGCTGGGGCCAGGACGGACCGCTGGCCCAGGCGCCGGGTCACGATGTCAACTACATCTCGCTGACCGGCGCCCTGCACGCCATGGGCCGCGCGGGCGAGGCGCCCGCGATCCCGCTGAACCTGGTGGGCGACTTCGGCGGCGGCTCGCTCTACCTGGCCTTGGGCGTGCTCAGCGCGCTGCTCGAAGCCCGCAGTTCGGGCCAGGGCCAAGTGGTGGACGCGGCCATGGTCGACGGCGCGACATCGCTGATGACGCTGATCTACGGCTTCCACGCGGCCGGCTACTGGAAGGACGAGCGCGGCACGAACCGCCTGGACACCGGCGCGCCCTGGTACAACGTCTACGAAACCAAGGACGGCAAGCACGTCAGCATCGGCGCCAACGAAACGCGCTTCTACCAGGAAGCCCTGCGCGTACTGGGCCTGAACGCGCAGGATCTGCCCGAACAGCACGACCAGGCCGGCTGGCCGCTGATGAAGCAGCGCTTCGCCGAGGCCTTCAAGACCCGCACGCGCGACGAATGGGCGGCGCTGGCTGCCGGCACGCAGTCGTGCATCGTGCCTGTGCTGTCGCTGGCCGAAGCGCCGCGCCATGCCCACATCCAGCAGCGCGGCAGCTTCGTCGAGGTGGACGGCGTGATCCAGCCCGCGCCTGCGCCGCGCTTCAGCCGCACGCCCGGCGCCATCCAGAACCCGCCGCCCCATCCCGGCCAGGACAGCGACGCCGTGCTGGGCGACTGGGGCTTCTCGGCGCAGGAACAGCAGGCCATGCGCGCGGCGGGCGCCGTGCTGTAGCGCATGGCCGAGGCGCCCGGCGCGGCGATGCCCGCGGCGCTGGCCCCATTGCGCCACTCCGGCTTCGCCATGCTGTGGTCCGCGTGGCTGCTGGGCTGCATCTGCATGTGGATGACCGACGTCGCGGCGGCCTGGCTCATGACCACGCTGACCTCCAGCAAGACGCTGGTCGCGCTGGTGCAGACAGCATCCGCCCTGCCGGCCTTTCTGCTGGCGCTGCCGGCCGGCGCGCTCGCCGACTTCGTGGACAAGCGGCGCGCACTGCTGCTGAGCCAGTTCTGGATGATGCTGACCGCCGTCACCCTGGCATCGGCGGCGTTCTTCCAGGCGCTCACCCCCGGCACCCTGCTGGCGCTGGTGTTCTGCGGCGGCATGGGTTTCGCCATGCGCTGGCCGGTCGCCGCGGCGCTGGTGCCGAGAGCCGTGCCGCCGGCCGACCTGGCCCAGGCCATGGCCCTCAATGCGGTGGCCATGAACGCCTCGCGCGTGGCGGGCCCGCTGATGGCAGGCGTGCTGCTGGCCGCCTGGGGCGGCGCCGGCGTGTTCACGCTCGCCGCCGCGCTCTGGGTCACCTCCTCCATCGTCCTGGCATGCTGGCGCCCGCAGCACGCCCAGCCCATGCCGCGCCGACGCACCCCGCTGCTGCGGGCCATGCGATCCGGCTTGCGCTATGCGTACCGGAACAAGGCCTTGCGGGCCGCCATGGTGCGCGTATGGCTGCTGTTCACGGCCCTGGCCGGCCTGATGGGCCTGCTGGCTCCCCTGGCGAAGCTCCTCGGCTCCACCGACGCGACCTTGTACTCGACGCTGTTCGCCTGCCTTGGGCTGGGAGCGGTGTTTGCCGCGTTCGCGCTGCACGGCCTGCGCGCACGCACCCCGCTGCAGGTGATGGTCACCAGGGGCCCCTTCGTTCTCGCGGGGGCCGTCCTCGTCGCCGCCGTGTCCCCCAGCGCCTGGTCCACGGCACCGGCCCTGTTCGTGGCCGGCGGCACCTGGCTGCTCGTCGGGAACACGCTGACCGTCCGGGCCCAGCTCGTGCTGGCGGATCGCCTGCGGGCGCGCGGCATGGCCATCTTCCTGATGGCGGTCATGGCCGGCAGCGCCATGGGCGCCGCGGTGTTCGGGGCCCTGGCGGACCTGGCTGGCGTGCGCGCATCGCTGCTGGCGCTCGCCATCTCGACGGGCGCGGTCCACTGGCTGCTGCGCGCGCGGCTGCCGATTGCCGCGAGATGAGTCCTTCCGTCGGCGCACGGGCCGTCGTTCGCAGGCCGTGCAGCGGCATGCCATCGGCCGTCGGCCCGGCTCCGCGCCGGCCGGCAAGCAGGCCGGTCTTTCATGCGCGGCTGGTCAGCCCAGCGACTGGCGGATGTGCGGCTGCAATTGCGCCGCGCCGGGCGTGGCCAGCATGACGTCGAGCAAGGCGCTCGCGGCCGCGCTGGGCGGCCTGCCGCGCAGGGTGGCCACGCACACCGAGCGAACGGCCCATGGCTCGGCCAGTTGCACGACCGCCACTTCGTCGAACATGGCGACGCGCAGCAGGCCCTCGGGCTGGATCGTGACGCCGAAGCCCGCCTGGGCCAGGCTGATCGCCACGCCGGCGCTCTTGACCTGGGACGTGGGCTTGAACTCCTGCCCCACCCTGCGCACGTGCATGCGGAATTCCTCGAGCATCGGCCCGGAGACGATGAGGGTTTCCTGCGACAGCAGCTCCTCGATCGTGACCTGGCCCCGCTCGGCCAGGGCATGGTCCCGGTGCACGAGAACGACCAGGCGATCCTCCCGGTAGGGCACGACGTCCGCACCGCTCAGGTCGAGCTCAGGCGTTCTCTCGAAGATCCCCAGGTCCGCCTCGCCCTGCACCACGGCCTGCACGGCCTGGGCGCTCTCCAGTTCGTGCACGATCACCTCGACGTGCGGATAGTCGCGCGCGTACTCGGCCAGTTCCCGCGCCAGGAAGGGAATGATGATCGAGCGCCCCGCCGCCACCTTGACCTCGCCGCGCACGCCGTCCGTGAAGGCGTTGATCTCGTCGCGCAGTTCGTTCAGGCTGGAAAACAGCTGGCGCACGTAGCGCGCCAGCACCTCGCCCGCGGGGCTGGGCACCACCCCTCTCGACGTGCGCTCCAGCAGCCGGGCGCCCGCGATCTCCTCCAGATCCTGGATGCGCTTGGTCGCCGTGGAAATGGCGATGTGCTCCCGGACGGCCGCGCGGCTGATCTGCTTCTCTTCCACCGCCGATAGGAACAGGCGCAGCGTGAACAGATCACATCGCCGGATGAGATGCAGACGGTTGAAGGGCATGGCACGGTTCGTTGGCCTTCGATCATAGGCCACCGCCCGACCGCGCCTTCCGCGTTTCGGCGCCCATCAAAGCTCCCTTCGAAATTCGCCAATGGCCCGGCAGCCCGGCCAAACCTAGACTGCGGCAGCCAGGCCCGGAGCATCCAGCCGGCAACGATGTTCACGACGAGGAGACAGAAGCATGGGAATGCTGACCGGGAAAGTGATTGCCATCACGGGTGGCGCGGGCGGCATCGGCCGGGCGGCGTCCCTGCTGGCCGCGCAGGAAGGTGCGCGCGTCCTGGTCGCCGACCTGTCGCTGCAGGGCGCGAACGAAACGGTGGCACAGGTCCGCGCGGCGGGCGGTGAAGCACGGGCCTTCGGCGGCGATCTCACCCAGGCCGCCGCGGCCGACGCGCTGGTGGCCTCGGCCGTCGAGCAGTGGGGCCGCCTGGACGGCGCCTTCAACAACGCGGGGCTGAGCGGCGGCCAGGCCGGCCAGGGCGGCCGGCGCGTCGCGGACTGGGACGAGGCAGCGTTCGACCAGGTCGTCGCCGTGAACCTGAAGGCGGTCTGGCTGTGCATGCGCGCCGAACTCAGGCAGATGGCCGCGCAAGGCGCCGGCGCGATCGTGAACACGGCCTCGCTGGCCGGACTGACCGGATTCAGGAGCACGGCCGGATACGCCGCCGCCAAGCACGGCGTCATCGGCCTGACGAAGACGGCCGCCATCGAGTACGCGCCCGCGGTACGCGTGAATGCGGTCTGTCCCGGCTATACCAACACGGACCTGCTGAAGGACGCGTTCGCGCGCAGCGGCGCGGCCATCCTCTCGCGCATTCCGTTCAACGCGCTCGCCGAGCCGCAGAACATCGCGGAGATGGCGGTCTGGCTGCTGTCGGACCGGGCGGCCTATGCCACCGGCGGCTCGTTCGTCGTCGATGGCGGCTACATGGCGGGCTGAACCAAGCGTCCATGCGGTACGACTACATCATCGTCGGCGCCGGCTCGGCGGGCAGCGTGCTCGCCCACCGGCTCTCGGCCCTGCCCGATTGCCGCGTGCTGGTGCTCGAGGCCGGGCCGGACATGCCGCACGGCCGGATCCCCGAGGCCCTGCTCGACTCCTACCCGGGCGCCGCATACATCGACCCGGCCTATACCTGGCGCCAGCTCAAGGTCACGACCGACGCCTCCGGCCCCGCGCCACGGCTGCGCCCCTACGAGCAGGCCCGCGTGATGGGCGGCGGCTCCAGCATCAACGGCCAGCTGGCCAACCGCGGCTCGCCGCTGGACTACGACGAATGGGCCGCGCGCGGCGCCGCCGGCTGGGGCTGGCAGGAGGTGCTGCCGTACTTCCGCAAGCTCGAGCGCGACATGGACTTCGGCGGCCCGTACCACGGCAACGAAGGCCGGCTGCCCATCCGCCGCATCTTCCCCGACCTGTGGCCCGGCCAGGCCCGGGCCCTGGCCCGCGCGCTCGAAGCCAGCGGCCTGCCCTACCTGCCCGACCAGAACGGCGCCTTCGACGACGGCTACTACCCGACGACGATGAACAACGCCTACGAGCGGCGCGTCTCCGCCTCGACGGCCTACCTCGACCCGGTCACGCGCCAGCGGCCCAACCTCGACATCCGCACGGGCACCGAGGTCTGCCGCCTGCTGTTCGAGGGGACGCGCTGCACCGGCGTGGAGGCGCTGGCCGACGGCGTGCCGACGCGCTTTCACGCCGGCGAGGTGATCCTGTCGGGCGGGGCCATCCACTCGCCCGCGATCTTGCTGCGCTCCGGCGTCGGCCCGGCCGATGCGGCACGCAAGCTGGACATTCCCGTCGTGGCCGACGTGCCGGGCGTGGGCCAGGGCCTGATGGACCACCCGATGATCGCTCTGGCGTCCTTCCTCGCGCCCGAGGCGCGCGTCAACGACTGCACGCGCCGGCACATCGTCATGGGCTGGCGCTACACCTCGGGCATCGCCGGCGCGCCGGGCGACATGAACTGCTTCGCCGCCACGCGCACCGCCTGGCACGACGTGGGGGCGCAGATCGGCTCGCTGCTGCTCATCGTCAACAAGACCTTCTCGCAGACCGGCGCGGTCGCGCTGCAATCGGCCGACTGGCGCGTGCCGCCGCGCGTGGACTTCCGCCTGCTGTCGGACGAGCGCGACATGGAGCGGCTGATGGATGGCTTCCGCCGCCTGGCCAGCCTGCACGAGCATGCCGACATGCGCGCCGCGGCCAGCCATCCCTTTCCCGCCGTATGGGGCGAGAAGGTGCGCCAGGTGGGCGCGATGACCGCGCGCAACCGCGCCTACACCGCGCTGGCGGCGCGGCTGCTGGACGGCCCGGCCCCGCTGCGGCGCTGGCTCATGCGCAAGTACGTGATCGGCAAGTACGACCTGCGGGCGGTGATGGACGACCCGGCCCTGCTGCGCGCCTTCATCCGCGAGGCGGTCATCGGCGGCTGGCATGCGTCGTCGAGCTGCCGCATGGGCGCCTCCACCGATGCCACGGCCGTCACCGCGCCCGACGCCCGCGTGCACGGCGTCCAAGGGCTGCGCGTCGTCGACGCCTCCATCTTTCCCACCGTGCCCCGTGCCAACCTGAACCTGCCGGTCGTCATGGCCGCGGAAAAGCTCGCGGACGCGATCGCCACGCCCCGCTGAAGACCACACCACCTCCAGGAGACCTCCCATGTCATTCAGTGTCCTGCCCATCCGCGACCGCTTCGGCGTCAAGCCGGGTCGCCTGTTCATCGACGGCGCTTGGCGCGACGGCGGCGAATCGCGCTTCGACCAGATCCACCCCGCGACCAACGAGGTCGTGACCCAGCTGGCCGAAGCCGGCGTCAGCGGCGTCGACGCCGCCGTCGCGGCGGCGCGCCGCGCCTTCGACAAGGGCCCCTGGCGCAAGATGGGCGCGCGCGAACGCAAGCGCCTGCTGCAGCCCGTGGTCGAGCGCATCTACGCGGCCGAAGAAGAAATCGCCTACCTGCAAACGCTGGACAACGGCATGCCGATCACGTTCAGCCGCGGCGGCCGCGTGTCCGCCAAGGTCGCCGGCGACATGTTCGACCACTATGCCGGCTGGATCGACAAGATCACCGGCGAGACCTTCCCGCACTACACCGACGCGAACGACATGCACTTCATGACGTTCCGCGACCCGGTGGGCGTCGTCGCCGCCATCACGCCCTGGAACGGCCCGGTGATGACGTTCGCGATGAAGGTGGCGCCGGCGCTGGCCTGCGGCAACACCGTGGTGCTCAAGCCCTCGGAGCTGGCGAGCCTGGCGGCGCTCAAGCTGGCCGACATCCTGGCCGAGTCCGACCTGCCGCCCGGCGTGTTCAACCTGGTCACCGGCGGGCCGGTCACCGGCGAGGCGCTGTCCACGCACCCGGGCGTGGACAAGGTCTCGTTCACCGGCAGCCCCGTGGTGGGCGAGAAGATCTACTCCACCGGCGGGCGCAACATGAAGCGCCTGTCGCTGGAGCTGGGCGGCAAGAGCGCGGCGCTGGTGTTCCCCGACACGCGCGACGTGCGCACCGCCGCGCGCAACCTCATGGGCCTGTGCTCGACCTTCCTCTCCGGCCAGGTCTGCTCCACGCCCACGCGCGCACTGGTGCACCGATCCATCCTCGACGAGTTCGTGCACCACGCGCAGGAGCAGGTCAAGGAGGTGCGCTTTGGCGACCCGTTCGACCCGGCGACGACGTCCGCGCCGATCATTTCCAAGCGCCAGGTCGAGCGCGTGTGCGGCTACATCGCAAGCGGCAGGGAACAAGGCGCGCGCCTGGTGTTCGGCGGCGACCGCCCGGGCGGCGACCTGGCCCGCGGCAACTGGGTCAACCCGACGCTGTTCGTCGACGTGGACAACCGGATGCGCATCGCCCGCGAGGAGATCTTCGGCCCGGTGCTGAGTGTGATCGCCTTCGACACCGAGGAGGAGGCCGTCGCCATCGCCAACGACAGCGAATACGGGCTCTCCGGCGGCATCTACACCACCGACCTGTCGCGCGCCTTCCGCGTCGCACGGGAGATGCACACCGGCTCGGTCGGCATCAACGGCTACACGGTGATGCCGAACTCGCCGGCGGGCGGTGTCAAGCGTTCCGGCATCGGCCGCGAAGGCGGCTGGTCGACGGTGGAAGAGTTCACCGAACTCAAGACCGTGATGCTCAACCTCGCCGCCTGACAACGCGTGACGGCACATGCAACGACCACAGACAAGAGACAAGCACATGCAGACCTTTCGTAGCTTCGCGCACGTCCTCGCGGCGGGCGCACTGGCCGCCGGCGCGGCCGCGCTGGCCCAGGCGCAGGACCTCCCCGTGGTATCGATCCAGTCCTCGACCGGCCCGGTGGCCTTCGCGGGTGTGGGCTACCAGAGGGGCATCCGCCTGGCGGTCGAGGAGGCCAACGCCAGGGGCGGCATCCATGGCCGCAAGATCAACCTCGTCGAGCGCGACAGCGGCAGCGACAAGGGCCAGGCGATCCACCTCGTCAGCCAGGCCATCGACCGCGACCGCGCGCTGCTGGTGCTGGGCCCTTCCACCACCACCGACGGCGTGGCCGTAGCCCCGGTGTTCAACGACAAGAAGACGCCCAGCCTGAGCTTCGCCACCTCCGATGCCGTCCTCAAGCCCGGCCCGTGGATGATGAAGTTCCAGCAGGCGCCCTCGGCCATCGCCCCGCTGTCGGCCCGGTACGCGCTGGAGAAGACCTCCATCCGCAAGGTGGCCTTCGTGTACGACCGCACGAACGAGGGGCTGATCGAGTACAAGAACTTCTTCCGCGATCCCTTCAAGGCCGGCGGCGGCACCGTCGTGGCCGAAGAGGCCGTCGTCGGCAGCGACGCCAACTTCCTGCCCCTGGCGACCAAGCTCAAGGCCCTGGACGTGGATGCGGTGTACATCTCCACCTACGGCGAGCAGGCGGCCAACATCATCGTGCAGCTGCGCCAGGCGGGCATGCCCGAGAAGGTGCGCTACATCGGCACCATCGCCATGGTGACGCAGAAGTTCCTGAGCATGGCGGGCGCGGGTGCCGAAGGCGCCATCGCCGTGTCGGACTACGTCGCCGGCATGGACCGCCCGATGAACAAGGCGTTCGAGGCCGGCTTCAAGGCGCGCTGGGGCGTGGAGCCGGACAACTGGGCCGCATCGGCCTACTCGCTCGCCCAGGTCGGGCTGGCCGCCCTCCAGGCCGCCGGCCCCGACCCCACGCGCGAGGCCGTGCGCGAGGGCTTCCACAAGTTGCGCGACGTGCCCATCGTCGTCGGCTCCGGGCTGTGGAACCACAAGGATCGCATCCCGGCCTACGGCGCCATCGTCCTCACCGTCAAGGACGGCAGGTTCGTCGCCGCGCCCTGAGTCCCGGACGGCTTCGGCACTGGGGGACAGCAACATGCAGCCCATCTCCATCGAAAAGGTGGCCAACGAAGCGGAGTTCAACCGCTTCCACGGCCTGATCCTGTTCTGGTGCGCGCTGATCGTGATCTTCGACGGCTACGACCTCGCCGTCGTGGGTGCGGCACTGCCCGCCATCATGGACGACATGCAGATCGACCCCGCCAAGGCGGGGATCATGGCCGGCTCGGCCCTGATCGGCTCGATGTTCGGCGCGGTCTTCCTCGGCACGCTGGCCGACCGCGTCGGCCGCACGAAGGTGACGGTCATGTGCATCGCGCTGTTCAGCATCTTCACCGCGGCGGCGGGGCTGACACGCGATCCCGTGTCCTTCAGCGTCCTGCGCTTCGTCGCCGGGCTGGGCATCGGCGGCGTCATGCCGATCATGGCGGCGCAGATGGGCGAGTTCTTCCCGCTCAGGCTGCGCACGCGCCTGGTGAGCATGGTGTTCGCGGGCTTCTCGATCGGCGGCATCCTGGTGGCCCTGCTGGCCAAGCAGTTCATCCAGGCCTACGGCTGGCCGTCGGTGTTCTACGCGGCGGGCCTGCCAGTGCTGCTCCTGCCCTTCATCCTGAAGGGCATGCCCGAGTCGATGGCCTTCCTGGCCCGGCAGGGCCGCAGGCAGGACCTGCTGGCGATCCTGCGCCGCATCGCGCCGCAGCAGCACATCGGCGACGGCGCCGAGATCGCCGTCGGCCCGGCCGATGGCGGGAAGCAGAATGCACCGGTCGGCAGCCTGTTCCGGGAGGGGCGCGGCTGGAGCACGGTGATGATCTGGCTGGCCTTCATCACCGGCATGTTCATGGTCTATGCGCTCAACGCCTGGCTCACCAAGCTGATGGCCATGGCGGGCTACAGCCTGGGCTCGGCGCTGAACTTCCTGATCGTCTTCAACGTGGGCTCCATCCTGGGCGCGGCGGTGGGCGGCTGGCTCGGCGACAAGCTCAACATCAAGTACGTGCTGGTCGGCTTCTACGTGCTGGGCGCGGTGTCGCTGACGGCGCTGGCCTACACCAAGGCCACCGCGCTGCTGTTCGTCGCCGTACTGGTCGTCGGCGCATCGACGCTGGGCACGACCCTGCTCGCCATCGCCTACGCGAGCGACTTCTACCCCGCCGCGATCCGCTCGACCGGCGTGGGCTTCGCCGCCGGCTTCGGGCGCATCGGCGCGGTGCTGGCGCCGATGCTGATCGGCTGGCTGGTGTCGCTGCAGCTGCCGCTGGAGCAGAACTTCATGGCCATCGGGCTGGCGGGCATCGTCGGCGCCGTCGCCGTGATGCTGGTGCACCAGGGCCGGGCCGATTCCGAACTGGCAAAACAGGCTGCGGCAGGTGTGCTGCCTCGATGAACATCGTCAACAGGAGATATCAATGAACGCATCCGCTCGCACTCCGCCCTCCTCCCGCCGCCAGTGCCTGCGGGCGGGTATCGCCTCCGCGGCACTGGGCCTGACCGGCCTGCTCGCGGCGGGCCACGCCCTCGCGCAGGACTGGCCGAACAAGCCGGTGCGCATCGTGCTGGCCATCGCGCCCGGCTCCACGGGCGACACGCTGGCCCGCATGATGGCGCCCAAGCTGGAGGCGCTCTGGAAGCAGCCCGTCATCGTCGAGAACAAACCCGGCGCGGGCGGCGTGGTGGGCACCGAATACGTGGTGCGCGCCACCGATGGCCACACGCTGCTGCTGGGCACGCAAAGCTCCATCCTGCCCAAGTACACCCAGAAGGGGCTGCGCTTCGACCCGCTGACAGACCTGATCGCCGTGCGCAAGGTGCTGCACTACCAGCTCCTGATCGCCACCAACGAGGAAACCGCCAGGAAAGCCACGACGCTGCGCGAACTCATCGCCCTCAGCAAGACGACGGACAAGGGCGTATTCCTGGCCGGCACCGGGCCGACCTCGATCTTCAACCTGTCGTTCGCCATCCTCAACAAGCAGTTGGGAATCCGCTACGAGGCCGTGAACTTCAACAGCGTGCCAGCGATGAACATGGCCGTGCTGCGCGGCGATGCGCAGTTCGTCGTGAACACCCCGGCCTCGCTCAAGGGCCACATGGACACGGGCGCCCTCGTCGCGCTGGGCGCGGTCAATGCGACGCGCTATCCCACCCTGCCCGACGTTCCGACCCTGCAGGAAGCCGCGGGCTACACCGGCTACCTGCCCCAGCTGTGGCACGGCGTCTTCATGCCCAAGGAAACGCCGGCCGCGGTGACGGGCCGCATCTACCAGGACGTGGAAACCATCTTCGCGGACGCAGCCTTCCGCAAGCAGGTGGAGACATCGCTCGCCGCGTCCTTCGTCACCCCGGCATCGCCCACGTCCTTCACCAAGGATATCCAGGAAGAGACGGCGCTGTGGCAAGACTTGTTCAAGAGCCTGAACATCCAGCCCGAATGAGTGCCGGGAACACCCTGTCGAAGTCCTGAAACGATCGCTGCCAGCGCGCGTCCCACAAGCGCTTTGGCCATTTTCGACATCAAACGCAAGGAGAACCTCAATGCAGAATGCCGATCCGCACTCGTCGCTGCCGCTGGCCGGCATCACGGTGGTGGAGCTGGGCGACAGCGCCTCGGCCCCCTTCGCCGGCCACGTGCTCGCCGGCCTGGGTGCCGAGGTCTGGAAGGTCGAGCGCGCCGGCGGCGACTCCTCGCGCAGCTGGGGCCCCAGCCAGTGGAGGGGCAGCGGCGCGGCCTTCCACGCGCTCAACCGCGGCAAGCGCTCGATCTGCCTGGACATCAAGGATCCGGTGCAGCTGGCCACGCTGCACGACCTGATCGAGCGCCACGCCGATGTCTTCCTGCACAACCTGCGCCCGGGCAGCTGCGGCCAGTACCGGCTCGATCCGGAAAGCCTGCGCGCGCGCAAGCCCGCGCTGGTGGTCTGCGAGGTCGGCGCCTACGGCCACGTCGGCCCGCTGAACCAGCTGCCGGGCTACGACCCGCTGATGCAGGCCTTCTCCGGCATCATGATGCTCACCGGCGAGGACGGCCAGGCCCCCGTGCGCGCCGGCGTGTCCATCGTGGACTTTGGCACCGGCATGTGGGCCGTGATCGGCGTCGTCTCGGCGCTGCTGCGCCGCGAGCGCAGGAAGATCGGCGCCACCGTCAACAGCTCGCTGCTGGAGACGGCCATCGCCTGGATGTCCATCGGCATCGCCAACTACGCCGCCGACGGCGAGCCCGGCGGACGCCACGGCTCGGGCGTGGCCTTCATCGTGCCGCACCGCGCCTACGAGGCGGCCGACGGCTACGCCATCATCAGCGCCGCCAACGACCGGCTGTTCGCCCGCCTGGCCGAGGCCCTGGGTCATCCCGAATGGGCCGCCGATCCCAAGTTCGCCACCAATGCGGCGCGCCTGGAGAACCGCAAGGAGATCGATGCGCTGATCGGCCAGGTCATGCAGCAGCACACGCGCGCCCACTGGCAAAAGCACTTCGACGGCTTCGGCCTGCCCTGCGCCTCGGTGCAGACCACGGCAGAGCTGTACGAGCACGCGCAGACCAAGGCCCTGGGCATCCTGGGCAAGACCTGCGAGGAGGAGATCGACCTGGTGGGCATGCCCCTGTCCTTCGACCGCCTGCGCCCTGCGCCTCTGGAACCCGCCCCAGACGTCGGACAGCACAACGCGCAGCTGCAGCAGTTGCTGCGCGGCCGGCCGGCTCCGCGCTGAAGTCCGGCGCAGCCCTTCCGCGCCATGACCTCCCCCGTCCATCCCTAAGGAGATTCTCATGAACATCGCCATCATCGGAGCCAGCGGCTTCATCGGTTCCGCCCTGCTGGCCGAAGCCCTGGCGCGCGGCCACCGCGTCACCGGCCTGGTCCGCAACCCCGAGCGCCTGGCCGCCCATCCCCAGCTGACCGCGCGACGGTGCGACGTGTACGACGCCAAGGACCTGGCTGCGCAGCTGCGCGGCTACGACGCCGTGCTCGTCTCGCTGCGCGGCCAGGGTGCCAACGACGTGGGCGAGCACTACATGCAGGGCTTCCGCGCCATCCTCCAGGCGGCACGCGACGCCAATGTGAAGCGCCTGCTCGTCGTGGGCGGCGGCGGTTCGCTGGAGGTGGCGCCCGGCCTGGAACTGCTCGACGCCCCCAACTTCCCCGAGGAGTACCGCGGCCCGGCGGAAGGCCCGCGCGAAGCGCTGAAGCTGCTGCGCACGGAAACCGTGCTGGATTGGACCATGCTGTGCCCCGGCGCCGTGATCGAGCCCGGCGAGCGCACCGGCAAGTTCCGCCTCGGCACCGACCAGCTGCTGGTCGACGAAGCCGGAGAAAGCCGGATCTCGGTGCAGGACTTCGCGCTGGCGATGATCGACGAGCTGGAGCGGCCCGCCCACAGCCGCAAGCGCTTCACCGTCGGCTATTGACGCCGGCCACTGGATGCCGGAAGGTGACCCAATGGCCGCAGAGCCAGGCACGTGCCTCTTGCCCCACGAGACTTAGCCATGGACGACGTCGAAAACACCCCCGGCCCGCTGTTCGCGCCGATCACCATCAACCGCCTCACGCTCAGGAACCGCCTGGTGCTGGCGCCCATGGCCGTGCTGTGCCCCGAGGCCGACGGCCGGGCCAGCGACCAGACCATCGCCTTCCTGGCGGCGCGGGCCCAGGGCGGCGTCGGCATGATCATCGCCTCCGGCTGCGCCTCCCAGCGCTGCGCCGACGAATACGGCAGCCCCATGCTGCGCTTCGACATCGAGGCGCACGTGCCCCGGCTCAAGGCCGTCGCCGATGCCGTGCACGCGCATGGCGTGCCGATCATCGCGCAGCTCACGACGGCCTTTGGCCGCATGGGCTCGCCCAAGAGTCCGCGGCCGCTGATCTCGGCCAGCCCCAGGAACATCGTGATCCCCCAGGATGCGCTGCCCAAGGGGCTGGTCGTGCCGGGAGGGCTGAGCCTGCCGCAGCCCCAGGAGGCGAGCGCCGAGGAGATCCGCGAACTCGGCCAGTCCTGCATCGCCGCAGCCCTGCGGGCGCAGCGCGCAGGCTGGGACGGCGTGGAGATCCCCGCGCACGGCAGCTATTTCCTCGCGTCCTTTCTTTCGCCGTGGAGCAACTGGCGCACGGACGAGTACGGCGGCACGCCCGAGAACCGGGCGCGCATCGTGACCGATCTCGTGCGCGGCATCCGCGCGCAGGCCGGCCCGGACTTCCCCATCGGCCTGCGGATCAGCTGCGACGAGCCGGTCGACGGCGGCCAGAGCCCGGCGGAGTTCGCGCGCATCGCCCGGCTGGTCGTGGACGCAGGCGCCGACTACGTGGCGCTGCTCGATGGCTGTTCCGAGCGCCTGGACCGCATCTTCTCGGCCCACGATGGCGGCATGGTCGACAGCGGCGCGGCGCGGGTGTTCAAGCAGTCCCTGCCGGTGCCCGTGCTGCTGCAGGGCCTGCACGATCCCGCCCAGGCCACCCGGGCCATCGCGGATGGCCATGGCGACATGGTCATCCTGGGCCGGCCGCTGCTGGCCGACCCGAACTGGCCGCGCAAGGTGCGCGACGGCCTGGCCGGCGAGATCGTGGTCTGCAACCGCGACAACCACTGCCTGCACCGCACCATGCTGAATCTGCCCGCGCAATGCCCGCTCAACCCCGAGTTCGGCAACGAGAGCCAGCAGCGCAGCCAGGCCTCGCCGCTGCACCGCCTGCTCGCTTCTTCGCGCGAGCAGGCGGTGCTGAAGCTCAGCGGCTCGGGCCGGTTCATGCAGCTGGCCACGAAGGTCATGCTGCGCAAGAAGAAATGAACGCGACGGTGCCGGCACCCCTCCCCGCTCAGGCCTTCCCCACTTCTCTATCCACCTGCCATCCATCCAACCAAGGAGCATCCCATGCCCTCGAAACTCCGGGCCGACGAGGCCATCATGGTGTTCGGCGACATCCAGAACGGCATCACCAACATGCCGCTCACGGTCCCGGAACAAAGCCTCAAGCGGTCCGCGGGAGCGCTGGCGCAGCTCGCAGAGATCTACGACATGCCCACCATCGCGCTGTGCATTCCCAAGGGCGAGGACACCAATCCCACCATCGCCCCGGAGATCACCGGCGCACGCAGCAAGCTGCGGCAGATCCGCAGGACCCGGCCCGACTCCTTCGAGAACGAGGAATTCCGCAAGGCCGTCGAGGCCACCGGCCGCAAGACGCTGATCGTCAGCGGCATCGCCACTGAAATCGTGGTGCAGTGGCTGGCCCTGTCCGGCATCGCCAACGGCTACCGGGTGTACCTCGTCGTCGATGCCTGCGGCGGGCTGAGCACCCGTTCCGAAGAGGCGGCATTGCGCCGCTTCGAGGCGGCCGGCGTCGTGATGACGTCCGTCGTGTCCCTGGCCGGTGAGATCTCGGGCGACTTCACCGTCTCGCCCGGCAAGGAAGCCATCGACGTGGTCTACCGGCTGATCGCTGCCGGATACGGCCGCTGATCCGCCAAGGCCGGGACAGCGATGACAGACCATGAACTGGCGACGCGGCTGCAAGCCCTGCTGCGGCCTGGCGACACCCTCTGGTGGGGCCAGGCCATGGCCGAGCCGCTGACCCTCACGCGCGCCCTGGCGCAGCACCGGCACGCGCTCGCGCAGGGCGGTCGGCTGCGGATCTTCGCCAGCTACGGCGGCTCGGACACGCTGCGGCCCGAACAGGCCGACGTGTTCGACTTCGGCGGCTGCATCGCCGGCGGCACGCACCGCAAGCTGGCGGCCGCGGGCGTGTTCGACATCTACCCCGGCCACTACTCGCAGGTGCCGGGCCTGCTGCGCGCCGGCACCTTGTCCGCCGACGTGGCGCTGGTCCAGGTCTCGCCGCCCGACGCACAGGGCCGCTACAGCCTGGGGCTGATCCAGGAATACCTTCCCGCCGTGCTCGACGTGGCGCGCGTGGTGATCGGCGAGGTCAACCCGGCCATCCCCTGGACGCATGGCGGCGTGCACCTGGGTGCCGGCGACTTCGACCTGCTCATCGATGCCGAGCACCCGCCGCTCGATGCCGAGCGCGCCGACCCCGGCGCCGCCGAACAGGCCATCGCCGGCCACATCGCCGCCCGGATCCAGGACGGCGCGACCCTGCAGGTGGGCATCGGCAAGGTGCCCGAGGCCGTGCTGGCACTGCTGCACGACCGGCGCCACCTGGGCCTGCACAGCGGAGCGGCGGGCGACGGCGTGGTGCCGCTGGCCGAAGCCGGCGTGCTGACCAATACGCGCAAGGGGCGGGACGAGGGCGTGAACGTGGCCGGCATCCTGATGGGCACCGAGCGCCTGCGGCGCTGGGCGCACCACAACCCCGCCCTGGAACTGCGCGGCACCGAATACACCCACGATCCTGAGGTGCTCGCCAGCCTGCACCAGTTGGTCGCCATCAACGGCGCCATCGAGGTGGACCTGACCGGCCAGGTCAATACCGAAGTCGCCGGTGGCATGTACGTCGGCGGCGTGGGTGGCTCGGTGGACTTCCTGCGCGGCGCCGCGCGCAGCAAGGGCGGCCTGCCCATCGTGGCCTTGCCGGCCACCGCCAGGGGTGCGACGCGCATCGTCGCGCAACTGTCGGGCCCCGTGAGCACGCCGCGCTGCGACGCCGGCCTGGTCGTCACCGAACACGGCGTGGCCGACCTGCGCGGCCAGCCGCTGTCGCGCCGCGTGCAGCGCATGATCGACGTCGCCGCGCCCGCGCATCGCGCCGAGCTGGAACGCCAGGCGCACGAGGCGCTGCGCCGCTGCGGTGCGGCGTTCCCACCGGTCGCCGCACGGTGAGCGCGGCCGCGGCCGGACCCGGCGTCACGGCTCGGCATCGACGCGGCGCAGCAAGGCCTTCAGTTCCTGGGCCGCGCTCTTGAGCTCGGGCACGACGCGGCTGCGAATGGCGGCGACGTCCGGCGCCGGGTCGGCGGCGCCACAGCTCAAGGCCATCAGCACGCGTGAACGTCCGACGCGAACCGGCAACGCAATGCCATAGGTGTTGCGCTGGTACTCGTTGACGACCATGCACACGCCCGTGGCCCGCAGATCGTCGAACGCGGCTTCGATGCGCTGCTTCAGGGCCTCCGCCTCGGGTCCTGCGGCCTGGAGAATCTCGACAAGATAGCGCTTGCGCTGCCGCAGCGGCGATGCTCCCAGCCAGGCCCTGCCGACGGAAGTCCGCCCCATCGGCAGCAGCGAGCCCACATCCAGCCGCAGCGTCGCGATCCGCTGGCTGCTGCAGTACCCGATGTACAGCATGTCCAGCCGATCGGGCACCGCGAGGGCGACCGTGACGTCGAGCCGGTCGGCCAGGCGCTGCATGAGCGGATGCGCGAGCTGCGTGACCGGGTTGGTTTTGGCGTAGGCATAGCCCAGGGCAAAACCGCCCCAGGCCAGTTCGAACTCGGGCCCTCCTGAAGCCCGGCGCAGGTACCCCAGGTTGACCAGCGTGTTCGTGAAGCGCGACACGCTGGAGCGCGACAGGCCGGTGCGCCGCACCAGCTCGGCATTGGTCAGCGGCAGGCGGGTCGCGCGGAATGCGCGCAGCACCTGCAGTCCGCGCGCCAGCGTCGTGGTGACAGTTGAAGAAGAAGACATGGCGTTTCGGCTCCCTGGTGTCTCAGGATGAGGACGACCGACAGCGCTCCCTGGCTTTGAACGAAAAAGCATAGCGGACTGCGCGCCGCAGTGCGCCGTCCGCCGGCCGGCGGGTCTTCCGCCCACGGCCGTTCGCGCGTCGATTGTTTCAGAGTACGGGATGGAGAGATCGACCCCATTGTTGCTCCTGCCCCATTGGCCAGAACCTTGCGCCCGTAGAACGCAGCACAAGGAGACAGAGCATGACGTTGTTGGTCGACAAGACCGCGGTGGTCACCGGCGCCGCAGCCGGCATCGGAGCCGCCATCGCCGAGCGATTGGCCGAAGCAGGCGCCAAGGTCGTGCTCACCGACGTGAACGCGGATCAGGGCGAAGCGCTGGCGGCCCGGCTCGGCGCCCGTGGGCTCGACGCCAGCTTCATCCGGTGCGACGTCGGCGACCTCGATTCCGTCGCCGCCATGACGGCGCAGGCGATCGCGGCCCACGGCCGCATCGACGTGCTGGTCAACAACGCCGGCGTGACCCGCAAGATTCCCATCCTCGACCTGACGCCCGCCGACTGGGACTGGATCCAGGGCATCAACACCCGGGGCCTGTTCTTCTGCATGCAGGGCTTCGCCAGGCACATGAAGGAAATGCAGGGAGGCGCGATCGTCAACATCGCGTCGATCGCGGGCAAGGGCGCCAAGGCGACTTCCAACGCCAGCTATGCGGCCTCCAAGGCGGCGGCGATCGTCATGTCGCGCATCGCGGCCAACGAACTGGGGCGCCACGGCATCCGCGTCAATTCGGTCTGCCCCGGCGCCACGAGGACGGTGCTGCTCGACGCACTGGAGCGCGCCAACCCCACCGGCTTCAAGGCCATGCTCGACGACACGGCGCTGGGCCGCTTCGCCACGCCGCGCGACATCGCCGATGCCGTGCTGTTCCTGGCATCCGACCTCGCTTCCAGCATCACCGGCCAATCCCTCAACGTGGACAACGGACTGATGTGGGATTGAGCCCCAGCCATCCACTGATTCACACGGACAACCAGGAGACAAACATGAACCGTCGCCAATTCATCGGCGCCAGCACGATTCTCACGGGCCTGGGAAGCGCGTCCATTCCCTACGCGCACGCCCAGGCCCCCAACGCCAGGAAATTCGTCGTGCCTGGCTCTGCCGGCACGGGCGGGGACACCATGGCCAGGTACATGGCAAGGTCCCTGGAGAAAAGCCTCGAAATCCCCATCGTGGTGGACAACAAGCCCGGTGCCGGCGGCATCATCGGCACGGACTTCGTGGCCAAGTCATTGCCGGACGGCAACACCTTCCTGGTGACCACCGCGAACCACTACGCCCTGCCGTGGATCTATGAAAAGATGCCCTACAAGGCCCAGGAAGATTTCGTCCCCGTCGCGGGTTTCGGCTCCTCCACGCTGCTGATGGTCGTCTCCCCGGATTCCCCCTACTTCACGGTGCAGGACATCATCAAGGATGCGCGGAACGGAAATACCAGCCTGAGCTATTCCTCCGCAGGCAGCGGCACGCTGTCGCATATCGCCGGGGCACTGCTCAATACCATGGCCGACCTCAAAATGCGGCACGTGCCGTACAAGTCGGCCTCGCAAGGCCTGCTGGATGTGTCCACCGGCGTGGTGACCATCGGATTCCTGGGCGTGGCAGGCGCGCTGCCCCTGGTGCACGGTGGAAAGCTGAAGATCATCGCCGTCACCGGGAAGAACCGGTCCATTCACTTCCCGCGCATTCCGGCCATTCGCGAAGCGGGATTCGACGGCTACGACATCGAATCACCCTTCTTTGCCTGGGTGCCCAAGGGAACACCGTCCAGCATCATCGAGAAAATGGAGAAGGGCTTCATCGCCGCCACGCACGAACCCTCCTACCAGGACTTCTGCAAGAGCCAGGGCTTCGAAACGGAATACCGGGAAACAGCTGCACAACTCGCGGCGTCGGCACCCAAGGACTTCCTGAAGTGGAAGAACCTCATCTCCATCGCGGAAGCCAGATCCACGTAAAGAAATCAATAGGATGACATTCATCATTGATTTTCAATCCAAAGGAGACATCCATGGCCCACGTGTTTGACATCGTCATCAGAAACGGCACCCTCGTCGACGGCAGCGGCGGGCCGCCGAGAAAGGCCGACGTCGCCATTGCCGACGGAAAGATCGCCAAGATCGGCATGGTCGCGGAAAAGGGCGCGGAGGAGATTGATGCCACCGGCAAGCTGGTCACCCCGGGATTCGTGGACATCCATACCCACTACGACGGCCAGGTCACCTGGGAGAACACGCTCAAGCCCTCCTCCAACCATGGCGTGACGACCGTAGTCACCGGGAACTGCGGTGTTGGCTTCGCCCCGTGCAAGCCGGAGCAGCGCGACACCCTGGTGCGCGTCATGGAGGGCGTGGAAGACGTTCCTGAAATCGTGATGACCGAAGGTCTGCCATGGAACTGGGAAACCTTTCCTGAATATCTGGACTCGCTGTCGCAGCGTGAATACGACATCGATTTCGCGACGCAAATCCCGCACAGTGCGATCCGCGTCTACGTGATGGGCGAGCGCGGCGAGCACCGCGAGCCGGCGACGGAGCAGGAACTGCGGCAGATGAGGGAAATCGTCCGCGAGGCGATACAAGCCGGCGCCGTGGGCGTCAGCAGCTCGCACCACCTGGGACACCGTACGGTGGCAGGCGAACTCGCGCCCTCGGTCGGCAGCGCCAGCGAAGAGGTGCTGTCCCTGGCCCGCGGACTGCGCGACGCGGGCGCCGGCGTTTTCCAGATGATCACCGACGGCTTCTACGGCGGCTCCGATGCCCGCGCGCAGATGGATCTGCTGCGCAGCATTGCGCAGGCCTCCGGCCGGCCGGTCAGCTATTCCCTGGTGCAAAAGCCCCCCTACATTCGTCTGCACGAAGACATGCTGGAACTGACGAAAGAGGTGCAGGCGCAGGGATTACCCATCAAGGCGCAGATCTTTCCGCGCCCCGTGGGTTTGCTGTTCGGGCTCACGCTGTCGTTCCACCCGTTCCGCTTCCATCCGAGCTACCTGGCCATCCACGACCTGCCGCTGGCCCAGCGCGTGGCCGAAATGCGCAAGCCCGAAGTGCGTGCCGCCATCCTTTCGGAAAAACCCGTGCATTCGAACCCGGTCTTCCTCAATATCGTATCGGGTTACGACAATGCATTCCTGCTGGGCGACCCGCCCAACTACGAGCCCTCTCCCGAGGATCTGCTGCACGTGCAAGCCAAGAGGAAAGGCGTCAGCGTAGCGGAGCTGGCGTACGACCTGCTGCTCGAAGACGACGGGAACGCCGCCATCATGAACCCCTCGTCCAACTTCATGGAAGGTAATTTCAATGCCATCCAGAAAATGCTGATGGACGAAAACACGCTGATCGCGCTCGGCGACGGCGGCGCACATTACGGCATGATCTGCGATTCCAGCTACCCCACCACCGTGCTGACGCACTGGGTGCGCGACCGCAAGGGAGAACGTCTGCCGCTGGAGCAGGCCATCCAGCGCCTGTCCAGGAACAACGCACTGGCCGTCGGGCTTTCAGACCGCGGGTTGGTCGCCGAGGGTTACAAGGCAGACATCAATATCATCGATTTCGATCGTCTCCAGCTCCATCCGCCGCAGCCTGTTTACGACCTACCCGGCGGTGGGCGGCGCATCATGCAGAAATCCGAAGGTTATGTCGCCACCATCGTCAGTGGCCGCATCACCTACAAGGATGGCGTTCCCACCGGGACGCGTCCGGGCCGATTGGTCAGAAGAAGTCAGAGCGTCGCATGAGCTTCGCACGGCAATAGGATCTCCTCCAGCGAGGCCGGCGGATACCGGAAACCCGTTGCCGCTCTATTCGCACCACATGGTACGCATCTGGCGCTGCTGAAAAGAAAAATGGCCCCATTCTTGACGCCAGACGCGCCACCGCTCACTGCAGAGTACCCATGATTTGAATTGCTGGCCAGCACTTCGCGCACGCGGCGCGTTCAGGCAAAGCGCAAGCGCGGGCTGGCTGGGCCATCAGTCATCGAGGCCGACCGGTCAGCATGCTTTGACCATGAAGCTTTGAATGATCAGAAAGACACAAGGAGACAGACAACATGCATACTGCAATTGGAGCAGTGGAATCCAGGGCCTCCCGGTCGGAGCGCGAAGCGCCGCGAGCGCTGGTCGCGTCTTCCATCGGAAACCTGATGGAGTGGTACGACTTTGCCGTCTATGGCTATATGGCGGCCGTGCTGGGGACTTTATTTTTCCCGAGTGGCAATCCGGGCACGTCGCTGCTGTTCTCATTCGCGACTTTCGGCGCAGCATTCGTCGTGCGTCCGCTCGGCGCCGTGATCCTTGGCCCGCTGGGCGACAAGATCGGCCGCCGCAATGTCCTCAGTATCGCGGTGCTGGGGATCTCGGCGGCCACTTTCTGCATCGGCCTGCTGCCGACCTATGCATCCCTTGGTGTCGCTGCACCGATTCTTCTGGTGCTGCTGCGCCTGGTGCAAGGCTTCTGCGCCGGTGGCGAAGTTGGCGGAGCCATTACCTACATCGTCGAGTCCGCACCGATGTCGAAGCGGGGCTTCTATGCCAGTTGGATCCATGCCTCGGCCATGATCGGCTTCTTCCTGGGATTGTCCACGCCCATGCTGCTCACCGCATTGACCTCCACCGATGCGCTCCATGCATGGGTGTGGCGTGTCCCCTTCCTCATTGCCGGTCCGATCGGGCTGATCGGGCTCTACATTCGCCTACAGATCGAGGAAACCGAAGAGTTCAGGAAGCTCGACCAGGCAGGCCAAGTCGCGGAAAGCCCCGTCAAGGAAGTCTTCACGCGCAGCTGGCGCAGCATGCTGCTGGTCGCCGGCGTGGGAATTCCGCTGCACCTGGGTTATTTCATGATCCTGATCTACGTCCCGAGCTATTTGCGTTCGGTTCTTCATTACGACGCCAGCACCGTCTATTTCGCCGCGGCGACTGCGATCCTGGTCGGTTTTCTGGTCATCCCGCCTGCGGCGATACTGTCCGACAAGATCGGGCGCAAGCCCGGCATGCTGATCACGGCCCTTGGGTTCGTGGTCGCGACGGTACCTTTGTTCCACATGATCCAGGGCGGTGGCACGGGGGCTTTTATCGCGATGGGGATCTTCGGCTTCATGCACGGCTGCTTCACCGGCTTCTGCGGTGCCGCCGTGGCGGAAATCTTCGCCACGCGCAACCGCTCCGGCGGACTGTCGATCGGGCACAACCTGGCCTCGATCGTGTTTGGTGGCGGCACGCCCTTCCTGGCGACCTACCTGGTCGGACTGACGGGCAATGCACTCGTACCCGCCTATCTGATCGTTGGCGGCTGCCTGGTTTCGCTGATTCCCATTGCCGCCATGAAAGACCTGGCAGGAAAGCCGCTGCGTCTGGTCTGACTTCACCCATGGAATTCAACCACCTGGCAAACGCTTTCGCAGCCTGCTCCCACTGAAGAGATGGCCGACTTCGAGATGGATCGTCCGGATGGTTCTGAAGAGCAAAAAAACCGAATCGACGCCACCGGACCCTTCTTGCGACTTGTATCGCCGATGACATTCAAGCGATGAATGTGGAAATAGAAAGGACAACAGAATGTTTGATGCTCCACCCAAGGTAACCGCCGAGGTTTTCGCCCGCTTGCCGGATCGCTATCGCAACCGGGGCGGCCAGGACACATTTGCGAAAACGCATTTCAAGGGGTTCACGGGCGCTTTTCTGGAAGGACCTTGTTTCACCAGGGAGGGAGACTTCTACTGCGTCGATGTTCCGGGCGGGCGCATCTTCAGGATCGACCAGAACGGGGAGTTCGATCTGGCCGTGCAGTACGACGGCGAGCCGGCGGGACTTGCGGCCCATCCGGATGGACGGATCTTCGTGACCGACGTCAAGAACGGCATCATGGTCTTCGATCCGAAGACCGGAAAAGTCGAGCCGTTCGTCACGCGGCGTTCGACGGAGCGCTTCAAAGGGCCGAACGACCTCATCTTTGCGTCCAACGGCGACATCTATTTCACGGACCAGGGACTGACCGGCCTTCAGGACCCCACCGGGCGGCTGTACAGGATCCGCAAGTCCGGCGCATTGGAGTGCGTGCTGGAAGGGATTCCGAGCCCCAACGGACTCGTGATGAACCTGTCGGAGGATCTTCTGTATCTGGCCGTGACGCGGGCGAACGCCGTCTGGCGCGTCCCGATCCTGGAAGATGGGTCGACCTTGAAGGTGGGCGTTTTCGTTCAGACCAGCGGAGGCATGGGGCCCGACGGGCTTGCCTTGGATGCGGACGGTGGACTGGTCATCGCGCATGCTGCATTCGGCAGCGTGTGGCTCACGGATGCCAAAGGCGAGCCCAAGCTGCGCATCGTTTCACCCGAAGGCTTGATGACCACCAACGTGGCGTTCGGCATCAAGGATCCCCACCATCTCTACATCACGGAATCGGCAAGCGGAAGCATCCTTCGCGTGAAGATGCCCCAGAAAGGCCATACCACGTATGCGCAGATGAACCCCTGACGCGGCCCGGCTCCCCAAAGCCTCGCCGTGTGCGTGCCGCCCGGCGCACGTTTTGGGCCGCATGCGCAGGAACATACCGGAAGCACATCTCAGATCTCAGAAAACGGATTTTCCAATGGAATACGTGAAATCCCATACCAGTGACGGCATTGGTTTCGAGTACATCAATCCCGCGCCACCCTGGAAGAAAGGCGGCGTGCCCGTCGTTTTCCAGCATGGCATCAGCGACAACCTGTCCACATGGGCCCATTGGTGGCCTCGTGCGCTGCAATCGCGCCCAGTCGTCGCCATCGACCTTCGCGCACATGGCAGTTCCTCCGGTGCCAGCGTGGACCAGTTCACGATCGAGCAGTCAGCCAAGGATGTCCTCGGTGTTCTGGACATGCTCGGACTCGATTCCGTCCACTACGTCGGCTCGTCGTTCGGCGGAATGCTCGGGTTCTATCTCGCGGCGACCCATCAGGAGCGAATCGCGACGCTGACGACTTGTTCGGCGCCCTACCGTGGCGACTGGGTCAACAATGTCTCGCGCTGGCGGGATGTCCTCTCCCAAAGCGGTGGCCTCGACGCATGGTGCGAGGAATCGCTCGTGGGCTTCTTCACCGATGATTTCCGCAGGCAGCAGCCGGACTTCATCGAATGGCTCCGATCGGTGCGCCGCAGCCTTCCCCCCGATGCCATATGGACGCTCTTCGGGACGGCATTGCACGTCAATCTCGAAGGGATCATGCCCAATATCACCTGCCCGGTGTTGAACATGATTGGCGGCAGCCCCTTCGTCGATGCGCGCAATCCGCAGAAACTGCCGACGCTCATCAAGCAGGTGGAGCACCTCGTCATCCCGGACAGCCGACACGGAATCATCATGTCGCATTGGGAGGAATGCAGTGCGGCGGCGTATCGCTTCATGAGGCGCTGGGAATTGGCCAAAGCCCGCAGCGCCCAGGCTTGACGGAGATGCGGAACGCGAACTGGCGCGGCCACTGCGAAAGTACCGCACTCGAGATGGAGCGCGCCAATCCCATGGAATTCGAAAGGCAGCGGACCATCCGGGCAGGCAAACGACCGAGGAGCGACACATGGACATGGGACTGAAGGGACGGCGCGTACTGGTCACCGGCGCGTCGCAAGGCATCGGGGCCGGGCTGGCGCAGGCTTTTGCGCAGGAGGGCTGCGATGTGCTGCTGGTGGCGCGCTCGACAGACAAGCTGGAGGCGCTGGCCCGCGAGCTGCGCGCCGCGCACGGTGTCGAGGCCCGCACGCTGGCCGTGGACATGGCGCAGCCCGGCGCCACGCAGCGGGTGGTGGAGTTCGGCGGCCAGGTCGACGTGCTGGTGAACAACGCCGGCGCCATTCCCGGCGGCACGCTGTGGGATGTGGACGAGGCCGCCTGGCGCCAGGGCTGGGAACTGAAGGTGTTCGGTTACATCAACCTCACGCGCGCCTTCTACCCGCTGATGAAAGCGCGAGGCGGTGGCGTGATCCTGAACAACATCGGCAACGGCGGGCAGAACTTCGACTTCAACTACATCGCCGGCAGCACCGGCAATGCGGCGCTGATGGCCTTCACCTGCGCCTTGGGCGGCCGCAGCCTGGAAGACGGCATCCGGGTGGTCGGTGTGAACCCCGGGCCGGTCGCCACCGAGCGCATCGCCAAGGTGCTCAAAAGCCATGCCGAACGCCTGCTGGGCAGCGCCGAGCGCTCCTCCGAACTGCTTGCCCGCTACCCGCTGGGCCGCGCCGCCACGGTACAGGAGGTGGCCGACCTGTTCGTCTACCTGGCATCGGACCGGTCCGCCTACACCAGCGGCACCATCATCACCGTCGACGGCGGGATCTCTTCCAAGCGCTCGGTCGCCTAGCGCATTCATCCATCTTGATCAACATCGCCACAAGGAGACGTCATGTCGAACGCATTTGATATCGTCATCAGAAACGGAACCGTCGTCGACGGCAGCGGCGGGCCGCCGAGAAAGGCCGACGTCGCCATTGCCGACGGAAAGATCGCCAAGATTGGCACGGTCGCGGAACAGGGCGTGGAGGAGATCGATGCCACCGGCAAGCTGGTCACCCCGGGGTTCGTGGACATCCATACCCACTACGACGGCCAGGTCACCTGGGAGAACACGCTCAAGCCCTCCTCCAACCATGGGGTGACGACCGTGGTCCTCGGGAACTGCGGTGTCGGCTTCGCTCCGTGCCGGCCGGAACAGCGCGATGCCCTGGTGCGCGTCATGGAGGGCGTGGAAGACATTCCTGAAATCGTGATGACCGAAGGTCTGCCGTGGAATTGGGAGACCTACCCCGAGTATCTGGATTCGCTGTCGAAGCGTGAATACGACATCGATTTCGCATCGCAAGTCCCGCACAGCGCGATCCGCGTCTACGTGATGGGCGAGCGCGGCGAACACCGCGAGCCGGCCACCGAGCAGGAATTGCGCCAGATGACGGACCTCGTCCGCGAAGCGATCAAGGCCGGAGCCCTGGGCGTCAGCAGCTCGCACCACCTGGCCCACCGCACCGTGGCGGGCGAACTGGCCCCTTCGGTCGGCAGCGCCAACGAGGAGCTGCTGGCCCTGGCCAAGGGCTTGCGCGAAGCGGGCGCCGGTGTTTTCCAGATGATCACGCAAGGCTACTGCGGCGACTCCAATGCCGACGCGCAAATCGGCCTGCTGCGCAGCATTGCGCAAACCTCGGGCCGCCCCGTCAGCTATTCCCTGATGCAGAAGGCCACCGATGTGCATCTGCATGAAAACATGCTGGAACTGATGCGGCAGGCACGCGAACAGGGCCTGGACATCAAGGCGCAGATATTTCCGCGTCCCACCGGCCTGCTGTACGGCCTCGCGCTGTCGTTCCACCCGTTCCGCTTCCATCCGAGCTACCTGGCCATCCACGACCTGCCGCTGGCCCAGCGCGTGGCCGAGATGCGCAAGCCCGAAGTGCGGGCCGCCATCTTGGCGGAGAAACCCGTGCACTCGAATCCGACATTCATCAATATCGTGTCGGACTACGAAAACGCGTTCCCCTTGGGCGACCCGCCCAACTACGAGCCGTCGGCCGAAGATCTGCTGGTGGCCCGCGCGAAGAAGAGAGGCGTCAGCACGGCGGAACTCGCCTACGACTGGCTACTCGAGAATGACGGGCATGCCGTTCTCATGGCGCCGCAGTCCAATTTTGCGGACGGCACCTTCGGCGCGATCGAGACCATGCTGAAGGACGACAACACCCTGATCGCCCTGGGCGACGGCGGTGCGCACTACGGCATGATCTGCGACGCCAGCTATCCCACCACCGTGCTGACGCATTGGGTGCGCGATCGCCAGGGCGAGCGGCTGCCGCTGGAGCGGGCCGTCAATCGCCTGTCCAGGAACAACGCGCTGGCGGTGGGGCTGACCGACCGCGGACTGATCGCGGAGGGCATGAAGGCGGACATCAACGTCATCGACTTCGACCGTCTCCAGCTCCATCGGCCGCAGCCCGTCTACGATCTTCCCGGCGGTGGACGGCGCATCATGCAGAAGTCCGAAGGCTATGCGGCCACCATCGTGAGCGGCCGCATCACCTACCGGGACGGCGTCTCCACCGGGGCGCGCCCGGGCCGCCTGGTCAGAAATCCGAGCGTCGCATGAGCTTGCACGGCAAAGTCGCCATCGTCACCGGCGCGGCCGGCCAGCTCGGCCGCGCCGTTGCCGCGAAGCTCGGCCAGCACGGCGCGCATCTGGTACTGCTCGACAAGCAGCGGCCCTCGACCACGGAACTGGAAGGCACGCACGGCAACGTGGTCGCCTGCCAGGCCGATCTTCTGGACCGGGATCAATTGCTTCCGGCGATCCAGGAGACCATCGCTCCATGGGGGCGCGTGGATCTGCTGTGCCATATCGCAGGCGGTTTCCGCATGGGGCCCGCGGTGCATGAAACGCCCCTCGCCGACTGGCAGTTCCTGACGGATCTCAATGCCACGAGCCTGATCAACATCGCGCATGCCGTGGTGCCGTACATGCTCGCGCAATCCGCTGGCCGCATCGTGACGGTGGGTGCCGGCGCGGCCATGCGCGGCAAGGCGCTCATGGGCGCATATTGCGCGTCCAAGAGCAGCCTGATCCGCCTGACGGAGTCCCTGTCCGCCGAGTTGCTGGACAAGAACATCAACGTCAACTGCGTGCTCCCGAGCATCATCGACACGCCGGACAACCGCGCGGGCATGCCCGACGCCGATCCGGCGCGCTGGGTGACGCCAGAAGCGCTGGCGGACGTGATCGCGTTCCTCTGTTCCGACCTGGCCCGGGCCATCCACGGCGTGGCCCTGCCTGTCACGGGGCAGACCGCGATCTGAACCATCCATACCTCGGAAAGGAAACCCGATGCCTCTGGATCCGCAGATTGCGCAAGTGCTGCAAGCACTCCAGGCCATGCCTCCGATGGAAACCATGACGCTGGAGGAACTGCGCAACGTCTACCCGCCACCCACCGAGCGCGAGCCCGTGGGGGAGGAGCAGGAGCTGCTGATTCCGTCCGCGCAGGGCGGCATTCCAGCGCGGCTGTATCGCCCGCGGACCATGGAGCGCACCGGCCTGACGGTGTTCTTCCATGGCGGCGGCTTCGTGATCGGCAGCATCGAATCGCACGACGCGGCCTGCCGGCGGCTGTGCAACTTGACGGGGGCGGCCGTCCTGTCCGTCGGGTACCGGCTGGCGCCCGAGCACCGGTTTCCCGCTGCGCCGGACGATGCCCTGCAGGCCGCGCGCTGGGCGGCCCGGCAGGCCCCGGCCTGGGGCCTGGACGCTGGGCGACTGGTGCTGGCGGGCGACAGCGCCGGTGGCGCGCTGGCCGCGGTGACGGCGCTGCGGCTGCGCGACGAAGGCGGCCCCCGGGCGGCCGGCCAGGTGCTGGTCTATCCCATGACCGACTACCACACGCCGCCCACGCCCTCGTACCTGCAGTACGAGAGCGGCTATTTCCTGACCCGCGCCGCGATGGTCCGCTTCTGGAAGGAGTACCTGCCCCGCGAGGAGGACGCCTCGCACCCCCATGCCTCCCCCCTGCGCGCACCCGATCTCTCCGGCCTGCCTCCCGCGCTGGTGCTCACGGCGGAGTTCGATCCCCTGCGTGACGAGGGCGAACGCTTCGCGCACCGGCTCCTCGATGCGGGAGTGCCCGTCACGCTGCGCCGGCAGAACGGCCTGATCCATGGCTTCTTCCGCATGTCCGCGCTGTCCGACAGGGCCAGAAGCGCCGTGGAAGACACCGCGCAGTGGATCCGGCAAGCCATGGCTTGAACGAACAAGGAGCACGAGATGAACGAACACACCGACGTGGGTTTCCTGGGGCTGGGCCAGATGGGCTCGGCCATTGCCGAGCGGTTGCTGGGCCAGTCGTTGCGCCTGCATGTCTATGACCCGGCGGCATCGGTCATGGAGCGCTTCCGCTCCCTGGGCGCGGTCACGCATGCATCGCCCAGGGAGGTCGCCGACCATGCCAGCGTGGTGTTCGCCTGCCTGCCCAACGTGCAGGTCTCGCGGCAGGTGGCGCTGGGCGACGACGGCGTGGCACACGGCAGCGCCATCCAGGTCTATGCCGAGATGTCCACCATCGGACGCGAGGCCATCGAGGACCTCGCCGAACAACTGGCCGGCCATGGCATCCAGATGCTGGACAGCCCCGTCACCGGCGGCGCCCCGGTCGCCCGGGCGGGCCAGCTGACCCTGCTGGTCTCGGGCCCCGATGCCGTGGTCGCGGACGTGCGACCGCTGCTGCAGATGATGGGCAGGAACGTCTTCGTGCTCGGCGACAAGCCCGGCATGGGCCAGATCATGAAGGTGGTCAACAACATCATCATGGGCGCCAACGTCGTGGTGGCCAGCGAAGGTATGAGCCTGGGCGCGAAGGCGGGCCTGAACCCCACCGTCATGTGCCAGGCATTGCAGGCCGGCACGGCGCAGAGCTTTGCCGCGGGCACCATCCTGCCACGCGCCCTGGCCGGCACGTTCGACTACGGCGCCTCGCTCACGATCCTGGACAAGGACATGGCGCTGGGCTTGCAGGAGGCGCTGGCGCTGCAGGCCAGCCTGCCGGTGATCACCCAAGCCCGCGACCAGTGGCATGCCGCCTACGAGGCGGGCCTGGGCGACCTGGATTTCACGACGATCCTGCAGTACGTCGAGCAGCAGAACGGCACTCTCGTCCGCGACCGCAAAGGCTGAGGACTGCCATGGCACAGCCATCGTTCGCCGTCCGGCCACGCGGCCACCCCAACCAGTTCAAGGGCAGCAAGACCGGGCCGCGGCCACCGCCGCGTCAACGGGTGGAAAGCAACGTCATGGTCATGCCTCTTGCGCGGGGCCTGGCCGTGCTGGAATGCTTCGGCACCGAACAGGTCTGGATGAGCAACAAGCAGATCGCGCTGGAAACCGGCTTGCCGGTGCCGACCGTGTCGCGCCTGCTGCATTCGCTCGTCACGCTCGGCTATGTGCGCTACGACGCAACGCAGCGCAAGTACCGCCTGGCGGCTGCCGCACTCGGCCTGGGCTATGCAGCCACCGCCGATGGTGCGATACGGCGTGCGGCCGGCGAGGAAATGCGCAAATTCGCCGAATCCACCGACACCTATGTGACGCTGGGCACGCGCGACCAACTCGACGTGATCGTGGTCGACAGCTATCTCGGCAGCCAGGCGATGCTGGCACTGGATCTGACGCCCGGTACACGCATGAGCATCGTCGCGTCCCTGGCAGGCGCCGCACTGCTGTCCGCCCTGCCCGAACAGGAGCGCAGCTATCTGCAGGGCGCCTTGGAGCACAAAGTCGGCCGTGAATGGCCGGCGCAGCGTCGGCGGATCGCGGAGAAGATCTCCCAGATCCGGGAACTGGGGTTCTGCATGTCCCCCGGCGAATGGGTGCCGGAGCTTTCGTCGATCAGTACGCCGATCTACATCAGGAAGCGCCCCCCCTGGGTGCTGTCGTGCACGGGACGCACCGCGTACATGTCGCGCATTCGCATGGAGCGTGAACTGGGGCCGCGGCTGGTTCTCACCGCGCAGCTCCTGCAGGAAAGAATGGCCGTGGTGCTGTCCTGAGGAAAAGACACCGTCGGTACTGAAGAGGTTCGGCAACCTGGCGACAGCGGTCGCAGCGCGCGAATACCACACACACAGCTTGCATCAGGAGACAGAAATGAAATCTCACCTTCCCGTCGTGCTCGGAGGATTGATCGCCGCCAGTGCGCAAGCACAGGCACAGGCCCCCGCTCCCTTGAAGATCGTTGGATCATTCGACCTCAGCGGCGCAGCTGCCGAAGTCGGCAAGGACGTCCTCGTCGGCACGCAGTACGCGGTCGAGGTGGTCAACCGCAGCGGTGGCGTGCTGGGCCGGCAGATCGTGCTGGAGTACCAGGACAACGGCACCAACCCGCAGCGCGCCATCAACCAGGCGAACGGCCTTGCGCAAGGCGGTGCCGTGTTGCTGCTGACGCCCCAGTCGTCGTCCAGCACGCTGGCCGTCAGCAAGGCGGTCTCGGCCAAGCTGAAGGTGCCGACCTGCGCCGCGGCGTCCGCGGCCGACGAAATCACGATGCGGGACTTCCAGCCCTACATCTTCTCGGTGACCGCGAACAACTACATGGAGTCGCAGGCCCTGGCCACCTTGCTGGGCAAGCAGCCGTACAGGCGCTACGCGATCCTGAGCGCGGACTATGCCGGCGGCCGCAACTACGTGGAGCGGTTCAAGGAATTCCTGAAGGTGGCGAATCCCCAGGCCTCGATCGTCATCGAGGAGTATCCGAAGTTCGGTGCCATGGACTACACCGCGTCCATCAACAAGCTGCTCGCGGCCAAGCCGGACTACGTCTACTCCATCCTCTTCGGCGCGGACCTGATCACGTTCTCGAAGCAGGCCAGCGGCGTCGGCTTCTTCAAGCAGATCGACAACCACTTCGGCGCGCTCTACGACGAGAACACGCTCAAGGCGCTCGGCGAATTCGCGGCCATCGGCACCGACGGCACCCAGCGCGCGCCGGCGAGCTACTTCATGAAGGGCAGCCCCGAGGCCCGGCGCTATGTCGACCAGTTCAAGGCCCGATACGGCAGCACGCCCTCGGACTGGTCGACGCTGGGCTACGACTGCGTCATGACCTGGGCCGCCGCGGCCAATGCGGCCAAGACGACGGATGCCGACCCTGTCATGCAGGCATTGCGCGAAGGGACGTTCCAATCCCCGCGCGGCTCGTTCACCTTCAGCGCCTACGACCACCAGGCCGACGTGCCGGTGTTCCTCGGCAAGGTAGAGTACAGCCAGGAGCGCAAGCAACCCATCGTTTCCATCCACACCGTGGTCCCTGGCAGCAGCGTGCACGCCTCGGAAGCCCTGGTGAGGAAGGCCCGCGGTGAGTGACCGCGGCCGCCGCCCCTGCCCGGGCCGGGCTCCTACCGTGGCCCGGGCACGCCGGCTGCATTCCGGGAGAGGTGCACATGGAAACCTATGACTACATCGTCGTCGGCGCCGGCTCGTCGGGCTGCGTGGTGGCGAGCCGCCTGAGCGAAGACCCCTCGCTGCGCGTACTGCTGATCGAGGCCGGCGGCGCCATGGACGACTTCTGGGTCAGCACGCCGGCGGGCATGGCCAAGCTGTTCGGCAGCCAGCGCTTCAACTGGCGCTTCAAAACCGCCCCCGTGCCCACACTGGGCGGGCGCCAGGTGCAGTGGGACCGCGGCAAGGGCCTGGGCGGCAGCAGTTCCATCAACGGCATGATCTACATGCGTGGCCAGCCCGAGGACTACGACCAGTGGGCACGCGAGGGCAACGCGGGCTGGGGCTGGAACGACGTGCTGCCCTACTTCAAGCGCTCGGAGAACAATGCGCGCGGCGCCAATGCCTTCCACGGAAACCAGGGACCGCTCAGCGTGACCGACCCGGTGGAGGTCCACCCCGCGGCCGAGGACTTCATCACCGCCTGCGTCAACGCAGGCGTCCCGCACTCGAACGACCTGAATGCCTCGCCCTATCCCGCCGTCGGGCGGCGCCAGTACACCATCAAGGCCGGCCGGCGCCACTCCGCGTACACGGCCTTCATCGAACCGGTGCGCCAGCGCGGCAACCTCACGATCCTGACCGGTGCCCACGTCATGCGCGTCCTGCTCCAGGACGCAGGCGAAGGTGCCGAAGCCACGGGTGTGGAGGTGCTGCACGACGGCCAGCGGCGCGCCATCGGGGCCGCACGCGAAGTGATCTTGAGCGCCGGCGCGCTCGCCTCGCCCCAGATCCTCATGCTCTCGGGCATCGGCGATGCGGCGCAGCTGCAGCGCCACGGCATCGCCGTGCGGCGCGCGCTGCCGGGCGTGGGCAGCAACCTGCAGGACCACTGGTACGCCTCGCTCGCCTGGCGCTGCACGCCGGGCAGCTCGGTCAACCACCGCCTGAGCGGCCTGCGCAAGTACCTGGAAGGTGCACGCTACGTGCTGACGCACACCGGCTACCTGGCCCTGGGCGCGGCACCGGTGACGGCCTACGTAAACAGCGCGCCGGGCGAGCGAGTGGACCTGCAGCTCTCGTTCAACCCCATGAGCTTCTCGGCCACGCCCTCGGGCGAGGTGGCGGCCGACGGCTATCCGGGCATGTCCGCCTCGGTGGTGCTGCTCACGCCCGCATCGCGCGGCCACATGGAGCTGGCGAGCAGCGACCCGCTGCAGGCACCCCTGTTCCACCCCAACTACCTCGGCGAGGAAAGCGACGTGCGCCGCCACGTCGCGGGCATACGCCTGCTGCGCCAGATCGTGCAGACGCCGCCGCTGGGCCCGCGCGTGGTCGAGGAAGTCAAGCCCGGCCCGGCCTGCGCGAGCGATGCGCAGCTGCTCGACCACCTCAAGCGCACCGGCGGCACGGGCTGGCACATGGTGGGCACCTGCAAGATGGGCAGCGACGGCCAGGCGGTGGTCGATGCGCAGCTGCGCGTGCATGGCGTACAGCGCCTGCGCGTGGTCGACGCATCCATCATGCCCACCGTTCCCACCGGCAACACCAACGCACCGTGCATCATGATCGGCGAGAAAGGCGCGGACATGGTCCGCGCCGATGCGCTCGCCCCGCGCAGCATCGCTGCCTGACAACCGACCACCTCAAGGAGACCTGCCATGACGACTGCAACCCAGAGCCTGAACGTTCCCCACGCCGAATCCCTCTTCATCGGCGGCCAGTGGGTGGCGCCCTCCACCGGCGAGAGCTTCGCGGTGCTCAACTGCGCCACCGAGGAAGTCGTCGCGCACGTGGCCAAGGCCGGCGAGGCCGACGTGGCCGCCGCCGTGCAGGCCGCCCGCCAGGCCTTCGACCACGGCCCCTGGCCGCGCATGACGCCGGCCGAGCGCGCCGTCTACATGGACCGGATCGCCGAGCGCGTGGAG
Source organism: Pseudorhodoferax sp. (assembly GCF_047601025.1). Classification (NCBI taxonomy): domain Bacteria; kingdom Pseudomonadati; phylum Pseudomonadota; class Betaproteobacteria; order Burkholderiales; family Comamonadaceae; genus Pseudorhodoferax; species Pseudorhodoferax sp. Next base: position 5,160,524 of record NZ_JASGJZ010000001.1, read on the forward strand.
GCGCTCAACGATGATTTCGCCCGCATCTGGAGCGTGGAGTCTGGCGTGCTCTACAAGATCGCCCAGCCGCGCGTGGGCCAGTACCTGAGCGGGGCGTTCCGCCGCTACTCGGCGATGGCGCAGACCTATCCGTTCGTCGAGCCGGTCACCTCCGTCACCGGCCACCGCGGCTACCGGGTGCAGGAGCCGGTGGGCGTGGCGGTGGCCATCGTGCCGTGGAACGGGCCGGCCGGCCTGATCGCCTACAAGGTGGCGCCGGCGCTGCTGGCCGGCTGCACGGTGATCATCAAGAACTCGCCCGAGGCGCCCTGCTCGGGCTATCTGTTCGCGCAGATCTGCCAGGAGGTGGGGCTGCCGCCGGGCGTGGTCAACATGCTGACGGCCGACCGCGATGTGTCCGAGGCGCTGGTGCGCAATCCGGGCGTGGACAAGATCACCTTCACCGGCTCGACCGCCGCGGGCCGGCGCATCGGCGCGGTGGCGGCCGAGCGCGTGGCGCGTTGCACGCTGGAGCTAGGCGGCAAGTCGCCGGCCGTGGTGCTGGACGACTACGACGTCGAGACGGCCGCCAAGGCGCTGGGCGCGCCGTACTTCAGCTACCTGACCGGGCAGGTGTGCGCCAGCCTGACGCGCATCATCGTGCCGCGCGCCAAGCACGATGCGATGGTGGAGGCGCTGGTGGCGGCCGCGCGCGGCATGGTGCTGGGCGATCCGCTGGACGGCGCCACCACCATGGGGCCGCTGGCCACGGCGCGCCAGCGCGAGACCGTGGAGCAGCTGCTGGCCAAGAGCCTGGCCGACGGCGCGCAGTTGGCCACCGGCGGCGCCAGGCCCCAACAACCGGGGCGCGGCTTTTTCTTCGAGCCCACGGTGCTGGCCCATGTCGACAACCGCTCCTTCGCGGCCCGCAACGAGTTCTTCGGCCCGGTGCTCTCGGTCATCGCCGCCGACAGCGAGCAGCACGCCATCGACATGGCCAACGACACCATCTACGGCCTGAACGCGGCCGTGTTCACGCACGATGCCGAGCGTGCCATGCAGGTGGCGCGCCAGCTGCGCTCGGGCACCGTGGGCCACAACGCCTCGCGCTACGACTTCTCCATCGGCTTCGGCGGATTCAAGCAGTCCGGCATCGGCCGCGAGGGCGGCGAGGGCGGGCTGGAGGCCTTCCTGGAGTCCAAGGCCGTCGTGCTCGACCAGGCCGCCGCGTAGCCTGCGAAAAGCAGCGGCGGCATGCAGCCGGTCACGGCGCCGCTGCAGCGGCCGGGCGCGTCGCGCGCACCAGCCGGCCCGGCAGGGCTCCGGTGGGCTTGCCGCCGCGGTAGGTCACCTGGCCGTCGACGAGGATCGCCGTGTAGCCGTCGGCTGCCTGCGTGAGCCGCCGCGCGCCGCCGGGCAGGTCGTACACCGGGCGGGGCGGATGCAGGCGCAGGTTGCGGTAGTCGATGACGTTGATGTCTGCCTTCATTCCCTCCGCGAGCAGGCCCCGGTCGTGCAGTCCGACGGCCTGCGCATTGCGGTGCGTGAGGCGGTTCACCGCCCATTCCAGCGGCACGCGGCCGTCGGCCCGGTCACGCGTCCAGTAGGTCAGCATCGAGGTCGGGTAGCTGGAGTCGCAGATCATCCCGTAGTGCGCACCGCCGTCGCCCAGGGCGACCAGGGTGTTGTCGTCCACCATCATCCGCCGCGCGGCCTCGAGGTTGCCATCGACGAAATTGGAGGTGGGGTTGAGCAGCAGGGCCTGGCCTTCGTCGCGCAGCAGCAGGTCGTAGGCCAGTTCGGCCGGGCTGACGCCCTGCCGCCTCGCGCGCTCGACCAGCGTCATGCCCGGCGCGGGCTCGTAGCTCGGCGGGTCGCCCAACTCGAAGGCGCGGTCGTATTCCGAGACCAGCCGGATGTACAGCGGATTGCTGTGCTGCGGCTGCTCGGACAGGATTCTGCTGCGCCGCTGCGGATCGCGCATGGCGGCCACGCGCTCGGGCAGCGGCAGATGGTGGATGTCGACGTAGCTCGGGTGGTAGCGGAAGGGATGCACCGACAGCTCCAGCCCGTACAGCAGGCCCACCGGGCGCGGGAACACCTGCCCCTTGATCGGCAGCCCCTGCGCGCAGGCGTCGCGCATCAGCGCGAGCAGCTCTTCGTACATCTTCTCGTAGGGCTCCTTCTGCACCAGCGTGTAGCTCACGGGCCGGCCGGAGGTCTGGGCCAGCTGGCGCAGCAGATCCATCTGCGCCTTCGCGTCGGAGCCACCGTAGAAGCCGTCGGTGATGATCTGGAACACCCCGGCGCCGGCTTCCTTGAGTCCGCGGGCCAACGCCAGCAGCTCCCCGGGCGCCGCGCCCACCGTGGGGGCCGGATCGCCCTGGACGGTCCGGTGGCCGAGATGCAGGGAACTGCTCACGCCCACCGCGCCGGCCCGCACCGCGTCGCGCACGATATCGGTCATGCGCTGCAGTTCCTCGGGCGTGGCGGGCTCCCGGCGCTCGCCGCGCTCGCCCATCACGTACACGCGGATCGCGCTATGCGGCACGTGCGCCGCGAAGTCGATGTCGTAGCGGCGGTGCTGCAACGAATCCAGATACTCGGGGAACGTCTCCCAGTTCCAGGGAATACCCGTGGTCATGACGATCTCCGGGATGTCCTCCACACCCTCCATGACACGCACCAGGATGTCGTGCTGGTCCGGCTTGCAGGGAGCGAACCCCACGCCGCAGTTGCCCGTGACCACCGTGGTCACGCCATGGTTCGACGAAGGCAACAGCCGGTGCTCCCAGGTCACCTGGCCGTCGTAGTGGGTATGGATGTCGATGAAGCCCGGCGTCACGATCTGGCCGCGGGCGTCGATCTGCTCGCGGCCCGTTTCCGCCACCTCCCCGATGCGGGCGATTCTGCCGCCGTGCACGGCCACGTCTGCCGTTCGCGGCGGGGCGCCACTCCCGTCGAATACCTGTCCGCCGCGTATGACGATGTCGAATTCCTGGGGCATTGAAATGTCTCCTGTGGTGCACCGCTGAAGGCGGTGGCTCCTGCCATTCAAGCCCCACCGTGCGATCCCATCAATGGGGCCGGGCCAACCGTCCCGTACACCGAAGCAGCCTTCGGGCGCGTACCGCCTGCCCTGGCTGGTGAAAGCGGCATTTGCTTCAAAGTACGGGACGGCGCGTTCGACCCCATTGGCCCTGCAATGCCATGTGCCGGCTAATAGCAGCACAAGCCAATACTGCAGGAGACAAGCCCATGGGCCTCGACGCCGAGACACGTGCGTTCCTCGACAAGATCGCCGCCAACGCCACCAAGCCGCGCCACCTGATGACGCCGCAGGAAGCGCGCACGGCGTTCAGCGGCCTGCGCGGCATCCTCGCCCAGGGCCCGGAGATGCGCGAAGTGCGCGAACTGGCCATCCCGGTCGAGGATGGCGCGGCCCTGCCCTGCAGGCTCTTCGTCCCGAGTGCGGCGCCCAAGGCCCTGCTGGTGTATTTCCATGGCGGCGGCTGGGTCGTCGGCGGCCTGGAGGAGTTCGACGCGCTGTGCCGCGCCATCGCCCTGGATGCCGACGTGGCGGTGGCACTGGTCGAGTACCGCAAGGCGCCGGAGCATCCGTTTCCCGGCCCGGTGCACGATGCCCGCGAGGCCGTGGCCTGGCTGCACACCGCCCGCCGGGATCTGCTGGGCGCCGAGCTGCCGCTGCTCGTCGGCGGCGACAGCGCCGGCGCCAACCTCGCGATCGCGGTCACGCTGCTGGCGCGGGACAACGGCGGCCCCGCGCTGGCCGGCCAGTTGCTGGTCTACCCCGTCACCGATTGCCGATTCGACCGCCCGTCCTACGTGGCCCCGGACAACCAGCTGCTGACCAACCGCGACGCGATGCTGCGCTACTGGTCGCTGTACGCGCCCGAGACCTCGCAGCGGCTGTCCAGCCTGGCGTCGCCCTGCCGCGAGGCCGATCTGCACGGCCTGCCCGAGGCCATCGTCCTCACCGCCGAGCATGACGTGCTGCGCGACGAGGGCGAGGAATACGCCGATCGCCTGCGGGCGGCCGGCGTGCCCGTGCACCACTGGCGCGCGCCGGGACAGATGCATGGCTTCCTGATGATGCTGGGCGTCCTGCCCGGCAGCCGCGACGGCCTGCGCTTCGTCTGCGCGCAACTGCGCGAACTCGCCGCTCGGGCCTGAAGCCCGCGCTCTTCCTCCTTCCCTCTCTCTTTTCACTTCGAGGAGACATCATGAGTCAAGATCCCAAAGTCATCGACGCGGTCGTCGTCGGCGCCGGCTTCGCCGGGCTGTATGCCATCAAGCGCCTGCGCGACGCGGGCTTTTCGGTGCAGGCCTTCGAGGCTGGCGACGGCATCGGCGGCACGTGGTACTGGAACCACTACCCCGGCGCCCGCGTCGACCTGGAGTGCTGGGACTATTCGTACTCCTTCTCGCCCGAACTGCAGGACGAATGGGAGTGGAGCCACCGCTATCCCACGGCGCAGGAGCTGATGGCCTATCTGGAGCACGTGGCCGACCGCTTCAGGCTGCGCGAGCAGATCCAGTTCAACACCCGCGTGGACGCCGCCGAATTCATCGAGGCGGAGAACGTCTGGCTGGTGCGCACGTCGGACGGCAAGACCCTGAAGACGCGCTTCCTGGTACCGGCCACGGGCGGGCTGTCGGTGCCCAAGCCGCCGGAGATCCCGGGCATCGAGACCTTCAAGGGCGAGGCCTACCACACCGGCCGCTGGCCGCGCAAGGAGCCCACGTACGAGGGCAAGCGCATCGGCGTGATCGGCACCGGCTCGTCCGGCGTGCAGGTGATCCATACGCTGGCCGGCAAGTGCAAGCACCTCACGGTGTTCCAGCGCACGGCGGTGTTCGTCGTACCGTGCAAGAACCATCCGCTGACGCCCGAGATGCGCCAGCGCGCCCGCGCCACCTATGCAGAGCGCCGAGCCCTGAGCCGCATCACACGCTTCGGTATTCCGGCGGCCATGCCGAACGATTCTGCGCTGGACGCCACCCCCGAGGAGCGCAAGGCCAAGTTCGAGAACGCCTGGATCAACAGCCAGCTGCTGGGTTTCCGCCAGTGCTTCGGCGACATCCTGTCCAACACCGAGGCCAATGAACTGGTCGCGGAATTCATCCGCGACAAGATCCGCGAGACCGTCAAGGATCCCGAGACGGCCAAGAAGCTCCTGCCCTATGGCTTTCCATTCGGCACCAAGCGGCCCTGCCTGAGCGACACCTACTACAGCGTCTACAACCGCGACGACGTGTCACTGGTCGACCTGAAGTCCACCCCCATCGTGCGCGTCGTGCCCGAAGGCATCGAGACCACCGAGGGGCTGATCGAGCTCGACATGCTGATCTTCGCGACCGGCTACGACGCGCTGACCGGCGCGCTCACGCACATCGACGTGCACGGCATCGGCGGCCGCAAGCTCAACGACAAATGGGCCGAAGGCGCCAAAACCTACCTGGGGCTGATGACCGCAGGCTTTCCGAACCTGTTCACCGTCACCGGCCCCGGCAGCCCCGGCCCGCTGGCGAACATGTCCATGAGCATCGAGCAGCACGTGGACTGGATCGCCGACTGCATGGTCTACCTGCGTGCCCATGGCATCGACCGCATCGATGCCGACAAGGCATCCGAGGAGGCCTGGATGCAGCACGTGCAGGAAGTCGTGTCGCGCACGCTGTACGACAAGGCCCAGTCCTGGTACCGCGGCGCCAACGTGCCCGGCAAGCCGCAGATCTTCCTGCCCTACCTCGGTGGCCACGGCAACTACCGCAAGAAGTGCAACGACGTGGCCGAGGCAGGCTACGAAGGCTTCGTGCTCGCGCGCGGCAAGACCGCGGCGGCGCCTGCCCGCGGGGAGGCATCGCTGATGGCGGACGCGGGTCTTGCGGGAGGTGGCGTATGAGCACCGCGGGACGGCTGGCCGGCAAGACGGCCTATATCACGGGCGCCGGCGGCGGCATCGGCGGCGCGGCGGCACGGCTGTTCGCCCGCGAAGGAGCGCAGCTGGTGATTGCCGAGTTCAACGAGGAACTCGGCCGCGCCTGCGCCGACGCCATCGTCGCGGACGGCGGCAAGGCGTTCTACGTCCGCACCGACGTCACGAGCGAGGACAGCGTGCGGGACTCGATCGCCGCCGCCGTGGCGCACTGGGGCCGCATCGATGTGCTCTACAACAACGCCGGCGGCTCCACGTCGGTCGATGCACAGGTCACCGACTGCCCGGTCGACGAGTTCTGGCGCGCGATGCGGGTGGATCTGTTCGGCACCTGGGTGACCTGCAAGTACGGCATCGCGGCCATGCTGCAGACCGGGGGCGGTTCGGTGATCAACAGCTGCTCGGTGTTCGCGCTGGTCGGCACCCGCGGCAAGGATGCCTACACGGCGGCCAAGGGAGGCATCGCGGCCATCACGCGCTCCATGGCCGTGGAGTACGCGCCGCACCGCATCCGCGTCAATACGCTGGCGCCGGCGGTGACGCTGACGGACCGCGTCAAAGGGCTGCTGCACAAGCAGCCCGACCTGCTCAGCAAGACCTGCGAGCGCCAGTTGCTCGGCCTGACCGAGCCCGACGAGGTCGCGGCGATGGCGCTGTGGCTGGCCACGGACGAGTCGAGGACGGTGACGGGCCAGGTGATCGCCATCGATGGCGGCATGTCCGCCTCCTGATCCTCCCAGCAGATGCAATTTCCAAGGAAACACCCATGAACAAGCAGTTGATGACCCTGGCCCTGGCGGGTGCGGCAGCGACCGCCGTCCTGGCCCAGGGGCAACCCATCCGCATCGTCGGCTCGCTCGATCTGAGCGGCGGTGCCGCCGACGTGGGACGCGACGCCCTGGCCGGCACGCAGTACGCCATCGAGCAGCTCAACAAGAAGGGCGGCGTGCTCGGCAGGCCGCTGACGTTCGAGCACCAGGACGGCGGCAGCAACCCGCAGCGCTCGATCTCGCAGGCCAATGCCCTGCTGCAAGGCAACGCGGCACTGCTGATCTCGCCGCAATCGTCGGGCGGCACCATCGCCGTGAGCAAGGCCGTGACGGCCAAGCAGAAGGTGCCGACCTGCGTGGCCCAGTCCGTGGCCGACGAGATCACGATGAAGGACTTCAATCCCTACATCTTCTCGGTCACGCCCACCTCCTTCATGGAAGGCCGCGCCATGGCGGCGCGCTTCGCCAAGCTGCCCTACAAGCGCTACGCCTTGCTGAGCGCCGACTACGCCGGCGGGCGCGCGGGGGTGAACCGCTTCCGCGAGTTCCTCAAGGAAATGAATCCGCAGGCGGAGATCGTCGTCGAGGAATATCCCAAGTTCGGTGCCACCGACTACACGGCCTCAATCAACAAGATCCTGGCCGCCAAGCCCGACTACGTGTTCTCCATCCTGTTCGGCAACGATCTGCTGACCTTCTCCAAGCAGGCGAATTCGGTCGGCTTCTTCAAGCAGATGGACAACAAGTTCATGGCGCTGTACGACTTCAACACGCTGAAGGCCATGGGCGACAACGCGCCGGTCGGCACGGAAGGCTGGCAACGCGCGCCGGCGAACTACCTGGTCAAGCAGAGTGCGCAGGCCAAGGAGTTCATCGACGGCTACAAGGCCAAGAACGGCGGCTACCCCTCCGACTGGACCATCATGGCCTACGACTGCGTGATGACCTGGGCGCAGGCGGCCGGCGCAGCCAAGTCGGTCGAGCCCGCCGCAGTGATGAAGGCCATCGAAACCGGGCAGTTCGATTCCGCGCGCGGCAGCTACCGCTTCGCCGCCTACGACCACCAGGCCAGCGTGCCCACCTACTTCGGCAAGGTGGAACAGAGCAAGGAGTTCGGCCAGGCCGTGCTGTCGATCCAGGACTTCATCGCCGGTGATGCGGCGCGCCCCACCGAAGCCATGGTGCTCGCCACCCGCGGCGGCAAGTGAACCCGGCGCAAGGAGTGTCAACCATGGCCCCAGAAGCAGCAGGCAAGCGGGTCGCGCTCGTCACGGGCGCAGCCGTGGGCATCGGCGCCGCCATTGCGGCGCGGCTGGCTCGCGACGGCATGGCCGTGGTGGTGGCAGACATCGATACCCATGCAGCGGCGCAAACCGCCAGCCACCTGCGCGAGCAGGGAGCCCTGGCCACGGCGCAGGAACTGGATGTGCGGAACCCGGCCTCGGTCGCGGCGGCCTTCGCCGCGATCGCCCGGCAGTGGGGCCGTTGCGATGTCCTGGTGAACAACGCAGGCATCGCACGCACCCTTGCGTTCCTGGATACACCTCTTGACGACTGGCACGACACGCTGGCGGTCAACGTGACCGGCCCCTTGCTGTGCGGCCAGCACGCCGCGCGGATGATGCTGGAGCAGCGCTGGGGGCGCATCGTCAACATCGCATCGACCTCCGGGCTGAAGGCCAGCCCGGGCCGTACCAGCTACGGCACATCCAAGGCTGCGGTCATCGGCCTCACGCGGCAGATGGCCGTGGAACTGGCGCCCTTTGGCATCACCGCAAACGCGGTGGCGCCCGGGCCAGTGCACACACCGCTGACGGCAGGCCTGTACACCGACCAGATCCGCCAGGATCTTTGCCGCAACATTCCTTCGGGGCGCTTCAGCACGCCCGAGGAAATCGCAGCCGGTGTCAGCCTGCTCACCGGCGATGACGCGGCGCACATTACCGGCCAGACGCTGTCGGTCGATGGCGGCTTCGCCATTGCCGGCGTGCTGCAGATCGGATAACCGGTCGCCCCGGAGATCGAGGAGACATTCATGAGAAAGCAAATGATCGCGCTGGCCCTGGCGGGCATGGCATCCGCAGGCTCCCTGGCACAGGGACAGCCGATACGCATCGTCGGCTCGCTCGATCTGAGCGGCGGTGCCGCCGACGTGGGGCGCGACGCGCTGGTGGGCATCCAGTACGCGATCGAGCAGTTGAACAAGAAGGGGGGCGTGCTCGGCAGGCCACTGACGTTCGAGCACCAGGACGGCGGCAGCAACCCGCAGCGCTCGATCTCGCAGGCCAACGCCCTGCTGCAGGGCGGCGCAGCGCTGCTGATGTCGCCCCAGTCGTCGGGCAGCACCATGGCCGTCAGCAAGGCCGTGGCCGCCAAGCAGAAGGTGCCGATGTGCGTGTCCGTCTCCACCGCGGACGAGATCACGATGAAGGACTTCCATCCGTACGTGATTTCGGTCACGCCCAATTCGTTCATGGAAGGGCGCGCCATGGCGGCGTATTTCGCCAAGCTGCCCTACAAGCGCTATGCGGTGATGAGCGCGGACTATGCCGGCGGACGCACCCTGGTGGCCCGCTTCCGCGACTCTCTCAAGGAGATGAACCCGCAGGTGGAAATCGTGGCCGAGGAATATCCGAAGTTCGGCGCCACCGACTACACGGCCTCGATCAACAAGATCCTGGCCGCCAAGCCCGACTACGTGTTTTCCGTGCTGTTCGCATCCGACCTGCTGACCTTCTCCAAGCAGGCCAGCTCCATCGGCTTCTTCAAGCAGATCGACAACAAGTTCCTGGCGCTGTACGACTTCAACACCCTGAAGGCCATGGGCGCCAACGCACCGGTCGGCACGGAAGGCTGGCAACGCGCACCGGCGAACTATCTCAGTAAGCAGAGCGCGCAGGCCAAGGACTTCATCGACGGCTTCAAGGCCAAGAACGGCTCCTATCCATCGGACTGGACCATCATGACCTACGACTGCGTGATGACCTGGGCGCAGGCGGCCACCACGGCCAAAACCGTCGAACCCGATGCCGTGATGAAAGCCGTCGAGAACGGGACGTTCGAATCCGCGCGCGGCAGCTACCGTTTCGCCGCCTACGACCACCAGGCCGATGTACCGACCTATCTAGGCAAGGTGGAGCACAGCAAGGAATTCGGCCAGCCGGTGCTGGCGATCCAGGAAGTCATTCCCGGCTCGGCGGCACACCCCTCCGAAGAAGTGGTGCGTGCCATCCGTAGCGGCCGCTGACACACGAGCCCCGTACTTTCCATGAGTCATCCGGAAAAGACGAAAGTGGCGGTCGTCACCGGCGGCGCATCGGGCATCGGGCGGCGCACGGTCGAGAGGCTGCTGGCCGAGCAGTGGCAGGTCTGGGCACTGGACGTTTCGCAAGAACGGCTCGCCCGGATGGATCAGGAGCTGGGGGCTGGCGGGCACCTGCGGACGCTGGGTTGCGACGTCACCGACGAGGCCGGTGTGCAGCGGGCATTTGCCGCCATACGCAGCGCCACCGGCGGCATCGACGCGCTCGTCTGCAGTGCCGGCGCCATCCGGCCGGGGCCGCTGACCAGTCATTCGGCCGGCGACCTGGACCTGATGCTGGCGGTCAACGTCAAGGGCCCCTGGCTGTGCGTGCGCGAGGCCCTGCCGGCGCTGCGGCTGGGTGCGTCCGTCGAGGCCCCGGCGCGCATCGTGTTCGTAGGCTCGGTCACCGGCATGATGCCCAAGGCCGGCAGCGGCTTCTACGGCGCCACCAAGTCGGCGCTGCATGCGCTGGCCAGCGTGTTCGCCGTGGAGCTGGCGCCCTCCGGCATCACCGTCAACGTGGTCGCGCCCGGCACCGTGGACACCCCCATGCGCGATCAGGTGCTGAGCGCCAGCCGGGCCTCGGGCTACCAGACCTACGGCACCTCGCCGCTGGGCCGCATCGCCCGGCCGGACGACGTGGCCGGCGCCGTCCTCTACCTGCTCAGCGACGCTGCCCGCTATGTCAACGGCGCCGTGCTGCCCGTGGACGGCGGCAGCCGGGCCGCATTGAACTAAGGAGATTTTCCATGACCACTTTGTCGCGAAGGATCGCTGCCTTCACCTCCCGGCTGACCTGGGAAGACATTCCGGCCGCCGTGCAGGACAAGTGCAAGGCCAGCCTGCTGCACAACCTGGGCGTCGCGATCGCCGGCGGCCCGCTGGCCGTGGAGCCGCTGCGCTATGCCGAGGCGCTGCAGGAAGGCGGGCCGGGCGCTACGGCGCGGCTGCTCATCAGCGGCCGGCCGGCCACGCCGGACACCGCCGCGCTGGTCAACGGCGCGCTGATGCATGCGCGCGCGCAGGACGACGTCTACTTCCCCGGCCTGACGCACGCGGGCTCGGTGATGACGCCGGCCGCGCTGGCGCTGGCCGAGTCGCGGGGCATGGCCGGGCGCGACCTGCTGACCGCCATGGTGGCCGGCTACGAGGCCGCGGGCGCGCTGAGCCAGGGCTTCGCGATGCGCAACGCGCCGCGCGGCTTTCGGCCCACCAGCGTCTTCGGCGTGTTCGCTTCCACCGTGGCGGCGGCGCGCCTGCTGGGCCTGGACGAGGCCGCCACGACCGACGCCATCGGCATCGCCGCCAACCTGGCCGGCGGCACGGGCCAGGCCTGGGTGGCCGGCACGCAGGAATGGCAGCTGCAGATCGGCTTCGCCGCGCGCAACGGCGTGACGGCGGCCCGCCTGGCCGCGGCCGGCGTGCGCGGTGCACCCGATGCGCTGGAAGGCAAGGCGGGCTTCTACCAGGCGTTCTGCGGCGGCGCCGAGGGTGCAGCCGAGGCCGGGCGCGACCTGGGGCAGAACTGGCGCTCGCTGCAGGTGACCTACAAGCCCTTCGCGGTCTGCGCGATCCTGCAGATGCCCGTCACACAGGCGATCGCGCTGGCGCGGGAGCACGACCTGCGGCAGGAGGACATCCGCGCGGTGCGCCTGCGCCTGCCGCCGGTGGAGGCCGCCTATCCGGGCACCGATTCGCGCGGCCCCTATGCCGGCGTGGGTGCGACGCTGATGAGCGCGCAGTTCTGCCTGGCGATGGCGCTGACGCGCCGCGGCGCGCGCGGCGCGGACCTGCAGCGCCTGCAGGACCCTGAACTGCAACCGCTGATCGACCGCAGCAGCGTGGTGCCGGACGCCGGGCTGCGCACGCGCGGCTTCGTGCTGGAGGTCGATTGCGCGGACGGCCGCACGCTGCGGCGCGAATCCCAGGCCGAGGGCGAGCCCTTCGACTGGAGCGGCGAAGAGGTGGCGGCCAATCTGCGCGCCATGCGCGACGAGCTGCCGCTGAGCGCCGAGGCGCTGGAGCGCCTGGTCCGGACGGCGCTGCACGCGCAACAGCACAGCGCCGCCGACATCGTTTCCGCCTGCATGGCCGACGCCTGAGCGGCAGCCGGATCACCAGAACACGACAAGGAGGCATGCATGAAGACCATTGAATCACTCGACACGGGCCCGTGGCCGCAGGGGCGCGCATGAACTGGCAGCTGTTTTCCGCGCAGGTGCTGGCCGGCATCGCCAACGGCGCACTGTATTTCCTGGTCGCCTCGGGGCTGACGCTGCTGTGGGGCGCCTTGGGCGTCGTGAATCTGGCGCATGGCTCGTTCTTCATGCTGTCGGCCTTTGCCGGCGCGGTCTGCATCCAGGCCTGGGGCCCGGAGATCGGGCTGCCGCTGGCGCTGGTGCTGGTGCCGGTGGCGGCCGCGCTGTTCGGCGCCCTGCTGGAGATGAGCCTGTTCCGCCGCGTCTATGCGTCCGGCATGTGGGGGCAACTGCTAGTGTCCTTCGGGCTGGTGCTGCTGCTGAACAATGCCGCGCGCCTGATCTTCGGCACCGAGGCACGCTCGATGCCGCCGCCCAAGCTGCTGTCGGGCTTCATCGAAATGGGCGGCTTCCGGCTCGCGTCCTATCAGCTGGCGGTGCTGGCGGTCACGGCGCTGGTGGCCATCTATCTCTGGTACCTGCTGTCGCGCAGCCGCACCGGGCGGCTGATCCGCGCGGCGGTGGACGATCCGCAGATGCTGGGCGCCATCGGCGTGGACGTGCGGCGCCTGCGCACCATGGTGATGGGCATCGCCGCATTGCTGGCGGGCATCGCGGGCGTCATCGCAGTGCCGCGCGGGGCCATCAACCTGGGGCTGGACGTGCAGATCGTCGTCATCGCCTTCGCCGTCATCGTCGTCGGCGGCCTGGGGGCGGTGTGGGGCAGCCTGGCGGCGGCCATGATCATCGGCATCGCCGAGGCGGTGTCCACCATGTTTCTCGACCAGGGCAGCGAGGTGGTGATCTTCGCGGTGATGGTGCTGGTGCTGCTGGTTCGCCCGACCGGGCTGCGCACCATTGTCGGCAGGGAGTAGTCGCGATGGAACGATTTTCCGCTCGCCGCCTGGCGATCCTGCTGGCCGCGGGGCTGGCGCTGTGCCTGCTGCCGCTCGTCATTTCCGGGACGGTTCTGCCCGAGATCACGCGCATCGTGGTGCTGGCGGGCGTGGCCATGTGCCTGAACCTGCTGGTCGGCACCTCGGGCCTGATCTCGATGGGGCAAGGGCTGTTCCTGGGCTTCGGCGCCTACGCCGTGGCGCTGGGCACCCTGCGCTACGGCCTCAGCTACGGCCAGGCGGCACTGATCGCCATCGCGCTCTCGCTGCCGCTGTCGCTGCTCGTCGCCCTGATCTCGCTGCGGGCCCGGCATCTGTTCTTCGGGCTGCTGACCATGGCCATCGGCCAGGTGGCGTTCGTGCTGGTGTCGCGCAACTACGACCTGACCGGCGGCGACGACGGCCTGTTCGGCATCGATCCGCCGACCTGGGCGCAAAGCGACCTGGCGCAGCACTATCTCGCCGTGGCCGTGCTCATGGTGGTCAGCCTGATCCTGCTGCGCCTGCTCGCCTCGCCGTTCGGCGCCACGCTGGGCGCGATCCGCGACAACCCGGACCGCGTGGCGTCGCTGGGCGGCAACCCCAAGCTCTACGAGATCGCGGTCATGGTCATCGGCGGCGTGCTGACCACGGTGTTCGGCGTGGTCTGGGCCGCCACCGAGGGCGGCGTGGAACCCAGCCTGTTCTCCTGGGTCACCAGTGCGCTGCTGCTGATGATGGTGGCGCTGGGCGGACGCTCGATCTTCCTCGGGCCGCTGCTGGGCGTGCTGATCCTGGAGGTTTCCCGCGTCTACCTGCACAAGTACTCGTCCAACTCCGACCTGATCGTCGGGGCGCTGGTCATCATCTGCGCGGTGTTCTTCCCCGAAGGCGTAGGCCCGGCGTTCCAGGGCTTCATGCGCCGGTCCGGCGCAGGCAAGGCCGCGAAGGAGGCAGCGTGATGAGCGCCGCGCAGCAACAAGCCTCGACCTCCCTGGTGCTGAAGGCATCGGGGCTGAGAAAGTCCTTTGGCGGCTTCGTGGCGACCAATGGCGTGTCCTTCGAGGTGCACGCCGGCGAAGCCCTGGCCATCATCGGCCCCAACGGCGCCGGCAAGAGCACGCTGTTCGACCTGCTGACCGGGCGCAAGACGCCCGACGCCGGCACGGTCGAGCTGTTCGGCGAGCCGGTCACGCACCTGCCGCCATGGCAGCGCGTCAAGCGTGGCATCGGCCGCTCGTTCCAGGTCAGCAGCGTGTTCAAGTCCTACACCGCGCTGGAGAACGTGCAGATGGGCCTGATGGTGTCGTCGGGCCAGTCCTGGGGCCTGTTCGGCCGGGCCGCGAACACCCGGCGCGACGAGGCGCTGGCGGTGCTGGAGAAAGTGGGCCTGGTGCCCAAGCGCGACGTGCCGGCCGGCGACCTCTCCTATGGCGACCAGCGCACGCTGGAGCTGGCCGTGGCCTTGTCCACGCGCCCCCGGCTGCTGCTGCTGGACGAGCCCACGGCCGGCATGGGCCGCGAGGAGTCGCGCGAATGCCTGCGCCTGATCCGCGACATCGCGACCAGGGAGCGCCTGCCGATCGTGTTCGTCGAGCACGACATGGACGTCGTGTTCTCGTTCGCCAGCCGGGTCATGGTGCTGGTGGCGGGACAGGTGCTGGTGGACGACAAGCCGGAAGTGGTGCGCAGCGACGCCCGTGTGAAGGAGGCCTACTTTGGCGAAGACATCTGAGGAGATCCTGCGGGTTTCCCACCTGGACGCGGGCTACGGCCACGTGAAGGTCATCCGCGACGCGAACCTGTCGGTCGCGGCGGGCGAGGTGGTCGGCCTGGTCGGGCGCAACGGCGCGGGCAAAACCACCTTCCTGTCCAGCCTGATCGGCATGCTGCCCAGCAGCCGCGGCAGCATCCAGCTGTGCGGCCAGGAACTCGCCGGGCTGCCATCGCACGAGCGCGTGCGCCAGGGGCTGGTGATCTCGCCGTCCGGCGGCCGGCTGTTCAAGTCGCTGACGGTCGAGGAGAACCTGCTGCTCGGCATCGCCTCGGCCACGCCGGCGGACCTGGAGCCGGTGCTCGCGCTGTTCCCGGAACTGCAGAAGCTGCGCGGGCGCTACGCCGGCAAGCTGTCCGGCGGGGAACGCCAGATGGTGGCCATCGGCCGCGCGCTGGTACTCAAGCCCCGGCTGCTGCTGCTGGACGAGCCCAGCGAAGGCCTGGCGCCGATCGTGGTGCTGCGCGTGGCGGAAGCCATCAAGAGCCTGCAGCAGACCGGCATCGCCATGCTGGTGGCCGAGCAGAACCTGAAGTTCACCGACGCCGTCTGCAACCGCTGGTTCCAGATCGACAAGGGCGCGATCTCACCGGTCGCCAGCAGCCCATGAAGGATGACCAGTTTCGTGTCGTGCGCGACCAGCGCCGCGGGTTCTGCCGGCGAGCCCGGATGTACAGCGCATGACGCGCTTGGAAGATCTCTCGATCCTCGCCAGCATGGCGCTGGGCCGGACTGACGTAGCGGATGGCGCTGTGTCGGTGCTCGTGGTTGTACCAATGCACGAAGCGCATCGCCCAGGCGCGAGCTTCGTCGAGATCGGCGAAGCCCTGGGACGGGAACTCCGGCCGGTACTTGGCGGTGCGGAACACGCCTTCGACGAAGGCGTTGTCGTCGCTCACGCGCGCACGCGAGTAGGAAGGCTGGACGCCCAGCCAATGCAGCATCGCCAGCACCGTCGTGGCCTCGAGCGTGACGCCGTTGTCGCCGTGCAGCACCGGCTTGCGCGCCATCGCGTGAATGTCCTCGGCCAGCACCGCGCGCTTGACCAGGTGTGCGGCGTGCTCGGCATCGTCGCTGCCGTGGACCTCACAGCCCACGATCTTGCGGCTGAACATGTCCAGGTCAGGTCCGGCACCTGCTCCATGTCTTCCGTGACGAACGGGATCTGCGGCGCCACGCTGACGCCGACCGGCACGCCGGCATCCGCCAGCGCGCGGATCGTCCGCAGGCGCCGCTGCGGCGATGCGGCGCGCGGCTCCAGCGTGCGCGCGATGCCGGCGTCCAGCGTCGTCACGGTCACGTAGACGGCGGCCAGGCGCTGCGCGGCCATCGGCGCCAGCAGGTCCAGGTCGCGCTCCACCCCGCTGGACTTGGTGATCAGCGAGAACGGGTGCCGCGCCTCGTGCAGCACCTCGACCACGCCGCGCGTGATCCGCAGTTCGCGCTCCACCGGCTGGTAGCAGTCGGTCGCCACGCCGACCACGAGGCTGCGCGGCACATAGCGCGGCCGCGCCAGCTCGGCCTGCAGCACGGCGGCGATGTTGCGCTTGGCGATGATCCTGGTCTCGAAGTCCAGCCCCGGCGAGAGGTTCAGGTAGCTGTGCGTGGGCCGGGCGAAGCAGTAGATGCAGCCGTGCTCGCAGCCGCGGTAGGGATTGACCGACTGCTCGAAATAGATGTCGGGCGATTGCTGCCGGGTGATGGCGCTCCTGGCGTCCTCGAAGATCACCTCGGTCGGCACCGGCGCGCCCGCCGCGGCGCCCTGCTCCGCCAGCGCGCCCCAGCCGTCGTCGAACGCCTCGCGCGTGTCCCGCGCGAAGCGGTGCGCGAGGCGCGTGGCCGCGCCGCGGCCGCGCAGGGCAGACAGGGGGATCAGGGTGTGGGTGGCATGGGCGAACGATACTGTAATTCGATACAGCATCCAGCGCTCGACCCCGCAGTCCGGGCATGGCTGCGCCGAGACGCTCTGCATGTACCGGCTACCGCCCGCCACGCCCGCGAGGCCGCATGACAGGCCGATCCGGCCCAAGTGACTCAGCAACCTCGTGCCGGCCGTCGATGACCGGTACGGCGCGCAGCCGAAGAAATGGTGTGGGCGCCACCAGCCTGCTTCGACTTCAACGGCCGCATCAGCCCGTGGCCGGTGCAACGGAAAGAACGCGTCGGCGGGTAAAAAATCTGGAGTGGCACGGGCTTATTGGCCAGAGAGAACTAAATGTCATTAACGCATCGAAAGGAAAATCTCCACTCAAAAAATCCGCAAGACTACTAAAAATCACAGCACACCGAAGAGCCGCATGATCCGTCAAATCTCTTTTCTTCAGCAAGCCGCCAAGATTTACATACACATTTCCAGATGAAGTTTTTAGCGTTAGCTCGAAACCACCGGCGCCTCTAGCCGGACTTAGATACAAAACTCTATTCTTTCGATTTTCTTGGCTTCAAAGCTGAAAACTTCTTTCTGGAAGGATAGAGCCCCTGTCACTCCGCCGTTCCACTTAAGAACAAAGATAGGATTTTGGAATACAGGACTCTCCCAGTGCTGCAATATCGACTCCCCCATTGGAAGCGAGTGGGCTGAATAAATTTCAGTTTTTGAGAACTTCCGAATAGATTCTTTCATGGAATCATATAGAAATTGATTTGCAGAACAATCACCGTTCGATAAAAGTGCATACTTTATATCTGAATTCATAGACTCACGTCCGTACGAAAAAATTAGTTCCTAGCCGTTCCGGCCGTCGCGTAACCGCAAGCGTCGATATCGACAGGTTTGGTTGTGCCAAGAAAATGGCCGACCCATTCGATGGCAGCCTCTGCGCCGCCGACTCACTGGTGCAACTGAAGGAGCGCATCGACTGGCAGAAGGCCGTGGTGACGCTGGCCAACAAGAACGCGCGCATCTTGTGGGTAATCCTCACGCGATGGCGCGTTCGACCCCGACCATGTGCCCGCGATACCAGCGGCGCGGCAAAATCCGGCGCCGACCTGAAGAGTTGTTCTGAATTGGACGTGCGACAAGCAGATACCCACCACAGGTCAGACCGGCGGTAGGTGAGCTCGATAACCCTGGCGTGCTTCAAGCACGACGAGTGAATGGAGTCCTGTCGAGCGGTTCGTATCTGGGGCCTCGGACCTTCTGGCCGACACAAGCCCGCCTGTAGATATGCAGTCTGTCCTTTCGCGGTGGCTTCTGGCTTCATCGTGCGTCAGCGATCAATGAATGCGAATACCGTTGATCAGGAAGAAAGCCTATGAGGTGGTGTTGACGGAGTGGGAAGTCCCTGTAGCCGGGTTAGGCGTCAACGAGGAGCCGTGTCAAGAAGGTCCTTGGTGTACTTTTTGTACAACTTCATGCTATGGAAAGTAACGCAGAGTCTTCGAAACGGTGGTTCGTTCATGTGATCAACTACGTTTGCCGACCATCGCGCAGGTCTAGGTACATGCCAAGCATACTTGTACACAGTCCAAGGAATGAAAGCAAGTGAGAGGAGAAATCCGCCAAATCCCCTGATAGGAAATCGTCGTGCAACCAGTTCAAAAAGACCATTGGGGGGGATCTGAGGTACAGGATCTCCAGGGTGCTGGATGTGAATAAATCTAGACGCATGATGCTGCTCGAACGAGTTCACGAAAGTCTCATCACCAAGTCTCCCCGATCCAAATGTGACGAGATGGCCATTGTCTCGCCTGGAGGCATCGGTCTTGCACCAAGTGCGGTAGATCGCAAAGGCTACTGATGCGATAGCACCGCCCAAAGAATGTCCAGTGAATATTACTCTGTCATATTTGTTCAGGTCGCGTACCAGCGCGCCAAGGGGCCTTCCGGTTGGGCGGTCTGTCTTGAGAAAGAAGTCTTCTATGACGCCATTCTCCAAGTTGGCGACCAGAAATCCGACAAGCAGACTGACGCCCAAAGCTTGCGTCGCTGTGCCAAATGTTGGAAAGAAGCAGTTTAATATGAGCCATGCGAGAATTGGCCCAAAGAACACAATGATGTACTTGGTGAACTGTGCTAGTGCGGCCTCTCGACGAAACTCTCTTAGATTAAAAACTGGCTCCGTGCCATACCATAGCCAAGAGAAGGCGCGAATGAACCCCTGATGCATCGTGCCCTCGATGGGGAGTCGAAGCCTCCCTCCTTGAAACTCTCGCCCATTGCACTCGATTGAGTCGTCTACAATGTGTAGGGGTGTGAAGAAAGCCTGAAAATTGGTGAATATCCAGTTGCCAGGCTCGCTTGTTCCGCGTATCGCCACGTACGCTGTCTTGCATGATTCGTCTATGCGCGTGCAGGCAATTAAGTCTCCAACGAGTCGGAACTGCCTCACTGTCCTGATTTCATTAAACAGTTCGGCGTGCTTCGGGTTATAAGTGTCATCAGCAGCGCATGCAGCTGAATATATGCAGGATGCCGGTAGGCTAGCGTTCGGTTTCATAAACCTCTCGATGATTTTAGGTAGGCACTGTGTAGCCACTTGATGCCTAATTAGATTTAGACCCATCGATCCTAAGCACCCCCAGCGGCCCAAGTCAACGGCCAGAAGGCTTCAAGCTCTTGATTTTTCATCCATATTGATTACGCCATCGCCGATTTAGGACGGGCGGCCTCAAATCTGAAGTGCAACACCCCTTGAAGCTTCGCTTCTGTCACGCCGTCAGTCTACGAGGGCGGGCGGGGCAGTTTGTGCAACAAAGCCGTGCGTCTGCGATCAATGAACGCGAAGACCGTCTATCAGGGAGGAAAACCTATGCGCCGCTGTTGACAAAAGAGGAACTCCCCGTAGTAGAGCCAGAGAGCACGTAGGCACGTTCTCGCGCTATCACTTCTTCTTCACTGCTTCGCCGCCACCGGCCGTCGATTTGTGGTCCTGCTGAGTAAAATCCTTAGCGTCTACGCCGGGAACATTGGGATCCATGTTCGGCAGGTTGACGAGAGCATCTCGTATCACCTTCAGTTCATCTGCTCGCTCCTCGGCCGGAAGCAGATCGAGTGACACTATTCGATTGAGAATCGACTGGTGAGCAGCGGAGATCGATCGGTGGAATCGCCAACGCAAGCCGAACTGAAGAGCGCGGTCAATGCCTACCCAAATTGTTGCAAGGCCAGATAATAGCGGTGCCACCCAAAGAGGAATAGTTGGATCTTGGACGTTATTCACGGCACCGATGATAGTCGCAATGCCAGTGCACAACAGCGTAAAGACAACACCCCCGTTGTAGAGCCATCCGTCCACAGCTTGGCTAGTCCTGGAGCGCCTCAGGCCATCTCTCACCTCGGCTAGCACGACATCCGTCACCATTGCTCTCTCCTTGTTCGCAAATTGTCACTTTCGATTTTGATGGCTAACGCCCAATTTCAGCGGACGCCGAAGGCGGTCCGATGGAAAGACCCGTTAGGCTGCTCTCGTGCGGATGTATGGGGACAACTGAACGGTAGGGTCGTACAAAACCTTACTGATCTCAGTCAGTCGGATTGGCGCAAATTCTTCGTACGCCCCCTCCACGACGTCGCCAAGTTCGCCCGCACAGCTAAGTATGATCTTTCCGTCCAGTTGCATTTGGTACGGCGCGCGCCTCATCGCTGAATTAATAGGGCTGGAAATTTCTTGCGGAAGCTGAGACATCAATTCTCGAAAATGCGACCCGGTTAAATCAAGACTAACGACATTCAAGATCCCCTGCATTTGTCGTCGTGTTCACAACGTAGAGATCGTCCTCAGCCCTCATGATTGATTGCAAATGATGAAGAACTATGATTTGGATGGTGCCGGGCTTGACGCCAATCTTGAGCATTGCGAGCCCGTAGTCTGGCATGAACCCCTTTAGCTCCGGGTTGAGAAGAAACTTTGGATTCAAGGCCTCCTCAACGTCTTGCCAAGATTCTTCAATTTTGGCCATTTCAATTCGAAGAACAGGTTCCCATTCACTTACTGAGTACACGACTAACTCCCGGCCATTGCAGAGGGCGTACACGTCAACACGTACTTCTGGATGGATCGCGTAGCTATAGGCTTGTTCAACATGGTGGGAGCTTACGATCTGCTCCCTTGGTCCTTTCGCCTCAATAATTGCTGCAGGTTCGTCATCCACATAGAGCGTGTAATCCGGGACGATGCTGACTTGGTTCTTCCTCGACCCAATCATCACAAACGGATGAACGAGTGTCTTGCTTCGTTGCATGCGCACCGTTCCCGTGGCCTTGTAGCCCAGCCGCCGTAGAAGTGGCGCGATCAGGTCCTCGCGTACCGCATCTTCCTTGTAATCGGGTGAATCGAGAGCTGAGAAGTCGAAGTCTTCGTACATGGCAGAGGGTGGTTTGAGCGGCCTAACGAATGAAAGGGACTTCCCCGTCCCGAACCCGCCGCATTGCGGCAACCGGCAACTCAGTGCCACGATGGGAAGTGCGAACTCTCGTCAACTCGTTCGAAAGGGGAAGTCCATGGCCATCGTATGCGTCGGTATCGATCTCGCCAAGAATGTTTTTGCCGTGCACGGCGTCAACGAGGCCGGCCGGGCCGAGTTGGTCCGGCCGAGCGTGGCGCGCGAGAAACTGCACGAGCTGCTCGCCGCCTTGCCGCCGTGCGTGATCGGCATGGAGGCCTGCTCGGGTGCGCACCATTGGGCGCGGCTGTTCACCGCCAGCGGCCACACCGTGCGCCTGATCGCACCGAAGTTCGTCACGCCCTACCGCATGAGCGGGCGGCGCGGCAAGAACGACGCGGCCGACGCCGCGGCGATCTGCGAGGCGGTGCAGCGCCCGCACATGCGTTTCGTGCCGATCAAGAACCTGGCGCAGCAGTCCCAACTGATGCTGCACCGTGCCCGCCAGGGATTCGTCGAACAACGCACGGCCACGCTCAACCGCATCCGCGGCCTGCTCTCGGAGTTCGGCATCGTGCTGCCGCTCAAAGCCGCCACCGTGCGCCGGCGTGCCTGCGAATGCCTGGAGGATCTGCCCGGTTGGGCCAGCACCATCGTGGGCGACCTGCTCAGCGAAGTCAGCCGGCTCGATGAGCGCATCGCGCAGTACGACCAACATATCCGCCAGGAGGCCCGCCAGGACGCGCGCGCCCAGCGGCTGATGCGCCTTCGCGGCGTGGGCGAGACCACCGCTACCTGTTTGCTGGCCATGGTCGGCAACGGCCACGAGTTCGAGTGCGGCCGTCAGTTGGCCGCCTGGCTGGGCCTGGTGCCCGGGCAGTACAGTTCCGGCGGAAAAGCCCGGCTGGGACGCATCACCAAGGCCGGTGACCCGTACCTGCGCAGCTTGTTGGTCATGGGCGCCAGGGCGGTGCTGGCCACGGCGAAGAACCAGCCCGATCCGGTCAGCCGCTGGGCGCTGGCGTTGCAGGAACGACGCGGCTATTGGAAAGCCGTGGTGGCCATCGCGGCCAAGAATGCGCGCATGGCCTGGGCGGTGCTCAGGCGCGGCGAGGACTTTGCGATGCCGGCCTGAGCGACCTGCCCAATGCCGTGCACCAATTGAGGATTCGAAATTGACCGCCGCGTGACGGCAAGCGTTGATGGCAACAGGTTTGGACCTGCGCGGGAAGTGACCGATAAGCTCTAGGGCGGCCTCACCGTCGCCGGCTAACGAATGGGTCTCTCGCGTGCGTCCTTCATCAGGGTCCGCAGCCATTGAACGGCTGCATCGATGACCGGTTGTAGTCTGGCCAGTCCGCACCTTGTTGACCTCAACTCTTTTGCAACGCTCGGCAGTCAGTTAATCAGGAAGATCCAATGTCCCACTGCGTGGGACGCATGGATGTTGGCTTGACAGATGGGGAAGCCCTTGTAGGCTCGATGAGCGCATCGCGCAGTACGACCAACATATCCGCCAGGAGGCCCGCCAGGACGCGCGCGCCCAGCGGCTGATGCGCCTTCGCGGCGTGGGCGAGACCACCGCTACCTGTTTGCTGGCCATGGTCGGCAACGGCCACGAGTTCGAGTGCGGCCGTCAGTTGGCCGCCTGGCTGGGCCTGGTGCCCGGGCAGTACAGTTCCGGCGGAAAAGCCCGGCTGGGACGCATCACCAAGGCCGGTGACCCGTACCTGCGCAGCTTGTTGGTCATGGGCGCCAGGGCGGTGCTGGCCACGGCGAAGAACCAGCCCGATCCGGTCAGCCGCTGGGCGCTGGCGTTGCAGGAACGACGCGGCTATTGGAAAGCCGTGGTGGCCATCGCGGCCAAGAATGCGCGCATGGCCTGGGCGGTGCTCAGGCGCGGCGAGGACTTTGCGATGCCGGCCTGAGCGACCTGCCCAATGCCGTGCACCAATTGAGGATTCGAAATTGACCGCCGCGTGACGGCAAGCGTTGATGGCAACAGGTTTGGACCTGCGCGGGAAGTGACCGATAAGCTCTAGGGCGGCCTCACCGTCGCCGGCTAACGAATGGGTCTCTCGCGTGCGTCCTTCATCAGGGTCCGCAGCCATTGAACGGCTGCATCGATGACCGGTTGTAGTCTGGCCAGTCCGCACCTTGTTGACCTCAACTCTTTTGCAACGCTCGGCAGTCAGTTAATCAGGAAGATCCAATGTCCCACTGCGTGGGACGCATGGATGTTGGCTTGACAGATGGGGAAGCCCTTGTAGGCTCGATGAGCGCATCGCGCAGTACGACCAACATATCCGCCAGGAGGCCCGCCAGGACGCGCGCGCCCAGCGGCTGATGCGCCTTCGCGGCGTGGGCGAGACCACCGCTACCTGTTTGCTGGCCATGGTCGGCAACGGCCACGAGTTCGAGTGCGGCCGTCAGTTGGCCGCCTGGCTGGGCCTGGTGCCCGGGCAGTACAGTTCCGGCGGAAAAGCCCGGCTGGGACGCATCACCAAGGCCGGTGACCCGTACCTGCGCAGCTTGTTGGTCATGGGCGCCAGGGCGGTGCTGGCCACGGCGAAGAACCAGCCCGATCCGGTCAGCCGCTGGGCGCTGGCGTTGCAGGAACGACGCGGCTATTGGAAAGCCGTGGTGGCCATCGCGGCCAAGAATGCGCGCATGGCCTGGGCGGTGCTCAGGCGCGGCGAGGACTTTGCGATGCCGGCCTGAGCGACCTGCCCAATGCCGTGCACCAATTGAGGATTCGAAATTGACCGCCGCGTGACGGCAAGCGTTGATGGCAACAGGTTTGGACCTGCGCGGGAAGTGACCGATAAGCTCTAGGGCGGCCTCACCGTCGCCGGCTAACGAATGGGTCTCTCGCGTGCGTCCTTCATCAGGGTCCGCAGCCATTGAACGGCTGCATCGATGACCGGTTGTAGTCTGGCCAGTCCGCACCTTGTTGACCTCAACTCTTTTGCAACGCTCGGCAGTCAGTTAATCAGGAAGATCCAATGTCCCACTGCGTGGGACGCATGGATGTTGGCTTGACAGATGGGGAAGCCCTTGTAGGAGTTCAGCGGCCGCCGGAGGCGGTCCGCTGGAACGACAGGTTGGGCGTCTGCTCGAGAGGAAGCTGCGCTTCAATTTGAAGCCCTCAGTGAACGCAAGCCCGACGTGCAAAACATTGTTCCCTTTGAATCAACGATCCCAAAATGTACTTGTTCCGGGAATGGCGCTGATTTGAGCTTCGTGGACAAAGCATCGTAATACTCGTCGCACGAACTAACTTGATCACGACCCTCATTTAAATAGATACGTATGTCTCCCTTATCGTCCGGGCTATAGACAACCCGGGAGATTGTTTTAGCTTGGGGCATGCCCCCCCAAACCGCAACCGGCAGCTGAGGAAAGTACTTCGCATTCAAGCTTCCTCTATCAGCTCCGGCGCGAGGAACAAATAGTCGCAGGCTTAGCAACTGCTCACCTTGAAGGATGTTTGAGAGCTCTTTTGCACGATATTTCAGCTTGAAGCTTGATGACTTGTCTGTGGCCACTCTAATGAGAAAGTGATCTGTTGCACCAGGCTTCACCTCTTGAGAGACAGGTACAGATGCGACGTAGTTGCTCTTTCCGGCGCACAAAAACAGATCATATTCGGCCGACGGTGGAGCGGGGGCGCCCGGGCCCGGATTAAACTGAGACACTAAGGTTCTGAATCTAAATACTTCTGGAGCAGAAGAGTTCGGACGCATGTAGGTTAGAGTGCCAATCGCGCAGATTAAAGGTTCGTTATTCAAGGCGGCAGGGACGTACTGCGATACTGAAACGTTCTCTTCTTCTGCTATCTGGTTCAGTTTCAATTCGGCCGGTGCGCCCGTCAACTCTTTGGAACCGCCGCAGGCGTCCTGAGTTGAATCACCGAAGCGCCACATAAATACGATGTCTCTAGCGGGGATAGACGGCTTTCGCCAGCCCTGGATTGTCAACCTCGGCTCCCGCATTTCTCCCCAGCCTTCGTTCACGAACAAGATATGGCTCACGTTGTAGAAGTTCTCGTGAATCAGTGGAACGGGGTGTTCATCTATTTTGCTGTCCGTAACCTCGAAGTCGATCCCAGATATAAACAGGGTAGACTTCGAGTTGTTTACGACTTTGATCGACAGTTCAGGAAAGTTCCACTCGAATGGCTCTCTCCAATACTGAAACCCATGAACCTCCCTATTTGCTTCGAGATTGGCGAGATAGGGCATTGTTGGCTGAATCGAAATCGATTGATCGGCAGCTAGATTCGTTTCATAACGCAGAACATTGATTTCGGCTGCCGAGTCTTTCCCACCGGTCGTGTTCTCGGTAAACAGGGTGACGCCGGAGGAAGCCTTCTTGCTCGGATCTTCCGGCGCGAAAACATACGCGATGAGACCAAGCAAGGTGACGCAAAAGCACAGAGCGAGGAAGCCAATAAAGTAATATGTTGTGGTCCTGCTCTTAAGCCACTGCTCTGGCGTTAGACCACTCGGAGGTGACACGTGGCCCATTTCTGCTTGCAGTGCGGCTAGCCTTTGACTTGCAGGGAGTTTTTCCAATGCATCGAGCAGATTCTTGTTTCGCTTCACACGTAAACCGAGCACAAGCCAAGCTGTGATCAGAAGAACATAAGCAATGAAGGCATATGGGCTTGCGGCTACCACAGGAAGAGCTTTTAAGAAGGCTTCGAAGTCCATTGCGTCAGTTCTCCTCAAGGATGCCAGTCAGCAGCACTTCCAGACGCCCAACTAGATTTAGACCCATCGATCCTAAGCACCCCCAGCGGCCCAAGTCAACGGCCAGCAGGCTTCAAGCTCTTGATTTTTCATCCATCTTGATTACGCCTTCGCCGATTTAGGACGCCTAAAATTTCGCGGATAAATGTGCCCCTCGCCAGCAGCTTTTCCCGCCGTCACCATGCCCGCCACCCACGCCGTCTTCACCACCCTCCCCGACCTGCCCGCCGCCCGCGCCCTGGCCCGCACGCTGGTCGAGCGCCGCCTGGCCGCGTGCGTGCAGCTGTCGGCGATCGAGAGCTTCTACCGCTGGGAGGGCGCCGTGCAGCACGAGCCCGAGGTGCGCCTGGTCTGCAAGACCAGTGCCGCCGGCGTGGCCGCGCTGCAGCAGGCCATCGTGGCGCTGCACCCCTACGCGCTGCCGGCGGTCTACGCGCTGCAGCTCGACGGTGTGCACCCGCCGTATGCCCAATGGGTGGCCGACGAAACCGCGCCCTGAGCCCGCTGCAAAGGTCCATGCCCGCGAGGGAAACGCCAAAGGAACGTACACGATCCATCGATAAAATTGATCGGAATGTCCCTGGCACTGCTCGTCCTCGTCCCCTTCCTCGGCAGCGTCCTGGCGATGTTCCTGCCCTCGTACGCCCGCAACCGCGAGGCGACGCTGGCAGGCCTGGTGGCGCTGGGCAGTGCCATCCAGCTGGGCATGATGTTTCCCCAGGTGGCCGGGGGCCAGGTGTTGCGCGAGGAGTACCTGTGGCTGCCGACGCTGGGCGTGAACATCGTGCTGCGGCTGGACGGCTTCGCCTGGCTGTTCGGCATGCTGGTCACCGGCATCGGCACGCTGGTCGTGCTGTATGCGCGCTACTACCTGTCGTCGTCCGACCCGGTGCCGCGCTTCTTCTCGTTCTTCCTGGCCTTCATGGGCTCCATGATGGGGGTGGTGCTGTCGGGCAACCTGGTGCAGCTGGTGCTGTTCTGGGAGCTGACCAGCCTGTTCTCGTTCCTGCTGATCGGCTACTGGCACCACCGGCGCGACGCGCGGCGCGGCGCGCGCATGGCGCTCACGGTCACCGGCGCCGGCGGGCTGTGCCTGCTGGCCGGCGTGCTGCTGCTGGGGCGCATCGCCGGCAGCTACGAGCTCGACGCGGTGCTGGCCACCGGCGCGCGCATCCAGGCCGATCCGCTGTACGCGACGGCGCTGGCGCTGGTGCTGCTGGGCGCGTTCACCAAGAGCGCTCAGTTCCCGTTCCATTTCTGGCTGCCGCGGGCGATGGCCGCGCCCACGCCGATCTCGGCCTACCTGCATTCGGCCACGATGGTCAAGCTGGGCGTGTTCCTGCTGGCGCGGCTGTGGCCGGCGCTGGCCGGCACCGAGCAGTGGTTCTGGATGGTCGGCGGCGCCGGCGCCGCCACGCTGCTGCTGGGCGCCTACGTGGCGATGTTCCAGAACGACCTGAAGGCGCTGCTGGCCTATTCGACGATTTCGCACCTGGGCCTGATCACGCTGCTGCTGGGGCTGAACAGCCCGATGGCCGCCGTCGCCGCGGTCTTCCACATCATGAACCACGCGACCTTCAAGGCCTCGCTGTTCATGGCCGCCGGCATCATCGACCACGAGAGCGGCACGCGCGACATCCGCAAGCTCTCGGGCCTGCTGAAGCTGATGCCGATCACCGGCACGCTGGCCATCATCGCCAGCGCTTCCATGGCCGGCGTGCCGCTGCTGAACGGCTTCCTGTCCAAGGAGATGTTCTTCGCCGAGACGGTGTTCCTGCAGTCCACGCCCTGGGTCGACCGCGGGCTGCCGGTGCTGGCCACGGTGGCCGGGCTGTTCAGCGTGGCCTATTCCGCCCGCTTCGTGTTCGACGTGTTCTTCGGCCCGTCCTGCGTCGGCCAGGTGCCGCGCACGCCGCACGAGCCGCCGCACTGGATGCGCGTGCCGGTGGAGCTGCTGGTGCTGGCCTGCCTGGTCGTGGGCGTGGCGCCGGAATGGTCGGTCGGCCCGCTGCTGGCCACCGCGGCGGCGCCGGTGGTCGGCGGCCAGCTGCCGCAGTACAGCCTGGCGGTCTGGCACGGACTCAACCTGCCGCTGGCGATGAGCTTCGTGGCGCTGGCCGGCGGTGCGCTGCTGTACCTGGCGCAGCGCCGCGCGCGCACGCGCGGCCGGCTGGCGCGCACGCCGGTGCTGCACGTGCTCGACGGCCAGCGCATGTTCGAGCACCTGCTCGCGCGCCTGTCGGAAGCCGGCCGCAGCAGCCGCCGGCTGCTGGCCACGCGGCGGCTGCAGACCCAGCTGCTGCTGCTGGTGCTGGTGGCGCTGGCGGGTGCCGGCGCCTCGCTGTGGTTCGAGCCGGCCACGCAGGGCGGGCGCCCGGCGCTGAGCTTCTCGCCGATGTTCGCGATGACCTGGGTGATCGGCAGCGTCTGCGCGGTGGGGGCGGCCTGGCAGGCCAAGTTCCACCGGCTGGCCTCGCTGATGCTGGCCTCCGGCGCGGGGCTGACCTGCTGCCTGACCTTCATCTGGTTCTCCGCGCCCGACCTGGCGCTGACGCAGCTGGTCGTCGAGGCCGTGACCACGGTGCTGATCCTGCTGGGCCTGCGCTGGCTGCCGATGCGCAGCAAGAAAGCCGCGCAGTCCGCGCGCGAGCGCGTGCTGCCCTGGGCGCGCCGCGCGCGCGACCTGGTGGTCGCCGCCGCCGCCGGCTGCGGCATGGCGGCGCTGGCCTGGCTGGTGATGACGCGGCGCTTCCCGCAGAGCATCTCGCCGTTCTTCCTGGACCGTGCGCTGACCGAGGGCGGCGGCACCAACGTCGTCAACGTGATGCTGGTGGACTTCCGCGCGTTCGACACCTTCGGCGAGATCACGGTGCTGGGCATCGTGGCGCTGACGGTGTACGCGCTGCTGCGGCGCTTCCGCCCGGCGCCCGAGTCCATGGCGCTGCCGCCGCAGCAGCTGGCGCAGTCCGATGACGGCAGCAGCGACGTGTTCAACCCGCGCCTGGCCAAGGACACCGCCGTCGGCTACCTGATGGTGCCGGCCGTGCTGGTGCGGCTGCTGCTGCCGCTGGCGGTGCTGGTGTCGGTCTATTTCTTCCTGCGCGGCCACAACGCGCCCGGCGGCGGCTTCGTGGCGGGGCTGGTGATGTCGGTGGCGCTGCTGCTGCAGTTCATCGTCTCGGGTACGGAGTGGGTGGAGGAGCATCTGCGCATCTATCCGCGCCGCTGGATCGCCACCGGCCTGCTGCTGGCCATCGCCACCGGCGGCGGCGCGCTGCTGCTGCACTACCCGTTCATGACCACGCACACGGCCCACGTGACGCTACCGGTGCTCGGCGAGCTGCACATCCCCAGCGCGCTGTTCTTCGACACCGGCGTGTTCGCGCTGGTGCTGGGCTCGACCATGCTGATCCTGACCGGGCTGGCGCACCAGTCGGTGCGCAGCCACCGCTGGTCCGAGGAACAGGAGCAGCGCATGGCCGAGGCGCGGGCCGCGCTGTCGGGCGGCGCGGAGGAACACTGATGGAAATCGTCCTGGCCATCGCCATCGGCGTGCTCACGAGTTCGGGCGTGTACCTGCTGCTGCGCCCGCGCACCTTCCAGGTCATCATGGGCCTGACGCTGATCTCCTACGCCGTGAACCTGTTCATCTTCAGCATGGGCCGGCTGAAGGTGGACAGCGAACCGCTGCTGGTGCCCGGCGTGGTCGCCACGCTGACCAACACGGCCGACCCGATGCCGCAGGCCCTGGTGCTGACGGCCATCGTCATCGGCTTCGCGATGACGGCGCTGTTCCTGGTGGTGCTGCTGGCTTCGCGCGGGCTCACCGGCACCGACCACGTGGACGGCCGCGAACGCAGCGAGGCGGCCGAATGAGCGCGCTGTTCGCCGACGCCATGCGCTTGCTGGACCGGCTGCTGGAATTCAGCATGCCGCACCTGATCGCCGCGCCCATCGTGCTGCCCATGCTGACGGCCGCGCTGATGCTGCTGCTGGAGGAGCACCAGCGCAAGACCAAGGCCGCGCTGACCGTGGTCTCCGGCCTGCTCGGCCTGCTGGTGGCGCTGATGCTGCTGCGCTGGGTCAACGCGCCGGACACCGGCGGCGGGCCGGGCTCCATCGGCGTCTACCTGGCCGGCAACTGGATGGCGCCGTTCGGCATCGTGCTGGTGGCCGACCGGCTGTCCACGATGATGGTGGCGCTGACCGGCGTGATCGCGTTCGCCGCCTCGATCTACTCCACCTCGCGCTGGGACCGCGTCGGCGTGCACTTCCACCCGATGCTGCAGCTGCAGCTGATGGGGCTGAACGGCGCCTTCCTGACCGGCGACCTGTTCAACCTGTTCGTGTTCTTCGAGGTGATGCTGGCCGCCTCCTACGGGCTGCTGCTGCACGGCTCGGGCCGCCAGCGCGTGCAGGCCGGGCTGCACTACATCGCGATCAACCTCGCGGCGTCCTCGCTGTTCCTGATCGGCGCGGCCATGCTGTACGGCGTGACCGGCACGCTGAACATGGCCGACCTGGGCCAGCGCATCGCCACGCTGGACGCGGCCGACCGCGGCCTGGTGCACGCCGCTGCCGCGATCCTGGCCACGGCCTTCTTCGCCAAGGCCGGCGCCTGGCCGCTGAACTTCTGGCTGGTGCCGGCCTACGGCAGCGTGGTCGCGCCGGTCGGCGCCGTGTTCGCGCTGCTGACCAAGCTGGGCGTCTACACCGTGCTGCGGCTGTGGACCGTGCTGTTCGCGCCCGACGCCGGCGCCTCGGCGCAGTTCGGCCAGAGCGTGATCCTCGCGCTGGGGCTGGTCACGCTGCTGGTCGGCGCGCTGGGCGTACTCGGCACGCAGCGGCTGGCCCTGCTGGCCGCCTACAGCGTCGTGGTCTCCGCCGGCACGCTGCTGGCGGCCGTGGGGCTGGGCCAGCACGCGGTCTGGGCCGGCGCGCTGTACTACCTGCTCAGCTCCACGCTGGCCGTCAGCGCGCTGTTCCTGCTGACCGACATCGTCGAGCGCTGGCGCAACGGCACCAGCGTGGCGCCGCATGCCCGCGAGGACGACGCCCCCTTCCTCAGCGAGGACCTGCGGCTGATGTCCGACGTGAACCTGGACGACGACGCGCAGGCGCTGTTCGGCCGCGCGATCCCGGCCGGCGTCGCCTTCCTGGGGCTGGCCTTCATCTTGTGCACGCTGCTGCTGGCCGGGCTGCCGCCGCTGTCGGGTTTCGTCGGCAAGTTCGCCATGCTCGATGGGCTGTTGCAGGCGTCCGTACTCAGCCCCGGATCGGTGACCGTGATGGTGCTGCTGATCCTGGGCGGCTTCCTGACGCTGGTGGCGCTGTGCCGCGCCGGTATCCGCCATTTCTGGAACCAGCCGCATGCCAGCCTGCCGGCGCTGCCGGCGCTGGAGGTGCTGCCGGTCGCGCTGCTGCTGGCCACCGCCATCGGGCTGACCATCGGCGCCGGCCCGGTGATGCAGCATGCCGAGCTGACGGCCGAGGGCCTGCGCACCTCGCTGTCCTACCGGCAGGCCGTGCTCGCCGCGCGGCAGGTGCCGGCGCCGGCGCACCGGGAGGCCAGGCCATGAAGCGGTGGGTACCTTCGCCGCCGCTGTCGGGCACGCTGTTCGTCGTCTGGCTGCTGCTGCACCAGTCGGTCGAGGCCACGACGCTGCTGTCCGGCATCGTGCTGGCCCTGGTCGTGCCGCTGCTGACCAAGAGCCTGCGGCCGGCCACCGCGCGCATGCACAGGCCGCGCGTGGCGCTGCGGCTGGCCGGCATGGCCATCGCCGACATGCTGGTCTCGGCCAAGAACGTGGCCTGGCTGGTGCTGACGCGGCGCAACGTGCGGCTCAACAGCTACTTCGTCGTCGTGCCGTTGGAACTGCGCGACCCCAACGGCCTGGCGGTGCTGGCGATGATCATGTGCTTGACGCCCGGCACCGCCTGGGGCGAGCTGTCGCTGGACCGCACCGCGCTGCTGATCCACGTGTTCGACCTGGTGGACGAACAGGACTTCATCACCCGCCTGAAGGAGCGCTACGAGCGCCCGCTGCTGGAGATCTTCCAGTCCGAAGGAGAGCCCGCATGACACCCATCCTGTTCTGGGGCCTGAAGATCGCCCTGTTCCTGCTGGCCGTGGCCATGCTGTGCGCGCTGTTCCGGCTGCTGGTCGGCCCGGCCGCGCAGGACCGCGTGATGGCGCTCGACTGCCTCTACATCAACGGCATGCTGACCATGCTGGTGCTGGGCATCACCTACACCAGCAACGTGTACTTCGAGGCCGCGATGCTGATCGCGCTGTTCGGCTTTGTCGGCTCCACGGCGCTGGCCAAGTTCCTGCTGCGCGGCGAGGTGATCGAATGAGGAGGACGCGGCCATGAACGCACTGCCGCTGTGGGCCGAGATCCTGACGGCCGTCCTCGCGGTCGCCGGCGCCGCCTTCGCCGCCATCGGCTCGTTCGGCCTGGTGCGCCTGCCGAGCTTCTACAACCGCATCCACGCCCCCACGCTGGGCGCCACGGCCGGCGCCTGGTGCGTGATGCTGGCGACCGTCGTGTACTTCTCGGTGCAGGGCACGCACCTGTTCCTGCACGCGGTGCTGATCGCGCTGTTCGTCGCGCTGACGGCGCCGGTCACGACCATCTTCCTGATGCGCGCGGCGCTGTTCCGCGACCGGCAGAAGGGCCTGGACCTGCCGCACGCCACGCACGCGGCCGTCGAGTCCCCGCCGGTGCCCACGCGGGCGGCGGAGTAGCCGGTCAGCCCAGCAGCCGCGCCCGCGCCTGCTGGTACTCGCGCCGCAGCTGCGCGATGAACTCGGCCGCCGGGCGCACGCGGTCGACCGCGCCGATGCCCTGGCCGCAGCCCCAGATGTCCTTCCAGGCCTTCTTGTCGGCGCCGCTGTGGAAGTTCATCGTGCTCGGATCGCCCTCGGGCAGGTGGTCCGGGTCCAGGCCGGCCGCGCGGATCGACGGCGCCAGGTAGTTGCCGTGCACGCCGGTGAACAGGCTGCTGTAGACGATGTCATCGGAGCTGCCGTCCACGATGGCCTGCTTGTAGGCCTCGCTGGCGCGCGCCTCCTCGGTCGCGATGAAGGCCGAGCCGATGTACGCGAAGTCCGCGCCCATGGCCTGCGCCGCCAGCACCGCGCCGCCGGTGGCGATGCAGCCCGACAGCGCGAGCGGCCCGTCGAACCACCGGCGGATCTCCTGCACCAGGGCGAACGGGCTCTTGGTGCCGGCGTGGCCGCCGGCGCCGGCCGCCACCGCGACCAGGCCGTCGGCGCCCTTCTCGATCGCCTTGCGCGCGAAGCGGTCGTTGATGATGTCGTGCAGCACCACGCCGCCGTAGCCGTGGGCCGCGGCGTTGATGTCCTCGCGCGCGCCCAGCGAGGTGATGATGACCGGCACCTTGTACTTCACGCACAGTTCCATGTCGTGCTCGAGCCGGGGGTTGGACTTGTGCACGATCTGGTTGACCGCGAACGGCGCGGCCGGCTGGTCCGGATGGTCCCGGTTCCAGGCGGCCAGCGCCTCGGTGATCTCGGCCAGCCATTCGTCGAGCTGCTCGGCGGGCCGCGCGTTCAGCGCCGGCATGGAGCCGAGCACGCCGGCCGTGCATTGCGCGATGACCAGCCGGGGGTTGCTGATGATGAACAGCGGCGAGCCGATGATGGGCAACGGCAGGCGGTCCAGCGGGGCGGGCAGTGTGGACATGGGTCTCCGTACGGTGCGGGGCGGTTTCAGAACGCTTCGGGCGGCAGGGCCATCACGCTGGCGGCGCCTTCGACGATGGCCTCGCGCAGGCCCGCGGTGCGCGGCAGGATGTGCTCGGCATAGAAGCGCGCCGTGGCGATCTTGGCCTGCGCGAAGGCCGGGTCCTCGTCGCGGTGCTGCTCGGCCGCCAGCAGCGCGCGCGCCAGTTGCCAGCCCGCGACCAGGTTGCCGGCCAGCAGCAGGTAGGGCACGGAGCCGGCATAGGCGGCGTTCGGGTCGCCCCTGCCCTGCGCGGCGATGAAGTCCACCACGTCGACGAAGGCCTGCCGCGCGGCCTGCAGCCGGCGCGCCACGGCCTGCGCGTCGGCGCTGCCGCTGCGGCCGAGCTCCGCCTCGGTCGCCTCGATCTGCGCGGCGATGGCCTTGGCCGTGCGGCCGCCGTCGCGCCCGGTCTTGCGGCCCACCAGGTCGTTCGCCTGGATCGCGGTCGTGCCTTCGTAGATCGGCAGGATGCGCGCGTCGCGGTAGTACTGCGCCGCGCCGGTCTCCTCGATGAAGCCCATGCCGCCGTGCACCTGCACGCCCAGCGAGGTGACCTCCAGGCTCATCTCGGTGCTGTAGCCCTTGACCAGCGGCACCATGAATTCGTAGAAGGTCTGGTTGTCCTGCCTGGCCTGGGCGTCGGGATGGCGGTGCGCGGCGTCGTAGGCCGCGGCGGCGACGCTGGCCATGGCGCGGCAGCCCTCGGTCAGCGCGCGCATGGTCATCAGCATGCGACGCACGTCGGGGTGGTGCACGATGGGCGCGCTGGCCGGCAGGCTGCCGTCCACCGGGCGGCTCTGCACGCGCTCCCTGGCATAGGCGGCGGCCTTCTGGTAGGCGGCCTCGGCCACGGCGATGCCCTGCACGCCGACGGCGTAGCGCGCCGCGTTCATCATGATGAACATGTATTCGAGGCCGCGGTTCTCCTGGCCCACCAGCTGGCCGATCGCGCCCTCGCCGGCATCGCCGAACTGCAGCACGGCCGTCGGGCTGGCCTTGATGCCCAGCTTGTGCTCGATGCTGACGCAGCGCACGTCGTTGCGCGCGCCCAGCGAGCCATCGGCGTTCACCAGGAACTTGGGCACCACGAACAGGCTGATGCCCTTGACGCCTTCGGGCGCGCCCTGCACGCGGGCCAGCACCAGGTGGACGATGTTGTCCGCCATGTCGTGCTCGCCGTAGGTGATGAAGATCTTGGTGCCGAACAGCTTGTAGCGGCCGTCGGGCAAAGGCTCGGCGCGCGTGCGCACCAGCGCCAGGTCGCTGCCGGCCTGCGGCTCGGTCAGGTTCATGGTGCCGGTCCATTCACCGCTGACGAGCTTCTCCAGGTAGGTGGCCTGGAGCTCGTCGCTGCCGGCCGTCAGCAGCGCCTCGATGGCGCCGTCGGTCAGCAGCGGGCACAGCGCGAAGCTCAGGTTGGCCGCGTTCAGCATCTCGCCGCAAGCGGCGCCGATGGTCTTGGGCAGGCCCTGGCCGCCGAAATCGGCCGGGTGCTGCAGGCCCTGCCAGCCGCCGGCGGTGAACTGCTTGAACGCCTCCTTGAAGCCGGGCGCGGTCGTGACCACGCCGTCCTTCCACGACGAAGGATGGCGATCGCCGGCCTCGTTCAGCGGCGCCACCACGTCCTGGTTGAAGCGGGCGGCCTCCCCCAGCACGGCCTGCGCGGTCTCGTAGCCGGCCTCCTCGAAGCCCGGCATCCGCGCGATCTCCTCGATGCGCGCCAGATGGCGGATGTTGAACAGCATGTCCTTCAGCGGTGCGGCGTAGGCCATCTGGATCTCCTCTTGCACTCAAAGAAAAAAGGGCATCGCAGCAACGCGATGCCCCTGTCGTGGAACAGCCGCTGGTTCAGGGCCTCAAAGCGCCTGGACCAGCTCCGGCACGGCCTGGAACAGGTCGGCCTCCAGCCCGTAGTCGGCCACCGAGAAGATCGGCGCCTCCGGGTCCTTGTTGATCGCCACGATCACCTTGGAGTCCTTCATGCCGGCCAGGTGCTGGATCGCCCCGCTGATGCCCGCGGCGATGTACAGCTGCGGCGCCACGATCTTGCCGGTCTGCCCGACCTGCAGGTCGTTGGGCGCGTAGCCGGCGTCCACCGCCGCGCGGCTGGCTCCGATCGCCGCGCCGAGCTTGTCGGCCAGCGGGGTCATGACTTCGTTGAATTTCTCCGCGCTGCCCAGCGCCCGTCCGCCGGAGACGATGATCTTGGCGGCGGTCAGTTCGGGGCGTTCGCTCTTGGCGATTTCCGAGCCGAGGAAGGCGCTCTTGCCGGTGTCGGCGACGGCGGCGAGGCTTTCCACCGCGGCGCTGCCGCCGCTTTCGGCGGCAGCGTCGAAGCCGGTGGTGCGCACGGTGATGACTTTGACGCTGTCGCCGCTTTGCACGGTGGCGATGGCGTTGCCGGCGTAGATCGGGCGCTCGAAGGTGTCGGCGCCGATGACTTTGGTGATGTCGCTGATCTGGGCGACGTCCAGCCTGGCGGCTACGCGCGGGGCGACGTTCTTGCCGCCGGCGGTGGCCGCGAACAGGATGTGGCTGTAGCCGCCGGCGATGGCCAGGACTTGGGCGGCGATGTTTTCGGCCAGGGCGTGGGCCAGGCTGGGGGCGTCGGCGTGCAGGACTTTGGCGACGCCGGCGATCTGGCTGGCGGCCTGGGCGGCGGCGCCGGCGTTGTGGCCGGCGACCAGCACGTGGACGTCGCCGCCGCAGGCTTGGGCGGCGGTGACGGTGTTCAGCGTGGCGCTTTTGAGGCTGGCGTTGTCGTGTTCGGCGATGACGAGGATGCTCATGGCGTGTCTTTCTTCAGATGACCTTGGCTTCGTTCTTGAGCTTGGCCACCAGGGTGGCGACGTCGGGGACTTTGATGCCGGCCGAGCGTTTGGGCGGTTCGCTGACTTTGAGGGTCTTGAGCTTGCTTTGCACGTCTACGCCGAGGTCTTCGGGCTTGACGGTCTCCAGCGGCTTTTTCTTGGCCTTCATGATGTTGGGCAGCGTGACGTAGCGCGGCTCGTTCAGGCGCAGGTCGGTGGTGATGACGGCCGGCGTGGCCAGTTCCAGCGTCTCCAGCCCGCCGTCGACTTCGCGGGTCACCTTGACTTTGTCGCCGGCCACTTCGACTTTGCTGGCGAAGGTGGCCTGGGGCAGTTCGGCCAGCGCCGCCAGCATCTGGCCGGTCTGGTTGCAGTCGTCGTCGATGGCTTGCTTGCCCAGGATCACCAGCCCGGGTTGTTCCTTGTCCACCAGGGCCTTGAGCAGCTTGGCCACCGCCAGCGGCTGCAGTTCGGCGTCGCTTTGCACCAGGATCGCGCGGTCCGCGCCGATGGCCATGGCCGTGCGCAGCGTCTCCTGGCATTGCGCCACGCCGCAGGACACCGCCACCACTTCCGTGGCCGCGCCTTTTTCCTTCAGGCGCACCGCCTCTTCCACCGCAATCTCGTCGAACGGGTTCATCGACATCTTCACGTTCGCAATGTCCACCCCGCTCGCGTCCGACTTCACCCGGACTTTCACGTTGTAGTCCACCACGCGCTTGACGGGGACCAGGATCTTCATGGCTACGACTCCTCTTTCAGGTTGGTGCTTGCATGCCCCGGCTCGGGCAAACCGAATGATTCTAGTGTGCACCGCCGGCCGGCCAACCCGGGGAGACACGCAGGGGACAGGCGCTGATCGGGCGTGCCGCCGGGTGGGGAACATCCCTGCCCACCGCGGGCGGCGGTCGCCAAGCCCGGCCAATGCCTCTATGCTCTGCGCACCCGACAACAACACCTGTATCGTCGCCCGACATGCGCTCTTCCCTGCCCCCTTTCCCCGTCGTCGTCATCACCGGCGCGTCCAGCGGCGTCGGCCGCGCCACCGCCATGGCCTTCGCCCAACGCCGCGCCCGGCTGGTGCTGGCCGCGCGCGGCGCCGAGGCGCTGGAGCGCGTGGCCGCGCAGTGCGCGCGCCTGGGCGCCCAGGCCATCGCCGTGCCGACCGACGTGACCGACGCCAAGGCCGTGCGGGCGCTGGCCGGCGCCGCGCTGCGGCGCTTCGGCGGCATCGACGTCTGGATCAACAACGTCGGCGTGGGAGCGGTCGGCCGCTTCGAGGCCACGCCGATGGAGGCGCACCGCCGGGTGGTCGAGGCCAACCTGCTGGGACACATGCATGGCGCGCACGCGGTGCTGCCGCACTTCCGCGCCCAGCGCAACGGCGTGCTGGTCAACATGATCTCGCTGGGCGGCTGGGTCGCCGCGCCCTACGCCAGCGCCTACACGGCCAGCAAGTTCGGCCTGCGCGGCTGGTCGGCCGCGCTGCGGGCCGAGCTGTCCGACCTGCCGGGCGTGCACGTCTGCGACGTGTGCCCGACCATCGTAGATACGCCGGGCCTGCGCCATGGCGCCAACTTCACCGGCCGCAAGCTGCAGCCGCCCGGGCTGCTGGTCGACCCCGAAGCCGTGGCCGCCGCCATCGTGCGGCTGGTGCGCCATCCGCGCCCGACGCTGTGGCTGGGCACCGGCGCGCTGGCCGGCCGGCTGGCCCAGGCCGCGGCGCCGGCCACGCTGGGCCGGGCCGGCAAGTGGGCCGTGGACCGGGCCCTGGCCGGCGCCGAGCGCGAACCGGTCACGCAGGGCAACCTGTTCGAACCCTCGCGCCATCCGGCCGTGCACGGCAGCCAGCGGCGGCGCCCGGCACCGCAGAAGAAGCTGGCGCTGGCCGTGGCGTTCATCGGCGCGGTCGCGATCGGCCTGCTGCTGGCGACCACGCCGCGCGAGCGCAGCTGACCGCTACAGGTCCGCCAGCACGCGGACGTGGGCTTCCACGCTGCGGGCCAGCGCGCTGAGGCTGTAGCCGCCCTCCAGGCAGCTGACGATGCGGCCCTTGGCATGGCGCCGGGCCACGTCCTTCAGGCGGCTCGTGATCCAGGCGTAGTCCTGCTCGGTCAGGCCGAGCTGGCCCATGTCGTCCTCGCGGTGCGCATCGAAGCCGGCGCTGATGAAGATCATCTCGGGCTTGAACTCATCCAGCCGCGGCAGCCAGGCCATGTCGATCATCTCGCGCACGTCCATGCCGCGGGTGTAGGCCGGCACCGGCAGGTTGACCAGGTTGCCGGCCTGCGAGAAGTTCCAGTCCAGCGGGTAGAACGGATGCTGGTAGAAGCTGACCATCAGGATGCGGTCGTCGCCCGCCACGATGTCCTCGGTGCCGTTGCCGTGGTGCACGTCGAAGTCCACGATGGCCACGCGCGACAGGCCGTGCCGCTCCAGCGCGTAGCGCGCCGCGATCGCCACGTTGTTGAAGAAGCAAAAGCCCATGGCCTGGTTGCGGCAGGCGTGGTGGCCCGGTGGGCGCACGGCGCAGAACGCGTTCTCCAGCTCGCCGCCCAGCACCGCGTCGGTCGCCGCCAGCGCGGCGCCGGCCGCATGCAGCGCGGCGCTCCAGGTGTGCACGTTCAGGCTGGTGTCGGGATCGATCTGCGCGTGCGTGGGGCCGCCGGCGTCGATCTGCTCCTGCAGGTTGTCGGTCATGCCGCGGATCGCCGCCACGTGCATGCGGCCGTGCGCCAACTCCAGGTCGCCGACGGTGGCCGGCGGCGCCTCGCGGCGGTCCAGCGCATCGCCCACGCCGGTGACCAGCAGCCGGTCCTCGATCGCGTCCAGCCGCTCGGGGCACTCGGGATGGCCGGGGCCCATCTCGTGCCTGCGGCACTCGCTGTGGCTGAAGTATCCAGTCTGGTTCACGGCGCTCGTCTCCCTCGCAGGTGTTTTCGGGTATGGTCCTGCGATGATCGTACACGCCACCGCCGGCCGGCTTTTGCGGCAGCTCAATGACGTGATCGTCGGCAAGGCGGCGCAGATCCAGGACTGCGTGGCCTGCCTGCTGGCCGGCGGGCACCTGCTGATCGAGGACGTCCCGGGCGTCGGCAAGACCACGCTGGCCCATGCGCTGGCGCGCAGCTTCGGGCTGCAGTTCTCGCGCGTGCAGTTCACCTCGGACCTCATGCCCAGCGACCTGACCGGCGTGTCGGTCTACGAGCGCGGCCAGGAAGCCTTCGTGTTCCATCCCGGCCCGCTGTTCGCGCAGATCCTGCTGGCCGACGAGATCAACCGCGCCAGCCCCAAGACGCAGAGCGCGCTGCTGGAGGCCATGGAGGAAAAGCAGGTCACCGTCGACGGCGCCACGCGCGCGCTGCCGCGCCCCTTCTTCGTGATCGCCACGCAGAACCCGCAGGACCAGGTCGGCACCTTCGCGCTGCCGGAGTCGCAGCTGGACCGCTTCCTGATGCGCATCTCGCTCGGCTACCCGGACCGCGGCGCCGAACGGCTGCTGCTGGCCGGCGCGGACCGCCGCCAGTTGGTCGACGCCCTGCCCGCGCTGCTGACGCCCGGCGAGCTGCAGGCGCTGCAGCAGCAGGTGCTGCAGGTGCACCTGGCCGGGCCGCTGCTGGACTACCTGCAGGACCTGGTCGCGGCCACGCGCTCGGGCCGCTGGTTCCTGCAGGGCCTGTCGCCGCGCGCCGCCATCGCCGTGGTGCGCGCGGCCCAGGCGCAGGCGCTGCTGGGCGGGCGCGACTACGTGGCGCCGGACGACGTGCAGGCCATCCTGCCGCAGACCATCGCGCACCGGCTGGTGCCGGTCGGCGACGCCGGCCGCGGCGCCGTCGAGCAGGTGCGCGCCATGGTCGAGGCCGTGCCGCTGCCGTGAGCGCCGTCCTGGGCCGCCGCAGCCCGCCGCCGCACTGGCGCCTGCGCCTCCAGGCCTGGTGGGAGGCGCGCCTGCCGCGCAGCGACACGCTGGCGCTGACCCAGCGCAACCTCTACATCCTGCCCACGCGCGCCGGACTGATGCTGGCGGCCACGCTGGCGCTGCTGCTGCTGGGCTCGATCAACTACCAGCTGAACCTGGGCTACCTGCTGACCTTCCTGCTGGCCGGCTGCGCGCTGGCCGGCATGCACGCGGGCCACGCCACGCTGCACGGCCTGCAGCTGCACCTGCTGCCGCCCGAGCCGCAGTTCCTGGGCACGTCCTGCCAGCTCACGATCGAACTGGCCAGCACCCGCGCCGCCCCGCGCCACGGCATCGCCGCGAGCCTGCGCGGCACTGGGCGGCTGGCCTACGTGGACGTGCCGGCCGGCGGCCGCAGCCAGGTGCACGTGGCCTTCGCGCCGGCGCGGCGCGGCCTGCACGCCATCCCCACGCTGGTCCTGGAGACGCGCTACCCGATGGGCGCCTTCCGCGTCTGGGCGCTGTGGCGGCCGGCCTCCCGGGTGCTGGTCTACCCGCAGCCCGAGCCGCACCCGCCGCCGCTGCCGCCCGGCAGCCCCGACCCCGGCGGCGGCGTGCACCAGGCCGCCGGCAGCGGCGAGTTCGACGGCGTGCGCGACTACCGCCGCGGCGACCCGCTGAAGCGTGTGGTCTGGAAGAAGGCCGCCAAGGCCGGCGAACTGGTCAGCCGCGACAGCCGGCAGGCCCGGCGCCACGCGCTGTGGCTGGACCTGGAAGCCGCCGCCGGCGCCGCCGGCCGCGAGCACCGCCTCTCGCGCCTGTGCGCCTGGGTGCTGCAGGCCGACCGGCTGGGCCTGCCGTACGGCCTGCGCCTGCCCGGCCTGCAGCTGCCGCCGGCCAGCGGCCCGGCCCACCGGCGGCGCTGCCTGGAGGCGCTGGCGCTGTGCTGAGCCGGCCGCTGCGCCGCCCTTGCAACCTGCCACGCGACAGCCGCGACACGCTGTTCCTGCTGGCCGTGGTCGGCTGGATCCTGCTGCCGCAGGTGCCGCGGCTGCCGCCGTGGTGCAGCGCGCTGGCCGCGGCGGTGCTGGCCTGGCGCGCCTGGCTGGCGTTCGGCGCGCGCCCGCTGCCGGCGCGCTGGTGGCTGCTGGCGCTGGTCGGCCTGGCCGTCGCGCTGACGCTCGCCTCGCACCGCACGCTGCTCGGGCGCGACGCCGGCGTCACGCTGCTGGTCTCGCTGCTGGCGCTCAAGACGCTGGAGCTGCGCGCACGGCGCGACGCCTTCGTGCTGTTCTTCCTGGGCTTCTTCACGATGCTCACGAACTTCTTCTTCTCGCAATCGCTGGCCGTCGCCGCCGCCATGCTGGTCGGGCTGCTGGGCCTGCTGGCGGCGCTGGTCAACGCCCACATGCCGGTCGGCCGCCCGCCGCTGGCGCTGGCCGCGCGCCAGGCGCTGCGCATGGTGCTGCTGGGTGCGCCGGTGATGCTGGTGCTGTTCCTGCTGTTCCCGCGGCTGGCGCCGCTGTGGAGCGTCCCCGGCGACGCGATGGGCGGGCGCAGCGGCCTGTCGCCCACGATGGAGGTCGGCAGCCTGGCCAGCCTGGCGCTGGACGACGCCATCGCCATGCGCGTGCGCTTCGACGGGCCGCCGCCAGCCCAGCCCGACCTGTACTTCCGCGGCCCGGTGCTGACCGAGTACGACGGCCGCAGCTGGCGCCCGGCGCGGGTGGAATTCGGCCTGGACGCGCCGCCCGGTGGCGCGCTGCGCGTGCTCGGCGCGCCGGTGCGCTACGAGGTCACGCTGGAGCCGCACAACCGGCCCTGGCTGCTGCTGCTCGACGCCGCGGCGCGCGCGCCGGAACTGGCCGGCCTGCGCGCGCTGCAGTCGGCCGAGCTGCAATGGTTCGCCACGCGGCCGGTCACCGACCTCGTGCGCTACCGCGCGCAGAGCCACGTCGACTTCCGCCACGGGCCGCTGCAGCGCACCGCCGCGCTGCAGCCCGCCCTGCAGCTGCCGCCCGGCCGCAACCCG
The DNA here is from genome assembly GCF_047601025.1 of Pseudorhodoferax sp. Classification (NCBI taxonomy): domain Bacteria; kingdom Pseudomonadati; phylum Pseudomonadota; class Betaproteobacteria; order Burkholderiales; family Comamonadaceae; genus Pseudorhodoferax; species Pseudorhodoferax sp. The sequence goes on from NZ_JASGJZ010000001.1 coordinate 5,202,953, forward strand.
CGCACGCTGGCGCTGGCCGCCGAGATGCGGCGCGACCCGCGCCTGGCCGGTGCCGGCAGCGCCGCGCTGGTGGCGGCCGCCCTGCAGCGGCTGCGCGGCGGCGGCTATGTCTACACGCTGGAGCCGGGCGTCTACGGCGAGCACCAGGCCGACGAGTTCTGGTTCGACCGCAGGCAGGGCTTTTGCGAACACATCGCCTCGGCCTTCGTGGTGCTGATGCGCGCGCTGGACGTGCCGGCCCGCATCGTCACCGGCTACCAGGGCGGCGAGATGAACGGCGTGGACGGCTACTGGACCGTGCGCCAGAGCGACGCCCACGCCTGGGCCGAGGTCTGGCACGCAGGCCGGGGCTGGGTGCGGGTGGACCCCACGGCCGCCGTGGCGCCAGGCCGCATCGGCAGCCTGCAGCGCCTGCGCGCGCCCCAGGGCGCGTTCGCCGCGGCCGTCGGCGCCGTCGACCCGGACATCGCGGCCCGGCTGCGCGCGGTCTGGGAAGCCGTCAACAACCGCTGGAACCAATGGGTGCTGAACTACACGCAGACCCGCCAGCTCGACCTGCTGCGCCGCCTGGGCTTTTCCGCCGACGACTGGACCGACCTGGCCGGGCTGCTGGCCGGCGCGCTGGCGCTGGGCGGCCTGGGCGGCGCCGGCTGGGCGCTGTGGGAACGGCGCCGGCGCGACCCCTGGCTGCGCCTGCTGGACCAGGCGCGCGACCGCCTGCGCGCCGCCGGCCTGGCGGTGCCGCCGCACGCGCCGCCGCGGCAGCTGGCCGAGGCGCTCGCGCACGCCGGCCTGCCCGGCGACCACGCGGCGCTGCGCGGCTGGCTGCTGCGCCTGGAGGCGCAGCGCTACGCGCGCGCCGGCCCGGCCAGCCTGGCGGCGCTGCGGCGCGAATCCCGGCAGCTGCGCTGGCCCGCCGCCCACCCGCCGATACTCCGTCCATGAACCGATTGCTCCGCTGCAGCCTGGCGCTGTTCGCCCTGCCCCTGATCGCCCTGCCCGCCCCGGCCCAGACGCCGAAGAAGCGCCCCGCCGCGGCGGCCGCAGCGGCCAGTGCCCCCGGGCCGCTGTACGCGACCCGCCCCGAGGTACTGCTGGCCGCCGACGACATCGCCAGCCGCCGCGACCTGGACCGCGAATGGGTGCGCCAGGCCATCGGCCAGGCCCGGCTGCTGCCGCAGGTGCAGCGGCTGATGGCGCCGGCGCCGCGCGGCACGCCCAAGAACTGGCGCGTCTACCGCAGCCGCTTCATCGACCCGGCACGCATCCGCGCCGGCGTGCGCTTCTGGCAGCAGCACCGCGAAGCGCTGGCCCGCGCCGAGCGCACCTACGGCGTGCCGGCCGAGATCATCGTCGGCATCCTCGGCGTGGAGACCATCTACGGCCAGCAGACCGGCAGCTTCCCGGCCATCGACGCGCTGGTCACGCTGGCCTTCGACTTCCCGAAGGCGCATCCGCGCGCGGCCGAACGCGCCGCCTTCTTCCTCGGCGAGCTGGAGCAGCTGCTGAGCCTGTCCGACCGCAGCGGCACCGACCCGCGCGCCTGGCGCGGCAGCTTCGCCGGCGCCATGGGCCTGCCGCAGTTCATGCCGTCGAGCTGGGTGCGCTACGCGGTGGACTTCGACGGCGACGGCCGCGTCGACCTGTTCGGCAGCGCCGAAGACGCCATCGGCTCGGTCGCCAACTACTTCAGGGCCTTCGGCTGGCAGACCGGCATGCCAGCCTTCTACCCGGTGGCGCTGGACCCGCAAGCCGACATGGACACGCTGCTGGCGCCGGACATCCTGCCGACCTTCGGCGCCGAGCGCTTCACGGCCCTGGGGGCGCGGCTCGACGGCGCGGCGCTGCAGCACGCCGGCCCGCTGGCGCTGGTCGAACTGCAGAACGGCGGCGATGCACCCCAGTACGTGGCCGGCACCGAGAACTTCTACGTGATCACGCGCTACAACTGGTCCAGCTACTACGCGATGGCGGTGCTGGAACTGGGGCAGGCGGTCAAGGCCGCGCTCGACCGCCCGTCCGGCGCCTAGCCGCGCAGCATCGAGAACGGCCGCAGATCGTTGGCCGGCACTTCGCGCTCGTCGCGCCAGCGCAGGTACAGCCAGCGCAGGTTGCGGTAGAGCAGCAGGTTGCGCGGCAGGTGCGCGTCGCCGGCCACCCGGCGCTCGATCCAGTCGCGCGAGTAGAACGTGGTCTTGGTCAGGATCGAACGCAGGCTGGCGCGCAGCATGGCCTCGTGCAGGTCGCCGTGGCGCACGCCGATCGCGATGTACTCGAAGTAGTTCAGGACGTAGCGCAGCGCCTCCTCGTCGTCGCCGGCGATGCCGGCGGTCGCGTCCTGCTCGGGGTCGCGCGTGGCCAGCGGATGGGCCCGCTCGTAGGCACCGAAGAACTTGTTGACGCGGTCGGCGCGCTCCATGTAGGTGGCCGACAGGCGCGACTGCAGCAGCGTGTTCACCGTGTGCTGCTTGACCGAGTTGCGGATCGAGGTCCAAGCCGTCACGATCCAGCCGATCACGGCCAGCCAGGCGGCCAACAGCACGACGATCTGCTGCTTCTCCAGCGCCTCGGCCGGCGCGGTGCGGCGCAGCCACTGGTGCCACCAGAAGAACACCGCCACCGAGATCAGGGCCGCAAAAAACAAAAGGCCCAGCACGAAGCTGGGCCTCCAGAACGATGGGTCGCCCTTATGCGAAGCCATCGCCTTCCATGAAGCATGCTGTCATCGGGACCTCCTTCTCTGGTGTGCCGGGGCGCCCATCGCGCCGCCGGAGCCGGGCCAGTATGCCATAGCTGGTCCGCGGAGCGGGGATTTCAAGGCCGCCCGCTCCCGGCAGCCGCCTGCTCGAAGCGGTCCAGCCGGCCGATGCCGCGGAACAGCCGCGTCCACAGGCCGACCACGGCCAGCGTGCACAGCCCGCCGGCCACGGCCGCCGGCACCGCGCCCAGCCAGGCCGCGCTGGTGCCGGCGCGGAACTCCCCGAGTTCGTTGGACGAGCCGATGAACAGCATGTTCACCGCCTGCACGCGCCCGCGCATGCCGTCCGGCGTGGAGAACTGCACCAGCGCCCCGCGGATGTAGACGCTGACCATGTCGGCCATGCCGGCCACCATCAGCGCGCCGAACGACAGCCAGAACCAGTGCGACAGCGCGAACACCAGGTTGGCCAGCCCGAACACCGCGACCGCGCCGAACATCGTGGCGCCGACGCGCCGGTCCAGCGGCTTCATGCTCAGGAACAGGCCCATGCCGACCTCGCCGATGGCCATCGCGCTGCGCAGCGCGCCCAGCCCCTGCGGCCCCACGTGCAGCACCTCCTGCGCGTAGATCGGCAGCAGCGCCACCACGCCGCCCAGCAGCACCGCGAACAGGTCCAGCGAGATGCAGCCCAGCACCACCGGCCGCGTCCAGATGAAGCGGATGCCGGCGCCGAAGCGCTGCCACATGCTGCCCTGCGTCGCCAGCTGGGGGCCGGCATGGTCCACCGTCACGCGCGCCAGCAGCAGCGCGCCCAGCGCGAAGCAGGCCAGGCACACCAGGTAGGTCAGCGGCGCGCCGCCGGCCGCGTACAGCACGCCGCCGAGGAACGGGCCGGTGATCGTGGCGCTGCGCATCAGCATGCCGTTGACGGCGATCGCCTGCGCCAGCTGGGCGCGCGGCACGATCTGCGGCAGCAGGCTCTGCAGCGCCGGCCCGGCGAACGCGCGCGCGCAGCCGTACAGTACCAGCACGCCGTAGATCGCCGACACGCCGGCCAGCCCGTGGCCCGACAGCCACCACAGGAGCGCGCTGCAGCCGGCCGAGACGACCCAGCTGCCGGCCAGGATGGTGCGGCGCGAGAAGCGGTCGATCAGGTCGCCGGCCGGCAGCAGCAGGCACAGCATCGGCAGGAACTGCGCCAGCCCCACGTAGGCCAGCGCCATCGGCTCGCGCGTGAGGTCGTAGACCTGCCAGGCCACGACCACGGCCTGCACCTGCGTGGCCAGCACGGCCGCCACGCGCGCGGCCATGAAGGCGCGCAGCCCGGGATGGCGCAGCACGCTGGCGGCGGCGTCGTCGCTGGAAGAGGAGGAAGCGGGACTGGACAAGGGGGCGGGAACGGCCTCGGCGGCTGGCCGAGGGGGCCGGATTGTGGCGCAAAACGCCGCGCCGCGCTGGCGGCCGCCCGGCCGCGCCGCTGCCCAAAAAACAGGCAACCCCGTGCAAACCCGCATGGCGCCTGGCTTCGGCGCAGCCGTTCAGCGCCTGTCCCCAAGGATGTCCACAGCGCCGCTGGACAACCCGGCGCGCGTCAGCCGAGGCTGCCGGCGACCACGTTGACGGCCAGCGCCAGCACGATCAGGTTGAACGCGAACGACAGCAGGCCGTGCACCAGCGTCAGCCGGCGCATGCGCCGGCTGCTCACCGTCACGTCGGAGACCTGCGAGGTCATGCCGATCACGGCGGAGAAGTACAGGAAGTCCAGGTAGTCCGGCGCCTGGCCGCCCGGGAAGTCCAGGCCCCGGGCCGGCTCCTGCTCCTGCCGCTCGGAGCGGTAGTACACGCGCGCGTAGTGCAGCGCGAACACGGTCTGCAGCAGCAGCCAGGAGGCCGCCAGCGCGGCCATGGCCAGCGCCAGGTAGCTCCAGCGCGCCAGGCCCTGCAGCGCGCGGCTGCTCTCCACGGCCAGCGCCACGGCCACGATGCTGGCGCAGGCCGCGCCCGCGACCAGCATGAACAGCGCCGCGGCGCCCGGGTCGTTCCACCGCGCGCGCCGGCGCGTGGCGGTGGCGTCCAGCGGCAGGGCCAGCCGCCAGGCGATCCCTAGGTACGCCAGGCTGTAGGCCAGCCAGCCGGCCAGCCAGGGCACCTCGGGGCCGCCCACGTTCTGCCGCATCGCGACCACCGCCCCCGCCAGCGCCGCCAGCAGCGCCAGGCCCTGGCGCTGCAGCGCGCTCAGGCGCACCGACCAGTGCAGCCGATGGGCGGGCTGGCCGGTGCCCGAAGGGGGTCGCGCATCCATGCCGGCGATTGTGCGCCGCCGGCGCGGACGGCTACGGCTGCGCCAGCGGCACCGGCTGCGTCAGCACCTCGGGGCGCAGGATCCGGTCGAGCTGCTCGCGCGTGAGCAGGCCCTTGGCCAGCACGATGTCGTAGACGCTGCCGCCGCTGGCGTGGGCCTCCTGCGCCACGGCGGTGGCGTTGGCGTAGCCGATGTAGGGATTCAGCGCGGTCACGATGCCGATGGAATTGGCGACCAGGCCGCGCAGGTGCTCGGCGTTGGCGGTGATGCCGTCCACGCAGCGCGCGGCCAGCGTCAGGCTGGCGCTGCGCAGGTGCGCCACGCTCTTGAACAGGCTGTGCGCGATGATGGGCTCGAAGGCGTTGAGCTGCAGCTGGCCGGCCTCGGCCGCGAACGTGACCGTCACGTCGTTGCCGATGACCTCGAAGGCCACCTGGTTCACGACCTCCGGGATCACCGGGTTGACCTTGCCCGGCATGATGCTGGAGCCGGCCTGCATCGGCGGCAGGTTGATCTCGTTCAGGCCGGCGCGCGGGCCGCTGGACAGCAGGCGCAGGTCGTTGCAGACCTTGGACAGCTTGACCGCCACGCGCTTGAGCACGCCGGACAGCTGCACGAACGCGCCGCAGTCCTGCGTCGCCTCGATCAGGTTGGGCGCCGTCATCAGCGGGATGCCGGTGATGCGCTGCAGGTGCTTGAGCACCAGCGGCGCGTAGTCGGGATGGGCGGTGATGCCGGTGCCGATGGCGGTGGCACCCATGTTGATCTCGCAGATCAGCAGCGCGGCCTCGCGCAGCCGGGCCTGGTCTTCCTCGATCATCACGGCATAGGTGCTGAACTCCTGGCCCAGCGTCATCGGCACGGCGTCCTGCAGCTGGGTGCGGCCCATCTTCAGCACGTCCTTGAACTCCAGCGCCTTGGCCGCGAACGAGCGGCGCAGCACCTCCATCGCCTCGACCAGGCCCTGGATGCCGAACCAGGTGGCGATCTTGAGCGCCGAGGGATAGACGTCGTTGGTGCTCTGGCCGATGTTGACATGCTCGTTGGGATGCAGGTGCCGGTACTCGCCCTTGGCATGCCCCAGCAGTTCGAGCGCGCGGTTGGCGATGACCTCGTTGGCGTTCATGTTGCTCGACGTGCCTGCGCCGCCCTGGATGACGTCGACGACGAACTGGTCGTGCAGCCGGCCGGCCAGGATCTCGTCGCAGGCGCGCACGATGGCGTCGCAGCGCTGGGCGTCCAGCAGGCCGAGCTCGTGGTTCGCATGGGCCGCCGCCTGCTTGACGAAGGCCAGCGCCCGCACGAGGTCCGGGTAGATCGCGATCGTGGTGCCGGTGATCGGGAAGTTCTCGATCGCGCGCAGCGTGTGCACGCCGTAGTAGACGTCGGCGGGCACCTCGCGGTCGCCGAGGAGGTCGTGTTCGATGCGGAAGTCGGCGCTGGTGGCCATGGCGGGTCTCCTGTCGGTGTTCGTGCGGGCCGGCCGGTGCGGCGGGCCGACGCGGGCGCAGTGTGCGGGCGCGGCCGGCCCGGGCGCCAGACCGATGCAAACAACGCATCGCGGGCCGCACGGCGCGCATGGCCCGCCGCGGGGCCGCAGGACCGCGGCTCCATCGGCGGGGGATGGGCATAACATGCCGCCCGTCGACCACCCGGCATGCCAACCTGCGCGAGCGTCTCCCATGGAAATCAAGTGGCTGGAGGATTTTCTGAGCCTGGCCGAGATGCGCAGCTTCTCGCGCGCCGCCGCCGACCGGCACATCACCCAGTCGGCCTTCAGCCGCCGGATCATGGCGCTGGAGGAGTGGCTCAACGTGGAGCTGGTCGACCGCAGCGTGCAGCCGGCCCGGCTGACCGCGGCCGGCTGGCTGTTCCGCCGCATCGCCGCCGACCTGCTGCACGACGCCTACGCGGCGCGCACGCTGCTGGGCGGCTGCCAGCCGCTGGCCGAGCCCGGCAAGGTGGTGCAGTTCGCGGTGGCCCACACGCTGGTCTTCACGCTGTTCCCGCAGTGGCTCAAGCGGCTGCACGAGGGCTTCGGCCCGCTGCCCGCGCGCGTGCACGCGGTCAACGTGCCCGAGGGCGTGCAGCAGCTGGTCGAGGGCGACTGCGACCTGCTGCTGGCCTACCACCATCCGCAGCTGCCGATCCTGCTCGACCCCAACCAGTACCCGCACCGCCTGCTCGGCGTCGAGCGCATCCTGCCGTTCTCGGCGGCCGACGCCGAAGGCCGGCCACGCTTCCGGCTGCCGGGCAGCAAGGAGCAGCCCCTGCCCTTCCTGGCCTACTCGGCCGGCGCCTTCATCGGCAACGTGGTCGAGATGCTGCGGCTCAACGCCCCGACGCCGGCGCACCTGAACCGCTGCTTCGAGACCCACATGTCCGAGGCGCTCAAGGCCATGCTGGTGGCCGGGCACGGCGTCGGCTGGCTGCCCGAGAGCTGCGTGGCCGACGAGATGGCGCAAGGCCACCTGGCCGTCGCCGGCGGCGACGAGTGGGTCGGCCAGCTCGAGGTGCGCCTGTACCGCACCGCGCCCAGCCCCAAGGCCGTGGTCGACGCCGTCTGGCACTGGCTGGACCGGCCGTCCGCCTGAGCGGCGGGCTCAGCGCAGGGCGCGCTCGAGCACGTCGGCGAGCCGGTCGAAGCTGTCGTGGATCTCCGGCTCGGACACGGCGCCGTAGCCCAGCACCAGGCCGCGCGGCGCCGGCGACGCCAGCGCGTACAGCGACAGCGGCCGCGTCATCACCCCGGCCTGCAGCGCCTGGCGGGCCACGGCGTCGTCGTCCACCGATGGCGGCAGGCCCAGCACCAGGTGCAGGCCGGCGTCGCTGCCCAGCACCGGCAGCTGCTGGCCGAAGCGCCGGGCGATGGCCCCGATCAGCGCGCCGCGGCGCGCCGCGTAGACGCCGCGCATGCGCCGGATGTGGCGCGCGTAGTGCCCCTCGCGCATGAAGCGCGCGAGCACCGCCTGCTGCATGGTCTGGCCCTCGCGGAACAGCTCGTTGAGCGCGCGCGCGAAGTGCTCCACCAGTTCGCGCGGCAGCACCAGGTAGGCCAGCCGCAGCGAGGGGAACAGCGTCTTGGAGAAGGTGCCCAGGTACAGCACGCGGCCGTGCTCCTCCTGGCCCTGCAGCGCCGGCAGCGGCCGCGCGGCGAAGCGGAACTCGCTGTCGTAGTCGTCCTCCACGACCCAGACGTGGTGGCGCGCGGCGTAGTCCAGCAGCTGGTGCCGCCGGCCGTGGCTCATCAGCACGCCGGTCGGGTACTGGTGCGAGGGCGACAGGAACATCAGCCGCGGCGGCGCCTGCAGCTGCTGCGGCGTGGGCGCCAGGCCTTCGGCGTCCAGCGCCACCGGCGTCAGCACCAGGCCGGCGTTGCGGAAAGCGCTGCAGGCGCCCCAGTAGCCCGGGTCCTCGACCCACACCGGGTCGCCGGCATCGGCCAGCAGGTGCGCCACCAGGTGCAGCGCCTGCTGGGTACCGTTGGTGACGACCACCTGCTCCGGCTGGCAGGCCACGCCGCGCGTGGCCTGCAGGTAGTCCGAGATCGCCTCGCGCAGCGGCGCGTGGCCACCGTCGGTAGCGTAGCTCAGCTGCGCCGGCCCGGCCTCGCGCCAGGCCTGCGCATGCAGGCGCTGCCAGACCTTGGCCGGGAACATGCGCACCTCGGGCACGCCGGGCGTGAACGCGCCCCACTGCAGCGGGCTGGCGCGCGCGCCGCGCACGAGTTCGTCGCCGCGGCGCGACAAGGCCATGGCCTGGCGCGCCGGCGGCGTGCGCGCGCGGCCGCCGAAGCCGGGTGCCAGCGGCTTGACGTAGGTGCCGCGCCCGACGCCGGCCTCCACCAGGCCTTCGAGCACCAGCTGCTCGTAGACCTGCACCACGGTGTTGCGCGCGATGCCCAGCACCTGCGCCATCTCGCGCGTGGGCGGCAGCTTCAGGCCGGCCGGCAGCGCCGCCTGCCGGATGCCCGCGGACAGGATGCGGTAGAGCTGCTGGTGGTCGTATTCGCCGGCGCCGCGGTCGAAGCGCTGCTGCACGAAGTCGGGCAGCGCCTGAGCTTCCCGTCCGCCGATTGGTTCCATCGAATCTCGCATAGTTGGTTCTTTTTCTGGAATCAATGTATTCGTAGACTGCGCCGCTGTCCATCAAGCCGGGTGCCCAGCCCGATTGACCTGCCATGACCATCGCCACCGCCACTCCCCCCTCCTCCGCCAACCGGCCGGACGCCGCCGCCAGCAACCAGGCGCTCGACGCCCGCCGCGCCGCCGCCGCGCCGCGCGGCGTGGGCATCGGCTTCCCGATCTACGCGCAGCGCGCCCAGAACGCCGAGCTCTGGGACGTGGAAGGCCGGCGCTACATCGATTTCGGCTCCGGCATCGCGGTGCTCAACACCGGCCACCGCCATCCGCGCGTGGTCGAGGCCGTGCAGCGGCAGCTGGAACAGTTCACCCACACGGCCTACCAGGTCGTGCCCTACGAGATCTCGGTCGCGCTGGCCGAGCGGCTCAACGCGCTGACGCCGGGCAGCCACGCCAAGAAGACGGCGTTCTTCACCACCGGCGCCGAGGCCGTCGAGAACGCCATCAAGATCGCCCGCGCCTACACACGCCGGCCCGGCGTGGTCGCGTTGACCGGCGCCTTCCACGGCCGTACCTTCATGGGCATGGCACTGACCGGCAAGGTGGTTCCGTACAAGACCGGCTTCGGCCCGTTCCCGGGCAGCGTGCACCACGTGCCGGCGCCGGTGGCGCTGCACGGCGTCACGGTCGAGCAGTCGCTGGCGGCGCTGAACCAGCTGTTCAAGTCCGACATCGACCCCGAGCAGGTCGCGGCACTGATCCTGGAGCCGGTCCAGGGCGAAGGCGGCTTCTACGTGCAGCCGCCCGAGTTCATGCGCGCGGTGCGCGAGATCTGCGACCGCCACGGCATCGTCATGATCGCCGACGAGATCCAGACCGGCTTCGCCCGCACCGGCAAGCTGTTCGCGATGGAGCACTACGACGTGCTGCCCGACCTGATGACCGTGGCCAAGAGCCTGGCCGGCGGCCTGCCGCTGTCGGGCGTGGTCGGCCGCGCCGAGATCATGGACGCGCCGGCCCCGGGCGGCCTGGGCGGCACCTACGCCGGCAACGCGCTGGCGATCGCCGCCGCCCACGCCGTGCTCGACGTGATCGAGGACGAGCAGCTGTGCGCCCGCGCCGAGCGCCTGGGCCAGCGGCTGAAGGCGCGGCTGCAGGCCCTGCGGGGCAGCGTGCCGCAGATCAGCGACGTGCGCGGCCTCGGCGCCATGGTGGCGGTGGAATTCGCCAAGGCCGACGGCACGCCCGACCCGGACTTCACGAAGCTGGTGCAGCAACGCGCGCGCGACGCCGGCCTGCTGCTGCTGACCTGCGGCGTGCACGCCAACGTGGTCCGCTTCCTGTTCCCGCTGACGATCGAGGACGCCCTGCTGGACGAAGGCCTGGACATCCTGGCCGCCGCCTTGCAGGCCTGAGGAGAAACTGACACCGCCATGCTGAACCTCAAGGATCCCGGCCTGCTGCGCCAGCAGGCCTTCGTCGCCGGCGAATGGGTGGACGCCGACGACGGCGCGACCACCGACGTCACGAACCCGGCCACCGGCGAGCGCATCGGCAGCATCCCGACGTGCGGCCAGGCCGAGACCGCCCGCGCGATCGCCGCCGCAGCCACGGCCCAGCGTGCCTGGGCCGCGCTGCCGGCCAAGGAACGCGCGGCCGTGCTGCGCCGGCTGAACGACCTGATGCTGGCCCACCAGGACGACCTGGCGCTGATCATGACCAGCGAGCAGGGCAAGCCGCTGGCCGAGGCCAAGGGCGAGATCGCCTACGCCGCCTCGTTCATCGACTGGTTCGCCGAGGAGGCGCGCCGCGTCTACGGCGACACCATCCCGGCGCCCACGGCCGACAAGCGCATCCTGGCGCTGAAGCAGCCGATCGGCGTGACCGCCGCCATCACGCCCTGGAACTTCCCGACCGCGATGCTCACGCGCAAGGCCGGCCCGGCGCTGGCGGCGGGCTGCGCCATGGTCGTCAAGCCGGCCACGCAGACCCCCTACTCGGCGCTGGCCTTCGCCGAGCTGGCCGCGCGCGCCGGCGTTCCCAAGGGCCTGCTGTCGGTGCTGACCGGGTCGGCCGCGGCCATCGGCGGCGAGATGACGCGCAACCCCGTGGTGCGCAAGCTCACCTTCACCGGCTCGACCGAGGTCGGCCGCAGCCTGATGCGCCAATCGGCCGACACCATCAAGAAGCTCTCGCTGGAGCTCGGCGGCAACGCGCCGTTCATCGTGTTCGACGATGCCGACCTCGACGCCGCGGTCGAAGGCGCCATGGTCTCCAAGTACCGCAACACCGGCCAGACCTGCGTCTGCGCGAACCGGCTGTACGTGCAGCGCGGCGTTCTGGAGGCGTTCACACAGAAGCTCGTGGCCCGGGTGCAGGCGCTGAAGGTCGGCAACGGCCTGGAGCCCGGCGTGACCCAGGGCCCGCTGATCGATGCCAAGGCCGTGGCCAAGCTCGAGGAGCACGTGGCCGACGCGCGCGCCAAGGGCGGCCAGGTGCTGACCGGCGGCAAGCCGCATGCGCTGGGCGGGCTGTTCTACGAGCCCACGGTGATCGCCGGCGCCACCGCCGACATGCTGTTCGCCCGGGAGGAGACCTTCGGGCCGCTGGCCCCCATCTTCCCCTTCGACGGCGAGGACGAGGTCGTCGCGCTGGCCAACGACACCGAGTTCGGCCTGGCCGCCTATTTCTACAGCCGCGACATCGGCCGCGTGATGCGCGTCGCGGAGCGGCTGGAGTCCGGCATGGTCGGCGTCAACACCGGCCTGATCTCCACCGCCGAGGCGCCGTTCGGCGGCGTCAAGCAGTCCGGCCTGGGCCGCGAGGGGTCCCGCTACGGCCTCGAGGAGTTCCTGGAGATCAAGTACGTCTGCCTCGGGGGCCTGGACACGTGACGCCGGCATCGCAGAGCTTGGACGCCGGCGCCTGCTTCGGCATCGCCGGCGTGCAGATGAACGTCTCGGCGTTCGACAGCAACGTCGAGCACATGGGCAACTACCTGCGCCACATCCGCTCGCGCTTCCCGTGGGTGCGCATGGTGCTGTTCTCCGAACTGGCGGCGCTGGGGCCCCGGCACGGCACGGCCGAGCCCCTGCCCGGCCCGACCGAGGCGCGGCTGGCCGAACTGGCCCGCGAGACCGGGCTGTGGCTGATCCCGGGCTCGCTGTTCGAGCAGGCCGAGGGGCCGGACGGCCCGGTGGTCTACAACACCACGCCGGTGATCGATCCGGCCGGCGTGGTCGTCGCGCGCTTCCGCAAGCTGTTCCCGTTCCGCCCGTACGAGCGCGACGTGCAGGGCGGCACCGAGTTCTGCGTGTTCGACGTGCCCGGCGTCGGCCGCTTCGGCGTGTCGATCTGCTATGACATGTGGTTCCCCGAGACCACGCGCACGCTGGCCGCCATGGGCGCCGAGGTGATCCTGCACCCGACCATGACCGACACCATCGACCGCGACGTGGAACTGGCGATCGCGCGCGCCTCGGCCGCGCAGAACCAGGTGTATTTCTTCGACGTCAACGGCGTCGGCCACGGCGGCGTGGGCCGCTCCATCGTCTGCGACCCGTCGGGCTACGTGCTGCACCAGGCCGAGAACGGCCCCGAGATCATGGCCATCGAGGTCGACCTCGCGCGCCTGCGGCGCGAGCGCGAGCGCGGCCTGCGCAGCAACCTGGGCCAGCCGCTCAAGAGCTTCCGCGACCGCGACTGCGAGTTCAGGCTGTACCGGGCCGACGCCGCCGCCGAGTTCCCGTACCTGCACACCCTGGGGCCGCTGACCAAACCGGACTGAACGACACCCGCGCACACGCCATGGCCGGGGCGCCAAGCCGGCCGAGGAGACGAGACAGATGAGCAACAACACGACGACAACGAAACCGCGCACCTCATTGAGCCGCCACCGCAGCGTGTGGGAGATGCGCTCGGACGGCTGGATCAGCCTGGTCGACCACCTGAGCCGGTCGGCCATCCTGCAGCCCGACGACCCCGAGCGCGAGCGCCGCATGGCCCTGGTGCGCCAAATCTGCGAGACGCTGGCGCCGATCGAGGGCTACTGGGCCTTTCCCGGCGGCCGCGTGTTCGGCGAGCTGTGCCAGTGGATCGAGCGCGAGGAACTCGCCCGCGCGCACCAGGCCGCGCGCCGCATCCACCGCGTGCTGGCCGCGCGCACCTACCGCCACGACAGCAGCGCGCTGGAGAGCGACAACGAGCTGCCCTCGCAGATCGAGACCGACAGCGAGCGCCTGGCCCAGCTGTCGCGGCCGTACTTCGAGGTGCTGATCGTCGACGAGATGAGCGCCACCGAGGAGGACGCGCTGCGCCGGCGCGTGCAGCGCAAGCGCAGCCCGGACGACGACTTCGTCTTCGACATCGTGGTGGTGCCCACCTTCGAGGACGCGCTGATCGCCACGCTGGTCAACTTCAACCTGCAGGCCGTCGTGATCCGGCACGGCTTCCCGTTCCGCTCGGTCAACCACAACGACATGCTGCGCCGCTTCCTGGACGGCGTGGACGAGAGCATCGAGCAGATGCCCGAGTTCGAGCGCGGCCCGCTGCTGGGCCAGCAGATCGCGCAGCTGCGGCCGGAGCTGGACCTGTACCTGGTGACCGACGTCAGCGTGGAAGACATCGCGGCGCGCGTGGGCGAGGTGTTCAAGCGCATCTTCTTCGGCGAGGAAGACCACATCGAACTCTACAGCTCGATCATGAAGGGCGTGGGCGAGCGCCACCGCACGCCGTTCTTCCAGGCCCTGCGCGACTACGCCAAGCAGCCGACCGGCGTGTTCCACGCGCTGCCGCTGGCGCGCGGCAAGGCCATCATGAACTCCAGCTGGATCGGCGACCTGGCGCAGTTCTACGGCATGAACCTGTTCATGGCCGAGACCTCGGCCACCTCGGGCGGCCTGGACTCGCTACTCGACCCGGTCGGCCCGCTGAAGCTGGCGCAGGAGTACGCGGCCCGGGCCTTCGGCGCGCGGCGCACCTTCTTCGCGACCAACGGCACCTCGACCTGCAACAAGATCGTGGTGCAGGCCCTGGTGCGGCCCGACGACATCGTGCTGGTGGACCGCAACTGCCACAAGTCGCACCACTACGGCCTGGTGCTGGCCGGCGCCCAGGTGGCCTACCTGGACTCCTACCCGCTGGACCAGTACTCCATGTACGGCGCGGTGCCGGTGCGCCACATCAAGGAGACGCTGCTGGGCTTCCGCCGCGCCGGCACGCTGGACCGCGTGCGCATGGTGCTGCTGACCAACTGCACCTTCGACGGCATCGTCTACGACGTCGAGCGGGTGATGCTGGAATGCCTGGCGATCAAGCCGGACCTGGTGTTCCTGTGGGACGAGGCCTGGTTCGCCTTCGCGCGCTGCCACCCGATCTACCGCCAGCGCACCGGCATGGCGGCGGCGGCGCGCCTGGCCGAGATGTTCAAGGACCCGGCCTACGCCCGGCGCCAAGCCGCCTTCGCCGCCAGCATCGACTGGGACGACGACGAGGCCCTGCTGAACGCGCGGCTGCTGCCCGACCCGGCGCGTGCGCGCGTGCGCGTGTACGCCACGCACTCCACGCACAAGACGCTGACGGCGCTGCGCCAGGGCTCGATGATCCACGTCTGGGACCAGGACTTCAAGGACAAGGCCGAGGAGGCCTTCCACGAGGCCTACATGACCCACACCTCGACCTCGCCCAACTACCAGATCCTGGCCTCGCTGGACGTGGGCCGGCGCCAGGTCGAGCTCGAGGGCTACGAGCTGATCCAGCGCCAGCTGGAGCTGGCCATGAGCCTGCGCGAGCAGGTGCTGCGCCATCCGCTGCTCAAGCGCTACTTCCGCTTCCTGAGCGTGGTCGACGTGGTCCCCGAGGCCTACCGCGAATCGGGCGTGCAGAGCTACTACAACGACGAGAACGGCTGGGCCAACCTGGAATCGGCCTGGCGCACCGACGAGTTCGCGCTGGACCCGACGCGCGCCACGCTGTCCATCGGCGCCACTGGCCTGGACGGCGACAGCTTCAAGAACAAGGAGCTGATGGACAAGTACGGCATCCAGATCAACAAGACCTCGCGCAACACCGTGCTGTTCATGACCAACATCGGCACCACGCGCTCGGCCGTGGCCTACCTGATCGAGGTGTTGGTGAAGATCGCGCGCGACGTGGACGCGCGCGTGGCCGACATGAGCGCGATCGAGCGCCGCATCCACGAGAAGCGCGTGCGCTCGCTGACGCTGGAGCAGCCGCCGCTGCCGGACTTCTCGAGCTTCCATTTCGCGTTCCGCGGCCGCTCGGTCGAGGGCCGGGCCGAGACGCGCGACGGCGACATCCGCAGCGCCTTCTTCCTGTCCTACGACGACAGCAACTGCGAGTACGTGGACATGGCCGAGGCCGCCCGCGCGATCGCGGCCGGACGCGAGCTGGTGTCGGCGCTGTTCGTGATCCCCTACCCGCCCGGCTTCCCGATCCTGGTGCCGGGCCAGGTCATCAGCGCCGAGATCCTGCAGTTCATGGCCGCGCTGGACGTGCGCGAGATCCACGGCTTCAGGCCCGAGCTGGGCTTCCGCATCTTCAGCGACGCTGCGCTGCAGCGCGCGGCCCAGGCCACGGCGGCGCGCGCCGCGCTGGCCGTGGCCGACCGCGCGGCCCAGCCGCCCCAGGTCCCGCTGGCGCCCGACGGCGCCGAACCCGAACTGGCCACGACGAGCCAGACCACCAGGAAGTCCACCTCGAGGAGCAAGAAATGACCAACACGGTCAAGAGCATTTCCGACCTGCTGCTGATGTTCCACCGCAACGAGCGGCCCATCTACTTCATCAGCGCGACCAACTTCAACCTGCTGGGCATGGACCGGTGGGTCAACCGCTTCCGCTACATCAACTACATCGACTGCTTCGACGGCCGGCACCCGAACGTGTTCGTGCCGCAGGAGGCGCCGCACGAGGAATTCACCTCGATCGAGGACATCAACAACTACCTGCTGCAGCACAAGGACGTGGTCGACCTGATCGAGCGCCGCGGCGGCAAGCCGGTCGCCACCTTCTTGATGTTCGACGAGAAGACCGAGGCCCTGGCCAAGGAACTGGGCATGGAGGTCTGGTTCCCGCCGGCGGCGCTGCGCCAGCGCTGCGACAACAAGATGGAGACCGTGCGCATCGGCAACAAGGCCGGCGTGCACTCGGTGCCCAACGCGCTGGAGAAGGTCGAGAGCTACCAGCACCTGATGCAGATCGCCGAGCGCCACGGCCTGGGCAAGGACCTGGTGGTGCAGTCGGCCTTCGGCGACTCGGGCCACACCACCTTCTTCATCGCCTCGGAAGACGATTTCAACAAGCACAAGGACGAGATCGTCAACGACCCCGAGGTCAAGATCATGAAGCGGATCAACTGCCGCGGCGCCACGCTGGAAGCGTGCGCCACGCAGTCGGGCACGCTGGTCGGGCCGCTGCTGACCGAGGTCGTGGGCGCGCGCGAGCTGACGCCCTACAAGGGCGGCTGGTGCGGCAACGAGGTGTTCCCCGGCGCCTTCTCCGAGGAAGTGCGGGCCAAGGCGCGCGACATGGCCGAGCGCTTCGGCAACCAGCTGCTGGCCGAGGGCTACCGCGGCTACTTCGACCTGGACTTCCTGATCGACCAGGACACCGGCGAGGTCTACCTGGGCGAACTGAACCCGCGCATCTGCGGCGCCAGCCCGATGACCAACCACGCGGCCTTCGCCTACGCCGACGCGCCGCTGTTCCTGTTCCACCTGCTGGAGTTCTCCGGCGTGCCGTTCGACCTGAACGTCAAGGAGATCAACGAGCGCTGGGCCCAGCCGCGCTTCATCGACTCGTGGTCGCAGGTGGTCATGAAGTTCACCGAGGACAAGGTCGACCAGGTCACGCACGCGCCGGCCACCGGCATCTACCGCATGGCCGAGGACGGCAGCGTCGCCTACCAGCGCTTCGACTACAACCGCAAGGCCATCGACTCCGAGCGCGAGGCCTTCTTCCTGCGCATCACCGGGCCCGGCGACTACCGCTACGAGGGCGCCGACCTGGGCATCCTGATCACGCGCGGGCGCTCCATGGACGACAACTTCAAGCTCAACATCCGCGCGCGCGACTGGATCCGCGGCATCAAGAACTACTACGCCGGCAAGCCCATCCTGACGACGCAGCCCGAGGCGGCGCCGACGCCGGGCTCGTTCAAGATCCTGTGACGGCGCGGCGAACGCTTGAGATGAGATGACCATCGGCATCCGCTTCCAGGCCGTCGCCGAAGACCAGCCCGGCGCGCAGTGGCAGGCGCTGTTCGCGCGCTCCTGGCCCGGCTACCGGGCCTGGTTCCTGCGCAGCGGCACGGTCGGCCGGCCGACCTACCTGGAGTGCCGGCGCGCGCTGCGCCAGCACATGCCGGAACTGGTGCCGACCTGGGAGCGGCTGGTCGAGCTGGCCGGCGGCGGCGACCTGGAGGCGCGCTTCCTGTCGCTGTGGCGCCCGCCCGCCTACATCGCCGGCTGCTCGCAGGCCGTCTGGCCGGACGCCGGCGACGCACAGGGCCCCGCCCTGCTGCGCAACTACGACTACGCGCCGGCGCTGCTGGAAGGCAATTGGCTGGCCACGCGCTGGACCGGCCAGCGCGTGCTGGCCATGAGCGACTGCCTGTGGGGCGCGCTGGACGGACTCAACGCATCGGGGCTGGCCGCATCGCTGTCCTTCGGCGGCCGCACCATCGCCGGCGAGGGCTTCGGCATCCCGCTGGTACTGCGCTACGTGCTGGAGGTCGCCACCGACACCGCGTCGGCCATCGCCATCCTGCAGCGGGTGCCGGTGCACATGTGCTACAGCGTCACACTGCTCGACGCGCGCGGCGCATGGGCCACGGTGTTCCTGAATCCGGACCGTCCGGTCGAGGTCACGCGCCGCGCGGCCGTGACCAACTTCCAGCACGCGGTGGAGTGGCCGGAGCACGCGCGCGCCACCGCGGCCTGCGAGCGGCTGGACGCGCTGCAGGCGCTGGCCGGCGCCGGCGCTCCGGTGCAGGCTGCCGTGGACGCGCTGCTGCGCGAGCCGCTGTACCAGCCCGCCTGGGAGCGCGGCTACGGCACGCTCTACACCGCCGCCTACGCCCCCCGGGCAGGCCGCGTGCAACTGCTGTGGCCCGGTACTTGCTGGACCCAGACGCTCGACGCCTTCGAAGAGGGCGAGCGCGAAATCACCTTCCTCAGCCCGGCGCCCTGAAGCGGCAGCCACGCCGGCCAACCCCCGCAACCCCTACCGAGGAGACCCGAGATGACGAAAAGAAAGCTTCCCCCCGTCGCCTGGATCCTGATCGCCATGGTGCTCGGCATCGTGATCGGCCACATGATCTTCATCAACTTCCCGGACAAGAAGATCGCCGCCGAAATGGCCGGCTACATCTCCATCCTGTCCGACATCTTCCTGCGCCTCATCAAGATGCTGATCGGCCCGCTGGTGTTCTCCACGCTGGTGGTGGGCATCGCGCACATGGGCGACGCGGCGGCGATCGGACGCGTGTTCTTCAAGGCCATGGCCTGGTTCATGAGCGCCTCGCTGGTCTCGCTGCTGCTGGGCATGGTGCTGGTCAACCTGATGCAGCCGGGCGCCAACTTCGGGCTGCCGCTGCCGGACATCGGTGCATCGGCCAACCTGGCGACGTCCAAGTTCACGCTCAAGGACTTCGTCGCCCACATGGTGCCCAAGTCCTTCGCCGAGGCCATGGCCCACAACGAGATCCTGCAGATCGTGGTGTTCTCGATGTTCTTCGGCGTGGCCTTGTCGGCGCTGGGCGAGAAGGGCAAGACGCTGCTGTCTGCCATCGACGAGCTCTCGCACGTGATGCTGAAGATCACCGGCTACGTGATGAAGCTCGCCCCCGTGGCCGTGATGGCCGCCATGGCCGCCACCGTGGCGGTGAACGGGCTGGACATCCTGCTCAAGTTCGCCGTCTTCATGGGCGACTTCTACGTGGCGCTCATCATCCTGTGGGTGGTGCTGATCGCGGCCGGCTTCCTGTTCCTGGGGCCGCGCGTGTTCAAGCTGATCCGGCTCATCCGCGAGCCCTTCATGATCTCCTTCGCCACCGCCAGCTCCGAGGCGGCCTATCCGAAGATCCTGGACGCGCTGGACCGCTTCGGCGTCAAGCGCAAGATCTCCAGCTTCGTGATGCCCATGGGCTATTCGTTCAACCTCGACGGCTCGATGATCTACTGCACCTTCGCGACGCTGTTCATCGCGCAGGCCTACGGCATCGAGCTGTCGCTGGGCACGCAGCTCACGATGCTGCTGGTGCTGATGCTCACCTCCAAGGGCATCGCCGGCGTGCCGCGCGCCTCGCTGGTGGTGATCGCCGCCACGCTCAACCAGTTCGGCATTCCCGAGGCCGGCCTGCTGCTGATCCTGGGCGTGGACAGCTTCCTGGACATGGGCCGCTCCGCCACCAATGCCGTCGGCAACTCCATCGCCAGCGCCGTGGTCGCGAAGTGGGAAGGCGACCTGCTGCCCGAGGCCGAGGCCGAGGCCAACGCGGTGCGGCTGGACCGGGAGCTGCAGGCTTCGCTGGCCAACCCCGCGCACTCCTGAACCCGGCGAGGAGCAGGCCATGAAGCCCAGGTGGCTCACGAACGTTCTGAACGTGCTGGCGGGCGCGGCGGGCCTGTGCCTGCTGCTGTCCGGCCCGGCCCGGGCGCAGGAGAACGACACGCCCGCCCGCGCCCCGGCGGTCCGCCTGGCGCCCGCCACGCTCGAAGGCACGCTGGCCAAGGTGCGCGCCAGCGGCAGCATCGCGCTGGGCTATCGCCAGGCCTCGGTCCCCTTCTCGTACCTGAACCCGCGCAACGAACCCATCGGCTATTCGATCGAGCTATGCAAGGCGCTGGTCACGGCGATCGAGGACACGATCGACAAGAGCCTGCGCATCCAGTGGGTCCCCGTCACCTCCGACAACCGCATCGAGGCCGTGACCAGCGGCAAGGTGGACCTGGAGTGCGGCTCCACCACCAGCAACCTGGAGCGGCAGAAGCTGGTGGCCTTCTCGCCCATCATGTTCGTGGCCGGCACCAAGGTGATGGTCAAGCAGGGCGTGCCGGTGCGCAGCTTCCGCGACCTGGCGGGCAAGAAGGTGGCGGTGACCGCCGGCACCACCAACGAGAAGGCGCTGCGCGACCTGGACCACAAGTTCAAGCTCGGCCTGCAGCTGCAGGTGGTGCCCGACCACGCCCAGGGCTTCGCCCAGGTCGCGGCCGGCGAGGCCGACGCCTTCGCCACCGACGACGTGCTGCTGTACGGCCTGATCGCCGAGAACGCCGGCAAGGAAGGCGCCGGCAAGTTCCAGGTCGTCGGCGACTACCTCTCCTACGACCCCTACGCCATCATGTTCCGCAAGGACGACCCGCAACTGGCGCAGGTGGTGCAGCGCAGCTTCCAGGAACTGGCCGAGGACGGCGAGATCGAGCGCCAGTACAAGCGCTGGTTCCTGCGCCGGCTGCCCTCGTCGGGCGCCAGCCTCGACCTGCCGATGAGCGCGCAGCTACAGACCATCATCGAAACCATGGCGATCACGACGCGCTGACCGCCACCCCGGCGGGCGCCCTGGGCACGGACCGGTCGTTTCGCGTCCAGCCCGGCCCGCCGACGCTGGCAGGCCACGCCGCCGCCCTTCGGTGGCGCTGCCGCGCAGCATGCCGGGGAACGGCACGACCCCGGCCTCGACCTGCCGGTGAGCCTGCCGTAGGAAGGCCGCCGGCAGGCGCTGCCCGTCGAGCCCGGGCGGCGTAGCAGCTGCACGAAAAAGCAGGAAGCCGTCGGGAGGAGTCAGACGGCCTCCTGCTTTCCCGTCTGCGCTATGCGCGGGGAACGGGTTCCGGCACCTGCCGCGGCACCGGCGCGCGCGCCACCCACGGCGCGCCCTGCACCGCCAGGGTGCCGGAGCGGCCCGGGACCGAGCCCGTCGCGAGCCGGTGCCGCGCCAGCGTCGCCGGCGGGCTGGCGCCGTGCAGCGTCCTCAGGTCGACCAGGGCGTGGCCCTGCGCGCGCCAGCCCCGGATCAGGCGCTCCAGCACGGGCCGCAGCTTCATGCCTTCGAGTTCCGCGTGCAGCGTGAACACCTGGTCCCGGGCCGCGTCCTCAGTCAGCGCGAGCAGGTGCGCGTGGACGTTGCCGGCGTGCAGGCCGCGGGTCCCGATCAGTTCGTCCAGCGTCGGCAGCGTGGTCGGGAACTGCGGCGGGCCGAGTACCCGGCCGGCGTCGTCGACGGGAACGAACGGGTGGCTGCCGCGCGTGTCCGAGGCGTGGGTGATGCCCAGCGCGGCTTCGGCCGAGGCCGCCGCGGCGTTGAACTGCCAGCCCGCCGCGCCGTGCAGCGCCGGCGCAGCGCCCAGCAGCTCGGCCAGCCGCTGCACCGCCAGGCGCATCTCGCGCTCCGCCCAGGCGCCGTCGCGCGCCATCAGCCGGTCCTGCCACCGCACATGGTCCCAGCAGTGCACGCCGACCTCGAAGCCCTGGTCCCGGACGCCGCGGATGGTCGCTCCCTCGGCGCGCCCGATGTCGGGGCCCGGCAGCAGCACGCCGTACAGCAGCGTGCGGATGCCGTAGTGCTCCACCACCGAGGTGCGCGAGACCTTGCGCAGGAAGCCCGGCCGCAACGCCCGGAAGATGGCGCGGCCGGTGTGGTCCGGCCCGACGCTGAACAGGAAGCTCGCCGCGGCATGCTCCCGCAGCAGCAGCCGAACCAGCGCCGGCACGCCCTCGCGCGTTCCCCGCAGCGTGTCGACGTCGACCTTGAGCGCGATGCGCGCCATCCGCTCAGGCGCCCAGCTCCGCCGCAGCGTGCTGGGCGTAGTAGTCGAACAGGGCGCGCAGCGCGTCCTGCATGTCGACCCGAGGCCGCCAGTCCAGGTCGTCCATGGTCCGCTGCACGTCGGGCACGCGCTGCAGCACGTCCTGGTAGCCGCTGCCGTAGTAGGCCGTGGCGGCGACGTCGACCAGCTCGACGTCCGCCGCCGCCTCCCGGTACGCGGGCAGCGTCCTGGCCAGGTCCAGCATCATCTGGGCGACCGCGCGGATCGAGAAGTCGTTGCGCGGGTTGCCGATGTTGTAGATCTTGCCGTCCGCGACGCCGCCGCGGTTGGCGATGATCCTGCCGAGCGCCGCGATGCCGTCGTCCACGTGCGTGAAGGTCCGGTGCTGGCTGCCCCCGTCGACCAGCCGGATCGGCTCGCCGCGCAGGATGTGGCCGAGGAACTGCGTGATCACCCGGCTCGAACCCTCCTTGGGCGTGTGCATGCTGTCCAGGCCGGGGCCGATCCAGTTGAACGGCCGGAACAGCGTGTAGCGCAGGCCCTGCTCCTGCCCGTAGGCGTGGATCACGCGGTCCATCAGCTGCTTGGCGCAGGCGTAGATCCAGCGCGGCTTGTTGATCGGGCCGTAGACGAGGTTGGACGCCTCCGGATCGAAGGCGGAATCGGCGCACATGCCGTAGACCTCGCTGGTGGACGGGAACACCAGGCGCTTGCCGTAGCGCACGCACTGCCGCACGATGGGCAGGTTCGCCTCGAAGTCGAGCTCGAACACGCGCAGCGGCTCGCGCACGTAGGTGGCCGGCGTCGCGATGGCCACCAGCGGGATCACCACGTCGCACTTCTTCACGTGGTACTCGATCCACTCCCGGTTGATCGTGATGTCGCCTTCGAAGAAATGGAAGCGCGGATGGTCCTGCCACGGGCGCAGCCGGTCCGACTGCATGTCCATGCCGTACACCTCCCAGTCGGTGGACGCGATGATGTGCCGCGTGAGGTGGTGCCCGATGAAGCCGTTGACGCCAAGGATGAGGACTCGGAGCATGGTGGTCAGTGGTTGGTGGATGGACCCGGGGTCTGCGGCGCCAGGG
Organism: Pseudorhodoferax sp.; assembly: GCF_047601025.1. NCBI lineage: Bacteria > Pseudomonadati > Pseudomonadota > Betaproteobacteria > Burkholderiales > Comamonadaceae > Pseudorhodoferax > Pseudorhodoferax sp. Next base: position 5,225,913 of record NZ_JASGJZ010000001.1, read on the forward strand.
CCTCGACATCGCGCGGGGTGAGCGGCGCGGCGTCGCCGTCGCGGCGTGCGGCCAGCACGCGCAGCCGGTGGCCGTCGGCGGCGCTCAGCCAGATGCCGGCGCCGTCGGCCCACAGCCGCTGCCCGGCCGGGGCGCCGCGCGGGGACGCGGCCGCCGGCAGCGTGCGCTCGATGACGATGCGCTGCCCCCCGATGTCCAGGAAGGCCCCCGGATAGGGCGGCGCCAGCGCCCGCACCAGGTCGTGGATCTGGCGGGCGCTCGCATCGGCCGGGATCCGGCCGTCGGCCGGCGTGCGGCCGCCGAAGTACCGCCCTGCGGACAGCACCTGCGGCCGCTCCACGATCGAACCGTCGAGGAGCCCGGGCAGGCTGCGCGCCAGCACGATCTCCGCGGCCACGGTGACCTTGGAGAACACCTCGCGCGCCGTGTCATCGCCCAGGATGGGCACGGCGAACTGGTCGACGATCGGCCCGTTGTCGGGCTTCTCGTTCATGCGGTGCAGCGTGGCGCCGGTCTCGCGCTCGCCGTGGATGATGGCCCAGTTCACCGGCGCGCGGCCGCGGTAGCGCGGCAGCAGCGAGCCGTGCATGTTGAAGGCGCCGCGCCGCGGCAGTTCCAGCCACTGCGGCCCGAGCATCCTGCGGTAGTAGAACGAGAACAGGAAGTCCGGCTGCAGCGCGCGGGCCGCCGCCAGCAGTTCCGCGCCGTGCGGGTCGTCCGGCATCACGCAGCGCACGCCGTGGTCCGCCGCCAGGGCCGCGACGCTGGCGAACCAGACGTTCTCCCGCGGGTCGTCGGCATGCGTCACGACCAGCGCGACGTCCACCCCGCCGTCGAGCAGCACCTGCAGGCAGCGCACGCCCACGTCGTGGTAGGCGAACACGACGGCGCGGGGCGCCGTGTTCACCGGAGTGCCCTCGCCCGTGCGGGCTGCGGTGCGGGCACCTCGGGGCGGCCCGGCGGTGTTCACGGGACGACCTGCGGTGCGCCCCTCCTCGGGCGGCCGGGCGGGACTCATGGCCGGCGCTCCAGCACCGCGCGGACCAGGTAGCGCGGCCGGGCGCGCACCTCCTGGTAGATGCGGCCGATGTATTCGCCCAGCAAGCCGATGCCGAACAGCGCCAGCCCGATCAGCAGGAACGCCAGCGCGAACAGCGTGAACACGCCGCCCTCCTCCGGCCCGATCACCACCCGCCGGACCGCCAGCACCGCGAACAGCAGCCCCGAGAGCAGCGACACCACGATGCCCAGCATCGAGAACGCCTGGAGCGGCACGACGGAAAAGCCGGTGACCAGGTCGAAGTTCAGCCGGATCAGGCTGTAGAGCGAGTACTTGGACGTTCCGGCGTGCCGGGCCTCGTGCCCGACCACGACTTCCGTCGGATTGCGCGCGAACTGGTAGGCCAGGGCCGGGATGAAGGTGTTCATCTCGTTGCACTGGTTGATCAGCTGCACCACGTCGCGGCTGTAGCCGCGCATCATCGAGCCGTGGTCGGTCATGGCGATGCCCGTGAGGCGCAGGCGCAGGCGGTTCATGGCCCGCGACGCCCAGCGGCGCCAGGCGGCATCCTGCCGGTCGCGCCGGATCGAGCCCACGTAGTCGAAGCCCTGCGCCATCGCCTCGAGCAGCAGGTGGATGTCCTCCGGCGGGTTCTGCAGGTCCGCGTCCAGCGTGACCACGCGCTCGCCCCGGCAGCGCTCGAACCCGGCCAGGATGGCGCGGTGCTGCCCGAAGTTGCCGTTCAGCATGACCACGCGCACCACGTCCGGCCGCGCCTCGAAATGCTGGGCCAGGATGGCCGCCGACCGGTCGCGGCTGCCGTCGTCCACGAAGATCGCTTCGTAGCGCAGCGCCAATGCGTCGAGCGCCGGCAGCAGGCGCGCGAACAGCGCCTCCAGGCCGGACTCCTCGTTGTAGACCGGGATCACGACGCTGAGCGCCACCGGTCCCTCGCCCTCCCCCTGCGGGGCGAGCAGGGACGGGTCGACGTCGTGCATCGCCGTCACGGCGCACGCCCCTGGCGCATCTCGCCGACCACCTCGGCGACGGCGCCGCAGACCCGGTCCACGTCGCCGTAGGCCATGCCCGGAAACAGCGGCAGGGTGACGGTGCGGGCGCCGATGTCCTCCGCCACGGGAAAGTCGCCGATGCCGTGGCCGCGCATCCGGTACAGCTGGAACAGATGGATCGCGGGGTAGTGCACGCCGACGCCGATGCCGCGCGCTCGCATCCGCGCGATGAAGTCGCCGCGCCGCGGCGCCAGGTCGCGCGGCAGCAGCGGCTGGAACATGTGCCAGTTGCCGTGGCCCTCCGGGTCCTGCGGCGGCAGCTCCAGGCCCAGCGTGCGGTCCCAGGCCGCGAAGTAGCGCGCGGCCAGCCGGCGCCGCTGCGCCGCCGCCGCGTCGACGTGCCGCAGCTGCCCGAGGCCGATGGCGGCCGCCACGTCGGTCAGGTTGGCCTTCGCCCCCCACTCCTCGACCAGCATGCCGCCGTCCGGCAGCCGGACGACGCCCTGCAGGCGCAGCTTCTCGCAGCGGCGGGCCTCCTGCTCGTCGTTGAGCACCAGGCAGCCGCCCTCGGCGGTCGTGAAGTTCTTGTTCGCGTGGAAGCTGAACGACACCAGGTCGCCGAAGCTGCCGATCGCGCGCCCGCCCCAGGACGACCCGAAGGACTGCGCCGCATCCTCGACGACGCGCAAGCCGCGGCTGCGGGCCAGCCGGTACAGCCGGTCGCGATCGACCGGAAGGCCCGCCAGGTCCACCGGCATCAGCGCCCGGGTCCGCCGGGTGATCGCGCGCTCGACATGGCCGAGGTCGATGTTGCGCGTGCCGGGGTCGACGTCGGCGAAGACCGGGGTGGCGCCGACCGCCAGGATCACGTTGGCGGTCGCCACCCAGCTCAGCGGCGTGGTGACGACTTCGTCGCCCGGCCCGACGCCGGCGAGCCGCAGCCCGAGCTCCAGCGCCGCGGTGCCGGAGCTGAGCAGCCGCACCGGCCGGCCGCCCCACCGGCGCGAGAGCGCCTGCTCCAGCTCCTGGCACTTGGGGCCGGTGGTGATCCAGCCGGAGCGCAGCACGTCGCCGACCTCCTCGATCGTGCGCTCGTCGATCGCCGGGCGCGTGAAGGGCAGGAACGGCGGCGCGCTCACGCGGAACTCCCGCTGCGCGCGACCAGGGCCACGCCAAGAATGATCACGCCGATACCCAGCCAGCGCTGCATGTTCACGTCCTCTCCGAAAAGCCACCACGCCAGCACGGCGTTGACCACGTAGCCGATGGACAGCATCGGGTAGGCGACGCTGACCTCCACGCGCGACAGCGCGACGATCCAGACCACCACGCTCACCACGTAGCAGGCCAGCCCGCCGAGGATGGCGGGCTGCAGCGCCAGGCGGGACGCGGTGCGCAGCGCCTCGGCCAGGCCGCCGGCCAGCCGGATCTCCCCCACGCCGCCGACGCCGGCCTTGAGCAGCAGCTGGGCGGCGGCATTGAGCAGCACGCCGCCCAGGATGCAGGCGAAGTCGGCGGGCTTCATCGGCGCACCACCACGACCCGGCGCGAGTCCTCGAAGATGGCGCGCATGGGGACGCCGCGCTGCCGGAGCACCTGCCAGGTGGCGCGGTTCATGTAGGCCGCCGCCTGCGGCAGGGACTGCCACCGGTCGACGAACGCGTCGAGCGTCGGGATCCAGCGCCCGGGCTCGATCGACTGGCCGAGCGCGAACTCGTCGCGGTAGTCGACCAGCACGACGTGGCGGGCGAGGTAGAACGGCAGGGTCTGGTCGTAGGAGCGGACGGCGAAGACCGGGTCGTCCGCGCCGATCTCCCGGCGCACGCTGGCCGCCAGCGGCGCGGCGCTCTTGAGCCGGCGGCCGTAGGCGTCGTGCGACTGCATGACCAGCGTGATGGCCAGCAGGTGGCCGGCCGCCACGGCCAGCACCGCGGCGGTGGCGCCGCCGCGGCGCAGCTGCCAGGCCGCCACCGCGGCCGCCGCCAGGAAGACCACCGCTCCGGCCCGGACCGCCCATGCCATCGGCGCCAGGAGTTCCCGCGCATCGCCGGATGCCGTGAACCGCGCGAACTGCGTGGAAGCGAGCAACAGCAGCCCCCAGAGGACCGCGAGGCCGGCCAGGTGCCGCCCGAGCGCGGCCGGGCTGGCGTCCTGCAGCCGGGCCGTCACCAGCAGCGCCAGCGCCGGGAACATCGGCAGGATGTACGAGGGCAGCTTGGAGCCCGAGGCGCTGAAGAACACGAAGACGAAGGCGCACCACGCCACCAGGATGTCCTGGTTGCCGACCCGCGTTCCGCCGGGCGCCGAGCCCGCGGCGCGCCCGAGCCAGGGCAATGCGCCGGTCCAGGGCAGCATGCCGCCCAGCAGGATGGGCACGAAGTACCACCAGGCGCCGGTCCGCCGATGCACCTCGGAGGTGTAGCGCGCGAAGTGCTCGTGGATGAAGAAGAACCGCGCGAACTCGGGGTTGCGCAGCGAGACCAGCACGAACCACGGCGCCGTCAACGCCGCGAAGATCAGCAGGCCCGAGCCCCAGTGCATGCCCCGCACCAGCCCCGCGTCGCGGCGCCACACGCTGACGATCGCCAGCACGGCCGCGGGGATCACGACGCCCACCAGGCCCTTGCTCAGCACGGCGCCCGCCATGGCCGCCCACGCGAGCCAGATCCAGCGGCGCCGCACCTGCGGATCGATGGCGGCGTCCCCGTCGGCCAGGAGCACCGCGCACAGCACCAGCGTCAGGAACAGCATCAGCCCCGTGTCGAGCGACAGGAAGTGGCTATTGGCCGCGATCCAGGTGGTCGAGGCGGCGACCGCGAAGGCGCGGATGCCGGCCTGCCGCCCCCACAGGCGCCAGGCGGTGAACGCGACGGCCAGCAGCGACAGGAACCCGGCCGTGCCGGGCCACAGCCGCGCCGTGAACTCGGAGACGCCGAACAGCCGGAAGGCGATGCCGCCGATCCAGTACTGGAACGCCGGCTTCTCGAAATACAGCAGGCCGTTCAGGCGCGGCGTGACCCAGTCCCCGCTGCGGGCCATCTCCCAGGCCAGCGTGGCGTAGCGACCCTCGTCCGGGGTGATCAGCGCCCGGGTTCCCAGGCTGGCGAACCACAGCAGGCAGACGGCCAGGAACAGCACCGCGAGTAGTGCGGCGCGAGGCTGGCCGGCAGGCGCCGGCTGGTGGTCTCGATGGGCTCGCATGCCGCCAGCATCCGCGGCCGGGCTTAAAGAGTGCTTAATCGCCGGAACATCCTGCGGTGCGGGCGGGCAACGCCCCGGCACGGCTAGCGCTGGCCCCGCCATGCCGAGAACGCGGCATCCATGGCCCAGCCGACGATGGCGCAGACGCACGCGGCCCACAGCGTGTGGCTCATGAAGTGGGCACCGCGCAGCTGCTGCACCAGGCCCAGCGCCAAGCCGCCGAGCAGGGACGCCGCGAGCCACCCGCGCGCGAACCGCGGGAGGTCGCGCCGCAGCGCGAACCACCCGGCGACGTAGGCGAAGCCCGCGCTGGCATGGCCGGCCGGGAAGCAGCGGCCCGACCCGCCGTCGTCGACGAACCAGCCGGTCCAATGCGACTGGTAGCGCGCGATGCCGCCGAACTCGGCCAGGCCCCAGGGACAGCTGGTATGGCTGGACGACTTGATCAGGGCCACCACCGCCGGCGCCAGCAGGCTGGAGACCGCCAGCTGCAGGCGCCGCTCGAACGGCAGCCGCCTGAGCGGGCCGAACGGCCAGGCCACGCCGACGACCAGCGCGCAGCCCAGCGCCCACGCCAGCCAGCGCGCGCCGTCGTACAGCACGCGGCGCAGCCACCAGTCCTCGCGCAGCGCGAAGCCTGCCGGCGATCCCATGCGCTGCGCCAGCGCCAGGTCGAGTCCGGACAGGTCCCAGGCCACGGCGACGGCTACCAGCAGCAGGGTCAGGGCGAGCGGAGCTTTCCAGGGCGAACGGGCAGGCATGGCGGGCGCCAGCCTCGGCCGCCCCACTTAAGACGCGCTTAAGCGCCCCCCGGGGAAATCACGGGATGCGCGCACTGGTTGTGGAAGACGATGCGGGGATTGCACAGGGCCTGTCCGCCATCCTGGGACAGAACGGCTGGGCCGTGGAATGGGCGCCGGGCCTGTCCCAGGCCTGGACCGCGCTGCGGGCCGCGCCGTTCCACGCGGTCCTGCTGGACCTCGGCCTGCCCGGCGGCGACGGATCGTCGTTGCTGAAGCAGCTGCGGCTGTCGCCGGCGGGCCGGCTGCCCGATCCGGCCACGCCCGTCCTGGTGATGACGGCCCGCGACCAGTTGCCCGCACGGATCGAGGCCCTGGACCTGGGCGCCGACGACTACCTGATCAAGCCGTTCGACGGGCTGGAGCTGGCGGCGCGGATGCGCGCCGTGTGCCGCCGCGCCGCCGGCCGCCCGCAGCCGGTGCTGCGGTACGGGCGCCTCGAACTGGAGCCGGCGCGGCGCCAGGTGCGCATCGGCGGGGAGCCGGTGGACCTGTCCGCGCGCGAGTTCGGCGTGCTGCTGGCGCTGCTGGAAGCCAGCCCCGGGGTGCTGTCCCGCCAGCAGATCGAGGCGCGCCTGTACCGCTGGGACCAGGTGCTGGAAAGCAACGCGATCGAGGTCTACGTGCACCACCTGCGCAGGAAGCTCGGCGAAGGCCTGATCCACACGGTGCGCGGCGTCGGCTACTGCGTGCCGCAGGACACGGGGCCGTGACGCGCCGCCCGCCGCCGGCACGGCGAGCGGCCGGCCGGGACGCCCGGCGCGCCGGTGCCTGTCCGGGCCGCCTGCAGGTTCGCCGGCGGCCGCGCGGGCGTTTCAGAAGTCCACCCGCAGGCTGACCGAGGCGGTGCGCCCCGGCGCGGTGTAGGCCGCCAGCCGTGCATCGTTGCCGGAAAGCCCGCTGACGGCGGGCCAGTCGAAGTACTGGCGGTCGAACAGATTGTGGACGGCCAGGTTCAGCGTGGCCTGCCGGCCGATGCGCCAGTAGCCGGTCAGGTCGAAGCGGGCGTAGCCCGCCGTCTTCAGCGGCACGGGCGCCGTCGGGCCGGTCTGCGCCAGCGCCTCGTCGACGCGCCGCTTGGCGGCCACGAAATGGCCCGTGAACTGTCCGCCGAAGCGCCCGCCACGCTCGTCCCAGCGCAGCCCGGCCACCAGCCGCGCCGGCTGGACGCTGTTCAGCGGCTGGCCGGCGCTCTCGTCGTTGCCGACCGACCACTGCATGGCGCCAACCAGGCGCCAGCGGTCGGCCGCGCCGAACCACTGGCCGACCGGCATCTGCCCCTTGGCCTCGATGCCGTAGATCTCCACCTCGCCGATGTTGCGCGACTGGAAGCGCCGGATCGCGCGCGGGCCGCCGCTCTGGCCGGGCGGGATGTAGGCGATCATCTGCGTGTCGATGAAGTCCGTGTAGCGGTTGTAGAAGGCCGCCAGCTCGTACGTGCCCAGGCCGGCCTCGCCGCGCAGGCCCAGCTCCACGCCGCGGCTGCGCTCGGGCTTGAGGTCGGGGTTGGGGATGAAGTCGTGGATGAAGGTGGCCACGGCCACCTGCCCCACGCGGTTGAGCTGGTCCGGCGTGGGCATGCGGAACCCCGTCACGGCGTTGGCATAGACGACCTGCCGCGGGCGCCACTCGTAGCTCAGCCCCAGCCGCGGCGTCCACGCGCCCTCGGACATGCCCACGGGCGTGCTGCCGGCCACGTTGGCGTTGGCGAACAGCGCGTCGGGCCGGGGCGCGATGCGGTAGTGGTCGTAGCGCAGGCTGGGCGTCAGCCGCAGCCGGCCGTCGCCGAAGGCCATCTCGTTCTGCGCGAACAGGCCGATGGCGCGCACGTCGGTCTCGGGCGCGGTGCGGCGCGGGTAGACCTCGCCGTCGATGACGCTGGTGGCGCCGCCGCCCGCGGCAGTGCGCTGCCCGGCCTCGTTGTACTGGCCGATGGACTTGGACAGCAGGTCCACGCCGGCCACCCAGCGGTGGGCGACGGCGCCGGTGCCGGCGTGCCCGTCGACCTGCAGGTTGCCGGACCACTGCGGCTCGCGGTAGGCCATGCGGGCGTCGCGCACGAGCGCCGGCGCGGCGCCCGGCGGCTGGCGCGTGTCGTGGGTGCGCTCGTCGCTGCGGCTGTGCTGGCGGTCGACCTGCGCCGTCAGGGTGTCGAACCAGGCGCCCATGGGGGCGTACCGGTAGGCCAGGCCCAGCCGGTCGCGCCGGCTGAGGTCGTCCGCCCGGCTGCCGGTGATGCGCGTGCCGCCGGCGATGGGGCCGACGAGCGAGCGCTGGTCGGTGCGGATGGTCTGCTCGTAGTGCTCGCCGGTCAGCGTCAGCGCGTGGCCCGGGGCGACGTCCAGCACCGACTTGAACAGCAGGTTGCGCTGCCGCGTGTCCTGGGGGTCGGGATGCAGCGCGCTGTCCGGATGGTTCTTCGGCGCGTGCCCGTCGCGGGCCGAGAACGACAGCAGGTTGCGCGCCGCGCCGGCGCGGAAGGCCAGGCTGGCGCTGCCCCAGCGGCCGTCGTCCAGGCCGTCGTAGCCCACCGCGGCGGAGCCCGCGGCGCGCGCGGACGCATCCAGGAAATCCTCCGGCGACAGCGTGCGGAACAGCACCACGCCGGCCAGCGCGTCGCTGCCGTACAGGCCGGAGGCCGGCCCCTTCAGCACCTCGACCCGGCCGAGCGACAGCGGGTCCAGCTTCAGCTGGCCCAGGTTCGCCCCGGCCGCCACGTAGCCGCCGGGCAGGCGCACGCCGTCGAGCAGCATGGCCAGGCGCTGGCCGCCGATGCCGCGCACCTCGATGCCGGCCTCGCCGCCGCGGCCGCGCGCCTCGCGCTTGACGGCGATGCCGGGCTCGTCGCGGAACAGCTCGCCGAAGTCCGTCACCAGGTTCTCGCGCAGCTGCGCCTCGCCGATCACCGAGACCGTGGCCGGCGTGGTCAGCGCCGGCGTGGCCTGGCGCGTCGCCGTGACGGCGACGGACGGCAGCGCGGGCCCGCCCTGCGCTTCTTCGGCCGGCTGCGCCCGCGCCGCCGCGCCGGCGAGCCCGGCCAATCCCCCCAGCACCGCGGCGTGCAGCCGCATCGAACGCACCATGGACTCTCCCTCCTGCCTGCAATCGACGGGTCGTCAATTGTTATAACATCACAAAAAACAATGGATGTTACAACATCACATTCATGATGGGAGGACAGCGTTGAAGATGGTGGAACGAAGCGGCCCCGGGCCGGCATCCAGGCGCTGGCGCATGGCGCTGGCCGGCCTGCTGGCCCTGGCGGTGCTGGCCGCGCTGGGGCTGGGCTGGATCGCCTGGCTGGCGCCCACGCGGGTCGCGCTGGTCAACTACCCGGAATTCCAGGCCGCGCGCATCATCCAGGCCAGCCCCGGCGCCTTCGCCGGCGCGCGCGTGCTGCCGCTGGGCGAACTGGGCAAGGCCCGGCGCCACGACCTGGTGCTGGTCTTCGGCCGCGGCCTGAAGCTGGACGACGCGCAGGCGCAGCAGCTGCGCGCCGCGGGCGCGGCCGGCACGCCCGTCTACGTGGACGGCGCCACCAACCCGCAGCACGACCTGCTGACCACCCTGAAGGGCGCCGACCTCGACGCCGTGGCCGGCTACCTGCGCGGCGGCGGGCCGGCCAACTATGCACGGCTGCTGACCTACGCCCGCCGCGCGCTCGACGGCAAGCGCCTGTTCGCGGGCGACGTGCAGCCGCCGCAGCCCATGCCGCAGGACGTGTTCTTCCACCTGGCCGACGACGCGGTGTTCGCCGATTTCGCCAGCTTCGAGCAGTACCTGCACACACAGCCGGGCTGGAAGCCGGGCCGCCCGCGCGTGGCCCTGCTGACCAGCGTGCCCGGCCCCTTCAACGCCAACCGCGACCACGTGGACGCGATGATCCGCGCCCTGGAGGCGCTCGGCTTCGAGGTCGTGCCGGTCGCCGCCATCCGCCAGCGGCTGGCCTTCCTGCAGCAGGCCGACCCCGCCGCCGTGGTCTACATGCCGCACGGCCGGCTGACCCTGGGCCAGGCCGACGAGGCGCGCCAGTGGCTGGCCGCGCGCAACATCCCGCTGTTCGCACCGGTGAGCGTGTTCACCGAGGCCGATGAATGGCTGGCCGACCAGCGCAGCTTCGACGGCGGGCTGCTCACCATGTCGGTCACGCTGCCCGAGATCGACGGCGCGACCACGCCGATGGCGGTCGCCGCGCAGTTCCGCGGCGACGACGGCCTGCGCGTGTTCCGCGCGCTGCCCGGGCGGCCGGAGCGCTTCGCCAGCCTGGTGCAGCGCACCGTGGCGCACAAGGCCAAGGCCAATGCCGACAAGAAGCTCGCCATCTACTACTACAAGGGCCCGGGCCAGAGCGCGCTGACGGCCGGCGACCTGGAGGTGGTGCCCTCGCTCTACGCGCTGCTGCGCCGCCTGCGGGCCGACGGCTACCGCGTGGACGGCCTGCCTGCCACCGAGGCCGGCTTCGCCCAACTGCTGCAAGCGCGCGGCCCCAACATCGGCCCCTACGCCAAGGGCGATTTCGCCAGCTTCCTGCGCGATGCCGACCCGGCCTGGGTCAGCGCCGCGCAGCTGAACGGCTGGTGCGGCAAGCAGATCGTGCAACTGCTGTGCGACCAGGTCGCCCGGCAGTTCGGCCCCGCGCCGGGCGCCTACCTCAGCGATGGAACAGGCGCCGGGGGCCGCGTCGCCGTCGCGCGCGTGCCACTGGGCAACGTGGTGCTGCTGCCGCAGCCGCTGCCCGGCGCGGGCGAGGACACCTTCAGGCTCGTGCACGGCACCCGGCTCGCGCCGCCCTGGCCCTACGTGGCCTCGTACCTGTGGACGCGCGAGGTCTTCGGCGCCGACGTGGTGATGCACTTCGGCACCCACGGCAGCCTGGAATTCACGCCGCACAAGCAGGTGGCCCTGTCGGACCGCGACTGGCCTGACGCGCTGATCGGCGGCGTGCCGCACGTCTACCTCTACACCATGGGCAATGTGGGCGAGGCCATGGTCGCCAAGCGCCGCAGCTACGCCACCATCGTCTCGCACCTGACGCCGCCGCTGCGCGAAGGCGGCGCGCAGTCCGGCCACAAGCAGCTCGCCGACCGGCTGCAGGCCTGGGACGCCGCCGACAGCCCGGCCCTGCGGCACCAGTACGCGCAGGACATCCAGCGCCAGGCCGTGGCGCTGGGCCTGCACCGCGACCTGTCGCTCGACGCGCAGACGCCCTGGAGCGACGAGCAGCTGGCGCGCCTGGCCGACCACATGGAGACCGTGGAGGACGCGCGCATCACCGAGGGCCTGTACACGCTGGGCACGCCCTACGCGCCGCAGGCGCTGGACACCACGGCGCGCCTGATGGGGCTGGACGCGCTGGTGCAGGCGCTGGCCGAGCTGGACGTGGCGCGCGGCACGGTGCGGCGCGAGCAGCTCGACCGTTCGGCGTGGCTGGCACGCACCTACCGCCCGCGCGCCGAGGCGCTGATCGCACAGGCGCAGCGCGGCGATGCGGCCGAGGCCGGGCCCCCACGCTTCCCCGCCTCGCATGGTCCGCAGCCCCCCGCGGGGGCGCTTTCCACCCCGGGGCGGCCCGGCGACGAGAAGGTGCTGGCGCAGGCCGTCAAGCCCGACGAGCTGCGGCGCGCCGAAGCCTGGGCGGCGGCGCAGCGCCAGCCCAGTGACGACGAGCTGGTGCGCGGCTTCATCGCGCTGGGCGCATCGCGCGCCGCCCCACGCAGTGCCGGCGCAGCCGTCGACGAAGCCGCGCTGCGCCAGCACCTGGCGCGCGCGCTGGCCGACCCGAAGAAGCGCGAGTTCCTGGAGAGCCTGCGCTCGGACCAGAAGCTCAGGCATGCGCTGCGCTCGCTGGACCCCGAGTCCCTGCAGACCGCGCGCACCGTGGCCAAGGCCATCCCGGCCATGGCCGAGGCGCTGGAGATCGCCGCCGGCCCCGACGTGAAACCGCTGCTGTCGGCCATGCAGAGCGAGCCCCTGCGCCGCAAGGTCCTGGGCTGGCTGTCGGAGCCGGAACTCCAGGCCAGTGTCGACTCCGAAGCCCGCCGCGCCCGTAACTCCCTGCAGGCCCAGGCGCGCGAGCACGCAGGCGCGCTGCAGGCCGCCGAGGCCACGCCGGACGCGCAGGTGGCCGCACGGCGCGTGGACGCCCTGGATGCTTCCGCGCAAACGCAACTGCTGGCCGCGCTGCGTTTCTGGCAGCAGGCGCCCGAGCTGGGCGCGCCCTGGCAGGCGCGCCGGCAGCCCGCGGCCGCCGGCATCGCCCTGCTCACGCATGCGCTGGAGCGCCGGGCCGACCAGCGCGCCGAAGGCGAGCGCCGCTTCGCCCAGGCCGTGCTGACGCTGCGCGAGCGCGTGCAGGCCATCCCGCATTACCGCGGCCAGCTGGCCGACAGCCCGGCGCGCGAGCTGGCCGCGCTGACCAACGCATTGGCGGGCGGCTTCACGCAAGCGTCCTCGGGCGGCGATCCGCTCATCAACCCGCTGGCGCTGCCCACGGGCCGCAACCTGTTTTCCATCGATGCGGAAAAGACTCCCTCCGAGCAGGCGTGGACCGTGGCGCGCCAGCTCGTCGACCAGATGCTGGCCCAGCACCGCGCCGCGCATGGCGGCCAATGGCCGGCCAAGGTGGCCTTCACGCTGTGGGCCGGCGATTTCATCCACACCGAGGGCACCGGCATCGCGCAGATCCTGTACCTGCTGGGCGTGTCGCCGGTGCGCGACCCGTTCGGGCGCGTGTCGGGCCTGCGCCTGGTCCCGCGCGAGGAACTGGGCCGCCCGCGCGTCGACGTGGTGGTGCAGACCTCGGGCCAGCTGCGCGACCTGGCGGCCTCGCGGCTGGGCCTGATCAACCAGGCCGTCGCCCTGGCCGCGCAGGCGCGCGAGCAGGACAACGCCGTCGCCCAGGGCGTGCAGGCCGTGGAGCGGCAGCTCAAGGAGCGCGGCGCCTCGCCCGCCGACGCGCGGCGCTTCTCGGCCGTGCGCGTGTTCGGCGGCGTCAACGGCAACTACGGTACCGGCATCATGGGCATGGTCGAGGCCGGCGACCGCTGGCAGGACCGCTCCGAGGTCGCCAAAACTTATCTCTCCAACATGGGTGCAGCCTTCGGCGACGGCGACCTGTGGGGCGCCTACCAGGCCGGCGCCTTCGAGGCGGCGCTGGCCGGCACGCAGGTGGTGATGCAGCCGCTGTCGTCCAACACCTGGGGCCCGATCTCGCTGGACCACGTCTACGAGTTCATGGGCGGGCTGAACCTGGCGGTGCGCGAGGTCACCGGCCAGGAGCCGGCCGCCTACTTCAGCGACTTCCGCAACGCCGCGCGGCCCACGGTGCGCGAGGCCGGCGCGGCGATCGCCGTGGAGGCACGCGCCACCGTGCTGAACCCGGCCTACATCGAGGCCATGGCCAGGGGCGGCGCCTCCTCGGCCGAGGTGTTCGCCGAGACCTTCCGCAACCTCTACGGCTGGAACGTCACGCGGCCCTCCGCCATCCCTTCCGAGTTGTGGGACGCGCTCGCCGACACCTACGTGCGCGATGCGCGCGGCCTGGGCGTGCACGCCTTCTTCGAGCGCGCCAACCCCTACGCGCTGCAGGAGATGACGGCGGTGATGCTGGAGACCGCGCGCAAGGGCTACTGGCAGCCCGGCGACGCGCGGCTGCGCGAAGTGGCGCAGCTGCACGCCGGCCTGGTGGCGCGCTTCGGCGCCAGCGGCACCGAGTTCGTCAACGACAACGCCGCGCTGCGCGGCTTCATCGCCGCCCACCTGGAGGCCGAGCGCCGCCAGGCCTACGACGAGGCGCTGCAGGCCGCCAACCAGGGCCCGTCCGTCGACACCGCCAAGGCCACGGTGCTGCGCAAGACCGATGCAGCGCCCGACACCAGGCAAGCCGCCGGCCGGAACGCCGAGCCCGGCCGCGAGCCCGGCGCCGCGCGGCCCGACGCGCCACTGGCCCTGCGCCCCGGCGCTTCCGCCGTGGCCGTGCTGCTCGGCGCGCTGCTGGCCTTGGCGGCGCTGGTGCTCTGGCTGCGCCGCCGCCATGCCGGCCCGGGAAGCCGGGCATGAGCACGGACGGCAGCGTGCTGCTGGCGCTGGCCGCCTGCTGCCTCGCCCTCGCCGCCCTGCAGGCCGCGGCATGGCCCCGGCCGCTGCAATGGGCGATGGCGCTCGCCGTGGTGGCCGCGCTGGCCGCCTCCGGCGAGCTGGCCAGCCGCACCAGCACGGCGGAGATCCTGCGCTGGGCCGCGTCGCCGCAGCGGCGGCAGGACCTGGCGGCGCTGCTGCTGGCCGAGGCCCTGCTGTTCGGCAGCCAGGCCGTGCGGCAGGCGCAAGGCCAGGCCACGCGCGGATGGCGCTGGCTGGGCTGGCTGCCGCCGCCATCGGCGCTGCTGGCGCTGTTCTTCGCCCAGGTGGCGGTGATGCTGTGGGTCGACGGCTGGGACTACGCCACGCTGGCCTGGCTCTGCGCGCTGGGCTTCGCCGCGCTGCTGGCCGCGGCCACGGCGCTGCTGCGCCAGGCCCTGCCCGACGGCGCCACGCGCTGCGCATTGCGCGTGGGCCTGCACGGCGCACAGGCCGTGGCCGGGCTGTGGCTGGCGCGGCCGCCCCTGCGGGCCGCCATCGACCCGGTGCCGCTGTGGGGCGGCCGCCTGGCCATCGTCGCCGCGGTGGCCGCCGCGCTGGCCGCGCTGGGCTGGCTGGCGCAGCGGCGGCGCTGATTCCTTTCCAAGCACGCACACCTCATGGAATCCCTCATCCAAACCCTCTCCTGGATCTCGACCGCGCTGCAGGTGCCGGTGGTGGTCGCCATCCTGTACCTGCTGGCGCGCGGCCTGCTTGCGCTGGGCGACTTCTACGGCCGCTGGAGCGACCGGCTGCGCCGGACGCGCGGCACCGGCGCGCTGGCCACCGTGCCCGCCGGGGAGCTGCTGGACCTGCTGACGCGCGCCAGCCCGCGCCGTGCCGACGCGCTGCGCCAGGCCCTGGACGCCCTGCGCCAGGCGCCCGCCGACGCGGCCTGGCACGAGCGCGTGGTGACCGAGTTCGAACTGGCGGCCGACCGCCGGCTGGCACTGCTGCGCACCATGACGCGCATCGGCCCGCTGCTGGGCCTGATGGGCACGCTGATCCCGCTCGGGCCGGCGCTGGTGGCGCTGGCCGCCGGCGACATCGCGGTGCTGGCGCGCAAGATGGAGGTGGCCTTCGCCACCACCGTGGTGGGCCTGGTGATCGGTGCCATCGGCTTCCTGCTGCACCAGGCCGCGCAGCGCTGGGCCATGGACGACCTGTCGCTGCTGGAGTTCGTCAGCGCCCGCCTGCGGGGAGGCCCGGCATGAGCCGGCGCCGCTCCCTGCTGCGCGGCGGCCTGGGCGCCGACAGCGACGACATGGACCCGATGGGCTTCCTGATCAACCTGTTCGACGTGGCCCTGGTGTTCGCGCTGGCGCTGATGATCGCGCTGGTCTCCAACCTGCGCATCGCCGACATGCTCACGGCCAAGGACTTCACCGTGGTCAAGAACCCGGGCCAGCCCGACATGGAGATCATCACGCGCGAAGGCGGCAAGGTCTCGCGCTACGTGGCCGGCCAGGCCCCGGCCGATGGCGGCAGCGCCCGCCAGGGCCAGCGGGTCGGCACGGCCTACCGGCTGGACAGCGGGGAAATCATCTACGTGCCGGACGCCGGCCCGGCTGGCAAGTGACCGCCCGCGTGCGGGGCGGCCGCGCGCGTCATGCCGCCTCGGCGTCCAGTCCGAGCGTGTGGTGCGTCTCGTTGATCCGGTGCAGGGTGAACTCGCCGCCCTCCGCCACGATCTCGTTCACGCAGCACGGCTCCTGCCTGATCCGCCAGTAACGGGCCAGCGGCAGCCCGAGGCATTGCAGCAGCAGCACCCGGTTGATGCTGTCGTGCCCCACCAGGACGACCGTCTGGCCGCGGTGCCGGCGCAGGACCGCCTGCAGCACCCGGGAGGAGCGGACCAGCACCTCGGCCAGCGTCTCGCCGCCCGGGATCGCGGCCAGGTCGGGCGTGGCGAACCACGCCTGCAGTTCGCCGGGCCAGCGCGCGCGGACTTCGTCGTGGGCCAGTCCCTGCCATTGGCCGTAGTGGATGTCGGCCAGGTCGTCCAGGACCCGGGCCGGCGCGCCGGTCGCCCGGGCGATCGCCTCGCCGGTCCGCACGCAGCGCGACAGCGGGCTGGTGTGCACGGCGTCCGGCTTCCAGCTCTGCGCGATCCGGCGTGCCAGCGCCTCCGCCTGGCGTTCGCCCAGCCGCGACAGGGGCAGTTCCGCCCGGCCCCGGAACCGCTCGGGCGCGATCCAGTCGACGTGCCCGTGGCGGGCGAGGATGATCCTGGTCATGGGGGTGCTCCTTTCCTTCTCACCGTACGAATGCCGCGCGGCCCGCGTAGTGGGCGTCGCTGCCCAGCGCCTCCTCGATGCGCATGAGCTGGTTGTATTTCTCGACGCGCTCGCCGCGGCAGGGCGCGCCGGTCTTCAGGTGCCCGGTGCCGAGCGCGACGGTCAGGTCCGCGATGAAGCTGTCGACCGTCTCGCCGCTGCGGTGCGACACCATCGCGCCCCAGCCGGCCCGGTAGGCCATGTCCACGGCGGCGCGGGTTTCGGTGAGCGTGCCGACCTGGTTGGGCTTGATCAGCACGGCGTTGGCGACGTCCTCGCGGATGCCCCGTTCGATGCGCTCGACGTTGGTCACGAACAGGTCGTCGCCGACCAGCTCGATCCGGGCACCGAGCCGCTCGTTCAGCCGGCGCCAGCCGGCCCAGTCGTCTTCCGCCAGGCCGTCCTCCAGCACCGCGATGGGGTACCTGGCGACCCACTCCTCGTACAGGCCGACCAGCTCTTGCGCCGTGACCTGGCGGCTCTCGCTGCGCAGGTGGTAGAGGCCGTCGGCGAAGAAGCCGCTCGACGCGGGGTCGAGCGCGAGCACCACCTGCTCGCCCGGCCGGTAGCCCGCGCCTTCGATCGCCGCCAGGATGAACTCGACCGCATCGCGGTTGCGCCGGAGCGCCGGGGCGAAGCCGCCTTCGTCGCCGACCGCCGTGGAATGGCCGCGCTCCTTCAGGACCGCGCGCAGGCGGTGGTAGATCTCGGCCCCCCAGCGCAACGCCTCGGAGAAGCTCTCGGCGCCCACCGGGGCGATCATGAACTCCTGGAAGTCCGGGCCCTGCCAGTTCGCATGGACGCCACCGTTGAGGACGTTGAACATGGGCACCGGCATGCGCAGGGCCCGGGCGCCCGCGAGATGGCGGAACAGCGGCTGGCCGCAGGCCTGCGCCGCCGCACGGGCCACCGCGAGGGACACGCCGACGATCGCGTTGGCGCCGAGTCGCGCCTTGTTCGGCGTGCCGTCGAACTCGACCAGCACCTGGTCGATGCCGGCCTGGTCGCAGGCGTCCAGGCCATGCAGCACCGCCGCGATGCCCTTGTTGACGTGGGACACCGCCGTGCGCACGCCCTTGCCGCCGAAGCGCGGGGAGTCGCCGTTCCGGAGCTCGACCGCCTCGTGGACGCCGGTCGACGCGCCGGAGGGCACGGCCGCGCGCCCGGACGCGCCGCCTTTCAGCCGGACGTCGACCTCGAGGGTCGGATTGCCGCGCGAGTCCAGGATCTCGCGCGCGTGGATGGTCTGGATGCCAGAGGACGGCATGGTCGGTCTCCTTGGGGGCTGCTGAAAATCGTCGCCGGTCACGGGTGGTCGAGCGGCAGTTCGCACAGGAACAGCACCGCGTGCACCTTGCGCAGTTCCTCCGCGTGCTGGTGCATGAAGTCGCGCAGGCGATGCTCGCTGTCCAGCAGTTCCAGGCACTGGGGGTGCCGCATGCCGTTCAGCTCCGGATGGTGGTGCGACATCCGCCCGCCCGGCAGGTAGCCGGAGCTGACCGGGTGCAGCATCGCCTGCAGCAGCTTCGCGTCCTGCGCGGCCTTCAGCAGGTGCTGCGCCAGCGCCGGGGCGCTCAGGTGATGCCAGAAGCGCGTCGCCCTGGCCCTGGTCGCGACCGGAAAGTACAGGCGCAGCGCGGCGAGCTGCTGGCGGGATCTGGGGGTCATCGATGCACCTCCTTCCCGGGGATGGCGGCTGCCTCCGGACCGCCTGGCGCCGGCGCCGCAGGCGGCTCCGCCCCGACGGCGACCTTCTGCTTGCGGAAGTGCGCCAGGTCGGCGATGCGCAGCTCCTCCGGGACCGCGTGCCGGTGCTTGCCGTGCTTGCTGCGGCCCAGGCGCTGCGCGTGGTAGATGCCGGTATGGCCGGAGAACAGGTAGGCGGTGATGCAGCCGATGGCCGCCAGGGGGCCGATCTCCGCGCCGAACAGCTCCATCGCCATCAGCGTCGTCGCGATGGGCGTGTTCGCCGCGCCGGCGAACACGGCGACGAAGCCGATGCCCGCCAGCATCGGGAACGGCAGATGCAGCAGCGGCGCCAGCGCATTGCCCAGAGTCGCCCCGATGTAGAACAGCGGCGTCACTTCCCCGCCCTTGAACCCCGTGCCGAGCGAGAGCACCGTGAAGACGAGCTTGCCGAGGAAGTCCCAGGGCTGCATGGGCTCCTGGAACGAACGCACGATGTCCGGAATGCCCAGGCCGATGTAGCGGTAGGCATCGAGCGCCCAGACCGCGGTGGCGATCACCACGCCGCCCACGAAGGGCCGCAGCGGCGCATAGGCGATCCGCCGCTTCACCAGCGCGCCCAGCTGGTGCGCCGCCGTCGCGAACACCGCGCCGACGAGGCCGAAGACGATGCCGGCCAGCACCACGGCCAGCACGCTCCAGGCGCCGATCGGCACGACCTCGGGAACCATGTAGTGGGTATGGTGGACGCCGAACGCCAGGCAGACCTGGTCCGCGACGATCGCGGCCACGACGCAGGGGAACAGCGCGTCGTAGCGCATGCGGCCGATGGCCAGCACCTCCAGCCCGAACACCGCCCCGGCCAGCGGCGTGCCGAACACGGCGGCGAAGCCGGCGCTGATGCCGGCCATCAGCACGATGCGGCGGTCCTCGTGCTTCAGGCGGAACACGTGGGTGAGCTGGTCCGCCAGCGCGCCGCTCATCTGCACGGCGGTCCCCTCGCGGCCGACCGAGGCGCCGAACAGGTGGGAGACGACCGTTCCCCCCAGGACCAGCGGCGCCATGCGCAGCGGCACGACCTTCTTGGGATCGTGGATCTCGTCGATGATGAGGTTGTTGCCGCCGTCCACCTGCTTGCCCAGCAGGTGGTAGACCAGGCCGACGCCGAGCCCCGCCAGCGGCAGCAGCCAGATGATCCAGCGATGGGCCTCGCGCCACGCGGTGGCGCGGTCCAGCGACACGAGGAAGAAGGCGGAGGCACTGCCCGCCAGGGCGGCCACGACGCTCGCGATGACGAGCCACTTGCCGAGGGACGGCAGCAGCTCGAGCTGTTCAGGACGACGAAGATATCTGCGCATGGGTCATTCGCTGCTCGAATCGATCGGGCTGACCCATGCCAAGGATGTGAACGCGAACGCCTACAGCCCCGACGCAGGTCAGGTTTCTGTAGGCGTCATCAGCAGCGCTAGAGCGGCTGCGGTTGTGTCGGAAGGAGGAACGCCATCTCCCGGCGGGCACTATACACGCGTTCCGCAGCCGCATCGGCCTTGCGCAATGACCCGAGGCAGGCGCCCGCCAAGCATGCGAGAACGGCCCGGATGGCTATACTGACGCGCTGGAGATGGCATGCCTCCACCCTCGGCGCAATGCCAGGGAAACCGCCATTCGGCTGATGATGCCTACAGGCCCTGGACGAGGGACGCTGTGGGTTGTCGACTGCGGCGCTCGCCGGCCAGGTGTTTCTGACGCACTGGAGTCGCCGCGATGCGCATGGGCCATCACGCTGCACGGAACACGCCGGCTGCCCCGGCATCGCGGGTGCGCGCCGTCTCGCACGGCCGCGCGATGCCGGCACGGGCCTCACCGGCCCCGGCTCTCGCGCGCGCCGTCCACCGGCCCTGCGCCGGATGCATTCGAGCACCAGAAAGAAGAACATGAGCGGTCTCGCCATTCTTGCCGTCTTCAGCGGCGCGGGCCTGGGGGCCTTGCTGCGCTGGTGGCTGAGCATCCTGCTGAACCCGATCTTTCCCACCATCCCGATGGGCACGGTCTCGGCCAACCTGATCGGCGGCCTACTGGTCGGCGTGTCGAGCGCCTACTTCAACCACCATTCGGGACTGCCGCCGGAATTCCGGCTCCTCGTGATCACCGGCTTCCTGGGCGGCCTGACGACGTTCTCGACCTTCTCCGTCGAAGTCGTCACGCTCATCGGCCGCCACGAATACGCGTGGGCACTCGGCGCCGCAAGCCTGCACCTCGGCGGCTCCCTGCTCCTGACCGGCGCCGGCATCTTCCTGGCCCACTGGCTGCTGATCCGCAGCTGAAGCCCGGCAATCAACGCATTGATACGGAGAGCGTCCCCATGCAAGGCATTTATCTCAAGTTCTATGTGCAGGAGAAGACCCGGCACCACGGCGTCCTCGCCTACGAATGGCTGCTGGAACAGGCCAAGGCCATCGGCATCCACGGCGGCACCGCCTTCCGGGCGATCGCCGGCTATGGACGGCACGGCCACCTGCACGAGGAGCACTTCTTCGAGCTGGCGGGCGACCTGCCGATCGAGGTCGGTTTCGCGCTGGAGGAAGCGGACGCGCAGCGCCTCCTGGACCATCTTGCCGGCGAGAAACTCGCTCTGTTCTACATCAAGGTGCCCGTGGAACTGGGCGTCATCGGCACGCCACCGCCTTCCGATCCGCAGCCGTCTCGGAAGACGTAGCCGCCGCCGGCACCCCCAGGAGGCAGCATGCCTGCACCGATCCCCGCATCGTCCATGGAAGCGAGGTTCGAGAGCATCCTGGGCGAAGCGGGCGCCGGCCCGCACGCACCGGCGCCGCCGGACTGCTTTCACGACCTCGGGCTCGACCAGATCGTGCAGGCCGTCGCCGCGCCCTGGCAGGAGCACGACCTCGCCGGCTTCTTCCATGCCAGCCTGCGGTCCGAGGACGCCATCGTCTTCCGGCAGGAGGTGATGCGCGACCTGGAGCAGCCGGAAGTCATGGCCGCCGTGCGCGGATTCACCGAGCGGCTGCGCCACATGCGCCAGCAGCTGCCGCTGGCGACCCAGCGACACAACGTGCACGAGTGCAACCGCTGGCACCTGGAGGCGGTCCGGCGCTACGGCGAGGCCGTCGCCACGCTGCACCGCGAGCTGGCGCCGCTGGCGCTGTGCTCGCGCGGCCTGCGGCGGTGGCGCGGATACGTCGCGGGCTATGCCGGGTCCGCGCCCTTCACGCGCCTGATGGCGCAGGCGGCGCAACTGGAGCGCGACCTGGCCGCGATCACCTATACCGTGACGATCGCCGGCTCCCGGGTCTCGGTGCGCCGCTATGCCGGCGAGCCGGACTACACCGCCGAGATCGAGCGGACCTTCGCCAAGTTCCGCCGCGGCACGGTGAAGGACTACCTCGCCAGGCTGCCGGTCACGGTGGGCCTGAACCACATCGAGGCGCAGGTGCTGGACGGCGTCGCGCACCTGAACCCGGAAGTCTTCGGCGCCCTGTCGGCATTCCGCGCGGAGCACCCGGTCTTCATCGACCCGCAGGTCGAACGCTTCGACCGCGAGATCCATTTCTACATCGGCTGGCTGGACTTCATCGCGCCGTTCCGGCGTGCCGGCCTGGCGTTCTGCTACCCGGACGTGTCGAACGCCACCAAGGACATCGAGGTGCGCGCCGCCTTCGACCTGGCGCTGGCGCGCCGCCTGCTGGCACAGGGCGAGGCCGTCGTCTGCAACGGCTTCGAGCTGCACGGCACCGAGCGCATGATCGTCGTCACGGGCCCCAACCAGGGCGGCAAGACGACCTTCGCGCGCATGTTCGGCCAGTTGCACTGGCTGGCCGGCCTCGGCTGCCCGGTACCGGCCGGGCGGGCCCGGCTGTTCCTGTTCGACCGCCTGTTCTCGCATTTCGAGCGCGAGGAGGACATCCGCAACCTGCGCGGCAAGCTGCACGACGACCTGGTGCGCATGCAGCACATCCTGGCCCGGGCGACGCCGGACTCGATCGTGGTGATCAACGAAATCTTCTCGTCCACGACCCTGCAGGACGCGCTGTTCCTCGGCCACGAGATGCTGGAGCGGCTGTCCCGCCTCGACGCCCTCGCCGTGTGCGTGACCTTCCTGGACGAGCTGGCGAGCTTCTCGCCCCAGGTGGTCAGCATGGTCGCCGCCATCGACCCGGCGGCCCCCGCGGCACGCAGCTTCAAGCTCGAACGGCGCGCGGCGGACGGCCTGGCGCACGCGCTGGCGATCGCCGAGAAGTACCACGTCACCGGCGCCTGGCTGAAGGAGCGCATTCCGCCATGAAAGCCTTGCTGATGCATCCGGACCGGGATTTCGACGGCGAGCAGCCCGTTCCCGGCCACGCCGACACGCTGTCCCAGGATCTCGAACTGCCGACGCTCTGGACGGCCATGGCGGGGGAGGACGACTTCCTGCGCGAGGTCGCGCGCAAGGCCATCCTGCTCGCCCCCGGCAACGACGCGGCGACCGTGCGCCATCGCCAGCAGGTCCTGGCGGACGCGCTCGCCCATCCGCAGGAAGTACGTACGCTCTACGCCCTCGCGGTCGACGCGATCGAAGGACGCCGCAAGTTCTGGTTCGGCGCATTCATGAACTACCCGAGCGGCATCCTGCGCAGCACGGTCGACGTCATGCAGTTCTTCGCGGGCATGCTGCGCAAGCTGCGCCTCTTCGCCGAGCGCGAAGGCAGGGCCTTCGGGTCGCCAGGATTCAGCGCCCTCTTCGCGATGCTGCGCGCCGAGTGCGACGACGGCTA
The DNA here is from genome assembly GCF_047601025.1 of Pseudorhodoferax sp. Classification (NCBI taxonomy): domain Bacteria; kingdom Pseudomonadati; phylum Pseudomonadota; class Betaproteobacteria; order Burkholderiales; family Comamonadaceae; genus Pseudorhodoferax; species Pseudorhodoferax sp. Next base: position 5,248,776 of record NZ_JASGJZ010000001.1, read on the forward strand.
CCTGGCCACCGTGCAGCGGCATCTGCAGGCGCTGCGGTTCGAGGGCGGCGTGCTGATCAGCGCATCGCTCGGCCGCGGCAACGAAGGGATCGGCCATGTGCTGCGGCAGCCGCCCGAGAAGCCGCCGCTGTGGGAGCGGTGGTTCCATCGGGGGCCGCCGCAGTTCGGCTTCCAGCTGCACGAACGGGACGAAGCCGGCGCGCGCATGCTCGGCGACATCGAGGACCGCGGCGTCAACCTGGTGGCCAACGCGCTGGCGCAGTCCTGCGACCACGTGCTGGGCTTCTTCCAGATGCTGCGCACGGAACTGGCTTTCTACGTGACCTGCCTGCATCTCCACGAGAAACTGGCGGCCGCCCAGGCCCCGTGGTGCCTGCCCGGCATGGCCGAGACAGGCTCCCTGCAGTTCAGCTGCGCGGACCTGCGCGACGCCTGCCTGGTGCTGCAGATGGGGCCGGCGGTCGTCGGCAACACGGTGGCGGCGGACGGACACGGCCTCATCGTGGTGACGGGCGCAAACCAGGGCGGCAAGTCCAGCTTCCTGCGGGCCTGCGGCCTCGCACAGCTGATGATGCAGGCTGGCATGTTCGTCTGCGCCCGGGCCTATGCGGGCGAACGCTGCACCGGCCTGTTCACGCACTACAAGCGCGAGGAGGATGCCTCGCTCAAGAGCGGCAAGCTGGACGAGGAACTGGCGCGGCTGAGCGGGATCGCCGGCGCCATCCGGCCGGGCTGCCTGTTCCTCTCCAACGAATCCTTCGCCTCCACCAACGAGCGCGAAGGATCGGAGATCGCGCGCCAGACCGTGGACGCGCTAAGCGCGCGGCGCATCAAGGTGATCGCCGTGACGCACCTGTTCGACTTCGCGCACCGGCTCGCGGCGCAGCGCCGGGCCGACGCCTTGTTCCTGCGCGCCGGGCGGCGCGAGGACGGCGCCCGCTCGTTCCAGCTGGCCGTGGGCGAACCGCTGTCGACCAGCTTCGGCCAGGACCTCTACGCGCAGGTCTTCGGCGCCGCCGCGGCGCCGGCCTGAGCCGCGGCACGGCGGGCCCGCGCATCGCCCTGCCGGACGACGGTGACGGCGCAGGGCGCGTAGGCCACGACCTGCCGGGCGACCGAGCCGATCAGCCAGCGCTCGAACAGCGTATGCCCCCGGTGGCCGACGACGATGTGGTCGACGGCATGCTGCTCCGCATGGCGCACCAGCTGCTCGGCCGGATGCCCGACGACCAGATGGGCCTGCGCGTCGACGCCGTCGTTGGCCAGGCGCAGCTTCAGCGCCGACAGCACGCGGTGGTAGCGGCGCTGCGCGTCCTCGATGGCGGCCTGCGCCTCGACCTCGTCGCCGAAGTCGGGGGGCCGGGCGACCACCAGCACATGCAGCTCGGCGCCGTAGCGCAGGGCCAGGTCGACGGCGAAGCGGTAGGCCTGGTCGGCCGATGCCGACCCGTCATGGCCGAGCAGGATCCTGTGGATCATGAGGCTCTCCTCGCGGGAACGCCGCCTTCTCCGCCGATGGCGGCGGCGCCATCGGGCTGCGCCGGCGCGGTGCCGATCAGGTGGCGCGGCAGGAAAAAGGCATTGGCGACGAGCGTCGGCACGACGGCGCTCAGGATGACGGTGGCGACCAGCGCCGAATACTGGGCCTGGGTGATGACGCCGTGCGACAGGCCGAACAGCGCGGCGATCGTGCCGAAGGTCAGCCCCGTGGACATCAGCATCGTCGTGTACGCGGCCTCGCCGCGCGGCGCCCGGTGGGCCCGCGTGACCGGATACACGCCGACGATCTTGGCGGCCATCTTGGCCACGAGCAGGACCAGCATCGCCGCCGGCGCCGCCACCAGGGCGGGGATCGACACCAGCGAGCCCGCGCGGATGAAGTAGAACGGCGTCAGCAGCCCGAAGGTCAGCGTGCGCAGCCGCCGCACCAGCACATGGTCCTTGCCGACGGTGCCGGCCAGCACCATGCCGATCAGGTAGGCGGGCAGCACCGCCTCGCTGTCGGCCCAGGTGGCCAGCGCGCCCATGCCGAACAGGCACAGCATCAGGAACTTGGCCTCCAGTTCCGACGGCCGGCCGCCGAAGCGCCGGAAGAACCACGGCGTGACGACGGGCAGCACGACGAAGACGGCGACCCCGGCGCCCAGGAACACCAGCGTGCGCACGCTGAACGGCGCGAACAGCAGCCCCAGCGCGACGACGGTGGCCAGGTCGGTCACGAAGCACGCGGCCAGCACCGTCTTGCCGTAGTCCGTCTGGTTGAGCCCGAACTCCAGCATGACCGCGTAGACGACGGCCACCGAGGTGGTGGACATCGCGATGCCAGCCAGCCAGCTCGCCGGGACCGACCAGCCGAGCGCGAAGCGCGCGACGGCCGCGCAGCCGAGGAACGGCACCAGGAAGCTGATGAACCCGACGGCGCAGGCCTCCTTCCACTGCCGCTTGAAGACCACCGGGTCCAGCTCGGCCCCGGCCAGGAACGTCAGCACGATGGCCCCCGCGCCGGCGAGGAACTGCAGCCAGGAGGCATCGCCCGCCAGGACCGTGCTCCCGAGCAACGCGCCGATGACCAGTTGCGCGATGGTGCCGACGACGATCTCCGACAGCGCCGTGGCGACCTTCAGCCAGATGGACAGCAAGGTGGCGATCAGCGCCAGCGCGAGCCAGAGCGCGGCCTGGGCCCAGATCCCGGTCATGGCGGGCCCTCCCGGGGCGGCACGCCGCCGTTCGCCGGATCGCCCTCCTTCGGGTTGATGACGCCGAAGACCGCCGGGATGCGTGCATAGAACACGCGGACGCTCTCGCGCCGCAGCAGCGCCAGCAGCTGTTCCACTTCCTCGTCGGTGACGATGAACTCGACCTCCACGGTCAGGGTGCCGGCCAGCTCGAAGAAATGGTCTTCGTAGAGGACGTGGTGGCTGCCGAAGCCGGCCATCGCCCGGAACGCGGAACCGCCCCGGATGCCCAGCCTGTTCGCCTGCTGCAGCAGCCATTCCCACAGCAGCGTGTGGTGGATGCGCTGGTCCTCGTGCACATAGAAGCGCAGGAAACAGCCGGTCATGGCCGCTGCTCCCGGCCGTGCCGGCCTGCGGCGCCGCGCCGCCCGCTGCGCGGCGGCTCGCTGCCGGCGGCCCTGTCCCCGGGGCCTGGAAAGCGTGGTGATCCGTTCACATCCGGCTCCTTCGCAAACGTGGAGCGGGTGGGCACCGAGCGAACCAGAAACGAAAAATGCCTACCGCGCTCGCCTTGAGCTTGGTAGGCATCATCAGCCCTGACGGGCGGTTAGAGGAGGCATGCCATCTCCTGCCGATTCATTCTAGCGAGCGGCCCTGGCGGCGGCAATGTCCACGCTCCGGCCATGGAGGAGGCACTTCCGTCCGGCCCGGTGCGCCCGCACCCGCGCCGGATTCGCTATCGTCGGAGCCCCCACGACCGCACCGGAGCCCCCCATGCACCATTCCGACGATTTCGACCATCCCGCCGTGCGCCAGCTGCGCGAGGACCTGGCGCTGGCGCTGCGGGCCGCGGCCCACCACGGGCTGGCCGAGGGCGTCTGCAACCACTTCAGCGTGGAGCTGCCGGACGGCAGCGGCCGCTTCCTGCTGAACCCGCGCGGCCTGCTGTGGGCCGAGGTGCAGGCCGGCGACATCGTGATGGTCGACGCCCACGGCGAACGGCTGGCCGGCCGGCACCCGGTGGAGCCCACGGCCATGTTCATCCACGCCGCGGTGCACCGGCTGTGCGGCCAGGCCGTGGTGCTGCACACGCACATGCCGTACGCCACCGCGCTGACGCTGACCGCGGACGGCATGCTGGACACCTGCCTGTCGCAGAACGCGATGCGCTTCCACGGCCGCGTGGCGATCGATCCGGTCTACAACGGCCTGGCGCTGGACGCCGCGGAGGGCGAGCGCATCGCCCGCGCGCTGGGCCGGTCGGACGTGGGCTTCCTCGCCAACCACGGCGTGGTGGTCTGCGCCGCGCGCATCGACCACGCCTACGACGACCTCTACTACCTGGAGCGCGCCTGCATGGCCCAGGTGCTGGCGCAGTCCACCGGCCGGCCGCTGCGGCGGGCCGATCCGGCCCTCGTCGCGCACGTCTGCGCGCAGACGCTGGGCGAGCGGCTGCAGTCCGAGCTGTTCTTCGAGGCGCTGCGGCGCCAGCTTTGAACAAACAGCCTACCGAAGCATTTTGTCAAGTTTTGTTGCTGCGTCGTCCAAAATAATCGATGCGTTTTTCTTTCCCAATGGCGTCAAATCAGAAAGTGTCGCAACAATTTCAATCATAAACGAATTATTCTCAGAGTTATCTTTTATCCAGCTTAATTTTAATATCTCTCCAGAATCATCATCCGATCTCACTAAGCTAAAATTTCCAGCGGAATTATTTATTTTTGCATTCAGAATCGCCCCCTTGGCATCAACCGTTGCACCATCCAACTTATATCTCCATATAGTAACCATATAAGAGCTTATCGGAGCTGCGGCGCTTGGCGTCAAGAAAAAAGTTGTCCTATTAGGAGTTTCATTAACAACGGCATCAAGCTTACACTCACAAAATCTTGGCGTATCCAAGTCACCATCTTTAGGCAGTCGAGCATGTCGCCGAATTTTTTCTTGTGCATCAAGATATTTTCTTGGCGCAACAACCGTCCGAAATCTCCCATCCCTAACAGGGACCTGTGATACCTTTGCACCTCCTCCCATAATTGTTTCCTGCTTAGAAACAGAAAATGGCGGCGGCTCTTTCGATATAGAGTTCTGAGCCATAGCCGACATGGAACTCAAAGCAGATATTAATATGATGCGATTTACAATCATCGATCCCAAACCCCCCAATTTAGCAAGTTACAATTATACGCCCTAGTATCACTCAGATGCCCAGTAAAACCAGAAATCGGATCGTAATACCAATGCTGCCCATACACAACTATATTATCCAAGAGTCCGGGATTTTTTGGGGATATTTTCTGAAAAATTGACTCATGTCCAGCTCTCGCAGAGCGCAACCACTTTCTGTTCGTCACATGCCTTGCCAAAATTGGATCATTCAGCAACGCGGGATCTATTGATTCATTTTTCCACCCCTGGCTAGTAGCCTCAAGAATTATGCTCCATCTATCATCTCGACTACTCACAGGACTCTCATAAGCCAATTTTAATGCCTTGGTTTTTGCAAACAAAAAGTATCTATCAGCAAAGTAGTCAGTTGTCACTGACTCCAATGCCCACCAATTCAGTGCTTGCTTCGTTTTTGCCTCAGAAGAAATTTTCTTGTACTCTTCAACGGACATCTGACTTATTGCCTTGAATAGCAACAGCATTGCCGTACGCGTCGTATCGCTCAATACCGTATTTAATTCACTCATTGAGCACGAGCGACTTACAGCCCCGAGAGCATAGGCATTAGATCCAGTCACCCCAATGTATATAGTTAAAATTCTCAAAACCCTTCTAGAAATCACGGCGCCCCTCCATAACAAACCCTACACGCCGGCCAGTCATATGAAGTTTTCGGAACGCTTGTTGGCGGAGGAGCACCTTTGACTGCATTTTGAAGCATTGGAACTTTTACTGTTGAGTCAGGTTTTAACGCCGAAGCCGCAGTTTCAGCGCTGACACCCCCAGTCGACGTACCTGCGCCCTCTGGATCAGAGTTAACAGACTCAGCAGCAGGCGGAAAGAGATTCGGTATGTATATTAATAAATCATTCGTCTGCGCCGAACACTCCAACCAAATAGAAACAAAAACCATCGGCAACAAGAGAACACGCCGGAAATTAATCATGACGACAGAGATCATTCAGTACAAAACATAAATCGACTGAACCAAGTTCGAACCAGCCTCTCCATTTCCACATTCATTGATTTCAATATAAACATATTTCTTCTGAGACAACGCAACCAATGCCGCCGCATACATCGCCTTTCCAGAATTTGTCGAGATATTTATTGAGAAAAATGGATAACTACAAAAAGATCCGGCAGGCATATTTGCCCCTATAAAAACCACATCACCAACAGCATATGGCCGGACATATGTTAAAGTTACAGCATTGGATGTCGGCTCGGAAATAACCGAGGAACAAAAAACAGATAATAGAATAAATAACGTTGCTTTAATGCAATGGAGTTGCTTTTTAATCACAAGGAATCCTTCTTTGGAGCTATTGAAAGGCGACATGATACACCTCTCGGCAAGCGCCAGATTGCTTGAAAATCAATGAAGAAAGATCTCGAACGCACGCTAAGATTTTTCAATTTCTCAACGATGCATGTGCTCTATGTGACCACCAGTCCCCATTTCTATCGCCGGTCAAGGGCTTTTACTCTCGAGTCGAGAACCGTCAGTCTGCCCGCAGGCGTTACAGCCCTAACGTTTGCACCACTAGGGTGCGATGGCCTGTAGCTTGACGCCGTTTCTTGTGAGTCCTTTCATTCACGCCCCCTGAGCATGGACGCGCACGACACCGCCGCCGCGATCTGGCGCCTCGCCGCGCTCCCGGCCGAGGCGCTCACCCAGCTCGCGCTGACCGGGCAGGACCCGGTATTCCCCTCCTCCTTCGCCGTCGGCACCGCGGCCCAGGCCAGCATGGCCGCGGCGGCGCTGGCCGCCTGCGAACTGGGCCAGGCGCGCGGCATCGCCCGCCAGCAGGTCGCCATCGACATGGCGCACGCGGCCACCGAATGCAGCGGCTGGTTCAGCCTGGACGGCCGCGTGCCGGCGCAGTGGGACGTCTTCTCGGGCCTGTACCGCTGCGCCGACGGCCATGTGCGGCTGCATGCCAACTTCGCGCACCACCGCGACGGCGCGCTGCGCCTGCTGGGGCTGGAACCGGCCCGCGCCCGGCGCGCCGATGCCGAGCAGGCCCTGCTGGGCTGGCGCGCGCTGGACTTCGAGCAGGCCACGGCCGAGCGCGGCCTGGTCGCCAGCGCACTGCGCAGCTTCGCGCAATGGGACGCCACGCCGCAGGCGCAGGCCGTCGCCGCGCAGCCGCTGCTGACGATCACCCGCATCGGCGAAGCGCCGCCGCTGGCGCTGCCGCCCCTGGCCGGCGACGCCCCGCCGCTGGACGGCGTGCGCGTGCTGGACCTCACGCGCATCCTGGCCGGCCCGGTCGGCGGCCGGGCGCTGGCCGCGCTCGGCGCGGACGTGCTGCTGGTCAACAGCCCGCACCTGCCCAACATCGAGGCCATCGCCGACACCAGCCGCGGCAAGCGCTCGGCCCACGTGGACCTGCGCACGGACCAGGGCCAGGCGCAGCTGCGCGCCCTGCTGGCCGGCGCGCACGTGTTCTCGCAGGGCTACCGGCCCGGCGGCCTGGCCGCGCTGGGCTGGGGCCCCGAGGTGCTGGCCGCGCTGCGGCCAGGCCTGGTCTGCGTCTCGCTGACGGCCTATGGCGCGCAGGGCCCCTGGGCCGCGCGGCGCGGCTTCGACTCCCTGCTGCAGACCGCCATGGGCTTCAACCAGGCCGAGGGCGAGGCCGCCGGCGACGGCATGCCGCGCGCGCTGCCGATGCAGATCCTGGACCAGGCGACCGGCTACCTGATGGTCTTCGGCGCGGCGGCCGCGCTGTGGCGCCAGCAGCGCGAAGGCGGCAGCTGGCACGTGCAGGTCTCGCTGGCGCAGACCGCGCAGTGGCTGCGCGGCCTGCCGCGCGTGCCCCATGGCCTGCAGGCCGTGCCACCGGACCGCGCGCCCTTCCTCGCGACGGCGGACTCCGGCTTCGGCCTGCTGTGCGCGGTGCGCCCCGCCGTCCGCCTGGGCCGTGCGACCGTGGGCTACCGCCGCCCGTCGATGCCGCCCGGCAGCCACGCCCCCGCATGGACCTGAGCCTCCAACTCGGCCCGCTGGTGCTGCCGGCCGCGCCGCTGCTGCTGCTCGGCGCCGTGCTGCTGGGCTTCATGCTCGGCCAGCGGCTGGGGCGCCGGCACGGCGTGGCGGTGGACGCGCAACTGTGGTGGCTGCTCGGCATCTCGCTGCTGTGCGCGCGGCTGGCCTTCGTCTGGAGCTACCGCGAGGCCTACCTGGCGCAGCCGCTGGACGTGCTGGACCTGCGCGACGGCGGCTGGAGCCCGGTCGCCGGCATCGTCGGCGGCTGGCTCGCCGCGGCCGCGCTGGTGCCGCCGCGCCGGCCCGCGCGGCGGCCGGTGCTGGCGGCGCTGACCCTGGCCAGCGGGCTGTGGCTGGCGGGCTCGCTGGCGCTGCAATGGCACGGCCTGCGCCAGGAGCGCACGCTGCCGGCGCTGCAGCTCGCCACCGCGGACGGGCGGAGCGTGGACCTGCGCTCCTTCCGCGGCCGGCCGGTGGTGCTGAACCTCTGGGCCACCTGGTGCCCGCCCTGCCAGCGCGAGATGCCGGTGCTGCAGCAGGCCCAGGCGCAGCGGCCGGACGTGCACGTGGTCTTCATCAACCAGGGCGAGAGCGCGGCCCGCGTGCTGCAGTACCTGTCCGCGCGCCAGCTGAACCTGCGCAACCTGCTGCTCGATCCCAAGGCCAGCGCCGGCCAGGCGTTCGGCCACCGGGCGCTGCCGACGACCTATTTCTTCGACGGCGCGGGCCGCCTGGTGGACGCACGCATCGGCGAGCTGTCGCACGCCACGCTGGCCCGGCACCTGCGGCAGCTCGGCCGCTGAGGAGCGGGCACCGGTGGGTTATGGTCCGCGCCTCAGCCATTCCCAGGAGACATCCGATGCACCGACCGTCGTTCCCCCAGCGCCGCAGCGCGCTGGCGCTGCTGCTGGCCGCGGGCTGCGCCCCCGCGGCATTGGCCCAGGCGCCCTACCCCGGCAAGCCGATCACCGTGGTCGTGCCCTTCCCGCCGGGCGGGCAGACCGACGTGATCGGCCGGCTGATCGGCGACCAACTGGCGCGGCGGCTGGGCCAGCCGGTCATCGTGGAGAACCGGCCCGGCGTCAACGGCTCGCTGGGCTCCGAGCAGGTGGCGCGGGCGGCGGCCGACGGCTACACGCTGGTCGTCACCGGGCCCGGCACGCACGCCATCAACCAGCTGGTGAATCCGAACGTGAAGTACGACGCGCGCAAGGACTTCACCCACGTCGCGATGATCACGCGCGCCGGCAACGTGCTGCTGGCCTCGCCGGCGTTCAAGGGCGCGAGCGTGGCCGACGTGGTGGCCATGTCCAAGGCCAGGCCGAAGTCGATCAACTTCGCGCTGACCGGCATCGGCTCGTCGGGCCACATGTCGATGGAACTGCTCAAGCAGGCCGCCGGCATCGACTTCAACGCCGTGCCGTACAAGGGCGACGCGCCGGCCATCACCGACCTGATCGGCGGCCAGGTGGACCTGCTGTTCGTCAACGCCACGGCCGCCGGCGCCCAGGTGCGGGGCGGCAAGCTGCGCGGCCTGGCCGTGACCAGCCCGGAGCGCAACGACCTGCTGCCCGAGCTGCCGACCATGGCCGAGGCCGGCCAGCCGGGCGTCGTCGCCCAGTCCTGGACCGGGCTGGCCGGCCCCGCCGGGCTGCCCGCGGCCGTGGCCGAGCGGCTGAACCGCGAGGTGCAGCACATCCTGGCGCTGCCCGAGGTGCGCGAGCGCTTCGCCGCCACCGGCAACACCGCGGTGCCCGGCACGCCGGCCGATGCGGCGCGCTTCGTCGCCGACGAAGTGGCCAAGTGGAGCCGGGTCGTGCAGGCCGGCAACATCCGCGCCGAGTGAGCCCGGGGATGGCGCAGGCCGGCCGTCCTTCCGGCGCCCAGGCCGAGTTGTTTCGCCACGTCAGCGCCGAGAAGGCCGTGCTGTACCGCGCGGTGATGGACGTCTTCGCGGCCGCCAAGCGCCAGTTCCGCCTGCATCTGCGGCCCGACGAGGTGCTGGCCGAAGGTCGCTGGCAGGCGCTGCCCGCCGCGCCGCGGCTGGAGGAACTGCAGCTCGCGCTGAACCAGCTCACCGACTGGGGCAACCTCGAATCGCAGCCCGACACCACGCGCGTGGCCAGCATCGCCGACTTCTACCGTGCCAAGTTCCTGTACCGGCTGTCGCAGGGCGGCGAAGCGGTAGAGACGGCGCTGGAGACCTTTGCGCGCACCCTCTCGCGCCGCGCCGAGCTGCAGACCGTGGCGCTGGAGGACATCGCGCACCGGCTCGAAGCCCTGCAGGCGCTGGCCGCCGAGGACGCGCCCGACGCCGCCAAGGTGCACGCCACGCTGCGCGACCTGGTGCGCGTGTTCGAAAGCCTGGCCGACAACGCCCAGGCCTTCATGGCCGGCATCGCGCGCAGCGTGGAGCTGCAGCAGGCCGATGCGCAGGCCGTCGTCGCCTACAAGCGCCGGCTGATCGACTACCTGGAACGTTTCATCGGCGACCTGGTCGGCCGCTCCGGCGGCATCGCGCAGCGCATCCTGGCACTGGCGCCACGCATCGAGACGCTGCTGTGGCTGGCCGTGCAGCGCGAGGCACGCGACGCGGCGCCCGGCGACGAGGACGAACAGCGCGACGTGCAGACACGCGGCCTGCTGGCCTGGCGCGAGCGCTGGCGCGGCCTGCGCCGCTGGTTCGTCGCCGACCGCCACGACCCGCCGCAGGCCGAACTGCTGCGCGCCAAGGCGCGCGCCGCGATTCCGCAGCTGCTGTCCGCCATCGCCGCGCTGAACGAACGCCGCAGCGGACGCAGCGACCGCTCGGCCGACTTCCGGGTGCTGGCCCACTGGTTCGCCGCCTGCACCGACGATGCGCAGACGCACCGGCTGGCGCGCGCGGCCTTCGCGCTGCAGCCCGCGCGCCACTTCGCGCTGAACCCGGCGCTGCAGCCGGGCGCCGAGGACCTGCCGGCCAGCACGCCCTGGGCTGAGGCGCCACCGCTGTGCATCCACCCGCGCCTGCGCATGTACGGCGAAGCCGCGCCGCGCGGCGCGCTGCCGCAGGTGCAGGTGCGCGACGAGGCGCGCCGGCTGCTGGCCGCGCAGCTGCAGGAAGAGCACGCGCAGATCGAGGCCGCGCGCCGGCGCCTGGCCACGGGCCGGCCGGTGAAGCTGTCCGAACTGGGCGAACTCGACCCGCACGCCTTCGGCCTGTTCCTGTCACTGCTCGGCGAAGCGCTGGCCGCGCAGGCCGGCCCCGGGACGCCGGTCGAGCGGCTCAGCGGCGACGGCCTGCTGCGCATCCGGCTGCAGCCCCTGGCCGCCGGCAGCCGGGCCGAGATCTGCACACCGGCCGGCAGGCTCGCCGGCCGCGACCACCTGCTGACCATCGCCCTGGTGGACGAGGACGCATGACCGATACCCGCCAGATCGCCCGCCAGCAGCAGCACCACCGCGACGACGAGCGCCGCCAGGCGCTGCGCGCGCTGCTGATGACGCCGCTGATGACGCCGGCGCACGAGGACTTCACCGCCGTGCGCCGCCATGCCGACGAACTGCGCACCTGGTTCGCGCGCGAGGCCGGCTGGCCGTTGCACATCGAGCGCGACTGCGCCCGGCTGTACAAGCGCCCGGCCGACCTGGACGACGCCACCCGCGGCCTGCCCGGCTACGAGCGCCGCCGCTACGTGCTGCTGTGCCTGGCCTGCGCGGTGCTCGAGCGCGCCGAGGCGCAGATCACGCTGCGCCTGCTGGGCGACCGGCTGCTGGCGCTGGCGGCCGAACCGGCGCTGCAGTCGCGCGGCTTCGCCTTCACCCTGACGGCCGCGCACGAGCGGCGCGAGCTGGTGGCCGTGTGCCGCACGCTGCTGGCGTTGGGCGTGCTGCAGCGCGTGGCCGGCGACGAAGAAGGCTTCGTGCGCGAGGCCGCGGCCGGCGGCGACGGCGCGGACGCGCTGTACGACGTGCAGCGCCGCGTGCTGGCCGGCATGCTGGCCGCCATGCGCGGCCCGTCCACCTGGCCGGCCGGGCAAATGCCGGTGACGCTGGACGAACGCCTCGCGTCGCTGGTCGCCGAACACGTGCCCGACAGCGACGAAGGCCTGCGCACCGCGCTGCGCCACCAGCTCGCGCGCCGGCTGCTGGACGATCCGGTGCTCTATCTGGATACGCTCGACGACGCCCAGCGCGCCTACTTCGCCAACCAGCGCGGCACGATGGCCCTGCGCCTGTGCGAGGCCACCGGCCTGGCCGCCGAGCAGCGCGCCGAGGGCCTGGCCCTGGTCGACGAGGACGGCGCGCTGACCGACGTGGCCATGCCGGCCGAAGGCACGGAAGCCCATGCCACGCTGCTGGTGGCCGAGTTCCTGGCCGGCCGGAGCCGCGCGGGTGCATCGCCGCCGGCCAGCACGCCGGCCGACGTCGCCGCCTTCCTGGCCGAGGCCCGCCAGCGCTTCGGCAGCTACTGGCGCAAGTCCGCGCGCGAGTCCGGCACCGAGCACGAGCTGGCCCGCACCGCGCTGGAACGGCTGGCGCAGCTGCGCCTGGTCGCGCTGGTCGATGGCCGGGTGCAGCCGCTGCCGGCGCTGGCCCGCTTCGCGCTGGGGGATGCCGAGATCCGCGCCGCGGCCGCCCCGCCCACACAGGACACGCTGTTCTGACCCGACATGTCCCAGCCCCCCCGCCCCCACCTGCCCGAACCCGCCCTGGCGCGCTGGCAACCGCTGCGCCTGGGCCTGGTCGAGCTGTTCCACTACGACAGCGAGGAATTCTGGTTCCGCGACGGCCACCTGCTGCTGCGCGGCAACAACGGCACCGGCAAGTCCAAGGTGCTGTCGCTGACGCTGCCCTTCCTGCTCGATGCCAACCTCAAGTCCTCGCGCATCGAGCCCGACGGCGACCCGGCCAAGAAGATGGCCTGGAACCTGCTGCTGGGCCGCCACGAACGCCGCACCGGCTACGCCTGGATCGAGTTCGGCCGCGTCGACGGCGACGGCACACCGCACTACCTGACGCTGGGCTGCGGCCTCGCGGCGGCGGCCGCGCGCGCGTCGGTCGACAGCTGGTTCTTCCTGATGGAGCACGGCCGCGTCGGGCAGGACCTGTGGCTGATCGGCCCGACCCGCGTGGTGCTCACGCGCGAACGCCTGCGCGACGCGCTGGAGCCGCTGGGCGGCCAGCTCTTTCCGAACGCCACCGAGTACCGCCGCGCCGTCGACGAGCGGCTGTTCCACCTCGGCCCCACGCGCTACGCCGCGCTGATGGACACGCTGATCCAGCTGCGCCAGCCGCAGCTGTCGAAGAAGCCGGACGAATCCAGCCTGTCGCAGGCGCTGACCGAAGCGCTGCCGCCGCTGCCCATCGACCTGCTGGCCGACGTCGCCGAGGCGCTGAACCAGTTGGAGGCCTACCGCCGCGAACTGGCCGAGTACGAGGCGCTGGAGCGCGCCATCGGCCAGTTCAGCCAGCGCTACCAGCGCTATGCCGCCACCCAGGCGCGCCGGCAGGCGCGTGCGCTGCGCAGCGCGCAGACCGGCTTCGACAGTGCCAGCCGCGAGGTCAACGACAGCCGCCAGGCGCTGCAGCAGGCCCAGGCCGCCGAAGCCGCCGCCATCGCGCAGCTGGGCGCAGCCGAGGCTGCGCTGGCCGCCGCGCGCATGCGCCTGGAAGCGCTGCAGAACGATCCCGCGATGGCCAGCGCGCGGCAGCTCGAGGCCGCCGAGCGCGACACCCGCCGCCGCGCGGACGACGCCGCCCGCGCCGAGCAGGCGCGGCGCGAGGCCGAGCACCGCCTGGCCCGCGAACGGCAGGCCAGCCGGCTACGCGCCGAGCGTGCCGAGCAGGCCGGGCGCGTGCTGGCCGCGCAGCGCGGCGACGCCGCGCAAGGCGCCGCCGGCGCCGGCCTGGCCGACGCGCTGGCCGCCAGCCCACTGGCCGGCGCCGAAGCCGGCACGCTGGAGCCGCTGGCCCTGGAAACGGCGCGGCAGGCGCTGCGCCGCGCCGCCGGCGCACGCCGCGAGCAGGTCGACCTGCTGCTGCAACGCTGCGACGCCGCCGAGCGCGCGGCCGACGTGCATGCGCACGCGCAGGAACAGCACGACCTGTGCCGCGACCAGGCCGACGACGCCGCCGAGCGCCGCGCCGCGGCCGACGACGCCGTGGCGCAGCAGGCGCAAGCGCTGCTGGACGCCTGGCAGAACCACCTGGACGGGCTGCGCCAGCTGCGGCCGGACGACGCCGCTGCCGTGCTGGACGGCCTGGCCCTGTGGAGCCGCAGCCTCGACGGCGAGAACCCGGCGCGCGCCGCGCTGGCGCAGGCCCAGCAGGCCGCCGCCCAGCGGCTGGCGCAGCGCCAGGCCGCGCTGGATGCGCGGCAAGCGGTGCTGGAGGAGGAACAGCAGGCGCTGCTGGCCGAACGCGCGCGCCTGGAGCGCGGCGAGGACGCTCAGCCGCCCGCGCCGCACTGGCGCGCCGAGGCCGCGCGCAGCGGCCGCGCCGGCGCGCCACTGTGGCAGCTGGTCGACTTCCAGCCGCAGGTCGCCGACGCCGAGCGCGCCGGCCTGGAAGCCGCGCTGCAGGCCGCCGGCCTGCTGGACGCCTGGGTCACGCCCGAGGGCGCGCTGCTCGGCGCCGACGGCACGCCGCTGCCGCACGATGCGCAGTGGCTGGCGCGGCCGCCGCAGGCCGCGCCACTGGCCGGCTGGCTGCAGGCCGCGCCCGAGGCCACGGCCGCCGTCGCCCCCGAGCAGGTGCAGCGCCTGCTCGAAGGCGTGGCCTGCGGCCTGCAGGATGACCCCGGGGCCGAGGCCTGGCTGGCGCCGGACGGGCGCTTCCGCCTGGGCGCGCTGGCCGGCGCCTGGGCCAAGCCGCGCGCCGAATTCATCGGCTACGCCGCGCGCGCCGCCGCCCGGACGCGGCGGCTGGCGCAGATCGCCGAGCGCCTGGCCGAACTGGTCGCCGAGGGCGCCGCGCTGCAGCTGGCGCTGGCGCGGCTGGACGGCGACCGGCGGCAGGCCGCGCAGGAATGGCAGGACGCCCCGAGCGACGACGCGCTGCGCAGCGCCCATGCGCAGGCCGCTGCCTGCGCGCGGGAGTACGAAGCCGCGCGCCAGCGGCTGGACCACGCCGAGCGCCGCTGGCGCGACGCGGCCGACGCCTGGGAGCAGGCGCGGCAGACCCTGGCGCGCGACGCCGCCGACATGGCCCTGCCCGCCACGCGCGCGGCGCTGCAGGCCGTCGCCGGGTCTCTGCAAGCCTTCGGCGACCTGGTGCACGCGCTGGCGAACGCGGCCCGCGACCTGCGCGACGCCATGGCCGAACACCGGCAGCAGCTGGAACGCGAGCAGGAAGCCGAGGATGCGGCTCGCCAGGCCGCCGAGCAGGCGGCCGAACGCAGCTTGCTGGCCAACGAAGCGCGCATCCAGTGGCAGACGCTGCGCGAGTCGATCGGCGCGGAAGTCGAGGCCGTGCGCCACCGCCTGGCCGAGGCACGCGCCGCGGTGCAGGACGGCGAGGCGCAGCAGCGCCTGCACAACGAAGCGCGCCGCGTCGCCGGCGAAACCCGCGCCAAGGCCGAGCAGCGCAGCCACGACGCCGCCGCCACGCTGGACGAGCGCGCTGCCGCGCGCCAGCACGCCGTGGCGCAGCTGCAGGGCTTCGCCGCCACCGGGCTGCTGGCCACGGCGATGCCCGATGCCGAGGTGCCGCCGCTGGGCGTGCCGTGGACCATCGAACCCGCGCTGACGCTCGCCCGCCGCGCCGAACAGGCACTCGCGGCCGTGAAGGACGACGACGAGGCCTGGAGCCGCGTGCAGTCGCTGGTCTCGCAGGACTACACCGAGCTCGGCCGCGCGCTGGCCGCGCTCAGCCACCAGGCCCAGGCCGAGACCAGCGACTACGGCCTGGTGGTGCACATCGTCTATCAGAACCGGCCCGAGCGGCCCGACCAGCTCGGCCTGCGGCTGGCCGGCGAGATCGCGCAGCGCCGCGAGCTGCTGACCGCCGGCGAGCGCGAGGTGCTGGAAAACCACCTGGAGGCCGAGATCGCCGCCGCGGTGCAGAAACTGCTGCGCGACGCCGACGCCCAGGTGAACGCCGTCAACGAGGAACTGCACAAGCGGCCCACCTCCACCGGCGTGCGCTTCCGGCTGAAGTGGGAGACGCTGCCCGAAGGGGCCGATGGCGCGCCCGTGGGCCTGGACGCCGCGCGCCAGCGCCTGCTCAACACCAGCGCCGACCTGTGGACCGCGCAGGACCGTCGCGTGGTCGGCGAGATGCTGCAGCAGCGCATCGCGGCCGAGCGCAGCCGGGCAGACGTGGAGCAAGGCGGCAGCCTGCAGGAACAACTGGCCCGCGCGCTGGACTACCGCCGCTGGCACCGCTTCCGCGTGCAGCGCTGGCAGGACGGGCAGTGGCGCCCGCTGTCCGGCCCCGCCTCCAGCGGCGAGCGCGCGCTGGGCCTGACGGTGCCGCTGTTCGCCGCCGTCTCCAGCTTCTACAGCCAGGCCGGCAGCGCGCAGGCGCCGCGGCTGGTGCTGCTGGACGAGGCCTTCGCCGGCATCGACGACGGCGCGCGCGCCCATTGCTGGGCGCTGGTGCGCGAGTTCGACCTGGACTTCGTCATCACCAGCGAGCGCGAATGGGCCTGCTCGGCCGAACTGCCCGGCGTGGCGATCGCGCAGCTGCAGCGCCGCGAGGGCGTGGACGCGGTGCACGTCTCGCGCTGGGTCTGGGACGGCCGCGCGCGCCGCCGCGAGGACGACCCGGACCGACGCTTCCCGCCCTCCGCATCCGGGCATGGCGACGGCGCCTGACCCGCGGCTGCAGCGCCTGCTGGGCGGCCCGGCGCTGGCGGCGCTGCGCCAGCGGCTGCGGCGCCACTACGAGCGCGGCGGCACGGACGGCGGCAGGCTGCTGCTCGACCGGCTGCAAGCCCACGAGCAGGAAGCGCTGGCACTGCTGAGCGGGCGCCCGGCCAGGCCGGCGCGCTCGCTGCGGCTGGACCTGGCCGACCTCCAGGCCCGGCTGCAGGCCGCCGGCCTCGCGGACTCGCTGCGCGCGGCGCTGGAGCGCCTGGACGGTCCCATCGCCGATGCCACCGCCGAACGCGCCGCCGCGCAGGCCGCCTGGGCGGCGGTGCAGACGCGACCGGGCCGCGACCCGCGCCTCGGCGCCTGGCTGCAGGCCGCCACCGGCCTCGGCCTGCTCAAGCGCCTGGCCCGGCAGGACCCGGTGGCGGCGGAAGACCTCCTGACGCAGGCCGGCGCCGTGCTGGCCCGGCTGCCGGCCGCGGGCCTGCCCCGTTCGCAGCTGGCCGCGCTGGCCCTGGGCGATGCCCACGCCCTCGATGCGGGGCGGCCGACAGCCACCCTGGTGCTGGCGGCCTGGCGGCATGGCGAGGCGTCAGCGGATGCTCTGGCCGCCGAGCCGGACACCCCGCCCCAGGAAGAGCGTATCCGCGACGTCTGGGCCCGCGCCGGCGTGCTGGTCAACGAACTCGCGCGCCCGGTGCTGGTGCTGAACCTGCCCGTGCCGCGCCACCTGGACGCCGCGCCCTGGCTCTGCGGGGAACCGGCCTACCTGTCGCTGCGCTGGCTGCTGCGCCAGCGGCCGGACTGGCCCGTGGCCGGCCGCCCGGTCTTCGTGTGCGAGAACCCCAACCTGCTGGCCATCGCCGCGGAGCGGCTCGGCACGCACGGCGCCCCACTGGTCTGCACCGACGGCATGCCGGCGGCGGCCCAGCGCAGCCTGCTGGAGCAGCTCGGCCGCGCCGGCGCCCATCTGCGCTGCCACGCCGACTTCGACTGGGCGGGCGTGCGCATCGTCAACCACTTGCTGACGTACGCCGGCGCGACGCCCTGGCGCATGGACTCGGCCCGCTACGAAGCCGCCGCGCACCAAGCCACCGCATCGGGCCTGGCCCTGGCTGGCCCTGACGCCGAGGCGCGCTGGGATGCAGCGCTGGCCCCCGCCATGCGCCGGCACGGGCGGGCCATCGCCGAGGAAGCCCTGGCCGACACCCTGCTGGAAGACCTGACCACCGGGCCATGACCCGTGCCGGGGGCGCCGCTGCGCAGCGGCGCCCGCCGCCGGCGCGAGGCCCGACGGATCACTCGTCCATCGCCGCGACCGTCGCCTGCCCGAAGCCGGAGCAGCTCACCTGGGTCGCACCCTCCATCAGCCGGGCGAAGTCGTAGGTCACGCGCTTGGAGCGGATGGCGCCTTCCATGGCGCGGATGAGCAGGTCCGCGGCCTCCTTCCAGCCCAGGTGGCGCAGCATCATCTCGGCCGACAGGATCAGCGAGCCGGGGTTCACGTAGTCCTTGCCGGCGTACTTGGGCGCGGTGCCGTGCGTGGCCTCGAACATGGCCACGGTGTCCGACAGGTTGGCGCCGGGCGCGATGCCGAGGCCGCCGACCTGCGCGGCCGCGGCGTCGGACAGGTAGTCGCCGTTCAGGTTCAGCGTGGCGATCACGCCGTACTCGGCCGGGCGCATCAGGATCTGCTGCAGGAAGGCGTCGGTGAGCGCGTCCTTGACCACGATCGGCCGGCCCGTGCGCGGGTTCGCCAGGCGGCACCACGGGCCGCCGTCGATCGGCTCGGCGCCGAATTCCCGCTGCACCAGCGCGTAGCCCCAGTCGCGGAACGCGCCCTCGGTGAACTTCATGATGTTGCCCTTGTGCACCAGGGTCACGCTGGGGCGGTCGTGGTCGATCGCGTACTGGACGGCCTTGCGCACCAGCCGCTCCGTGCCCTCGCGCGAGACCGGCTTGATGCCCAGGCCCGAGGTCGCCGGAAAGCGGATGCCGTGCACGCCCAGCTCGCGCGTCAGGAAGTCGATCAGCCGCGCCGCCTGCTCGGAACCGGCCGGGAACTCGATGCCGGCGTAGATGTCCTCGGAGTTCTCGCGGAAGATGACCATGTCGGTCTTCTCCGGCTCGCGCAGCGGCGACGGCACGCCGGCGAAGTGGCGCACCGGGCGCAGGCAGACGTACAGGTCCAGCGCCTGGCGCAGCGTGACGTTCAGCGAGCGGATGCCGCCGCCGACCGGCGTGTCCAGCGGCCCCTTGATCGAGACCACGTGGTCGCGCACGGCGGCCACGGTCTCCTCGGGCAGCCAGACGTCCGGACCGTAGACGCGGGTGGCCTTGCGGCCGGCGAAGACCTCCATCCAGCGGATGCGGCGCCCGCCGCCGTAGGCGCGCTCGACGGCGGCGTCCACCACCTGCCGCATGACCGGCGTGACGTCCACGCCGACGCCGTCGCCCTCGATGAACGGGATGACGGGCTCGTCGGGCACGTTCAGCGAATGGTCGGCGTTGACGGTGATCTTGCGGCCCTGGACGGGCGGCTGGATGTGCTGGTAGGGCATGGCGGCGACGGTTCCGGGGAGCGGTGGAGGCAGAGGGGCGCGGCGCGGGCAGGAGCTGGCCGGCGAAAAAAGGCGGCGCGATTCTAAGGGTGCCGTCGCGTGGACAATGGCGGCTTCCGCTGCTCCGACGACCGGTTTCCCATGCGCGCGTTCCGCCTTCTCGCTGCCCTGCTCTCCATCGCCTTCGCCGGCGCCGCCGCGGCCCAGGAGGAGCCGCAGCTCGACCTGCCGCGCACCCAGCTCGCCACCGGCATGTACCGGATCGACGCGCAGGTGGCCGCGACCCCGCTGCAGCGCCAGATCGGCCTGATGTACCGCCGGCAGATGCCGCAGCACGAAGGCATGCTGTTCGCGTTCGAGGAACCGGCCGTGCAGTGCTTCTGGATGAAGAACACGCCGCTGCCGCTGACGGCGGCCTTCGTCGACGACGAAGGCACCATCGTGAACCTGGTGGACATGCAGCCGCAGACCACTGCATCGCACTGCTCCACCCGGCCGGTGCGCTTCGTGCTGGAGATGAACCAGGGCTGGTTCTCGAAGAAGGGCATCAAGGCGGGCACGCGGCTGGCGGGTCCGCCGTTCCAGCCGGAGCGCTGACGCGGCACCGCCCGGAACGAAAACGCCCCGCGCGAGGCGGGGCGTGCTGCGCCGGATGCGGCGCGCGATCAGGCGTAGTTGGCTTCGGCGAACTGCCAGTTGACCAGCTTGTCGAGGAAGGTCTCGACGAACTTGGGCCGCAGGTTGCGGTAGTCGATGTAGTAGGCGTGCTCCCAGACGTCGACCGTCAGCAGCGCCTTGTCGGCGGTGGTCAGCGGCGTGCCGGCGGCGCCGGTGTTGACGATGTCCACGCTGCCGTCGGCCTTCTTGACCAGCCAGGTCCAGCCCGAGCCGAAGTTGCCCACGGCGGACTTCACGAAGGCTTCCTTGAACGCGGCGTAGCTGCCCCACTTGGCGTTGATCGCCTCCAGCAGCTTGCCCGAGGGCTCGCCGCCGCCATTGGGCTTCATGCAGTTCCAGAAGAAGGTGTGGTTCCAGATCTGGGCCGCGTTGTTGTAGATGCCGCCGCTGGATTTCTTGACGATCTCCTCCAGCGCCATGTTCTCGAACTCCGTGCCCTTCTGCAGGTTGTTCAGGTTGACGACGTAGGCGTTGTGGTGCTTGCCGTGGTGATACTCCAGCGTCTCCTGGGAGTAGTGGGGGGCCAGGGAGTCGATGGGATACGGCAGGGGGGGCAGCTTGTGTTCCATTGTTTTGTCCTCGTGGGGTGAAAGAAACCATGATGGCGCCAGCGGCGACGCGGCATTGTAGGAATTAAACGCGACGTCGCTGCAGCACCCGCAGATCGGCCTCACCGTCGGCCAGAACGGCGCGTACCGCATCGTCCGGCTGCAGCTGCGCCACGCTGGAGATGGCCTGGCCGCGCGCGTCGCTCAGCCAGGCATAGCCGCGCTGCAGCGCCACGCGCGGGTCCAGCAGCTCCAGCACGCGCTGGGCATGCGCCAGCTGTTCGTGCGCACGCTGCACGCGCAGCTGCAGCGCCTGCGCCAGCCGCGGCTGCCGCAGCGCCAGTGCATGGTGCTGCTGCGCCAGTTGCGTGCGCAGGCCGTGCTGCAGCTGCTGCGCCAGCCGCTCCAGCGCGAGCCGCTGGCGGCCGGCGGCCTGCGATGGCCTGCCGAGCCGGGCGGCGGCCTGGTCCAGCCGCTGCGCCCGCGCATCGAGCTGGCGGCCGGCCGCATCGCGCAGCCGGTCGGCCATGCGCTCCAGCGCCCCCAGCCACACCTCGCGCGGCTGCGCCGCCAGCTCGGCCGCGGCCGTGGGCGTGGGCGCGCGCAGGTCGGCCACGAAGTCGGCGATGGTGAAGTCGGTCTCGTGGCCCACGCCGCTGACCAGCGGCACCGGGCTGCGCGCGATGCACCGTGCCAGCGCCTCGTCGTTGAAGGCCCACAGGTCCTCGATGGCGCCGCCGCCGCGCACGAGCAGGATCAGGTCCAGCGGCATGGCCGCGTCGCCCGCGCGCGCCACGGCGTACAGCCGCTCCAGCGCCCGCACCAGGTCGACCGGCGCCTCGGCGCCCTGCACCAGCGCCGGCGCCAGCAGCACCGGCACGTGCGGCAGCCGGCGCCGCAGCGCCGTCGCCACGTCGTGCAGCGCCGCCGCCCCGGGCGACGTGACCAGGCCGATGCCGCGCGGCAGCAGCGGCAGCGGGCGCTTGCGCGCGGGATCGAACAGGCTCTCGGCCTCCAGCCGCGCCTTCAGGCGCAGGAACTGCTCGAACAGCGCCCCCTGCCCGGCGCGCTGCAGGCTCTCGACCACCAGCTGCAGGTCGCCGCGCGGCTCGTACACGGCCAGCCGCCCGCGCACCTCCACCTGGTCGCCGTCGCGCGGCGAGAAGTCCAGCAGCGCCGCCGCGCGCCGGAACATCGCGCAGCGCAGCTGGCCCTGCGCATCCTTGAGCTGGAAGTAGCAGTGCCCGCTGGCGGCGCGCGAAAAGCCCGACACCTCGCCGCGCACAGCCACCGGGTTGAACTGGCGCTCCAGCACGCCGGCCACCGCGCGGCACAGCGCGCCGACCTCCCAGACGGAGGGCGCCGGAGCGGCCGTCAGCATCGCGCGCAATCCCCACGCCGGTTCGCGCCACGGCATGCAGGAATCGAATACTCCACAGCACACCCGCCCGCGGGACGATCAGCCGCCATGCGGCTCGCAGCGCCAGCATGTATGTCGAAGAACATTGATTTCAATCGTCTTTTTCCTGCTCAATTCTTCATCGAACTGTCACGGAACCGCGCCAATCCTGGACGCCAGCCGTTTCAAAGCGCTTTCTCCACAAAGTTATCCACAACTTCTGTGAGGAAGGTGGAGCGTGGAACCAAGGCGGAAGATGGTGCCGGCTGCTGGCGATTCGGGCGAAAGCCAAGCGAATAAACGCTGGGCCATAATCCGCAGCGCGATCCATTGCCAGAGGGGAACTACTGTTGTTTTCGATCATACAAGCCGCCGGATGGCCGATCTGGCCGCTGATCGCCTGCTCGATCCTGGCGCTGGCGCTGATCATCGAACGCTTCGTCAACCTGACCCCGCGCAGGATCGTGCCGCCCCAACTGCTGGACGAGGCGATCACCGTGTCGCAGCGCACGGTGCCCGACCCCGGCATCGTCGCCCGCCTGGCGCAGAGCTCGGCGCTGGGCGAGGTGCTGGCCAGCGGGCTGCGCGCGCTGAACGCCGACCCCCGCTGCACCGAGAGCGACCTGCGCGCGACCATCGAAGCGGCCGGCCGCGCGGTCGCGCACCGGCTGGAGAAGTACCTGACGGCGCTGGCCACCATTGCCTCGGCCGCGCCATTGCTGGGCCTGCTGGGCACCGTGATCGGCATGATCGAGATCTTCGCCGCGCAG
Source organism: Pseudorhodoferax sp. (assembly GCF_047601025.1). NCBI lineage: Bacteria > Pseudomonadati > Pseudomonadota > Betaproteobacteria > Burkholderiales > Comamonadaceae > Pseudorhodoferax > Pseudorhodoferax sp. The sequence continues at coordinate 5,271,363 of NZ_JASGJZ010000001.1, forward strand.
CCGGGCGCGGCCGGCGGCGCCTCGGGTGATCCGGCGCAGCTGGCGCACGGCATCTCGGTGGCGCTGTACAATACCGCGTTCGGGCTCATGGTGGCGATTCCCTCGCTGATCTTCTGGCGCTACTTCCGCGCCCGGGTCGACGACTACCTGCTGCAGATGGAACTGGCCTCGGACCAATTCGCGCGGCACCTGAACGGCCTGCGCCGCGCCGGTTGAAATGAACACCCCCAGTCTCCGCGCTGCGCGCTTCGCCACCCTCAAAGAGGGCGACGCCTGCGGCCGGGCAAGGCCCGTCCACGGCGTCCGCTGGCATAACCGGCTCCGCGGCCGTTCGAACCGCTGCTCGCGGCCCGGTTGCATGCCCTGCAGGTGGCGCGCCGGCGCCGTGGAACACTGACATGAACTTCCGCCGCCGCGTCCGGGAAGAGCCGGAGATCAACCTGATCCCGTTCATCGACGTGCTGCTGGTCGTGCTGATCTTCCTGATGCTGTCCACGACCTACAGCAAGTACGCCGAGCTGCAGATCCGCCTGCCGCTGGCCAATGCCGAGCCGCAGCGCGAGCGGCCGCGCGAGATCGTGCTGGCGATCGCGGCCGACGGGCGCTACGCCGTGGACCGGCGGCCGATGGACACGCGCAACGTGGACGCCCTGGCCGCTGCGCTGCGCACGGCGGCCGAAGGCGCACGGGACGCGGTGATCGTCGTGAGCGCCGACGCCAGCACGCCGCACCAGGCCGTGGTGACGGCCATGGACGCCGCACGCCGCGCCGGGCTGCAGCAGCTCACGTTCGCGACGCAGCGTTCGGCGTCGGGCACCTGACCGCCGGTCGCGAGCGCCGTGCGCGGCTGGCTGTCCGACCTGGTCCCGCGGCTGTGGCAGTCGCGCCGGCTGGCCTGGCCACTGTGGCCGCTGTCCCTGCTCTACGGCGCCGTCTCCGGGCTGCGCCGCTGGCTGTACCGGCGCGGCTGGCTGTCCGGCACGCGGCTGCCGGTGCCGGTGCTGGTGGTCGGCAACGTGGTGGCGGGAGGATCGGGCAAGACGCCGGTGACCATCGCCCTCGTCGAGCACCTGCGCGCGCAGGGCTGGCGCGTCGGCGTGCTCTCGCGCGGCTACGGCCGCAGCACCACGGACTGCCGCGAAGTGCTGCCGGACAGCCCCGCGCAGGAAGTCGGCGACGAGCCGGCGCTGATCCAGCGCAGCTGCCGGGTGCCGGTGTTCGTGGCCGCGCGCCGGGCCGAGGCCGGCCTGGCCCTGCTGGCGCGCCACCCAGCGACGGAACTACTGGTCTGCGACGACGGCCTGCAGCATCTGGCGCTGGCACGCGACCTGGAGATCTGCGTGTTCGACGACCGCGGCACCGGCAACGGCTGGCTGCTGCCGGCCGGCCCGCTGCGCGAGCCCTGGCCGCGGCCGGCCGACTTGGTGCTGCACACGGGCGAGCATCCGGCCTTCGCCGGCGCGCGGGCACGCCGGCGCCTGGCCGCCAGCACGCAGCGGGCGGACGGCGCGCGGCTGGCGCTGGCCGACCTGGCCGACACGCCGGTGCTGGCGCTGGCCGGCATCGCGCATCCCGAGCGCTTCTTCGCGATGCTGCGCGCGGCCGGCCTGCGCCGGATCCAGGAACTGCCGCTGCCGGACCACCATGATTTCGAGCGCTGGCAACCGCCGGCCGGCGCGCCGGCACTGTGGCTGTGCACGACCAAGGACGCGGTCAAGCTCTGGGCCCGGCATCCGCAGGCCTGGGCCGTGCCGCTGGAGGTGGCGCTCGACGCCGCGGCGCTGCAGGCGATCGACGCCCGGCTGCACGCGCTGCGTCCCGCAGGCCCGCGGGTACCATAGCCGCTTTCGACTCTCCGACCTCCTCCGCCCATGGACAGCAAGCTCCTCGAACTGCTGGTCTGCCCCGTGACCAAAGGCCCCCTGCAGTACGACCGCGAGCGCCAGGAACTGGTCTCGCGCAGCGCCCGGCTGGCCTATCCGATCCGCGACGGCATCCCGATCCTGCTGGAGACCGAGGCCCGCACGCTCAGCGACGAAGAACTGGAACTCTGATGGCGCCGTTCACCGTCCTGATCCCGGCGCGGCTGGCCTCCACGCGGCTGCCGAACAAGCCGCTGGCCGCGCTCGGCGATGCGCCGATGGTCGTGCGCGTGGCGCAGCGGGCGTTGAAGTCGCAGGCCCGGCGCACCGTCGTCGCCTGCGACAGCCCGCAGATCCTGGAGGCCTGCGCCGCCCACGGCGTCGAAGCCATCCTGACGCGCGACGACCACGCCTCCGGCAGCGACCGGCTGGCCGAGGCCTGCGCGCTGCTCGGCCTGGACGGCGAGGACCTCGTCGTCAACGTGCAGGGCGACGAGCCGCTGATCGATCCGCCGCTGATCGACGCCGTGGCCGGCCTGCTGCACGCCGCACCCGCGGCCAGCATGAGCACCGCGGCCCATGCAATCGACAGCGTGGACGACCTGCGCAATCCCAATGTGGTGAAGGTGGTCTGCGATACACAGGGCTACGCGCTGTATTTCAGCCGCGCGCCGATCCCATGGTGGCGCGACGGCAACGCCGGCGGCGTGCCGTCGCTGCCCGTCGCGCCGGCGCCGCTGCGCCACGTCGGCATCTACGGCTACCGCGCCGGCTTCCTGCGCCGCTTTCCGGGCCTGCCGCCGGCGCCGATCGAGCAGACCGAGGCGCTGGAGCAGCTGCGCGCCATGTGGCACGGCCACCGCATCGCGGTGCACGTGACCGACCATGCGCCCGGCCCCGGCGTGGACACCGCACAGGACCTGGAGCGGGTGCGCCAGCTGTTTTGACGAACTATTGCGGCGCGCGCAGGCGCCCAAGCCTGCATGCTATCCTTTGCCGCCAGAAGCACTTGCGACGGCCTGCGCGCCGTCAGCGCTGCCGCTGACATACAAGCATTCCGAGGACTTCCATGAGACTGATTCTGTTGGGCGCACCCGGCGCCGGCAAAGGCACGCAAGCCACATTCATCTGCAAACAGTTCGGGATTCCCCAGATTTCCACGGGTGACATGCTGCGCGCCGCCGTCAAGGCCGGCACGCCGCTGGGCCTGCAGGCCAAGTCGGTCATGGATTCCGGCGCCCTGGTCGGCGACGACATCATCATCGGCCTCGTCAAGGAGCGCATCGCGCAGCCGGACTGCGCCAACGGCTTCCTGTTCGACGGCTTCCCGCGCACGATCCCGCAGGCCGACGCGATGAAGGCCGCCGGCGTCAAGCTCGACTACGTGCTGGAGATCGACGTGCCGTTCGACGCCATCGTCGAACGCATGAGCGGGCGCCGCTCGCACCCGGCTTCCGGCCGCGTCTACCACGTCAAGTTCAACCCGCCCAAGGTCGAAGGACGCGACGACGTGACGGGCGAGCCGCTGGTGCAGCGCGAGGACGACAGCGAGGCCACGGTGACCAAGCGCCTGGACGTCTACAGCGCGCAGACGCGTCCGCTGATCGACTACTACACCCAGTGGGCCAAGAATGATCCGGCCAGCGCGCCGCGCTACCGCAAGATCGACGGCACCGGCAGCGTGGAGGAGATCACCGCCCGCGCGCTGGCCGCCCTGTCGGCCTGATCAGCCGCCCAGCAGTTCCAGCACCAGCCGGATGCGCGCCTTGACCGGCGACAGCGCATCCGCGCCTGGCAGCGCGCCTTCCTGCGGCCCCATGACACGACCCTGGTCGCAGCGGCTGGCGCGCAGCACGCGCACACCGGCCGATCGCGCGCGTTCCAGCGCGTCGTTCAGCGCCCGGTGCACGGTGCCGTTGCCGGTCGCGGCGACCACCAGCCCCTGCACGCCGTCGCGCACCAGCGCATCCACGATGGCGCCGCTGGCGCCGGCATAGCTGGTCACGATCTCGACACGCGGCCAGGGCGCGCCCTCGGCCGGCAGCCGCGCCACATCGCAAGCTCCCTGCGCCACCGGCCAGTCGCGCAGCCGGCGCAGCCGACCCTCCTCCACGTAGCCCAGCGGCCCCGCATCGCCGGAGCCGAAGGCGTCGAGCCGGTAGCCGTGCAGCTTGCGCACGTCCGCCGCGGCATGGACGACACCGGCGCACACGGCCGTCACGCCGCGCGCGCCGGCGGTCGCGGCCACGGCCAGCGCGTCGCGCAGGTTCTGCGGACCGTCCGGCATCGGCGCGTCGGCCGGCCGCATCGCGCAGGTCAGCACCACCGGCCTGACCGGCGCCAGCACGCACTGCAGGAAGTACGCCGTCTCCTCCAGCGTGTCGGTGCCGTGCGCGACCACGATGCCCAAAACCCGCGGCCGTGCCAGCCAATCCGCGCAACACCGGGCCAGCCGGCCCCAGGTGTCGCCATCCATGTCCTTGCTGTCGAGTTGCGCGACCTGCTCGGCCACCACCACCGTGCCCGCGGGCGCCGGCACGCCGGCCAGCAGGTGCGCCACGTCCACCTGGGCCGCGCGGTAGCCCAGGTTGTCCCCGGGCCGCGACGAGAGGCCGGCGATGGTGCCGCCCGTCCCCAGGACCACCAGCTGCGGCGCATTCGCATCGGAAGCTTGCATAAACAAAAAAGCTGATTAAAAATACAGATACTGGAAATTTCAACAGACCTTCCAGCCCAAGGAACTGCCATGCCAGACGCTTCCGCCACCGCATCGCCCGTCAAGCTCACAGCCCGCCAGCAGCAGATTCTGGAGCTGATCCAGTCTGCCATCGCCAACACCGGGGCGCCACCGACGCGCGCCGAGATCGCGGCCGAGCTCGGCTTCAAGTCGGCCAACGCCGCCGAGGAACATCTGCAGGCGTTGGCCCGCAAGGGCGTCATCGAGCTCGTCAGCGGCACCTCGCGCGGCATCCGGCTGCGCGGCGACATGCTGCGTTCGGTCAACGAGCGCCGCGCCAAGCAATTCACCCTGCCGCTGCAGGAACTGGCCCAGCTCGCATTGCCACTGGTCGGCCGCGTGGCCGCCGGCTCGCCCATCCTCGCGCAGGAGCATGTGGACCAGACCTACTACGTCGAGAGCAGCCTGTTCCAGCACAAGCCCGACTACCTGCTGCGCGTACGTGGCATGTCCATGCGCGACGCCGGCATCATGGACGGCGACCTGCTGGCCGTGCGCGCCACCCGGGACGCCAAGAACGGCCAGATCGTCGTCGCGCGGCTGGGCGACGACGTGACCGTCAAGCGCTACAAGCGCACCGAAGACGGCATCGAACTGCATCCCGAGAACCCGGACTATCCGACCATCGTCGTGCAGCCCGGCGAACCGTTCGAGATCGAGGGCCTGGCGGTCGGCCTGATCCGCAACACCATGCTGATGTAGGCCTCCCCGGCCTGCGTACCGCAGTCTCCAGGTGGCGGGCGTCGGCTGCGCAGGTGCGCGGCCACCCTGGGGCTGCACTCGTTCAACCAATCCTGCCCCAATCCACCCGCTGGCGTGGAAGGAGTACGACATGGGAATCGCAATGCTGGCGGCCGCACGACTGGTGCAGGCCATGCCGCAACGGCTCGAAGCCTGGATCGAGGAGTGGAGCCCGCGGCGGCTCGCCACGCGGCTGCGCCGCCGCCGGCCGGCGCGGCGTCCTGCCAGCGCCACCGTGCGGCCATTGCGGGTGCTGCGCGTGCTGGAGCCGCAGCAGGCGCGCAACGCCGCCGGCCGCATGGTCATTTCGGGCCGCATGGCCGACGTCTGCGCCGAACTGGACCGCCTGGCCGCTGCGGAAGCCGAGGCACCGCGGCACTGAAGCCCCCCGCGCCTGCCCCCTTCGGGGCCGAGCAACGAGCGGCCGCGAGGCACAATGCCCGGATGAACGTTGTGATCCTCGACGACTACCAGGACGCGGTGCGCAAGCTCGACTGCGCCGCAAGGCTCGAACCCTATGCGGCCAAGGTCTACACCAACACCGTCAAGGGCCTGGGCCAGTTGTCCGTACGGCTTCGCGATGCCGACATCATCGTGCTGATCCGCGAACGCACGCACCTGAACCGCGCCCTGATTGAGAAGCTGCCGCGGCTCAAGCTGGTCGCGCAGACCGGCCGCGTCGGCCCGCACGTCGACGTGGCGGCCTGCACCGAGTACGGCGTGGCCGTGGCCGAAGGCGTGGGCTCGCCGGTGGCGCCGGCCGAGCTGACCTGGGCCCTGGTCATGGCCGCTGCGCGCCGGCTGCCGCAATACATCGGCAACCTCAAGCACGGCGTCTGGCAGCAGTCCGGCATGAAGACCGCCTCCATGCCACCGAACTTCGGGCTGGGCACGGTGTTGCGCGGACGCACGATGGGCATCTTCGGCTATGGCCGGATCGGCCAGATCGTCAGTACCTTCGCCCGCGCCTTCGGCATGCACGTGCTGGTCTGGGGCCGCGCCGGCTCCTGCGAGCGGGCGCGGGCCGATGGCCACCACGTGGCGTCCGGGCAGGACGAACTGTTCGCCGAGAGCGACGTGCTGTCGCTGCACCTGCGCCTGAACGAGGAGACGCGCGGCATCGTCCGGCTCGACGATCTGTCGCGCATGAAGCCGACCTCGATACTGGTCAACACCGCGCGCGCCGAACTGATCGAGCCGGACGCCCTGCTGGCCGGCCTGAACCGCGGGCGCCCCGGCATGGCGGCCGTCGACGTGTTCGAGAGCGAACCCATCCTGCAGGGCCACGCGCTGCTGCGCCTGGAGAACTGCATCTGCACGCCGCACATCGGCTACGTGGAACTGCAGAGCTACGAGATGTACTTCAGCGCGGCCTTCGACAACGTGGTGAACTACATCCGCGGCACGCCGACCAACATCGTCAACCCGGGCGCACTGCAAGTCCGGCGCTGACGCTGCACCAGCCACCAGCCTACAGGCTGGAGCCGCGCGTGGACTTCGGCGCGATCTGCGCCTCGGTGGTGGGATCGAACAGGTCGAACGCGATCATCCCGCTGTCCAGTTCGGGCTTGGCCGGCGGAGGCGCCGCGACGGGTGCGGAAGCCGGGACGGCATCCAGGTCGAGTTGCGCCAGGTCGATGTCGACCGAAGCCAGCGGCGACGGCGCGGACGCCGACAGGTCGTCGAAGTCCGACAGGTCCAGGTCCAGCGGCACGCTGGCCATCGTGTCGTGGTCGGTGCCGTGCCGCAGCGGCGTCGGGCCGGACTCCGGCACCAGATCCAGTTCGAGGTCCAGTTCCGGCAAGGCGGGCACCGGCACCGGCGGTGGTTCCGGCCGCGCCGGCTGCGCGTGCGCCACCGGCTCGCCCACGCCCAGCCCGCCGAAGCTCGACGGCGTCCGCTCCTGGCCGGCCGGCATGGCGATGGCCTGGGCAACACCGTACAGCAGCAGCAGGTCGCGGTACGCCGCCAGATCCAGAGGCCGGCTGGCATCGCCGGGATGGCGCAGCAGATTGGCTTCGATCGTGTCCAGCACGCGCGCCTCGCCCCACGCCGTCTCGATGCTGAGCAGCGTGGCCGGGTACTCTTCCAAGCCCAGCCCTTCGTCGTGGAAGGCCGCGAAGCTCGGCAGGTGGGCATTGAAGCGCGCCTCGAAGCGCTTGCGCACGGCGTTGTAGCCGTCCTGCCGTCCGAGCCGGTGGTGCAGCCCGAGCAATTCCAGGAGGCCCAGCGGGCTCATGTCGTCGTGTTCGCGCAGATGCTGCTCCAGCACCTCGACCGCCTGCTCGTACTGGCCCAGCGAAATGAAGAACTCGGCGTGCTGGTGCACGTCGAAGAACTCGTCCGGCCGCACCGGCCGCGAGACGATGGCCGGCGCCGGTATTGGCCGCGCGCTCTGCGCGAACACGGTGCTGCTGCCGGCACGACCGTCCTGCACCGAGGGCTTGGCGGCGCCCATGGCGGACGCCGGCTCGCTGTCGAAAAACTCGTCGGCCATCGAGGACCTGGCCACGGCCGCCGGCTTGAAGGTGAACGGCGCGTCGCGCCCGGTCTCCAGCGGCACCGGCGCGGACGGCGCGGTCGGTTGGACGCTCCAGTGCGCTGCCAGCGCCGCGTTGCGCGCACGCTGCCAGAAGTACGCGGCCAGGCCGATGGCCAGCAGCAGCAGCGCCAGCAGGCCGTACAGCAGCAGGATGTCGACGCGGCCGCGCTCGGACTCGTCGAGGCGGCGCTCGGCCGCTTCGAGGCGCGCGCGCAGTTCGCGCTCCGCCGCGCCGGGCTGCGCCGACTGGGCGGCGCGCGCCGCGGCCTGGGCCACCAGCGCGTCCATCCGCTTCCACTCGCGCACGATCTCCTCGGGCGTCAGCTGCATTGCGCGCCACAGCGCGGCCGCCTCCTCGCGCGCGGCCGCGGCCGGGTCGGCCGGTGCGCCGGGCAGCGCCGGACTGGGCTGCAAACCGGCCTGGCGGGCGAGCGGTGCGTCCAGCGTCAGCCGCGGCGTGCCGCCGGCATCGGCGATGCCGGCGGCTCCAAGCGCGGCAGGTGACTCGGCTGCCGGCGCTTTCGCACGCGCCACGGCCCTGGGGGGCGCCTGGCGTTCCGCCTTCGCAGGCGCGGTGCGGACCGCCACGGGCGCCGCCTTGCGCGGCACGGCCGCAGCCGGCGGCGCGGGGACGGGCGCCGGTGCAGTCCGCGCCGCGACGGGTGGCGCAGCCGGTGCAGCGGACGGCGCCGGCACCGGTGGTACCGGCGCAACAGCCGCCGGGGCCTGCGCGGCCACCAGGTCGGCCGGGAACTCGGGAAGGAAGTCGTAGCGCCGCGTGCCGCCGGTGCCGCACAAGGCCTGCAGCACCACGCCGACCACCGGCTCGTCGACCACCGCGCTGGAGCGCAGCCGCAGCACCGCGCTGCCGGAGCCGCCATCGGGCGGCTGCACCACCACGCGCACGCGGCCCGGGTCGATCGCCCGGTCGCCATGGAACACCTTGGCGCGGAAACATTGCGAGGACGCCTCGTCCGCGGCGTTGACGCCGATCTCGATCGCGAGGCTCAAGGGCTGGCCCAGCACCACGTTGCCACGTGCGCGGCCCAGCGTCATTGCAGAACTGCCTGCCGCTGCCCCCAACAGCACCAGGCCCACCAGCTTGTTGCCGAGTTTCACGGTGTCTTTCTACGCGTCATTGGCGCACCATAGCATGCTGATCCGCAGGTAATAATCGACCGATGGTCAAAGCATATCGCGTCGTCGGCATCGTCGGAGCCGGCGCCATGGGCCGAGGAATCGCGCAAATTGCAGCACAGGCCGGGAGCACGGTCAAACTGCACGACCTGCAGCCGCAGGCCGCCGCCGGAGCCCGCGAGGCCGTTTTCGCGCAATGGGACAGGCTGCACGAGAAGGGCCGGCTGGACGCAGCGCAGCGGGAACGCCAGCGCGCCGCGTTGGTCCTGGCCGACACGCTGTCCGATCTGGCCGACTGCGACCTGGTGATCGAGGCGGTGGTCGAGCGGCTGGACGTCAAGCAGCGGCTGTTCGCGGAACTGGAAGCCATCGTGCGCGCCGACGCCGTGCTGGCCAGCAACACGTCCTCGCTGTCGATCACCGCGATCGGCGCCGCGCTCCAGCGCCCCGGGCGCCTGGCCGGCTACCACTTCTTCAACCCGGTGCCGCTGATGAAGGTGGTCGAGGTCGTCGCCGGCCTGAAGACCGACCCGGCCGTCTGCGCCGGGCTCATGCAGTACGCGCAGGCGATGGGCCACACGCCGGTGCAGGCCGCCGACACGCCGGGCTTCATCGTCAACCACGCCGGCCGCGGCTACGGCACCGAGGCGCTGCGCATCGTCGGCGAGGGCGTGGCCGACTTCGCCACGATCGACCGCATCCTGAAGGACCAGGCCGGCTTCAAGCTCGGCCCGTTCGAGCTGATGGACCTGACCGGGCTGGACGTCTCCCATCCGGTCATGGAGTCGATCTACCGCCAGTACTACGAGGAACCGCGCTACCGGCCCAGCGCGCTGGCTGCGCAGCGCGTGGCCGGCGGCGTCTACGGCCGCAAGGTCGGCGAAGGCTTCTACCGCTACGCCGGCGGCGTGGCCGAGATGCCGCCCGAGCCGCCGGTGCCGCAGGTCGCGCAGCTGCCGCCGGTCTGGGTGTCCACCCGCGCCGCGCGCCGGGCCGAGCTGCTGCGGCTGCTCAAGAAGCTGGGCGCGCGCATCGAGACCGGCCAGTCGCCATCGATGGAGGCGCTGGCGCTGGTGGCGCCGCTGGGCTTCGACGTCACCACCGTCGCCGTGGTCGAGCGGCTGGACCCGGCCCGCACCGTCGGCATCGACCTGCTGATCGACGACGGCGCCACCCGCCGGCGCGTGCTGGCCACCAACCCGGCCACGCGCACGGACATGCGCGATGCCGCGCACGCGCTGTTCGCGCGCGACGGCAAGCCGGTCAGCGTGATCCGCGACAGCGGCGGCTTCGTCACGCAGCGGGTGGTGGCCACCGTCGTCAACATCGCGGCCGACATCTGCCAGCAGCGCATCTGCTCGCCGCGCGACCTGGAACTGGCCGTCACGCTGGGCCTGGGCTACCCGCTCGGGCCGCTGGCCATGGGCGACCGCTACGGGCCGACCAACGTGCTGGAAGTGCTGTTCAACCTGCAGACCGTCTACGGCGACCCGCGCTACCGCCCCAGCCCCTGGCTGCGCCGGCGCGGCGCGATCGGCCTGAGCCTGCTGCAGGAAGAAGGCTGAACCGGCCCGCCGCGCCATGCCTGCCGCCCTGCTCAGCACCCGCGAAGGCGCCACGCTGGTGCTGACGCTGTCGCACCCGGAGCGCCACAACGCGCTGGGACCCGATCTGTGCGCCGCCGGCATCGAGGCGCTGAACGTGGCCGGCTCCAGCGCCGAGGTGGCCAGCGTGGTCATCGCCGGCGCCGCGCCGCTGTTCAGCCTGGGCCACGATCCGCGGAAGCTGCAGGCCAGCCGGCGCGAAAGCGCGGCGCACCAGGTCGCGCTGACCGAGAGCCTGCACAGCTGGATCGAGTCGATCCACAGCTTCCCGAAGCCGGTCATCGCGGCCGTCGAGGGCGTTGCCGCCGATGCCGGCTTCGCGCTGGCGCTGGCCTGCGACTTCATCGTGGCCGCACGCGACGCCCGGTTCGCCATGGCCTGCAGCCGCCTGGGCCTGACGCCGGACGCCGGCGCCAGCTGGCAGCTGGCGCGCGCCTTGCCCCGCCAGCTCGCGGCCGAGCTGCTGATGCAGGGCACCCGGCTGCCGGCGGAGCGCCTGCACCTGCTGGGCGTGGTCAACCGCCTGTGCGCGCCGGGCACCGCGCTGGCCCAGGCCCTCGCGCTCGCCGGGGAGCTGAACACCCGCGCCCCGCAGGCGCTGGCCGGCTGCAAGGAACTGCTGGCCGAAGCCGCCGGCGCGACGCTGCCGCAGCAGCTCGCGCGCGAGCGCGACCTCTTCGTGACCAACCTGCACCACCCGGACGCCGGCGCCGCCCTGGCCGACTTCCTCGCGCGCCCGCCGGCCCCGCAAGCCTAGGCACGCCCGCGCGACGGCCATGGACGAGCCCATCCTGACCATCGACGAGCGCGAGGCGATCAACGCCGGACGCTGGTTCTCGTCCCTCTCCCCCTCGCTGCGGCACGACATCCTGCGCTGCGCCTACGTCAGGCGGTACAAGGACGGCGAACTGATCGCCGCGCGCGGCGACGTGGCGGAGGAATGGGTCGCCTGCGCCAAGGGCGCGGTGCGCGTCAGTTCCACCTCGCTGTCGGGCAAGCAGATCACGCTGACCTACGTGGAGCCCGGCATCTGGTTCGGCGACACCGCCTTCTTCGACAGCGACCGCCGCACGCACGACGTCTACGCCCATGGCGCGACCACCATGGTCTGCGTCGCGCGGGCGGACTTCCGCAAGATCCTGGCCGCGCACACCGAGCTGTACGAGGCGCTGATGTGGCTGCAGGGGCGCCGCATCCGGCTGCTGCTCGGCCTGGTGGAAGACCTCAACACGCTGCCGCTGCGCGCGCGGCTGGCCAAGCAGCTGCTGCACCTGGTGCGCAGCTACGGCGTGCCCAGCCTGGACAACGGCGCCGAGATCCGCATCAGCCTGCAGCTGGCGCAGGAGGAACTGGCCCAGTTGCTCGGCGCCTCGCGCCAGCGCGTGAACCAGGAACTCAAGACCATGGAGCGCGAACAGGCCATCCGCATCGAGCCGGCCGGCCTGATCGTGCGCGACCGCGAGGCGCTGATGCGCATCGTGGAAGCCGAGCGCTGACGCCGGAGCCCCGGCGCCCGGCCGCACCGGGCCGGCCACCCGCGACGCAAGAACTGGCCGGACGGCGGCGCGACCGCGCTGCCGGCGCTGCGGTGCGCGCCGGCAGGCGCCGCCCCGCGGTCATCCCAGAAACGGCAGTCGACTGGCCGGAACACAGGCAAATGCTGGCCGCCCCCTGGAATTGATCGACTGTGCGACGCATCCATCCGGAGCTGCTCCGCCATTGCCGAAAACGGCCGCCTCCCCGTACCAGCACTTGCTTTTCCTTGTTGTCGACATCACCCGGCTGCCGCTTCCAGCGGTCGTGCCGACCACGGCACCGGCAGGCTGGGCCGCGGCCAGCCGAGGGATGCGCGATCGGGCTGCGGCCGGGGCACGGCCCGCGCCAGCGCTTCCTGCATCGCCGGCACCGTCTCGCCCGGCTGCGCGCCCAGCATGCGCACCACGCACACGCCGTCGGCGCCGGCCTCGGCCGCCTGCGTGATCTGCCGCGGCTCCAGGATGCCGCCGATGGCCACCACCGGCGCGCCGGCCATGGCCACCCACCAGCGCAGATTGTCCAGCCCCTGCGGCCGCCAGGGCATGGCCTTGGTCAGCGTGGGCCAGACCGGGCCGCAGGCGATGTAGGCCGGCGCCAGGCCGCGCGCACGCGCCAGTTCCCACAGGCTGTGCGAGCTGACGCCCAGCGCCAGCCCGCTGGTGGCCAGCGCGGCGCGCTCGTCCTCGGCCAGCGCCTGCAGGTCGCTCTGGCCCAGGTGGACGCCGTGCGCGCCGCAGGCCATGGCCAGCTGCCAGTGGTCGTTGACGAACAGCCGGGCGCCGGCCGTGCGGCAGGCCGCGCTGGCAGCGCGCACCGCCTCCTCCAGTTGCCGGTACCAGCCGGCGTCGGCCCCGGCCGGCTGCTTGATGCGCAGCTGCACGGTGCGGACGCCGGCGGCCAGCACCGCCTGCACGCGCGCGGCGCTGTCGACGATGGCGTACAGGCCCGGCGCGCCGCCCGGCGCGGCGCGCTCCGGCGCAAACACCGGCTGGTCGCCGAAGCTCAGGCACGGCAGCAGCGCGGGATCGGCATGGAAACCCGGTCGCGCCAGCACCTGGCCCGGCCCGCGGCCGGCCGCATGGCCGTGGCGCAGCGCGTGCGTGGCCGCCATCTTGGCCAGCACCGCCGCGTCGGCCGCGACGAAGCCGCGCGCCAGCGCCGCCGCGGCGCTGCTGGCGAAGGTGCAGCCCGTGGCATGCGTGTTGCCGGAGCCCAGGCGCGGCAGCGCCAGCCAGCCGCGCGCGTGCGGGCTGTCCAGCCAGTCCAGCGCCAGGGATTGCTCGTCGGCACCGGCGTCCGCCGGATCGCCGCCGGTGATGCACACGGCCTCGGGGCCCAGCGCGCGCAGCGCCTCGGCCGCCTCGGGCAGCTCCTCGCGCCGCAGCGCCGGGCGGCCCAGCAGCCGCGCGGCCTCGCGCCGGTTCGGCGTGATCAGCGTGGCCAGCGGCAACAGGTGCGTGCGGTAGGCCTGCACCGCCGCGTCGTCGGCGAAGGTGGCGCCGCTGCTGGCGCCCAGCACCGGGTCCACCACCAGCGGCAAGCCGGGCCGGCGCTCGCGCAGCCGGCGCGTCCAGGCGGCCACGCTGCGCATCTGGCCGGCGTCGCACAGCAGGCCGGTCTTCAGCGCGTCCGCCGGCATGTCGTCGGCCAGCGCCTGCAGCTGGGTGTCGATCAGCGCCACCGGCATGGGCGCGACCTGCGTCACGGCGCGCGAGTTCTGCGCCGTGACGGCCGCCACCACGCCGCAGAAATGCGTGTCGGGGAACGCGTCGATCGCGCGCTGGTCGGCGGCCAGGCCGGCGCCGCCGCTGCTGTCGGTCCCGGCGATGCTCCAGACCACGTTCATGGCGCACCTCCGACCAGCAGCGGCTCGCCGCCCACCGGCGTGCTCGGCACGGCGAAGTCCTGGCGCGCCATCACGCCGGCGCGCCAGGCCGCACGGCCGGCGCGCACCGCGTCGCGGAAGGCGCCGGCCATCGCGACCGGGTCGCGCGCCTGGGCCACGGCGGAGTTCAGCAGCACCGCGTCGAAGCCCAATTCCAGTGCCTGCGCCGCGTGCGAAGGCGCGCCGATGCCGGCGTCGACGATCAGCGTGGCACCCGGCAGCCGCTCGCGCAGCGTGCGCAACGCGAACGGGTTCAGCAGGCCCTGGCCCGAGCCGATCGGCGCGCCCCAGGGCATCAGCACCGGGCAGCCGGCATCGAGCAGGCGGCGGCACAGCACCAGGTCGTCCGTGCAGTAGGGCCAGACCACGAAGCCTTCGCGCACCAGCTGCTGCGCGGCCTGCAGCAGCTCGAACGGATCGGGCTGCAGCGTGTGCTCGTCGCCAACGACCTCGAGCTTGAGCCAGGGCGTGTCGTACAGCTCGCGCGCCATGCAGGCCAGCTGCACGGCCTCGCGCGCGGTGCGGCAGCCGGCGGTGTTGGGCAGCAGGCGCGCGCGCCGGCGCTGCACGGCCTCGCGCACGATGGCGACGAAGCCGTTGTCGCCGCCGGCAGCCAGCGCGCGCCGCAGGCCCACGGTCACGACCTGGGTCTCGGCGGCGGCGATGGCCTCGGCCAGCACCTGGGGCGAGGGATAGCCGGCCGTGCCGAGCAGCAGGCGGCTCGCGAGTTCGGTACCGGCGACCTGCCAGCAATCGTCCGCGGTCATGGATTCATCCTCCGACGATGGGTTGGAACAGCACGACGGCATCGCCCTCGCGCAGCGGGCGGTCGCGCAGGCCACGCGCGACGAACTCGCCGTTGACGGCCGTCGCCACGGCACCGGGTGCGTGGCCCAGCGCGGCCACGAGCTCGGCCAGCGTGCTGCCGGCGGGCACCGCGTGCGGGCGGCCGTCGAGCTGGATCGGCAGTGCCGCCTCGTTCATGCCGGCTCCTCCAGCGGCAGCAGCGCCAGCGCGTCTTCCACCAGCGCCGGCGCCATCAGCCAGCCGTGGCGGAACAGACCGTTGATGCGCAGCAGGCCATCCTCCTGCGCGATGCGCGGCAGATGGTCCGGCAGCGCCGGGCGCAGATGCCGGTCCAGCCGCAGGATGCGGGCCTCGGCCAGCACCGGCAGCACGCTGTGCGCGGCACTCATCAGCTCGACGGCGCTCTTCAGCGAGACCGGCGAGCGGTCCTCGCTCTCGATCTCGGTGGCGCCGACGAACACCAGGTCGTCCGGCCGCGGCACCAGGTAGACGCGGTGGCGCGCGTGCAGCAGCCGCAGCGGCCGCGTCAGGCCGTGGCCGGGCGCGTGCAGCCAGGCCGTCTCGCCGCGCACGCCGCGCAGCGGCAGCGCGTCCTGCGCGCCCAGGCCGCGCACGTCGATCGCCCAGTCGAAGTCCTGCCGCGCGCCATCGGCGAACCGCAGCTGGCCGGGCAGCGCCTGCGCGACGGCACGGCCCCAGTGCCACTGCACGCCCTCGGCCTGCGCCTGCAGCGCCGCCATGGCGGCCAGCGGGTCGATCTGGCCCTCGCCGGGCAGCAGCCAGGCGTGCGCGGGCGGCGGCAGCGCCGGCTCCAGTCGCGCCAGCGCGGCGGCGTCCAGCGGCTGCGGCGCGGCGTGCGGGTCGCCGGCCAGCCGCGCCAGCACGCGCTGCGCGCTGCCGAAGTCGGCGCGGTGCGCCAGCAGCAGGCTGCCGCGCGCCGCGAAGAACACCCCGCGGCCGTCCGCCCCACCCGGAAGACGCTGCTCGCCGCCGGGTCGCCGCGGCGGCGCCAGCGCCTCGACGATGCCCTGCCACAGCGGGATCGAGCGCCAGCCCAGCGCCGCGACCCGCGCGTCGGCATGGTCGCGCTCGGCCAGCGGGCTGAGCATGCCGGCCGCGCTGAACGCGGCCGGGCCGCGCGCATCCCACTGCGGGGCCGGACCCGGCGCGGCGTCGAACACCGCCACGCGCGCGCCGCGCCGTGCCAGCTGCCAGGCCAGCAGCCGGCCCAGCAGGCCGGCGCCGGCAATGCCGATGCGCATGTCAGGCCCTCGCGATCGGGACGTACAGGTCGCCGCCGGCCGCCTTGAACTCCGCCGACTTGGCCGCCATGCCCTGCGACGCATAGGCCCGCACCTCCTGCGTGATCTTCATCGAGCAGAACTTGGGTCCGCACATGGAGCAGAAATGCGCGACCTTGCTGGCGTCCTTGGGCAGCGTCTCGTCGTGGAACTCGCGCGCCGTGTCCGGGTCCAGGCCGAGGTTGAACTGGTCGGCCCAGCGGAACTCGAAGCGCGCCTTGGAGAGCGCGTCGTCGCGCGCCCGCGCCCCCGGGTGGCCCTTGGCCACGTCGGCCGCGTGCGCGGCGATCTTGTAGGCGATGATGCCCTGCTTGACGTCCTCGCGGTCCGGCAGTCCCAGGTGTTCCTTGGGCGTCACGTAGCACAGCATGGCCGTGCCCATCCAGCCGATCATGGCCGCGCCGATGGCCGAGGCGATGTGGTCGTAGCCCGGCGCGATGTCGATCGTCAGCGGGCCCAGCGTGTAGAACGGCGCCTCGTGGCAGTGCTTCAGCTGTTCGTCCATGTTGGCCTGCACCATGTGCATGGGCACGTGGCCGGGGCCTTCGATCATGGTCTGCACGTCGTGCTTCCAGGCCAGCTGCGTCAGCTCGCCCAGCGTGCGCAGCTCGGCGAACTGGGCCTCGTCGTTGGCGTCGGCCGCGCAGCCGGGGCGCAGGCCGTCGCCGAGCGAGAAGCTCACGTCGTAGGCCTTCATGATCTCGCAGATCTCCTCGAAGTGCGTGTAGAGGAAGCTCTCCTGGTGGTGGGCGATGCACCACTTGGCCATGATCGAGCCGCCGCGCGAGACGATGCCGGTCATGCGGTCCGCCGTCAGGTGGATGAACGGCAGGCGCAGGCCGGCGTGGATGGTGAAGTAGTCCACGCCCTGCTCAGCCTGCTCGATGAGCGTGTCGCGGAAGATCGCCCAGGTCAGGTCCTCGGCCACGCCGCCGACCTTCTCCAGCGCCTGGTAGATCGGCACCGTGCCGATCGGCACCGGGCTGTTGCGCACGATCCAGTCGCGCGTGGTGTGGATGTTGCGGCCGGTGCTGAGGTCCATCACGTTGTCCGCGCCCCAGCGGATCGCCCAGACCAGCTTCTCGACCTCCTCCTCGATGCTGGAGGTGACGGCCGAGTTGCCGATGTTGGCGTTGATCTTGACCAGGAAGTTGCGGCCGATGGCCATCGGCTCGACCTCCGGGTGGTTGATGTTGGCCGGGATGATGGCGCGCCCGCGCGCCACCTCGTCGCGCACGAACTCGGGCGTGATCGGGCCCTTGGGCAGCGCCGCCCCGAGCGGGTTGCCGGCCAGGCGGCGCTCGCGGCCGGCGTCGGCCAGGTACTCGGCCATCCACTCGCGCCGGCCGTTCTCGCGCAGCGCGACGAACTCCATCTCGGGCGTCACGATGCCGCGGCGCGCGTAGTGCATCTGCGTCACGTTGGCGCCCGCCCGGGCGCGGCGCGGCCGGCGCTGCAGCGCGGCGGCCTCGGCGCGCAGCGCGGCCAGCCGCGCGTCGTCCTTGCCGCCGTCGTCCAGGGCCTGGCGCACGCGGCCCTCGTAGGACTCGGTGTCGCCGCGGCCGTCCAGCCAGGGCGCGCGCAGCGCCGGCAGGCCGCGGCGCACGTCGATCGCGGCGGCCGGATCGGTGTAGGGGCCGGAGGTGTCGTACAGGTGGATGCGCTCGCCGTTGGTCAGCAGCACCTCGCGCAGCGGCACGCGCAGGTCGGCGCGCGAACCTTCGAGATAGACCTTGCGGGAGGCGGGAAAGGGTTCGCGCGTCAGCGCCAGCAGCTCGGCGAACGGGGCGGCGCGGTCGGGGGCATTCATGCGGGCAATCTCCTCGGGGTGGATGGATTGCTCCGCATCGCGCCGGGAGAATGCAAGCACGCGCCCGCCCTTGGGCGGTTGCGCGCAGTCCTCTCGGCACTGCAGCTCTTCTTACGCTGGTACTAACCAGATCAAGTTCGCGGTTCCGGCGGTCAGGTCCGCCATCTCAGCACGCCATACGTGCACCCCGGAGCGGGCGCAAGTCTAGGGGCCGGCGGCGGCGGATGTCAAATGTCCGTCGCGAAGTGGTGCGAAACACCCGCGCTGCGCGTCCTCCTCGTCGCGGCCGGACGCGTCGCCAGCATGGCCATTGCGGCCATGTCACCGCGCCGTCGGACGACTCGGGTTCAATCGCAGGCCGGCCCTTGGCGGGCAAGGGCTTTTTCAGGGAGGAAACGGTACATGCTGAACAACAAGGTCGATCGCCAGGTCCTGATCTGGGGCACCCTCGTCGGGGGCTTCATCAGCTCGCTCGTCAAATGGGGCTCCGAGGTCAACATGCCGCCGCGCGTGCCGGGCGAGGTCTCGCCACCGGGCGCTCACATCGATGCCTGGCTGGGGTGGCTGGGCATCAACTCGCATTCGCTGGACTACATGTACCAGGGCGTGAAGGTCGCCGGTGCGGTCACGCTCTACCACTGGCTGTTCAGCTTCGCCTTCGCCTTCGTGTACGTGCTTGCATCGGCCTGCTGGCCGCGCGTGCGCCTGTGGTACGGCGCAGCCTTCGGCCTGGTCATCACGGTGGTCATGCACGGCTTCCTGATCCCGCTGCTGGGCTTCCGGAACCCGGTCTACGCCAGCGGTGCCCCGGGCTGGCTGTGGAACCTCAACGGCTACGAGCTGTGGAGCGAGATCCTCGGGCACATCTACTGGTCGGTGTCCATCGAGATCTGCCTAATCGCCGTCCTGGCCCACTTCGGCCGGCCCATCCGCGGCGCCTGGACGGACTGAACGCACGCACCGCCACCGCGCACCGGCGGCGAGGTGACGACGCTATGATCGCGGCCTTCCGCCAAGTTGGAACTTGCGGAGCGCTCCGCAAGCGCAGCCGAACGCTGCCACAAGGAACGGCGCCAGCACAGCACTGCCCGTAGCTCAGTCGGATAGAGCAACAGCCTTCTAAGCTGTGGGTCGCAGGTTCGATTCCTGCCGGGCAGGCCACGTCGGGGCCCGGCGCCGCTGGTCGGACGAACGCGCGAACAGGCCGAGGCCACGGCGACGCTTCCCTGCCGAGGCATGCACGCGCCACGAGATCCAGACCGCATCCTGGATGCCCCCGGGTGCGACGAACGCCGGCATCCCCGAAGTACGGAACGACCGCGCCACCGCCTGGACAGGGATGGCGGCGACAGGCCACGATGGGACGACAGACTCCCTGCTCCAAGAGGAAACGCGATGAAGAGCACCGCGCAGCACCCGCCCGGCACGGACACTGCAGTGTCCAGGCAGGCAAGAACGCTGCGTGGCAAGGCTGCGGTGGTCGGCATCGGGGAGACGACCTACTACCGGCACGGCCAGGCCCCCGAGCCGGAATTCAAGCTCACGCTGCGGGCCATCCTGGCGGCATGCGCCGATGCGGGCATCGACCCGCGCGAGATCGACGGCTTTTCTTCGTTCCACGACGAGCGCGCCGCGCCGCCGCGGCTGGCGGCCGCCCTCGGCATCCGGGAACTGCGCTTCTCGAACCTCCAGTGGGGCGGCGGCGGTGGCGGCGGCTCCGCGGCCGTGGCCAACGCGGCGGCGGCGGTGGCCACCGGCATGGCCGACTGCGTGGTGGTGTTCCGCGGCCTGGCGCAGGGACAGTTCCTGCGCTACGGCCGCATCGGCGCCACGGAGCGCACCGTATCCGGGGACATGGCCTACCAGATGCCCTACGGCGCCATGACGCCCGGGCAGCGCTACTCCATGAAAGCCATGCGCTTCATGCACGAGCACGGCGTACGCCAGGAGGCCCTGCGCGCCATCGCGCTGGCGTCCTACCACCACGCCCAGTCCAATCCGCGCGCCGTGATGTACGGCAAGCCGCTGGACGCCGCCACCTACGACGCCTCGCGCTGGATCATGGAGCCGCACCACCTGTACGACTGCTGCATGGAGAACGACGGCGCCGCCGCCATCGTCCTCGTCAGTGCCGAGCGCGCGCGGCAGCAGCGCCATCCGCCCGCCTACGTGCTGGGTGCCGCGGCCGGGGGGCCCTACCGCGCGGCCGCCGCGGCCGCCAACGGACCCAGCTACGGCAGCGCGCATTTCGGCAGCGTCGCGCCGCACCTGTACGCCATGGCGGGAATTGGCCCGGCGGACGTGGACGTCGTGCAGTGCTACGAGAACTTCACCGGCGGCGTGCTCATGAGCCTGGCCGAGCATGGCTTCTTCGCCCCCGAAGAGGCCAATGAATTCCTCGTGCCCGACAACCTGATCGCGGGCCGCGGCAAGCTGCCGCTGAACACCAGCGGCGGCAACCTCGCGGAGTGCTACATGCACGGCATGGAACTGCACCTGGAAGCCGTGCGCCAGATCCGCGGCCAGTCGCCCAACCAGGTGGCGGACGCCGAAGTCGCGCTGGTGGCGGCCGGCCCGATGGTCACGCCGGTCAGCACCATCGTCTACGGAGCGCAGAGCACGCTGTGACACACGAAGCCAGCTACCTCCCGGAAGGCCTTCCCATTCCCGTGCCCGAGCCGGACGGACTCAGCGCGCCGTTCTGGGAAGGCCTGCGCGCCGGCCAGCTGCTGGTGCAGCGCTGCGAGGCCTGCGGCACCTTCCAATGGGGTCCGGAATGGATCTGCCATGCCTGCCACGCCTTCTCGCCCGGCTGGCAGCAAGTCGAGCCCACGGGCGTGATCTACAGCTGGACGCGCGTCTGGCACGCGACCCACCGCGCGGTGCAGGGCCACGTGCCCTATCTCGTCGTCGTCGTGGAGCTTCCGGGCGCCGGGAACGTGCGCATGGTCGGCAACCTGCTGGGAGATCCGCGCCAGCGCGTGGACATCGGCACCAGGGTCCGGGGGCGATTCGAGCAGCACCCCGACGCCGACCCGCCCTACGCGCTGCTGCAGTGGGTGGTGGACGCATGAGCCCACCACCGGCCGCCTCTCACTGGGGCACGATGCCGGCCTTGTTCACGACCTGCCGGGACAGCGCGATGTCGTCCTGCTGGTACTTGCCCAGCGCCTCGCCGCACAGATGGAAAGGATCCAGGCCGCGCCGCTCCAGAGCCCCCGTGATCTCCGGTTTCCTCAAGGCCTGTTCGGCCGCCTCGCGCACCTGCTGGAGCACGGCCGGCGGCGTCTTGGCCGACGCGAACACGCCGAACCACGGCAGCAGCCGGTAGTCCGGCAGGCCTGCCTCGGCCGCGGAAGGCACGTCGGGCAGCACCTTGTTGCGCTGCTCGCCGGCGATGAGCAGCGGCCGGATCTTGCCGCTCTGGAAGAACGGCAGGCCGCCGGCCATGTCGATGTGCATCGTGTCGACCTGGCCGCCAGCCAGGTCCGTGAGCGCCGTCACGGTCGACTTGTAGGGAACGCTCAGCATCTTGATGTCGGCGGTCTGGGTGAAAAGCTCGCCGGACAGGCGCAACGCGGCGCTGCTGTGCGCGAAGCTGAACTTGCCGGGCTGCGCCTTGGCGGCGGCGACCACCTCACCCGCCGTCTTGAAGGAACTCGACGCCGGCACGGCCAGCACGACGGGGATCCGCGCCACGCCACACACCGGCGCGAAGTCCCGCGCGGGATCGTAGGGCAGGTTCTTCTTCATCAGGGGATCGAGCACCGACAGCGAGCTGCTGGTGAAAATCAGCGTGTGCCCGTCGGCCGGGGCGTTCAGCAAGGCGTTCGCGGCGATCAGTCCCTCCGCGCCGAGGCGGTTCTCGACCACGACGGGCTGCTTCACCTGCCCTGCCAGGGCCTGTGCGAAATCGCGCGCGTTCACGTCCGTGCCGGAGCCGGCACTGAAGGGAACGATGATGGTGATGGGCTTGTCGGGAAAGGCATGGACCGCGCCCGCCGCCGCCAGCAGCGCGCCGCCGGCCAGACAGGTGATTGCTTTCTTGAACATTGTGTCTCCATGGAATTGAGGAACGGGTCCGGGCCAGCCTCCGTGGGCGAACCGTCGGCCAAGCGTAGGAGCGTGCAGCGCCCGATTCAACTGGGGTTTTTCGAAGCAGCGTTTCGGACACTGCGAAGAAATGCCTTCGCGCAAGCATCAGGCCCGATGCGGGACGGCAGCTTCGCCGCCGGCAACCCCGGCGCGCGCCGGACCCGCCACACCGCCAGGAATGCTCTTCGGGAATCCAGCGCCGAACTGCGCGCCACGAAGCGTGGATGCGCGACTTCGCGGGCCTTTCCCAACAGGGCGATGCGCCGCCCGCCCGTCCGATCGATCTATGCAGCGAGCTTCAAGATCTGCTCGATCTCGGACGGGCCCGAGATCCGGCGCGGATTGCAGGGCACCCACGCCGTGCCCATGGCTTGCTCGGCAATGGCTGGAAACTGATCCTGCCTGATGCCGATCGCCGAAAGCGAACGTGGCATGCCGAGAAACTCGATCAACTGGCGCAGCGCCTCGCTGGCGTCCATCCCGGGTTCGCCGACGGCCGCCGAGACTTCGGCCTGCTGCACGGCATTGACGGGAGCGTTCCACCGCAGCACGGCGGACAGCATGACGCACGACGCGCTTTCCCTCCAGCGGCACGATCGACCGCTGGTCGTTCACCTCGCCGGACGCCGAAGGTCGCACGGTGGTGTTCGAGCCACGGGGCAACGCCGTGTTCAACGACGGCGCGAGCAGGCCGCGCGGCGCGCAGCAGGGCACGGGACTGGTGCAGCCCATCGACCTGTGCGTGCGCCATCAGCTGGCGGATAGCTCGCTGGTGCGGGTGCTGGCGCCCCGATGCGGGCCGTTCCCGGGATTCTTCCTCTACGTACCGTCGCGGGCGCAGATGCCGGCCAGGATCCGGGCGTTGACGAGCTTCCCGATCGAGCAGCGGGAACGGCTCGCAAGGGAATCCCGCGAGGCCATCCACGCAGGGGGCCGGGGCAGGAAGGCACCTCCCGCCGAAGCCGCCGCTGCGCAGCCGCGTTGACGGTGCATGCTGCCCAAGCGGACCGAAGAAGCACCTTCTCTAGAATCCGCGCGGGGGCCGAGCCCCCTTTTCTTCACAACGACACCTGGAAAGTGATCCATGGCAACTGCAAAGAAGCCCGCCAAGCCCGCACCCGCCGCCAAGAAGGCCGCGAAGCCCGCACCTGCCGCCAAGCCGGCGGCAGCGACCGTCAAGCCGGTCAAGGAAACGTTCACGAAGTCGGCGCTGGCGGCCCACCTCGCCGAGCAATCCGGCGTCGAGCCCAAGTCGGTGAAGGCGGTGCTGGCCGCGCTCGAAGCCGCCGTCCTCGGCTCCGTCCACAAGAAGGGCGCTGGCGCGTTCGTGCTGCCCGGCCTGCTCAAGATCGACGTGCAGAAGGTGCCGGCCAAGCCCAAGCGCAAGGGCATCAACCCGTTCACCAAGGAAGAACAGGTATTCGCCGCCAAGCCGGCGACGGTGCGCATCAAGGCCCGCGCACTGAAGAAGCTCAAGGACGCCGCGCTGTAAGGCGCACGACCCGAGGCGCGGGGCTCCAGGCCGAAGACATGCCCGTCTCGCCCCGCGCCATGCCATGGTCCTTCGCCCGGGCCATGCGCTGGCTCGCCCTTGCCCTGGCTGTCGCATCACTCGTGGCGATCGGCTATCTGGACCTGGCGCGCATTGCTTTCTACTGGATCACCAGCGCTGACACCCAGCGAGCGCCCGCGGGTCCGGAGCTCGATCTGCACGCCTATCGCGTCGCGATCGAAGCGCGGCCGATCCGGGGATTGAGCGCCAATGCATCGGGCCTGACGTACAGCCAGAAGACTGGCAGCCTGTTCGCCGTCATCAATCGCCCGCCTGCACTGGCAGAGCTGTCGCTCGACGGGCAGCTGCTGCGCCTGGTTCCCTTGCCCACCATCAAGGACCCCGAAGGAATTGCCCACGTCGAGGACGACATGTTCGTCATTGCGGACGAGTCCGACAACCGCCTGCACTGGGTCAGCATTCGACCGGGCGAGGGCACGGTGACGCCCGTGGACACCACCCGCCTTCCCCTGGATTTCAGCCATCTGCACAACTTCGGATTCGAAGGCGTCTCCTGGGACGAATCGCGGGCCGAACTGCTGGTGGTGAACGAGAAGTGGCCGCGGCGCGTGCTGATGGTCAACGGCCTGGCGCAGCGAGGAGGCACCCAGATGCCCACGCTGCAGGTGCATGACTGGAGCCCCTCCGCATGGCTCGGCACGCTGGGAAGCGACCTGGCCTCCATCACCGCGCATTCCCGCACCGGCAATCTGCTGGTCCTGAGCGAAGAATCCGCGGCCGTGACCGAGTATTCACGCCAGGGCACGCTCCTCGGCGTATTGCCGCTCTGGCCCGGCATTGGCGGGCTCAAGCAGAAGGTGCCCCAGCCCGAAGGAATTTCCATCGGGCCCGACGACTCGATCTACATCATTTCGGAACCCAACCTGTTCTATCGGTTCACGAGAACGGGCCGCCAGTAGCGGTCGGCATCCTGCACGCGCCTGCCGTCCAGCCTTGTTCCCCGTGCGCCGCGCCATGCGCGTTCTGTCGTTCCGAGGTGTGCCGGCTAGCGCGGAATCCAGTACGCCAGAACCGCCGCCGCGGTGAACGCGATCAGCCCGGTGACGGCGATGCCCGCGCCCAGCGACAGGCTGGCCGCGAGAAAGGACAGCAGTGCCGGGCCGCTGGAAGAGCCGATGTCCGACATCAGCCGCCACACGCCGAGGAAATGCGCGCGGCCGTGGCGCGGCGAATGGTCGGCGCCGATGGTCATGATCATCCCCGAGCCGATGCCGTTGCCGAAGCCGATGGCCAGCGCGGCAAGCAGCAGCGTGGTGACGCCGGAGGTCAGCGGCATCATCAGCATCGCCAGCCCCATGATCAGCATCGATGGCACCGCGACCCAGCGCCGGCCCTTGTGGTCCATCACCTTCCCGGCCGGGTAGAACACCAGCATGTCCACGCCGCCGGCCAGGCCGTAGACCAGCGATGCCGTGGACGGCGCGAGGGCGAGGTGGTCGGCCCACAGCGGGATCACGGCCTGGCGCGATGCGCGCACCGCGCTGACCAGCAGCACGCCCAGGCCCAGGGTAAGGAACACGCGGCGGTGGTCGCGCAGCGTCGAGAGGATGGTGGTCGAGGCCGGTGCCGCCTGGCCGGTCGCTGGCGGCGGCGCCTCCAGATCGGGGATGCGCGCGCCGACGAGCGCCGCGCCCAGCACGGCGGCGATGCCCACCCAGTAGGCGGCCGCCAGCCCGAATGCGTGCACGGCGGCCGCCGCGAGAAAGGGGCCGCCGAACATGCCGATGCGCATCACCCCGCCCAGCGTCGAGAGGGCCCGCGCCCGGTAGGCCAGGGGCACCGCCTCGGTCATGTAGCTCTGGCGGGCCAGGTTGTAGACGGCCTGCGACATGCCCACCATGAAGCAGCCCGCGGCGAACAGCCCCAGGTGCGAGGTGCCCACGCACAGGAGCATGCCCAGGCCGCTCCACACGCCCGCGGCGACGATCGCCCAGCGCTCGCCCCAGCGCATGGTGATCAGCGACGCCGGGATGTTGCTGAGCAGCGAGCCGATGCCGATCAGCGCCACCATCAGCGCCGCGATGGGGACCGAGGCACCGAGGTCGCGCGCCGTGAGCGGAACGATGGGCAGGATGGCGCCCTCGCCCAGCCCGAACAGCAGCGACGGGCCGAAGGCCGGAACGGCGATGCGCCACAGTGAAAACGACGCGTGGTCGGACGGAGTCGAAGGGGTGGAAGGCGTGGGCATGCGGCGCAACGGTGGGACTTGGCCCGCCTGACCCGCGTCAGGAACGGACGGGGCGATTGTCTTGCCGATGGCCGATCCTTGCGGGCGGCGTGCGTCGCGGGCGCGGCGCCCGCCCCGCATCCCCGGATGCAGCGTCGATCCGCCCCCTGCCCGGCCTGGCCCCGGAAGCGGTGGATGCATCGATCGCGCCCACGGTGGGGTGCGCCGGACCACAGGCGTGGCGCAGGCCACCGCCCGGGTGGGTTGCCAGGGCAAGGACTGCAACGCCCGCATGCGGCCTGGCGTGCCCCGGCCCGAAGGGCGAGGCCCCGGGCACGGCGATGGCGATGGTGATGCGGGTGGACGCTCATCGGGAGCCGCGCGTGGGCGTGCGCGATGCGTTCACGGCTTCTCGCTGAAGCGCAGCGCATCGACCACCCGCGCGAACGCCGGCGAAGGCTGCCGGCGGCTCGGGTAGTAGAGGTGGTAGCCCGCGAAGGCGGGGCACCAGTCCTCCAGCAGCCGCACCAGGCGGCCCGCCTCGACATGCGCCATCACCTCGTCTTCCGGCAGCAGCGTGACGCCCAGCCCCGCCAGCGCCGCATCCACCTGGGGCTGGGCGGTGTTGAAGATCAGCTGTCCGTCCACCCGCACGTTCAGCTTGCGCCCTTTGCGCTCGAAGTCCCACACGTAGAGCCCGCCCGACGTGGGCATGCGCTGGTTGATGCAGCTGTGCGCCGTGAGGTCATGGGGCGTCCTCGGCGCCGGATGCTGCGCCAGGTACGCCGGCGACGCCACGACCGCCATGCGCAGCGGCGGACCGATGGGAATCGCGATCATGTCCTTGTCGATCGTGCTGCCCAGGCGCACGCCGGCATCGAAGCGGTCGGCCACGATGTCGCGCAAGCCGTAGTTCACGTCGAACTCCAGCGTGACGTCCGGGCACTCGCGCAGCACCGGCGCCAGCCTGGGCAACAGGATCGTGTGCAGCACGTTGTCGCCGCAGGTGATGCGCACGGTGCCCGAGGGCTTGTCGCGCAGTTCGGTCAGCGCATCCAGCTCGGACGCGATCTCGTCGAACCGATGGCCGATGGCATTCAACAGGCGCTCGCCCGCCGCCGTCGGCGAGACGCTGCGCGTGGTGCGGGTCAGCAGCCGGATCTGCAGCCGCGCCTCCAGGCCGCGGATGGCCTGGCTCAATGCCGATTGCGTCACCCCCAGCTGGGCCGCGGCGCGCGTGAAGCTGCCTTCGCGCGCGATGGTGACGAAGTACAGGAGGTCGTTGAGGTTGCCTCTGGCCATGGTCCGGTCGCTCCTGGATTCCTCAAATTCTGATTAGCTGATCTTATAAGGCCTTTAAGCATCCATTAGCTAGTCAGGGTGGCCTCCTGTGCGGAAGATACGAGGCATGCCGCAGTCCATTCCCCTCTCCAGGCGCCAGGCACGGCGCGGAACGCTGGCGCTGCTGGCCGGCGCGCTCCTCGGACGGGCGGCGTGCGCCCCCGCCGGTTCGGCCGCGCAGGCGCCGGCTGGCGCGGCCCCCGCGCCCTCGAAGGAACCCACCATGCAGATTCGCCTGACCGTCGGAGCGCAGGTCGCCACCGCCACGCTGTACGACAACGCCACCGCCAGGGACTTCGCGTCGCTGCTGCCGCTGTCCCTGACGATGACCGACTACGACCGCATCGAGCGCGTGTCCGACCTGCCGCGCCAGCTGTCCACCCAGGGCGCGCCCGAAGGCATGGCGCCCGTGGCCGGCGAACTGACCCACTACGCCCCCTGGGGCAACCTGGCGATCTTCATCGAGCCGCGCGCCTGGTCGCGCGGCCTGCTGCCGCTGGGCAAGGTCGACGGCGGCCTGTCCATCCTGTCCCGGCCCGGGCCCTACCGGGTGCGGATCGAACGCGCGGCGCCCTGAGCCGCCTCCCGCAGCGCCCCCTTCTGAAAGGAATATCCACCATGACCAGGAACATCGAGACGAGCAGCGGCATCGCCGCGCCAGATGCTGCCGATGCCGGCCGCCGCACCATGCTGAAAGCGGCCGGCACCGGGATCGCCGCCCTGGGCGTCGGCGCCGCTGCCGCGGGCCGGACCGTGGCGCAGCCGCAGCCGACGCTAGATACCCAGTGGGACAAGACCTTCCCCCGGAGCGGCAAGGTCGACCACAGGAAAGTCATCTTCAAGAACCGCTACGGCATCACGCTGGCGGGAGACCTGTACCAGCCGAGGAACGCCGGCGGCAAGCTCGCGGCACTCGCGGTCGGCGGCCCGTTCGGTGCGGTGAAGGAGCAATCCTCCGGCCTGCACGCGCAGACCATGGCCGAACGCGGCTTCGTCACGCTGGCCTTCGACCCCTCCTACACCGGCGAGAGCAGCGGCGAGCCGCGCAACGTCGCCTCGCCCGACATCAGCGTCGAGGACTTCAGCGCCGCGGTCGATTGCCTGGGCCTGCTGCCGAACGTGGACCGCGAGCGGATCGGCATCATCGGCATCTGCGGCTGGGGTGGCATGGCGCTGAGCGCCGCGGCAGTGGACAAGCGCATCAAGGCCGTGGTTGCCAGCACCATGTACGACATGACGCGCGTCATGTCCAAGGGCTACGACGACAGCATGACCCAGGAACAGCGCACGCGGACGCTGGAGCAACTGAGCCGGCAGCGCTGGAAGGATGCGGAGAACGGCACCCCGGCCTACCAGCCACCCTATAACGCACTGAAGGGCGGCGAGGCCCAGTTCCTGGTCGAGTACGCCGACTACTACCGCACGCCGCGCGGCTACCACCCGCGCGCGGTCAACTCCGGCAACGCCTGGACGGTCACCACGCCGCTGCCGTTCATGAACCTGCCGATCCTCACCCACATCCGGGAGATCTCGCCGCGGCCGATCCTGCTGGTCCACGGCGAGAAGGCGCACTCGCGCTACTTCAGCGAAACCGCCCATGCGGCGGCGGCCGAGCCGAAGGAACTCGTGATCGTTCCGGGCGCCGTCCACGTAGACCTGTACGACCGGCTGGACAAGATCCCGTTCGACACGCTGGCGGCGTTCTTCCGGAAGAACCTGGCCGCGCCGGCGTAGAGCCGCCGGCCACCGGGGTGCGCCGAGCGCGCCCCTCGTGCTCGCATTCCTGACCGCGCCTGCCCCAGCGGATGGCGCGGCGTTTCCTATTGCGCCGCAAGACAAGCATCCCATGACCACCGCCGCCATCGACGCCCCCCAGGAAAAGCCGACCTCCTGGAGCGGCGTGTTCGCCCTGGCCGCCTGCGCCTTCGCGCTGATCGCCTCCGAGTTCCTGCCCGTCAGCCTGCTGACGCCCATGGCAAGCAACCTGCGCGTCACCGAAGGCCGGGCCGGCCAGGGCATCGCGGTCTCGGGCGCCTTCGCCGTGCTCACCAGCCTGTTCATCTCGGCGCTGGCCGGCGGCCTCAACCGCAAGACACTGCTGCTGGGGCTGACGGCGGCGATGGGCGTGTCCGGCGCGATCGTCGCGCTGGCGCCCAACTACGCCACCTACATGCTGGGCCGGGCGCTGATCGGCGTGGTCGTCGGCGGCTTCTGGTCCATGTCGGCGGCCACGGCGATCCGGCTGGTGCCGGCACGCGACGTGCCGCGTGCCCTGGCCATCGTCAACGGCGGCAACGCGCTCGCCACGGTGGTGGCCGCGCCGCTGGGCGCGTACCTCGGCACCGTCATCGGCTGGCGCGGCGCGTTCCTGTGCCTGGTGCCGGTGTCGCTGATCGCACTGGCCTGGCTGTGGAGGACGCTGCCCTCGATGCCCGCTGCGGCACGCGCCCCTGGCATCGGCCATGTGTTCAAGGTGTTCACCCTGTTCGGGCATCCGGGCGTCGCCGTGGGCATGCTGGCCGGCAGCCTGCTGTTCATGGGGCAGTTCTCGTTGTTCACCTACGTGCGGCCCTTCCTGGAAACGGTCACGGGCGTGCATGGGGCCTCGATCTCGCTGATCCTGCTGGTGATCGGCGCGGCAGGCTTTGCCGGCACCGCGCTCATCGGCAGTGTCCTGCAACGCCGCTTCTACCGGACGCTGGTCGTCATCCCGCTGCTGATGGCCGCCACCGCGCTGGCTCTGGTCGCCTTCGGCGGCTGGACCACCGTCGTCGTCGCGCTGCTCGCGCTGTGGGGCCTGGCCGGCACCTCGGCGCCCGTGGGCTGGTGGGCCTGGATCGCCCAGGTGTTCCCCGAGGATGCCGAAGCCGGAGGCGGCCTGTTCGTCGCGGTGGTCCAGATGTCCATCGCGCTGGGCTCCACCGTGGGCGGGCTGCTGTTCGACCACAGCGGCTACCGCAGCACGTTCATCGCGAGCGCCATGCTGCTGGTGGGCTGCGCCGTGCTGACGATCGCCACCGCGCGCCAATCCGCAGCGCATGCGTGATCGCATGGACGCGCCGAACCACCGCATGGGGAGCCTGTCCATTTCCTGCCGCAGGAGGGACCACGCGGCGCGCGCGTCCCGTCAGGCCCGGCGCGGCAGAGAAGCGGACGGCTGAAGGCGCATGCCCATCGCCGCCGTGACCAGCGCAAGGCCAGCCGCCAGCAGCAGGCTGATGCGCATCCCCGCCATGAAACTGGGCGCCTGCGCCAGCAGCGCGCCGAATACCGCCACCGCCAGCGCGCCGCCCACCTGCCGGCTGGTATTGAACACGCCGCTGGCCGTGCCCGCCAGCGCGCCTGGCACGCTGGCCAGCAACACCGCCGTCACCGGCGGCGCGACGAAGGGCCCGGCCAGGCCCACCAGCACCATCCATGCGGCGATCCAGGTCACCGGCGCCGTGGCCGGCAGCGCCGCCACGGCCACCAGCCCGGCCGCCATGCTCACCAGGCCGCACACGATCATGGCGCGCGCGCCGAAGCGGCGCACCAGGCGCGCACTGAACGGCGTGAGCACCAGGCCGACCAGCATCATCGGCAGGAAAGCCACGCCGGTTTGCGGCGCCGACAGGCCGCGCTGCTGCTGCAGGTACAGGCTCATCACGAACGGCAGGCCGAAGTAACCGACCATGAAGGTGAAGCCCACCGCCATGGAAATGCGGGCGTTGCGGGGCGCCAGCAGGCCTGCGGGCACCATGGGGTGCGCCCCGCGCAGCTGCGACCCGGCGAAGGCGGCCAATGCCAGCAGCGCCAGCGCGAAGGCCGCCAGCACCGGCCTGGCGCCAAGCCCCTGCACGCCGGCCTCGATGGCTCCGTAGACCAGCGCACCCATGGCGAGCACGGCCGTCGCCTGCCCCACCGCATCGAAGGGCACGGAACGGCGCGGCGACGCCGGCGTGCGCGCCAGGAACACCAGGGTCGCCAGGCCGACCGGCAGGTTGGCGAAGAAGATCCAGCGCCAGTCCAGCGACACCAGCCAGCCGCCGATGACCGGGCCGGAGGTGGCCGCCACCGCACCGCCCATCGCCCACCAGGCCACCGCCTGCCCGCGCCGGATCGGGTCGGGATACGCCTGCCGGACCAGCGCCATGGACGCCGGCATCATCGCCGCCGCACCGATGCCCTGCGCCAGCCGCGCAGCAACCAGCACCGGCAGCGAAGGCGCCCATCCGCACGCGATCGAAGCCAGCACGAAGACCGCCAGCCCCATGCCGAAGGCCCGGCGTGCGCCGATGCGGTCGGCCAGCGCCCCGGCCGACAGCAGCAGCGCCCCGAACATCAGCGTGTAGCCGTCCACCACCCATTGCAGGCCGTCCACGCCGGCGCCGAGGTCGTGGGCCAGCGTGGGCAGCGCCACGTTGACCACGACGGCGTCCAGCGTGATGACGAAGAACCCCAGGAGGGCCGCGATCAGTGTCGCCAGCGCGCGGCGCTGCTCCCCTGGCGCCAAGGCATCCGGTCCGTGCGTGGATGCAAGGCCTGGCTCCGGCGGCATCACGGCATCAGCAGCGCCGTGTTGGCGCGGCGCCCATCCATAGGCTCGATGCCGCGGGGCACGGCCACGGGCCGGAGCCGCAGACGCAGGTGGCGGCGATGCGCGCGATGGCATCGGCGGGTTGGGGAACGGCGTGGGCGGGACATTCCTCGAGACGGATCTCGCGCGGCCCGTACGGCATGGCGGCCTGCATGGCTATCGCTTCTCCGCAGGCAGGGTCGCCAGATGCCGCTCCAGCGCCTCGCGTGCCCGGCTGGCGGCCGCGGCATCCACGCGCTCGCCCAGCACCTGGGCGAGCTGGCGCAGTTGCCCCGCCGTCAGGCCCACGTTCATGCCGATCTTCATGTGCGCCTGCAATTGCGGCTCGGCGCCGGGCAGCGCCGACAGCATGCCCACGGTGGCCAGTTCGCGGCTTGGCCAGTCGAGGTTGTCGCGCTCGAAGATGTCGCCGAACAGGTGCGTGCGCAGGTACTCGTTCGCCGTGGGCGCGAAGTCGAACAGCGGCCCGCCGACCGGCCCACCCGAAAGCCGGGTCTGGTTGGCCGTGCCGGCGGCCAGCAGCGCATCGCCCTTCGGGATGGCGCGGCTGGGTTCGCGGCCGGGCGCATCCTGGATGCCGCGCTGCCGGCGTGCCTCCAGCACCTTCACCAGCACGCCCAGCGCATTGAGGCTGCGCGGAAAGCCGGCGTAGGCGTAGAGCTGCACCAGGATCTCGCGCGCGTCGCTGATCGTCATGCCGGCGTCCAGCCCCTGGTTCAGGGCGGCATCGAGTCCGGCCATGTCGCCTGCGGCGGCGAAGGCGGCAATGGGCACGATGGCTTGCTGGCGGGCTGTGAGGGTGTCGCAAGCGCTGGACGCGCTGGCTGGAACTGGGTTCATCGGTCGGGTTTCCTGTGCGTGGGCGGCCTGGCTCGGTCCGGCGGCCAGCCCCAGCGCCACGGCGAGCGCGGCGGTGCTGCGGCGCGCACCACGGCGCTCAACGGGCGTTGTACTGTGCATCGGTGACCTGCTCCATCCACTCGACGTTCTTGCCGTCCAGCGCCTCCTGGACGGCGATGTGCGTCATGGCGGTGGTGGGCGAAGCGCCGTGCCAGTGCCGGTGGCCCGGCGGGCACCAGACGACGTCGCCGGCGCGGATCTCGACGATGGGCCCGCCCTCGCACTGCGTCCAGCCGCAGCCGGCGGTGACGATCAGCGTCTGGCCCAGCGGATGGGTGTGCCAGGCCGTGCGCGCGCCCGGCTCGAAGGTGACGGCGGCGCACGACACGCGCGCCGGCGGGGGCGGATTGTTCAGCGGGTCGATGCGCACCGTGCCGGTGAACCACTCGGCAGGCCCTTTCAGGGAGGATTGGGAGCCGGCGCGTTTGAGTTCCATGGTGTTTCCTTTCCGTGTTCGAGGCGGGCGTTGCCCGGCGTGGCCGCTTCCCCCGCGCGCTCCGTGCCGGCACGGAACTCCTGGGTCGGCCGCGGCCTGCCGATCGCCGAAAAGCCTGCGAGAACGCGGCGCCTGCACAGGCCAGATGGTCTGCGAGGAACTGTAGGGCGCCTCCCATTGACTGAGAAGATCGCAAGATCGACATACGATGGTGCAAGGCACTCACCAATGACGAAGGAAAACCTCAACGACCTGCAAGCCTTCGTGGCCGTGGCCCGCGAGCGCAGCTTCACCCGCGCCGCAGCGCAGCTGGGGCTGTCGCGTTCGGCGCTGAGCCACGCGATGCTGGCCCTGGAAGCCCGCCTGGGCGTGCGGCTGCTGACGCGCACCACCCGCAGCGTGTCGACCACGCAAGCCGGGGCGAGGCTGCTGGACGCGGTGGCACCCCGGCTCGACGAGATCGAACTGGAACTGGGCTCGCTCAGCGCCCTGCGCGACAAGCCCGCCGGCACGGTGCGCATCACGGCGCACGACCACGCCATCTCCACCGTGCTCTGGCCGCGGCTGCTGCCGCTGCTCAAGGACTACCCCGACGTCCACGTCGAGTTCAGCGTGGACTATGCGTTCACGGACATCGCGGCCCATCGCTTCGATGCGGGCGTGCGCAGCGGCGACCGCGTGGACAAGGACATGGTCGCCGTGCGCATCGCGCCCGACCTGCGCATGGCCGTGGCGGCGTCACCCGGCTATCTGGCGGGCAGGACGCCGCCGCGGACGCCCCACGATCTCACGGAACACCATTGCATCAACCTGAGGCTGCCCACGCACGGCGGCCTGTACGCCTGGGAGTTCCAGAAGGCCGGGCGGGCCGTCAACGTGCGCGTGGGCGGCCAGGCCACATTCAACAACACCTTCCTGATGCTGCAGGCGGCGCTGGACGGGCTGGGCTTCGCCTTCGTGCCCCTGGACATCCTGCAGCCGCACATCGACGCCGGCCGGCTGGTGCCCGTGCTGGAGGACTGGTGGCCATCGTTCCCCGGCTACCACCTGTACTACGCGAACCGCAAGCAGATCGCGCCGGCGCTCGCCCTGGTGATCGAGGCACTGCGGTGGCATGCGGGGATGGAGCCTCGAAGCCACCCCGCCTCACCGCCGGGCCCTGCATAGCTTCCCGGATCAACGCTGACGCGGTTCTTCCGTGTCAGCGCCGGCCTGTCCGACAGGAGGCGAAACCGGCTCCACACCGGCACTCTCCCGCGCAGCGTCGAGTCAGAAGTCCACCTGGGCCGACAGCATCAGCGTGCGAGGAGCGCCCACGGTCGTATAACCCGAGGCTGTCACCCAGTAGGCCTTGTCGGCCACGTTCTCCAAGTTGGCCCGGAACACCACGGGCTTGTTGGCCAGCTTGGTAGCGTAGCGCGCACCGATATCCACGCGCGTCCAGCTCGGCATGCGCAGCGTATTGGCGGCGTCATAGTAGATGGCAGACGTGTTGATCACGCGGCCGTTCAGGCTCAGGCCCGGCACCCAGGGCAGGTCCCAGTCCAGGCCCAGGTTGAAAGTGCGGTCCGGCACGCCATTGGCGTCCTTGCCCTGGTTCATGCCACCCTGCGTCCGGGTAAGCTTGGCATCGTTGAACGCGGCGCTGGCCATCACGCGCAGGCCACGCTGGACTTCACCATAGGCCGTCAGCTCCAGGCCGCGGTTGCGCGTCTCGCCACCGAAACTGTAGATGTTGGTAACCGGATCGGTCATCGCGTTCGGACGCTTGATCTGGTACAGCGCCGCCTGGGTGATCAGGCGACCCCAGTCGGCTTTCACGCCGACCTCGTACTGCTTGGACTTCTGCGGCGCGAACACTTCGCCAGCATTGGCCGTGCTGGCCCCGGCGACGCCACCGGCATTCAGACCCGCAGTGTAGTTACCGTACACCGAAACGTTCTGTACCGGCTTGAACACCAGGCCGACCAGCGGCGTGACGGCATCGGCCTTGTAGCTAGTGGCACCGGTCTCGGCCTTCTGGTGGATGGTCTGGTCGCGCAGGCCCAAGGTGACGAGAAAGCGGTCGTTGACGAACGCCAGCGTGTCGGCCACCGCGAAGCTGGATTGCACCAGCTCGCCGGTTTTGGTGGGCGCAAGACGCGGGAATGTGATCGTCGGCAGGGGCGATGGGTTATAGATGTTGGAACTGGCAGGGGCCGTGGTCAGTTTGTAGAAGTAACCGCTTTCCCGCCCCATGCGGTTCGCGGAGACCACCACGGTATGGCCGACGCTGCCGGTCTTGAAGCGCGTGCGCACGCCGACTTCGCCGGACGTCGTCTTGTTGTATTCGTCGTAGTAGCCGTTGTTGACCGAGAAGTTTCCCTGCGAGTCGATGCGCAGATCCTGCGGCCTCGTCACGGCCGTCGGGAAGTTCTGGTCGCTGGAGACATCGCTGTAACCGATGCCGCCGTAGACCACGGTGCTGTCGTCGATGTCGTACTCGACGCGCGTGATCGCGGTCTTGGCCTCGTCTGTCAGCACCGTGCCAGGATTCCAGTTCGTGCGGGCATCCGGCACGGCCGGGACCTGCGTGATGCCCGCGCGGAAGGCGCTCTGCGGGCGAAACTCCGTGGTCTTGCCGCTGGAAGCCAGCAGGTCTGCGGACCAGCGCAGGCGGGCGCCGGTGTAGTCCACGCCCAGCGAACCCAGGTCCAGGCGCTGACGGCCACCATCGATATTGCCTTCTCCGTTGCGCCAGACCACGTTGGCACGCACGCCCCATTGGTTGTCCTCGCCGAAGCGACGGCCCACGTCCAGGTGGGCGCCGAACTGGGCCTTGCCCATGTAAGTGGCGGTCAGCCGGGTCAGCGGTGCGTCGCCCGCGCGTTTGGTCACGACGTTGATGCTGCCGCCCACGCTGCCGTTCGGACCGACGCCATTGGTCAGCGCGCCGGGGCCCTTGAGCACCTCGACGCGTTCGATCACCTCCAGCGGCATGCGGGTGGACGGGACCAGACCGTACAGGCCGTTCAAGCTGGTGTCGCGCGCAGAGACGCCGAAACCGCGGATTTGGAAGTCTTCGCCGTAGCCGCCGCGCGCCTGCAGCGTGCGCACGGAAGCGTCGTTCATGACCACGTCCGAGACGGTCAGGCCCTGCTGGTTCTCGATCAGCTCCAGGGTGTAGTTGGTCGTG
Source organism: Pseudorhodoferax sp. (assembly GCF_047601025.1). Taxonomy (NCBI): domain Bacteria; kingdom Pseudomonadati; phylum Pseudomonadota; class Betaproteobacteria; order Burkholderiales; family Comamonadaceae; genus Pseudorhodoferax; species Pseudorhodoferax sp. The sequence continues at coordinate 5,307,588 of NZ_JASGJZ010000001.1, forward strand.
CTGAACGGCACGTTCATGAGATCGGTGCGGCCCAGGATGCCCAGGTCGCCACCGCGAGCGAACTGGCCTCCCGAATAGGTTTTTTGCAGCCCGCCAATGGACTCGGCCTGGTCGGAGACGGTGACTTCGTTCAACTTGGCGTCCGTGGAAACCGCCTGGGCCGAGGCGCCTGCTGCCGCGATGGCGAGGCCGGCACTCAGGCCGTGGCGGATCAGGCGCGTCAGCGGCGCGTAGGGGAAATGCGGCTCATCGCGGTGAGTGTGCACGGACATGGAGTTCTGGATAAAGGTAGAAGGACGCGTGGATACAAAGCGATGCTGGCGTCGAAACACAAATGAAAATACTTCCCAATCGCGAATGATTCTACGAGAGAGCCGGCGAGCCGGGTGACATCACCGGCCAACGGTGCAACCTCTGCAATGCGCTCATAGAGCCGCGGCGACCAGGGTCCCGCGGCACTCCGCTACCGGGCGTGCCGGGCGAACGCTGCTTCGACCTGGCGCAAACTGCTCTCCAGCAGGCCCAGACTGCCAGCCATCAAGTACCAGCTGGCACCGTCCTGGTCGAGAAATACGACCTTCTTCTGCTTCCAGGCCCGGCTGTTGGCGACGACCGGCGTGGCAGCCATGGTCTCGGCCGCCTTGGGCTCGCCGAATGCAGCGTTGCGGTCCACCACGAACAGCCAGTCCGGCTCGCGCCCCATCACGTCGGCGAGGTACTTGGCCTCGGCCGCCTGGCGCGTCTTCTGCTCGGCATCGGCGGCGGCCTTGGCGGCGGGGTCGTCCGTGGCGGCGGCGCGATTGGCCGGCGGCCTGCCGCTGCTCAGCCCCGCGCCGTCGGCCGGCGTCAGGACGGAGCGGATGCCGATCAGCTCGTACAGCATGCCGAAGCGCGCATCCGCCTGCTGGGGCATTACGCGGTTGCCGACGTTGAACATCACCAGTCCCGTGCCCTGCCCGGCCGCGCTCGCGTGCAGAGCACGTACCCAGGCGCGCAACGCATCGGCATGGTTGCGACCCAGCGCTTCCTGGCCGAGGGCAGTACCCAGCGCAACGAGGTTCCGGGCAACGCTCTCCACGAAGCGTGCGTTGTCGATCGACAGTTCGACGACCGGCGCGATGGCCTTGAACGCATCGGTCGAGCTGCCGCGCCCGCGCCCACCGGAGACGATGAGGTCGGGCTTGAGCGCCGCGAGTTGCTGCACCTGCGGATTGGGCTGGCCCTCCTCGGCGCGGCCGGAGACCAGCTTCACGTACCGCTCGTGCGCATACTTGGCGAGCAGGTGCCTGGGCCAGCGGGCCGTGGACTCGCCGGCGGGCGGCGCCGGCACGATGGCGACCGCCGCGCCCAGGGCGTCCAGCGTGTCGAGCGCACCCAGGTTCAGCGCTGCGACCTTCCTGGCGGGCCCAATGGCCTGCGCGGACGAGGCGCCGGCCGTGAGCGCGTTCAGGGCCAGGGCTGCGGTGAAGGTGCGGCGGGACAATATCGGTGTTCTCACGATGGTTCTCCTTGGGGATGAGCGCAGGCGCTCGGAAGACGGGCCCGCAGGCCCCGAGGCGCCGGGCCCGGCCCGGCTGCGAAAGCGCTAGAAGTCGCTGGTGAAGCTGACGTAGTAGCCGCGGCCCGGCTCGTTGTACGTCGCCGCACCGGCATTGCCCGTACTGTTGGACTTGCGCGTGATGATCTTGTCGAACAGGTTGGTGACACCGAAGCTCAGCCGGTTGTTCTTGTCGAACCGGTAGCTGCCGCTCAAGCCGGCCATGGTGTACGAGGCCACTTCGGTCAGGCCGGCTTGCGTGGCCGGCTGGTTGCTGAAGGACGTGTTGTTCGTTCGCGGCTTCTGCCGGCCGTAGAAGGTCGCCGTGAGCTGGGCCGAAAGCTTGTCGTTCACGGTCCAGTCCAGCGTGCTGTTGACGGTGTACTTCGGGATGATGGAGACGGGCTGGCCGCTCTGCTTCCCGTTGTTGCTGAACATCCAGGTGAAGTTGTTGATCAGCTTCAGGTGCCGGCCGGACTCGCCCAGCAGCGGCACCGTCAGGCTGCCCTCCAGGCCGTGGATCAGCGCCGCACCGCCGTTCAGCCAGCGCGTGGTCATCAGGCCGTTGACCGGATTGCGCTCCAGGTTGACCAGATCGGTGGCGATCTTGTTCTTGTAGTCGTTGCGGAAGTAAGCCACGCTGGCCGCCCAGCCGTTCTGCGGACTCCAAGCCGCGCCGAGCTCGTGGTTCACGCTGATCTCGGGATCCAGGTTCGGATTGCCGACGATCTCGCACTGGCCCAGGCCGCCGCAGCCGTTGCCCATGCTGCTCCAGCGGTAGCCGGGGTTGAGCTGGTACAGGTTGGGGGCCTTGAAGACGCGTGCGATGCCGCCCTTGATGCTCCATTCCGGCGACAGGTGGTACGTGGCGTTCAGGCTCGGGCTCCAGTTGCTGCCGAACTGATCGTGGTGGTCCACGCGCACGCCGGGCGTCACGATCAGATCGTCGCCCACGCCGATGTTGTCTTCCAGATACAGCGCGAAGGTCTTGGCTTCGCCGGCACTCTGGTCCCATGCCGCCACGTTGGGGTCCTTGAGCTTTTCCTGGCGGAACTCGAAGCCGCTGGTCAGCACTTGACCCAGGCCGAACAGCTGGACAGGGGTATGGAGCTCACTGTTCAGGAAGGTGTTGTTCAACTCGGAGACGGGGAAAACCGTCAGGGAGTTGCAGTTGCCGTCGCCGCCGCCGGCCGTGCCCTTCTGGCAGTTGGCCGTGCGGGTGCTCTCGTACTGCAGCGTGGTGCGCGAATCGCCGAGCTCGCCCCATTTGCCGCGGTGCGTGACCGCTCCCGTCTGGCGGTAGACACGGCGCACTTCGGAGCCGATCAACTGCGCGGAAACGGAGTCCGATCCGGGATCGGTCACGCCAGTGACCGATTCACCGGTGTAGATGTTGCCCTGGCGGCTGAAGCCAGCCTCGAACTCGACGACATGGTCCGGCGTGAGCTGCCAGCGCAGCAGGCCGTTGAGATCGCGGTTGCGCGTGCCCTCGCGGCCCGCGGCAAGAAAGTCGCCCTCCTCGTCCACGTTGGCGGTGACGGGATCGCCGTCCGTCTTGGCGACGTTGCCATAGATCCGGAAAGCCAGGTTCCCGCCCAGCGGCCCGGACGCATGGAAGCCCAGGCGCCGCGTGTCGCCGCCGCCGTCCACGGCGCTGTTGTACAGCGTGATGCCGCCCGCGAGCTTGTCCCCGGGCTTCTTCGTGATGATGTTGATGACGCCGCCGGCCGCGCCCGAGCCGTAGCGCGCTGCCGCCGGGCCGCGGATGATCTCGATGCGCTCGATCTGGTCCGGCGGCACCCAGTTGGTATCGCCGTGCGTATCGCGTTCACCACTGCGCCGCATCATCGCCCCGCTGCGCGACAGCACGGGCTTGCCGTCGATCAGGATCATCGTGTTCTCGGGCCCCATGCCGCGCAGATCGATCTGCCGCTGGTTGCCGTAGCTGCCGGAAGCGCTGTTGCCGGTCAGGTTGACGCCGGGCTGGGTACGCAGGATCTCGGCGAGGTCGTTGGCGGGCGGCCGGCGCTCGAGGTCTTCCTCCGTGATGACGGACACGCCGAGCGACTGGCGCAGTTCTTCCTCCGCCGTGCCCAGCACGCGGATCTCCTGCAGGCTTCCGCCTTCGCTGCTCTGCTGGGCCGCCAGCGGCAACGCCGACAAGGCAAGGCTGACCGCGGCGACGGAGCGCCTGACGGGGAAACGGGCAAATGCTGATGACATGGATGTGCCTCTTTGACGAATGAATCGGATGAACCGGCACGGCTTCGGCCGCGCGGATGAAGGAGAAATCGGCGAGTCGACGCCGCCGGCGGCGCTCACGCGCCCATGGAAGTCCGCACCGGGCGCGCCGAAGCACGCCTCGGCCCGGGATGCGCCTGCGGCCGGTGCATGCAGGCCGCTGCGGCCACACGGGCCCGTCGGAGCGAACGGAATGGATAGATCTGTCGCATGGATGTCTTCGAAGAAGAAATGGAAGCGGGCACCTCCTTCGGTCGCAGGAGGCGGGCGGAACTCAGGACATGCGCTGCAACGAATGTCCACTCGGCGGCTTGTCCGCGATGCGGAAGGCCGAGCCGATCGGGCCGTGGGCGCGAATCGCTCCGTTGTAGGGCTTGGGCAGCTTGTCCAGCGCCTCGTTGAAGCGGCCTGCCGCGCTGCCGGCGGCGACGCCGCGTGCGGTATCCGGCCGGACGAAATGCAGCCAGCCGGCCCAGGCGAGCATCTGCAGCAGGCTGTTGATCGCCCCGGGCTGGGCGGCATAGGCCGGCAATTGCGCCAGTTCGGCGTAGCTCCGCGAACCGCCTTGCAATGCGTTCAACAGCGGGGCGACGTGCTGCATCGGCAGCCCGACAGGGCCGATGCGTGATTGGAAGGTCAAGGTTCCCTGCGCCGGCACGGTTTCGCCAGGCGCGTCCGGCAGCAGGCAGACGCGCTGCGCCAGCAGTGCTCGGCGATGCTGCTGCTCGCCCAGCACGTTGCCGTCCGGATGGCGGCGCTGATAGAGGTCGGCGCGCGAGACCTGGTTGCGCGCCAGGTCCTTGAAGGTCTCGACTTCGGCGCTCGTGGCGCCTTGCGCCCGCAACTGCTGCAACAGGACCGAGCCGCGTTCGGGCAGGGAGGCATCGTCAATGTTCTCGTAGGGCGCCGCACTGCCGATGAACTCGCAGTCCACCGCTGCGAAATCCTCCATCACGTCGGAGACGTGCAAGGCATCCCAGTGCCGGTTGAGGAGGTCATGGGCCTGGTAGGCGGCCCCCTCCTCGTCCAGGCTGTCGGCGGCGGGAATGTTCGCCAAAGCACTCGGGACATCCTGGAAATAGCCCAAGCCGGCATGCGCCATGCGATGCAGCAGCGCGATGGCGTCACGCGCCTTCGCGGCGCTGGAACCCGGACGGTCCTGCGTGTGCAGCCGCACCATGCGCTGCGCCGCAGCGAACGACGCCGATCCCGGCTGGCTGAGATAGCCGAGGTACAGGATGCCGCCTGGCTTGAGGTGCTGCCGCACCAATGTGCGGATCGCCAGGCGCTGCCGGGGGCCGATCCAGGAATAGACGCCATGCACGACGATGAAGTCGCACGCGGGCAGACCGAGCCCGTCCACGCCCGCGGCCCGCTCGAAGCCAAGGCCGAGGAACTGTGCGTTGGGCACGCCCGCAGATGCAGCGAGCGCGTGGGCGCGCTCGATGGCGCGCGGATTGGCGTCGATGCCGATGAATCGCCCCAGCGGATTGGTGGCGGCCGCGAGTACGGCGCCCAGCCCGCTGCCGCAGCCCAGTTCCAGCCAGGTGTAGGGCACCGCCAGGTCCGGCGCGCGCCGGCCGATGGCCGTCGCCACCGACGCCAGCCACAGCGGCATGGTTTCGCGGAAGAAATGCCGAGGGTATTCAGCGTCGGCGATATAGCCGGCCATATCGTGCGGCGGCGTGCCGGAGAAGCGCGCGCCCCGCTCCATGGATGGATGGGCCTGGACCATCAGAACGACGCCGTGAGGGTCAGGTAATAGGCACGGCCCGGCTCGTTGTAGGTCAAGGCGCCTGCGCCGGTGGAAATGACCCGGGAGTCCGGATCACCGCTCGCCACGTTGCCCGCCGCCAGGCGGGCCGCGCGCTTGATCTGGCGATCGAACAGATTGCTGACCCCCAAGCCCAGCCGGAGGGTCTTGTTGATCTCGTAGGTGCCGCTGAGGCCGAGCAACACGTAGGACCCGCGCTGGCGCAGCGCATCACCCACCATCCGGTAGCCGTGGTAGCTCATCGTGCGCGGCTTGCGCCGGCCGTAGAGCGTGGACGTCAGCTGCATCGAGAACCGGTCGGTGGCGCGCCAGTCCAGCGTGCTGTTCAGCGTGTACTTCGGGATGACGGACAGCGGCTGCCCGGTGTCCTTGTTGATGTTCTTGAACATCCAGGTCAGGTTGTTCAGCAGCCTGAGCTGGTTTCCGTTGGGGCCGAGCAAAGGCACGCTGAAGCTGCCTTCCAGGCCATGCACCAGGGCCTTGCCGGAATTGCGCCATTCGAAGTCGATCGGATGATCGACGTCGAATCCACTGAGGGCTTCGGCGATGATGCGATTCTTGTAGTCGTTGCGGAAGTAGGCCAGGCTGGCATTCCAGCCCCGCCGGCCATCCCAGGCCACGCCGATTTCCTGGTTGACGCTGATCTCCGGCTTCAGCGCGGGATTGCCACGCACGGTGCAGTCATAGGAATCGGGATCGAGACCGAGGCCGTTGTACGGACATGCGCCGCCCAGGCCGGATGCGTAGAACGGCGAGGTCTGGTAGGGGGTCGGCGCCTTGAAGACACGCGCGATGCCGCCCTTGAGCGTGAAACCGTCACCCAGCGCGTAGGTCGCGTTCAGGCTTGGGCTCCAGTTGTTGCCGAACTGGCTGTGGTGGTCGAAGCGCAGGCCCGGCGTCAGGATCAGCGCGTCGCCGATGCCGATGTTGTCTTCGACATAGAAGGCCGTCGTGTTGCTCTTCATCTCGACGAACTCAGGGGGCGTCGCCGTGGACAGCAGCGCGTTGTCGTCGAGCAGTTTCATCCTCCGGAGCTCGATGCCGGTCGTCAGCACCTGGTCCAGGCCGCCGAGCTTCAGCGGCGTGTTCAGTTCGCCGTTGAGGAAGTAGTTGTCCATGTCCGAGTTCTGCAGCGCGCCGGCCGTGCCGCAGTTGCCCTCGCCCATGCCGCTGGCACCCTGGCGGCAATTGACGGTGCGGGAGTTCTCGTACTGGAAGATGACGCGCGACTTGCCCACGTCCCCCCAGTCCCCGCGGTGCGTGACCGAGGCGTTCTGCCGGTAGACACGGCGTGTCTCCGCGCCGCGCTCGGCCCACTCGCCGAGCAGTTCGGCCGCCGCGCCGGACGGCGTGGTGTTGGAGGTGTCGCCGGCGTAGCGGTTGCCGAGGCGGCTGAAGCCGGCCTCGAACTCGAGGACCTGGTGAGGCGTCAGATCCCAGCGCAGCAAGCCGTTGAGGTCGCGGTTGCGGCGCCCTTCCCGGCCAGCCACCCAGTTCGGGGAACCATCGTCGAGCACCCCGTTGATGGTCGGCTTGTCGCCGTCGGTCCTGGCCACGTTGCCGTACAGGCGGAACGACAGGTTCTCTGACATCGGCCCGGCGAGGTTGAAGCCGAGGCGGCGCGTGCCATGGCCTTCCAGGCTGCTCTCGGGCTTGCTGAGGTAGGTCGTCACCGAGCCCGTGAGCGTGCCGGTCGGCTTCTTGGTGATGATGTTCACCACGCCACCCGAGGCACCCGAGCCGTAGCGCGCTGCCGCCGGGCCGCGAATGATTTCGATGCGCTCGATCTGGTCGGGCGGCACCCAGTTGGTGTCGCCGCTGGTGTCGCGGTCGCCCGTGCGGCGCGTGATGGCGCCCTGGCGCGACTGCACCGGCTTGCCGTCGACCAGGATCATGGTGTTCTCCGCGCCCATGCCGCGCAGATCGATCTCGCGCTGGTTGCCGTAGGCACCGACGGAACTGGCGCCCGAGAAACTGACCCCGGGCTGGGTCATCAGGATCTCGGCCAGGTCGTTGGCCGGCGGACGGCGCTCCAGGTCTTCCTGCGTGATGATGGACACGCCCAGCGACTGGAGCAACTGGTCTTCCGCCGTCGCCGTCACGCGGATCTCGTGCAGAGCGGGCGTGCCGATGCCCGGCCCGGACGATGCCGCGACCGGCACGCGCCGCAGTGCATAGCCCCCATCCGCGGTACGCACGGCTTCGAGACCCGTGCCGGCAAGTAACCGGGCGAGCCCCTGCTCGACGGCGTAGCGCCCCTGCAAGCCCGGGCTGCGCAGCCCGGAAGTGAGCTGGGGGTCCGCGGCCAGCAGCAGCCCCGCCGCCCGGCCGAAGCGGCCGATCGCCTCGTCCAGCGGGCCCGCGGGAATCTCGTAGACGCGCAGATTCTCGGTCTGGGCATGAACCGGCCCGGCGGGCAACAACCAGGCCGTGCCGGCCGTGGCGCCGAGTACGGCTGCATGCACCGCGGCCGCCAGCAACGCCGGCATGGGTGGCTGCGAAGCCTTGGGCCTGGAACACAAGGGGGCGAAACGGCGGGTCATGAACGAACGGTCCTCCGGCAAATACAGACATGGAAGGACAGTGGCTGACCGCTGCAACGCTGCGCAGCGCCATGACGACGCGAGTGGGCTGTGTCCTGCTACCGTGTATGACGCGCAGGACGCGCTGATCTCCCCCCCCTCTTTTTTGTTTTTTCTCTGGCCGGGTACGCGGATCAGGCCGGCGCCACCGTCACCCACCAGCGCGAGCGGTACACGACGCGCACTGGCAGGATGTGCGCCAGCATGGACAGCACGCGATCGGTGTCGGCGAGCGGAAAGCTGCCGGTGACACGCAAGGGGCCGACCGCAGGATCGCAGCGCAGGACGCCCCGGCGCCAATGCGCCAGTTCCGCCAGGAAGGCATCCAGGCGCTGGCGCTCGGCCACCAGCATGCCCTCGGCCCAGGCACCCGTACCGGGGAGAACCGGCGCCGGCGGCTGCACGACACGGTACCGGTCGAAACCGGCCTGCTGTCCGGGTTGCAGCATCAACGGCAACCCGGCTTCCCGCGGCTGCAGCCGCACATGCCCGGCCAGCACCGACACCTGCGTGACGGCGGCGCCATGGCGACTGACCGTGAACTGGGTACCCAATGGAGTGGCCGTGCCTTCGGTCGTGACGACTTGCAGCGGCCGCCCCGCCGGGTCGTGCCCGGAGTCGACGAGGATTTCTCCGGCATGCAGCAGGATCCGGCGCTCACGCGGCGTGAAGCGCAGATCCACCGCGGCCGCGCTGGACAAGTGCAGCCGGGTGCCGTCGTCCAGCACCACGGCCCGCGTCTCGCCGGTCGCGGTCTGCAGATCGGCGGCCAAACGCGGCCAGGGCGTATGTCCGCGCAGCATCCAGGCGGACACGGCCGCGCCGGTCAGGCCCAGCGTCCATCCATTGAACTTGCGGCGGGCTTGCCGCCGGACGAGTTCGCGCAGGGTCTCCCGCGCCACGGCGGCCGACACCGGACTCCACCCGTCGTGCGGCAGGCTGCGCTGCAGGTCGTGGTCGAGCGCCGCCAGGCGCTGCCAGGCCAGTTCGTGGCGGGGGTCGGCGGCACGCCAGGCCTGGCAGTCCCGGGCGTCGGCGGCAGTCGCGGCCTCAGACTGCAGGCGGGCCATCCAGTCTGCGGCCTGGCCCACGACGGCCGGCGGCAGGGCCTCGCCCTCCTGCTGCCGTGCCGCCGAGGCCGCGTGCAAGGCGAATGGATGGCCCTCCGGTTCAGGCGTGCTCATAGACCGCCACGTAGCAATGCTGCAGCGCCCGGGAGACGGCCTTCTGCACGGCCTTGGGCGAGATGCCCAGCGCCTGGGCGATCTCCGCGTGGCTCAGCCCGTCCAGGCGCGACAGCAGGAAGATTCGTCGTGTGCGGTCGTTGAGGCCGTCGAGGATCCGGCTGACGGCCTGCACCGCCTCGACGATGGCCAACTGGGTCTCCGGCGACGGCACGCAATCCTCGGGCAGTGCGGCTACGGCCTGCAGGTAGGCCTGTTCCACGGCCTGCCGGCGATAGTGGCTGACGGCCAAATGCTGCGCGACCGATCGCAGGTAGGCCCGGGGCTCGCGCAATGCCGGCAGCACCTGGCCCTGCTGGCGCAGCAGGCGTTCGAACGTGTCGTGCGCAAGATCGGCAGCACGATCGCAGCATCCCAGCTTGCGCCGCAGCAACTGCAGCAACCAGGCGTGGTGTTCGCGGTAGATCGCGTCCATGGTGTTCTGCATTGCCGCCCGATCGCCAGAAAAAAGTAGCATGAAAAAAGAATAATAAGAATTATTATTACTGCTTCTTCCGAACAGGGCCGGTCGCGGTGCGCTGCGCCTGGTAGGGAGGCCCTCGGGCCATGCGTCATGGAACGTGCGCGGCCAGCGCCGCGCAAGGCCCTGGGCCGCGCCGCTGGCCTGCGGGCGACGGGCCCATCGACTCGCCCTCCCCCTCACCGGTCGAAGGATTTTCCAGCGCGCTGGCGCGGCGGCATGCCAGCGTCGCGCACGCCCGGCGGCACCACGATCCAGGTGCGGCTGTTGCCGCCGAGCACCGGCAAGTTGTCCGCGCTGCGGCGCCCGACAAGGCCGGATACCAGGCACCGCCGCACTCGAAGCCGCATTCAGCGGCCCTGGGGCGCGGGCGCGAACCCAGCCCTTCTGCGAACACGGGCGATGACGGGCCGTCGACCACGCCTGCCTCTGCCATGGCGCCGCGAACACCAGCGCCAGTACCGCTCGAGCCGGCCAAATTCAGTCGCCGCTTGAATATGACCGACGGTCAGTCGATAATGAACACTTCACTCCGGGAGCACGTACCGATGAACCGTCCCCTGCTGCAACTGGCTGGCGTCGCACGCTGGCGGGTCGTGCTCGCCACCACCGTCGGGCTGCTCGCCACGGCCTGCCATGTGCTGCAGGGCGTGTTCGTGTCGCTGGCCCTGGCGGCCTTGCTGGCGGGCTCGCCGCTGCGCCGGGCGACCGGCTGGCTGGCGGCCTTTGCCGCTGTGGTCGCCGTGCGCGGCGTGCTCGTGTGGCTGGCCGAGGTCGTGGCCCAGGGTGTCGCCCAGCGCACGAAGGAAGATCTGCGCCAGCGGCTGCTGTCGTGCCTGGTCGAGCTCGGCCCCGGCCTGTCGTCGCACCGGCGGACCGGCGACCTGCAGGCGACGATCGTCGCGGGCGTGGAGGCGCTGGAGAGCTACTACAGCCGCTACCTGCCGGCCGTCTTCGTCGCGGTCTTCGGCTGCGCGGGCGTGCTGCTGTGCCTGGCCTGGGTGGACTGGAAGTCCGCCCTGCTGCTGGCGGCGTTCGTCGCCGCGTTCCCGGTCGCCGACCATTTGTGGCTGCGCTGGCGCATGCCCACGTCGTCCGGCGTCTTCGCTGCGATGGGCGCGTTCGGCGCCTACCTGCTCGACAGCCTGCAGGGCATCGTCACGCTGAAGGCCTTCGATGCCTCGGCGCGGCGCCGGTCCGTCCTGGCCCGGCGCGCCGCCGACCTGCGCCGCGCGTCGATGGCCACGCTCACGGTGTCGCTGGCGCGCACCGGCCTGACCGGCTTCATTTCGCTGGGTGGTATCGCGCTCGTGCTCGCGTTCAACGCCTGGCGCACCGCGGCTGGCGAGCTGGCGCCCTTCGCGCTCTTCCTGACGCTGTTCCTCGCCCGAGAAGCCTTCCGGCCGCTCGATCGGCTGGAGCGGGAGTTCCACACCGCCTGGTCGGCCAGCGGGGCGGTGGCGCCGATCGCGGCCCTGCTGGAGGCCACACCCGACGTGCGCGGGCCCGGCCGGCCGGCGGCGCTGCCCGCGCGCAGCGACATCGCCTTCGAGAACGTGGACTTCGCCTACGGCAAGGGGGAAGCGCCGGCGCTTTCCTCCGTCTCCTTCGCCGTGCGCGAGAAGGAGTTCGTCGCGCTGGTGGGCCCGTCGGGCGCCGGGAAATCCACGGTGATCGCGCTGTTGCTGCGCTTCTTCGACCCTGCGGGCGGCTGCATACGCATCGGCGGCACCGACATCCGCACGCTGGACCTGGACGCGCTGCGCTCGCTCGTCAGCGTGGTGTCGCAGGACACCTTCCTGTTCCACGGCAGCATCGAGGACAACCTGCGCATCGCGAAGCCGGGCGCGACGCTGGACGAGATCCGCGCCGCCGCGGGGGCCGCGCATATCGACGATTTCATCCAGGGCCTGCCGCAGGGCTACGCCACGCCGGTCGGCGAGCGCGGCGCCCGGCTCTCGGGCGGCCAGCGCCAGCGCCTGGCGATCGCGCGGGCGCTGCTGAAGGACGCGCCGATCCTGCTGCTCGACGAGGCCACCTCCAGCGTCGACGCCGCCAGCGAGCAGGCGATCCAGCAGGCGCTGGCCGCCCTCGCCGGCCGGCGCACGACGCTGGTGATCGCCCACCGCCTGTCTACCATCCGCCGCGCCGACCGCATCCTCGTGCTCGATGCGGGCCGCATCGTCGAGCAAGGGGACCACGGCAGCCTGGCGGGCGCCGAAGGCCTCTATGCCCGCCTGATGCGCGTGCCGGGAGAAGCCGCATGACCGACACCACCCTGGCCACCGCGCCACGGACGGAGAGCGCCGCCGACGGCTCCCGGAGCGGCCTGCTCGGGCTGATCCGCCTGGTGCGCGGCCAGCGCGGCCTGCTCGTGCTCACGATCCTCTCCGGCATCGCCGCGCAGGCGGGCACGCTGGCCAGCATGGGCCTGGGTGCCTGGCTGGTCGGCCAGGCGGTGACGGGCGCCGCGCCGGCCAGCCTGCTGCCCGGCTTCTGGGGCCTCGGCCTCGCGGTGGCCGTCACGGCGGCAGCGCGCTGGTGGCAGGCCTTCGTCTCGCACGACTTCGCCTTCGCCCTGATCGAGACCTTGCAGGTCGGCATCTACGACGGGCTGGAGCGCGCCGCGCCCGGCTACGTGCTGGGCCAGCGCACCGGCGAGCTCGCCTCGGTCGCCACCGGCGATGCCGAGCTGATGGAGTTCTTCTACGCGCACACGCTGGCCGACTACGTCGCCGCCACCCTGGTGCCGCTGGGCGCCCTCCTGGCCCTGCTGGCGATCCACCCGCTGGCGGCGCTGGCGCTGCTGCCCTTCCTGCTGCTGGTCGCCTCGGTGCCGTACTGGCTCGCCCGGCGCGCCGGCGAGCAGGGCCGCGCGGTGATGGAGCGACTGGGCCGGCTCAACGCCGAAACCGTGGAGATGATCCAGGGCCAGCGGGAACTCGCCATCTTCGGCCGCGCCCGCGATGCCCTGGCCCGGCTCATGGCGGGCACGCGGGCGCTCGCCGCCGCCCAGCGGCGCTATGGCCTGCGGGCCGGGCTCGAGCATGCCGCCATCGACGTCCTCACCGCGCTCGCCGTGCTGGCGGCCGCGCTGGTGGGCGGCGCCCTCGCCGCCGGCGGCCGCCTCGAACTGGCCCTTCTCCCGCTGGTGATCGTGCTGGCCGGCGGCGCGCTGCTGCCCATCGCGGAGGTGACGCAGACCGCACGCAAGCTGGGCGAGCTGCGTGCCGGCGCGGCGCGCGTGCTGGCGATCTTCCACCAGCGCCCGGCCGTCGCCGACCAGGGACGCGCCGCGCGGGCGCAGGACACCACCGTGCGCTTCGAGCAGGTCGGCTTCGCTTACGGCGAAGGCGGCCGGGGCGCGGTGCTGAGCGGCATCGATCTGACGATCCGGCCCGGCGAGACCGTGGCGCTGGTCGGCCGCTCGGGCGCCGGCAAGAGCACCTGCGCGAACCTGCTGCTGCGCTTCTGGGATGTCGGGGCGGGCCATATCCGCATCGGCGGCCGCGACCTGCGCGAGCTGCCGCTGGCCGCGCTGCGCCAACTGGTGGCCTACGTGCCGCAGGACGTGCACCTGTTCGACGAGACGGTGGCCGACAACATCCGCCTGGGCCGGCCGGACGCGCCGACGGAGGCGGTGGAGCGCGCCGCGCGGCTGGCACAGGCCCACGACTTCATCGCCGCCCTGCCCCAGGGCTACGCCACGGTCTGCGGCGAGCGCGGCGCCCGCCTCTCCGGCGGCCAGCGCCAGCGCATCGCGATCGCGCGGGCGCTGCTGGTCGACGCGCCGATCCTGGTGCTCGACGAGGCCTCCGCCAGCCTGGACGCCGAGAGCGAACGTGCGCTGCAGGCGGCGATGGACGCGATCCGGCGCGAGCGCGCGGTGCTCGTCATCGCGCACCGCCTGTCCACCATCCGCGCCGCCGACCGCATCGCCGTGCTCGATGGCGGGCGCATCGCCGAACAGGGCCGCCACGACGAGCTGCTGGCGCGCGGCGGCCTCTATGCCGCTCTGGTTTCTTCCACAGGAGTCTTCCAATGATCCGCCATGACCTCTCCCACTGGCCGCTGGTCCTCAGCGTCGCGCGCGGCCCGAGCACGCTGGCCGAGCACGACGCCTTCCTGGCCGAATGGAACCACTGGCTCGACCGCGGCGAGCGCTTCGCGACCCTGCGCGTGTTCGCCGACGCCGCGGCCCTCGCCCACCCGGACGGTGCCGCCCGCGGCGCCAAGGCCTGGCTGCAGGCCAACGCCGGGCGCCTGCAGGCGCAAGTGACCGCCATGGCGACCGTTGTGCCGCCCGAGCAGCTCGCGCCGGTGCGCCGCATGAACGCCGAGAAGCTGTTCGGCGTGCCGGCGCAGGCCTTCGGCGGCATCGACGACGCGCTGGACTGGCTGGAGCGGGTCGCCGCGCCCGCCTCCACCTGGCGCCGCGACGCGGCCGCCGAACGGCTGCGGCGCATCCTCGGCGAAAATCGGCCCCACCCATCCCCGCCCTGATCGGGCTCCACCGGTCAGCCAGCACTCCGCCAGCCAGCCCACGATGCCCCCCGCCACAGCCGCTGCCCCAGCCACCACGCGCCCGCGCACCAAGCCGGCCGTCGTCCGCCGCGAGGAACTGATGGATGCCGCGCAGGCGTTGTTCCTCGACAAGGGCTTCGACGCCACCAGCGTCGACGAGATCGTCGCCCAGGCCGGCGTCGCCAAGGGCACGTTCTACTTCCATTTCAAGACCAAGGACGATGTGCTGCGGGCGCTGCGGGAACGCTTCGTCGTGAAGTTCCATGAACGCCTGGAAAGTGCGGTGGCCGCCTGCGCGCCGGACGACTGGAGCGGCCGGCTCGAAGCCTGGATGGAGGCGGCCGTCGACGGCTACCTGGACCAGTTCGCGCTGCACGATCTGGTGTTCCACGAGTTCCGCCCGTCGAGCCGCCGCATGCAGCACGACAACCCGATCACCCGGCACCTGGCGACGTTGATCGCGGACGGGGCGCAAAACGGCGCATGGACGGCGCCCTATCCCCGCCTGATGGCTGCGATGCTGTTCGGAGGCTTCCATGGCGCCGTCGACGAGGAGATCGTCGCGCCGTCGAAGACGACCCGCCAACGGTTGACCGCCGAGGTCCTGCGCTTCTGCCGGATGGCGCTCGGGCTGGCGTGTTCGTGACGAAAGGCCTTCGAGCCCCCCCCTCCGGCAACAGGGGGCGCGGTCGCTGCCGGAGCGAGGCGGCACGCTCAGTCCACGCGCACCAGGTCGTCCAGTTCGCGATAGTCCGGCGGCGTGGTGTCGATGGCCCGGCCCGTGCGCAGCACGGTGCGGTCCCACTGGTGGCGCGCCAGCATCTCGGAATAGCTGCGCGCACGCAGCACCATCAGGTCGGCCGGCATGCCGGCCTTGAGCACGCCGCGCCCCTCCAGTCCCATGATGGCCGCCGGCGTGGCGCTGGCGGCGCGGATCCAGTCGCCGAACGGGTGGTCCAGGTGCAGGATCTTCACCGCCTGGGTGTAGGTGTCGAGCATGTCGTGGTCGCCGTAGGCGTAGAAGGGGTCGCGGCAGTTGTCGCCGGCCACGGCCACCTCCAGGCCCGCGGCCTTCATCTCGTGCAGCACCGTCACGCCGCGCCAGCGCGGGGTGCGGGTGGCGTCCAGGCTGCGGTCCTGCAGGTACATGTTCACCGTCGGCAGGCTGACGATGGCGATGCCGGCCTCGCGGCAGGCGGCCAGGGTCTGGGCGATGACCTCGTCGGTCTGCAGCGCCAGCGCGGTGCAGTGGCCGCAGAGGATGCGGCCCTGGAAGCCCTGTTTGATCGCCGCCTGCGCCACGCGGATCAGCGAACGCGCGCGCGGGTCGGTGGATTCGTCCACGTGCAGGTCCACGTCGAGCCCGCGCTCGGCCGCGAGCCGGAACAGGCGCACCATGGCCTCGTCGATCTCGGGCGGCACGGGCTCCTGCGGGTGGGCCTGCGACTTGGTGACGCAGCCGAGGTTGCCGCCGCTCTCGGCAACGATGTCGGCCAGGCGCACGCCCTCCTCGCGCAGGAACACGTCCACCTGCGTGATCGACGACACCTGCAGCGCGATGCGCCCGGCCCAGGCCTCGCGCATGGCGCGGAAGACGGGGTACGAGATCTCGGCCTGCGGCGACTGCGAATCGAGGTGCGTGCGGATCGCCACCACGCCCTTGGCATAGGCGGTGCGCAGTGCGAAGTCCATGCGCCGGCGCAGGTCCTCGGCGTTCCAGTTGGCGGTGCGGTCCTGCATGGTGGCCCGCGCGGCGCCCGCGCCGTCGCCGGTGGGGTTGGCCTGGCGCGGCCAGATGTGGCCCTTGTCCAGGTGCGTGTGCAGGTCCACGAAGCCGGGGAGCACGAGCGAGTCGTCCAGGTCCGGGCCGCGCGCGGCGTCGGTGGCGCCGGCCGGCGCGATCTGCGCGATGCGCCCGTCCGCGATGGCCAGGTCCAGCGCCACCAGGTCGCCGTCGCCGGCCGGCCGCAGGCTGGCGGCGACGGGGTCGTCGATCAGGCAGCGCGGCGCGCGCACGCGGCGCAGCACGTAGCGCCCGCCCGCCGCGCCGGGCGGGGTGAAGAAGGACGGTGTCATGCGGTCTGGCGTCATGGGGTCCTGCGGTTGGCGACGAACTGCATCGTGTAGAGCTGGCGCAGGTCCAGCCCGGGCTTCTGCGCGCCGACGGCGACCATCGCATCGTAGAAGCTCTTCCAGCGCTCCTCGCTCATGGTGCCGATGCCCTTGGCCTTGGTCTCGGGCGTCTCGACGATGCCGTACTTCTTCATCGCCGCGATGCCGTAGGCGATGGTGTCGCTGCCCATCTGCGGGTTGTGCTTCTGGATCATGGCGTTGGCGGCCGAGGGGTCGCCGTTGAGGTAGCCGGCCCAGCCCTTGGCGGTGGCGTCCACGAAGGCTTGCACCAGTTCGGGCCGCTCCTTGATCGTCCTGGGCGGCGCGATGGTGACACCGACGTAGTTGTCGAAGCCCTGGTCGGCCAGCAGGTGGACCACCGGCTCCACGCCCGCCTTGCGCGCGGCGAAGGGCTCGCTGGTCACGTAGCCCTGCACGGTGGTCTGCTTGTCCACCAGCCAGGGCGCGAGGCTGAAGGCGTAGGGGCGCAGCTGGTCGTCGGTCATGCCGAACTTGGCCTTGAGCCACAGCCAGTAGGTCTGGCGCCCGGTGGTGGCGACCATCAGCGGCTTGCCCTTCAGCGCGGCCAGCGTGTCGTTGCCCATGCCGGGATGCGACATCAGCACGCGCGGGTCCTTCTGGAAGAAGGCGGCCACGGCGACGGCGGGGATCTTGTCCTGCGCGAAGCCGAAGGCGCGGAAGCCGTCCACGTCGGCGAAGTCGCAGGTGCCGGCCGCGAACAGCTGCACCACGTTGACCTGCGGGCCGCCGGGCCGGATCTCGACGTCCAGGCCATGCTCGCGGTAGATGCCGGTGGCCTGCGCGTGGTAGAAGCCCCCGTGCTCGGCCTGCGCGAGCCAGCCGGACTGCACGCTGACCCGGGTCAGCCCCTGCGCCGTGGCGCGCGGCAGGAAGGCAGGCATGTGGGACGCGGCGGCCACGCCGCCGAAGGCGGCGATCACCTTGCGGCGCGTGAGCGATGGCTTGCCGGAAGCGGTGTTCATGGCGGTTCCTTTCATGGGAAGCAGTGCGCAGGGACGGTCAGGCGACGGCGGCCTCGTCGCGCTCGCGCGCGTCCTTGCCGCGGAAGCGCCAGCCACCGCTGGGCAGCGCGCCGCCGGTGCTTTCCTTGGCGGCGGCGGCATCGAAGCGCAGCTTGCCGGGGTTCATCAGGCCGTGCGGATCCATGGCCTGCTTGAAGGCGGCATCGGCGTCGTCCAGCGACTTCATGCCGCCCTCCTTGACCAGGAAGGTGTGGTTGTTGGCGACCATCGCGCCGTCCTCGGCCATGCCGCGCATCACCTCGGCCAGCTGCGCCTCGCTCTCGTAGCGGAAGAAGGGCGAGCCCTGGAAGCTGAGCTTGCCGTCGAAGCGCTTGGCCTCGAAGTGCATGCCCAGCATGTGCGAGAAGCGCTGGTGGCTGCGGCCGATGGCGCCCACCAGGTCCGGGTCCAGGTACAGGCCCACGTTGCTGATCACCTCCGGATGCTCGCGGTTGACATGCATGCGGGTGTGGCCCCAGCTCATCTCGTAGATCGGGATGCGGTAGGGGCCCTCGGCCTCGGGCGCGTCGCTGGTGATGCAGCCGCCGAACTCCCTGACCAGCGCCTGGAACGCTTCCATGAAGGGCGCGGCCACCATCGCCAGCACCAGGCCGTCGCAGTCGTCGCGGCCGTAGGGGCGCAGCACGCGCATCATGCGGTAGATGGGGCCGCCCATCACGCTGACGAGCTTCTTCGGGATGCCGTCGCTGGTGGCCAGCGCGTGCGAGAAGCGCACCGCGGTCATGAACTCGGGGAACACGACCACCGCCTCGCGCCAGGGCCAGGCCGGCGCCAGCGGCATCTCCAGCTCGGTGATGATGCCGTTGCTGCCATAGGCGTGGTGCACACGGTTCACGTCGTCGCCGCGCAGCTGCACCACGCGCGGCTCTTCTTCCACGCTCACCACCTCCAGGCCGAGGATGTTGCCGCGGTCGCGCAGGATGCCCCAGGCGCAGCTGCCCACGCCCGCGTGGCCGCCGCCGACGAAGCCGCCGATGGTGGCGACCTTCTTGGTCGACGAATGGATGCGCAGCTCCCAGCCCTGCGGCCGCGTGGCCTCGTCGATGGCCGCCAGGCGCGCGCCGGCCTCGGCACGCACGCTGCCGGGGCGCTGCCACAGCACGCGCGCGAGGCCCGTCATGTCCACCATCGCGCCGCCCGCGAGCGGGATGCCCTGGCCGAAGTTGCAGGTGCCGCCGCCGCGCATCACCAGCGGCATGCGGCTGCGCGCCGCGGCCGAGGCGATGCGCAGCACGTCGGCCTTGTCGCGCGGCCGCACGATCACGTCGGCCACGTGGGCCAGCGCGTCGTCCTTCATCACGGGGCTGAAGTTGGCCGTCATGTCGCGGCTCCTGCGGCGCACGATGTCGGGGTCGGAAATGGCGGGGACGTCGCCCAGCGCGGCGAGGAAGGCAGCGGTGTCGTTCATGCCAGGGTTCTCCAGGAAAGTGGAAAGCAACAGAGGAATGGCGCCGCCGCTGCGGGGCAATCTCGCCGCCCCACGGCGGGTACGCATGCACCGCCGCGGAACGCGAACCCTGGGCTGGTCACGTCGTCGGCATCGGCCGTGCAAGGAATGTGCCCATGCGTGAAATTGCACGCATCTGGCGGGAGCGCTACAGTGGCCGCACGGCGCCGGCAGGGAGGGCGCCCATGCGATGGAGCTCGAGGACCACATCTTCTTTCTGTGCACCCAGGTGGTGTACCGGCGCGACCGGGCCATCAACGAGGTGCTGCGCCCGCTGGGGCTGCTCAACACCGAATGGCGCACGCTGGGCACGCTGGTGCACCAGGGGCCGCAGACGATGCAGGCGCTGGCGCAGTGGACCGCCTACGAGCGCACGCGGCTCACCCGCATCCTGCACGGCATGCAGGAGCGCCACTGGGTCGAGCGCACCGCCGCGGAGCACGACGGCCGCTCGGTGCTGGTGCGCATCGCGCCGCCCGGCCGCGCCGTGTACACCCGGGCCGCGAAGGCGGTCGAAGCCCTGACGGACGAGGTGCTGGCCGCCTGCACCCCGGCGGAGATCGCGCGGGTGCGCAAGTCGCTGCAGGCCCTGCGCGAGCGGCTGATCGCCTTCGGCTACTAGGGCGACCGCCGAGCGCACGGCGGGCAGTGCCCCCCCCCGGGGGGCTTCGGCGCGGAAGGCGATGAATCAATCCGTTCCTCGTCGAATTTTTCAGGGCTGCCGGCACGGCGGGCCGCGCCAAGCTGGTAGTCTCCACGCCGCGCTGCAGGCGGGGCATCCGACGGGCCGGCGCAGAAGAAGAATCAACGAGGGAGCGTCGGTGTCGAGCGTGTTCGCAACTGAAGCCGAGGTGCTGGCGCTGGCGCCGGACGCGGCATCCGCCAAGGCGGCCAAGGGGCTGCAATCGATCGCCAAATGGCCCACCGTGGGCAGCAACGGGGTGGCGGTCTGGGGCGAGTGCCAGGGCAGCGGCAGCAAGCCCTACCAAACCCAGGTCGAGCTGGGCGGGCCGGCTTTCAAGTGCTCGTGCCCCAGCCGCAAGTTTCCCTGCAAGCACGGGCTGGCGCTGATGCTGCTGCGCGCCAACGGGCAGGTGCCCGAGGCAGGCGAGCCGCCCGCCTGGGTGAGCCAATGGCTGCAAGGCCGCCAGCAGAAGGCCGAGCAGAAAGAGGCCAAGGCCGCGGCCATCGCCGCCGCGCCCCCGCCCGACCCTGAAACGATCGCCCGGCAGCAGGCCCGGCGCGAGGACAAGCGCTGGGACAAGGCCGCCGCCGGCATGCAGGAGCTGTCGCTGTGGCTGCAGGACATGGTGCGCGGCGGCCTGGCCAACCTGGCCGGTGATGCCCAGGCCCGCGCCCAGTGGCACAACATGGCCGCGCGCATGGTGGATGCCCAGGCCGGCGGCATGTCGGCCCGCATCAAGGACGCCTGGGCGCTGGTGGATGGCCATCCCGGCTGGCCGCGGGACCTGCTGGCACAGCTGGGCCATTGGCAGTTGGTGGTGGATGCCGTGCAGCGCCGCGATGCGCTGCCCGCGCCGGTCAAGGCCGACCTGATGGCGGCCCTGGGCTGGCCGCTGGACAAGGCCGAGGTGCAGGCGCAGGGCGAGCCGCTGATGGACGTGTGGCTGGTGGCCGGGTTGCGCACGATGGAACGCGAAGGCCGCCTGCTGGAGCGCCGCGTCTGGCTGCAGGGCGTGCAATCGGGCCGCACGGCGCTGGTGCTCGACTATTCGCAGGGCGGGCGCGGTTTCGACACGGTGTGGCTGGCGGGCCGGGCCTATGGCTGCGCGCTGCATTTCTACCCGGGCCAGGCGCCGCTGCGGGCCATCGCGGCCCAGGGCAATGCCGAGGGCCTGCTGCCGGCCGGCGCCGTGCCGCTGGCCATTGAGCAGCCCCTGCAGCAGCTGGGCCGGCGCATCGCCGCCAACCCGCTGCAGGCCGTGCAGCCGCTGTGGGGCGCACAAGCCGGGCTGCGGTTTGCCGACGGGCAATGGTGGGCGATCTGGGCCGACCCGCCAGGCGCGGTGCCCGCCGTCATCGACGACGACGAGGCCTGGCACCTGCTGGCGCTGACCGGCGGCGCGCCCATGCTGCTGTTTGGCGAATGGGACATCGGCCGGGGGCACGGCGGCAGCTGGCGCCTGCTCAGCGCCTGGCAGGCCGATGCAGGCGATGCCGCCGGCACGCGGCAATGCATCTGGCATCACCGCAGCGAGGTCGCATGAGCACCGCCCGGCCGCCCGAAGGGGCTGATTCCCTCCCGGAGGGACCGGGCCGCAGGCCCGAAGGTGCACCGATGAACAGTGGACGAATCTGGGCTGCGTTGCAGCAATCGGCCATGGTGGGCGCGGATCGCCTGCCCGTGCCGCAGGTCTTCATGCAGGGCGTGGATGGTTCAGCGCCGGCCAGCGAGCGGGCGTTGCGGGCCGCGCTCACGGCACCCGCCAGTTCGCCCGCCGAGCAGTTGCTGCGCGCCAGCGCCGTCGCCGCCGTACTGGAGCGCGCGGGCTGGGCGCCGCAGCCCGTCCCGGCCGCGCAGGCGGCACCGCCCGCCCCGGCCGAGACGCGCCCCGAGCCCGAGGACGCACGCCTGCTGGCCCTGATGCGCGAGGTGCTGCAGGACGGCCCGCAGGACCTGCTGGCCCCGATGTGCGCGGCACTGGACCGGGCCGGGCTGCGCCTGCCCCACGGCATGCTGGTCGAGGCGCTGGAGCAGGGGCGCCAGTCCGTCGCGCTGCGCCCCTGGCTGACGCCGGTGCTGGGCGAGCGCGGGCGCTGGCTGGCCGCGCTCAACCCGCCATGGGGCTATGCCCACGGCGTGCAGGAAACCGCCGACCCCGACCAGGTGTGGCAGGAAGGCTCGCTGGACCAGCGCGTGGCCCTGCTGCACGGCGAGCGCGAGGCCGACCCGGCCAAGGCCCGAGCACGCCTGGAGGCCAGCCTGAAGGAGCTGGGCGCCAAGGAGCGTTTGCCGATGGTGCAGGCGCTGGCGCAAGGCCTGTCGATGGACGACGAACCGCTGCTGGACAAGCTGCTGTCCGACCGCAGCAAGGACGTGCGCGACGCCGCCGCGCGCCTGCTGTCCTGCCTGCCCGGCAGCGCCCATTGCCAGCGCATCACCGGCTGGCTGCTGCCCATGCTCACCCGCCACGAGAAGACGGGCATCGGCAACTGGCTGAAATCCGTGCTGACCAAGAACGCCCAGGACGACTGGACGATCGAGCCGCCCGAAGAAGGCTTGCAGGACTGGGAGCGCGACGGCATCACGCTGCAGCCGCCTTCATGGTTCAGGGGCGTCACGGCCGGCGTCAAGGCCTGGTGGCTGCAGCAGTTCGCCGAGTTGGCACCCCTCGGCTTCTGGACCCGGACCCTGGGCAAGACGCCGGCCGAGCTGTGGGCATGGAGCGGCCGCAGCGACTGGAAAACCTCGCTGCGCCAGGGTTGGCTGGCGGCGCTGGGCTACCAGAGCCGCTTCCAGCGCGACGAGGGCGAGGGCTGGCTGCAGCTGCTGCTGGGCATGCAGCGCAATGCGCAGGCCGAGGCCGCGTCGGCCACGCTGCTGGCCCAGCTCACCCCCGCGCAGCGCGAGGCCGTGTGGCTGGCCCAGGTCGAGCGCGACAAGGGCCGCCTGGTCGACACCATCCTGGGCATCGACAACGGCCTGCCGGCCGCGGCACGGCTCTCGCCCGCGCTGTCCGCTCGCCTGGTCGATGAAATCGGCCGGGCCACGGCGGGCAGCGGCCAGGCCACCGGCAACTGGTACGGCTACCAGGCCGACCAGGCCCTGCTGGCCTGTGCGCGCCGGCTCGACACCGGCACGCTGCCGCGCTTTGCGCAGCTGTGGCGCCAGGCCAGGCCCGTGGCGCCCGAAGCCGACACGCCCGCCACGCTCACGCCCGAACAGCACGACAAGCTGGTGCGCGCCCGGCACCGGCCCTGGGACGACGAGCGCCTGCGCGTCCGGCTGGAGCGCAGCGTCGAGTTGCGCCTTGCCCTGCACCAGACACTGAACCCCTGACTTCCTGAATCCGAGCCCGACACACCATGAGCCAAGTCCTGCGCCAACACGCCGAACAGCAATTCGCCGAAGAACTCGACGCCCTGCAGAAGGTGGACGACCGTCCGCGCCCGCCCAACTGGAAGCTCTCGCCCTGGGCCGTGCTGCAGTACCTGATGGGCGGCAAGCTCTCCAACGGCTTCGAGGTCAGCGCCAAGTACATCGGCAACCCGCGCCTGATGGAGATCGCCGTCTCCACCCTGGCCACCGACCGCGCGCTGCTGCTCTACGGCGTGCCGGGCACGGCCAAGTCCTGGGTGTCCGAGCACCTGTCGGCCGCGGTCAGCGGTGACTCGACGATGCTGATCCAGGGCACGGCCGGCACCAGCGAGGAGCAACTGCGCTACGGCTGGAACTATGCGCAGCTGCTGGCCCACGGCCCGTCCGACAAGGCGCTGATCCCCAGCCCGCTGGTCAACGCGATGCGGCTGGGCAAGATCGCGCGCATCGAGGAGCTGACGCGCATCCCGGCCGACGTGCAGGACACCTTGATCACCGTGCTGTCCGAAAAGACCTTGCCCGTGCCCGAGCTGGGCACCGAGTTCCAGGCGGTCTCGGGCTTCTCGGTCATCGCCACGGCCAACAACCGCGACAAGGGCGTCAACGAGCTGTCGAGCGCGCTCAAGCGCCGTTTCAACACCGTGGTGCTGCCGGTGCCGGCCTCGCAGGACGAGGAGGTGCAGATCGTCACCAAGCGCGTGACCGAGCAGGGCCGCGCGCTGCAGCTGCCGGCCGAGCCGCCCGCGCTACAGGAGGTGCGCCGCGTGGTGCAGATCTTCCGCGAGCTGCGCAGCGGCCAGACCGAGGACGGCAAGACCGTGCGCGTCAAGTCGCCCAGTTCCACGCTGTCCACCGCCGAGGCGATCTCGGTCATCAACAGCGGCATGGCGCTGGCCGGCCACTTTGGCGACGGCGTGCTGCGCGCGGCCGACGTGGCCTCGGGCCTGCTGGGCGCGGTCATCAAGGACCCGGTGCAGGACACCGTGGTGTGGAAGGAATACCTGGAGACCGTGGTCAAGGAACGCAGCGACTGGAGAGACCTGTACCGGGCCTGCCGCGAGCAGCTGTAAGCCGATGAGCGACGACGCACTGCGTTTCTTCGGCATCCGCCACCACGGCCCGGGCTGCGCGCGCAGCCTGCTGGCGGCGCTGGCGCAATGGCAGCCCGACTGCCTGCTGGTCGAAGGCCCGGCCGAGGGCGAGGCGCTGCTGCCCATGCTGCAAAGCCCCGAGCTGCGCCCGCCGGTGGCCATGCTGGTCTACCGGCAGGACGAGCCCAGCCACGCGGCCTTCTACCCGTTTGCCGAGTTCTCGCCCGAATGGCAGGCGCTGCAATGGGCCAGCCGCCAGGGCGTGGCCACGCGCTTCATCGACCTGCCGCAGACCCACGCGATGGCGCTGGAAATGCAGCGGCGCGAACAGCTGGAACAAGCAAGGGCACAGGAAAAAAAGAACGCGCAGGAAGGCGAGGATCACCACGACGAGGCCGACCTCACCCCCGATGACACGCTGCGCGACCCGCTGGACTGGCTGGCCCATGCCGCCGGCTTCCAGGACGGCGAAAGCTGGTGGAACCGCATGGTGGAAGAGCGCGGCGACAGCGAGGCCCTGTTCGAAGGCATCACCGAGGCCATGACGGCCGTGCGCGCCGAAATCGACCAGGACAGCGCGCAGGACAACGGGCATTGGCGCGGCGAGGCCTATGCCCGCCGCGAGGCGCTGCGCGAGGCCTGGATGCGCCAGTGCATCCGCGAAGCACTGAAGGCCGGCCACCAGCGCATTGCCGTGGTCTGCGGCGCCTGGCACGTGCCGGCGCTCAAGGCCAGCGTCACGGCCAAGGCCGACGCCGCCTTGCTCAAGGGCCTGCCCAAGGCCAAGGTGCAGGCCACCTGGGCGCCGTGGACCTACCGCAACCTGGCCAGCAGCAGCGGCTACGGCGCGGGCGTCACCTCACCCGGCTGGTACGAGCACCTGTGGCAATGCCACCGGCCCCACCTGCCGGCGCCAGACGGAGAAGCCGGCACAAGCACGGCGAGCGCCGCCACCCTGCGCACCGCCGGCTGGCTGACGCGCGTGGCGCGCCTGCTGCGCAGCAAGGACCTGGACTGCTCCAGCGCCCACGTCATCGAGGCCACGCGCCTGGCCGAGAGCCTGGCCGCCCTGCGCGGCCAGCCCACGCCAGGGCTGCAGGAGATCAACGAGGCCATCGGCACGGTGATCTGCATGGGCGAGAGCGCGCCGCTGCGCCTGATCGAGCACGAGCTGACCGTGGGCGACGTGCTGGGCGCCGTGCCCGCCGACGTGCCCCAGGTGCCGCTGCAACGCGACATCGAGCAGCAGCAGAAAACCCTGCGCCTCAAGCCCGAGCCGGCCGCCAAGCTGCTGGCGCTGGACCTGCGCAAGGACACCGACCTGGCGCGCAGCCACTTCCTGCACCGGCTGCGGCTGCTGGGCATCGCCTGGGGCACGCAGGCGCGCGATGCCCAGCGCAGCCGCGGCACCTTCCGCGAGAGCTGGCAACTGCAATGGGCGCCCGAGCTGGCCGTGCGCATCATCGAGGCCAGCGTGCACGGCGCCACCGTGGCCCAGGCCGCCACGGCCCGGCTGCGCGCCAGCCTGACGCCCGAGACGCCGCTGCCCCAGATCGCCCAGGCCATCGACGATGCGCTGCTGGCCGACCTGCCCGCGCTGGTCGAAGCCCTGATCGCCACGCTGGCCGAGCGCGCCGCCACCACCGGCGACGTGGCCCAGCTGCTGCAGGCCCTGCCGCCGCTGGCCAGCGTCTACCGCTACGGCAGCGTGCGCCAGACCGACACCGCCTTGCTGGCCACGGTGATCGACTCGCTGGCGCTGCGTGCCGCCATCGCCCTGCCCGTGGCCTGCATGGCCATGGACGAGGACGCCGCCGCCGCCATGCAGGCCAAGGTGCTGGCCGCGCACGAGGCGCTGCGCCTGCGCGGCGACGGCGATGGCAACAGCCGTGACGACAGCGGCAACGGTGACGACGACGAGCCCGCACAGGACGCCGGCCAGGCCTGGCGCGCCGCGCTGCGCAGCCTGGCCGTGGGCGACGCAGCGGCGGCCCGGCTGCGCGGCATGGCCTGCCGCCTGCTGCTGGACGAGCACCTGCTGGGCAGCGGCGAGGCCGTGGCCCAGTTCAACCGCAACCTGTCGCTGGGCGTGGCGCCCATGGACGTGGCCGCCTGGCTGGACGGCTTCCTGAACCGCCAGGCGCTGGTGCTGCTGCACGACGACGCCATCTCGGGCGCGGTGGACACCTGGCTCACGCAGCTGGGCGAGGCGCAGTTCGCGCAGATCCTGCCGCTGGTGCGGCGCAGCTTTTCCGACTTCAGCAAGCACGACCGCCAGCGCCTGGGTGAGAAGGTCAAGCGCTCGCCCAGCCCGGGCGCCGCCACCGCCGTGGCCATGGCGCCCGCGCCGGCCGGCGACGAAACCCCGCCCTGGGACGAACCGCGCGCCGCACTCGCCCTGCCGGTGCTCGGCCAGTTGCTGGGCTTGGCCTTTTCTTCAGAAGCATCCACCATGGATAACCCATGAGCGACGCGACCTCGACCGCCTCACCCGACCAGGACCCGGCCCAGGAGCTGCCACCCACCACGCGCCTGCAACGCTGGCGCATGGTGCTGGGCAGCCCGGCCGACATCAGCTGCGGCGGCGTGGCCGGCCGCCTGCAGGAGATGGACCAGGCACTGGCCGCGCTGTACGAGGAAGACAGCCAGCTCGGCGCGCGCAAATCCCGCACCGGCGGGCGCGGCAACTCGTCACCCACCGTATCGCGCTGGCTGGGCGACATCCGCAAGTACTTTCCCAGCCAGGTGGTGCAGGTGATGCAGCGCGACGCCATGGAGCGCCTGAACCTGCGCGAGCTGCTGCTGCAGCCCGAGATGCTGGACAACGTGCAGCCCGACGTGCACCTGGTGGCCGACCTGATCTCGCTGGGCTCGGTGATCCCGCAGAACACCAAGGCCACCGCGCGCCTGGTGGTGCGCAAGGTGGTCGACGAGCTGATGAAACGGCTGGAAGAACCCATGCGCAGCGCCGTGGCCGGCGCGCTGGACCGCAGCCAGCGCAACCGCCGCCCACGCCACGCCGAGATCGACTGGAACCGCACCATCCGCGCCAACCTGCGCCACTGGCAGCCCGAGTACAAGACCATCGTGCCCGAGACGCTGATCGGCTACGGCCGCAAGGCGCGCCGCCCGCAGCGCGAGGTGATCCTGTGCATCGACCAGAGCGGCTCCATGGCCAACTCGGTCGTGTACGCCAGCATCTTCGGCGCGGTGATGGCCAGCCTGCCGGCCGTCTCCACCAAGCTGGTGGTGTTCGACACCGCGGTGGTCGACCTGACCGACCAGCTCGACGACCCGGTGGACGTGCTGTTCGGCGTGCAACTGGGCGGCGGCACCGACATCAACGGCGCCGTCGGCTACTGCCAGGGCCTGATCAGCGAGCCGCGCAACAGCATCCTGGTGCTGATCTCCGACCTGTACGAAGGCGGCGTCGAATCAGGCCTGCTGCGCCGCGCCAACGAGCTGGTCGAGTCCGGCGTGCAGTTCATCACCCTGCTGGCCCTGAGCGACGAAGGCGCCCCCGCCTACGACGCCGAGCTGGCCGCCAAGCTGGCCGCCCTGGGCGTGCCCTCGTTCGCCTGCACCCCCGACGCCTTCCCCCAACTCATGGCCGCCGCCATCCGCCGCGACGACGTGGCCGCCTGGGCTGCGACGCAGGGGTTCAAGACGAGCCGGTAGCCGGGCCGACCGATCACGGTCGAGTAGCTAGGCCATTCGGCTTCGCCCTCACAGATCCGAGCATGCGGCTTTCCCGCACTCGGCTCTTCCCGAAGGTCTGACGCGTCATATACGTTGCTGTGCCCAAGAACGAGTGATCCGCACCGATGGCAGAGGGTAGCGCGCTGTCACTGCGTCAAACCAGTCCCATCCTGCGCTGCGAGATCGCTGGCTGCGTCGTCGCAAACAGGTGAACCAGATCCGTCGCAGCGCCTGCCGGAACCCGGCTAGAGATCGCCAGTTGTGTGGCATGCCGTAGTACGCGCAGTGGCCGCGCAGCACGCTGACGTACCAGCGATGCTGGTACGTCAGGGGGGCATGCATGCGGCGCCACGCGTCACGGCGAAGCTCGTTCAACTTGCGAGTCATGCGCTTGCTCTGCGTCTTGTGCTTCACGATGAATCGCCCGTCCCTTGTCCATCCACAGTAGTGTGTGAAACCCAGGAAGGCGAACGTACGGGGTCTTGGCAAACCGGCTCTAGCACAGGCAAGCGCCGTCAGGCGCCCGAAGGCAATCAGCCGAGTCTTCTCCTCATGCAACGTCAGGCCAAACTGGTTCAGCCTGACCTTCAGTTCGACCACCATCTTCTCCGCATCGGCCTTGCTCTCAAATCCCGTCACGAAATCGTCGGCGTAGCGCACGATGCTCACACGGCCGCGCGCGTGACGCCGCCGCCATTGATGGACCCAGAGGTCGAGCACGTAGTGCAGGAAGATGTTGGCCAGCAACGGGCTGATGCCCTCGCCTTGAGGTGTTCCCCTTTGCGTTTCATGCAACTCATTGCTCTCGAAGACGCCAGCCTCCAGCCACATCCTGATCAGTCTCAGAATGCGCGGATCGGCAATCCTGTGTACCACCATCCGCATCAGCCACTCGTGGTCAACCGAGTCGAAGAGGCTACGGATGTCGGCGTCGAGCACCCAGTTCATTCGCTGGCTCATCAGGGCGGTGTGCAGTGCTGCTAGCGCCCGATGCGGTCGCGTCCCATCCCGTGGTGTAGGTCCACAGCCCGGACAAGGCTGAGATGCACGGTACTCAGCGAGCCACAGCGGACAGCCGAGTGGGGGCAGTGTCGCTCAGGGCCTGCAGGCCTTCAAGTTGCATGTAGCGCCGGTTGAGCGACCACTCGTCGTTCTGCTCGAGCATCATGGCGCCGACCAGGCGCACGATGGACGCGTCGTTGGGAAAGATGCCCACGACGTTGGTGCGCCGCTTGATCTCGGCATTGAGCCGCTCCAGCGGATTGGTGCTGTAGATCTGCGTCCAGTGCGCCCGCGGGAAGGTCATGAAGGCCAGCACGTCGTTCTCGGCCTCGTCCATCACGGCACTGAGCTTGGGGAACTTGTCCCGTAGTTGACCGGCCACCGATCTCCACTGCGCCCGGGCCGCCTCGGCAGACTCCTGCACGAACACCGTGCCGATGGCCGCCGAGACCATGCGCCGCTGGGTCTTGCCGGCGTGCGCCAGGGCGTTGCGCATGAAGTGCACGCGGCAGCGCTGCCAGGTGGCCTTCAGGACCTTGGAGGCGGCCGCCTTGATGCCTTCGTGGCTGTCGCTGATGAGCAGCTTGACCCCGCGCAGGCCGCGCCGGTTCAGGCTGCGCTAGGCGCTCGGTCCAGAACGGCTCGGCTTCCGAGGCGCCGACCTTCAGACCCGACACCTCGCGCTGCCCGTCGGTGTTCACGCCGCCAGCGCTCCGCAGCGGCATCCGCCGCCAGGGCCTCAACCCGGCCGGCCCCACCGGCCGCTTCCACCTGCCGAACGCCTAGGGCATGGAAGGCTGTGAAGTCGGTGCCGGTGCCCGCCGCGTTGCCGACGACGGCGCAGGCCGTGAAGCAGAGGCGCCGGCCTTGACCCCGGCCGAAAACGGGGCTGCACCAGGGCCCATGCGGCAGCTCGGCAGCTCGGCAGCTCGGCAGCGACGGATTCGAGCACCGCTGCAACGCCCTCGCAGGGCCATGAACGGCTGGCTGCCGCACGCCAGGCACGGCGCTGCCCGCAGAGCGCAGGAACGCGGCGACCTTCCATGGTCAGCATCTGCGCATGGGCGAGCCCGCGCACCTACTTCCTTCGAGCCGGCCATGCCTGGCGACGCCACCACGTGCTCGAACGCGCATGGAATCTGGTTCCACAGGAAATGACGAAGAACCTTTTCTGGCCTGTCGGTCGGACGGCATAACCACAGCTTATTTTCCGCATAAGCAACGCCATCTTTTTCCCCGCCAGGGTTGCGCATGTAATAGACGCCAACGATTCGCATGGTCGATATACACGAGGCCATCCACCCGGAGACAAGCATGGAGCATATCCAGGAATCAGTCCATCGCCTTCCTTCCGAACACCAGTGGGACCCTATGGCTCGGCGGAGATTGAGCGCCTGTGCCACGGCGCAGACCACGCCCGCATTTCCGCTCTGCGTTCGGACGATGCTTGCAAGTGGATGGAAAGCAATTCAACCACCCCCATTTCACATGCGGCCCATCCAATGCGAAACCATTCCTTGATGGCGAGAACATCGTGATGACCGCAGGCGCTGCCGGCCAACCGTCCATTGGCAGTATGGGGCAGATGGCGCATCACCTCGAAGTCCTCAAGGCAGCCTCGATCGCGGACCGCCAACTGGCCATGCGTGGCGAGCCGGCGCTGCATCCCTCCCATATCGAAATCATCGGCCGGACCTACCGCCCCACCGACGAGGAAGTCGCCTTCTACCGAGGAATGACCGAGCTCGCCGAATCGTTCAAGAACTGATCAGCACCCTGACACACAGACCAACACCCAAGGAGATATCCTAAATGGCAGGCCTTTACTTCGAAGAATTCAAGCCCGGCATGGTGATCGAGCACGCCATCCGCCGCACCGTCACCGAGACCGACAACGTGCTGTTCTCGGCCATGACCTACAACTGCGCGCCGCTGCACATCGACGCCGAGTACAGCGCCAAGACCTTCTACGGCCAGCGCCTGGTCAACAGCATGTTCCTGCTGGCGCTGGTGGCCGGCATCACGGTGTACGAGACCACGCTGGGTACCACGCTGGGCAACCTGGGCTTCGGCGAGATCGCCTTCCCCAAGCCCACCTTCCACGGCGACACCATCCGCGTGGAAACCGAGATCCTGGAGACCCGCATCTCCAAGAGCCGCAAGGACTCGGGCATCGTCACCTTCAAGCACGTGGCCAAGAACCAGCGCGACGAGATCGTCTGCACCGCCGTGCGCACCGGCCTGATGCTGGTTCGCCCCACGAACCAAGCCTGATTCACCTTCCAGGAGACTACGAAATGGACTACCAACTCAGCCCCGACCAGCAAGCCATCGTGGACGCCGCGCAAAAGATCTGCGCCGATTTCCCCCTTGAATACTGGCGCAACAAGGACAAGAACCACGAGTTCCCGCACGAGTTCTTCCAGGCGGTGGCCAGCGGCGGCTGGCTGGGCATCTGCATGCCCGAGGAGGCTGGCGGCTCCAACCTGGGCGTGACCGAGGCGGCGCTGTTCCTGCGCACGGTGGCCGAGTGCGGTGGCCAGGCAGCCGCCTCCACCATCCACATGAACATCTTCGGCCTGCAGCCGGTCGTGCACTTCGGCACCGACGAGCAGAAAGAGCGCTGGCTGCCGCCCTTCGCGCGCGGCGATCACAAGGCCTGCTTCGCGGTCACCGAGCCGGATACGGGCCTGGACACCACCAAGCTGAAAGTGGTGGCCAAGAAGCAGCCCGACGGCAACTACCTGATCTCGGGCAAGAAGGTCTTCATCTCGACCGCGCAGGTGGCCGACCACATGCTGATCCTGGCACGCACCACGCCGATCGAGCAGGTCAAGAAGCATGGCGACGGGCTGAGCCTGTTCTACACCAAGCTCGACCGCAAGTACGTGGACATCCGCGAGATCGACAAGCTCGGCCGCGCTGCCGTGGACACCAACGAGCTGTTCATCGACAACCTGCCGGTCTCCAAGGACGAACTGATCGGCGAGGAAGGCAAGGGCCTCAAGTACATCTTCCACGGCATGAACGCGGAACGCGTCTTCGTGGCCGCCGAGCAGGTGGGCATGGGCCGCGCCGTGCTCAAGCTGGCGACCCAGTACGCCAAGGAGCGCATCGTGTTCGGCCGCCCCATCGGCCAGAACCAGGGCGTGCAGCACCCGCTGGCGCGCAACTGGGCCGAACTCGAAGCGGCCAACCACATGATGCTGGCCGCGGCCAGCCTGTACGACCAGGGCCTGTCGTGTGGATCAGAGGCCAACGCGGCCAAGCTGCTCGCGTCCGAGGCCTGCATGCAGGCCTGCCAGACCGCGATCCTGACGCACGGCGGCTTCGGCTACGCCAAGGAGTACCACGTGGAGCGCTTCATGCGCGAGGCCTGGATCGGCTACATCGCCCCTGTCACGCCGCAGCTCATCCTGTCCAACATCGCCGAGCGCAAGCTCGGCCTGCCCAAGTCGTACTGACAACGGAATGCCCAGCTTCCCCGCCGGGGCAGGGGAGCCGGGCATCTGACGGGTCTGCAGTGCCCATGAATAAAGTGTCAGCAGCCATCAATACGGTATTGGCAGGCTGATCGCACAACACGGTTTCGGGAGACAAGCATGTCAGCAAGCAAGCCCCTGGAGGGCATACGCGTTCTCGACTTGACGGTGGCGCTGGCGGGCCCGTACGGCTCGCTACTGCTGGGCGGGCTGGGCGCGGAGGTGATCCGCGTGGAGTCGCCCAGCGGCGGGGACATCGCCCGCAACAACCCGCCCTACGTGGACGACGGGGGCATTCACTTCGGCATCCGCCAGCCCGAGGACGTCTCGCTGTCCATCCTCAACCGCGCGCGCAACAAGAAGAGCATCACGCTGGACCTGAAGTCGCCGCGGGGCAAGGCGCTGTTCATGCAGCTGGCCTGCGGATGCGACGTGCTGATCGAGAACGCCAGCGAGGGCGCGATGGCCCGGCTCGGGGTGGACTACGAGAGCGTGCGCCAGGCCAACCCGAAGATCATCTACGCCTCGGTCAAGGCCTTCGGCGAGCCCAGCCCCTATCCCAAGCTCAAGGGCATGGACATCATCGTGCAGGCGCTGTCGGGCATCATGGACGTGACCGGCTTCGCCGACGGCCCGCCCACGCGGCTGGGGCTGCCGCTGGCGGACCTGATCGCGCCGCTGTTCGCGGTCAACGGCATCCTGTCGGCGCTGATCCACCGCGGGCGCACCGGGGTGGGCCAGCGCGTGCAGGTCTCCATGCTCGACTGCCTGGCCTCGCTGGTGGCCGAGGAGCATTTCGACGTCTACCTGAAGGAGGGCTACCCGCGGCGCTCGGGCAACTTCCTGGAGCGGCTCACGCCGTTCGGCGTCTACAAGACGCGCGACGGCTACGTGGCCCTGGTGGCCTTCCAGCCCGACTGGTTCAAGAACCTCACGCAGGCCATGGGCCAGCCCGATCTGGCGCAGGACCCGCGCTTTGCCGCGCTGGGGCCGCGCACCAAGAACTCGGTGGAGATCAATGCCGCCATCCAGGCCTGGATGCACCGGCATACGAGCGCCGAAGTCATCCATGAGCTGCAGGAGCTGCGCGGCGTGCCCTGCGCCCAAGTGCGCACGCCCGAGCAGGTGCTGGCCGATGCGTACCTGCACCAGCGCGGCGCCGTGGTGCCGCTGGAGCACCCGGGGTTGGCGGCCAGCGGCACCGTGGCCATGGGCATGGGGCTGCCGATCCAGTTCTCCGAATCGCCCGTGCACTTCGACCAGCCGGCCCAGGCGCTGGGCGCGGCCAACGAGGAGGTCTACCGCGGCCTGCTCAAGCTGTCCGAGGCCGAGCTGGCGCAACTGCGCGAGCAGGGAGTGATCTGAGCATGGCCGCCGCGCACGAACCCGCATCCGCATCCGCACACGGGCCTGCGCCCGCTCGCCAGGGCCCGCTGGCCGGCGTCAAGGTGGTGGAGATCGCCGGCATCGGCCCAGGCCCGCTGGCCGCCATGTTCCTGGCCGACCTGGGCGCCACCGTCATCCGCGTGGATCGCAAGGAACCGACGGCAACGCGGCGTTCGACCAGGCCAGGCGCCTGATCGAGCAGGCCGGAATGAACCCGCAATGGTCTGGCTCGCCAGCATGCGGAGCATTCCCGCTGCCCCAGCGGCTTTTCCATTCGACTGGATGACACCCGTCATCGAACGGCCCACCCTGCATCAGGCACCGTGTGCAGATCGATGGCTCATGACTTCGGCGATTGGACGATCTCTGGCGCCTTGGCCCATGCGTGGTACGCGGCTTCCACCAGTTTGCGCAGCCAGATATTGCTGGCATCGCGCTGCGAACGCTCGTGCCAGATCATGCGCGCCGTGAACACTCCTGCATCGAAAGGAAGCGGCTGCAGCCTGACGGGGAACAGGGCCGCCAATTTCCGGCCCGCCGCCCTGGTCACGGTGCAGATCGCATCGGTCTCCGCCACGGCCTGGGCCGCGACGAAGTCACTGGAAACGGTGATGGCCGCATTGCGCTGAATGCCTGCGTGCCGCAAGCGCTCCGAGATGGGATCCATGCTGTCAGAGGCCCGCTGGACGATGATGTGGCGACCGTCGACATAGTCTTGCAGTCCCGGCGCGGTCGTAGCCCAGCGGCCCTGTGCGGACACCATGCAGACCACCTGGTGGTCTGCCAGCCTCTGCTGGCGCAGCGATGGGACGGCGCCCACGAGGCTGCCCACGGCCAGATCGGCCTCCCCCTGCTCCAGCATCACCAGCAATCGCGAGTGATGTGCGCGCACGCCGCGAATGCGGCACTGCGGCGCATGCCGCGCGAACTCGGCGGCCACTGGGGGCAGCACCGCGAACTCGGCGAACTCCGACATGCAGACGACGAACTCCATGCTCGCGCGCTTCGGATCGAAGTCCTCGGGTGGACGCGACAGCATTTCCCAGTCGCGCAGCAATCGCTGGACCACGGGCTGCAGTTCCAGCATGCGCGGTGTCGGCTGCAGCCCACTGCCGCCGCGCACGAACAGTTCGTCACCGAAGTGCTCGCGCAGCTTGCGCAGGTTCTGGCTGATGGCCGGCTGGCTGACGCCCAGTGCCAACGCGGCCTTGGATACGCTGCCGGTATCCAGAATCGCCTGGAGCGTGGCGATCAAGCTGCCATCGATACGGCCCAGCCGACTTGAATTTCCCGGCCTAAAGATGGACATGATCGCAAATCGTATCGCCTACAAGCATGGACTCTTTATCTCCCAATTCGGCAGTGCAACGGCCGCAGCATTCACCGGCCGTTTTCCGGCCAGGGCGCCGGCACGGCGATCGCCGCTGCCGCCCAAGTACCGGGATCAGGATGGCGATGGCGAATTCGCAGCCCCTGAGCCCGGATGCGTCCGGCGTCGATACCTGCGACGGCTGGGCCCGGCGCTTCGGGCGGCCGATGGCCAGCCAGCACGTCATGGTGCCGCAGGCCGGGATGCCGGCCTGCCCTGCACCCAGTCGCGGTAGGCCGCTTCCACCATGCTGCGCAGCCAGATGTGGCTGGCGTCGTGCTGCAGGCGTTCATGCCAGATCATGCGGACTGGGAACAGGCCGGCGTCGAACGGCAGCGGCTGCAGCCGGACCGGGAACAGCGCGGCCATCCGCTGGCCCACGGCCTGGGCGACGGTGCACAGCGCGTCGGTCTCTACCACGGTTCTCGCCGCGACGAAATCGCTGGAAACGATGATCACCGCGTTGCGCCGGATACCGTGCAGGCGCAGCCGCTCCGACACAGGATCGAAGCTGTCGGCGACGCGCTGCACGGCGACGTGCCGGCCATCCACGTAGTCCTGCAGCGATGGCGGCGCGCCGGCCCAGCGGCCCCGGGCCGACACCATGCAGACCATCCGGTGGCCGGCCAGCCGCTGCTGGCGCAGCGAAGGGGCCGCCCCTGCCAGGCTGCCGGCGGCCAGGTCGACCTCGCCCCGTTCCAGCATGGAGAGCAGCTGGGCATGGTGTACGCGCACGCCGTGGATGCGGCATCGGGGCGCGTGCCGCGCGAGTTCGGCGGCGACGCGGGGCAGCACCACGAACTCCGCGACTTCGGACATGCAGATGACGAACTCCTGCTCAGCGCCTTCGGGATCGAAGGCCCCTGGCGGTCGGGACAGCATCTTCAGGTCGCGCACCAGCTGTTCCACCATGGGCTGCAGCGCCAGCATCCGCGAGGTCGGCTGCAGTCCCTGGCCACTGCGCACGAAGAGATCGTCGCCGAAGTGCGCGCGCAGCTTGCGCAGGTTCTGGCTGATGGCCGGCTGGCTGACACCCAGCGCCAGCGCGGCCCTGGAGACGCTGCCGGTCTTCAGCACGGCCTGCAGCGTCGCCACCAGGTGCAGGTCGATGCGGCTCATCGGGTGGCGCTCTCGGAGGCGTACCTGGACATAAGTGGCACTTATTCCATTCATAAGCGTGGCCATGTTTCTTCGCACCGGCCTCGCGCATGTAATCACAGCAAATGAGCAACCCGGTGGCTGCGGATCACAGCCATCCAGCACGGAGACAAGGATGAGCACGATTATTGAGCAGCTGGCCGCGTTCAGCACCGGCACGCGCTTCGAGGATCTTCCCGCCGCGGTGGTGGACGAGGTCAAGCGTCTGGTGCTCGATTCCATCGGCTGCGCCTTCGCGGCGGTGGAGCACCCCAAGGGCCGCATCGGCATCGAGTACGGCCGCCTGGTCGCCGGCCAGGGCAACGCCGCCATCATGGGCACGCCGCACCGCGCTTCCGTGCTGGGCGCGGCCATCGCCAACGGCGAACTGATCAATGCCCTGGACATGGACGCCGTCGTGCCGCCAGGCCACGTGACGCCCTACGTGCTCCCCGGGGCGCTCGCCGTCGGAGAAACCTCGGACGCATCCGGCCGTGACCTCATCTGTGCGGTGGCCGTGGCGCACGAGATGTCGTGGCGCTTCGGCAAGGCCATGGACTACCTGCGCGACATGAAGAACGGCCAGCTCGACACCCCGAAGGTGTTCGGCTTCAGCAGCACCATCTTCGGCGCCACGGCGGCGATCGGCATGCTGCAGCGGCAATCCGCCGACGTGCTGGCGGACTCCCTGAGCATCGCGGGCTACATCTCCCCCGTGCAGTCGATGATGGCCTTCTTCCACCATTCGCCCAGCACGACCATCAAATACACCATGGCCAGCGCCCTGGTGCAGTCCGCCATGATGGCCGCGCACATGGGACTGCTGCGGCATCGCGGCGACGTGCAACTGCTGGACGACGCGGAGCATGGCTATGCGCGCTTCATCGGCACCCAGCGCTGGGCGCCGGAACGGATCACCACGGACCTCGGCAAGACCTGGGGCTTCGTCTCCGAACAGCTCTACAAGCTCTATCCCCACTGCCGCATCCTCCATGGTCCGCTGGACTGCCTGACCGAGATCGTGGAGAAGAACGACATCCGTCCGGAGGAGATCGAGAGCATCGACTTGCTGGTGGAAGGATTCGTGGAGAAGCCCACCTGGCTGACGCAGGACATCCAGCACGTGCACGATGGCCAGTTCAGCATCGCGCACGGCATGGCCATCGGCGCCCATCGCCTGCCGCTGGGCCGCGACTGGCAGGACCCCAGGCACGTGTTCAGTCCGTCGGTGCTCGGCCTGATGAAGAAGGTCCGGCACCGGGTGCACCCGGACTACGTCAAGGCGCTCTCGTCCCACGCATCGGCCCGCCCTTCGCGCGTCGAGGTGCGGGCGCGCGGCCAGACCTTCGTGGCCGAGCGGCTCTATCCCAGGGGCAGCCCGTCGCCGGACCCCGGCAACCTGCTCTCCACCGAGGAACTGATTGCCAAGTTCCACCGCAACGCCGAAGGCGTGGTGTCCCATTCCACGGCAGAGGCGATCGTCCATGCGGTCATGGACCTGGACCGGGAGTGCGATGTGGCGATGCTGATGGCCTTGACGACCCACATCCCCGCGTAGCGCGCCGCCTCGCTCCGGCATGCGGCACGGGGATCGCCGCAGCCGGGCATTTTTCGGACAAGAACAGGAGACACGCCGATGCAACGCCTTCAACAGGCCTGCCGAAGGCCAGCCCGCGTCATCGCATCCGCTGTGCTGGCCGCCGTCATGGCCACAGCCGCCCAGGCGCAGGACCTCCCCGTGGTATCGATCCAGTCCTCGACCGGCCCGGTGGCCTTCGCGGGCGTGGGCTACCAGAGGGGCATCCGCCTGGCGGTCGAGGAGGCCAACGCCAGGGGCGGCATCCATGGCCGCAAGATCAACCTGGTCGAGCGCGACAGCGGCAGCGACAAGGGCCAGGCGATCCACCTCGTCAGCCAGGCCATCGACCGCGACCGCGCGCTGCTGGTGCTGGGCCCTTCCACCACCACCGACGGCGTGGCCGTGGCCCCGGTGTTCAACGACAAGAAGACGCCCAGCCTGAGCTTCGCCACCTCCGATGCCGTCCTCAAGCCCGGCCCGTGGATGATGAAGTTCCAGCAGGCGCCCTCGGCCATCGCCCCGCTGTCGGCCCGGTACGCGCTGGAGAAGACCTCCATCCGCAAGGTGGCCTTCGTGTACGACCGCACGAACGAGGGGCTGATCGAGTACAAGAACTTCTTCCGCGATCCCTTCAAGGCCGGCGGCGGCACCGTCGTGGCCGAAGAGGCCGTCGTCGGCAGCGACGCCAACTTCCTGCCCCTGGCGACCAAGCTCAAGGCCCTGGACGTGGATGCGGTGTACATCTCCACCTACGGCGAGCAGGCGGCCAACATCATCGTGCAGCTGCGCCAGGCGGGCATGCCCGAGAAGGTGCGCTACATCGGCACCATCGCCATGGTGACGCAGAAGTTCCTGAGCATGGCGGGCGCGGGTGCCGAAGGCGCCATCGCCGTGTCGGACTACGTCGCCGGCATGGACCGCCCGATGAACAAGGCGTTCGAGGCCGGCTTCAAGGCGCGCTGGGGCGTGGAGCCGGACAACTGGGCCGCATCGGCCTACTCGCTCGCCCAGGTCGGGCTGGCCGCCCTCCAGGCCGCCGGCCCCGACCCCACGCGCGAGGCCGTGCGCGAGGGCTTCCACAAGTTGCGCGACGTGCCCATCGTCGTCGGCTCCGGGCTGTGGAACCACAAGGATCGCATCCCGGCCTACGGCGCCATCGTCCTCACCGTCAAGGACGGCAGGTTCGTCGCCGCGCCCTGAGTCCCGGCTGTGCTCTGCTGACATCTGCGCGCCCACCCTCCCGCGGGAACGCGCGCCGTCCGACGCTTT
Organism: Pseudorhodoferax sp.; assembly: GCF_047601025.1. NCBI lineage: Bacteria > Pseudomonadati > Pseudomonadota > Betaproteobacteria > Burkholderiales > Comamonadaceae > Pseudorhodoferax > Pseudorhodoferax sp. The sequence continues at coordinate 5,346,647 of NZ_JASGJZ010000001.1, forward strand.
CGACAAGAGGGTCCGCCATGGCGAACATCGAAACCCATGACTACATCGTGGTCGGCGCCGGCTCGTCGGGGTGCGCCGTGGCCGGCCGCCTGTCCGAGGATCCGTCGATCCGCGTCCTGCTCGTCGAGGCGGGCCCGCCGGCGGACGACTTCTGGATCCGCACCCCCGCCGGGATGGCGCGGCTGTTCCTGCACCAGCGCTTCAACTGGAACTACTTCACCGAGCCGGTGCCCACGCTCAACGGTCGCAAGGTCTACTGGCCGCGCGGCAAGGTGCTGGGCGGCTCCAGCGCCATCAACGGCATGGTCTACATGCGCGGACACCCCAGGGACTACGACCATTGGGAAAGCCTGGGCAACACGGGCTGGGGCTGGAACAGCGTGCTCGACTACTTCAAGCGCTCGGAATCGAACGCACGAGGCGCCAGTGCCAACCACGGCGGCAGCGGCCCCTGGCGCGTCAGCGATCCCGTGCTGCGCCACCCCTCCAGCGAGGCCTTCATCGCGGCGGCGGTGCGCACCGGCATTCCGCCCAACGGCGACCTGAACGGCCCGCCGTACGAAGGCGTGGGCTACCAGCAGTTCAACATCCACGAAGGCCGCCGCCAGACCGCCTACGACGCCTTCATCCGCCCCGTGCGCGGCCGCCCCAACCTGACCGTGCTCACCGACACCCAGACGCTGAAGGTGTGCATCGAAGGACGCCAGGCCACCGGTATCGAGGTGCAGCACCGCGGCCAGCGCCGCACCATCGCCGCCGCGCGCGAGGTGGTTCTTTCCGGTGGCGTCATCAACTCCCCGCAACTGCTGATGCTGTCGGGCATCGGCCCGGCGGCGCACCTGCACGAGCACGGCATCGCGGTACGCGTGGATGCGCCCGAGGTGGGCCGCAACCTGCACGACCACTGGTTCGGCACCTTCACCCTGCGCACCACGCGCGGCGGCTCGTACAACCAGGACCTGAACGGACTGCGCAAGTACTGGCATGGACTGCGCTACCTGCTGACCGGCAGAGGCTACCTGGCGCTGGGGGCCTCGCCGCTGTCGGCCTACGTCAGGAGCAGCCCGGAGCTCGAACAACCCGACCTGCAGCTGGTCTCGCGCGCCATGACCTTCAACTTCAACCCCAAGGGCATCGTCACGGTCGATGCCTTCCCCGGCATCAGTGCCGCCGTGGTCCTGCTGCAACCGCGCTCGCGCGGTCACCTGCACCTGCGATCCGCCGATCCGCTGCAGCCCGTCGCCATCCATCCCCGTTATCTGGACGATCCCGAAGACGGGCGGCGCTTCCTCGTCGGCATGCGGCGCATGCGCCAGATCCTGGCCACCGAGCCGATGGCCGCCCGGGTGGCCGGCGAGCAGTCGCCGGGCGCGCACGTGACCAGCGACGAAGACTTGCTGGAACACATCAGGAACCAGGGCGCCACCGCCTGGCACCCCGTGGGCACCTGCCGGATGGGCGTGGACGCGGGCGCCGTGGTGGATCCGAGCCTGCGCGTGCGCGGCATCGATCGGCTGCGCGTGGCCGATGCCTCGGTCATGCCGCGCATCACCTCCGGCAACACCAGCGCACCGGCCGTGATGATCGGCGAGAAGGCCGCCGACATGATCCGCGCGACTCCTCGCTGAACCGCGCCCCGCCCTCCCCCGACGCCTTCTTTCCCCCATTCAACGGGACCCTTCCCATGACCGAAACCTTGATGGATGTCCACGCCAGGCTGCGCCCTCGCCCCGGCCGACTGCTGGTCGACGGCCGTTGGCTGGATGGAGGCGGCGCGCGCTTCGAGCAGATCCACCCGGTCAACAACCGGGCAATGACCACGGTCGAGGAAGCGGGCGAGCATGGCGTCAACCTCGCCGTCGCCGCAGCCCGCAAGGCCTTCGACGAAGGCCCCTGGCCACGCATGCCCGCGCAGGACCGCAAGCGCATCCTGCAGCCCATCGTCGAGCGCATCTACGCCGCCGAGGAGGAAGCCGTCCGCATCGCCAACGACAGCGAGTACGGGCTGACCGGCACCGTCTACACCACCGACATCACGCGCGCATTCCGCGCCGCGCACGCCATCCGCAGCGGCTCGGTGGGCATCAACGGCTACTCGGGCACGCCCAATGCGCCCATGGGCGGCGTCAAGCGCTCGGGCATCGGCCGCGAGGGCGGCTGGCCCGCCATCGAGGCCTTCACCGAGCTCAAGACCATCAGCATCAACCTGGATGCATGACGCCGAACCGTGACGAAGCACACCACCCCGAAGAGGAGACGGACGAAATGAAGCAGATGCACCGTGCACGAAGGACCCTGCTGGGTGCGCTCGGAGCGCTGGCGATGGCCGTGCCGGGCGGTCCGGCGCAGGCGCAGGCGCAGGCGCAGGCGCAGGCGGCGTACCCCGACCGCGCCCGCCCCATCCGCATCATCACGCCGTCGGGCGCAGGCAGCATCGTCGATCTGCTGGCGCGTGCTCAGGCCAAGGCCATGGCCGACGTGGCGGGGCTGAACGTGGTGGTCGACAACAGGCCCGGCGCGGAACTGGTGCTGGGCATCCAGACATTCATGAACTCGCCGGCCGACGGCTACACCATGCTGGTGACCAGCAGCTCCAGCCACGCGATCAACCCCGTGCTGATGCCCAAGCTGCCCTACGACCCGCTGACGGACTTCGCTGCGCTGACAGGCATTGCCAAGGGCAGCCTGATCATGAACCTGGGGCCCAGTACCCCCTTCAGATCCGCCGGGGAACTCGTTGCCGCAGCCAAAGCCAGTCCCGGCAAGTACACGTGCGGCAGCGCCTCCACGACGACCCGGCTGGCCTGCGAGCTGTTCGAGACCACCGCGCGTGTCAAGACCCTGAACGTGCCGTACAAGACGGTCGCAGCCGCCATGACGGCCCTGGCCGCCGGCGAGACCGACCTGTTTTTCATCGACCTCGGCTCGTCGCGCGCGCAATGGCAGTCTGGCCGCGTGCGCGGCGTGGCCACCACCAGCCCGACGCGCCCGAGCATGCTGCCCGAGATACCCACGATGCAGGAGCAAGGTGTCGGGGACTACGAGGTGACAGCCTGGTTCGCTGCCTACTTCCCCCGGAACACTCCGCCCAAGATCGTGCACGCGATGCAGAAGATCCTCGCCGAGGCGCACAGAACCGCGGCCTTCTCCGAGATGCTGGACGCCAACGCGCTGGAGCCCCTGCCACTGGCCGGCGACGCGCTCATCGAGATGAACCGCAAGGAGATCGACAAATGGAAGCGGGTGGTGCAACAGCAGAGCCCCGCCCGATAGCCGCCGTCGGCATGACGGCGCCTGGTCGCGGCATGACCGCCGCAATGGAATTTGAATCACAAGGAGACTGAACCATGGCGAACACGAAACCGGCTTTGAACATCCCCCACGCCGAATCCCTCTTCATCGGCGGCCAGTGGGTGGCGCCCTCCACCGGCGAGAGCTTCGCCGTGCTCAACTGCGCCACCGAGGAAGTCGTCGCGCACGTGGCCAAGGCCGGCGAGGCCGACGTGGCCGCCGCCGTGCAGGCCGCCCGCCAGGCCTTCGACCACGGCCCCTGGCCGCGCATGACGCCGGCCGAGCGCGCCGTCTACATGGACCGGATCGCCGAGCGCGTGGAGGCGCTCAACGATGATTTCGCCCGCATCTGGAGCGTGGAGTCCGGCGTGCTCTACAAGATCGCCCAGCCGCGCGTGGGCCAGTACCTGAGCGGGGCGTTCCGCCGCTACTCGGCGATGGCGCAGACCTATCCGTTCGTCGAGCCGGTCACCTCCGTCACCGGCCACCGCGGCTACCGGGTGCAGGAGCCGGTGGGCGTGGCGGTGGCCATCGTGCCGTGGAACGGGCCGGCCGGCCTGATCGCCTACAAGGTGGCGCCGGCGCTGCTGGCCGGCTGCACGGTGATCATCAAGAACTCGCCCGAGGCGCCCTGCTCGGGCTATCTGTTCGCGCAGATCTGCCAGGAGGTGGGGCTGCCGCCGGGCGTGGTCAACATGCTGACGGCCGACCGCGACGTGTCCGAGGCGCTGGTGCGCAATCCGGGCGTGGACAAGATCACCTTCACCGGCTCGACCGCCGCGGGCCGGCGCATCGGCGCGGTGGCGGCCGAGCGCGTGGCGCGCTGCACGCTGGAGCTGGGCGGCAAGTCGCCGGCCGTGGTGCTGGACGACTACGACGTCGAGACGGCCGCCAAGGCGCTGGGCGCGCCGTACTTCAGCTACCTGACCGGGCAGGTGTGCGCCAGCCTGACGCGCATCATCGTGCCGCGCGCCAAGCACGATGCGATGGTGGAGGCGCTGGTGGCGGCCGCGCGCGGCATGGTGCTGGGCGATCCGCTGGACGGCGCCACCACCATGGGGCCGCTGGCCACGGCGCGCCAGCGCGAGACCGTGGAGCAACTGCTGGCCAAGAGCCTGGCCGACGGCGCGCAGCTGGCCACCGGCGGGGCCAGGCCCCAACAGCCGGGGCGCGGCTTTTTCTTCGAGCCCACGGTGCTGGCGCATGTCGACAACCGCTCCTTCGCGGCCCGCAACGAGTTCTTCGGCCCGGTGCTCTCGGTCATCGCCGCCGACAGCGAGCAGCACGCCATCGACATGGCCAACGACACCATCTACGGCCTGAACGCGGCCGTGTTCACGCACGATGCCGAGCGCGCCATGCAGGTGGCGCGCCAGCTGCGCTCGGGCACCGTGGGCCACAACGCCTCGCGCTACGACTTCTCCATCGGCTTCGGCGGATTCAAGCAGTCCGGCATAGGCCGCGAGGGTGGCGAGGGCGGGCTGGAGGCCTTCCTGGAGTCCAAGGCCGTCGTGCTCGACCAATTGGCTGCCTGACCAGCCGCGCGCCGGCAACCTGTGAATTCCGATGCCTGAATCCTGCCCCCCGCTGTCGCGGGAATGACGGAGAGAAATGCGGCTGAAGCCGCGAATACCTTGAAAGGATGGTTCTGAATGGTTAATCCTATGCTCGACGGCAAGATCATCATGATCACAGGCGCCGGTGGAGGAATCGGCGCGGCCACCGCCTCGTTGGCTGCCGCGGAAGGCGCCAGCGTGGTGCTCACCGATGTCAACAAGGAGGCGGTCGAGGCAACAGCAGCGGCCGTGCGGGCTGCCGGCGGCTCGGTGCTGGCGGTGGCCGCGGATCTGACCAAGGGTGACGAGGTCAACGCCGTCGTCAAAGCCGCGGTCGCCGCATATGGCCGCCTCGACGGCGCCTTCAACAACGCAGGCGTGTCCGGGGGACAGATCGGACAACAAGGTCGCCGCGTCGGAGAGTGGGATGAAGCCGCTTTCGACCTGGCGGTCGCGGTCAACCTCAAGGGCGTATGGCTGTGCATGCGAGCTCAGCTGGCGCAGATGGAACAGCAGGGCGGCGGGTCCATCGTGAACACGGCTTCGCTCGCGGGGCTCACCGGGTTCAAGTCCACAGCGGGCTACGCGGCGTCCAAGCATGGCGTAGTCGGCTTGACCAAGACCGCAGCGATCGAATACGCGTCATCGGGCATACGGGCGAACGTGCTTTGCCCGGGGTACACCGACACCAACCTCATGAAGGAAGCTCAGCGCCAGCTCGGCGACGCATTGCTGGCCCGGATTCCGGCACGTCGACTCGCCTCGCCCGACGACATCGCGCAGATGGCCTGCTGGCTGCTGTCCGACCGCTCGTCGTATGCCACTGGCAGCGAGTTCGTGGTCGACGGCGGCTACATGGCGGGCTGAGATGGATCCCATCCGCACCCCATCGACATATTCGAGCACTTCACTCAAACATACTTTCGGGTGCTTTCTTGGACGCTTCCCACCTCGCAGCATCATGCATGGCGTGATGCGATGCCTTCCCCATCGATGCGGCGTCATCGAAATGGGCCTCCCGCACCTGAGTTGCCATTTCTTCCATGAGAAGGGATAACCCGTCCATGAAATCTCAAATCAAAAAGAAGGGGACACCCGGGTTCATCCTGGGTCTTTGCTTCCTCACGATGCTCGGCGACGGTTTCGACCTGACGATCTACGGTGCCACGCTACCGTCACTCATGCACCAGTTCGGCACGAACAGGCAGGCACTCGCCAACATCCATAGTGCGACGCTTGCCGCCATGATGGTGGGCTTCATCATCTCCGGGCCGGTCGCGGACAGGATCGGCCGCCGGATTCCCATCATCAGCGGTCTTCTCATGTTTTCGCTGCTCAACGGTGCCTGTGCCTTGGCCACCTCCCTGAGCATGTTCGGGGCGCTGCGGATCGCTTCGGGAATCTTTCTCGGATCGGTGATGCCGTCCGTGATCTCGCTCGTGGCAGAGTTCGCGCCACGGGAGCGCCGTCAGTCATACAACGGAATCGCCCTGCTCGGCTACCCCTTCGGCAGCATTGTCGTGACCATCATCGCGCTGAGTGTTCTCCCCAAGGCCAGTGAGCTGGCGGTCGCGGCCGCGGCTGGCGTGCCGCTGGGAAACTGGCGCGTGGTCTATGGCTTTGCGGCGCTGTTCCTCCTCATTGTCCCCATCATGATCTTCAGGCTGCCGGAATCACCCGGATTCCTGATGGCCAAAGGGCGTGAAGAAGAGGCGCTCAGAATCGTTCACGAGTGGGGAGTGAACCCCGATGACGTGTACGCGGAGAAGAAGCTCTCGGACGACGCTGGAGCCGGCGGCTACAAGATGGTCCTCTCGCGCAAGTACATCGTCGCGACCATCATCTTCACACTCGTCGTTTTCTGCCAGCAGGTGCTGACCTACGGGCCGAACACCTGGCTGCCTGCGATGACCGCGGAAATGGGATTCGTCGGCATGCAGGGTACCTGGGCCCTCCTATGCATGTCATTCGGCGCCGTCGTCGGCACCTACCTGGGGTCGCGCATCGCGGATCAAGGTAGCGGGACTCGCACCATCATTCCGTACTTCCTCCTCGCATCGATGTCGTTGATCGTGTTGGCGTTCGGGCGGGAACTCGGGGCTGCCGCGATCTTCATCGCCGCTTTCTTCGCCGGATTCAGCATCACCGGCTCGACCGCTTTGATGTATGGAATCATCGCCTCGCACTACCCGGTATCGAGCCGTGGGTCCGCAATCGGATTCTGCGTGGGTGTGGCCCGCTTTGGCGGCCTTCTCGGCCCGCAGATTGGCGCGCTGTTCCTCGCTGCCAAGGCAGGACTGCTGGCATTCATGACGCTCGCTCTTGCCGGCGCGATCCTGGTCACGATCCTGCGGATCCACGAAGGTCACCGCCCACCGGCGCTCGGGCCGCGGCAGGGAGCCTGACCATGCGGCGAGTTGACGATCAGCTCGTTCATTGCCTGCCGCCGCGCTCAACCAGGGCCGACGGATCCGGCAGATGGCCGTGCCGCCGCCCCCGCGTCCCTGCGTACGCCGGTCCGGATCGCCCCGACCGGTGCACGGGCACCAGCAATCGTCATTTTTCCATCGACATGACTTTCTCTCTCGGACACGGTGTAGCGGTTGCCATGGCCGTCGATGGAGCGCAGGACGCCAATTGGCCGAACCGCGCCTTTCAGCACGTGGCACGGGCGACTGCCCCGGTCCCGTGTCAGGAGCAGCGCGGGTGCCCTCCTTCCGTGCCCTGCGCATCGACAAGGAGACCACGACGGACACGCCGGCCCGCAGGCCGGCGCGTACCGATCACCGCTGCATCGCAAGGCATCGGCGAGGGGCTGGCGCAAGCCTGTGCCCGCGCAGGCCGCCACCTGGCACTGGTGGCGCGCTCGGGCGACAAGCTGGAGGCCCCGGCCGCCGGCCTGCGCGCCGCGGAAGTCACGCCCGCAGGCACCGTGGTGCCGGTCGGCTACCGGCGCCACGGAGCGAGATCTGCGAGGCCTGGCGCGGGTACGTACCGCGACCGCACCTCGTCGGCGACGCGCCGTCCGCGCGCGACATCCAGCCCGCGATCCGCGAGGACCACCTCGCGGCGCGATCCATTGCCTGACCACTGAAAGGAGACACCATGCCCCAGCTATCCAACGGAAAGTACGTCGTCGTCGGCGGCGCGAGCCTGCTGGGCTCGCACATCGGCGAGCAACTGCTGGCAGCCGGCGCACGCGAAGTCGTGCTGGCCGACAACCTCTCGCTCGGCACACCCGACACCATCGCGGCCCTGCTGGCCGACAGCCGCTGCGCCTTCGTCCGCGCCGACATGACGCGCCTGCATGAACTGCTAGGGGTGTTCGAGGGTGCGGACGGCATCTTCTCGGTGGCCGGATTCCTGGGCGCCCCCATGGCGGCCGACCCCTGGGCCGGCGTGGACGTGAACGTGCGCGGCGTGCAGAACGTGCTGGAGGCGGCACGGCACAAGGGCGTGAAGAAGGTGGTGTTCAGCTCCTCGGTCGGCGTCTATGGCGCGGCGGGCGACGAGCCTAACACCGAAGCCTCGCCGCTGCGCTGGGAAGGCATGGCGCCGGCCGTCATCCTGTACTGCGCCTCCAAGATCATGGGCGAGGGCCTGGGCCGCATGTACCACCAGAAGTACGGACTCGACTTCCTGGCGCTGCGCTATTCGGCGCTGTACGGCGAGCGCCTGCACCGCCGCGCGCTCGACGCCACGCGCATGATCGAAGCCTGGGAACGCGTGCGCGCGGGCCAGCGCCCGCGCATCGAAGGCACGGGCGAGCAGGTACAGGACTACGTCTACATCGGCGACGTGGCGCGCGCCAACCTGCTCGCCATGGAATCCGCCGCCAGCGGCCAGAGCATGAACATCTGCGCCGGCGTGGACGTGTCGCTCAGGCGCCTGGTGGAGACCATCATCCGCGCCTGCGGCTCCGACCTGGAGCCCGAGTACTTCGACGACCCCGCCAAGCTGCGCCTGCCGCGCGTGCCGCGCCAGGACTTCAGCCGCCAGCGCGCCAAGGAACTGATCGGCTGGGAACCGCAGGTTTCCATCGAGGAAGGCATCCGCCGCCTGGTGGCCTGGCTGGACGCCGAGGCCAAGTAAGCCCCCTTCCCTTTTCCTCAACCACCGCAACCCGCAAGGAGATACACCATGAAGTTCACCTATGTCGTGCTCACCAACCCCACCTCGCCCGAAGACGAAGCCGAGTTCAACCGCTGGTACACCGAGCAGCACCTGCAGGACGTGCTGCGCGTGCCCGGCGTGGTGAGTGCCCAGCGCTACAAGCGCACCGACCAGCAGCGCGGCTCCGGCCCGCAGCCGTGGAACTACCTGGCCTTGTACGAATGCGATGCAGCGAGCCCGGACGTGGTCACCAACGGCATCCAGGAGCGCTACAACACGCCCGACATGGTCATCAGCCCGACGCTGGCCGCGGCGCGCTATGCCTGCTACTTCGAACCGATGACGGAGCCTGTTCGCAAGAAGGCGTGAGGCCGGTGCGCAGGGCGAGATCCCGTCGCCGCAGACGAGGTCCGCCCTGCACCTTGCATCGCAATGCGGTCGGCAGCGTGCATGGCCAATGCAGCGCGCCTGGCCGGCCTGGCAAGCGCCGGGCCAGCGCTCCGCGGTATCAGCCTCCGGGCTTCAGCCCGGCCAGCTCCACCAGTTGCTTCCACTTGTCGAACTCCTTGGGCGCGGAAACCTTCAGCTCCGCCGGGCCCTGGATCACCACGTCCAGCCCCTGGGCCTTGCACAGCTCGCGGAACTCGGGCTGGCCCGCGGCAGCCGTCAGCGCGGCGCCGATGGTGTCCACGATGGCTGCCGGCGTGCCCGCGCGGACCAGGGCCAGGATGGAGGTGACGAACTCGTAGCCCTTCAGGCCGGACTCGTCCAGCGTCGGCACCTGCGGCAGCGAGGGCGAGCGCTTCAGGCTGCTGATGGCCAGCATGCGGATCTTGCCGGCCTGCAGCAGCGGCAGTGTCGCGCCCGTGCCGTTGAAGCCCAGCTGGGCCTGGCCGGAAGCCACCTCCAGCGCCGCCTGCGAAGCCGACTTGTAGGGGACGTGCTGCATGAGGATGCCCGCCTGGTGGGCCATCATCACCGCAGCCAGGTGCGAGGAGGTGCCGGCACCCGGCGAGGCGTAGCTCAGGCTGTCCGGCGCCTTCTTCGCGGCATCGACCACGTCCTTCACCGTCTTGAACGGCGAATCGGCCGGCACGAACAGCACGATGGGCGCCTGCGCGAACGAGGCCACGGGCGTGAAGTCGGCCTTGGCGTCGAAGCTCAGCTTGTCGTAGAGCACCGGCAGGCCGAAGTGCGCGCCGGTGGAAAACAGGATGTTGGTGCCGTCCGGCGGGGCCTTGGCCACATAGTCGGTGCCCAGCGCGCCGCCCGCGCCGGCCTTGTTCTCCACAAACACCGGCACGCCCCAGCGCTTGGCCAGCTGGCCGGCCATGAAGCGGGCCGTGATGTCGGTGCCGGTGCCTGCCGCGTTGCTGACGACGGCGCGCACGGGCTGCGAGGGATAGGTGCTGGCCTGCGCCCACAGGGGCAGGATGCCGGCGGCAGCGGCCAGCGTGAAATGGCGACGGTGGATCATGGGCAGGTCTCCTGGACGTTCGGACGCATGGTCCGCATGCGCCCCCGCGCAGGCAATGGGCCGCAGCCAGGCGTTCCGTACTTCAGAACGTCGCGGCGGCCCCAGGGCCCGGGCGCCGGCCCCACTCGCTGCAGCGGGAAGCGTGCCAGCGGATGGTACGAATGCGGCACGGGCTCGACGGCGACCCAGCGCAGCGTCGCCAGCTTTCCGCAGCCCCGCATTGACACCCGCGCCAAAGCCCGGAACGATGCTGGCCCGGCACGTTGGCGCATGAAGCCGCGCCGGTGCAACGCAGAGTGCGAGGGAGAAACATGATGGACATGAAGCTTGCCGGTCGGCGCGTACTGGTCACCGGCGCATCGCAAGGCATCGGCGAAGGGCTGGCGAAAGCCTTTGCGCGCGAGGGCTGCCACCTGGCGCTGGTGGCGCGCTCGGGCGACAAGCTGGAGGCCCTGGCCGCCGGCCTGCGCGCCGCGCATGGCGTGCAGGTGGACGTGCTGGCGCTGGACATGACGCAGCCCGGCGCGATCGAGCGGATCGTCGCCTTCGCGAACGACGTCGACGTGCTGGTGAACAACGCCGGTGCGATCCCGGGCGGCAACCTGTGGGACGTCGACGCGCAGGCCTGGCGGCGCGGCTGGGAGCTGAAGGTCTTCGGCTACATCGACCTCACGCGCGCCATGTATCTGCGCATGAAGGAACGGGGCGGCGGCGTGATCCTCAACAACATCGGCAACGGCGGCCAGAACCCCGACTTCAACTACATCGCCGGCTCCACCGGCAACGCCGCGCTGATGGCCTTCACCTGCGCGCTGGGCGGCCGCAGCCTGGAGGACGGCATCCGCGTGGTCGGCGTCAACCCCGGCCCGGTGGCCACCGAGCGCATCGCCAAGGTGATGCGCAACCACGCCGCCCGCCTGCTGGGCGACGAGGCGCGCGCGGGCGAGCTGCTGGCGGCCTACCCGCTGGGCCGCACCGCCACCGTGGAGGAAGTGGCCGACTTGTTCGTCTACCTGGCCTCGCCGCGCTCGAGCTATACCAGCGGCACCATCGTCACGGTGGACGGCGGCATCACCTCCAGGCGATCGGTGGCATGAGCCGGCAGCTCCGGCGCCCCTGCCCGATGCAGGCGGCCTATGCCTAGGCCTGCGCCTCCTGCACCCAACCCTTGTACGCCTTCTCCACCAGCTTGCGCAGCCAGATGTGGCTGGCGTCGCTCTGGAAACGCTCGTGCCAGATCATGCGGGCCGTGAACACCCCGGCGTCGAAGGGCAGCGGGTGCAGGCGCAGCGGGAACAGCTTGGTCAACGGCTGACCGCTGGACAGCGGCAGGGTGCATAGCGCATCGGTCTGCGCCACCGTCCTGGCCGCCACGAAGTCGCTGGAGACGGAGACCACTGTGTTGCGCCGGATGCCCTTGAGGGTCAGGCGCTCCGAGATGATGTCCACGTTGTCCGCCGTGCGGTGCACGGCCACGTGCCGGCCCTCGGTGTAGTCCTGCAGGGTGGGCGCCCGGCGTGCCCACTGCCCCTGGGCCGAGACCACGCAGACCAGCCGGTGCTCGGCCAGCCGCTGCTGGCGCAGCGAGGGCGCCGCTCCCGCGACGGCGCCGATGACCAGGTCCACGTCGCCCTGCTCCAGCAGGGCCTGCAACTGCGAGTGCTGCACGCGCATGCCGCGGATGCGGCACTGGGGAGCGTGCCGCGCGAACTCGGCGGCCAGCTGCGGCAGCATCATGAACTCCACGAACTCGGACAGGCAGACGATGAACTCCACGTCGGCCGTGCGCGGGTCGAACCCCTGCGGCGGGCGTGACAGCATCTCCGCCTCGCGCAGCAGGCGGGCCACCATCGGCTGCAGCGCCAGCGCGCGCGGCGTGGGCAGCAGCACCTTGCCGCTGCGCACGAACAGCTCGTCGCCGAAGTGTTCGCGCAGCTTGCTCAGGCTCTGGCTGATGGCGGGCTGGCTGACCCCCAGCGCCACCGCAGCCCTGGACAGGTTGCCCTCTTCGAGGATGGCCTGGAGCGTGGGCAGCAGGTTCAGGTCGATGCGCCCCGTCCCGCCCTTGCGTTCGAATCTATGCCTTTGCATAAGCGTTCCTTATCGTGCCAATAAGCACATCGGTCTTCATCGCTGGCGGCGTAGGGAATGTAATGGCCGCCCAACAGTTCAAGGAGACGAGCCATGACCGATACGGTAGCGAGCGTGCTGCATGCACTGGGGCCGCGCCCCGGACGCCTGTTCATTGGCGGCCGGTGGCTGGACTGGAGCGGCCCGCGCTTCGACCAGATCCACCCCAGCAACAACCAGGTCCTGACGAGCTTCCCCGAAGCCGGCGAGCGCGGCGTCCGTGAAGCCGTGGCGGCGGCGCGCCAGGCCTTCGACGAAGGCCCCTGGCCGCGCATGCGCGCCCAGGACCGCAAGCGCCTGCTGCAACCCATCGTCGAGCGCATCCACGCCGAAGAGGAAGCCATCGCCAAGCTCCAGACGCTGGACAACGGCATCCCCTACACCTTCAGCCGCAACACGCGCGTGTCCGCCAAGGCGGCGGCGGACATCTTCGACCATTTCCTGGGCTGGATCGACAAGCTCAATGGCGAGACCTTCCCGCAGTACTCCGGCGCGTCGAACATGCAGTACATGACCTTCCGCGACCCGGTGGGCGTGGTCGCCGCCATCCTGCCCTACAACGGCCCGGTGATGACGTTCGCGATGAAGGTCGCGCCCGCGCTGGCCTGCGGCTGCACGGTGGTCGTCAAGCCGTCGGAGCTGACCAACCTGGCCGTGCGCAGGCTCGCGGAAATCGTCGCCGAGAGCGACCTGCCGCCCGGCGTGTTCAACTTCGTCACCGGTGGCGCCGAGACGGGCGCGGCCCTGACGTCCCATCCGGACGTGGACAAGATCACGTTCACGGGCAGCCCCGTGGCGGGCGAGCGGATCATGGTGGCCAGCGCGCCGACGATGAAGCGGCTGTCGCTGGAGCTGGGCGGCAAGAGCGCGGCCCTGGTCTTCCCCGACACGCGCAGCGTGCAGGCCACGGCCCACGCGCTGATGGGGCTGTGCTCCACCTTCCTGTCGGGCCAGGTCTGCTCCACGCCCACGCGCGCGCTGGTGCACCGCTCCATCATGGACGAGTTCCTGCACCACGCGCAGGAGCAGCTGCACAAGGTGCGCTTCGGCGATCCGTTCGACCCCGCCACCACCTCCGCGCCCATGGTGTCGCGCCGCCAGCAGGCGCGCGTGCTGGGCTACGTGGAGAGCGGCAAGCAGCAAGGCGCCACGCTGCTGGCCGGCGGCACGGCACCCGGGGGCGAGTTCGCCAGCGGCAACTGGGTGGAGCCGGCCCTCTTCGCCAACGTGCGCAACGACATGACCATCGCGCAGGAAGAGATCTTCGGCCCCGTGCTGTCGGTGATTCCCTTCGAGACCGAGGAAGAGGCCATCCGCATCGCCAACGACAGCGACTACGGCCTCGCGGGCTGCGTCTACACCACCGACGTGACCCGCGCCTTCCGCGTCGCGCGCGCCATCCGCAGTGGCTCCATCGGCGTCAACGGCTTCGCCAGCACGCCCAACGCGCCCTTCGGCGGCGTCAAGCGCTCGGGCGTGGGCCGCGAGGGCGGCTGGGCCACGGTCGAGGCGTTCACCGAACTCAAGACCATCAACTTCAACCTGGATGCCTGAACCATGCGCGACACCTTCGACTACGTGATCGTCGGCGCGGGCAGCGCGGGCAGCGCGCTGGCCGGCCGTCTGGCCGAGGCGGGCCACACGGTCTGCGTGCTGGAGGCGGGGCCGCCCGACTCCAACCCCTTCATCCGGATTCCGGCCGGCTACATCAAGAACCTGTTCAACGACCGCCTGGTCTGGCGCTTCCGCAGCGGCCCGATCCCGGGCACCGACGGGCGCACCATCGAGCTGACCCAGGGCCGCGTGGTGGGCGGCTCCGGCTCGATCAACGGCATGGTCCACAACCGGGGCCAGAGCGCCGACTTCGACGGCTGGGCCGCCCTCGGCAACCCCGGCTGGAGCTACGAGGAGGTGCTGCCCTATTTCAAGAAGGCGGAAACCCGCATCGGCCCCGCCGACGAGCGCTACCGCGGCAGGAGCGGCCCGATGATCGTGACCGATCCCATCACACCCGGCCCGCTGTGCGACCTGTTCGTCGAGGCGGTCAAGAGCCTGGGCTATCCCCACGTCGCCGACTCCAACGCCGAGGTGCAGGACGGCGTCGGCCCCTGGCAGTTCATCATCGACACGCGCGGCCTGCTGCCGCAGCGCCGCAGCGCCGCGCGCGCCTACCTGCATCCCGCGCTCAAGATGGGCCGCGTCGACCTGCGCACCGACAGCCCGGCCACGCGCGTGCTGCTCGAAGGCCGCCGCGCCGTGGGCGTGCGCTACCGCGCCGGCGGCCCCGACGCGCCCGAGCGCGAGGTGCGCGCCGGGCGCGAGGTCATCGTCTGCGGGGGCGCGCTCAACACCCCGCGCCTGCTGCAGATCTCGGGCATCGGCGATGCGGAGCACCTGCAATCCATCGGCGTGCAGGCCCTGGCCCACCTGCCCGGCGTGGGCGCCAACCTGGTCGATCACTTCAACCTGCGCGTCGCCGTGAAGGTCAAGGACGTGCCCACCATCAACGAGCGCGGGCGCGGCCTGCCGCTGGCCTGGGAAATCGCCAAGTACTTCGTCGGCCGGCCCAGCATCCTCGCCATGGGGCCGGTGCCGATGCGCTTCTTCTTCCGCTCCGAAGCCAGCCTGCCCCGGCCCGACCTGCAAGTCTCGTTCACGCCCGGCAGCTACCAGGAGGGCCTGCCCGGCCTGCTCGACCACTACCCGGGCATGACGCTGGGCGGCCACAAACAGCGCCCCGACAGCCGCGGCTGGGTACGGGCGCGCTCGGCGAACATCGACGAACTGCCCGAGGTGCAGCCCAACTACCTGAGCGACGAGTCCGACCAGCGCGCCATGGTGGCCGTGGTGAAGATGGCGCGCGCCGTGCTGCAGTCGCGCCCCTTCGCGCCCTACTACGTCGATGAGGTCTTCCCCGGCAACGACGTGCGCAGCGACGACGAGATCCTGGCCTTCTCGCGCCAGCGCGGCGGCACCGTCTACCACCACAACGGCACGGCGCGCATGGGGCCGGACAGCGACCCGATGGCCGTGGTCGATGCGCGGCTGCGCGTGCGCGGCCTGACCGGGCTGCGCGTGGCCGACGCCTCCGTCATGCCTTCGCCCATCTCGGGCGCCACCAACGCGGCCGCCATCATGATCGGCGAGAAGGCCGCCGACATGGTGCTACAGGACGCGCGGCGCTGAGCCGCCTCGCTTTCCTTTCCAACCAACCAGGAGACAACCATGACACGACGCGCCCCCCATTCCCGGCGCAAGCTCGCGGCAGGCGCCCTGCTGGCCTGGGCCACGGCGATCGCCCCCGCCGCCCAGGCCGCCGACCTGCCCATCGTCTCGATCCAGGCCATGACCGGCCCCGTCGCATTCGCCGGCACCATCTTCCAGCAAGCGATCCGCATGGCCGTCGACGAGGCCAACGCCAAGGGCGGCATCCACGGCAACAGGATCGCCCTGATCGAGCGCGACAATGGCAGCGACAAGGGCCAGGCCATCAACCTCGCCAACCAGGCCATCAACCGCGACCGCGCGCTGCTGGTGCTCGGCCCCACCACCACGGCCGATTCCCTGGCCGTGGCGCCGCTGTTCAACGACAAGCGCGTGCCCTTCCTGGGCCTCGGCGGCTCGGACAACATCCTCAAGGCCGGCCCCTGGTCGCTGAAGTTCCGCCAGGGCACCGATGTCGATGGCCCCATCCTCGCCAAGTACGTGCTCGAAAAGACGCCCGCGCGCAAGGTGGCCCTGGTGTTCGACCGCTCCAACGACGCCCTGATCGAGTTCAAGAACATCTTCCGCGACGCCTTCAAGGCAGGCGGCGGCACGGTGGTGGCCGAAGAAGCCGTGGTCAGCAGCGACTCCAACTTCCTGCCGCTCGTCACCAAGCTCAAGGCCATGGACATCGACGCGGTGTACCTGACCAGCTACGCCGAGCAGTCCGGCAACATCGTCAAGCAACTGCGCCAGGCGGGCCTGCCCGAGAAGGTGCGCATCCTCGGCTCGCTGGCCATCGCCTCGCCCAAGTTCATCGGCGTCGCCGGCCCGGCGGCCGAGGGCGTCATCGCCGTGTCGGAGTACGTGCCCGGCATGGACCGGCCCTTGAACAAGACGTTCGACGCGGCCTACCGGGCCCGCTACAAGATCGAGCCGGACAGCTACGCCGCCATGGGCTACTCGCTCGCCAAGGTGATGCTGGCCACGCTGGAGGAGGCCGGCCCCGACCCCACGCACGAGAAAGTGCGCGACGCCTACATGCGGCTCAAAAACGTGCCCGTCCCGGTGGCCAGCGGGACCTGGACCCATGCCGACCGCCACCCCCACTATGGCGCGCTGGTGCTCACGGTGAAGAACGGGCAGTTCACCGTCGCCCCCTGAACTCGGCTACGGGACGGCTACAGCCGCTCCAGCAACTGCCGCCGCATGAGCTTGCCATTGGCGCTCATCGGCAGCTCGTCGATGGGGATGACGCGCGCGGGCCGCTTGTAGGGCGCGAGCTGATCGCGCAGGTACCGGCGCAGCACCGCCTCGTCGGGCGGGTCGGTGGTGCGGTCCAGCACGACGAAGGCGACCACCGCCTCGTTGCCGTCGGCTTCCTTCTGGCCGACGACGGCCGAGCGCAGGATGCCCGGGAAGCGGTTGAGCGCCTGCTCCACCTCGCCCGGATAGACGTTGAAGCCCGAGCGGATGATCATCTCCTTGATCCGGCCCACGACGAACAGCGCACCGTCGGCGTGCAGTTCGCCGAGATCGCCGCTGGCGTACCAGCCGCCTTCGCGCATCACCTCGGCCGTGGCCGCTGGGTCGCGGAAGTAGCCGGGCATCAGGCCCACGCCGCGCAGCCAGATCTCGCCACGCTCGCCGGTGGGCTTCTCGCAGCCCGTGGCCGGATCGACGATGCGCAGCTCCGCGCCAGGGAAGGCGTAGCCCGAGCTGGTGTCCTCCCGCCGCTCGCCCAGGCGCGTCGCGTGCAGCGAGCCCGCGTACTCCGACAGGCCGTAGCCGTGGTGCAGCGCCTGGCCGAACAGCGCCTCGACCTTCTGCTTCAGTGCCATGTCCAGCGGACCGGCCCCCGCGTACAGGTAGCGCAGGCAAGGCGCGACGGGCTGGTCGATGCCCCGCTCGGCACAGTACTGCAGCAGGCGCGCGAACAGCGCGGGTGGACCCTGCACCTGGCTCACGCCCCGCTGCGCGAGCGCCTCGAACAGCTCGGCCGGGTCGAACTGCGGGCGCATCTCCAGCGACGCGCCCGCGTACAGCGAGGCCAGCAGCACCGTGCCCAGGCCGAAGATGTGCGTCATGGGCGCATAGGCATAGACCTTGTCGCCCGGCCCGAGCGCGCGCGATTCGGCCGACACGCGCGCGAAGTGCAGCACGCCGCGGTGGGTCATCATCACGCCCTTGGCCGCGCCCGTGGTGCCGGAGGTGAAGATGATGGCCGCCACGTCGCTCGCCAGCGGTTCGGGCTCCACCACCGCGTCGGCGCGCACGGCGCTGCGCACCAGCCCATCGACGCGCGAGGGCTGCGCACCCAGGCGCGCGGCATGCGCGGCCGCGGCGGACGACACGCCGGCCGTGAAGTACAGCACCCGTGCATCGGCCTTGGCCGCGAAGGCATCGACCTCGCCCGGCGCCATGCGCGCATTGACGCCGCAGGACCACGCGCCCACCCGGCTGCAGGCGACCAGCAGCGCCGCGTGCTCTGGGCAGTTCTCGGCCACGACCAGCACGCGGTCGCCACGGCGCACGCCGCTTTCGCGCAACTCCTGCGCCAGCGCATCGGCCATGGCGCCCAGGTCGGCATAGCTCAGGGCACGGTCCGGCAGGTGGATGAAGGGCCGCCCGGGCGCCTCGGCCAGCCAGCGGTCCAGCAGCTCGTGAATGCGTTCAGCCATCGCTTCAATCCACCTGGATGCCCTGGGTCACGGTCGCCCAGGTGGCACGCTCCTTGGCCGCGCGCTCGGCCAGCACGGCCGGCTGGCCGCTCCACGGCTCGTAGCCCAGCTCCTTCAGGCGGGCCTGCACCCCGGGCTGCGCCAGCACGGCGCCGAATGCCTTGTTGAACCGCTCCACCTGCGCGGCAGGCACGGCCTTGGGCGCGTAGACGCCGTACCAGCCGCCGATGTCCAGCCCCTTCAGTCCTGCCTCGGCAAAGGTGGGCACATCGGGCAGCGAGGGATTGCGCTGCGGCGCCATGAGGGCGATGGGTCGCACCTTGCCCGACTGGATGTGGGGCATCGCCGTGCTCACGATGTCCATCATCATGCTGATCTGCCCGCCCATCAGGTCGGCCACGGCGGGCGCGTTGCCCTTGTAGGGAATGTGGTTCAGCTCGATGCCCGCGCGCTTGGCGAACAGCAGCACGCCCAGGTGATTGGACGAACCCACGCCCGAGGAGCCATAGCTCAGGCTGCCCGGATGGGCCTTGGCATGGGCGACCAGCTCCTGGACGTTCCGGTAGGGCTGGCCCGGATGGGCGACGAGCACGTTGTAGTAGCTCAGGACGGGCGCCACGGCCACCAGGTCCCTGGCCGGATCGAACTGCATCGTGCGCATCACGTTCGGGCTGATGGTGACGGTGGGGCTGGCAGCCAGCCACAGCGTGGTGCCGTCGGGCCGGGCGCGCGCCACTTCGCCGCCGGCCAGCGTGCCGCCCGCCCCGCCCTTGTTGTCCACCACCACCGTGGCGCCCAGTTCCTTGGCCAGCAGCGGGGACAGGATGCGCGCCGTCTGGTCCACCGGGCCACCGGCCGCGTAGCCGACGACGAGCCGGATGGTTTCGTTCTGCGCCTGGGCGCCCGTGCCGACGCCCAGGGCAGCGAGGGCCGTGGCGGCCAGAAGGTTGCGGCGGATGGCGGAGTGCATGGGATTTCCCTTGTTCGTGACGTCAAACCGGCTTGCGGCCCTTGCAGGGCAACCGCCGAACGCTCCCGTGCCGGCCGTCAGCCGAAGGCCGCGCCGCAGCGGCGCAGCAGTTCATGGGCCTGGCGTTCCAGCTCGGCGCGATGCGCGGGCGCCGCGATGTCCAGCATGCGCTGCACGCGGCGCGACAGCGGCTGGCCGCGCAGGTCGGCCACGCCGTGTTCGGTGACGACCAGGCCAGCGTCGCAGCGCGGCGTGCTCACGGGGCCCGACAGCTGCGCCACGATGCGCGTCGCGCTCTTGGCGGTCGACGGCAGCGCCACGATGGGCAGGCCGCCCTTGCTGCGCGCGGCGCCGCGCAGGAAGTCCACCGCCCCACCCACGCCGCCCACGTACACGCCGCCGGCGACCTCGGCATTGACCTGGCCGGTCAGGTCCACCTCGATGGCGGCGTTGATCGCCACCAGCTGGTTCAGGCTGGCCAGCACCTCGGGATCGTGCGTGTAGTCGGTGCCGCGCAGCGCCAGCGCGGGGTTGCCATGCGCCCAGCGGCGCAGGCGCCCGCTGCCCATGAGGATGCCCGCGATGCTCACGCCCGCATCGCGCCCCTTGCGCGCGTTGGTCAGCACGCCCGCCTCGGCCAGGGCCACGACGCCATCGCCGGCCGCGCCGGTGTGCAGGCCCAGGTCGCGCCGGCCGTGCAGCGCGGACAGCACGGCCTCGGGCAGCTTGCCGATGCCCACCTGCAGCGTGGCGCCATCCTGCACGTGGGCGGCGATGTGGCGCGCGATCGCCTGGTCGACGGCGCCGGGTTCGGCCCGTTCGGCCTCGATGGGCGGGTGCTCGGCGTCGACCAGCAGGGCGAAGTCGTCGGCCTGCAGGTGCACGCTGCCGTGCGTCCAGGGGATGTCCGGGTTCACCTCGCCGATGACCACGCGCGCCTTCTCCAGCGCGGCGGTCAGGTATTCATGCACCAGGCCCAGGCTGTAGCGGCCCTGTGCGTCGGGTGGAGAGACCTGCAGCAGCACCACGTCCGCCGGCAGCACGCCGGCGCGGATCAGCCCCGGCAGGTGCGAGTAGTGGCTGGGCAAGGCGTCCAGCACGCCGGCCTTCGCCAGGTCCCGGTGCGCGCCGGCCGCGATGTAGCCGAAGAAATCGATGGCATCGGCCTGCTCGGGCCGCAGCGTGTCGGAATTGCCGATGCCGACGAACACCCGCAGCCGGCCGCCCTGCGCGAGCGCGTGGCGATGCTGCACGACGGCGCGCGTGAGCGTCAGCGGCTCGGCCGTGGCCTGGCCCCACCACAGCGTGTCGCCCGCGCGCAGCAGGGCTTGCAGGGAAGCGGCGAGATCCTGGGCCATCAGCATGCCCCCCTCGATCCGGCCAGCCCCACCAGGGACCGCGTCCTGCCGAACGCCGCAGACGCCGTCCCCGGCATCGGCGCGCCCGGGCCTCGTACCGTCGCCTCGACGGGCAATGCCGTGCCAGCCAGAGCCGCACGCGGGAAGAGAGGATGGATCATCGGAAAACCTCCGGAAATAGAACGGCGAGCCCAAACGACTGCCGGCATGCACGGGCATGCGGAGAACTTTGGCAAGTGATTCTTGACGAACCTGCTGCCACGCGATGCCGGGGCACACGCATTCCGTGCTTCGACAAAGACGCATGCATCGCCACGTACGGATGGCCTGAGGCGGCTCCGGATCTCACAGCCCGAGGTAGGCCTTCTTGATGTCCGGGTCGTGCAGGAACACGTCGGACGGCCCGTGCTTGACCACCGCGCCCGACTCCAGCACGTAGGCGTAGTGGCTCACGCGCAGCGCCACCTCGGCGTTCTGCTCCACCAGCAGCACGGTGACGCCCTGGCGGTTCACGTCGCGCACCACCGCGCTGATGACGTTGACGAACGCCGGCGCCAGGCCGATGGTCGGCTCGTCGAGCAGCAGCACGCTGGGCGCGCTCATCAGCGCACGCGCCACGGCCACCATCTGCTGCTGCCCGCCGGAAAGGGAGCTGGCATCGCTGGGCAGCTTGGCCTTGAGGTCGGGAAAGTAATGCAGGCAGGTGTCGAACAGCTCGGCGCGCTTGGCCGCGTCGCGGATGCGATAGGCGCCCATCTCCAGGTTCTCCTGCACCGTCATGCTGCCGAACAGGCGCCGGCCCTCGGGTACCAGCGCGATGCCGTGGTCCAGGATCACGTTGGGCGCGCGGTTGGTGAGCGGCTTGCCGCCCAGCGTCACCTCGCCCGAGCGCACCTTCACCAGGCCGGTGACGGCCTTGATCAGCGTGGACTTGCCCGCGCCGTTGGCGCCGATCAGGCTGACGATGCTGCCGCCCTTCACTTCCAGGCTGACGCCGGTGATGGCCGGCACGGCACCGTAGTTGACGCACAGGTCGCGCACGGCCAGGGTGTGCTCAGAGGTCATGCGCTTCCCCCAGGTAGGCGGTGAGCACCACGTCGCTGGCCTTCACCTCGTCGGGCGTGCCGGTGAAGATGATCTCGCCATGGTGCAGCACGTAGATGCGGTCGCAGATGGCCATCACGGCGCGCATGTTGTGCTCCACCAGCAGCATGGACATGCCGTACTCCGCCTTCAGGCGGCGGTAGACCTTCAGCGTCTCGGCCACCTCGGTCTGGTTCAGGCCGGTGAGCGGCTCGTCGTAGCAGATCAGCTTCGGCCGCGCCGCGAAAGCGATCGCCATGCTGAGCAGCCGCTGCAGGCCATGCGGCAGGTTCTTGGCCACCGCGCTCGCATGGCCGGACAGGCCAAACAGCGCGATCGCCTCGTCGATCACCTGCTCCTGCTCGGCATGGCGCACGCGGCCATTGCGCGTGCCGCCCAGGGCGCCGATCAGCACGTTGTCGCGCACCGTCATCGACGGCAGGTAGCTGCCGTGCTGGAAGGTGCGCACCAGGCCCTGCTGGCTGATGCGCTCGGGCGTGGCGCCGGTCATGTCGGCTCCGGCGATCGTGAGCTGGCCGGTGGTGGGCGCGAGAAAGCCGCTGAGCAGGTTGAACGTGGTGCTCTTTCCCGCACCGTTGGGGCCGATCAGGCCGACGATCTCGCCCGCGCGGATGTCGATGTCCACGCCCGAGACCGCCAGCAGCCCCTTGAACTGCTTGGACAGGTTGCGGCCCGACAGGAGAACGTCGTCGGCATGCGCCATCACCGCCCCCCCTTGCCCGCGTGCCGCGGACCGGCCAGGCCCATCAGCCCCTTGGGCATGAACAGCACCGACAGCACGATCGCCAGCCCATACAGGATGTGTTCGCTGCCGCCCAGGCTCTGCGCGTAGCTGGCGATGCCGACCAGCAGCACCGCGCCCACGACGGGCCCGAGCGGGCTGTCCTCGCCGCCCACCTTGAGGTAGGCCAGCGCGAAGGTCGAGAGCATGAAGCCGAAGTCCAGCGGACTGATGACGTTGTTGGCGAAGGCATGCAGCGACCCGGCCAGCCCGGCCACCGCCGAGGCGATCGCGAAGCACACCACCTTGGTGAAGAACACCCGGTTGCCCACGCTGCGCACCACGTTCTCGTTGTCGCGGATGGCGACGAAGATCTTGCCCAGGTGGGAACGCTCGATGGCCAGCAGCACGAGGACGAGCGCGAAGCACAGCACGGTGGCGAAATACTGGTAGTACGGCTCCAGCCATGCCGGCGGGAAGATGCCCACCAGGCCCGAGTTGCCGCCTAGCGCATCGGTGCGCGTGTAGAGGATGCGCAGCGCCTCGGTGAACGCGAAGCCGATCAGCAGGAAGTACGGCCCCTTCACCTTCAGCGTGATGCCGCCGAACACGATGCTCACGGCCAGCGCCAGCAGGCTGCTGAGCGCGAGCGTGACCACGAAGGGCAGTTCCACGGTGTTGGCGATATAGCCCGTGCAGTACGCGCCGATGCCGAAGAACGCCGCGGACGCGAAGTTCAGTTCCCCGATCAGCAGCACGAAGCGCAGGCTGGCCGCCGTCACCGCCGCGATGGCCATCCAGACCACCAGGCTGCCGATGTAGCCACTGCCGAACGCCACGCAAGCCAGCAGCACGCAGGCGACGGCGACGATGCCCAGTGCGTCCTTAGTCATTTCCAAAGAACCCTTTCGGCCTGACCAGCAACACGACCATCACGATCACGAAGATCGCCAGGTTGGCCAGCGAGGGGTCGAAGTAGAAACCGACGAACGACTCCAGCAGCGCGATCAGCAGGCTGCCCACGATGGCGCCGACGATGCTGCCCATGCCGCCGACCACCACGGCGATGAAGCCCTTGACGAGGTAGGAGTCGCCCAGCGTGGGCGTGACGGCCGCCACCGGCGCGATCAGCATGCCGGCCACGGCCGCCACGGCGGTCGCCATCAGGAAACCGTACAGCGCGATCTGCCGGTAGGCGACGCCTTGCAGCATGGCCGCCTCGTGGTCGATGGAGACCGCCCGCAGCGCCTTGCCGAAGCGCGTGCGCTGCAGCAGCACGATGATGGCCGCGGTGAGCAGCACGGCGAAGACCAGCAGCACCAGCCGCTGGCTCGACACCGTCAGGCCCCACAGGTGCACGTTGCCGTCCAGCAGCGCCGGCACGGGCCGCACCGCGCCGCCGAAGACCTCCAGCATGATCCCCTCGAACAGCAGCACCAGCCCGGCCGAGAGGATGAAGGAGCCGATCATGTCGCGCTCCAGCCGCTTGAAGCCGAACTGGTAGACCACCAGCCCCGCCACGAGGCAGGCCGCCAGCCCTGCGGCCCCGGCCACCAGGTAGGCCGCCCAGCCATGCCCCAGGCTCGGCGCCAGCGCGCCCAGCGCCAGCGACAGCACCAGCGCCCCGAAGGTGAAGAACTGCCCGTGCGCGAAGTTCACCACCTTCAGCACGCCGAAGATGATGGTCAGCCCGAGCGAGAAGAGGATGTACACGGAGCTGATCTGCAGCGCCGTGAACAGCAGCTGGAAGACGTCCTGCATGGCGCCTTATTTCTGCACCCGGCCCACCTCTTGCAGCGAGGTGCCGACGAGCCGGGTGACGATCACCGGCAGGCGCATCTGCTGGTCGCTGCCATAGATGTCCTTGCCGCCAAAGCCGGTCTCGCCGTAGAAGGACTTGAACTTCACCGTGGGCATGACCTTCGCGACGTCCGCCGGATCGGTGCTCTGGGCCTGCTCCATCGCGGCCTTGATGGCCCATACGGCGTCGTAGAAACCGATCTGGATGGCGTTCACGCCCTCGCCCGTGGCCTTGCGCACGCCCTCGTCCAGCGACTTCTGGTGCGGCGTCATGCTGTCCACGCTGACGGCGGCGCCCAGGTAGGCGCCTTCCACCGCATCCTTGCCCGTGGCCAGCAGCCCGTCGGCGCCGGTGCCCACCTCGACCACCTTCACGCCATTCCAGCCCAGCGCCTTGAGTTCCTTGAAGATCAGCCCGGCATCGGCGGGCGGCGTGGAGGCCAGATCGACCACGTCGGGCTTGGCCGCGTTGAGCTTGGCGGCGATGGGCTGGAACTCGCTGGTGCCGCGCTCGTACCAGTCGCTCACCAGCACCTTCGCGCCGTTCTTTTCCCAGGCGGCCTTGGCGACCTTCTCGGTCTCCTGGCCGGTGGCGTCGTTGGGGTTGAGGATGGCGACGGTCTTGACGTCGGGGTGCAGCTTCTTGATGTGGGTGATCAGCGGCTCGGAGATCTCGTTGGGCGAATTCATCTGCGAGAAGGTCAGCGGGAACTTCGGCCCCTTCATGCTGTTGCCCCAGGCGGCGGTGAACAGCAGCACGCCGCGCCGTTCGGTGAGCGACTGCAGCGCGCGCGCCGGCGCCACGCCGATGCTGCCGGCCACGTACTTCACCCCGTCGCGCGCGACCAGCGCCTGCGCCACCTTGGCGCCCTCGGCAGCGTTGTACTTGTTGTCGTAGCCCACGCACTCGAAGTTGTGGACCTGCCCCTTGACCTTCACGCCACCCTGCGCCTTGACCTCTTCCGCGGCCTTGGCGCACATCCATTCGGAGCCCTTGCCCCAGTTCGCGCCCGAGCCCGACAGCGGGATCGACAGGCCCAGCTTGATGGTCTGCGCCGCACCGGGCAGCGCGACGGCCAGCAAGGACGCCGCGGCAGCGGCCTTCATCAGGGTGGGCAGGGAAAACGCGTGGCGCATGGAGTCTCCTTCGGATGGTCGATGTGGGCTGTATTGAAAGAGCCGCGGCGGCGCACGGTCAATACACCAATGTCCCGCGTTCCGTACAACGCAGCAGGAAGGTCCAGTATCAATCAGTATCAGCCATTCGAACCGGCGGCAAAACCCTGTACCCCCGCCTCCAGCGCCGGCGATTGCGTCCGGTAGCGGTGCTGCATCCAGCGCTCGTAGCGCAACCCGTCGGCCAGCGGCAGCTCCAGCGCGCGGCGGGCCATCTGCTTCATGGAAGCCAGTGCCAGCGCGTCCGCGGTCGCGATCTCCTGTGCGAGCTGCAGCGTGGCCGCCTCCAGTTCCGCGGCGGGCACGGCCAGTGCGGCCAGGCCCATGGCCTCGGCCTCCCGCCCGGTCATGCGCCGGCCGGTCACGAGGTAGTACAGCGCGCGATGCAGGCCGATCCGGCGCGGCAAGCGCTGCGAGCTGCCGCCGCTGGGCAGCAGGTTGCGGCGGATGTGCTCGTCGCCGAGCAGCGCCGCCTCGTCGGCGACGACCAGGTCGCAGGCCAGCGCCAGTTCGAAGCCGCCCGCGACCGCGAAGCCGTTGACGCTGGCCAACACGATCTGCGGGGCGGACTCCAGTCGCTCGAAGGTGTCCTGCATCAGGTCCTGGTGGCGCTGGTGCGCCGCGCGGTCCGCGAGCACGCCGCCCGCCAGCCACTTGAGGTCGTTGCCGGCGCAGAACGCACGGCCGCTGCCGCGAACGACAAGCACCTTGACGGCGCCCTCGGCTGCCGCGCAGTCGCGCACCGCGTCGTTGAGCGCCTGCAGCGTCGGCCCGTCGAGCGCGTTCATGCGCTCGGGGCGGTTCAGCGTGATGCGCCGCACCTGCGGCCTCGGTTCGTCGACCCGCAGCGCGGGCGTGGGCGATTGCAGCATGTCAGTTCTCCATGGCAATGCGTGCCACCCGCATCGCATCAAACCGGTGGCAGGCGGTGGTTCCGGCAGCCGCGGAACGGGCGGCCGCGCGCGGTGACGCCGCCCAGCGAGGGCGGCTTCATGTCAAACCAAGTGCAGGATGTCGTCCACCCCGGCGCGCTCGGTGCGGTAGCCGTTCACGGGGTGCTGCGCGTCGGCGTAGCCGAACGAGATGCCGCACACCACCTTGCGCCCTTCGGGCATGTCGAAGTATCTGCGGATGAACCCGGACTGCATGGCCAGCGCCGCCTGCGGCGTGGTGGCCACGCCGTGCGCCTGCGCCGAGAGCAGGAAGGCGCTGACGAAGCCGCCCGCGTCCACGGCGCCATAGGTGCCCAGTTCCCCCGGCACGGTGACGATGGCCACGTGCGGCGCGCCGAACAGACGGAAGTTCTCGAACGACTGGCTGTCGCGCCGCGCCTTGTCCTCGCGTCCGATGCCCAGCGCCGCATAGAGCTGGAAGCCCGACCTGCGGCGGCGGTCGAGGTACACGCCCCGGTATGCGTCCGGAAAGGGAAAGTCGGCATCGAGCCCGGGATGCTGGCGCACCTGCTCCATCAGCGCATCACGGAACTTGTCGGTGCTCCCGCCCGACGTGACCACCAGATCCCAG
The DNA here is from genome assembly GCF_047601025.1 of Pseudorhodoferax sp. Lineage (NCBI taxonomy): Bacteria > Pseudomonadati > Pseudomonadota > Betaproteobacteria > Burkholderiales > Comamonadaceae > Pseudorhodoferax > Pseudorhodoferax sp. The sequence continues at coordinate 5,373,752 of NZ_JASGJZ010000001.1, forward strand.
GGCTGCGTGTTGCACCACGAAGCGGTACCGCGGGCAACTTCCACGATGCTGCGGATCACGTCCTCCGGCACCGGCCGGGGCAGATAGGCCCGGCAGGTGGCACGCCCGAAGACCAGGCGCCGCAGCGTCTCGACATCCGCGTTCTGCATGGCCATGGCATCAGTCCTTGCCCAGCGGAGGCGCGGCAGGGATGGTGGAGAAATGGTGATCGGCGATGCGCCAGCCGTCCGCCACCTGCGTGAGCACCAGCGTGGCGCGCAGCGTGGAGCGCGTCTGCTCGTTGCCCGCGAGCGTGAAGGTGAATTCGACCATGCCCTGCGCCAGCACGCACCCCGGAGCGAGCACGCGCAACTCGGTGTCGGACATCTGCATGGTGCCCGCGAGGATCACGCCGTCGTACGACGCGAAGTAGCCGCGGATGGCCTCGCGTCCCACGAAATGGCCGGGACGGCCACCGAAGAGCAGGCCGTCCTCGGCATAGGTGGCGGCCAGCGCGTCGGCGTTCCAGGAACTGCCGGCGCGGTTCCAGCCGGCCACGGCCTGGTCAAGCGCGTCCTGCGCCTCCGAGAAGCGGGTGGTGGTCACGCCGTTCCCCTCTCACTCGGCCTTGGCGCCGGCGACCTTCATGAGCTTGCGCCACTTCTCCAGTTCGCCGGGGCCGGCGGCCTTGGCCGTGGCGGCGTCCTGCACGTCCACTTCCAGGCCCTGGTTCAGGCACAGTTCCTTGAAGGCCGGCGCCTTGGCGGCCTTGGTGACGGCGTCGGAGAGCTTGTTCACGATGGGCTGGGGCGTGTTGCGCGGCGCGAAGATCCAGATGGGCGAGGACGCCTCGTAGCCAGGGTAGCCGAGCTCGGCCACGGTGGGCACGTCGGGCAGGCTCTGCGAACGCTGCGCGGTGGTCACGGCCAGCGCGCGCAGGCGCCCGCCCTTGATCAGGGGCAGCACCGTGGACATGCCGTTGAAGCTCAGGTCGATCTGCCCGGCCGCCGCATCCACCGCCACCTGGCCCGGCGCCTTGTAGGGCACGTGGTTGAGCTGGACGCCCGCCATGCTGGCGAGCAGCGCCGCCGCCATGTGCGAGGTCGTGCCGTTGCCCGACGAGCCGTAGCTGATGATGCCGGGCTTGGCCTTGGCCGCCTCGATCACGTCCTTGAGCGTCTTGTAGGGCGAGCTGGCCGCCACCGAGATCACCAGCGCGGAGTTGGCGATGCGGGCGATGGGCTCGAAGTCCTTCACCGCGTCGTAGGGCGTCTTCATCACCAGCTGGTTGGTGTAGTGCTGCGCATAGGTGGCCAGCAGCGTGTAGCCGTCGGGAGGCGCCTTAGCCACGAAATCGGTGCCGATCACGCCGCCCGCGCCGGTCTTGTTCTCGACGACGATCGGCGAATTCCAGTTCTTGAGCAACTCCGCCGCGATCTGGCGCGCAGTGAGGTCCGAGCCCGAACCCGCCCCCGTGGCGACGACGAAGCGCACGGGCTTGCCGTCGGGAAAATCCGCCGCCGCCGCAGGGCCGGCCAGCACGGTCAAAGCGGCCAGCGCCATCGCGCCGCCAAAGGTACGTCTGTGCATCATGGCTGTCCTCCTTAGATGAAGGTTTCCTGGGAACGAAGAGACTCGATGCGCGCCTGGGGCAGCCAGTCCCGCAGCGCGGCGACGGCGTTGTCGGTGCTCAGGGGCGCGGGCGGCTCGGGCCGTGCCGCGGGCGTGCGCGAGAAGCGCGGCCCCGGCGCCGGCTGGACGACGCCGTCGATCTCGGTCAGCGTGCCGCGTGCGCGGATGTGCGGATGCTGCGGCGCCTCGTCGAAGTCCAGCACGGGCGCGACGCACGCGTCCAGTTCGCCCAGCAGCTGCGTCCATTCGTCGCGCGTGCGCTCCTTGAACTTGGCCGCCAGCACCTGCTTGGCTTGCGGCCAGCGCGCCTGGTCCATCTGCTTTTGCAGCAGCGGGTGGTCCTGCAGTTCGAGCTTGTCCAGCAGCAGCCGGTAGAACTTGCCTTCGATGGGCGCCACGCTGACGTACTTGCCGTCGGCGCATGCGTACACCTCGTAGAAGTGCGCGCCGGTATCGAGCAGGTTGGTGCCGCGCTCCTTGCCCAGCATGCCGGCCGCGTGCAGGCTCATGGTCACCGTCAGGATGGAGGCCACGCCGTCCACCATGGCAGCGTCGACCACCTGGCCGCGGCCCGAGCTGCGCGCCTGCAGGATGCCCGCCAGCAGCCCGAACGCCAGGTACAGCGAGCCGCCTGCATAGTCGCCCAGCACGTTCATCGGCGGCGTGGGCGCCTGGCCGGCGCGGCCCATGGCGCTCAGGGCACCGGTGATCGAGATGTAGTTCAGATCGTGTCCCGCGACCTGCGACAGCGGACCGTCCTGGCCCCAGCCGGTGACACGGCCGTAGACCAGGCGCGGGTTGCGCGCCAGGCACGCATCCGGCCCCAGGCCCAGGCGCTCCATCACGCCGGGACGAAAGCCCTCGATCAGCGCATCCGCCTGGCCGATCAGCTCCAGCACGAGTTCCACGGCGGCCGGGTCCTTGAGATCCACGCGGATGGACTTGCGGTTGCGCAGCCCCAGGTCGAACTGCACGGGGCGGGGCGCGCCCAGGCCCGAGGGTTCCTTGCGATCCACGCGGATGACGGTGGCGCCCAGGTCGGCCAGGAACATGGCGGCCAGCGGGCCTGGGCCGATGCCGGCGATCTCCACCACCTTGACGCCGGCCAGCGGGCCCTGGCGAGCGGGCGCAGGCCCGTGTGCGGATGCGGATGCGGGTTCGTGCGCGGCGGCCATGCTCAGATCACTCCCTGCTCGCGCAGTTGCGCCAGCTCGGCCTCGGACAGCTTGAGCAGGCCGCGGTAGACCTCCTCGTTGGCCGCGCCCAGCGCCTGGGCCGGCTGGTCGAAGTGCACGGGCGATTCGGAGAACTGGATCGGCAGCCCCATGCCCATGGCCACGGTGCCGCTGGCCGCCAACCCCGGGTGCTCCAGCGGCACCACGGCGCCGCGCTGGTGCAGGTACGCATCGGCCAGCACCTGCTCGGGCGTGCGCACTTGGGCGCAGGGCACGCCGCGCAGCTCCTGCAGCTCATGGATGACTTCGGCGCTCGTATGCCGGTGCATCCAGGCCTGGATGGCGGCATTGATCTCCACCGAGTTCTTGGTGCGCGGCCCCAGCGCGGCAAAGCGCGGGTCCTGCGCCAGATCGGGCTGGCCCATGGCCTGCGTGAGGTTCTTGAACCAGTCGGGCTGGAAGGCCACCAGGGCCACGTAGCCGTCGCGCGTCTTGTAGACGCCGAACGGCGTGAGCCGCTCCAGGAAGTTGCCCGAGCGCCGCGGGTAGCCCTCCTTCAGGTAGACGTCGAAATGCTCCTCGGCCACCAGCGAGGCCAGGCAGTCGAGCATGGAGACCTGCACGCGCTGGCCCACCCCGGTGCGCCCGCGGTGGATCAGCGCCGACAGGATGCCGTTGACCGCGAACAGCGGCGCGATCAGGTCCGCCAGCGGCAGCCCCAGCCGCGTGGGCGGGCCGTCGGCGAAGCCGGTCACGTCCATGATGCCCGACAGCGCCTGCACGATGATGTCCATGCCCTTGAGCTTGGGATAGGGGCTGGGCTCGCCGAAGGCCTTGACCGAGGCGTAGATGATCTTCGGGTTGGCCTGGCGCACGCTCTCGTAGTCCACCCCGAGCCGGGCCATCGCGCCCTCGCTGGCGTTCTCGATCAGCACGTCGCATTCGCAGGCCAGCTGCATGAACAGCGCCTTGCCCCGCGGCGACTTCAGGTCCAGCGTGATGCTCTTCTTGTTGCGCGCGCGGTTGAGGATGGACAGCGAGACGTCCTCGGGCTGGCGGATGCCGAAGTGAATGCCCCCGTCGTCCACGTAGGGCGGGTTGTTGCGGGCGATGTCCCCGCCGCTGGGCGACTCCACGCGGATCACCTCCGCGCCCAGCCCGCCCAGCAGTAGCGAGCCGTACGGGCCCGCCAGCGCCACCGTCAAGTCGAGAACGCGTATGCCCTCCAGGGGCTTGCTTGCTGACATGCTTGTCTCCCGGTCCCGTGTATGTGGTCGGATTTCTAGGTACTCAAACGCAGAGCCGCCATCGCCTGCACCGTGGGCGCCGGCGGCCGATGCCATGGCCGGCTTCCCCCTGCACGGGAGAAGCCGGGCAGGCGCCAGTCAATACGACTTGGGCAGGCCGAGCTTGCGCTCGGCGATGTTGGACAGGATGAGCTGCGGCGTGACAGGGGCGATGTAGCCGATCCAGGCCTCGCGCATGAAGCGCTCCACGTGGTACTCCTTGGCGTAGCCGAAGCCGCCGTGCGTCAGGATCGACGTCTGGCAAGCGTTCATGCAGGCCTCGGAGGCCAGCAGCTTGGCCGCGTTGGCCTCGGAGCCGCAGGACAGGCCCTTGTCGTACAGGCTGGCGGCCGCGAAGATCATGTGGTTCGCCGCTTCCAGCTCGGCCCAGCTGCGCGCCAGCGGGTGCTGCACGCCCTGGTTCTTGCCGATGGGTCGACCGAACACGATGCGCTCCTTGGCGTACTGGGTCGCCAGCTTGAGCACGGCGCGGCCGATGCCGACCTGTTCCACCGCGACCAGCACGCGCTCGGCGTTCATGCCGTGGAAGATGTACGACAGGCCCTTGCCTTCTTCGCCGATCAGCGAATCCTTGGACACCGGCAGGTTGTCGATGAACATCTCGTTGGTGTCCACCGCGGCGCGGCCGAGCTTGTCGATCTCGCGGATGTCCACGTACTTGCGGTCGAGCTTGGTGTAGAACAGGCTCAGGCCCTCGCTGTGCTTCTTGACCTGCTCGATCGGCGTGGTGCGCGCCAGGATCAGCATGTGGTCGGCCACCTGCGCGGTCGAGATGAAGACCTTCTTGCCCGAGATCAGGTAGTTGCCGTCGGGCTGCTTCTTGGCCACCACTTTCAGCTTGGTGGTGTCCAGGCCCGTATCCGGCTCGGTGACCGCGAAGCAGGCCTTGTTCTCGCCACGTGCGAAGGGCGGCAGCCAGCGCTTCTTCTGCTCGTCGGTGCCGAAGTGCACGACCGGCTGCAGGCCGAAGATGTTCATGTGGATGGTGGAGGCAGCTGCCTGGCCACCGCACTCGGCCACCGTGCGCATGAACAGCGCCGCCTCGGTCACGCCCAGGTTGGCACCGCCCACGTCCTCGGGCATGCAGATGCCCAGCCAGCCGCCGCTGGCCACCGCCTGGAAGAACTCGTGCGGGAACTCGTGGTTCTTGTCCTTGTTGCGCCAGTACTCGAGCGGGAAGTCCGCGCAGATCTGCTCTGCCGCATCCACGATCGCCTGCTGTTCGGGGCTGAGTTGGTAATCCATCGCTTGTCTCCTTTGCGGGATGCCGATCAGGCCTTGTCGGCGGGCTTGAGCATCATCAGGCCGGTGCGCACGGCAGTGCAGACGATCTCGTCGCGCTGGTTCTTGGCCACGTGCTTGAAGGTGACGATGCCCGAGTCCTTGCGGCTCTTGGAGATGCGGGTCTCCAGGATCTCGGTTTCCACGCGGATGGTGTCGCCGTGGAAGGTGGGCTTGGGAAAGGCGATCTCGCCGAAGCCCAGGTTGCCCAGCGTGGTGCCCAGCGTGGTCTCGTACACCGTGATGCCGGCCACCAGCGCCAGCAGGAACATGCTGTTGACCAGGCGCTGGCCGTAGAAGGTCTTGGCGCTGTACTCGGCGTCGATGTGCAGCGGCGCGCAGTTGTAGGTCATGGCCGAGAACAGCACGTTGTCGGTCTCGGTGACGGTACGGCGGATGGCGTGCTCGATCACCATGCCGGGCTTGAATTCTTCGAAGTAAAGGCCTGCCATTTGTCTATCTCCTGGTGGTTGAAAGGGGGAATCAGCTCTTGAGCGAATTGGCGAGATCGATGACGTCGCGCGCAGTCTTGACGTGGGCGATGTCGATGTGCTCGCCGTCGTACATGACCGAAGCGCGGCCCTGCTTCTGGGCGGCTTCCAGCGCGTCGATCATGCCCTGGTAGAACGCGACTTCCTCGGCCGTCGGCGTGTAGGTGCGGTTGATGGTCTCCACCTGCATCGGATGCAGGGCCAGCTCGCCGGACATGCCCAGCTGCCGGTCGAACGCGGACGCCTTGGCCAGGCCTTCCAGGTCCTTGATCTGCTGCCAGATGCCGCCGATGGGCTGCTTGCCGGCGGCGCGCGCGGCCATCACCACGCGGGACTTCATGTATTCGGACTCGCGGCCCTCGGCGGTCCACACGTACTTCAGCGCGCGGCCCACGTCGGCGTTCTTGGCCGTGGCGCCGACGATGCCGACGACGCGCGGGATCTGTGCGATCTCATAGCACAGCTGCATCGAACGCGCGGTCTCCAGCAGCGGAATCAGGCCGACGGAGCCGAGCGGCAGATTGGCGCGGGTCTCCGCCTCGGCGATCATGCACGAGGCCATGTGCACGTCCTCGGGGCCCCAGGGCTTGGAGATGTAGATGCCTTCCACACCGGGCTGCACGACGGCGAGGATGTCGTCCAGGTCATAGATGTGCGCCGTGCGGTTGACGCGCACCCAGATGCGCTGGCCCTGCTGGAGCAGCTCGGGGATCTTCCTCGCGACCAGCGCCCGCGCAGCGACTTTCTCCGCAGGCGGCACGCTGTCCTCCAGGTCGAGGATCAGTGCGTCGGCCTTGGCGTTGGCCGCCTTGTCCAGCATCGATTCCTTGTTGCCCGGAACGAAGAGAAAGGAACGGATGGGCTTCATCTGCTTGGTCATGTCTACCTCAGGTTGGTGGAAGAAAGGAGTAGTGCGCCTGCCGCGCTGTTGTCATCTAACTATCAATTGTTAGTTTGGCAGATACCGGACACCCGATCCATGGGGTTTACCCTTACCGCTCGCCCGGCCCTCCTGGGCGTCGAAGAGGCCCGGCATCCTGTCCCCTCGATGGATGGAGACGGGACACGCAGCAACCGCTGGAGAAGAAAGGAAAGGCGCCGGCTAACGGCCGTACGGGCTCACGCCGTGGAAGAACATGTCGCAGAGCTGGTCCGCGACCGTATCGAGTGCCCCCTTGCGGGCATCGAACCAGGTCTGGATGGACGTGATGGCGCCCAGGATCATGACGCGCGCCAGGTGGATGTCGACGTCGCCGCGCAGCCTGCCCGCCGCGCGCAGGTCTTCCAGCAGGCTGTTCCAGAGTTGCTGATGGCGTTCGCGCCGCTTGATCTGCCGCTCGCGCACCTTGTCCGGCAACTGGCCCAGCAGCCGGCTGTGGGCCAGCGCGAAGTCGCCATGCTTGACGATGCCGGCCATCTGTCCGCGCACGGCCGCCCGGAAGCGCGCTTCCGCATCGGCATCGGCATCGAGCGCATCGAGCTGCTCGTTCAGGAAATGCAGGATGCGGTCGCCGCCCTGCTCCATCACCTCGTCCACGAGGTCTTCCTTCGAGGGGAAGTGGTAGTAGATGCTGGCGGCCTCGATGCCCGCCTGCTCGGCGATGTTGCGCATCGTGGTCGCGGAATAGCCATGCGTACCGAAGGTACGGGCAGCAAGCCGCAGAAGATTCTCGCGCGTCTCGCTGGTGCCGGTGGTGCCCATCTGCCTTCTTGCCATGGCTGCTGCGTTCCATACGGTGATAACGAAACGATCCTAACAGGCCGTAGGCAGGCGCGACCTGGGACCGACCCGCCCATCCGCTACAGCTTGAAGCGCTCCTTGGCCCGCCGGGCGAACAAGTTCGTGTAGAGCTTGTCCGGATCGATCCGGCCCGGGTCGAAGCCGGGCTCGGCGCGGGCCATCGCGCGCAGCGCCGTCGCGCCGCCCTCCGCCGGTATCAGCCCGTCGGGCGAGAAGGTCTCGCGCACCTTCTGGAACGACGCGAGGTACAGCGCGCGGCCGCCCAGCAGGTAGTTCTCGGGCAGGGAGCGCACGATGTCGCCGGGCCCGGCCGTCTGCAGCCACTTGAGCGCGCGCACGATGGCGCTGGCCAGTGCCTGGCAGGTGGCCGGATAGGCCGCGACGAAGGCCGCCGGCGCATGCAGGCAGGCCGCGGGCATGGGACCGCCGAACAGTTCGTGCGAGCCCTTGAGCGAACGCGTGTCGGCCACGATGCGCACGTCGCCCTGCTGCTCCAGCATGGTCATCAGCGGCTCGGTGTTGCTGATGGCATCGAGGCGGCCGTCGCGCAGCGCCTGCAGCGCCTGCATGCCGGTCCCCACCTCGACGAACCGCACGTCGCCCGCCGCCACGCCGGCACGCGCCAGCAGCAGCCGCGCCACCAGCTGCGTGGAGGCGCCCGCCGACGACACGCCGATGCTGCGCCCGCGCAAGATGGCCGGGTCGTGGTAGCGCGCCAGCGTGCGCGTGGACACGCCCACGGCGATCTGCGGCGCCCGCGTCTGCAGCACGAAGGCCTGGAACGTCTGGCCGCGGCCGTGCAGCCGCAGCGCGTGCTCGAACGCACCGGCGCCGACCTGGGCCGCGCCGCGCAGCACCGCCTGCAGCGCGCTGCCGCCGCTGGCGTGCTCCCCGATCGCGACGTCCAGCCCCTCGGCGCGGAAGTAGCCGAGCTGCTCCGCGATCGCCAGCGGCAGGTAGTAGCAGGTGGACAGGGGGCCCGCGGCCAGCGTCAACCGCGGCAGCTCGGGGCGTTCCTGCGCGCGCAGCAGCACCGGCGCCGCCACGCAGGCGGCGCCGGCAAGGGCGGCCGCCACGAGGCCGCGGCGGCGAGGGGCTGGCGTCTGCATGGATGCACAGGAAGACGAATCCGGGGCAGCATAGTCAGCGCCGCACGGGCCGGCATCCGGAACATCCCCTTCGGGGAAAGCACGTAAGAGGAAAACCCCCTGCCGGCGTCAACGCCGGTCCACCAGCGCGTGCGCGATGGTGGACAGGTCCACGTACTCCAGCTCGCTGCCGGCCGGCACGCCGCGCGCCAGCCGCGTGACGGCGAGCCCGCGCGCCTTCAGCGCGGCCGCGATGGCATGGGCCGTGGCCTCGCCCTCGGCCGTGAAGTTGGTGGCCAGGATGACCTCCTCGACCACGCCGTCGCAGGCGCGCTCGATGAGCTCGTGCAGGCCGATCTCGCGCGGGCCGATGCCGTCCAGCGGACTGAGCCGCCCCATCAGCACGAAGTAGCGGCCCTTGTACGCGGCGGTGCGCTCCACGGCCGACTGGTCGGCCGGCGTCTCGACCACGCACAGCTTGCTGGCATCGCGCCGCGGGTCTGCGCAGGTGCTGCAGATCTCGGACTCGGTGAAGGTGTGGCACAGCGCGCAGTGGCGCACCTGGTCGACCGCCTGCGTCAGCGCACGGGCCAGCGCCTGGGCGCCGGCACGGTCGTGCTGCAGCAGGTGGAACGCCATGCGCGCGGCCGATTTCGCGCCCACGCCGGGCAGGCGGCGCAGGTTCTGGACCAGCGCCTGCAGGGAGCCGGAATCGGCCACGGCGGCAGCCGCCGCCTCAGAACGGGAACTTCATGCCGCCCGGCAGGCCGGGCATGCCCGCGGTCAGCTTGCCCATCTTCTCCTGGCTGGTCTCCTCGGCCTTGCGCACGGCGGCGTTGAAGGCGGCGGCGACCAGGTCCTCCAGCATGTCCTTGTCGTCGGCCAGCAGGCTGGGGTCGATGGTGATGCGCTTGACGTCGTGCTTGCAGGTCATGACGACCTTGACGAGGCCGGCGCCGGACTCGCCCTCGACCTCGATGCTCGCCAGTTCCTCCTGCGCCTTCTTCAGGTTGTCCTGCATGGCCTGGGCCTGCTTCATGAGGCCAGCCAGTTGTCCCTTGTTGAACATGTGAAAACTCCCGCAAACGAAAAGTTGGAAATCAGAGGGGCTTGATGCCGCTGGCGACGATTTTGGCGCCAAAGTCGCGCACCAGTGCCTGCACGAAGGCGTCGTTGCGCACGGTCTCCTCGGCCAGGCGCTGCTTCTCGGCCGCGAAGGCCGCGTTGCGGCGCGCCGGGCTGTCGCTGACGACGCCCACCTCGACCGTCAGCCGCGTCCCCAGGCCGGCCTGCTCCAGCGCGCTGCGCAGGCGTTCGCGCGCGCTCGGCTGGTTCAGCGATTCGCGCTCCACGCGCAGCATCCAGTGCTCGCCATCGCGCGCGACCAGCTGGGATTGCAGCGCCAGCTCGCGCGCCAGCGCACTGATGGCCTCGGCCGCGATCAGCCGGCGCACGGTCTCATGCCACAGGTCGCCCTCCTCGCTGGGCTGCAGCCGCGCCGCGGCGGCCACGCGGGGCTGCTCGCGCACGCCGGGCTCGGGCTGCTCGCGCACGGCGACGGCGACGACCTCCTGCACGGCCGGCGGCGGCGGCGGGGGGGGCGCCACGCGCGGCGCGGGCGCCTGCACCTGCACCGGCGGCATCTCGACCACGCGCAGCCGCTCGCCCGCCTGCACCGGCTCGCGCCCCGCCGGTGCCGGCGGCACGGGCGCCGCCGGCCTCAGCCGCTCGCCGCCGTCATGCGGAGTTTTTTTTTCAGCCGCGGCGCCGGGCGCCGGCTTGAAGGCCAGCAGCCGCAACAGCACCATGGTCAGGCCGGCGTATTCGTCCGGCGCCAGGCCCAGCTCGGCGCGGCCATGCAGGCAGATGCTGTAGAGCAGCTGCGTCTCGTCGGCCGGCAGCAGCGCGGCCAGGCGGGCGGCGTCGGCCGCATCCTGATCGCCACCGCCGTCATGGCCGGGCACGGCCTGCAGCACGGCCATGCGCTGCAGCAGCGCGGCCATGTCCTCCAGCGTCGCGGCGGCCGACAGGCCCTGGCGGCGCAGTTCCTCGCAGGTCTCGACCACCACGCGGCCGTCGCCGGCCGCCAGCGCCTCGACCAGGCGCAGCACGTGGCTGCGGTCCGCGCTGCCCAGCATCTGGCGCACCGCCGCCTCCCGCAGCTGGCCGGCGCCGAAGGCGATGGCCTGGTCGGTCAGCGACAGCGCATCGCGCATGGAGCCGCGCGCCGCGCGTGCCAGCAGCCGCAGCGACGCCTCGTCGGCCGCCACGTTCTCGCTGGCCAGCACGCGCGCGAGGTGCTCGTGCACGGTCTCGGGCGCCATCGGCCGCAGGTTGAACTGCAGGCAGCGCGACAGCACGGTCACCGGCACCTTCTGCGGGTCGGTTGTGGCCAGCACGAACTTCAGGTACTCGGGCGGCTCCTCCAGCGTCTTGAGCATGGCGTTGAACGCCGTGTTCGTGAGCATGTGCACTTCGTCGATCATGAAGACCTTGAAGCGGCCCTGCACCGGCTTGTAGACCGCCTGCTCCAACAGCATCTGCACCTCGTCCACGCCGCGGTTGGACGCGGCGTCCAGCTCGGTGTAGTCGATGAAGCGGCCGGCGTCGATCTCGGTGCAGGCCTGGCAGACACCGCAGGGCTGGGCCGTGACGCCGCCCTGCCCGTCCGGCCCCTGGCAGTTCAGCGACTTGGCCAGGATGCGCGAGACCGTGGTCTTGCCCACGCCGCGCGTGCCGGTGAAGAGGTAGGCATGGTGCAGCCGCTGGCTGGTCAGCGCGTTCTCCAGCGCACGCACCACATGCTCCTGTCCCACCATCTCGCCGAACGTCTTGGGCCGGAATTTGCGCGCGAGGACCAGATAGGACATCGGCGCATTCTACGAACCGCCCGGACGGCGCATCCGCACGGGCTACAATCCGCGTCGACGGGCCTTCCCGCATGGTGAAGCGGCCAACCGGGTCAGGTGGGGAACCAAGCAGCCCTAACTGTGGAGCCAGTGCCGGGGTCAAGGCTCGTCACCTTTCCCCCAGACTTTCCGCCCGGCCGGGCCCCTCAATCCCGCATCAGCGCCTCGACCGGATCCAGCCGCGCCGCGTTGCGCGCCGGCAGATAGCCGAACACCACGCCGATCAGCGTGGAGCACAGGAAGGCCGCGGCCATCGCCGTGCCCGAGAACACCAGCGTGAAGCTGCCGGCGAACCGCGCGAACAGCGCCCCCAGGCCCAGCGCCAGCGCGATGCCCAGCACGCCGCCGCCCAGGCAGACCAGCACCGCCTCGATCAGGAACTGCTGCCGGATGTCGCCCTGGCGCGCGCCCACGGCCATGCGCACGCCGATCTCGCCGGTGCGCTCGGTCACGCTGACCAGCATGATGTTCATCACGCCGATGCCGCCGACCACCAGCGAGATCACGGCAATGGCCGCGACCAGCAGCGCCAGCGTGGCCGTGGTCGCCTCGATGGTCTGGCGGATGCTGTCGGTGTTCAGCACGTAGAAGTCCACGCGTCCGTGCCGGCGCTCCAGCAGCTGGCCGATGCCCTGCTCCGCCGCGGCCATCGGCACGCCGTCGGCCACGCGCACCGTGATGCTGGACAGGTAGGGCTGGCCCATCAGCCGGCGCATCGCCGTGGTGTAGGGCACGTAGACGTTGAGCCGGTCGCGCCCGGGGCCGAAGCCGCCGCTGCTCCTCGCAGTCACGCCGACCACGGTGACCGGCATGCTGCCCAGCAGCAGCACCTGGCCCAGCGCCTCGCCCTGCGGGAACAGCTTGTCGCGCGTGCCGGCGTCGATCACGGCGACCTGGGCCAGGTCGCGCATGGCCGCGGCATCCAGGCCGGTACCCTCGGCCAGCGCCATGCCCTTGACGCGGAAGTACTGCTCGCCCACGCCGCTGACCGTCACCGCGGCGTCGACGTTGCGGTGGCGCGCCGTGGCGGCGGTCTGCACGTTGGGCGTCACGCTGTCCACGTAGCCCTGGCCGATCAGCGCATCGGCGTCACTGGGCAGCAGCGTCTGGATGCGCGCGGCGCGCGGGTCGCCGAAGCCGGTGCCCGAGAACACCTCGACGGTATTGGTGCCGATGGAGCTGATGTCGGCCAGGACCTTGCGCCGTGCGCCCTCGCCCAGCGCCACGACCGAGACCACCGAGGCGATGCCGATGATGATGCCGAGCATCGTCAGCAGCGTGCGCAGCTTGTGCGCGCCCAGGGCCACCAAGGCCATGCGCAGCGCCTCGCGCAGCCGGTCGGTCCAGCCGCCCAGCAGGCCGCGCGGCGCGCTGTCCGGGCGCGGCACCCGCGCAGCCGGCCGTGCGCCGCCGGCACGCGGCGTCGGCTGGTCGGAGACGATGCGGCCGTCGCGCAGCTCGACGATGCGCTCGGCATGCGCGGCCACGCCCATGTCGTGCGTGACGATGACCACCGTGTGGCCCTGCGCATGCAGCTCGGCGAGGATGGCCAGCACCTCGGCGCCGGCGTGCGTGTCCAGCGCACCGGTCGGCTCGTCCGCCAGGATCACCTCGCCGCCGTTCATCAGCGCCCGCGCGATCGACACGCGCTGCTGCTGGCCGCCCGAGAGCTTGCCGGGTGGATGCGCGACGCGATCGGCCAGGCCCAGCCGCGCCAGCAGCGCCCGCGCGCGGGCCGCACGCGCCGCGCGCGGACGGCTGGCGTAGACCGCCGGCACCTCGACGTTGGCCTGGGCCGAGAGCTCGGCCAGCAGGTGGTAGCGCTGGAACACGAAGCCGAAATGCTCGCGCCGCAGCGCGGCCAGCGCATCGGCGTCGAGCAGGCCGACCTCGCGGCCGGCCACGCGGTAGCGCCCGCGCGTGGGCCGGTCCAGGCAGCCCAGCAGGTTCATCAGCGTGGACTTGCCCGAGCCGGACTGGCCGACGATGGCGAGCATCTCGCCGGCGTGGACCGACAGGTCGATGTCCTGCAGCACGGCCAGCAGGCCGTCGGCGGCCGGGAATTCGCGCCAGACGCCCTGCAGCTGCAGCAGCGGCGCGCGGCCGGATGCGTCGGCGGACTCCATCACAGGCGCGGCGGACCGGAACGCGGGCCGGCCGGCAAGGCCCCGGCATCGCCGAGCACGACGCGCTCGCCCTCCCGCAGGCCTTCGAGCACCTCGGCGCGCACGCGGTTGTCGATGCCGATGCGCACCTGGCGCGGCTGCGGCCGGCCCTGGGCGTCCAGCACGCGCACCTGCTGCGTGCCGTCGCGCGCGCGGGCGCCGAGCGCGCCGACCGGGATCGTCAGCGCGCCCCGGGCCTCGCCGCGCACGATGTAGACCGTGGCCGTCATCGAGATGCGCAGCGCGCGTTCCGGGTTGGCCACGTCGAACAGGCCGTTGTAGTAGATCGCCGTGGCGCTGGCCGTGGTGCCGGTGGTGCCGGCGGTGCTGCCGAGCGCGCTGGCGGAGGTGCTGTTCTTGATCGCGTCCGTGGCCGGCTCGATGGTGCGCAGGCTGGCCTCGTAGCGCCGGTCCGGTTCGCCCAGGATCGTGAAGTACACGCGCTGGCCGGGCTGCACGCGCGTCACGTCGGCCTCGGAGATCGAGGCCTTCACGGTCATGGTGTCGACCTGGGCGACGATGACGATGGTCGGCGTGGTCTGGTTGGCGTTGACCGTCGTGCCCTCCTCGGTCACCACGGCCACGACCTGGCCTGCGATCGGCGAGACGATGCGGGTGTAGCCCAGGTCCACGCGCGCGGTATCGACGGTGATGCGGGCCTGCTCCACCTGGGCCGCCAGCGCGTCGACGCTGGCCCGGCTGGTGGCCGCGGCGGCCTCGGCCGCGTCCAGGCTGGCCTGCGAGGTCGCGTCCTGGGTGCGCATGCGGCGCTCGCGGCCCAGCGTCAGCGCGTTCTGCGCCAGCGTGGCGCGGGCCGACGCCAGCTGTGCCTGGATGCTGGCCAGCGCCGCCTCGGCGTTGCGGACCTTGTTCTGCTGCGGCACGGAATCGATCTCGGCGATCGGCTGGCCGGCGCGCACCTCGTCGCCGAGCCGGACCTTCAGCGACTTGACCTGGCCCGAGACCTGGGCGCCGACGCTGACCTGCCGGAACGCCTGCAGCGTGCCGTTGGCCAGCACCGTGTCCTCGATGTCCTGGCGCGTGACGGGCGCGGTGACGTAGGCCGGCGGCGGCGCGGCCGCGAAGCCCCAGCGGTACAGGCCATAGGCCAGGACGGCCAGGACGAGGACGGCGGCCGCGATGCGCAGGCGCCGCGAAGCGGTGGAAGAGAGCATAGGCGGCCCGGATTCTCGGGCACGGCGTTCAGCGGCCCAGGTAGCGCAGCACGCCTTCGGCCGCGGCAACGCCGCTGGCCAGGCAGGCCGTCAGCAGGTAGCCGCCGGTCGGCGCCTCCCAGTCCAGCATCTCGCCGGCGCAGAACACGCCCGGCAGGGCCTGGAGCATCAGGTGTTCGTCCAGCGCGGCCAGCGCCACGCCGCCGGCGGTGCTGATGGCCTCGGCCACCGGGCGCGGCGCGGCCAGCAGCACCGGCAGCGCCTTGATCGCGCCGGCCAGCGCGGCCGGGTCGTGCAGGCTGCCGGGCGCCAGCAGTTCGTGCAGCAGCGCGAGCTTGATGCCGTCCAGCGCCAGCCGGCTCTTCAGATGGCTGGACAGCGAACGCGCGCCGCGCGGATGGCGGCAGGCGGCCAGCACCTGCTCGGGCGTGCGGTCCGGCAGCAGGTCCAGCCACAGGCGCGCCCGGCCGTCGCGCGCGATCTGCTCGCGCAGCAGGCGGGAGGCCGCATAGACCAGGCTGCCCTCGATGCCGGTGGCCGTGGCCACGAACTCGCCCTTGCGCACGAACCAGCCGCCCGCACCGTCGGCGCAGCGCAGCGCCACCGACTTGAAGGGCTGTCCCGCGAAGCGTTCGGCGAAATGCGCGCTCCACCCGCCCCCGGCCGGCGCGCGCGGCGTGGCCGCGACGTCGAAGCCGCAGTTGGCCGGCTGCAGCGGCACCAGCGCCACACCGCGCGCGGCCAGCAGCGGCACCCAGGCGCCGTCGGAGCCCAGGCGCGGCCAGCTCGCGCCGCCCAGCGCCAGCACGGTCGCCGCCGGCCGCAGCGCGACCGTGCCGCCCGGCGCCTCCAGGCGCAGTTGCCCGTCGTCGGTCCAGCCGGTCCAGCGGTGGCGCATGTGCAGCCGCACGCCGGCCGTGCGCAGCCGGTGCAGCCAGGCACGCAGCAGCGGCGCGGCCTTCATGTCCGCCGGGAACACGCGGCCCGAGGTGCCGACGAAGGTGGCGATGCCCAGCCCCTGCGCCCAGTCGCGCACGCCCTGCGCATCGCACCGCGCGAGCCAGGCGCCGACCGCGGCGCCATGCGGCCCGTAGCGTTCGACGAAGCGCCCGGCCGGCTCCGAATGCGTGAGATTGAGGCCGCCCTTGCCGGCCAGCAGGAACTTGCGGCCGACCGACGGCATGGCGTCGTACAGGTCCACCGGCACCCCGGCGCCGGCCAGCCGCTCGGCCGCCATCAGACCCGCGGGACCGCCGCCGACCACGGCCACCGTCATGCCCGACTCCGGGCGAAAAAGCCCCATTTCTCAATGGCCTCCATAGCCTGCGGCGACCCGCGCCGACCCTTGGTTTCTGTCACAATGCCGCGACTTTAGCCGTCCCATCTCCACCACAAAGGAAGCGAACAATGGCCAGCGAATTGATCAAGAACGTGTCCGACGCCAGTTTCGAGGCCGACGTGCTGAAGTCCGGCACGCCGGTGCTCGTGGACTACTGGGCCGAGTGGTGCGGCCCGTGCAAGATGATCGCGCCGATCCTGGACGAAGTCGCCAAGAACTACGAAGGCAAGCTGCAGGTCGCCAAGATGAACGTGGACGAGAACCGCGACGTGCCGGCCAAGTTCGGCATCCGCGGCATCCCCACGCTGATGCTGTTCAAGGGCGGCGAGCTGTCGGCCACCAAGGTCGGCGCCATGAGCAAGGCCCAGCTGACCGCCTTCATCGACCAGCAACTGGCCTGATCCCGTCTCCTGCGCCTGCCCGGCCCGGCGCCTTCGCGCCGCACGCCATGCCGGACAGGCGCTCTTTCCTGTCATAATCCTTGCAGTTCGCTGCCGCCCCCCAGCATCTTCGGGGTCCGGCAGTCCGATCCGGTGCCAGGGCGTATTCCCGCCTCGTCCGCACCACCTCCCCCGCGTCTGCCACCCTAGAACTCCCCGACGGAGTCATTCCATGCATCTGAACGAACTCAAGGCTCTGCACGTGTCCGAAGTCCTGCGCCAGGCGGAGGAACTGGAGATCGAGAACACGGGCCGCATGCGCAAGCAGGAGCTGATGTTCGCGATCATCAAGAAGCGCGCCCGCGCCGGCGAGCAGGTCTTCGCGGACGGCGTGCTGGAGATCCTGCCCGACGGCTTCGGCTTCCTGCGCAGCCCGGACACCAGCTACACGGCCAGCACCGACGACATCTACATCAGCCCGAGCCAGGTGCGCCGCTTCAACCTGCACACCGGCGACATGATCGAAGGCGAGGTGCGCACGCCCAAGGACGGCGAGCGCTACTTCGCGCTGAACAAGCTGGACAAGGTCAACGGCCGCCAGCCCGAGGACAACAAGCACAAGGTGATGTTCGAGAACCTGACGCCGCTGTTCCCCAAGGAACAGATGCGCCTGGAACGCGACAACTTCAAAGGCGAGGAGAACATCACCGGCCGCATCATCGACATCATCGCGCCGATCGGCAAAGGCCAGCGCGCGCTGCTGGTGGCGCCGCCCAAGAGCGGCAAGACGGTGATGATGCAGCACATCGCGCACGCGATCTCGGCCAACTACCCCGACAGCTACATGATGGTGCTGCTGGTCGACGAGCGGCCCGAGGAAGTGACCGAGATGCAGCGCTCGGTCAAGGGCGAGGTCATCGCCTCCACCTTCGACGAGCCGGCCGCGCGCCACGTGCACGTGGCCGAGATGGTGATCGAGCGCGCCAAGCGCCTGGTCGAGCTCAAGAAGGACGTGGTGATCCTGCTGGACTCGATCACCCGCCTGGCGCGCGCCTACAACAACGTCGTGCCCTCCTCCGGCAAGGTGCTGACCGGCGGCGTGGACGCCAATGCGCTGCAGCGGCCCAAGCGTTTCCTGGGCGCGGCGCGCAACGTCGAGGAAGGCGGCTCGCTGACCATCATCGGCACGGCCCTGGTCGATACCGGCAGCCGCATGGACGAGGTGATCTTCGAGGAGTTCAAGGGCACCGGCAACTGCGAGATCCACCTGGACCGCCGCCTGTACGAGAAGCGCGTGTTCCCCTCGATCCAGCTCAACCGCAGCGGCACGCGCCGCGAGGAACTGCTGCTGGCGCCCGAGATCCTGCAGAAGAGCCGCATCCTGCGCCAGTTCATGTACAACATGGACGAGATCGAGGCCATGGAGCTGATGCTCAAGAACATGCGCGCGACGAAGAACAATTCCGAGTTCTTCGACATGATGCGCCGCGGCGGCTGATCGGCCGCCCTGTGCGATAATCATCGGCTTTTCGCGGCAAGTATCCGGGCTTTGGATTGCACGAGCGGTTCGTGCAAGGCGCGCGACGGCTGCCGCAGCTGACCTGAAGGAAGCTCCCATGAAAGAAGGCATCCACCCGAACTACCGCGAAGTGGTGTTCCTGGACCTGTCCAACAACTTCAAGTTCGTCACGCGCTCGTGCGTAAACACCCGCGAGACCATCAAGCTGGACGACGGCCGCGAACTGCCGCTGTACAAGCTCGATACCTCCAGCGAATCGCATCCCTTCTACACCGGCACGCAGAAGTCGGTGGACAACATGGGCGGCCGCGTGGAGCGCTTCCGCAACCGCTTCGGCAAGACGGCTGCCAAGTAAAACCGTCCCCGCCGTCCTCGGCCCAGGGCAGCCCGGTGTACCGCGCTGCCCTTTTTCACGCCCGCCCACGCCCCGATCCTGACCGCCCGCCCGAGACGCTGTGAACCAGCCCAGCCCCGCCATCGTCCCCCAGAGCGGCGTGCGCCGCCTGCCGCGCAGCGCGCTGCTGCTGCTGTGCGCGGCCTACGTGCTGGCCGGCTTCGTGGGCCGCGACCCGCTGAAGAACATCGACGTCGCGTCCTTCGGCACCATGCGCGAGCTGGCGGCCGGCACCGCCAGCTGGTGGAACCCGACGCTGATGGGCCAGCCCGACCCGGGCGTGCTGCTGCCGAACTGGCTGGGCGCCTGGGCGCTGATGCTGGCGCCGTCCTGGATCGATCCGGCCTTCGCCGCGCGCATCCCGTTCATGGCGCTGCTGGCCATCGCGCTGGCCGCGACGTGGTACGGCGTCTACTACCTCGCGCGGGCGCCCCAGGCGCAGCCGGTGGCCTTCGCGTTCGGCGGCGAGGCCCGGCCCGCCGACTACGCGCGCGCGCTGGCCGACGGTGGCCTACTGGCGCTGATCGCCTGCATGGGCCTGGCCCAGCTGTCGCACGAGACCTCGCCGGCCGTGGCCCAGCTGGGCTGCGGCGCACTGCTGTTCTTCGGCCTGTCGGCCCTGCCCTACCGCACCGGCCTGGCCATGGCGGCGGTGGCCGCGGGGCTGGCCGGGCTGGCGCTGTCCGGCGCGCCGTCGGTGGCGCTGCTGCTGGGCACGGGCGGCGCGGCCGTCTGCCTGATCGACCGCGGCGAGGGCGACACGCCGGCGCAGCACCGCCGCCAGGCGGCCTGGGTGCTGGCGCTGGCGCTGGCCGTGGCGGCACTGGCCACGGCGCTGGACCTGTGGCAGTGGCGCCTGGCGCTGCCGGCCGCGCAATGGAGCACCTGGCACAGCCTGGGCAAGCTGCTGCTGTGGTTCACCTGGCCGATCTGGCCGCTGGCGCTGTGGACGCTGTGGCGCTGGCGCGCGCAGCTGCTGGGTGGCCGGCTGCAGCGCCATTTCGCGCTGCCGCTGTGGTTCCTGCTGGTGCTGCTGGGCGGCACGCTGCTGGCCCCGCCCTCGGACCGCGCGCTGCTGCTGGGCCTGCCGGCGCTGGCCGCGCTGGCCGCGTTCGCGCTGCCGACCTTCGGCCGCAGCGTGGCCGCGCTGATCGACTGGTTCACGCTGCTGTTCTTCTCCAGCTGCGCGATCACCATCTGGGTCATCTGGATCTCGCTGCAGACCGGCGTGCCGGCCAAGCCGGCGGCCAACGTGTTCAAGCTGGCGCCGGGCTTCGTGCCGGTGTTCTCGCCGCTGGCCTTCGTGCTGGCGCTCGCGGCCACCGGCATCTGGATCTGGCTGGTGCGCTGGCGCGTGGGCCGCAACCCCTCGGCGATCTGGAAGAGCCTGGTGCTGCCGGCCGGCGGCACGGCGCTGTGCTGGTTCCTGCTGATGACGCTGGGCCTGCCGACGCTGAACTACGCGCGCAGCTACGCGCCGCTGGTGCGGCTGGTGCAGGCGCAGATGGACAGCCCCGGCTGCGTGGAGATCCACGGCTTCACGCGCGCGCAGATCGCCGCGTTCCGCTTCCATGGCGGCATGGACCTGCGCCCGGCCACCGACCAGCCCTCCTCCTGCCCCTGGCTGCTGGTGCATTCGGACGACCTGCCCACGCTGCGCGCCGTGGTCGGCAACCAGCCCTGGCAACTGGTGGCCTCGGTGCGCCGCCCGGCCGACAAGGACGAGAACATGCTGCTATTCCGCCGATGACCGCCGAGGCCGCGCATGGCTGGGAAGCTGTGAACGCATCCCTCACGCCCACGCGGGACCCCGATGCACGTCCACCGGCATCGCCATCGCCGGGCCCGGGGCCTCGCCCTTGGGGCCGGGGCACGCCGTCCATGCGGGCGTTGCCGTCCCTGCCCTGGCATGAGCCGAAACGGCGGCCTACGCCTGTCGCCCGGCGCACCCCGGCGTGAGCGCGAGCGATCCATTCACGGCTGCCGGGCGCTCCGACGGGTCGGTGATCGCCCGGCACGCCGGCACCGTGTTCGTCGGCCAGCTGGCGGTGATGGCATTCGGCGTGACCGACACCCTGGTCGCCGGCCGCCATTCCGATGCCGCGCTGGCCGCGCTGTCGGTCGGCTCGGCCCTGTTCGTCAGCGTGTTCGTGGGCCTGATGGGCGTGCTGCAGGCGCTGCTACCGGTCTGGGCCGAGCTGCACGGCGCCGGCCGCGGCGCCGAGATCGGCCTGTCGGTGCGCCAGTCGCTGTACGTCGCCCTCGTCTGCATGGTGCTGGGCTGCGCCGCGCTGCTGGCGCCAGCGCCGCTGCTGCACTGGGCCGAGGTGCCGCCGGCGCTGCGCGGCGAGGTCACGCAGTACCTGGCGGTGCTGGCGCTGGCACTGCCGGCGGCGCTGCTGTTCCGCCTGTACGGCACGCTGAACCAGGCGCTGGGCAAGCCGGTCCTGGTGACCTGGCTGCAGCTCGGCGGCCTGGCGCTGAAGCTGCCGCTGTCGGTCTGGTTCACGTTCGGCGGCGCCGGCCTGCCCGCCGGCGGCGCGGTCGGCTGCGCCTGGGCCACGCTGGCGGTCCAGTACGCGATGCTGGGCGTGGCCTGGTGGACGCTGCGCACCCGGCCGCTGTACCGCGAGCTGGCGATCTGGCGGCGCCCGGAGCCGCCGTCCTGGCGCCGGCTGGCCGAGTTCCTGCGGCTGGGCGTGCCGGCCGGGCTGGCGGTGCTGGTGGAGGTGACCTCCTTCACGCTGATGGCGCTGCTGATCGCCCGGCTGGGCACGGTGGCGCTGGCCAGCCACCAGGTCGCGGCCAGCTTGGCGGCGGTGCTGTACATGTCGCCGCTGTCGCTGGGCCTGGCGACCAGCGCGCGCGTGAGCTGGTGGCTGGGCCAGGGCCAGGCCGCGCGCGCCCGCGCCAGCCTGCGCACCGGCCTGGCGATGGCCGCGGCGTCGGCGCTGCTGCTGGCCGGCGCCGTGGCGCTGCTGCGCGAGCCGATCGCCCGCTTCTACGCCGGCAGCGCGGCCGTGGGCGCTGCCGCCGCCGGCCTGCTCGGCTGGGTCGCGCTGTACCACCTGGCGGACACGCTGCAGGCCGTCAGCGTGTTCGTGCTGCGCAGCTACCGCGTCACGCTGCTGCCGCTGGCGGTCTACGGCGTACTGCTGTGGGGCCTGGGGCTGGCCGGCGGCAATGCGCTGGCCTACCGCGGCCTCGGTCCCTGGCCGGCGCTGCAGTCGGCGGCGGCGTTCTGGATCATGGCCGCCGCGGCGCTGGCGCTGACGGCGCTGGTGTTCCTGGCGCTGCTGGCGCGCATCACGCGCGCGCGCTGACGGCCGCCGGCCCGCTGCGCACGCGGCTGGCCGGCAGCACGATCGCGAAGCGCGAACCCCGGCCCACCGTGGAGTCGATGCGCAGCTCCGCGCCGTGGCGCTGCACCACGTGCTTGACGATGGCCAGGCCCAGCCCGGTGCCGCCGGTCTCGCGCGAGCGGCTGCGGTCCACGCGGTAGAAGCGCTCGGTCAGCCGCGGAATGTGTTCCGGCGCGATGCCGGGGCCGGTGTCGGCCACCGAGAACTCGGCCCGCCCGTCCGGCAGGCGGCGGCACGCCACGCGGACGCTGCCGCCGCACGGCGTGTAGCGCACCGCGTTGCTGACCAGGTTGGACACCGCGCTCAGCAGTTCGCTGCGCGAGCCGGCCAGCGCCAGCGCCGGCGCCGCCTCGAAATGCAGCGCGTGCGCCGCGCCCTGCCCGGCCGTCAGCAGCGCCGACAGCGCCTGCGCCTCCTCCTCGCACTGCGCCAGCAGGTCGGCGGCCGACGTCCATTCGTCGCGGCGGGGCGGCGGGCTGCCCTCGATGCGCGACAGCGTCAGCAGGTCCTGCACCAGCGTCTGCATGCGCGCGGCCTGCTGCGCCATCAGTTCCAGGTAGCGCCCGCGCTCGGCCTCGTCCAGCGGCAGCGACTGCAGCGTCTCGACGAAGCCGGTCAGCACCGTCAGCGGCGTGCGGATCTCGTGCGAGACGTTGGCCACGAAGTCGCGCCGCATGGCCTCGGCCTGCTCCAGCGCCGTCACGTCGTTGGACAGCAGCAGTTGCCGCCCCTCGCCGTACGGATGCAGCCGCACCGCCAGGCGCACCGGCCGGCCGGCGCTGTCGCCGCGGCCGGCGATCACCGCGTTGCGCGCCGGATCGGGATGCGCGTAGTAGGCGGCGAACGCCGGGTCACGCACCAGGTTGCCGATCAGCTGCTCGTGGTCGCGCTCGATGTCGATGCCGAAATGCGCGGACGCCATGGCGTTGCACCAGGTGATGCGGCCCTCGGCGTCCAGCAGCACCACGCCGTTGGACGAGGCCTGGATCGCCTGCAGGAAGTCCTGCAGCCGCCGCTCGCTGTCCTCCATGCGGCGCTGCTGGCCGCGCTGCAGCCGGCGCAGCCGGTCGGCCACCTCGCCCCACAGGCCGCGCATGCGCGGCAGCGCGGCCAGGTCGCCGTCGCGCAGCCGGCGCAGCACCCGCAGGCCGCGCGCCAAGTCCGCCAGCCACCAGGCCAGCGCGCCCAGCACCGCGCCGGCGCAGGCGCCGGGCCAGTGCCAGATCCACCAGCCGGCCAAGGCGCCGGCGCCCTGGAAGGCGAGGAAGCTCAGAATGCGCAGCCACATGGCACGATTGTCGCGGCTGCCGGGCCCCGCCCCGCCCGGGCGTCAGGTCGCCGGCGAGGACGAGGCCGCGGCCCGCGCGGCGCGCTGGCCGCCGGCCGGCGCCACCGGCTGGGCCGTGATGCGGTAGCCGGCGCCGCGCACCGTCTCGACCATGCTGCCGGCCGCGCCCAGCGCCTCGCGCAGGCGCTTGACGTGCACGTCCACCGTGCGCTCCTCGATGAACACGTGGTCGCCCCACACGCGGTCCAGCAGCTGCGAACGGCTGTGCACCCGCTCGGGGTGCTGCATCAGGTAGTGCAGCAGCTTGAACTCGGTCGGCCCCATCTTCAGCGGCTGCCCCTCGTGGCTCACGCGGTGCGTGGCGCTGTCCAGCACCAGCGCGCCGATCTGCACCGCGCCGCCGGCCTGCTCCGGCGCGCGCCGGCGCAGCAGCGCGCGGATGCGCGCCAGCAGCTCCTTGGTCGAGAACGGCTTGGCGATGTAGTCGTCGGCACCCGCGTCCAGGCCGGTCACGCGGTCGTGCTCGTCGCCGCGCGCGGTCAGCATGATGATGGGCACGGCCTTGGTGCGCGGGTCGGCGCGCCACTTGCGCGCCAGCGACAGCCCGCTCTCGCCCGGCAGCATCCAGTCCAGAAGCACCACGTCGGGCAGCACCGCGTCCAGCTCGGCCTGGGCGGTCACGCTGTCCATGGCCCAGGTCGGCGCGAAGCCGTTGTGCCGCAGGTTCACGGCCACCAGCTCGGCGATGGCCGGCTCGTCCTCGACGATCAGGACGCGGGGCATGTGCCTCATTGGACGGCCGACTCGACCTGCGCCAGGCTCACGTGGCGCACGTCGGCTCCCTTGACGATGTAGATGATGAACTCGGCGATGTTCTTGGCATGGTCGCCGATGCGCTCGATCGCCTTGGCCAGGAACAGCAGGTCCAGGCTCGCGGAGATGGTGCGCGGGTCTTCCATCATGTAGGTGATGAGCTTGCGCAGGAAGCCGTCGAACTCGCGGTCGATCAGGTCGTCCTCCTTCAGGATGCTGACGGCCGCGGCCGTGTCCAGCCGCGCGAACGCGTCCAGCGCCTTGCGCAGCAGGCCCGAGGCCAGGTCGGCCGAGACGCGCAGGTCCAGCGTGGGCAGCTGGCGCGCCGCGCCGCTCTCGGCGATGGACTTGGCCATGCGCGCGATCTTGGCGGACTCGTCGCCCACGCGCTCCAGGTTGGCGGTGGTCTTGGAGATCGCCAGCAGCAGGCGCAGGTCGCGCGCGGTCGGCTGGCGCCGGCCGATGATGGACGCCAGCTCGCGGTCGATCTCGACCTCCATCGCGTTGACGCGCTGCTCGGTCTGCTCGACCTCGTCGGCCACTTCCGTGCTGAACTGCGCCAGCGCGTAGATGGCCTTGCGGATCTGCGACTCGACCAGGCCGCCGAGTTCCATGACGCGGCTGGAGACGCTGTTGAGCTCGGCGTCGAATTGGGTGGAAAGGTGCTTGTCCGCCATGTCCTGCTCCTCAGCCGAAGCGGCCCGTGATGTAGTCCTCGGTCTCCTTGCGCTTGGGCTTGAAGAACAGCTGCTCGGTGGCGCCGAACTCCATCAGGTCGCCCAGGTACATGTAGGCCGTGTAGTCGCTGCAGCGGGCCGCCTGCTGCATGTTGTGGGTGACGATGACCACCGTGTATTCGGTCTTCAGCTCGGTGATCAGTTCCTCGATCTTGGAGGTGGAGATCGGGTCCAGCGCCGAGCAGGGCTCGTCCAGCAGCAGCACCTCGGGCTTGATGGCGATGCCGCGCGCGATGCACAGGCGCTGCTGCTGGCCGCCGGACAGGCCCGAGCCGCTCTGGTTCAGCTTGTCCTTGACCTCGGTCCACAGCGCCGCCTTGCGCAGCGCCCATTCCACGCGGTCGTCCATGTCGGTGGCCGACAGGCTCTCGAACAGCTTCACGCCGAAGGCGATGTTGTCGTAGATCGACATCGGGAACGGCGTGGGCTTCTGGAACACCATGCCGACCTTGGCGCGCACCAGGGCCACGTCCTGCTTGCTTTCCAGCAGGTTCTCGCCGTCCAGCAGGATCTGGCCCTCGGCGCGCTGCTCGGGGTAGAGCTCGAACATGCGGTTGAAGGTGCGCAGCAGCGTGGACTTGCCGCACCCGGACGGGCCAATGAAGGCGGTGACCTTCTTCTCCGGGATCTCCAGGTTGATGCCCTTCAGGGCGTGGAACTTGCCGTAGTAGAAGTTCAGGTCCTTCACGGCGATCTTGGCGCGCTCGGCCACGGGGGCGGCGATGCTTGCGGACATGTCGGTTCTCTCTCGGATTGCGGTCATTGCTTGGAGCGCGTCAGCACGCGGGCCAGGATGTTCAGGCCCAGCACCGCCACGGTGATCAGGAACACGCCGGCCCAGGCCAGCTGCTGCCAGTTCTCGTACGGGCTCATCGCGAACTTGAAGATCGTGACCGGCAGGCTGGCCATCGGCTCGCCCATGCTGGAGGTCCAGAACTGGTTGTTCAGCGCGGTGAACAGCAGCGGCGCGGTCTCGCCGGCGATGCGCGCCACGGCCAGCAGCACGCCGGTCACGACGCCGGCGCGCGCGGCGCGCAGCGTGATGCTCATGATGACCTTCCACTTCGGCGTGCCCAGCGCGTAGGCCGCCTCGCGCAGGCCCGGCGGCACCAGCTGCAGCATGTTCTCGGTGGTGCGGATCACCACCGGGATCACGATCAGCGCCAGCGCGATCGCGCCGGCGATGCCGGAGAAGGACCGCATCTGCGACACCACGACCGCGTAGACGAACAGGCCGATCACGATGGACGGCGCCGACAGCAGGATGTCGTTGACGAAGCGCGTGACCGAGGCCAGCGGGCCCTTGGTGTCGTACTCGGCCAGGTACACGCCGGCCAGGATGCCGATCGGCGTGCCGACGAAGGTCGCCACCAGCACCATCAGGAACGAGCCGTACAGCGCGTTGGCGATGCCGCCGGCCTCGTTGGGCGGCGGCGTCATCTCGGTGAAGACGGCCAGCGACAGGCCGCCGATGCCCAGGCGCAGCGTCTCCCACAGGATCCAGACCAGCCAGAACACGCCGAAGGCCATGGCCGCCAGCGACAGCGTCAGCGCGACCTGGTTGACGCGCTTGCGGCGCTGGTACCGGGCGCGGCGCGCCGCATCGAATTCCGCCTTGCGGATCAGCATCTCTCCCGTGCTCACGACTTGGCCCCCTCGCTCTTGCGCAGGCGCGCCAGCAGCAGCTTGGACAGCGCCAGCACGACGAAGGTGATGAAGAACAGCACCAGGCCCAGGTACATCAGCGCGGCCTGGTGCAGGCCGGCGCCGGCTTCGGCGAACTCGTTGGCCAGGGCCGAGGTGATGGAGTTGGCGGCCTGGAACAGGCTCAGCGAATCGAGCTGGTTCATGTTGCCGATCACGAAGGTCACGGCCATGGTCTCGCCCAGCGCGCGGCCCAGGCCCAGCATCACGCCGCCGATGACGCCGGCCTTGGTGTAGGGCAGCACCACCTTGGACATCACCTCCCAGGTCGTCGCGCCCAGGCCGTAGGCCGATTCCTTCAGCAGCGGCGGCGTAACCTCGAACACGTCGCGCATCACCGAGGCGATGAACGGGATGATCATGATCGCCAGGATGATGCCGGCCGACAGGATGCCGATGCCCACCGGAGGCCCCGAGACCAGCGCGCCCAGGTAGGGCACGCCGTCCAGCAGCTTCTGCAGCGGCTGCTGCACCCAGGCCGACAGGATGGGCCCGAACACCAGCAGGCCCCACATGCCGTAGACGATGGACGGCACCGCCGCCAGCAGCTCGATGGCCGTGCCCAGCGGGCGCTTGAGCCAGGCCGGCGACAGCTCGGTCAGGAACAGCGCGATGCCGAAGCTCACCGGCACCGCGATCACCAGCGCGATGATCGAGGTGGCAAGCGTGCCGTAGACCATGACCAGGCCGCCGAACTCCTCCTGGACCGGGTCCCAGGTGGTGGAGGCCAGGAAGCCCAGGCCGTACTTGGTGATCGCCGGCCAGGCACCCTGGACCAGCGACAGCAGGATGCCCAGCAGCAGCGCCAGCGTCAGCCAGGCCGCGCCCTGGGCGGCCCAGCCGAACAGCCGGTCGGCCAGCGGGCCGCTGCGGGCCCTCTTGGGGGGGGGGGTTGTCATGGCGCGGCCACCTCCTTCGCCGGCACCCTTGCCGGCCAGGTCGAAGGGAGCGCCGTTGGCGGGAAGTGTAGAAGACACGGCCGTGCTCGGGTTTCGGCGGGCAGTCGGGGCGCCGGCCTCAGTTGGCCGCCTGCGCGACCGGCTTGCCGGCGGCGTCGGCGATCTGCTCCCAGGACTTCTGGATCACCGCCTTCACGCTGGCCGGCATCGGCACGTAGTCCAGGTCGCCGGCGGTCTTGTCGCCGTCCTTGTAGGCCCAGGCGAAGAAGCGCAGCGCCGAGGCGGCGGTGGCTGGCTTGTCCTGCTTCTTGTGCATCAGGATGAAGGTCGCGCCGGTGATGGGCCAGGCGGCGTCGCCGGCCTGGTTCGTCAGCACCTGGTAGAAGCTCTTGCTCCAGTCGGCGCCGGCGGCGGCGGCCTTGAAGGCCGCGTCGTCGGGCGCGACGAACTTGCCGGCCGCGTTCTGCAGCAGCGCGTAGGTCATCTTGTTCTGCTTGACGTAGGCGTACTCCACGTAACCGATGGAGTTGGGCAGGCGGCCGACGAAGGCGGCCACGCCCTCGTTGCCCTTGCCGCCGGCGCCGGTCGGCCAGTTCACGGCCGTGCCCTCGCCGACCTTGGACTTCCACTCGGCGTTGACCTTGGACAGGTAGTTCGTGAACAGGAAGCTGGTGCCCGAGCCGTCGGCGCGGCGCACCGGGGCGATCTGGGCGTCGGGCAGCGCCAGCCCGCCGTTCAGCGCCACGATGGCCGGGTCGTTCCACTTGGTGATCTTGCCCAGGTAGATGTCGCCCAGCACCTGGCCGGAGAGCTTCAGGTCGCCGGCCTTGACGCCGGGGATGTTGACCACCGGGATTACGCCGCCGATCACGGTCGGAAACTGCACCAGGCCCTTGGCGGCCAGGTCCTCGTCCTTCAGCGGCGCGTCGGAGGCGCCGAAGTCCACGGTCTTGGCCTCGATCTGCTTCAGGCCGGCGCCCGAGCCCACGGACTGGTAGTTGATCTTGGTGCCGGAGGCCTTGTGGTAGTCGGCCGCCCACTTGGCGTACAGCGGCGCCGGAAAGCTGGCGCCCGCGCCGGTCACGTCCTGCGCGAAGGTGGTCCCGGCGAACGCCAGGCTGGCCAGGCCCAGCAGGCCGGCGGTGGAGTAACGGGTGATCGATGGCATGCAAACCTCTCTGGTGAGTGCTCCGGGAGCGGGACCGGGCGGTGGATGCCACCCGCGATGGCCGGAAATTTAAGAAGCTTGTGTGACAGCAACATGACATGCCGGCCGCGCGCCCCGGGCCGGGCCGCCCGGGCCTCGCTGCGGTGCAGCATCGGTGCTAGGATGCCGCCCCAGCGATGCAGAACGGAACCCTCCTCGCAGCCCTGGACCTGGGCTCCAACAGCTTCAGGCTGGAGATCGGCCGGCTCGACCACGGCCAGATCCGCCGCACCGAGTACCTCAAGGAGGTGGTGCGCCAGGGCAACGGGCTGGACGAGGCGCGCAACCTCAGCCGCGACGCCATGCAGCGCGGCCTGGACTGCCTGGCCCGCTTCGCCGAGCGGCTGGCCGGCATCCCCCGGACGCAGGCGCGGGCCGTGGCCACCCAGACGCTGCGCGAGGCGCGCAACCGCGACGAATTCCTGAGCCGCGGCCACGAGATCCTGGGCTTTCGCATCGACGTGATCTCCGGCCGCGAGGAAGCGCGGCTGATCTACCAGGGCGTGTCGCGGCTGCTGCCGCAGTCCGACGAGCGCCGGCTGGTCATCGACATCGGCGGGCGCTCCACCGAGATGATCCTGGGCCAGGGCTACGAGGCGCGTCTGATGGAGTCGTTCCGCGTCGGCAGCGTGTCTTGGTCGATGCGCTACTTTCCCAAGGGCGAGTTCACGCCCGATGCCTTCCGCATGGCGAAGATCGCGGCCGAGGCCGTGCTCGACGAGGCGCTGCAGGCCTACGACCGAAGCCACTGGAGCGCGGCCTACGGCGCCTCCGGCACGGTCGGCGCGGTCGCCGACATGCTGGCCGCGGCCGGCGGCCCGCCGGGCCTGATCACGCGCGAGGGGCTGGACTGGCTGCGCGAGCGGCTGCTCAAGGCCCGCACGGTCGAGCGCGTGAACATCGACGGCATGAAGGACGACCGCAAGCTGGTGATCGGCGGCGGGCTGTCCGTGCTGCTGGCGATCTTCGACCTGCTCGGCATCCGCGAGCTGCAGGCCGCCGACGGCGCGCTGCGCCACGGCGTGCTCTACGACCTGGTCGAGCGCGACGCGGCCGACAGCGACGTGCGCTCGGCCTCGGTGCGCCGGCTGGCCGCCAAGTTCGACACCGACGCGGCCCAGGCCAGCCGCGTCGCCACGGTGGCCACGCAGTTCTTCTCCCAGCTGCAGGCCAGCCTGAACCGTCCGCAAGAAGAGACGAGCCGCCTGCAGCGCAAGCTGCTGTGGGCCGCGCAGCTGCACGAGATCGGCTTCCTGGTCTCGCACAGCAGCTACCACCGCCACGGCGCCTACGTGCTGGACAACGCCGACGCCCCCGGCTTCGCGCTGCCGGAGCTGCACCGGCTGAGCCAGCTGGTGCTGGGCCACCGCGGCAAGCTGAAGAAGCTGGAGGCCGAGCTGGCCGACCCGGCGTTCGCCCAGCAGCTGCTGGCGCTGCGGCTGGCCGTGATCCTGTGCCACGCCCGGCGCGACCCCGACGTCGAGGGCCTGAAGCTCGGCGGCAAGCCGCGCCAGGCCCAGCGCACCCTCGGCTGCCGCCCCGGCTGGGCCGAGGCCTTTCCGCAGTCCGTGCACCTGCTGCGCGAGGAGGCCGCGGCCTGGGCCAAGACGCCCTGGCCGCTGCAGCTGCAGGGGTTCTGAAGCGCCCCTGCCCCAGGGCGCTGGCGCGTCAGTGCAGCGTGCCGGCCAGGCGCCCGGCGATGATGTCGCGGGCCTGGGCCATGATGGCATCGATCAGCTGCCGCACGGTGGGCACGTCGCGGATCAGCCCGGCCACCATGCCGCACGACCAGGCGCCGGCCTCCATGTCGCCGTTCTGCATGATGCGCGGATAGACGCCGGCCACCTCGGGCAGGATGTCCTGGAAGGTGATGGCGGCGCCCAGCGCGCGCTCCTTCTGCAGCAGGCGTTCCACGGCGCTGTTGGTGAGCACGCGCTCGGTATTGCGCAGCGGGCGCATCACCAGGCGCGTGTCGAGTTCGCTGGCGGCGACGATGGCGCGCTTGACGTTCTCGTGCACCGGCGCCTCCTGCGTGGCGATGAAGCGCGTGCCCATGTTGATGCCCTCGGCCCCCAGCGCCAGGGCCGCCACCAGCGAGCGACCGTCGGCCATGCCGCCCGAGGCGACGAACGGCACCTTCAGCGCCTCGGCCGCGCGCGGCAGCAGGATGAAGTTGGGCACGTCGTCCTCGCCGGGGTGGCCGCCGCACTCGAAGCCGTCCACGCTGATGGCGTCGCAGCCGATGGCCTCGGCCTTGAGCGCATGGCGCACCGAGGTGCATTTGTGGATGACCTTGATGCCGGCCTCCTTCAGCGCCGGCAGCCACTGCTGCGGGTTGTTGCCCGCCGTCTCGACGACTTTCACGCCGCCGTCGATGATGGCCTTGACGTAGCCCGGATAGTCGGGCGGCGTGACCGCGGGCAGGAAGGTCAGGTTCACGCCGAAGGGCTTGTCCGTCATCGCGCGGCAGCGCGCGATCTCCCTGGCGAGCAGTTCGGGCGTGCGCTGCGTCAGGCCCGTGATGATGCCCAGCCCGCCCGCGTTGGAGACGGCGGAAGCCAGCTCCGCCAGGCCCACGTAGTGCATGCCGCCCTGGATGATGGGATGCTCGATGCCCAGCAGTTCGGTGATACGGGTCTTCATGGTGCGTCTCTCCTTGCCGTCAATCGAGACGTACGTTGGCGGCCTCGATCAGCGCCTTCCACTTGGGCACGTCGCCCTGGTAGGCCGTGCGGAACGCCTCGGGCCCGGCCATCACGGCGACGCCGCCGATGTTGAAGATCTGCTCCTGCACCTTCGCGTCCTTGGCGACCTCGGCCATCACCGCGGCGAGCTTGTCGAGCACGGGCTTGGGAATGCCCGCGGGCGCGCCCATGCCGATCCAGCCGACGAGGGCGTACGGGTCATCCGTCAGCCCCTGTTCGTAGATCGTAGGAACGTTGGGCATGGACGGCACGCGCTGGCGGCCGATCAGGCCGATGGCCTTGAGGCGGCCCGACTCGATGAAGGGACGGCTGCTGGACACGCTGGCAAGGCAGAACTGAATCTGGCCGCCGATCAGGTCCTGCAGCATGGGGGCCTCGCCCTTGTAGGCCGCGTGGCCCATGTCGGCGTTGGCAGACTTGCTGATGTACGCACCCACGAGATGCGCCTGCGAGCCCTGGCCCCAGGAGCCGTAGGAGAACTTGCCCTTGTTCGCTCCCACATAGGCCAGCAGCTCCTTCATGTTGCTGGCGGGCACCGAAGGGTGCGCGACCAGCACCACGGGCACCGTGGCGACCTGGGTGACCAGCGCCATGTCCTTCTGCAGGTCGTGGGGCAGCTTGGTGTAGAGGTACTGGTTGACCATCATCGAGGTCCCCAGCCCCACCAGCAGCGTATGGCCGTCGGGCTGGGACTTGAGCACCGCGTCGGTGCCCAGGATGCCGCCCGCGCCACCCCGGTTGTCCACCACCACGGGCTGGCCCAGCAGCCTGGACATGGGCTCGGCCAGGGCACGCGCGATGATGTCGGTGCCGCCGCCCGCGTTGTAGGGCACGATGAGGCGGACCGGCTTGGAGGGCCACTGGCCCGTCTGCGCGGCGGCGCCCAGCAGCGAGGCGCCCCCCATGGCGGCCATGCCTTGCAGCACGGCGCGGCGGCTGGGAAACGTGGCGGAACCTTGCATGAGATCTCCTTGTGAAAAAACCAGGCCGCAGCGCTTGTCCGTCAATCGCCGGCAGCCATTGAATCGGCAGCGATCCGTCAGTCGGCGGACGCGCCCGACTCCTTGACCACCTTGCCCCACTTGGCCGACTCGGCCTGGATGAAGGCGGCGAACTGCGCGGGCGTCTCGGCCACCGGGTCGCCGCCCTGCTCGGCGATCTTCTTCTTCACCTCGGGCTGGGCCAGCACCTTCAAGAGTGCGGCGTGCAGCTTGTCGAGCACGGGCTTGGGCGTGGCGGCCGGGGCGAACATGCCGAACCACGAGGTGGCCTCGTAGCCGGGCACGCCCGACTCGGCGATGGTGGGCACGTCGGGCAGCTCGGGCGAGCGCTTGGCCGTGGTCACGGCGATGGGGCGCAGCTTGCCCGAGCGCACGTGCTGGATGGCCGAGGGCATGTTGTCGAACATGACGGCGATCTGCCCACCGAGCAGGTCGCTCATCGCGGGCGCGCTGCCCTTGTAGGGCACGTGGGTGATCTGCGCACCGGTCATGCTCTGGAACAGCGCGCCGGAGACGTGCGGCGACGAGCCGGAGCCGGGCGAGCCGTAGGTCACGTCGCCGGTGTGGGCCTTGGCGTAGGCGATCATCTCCTTGACGGTCTTGAACGGCTGGCTCGGGTGCGCGACGAGCAGGTTGGGCACCGTGGCCACGCGCGAGATCGGCGCGAAGTCCTTCACCGGGTCGAACGGCATCTTCTTGTAGAGCGCCTGGTTGATGGCGTGCGTGCCCACCGTGCCCATGAACAGGGTGTAGCCGTCGGGCTGCGCCTTGGCGGCGAGCGACGCGCCGATGTTGCCGCCCGCGCCGGGCTTGTTGTCCACGATGACGGACTGGCCCAGCTCCGTGGTCAGGCCCTGGCCGACGATGCGCGCGAGGATGTCGGTGGTGCCGCCCGCCGAGAACGGCACGATGATGGTGATGGGCCGCGTGGGGAAGTTCTGCGCTGCCGCAGTGCCCATGAAGCAGCCGCAGGCCAGCGCGGCGACGCCCTGCACCACGGTGCGGCGTTGGAGTCGGGAATGGATCATGTTTGTCTCCTGGGTGATGAAATCCGGCTGCGGCGCGCGTCAGCCCGGCTTGGCGCCAGCCAGTTCGACCCGCGGTTTCCGGACGGGCAGGTCGCGCGGATCATTCTCGCGAAAGGCCGCGGGGCCGTTGATCATGGACATGGAACCCGCGCCCTCGATGCGCTCGATGCGCTCGATGCGCTCGATGCGCTCGATCATCTCGGGATCCTTGGCGATCTCGGCCACGTGGGCGGAAAGCTCATCCACGCGGGCCTTGGGCGTGCCCGCGGGCAGGAAGGCCAGGTTCGCGCCGAAGGGTTGGTCCGTCATCGCGCGGCAACGCGCGATCTCCTTGGCGAGCAGTTCGGGCATGCGCCGCGCCAGGCCCGTGGCGATGCCCGGCCCGCCCGCGTTGGAGACCACGGAAGCCAGCGCCGCCAAGCCCACGTGTGCATGCCGCCCTGGATGAGGGGATGCTCGACGCCCGGCAGCATCGCGGATGCGGGTCCTCATGCCATCCTCACTCGGCCACGATGTTCTTGTCGCGGATCAGCTGGCCCCAGCGCGCGTAGTCCTGCTGGATGCGCTTGGCCGCCTCGGCCGGATCCTGGAAGTGCGCGATGGCACCCGCGCCCAGCATCTTGTCCTGCACCGTCTTGTCGGCCAGGATCTGCTTGATCTCGCCGGCCACGCGCTGGACGATGGCCGCGGGCGTGCCGGGCGGCGCGACCACGCCGCCCCAGGACACCGCCTCGTAGCCCTCGACGCCCTGCTCGGCGATGGTCTTGACCTCGGGCAGCGCGCTCACGCGCCGGGGCGAGCCCACGGCAATGGCGCGCAGCTTGCCCGCCTGGATGTGCGGCAGCGCGGCGACCAGGTCGGAAAACATCACGGGCACCTGCCCGCCGATGGTGTCGGTGATGGCCGGCGAGCTGCCCTTGTAGGGCACGTGCTGCGCATCGAAGCCGCCCACCTGCTTGAGCATTTCCATGCTCAGATGGCCGAAGCTGCCCGTGCCCGCGCTGGTGTAGTTCATCGGCACCTTCTGCGCCTTCGCATACTGGATGAACTTCTGCAGGTCGGTCACATCGGGCAGCAGCCTGGGATTGACGACGATGACGATGGGCAGGTCGTAGATCATCGCCACGGGCGTGAAGTCCTTGATCGGGTCGTAGCCCGCCTTCTTGTACAGGTGCGGCGCCAGCAGCGTGGGCGTGGCCAGCATCATCAGCGTGTAGCCGTCGGGCGGGGTCTTGACCATCTGCGCGGCCGCGATCGAGCCGGAAGCGCCTGCGCGGTTGTCCACGACCACGGACTGCTTCAGGCGCTCGCCCAGCTTCTGGCCCACGATGCGCGAGGCCGTGTCGGTGGGCCCGCCCGCCGGAAACGGCACGACCAGGCGGATCAGCTTTTGCGGCCACTCATCGGCGGCGAGGACGCTGCCCGCCAGGCTGGTCAGCAGCGGGGCGGCGGCCAGGCTGAGAACGGTGCGGCGCGAGGCGACGGCCGCCAGGGAAACGGAGTGCATGGGCATCATCGTCCTTGGTTGGAAAGGAAAAAGCGGCGCAAAGGGCTTCATTCGAGCCGCGCGCCGGCGGTCTCGACCAGCGCCTTCCATACGGGCAGATCGCGCTGGTAGTTCTGGCGGAACTCCTGCGGGCTGTTCATCATGGCGATGAACCCCGCGCCGGCAATGCGCTCCTGCACCTTGGGATCCTTGGCGATCTCGCGCAGATGCGCGTAGAGCGCGTCGACGATCTCCTGCGGCGTGCCCGCCGGCGCCCCCATGGCCACCCAGCCGAAGACGGAATAGGCCTCGTCGGTCACGCCCTGCTCGTGGATGGTGGGCACGTCGGGCAGGATCTTCATGCGCTGCAGACCGGTCACGCCGATGGCCTTCAAGCGCCCCGATTCGATGAACGGCCTGGTGTTGAGCGCGCTGGAGAAGCACAGCTGCAGCTGGCCGCCGATCAGGTCCTGGATCATCGGCGCCTCGCCCTTGTAGGACGAGTGGGTCATGTCGGCGTCCATGGACTTGCTCATGTACGAGCCTGCGAGGTGCGCGTACGAGCCCACGCCCCAGGAGCCGTAGGACAGCTTGCTCTTGTTCGCCTTGACGTAGGCCAGCAACTCCTTCATGTTGCTGGCGGGCACGGAAGGGTGCACCACCAGCGTGACCGGCGCCGCCGCGATCTGGGACACCAGCGCGAAGTCCTTCTGCGGGTTGTAGGGCAGCTTGGCGTAGAGGAACTGGTTGATGAGCATGGACGTGCTGAGCGACAGCAGCAGCGTGTAGCCGTCGGCCGGCGCCTTGGCGACGGCATCGGAGCCCAGGATGCCGGCCGCGCCGCCCTTGTTGTCCACCACCACGGGCTGCCCGGTGCGCCGGGCCAGGACCTCGCCCACGCTGCGGGCGATGATGTCGGTGGCCCCGCCCGCATTGAACGGCACGACCAGCCGGATCGGCTTGCTCGGCCAGGCGGTCTTGCCCGTCTGCGCCATGGCCGGGCCCAGCAGGCCGGCGGCGCCCCAGGCGGCCACGCCCTGCAGCACGGCGCGGCGGTTGTGTCGGGAATTGCCCATGAAAGTCTCCTTGAATCAGCGAAAGGCCATGGCGATCGCACTGCGCGTGCCGGCGGCCGTTGTCCCGGCGATCAGCCCTGCGGCAGCGTCAACACGCCCTGCGCCTGCAGGGCCTGCAGTTGCTCGTCGCTCATGGCGAGGAGTTGCTGCAGCACCTCGCGCGTGCCCTCGCCCAGCGTGGGCGGCGCGTTGCGGATGGGCAGACGCTGGCCGTCCAGGCGGTAGGGCGGCGCGAACACGGGCGTGGTGCCCACGACGGGGTGCGGCATGTCCTGCACCAGGCGGCCGCGGCGCGTGCGCTCGCTGGTCAGCGCCTCGTGCAGCCCGGCCACCTTGCCGCAGGGAATACCGGCACTGGTCAGGCGTTCGAGCAGCACGTCGCGCGGAAAGGTCCGGATCAGCGCGGTCAGCAGGGGCGTCAGCTCCAGCCGGTTGGCGGCGCGGTTGACGTTGGTAGCGAAACGCGGGTCTTCCACGATGTCGGGCCGCTCGATGACGTTGCGGCAGAACTTGTCGAACTGCGCGTTGTTGCCCACGGCGATGATGAGCGGGCCGTCGGCGGACTCGTACATGCCATAGGGCACGATGGAGGGATGGGCGTTGCCGTAGCGCTCGGGATCGTGCCCGAGCCTGAGCGCGTCGAGCCCGTAGTAGCCCGTGACCATCAGGCCGCAGTCGTACAGCGCCATCTCGATCAGCCGGCCCTGGCCGGTGCGCCCGCGCTGGAACAGCGCGGCCAGCACGGCCTGCGCGGCGTACATGCCGGTCATCAGATCGACCACGGCCACGCCGAACTTCAACGGCGGCGTGTTCGCCTCGCCGTTCAAGGCCATCAGCCCCGCCTCGCCCTGGATCACGAGGTCGTAGCCGGGGCGCTTGGCCTCGGGCCCGCTGCTGTCGTAGCCGGAGACCGCGCAGTAGATCAGATCGGGCCGCAGGGCCTTGAGCTGCTCGTAGCCCAGGCCCAGCTTCTCAGCGCCGCCGGTCTTGAAGTTGTGGATCACCACGTCGCACTGCGGCAGCAGCTCGTGCACGATGCGCAGCCCCTCGGGGCTTTGCAGGTCCAGCGTGACCGACCGCTTGTTGCGGTTCATGCTGTTGTAGTAGGTGGTTTCGGTCTTGCCGATGCGGATGCCCCAGTCGCGCGTGTCGTCCCCGCGGCCCGGGTGTTCGACCTTGATGACCTCGGCGCCGAAGTCGGCCAGCACCTGGCCGCACAGCGGGCCGGCGAATACGCGCGAGAGGTCGAGCACGCGCACGCCTGCGAGGGGAAAGTCGGTTGCGTTGGAACTTGTCATGCAGAAGTCTCCTGGCTGGGTTGGCGTTCAGCGCTGGCGCAGGCGGGTGAAGTCGGCCGCGCGCTTGCCGAGGAAGGCGGCGATGCCTTCGCGCGACTCCTCGGTTTCCTGTGACAGCAGCATGCAGCGGGCCTCCAGGTCCAGCTGCTGCTCCAGCGTGTTGCGCGGCGCCTCGCGGCACAGGCGCTTGATGCGGGCCATGGCGTGCTCGGGGCCGTCCGCGATCTGCCGCGCGAGCGCGATCGCGTCGGCCAGCGCCTGGCCGGGCTCGGCCAGGCGGTTGACGGGGCCGAGCTGGTGCAGGCGCTCGCCGCTCATGCGCTCGCCGGTCAGGCACAGCTCGGTCAGCACCTGGCGCGAGACGAACTCGGACAGGAATGCGGTGGCGCCGGCGTCGGGCGTGAGGCCCACCTTCACGTACGCGACCGAAAACACCGCGTTCCGCGCGGCCACCAGCATGTCGCAGGCCAGCGCCAGCGACAGGCCGGCACCGGCGGCCGCGCCTTCCACGGCCGCGACGACGGGCTTGGGGCAGTCGCGCACGCCGCGGATCATGTCGTGCAGGGCCTCGACCTTGGCGACCCGCTCCACGACGAGCAGCTCGCGCCGCGTGGCGAGCTGGCGCAGGTCGCCGCCGGCGCAGAAGTGCCCACCCTCGCCCGTGAGCACGATGGCGCCCACCGTCGGATCGGCCGCGGCTTCGCGCAGCGCGGCGCCGAGGGCCTCGTAGAACTCGGTCGACAGCGCATTGCGCGCCGCCACGTTGTTGTTGGACAGGACCAGCACCGCCCCTTCACGGCGGGACAGCAGCGGTGGTGTGCTCATTGGGTCGCCTCCGTGTCGTGCATGGCGGCACGCCTGCCGCCGCTCTCCTGGCTCAATGCGATGTAGCGGGCGAGGTGGTGGTCCTCGTCGCCGAACTGGTGGTCGATCATCACCAGGCGCTTGGCGTAGTGCGCCAGCGGCAACTCCCAGGTCATGCCGATGCCGCCATGCATCTGGATGCTCTCCTGCGCCACCTTGGTGCCCACGTAGCCCACGGTGTACTTGGCGGCGGACAGCACCTTCTCGCGCGCCGTGCCTGCGGCGTTGTCGATGGCGTCGGCCGCGTTGATGACCGCCGAGCGCGCCTGCTCGACTTCCAGCAGCACATCGGCCATGCGGTGCTGCAGTGCCTGGAAGGTGCCGATGGCCACGCCGAACTGCTTGCGCGTCTGCAGGTACTCCAGCGTGAACTGCTTGGCCACGTCCATCGCGCCCACCGATTCCGAGGCCAGCGCCAGCAGCGCATAGCCCTGGATGCGCTCCAGCACGGCGTAGCCCTGGCCTTCGGCGCCCAGCAGCGCGTCGGCGGGCAGCTGCACGTTGCCGAACGTCAGCTCGGCGGCGCGGCCGCCCTCGAAGCGCTGGTAGCCGCGCTTGGCGATGCCCGCCGCGCTGCCGTCCACCAGGAACAGGCTGATGCCCGCCGTGTCGAACGGGCCGCCCGCCGTGCGCGCGGACACCAGCAGCAGGTCGGCCTTTTCGCCGAAGGCCACCACGCCCTTGGCGCCGTTCAGCACCCAGCCGTCGCCCGCGCGGGCGGCGGTGGCCTGCACGTTGCTCAGCTCATAGTGGCTGCCCGGCTCGTCGTGCGCCAGCGCGGCGATCACGCCACCGGCGATGATGTCTTGCAGCCTCTGCTTCTGCGCCTCCGTGCCCGCGGCGACCAGTGCCTGGCCCACGACCAGCGCGCCCAGCAGCGGCTCGGCCACGATGCCCTTGCCCAGCGCCTCGAACACCACGCTGATGTCGAAGCCCGCGCCGCCGAAGCCGCCCGCGCTTTCGGGAAACAGCGCGCCGATGGCGCCCAGTTCGGCGAACTGCGCGTAGATCCCGGGGCTGCGGCCTGCCTCGCCGTAGGCCAGCTGGTTGCGGGACTCGATGCCGTATTGCTCGGAGACGAAGCGGTTCAAGGTGTCCGCCAGCATGCGGCGGTCTTCGGTGTGCTCGAAGTTCATGTCTTGACGCCTTTCCTGATTCCGGTCACAGGCCCAGGATCATCTTGGAGATGATGTTCTTCTGGATTTCGTTGGAGCCGCCGAAGATGGACAGCTTGCGGTGGTTGAAGTAGGCGGCCGCGGCGGAGAAGGCCTCCTCGGGGCCGATCGGCGGCTCGGCGCTCCGGCCATGCATGGCCTCCTCCACGAAGGGCGCGGCATAGGGGCCCATGGCGCGGCGGATGAGCGACAGGATTTCCTGGCGGATCTCGGTGCCCTTGATCTTGAGCATGGAAC
Organism: Pseudorhodoferax sp.; assembly: GCF_047601025.1. NCBI lineage: Bacteria > Pseudomonadati > Pseudomonadota > Betaproteobacteria > Burkholderiales > Comamonadaceae > Pseudorhodoferax > Pseudorhodoferax sp. The sequence continues at coordinate 5,413,207 of NZ_JASGJZ010000001.1, forward strand.
TTTCCGCCCCCGGCACGCCGCCGCCGGCCACGGCGGCGATCACGCGCAGGTTGGTGGTCTTCATGTTCTCCAGGTCGATCTCGACCTTGGCCATGCGCGCGGCGAACAGCGGGTCCTGCGACAGCGGCTTGCCGTTGCACGACACGCGGCCGGCCACGGCCTTGAGCTTCTCCAGGCTGGCCACCGAGAAGCCCACGCCGGCGATGTTGGTGCGCTCGTAGGTGAGCAGGTACTTGGCGTAGGTCCAGCCCTTGTTCTCCTCGCCCACGAGGTTCTCCGCCGGCACCTTCACGTCGGTGAAGAACACCTCGTTGACCTCGTGCTCGCCGTCCAGGGTGATGATGGGGCGCACTTCCACGCCCGGCGTGCGCATGTCCACCAGCAGGAAGCTGATGCCCGCCTGCGCCTTCGCTTCCTTGTTGGTGCGCACCAGGCAGAAGATCATGTCGGCGTACTGGCCCAGCGTCGTCCAGGTCTTCTGGCCGTTGACGATGTAGTGGTCGCCATCACGCACCGCCGTGGTCTTGACGGAGGCGAGGTCGGAGCCCGAACCGGGTTCCGAATAGCCCTGGCACCACCAGTCGTCGCCGTTCAGGATGCGCGGCAGCCAGTATTTCTTCTGCGCCTCGTTGCCGTACTTGATCAGCACCGGCCCCAGCATGTTCACGCCGAAGGGCACGATGCGCGGCGAGCCCGCCAGCGCGCACTCGTGCTCGAAGATGAATTTCTCGACCGCGCTCCAGCCGGGGCCGCCCCATTCCCGGGGCCAGTGGTTGGCGAGCCAGCCGCGCTCGTTGAGCGTGGCGTGCCAGTCGGTCATCTCCTGCCGGGTCAGGATCTCGCCGCTCTTGACCTTGTGCGCCAGTTCGGGCGACAGCCTGGCCTTCAGGAAGGCGCGCACCTCGTCGCGGAAGGCCAGTTCCTGGGCAGTGAACTGCAAATCCATGGCGTGCCCTTTCTCAGAAGATCTCGAACAGGCCGGCCGCGCCCATGCCGCCGGCGATGCACATCGTCACCACGCCCCACTTCACCGGCTGGCCCGCGGCCTTGCGCCGGCGGCCTTCGAGCAGGATGTGCCCGGCCAGGCGCGCGCCCGTCATGCCGAACGGGTGGCCGATGGAGATGGCACCGCCGTCCACGTTCAGGCGCTCCGCGGGAATGCCCAGCTGCTGCTGGCAATAGATCGACTGCGAGGCGAAGGCCTCGTTCAGTTCCCACAGGTCGATGTCCTCGACCTTCAGGCCATGGCGCGCCAGCAGCTTGGGCACGGCGAACACCGGGCCGATGCCCATCTCGTCGGGCTCGCAGCCCGCCACCGCCATGCCGCGGAACGCACCCAGCGGCGCCAGGCCCAGGCGCTCCGCCTCCTTGGCCTCCATCAGCACGCAGGCACTGGCGCCGTCGGAAAGCTGCGATGCATTGCCCGCGGTGACGAACCGTCCGGGCCCCTTGACCGGCTCCAGCCTGGCCAGCGATTCGTAGGTGGTCCCGGCGCGGTTGCAGGTGTCGCGGTCGAGCGTCACCTGCTGCTGGGTCACCGCGCCGGTCTCCTTGTTCTTCACCGCCATGGTGGTGGTCACGGGCACGATTTCCTCGGCGTAGCGGCCGGCCTGCTGCGCCTCGGCGGTCCTGCGCTGGCTCTCGACCGAGAAATGGTCCTGCGCCTCGCGGCTGATGCCGTAGCGCTGGGCCACCACGTCCGCCGTGTCGATCATCTCCATGTAGAGCGCGGGCTTGTGCTCGACGATCCACGGGTCCATGCCCGAATTGCCGTCCTCGCGGGTACGGATGCCGGAGATGCTTTCCACGCCGCCGGCGATCATGGCCGGCGCGCCTTCGACCACGATGCGGCCCGCGGCGATGGCGATGGCCTGCAGGCCGGAAGCGCAGAAGCGGTTGACCGTGGTGCCGGCGATGCTGAGCGGCAGCTCCGAGCGGATCACCGCCTGGCGCGCGATGTTGCGGCCGGTGATGCCCTCGGGGTAGCCGCAGCCGAGCACGGCGTCCTCGATCAGCGCCGGGTCGATGCCTGCGCGCTCGACCGCGGCGCGCACCGCGAAGCTGGCCAGCGTGGGACCGGGGGTGATGTTGAATTCGCCGCGGTGCGACTTCGCAAGCGGCGTGCGGGCGGTGGAAACGATGACGGCCTGGCGCATGGAGCTGTTCCTTGAAAATCGGGATGAAGACCCCCCTCCCCGGGCGTCGGGGATGGCGGTGCGGGTTGCTCGGGGTTCAGCCCCTGGGCTGGTTGAGGCTGGAGAAATCCTTGCCCTCGGCCACCAGCTTCTCCAGCAGCGGCGCGGGCTTCCAGAACAACGGGTCCTCCTTGGCGAAGGCGCGGATGTCGTCCAGGATCGTCGGCAGACCCACCATGTCGGCGTACTTCATCGGCCCGCCGCGCCAGCGCGGGAAGCCGTAGCCGGACAGGAAGGTGACGTCGATGTCCAGCGGGCGCAGGGCGATGCCTTCCTCCAGCACCTTGGCGCCCTCGTTGACCATGGCCGCCATGTAGCGGCGCATGATTTCCTCGGGCGTGAACCGGCGCGGGGTGATGCCCTTGCGGACGCGCTCGGCCTCGACGATGGCCAGCACCTCGGGGTCGGGCTGGCCGGTACGGGCCCCCTGCGGATACAGGTAGAAGCCGCGCCCGGTCTTCTGGCCGAACCAGCCGCGCTCGCAGATGCGGTCGGCCACCTCGACGTAGCGCGCCTTCGGGTCCCGCGTGGCGGCGCGGCGCTTGCGCGTGGCCCAGCCGATGTCGCCGCCGGCCAGGTCGGTCACCTGGAACGGCCCCATCGGGTAGCCGAAGGCACGCACGGCCTGGTCGATCTCGTACGGGCTGGCGCCGTCTTCCATGATGTAGTCGGCCGCCTGCTTGTACACGGCCAGGATGCGGTTGCCGATGAAGCCGTCGCACACGCCGGCGCGCACGGGGGTCTTCTTCATCTTCCGGGCCAGCTCGAACGCCGTCGTCACCACGTCGGGCGCGACCTGGGCCGGCACCACGATCTCCAGCAGCTTCATGATGTTGGCCGGGCTGAAGAAGTGCAGGCCGATCACGTCCTGCGGGCGGGAGGTGGAGGCGGCGATCGCGTCGATGTCCAGGTACGAGGTGTTGGTGGCCAGCACGGCGCTGGGCTTGCAGACGCGGTCCAGCTCCCTGAACACGGCCTTCTTGACCTCGAGGTCCTCGAACACCGCCTCGATCACCAGATCCACGTCCGCGATGTCGTCGTAGCGGGTGCTGGGCGTGTAGCGGGCCATGATGGCGGCCTTGCGCTGTTCGGTCATCCGGCCTTTGGCGACCAGGCCGTCGTAGACCTTCTCCACATGGGCCTGGCCCCGCGCGATGGACTCGGCATCACGCTCGATCATGGTCACCGGCAGGCCCGCATCCAGCGCCGCCACCGTGATGCCGGCGCCCATGGTGCCGCCGCCGATCACGGCGATCTTGCCGATGGCGCGCGGCGCCGCGGCCTTGGCCTCGGGGATCTTGGCGGTTTCGCGCTCGGCGAAGAAGGC